>NZ_JASHKQ010000007.1 GCF_030056795.1 Rhodococcus sp. IEGM 1381 | reverse complement strand
GCGCCGATGGTACTGCACTCGACAGGGTGTGGGAGAGTAGGACACCGCCGAACACCCGTTGTAAGAAGGGGACCCACTTGGTGGGTCCCCTTTTTGCGTTTTGTATCCAAAATCCGAAAGGACGCCCGTGTCGGAAGACAACAACGATCGTCGCCCCTCTCGAGGGGACGGTGGCAACCGCCCGAGCGAGTCCCGAGACCGCAACCCCCGCGCTCAGGACCGTCGCGCCGAGCCGCGTCGTTTGGACGGTCCTCCCCGCAGACGTGGCGGTGAAGGTGGGTTCTCCGGCGATCGCAGCGGCAACAGCGCATCGTCCGACCGTCGACCGCCGCGCCCCGACGAGCCGGATTTGCCCGACGAGGTCGAAGCCGGCCAGCTCGAGCCTGCAGTGCGCCGGGATCTGCTGAGCTTGGACAAGAACAATGCCACTGCTGTGGCCCGTCACCTCGTGATGACCAGCAGGCTGCTCGACGACGACCCTCAGTTGGCGCTGCTGCACGCGCGTGCTGCTCGTCAGCGAGCAGGTCGTATCGCCGTCGTTCGCGAGACCGCGGGCATCGCGGCTTACCACGCCGGTGAGTGGGCCGAAGCCCTGTCCGAGCTCCGCGCTGCCCGGCGGATGGCCGGCGGGCCAGGTCTCATCGCTGTGATGGCCGATTGCGAACGTGGACTCGGACGTCCCGAGCGCGCTATCGAACTCGGTCGCAGCGACGAGGCTCGTGAGTTGACCGGCGAGGAAGCGTCGGAGCTCCGAATTGTCGTGGCTGGTGCTCGTATGGATCTCAACCAGTACGACCAGGCTGTAGTCACCCTGCAGACCCCGGACCTCGACGCATCTCGCTCGGGAACCGCTGCGGCTCGCCTGTTCTACGTCTATGCCGATGCGTTGGTTGCCGCCGGTCGCGTCGACGAGGGTGTGAAGTGGTTCCTCAACGCTGCTGCGGCTGATGTCGATGGTGAGACAGACGCGGAAGAACGAGTCGAGGAGCTGTCCGGAGGCAGTCGGTGACGTTGCTGCGCGACGCCCACGACGTCCTGCTGCTCGATCTCGACGGCACCGTCTACGCCGGGAAGGACCCCATTCCCGGTGCGATAGAGGCGCTTTCGGGTGGTTCCGAGAAGCAGTACTTCGTGACGAACAATGCCAGCCGTGCGCCACAGGACGTAGCCGAGCACCTTCGTAGTCTCGGGTTCGACACTTCTTCGGAGTTCGTCGTCACCAGTTCCGAGGCAGCTGCGCGTGTTCTCGCGGGCAAGTTGGACGCCGGTTCGCGCGTGCTCGTGGTCGGTACCGACGCGTTGGCGAACGAGATATCCAAGGTCGGCCTCGAACCGGTCAGATCTGCCGATGACGACCCGGTCGCAGTAGTGCAGGGTCACTCGGTCGACACTGGCTGGAAGATGCTCGCCGAGGCAGTCCTCGCTATTCGTGCGGGTGCTCTCTGGGTAGCAACGAACATCGACGCCACCTTGCCGACCGAGCGAGGACTCGTTCTGGGAAACGGCTCGATGGTCGCGGCGGTTCGCAATGCCACCGACGTCGAGCCGATCGTGGCTGGTAAACCGGCGGCGCCGATCATGCACGACGCCATCGAGCGCAGCGGAGCGCGTTCGGCGTTGGTCGTCGGAGACCGGCTTGATACAGACATCGCGGGAGCCAATGAAATCGAGCTGCCGTCGCTCCTGGTGTTGACCGGTGTGAGTACCGCCGCCGAGCTGCTTCGTGCTCCCCAGCATCTGCGACCCACCCATATCGGCCCCGACCTCGGGGTGCTCAACCAGGACGAGTCCGCGTCTCGCGTCGACAGCAAGGACGGTTGGACGGTCGGCATCGACGGCGGTGTTCTGTCGGTGCGATTCGACGGCGACACAGCACCGGATGCGTTCGAGGGTGCTCTCGCTGTGCTGCACGTTGCGTGGTCGGGCTCCGAGTTCACGGAAGTGCGCTTCGAGGGGAATCGCCTCGGCGATCTGCAGTCGCTGCTCGGGTGTTGACCCAGGGCACGGGGAGCGGCGGCGATCGGGCGTTCGTCGTATCGATCCGATAGCGTGAGGGGCGATGAGCACGTCGATTCCGTTACCAGGACAGCACCGGCCGACCAACGCCGGCGATGAGTCGTCGGCCGATCCCGACACCGTTCGAGCCGAGGTCTCCTCGCTCCTGAATCAGCTCACCATCGGCTCGTCGGACCACGAAGAACCCTCGGCTGTGGATTCGGATGCCCTGTCGCGCGATGCGAGTCTGCTGGACCGCGCTCACGAGGTGCTCGTGCGCGCCCTGACTACCGTCGACAAGACCTGACGTGGCTCGTCGCGCACGCGTCGATGCGGAACTGGTTCGCCGCGGATTGGCGAGATCTCGCGAACACGCTTCGGAGCTGATCGAGTCCGGTCGGGTGAAGATCGCAGGGACTGTGGCCTCCAAGCCTGCCACCGCGGTGGAGCCGGGTACGCCACTGTTGGTGGCCGAAGAAGACAACGAAGTCAGTTGGGCCTCACGCGGTGCCCACAAACTGCTCGGGGCCCTCGACGCATTCGAACCCCTGGGCTTGACCGTCGAGCATGCTCGATGCCTCGATGCCGGCGCGTCCACCGGTGGGTTCACCGATGTTCTCCTCAGTCGAGGAGTACGCGAGGTGGTTGCCGTCGACGTCGGGTACGGCCAGCTGGTGTGGCGGCTGCAGTCCGATGATCGTGTCCACGTCATCGACCGCACGAACGTCAGGTCGATCGATGCCGAGATGATCGGTGGACGCGTCGACGTGATCGTCGCCGACCTGTCGTTCATCTCGTTGAAACTCGTCCTTCCGGCCTTCGTCGAGTGCTCGAAGCCGGGCACCGACATGGTGCTGATGGTCAAACCGCAATTCGAGGTCGGCAAGGATCGCGTGGGTGCCGGTGGCGTCGTGCGAGATCCCGCGCTGCGAGCCGAGGCCGTAGAGGACGTGGCGAACGCGGCCGTCGGCCTGGGTCTGACTGTCCGCGCGGTGGCGGCAAGCCCGCTGCCGGGACCGTCGGGCAACGTCGAGTACTTTTTGTGGCTGAGGGCAGGTGCAGGCGAGGGTCTGCCGCGTACCGACATTCCGGAACTCGTCCGGCTTGCGATCGAGGAAGGACCACAGTGACTCCGTCCCACGCAGCACCGGAACTGGAGTCGTCTCGAGAGATTCTTCTCGTCGCCCATCCGGGCCGACCGGACATCGCCGAGACTGCACGCCGAGTGGGCAAAGTGTTCGACGAAGCAGGCATCTGTCTGCGCGTGCTGGTGGACGAGGTCGAGCCATCGAAGATCGAAGCCTCCGATACGGAGGAGCACGACCACGTGTTCGTGGCGGACATGAAGCTCAACGTCGTGGAATTCGGCCCCGACGCGGCTGTCGGCTGCGAGATGGTCCTGGTTCTGGGCGGTGACGGAACCTTTCTCCGCGCAGCCGAACTCGCGCAAGCAGCCTCCATTCCGGTTCTCGGCATCAACCTCGGCCACGTCGGCTTTCTCGCCGAGGCGGAGGCCGACCATCTCGAAGATGCTCTGGCCCGCGTGATCGCCGGAAATTACCGCATCGAGCAGCGCATGACCTTGGACATCGCTGTTCGCGTCGGAGATCAGGTGGTCGATCGCGGATGGGCACTGAACGAGGCGAGTATCGAGAACGGGTCCCGGCTCGGAGTGCTCGAGGTGGTGCTCGAGGTCGACGGTCGACCGGTTTCTGCATTCGGCTGCGACGGAGTCCTGGTCTCCACACCGACGGGCTCGACGGCATACGCCTTTTCTGCCGGTGGACCTGTGGTCTGGCCGGAACTCGAAGCGATACTGGTCATTCCGAGCAATGCACATGCTTTGTTCGCGCGACCGCTCGTCACCAGTCCCGAGTCGATCGTCGCGGTCGAGATCGATGCGGGCGGCCACGCGGGATTCGTATTCTGCGACGGCAGGCGCACGCTGAGCCTTCCGGCCGGTGCTCGCGTCGAGGTGGTGCGGGGCGCGTCACCGATAAAATGGGTCCGACTCGATTCGGCACCGTTCGCCGACCGCATGGTCAAGAAATTCGAACTGCCCGTAACCGGGTGGCGGGGGAGAGCGAGGTAGGGATGCTCGAAGAGATTCGGATCGACAGCCTCGGAGTCATTTCCGGTGCCAGCGCACAGTTTCACGAGGGGCTGACCGTCCTCACCGGTGAAACCGGCGCCGGCAAGACCATGGTGGTCACGAGCCTGCACCTGTTGTCGGGTGCCCGCGCCGACGCAGGCCGGGTTCGGCTGGGCGCGCAGCGCGCTGTGATCGAGGGGCGCTTCAGTACCGATACCGCGTCGGAGCAGGTGATCGACGACGTCGACAAGGTACTCGAGTCCTCGGGAGGTCAACGCGACGAGGATAATTCGATCATCGCTGTGCGTACCGTCAACGCCGATGGCCGCTCTCGTGCACACCTCGGCGGGCGCAGTGTGCCCGCATCGGTGCTGTCGAACTTCACCGACTCGCTGCTGACGGTGCACGGTCAGAACGACCAGCTGCGTCTGCTGCGGCCCGATCAGCAACTCGCTGCCCTGGACAGATTTGCCGGCGACGCGGTGGCGTCCCTGGTCTCGAAGTACCGCACAGCTCGCAAGACGTGGCTCGAAGCTCGCAACGAGTTGATCGACCGAACCGAACGCAGCCGCGAGCTGGCTCAAGAAGCCGACCGTCTGCAGTTCGGTGTGCAGGAGATCGACTCTCTCGCACCGGAGCCGGGGGAGG
This sequence comes from Rhodococcus sp. IEGM 1381, assembly GCF_030056795.1. Taxonomy (GTDB): domain Bacteria; phylum Actinomycetota; class Actinomycetes; order Mycobacteriales; family Mycobacteriaceae; genus Rhodococcoides. Next base: position 193,426 of record NZ_JASHKQ010000007.1, on the reverse strand, counting down.
ATCGTTCCGTGGCCGAGGACGTGCGTCGGCTGGGTGATCTCGATTCGTTGCGTGAGACCGCAGAGGGTGCCTCGGCGGCACTTGTCGGGAGCACCGAGGAGGCGTCGGACACGACATCCGCGCTGTACCTGCTGGGCGAGGCTCGTTCTCGCTTGGAGCATGCCGACGACGCTGCTCTGACGGAACTGCTGCCGCGTCTGAACGACGCGATGGCCATCGTGGGCGACATCGGTGCCGATCTGACCTCGTACCTGACGGATCTGCCGTCCGATCCGAATGCGCTCGACGCGATCCTGAACCGCCAGGCCGAGCTGAAGTCGTTGACGCGCAAGTACGCCGCCGACGTCGACGGTGTCATCGCCTGGGCGGAGGATGCCCGCGAGCGCCTCTCGCACATCGACACCTCGGCCGACGCCTTGGCCGAATTGAGTGCGAAGGTCGACGCGGCTGCGGTCGACGTCGCGGCGGCGGCATCGAAGCTCAGTGCGGCCCGCGCCAAAGCGGCAGTGAAACTCTCGAAGGCGGTCAGTGTCGAGCTGGCCGGGTTGGCGATGGGAAAAGCCAAGCTGCAGATCGATGTTCGAGCTTTGCCCGCCGGGCCGTCGGACACTGCCCCGATTGTCGTCGACGGTGCCGAACTGCATGCCGGCAGCAACGGCGTCGACGAGGTCGAGTTTCGCCTGTCCGCACACGACGGTGCCCAGGCTCTGCCGATCAGCAAGAGTGCGTCGGGCGGTGAGCTCTCGCGGGTGATGTTGGCGCTCGAGGTGGTGCTGGCGGGCTCGGACAAGGGCGCGACGATGGTGTTCGACGAGGTCGACGCCGGTGTGGGTGGTCGCGCTGCTGTCGAGGTCGGGCGTCGTCTCGGCCGTTTGGCTCGCACCCATCAGGTCATCGTCGTCACTCACTTGCCTCAGGTCGCGGCGTTCGCCGACACGCATCTGGTGGTCGACAAGACCGATGCGAAGAAGGGCGCGGCGAACAGCGGCGTTCGGACGCTGTCGTCGTCGGAGCGGGTCGTCGAGCTCGCCCGAATGCTCGCGGGTCTGGACGACACGGAAACCGGTCGCGCGCACGCCGAGGAGCTGCTGGCCACTGCAAACGCCGATCGAGCCGCCCTGTAACTTTTGGTGCTGGTGTGATCAGTGTGGTAGTTGTTTCGGCGCGCCTCCATCGTCGGGCGTGTCGATCGGGTCATCATGGTCCACATGAAGATGCCGGCTCTGCTGTCACGTAGTCAGGATTCGCTGCCTGGAATCACTGGGATCGCGCGAGTCGATCGCAACACGGCCAAGCTGCTCAAACGAGTCGGGCCCGGCGACATCGTCGTCCTGGACGAGCTGGACCTGGATCGTCTGACCGCAGATGCGCTCGTCGAGGCGGGGGTGCTCGCGGTCGTCAACGCGTCGCCGTCGATCTCCGGGCGTTACCCCAATTTGGGTCCCGAGGTCATCGTGGCCAACGGCATCACCTTGATCGACTCGGCCGGCAACGAGATCTTCAAGAAGATCAAGGACGGCACCAAGATCCGCCTCAACGACGGCGGTGTCTACACCGGCGATCGGCGTCTCGCCAAAGGCGACGAGCAAAGCGAAGCCGAGATATCCGACAAGATGATCGAGGCCAAGACCGGACTGGTCGATCACCTGGAAGCGTTCTCGGGCAACACGATCGAGTTCATCCGCACCGAAAGCCCGCTGCTGATCGACGGTGTCGGCGTGCCGGATATCGACATCGATCTCAAGGGCCGTCACGTCGTGATCGTCGCCGACGGACCCGGCCATGCCGAGGATCTGAAGAACCTCAAGCCGTTCATCAAGGAGTACTCGCCCGTCATCATCGGCGTCGGCGCGGGTGCCGACACCGCGATGAAGGCGGGGCACCGGCCCGATCTCATCGTCGGCGACCCCGAGGACGTCACCGCTCAGACGCTCAAATGTGGTGCAGAGGTGGTACTTCCGGCCGATTCGGACGGTCACGCGCAAGGGCTGGAACGTATTCAGGATCTCGGAATCGGTGCCATGACCTTCCCCGCGAGCGGTGCTGCTGCAGACCTCGCTCTGCTGCTGGCCGATCATCACGGGGCCTCGCTGATCGTGTCGGTCGGTAGCCCGGCCAGCCTCGACGAGTTCTTCGATCGTGGTCGTCGCAACACCAACCCGGCCGCGTTCATGACGCGTCTGAAGGTCGGGGCCAAGCTGGTCGACGCCAAAGCTGTGGCCACTCTGTACCGAAGCCGGGTTTCCGGTGGTGCGATTGCCCTGCTGATTCTTGCGGCCCTCGTTGCCGTCATCGTGGCGTTGGCAGTATCCAACATCGGTGGCGAATCGTTGGACTGGGCGATCGACCTGTGGAACCGGTTCGCTATGTGGTTCCAGGGGTTGCTTCCGTGATTTCGCTTCGCCAACATGCCATTTCACTGGCGGCCGTGTTCGTCGCATTGGCCATCGGCATCGTGCTCGGTTCAGGTCTGCTTTCCAGCGGACTGGTCTCGGGCCTTCGAGACGACAAGACCGGTCTCGAAAACCAGGTGGACGATCTGCAGGCGACCAACAGTCAGCTCGGCGAACAGCTGAACTCTGCCGACGGGTTCGACGCCGCAGTATCGGGCAGGGTGCTGCGAGACACCTTGGTCGATCGTTCCGTCGTGGTCATCACCACACCCGACGCAGATCCCGGTGACGTCGACGGAGTCACCCGCTCGATCGGAGCGTCGGGTGCCACCGTCACCGGCCGAGTGTCGCTGACCGACGCGTTCGTCTCCGCGGCGAACGGCGACGATCTGCGCACCAGATTGACCAACGTCATTCCCGCCGGCGTGCAACTGCGCACCGGCGCGGTGGATCAGGGAAGCCTGGCTGGTGATCTGCTGGGTTCGGTGCTGCTGCTCAACGCGCAGACGGCGCAACCTCAGTCCACCCCGGAGGAGCTTTCGCTCGCTCTGGAAACACTCCGCAGCGGCGGGTTCATCGCGTACGACAACGGTGCCGTCGCACCCGCCCAGCTGGCCGTCGTCGTCACCGGTTCCGGTTCCTCGAACGCCGAGGACGGCAATCGCGGGGCAATCGTCGCTCGCTTTGCCGGTGCTCTCGATTCGCGCGGTGCAGGTGCTGTGTTGGCCGGTCGGTCCGCCGCCGCCGAGGGCAACGAATCCATTGCTGTCGTACGCGCCGATTCGGCTCTGTCGTCCTCACTGAGCACGGTCGACAACGTCGACCGTGAAGCCGGACGGATCACGACCGTTCTCGCTTTGGCGGAGCAGCTGGACGGTGCGTCGGGTCGGTACGGCACCGGAGCGAACGCGAATGCTGTCACCGTCGGAGCGCCCGCGAGCTGATCGGTGCCCGGAACGAGCGTGTCGTTGGCGGTGAGGTACGTACTGGTGTTACCGTGAAGTCCCGTGGGTAGCAGGCCCAATTTTCATGCTTTACCTCTCTTATCAGCCCCCTGGTAGGAGCAAGCCCTGCAGATACGTCACGGGAGCCTCATTGTCACGCCTTCAGTCGCGTTCCGACACCAAGCACATCTTCGTCAGCGGGGGCGTCGCGTCTTCGCTCGGAAAAGGTCTGACGGCGTCGAGCCTCGGCCAGCTACTGACCGCACGCGGACTGCGCGTGACCATGCAGAAGCTCGATCCGTACCTCAACGTCGATCCCGGCACGATGAACCCGTTCCAACACGGTGAGGTCTTCGTCACCGAGGACGGCTCCGAGACCGATCTCGACGTCGGACACTACGAGCGCTTCCTCGACCGGGATCTGTCAGGCTTCGCCAACGTCACCACCGGGCAGGTCTATTCGACGGTCATCGCGAAGGAGCGTCGCGGCGAGTATCTGGGCGACACCGTTCAGGTCATCCCGCATATCACCGACGAGATCAAGCGTCGAATTCTGGCCATGAACGGGCCGGATCTGCAGGGCCACCAGCCTGATGTCGTGATCACCGAAATCGGCGGCACCGTCGGCGATATCGAGTCGCAGCCGTTCCTCGAAGCAGCGCGCCAGGTTCGCCACGACGTCGGCCGCAACAACGTCTTCTTCCTGCACGTGTCGCTGGTTCCGTTCCTGGCCCCGTCCGGTGAACTCAAGACCAAGCCCACCCAGCACTCCGTGGCTGCACTGCGCAGCATCGGTATCCAGCCCGATGCGTTGATCCTGCGTTGCGATCGCGACGTGCCGCCGGGGCTCAAGAACAAGATCGCGCTCATGTGCGATGTCGACGTCGACGGCTGCATCTCCACGCCCGACGCGCCGTCGATCTACGACATTCCGAAGGTGTTGCACAAGGAAGGCCTCGACGCCTACGTCGTGCGTCAGCTCGGTCTGCCGTTCCGCGATGTGGACTGGACCATCTGGGGAGGATTGCTCGAGCGCGTCCACCAGCCACGCGAAACCGTGCGTGTCGGCCTCGTCGGCAAGTACGTGGACCTGCCCGACGCCTACCTTTCGGTCACCGAGGCGCTGCGTGCCGGCGGGTTCGCTCATCGCGCGAAGGTCGAGATCAAGTGGGTTCCGTCCGACGAGTGCTCGACGCCTGCGGGGGCGCAGGCCGCGTTGGGCGATGTCGATGCCGTGCTCATTCCCGGTGGCTTCGGCATCCGCGGTATCGAGGGCAAGCTCGGGGCGATCGAGTTCGCCCGCACGCGCAAGATTCCGCTGTTGGGGCTGTGCCTCGGGTTGCAGTGTGTGGTCATCGAGGCGGCTCGTTCGGTCGGTCTGACCGATGCCAATTCCGCCGAGTTCGACCCGGACACCAAGGATCCGGTGATCTCCACGATGGCCGATCAGGAAGATGCCGTCGCCGGTGACGCCGATCTCGGCGGCACGATGCGCCTCGGTGCCTACCCGGCGACCCTGCAGAAGGGTTCGGTCGTCGCGGCGTCGTACGGTACCGAGAACGTCTCGGAACGCCACCGTCACCGCTACGAGGTCAACAACGACTACCGGGATCGAATTGCCAAGAGCGGCTTGGTGTTCAGCGGTACTTCTCCGGATGGCCATCTGGTCGAGTTCGTCGAGCTGCCTGCCTCGGTGCACCCGTTCTTCGTCGCCACTCAGGCGCATCCGGAGCTCAAGAGCAGGCCGACCCGTCCACACCCGTTGTTCGCATCGTTGATCAGTGCGGCCCTGAAGTACAAGGCTGCGGAGCGCCTGCCGGTCGACATTCACGGGGACACCGTGGCGGCAGAGGAGTCGGACGCCGCCGCCGAGACCGTCGGATGAGCGAGCCCCGACACGAGTTCACCACCCTCGACTCGTCGGTGCCGTACTCCGGTGCCATTCTGGCGCTTCGGCTCGATCAGGTTGCGATGCCGAACGGTCGCAAGGCCGAGCGTGAGGTGGTCGAGCATCATGGCGCGGTCGGCATCCTGGCCGTCGACGATCAGGATCGTGTGGCGATGATCGAGCAGTATCGGCACCCCATCGGGCGACGCCTGTGGGAATTGCCGGCCGGCCTGCTCGACGCGCCGGGGGAGCAGCCGGTACTGGCGGCTCAGCGTGAGCTCGCCGAGGAGACCGGCCTCGCTGCCGGTACCTGGTCGGTGTTGGTCGACGTGCTGGCCTCGCCCGGTTTCACCGACGAGGCCGTGCGGATCTTTCTCGCACAGGACCTGACGGAGGTGGATCGGCCCGAAGCGCACGACGAGGAAGCAGACATCGAACTCTCCTTCGTGCCGATGGACGAGGCCATCCGTCGCGCACTGGCAGGAGAGATCGTGAACGCGTCCGCCGTGGCCGGCGTGCTTGCATTCGCTGCCGCCCGCGCCGCAGGCACCGAGCTGCGCCCGGCCGACGCACCGTGGCCCGATCTGCCCACGGCATTCGAGAAGCGGAAGAGTTCACGAAAGTAGCCACCGTGATCGGCCAGCAGATTCAGACGTACCTCGACCATCTGGTGGTCGAGCGCGGTTCGGCTAAGAATACGGTGTCGTCGTACCGTCGCGATCTGGTGCGGTACGAGCGGTTTCTCAGTGGCTACGGAATCGCCGATCTGGCCAAGGTCACCGAGAACGACATCACCGAGTTCGTGCTGTACCTCCGGCGCGGCGATGACGAGTTCACCGCTCTCGCAGCAAGTTCGGCCGCGCGCACGCTGATTGCCGTGCGCGGATTGCACCGCTTCGCTCTGGCCGAGGGGATGGTCGAGCGCAACGTCGCGAGCGAGGTCAAGCCGCCGCAGCCTGCCAAGCGGTTGCCCAAATCGCTACCCGTCGATCAAGTGGTGGCACTGCTCGAATCGGCGTCGATTGCAGGCCCCGATGCTCCACGCGGACTGCGTGATCGAGCACTGCTGGAGTTGTTGTATTCCACCGGTGCTCGAATCTCCGAGGCCGTGGGGCTGGATGTGGACGATATCGACACCGAGTCACGCTCGGTACTGCTGCGCGGCAAAGGCGGCAAGCATCGCATCGTCCCGGTCGGCAGGCCGGCGATCGAGGCGATCGACGCGTACCTGGTGCGTGGACGTCCAGGGTTGGTGGCGCGGTCCAACCCGGCCCTGTTTCTGAACGTGCGCGGCGGCAGGTTGTCTCGGCAGAGCGCCTGGCAGGTACTGCAGGACTCGGCCGGGCGGGCCGGGATCACCTCCGGAGTCTCACCACACGTTCTTCGGCACTCCTTCGCCACGCATCTGCTCGACGGCGGGGCCGACGTACGCGTGGTGCAGGAACTGCTGGGTCATGCGTCGGTGACGACGACGCAGATCTACACTCTCGTCACCGTCACGACACTGCGCGAAGTGTGGGCGGGAGCGCATCCGCGGGCGCGGTAGCACGAGGTCGAGCGCTGCCTGTCAGCGTGTCCGGTGACAGCGGCGATGTCTCAAGCGGTAGCGTTTGCGTGAACTACTCGAAGACGAACGGGACAGGGGAGCGCTGGAACGTGTCGACACCGCAGCCGCCAGCGGCGGAGTCAGCCTCGGATCGTGCGCATCTCGACGGCGCGTTGTTCCATACGCGTCAACCGGAGTCCAGTCGTGAGTCGCGCGACATCATTCCCGCCCCCAACGAACTCGGGCCCACTGGCCGAAAAACGCGGTCGGTTCCGGACCCGCAACCGCTGGCCAGTCATGGTCCGGCCAAGATCATCGCGATGTGCAATCAGAAGGGTGGCGTCGGCAAGACGACGTCGACCATCAATCTCGGTGCCTCGCTGGCCGGCTACGGCCGTCGTGTGCTGCTGGTGGACCTCGACCCGCAGGGCGCTCTGTCCGCGGGCTTGGGCGTCGCGCATCACGAACTCGATCTCACGGTCTACAACCTTCTCGTCGAGGCGAAGGTCTCCGCAGACGACATCATCATGCGGACTCGCGTCGAGAACCTCGATCTGATGCCCAGCAACATCGACCTCTCGGCCGCGGAGATTCAGCTGGTGACCGAGGTGGGCCGCGAACAGACGCTCGGGCGAGTGCTGCATCCGATTCTGGATCGCTACGACTACGTGCTCATCGACTGCCAGCCGTCGCTCGGTCTGTTGACTGTCAACGCGCTCACATGCGCCGACGAAGTACTGATTCCGATGGAGTGCGAGTATTTCAGCCTTCGTGGCCTGGCACTGCTCAACGACACCGTCGAGAAAGTGCGCGATCGCCTCAATCCTCGGCTGAAGCTGGCCGGCATCGTGGTGACGATGTTCGACGCCCGAACGCTGCACTCCCGCGAGGTGATGACACGGGTGGTCGAGGTGTTCGGGGACGTCGTCTACGACACGGTGATCACTCGTACGGTTCGGTTCCCGGAAACCAGTGTGGCCGGTGAACCCATCACCACATGGGCGCCGAAATCCGGCGGCGCGCAGGCGTACCGCGCTCTGGCGCGCGAGGTGATCTACCGGTCGGGTCCGTGACCGTCGACGCTGCCGACGAGGCCCCTATCGAGGTTCCCGCCGACGCGGATCCGTCGAAGTTTCGGGTTCGTTTGCTCAATTTCGAGGGGCCGTTCGACCTGCTCCTGTCCTTGATAAGTCAGCGCCGCATGGATGTCACCGAAGTGGCGCTGCACACCGTCACCGACGATTTCATCTCGTTCACCAAGTCTCTCGGTGCCGATGTGGGACTGGACCAGACGACAGAGTTCTTGGTCGTCGCAGCCACGCTCCTCGATCTCAAGGCAGCTCGTCTGCTGCCTTCGGGTGACGTCGAGGATGCCGAGGATCTGGCGTTGCTCGAAGTGCGAGATCTCCTGTTCGCGCGGTTGTTGCAGTACCGCGCGTACAAGCAGGTCGCACTGCTGTTCGGTGAGCTGGAAGCTGCTGCGCTGCGGCGTTATCCACGATCGGTGTCGGTGGAAGACAGGTACGCCGATCTGATCCCGGAGGTGTTGCTCGGCGTCGACCCCGCCAGGTTCGCAGACATCGCCGCTGCCGCCTTTCGGCCCAAGCCGATTCCGCAGGTAGGGCTCGATCACATCCACCAGCACGCCGTCTCGATTCCCGAGCAGGCCGAGTGGATACTCGAGAATCTGCAGGGCCGCGGGCTCAACGAGTGGGCGTCGTTCTCGGAATTGGTGCAGGACTGCGGGGTGCAGGTCGAAATAATCGCGCGATTCCTGGCGTTGCTGGAGCTGTTCCGGCAACGGGTTGTCGCATTCGAGCAACCGGAGCCGCTCGGCGATCTCCGAGTGAGCTGGACCGGTAAGGACGAAGGACCCATCGTGGTCACGGAAGAGGACTACGCATGAGTGCCGACCCCGAACTCGAGCTCGAGGACGTCGACGATTCCGAGGAGCTCGACGACGCCACCCTCGCGTCGGCGCTGGAAGCTGTGTTGCTGATCGTGGACACCCCCGCTTCGGATGAGCAGCTCGCCTCGGCCGTGGGTGCATCGGTCGCTCGCGTGCGCGCCTCCTTGAACGAGATGGCCGCAGCACTGACCGAGCGAACCAGCGGAATCGACCTTCGCTATGCCGGTGACGGGTGGCGTTTCTACACCCGAACCGCGTATGCGCCGTATGTCGAACGGCTGCTTCTGGACGGCGCTCGGTCCAAGCTCACACGCGCAGCATTGGAAACCCTGGCCGTGATCGCCTATCGTCAACCGTTGACCCGCGCACGAGTCAGCGCCGTACGCGGAGTCAATGTCGATGGAGTGATGCGTACGTTGCTCGCCCGTGGACTGATCTCCGAAGCAGGAACGGACCCGGAGACGAACGGAACGATGTACTGCACCACCGAGCTGTTCCTCGAACGGCTCGGGCTCGCATCTCTCGGTGATCTACCCGAACTGGCACCGCTGTTGCCGGGAGTGGACCTGATCGACGAGATCAGTGACAGCATGGACACCGACCCGAGAACGACCCGCTCCACCAAGAACCGCGGATCGAAACCCGATCCGGCAGCCGAGCTCGACTCGGACGACTGATAGGTAAGACAAGTGAACAAGCCCGCTCGCCGTGATGGCACACCGGACCGTAACAAGAGACAAGACCCACGCAGGAAGCCGACCGCAGGTAGGTCGGAAACTCCGCGTGACGCACGCCGCGGAGATCGCACCCGCGATGCTGCGCCCCGTGACGGTGCCCCCCGCACTGGTGCACCTCGAACCGGAGGACCCCGAGCCGGAGCACCCCGCGCAGGAGCCCCCCGAACCGGAGGTCGACCTGATCCCCGCAGAGGCGTCGAGCAGGACGTATCGTTCGATTACAAGCCTGTCGACACGGGCATCAACGACCGCAGCAACGACGCGGTGCCCCGCAAGAAGCCGTCGCGTCCCAAGCCGCCGAAGCCGCAGAAGAAGCAGGTTCCGACGACCACGATCAGCAACGCCAAGCCGGCGAAGCACCAGCACACCGATTCCTCGCCCCGCAAGCACGTGCCTGCCGGTGAAGGTGTTCGTCTGCAGAAGGTGCTCGCACAGGCCGGTGTCGCATCGCGTCGTGCCGCCGAGGAACTGATCGCCGACGGCCGCGTCGAGGTCGACGGACGCATCGTCACCGAACAGGGCATCCGTATCGATCCGAACATCGCCGTGGTCCGCGTCGACGGCACCCGCGTCGTGGTGAAGGAAGAGCTGGTTCATCTCGCGATGAACAAGCCGCGTGGATGGCAGTGCACCATGTCCGACGATCTCGGACGCCCGTGCGTCGGCGACATCGTCTCCGAGCGCGTCCAGGCGGGGCAGCGACTGTTCCACGTCGGCCGCCTCGATGCCGACACCGAAGGGCTGTTGCTCTTCACCAACGACGGTGACCTTGCTCACCGCCTGATGCACCCGTCGTTCGAGGTCTCCAAGACCTATTTGGCGACGCTGTTCGGCACCATTCCCCGCACACTCGGCAAGCAGCTGCGTGAGGGCGTCACTCTCGACGACGGCCCGGTCAAGGTCGACGGCTTCCAGTTGCTCGACATTTCGGACGGCAAGTCACTCGTCAAGGTGACCCTGCACGAGGGCCGCAAGCACATCGTGCGTCGGTTGTTCGACAAGGTCGGATTCCCGGTCGGACGCCTCGTGCGTACCGATGTCGGCAACATCGTGCTCGGCGATCAGCGTCCAGGAACACTGCGTGTTCTCGGCCGCGGCGAGATCGGCAAGCTCTACGAATCCGTAGGCCTGTGATGAGTGCGCTCGTCGTGGCGATGGACGGGCCTTCGGGCACCGGTAAGTCGTCGGTATCGCGTCGGCTCGCGTCGGCACTCGAAGCGAGCTACCTCGACACCGGTGCGATGTATCGCGTCGCAACAGTGTGGGTGCTGCGATCGGGTGTCGAGCCCACCGATGCAGACGGAGTAGCGAAAGCTGTTGCTGCACTTCCCCTCGAGATCGGGAAGGACCCACAGTCCGAGACCGTATTGCTCGACGGTGAGGACGTCAGCGGTGAAATCCGCGGCGATGCCGTCACCAAGGCCGTCTCGGCCGTCTCTGCTGTGCCTGCAGTGCGTGAACTGTTGGTGCAGCTGCAGCGGGATCTCGTGAACTCGTCGGCGCGAATCGTGGTGGAGGGCCGGGACATCGGCACCGTCGTACTTCCCGACGCCGACGTGAAGGTGTTTCTGACTGCGTCCCCGGAAGCGCGGGCGGAACGTCGCAACAAGCAGAACGTAGAGCAAGGTCGCGGCGACGACTACGAATCCGTGCTCGCGGATGTGCAACGCCGTGATCATGCAGATTCGACAAGAGCAGTGTCACCGCTTCGTCCCGCCGAGGATTCGGTGATGGTCGATACCAGCGAGCTGGATCTCGACGGTGTGATGGAGCGCTTGCTGCTCGTGGTCAACGACAGAACTGGAGCAGTGCAGTGAGTGAAGAATTCTTCTCCGGCGCAGCGGAAACCGCGGGCGACGGAATATGGAGTGATGAGGGCGAGTGGGAGTACGTCGACCTCAACGAGGGCGAAGACGGCGAAGACGCCGTTGCCGTACCGACTCTCGCCGTTGTGGGGCGTCCGAACGTCGGTAAGTCGACGCTGGTCAACCGCATCATCGGACGACGCGAAGCCGTCGTCGAGGACGTCCCCGGCGTTACCCGCGACCGGGTGTCGTACGAGGCCAACTGGAGTGGTCGACGCTTCCTGGTGCAGGACACCGGCGGTTGGGAGCCCGACGCCAAGGGTCTGCAGGCATCCGTTGCGCGCCAAGCTGAATTGGCGATGAACACCGCCGACGCGATCCTGTTGGTCGTAGACGCGCGAGTCGGTTCGACGACGACGGACGAGGCTGTCGCACGCGTGTTGCGCCGGTCGAAGACGCCAGTTCTGTTGGTGGCCAACAAGGTCGACGACGGCCGCACCGAGTCAGAGGTTGCCGCACTGTGGTCGCTCGGGCTGGGCGAGCCGCTGTCGGTTTCGGCCACCCACGGCCGTGGAACCGGTGATCTGCTTGACCGTGTGCTCGAGGCACTGCCCGAGACGCCGCGTGAGGGCATCCCCGGTGGGGGACCCAGGCGTGTCGCTCTGGTCGGCAAGCCGAACGTGGGCAAGTCCTCGCTGATCAACAAGCTCTCGGGAGATGAACGCTCGGTGGTGCACGATGTTGCCGGAACCACCGTCGACCCTGTCGACTCGTTGGTCGAATTGGGCGGCAAGACATGGCGATTCGTCGATACTGCCGGCCTGCGCAAGCGCGTCAGCCATGCCAGTGGTGCCGAGTTCTATGCTTCGCTGCGCACGAAGTCCGCTATCGAGGCCGCCGAGGTCGCGATTCTGCTTCTCGATGCCTCCGAGGTGATCTCGGAGCAGGACATGCGCGTGCTCAGCATGGTCGCCGACGCCGGCCGCGCGCTGGTGTTGGCGTTCAACAAGTGGGATCTGGTGGACGACGATCGTCGTCAGCAGCTCGAGAAGGAGATCGATCGCGATCTCGCTCGGGTGCCGTGGGCGCAGCGAGTGAACATCTCGGCGCAGACGGGCCGCGCGGTGCAGAAGCTGGTTCCCGCTCTGGAGACGGCTCTGGAGTCGTGGGACAAGCGTGTGCCCACCGGGCGCCTCAACACGTGGCTCAAAGAGGTCGTGGCGGCCACTCCGCCGCCGATGCGTGGCGGACGTCTGCCGCGCATCATGTTCGCGACACAGGCCAGCACCAGGCCGCCTACGTTCGTGCTGTTCACCACCGGGTTCCTCGAGGCCGGTTACCGCCGCTTCATCGAGCGGCGCTTGCGTGAAGAGTTCAACTTCGACGGCAGCCCCGTGCGCGTCTCGGTGCGTATCCGCGAGAAGCGGGAACGGCCGGGCAAGGGCAACAACCGCTGATGTTTCCCGGCCTTGCTCCTGAGCAGGCGATTTCCTCTCAGGGGTAGGGCTGGGGTAATCTCAGCATGCGCCTTTCGAGGCGCGGCGGGCTGTGGCGCAGTTTGGTAGCGCACTTGACTGGGGGTCAAGGGGTCGCAGGTTCAATTCCTGTCAGCCCGACACATAGATGCAGGTCAGAGGCGGTTTCGGAGAAATCCGGAGCCGTCTTTTCTGTGTGCGTGCCGCGAGGGTGTCACTATTCGTTCCTAATTGGGTCGAAGGCGGCGTTTTCTGTCGTCCATGCGCGTCCGCCGCGGTCCGCAAATCGGCACCGGATTGGCGAATGGAGCTGGGCGGACGAAGGCGCTTGATTCGGTCAGCCACTGGGCCGTGAAGTAGTGGACATACTTCCGAAGCCTGGCGGCGACTTACTTCACCGGACGATGAACTGACATCGGCGCAGACTGTACGCATGAGCAGTTCGAGTCCCCGCACCGCGGCCACTAGCCGGTACGGCGACGCAGACGTCGCATCCGTTGCGGTGCTGATCGCCGATCCGGCCCGCGGACGAATCCTGATGGCCTTGGCGGACGGGCGTGCACTGCCCGCCAGCGTGCTGGCCACCGAGGCCGGTATAAGTGCCCAATCGGCCTCCGGTCACCTCAAGAAGCTCGTCACCGGGAACCTGCTGCGGGTCGCCGCGACCGGTAGACACCGCTACTACACCCTGGCCGGACCCGAGATCGCCGCCGCACTCGAGTCCCTGGCATTGATCGCCGAACCGTACGAAATCACCAGCCTGCGCCAAGGCACCCGCGCCAACGCTCTGCGCCAAGGCCGAACCTGCTACGACCACATCGCCGGCAAGCTCGGTGTCAGCATCACCGAGGCTCTGCTCGAATCCCGGGCCCTGGTCCGCACCGACGGCCGGGCAGACGCAGGCCGAGCCGACACCGACCCGTTGTCCGCAGGCACCGGCGACGACTGCCCCTACGAACTGGGCCCGCGAGCACACGATGTTCTCGACGCCATCGGTGTCGACATCGAGACCGCACGGCAGTCTCGGTCCCGACGCCCGCTGCTGCGCGCATGCGTCGACTGGACCGAGCAACGCCACCACATCGCAGGGACCCTCGGTGCCGAGATCTGCCGGACCTTCGTCGACGCCGAATGGATCACCCGCAAACCCCGGGAACGTGCAATTTCACTGACACCCCGAGGGCACCGTGCACTGGAAGCGCTGCTCGGACTCGTGAACCTCTGACCACTCCGCTACAGAACAGGATTCGACGTGCCCGCAACCACAGAACAAGCCGCCTACGTCTTCCACGAGTGGCACAAACGCATCAGCGAACGCAATGCTCCGGCCCTCGGGGCACTCTACGCAGACGATGCGACACTCGAAAGCCCGCTTGTACCTGTACTTCTCGACCAGACCTCCGGAATTGTCGAAGGCCGGATCGCCCTGGACAACTTCCTCGAAGAAACGCCCCGACGCCGCCCCGACGACAACGAACTACGGTCGCTCCACCGTTCCGAGACCTACGCATTCGACGGACACCGCCTGATCTGGGAATACCCCCGACACACACCCGCCGGTGATCAACTTGACCTCGTCGAAGTCATGGAACTCGACGGCACCCGCATCACCAAACATCGAATCTACTGGGGCTGGAAAGGAATTGCACACATCGCAACCCACTGACCGAGAGCTCGCATCCGCCCCGTAACGGAGCCAGCAGCAGCAACGGCGGCGGCAGTATTACTGGCCGTGGGCCTACAGGCGCATGGACGATGACTCGCGATTCGAATACGCCAGTCACAAGAACCGGGCTTATCAAGGACTCGCGACCCGATTCCAACACCGTCGACGACGGATTCCTCGCGACCGACCCCGAAGAGGAATCAGATCCGGGCGAAGGCTGGACCTCGTACAACTCGGGCCCATAGGTACGCCAGCTGCACTGGTGCCCGTCGGAGCTCGTCACAACCAACTCGACGGCGAACGCTAACAGGTAGTCCGGGCGCATGAGCTTGAGGCCTGTTCGTCGAACTCGCTCCATCGGAATCGCCGACTGGTTTCAGCCTCAGCCAATCAACGAAACATGTTGCCACACAGCATATGCGGAGGTTTACTGGTAACCCTGCATATCAAGACTTGTCGTATTGCCTACGCCCCGACGCGGGGCATGCACGGGCGGCCGCTGTCAAGGTTCCCTAAGGGGTCCAGATCCATCGGGACTGCCCTCGTTGCCGTCACCGTATACGCATCACCGACGAATTACTCAGGGGTGCGTTCTATCACCGAAGACTCGCCGCCGCCGGCGCTGCCCTCCTCACCAATGGGTTGAAAAGGCTGGTCTACGGTGTTTGCGTCCGGTTTGGAGTCTCGCCCGAATTCCTCGCGGGTCATTGGTTCAGGTCCGTCGATCCAGGGTTCCTCGAGATAGTCGATTGCCGGTTCTTCCATGACTTCTGGCAGATCGGGAGGAATGTTTTCGCTCGTCGACATCGCTGGTCCTTCCTTTTCGTTCGGTTGCCCTGCAGTCGGTCCGCCAGTGAGCACCAAGACAACCGCGCAGTCGACTGTCACTACGCCCAGTGCCGCGCCAGCGACTGCGTATCGTCGCACTTGACCTCCTCGAAGAGCGGTTACCGCGTGATCCGAGGGTACTTGTCAGGGTCTGACATTCGGCACGATCGGTAGCAACGCTCTACAGGCAGCACCGATGTAAAACAAATCATTGTCGATTTCCCTGTTCGGCCCGGAGGAGGCCCTGGGATTACAGCCAGCGCGGACGGTTGCCTGGAAAGCCACCGGAAGAACCGCGACGCCACTGCGGGTAGACGGCAGCACCAACGTCGATGCAGCCCGACAAGCCAGGCTGCTGGTCGGCGTCACCAGACACCACTCGTTATCTGCGGTAAAACGCGCGGATCATCGAAACCTATTGCAACACAGTACATGCAGATGTTTTCTGGTAGCTCTGCATACCAGGAATTGCTGAATTGCGGTCAGTCCCGATAATAGTGCCCGGACTACACACTCCACGCTCAGCATTAGGTGCATACGACCGGCTGCATAGAAGCCCTCAGCAAGGGTGTGCGCTGCAGTGCCTCGCTGACGCATGTGGTCGCCGACGACAGCTTGTCCCTATCGATGTAGGTGTTACTACTCTGTCGCCCGCTACCTCGGTGTGCGAGCGTTGGAACCACTAGCCCGCCACTCGACGTCACTCCGGTCGCGATATCCGAAACCGATGCACCACGTGTCGCGAGCAGGCGCGCTGCCCAGCACAAACGGCCACAAAGAAGCGCAACGGGACGTATTCAGTACCCGCTTGCGGTTTGAAATCGGAAGGTATTCATGAAGAAGTGCATCATGGCCGGGCTCGTCGTCATCCTTGTCGTGTCCTGGACGGGGTTGTCGATTTTCGAGGAATCGTTGTGGATCGCGTTCGCCGTGATGGCCTCGTCTGAAGTAGTAATTGCGTTCGAGCTGTTCACATCCCGATGGCGTAACAGGTGGGCCGCGGTAGTTGTCGCTGCGCTGGCGGCGTTCCAGTTCGGGCAAAGCTATTTCTACGAGCAGGTGCGGTACACATCGAGTGACCCGGTGATCCCGATAGACAACTTTGCGGTACTCATACTCTGCGGGGTTGCCGTCGCTTTGATCGCGGCAGGGCCGACGTGGCCACGCGTCAGCAGTCGCGGAGTAGGTTCTTAACCTGGCAAGCCGATCGGCGAATCGCCCACCAACCCGGCCGCCCGAAAGTCGGGTGTTCCACCTGTTGTACCGGTGCAAACCACCGCTGAGTCGAGGGTGCGAGTCCCATGCTCTCGACAACTATGCCCCACCGCCGCGTGCCCTGGTCAGGTGTTCCACCGATCTGTTGGTGTTGGCCAACACTGAGGAGCGAGTTCTAAGCCCACAGTGAGCCGAATCGGTGGCTCATCTCGACTCGCGGTTGGGTGTCTTCTCACTCCCGTTCGGCGGTGTGATGTGCCGCAGCGTGGGCAGCAAGATGAGCAGTGCTGTTCCGGTCAACGCTGCTGCGACCCCCACTGCAGCGAGGTTGCCCGTACCTGACAGTGCTGCCGCCCCGAGGGCAGGTCCTGCAGCAGCACCGATGTTCAATGCGACTGTCGCGTAGGAACCGCCCATCGTCGGCGCGGAGTACGCCGCGTACAGCACCCGCGCGATCAACGTGCTTCCCACCGCGAAAGCAAGAATGCCTTGGGCGAACACGAGGATCAGTAGCAGCGCAGGGCGCGTGGCGAGCACTCCGAGAGCAACCCACCCCACGAAAAGAGCGGGTGCTGCGAGCACCAGAAGCAGACGGGGGTAGGTGTCCGAAATGCGCCCCGCCGCAACCACTCCGAGGAAGGACCCGGTGCCGAACAGCACCAGCGCCGCAGGCACCCACACCGCGCTCAGGCCGGCGGTCTCGGTGACGACGGGTGCAAGGTAGGTGAATGCGGCGAAGGTTCCGCCGTTGACGAGCGCTCCGAGCAGCATCACGACAAGCAGGCGAGGCGCTCGAAGCTGAGCCAGCTCGGTCTTCAGAGAATAGTCACGGACAGTCCCGTCCGGCACGGTTCGCTGGTCGCCGCGAATGCCGGCGGCGATCCCCACTGCTGCCGGTACACACAGCAGTGCCACTGCCCAGAAAGTGGCCCGCCAACCCAGTGCAGTTCCAAGCAGTGCTCCCGCAGGGACACCGGCGACGGTCGCAATCGTCGTGCCGGACAGCAACACTGCCAACGCGCGGCCTTTCTGATCCGGTGCAACCAGACGGGTCGCGGTGCTCAGCGCAACCGCCAAGAACCCGGCGTTCGCGACGGCAGCGACAACACGAGTAGCGAACAACACGGAGAAGGCGGGAGTGAGCGCGGCGACGATGTGGCACACCGCGAAGATCACCACGCATCCTACGAGCGTGGCGCGCGGGGGCCACCGGCGCGCGAACGCAGCCATGACGGGCGCGCCGAGGACCATCCCGACTGCGAAAGCCGACGTGAGTAGGCCGGCGGAACCGACCGATACGTCGAGACCGTCGGCGATCGCCGGGACCAGGCCCGCGAGCATGAATTCCGATGTGCCCATGACGAAAACCGCAAGAGCGAGCAAATAGAGAGCGAAAGGCATCGAGTAACTCCGAGGTGAGATTGGACAGACGGCGTCTTGTCACCACGGCCAACCCGCGAATCGTTCGAACACCCGCCACACGTAGACGTGGGCGGGGAGGTTAGAACCTCAGAGTTTCGGGGGGCTGACGGCGTGACCGTGAGCCCCCGCTCTGTCCGATTCGGGACTTGTCATGACCACCACACTACAGAATCGGCGCGTCGCCGAGTCGAGTGGCGGCAGAGACGAGGAGCAACCGTGTCGGTGTGCGACCGCAGGAAGTCACTCAATTTGCTCGATCACTCGAAATGAGAGATGCAGTGCCGCAGTAATTTACAGCACTTTACTGGTAACCCTGCATATCATGACTGGTCGTATTGTGGCCAGTCCGCGGCAACCTCACCTTCAACTACATCGCAGCTTGCGTCTACATCGTCCTCGCCGCAATCGCGGTAGGAACGGCCTCGAGTTAGGCGGCAGAGTGTGATTCCCGTTCTCGCGACCAGAAACGGTAGACCGTCCAGCGGCCCTTCGTGTCTGTAGCTGGCCAAGCTCAGTCGAACCTCCCAAGTACCGATTCCTGCTGATCATTGGATGGTCCGATGGTGATGTCGGATTCCCGCCAGCGACGGGTTGTCTTGCCGACAACACTTCTCGGTCATGACCACTTCTTCAGATTCGCTGGACCGCCCAACAGTTTTGAGATCGCCTGTCGTGTGGTTCATGTCGCTTGCCGCCGCGATTGGTACTGCAACCATCTATCCGCTCCAGCCGGGTGTGGCTGAGGTGGCCACCTCGATGGATGTCTCGGTCGCCGAGGTCGGCGTTGCCCTGGCGTGTGGGCCCGTTGGCTACCTGCTGGGGTTGATTCTGCTGGTGCCGCTGGTCGATCGGTTCGCACCCCGACACGTGCTGTCTGTCCAGTTCGCCGCATTAGCAGCAGTTTTGGCCCTCAACGCCGCGGTCGTAGACCCGTGGCTGTTGGGCCTCGTTGTGGGCGTTGTCGGGACTGGTTCCTCCGTGGGCGCGCAGATGAGCTCGGTAGCGGGCCGGTTCGCTGATCCGCTCCGACGCGCCACAGTCCTGGGCATCGTGACTGCCGGGATCTCCGCAGGCATCCTTGCCGGCCGCATTGTTGGCGGCTGGCTGACCGACGTCATCGGTTGGCGCGGGATGCTTCTCACTTTCGCCGCAACGTGCGTGGTGATCGCCGTGGCAGCGCGATCCGTCCTTCCCGCCACCACCGGCCGCGTCACGACCGGATATCTCGCCACGGTCCGTGCACTACCTGGTCTATTCGTTCGTCACCCACTGCTCCGGTTGGCTGCGGGCCGCGGAGCTTTGTGGTTCTTCGCTTTCTGCACGGTGTGGGCCGGTCTTGCAGTTGCACTGTCGCAACCACCATTCTCCTACTCGGCCGAGCGAATCGGGCTCTACGCGTTCGCCGGTTTGCTGGGCATCCTCGCCACCCGGCTTGCCGGCGTCTGGACTGACCGCGTTGGCGCGCGCGCGGTGATTTTGGTCGGGCTCGTCCTAGCAGTCCTCGCCGCCGCAGCGATGTCGCTGTTCCTGTCGAACACCGCGGTCACACTCATCTGCTTGGGATTGTTCGACGCTGGACTGTTCGCCGCCCAGGTGGCTAACCAGAGCACCGTGCTTGCCATCAACCCCACCGCGCCCGCCCAGCTCAATAGCGCCTACATGGTCGTCTACTTCATCGGCGGCAGCGTCGGCACCGCATTCGGTGCCTCAGCAGTCCACTGGTGGGGATGGACAGCAACCACGTCCATAGCTGCCGGAGCAATACTGATTGCCGCAGCGATCACCGCCGCCTCCAGAAGACGCTAAGACTCGACACCACCCGGACGGTCTCAAGAACGCAGGTCGTGTAGACCGAAACACCATCGCCGCGATAGAACAGCGCCTGAGATGCAGAAGCAACTCGTCCTACATCAACACGTCTCGTTAACAGTAATTTTCACTACGCGTTTCTCACGATCGCCGCCTGACCTGCGGGCATCGCGAGTCCACGACTACCGTGAATGCACGCGGGGAGCGGGTTCGGTCTGTGGTTCATTGCCACCGGCGGCGAGTCTTCCAGCGCGTTTGTTCAGTGTTCACTTGTTAGTCGCCCTACGGTTGCTTGCGGCGACTGCGACGGTCGAGGGGCCGGGTGATACTGCAGTCATGCCGCCGACACCCGACACCCCGCACGAGCGCGATCGGATGCTCGCGTTCGCGCTCCAGTGGATGCCCTACGGCGGCGGCGACGCCGAGGACATCATGGTCGCGTTCGGCATACCGCCGGAAACGTATTTCCGCAGGCTCCGGCACCAACTGGCCGACCCTGAACAGTCTGTTGACCTCGACTCCCGGACCGTGGACGCACTGTTGCGTGTGTGCCGTCGACGCCTCGAACACAGCGCAGCATCCGTCGGCCGACCACAGGTCGGGCAATGACCACCACGAGCGCAGTGGACACTGCCACGGGATCGGCGCAGTTCATCACACATTCACCTGGAACGGGACACTCTGCACGTTCCGGTGACCGGAAGATGAACGCACCCAGCACGAAGCCGACGTCACCGACCGCATCCCGAAGGCAGCCCGACAGCTCCGATCGGGCACAAGCCCAGGTCTTCGCTGCGATGCTGACCGTCGAGATCGACGCAGTCTCAGCGCTCGTCGACGAAGCCGAACAACTCGCCCACAAAGCCAGACAAATCGGCCAAGGCACCGCCCGGCTCTGGCACAACGAAGAAGCCCGGTCGCAGCGAAAAATGTTGTACGAGCTGCACCGCCAACTCGACGCCCTCCACGCGCGCTTTCCCGATGGCTCGGGGTAGGCACCGACGGCACGACCCAGAGACTGCGCAGGACCCCCCCTCTTGACCTAGCCCCGAGCAGAGCGGATCGTTGAAATCATGACTACCACCACCGAACACGAGCACATCGACGCCGTCCGCGATCGCCTCGCAGCACTGTTCCCCGATGTGCCCGCATCGGTCATCGACGAGACCATCGCCGCGGAGCACGCCCGCTTCGAGGGCAACTCCATCCGCGACTTCGTCCCGTTGTTCGTAGAACGGAAAGCACGCAAAGCACTCCAGGCGAAATAGCTTGCACGTCAACGTTATGCATTCTGCGTGAGCCGAATCGCTTGTTCGCAACACGAATACCGACTGCGAACTGCACCCAGCGTTACCGCGGCCGGCTGGTGGCTTAGTCATAGATGACGCCGGCTCCCGTTCGCCTCAATTCTTCCAGCCCTGCTCGGAACAGGCCGAGGTACCCGAGGTACCCGGATATCCTCCGGAGGTCCCGGCCGAATTCGGTCTCCGTTCATCAAGTCTGATGTGCTAGGACGTCGTGCACTATGCGCAGAGAGCGAGCTATACGACTGTGGTCGATAGCGATCGTCGTCGCTGTTGCGGCGACGGCGCTAATCGTCGCGCTCGTCATGAGACCGGGCGGAGACGAGGACCGCAAGTGCTTGTCGGTCACCTCGAGTCTGAGCGAGCTGTTTGTGGGTCGGCCATCGGTTGGTCCACTTGAAGCCTTCGTGTCGGTTGCAGAAGAGGTTGCGCCGCACGGTGAGGCGGGGGCGTACGAGCACTATTACGTGATCGCCATGCAGTTCTCCACTACGGACGGGTCGATGCTCGAGGGTGTTTGGGAGTTGGGTAGGAACGGGTCCGGTCCAGAAGGTGGGACGGTGTCCGTGGATGTTTTGGCCGACGGAGCTTCGGAGTCCATCATCTCGATCAACGGAGAAGCGCAGTCGTTCACCCTCTGGCCCCGTCAAGGTGCCATCGTGGATCCGTTGAGCGAGGCCGTGATTCGCGCGAGAACGTGCCTGATGGAATTCACCACAGCGACGCTGTGACACAGCTGAGTCGATTCGCCCGCACTCCATGGCCGTCGACGCCAGCGATTCGGGACTCGGCACGTTTCACGCCGGCATTCGGTGCGCTCTGTCCGATGCGCGGTGTCAGCGGGAAGTCTGAATGTTGATCAGGGTCGAGTCAGTGAGTGGCGCTGTTGATCGAGTCGATGTAGGCGGCGGGTGCCGCCAACGGTGTGAAGCCGTCCGCCAGGATGCGTCGGCATCCGTCGAGTTCGATGTGGATATCGATGGTGACGTACTCGTCCCCGATATTGGACTGCGTGGAGGTGGTAGCCAGCGATGTTGCTTGCTGATTGCAGGGGCCGGCGGGCTCGAGGTCGGTGAGAGTGGCGTTCCAGTCGAGATACGGCTCGGGCGCGTATCGATCCGCGCCGGCGAACTCCGGACTGGCTCCGGCGTTGTCGAAGTGACAGAACCCGGACGGTGTCAGCGTCAGGTCGAGTAGCGACCGCAGCCCGGGTGTCGGTGTCGAGACGACGGGCGAGCATGAGAAGAAGTAGGCGATTCCTGCGGTGTCGAGACGGACCTGGTGTTCGGTGGTGCCCACTTCTGGGAGTTCGAGGATCTCGGCGAGTCCGAGGGTGTTGTCCAGTCCGCAGTCGCCACGTGGATACGAGGGCTGCACGGCTCGGCCGTCGGCGTCGAGGAGCCACATGTCGACCGGTGCCGCCGCGAGAACGGATGCCAGGCAGTGGGCGTCGAAGATCGAGCGGCGAGTGGGCGGCCTGTTCAGTTCCCGCACAGCGGCGTCGAAGTCACCGGCATAGCGGCGTTCGACGTAGGTGACGGTTCCGTCCGCAGCGACGTGGTCGCCGATGCCGATGTCGCACACCACGGCCGTCACCGGTTCGAACTCTTCGGGCACCGTGCCCGGCGCAGGACGTGGCAAGAAGGCCTGCTGTTGCGGAGGAGCGGCGAGGTAGCCGCCGACGTCCTGGGGCAGTGCGCACACGAACTGATCAGCGGAGCCGATCTCGGCGACCGACCTCGACTCCGGGGTGGAGAGCACACCGTAGGACGCGAGGGCCGCCGTCACCACCAGGAATATCGTCAGTCCCACACGTCGACCGATCATGCTCGCAAGGGTCCCACCTTTCGTCTGCGCACCGCGCCGGTTGGGGAACCGTGTTGCCACGCCCACCTAGGAGCTGAACCAGGGTTGTGGGCTGGCGATATCGCCCTCGGCCACATCGTGGTGGTGCACCCGATGAGCCCCTTAATGGCGGCACGAATCCAGATATACTGCGGCACAACACATGGAGGCGTCTACAGGTAACCCTGCATATCAAGACTGGTCGTATTGATCCGCGCTCGAGAGGAATGGGCGGGGTTATCGATCGAGCGTCTGGGTTGGGAGCGCTGGCCGGTCGGAAGACTTGCATCCCCATCAAGGACGACGAAGTGCAATGAGAGCAGGTGTAAATCTAATACGGTGATTGCACCGACGTGGCAACAGCTCACAGCGTGCAACACTGCGGCGACCGACCTCAACCTGTCAGGCTCGCTGCACGTCGTCGGTGCAACCGACACAGGCTTCGTCGACGACCACTTCGAATTCCGCTACGGCCGCGGTGATCGCTGGCGGGTCGAACGCAACGGCGAAGTCGTATACGCGTCGTCGAGCTCGACCGACATTGTGCCCGTCGCCCGCATCGATGGACAGATGGTCCACCAACGCACCACCAGCCTAATCCGGCTCGGCGCGCTGTTCACCCCGCGAGATCTCTTCGGCCCGCGATCACTCCTTACACGACGCACACCCGCCCAGTACGTCACGCAGGCCCCGACGGCACTCGACCACGATGGCCGCCCGGCATGGTCGACCGATCTGACGTCGCCCACCGGACTCACCACCACGATTGTGATCGACGACGAAACCGGGGTCATCGCCCACCTGAGCAGCCGCGATCACAGCCAGTCGCTACACCCCGAAAATCTGACCGCACACACCGGAATACCCGACGACCGATTCGTATGGGACGGCCGCATCGTCGAATCGAAGGAACTGAAGAGCCTTCGCCTGTCCTGGTAACACCGGCCCAGTGCACGTCTTCGATGGTCTTCTTGTTCGTGTCATGTCAGCGGGATGATCGACGCGGTGTCCTGTGTACACGCCCGTTTGGCCGGAGGCGGCCTTACTTTGAGGCAAAGCGTCGGACTCACACGCATTGCCACTGCATTCGCATATGAGCTGCTATTTTCCGCCGGTGAGCAGCTCACTGCGCAATGCAACTTCCAGGTCTCCCCAGCACCGCACAATTTTTCCGTCGTCATCGATCCGGTACACCGCGAGCTCTCGAATCTGCACATGCCGCCCGGTGGCAGGGATCCCGTCGAACTCACCCTGGTGGGTGCCGGTGTCTGTCAGCCGGGCCGCCATCGACCGGCCCTCGACAATCAAATCTTCGATGCGCCAGTTGAAGTCTGGGAACGCGACGGTGATGTCTTGAAGGCCGTCGCGGTAGCCTTCGACACCGCTGCGGACACCTTCGACATCGGTGGCGATGAACTCGTCGAGATCGCCGAACCGGCGTTTGTTGCAGGCGGCAATGTACCGGGCGTAGGTACCGACGGGATCGTCTGCGAAGGTTGCCATACCGACCACGGTAAAGGCACCGTGCAGTTCTCGCCAGGACCTCAGCTGCTCCGTAGACCGCCGGAAGATCCCAGGCCCGTCATCAATTGATGAGCAGCGGAACTAGAATATTACGAAATCATTGGTGCTGCATCACATGCAGGTAAAGCCGGATTCCAGTTCGAGGGCACTCGTCGTAGGTGGAGTTCCCGCAGGACTCGCCCGGTCAGTAACACCTATGCGCGCGTGACACTACCGCGAAGGGACGTACCGATAGGACAGGACCGCGATTACGTCGAAAGCTACTGCGGTGTGGGGATGGTCCCCACACCGCATCCCGATAACCGGATCGGCCAGCAACAGGCAACCCCCTAAGACGGCGACGCCCCCCTATCGCCATACCCACCTGAGGTGAGGTGTTCAGCACTCCCGAAGCTAGATCCGCGTACTGCCGGTGGGCCGACGCCGTTGCTGCACCGTTGCAACCTGGTCCGTACAGTCCGCATCCGAACCCGACGACCGCAGGGCCGGTACAGGTTTCAGATGTGGTCGGCGGTCTCGGCACCGTCTCCTCGACCCGCAGCTCTTCGATCGTGCAGCGAACAGGTCGGTTTGGTGCATCTGTCAGAGCAGTCAGTACCTCGATCCACGCCGTCATTTTCGCAGCCGAGCGGAGGGTTCAACGGCTACGACTGCGCGCGCCAATCTCGCTTTCTGTGTGCTCGACCATCGCGAAGTTGATAGAAGCCCCCGAATTAGGCGGGGTTCACTGGACACTGGCTGACCCACGCCGGAAGCTGACCACAGCTGCCGTCACGCCCATCATGCATGCGATTCCCAGCGGCACCAGAACGGCCTGTGCCCAGTCGAGGTGAACACCTACTGGGCTGCCTGTGGTGTTCGACAGACCGGCTGCCATCTCGTGTAGTGGCACGACGGTACAGAGCGCACCGAGCAGCACGCCGCACGCGCCGGCGACTACAGCCTCTATGACGACCACTCCGCTAATTTGCCGTTTGGTGGCACCGGAGCGCGCCAGTGTGCGCACTTGGGTCTGCCGATGCAGCATGGACATCGCGATTGTGATGGCGGCTGCCAGTACGGCGTAGCTGACAGCGACTGCGATGAAGGTCATGACGTAGCGATTGAGCAGAGTCAGGTCCTTGTCGTAGCGCGTCGAAGACCAGGTGATCGCATCCGTGACGCGGGTGCCTGCGGGGGGCTCGACGGAGGCCTGAATAGATGACGAGCGCACGAACACCTCGTCCGCCACGGCCGAGGGGTCATGGAGACGAATGATGCCTTCGGACAGGGCCACGCCAGGATGCTCGCCCCTCGGTTCGTCCACGATCGACGTGATGGTCGGGTTGAGGTCTGTCCCATCCGACATCACCAGCGCAACTGAGTCGCCTGTCTGCCAGCCGTTCTCCTCGGCCATGTATCGGGGCACCTCGAAGGCAGAGGGCTCGGCCGCGCTCGGAAGTGCCGTGACGGGAAGCGCCACGGTGGACCCCGGAACGACAAGTCGAGCTCGACTGGATATCTCGACCTCGATGACGTCGTACTTCTCGAACGCTTGGGATACTTGGTCAGCCGTCAGGTAATCGCCATCGGAAACCACCACCGACTGGCCCTGGATCTGATTTGCGGTTTCCGCAGGGTAGGCGATTCGCATCGTAGGAATAAATCCACTGGTCAGGATGGCGAGAGCCGCCGCGATGATCGCCGGCGCAGCGATCGAGGCAGAGCGGCGCGGGTTTGTAGTGACCTCGGCGCTGCCGACCATGAGGGGGGCGGACGGCCGGATCCTCCAGGGCAGCCACAGCAA
The DNA here is from genome assembly GCF_030056795.1 of Rhodococcus sp. IEGM 1381. Classification (GTDB taxonomy): domain Bacteria; phylum Actinomycetota; class Actinomycetes; order Mycobacteriales; family Mycobacteriaceae; genus Rhodococcoides. The sequence goes on along the minus strand of NZ_JASHKQ010000007.1, from coordinate 167,330 downwards.
GATGCGTGCGAGTCTAGGCACCAGTACCGGTGCGAGACATGCGGCAGCGATAGCAGCAGTGAGAGCGATGACGATCGCCATCAACACCGAGTCCAGACCCGGCACCGTGCGGCCAGCTATCACCTCGATCACGACGAGTGCGGCCAATGCGGTTCCGCTGATTGTTCGTAAGCGCCCGTGGCCCTTGCGTGGACGAGTCGACTCGGGACGCATTGCGGCCAGTGGGCTCACCCGCGAAGCGCTCACCGCCGAGATGGCGGCTCCGATCACGGCGATGGCGATACCTCCCAGGGTCGTTGCCAAGACAGTGGGCCAGTCGACCGTCACGCTGAGCTCGGCAGGCAGAATTCCCCACGATCGCAACATTGCGGCCAACGGCACAGTCGCCAGCACCCCGGCCGCAGCTCCCGTGACCGATCCCACCGTTCCCAGCAGCACGGCTTCCAGCAGCACTACGCGGCGCAACTGCTTCGGCAGCGCTCCGGTTGCGCGAAGGAGGCCGAATTCCTGGGTGCGCTCGTCGACGGCGAACTTCGAGGTGACCGCGACGACGAAGAGACTCACAACCAATGACGCGAGGGCCAGCGCCGTCAGAAACTGACTGCTCAAGTAGCGGCTTTTGGCGATCGAGTCATCCTGTAGGGCACTGCGATCGGTCACCACCTCGCCACCGAACTGCGCCGCGACCGACTGCACCGAGGCTTCTGCCGACTGATCGGTGACCTCGATACCGAGAAGACTGGCGGCGGGGGCCAACTGCGCGGCGGTAGCGTCGTCGAAATAGACGCCAGGACCGTCGGCGGTACCGGCGACTTTCACCTCGATATCGCCCTGTGCGGTCCGAAGAGTGACCCGTTCGCCAACGGAGGCACCGAACTCCGGCCCGAGCGCGATCTCTGACGCCTGCTGCGGTTGCTCTCCGGAAATCAGTCGGTAGGGAGCCAGCGACGTGCTCGACCACCCATGCCCGGCGACTTGTGGATCTGCACTCGGCAGCGCTCCGGACGGGGTAACGATCTGCGCAAGGAAGCTACGGTCCGCCACAACATGCGTGATACCCGGGATTGAGCGGATCTGCTGCGTCAGTTGGGCGAGCCGGTCTCCGCCCCACGCGCTGCGGTCACCGGCCTGTCCCAGCACGTTCGTTGCTCGCTCGCCGGCGACCACCAACGACGTCCCTTGTAGCCGCTCGGGTGGCTGCGGTCCTGCTGCTGCCATGACTTGTGCAGTGGCGGTGGTGATCAGAACGCCGACGAACACCGCCAGCAGTACCCCCAGCGCGGCCGTGATCCGGCGTCGGAAAGACGCCATTGCCCAGGTGATCATGCTCTGACCTCGGCCATCCGAGCTGCGATCTGGGCGGCGGTCCGGTTGTCGCCCGGGAGGCCCCGGCGGTGCTGTAGATCGTCGACCACTTTCCCGTCACGGAGAAACAGGACTCGATCGGCGAACGAAGCCGCGGTCGGGTCGTGGGTCACCATCACCACGGTCTGGCCCTCGTGATCTACGACGCTTCGCAGTAGCGCCAGGACTGACCGCGAGCCGGCAGAGTCCAATGCGCCCGTGGGCTCGTCCGCGAACACCACTTCGGGCTCGGACACCAGGGCTCGAGCGACGGCGACCCGTTGCTGCTGGCCGCCGGACAGCTGAGACGGCCGATGATGCATTCGATCCCCCAGCCCGACCCTTGTCAGTCCTGCGGTGATTCTGGAACGCTCAGGCTTGCGTCCGGCAAGCCGTAGAGGCAGCTCGAGATTCTGGATCGCTGTCAGCGAGTCGATGAGGTTGTAGGACTGAAAAACGAAACCCACCTTGGATCGGCGCAGGAGGGTCCGTGCCTGCTCGCTGAGGGATCCCACCTCCACGTCGCCTATGAAGGTCTCCCCGCCGTCCAATCTGTCGAGCCCCGCAGCGCACTGCAACAGAGTCGATTTGCCCGATCCTGATGGACCCATCACCGCAGTGAAAGTTCTGCGATGAAAATCCACGCTGAGATCATTCAGGGCGTAGACGGTCTCGTCGCCCAGGTCGTATCGGCGACGCGCGGCACGCACACGCACCGCAGGCTGCTCACTGGTGGTCCGATCGATGCTGTTGTCCATGTTCTCTAGCCAAGCGCAGCGGCCGAGCCTTCGGTACGCGGAAGCTCGTACACCCTCATTGCGGAAAACCGCAATAAATCGAGCACTCGCCGATTCGTGTCGACCGATGCGAAAATGACGATCGGCGCAGGGCGCGAGGTTGTTTCGGTTCACCGTCCGACGTCCTTATCATGCTCAGTGTCCGTCTGGATCGGTCTTCCCCGTCTGACGGCGAGATCGCAACCGCGAGGCCACGAAGACGACGAAGGAAATGGCGACCGTCGCGACGACGATCTTCTGCAGAATGTCGGCATACGCGTCGACCAGGTGCCAGTTCTCGCCCAGCTGATATCCCGCGGTGACGAATATGGTGTTCCAGATCAGACTTCCGATTGTGGTGAGTACGAGGAACTTCATCATTCCCATCCGCTCGATTCCGGCGGGCAGGGAGATGAAGCTGCGAAACAGCGGGACCATGCGGCCCAACAGCACTGCCGTCGACCTGTGCTTGGCGAACCACGCCTCCGAGCGGTCGAAGTCGGTGGCTTTGATCAGCGGGATTCGCGCCACCAGTGCTCGCGTGCGCTCGCGTCCGATGAGCGCACCGACCGCGTAGACGATAGTCGCGCCCAGTACCGAGCCGAGCGTTGTCCAGAAGAGCGCCGCGCCGAAGGAGAACACTCCTTGACTGGCCGAGGAACCGGCAAGGGGCAGAACGAGTTCGCTCGGGATCGGAGGGAACAGATTGTCGGCACCGACGACGACAGCGGCACCGGGGCCGCCGAGCGCATCCATGACGCCGACCGCCCATCCGGCCAGGCCGTCGAGTGTCTCGGTTTCAGCCGCTGCAGTAAATACCAAGTCGGACATGATAATTCCCCAGTTCTTTGATGTCGCTCGTCAGGAAGGTCGCTGAAAACGTTAGGAACTTCCCAAATGGCGGCCATCGAGGAAGCCGTCGACAGTCATGGGACTTTCTGGACGGAACCCTGTGGTTTACCGCAATACGCGGGGGCGGGTGCTCGGTTAGGCTGCTCGAGTGCTGGTGGACCATGTCGTGCGACGATCCGACCTGGCGGATCGCATTGCCTTCAGCTCACTTCTTCGGCGGTGGCTCGGTGCGCTGGCCGGCGTTCTGCTCGGTAGCCTCACGGCGATCGCGGCACTGCTGTTCTCGCCGGCGGCAGTGCTCGCCCTCACTCTGGCGCGCATCCCCGGCCGGTGGGCAACGCCACTTCGGAGGGCAGTCGATGGGAGCGCACTGGCTTTGTCCGAGTTGGAGATTCGTCGTATCACCCGCTTCCACGGCATGCTCCATACGGATGCGGCGACCCCTCGACGTTGCCGCTGGTATCTCGGGATGCGCTGGTCTATCGGACTACTCGGACTCGGCGTGGTCCTTCTACTGATGCTCTGTCTCGTCGTGGCCGGCTCGATGGTCTCGGCATGGATCCTCGGCGGCGGCTGGGGCTTGATCGAGAACTCCGACCGGGTCGACGGTGGACTCATCGCGATGGCGGCTCTGCCCGGGATCCTCTTGATCTTCGTCGCGATCGTCGGGGTGGCCGCGGTGGGTTCGCTGGACCGTTGGTTCTGCGTCCAGGTGCTCGGCCGACAGTCGGATCGGTTGCTGCACCAGCGGGTTGCCGAATTGACGAGCAGCCGCGATCACGTTGTCGATGCCATCGACGACGAACGCCGCCGCATCGAGCGCGACCTCCACGACGGAGTTCAGCAACACCTGGTTGCGCTGGGGATGCTCGTCGGCCGGGCTCGCCGCGCTGACGATCCAGAGAAGGTGCACGAACTCCTCACCCAAGCACAGGTCGCATCGCAGGGAGCGATCGACGAGCTGCGCGAGGTTGCCAACCGGGTGTATCCCATCGCGCTCGACAAGGATGGCCTGCGCGCAGCTCTCGAGACGCTGGCCGAGCGGGCCAGTGTTCCAGTCCGACTCTCGTACGAATTGACAGAGAGGTTGCGCCCCGCTGAGGAGACGGTTGTCTACTTCGTCATCTCGGAGGCGGTAACCAACGCAGCCAAGCACGCCTCCCCGAAACTGTTGGAGGTCAACGTCACTCACCAGAAGTTCGATCGTGTACTGGCAACCATCACCGACGACGGGCCCGGTGGCGCCGATCCGTCCGGCACTGGATTGTCCGGACTGGCCCGCCGCGTCGCTGCCCTGGATGGCACCCTGACTGTGGACAGCCCGGTCGGCGGTCCGACCGTCGTGAGGGCGAGCGTCCCGTGCGGGTGATCGTTGCCGAGGACTCGACGCTGCTGCGTGAGGGTCTGGTACGTCTGCTCGTCGACGAAGGCCACGACGTGATCGCGTCCGTGGGCGACGCCGACGCGCTCCTGGTTGCCGTGGAACTGAATCGTCCCGACATCGTCGTCACAGACGTCCGCATGCCTCCGGGTCACAGCGACGAGGGACTGCGAGCGGCCTTGACCATTCGCGATAGATGGCCGGAGGTGGCGGTACTCGTACTCTCCCAGTACGTCGAAAACCGTTACGCAGCAGAGCTGATCAGCGGATCCGGCGGCAAGGTCGGCTACCTGCTCAAGGACCGCGTCGCGCAGGTCGAAGAATTCTTGGACGCATTGAACAGGGTGGCCGGCGGCGGGACTGCCTTCGACCCGGAAGTAGTGCGGCAGCTGTTGTCTCGCACGACCCGATCGAATCCCCTCGAACGACTCACGCCTCGTGAACGCGATGTTCTCGAGCTGATGGCTTCCCACCGAGGCCTCACCTGGACAAGAAACTATGAGTCGCACAAATCGGTGATACGTTGGCAGTCAATGCAATCGAGCGAGGTGAGCTGACGTGGCGCAACGATCTGGCGGGGTTGCACCACTTCTACTGTCGGTGGGATCCATCATCGCGTCCCTGATGTGCATTGTGTCGATCGTGACGGTCTTTGCCATGCTCTTCCGGGCCGGCAACCCTGTTCATGGCGTGCCTTACGTCGTGGCAGCGATCGCTTTCGGGGCGCTCGCAGTATGGCTGGATCGGCTCAAGAAGAGGCGTTCACAGTAGCGTTGGCCGCCCATCTTAATCTTCATCTTTGCAGCGACCGAACACAGCGGAAAAGACCCGGCCGGAGGAGTGCCCCCGGCCGGGTCTGTGTTTTCAGACTGTGGGCTGAAGCGAGCTCAGCCCCTGATGTTGATGCACGCGTAGGGAGTCCACACTCCGTCTGTGGCAGAGTTGTTCGCACGGGTGCAGAACGACGTGCCCGACTTCGCATAGAGCGGTGCCGCAGGGAGACTGAGGTAATCACCGGATGCGACCATGGCCACACTGTTTATGCAGTCACCCGCACCGACCTCGGTGTTCACCACGGTGCCGGTTCTGCTGTAGCGGTACCGGACATTGACGTCATAGACAGAGCAGCAGCTGCAAATCCCGACGCGGCAATGCGCTTGAATGTTGTTCTCACGGCTCTTCTTTCGGAGTTCGAGGGATCGATAGTTGTGGCGCGGGTCATCCAATGGCGAAGACGCCGATCGTGGTCGTGCCGTCTTCTGCGTACAGGGGCACTTCCCGTTTTGCTTCGGTGTAGACCTCGACACCGTCTGTTGTGCTCGCAGTCGGCAGAGCGGCGACATCGTCCAGCGGTGCCTGCGGTGCCTCGTCGAGATCGCTCGTCTGCACGTAGCACAGTTGGCCATCGGTGCCTTAGGCAGCCATCAGATCCGGCAGGTCGGCCTCGGACTCCGCTTGCGCGCCTGAACCGATGGTCCGCCCATCGTCGAGGGTCTTCTCGGCAATCTCAGGTTCGTCCACGGCTCCTCGTGCAGTCGGGCCGTTGATGGTGAACAGTGGGTTGCTGGGAAAGGTAACGTAGGTGTTGAAGGCTGTTCCGTTCCAAGCCCGTACGAACCCGTGGCTGTTGTACGACCCACCGCCGCACTCCTGATACGAGGCAACTGTCAGCTCGGGTGTCGGCCCGTAGTTGTAGATGTACGGGGTTGCTTCGCAGAGGATTCCGCTCTTGAACAGTCGGGCCATGACCCCCATGTACGTCTTGGTCACGGACACGCCGTTCACGGTGCGGATGTTGCTCGAGGCAATGATTCGAGGATCGTTGGTGATGGTCGAATCGTGCAAGTAAAGATTCCCTCCAACGAAAGGCGTCGGTCCCGTCCATCCCGTCAGGGTTTCCGCACCGGCAGAACCGCCTCCCAGAGCGACTGTGACCCCCACGACGGCGAGTCCCGTAGCGAGTCGCTTGCCGAGGCGAAATGACCGCTTACGCAATACTTGTGGCGTTTTACTCACTCTGGTCTGCCTCTCGTCGACGTGCCGATTCATGCGTTTTCGTGAACGGATCGATGGGCCACCCTGAAAGCGGGGCGCTCGGTATTAAACCGAGCGGTATGGGTTGAACTTTATCTACGCTTTGGAAAAAATTTGTTAGTTCGGTTCGGCTGGTCCAATTCGGCCAACCGCCCACGATGGTGGCCGGCGAGGGACGCGATCGCCGTCCGAGCTACGAAATATATTGACCGTGGCCATGTTTGGCGACAAGACCTCGTTGAGGAGACCAGATTGAGTCGTGATCCTTCAACTACCAGTCCCTATGGCAGCCACACCGAGACCCAAGCCGGGCTAGAAGAGGCAGCAAACGCACGCATCTTGGCGGACTCTGAGATAACTACACCGAGAAAGATCATCCTCCAGGTCCCTATTTGGGTGGGCGAAGAACTGGACCGTGATCCAATTATTGGTCGCGCTGACCGCGCTTGCGCGTCGAGTCTCACTCGTCGTCGACGATTGCTGTCACCGACGAATCCAGTTCCGCTCGAAGCGAGGTCATCACGTCGTGCTGGTCGACTCCAATGCGCGCCGTAGTCCGAGCAAGTGATCGAACGAGCTCGACGATCTCTGCGGGCAGCGGGGACGCGGTGTCGGACACCCTGGTACCGGCACCGGTACGTGTCACGACCAAGCCGTCCTGCTCGAGTTGCTTGTAGGCCCGTGCCGTTGTTCCGGGGGACACCCCCAGATCGCGGGCTGTCTGACGGACGGTAGGCAATCTCTCGCCGCGTCCCAGACGCCCCGAGACGATCAGACCCCGGTAATGATCGTAGATCGACGTCGACTGCCCTACACCCGCGAGGCGATCGCTCATCGTTGCGCCACAACAGGGGCATCCGAGGCAGCGCTGCTCGATCGGCGTCGGTACGGACGTGCCATCGCCTGCAGGACGTACACGACACCGGCCACCTGCAGGACCCAACCGAGGTATCTCATCGGCGGCGCAATCGAGGAAAAGCCCGTGCTCCACATGTACGGGTCGGAGCCCGGCACCTGGAAGCCGACGTGTCCCGCCGAGTAGCCGAGGCTTTCGACTACAGCACCCAAGCTCAGAAGCACAGCACCGATGGTCACGGTCAGCAACAGCGATGCGGCTGCCGTTCGCGTACGACTCTCGCTGTCCACCGTGTCGATTCGGGCGAACGGTCGTGCAGCGTCGAGATGCAATGCGCACCAATTCGATCCGACCAGAGCGATGATCATGAGGACAACGGGAAGGCCGGCTGTCCAGCCGTAGACCGTGCCGTACCCACCGCTCGGCCCGATGAAGGTGATGTTCGCCGATCCGGCGACACCCGGTTCGGATGCGAGGCCGCACACGACCGACAATGCCAGCAATAGTGCGGCCGAGACAAGGAGGGTGCGAAGCTGTCGAACGTTCACGAACGACGTCCACGTTCGGCGAACGACGGGTACCACCGGTTCCTCGACGAGCACAGGGTGTCGAACCGCCCACAGTGCCAGAGCCGCCGCCGCAGTGGCCGCTCCCGCGAGGGGAGCTGCGAACCTCCACCACACTGCGTCGAAAGGCTCCGACCACCGAGGCGCAAGAACGCCGAGCGCCCACCCCGAGAGGACCAGCAGCCCTCCGATTGCACCGGCGAGCTGGTGGAAGCCGCGACTGACGCTGGGAACGCTGACGGACTTTTTCGTCACCAATATTGTTGCCAGCCAGACCATGGCAGCGATGACGACCGCTCCGATTGGACTGAGCGTGAGAGCAAGTGCGAGTTCGGAGTTGCTTCTGTCCACGAGGATTCTCCTTCGATAGTTTGTACCAAGAAATTAGCACAATTCGTACCAATAGATAGGTACAAGATTGAGAAGGACGCAACGTTGCAGGCGGCTGTGGGAACCAGGTAGCGGGCTTTCGAGGTGCGTCAGAAGCCTTCCGAGTCGTTGACGCAGCTCCTCGGGAGCGGGCAGACTCCGTTCATGGATCTGCTGACGTACGTCGTGCACGAAGGATGCGACGTCGTCGGCACAGGCGTCGTCATCATCGACGCCTCCGGTGCCGCCCATCTCGCACCGAACACGCCGTTTCCGGATCCGCGGAATGTGTCACGAACAATTCCCCTGCGCTACAGCGTCTTCGATCGCGAATGGGATGGGGTGTGGGTCACGTTTACCGGACGCTGGGGTAACGGATGTGTCGATGTCGATTCGGTCGACCGAATTGACAGACCCAATTTCCCGAGCGAAACGACAGTGCGCGTCACAAACCCGAACGGCACGGGGTGGACACTCGCCGAAGAGGTTGCTGCCACAGAACACAGCGACCTTCATTCGACGGACGACCCGATTGTCGCTTCAGGTTCCCAGCGCGAGGACTACGGCAGCGACACTCTGACTATCGACTGCTTGTACATCGACAGGTCCCTCGCGGAATGGCTCGGCCGCACCCACCCCGGTGACATCGAGGTCCGGAGCACGCTCGCGCCGCACCGAACTCTGTAACACCGGAACCGAAGTTCTCGACCGATGGCTCTGACGACTGGACGCGCGACGACGTCTGTCGCGACGCGACAGTTGCCGCACAGACGTCTGTCGCGACGCGACAGTTGCCGCACAGGGGGGCAATCCGGCAGCCCAGCCGGCGGACAAACCAAGCAATGCCCCGCACAGCGCAGTTCATCATCGACCGGTAGCGCCCCGCCCACCGTCGCCCCGAAGTGGTTCTATGCTGCGACAGTGAACGGACGAGAGGCAGGGCTGACTCTGTTCGTGGCCGTGCTGGTTGCCCTCACTGCGTACGGAGTCGCAACTACCCCGCAACCCCGCACCGCAGCACACATCGGGTCAGCGGACTCGTTCGTCTGCCCGCTACCGCAGAACGTGAGCGGATCCGCCGACATACCGACTACGGCGAACAGGATTGCGGTTCCACCGAGGCCGGCTCCCGGCACCGTCCCGACCACCTTCACCCCGACCTCGGCGGTCGTCTGCGACACCTTCACCGGCGACACGGTCGCAGCCGACGGCACCGTCAGCTACCTCGAACGGCACTACATCGGCGACTTCGGACCGGTACTCGAAGCCCTGAATGCGCCCTCGGCACGACCAGCCTGGCCAATCTTCTGCGGGACCACCGACGACAGCATGCCGCCGCTGACAGACATGTGGCTGATCGACGCCGACGGCCGCGCAATGGAGCCGACGTATCCGATCAGTGGCTGCGGATTCGACAACACGCTCGGACTGTACGAGATCCAATCCCTGCCCGAGATCTTCACAGTCGAGCATCATGCACAACTGGATCCAGCCGCTATCGAACTGCTCTTCAACTGCCCATCCGCGCTGCCAGCCCTGCCGACACCGGGACCACGGCCCCTGCTCGACCTCTCGATCTTCCCCTCAGGGATCTGCCGATTCGACACCACCGGACCGATACCTGCTTTCACCGGTGCCCGGATCTGGAACAGCACCGATCCTGTTCTGAGCGAAGAGGTACTAGCAGATCCACCGGCAGCAAGCCCATGCACCGAAACCGCCACCTCGGTCGTCGCCGTTGCCGTCACCGACTCCGCGACGGACGATTGGCGACCGGTGACCATCGCCGTCGAGCTCGACGGCTGCCGCCGCATACTCGGGAACGGATTCACCCCACTCGCCGCATCGCCGAATATCGTCACCGCTCTGTCGAGCACTGGGTGACAGCGGGCCGACGTCAGTCGGTGGAGTCGTCGGATACTTTGCGATCGAATGGTCGCGAGACAGTCCAGGTCTTGCGATCAACGGAAGAATTACCGATAGACAGCCTGAGACAGGCGATAGTGGATACCCGACGTGCAACTATTTCCGCGGGTCTACGCCAATAGGTGGCGTCCAGTTTTCCTCACGCGCATCCTCTCGGTACCAGAAGAAGAACGCCGAACCAATGATCGGCAAAAGCCACACTGCAAGAATGGAAATCGCCGTACGCTGCGCGTTCAAGGGTGGCCCAGCAGCCTCTGACACGTACGCAGCGAGACCGAACCACAGGAGCACCAGAAGCAAACCGATACCCAGCTTCAAGAAAAAGAGCCCAAATCCAAAGTTGCAGGCGTCGCCAGCGCTCGCGCACTCACTCAAACCCGCCTCGGCTAGATAACTACTCACGCTTTCAGACTAACCCCGCCCACACCAGTGCAGAGCACGCTCAAGCGGCGGTGCTCCGCTGATCACAAGCCCCGCGACCACTGGCCTGACAGACTGACTCGGTGCGCCACCACGATTTGTCAAAGCGATTGATGAGTGCCAAGTGGTCTCCCTCACCGGGGGTTCGGGTGGTGCACTCGGACTTGCCTGAGCCTTGGACGTCGGCGCTGTCTCGATTGGGCCGCGACCTGCGTGTGCGCCAGTACGGCAACGGTATTGAACACGTCGATTGGGAGATCGACTCCGACCCGGAGATCGACGGGGTGTTCCTGCTGAGCGCGGTGACGGTTGCCGGCGTCAATCCGGGTAAGTTCGGTGGTAGCTGGATCGGTACCCGCGTCGACTCGGACGAAGAATTCGCGCTGTCGGCGATGGCCGATTCGGTCCAGGACGTTGTGGCCGACCTCGGTACCGCATGGCCGTGGGGTGACGGCGGTGGATTCATGAGCGTCCGACTCGTCGACGGTGTCGCAATGTGGAAGGACAGGAACGGTTGCACGATGCGCATGGGAGAGCTGGCCGGCATCGTCTGACCAGCCCAAACCTCGACTCCAACTAACGCTGCGCCCTGATTCGTTCGACGGCTGGCTTTCGAGTACTGCATAAACCGGGGCGTAGTTGCGCGGTGACAGCTGAACTGCAATCGCAAGCGAAAGACGCTGTGGCACAGTATATGCAGAGGTTTACCGGTAACCCTGCATATCAAAACTTGTCGTATTGCCCGGCGCCGACGTCCGGTGCGGCCTTGCCGACGGCGTTGGCGATCACGTGTTCGGTGCCACGCCAACCCCAGTAGATCCGGTGGCGTCGGATGAGTGGTCCGTCGAGTTCCATGACCTCGACCAAATCGAGCTGGTCGACACCACCGCCGGTCATGCGCGGGTACTCCCAGATGAGGGTCTCGCCATCGAATAGGTATGTCCCGGTGCGGTACAACGCCGGGAGCTCGTCCTCGCTCGGGCGGCGTCTGGCGATCTCTGCCAGAAATCGGTCGAGTTCGTCGCGACCAGCCACAGTGCCGCGTGGCGTGTCCAGGACCCGGCACACCAGCGGGCTCTCGAGTACTGCGTCATCGGTGTAGAGCGCCGATAGCGCAGTCGCGTCGCGTCTGCGAATTCGGTCGTGCCACTCGGTGAAAACAAACTCGGCTTGATCGTGCGTGGCACCCACAGCGTCTTTCCTCCCGGTAGGGGTCGGTTGTGGGCACCAGTCTGGCCTCGGAACGCTTCACGCTGCCCTGAACTGTTGTCGTGACACGATGTCTGCATGGCATCAGCGCACACGTGTGAGCCTGCGCGAAGAGGTGACGTCGATATCGGGTCGATCGCCCGGTTGATCGGCGACCCGCGACGGGCAGAGATTCTCCTGGCGTTGGCTGATGGCCGCGCGCGCCCGGCATCGGAGTTGGCTGCTGCTGCAGGTCTGTCGCGCTCTGCGACGACGAGCCACCTGAACCAGCTCGCCGACGGTGGCCTGATCCGTGTGGAGCAGGAGGGCCGGTTCCGTTTCCATTCCCTCGCCGGGCCCGACGTCGCGAACATGGTCGAAGCACTCGCTGCCCTCGCACCCACACGATCCATCACTTCATTGAGCGCAAGCACCGCCGCCGCAGCACTGCGCGAGGCGCGAACCTGTTACGACCACCTGGCGGGACGGTTGGGTGTCGCCCTCACCGATGCTCTCCGCGACAACGGTGCGGTCGTCTTCGAGGACCCGCTCGCCGGATCTGCGGCCGGCGGATCATCCGGCGCGGTCCGCTTGGGCCCCAACGCAGAACACGTTTTTTCAGCCCTCGAAGTCGATCTGATCGGCATTACCCTCACACCGACGCGGCGACCTCAGATACGGCTATGCCTGGACTGGAGCGAGCGCCGCTTCCACCTCGCCGGCGCGCTCGGGGCCGCGATAGCCGACGCCTGCCTACAGCATCAGTGGCTGGTCCGGCGTACTGGACGAGCGCTATACCTCACCGATACTGGTCGCCGCCACCTGCCAACAGTTCTGCCGCGACTGCGAATTCTTTGAACTGCACCAATTGACCCCCAGGCATCGGAGCGGCATCCTCATCCCTTGCTCGCGGATATCGAAACAGCGTCTCGAACCAACGCTGCGCCCTAATTCGTTCAACGGCTGGCTTTCGAGGATGCATAGACCGGGGCGTCGATACGCGGTGACAGCTGAACTGCAATCGCGAGCGAAAGACACTGCAGCACAACATATGCAGAGGTCTGCTGGTATCCCTGCATATCAGAACTGGTCGTACTGCTCCGCATCCCGCAAGCTGACGTGTGAAAACGCTAGGTCGTCTCCGTCGAAGGCTCGGGGCAGGGGCTCCCACACGCACGTTGGTGGGTCGAGTGTTGTTCAGAGTTCGGTGCGGAAGCGGTCTCGCATGCCCATGTCAGCGGCCCAACCCGACGTCACGCGCGTATAGCGCGAGCTGCACCCTGTTGCGCTGATGAAGTGCTGCCAGGATGCGACTCACATGGACCTTCACGGTGTTCTCTCGCATTCCAAGTTCGAGCGCAATTTCAGAGTTCGACAAGCCCCTGCTGACGCAGGCCAGGACGTCGATTTCGCGCGGCGTCAGCGGCTTGCCGAGTTCCTCGAGATCCATCGAGCTTGGACCCCGGTCCATCCTGAAGTGCTGGATCACCGAACGGGTCGCCCCAGGGTCGAGCACGACCCCACCATTGAAGACGGTCTCGATCGCGCCGACCAGCAGAGCCGGAATGGAGCTCTTCAACAAAAAACCGTCCGCTCCTGCAGATAACGCCCGGTAGATGTTCTTGTCGGAACCGAAAACTGTCATCACCACGATGCGTGGACGATCGGCCTTAGTCCGGACCGCGCGCGCTGCATCGATACCGTCCGACTCTGGCATTCGGATGTCGACCAGAAGCACATCGACTGCGTCTGCGATAGCGACCGCCTCACGACCGGTGGAACCCTCCCGAACCACCGTTATGCCCGGCTCCACTGACAGAAGTTCCCCGACACCGAGTCGAACCATCGGGTCGTCGTCGACGACACCAACCCTGATCACCGCTCGGTCCGGTCGCTGCCACCCGAACGAGGCACCGTGGCACTCAAGGTATAGCGCTCTCCGACCACATGACTGCCAACATTGCCTCCCACCAATCGAATTCGTTCTCGCAACCCGATCAAGCCCAGACCGGTTCCGGTTCCCGACTCGAGAGACCTGGCATCGAAGTCATTACCGATTTTGATCGACGTCTCCGTTGCCGATGACACTACGTCCACCGATACCACCGCATCGGACGAGTACTTGCGTGCATTGGTCAACCCTTCCCGCAGAATGCGCTTGATCGACAGTAGTTGCGCCGACGAATGCCCGGCAGCATCGAACTCGTCGACACCACGCACACTCAACCCGGTCGATTCGGCATCGCGCAACAGCTCATCGACCCTCAGCTCAGTCGGTTCCGCAGCCTCATCTCCATTCGGGCTGCGGAGTGCGAGTAACACATCTCCGAGTTCCCGCACGCCCATCACGGAGTTGTTCTCGAGCATCTTGAGCCGGTCACTCAAGTCAGGATCGCTGGTGGTCCTTCGCGCGAGAACCGCGGCATGCAACGCAACGATCGACAACCGGTGCGCGACAATATCGTGCAGCTCGCTGGCCAGCTGCAGACGCTCGCTGGTACGAATGTCGCGTTCGAGACTTTCCCGAGACTGCTCGGCAAAGTCGATTCTCTCAGTCAACAGCTGTTGCACGCGGTGACGCTCCGCCATCCAAGCCCCCAACATCGCTGCAGCGACGGCAAGCAAGAGCGGTCCGATAGGACGAGGCTCGACGAAAGCGCCAAACGAATCCGATCTCCGCAACCAACCGTAGGCAGCCAAGGCCAGCGGTAACGCCGCCAACAGTGCCGTTAGCACCCACCGCTGAGTTCGGACCAACCACCAAGCCAAGAAGACCAACGGCCACAAAGCGAAAGACACGGCCGCAGCGGTACCAGCGATCAGGACGGAGACAATTGGCATACGGCGTTTTACCAACTGAGCGAGACACGCACCGACGGCAATCCACTGAGTCCCGGTACCTTCCCAGCCGTTCGGCCAGTACGCCCAGGTGACGAACAACAAGAGCACCGTGACGACCGTGTCCTCAAACGCCCGCTTCGTTCTGAGACTCGCGGTAGACCACGCCTCCGTGCGACCACGTACCCACGCCGACATCGTCACCGTTTGACCGTATCCCAGAGAATCCGGCATGAAGTAATACAAAAGTAGTAGGTCAGCGGACCCATTCGTGTATTACCGCATCGCGCCGGCCACACAAGCATCGAAGTATGACAACAAGTCCTAAACCGCGCCGCTCATCGACACCGGCCCCGAACGCACCATTCGTTTTTGCACGACGCGCTTTGAACGAACCGCTCATCACAGGAGCGGTCGCTCCCAGCGGTCGCCAGCTTTCGCGTGCGTTGGCCACGAACTGCACGCTGATTCCCAGTCCCAATGCACCGACAGTCGAATTGGGCGCTGGAACAGGCGCAGTCAGTAGTGCGCTCCTTCGTAGAAGTCGAGACACCGTCCTGGTTGAGTCGAACCGGCAGTTCACCGTGCGTCTCCGCAGTCGCTTCCCACAGATCGAAGTCGTGTGCGGAGACGCGCTCGACACCATGAGCAGGTACGAATCATCAAGCAACGTGGTCAGCGGCTTGCCCTTCATGGCGATGCCCGCCGAGTACGTACGCGACCTGCTCAGTGCGGTCGTTTCGAGCTTGAGGCCCGGCGGGTCCTTCACCTGGTTCGGCTACTACGGCAAACGTGTGATCGATTTTGCACTCACGCCCGAGAAACGACGCAACCGGAACGAAGTCGCATCCATGCTGGCCGAACTTAGCGATACGCCCACACACCGGATCATGCTGAACGTCCCACCTGCGCGGGTCTGGCGCTGGACGAAAGAGCTGTAGCAAATGGAGATCAGTGTCCTCACCCTCGTCCTGATCCTCGTGGCCTGTGCGGCTATCGGGTTTCAAGAAACCGGAACGCCATTCGGTCTCGTGTTCCCTACCGCATCAACAATCGGCATCGTGACAGCGGCGGTACCGTCACAATCCTTGGCCTTCGTTTGGGCCGCAATTGTTTTCGGAGCGGTGATAGGTCACAGTGTCGCAGTATTCTTAGGCCGCAGAGCTCCCGAAAGCATCGTCAACACGGTGCGGCAGCGTGTCCCAAAACTTGTTTCAGGGATCAATCGCTACGGTGCAGCAATACTTGTCGTCACCCGCTTCGTTCCAGTCCTTCGCACAATCGCACCGTCGGCGCTCGGGTGTCTCGCAGCGCCTCCTCTACGGAACGTTGTTCCGTTCTCTTTCGCAGGGGCGTGTTTATGGAGCGCGGTGCTGGTCAGCGGAGGCAAAGCGATCACCGAAGCGATGATCGCTACGGGGCTCAGTCGCACAGATGTCGTGGCCTGCACCTTCGGGCTCGCAGCAGCCGGGCTGACTGTCGCCTCGTTTACGCTCTTGCGACACAGATTGAGCGGCACCGCCACTGGCCGGACGCCGGTGGCAGGCAAAGTCGTCCCCTGCAAGAAACTTGCTGCTGAGATGCGGTAGCGGGCTTCGACAGCAGCCAGCCCGGGCTCTCACGTACGACCGAGGGGCGGGGACTGTGGGCGTATCCCCCCAATGAAGTCGAGGAACATATACAGCCGAACAGCATTGTGGCACAGACTATCCGCCACAACTGCAATGCTGCACGCAGAGCGTTCCGGTGCCGACTGGACCCGGTACGCGTCGGTCAGACAGAAGCTCTAGCCGAGGTCAGACGCCGTCTCGTCACTGAGGCCTGCTTATGGTGGCCTTTCTCGAACTCGAACAGAGTCCGGGCGTGCTACTCAGTCGATTGGGGAAACCCGGACGAGGTTGCCGTCGGGGTCCGCGATCACGAACGTCCGGCCGAAGACAGCGTCGTGCGGCTCCCGCACGACGGGCACTCCCTTCGATACCCAATTGGTGAAAATCTCGTCGATCCTCTCCGAGGGTCCGGGCACCATCAGTCCGACCTCGCTCGTGCGAGGGGTACTCGGAACAGCGTGCTCGCTGTAACCCGTCCACAACGCAAACAGAACGCCGGGGGCAACCTCGAAGGCAACGTAGTGGGGACTGGTGAAGGTCGGTTCGATCTCGAACAAGTCGCAATAGAAGGCGGTTGTGGTCTGTATATCGCGGACGCCGATCAGGAACAGGTTCGGTGCAGGCATGGAGGGCTCCTCAACTCGATGATTTTCGGTACCCGTGCATCTGATCGCTTCATCGCGACAGAACCTGTCACCTTTTCTGCGAAGATTGGGCAACATGAAGGCTTCGAGGCTGCTGCATCTCTTGCTGCTCCTGCAGGCCCGTCAGCGCATCACCACCACCGAACTCGCCGAGCGTCTGGAAGTGTCTCGACGGACCGTGCTGCGGGATGTCGAGGCTCTCTCGACGGCAGGTGTGCCTGTCTACGCCGAACGCGGGCGCAATGGGGGGATCGTCTTGCTCCCCGGTGCACGGCTCAACGCATCCCATCTCGAACCCCCAGAGATGGAAGCCCTCTCGATAGCCGGTTTGGACAGCGCACACCTCGAAAGGTTGGGCCTGTCTGCGGTGTGGGGATCGGCCGCGCGCAAGATCGCCGCCCGGCAAGCTGCAGCACCTGAGTCGCCGGACATGCTGGCGCTGGCGGACTTGGTGCTGGTCGACAGCACCGCGTGGTTCGGCGACTCGGAGACAGCGATCGATGTATCGGATCTGGCCGCGACACTTCGATACCGACGTCGACTGCGAATCCAGTACCGGCGCAGCGCCGAAGGTATGGCCTCGACGCGGGTGGTCGACCCGTACGGGATCGTGGCGAAATCAGGCCGCTGGTATCTCGTCGCCGACGACCAGGGGGACGGTCGGCTGTTCGCTCTGGAACGACTCTCGGCCTACGAACAACTCGATGCACCAGCTGCTCTCCGGTCCGGCGAAACCCTCCGCACCAGATGGGCGACGGTGAAGGAACGCACCGAAAGTCAAGGTCGCGTGAGCGTGACCGTCCGCCTGCCAGAAAATGGCCTCGACCTGGCGCGACGCATACTCGGCAACCGCATCCACGACGTCTCCGACGCCGAGAACGGCTGGTGCACCGTCGTCGTCCGCTACCCCGATGTCGAGTCAGTACGTCAGCTCCTGCAGTTCGGCGACCACATCGAGATACTCGCCCCAGACGCAGCACGCGTACGCATCAGTCAGCTCGCCACAGTCCTGGCCGAACGACACTCAACCCCAACCGCGTGACTACCGGTCGTGACGGCCTTCGTTCAAAGCAGGGCACGAGCGAACAATGTGCCGCACAACACATGCAGTGGTTACTGGTAACCCTGCGGATCAAGACTGACTAAGTCTCGTCGACGCCTCCGAAAGAAGCGGTCGCAGATGTGGCTTGCGGCTTACAGGAACACTGATCGGGCGATGGTGGCCACACTGACGCTACCGATCCAAATCCGATCGCCGTCGTCGTCGACGAAGGCGCGCCTCGGTTGAGTGCAGTGCCCTGCGCGACCACGTAGTTCTCCGGGATTTGGTGCTCCGCGCGCAACCAGGTCGCGAACCCTGCTTGGGCGATCTCGGATGGAGTGAACTTCGCGTGTCTCGTCGAAGGTTTTGTGCTGCAACCGCACCGGCGTCTGAGGCTGCTGGGGAAGCGGCTCGTGTCAGCGACGATCGAGGGCGGACCGGGGCGGTCGTTTCGGTGGGTGTTGCACACGACCGACGGTCACGAGCTGTATCGGGGTTTTGGATATCACGAACCCGACTCGACACTGCTGGAGCGCGTTTCGGGCCGGCAGCCACGGCCCGTCGCTACCCACTTGGACTGGGCGTTCCGACGCGTTGACCGCTGAGACTGTGGCTGCTGATCGAATCCCAGGTGTATACCCCTGCCGTCGAGTTCTGATGAACGGCAAGCAAGTGCACCTCATGGATGTGCACGGACAGTGTGAGTGGGTGTTCGCGAGCTGAGTCCAGTCGATCGAACGCTTCGATCAGAGGGGCCGACGGCGTTTCGCTGATGCCGTAGCCCAACGAAACGTGCGGCGCGTGGGGAGGCGGCGGCATCACCGCACCGACGAGGACGGCCGAAACGCAACGCTGTATCGACCCCACAAGGTGATCCCACTCTGCGGTTCGTGTCCCCTCCAGTCCGACCGACTCCGACAAGACGTGAGGCCCGGTCAGGCGGACGTCGAAAGGTGAGATCTGCGCTGTGGTTCGGCTCAACGCCGATTGCAGTCCGGTCAGAGTGTCGAGGGAAACGGTGTTGCGGAATGCAGGAATGCGGCTGACCGTGGCGTGTAGGAAACCGGTGGGCTGCACCGAGCAAACGCCCGTTTCGCATATCGCGTTCTGGACCGGACTGAGAATGGACTCGTCCACCGTCGGAAGTGCATAAACATGCAGAGCGTCCCGCTCCTGCGGCCAATCGGTCATCGCCAGATCGAACAGACTTTTCATCAGTGAGACCCTTCGCAGATTCGGTGGATGTTTGCCGGGGGTGCCCAGTCACCCTAGTTTGGTTCGCCTATCGGGCCATGCTGTGAGTGTTCGCAGTCCTCGAATTCCGTACCAACGGTCGAGAACTCGCCGGTCGTGTTCTCGACGCGAGCAGAACGACACGTTGGAGCACGGAGAGCATGGGGTATCCGTCAGGAGTGATGCGTTCCGTCCCTCGCTTCGGAGCGACATTGCGGTCGACGCGGCGAGAAGGCCCACGAAACGGCCGGTTTGACGGAGGGTGCGTATGTGGAGCCATACGAGAATTTCCAGCGCCCGAGGTGC
Organism: Rhodococcus sp. IEGM 1381; assembly: GCF_030056795.1. Lineage (GTDB taxonomy): Bacteria > Actinomycetota > Actinomycetes > Mycobacteriales > Mycobacteriaceae > Rhodococcoides. The sequence goes on along the minus strand of NZ_JASHKQ010000007.1, from coordinate 147,945 downwards.
TTCCGCGCAATGGGATCGCCACAGGTGCGAAACCCATCGGCAGGGCCTACATCGGCCGAGGCGTGACCAAGCTCCTAACCCGCCGCGTCGAACGCGCAGTGAAAAGCAGTGCAGGTTTTTAGCTATTGCGGACAGGATCCGACCTATTCGGCTGGTGCGATTGCGCCATGACCAATCAAGTGACACCGCTACTATCCGCGCCCCAGGCGACCTCTGCCGCGCTGAGCGTCGGCGGACACACCATCGGCTACGACGTAGCCGGCGAAGGACCCTCAGTTCTTTTGCTGCACGGATTTCCCCAGACACGACGAGCTTGGCGCGCGGTGCTGCCCGCACTCGCAGCAGACCACCACGTCATCGCTGCGGACCTTCCCGGGTACGGCACGAGCGAACGACTCGGTGAGGGCGCAGACGGATTCGTGAAGCGAAAAGTGGCAAACCATCTCGTGGATTTCATGGCTGAATTGGGCCATGACCGGTTCGCGGTTGTAGGTCACGACCGTGGGGCGCTGATCGCGTTTCGCGCGGCTATGGATCACCCCGATACAATCACCCACCTCGGTGTTCTCGACATCATTCCGACCATCGACAACTGGGCAGCGCTGGCCGGTCCGGGCGGTGTTTTCGCCTTCCACCTCTACCTACTCGCCCAACCCACCGACCTACCCGAACGCATGATCGGTGCAGACCCCGACACCTTCTTCGGACACTTCCTAGACCACTGGACCACAGTCGCCGACTCGATCCCCCAGGACACCCGGGAGCACTACCTCGCACACACTCGATCGTCTGACGCCATCCACGCGATATGCGACGACTACCGAGCAAGCGCATTCCTCGACACTGCCGACGACCTCGCCGATCAACAGGCAGGGAGGCGTCTGACGATGCCTGCCTATGCTGCGTGGCAGGACCCGGGCGACATCCAACTACCGTTCGACCCGGCGACTATCTGGGCGGCCTGGGCTACCGACCTGGACACCGACGTCATTTCCTGCGGACATTTCCTACCCGAGGAAGCCTCCGATGCAGTCACAAACGGAATCAGACGACTACTGGCGAGGTGACCACGCCACCACGATCTCCGAACGCCGCCAATCGAAGCGACGAACGAGTAATCCTCCTCCAGAAAGCGCCCTACCTGAAAGACAACTCGTCCCTACATCAAAATGTCTCGCGACCAGTAGGACTCGTCACCATCTAATACGTCGCGTTACCGGTAAATTATCGTTATGAATTAGGCCTGCCGTCTCGCCGCGCCGGTCGGCCGGGCGGCTTTTGCGGAACATGACGAAAAGCAGTGCCAACAGGAGCGATGCGGCGAGGCACAGCATCACGAATGAGCCGACCGAGTCGCGGAAGAGGGTGGAGTCCTCCTTGGGCGGCTGCGTCGTCGACTGTCACGTCACGCGGTAGCCGGCGGGGTCGTCGGTTCCCCCGACTGCGAGCCGTCATCGCTAAACTCGGATACCAACCGCTTCTTCGCCTCCTCGGCCGCCACCTGGTCAACCTTCCGCTGGTCCAAAAACATCTTGCCCGCAACAAGACCGATGCCCATGAGTGCTGCATAGTTAACGGCTCGCCGAGGGGATCGGCGAGCCAAGGGCCGGGTCTGAGCGAGCATGCGAGTGGGTCGGCCGCAGGCCTGCTTCATCTTGAACGCGCTTCCAGGGCGCGCCGAGCGGCTGCAAGTTCGTGTTGCTCGAAGGAGTCGTTGGCGTATTCGAGTGCAACGTCGACTATCTCGGCGATAAACGCAGCGTCGGTATCGGTGCCGGGCGACAACCGGAACTTGTCGGTGCGGTCGTACTGCGAGTTGCTGGACCCCATATGGAGGTCTGATTCTGCAAGTTTCGCGTGGAAATGGTCCGCCCAGAACGGTGGAGGTGCTGGTCGATATGTCACTTCGGCGATCAGCCCTTCTGAGGGGACATCGAAGTCATTCGGCACGACCCTTACGTCGCTTACGCGCTCAATTCGCTTCCAGGTCCTGACGGTGCGGGCCTCGAGGACTTCGAGGAATTCGGCGTCGGTCTGCAGAGGCTCGAGGCCTCTGGTGAAGCCATGACGTTGCGCCTCAAGGTTCGTCATTCGTCGAATCTGCTGTGGGGGCTGAAACCTGTCAGGTGTACGGATTTTAACGGCCTCGCTGGTAGTGATGCGCTCAATGGCCCCGCCCAGCTTTTGACGCCAGCGCCTCCCACTGGCGTCGGTGTACTCGACTACGAACTGAACGCCGTCAGCGCCGGTGGTGTGGACTGTCACGAGAGTGAACCAAAGGTGGTCCTCGGTGTGATCGCGGTACGGGGTGAGCTCCTCGCCGCTTGGGATGAACTCGTGCAGGCGGTTGTCTTTGGCGACGAGCTCGGCCGTCCGGTGTTCGACCTCGCCGTCTGCTCCGTTGGGTGCCTCAACGAATGGCACGGAAACATCAAAGAACGTGTCCTTACTGCGGTTCTCGATCCGGTAGGTGGGTAGAGACTCAAGCGAGAGCTCGCCCTCCACTTTGTAGATCGTCAGAAGCCGCGCTTGCGCCATCTCGTCGTCCTGGCGGAGCCGGCCCGCTTCGCGGCGGTCGAATCGGGTGTGTGCACTGGAAACGGAGATGCTAGCGGCAGCGATGAGGAAGGCCGCCGCCGTCCCGAGGCCTCCGGCCCAGGTGCCCCACGCGATAAACCAGTTCGAGGTGATGTCATCTGCGTCGTATATGGCTTTGACAATGGTGAGAACTCCAAAGGCAACAGCAAATAGAAGAACGCTTAAGCAGACGCCGAGAAGGACCGCTCGAAACGTTTGCTCTTCGGGCAGACTTCGCTCGCTGTCTGAGCTTCCGCTACGTCCGATCATCGACGAATGGTAGACGAGTCGTTGAGGCCGTCCGCCCAGCCGGTGGCGTCGAGATTCGCGTCCACAGAAGAACGCGCCGCAGAGGTGCCCTTTGCTGTGATCCCGATTGCAGCGCACGGCCTGGGCGCGCCTGGTGGCCGTACTCGGAGTCAGTCGTCAAGATTCGAGTTGTGCAGCCATCAAGTCCTGAACAGAAGAACGACCATCCTTTCCCGAGCGAGTACACGCTGGTTCAGGATTTTGGTTTGTTGACCGACGCCGAGCGCGACGTCGTGGCTGACTACACCCTTGGGTCGTACCTAGAAATAAACGAGGCGCTGCGCGGGCGGCGCGCTATGACGGATGAGACCCAAGCGAAAGTCGACCTTCTGAGGTCGGCGTTGTCGAAGTTTCCACTTGAGAGCACGTGGCGAGTTTCGCGCGAGACTGAGCTTGCCGACTTCGGCCTTGAGCCTGGTCAGACACCCGCGAGTCTGGTGGGAGAGGTCGTACAGGAGCTTGGATTTCTATCGGTGAGCGGACTGCGCCGCCCTCCTCGGATAGTCGAGCGCAAGGTTCCGGTGTGGCTTGATCTATACGTCACGGCAGGTGTCCCGGCTCTCTACTTGTCTGAGGCGCTCACCAGGGCGTCCGACCATGAGCGGGAGATGCTTATCGTGGACGCTCGCGAAGTGTTCGTGACCGGCGTAAGTTGGGACACGGAGAACGAGCTCTGGGTCTTACAAGGCCTCCTGACCAGCGAGGATGGTGAATGACGTGTCGGCTTTGACGAACGATCGTCTGGACCTTCGGCGAGTCAAGAAGACGCCGGAGCAGATACAGCGACTGCATGCCAAAGCGAGGAAAGAGCTCGGCACCGAAGCACCGGTGGCGGCGAGCCGCGTCTCGAAGGTTCGCGAGGCCGGCAAGCCGGGTAAGCGCTCTTAGGTTCCGGTGCTCTTAGGTTCCGGTGGGTGGCGAGCGACGAGCTAGCGACCTATCGTCAAATTTGATGCGCTAAGCAGCATAAATGCCATAATATCCGTTACCGGTAAATGCCTCGTGTGCGAAAGCGGTTCGCGCACACGTGTTTCCTCACGTTGCCGCCCCTGCTTCGGGGGTCGCTGACATGGGACCAGGGCGTGGAGATGCGCGATTGAAAGAGCGTCGCGATGGCCACCGACATCGACGTCTACTTCTGCGACCCACAGCCTCTGGCAGCGCGGCACCAACGAGAACACCGATGGCTTGGTGCGCCAGTACTTCGCCAAGGGAACCGACCTGTCAGTCCACACCGCCGAGCACCTCGACATCGTTGCCGCCACGCTGGACCGACCCCGCAACCGGCTAGATTTCGCCAAGCCGATCGAGAAGATCGGACTACTCCTGTTGCGATGACCGCAAGGATCCGCCGTTCGCCGTACGGGATCTGGCCGACCGGAGGCACGTCATGGCACCGCGCCTACACCGCCCGGTCTGGGGAAGGGGAGCTCAGCTAGCGGAGCGCGGGGAGCATGACGTCGTCGATAAGGGCGGCGAAGAACGCCCGGTTGACCGGTCCCTGGCCGGTGTTCAGGCGGTGGGTGCTCATCGCGGGGATCACCTCGGCGAGGAGCGGGAATGCCGGGGCCCGCTCGCGGGGGACCTGTCCACGGTCGACCGCGCGCTCGAGGATGCTGCGGTAGATCTCCAGATAGGGCGTCGCGACCTTCGACCGCACGGCATCGGCGACGGGCTGCGAGCTTCGTGCAGCGGCGGCTAGGCCGGTGAGGATCGTGAGCCGTCGGTCGGGGCCACCGAGCCACGGGGAGTCGATGACGGACAGCAGGTCTGAGCGCAGGGATCCCCGGTCCGGCGGATGGTCGATTTCGGGGGGTGCTCCGATGGAGTTAATCGCGGCCACGACAAGATCGTCTTTCGTCGCCCACCGGCGGTAGAGCGTTGTCTTGGCCTTGCCAGTGCGGGCGGCGACGCCGTCGAGGGTGACGCGTTCGTAGGGCCGTTCGGAGAGCAGGTCCAGGGTGGTCGTCAGGATCAGCGCGTCGGTCGAGTGGTCGAACGGCCGGCCGGGCCTGGCGTTGCCACGCGACCCGAGATTGGGGGTCTGCACCAGCCCACCGTAGGCCACGCGCGGGGTTACACTACGAATCGGTAGCGTTAATGTTCGCTGGAGCGAGGAGCGGTTTTGGATATCAAAGGTTCGGTTGTTGTGATCACGGGTGCGTCCTCCGGCATTGGGGCGGCGACGGCGCGCGCGGCGGCAGCGGCCGGTGCCCGCGTGGTCCTCGCCGCCCGCCGGGAGGACCGAGTGCGGGCGCTGGCGGCGGAGCTCGACGGCGCGATCGCGGTGCGGTGCGACGTCACCGACCAGGCGCAGGTGACTGCGCTGGCACAGGCCGCACTCGACGCGTTCGGGCGTATCGACGTGCTAGTCAACAACGCCGGCCAGGGCCTGCAGGCCGAGTTGGAGCAGCTCTCCCTCGACGACTTCCGTGCGGTGCTCGAGCTGAACCTGGTGGCCCCGCTGGCTGTGATGCAAGCCGTGCTGCCGACCATGCGGCGACAAAATTCGGGCAGCATCGTCAACGTCAGCTCCGGGACGACCTTCGCCGACGTGCCGGGCACGGGCGGCTACGTAGCCTCGAAGATCGCCCTCGAGCGCCTGACCGCGATTGCCCGAAACGAGCTCGAGGGGACGGGGGTGACCGTCTCCGCGATGATCCCCTTCGCCACGAGCACCGAGTTCATACTCTCGATCCGCGCGGGCCGCGCAGACGCCGAAGCCATGACCGCTGGCGCGGCCTTCGATACCCCCGAACAGGTCGCCGACGCCATCCTCGAGCTGATTCACAGCGGTGCGCCCCAGAAAGACCTCGTCCCCGCGGCCTACGGTGGGACCCGCTGACGCACTGGGTCGCGTTTACCCAACAACCTTGAGTTCCGATCAACGATCGGTGTGGGAACGGTTCGGGGACGGTGCGATCACGCAGACTCGCGTCACCAGCGGAAACAGCGGACGGCTTCACAGAAGCCCGAGACATAATCTACGTTACCGGCTCCGAATCGCTTGCCTGACAGTGTGATTACGGGCCCAACGACAGCACATGCTCGATCCCAAGACCACCGCAGTGCAACTTCCACAAGACGAGCTGTGACCCCACACCTGAACTGCAGAAATCTACTTCCCGATATCCGATTGTGGCACAACGGCTTTGGTTACTGGTGGAAGCTCACCGCGATCAATTCCAGAGCACTGGATCATCAGGCGGCGATCTGTCGTGCGAATGTAGGCAGCGTGCCAGTACGTTGGTCCGCGGTGTTGGAGCAAGCCGGCGTTGTCCTCCTGGCGGCGGGGTTGGCAGCCCTACTAGCGCCCTTGGCTCTCTCCTCGACGTCATCCACGCGTGCGCATCGGAACGAGATTTAGGCCAATTGGTCGCAGTCAGATACGTCGCGTTACCGGTAAACTAGGACTAGTGAAGCGTTGGCAAAAATCTTTGATGTTGTTTGTCTGATTCGGAACTAGTTGGACGTAATCGAGGAACATGAGAGCTGGGTGACGAAACGCCTTGGCTGCACTAACTGACCGCGTAGTAGCAACGATTCGACGCACAATAATCATCCCTAATCCGACTCATCGCGATGGATCTGGAAATGAGTCGCAGGAATTACTAGACCCGACGGTTCTGGGGCCGGAGCCGACACACAGGTTACGAGACGCCAGAATTTATCGATTCGAGCTGAATGGAGCCCCAACTGCCCGCAATCCCAACCGCAAACGCACGAGGGTGTCGGCCGATCCATTTGCGAGGTGTGCGGTGCCGGGTCGCTCATAGTTGGGCGAGGTGCGAGGTAATTGCTTTCCAGACTTGCTCGGGTGCTTCCTCGGGCGCGAAGTGTCCCGCGCTTTCGATGGTGCCCGTGTTCAAGTTCGTCAGGCCAGCGTTGCGGAATCCGGTCGCGTAGTCGGCGAGGTTCCCACCTTCGCTGCTGCCGCGCAGGTAGAGGGTTGGCGTGGAGATCTCATCGGTAGAGCGGTTGTTGTCGTCTGCGTCTGTGCGGAAAGCGCGGTAGAACTCGAATCCCTGCGTTAGGGCCCCCGGGTCGGTGTAGCTCGCCGCGTACCGGTTACGTGCCGGCTCCGGTATGGCCTCCGGATTGGCGGAGATGGCGTCGTAGAAGTAATCGAAGTAGGACCGAACGTTGTTTTGCACGAGTTTCTCGGGTAGCGCCGGTATGGAGTGGAAGGCGAAGTGCCAGATGTAGGGGTTCGTCAGCGCGCTCTCCCAGGGTGGGATGCCGGGGATGACGGTGTCCATGATGATGGCGCTGCGAAGTGTCAGGAATTGTTTCAGGTAGGCGAAGGTGACCATACCGCCGGCGTCGTGTCCGACGAGTGTGACGTTCTGCAGGTCGAGTGCAGTGATGAGTTCGTGGATCAAGCCAGCTAGGTAGAACTTGTCACCTCGTGGGGCAACCAGGCGTGAGCCGCCGACGCCTGGCAGATCGAGGGCGATGCACCGGTACTTATCACCGGCCAGTTCCATGATCTGGGTCCAAGCAGACCAGTCCTCGGGCCAGCCGTGCAAAAAGACGATCGGGTCCGCGGAAACCGGGCCGGACTCGACCACATGGATAGTTCCATCGGAGATAGGGACTCGAGTGTGGTGGAGTCTGGTACACATAAATCATGTCTACCATACGGAGTGCGGGTCTCCCGCAGCGCAAGGACGGCACGCCTGGTTATGAACACGGCGGCGGGTTCTTGCTCGCACGCTTGGGCGCAATGGCGGAAGGCAATTGGAAGATAGTCATTACCGAGGTGGGCCTCACTCAGGCGGAGTTCACGATCCTCACGGTGCTCAGCGAGGGGGCCCGTCTGAGGCAACGTGACGTGGCGGGCAGAGCGGCGATCGACGCACGAAACGCCGTGCCCACCGTTTCAGGTCTGACCGGTCGTGGTCTGTTACTGGTCGAACCGGACATAGGTGACGCCCGAGCGAAGATGCTTCGCATCAGCAGCAAGGGGACGAGTCTGATGGAAACGATCACGGATCGGCTACGGTCGGAAAAATCCGACTTCTTCTCGCCACTCAGCTCGGCCGAGTACTCGCACCTATGCGAACTGCTGAGTCGCGTCTACCGCGCACGCATCGACGGAACGTGAAATACCCTCCCCGCAAGACGGACGGTCAGCGGGCACATTTCCCTATTCGCAGGGATCTCAAAAACTTACTGTTGGGGGGTGCGTGAACGGACCCTGAATGGCGCAGTCGGTCTGAGACAACGATCTAGTGGCCCACTAAATCAAGAATGAGCGTGCTCAACGATGGGTTCAGACGCTGGCATGACGAGGCTCAGCGAAATTCCCCAACCGCGCTCACTGAGATTCCCTACTCGTGAGCGGTCTTCACTATAGCGGTTGACGGGTCCCGGTGACGGTTTCCGGAGTTGCTCCGATCGTGCGTGGTGTTCACGGAGCCGGTAGCAACCACCGGACATGTCGAGGACTACCGATCGATGTAAGAGGAGATTGGGCACGGCTGCTGCGACGGTGTCATCACCGAGAACCGTTCCCCACGAACCGACACCACGATTACCGGCAATCACGATCGATGTCTTCATTCACCGTTGCGAGACAACTTGAAACATGGCTGAGGCTGATTCTCCCGGTTGTGGAACGTAGCCGAGTTCGTCGATACCGACCAGTGTCGGGCCGGCATAGAACCGCGTCGTCTCCCATGACCGTCAATCTTTGTCAAATACTTGGTGCCGTTGGCTTGCTCGGCGGACTGTTTTCCCGGCAGGTCGACGGGCTGCGCGGCGTCGCCGCTTAATTTCATTCCAACGATACTCGTATTCGGCATGCCGGATCGAACCATCGAGCAGCCAGCACTCGTCACACGTAATGCTCTCGATGGACGGTGCCGTACTAGACGCCACCAATATTGCAGAGATACGGTGCGCGGTTTGCGCGTCCACCACAGCCATGTGAACTAGGTGCAGAAGTGTAGCGATGACTACTGTCGGTGCCGATTCCTTGTGCCGAATCACGACATCGTAGGGAGACAGTGCGGCAAGCGGGTCTTCGCGTATACGCACGACCAGATCCGCGATCCCGTCTGCGACGACTCTGTGGGCCTTTCTTTGGTCTGCGGCTTCGTTGCCTGCGTGCCAGTACGCTCCGTCGTACTCCAGTCCGATCGTGTCACCGCCCGCCGTGCGGAAACGCATGTCCAAGTGCATTCTCCCGTCGCTCGGTAGCTTCAAATCTTGCTCGCCGCCTCCGAGAACAAAATTCAGCAAGTCGAAAATCTGCGTTTCCAGACGTGAGGACCGCGGCTGGTCGCCCACGCATGCACGACAACTATCACCTCTGAAGTATCGACCGCGTGCAGATCCTGACCAATGTCCTCGCATACGGCGAAAATACTTGGTGGTACCGACACACTTCGCGATCAGCCAGCAAGTTGGCCAGATTGAATCCGAGCAACAACTGAATCGCGGCACGGTTGAGACAATCGATGTCAAGGCATCTAACGTTACCGTCAAGGTTCCACGGCCGCCGCGCCATACGAACGTCATGTGTTGACAGTGTTCGCCGGCAAATTCCACGATCTGTGTTTCCGCGCAAGCAGGCTTGAGGTTGTACCTGATGCACTGTTGTTCTCCGACTAGCCGCTTCCACTCGTGGGCTTCCAGTGACGACACCGGTGTAATTTCACCACCAACGCGAGCCATTGGCGCATCTGGTGCTGGACAACGCGCAGTTTTGAGGGATTGCCGTTGCGCAACGCGCGCGGACGTTCAGTTCGAAGTGGCTCGCTCGGAGTCGGCCTGCACACCGTCGGCGCGCAGAGCCGTGACCAGCTGGCTCAGGGTCGTGAAGACGTTCTCGGGTCGTCCGAGTGTGCGTTGGGCCTCTCGGAGTTGTGTGCCGGTATGAGTTTCGGCGCAGACGTAGTCTGCGTAGCCGGCGGCGCTGGACAGGTGAAACATGTCGACTAGGTCGTTGCGTCGCCATTTATTTCTGTGGTCGATGAAACGCCGAACGAACAGTTCGGAGACAAGCCCAACCATGGGCGAGTCAGCGAACATTCGCGTCAAATCGGTGTCACTGAAGGTGGGGAAGTCGTTGGATTTGGTTAGCCGGCGGTAGGCAGTGGTGTAGAAGCCGATGTTTTCGTTCCAGTAGCGGCGTCGTGCGAGTTGGCGGCGTTGTTCTTTCGGTAGACGCGTCGCGCGGATTTGCGCGGTGATGGTTTCGTGGTGGCGTACCCAATTTGTGACCGGGTCTTTTTCAATTGTCTTGGGGTCGATGAGTTGACTCAGAATGACGCTCGGCATGGTCAGCATCGCCATGAACTTGTCGATGTTGGGTGTTTCGTCGGTGATGCTGAGGGACGTGTCCCTTCCGAATAACGCGCCGGGTTCGGTAACGATGGGGTGTAGGACGGGTGAGTCCTTGGTGAGTCCCAAGTGCAGTCGGATGGAGCGGTCGACCTCGTGCTTCCACAGGTCGAGCGGGTGCCTGATTTGCCATCCGCCGGCGAGGCGTGCCATGGCCAGACCAATCTCATAGCGTAGTTCGCCTTGCAGCCCAGCCGTTTCGAGGAGGTGTCCAGTTGAGAGGGGCAAGACTATGCCGGCGTCGCAGGCAAGAAATATGAGCTCCTCAGCCGCGTGTCGTTCGTCGATGTTTTCCACGCGTAGCGGGTCGTTCATAGCGTCAGCGACGGTTCGCCATCGATTTTGGTCCAGATAGACGGATGGTCGGCCTTTCAGAGCGGGTGGGGATGTCGGGTTGAATCCCTCTGTAATGATGAGGTCGTTCCTGGTCGTGGTCGACAGGATCCACCACTTTTCCCAATCGAATGTCGAGGTCGCAACCGGGGAGTTGGTTGGCCGGTATTCGGTGTCGAGTTCGGCGTCGTGAACCTCCCCGCTTTGGTACACGATTCGCAAGGTGCCGGTCTGGTAGTCGACGTGCCAGTACTTGAAACTATCTGCGGATACGACAAACGATTCGTCCACGAGCGCAGGCTACCCGCGGGGTCCGCCACAGACGGTCAGGGCGCGTCCGGCTTTCACAAGCGATCACGCCTCAGCTTTACCAGTCTCGTGGCCCGAAATTTGTAGGTCGATCAGGAAATGTTCGCGATTGCGCCGCCCGATTCAAGAACGAACACGCTGCTGCGTTCGGGGGAACATCTGTATGCCGCCGGATGGGTCCTGCGCAGTCGCTAGGCTGCTGCACCAGTAGTTACGCACGCGAATCACGAAGGGTCGGAACATGCAGCAGTTGCAGATGGGCCAAAACTGCGTGGTGAGTGGCAATCACCTGAGCATCGAATTCACAAATCAGGAGGGGGTTTTCGATGCCGAGTTGATGGCCGTGTTGGTAGGTCGTGACTTCCGAGCGAGGTCCGACGAGGATTTGGTGTTGTTCAATCGAGTGAGCTCTCCTTGTCAAGGTGTTGTGCTTGCGGGGGCTCGGCGGATCGAGTTGAGGCTGGATCGCTTGTCCGTGGACGTGGCGAGAGTAGTGGTGTCGGTTGCGGATGGTGGAAGCAGTGCGGGACGGGCGTGCTTTGACGGTGGCGTCGTGTCGGTTCGTTCCGCCGAGGGGTTCGACGCAATTCACCAGCTCGGTGGGCTGACGTCGGAGAGATGCGTTGTGCTCGTCGAGGTGTATCGCGCCGGGGAGCGATGGAAGCTTCGGGCGGTCTCTCAAGGATGGTCGGATGGGGTGTCTGCGTCTGTGGAGTCGTACGGGATCGAGGTCGACTCGGACGCTGACACGAGAGTCGATCGTGGCCAGGCGGGGAGCGTAGCGGTGTCGATGATCGTAGTTCCCGACCAGTTCGCTGGGGATCCGATCGGGTCGGGCGAGGCCGCGTGGCGGAAGAAGCGTGCAGGGGAGTCTCTGAACGAGTACGAGGAGCTTCACGCGGTCGAGTACGAGGCGGGGTTGGTCAGAGGCACGCACTTCCTGAAGTGGGGTGAGGAAGTTGCGAGACTGAAGAGGGAAGGTTGTCTCGTCGAAGCGTTGGAGATGATGCTTGAGGTGATCGCGGCAACAGAGCGAGAGCAGGCGCGGGAGTACGCGAATGCGCCCGTGAGAGCGGCGTACTTCGGCCGGTCGGTCGAGGAGATAGTGGTCCGTGAGACGCCGCCGGGCTGGACACACAATGCGGCCATCGTCTACCGGAAGCTCGGTGACCTGCGTGGGGAAATCGCCGTTGTCGATCGGTGGCTGGCGCATGCGGGGGACTCGTCGAAATGGGTTGGCGCAACGCATGCGAAGCTCATTGCACGACGGCAGAAGGCGTTCGAGTTGTTGCAGAAGAGTTCTAGGTGATGGTCCGTCGATCGGCGGCGTAGCTTCGGAACGAGTTACGTGTGTTCACGTGTTGAGGTTGGGTTGCTTTGAAAGTAGACAAATCTGTTGCTTAGCAGACTCGTGGACCCACATGATTGTTTGTGAATCGAGGTGGATCCGCGTGGAGCAATCGGTGTTCGAGCGTGCCGCGAGAGTGTCACTACTTGGTTCAAACGGGTGTGGATCGACGTGAACCGGTTCGGACGAAATCGCCTGGTCAAGGTCTGTGCGGTGTGTCCGGGTGGGACCATCCAAGTATGGCCAATCTAGCTGGGGGTCAAGGGGTCGCAGGTTCAATTCCTGTCAGCCCGACACATAGATGCAGGTCAGAGGCGGTTTCGGAGAAATCCGGAGCCGTCTTTTCTGTCCGCGTGCCGCGAGCGTGTCACTACTCGGTACTTACACGGTCGAACTCGGCGCCGAGTCGGTGTCCAGGGGTATCCACTGGTGTCCGGCGATCTGCGTGCGTCGATCGAATGGACCCGAGCGGACGGAGCCACTTGATTCAGCTGGTTCGCTGTCAAGTAGCTAACGGAGTCCGGCGGCGGCGAACCGGGCCACGTCGCGGCCGCGGTCGAGGCGGCAGCACCACCTGTGATGCAGCCCAAGATGCGGGTGCGACTCTCCATTGATCTCGAGCCGGTGGCCGCGCCGTCAGATGGCCCGCTGCCCGGCAACCCAGTAGAAGCGCGACGCTGAGGATTCCGGGCACGTCACCGGCCTCGTAACGGATTCATCGGTCGCAGCTCTGCTGCAATCTGATGGTGGACGCCGGATCTGCGTCGAGAATGGGCTCGCCCGATCGGGACCACGTCGCGCGCAACTGTTCCGCAGGAAGAGGATTGAGCATCGTGCCACAGACTGCTCGTCTGTTTCCGACGCTGTCGAGGGGCACGGAGATCGTGTGTAGGACGAGCCAACCGGCAGCCGCCGAGACCAGCAGGGTCGATCCACCGAGTACCGCCGGGAAGACCAAACGAAATCTAAGCTGCCCGCGCCCCACCGACCACCAGCAATAATTGATGGTCACGCCGATCAATGCCACGATGATCAACCAACACCAGCCTGCCATCCGCAGCTCCAGATACAGGCACACAAGGAACACAAGGAACACAAGCCAAAATGCCGTCGTAGTGATCAACCACCGAGCTTGCGGGTGACCTCAGGTATGACTTTGTCGGCGATGTATTGGATTCGAGCGGAACCGGATTCGACGGACTCACCCGGAAGCTGAGCCCAGTAGTGGAAGTCGCGGATCTGGGGAAACTCGGTGGCCATGGTCACCAGTTCGTCGACCGCCATCGAGGCGTCCAGGAGTTTGTAGGCACCGGCATCGAGTAGATGTTGAGGGCTGTCGAACGACGACGGCTGATCGGGGCCCTCGAACGAGCCCCATTCGATGTACTTGTTCATCTGGTAGAGCGCGTGTTCGCCGACCTCGGCCCACGTGCGTTCCGGATCGTCGGCCACCACAGTCCATTGGCTCGCGTAGATGCGGGCATCGTCCACGTTCTTCCCGTGCCGCTCGATCGACTGCTGGTAGTCCGTGAAGTGGGCGTTCTGCAGCGTGATGACGCCGTCTGCGAGACGTGCGGCGCGATCGATTCCCACCGGGGACTGTGCGCCGATCAGAATTCTCGGGGCCGTCTCGGGTAGCGGAGTCACCGGCAACGCAGGTACCGAGAATCGTTTGCCCTCGTAGGCCTCACCGGTGCCGGCCCAGGCATGCCGAATCACAGCAATTGCATCCTCGAGAAGACTGGGGCGCTGTTTGACCTTTCGCCCGAACGCCGCGAATTCCTTCTCGTGGTAGCCGAGGCCGAGTCCCAGCTCGAAACGGTTGTCGGTGAGGAACGACAGAGCTGCCGCATCCTCGGCCAGACGCATCGGTTCGTGTAGTCCCGCCACGATGATGTTGGTACCGATGCGCATGGTCTTGGTCCGAGCACCGATCGCCGCGGCAACGACCAGGGGAGACGACGCATAATCGTCCTCGGCGAAATGATGCTCGCTCAACCATGCCGACCCGAAGCCGAGCGATTCGGCCCAGACAACTTGGTCCACCGATTCTCGATAGAGAGAACCCAGAGGTTTTCGCCATTGTTCCGGATTGCGGAAGTCGTACCACAGACCGAAGGTCGGAACCTGGTAGTGCGATGCAGACGGGTTGAGCGAGTTCATCATTCCTCCACGTTGAGTAAGGCGAACATCAAACGAAAAGCATGCCGCCGTCGATGAGGGCGGATTGTCCTGTCATGTAGTTCGAGTCGGGTCCGGCCAAGTACGAGACGTACGCTGCGACGTCGTCGCCGGTCGAGACGCGTCCAAGGGTGATGCCGGCAGCCATTGCCTTCATCGACTCGCCCTTCCCGACACCGTTGATGGCACCGAGATCGCGGTCCACCTCGACCCACATGTTCGTATCCACGATGCCGGGGCAATAGGCGTTGACGGTGATGCCGTGTTCCGCCCACTCCTGTGCCGCTGCCTGGGTCAGGGCGCGTACACCGAACTTGGTCGAGCTGTAGATGCCGAGCACCGCGAATCCCTTGTGGCCTGCGATGGACGACGCTCCGATGATCTTTCCGCCGTGCCCCTGCTTGATCATCTGACGCGCTGCTTCGGTGTAGCAGAGGAAGATTCCGCGGCCGTTGACCGCGTGGAGACGGTCGTACTCCTCCGGCGTCACGTCGAGAAGTGCCTTCGTCTGGGCGATCCCGGCGTTGGCGACCAGTATGTCGAGCGATCCCAGCTGTTCGGCGGTGTCGGTCATGAGCGCCCGCACCGAATCTGGATCGCTGACATCGCCGGTCAGCGCGACGGTCTTGACTCCGTGTGTGGCGACCTCGCTCCGAGTTTTCTCCAGCTCATCCGACATCGAAGGCAGGTCGGACAGCGCGATGTCATGTCCGTCCTGTGCGAGGCGGAGCGCGATGGCTTTGCCTATTCCGCGTGCCGAGCCGGTTATGTGTGCGACGGTCATGGTCGTCTCCTGAATCGTGTTGTGTGAACTGTGAAGTGGCGGATGTCAGGCTGTCGGATCGACGAGGAGCTTCATTTTGCGCCCGGCCCGCAGTTCCTCGAACCCTCCGTCGACGACGTCTCGGAGGGCGATCGTGTCGACCCAACCTGTGGTGTCGTAGTGGCCCTTGGCCATCAGGTCGATGACCGCGCGGTAGTCGTCGCTGGTGTAGCAGATGGTTCCCTGAATGCGCCGCTCGCGAAGAACGAGGTTGATCAGCGGTGTCGAGAGAGGCTTGTCGTAGATCGCCACACTGATCAGCGGGCGACGCTCGCCGACGCATTCCAGCGCCGACTCGACTGCGGGAGCCACGCCTGGTGCGTCGAACGCAGCGTCGACGCCATCGCCGTCGGTGCGATCGGCGATGAGGGCGGGAACGTCGACGGACATCGGATCGAGGGTGCGAGCCCCGAGAGCCTCGATGGACTTACGCCGCGTCTCCGACGGTTCGACCACGTCGATCTCGGTCAGTCCCATGCCACGCAACGCAAACCAGATGCCGATTCCGATCGGACCCGCGCCGTAGACGAGTGCTCGGCTCTGGTCGCCGACTTCGCCCAGTACCGCTGCGTGATACGCGACCGACATGGGCTCGACCAGCGCGCCCATCTCGACCGGAATGCTGTCCGGAAGCTTGTGAACCTGGTTGCGGGGAACGACGGTGTACTCGGCCATGCCGCCGTCGGCCATCAAACCGTGGAAGCCGATCGACTTGCAGAGGTTGTACTGGCCACTGCGGCACGGGCGGCATTCGCCGCACCGATAGATCGGTTCGATGGTGACTGCGTCGCCTTCGGCCACGTCGTCGACGCCGGCACCGACGGCAGTGACGATCCCCGAGAACTCGTGACCGAGAACCACCGGCATTGCCTTGTGGGTCAGTGGGTGCGGGTCGGATGGCGGGATGAAGATCGGACCGTCGTAGAACTCGTGAAGGTCGGTGCCGCAGATGCCGTTTCGGGACACGCGGATCTTGACCTGTCCCGGACCGGCTTCGGGCTCGGAAACGTCTTCGATTTCTACCTTGTGGTTGCCGTAGTAGACAGCTGCGCGCATGGTTGATCTCCTGAGGTGAGAGTGGAACAGCCGGGACGAGTCAGAGGGTGCGAACGAGTTTCTTGTTCGCGAATTCGTCGAGCCCGAATCGACCGAGCTCTCGGCCGATGCCGGAAGTCTTGACTCCGCCGAACGGCATGTCGGGCGCGCTCTTGATGGTGGTGTTGATGCCGACCATGCCTACGTCGAGCCGGTCGGCGACGTACGCAGCTTCGGTGTCGTCCGTGGTGAACACGGCACTACCGAGGCCGAACGGGGAATCGTTGGCGAGATCGATTGCGGCGTCGGTCGAGTCGACTTTGTGCAGCACTGCAACCGGTCCGAACAGCTCCTCCCGGTATGCCCGCATATCCGGGGTGACACCGGAAAGCACTGTCGCGGGGTAATACGCGCCGTCGCCATCGGGGACGGATCCACCGAGGTGCACCGTGGCACCCTTCGAGACGGCGTCCGCGACCTGCTCTGCGATTTCGTCGCGTCCGCGGACGGACGACATCGGACCCAGTCGCGTAGCTGGATCCGTCGGGTCACCCATCGACCACGACTGCGCCGCCGAAACGAACCCATCGAGGAACTCGTCCCACACCGAGGCGTCGACAATCATTCGCTTGGACGAGGTGCATGCTTGGCCTGCGTTGCCGAACCGACCGGGGACGGCCGCGGCGACAGCATCACCGAGGTCGGCACCGGCGAGCACGATGAATGGGTCCGAGCCGCCGAGTTCGAGTACCGCCTTTTTCATGTGCTTGCCGGCGAGCTGTCCGATGATGCTGCCCGCGCGCTCCGATCCGGTGAGCGATACGCCCTGAATTCGGGGGTCGGCGATGAGATCGGCGATCTGGTCGCTGGAGGGAAAAATGTTCCGGTACACACCCTCTGGGCTTCCTGCATCACGCAGCATCGCCTCGATGGCCAACGCCTGCTGCGGGCAGTTGCTGGCATGCTTGAGCAGAATCGTGTTGCCCAGCAACAGGTTCGGTGCTACGAATCGCGCAACCTGGTAATAGGGAAAATTCCATGGCATGACGCCGACGAGTGCTCCGATAGGTGCCGTACGCACCAGTGCCCGTCCAGAACCGGCAATGTCGAGCTCCTCGTCCGCGAGCAGGTCCTGACCCTTGGTCGCGTAGTACTCGAAGATCGACGCAGAAAGTTTCACTTCGCCGCGGGCCTGCGCGATCGGTTTGCCCATCTCGAGCGTCATCAACTCGGCGAGTTCGGTTTCGCGTTCGCGATGCAGATCGGCGACCCGTTGGAGAACCGAAGCGCGTTCGGCCACTTCGGTGGTTCGCCATGTTCGGTACGCGGCGTCGGCGGCGGAGAGCGGTGCCATTACCTGCTCGTCCGACTCGGTCTCGAACTTCGCCACGACGGTGCCCGTAGTGGGATCGGTGCTTGCGTACTTGCTCATCGGCATGTCTTTCGTTGCAGGACGCCGGCCGGAAGACCGGAGTGGGTCACCCGGCCGGCGTGGTCGATGCAGTGTCGTCGAGTGAAGGGTCAGGCAGGCTCGAGCGCGTCCGATTGCGTCAGGAAGCTCGGGTAGCCCGATGCCTTCTCGTTGTCGAGCACCGAGCGATATTCCTTGATGCCGCCGAGGTAGAACATGACCGTGCGCTTCTTGCCGGGGATGTTGGCGCCGAAGATCCACGACGCAGCTTTCGGGAACAACGTCTGGTCGGCGATGTCGGCGCAGATATCGGTCCATTCTGTTTCGATGTCCGGCTTGGCCTCGATCCAGCCCATGGCGTCTTTCTCGATGGCCCCGATGGTGTCGGAGATCCACTCGACCTGTGTCTCGATCGACGGCGGCAGGTTCGTGAACGGTCCGTTGGGGCCGAGGATCATGAACATGTTCGGGAAGCCGGTGGTGGCCATTCCGAGGTAGCTGGTCGGCCCGTCCTGCCAGTGCTCTTTAAGGCTTTCGTTGTTGCGTCCCCGGATGTCGACCTTGACGTAGTTGCCGTCGACGGCGTCGAAGCCGGTGGCGCAGATCAGTACGTCCAGCTCGTGGAGGACCCCGTCTTCGGTGACAATGCCGTTGGCCGTCAGTTCGCGAATGGGGTTCTCGCCCACGTGCACGAGAGAGACGTTGTCTCGGTTGAACGTCTCGTACAGTCCCGAATCGCACAGGGGCCGGCGGGCGTAGAGATCGGTGGGTGTCAGCTTGCGGCGGGTCTCCGGGTCCTTGACGATCTCTGCGATCTTGCCCCGAATGAACTTCGCCGCTTCCTCGTTCGCTTCTGGATTGGTAGCGATGTCGCAGAACGTCTCGAACATGAAACGGAAGCCACCACCCTCGTCCCATGTCCGCTGAAAGATCCGCTGGCGCTCCTCGTCGGAGACGCTGAACGTCTCGACCTCACTTTCGACGAATCCCATTGCAACACTGGAGTTGCGAACCTGATCCCAGTTGGCCTCGAAGTTCTCCTTCTGGCGGGCCAACTCTTCGTTGGACAGCACCCGGTTGCCCGCGGGGACGCTGTACTGAGGGGTGCGCTGGAACGAGGTGAGATGCCCGGCGATCGGTGCGACCGCAGTGATCACCTGCCCGCCTGTCGATCCGTTGCCGATGACACCGACTCGCTTGCCGGTCAAATCCAGATCCTCGGGCCATGCGCCGGTGTGCACCAACCGACCCTCGAAGTTCTCGATGCCGGGGAAGTTCGGCACGTTCGTTGCCGACAGGAGTCCGAGGCCGTTGACGAGGTACTTGGCCTTGTAGGTGACTCCGCGGTCGGTGGTCACGGTCCAGATGCCGGCGACATCGTCGAAGCGGGCCGCGGTCATGGTGGTCTCGAGCGCTACGTCCTGGCGCAGTGAGTAGCGGTCGACGACACCGTTGAGGTACTCCAAGATCTGGGGCTGACGTACGAACTTGGTGTTCCAGGTGGTCTGGTCGTACAGGTCGCGGTCGAACGAATACTGGTAGACGAAGCTCTCCGAGTCCGACAGCGCGCCGGGATACTTGTTCCAGAACCAGGTGCCGCCGACACCGGAAGCCTTGTCGATCGCGATGGCGGTCAGGCCGAGTTCACGCCGTAGCTTGTAAAGCATGTATATCCCGCCGAAGCCGCATCCGACGACAAGTGCGTCGATCTCACGGATCTGATCGGGTTCGTGTGACGCCATCTGATTGCTCCTCCGGTCTCGCGACCTATGTGGTGTAGTTCACTTCCTCTGGTCACAATGGTGAGGTGGGGCACAGGTGTCTGGTGTGTGCCAATCTGGAACACCCGGATATGGGGGCGTTGAGCTGCAGTTATGCTTGTTTAGTAGTAATAGTATGATGATTGTTGCGCCCTGTGAGTGTTCGGGTTGCGGATGAACGAACGGTTAGAGGGCGAGAACCTATGAGCGATGCGGTGCGCGAGGCAAAGCGGCATCTGATGCGCGCCGGCTTGCTGTCCGGTGCTCCCGACGAGGGGGTTGTTCCGGACCTGATCCTGCGGAGCTGGCGTCGCTCGATCGGCAGCAGCGCTGACGCTACGATGCCGTCGCAGAAGTTCGACGAGATCGATACCGACTCGATTCTGCGCCGCGCTGCAGATCCGGTACTCGACCGCTGGCAGGACCAGCTCGTGGACACCGGCACGACGTTGTTCCTCAGTGACCGGGCTGGCAGCATCGTGGCCAGGCGCGCGAGCGATCGTGGGTTGCAGCGAAAACTGGATCGGGTGAATGCGGCCGAAGGGTTCGACTATTCGGAAGACTCGATCGGGACCAACGGTCTCGGTACCTCGATGGTCGAAGGCCGGGCGGTGTACATCGAAGGCAGCCAGCACTTCAACGAGTCGCTGTCCGTGCTGGCCTGTGCCGCCGTTCCGGTCTACACCCCGTCGGGCCTGGTGATCGGATCGGTGTCGCTCGGGGGACCGTTGGCCATTGCGAGTTCGCTGATGGTCACCCTGACCAAGGAAATTGGTCAGCAGATCGAAGAACGATTGAAGGCGGCAGCACGACCGCAGGACCTCGCGTTGGCAATGTCGTTCATGCGCTACGCCAACTCTCGTCGTCCCACGGTCATCATGGACCGAGAGACGCTGCTGGCGAATACACCCGGATTGCCTTATGTGAGCGTCGATTCGCACGTAGTTCTCTGGGATCGCCTCAGCGCACACAATTGGGCGCTTGTGAACACAGCTCGCTGGGATATCGATGCAGGCGCGGTGGCGGTGACGGCTCGTCGAGTCGTCGAGGGAGCCCGCGACTACTACGTGCTGCACTTCGCTCCCGTTCCTCGTGACGAGGTTTCGACGGCCGGCCCCATCGGTCCGCGCACGCACGTCGACACTGCTTCCCGGGAGGCAGTCGAGGCAGCGGTGACGGTGATCGACGGTCCGCGTGGATCCGGTCGCGCATCTCGTGCACTCGATGTGCGGGCAGGTCGGGGAGAAGGTCGAGAACTCGAGGTCGTCATTCTGTCCACAGACACCGCAACGCCCTGGTCCGCAGTAGCGGACCTCCTCGACGGCGGCCGAGACGTCCTGATTCGAAGGCTGGAATCGGTGCAGGATCACGAAGCCGGTCCGGTCGTAACGCTGGTGCAGGATCACCGCGAGGCTGTTGCCGCAGGTAGGCGAAATCAGCTGTTGATCACCACCTGTGTCGACGCATCCTCACCGGAATTCGCTGCGCTGGTGAAGCATTGGGGCATCGACGCCAGGACGGAAGCCCTCTCCGACTCACCGGATCGCATCCCGGGGCTCGTCCGCAGCATTCTCGATCAGGTGGACACAACGCGGCGGCATTCGATGTCCCCGACAGCTTTTCAGTCGTTGATGCAGTGGGATTGGCCCGGCAATATCGCAGAATTGACGGCGACCGTGACCACCCTGGCTTCGAGCGTGACTGCGTCGGTGATCGAGCGCCACCACCTTCCTGAGCACCTGCAACGGGCTCCCGCACGTCGAAAGATGACGATGATGGAATCGGCGGAGCGCGATGCCATCGTCGAGGCATTGGACCGCGCTGGTGGGAACAAGTCGGTGGCGGCGGAGCTACTCGGGATCGGCCGAACGACCCTCTACCGCCGTTTACGTCAGCTCGGGCTGGGTGATGGTGAGGCGTCACTGTAGGTGCCGCTCACGAGTCGCCCTCGTCGAGAGCGACAACCTTGTCCAGTACCACGCGCAGCGCTGGGTTGGTGTTGTCTCGGCGCCACGCAGCTCGCATATCTACATCTGCTGTGGTGTCGTCCAAAGGAACGAACACGACGTGCGGATCGGTGACGTTGCTGGCTACCGAAGAAAGTGTCAGGTGGCACCCCACCTCTGCGGATACCAGGGCGAGGGCGGTCTGGGTGTCGGGAGCGATCTGAACGACGTCGGGGACGAAACCGTGCGCGTCGGCCAAGCGGCGGAGTCGATCGGGGAGTACCGATCCTTCGTGCAATGGCAACGACACGAAGTGTTCCTGCGCCAGCTGTTCCATTCCGATGTGTCGTGCATCGGCCAGAGGATGTGTGTCGGCGAACGCGACGACGAGGTGGTCGGGCATCACGACCTGGGACTCGACGGTGGACGGAACTACGTCCCATCTACCGAGCGCAATGTCGGTGTCCCCGCCCAGAAGCCTCTTCATGGCCGGCTGGGCGAAGTTCTGGCTCGAGAGTTCGAGTTCGATACCCGGGTGCTGTGACCGAACGAGCCGAGCCAGTCTCGCGACCATGCGGTGTGTCGACACACCCGCGAACGCGATCCGAACGAGTCCGGTCTCGCCGCCGTCGGCCGACACGACTGCGTTCTCAGCGGTGCGCATCGCTTCGAGCACTGCCCGGGCGGGATCTATCAAGGCCTGACCGCTGGCGACTCAACGGCGGCTGCGCGACGTGCAGACGCGCGGCCGCACGTCCGAAGTGGAGCTCCTCGGCCACAGCGAGGAACGCGCGGAGCTGTTCGACGTCCACTCATGCTCCTTTATTGCCGAAATTGTTAAAACAGAAGTACCAATTAAGTATTGGACTGATGGTAATGCAGTAACCGATAGTTGTCCCATGGATACGCTGAACCCCGATGTAGCGGATGACGTCTTCGCGGACGTGTTGAAGCAGATCTCCCACTTCGTGCGCTCACGTGTGGTGCCGCGTGAACTCGAGATCATGAACACCGATTCGATTCCCGACGATCTACGGAAACAGTCCGCCGAGATGGGACTGTTCGGCTACGCGATCCCGCAGGAGTGGGGCGGGCTCGGTCTGAACCTGATTCAGGACGTCGAGTTCGCGATGGAGCTCGGCTACACCTCGCTGTCGTTGCGATCGATGTTCGGCACCAACAACGGGATCGCCGGCCAGGTGCTCGTGGGCTTCGGCACCGAGGAGCAAAAAGCGAAATGGTTGCCGGGCATGGCATCCGGCGACATCGTTGCGTCCTTCGCGCTGACCGAGGACGGGGCTGGGTCCAATCCAGCGGGGCTACGGACCACCGCGAAGGTCGATGGCACCGGGTGGGTCATCAACGGCAGCAAGCGGTACATCACCAATGCTCCGATTGCGAACATGTTCGTCGTCTTCGCCAAGCTGGACCCGAAACCGCAGAGCGGCAACGGGATTGCGGTATTCCTGGTTCCTGCCGACACCGCTGGGATCGAGGTGGGAGTCAAGGACGCGAAGATGGGTCAACAGGGCTCCGGTACGGCCGATGTGAACTTCACCGACGTGCGGGTCGAGGCCGACGCGTTGGTCGGCGGCGATGGCGACATCGGCTACAAGGCGGCGATGACGTCGTTGGCGCGGGGGCGGGTGCACATTGCCGCGCTGGCCGTCGGTCAGGCGCAGCGTGCGTTGGACGAGTCGGTGTCGTATGCCGCGGCGTCCACTCAGGGCGGTGAGCCGATCGGTAACTTTCAGTTGGTGCAGGCGATGATCGCCGATCAGCAGGTCGGTGTCATGGCGGGCCGGGCGATGGTGCGTGAGGCTGCCCGTGCGTGGGTGCAGGAGACCGATCGGCGTATCGCTCCGTCCGCGGTGAAGCTGTTCTGTACCGAGATGGTCGGCAAGGTCGCCGATCTCGCCGTCCAGATCCACGGCGGTGCCGGATACATGCGTGAGGTGCCGGTCGAGCGCATCTACCGGGATGTGCGATTGCTCCGACTGTACGAGGGGACAAGTGAGATTCAGCGGTTGATCGTCGGTGGCGGCCTGATCAGGGCCGAACAGAAACGCAACTCGTGAACGCACCACTCGAAGGCTTCACCGTCGTCGCGATAGAGCAGGCCGTCGCAGCACCGCTCGCCACCCGAAATCTCGCCGATCTGGGTGCTCGTGTCATCAAGGTCGAACGCACCGACGGCGGAGACCTGGCGCGGGGTTACGACCATGCCGTCCACGGCACCGGAGCGCACTTCGTGTGGCTCAACCGGGGCAAGGAATCACTTGCGGTAGATCTGAAGTCGGTGCAGGGACGCCAGATCGTTCGAGGACTCATCGACCGAGCCGACGTGTTCGTGCAGAACCTTGCCCCTGGTGCGGCAGAGCGTCTCGGCTTCGGTGCCGGCGAATTGCGCACAGCCAACCCGCAACTGGTAGTGGTGAACATGTCCGGATTCGGCAGAGGTGGTCCTATGCAGGACCGGAAATCCTACGACATGCTGATCCAGGCCGAATCGGGCTTGATTTCCATCACCGGAACTCCGGACGAGCCGGCCAAGACCGGAATACCCACCGCCGACATCGCCACCGGAATGTATTGCGCACAATCGGTTCTCGCGGCGTTGCTGCGGCGCGGACGAACCGGCGAAGGCGCGACCATCGACGTGTCCATGCTCGATTCGACCGTGGAATGGATGGGCCACGCAATGTACACACAGATGTACACCGGCACGCAACCTCAGCGTATGGGTGTGAGCCACAGTTCCATCGCGCCGTACGACGCCTATCCGACGCTCGACGGTCAAATCCTGATCGGTGTGCAGAACGACCGTGGCTGGCGAACGCTCGTCTCGGACGTACTGGGCATCCCCGAGTTGGCGGACGACCTACGCTTCGCGACAAACGTGCTGCGCGTGCAGAACCGTACCGAATGCGACGCTGTCGTCGCCGCCCGCACATCGCTCTTCACGACAGTCGACCTGGACGCGAAACTGGCGTCGGCCGGTATCCCTGCGGCCCAGGTCAAACAGATGGATCAGGTCGTTGCCCATCCTCAACTCGTCGAACGTGACCGCTGGCGCACGGTCGGCACCGAACACGCCACAGCACAGGCGCTGCTGCCTCCGGCTACGTTCGCCGATCACGAAGCGCCCATGGGCGATGTTCCCGCGCTAGGCCAGCACACCCGCGCGTTGCTAATGGAATCCGGTAAAGACTCCGACGAAGCAGACAGCCTGCTGCGGCAGGGGATTGCCGTACAGAACTCAGCTTTCGATCCGGACTTCGCCCGATGACCGTCGGCACCACCACAGAACAGGACATTTCATGATTTCAGGTCGTACAGCCGTCATCACCGGTGGCGCTCAGGGCATTGGTTTGGCCATCGCCACGATGTTCGCGGAGAACGGCGCGAACATCGTCATCGGTGATCTCGACGAGTCGAAGGCCAAGGAAGCCGCAGACGCTTTGCCCACCCCTGCAATCGGCGTTCACTGCAATGTCACGTCCGCCTCCGACGTGCAGGCCCTGATGGACAACGCCGTTACATCGTTCGGGTCTGTCGACATCATGGTCAACAACGCGGGAATCACTCGCGACGCGACCATGCGGAAAATGACAGAGGAGCAGTTCGATCAGGTGATCGACGTGCATCTCAAGGGTTGCTGGAACGGCACGAGAATCGCAGCAGGCATCATGCGTGAGAACGGCGGTGGATCGATCATCAACCTGTCGTCGATCTCGGCGAAGGTCGGCTTCGTAGGGCAGAGCAACTACTCAGCGGCCAAGGCCGGAATTGTGGGACTGTCCAAAGCTGCAGCGAAAGAGGTTGCACACCTGGGTGTTCGGATCAACGTTATTCAGCCGGGACTGATCAAGACGGCCATGACCGAAGCCATGCCGCAGAAGGCGTGGGATCAGAAGATGTCCGAAATACCGATGCAGCGCGCCGGGGATCCGCGTGAGGTCGCCTCGGTGGCGTTGTTCTACGCGTCCGATCTGTCGTCTTACATGACCGGCACCGTCTCCGAGGTCACCGGCGGACGCTACATGTAGCAATCGATTCCATCTCTCGTAACCAATCCCGTCTCGATAAGGAATCTTCATGCCAGACGCCGTCATCTGTGAACCGCTACGCACACCTGTCGTACGATTCGGGGGAGTGCTCCGCGATGTTTCACCGCAGCAACTCGCCGCCGTCGTGATCGAAGAACTGTGCGCCCGTACCGGACTGGAAGGCGGTGTCATCGACGACGTCATTTTGGGACAGGCGTCGCCGAACGGCGAAGCACCGGCTATCGGACGGGTCGCCGCACTGGATGCAGGTCTCGGTATCGAGGTTCCAGGTCTACAGGTCGACCGTCGGTGCGGGTCCGGACTGCAAGCCTTACTACAGGCGTGCATGCAAGTACAAACGGGCGGTAGCGATCTGGTGCTGGCCGGCGGTGTGGAAAGTATGAGTCAGGCCGAGTTCTACGCCACCAGAATGCGATGGGGGATCAAGGCCGAGTCGGTGGCGTTGAGCGATCGACTGGCTCGAGCCCGTATCACTGCAGGCGGGATGAATTTTCCTGTTCCTGGCGGAATGATCGAAACTGCCGACAACCTGCGGGCAGAGTATTCGATCAGCCGTGAGGATCAAGACGAGCTCGCCGTCCAGTCGCATCAGCGCGCCGTGGCCGCGCAGAAAAACGGAGTGTTCGCAGAAGAGATTGTGGCAGTGCCGGTTTCGCAGCGGCGCGGTGATCCGATCGTGGTCGACACCGACGAACATCCGCGCGCCGACACCACTGTCGAGAGTCTGGCGAAGCTCCGTCCGATGCGCGCGAAAATCGATCCGGCCTCGACCGTCACGGCAGGTAATGCCAGCGGTCAAAACGACGGTGCCGCGCTTGCGATCGTGACGACTCCGGGGCGTGCAGCCGAGCTCGGGCTACGCCCGATCGCCCGATTGGTGAGTTGGTCGGTTGCGGGTGTATCGCCGCGGACAATGGGAATCGGACCCGTCCCGGCGTCCGAGAAGGCTCTCGGGCGTGCAGGGTTGACCATGGCCGATATGGACGTCATCGAGTTGAACGAGGCCTTTGCCGCACAGACTTTGGCGGTCCTGCGAACGTGGGGAATCGAGCCGGACGATCATCGGCTGAACCCGAACGGCTCGAGCATCTCACTCGGCCATCCGGTCGGTGCCACAGGTGGCCGGATTCTCGCGACCCTCCTTCGCGAAATGCGGCGGCGTGATGCTCGCTATGGGCTGGAAACCATGTGCATCGGCGGCGGGCAGGGCCTTGCTGCTGTCTTCGAGAACATCTCTCGGTAGGAGCGTCAGTTCCCGTTTGGTGCTCGCCGAACTCGAAGTTGTGGACTCCAAACACGACAGACTGCACAGGGTGTCGGACACCGTTTGTGCTGGGTGGTTGTCAGTGGTTCCCCGCGGTGTCTCCGGTACTCGAGAGTGCCGCGAGCGTGTCACTACTCGGTGCAACCGGCGGTGGATCGGGATGTACGGCCGTGGACGATAAAGCCTGCTCAGGGGATGTGCGGTGGGTACGGGTGGGACCATTGAAAGTCAGTCGATCCAGCTGGGGTCGAGGGGTCGCAGGTTCAATTCCTATCAGCCCGACGCAATGTAGGTCGGAGGCGGTCTCGGAGAGATCCGAGGCCGTCTCTTTCGTCTGAGTAACCCCTCTGAACTCAGCAGCTCATCGACAAACAGTGTCGGGCTTGTGTCTGCCCGAACTCAGGCGAAAAGACCCTCTTTCGCGGCGTCTGCGGCCGGCGCTCGGGTTCAGCACGGGATGATGTAGCTCGGGTCCGTGGTGGTATCGAGCCATTTGCCGTACGAGTCGCCGCCGGATGCTGTGACGGCGGCGCACACCTCTGTCTCCGTCGTGCCAGCGATGCGGTAGACCGCATAGATGGCATTTCCGTCGGGTGTGGCTTGTCGAAGCGACTCACACGCGTTATCGGTGCGTAGATATTTCGAGCCGGGATTGGCTAGGAGCTGCGTGGCGACTTCTTGTGCGTAGGTGTTGGGACTCAGTTGCAGTCGAGGTTGTGGCAACCCTTCGACTCAGGTGGGGGGTTGGGTCTCGATGAGGTCGGTAACGTTGCATCTCAACAGATCTCAACTCTCCGGATCGTAGATGACCGATGGTTCGAGCTCTCCTCATCGACCGGGGAAGCCGACCTCGTTGGTCACCGATCCGATTGCTTCGATTTCCAGTGTCAACGCGTCACCGGGACGAATCCACCGATCGAGTTCCAAACCGCATCCCGACGGCAGCGTTCCTGAACTGAAAAGCTCTCCCGGGTAGAGGTTTTCGGCTCGACTCGCGTAGGCGATCGATTCACCGGGGCTGTACCTGAGCCCGCTGGTACTCGTCGTTGTCCATGTTTCACCATTGACCGACACTGAAGCCGAGAGATTGCCGAGATGGGGGAGCACCTCGTCAGGCGTGACAACGACAGATCCCATCGAGCTCCCGAACGTTTTCGTTTTGACCACGGGACCGAACGGGCCGTTACGTTGCTCGTCCCACTGAACGTCACGGGCACTCATGTCGTTGAACACGACAAATCCGCCGATCGCGTCCGAACCCTCGTCCTCGGTCGCGTCCAGAACAGGCCGGTCGATGATCATCGCGAACTCGAGCTCGAAATCGAGTTGGCGGGTGTACGCCGGCCATCGAAGAATCTCACCGTCAGCGACAATGCTCAAGGGGTTCCCGGTGTAGTACACCGGATGCTCGTCGAACGAAGCCCCCGGTCTCAGTGCGCGAAAATCGCGGCGGACGACGGATTCGTACGCCGCGATCGCGGGTCTCAGTATCGGAAGATTCTTGCGAACCAGCTGATGTGCCGCCTGACTCCAATGCTTCTCCCAACCCATGAAGCACCTGAGAGACGTGGGTTGATATGGCATGCCGGGCGGCGGATCGTCCAGTCTCGCAACATCCTCCGCGGCGGCGGCTCTCATCAGACGTTCGGCTGCCTCGCGGCCACTCTCACGACTGGCGAGGAAGGTCAGTAGGTCCATGGTCCAGGGGCCTCGTCGAGAGGTATCGAATTTCGACGCGGCGGCATCGAGGTCGATCCACGCCGTGGACTCCGGGTCCCAGGCAGCCAACACCGCACCGTTGGCTGAACGAACGCGCCTGATCTTCACGATTCTCCCCCCGGAAGGGCACGGATCGGCCCGGAAGAGAAGCTACCAAACCAATGATCGTATGGCGAAAGCTTTCGTCTATTTCGTCGAGGACGAAGCCTTGATCTCGTCGAGCCCAAGTGTGTCGATCGCACGGGGGCGGTTGGCGTCGCACAGGCGGCACCTGGGCGCCGATGAATTCGAGCGTGAACAACCTTTGGGTGTCGGTGCTCTGTGCGACTCTGCACCCCATGGCGATCTGTATGGCGTGCGATCTGGAAATGCTCGATTCGGTGGGTTGCACTTGGCGGCCCAGTCGAATACCCAACGGGAGGAGAAAGTGTCACGACTGCGGCACCCCGCCGGGAGCGCTTCACCACCCGGGGTGCGACAGTGAGCGGTGCCGGTGTGGACAAATGCTCTCATGTGGCAGCAGATGCGCAGTGGATGAGTGCGAACGTGAAGACGGCCACGACTACGTCGACGCGAGCTGCAGGTGGTGCAATGAACCATTCGGACAACTCCGCGTCGTGGACGGCCGATGATCCGGCGGCCTGCTGATTGTTGTGCCGGTGGTTCGACTCCGTCCCGGAGGCGGTGAGAAACCCCAGTTCGGTTGCGGCAAAACTGTTGGCGCACAAGCGGAACGATGGAAATCCGGCGTGACAGTATCTGGGTGATCTCATCGGTCGATTGCCGAGTGCTGACCGGACGTCGCCGTGGTCACTGCGACCGAGAAGCCACGACGCGCAGCGAAGGCCACCACTCCGGCGACAGCAAGACGCACATCGCACTGCATGTGGGCTTTCGCGATCGAATGTGCGACTCGCGGGTGTAGAACTGAAGCATGACCCAGCAGTGATGTTTCGCTGCGAGGGTTGTCATGCGGACCGTCCGCTACGCGTCGACCGTGCCCCGAGGTAGTGCGCCGAGACGACACCTGCGACTTGAAGGAACACGATGTCCGAACTGGCACAGACCCGCCCAGGAATCGACGTACCCGCTCCGCCGGTTTTCGAGTCGGTCGACGACGAACGGCAGCACCGAAAGCAACGACTTGCGGCCGCTTTCCGGCTCTTCAGTCAGTGCGGCTTCGACGAAGGGGTGGCGGGGCATATCACCGCTCGTGACCCCGAGAAGACCGACCACTTCTGGGTCAACCCCTTCGGTATGCATTTCAGCATGATCAAATCGAGCGATCTGATCCTGGTTGATCACGAGGGTCAGATCGTCGAAGGTAATCGTCCGGTCAACCGTGCTGCTTTCGTCATCCACTCCCAGGTGCACGCGGCTCGACCGGACGTTGTTGCGGCCGCACACGCACATTCGTTGTACGGCAAAGCACTGTCGAGCTTGCGGATGGGGCTTGCACCTCTGACTCAGGACGCCTGCGCGTTCTACGACGATCACGCCGTGTTCGACGACTACACGGGTGTCGTTGCCGAGTTGGAGGAGGGTAGAAGAATTGGTGCCGCACTCGGTCAGCGCAAGGCGATTGTGCTGTCGAACCACGGTCTGCTCACGGTCGGTCAGACCGTGGACTCCGCGGCGTGGTGGTTCATCACAATGGAGCGATCCAGTCAGGCGCAGCTCATCGCTATGGCGGCGGGTGAACCGAAACCGTTGGATGACGTGACGGCGAAACTGACGTACAACCAGGTGGGTCTCGAGTACGCCGGGTGGTTCCAATTTCAGCCGATGTACGACCGAATCGTTGCGCAGCACCCGGAGCTGATGGACTGAACGACATCAGCGACGCGGTCTCCGTCCGATTGCTAGCTCGCAAAAGTCGGTAGTCTTGCACGCGACGAGCACGGCGAGGCAGCTCGGTCGAGCGCCCACGCTGGACGGTAATCCGGAGGTTTCCTGTGTGTCGAGCCCGGGCGGCACGCAAATGGGGCAGGCGGCGGTCCGATCTGGATCCGAGTCGAACCCGGTTGCGTCGATCCCCGGTACGTCGGTCGAGTCTTTGGTGAAGGCAACCGGGTCACAGAACTATTCGACCGAAGCGTGTCAGCCCACGTCGATGTCCGGAATTGACGTGTACTCGCCCAATGCAGCCGAGGTCGCGTCCTTGGCGTACCCCGCGGGAGGATGCAGAACAACCGACCCATCGATCACGCAGTTGGCGGTCCAGCTGGTTCAACCCGTTTGAGTTCTATACGAACGTCATGATTGAGGACGGCGAACAGTGGGCACCCGGTAGGCATGACAGACAATGCCAAGGTCACAGTCGAACGCACCATCGAGGCACCCGTCGACGCAGTATTCGACGTCCTGTCCAATCCCGAGCGGCATCAGGCGCTCGATGGATCAGGCTTCGTACGCAGCGTGGACCACGCCGATCGTATTCAGAAGGTCGGCGAGAAGTTCACGATGAACATGCAGGGCGATCACATGGGCGGCGAGTACCAGACCGACAACGTGGTGAGCGGCTACATCAAGGACAAGCTGCTCGCCTGGAAGACAGCACCCGCCGGCAACGAGCCTCCCGGCTGGGAGTGGTTGTGGGAGTTGGAGTCGCAGGGTCCCAACGAGACGTTGGTGCGCCATACCTACGACTGGTCCAAGGTCACGGACAAGAAACTGCTCGAGCAGATCAAGTTCCCGCTGGTCACCGAGGATCAACTGAACGACACTCTCGCTCGTCTCGCAGTGGAAGCTACGTCCTGATCGACTGAGACAGAGATCGATCGACTATGAAGGCCGGCCCCTCGGGGCCGGCCTTCTGTATGTGCCGCTCAGGCCTGCTCGCGTGAGCACCACCAGGTGGTACGTCCGCCGACTGTTCCGCGAGTCATGGGCGCACCACACCGAGGACATGCCGCGTCCGCTTTGCGGAACGGAATGATCTCTCCGGTGTGCACGCCACCCTTTTTGATCGCCGATCTGATCGCGCGACGCAGAATCACCCGAAGCTCGTCGAGTTCTTCTGTCGTCAGCGTTTTGGCGCGTCTGGACGGTGATTGCTCGCTCTGCCACAGCACCTCGTCGGCCAGCAGATTTCCGACCCCCGCTATCGCCCCTTGGTCAAGCAGCCGTGCCTTGAGAGGTGCACCGCTGGAACCGATTCGGTGCCGAAACTCATCGCGCGTGATCTCCGCGGCATCCGGGCCGAGAGCTTCGATGTCGGGCTCGAGTCGAACCCGGCCGAGGCGGCGCTTGTCGAAGAGCCGAAGCTGGCCGCCGTCTTCGAACGTCATGGAGAAGCGTGTCCACTCCGGCTTGTCTGTTGCACGCTCACCGACGTGAGGGTCGCCTCCGCCGTACTGTGACGTCCGCTCGCCGTCGGGAGCGGTGACGATGATGCGTCCGCCCATTCCGAGGTGAATGCCCAGCGTCGGCCCGCTCGATCCGTCGGCCGTGACTGTTTCGCACCACATCGCCTTCCCTCGTCGGCAGGCCTCGGTGAGCTTGCCGCCCGTCAGTGCGCGGGAAATATCGCCCGGCATGTGTGGTCGACACTCGAACGTGTCGGTGTCATCGATGTCGACTATGACGCGACCGAGAGCTTTCTCGACGACCTGCCGGGCGTTTTCGACTTCGGGTAGTTCGGGCATACATCCGGTGTACCCAATTCGTCAGCAGTATGCGTCAGTGGTGACGCACCACGCACGATCGGCAGGCCAGATGAACGCGGGATCCGGCGAGTTGCATGGAACAGAGCGGCGACCATCCGGATTCTCAGCGGACCCGACGCATGAGCCAATTCATGTTCCGGCCGTGTCACTTCGGTTTTCGCTGCCTGCCGTTGGTTGCCTCAAACCGATCAGGTTGCCGAAGGGATCGAGTACCCGGCAGAACCGCTCGCCGTGCCGTTATCGGTCGTTCGACTCGCCCGCCGTGTCGAGCGGTCCGAGTTCGGCGTCGAGCACCTTCTGCACCACGCGCATCGCCGCCAGCGCGGCCGGTGCTCCGCAGTAGCCCGCTGTGTGAATGACGGTTTCGGTGATTTCCGTTCTGGTGAGTCCGTTGCGAAGCGCTCCTCGTACGTGGCCTGCGAGTTCCTCGTGTGCGCGCAGCGCGATGAGGATTCCGAGATTGAGCAGACTGCGGCTGCGGTGATCGAGTCCGGGGCGCGTCCACACACCTCCCCACACGGTGTCGGTGACGAAATCCTGCAGTGCAGCGGAGTCGGTGTGCTCGGCATTGGCAAAGGCCCGCTCGACGAATTCTTCGCCCATCACGTCTTGTCGAACTTGGAGTCCGTCCTGGAAGCGCGGACCTCTGTCCTCAGTCGTGAACTCGTTGTCGGTCATGCTGCTTCCTCTCGTCTGCTCGGTGCCGTCAGATCATGTCAGGCACAGATCCGCGAGGTCTCGTTTCGGCCGCGAACCTTGTCCTATCGATGAATGGGGAGTATCGAACACGCTTGCTCAATGGAGTTATGGAGGCTGCTTTCATGAAACGTGTTCGCACACTTGTTGTTTGTGCATCCACTGTCCTCGGGTCGGCCCTGGCGACGATGTCCGTCCCGTGGGGGTGACCTACTCCGGCGACGCCTCGGGTCGACCTGTGTCCGTACGTGTATCGCCACGATCGGGCGGGGCGATCCCCGGTTTGCGTGTAGCTCCCATGAACGCCGAACCGCCGACCGAGCTTTCGATGCCGTGAAAGCGTCCGCTCCGCATCCTCGAGCGAAGTAAGCGCGCTATCGCGACGAAAACAACAAGAATCGCGACGACGGCGACGAGCACCAATACTGTGTCCACAGTTGCTCTCCCTGTTCGTCCGTACTCCCTACCGTCGGACATCATCGCGCCGCTGTCAAACAGCTATGGATCTGTCGAGTTCGAGAACGCTGCCGATCCGATCAGCGACCACCGGTCGATGCGTCGTTGTGCGTGGACGCGTAGTCGCCGGGTGGTTGTTCCCCGCGAGTGGCTTCGAGGAACAGCTGGAGAAAGGACGAGTGTTCGTGGCGTTCCTGGGTGGATTTCTTTCCGTCAGGCTCTTCGGATTGCTGAATCATGGCGATTCGCGTCCCTCCCGTATCGGCTGTGCGGAGAACTCAGATCATTGCTGACGGCAAACAGTCTCAGATTCTGAATAGTCAAACAACTGAGATAGTACCCAAGCGTCGAGGAGAACGTTCGACTACCGCTGTTCGGCGGCGGCGAGGTTGCCGAGAAGCTGCAACGCATCAGCGGATGGGCTGCCCGGTTCGGCGTGGTACGCCACCAGGGTCTGTCCATCGGTTCCTGAGATGGTCAGCTTCTCGTGGCGGAGGTCCAGGGGGCCGACCTCGGGATGGTCGAGAAGGCTGGTGCCGCCCGTTCTCAGATGTACGTCATGGCGTGCCCACAGTCGACGGAAGGCCTCGCTTTCGACCGACAGTTCGCGGACCAGGTCCTCGAGGAACCCATCGTCGAACTGTGCGGCCGAGGCGGCCCGAATTCCCGCCACCGCATCGGTTGTGACGCGACTCCAATCGCGGTGCAATTGGCGTTCGTCGGCGTCGAGAAATACTGCACGAAGCAAGTTGGTGCCGGCATAATTGTTGGGAGAGAGCGCTTTTCCCATTCGATTCGACGCGAGTACCGTGAACCGACGATCGTGAATCAGCGCTGGCATCGGTAACGCATCGAGGAATTGCAAGGTTCCGGCGGGCACTCGCTCGGTCTTTCCGACCGGACGGCGGGCCGAGATCGGGGGACCGGCGAGAGTGTGCAGATATGCGGTGCTGTCGGCGTCGAGTCGCAGCACAGCCGCCAGCGCGTCGAGCACCTGAGATGACGGGGTTTGGTTGCGTCCCTGCTCGAGTCGGATGCAGTAGTCGGCGCTGATCCCGGCGAGGATCGCGACTTCTTCCCGGCGCAGTCCGCGAACACGCCGCCGGCCGCCGCCGATGATCCCGACGTCCTCCGGTGCCAGTTGCGCACGCCGCGCCCTGAGGTACTCACCGAGTGCCTGGTGGTTGTCCATCCCACCACCGTAGAACCGAGCGCTACCCGAAGACTAGCCCGCGAAGTCCCAGGATAAGGCGGGCCCGTGATTCGGCGGCGATATCCACGACTCTGGAATGGAGCCGCACTAGGCGTGCTCGAACGACAAGGAGCATCCATGAGCAACAGAATTGTCACGCCATTCGGTGCAGACGCCACGGCTGACGAGGTCAGCGAAGGCGTCGATCTGACGGGCACTCGAGCGATCGTCACGGGAGGGGCGTCGGGCATCGGGATCGAGACAAGTAGGACGCTCGCTCGACGAGGAGCCGCCGTCACCATCGCGGTCCGTGACATCTCGACCGGAAACAAGGTAGCCGCCGAGATCACCGCTGAAACCGGAAATTCCAGGATCGACGTTCGTCGCCTCGAATTGACCGATATTCCATCGGTGAGGACGTTCGTCGACGAATGGGACGAGCCTCTCGACGTGCTCGTCAACAACGCGGGTGTCATGGCCGTTCCGGGACTGACCATCGACGGCGGCGGCTGGGAGAAGCAGTTCGCGACGAATTTTCTCGGTCATTTCGCACTCACGACCGGCCTCCATCACGCCTTGGCGCGTGCGAACGGCGCGCGCGTGGTGTCGGTGTCGTCGTCGGGACACCTGTTCTCGCCAGTGGTGTTCGACGACATCAACTTCCGCTTCCGCACCTACGATCCCGTGCAGGCCTATGGTCAATCGAAGACTGCCGTGGTTCTGTTCGGAGTGGCCGCATCCGCGCGGTGGGAGAACGACGGAATCACCGTCAACACATTGAATCCGGGAGCGATCGCGACGTCTCTGCAACGCCATGTCGGTGGAAAACTCGCGACACCCGTCGAGATGCAGAAGACTCCAGCGCAAGGTGCGTCGACGTCGGTGTTGCTCGCTACCGACCCGCACCTCGCGGGCATCGGTGGACGCTATTTCAACGACAATCAGGAGGCGAGTCGGGTCGATCGTAGGCCCACCGACATCGCCGAACTGGTCAACTCCGTGGCCTCGTACGCTCTCGATCCCGATGCAGCCGAGCGCCTGTGGGACATCGCAGCTCGGGCTGTCGAGTGAGGGACGACGCCCGGTTCACATTCCGGCGGCGGTCGGGGGTTCGATCAGCATCCTTTTGATGACCTTGCCGGTCGCAGTACGGGGGAGTTCGTCGAGGAACGTGATGTCTCGGGGAACGCAGAAGCGGCTCAGCCGGTTTCGAATGTAGGCGCGCACCATGTCTGCATCGAGACCTGCCGCACCGCGGCCGACGACGAACGCTGCAAGACGTTGCCCGTACTCGCTGTCGGGCACACCGACAACTGCGACCTCGCCGACCTGAGGGAGATTGGCGATTGCATCCTCGACTGGTCCCGGAAATACGTTCTCGCCTCCGGAAATGATCATCTCGTCGTCCCTGCCGCACACGAACAACCGCCCGTTGCAGTCGATGTACCCGAGATCTCCGGTGTCCATCAACGCGGCTCCACGAGCCGACGCGGTGGGCGGGGGTTCGGCGTTGGTGTAGCCGTCGAACAACATGTCGTTTCCGACGAAAATGCGGCCGAGGCTTCCCACCGGCACTGGGGTGCCCTCGGCGTCGAGCACCGCGATCGTCGTGCCGAGCGGCGGACGTCCTGCGGTGCCAGGTGACGCGCGTAGGTCGTCGGGGGTGGCGATCGTGGCCCACGAGACCTCGGTGGAACCGTAGAAGTTGTAGAGAATATCGCCGAAGACGTTCATGAATCGGCTGACTGTCGACCCGGTCAACGCGGAACCGCTGCAGGCGACGACGCGCAGACTGGAGGTGTCGTAACGGGATCGCACCGACTCTGGCAGATCGAGGATTCGTTGCAGCATGATCGGTACAGCTATCAACGAGGTGCATCGATTATCCTCGACTGCACGCAGGCAGTCTTCGGCATCGAATCGATCCTGGAGCACCACCGTGGCTCGCAAGGAAGTGCTGATCTGCAGGGCTGCGAGCCCCCAGCTATGAAACATAGGTGCTGCGATGAGCATCCGCTCGTTCGTCTTGAGAGGCATCCGAGACAACATGGCGGCGATGGTGCCGAAGCCCCTCGGGGTGGGACGGAGCGCGCCCTTCGGCGACCCGCTGGTCCCAGATGTCAACACGACGACCGACCCAGGGCGATCCGGCCGCACGAATGTGGCAGACGGGGGTGCGACGAAATGTTCGAGGGTGCGCCGACGCGGAATGGCGGTACGAGAGGAGAGACTGACTCGGGTGACGTCGTCCGGTAGGTATCGAACCATCGAGTCGAATTCGTCGTCCACGAACAGCATTCGGAGCTGGTGGCGGGCGGCAATCGCCTCGATCTGACGCGCCGCGAGACCGGTGTTGAGAAGCACGACCTCGACTCCGAGCATGCCGCACGCCACAGTGCATTCGATCATGGCCGAATGGTTGCGGGCCAGAATTCCGACCGTGCTCCCGGGACGAATCCCCGATGCATCGAGACCTGCTGCGATGCGGTGTGACCGGTGGTGGATCTCCGCGAACGTACGGGTCCCTCGGTCGTCGACAACGGCTATCTCGTCCGGTGACTTCGCCGTAGCGGCCGCGAATCCGCCTCCCAATGTGAAGCCCCACTTCGCCAGCGAGTTCAACTGCCGATACGCGCGATCGGGACGTGCGGCACGGACGACGCCTGTTCCCACCATCGTCTTCAGGATCGCCAATTGCAGCGACCGGGAGTCGCCGCTGTTCGACACAATGGAGTCAGCGGTGCCGGAAAGAGAATTCTCCAGTCTGCGAAGACCTCCCATGACCCAGTCGACGACCGCGCGGTTGTGTTCGGGCTGGGGTGCGTAGGCCCCGCCGAGACCCGCCTTGAACACAGTGACATCGATCTTCGTCTCACCGGCCGATCGCCTGCTGAGGGTGAATCTGACGAAACCGCCGGATTGGGTGTGCTCGATGGTGATGATCGGTTGATTGCGCCGGTTCACCACGAGCTCGAGATTGTGCTCGGCGCCGCCGACGCCGCATCGATACCCGGTGGCGGTTTCACGCAGTGTGCAGTATTCGAGACCGGGGAAGTAGCGTGGGAACAACTCGACCGCGCTCAAGACCTCGCATACCTGCTCGACGTCGTGTGCGAACACAACCTTGCAGTCGATGACGTCCGAAACCATGGCCCTACCCCCGTGCCCGCCGAGGCGGACTACAACGCCGCATCAGCACCGACCAGGGGATGGCGGCGAGCGCTTGGAACGGGTCATCCGCCTGGATGAAATCGCTATGCTAATCCCGGTGCACGGTTTCGGGGGTGGAATCGGCCGAACTCGGTTCTCGATGGCCGACAACTCGGTGCGCACGACCCATAACGCCCGATCGTTGCACGACGTCTCACGCGTCCGACAAGGTCCAGAGGTCGCTGAACGGAACGGTACTGCCCAGGATTCGTTCTGCAGCGCGATGTCCTGACTTCATTGCGGCGGTGACTGTTGCCGGGTCTTCGGTCCAGGTGGCCTCACCCGCGAGATGCAGCACACCGCCGATCGGCGTGGCGAGATCGTCATGATCGCGCGTCTGCGAACCGACGGTCATGTAGGAGTACGAACCATACGAGAACGGATCGTCCTGCCACCGAGTGACATACACACTGTCCGGCGCGACGACGCGGTCGCCGTAGATGCCACGCAACGTGTGGACGATCGAGTCCCCGATACGTTCGTCCGACCAGCGTCGGGTCTCCTGTCCACACGGCCCCGCTGCGAAGGTCAGAAGAGTGGGCCTGCCATCCGGCTGTGTCACGTCGTACCACGAGTGCCACCAGCGACCGGCCTCGCCCTGCTGCCGTATGGCGTAGACGTTCTCGTCCCAGAACTTGACCGGGAACTGGAGGAACACTTTCTCGAAGGCGTTCATTGCGAGCCGGTCCAGCGCACCCGAAACAGGTTCTGGTAGTGGCGGTTCGACGCCGAAATTCGGCGACTTGAGTACCCCGATCGGCACTGTCACCACAGCGCGATCAGCCGAGAAGGAGCCTGCTGCGGTTGTCACGACGACTCCGTCTTCGCGCCAGCTGACCTGCGTGACCTCGTGCTCGAGTCGAATGTCCAGTCCCTCGGTGAGACGGACCGCGAGTTCGTCGTAGCCGTCGGGAAACACCACCTCGTCGCCGTCGATGGCGTCGTCGTCCAAACCGTGTGCGTCGAGATCCCCCCGGTCGACCCCCAGCTGTTCCTCGGCTCGGTGGCCGAGGAATTCGCGCACTCGGTCCAAGCGGTCGCTGTCCCAATTCAGTCGAGTCAGAGTTCTTTCCACTGCATCACCGAACGATGTCCGTGGAGGAGACTCGGCAACGGTCCTGGCGAACAGACCGTCGAAGTCGTGAACGTCGGCGGCAAACCGTGCGGCCGCGGACTCGCTCAATCTGGCACCGGTGGGGGAGTAGTACGCGATGGGTCGACCATCCGGTTGATAGCTGCCCACGGTGAACTCGGCTGTCCGTATGCCGAAAGCGCGCACGGCGTCGGCGAGGGGGTTGTTGTCGATCCCGTGAATCCAGGACGCACCGACGTCGAGGGTGTCGCCGTCGCCGCGCACGGTCCACACACGACCGCCCACGCGATCGCGAGCCTCGAGAACGACGACTCGCCGACCCGCACGGTGCAGAATCCTGGCTGCGGTAGCACCGGATATTCCTGCTCCCACCACGATCGTGTCGAAATGGGTCATAGCTGCTCCGATCACGTGGTGGGCCTGCTCAGTTTCCTCGACCGGGGTTTCCCGGACCCGAATTGCCGTTGCCGGAGTTGCCGTTGCCGTTGCCTTTGTTGCCGTTACCGGTCCCGGGGCTTTCGTTCTGCTGTGGTGCGGCGGGTTGGATCAGCACCGGATTCGACGATGGTGTGATCTCGGCGTCGGATGGGTTCGAGAAGGTGGTTGCCGAAGGCTCCGGCACCTGTGTCGT
Source organism: Rhodococcus sp. IEGM 1381 (assembly GCF_030056795.1). Classification (GTDB taxonomy): domain Bacteria; phylum Actinomycetota; class Actinomycetes; order Mycobacteriales; family Mycobacteriaceae; genus Rhodococcoides. The sequence continues at coordinate 108,564 of NZ_JASHKQ010000007.1, read as the reverse complement.
GGGCACGGCGATCGTCGACTCGTTCGGTGTCGGTGTCGGTGTCGAAGCAGGCACCTGACCCGGGTCGTCGCTCACGCTGGACGCGATCCAGATGATCCCCGCTGCGAGCGCAAGGACGAGCGCGGCCGCTCCAGGAACGATCCACCGTCGACGCCGAGGATGGCGTGCGGTGCCAACCGGATCAACGGCCGCAACTACGTTCGTGCGCTCGACAGGTATCACGGCAGTCGGGGGGAGTGGGGTCGCACTTCGGACGATCCTGCGCAGTCGGTGCGCGACCGCAGCTGCGTCCGGACGATCCTCCGCCTGCCGAGACGTCATAGCCGTCAGCAGCGAGTGCCACTCCGGCCCGAGCTCCTCGGGAACGGCGGGATCACGGTGTAGTCGCGCCACCGCGGCGGCCACCGCGCTGCCCTCGAATACCATTGTGCCGGTGAGGCACTCGATGAGAACGAGGCCGAGCGTGTAGATGTCGGTGGGTGGACCCGCAGACGTACCCGTCGCCTGTTCCGGGCTGAGATAGTGCGCGGTTCCGACTGTGGTGCCGTGCTCGGTGAGTCGCTCGGAGTCGACAACGCGGGCGATGCCGAAATCGGCCAGTTTGACGCACTGCCCCGCACCTGAGTCCGGGGCGTGCGCGATCAGGATGTTGGCTGGTTTGATGTCTCGGTGCACCACACCCCGGTCGTGGATGTACGCGAGCGCCTCGGCCATCTCGCTTCCGATGCGCGCGACGTGGACGGCGGGCATCGGCCTGTTCAGCCGAAAGCTGTTCAGCGTCGGCCCGTCGATCAATTCCATCACCAGGTAGGGCGACGGAATTCCTCTGGCGTCCTGCGCAGTCCCTGCGTCGTACAACGTGACCAGGCCCGGGTGCGACAGCGACGCCAGGGTGCGAATCTCTGCGTCGATCCGGTGGACCGTGTCCACCGGATCGACGTGGCGGAATATCTTCACTGCCACCGACCTGCCGAGGACCTGGTCTTCTGCGTGAACGACGTCGGCCATCGCGCCGCGCCCGAGAACTGCGCCCAGTCGATATCGACCCGCGAACAGGCGATCCTGAGCAGCGCGAGAACGGGCATCCTCGTCCATCGTGATTCACCGCCGTTCGTCGACTACTCCGAGCACCTTATAGCCAACCAATTGTCGTTCGGAGTGCAGTGCGTTCTCGATACTGCGTTCTGTCGGGCATGATGATCTACCGGGTGGGGGACAGATCGTGCAAGCGTCGAGGAAGGTCCTACCCATGCGTCCCCAATCGACGAATGCGCAGATCTCGCCGATGTCGATCGATATCACGTCGGCCTACCAGCCGATAGTCTCTCTGGACGACCGCGCCGTGGTGGGGTACGAGGCCCTCGTGCGGACCAGCGGCGACGGTCCGTCCATTGCTCCGCAGGAACTTCTGCGCGCCGCACGAGAGCAGGGTGTGACTACCGACTTCGACTGGCGGTGCAGAGCGAGCGCCCTGCACGGTGCCGTCGAGTCCGGCTATCCCGACCAGCTCGCACTGTTCGTCAATGCCGAACCCATCGCCCTCGATGCACCGCCTCCTCGGGACTACCTACCGATTCTTGCGAACGCGTCGCGGCTGTCCATCATCGTCGAAATCACCGAGCGAGACCTGATGGGTGATCCGGCCGGTCTGCTGAGGGCGGCCGAGCACGCTCGAAACCTGGGGTGGCGAGTCGCCATCGACGATGTGGGGGCAGATTCCTCCAGCCTGGCGCTGATCCCACTGCTGCGTCCCGACGTGATCAAGCTGGACATGGCACTCGTGCAGGGGCGGTCGAGCAACGAGACCGCCGCCATCGTTGCTGCCGTTGCCGCAGAGGCCGAACGCACCGGTGCCCTGGTCCTCGCCGAGGGAATCGAAACCGAGAACCACGAGTATTCTGCGCGAGCCATGGGCGCGCTTCTGGGGCAGGGATACCTCTACGGCGCACCGGAGGCTCTCCCGGATTTCGGGGAGGTGCTCGAGCCGGTCCGTTCGCTCGATCTGGATGGAACGGTGACCGTGCGTGCCCCCGTGGCAGTCACTCCGTACGGGCTCACCCATTCGCTCGGTGCCCGCCGGCAAGCGGATTCGGCACTGCTCGACGCCATCGAGAACAGTTTGCTGCACAGTGCCTACGGCACCGGTTCCTCGACTGTCGTACTGGCGACAGTGAGCGCGTCCACCGGCCTGACGCCTGCGCGCCAGGCGATCTTCGAAGACCTTGCCGCACGTACCGCGTTGACGGCTGTCTTCGATTCGCACGCCGCGCCGTCTGCCCCCGGCTTCCGGACTGTGGTCGTGGGCGCGGACGAGCCATTGGCGCTGGAACGTTCGATCGTGATCGTGGCTCCGATGTCGAGCGTGGCGCTCATCGCGGTGGAGCGAGGCATGGCCGAGGACGGCACCCCGAAGTACGACTACCGCCTCACCTACGACCGTCATGTCGTACTGGATGCTGCAACAGTGCTTTTGAGACGAATACCCGCCAGAACTGCGGTGTGAGCCCGCGGGCTTCTGGTCAAGATCACGTAAATTATTGCTCGAAATTCGGTAAATCGCGTCCTCTGCCGTCCACGTGCTGTTCACTCGAAGCCATGAGCTTCCACCCCCTCGCAACCGATGTGCTGGCCGCGGACGGAGGCACGATCAGCTCCATCGAGACGGCGATCAACAATGCCTTCGATCCGATCTCCGCTGCCGTGTCGAATGTCGTCTTCTTCACCGTGAATATCGGTGGAGCCGCCGTTCCACTGATCGTCCTCTGGCTCATCGTCGGTGCCGTCGTCTTCACGGTGGCGTTCAAGTTCATCCAGGTCCGCGGAATCAAGAGAGCGTTGATTCTCGTCAGCGGCAAGGAGGACGAGGCGGACGCGCCCGGTGAAGTCAGCCACTTCAGAGCTCTCACCGCCGCGGTGTCCGGAACCGTCGGACTCGGCAACATCGCCGGTGTCGCCGTCGCAGTGACGCTCGGTGGACCGGGTGCCACCCTCTGGATGATCCTCGCAGGCCTGTTGGGCATGGCATCGAAGTTCGTCGAGTGCACGCTCGGTGTGAAGTACCGAGACATCAACGAGGACGGCACCGTCTCCGGTGGGCCCATGAAATACCTGACCAAGGGTCTCGCAGAGCGGGGACTGGCCAAGGTCGGCAAGGTCATGGCCGTCTTCTACGCCATCGTCATCACGTTCTTCGCCATCAGCGGCGGCAACATGTTTCAGGCCAATCAGACGTACGCACAGGTCCGTTCGGTCACCGGCGGCGAGGACGGATTCCTCGGCTCCGACGGAGCCAAGGCCGTGTTCGGTATCGTCGTCGCGCTGATCATCGGACTGGTCATCATCGGCGGAATGAAGTCGATCTCGGCGGTGACCGCCAAGCTCGTACCGTCCATGGCGCTGATCTACATCGTCGCGTGCGGCGTCGTCATCGCCGTCAACTTCCGTTCTGTCCCCACGGCGTTCACCGCCATTTTCGAAGGTGCGTTCTCGCCCGAGGGTGTGGCCGGCGGCGTACTCGGCGTCATGATCATCGGATTCCAGCGCGCCGCGTTCTCGAACGAGGCCGGACTGGGTTCGGCGGCCATCGCGCACTCGGCCGTCAAGACCAGGCATCCGGTCACCGAGGGCTTCGTGGCGATGCTCGAGCCCTTCATCGACACCGTCGTCATCTGTACCGCTACCGCACTGACCATCGTCATCGCCAACACCGTCTCCTGGCAGGATCAGCGTGCCATCGTCGCCGAGACCGGCGAACTGCCGGCAGGCGGAGTGACGCTCACCTCGGACGCCTTCGAGACCGTGCTGCCGTGGTTCCCGTACGTGCTGACCCTGGCGGTGGCGCTGTTCGCTCTGTCGACAGCGATCACCTGGGCGTACTACGGACTGCAGGCCTGGACGTCGCTGTTCGGGCGTAGTCGCCTCTCGCGCAGCTTCTTCAACATCATGTTCTGCGTGTTCACCGTCATCGGGACGGTGCTCTCGCTCGGATCGGTCCTCGACTTCGCCGACGCCACCCTGTTCTTGCTGGCGCTGGTCAACATCACGGGCCTGTACCTGCTGTTGCCGGTCGTCAAGCGTGAACTGTCCGACTACATGGCCATGCGGCGGGGCGAGCCGAACAAGGTCGACGCCGAGGTCTGAAGTTCCCGAGTTCGACGGGTCAGCTGCCGAGGCCGACACGGCCTTGGCGGCGGGCCTGTTCGAGAAACACCGCTGTGGCGATTCCGGCAAAGCGAGGGGACCCCGCCGGTAGCGGACCGAGAACGTCGAACAACTTCTCGAGCCGCTTGTAGAGCGTCTGCCTTTGTATACGAAGGCTTTTCGCGGTCTCGGTCTTACTACCCCAGTGGGTGATGTAGGCCAGCAAGGTCGCAAACAGCTCTCCGTGCCGTTCTCGATCGTGTGCGAGCAGTGTTCCGATCTGATCGTGGACGAACTTCTCGACAGTGGATTCCCCCGACATCGACTCCACCAGTAGGGCAAGCGCGAAATTGCGCGCATCGCGGATGCGGTCGTGAGGGCCGAGGTCCAGCGCGAGCACTGCTGTGGCCGTGCTGAAACACCGGCGCAGACCGTGGCGGTCGGAGGCTCCCGGACCGACACCTGCTCGCCGAATACGCAACTGCGTCGCCTGCAACATCGACAGCACAACCGGCCGTTGAGCGTCGAGCATCTCCTGGCCGGCGAAACCGAGAACCGCGACGTGTCGGTCGCCGATCTTCTGACACCAGTTGTTCGGTGACACCGACCCCAGCGTGCGCTGCAACGTGTCCGCGGCCGGGTCGTCGTCGAATTCGACCGACACTGTCAGGTAGGCGTCGTACTCCGGCATACCCATGCGCTCGGCGACGCCGTCGAGATGGTCGGTGACATCGGAGGCAGGGTAATTCATCGCTGACAACAGTGAGAAGAAGCGGGTACGCAGTCGGTCTTCCACCCTGGCCGGGCGTGCGCTGAGCAACGCGATCGACAGGATTTCCGGAGCTCTCTCCAAGCCGGCGTTAATCGAGTAGATGTCGGCATCGGGGCCTGGAGCCACGGTCAACACCGCGACGTCCCGACCGCCACTGGTGACGGGCACCTCGAATGTGGTGAAATCCGATGGCTCGGTGACGAGTCCGGATTGCCCGATCAGATCTCCCGAGGCCGAATGCAGCGTCACCGACGAACGAGTCTCGACGCCGAGCACATCGAGAACGGCGTCCACCGCTCCGTCCGTTTCGATCGAGGCCGACAGCAACCGAGACATACGGTTTGCCATCTGCAGCCGACGCAGAGCGGAGTCGGCAAGTTGGCTGTTGATGCTCTCGCATACCTGTACGAACGGCACACGGCGTCGGAGATGCACCACTGGAAAGCCGATCCGTTCGGCATGCTCGACCAGAAGCGGCGGAATCACGTCGAGGGTTCCCCCCGTCTCCACCGCGATTCCGACGACTCCCGCGGCATTCACCGACTCGAGGTACGTCACCAGATCGGCGTCGGAGCACGCACCGAAGTACACACCTTCCATCAGAATCAGCTCCCCGCCGCGCAAGAGCGGTGCGATGTCGAGTTGCTCGCTGGCATGAACCCACCGCAGAGACCGCGTCGAAGAGCGCCTTCCCGCGACGAGTTCGGGTCGCGCCGCGGACAGATAGACGTCGTCGAAGGCGTCGAGCACATTCATAGGTGACATTTTGTCCACCCGCTGTTACGAGTGGCTTACATTACGTAAGGGTTCGGGAAACACACGGGCACCAGGCTTCTCACCAGGCCGACCGAACTGCCGGTCGACCGCATCCCGAGGAGCTCACGGTGACCACACATTCCCACGATGTCGAGGATTCGCTGCAACCGATTCCCGAGAGCCAGAGAACCACCGCGCTGTCCGGTCAGTTCTGGATATGGGCGGGTGCGAACATCGCACCGATCAACTGGGTGCTCGGCGCGCTCGGCATCAGCATGGGCCTCGGCCTGGCCGATACCCTGACAGTGCTCGTCCTCGGAAACGTCATCGGAATGGCGATCTTCGGATTCTTCGTTCTGCTCGGACAACGAACGGGAACGACCGGAATGCTGTTGGGCCGTTCGGTCTTCGGTCGTCGAGGCAACTATGTTCCCTCCGCCGTCCAGGCCGTGGTGGTCGTCGGCTGGTGCGCGGTGAACACATGGATCGTCCTCGACCTGGTGATGGCATTGTTCGGCGAACTCGGCTGGGTCGATCCGGATGCAGCGAACGTCGGATGGAAGGTCCTGGTCGCTGCTGCCATCATGTCAATTCAGGTCGGTATCTCCATGGCCGGGTACCGGGCGATCGCGGCGTTCGAGCGCTGGACGGTTCCGCCCACCGTCATCGTCCTGGTTCTGATGTCTATCGTGGCCTGGTTCTACCTCGACATCGACTGGAGCTATTCCGGCCCGAACGGTGTTGCCCTGGCCGGCACCGAGCGCATCGTCGCCATGTCAGCCGTGATGACGGCCATCGGAATCGGATGGGGCCTGACGTGGTTGACCTATGCTGCGGACTACTCCCGGTTCGTGAGCACCAGCGTTCCGCGACGCAAGCTGTACCTGGTCAGTGCGTTGGGACAGTTCATCCCCGTCGTCTGGCTCGGTGTGCTCGGCGCGACGCTGGCCACCACCAACGGCTCTGTCGATCCGGGCAAGCTCATCGTCGAGAACTTCGGTGCACTCGCTGTACCGGTGTTGCTGTTGGTTCTGCACGGCCCTATCGCCACGAACGTCCTCAACGTCTACAGCTTCGGTGTCACGGCGCAGGCCCTAGATATCAAACTGAGTCGGCGGACGCTGAACCTGTGCGTCGGTGTTCTCGCCTTGGCCGCCAGTGTGTTCTTCGTGTTCCAGGAGGATGCGGCCGAGACTCTCGACGCCTGGCTGGTCGGAGTAGTGGGCTGGGTAGCGACTTGGGGCGCGATCATGCTGGTGCACTACTACGTCTTCGAGCGCGCCAGTACCAGCTACGACTATCTGTTCGACGAGGTGGGTTCGAAGAGGATCCAGGACGTCAACTGGCGTGCGCTCGTGGCGTTCGCGGTGGGGATTTTCGGCACCTGGATGTTCCTCAACGGCCTCGTACCGGCATTGCAAGGGTTCGGTTCGCAGGCGCTCGGAGGTCTCGACATCTCGTGGCTCGTCGGCGGTAGTGCTGCAGCGGTGACCTACTACCTTCTCGCACGAAAGTCACATCGGGTGGTTGATTCGTCAGCAAAAGCCCGAAGAGCAGGCTCCGGCACCTCAGCCGGTCGAATAGCTCCTCGCCGTCATCGCATCGCGCAGTCAAGGAAAGAGACATGGGAATCTTCATCAGAAACGCGCACGTCATCACCATGGACGCGCACACCGGATCCGAGCCGATCGTTCGCAGCATCCGGATCGAGAACGACGTCGTCACCGCAATAGCCGGCGATCTCGAACCCCGTGAGGGCGACACGATCATCGACGGGCGCGACCGGCTGGTGACACCGGGTTTCGTCAACGCACATACCCATTCCTGGGAGACGTTCTACAAGGGCAGATACGACAACTTGCCTCTCGAGATGTGGATGGCCATGGCCTATCCGATTCTCGGCGACAGTCGCGTCGAACCCGATCTGGTTCGTCTCCGCAGCACGTTGTTCGCGATCGAATCTCTCGAAGCGGGCGTGACCACGATCGTCGACGACGTTCTGGAGAACCCGACTCAGGATTGGGCGCAGCTGTCGGCGGTGTTCGACGCGTACGAGCAGATCGGCATCAGAGCCAATATTTCCGGACACGTGATCAGCAAGCCCTTCGTCGACACCGTGCCGTTCGTCGTTGACTACCTACCGAAGGAGATCACCGCCGAGATCCTGTCACATCCCGTTCCCACGACGGGGGAGTATCTCGCCTTCAGCAGGCAGGCATTCGAGCAGTATCACGGTCGAGGCAACGGACGTCTGCGGTACATGGTCGCGCCCTCGGCACCGCAACGGTGCGGCGAGGATCTTCTGGTCGGTGCTACGCAGTTGGCGAAGGAATTCGACGCCGAATGCCACGTACACGTGCTCGAAACCAAGACGCAGTTGGTTACAGGAACCGAGATGTACGGCGGCTCTCTGGTGGCGTACATGGACAGGATCGGTGCTCTGTCGCCGAATACTACTTTGGCGCATGGTATTTGGCTGACCGAGGATGACATGTCGATGATCGCTTCGGCGGGCACATCGATTTCGCACAATCCGATCTCGAATCTCAAGCTCGGGTCTGGAATCGCCCCGTGGCGTGCACTGCATAACGCCGGCGTGAACCTCGGACTCGGAACCGACGGGTGCTCGAGCAGTGATTCTCCACGGATGCTCGACGTCGTGAAATCAGCTGCGCTTCTGCACAAGGTCACCAGTCCAGACTTCGCCACCTGGCCGAGAGTGGACGAGGTGCTGCATGCGGCCACGGTCGGAGGTGCCCGCAGTGCACTCCCTCAGGACACCGTCGGTTCGGTCGAGGTCGGGATGCAAGCAGATCTGGTGATCTTCGACCTCGAGACCATGGCGTTCACCCCTCGGCAGAAGCTCGATCGGCAACTGGTGTACTCCGAGAACGGATCGTCGATCGACACGGTGATCGTGGCCGGACGCATCGTGGTCGAGGGCGGACGGGTCACCACGATCGATCGTTCGGCAGTACTGGCCGAACTCGCCGAGCGCCTCGACGAGATCGTGACGCGCCAGAACGAACTGGATTCGCAGAACAGGCCACTGCTGGACGCTTTGGCCGCAATGTACGACAAGGCGATGTCGACCCGCGGAGCCGTCAACCGATTCAGTGACGACGAACGGGCGTGGCTCGTCTGACGGGCAGTTTTCGGAGCTGTGTCCGACCGGCCTAACTGCTGCCGAACGGCAGAGGAGCAGCCTGCACCGGGTAGGCCGCGACGTTCATCACCACGTCGCCCACACACGGTCCGCTGTCGATGACGGTGCGCCACACACCGGAGAACGTGCCATCGGGCTGGGGTGTGTATGTCGCAACGGAGTGTGCCGGTGCCAACGGGCGCGGAACATTCGGGCCCTGGTAGCAATCCCACATCCAGTCGTACACGTGGACCCAGCTCGTTCCGTCCCAGGTGTACTGGGGAGGCTGGGGGAGTGTCGGATTCTTCGGAGGAGGGCCACCGATCACGGTTGCCACGCAGGGACCACCCATACACGTAGAGACGAACGTGTAGTCGTCGGAGAAGTCCGGCTCCGACTGGCGTGCAGCCAGGCTGGAGCCGGACTTGGTCGCTGCGAATCGCTCCAGCGTGTACAGGCCGGTCCAGGACGCGTCGGTCGTCGACGGTGCTGCTGCTGCAGGAACGATCGCGGTCGTCGACCACGCAGCAGCGAGAACGACGGCCAGGATCAGTTTTCGCATCCGGCGATACTACCGGCCGGTCGGACTGTTCTGAGGGCGAATGGCCAACCTATTGATGTACCCGAACGGTCTCCATCGTTACGCTTGCTCGAGAGTCGAATCGGAACGGGTGCCATGAAGATCGATTTCAAGAAGACGCTCGACGCGTACTCCGCGCGGCGCAACGTCTTTCGCAGTCTCGTTGTGCCGCCGCTGAGTTATCTGATGATCGACGGGCACGGAGACCCGAACACCGCGCCCGAGTATGCGGACGCGCTCGCCGCTCTCTACCCCGTGGCGTACGCGCTGAAGTTCGCCAGCAAGGAGAACCTCGACCGCGACTATGTCGTCCCGCCGCTCGAGGCTCTGTGGTGGGCCGACGACATGGCGTCGTTCACCACAGACCGCAACAAGGCCGAGTGGAACTGGACCGTCATGATCATGGTGCCCAACTGGATCGATCGAGCGATGTTCGAGGCGGTAGTGGCGTCCGCCGGCGCGAAAGGCAAGTCCGAGGCGTCCACCAGCGTTCGTTTGGAGACCCTGGACGAGGGACTCTGCGTGCAGACACTGCATATCGGGTCCTACGACGACGAGACGCCGGTGCTGGCCGAACTTCACGATCGGTACATCCCCGATTCCGGATTGACGATGACCGGCCGGCACCACGAGATCTACCTGAGCGATCCGCGCCGGGTCGAGCCCGCGAAACTCCGCACCGTTCTCCGTCAACCGGTCGTGCGTTCAGCAGGGTCGACGGCGCTCTGACACGATGGCCGACATGACCAATGCGGTGCGTCCGGCTTCGTTCACCGCCGGAACCCTCACCTTGCTCGGGGCTCTCTACTTTGCGCAGGGACTGCCGTTCGGATTCTTCACGCAGGCACTCCCGGTTGTGCTGCGGGAGTCGGGATTCTCATTGGTGAAGATCAGTGCCACCGGTGTGCTGTTTCTGCCCTGGGCGCTGAAATTTCTCTGGGCGCCGTACGTCGATCGCTACGGATCCAGACGGCGGTGGCTGCTGTCGCTGCAGTGTTCGGCTGCAGTGGTGGCTCTGGCGTTGTCGTTCCTCGACCTGTCGTCGACGTTGCGCTGGTTGTTCGTCGGCATCTTCGTCATGAACGCTCTCTCGGCCACGCAGGATATCGCGACCGACGGCATTGCGGTCAGAACGCTCACCGCGGCGCAGCGAGGGCTGGGCAACGGTCTCCAAGTCGGTGCCTACCGAATCGGAATGGTGTGTGGCGGTGGACTGCTGTTGTGGCTGTTCACCTTTGCCGGGTGGCAGGTGCTGTTCGTCGCCATGGCGTTGCTCATCGTATTGACGACTGTCCCGGTGTGGTGGATGCGCAGGCAACTCGACGCGGCGGATGCCGCATCCGATCGGCGCGCCGAGTCGGAATCGCCGGCTCGGCTTGCGGTTGCCTGGTGGTCCAGGCTTCGCAGGCCCGGCATGGTGGCGTTCATACTGCTGATCATCGGGTTCAAATTCGGAAACTCGATGGGATCGGCACTGGTGGGGCCGTTCCTGTCGGACAGTGGACTGTCGCTGCCACAGATCGCGCTGGTCGAGGGCGGACTCTCCTCGGTGGCAGCGCTCGGGGGTGCTGCCCTCGGAGCGTGGATGACCTTCCGGCACGGACGTCGCCGGGCGCTGCTGGTCGGCGGAGTGAGCCAGACCATGAGCCTCGCGCTGTACGTCATCGCGTCCCTCGGCATCGGTGGATTTCCACTACTGATCACGGCGAACATCACCGAGCACGTGCTCGGCGGGGCGGCCACGGTCGCGGTGTTCGCTTTGATGATGGACGCGTCGGAGAAGCGTTTCGCAGGAAGCGATTACACGTTGATGGCCTGTGCGGTCGTCTTCGCGCAAGGAGCGGCAGGAATCGCAGCCGGTGTGGTGGGAGACCTGTTCGGCTACACAGCGATGTTCGGTTCTGCCCTGGTGTTGTCCGGAATCGGCTGTGCAGCATTGCTTATCGCGCTCGACCGGGGTTGGGGCCCCGAAGGTCTCCGGCAGGTGATCCCTCCGAAGACCTTCGCCGGCTAGGGACGGTTGTGCCGGCGCTCAGCTACCGGGCGTGGATCCCGCGATGTTCACCATCCACTGCACACCGAACTTGTCTGTCAGCATCCCGAACGTATCGCCCCACGGAGCCTTGTCGAGGCCCATCGTGAATTGCGCATCGACGGCCAGCTTGTTCCAGTAGCCCGTCAATTCGTCCTCTTCGTCGCCGCTGAGAGAGACGCTCATCGCGCTACCGGGAGTGTGTTCCATCGAGGACGGCGTGTCCGCACCCATCAAGGTGAATCCGTTGGGAGTGGTCAACTGGCCGTGCATGATCTTGTTCTCATCGGCGGGATCCTCGCTGGCGTGGGCCTCGCCGAGCGTGGTGACGGTGAGCTCGCCCCCGAAGACTGACCGGTAGAACTCCATGGCCTCGCGGGCGTTGTCTCGAAACGAAAGATACGGATTGAGAATGGACATGGCAGGCTCCTTTTCGCTGATGTGCACCGACGGCATCCGTCGAACGGTAGACCGGCGCTACGACGAAAAGTCACCGAAGAGGATCAGATCGAGGCGTCGGTGTCCGCGAGCAGTGCGCGCAGAGCGCGGACATGACGTCTGTAGGCGCCCTTGCCGTCCTTCGTCAGCGACAACCACACTCGACGCGAGTCGGTGTGTGATCGCTGTTGCTCGACGTACCCCGCATCGACCAGAGCAGCTACCTGTTTGCTGAGCGCAGATGCGCTGAGTCCACTGTGCTCCTTGACGATCGCGAGCTCTAGGGGTGTCGCCGCGGCCAGCAGGGCACAGATTCGCAATCGATGCGCGGGGTGAATGATCGGATCGAGATCGTCCGTCATCGGCGAGTGCTGCGGTAGTGGACGAACGAGCCGATCGAGTAGGTAGTTGCTGCCGCGATCGCGAGCAAAATCAGCGCCCATGCAGGAAGGGACGGCTGGGCGAATGCCAGCGCGACTACGATGAATGCGACCGAAACTGCGACCGCGGCGAGGAACCCCCGGCTGGTGGGAAGCGCCCACGGTGTGCCCATGCGATAGCCGGTGATCATGTTGACGGCCAGAGTCACCGCCGCCAAAGTCAATAGAGCGATGATGCGGCCGACGTCGGCGAGGAGCGGCGTGAGCGCCATCGATCCGAGTAGAACGGCGTTGACCGGATAGAGCCATACCGGCCACGGGGTATCGCGCACCGCGCGCTGTACACGGTCTATGTCTTCGAGAGCGGCTGATGCTTCGGACGAGGTGGGCCTTCCGATGTTTTCCATAATGGAAACTGTAATGGATAGTTTCCATTGCGGCAACAATATCGAGGAGATCAGTTCTCGGGGTCGGTCGGTCCGGGTCGAGATACCTCCGCCTCCCATCGAGCCCGTCGTTCGTCGTCGGACTGCTCCCACCACGGTGTTCCCCGTTCTCCGAGCGCGACTTTGGTGGCCTGCACACCCGCGCGAGATTCTGGGGCACCGGACGTGCGCTTGACGTCCCTGCGCCACGCCATCAGGATCGATCGCAATTCTGCGTTGCGCTCCTCCGGGATGTCAGGATCCGTTGCGCGCCAACGTCGCCCCTTGATGACGACGTAGTGACCGTCCTCGGTTCGTTCTGGTTCGTCGGCCATGACTCCACACTGCCATGGGTCAGCTGCTCAGGTACTTCGGAACTTCGATTGCGTCCAATCCGAGGGCCACAGCAGCGCGAGCGGCCACCGGCCCGACGAGATTGCCGGTTCCGTTGTAGCCACCGAACGCGATCACTCCGTCATCGACGTAGCAGCACAGCGGCCGCCCGTCCGCGGTGAACCCGACCGACGCCGCCCACCGTGCGTTCACGGAGACGGGTTCACCGGCAAACAACTCGGCGAGCAAGCCGAGGTAATTCTGCACTCGGGCTGTCGGTTCGCCGGAAAAGGTCCACTCTTCCTCGGCGAACAGGTCACGGCCACCCCCGACGTACATGCGTCCCGACGCGTCCTGCTGGGCATAGTCGTATCCCCACCGTCCGTACACAGGGCACGGCAACCGACCGGCCGAGACAGGAGCGGTGGCGAGCATCTGGAGGCGCGCCGTCCGAACTCGACCGTCGAGCTGGGGGAGTACGCGTTCGAGGCGACCGTCTACGGCAACCAGTATCAGATCACAGCGGATCACCCCGGTCGGCGTGGTCACCGCTCCGGGCTCGATGCCAACAGCGGGTGTGTACTCGTGGAGCCTGGCGCGACCGGCCAGCGCTGCCGCCGTCCCCACTGCACGACGGGCAGGATTCATCACCGCATCGTCGGGTAGGAAGATGCCGTGTCCCAGCTCGCCCGAATACTCTTCGACGGCAATGTTGTTCTCGCGCAGGCACTTCGTTAAATCCGCGCAGTCCCGCACATCGGCGGGGTCGGCCTGCGTATCCGGGATGCCCGCAAGCCTGATGGAACCGGTGCGGCGGACAACGGACGATCCGAGGAGTGCTTCCAACGAATCGATCTCGGCGAGGGTCGCACGATAGAGATCGACGGCGCACGGCCCCCACATCGACAGTGCGGTGTGCAGAAACGTCGCGGGGCCACCCAGCAGAAAGCCGCCGTTTCGACCTGCAGCGCCGGCTGCGACTCGCCCTGCATCGATCCCGACGACATCGAGGCCACGGCCGAGCAGATCAGCGACAGCAGCCAGGCCCGAACCGCCGAGACCGACGACGCACACGTCAGCAGCGCAGTCGCCGTCCAACGTGGGTAAGCCCCGCCAACCGGACACCGCAGAATCGTCATCCCACGCCGGACGGGACATGTCGATGGGGACGGTGCCGATCATGCCGACGATGGTATCCGTCGACCGGTGCTGCATGGTTTACGATTCCGGCACCCGACATCCTTGACTGTGAGGACCACCGATGCGCACTCTGATCGTGACCGCGTTCGTTTCGCTCGACGGCGTGATGGAAGGACCCGGCGGCGAAGTGGGTTACCGCAACTCCGGGTGGACGTTCAAGGACATCGAGTTCGACCCGGCGGCGTACGAAATCAAGGGTCGCGAGCAGAGCGAGGCGTCGGCGCTGCTACTCGGCCGTACCTCGTACGAGGCATTCGCGCCGATCTGGCCGACGATGGAGGATTTCGCCGAATACAACGCCATGCCGAGATACGTGGTGTCCACAACGCTGGAGCAAGACGATTCACGTTGGCCTGCAACCATTTTGCGCAGTATCGACGAAGTCGCCGAGCTCCGGAACACCGACGGTGGCCCCATCTCCGTGCACGGGAGCGCCACGCTGGGCCGGAGTCTGGCCGACGCAGGGCTGGTCGATCGGTATCACCTACTGGTGTTCCCGCTTCTGCTCGGCGCGGGAAAACGCCTGTTCAGTGCAGCAGACAAGGACACCACGCATCTCGACTTGGTAGAACACGAGGTCTATGGAAACGGAATTCAGAAGCAGGTGTTCGACGTCCGCCGTTAGTCCGTCGGGCAGGCCTCAGATGTCGTCGCTTCGGATGGTGCGCCGGCGAACCGATACGAGTTGAAGCTCGGGCCGTGACGCCGCAACGCGCTCGATTCGGTCGAGAACGTCGGTGACATGATCCAGATCGCCTGCCACGACCGACGCACCGATGCCTGCTCGTCTGTGCAGCTCTCGATGCTCCGTCTCTGCGACCGAGACAGCGAACTTACGGTGCAACTCGGAGATCACCGGCCGAACAACGGAGCGTTTCTCCTTGAGTGAGTGCACGTCGCCGAGAAGAAAGTCGAATTCTATCCATCCAATCCACATAGAGTGTCGACTCTACCGTCCGAGTGGCCACATCCCGATGCGGGCGGCTCGGCCCGCATCGGGAGATGCTTCAACGCTTGCTGACGAGTCCGAGGACCACGAGATCGGACAGATACTTCTCGATCAGTTCACGTCCGAGGTGTGGAATTTCCCCGACGGCCGAAGCGAACTCGTCCGCCGGCAACATCGCACCCGACGACGGCTGCTGCGGTTGTGCGTACGACTGAATCAAGGGAAGCAGCGAGTGCGAGCGCTGCTTCTCCGGAAGAGCCTCGACAGCAGCGCTGAAACGCTCGAACCATTCGTCGTAGTTCTCGACGATCTCGATGTCGCGACCCGCCTCACGGATCCAATCGACGAACGTGTCGAGCGAGATGTTGTCGTCGTGCGGGTTGAGAATGTCGAAGGTTCGGTAGCCCGAGACGTCGGCGCCGGCAATCGTCGTGATGGCACCGGCGCTGAAGTCGGCGGGAAGCCCGTCGTAATGGGCCAGGGGACGCCCACTTTCGTCCGTCGGCGCACCGATTCCTGTGGCGTAGAACGTCCGAGGAGCCAGGCCGGTTGCCACGACCGAGAGAATCAGACGCGTGAACACATCCGGTACGTTGAGCTGACCCGACCACCTGCTGTGCGCCAGGATCATATCGGAGCGAAAGACCGACACCGGCAGGCCGAATTCGTCGAATGCGTTGCGCAACAACACTTCGCCGGCCCACTTGGAGTTGCCGTAGCCGTTGGCGTACGAATCGTCGACAGCGCGCGAGGGACTGTCGGTGCGGATGTCGCCGTTCTCCCGGAAATTGTCGACGCCCACAGCGACGGCGACCGTCGACAGGTAGGTCACCGGCTTGACGTGGTCGGTCATCGCGAGCCGGATCACCTCGGCCGTACCGACGACATTGGGACCGAACAGGTGCTCGTACGGAAGAGCATGATTGACGAGCGCAGCAGGGTGAACAATGCGATCGACCCGCTCGGCCAGAGCCGCGAACTCGTCGTGGTCCAAGCCGAATCGAGGCGAGCCGAGATCTCCTGCCACGACCTCGAGGGCAGAGTCTGCCAGAGCTCGGTAGTGAGCGGACAGTTCTTCGTCACCACTGTCGAACGCTGCATCGAGTCGAGAACGCGCGTCGGAATCGGAGCGCCCGCGAACCAAGCACACCACCGTCCCGCCGACCTCGGCCATACGCTCGAGCCATTCCATGCAGAGGAAGCGGCCGAGGTATCCATTGGCTCCGGTCAGTAACACCGTCTCGGTTCGGGTGCGAGGGCCCGAAACGTGATGAGCGGCATCGATGAATGTCTCGTCCAGGAATGCAGACAGGCGCAGGTCGGAGGCGTGCGCGACGGTGGCGTCGCGTCCGTGTACCGAGGCGAATGTTGCTGTGTCGGAATCGTTGTCCCGGGCCGAGGTGATGTAGTCGGCTAGGGCGGACAAATCCATGGCCGGCCCGGTGATCACTCCCACCGGCACGTCGACACCGTAGATGTCCCGCAGGAGCGTCGAGAACGTCAACGCCGACAACGAGTCTCCACCGAGATCACTGAAATGGGCGTCGGGCCGGACATCGGATCCGTCGCAACCCAGCAGTGCCTGTGCGGCATCGCCGACGGTGGTCAACACCGGAGCGTCGGCACCGCTGCGTCGAAGCTCACGTAGGCGTTCGTTCTGACCCGACTCGAGTTCGGCGTAACGACGCTCGAGATCGGCACCGTACCGTTCGACGAGTTTCGGCCGTAGTTGCTTCCCGGCACCGGAGAGCAGCCCGTTGTCCTGCATGAACGGCTGGTGCTCGATCGTCACGTCACGAGGGATCTCGTACGAGTTCAGCGATTCCGTACGAGCGATTTCTTGTAGCGATTCGATGATCGAGGCGGTGGTCGTATCCGGCTGAGCCGGGACGACGACAGCCAGGAGATATGCGCGTTGGCTGTTGCCGTAGAGGAATATCTGGTCGACGAGTTCGCTGGTACCGAACACTGCTTCGAGACGGGCCAGGGCCACGAACTCACCCTGGGCCAGCTTCAGAACGTTCTTGCGGCGGTCGACATAGGCAAGTCGGTCCGGCTCGATCTCGGCGACGACGTCTCCGGTGCGATAGAAGCCCTCGGAATCGAACACGTCCGCGGTGACGTCCGGGCGCTTGTAGTACCCGGGAATGATGGACGACGTCTTGAGTAGGAGTTCGCCGCGCGGATGCGGTGTGTCGGTGGAGAAGTAGCCGAGCTCGGGTACGTCGTCGAGCTTGTACTCGATCACCGGGGGGCGCGCGATGACGCCGTCGTGCAGCACCATTCCGGCTTCGGTGGAGCCGTAGTTGTCGCGGACCTGGATATCGAGCAGCTCGGTGACGAAATCCTTGACCTCCGTCGCGATCGGTGCGGTGCCGACCATCGCCGCCAGGATGCGGCCGCCGAATTGGTCGTTCCTGAAGCGCTCCAGAACATCTCGCCGTACACGGTCTTCGTCTTCGCCAGCGGAGCGCTCGACCTCTCGGTCGATCTCGGCGAGAACGTTGTGTCGAATCATTTCGCACACTCGGGGGATCAACAGTGCCATCGTGGGCCGAGCGAGCGCGAAGTCCTCGAACAGTGTGGACAGGTCGCTGGCTCCGGCGAAGTGCACCGTCCCGCCGGCAGCGAGCGCCGAGAAGACGAGGCCACGGCCGGCCAGGTGACTCATCGGAAGATAGTCGAGTGTGATCACGGGGAAAGCAGGCCGGTCCACGGATTCGGAGGAAGCTCCGGTGTGGTGCCAGGCTCCGGTCCAGGCTCCGCACACGATTCGTTCGGTGTGCATCGCCCCTTTGGGGGTTCCGGTGCTGCCGGAGGTGTAGATCAGTGTCGCGAGTCGGTCGGGATCCTCGGCATCGGGTAGTGGAACCTCCGGTAGCTGCCCGCCGTCGCGAACCAGCTCGGTGAGGGGCCGGATGACTATCCCGACCTGTTCGGCATTTTCGTGCGCGGACTTCATGATCCGTGCGTGTACGTCGAGTGCAGCGTCGTAGTCGAGGACGACGATTCGCCGAATGGACCGGCACTGCGTGGCAACCTGGACCGCGACGGACAGATTGTCGACATCGGCAGCGAGGACGACGGGCTCGACTTCGGCGGCGATGGACGAGAGCTGGCCCGCGGTGGCGCCGGCCTGCAACGGAACGGCGATTGCGCCGAGTCGAATCGTGGCCAATTCCGCGATGACATACTCGGCACTCGCGAATCCCAGGGTTGCGAAGAAGTCACCGGGAGCGATTCCGAATGCGTCGTGAGTCAGAGCCGAGGCCAGTGCTCCGGCGTCGTTCCAGGCTTGCCCGTAGGTGATGGTGTCGAAGCGCGGGAGCAGGCGAAGGGTGTTTGCGTCGTCGAGCCGGGCGATTTCTCGAGCCCGGCTGCCCAGGGCCGGCCGGTCCGAGTAGCGCGTCATGATCTCGG
Source organism: Rhodococcus sp. IEGM 1381 (assembly GCF_030056795.1). Taxonomy (GTDB): domain Bacteria; phylum Actinomycetota; class Actinomycetes; order Mycobacteriales; family Mycobacteriaceae; genus Rhodococcoides. Next base: position 89,994 of record NZ_JASHKQ010000007.1, on the reverse strand, counting down.
CAACCACGCGGGCCAGGTTGGGCGACAACTCTTGGGCGGCGTCCGCCACCGAGCTCTCCGGTTCGGCGGCTCGAAACTCCTGGTCGGACTCGTGCAACTCCTGGAATCGACTGTGTTGCCTGCTCTCTCGATCCTGTCGGCTGTCGACGGCCAGTGTGTGCGTCATGCTCGACTCCCTCCGACGACACGCACCGGTAGTCCGGGGCGTCTCGCGATTGTCCGCTTCATATCGTTATCAAAGGTAAGTATATGCCGTCGAGGGCTACGTCAATCGTGACGCTCCTCATAGTCCGATAAGTCGTAAAAGTCTGCCTGGCTGCGTTTTTGGAGCCCGGATAGCGAATGCAGATCTGCCGTGACAGCGTGCGTGGGTACTCGGTGAACGCCCGAGATCGCGACTTGTATGGTGAATCCACAGTCATGTGCGTCACAGTGCTCGTCACCGTAGTGCGCACGTGTCACCCCTCGCGATCGGAGAAGTGAATGTCGGACGTCCTCTCGCGCCGCGACCTGGATTTTCTGCTGTACGAGTGGTTGGACGTGGCCGGCCTGACCACCCGTCCCCGCTTCGCCGAACACTCGCGCGAGACCTTCGACGCAGTACTCGACCTCAGCGCGGATATCGCCCGCAAGCACTTTGCGCCGCACAACAAGAAGGCCGATGCGCACGAGCCGACCATGAATCCGGACGGGTCGGTGGAGCTGATCCCCGAGGTCAAGGAAGCACTCGACGTGTATGCCTCGGCAGGTCTGATCGCCGGGCAGTTCGACGAGTCGATCGGCGGGATGCAGCTGCCTGCGACCGTCTCTCGGGCCGCGATGGCATTCTTCCAGGCTGCCAACGCCGGGACCTCCTCGTACCCGTTCCTTACGATGGCCAACGCCAATTTGATCGCGACGTACGGCACGCCGGATCAGGTGCGTGAGTACGTAGGGCCCATGCTCGACGGTCGGTGGTTCGGAACCATGTGTCTGTCGGAGCCGCAGGCCGGATCATCGCTGGCGGACATCACGACCAAAGCGATACCGCAGGACGATGGCAGCTTCCGCATCACAGGTACCAAGATGTGGATCTCCGGCGGTGATCACGAACTGACCGAGAACATCGTCCACCTGGTGCTCGCGAAAACTCCGGGAGGTCCTCCCGGGGTAAAAGGGATCTCGCTGTTCATCGTTCCCAAATTCCTCCCGAACGAAGACGGCGGTATCGGTGAGCGAAACGACATCGTGTTGACCGGCCTCAATCACAAGATGGGCAACCGCGGGACCACCAACACCCTCCTGGCGTTCGGCGACGGAACCCATTCTCCCGCAGGGCAACCCGGGGCGGTCGGTTTCCTGGTCGCCGAGGAGAACCGCGGACTGTCCTACATGTTCCACATGATGAACGAGGCCCGTATCGGTGTCGGGTTCCTGGCCATCGCGCTCGGGTACGTCGGCTACCTGAAATCGGTGGAGTACGCGAAGACGCGCACCCAGGGGCGACCGCTCGGCGCAAAGGATCCAGCAGCACCTCCGGTCGCGCTGATCGAACATGCCGATGTTCGCCGAATGTTGTTGGCCCAGAAGTCGTATGTCGAAGGTGCGCTCGCGCTCGGACTCTACTGCTCCCGTCTGGTGGACCTCCAGGACTCGGCGACAGACGACGCCGAAGCGGCGCGCTCGACCCTGTTGCTCGACGTCCTGACTCCCATCGCCAAGAGCTGGCCGTCGCAGTGGTGCCTCGAGGCCAACAGTTTGGCCATCCAGGTGCACGGCGGCTACGGATACACCCGCGACTACGACGTCGAACAGCACTACCGCGACAACCGGCTCAATCCGATTCACGAAGGCACGCACGGTATTCAGGGGTTGGACCTGCTGGGGCGCAAGGTCGTGATGCAGGGCGGCGCGGGGTTGGCGCTACTCGGTGAACAGATCTCGGAGACGGTCGCGCGGGCGGACGCCGCCGGCGGTCACGCTGCCACCTACGGCGCAGAATTGCAGACCCAATTCGCGAGAATCGTCGAGGTCACCGCGGCAGTGTGGGGGACCGGTGACGCAGCTCTGGCCTTGGCGAACTCCACTGCCTACCTCGAAGCCATGGGGCACATCGTCATCGCCTGGATGTGGCTCGAACAGCTACTGGCTGTCGGCGCGAAGTCCGGAGACTTCTACGACGGAAAGCGTTCTGCAGCGCAGTATTTCTACGTCTACGAGTTGCCGAAGGTGAAGGCTCAGCTCGACCTGCTGGCGCGACTGGACCGCACCACCCTCGATATGTCACCCGCCTGGTTCTGACCACAACCTACAAGGAGATTCACGTACATGTCGATCTTGGACAAGTTCCGCCTCGACGGCCGAGTCGTCATCGTCACGGGCGCATCCTCCGGTCTGGGCGTTGCCTTCGCGAAAGCAGTTGCCGAGGCCGGGGCGGACGTCGTGCTCGCCGCACGCCGCGTGGACAAGTTGGCGCAGACCGCACAGCTGATCGACAGTGTCGGAGGACGTTCGATCTCCGTCGCAACCGATGTGGTCGATCCCGACCAGTGCACCGCGATGGTCGACGCCGCAGTGGCAGAGTTCGGCAAGGTGGACGTGCTGATCAACAACGCCGGAGTCGGCACAGCCTTCCCAGCGACCCGCGAGACTCCCGAGCAGTTTCGCTCGGTGATCGACATCAACCTGAACGGGTCGTACTGGGCAGCCCAGGCGTGCGGACGGGTAATGGCACCCGGCAGTTCGATCGTGAACATCTCCAGCGTGCTCGGGCTGACTACTGCGGGCCTACCGCAGGCCGCCTACAGCGCAAGCAAGGCCGCAATCGTCGGGCTCACCCGCGACCTCGCGCAGCAGTGGGGCGCACGAAAGGGGATCAGGGTCAACGCGATTGCGCCGGGTTTCTTCCAGAGCGAGATGACCGACAGCTTTCAGCCCGGGTATCTCGATTCGATGGCACCACGAATGATCCTGGGCCGCAAGGGTGACCCCGAGGAACTGGCCGCCACCGCGATCTGGCTCGCCTCCGACGCCGGGGGATACGTGACGGGTCAGACCATCGCAGTCGACGGTGGAGTCACGATCACCTGACGGCTGCTACGGCGCTACCGCCACCGCAATCCCCTCGCGGATGAGTCTGCGCGCAACCACCAGCGCATCGTCGGGGTCGAGGCCCGGCATCGAATCGAGGCGGCACGAAGAGCCCTTCATCAGGCTCTCGATCGCGTCGGCGCACTGAGACGGCAACGTGACCGTTTTGTTCCGAAGCACCATCGAGACGCCGTCCTTCGTGTGCGCGATCCGCGCGAAGATGCCGGGCCGCAATCGAATCGAATCCTCGCCCCGCAACGCTCCCATCGCGCCGATGCTTGCCAGGGGGCGCACCGGGTCCGGTCGGACGAGGTCGTCGTGACGATCTGCGACGCGTTCGGCGAGTCGACGTACCGCGTCGGGGTTTCGGTCGAGTTCGTCGAGCGCGGCGCGCATGGCGTCCAGAACTCGGTGTACATGCGGAACGATGGACTCCGGGTCGGAGTGGTCGAGGCCGGCGGGCAGGGGAGCACGCAGACTCTCGACGTCGCCGAGCGTCTTCAGCACGTGGTGGGCGAGGTCGTAGTCGTTGTACGACGCGACGCCGATGGTCAGGTGCACGGTGGTGTCGCCGAGCGCTTGCGCCGAGTGGATCCACCCGCGCGGCAGGTACAGCACATCACCGGGCTCGAGAACGATGTCCAGGTCGGGAGTGTTCGATGCGTGGTCTTCGACGGCCGACCGTCGGTCCGACCACGGTTGATTGTTCAGCGGATGCACGTGCACCGGCGAGTGAATGCTCCACCGCTTGGTCCCTGCGATCTGTACGACGAACACATCGTGCACGTCGTAGTGCGGCGAAAAGCCTTGCGACGCAGCTGGTGTGACATACGAATTCACCTGCACTGGATGGCCCAGCTCACGAACGAGATCACCGACGAAATGAATCAGGGGAGGCCACAGTCGATGCAGGCCTTGAAGAACCAGCGTATTTCCGGCCGCGAAGGCTCCCAGCACCGCTGCGGAGTCGACCTGGTCCGTCACCTCGGCACCGAACCCGCCGGACGCCGTGAACTGCGACTTGTCCAGCAGCTGACCATCTTTGGCCATCCGCACGAATGGGGCGCGTACTCCGCGTTCGGAGATCAGTTCGTCGACCGCGTCGAGCGTCATCAGATCGTCGAAGGAGTCGGAAAGATCGGCGGATCTGGTCAGCTTGGGAGCAACGCCCCAGAACCGGTCTGCGAACGTTCCGAGGTCGATACCGGTGAGACGACGGAGCGCGGACCGGTGACCCGATCCGCGCTCGCCGCTCGACTCGGTGCTCAAGCGGTACCGTCCGCACCGCCGTCGTGCCCATTGGGGTTGGAACCGCCGTCGGCTGGGCCTTCGCCTGCTCCTGCGGTGCCGTCTGCTCCGCCGTCATGGCCGTCGGGGTTCGATCCGCCGTCGGCTGGGCCTTCGCCGGCTCCTGCGGTGCCATCTGCTCCGCCGTCGTGACCGCCGGGGTTCGATCCGCCGTCAGCGGGGCCTTCACCTGCGGTTCCGCCTGTGGTGGTGATGTCGTCGTCGTTGATGCTCATCGAGGTCCTTCCGGTCGTGGAGGTTCGTGTGCCCGCGCGGCGCGAGAACATCGGGGGTATTGACGCAAACTCTGTTCTTCAAACAGCGCGGAGGGGTTCAGGCGGAATCTTCGGCAATTTCCGGTGCGTTCTCCCGCGTCGCCATCCCGCCGCCGCCCCCGCCGTCCACCGGTCCGGGTCGGCCGCCCTTCGGCGAATCAGGCGTGGTCGATTTCTTGTCGACGGTCGGTGTCTCGTCGCCGGCGTTCTCTGTGCGTCCCATGGTTCGACAGTAGACCGTGAATTCGACCGTGGGACCATGGAACGATGGATCGATCACCGGCGCAGCACGTGGTGTTGCTCGACGACGAAGGCCGAGCTGTCGGCACACAGGACAAGACGACCGTGCACACGCTGCAGACGCCGCTGCATCTGGCGTTCTCGAGCTATGTGGTCGGATCGGACGGGGCGGTACTGCTCACGCGTAGGGCGTCGAGCAAGACGACCTGGCCCGGCGTGCTGACCAACACGTGTTGTGGTCACCCGGCCCCCGGGGAAGAACTCGCCGATGCGGTGCTGCGCCGGATCGGCGAGGAGTTGGGCCTGCACGCAAGCACGGCCGAACTGGTTCTTCCGCACTTTCGGTATCGGGCCGTTATGGACAACGGCATCGTGGAGAACGAGATCTGTCCCGTCTATCGCGTGCGGGTGGACGAGAGCGCGGGGCTCGACCCCGACCCGCTCGAGGTGGACGAAACCCTGTGGGTGTCGTGGCCGGAATTCTCTGCCGGCGTGCTCGACGGAACCGTCGACGTATCACCCTGGTGTCGAACACAAGTGGAACAATTGTCGATTCTGGCCGACGACCCGCTCGGCTGGCCGGTTGCCGCCGACGACCTGCTTCCGCCCGCCGCCCGCCGCCCGCCGACATCGCCAGGGCTCTAGTGTTCGTGCTGTGAGTGACGATACTTCCGCTGAGTCGGCCGAGGACCTGCTCGATCGGCGTTCCGTCGCGCGCGAACTCGCACGTTTCACCCACCGCACCGCCGAGGCCGACGGCCTGCGCGCCGCTGCGGTGGCCGTCGCACTCGGCGGAGCGCCGGGGGACCGGCGCATGCTGCTGACGAAGCGGCCGAGTCGATTGCGCGCACACCCGGGCCAGTACGCCTTGCCGGGCGGCGGCGTGGATCCAGGTGAATCCGCGATGCAGGCGTGCTTGCGGGAATTGCACGAGGAGCTGGGCATTCGTGCTGTTGCGGCCGACGTACTGGGCAGGCTGGACGACTACGTCACCCGATCCGGTTACGTCATCACCCCGTTCGTCGTGTGGGTGGGTGACTACTCGTCCACGTTGCGCCCCAACGAGGACGAGGTATCCGAGGTTTTCGAGGTGACCGTCGACGAACTCGACGTCGACGCGCAGTTCGTATCGATTCCCGAATCCTCCCGCCCGGTGATTCGATGGCCGTACCGAACCGGAGCGATCCATGCTCCGACCGGCGCAATCGTCCATCAGTTTCGCGAGGTGGCGCTACACGGTCGACACACCCGAGTCGCCGACTTCGAACAGCCCGTGTTCGCGTGGCGCTAACGTGGCCGCAGACTCGGCCCGAACGCACGACGAGCAGAAGCGACAGGAGGTGACGGTTCGGTGACGGACAACCATGAGCTCGAAGTATCCGATCGCATCGCGACCGTTCCGAACCTGCTCAGTGCCATCCGGCTCGCCGGCGTTCCCCTGTTCCTGTATCTCCTGCTCGGCCCGGAAGCCGACGGATGGGCGTTGGTCATTCTGCTCGTCAGCGGCGGAACCGATTGGCTGGACGGCAAACTCGCTCGCATGCTCGGGCAGGCATCGAAGTTGGGTGCCGTTCTCGATCCGTTGGTCGATCGGCTCTACGTCGTCAGTACCCTGGTCGCCTTCGTTCTGCGCGGCATCATTCCGTGGTGGGTGGCAGCGATACTGATCGGGCGCGATGCTGTGCTCGGATTGACGATGTTCGTCTACCGACGTCGATCTCTACCTCCTCCGGACGTCATCTACCTCGGCAAGGCCGCAACCTTCGTCGTCATGATCGCGCTGCCGGTGCTGCTGGTCTCTGCGGGCACCAGTTCGGTGGCCGACGCGGCAGGACCACTGGGGTACGCCTTACTCATCTGGGGCACCGTGTTGTACTCCTGGACGGGTCTGCTCTACCTCGGCAAGGCCATCGCAGTGGCCAGGGCAGTCGATCCGACAGCGGCCGGCAACTGACGGTGGAGCCTGCGGAACGACCGGGGGCAGGAGTGGAGCCGGCGGAACGACCCGGGGCTCGGGTCAAGAGGAATCCTGTCCCGTCACTGCTGACCTCGTTGCTGACCGACCACCTCGATCCGGGATACGCAGCCGCGGCAGCCGAACGCACGGCGCAACACACCCGTAAGCCGCGAGTACCTGCAGCCTTGTGGTTGCTGACCGGTGCCGTCGTGGTCGGTCTGATATTCGGTGTCGCTCTCTCCCAGTTGGCATCCGGTGCTGCCGCGGTCGACCGCGCAGGTGCCGACGCGTCGGCCGCCGTCAGAGCTGCCCAGGGCCGAAGCGGCGACCTGGAATCGACGAGAGACGAACTGGCCGAGGAGGTATCGACCGAACGCGATCGAGCGCTGCAGTCCGATGCCGCGGGCAGTGCGCTGCTGGACCGATTGAGTGCCGTCGAATCCGCAGCGGGTATCGACACGGTGACGGGTCCGGGACTGTCCGTCGTTGTCACGGAGCCGACGAGTGCGAACGGTTCGTCGGCTCGCACGGGCTCGGGCGCTGCAGTGCTCGACCGAGATATCGCCGCAATTGTCAACTCGCTGTGGGCCAGCGGCGCCGAGGCGGTGTCGGTGGACGGCATTCGAGTTGGCCCGAACGTGACCATCAGGCAGGCCGGAGGGGCCATGTTGCTGGACAACCGCCCGATCGACTCGCCCTACGACATCGAGGCGATCGGACCCCCTCAGCGTATCCAAGTTCAATTCGTCGTCAGCGACGCGTATCTCCGGATGAGCACTGTGGCGCAGTTGTACGGTGTCGGGTTCTCGGTGCGTCCGGCCTCCGATCTCGAACTCGGTCCCGCCGCTGTGAGAGAGTCGTTCGAGGCAGAGGAGGCAGGCCCACGATGACGGAGCACGACCCGACGACGGCCGTACCGGCCGAGCAGGACGACGAGGCAACAGACGCCGGCACTACCGTGGAATCCCCGATCACCACCACTCACGGCGCGTACGCCATTGCCGCTCTCGCCGCCCTGATCGCTGGAGTGGTCATCGGCACGGTTGCCGGACCGCAGGTGCCCGCAGTAGTCGCGCCCTATCTGCCGATCGCCGTCGTCGCTGCGATCGATGCGGTATTCGGTGGTCTGCGTGCGTTTCTCGACGGAATCTTCGACGCCAAGGTGTTCGTCGTCTCCTTCGTCTTCAACGTCCTCGTCGCCGCCTTGATCGTGTGGCTCGGTGATCAGCTCGGAGTGGGAACGCAGTTGTCGACGGCCATCGTCGTCGTTCTGGGAATTCGTATCTTCGGCAATGCAGCGGCTCTTCGCCGCCGTCTGTTCGGCGCGTAGGAGATGACGGCTCGGACCGGGCGGCACGGCCGGCGCGCTCGAGCCCTGGATACAGATCGACGCAGGCGCGGAACGGCGTTCGGCATTCTTGCGCTCGCCCTGTTGTGCATCCTCGGAATCGGTATCGCCACTCAGGTGCGAGAGACGAGTACCTCCGACAATGTGGAGAGTTCCCGGCCGGAGGACCTGTTGGTCGTGCTGGACACCCTCACCCGGCGCGAGGCGTCGATTCGCGACGAGATCAGCACACTGCAAGCCACGTTGGCGACTCTGCGCCAGTCCGGCTCGGGATCGGAGGCAGCAGTGGCAGAGGCACAGGAACGATTGTCCGCGTTGTCGATTCAAGTCGGTACGGTCGCTGCTCAGGGCCCGGGTGTGACCGTGGTCGTCGATGACCCGAATTCGGGCGTCGGGTCCGAGGTATTGCTCGACGCCATGCAGGAGTTGCGTGTCGCCGGTGCCGAGGCTCTCCAGATCGAGGGTGGCGACAGTGCCGTCCGCATCGGCGTCGATTCGTGGATCGCGGGGCCTGCCGGTCGGGTGGTGGTCGACGGCCGCGAATTGCGAGCCCCGTACACGTTCACGGCAATCGGAGACTCACCCACGCTGGCGTCGGCGCTGAACATCCCCGGGGGCGTGGTGGACACCGTCACTCGCAACGGGGCGTCCTCGAAGATCACGCAGTCGGACCAGGTCACGGTCTCCGCCTTGCGGGATCCGCGCCCGCGTCAATACGCTCAGCCCGGTAACTGACCGCCCGATCGCCCGGGCCACGATCGAAGGGAATGCCGCGTTGAGCGACATCGACACACCAGCTGATCTGTACTACACGCCCGAGCACGAGTGGGTGCAGCGCACGGGCCCGGCGGCAGTGCGAATCGGTATCACCGATTTCGCGCAGTCTCAGTTGGGGGACGTGGTGTTCGTTCAGCTTCCGGCTGTCGGCGACACCGTCACCGCGGGTGAGTCTCTCGGAGAAGTCGAGTCGACCAAGAGTGTGTCCGACGTGTTCAGCCCGTTGACTGCGAAAGTGATTGGCGTGAACCAGGATTTGGACGCCGAACCGGAGAAGGTGAATTCGGGACCGTACACCGGGGGCTGGCTGATCGACCTTGAGGTTTCGTCGCCGGAGGAGTTGGACGCGGCACTGGCGCAGATGCTCGATGCTGCCGGATATGCTCTCATCACGGCCGAGTGATCGGCCGGCTGTCGACACCTGCCAACCGGCCACACGGTCCACACTGCGCAGGGTACGGTCGACACCGAGCGAATACCCTGTCGGGGCGAAGGTCCAGCAAGCTGTACAGACGTAAATAGAACCAGGCGCAACGCAACACCAGATGTGAAGACCATGTACTGCGTTACCCGCGGCGTGTACTGCCCGGGTGAACGGACTGAGAAGGAGTAACGGTGAGCCAGAACGACAACGACAGCAACTACGGGGAGTCGCCGGCAGAGACCACCTCGGTCTTCCGCGCAGATTTCCTCCAGGAGCTGGACAACTCCGCGGCCGCCCAGAGCACCGAAGCTCCGGTCTCGGGTGTCGAGGGGCTGCCTGTCGGTGCCGCTCTGCTCGTCGTCAAGCGCGGCCCCAATGCAGGATCGCGGTTTCTGCTCGACCAGCCGACCACCTCCGCCGGACGGCATCCCGACAGCGACATCTTCCTGGACGACGTCACCGTCAGTCGTCGGCACGCCGAGTTCCGGCAGGACGAGGACGATTTCCAGGTCGTCGACGTCGGCAGCCTCAACGGCACCTACGTCAATCGGGAGCCGGTCGACTCCGCAGTTCTGGCCAACGGCGACGAGGTGCAGATCGGTAAGTTCCGGTTGGTGTTCCTGACCGGACCGCGGGGCGGCAACGGATCTCAGGTCGGCGACACGTCTGCGGGTGCAGGAAGCCAGTGACCGCCGTCGGGCAGCAGTCCAACGGGGGGATGTCGATTGGCTCCGTCCTCGATCGACTTCGGCCCGACTTTCCGGATGTGACGATCTCGAAGATCAGATTCCTCGAAGCCGAGGGTCTGATCTCCCCGGAACGCACTCCGTCGGGCTACCGACGGTTTTCCATTGCAGACTGCGAACGGCTGCGATTCGTTCTGACCGCCCAGCGCGACCAGTACCTGCCGCTCAAGGTGATCAAAGAGCAACTCGAAGCTATCGATCACGGTGTTGCAACTGTCGAGCGGGCCGACGCATCGGTCAAACGGCCGCGGTCTCTGACGCTCGCCGCGGGTGAGGTGTCGCCCGAGGAGTTCTTGCCGGACCGTGAGGTGCGGATCAGCAAGGCCGACCTTCTGGCCCAGGCCGGTATCGACGATGCGTTCCTGACCGAGCTGTTGCGGAGCGGGTTGATCACTCCCGGGCAGGCCGGCTTCTACGACGACGGTGCCGTGACGCTGGCACGTACGGCACACGCGATGTTGCAGTTCGGTCTCGAAGTGCGCCACCTCCGTGCCTTCAAACTCGCGGCGGACCGCGAGGCGGGTCTGGTTGCACAGATAGCCGGACCGGTCGCCAAGGGCCGCGACGCCGGTGCGCGTGATCGCGCGGAAGAAATGATTCGAGAGCTCGCGGCGTTATCGTTGACGTTGCACACCTGTCTGGTCAAAGCGGCGGTGCGCGGTGCACTCGACCGGTGACGCTCGCTCGCGTCTGTCCGACTTCCAATAGACTCGGCTGCGACGAGCTGAACGAACGAAGTGCAGCCCGGATTTCATGAGGTGAGAGGCAGACACGATGAGTGAGATGCGTGTGGTCGGTATTCGTGTCGAACAGCCGCAGAATCAGCCCGTGCTGCTGCTGCGTGAGGCCGATGGTGACAGGTACCTGCCGATCTGGATCGGTCAAACCGAGGCTGCTGCAATCGCTTTGGAGCAACAAGGTGTCCAGCCTGCCCGTCCGCTCACCCATGATCTCGTCAAGAATTTGATCTCGGCATTGGGTCGCGAGCTCAAGGAAGTGCGCATCGTCGACCTTCAAGAGGGCACCTTCTACGCCGATCTCGTGTTCGACAAAGATGTCCGAGTGTCTGCTCGGCCGTCGGATTCCGTCGCCATCGCACTGCGCGCCGGGGTACCGATCTATGCCGAAGAACCCGTGCTGGCCGAGGCCGGCCTGATCATGCCCGACGAGCGTGAGGACGAGGTCGAGAAATTCAAGGAGTTCCTCGATTCGGTGTCGCCGGACGACTTCAAGGCCACCGACGGGTAACAGAAGAGTCTCAACCTCAACTTTAGGTTCAGGTTTACGGCGCGTTGCGTTGAATCTGCGCGATCGTCCCCATAACGTTCGTGCCAGTGAAGTTCATCGCCGCCGCTGGTCGGATTCGGTGCAGTTTCGCGCCTCTCGCGCACCTGGCGAGGCGTACTCTGGCCTGGTACACGGTATGACTTCACGCGAGTACACCGAGGCGTTCACGTGCCCCGGACGGATCGCAGTACTGACTCGATCCGAACGCAGTGAGACATCCGAGAGGGAGCAGTCAGTGGGAGATCAGCCGCAGCAGCACGACGGCAGTCGAGAGTCCGAAGCCGCAGGCCGGACCGAGGACGCGTCCGTCTCCGATGCTCGGGTCGACACCCCCGACCAGGCGTCGAACGTCCGGGTCGACACACCTCAGGACTTTCAGCCGGGATTGTTCCCCGATGATTCGGTACCCGACGAGCTCGTGGGTTACCGAGTGCCCAGTGCCTGCCAGATCGCCGGCATCACCTACCGCCAGCTCGACTACTGGGCCCGCACCGGGCTGGTCGTCCCGTCCATTCGCGGTGCAGCAGGCTCAGGCAGTCAGCGGCTGTACTCCTTCAAGGACATGCTGGTTCTCAAGATCGTCAAGCGGCTGCTCGATACCGGTATCTCGTTGCAGAACATCCGCGTCGCCGTCGATCACCTACGCCAGCGCGGAGTAGGCGATCTCGCCAACATCACCCTGTTCTCGGACGGCACGACCGTGTACGAGTGCACGTCCGCCGAAGAGGTGGTCGACCTACTTCAGGGCGGTCAGGGCGTGTTCGGTATTGCGGTGAACGGCGCGATGCGCGAGCTCACCGGCACCATCGCCGACTTCCCAGCCGAACGAGCCGATGGCGGTGAAAGCCAGCCGAGTCCCGAAGACGAGCTGGCCTCGCGCCGCAAGAATCGCGCGAGCCGCAAGACCGGCTAGACTTTCCTCGTCGCGCCCGTGCGGGAGAGTTCCGAGGCAGCCAGTCTCGGACGCCGAAGGAGCAATACCTCCCCGTCAATCTCTCAGGCACACGGACCGTGTGGGCTTCGACAACTCTGGAAAGTGGTGGGAGTACCCACCCGCCCAAGGGGAAAGGTGCCGGCGCAGTCGTAAAAACGCGCCGTGTCCAACCGAATCTCTCAGGCGCACGCGTCAGCGGGCACACGACAGAGGGGGAGGAGCGGCCGGCGCGTATGCCTCGGTCGTCCGACGCCTCGTCTTTTCGGCACCTGGGAGAACATCGTGACCTACCGAACTGCCTCGTCCGCACACACTTTCGTCGATCGACACATCGGGCCCGACGCGACCGAACTGGTTCGCATCCTCCACACCATCGGCGTCGACAACCTGGACGAACTGGCCCGCAAAGCAGTGCCTTCCTCGATCCTCGACACCGTGGTCGACGGCGTGCCCGACGGATTGGCGACGCTCCCGCCGGCTCTGAGTGAGCACGAGGTACTGGCTGCGTTGGCTGACCTCGCCGGGCAGAACACCGTCGCGACGTCCATGATCGGCCTGGGTTACTACGACACACTCACTCCGCCGGTGTTGACCCGAGGAATCTTGGAGAATCCTGCCTGGTACACCGCGTACACGCCGTACCAACCCGAAATCAGCCAGGGCCGGCTCGAGGCGTTGCTGAACTTCCAGACCATGGTCGCCGATCTCACGGGCATGGATGTGGCCAATGCGTCGATGCTCGACGAGTCCACTGCGGCAGCCGAATCCATGACTCTGATGCGACGCGCGAACAGAGCGTCGAAGTCGCCGCAGCTGCTCGTCGATTCCGATATCTTCCCGCAGACGGCCGCTGTTCTCGCCACTCGCGCCGATCCGCTGGGCATCGAGCTGGTCTACGCCGATCTCGCCGACGGCCTGCCGGACGGAGAGTTCTTCGGGGTGTTGACGCAGCTGCCCGGTGCGTCCGGCCGACTGGTCGACCACACGGCCACCATCGAGGCGGCGCACGAGCGGGGTGCCTTGGTTGCCGTCGGCGTGGATCTGCTGGCAGCCACCATGGTGACTCCACCCGGTGAGATCGGCGCGGACGTCTGCTTCGGCACCACCCAGAGGTTCGGGGTTCCGATGGGATACGGCGGGCCGCACGCCGGGTACCTGGCGGTGCGTTCCGGTCATTCCCGTCAGCTTCCCGGACGACTCGTCGGGGTGTCGCTCGACGCGGACGGCCACCGGGCCTACCGATTGGCGCTGCAGACCCGTGAGCAACACATCCGCCGCGAGAAGGCGACATCGAACATCTGTACCGCTCAGGTCCTGCTGGCCATTGTCGCCGCAATGTACGCCAGTTATCACGGCGCAGACGGATTGCGCGCCATAGCAACTCGGGTCAATATGCACGCTCGATCCCTGGCCGCCGGCCTGCAGGAGGCAGGCGTCGAGGTGGTGCACACCGACTTCTTCGATACCGTCCTCGCGGCGGTTCCCGGTCGCGCGCAGGCCGTCACCGACGATGCCAAGCAGCGCGGGATCAATGTGCGAATGGTCGATGCCGATCACGTCGCAGTCGCGTGCGACGAGGCGACGTCGTCCGACGCGATCTCGCGCGTGCTCTCTGCGTTCGGTGCCGAGCCCGCCGGCTCCGGTGCCGAGTCGGTGCCGGCGAACTTGGCTCGCACGTCGGAATACCTCACGCATCCGGCCTTCACTCGGTACCGCACCGAGACGGCGATGCTTCGTTACCTGCGCGCACTGTCCGACAAGGACATTGCCCTCGACCGAAGCATGATCCCGCTGGGCTCGTGCACGATGAAGCTGAACGCTACCGCAGAGATGGAATCGATCACCTGGCCGCAGTTCGCCCGCCAGCACCCCTTCGCTCCGTCTTCGGACGTGCCCGGCCTACTGCGCGTGATCGACGACCTCGAACGGTGGCTCGTCGACATCACCGGCTACGACGCAGTGAGTCTGCAACCGAACGCGGGAAGTCAGGGCGAGTACGCGGGGCTGCTGGCCATTCGTCGGTACCACCTCGCCAATGGCGACGCCGAGCGTGTCGTGTGTCTGATCCCGTCGAGCGCCCACGGCACCAACGCGGCCTCGGCCGTGATGGTGGGCATGCGCGTCGTGGTCGTTGCCTGCCGCCCCAACGGCGACGTCGATGTCGATGATCTTCGAGCCAAGATCGCAGAGCACGCCGATACCCTCGCCGCGATCATGATCACCTACCCGTCCACGCACGGCGTCTACGAGCACGAGATCTCCGAGATCTGTGCGGCGGTGCACGACGCCGGCGGCCAGGTGTACGTCGACGGTGCCAACCTCAACGCTCTCGTCGGACTCGCGCGCCCGGGCCGATTCGGCGGCGATGTCAGCCATTTGAACCTGCACAAGACGTTCTGCATACCGCACGGCGGCGGCGGTCCCGGGGTCGGGCCCATCGGTGTTCGATCGCACCTGCAGCCACATTTGCCGGGACACCCGTTGGCACCTCAGCTCGGGTCGGGACCGACGGTGTCCGGCGCTCCGTACGGCAGCGCATCGATCCTGACGATCACCTGGGCTTACATCGCGATGATGGGTGCGACGGGCCTCCGGCAGGCGACGTTGACGGCGATCGCCTCGGCCAACTACATCGCGCGCCGCCTCGACGAGTACTTTCCGGTGCTCTACACCGGCGACAACGGGATGGTTGCGCACGAGTGCATTCTGGATCTGCGAGGTCTGACCAAGGACACCGGCGTCACCGTCGACGATGTCGCGAAGCGGTTGGCAGACTACGGGTTCCATGCGCCTACGATGAGTTTCCCGGTGCCGGGAACTCTGATGGTCGAACCCACCGAGAGCGAGAACCTCGAGGAGATCGATGCGTTCTGCGATGCGATGATCGCCATCAGGGGAGAGATCGATCGCGTCGGATCGGGCGAATGGACGGCCGAGGACAACCCGCTGCGAGGCGCACCGCACACCGCTCGGAGTCTGGTTGCCGAGTGGGATCACCCGTATTCACGGGAACTCGCTGCCTACCCGGCGGGCTACGACCGTCCGAAGGTATGGCCCGCGGTGCGACGCATCGACGGTGCCCACGGTGACCGCAATCTGGTGTGCTCGTGCCCACCGATCGAGGCGTTCGCCTGAGCCGAGAACAGAGCCCGTCACGTCGCCGTGGCGGGCTCTGTTGTGTCCGCTCCCGATTGTTCAGCCCCGGGTGAGTTCGAGCATCGCGATCTCGGGCGGAGCAGCGACGCGGACCGGAGGACCCCACGCGCCCGCACCCCTGGTGGTGTACAACGTGGTGTTGTCGATCGTGTCCAGGCCCTCGACACTCGGCTGCTGTAGCGGCACCAGGTACCGGATCGGCCATATCTGACCCCCGTGTGTATGCCCGGAGACCTGCATGTCGACTCCGAAGTCCGATGCCTCCACCGCCTGCAACGGCTGGTGGGCCATCAGCAACACGAAGCGGTCGGGATCGATCCCCTCCAATGCCGCACCGAGATCTGGTTCGTACGGCGCAGGGGCAGTGGCGTCGTTGATGCCGGCGAGATCGATCGCGGCGTCGCCGCGAGTGAGGGTTGTGCGCTCGTTGCGTAGGACGTCGATTCCGAGCGTCGACCACAGATCGAGCCATTCACCGCCGTCTCCCGCGTAGAACTCGTGATTGCCGCTGACCGCGAACACACCCAACGGGGCATCGAGGTCGCGCAGGGGTTCGAGATCGGGCCCGACCAGCTCGACTGTGCCGTCGATGAGATCGCCGTCGAGCAGAACGAGATCCGGTTTCTGGGCGTTGACCGAATCGACGACCTTGCGCACGAAGTCCGCACCGCGGGAGGGCCCGGCATGGATGTCGGACACCAATGCCACTCGCACGCCGTCGAATTCGGCCGGTAGCCTCTCGAGCGCAACGTCGGTGTTCGTCACGCGCGGGGTCGCGGCCTCGACAAGTCCATACCCCACTGCGACGACGCTGACGAGCGCAGTGATCGC
Organism: Rhodococcus sp. IEGM 1381; assembly: GCF_030056795.1. Classification (GTDB taxonomy): domain Bacteria; phylum Actinomycetota; class Actinomycetes; order Mycobacteriales; family Mycobacteriaceae; genus Rhodococcoides. The sequence continues at coordinate 73,663 of NZ_JASHKQ010000007.1, read as the reverse complement.
TGAACCGACCCTCGACACCCGCAACCGTGCAGCGGCCGAATCGCGGCGCATCATCGCGAAGACAACTCGAACGACGGTGCAGACTAGCCCGACGAGCACCGTTCCGAGGAACAGATACAGCACCACGGCGAGCCAGGTGAGGCCGACGAACGCCGGGCCACGAGCCCAGGACGGATCGAACACGACACCGCTACCGAACCCGATCAGCGCACACAGCCACAGCAGTAGCAACACCACATCCGCCGGTCGCTTCAGCCGAGTCGGTGCCCTGGTGACGTACAGGAACCGCCAATGCAGAAAGAGGGTGACGAGAAGCAGGAAGACGCCGACAAAAATTACACGAGACATGTTCTAGTACAGCAACTTTCCGAGTCGATCGATGAGGTCGGGTGAATCCGATGTCGACACTGCTTCCACAGTGCCGCCGGTGCGGGCTGCGATGTCGTCGAACGAGGAGGTATCGGAGTTGTCTCCGATACGCACGATGTTCACCGCCACCGGACGCGCCGGATCGGCCGCGGAGGTCAGGTCGGTGAGCAACTCCTCCTTGGACAAGGACGAGTCATCCGATCCGTCGGTTATCAGTACGACGGAATTGACGCGGCCGGGAACGTATCCGGCCACGGCGTCCAGATACGCGACCAGTAGGGACGCATACGTGAACGACCCGGTTGCCGGCGTCAACGCCGCCGCGGTGGAATCGAGTGCAGCACGTCTGGGAGTCGTTCCAACCGGAACCGCCATCGGTCCGGTCGGAACGTCCACTCGGAAAGGCAGCGAGTTGTTCAGATTTTCGCTGAAGCTCCACAGACCCAGCTCGGTGGAGTCGGGCACGCGCTCGAACTGCTCGCCCAGTGCGCGAACGGTGTTCTGCAGTCTTGTCGCGCCGCCTTCTGCCGTACCCATCGACTCGGAGACGTCGAGCAGAACGGTGGCGCGTCGTGGCAGGACAGGATTGCGCAGCACGGCGAGCAGTGCATCGGCAACTGGTCCCGAAGGTGGGGCGACAACCCCCGCGTACTCGGACTCGTCGACGTCGAACCCGGCGTCTCGGAGTGTCTGCGCGCCATCCGCCTGACGTACGAAGTCGACGAATGTCGCAGCGGCTCGGGTGGACGTCTCGTCGCCGCTGAGGACGACGGCTGGATGATCGGCGACAGGCGTCGGACCCTGCGGTCGAACCGCGGTCAATGTCGACGAATCGGTCGACGCCAGTTGCTGTTCGGTCACCGGAACCGCATGGACGGCGGCGTCGGGGCCCGCCGCGTTCTCGAGGCTCGCCAGGGCGTCGTACGTCGTCGACGTGGACAGCGCGGCGGCTTTCGTATCGGTGACGGCCAGCTCCGACATCGCCGAAACCAGCTCTCTCGATGACACCTGCTCGACGGTCAGCGGCGTGGTCGGGTCGCCCCGAATGCCGGCTGCGATCGCAGCTACCGCGAGAGTGGTTGCGCCGGTGTCGGAACCCGTCGGGACAGCGAGACGGAGCCCGCCCCATTCACCCAATCCGAGAGCCTGTGGGTCGCGTTGCAGCCGGACCAGGTCGGCCCAGCTCGAGCCTGCAGCGGTGACGGCGTCGGCTACGGCGGTCGGGGCCGCGAGTACCACCGGGCTGGACGCCAGCGACCGCGGAGTGCCGTCGATGGATCCGCGCGCGGTCACGGCCTCGACGTCGGCCGTGGACTGAGGTATCCACAGGCCCGGTCGGTCACCGAGCGCACCGACATCCCAGGAGTCGATACCGGAATTGAGAGCTGACCGCACCACGTCCGAGGCCGTTGCTCGAACCTGCACTCTCACACAGTGATCCCGTACCACCGGAGCGGTTGCGTTGAACCGCTCGGCCAATTGTTCGACAGGCCCGGAGACGTCGGGATCGGCGGCCACAGTGAGCACCGCCGACCCCTCCACACACTGGCTCGCAGCTTCGACACCTTGATCGGAAATTCGATCTCGCAGCTGAAACCAACCGAACACGGCCGCGACGATCACCGCGATCGCGATCACGACGATCACGGGTCCCGCTGCTATGGACCGCCCGCGCCCTGTGTTCCGATGTTCACCCACGTGATCGACAAGTCCGTCAGGCGTTGACGGCCTTGTACTCCCGTCGGCGGCGGTGCAGGATCGGCTCGGTGTATCCGTTGGGCTGGCTCGTGCCCTGGAAGATCAGATCGCTTGCGGCCTGGAATGCGATGTTGGTGTCGAAGTCGGGAGCCAACGGCTTGTACGTCGGATCCGATTCGTTCTGACGGTCGACCACCGGGGCCATCCGCTTCAGCGACTCGCGCACCTGTTCCTCGGTGACGATGCCGTGCCGCAGCCAGTTGGCGATGAATTGGCTCGAAATGCGAAGCGTCGCACGGTCTTCCATTAGTGCGATGTCGTGGATGTCGGGAACCTTGGAGCACCCGACGCCGTGGTCGATCCACCGCACGACGTAGCCCAGAATCGACTGCGAGTTGTTGTCGAGTTCGTTCTGCTTCTCCTCGTCGCTCCAGTCGGTGGACGGAGCCAGAGGAATTTCGAGAATGTCGTCGACGGTGGCGCGCTTGGCCTGAGCGATCTCGTGCTGACGGGCGAACACATCGACCTTGTGATAGTGCAATGCGTGCAGCGTCGCGGCCGTGGGGGAGGGGACCCACGCCGTATTGGCGCCGGCCTTCGGGTGACCGATCTTCTGCTCGAGCATGTCGTGCATCAAATCCGGCATGGCCCACATACCCTTACCGATCTGCGCCTTGCCTTCGAGGCCGGCGGCCAGGCCGGTGTCGACATTGAAGTCCTCGTAGGCGGCGATCCACTTCTCGCCCTTCATCGCGCCCTTGCGGACGACCGGGCCTGCCTCCATCGAGGTGTGGATCTCGTCGCCGGTGCGGTCGAGGAATCCGGTGTTGATGAACACGACGCGCTCGGACGCCGCCTGGATGCACGCCTTCAGGTTGACCGTCGTGCGGCGTTCCTCGTCCATGATTCCGACCTTGAGCGTGTTGGTCGGCAGTCCCAGAACTTGCTCGACACGGCCGAACAACTCCGCGGTGAAGGCGACCTCGTCCGGTCCGTGCATCTTCGGCTTGACGATGTACAGCGAACCCGTGCGCGAGTTGGACAGCACGTTGTCCGCGGTCAGCGAATGCAGACCTGCGAGCGAGGTGAACAGCGCGTCGAGGATGCCCTCGGGGACCTCGTTGCCGTCGGCGTCGAGGATCGCGTCGGACGTCATCAGATGACCGACGTTGCGGACGAACAACAGTGAGCGACCGTGCAGCGTCAGTTCGGAACCGTCGACCGAGGTGTACGTGCGGTCCTTGTTCAGCGCGCGGGTGAATGTCTTGCCGCCCTTGGAGACCTCTTCGGTGAGATCGCCCTTCATCAGTCCGAGCCAGTTGCGGTAACCCAGAACCTTGTCGTCGGCGTCGACTGCGGCGACCGAATCCTCGAAGTCCATGATCGTGGTGACCGCCGACTCGAGGAGCACGTCCTTGACGCCCGCTCCGTCGGTCTTGCCGATCGGGCTCTCGGGGTCGATCTGAATCTCGAAATGCAAGCCGTTGTGCACGAACAGGATTGCCGATGGTGCGTCGGCGGCACCGTGGTAGCCGAGCAACTGCGAAGGGTCTTTCAGACCGACCGTGCTTCCGTCCGTCAGTGTCACCGTCAACGATGCGGCGTCGACGACGTAGCCGGTGGTGCCGACGTGCGAGCCGGAGCTCAACGGCAGTGCCTCGTCCAGGAAGTCACGAGCGAAGGCGATTACCTTGTCGCCGCGAACCTTGTTGTAGCTCGATCCCTTCTCGGCGCCGTCGGCTTCAGGAATGGCGTCGGTTCCGTAGAGGGCGTCGTAGAGCGATCCCCAGCGCGCGTTGGACGCGTTGATCGCAAACCGGGCATTGAGCACCGGCACCACGAGCTGCGGACCGGCTGTGGTGGTGATTTCGGTGTCCACTCCAGCCGTGGTGATCTGGAAGTCTGCCGGCTCGTCCAACAGGTAGCCGATCTCTTTGAGGAATGCTTTGTATGCGGCGCGGTCGTAGTTCGGGCCCGCGTGTTCGCCGTGCCAGGCGTCGACCTTGCCCTGAATCTCGTCGCGAACCGCCAGCAGAGACTTGTTCTTGGGAGCGAGATCGGCGATCACCGACGCGGCACCGGCCCAGAAGGCGTCGGAATCTACATCGGTACCCGGCAGCGCCTCCTTCTCGACGAAATCGAATAGGACCTTGGCGACCTGAAGTCCACCAGCCTGCACACGATCGGTCATGAATTCCTCACTCTTTCCGGTCTCGGACACCGATGACGGTGTCCCCACGACAACGATGTCGATGTTACTCGGCAGTAAGTCCGTCTCCGAACTCGCCGCCGATCAGTAAATTCTGGCACCGAGCCATCAACGCCGAGCGTAGAGGTGCCGCTTCGGTCGACAGTTCCCCCTGCGCGCGCACGTATTCTGCTCGCCCGGCCGCGGTCTCGATCCGAATGGGTTCGAGGTCGTAGTCGCTCAGATCGTAGGGACTCGCCCGCATATCGATCGTGCGCGCGTGCAGCGCCAGCTCGAAACAGTCGGTCAGAAACTCCGAATCGATCAACGGACCCAGCTTGTAGCACCACTTGTACAGATCCATGGAGGCGTGAATGCAACCGGGCTGCTCGGACCCAAGGCGCGACTCCGGGGAGAGCGTCAGCGCGTTGCGCGGTGTGGCGTCGGGGGTGAAAAACCGGAAGGCGTCGTAGTGGGTGCACCGCAACGTCATCGAATCGACCACAGCATCGGTTCCGTCACGGCCGAGGCGCAGTGGCACCTGCTCGTGCCGCTGCGCCGAGATTCCTCCGCGGTAGACCATCGCCCACTCGTGCAACCCGAAGCAGCCGAGCAGGGGTGCTCGCTCGGCCGTGGCGGTCAGCAGTCCGAGGATGAATTCGATACTCGAGCGGCGGCGCTCGACGAGATCGGACCGCACCCGGTAACCGACGCCCCAGTCGGTCTGCACCTGTTCGTAGGACGCGAACTCGGCGTATTCTCCTGCACGGTCACCGGTCAGAACGATGCCGTGACCCGGATTCCACCGGCGCAGTTGACCAGGTCGGTGACTGTAGTAGGTGAACAGGAAATCCAGCACCGGATGGGTGTTGCCACGTCCTCGGCCGGTCAAATAATCACCGACGAGGTTCTCGACCCGCGCCGTGTGCGCATCCCGTCTGGTTGTCCACTCCGCTTCGATCAGCGACGCCGGGCCGGACATTTACGCGTTCCGCTGGGGAGCGCTCGACGAATTCGATGCAGATTGACCCGGCCGAGGTCCGGCCACGCGGTGCGTGCCGTCTCGAACGGTACCGACGAATTCCTCGACCAAGTCTTCGAGTGCAACGATCCCGACAGTGGCCCCCGTCGCGTCGTGCACGGCCCCGAGGTGGCTACTGGCGCGTCGCAATTTGGTCAGTGCGTCGTCGAGCACCGTGTCGATGGAGACGACGGGTAGTGCCCGAACGTCACTTCGCGGGATGACCGTGTCCGGTCCGGCCGACTCGTCGGCCATGTCGTCGAGAACGTCCTTGAGGTGTAGATAGCCGACCAGCGCGCCGGCCGCGTCGCGGACCGGGTAGCGCGAGAAACCGGTCTCGATGACGGCGCGTTCGACGGAGCCCAGTGTGGGTCCGAGGTTGTGATCGGGCCCGGACAACTCGATGCTGCGAACCTGATGGGAAGGGATCAACACCTCGCCGACCGTCCGACCGGACGTCTCGAGCGCCTGCCGCAGTCTGCGGTGCTCCTCGGCGTCGATCAGTCCTTCGGATCGTGACTCGCCGATCATCTGCGACAACTCCACCGCCGAGACCGAGGAACTCAGCTCGTCCTTGGGCTCGATACGCAGCATCCTGAGCGTGAGATTGGCGCACAGGTTGTAGAACGAGATCAGCGGAAGCGCGACCTTGATGAACACGAGGTGGATCGGCACCAGAATCATGGCGGTGCTCTCCGGACCCGCGATCGCGATGTTCTTGGGAACCATCTCGCCGATCAGGATGTGCAGTACGACCACGAGAGTCAACGCGATGGCGAAGGCGATCGGGTGCAGGAACGATTCGGGGATTCCGACGGCGTCGAGGGGGACCTCGATCAGGTGGGCCACCGCCGGCTCGGCTACCCGGCCCAGAAGAATCGAGCAGATCGTGATGCCGAGCTGGGCAGCGGCGAGCATCTGCGACAGATTCTGACCGGCCTCGATGACACTCTGTGCGCGTTTCTTACCCTGCGCGAGCAGCGCTTCGAGTCGATCGCGCCGAGCGGAGATCAAAGCGAACTCGGCTCCGACGAAGAATGCATTGCCGGCCAGCAGGAGAACAGCGAGGCCGACTCCGAACAGGTCACCCATCGATCTCTCCCTCCGATCTCATTCGAGCCACCGTTGCGGCGTCGACGGGCAAGAGCAACACCCGATCTATCCGACGACCGTCCATGCGGATCACCCGTGCCACCCAGCCGCCGTCTCCGTCGAGCGGATCCTCGCTCGACGGCGGCGGCAGGAGAACCGCGTCCCCCTCGCTCGGGATGCGTGCCAACTCGGAGAGAACCAGGCCACCGATGGTTTCGTACTCACCCTCCGGCGCGGAATAGCCGGTAGCCGAAGCGACTTCGTCGATACGTAGTAGGCCGGCGCAGTCCCATCCCTCGCCGGAACGCGAGACATCGAGTTCCGGCTCGTCGTGTTCGTCGCGCACGTCACCGACGATCTCCTCGATGAGATCTTCCATTGTCACCATGCCTGCGGTACCGCCGTACTCGTCGACGACGAGCGCCACCTGCATGCCGTCGGCCCGCACCCGTTCCATCACCGCGTCGCCGTCGAGGCTCGACGGTACGACGGGAACATCACGTGCCAGGGACTCGACCGTTGTCGAACGCCGGAGCGCTCCGGCGACGGTGAACGCATGCTTGATGTGGACGACGCCGACCGTGTCGTCCAGATCGCCGTCGACCACAGGGAAGCGTGAAAAGCCGGTACGCGCCGCAGTTTCTATCAGATCTGCCACGGTCGAGTCGGTGGCGAGTGTCTCGATCTTGACTCGTGGTGTCATCAGCTCCTCGGCTGTGCGATCGCCGAACTGCAACGACCGATCCACCAGTCGAGCCGTGTTCTCGTCGATAGATCCCTGCCGTGCCGACGTCCGCACGAGCGAACCCAGCTCCTGTGGCGACCGCGCCGATCTGAGTTCCTCGGCCGGCTCGATTCCGAGTCGTCGAACGAGCCAGTTGGCAGAGCCGTTGAGCCCGTTGATCGCCCACTTGAAGACCAGCGAGAACCCGGCCATCGCGCCTGCGGTGACGCGGGCCGTCGACATCGGTTTCGCGATGGCAATGTTCTTCGGGACCAACTCACCGAAGATCATCGAGAACGAGGTGGCCAGGATCAGCGCCACGGCAAGTGAGATGCCCGACGCGAGCGTCTCGGACGCGCCGAGCGCATCGGCCACCGGACGGATGAAGCCGGCCAATACCGGTTCGGCGAGATAACCGGTGATCAGAGTTGTGATGGTGATGCCCAGCTGAGCACCGGAGAGTTGGAACGACAGGGTCTTGTGGGCGTGCAGAACCTGGCGCGAACGCATGTCGCCGTTCTCGGCCTGAGACTCGACCGCACTGCGTTCCAAGGCAGTGAGGGAGAACTCGGCCGCGACGAACAAAGCGGTACCGGCCGTCAAGGCGACGAAGCCGAGAAGACTGACGATGGTGAGAAGAGTCGCCATGTCTCAACTCCGTCCGAGCCGGGGCCGTCGAAGCTGGGACAAGAGCATCGCACCGCCGGACTGCGCGCGGCTGCTGAAATCGGTGTCGCCGGGTTTCTCTCCCGGCTCGATAGAGGATCCCTCCGAAGTGGAACTCTCGTCGTGCTGCTCTGCAGTTGCCGGACCGGCAACCGAAATAGTGGGTGCCTCGGGCACCTGATTCCCTTCTGTATGGTCCGCGCTGTGACCCCACCCGTGCGGGACCTACGATTCGACGGCACCCAGGCACGAGTGATCGGCCTCGGGCACACAGCGAGCGCGGACAACTGTGACTGCTGTTGGAGAGTCTAACCGGGAACGAGGGTCACCACCCGGACGGCAGGGGGCGCCCCTCGGCGAATCCAGCTGCGGACTGAACTCCCAGAACTGCGCGTTCGGCCAACTCCGGGAGACTGCGGGCCCCTGCGTAGGTGCAGGTGCTCCGAACTCCGGCACAGATATGATCGATCAGGTCTTCGACGCCGGGGCGGTCGGGATCCAGGCGCATCCGAGAACTGGAAATGCCCTCCTCGAACAAGGCCTTGCGAGCCCGATCGAACGCACCGTCGGTAGCGGTACGTGCGGCAACCGCCCGCTTGGACGCCATGCCGAAGCTCTCCTTGTAGCGATTGCCCGACGCGTCCACTCGTAAGTCGCCGGGAGACTCGTACGTTCCGGCGAACCACGAGCCGATCATGACGTTCGCGGCTCCTGCAGCCAGGGCGAGCGCAACGTCACGGGGGTGCCGCACGCCGCCGTCGGCCCACACCGAGGCTCCGAGCTCGGCTGCGGCAGCGGAACAGTCGGCCACCGCCGAGAACTGAGGGCGCCCGACGCCGGTCATAATCCGCGTCGTACACATCGCGCCGGGACCGACACCGACCTTGACGATGTCCGCGCCGGCCCGCACCAGATCGCGCGTACCTTGCGCAGACACCACGTTCCCGGCAGCAAGGGGTACTCCAAGATCGAGAGCGCGTACTGCAGCGAGCGCGTCGAGCATCTTCTCCTGATGTCCGTGGGCCGTGTCCATCACCAGAACGTCGGCACCGGCCTCGACGAGTGCGGTCGCCTTCTCCGCCACGTTGCCGTTGATGCCGACAGCCGCGGCGATTCGCAGGCGCCCCGATGCGTCCACGGCAGGGGCGTAGATGCCCGTCCGAACCGCGCCGGTTCTCGTCACGACACCCGCCAGCGAGCCGTCGTCCTCGACGACGACAGCAAGGTGAGCATGTGCCGCCTCGATCTTCTCGAACACTTCCTTGGGCGACGCATGGCGGGGAACGCGCACGAAGTCGGCAGACGCCACGGAACTGAGCCGGGCGAAGCGGTCGACGTCGGTGCAGGCGCTCTCGGTGACGACTCCGATGGGCTTGCCGTGCTCGACGATCACGACCGATCCGTGAGCTCGTTTGTGTACCAGCGCCAAAGCGTCGGACACGGACGCGTTGGGCCCGAGCACGACTGGTGTATCCGCGATCAGGTCACGGCTCTTGACGAATGCGACGGTGTCGGCGACGGCCTCGGTCGGCAAGTCCTGCGGGATGACGGCGATGGCACCACGGCGAGCGACGGTCTCGGCCATCCGCCGACCCGATACTGCCGTCATGTTCGACACCACGATCGGAATGGTCGTTCCCGAACCGTCCACCGTGCTCAGGTCGACGTCGAAACGCGAGGTGACATCGGTTCGGTTGGGGACGAGGAAGACATCGTCGTAGGTGAGATCGTAGGGCGGCTGGTGACCATCGAGGAACTGCACGTTGATCGAGACTACCGGTCGGATGAAGTTCCTGTGTTCGACGCCCGGTCTGCCGCCGTCGAATCGGCAGTGTTCGCCGCCTGAGTACGCGACAGAAGGACGGTGGTGACAATCATGACGGCCACCGCCACCACGATCGTCGCCAGGGCTGCGCCCTCGGTTCTGATTCTCTCGTCCAGGACCGTCACTCCGATGAACGCAGCACCGAGGGGTTCGCAGATCGTGACGGCCGGCATCGATGCAGACAGCGGCCCCACCTGGAACGCGCGTTGTTGCAAGTAGAACCCGACAACGCCGGATCCGATCAGGGTGTAGGTCTGCCACGCTGTCAGAGCTGCAATTGGATCGGCGTCGACGAGATCGGTCACGAATTTGGTGAGCGCTGCAGCAAGTCCGAACAACAGACCTCCCGCAGCTCCGAGAAGCAGAGCCCGCAGGCCGGGGGAGGCCAGCACCAGACCGCTCACTGCCGCGCCGCCGATCACGACAGCGGCAACGATCAGAGGCACGACCCACGCTGCGAGAGGAGCGTCGGTTGTGCCTTCGCTCGGGTCACCCACCACGATGAAGACCGCGAGCGCGGCGGCGAGGAGAAACGCGAGGGCCCAGGTCGACCCAGGCAGGGAGCGGCGCGCGAATTTCGCCGACATCGGTAATGCGAACAGCAGGGCGGTGACGAGCAGTGGCTGCACGACGAGGACCGAACCGACCCAGAGCGCGGCGATCTGTACCGCATAGCCACCCCCGTCTCCGACCACGCCCATCCACCATCGGGGACTGCGAACGAGAGCCGACACCAGCGACGTTCCCTCCGGAACGGACGCCGCGGCGCTCTGCTGCGCCACCGCCGCGCACGCGAACAGGAATGCCGAAACAAGGGCGAGTACAACGGACAACCAGGGCGACGTCACCCGCGTCGTCCTCGGCTGGTGCCCCGACTGCCTCCGGTTCTGCCCCGTCGTTCGTTTCGCGCGGGTGCGGCCCCCCGCCGCGGCCCTCGCTCCGGCAGATCACCGCGGGCGGATCCCGGTGTGTCGGCCGAATTCGACAGTGGTCTGCCGATGGGGGTGCGAGCTCCGGTCATGCGGCGCCACGAGACGGGGTCCGCTTCGGTATCGACGACGGTGGCCGAGATTCCCGCTTCGTCTGCCATGGCGCGCACCCGCGCCAACTGATCGTCGGTAGCCAAGGTCACGACGGTTCCGCTGGCCCCGGCTCGCGCGGTTCGGCCTGCACGGTGCACGTAGTCCTTGGAATCCATCGGTGGGTCGACGTGCACCACCAGTGTGACGTCGTCGACGTGAACACCACGAGCCGCGACGTCGGTTGCGATCAGCGCGGCCGAGCTGCCGTCCGCGAAGGCGGCCAGCGAACGCGTGCGGTGCGCCTGAGTCTTGTTGCCGTGCAACGACGATACGGGCACGCCCAGTCGGCGACACTCGTCGGTGAGTCGATCGACCGCGTGGGTGGTACGGACGAACAACAGCGTTCGTCCGTCTCTGTTGGCGAGTGCAGCAGCTACTTCGGTCTTGCGCGCGGCATCGACCTCGAACACGTAGTGCGCAATGTCGGGCACGCTCACCGATTCGGCAGTGGAGTGCTCCGCCGGATCGTCCATGAACCTCTCGACCAGGCGGTCGGTGTCCTTGTCGAGGGTTGCCGAGAACAACAACCGCTGGCCGTCGGGTGGCGTCGCGGCCATAAGCGATTCGATCTGGGGCAGAAACCCCATGTCCACCATTCGGTCCGCTTCGTCGATCACGGTCATCTCGACACGATTCAGCGCGATGGAACGGCGCTCGAGCAGGTCGTTGAGACGACCGGGGGTGGCGACCACGATGTCGACACCGCGCTGAATCTCGCGAACATTTCGTTCGAGGGGGACACCGCCCACGAGACCGACGCTGCGTAGGCCGAAGGTGGCACCGTGTAGGTCGAGGACCTCGTGGATCTGGAGTGCGAGTTCCCGCGTCGGAGCGAGCACGAGTCCACGCGGTGCTGCCGGCTCGCTTCGACGACCTGCCAGCCGTACGAGCAGTGGAAGTCCGAACGCGAGCGTCTTTCCCGATCCGGTCGGGGCGCGTCCGAGTACGTCACGACCGGCAAGTGCGTCGGGGACTGCAGCAACCTGGATCGGAAAGGGGTGGGACACACCCGCATTCTTCAGCGAATGTACGAGAACCACCGGGAGCCCCAGGTCTGCGAACGATGAAGCGGGTGGAGTGGAGCCTGCGGAACGCCCCTTCGGTGATTGACCCGGCATAACTGAGACCTTACCGCCGCGTCGAGCGCGCATGGAATCTTCTTGTCGGTGCCGCGCGCAACACTCCGTCGTAGAACGCACGTTCGAATGCGTTCGACATCGCGGTTGCCGTGGGGGCGACCGCTCGCCGAGTGGGGGAGCTATGTGCAGGATGTGTGAGGGCTACAGCGTCGACGAGTACATCGGAGAGGTGAAGAGCGCCATGGATCGATTCGGCTGGGCCTTGCAGTACGTCGAATCGGAGGTCGACCGGGACGGTATCCATCCGGCGTTCTGCTACACCGTCGGTCTCACCGGGTTCGGAAGTCCGGAGATCGTCGTGACGGGTCGCGACCCGAACGAGTCCTCGCGAATACTGAATGCGCTCGGCACTTCCGTTGCTTCGGGGCTTTTGGAAGTCGAAGCTGGAATCGGCTGTTGGGCAGCAGGATTCGAGCTCTTCACCATCGATGTACCCGATTGCGCAGACATTCTCCACGCGGCATCGGACGTGTACGGCAGGGGGTGCTTCAGCGCCGTTCAAGCCGTGTGGAAGGACTGCGAGGGTTCGTTGCCGTGGGAGGGCATTCCCTCGACGGTGGTCCAACCGGTGCTCGGACCGTTGGCCTACTGATTGCAGTCGTCCACACGCCAGTGGCGCTGCGTGAGAGCACGCAGCGCCACCGGTGGACGAGGGTGGGTCAGGCCTCGACCTCGGAGCGATCGCCACTCCAGAGGGTGTGGAACTTTCCTTCCGAGTCGGTTCGCTCGTAGGTGTGGGCACCGAAGAAGTCACGCTGCCCTTGAGTCAACGCTGCAGGCAGACGCTCTGCTCGCAACGCGTCGTAGTACGAGAGTGACGACGCGAACGCGGGGACCGGAATGCCCAGCGAGGCCGCGGTGATGACGACGCGACGCCAGCTGTCGATGGCGTTCTCGATGGCGTCACGGAAGTACGGTGCCAGGATCAAACTGGGCAGCTCGGCGTTGTCGTCGTACGCGTCCTTGATGCGGTCGAGGAACCGTGCGCGGATGATGCAACCGCCGCGCCAGATGGTGGCGAGGTCACCGGGATGGAGGTTCCAGTCGTACTCGGCGCTGCCTGCCGCAATCTGATCGAAGCCCTGTGCGTAGGCAACGATCTTCGATGCGTACAGCGCCCGGCTGATGTCGTGCGTAAACTGCTCCGCGTCGGTGGGCTTGTCCGCAAGGGCACCGGAGGCCAGCCCGACGGCCGCCTTACGCTGCGCCCGCGACCCCGACAGCGCCCGGGCGAAGACGGCTTCGGCGATACCGGTGACGGGAACACCCAGATCGAGTGCGGCCTTGACAGTCCAGCGGCCGGTGCCCTTCTGCTCGGCGGCGTCGACGATCACGTCCACCAACGGCTGACCTGTCTTGGCGTCGACCTGGCGGAGCACCTCGGCGGTGATCTCCACCAGATAGCTCTCCAAATCGCCGTTGTTCCACTCGGTGAAGACGTCGGCTACCTGCGCCGGGGTGTAACCGAGGGCGTCGCGGAACAGGTTGTATGCCTCGCCGATGAGTTGCATATCGGCGTATTCGATTCCGTTGTGCACCATCTTCACGAAGTGGCCGGAGCCGTCGGGTCCGATGTGAGTGCAGCACGGCGTGCCGTCCACCTGTGCCGCAATGGACTCGAGCAGCGGACCGAGTGCCTTGTAGGACTCGGCCGGGCCGCCCGGCATGATCGACGGGCCGTTGAGAGCGCCCTCCTCGCCTCCGGAGATTCCAGCACCGACGAAGAGCAGGCCGCGCTCCTTCATGGCAGCCTCACGGCGGATGGTGTCGGTGTAGAGCGCGTTGCCACCATCGATGATGATGTCGCCCTCTTCCATCGCGCCCGCGAGTTCCTCGATCACCGCGTCCGTCGGGTCGCCCGCCTTGACCATGATGAGGACCCGGCGCGGCTTCGCGAGCGCAGCGACGAACTCCTCGATGGTTTCGGTACGGATGAAGTTGCCCTCGCTGCCGTGCTCGGCGATCAACGCATCGGTCTTGGCGACACTGCGGTTGTGCAACGCGACGGTGTGCCCGTGATGAGCGAAGTTGCGTGCGATATTGGAGCCCATGACGGCGAGTCCGGTGACTCCGATCTGAGCCAGTTCTGTCGGTTCTGCTGCTGAGGTCATACAGACAGCTTTCCCTGCCGGGCCACGTAGCGCGAGCCAACCCCCGAGCAAGTCCCAAACATGCCGGTACACAACGACACGAGGTGTCGCATTCGCGAAGAATGCGACACCTCGTGTCGTCGAAATATGTTTCGGTCGGTTCACGACCGCACGGTTACGAAACGATCAGTGGCTGCGAGCCGGACCTTCGAAACCGTCGTACGAGCGACGGTCCGTGCGGCTGCGGAAGCCACCCGACCGGTGCTCGTCCTGGCGGGGAGCGGATGCCGGGCGACGGTTGTCCGAGCCTCGGTTGTCGGCACCGCGACCTTCGTAGCCACGGCCCTCGGAGCCGCGGTACGAGCTCGAATCGGTGCGACGCGGGCGGTCACCCTGGTAGCCGCCCTCGCTGCGCGGGTTGGAGCCCTGGTAGCCGGTGCGGGGGCGGTCACCTTGGTAGCCGCCTTCACTACGGGGGTTCGAACCCTGGTATCCGCCGCTGCTGCGGGGATTGGAGCCCTGGTATCCGCCGGTGGAACGCGGGTTGGAGCCCTGGTATCCGCCGCCACTGCGGGGATTGGAGCCCTGGTAGCCGGGACGGCTGTTACGGTCGCGCGGAGCGGACTCGGCGCGCAACGGCTCACCGGTGGGCTTCTTCGCGCCGGTGATGCTGTTCAGCTCGGCCGAACCGGGCGAGACGTTGACGGCAGTGGCCTTGACGCCGGCCATACCGGTCAGACGCAGAACCTGACGACGCTGGTTGGGGAGCACGATCGCGACGACGGTGCCCTTTTCTCCAGCGCGTGCCGTACGTCCTGCGCGGTGCAGGTAGTCCTTGTGGTCTGCGGGCGGATCGACGTGAACGACCAGGTCGATACCGTCGACATGGATTCCGCGAGCGGCAACGTCGGTAGCGACGAGGACGGGGGTGCGGCCGTTCTTGAAGCGCTCGAGAACGCGGGTGCGCTGATTCTGTGCCTTGCCACCGTGCAGTGACTCCGCGGCGATACCGAGCGCACGCAGGCGATCGGTGATTCCGTCGCAGCCCAGCTTTGTACGCGCGAACATGATGGTGCGACCGCCTTCGCGGGCACCGATCTCGGAGAGCACCAGATCCTTCTGACCCCGGTCGACCATGAGGACGTAATGGTCCATGGTCCGAACGCTGGCCTTACCGTCCTGGGTGGAGTGCTCGACGTGGTCGGGCAGGAACTGGCGGACCAGCGACTGAACCTCGCGGTCGAGGGTTGCCGAGAACAGCATGCGCTGTCCGTCTGCCGGAGTGCCGGCGAGGACGGCACGCACCTCGGGCAGGAAGCCCATGTCGGCCATCTGGTCTGCCTCGTCGAGTGCGGTGATCTCGATGGAATCGAGGATGCAGGTGCCCTGACGAAGGTGATCGGCGAGGCGGCCGGGCGTGGCGACGAGTACGTCGACTCCGCGTCGGAGCTGCTCGACCTGCTTGTTGAACGGCGTGCCGCCGACGGCCGGCATGACCCGAAGGCCCTGCGCGTTGGCGTAGGGAGCGAGAGATTCGACGACCTGGAAAGCGAGTTCGCGGGTCGGAACCAGTACGAGCGAACGCGGGCGCTTGGCGGCCGGTCGATCGGTGTGCAGCGAGAGGCGCTGCAGAATCGGCAGGCCGAAGGCAAGGGTCTTGCCCGAGCCTGTCTGCGCGCGACCGAGAACGTTCTTGCCGGCGATGGCGTCGGGAAGTGCCTTCTCCTGGATGGGGGAGGGCACCGTGATCGAGTTGCGAGCCAAAGCGGCGACGACGGCCTCGGGCAGCCCGAGCTCGGCGAAGGTGAAGGCCGGTGCCGCTACGGGCGTCGGGACTGCCGTGGTGTCGGAAGTGGTGGAAACGGGTGTGTTGGAAACAGCGTGGGTCACGCAGTAAAGCCTCTCCGGATTACGGGCACGCCAATAAGCCCGAAGCTGAGAGCACCCGAACGAGCCGGGGAACACGAAGAACAGCCAGAACACATTGATACGAGCCAGGGCACTGTCACCTGGCCATCAGAATGCAGATAAGAACTGCATAAAGTGGGGCTGTTTGTGCCATTTCGATTGCTAGGTCGCGATGGCGACCGAGCTCTACTGTACGTGACGAACCCCGAAATGTTCACCCCGACTCGATGTGACCTGTGCGACCCTGATCGCACACACGCTCACCCGACCAGCTTGCTCAGTTCCTCGAGCCACGGCATCGCCACATAGATCGTCGGAAGTACGAGGATCACCACAGCGGTCGCGTAGGCAACCGCTGCGATGCGGACGTCGCTCCCGGGGCCGCTCAACCGTTGAACTCGGATGAGGGTGTGTGGTCCGCCTGCCGCCATGGCACCTCGCGGGGCGGTGGACCCGGCGCACGCGACCAGCGCCCGAGCCAGCGGGGTGGGTCCGGTGACCTTGACCGCCGAGTCGTCGGCCAACAGCTCGACCAGCAATTGCACGCTGCCCAGGGCCGACTTGCTTCGCACGATTCTCGGGAATGCCTCGTTGACCGCGGTGAATGCTTCGAGGACCAAGTCGTGGCGGGCACGAAGGTGCGACCGTTCGTGGCTGAGGATGGCGGTGATCTCTGCCTCGCAGAGGTTGGCGAGTGTTCCCCGACTCAGCACCACCCTCTGACGCAGACCCGGCAGGCAATACGCGATCGGCTCGGCAGCGTCGAGCACGCGAATATCCGCATCGCGCAGACTACGAAAGGGGTTCTCGTTCAAGTTGTTTCGATCCAGTAGATCGACGAGCATGCGGTGCCGAGAGCGGCGACGTCGGGTTCGGACCGCCACCTGAACAACCGAGAACATCAACTTGGCACCGATGCCGAGCGTGATCGCGAGTACGACCACGTACAGAATCCACAGGGGAAGGCCGAGCGCGTCGATCTCGTCGGTGGGTGCTGTGGTGGGACGACCGTCCGGGCCGGGAACCAGGAGCAGTCCGCCGATGGCGAGACCTGAGCTGAATGCCGAGAGCACGGCGGCCAGCGCAATCGCCTGCCACAGAACCAGTGCTGCACGCGGGGACCGATACGGCCAACTGGCGCGAGCGAGCACGGCTGGCACCGGCCCCGCCAGAATCAGCGCGAGTACCGCGAATGCCAACGCAGTCGTCGAGTTCATGTCCTCACTTACTACGGCGAGCGTCAGTCCGTCGGACGGCCTTCTCCAGCCGAAGGGGACTCTCTCTGCGATTGTGCCACTTCCAGAGCGGCGAGTGCCTCACGGAGTGCGGCGGCTTCGTCGGCACCCACCTGTCCGACGAAGTGGACGAGTGCGGCAGCGCGTCCACCGGACGCGGGTGCCTGCGACAACGCGTCGACCATCAGGCTCGCAACCAACTCGTCGCGTCCGTGTAGAGGTGCGTATCGATGCGCACGATCGTCGCGCTGCTGAACGACCAACTTCTTCTTCGCCAGCCGCTGCAGCACCGTCATCACAGTTGTGTATGCGAGCTCACGATGTGTCGCCAGTGCCTCGTGGACCTGACGAACGGTCTGGGGATCCGACGACTCCCACAGATGGTCCATCACTGCGCGCTCTAGTTCACCAAGACCAGCCATTCCTCGTACTCTACGGCTACTCCGACGCTGATGCGTACTACCCGTGGTAGTACCGACTGTTCCGGCAGTGTGGGTTCGGTCATAGTCGTGGCGTCTCGAATCGCCGGGTCTCGACCGGTGCAACGTGGGGGCGAATATCCTTCTCACGTGATCGAGCCGCCCCGCGGCCCGACTCTTCGAGAAGTGAGCGGAGACGCAAGCGTGGAGTGGTTCGATTCTCTGTCGTTGATCGACGGCCCGGTACCGGTGATCGTGTCCGTTCTCGGCGCGCTCGGTGGCGTGTGGTTGGTCGTCTCGACGTCGCGGCGATACTCGAGGCGTGCGCTGCCGATCGCCGCGACGGTCGCGATCGTTGTCACGGCAGTCGGTTACGTGGTGGTCGAGAAAGTGTGGCGACCGTTTCCGGATCCGATAGCCACCTCGATCTACGTCTGGATCGGAGTGGGTCTCTCCGCACTGTTCGCAGTGGTGTCCCGGTTGCTCGCGGCCCGTGGGGTGCTGGGCAAACTGACGACGGTGGGGGCAGCGGTCCTGGTAGTCGCAGCTGCGGCGCTGCACGTCAACCTGGAGTTCGATGCGTATCCCACCGTGGGCAATGCCCTCGGAGTCGAGTCCGCGGCCCGTATTCAGTTCTCGGATGTGCCGGCCGCAGTGGAGCAGACCGTCAGCGGTACGCCCTTGGATTCGGTGTGGACTGCACCTGCTGATCTGACGACCGCAGGAAGAGTCACCTCGGCACCCATTCCGGCCACCGCGTCCAACTTTTCCGCCCGGGATGCCGAGATCTATCTCCCGCCCGCGTATTTTGCCGATCCTCGCCCGTTGCTCCCGGTCCTGGTGTTGCTCGCCGGTCAGCCGGGTGCTCCCGAGGACTGGCTCAACGGCGGAAAGCTCGCTCAGACCATGGACAACTTTGCCCGTGACCGTGCCGGTCTTGCGCCGGTCGTGGTCGTCGCGGACGGCACCGGGTCATCGATCGCCAATCCGCTCTGCGTCGATTCGCCGCTGGGGAACGTGGACACGTATCTGTCCCGGGACGTTCCCGATTGGATCGACGCCACGCTGCAGGTGGACCGCAATCGTGCCCACTGGGCGATCGGTGGATTGTCCTACGGTGGCACGTGTTCCATACAGATGGCGACCAACCACCCTGATGTCTATCCCACCTTCCTCGACCTGTCGGGGCAACGCGAGCCCACCCTCGGGGATCGAGATCGAACCGTGCAGCAGGCCTTCGGTGGTAATTCTGCAGCATTCACCGCCATCAACCCGCTCGACCTTCTCAAATCGCGTCGGTACCCCGACTCGGCCGGTATTTTCGTCGTGGGCGCGGACGACGAGGACTACAAACCGGGTCAACAAGAGATGTACGACGCGGCGAAGGCCGCTGGAATGGATGTGCAGTACGTGGAGGTACCTGGCGGACACAGCTTCGCAGTCTGGTCGGAAGGCCTACGTCGTGAACTCCCATGGCTGGCAACGAGAACAGGGCTGACTTCGTGAACGTGAGTGAGCCGGAGCTTCCCGCGACAGCCACCTCGTCGTCGGCAGAGGCCGACGCAGGCGACCTCGCTGGACCTTCGTGGATATCGAAGCGCACCGAGGCGTTGAAGTTGGGTTCGTCCGCGGCGATGCGCCAGCTTCGTAGGTTGTGGGCGCTCATCGTGTTCGGCGCGGTCGGAGCCCCGGTCAGCTTCACTTTGCTTGCCATCGTGTGGTTGTCCGGTATCGCTGCGGCCGTGTTCGACGACCGTGGCGAATTGGACAAGTACTTCGCGGTGGGCATCATGCCGTTCGAGCGCTGGCACCTGTGGACACCGCTGACCTCGGGTTTGACGGCTCCCAACATCGCCGGCTGTGTGGTGGCGACTGTTGCGGTTCTGCTCGCCGCTGCGCCTATCGAGCGCCGGACAGGGTCGGGTCGCTTTGCCATCGCTGCATTCGTCACCCAGGTAGCCGGTTCGCTACTCGGTCTCGGTCTCGCTGCTCTGGCCAAGACCTTCGACGCCGATTGGGGTTTCCGGTTGCACGTCGGAACCGCAGTAGGTCCGACGACCTGGATATTCGGCGTGGTGCTGGTTGCGACCTCGCGGATGGATACGTTGTGGCGCAGACGGATCCGCGTCGGTGTGCTGGCTCTGCTGGTGACGTTGGCCCTGTTCGGCGGGCACCTGCAGGACGTGGTTCGACTGGCTGCCGCAGTCATAGGCCTGATCGTGGGTCCGTGGATCGTCGGCCGTTCGGCGCGTGGGCCTCGATTGGCGGGTACCCAACGCGAAGGCCGCGTACTGGTTGCGCTCATCGTTGCCGCGAGTGCCCTGGGCCCGGTGCTTGCGGCCCTGAGCCCCAACGCTGTCGGTCCGTTCGCTGTCCTTCGAGATGTGGTTCGAGGAGTTCCCTACACGGCAGCCGAGGTGCGCGAGATTTGCGCCGATGCGACCACCGATCCGGTGGAGTGTCGTCGCGGTCTGCTCGATCTCAGGCTCGGGGGCGTCGGTCCGATCATTCTGAGCATCATGCCCTCCCTGTTCATGCTGGTGGTCAGCGACGGCCTGCGTCGTGGCAGGCGTTTCGCCTGGGCGCTGGCAATTGTCTCGCAGCTGATCCTGCTCGCCCTGTCGGTGGCCAATTTCGCTATTCGGTTCCTGGAGGCCGGCGACGACCAGTCTCTGTTCTACGGGCTCGAATCGCCGACCGCATATCGCACGGCCGTGCCGTTCCTGCTACCATTGATCGTGCTGGTGGTTCTCTTGGTGACGCGCAAGTTCTTCGACGTATCGGCACCCTCGGGCACCTACCGGCGGTGGGCGGCGTCGGTGATCGGAGTCGGGGTGGGTCTCGGGGTGGTCTACTCGATCGGTGGGTACCTCGCGCGCGGCGGCTTTGCCGATTCGCCGACGTTCGGCGGTTTGCTGGCGGACTTCCCGCAGCGCCTGGTTCCGCCCGTCTACCTGCAATGGCTCGAACCCGCCCTGCTGCCGCAAAGCATCCCCACCACCTTGCTGTTCGAGTGGACCGGCGTGGTGTTCTGGTCGGTGGTCTGCGTTTTCGCTGCGAGCACTTTCCTGACCCCGGTGTACGGGACCGAGACCGACGCGACCGAACGAGCGCGCGGACTGCTCATGGCGAGCAGCGGTTCGGCGCTGTCGTGGATGACGACCTGGCGCGGGAACAAGTACTGGTTCGGTCCCGACGGCCGCAGTTACGTAGCCTATCGCGTCATCTCGGGTGTAGCTCTGACTACCGGCGATCCAGTGGGTCCGCGAGAGTCGTTGCGCGACAACGTCGTCGAATTCGCAGAGTTCGCGTCGAAAAACGGTTGGATACCGTGTTTCTACTCCGTCACCCCCGATGTTCGCCGCATCACCGATTCCCTCGGCTGGGGCGGAATCCAGGTGGGTGAGGAGACGGTGCTGGACCTGGACGGAATTGCCTTCACCGGCAAGCGTTTCCAGGACGTGCGGACGGCACTGAATCGAGCGAAGAAGGCGGGGGTCGTAGCCGAATGGATTCGTTTCCCTTCGGCACCACTGGCCATCACCGATCAGATCACCGCGATTTCCGAGGAATGGGTTGCAGACAAGGGTATGCCCGAGATGGGGTTCACTCTCGGCGGTCTCGAGGAGGTCGACGACGAGAACGTTCGGTGCCTGATCGCGGTCGACGAGCATCGGACCGTGCACGGCGTGACCTCGTGGATGCCGGTGTACGAGGACGGCGTCATCGTCGGATGGACGCTCGACTTCATGCGTCGTCGGTCGGAAGGTTTTCGTCCGACGATGGAGTTTCTCATCGCGTCGGCTGCTCTGCTGCTCGAGCAGGAGGGTGCCAGATTCCTCAGTTTGTCCGGCGCACCGCTGGCCAAGGTGGACGAGAAGCAACCCGAACACGTCTCCAGCGCTGAGCAGTCGACTCTGTCGGGTCTGCTCGAACGGTTGCTCGACGTGCTCGGACGCACACTCGAACCCGTCTACGGATTCCGTTCTCTCCTGGCATTCAAATCCAAGTTCCAGCCGCGCTACGAACCGATGCACATGACGTTCGCGGATCCGGCCGCACTGCCCAGTATCGGTAACGCGATCGGTCGGGCCTACCTACCCGACGTGTCGATCGGTCAGGGGTTCAAGCTGGTGCGCACCATGATCGAGCGGTGACGGCGGCTAGACGGCTGTGGATGTGCTCGCAGCAGAGTCGTCCTCTGACCTGACAGGCCCGCCGACCGACCCGTACACGTGCCGCGTCCCGATCGGAACGATGAGCGGTCGATCGGACATCGGGTCTTCGATGACGGTGGCCTCGAGGCCGAAAACGTCGAGCAACAACTGCTCCGATATGACGTCCTGAGGTCGGCCGGAGGTGACGATCTGCCCCTGCTTCATGACGATCAACCGGTCGCTGTAGCGAAGTGCCATATTGAGATCGTGCAGCACCATCACGATCGTCCGGCCGAGCTCGGCGTGCAGGCGATCGACGAGATCGAGGACCTCGATGGAGTGTGCGAGATCGAGGTACGTCGTCGGCTCGTCCAGCAACAAGATGTCGGTGCCCTGGGCCAACGCCATGGAGATCCACGCTCTCTGCCGCTGACCGCCCGAGAGTTCGTCGACGGGTCGGTCGGCGAGGTCGCCGACTCCGGTCAACTCGAGTGCGTTCGCCACCTCGGCCTCGTCGTCGGAGCTCCACTGCCTGATCCACGACTGGTGCGGATGACGACCACGTGAGACGAGGTCTGCGACGGTCAGTCCTTCGGGGGCGGTCGGTGCCTGCGGCAGCATTCCGAGAGTTCGAGCAACCTCTTTGGTCTTCATCGAGGAGATCGCTCGGCCGTCGAGCATCACACTGCCGGCCTTCGGCTTGAGCAAGCGACCGAGCGAACGCAAGAGCGTCGACTTCCCGCAGCCGTTGGGTCCGATGACCGTGGTGATGACTCCGGTGTGAATTTCGAGGTTGAGGTGTTCGACGATGGTGCGATCGCCGTAACCGAGGCTGAGATCCTGCGCGATCAGACGCGAGGGTTGGCTGGTGGTCATACGGAAGCCTTTCGATTACTGCGAACGAGAAGGTACAGAAGGAACGGTCCGCCGAGGGCCGAGGTCACGATGCCGACCGGAAGTTCGACCGGCAGGATCGTTCGAGCGATCAGATCGCTTGCCACGACGAGCAATCCACCGAGCAGTGCGGACGCAATGATGGGCGGGCCAGGCGTGCGCAGGATTCGGAGTGCGATCTGTGGCGCTGCCAGCGCAACGAATCCGATGGGTCCGGCCGCGGCGGTCGCGATGGCGGCGAGAGCGACAGCAGCCAAGAGCATCATGGCCTGGCTGTGTTGCAGGCGTACTCCGAGCGATCGGGCATTGTCGTCACCCAGACGTAGCGCGCCGAGGGTGAACGTCGCGATGATGGTGCCACCGCCGACGAGTACGACAGCAGCCGCGACCGGCCAGACCGACGCCCAGTTGGCACCGTTGAGCGAGCCGTTGAGCCAGACCTGAGCGCGCGAGACGTCGTTGATGTCGGCGCTGATCAGCAGCCATCCGATGACGGCAGTGAGCATGGCGTTGACGGCGATTCCAACCAGAATGAGCCGGAAACCGTCGACACCTTTTCGCCAGGCGAGGGTGTAGATCGCGATTGCGGTGAGCACACCGCCGATCAGGGCCGCGAGCGGCAGGCCCAGAGTAGCGAGCAGACCGCTGAAACTGCCGCCTCCGCCGAGCACGATCAATGCGACGGCTGCGGCACTGGAACCGGCGGTGATACCGAGGATGTCGGGACTGGCGAGCGCATTGCGGGAAATCGACTGCGTGATGGCTCCGGAGATACCGAGTGCGGCTCCGACCAGGAGGCCGGTGAGCGATCGAGGCAGCCGCAGATCCATGACGATGAACCGCTCGATCCTCGAGCCGCCCCCGAAAAGTACGTCGAGAACCTGTGCGATGGACAGCGGAAAGTCGCCACGTCCGATGTTGATACACATGACCAACACCAGGGCTGCCGCCAACAGGACGGTGGCGACGACCATCAGCGGTCGTCGGACCAGAGAAATCGGACCGAGTCGAAACGCGGGTCGGGCGCGAACGACGCCCTTGTCGGACGACGACGGTGTCGACTGCAGATCGGTTGTCACAGGCCGACCAACTTCCGGCGCCGAACGAGAGCGATGAAGAACGGCGCGCCGATCAGGGCCAGAACGATGCCCACCTGGAGCTCGCCCGGGCGCACGACGACCCGTCCGACGACGTCGGCGATCATGAGCATCACACCGCCCATGAGGCCTGCATAGGGGACGAGCCAGCGGTAGTCGGGTCCGGTCACCGCTCGGGCGATGTGCGGTACGACGAGGCCCACGAAGGCGATCGGCCCGCATGCTGCGGTCGCAGCCCCGGTCAGCAGCGTGATAGCGAGGATCCCGACGGTACGGGTGACCGCGATGTTGGTGCCCAGTGAGCGTGCGACGTCTTCACCGAGGCTCATGACGTTCAAGCCGGGAGTGCTCGCGATTGCGATGAGGACGCCGATCACCAGGAACGGTAATACCTGCCACAACACGTCGAGGCCACGTCCGGCGACGGATCCGACCACCCAGAAGCGGTAGCCGTCCAGGCTGGTCTGATCGAGCAGGACGACGGCGTTGGTCATCGCCGAGAGGAAGAATGCGACGCCGGCCCCGGCCAACGCGAGATTGACCGGACTCGATCTGCCCGAACCGATCGACGACAATCCGAACACGACGACGCTCGCCACGGCCGAACCGGCGAACGCGAACCACAGGTATTGACTCGGCGAGGTGAACCGGAACAGGTAGATGGCCATCACGACGAAGAACGCCGCTCCCGAGTTGAGGCCGAGCAGGCTGGCGTCGGCCAACGGGTTGCGTGTGTGCCCTTGAATGAGAGCGCCTGCGATGCCGAGCGCAATACCCACGACCAGTGCGAGCACAGTGCGGGGAACTCGTAGCGTGCGCACGATGATGTCGGTGTCGGTACCCGTCGAATTCAGCAGGGCGTGGGCTATCTCGGCGAAGGTCAGGGGCCTGGCACCGATGGCGATGCTGGCGAGGATTCCGGCCACGAGAGCGGCGACCAGTACGGCCAAGCCCAGCAATCTCCGCCGCCGAATGGCAGCGACCGAACCGTCCTTGGGTATGGGCTCGAATCCTTCTACTGCAGCGACCTTTTCGCGCACCACCTCGGACGACGCAGCGCCGATCCGAAACTGACGACGCAGCGCTCGACGTGCGCCGACCGGGCCGTGGGTGACGGTATCTCGCAGCGTCAGCCCCAGCCATCGCTTGCCGGTGCTCTGGCCGTCGTTGCCGTCGCGATACCCGCGGTTCCAGACGAAAAGAGCGAGCGCGACGCACACCGCAATCGCGCCGAATACGAATCGGTCCGCTTGGCCGCCTCCGTTGTCGTCACGCAGTGCGTCGACGATCGACCATCCGACGAACAACGGGACCACGACGATCAGGGCGTCGATAGTGCCTGCCGCGATGCGCGAGCTCCGCGGCGGCGGGCCGTCGGGCACGTTCTCGGTTCCGTACTGCTCGTCGGGAGACCGGCGAGCGCCGTGTGGGCCGAGTAGCGGAGCTGTGGTCACAGTGGTCGTGATTCCTCGCTGTTTCGAAGGGACTCGTTTAGGTTACGGAACCCTTGCCTTCGGTGTGAGGTGAGGTAAGGGTAGCGGTACCTGATTCCCAAAAGTGTCTGGTTAGGCTAACCTACATAACGAGTCGGGGTGCGACGCATCCACCCGCCACGAACTTCAAGGAGCGATCAGGTGTCAGTTGCAACGGCGGCATTCTCGAGCTGGGCCGATGTTCGTCGATTCTCGAACCGATCCGATGGGACGGCCCAGTTGGCCGACTCGTGTGAAACCCTTCGCGCGCTCAATCCTGATTACCCGCGGATGTACGCGGTGGCCGCCATGGCGAACGAAGGCAAGCGCCGTTGGTGGCAGTTGGCCGTCGGTCTCACGGACGGGCGCATCGAGCAGATGTACAGCCGGTCGCTCGAGGACCTGGATGTGCCGGAGGCCGCTGCCGCTCAGGTGGCCACGGCCTTGATCCACGCGGTGATCGGCCGAGTATCTGTGCTGCTGGTCTTGGAGGCCCGGGCATGGGATCCGGGCATCGACAACATGTGGATCCACATGGACAGTGACGGTGGAATCGACTGGGCGGGTGTCGCGTCGCCGATACTGAGGGTGCTGCCAGAAGATCTCTCGGCGGGCGAGCCCGGCACGGTCACCCTTCCGTGTGAGGAGGCTCTGCTGGTCTGGACGGCACATCGCTGCACGACGTCGCTCGGTGCCGTGTTTCGCGCGATATCCGAGCGCGCTCCGCTCGATGTTCGCGTCTTCTGGGCTCTGGTCGGAGACGCGATTCTCGGCGCGTCGACATACGTTCCGATTCTGGCGGGGGCGAGCGCGTCGGACGGAGCTCGTCGAGGTCAGATGCTGCTCGACGCCATGGTCGACGCAGGCGCTCCCGTCCGGTCACGCGCCTGGGTTCCTGGGCGAGCGAAACTTCGGGCGTCATGAAGCCCTTGCATCGAAACTAAGGTTTGCCTATGCTGACTACGTACCAACGGACCGCGCCGGAGTCCTGAGGGCTGCAGTGACTCCCGGTCCTTGCCACGGTGGGCCTCTCGTTCTTCACGAACGGGAGGCCCACCGATTTTCATGGGTCGACCGTCGTGTAATTCTGATGGAAAGTCGGCTGCTCAGTCGGCCGAGATGTTTCGACGCAACCGGAGGCAGTGCAATGACGGACTCGAACGGCACCACGGAAGAGACGCCTTTCGACGCCTTGACGGCGGAGCAGTTGACCGAGCTGTGTCATCGTGGATTCGACGGAGTCGTCGGTCTGAAATACCTCGAGGTATCCGGCGAGGACGTGCGCGCGGAGTGGACAGTGACCCCGCAGCTCCATCAACCCGCCGGAATCATGCATGGCGGCGTCCTGTGCGCGGTGGTCGAATCGGTGGCCAGCATCGCCGGATCGGCCTGGTTCGGGTCACGTGGACACGTGGTCGGCGTCAACAACAACACCGATTTCCTGCGAGCCACACGGTCGGGAACCTTGACCGCACACGGACATCCGATTCACCGTGGACGCACCCAGCAGCTGTGGCAGGTGGACATCTCCGACGAGACCGGACGCTTGGTAGCTCAGGGCAAAGTCCGACTGGCAAATATCGAAAACACTGCACATCTGGGACAGTGATGCCCATGACGGGCCACAACCAGCATCCAGATTCACCAGTCACCGCGCTGACCCCCGACGCTGTCGATCGCCTCGAATCACTCTTCGGGCCCATCGACGAGGATCTGGCGCGGCACTATCCCGGAGACCGAATCGGCGGGCAGCCTTCCCACACCGTGTACGTCTCGGCGGCGGACGCCTCGGCGAATGTGCCAGCCGAGTGGGGCACCGCAGCCTCGGCCATTCTGGACGCTCACCCCGAGGCATTTGCCGAACTCGATACCGCGAACGTTCTGCCCCTGGTTCGCGAGCGATTGAGCACGGCCCCCATCCAGGACCTCCGAATCGATTTCGAGGACGGGTACGGATGGCGGTCGGACGTCGTCGAAGACCGTCATGCGACGGCAGCGGGTGCAGCGCTGGCGGCGTTGGCGAAAGATCCCGATGGTCCGACCTGGCTGGGCATTCGCTCCAAAGGACTTGCAGCACACGAGCGTCGGCGCGGGATTCGCACCCTCGAGCTCGTTCTGGACGGTGCCGGGGGAGTGCCCGACGGTTTCGTGTTCACCGTGCCCAAACTGCGCGCCGCCTCGCAGGTGGCCGCGGTGGTCGCGTTGTGCGAGGAACTCGAGCGCGCGCACGGCCTGCCCGATCGCGCCCTGCGATTCGAATTACAGATCGAGAGTCCCCAGGCGGTGATCGGAGCCGACGGTACGACGACCCTCGCGCAGGCGATCACCCGCGCGGACGGTCGCTGCACGTCACTGCACTACGGAACCTACGATTACAGCGCCGCGTGTGGGATCACGTCCGCGCAGCAGTCGCTGGCCCATCCGGTGGCGGACCACGCGAAGAACGTCATGCTGGTGGCAGCCGCGCAGACCGGAGTGTGGGTGTGCGACGGCTCGACCCAGGTTGTTCCCACCGGCAGTCCGGAGCAGGTTTCGGCGTCGGCGCGGCGGCACTTCGATCTGGTGACGAGGTCCCTCGAACGCGGTTTCTACCAGGGCTGGGACATGCATCCCGGGCATCTGGTGACGCGATGGCTGGCCACCTTCGGTTTCTTTCGCCACGCCATGCCGGTCGCGGCTGCTCGACTCGGGGGCTACCTCGATCGTCAGGGCGGTGAGGTGATGGACGAGCCCGCCACCGCGCAGGCGTTGGCCGGCGTGCTGGTGCGAGGCCTCGACGCAGGTGCGTTCGGTCTCGCCGAAGTGCAGGCAATTGCCTCGGGAATCGATCGAGACGTCCTGCGGGGACTGCTCGATCGATCGGTGACCGTGTCCCTCGGGTAAGGCGTGACAAGGCGCTCCGCTGCCGCGCCGCCTCGAGCGTGTCAGAATTGCCGAGCACCATCACCGATCGGGACGGAGAACTCCAATGCGGTTGTCTCCGCACGAGCAGGATCGACTGCTCGTCAGCTATGCGGCCGAGCTCGCGCGGCGTCGTCAGGCTCGAGGCTTGAAGCTCAATCATCCCGAGGCCATCGCGGTCATCACCGATCACCTTCTCGAGGGTGCCCGGGACGGGCGATCCGTTGCAGACCTGATGTCCTCGGGACGCGAGATTCTCACTGCCGACGACGTCCTCGGCGGAGTTCCCGAGTTGCTTCCCGAGGTGATGGTCGAAGCTACCTTTCCCGACGGCACGAAATTGATCACCGTGCATGAGCCGATCTCACCCAAGCGCGGTGACGGTCACCTGATTCCCGGCGAGATCATCACGGTCGCAGGGGACATCGAGATCAACGAGGGTGCCGAGGTGATCACGATGGTTGTCGTGAATGGTGGAGATCGGCCGGTTCAGGTGGGCTCTCACGTGCACTTTCCACAGTCCAACGCCGCCCTGCAGTTCGATCGTGAGCGTGCACACGGCCATCGCCTCGATATTCCGGCGGGCACAGCGGTGCGTTTCGAGCCCGGCATCGAACAGGCAGTTCGGCTCGTGCCCCTCGGTGGCACGCGCGAGGTCCACGGTCTGAGCATGACACCTCCCGGAAAGTTGGACAGCTGATGGCGCGTCTGAGCCGTAGTCGATACGCACAGTTGTTCGGTCCCACCACGGGGGATCGAATTCGCCTGGCAGACACGGATCTTCTGATCGAGGTCACCGAGGACCGCAGCGGCGGACCGGGCAACGCGGGGGAGGAAGCGGTCTTCGGCGGCGGCAAGGTGATCCGCGAATCGATGGGTCAATCGCGTGCCACCCGCGCAGACGGAGCTCCCGACACGGTGATCACCGGGGTGGTTGTCGTCGACTACTGGGGAATCATCAAGGCCGATCTCGGTATTCGCGACGGACGCATCGTGGCGTTGGGCAAGGCCGGCAACCCAGACACCATGACCGGAGTCCATCCCGATCTGGTGATCGGACCCTCGACCGAGATCATCGCGGGCAACGGAAAGATAGTCACGGCCGGCGGGATCGACTGTCACGTCCATCTGATCTGCCCGCAGATCAAGGAGGAAGCTCTCGGCGGAGGTATCACCACCGTGATCGCCGGCGGGACCGGACCGGCCGAGGGAAGCAAGGCCACCACGGTAACCCCGGGTGCATGGCACCTGTCCCGGATGCTCGAAGCTCTCGACGACTGGCCGATGAACATCGTGCTCCTCGGCAAGGGCAACACTGTCAACCCTGACTCCATGTGGGAGCAATTGCGTGCCGGCGCATCAGGATTCAAGCTGCACGAGGACTGGGGTTCGACACCCGCTGCGATCGATGCGTGCCTGCGAGTATGCGACGACGCCGGTGTGCAGGCCGCACTCCACTCGGACACCCTGAACGAGGCGGGCTTCGTCGAGACCACTCTCGCTGCGATCGACGGCCGCGGAATTCACGCTTATCACACAGAAGGCGCGGGTGGCGGGCATGCACCCGACATCATCACCGTTGCAGCACAAGGGCACGTGCTGCCCAGCTCGACCAACCCGACGCGTCCCCATACCGTCAACACCCTCGACGAACATCTCGACATGCTGATGGTGTGCCATCACCTCAGTCCGTCTATTCCGGAGGATCTGGCCTTCGCCGAGAGCCGTATCCGGCCGTCGACCATTGCGGCCGAGGATCTGCTGCACGACATGGGTGCGATCTCGATGATCGGCAGCGATGCGCAGGCAATGGGCCGGATCGGCGAGGTCGTTCTGCGTACCTGGCAGACGGCGCACGTGATGAAGTCACGTCGGGGCTTCCTGTCCGGGGACAACGGGGCCGACAACAACCGCGTCATGCGGTACGTCGCCAAATACACGATCTGCCCGGCCGTGGCCCACGGACTGGACGATGAGATCGGTTCGATCGAGCCGGGAAAATTGGCCGATCTGGTGCTGTGGGACCCGGCATTCTTCGGCGTCCGTCCGCACATGGTCGTCAAGGGCGGAATGATCGCCTGGGCGGCTATGGGCGATGCCAACGCGTCCATTCCGACTCCGCAACCAGAGCTTCCGCGTCCGATGTTCGGAGCCTCGCCCAAAGCAGCTGCAGCGACATCGCTGCACTTCGTTGCTCCCCAGGCAATCGAAGATGGACTTGCCGGTCGCCTGAACTGCGATCGCCGACTCGTGCCGGTCAAGAACGTCCGCAGCATCAGGAAGTCCGACATGGCTCTCAACGACGCCATGCCCGACATCGAGGTGGATCCGGACACATTCACGGTGCGCATCGACGGCGACGTGTGGAAAGAACAGCCGGCAACCGAACTGCCGATGGCGCAGCGATACTTTCTCTTCTGATGACGGCTGCTCGACTGCAGGTGACAACGCTTCTCTCTCTTGCCGACTCGCGTCTGCCCACCGGTGGACACGTGCATTCCGGTGGAGTGGAGGAGGCGATCGCCTCGGGTTTCGTCCGAGACATCGCGACACTCGAGGCTTTCTTGCGACGTCGTATCAGGACTTCGGGTGCCACTACGGCGTCGGTGGCCGCAGCGATCGTCCACGGCTCGCTCGGCACGGAGGGCGCGGACGACGAGTGTGACGCTCGAACGCCGTCTCCGGCGGCCAGGTCCGCGTCACGCGCACAGGGTCGCGGTCTGCTTCGGCTGGCCAAATCGGCTTGGCCGCATCATGATTGGACATTGATCGGCCGTAAGCCGCACCTCGCCGTTGCCGCGGGGCACGTGGGTCTCGCGTCCGGGCTGTCGGTTGCCGACACAGCGGCCGTGCAGGTGTACATCACCATGACCGGTTCGGCGATCGCGGCGCAGCGTCTGCTTGCACTCGATCCGGCCGAGGTTGCCGCATGCACCATCCGCTTGGGCGACTTCTGCGACGATGTGACCGCCTCGGTGTGCGAGTGCCTACCCGAGCTGATGGAGTTGTCGGATCCGTTGCTGGACATGTTCGCCGAAGCCCACGCCGTCCGCGATCGGCCGTTGTTCGTATCCTGAAATTCCGATCCACTGTTCAGACCGACTGTTCTCGAATCACAAAGGAGATGTCATGCCCCCGCACCTGATCGACGGTGAGCCCCACGACCACGGACTGGATCGTCCCAAACGCGCGCGGGAGGCAGGCGAGGCGCTGCGAGTCGGAATCGGCGGACCGGTCGGTTCCGGGAAGACCGCTCTGGTGGCTGCCCTGTGTCGCCAGCTGCGCGACGAGCTGTCGCTTGCTGTTCTGACCAACGACATCTACACCACGGAGGACGCCGACTTCCTGCGTCGGCATGCGGTGCTGCCGGACGAGCGCATCACGGCCGTACAGACAGGTGGCTGCCCGCACACCGCAATTCGCGACGACATCACCGCCAATCTCGACGCCATCGACGACCTGATCGAGAACAATCCGCCCCTTGACCTCATTCTGGTCGAGTCGGGCGGTGACAATCTCACCGCGACGTTCTCGTCCGGTCTGATCGATGTGCAGATCTTCGTTGTCGATGTCGCAGGCGGCGACAAGGTGCCGCGCAAGGGTGGTCCCGGTGTCACATTCTCCGATCTGCTGGTCGTCAACAAGACAGATCTGGCTCCCTACGTCGGGGCCGATCTGGGTGTGATGGAGCGCGATGCGGCACAGGTGCGCGAGGGCCGACCGACTGCGCTGATCTCACTCACCGACGATCCGGCCGCGACGACGGTACTCGCGTGGATTCGCGAGCAGCTCGAGGTCGTTGCCGACGCCGACGCGCATGCCCACACGCACTGAGCGTCGATGCACACCGAGCTCAACATCGATGCGAGCCTGCATCGCAGCCCACGCATCACCTCGGTGGGCGGACTTGCCGGCCGGCAGACGGGGCCAGATACGGTCCACCTGATCGGAACCGCCGCAACGCCACTCGGTGGTGACACCATCACCGTCAGAATCTCTGTGGCGGCCGGCGCATACCTGGAGGTCCGCAGCGTCGCGGCGTCACTGGCGATGCCCGGTGGGCAGCAGCGTCATTCGTCGGCGCAGTGGCACGTCGAGGTCGGTGCGGGTGCGTCTCTGATCTTCGATCCCGAGCCTATGGTCGTCGTTTCGGACGCATCGCATTCGGTGGTCAATACTATTGGGCTGCAGCAGGATTCCAAGTTGTGGCTGCGCGAGCGGACGCAGATCGGGCGTTTCGAGGAGGCGTCGGGTCGGTGGACCAGTGTGATGCGCTGCAACGTCGGAGACAGTCCGTTGTTGCGCCACCGGGTCGAACTGGGCGACGGATCGATCTCGCACGACGCGTTGTCTGCTCCACTGTCCATGTCCAGTACGTTGCAATACCCCGATGCTCGTGCGTCCGAGGTCGATCTGCGCGGTGGAAGCGTTCGGCTGGCTCTGGCGGGAGGCGGCTCACTGACTACTTCGGTGGGGCGCCGCCTGCCGTCCAGTGATTCGAGTATGTGAGAGCGGCACGCCGAACGACGAATCGCATCGGCCGACGGTGTCCGGTCGGCCGATGCGATGTCTGAAAGCTGGGGTCAGCGGTCGATCAGCCCGCTGCCTTCTCGCGTTCCTGCTCCTTCTCGGCGGTGTCCGTCTCGACGGCACCCGCGCGTTCGAGGGAGTTGAGTTGCTCGATGGCCAACCTCGCGAACACCTGCTGTTCGGTCGATGCCATCTGAGCGCGACCGCGGCCGAGGAAGGTCACGAACCAGGAGATGACGGTGGTGATTCGACTGCGGTATCCCACGAGGTAGTACAGGTGCAACGCAAGCCACATCAGCCATGCGATGAATCCACCGAACTCGAGCTTGCCGACCTTGGCGACCGCGTTGAAGCGCGACACCGTTGCCATCGAGCCCTTGTCGAAGTACTTGAACGGCTTACGCTGAGCGGGGTCGTCCTCGCCCTTCACCGATGCCTTGATCAGCTTGGCGGCGTACGTCGCTCCCTGGATGGCACCCTGCGCCATACCCGGCACATCCTTGACCGACATGAGGTCGCCGACCACGAACACGTTCGGGTGACCCTTGACGGTCAGATCGGGTTCGACGAGCACCCGTCCGGCGCGGTCGGTCTCCGAACCGGACTGATCCGCGAGCTGCTTGCCGAGGGGGCTGCCCTGAACGCCTGCCGACCAGACCTTGCACTGCGCCTCGATGCGACGCGTCGTGCCGTCCTTCTCCTTGACGGTCAGGCCGTCGTTGTCGACGTCGGTGACCATCGCGTTGAGCTGGATTTCGACGCCGAGCTTCTCGAGCCGTTCGGCGGCCTTGCGGCCCAACTTTTCGCCCATCGGCGGCAACACGGCGGGCGCTGCGTCGAGGAGGATGACGCGTGCGTCGCGAGGATCGATGTTGCGGAAAGCTCCGTCGAGCGTGCGGTCGGCGAGCTCGGCGATCTGCCCGGCAAGTTCCACACCGGTGGGGCCGGCCCCGACGACGACGAAGGTCATGAGGCGGTCCTTCTCCTCCTGATCGTCGGAGAGTTCTGCCTGCTCGAACGCGCCGAGGATGCGTCCGCGTAGTTCGAGTGCGTCGTCGATGGTCTTCATGCCGGGCGCGAACTCGGCGAAGTGATCGTTGCCGAAGTAGGACTGCTGCGCTCCGGCTGCGACGATCAGGCTGTCGAAGGGAGTGACGGTGATGCGCTCGAGCAGCTTGGACGTCACCGTCTTGGCCTCGAGGTCGATGCTCAACACGTCGCCCAGCAGCACCTCGGCGTTCTTCTGCTTGCGGAGAATGACGCGGGTGGTCGGAGCGATCTCGCCGACGGACAGAATGCCCGTCGCGACCTGGTAGAGGAGCGGCTGAAAGAGGTGGTGCGTCGTCTTGGCGACGAGGGTGATGTCGACGTCGGCCTTCTTGAGCGCCTTGACGCCGAACAGACCTCCGAACCCGGAACCGATGACGACGACACGATGACGCTTCGATTCGACCGGTTGGATGCTCATTACCTGCTCCCTAGACGTTGAGATGTAAGCACAACGGTAGTCGCCATCGTTCGCGGCGTCTCGGCAAGGTGGCTGTACCGGTCCAGATCAGGGAATGCAGTGGAAACTAGCGCCCGCCTACCGATCGCTTCGCCAGTTCCACGGTCGCGGCCCGCAGTTCCCCAGCCGAGTCGATCGGAGTTGCGTAGCCAACCCTGGTGTACGCGATTCCGCGCGGCGTGAGCACCTTCAGATCGAGTCCGTAGCGGTCTGCGGCGGTGCATTCGGCGGACGTGGCATCGGGATAGCCACCCAGTTCGCGGGCCATCGCCATCAGAGACGTCGAGTGGTCGGCGTTGAGGTGCTCGATCGCGTATGCGGAGGTGGGCGATACCGGATCGGGTGCGGCCTCGGCGTAGTCCTCGGCAGTTGCCGAATCCATCCGCCCGTATCCGCCGACCCATCGAACCCGATGCACTCGCATGATCCAGAGCGTGAAGTCGCTGTAGTCGAGGTAGTACTTTGCCGCGGGCACCCCCGCGAGATGCGCCTCGCGGGCAGCCGCCAGCTCGTCTCCCTCGGGCCGTTCGACCACACCGGCCAGAGTTATTCGGCCCGACGCCAACGGATCGGTCTGCGATTGCGGTGCCACGATCGACAGGCTCGCGCGCTGGTCGCCGGCGAGGTTGCGCCCGTGCTCGGCCATCCGCGACACACACAGAACCGGAGCGCCGCCGTGCAATCCGTACGTGACGAACGATGCCCAGGGATCGCCGTCCGCGGTCAGGCTCGCAAGGGTCGCGGTGTTCGTCGATGTGGCGATCGTGCGCGCCTCCTCGGCCGCGGAGGGACGACGGTCGGCGACCACGGAAGACAGGGGAGGGGGAACGGACGGAGCGTCACCGGGGTCGCCGTGATCGAGTGCCATGCGAGAAAGTCTACGTTCGGCCCCGGATCGGTTGGTGCGGTCCGCAGCTGCTGCCGCTGATCGGTCAGGTGAAGGCGATATCTGCCGTCGCCACTGCCGCCGCGGTACGTCCGGGCGCGGTCTGGTTGTCCCAGTACAGATTGGTGTGTGCGATGACCTGCTCGGGCAGGGGAGCTCCCCATTTCGTCAGATCTTCCGTCGTGTGCGCGTCGCTCACCAGCGTCACGTCGTATCCGCGCACCAGAGCGCCGTGAAGGGTGGATCGCACGCAGAAATCGGTCTGTGCGCCTGCGACCAGGACATGCCCGGCTTCCGCCGCTGTCAGCAGCTCCTCCAGCGTCGTGTCCTCGAAGGCGTCTCCGTGTTTCTTGTGCACGATCGGATCGCTCGACGCCACGGGTAGCGCCTCGAGAAGCTTCCACCCGTCCGTCCCGAAGTTCAGTTCTTGGTCGGCCGAGTGCTGCACCCAGATCACCGGCGTACCTGTCTCCCGTGCGCGGGAAACCAGGGACACGATGTTGTCGATCACGCGTTCTCGCTCGTGCACACCCACCATCACGTCGTTCTGTACATCGACGATCACCAGTGCGGTTGCGTGGCGGTCGGGCAAGGTGGTCACGACAATTCCTTCCGAAAGATCTCTCGTCCGATTGCCTGTAAATCAGCTCCCGACGTATGCAGCCAGATGTCGAGCGGTGAGCGTGGAACTGTCTGCCACCAGATCGGATGGCGTTCCTTCGAACACTACGAGTCCGCCGTCGTGTCCGGCACCGGGTCCCAGATCGATGATCCAGTCGGCGTGTGCCATCACGGCCTGGTGATGCTCGATCACGATCACCGACTTGCCCGAGTCGACCAGCCGGTCGAGTAGCCCGAGTAGCTTGTCGACATCGGCGAGATGCAGTCCAGTGGTGGGTTCGTCCAGCACATAGACCCCGCCCTTACCCGCCATGTGCGTCGCGAGCTTGAGGCGCTGGCGTTCGCCACCCGAGAGCGTCGTCAGCGGCTGTCCGATCTTCAGGTAGCCGAGCCCGACGTCGTTCAAGCGCTGCAGAATCTTGTGTGCTGGAAGCAGTTTGGCTGCGCCGTCGGAGAAGAACTCCTGGGCCTCCGCGACCGACATGGACAACACCTCGTCGATGTTGCGACCGCCGAAGTGGTACTCGAGTACCGAAGCTTGGAAGCGCTTGCCCTCGCACACCTCGCATGTCGTGGCCACCCCGGCCATCATCGCGAGGTCGCTGTAGATGACACCTGCTCCGTTGCACGTCGGGCAGGCACCTTCGGAGTTGGAGCTGAACAGTGCCGGCTTGACGGCATTCTCCTTGGCGAAGGCCTTCCGAATCGGTTCCAACAAGCCGGTGTACGTCGCGGGGTTGCTTCGACGCGAACCACGGATGGCACCCTGGTCCACCGACACCACATCGTCTGTGCCCGAGAGCGACCCGTGAATCAGCGAGCTCTTGCCCGAGCCTGCGACTCCGGTGACGACGACCAGCACACCCAGTGGCACGTCGACGTCGACGTCGCGCAGATTGTGTGAGTCCGCGCCCCGAATTTCGAGCACTTCCGAGAACCCGCGTACCGACTGCTTGAGCGAGGCTCGATCGTCGAAATGCCGACCGGTGACGGTGTCGCTGTGTCGCAATCCGTCGACGGTGCCCTCGAAGCACACGTGCCCGCCTGCGCTTCCGGCACCTGGACCCAGATCGACGACGTGATCTGCGATGGCGATCGTCTCGGGCTTGTGCTCGACGACCAGCACCGTATTTCCCTTGTCTCGCAATTGCAACAGCAGGTTGTTCATCCGTTCGATGTCGTGGGGGTGCAAGCCGGTCGTGGGCTCGTCGAATACGTAGGTCACGTCGGTCAGCGAGGAGCCGAGGTGGCGAATCATCTTGGTGCGCTGGGCCTCTCCACCGGACAGCGTTCCTGAGGGTCGATCCAGGCTCAGGTATCCGAGCCCGATCTCCACGAACGAGTCCAGAGTCTCGCTCAGCGTCGTCAACAGTGGTGCCACCGACGGTTCCTTCAGGGATGTGACCCAGGTGGCCAAATCGGTGATCTGCATCGAGCAGGCGTCGGCGATGTTGATGCCCTTGATCTTCGACGATCGAGCTCCCTCGTTGAGTCGGGTGCCGTTGCAATCGGGACATGTGGTGAAGGTGATCGCGCGTTCGACGAAGGCGCGGATGTGCGGCTGCATAGCGTCGACGTCCTTGGACAGGAACGACTTCTGAATCTGAGGTACGAGTCCCGAATAGGTCAGATTGATGCCCTCGACCTTGATCTTCGTGGGCTCGCGATAGAGCAGGTCCTCGAGTTCCTTCTTCGTGTACTTGGAGATGGGCTTGTCTGGGTCGAAATAACCGCAGCCGCGGAAAATTCGGCCGTACCACCCTTCCATGCTGTAGCCGGGAATCGTGATGGCGTTCTCGTTGAGGGACTTGCTCGCGTCGTACAGGGCAGTGAGATCGAAGTCGCTGACCGAACCTCGGCCCTCGCAGCGCGGACACATGCCGCCGGTGACGGAGAAGGACTTCTTCTCCGTGGTCTGACGGCCACCCTTGTCCACCTTGTACGCGCCTGCACCGGAGACCGATGCCACGTTGAACGAAAAAGCTTGTGCTGAGCCGATATACGGCTTACCGACTCGACTGAAGAGAATGCGAAGCATGGCATTGGCGTCGGTTGCGGTACCGACGGTGGAGTGAGGATTGGCACCCATTCGCTGTTGATCGACGATGATGGCCGTGGTGAGCCCATCCATGACGTCCACGTCGGGTCGAGCAAGTGTCGGCATGAATCCCTGCACGAAGGCGCTGTAGGTCTCGTTGATCATCCGCTGCGATTCCGCTGCGATCGTGCTGAAGACCAGTGAGCTCTTGCCGGAGCCCGACACGCCGGTGAACACCGTCAGTCGCCGCTTGGGTAGATCGACACTGATGTTCTGGAGATTGTTCTGCCGCGCCCCCTGTACACGAATGACATCGTGACTATCAGCAGCGTGCGGTTCGGAGACCTGCGTGACCTTCTTCGTCGCCATGAGCAGTCAGGCTAGTCGCACCGGGATGCCCACGCTTCTCGATTCCTGATCGATTCCGGTGGCGCACAGCGCCTCGTCCAATCGCCTCAGCTCGGTCGCCGACGACTCGAGGAGTGGACGGCGGACGGTTGCGTCGGACAGCACACCGATCCTGACCAGTGCCGCCTTGGCCATGATGGCTCCCTGCGTCGTGCGCATGACGGCGTCGGTCAGCGGCAACAGTGACCGCTGTACTGCGTTTGCCCGAGCCAGGTCCCCGGTCCGGACGGCTTCGATCATCTCGGCGTACCGGTCGGCCACGACGTTGCCGGTGACGCTGACCAATCCTGTTGCGCCACAGCAGAGATAGGGCAGGGCAAGCTCGTCGATTCCGCAGTAGTAGGCAAGCTTCGTCGAGGCCATGACGGTCATGGCTTCGTAGATGTCACCCTTTGCGTCTTTGACGGCCCTGATCGAGGGATGGCGGGACAATTCGATCAACGTCGACCCCTCGATGGCGACGCCCGTGCGCGCCGGGACGTCGTACACCATGACGGGAAGCCCACCGGCTCCGGCGATGTCGACGATATGCGCCGCAATGCCTGCCTGGGTGGGGCGCGAATAGTGGGGAGCACTGATCAGTAGTGCATCGGCACCGGCCGCTGCAGCGGACCGAGCCATGTCCATTCCCGCCGCCGTGTCATTGGTACCTACTCCTGCGATCACCCGAAGGGCATGGTTCGAGTGCTCTCGGGCCTGCGCGACCAGCTCCGAGATCTCGTGGGAGGTCAGAGTCGGTGCTTCACCAGTGGTGCCGGCGACGACGACCCCGTCGCATCCGGTCGACAGCAGGTGCACGAGCAGTGCATCGACACCGGAGCGGTCGATCGTTCCGTCAGGTTGCATGGGGGTCGCCATAGCGACGAGGTTGGTACCGAAAATCGA
Organism: Rhodococcus sp. IEGM 1381; assembly: GCF_030056795.1. Taxonomy (GTDB): domain Bacteria; phylum Actinomycetota; class Actinomycetes; order Mycobacteriales; family Mycobacteriaceae; genus Rhodococcoides. The sequence goes on along the minus strand of NZ_JASHKQ010000007.1, from coordinate 34,811 downwards.
CGAGGCAGAAGGTGCGGAAGTGGTCACCAGGTGAGTGTGGTCCGCCCGAAACCTTTGGTCCAGCGATGGATTTTCCGCATTATTGCGTAGTGTTGCTTCATGATCGATGTAAGTGCACTGCATGCCCTGCGCGCGGTGGCCGCCCTCGGGACCCTGGCCAGCGCGGCCGACGAGCTCGGATACACCTCCTCAGCGATCTCGCAGCAGATCAAGCGACTCGAACGGCAGATCGGGACGCCGGTGCTCGCGCAGGCCGGCCGAGGCGTCGTGCTCACCCCGGCCGGTCGAGCGGTGGTCGAATCGGCAGGCGAGGTGTTTCAGGCCCTCGAACGCTGCGTCGAGTCGGCACGATCCGCCGATGAGGGGGTCGCGCGTGGAGTCGTCCGCCTCGTCGGCTTCTCGACTGCCCTTCGCGGTCTGGTGGCACCTGCGCTGAGCCGACTGCACCGGCGGTATCCCGATCTGACCGTCCACATCAGCGAGGAAGATCCCGATCGCGCATTGCACAGCGTCCACGCGGGTGCCGCGGACTTGGCGCTGGTGCACGACGCCGATGGCGTACCGGCGGCGGCACCGCCCTCGATCGTCCGCCGTCCGATCCATACCGACCGCGGCGACGTGATCATGAGGCGGAGCCACCCTCTCGCCGGGCTCGGTTGTGCACCGACCCATGCCGACCTTGCCCGCTACCCATGGGTGACCAGCCCGGCGGGAACGGTGTGTCACCAATGGTTCCGTCGGCTGTTCGCCGACACACCTACCGACGTAGTCGTCCGCCATCTCGTCGATGATTTTTCGACCCAGCTCGCGCTGGTCGAAGGGGACGATGTTCTTGCGCTCGTTCCTCGTCTCGCACGGCCGGTCCTGAGCGCCGGTCTCGTTGCAGTGTCACCGGCACGCACTCCCACGCGTGAGGTGCAGGCGGCATGGAGACACAGTGCGAATGCGAGCCCGGCAATTCACGCGGTACTGGACGTACTGAACCCGGCCTCGAGCTGAGAGGTCAGAATTATCAGCCGCCCCGTCGCTCGCGTCATTGCCACGTACCGGTCGACAGCACCGGCGATTCCGGACCCGAACGACTCCGGGTCGACAAGGACGACCAGGTCGAATTCGAGTCCCTTGGTCAGCTGCGGCGTCAGTGAGCGTATGCGTTCCGATCCCAGGAACGCAGGATCACCTATGACACAACCGATTCCGCTGTCATTCGACTCCATCCACCTCTCCAGGATCGACGAAAGATCTGCCGAGTTGCCGTACTCGACAGGCACACCGCTGCTGCGGATCGATACCGGGACGTTGGCGTCCGGCAACGCCGCTCGGATCACCGGCTCGGCCACCGCCATCACTTCTCGTGGCGTGCGGTAGTTGACGCCGAGAGTGGCAATGTCGACCTGGTCGATGCCCACTTTTCCGAGCCGTTCGACCCATGATTCGGAGAACGCCCGACGCGACTGCGCTCGGTCTCCGACGACAGTGACGCTGCCCGAAGGGCAGCGGCGACGCACCATCTGCCACTGCGCATCCGTCAGCTCCTGAGCCTCGTCCACGACGACGTGTGCGAACGGTCCGGCCAGTGGGTCGATGGGGATCTCCTCGAATCCGGCTCGATCGACGAGCGCATCGCGAATTCCGCCCTGGCGTAGCTGAGCAGCCATCATCTCGTCGTCGTCGGCAGCCATGAGTTCGTCGACGACGCGATCCATCCGTGTCCGCTCGACCGCCGAAGCCGCCTCTCGGCGTTGCGTGCGCCGCGCATGCTCGGGATCTCCGAGCCGCATGCGCGCGGCATCGAGCAGGGGCAGATCGGCCAGTGTCCATCGCGTCGGATCGGTCCGTTGCAGTGTGCGCACCTGCTCAGCGCTCAGCCAGGGTGCACATCGACGGAGATACGCCGGCACGCTCCACAAGTCGGCGACGAGGTCGGCGGCGTCGATGATTGTCCAGGATCTTTCGAGCGTCTGACGTAGATACTTGTTGCGCTGCAGAGACTGTCGTACTTCTTGGGTGGACTCGTCGCCGTCGTATCGCTCGGTGAGAATTGTGAGGAGTAGGTCCCAGATCTGTTCACGAGCCTCGTTGTGCGGAGTGCCGGGCTCGGCTGCCCCGAACGCTTCGATCCAATCCTCCGGGGTGAGTCTCAGGTCGGCCCATTCTGTTTCCACGATCATGTTCTGGGAGGGCGGTTGCTCGTAGAACGCGACAGCCGCGTCGATTGCATCGATCATGCCGAGAGTGGACTTCAGTTGCGCCACAGTGGTATCGGCCTCGTCTGTTGCGTTCGTTCCTTCTGCAACGAGGTCCAGGAGGGTGCAGGTGTGTACACCGTCTTCGCCGAGACTCGGCAGGACGTCGGAGACATAGGCGAGGTACGGCTCGTGCGGGCCCACAAACAGTACTCCGCCGCGATTGTGTCCGATGCGTGAATCCGTGTACAGCAGATAGGCAGTACGGTGAAGAGCGACAACCGTTTTCCCGGTTCCCGGCCCACCGTCGACGACGAGAGCTCCGCGCGCATCTGCTCGGATGATCGCGTCCTGATCTGCTTGCACTGTGCCCAGCACGTCCCGCATCCGCGCCGAACGCTCGGTGCCCAAGCTGGCGATGAATGCCGACTGATGGTCGAGTGCAGCATCGGACTCGAGGGCCGTCGAGTCGAAGATCTCGTCCCAGTAGTCCGTGATGAGGCCGTTCGTCCATCGATAGCGTCGGCGACTTTCGAGCCCCATGGGGTTCGCGTGGGTCGCACCGAAGAAGGGCTCGGCAGCGGGGGAGCGCCAGTCCACCAGAAGTTGCTCGCCGGAGTTCCCCAACAGTCCGAGGCGCCCGACGTACACCGGCTCGTCCGAGCCGGCTGGGACCATTCGCCCCAGGCACAGATCGATGCCGTAGCGACGGAGGGAACGAAGGCGTCCATTCAGTCTATGGATCTCGAAGTCACGCTCCATCACCTCCTGGCCCATCCGGCCCGACGACTTCTGGATGACGTTCAGGCGATCCGCCGTATCGGATTGCGCCGTCTCGATACTCGAATGGATTGCCGAAAAGTGTTGCTGATCAGGTCTGATCAACTCTGGATCTCGCTTGCGAGAAAGATTGTCGGGTAGGTCGAAGACGCGTGGGTGCGCAGGTTTCACAGAACTCCGATCGACTGATTCTTTGCTGTAGCGAGCCATTCTGAGCCCGGTACGGGGTCTTGCCGCAAGCCCCGGGGTGCGCTATACATTGAAAGTGGAAAGAGGTGGTCGTCGCTTTCCGAACCCATCGCCAGATTGCATGTCTGTGCTACTGCGTGGATGTATTCCTCTCGCCGGACCGGCCTGCTTGCCGGTGGCAGTACAGCTCGCCCGGAATTCCGGGGCTGCTCGTCGTCTGTAGCGACTATCGTCGAAGCAGGCTGCGAGACAACTGATGCGATTTCAGGATCACGCCACGAGACCCCTGCCGCGATGCAGTTCGAGCCGGTAGATGATGCACCCGAACAGAATTTGCTGCACAGCCTCGTCGGCGAAATAGCTGTCGATGTCGTTCGGTCGCAAAGTCGGGTTGTGGTCGAGGTGTTCGCGAAGCACGACCAAGACGCTGTCGACGGTGAGTACGAACCGTTCACCACCGAGGTCGGTGATCGTCGCCCGACCGACACCGTCCCATTCTTCGACGCGCGCCCAGTGCCGGATGCCGCATCCTTCCACCGCCTCGATCAGTAGGCGTTGCGCGAAGGGAAACAACGATATGCGTTCGGCGCGTGCGTCTCTGATCGACGCCAGCGCCTGACGATAGGGGAGTGAGTGCGAGTGCGCGTATGCACGTGCAGCTCGTTTCTCGGCGTGGTTCTTCGTCATCGCAGTTCCGGTTTCCGTGCACCGGCCCCGCGCACCGCTGCACCGGTCGGAATTCCTGGACACGGCGTGAAACAAGTGGTGAAAGCATCTTCGATCGCAGATCCGTGAAAGACCTTGCCCGTCGAGCGCTGGCGGAGGCGGCGCGGGTGCCTGCTGCAGCTGGGGTGGCTATGCGAGTAGCTCTGCTTCGGCACGTTATCACGAAGTCCGTGGCTGTTCGCGACTCATGGAGCGGTGCGCAGCAAATCTGCGATCGCACCGGCATCGACCGGTCGTCCCAATAAGAAGCCTTGAGCGAAATCACATCCCGCAGCGGCCAACGCCTCGAGTTGTTCCTCGGTCTCGACGCCTTCCCCGACGACGGTCACATCGAATGCGCGGGCGAGTGCGACGATGGCCGAGATGATGGCGCAGGCGCGTGGGGCCGGCAGCCGGGCGATGTACGACCTGTCGATCTTGAAACTCTCGAACATGGGATAGCGGTCGAGATACGACATGGAACTGTGTCCCTTTCCCATGTCGTCGAGCAGCAGAGTCACTCCCATCGAATGCAGCGTGGAGACGGTGTCGGCGACTCGTTCGGTGTCCGCGACCCAGACAGTTTCGGTGACCTCCAATCCGAGGCCGAAAGCGGGAAGTCCCGTGTCTGCCAACACGGACGCAACCTCTTTCGGAAAATCCGGATCTCGAAGTTGTAGTGCGCTGACGTTGACGCGAACGACGATGTCAGAGAACGCGCGCCATCGTGCCGCTGCGGCACATGCGGTGCGGAGTGCCCACGTGCCCAATGGTGTTGCCAGGCCGGTTCTCTCGGCGACGCTGACGAATTCGCTAGGTTCTATCGGTCCGAGGTGGCGGTGATTCCAGCGGGCCAGCGCCTCTACCGCAACGACTTTCCGAGTCGCGATTTCCACCAGCGGTTGATAAGCCAGCGTGAGCTCGTTCGCTTTCAGGGCCGCCCTGAGATCTATCGAGAGCGACCTGATGCGATCGGCGTCGTAGAGATCGGTTGGATCGAAGACGGCATGGCCGCCCGTGCCGCTGTCCTTCGCGCGGTACATGGCCAGGTCCGCACGGTGGATGAGCTCCTGTCGCGTCGAATCCCGGTCGGACACAGCGATGCCGATACTCGCGCTGAGGGGGATCGGTACATCGACGGCAGAAAACGGCACCGCGATCGAACTCGAGATGTGCCGCGCGAGTTCTTCCGCGTGCTCGACGCTGTCCACTCCCTCACACACGATCAGGAACTCGTCTCCGCCCAGGCGGGCAACCGTATCGGCTTCCCGAATCGCCGAGGCAAGTCGATCGACGAATTTGATCAGCGCCCTGTCGCCGGCATCATGGCCCAGGCTGTCGTTGATGATCTTGAAATCGTCGATATCGAGCAACAGCAGCGCGACAGTGCCTAACTGTCTACGCGCGCGGGCGAGCGCAGCGTCGATGACGTCGTAGGCGAGCGTGCGGTTCGGCAGACCGGTGAGTGCGTCATGTGTACTGCGTCGTCTCAGCTGGCGTTCCAGATCGATCCTTCGTATTGCCGCGGACACGATTCCGGCGACGGAACCGAGAAACGACACCTCCTCGTCGCGGTAGAGACGGGCCTCCACGCTGTGGATGGCGAGCACACCCCAGGCGTCGCCGGCAACGTCGAAGATCGGGACCCCGACTCCGCTGCGGAGTCCGAAAGCAGCCATCGTCTCGGTGCGAAATCGCGTCTCCGACCTGCGGTCGTTGCACACGGCCGGCTCGGAGTTCGCCAGGACATATCCCATCAAAGAACCGTCTCCAGCAGGAACATCGCGCCGTATACCGAGTACACCGTTTGCTGCGTCCATGGCCAGGTAAGGATCGTCGGGGCGTTCGAGATGGGCGATTGCCGAATTTCCGACACCGATCAAGGTTGCGGCGGTGTCGGTGGCGGCAGTGAGCAGTGTCGGTAGGTCGGCGATGACGGCAAATCTGCTGAGATCGGCAAGAGCCTTCTGCTCTCGAGCATGCCGACCTGCGACGAGTACATCGGCGGCCATCCGAGCAGTGCGCTGTTCGGCGGTGTGACGATGGCGAATGGTGGAAGCAACCAAGTCGGGCCCACCGTCGTCGGAGTCGATCGAATAGGCGGTGACCATCACCGGAATTTCTGCACCGGTCACCTGGTGGCGTAATTCGCAGTAACCCTCCCACTTTCCGTCGGCACGCAGACCGGCACCGATATCTGCCGCGAGATCGAGCCCACCTGGGGTGAGGAATTCGAGCGCACTCAACTCCATGGCAGCGGAAAGGCTCGTCGATCCGATCAGTTCCAAGCCGGCGGGATTGATGTACAGGATCTTTCCCGAGAAGTCGGACAAGGAAACGAAGTCCGGGAATCGATCGAGAAACGACCGAAGACTCACCGGATCGCCCGTGAGATCGTTCATCGGTCCTCCGATCCGGCTCGCTCGTAATCCGAGCGGCACCGGGCCAATGTTATTCGGCAGGTGCGATCCGTGTGCACGATTGCCACGACGGGGCATGCCAGTACTCCAACCGTTCCCCGATCGAAGTAATGATGGACCTACTGGGTTCACATATTCGTTCGCGGCCCTCGAGCGACGAAGATCGCGACATTGCCGACCATCGTCACCTCGACTTGCTCGAAAATCTCGGACAGTAGCCGACGAAGGCCGGGCAAATCGTCTCGGCGATTTCCGAACGCTCCAATTTTGTTGTAGGCAAACATCAGCGCTGTGCCGAGGACTGTGAAGCGCTGATCGAGACCGATCACCGTAGATCCGAACAAGACCCCCTCGGGCTTCAACATTCCCGCAAGGTTCGTCAGAGCGGCAGCCTTGGTGGACCAGTCGCCAGGGAGACAGTGCAACACATAATTGATCGACACCGAGTCGAACTTTTCGACGCCCTCGTCCAATGGCACCAGAACATCGTGCTGGATCTGCATGACAGCGACGTTCAGTCGGGATGCCGTGTGTGCGAGCGAATTGGCGTTGAGGTCGAGAAGGGTGAGTTCGATATCGGTGGGCAGGTCGATGTTCGCAAGGGCCCAGCCGGATCCAGGACCGACCTCCAAGTGGCGATGGCCAATGTTCTGACGGTACAGATCGACGAAATAATTTCTGTTGCAACGCCATCCGTAACTGTTCGAGAGTCTGATCACCCACAGGTCGTACACGCGGAGGAAGAGTGTGCTGTACGGGGCCGCACCAGCTCGGGTGGAGATCGTTGTCATGTGGTCGATCGCCTCTCAGGACTTCCGGGAATTACGGAAGTGTCACCACACCACAGTGGTGTCCTCGACGCGAACTCGACCGAAGAATTTGGTCGTGATGTCGTCCCCGGAATGGTCGAAGCTGTCGATGATCGATACGAGCTCGTCCACGAGAGCACGAAGCGCGGGGGAGTGGACGTCGATTCCGCTGTTGTGCGAATCATCTCGGCGATGCTGGCCGGGCCTGAATGTCGGACGAGCCGGCGGTGGCTCGAACCGTACTGTCGGTGTGTATCGGTGATCGCCCGCCGGCACAGCACAGGCGGCATCGGCGGTGCCTATCCTGATTTCATGAAGCCCGTTGACGTCGTCATCCGCTCGGTCGATGCCAAGGATTTCGACGGTCCGCAGAAACTGGCGTCGATCTGGGTTCGCTCGACGGCCCTTCGCGACGGAAGTGTGGAACCGACCCGCGTCTCATCGGCGGTGGAAGGCATCCGAAGAAGGGGCGAACTGGACGGTGCCCGTGCTCTCGTGCCGAGTGTTCCTGCGACACAGTTGGTTTCGTACTGTGTGCCATTCAAGGCGACCTACTGGAAATCTTCTATCTTGCCGTCGATCCTGAGATGTGGGGGCGGGGGATCGCAACACGCCTGCTGCACGCGGTAGACAGTCATGCGGGCTCCGTCGGTTGCGAGACCTGCGAGCTGTGGGTGATCGACGACAGCGAACGTGCCATCGGTGTGTACGAACGCGCAGGATGGCTCAGAACGGACCTAACGCAGACTGACGCGGCGTCGGGTCGACTCGAGCGACGACTGTTGCGTCGGACGCCCGACAGTCGAGATCACGCCCGTTCTCGATGAAATGCGTTCGAGGAAATTAGCTTTCGTCGAATTTCGTCGGTCGGAATCAATGTCATCACCGGTCACCGAAACCAGGCGTACGAGCGGGTTCCCCTGCGGCGGGGGGCTCTGTCCGACAATCGCTGATCAGGGTCGGCCGAGTTCGCGTTCCCACTCCTCCAGCCAAGGTATGACTGCGGTCAGATCCTGGGCGGCTATCGCGGCGGTCGCAGCCTCTCTGGCGGCTGGGCCCGCGTTCAGAGCGAGCGACGCGGGAAGAACTTCGAACAACGGAACATCCGACCGGCTGTCACCGATCGCGCAGCACTGCTGCACTGGAATACGTCGCTCGGCTGCGAGAGCGAGCGCACGATCGCGCTTGTCGTACTCGTCGAAGTGCTCGGCCACGGTCCCGTCATAGACGAACTCGGAGATGCCGACTCGCGGTCCGCCATTGGCGGTGAAGCCGTACCGCCGCGCGATCGAATTACTGACGGGCTGCCAAGCCAGCGAGGCAAGGGTCGGTTCGATCCGATGGCTACGGCACCAGGACATCACTTCTTCGACACCGGCGATCAGCGGGAGATCATCGAGCCATCTTTCGACGGTCCTGGTACTCACGCCACGCCACCCCTCGGCGTCTATGACACTCACCTCTTCGTTGGTCAGCTCACCGGTGGCGTACAGCCGCTCGGCACGATCGAGTTCTCGCTGGTGACCGAAGCGTGACGCGAGAAAACTGCCGCTGGACATCGATGGAACAAGCGTCCCGTCGATGTCGAAAAACACGATCCCTCGTGTCGTCATGTTCGGAGCATAGCCAGTCCGCGACGGCCACCACACGTAGTCGAAAGCAACTACGTCGATGAGTCGTCGAGTAGTTACTCGTGACACCGCGTACGCGGCACCGCCGTTCCGGACGCGTTGCGGGGTGCACTGGGAACAGTCCAGACTGGAGCAATCATGACGAACGATGAGTTTCGAGCAAATTCGCGCACATTGAGGACGAGACGGACGGCACCGCGCGAGGCAGCGGTTGAACTGACTCCCAGTGGCGTGCCTGTTTCCGAGCGGGACTTCTTCATCGAAGAGTTCCGTGGAGTCACCATCGTGGTCGCATTACCCGTCGTGAGAGCCGCTGGGCTGCAAGCAGTCAGCCGCACGGTGGACGAGTTCGGTACAGGGGATACGCGGTTCATTTTTGTCGTTCCGTCCGATTGTGTTTCGGAGACCGCCACTGCGATCGGTGGTCTGGTCATGGACGGTTCGACGGCGTGGACCGGCGAGGCAGTTGCTCGTCTTTGGCTCGCTATCGCGGACTCGGAATGCGTCGTGATCGGGACCGAGGCTTCCGATGTCGCACGCACCGCCGGGTCGGTAGCTGCGAGCGTCCGGGCATCCAAAGTGGTGCTCACCGATCCGGGCGGCGGCTGGGGGACTCCGCCTCGTAGCTTCGCGGATATCGACGTGCACCGCGAGCGTCTTTCCCGTCACTTGGCCGAACGAGGGCTCGAGGACTTCCCGCACGCAGCACAGGAGGCGCTTGCAGGCGGTGCATACAGCGTAAATCTTTGCCGTGCAGAGGATCTCGAATTCGAGCTGTTCACCTTCGACGGCCGCGGTACCGTCCTGACCCAGGGACGGTACCTACACTTGGCCTCGCTTCAGGTGGACGATTTTCCGGCAATCGAGGCGCTGGTTGCGCAGGGAGTCCGCGAAGGGGTTCTCAAGCGGCGCAGCCGAATCGAGATTGCGAGGATGGCTGCCGGTGGACTCGGAGCTCGGGTCATGCGCACCGGACACCTGGCCGGTATTGTCGGGCTCGAGATCGACCGATACGCCGGAACCGGATTCGGTGAGGTGTCGGGCTTGATCACGGTCGCCGAGTTTTCCGGTCTCGGCGCTGGGGGCCTACTGATCGATGGATTGATGGATCTCTGTCGCGAGCGGGGGATCGCGAACCTGTTCGCAGTGACCGTCAGCGGTGACGCTGCAGATTTCTTCAGCAGACGGGGATTCAGTGAGGTGGGACACCAGGATGTGCCTGCCGCGAAATGGAAACACTACGACGCCGATCGGCTGGAGTCCGCTCGGTGCTTCCTGCGGTCCATCCCGGTAAGCCCGGGGAGTGTTTCCCAGAACACATGAAGAGGCATCCGAGTATCCACTTTCCGCGCATAGATCTTACTGGATAAGGCTCTTATCTATCCCGGAGTTATTCGGCCGGCGAAGTAGGTTTGCAGATTGACCATCGGACGCGGTGCGTTCTCAGTCAATCTGGTTGTAGAGCATCTGCGCTGCTTGCGCCGCACCGTCGCCCGTGATCGTTTCAGCAACCGCATGGGCGCGAGCCGCGGTCTTTGGTGTGAGTGCCACCGCTAGTGCAGACCGGATCGACTCGAGGGTCGGGCTGGGGTTGTCGATGGCGACACCGATCCCGAGTGCGGCCACACGGGCGGCCCAGTACGGCTGATCAGCGATCTGCGGCACCACCACCTGCGGGGTGCCCGCTCGCGCGGCGGTGGTCGTCGTTCCAGCACCCCCGTGGTGCACGACGCACGCGACCCGTGGGAACAGTGCTTGCAGATTGCTGTCGCCGACGTCCAAACAGTCCTCGTTGTCCGTGACCTCAAGCCCCGCCCACCCGCGTCCAACGATGGCTCGGCGGCCGTGCCCGCGAATGGCCTCGATTGTGGTCATAGCCGCGTCCTGCTCGACGATCATGCTGCCGAAACCGACATAGACGGGAGGATCGCCGGCATCGAGAAACGCCTCGACTTCAGGCGTGAGTGGACGGTTGTCGGGAAGTATCCATGCGCCGGAGCGTGCTCCGACATCGGCAGCATTCGGCGGCGGGCCCAGGACTGGATCTGCAGCGAGCCATGGCCGACGGGTCAGGAGAAATGCGCGCATGTCATCGACCGCCGGCAGCGACAGCGACGCGCGGTGAGCGTTGATCGCTGGGCCGACAAGGCTCTGGTAGCCCTGGGGCTCCAATAGGCTCGGAGAGAACACGACGAACCGGTTCGGGATACCGACAACTTCGGCGGCAGTGCCCGCAACGAAGTGCAACATGCCGGTCGCCAGCACGACATCAGCATCTTGTGCTGCCTGTGCCACCGTGTCGAAGGTAGCTGCGATGTGGTTGTTGACGTGGTCGGCGACATTCGGAACAACTTCCCGGGCGGTGGTCTCGGCTACCTGCCATGAGCGCCAAGACCGTGCGAACGGCACTATCGGAACACCGGCCCGCTCGAGCAGCGACGCAAACTCAGCGTCCGGCGGTGCACAAAGCTGCACTTGGGCCCCCGACTGGCGCAACTGCGCGGCTAGCGCAACCATTGGCTCGACATCGCCGCGCGTCCCGTACGTCGCCAACAACACCCGCATATGACCCACTCACTTTCATTCGGCTTCAACTCGTGAGTGGCGATCATGAACGACAGAGGGGGCCTTGCCACAAGTCCCCCTATCGGCTTTAATCTGAACCAGGAGAGAACATCTCCACTCATCCCGAGCGTGTGCGCAAGCCTGTGTGTCTACGCGTCACCATTCTCCAGCACACCCACTTTTCCTACCCTCCATCCAGCGCGTCCATGCGCTGTTGTCGAGAGCACGGCTCGGCCAATAACCCTCGCGGTCCACGACCTGCGCGAGCGTGAGTCAGGTATCGAGGTTCTTGCCTCGCGTTCCAGAGACTTTAATTGCGTTGTTCAGCAACAGTTTAGAGCTACTACCGGTAACGCTGCATATCAAGACTGGTCGTATTGCTAGCTTGATATGCTGCGACACCCACTCTGCACCCAGTCACATTGCCTCGGTCACTCGAGAAGGTGACTCCGCTTCATGTCCACTCGCCGCACGTTCGAAAAGCGCTGTCACGGCCGCGGGGAGCGACGGGTCCACGCCGGCGTCCACCGATGCGGCGGTCACGTGCTGCATCGTCGTTACAGCGGACATGATGGTCGACGTTTCCGCTGGATACGTTCCGCTATCGGCGTCGCGCGCGAAACCAGGGCCGATGTCTGCAGCCAAGCGCACCATTGCTGCCATCTGCGCCGCTATCGATTGGCCGTCGATTCCGTGAGCATTCGCAAGTGCAGTGCCATGCGCCCAGGCCGCGAGGGTCGTCCAGAACACGCCCAACAGTGCCGTGTCGAACGACGCAGGAAGCTCATGTCGATTACCCAGCACGGCCACGTCGGGGGCAATGGCGGCCAACACCGGCAGCGCCGCGTCGAGATCAGCTTCATCTCCCGCGACGAGCATGCTCGATCCACTCTGACCCACGATCGTCGACGGCGTCACCATCACCCCGGCCAAGTAGCGAACCCCGTGCTCGTGGCCCCACTGGCACAAAGCTCGAGCACTGGCGGGGGTATCCGAGCTGAGGTTGACTACCAGCGATCCGAGGACTGCCGCGCTTGCCGAGAAAAGAATGTCTCGCGCTGCACTGTTGTCCAGGGACGAGACGATGACAAGGTCCGCACTGGCAAAGGCTTCTGCCGGGTCGGCCGCGAGAATCGCGCGGCCGATAAATGGCGTTGCCCGTGAGGGTGTGCGGTTCCAGACGGTCACCTGGTGGCCCTCGCCGATCAGGTGAGTGGCGACCGCGGTGCCCATGTGTCCGAGTCCGAGGACGGAAATTTTCATACCATCAGAGTGGGTGGTTGCAACCTCGCCCACAAGTACCCACTTTGAAGTGCGGTAGCCACCTCGATGGCAGTATTGCTCCATGGCAGCAGCTTTCGCGGGGACCAAATACTCATGCGGCCTGGATGCGGCCGTCTCTGTGGTCGGCGGGAAATGGAAGCCGTTGATTTTGTGGCAGCTCCACGATGGTGCGAAGCGCCACGGCGAACTGCGCCGGTCGATCGCGGGCGTGAGCGAGAAAGTCTTGACTCAGCAGCTCCGAGAACTCCAGTCCCACGGAATAGTTGGGCGTGAAGTGTTCGCAGAGGTACCACCTCGAGTCGAGTACTCACTGACTGCCCTCGGGCAAAGCCTCAACGATGCGCTACGAACCCTCGGCGATTGGGGCGAAGAACACGCAGAACACATCATCGGCCTGACAACCGAGACATAGCGCTTTCTGCCGACTGGGCGGCAGGAGCATGGACGATGACTTGCGACTTGGACACTCAGACCCACGAACCGACTTGGAGACCACCACCGTGAGCGATCGAAATCACCCAACCGACGACTACGACACCGGCCTAGAAGAACCCGCCATCGACGGCGATGAACCAACATCGGCCCGTGAGCTGATCGAAGACTCCCGGCCCGATTCCAACACGGTCGACGACGGGCTTCTCGCAACCGACACCGAAGAGGCAGCCCCAGGGGAAGGCTGGACCTCTCACGGGAACTAGGTAGGTCGGGAGTGCGCGAACCGCACGCTAGGTCAACGCCGAGTTGAGGTCAAGAGCTCTGATTGCGGTCCCAGCGGCCGATCACGCATACCTGATCTAGAACCAGGATCCGCAACGACGTTCGGTTTCAAAATTGTTGCGGCACAGCATATGCAGAGTTTTACCGGTAACCCTGCATATCAAAACTCGTCGTATTACCCCGGCGATCATGTGTGAAGGAGATCGCCAGGTTCAGACGAAGGGATGGTCAGTCCGCTGTCGCAGTCCTGCGAGCTCGTTGCCAGGTAAAGGTCGGTACGCGGTCAGGGCGAGGCGTAGGCGGGCGGAGATCGAGGTGTGGTCGCGGACCGCAGCTCTGCTGCACTGGCGAGCGCGAGTGCTTCGGTGACCCACCGGGCCGCACGCGGATCTTCGGCGGGGACATTCGCGGCTGCGCCGATGAGAACGGTGAGAATCTGGTGATCGTTGAGCAATTCGTGGCTGTTCATGACGGGGACACCTCCCAAAGTTTCGGATGAGTCGTCCACGGCTGACAGGCTGAGTGCTTCTATCTTGTTCGCACTCCTGGGCGTTCGTGCCGGCCGCAAGCCGAGTGTGGCGGCGTGGTTCTGCAATGCTGGATTGATGGCGACTGCGTACCGGGACTACCTGTGGTTCAAACACGGAGAATTGGGCGGATGGCGATCCAACGGACATGTCGTGGCCTTTATCCGGGATGCCACCGCCGACGGTGTTCTGTATGCCATTAGGCGCGCCTCCGATTCGATGATGCAAGGAGCAGTCAGTTGACCGCGACCGAAGAGCAATACCGCCGCTTCTCGCGGCTGGAAGCGCACGGCGTGTCCGCTACCTACGAGATGCTCACCTCGCACATCGCAGATGATCCCGAACTGTTGTGTCTGATCGACCGCTTACCCGTGCCCAAGCGTCAACCGAACCTGATTCTCGGCGCGGCGAGGCACAACGGTGCCCCTGTCTCCGACTACGAAGCATTCCGTCGATGGCTAACGATCAACTGGTCCGCCGTCCAGGCGACTGCTCTCGCACGATTCACGCAGACCAACGAAGCGGGCAGGGTCAGCGCCTTGCTTCCGATCTTGGCTCACTTCGACGGCCCGCTGTCACTTATCGAAGTCGGCGCGTCCGCAGGACTGTGCCTGTACCCCGACCGGTACAGCTACCAGTACGACCGACGGCCGCAGCTCGACCCGGATGACGGACCATCGCCTGTAGTCGTACGGTGCGCCACAACCGGTGGCGCACCGATCCCTGCGGCACTCCCGGTCATCACCTCACGTGCCGGGATAGACCTCAACCCCCTGGACGTCACAGACGCCGACGACATGGCGTGGCTCGAAATACTTGTCTGCCGGAGCAGCACCAGCGCCGCGAGCGACTCACGGCAGCTGCGGCCATAGTCCGGGCTGATCCACCACGGCTGGTTCGAGGGGACCTCACCGATGAAATAGCTGAAGCGGTACATCAGGCACCGGCCGGGTCGACAGTGGTCGTCTTTCACAGTGCCGTACTCAGCTATCTCGGCGAACAAGAGCGAACACGGTTCGAGGAGCGCATGAAACAGCTACCTTGCCAATGGATCTCGAACGAGAGTCCTCGTGTGCTCCCCCACATTGCGGCGCAACTTGCGGTGCACCCGGACCATATAGGGGGAAGATTCGTCCTAGCGCGCAACGGTCGACCAGTCGCTCTAACCGGTCCGCACGGCCAGACTCTCGACTGGCTGAGCTGAGGACCTCATGCATCTGCATAGACGGATCGAGCTGCAGCCCAGCTCGCTTCGCCCGGTAACGCCGAGTCGCCGCGGCGCAGGTGCGAGTTGTGCGCGAACACCAGGGTCGGCCCGCGACGGCGTTCACGCGCGACGATGTCGCGGAGATTGTCGGCCATCATTTCTTTCGGGTCGGAACAGTTGCTGCTCAAGCTGGGCTGACATATTGGCTCGGTGCGCTACCACGATTTGTCGAAGCGCTTGTTGAGTACCACGTGGTCTCCCTCGCCGGGGGTTCGGATGGTGCACTCGGACTTGCCTGAGCCGTGGACGTCGGCTCTGTCTCGATTGGGCCGCGACTTGCGTGCGCGCCAGTACGGCAACACTATCGAACACGTCGATTGGGAGATCGACTACGACCCGGAGATCGACGGTGTGTTCCTGCTGAGCGCGGTGACGGTTGCCGGCGTCGACCCAGGCGAGTTCGGTGGTAGTTGGATAGGGACCCGAGTCGACTCGGACAAAGAATTCGCGCTGTGGGCGATGGCCGATTCGGTCCAGAACGTTGTGGCCGACCTTGGTACCGCATGGCCGTGGGGTGACGACGGTGGATTCATGAGCGCCCGACTCATCGACGGTGTCGCTGCATGGAAGGACAGAAACGGGGTTACGACGCGCATGGGAGACCTGACCGGCGTTGTCTGACCAGCCCGAACCTCGACTCCAACCAACGCTGCGCCTCAATTCGTTCGACGGCTGGCTTTCAAGGATGCACAAACCGGGGCGTAGATGCGTGGTGGCAGCTGAACTGCCGCGGCAAGCGAAAAACGCTGCGGCACAGTATATTCAGTACTCTACTGGTAGCCCTGCATATCAAGACTGGTCGTATCGCGGCCAGCCCGGTACCAGTGCCCAGACTGCACGCTGAACGGCCTGCAACTGCGTGCATTTAGAGTTGATCCCGTGCCTGGAACCCATAAGCGCAGACGCGCGACCATCGCGGCTATCGCTATCGTGGGCATCATCGCCGCCGTCTGGTGGATGATGGCGGCGACGTACACCCGCACCGCGACCATTGCCATCACAGCCACCTACCCCAGCGAAGATACGGTTGACCCCAACGCCCCCGTCTCGACGTACAGGGGGACCGGTCTAGACCTGACCGGCTACGACCCTGTCCTGCAGGTAAGCGAACGCCTTGCGCACCAGCGTGGTGGATCTGCAGCGGACTACTCCGACACACTGTCGATCACTTCCACCGGCGACGGCGCGGCAGGGTTGTCTGTCACCGCGCAGGCCGGCACCGCAGGCGAGGCCGCCGAGGTGGCCAATGAAGCCGCTGAGATCGTGGTCGAGTTGTTCAATGCTGTGCCCACCGTGCCGGCAGAGGTTGTCTTCCATGCCGATATCAACAAACCTGCACGCTGACAAACCCTCTGAGCAAGCTGAGCACGGGCCAGTTTTCGAGCGACACATGCTGCGGCACAGTATATGCAGAGGTTTGCCGGTAAGTCTGCATATCGGAACTGGTCGTATAGCTCAGCCGCTCGCAAAGCCGGGGCAGTTCCCCTGTCGAGGGTCGGCGCGAGGCCGCTGTCAGACTGGCGGCATGTCGATCACACTCGTCCCGATCGCTCGTCAACGGTTTCCCTCATGGCTGAAACGGAGCCAGAGCGAGTACAAGACGGACCTGATCGCCATAGGCGAGACGCCACGCGCCGCCGAAGAGCACTCCAGTGATGCCCTCGGGCGTGCTTTCCCAGCGGGTGCTCCCACCCCCGGTAACACTGTGTTTGACCTCGTGAATGACACGGGCCAGATCGTCGGGTACCTCTGGGTTGGCCGTGACAACTCAGACGACGCCAGCTCGTGGTGGGTTTGGGATGTCTTAGTCGACCCAGAGCACCGAGGCCAAGGCTACGGACGAGCAGCGATGCAGCTCGCCGAAGACCATGCCCGGGCGGAGGGCGCGCGGACGCTGGGACTGAGCGTCTTCGGCTTCAATGCGGTGGCACGCGCAATGTATGAGTCAGCCGGTTATGAAACCACAAGTGTAAAGATGCGCAAGCAGCTCTGACCCCCAACCCTTAGCTCCTGGGATGGTCGTGAGCCGGTGCAGGGCCGCTGCGAGGCAGAGACGGCGCGGCTGGTTACGAGCGGTCCTATCTGACCTCACAACGACGCCGCGCCATTTGCGGCCGTACCGACGGCAAGCCATGGAATAACAACGCAACGCGCTCACCCGTCGTGCAGCACCGCATAGTTCTCGTCCTCCCACACGGACAAGTGATTGGTCTGATGCGCGAGAAAGGATCGCCTCGCCGCTCTTCGGTCGGCGTGCACGCGCAGGGCGATCTGCTGCGCGTCCATACCCGAACGTCAGTTGTCCGACAAGAACGGAATTAGCAGGCTACTAGGCTGAGAATTTTCCAGTCCGGTGGCCGAACACCGGCTCTAGCTTGGCTTTCGGTCGATGGGTGCACCAAGCCCTCCGTAAGCCACCCCCTCGCGCCAGTGGGCACAAAGTCCCGCGGCCCAGGTGCGCGGTGTTGCGGGTATGGACATCGAGGGAAACCCGTATCGAGCAGTCCACGATTCGGAAGAGGACGGCACGGTAGTCAGATGCTCGTACGTTGGAACAGGGAACGCTTCATGGAATACCTGTTCGCGGCCCTCCCGCCGAAACTCGACCAAACCAGTAGTGCCATTGAGGGTCGCGGCCAGAGGTATGAAGCGGCTATCGACCCTGGCTGGCGTTCTCAATGCAGACACCAGCGCTCGAAACGCAGGGATTGATGATGGTTCGGGCCGATTCATTATGACAAGGAGATCGATTTGCTTGTCGCGGATGATGCCACGTGCCTGCTTGCCACTCGGAACATCGAAAGGGCCGTTCCGAGTTAGGTTTGCAATCAAGACACGATTTTGCGGATGAGGATCGATTTTTCGGACGGCCACATCGTCCTGCCCGGTGAACTTGGGCCACTCGAAGTCCGTCGGCGCGAGCAGCGGGTTGCCAGCCGAGTCGATGATGACCGCGAACCTCACCGATGAAGCCGGCTCATAGAAATTCACGGGCGAACCGCTGACGAGGTGGTAAGCGTAGTCGGCCCAGTGTGGGCCTAGTGCTGCACGGAGCCACCCTTCAGCCTCTGAGTAGGCCACCGTGGGTGCCGTCGACGCCGGGTTCAGTCCTGGCGAGATCGAGCTTCGTACCTCGATGCGAAAGAATCTTGGAGATATCAGTGTGGGTGATGCAAGGTCCCGCCCGGTCGGCGAAAAACTGTGACGGACGGAGACGGTGGTGGAGCAATCAACGACTGACTGCCCGCGGAGGCGATCGGGGGCAGCGATCCGATCTTCGGAGCGGAACCCGGCGATGATTGCTCGTTGCACCCAGTTTCGAAACCGGCTGATTTCGTTCTGGTGGGCGGAGCTCACTGCTTGAGAGACCTGCAACGACTCCTGTAGCCGATCAGTGGTGGACATTCTTTCGCGAACTAGTCATTGGTCGACTATAGAGGTACGGCTGCGCACGGGATTCGAGCATCGGAATGATGCGTCCAGTACCCCAAAATCTCGCTTGAATATCGGCGGAGGTGCAGTCTCCGCTCGATCGCGAGCACGTTGAGTTCGGCGGCTAGCGTCGTCACCATAGGATTGAAACGCCGGATTCGACGGAGACCAGGAGAGCTTCAGTGACAATCGTTTCATCGCAGTGGCCCGACCGCGACGACATCGGCGAATTCGATTGGCGCATCAGCGTCTTCACGACGGCCAATCGTCCGGTGCCTCTGGCGGGTCGCTCGCAGACACACGAGGCCGCCCTGCACGACATGGTCGTCAAGGCCCGGGCCTACATGGCCCAAGAGCCGGGCCCGTTCATCGACCGCACCGCACTCCACGTGAACCGAAAGCACACTCAGGTCCAGGGAATCACTGACCCGAATCTCAGCGTCGATGACATCGTCGCTCGAATCACCGCCGCCTACGATGCCATCGCCGCCGCCGATGCCGAACGCGAACGCCGTCAACGCGAGATCGACGCCATCCCTGTACTGAGCCCCACGCTCGCAGGCTCGGTACGCGAGGCGTGGCACGACGTCGAATCCTGGCTGACAGGCAACACCGACTACGCAGCTGACAGTCGTGTGCCAACACAGGAATTGACGGGCACCGACGGATGGCCGGACGAGCTCGTGGAGTTTCTGGAGCTGTATTCCGGTGCGCCCTATCGCCTTCTGCCGCTCAACGCACTGCTGACCGTCGAACAGATCCACAGTGCACGCCGATCGATGTCCAAGGTCTGGGCGGGGTTGGCAGCCGAAGATCCTGAGATGGTCGACGCGAGCGCGTCGGCGCAACCCGCGGGAACACCTGCCTACGCCTTCATCCAGGAGTACGTTCCGTTCGCTGGAATGGACGGATACTTCTGGTTCGTCGACACCCGCCCGGGTCCGATGCACGGGTGCGTCGCCGAGTTCAGCCGCGACTCGACCGACGAGGCCGGCCCCAAGTGGGTATCCATCAGTGCCATGCTGACGGACCTCGCTGACAGCCTTGCGGGTGAGACCGTCTTCGATCGCATGTGGCTGCCGGCCGTAACCGATGGCGAACTCGACTGGCAGATAAGAAGTTAGCTGCGGTCGCCGGAGACCTTTCCGAGTGTTTGCAGTTGAGGTCAGGACAGCTGGAGCGCAAAGGTAACCCGGTCACCGCCACGTCCGTCGTAGTTCACGACCGGATCCGAGACCGTGAATCCCATGTGCCGATGGAAGTCCTGCGATATTGCGTTGGAGGCCGACGTGATGGCATGGACCGACTGGCGGCCGTGACGTCGCGCCGTATCGCAAAAATGCCGGTAGAGGTCGTTTGCGATTCCCCGACGCCGATGGGTGGGTGCGACGCCCACAAAGTGGATGTACGCCTGATCGGTTCGAGCTTGCGAGAGGAAACCGATCAGGAAGGCGACGATGGCGTCCTGGTCCTCGACGATGACGCTCGTGTCGGTGAAGTGCTGGAGGAACATTCGTGGCACAAGTCGCGCGCGTTCGGGGCCGCCGTTCGCGCCGCCGACGTCGCCCCACCATGTGTCGAGGGCTTCCAGCAGGTCCGGATAGTCCTGCTCGGTTGGCGTGCGAAAAGTCAGACCGGACATGTGAGACAAGATACGCGGACAGAATCCTGACCATGCCTGTGGAGGTGCTCTGGTCGCTCCGAGACGAGCTCGAAGAGCTATATGGCAATCCCCTCGACATCTGGCGGCCGTGGGCACCCGGCGTCGTCGGGCACGGCATCAATTCCGGACACCACATGGCTGAAGAAGCACCGGACGAGCTCGCGACATCGCTGTCGACCTTCCTCGACTCGGCTCACTCGAAGGGGAGCCTGTGATGCGGGAGTCAACCACGGTGCGAGAGTCGCCGAACGGCAATCCACGGACTAAGTGACTGCGACCGTCCGCGGTGTCCAATTCGTGAGAAGCATTGCGCTGCAATTGGTTGCTGCAGTTGACAACTGGATGGATTTCCACAACACTCGCCGTAGGCACTCCACGATCGGAATGCTCAGCCCCACCAACTACGAGCTGACAGTGCCAGTCATGGCCGCATAGAAACTGTCCACTTTTCGGGGTGAACCTCAGCGGGACGTGTCAGATCACAAAGGGCACTACGCTGTCCAAACACCAAGGCGCGCGCACCTGAACAATCGACACCCTGTAGCGGCTTCGCGCGATGGGAGTGTCCCGGCTCTCTAAGAAGTTCCCTCGTTTTCGTGGGTTCGGTGGCGCTGCGTGCGTCTCCGACGAGTCGGTATCGAAAGCCGGGATGTAGGTATTACTCAGTGGCGGGGTTGAACAGCAGCCGCCAGAGCAGGTCAATGAGCAACGTGCGTTCGTCAGGATCGAGTGGTCTGAGCAGGTCCTCTTGCGCGGCTTCGATTTCCTTGTCGAGTTGGACCAGCTTGTCCCTGCCATCCGGTGTCACCGTGATCACATTGCGGCGCTTGTCCGACGTGTCGGGTTCGCGACGCGCGAGTCCTTCTTCGGTGATGCGATCCAGGAGGCCGACGAGGTCACCGCGATCGATCGCAAGTCGACGGGCGAGTTCGGCCTGGCTCGCGGGGCCACTTTCCTCGAGGGAAGCGAGAACGGCGTAGTCGCTGCGACGCCCACTGTGTTCCAGGTGTGACGCCACAACCCGGTTAGCGCGCATCGCAACATGGTTGAGCACCCAGCTCGGCAACCTTCGCACCCGCTCCGGTGGCTCGACCGGTGGCCACGGCGCGGTCCGTGCGGTCGTCTTCGGAGTGTTCATGTCGCCGATCCTAACCTATTCGTTGGCATTCCAACGTTTCTTTGCTAGCGTTTGCATTCGTTGGCTTCCCAACGAAATGAGACTGCTGCGGACGGAGAACGATCGATGAGATTCAAGTCGCCACCGAAGGCTGCGCAGCAGCCGATACCCCGCAGGGTTTGGCTGTTGGCCGCGGTGATCGTCTTCGGCGCGTTCATGAGCGGCTTGGACGCCACGATCGTCAACGTCGGCCTGGACACGGTTGCGCGGGACCTCGGCGCTGATCTCGATGCTGTGCAATGGGTTTCGAGCGCGCACCTCATTGCTCTCGGCGTGTCCCTCCCGGCCGCCGGCTGGCTCGGCAGACGCGTCGGTGTTGGACGGATGTGGCTCGCCGCCCTCGTAGCGTTCACCCTCACCTCCGCGGCGTGCGCCGCGGCAGACAACGTCGAGACGCTCATCGCGCTACGAGTTGCCCAGGGCATGGCCGCGGGACTGCTCATACCAGCCGGACAGACAATCTTGGGGCAGGCTGCCGGTCCGGGCAAGCTCGGGCGTGTGATGGCCACGCTAGGACTCGCTGTGGGCCTCGCCCCCGCCCTTGGCCCCCTCATCGGAGGGCTTATCCTCGACCGCGCGTCGTGGCCCTGGCTGTTCCTCATCAACGTCCCCATCGGGCTCGTCGGTCTCGCTCTCGGACTGCGTCTCATCCCCCGCGGGGCACGCGAGCCCGGCGCGCGGCTGGACAGCGTCGGACTACTTCTCGTGACTACAGGAGTCCCTGCGCTGGTCTACGGCCTCACCGCCTGGGGTGAACGACGCTCGATCGTCGCTCCGGGTGGCTTCCTCCCAATCGCAGCCGGAGGAGTCCTTCTCGCACTGTTCGTGCGGCACGCTCGGCGACATCCGAACCCAATCCTGGATCTGCGTCTGTTTCGCCTACCGATGTTCGCTGCGGCGAGCGTCACGACCTTCGCCAACGGTGCTGCCATGTTCGGCGCGTTCCTGTTGTTGCCGCTCTACTTCATGATCGGACGAGAGGAAGAGCCCCTCGAGACCGGCATTCTGCTGATGGGTTTGAGTGTGGGCACCGCCGTGACGATGCCCTTCGTTGGAGTCCTCATCGACAGGGTCGGCAGCGGTGTCATCAGCGTCGCAGGGGGCCTCGCAACGATCGCAGCAACAGTCCCGTTCGTCTTCCTGCCCCTAGCCGCCGACGGTCTGGCCGTTCAAGTGCTGTTGTTCGCCCGTGGAATGGCACTCGCACTGGCGATCATGCCCCCCACGGTCGCCGCCTATGAAGCCGTTACACAACGCCAACTGCCCGATGCCACCTCTCAAATAAACGTCCTCCAACGGGTCGGGGGAGCGATCGGTGGATCACTCCTTGCCGTCATCGTCGCAGGTGCACTGGGCTCAGGAATCGCGTCAGCCTTCCAGCTTTCCTTCGCTGCCCTTACCGGGTTCTCAGTGCTCGGTCTCAGCGCCTCCATCTGGCTCCTACGCACAGAGCGAATCCAGTCCGCCAACAGGCGCGTACGTGCATCACTCCCAACAGAAAGCACCCCATGACATCTCTCCGCATCGCGATCATCCTCGGCAGCACGCGCCCGGGGCGTAAGGCCGACGCCATCGGCCGATGGGCTCTGCAGCGTGCCTCCGAACGAACTGGCGAGCCTGACGTGACGTTCGAACTCGTGGACATCGCCGACTACGCGCTGCCCCACCTTGACGAGCACACACCCGCCATCATGGGCCGTTACGAGCACGCACACACGACGGCGTGGGCGAAGACCATCGCCACATTCGATGGGTTCGTCTTCGTCACCCCCGAGTACAACCACTCCACCTCCGGTGCTCTAAAGAACGCGATCGACTTTCTGTTCGCGGAGTGGAACGACAAAGCATGCGGGTTCATCAGCTATGGCGTGCAAGGTGGCCAGCGAGCCGTGGAGCATCTCAGACTGATCGCCGGGGAGCTGAAGTTGGCCGACGTACGAAGCCAAGTCGCATTGACACTCGGGGTCGATACCGACGACAGCGGCGTCATCGCAGCCGGTAGGCAACTGCAGACCTTCGACACAATGCTCGACGAGCTGACAGGATGGGCGCGAGCACTCCGCGGCCTGCGGGACGCTCGATGAAGACTGTCATTCACCGCCAGTATGGACGCCCGCAGCTCGTCGACGTCGCGGACGCGACACCAGCAAACCGGTCTGTAGCAACCACCACACGGCTTCGACGACGAACCTCAAGAAGCGAAACACGCAGTCGCGCAATGAAGGCAGCTAATCCATCGGATGTCAGGTGCGTTCAGGTGGCCACAGCTCATAGAGCGTGTCCGACGGACATACGAACGACTATGCCGAGTAGACGTGACACGGCGGGACGGTTCGATTCGACTCCGGTTGACCTCTTTTGCGTTAGAAGCGGATCATTATGCAATGAGCGAAGTCAGTTTGGTCACGCCGACTGCCGGTCTGTACGAGTCCTGGTTGGATTCACGTGACGAGTGGGGCGGCGCAGGTGTTCATCAGCCGGGATCAGGCCTCGGTGTCGCACGCCAGCTCGGGCTCGACCTCGAGTCGCGGAGTGAGTTTGAGCGCTGGGTGCGAGAGTTGTTGCAGCCTATGGCCACTCCCAGACCCGATGCAGTTCCTGTGACGAACTGGTGGATAGTGCGAGACGGTAGGTATCTTGGCTCGATTCAGCTGCGGCACAGGCTGAACGATTTCTTGGCCGACGTGGGTGGACAAATCGGTTATGGAATCCGTCCATCTGAACGCCGGAAACGTATTGCCACCAGGGCTTTGCGACAGGTACTAGGCTTCGCTGGCGATCGGATCGAACTGTCCAGCGTTTTGATCACCTGCGACGAGGAGAACGTCGGCTCCCGTAAGACGATCGAAGCGTGCGGTGGAGTACTCGATAGCGTGCGCAGGAGCGATGAGATCTCCCGCGGTGTAGGGCATGCGGGAGATTCGCTCCGCTTCTGGGTGCCGACAGCCGGCAGCTACCACGGCGGGGAAACCAGCTCCATATGCCAACGACAGCCACCCGCCAGAACTTGAACGCATCGACCTGATCGGAATCTGCTTCTTACCAGCAGCACTCGATCACGTCGAGAAAAACCCAACCATGTCGCGAGTGAACACATACTTACGAAGCGTCCACTGCTTGCAGCTACTCATCCGAGGCGAAGCGAAGAACTCGTCCACCTCCGGCACGCAGTGACCATCCGCACGCAGCAGAAACGGCTGCCCCGCACGCGTCCCATGCCGGTGCGCCCACTCCGCCAATGACGGCAGCCCGGCCAGAACCAGATAGTCGACGGCAGGACCCGACGAATCGGCTGGATCACACCAGAACACCTGCCACCGACAAAGACCGACCATTGCAAACCACCGAATCGGCGAGCATCACGCCCGCGACCCGAAATCAGTCGAATCGATTGCAGCAACAACACTTCACTGGCTAGAGACCTTCGGACGTGGCTCGCATGGGCGTCGAATCTCGGCCCTTGTGTGGCTCCGGTAAGCGACGAACCGTCCGCAATTTTCGCGGTAACGGTATCAAATATTCAGCCGGCGAGGTCCTGTCGGAAGCGGTCCACGAGGGTGAGCACTGTGCGTGAGCGGCCCGCCGTTTGGCGCACGTATAGATGGATGTCGCGATAGGCGTCGTCGTCACTCAGGGGGACTGCGGCGACGCTCGCCGGCAGTGTTCCACGTCCCAGCCGCGGGACGACGGTGATGGCTAGGCCCACTTCGACAAAGCGGATCAGCGACTCGAATTCTTGGGCGTTGTACGCACTCACGATAGGCTCGAGCAGCTCGGGGGCTCGGCCGGCAATCCACGGCCCGAAGGGGTCCGTCATCGGCGTGATCGCCCACCGCTCGTGTGCGAGGTCGCGCAAGGCGACGCAACGTCTGCGAGCGAACCTGTGGTCGACCGGGACCACGGCATCGAGCTGATCGCGACCGAGCGCGATGCGTTCGAAAGAGCGCCTCGAGTCTTCGCGCGGCTTGGTGGTGCCCCAACTCTTCGCGATCACCGCATCGACCCGTCCGACACCGAGTGCGTCGAGTGCGCTCGCAGGATCAGCTTCGACAGGGACGAGGTCGAGATCGGGAAGATCGGATCTCAACCGACCGACGGCGGGCAACAGAAGTCCGCGTAGCGCTGTGGGAAACGCGGCAACACGAATCCGACCGGACGGTAGGTCGCCGGTTATGGAGATCTCCAGCTGCTCGAGGCCGTCGATCAGAGGCCGGGCTCGTGCGACAAGGCTCTGGCCGTGCGAGGTGATGACCACCCCGCGGCCGACACGCTCGACGATTTTGGCACCCGTCTTCCGCTCGAGCTTGCGCAGGTGCTGGGTGATGTTGGGCGAGGTGTAGCCCAGAAGGGATGCGGCCGCGGTCACCGATCCGGTGTCGTGCACCGCGAGCAGAGCGCGCAGTGCCACGGGATCGATCATTCATCAACACTAATTGCTCATCGGCCAAACAAGTAACTGGTTTCGATCTCATCTGCTCTCTAGCCTCGATGATGTCGCCCGACCTCCAATCCCGCCCCCCACCCGCAGGAGTCCGCACCATGCCCACAGAGACCAACACGATGCGCGCGTGGACGACACGCGGTGACGGAGTAGGCGCGCTCGAAATGCACAGAGTTCCGATACCACGGCCAGGTCCGGCCGAGGTCCTTG
Organism: Rhodococcus sp. IEGM 1381; assembly: GCF_030056795.1. Taxonomy (GTDB): domain Bacteria; phylum Actinomycetota; class Actinomycetes; order Mycobacteriales; family Mycobacteriaceae; genus Rhodococcoides. The sequence goes on along the minus strand of NZ_JASHKQ010000007.1, from coordinate 8,808 downwards.
TGAAGATCACCGCACGCTCCCTCAACTACAGGGACCTGCTTGTCATCAACGGGGTCGGGGACTGGAAGCCCACCGGCGACGTCGTTCCGGTCTCAGACGCCGTCGGGTTCGTGGTTTCAGCAGGACATGCGGTCACGCGTTTTCGCGCAGGTGATCGCGTGCTCCCGATCTATCTCCCGCGGTGGCGCGAAGGCACGCTCCACACCGAATTGAAATTCGGTCCGATCGGAGGCCCGGTCAATCGAGGAATGCTCGCCGAGTACGTCATCGTCGACGAGCAGGAAGCAGTGCCCGCGCCGACCAGATTGGACGACGCGCATTCCGCGACTTTGCCGGTGGCCGGCGTGACCGCGTGGCACGCGCTCGAGCGCACTTCAGTCGGGCACGGCGCGTGGGTGTTGATCCACGGCACCGGCGGTGTCGCCCTCATCGCGATGCAGATCGCGCTCGCCCGCGGCCTGCGCACGATCATGACCTCCAGCAGCGATGAGAAGCTCAGCCAGATAGACGCCATGGGCACGACGGCCACGGTCAACTACCGCACCACCGACGTCGCCGAACGCGTTCGGGAGATCACCGGCGGAACGGGAGCCGACCTAGTGCTCGAAACCGTGGGGGCCGCCAACCTCAACGTCTCGCTGGACGCCGTCCGGGTCAGCGGACAAATTGCCTATATCGGCGTCATCGACGGACAGCTCGATGCCCAGATCCGAGTCGGTCAGCTCATGTCGAAGAACGTGAGCTTGCAGGGAATAGAGACCGGCTCAAGAACATTGCTCGAGGACTTGGTCGTCTTCGTCGACCACCATCGGATCACGCCTCGCATCGGAGCCTCTTTCGCCGTGGAGAACGTCTCACAGGCCCTCGCCCACCTCCAACGCGGCGACCACCTCGGCAAGATAGTCCTGGTGGAGTAACGACCTCATTCCCATCCGTTCGAAGTAGGACGACTGTACGAGCAACCTCGGTGGGCCCACCAGGTATCGAGTGCTAGATGCGAACCCCACGGTCGGTCCTCGAGTGGAGGTGAGAAGAGAGGTGAAACCGCAGCGAACCGGAGCCGTCCATCTTCCCCGGGGAGAATTGCGACGGTGCTAACAGTCGTCTAGTGAGTCGGTGGCAAGTGTCCAATCGCCATTGCCGTTACGGTGCTACTCGAACGGTGTGTCGACGATGTGGGCTGCTCTCGGGTCGAGCCAATGGGTGGCGTCGGGTGTGCAACCGGGCAAGACGCTCGCGCTGCCGCCGTTGGGCAGCTGCACCGGCACCGCGTTTCCGGCGGTGGTGAGGTACCCCCACACTGCGAACGAACGATGGCCGAAATGCCCACCCGGACCCCGCAAGTGGCCGCTCAGCGCATGGCCTAGAAATCCAGTAGACGAACGCGTTAAAGTTCACGAGTCCACCGACGCCTCTGCGCGGTGTTCGACACTCGCCCGGTAGCGGTTCGTGGAAGCGACCGGCTGCGGCAAACCACACACTGTGACGCCAGCCCACAACGTGCGAACGCAAACCATGTGGACACGGCATCTTCCCCCAACGCTTCGCCCCAAACACACCCTGGGAGTGAGCGGCCCTCGCATGACTCCCGAACCGCCGACAAGAACGGACGACGATGTACGACGACATGATTACCGCTGGAGATGATCGACAGATCATCGACGCCATGTTGGACCGCAACCGACGAGCGCTGATCGACACTGCTCGCGGCCTTGACGAATTCGAAGCCCGCAGGCGCTTGGTCCCGTCCCTCACGACACCTATCTCACTCATCAAACACGCTGCTGCCGCAGAACGCATCTGGTTCCAAAGGCATTGGGCAGACATCGACGAAGCCGATTGCGACGGGTACGCGCGACGCGATGTAGGAACCTTTACCGTCGATGATCACGAGACCTTGGCCGACGTCATCGACGAGTTCGAGCGCGCCAGCACACGATCGCGCGCTATCGCCTCCCAGTTCGATCTCGACGACACCATCGATCTGCCCACCGAAGGAACCATCAGCATGCGCTGGACACTGCTGATGATGATTCAAGAACTCGCCAGGCACGCAGGTCACGGAGACATCCTCCGTGAGCAGATCGATACCGCCGGTCAGACTGACAACACCCCGTCCTGACACCGCACCAACCGGGCACCACGCATTCGTATTGGACACCGAGATGTAAAGGCGACAACGTCGTCCGTGCAGGTATCGCCAAACCGCGCGGGGGAACCGCCCGAGCGAAACGTGCTGCTGCACAGCACATGCAGCTATCCGGATCGAGATCGCCGCGTCTCCTTGGATTGGCTGGCAGCGACGCACCGAGAACCCGGTGGACTTCGACCCATCGAACCAGGACGATGAGGCGATGACGACCAAGACGACTAGGGATTTCGGGGCTTCGCTCCCTAACGGTTGGACTCAGCTGGACCGTGGTCTACAGGATGAGCACTGGGCGACGTTCATAAGCAAGTTCGGTTTTCGTGCCGGGATCAAGCCCGAATCGTGGCCAGCTATCGCGGAGCCGACACCCTCGGTGACGTTCGATCTCGCTATCGACGCGCTTCCGACACGAGCATCCGCGGGTGCCCTGTTCGACGCAATCAACGCAGAAGCGCTCAGGTGCTTTCTCACCGAGTTTCCTGGCGACCCGTTGTTCGTAGTGCTGGACTGGCAGCATCCTGGCTACATTTTCGACGCGGAAGCACACGCAAACGCAGCCGAGGATGCGGAATGGCGCGTACCCGTCTACCCGAACGGCGACTACTACATCTTCGGTCGTGATGGGTTCAGCGAAGGGACATTTGGGCACCCGTGGGAGCGCACGCTGTGCGTCTACGGGCCACGTCTCGTCGCCACACTCGGCCGGACTCTTGCGACATGGCTTCCCACCGTCCGTACCGACGGCATCCCTGTCGTCTAGAGGACGTGGCGCTGGGTACTGGCCGAAGACCGCCCGCATCTACTTCCGCAGTGCGGAGTACTGCGCCCACGGCTGCGCCGCTAACTCGGCGTGGCGGTGGGCGACGGAGTAGCTGTATCCGAGCATTTCTGCGGCGAGCGGCGGTGGTACCTGGGTGACGAGGGTGCGTAGGGATGTTGTGCGCGCGCCGAGCAGGTTGATTCCGAGTGATCGGATTCGGTCCATCATGGTGTTGGGGTGCAGGTGGCGGCCGGTGCGGACGCTGGGGAACAGCCAGCCGGTGTCGGTTCCGGTGAGTTGCGTTGTGCGTGAGGCGATATGACCTCGAAGAAGCACCGCGAAGGGTTCGGGTACCGGGGCTGGTTCGGCACCGAGGGTGATGCACAGTCCGTCGGTGTCGGTAGTGAGGTGATCGGTGCGGAGTGCGGCAATCTTGACCATCGGTTGGGCGTAGAGCAGGAGAAGAATGCCGGCCACTCGATACGGGAGCGATTCACTGCTGCCGGTGAGGAGTTCACAGATCCAGTGCAGTCGCTCGTCTTGGGTGAAGGTGGCTGTCGGGGCGGGGGAGCGGTGCGCGATTGTCACCGACCGGTTGATGCGGGTTGTCTTAGCCCAGACGAAGAACGTCCGAATTAGCTGCCGGGTGGTAGGTCCGGTGGCGAGCCATTCATCGACGTCGAGTTGGCGGCATGTCGCGGCGGTGCGGCTGTGGGTGTCGTGGAGCCAGGTCAGGAACTTGATGGTTTCGGTGATGTCCTGTTTGGAGGCGTGGACGGGTCCGCGGGTGGGTTTGCCTGCGGCTGCGATTGCGCGGACTCGTTTGAGGTGGTGCCAGGTCGCGAACTGTTCGGCGTAGCGCCGAACCGAGGGGTGATCGATGGCGGTCATCTTTGCGGCGATCCAGTCCTCGAAGAGGGCGAGGTAGCGGTCACGCGGCAGAATCAGTTGGTGATGTTCGAGGATGCCCCTCAGGTGCGTCGTGCGGCGATCGTCGCCGACGCTGTCTAGGCCTTCGTGGGTCATCGGAATGCGGCCGGATGCGAGCTGGCGCAACAGCTCGTGCACCTTGGTGGATCGTTTCCAGGTGTGGATGCTTTCGGGGCGGTCCACGGCGCAGAAGATGCCCACCAGTGTGTGCATTGCGGCAGGATCGGCGGGGTTGTCGAGAAGCAGCGAGGTGAGGTCGTCGCGGAGGGCGCAGCGTGCGCAGATGCCGCGTCGGTAGTGCTCGGCTTCAGTGCCACAACGGGTGCAGTAGAAGTCGGTGTCAATGCCAGCGCAGTCGACACAGGCAGCTGAGTCTCCGACTCGTCCGGGGAGCATGCGCTTGAATCCACATGCTGCGCAGCATCCGTAGGTGCGTACGGCGGAGTGGAAGCATGTTCCGCAAATCTTGCCGTCGGGCCAGCGCACGCGTGGTTTGCCGGCCTCACGTCCGCAGCGATCGCAGGTGAATCCGCCGCCGGTTCTCGGTCGCCCTCGAACGGTGTTGCGGGGTCGGATCTCAATGGTCATCGCGGATCACTCGTGCGCGTCGCGGTCGGACTGTCTTGTTGAGCTCGACGACGTTGGGTGCCGATGATGTCGCAGTTCGCTTCTTGCGTTCGTCAGCTGCCGTGACGGTGACCAGGTCCTGCATTCCGCAGCCGAAGATGTCGCAGAGAGCCGCCATCATCTGCAGCGAGACACGTTCGGGTCGTTGAGTGACGAGGCGGTAGACCTGAGGGCGGGAGAGGGAGATTCCTCGTTCGAGCAGGCGGGGGATGAGGTCGGTGCTGTTGTGCATGCCGTGTGCGGCCATCAGCTCGGCTAGGCGCCAGGTGTAGTCGACGGTGCGTTTCACGAGTTTTCTCCTTCCATTCCGAGAGCGTCGCGCACGGTCGCATCCAACGCTCGCCGCAATGTTCGAGTGCGGAAGTCGCTCGACACGCAGGTGTAGAGGGAGGTTGTGCTGGCGTGCTCGTGACCCATCTGCTGTTGCACGAACAACGGATCCCAGCCGTCTTCGATCAGGTGGGTGGCGTATGAGCGTCGCAGTGAGTGCAGGTCCAGCACGGGGGAGAGCTGCAGCTCGGTGCAGTAGCGGCGGAACCGGCGTATCAAGGTCGATTCGGCAACGAGCGCGCCACGTTCGGACGGGAACAGATCGAGTCCCGCATCGAGATAGGGCTGGCCGTGGGTGAGCCAATCGTCGACGATCTCAGGTGTCCAGTCGAAGACCGTCAGGACGCTGCGCCGTTTCGGGGGTGACCCGCGTTTGGCTTTGCCGTAACGCACATTGAGAACTCCGAAGCGGCCGAACTCGCGTGCGTGGGGATTGCGGGCGAAGTCGACGCTCTGCAGGTGACGTACTTCGTTGAAGCGCAGCCCGTAGGAGTAGGCGAGTTTGAGCATCACCGCGTCACGGTAGGCCGGCAGCCATCCCTTGCGGCCTGTCGCTCCGATCGTCTCGACCTGGGCGTCGGAGTGGTCGAACAACAGTTGCAGCTCGGTCTTGGTGAAGGCCCGCTTGGCCGGTGTCTGCTCGTTGTCCTGGACGTGTGCTGCGGTGTTCCACTCGAAGAACACCTGAGCGGGGTGTGTACCGAAGCGGCTCTCGCACAGTCGATCCCACCCGTAGTCGGGGTTGCTGATGTAGGAGCAGAACAGCTTGAGCGACGTCTGATAGCTGCGGATAGTCGAGTGCGCGATTCGACGAATCGAGCGGAGGTCTCCGAAGTATTCCTCGACCATTGACGGCGTCCATGCCCACGGGAACTCGTTGGTGTAATCGATGAACCGCACGACCACCTGTTGCCGTTGCTCGATGGTCCCGAGCTGCAGATTTCGGCAGAGCTGCTGGTTCCGCCATCCCGTGAGCATGTCTTCGACCGTTTGCTCCTCGGGATGCAGTGGCGTCACCGACTCGACCAGGACGACGCGTCCGCTCTTGTCGACCCCCTTGACACCCCTTTCGACGTCTCGTTCAACGAATCAATGATTCACCAGATGAATCATTACTATCAATACCACTGCCAGAGAATGACGTTGAACAGCGAAAACTACAGACTGATGAAGCCTCGAGTAGGACGTCCAAACGGGCGGCCTGCCAGACAGCACGTAACCTCCTCATTCTGAACAGATTTCGCGCTTCACTAAAGATACGCGCAGTCGGTTTGCCGGAGCTGGCTGATTCATCGGATGCAACATGCAGAGGTACACTGGATAACACCGTTATCAAGATTGGACTTATTCGCGGTTGCTGAACACCGCCCGGTCAATAGATTGGCGGTAGTGCTGTTCGGCAGATGAAGTGCGCTGATATGGCTCACACTGGAGGTACTGATGCGACGAGGGTGACTGATCGGAACGGCGTGTCCTTCGCGAGCCACGAGCTATGTCTTTTGCTAGCTGCAACAGCTACTCTGAACTCACGGCCACAACGAGATTAGGAGTCCCAGCCATGGGCAACGTGCAGGGTTCAGCGCCTGAGGGCAGCGACGACTTTCTCGTATTTGTTGATGAGCTGCCGAGCCTCCGCATCGAAGATGCCTCCAACGAGGTTCTGACCGAAGCTCAAAACTACTACGGGCAGAGAAGTTTCGGGATTATGGGTGCCTTCGAAGGTAGCGGCTCGTCGGGATACAGATTTTCTGCTTCACCTGCAGACAACTAACAGGCACCTCAACCCCAAACCCCATCGGCGGCTAGTAGTTGGCCGAACATGCACGCAAGGCGTCGGCGGTCAGGATCGGTACCTCACAAGAGATATTCACCCAGTCCTCTCCGCCTCTGTACTGATCACCGGACCGGTCCAAAAAGATCTCGACAGAAGGCGAGTTTCCTGCGGTCCGGTAGAAAGTTCTGATCGGGTCGCCGTCGGTGGTGAACTCGGTGACGGAAAGTTCGGCACCAGTACCACCTCGACTGTTGGTCAAGCAGTCCAATACTTGTTGCGGGTACAACTCGTCAAGTGTGGAGGCAGGGCCTTTCGCCATTGTCTCACCGCAACTCGGCAGTGCCGGTCGATCGGTAAAAGCACTCGGAGGAGGTTCTTCTGAATGCCCTCCCGAAGAACAAGCCACGAGCATCAGCCCAGTAACAAGGGTTAGGCTGACTCCAACAATGGCCCGCATCACGTCATCCTAGTTGTACAAGGGACCGGGTGAGGACTACCACCCGCTATATCACTGGAGCTAAAACTAGCTGCGAAGCTTTCCCTGCCGCGTTTCGGTCAATGCCAGGATGGCCAGGGTTGGGGATGCTTGCTGAAACCCGGCTCAGGCTCGACTACTTGCCGGGCGAGTGGATTGCGGGGTAGCTGCCCATCGGGACGCCGGAGCGTGCGGCGTGGATGTTCATGACCTGGCTGCTGTATCCGAGTAGGTCGGCGAGCGTCGCTGCGTCGAGTTCTTTGGACAGGTCGTGTAGCGCTGCGTTGCGCATTGCGAGGATATTGATTCCGAAGACCTGTCTGAGTGTATTGAGAAGGGTCTGCTCGGTGATGTGATGCCCGGCCCGTGTTCCTGGGAACAACCACGGGGATTGATTGTTGGTGGTGCGCTGGTTGGCGCGTGAGGTCAAGTATTCATGGAAGAGGGGGAGTAGCGGTTCGGGCACTGGCGCAGGATGGTCACCGAGGTGGAGACTGATTCCCGTTGGTGTGACTTCTACTTGCTCCGTGCGCATTTCGGCAATCCGGCGGACCGGCAGCGCATACAGAAGAAACATCAGTGCAGCGATCCGGTTGTTGAGCACCACCGCCTCCGACTCGAGAACTGTCCGAATCAGTGCCAAGCGTTCGTGAGATGAGGCGAGCGGTGTTTGCCGAGCCTCGCGGTATTTCAGGTGGTAGCGCTTGCCGATCCCTGTCTTGGCTCGCCACTGGAGAAAGTTGCGTGCTGCCATTCGGGTGGTGGTCCCAGTGGAGAAGTACTCGTCGACGTGGGCCTGAGTCAGTTCGTCGACAGTGACGTGATGGTGCTCGCTCAGCCAGATCAGGAACTTCCCGGCTTCGGTGATTTCTTGCTTCGCGGTCCGAGTTGCGTTGTCCATGTTACGAATTCGGTTCTCGTGGATGCGTCGAAGGTGATGCCACCGGGCAAATTGTTCGAGAGCGGCGCGAACATCTGACCGGTCTGCGAGTGTGTCGAGCCGGTCCTCGAGCCACGCCTCGAAACGTGCGAGCCGAGGATCACCGCGGTCGGGCAGAATGTGCAGGTCCACCAGCATTTCTCGAAGGTGTTCGACGTGTCGGCCAGGGGGTAGTCCATCGAAGGCACTGTGCGAGAGCATCAGCTCACGATCACCAATCTTCTGCAGCAGCTCGGCAGCCGATTTGCCTCGCATCCAGGTAACGATGCTCTCCGGACGTGACACGTTCGCCAGTTCTGCGACGAGCCGTTTGAGCCGGAGGTCTGGGGGATCGTGCGGTCGAAGAGTCGCGGTGAGGTCCGCGGTGACGACGCATCGTGCGCAATGTCCACCGCGTAGGCGTTCTGCTTCGCGGCCGCAGTTCGTGCAGTCGAGGGCAGTGGTGATTCCGGCGCATTCGCGGCAGATCGGCTGCCGGGCGGGTGATAGACCGGGCGTCATTCGTTCGATGCCGCACAGTGCGCAGCGGCCGTAGGCGCGCACTGCAGCGGTGAATCACGCACCGCAGAGCGATTCGTTGGGCCATCGGACCCGGTGCCGGGAAACAGCGATAGTGCAGCGATCGCACACCTTCGAACCGCCGATCGTCCTGGGTCGGCCTCGTGGCCGGTCAGGCATCGCTGTCGATGATTCGTGCCCTGACGGGCCGGTAAGCGTCCAGCAGCGGAACGTCCGTGGGCGAGTTCACTGCACGCTTGTCTCGTCGACTGAGGTTCCCCCCGGATGGTGGACACCGAGATAGCGGGACCGAGGGTTCCGCTGG
>NZ_JASHKQ010000043.1 GCF_030056795.1 Rhodococcus sp. IEGM 1381 | reverse complement strand
AACTCGACACCCTGATCCCCGATTCACCGAACACTCCCTACGACATGCACGAGGTGATCACTCGGATTCTCGACGACGACGAGTTCCTGGAAGTGCAAGAAGGGCGGGCCCGCAACATCATCGTCGGGTTCGGGCGTATCGATGGCCGGTCGGTGGGGATCGTCGCCAACCAACCGACCCAGTTCGCGGGCACCCTCGATATCG
>NZ_JASHKQ010000006.1 GCF_030056795.1 Rhodococcus sp. IEGM 1381 | reverse complement strand
CCAGCGGAACCCTCGGTCCCGCTATCTCGGTGTCCACCATCCGGGGGGAACCTCACTGAGAGCCAAAAAAGCCCCACCCGCAACGATCGGCGGTGTGGGGCTTAGTCGTATCGGGTCAGAACATCACGTGGGGGTCGAGCAGCAGCGCGAGGGTGGCAACGTAGGCGGCCTCGATGTGCAGGCCATACGTGGCGATCATGTCGCCGCATGACATCGCTAGGTCTTCAGCCGCTTCCTGCACCTCGAAGGTGTGGGCGGTTGCCCTCGCGACATCGGTCGGTCGTTGGGCGTGAGCGAGTAGATCCGCGACGTAGGCGGTTGCGTCAGGCAGGGCGATCGTGGCGTGGGGCATACCACGATTCTAAGACTTTTTATGTGTCAGTCCGTGAGCAAAACTATTGTGCTACATAGCTATTCGTCGCAGCAAGGGTACGTCGAATCTGAACGCGGAGTTGTGTCGGAGGTACCCGATATGCTTGCGGACAACGAAATGGAGGCAGGGTGTGGAGCTGAACGCTGCAGCGGGGTTGCATTCGGTACTGGAAAGAATGTTCACCTCAAGCCAGGTATCGATACATAGCGGGTGGGAAGAGGTATTGGGAGAGGGGTATGGCACTGCTCAGTTCGCATTGCGGCACGCTGAAGTGATTGGGTTGTTTAGTCGCACAGTCAGTAGGCTGAACGCGCTTCCTGAGAGCAGTCGAACCCGTACGCGGTACTCACGTTACGTTCCAGCATGGTATGGCGCTGTCATTCCTTATCAGGCTTGGAACGTGAATTCGCACCCAGCTTCTAGCGTGATCAGCCAGGGCGATCTGGATCAGCTCGGTGGGTTTGCCGACTGGATTGCGGAGCGAGACCGTGACTTGGGCGAGGGTATCCCCGATGCCGCGATGGGGCGGCTACGCGAAGGTCTCGATGACTGGAAAGTGCTTCTGGCTCAGGCGGCGCTACCGGAGTCTTTGCGAGACCAGATAGCAGCTCAGGTGTCGCACATCGAATGGCTCCTAAGCCAGATTGGCTTGTTCGGGCCCCAGCCGGTCATCCAAGGCGCGAGCAGCCTCGTCGGCACCGGTTTGCAAGCACTCGCGTTTGCACCAGCTTTCGGCAAGAAGATCGCGCGTGCATCTGCAGCGCTTACTGCCGCAATCGCGATTATTACCGCCCCGGTTGCAGCGGGCAACAATCTCTACGCCGAGTTGGAAACTATGGGCGAAAACATCCAAGAGTTGGCTGAACGGGGTGACGCTCCAAAAGAGCTTGAGAAGGCTGCACCGGAGGGCCCGGCCACCGTCCCAGATACCCACACAGACGCAATTGACGTCGAGTACGAGGAGTTGGATGATGCGGAGTCAACCGGTTCTGATCGATAGCCCTCGCCTACCTGGTCGCGGGGGCGGCGTCAAGGAGAAGAAGACCCTGTATTCGTGGATGCAGGCGGGTCGTCGCGACACGTCGAACATGGAGCGCATATTCAACGACTGGGCACGCCTGCCCTACCAGCAGCGTCTTGAGGTCATGAATCGCCTTGCTGGCCAGGTATTCAAAGAAGACGCGAAAGCAGAGGGCTGAGGTGGCGAATAGGAGACGCTCGGTTGCCATCACGACAGGCCTTAAACGCCGTCGAGCAGGCGCAGCACTTTCTGAGGTTCCTACAGCAACGATGGACCTCACGGAGGCCGATGGCGTCTCGCGGGATAGCGATTTCGGTCTTGTATGGGCCAAGGAAAACTTGATATGGCTTGTTGGCCTTATTCCGTTCGTCGCTGCTTTTCTTAGCGTCTATACCTTCTCTGGGGGTGACCGCGCGAGATTGATAGCTTCCCTCGACGGTTTGGACGTCGTGACACTTGTCTTTGCTAGCGTAGTTCCTGTTGCGCCAGTGATTGTTTTCTTAACTGGAAGCTATTTCGTGCTGCGAGATGTTGACAGGGGTCGGTGGAGGGGCGCGCTTTGGAGCGCGTTCATTACGTTGGCGGGTTCCCTATTGATAACGCGTACATCAGAACTCGCTACCGTTGCTGTAGGGTACCCCGCCCTAATACTACCGTTCGTATTACTTCATATTTTTTTCAGAAAAAGATTCTCCAAACCATTCCCTGCTGAGATTATTCTAATCGTGATGGCATCTGCGTTTGTTCTTGGTGGTGTCAATACGGACTTTGTTAAGTGGTTGCCTTCTGAGATGATTGCAATCAAGGCAGAAGCGCCTCGATTGGGGTCGGTCGTGAAGGAACAGGAAGACTCGATCACCGTAATTTGGGACGGAGCCGGTGTGGAACGCATACCGATTGGCGATGTGGCCGGCCGGGTTATCTGCTCCACACTGGATGAGTCGCGATTCGTGTTGGAAACGATACGCGGCGCGACGGATCCGGAAAGGACAGTAGCTTGTTGGTAGATGCCGCAGATTCTGATCGCACATCAGATTCAGATATCCGCGTCGCATGTCGGGTGACGTGTGCACAGACGATGATAAGAGAGGACTGAAGTGTCATACGGTGACGACGCGGTTCGTGAGGTGTATCGAAGGTTCGCACGCGATGAATTGCCGAAGGATGAAGCGATAAGCCTTGTTCCCGAAACGTGGAGCGATGCTGAGCACCCGTTCGAGGCGCTCGGCGCACGCAAGTGGGGCGAGCTCTGGGACTATATCGGTTACACGCACAACGGCGAGGTTGCATCGAGGCCCGACCATTCCCTGACCTTGTTGCGTGGCTCGGATAGTGCACATCGTCATGGGTGGTCGTGGACGACCGAGAGGCGGATCGCGGATCACTACGCGGGGAAGGGCCTACACAGCAACTACGGGTGTATCTGGGAAGCGGAGGTCGAACCTCGGCGTTTGCTGGCGTTCATCGACCTCCGTGACGGCATCGAACCGGAGTTTGTGGTTCGGACCGAGGGCCTGGTCATCACGCCACACGCCTGGCAAAGTCCGTACGGCCATTCGTGCACGATGTGACACACGGGCCCATACGGACGAGCTGAGGCGTCCACAAGAATGCCCACACCGATCATGCGATGTGGGCGATTCGAGTCAGAACGGTTCGACGAGTGAACCTGTCGAGACCATGCGACGGAACACGGATGCCATCGTGACGGCGTACTGCTGATCGAAGGAGCGACCGTCAGACGGCTCGACGGTGAAGGTAGTCATCACGTCGCCACTGTCGTTCAAGACTGCGAACGACCAATCGTCGAGCTGAACGACGGTGTGGACAATGCGTGCGATGTTCACTTGGCTTCAGCCTCGGCGGCCTTGGCGGCGCGTTCTTTGGTCCACGTCATGAATCGAGTCTTCATCTGCGTGAGATCGGATGCAACGAAGACATAGCGCGAACCTGCCCCACAGGCCTCGTAGTCCTTGCTTGCGCGGAGGAACATACGAAGTTCGCGAGGTGTGGTGGCCAGTGCCTCGGCTACCTCGCGGGTGGTCAGTGTTTCGATCTTCTTGGGTGTTGCCATCGTGTCCTCCTGGTCGGGTGGTGTGCGACAGCAACGTAAGAGACTTCGAGCGCGAGTCCAAAGGCCCGCACGTCAGCGCAGACACCTTCTGTGGCGCAACGTCATACGCGACACGTGACGCATCCGTTAGGCGTTCACGACCGCGCTCAGACGTACACACGGACGCACCTGTCAGATCGACGATTATGTGCACATTGTGATCACACACGTTCGAGTACGGGCGCATACGGCGCTCGGCCACGGTATGTGTGAAACACGGTCTGACCTGTGCAGATGGGCAACTAGCGCGTACTGGCGAATACGGCGAAGTACCCCAATGTTCCGACTCGTAATGAAAAGGTCAAGAGTTCGATTCTCTTAGGCGGCTCCACCAGCAGGCCCCTGACATGCATCAGCGTGTCGGGGGCCTTTCTGTTGTTCTATTCAGCGCCGGATCGACCTGTTCGCCGCGTCGATCCTGCATGATCGGTTCATGCGACCTGACGAGGTACACAGCGCCGGTGACCTGATGACAGCGATCGTCACCACCGGCACCGGTGGCTACGACAAGCTCGTCGTCTCCGAGGTACCGAGACCTGTGCCGGGTCCGGGTGAGGTGCTCGTTCGAGTGTTGGCGGCGGGGATGAACAACACCGAGATCAACACGCGCGTGGGCTGGTACCAGGACGGCGGGTGGAACGAGACGACTCCGTTTCCGCTGATTCAGGGCACGGACTGCTGCGGGCTCGTGTGTGCGGGCACCGGAACCGTCGAATCCATCGTCGGCCGCCGGGTCCTGGTTCGATCGTGCATGCGTGTCGACGGATTCTCGTCGGGCGAGACGCGCTGGTTGGGGTCGGACATGAACGGCGCGTTCGCTCAGTTCGTCGTCGTGCCGGCGAGCGAGGTCTTCGTGGTCGATTGTGAGTGGACCGACGCCGAGCTGGCGACGATTCCGTGTGCGTACGGCACGGCGGAGAACATGATCGCTCGCGCAGGAGTGCGTCGAGGGTCGACGGTGCTCATAACCGGCGCTTCGGGTGGAGTCGGTTCTGCCGCAGTGCAACTCGCCGCTCGGCGCGGCGCACGCGTGATCGGTGCCGCGAGCCGTGCCAAGTACGACCAGCTCCGCGAACTCGGCGTCGACGAGGTCTATGGGCGCGACGTAGACGTGGTGGGCACCCTCGGCAAGCGCAGCGTCGATGTGGTGATCGACAACGTCGCCGGCGCAGGGTTCGGTCCGTTGCTCGATCTTCTCGTTCGTGGGGGAACCTACGTGTCGTCGGGTGCGATCGCAGGGCCCCTCGTCGAGTTGGATCTACGGACGATGTATCTGAACGATCTCACGCTTCTCGGATGTACAGCGTGGGGCGAGGACGTGTTCCCGAACCTCGTGTCGTACATCGAAGCCGGTGAAATCAGTCCCCTGTTGGCCGAGTCGTTTCCCCTCGAGCAGATCGCGGCGGCGCAGCAGCGCTTCTTGGAGAAGGGCCACGTCGGAAAGTTCGTGCTCGTTCCGCCGGAGGTTCTCGATCAGGCGTGATCGGCAGCCGCGCCGGCACCGGGGCAATGCAGTATTCGCCGTGCACGCCCGAAACTAGCTCACCAGCTCGAAGTCCGCACGGCCGTAACTCACCCCGTTGATCTGGAGTTCGATGGCGTGTGGGCCGGGATAGTACTTGCGCGTGGTCAACGTCCTGAACGAATGTTGCCGACGAACGTCGACGATCTCACCGGGCGCGATCGTTGCCGTCTTCAGTTTGAACGTCTTCCCGGTCACTCCACCGTTGGCCTTCGTGAGGTGAACGATGTAGTCGATCACTACTTTTGCGGGTTCGAGGCCGAGGTTGCGGATCGATGCTGTGAATTCCAGGCTTCCCCCGATGGGCAGCTCCGTCACGTCGAGGACCGGGCCCGTCACGTCCAGGTCGGCCGGGGCGAACCCCAGTAGAGCAAGTGCATCGGTGTTTCCGTTCTTGATCACCGTCCGAAGCGCATGTCGAACGAGCCGGCCGGTGTTCGCATCCGGGTCGTCGAGCCACCGCTCAGCGGCCTGGACGACGACGTCCGGGACGTCTCGGCTGAAGTCGTTGAGGTGGTTGGCAACCGAACGCCGAACGTAGTCGCTGTCGTCTCGGTAGAGCCGGTCCAGGATCGGCACCGTGACGCCCGGGCGCGCAATGATCTCCGGGACTCGCACCGACCACGGAAGGTACGGGCGAGTCCCCTCCGATGCCAGACGGCGAACGTGCTCGTCCGAGGACTGCGTCCATTCGGCCGCGATGGCCAGAGACCGATCGAGATCGGTGCGTAGAAAAGTGCGAATAGCGAATTCCGAACTGAGTCGGCCGGTGAGCTCGGCGAGCAACGACATACCGTCGTCGAACGCGCTCGAGGTCTTCTCCTCGACGGCCTTCGATGCAACGGCGCTGGTGACCGGCCAGACGAACCAACCTTGGAAGTCCGGATCCGTGGCTGCCCGTCGGACGGTGCGGGCGAACTCGACGTAGGTGCCCGGCAGGCCCGTCAGAAGTGCATCACGCAGTAGATCGGCGCGCGCTCGAAGCGCGAGCGGGCCCAGCAGACCTGCCGAGGCATCGAGTAACGACAGATCAGCGCTCGGTGCGGCGCTGTGCACGGCGCGGAACAGCGCGCGAGCTGTGTCCGGTCCGATGAGTTCGTCGGCGAAGGGCATGAGGAGTTCTTACCCCGAAGCACTGACATCGCAGGGATGCTGGCTGTTTGCGGGAAGTGGGCTGAAGGTCGAGATCGGGTGCGCTCCTCGTCTCGGGCACGTGGAGGTCCGAAATGATCGAAGCGACACCCATATTCGAGCAACGCGAACGTCAGCGGTTCGAATCGGACTGGGATAGCCTTCGCGGAACAACAATGTGCTCCAGTGCTGGTCGACTCGGGATTTCGGTGGGGAGATATATCGACTCCGGTTCCGGTCCGAGCATTCTGCGCAGTGGGCTACAACCCTGGGGGGTCGCGTGGTGCCCGTCGTCTGTGGCGAGTCGAAGCGGGGCGCAAGTCCTTCGAGTCGATCCGGTGAAGTGTTGCCATGAGTGGGTGGCTTTCGGTGGTGATTCTCAACGGGATCACCGCGTCGGCGTATCTGGGAATCGTGCTGTTCATCGTCCGGGGACTGTTGCGAACAGGGCAGCTTCGAACCAACCGGTTGGCGGTCGCGACGGCAGCGATCTTCCTGACCTGCGCCGCTCATCACCTGGTTCATGCGGTGCACTTGCTGGCGGGGTTCGGCGGTCATGCCTCGCATCTCGGGGCAGGCCCCGACAAGGGCATTCTCGACGCGATGCGCGAGTCGATGGGTGGAAGCGTCGACGTCGCGGTGACGGCGTCGACGGCGATCGCCGGTGTGGTCTACCTGGGGATGCGTCGCCTCTACGGTCCGTTGCTCGGCTCGCCGGCGATGTTCGACGATGCGAGCGAGGCCCGGTACCGACAGCTGGCGGCGAACCTGCCGCACACCTCGGTATTCGTCGTGGATCCGGACTTGCGATTCGTCCTCGTCGAGGGAGCCGACCTGGTCGCGGAGGGCTACAACCCGCGACGAATGGAGGGTCAGCTGTTGCGGGACACGGTGTCGCCCGAGGCATACGCCCGACTCGAGCCGCACTATCGGTCGGCCCTCGCCGGTGGCGAGTCTTCTTTCGATACCGTCAGCACTCGAACGGGCGCAATCTTTCAGGTGAGGGCCAGTTCGCTGCGGGACAGTTCAGGTCGGATCATCGGTGCGATGGTGCTCTCCGAGGACGTCACCGCCGAGCGGCAGGCAAGATCCGAACTCGAGCAGGCGCGAGCTTTCCGTGACGCGGTGTTGACGGCGTCACCGGACATCACCACCGTGACCGCCGTCGATACCGGGCGTGTGACGTGGGCTTCTCGTAGTCTCCGATCACTGTTGGACGGGCTGTCTGCGGACGGATCGGTCGACGACGATCGGACGCCGTGGAGCGGGCTCGGTCAGCCCGACGACGCGATGTCCCGGGAGGACCGACTGGACGGGGTGGTGGAAGAAGACATCGATGTCGTCCGGGCAGCGGACCGGGAAGCGGCATCGCTGCCGGAGGGCGAAAGCATCAGCATCCGATATCGGGTTCGGGCGTCCGACGGCACCCTGCGGTGGCTTTCACGACGCACCACGCCGTTTCGGCACGGGCCGCCGGGTGCAGTGGCGGAGGTGCTCTCGGTCGTGCGGGAGGTGTCCGACGTCGTCGAGGCGGAGCTCGCTCTCGAGCGGGCAGCTCTGCAGGATCCTCTGACCGGTCTCCCCAACAGAATGATGTTGCTGGACCGAATCGGCTCGGCGATCGAGCGCGGCGCGAGCACGGGTGCTGCTGCTGCGGTGCTGTTCTGCGATCTGGACGGGTTCAAACGAGTCAACGACACCGGCGGCCACGCTGCCGGTGACGCGGTCCTCGTCGAGGTTGCTCGACGTTTGCGCTCGGTACTGCGAGCCGACGATTCGATCGCCCGAGTGGGTGGTGACGAGTTCGTTCTCGTGATCGAAGCGCTGCCTGCCGAAAGAGGATTCGGCACGCGAGCGGGCGGCGGGTTGGCAGAGCGCGTCGCCGAGCGCATTCGGACGGTGCTCGCTGCGCCGATCGTTCACGGAGGTCGTCAGTACGTGGTGTCGGCCAGTGTCGGGATGGTGCTGGTTCGCAAGGGTGTCAGCGCGCAGGAGGTGCTGCGGGACGCCGACTCCGCGATGTATCGGGCGAAGCAACTCGGCAAGGACCGAATCGAACTGTTCGACGACGCGTTGCGCGCGAACGCACTCGAGCGTGCCTACGTCGAGCAGACTCTGCGGAGTGCGCTCGATTCCGGGCGTCGTGGTGCCGCGACGCTGAGCGTGGCGTATCAGCCCGTCTACGATCTCGAGAGTCGGCAACTCGCGAGTTTCGAGGCCCTGGCCCGCTTGCGAGACGACGACGGTGCAGACATCACACCCGACAGGTTCATCCCGGTGGCAGAGGACACCGGGCTCATTTCCGAGCTCGGTGAGCGCGTGCTCGACGATGCGCTCAGAACTCTCGCGCAGTGGCGGTCCGCGAATCCGCCCATCTCCGTGTCGAACGCCCCTGTCACTATCGCGGTGAACTTCAGTGCCCGGCAGGCTCAACACGTCGACATGTCAGCAGCGGTGAGTGCTGCCCTCGCTCGGCACGACATGGCACCGGTGGATCTCGTCCTGGAGCTGACCGAGTCGGTGCTTCTCGAGTCCGGTTCCTCGATGCTGCGTCAGCTCGGCGAACTGCGCGCATCGGGTGTCGGAATTGCCATCGACGACTTCGGCACCGGGTTTGCGAGCCTGCGGTACCTCGCCACTCTGCCGGTCAGCGCGGTGAAGATCGATCGTTCGTTCACGGCCACCATGACCAGCGATTCGACGAGCAGCAGCATCGTTCGAGCCATCATCAACCTCGCACGCGATCTGAATCTGGGTTGTGTGGTCGAAGGCATCGAGACGCTCGACCAACTCGACGCATTGCCGAGTTCGGTTCAGGGACAGGGCTATCTGTTGGGTCGGCCTGCGAAGATCCCTGCTGACACGTGGGGTTCCTGAATTTCTCGCCTGAGCTGCGGCAACCGGGAAGCATTGCGCTCTCCGGTGCGTTGAACAGGGGTAATGGATGATCTTCTGGTTGCCCCCACTCGACTCTGGACGCCCTCTCGTGTCCTGGTCACCAAGTCCGCGTCCGAGTTACCGCACACCGCGGAGATCCTTCGCCGGTGTGAGGCGGCCGGGGTCGCCGAGATCGACATCCTCTCGGGCGATCGTCTGACCGGATTGCGCGGTGAATCCGAGCGAGAGACCTACGCGCGAGCCAAGACGACGATGGCAGTGGTGGTAGCGCCGCCGAGTGTGTTGAAACCCCAACCCATCCCACCCAGTGCGGACTGGCGCATCGACCTGGCGAAGGGGTGCCCGGCGCACTGCCAGTACTGCTATCTCGCGGGCTCGTTGTCGGGGCCACCGATCACCAGGGTGTTCGCCAATCTCGACGACGTCCTGGCCGGTATCGGTACCCATGTGGGCCGCGGCACGATCACCTACGGCACCGAGGAGCGTGGCCACGAGGGCACCACATTCGAGTTGTCCTGCTACACCGACCCGTTGGGGATCGAACACGTGACGGGGTCTCTTGCAGAGGCCGTTCGCAGAGTCGGAGCGGGTGCGTACGGCGACGACGTATCGCTGCGTTTCACCACCAAGTTCGACGATGTCCGGGAGCTGGTGACGCTCGACCACGGTCGCCGCACCCGAGTTCGGCTGTCGGTCAACGCAGATGACATCGCACACCGATTCGAGGGTGGCACCGCACGCATGCCGGCTCGGATTCATGCGTTGCGGCGGTTGGCGCTGGCCGGTTACCGAGTCGGTCTCACCATTGCCCCGATCATGCCCATCCCGGAATGGCGGGAGCAGTACGGGCGATTGCTCGCGAATGTCGCCGACGCGTTGCGCGATGTGCCTGATCTCGATCTGACCGCCGAAATCATCACTCACCGGTTCACGCCGTCGAGCAAAGACGTGCTGCTGAGCTGGTACCCAGGAACGAAACTGGAGATGGACGAAAATGCGCGCACCGCGAAGAGAAACAAGTTCGGCGGAGTGAAGTACGTCTACCCCAAGGACACTATGGCCGAGATGCGCAGCTGGTTCACCGACGAACTTCGCGGCGTTCTGCCCGACGCACAGCTGCTCTACTGGACCTGAAGAACCGGCCGTGCTTGTAAGGCGCTGCGCTACTTCATCTTTCCGAAGGTCGCCTTGGGATATGAGAGCGTCCCTGGTCGAGACTCCGTTGGCGGCGTGTTATGGTACGAAACGTGCCGTATCGTAATAGGAACGACGACCGCGAGCAGCCTTCCGCGCCCAAAGGGCGTCCGCGGGACGTGGAACGGGAAGCAGAAATCCTGAACGCGGTCATCGGCATGCTGGGTGAAGTCGGCTATGACGCAGTGACCTTCGAGGGGGTTGCACGTCGAGCAGGAGCGTCGAAAGCAACTCTGTACCGACGCTGGAAGACCAAGCGCGACATGGTTATCGCAGCTGTCAAAGCAGGCCCGGCGCAGGGCGCCGCGCCGGACGAGATCGACACAGGAACCTTGCGCGGTGACCTCCTGGCACTGTGTACGCGCCTGCGGCGCAGCATGACTGCCGCCGGCAGTTCGATGCCGCTACTACTCCTCCAAGCTGGTCTCGAGGACCCTGACCTGTGCGAGGAGATCGAGCGAGCGACCGGCCCCACCGGTTCGCGGCTTCCGAACTCGGTACTCGATGCTGCGATACGTAGGGGTGAGATGCCCGAGGGGGCGGACCCGTTTCCATTCGAGGAAGTGGTCGGCTCGGTGGTTCTGCTTCGGTGCCTCAATGGGCTCTCGATCGATGACAGCTACCTCGAATCTCTGATCGATTCGGTGGTCATCCCCGCCTTGAAGGCCTCGGCACTCACGACCCGCCCGTTTCCGCCCGGGATCTTTTCCGGCCACCCCGATCACAGAAACAACGAGGAGCAACGATGACCGACCTGAAGATCGACGATTTCGATTACACGATGATTGCGGTCGACGAAGAGGTCGAATCGAGTGTCGCCGTGGCAGGCAGTGGTCCCGCTTTGGTTCTGCTGCATGGTTTTCCGCAGACCCACTACATGTGGCGAGATGTCGCGCGTGAACTGGCGTCTCGCTTCACCGTCATCGTGCCCGATCTCCGGGGATACGGGGCCAGCTTGAAGCCGGCCGAGCGCGATGCAACGACCTACTCGAAGCGCACCATGGCGAGGGACGTCGTACGGGTGACGCAGTCACTCGGGTTCGAGCGGTTCGGGTTGGTGGGAC
Source organism: Rhodococcus sp. IEGM 1381 (assembly GCF_030056795.1). Taxonomy (GTDB): domain Bacteria; phylum Actinomycetota; class Actinomycetes; order Mycobacteriales; family Mycobacteriaceae; genus Rhodococcoides. The sequence goes on along the minus strand of NZ_JASHKQ010000006.1, from coordinate 190,636 downwards.
ACGATCGCGGCGCGCTCGTCGGCGTTCGCGCGGCACTCGATCACCCGTCGACGGTGCAGTACCTGGGCATTCTGGATGTGCTGCCGACGGCGGATACATGGGAAGTTCTGCGCGGAATCGACGCCAAGGTGGCCTGGCACCTGTACCTGATGGCGCAGCCTGCGGGGTTGCCGGAGCGAATGATTCGGGCAGTGGCTGCCGAATTCTTCGGTTCTTTTCTCGACGCGTGGGACCCTGACGGCTCGACGTTCTCGGCCGAAGTCCGTCAGCACTACATCGACAGCTCGGTGGACGCAGTCGACTCCATCGTTGCCGACTACCGAGCTACTGCCGGCATCGACCTCGAGATGGATCTGCAGGACCGCATCGACGGCAGGCGTCTCGCCATGCCTGTGGGAGTGATATCGCAGGATTGGGGTTCGCAACTGGGCTTCGACGCGGCTGCGCTATGGGGTGCCTGGGCGTCGGATCTGACCTACGAGGCCATCGACGCGGGCCACTTCATGGCGGAAGAGAAGCCGACAGAGATCGTGCGCTTCATCACCGGTTTGTCCGAGCGCGCCGAGGTGTCATCGGTGCCGTCATAGGGCATCGAATCGGTCTCGCGCTCGGTCGATCTCGTCCATGTGCGTGGTTGCCCATGCCAGGAGAACGTCGACGGGTGCCCGAAGGGTTTTGCCCAGAAGGCTGATTCGATATTCCACCGCCACCGGGCGAGTGCTCAGAACCGTGCGTTCGACGATGCCGTTGCGTTCGAGCTTCCTCAGTGTTGCGGTGAGGGATTTCTGGGTCACCGCGGGAATCGCGCGGCGAAGATCGTTGAATCGGCATGGGTGCTCGCACAATTCGTTCAGTACTTGCAGCGACCATTTGTCCAGCACCTGGTCCAACAGCTCGCGGTGTGGGGCAGAGATCGTCAGTTCTGCGTTGCCGTCGGCGGTATCGGTCATGAAACCTGGTTCCCTTGAAGTGTCCTCTGTGTACCAGGTATCAACGTTATACCTGGCATTGACCACAACAAAGGGAAAAACATGAGCGTCACTCGATTCACCCCGCCCGGCATGATGCAACCCACCCCGTATCACCACGTGGCGGTGGGTCAGGGTTCTCGACACATCCACGTCAGCGGTCAGATTGCCCGCAACGAGGACGGGTCGGCGATCGAAGCCAACGACCTCGCCGGGCAGGTCGCGCAGGCGCTCCGCAATACCGCGATCGGATTGGCCGGTGCCGGAGCAACATTCGAGGACGTACTGCGGTTGACGTTCTATGTCACCAACTGGGCTGCTGAGAGGATCGTAGAGTTCATGGACGGCGTCACGCGCGTTGCCGAGGAGATCGGGTTGCCCACCCCGATGCCGCCTGCGTCGCTGATCGGCGTGGACTATCTCTTCGAACCCGACGTGCTGGTGGAGGTCGAGGCAACCGCGATTCTGGACTGAATCCGCGGATAGGCCGGTGATTTCTCGGCGGTGCGGAGGTCGATACTGGCAAAACCACCCGACTTCAGGAGTGACATGGCCATTCTGACCTACAACGTGATCGTTTCCCTCGACGGCTACGTCGAGGACTCCGCGGGCAGTCTCGACTACGCCATGCCGGACGAGGAGACGCATCGATTTTTCAACGGTCAGACGAAAGCGACCGCGGCCTTCCTGTTCGGGCGTCGAATGTACGAGGCCATGGAGGACTTCTGGACGGCCCCGGAACGAGCGAACGGCGAGGATATCGAGGCGAAGTTCGCACGGCTGTACGTGGACACGCCGCGGACGGTCTTCTCCGACACGCTCGACTCCGTTGCCGACGGGTGTCGGCTGGTGCGCAGCGCAGACGCCATCGCCGAGGTGCAGCGACTCAAGCGGGAGACCGAGGGCACGTTGGCTGTAGCCGGGGCCGCACTGGCTGCCTCGTTGGTCGATCACATCGATCAGTTCGAGGTGACCGTGCTGCCGACCATTCTGGGTGGCGGCAAGCCCTACTTTCCGGTCGGACATCATCTCGACCTGACTCTCGAGGAACAGAGGCACTTCACGCAGTCGGGGTGGATGTATCTGCGCTACAGCGTCTCTCGCTGACATATGCCGGGAGCGTCGACCACGGCGCACAATGAACACATGACGTCCGAAGATCGACACAGCTGGATGACCCTGCCCTCGCATCAGTTGTGGCTCGACACCGAATCGTCGAGGCTTCTCGATTTTGGAACCACACTCGACCACCCTGCCGGTGGTGCCGTGTGGTTGGACAACAGCGGGAATCCCGACCTCGATCACCCAGCGATGACGTACATCAGCGCACGGATGGCGCACGTCCACTTTCTCGCCTCGATGTTGGGTCGACCGGGGTCCCGCAGAAGGGCGGATCGGGTCTTCGAGGGACTCCTGACGACGTTGCGCGACAGCGAGAACGGCGGTTGGTTCGAGTCCAGTGCGGACGCGTCCTCGCCCGATGCCGTGAAGGCCGCGTACACCCACGCGTTCGTGGTGCTGGCCGCGGCGGCTGCTACCGCCGCGGGACACCCCGGTGGACAGGATCTTCTCGACGACGCCCTCGACATCGTGGACTGGTGGTTCTGGGACGACGACTACGGAATGTGTTCGGACACATGGACTGCGGACTGGTCCGTACTCGACGACTATCGCGGCATCAATGCGAACATGCACATGGTCGAGGCGCTGCTGGCTGCCGCCGACGCAGGTGCGTCCGAGATCTGGCGCGATCGCGCACTGCGTATCTGCGACAACGTATGTCGGTGGGCCGAGTCCAACGAGTGGCGAATTCCGGAGCACTTCACCGCAGGGTGGGTACCGATGCTCGAGTACAACTCGGACGACACCGCGAATCAGTTCAAGCCATACGGCGCCACCGTCGGACATGGATTCGAGTGGGCGCGGCTTCTCGTGCAGGCGAGCCTGGTTGCGGGCGGCGACGACTACGTCCACGCGGCCAAGTCCCTCTATCACCGCGCTGCCGTGGACGGCTGGCAACCCGGGCCCACCCCCGGATTCGTCTACACAACGGACTGGTCGGGCCTGCCGGTCGTGACCGGGCGCCTGCACTGGGTGCTGTGCGAAGCCATCGCCGCCGCCGCGACCCTGGCACGCCACACCGGAGAAGACCGGTACGAGAGCGACTATCGAACGTGGTGGGACGTTGCGGCGGAACACTTCGTCGACCGCGTCGACGGGTCGTGGCACCACGAACTCGACAGTCGGAACGCGCCGGCCGAGACCGTATGGAGTGGCAAGCCCGATCTGTATCACGCCGTTCAGGCAACGTGGATCAGTCGATACGAGCCTGGGTCGAGTCTTCTCGCGGTCTTGGCCTGAAGCTGGACAGAGAAAGTCCTCGGCTACGGATCCGAGATCAGGGTGTTCCCGGATATGCGTCACCGTTGTGTCGGACCACTATGGAGTCATGGCTCCGATACTGCGTCCACCTGCCGCGCATCGCACGGTCGCGTACTTTCTCGCACTGTCGAGCGCCGTCTTTGCCGCCGTTCACGTAGCGTGGGCTGCCGGTTGGCGCGGCGGTGTTCCAGCGGAGATCGCACCCATCGGAGAACGGCCGGTGTTCCTCGCCTACGACCTCGTCGCGACCGCGATCATCGCCATTGGAGCGGGGCTGTTCGCCTGGTTCGGAACCGGTATCGAATCGACCGTGTGGCATCGGCGCGTGACCTTTGCGATGTTGGTCGGATCGTGCTTGGCTTTGGCTCGCGGTGTCCCCGCGTCGATGCTCGATGTCGTCACGCTCGCACAAGGTGGTCAGGTGCAGACAGTCGGGATCATTGCCGACCTCTGGTTCGGTGTAGTCGGCACCGGCGGATTCGTGATCGCCAGGTCAGCGCGCAGACTGCGGTCGACGCGGAATTGAAGCGCGCTGCCTGAGAAGTGCACCGTCGCCACGTCTCGACCGAGAATGCATCAGCTGGACGTTCGGTGTTCAGATGTCGTTGTGTGCGCTCTATACCCTGGCGAGATCATCCCATCTCGAAGGGCAGATCATGGAGCTCAGGCATCTGACGGCGTTCATTGCCCTCTCCGAAGAACTGCATTTCGGACGCGCCGCCGCCCGACTGCACCTCACCCAACCGTCGTTGAGCGCCCAATTGCAGAAGCTGGAGAAGTCGCTGGGAGTGACGCTGGTGGCCAGGACGTCGCACGAGGTGACCCTGACGCGAGCGGGTCGCGAATTCGAGAGTCAGGCGCGGCTCATAGTTCGACAGATGGACACGGCGGCGAGGGTCACCCGGGCGGTGGCGACCGGCAGGGAACGGTCTATCGACATCGGTTACAACCTGCCGGCCAGTCGGCACGTACTGCCCGACGCCCTGGCCCGGATGAATCGCGATCACTCGGACGTCGTGGTTTCGCTGTGGGAGAAGCGAACCGGCCCACAGTTGTCGGCTCTGAAAGAGGGCACTCTCGATGTTGCGCTCGTGTACGGCCGCCCTGGATCGGCGGAGTTCAGGCATCGCCGGGTGCTGCAGGGTATACCGCTTGTCGCCGTGGTCGGCAGGACGCACAGTTGGGCAGGTCGGTCCCGAGTTCCATTCGCGGACTTGGCAGGTCAATCGTGCATCTTGTTCGACCGAGAGCAGTGCCCGGCCATGTACGACTCCATCTTCGCGGCGGCCGCCGACAACCGCATCGGACTGCATGTGGCCCAGACTGCCGATGACCCCGGTGCGACCGCGCATGTGGTCTCGGTGAAGCCACTGGTCGGCTTTGCGTCGTGGTCGCGGGCGACGTCTGCGGGGATGGGGGCCGTCGGTGCCAGCACCGTGGCAGTCAAATTGTTCGACCCCGTTCCGACGATCGATCTGTATCTCGTCTGGCGAGGCAACGAGTCGAACCCCGCGGTCGACGCCTTCGTTCGCTGTGTCGAACCGGCGTGATCACTTCAGTCCCGATCTGACGAACGCGTCGACGATGTGCCGCTGCAGAACGATGTAGAGCAGGAACACGGGTAGACACGCCATTCCGGCGACCGCCATCATCGGACCCCAGTCGGTGCCTTCGGTTCCCATGAAGCTACGCAGGCCCAGTTGCAGGACGGCGTTGCTTCGCTGCAATACCACTGCAGGCCAGAAATATTCGTTCCAGGAGTTGACGAACAACAGGATCGACAGGGCTGCGAGTGCGGGTCTGAGGTTGGGGACCACCACAGTCCACAGGATCGACCACGAGGAACGCCCGTCCATCTGTGCTGCCGAGATCAGCTCTTTCGGAAAGCCTGCCATGTGTTGCCGAAGCAGCAGCACGGCCAATGCGGAACAGAGTGTGGGCACGACGATGCCCGCGAGGGTGTTGATGAGCCCCAACTGATACAGCAGAACGTAGTTCGGCAACATCGTCACCTGGAACGGCACCAGCCATGTGCCGACGAACGCGAGGTACAGCAACTTCTGGAACCGGAACGTGTACATCGCAAAGGCGTACGACGCCAGCACGGCGATCAGTAGCTGTGCCGTCGACGACGCGAGCGCGACGGCAAACGTGTTGCCCAACAGCCCGAACAGGTCAACCTTGTTCGCGGCGTCGGTGTAGTTGGCCAGTGAGAGCGGCCACGGCACGGGGGATAGCGAATAGACGTCGTCGGGGCGGCGTAACGATGTCGCGAACAACCAGTAGATCGGGAACGCGCACACCAGCGCAGTGATGCCGAGTATCAGATGTCCGCGTAGGCGACCGAAGTCAATCGTCATGAAAGGCAACCTTTTCCGACAACCACACGAGCCCACCGGCGAGCGCTCCGAAACCGACGAACAGCACGATCCCCGCGGCCGCGCTCAGGCCGGCGTCGAACGTACGGAAACCGTAGTCCCACAGCAAGTAGTAGATGTTGGTGGTAGACCGAGACGGGCCGCCCTGGGTCAAGGTATCGATGAGCGGGAACGTCCACTGAGCGCTCAACAACACGGTCATCAGGGCCAGGAACACCAGGGTCGGCGACAGCAGCGGCAGCACTATCCAGCGGTCGATCTGCCACTTCGACGCACCGTCCGACTCCGCAGCCTCCTGGTACGACGTGTCGATACCGGCCATCCCCGCGGACACGACCAGAACTGCGAAACCCAGGAAGTGCCAACCCGTGATCACGATGATGACGAACTGTGCGGTGTCGGCGTCCTGAATCCAGTTTCGATCCGAGCCGATGACGCGGTTGACGATGCCCGCACCGGGGTCGAGCAGCCACTGCCACACGGCCGCTCCGGCGACGGGCGCGATGAGAAACGGCGCGAAGACGATGCTCTGGTAGACAACCCGCGCGCGACCGTTCACGTGTCGGGTGGCGAACGCGATGGCCACCGGAAGTACGATGGAGAACGGCAACAACCCGATGATCAGAATCGCTGTGCGCCAAAGGGAGTCTCCGACGGCCGGTAGCTCGAGCAGTCGTCGATAGTTGTCGGCACCGACCGGAACCATCGGTGTGGTCGGCAATAGGTTCCACGAATAGGTCGACAGTTCCGCTGCCTGCACCAGTGGTCGATACGTCCAGACGATCAGCAGGCCGACGGCCGGCGCCAAGTACAAGTACGGCTGCGCCGACCGAATCACCCGCCGCCACCGGCCCTGGCAAGCAACGGGTCCTGCACCGGTACCGACGACGGTCTCGCGCGGTCGCTCCGCGACGGTGACGAACACCTCCTCACCCGGCCTGGCGTGAGAGATGGGCGAGCTTGTCGAGTACCGACTGCCGAGACTCGTCGTACACGGCGGCGGCAGGCGTCACCTCGACAGCGGTTGCGGTGAAACCGGATTCGAGCAGATCGATGCGAGTGAAGCCGAATCCGGTGAGTCCTCGGTGCCGCCCGGCAGGGGGAGCGGTATCGACACGGTACGACATCGCCGGCCCGACCCACACCGGAACACCGCCGATGGATCCTGCACCGGTGTGGTGGGCGTGGCCGCAGACGATCATCCGCACGTCCGATCCTGCAATCGCGTGCTCGAGGTCGTCAGGGTTCTGAAGCCTCAGATAGTCGACCGTCACCACCGGCGACGAAATGGGTGGATGATGCAGCACCAGGATCGTCCCACGCAGCGTTGGCACCGCCAATACCTCTGCGAGCCAGCGCAGTTGATGTGGCTCTATCCGGCCGTCGTGTCGCCCCGGTGTCGAGCTGTCGAGGACGACGATGCGAACTCCATCGACGACCTGTACCGAGTCGAACGTACGATCCGGGTCCGACGCTCCAGTGCCGTCGAGTAACTCGCGACCGAACGCCGCCCTTTCGTCGTGATTTCCCATCGCGTAGATCGTCGCTGCACCAAGTGATTCGGCCACCGGATCGACAACACCTCGTAGTCGACGGTACGCGGCCGGGTCACCGTCGTCGGCCACGTCACCGGAGAAAATCATCGCGTCGACGCGCTGGTCGGAGGTCACGAGCATGTCGAGAACACACGTCAGATTGGCAAATGTATCGACACTTCCGTGGACCAGTTCTCCCTCGGCCCGCAGATGTGTATCGGTCAACTGCACGAGCGTGAATCCTGACCTATCGGGTCGTTCCGCGGGCTCCACTCCTGCCCCCTCGGGTCGTTCCGCGGGCTCCACTCCTGCCCCCCTCATGATGCGGGCAGAAGCGTCGCGGCCTGCTCGCGAGCGGCAGTCAACGCCGTTGCGGGGTCAGCTCCCTGGTACACCGACGATTCGACGGCGTCCATCATGCCGTCCCGGATCTGCAGATAGTCGTTGCCCGGCATCGAAACCCACGGCTCCATCGTCGCCAGCTGCGTCAGGTTGGGTTCGATCAGCGGATTGGACTCGGCCCAGTCCTTCAACCCGTCGGGATCGTCGACGAGCCCGGTACGCAAGGGCAGGTAGCCGATGCCCTTCGAGATCGCAGTGTAGGAATCTTCGCTGGTGAGGAACTCGATCAGCTCCCAGGATGCACGCTGCTTCGCGGGGTCGGAGGCGAAGGTGAACAGTGACGCCCCGGAGTTGGTCGGTACGACGGGCTTGGAGCCGAACGACGGCATCGTGGTGGCCCGCAGGTCCCACTTGTCCTTCGCGCCCTTGATGAATGTGCCTTGTATCGCGCTCGTTTCGAGGATCATTCCCATGTCGCCGCGAGCAAAGGCCTCGTACCCCTGTTGCTGGCTGAGCTTCGGCGTGGACCCGGTGTCGACGAGTCCGCGGGCCATTGCGACGGCGTCGACGGCAGGTTGTGCATCGAACTCGAGCGTCGACCGGTCCTGCGATATCGCTCGACCACCGTTGGACCGAACCAGGCTCTGGAAGCACCAGTCCTTGGCCGATTTGGTGAGGCAGTCGAGATACACCCCGCCCTTGCCGGTCTTCGACGCGATGACCGATGCGGCGGTGGCTACCTCGTCCCACGTGGTGGGCGGAGTCGCCGGATCGAGACCGGCCTGCTCGAACAGGGTTGCGTTGTAATAGAAGACAGGAGTGGAGAAGACGAACGGCACTCCATATGTCGTGCCGTCCCAGTCGCCAAGTGCTCGCGCAGTAGGGGCGTACGGGTGCCGTACGCCGTCGAAGTTGCGCTGCACCTCGTCCTTGCCGACGAGATCGTCGAGCGACTTCGCGCCCAGCTGGTGGATGGTGAAGTCGAGGTCACTGAAACCGAGCTGCGCCACGTCCGGCGGCGCCCCGGCAACCATCTGGCTCTGGATACTCGACACGGTATCGGTGGCGGGATTGGGGCTGTTGCCCTGTGGCTTCTGAGCGGTGACAGTGATGTTCGGGTGTTGCTTCTCGAATCCGCCGATCAGGGCGTCGAACGTGTCCGTCCAGGCACCGGCCAGCCCATAGTTGTAGCTCTCGAAGACGATGGACACCGGTTGATCAGAGGCGAGTTCTGGAACCGAGGCCGATCCTGCTGTCGAGGTGGGGGCTGAGGTACTGCCCAGTCCTCCGCAGGCAGTCAATAGCAGAGCGCTCACTACCAGCGCTCCCGATCCGGTGAGAATGCGTTTCACTGTCTGCACTTTCCGTTCGATGAGACGAGAGGGATGGTCAGGCGACGTAGAGCGGTGATCGGTCTCGGGCAGGTGTGTCCTCGGGCGTCCAGATCAGGCGTCGCCCGGTTTCGGGGTCGAACAGATGCACGTCCGTGGGCTCGACCCGGATGGAGATCGGGCTTCCGACGCAGGCAAGGGACGGGCGAGATGCTCTGATACACAACGTGTTCAAGCCTGCGCGAATGTGGATGAGCTCCTCGTTGCCGAGGTTTTCCACCGTCGTGACGTCGGCATGTAGGCGAGCGGGTGCGTCCGTGATGTGCATCTTCTCCGGCCTGATCCCGACTGTGACCGGCTGATCGGTATGTGCGCCCGCCTCGATCCCCAGAGGAATGTTCACTCCGGGCGCCACGGCGTGAAGTTCGCCTCGATGCGCCGTGACGGTGGCGTCGAACAGGTTCATCGGCGGGGCGCCGAGGAATCCGGCCACGAAAACCGATTTCGGGGTGTCGTAGAGCTCGGACGGTGTGCCGACCTGTTCGATGCGGCCGTTGTCCATCAATGCGATTCGCGTCGCCATCGTCATGGCCTCGACCTGATCGTGCGTGACGTAGAGGAAGGTGGTGCCGATCCGCCGATGCAGTTCGATCAACTCGGTGCGGGTGGTACTGCGAAGCTTGGCGTCGAGATTGGACAGGGGCTCGTCCATCAGAAATGCGCCAGGATTTCGAACCATCGCCCGAGCCAAAGCAACTCGCTGCCGCTGCCCGCCGGAGAGTTCGGCCGGTCGTCTGTTCAACAGCTCGCTCAGATCGAGGGCCGTGGCAACGGAGGCCACCGAATCCGCAATACGGCTACGGGAAAATTTGCGTGACCGAAGCGGGAAGCCGATGTTCTTGGCAACGCTCAGGTGCGGATAGAGCGCGTAGCTCTGAAACACCATCGCAAGGTCTCGGTCACGCGGCGGCACGACGGTGATGTCTTTGCCGTCGAGCAGAATTCGGCCGCCGGTCGGCTGGGTCAGGCCGGCGACCAGTCGAAGCAGGGTCGACTTCCCGCAGCCGCTCGGTCCGAGTAGAACCAGGAATTCGCCGTCGGCGATATCGAGATGTATCTCCGTCAGCGCGAAGCTGCTGCCGAACTTCTTGGATACGGACTCGAGCTGTATTCGGGCCACCGCAACCCCTCACCTGGTGCTGTCGAATTGATGGCCTTATGCCAACACTCGGTGATGTATTCGAGGTGAACGCAGTGCGGTCGTCGTGGCTGGTAGGACGCAGAGCAACCTCGTTGAGCTGGAACGATAGGTTGTCGTACTCGACCGATCGGCGACGCGACAGCGGGAGAACCTTCCTCCGGGTCTGTATTGCTCCGATCGCCGGAGTCCGCTGTTGTCGAGGGTGATTACTCGGTCGCGTCGGAACCCGTCCAGTATCCGGTCGACATTCCGGGTTGCTCGGAGGTGGAACCACCGCCTTCCAGCGAGGACGCGCAGCTCATTTCTGTCTTGGGAGGTGAGACTCCGTCCTATGACAACCCCGCGTATCCGTGGTTGACCGCGAGCAGGGCGGGAGCCATGACCGACGCCCTGCTGGGCGCACTTCCGGCCGATGTGACTGTCGAATTGGCTCCACCGTCAGGGTCGCTGACCTTTCAGCCGGTAGAGGACTTCGGCGGCAAAATCCCGGATGGCTTCGAGGCCAGCACCAGTGCACGCGGAGACCTGACTCGAGCCGGGGTCTCGGCGTTTGCCAGCATCGACGTTCGGCCGTCGTCGACGGGCATTCCAGCCTGTGTCGCGGGCGCTCTCGACGCCCGCACCACCGAGCCCGACGGGACGGTGGTCGATACCGAAGACAGTTGGTACGAACTCGGCAGCGACCGCACGAATACACGGACTGCAACTGCTTACCACCGGGATGGAACGCAGGTGACCGCCCACCTAAGCAGTACCGTTACGTCCGAGTTCCCTTTGGACTCAACCCAGTTGACCCGAATTGCAGCGCTGGAGAACCTCCGAGTGAGTTCACCTGTGCCAGCGGAGAGCGTCGCGCCGCGGCAGGATTGCTCCGTCTCGTTCCAGGCGGAGGGCAACGCAGTCGACGTCGACGAAGAGTCCTTGGATGCGCGCGACCACGTCCGAGGCACCTGCCGGGCCCGCACTGGAGCCCACCTGGCAGATCGACGCCGAGACCGTCTATGGAAGGGATTTCGCCGCATTCCGTTCCCCCACAGCGAGCCTGACGTTCGACCTCGGTGTCGCGGGTGTGATCGACGCCGGGGATGTCCTCGTCACCGCAATGGGCCTACCCAATCCGCGGTCGTCTTCGGTGGACGCGGTCGAGTTCGTGGCCCTGGATTCGGCGAAAGGTGCTGTTCGGTGGAAGGAGTCGCTCGGTGGTGTGGACGTGTGTGCGAGTGTTCCGGTCGGTGACCGAATCGTCTGTCTGGATTCGTATTCCGATGTGCAGTCCATCGTGACTGTCGGCCTGGTCGACGGGGTGGCGAATCGCATACCGATCCCCGAAGCCTGGTACGTCTACGCCATCGAGAGCGACGGCACGTCGGTGTTCCTGTTGGAGGGCAGCCCCGAGGACGGCGAATCGGTGTTGTGCGGCGGCTCGGTGGTTGCATTCGGCCGAATGTGGTCGTTTCCGGTCACCTCGTCCGCGGGATGGGACGGTCTCAGCGGCAAGGTGATACATACGGCCAACGGGCGCGGTGTGGCCACGATGGGCGGCGAGGCGACATTCTTCGATCCGGTCACCGGTGCGCTCGTGGATGGACTCGCATTGGATTCCGGGACAACGGTCGTCGACACGAACGGTGCGACGGTGTGGGAGTTGCCGGATCCGTACGAGACGGACAAGACCATCGGTGAGACTCGATATTCCATCGACGGGCGGTCGTACGTCGCAACCGCAGCTTCAGGCGAAGTGCGTTGGCGCTGGCCCATTCCCGATGGTCACGATGGGTTCACGGACAACGGCACGATCGCCGAGACCCAATCCGGCGTGTTCTTTCTCGGAGCCGATTCGATGGTCCGTCTCGAATCGGCTCCGAGCTGAGTGCGAGCAGCTGCACGCCGCGGCCACGCTAATCCCGGTGTGGAGTTCGTTCACCTGTGTTCGGATCGACGTCGAACAACTCGTCGGTGTTGTCGGGGGCGTAGACGACCGCATTCGACTCGAGTCGGCGTCGTCGAGCGCCGTCCCGAACGGCGAGGAACGCGCCGCTGAACAGCACGATCACGGCAATGCCTGCGACGATCGCCCATCCCTCGAAGCCGCCTGCGAGTGCCGCGATCAGCCCACCGGCTGTGGCGATTCCTGCGAAGATCAGTACAACGCCCAGCATGTTCGCGACAGCTCTGGACCAGCTCGATGTGGAAGGCCTTTTCTCGACCATGGGGGTAATTCCTTTCGATCAGCTCCAGCACCGTTTACCCGAATGCCGATCGATTAAGCCCCGTCGGCCTCAGTGGGCGTCGTCACTGGGCCTTACGAGCGCGATACGCGGCAACGGCCGCACGATTGCCGCAGGTCGTGCTGCAGAACCGGCGAGAGCGGTTTCGGGAGAGGTCGAGAACCAACCCGTTGCAGTCCGGATCGGCACACACATCGAAGCGGGACAATTCGTCGGCGCGGATGACGTCGATCATCGCCATTGCGGTTTCGACGACGATACGGGTCGCCAGCGGACTGTCGTCGGCCACAGCGTGGACATGCCAGTCGAGGTCGCCGTGGCGCACCAGTCGCGGGAGGGCCGAGGACTCGGCCAGCAGTCGGTTGACCTCGACCACCGCGTCATCGCGGCTGCTGATGAGCAGTGATCGCAGCGTCGGTCGCAGGGCCCGGACGGCGTCGAGCTCTGCGTCGTCGCCGTCGAACCGTCCGGAATATCCCTGTTCGGAAATGAACTCGGCCAGGTGCTCACGGGTGGTCAGCGTGTCCGGGTCCTCGGCGGAATTGACCAATGCCACGGCGGACAGAAGCGACAGTTCTGCGTCATGAGCAAAAAGCATGTTGACACCTTACCAATTCACTCCCTACTGTCACGTGTCATGACGGCTTACACTCATGACACGACGGTGGATCTCGCAGCCACACACGACGCTGCTGCGCGCTCGCGCCGGCTCTCGGGGCTCGGGTTCGCGCTGCTCTCGGCCGCGTCGTTCGGGCTCTCCGGCTCGCTGGCCACGGGATTGCTCGACGCCGGCTGGACTGCCGGCGCTGCGGTGACCGCGCGCATTCTGCTTGCCGCCGCGGTCTTGCTGATCCCGTCGATCCTGGCGCTGCGCGGACGCTGGAGCTTGCTGGCCAAGAACTGGAAGCTGATCGCCGCGTACGGGGCGTTTGCGGTCGCAGGCTGCCAGCTCGCCTTCTTCAACGCGGTCGGACGTATGGAAGTGGGTGTAGCGCTGCTCATCGAATTCACCTCGCCGGTGGCCGTCATCGGGTGGATGTGGTTCCGCCATCACCAACGCCCGGGCCGCCTGACCCTGGTGGGTGCGCTGTTGGCCGCAATGGGTCTGGTGCTCGTGCTCGACCTGATCTCCGGTGCCGACGTCGACTCCGTCGGCGTGCTGTGGGCGCTCGGCGCGATGGCCGGGGCAGCCGTCTACTGGGTGCTCTCTGCCGACGAGACCAACGGACTTCCGCCGATCGTCCTCGCGGGCGGAGGGTTGCTCGCGGGCGGGCTGATCCTGCTGGTTGCCGGGCTCGTCGGCATCGTGCCGTTCGCGGCTCCGCTGACCGACGTCACCTTCGTCGATGCCGTTGTCCCGTGGTGGGTTCCGATCGTCGGGCTCGGAGTGGTGACGGCAGCGCTTGCCTACGTCCTCGGTATCGCTGCGGGTCGACGCCTCGGCTCGAGGCTGGCGTCGTTCATGGGTTTGATGGAAGTTGTTGCGGCACTGGTGTTCGCGTGGCTGCTGCTCGGTCAAGCACCGGCACCGATCCAACTTGCCGGTGGCGCACTGATCCTGCTCGGTGTGGTCGTCGTCAAATCCGGTGAACGCGCCACCGCGGACGAGCCGGTGGAACCGCTGCAGAGCAGGGCCTGACAACTGCTCAGCCGTCGACGCGTCCGAACACCACCGCGGCCAGGATGGTGTGGGCACTGGCAATCACCGAGTCCAGGGGTTCGCGTTCGGTGGACAGCAGCCATTGCTGAGCGATGGTGAGGACCGCGCCGACGAGTCCCATTGCCAATGTTCGACGGTTCGGCCCGGCCAGGCCACGGCTGGACCCGACGGTCTCGGCCACCTGTAGCACCGTCGCGGAGAACGAGGTGGTGGTCTTGCGGTACAGCGCGTCGACGGTAGGCGACACGCCGAGGATTTCCACGAAGGCAATCCGAGCCGATTCGGGGTGCTCGGCGACGAACGTGAAGAAGCCGGTGAGCGCTCCTCTGAGTACCTGTTCGCTGGAGTCCGTTTCTGCGGCTGCTCCGACGAGGATGTTCTCGCGCATGGCGTCGGTGGCCCGGATGTAGGTGGCCATCAGCAAGTCCTCGCTGTTGGTGAAGGACTCGTAGAAATAGCGCTTGGTCAGCCCGGCCTCGTTGCACACCCTCTCCACCGTCGCCGTCCGGTATCCGGTGGTGCCGAAAACTTCGACGGCTGCGTCGAGCAGGCGGATCCGACGCTCCTGCTGCCGTTGCTGCGGATCGGCACCTCGGTAGGTGCGGCCGACTTCACTGTGATGGGTAGTCACACACAGATCTTGACACCGCTCGGTATCAGATGCAAAGTGTTCGCAGACAAGCATTCGGATCGAGGGGGAGCACATGGCGGCGTCGACGCTACGGAACAAGGTGGTTCTGATCACCGGAGCAGCACGGGGAATCGGTGCCGCCACTGCGCGTGACCTGGCAGGCAAAGGCGCCCGGCTGGTACTCGTCGACGTCGACGAGGCCCCGCTGCGAGAGCTGGCGACCCAGCTGAAGGCCGAGGCGTTCGTCGCCGACGTCCGAAATCTGGACGACATGCAGCGCGCAGTCGACGGCGGCATCGCGGCCTACGGCGGTATCGATCTAGTGCTCGCCAACGCAGGAATCGCCAGCTACGGATCGATCATGCGGGTGGACCCGGCCACGTTCCAACGCGTCATGGACATCAACGTGATGGGCGTGTTCAACACCGTCCGCGCTGCGTTGCCGTCGCTGATCGAGCGGAACGGCTACATCCTCGTCGTCTCCTCGCTCGCGGCGTTCACTCCGTGCCCCGGCCTGGCGGCCTACAACGCGAGCAAGGCTGCGGCCGAACACTTCGCGAATGCGCTTCGCCTGGAAGTGAACTACCGCGGGGTCGATGTCGGCTCCGCGCACATGGCGTGGATCGATACCCCGATGGTGCAGGACGCCAAATCCGATCTCACGGCATTCCAGGATTTGCTAGCGGTACTGCCCGGCCCGCTCGGCAAGACGATGACCGTCGAGCAGTGCGTCGACGCGTTCGTCGACGGCCTGGCCAAGCGCAAGCGTCGCGTCTACGTACCGCGTTGGGTGGGTGCGGCGTCCTGGTTCAAGGCCGTCATCACCTCACGCGTCGGCGATCGCAGCATGCTCGAGCACGTGCCGACGATCCTGCCCAAGATGGACGAAGAAGTAGCACGCCTCGGTAGGTCCGAGAGCGCACGCAACAAGACCAGCTGACCCCCCCACCGAAGGAATCGTTGACATGACTGCCGTACTGACTACCCCCGAGGTCGATGTCCTCATCATCGGTGCCGGCCTGTCCGGGATCGGGGCCGCCCGTCACCTCGGGCACGATCTGCCCGGGAAGACGTACACCATCCTGGAAAGCCGCGGCGCGATCGGTGGCACGTGGGATCTGTTCCGCTACCCCGGGATTCGCTCCGATTCCGACATGTACACCCTCGGGTACAGCTTCAAGCCGTGGATGGGCGAGAAGTCCATCGCCGACGGCACCGACATTCGCAACTACATCGTCGAAACTGCCCGAGAAGCAGGCGTCGACAGGCACATTCGTTACCACCACAAGGTCGTCGCCCTCGAATGGTCGTCCGAGCAGCAGTTCTGGACGGTGACCGCGCAGCGTAGCGACACCGACGAGACCGTCACGATCACCGCGTCGTTCGTGTTCTCCTGCAGTGGTTACTACAACTACGACAAGGGCTTCAGTCCCGAATTCGCCGGCCAGGAGAACTTCGGTGGGCAGGTGATCCACCCGCAGCACTGGCCCGAGGATCTTGACTACGCGGGCAAGAAAATTGTCGTCATCGGCAGTGGCGCAACGGCAATCACGTTGGCGCCCAACCTTGCCCGCGATGCCGAGCACGTGACCCTGCTGCAGCGCTCGCCGAGCTACATCCTCTCGCTGCCGTCCAAGGACCCGATCGCGCAGGCATTGAGGAAGCGACTGCCGAAGAAGTTGGCGTACAGCGTGACTCGACTCAAGAACGTGTCGATGGCAATGTTGATCTTCACCTTGAGTCAGAAGTATCCGGAATTCATGAAGAAGCGGATCCGGAAGATGCAGGAGGGGTGGCTGCCGAAGGGATACGACCTCGACACCCATTTCACCCCGTCCTACAACCCGTGGGATCAGCGGCTGTGTCTGGTACCCGACAACGATCTGTTCCGCTCGATCCGTAAGGACGAGGTCTCGATCGTCACCGATCACATCGACAGCTTCACCGAGACCGGTCTGAAGCTGAAGTCCGGCCAGCACCTCGACGCCGATATCGTGGTTACTGCAACGGGATTGAACCTGTCCGCACTCGGCGGCGCGACCTTCCGCGTCGACGGCAAGGACGTGGATCTGCCCAGCACCATGGCGTACAAGGGCATGATGCTCACCGGCATCCCCAACTTCGCCTTCGTCGTCGGATACACCAACGCGTCGTGGACCCTCAAGGCCGACATGGTCTCGAACTACGTCATGCGACTTCTTGCTCACATGGACGAGAACGGTTACAGCACCGTCGAGCTCGAACGTGATCCCTCTGTCGACGAAGAACCGTTTCTCGATTTCGCCGCCGGTTACGTGCTGCGGGCCGTCGACAACTTCCCGAGGCAGGGCAGCGAAACCCCGTGGAAGCTGCGGATGAACTACTTCCGGGACCTGCCGGTTCTGCGATACGGCAAGCTCGTGGACAAGGCGATGAAGTTCGGTCGGCCCCGCTCGAAGGTCTCCGTGGGTTCCTGACGGGAATAGATCGCAGCCTGGATCGTTTGTTCCGGACATGAAAATTGGCATCATCGGAAGTGGACAGATCGGCGGCACGCTCACGCGCCGACTCGCAGCACTCGGTCATGAGGTTCGGTTCTCCAACTCGCGTGATCCGGAGACTCTCGCCGACCTGGCGGCGGAAACCGGAGCGACCGCGGTGTGGGCCGCGGATGCCGCGGAAGATGCCGACCTCGTCATTCTGAGTATCCCGCAGAAGAACGTTCCGGATCTCGCTCCAGGAATCACCAGTGCTCGCAAGCCCGGAGCGCCGATCATCGAAACGAACAACTACTACCCGCAGCAGCGGGACGGGCTGATCGAGGAGATCGAAGGCGGAACACCCGAAAGCGTCTGGGTGGCCCAACAACTCGGTGAGCCGGTGATCAAGGCCTTCAACGGAATTTGGTACAAGCACCTGCTCGAGAAGGGCGTACCGGCCGGGACCGACGGTCGCATCGCGCTTCCAATCGCAGGCAACGACGCCGACTCGAAGAAGTTCGTGTTCTCGGTCATCGACGAGCTCGGCTTCGACCCGGTCGACGCCGGAACCCTCGAAGAGTCCTGGCGACAGCAGCCGGGAACACCTGTTTACGGCAAAGACTTCGGAGTCGACGCCACCGTCGAGGCACTGAGCCAGGCAACCGAAGAACGCGGCGCGGAGTGGAAGGCCTGAGAGCTGAGCTGGTTCGACTACAGAGCTGACTACAAGACTGACCTACCTGACGCGGCCCTCGCGGAGTGTGCGCTCCGCGAGGTCGCGTAGGGGCCCGGTCAGGGCAGAATCCCCGACGCGGCACGAATGCTCGCCCACCGAGACGTTCCAGACGAATGTGTCGCGGGCATTCGAGTCGGCAGCGTCAGTGGCCTGCTGATCGGCAATGTACGGCTGCGCGGCGTCGACCAACGACTGCCATTCCGGCTCGTCGGTCTCGACGACGCCACGTTTGGACATTCCGGCAACGCCGCCGGTTCGTAGTACCTCGATGCGCAGGCTCATCTGCCCTCGATCACACCCGATTCTCGCTCGGCTTCGGTATGGACTCAAGCCCGGTTGTCGTCACCCCCACGGTAGCCCAACCCGTGGCCACGGCCTCGGCAACGTCGGACCCTGCTCCGAATCGCTTGTTGGCCGCCGCGAGTGTTGCTGCCGAGAAGCCGGCGAAGTCCACTGTGGGCGAGAGTCCGCCGACGGTCATCGTGTCGAACCAAACCTGCCCCACACGGTCCCACGCCGGACCACCCAGAGTGGTGGCTGCAACGGCGAACGCGCGGTTGGGAATACCGGAATTGATGTGCACCCCGCCATCGTCCTCGGTGGTGACGACGAAATCGTCCATACTGGCCGGCTGCGGATCCTTGCCCAGCACATCGTCGTCGTAGGCGGTACCGGGCTCGAGGAGCGAGCGCAGAGCCATTCCCTGAACGGCAGGCAGGAACAGACCTTCGCCGATCAGCCACGAGGCGTCCTCGGCGTTCTCCTTCGCGGTGTACTGCTCGACGAGCGCGCCGAAGACGTCGGAGATCGACTCGTTCAGTGCGCCGGCCTGGTCCTTGTATTCGAGCGGAGTGGTGTACTGCGTGAACCCGTGCGCGAGCTCGTGCGCGATGACGCCGAGTGAGACGGTGAATCGAGCGAACACCTCTCCGTCACCGTCGCCGAACACCATGCGCGAGCCATCCCAGAACGCGTTGTCGTAATCCTGGCCGTAGTGCACCGTCGCGTCGAGGGGCAGGCCACTGCCGTCGAGACTCGAGTAGCCGTAGACCTCGTCGAAGAACGCGTAGGTCGCGCCGAGACCGTTGTATGCCTCGTCGGTCGCGGCATCGCCGGTGGGATCCTCACCCTCGGCGCGAACCTGCTGGCCCGGGAGGTCGCGAGTCGATCTCGCGTCGGAGATGGTGCGTTCGAGTGTGCCGCCGGTCCGCGGCGCGATGGCGGTACGTGCCTGGACGACTTCTCGTCCTGCCCGCATCTCACGGTCGGCGAGCAGCGTAGCGCGGGCGCCGGCTCCCCGGAGCCGCTCGAGTAGAAACGGTGGAACTACTGAATGGAACGTCATACGCGGTGACCCCCTAGGTCCGTGGCATGTGCGGTGCGTGGTTCTCAGTGTGCCCGAGGGCACCGACAATTCTCGTTCCGCGGCGCGGAGCTCACTCGCGCATCGTCGACAGATCGACGCAGTCCACCTCGCTCGGGGGACGCAGTGCGGTGACGGTCGCCCAGTTCCGGGCCAGCAGCGAGGCGTCGGAATCGTCGTCCTCTGCTTGGATCGCGTCGAACCGGACGGTGACGAAATCTTCTCCGCGGTCTCCTATTTCGGCCTGCACCGCGCCGTAGCGAGCCAGTGATGCCGGGACGATTCCGGCGAAGTCGGCGAGGGGAACGTTGGGAATGTTGACGTTGACCACGGCATCGACGGTCAAGTGCGTGACCATCCATGTCACAGCCAGGTGTGCGACGTGTTCGGCGGTCTCCCAATGCGACGGCCGAGTGGCGAGCGACGACAGCGCCATGGCAGGAATCCCGTGCGTCAGGGCGGTCAATGCCGCGCCCACCGTTCCCGAATGCAGCACGGCAGCGCCGGTATTGGGGCCGTGATTGATACCCGAGAGCACGAGGTCCGGTACGTCGCCGAAGGCCCCTCTCGTGGCGACGAACGCGATGAGGGCAGGCGAGGCCTGTACCGCATACGCCGTCACATCGGGTAGTCCCTCGATCTCGGTCAGCTCGATACCGAGGTGGTCGTCGACGCCCATCCCCGTCAACGAAGCGCTTGCGCCACTGCGCTCCTCGTGGGGCGCGGCCACCACGACGTCGAGGCCGGCATCGAGGGCGACCCGTGCCAGCAGGGCGATGCCTGCGCTGTGTACGCCGTCGTCGTTGGTGATCAGGGCTCTCATTTCTTGCCCGCCTTGCCGTACGGACGCACGTCCACCGATTCGGTCAGCCCGAGTACCAGATCTTTTCGGCCGCTACCCAGGCCGCGGCGGGTGACGTTGGCGGTGCCCGCGCCTCCGCCCAGCCGTAGCGCCTCCTGCATCGGCATTCCCTGGGCGATTCCGGCCGCGATCCCGGCGCTCATCGAATCGCCTGCGCCGTGGTGGTCGACCATCTGCAGACCCGGGGTAACGATCTCGAGTACGTCGCCCTCCACCAGAGCCAACGCTGGATCCCCCGCTCGTGAGATCACGACGACCTCGGCCCCGGCGTCGTGCATTTTTCGCATCGAATAGATCAGGTGCTTCGGGTCTTCGGACTCGGCACCACCGTCGGCGATGAGATCCTCGTGACTGACTTTGAGCACCGTGAGACCGCCGGTGAGAGCGGCCTGCATCGTCGGTCCCGACAGGTCGGCTACCACCGGGACGTTGAGCGCACGGAGGTCTGCGCACAACCGCTCGTACACCTCGGCCGGCACGATGTCGTCGGCATGCGGACCGCCGAGGATCGCGACGTCGCTGCGGGCACCGGTGGCGAGTGCGGCACCGAACAGATCGTCGAGCGCGTGCCTGGCGAGCGGCGGCGGGTCCACCGTGGCCAGTACCTCACGCTTTCCGCTGCGGCGATCGTGCACGTAGGAGCCACTTTCCTGGCCGATATCGATGGAGACGACGGAAATGCCCTCACCCTCGACGATGCCCCGCAGCACGGCACCGATCTCGCCGCCGAAGACCCCGGCGAGCGTGACATCGAGACCGAGCACCGACGCCATTCGCGCGATCCAGTGACCCTGACCGCCTGCGTGTACGTGCAGTTCGGTACTGCCGTTCGGGGCGGCGTCGAGAGTCACCGTCAGAAGCGGAGACGGTGCGAAGACGAGGGCAGTGGGTGTACGAGAGGAGGAAGGCACCGATCGCGAATGCCCGATTTGTCAGGTCCGAAACGGATAGAGCGGGAAGGGCCGGTCGACAATGTCGTCAGAATCGACGACGCAGGCGCATCCCGATGGGCCGCCCGTCGGGGTCGACGAACAACCGGTAGGCGAGTGCGGCGAGTCGCTGTTGCCAGACGGGCGGCACCGAGATCTCGTGCTTGCGCAGTCGGCCGACCGGCCGGGACTTCGCGGACGGGTTGCGATGCCAGTTGTCGAGAGCGGTCGCGCTGGCCGCGACCACATCGAAGAACTGCTGCGGGTCGACGAGGTCTGCGTCGTCGCCGTCGGCCCGTCCCAGGTGCTCGCGAATCAGTTCGAGTCTCAGGTTGCGCGCATGGGTTCTGGCACCGTCGCCGAGGCCCGCCGGGTCCAAGGGTGCGCGATCGTCGCGCTGCTCGTCGACGATGGCCGCGGTCAGCTCCGAATCATGGGTCCAGGAGCGGCGATTGAAGTTGTCCGATCCCACCGCGGTCCATACGTCGTCGATGATGCAGACCTTCGAGTGCACGTATACCGGTATGCCTCGGTCGTTTTCGATGTCGAGTACCAGAACGCGATCACCGCCGGCCGCCCGGATGACCCCGAGTGCAGCCGAGTGTCCCAGCAGCGCAGAAGGAATGGTCAAGTTGCTGTCGTCGTCGAGGTGCTTGGGGACCACCACGACCAACTTCAGATTCGGCTTCCGGCGCAATGCTGCGGCGAAGACGCGAGCTACGTCGACCGACCACAGATACTGATCCTCTATGTAGATCAGCTCGGTAGCCCTGTCGAGGGCTTTGGCGTATGCGCGGGCCGCGCTGCGCTCGCCCTTCGTGGCGAACGGGTAGGCGGGGCGTCGGCGGGGATAGGTGCGCAACAACTGCACCGAGCACGTGCCCCGCGGCTCCGGGGCCGCCGCCGCAGGAGGGAGTTCCGACGGCTCTCGCGTGACTCCGCGCAGCAGGTCGGGGATGGCGTGCCACGGCAAGCGGGAGAGAGCCGCCGGATCTTCCCAGCGTTCGCGGAAGACGTCTTCCACGTCTCGTACCGCCGGGCCTTCGATCTGCACCTGCACGTCGTGCCAGGCGGGGATCTCGCCGTACTCGGGAGGGAAGGGACGTGAGACAGGGTCGCCGAAGTGATCGGCATCATCGCGTCGAGCACGGGCCAGATCGATGCCACCGACGAACGCGACGTCGGGCAGATCTTTCCTGCCGTACCGCACGACGACGAACTTCTGGTGGTGGCTTCCGGTCACCAGCACGCGCTGGTCGAGAATGACCTCGCCGCCCGCCTCCTCCAGCCGCAGCGCGAGCTTACGGTTCTTCGGGCCGGTGAAACCGAGGGTCTCCATGTGGGAGCGCCACACCATGCCCTTGACGACGCCACCGCGGTGCGCGACGGCTGCCAGGGCATCCTCGACGGTCACGCCGTCGTCGGTGAGCAGCTGCTCCGGGTCGCCGCGCCAATCGGTGAAGAGCACCAGATCGTTTCGCTCGGTCTGCTCCAGGGCTCGTGCGAGTGCAGCGAAGTAGGTCTTGCCGTGCACCAGATTCTCGACGCGGTTGCCCTCGGTCCACGCCGAAATTCGGGTGTCGTCGTTGCCTCGCTCGGGCGCGGTGAGGAACCACGGGTGCGCCGGGTCGAAGTGGCGCTCGGGGGCAATCAGAGCGGAGGTGGACCGGCCGAATTTCTCGGCAACTCCGTCTACGACGCGCCGGATGCGCTGCACTATCACGCACGCATCATTTCACCCGGTTTGAAGGCGAGAGTGGGCGGGCACCCCGGCGATATGACTCAGGTACCCAGCGTCACGCTCAGAAACGGCAAGCAGATTCCCCAGCTCGGCTACGGCGTCTTCCAGATCGACCCGGAGGAGACCGCGAAGGCCGTCGAAACGGCGCTCGAGATCGGCTACCGACACATCGACACCGCCGAGATGTACGGCAACGAGAAGCAGGTCGGCGAAGGCATCCGTAACTCCGGGATCGATCGCGAGTCGGTCTTCGTCACCAGCAAGCTCAACAACGGCTTTCATCGGCCCGACGACGCGCGCTCGGCATTCGACAAGACGCTCAGCGACCTCGGAACCGACTACGTCGACCTCTTCCTCATCCACTGGCCGCTACCCACCCGCTACGACGGCGATTTCGTATCCACGTGGAAGACGTTGGAGGAGTTCGCAGCCGACGGCCGCGCCCGCAACATCGGTGTCTCCAACTTCCAGCCCGCTCACCTCGATCGCCTCGCGCAGGAGACCGATACGGTCCCCGCGGTGAACCAGATCGAGGTGCACCCGTACTTCGTGAACAACGACGTATGGGCTTACGGCCGTGAGCACGCCATCCCCACCGAGGCGTGGTCGCCGATCGCTCAGGGCAACGTCCTCGACGACGCGGAACTGCAGCGAATCGCCGATGCAGCAGGCAAATCGGTTGCGCAGGTGGTCCTTCGCTGGCACATTCAGCGCGGCAACATCATCTTCCCGAAGTCGGTGACGCCGGAGAGGGTCAAGGCCAACTTCGAGATTTTCGACTTCGAGCTCAGCTCCGCCGATGTCGACGCCATCACGGCGCTGGACAAGGGTGAGCAGGGTCGTACCGGACCGAATCCGGATACGTTCGACATGATTCCGGACTAGGACGTAACACTGTGGGCCCGAACGTGTTCGGACGTTCGGGCCCACAGTCGTTCGATCAGTGCTTCAGGGTCGATCCGGTTGCGGCGGTGACCTGCTCGGTGGTCACGCCCGGTGCCAGTTCCACCAGCTCGAGCGTGCCGTCGCCGACGACGTCGATGACGGCCAAGTTGGTGATGATGCGGTCCACGACGCCCTGGCCCGTGAGCGGCAGAGTGCAGGCGTCGAGGATCTTCGGATTGCCGTCGCGGTCGGTGTGTTCCATGACGACGATGACACGTCGGGCACCGTGCACGAGGTCCATCGCGCCGCCCATGCCCTTGACCATCTTGCCGGGCACCATCCAGTTGGCGAGGTCGCCGGTGCGGGAGACCTGCATGCCGCCGAGTACCGCGGTGTCGATGTGGCCGCCCCGAATCATCCCGAAGCTCAACGACGAATCGAAGTATGCTGCACCGGGATTGACGGTGACGGTCTCCTTGCCCGCGTTGATGAGATTGGCGTCGACCTTGTCCTCGGTGGGGTAAGGCCCGGTGCCCAGGATGCCGTTCTCCGAGTGCAGGGTGACCTTGACGTCTTCGGTGAGATATCCCGGGATCAGTGTCGGTAGTCCGATGCCGAGGTTGACGTATTCGCCGTCGATCATCTCCGCTGCGGCGCGTTCGGCCATCTGATCGCGCGTCCATCCTGCACTCATGCTCGAACTCCTGAACTGACGGTGCGCTTTTCGATGCGCTTGTCCTGTGGCCCGGTGTGTACGACGCGTTGGACGAACACTCCGGGCAGATGTACGTGGGCTGGGTCGATCTCGCCCGGCTCCACGAGATTCTCGACCTGCGCGATAGTGATTTTGCCGGCCATCGCGGCGAGGGGGTTGAAGTTCATCGCGGTTTTGTCGAACACGAGATTGCCTGCTGTATCGCCTGTTTCGGCGTGCACCAGTGCGAAGTCGGCATTGATCGACTCTTCGAGTACATACCGCTTGTCGCCGAACACTCGCGTTTCCTTGGGCGGCGATGCGATCGACACCGAGCCGTCGGCGTTGTAGCGCCACGGCATTCCGCCGTCGGCGATGGGGCTGCCGACCCCGGCGGGGGTGAAGAATGCGGGAACGCCGTTGCCGCCGGCGCGAAGCCTTTCGGCGAGCGTGCCCTGAGGGGTCAGTTCGACCTCGAGTTCGCCGGCGAGGTACTGCCGGGCGAACTCCTTGTTCTCTCCGACGTACGAGGCGGTGACGCGGCGAATGCGACCTGCCGCCAACAGGATTCCGAGCCCGTAACCGTCGACGCCGCAGTTGTTGGAGAACACTTCGAGCTCGTCGGCGTCGGTGTTCGCGATGGCCTCGATGAGGGCGTCCGGAATACCGCACAGCCCGAAGCCGCCGACCGCGATGGTCGCCCCACGGCCGATATCTGCGACCGCGTCGGCAGCGGACGCGTAGGTCTTTCTTGTCACAAGAACTCCTGATGTGTTCGTTGAGCAAACGATGACTTCAGTGAACCTGAGCTGCATCTCGATGTGGCAAGAATGGCCTCGATTGCTCGTCCGGTGAACGGTTCGAGAGTTGGTGTCCACTGGGTGGACGTACGATGCTCGGGTGACGTCATCGGAAGCCAACGCGAGTGTGATCGGGAAGATCTGTTCGTTGCTGCGTGCAGCCGGAGCCGAGGAGCCATCCGGTGCCTCCACCACTGCCCTCGCGCGGGCGGCCGGTATCGCTCGACCCACCACCCACCGCTTGCTGTCCACGCTCGCGGAACAGGGATTCGTGGATCGCGACGCCGGCACCGGCCGCTGGTCGCTGGGGCCGGAGATCTACCTGCTGGGGTCCATGGCGGCCCTGCGGTACGACATCACCGACCAGGCGCGAAAAGTAGTGCAGGCGTTGGCCACCGAGAGTGGTGAGAGTGCGTTCCTGTCGGCTCGGCGGGGTTCGGAGACGGTGTGCTTGCTTCGAGTGGAGGGAAGTTTTCCGCTGCGCTCGCACGTGCTGTACGAGGGAATTCGGCTGCCGCTCGGAGTGGCGTCCGCAGGGTTGGCCATTCTTGCGCACCTACCGGATCGGGAGGTCGACGAGTACCTCGATGGCGTGAACCTGGTGCCGGAGTGGGGCGAGAGCCACGCCGCCGTGGAGATTCGCAGGCGGATAGCGCACACCCGCACCACGGGATTCGCCGTCAATCCGGCGCTGCTCGTGGAGGGTAGCTGGGGACTCGGTGCCGCCGTGTTCGATCGCGCCGACAAGCCTGCATGGGCGCTGAGCTTGACCGGTGTCGAGACGCGATTCCGCGACGATCGACGACGGGAGCTGGGCAAGATGCTCCTCGACGCGGCGCACCGACTCACCGTGCAACTGGGGGAGCGGCCCAGCCCCGGCTAGCTGTCGAGCTCGTCCAGAATATCTGCGGCGTCTTGGCTTCCTGCCGCGGCCAGTCTCTGCAGCTCGACGCGATCACCACGTTCACCGGCAAGTTCGACCAGGATGTCGACGGCATCGGTACTGCCTGCGTCGGCGAGGGCGCGGAGTTCGTCGAGGTCGTTTCGAGAGCCTGCGAGTTCGACCAACTGGTCGAGCGCATCCTGATCGCCTTCGTTCGCGTGGGCGCGTAACTCGGCCAGCTCGGCCGCTGTGGAATCGGGCTCGGTCATGGGTCGAAGTGTAGAACGCCTATCGAATTCGACGCATCGCACCAGGTCACGAGGATGTTCGGCGCAGCGATGTCGGCTCGACGGTTTCTGTCGGTGGCTCGGGTTACTGTTCTTCTTGTTCGAACAGACGTTCTTGTTTCGGGTCACCGGGGGGTGAAAAATGGGTGCAGTACCAACCGTGTCGCTGGAGGCGTTGACCGCTGCCGCACGAGCAGAAAATCGTCTGGCGGCCCGCAAGATCGCTGCCTGCTACCGCGTGCACTGCGACTGGATCACACTCGATGTCGAGCACAAGCACTACAGCCGATACGGACGTACCGAAATGGCAGTCGCGTTGGGGTGCTCGGCGACGGTCGCCGAATCGTATGTGTCCGTCGGCGTTGCCCTGCACACCCGACTACCGCTGCTGCGGAGAGCGTTCGAGACCGGCGAGGTCGACCTCCCCCGTGTGCGGACGGTGTGCCGGATCCTCGACAACCTCTCCGATGACATCGTGAAGAAGGTCGAGGACGAGGTCGTCGAAGCCGCCCGCCGGTCTTCGCCGGGTCCGCTCGAGAAGGAGATCTGGGACATCCTGCTGCGGGTCGCCCCCGAGGAAGCAGCAGCACTACGGGAGTTCGCGAAACGATTCCGCAGCGTCACCTACAGCCCCGCCGGGGAACTCACCCGGATCCGGGCCGAGCTGACCGCACCCGAAGCCGCCGCCGCATGGCAGCTCCTCGAGGAGATGGCCGACACGCTCTGCCCGAAAGACCCCCGCGGCAAGAAAGAACGCCTGTGCGATGCGTTCATGGCCCGCATGCACGGCGAACCCCGCCTGACATGCCTGTGCCACCGCCCAGAGTGCCCGAAAAAAGATGCAGAGCTGCCCGATCGTCGGGTGCCGTTGACGATGATCACCGTCGACATCGCCACCCTCATCGGGTTACTGGCGAACCCGGCGTACCTGGCCGGTCACGGTTCCATCGACCCGGACCTCGCGCGGGAACTCGCGCGCAACAGTCAGTGGCAGGTCCTGCTCACCGAGGCAGTCACCCTGGCCGAGAAACTGGGACTGGCTGTGCAGGACCCCGAGACCGGGGAATGGGAACGACGCCCGGACAGCGAGACGGCAGGGGGTGCAACAGGACCCGAGACGGGAACAGGGACAGATACAGACAGAGACGCGGACTCGGCTACTGATACCGCTACGGCTGCTGATGGAGATGGGGGAATGAGGTCGGCCGCGGACTCGGGGGCGGGGGCGGGGACAGATTGCTCGACCGACAAGACTTCGGCCAGTTCACCAGCCGACGAGTCCGAGGAGAACGGCGAGTCCGAGGAGAACGGCGAGACCGCACCCGTACGTGCGACCGACCCGTCGGCAACTCCCAGCCGGGGTGCCGCCGATCCTGTCGGGAAGCCCGCAGCAACTCGTTCGTCGGCACCCACGTCAGCATCGCAATTACCTGCGGACCAGACCTCGCGGGTGCCTGATCCTGCACCGAAGAATTTCCAATCACCCTCTCCTGCAACAACAGCCGGACCCAATTCAGCCGTAGGTCCGGCATCGGGAACAGGCTCTGCTGCTTCTGCTGCCACAAGCGACGACCAACGCCAGCGGCGCCGGCACTCATTGACCTCGGCCGCAGCACTGTTCTGCACCCACACACCCGTCGGCAGGGGCACACGGCACAGCTCTGCCCTCGACCTGCCCTCCGCAATCCGGCCGAACAGCCGAAGCATCCACACACCCGCCGGCATCTACCTCGGCAACGCATCCCTCGCCGCCGCCCTCGAAGCCGCCATCGCCGCCGATCCCACCCTCGGAAAGTCCGTCGCACGCGACCCACTGACCGACCGAGCCCTGACATACCGACCCGACGCCCTCACCACCGCCGCAGTACGGCTACGTGATCGGCACTGCCGCTTCCCCGGCTGCAATCGCCCCGCCGACCGCTGCCAACTGGACCACATCACACCCTTCGACCACACGAACCCCCGCGGCGGCGGCTGGACCACCGTCAACAACCTCCAATGCCTGTGCGAGTTCCACCACACCGTCAAAACAGCCGGCTACTGGAAAGCCACCATGCTCCCCGGCGGCGCGATCCTCTGGCAATCGACATCGAAAACCACCCGAATCACCCTGCCCGCCAACGGAACAACAGTACCCATCCTCGGCAACGACCTGAGGCCACACATCCCCACCAAACCCAAACGATCCGGCATCATCGCCCACCCCAACCCACCTGACAAAGAACAGTCCGAGACAGACGAAACGGCAGCACCGCCGTTCTAGACGATGCTGCCGTGAATCCCTGTGCCGCTCGCTCAGACCAAGTGCTGAATGTGGTCGCGCGTGAATTCGATGCGCTCGTCCACGCGGCCGTCGCCCACCTTGTTCACCCACTCCGGATCGGACAGCAACGCGCGTCCGACGGCCACCAGATCGAACTCGCTGTTCTCGAATTGACCGACGAGAGCGTCCAATCCGGTCACACCCGACGCGGCATCCTCCGACCATGCCGACGTGAACACCGAGTCGAGACCGACCGATCCGACCGTGATCGTCGGAACTCCGGTGAGCTTGCGAGTCCACCCGGCCAAGCCGAGCTTGCCGTCGCTACCGTCCAGCTCGGGGAACGCCGGATCCCAGTGGCGACGGGTCGAGGCGTGCAGCACATCCACTCCGGCGTCGACCAGTGGCGTCAGGACGCGTCCGAGTTCCTCGGGGTTCTGCGCGATCCGAGCGTCGAAGTGGTTGCTCTTCCACTGCGAGAATCGGTACACGATGGCGAAGTCCTCGCCGACGGCCGCGCGGATCGCCGCAACGACCTGTGCGGGGAAACGGGTGCGGGCCTCGAGCGAGCCGCCGAACTCGTCG
The DNA here is from genome assembly GCF_030056795.1 of Rhodococcus sp. IEGM 1381. Lineage (GTDB taxonomy): Bacteria > Actinomycetota > Actinomycetes > Mycobacteriales > Mycobacteriaceae > Rhodococcoides. The sequence continues at coordinate 161,493 of NZ_JASHKQ010000006.1, read as the reverse complement.
TCGCGTACATTGGTTGTGGCCCAAAGGAACTCGTCGAGCAGATACCCGTGCGCGCCATGCAGTTCGAGGCCGTCGAAGCCGGTGTTCTTCGCGTTGACCGCGGCCTGTACCCACTGTGAGGTGAGTTCGTCGAGGTCGGCGTCGGTGAAGGCTCGACCGACCGAGGTGCCGTCGAGTGCAATGCCGGACGGGCTGACGGTGGTGACGTCGGGGAACAGGCGAGGCTCGGTGCCGCGCTCGACCCCGAGGTGCCACAGCTGCGGGATGATCGCGCCGCCCTCAGCGTGCACCGCGTCGACGACGCCCTTCCAGCCCTCGAGGCTGGCGTCGCCGTAGATGCGTGGAACGCGGGTGTGGGGGCCTGCGGCGGGATCGGGTATGTAGGTGCCCTCGGTGATGATGAGGCTGGTGCCACCGGCTGCACGTTTGCGGTAGTACTCGGCCACGTCCGGGCCGGGGATGCCGTCGGGTGAGAAGGCGCGCGTCATCGGGGCCATGGCGAAGCGGTTACGCAGCTTCAGCGACTTGACCTCGAACGGCTCGAAGAGCCCGGCGGTGGACAGGTGCTGAGTTGTGGATGCAGTTTCGGTCACGCCTGCGCACAACCTGTACCAACACCGAGCTATTCCCCGCGCGGGGCTGTTAGCGTCGGATCCTTATGAGCCCTTCGCCGCTGATCTCTGCCGCCGAACTGCACGATCTCTTCGAGATGGGACGGGCACCCGTCGTCCTCGACATCCGGTTCACGCTTCAGACCGGGAGCGACAGAGCAGGTTACGAGGCCGGGCACATCCCGCACGCGCAATTCGTCGACCTCGATGCCGATCTGGCCGGCCCGCCTGGTCAGCGCGGGCGTCACCCATTGCCCGACGAGGAGACCTTCGTCGCAGCGATGCGCAGCGCCGGGGTGAGTGACGACTCCTCGGTTGTGGTCTACGACGGAGGACCGGCGACCGCGGCCGCGCGCGGCTGGTGGCTGTTGCGCTACTACGGCCACGGCGACGTGCGAGTCCTCGACGGCGGTTTGACTCAATGGGTGGCCGCCGGATTCCCGATCGGCACCGAACCATCGATCGTGGCAGCCGGATCGTTCACCGCACGGCCATCCCTGGCACGAGTCCTCGACGTCGACGACGTACTCGATTTCGCCCGAACCAACGTACTGATCGACGCGCGGGCACCCGAACGATTCCGCGGGGAAGTGGAACCGGTGGATCCCGTGGCCGGTCACATCCCGGGCGCTGTCAATCGACCGACGACCGAGAATGTCGATTTGGACGGGCGATTCCTGGACCCCGAGGTACTCGATGGCACATTCGGTGGACTTGTGCCGGCCGGAAAGGACGTCGCTGTCTACTGCGGATCCGGGGTGACCGCCGCACACCAGATTCTCGCGCTCGAGTTGGCGGGTATCGACGCTGCGTTGTATCCGGGTTCGTGGTCGGGATGGATCACCGATCCGACGCGGCCGAGGGCATGACACCCCGTCTGAGCTGGCTGTTCACCGAACGTGGGTTGAACTTGAATCTGACTTCAACTATACCTGGGGAATGAAGGTTGAAGGTAAGGTTGCCATCGTCACCGGCGGTGGTGGCGGAATCGGCGGGGCCATCGCTGCTCGACTCTCGGAGCACGGCGCACGCGTCATAGTCTCCGATCTCGACGGAGAGACGGCCCAAGCGGTAGTCGACGCCATCGAACGCGACCGGCCGGGAACGGCCGTCGCCGCTGCGGCGGACGCGTCGAACATCGCGGACATCCAACGGCTGATCGCGGTGGCCGAGGACTCGTTCGGACCTGTCGATCTCTACTTCGCCAACGCCGGTATCAGTGGCGCACCCGGGCTCGACGCCACCGAACAGGACTGGGACCTCTCGTTCGATGTGAACGTGCGCGCACACATACGCGCCGCGCAGCTTTTGGTACCGGGTTGGCTCGAGCGCGGTGAGGGGTATTTCGTCAGCACCGCCTCTGCGGCAGGTCTGCTCACCCAGATCGGTTCGGCCACATACGCAACGACCAAGCACGCGGCCGTCGGATTCGCCGAATGGCTGAACGTCACCTACGGCAACCGAGGCATTCGTGTCAGTTGCCTGTGCCCGATGGGCGTCAACACCAAACTGCTCTACGAGGGACGCGAATCCGGAGATGCGTTGGGAGCGGCCGCAACTGCGGCGGTACTGAGCGCCGGCGCCGTACTCGAACCCCTCGACGTTGCCGATGTGGTGCTCGACGCGATGGACCGCGAGCAGTTCCTCATCCTGCCGCACGAGAACGTACTGGACATGTACCGCAACAAGGGTGCCGATTACGACCGGTGGTTGCGCGGCATGCGTCGCTACCAGGACAGCTTGCTCGACAACAACCGATAGGGGCCCACCGTGGCATTTTTCGAGACCTCCGACCGTGCGAAGAAATTCGAGTCGGATCTGTTGGAGTTCATGGACTCTCACGTCTACCCGGCTGAGGCCGTGTACGAGCAGCAGATGCTCGACTCCGGTGACCCGCATTTCCAGCCGCCGATCATCGAGGATCTGAAGAAGGAAGCGCGTTCACGTGGACTGTGGAATCTGTTCCATCCGCACCCCGAGTGGGGCCCCGGCCTGACCAACCTCGAGTACGCCCCGCTCGCCGAGATCATGGGCCGCAGCCTGCTCGCCCCCGAGGCGTGCAACTGCAACGCACCCGATACCGGCAACATGGAGGTGTTCACGCTCTTCGGCACCGACGAGCACAAAGAGAAGTACCTGAAGCCGTTGCTGGACGGCACCATTCGCTCTGCCTTTGCGATGACCGAGCCCGACGTCGCCAGTTCCGATGCCACGAATATTGCCATGAAGATGGACCGCGACGGCGACGACTTCATCCTCAACGGGCGCAAGTGGTGGACGTCCAATGCGATGCACAAGAACTGCAAGGTTCTCATCGTGATGGGCAAGACCGATCCCGAGGCGGCCACCCACCGTCAGCAATCGATGCTGGTGGTGCCCATCGACGCACCCGGTGTCACCGTCCTGCGCAATCTGCCGGTATTCGGCTACATCGACCGCGAAGGTCACGCCGAGGTGCTGTTCGAGGATGTGCGGGTACCGGCGAAGGACGTGTTGAAGGGGCCGGGTGAGGGATTCGCCATCAGTCAGGCTCGTTTGGGACCTGGCCGTATCCACCACGCCATGCGCACCATCGGCGTGGCCGAACGTGCGCTCGAATTGCTCTGTCGCCGTGCGGTATCGCGGGTGACGTTCGGTAAGCCGGTGGCGATGCGCTCGAATATTCAGGACTGGATCGCCGAGGCGCGGATCGAGATCGAGAAGACGCGACTGCTCACGTTCAAAGCCGCGTACCTGATGGACACCGTCGGGAACAAGGAAGCGCGCACCGAGATCGCGGCCATCAAGGTTGCGGCACCGGAGATGGCACTGAAGATCATCGACCGTGCCATCCAGGTGCACGGCGGCGGCGGAGTGAGCAACGATTTCCCGCTCGCGATGATGTACGCCCACATTCGCACCCTGCGTCTGGCCGACGGTCCGGACGAGGTGCACAAGATGTCGATCGCGAAGATGGAGCTGCGTAAGTACCTGTGAACGTGGCTCACGACGTTACAACTTTGACTAACGCCGCAGGCGCGAGGCGGTCGGACTGCCGTGGTGGGACTTGCGCTCGGGCTCCGCGCCCTTGTTGGGGTCGCGTCCTCGTTTTGGAGGCGCGCTCAGAGGACGCGGCCATTTCCCTTCTCTGACAGTTGACCGCGGGGCTCGGATTGCACACGACGTGCCCGCCGCCGCCTGGAACGCACGTCGAACCCCGCGCCACGCGCAGGCTTGCGACTCAGTTAAGCGTTGTTTGCGGCTCATCCGGCTCCCAAAGTATGGAAATGTCGGTCCGGACGCGCAGCCAACCTCACTGCCGACACTTGGCCATCGACTTTTTCGCTGTCGGTTTTGTTGCGCACGACGCATCGGGCTGGGCCCTCGCATAGACCGACCGAATGATAAATGATTCGTTTCGCTATCGAAGCTGGCGACGGAGGTCTTTGTGTGGTCAAATTTAGTCGCGAGCTCACAATGCGTAAGCCGGGAAAATAGGGCGGGGGTGTTCGATGAATCATGCGTGGGTGACCAGAAGCTTCATCAGTGCGATACTGGGTGGAATAATTATCTTCGTAAGAAGATACTTGATCGATTTTATATTCCCTGAAAGTAGTTTGCTGGGTGGTTTTTTCTACTGGCTTCTTGGGACTATTGGGTCGTTGCTCATATTTTGGCTATGTATTAGTTTTGCTTGGAATCTTGGATCACGCACTTATGGGCGCCGAGTGACCAACTATCTCGGTGGAATTTTGGCGGTTACAAGCGCATTTTGGTGCTACTTCGCGGTCTCGGGTAAGGTGCCCGAAGCTCTCAATCAAGCCTTGTTGATAGGTTGGATAGTACAAATCTGCGCAAGAATCCGCTTGAAGAAACCGGTGCCAACCGCAAAGGCTCAGCAGATAAGCGTCGAGGATGTCTATGTCTTGGTGAGTAGGCAACTGGATGAGGCTTTTAGAATTGCGAATACGTGGCCAAGGTCGGCTGTCGTTGAGTTTGCCTCAATGGTTGTTAATCCCGATGCGCATCGGGGTCGACTCACCGAAGAACTGAAAGTCGAACGGATGCTCACGTCAAAAACAGGCCGCCAGGCGGTTCATCACAGCAATATTGCCCTTGACGAAAAATATTCTCCGGGCAGTTCGGGGGATGAATCAAAGGTCAAGGAACCTGTATATCTGCCGGTCCTTTACCCTATGAAAGGGCAACTATATGACGGAATGAAGATTTCGGTGGAAGGGGCAGACTCGGTGGAGTCGCTAAGCTTCCACCAGTCTCAAGTCCGTTACCTGGCAGTAATCATCGTGTTGTTTCGTGAGGCATACGACTTACCTGAGGAATTTAACGAATGGGGAGAGGAGTTCGTAACTAAGTTCAGTACCCTGGTGTCGAAATTTATGGTACCAGCGAATCTTTTGCTAACGGTAGAACAGGTCGAAGATTGTCAGTCGGCATTGGAAGCCTGCTTTGCGTCGAGTAGCAAACATCCGGGAGCACACGCTTCCGCAAAATTTATGGCTCAAACATGCATCGAGCGATATGCGATTATTCTATGTGTTGAACGTCAAGAATGGTACGACATCACGTATGAATACGTTTTGGACACCAGGCAGCTGCTACCGCCTCGAAGTCTGAAATTCAGCGAGCTTTCGCTCAAGCGAGCTTGGCGGAGCCTTACCGCACCTGCCGGGTTCATAGTGATCCCGTTGTCGAGGGCGCACACGTGTTCCAGTTTCCATTTGGAGATGACTATCCCTTCTGGGTCCTACATCGGTGCCACTACGGTCGTCAACGAAGATGGGTCGATAGAGGAACGTTCCAGCTATCCGGCTATGCTCGGGCAAGGTCCATACGTGCGGCTGCCGACCCTTGGTCTGTCCCGCGCGCACCTATATCTGAGGTCTTCGCGATTGTTCTCTAGCTCGGTCGGTCACGCGCGAGAAGTTCGCTTTAACGTGTACGAGAAGCCGTATGGATCCGATCTTTTGGCGATGCTCTGGTTAATTGTGGTGGTGGGTATCAGTGCAGTTGCGAAGCAAACTTTGCTGGAGGGTAAAGGTGAGACAAGTAATATTCTGGCGTTTTCAATTGCATTTCCCCTTATGCTTACGACGGCCGTTACGGTGTTCACCGCGAGAGCGAAGAACTCTCTTAACGTCTCGGTTACTGCCGTTGCTCTAAGCTTTAGCGGTGCAGCTCTTCTGGTTTGGGAAGTGTCCATGTTCGTGGGTGGGCTCGTAACCAAAGACAGTGCGATCCGTCTGAGGCTGCTGTCAGACGGCCTGTGGACTGTGCTGCTAGCAGTGGGGTTGTGTCTGGCTCTGCTGGCCAGTGCTATATTTGTGATTCGAATCACAAGATTTGGGTGGTTCTACATGTTGTGCGCCTATGGTAGTCGCAAGCGGATTTTGGGTGATCAGCCGCCAGGGGCTCTAGAGGACCCTGGCGATCTTGACCAGGGAGGCGAAAGGCAATATGTCGATCAGTGAGCTCATGGCGTTTGTCCTTGGCCCAGATCCGTCAGATCGGGACGATCGAAAGACAATTCGCATAGATGACGATGAGCCTTCGGCGCAGGAGGTTGACTCCCGACTGGTGGCCAACCTGCTTGCAAACCGTGATTCGGCCATGCCAGCAGGGATCGGTAGCTCTCCTTCAGGCTCAGTCGTAGCTCTGCGGCGTCACCGCGTTTTTTAGGCGGATAAGGTTCGCCCCTCCGAAGTAGCCCAGCTAGTGCTCGTGGCCAGGTCTAAATTTGTCTTCCTGTCGCGTTTAAACTCCCAGACCGGGACGCCGTTGCGGTCCATCCTTGGCGCGCGGTGCTCGCGGTCGTAAATACACAGGTGGTGCAGGTCAGGCGTTCAGCCGAATCGGGCTCTGCAGGCCCGAAAGGCGGTTCAATCCCCCGGAACCTGGGCCTTCCAGTGCGGGTCACGGCCGATGAAGGCCATAAGTTTGTCCTGCGCGGACGCGTCGTCGCCGATCGAGATGGCGGGCCCGTACTGCCCGCTGTCCCGTAGCATCTGCTCCATCGGTCGCATGGCGTCGAGGGCCGCCGCGCAGCGCTCCTGGCCCAAGTCGGGTTCCAGGCCAAGGGCTTTCGCCAGGTCCCAGGAGTGCATCCAGATGTCGGCGGTGTAGAACATCGCGATCGCCTTGTCCACCGGCATGTCTCCCGTGTGCGGGTTGCTCGAGACGCGGTCGGAAGGGTCGTCGAGAATTGCCTGGATGTCGGCGACGTGTTGCCTCCATGCGGCTTTCGGGTCGGCCTCGATGTCGAGAGTCTGGAATTCGATTCCTGCGCCGCCCGCGAGAAAGCCGCGAGACCACTCGATCAGGTGCTTCACGACATCGATTGCGGCCCAGTCCGATACCGGGCTCGGGCGTGACCAGTCCTCGGGCGACGCGGACTCGACGAGCGCGGTGAACACGGCGGCGTCCTGCAGGTGCTGCTGGGCCGGACCTGTTCGTTGCCCGAGCAGTTCGTCGAGTTTGTCGTAGCCCTCCTTCACCCCGACATCCATGCCGCTGGACAGCATGCCGTCCCGAGTTGCAAAGTCGGACATCACGCTCAGCACTCTCAGCCGTGTCCCGCCGCCGTCGCGGCCCTCGAATGTGAGGGTCTCGAGGGCAACCGAATCGGGTTGGCCCTCGTAGGTGAACGTCCACACGATCCGCTCGTTGTCCCTGACCTCGTGGAAGCTGCCGAAGAAAGCAGCGATCTCTTTGCCGTCCCGATCGTTGGCGAATGCCCAGGAGCCTCCGGTATGGCCCTCCCACTTCAGAATTCGCGTGGTCAACGATCTGGGCCCCACCCACTTTCGGTACAGTTCGGGATCGATGTGAGCGCGGAACAACTGCTCCGGCGTTGCATCGAACTCCCGAACGATCTCGATCGTGGGTACTTTCTCGTCCGCGAGGATCTCGGTTTCGTACATGGTTACGACGCTTCTTTCGTGTGCGGGGTCTTCGTCTGGTTATCCTCGATGTCCATGCTGTCCATGCTGTCCAGCAGGGCGTCGAGGCGTCGGTAGCGTTGTTCTGCTTCCTGTCGATAGCGCTCGATCCATTTCGCCACGAGGCCGAACACCTCCGCGTCCAGATGCACCGGCCGACGCTGGGCATCTTTGCTTCGGGTGACCAGGCCGGCCTCCTCGAGCACCTTCACGTGCTTGGATACGGCCTGCAGACTCATGTCGTAGGGCTCCGCCAATTCGCTGACGCTTGCGTCTGCGCCGGCGAGCCGCGCCACCATGTCGCGACGAGTGGGGTCGGCCAATGCCGCGAACGTCTTGTCGAGTTGCTCCGTGTGATCGTCCATCGCCGTCTCTCTTTCTCGATGGGGCCGAGAGTAAGCCGCGTGACGTGCATCGTCAACCATTTGGTTGAGTAATACGACTGGATGGACGAGCTGGATCCCCGTGCGCGGGCAACTCGAGTGCTGCCGAGTATTGACAGGATGCTGTCAATGCGGCAATGATGACAGCATCCTGTCAATCGATGCGAGGACGTTCCGATGACCACCATTGCGCTCTACGCCACCGACACCATGGCCGACTGGGAGTACGGATACCTCACCGCAGGCCTGGCCATGGCCCGCGAGCAGGACCCGGATGCCAACCGGCTGATCGTCGCCTCCGAGACGGGGGAGGCCGTCACGACGATGGGAGGATTGCGAATCACGCCCGATCTGGCCCTGGCGGATCTTCCGTCCGTCGATGCTCTGATATTGCCGGGTGCGGCGACCTGGAATGTTGGCCACGATGCGGCTCTAGGTTTGGCCGCAGAACTGGTTGCGGCGGGTACTCCGGTTGCGGCGATCTGCGGTGCAACCTACGGCCTGGCCCGGACCGGACTGCTCGACGCACGTCCGCACACCTCGAATGCCGCCGATTTCCTGACGCAGGCAACCGAATACCGTGGTGCCGAGTACTACCGAGAAGAAAAAGCGGTGTCCGACGGCACCGTGATCACCGCAGGCGCGACGGCACCCATCGAATTCGCCAAGCTGGTGTTCGAGCGGCTGAACGTGTTTCCACAACCGATCGTCGACGCCTGGTACGGCCTTTACACAACAGGAGAGCGAAAGTACTACGACCAGTTGGCGGGGGCATGACCGACCGCAGCCCGGAGGGGGACGCGCTGACTGCGCTGGTGCTGCCCGTTTTCGAGCTCAACGGCGAGTTTCTCGCTGCGGCACAGGACATCACCGCGCCGACGGGTCTGACGCCGGCCTGGTGGCAGGTCCTCGGAGCCACCCTGGACGAGCCACTCTCGGTCGCAGACATCGCGCGACGCGTCGGGCTGGGACTGGCGCGGCAGAGCGTGCAAAGGACCGCAAATCTGTTGGTGGACAGAGGCTGGGCGGTGTACATAGACAATCCTCACCACAAGCGGGCCAAGCTCCTCGAGCCCACACCCAAGGGGCGCGATACGGTCGCCTCGCTGCGAGATGCTCAATACGCGTGGTCGGACGCCGTGGGAGCTGCAGTGGGGGAGGACGAGTTGCATGCGTTCGCGGCTACCCTCGACAAGATTCTCGCGGCATCCCGGGACTACCGCGGCGGCAGTGCATAATTCGGGCATGGTTGTGCTTACGGTACTGCTCACCGGGTTGCTGGCCGGATTGTCGATGCAGACGGACGGGGTCGACATCTTCGGCGACACCAGCGCCGGTGGAGTGCTGTTCTCGAGTGGCGGCGGGGGAGTCGCGGTTGCGGTGGTCATGGCGTCGGCCATTGCCATGACCGTTCGGCGTCGCATCGTCCTGGCAGGGTTGGCCATCGCCGCGGCTGTCGTCGCTGGGGTGACGGCACTGCTGATGCCCTCCGACCTCGCCGAAGTGATAGCGGGCGGAGTTCTGTTGGGATGCACAGCAGTACGGGCGAACGGTTCACGAATTCGACAAGCGCTGCTGATCGGATCATTCCTTCTCGGTCTGCTCAGTGCAGGTGCGGTCGAGGCGTTTCAGTACCCAGGCATTCCGCGGCGTTACGCCGACTACCTCACCGAATCCGATATCGGCACACCGGTGGTAATTCCGGTCCTGTGCGCACTCGTGGTTTTGGCGACGGCGTGGGTGGCTCGTGTCGACCACGCTGATGACTACCCGTCACCCGACAGCAATATCCGCACGGTGGGGGCGATCCTGCTGATCGCGGTCGGCGGGTTGCTGCTCAATCTGCTGTTCTTGCACGACGTGTTCCGTGGGGGCTTCGGGTTCGAGGGACGGTGGTATTTCGGCCTCCTCACCGTCCCCGTACTCTTCGGGGCTGCTGCACTGTTGCCGGGGCGCGGTGGCGTGTCCGTTCTCGTGGGCGCGGCGGTCTTGCTCACGTCGACCACCACCGCCGGGGTGGGGATCGACGTGTCGGACGGAGTCTGGGTACTCGGGCTCGTGGCCGTGACGGCACTCACGGTGGCGGCCGGCGCGGCACTCGGATTACGTTGGGGGCGTCCGCTGATCGGCTTCGTAGTTCTGGCGGTGGTCTGCGCGACGGCACTGTTCGAGAGCGAACCGTTGGACAACGTCAACTACGCGGCGAGCCTGGTGATCTTCCCTGCTGCCGCGGCCTATCTGTATGTCTCGTGCAGGTCGTCTACTCCCACAACCTCGACCCCCACGACCTTGACCCTGGGCCTCGCAGTACCGGTGGCGATCACGGTGCCGATGGTCGTCACCTACGGATGGACGGCATACACGCCGCTGACCTCGATCGACACCAGTACGTTCTCGCCCAGCACCGACCTGTGGCTCTCGACGGGCGCGGCAGTCGTGACGGTCGTCCTCGCGGGTGTCGGGACGTGGGTACTCGATCGTCGGTCGTCGCTGTAGTCGGCTCCCGGCGACGGATAGAACCTCCGTCGGTCACCGGAGTACCGTTTTCTGCATGGCTTACAGATACCTCGGAAACAGTGGACTGAAGATCTCGGAGATCACCTACGGCAACTGGTTGACGCACGGATCGCAGGTGGAGTACGACATCGCCACCCAGTGTGTACGCGCCGCTCTCGATGCGGGCATCACCACGTTCGACACCGCCGACGTCTACGCCAACGGAGCTGCCGAGACGGTGCTGGGCGACGCGCTGAAAGGGGAGCGTCGGCAATCGCTCGAGATTTTCACCAAGGTCTATTTCCCCGTCGGACCCAAGGGCCCCAACGACACCGGACTCTCACGCAAGCACATCCTCGAAGGCATCGACGCCTCGCTGCGTCGGCTCGGCACCGATTACGTCGACCTCTACCAGGCGCATCGCTACGACGTCGAGACCCCGCTCGAAGAGACCATCGCCGCCTTCGGTGATGTCGTCCGTCAGGGCAAGGCGCTCTACATCGGCGTCTCGGAGTGGACGGCCGATCAGCTGCGACGCGGTCAGGAACTCGCCCGCCAGAACGGCTTCTCGATCATCTCGAACCAGCCGCAGTATTCGGCCCTGTGGCGTGTCATCGAGGATCAGGTGATCCCGACGTCGAAGGAACTGGGCATCTCGCAGATCGTTTGGTCGCCCATCGCCCAGGGCGTGCTCACCGGTAAGTACCTTCCCGGTCAACCCCTGCCCGATGGTTCGCGCGCCAAGGATGACAAGGGCGGCGACAAGATGATCGCGCGCTACCTCGACGATCAGACGCTCACCCGGGTGCAGCAGCTGAAGCCGATTGCCGACGATCTGGGAATCACCATGGCGCAGTTGGCCGTTGCTTGGGTGTTGGCCAACGACAACATCGCCGCCGCACTCGTCGGGGCCTCGCGGCCGGAGCAGATCGCCGAGAACATCAAGGCCTCGGAGGTCACACTCGACGCCGACGTTCTCGCGAAGATCGACGAGGCCCTCGGAGATTCCGTCGAGCGTGACGCGGGCAAGACTGGCTCGCCCGAGGCACGTCTGGTCTGACCGCCTGCCTGCGTCGAGCCGACCCGAACAGGGTAGTAAAGAGGTATGGACATGATCACCGTCGATACACCTCAGGGCCAGGTTCGCGGTCGGACCGGCGCAGGCATCACCTCGTTTCTCGGAGTGCCGTACGCCGAGGCTCCGTTCGGACCCCGCCGATTCCAAGCACCGTCGTCGCCGCCCACGTGGGACGGCGTGCGCGACGCGCTCGAGTTCGGGGCCACCGTTCCCAAGGTGGGTTACCGTCCGCCGACCAGCGAGATCCTCAGTGAGCCGGTGGTACCCGGCGTGGACTGCCTGAACGTCAACGTCTTCACCCCCGATGTCGGCGGCTCGGCACCGGTGTTCGTCTGGATTCACGGCGGCGCATTCGTCAACGGCAGCAACGCCATTCCCACGTACGACGGTTCCGCCTTCGCGCGCGACGGCGTCGTGGCCGTGGTGATCAACTACCGACTCGGCGTCGACGGCTTCGCGCTGATCGACGGAGCCCCGGCCAACCGCGGGATGCTCGACCAGGTCGCCGCCCTCGAATGGGTACGCGACCACATCGCTGCCTACGGCGGCGACCCGGCCCGAGTGACCATTGCGGGAGAGTCGGCAGGCGCGATGAGCGTCGGCACCCTGATGTCGATGCCCCGTGCCGAGGGGCTCTTCCAGCGGGCGATCCTGCAAAGTGGAGCCGGCCACCACGTCATCACCGCCGAGACCGCCGCGACGGTCTCCGCGGCGTTGGCGGCCTCGCTCGGCGTCGAGGCGACGGTCGACGGACTCGGTTCGGTGTCGGTGGACGCGTTGGTCGACGCGCAGCGCGATCTGTCCGATCGCATCGCGGCCGAGGCGCCGACCGGTGCGTGGGGTGAGCTCGCCTTGAACGTCATGGCATTCGAGCCGTACATCGACGGTGATGTCGTTCCGGCGCTTCCCTTTTCGCGAATCATCAGTGACGGCGCGAGCGCACAGGTGGACGTGCTGATCGGAACCACCAGCGAGGAACATGCGTTCTTCATCGTTCCGGCCGGAATAGTCTCGCACCTCACCGAGGACTACGTGAAGATGGTCCTTGCCGGGTACCGAGCCGACCCGTCGGCGCTGGACAGGTACCGCGAACAGCTGCCCGACGCTTCGGCCGGCGAACTGATGATCGCGGTCATGACCGACTGGTTCTTCCGTATCCCGGCCACGCGTCTGGTCGAGGCCCGCTCCGGTAACGCATTCGTCTACGAGTTCACCTGGCGCTCATCGCTGTTCGACGGCTCGCTCGGGGCCTGCCATGCACTCGAGATCCCGTTCGTGTTCGACATGCTGCACAAACCCGAGACCGCACGAATCACGGGCCCGAACCCGCCGCAGAAGGTTGCCGACGAGATGCACCGTGCCTGGGTCGATTTCGTGCGCGACGGCTCACCCGGATGGGACTCGTACGGCAGCGACCGTGCGGTGATGATGTTCGGAGACGAGCCGGGCGTCATTCTGGACCCGAGGTCGGCGACACGCGCAGTGTGGGACGGGGTGCGCTGACTCTCGAGGTGTGCTGACTCTCGAGGTGCGCTGACTCGACAGCCAGCGAGGTCTCGATCACACCTCCAATCGTCGTCTGCGGAGCACTCGGAACGAGAGTTAGCCTGGCTCATGCTCAGATTTGTTCCCGGATTCGGCTCCGACACCCCGGCTCCTGCGAGGCCGGCCAGGGTCGTCGTGGTCGGCGGTGGTTTCGGTGGATTCAATGCCCTCCAACAGCTCGAGAAGCTGCTGGGACCCGATCGGGCGAAGCTGACACTGGTCGCCCCGACCGACTACCTGCTGTACAGCCCGTTGCTGCCCGAGGTGGCCACCGGCGTGCTCGATCCCCGCGATATCGCCGTCTCGATCCGTCAGACCTTGCCCCGAACGTCGTTGGCGCTCGGCCACGTCGTCGATGTCGACTTCGACGCGCACCGATTGACGCTGACCGGGGCCGAGGGGGACTCCACTCTCGAGTGGGACAAGTTGATCCTCGCGCCGGGTTCGGTGACCAAGCAGTTCGATATCCCCGGCGTCGACGAACACGCGCACGGGCTCAAGACACTGAGCGAAGCGGTGTACATCCGCAATCACGTGCTCGCGCAGCTCGATGCAGCCGACGCCCTCCCCGACACGCCTGCGGGCCGGGCAGAACGCGCCGAACGGTTGACCGTCGTCGCCGTCGGAGCAGGTTATACCGGCACGGAATTCGTTGCGCAGATGCAGAATTGGGTGCGCGGGATCGCGACCCGCTGGGGGAGCATCGATCCGAAGGACGTCCGCTGGCTGTTGGTCGACCTGGCGCCGAAGGTGCTGCCCGAACTCGGTGACCGGCTGGGCCGAGAGGCGCTCGACGTGCTCGCCGATCGCGGCGTCGAGGTTCGTCTCGAGATCTCGGTGGCTGCTGCGACCGCAACCTCGGTGACGTTGACCGACGGGGAGGTCGTCCCGTCGAGGACACTCGTCTGGGGTGCAGGTGTCGCCCCGAGCCCTCTGATCGCGACGCTCGGACTGCCGACGGAGAAGGGGCGACTCGTCGTCGGTGCCGACATGACGGTCCCCGGTGTGCCCGGTGTCTGGGCCATCGGCGACGCCGCTGCGGTGCCCGATCTGGCCGCCGACCCGTCGAAGCCGACGGCGCCCACCGCCCAGCATGCGCAGCGGCAAGGTGTGGCCGTCGCCCGAAATGTTGCGGCGTCACTCGGCGTCGGGCAGGCGCGCCCGTACAAGCACAAGGATTTGGGACTGGTCGCCGATCTCGGCGGGTTCGACGGCGTGGCAAAGCCTCTCGGCATCCCGCTGACCGGACCAGTGGCGAAGTTCGTCGCGCGCGGATATCACCTGTACGCGCTGCCGACGATCTCCGCGCGAGTGCGGGTAGCGACGGATTGGCTGTACAGCGCGGTGCTGCCGACCCGGGTCGTCAACCTTGCACAGGTGCGGTCCGAGGATGCGTTGATCAACAAGGCTCAGGCGATCGACCTGTACGAGTAGAGCGGCTGCGCCGCACGTGCGCGGAAACTCGTAGCCTGAACACGTAGCCTGCTACGAATTTCCGCGCACATGGGTCACCGAAGGTGATGCACTTCCTGCAGCCCGTAGACCGGGGTGTCGATGCCCTCGTAGCGCGCCTTGATCTGCAGCGCGAGGTAGAGCGAATAGTGCCGTGACTGATGCAGATTGCCGCCGTGGAACCAGAAGTTCTCCTGCTGCGTCGGCTTCCACATGTTGCGCTGCTCGCCCTCCCACGGACCGGGATCCTTGGTGGTGTCCGATCCGAGGCCCCAGCATTTGCCGACCTTGTCCGCGGTCTCCTGGTCGATCAGATCGGCGACCCAGCCGTTCATCGAGCCGTAGCCCGTGGCGTAAACGATCAGGTCGGCCGGCAGCTCGGTACCGTCCTCGAGCACCACGCCGGTCTTGCTGATTCGCTCCACCTGTCCGGCAACGAGTTTGATCTTGCCGTCCGCGACGAGCTCGGATGCGCCGACGTCGATGTAGTAGCCCGAGCCGCGGCGCAGGTACTTCATGAACAGTCCTGAACCGTCGTCACCGAAGTCGTGTTGGAAGCCGGCCTTCTCGAGGCGATCGTAGAAGTCCTTGTCCTGCTCCGCGATCTGCTGATAGACAGGGATCTGGAACTCGTGCATGATCCGGTACGGCAGCGACGCAAACGTGAGATCGGCTTTGCCCGTGGTCATTCCGGACTCAACGGCGCGCTCGGAGTACAGATCCCCGAGCGCGATCTCGCACAGCGAATCGGACTTGACGATGTGAGTCGACGAACGCTGCAGCATCGTGACGTCGACGCCCGTCTCGTACAGAGCCTTGCAGATGTCGTGCGCCGAGTTGTTGGAACCGACCACCACGACGCGCTTGCCGACATAGGCGTCGGGACCGGGGTGTTCGCTGGAATGGTGCTGCTCGCCCTCGAACTCGTCCATGCCGGGGAAGGTGGGCACGTTCTTCTTGCCGGACATCCCGGTGGCCATCACCAACTGCTTGGGCCGCAGGATCACTTCCTCACCGTCGCGGTCGACGACGACCGTCCACTCTTTCGCCACCTCGTCGTAGGTCGCGGACTTCGCGGTGGTCTTGCTCCAGTACGGCACTTCCATGACTTTGGTGTACATCTCGAGCCAGTCGCCGATCTTGTCCTTCGGCGCGAACACCGGCCAGTTCGGCGGGAACGGCAGGTATGGGAGATGGTCGTACCAGACCGGGTCGTGCAGGCACAGCGACTTGTAGCGCCCACGCCATTGATCGCCGGGGCGTTCGGCGCGGTCGACGACGATCGCAGGCACTCCCAACTGTCGGAATCGAGCGCCGAGCGCGATACCGCCTTGGCCTCCACCGATCACGAGAGCGTACGGCTGCACGCTGTAGCCCAGCTCGTTCTCCTCGATCTCCTTCTTCTCCGCCCAGTTCTGGGTATCGGCGTTCGAGCCGTGCACCGCGCCCTTGATGCGGGACTTGCCCTGACGCTCCTCATGGCCCTTGAGCTCCTGCATGGTCGTCAGCAGAGTCCAGGCCACGTCGTCGCCGGTGTCGGCATCCACCGTCAGGCGCAGATGACCTTTACCTCGGCTCGTTGCGGTCTCGAACTCGATCCACGCCGAGACGACGCCGTCCGCCTCGTCGGGAACCTCGGTGGTGTGGAAACCCGTCGGATCGGTGTCGTCGAGCCGTTCGGACAGCATGTCGGCGACGCCTTCCCTACCCTCAACCGTCTTCAGGTTCCACGTGAAGGTGACGAGATCGCGCCAGAAGCTACTGACGGCGAACATGCCGGCGACGCGGGGGATGTCTCGTGCGACCAGTGCGTCCTCGAAGTTCGTCAGCCAGGCGTCGACCCGTTCCTGCGGGGTGTGCGTGCGGGTGATCGAGGCCGGCTCGATGGTCTGGGTCATGAAAGCTCCTTGCGGTTCGTGGCACCCTCTGTGTGACTCAGCACACTCCTCGCGCGGCGGATGGTCGAGAGTTGCAGGGGGTTGCAGTGCGAATCGCGGACGAATGTGGCGATGTGCGACGCCACTTCGGTCCGTCGGTCGTCAGCAACCCAGGCAAGCAGCACAGGCCGGTCGAAGTCGGAAAGCAATCCGGCAGGATCGAACGGTGTCGCTCGTGTCGTCGGTATGCAGAACGCCACGATCGCGTATCGGCGTGAAGTTGTGTTCGAGCAGTTCGTCGTCGGCCCTGGGTGAACTGTGTCGGTTCCGTGACCGGCGGCGCTACGAGGACGTGGCGGTGGTTCGTGGGTGACTGTCGGCGCGCACGATTTCCTCGGCTGTCGGCGCCGCGGCGGGATCGGTCAGGATCTGCACAGCCAGGCCGGTGAGCAGCGAGTAGTAGTGCGAACCGACCGCGTGAATCTCGGCTGGATCGGCGTCGGCTCCGAGTCCGCCGAACGCTTGGGCAAGGGCGAGACGGGACTCTGCCTGCCCCCGAGCGTTGAGCGCGCGTATCTCGGGTTCGCGCTCGACGTACCCGATCGACTCGAAGTTGACGAACCACAGTGGGCGGTTCGCTTCGATGGACGAGATGATCCGAGCCCACCGCTCGACGTCGGGCAGCGTCTCCTCGCTACCGAGGGCGGCGAACAGTTCGGTACCCCATTCGGCGTTGAGGTCGAGCAGCGCTCGGGTGAGCAGTTGGTCCTTCGAGCCGAAGTGATAGCTGATCGACGCGAGATTCGCGCCCGACGATGCGACGAGGTCGCGGACGGTGACCTGGGCGTACCCCTTGTCCAACAGGCATGACCGGGCCGCTCTCAGAAGGTTGTCTCGATGGCTCACGGTTTGTAGGCTAGCATCGCCATATATAAACGTTCGTTTTAAACAACTGTTTCTTATGGAGGCTGCCGTGACGCTTTATATCGAAAGTATTGTCGCTGGATACGTCGAAGGAGACCGAGAGGTGCCGGTGTTGCGAGGCGTCAGTGCCCTGGCACCGACGGGTTCGTTCACCTCGGTGATGGGACCGTCGGGCTCCGGGAAGAGCACGCTGCTGCGCTGTGCGTCGGGCTTGATGGGACCGTCGAGTGGTCGAGTGCTCCTCGACGGAACCGACATCACTGCCTTGTCGGGCAACGATCTCATCCGATACCGCAGGCGATCGATGGGATTCGTGTTCCAATCCTTCGATCTGCTTACGGCGCTGAACGTTCAGCAGAATGTGGAGCTTCCCCTTCGTCTCGACGGCCGCAGACCGGATCGCCGCCGAACGATCGAGATGCTCGACATCGTCGGGCTTGCGGAATTCGCCGAACGGAGTCCCGAGCAGCTCTCCGGCGGCCAACGGCAACGGGTGGCCATTGCCCGTGCCGTCGTCGGCGATCCCACGATCGTGTTCGCCGACGAACCGACCGGTGCACTCGATATCAACAGCGCCGCAAACGTTCTCCGTATTCTCCGCAGCATTGCCGACTCCGGCCGCACTGTCGTCATGGTCACCCATGACCCGGTCGCGGCCGCCACGTCCGACAGGGTGCTGTTTCTGGCCGATGGTGAACTGGTCGACCAGTTGTCGGCACCGACTGCGAGCGCAGTCGCGTCGAGGATGACCGACCTCGTCTCGGCGGCCTGAGACATGCTGACCTACACGATCCGAACCGTGTGGACCCGTCGACGGAGCTATGCACCCACAGCAGTCGTGCTGTTTTCGGGCCTGGTTCTGGTCTTGGCGTTCGTGTCCCTGCTGGCGTCGAGCGGATCGGCGTCCAACCCTGACGACGAGCAATTCCTGCTGCTCTTTCCGGTGATCTTGGGCAGCTGGATTCTGGCCATCTCGCTGTTCGCGATCTCCTCGACGGTGAGCGTGGCAACACTCGCGCGCGCAGAAGAATTCGACACTCTGCGCCGACTCGGTGCTACGGAACCTCAACTCCGGCTACTCGTGGCACTCGAGACAGCGGTCCTCGGAATCGTCGTGGCCGTTCCCGCTGTCGCAGTGGGGATTGGGCTCGGCTCGGTAATTTTCCACCGCCTGCGAACGATCGGGATTGTCGACTCGGCCACCGGGTATGCGCCCGGAATCCTCGCTGCCGCACTGGCGGCGACAGCGATCGTAGTACTCGGAGGTGTTGCGGCACAGTTCGGTTCGCGATCGGAGAACTCGCACCGGGGTGATGTGAAACGCCGCCGAGTGATCGCTGCGCTCGTGACCGTACTCGGAATTGCGTCGTCGACGGCTGCGTTCGCCGTCGAGCCGACCGGTGCGGGCGCGACTGCGACGGCGGGACCCGGAACTGTCTTCGTGTCCATCGGGCTTGCGCTGCTCGCCCGAGAAATCCTCGGCGGGTTCTGCCGCGTCGCTGCGTTCCTCTTTCAGAAGCTAGGAGTCAGTGGGTATCTCGCCGCCATCAACGCGGTCAGCGCCCAGGGTGCGCGCCCGACCACGATGTTCTTCACCCTGCTCGTCGGGGTGTGCGTGGGAACCCTGACCATGCAGAACATCGAGAACGCCTCGGCCGGTGCCGGCCCCGAAGGGCAGCTGATGGCATCGATCAACTACTCGGTCGTCGGGCTCGTCGCATCATTCATGGCAATTGCGTTGATCAACAATCTGATTGCATCGATCAGTCGGCGGCGCAGTGAGTTCGGAACCATGGTTCGGATCGGTGCGACGGCTCGCCAGACCGTGCGGATGCTGACCCTGGAATCTGTGTTGGCGGTGGTCGCGGCCGGAACGACAGGGACGATCGGTGCCGTGCTCGCCGTCGCGCCGTACGCCTACGTCAAGGGCGGCAGTCCCACGGACGCACTCTCGGTACCTGTGGTGGTCCTCGTGCTCGCCGCAGGCACACTCCTGACAATCGCCGCGACCGCTGCCGCTGGCCGACGCACCGTGGCTGCGGCAGTGTGACCGGGATGCAACGCGCTGCAACCCTATTCCAAGTGGTCGGCGTCACATAGACATGAACGCATCCGACGATCAGGAGTGAAGCGATGCGCGCAGCTGTGTACTACGGCCCCAACAAGGTGGAGATCACCGACGTCCCCGAGCCTCAGCCGGGCGAAGGCCAGGTCAAGATCCAGGTCGGCTTCAACGGCATCTGCGGAACCGACCTGCACGAGTACTACGCCGGCCCCATCTTCATCCCCACCTCGCCGCATCCTCTGACCGGTCAGGAGATGCCGCTGGTGCTCGGACACGAGTTCTCGGGCACCGTCACCGAACTCGGCACGGGTGTCACCGGTGTGAAAGTCGGCGACCGCGTCGCCATCGAACCGCTCTACCGCTGCGGCCATTGCGGGCCGTGCCGGGCGGGCAACTACAACATCTGCGCGCAGATCGGCTTCCACGGACTGATGTCCGACGGCGGAATGGGCGAATACACCGTGGTCCCCACCGACATGATTCACGCCTTACCCGACAACGTCTCTCTCGAACTCGGTGCGCTCGTCGAACCGATGTCGGTCGCCTATCACGCTGCAACACTGGGAGATCCGAAGACCGATGACACCGCGATGGTGTTCGGGGCCGGGCCGATCGGCATCGGACTGTGGTTCGCGCTGCGCGGCAAGGGACTCGAGAACGTCTACGTCGTCGAACCGTCGCCGACGCGTCGAGCATCGATCGAAGCCCTCGGAGCGAGGACTCTCGATCCGACTGCTCTCGACATCCCGGCCTACATCGCCGACCTCACCGACGGCAACGGGGCCGACGCCATCTACGACGCGGCCGGCGTGCAACCTGCTGTCGAGGCCGCGCTGGGCTGCATCGGTGCGCGTAAGCCACTGATCAGTGTCGCGATCTACGAAAAGCCCTTGACCACGCCGCTGCAGAAGCTGGTGATGAACGAATCCCGAATTCAGGGCTCGCTGTGCTACACCTCCGCCGACTACGAGGCCGTCATCGATCTGATGAGCCAGGGCCACTACGACACGACGGGCTGGGTGGACAAGATCACGCTCGACGGCGTCATCGACGACGGCTTCGAGGCGCTGCACGCCGGTACGAAGATGAAGGTTCTCGTAGATCCTTCGACAGAAGCAGTCTCATGAGCGCGGTACTGGTGACCGGTGCCGGTCAGGGGATCGGCCGCGCCATCGCATTGCGGTTGGCGTCCGACGGGCACGACATCGCATTGGTGGATCTGGCCGAGGACAAGATCGCCGGGGTCGCCGACGAGGTGCGTCGAACAGGCTCGAAGGCAACGACATTCGTGGCCGACGTCAGCGATCGTGACCAGGTCTTCGCGGCCGTCGAACACACCCACGAGGCGCTGGGCGGCTTCGACGTCATCGTCAACAATGCCGGCATCGCCCAGGTGGCACCGCTCGACGACGTGCGACCGGAGGACGTCGCCAAGATCTGGGCCGTCAACGTCGACGGCGTGCTGTGGGGAATCCAGGCTGCCGCAGCGAAATTCAAGGCCACCGGCCAGAAGGGCAAGATCATCAACGCGTCCTCGATCGCGGGTCACGACGGGTTCGCGATGCTCGGGGTCTACAGCGCAACAAAATTCGCAGTCCGGGCATTGACCCAGGCTGCGGCCAAGGAGTACGCCTCGGACGGCATCACCGTCAACGCGTACTGCCCCGGTGTTGTCGGCACCGACATGTGGGTGACCATCGACAAGCGTTTCGCGGAGCTCACCGGAGCCGCGGAGGGCGAAACCTACGACAAGTTCGTCGGCGGTATCGCTCTCGGTCGAGCGCAGACGCCTGAGGACGTGGCGGCGTTTGTTTCGTATCTCGCCGGACCCGACTCGGACTACATGACGGGCCAGGCACCGTTGATCGACGGTGGTCTGGTCTATCGGTAGCCCCCGTTCACGCCGATCTGTGAGCTGGAGCACAATTGACAGCGATGACGCAGTCGACAGGCCCCGAACCTGCGCTGGCGGCCGGCGAAGACCCGCGCCGCTACGCGCAGATTCTCACTGCCGTGTACGACGCGACCATGACCGGCGGCAAGTCACCCGCGCGTCCCCGTGAGGTCATCGGTGACTCGTGGCGACGGTTGCAGACCCTCGGCATCGACCCCGAGCTGGGCAACCCCGCCGAGACGCAGATGGACGTCTCCGACCTCGAGCTCACGCGTCGGGAGTCGGGTTTGTTCGACATCCTCGACGATCTGGCCCGCGGACTGGAGTCGGTGGTACAGGACGGCGACAACATTCTGGTCGTCGCCGATCGGCACGGCCGCGTGCTGTGGCGCAGCGGATCGACGGCCGTCCTCGACCGCGCCGACAACCTCGGATTCGTCGAGGGGGCCAACTGGGCCGAGGATTCGGTGGGCACCAACGCCATCGGAACGGCACTGGTCTCCCGCCGCGCGGTCCAGATCTTCTCGGCCGAACACTTTGTGCGGAGCCATCATTCGTGGACCTGCGCCGGAGCGCCCATTCGTGATCCGCGAACCGGTCAGGTGCTGGGAGCCATCGACGTCAGCGGACCGGCGAAGACGGTGCACCCCACCACGATCGCGCTGGTCGACGCAGTAGCACGGTTGGCGGAATCCCAACTGCGCGAACTGCACCGGAGCACCCTCGATCGACTGCGCTCGGTGGCCGCACCGATGCTCGCGCGACTGCGGTCGCCGGCGCTGGCCGTCGACGCGAACGGATGGGTCGCGGCCGTCGAATCGGTGGCACTGCGCAATCGAATTCTGCTGCCCGAGGACCTGGCAACGGGACGCTTCTGGCTGCCGACCCTCGGCGTGTGCGACTTCGAACCCCTGCCCGGTGGATGGCTGGTCCGCCCGACTTCTTATGGTCGTTCCGCAGGCTCCACTCCTGGCGGTGCCGCGGATTCGTCCGTCGCGGACTCCGGCAATACGACGAGAATTCGCATCGACCTGCGCAATTCACAGAAGCCGCGCCTCGAGGTACGCAGCGAAGTGGGGGAGTGGACTCACGAGCCGACGCCCCGGCACGCCGAAATTCTGTACCTTCTCGCCACGAATCGGCACGGGCGAACGGCCGCCCAGATGGCCGCAGATCTGTTCGGCGACGCCGGCCGAGCCATCACCGTTCGTGCCGAGATGTCGCGGCTGCGCAAACACCTCGCCGGCATCGTCTCCACCCAGCCGTACCGACTGGACGAGTCGTCGACGGTCGAGCTGCTCATGCCGTCGGACCTGAGCCGTTTGCTGCCGCATTCGTCGGCACCGGCGATCTGCGCGGCCCGGCTCTTCGAGCACGACGTGAGGCAGTAGCGCAGAATCGAGGAATGAACCGCCTCGCCCGAATCCTCGACGCCTCGGATCCGGGGCAGGTTCGGCTTCGGAGCGCGTCGGCGACGACGTTGACGGTGCTGCTGGCGATGGTGATTCTGTTGCTGACCACGCGCGCCATCGGTCAGCCGGTGACGGTCGCGATGCTCGGAACCGTGGTGGCGATGCAAGCATCGGCGGCAGTGAAGGACAAAGATCAGCACAGTCGGCTGATCACCACCGCACTGATGGCGCTGCCGGCCTCGGCGGCAGTGACGTTGGCGTCGTTGCTCTCCGAGCTCGGCAAGGTGGCCGACGTCGGCTTTATCGCGGTGTTGTTCGCGGCCGTGTGGGTCCGCAGATTCGGTCCTCGCGGCACTGCGCTGGGGATGGTGGCGTTCATCTCGTACTTCTTCGCACTGTTTCTGCGCGCGACCCCGGGGCAGCTGCCGATGCTCATCGCGGCGATCCTCGGCGGTTTGGCGATCGCGTTGTTCGTGCGAGCGGTGATCTTCCCGGACCGGCCGATCGTGGAAGTTCGTCGGTTGCTGTTCGCCATGCGGGCGGTATCGGTGTCGGTGCTGGAGGCGGCGTCGGCAGGGGAGGGTCGTGATCTGAACCTGTTGCGCCGCAGACTCGACCGACTCGGCAACACCGCGCTGATGATCGACGACTGGCTCGACCGACACGATGCCGGCCAGCTGCTCAGTGTCACCAGCACCGATCTGTCGCTCCGCGTGTTCGACGCCCAGATCGCGACCGAACAACTCGTCAGCTCTCTCTGGGCTCTCGATCCGGTCAAGCCATGGCCCAATGCGCTGGGCCAAGCAACGACGGCACTCGGGTCGGTCCTGCAGAACACGCCGTCCTCGGAACAGCTTCGAGCTGCGCGTCGGTTGGCCGCAACGGCCGCCGAGCGTGCCGACCCGTCGACCCCCGCAGGCATCGCTACGGTCTCTGCGCAGCGAGCCGTGCAGGCGCACATCGCTATTCATCACATCACCACCAACGCAGTCTCGGTTGCGGCGAGCCCCGAGACCGAATCGACCGAGCCCGCGACCAAGGACGAGCCGAGCGGACTGAACCCCAGCACCAAGGCCGCAATTCAGGTGGCCGTGGCCACCAGCGCGGCGACCGTGCTGGGTGAACTGGTCTCGCCCGACCGCTGGTACTGGGCGGTGCTCACGGCGTTCCTGGTGTTCACCGGCGCGTCGACTCGGGGCGAAATCCTCACGCGCGCAGGTCAACGCGTACTCGGAACCATCGCAGGCGTGCTGGCCGGAGTGGTGATCGCGGCACTGGTGGGCAACAATCAACCCCTGCAGTTGGTGTTGATCGTCGTCTGCGTCTTCTTCGCGTTCTACCTGGTGACCGTGGCGTACGCGTTGCTGTCGTTCTTCGTCACTATTCTGCTTGCGATGCTCTACGGGCTGCTGGGCACGTTCAGTATCGAGGTGCTCGAGCTTCGTATCACCGAGACCGCCGTCGGCGGCGTGGTCGGCATCGTCTCCGCGTACTTCATCTTCTCGACCGGAACTCGAAAGACGATGGTGGACAAGGTCGATACCTACCTCGAACAGCTGGACGCGTTGATCGAGGCCAGTGTCGAATCGGTCGTGGCGCCGGGAGGGGAGACCGACCTGGTGGCGTCGACGCGCGTGCTCGACAACGCGTTGAAGGACGTCGTGACGGCCGGAAAGCCACTCGTACTGGGGCCGACGACCCGCAGCAGGCGAGGGGCGAAACGACTGCTTCGAGTGTTGGCCGTCAGTAGCCGATCTGCCCATGCATTGGCCAGAGCAGGTGTGCTGGCCGCTCGCGCCGATACGCAGACGGCCCCGTCGGACGACACGGCCCGGGCTCTGCGCGACGCTGCGGCTCTGGTGCGCGAGACCGTACGTCACGTCGAGGCGGCCGCGGCGGGCAAGCACGTCGATCCGCCGGAGAAGATCACCGAGACAACGGTTTTGGATGTGCTGCTCACCTCGACCAATGCACCAGGCCCGCTACGGGGCGCGGTGCGCGCACTGAACACGATGAACCGAACTCTCGCGGACGTCCTGGGTGGGGGTTGACCTTGGCACGGTGACAGGGTCTTGGCTGGGCCGCATGAACGAAGGACTCGAACACAGCAATTCGTCGGCCCGGCTGCGGGCGGCGCTCGATATCGGTACGACGCCGGATCTGCAGTTCCTCGACGCACTGCTGGAGCGGTGCGCCGTCGAACCTGATTTTCAGGTGCGGGAGATGTTGACGTGGGCGCTGATTCGGCTTCCTGCGTCGTCGACGGTTCCGCGATTGATCGAGCAGGTGCGATTCGGCGGGGCACAGGCTCGCAGCCAGGCGTTGCACACGTTGTCCAAGATCAAAGATCGGGCGGCGTGGCCGGTCATCACCGAGCCGTTGATCGCCGACCCCGACGACGAGGTGGCGCGCAGCGCGTGGCGAGCCGCGGTGGTTCTGGTACCGACAGGAAGCGAAGGGCAGCTGGCCAGGATGCTGGGCACGCAACTCGGGCGAGGTGGGCGAGAGATGCAACGCAGTCTGAGTCGCGCTCTGGTCGCACTGGGTTCGGTGATCGAGCCGATGTTGCGGCAGGCCGCGTCGAGCAAGGATGTTGCTGTTCGAGTACACGCGGGGGCGACCGAGGCGCTGTTGCTGGATCCGGATGCCGGGTTCTCGATATTCGAGGCCAGACGCGTCGATGCCCTTGGCGTCGGCGACACGGCGGGGTGAGATAGGACGATGTTGATCGGTGAGGTGGCGCGGCGGTCCGGGGTCAGTGCGCGCATGCTCCGGCACTACGACCGGCTCGGGCTGGTGCAGCCGAACTCGCGGAGCAGCACCGGCTACCGCGAGTACTCCCCGGAGGACGTTCGGCGTCTGTTCCACGTCGAATCCCTACGCTCGCTGGGTCTGTCGTTGCACGACGTCGGCCGAGCGCTCGACGACCCGAGTTTCGCGGCGTCGGGACTCGTCGACGAGCTCGCGGCCCGAGCGGAGGAGCGCGTCGCGCGGGATACCGAGTTGCTGACGCGGCTGCGTCGCGTCGGCAGCGCCCGTCCCGACGACTGGGACGACGTGCTCGGCACGGTGGCGATGCTCGGCGACCTGGACTCGGTGAGTGCGGGAAAACGGCAGTCGGCAGCGTTGGCATCGGTCGGTGATCGCCCCATACCGGCGGAGGCCCTGGCCGAGGCGGTACTGCGCGAACCCGCAACCAACGTGGCCGGCGCACTTCGGTGGGCCCTCGCGCAGTCGGGTGGCCACGCGATCGCGCCGCTGCGCCGCGGCCTGCACTCACCGGACCCCGATGTGCGCCGCCGCGCCGTCGATACCGTCGTCGAGATTGCCCACCCCGACGCCACCGACGTGTTACGCGAGGCGCTGGTCCACGACGACGCGCAGATCAGGCGCGTCGCTGCACTGGAACTGGCGGCCCGAGGGATGACCGACGCCGTTCCGACGCTGATCGAGATGGTCCACGACGGAGCGAACGATGTGGACGCAGCAGACGCACTCGGACTGCTGGGATCCGACTCTTCTACGGTTGCGGCGCTGATGGACGGGCTCGACGATGTCGCTGTGAGACTGCGAGTGACGCAAGCCCTGGCGAGCATTCCGGGACCGGCAGCAGTGCAGGCACTGCAGGGCTTGACCCAAGACGCGGACCGATCGGTAGCCCTGACGGCCGAATACATCCTCGGCCGGAGTGAATGATCCCTTTCGGTACCGTCGAGGTCATGAAGGCATTCGGATTGTTCGCGGCACTGCTGATCACGTTGACTGCCTGCTCCACCGCCACCACCCCGGCCGCGCCCGCCGAACCCGTTGCCGAGAATCAGGTCACCGTCGCCGACCGGACGTTTTCGCCGAAGTCACTGACGATCTCCGTGGGAGAGACCGTCACGTGGGTGTTCGCCGACCGCGGCATGGCGCACAACGTCGTCGCCGACGACCACTCGTTTCGCAGTCAACTCATGGAGACCGGCCAGTTCACACATACCTTCGACACCGCGGGCACCTTCGCGTATCACTGCACGCCGCATCCGGACATGACGGCGACAGTCATCGTAGAACCGTGATGGACTGGTAGTCATGACGGCACCCACCCGATCGCGCAGCATCGCCGCGCCCCTCGGTGTGGCCGCTGCGGCTGTCGGCGGATCGGTGCTGCTGCACGTGCGCGACCCGCGAACCTCGACCTATCTTCCCTGCCCGTTCCACGCACTGACCGGACTGTGGTGCCCCGGATGCGGAGCCACCCGCGCTCTGGGTGACCTCACTCGCGGAGACATCGCGGCGGCCGCGTCGAGCAATGTCGTTGCGGTTGTCCTTGCGCTCGTTGCGGTCGGGGTGTGGGGACTGTGGTTTCGATCGCGCTGGACCGGTCGTTCGCTGCGCCGCCCGCGAGTCGACCGTCCGACGGTGATCGTCCTGATCACTGTTCTCGCTGCGTTTATGGTGGTGCGCAACACCCCGTGGGGCAGCGCACTCGCCCCGACCTGAAACTCCTGGGAGTAGCTGTGCTGCTGGAAATCTTCTCGATCATCGTGCTGCTGGGCGTACTCATCGCGCTCATCCCCACCGCCCGACGCGTGTTCAAGAAAGGTGACGACGAATGAGTGACTCCCTGAAGGATCGGGTGCGCGCGAAGCTGCTCGCGCAACTCGCGGACGACGGTGGAACGGCCGCCGAGCAGGCCGAGGGCGACGACCCGCGCCTGAACGCACTGCGCGACGACCTCGACGCACTCGAGTCGGCACAGGACGGGGATCCGGTGATCGACGACATCGCCGCACGCCACTGGGTTCCCTGACAGACCCTTCGACTTGGCTCGGTTTGGTGCACAGTTGAGGTGCATCTAGTATCTATGTTGTGCTCGAGACTAAATCTGCCGCCGATACGGCCTACGCGACGGTCAAAGAGCTCATCGTTTCGGGTGATCTGCCCGGCGGTGAGCTCGTCAGCGAGGGTGAAATCGCGACCCGGCTCGAGATCAGTCGCACGCCCGTACGCGAGGCCTTTCTGCGTCTGCAAGTAGAGGGGTGGATGCGCCTGTACCCCAAGCGCGGGGCACTGGTGGTGCCGATCGCAGTGGGTGAGGCGGAGAGTGTCGTCGATGCGCGTCGCCTCGTCGAGGCAGGAAGTGTTCGCGCATTCAGCGGCGACGTCACCGCCCGGGAATCCGTGGTGAACGCGCTGCGCGAGAACCTGCAGCTGCAAGAGAAGCTGGCTGTCGACGGCACCGCCGCGCAGTTCAGCGCCGCCGACGCCGACTTTCACCGCATCGTCGTTCGAGCCGGCGGCAACCCCTTGCTCGACGCGTTCTACGACGGACTTCGAGAGCGTCAGCGCCGAATGACCGCGGCCTCGGTGACGCGCGATCCGGGGCAGATCTCTCGCATCGTCGACGACCATCGCCGACTCACCGACCTGATCGAGGCCGGCGACGCAGACGGATTCGAGCAGGCCGTCGAACAACACATGCTCGGGGTGCACGGCCTACGACCGGACAGAGGGGGAGCACGATGAGTGAAACGCTCACGAACGATCGAGACATCGAGTTGACTGCGCGACGCTGGCTGCTGGTGGCGTCGGGCATGGTCGCCGTCGCCTGGGGCGGTAACGAGTTCACACCGTTGTTGGTGATGTACCGGCTCGATCACGGCTTCTCGGCCGTGGTGGTCGATACGTTCCTGTTCGCCTACGTCCTGGGCATCATTCCGGCGATGCTGATCTGCGGGCCGCTCTCCGATCGACTCGGCCGACGTCCGATCATGTTGCCCGCCCCCGCAATTGCCGCAGCCGGGTCCATTCTGATCGCCCTCGGACCCGACAACGCGTACCTGCTCTTCGGTGGTCGCGTGCTCAGCGGCATCGCGCTCGGAATCGGTATGGCCGTGGGCGGCAGCTGGGTCAAGGAACTCTCCAGTCGCGACGCCAGCGCCAAGCCCGGTGCCGGAGCGCGCCGCGCCGCGATGTCGCTGACCGCGGGCTTCGCCCTCGGTGCCGGAGTCGCCGGTGTACTCGCGCAGTGGGCGCCCTGGCCGACGCACCTCGCCTACAGCGTGCACGTGCTCATCTGCATCGTTGCCAGTATCGGAATGCTCTCCGTTCCCGAAACGCGCCCGGCGACAGTGACATCGAAGAGCAAGAAGTTGCTCGACGACCTGAGGATCCCGTCCGCTTCGCATCGACGGTTCTTGTTCGTCGTATTGCCTTTGGCTCCATGGGTGTTCGGTGCCGCGAGCGTCGCCTATGCGGTGCTACCGTCACTGATGGCCGACGCGTTGGCCGACGAGCCCGGTGGCGGCTATCCCGTTGCACTTTCGGCCGCGATGGCGGTGATCGCGCTCGGATCCGGATTCGCGATCCAGGCCGTCGGGCGACGGATCGACACACCCGCCAATGCGCGAGGCGCTCTGGTTGCGCTGTCTCTGCTGGTGGTCGGCATGGCTGTCGCGGCGTGGGCGGCGTCGGTGCTGACGATTGCCGCGGCGTTGATCGCGGCAGCGGTGCTCGGGTGCGGGTACGGCATGGCGCTGGTCTCGGGTTTGCAAGAGGTGCAACGTATTGCGGGCCCCGATGATCTCGCCGGTCTCACCGCGGTGTTCTATTCGCTGACGTACCTCGGCTTCGCGGTGCCCGCTGTGCTGTCGGCGCTGACCGAGACCTGGCCGGGCGTGGTCACGTATCCGATCATCTTCGGATTCGGCGCGGTGATGGCCGGAATCTGCGGACTGGTGGTGCGATCGAAGACGTCTGCTCACTTGCCGTAGGACGGAGGTTGGATCCGTTCTGAATTCCGGGCTGCTTGCGCCGCTGGCGGATCAATACCGCGGCACCCACCATTCCGGCTGCGACCAGGATTGCTCCGGCGGCCACACTGGCTACGCGCGCGGGCCACGGCAGTATCGTCGGTACGCTGAACATGCCCCGGAAGAACGGCTCGATCATGGCTCCGGCGGGGACGACCAGACGCGCGACCAAACCTGACGCGCCGCTGCCTCGCGCTACGACCCCGACCAGACCCAACGGGCCCCCCATGACAAGGGCGAGAGCAAACCACATTCGGTTCGCCGCCCATACGGTCTCGTCGAACATCCCGAACAGCTGGCCGACACCGTAGTGCACCACCAAAGCCAGCAGACTCGCGACGATCCCTGCCGCGAATGCGTGCAGCGGACGGCGGACCAGCCAGCCGGACAGGATAGGCAGGCCGGCCCACACGGCACCCGAATTCACCAATTTACTGAGGATCGAGCGCACGGCCAGCAACGTGTTTGCCTGAGCGGACAGCTGGCTTTCACTCGTGATATTCGAGGCGAGCGACACGAGAGCCACGGTAATCGCGGCTGCGATGACAAGTCCCCACCACCGTTTCGCCATCAGTGGATGGTACGCAGGCATCGTTCCATTTCTCTGAATAGACAGAGCCTCCGCGAGTGGGTGCGCGCTGATGGGTTCGGCTCTAGGATCAGCGGCATCATGCTGCAGTCCGCGCCCACTGTCCCGCCGCACCGAGTGCCTTCGACGGTGGTGCTCGCGGGTGCGACCGCATGGAAACGACGGGAGGCGTACTGGTTTCTCGTCGCGGTGATTGTGCCGGCTGCCTGCTGGTCGAGGTATCCCGCTCTGGTGCCCTATGTGTTCGCGATCGTGCTGCTGGTTGCGCTGACGCTCCGAGCCAGGACCATCGCGCGATGGATGTCGATGCTGCGGTGGGGAACAATCGCCGACGTCGAGACCGTCGACACGGCACTGCGCGGCGATCGTAACCTTCGGCTCGCGCACGCCACCGGCTGGAACGTCCAACGACGTTGGTACACAGGCGTTGTGACGGAGTCTGCGGTGCGGTACCGGACCGGAGAGGCGCGCGGTCACCTGTTCGTTCGGGGTCTGCCGTTCACCACCGGGGTGGTACTCGCGCACTCGAAGCAGCCCTCGTCTGCCATGGCCATCAGCGATTTCCCCTGCGATCTGCAACTGGACGGCAAGGGACGCTGGGCGGCGTCGTTCCCGCGAGGCTTCTGGCGACAAGCAGTGGCAACGTCGGCGATGTACGGCTACGTGATTGCTGGGTTGACGGTGTCGCTCGGGTATCGCTGACGTCGGGTCGGACCGGCAGATCGGCTCCCCGGAGTTGGATTCAGGCCTCCGATTGCAGGCTGTTATCCAAAACTGGGGAGCCGATTCGCGAGCATCGGGACTACGGCAACGACGGAAGTTGCGTGTCCACAAGCCATGCGTCCCACAGACTTCGGGGGCAACCGAAGCGGGATGCGAGGTCGGTGAAGTCCGCGGTCGCCACGGTGGAGTAGCGGTACTTGGAGGTCCATTCCTGGATCAGTCCGAAGAAACGCTCGTCGCCGATCGTGCGTCGTAGTGCGTGCAGTGCCAGGGCGCCGCGCTTGTAGACGCGATCGTCGAAGATGCGCTCCGGCCCCGGATCGGTGAGCTGCAGATCCATCTCGAGCCCACGCTGAATGGTGTGCGCGCGCTTTGCCTTGTCGTGAGCCGTTGCGCCGCCGGAGTTCTCGGCCCAGATCCACTCCGAGTAACACGCAAATCCCTCGTGCAGCCAGATGTCGGCCCACTTGCCGAGGGTCAGGGAATTACCGAACCACTGGTGCGCCAATTCGTGCGCCACCAGACGCTCGTAGTACCGGGAACCCGAACAGTGATTGGCCCCGAAGATGGACAGCCCCTGCGCCTCGATCGGAATCTCGAGATCGTCGTCGGTCACCACCACGGTGTACGACGCGAAAGGGTAAGGGCCGTAGAGCCGTACGAAGGTATCCATCATCTGCGGTTGACGGCCGAAATCGTGGTCGAACTGTGCGCGCAGTCGCGGGGGAGTGATCGCCTTCATCGGCACCGGACCCGGGCTGACGATGCGATGCTCGTATGGACCGATCTGAATGGTCGCGAGATACGTGGCCATCGGCTCGGGCTGCTCGTACACCCAGGTGGTGCGGCTGGCGCGAGTTTGCTTGCGCACCAACGT
Source organism: Rhodococcus sp. IEGM 1381 (assembly GCF_030056795.1). Taxonomy (GTDB): domain Bacteria; phylum Actinomycetota; class Actinomycetes; order Mycobacteriales; family Mycobacteriaceae; genus Rhodococcoides. The sequence continues at coordinate 129,835 of NZ_JASHKQ010000006.1, read as the reverse complement.
TCCGTTGGCCACCGCGTAGTACGGCGAATCGGTGGTGATGGTGATGCCGTAGCTGGCCTTGGATACCGGATGATCGTCACACGGAAACCACGATGCGGCACCGTTCGGCTGACTCGCGACGATCGATCCCTCGGTGAGCTCTTCCCAGCCGACTTCACCCCACAAACCGTTGATGGGCTTGGGAGTTCCGCCGTACGTCACCGTCACCACCAATGCTGCACCCGAGGCGATCGGCTTGGCGGGCGTGATCTTCAGCTTGCCGCGTTGATGGCTGAACTTCACCGAACGCGAACCGTTGACCGATACCTTCGACACGTTCATCGCCGGGCCGAGATCGAACGCGAACTTCGACACCGTCGCAGTGGTGACCGCCGTGATCTTCGCTTTGCCCGTCAACCGGTTGCTCTCGACCTTGTACTCGAGGTCGAGCTCGTAACGTGAGACGCGATAGCCGCGGTTGCCGTTCTGCGGAAGATACGTGTCGATCGGGTTGTCACTGGAATCGACGTCGAACACCGGTGCCACCAATCTGCCTGCCACGATCACCCCTCGTTTCGATCGTCGCGAATCCGCGGAAAGGGATCACCCTTGGCCCACGGCGCGATCGGATTGCCTTGCCAACGAGTATGCGCGGGAACCGTATCGCCGCGCATCACCAGGGAGGCAGGACCCACCGTCGCGCCGTCGCCGATACCGGAGGCCGGGAGCGCTACACAGTGCGGCCCCAGAGTCGCGCCTGCGCCGAGATCGACAGTGTCCATGGACATGATCCGATCATGGAACAGGTGCGTCTGCACAACGCACCCTCGATTGACCGTCGCACCGTCGGCCAACGTCACCAGATCGGCCTCCGGCAGCCAGTACGTCTCGCACCAGACACCTCGCCCGATGTCGGCCCCGAGCCACCGCAGCCACATGTTCAGGACGGCGGTACCCTCGGCTGCGCGCGCGAACCATGGCGCCGCGACGGTCTCGACGAACGTGTCGGCCACCTCGTTGCGCCACACGAACGAGCTCCACAGCGGGTGGTCCGTCTTGCCGATCCTGCCCACCCACAACCACTTCGCCAACGCGGAGACGGCCGCAGCCACGAAACCGGCGACGAGTAGTACGAGTCCACTGAGCAGCGCGGCCATCCAGTACCCGATGGAGTTGGCGATGGCGGTGAGCCCGAACAACACTCCGAGCCCGATGCCGAATGTCACGACGACAGGAATCAATCGGCATGTCTCGACGAGTGCGCGCGCGATCTTGAGCTTCGTGGGCGGATCGAACGTGCGCGAAGAATCCGCACTACCGGCGGCGCGACGCAGTCGCACCGGCGGACTGCCGAGCCAGGACGAGCCCGACTTCGCCTTGTCCGGAGTCGCCGACAGCACCGCGACCAAGCCGTTCTTCGGGACGGTTCGCCCGGGCCCGGTCATGCCGGAGTTGCCGAGGAACGCCCGCTTGCCCACTTTGGCGTCGCCCAGATGCATCCAGCCGCCGCCGAGTTCGTAGCTGGCAACCATCGTGTCGTCGGCCAGGAAAGCGCCGTCGGCGACGGTGGTGAACTTCGGGATCATCAGCACCGTCGACGCTTCGACGTCCTTGCCGATCTTCGCGCCGAGGAGCCGGAGCCAGTGCGGCGTCAGCAACGATGCGTAGAGCGGGAACAGGAACGTGCGTGCGGAGTCCATGAGTCGCTCGGTGGCCCAGACCTGCCAGCCGATACGGCTGCGCACGGGGTGGTATCCGCCGACGAGTCCGATGCTGAGCAACCGCACTGCGACAACGGTGATCAGTGCGAACACCGACAGCGACACCATCGTTGCGACGGGCAACATCACCAGTCCACGTTCGAAGGCGTCGAGCACGGACTCGGCGGTGTGAATCCACCAGCCCATCAGCACCAGACTGACCCCGATGGAGAACAGCGCCATGCCCGACAGGAGCAGGGACGCGACGCCGTACGCGAACACCCATTTCGTGGCGCGCGGCGGTGTCTCTGCGGGCCACGGATGATCGGCCTTGCCGACCTTCTGCGCCGGCGACCCGGACCACATCTGCCCGGCCTTCACTCGTCCGACGACGGCAGAGCCTGCGGTGACGACCGCGTTCTTACCGACCTTGGTTCCGGGCAGAAGTGTCGAGCGGGCACCGACGGTGGCACCGGCACCGATCTCGATGCCGCCGATATAGACGATATCGCCGTCGATCCAGTGACCCGAGAGATCGACCTCGGGTTCGATGGAACAGCCGTCGCCCAGCTCGAGCATGCCGGTGACCGGTGGCATCGTGTGCAGGTCGACGCCCTTGCCGATCTTCGAGCCGAGAGCACGCGCGTAGTAGACCATCCACGGCGCACCCGAGAGATTCGAAGCACCACTGGCGTCGGTCAATCTCGTTGCCGCCCAGAGCCTTATGTGCATGCTGCCGCCGCGTCGATACGCGCCGGGTTTCAACCCGGCCAACAGGATGCGAGATCCGATCACCGAAATCGCCATCCGGCCGACCGGCGTGATGAACAAGACGAATGCGAGCAGAATCCACCACCACGACAGCGTCGGAGCCCACGACACGTCACCGAACCACGACATGACGTTGAACAGCAACCCCAGCCAGGTGACCCACTGCAACCCGGTCAACGTGGTCAACGGAACCGTCGCCAGAATCTGCGCCCACTGGGCGGTGCGCGAGGTGGGGGCGACCTCACGTGGAATTGCCTCGACCACCGGCTTCAGGTCGTCGAGATACTGTGCGAGCGAACCCAATCGGGGATGGTCGTACAACTGGGCGACGGTGACCTCGGGGAACCGCTCGCGCAAAGCTGTCACCAGCTGCGCGGCCGAGAGCGAACCGCCGCCGTTGGCGAAGAAATCGGCGTTCTCGTCGGATACCTGGGCACCGAGGATGTTGGTCCACAGCTGCGCCACCCACCCCGCTGTGCCGCCGAGCGCAGACGCTCCCGCCGCGCCGGGCAGGGGCCACGGCAGCGCATTGCGATCGACCTTGCCCGAGGTTCGCGTGGGCATCTCGTCCACCAGCGCGAGCCGAGGCACCAGCGCCGCCGGCAGCTGCTCTGCCAACAACACGCGAGCGGCTTCGAGATCGAAATCAGGGTTGGTGCTGGCGAGATACCCGACGAGTACCGAGTTTCCCGCGGCCGTCTTGCGGATGGCGGCCGCCGCACCGCCCACACCCGGAAGTGCTTGCAGCGCATTGTCTATCTCGCCGAGTTCGATGCGTCGACCACCGAGCTTGACCTGATCGTCGGCGCGGCCCTGAAAGAGCAGGCCTTCGAGCTCGAGCTTGACCAGATCGCCGCTGCGATACGCCCGCTCCCACCCGAGGGAGGGCATGGGCGCGTACTTCTCGGCGTCCTTGGCCGGATCGAGATACCGCGCCAGTCCGACGCCACCGATGACGAGTTCACCGATTTCGCCGACCTGTACCGGAGCGCCCGACGCGTCGACCACCGCCAGGTCCCACCCGTCCAACGGCAATCCGATGCGGACGGGACCCTTCCCGTCCATGATGGCCGCGCACGCGACGACCGTTGCCTCGGTGGGGCCGTAGGTGTTCCAGACCTCACGGCCCTCGACGGCAAGCCGCTCGGCGAGTTCCGGCGGGCACGCTTCGCCGCCGAAGATGAGCAGCCGCACCGCCTCGAGTGCGACCGCGGGCCACAGCGACGCCAGCGTGGGCACCGTGGAGACCACGCTGATGTCCCGGGAGACGAGCCACGGACCGAGATCGAAGCCGGACCGCACCAGCGACCGCGGCGCGGGCACCAGACACGCACCGTGCCGCCACGCCAGCCACATCTCTTCGCACGAGGCGTCGAACGCCACCGACAGGCCGGCGAGCACTCGGTCGCCCGGGCCCAGTGGATCCTTCTGCAGAAACATGCGCGCCTCGGCGTCGACGAACGCCGCCGCATTGCGATGACTGACCGCAACGCCCTTGGGTGTGCCGGTGGAACCCGAGGTGAAGATGACCCACGCGTCGTCTTCCGGGGTGGGCGGTCCGTCATTGTGTTCGGAAAGGTCGTGCCGAGGAGTGTCCTGCTTGGGAGCTGTACCGGCCGCGATACCGCCTGCGGTGATGATGGCCGTGACCTTCGCCTCGCCGAAAACCAGCTCGGCGCGCTCTTCGGGGTCGTCCGCGTCGACCGGAACGTAGGCGGCACCGACGTTCAAGATGGACAGGATGGCGACGTAGAGCGAGAACGAACCCGACGGCATCCGGATGCCGACGCGATCGCCGCGCCGGACGCCTGCATCGGTGAGCCACTTCGCGCCCTCGGCGATGTCGTCCAACAATTCGGAGTAGCTGACCGACACGGCACCGTCGTCGATGGCAGGGGCGTCGGGAAAGCGATGGGCGGTCTCGCAGAGAACGTCGATGAGCGTCCGGGCGGGAGGAGCGAGGGACGAGCGTAGAAACACCGCCGGTGCAGGCGCGATGTCCGCGCTCGAACCCGGCAGATCGTTCTCTTGATGCACAGACAACCGGGCGTCCTTATCGATTCGTTGGTGACTCTGTGGTGCTGGAACTCTGTGGTGCCGGCGAGCAGCAGCGCCGTTGGTTATCTCACGTTCTGTTTGCCAGCAGGTGAACGAGCGCGCCTTCCCACCGCGGGAATCCTACTGCTGCCTACGCGTGAGTCCCGGCTTGACAAAACCGCAGCGAGTTTGCGATCGTCTTCCCCACGGTCACGAGTACCAGCATCAAGCCCCGGCTCGCTGGTCGGCAACCCTCCTCCGCGGTGGGGTGCTCCGGGTGACGACCAGGCTGTTGCCGGAAAACCGGCGCGGCAAGCGCGGACTCGTTCACGAATCTCTTCGGTTGCGGGTCCCTCGAACGTGAGGGCTTGATCTGTCATGACATCCGTACTTTCCCGCCCCTGTGCTCCTTTTGCCCCTGTTTCGGGCACGGATCTGCAGGTACCCCTGGTGCAGGGCGGCACGTGCACTTACGCAAACTTCGACTACGCGGCCAGCGCGCCGGCACTGGCGGCGGTCACCGACCGGATCGCGGAACTGCTGCCGTTCTACTCGAGCGTGCATCGCGGCGCCGGCTATGCGTCTCGGGTCTCGACGGCTGCCTACGAGAAGGCTCGGGTGACCGTCGCCGAATTTGTTGGTGCGCAGTCTGATTCGGTGGTGGTGTTCACGCGGAACACCACCGACTCGCTCAACCTGCTGGCCGCGTGTGTGCCGGGCGACACCGTGGTACTCGATATCGAGCACCACGCGAACCTGCTTCCGTGGCGCGATCGCCGCGTGGTGGTGGCCGCGTCGACACTGGCCGAGACGATCGACCGCCTCGACGCCAAGCTGGCCGCGAAACCTGCTGCGCTGCTGGCGATCACAGGTGCATCGAACGTCACCGGTGAGGTCCTCCCCATTGCGGAACTCGCCGCTCTGGCGCACCGGCACGGCACCCGGATCGCAGTGGACGGTGCACAGTTGGTTCCGCATCGCCGCATCGACATTGCTGCACTCGGCGTGGACTACCTCGCCTTCTCGGGGCACAAGCTGTACGCGCCGTTCGGTGCGGGAGTGCTTGTGGGCAAACGTGATTGGCTCGACGCCGGTGAGCCGCACCTGGCCGGCGGCGGCGCGGTACGCAGTGTGAGCATCGACCACACGGAATGGGCCCCGGCGCCTCAGCGGCACGAGGCCGGCACCCCCAACGTGCTCGGAGTTGCCGCCCTGGCTGCAGCCTGTGAGGCCATCGCGGGATTCGACGACGCCGAGCTGCAGGCACACGAACACGAATTGTCGTCCCGACTGCGGGGCAGTCTGGCCGCTCTGGACGGCGTCGAACTGCTGCAGGTGTGGGCCGACGCGCCCGACACCGTCGGCATCGTCACCTTCACGGTGGCCGGACGCGACCCGGGTGAGGTGGCTGCGTACCTCTCCGCCGAGCACGGAATCGGCGTCCGAGACGGAAAGTTCTGCGCGCATCCGCTGTTGAGCCGGCTCGGCCATGCAGACGGCGCGGTTCGAGCCAGCATCGGCCTCGGCAGTTCCTCGGCCGATGTCGACCGACTCGTCGACGCCCTTGCCGCCCTGGTCGAGTCCGGGCCGAACTGGCACTACGAGGAGGACGCCGGCTGGTGGAACCCCGTGCCGGACCCTCGACCCTTCCCGGGCCTGGTAGACGGGGCCGCCGGGGTTGGATCCCCGTGCATCCCCTCGGACGGTTAGCATGGCGTCATGACCGTGAGTGTCGTGTGGCTGGGCAACCGCCACTGGTGCAACAGATACGTGGATCTGTGCCGCACTGCGTCCGGTTCGTGTTCGATTTCGGCTCCGCTCCGACCGAATGCGTTTCCCGACTTCTAGAATCAGGACCACAACTCATGTCGCACAACCACACTCGCGTCGCCGTCGAATTCGATGCGATCTGGTCCGAACTGACCGTGGCTCCGGACGCGGACATTGTCCGAATCCAGGCCTCCGACCTGCGGGAAGCGCAGCAGCAACGCGCGCGGTTACGCGCCGAAGCCGTCGAGCGCGGCGAGTCAGCCGACAGCACAGCGGTGTTTCTCGACCTCGAGGTACATATCGCGGCCGATGCTCGGACGGCTCGTCGCGAGTTCGCCGGGCTGGACGCGCCGATCAGCCCGGCGTCCATCCGCTACGTCGGCACACCGTCGGGATTGGCCAGTTTGATCTCCGACGTCACCGCGGCCGACGTCGCCGACGGGGTGACGTTGCAGGTCCACGACGATGCGGATCGGCAGTCGACACTCCTGAGCTCCGGGGTGCTACCGCTGCTGGGATCGCGCGGCACTCGGTTCGACGTCGATGCTGTCGACGAGGTCCTCGGAGCGTCGCGCATCGCTCCTACACTCGCATCCTGAGGGGTCTCGTCGGCATGGGTCAGGTGACGTCGATCGCCAGACCTGCGGTGATGCGCACCAACTCGGTGAACGTGGACCGAAATATCGTGTTGACGTGACCCGCCGCCGCCCACACCTCGGCATACCCGGCCAGATCCTGGTCGACGGAGGTATCCAGGTTCGTGGGGTGGCCGACCGGTGCGATACCGCCGATCGGTTGCCCGGTCGCGTGTTTGGCCGTGTCGAGATCGGCCCGCGTCAACCTGCCACCGAGGCGTTCACCCGTGTGCTCGAGATGAACATTGTGTGCTCCGGACACGAGTAACAGCACCGGCTCGTCGTCGAGCAGAAACACCATCGACTTCACGATCGCACCCACCTCGACGCCCAGTGCTGCAGCGGCATCGGCGGCAGTGTGTGTGCCCTCCGGACTGTTCACCACCACCCCGTGATGACCACGAGAAATCAGAGTGTCGGCCACATGGGCTGCATTCGGATGAAGTAGCCGGGACATGAACCAACCCTATTGCCCCGCGACCGTTTACGCAGAGAGCTTGCCCAACTGGGTCATTCCGCAGGCTCCACTCCCGCCAGATCACCGAACAGTCTCAATCGCGCCATGCCTCCGTCGGGGAAGATGTCCATCCGAACCTCCGAGACCGGAGTCTCGTGGTCGAGGACGAAGCGATGCCGGGTGTCGGGTTGCAACGACGTTCGCGGCAACAGCTCGATCCACTCGCCGTCGCCGAGCCGTCCGCGCAACGATGCGGCACCCGGCGCGTTGCCGAGGAAGCACGTGGTGTCGAGCTCGGCGAGGCGGACGAGTCCGGTGCCCGCCAGCTGCACCTGAACCCAGTCGTTCGAGTCGTTGCGTCGGCGCGAGGTTTCCCAGCCCTCGCCCATCGATCGCGGAGGACCGGGGAACAGCAGATTGTTGGGGGAGCTGTAGAACATGTTGGAGCACGCCGAGACGTAGGCACCGTTCTCGAGTGCGGCCAGGTCGACCGGCCCGGCCGCGAGGAACTTGGGGTCGGGCTTGCCGCGGCCGAGGACTCGCAACCGAGCCACTCCGCCGTCGGGATAGATCGACAGCTTCACGTGCGTCCACCGGGCGTCGGAGGCGACCTGAAATCTGTTCTCGCTGTCACCGTCGACCGGACTTCGAGCGACGATGGTGGTCCACTCGGTCTGCGTGCGTAGCTCGTCGGGGGAGGGAAACCCCTCCACCTCGGCGGCCTCGATCGAGATTTCCGGCGGGTAGTTGCCGGTGAACCACGAGGTGTCGACCACGATCGCCGATACGACGCCGGGTGCCCCGAGACGCACGATGGCCTCGTCGTATCCGGCCTCGCGTCGCCGACGCGTCTCCCAACCGTCGTAGATCTGACCCTTGTGCCCGAACGTCGCCGTCGAATAATCGGCTTTGCCCGGACTGACGAGATTCTCCTTCTCCGCGAACGTCTCGTCGTTCGCCCACACGACTGCGCCTCCGAGAGTCCGGACGGCGAGATCGGGCAGTGGCAGGGGGAAGTTGGCGGTCATGGAATCACACTTTACTGGTTTCGCGTCGGCTCACCGGGTTGTGTACGGACCGGCGACGCACTGCGGCCGCGCCCATCAGCAGTGCGCCGATCGCGATGTAGAGCGTCAGGCCGAGTGCGGGTTGCCCCAGCCCGGTGCCGGAGAAGTACACGATGCTGCGAACGCCCTCGGTGCCGATGCCCGGGGTGATCCACCGACCGATCGAAGCATAGAGCGACGGTAGGACGTCTGCCCCGAAAGCACCTCCTGCGCTGGGGTTTCCGAGGATCACGAACAGTACGATCGCGGCGGGAACCGCAGCTACGCCGATCAGTGCGCGCAGACCCATGGTGACCAGTCCGGTGGCGAAGACCACGCCGGTGCCCAGCAGGGTGAGCGGAAACCAGTGGCCGGCAAAGGTTTCCAGAACGTGGGTGGTGAGAAAGGCCCCGAGCGCTCCGGAGGCGAGGGAGTACACCGCGAGAATGCCGACGTGCAGGTAGGTTTCGCGGCGCGAGGACGGTGCCCCGATCAGCAATCCGAATGCCGCGGCCAGCAGGTAGCCGCCGACGACCCAGCCGACCGAGAGGTAGAAACCGGACAACCCTCGGTTGTCGTGCACCCCGACCGGGATCTCGTCGCGGACCACGAATTGACGGCCCTGCGCGGCGTCGACCTCGGTGAAGATCGATTGCAACGCGGTGGCCTCGGAACTGCCTGCCGCGCTTGCGGTGATGAGCGTGTCCGTTCCGTTCGCGCCGACGACATAGGCCCCGATGATGTCGCGGTCACGGAGGAGCGAGCGGACCTCGGCGGTGTCGACTGCAGTGCGTGCGTCGAGCGGCGCACCGTCGATGGCGTCCAGGCGATCGGCGGTCTGCTGAGCGAGTCCTTCCGGGAGGCCGGTTTCGGTCACCACCGCGATCGGGATCGCGTGTGGCGTCGGCTGATGGAACGCCGAGACGTAGCTGAGGATGAAGCCGAGCTGTAGCACCAGGACTGCGGCGGCGAGCAATGACATCTTGCGCATGGGTGAACTCCTGAACCGTGTCGATCCCCGTGAGTCTTGTCGATACCCGAGGTATTCAATACTCTAGGTATCGTGAATGCCGAGGAGCAAGAAAAGTGGGGGTCGCCACAGTCGCAGCGGCGACCGCAGCGTGCCGACGTACGCGACCGATTGCTCGCCGCCGCTGCCGACGAGTTCACCGAACGTGGTTATGCTGCAGCGAAACTCACTGACATCGCGGACCGCGCCGGCTTCACCAAGGGGGCCGTGTACTCGAACTTCGAGTCCAAGCAAGCCCTGTTCGCCGAGTTGCTCGCCAAACGCTCACTCGACCTCGCGGCCCGCGTGCTGGCCCACATCTCCGATCTGGACTCCGGTGCAGCAGCAGGAGCGGGCGGCAACGAGATCGCCTCGTGGGTGGTCGCCGAACCCCGCTGGCCGCTGCTGACCGTCGAGTTCGGCATCCTGGCCGGACGCGACTCGGCCGTCGCCGAGCGCTACCGCACCGACCGTCGAGCACTGCGGCGTGAGCTCGAACGTCTCATCGCCGAACGCGCCGACCAGTGGGGCGTCGGCGAGAAGTTCGATGCCCGACGCGTCGCGACGTCACTGACGGCCTTGATCTCCGGATTGGCCGTCGAACATTCGGTGGATCCGGAGGACATCGACGAGGGAACCATCGCCGACGCGGTGTCCGAACTGTTCGCCGGAGCGATAGCTAGGGCACATCTCGATTGAGGGTGACCGCACCGGGTAACCACGCAAGATGAACGCTCAGAATCCCGATCCGGACGTCACTACAGGCCTCGAAGCAGGAGGCGGCGTCACGCCGGGAGACACTCCGCCCGCTGAATCTGGAATCGGCGGCCCCAACCACGAGCCGCCGCAGCGCAGCCGAGTGATGCCGATCGTCATCATCTGCGTGGTGGCACTGTTGGCCATTTTGATCGCCGGTGGATTGATCGGCCGCGTCGTCGGCCTCTTCGGCTGAACTGCGCGTCACGTTGCTCAGTACGGAGGCCAACCACCCTCGGGGCCGAGAAGACGGTTCAATCGAATGTGGTTGATCTCCGCGAGTTCGTTGCGCATGACCTTGCGTTCGGTCCGGTCGTCGTTGTCGAGTCGGTGTCCCAGATCCACCAGGATCTCGCGCGGCTCGAAACCCTCGGGTCCGAACATCACGCTCGCCACGTAAGGAAATCCGAAACGCTCCTCGTAAGCGCGAGCAGCGGTCCCCAGCGCTGCCCGCGTGTTCGGATCCATGGCCGCGCACACTTTCCCGGGCTCCGGCAGCGTCGAGGCCAACGAATCGATGTCGCGGTCCGACAACTCGGCCAGTTCGGCATCGGCTGTGGAGAACAGGTCGGCGCGGGAGCGATAGCTGCGGCCGTCGGCCATCCGTGACGCCCACGCCACCGAGCAGCAGCACTCGTACAGTGCGTGCACCGCTTTGCGACGCGGCAAGTCGTTGAATGTTTCCAGTCCCAGCCCCTGGTGCATCAGCATGTGTCGATAGTGAGCCTGCTGCGCCGCACACACCAGAGCTGAGCAGGGACTTAGCGCAGACGTTACGCGCCGTAACATGCGGTGCGGCAATCTGCGGCGATCCCGCTAGGCTCGAACGCATGACGGAACGTACCTGGAAAGCCTTCTCTGTCGAGATTGCCGACCACATCGCGCAAGTGACACTTCTCGGGCCCGGCAAGGGCAACGCAATGGGCCCCGACTTCTGGAGCGAGAGCACCGAGCTGTTCACCCAGCTCGACTCCGATCCCGAGGTTCGGGCAGTGGTACTCGCCGGCTCCGGCAGGAACTTCACCTACGGACTGGATCTGGCCGCGATGGCAGGCACGTTCGGTCCTCTCATGGAAGACAAGGCGTTGGCCGGTCCTCGGACGTCCTTCCACGACACCATCAAGACGATGCAGAAGGCGATCAACGCCGTCGCGGACTGCCGTAAGCCAGTCGTCGCAGCGGTCCAGGGCTGGTGCATCGGTGGTGGCGTCGACCTCATCACCGCCGCCGACGTGCGATACGCCAGCGCCGACGCGAAGTTCAGCGTGCGCGAGGTGCGGGTCGCGATCGTCGCTGACATGGGTTCTCTTGCCCGACTCCCCGCGATCATCGGAGATGGCCACCTGCGTGAGCTCGCACTGACCGGCAAGGATATCGACGCCGCCCGCGCCGAAAAGATCGGCCTGGTCAACGACGTGTTCGAGGACCACGAGGCCACCCTCGCCGCCGCCCGTGAGTGCGCGGCGGCCATCGCCGCGAACCCGCCGCTGGTGGTGCAGGGCATCAAGACCGTATTGGACCACTCCCGGTCCTCCAGCGTCGAAGACTCGCTGCGGTACGTCGCGGCCTGGAATGCCGCGTTCCTCGCCTCGCACGATCTCACCGAGGCGATCACCTCCGTGTTCGAGAAGCGGCCGGCTCAGTTCACCGGTAGCTGACGTGGTCGAGTTCGCCGAGGAGTTGGGCACGCAGCTGGTTCGATTGCAGCGCCTACGCGAGCGCAACATCGCTCAGATCTCGTCGGGCGGTGTCGACGGTGCCGCCTACGTGTGCTTGTTCCGTCTGCTGCGTGACGGGCCGATGCGGTCCAGCGAGCTTGCCGCCATGGTGAATTCGGATCCGTCGACGGTGAGCAGGCAGGTGGCTCAGCTCGTCGAACGGGGTCACGTCGAACGGTTGCCCGACGAACGGGACGGTCGGGCCTTCGTCCTTGCGGTGACGCAGTCGGGCCGGGATGTGGCCGCGGCGATCCAGCAACACCGAACCGAGGCACTCGGGCGAGTCATCGAGAAATGGAAGAAGGAAGATCGGTCTGCGCTGGTCGGGCTGTTGGATCGATTCTTGACCGATTACGAAACCGTCAGGCCGGACCTACCCGATCAGCGCACGGGTAACGTTTGAGCCCGAGACACCTGAAACACGTTTCGATGTCGAGTCGTTCCGTACTCGTGATCCCAGCGACGTTCGGGACGCAGGCGATGCTTTACCCGGACGCTCGAACTGCCTGAACGGACGGAGGGAATGTGGTGCCAACCGATCACGACAGACCTCCCCAGTCCTCCGACCGGGGACCACGATCGGGTTCGGTGCGGCTCGAACGCCGAGTTGCGAGAGGAATCGCAGTTCTCGCTCCAGCGTTCGGCCTGATCGGTGTGATCATCATGCTGTCCGACGACGGGCCGGTCGGTGCGATGGCCGTCGCGATGTGCACGATCGTGCTGCTCTCGACAATCCCGGTGGGAGCGTGGTGGTGGCTGCGCTCGGTCGACGCGTCGCACATGCCCGGGTGGTTCGTCATCTACGCCGACGTGGGCGTCGCGGTCATGCTGCTCACCTTCGCCGACCGAAGCTTGGCCTTGTACGGCGCAGCCATGTTCTCGGTGATCGGCACCTATATCGCCTACTTCTCGCGGCGCAACGTGCTCAAATTCCACACGGCATTCGTCAACGCCGTGATTCTTCTGCTCGCCGTGCTGGCCGTCGTCGAGCGGCCGGACGATCCGGCGTCGATCATCGCGCGGACGCTGGTGACGGTGTTGGTGGTCAATTCGGTGCTGGCGTTCAGAGCCGTCATTCAGCGACAGCTCGACCTAGCCAATACCGACTCTCTGACGGGTCTGCTCAACAGGCGAGGTCTGGAACTGCGGCTCGATCGAATGATGGCTCGCTTGACCGAGAAGCAGTCGGTGGCGCTGATGGTGGTCGATCTCGATCAGTTCAAGCGGGTCAACGACACCTACGGTCACGCCGCGGGCGATCGGGTGCTTCGCTTGACGGCCCGGCGCCTCACCACTGCGACAGGTGAACGGCCCTGCGTGGCGCGCACCGGGGGCGAGGAGTTCACGATCGCGGTACCGGTCTGCGGGGACTCGGCCGACCACCTCGCGGACGACATCCGCGAGGCCGTGCACGATCCGAGTGACGACGTGCCGGTCACGGTCAGCATCGGTGTCGCGGTACTCGACGCCGCTCGGTGGCGAGCGGCGGTGTCTTCGTACGGTGCAGCCGAGCTGGTACGCAACGTGCTGCTCGACGCCGACACGGCAATGTACGAGTCGAAGCACGCCGGTGGAAACAGAACGACGGTGTACGCCGGCGATTGATTTCGCCGGCACACACCGTCACGCGTTCGGGGAGAACGATCAGCGCAAGGCGCTCTTGGGGTCGTTCCACAACTGGTCCGTGAAATCCTCGAGCGCGACGAGAACGATGGTGTCCTCGGTGCGGCGCAGGATCGACTTGCTGGCGCGCACCTGAACGACGTCACCGGTCTTGTCGGTCATCCGCCACAGCGAATCCGCGCGGGTGGCCACCGTCGTCAAGAACATGTCGGCGACGTTGACCCCCTCCGGTGCCCGGTCGGGAAAGATGTCGTGCAGGTGGAAGTCCACGCGTTCGGTGCGGTCGAGACCGAACAGATCGTCGAAGGCCTCGTTTGCGAACACGATCGCGCCGCTGGGATCGACAGCGAGGATCGCCACCGGAATCCGGTCGAGAACTACCGTCACCGGCAGATCGGGGAACTGCGTCGGATCCGAGATGGGCCGCGAGTCGAGATTGCGCCGATCACCGGCGTCGCCGTTGGAACTGCTGTCGGTCATAGGTCTCCCCAAACTCTGTTTCGTCGGCGCGCGGCCGAGACGAAGTGTGTAGTGCCGAAACGATCAGTGACCCGGATTGTCCGTCAAGCGTTTGAATGATGCAGCGATTTCGGCCTCGGCCTCTGCGCGCCCCACCCAGTCTGCCCCGGTGACGTGCTTGTTGGGTTCGAGATCCTTGTAATGGACGAAGAAATGCTTGATCGCGTCGAGTTCGAACGTCGATACGTCGCTCAGATCCTGAATGTGATCCCAGCGAGTGTCGCCTGCCGGCACGCACAACACCTTGTCGTCGCCGCCGGCCTCGTCGACCATCTTGAACATCGCGACAGGCCGCGCCTCGACGATGACACCCGGATAGACCGACTCGGGTAGCAGCACCAGTGCGTCCAGCGGATCGCCGTCCTCGCCGAGCGTGTTCTCGATGAAACCGTAATCGGCTGGATACGCCATCGCGGTGTAGAGGTAGCGGTCGAGGCGGACACGTCCGGTGACGTGGTCGACCTCGTACTTGTTGCGCTGCCCCTTGGGGATCTCGATGGTGACGTCGAACGGCACGTGCAGTCCTCACTGTCTTCGTCGAGCCGGAGGGGCCCGAGCGGTTGCTAATGCGAAAGATGGTGGCGGCGCAAGGCTACCGGACCCGAGGATACTGTTGACTGGACGATCATGGGTACGACCACGGCAATGACGGAGGAACGGTGGCAGGGCTGACACGGCGGTTCCTCGGTCCCACAGCGGGCCGGCGGCGCAGGAAGAAGCGGTTGATCCTGACGCTGTGCGCTGTGTTCGTGGTGATCCTCGCCGTGACGACCGCTGCGCTCGTGCTCCCGTCGGTGTCCGACGGTGCCGAGACCGCGATCGCGCCGCCGCCCGACACCGTGTTGCCGAACCCGAAGATCACTGCGTTTCCCGAGTCCGCTCCGTCACCCAGCTCGGCGGGACTGGCCGGTGCACTGGCCGGGGTGGTGGACGATTCCGATCTCGGCACCTTCACCGGAACCGTCGCCGACGCACGGACCGGCCAGGTTCTGTGGTCCCGGAACCCCGATGCGCCGATGACTCCGGCCTCGACGACCAAGGTGCTCACCGCGGCCGCGGCGATGCTCGCGCTCCCCGCCGATCACCGCGTCACCACACGCGTCGTCCAGGGCAACGGCGAAGGAAACATCGTGCTGATCGCGGGCGGAGACCCCACGCTCACCGCACTGCCGGTTGGCACCGTCGGGTTCTATCCCGGTGCGGCCCGCATCGACGATCTGGTGGAGCAGATCCGGCGCAGCGGAACGACGGTAAGCAGCATCAGCGTCGACACCTCGATCTACTCCGGCGACACCATGGCGCAGGGCTGGTTTCCAGCCGACATCGCCGCTGGTTCGATAACCCCGATCGAACCGATCATGCTCGACGGCGGAAGGTCCGATCCGCTCGTCGACGAGTCACCCCGCAGCACCACCCCGGCGCTGGACGCGGGCCGCGCACTGGCGGCCGGACTGGGCGTCGATCCGGCCGCGGTGACGACGGGTACGGCCGCCGAGGGTGCCGACCAGCTCGCGTCGGTGCAGTCCGCCCCGCTGCGAAACCGCTTGCAGCAGATGATCTATCGCTCCGACAACGTCCTCGCCGAGGCGGTCGGACGCGAACTGTCGATCGAAACGAACACGGCGGCAAGCTTTTCCGGTGCGGTGGCGTCCATCGGCCAGACCCTGTATTCGGCAGGCTTCGACATGTCCGGATTGGCCCTGCAGGATGCCAGTGGGCTGTCGGTGGACGGCAAGATTCCGGCCCGACTGCTCGATCAGGTGCTGACCTCGGCCGCCGGAACGCAGCAGCCGACGTTGCGCCCGATGCTCGACTACCTGCCCGTCGCCGGTGCCACCGGAACGCTGTCGGATCGATATGCCTCGGGGGATCGAACCGGAGCGGGTTGGGTGCGGGCCAAGACCGGAACCCTTTCCAATGCAAGCGCTCTCGCGGGATACGTCGTCGATGTCGACGGCCGTGTGCTGACCTTCGCGCTGATGTCGAACGACCGGCCACCCGAGGTCAGTCGCCCCGCCCTCGATGCTGTGGCATCGACCTTGAGATTGTGTGGTTGCCAGTGAAGTCAGCAGCAGCGGCGAATGCCGACGATAACGAGAGCACGTCCGGGTTCGCCGGTGCGGTCGATTGGTCGGTAGCCGCCAAGGCCGGGGCCAAGCTGGCCCGTCCGGGTCCGGCCACCTCGCGCTACACCGCCGAGGCGGCCGTGGAAGAGCTTGCCGCCGCGTCGATTCGAGCCGAGGGACCGGTTCGCGAGACCACCGGTCTGGCCGACGGACTTCCGGTGCCCGACGCCCAGGTGGTCGATCGAGCAGGCTGGATCGCTGCGGCCGCGTCGTCCATGAAGCACCTCACCGGGGACGACGACGACACGCCACCGTCGGGGCTGCTCGGCGGAAAACCCGCAGGCCTGCAGGCCGGCGCGATGCTGGCGTTTCTCTCCAGTGCCATTCTCGGACAGTACGATCCGTTCACCGGGGAGAACGGAACGCTGCTGCTGGTCGCACCGAACGTGATTGCCGTCGAACGTGCGCTGCGCGTCTCGCCCAGCGACTTTCGCCTGTGGGTGTGCCTGCACGAAGTGACTCACCGAGTGCAGTTCTCCTCCGCGCCGTGGCTCGGCGGCTACATGCGCGAGAACGTGGGGGTGCTCTCCGACGGCATCGACGAGCCGCTCTCGGACGTCGCCAATCGCTTGACCGGTGCGCTGAAGGCCCGCAAGAATCCGAGCGGAACGACAAAATCGGAGGATGCGGGCATCGTCGGTCTGCTGCGCGCCACCCAACCCCAGCCGCAGCGCGACGCCATCGACCGGCTCCTGGTGCTCGGCACTCTGCTCGAAGGCCACGCCGACCACGTGATGGACGCCGTCGGGCCGGCCGTCGTGCCGACCGTGACGCAGATTCGCGGTGCATTCGACCAGCGGCGGCGACGCAAGGTCAACCCGCTCCAACGCGTTATCCGGGCGTTGCTGGGCATGGACGCGAAGATGGCGCAGTACGTCCGCGGCAAGGCATTCGTCGATCACGTGGTCGCCGCGGTGGGGATGGAACGCTTCAACACCGTGTGGACGGGCCCCGACACGCTGCCGCTGCTGTCGGAGATCGAGAACCCGGACGCGTGGATCGCACGAGTTCTGGGCTGATGCCCACGCTCTTACCCGAGGGGCCCGCGCTGCTGGAGATCCGGCATGCGGTGCGCGCCTGGCTGGCGGTCTATCCCGGGCCGGTCGCCGTGGCGCTGTCCGGCGGAGCGGATTCGCTGGCCTTGACCGCAGCAACTGTTGCCGAGGCCCCGAACGTGCGTGCGCTGGTCGTCGACCACGGTCTTCAGGAGGGTTCCGCCGAGGTCGCGGCGACGGCAGCGGCGCGGGCGCTGGAGTTGGGTGTGGTCGATGCTCGTGTGCTGCCGGTGCGCGTCACCGGTTCGGGCGGGACGGAAGCTGCGGCCCGCAGAGCCAGGTACGACGCGTTGAATCTTGCGCGCGGCGACGCGTCGGTGCTGGTGGCGCACACCCTCGACGACCAGGCCGAGACGGTGCTGCTCGGGTTGGGCCGCGGATCGGGGCCGCGGTCGATTGCGGGAATGACGGCGTTCGCCGCACCGTGGGGCCGTCCGCTGCTCGGCGTCAGGCGGGCGATCACCCGGGCTGCCTGCGTCGAGCTCGGGCTGGAGCCGTTCGAGGATCCGCACAACACCGATACCGATTTCACTCGGGTGCGGCTGCGCCACGAGGTGCTGCCGTTGCTCGAGGACGTGCTGGGCGGTGGCGTCGCCGCTGCGCTGGCTCGGACGGCCGAGCAGTTGCGTGAGGACGGCGTCGTGCTCGACGCGCTCGCCGAATCGGTTGTGGACACCGACGGGCCGGACATCGAGGTCTCGGCGATCGAGTCGCTCGCCCCCGCCGTGCGCCGCCGCGTACTGCGCCGGTGGTTGCTCGGACGGGGAGTGACGTCGTCGACCGATAGACAACTGCGGGCCGTCGATGCCCTCGTCGGACGGTGGACTGGCCAGGGCGGGGTTGCGCTGCCAGGAGGAACGCCCGACGCCAGGTTGGTGTGCTCGCGTCGACGTGGCAGGCTGAGCGTCGGCCTGGAGAACGAATGAAGGGAAACCCCGTGTACGAGGGCGACATCGAATCGGTTCTCATTTCCGAGGAACAGATCAAAGCGCGCACTGCGGAACTCGCAGAAGAAATCGCCCAGCGGTATCCCGAAGGCTCCCCGGAAGGCGACCTGCTCCTGGTCGGCGTCCTCAAGGGCGCGATCATGTTCATGACCGACTTCGCCCGGGCCCTACCCATCCCGGCGCAGCTCGAGTTCATGGCGGTCAGCTCCTACGGCTCGTCGACGTCGTCCTCCGGCGTCGTACGCATTTTGAAGGACCTCGACCGCGACATCACCGGACGCCACGTGCTGATCGTCGAGGACATCATCGACTCCGGTCTGACGCTGAGCTGGCTCAAGCGAAACCTCGCGACCCGTTCGCCTGCCTCGCTGTCGGTGGTGACGCTGCTGCGCAAGCCCGACGCCATCAAGGTCGACGTCGAGGTCGCGAACGTGGGCTTCGACATCCCCAACGAGTTCGTCGTGGGATACGGGCTCGACTACAACGAGCGCTACCGAGACCTGCCGTACATCGGTCTGCTGGACCCGAAGGTCTACAGCTGAGCCGAGTTGTTCGATTCGCCCGATCCGCGTGAATGGATCCGCGTGAATGGACCACTGCCGCGCCGAGACGTATGCAATGGTCCATCGATGCGGATAGGGTGCCGAAGAGGTTGGGGAACTGCCGGGGGAGTGCGGTCGTTGGAGGGGAAGAAGCGTCGACGCAAACAGGTGCGTGGACGCACAGCGCCAGGTATGAGC
Organism: Rhodococcus sp. IEGM 1381; assembly: GCF_030056795.1. Lineage (GTDB taxonomy): Bacteria > Actinomycetota > Actinomycetes > Mycobacteriales > Mycobacteriaceae > Rhodococcoides. The sequence continues at coordinate 110,947 of NZ_JASHKQ010000006.1, read as the reverse complement.
GAGTCAGATGTCCGAGTCTCGCGCTAGCCTGGAGTATCCGGCGGGCAGGGAGCAGCCAGCGCGCAGGAGCGGACTGAAAGGACACGGCCGACTCGGCTGAAGCTGTATGAATCGGAAGACAGTAATACGAAATCTTGCCATCGTTTTCGGCATTCTGTTGGTGATCTATGCCTTCAGTTACTTCGGTAACGACACGCGGAACTGGACGTCGGTCGACACCTCGGTGGCGATCGCCCAGCTCGACGACCGCAATGTCGAGTCCGCGCAGATCGACGACCGTGAGCAGCAGATCCGGCTGACCCTCAAAGAGGCGTCCGATGCCACGGACAATCAGAAGCAGATCATTGCGAAGTACCCGGACTCGGCGTCCGAGCAGATCTTCGACAAGGTCGACTCGCAGGGCCTGAACAGCTACAACACCACCGTCACCCAGGAGAGCTGGTTCAGCTCCTTCCTGCTGCTGATCCTTCCGATGGTGCTGATCCTCGGCGTGATCATCTTCGTGATGAGCCGCATGCAGGGCGGCGGGCGCGGCGGAGTCATGGGCTTCGGCAAGTCCAAGGCCAAGCAGTTGACGAAAGACATGCCCAAGACCACGTTCGCCGACGTGGCAGGCGCGGACGAGGCTGTCGAAGAGCTGTACGAGATCAAAGATTTCCTGCAGAACCCGGCGCGCTACCAGGCGCTCGGTGCCAAGATCCCGCGCGGTGTGCTGCTCTACGGCCCTCCCGGAACCGGCAAGACGCTGCTTGCGCGCGCCGTCGCAGGCGAAGCGGGCGTCCCGTTCTTCACCATCTCGGGCTCGGACTTCGTCGAGATGTTCGTCGGTGTCGGTGCATCCCGCGTTCGCGACCTCTTCGAGCAGGCCAAGCAGAACAGCCCCTGCATCATCTTCATCGACGAGATCGACGCCGTCGGTCGCCAGCGCGGCGCAGGCATGGGCGGCGGACACGACGAGCGCGAGCAGACGCTCAACCAGCTCCTCGTGGAGATGGACGGCTTCGGTGAGCGCACCGGCGTGATCCTCATCGCCGCGACCAACCGCCCCGACATCCTCGACCCCGCGCTATTGCGTCCCGGCCGCTTCGACCGCCAGATCCCGGTCGGTGCCCCCGACCTGGCCGGCCGTCGAGCAATCCTGAAGGTGCACTCGGCAGGTAAGCCCGTTGCTCAGGACGCCGACCTCGAGGGCCTCGCCAAGCGAACCGTCGGAATGTCGGGTGCAGACCTGGCGAACGTCATCAACGAAGCAGCGCTGCTCACCGCTCGTGAGAACGGCACCGTCATCACCGAGGCCAATCTCGAGGAGTCGGTGGACCGCGTGGTCGGGGGACCGCGCCGCAAGAGCCGCATCATCAGCGAGCACGAGCGCAAGATCACCGCGTACCACGAGGGTGGACACACACTCGCCGCGTGGGCGATGCCCGATATCGAGCCCGTCTACAAGGTCACCATCCTCGCTCGCGGCCGCACCGGTGGCCACGCGATGACGGTGCCCGAGGACGACAAGGGCTTGATGACACGGTCGGAGATGATCGCCCGTCTCGTCATGGCCATGGGTGGCCGCGCCGCGGAGGAGCTCGTCTTCCACGAGCCGACCACCGGCGCATCCTCGGACATCGATCAGGCCACCAAGATCGCTCGCGCGATGGTCACCGAGTACGGCATGAGCAGCAAGCTCGGAGCCGTCCGGTACGGGCAGGAACAGGGCGACCCGTTCCTCGGCCGTTCGATGGGACAGCAGTCCGATTTCTCGCACGAGGTCGCCCGCGAGATCGACGAGGAGGTGCGCAAGCTCATCGAGGCGGCGCACACCGAGGCGTGGGCCATTCTGAACGAGTATCGCGACCTGCTCGACACCCTTGCCACGGAGCTGCTCGAACGCGAAACGCTCACCCGCAAGGACCTCGAGAAGATCTTCCACAGCGTCACCAAGCGCCCGCGCATCACCTTGTTCAACGACTTCGGTGACCGCAAGCCCTCGGACAAGCCGCCGGTGAAGACTCCGCGCGAACTTGCCGCCGAGCGCGGCGAGCCGTGGCCTCCGGTGCCGCCGGCTCCGAAACAGCTTCCGCCGCAACAAGTTCCGCAGCCCAGCTACTCCGGTTCGCCGCAGCTGAGCAAGGGCAGCTACCCGAACGGAAGCAACGGATACAACGGCAGCCCGGTCAACGGCAACCCGGTCAACGGCGCTCCCACGAACGGGATTCCGACCAACGATGCCCCGACCAACGGTGCCCCGAACAACGGCGGCCCGAACAACGGCGGCCCGGCCCATGGCGGCGGCTACAACGGCGGTGGCCCCAACGGCAACTACGGTGGTGCTCCCAACGGCGGTGCTCCCAATGACGGCGGTTACTCCGAGGGCTATCGCAGATCGGAACCCCGTCCGGCTCCCAACTCGGGTTCACGGCCCGACTACGGCGCTCCGGCAGGGTGGTCTGCTCCGGGCTGGCCGCCGCGCGATCAGCAGTCGGTCCCGCGCTACCAAGGCCCGACTACTCCGCCGGCCCAGAACCAGCCGACTCGTGAGCAGCCGGAATCGGATCGACCGGAACCGAATCGGTACGAGCCGCCTCAGGGCCAGCCCACCTACCGACAGCACCCGACGTACCAGCAGCCGCAGTCGTACCAACCGCCGACCGGCCAGCAACAGGCGTACCAACCGCCGCAGTATCAGCCGGATTCGTTCCGACCGGACACACGGGATCAAGGTCGGACGTCTCGACATGCGCCCCCGTACGGCGAGAACCCGGACGGTTCCGCCCACGAGGAGCCGTCGGCGCCGTCCTGGCAGGTTCCCGGTCCGTCGCAGAACTACCCGCTTCCCGGCGATGATCGTTCCGGCGACACGCCGTCCGAGGATTCGCGGCGCGACGAGCGAGCCGAGGACGATGGCGACGAAGGTCCGCAGACGCACCGCTGGGAAGGGCCGGGGGGTTCGTACCGCTAGGCCAGTCATTAGGCTTGCTGGGTCGATCGTGACGGTCGGCCCAGCACGTCGTTCGAACTGTGCTGAGCACACCCGCAATGGTTCTGTTCGGACCACTGCAGATGAACCCAGCCGTCTCATTCGTGGAGCCCAAACGGAGGTACGTTCACGTGTCAGTCAATCGGACCGACGAGTCGACCAGCGACTCGGCAGAAGTCCCACCAGTCGAGCAGCGAGCAGTCGAGCAGACGGTCGCCTACGCCACCGGGGCGGTCTTCGACCAGCCCCGCGCCGAGGCCGCCGTACGTGAGTTGCTGATCGCCGTCGGCGAGGATCCCGATCGCCCCGGCCTGCTCGACACCCCGGCCCGCGTCGCGCGTTCCTACCGTGAAATCTTCGCTGGGCTCTACACCGACCCGGACACGGCGTTGAACACGACGTTCGACGAGGGACATCAGGAACTGGTACTCGTCCGCGACATCCCGATGTTCTCCACGTGCGAGCACCACCTGGTCTCGTTCCATGGCGTTGCACACGTCGGATACATCCCCGGCAAGAGCGGCAAGGTCACCGGCCTGTCGAAACTGGCGCGCGTGGTGGACATGTACGCCAAGCGCCCTCAGGTGCAGGAACGTCTGACCAGTCAGATCGCCGACGCGTTGATGCGCAAGCTCGACCCGCGCGGAGCGATCGTCGTCATCGAGGCCGAGCACCTGTGCATGGCGATGCGCGGAATTCGCAAGCCGGGGGCCAGCACCACCACCTCGGCCGTGCGCGGTCTGCTGCAGTCCAGCGCGGCATCGCGTTCGGAAGCACTGGACCTGATTCTGCGGAAATGACGCGACCGGTCGATACCCGATGAGTCTCGTGAGGGGTATCCCGTCGGCCCCCGTCGTCATGGGCGTTCTCAACGTCACTGCCGATTCCTTTTCCGACGGCGGTCGGTACCTCGACCTCGACGCCGCCGTCGAGCACGGGTTGGCGATGCATCGCCGCGGAGTCGACGTCGTGGACGTCGGTGGTGAATCGACGCGTCCAGGGGCCGACCGGATCGATCCGGTTCTCGAGGCCGAGCGTGTGGTGCCGGTGATCGCCGCGCTGGCCGCCGAAGGTGTGGTGACCAGCGTCGATACGATGCGCGCCTCGGTCGCCGAGGCTGCCATCGCGGCAGGCGTGTCGATAGTGAACGACGTATCGGGCGGCCGAGCCGATTCGGCCATGGCCGGAGTGGTCGCGGACGGTGGGTTGCCGTGGATCCTGATGCACTGGCGGGCCGCCGGGTCCGAGTATCGACACTCCGGTCCGGCCGACCGGTACGACGACGTGGTTGCCGACGTACGCAGTGAACTACTGGAACAGGTCGATCGTGCGGTGGCCGCGGGGGTCGACGAATCGGCGCTCGTGCTCGACCCCGGCCTCGGCTTCGCCAAGAACGCCCAGCACAATTGGCAACTGCTTCGCGGCCTACCCGAGCTGGTGGCGGCCGGTTTTCCGGTACTCGTCGGTGCCTCTCGCAAGCGCTTCCTGGGGTCACTCCTGGCGGACGAACACGGTTCGCCTCGACCCCCGGACGGACGCGAGATCGCTACGGCTGTCGTATCGGCACTCGCAGTCGCCGGCGGCGCGTGGGGCGTGCGGGTGCACGACGTCCAGGCGTCACTCGACGCGGTGGCCGTCGTCAAGGCATGGCAGGGTGATCGGGCATGAGCGAGACCAGCGGCCGCGACGGACTCGGAACGCGTCGCAGCGACCGCATCGAACTACGGGGTCTGACGGTGCGCGGCAATCACGGGGTCTTCGACTTCGAAAAGCGCGACGGTCAGGACTTCGTCGTCGACATCACCGTGTGGATGAATCTGCGTCCCGCAGCCGAGACCGATGATCTGACCCGGACGCTGCACTACGGCGAACTGGCCGAACGCGCCGCGGCCGTGATCTCGGGCCCTTCCAGGGACCTGATCGAGACGGTCTCGGCCGAGATCGCCGAGGTCGTGCTGGCATACGATTCCCGCGTCGACGCGGTGGAAGTAGTGCTGCACAAGCCGTCTGCCCCCATCCCACTGACATTCGAGGACGTGGCCGTGGTGGCGTACCGGGAGCGAACGTGACGCGTGCGGTTCTGTCGATCGGCAGTAACATCGGCGACTCGCTCGGCCACTTACGTTCTGTGACAACGGGATTGGGATCGCGACTGGTAGCGTCTTCGGCCGTCTACCGATCTGCTCCCTGGGGTGGCGTCGAGCAGCAGGATTTTCTCAATGCGGCCCTGGTGGCCGAGGACGACGCGTACGGCCCCTGGGACTGGTTGCGCCTGGGGCAGCAGCTCGAGGAAGCGGCGGATCGCGTTCGAGTGCAGCGATGGGGGCCACGCAGCCTCGATGTCGACGTGATCGTGTGCGACGACGTGATCAGCGAGGACCCTCGACTGCTGCTTCCGCATCCCCGTGCGCACGAGCGGGCATTCGTATTGCTGCCGTGGCTGGACGTCGAACCCGACGCCACTTTGCGCGTCGGTGACGAGGATGTGCCGGTGACCGAGTTGCTCGCGCGATTGAGTGCGGATGAGCGTGGCGGAGTCGTACGTCTCGACGGCATCGGTGATCGCCTGTGGTGACCAATCCCACCAAGGTCGGGGATGTCTTGGGTCTTTTCCTGGTTGCCTCGGTCGGAACCTGGCTGCTGGTCCGGGTTTTCTATGGCTCGTTGCCGCCTGTTCCGGTGTACGCAGGGGCGTCGTTGTATCTGGTGGCGGTGGTGGAAGTGGTGACCGCGGTCATCGTCCGCAATCGCATCGCGGAGCACCGCGTGGGCACCGGTCTGCACGATTTGAATCCGTTGACGGTGTACAGGGCACTGGTGCTGGCGAAGGCATCGATGCTGGTGGGGACAGCTGTCGTCGGGGTGAGTGTCGGATTTCTGGTGTATGTGATGCCGCGTGCCACGACAGTGCGGGCCGCGTCGTCCGATCGGGTCGGGGCGATCGTGGCGCTGGTTGCGGGAGTGGCCGTCGTCGCTGCCGCATTGTGGCTCGAGCAGTGTTGCCGAACCCCGAAAGATCGGGACGACGAGCGTTCGCGGTAACGCACGAAACATTTGATTGTTACCTCGGTTGTGTAAGCGATCGGCCGAGGATGACTATTTGCGAACGGGTTGCCAGTTACCCTGGTGAACATGACAGATCAGACTCGCGCAAAGAAGGGGCGCCGAAACAGGCGTAGTGCGAGCCAGCTGTTTCTTGCGGCGCTCGTCGTGTTCGGCATCGTCGCCAGCGTGTTCCTGCTGTTCACCGAGAGTGTGCAGTGGATGAGGGTCGGTGTTCTCTCGGCGCTGTGGGCTGCCGTGATCGGTGCTTTCGCAATGACCAAGTACCGCCGGGAATCGGCTGCGGACCAGATCAAGGCGAAGGATCTGCAGACGGTCTACGAGTTGCAGTTGGCCCGCGAGATTTCGGCGCGACGTGAGTACGAGATGAGCGTCGAGGCTCGCGTTCGTAGCGAATCGCGAATGGAGATCGACGAAGTCGCAGCACTGCGCAACGAACTCGCCGCGCTCCGCCAGAACCTGCAGGTGCTGTTCGACGGCAATCTGCCGACCGAACGCGTTGCGTTGCGGGCCGAGGCGATGAGAATGCAGGAACTCGGCGGTCGGCGATACGACAGCTACCAGCCTGCGCCGTCCGGCTTGTACATCCCGGGTGGTGCGAACGGCAACGGTGTCGGAACTCCCTACGACGAGCCGGTCACGGCCGAGACGTCGGTGGTGTACCCCGAAGGACCGGACGAGATGCCACAGGCCACCGCCGCGTCGACGGCTCCCGGGGCGCAGGGTGCGTACGCCGAGAACGCGTTCGAGACCGAGGAGCCGAGCTACGACGAGTCGGCAACAGCGGTGGACGAGTTCGATGCTGTCGAGCGCCCCGCAGCGCGGCCGCGTCCGTACAGCGCGCCGAGACCGGCCGCGCGAGTCACTCCGCCCAGCTCGCCGTTCACGGCGTACAACTTCGAGCAGACGCGTCCGCCGGCAGCAGAGCCCGAAGCACAGGACTACGTACCTCAGCCCACCGCTGAAACATCCGAGGACGAGACCGCCGTGGCCGCGGAGTACCAGGCCGCGGAGTTCCAGGCCGAGGAGTATTCGACCCCCGTCGAGCCTGTTCAGCCCGAGTATTCCGAGACCCAGCCTGCAGCGGACTACGTTTCCGAGCCTGTGTACGGATCGGCCCAGGAAGGCGATCCCTATCCGGCGTCCCGTAGTGCGTTGCGCGAATCAGCGGATGCGTTCTTCTCGGCCGATCGTGACCTCGAGACTTCAGCCGTGGATACATCCAGTTCGCCTCGGCGCGGTCGTCGGCGTGCAGAGTCGACCGACGAGGATGCCAGCGGCGCACACTCGAACGGCCGTTCCGTCGCCGAGATCATGGCCGGTCTGGCAGGCGGCGACTCGGCCGACACCACGACCACCGACGCAGGCACGCGTCGTCGTCGCCGTCGCGCAGACTGAGAACCAGATCACACCGGTTTTCCATGGCACCGTCGGTGCCGCTGTCGCTATTGTTCCCTGCAGGACGTCTGGTACCCGCCGCGCGGGACTGGAACGAACGAGAGGAAGTTTTCGGTGACCTCATCTGGGTTCACTGGTGGTCTGTCTCCAGCTCGATTGACGGTGGGTGTCGTCTCGGCCGGGCGGGTGGGCACCGCATTCGGTGAGGCACTCGAACGCGTCGGACACGTCGTCGTCGGTGCCGCCGCTGTGTCGGACGCGTCGCTTGCTAGGGTGCGCGACCGGTTACCGGAATCGCAGATTCTGCCGGTCGACGACGTCGCTCGGCGCGCGGAACTGCTCATTCTGGCCGTCCCGGACAGCGAACTGGCGTCGATCGTCGCCGGCTTGGCAGCAACTGGGGCTGTGGCACCGGGCAAGTTGGTGGTGCACACCTCCGGTGCGAACGGCGTCTCGGTACTCGAACCGCTCGCTGCCCTCGGTGCCGTGCCTCTCGCGATCCATCCGGCCATGACGTTCAGCGGCAGAGCCGAGGACACCGACCGGATGACGGCGGCGTGCTTCGGCATCACTGCGAGTGACGAGATCGGTTACGCCGTCGCGCAGGCTCTGGTGCTCGAGATCGGCGGCGAGCCGGTTCACGTGGCCGAGAACAATCGGGCGCTGTACCACGCCGCGTTGGCGCACGGTAGCAATCACCTCGTCACGCTTGTGGTCGACGCGGTCGAAGCGCTTCGAGTCGCGTTGGCCGGACCGGGTTTTCCTGGTTCCGACGCCGAACGTGGTGTGCCCGAGCGTGTTCTGGCTCCGCTGCTCGAAGCAGCACTGGACAATGCGCTGCGCAACGGGCAATCGGCGCTCACCGGCCCGGTGGCCCGAGGCGATGCCGCAGCCGTCCGAAAGCACCTCGACGTGCTCGAGGCCGTGGATCCCCGGATCGCCGCCGGTTACCGTGCGCTGTCGCTGCGGTCGGCTCAACGTATCGGTGCGGCAGCCGATCTGATCGAGATTCTGGAAGGGAAGCAATGACCCTGGCGGGCAGCTACACCAAGGGACAGTTGACGGTTCATCACGATCCCGCGGTGATCACGTCGGTGTCCAAGGCCTTACGGGGTGTCGGCAAGCAGGTCGCGCTGGTGCCGACCATGGGCGCGCTGCACGCCGGTCACCTGCAGTTGGTGCGGCAGGCCAAGCTCACCGGTGCAGTGGTGATCGTGTCGATCTTCGTCAATCCGTTGCAGTTCGGCGTCGGCGAGGATCTGGATGCCTACCCACGAACCCTCGACGCCGATGTCGCGCTGCTCCGCGAGGAGGGCGTCGAGTTGGTGTTCGCGCCGTCGGTATCGGACATGTATCCGTCAGGTCCGCGCACCACCGTCAATCCCGGACCGCTCGGCGCAGAACTCGAAGGCGGCAGCAGGCCAACGCATTTCGCGGGCATGCTCACCGTCGTCGCCAAGCTGCTGCAGATCGCGGCTCCCCATCGCGCGTACTTCGGCGAAAAGGACTACCAGCAGCTGACGCTGATCCGGCAGATGGTGCGAGACCTGAACTTCGACGTCGCCGTCATCGGGGTACCGACGGTGCGCGAGCAGGACGGTCTCGCCTTGTCCTCGCGTAACCGGTACCTCGACCCCGAGCAGCGGGACGCGGCGATGGCCTTGTCGGCGGCGCTGGTAGCCGGAGCGCATGCTGCGGCCGGAGGAGCAGACGCCATCATCGCTACTGCGCGTGCCGTTCTCGACAAGGCACCGCTGGTGCAGGTCGATTACCTGGAAGTACGCGATCCACATCTCGGCCCGGCTCCCGAACGTGGGGACGGGAGGCTGCTCGTGGCGGCCAAGGTCGGTAGCACGAGATTGATCGACAATGTCGGTGTCGCAGTCGGCACTGGATTTCTGGAGTACCCCGACGATCCCAAAAGTGGAGAGTGACACGATGTTTCGTACCATGATGAAGTCCAAGATCCATCGCGCCACCGTCACGCACGCAGACCTCCATTACGTGGGCTCGGTGACCGTCGACCTGGATCTGATGGAGGCGGCAGATCTGCTCGAAGGCGAGCAGGTCACCATCGTCGACATCGACAACGGGGCGCGACTGGAAACCTATGTGATCACCGGTGAACGCGGCAGCGGTGTCATCGGAATCAATGGGGCTGCAGCTCATCTGGTCAATCCGGGTGACTTGGTGATTCTGATCGCCTACGGGGTGATGAACGAGCAGGAAGTTGCCGACTACGCGCCTCGGGTGTTGTTCGTCGACGAGAAGAACCGGCCGGTCGAGCTGGGCAGCGATCCGGCTCATGCGCCTGCGGGCTCGGGTCTGATCACTCCGCGCGATCTCCGGGCCGATTCCGTGCTGGTCTGATTTCATGCTCCTCGCGATCGATGTGCGCAACACCAGTACCGTGGTCGGGCTGTTCACCGGCACCGGTGATCACTCCAAGCTGCTGCGGGACTGGCGCATTCGAACCGACCCCCATGTGACAGCCGACGAATTGGCGCTGATGTTGCGTGGGTTGCTCGGAGCCGATGCGGAACAGATCACCGGAATCACCGCACTGTCGACGGTGCCGTCGGTGCTGCGAGAGATGCGCACCATGCTCACGCGCTACTGGGATCATGTGCTGCACGTGGTCGTCGAACCCGGCGTCCGTACCGGAGTTCCGCTGCTGGTGGACAATCCCAAAGAAGTCGGAGCCGATCGGATCGTCAATACCCTTGCCGCGCATGACTTGTACGACTCGGCGTGCATCGTGGTGGATTTCGGTACCACCACCTGCGTCGACGTCGTATCTGCCAAAGGGGAATTCCTCGGCGGTGCCATTGCGCCCGGACTCGAAATGTCGGCGTGGGCGATGTCGACCCGAACCGCCACGCTGCGCGAGGTCGAGATGGTCCGACCGCGGTCGGTGCTGGGCAAGAACACCGTCGAATGCATCCAGTCGGGCACGATCTTCGGGTTCGCGGGCCTGGTGGACGGTCTCGTCGGACGAATCAGGCGCGAGGTGCCCGAGGTCACCGGTACGGACGTCGCGGTCATCGGCACCGGAGACATCGCGGCGCTGATCCTGCCCGAGTCGACCACCATCGAGCACCACGAACCGGACCTGACGCTCGAAGGACTGCGACTGGTCTACGAACGGAACATGGCACGGCGTCCACGCTGACTGTCTTCAGTGACGTCCACGGTGAGCGCGCTGGCGCAACCGGGGTTCGTGTGTCAGAATCGTCGGCGTGATGATGTGCATGGCCACCCAGGAGTGTTGTCGAGGCTGACCGCTGCCTCGTTCGTCACACACCCCTGGAGTAGAGCTTCATGCTTTCCACACCTGTATTTTCTGCACCTTCCCGACCCACATTGTCCTCACGGTCGGTCTCGACATTGCCGACGCGGCTGCGTCCTCCCGACCTGCTGCGGATCACCGATCAAGGCGCATCGGACGTCCTCGAAGGTCGATTCGACCACCTGTTGCCAGGCGGTGGACGGTGGCCTACCGACGAGCGCTGGGCCACTCGTCTGCACTCCGACGACGATCTGGACGTCTGGTTGATCAGCTGGGTTCCCGACCGGTCCACCGAACTGCACGATCACGCCGGATCGCTCGGTGCGCTGACCGTCCTGAGCGGGTCTTTGCTCGAGTACCGCTGGGCGGGAACCGAATTGAAGGAGCGTCATCTCGACGCGGGAGACCAGGCGGCCTTCCCGCTGGGATGGGTGCACGACGTGATGCACGATCCGGCGTCGACCACGACCGGGCCCACTCTCAGCGTGCACGCATACTCGCCGCCACTGACGGCGATGTCCTACTACGAGGTGACCGAGCGTGCGACTCTGCGCCGCACCCGCAGCGAGCTCACCGACGAACCCGAGAAGGCCACACGATGACCATTCACACCATGACCATCGTCGAAATGCTGGAATCCGCTCGCGAGACCATCGATCGAATGACCGTCTTCGAGCTGCGCGACGCAGTCGACCGCGGTGCCGTCGTGATCGACATTCGCCCGCAGGCCCAGCGCGCCGTCGAGGGAACTTTGCCGGGCGCGCTGGCCATCGAACGCAACGTTCTCGAATGGCGTCTGGATCCCACCAGTGACGCGCGTCTGGCGATCGCCACCGACCACGACGTCGAGTGGATCGTCATCTGCTCCGAGGGCTACACCTCCTCGCTCGCGGCCGCGTCGCTCAAGCTGCTGGGTCTGCACAAGGCCACCGATCTGGTCGGCGGCTACCAGGCCCTCAAATCGGCCGGGCTGCTCGGAGTGTTGACGCAGGCCAAGCACTGCGTTCGTGAGGCAGAGGCCGTCGCAGCGCACTGATCGCACTGACAGTCCTGGACTGTAAAGTGTCTGCGCGTGAGTGATACAGCTTCTACCCAGCCGGCCGACGACACCCCGGAGCAGCTACGGATTCGTCGTGCCAAGCGCGCTGCGCTGCTCGAGCGCGGGGTCGAGGCGTACCCGGTATCGGTTCCGCGGACCCATTCTTTGCTCGAGATCCGCACCGAGTTTCCCGAACTCGAAGCCGACACGACCACCGGTCTGATCGTGGGAGTCGTCGGCCGCGTCATCTTCGTTCGCAACACCGGCAAGCTGTGTTTCGCCACGCTGCAGGAGGGCGACGGTACCCAGCTGCAGGCGATGATCAGCCTGGCCGGCGTCGGTGAGGACGCCCTCGCAGCATGGAAGGCCGATGTCGACCTCGGCGACTTCGTGTTCGTACACGGAGAGGTGATCAGCTCCCGTCGCGGCGAGCTCTCGGTCATGGCCGACGCGTGGCAGATCGCGTCGAAGTCGTTGCGGCCGTTGCCCGTCGCGCACAAGGAACTGAGCGAAGAGACGCGCATCCGGCAGCGTTACCTGGATCTGATCACGCGCCCGGAAGCCCGGGAGACCGCACGCAAGCGCATCGCCGTCGTTCGTGAGCTGCGCAATGCGCTCGAGCGTCGCGGCTTCCTCGAGGTCGAGACCCCGATGCTGCAAACGCTGCACGGCGGTGCCGCGGCCCGGCCGTTCGTCACCCATTCCAATGCCATGGACACCGATCTCTACCTGCGTATCGCGCCGGAGCTGTTCCTCAAGCGATGCGTCGTCGGCGGCATCGAGAAGGTCTTCGAGATCAATCGCAACTTCCGTAACGAAGGTGCCGATTCCTCGCACTCGCCGGAGTTCGCGATGCTCGAGACGTACGAGGCCTACGGCACGTACGACGACTCGGCGACGATGACGCGCGAGCTCGTCCAGGAAGTGGCCATGGCTGCGCTCGGGTCGACGGTCGTCACGCTGCCCGACGGCACCACCTACGACCTCGGCGGTGAATGGACGACGCTGGAGATGTACCCGTCGTTGTCGACCTCGCTCGGGTTCGACGTCACCCCCGACACCACCGTCGACGAACTGCTCGCGATCGCCGACAAGGTCGGCGTCGAGGTGCCGCGTAAGGACGGCATCCCGATCTACGGCCACGGCAAGCTGGTCGAAGAACTGTGGGAACACCAGGTGGGTGACGCGTTGACCGAACCGACGTTCGTTCGCGATTTCCCCGTCGAGACATCCCCTCTGACCCGGCAGCACCGCAGCAAGCCCGGCGTCACCGAGAAGTGGGACCTCTACGTTCGCGGATTCGAGCTGGCGACCGGTTACTCCGAGTTGATCGACCCGATCATCCAACGCGAGCGTTTCGAGGACCAGGCTCGTCAGGCTGCGGCAGGCGACGACGAGGCAATGGTTCTGGACGAGGACTTCCTCGCCGCGATGGAGCAGGGCATGCCGCCGACCACCGGAACCGGTATGGGCATCGACCGTCTGTTGATGGCACTGACCGGCCTTGGCATCCGCGAAACGATCCTGTTTCCGATCGTCAAGCCCTCCCAAGCCTGATCGGTCGGTAAAGCGCTGTTCGCCAGCAGCGGACATCGAATGGGAAACGTTTTGCATAGTGCCTGCGTTATGAACAGTAAGCAGGCAAGGCAGTCCGTATTCGCGGGCGGTTTCGCAGCATTTCAGGGGTGGAGGGTCGGCGTTCGTCACGTCGGCCAACTACAGTGAGTACCAGTCTTACCTTCAAATGCACAAGCGACCTCAGCGTATGGACACTGCGGCGCTAGAAGAACTGGTGGGCGAGCTACCACCCACCAAGAAGTGAGGGAGAGCGATGTTCGAGAGGTTCACCGATCGCGCGCGGCGTGTTGTCGTCCTGGCTCAAGAAGAAGCCCGGATGCTCAACCACAACTACATCGGCACGGAGCACATTCTGCTCGGCCTCATCCACGAGGGCGAAGGCGTCGCCGCCAAGTCTCTCGAGTCGCTGGGCATCTCCCTCGAAGGAGTACGCAGCCAGGTCGAGGAGATCATCGGCCAGGGTCAGCAGGCTCCGTCCGGTCACATCCCGTTCACCCCGCGCGCCAAGAAAGTACTCGAGCTCAGCCTGCGTGAAGCACTGCAGCTCGGCCACAACTACATCGGCACCGAGCACATCTTGCTCGGCCTGATCCGCGAAGGCGAAGGCGTCGCGGCTCAGGTTCTGGTCAAGCTCGGAGCCGACCTCAACCGGGTACGCCAGCAGGTCATCCAGCTGCTCTCGGGCTACCAGGGCAAAGAGCCCAGCGAGTCCGGCAGTGGCCGCGGCGAGGCGGGCACCCCGTCGACGTCACTGGTCCTCGATCAGTTCGGTCGCAACCTCACCCAGGCCGCGCTCGAAGGCAAGCTCGACCCGGTCATCGGTCGCGCGAAGGAAATCGAGCGCGTCATGCAGGTGCTCTCGCGTCGTACCAAGAACAACCCCGTCCTCATCGGCGAGCCCGGTGTCGGTAAGACGGCCGTCGTCGAGGGACTGGCTCAGGCCATCGTCAACGGCGAGGTTCCCGAGACGCTCAAGGACAAGCAGCTTTACACCCTCGACCTCGGCTCGCTCGTGGCCGGCAGCCGTTACCGCGGTGACTTCGAGGAGCGCCTGAAGAAGGTGCTCAAAGAGATCAACACCCGCGGCGACATCATCCTGTTCATCGACGAGCTGCACACGCTCGTCGGCGCGGGTGCTGCCGAAGGTGCCATCGATGCTGCGTCGATCCTCAAGCCGAAGTTGGCTCGTGGCGAACTGCAGACCATCGGTGCCACCACCCTCGACGAGTACCGCAAGTACATCGAGAAGGATGCCGCACTCGAGCGTCGTTTCCAGCCCGTCCAGGTCGGCGAGCCGACAGTCGAGCACACCATCGAGATCCTCAAGGGTCTGCGCGATCGCTACGAGGCACACCACCGCGTTTCGATCACCGACGGTGCGCTCGTCGCGGCTGCCACATTGGCCGACCGGTACATCAACGATCGGTTCTTGCCCGACAAGGCAATCGACCTCATCGACGAGGCCGGCGCGCGGATGCGCATCCGCCGGATGACCGCGCCGCCAGATCTGCGCGAGTTCGACGACAAGATCGCCGACGCGCGCCGGGAGAAGGAATCGGCCATCGACGCACAGGACTTCGAGAAGGCTGCGAACCTGCGCGACAAGGAGAAGACCCTCGTCAGTCAGCGTGCCGAGCGGGAAAAGCAGTGGCGCTCGGGTGACCTGGACGTCGTGGCCGAGGTGGACGACAACGAGATCGCCGAGGTTCTGGGTAACTGGACCGGCATCCCAGTCTTCAAGCTCACCGAGGAGGAGACCACCCGTCTGCTCCGCATGGAAGACGAGCTTCACAAGCGGATCATCGGTCAGGTCGAGGCCGTCAAGGCTGTCTCCAAGGCGATCCGTCGTACCCGTGCAGGTCTGAAGGATCCGAAGCGTCCGTCGGGCTCGTTCATCTTCGCCGGCCCCTCGGGTGTCGGTAAGACCGAGCTGTCGAAGGCTCTGGCGAACTTCCTCTTCGGCGAGGACGACGCGCTGATCCAGATCGACATGGGTGAGTTCCACGACCGCTTCACCGCGTCGCGTCTGTTCGGTGCTCCTCCCGGATACGTCGGCTACGAAGAGGGTGGCCAGCTCACCGAGAAGGTCCGCCGCAAGCCGTTCTCCGTCGTGCTGTTCGACGAGATCGAGAAGGCCCACTCGGAGATCTACAACACGCTGCTTCAGGTCCTCGAAGACGGTCGTCTCACCGACGGACAGGGACGTACGGTCGACTTCAAGAACACCGTGCTGATCTTCACCTCGAACCTCGGTACCGCAGACATCTCGAAGGCTGTCGGTCTCGGCTTCTCCTCGGGTGAAGGCACCGGGTCGAACTACGAGCGGATGAAGCTCAAGGTCAACGACGAGCTGAAGAAGCACTTCCGGCCCGAGTTCCTGAACCGTATCGACGACATCGTCGTGTTCCACCAGCTCACGCGAGACGAGATCATTCAGATGGTCGATCTCATGCTCAACCGAGTCGAAGGTGCGCTCAAGAACAAGGACATGGGCATCGAGGTCACCGAGAAGGCGAAGTCGTTGCTCGCCAAGCGCGGATTCGACCCGGTCCTGGGTGCGCGGCCACTGCGTCGCACCATCCAGCGCGAGATCGAGGACGCGTTGTCGGAGAAGATCCTCTTCGGCGAGATCGAAGCCGGCCAGATCATCCTGGTCGACGTCGAGAACTGGGACGGCGAAGGCTCGGGCGAGGACGCCAAGTTCACCTTCCGCGGTGAAAAGAAAGCGATCATCGTCCCCGACGAGGTCCCGGTCGATCTGGCCAAGGCCACCGGAGACAGCGACAGCGAGTAGGTTCCGCGAGCTCTACACATCGGGCGATCCTCTTCGGAGGGTCGCCCGTTGTCGTACGTCCGCCGACCCTGCCCGCCCCGTTCGCGGCCCGTCCCGTTCGCGTCAATGGACCCCTGCAGCGCTCAGACGCATGCAACGGTCCATTCACGCAGATCACCTCCGTGGGTGAATGAACCGTTGCACCGCTCAGACGTGTGCAGTGGTCCATTGACGGAAGGCCCGAGCAGCGAGGGCAACGGCGATGACCGCAAGTTTCGCCAGCACGATCCAGAACAGCAGGGTCATGTCGGGAGCCCAGCGGGCAAGGGTCGAGATGGAGGCACCGGTGAGCATCGGCATCGCGAAGTACAGCACTCCTCCGGCAGCGACGGCCATCAGGATGTGCGCAGGTGCCCATCGGCCCGGGGCAGTCCTGATGCGAAGCAGGATTCGGCCCGCGCACAGTGCCAGCAACACCGCGAGGGTGCTCGACGCGATCAGCGCGATCTCGTACATGCCGAGGCCGGTGGTGCGGGGTTCGTCGAGTCCGAGTCGGGTGAGCACGAGTGAGCGAGCCGCCGACGCCAGTTTTTCGGCCTCGAGTTCGCCGTATCTGTTGGCCGTGAACACCACGGCCAGATGGCGTTCGGGAATCAGCGCAACATGCGTGAAGTAGCCGGGAACCGCTCCAGAATGCCATCGCATCTCGGTACCGTCGGACAGCGTTTCGACGTACCACCCGCATCCGTATGCCGTGCCCGAGCCCGTCGGTACCGTGTCGAGACCGTTCGACGCCTGTTCGGTCAGTTGCCGCGCCGCGTAACGCGAGAGTTCGTCGATCGAACCACCGAGGTAGCCGTAGCCGAGTCCGGCGGCATCGATCCCGGTGTCGATGCGTCGGAGTAGTCCGAAGAACGGAACGTGTCCGGGCGCGACGGTATCGACGGTGTGCACTCCGGTTTCCCGAGCCACGACGTTCGCGAACGGTTCGGCAGTGATCTTCTCGACGATGGCCTGCAGCAGTAGGTAATTCAGGCTGGAGTATCGGAAATTGCCGCGCTCGGCGGCGGTGACGTCGAGGGTGGGTACTACGTCGAGTGCTCGGTCGGTTCGTCCCCACACATCGAGTCGGGCGACGTCGTGGGGGAGTCCGCTGGTGTGGTGGATCAGGTCGGTGATCATGACGTCGCCGGGGAGGATCGAATCACTTTCCGGCAGAACAGAATTCACAGTCGAACGCAGGTCGAGGCGCTGCTGCGAGGCGAGCGAGTGTACCGTCGCTGCCGTCACCGACTTCGACACCGAACCCCAGACGAACGGCGTGCCGTTGTCGATCGGGGCACCGTGTCCGTCCACCCCGTACTCGACGTTCTCGATCACCTCGCGTTCGGAGACGACTCGGAAGGCCACTCCCGGCAGGCCCAGATCCTCGGCGATCACCGCGATGTCCGACGCGCTGCCGTCGTCGGGGATGGTTGGGGTAGCGGTCAGAACTGCTGCGATGGTCAGGAGGGCGTGCACGATGCGCATGGATCGAGTGAACCAACGTCACCGCGTCGACGCCTCGGTGAACACCCTGATTTCACACCCGAGATCATCCAGCCGGGTCGTTTCAGCCGGCTCCACTCCGGTGAATCAGGCCGTCGATCCAGGGCATGACGTCGGACTACGCGGCCAAGGACCCGGACAGATGGTTCGCGCCCGGCATGTGGGCACACTTCTACATCTGTCGCATTCTTCGTGTCGAGATTCCCGCACTCGATGGCCCGGCCGAGCCGCCGACGTTAGCCTGAGTATCGGTCCTACACAGGGTCGACGACGAAAGGATTGAAGTTCGATGCCAACTCGTACCTCACGCACAGCTTGGAACGGCACTCTCGAGCAGGGTTCCGGCCAGGTCGAGCTGTCCAGTTCCGGCGCAGCGACTTTCGACGTGTCGTTTCCCAAGCGCGCCGCCGAGAACGCCGACGGCACCACCAGCCCCGAGGAGTTGATCGCAGCTGCCCACTCGAGTTGCTACGCGATGCAGCTGTCGGCCTTGATCGCCG
The DNA here is from genome assembly GCF_030056795.1 of Rhodococcus sp. IEGM 1381. Classification (GTDB taxonomy): domain Bacteria; phylum Actinomycetota; class Actinomycetes; order Mycobacteriales; family Mycobacteriaceae; genus Rhodococcoides. Next base: position 92,788 of record NZ_JASHKQ010000006.1, on the reverse strand, counting down.
AGGCGGGTGGTACCCCGCAGAGCCTCGAGGTCACCGCCGACGTTTCGCTCGGTCCCGACCAGCCCGGTTTCAAGTTGACGGGTATCAAGCTGACCGTGCGAGGCGAGGTCGACGGTCTCGACGCAGACGGGTTTGCGAAGGCTGCTCAGGCTGCAAAAGAAACGTGCCCCGTCAGCAAGGCGCTGACCGGCGTGGAGATCACCTTGGATGCATCTTTGGAGGGCTGAACCGACGCGGTGCCCGATGTGTGACTGGCGAACGATCGTCAGGTTTGAAATAGTTCGTTACTTGGCCCATCCGCGGATGATTCGGCGACGAATTGTGGTCAAACGTCGGGTTCGATCGGCTGTTGCGTACGTTCGGGGTACGCACCGACCGGCCTAGGAAGGATCGGCCCACCATGTTGTGGACGCGCTTCCTAGGTCTCGGCGCACTTGCAGTGGTGGCCTACGCACTCGCCCCACAGGGAATACCCCGGAACACGATTTACGCAATCGTGGTCTCGGCCACAGTGGCTGCCTTCGTGCATCGCTACGTCGGTGAACCCGGCCCGGACAAGCGGACGTGGAAGTACATGGTTGTCGGCATCGGCAGCTGGGTCATCGGGGACGCGCTGATAGCCGTGATGAAGATCGACGGTGGTCAATTGCCGACGTTCTCCGCTGCGGACGTGTTCTACCTTCTGGGCTACGCGATCATCGCAGTCGGGTTCGCTCGGGCCGCCGACGAAAACGGTTTGATGTTCGGGCTCGAGGAACTGTACGAGTGCCTCATCGTGGCCGTCGGGTTCGGTCTCGTCACCTGGGTGTTCGTCATTTCCGACAGTTCGACGCGGTCGTTCTCGGAGGCCATGGCGCTGTGGCCGGCAACGGCGTACCTCACCGTCGACGCGTTCTTGTTGACCCTCGTCGGCAGTTTGTATCTCGTCACGCGGTCGGCCACAGTTCCCCTCTTGGCCGCGGCAGCCGGGGTAATCCTGCTCGTGTCGGCCGACTTCGCGTCCTACTCCGCCGCGAGCAACACCGAGGTCTACCGATCGACGATTCCGAACGCGATGTGGTTGGCCTCGTACGTCTGCTTCGGAGTCGTCGCCCTGCACGATGTGCAGAAGTCCGTCAGGCGGGCCGACCGGCCCGGTCCGTTCAAATTCGGTAGGGGACGGTTCTTCGGACTCGCGGTTGCAATCGCCGTGGTACCCACGGTGATGACAGTCCAGCTGGCCCGCGGCGTTCCCGTCGAGCAATGGGGTTGGGTCATCGTGGGATCCTCCGCGCTGGTCATCCTGCTTGTCGGGTTACGGATGGCGCGCTTCGTGCGCACGCTGCGACTGCAGGCCGCCATTCTCGAGGATGTCGCACGTACGGACGCGGTGACCGGACTCGCCAGCCGGCGTCTGCTTCGGGAGCGATTGGACACGATGCTCGCCACTCGCGGTGATTCGGACGTCTTCACGCTGGTGGTCGACATCGACCGCTTTGCGCAGATCAACGAGACGTTCGGTTACAGGGTGGGCGACAGTGTGCTGCGTGAGATCGGCCATCGACTCGTCGCATCGGTTCGATCCGACGATCTGGTCGGACGCCTCGGAGGCGATCAATTCGTGGTCGCGATGACTCGTCGCCCCGGCCGGACGGATGTGTGCGAGACCGCCGCACAGCTGCAGTTCGCCGTCAGTCGCAAGATGTTCGTCCACGACATCAACGTCGCCCTCGATGCGACGGTCGGAGTAGCAGCCATCGAAGAGCTGTCGGTCTGTGCACACCGGCCGGAGGGCCGGTCGGCGACACCGATCGACGGTGAGGCGATGATGCAGCAGGCTCATGTGGCGCTGACCGCAGCCAAGGCAGGGCAGACCCGAGTCGGTCGATACGAACCCGACATGGATCGTGATCGCCACGATCAGATGCGGTTGCTGGGCGAGCTCGACACCGCGATCCGGGATCATCAGCTTCGGGTGTTCTTCCAGCCATGCCTGGATCTGGAATCGGGCAGCGTCGATCGCGTCGAAGCTCTGCTGCGGTGGCAGCATCCACGTGAGGGTTTGATCGGCCCGTCGATCTTTCTTCCCGACGCCGAGCGGACCGGCATGCTGCCCGCAATCACCGCGCTGGTGCTCGACGAGGCATTGGCGCAGTGCAGTGCCTTACGGCGACGCGGCATCAATCTGTCTGTTTCGGTGAATCTTTCGGTCCGTAACTTGCTCGACGAGACGCTCACCGAACAGGTGTCGGCTGCGCTGGCCAAGTACGCGGTGCCGGCGCACACCCTGGAATTCGAGGTCACCGAAACAACCGCGATGACCGACCCGGTGCGTTCGGTGAACGCGTTGGCGTCCCTGCGCAGCTTGGGGGCAACCATTGCGATCGATGATTACGGCACCGGTTACAGCTCGTTGGCGTATCTGCAGAGTCTGCCGGTGCAGACGCTCAAGATCGACCGCTCGTTCGTGTCGAAGATGAACACCGACGACACCGATGCGTCGATCGTGCGCTCGACCATCGACCTGGCTCGAAGCCTCGGGGTGCGAGTGATGGCAGAGGGGGTCGAGGACGCGGGCACGCTCGACGCGCTGCGACTGCTCGGGTGCGACGGTGCCCAGGGCTACTTCTTGGGTAGACCGATGCCCGCAGAGTTCCTGGCCGATGCCGTAGCGAAACTGGATTCGGAGATGCCGACGAAACTCGAGTGGGAACTCGCTCGCGAACGCATCTGAGCACCGCTGCTCACGATGTCGCAGGCACGTCCAGCACGACCTCGAATTCGAGCAGTGATGCTCCCGACGAAACCGGTTTGCCCTCACCGGAACCGGCGTGTGCTTGTCGAGACGGTCCACCGGACCAGGCCTGGAACGACTCCTCGTCTTCCCACTGGGTGACGACGAAGTAGCGCGACTCGCCCTTGACCGGCCGGAGCAACTGGAACCCGAGGAATCCGGGGGAGCCGTCGACCGTTCCGGCGCGCGCAGCGAAGCGCTTCTCGAGTTCGGGGCCTGCGCCCTCCGGTACGTCGATCGCGTTGATCTTCACAATGGCCATGCTCGCGAGATTACTCCGCCGTTATGCTCGGCGGTGATGCTCTACGACGAGGGTGGATCCGGCCGTTCGATACTGCTGCTGCACGGGTTGATGGGCAGTGCCGCCACCTGGCGTCGGCAGGTTCCGTGGCTCCGAGAATTCGGGCACGTGCATACCTACGACGCACCAGGGCACCGGCGGCCGGCACCGTCCGAGCTCACGACCGAGTCGTTCGTAGCGGACCTTCTGGAAAATCTGCAGTCGCTCGGCCCGAGTGTGCTCATAGGCCATTCGATGGGAGCGCTGCATGCCTGGTGTGCAGCAGCACGGCGACCCGACCTGGTGACCGCCCTCGTGATCGAAGACATCGCGCCGGATTTCCGGGGCCGCACCGCCGACGATTGGGCCGCGATGATGCGGGCATGGCCGCAACCTTTTCCCGATGCGGATGCAGTGCGTGCGTTTTTCGGAGATGTTGCAGGACAATACTTTCTGGACTCCTTCGAGCACAGTGACGACGGCTGGCGACTGCACGGCGATGTCGACACTTTCGAGGCGATCTCCCAGGAATGGGGTACGCGTCATTTCTGGGACGAGTGGGATGCCGTCGACGTTCCGGTGTTGCTGATCGAGGGCGAACACACCATCACACCGGCCGGGCAGATGAGGCAGATGCACGTACGCAAGCCCGAATCGACGTATTCACGGATCGAGAACGCAGCGCATCTGGTTCACGACGAGGCACCCGAGCGGTATCGCATGGCAGTCGAGGGCTTCCTGCGCACACTAGAGTCACCCGAATGCCTCTCGCGAAGCTCAACGGAATCGATCTGAACCACGACGTCACCGGTGCCGGACCGCTCGTAGTGCTGGTGATGGGAACCGGCAGCCCGGGGCGGGTATGGCGAACCCATCAGGTTCCAGCCCTGGTGAAGAGCGGGTTTCGGGTCGCGACGTTCGACAATCGCGGTATCGCACCGTCTTCGGAGTGCGCGGGCGGGATGATGCTCGACGACCTGGTGGCCGACACCGCTGCCCTCGTCGAGCACCTCGGTGGTGGCCCCGCGCGCGTCGTGGGCACCTCGATGGGAGCCCGCGTCACCCAGGAATTGGCTTTGGCCCGGCCGGATCTGGTGTCGCATGCAGTGATGATGGCCACCTTCGGTAAGGCCACCACCTTTCGTGTGCAGATGTCGAAGGGTGAGAAGGATCTCCACGACGCCGGAATCGAACTTCCCGCGTCGTACCGCGCGGCAATGACTGCGATGCAGAACTTTTCACCGAAGACCCTGGCCGACGACAGTGCGATCGGCGATTGGTTGGCAGTTCTCGAATATTCGGGTGGCCGGAAGACGGCGGGCATGCGGGCGCAGATCGGACTCGAAATGCGCTCCGGGACAGACCGATTGGCTGCGTACCGGTCGATCAGGGCGAAATCTCTGGTGATCGGATTTGCCGATGACCGCATGATTCCGGTGCAGCAGTGCCGTGACGTTGCCGCCGCGATACCCGGTGCGCGCTATGTCGAAATAGCCGACACCGGCCACTTCGGCTACCTCGAACGCCCCGATGCGGTCAATGCGGCTCTGGTCGAGTTTCTGGCGTCCTAACCGTCCGAACCCTCGCCCGCGAGGGCGAACAATCCCGATTCGGTTTGTTCGATCAAGCCGTCGGTGAGCAACGAATCGAGAGCACGGTCGCGTTGGGTCGGGTCGGTGGGCCAGACGATGTCGAGCTGGGCTCGTTCGACAGGACCGGTGCTCTCGCGCAGCACCGACATGAGTTTGCCGCGAACCTGACGGTCGGTGCCTGCGAACTTCTGGACCTTCTTCGCAGGCCCGGTGTGCGCGGGTCTGCCCGCCTCGATCCAGGCACATTCCGGCAACGGGCACAGCAGGCACGCCGGATTCTTGGCGGTACAGATCAGCGCGCCGAGCTCCATCAATGCCGCCGAGTATCGGGCCGCCCGCGGGACGCTCACCGGCAGCAGCTGCTCCACATCGGCCAGATCCCTTGTGGTGGAGGGATTTCCGGGCTCGGCGCCGCCATGCTGCGCACGCGCGACAACGCGTCGAACATTGGTGTCCACCACCGGAACTCGCTGACCGTAGGCGAAGCACGCGACCGCTCTTGCTGTGTAGGCACCGATGCCCGGCAGGCTCAGCAGTGTGTCCACGTCGCTCGGCACCTCGTCGCCGTACTCCTCGGCGAGCGCTCGCGAGCACTCGTGCAACCGCAGCGCTCGACGCGGATAGCCCAACTTGCCCCACGCACGCAGTACCTCGGCCTGCGAGGACGCTGCCATCGCCGAGGGCACCGGCCACCGCTGCACCCACTGCTCCCAGATGGGTGCCACCCGCACCACCGGAGTCTGCTGCAGCATGATCTCGCTCATCAGGATCTGCCAGGCGCTCACGCCCGGACGACGCCACGGCAGGTCGCGCCCGTCGGTGTCGAACCACCCGAGCAGAGCCTCGGCATCGATCGGCAACTGTGCGCCCTTCTTCTCGTGTCTGTGATCGGTACCAACAATAGTGAACCCAACTCGCCCCGCGCCCGCGGCGCGTGCACAATGGATTCCATGCCTGCTTCGAATCCGATCGCTGCCTGGAAGTCACTCAAGGAAGGCAACCAACGGTTCGTCTCCGGAGAGGTCCTGCACCCGTCGCAGGGCATCGAGGACCGTGCTCGCCTCGAGAGCGCTCAGCATCCCGGTGCCATCCTGTTCGGCTGCGCCGACTCGCGCGTTGCGGCCGAGATCATCTTCGATCAGGGCCTCGGTGACATGTTCGTCGTTCGCACCGCCGGTCACGTGGTGGACTCCGCCGTCCTCGGTTCCATCGAGTACGGCGTCGCGGTGCTGAACGCGCCGTTGATCGTGGTGCTCGGTCACGATCACTGCGGTGCAGTCCAGGCGACCGTCGACGCCCTCGAAAGCGGAGACGTCCCCGGTGGCTACATCCGCGACGTCGTCGAACGCGTCACCCCGTCCGTGCTCTCGGCCCGACGTGACGGTTACGAGGCGGTCGACGAGTTCGAGGCACGGCACGTCCAGGAGACGGGCAATCTGCTGATGCAGCGCTCCCGCATCGTCGCCGACAAGGTAGAAGCCGGGGAACTCGCGATCGTCGGCCTCACCTACCAGCTGTCCAAGGGGCACGCGCAGCTCCGCGAGGTCATCGGCGACATCGGCGAACAGCCCGCCTGACTCGTGCCCAAGCCTGTGCGAGCCAGTCGTTCGCGCGACACGCCGCGCGGGCTCAGGGAAAGGTTGCCTCCGGCCGCATACGGTTGATTCGTGTTGGAACCGAGCGGGCCTTTGCCTCCCGAAATCTATTGGCGACGCCGCGCGCTCGCCATCGGTGCGGCCGTTGTCGTCCTCGGATTGATCGTGTGGTTCATCGCTTCGCTCAGCGGCCGTTCCGACGACACCGAGGCCGCTCCGGCCGGAGTTGTTTCGGCACCCGCATCGACTTCGGCTCTGCCATCACCCAGCTCGTCCGCCACCGAAGGTGATTCCGGCGGCTCGGGTGGCTCCGGCGGCGGCTCGGGTGGATCGGGTGGAGGCACCGACTCTGCCGCCGGTGGTGGCGCAGCAGTGACCACCAGCGGTGCACCGGCTCCGGTAATCGCCAACCAGTGCCCGGACCAGTCACTCGCGATCAAGGTGACGCCGGAGAAGGCCACCTACCGTTTGGGTGAAGAGCCTGTGTTCACCGTGGTCATCACCAACATCGGCTCCACCGAATGCCAGCGCGACGTCGGTGCCGGTCTGCAGCAGGCGCTCGTCTACACGCTCGACAATCAGCGCATCTGGTCCAACGTCGACTGCTTCCCCAACGCCGCGTCCGATCTGCGTACCTTCAAGCCCGGCGAGCAAGCCGGATTCACGGTCAAGTGGTCGGGTACCAACTCCGTTCCCGGTTGCGGTGAAGAGCGTATCCCGGTGGGTGTCGGTGCATACCAGGCGATCGCGCAGCTCGGCGAGCTCAAGAGTGTGCCGGAGCCGTTCAACATCACCGGCTGAGTACGGTCGGATCTCATGACCACCTCGACAGCCCTCGCCCGCGCCGCCTACAAGACGTTCGAACCTTTTCACGTCACCGCCTACTTCAATCCGGAGTTGGGGACGGCCTACGAGGACACCGGACTCGACGGTCATGCCTGGTACGTCGGTGCACGGGCCGCCCCGATGGGTCCGTGCACGCCGAGTGTTGTTGCGGCTGCGTTCTACAACTTCAACCCGGTGCTGATCGAGCATGCGTGGCCCGCCGCTGTGGCCGTCGGTCTGGATGCGGTGTCCGACCGTCGGTGGACTCTGCTCGACTCCGTTCTCGGAACGGCTCTCGGCTCCTTGGCGGACGACCCGGCGCTCGCCACGTTGGCAGGCCGTCTGGGCGATATCGGCGACACCGCCTCGTTCGCCGGCCGGCCGCTCGCAGCAGCGTGGCATTCCGTCGAGCGACCCGACGTGCCGCACCTTGCCCTCTGGCATTCCATCACCGTCCTGCGTGAGTGGCGCGGCGACGGCCACCTCGCCGCGTTGATCGACGCAGAACTCGACCCGGCGGAAGCGGCAGTGTTCCACGAGGCCGTCCGCCCGACCCCGCAGCCCGGCCGCCGAGCGCTCGGCAAGCGCATCACGCAGCTGACGAGGCAGTGGTCCGAAAGCGAATGGGACTCAGCCGCAGAACGACTCGCCACCCGCGGACTGCTCACCACCTCGGCCGAGGGTGAGACACTGACCGACAGCGGCACCGCTCTCGATCAGCACATCGAAGATCGCACCGACGCCATGGCATCGGCAGTGTGGAAGAACGTCCCGGACGCGGATCAGTTGATCACGAGCGCACGGCCCTATGTGAAGGCCGTGATCGACGCCGGTTTCCTCCCGGGGACCAAGAAGCCGTCCTAGTCGTACGGCCCCGAGATCGACGCCTCGGCCAGCCTGGACAAGCCTTCCCTGATGTGACGAGCCCACAATCCGCCGATGCCGTCGACCGATTGCAGGTCGGCGGCAGTGGCGGCGAGCAGCCCCTGCAAAGTGCCGAACGCGCCGACGAGGCGATGAATCTGGCTGAACTGCAACCTCGGAACGCGCGTGAGTACCCGATAGCCGCGAGGACTCATCGGGGTGTCGAGAGCCTCGATGGTCGCGGGATAGCCGAAAGCGCGGGCGAGCGTGGTCAGATCCAGCAGATCGACGTCGGTCAGCTTGTCGAGGGCCGCGAGCGCTTTCTCGACTCCGGTGGTGCTCGGTGGTTCGTTGCCGGCCAGGTAGTCGCGCACTATCAGTTGACGATCGACGTCGTTGTCGCCCAACAACTCTTCGAGCTGCAGGGCGAGCTGCCTGCCGTCGGTACCGAGTTCGAGGACGTTCTGTTCGATCTCCACCGACACTCGCCGCACCATCTCGAGCCGCTGCGCGACGGTCAAGGCATCGCGGAGAGTCACGAAGTCTTCGATCTCGACGACGGAGAGCTGACGGGTGTTCTCGTCGAGCCGAGCCTTGTAACGCTCGAGGGTCGCGACGGCCTGATTGGCGCGAGAGAGGATGGTGGCCGAGCCTTCGACGACGTGTCTGATGCCGTCGACGTAGACGCTGACGATGCTCATCGACTGGCTCACCGAGACAACGGGATAGCCGGTTTGCATGGCGGTTCGCTCGGCGGCACGGTGTCGGGTGCCGGACTCGACGGTGGGGATCTTGTGATCGGGGACCAGCTGGACGTTGGACCGAACGATGCGCTTGCCGTCGGTCGAAAGCACCACTGCGCCATCCATTTTCGACAGTTCTCGAAGCCTGGTCGGTGCGAACTCGACATCGAGCTCGAAGCCGCCGTCGCAGATCGCTTCGATCTCTTCGTCGTAGCCGAGGACGATCAATCCCCCGGTGCGGCCACGCAGAATTCGCTCGAGGCCGTCGCGCAGGGCGGTGCCCGGTGCGAGCCGAGCGATGGTTTCGCGCAACGCTGGGGACGGCGTGGTGCCCTCCATGGCCAACCCCCTCGTGTCATGTCGGCGCGCGGCGTCCTCTGCCCGTGCGTTCGATGTTCTCGTGCGAACAAAGAGTACTGCCCGGTGTCATACGGGGCGCATACGCGTGTAGGTCAACGCCTCGCCGACGTTGGTGACCGTCTTTACCTTGATGCCGTCGGGTATGGGTCCGGCGTCCTCGGGGACGATCGCGTAGTTGAAGCCCAGTCGTGCCGCTTCGGCGAGTCGACGGCCCAACCCGGCCACCCGCCGCACCTCGCCGGCCAGGCCCACTTCGCCCAGAATGACCATTCCTGCAGGCAGGGGTTGATCGCGCACGGCCGAGGCCACGGCCGCCGCGAGAGCGAGGTCCGCGGACGGTTCGCTGGTGCGCATGCCACCGACGGTGGCGGCATAGACCTCGGCCTTGGAGACCCTGACCCCGCACCGGCGTTCGAGTACGGCCAGGATCATCGCCACTCGAGCGTGATCGAGTCCGCTGACCGCACGCCGAGGCGACGGCATCGCGGTGTCGACGATCAGTGCTTGCAATTCCGCCAGCAGCGGCCGCTTGCCGTCCATGGTCACCGTGACGGCCGTCCCGGGGACGGCGTCGCTCCGATGATGCAGAAACAACCCGGACGGATCGCTGATGCCGACGATGCCGGTCTCTCGTAACTCGAAGCACCCCACTTCGTCGGAGGCCCCGAACCGATTCTTGACGCCCCGGATCATCCGCAGCGTGGAGTGCTTGTCCCCCTCGAAGTTGAGGACCACGTCGACCAGATGCTCGAGCGACCGAGGACCTGCCACCGCGCCGTCCTTGGTGACATGTCCGACGAGCAGCACCGCCACTCCGGTGGTCTTGGCCAGGGTGGTCAGGGCGCTGGTGATGGCTCGAACCTGCGTGACTCCGCCGATGACGCCGTCGACGTCGGCGGCGAGCATCGTCTGTACCGAATCGACGATCAGCAGGCTCGGCTTGACCTGTTCGACGTGGCCGAACACCGTGGCCAGATCGGACTCCGCGGCGAGGAATACTCGCTCGTGTACCGCGCCGGTGCGGTCCGCGCGCAACCGAACCTGGCCGGCTGATTCCTCACCCGTGACGTAGAGCGCGCGACGATCCGGTGCCGAGCGGGCCCACCGATGCACCACCTCGAGCAGCAGGGTCGACTTGCCGACACCTGGTTCACCCGCGAGCAGTACGACCGAACCGGGCACCAATCCGCCGCCCAGTACGCGGTCGAACTCGTCGATCCCGGTGGTGTTGGCCTGCGAGGTGGCACTGCTGATGGTCGTCAGAGCAGCTGCGGGCGTGGTCGGGATCATCGCCCCGCCGCCGGACCGCAGTGTCGACGCGCCTGCACGCGTGGTCAGGGGCGCGGCGGTGGCCTGGACCTCGTCCATCGATCCCCAGTTACCACATTCGGGACAGCGCCCGACCCATTTCGAGACCGAGTGATTACATGCAGAGCAGCGGTAGCTCGACTTCAGTTTGACCACGTCGGAAGCCTAACGATCGGTACCGACAATCTTGGGCGACCTCGACCGCCCCAGTCGTTATTCGCCGCTGTGCTCGGACACTGCCTCTTCGGAGCGCTCGAGCTCGTGACCGGCATCGACCGGGACGTTGACGACGACCTCGCCTGCGTTCGCGAACTCGAACGTCACCGGCAGCGTCAGGCCCGGACGGACGTTCTCGCTGATGTCGGCCATCTCGACCTTGATCAACTGGATCGGCACCAGCGGATCGTCGAGCTGAGTATCAGCGGGCGCACCTGCACCCAGGGCGGTCGAGGCAGCGATCTCGGTGCTGCCCGGTTCCGCTTCGTCGACGATGGTGATCTGTGCCTCGGGTGACGAGATGCCGGTCAGTTCGTCGGCGACGGCCGGGTTCGAGTTGATGGCCGTGAAGCCGAGCTCGACGGTGCCGCCGGGCTCGATGCTGTACTCCTGCGAATTGGGGTACACCACGTGCACGTTGCGCAGCTGGATGTCGCCCACGTCGGCGGAGTTGCCGTTGACTGCGGCGACCTGGGTGGCGGTCTGGGAGATCTGGCCTGCGCCGCACGCCGTGAGGGCGAGTGCGCCACCTGCGAGAAGGGCGAGAGTGGTGGCCACTCTGCGATGGCGGCCAAGCGGTGTCGCAGCGTCGATTGCAGTCACTTCGGTCGTCCTCCATGTGGTGCCGGGCCGGCTCGGTCCATCTCGTCCATTAGGCAGAGTAGTAGTTCTCGTGCACCGACCGCTCGTGGGGTCTGCCAGCGGCCCGATGACGCCAGGTGGGGGTGCCTGTCAGAAGAAGAACTTGCAGAACTGTCCACGTGAAAATGTGGCCCCGGATACACGTCGATCCTTCTGTGTCAACCCCTGATTCGGCATCGCTATGCCCCTGACCTGCACCGTTGATATGAGGCGTGGTATTCTGGATAAATCGAAAGGGGCACTTGTCACATGATTTTCAAGGTCGGAGACACCGTCGTTTACCCCCATCACGGAGCGGCGCTGATCGAAGCGATAGAGACACGCACCATCAAGGGTGAACCGAGAGAGTATCTGGTTCTCAAGGTCGCGCAAGGCGACCTCACCGTTCGAGTCCCCGCGGACAACGCGGAGTACGTAGGCGTTCGCGACGTCGTCGGCCAAGAAGGCCTCGACAAAGTCTTCCAGGTGCTGCGCGCACCGCACACCGAAGAGCCCACCAACTGGTCGCGCCGTTACAAGGCGAACCTGGAGAAGCTGGCCTCCGGTGACGTGAACAAGGTGGCCGAGGTCGTCCGCGATCTCTGGCGACGCGAACAGGATCGTGGACTGTCGGCAGGCGAGAAGCGCATGCTCGCCAAGGCACGTCAGATTTTGGTCGGCGAGTTGGCACTGGCCGAAGGAACCGACCAGGCCAGGGCAGACACCATGCTCGACGAAGTTCTCGCTACAGCTTCTTAGTGTGAACAGCTTTCCAGAGTGAACGGTACTGCCGGCGACGTAGTCGCGCTGGTACCCGCTGCAGGCAAAGGCCTTCGGCTCGGACACGACGAGCCGAAGGCATTCGTCTGTCTGGGTACCGACTCTCTTCTGACGCGGTCCGTGGACGGGTTGCGGGCCTCGGGTGCCGTCGATCGCATCGTTGTCATCGTTCCCGCGGATTTGCTCGACGCGGCTCGCAATCACGTCGGTGCCGATGTACTTGTCGTAGCGGGTGGCGACGAGCGCACCGATTCTGTACGAGCCGGTCTCGCTGCTGTCGGTGACGCGTCCATAGTGCTGGTCCACGACGCCGCGCGTGCCCTCACTCCACCGACGCTGATCGCCCGCGTCGTGGCCGAGGTGCGCGCCGGCCGCTCCGCCGTCATTCCGGTTCTTCCGGTCGTCGACACCATCAAGTCCGTCGACCTCATGGGCGCTGTGGTCGGCACACCCGATCGCGCGAGTCTGCGCGCGGTACAGACACCGCAGGGCTTCGACGCCGACGTCCTGCGCCGTGCGTACGACGCGACCACCGACGTCTCCACCGACGACGCGGGTTTGGTCGAGCGCATCGGCGAAACGGTACACACCATCCTCGGCGACGCCCTCGCATTCAAGATCACCACGCCACACGATCTACTACTGGCACAGGCCCTGCTGTGAGAGGCGAGCTATGAGAGTCGGCATCGGCACGGACGTCCATCCGATCGCTCCCGGCCGACCCTGTTGGCTGGCCGGATTGCTGTTCGAGGACGCGGACGGACTAGAGGGACATTCCGATGGTGACGTCGCCTCCCACGCTCTGTGCGACGCGCTGCTGTCCGCAGCAGGCCTCGGCGATCTGGGGTCGGTGTTCGGAACCGGCCGTCCGGAGTGGGACGGGGTCAGTGGAGCTGCCATGTTGACCGAGGTCAAGCGGCTGCTCGACGCCGACGGATTCGCTATCGGCAATGCCGCGGTGCAGATCATCGGCAATCGGCCCAAAATCGGACCGCGTCGCATCGAGGCGCAGGAGGTCCTCTCGCGCGTGCTCGGTGCGCCGGTATCGGTGTCTGCGACCACCACCGACGGGCTCGGTCTGACCGGTCGCGGTGAAGGAATTGCGGCCATCGCGACCGCACTTGTCATGACGGGGTAAAACCACCGGTAGCATTGCTGGTCGTGACCCTTCACCTACACGACACCGAGACGAGGGCCCTGCGGGAATTCACCCCCTTGGTCCCTGGCCATGCATCGGTGTACCTGTGTGGGGCTACGGTGCAGGGTGAACCCCACATCGGTCATGTGCGCAGCGGCGTCGCGTTCGACGTGTTGCGGCGGTGGTTGCTGGCGCACGATTACGACGTCGCCTTCGTCCGCAACGTCACCGACATCGACGACAAGATCCTCAACAAGGCACGCGACGCAGGCCGTCCGTGGTGGGAGTGGGCCGCGACCTACGAGCGATCTTTCACGTGGGCATACGACCGGCTCGGAGTGCTGCCACCGTCCGCGGAGCCACGCGCCACCGGACACATCACGCAGATGGTCCAGATGATCGAGCGTTTGATCGAACGCGGCCACGCCTACGCCGACGAGTGCGGCGACGTCTACTTCGACGTGCAGAGCTTCCCGGGGTACGGCGCGCTGTCCGGGCACAAGCTCGACGATGTACACCAGGGCGAGAGTGTTGCCGAGGGTAAGCGTGATCCCCGCGATTTCACGCTGTGGAAGGGTGCCAAGCCCGGTGAGCCGTCGTGGCCGACGCCGTGGGGCCCGGGTCGCCCCGGTTGGCACCTCGAATGCTCGGCGATGGCAGAGACCTACCTCGGCGCGGATTTCGACATCCACTGCGGCGGGCTCGATCTGGTGTTCCCGCATCACGAGAACGAGCGGGCGCAGTCGATGGCGGCCGGCGACGGCTTCTCGCGGTACTGGCTGCACAACGGGTGGGTGACGATGGGCGGCGAGAAGATGTCGAAGTCCCTCGGTAACGTTCTCTCGGTACCCAATGTGCTCAAAAAGGTTCGGCCGCAAGAGCTTCGGTTCTACCTCGGTGGCGCACACTACCGGTCGATGCTCGAGTACTCCGACACCGCGCTCGAGACCGCGGCCGTGACGTATCGGGGCATCGAGGGGTTCGTCCGGCGAGCCGTCGAACGCGCCGGTGAGGTACCGATGGGCAAGTGGACCACAGGATTTGCCGCTGCTCTCGACGACGACCTCGGAGTTCCCAAGGCGTTGGCCGAGATTCACGCCACCGTCACCCTCGGCAACACCGCACTCGAGTCCGGTGACCTACCGGCAGCGGTGGAGCACGCGGGCAGTGTGCGGGCGATGCTGGACATACTCGGCGTCGACCCACTCGATCCGCACTGGCTGGGCGACAGTGGTTCCGACGCAGCCGCTCTGGGTGCCCTCGGCGTCCTGGTCCAGGCCGAGCTGGAGCGTCGGGCAACGGCGAAGGCGACCAAGGACTGGGCCGCCGCAGACGACATACGGACAAGACTGGCCAAGGCCGGAGTCGACGTGACAGATACACCCAACGGGCCCGAATGGTCGTTGGGTACGAGCAAGACCGACGAAGCAGGTTTGTGATGGCAGGCAATTCGAGTAGGCGCGGCGCAATCCGCAAGGACGGCACCAAGAAGGGGCAGGTCGCCGGTTCCGGAGGCAAGCGTCGTAAAGGCCTAGAGGGTCGTGGCGCAACGCCTCCCGCCTCCGAGCGCACCAAGCATCCCGCGGCGCGCCGGGCCAAGCTCGCCGAGAAGTCCGCAACGAACCGCGGTGCCAACACCGGTGGCCGCGCGGGTGGACGACCGGCGGGACGTAAGGCCGAGGACGGCCCCGAGGTGGTACTCGGTCGCAACCCGGTCGTCGAGTGCTTGCGTGCAGGCGTTCCCGCCACCGCACTGTGGGTTGCCGTCGGTACCGACAGCGACGATCGACTCAAGGAAGCAGTGCAGCGCGCAGGCGATGCGCGCATCTCCATCCTCGAGGTGCCTCGCTCCGACCTGGACAAGCTCAGCGCCAACGGATTGCACCAGGGCCTCGCGCTGCAGGTACCGCCGTACCGCTACGCGCACCCCGACGATCTGATCTCGAACGCGCGCACGCACCAGGAGCCGGCGCTGCTCGTGGCGCTCGACAACATCACCGACCCGCGCAACCTGGGCGCAGTTGTGCGATCCGTGGCGGCGTTCGGTGGCCACGGCGTCGTGATCCCGCAGCGGCGCAGTGCGAGCGTGTCCGCAGTGGCGTGGCGAACCAGTGCCGGCGCTGCTGCTCGGCTGCCCATCGCGCGCGCGGTCAATCTGACTCGCACCCTCAAGGATTGGCAGTCCAAGGGCGTCACGGTCGTCGGCCTCGATGCCGGCGGCGACACCGAACTCGACACCTTCGACGGTAAGGGCCCGGTTGTCATCGTCGTCGGATCCGAGGGCAAGGGCCTGTCGCGTCTGGTCAGCGAGACCTGCGACCACATCCTGTCGATCCCGATGGCGGGGCCGGTGGAATCGCTCAACGCATCTGTCGCGGCAGGCGTCGTGCTGGCCGACATCGCGCGTCAGCGCCGAGGCTGAAGCGCAGTTGTGTGCGGCCGGGATCAACCGAGAGCGCGGAACTGTATCTGCGTTCCTGGGGTCAGCCGCGCCGCGGCGGACACATCTGCCGCGGTGACGACGGCGATCACTGGATAGCCGCCGGTCACGGGGTGGTCGGCGAGAAACAGCACCGGCTGTCCGGACGGTGGAACCTGCAACGAACCGAGAACCATTCCCTCGCTGGACAATTCGTCGTCGATTGCGCGGCCCAAGGGTTCGGCACCGTCCAGCCTGATTCCGACGCGATCCGAATCCTGCGTGACTGTCCACGGCTGCTCCAGCAAAATGGATCGAGCATGCTCGCTGAACCAGTGCTCGCGTGGCCCGAAGCTGACACACAGTGCGTCGGGTTGTGCTGGCGCTGGTGCGAAATCTGCAGCGGGCCAGCATGCCTTGCCGTTGCCGACAGGCAGGACGGTGCCGGGGGAGAGAGCGGCCGGGCCGATCCCCGACATCGTGTCTGTCGAGCGACTGCCGAGGACTTCCGGAACGTCGATCCCGCCCCGTACGGCGAGGTAGCTGCGCAGACCCCATGTCGGCGCGGATAGTTCCAGTTCCTGCCCGGCTCGCATCACCAGTGTCGAATTCAGTCCCTGCTCCGTGCCGTCGATCCGGCAGGTCGCGTGCGCACCGGTGACTGCGACGAGACCGTCGAACCCGGCGCGTAGCTCGAGTCCACCGAAGGTCACTTCCAATGTGGCAGCGTCGGAGTTGTTGCCCACCAGGCGGTTTGCGGCATCGTGCGAGAGGAGGTCTGCGGCACCGGAGCGGCCGACTCCGATCGACGGGTGCCCCGGGCGGCCGCGATCCTGCACCGTGCACAGCGGCCCCGTCTGCAGCACGGTCAGGGCTCTCATGCCCGCTCGAATCGGACGGTGGTGCCGGGGCGCAGCAGTGGGGGTGGATCGTGGTCGAGGTTCCACAATTGTGCGTCCGTGCGCCCGATGAGCTGCCAACCGCCTGGGGAGGATCGTGGGTAGATGCCCGAGAACTCGCCCGCCAGTCCCACCGAACCGGACGAGACGCTGGTGCGCGGCGACGTACGCCGCGGGACGTGCAGTCGGGTGTCGGTGCCGACGAGGTAGCCGAAACCGGGGGCGAAACCGCCGAAGGCGACAGTCCACGTCTGATCGAGATGAGCCGCAACGACTTCCGTGGTGGTCAGGCCGGTCAGACTGGCCACCTCGTCGAGGTCTTCCCCGTCGTAGATCACCGAGATGGTCACGGTGTCGTACCGGTCTTCATCCGTCGAGACGGAGGGTGTCACTGCCCAGATCCAGTCGAGAATCGGCTGCCGTGCCCCGTCGAACATCACCAGCACGGTGCGCGCGGCGGGAACGAGGTCGACAACGGCAGCCGGTGGGGCCAGAGCCAGCGCACGGTAGTACGCCATCGTCTCGTCCAGCCCGTCGAATTCGACGAGTGTTGCATTTTCGCCGGCCGGTAGGATGCGCATCAGACGAAGGCAGTGACGTCGATGTGGTTGGCGCGCAGCAACTCCGAGACAGCGTTGGCCATTGCGGCTGCGCCGGGGAAGTCGCCGTGCAAGCAAATCGAGTCGGCCCGAACGTCGATGCGCGAGCCGTCCACGGCCACGACGGTGCCGTCGGTGACCATGGTCAGCACTCGCTGTGCCACCGCATGGGGATCCGACAGCACGGCACCGGGTTCCGAGCGCGAGACCAGCGTTCCCTGCGGGGTGTAGGCGCGGTCTGCGAAAGCCTCTGCGACGGTGCGTAGTCCGGCTCGTTCGGCCTCCTCGAGGAAAACCGAACCGGGGAGCCCGAGCACCGGCAGGGTCGCGTCGTACGAGGTGACGGCGTCGACCACGGCCCGGGCCTGCTCGCGGTGGTGCACGATCGCGTTGTACAGCGCCCCATGCGGTTTCACGTAGGCGATCGCCGATCCGGCTACCTGGGCGAGCGCATCGAGTGCGCCCATCTGGTAGATCACGTCGGCGGTGAGGTCGGCGGGGGAGACGTCGAGAAAGCGTCGGCCGAACCCGGCGAGGTCGTGGTAGCCCACCTGCGCTCCGATCCGCACGGCTGCTCGAGCTGCCGAACGGCACGTACGCAAAAGGGTGGTGGGATCACCGGCGTGAAAGCCGCACGCGACGTTGGCGCGCGAGACCACGGCGAGCATGGCGTCGTCGTCGCCGAGAGTCCACGCGCCGTAACTTTCGCCTAGATCGGCGTTGAGATCGATGGCCGTCACCCTCGACATTCTAGGCGGCGACGAGCCGTCCGGAATTGGCCTTGCGCGTCGCCCCCACAGCGCGGCAGAGGAGGTAGATGACGAACGAGATGGTCGTGACGAACGTCGAGACGGGAAGTCCGGGAGCGAGGGAGAGCAAGATGCCACCGACAGCGGCGATCTCGGCGAACAGGATGGACAGCAGCGTTGCCTTGAGCGGACTGGCCGTGACCCGCGCGGCAGCCGCGGCGGGAGTGATGAGCAGCGAGAGCACCAGCAGGGCACCGACGATCTGAACGCCCAGTGCACATGCCACGCCGACGAGAACGGCGAACACGACCGAGAGTGCACGGACGGGGACGCCGCGGGCCAGTGCCACCTCGGGATCGGTACTGGCGAACAGCAGCGGCCGGTAGACCACCGCGAGCACGATCAACACCAACACAGCGCACACCAGCAGCAGCTGTATTCCGCTCTGCCCGACGCCGACGATCTGGCCGATGAGCAGCGAGAAGCTGGTGCCGGTTCGGCCCGGGTAGAGCCAGATGAACAGCACCGACAGGCCGAGCCCGAACGACATGATGACGCCGATGACCGAGTCGCGGTCGCGGGCTTTGTTGCCGAGCAGCGCGAACATCACCGCCGCGACGACGGAACCGACGATGGCACCGAGACCGACGGTGATGCCGACGAGCAGGGCAGCGGATGCACCGGTGAGCGAGAGTTCACTGGATCCGTGCACCGCGAAAGCCCACTGACGGCTGACGATCAACGGCCCGAGAGCGCCCGCGAGCAGCCCGAGAATCGCGGCCGCGATCAGCGCCTGCTGCACGAAGTCATAGGTCAGCAGGTTGGCGGTGGTGTCGAAGTCGAGCATCTTCGAGAATGCGTCGAGAACCTTCTCGTTCATGCCTTGTCTTCTCTGTCGTGCGGCACAGGTGGGTGGTGAGCGCCTGCCGAGCCGAGCGCATCGATGGAGTCGCCGGTGCCGACGACTACGAGTCGGCCGCGGACCTTCAGCACCTCGACCTCGGTGCCGTAAAGCTCCGACAACACCTCGGTGGTCATGACCTGCTCGGGAGTTCCGATGCGGAACCGGCCGTCGACGATGTAGACGATGCGGTCGACGAGCGGGAGGATCGGGTTGATCTCGTGAGTGACGAACAGAACGGCTGTCTCGTGCTCACGCCGTCGGCGATCGATGAGGCCTGAGACCAGTGATTGGTTGGCGAGGTCGAGGCTGAGCAGAGGCTCGTCGCACAGCAGGACCGAGGGGTCCCCGACGAGTGCCTGGGCAATGCGCAGTCGCTGCTGCTCACCGCCGGACATCGAGCCGACGGGGGCACCCGCGAAGGAGTTGGCGTCGACCTGATCGATCGCTCGCTGCACCGTTTCCTTGCGCTGCCGCATGCCGCGCAATCCCATGCCCCATTTGTGGCCGTCCCAGCCCAGGCCGACGAGATCGCGTCCGCGCAGCGGCAGATCGTCGTCGATGTTGCGTTGCTGGGGGACGTAGCCGACTCCCGACTGGCCGCGATGGACGGGATCACCGTCGATCGCGGCCGTGCCGGACGTGAGCTGATTCTGGCCGAGCAACACCTTGAGCAGCGAGGTCTTACCCGACCCGTTGGGGCCGAGAACGGCGACGAATTCGCCCTTTTCGACCGTCAGGTCCAGGTTCTGCCACAGCGTGCGCTCGCCGAACGCCAGTCCGGCATCGCGCAGTTCTACAGCAGGCATGTACTACAGCTTTCCATCACGCCGGTTCGGGTCAGGAGGCGGTGGTGAGGGCGGCCTGCAGATCCGTCGCAGCCTTGGTCTGCCACTCGATGTACGTCATGCCAGCGGGCAGCGTTTCGGTGACCTCGACGACGGGGATGCCCGCGGCCTCGCTGGTGGAGCGAATGTCCTGGGTGGCGGCGTCCTCGGTCTGGATGTTGTAGACCAACGCGCGAACGGACTTGGACGTGAACAGATCTCGCGTCGCGGCGATGGAGGCGGGCGACGGATCGTTGCCTTCCTCGATGGCGTCCTTGAAGTCCTCGGGGGTGCGATCGTCGAGCTCGGACTCCTCGATGAGGTAGTGCGCGATCGGCTCGGTCTGTGCCACCGGCGCGTTCGGGAAATCGGCCGCGATCTTCGAGGTCACGTCGGTGATGGCGTGGACCTGCTCGTGAAATGTCTCGGCGTTGGCGGTGTACTGCGCGGCGTTGTCGGGGTCGAGCTGACCGAGCTTGTCGGCGATCTCCTCGGCGGCGTGCGCTGCCACCTCGGCGTTGTACCAGACGTGTTCGTTGACCTCGCCGTGCGAGTGGCCGTCCTCCGTCGCGGGCTCGGTCGCCGCATCGGAGGTGGGCTCGGAGTCGTGATCGTGGCTTTCGTCGAGCAGGGTGAAGGCGTCGACCGACGGCACATCCTTGGCCTCGGAGCCGAGGATGTCCTCGATGAACTGGTCGTAGCCACCGCCGTTGTAGACGACGAGCGATGCCTCGGAGACGGAGGCAGCGTCGGCCGGGCTCGCCTCGTAGGAATGCGGGTCCGCTGAGGGATCGGAGATGATCGACGTCACTGTCGCGAGGTCACCGGCAACCGCCTCGGCGACGCTTCCCCAGACGTTGGTGGACGCGACGATCGTGATCGGCCCGTCGACGGGGGTGGCGGGGGCGGACTCGGTGCTCGCGGGATCGCTGGAGCTGCATGCGCTCAATGTGAGGGCTGCGGCGCAGCTCAGGCCCAGTGCAGCCATGAGCTTGGTCCGGGACGCGCGATGGATGGACGACATCGATGTACTCCTGATGGGCAATGCTTGACGCTAATGGAAACCGTTACCGTTGTACTCTAGCGCTCGTCGGGGCTCTCGATCGAATCGGACGAAGGCGACCTCGAATTTCTCCGGAGTGCGTTGTGGGACTAACGTCCCGGTAATGGTCAGGTCGAGCGAACCGCGACGTCAAGCGACGTTGGCGTCGATTGCTGCCGAGCTGAAGGTATCGCGCACCACTGTCTCGAACGCCTACAACCGACCGGATCAGCTCTCTCCCGAACTGCGCGAACGCGTACTGCAGGCGGCCAAACGGCGCGGCTACGCTGGCCCCGACCCGGTCGCCCGATCACTGCGTACCCGCAAGGCCGGAGCCATCGGGCTGCTCCTGACCGAGGCTCTGAGCTACTCCTTCCGTGACCCGGCCGCCATGAGCTTCCTCGCAGGCCTCGCGGAATCGTGCGAGGCCGCAGGGCAAGGTCTGCTGTTGATTCCCGCTGGTGCCGAACGCGACGACGTTCAGGCCGCTGCCGTGGTGCAACAGGCTGGAGTCGACGGATTCGTCGTCTACTCCGTCGCCGACGACGACCCCTACCTGGCCGCAGTGCGCGAACGCCACCTCCCGATCGTGGTGTGCGACCAGCCCCGCAACATCCCCGAGGCGGCCCTTGTCGCCATCGACGACCGTGTTGCCATGAAGATGCTTGCCGCGCATCTCATCTCGCTCGGGCACGAGCATCTTGCCGTGCTGTGCATGCGGCTGGGACGCGACCGCCGCGATGGCGTCGTACCCCCGGGGCGGCTGGCGGACAGTCACTTCCACGTCCAACGCGAACGGATCGCCGGAGTGCAGGCCGCGATGATCGACGCCGGACTCGACCCCGACACCCTCACCGTCGTCGAACGCTTCGACCACACCGTTCGCTCCGGCCATTCCGCCGCGGCCCAAGCACTGCAAGCCAATCGCGAAACCACTGCGCTGCTCTGCACCACCGACGTCATCGCGCTCGGTGCACTCAGCTTCGCGAGGGTCTCCGGAATCGATGTGCCGAGCCAACTCTCGGTGACCGGATTCGACGGCATCTCCGACGCCATCCGGGAGAACCTGACCACCGTGCGCCAGGACGCCGAGGAAAAAGGCCGTCGAGCCGGGAAACTGGTGCTCTCGTCCTCGCACTCGGGCATCGTCGCCGCCGAAACCCTGCCGACCGAACTCTTCCGTGGACGAACCGCAGGACCTCCGCCGGAACAACCGCCCGCTATCGCCTGAGCTGCCGTCGCCCGTCCGCCCGCCCTCATTTGGGATCAATGCGGATTCCAGTCACTCAGGGCAGAGTGCAACAAAGCCACATTCATCCCGACCGGGGTGGCTCTACCGGGTCGGGCGGTGGACGGGCGGGGGTCAGGCCGGCTGAGCGCTGAGCAATCTCGCGCAACGCAGCAGACCCAGGTGACTGTAGGCCTGCGGATGGTTGCCGAGTGAGCGTTCGGCGATGGGGTCGTATTCCTCACTGAGCAGTCCGGTGGGGCCTGCGGCACTGACGAGTTGGGCGAACAGGGCCTCGGCCTCGGCGCGCTGTCCCACCAACAGGTATGCCTCGACGAGCCAGGCGGCGCACAGGTGGAATCCGCCTTCCCCACCGGGGAGGCCGTCGTCGTGACGGTAGCGGTAAACGGTCGATCCGCTCCGCAGTTCGGCTTCGGTGGCGGTGACGGTGGCGGCGAAGCGGGGGTCTGCCGGGTCGATCAGTCCGGACAGGCCGATGTACAGCGTCGCGGCGTCGAGGTCGGTGCCGTCGTAGGCGGCGGTGAAGGACTGCACCTCGTCGTTCCAGCCGTTGGCGAGAACTTCCTCGCGAATGGTCTCGCGCAAGGGTGCCCAGCTCGGTTCGGCTGTGCGGCCGAATGTTTCGGCCAGACCGATGGCGCGGTCGACGGTGATCCACCCCATCACTTTCGAGTAGACGTGGTGGCGGGGATTGTCGCGGATCTCCCAGATGCCGTGATCGGGCTCGAACCAGCGTCGTTCGACGGCTTCGACCATGGCGCGGACGAGTTCCCAGTCGTCGTCCGACAGGCCGTTCTCGGAGCCCTTGGCCCGGCGGGCGTGCGCGAGGGCGGACACCAATTCGACGATGGGTCCGAAGACGTCCAGCTGAACCTGTTGGTTGGCAGCGTTTCCCACGCGGACCGGACGCGATCCGGCGTACCCGGGTAGCTCGTCGATGACGGCTTCCGCGGGAAGTCCGAGACCCCAGATCGTGTACAGCGGGTGTAGACGCTCGGGGCCGGACACCGACTCGAGTACGCCGTGGATCCAGGACAGGTAGTTCTCGGCCTCGGCCACGGACCCGACGTCCACCAGTGCTGTCGCGGTCAGTGCAGCGTCGCGCAACCAGCAGTAGCGGTAGTCCCAGTTACGCACTCCACCAATATCTTCGGGCAGTGAAGTGGTGGCCGCCGCCATGATCGAGCCGGACTCGGCGTGCACCAGGCCGCGCAGAGTCAGTGCCGATCGCTTCATCAGATCGCGCTTGAGCGGAGGCAGGTCCAGGCCGTCGGCCCAGTCCTTCCAGTAGGCCTCGGCAGCGCGGCGACGCTCGACCTCGGCCCAGGGGTGCTCGCTGAGATCGTCTGTACCGAGCCGCAATTCGAGAACGATCGGCCCGTTCGAGGGATCGACCTCTGCATGCGCGGTCTGTTGCGACCCGTCGGAGACGATGTTCCAGGTGACGCCGGGGCTACGCAGCACCATCGGGTCGGCCGTGCCGAGAATGCGCAGGCCGTCGGCATCGGGTTCCAGTGATGCCCAAGCTTTTCCGAATTCCGGACGCGGCGCGAACGTCACCACCGCAGTCGCCCTACCGGTAATGACGCGAGTCAACGCAGTCTGGCCCTGGCCGATGTCGTGCGGCAGGTAGTCGGTGACCTGCAGGCTGGCCCATTTGGTCTGCACCGTCATCGTGCCGTCCACGTACTGCTGGCTGAGCGGCAGCGATGCGCGGGTGGGTCCGACGCTGAAGTGACCGGCCTGATCGCCACCGAGGAGGTGCGCGAACACTGCCGCGGAATCCGGCTCGGGATGACACAGCCACGTGACATCGGCGTCGGGGGTGAGCAGGGCAACCGCATTGGGGCTGGCCAACATCGTGAGACGTTCGATACGTGGCGCGTCGGCTCCGGACAACCACTGCCGACGCTCCTCCAACAGGAACGCCAAGGCCAGCGCGACCTGTTCGGTGCTGTCGATACGGAACTCGGCGAGAGAGTCGCCCGGCCCGATCTTGACCCCGATATCGGGGCCGTGCAGGTGTCCGAAGGCCTTCTCGTCGGTGACGTCGTCGCCGAAAAAGACTGCGGCAGTCGCTGCTTCCTGGTGACGAAGAATATCGAGGGCGACACCCTTGTCGGTGACGATGACGGCCAACTCGATGACGGACTTGCCCTCGGTGACCTGAACGCCGTCGCGTGCTGCCGCGCCGGAGCGCACAGCGGCAAGCGCCTCGTCGCCATCGGCAGTCTCGGCGTTGCGCACGTGCAGCGCGACGCTGGCCGGCTTGGTCTCGATGCTGACGCCGGGATGGGCGTCGGCGATGGCCTGCAGTTCTCCGGTGATGACAATGAGGAGTTTCTTGGCGTCGTCGTCGATGGCGTTGACGAACCCGGCGTCGAACTCGCTGCCGTGGCTGCCCACCAGCTGTACCTCGGACGGTAAACGCGAGAGGATCGCAAGATCGCGAAGGGCGCGCCCGGAGATGACAGCGGCGTTGGTGCCGGCCAGTGAGGCGAGCCCGCGCATCGCGCTGACCGACTCGGGGTGCGGGAAGGCCTTCTGCGGGTCGGAAACGATCGGTGCCATGGTGCCGTCGTAATCGGACGCGACGAGCAGACGCGGAGTCCTAGCTACTCCAACGAGTGCGCGGCGAAGTTCGAGCGGCAATTCGAGAGCAGTCACCCGTCGAATCTAGGCGATGAATCCCGCCTCGGCGCGCCTGGCTCGGTCGGCTCGGGGTGTCAAGGCTGGTCGGGCACCAAACCGGGCGACGGCGTCACGCCCGAGGCCGCCGACATCGATGCGGCGGATTTGGTGACGATCGCCAGCATGGCTCGCTGTGCGGCGTCGCCGTCGCCGGCCTGGACCGACGAGGCGACCACGCCGTGTAGGCGGATCGCCTCCGGGTCTGCCTGCCTCGACATCAGGGCGTGTCGGGTGCGTCCGGCGAGCACCTCCACCACGATGTCGGACATCGACCGCAACATCGGATTGCCCGACGCGGCGAGCAACGTCCGATGGAAGTTGCAGTCGTGTTCGAGATACGCGACGGAGTCGGCGGCCCGGGACGTCGCCGACATCCCGATGACGGCTGCCGTCAACTCACCGCATTGCTCGGGCGTCGCTCGGTGAGCAGCCAGCTTGGCTGCCAAAGGCTCTATGCCCGAACGTAATTCGCTGAGCAGCAGTAATTGTTCGGCGCGAGCCGGCCCGGCCAGCTGCCAGCGGATCACCACTGGATCCAGTGAGTTCCAGTTCTCGGAACCCTGCACGGTGATCCCGACGCGGCGCCGCACTGTCAGCAACCCCAGCGACTCGAGAACCCGGACCACTTCCCGTACGACCGTCCGCGAGACGGTGAACCGCACGGCGACGTCGTCGGCCGAGATTCGGGTCCCACCTGGAATCGCGCCGCTCACGATGTCGCGACCGAGCTCGTCGAGCACCGAATCATGCAGTTGGCGGAAATCGCTGGTCTCGGTCATGTCCGATCGATCGTCCCACGGGTGGCCCGGTTTCTCGCGTCTGTCCGATCCGAACGAGCTTGATGCAGCAGTATCGAGGGATGGCATCGCAGACGACAGGCAGAGCGCATCATCCGGTTCTCGTGGTGATGGGAGTGTCCGGATCGGGCAAGTCCACGGTGGCGGGCATCCTCGCCGGGGCGTTGAAATGGGACCTTCAGGAGGGCGACGACCTGCACCCGGGCGCCAATGTGGCGAAGATGGCGTCGGGTCAGCCGTTGACCGACGAGGACAGGTGGCCGTGGCTCGACGTGATCGCCGAGTGGATCACCGATCACACCAGCACTGGCCGTTCGGGAATCGTGACCTGCTCGGCGCTCAAACGGTCGTATCGGGACGTGCTCAGCGCGGGATCCCGGGACGGGGCCCCGGTGATCTTCGTGCATCTGGCCGGAACCAAGGATCGGATCAGCGGACGCCTCAACGCTCGAATGGACCACTTCATGCCGTCCTCGTTGCTCGATACTCAGATTTCGACACTCGAGCCGCTCGCTGACGACGAGAACGCCATCGTCGTGGACATCGGCCCGCCGCCGACCAAGATTGCCGAACAGGTCCTCGTCGAGCTCGAGAAGCGCGCGGGGATGTCGGAGAGTCACTGAGCGCTTCGTTTTCCAAGCAAGCGCGCTTGATTTTAAGTACTACGAATGAACGAAAGGACTTGTAAAAGTATGACGAATGCGGGAAGGTGAGCTTGTTCACTTTTCAGTGAGGAGACAGCTCATGGTGCGAGGCGCACCCGCCAGGCCGGTCCAACTCCCCGTTCCCAACGCAGATGTGTGGGACTGGCAACTCGACGGCCTGTGTCGCGGATTGGACTCGTCGGTGTTCTTCCATCCAGAGGGTGAACGAGGCCGAGCCCGCACCTCGCGAGAGAAGGCCGCCAAGCAGGTCTGCGTTCGCTGCCCGGTGCTCGAGCAATGCCGCCAACACGCACTCGAAGCGAACGAGCCATATGGAGTGTGGGGCGGAATGTCCGCGCACGACCGCGCCGACGTCTACCGCGGAGCCGTCCGCACCGCCTGAACCCTGGTGCGCTCGACTGGCGATGCACACTCGTCCTCGACTACGCCAATGATGATGTCAGGTATTCGGGTGCCGTCGACTCGGCTCGAAACAACCCGCAGGGCTCGCGGATGTCCCGCCCGTCCCGATAGGTCGGAAGAAGTTCGTCGGGCAGGAGTGGATCGTCGAGTATTCGGCGGACGCGCCACTCACCATCCGTATCAACTCGCTTCGGTCGAGATCGCCGTCGGTAGTAGGTGAAGACGGCGGGGGTCGGAATCGAGTGCTTGTGTCCGTTGAACAGTCCGTCCAGACGGACTGTTATGGTGGATCGATGAATCTGGCAGTCATCGCACCTCCTTGGGCATCGGACGACGAAGCACTGGCATTGCGGGCGACCGCACGAAAGTTCTTCGAGACCGTCGCCGTTCCGAACCAGAAGCGTTGGGCGGAGCAGCGATTCATCGACCGAGAGTTCTGGTTGGAAGCAGGGAAGCTCGGTCTCCTGTGTCTGGCGGTACCCGAGGAGTACGGCGGGGGAGGAGGAACCTTCGCGCACGACATGGTGGTGCTCGAGGAGCAGAGTCGCATCGAGGAGCCGGGTTTCGGCAATCATGTGCACAGCGGCATCGTGGCTCCGTATCTGCTGGCCTACGGCAGCGAGGAGCAGCGCCACCACTGGCTGCCTCGGATGGCGTCGGGGGAGGTCGTGGCCGCCATTGCCATGACCGAGCCTGGCGCGGGATCCGACCTGGCGAGCATGACGACGAGGGCAACCCGACAGGGCGATCATTACCTGATCGACGGCGCGAAGACGTTCATCACCAACGGCGGATCCGCTGACCTGATCCTGCTCGCCGCCAAGACGGACCCAGCAGGCGGCGCGCACGGTGTGTCCCTGTTCCTGGTCGATGCGAACAACTGCCTCGGGTTCGAGCGCGGTCGGGTGCTGGACAAGCTCGGTCAACACAGCGGGGACACTGCGGAACTGTTCTTCGACAGTGCGTCGGTACCGGCTGACAGTCTTCTCGGTGACGTGGAAGGTATGGGGTTCGGTCAGCTCATGACGCAGCTGCCGCAGGAGCGATTGCTCCTCGCGGTGGCCGCCGCAGTGAGCGCGCAACGAGCGGTCGACCTCGCGGTGGACTACACCAAGAATCGACACGCGTTCGGAAAGCCATTGTTTGCGAAGCAGCACGTGAAGTTCGAGCTTGCGGAATGTGCCACCCTCGCCCGAGTGGCCACAGTGTTCGTCGACGACTGTGTCAATAAACACCTCGATGGCAGTCTCGACGCCGCGACCGCCTCGATGGCGAAGTACTGGACAACCGACATTCAGTGTCAGGTCGTCGACCGTTGCCTCCAGCTCTTCGGCGGCAACGGCTACATGCGCGACTACCCCATCGCGGAAATGTACGCAAACGCGCGGGCCCAGCGCATCTACGGCGGGGCCAACGAAATCATGAAAGAACTCATCGCTCGCTCGCTGTAATCGAAAGGGCTGGAACATGATCGAGAGCACTGTGCTGATCGAGCGGGACGGACCCGTCACCCTCATCGGCATCAACCGCCCACACGTCCGCAATGCTGTCGATCGCGACACTGCGGACGCGTTGGCCGACGCTTTTCGCGAGTTCGACGACGATCCAGGTGCTTCCGTCGCCGTACTCTACGGTCGAGGCGAATGCTTCTGCGCAGGAGCTGATTTGAAGGCAGTCGCATCCGGACGAGCGAATCGTTTCGCACCCGACGGTGACGCTCCCATGGGGGTGACCCGCATGCGTCTGTCCAAGCCGGTGATCGCGGCGATCGAAGGCCACGCCGTCGCCGGTGGCCTCGAAGTCGCGGCCTGGGCGGATCTGCGTATCGCAGCGCAGGATTCGACCTTCGGCGTCTTCTGCCGCCGGTGGGGTGTGCCCCTGATCGACGGCGGCACCTACCGTCTCTCGCGGCTGATCGGGACCAGTCGGGCCATGGATCTCATCCTCACCGGTCGTCCGGTCGATGCCGACGAGGCTCTGCGGATCGGCCTCGTTCATCGGGTAGTGCCCACCGGTGCAGCGGTCGGCGCGGCGGTCACACTCGCCCACGAGCTCAGTGCCTTCCCCCAGACGTGCATGCGCCACGACCGCATGTCACTGCTAGAGCAGGACGGCGTGCCCGAAACAGAAGCTGCCGCAATCGAGTACCGCCACGGACTCGTCTCGATCGGCAGCGACGCCGTCGCCGGTGCCGGCCGGTTCGCCGACGGTGCCGGACGCCACGGAACGTTCGACTCATCGACAAGCACATCGAAGAGCGCAACGACAGGGACAACGACACGATGAACACATTCACCGGCAAGACGGCACTCGTCAGCGGGAGCGGACGCGGAATCGGGGCCGCCATCGCGCACAAACTAGCTGCTCACGGGGCCAACGTGGTCGTCAACGACGTGGACCCCGCAGCCGCAGCAGCGGTAGTCGCCGACATCGCAAGCGCCGGCGGCACCGCCGTCGCCTGCGCAGGGAATGTGACTGCAGACGGTTTCGCAGAACGGTTCGTCGACACCGCGGTGGGCTCGTTCGGTGGAGTCGACATCATCGTCAACAATGCCGGATACACCTGGGACGGCGTCATTCAGAAGACGAGCGACGAACAGTGGGACGCCATCCTCGACGTCCATCTGAAAGCGCCGTACCGAATTCTGCGAGCCGCCCAACCCGTCATCAGCGCTGCTGCGAAACGGGAAATAGCTGCAGGGCAACGTATTACCCGCAAGGTG
Source organism: Rhodococcus sp. IEGM 1381 (assembly GCF_030056795.1). Taxonomy (GTDB): domain Bacteria; phylum Actinomycetota; class Actinomycetes; order Mycobacteriales; family Mycobacteriaceae; genus Rhodococcoides. Next base: position 63,730 of record NZ_JASHKQ010000006.1, on the reverse strand, counting down.
GTCAATATCTCCTCGCTTGCCGGTCTCTACGGAAACGACGGCCAAGTCAACTACTCCTCGGCCAAAGCGGGCATCCTCGGAATGACCAAGGCCATGGCGAAAGAATGGGGCCGCTATCACGTCACAGTCAATGCAGTGGCGTTCGGCCTGATAAAGACGAGACTCACCGAAGCCAGCGCTGACGGTGACGCCACCGTCGACATCGACGGGCGCGAGATGAAAGTAGGCGTCAATCCGATGATTCTGCAAGCAGCGCTACAGATCTCACCGCTGGGTCGGCTCGGCACCCCGGAGGAAGCAGCCGGTGCCGTGTACCTGCTGTGCCTTCCCGAGTCCGATTACATCACCGGCGAGGTCCTCGCGTGCAGTGGAGGGCTGATCGGCTGATGCGTACGTCCGATTCGATCGATTCCCACGGTGAGGTCAGCGAGTTCATGCTTGCGTCAAGCCGCACATCGCGGGGAAAACCGAGCGCCATGCGGTCATCAACTCATTCTCCCGATCAGGGTTCTCACGAAGCACCCCGGTCAGTGCGAGGCCCCGAAACATCTGAACCAGCGACTCGAAAGCAGTCGGAAACCCCGGCTGCATAGATAATTCGGGCCCGAAAATCAGGACGCCCAGCTCCCGCAGGTTCTGCCCGACCTTCCGCTCGTACGGCTGGAGGACCGAACGCAGATCGCCGTCCGTTCGCGCCGCCATCCACAATTCGTAGCCGGCGAGATACAGGGGTCCCGACATCGCGTCGTGCAACACCTCGAACGCGAACTCCAATCGATCGGCACCGCTGACGGTGCGCTCGGCCGCCGCTCGGACAGCCAAATCCTGTTGTTCCCCCACGTGCTGCACCGCAGCCAAAAACATTGCCGGCTTGCTCGGGAAATGGTGCAGCAGTGCGCCGCGGGAGACACCGGCCTGAACCTGAACCTTCTGCGTCGTCGTTCCCGCATACCCGTGCTCGACAAGGCAATCTACGGTGGCTTCGACCACCCGTCGGCGCACCGCCCCAGGGTCTATCCTCCGCGTCGACATTGCACCAGCTCCTACTTCCGTGCGAGACGGCCATTCTGTCATTCGTCTCCACGATCCGACCTCGCGCCTGGTCCGACTCCATTCCTGACAGCTTGGGTCGTTCCGCAGGCTCCACTCCTGCGCATCAGAGTCGTTCCGCAGGCTCCACTCCTGCCGAACCTGTCGGTGGTCTCGTGTTTCATGACGAACCATGAACAAGGTCCTGCGTGCGACGCTCGTCAGTGCGGTCGTCATCACCACCGTCATCGGAATTGCGTCGTTCGTGCTGAGTTTCGCCGCACTGTGGGATCTCGCCACGATGGCAGGCGTCCCGCGCTCGCTGTCATGGCTGTGGCCGGTGATCGTCGACGGCACCATTCTCCAGGCCACCATCTCCGTGATCGCGTTGGCCCAGTTCGAGGATCAACGCAAGGGCCGACGCTTCTTCTGGGGCGTGTTGATCACCGCGGCCCTGGTCAGTATCGGCGCAAATGCCATGCACGCCTTCATCTCCGATGCCGGCACGCTGCATCAGGCCCTGTCGGCGGCCATTGCAACCGTGGCCCCGGTGAGCCTGTTGGCCGCGACGCACGGACTCGGCATCCTGGTGCGTATCCCCGCAGAGCTGCCGAAGACCACGACCATCACGAAGACCGACGAGCCCATCGCAGTCGTTCCGACAACTGAACAGCCGCAACCGACCGAACAGCCACAACCAACCGAACAGCCACATCCGACCGAACAGCCACAACCGGAAATCCGCACACCTGCTTCCGCCGTGCCGGTCCAGTCGGCTCCGCCGCCGGATCCGGACCCCATCGAGGACACCCGCACCATCGAGGACATCCGCACCATCGTGGACACCCGCCCAGAGCAATCGACGCCTGCATCCTCGGTGCGCGTCGTCGAACCTCTCGACGAAGTCGATCGCTGGATTCTCGACGAAGAACGCGTGGACGACCTCTATCCCGTCGACGCCCCGTGACACCCGGTGGCACCATCGAAGGATGAGTCCACATTTGCCGAGATCCGTCGTTCCCGAGAAGCCGAAGCCCGGACAGGAGTCGGTCTGGGATTACCCCCGTCCGCCGAGCCTCGAATCCTCGAACCGTTCGCTCGTCGTCCGACTCGGAGGCGAGGTGGTCGCCCGCACCACCGCCGCCTACCGCGTACTCGAGACGAGCCATCCGCCTACCTGGTACATCTCCCCGGCCGACGTCGTTCCGGGCGCATTGACCCCCTCGGCGGCGCGCTCGACACACTGCGAGTGGAAAGGCGCGGCAACGTACTGGGACGTGCACGGCGGAGACGCCGTCGCAGAGGCAGCCGGATGGAGTTACGAGAACCCGACGCCGCGGTTCGCCGCGATCGCGGGCTACCTGGCGTTCTCGCCCAGCCGTCTGCAGTGCGAAATCGATGGGGAAGCGGTCCGACCCCAGGAAGGCGGGTTCTACGAGGGTTGGATCACCGACGACGTCGTCGGCCCGTTCAAGGGAATTCCTGGCTCCTACGGCTGGTGACGACTCACCCCACTGGCAATTCGGCGCGGGCGATGATCTGAATCGAACTCTCCGCACCGGGGTCGCTGCCGGTCACCAGCACGTTCCCGGTGCGCGGATCGACCGCGACCGAATTGGCCTGTGTCACCGTCGGGACGTCGCCCAGAATTCGTGGGGCAGCGGGATCGGACACATCGACCACCCGCAGTACATTCGATGCGGTCAGCGTCACGAACAACAGCCGGCGTTCGGGATCCACGGCGAGCCCGTACGGGTTGCCGGGTGCGTCGATCGACGCGATCTGACGAATGCCCCCGGCCGCGTCGACCGATGCGAGAAGGACCGTGCCGCCGTCGGTATCGGCGAATCCGGCCGTTGTCTGATTCACCGTCACCGCGTGCGTGAGCTTGACTCCGATCGGGGCCTGCGCCACCTCCCGCCGCGACGCGCCTTCGTAGACCCACACGCCGTTGCCCTGCACGTCCGCGACGGCCGCATACGGCCCGAGGGCTGCGACTCCACCGGGTTGGACGGGACCCGGCGGTAGTTCCGACAGCACCGCGCCGTCGCGCAGGAAGATCACTCCGCCACCCATTTCGTTGGTGGCCACGATCGTGCCGTCGGAGGTCGACACGGCATCGTGCGGCTGACGGCCCACACCGGTGGCGGTCGACAGGATCGCGCCGTCGTCCAGCGAGACCTCGAGCAGTTCGTCACTACCCTCGAGCGGTGCCAGCACCGGGCCGTCGGGGCCGGCGAGCGAGAGATGCCGTGGTGCTCCGGTCGTCTGGACCATCTGCCGCACGACACCGGTCGCCGCGTCGAACAACACCACACCGTCGGGTTCTCGGACCGCTGCGGCAGCGATCCCGGACGTCCCGACCACGACGCCCTCGGGAGCGCCGGGGAAGGGGACGACGGTGCCGATCGGGTCGGCCGAATCCGGAGCCTGTGCGGGCTCGGCTGCCGGAGTCGTTGCCGGAGTGGACGGTTCGGTAGGGGATTCGGCAGCAGAGCATCCGGCCACCAGCACACAGGCTGTCGCCACCGCCACCAGGCGCGCCCTCATCGGCGGTACTGCTCGAAGTGCAGGGCGTCGTCGAGGGGACGCCGAGAGCGCCAACCGAAGCGCTCCAGATCCGGTACCTCCTGGAACGACTCGACCGGGCCGACGCACAGCCATGCGATGGGACGGACCGGAGTGGGGATGTCGAGCAGCTCGGTGAGGTACGCCTCGTCGTAGAACGAGACCCAGCCGACGCCGACGTTCTCGGCGATCGCTGCCAGCCAGAGATTCTCGATCGCGAGTACAGCAGAGAACAATCCGGTGTCGTCGACGGTGTCGCGGCCCAGGACGTGCCGTCCTCCACGGTTCGGATCGTAGGTGACCACCACTCCGGTTCCGCTTGTCTCGATCCCCTCGATCCGAATGGGGTCGAACGTCTGTCGGCGTTCGTCATCGAGCTTGTCGGCGAAGTCCTGTCGGCAGCCCGCGACGTGGGCGGCAAATGTGCTCAGGGTGTCGGGCTTGCGGACCACGACGAAGTCCCAGGGCTGGGTGTTGCCGACGCTCGGAGCCTGATGCGCGGCACCGAGGATGCGGCGCAGCGTGTCGTCGTCCACGACGGTTCCGTCGAACTCGGCACGGACATCGCGTCGAGATCGGATCGCGGCGTACACCGACAGGGCTGCCTCGGTCATGATATCCGTTCTCCTGTAGCAATTTTCAAACGAGTGTTCAGTTCGGCGACGAGGGTGGGGAGTAGATCCGAGGAGGTGGGTCTGCCCAGGTGGTACCCCTGGGCACGCCCGCATCGCAGTTCGCGTAGCGCGGTCATCGTCATCTCGTCCTCCACGCCCTCTGCAGTCACCGACAACCCCAGCGTACGGGCGAGCTCGACGGTCGATCGCACGATCGCGGCGTGCGCGGGATCGTGGGCCATCCCGCCGACGAAGGCTCGATCGATCTTGAGCTCCTGTACCGGCAACCGTTCGATGTAGGCGAGCGAACTGTAGCCCGTGCCGTAGTCGTCGATGGCGACCTGTACACCCATCGCATGCAGAATCGACAGCATCTCGGTTGCACCCACCGGATCGGTCATGGCCGATGTCTCGGTCACTTCCAGTGTCAATCGTTCTGCAGGGCAGTGGAATTCCCGCAGTGCGGTGCGCACTTGCTCGATCAGGGTGTCGTCGAACAGGTTGCGGGTCGAGATGTTGACGGCAATCTGTAGATCCAGCCCGTCCAGTGCCCAGAGGCTGCGTTGGGCGAGCGCGCGGGTGAGCACGTAGCTCGTCAGCGGCCGGATGAGTCCGGTACGTTCGGCGGTGGGTAGAAAAGCGCTGGGCAAGAGCACTGTCCCACTCGGGTGATGCCACCGTAGCAATGCCTCCACGCCGACGACCGTCATCGACTCGAGATCGACCTGGGGTTGATACAGCAGTTCCAGCTGGTCGGATTCGAGTGCGGTGGTCAACTCTCCGAGCATGATCAGTTGCGCGCTCGTGTCGCGGTCCATGGACCGGTCGTAGAACGCGACGCGCGACTGCGTCGCCTTCGCGGCCTGTACGGCGAGATCGGCGCGCTGCACCAGGCGATCCGGGGTGGCCTCGTCCTCGCCCTCGGCAGTAGGAAGGCTCGACGCCACACCCACACTCGCCTCGATCAGCAGCGTCATGGTGCCCACATCGAACGGGGCAGCGAAGCGGCGCTGAATCTCGTGTGCCAGCGCGGTCGGGTCCATCGAATCCGCCGTCCCGCACAGCGCGAACTCGTCACCTGCCAAGCGCGCCAACATGATCGAATCGTCGACGACACTCCGCAGTCTGTCGGCGACCGCCACCAGAACCTGATCGCCCAGGCCGCGTCCGAAAGTGTCGTTGATTTCTTTGAATCGGTCGATATCGACCGTCAGCAAGGTGGTGTCGCCCGCGTTCTGCCAGATTCTGTGTTCGAGTGCGCGGACGTTGGCGAGACCGGTGAGGCGATCGGTGTCGGCGGCAGCGCGGAGCCGCACGGTTTGGGTGTGGAGCAACCGCAGCAGATCGGTGATGCGGAGTATCACCAGAACCACCAACGCCGATGCGCACAGCAGTACTGCCCAGCCCCATTGCGCAATCGGCTCGTCGCGAATCACCTCGATGAACATGACCGTCGGAGCCGTCAGGGTGGCGGCGGTCAAGACGACGATCGTAGGGGTGGTGAACGACGCCATCAGGTGTGCTTCGGGTTCGACGTTCGGGCTCGATATTTGCCGCATGGACGGATGCAGGGCGGCGACACCGATGAGGACGTACGACATGGTCCACCCGACGTCGACCAGCGAGGGCTCCGACGACGACTCCGAAACGATCGAGAAATTGTTGACGATATCGGTGACGACCAGCAGCGATACTGCCGCCGTCAGCAACCGGTAGGACAGCGAGCGCCATTGCCGCGAGCCGACGAAGTGGGCCAGCAACCCGAGCAGGAATATGTCCATAGCTGGGTACGCCACGTCGACCAGACCAGCTGTCCCCGAAATGCCGTCGTTGCCGAGCGACGGCTGCACGGCGAACACCCAGGTGAGCAATCCGAACGCGACCATGACGATGGCACTGTTGGCGACGTGACCGCGCTCGCTCGCTCGCCATTTGTGTCTGACGAGCAGAAACAGGCCGAATCCGTAGATCGGGTAGGCCACCAGATAGAACACGTCGGCGAGCGAGGGCTCGGGAACGCTGCCCCTCGTGAGGTCGATCCACTCGAACACGATGTCGCCGACCACCCAGAGCCCGGTGCCCAGCGCGATGGTCAGCCATGCAGTGCGATTGCGCGGCCGGTGCATCCTGGTGCCGATCACGGTGGCCGCGACGGCAGAGGCACCGACGAGCACGAAGAACGACTGCGCCACGACGATACTCGGAACCGCGAAGTAGGCGACGCAGCCGACTACGCCGAGGGCTGCGTACCACCGCCACCAGGCCGTCACGATTCTCTCCAGCCGTTCCCGTCGATCCGACGACTTCAACAATGGCACACTCGGTGATCTGGGTCACTTCGGCAGTCCCGATTGTTCTAGTTGTGCCCTCAGAGTATGTCGGTAGCCCGTGCGAGCATGGATTCGTGGAGTCGAACAACCCGAACCTGGCGAGCATCATGCACGCCGACCTCGACTCCTTCTATGCCTCGGTGGAGCAACGCGACGACCCCCGGCTCCGCGGAAAGCCGGTCATCGTCGGCGGGGGAGTGGTGCTCGCCGCCAGTTACGAGGCCAAAGCGTTCGGGGTGCGTACCGCAATGAGTGGCGGTCAGGCCAAGGCCGTGTGCCCGCAGGCCATAGTGGTGCCGCCGCGCATGGAGGCGTACTCGCAGGCGAGCAAGGACGTGTTCGACGTCTTTCACGACACCACCCCGCTGGTGGAGGGCATCTCCATCGACGAGGCGTTCCTCGACGTCGGCGGGTTGCAGAAGATCGCGGGCAGTGCGACGGAGATCGGCCGACAACTGCGGCGGGACGTCGCCGAGCAGGTGGGACTGCCCATCACTGTCGGGATCGCCACCACCAAGTTTCTGGCGAAGGTTGCCAGTGCTTTCGCCAAGCCGGACGGTCTGCTGCTCGTCCCGCCCGGCGGCGAACTCGAGTTCCTGCACCCGCTGAACATCGAAAGACTCTGGGGCGTAGGGAAAGTGACCGCCGAGAAACTGCACGTTCTCGACATCAGGACCGTCGGCGACATCGCGGCCTACGGCGAGCGGTCGTTGGCCTCGGTGCTCGGCAAGGGTGCGGGCGCGCATCTGTACGCGCTGGCAATGGGTCGGGATCCTCGACGCGTCCAGCCCGGAAAGTCACGTAGTTCCATCGGCGCACAGCGGGCTCTCGGGCGCGGTAGGCACGACGCAGCCGAGGTGGAGGCATCTTTGATCGGGCTCGTCGATCGCGTCACACATCGCATGCGCGGAGTGGAACGAACCGGTCGAACTGTCATGCTGCGCTTGCGTTTTGCCGACTTCACCCGCGCCACCAGATCGCACACACTCGATCGAGCAACCGCCGACACCCGAGATATTCTCGACGCCGCACTGGAATTGCTGCACGACGCGGCACCGATGATCGCGGAGAAGGGCATCACCCTTGTCGGCGTCACCGTCTCGAGTATCGACAAGGGCGGCGCGGAGCAACTGGAACTGCAGTTCGACGCACCGCAGGTGCGCACGCCCCCGGAGGCGTCGGCTCTCGACCGCGCGCTCGACGGGGTGCACAAGAAGTTCGGGTCCACGTCGTTGACGCGTGGGGTGCTGCTCGGCCGAGACCCGGGAATCTCGGTCCCCCTTCTACCGGACTGACTACGCGCGAATTGTGGGCTGGACCCGAAAGCCGTCGGGCATCATGGTCAGTCGCTCCTGGACCTTCAGTCGGTACGACGGGTCGGCCTGCAGGTCGAAGCGCTGCAGTATTGTCCCGAGTACCAGAACCGCTTCGTGGATGGCGAATTGTCTACCGATGCAGGCGCGTTCGCCGGTACCGAAGGGTTTGTACACGTGCGCGGGGCGAGCCTTGATGCGATCTGGTAGAAAATTGTCGGGATCGAAGTCGTTCGGACGCTCACCCCATACCGGATCGCGGTGCAAGGCCGTCACCAGAACGACTGCCCAGTCGCCGGCCGCCATGCGGTAGTCGTCGCCGATGACGGTGTCGGCCCGTGCGCCGCGTCCGAACGCGGGAACCGTCGGCCACAGGCGCAGTGATTCGTCGAGGACTCGGCGCACGTACCGCAGTTTGGGAACCTGACCGAACTGCGGTTTGCCCGGGCCCCAGACCTCGTCGACCTCGGCGCGGGCGCGCTCGAACACCTCGGGATTGTTCGCCAAGTAGTACAGCGCGAAAGACAGTGCACCCGAGGTGGTCTCGTGACCGGCGATCAAGAACGTCAGGATCTGGTATCCGATGTTGGCCTCGCTCAGTGCATTCGGATTGTCGGCATCTTTCGCCGCATCCATCATGATCTGCAGCAGGTCGCTGAACTCCTCGGTCGACCGGCGTCGGGTCCTGACGACATCGGCAAGAACATCGGCCAAGTACTGCTTGTTGTCCGCGTATCTGCGATCGGACCGGGCGAACAACGGCTTTGCGAACGCGGGGATCGACAAGAGCGACCGCCGCTGGTTGTAGGTCAGTGCACCGACCATGGCGGCCACGAAGGGATGCGGCTCGGCGCGCGCGAACGAGCCGAAGCTGTAGCTGAAGCCGGTGCGTCCGATGGTCTCGAGTGTCAGTTTCGTCATGTCCGAGGAGACGTCGGTGCCGGCACGGCTACGAGAGCGGCCCTCCCAGTGCTCGATCAGGTCGTCTGCGACGTCGACCATGATCTCGTGGTACCCGCGCATGGCGCCCGCGGTGAAGGCCGGACGCAGAAGGTCGTGGGCGCGTTGCCAATTCGGCTCGTGACTGTAGGCGGTGAACAGTCCGTCCGCCCCGATATCCCGTAGATTCTCGACTCCCGGGGGCAGGAACTTCTCGAAGCGTTTTTCGTCGCACAGCTCGCCCACCACGTCGGCACCGGAGGCGAAGACGAAGCGGCGCCCGAGAATTTCGCGCTCGAACATCGGGCCGAGTCGGCCGGCCAAGACGGTCGAGTCCTGAATCGGGGTGCGGGGATCGACGCCGACGATGTCGCCGAGCACAGGAACTCGGTACGGGGGATGCGGTAGCGACCCGTTTCGCACCGCGAACTGTGTCGACATTGCCGCTCCCTCGTTCACGACCCGCCCCTTGTTGAACCAGTGTCTAATAGTGACCGTACTCACTGTTGAACTCGTGTCAAGTAAGATCCGAAGCCCATGACCACACCCCGGAAGCGCATGACGCCGGCGCAGCGTCGCGCGCAATTACTCGAGATCGGCTCCGCATTGTTCGCCGAGCGGCCGTACGAGGATGTGTGGATCGAGGAGGTCGCCGATCTCGCGGGTGTTTCGCGAGGGCTGATGTACCACTACTTCCCGTCCAAGCGGGAATTCTTCGTCGAGATCGTGCGAACAGAATCCGAGCGCAACCTCGAAGTCACGGCGCCGGACACCTCGCTTCCGGTCCTCGAGCAGGTCGCAGCCGGACTCGACGCATACATCGCCTATTCCGACGAGCACGCGCACGGCCTCCGCGCCGTCAACCGGGGCACACTGCTCGGCGACCAGCGGATCAACGACATCCTCACGCGAGAGTTCGATGTTCAGCAGCAGCGGATCCTCGCCGCGCTGCCTACGACATTCGCCGACGACGAGATGGTCAGAACAGCGCTTCGCGGCTGGATCGCCTTCGTGCGAGCGGTGTGTCTGGATTGGGTCGAGCGCAGAACCCTCTCCCGCGAGCAGGTCCGCGAGCTGTGCCTACGCGCACTTTCGGGTCTTCTCGAGGGGTGAGCTGCGGGGCTATCGTCGAGGTATGTGCCGAAACATCACCACTTTGCGGGGGTTGGAACCGCACGCAACCGACGACGAGATCGAAGCAGCCGCGCGGCAGTATGTCCGCAAGATCAGTGGCGTGCAGAAGACATCCGATGCCACCCGCGACGCCTTTGAGTCGGCCGTCGCCGAGGTGACGGCGACGACGCATCGGCTCCTCGATGCACTGCCGGAGCGGCGTCAGCCACCTCCCACGGTGCCGCCGATGCGGCGTCCCGAAGTGCAGGCGAGGATTGCCGCGGCGGGAGTGGAGCCTGCGGAACGACCCATCTCAGCGACGAAGACCGGGTCCTAGCGGGTGCTGTCCGGCGGCACCGCCGGCAGTCCCTCGCTCACGCGCAGTTTCTCGGCCATCGAGCTGAGCAGATTCTGAGATTCCTCGGAGAGGTCGAACGCCCGGGCAGAGAGGCGACGTAGGCCGTATCCCTGGAGTCGGCCCAGCAGTTCGAGGTCGTGATCGACCTTGGCTGCGTAGATGTTGTCGAAGAAGTAGTCGGGCTTGACCTTGAAGAAGGCGGCCAATGCCGTCACGGTGTCGGCGGACGGGTTGGCGCGTTGGCCCGACCGCAGTTGCGAGATGTACGGCTTGGAGATCTGGTGCCCGCGCACGGCGAGAGCGTCGGCCACCTCCGCATTGGTATGTGGCTTGCGTCCCGCAGGGTGGATCGTGGAGAACAGATGGTTCAGACGTGCGGCGAAATCAGCGGACATCGGGGATGTGTTTGCCTTCCTGACACGGCCGCTGCCCACCGGGCAGATCGGTCCGCCGCGGACCGAACCGGTTGATACTAGCCGGTACCGTGGGTCCGCTGGACCATGGCTGACCTGCAGAAACTTAGCCGAGAACAGTACTGATCGGTTTCCTGACTCAGCGGGCACACCGGTGCGTCCAGCGCGCTTCGATAGTGGTCCGTCCCGATCGAACAGATGGTTTTCGGGCAGAATTCGTCGCACGATCGGCACCTCGGTGGCACACTGGATAGCCAGGCGAAGGGGGTGGAAATGGCCGATCGTCGACGACGAACGTTCGATTCACGCGACGGTGACGCGGAGGTGGTCGAGCCACTGCTGCGCGCAGTTCTGTCCTACGCCCCGCGGGACGAGACGCCCACGCCGCATCCTTCCGAGGGAATCACTCTCCGTGCCGAGAACGGCTCCGGCTGCATTCGGCTCGAACTTGCCATTGCGGGCGATCTCGGCACGGGCATTCCCGGGCCGTTCGGATCCAGGTTCTACGAGTGTGGATCGTACGAAGTTATTGTGCCGCAGCGGGATCCGCACGACGGCGCGTTGCTGATGATTCATCTTCTCGCCCCGCAGGCACCGCACAGATTCGAGTTCACGACGTCGATGCCGGCGTTGTGGAGCCTGCGGCTCGAGCACGATGGCTCGGTGTCGGTACTGGACGAGGTCGGCAGTGCCGTGATCTTCATCGGCCGTCCGTGGGCTTTCGACGGTGACCTGCAGCCGGTGCACGTGTATTACACCATCGAGAACGGCCTGCTGGTGCAGAACGTCGGAGCTACCGCGGATACCGGGTACCCCATCCTGATCGATCCCGATCCCGATGCCATCATCACCGGAGACGGCCGACTCGTCACCGAGGCCTGGACTCCACGTCTGGTGGGCGGCGGGGTTGTCGAGGACATGCCGCCGAAATCGCTGTCCAGCTGAAAAGCGTTGCGGCACAATCAGAACGGATCGTGCTGAATGTGCTCCATCGGGGTGCCGACCTTGCGTAGTGCGTACAGCGTGGTGCGCACCATCGACGGCGACCCGCAGATCTGAATCTGGCGATCGGCCCAGGAGCCGAATCGGGTGACGACCTTGCCCACCGCACCGTGCAGTCGATGGTGCATTCCCCACGGGAGTTCGCGCGCCGGGCCGGAGTACCACCACGGATCCTCCAGCTCTTCGGTCACCGGAACGACCGTCAGCCACGGATTCGACAGCGACAACTGCCACAGGGTGTCCAGATCGTAGAGATCGCACGGATACGTACCGCTGACGAACAGGTGCACCCGCGGATTGTTGCTGCGCTGAGCCATCTCCATCACCTGAGCACGCAGCGGAGCCAGACCGGTGCCTCCCGCGATCATCAACACGTCCTCGCGAATCGCGCGATCGACGTACATCCCACCCAGCGGAGGACTGATGGACCAGCGATCACCGACCCGGGTCTCGGTGACCATGGCCGGGGACACCCAGCCCCCGGATACGCGTCGAACATGGAACTCGATCTCGCCGTACGGGTTGCTCGGAATGGCCGGGGACAGATATCGCCACAACTTGGGTCGCTGCGGGATCTGCACGCTGACGTACTGCCCGGGGAAGTACGGGATCTCGCCGTCGGTCTTCAATCGCACCACCGCGAGGTCGTCGAGGAGCCGTTGGTGTTCGACGACGGTGGCACTCCAATACGGCGGCAGTTCGTCGTCGTCGGCGGCGGCGGCCATCGCGCTGCTCACCACGGTGAGGGCGTCGTGCCAGGCCGTCTCGACCTCGTCGGTCCACATCTCGGTACCCGCGAAGGTGCGGAACGCGCTGATCAGCGCCGAGCTGCCCGCGCGGAAGTGCGCGCCCGAGATGCCGTGCTTGCGATGGTCTCGGCCGAGTTGCTCGAGAAACGGTTCGACGCGGTCGGTGTCGTCGAGATGCTCGAAGACGTAGCCGAGCGCCAGTACGAAGTGTTCGCGAAGCGAATCCATCGAGGCGGGAAACAGGGATCGGAAGTCGGGGTACTCGGCGAAGAGGTGTGCGTAGAAGGACCTGGAGAGGCGGGCAGGGCCGTCCGGCGACGCGACGACGGACTTGAAACCGGTACGGACCAGGGAGATCGTTCGTGCGTCGAGCATCGATCAACCTCCACCCCACCGATTCGCCACCGAGTTCGCCACTGATGACACAGTCACTGTCGACCGTCACCAAAGTAGACCGATGGAGACTTTCGCGCGAGAGGGCGCACAAGAAGTTCAAGGTTGAGCGGAACAGACTCAACTTGTCTATGGTTGTACCCAGCGACACGCAAGAACCGATCCGAGAAAGAAGGTGACCGGTGGACAGTTTCACTCCCACCACGAAGTCGCAGGCAGCCCTTTCGTCTGCTCTGCAGGCCGCATCCGCGGCCGGCAACCCGGATATCCGTCCGGCACATTTGTTGGTGGCGTTGCTCGATCAGACCGACGGCATCGCCACTCCACTGCTGAAGGCCGTCGGCGTCGACCCTGCAACTGTGCGTCGAGAAGCGCAGAACCTCGTCGATCGCCTGCCCTCGGCATCCGGCTCGACCACCACTCCGCAACTCGGCCGTGAAACTCTCGCCGCGATCACCGCAGCGCAGCATCTGGCCACCGAACTCGACGACGAGTACGTTTCGACCGAGCATCTGATGGTCGGGCTCGCGACCGGTGACTCGGACGTCGCCAAGCTCCTCTCCGGCCACGGAGCCGGAGCCAAAGAGTTGCGCGACGCATTCCAAGCCGTCCGGGGCAGCGCTCGGGTGACCAGCGCGGATCCGGAGAACACCTATCAGGCGCTGGAGAAGTACAGCACCGACCTGACCGCGCTGGCCCGAGAAGGCAAGCTCGATCCGGTCATCGGCCGCGACACCGAGATCAGGCGCGTCGTGCAAGTTCTGTCGCGGCGAACCAAGAACAACCCGGTGCTCATCGGCGAACCCGGCGTCGGCAAGACGGCCATCGTCGAAGGACTCGCGCAGCGCGTCATCGCCGGCGACGTACCCGAAAGTCTGCGTGGCAAGACCGTCGTCTCGCTCGATCTCGGTTCGATGGTCGCGGGCGCGAAGTTCCGCGGTGAGTTCGAGGAGCGCCTCAAAGCCGTGCTCGACGACATCAAGAACTCCGCAGGCCAGGTCATCACGTTCATCGACGAGCTGCACACGATCGTCGGAGCCGGCGCGACCGGCGAATCCGCGATGGACGCGGGCAACATGATCAAGCCGATGCTCGCTCGTGGCGAACTGCGTCTCGTCGGTGCAACGACCCTCGAGGAGTACCGCAAGTACATCGAGAAAGACGCTGCCCTCGAACGTCGATTCCAGCAGGTCTACGTCGGTGAGCCCTCGGTCGAGGACACCGTCGGCATCCTGCGCGGGCTCAAGGAACGCTACGAGGTGCACCACGGTGTCCGGATCACGGACTCTGCCCTGGTCGCCGCGGCAACCCTGAGCGACCGGTACATCACGGCCAGGTTCCTGCCCGACAAGGCGATCGACCTCGTCGACGAGGCTGCGTCGCGTCTGCGCATGGAGATCGACTCGCGCCCCGTCGAGATCGACGAGGTCGAACGCGCCGTGCGACGCCTCGAGATCGAGGAGATGGCACTGGCCAAGGAGACCGACGACGCGTCGAAGGCTCGTCTGGACAAGCTGCGTCAGGAACTTGCCGACCTGCAGGAGAAGCTGGCCGGGCTCAGCACGCGTTGGCAGAACGAGAAGAACGCCATCGACTCGGTACGACTGCTCAAGGAAGAGCTCGAGAATCTGCGTGGCGAATCCGACCGCGCCGAACGCGACGGCGATCTCGGCAGGACTGCCGAGCTGCGCTACGGACGCATCCCCACGCTCGAGAAGGAGCTCGCCGTCAAGACCGAGGCGTCGCCCGCGCAAGGTGACGTGATGCTCAAGGAGGAGGTGGGGCCGGACGACGTCGCCGACGTGGTGGCGGCCTGGACCGGAATCCCGGCAGGCCGGATGCTCGAAGGCGAAACCGCCAAACTGCTCCGCATGGAAGACGAACTCGGCAAGCGAGTCGTCGGACAGAAGGATGCGGTGCAGGCGGTGTCCGATGCCGTCCGTCGAGCGCGCGCAGGCGTGGCCGATCCCAACCGTCCGACGGGGTCGTTCCTGTTCCTCGGTCCCACCGGCGTGGGTAAGACCGAGCTTGCAAAAGCGTTGGCGGAGTTCCTCTTCGACGACGAACGCGCGATGGTGCGGATCGACATGAGCGAGTACAGCGAGAAGCATGCTGTGGCTCGCCTGGTCGGTGCGCCTCCGGGCTACGTGGGTTACGAGGCCGGCGGCCAGCTGACCGAGGCGGTGCGCAGGCGGCCGTACACCGTGGTGCTGTTCGACGAGGTCGAAAAAGCGCACCCCGATGTGTTCGACATCCTGCTCGCCGTATTGGACGAAGGCCGCCTCACCGACGGCCAGGGCCGGACCGTCGACTTCCGCAACACGATCCTGATCCTCACCTCCAACCTCGGTGCCGGCGGTACCAAGGAGCAGGTCATGGACGCGGTGCGTCGCTCGTTCAAGCCCGAGTTCGTCAACCGACTCGACGACGTGGTGGTGTTCGACGCCCTGTCCGAGGACCAGCTCGAGTCGATCGTCGACATCCAGCTCGGCTTCCTCGCCAAGCGTCTGGCCGCTCGACGTCTCACGCTCGAGGTGTCGTCGCCGGCGAAGATGTGGCTCGCGGCCAGAGGCTACGACCCGCTCTACGGCGCTCGGCCGCTGCGTCGACTGATCCAGCAGGCCATCGGCGATCAACTGGCGAAGCTGCTGCTCGCCGGGGATGTCCACGACGGCGACGTGGTGTCGGTCAACGCAAGCCCGGACGGCGACCGCCTCATCCTGGGTTAGTCGCGCTCGAGCCAGCTGACCTCAGCGACCACAATTCGATCACGGGAACGGTTTTCCGATCGCGAATGCGAATTGTGGGCGTTGAGGTCAGCGTCGGTGGGGAAGAATCGTTCACAGCGAACGCATCGACCCGATAGGTACCCTCTTGGAATGACCAATCCGGACGACCCACGGTCACCGCACGAACGCGAGCAGGATGCGGCAGAGCGCAACCAACCCGACGCCGCTCATCCCACCGAGGCGTATCCGACGCAGGCGTACGGAAGTCCGGGGTACCAGAATCCGGGGTACCAGAATCCGGGGTACCAGGACCCGGGGTATCAGGATCCGACCCAGCAGAACCCGGCCCAGCAGCCCCGAGATCCACAGGCGTATCCGCCGGGTTATCAGCCCACGCAGGCGCTACCGCCGTACGATCCCGATCAACAGGCAGCAGCAAATCAGGCCTACGGCCAGACTCAGCAGTACGGCCAACCGCAATACGGCCAGACGCAGCAGTACGGCCAACCGCAATACGGTCAGGCACCGGGTTACGACACTCAGCAGTTCGGCCAACCCCAGCAGTTCGGAGGGCCACCCGCTCAGGAACCCGCCGCTGCCGATTCGGGTGGCAAGGGGCCTCGTCCGTGGGTTCTGGCCTTGATCGGACTCGTCGTCCTCGCCATCGTCGTAATTTTTGGAATTTCCTTCCTGAGCGGTGGATCGGACGAGTCGAGCACCTCGGCTGCTGCGCCGTCGACCTCGACTCGGCAACCCACGTCCAGTGCGCCGACGACGACGCCGCGGCCCACAGAATCAGGTTCGACGACCACGCCGGAGTTGATCCCCGGTGGAATTCCAGAGATCCTCGGTCAGCTCGGTTCGTCAGTGGGAACGATCAGCGCCAACGACGGTTCGAGTCTGACGATCGACGGACTCGATGGTGCGCCGGTCACGGTGCAGACCACGCCGCAGACCCAGATAATCTCGTTGTCCGGTACCGATCTGGCGTCGCTGACCGTCGGCGCTTTTGTCGTGGTGCAGGGAGAGGCCGTCGCGGACGGGACCATTCGCGCGAACGTCATCATCGAGACTCCGAATCTCGGCGGATAGCAACCCGCAGTGTTGTAGGGATCGTTCACAGGACCCGGCGGTGCTGGGCGGTGACGGTGTAATTGTCGATTAAGGTGGTTCGCGATGACGGCAATGTGGTTCGGCCTGGCGGCGATTGCACTGGTTGGTGCAGTGGCCCTGCTCTATATCGACAGGTCCAAGCGAGATCAGTCCGGGCGGCTGCGGCAGATGTGGGCCAAGGCGCAGGGGTACGACTACCGACCGCACGATGAAGAACTGGTCACCCGGTTCTCCCGCGCCGCCCTGTCCAAGCCCGAATTCGACGTCGCTCTCGGCGTCGTGACCGGTGTTCGACGGGGTGAGGAGTTCGTTCTCTTCGACGTCGAGGAAACGGCCACCATCGTGGCCGTGCAGCGCTCGGTCGGTTCCGATGTCGACATTGACCTACGGCCCCGCTCGACGCCACCGCCGCGCGACGAGGACATGGAACTGCTCGGGTCCATCGGTCCGCGCGTGGTGTTCGCCACCGATGTCGATATCGCTCGCCGGGTCTGCGACCAGCGAATGGCTGCTTTCACCGAATCCGTTCCCGAAAATCTTCAGCTGCTGTGGAGCGAGAAGGACTGGACGCTCGGATCGCTGCCACTGGGCAGCTCGGGCCGTGATTGGGATGCTGCAATCGACGCAGTCGCACGACTGTCCGGCATGCTTCACGTGCTTCCCCCCGTGCGCGGTAGCGCGGTTTACGGCGCACGCGCAGGCGAGCCCGGCCGTGATCGAGGCGATCCGGGACGGCCGTTGGTTCAGGAAGCTCGCCCGCAGCAGGCCCGCGGCGCGCAGCCTCCGCAGGCTCAGCCGGGGGTGCTGGAGCCGCGAGCTGCCGAGCCCACCAGGTCTGCGCCGCGGATTCGACCTCCCCAGACATCCCGTCCTCAGGAACCCCGTGATCACGAGCCGCGACCTCCGGAACCGGGTCGCAGGCCGCGTCCACCCAGGCCCGATGCGGCGGGCCCGCAAGCCGTACGTTCAGCGAATCCGTCGCGCCCGTTACCGCGTCCACCGGCGTCGCGTCCGATTCCCTTCGATTCCGAGCGTCGACGCAATCAGCCCTGATTTCTTTCGGGCGTGTTTACGGGCTCGGGAGCGTAGACGCGGCTAAATTCGTACCTCGTGACGGTTTTTGTGGTTGTGGCCATCGTGGTTGTCGTAGTCCTGTTGCTGGTCGGTTACGTCGCGAGCATGGTGCGTCGGCTGGGCCGGTACAGCGAGCAGACCGAGCAGAGCCTGCGGCTGGTCGACGTGGAGCTCGAGCGGCGGCACCAACAGTTGGTGCCGTTCATCGAGGCCGCAGAGGCTTCCGGGCTGTCCGCTGATGCAGTGCGTCAGCTCGGTGGTGCTCGCTCGTGGTCCAAGGCCGTACGCGAGCGCGGCCTGGGACTGACGGCGCAGGCGGCGGCCGAGAATGCGCTGTCCGCCGCATTTCACGCCGTTCTCGCCGAGGCCGACGCGGGTCGGAACGTGTTGGGCAACTGGGCGTTTCAGGGACCAGCCGGGGAGCTTGCCGTGACCGAACGTCGAATTGCCGGGGCAGTGCGGGTGTACAACGACACCGCCTACCGACTATCGCAGGCGATCGGCACCTTCCCGTCGTCCATCGTCGCCAAGTCTCGTTCGGTGACCGCGCCCGAACCGTTCGTCGAGACGAGGGACGTGCTCGACGAGCAGTTGTCGGCCCAGGTCGCTGCGTAGGGGTGCAGCAGCTGGAGTGACGAGCCGCCAGGAACGACCCAGTTTGTTGTGGGTAAGTTCGTAGCGACCTTCGAACATCCCTGGTGCGACGAGAGGAACCCCGACATGGCCGAGAGTGCCGCGAATTCGGACCGGCAGGAACTGGCCGATCTGGTGAAAGAGCTTGCCGTCGTGCATGGGAAGGTCACGCTGTCCTCCGGCAAGGAAGCCGATTACTACGTGGATCTGCGTCGGGCGACGCTGCATCATCGGGCGGGCGCGTTGATCGGCTCGCTGATGCGTGACTTGGTCTCCGATTGGGACTTCGTGTCGGTCGGCGGGCTGACCATGGGTGCAGATCCGGTGGCGATGTCGATCATGCATGCCCAGGGTCGTCCGATCGATGCATTCGTGGTGCGCAAGGCGGCGAAGGCGCACGGCATGCAGCGTCAGATCGAGGGACCGGACATCGTCGGCAAACGTGTTCTGGTGGTGGAAGATACGACGACGACCGGAAATTCGCCACTCACTGCCGTCACAGCTCTGCGGGACGCAGGCGCGACGGTCGTCGGGGTGGCCACGGTGGTGGATCGGGCGACCGGGGCGGACGAGGTCATTGCTGCCGAGGGGCTCGAATATCGTTCGCTCCTTGGATTGGCAGACCTCGGCCTGTAGGACGTAGTGCGGTCAAGTGCCCCAGGCAGCACTTGACCACTGCGTCGGAGCCGCAGTCAGGCGACCTCGACCTCGTGCATGTCCATGACGAATCCTGCGCCTGCGAAGTTGGCCATGTCTTCACCGCCGGCCTTACCCTCGGGTGATCCGAGAGCTGCGATGGCCTCATCCTTCGACGGAAAATTCAAATTTCCTACGACGAAGTGGGCGGGCGTGGAACCGTCGAGGGTTTCGGAGACACCCCACTCGAACGAACTGATCCCTGGCATCGTCGCAGTCAACGGTGCGTGAACGCTCCGATAATGTGCGAGGAAGGCGTCGGGGTTCTCGGGGTGGTTGTACGCGATGGTGATGCGAAACATGGGTCGAACTCCTAGGTCGAGGTGATGAAGCCGGTGTAATTGTCGGCGGCGACGCTATCGCAGGTCTCGCGGAAGACGTTCAGTCCGCCGACGTACGACATGATCACGCGAGGCTTTCCGGGAATGTTGGCGCCGGTGTACCAGGAGTTGCCCTCCGGGTAGAGGGTCATGTCTGCCAGCTCGACCGCGCGGGCCGTCCATTCCTTCGCAGCCGTCTCGTCGGCCTCGAAAGTCTTGGCACCGACTGATTCCAGGTGTGCGACGGCGTCCGCAGTCCACTCGACGTGCTGTTCGATAGCGCAGACCATGTTGGTCAGTACGTTCGGGCTCCCTGGTCCGGTGATGGTGAACAGGTTCGGGAACTCGTCGACGGCGATCCCTAGGTAGGTGACCGGTCCATCGGCCCACTTGTCCTGCAACGTCTTTCCGTTGCGACCGCGGATGTCGATGTTCATCAGCGGTCCAGTGATTGCGTCGAACCCGGTGGCGAACACGACGACGTCGAGTGGATACTCTGCACCGGCTGTTTTCAGTCCGGCCGGCGTGAGTCCCTCGATCGGTGCGTTCTTCACGCTGACGAGAGAGACGTTGTCGCGGTTGTAAGTTTGAAAGTAATTGGTGTCCAGTGTGATTCGCTTGGCCCCCAGGGGGTGCTCCCGTGGGGAGAGGGTCTCGGCCACCTCGGGGTCGTCGACGACGTCGCGGATCTTCCCGCGGAAGAACTCGGCGATGGTGTCGTTGGCCGCACGATTGCTGAGCAGGTCGGGA
Source organism: Rhodococcus sp. IEGM 1381 (assembly GCF_030056795.1). Taxonomy (GTDB): domain Bacteria; phylum Actinomycetota; class Actinomycetes; order Mycobacteriales; family Mycobacteriaceae; genus Rhodococcoides. The sequence goes on along the minus strand of NZ_JASHKQ010000006.1, from coordinate 43,594 downwards.
TAGGCCGCGATGAGATCGATAGCGCGATGGCGATCCCACCGCTCCTCGAATACCGCCGCGCGCTCCTCTTCCGAATGATCGAACGTGTTGACTTCGAGAGTGTCGACGGGTTGGCCACCGCCGGATGCCTTGGACGCAACCTTGTAGTCCTCGATGAGCTCTTTGAACATGCGCTTCTCGTCCTCGGTCAAAAGCCGATTGCCGCAGTCGAGACTGAACGCAGGTGATCTCTGGAACACCGTGAGGTGTGCTGCCTGCTCGGCGATCTTCGGAATCACCTGCACGCCCGAGGATCCCGTACCGATGACGCCGACGCGCTTACCGGTGAAGTCGACGCCGTCTCGTGGCCAGGCGGCGGTGTGAAGTGTTGTGCCTTCGAACGCGTCGAGGCCGGCGAAGTCCGGGGTGGACGACGTCGACAGACATCCCGCAGCAGTGATCAAGTATTTTGCGCTCACGTACTCGCCCGAGTCGGTGCCCACCGTCCACAGCGAGGTGTCCTCGTCCCACACCGCGGATTCGACGCGCACGTTGAACTGAAAATGCTTCTTGACATCAAGTTTCTCGGCGACGAAGTCGATGTAGCGCAGGATTTCGGGCTGCGCAGGATAGCGTTCGGTCCATTCCCACTCGTCGATGAGATCCTGCGAGAACGTGAACGCGTACTCCGTGCTGATGACGTCGCATCGCGCACCTGGGTAGGTGTTCCAGAACCATGTTCCGCCTACGGTTTCGGCGGCTTCGAAGCCGCGTACCGACAATCCGAGCTGCTCGAGCTTGTGTGTCATGTAAATACCGGAAAAACCGGCACCCACCACAATTGCATCCGTTGTCATGATGTTCCTTTCACGCGCTCACTGTGTCGAGGTGGGCACGAACTGCGTCGCCCACGTAGGAGATACCGTCTTGGGCACCGGGGAGAATGTTGACGAATTGGAAGAAGCCGTGCATTTGGCCGTCGAAGACTCTGAGACTGACAGGAATGCCTGCAGCACTTAGCTTGTCGGCGTACTTCTGACCTTCGTCGCGCAGCACGTCGTGCTCGGCGAGGAGGATTACGGCCGGTGCAACATCGGTCACGTCGCCGCGAAGCGGGGACACGTCCCAGTTGGTCCGCGCCTCGGCCTCGGGTGTGTAGAGGTCCCAGAACCACATCATCGCGGTGCGATCGAGCATCAGCTGGTTGGAAGCGTCCGCATACGACGCGCTGTCGAAATCGTGGTCTGTGACTGGATAGACCAAGACCTGGAGAGCTACCTTCGGCCCGTTCTCGCGCACCGAACGCTGGGCGACGACTGCGGCCAGGTTGCCTCCCGAGCTGTCTCCTCCGACCATCAACGGTAGTCCGGCGTCGAACCGGGATGCGCTCCACTGCAGTACGTCCCACGCATCGTCAGCTGCAGCCGGATAGACGTGTTCTGGCGCGAGTCGGTAGTCGGGCAGGACGACGACACAGTCGGTCTCGACGGCGATCTTTCGGGCGAGCGTGTCGAACTGATCGGGGTTTCCGACGACCCAGCCACCGCCGTGGAAGTACACGAGCACACCGCGGGGTTCGGAGGAGGGGGTAAGCACCCGGACGTCGATGTCGTGGCCGTCCGCGCCGGCGACCGTCACGTTTTCCACGTTGTCCATGTCGGGACCGGGGCCGTAGAGGCCGATGAAACTGTCGTTCATCAGACGGGCCTCGGTGGGCGTCATTTCGTGCAGTGCTTTGCCGCCCCCCTCAGCGGCTTGCGCGAGAAAGGCGGCGGTGGCGTCGTCGAGTGCCAAGACGTGACTCCTTCGATGGTGATCGCGAGACGCGAGGTGGGTGGGCAAGGGCATCGTGATGCAGCTCACCTTAATCAATGATAATGATTCGCCGCAACCCTTTGGTCCGCCCAGTCGCTATGCAGCAATTCCGTCAGTCGGTGTGATCTGGACAACTGAATGAATTGGACTTACTGTGACAGCGATCACGAGTTCATGCGCATCATTGCCATGAAATAGGAGGAACGATGAAATTCACCACTGGTCCCGGCAGGCTGATCCTGGTGGGGTTGACCGGAACCATGCTGTCGGTAGCGGCATGCAGTGGGTCCGGACCATCCGGTGCAACGGCCTCGGGGGAGATGCCGTCCGAGATAACCCTCCTGTCGACGACCGACAAGACCGGCGCTCTCACCTATGTGGGCGGGTCGCAGCTCGAGGGGATCGAGCTGGCAGTCGAAGAGATAAATCAACAGAAGTTCCTCGGGGATTCCATCGTCAAGCTCGACAGTCGAGACACCGCAGGCGACGCGCAGACCGCGGCGAGCCAGGTTACCGAGGGCATTGCGAACCCCAACGTCGCAGCAATTCTCGGAACCGTGTCGGGCGCGCAGTCCGTCGCAGTGGCACCGATCGCGGAGTCCTCCAAAACACCGATCGTCTTCACCCAGTCCGGCAGCGACGGCGTCGTCATCGGCGATTACACGTTCCGTTCGACAGCCCCACAGGAAACTTATTTCCCGAAGGCCATCGACCATCTGAAAGAGCTGGGCGCCAAGCGAATCAGCGTGCTGTACAACGCAGGTCAGCCGACTCTTGCCGAAATAGCGGAGAATCAGCTGCCCGCGATGCAGGAGAGCGAGGACCTCGAAATTCTGTCGAGCACGAGCGTGCAGTCGACGACGCAGGACTTCGCGTCCACCATCACCAAGATCGTCGGTGAGAAGCCGGATGCTGTGGTGTTCCTCTTGGTCGGCGCGCAGAATTCGACGGCGATGTCGCAGCTTCGACAGGCCGGCTTCGACGGCCCGGCCGTCGGAAACCCCGCCGCGGGTGCCGGCAACCTCGCGCCTGCCGGACCTGCCGGGGCCGGAATGTTCTGGGCCACTGACTTCAACTACCTGCAGACTGCGCCATCCTCGGTCACGTTCGTCGAGGCGTACAACGCCAAATACGGCAAGAACCCACTCAACTATGCGGCGGAAGGCTACGACGCAGCGTGGATGATCGCCCGCGCAATCAAGGAATCCGGGGGAGCGTCTCGTGAGGACATCAAGAACGGCCTCGACGCCGTAGCCGCCGCCGGCTTCGATGGTGCAGTCGGCCCAGTGACGTTCGAGGGCAACGACCAGCGGGTCGCTGGGGTAGTCGTCGAATGGGACGGGACCTCGGAAGGGCTGCTGGCGGAATGAGATACATGGACCACTCACGAGATGAGGTGATCTGAGAGTCATGGGGCAGACACTCGTCGACGCGGCGATTCTCGGATCGATCTACGTACTCTTCTGTCTCGGCATGTCCCTGGTGTGGGGTACCGTCGGGATCCTCAACTTCGCCCACGGTGCGATCTTCATGTTCGCTGGGTTCGTCGGCTATCTAGTGGTAAAAGACCAGCAACTCCCGATGATCGGCGTTATCGCAGTGTCGGTGATCGTGGGCGCACTCTTGTCCATCGCGATCGAAGTGCTTGCCTTCCAACCGATTCTGAGAAGAGCGAAGACTCACCGGATAGCAGAGCTGCAAATTCTGATCGGCGGCATCGGCGTGGCTGCCATTCCGCTTGCGATCGCCCAGTACGTCACCAAGAGTGAGCCGTTCGGCTTCTCGAACAGCTCCTACGCCGTTCGGGTCTTCTCGTTCTTGGGCTTGCGGATATCGAACACCGGATTGGTGATCGTCCTGTCCGCTGTCGTTCTCACCGTCGGAATGGCGATCTGGCTGCGGAAGTCGATGGCGGGCTTGGCTTTGCGGGCCATCGGTGTCGATTCCGAAACCGCAGCTCTGATGGGAGTCGATCGACGCAAACTGTCATTCGCGACCATGGCGTTCGCCGGCGGTCTTGCCGGTCTGGCCGGAGCGCTTCTCACCTTCAATCTCGGAGCGATCACACCGGAAAGCGGTGAAACACTGCTGATCAAGGCTTTCGCGGTGATCATCCTCGGTGGCGTCGGCAGTACCGCAGGTGTCGCGGCCGGCGCATACATCCTCGCGCTGTCCGAGACGTTGGTGCTGCGATTCACCGGTGGGGGATGGGTCGATGCAGTCTGCTTCGGCATGATCTTCCTGGTGCTGCTGCTGCGTCCGCAGGGTCTCTTCGGTCGTCAGGAGGTGCGGCGCGTATGAGTACCTTCTACTACTCTCATATCGTCCTGTTCCAAAGCACCTTCACTGTGCTTTTGCTAGCCCTCAGCATCCAGGTGCAGCTCAGGATGGGTGTCTTCTCGTTCGCGGGTGCAGGCTTCTACGGTCTCGGGTCCTACGGGGCCGCAATCTTCGTCATTCGATACGGTTTCTCGTCGTTCGCGGCGATCGCGGCGATCATGATCGTGTGCGGTGTGATCGGCTTTCTACTTGCACTGCTGGTGCAGCGGCTCAACGGTCTCTATCTCGCGATGGCGACGGTGTCTTTCGACCTGATCATCACGGTCGTCGCGCACAACGGCGGCGCTTTCACCGGTGCCTCCGTCGGACTGTTCGGAGCACTGGCTTACCCGCAGTTGACGATCGGCCATATCATCGCAATCACGGTACTGGTGGTGGCGCTGCTGGCACTCAGTGAGCGAGGCAGGCTGGGTCGTCGTATCGATGCGGTTCGTGAGGACCCGGAACTGGCGTCGTCGATGGGTGTGAATGTTTCTCGCTACCGCATCTCGTCCTTCGTGATCAGCGGATTCATCGGTGCGCTCGGCGGCGCTATCAATGTGTTGCTGCGGACGACGGTGGCACCCGAGAGCATCGGTTTCCCGCTGGTCGTGCTCGGGCTGACCATCATCATCGTCGGCGGCGGAAGATCGTGGCTGGGTATCGTCATCGGAGCCGTCATCTTCACCTGGCTTCCGTACTACCTGGAAATCGTCGGGCAGTATCAGGCGATCGTCTACGGCATCATTGTCGCCATCGCCGCCGTGTACGTCCCAGGTGGAATCTATGGAACGGTCCTCGATCTCGTTCGTAAATCCAAGGCCAGGCGGCTTGCGGGAGATGCACGCGTGAAAGCGCCCGATGATGCCGTCGAGAAGCTGGATCTGGCCAAGGCAGGAGACAAGCCATGACGACCGACTCGAGATCGCGTGAGGCGACGCTGAACGAATCGACAACCGACGTGGTCCTCGGGATCGACGACGTTGCCGTGCATTACGGCGGTATAAAGGCGGTCGACGGTATTTCGTTCGACATCACTCGCGGCAAGATCTTCGGCATCCTCGGTCCCAACGGATCCGGCAAGAGCACTCTGCTCGCAGCAGTGACGAGATTGACCCCGCTCACGCGTGGCACCCTCACATTCGAGGGTGAGCCGTTTGCCAAGGTGTCAGCGCAGAAGGTCGCCAAACTCGGCATCGCGCGTACGTTCCAAACGGTCCGGCTGCTCCCCGATCTGACGGTGCGGGAGAACGTCGCGCTCGGTGCCGACCTCGGGGCTGAACAGGGCGGGATGCGCGAACTGCTACTGGGGCGCAAGGCGTTGCTGAACAGGTCGAGGGCCGCGGTCGCGGAGGCGCTCGAGCGCACCGGGCTCACCGGGCTGGAGGACATCCGGCCGGGAGAGTTGTCCTACGGGCTGCAGCGCCGGGTGGAGATCGCACGTGCAATTGCGATGTCTCCCAGACTTCTTCTGCTCGACGAGCCAACCGCGGGTATGAACAAGTCCGAACGCGAGGATGTCTCCTCGCTTCTGAAGAAGTTGCGTGAAGAGGGTTTGACGCAGCTCCTCGTGGAACACGACGTGCAGATGATGGTCGATACGTGTGACACGTTGATAGCCATGAACTTCGGCGTTCTGATTGCCCAGGGAAAGCCTCAGGACGTGGTTCGCGAACCCAGTGTGCAGGAAGCTTATCTCGGAAAGCGAGGAGCCCAGGATGCTCGAAGTCAGTGATCTCCACGTTCGATACGGCAAGGTCAGTGCGGTCACGAACATCGGACTGACGGTCCAACCCGGCCGAATAACGCTGGTACTCGGCGCGAACGGTGCCGGCAAGAGTACGACGCTGCGAACCATTGCAGGCTTGGTGCAACCCACAGCGGGCACGATCGTGCTCGACGGTGAGTCGCTCGTCGGTCTCAAGGCCCACCGCGTCGTCAAGCACGGTATTTCGCTGGTTCCCGAGGGCCGCCAGGTCTTCGGATCGCTCAGCGTGGCCGAGAACCTGCGAATCGGGGGATACACCTCGACGAGCGAGAAGCGCTCCCAGAACACCGAACTCGCCTACGAGCTGTTCCCGATTCTGCGTGAACGCAAGGACGGTCCGGCGGGACTGCTCAGTGGTGGCGAGCAACAGATGCTCGCCTTCGGCCGAGGCCTGATATCCGACCCGAAATACATCATGATGGACGAGCCGTCGATGGGTCTCGCGCCTGCCATCGTCGATACCGTCATGGGCAGCGTCCGCGAGATCGCGGACCGGGGGTTGGGTGTGCTGATGGTGGAGCAGAACGCGGAAGCCGGGTTACGCGTTGCCGACGATGTCGTTGTGGTCAACCGCGGTGAATCGGTCTACTCCGGGAGTGTCGAGGAAGCCAGGTCCCACTCGTCCGTGGTCTTGGCGTTCCTCGGTGAGGCGGCGTTGGAGGCATGAGTCGATTCGAGGGTCGCGTAGTACTCATCACCGGCGCTGCACGGGGTCAAGGACGAAATCACGCGCTTCGATTCGCGGCGGAGGGCGCGGACCTCATTGCGGTTGACGCCTGTGCCGATGTCGACACTGTCGGTTACGATCTGGCAACCGAGGAGGACCTGGCCGAAACGGTCCGCCTCGTCGAGCAGTTGGATCGGCGAATTCTTGCGTCGAAGACGGACGTGCGCAACCTGGAAGCATTGAAGGCCGCCGTCGATGCAGGGGTCGCCCAACTCGGCAGACTCGATATCGTCGTCGCGAATGCGGGTATCGCCGGAAGTGGAACGACTCATAAGTTGTCGGCACAGAACTGGCACAACATGATCGAGACCAATCTGACCGGGGTGTGGAACACGACGACTGCGGCGACTCCGCACATTCTTGCGGGTGGCAAGGGCGGCTCGATGGTGTTGATCAGCTCGGTCGCCGGTATGAAAGGACTGCCGTACAACGCGCACTACACGGCAGCCAAGCATGGTGTGGTGGGACTGATGAAGAGTCTCGCCAATGAGTTGGGGCCGCACAACATCCGAGTGAACACGGTCAATCCGACGAACGTCGACACCCGAATGTTGCTGAACGACGCCATCTACAAGCTGTTCCTGCCCGACGAGGATGCGCCGACTCGCGAACAAGTAGTTCCGCTGCTCCATGACATGCATGTGCTGGACATTCCCTATGTGCAGGTCGACGACGTCAGCAACGCAGTGCTGTTTCTGGCGGGGGACGAGTCCCGTTACGTCACAGGGATTTCGGTTCCAGTTGATGCCGGTGTCTTGATAAAGTAGTGGCCTATCGACAGTGCGGGTCTGTCAGACGAACTTCCCGGTCGGTTGGAACTTCACGCGTAGTTCGGGGATGCCGCGGGAGTACAGGCCTCTCTCGTGTGGCACGAAGCCGTCCTGGTATTCGATCGAGTCCATGGTGTCGAGTACGAGATCGAGCGCGATGGTCATTTCCGTCTTCGCGAGTATCGAACCTACGCAGAAGTGGCGTCCGAGGATGAACTGCACGTGGTTTGCTGCGCCGCTGAATGCACGGTCGACATTGAGGTCGGTTCGGAAGATGTCGAAGTCATCCGGATTCGCGAACTGGTGCTCGTCGCGGTTGGCTGCCGCGAGCATCATGATGCATGTCGCCCCTGCCGGGATCGTCGTGTTTTCGATCTGCACCTCCTCTTCGGTCTGGCGCATGATCATGTGGACCGGTCCGGAGTGCCGAAGAGTCTCGGCGATAACGCGATCGGTGAGGCTGCGATCCTCTCGAAGGGCTCGCATCTGATCGGGATGGTCGATCAGATTGCGAATCATGCTGGCGATTGCCTTGTCGGTCGTCTCGCCTCCAGCGACGAGAAGGAGACTGACGAATGCTTTGATCTCATCGTCGGACATCTGCTCACCGTCGACCTCTGCGCGGCACAGGCGTGAGAGCAGATCGTCGCCGTCGCCGGAGCGGCGTTCGCGAACTATCGGAAGGATGTACTCCTGCAGTTCCTCATGGGTGCGTTCGGCGGCGGCGTTGATCTCGGGGTCCCCGGCCAAGTTGTTGAGGTAGGCCATGATCGAGAAATACCAACTCCGGAATCGCTCGTGATCGCTCTTGGGTAACCCGAGCATGTCGACCATCACGTTGATGGGAAACCGGCTGGTGAACTGGCCGACGAGCTCGGCCTCGCCGTCAGAGGCGACCGCCCCGATCAGGTCCTCGGCAGTGCGCGAGACGATGCTGCCGATCAATTCGGCCGCGTTGTGGGTGATGGCAGGCATGAACTTCTCGAGTCCGTTGCCGCGGAAGAACGGGTTGAGCAGTGAGCGGTGCGTCGAGTGCTCTCGTCCTTCCATCTGGAGAATAGTGCGGCCGTGGATGGGTTCGAGCTGCCATTCGTAGTTGCGACTCGAGAACTTGGCGCTACGGAACGCCTCGGCGCAATCTTCGTACCGACTGATCAGAAAGCTTTTGGTCGCTTCGTGATACAGGGCCGGATGATGCTCTCGCAGAACGCGGTAGAGCGGATACGGGTTCTCGAGGAACTCGGGCGAGAGGATGTCCGGGGCGGTGGCTTGGGAATCTGGGGCGATCACGCTGGCGTCTCCTGAATGTCGAGTCGAGCAGAATCGGTGCAGTCAGGCATCAGTCGTGGCGGTTCGGTTCGCGCGAGATGTCGACCGAGTAAGAGTGACTCAAATCACTGCTAACTATAGTTATCATTCGAATGATGTCAATGGTTTTCGACTCGATGTGAACCGAGACGACAATGCGGCGGTGACCTCAGGTCACTGCCGCGTGTCACGCACTGCGAGAACTACGTTCCCTCGCTCGAACCCTCCGGACGGTGGGGCATCAGAATGCGCTCGAAGACTTCATCGACGAAGGGATCCAGATCGATAGCGTCGTCGTCGTAGAAGCTCGCGAATTGACCGAACGAGTAGATCGCCGTCAAAAGGCACACTACGGCGCAGATCACGCTGGCGGACGAGGCGACGTATCGCTTGGACGCGTCAGGGGATCTGCTGAAGAACATGTCGGCCCGTACGTGCTCACCGCGCTGCATGGCAATGACGAAACCCAACAGGACTATCAGCGGCATGTACCAATACTGGACACGTTCCAGGGTCCCGCCGATCGGCTCACCGAAAACGGTGCGGGAGAGGGCATTCGCGACGGTGTGCACCATCATTGCAAGTAGACCGACGACGGCGGAATAGAATCGGACAATCAGTACTGTCCCGACATTCCGCCGTCCATCGACAGCGCGGATCCGGTCATGAAAGGCAAGTCTGCGCGAAGTAGGAAAGCTACTGCGCGAGCTACCTCCTCGGCCGTTGCCATTCCTCGCCCCCCGACCCCGAGGGTCGGTACTGCTTGGCCGTCGCGGTTGAGCAGAGCCCTGAACTTGCCGATGATCGGTGTGTCGGTCGAGCCTGGACAAATACAGTTCACCGCAACGCCGTGTTCTCGTACTTCCGCGGCAGCAGTACGAGTGAGGCCCAGTACCGCGTGCTTGGAGGCGACGTAGTCGGCTCGCTTGGTGCGCCCTGAAGACTGGCAATGGACCCTGTATCGACCACCTGGCCGCGGCCGGCCGCGATCATATGTGGCAGAACATATTTGAGGCCATAGAACATGCCGTCCAAGTTGACCGAGAGCGTGGACGACCACTCGTCTATGGACATGTCGACGATGCTGCGATTGCAGCCGGCGATGCCAGCGTTGTTGAAGAACTTGTCCGGCACGCCGAGGTCGTCGACCGCACGCTCGACGTACGCGGCGACCTCGTCGGGCTTCGACACGTCGGCATGGTGCGCGAGAACGGTGCCGGTCGACAGTCTCACGGTTTCCTCGGCGGCGTCGTGGTCTATGTCGACTGCGAGCACCGCGGAGCCGTTGGAAGACAGTTCGAGCGCTACGGCTCTCCCGATTCCGCTGCCTGCACCGGTGACGATGGCAGCCATGTCACCGACCTCGCCAGACCGGCTTCCGCTTCTCCTTGAACGCTGAGGCACCCTCTCGGGCATCCTCGGAAGACCGAACGGGCTCATAGATTTTCCACATTTCCGCGAACTGCTCGTCGTTGGACCAGTCCCGCGCCTTGGTTATTATCTCTTTCGTGGCACGGACTGCAAGCGGGCCGTTCGCGGCGATTTTCTTCGCCAATTCCATAGCGGTAGCCAGGGCCTCGCCGTGGGCGGTGAGTCTGTTGATCAACCCAGCGTCCTTGGCTTCCTGCGCGCTGATGAAATCACCGGTCAAAGACCACTCGACGGCAAGGGCGTAAGGAACTCTCAGCGGAAGGCGCAACAATCCGCCTCCGCCGGCGAGAAGACCGCGCTTGACCTCGGGCAACCCGAACACCGCAGTCTCCGAGGCAACTACGAGGTCGCAGGCCAGTACTATCTCGAAACCGCCTGCGATCGCGTGTCCTTCGACGGCGGCGATCAGCGGTTTGGCCGGGGGAGTCTCGGCGACACCTGCGAATCCGCGACCAGGGATCGATGGCTTCTCACCGGCCAGAAATGCCTTCAAATCCATTCCGGTGCAAAAGCTTTTGCCTTCACCCGTGATGACCCCGGCTACGAGGTCGTCGCGAGCATCGAGCTCGTCCATGGCATCGGCGATGGCCTGGGCCGTGGCAGTGTCGATCGCGTTGCGCACCTCGGGGCGCGTGATCGTGACAACCTGAACTCCATCGATCTGCTCCACGCGAACCGATGCATTCATCGCGGTGCCATTCTGATCGCGCCGTCGAGTCTGATGACTTCACCGTTGATCATCGCGTTGTCGATCATGTGCAGGGCAAGTTTGGCGTACTCGTCGGCGTCGCCCAGGCGAGCGGGGTGCGGAATCTGCGCGGCCAGGCCGTCACGAATCTCCTGCGAGAAGCGGGACAGAATGGGGGTGTCGAAAATTCCGGGCGCAATACTGTTGACGCGAACCAGTTTTCGAGATAGATCCCGGGCCGCGACGAGGGTCATACCGACGACGCCGGCCTTGGCCGAGGCGTAGGGAATCTGCCCGATCTGCCCTTCCCAGGCGGCGACGGACGCGGTCATGATGACAACTCCGCGTTCACCGTCGACCGGTTCGTTGCGGACCATACGGGCAGCTCCGAGCCGCAGTACGTTGAAACTGCCGATCAGGTTGGTCTGGATCAACGAGGTGTAGAGCTCCAACGATCCAGGGGTGCCGTCCTTTTCGACCACTCGGACGGTGCCGCCCCGGCCTGCGCAGTGCACCACCGAGCGTAGGGGAGCCCGCGACTCGGCGAGGTCGAGGGCGGCATCGACGGCATCGGGATCGGCCACATCGGCCGGTCCGAACTGTACGAGGTCGCCGAGCTCGCGAACGACGTCTTCACCGGCCGACTGCGGGAGGTCGACGATGACAGTGTGCACGCCCGCGGCCACGAATCGCTTCACGGTTGCGAGTCCGAGTCCGGATGCGCCGCCGGTGACGACGGCGGAGGAATTGGTGAGATCCATGAATCGGGTTCCTTACTTCAGAATTTCGATGATGGTCGCGTTGGCCATACCGCCGGCCTCGCACATGGTCTGGAGGCCGTAGCGGCCGCCGGTGCGTTCGAGGTGATTGATCATCGTGGTCATGAGGCGCGCGCCCGAGGCACCGAGGGGATGTCCGAGTGCAATCGCACCGCCCACTGGATTCAAGAACTCTTCGTCGACGCCGAATTCCTTGGCCCACGCGAGCGGCACCGAGGCAAAGGCCTCGTTGACCTCGAAGGCCGAGATGTCGGCGAGGGTCAGGTCGGCCTTCTTCAACACCTTCTCGGTTGCGGGGATGGGACCGGTCAGCATGAGCAGAGGATCGTCGCCGATCACCGCTGAGGCAACGATTCGGGCGCGCGGGCGCAGACCCAGCTCGGCTGCCCGCGCCTCGCTCATGACGAGCAGTGCGGACGCTCCGTCGGTCATTTGAGATGCGTTGCCCGCGGTGACGGACCAGTCGAGGTCTGGGAACTGCGCGCGCCGTTCATCGGTCCCGAAGACTGCTTTCAACCCGCCGAGTTTTTCCGCCGTGGTGCCGGTCCTGATGGTTTCATCGGTCGTCAGTCCGTCGACGGGCACAATCTCATTGCCGAACCATCCGGAATCACGAGCGGTGGAGGCACGTTCGTGGGAAAGCGCGGAGTACTCGTCGAGCTGCGTCCGAGAAATGCCCCACTTCTGGGCGACGAGTTCGGCAGACACACCCTGGGGAACCAGTACCGGGAATCGATCGTGGACGCTCTCGCCGAACGGATCGGCATCTCCGCGTGCACTACCCATCGGAACTCGACTCATCGATTCGACTCCACCGGCGATGACAATGTCGTACGCGCCGGCTGCAACCCCTTGGACGGCGAAATCGAGAGCTTGCTGGCCCGATCCGCATTTGCGCTCGACCGTCACCGAGGGGACGTGCACCGGAAAGCCTGCAGCGAGCACGGCCTGGCGACCGGGGGTGCCGGATTGTTCGCCGCTGCCGCCGACGCATCCGATGATGACGTCGTCGACAAGCCCCGCGTCGAGGTCGGAACGATCCACCAACTGGCGCAGTACCTGACCGAGCAAGTCCGCGGGGTGCAGATGCGAGAGACCACCACCTACCTTGCCCTTTCCCATGGGGGATCTAACGGCGTCGACGATAACTGCGCGTGTCATGACAACTCTCTTGAAGCAGGTTTCTGGAAACGTGACGAGGTATTGATGATTATGTTTAGCATGAACCTAGCGGAAGCTGTAAGGATTGTTGTACCGTAGATCACATCGTATTAGTATAATCATGAACATGAAAGGGGTGGTCATGTCCGCCAGCATCCTGAACGACGACGAACGCGCCATCAAAGAGGTAGCTGCGAAAGTTGCCACCGAGCGCTACGCGCCCAAGGCTGCGCAGTGGGATGCGGAGAGAACTGCGTTCCCCCTAGAGGAGCGGAAGTACCTCGGTTCGCTCGGGTTCCTGGGTATTGCGCTTCCGGAGCGTTTCGGCGGCGGAGGAGCGCCCCTGCAGCAAGCGCTCAATGTCATCGAAGAGTTTGCCTACCACTGCCGACCGGCGGCGTTCCAGATTTTCGAGGCCAATACCGGCCCGGCTCAGGTCATCGCCCGAATTGGTACCGAAGAGCAGCGTGAACGATTCCTCCCCGGCATCATCGCGGGCGACATCACGATGGCGGTCGCCATCTCCGAGCCCGACGCAGGATCGGCCGCGACAGATCTGACGACCAAAGCGACTATCGACGGCGACACTGTCCGTGTCAGCGGCAACAAACGCTGGATCTCCAACGGTTCCGAGGCAGATGTCTACCTTGTCTACTCGCGCATGAGCGACGCACCCGGTGCGAAGGGCATCGGGGCAGTTCTTGTCGAGGCGGATCGAGCAGGCGTCAGCTACGGGGCGCGTGAGAAGCTCATGGGCTTTCGTGGCATTCCTTCCGCGGACATCTACTTCGACGATGTCGCGGTTCCCGTGGAGAACGTCGTCATCGAGCCTGGTGGTTTCCGCACTCTGTTCACCGCGTTCTCGATCGAGCGGCTCGGCAATTCGACGATGAGTCTTGCGCTGGGTCAGGCCGCATTGGACCTGTCGATCCGGTACGTGCAGGAGCGGACACAGTTCGGCAAACCGCTGATCGAGTTTCAGGCCGTCCAGATGACCATCGCGGACATGGCACTCCAGGTCGATGCGGCCAGGTTGTTGCTGCAGCGTGCAGCAGGAGCAGTGACCGATGGCGAGCAGCTCCCCAATTCCCTACACGTCTCGCTGGCGAAGTGCACTGCCAACGAAATGGCGAAAAACGTGACCGATCTGGCGATGCAGCTGCACGGCGGCAATGGCTATACCGAAGAATTCGGCATCGAGCGGATGCACCGCGACGCACATGGCTGGGCGCTCGCCGGTGGCACCCCGACCATGCAGCGAACTCGAATAGTTTCCGAATTACTGGGACGTTCGTTCGACCAACGAGGCTGAATAGTTCAGTAGCTCGAGAAGGAGTACAGAAAATGCAGCGTTATGAAGGTCGCATCGCAGCGGTCATCGGTGGTGGCTCCGGGATGGGCCGCGCCATCAGCCACCGCCTCGCGTCCGAGGGAGCGTTCGTCTACGTCACCGACCTCAGTGCGGAGTCCGCGTCGAAGGTCGCGGCTGAGATCGTAGCCGAGGGTGGTCAGGCAACAGCCGTGACCGTCGACGCCACGAACAACGACGATCTCCGCGCACTGTTCGCGAAAATCGACGAGGAGAAGGGCGTTCTGCACGCATTGCACGCGCAGGTAGGCATGCCCGGTCCCGGTGGGCTGGACGTCGACGACGCTGCGTGGCAGAGGAATATCGATGTCAACGTCAAGAGTGCTTATTACTCGACCACACTCGGCTTCGAGTTGCTCAAAAAAGCTGGCGGCAAAGGCTCGGTCACGCTGACCTCTTCGACGTCGGCGCTCATCGGGTCGCCGTTCAGCCCGATCTATTCGATGACCAAGGGAGCGCTTGTTCCCTTCGGTCGCTCCCTGGCCCTCAACGGTGCCAAGGACGGGATCCGCGTCAACGTCATCTGCCCGGGTCAGGTCAAGACGCCCATGCTCGCGCAATTCTTCGGCCGCGAGCCCGGCTCGGACGTCACTGCTCTGGCAGCGGACTTCGTCGCGACCATTCCGCTCGGCCGCGGTGCCGAGCCCGAGGAGATCGCATCGGTGATCGCATTCCTCAACAGTGATGACGCCAGCTACATCACCGGAGTCACCATCCCGGTCGACGGTGGCCTCACCGCGCAGTAAGTGCAGCCAGCTCAATACTTCTCGAAGGGACTCACATGGTTCAGGTCGGCTTACTGCTCAGCGACGTGCCGAAGTCGGTGACGCCGGCGCAGCAGTTCAAGGACATCCTCCGCATCGTCGAGAGCGCTGAGGACAACGGATTCAACTACATCGCCATCGGTCAGCATTTCCTCTACGGCGACCTTCGCTGGCTGCAGCCGGTGCCCTTGCTTGCTCGCCTTGCTGCACATGTCGCCCCGACGACCAAGCTCGTCACGCAGATCATGATCGCGCCGCTCTACCATCCTGTGATGCTCGCGGAGGAAATTGCGACGCTCGACGTCGTCACCGAGGGGCGATTGATATTCGGTGCCGGATTAGGTTACCGCCCTGAGGAATTCGACTACCTCCAGGTTCCGTACAAGGAGCGCGCTGGACGGTTCGATGAGTCCCTCCAAGTCATGAAACAGCTGTGGACTCAGGACGAGGTCACCTTCGAGGGCAAGTACTTCCAGCTCGACGGCGTCAAGCCCCACCTGCATCCCGTCCAGCAGCCACACGTCCCGATCTGGATCGGTGCCCACGCGATGGGCGGCGTCCGGCGTGCAGGGAAGTACGGCGACGCCTACGCGGTGCCGCCGGAGACCCCGAAGCACGAGGTCGAGGAGCGCTACCGCGTCGTCAAAGATCTCTTCGAAGCGCGCGGCAAGGAGTTCGGCCTTCAGCCGCTGCGCCGCAACGTACTCGTCGCGGACAGCAAGGAAGAAGCTATGGTCGAGTACGCGCGGGTCGCGCAGGGCCGCTACCTGACCTACGCCGCAAAGGGTCTCGAAGTCATGGCCGGCCGCGACCTCGCGAACCAGTTCGCCGAGTCGGTCTCCGATCACGTCATCGTCGGAACTCCGGACGATGTCGTCGGTAAGCTCACCGATCTTGTGACCACGCTGCCGGTCGACCCGCTCCTACTGCGTCCGCAGTGGCCGACGATGGACGGCGACGAGACCATCGCCGCCATCGAACGTCTCGGGAAGGACGTTGTGCCGTCGATGCTGGCGATCGAACCGTTCCGGGACTTCAAGTGACACAGACCTATCGAGATCTGCATCCCAACTTCGTCGATCCGGAAGGGTGGACGCTGAACAACGTCCTGCGTACGCACGCCTCGACCACGCCGGACGCGCCGTGTCTACTCGTTCCGGAGGAGAACCTCGAGTTCACTTACGCCGAGATGCTCGCTTCGGCGGAGCGCATTGCCGGATCGTGGCACGCGGCAGGCGCACAGCAGGGGGATCGTGTCGTCATCATGGCGCTCAATTCCTCCCGGCTGGTGCGTAGTTGGTTCGCCGCCGCGGTGGGCGGCACCGTGGAGGTGCCGATCAACACCAACTACGAAGGCGAATTCCTTCGGCACCAGATCGTCACGGTCGGTGCGCGCTGGGCGGTCATCGACGACACGTTCGTCGAGCGCTTCGTGGCGATCGCCGAGCACGCGCGCGGCATCGAAAGGTTCTGGGTCATCGACACCGGACACGGCGATGCGGCTGTCTCGTTGTTGCGAGAACACGGTTGGCAGGCTGAACTCTGGGACGAACTCGAGGCGGGCAGCCCCGTCGCGGTTCCGGCTGCACGGGCCCAGGACCTCGGTGCGATTTTCTTCACCTCCGGTACAACCGGCCCCTCCAAGGGTGTCGCCATGCCGCACTCTCAGCTGTATTTCTTTGCGCAGGAGGTGGTGTCGCTGACCCGGCTCACCGCGGCAGATCGATACATGACCACGACGCCTCTGTTCCATGGGAATGCGCAGTTCATGGCGGTCTACCCGGCGCTCGTCGCCGGTGCCAGCGCCGTGGTGCACTCGAAGTTCAGCGCAAGTCGATGGATCGACATGGTCCGCGACTCCGAAGTGACCGTGACCAACTTCGTCGGCGTCATGATGGACTTCGCTTGGAAGCAGGCACCGCGCGAGAACGATCGCGACAATCAGCTCCGCGCGGTTTACGCGGCACCTATCGCCGACACCGTCGTAGAAGAGTTCAAAGACCGTTACGGCATAGAGGCTTTCGTCAACGCCTTCGGGCTGACCGAGACCAGCGCTCCCATCTTGACTCCGTACGGGGAAAAGATTCCACCCGGCGCGGCTGGCAAGGTTGCCTCGGACTGGTTCGACATTCGGCTCGTGGACCCAGAGACCGACCGCGAGGTCGCCGTCGGTGAAGTCGGCGAGCTCGTCATTCGCCCGAAGCAACCCTGGACATGCAGTCTCGGGTATTACGGAATGCCGGAGAAGACTCTCGAAGCCTGGCGCAACCTGTGGTTCCACACCGGAGATGCTTTACGTACGGACGAGGACGGATGGTTCTACTTCGTCGACCGGTACAAGGACGCTCTGCGCAGGCGGGGGGAGAACATCAGCTCCTACGAGGTCGAGCAGGCCGTTCTCGGGCATCCGGCCGTTGTCGAATGCGCGGTGATCGGCGTTCCTGCCGACGTCGAAGCAGGTGAGGACGAGGTGCTCGCCGCTGTCGTGGTCAGCGAAAAGGCCGATGCCGCAGAGATTCTGGACTGGTGCGCGGGGAAGATCCCGGCCTTCGCTACGCCGCGGTACGTGCGATTCCTCGACGCGCTTCCGAAAACGCCCTCGGAGAAAGTGCGCAAGGCAGTTCTGCGCGACGAGGGCATCACCGCCGACACGTTCGATCGCACTGCGGTGCCGGTCGCCTAGAGCTGGAGACACGACATGGACTACACGGTCGACCCGACGCACGAGGACATCAGACAAGCCGTCAAGACGCTGTGCAAGGCGTTTCCCGACGACTACTGGATGGAACACGACGATAGCCACGAGTTCCCCTGGGACTTCTACAACGCTGTGGCCGAGGGTGGTTGGCTAGGACTGACCGTCCCCGAGGAGTACGGCGGCGGCGGGCTCGGCGTTACCGAGGCGGCCATCGTCGAACGTGAGATCTCGGCATCCGGTGCAGGGATGGGCGGCTGCAGTGCCGTCCACATCGGTATCTTCGGCTTCGAGCCCATCATCAATCACGGCAGCGAGGCGATGAAGCAGAAGTACCTGCCCAGGGTCATCACCGGTGAGTTGCACACGTCTTTCGCGGTCACCGAACCCGACGCCGGTACCGACACCACCAACATCAAGACCTTTGCCAAGAAGGTCGACGGTGGATTTCTGGTCTCGGGCAAGAAGGTCTGGATCACCAAGGCGCAGGAAGCGGAAAAAATGCTTCTGCTGTGCCGAACCAGTCCGCGTGTCGAGGGCGAGAAGCGCACTGCAGGAATGACATTGTTGTTCGCCGATATGGATCGAAGCAAGGTCCAGATCCGGCCGATTCCCAAGATGGGCCGCAACGCCGTCGACACCAACGAGCTGTTCATCGATGAACTGTTCGTGGCCGACGAGGACGTCGTCGGCGAGGTCGGCCACGGTTTCCGCACCATCCTCGGCGGGCTCAACGCCGAGCGTGTCATCGCCGCGAACGCGGCTCTGGGAATCGGTGAGGCTGCCCTGCGCCGCGGCACCCAGTACGCCAAGGACCGTGAAGTCTTCGGTCGGCCGATCGGAAAGAATCAGGGCATCGCATTCCAACTTGCCGAGGCCCGAATCAGGCTCGATGCGGCAGCGGCTGTCGTCGACAAGGCCGCCTGGATGGTCGACGCCGGGCTGCCCTGTGGCCGAGAAGCGAACGCCGCCAAATACTTGTGTGCCGAGGCCGGCTTCTTCGCCGCGGATGTCGCGTTGCAGGTGCACGGCGGATTCGGGTTCGGCAAGGAATTCCACGTCGAGCGCTACTTCCGCGAGTCACGCCTCATGCGGATCGCACCGATCAGCCAGGAAATGGTCCTCAACTACACCGCCGAGCATGTCCTCGGCCTGCCGCGTAGCTACTGAAGGGAAGTGACGTGCAGCCGTACCGTTCCATTCTGTTCGTGCCCGGTCACCGCCCGCGGTGGGTGGACAAGGCCGTTGCGTCGGGCGCAGACTGCGTCGTTCTCGATCTGGAAGACTCGGTGCCCGCCGCCGAGAAGGAGTCCGCCCGTGCGACGGTGGCCGAGTCCATCGCACGAGTTCGGCAGACCAACTTCGATGTGGGACTGTTCGTCCGCGTCAATCCACTTGCGACGCGGCTCACCGGCGCAGACCTCGAAGCTGTCGTTGTGCCTGGTCTGACGGGCGTGTTCGCGCCGAAGATAGAGAGGGCCGTCGACGTCTTGCAGTACGACGCGTTGCTCGATCACTTCGAGGCGCGCAACAACGTCGACGGCCTGGAATACATCGTTCCCGTCGAGACGGTGAAGGCCATCCACAACTGCCTCGAGGTGGCGACGGCGTCCCCGCGCGTCGGCGCGATGATCGGGCCGTCCGCCGAGCATGCCGACATCGCCCGCGAGGTGGGATACGAATGGACGCCCGAGGGTCTCGAAACCCTGTATCTACGAAGTCGGGTGCTTCTCGCGTGCCGGGAGGCGAAGATTCACGCTCTCACCGGACTGTGGGAGGATCTCGAAAATTTGAGCGGCCTGCGCGAATTCGCAACGAAAGGACGGCAGCTCGGCTTCCGCGGAATGATCGCGATCCACCCGTCGCACGTCGAGACCGTCAACGACGTGTTCAGCCCGTCCGAGCAGGACATCGAGTTCTACCGCGGGCTGGCGGAGGCGTACGAGAAAGCCGAAGCGCAGGGGACCGGTGCATTGCGGTACCGCGGGCTGCATATCGACAAAGCGCACTACGACAAGGCAATCCAGTGGTTGGAGCGTGCCGAGGCGATCACGAAGAGAGGCAGCAAGTGAGAGGTCTGTATTTCGAGGAGTTCGAGGTGGGCAAGCACTACAAGCATGCGATGACCCGCACCGTGACCGAGATGGACAACGTCATGTTCACCTCGCTGACGATGAACATCCAACCGCTGCACCTGGATGCGGAGTTCTGCAAGGGCACGATCCACGGCCAGCGCCTGTTCAACAGCCTGTTCACTGTCGCGTTGATCGGTGCATTTCACGTGCCCGAGCTCACGATGGGCACCACACTCGGCAACCTCGGCTACGAGAAGATCACGTTCCCGAACCCGGTGTTCCACGGCGACACACTTCGGGCGGAAACGACCATCAAGAACAAGCGCGAGTCCAAGAGCCGCGACGATTCGGGAATCGTCTGGTTCGAACACATCGGATACAACCAACGGGACGAAATCGTCTGTGTGCTCGAGCGAGTCGGCCTGATGGCCAAGCTCCCGGCAGACATCGAGAAGGATGGTGCGTGAGATGACCGCAGTGGCAGAAGTTCAGCAGGACTGGGTTCCGGACACCAGGACGCTCCTGATCGGCGACACCGATGCGCAGCCCGAAGGCGAGAGCTGGGACGTTTTCAATCCGGCAACCGAAGCAGTGATCGCCACCGTCGGCGGCGCCTCGAGCAGCCAGGTCGACGATGCCGTCGCCGCGGCACGAAAGGCGTTCCCCGGGTGGGCCGCTCTCAGCGGCGAGGAGCGTTCGGTGCACATCCACCGATTCGCGGACGCTCTCGAAAAGGCCGCCGATCGGCTGCTGCCCTCGATCGTCAACGAGGTCGGTTGTCCGGTCTCGCTAGCGGCGTACCTCCAGGTGAAGATGGCCGTAGACGAACACCTGCGATGGGCGGCGGAAGCGGCGAAAACGGACCGCACCATTCATCTCGGAGGCTACGACAAACCTGTTCCGACGATGAGCGATGTAGTCCATCAGCCCGTCGGCGTGGTTGCGGCAATCACCGGGTACAACTACCCGCTCAATCTCGCGATCTTCAAGTTCGGTGCGGCACTTGCCGCAGGCTGCACCGTCGTGCTGCTGCCGTCGCCGCGGACTCCGCTGACGACACTGTTCCTCGGCGACTTGATCAAAGAAGCCGGCCTGCCGCCGGGCGTCATGAACGTCATCATCGGTGGTGCCGATGTGGGACAGCAGCTTTCCTCGCACCGCGGTGTCGATCGGGTCTCGTTCACCGGGTCCGACGGAGTCGGAGCCAAGATCATGGAGCAGGCGTCGGCCAACTTGGCCGGTGTGACGCTCGAACTCGGAGGCAAGTCCCCGAACATCGTCCTCGAGGGCGTCGACGTCAAGAAGATCGCCGTCGAGATGCACCTCCGCTGGGCCCGCAATGGGGGCCAGGGTTGCGCGGCGCTCGCCCGTCTTCTTGTGCACGACAGCGTGTACGACGAGTTCCTCGAAGCCGGAGCGTCCGCGTTCGATCAGATGATCGTCGGCGATCCCTGGGATCCGGCCACCAACATCGGACCGATGATCCGGCCCGACCACCAAGCGCGCGTCAACGGCTTCATCGACGGCTCGGTGGCCGAGGGCGGCAAGAAACTGCTCGAGGTCACCAAGCCGCTTCCGGAGAAGGGCTGGTACGTCAACCCCGTTCTGCTGGGCGGACTCCCACACAGCGCCCGCGCGGTGCAGCAGGAGATCTTCGGGCCCGTCGCTGTGATAGTCCCGTTCAAGGACACCGAGGAAGCCATCCGTTTGGCCAACGACACCGAGTACGGACTTGCGGCCAACGTCTACTGCGACGATCCGATCGAGGCGCGCCGCGTCGCGGAGCAGGTCCGAGCCGGAACCGTGTGGATCAATGGCGGTGGGTCGATGCGTCCCGACGCTCCGTTCGGCGGCTACGGAAAGTCCGGGGTCGGCCGCGAACTCGGCGAGTGGGGAATGAAGGAATACCTCGAGGTCAAGCACATTCAGTGGAGGGTTTGATGAGCGCTGAAGGGCCACTTGCGGGCATCAAGGTGGTCGAGCTCGGCACCATGTACGCCGCGCCGACGGCGGGACGTATGCTCCGAGATTTCGGCGCTGAAGTCATCAAGGTCGAGGACCCGGCATCAGGTGACTATGCGCGGCAATGGATTCCGCAGAAGGACGGCCTCTCGCTCGGGTTTTCTCGTTTGAATGCGGGCAAGCGCTCGGTCGGCATCGACCTGCGTGACGAGGAGGGTCGAGCGCTGGTGAAGCGACTCATTGCTGGAGCCGATGTCGTCATAGAATCCTTCCGGCCCGGCAGGCTCGAAGCATGGGGGCTTGGATTCGAAGAATTGTCCGAGGTCAACCCAGGTTTGGTGTTGGCTCGCGTCTCCGGATTCGGTCAGACCGGTCCGAACCGTCTGCTGCCGGGATTCGGCACTGTTGCCGAGACCGCCAGCGGCTTCGCGAACGTCAACGGTTGGCCCGATTCACCGCCGACGTCGCCGCCGTTCGGCTTCGCCGACTCGATCGCCGGATTGTCCGCGGCGATGGGGGTTGCGATGGCCTTGTTCAAACGCGAGAAGACCGGTCTCGGTGAGGAAGTCGATGTCGCGCTCTACGAGCCGCTGATGTTCATCGTCGGCGACATGTTTCTCAAGTACACCGCAACCGGGGAGATCCAGCAGCGCATCGGCAACTCGACCGGAGCGGCGTCGCCACGCGGAATCTACGAGGCAGCGGACGGCAAGTTCCTCTCGATAGCCGCATCGAACCAAGCCATTGCCAAGCGGCTGTTCGCTGCCATGGGTAAGCCCGAGGTGATCGAGGACCCGCGGTACGCAACCAACGCGGATCGACTGCGCAACAACGACGATGTCCAGAAGATGGTGATCGAGTGGTGCGCATCCATGCCGCGCGCCGAGGTGTTGGCCACGCTGGAAAAATTCGAGGTGGTCAGCGCCGCCGTCAACGATGCCTCCGACGTGGTGCAGGATCCGCACTTCCTGGAACGGACCCTCGTCGAGATCACCGGAAACGACGTCCTCGGCAAGGTGCTCATGCCGGGGCCTGTGTTGCACATGAAGAGCTACGACGGCCCGGTGTACGACGGCGTGCCGGGAATCGGCGAGCACACTGCCGAGATTCTGGCGGCCGAGTTGTCCATGAATGCAGAGGAACTGGCAGATCTGGCCGGACGAGGAATCGTCAGTAAGTAGGTGGCTGTGAAGAACAAACGAGTACTCGTGACCGGCGGCGGCTCGGGAATCGGACGGGCCATTGCCGTCGAGGCTGCATCTCAGGGTGCCGAGACCGTGATTGTCGCCGACATCTCACCGGAGCTGCTGGCCGAGACCGAAACTCTCATCGCGGCGGCGGGAGCGAAAAGCGTTGCGCTGCGGATCGATATGTCCGACGGTGAGCAAGTCCGGCAGATGATCGACGCCGCCGTCGCTGCCGCAGGAGGCCTCGACACTCTGGTCAACAACGTGGGCGTCATCGACACCGGGTTCGTACCGGGGGAGCAGGCCAATATCGTCGATCTCCCAGAGGACGTGTGGGATGCCGTCATGAACATCAACGTCAAGTCGATGTGGTTGGCGACGAAATACGCTGCGTCGCATCTCCGGGCGTCGAACCGGGGTCCGTCCATCGTCAACGCCGCGTCGGTGTCGGGGATGATGGGCTACAAGACGCCCGCCTATTCCGTGAGCAAAGCTGCGGTGATCCAGCTGACTCGAACCACCGCGATTTCACTGGCAAACGAAGTTCGGTGCAACAGCTTCTCTCCTGGGAGCTTTCGGACCACGATGGCGCAGAAACATATCGATGCCGCCGCCGATCCGGTGGAGCAGGAGCGCCACATGAGCGGTGCCCATCTGATTCCGCGCCTCGGTGATCCCGTGGAGGTCGCGCGAGTTGCGTGCTTCTTGGCCTCGGATGCAGCGTCGTTCATGACGGGTACCAACGTCCCCGTCGATGGCGGGACGATGGCGTGGCGGGGCTTGCGGACGTAGGGCTGCCTACATCCCGCCGTCGACGGTGATGATAGATCCAGTGGTGTAGCTGGAGGCGTCACTTGCGAGATACAAAGCAGCTCCCACGATTTCATTGGGGTCGCCGCCTCGCTTGGCTGCGAAGGTCTCGGCACGCTTACCGAAAGCCTCCATGTCCCAGGCGTTGGAAACGTCGGTCAGGAACGTGCCGGCCATGATCGCGTTCGTGCGCACACTCGGCCCGAATGTCTTGGCCAAGCCGACGGTGATGGCGTTGAGGCCGGCTTTCGCAGCGGCGTAGGGCAGCACGTCGGGTCGGGGCTTGGTCGATGCGGCGCTCGAAATATTGATGATCGAGCCACCGTCGCCCTGGGCCATCCGTGTTCCGATGAGTGCGGCCAGGCGGAAGGGGCCTTTGAGATTGACCCCGAGGACTTTGTCGAACAGGGCCTCGGAGATGGTGTCCACGGAGTCGTACAGCGGGGACATGCCCGCGTTGTTGATCAAGATGTCGACCTTGCCGAAGTGCTCGTAGGAGGCATCGACTAGCGAGTCGAGAGCATCCCACTTACCGACGTGAGCAGCAATCGGGAATGCCCGCCGCCCGGTCGCCTTTTCGATTTCTTCGGCTGTCACCTGGCAGGACTCGAAGTCACGGCTGGCGATGATCACATCGGCTCCCGCCTGGGCGAGGCCGAAGGCCATCGCTTTGCCGAGGCCGCGGCTACCGCCGGTGATCAGGGCGACGCGCCCGCTGAGATCGAACTGGGATGGGGCGTCGAACTGGGGCATCTATTTCTCCTGGATCCGGGCCACGCCGAGCAATTCCTTAGTATGGTAATCATAGATTGACGAATGGAGACAGGGTGTCGGAATCGGAACAGGGACTGTTCGAGCTCCCACGTAAGTATCTCGAACTGCAGGTCGAAGCGCGGGCGCTTGCAGAATCCGTCCGCGATATCGCTGCGCGCGCCGACGAGTCGGACGGTATCGACGTCGACGTACGCAAGCGGCTTCAGGCGACAGGGTTGGCCGGCGTGACCGTGCCGTCTCGGTTCGGCGGTCGCTTCGAGGAGGTCGACTCGCTCGCCGTCACGGTGATTCGTGAGCGTCTTGCAGCCGAGTGCGGACACCTCGATTCGCTCTTTGCGATGCAGGGCATCGGGAGCTACGGATTGTCTGTCGGCGGAACGCCTACGATGCAGGAGTACTGGCTCCCGAGGGTGGCGAATCTCGATGCAATCGCTGCTCTGGGCCTCACCGAGCCGGATGTCGGCTCGGATCTCAAGGCGCTGACGACGTCGATCGAAGAGGTCGATGGTGAGCTGGTGGTCAACGGACACAAGTCGTTCATCACCAACGGTGGCGATGCAGACTTCTACAGCATCCTCGGACGTGAGGGCGAGGGCTACTCCCTCGTTCTGATCCCGGCGGACACACCGGGTGTCACCACCGAACGACCGCATCAGATCATCGCTCCGCACGTGTTGAGCGACGTGATCCTGAAGGACGTACGGGTGCCCTTGGATCACCGAATCGGACAGCAGGGCAAAGGATTCTCGCTGGTCTTGGCAACTCTGGCGACCTTCCGGGTGTCGGTCGCGGGTGCTGCGGTAGGTCTCGCCGAGGCTGCTCTGAAGGAGGCTGTGCGCCACGCGAACGGCCGAGAGCAGTTCGGTGTCAGTCTGTCTCGTCTCGGCTCGGTGCCCGAGCATCTGGCCATGTGCTGGACCGACATCGAGATGGCGCGTTCGTTGACCTATCGCGCCGCGGCGGCTTCGGCTCGCGACGCGAGGGCAAACCTACATCTCTCGTCGATGGCCAAGGTCGCTGCAACCGAGGTTGCCGGTCGTGTGGTCGACCGTGCGGTTCAGGTGATGGGCCGCTATGGCATCACACGCGGCAGCAATATCGAGCGTCTGTACCGCGAGGCCCGCCCCATGCGGATCTACGAGGGCTCGACCGAGGTCATTTTAGACTCACTGGCGAAGCAACTCGTCAAGGACGGAACGCTCTAGAGAAGTCTCGCGGCGCGATTCCCCGTCCGGTAATGCACGACGCCGGGCGGGGATTGTCGCGCCTTGGACGCGTCGCCATCGGATGTAATCGCGCTTGACGCAACATGATTCATGATTATGATTGGCCTTGTTGTGATTGTCGTCACGCCTGGATCGAGGAGAAAAGTCATGTCGTCACGCCCCGGAATCGAGAACACGCTCAGCCGCTACGGCCTCGGATACGATGATCACCATCCCGAGATGATCGTTGCGTCGTTCACCAAGGATGCCGTCCTGACAATGAAAATTGCCGACGGTGATCTGATCGGACCGTTCGACGGAATCGACGCGATCATGGAATTGATGAACGGCTCCGCGCACTCGCAGTCGGACCAGCGCCGACACCTGACGACGAACGTCCTGATCGATGATGTCGATGATGATCACGCGACAGTGATTGCGTACCTGACGATCATCTCGGTCGCCGACGGGAAGCTCACTGTTCTGTCCACCGGAAAATACGAGGACGAGTTCGCCCGAGTCGACGGAACCTGGTTGATCGCCAAGCGGCACATTGCTCTCGACCTGCCGTACTGAGCCCACCTGTCGTACCGAGCTTAGGAATCTCGCATGCAGAATCAGGGATTGATCCCCGCCAAATGGGCAGCACTGACGCCTGACCGGCAGGCAGTGTTCGACGTGCCGAACGATCGACGCATCACCTTCTCCCAACTGGACGAGCGTGTTCGACGGCTCGCCAACGGTCTTCGCGGACTCGGGCTCGAGAAGGGCGATCGGGTCGCGGTGTTGACCCGCAACAGCGTCGAGTTCCAAGAGCTGTATTTCGCAGCCGGCCGCGCCGGTCTCGTTCTGCAGCCGCTCAATTGGCGACTCGGTGTCAAACAGCTCATCGGTCTGATCGCGGACGCAACCCCCAAGGTGATCATCACCGCCTCCGAGTGGTCGGAAACGAAGCAGGAACTGCAGCGCGCGGTGAATGTCGATCACTGGCTCGAATTCGGTGCCGATTCCGACGGCAGTTACGACGAGCTTCTTGCTCGGTCGAGTGCCGACGAGCCGATCTGGACGCCGTCGATCGGCGGAGACGATCCGTTCTTCATCCTGTACACCGGGGGCACGACGGGCGAGTCCAAGGGCGCGATCCACACCCACACCAGTGCCGCCAACGGAATGCTCAATCAGACGGTGGCAGAACGCATCGTCCCGAACGACGTCTACATGCTGACCGGGCAGATGTATCACATCCCGGTGGTACTTTCGATGAACTACATGAAGCACGGTTGCCCGGTGGTGCTGGTGAACTTCGAGGCGAAGCAGGCGCTCGAGATCATCGAGACCGAGAAGGTGTCTGCGTTCTTGGGGATCACCACGATGCTGAACTGGATGATGGCAGTCCCGAACTTCGCTTCCTACGATCTCTCCAGTCTGCGGAACATTCAGTACGGCGGCGGTCCGATGCCGTCGACCATCGTCCGTGCAGCGCTCGATGCGTTCCCGTGCACCCTGATTCAGGGATACGGACAGACCGAGGGCACGACGATGTCCTTCCTCTCTCAGGAGGACCATCTCAACGCCGTCAAGGGTATCGATGCTCACCGTCTGAAGTCCTGTGGCCGTGAAGGGTTCGTCACCACCATCCGTATCGTCGACGCGTTCGGTGAGGAAGTTCCGCGGGACGGCAAGACGCCAGGGGAGATCGTCGTGCGCTCCGAAGCGAACATGATCGGGTACCTGAACCGTCCCGAGCTCACGAAGGACACGTTGCGTGACGGCTGGATGTGGACCGGCGACATCGCAACCTGGGACGAGGAGCGATACGTCTACATCGTCGATCGGGCGAAAGACATGATCATCTCCGGCGGCGAGAACATCTTCAGCGTTCAGGTCGAGGAAGCCATCGGCGCACACCCCTCGGTATTGGAATGCGCTGTCATCGGGGTTCCCGACGACGAATGGGGTGAGGCCGTGAAAGCAGTCGTCGTGCTCAAACCCGGAACGGAAGCGACCGAGCAAGAGATCATCGACGTGGCGAAGAAGAATCTGGCGTCGTACCAGAAACCGCGATCGGTCGATTTCGTCACCGCACTACCCAAGGCGCCCACAGGCAAGATCATGAAACGTGATCTGCGGACGCCCTACTGGGAGGCCGCAGGTCGCACCGTATGACCGAAGAAGAATTACGCGCAATGATCGGGATCCGGATGCCGGGCGGCACCCGAACGTTGGAGAAGTGGTGGGTAAGCCTCGTTCTCGACGCGATGGAGTGCACGGCCGACGACGGCGCGGCGCACCCGACCTTCGTATTTCTGGTCGCCACCGGGTCGATGGGGTGGACGTGGGACGAGTTGTTCGCGGCGTTCTCCGCGACCGACGCGGACGGTCCGATGTTCGGCGAAACCGACACCGTCGTACACGTACCATTGCTGACCGGCTCCACCTACACGGTGACCAGCGAGATCGTCTCCGCTGCACGGAAGATCGGTAAGAAGACCGGCGTGTTCGACATCGTCGGATATCGGTTGGACATCCACGATGCCGAGGGCACGCTCGTGGCCTCCACTACCAACTCGATCGTCTTCCCGCGTCGAGAGCAGGCCGCGTGAGTATCGAAGTAGGACAGGTGCTTCCGTCGCGCATCATCGACGGCGTCGATCCAGAGAAAATGAAGCTGCTCTCGGCGTTGATGCGTGATCCCAACCCGATTCACTTCGACCGCACGGCAGTCGCCGAACTCGGCATGGGGGACAAGACCGTCAACCAGGGTCCGTCGAACATGGCCTACGTGCTGTCGATGCTGGGGTCCTGGGCCGGCGGCGTCGACCGCATAACCCACTATCGATTCCGTTTCCTCGGAAACGTATTCGAAGGCGACCGACTCGAAGCAGGCGGGGTCGTCACCGCAGTCCGCGAAACCTCGGACTCGTTCGAGGTGGAGTGCTCGCTGACGTTGACCGTGATCGACGGTGCCCAAGTGCTGACCGGTGCCGGGACCGTAACCATTGATAAGGAGTGACCATGCCAGGCCGCCTAGAAGGAAAAGTTGCATTCATCACCGGAGCCGCACGCGGCCAGGGTCGAAGCCATGCAATCAGATTGGCGCAGGAGGGCGCTGACATCATTGCCGTCGACATCTGCGAGAACATCGATACCGTCACCCCGTTCTACCCCCTCGCCACCGAGGACGAATTGGCCGAAACGGTGAAGCAGGTCGAGGCTCTAGATCGACGCATCTTCGCTCGACGCGCCGATGTGCGTGATCTGGAGCAGCTACAAGCAGTGTTCGACGAGGGTGTCGCCGAGCTCGGCCGCGTCGACATCGTCGTCGCCAACGCCGGAATCGCGACGTACGGGCTCTCCTGGGAGCTGACGACCGAACAGTGGAAGGACATGATCGACGTCAACCTCACCGGCGTCTTCCACACCGCGAAGGTGGCCATCCCGGCGCTGATCGAGGCAGGCCGCGGCGGATCGATCGTGTTTACCAGCTCGATAGGCGGACTCAAGGGCATTCAGCACGTCGGGCATTATGTGGCCGCGAAACACGGCATTGTCGGCCTGATGCGCACGATGGCCAATGAGCTGGGCCAGTACAAGATTCGTGTGAACACCGTCCACCCGACGAATGTCGACACCATCATGATCCAGAACCCTGGCACCTATTCCATGTTCGCGCCGGGTGATCCGGAGCCCACGCAGGACAAGGCAATGGCGGGGTTCGCCTCGCTCAACACACTTCCGGTGCCGTGGATCGAGTCCGTCGACATCAGCAACGCCGTGCTCTACCTCTCCAGCGACGAGGGCCGTTACGTCACCGGAGTCACCCTGCCCGTCGATGCGGGCGCCTACGTCAAGTGAAAGGACCTTCATGACAACAAGTCTCGCTACCCAGGACCTCGCCCACCGCGCACAGCAGGCTCTCTACCGGTACGCCTGG
Organism: Rhodococcus sp. IEGM 1381; assembly: GCF_030056795.1. Classification (GTDB taxonomy): domain Bacteria; phylum Actinomycetota; class Actinomycetes; order Mycobacteriales; family Mycobacteriaceae; genus Rhodococcoides. The sequence continues at coordinate 14,074 of NZ_JASHKQ010000006.1, read as the reverse complement.
GCCGCAGATGCGGGCGATCTCGACACCCTTCGCGGTCTCGCGATGGAGGACATCAGCGTCACGCAGACGACGGAGACGAAGCAGGGAATAGAAGAATTTCTCGACATCTATCGGGCCTTCGCGGCGTCCGACACCGAGATCTCGCGGCACGCCGTGACCAACACGGTGGTGAGTGAGGAGGACGGTGGAGTTCGCATCGATGCGTACTTCGAGGCCACCCTGTTCAATGCCGACAGCACCTCCCGCATCTTCGGTCGATACTCGGACTCCTTGGTCGAGGTAGACGGGGATCTCAAATTGGCCCACAAGCGCATCCTGGTCGACAGGGTGATGGCCTTGCCTGTCGCGACGTCGGCGTTCGTCCCGTACGGTTCCGCCTCGTCGTGAGCCGGGTGGGGATCGACGACAACGAGAACCTCGAGTCGGTCCGGGCGACGGCCGAGGGGCGCTCGACGTTGATTTCGACGCAGACCGAATGCACGTTCGCGTTCACCACCGAGGCAGGGTGGCCGGCGGGCGTCGTAATGAGCTATCTGTTCACTCGTGGTCGCTTCTGGCTGACGGCGGCGGCGGGCCGCGCCCACGTGCGGGGCGCCGTCCGTGACCCTCGGGTGACGCTGGTTATCTCCAATGCAGGCACGACGTTGCCGGGGCGGCAGATGCTGTCCGTTCGCGGCACCGCCACCGTGCATTCCGATGAGGCAGTGAAGTCGTGGTTCTACCCGGAGTTCTCGCGCCACCTCGCGCCTGCAGATCCGGACGCGTTCGCGACATTGCTGGACAGTCCGCAGCGCGTCGTCATCGAGGTCGAGACGGTTCGTGTTGCGGTGAGCCATGATTCGACCAAGATGCCCGGTGATGGGCGGGGCGGCTATCGGTCTCGGTAGGTGGACCAGGTCGGCGCGGATTCGGGGTAATCCGCGCCGGCGTATCTGGTCTGCGGCCACCGGATTCGCTGGTCCGTGCGAAAGCTCGCGCCCATGGCCTCGAACGGAACCGCGTACATGAACGACACTCGGCGGTGCTGAAAGCGCCAGCGATCTGTCATGACATATCGGTCTGCGTAGCGAAAAGCGCTCATCATCAACGTGTCTCGGACAGCCAGCTCGGCATGTCCGGTCATGCGGCCCGTTGCGTGCCGAGGATCTTCGACGGTGATCAAATGGATCTCGGGCGTATGGAGCATGGTGGTGTAGCGATCCATACTGTCGAGGTAGAACGTGCGCAATTCCCCGCGGCCGGTGAGAGTCTTCCCCGCGATCGTGAAGGTTGCGTGGGGTGCGTACATCTCGAGTACCGACTCGATGTCGTGGTCGTCGACGGCCATCGAGTACGCGCCGGCGAGGTCTCTGATCGCGTCCTTGGCGATCAGGGTGTCGAGCGGGTCCATGGTGTTCCGTTCCAGCACAAAACGTACGTGCGTGTGCGCTGAGTATCAGCACACACGCACGTACGTCTGCTTGTTGTCAGGCCTCGAAACCGTCCATCTGTGGCGGCGTTAGAGGTGAGATCACACGGGAGGAAATCTTCCAACCGTCTTCGGTCAAAACATACGTATCCTCGTTCAGTGCAATGGCTTTGAACGCGGCACCACCCTTCGTGCTGCCCTCGGAGAAGACGTAATTGGTTCCGTGAGCTGTGGTGTCCGAATCGGCGTGCACGATGTGGTTGGTGATGATGTGAAATTGGTTCTCGATCTGCTCCGCATCGCGCTCGAAGAAGTCGAGTATCTGCTCGTGTCCCTCGTAGCGTGCCAAGCCCACCGGAGTTGCGTCCCATACGGCGTCTGCGGCGAACGCACTCAACGCGAGTTTCGGATCGAACTTGTCCAACCCGAGCGCGTAGGTGTGCGTTGCGGCGATGATGTCTTCTCGCATGCCATTCTCCTACTCGTCGTACATGATGACGCCGCGGATGTTCTTGCCGTCGCGCATGTCCTTGATGGCCTCGTTGATCTGCTCGAGCTTGTAGGTCTTGGTGACCAACTCGTCGAGCATGAACTCGCCGCGGCGGTACATGTCCGCGATCAACGGGATGTCGCGTCGCGCCGTCGTGGTGCCGTACAGCGTGCCCTGCAACCGCTTTCCCGACATCGCGAAGGTGAACAGGTCGAACGGGACGTCGCGCTGCGTGACGGGCGCTGCCGACGTGAGGACCAGAGTGCCGCCGCGTCGGGTCATTTCCTGGGCGGGGTTGAGAAGGTGCCCGTAGGCGATGTCGACGGTGATGATGACCTTGTCTGCGCCCTGACCGTTGGTGAGGCTGTCGACCAGTTCCTTGGCCTGGTCCAGGTTCTCGACGGAATGCGTCGCTCCGAACAGCTTGGCCTGGTCGCGCTTGTACTCGACGGGATCGACAGTGATGATTGTTTTCGCGCCTTTGTGACGTGCGCCCTGGACGGCGTTCATGCCGACGCCGCCGGTGCCGATGATCACCACGGTTTCACCGAGGGTGACCTCGGCGGCATATACCGACGAACCCCAGCCGGTGGGCACACCGCAGCCGATGAGCGCGGCCTTGTCCAGCGGAATGTCCTTGCCGATCTTGACGCACGAGTCGATGTTGGCGACGAGGTAGGGCGAGAACGTGCCGAGGAAGGAGAAGGGTCCGACGCCTTGACCGCGGGCGTGAACGCGGTGGGTGCCGTCGGGAGCGAAGCCGGCGAGAACGCCTGCACCCATCTCGCACATGTTGGAACGGCCGACGGTGCACATCTGACAATGCCCGCACGAGGGAAGGAACGAGAGTACGACATGGTCGCCCACCTCGAAGCCGGTCACATCGGGCCCGAGTTCCTCGATGACTCCTGCCCCCTCGTGGCCACCGATGATGGGAGCCCAGTCGAGCGGGATATCGCCGGTGTCGACGTGATCGTCGCTGTGGCAGATGCCCGACGCTGCGAGTTTGATGCGGACCTCGCGGCTCTTGGGTGGATCGATCTCGATTTCTTCGACGCTCCAGCCCGAGCGTGTGCCCGGTTCCCAGATCAAGGCTCCGATGGTCTTCATTGATGCTCCTTCTTCGAGGCGAACGCTGTTGTGCACGTGCGCTGTTGAATTGATGCGCATTGTTTGATGTGACTGCAGTCACCATAACCATGATAATGATTAGTGTAAAGAGTGGAATGCTGGACAATGAGTGCAGAGAGAGGTGCGAAGATGGTCGACCATCCGACTAGCCAGACGTTCACGCTCGCCTACGGAGACTGCGATGCGATCGGCATTTCGTATTTCGCGATGAACTATCCGTGGATGGAACGCACGTACAGCGTGTGGCTGCACACCTATGGTCTGGACAGTCACACGATGATGGAGACGGTCGGGGTTGGCACCGTCGGGTTCGCGTCGGAATGCAGCTATCTGACCTCCTGTCGGGTGTTCGACGAGATCGTGTGCGGTATGGAACTCGAACACCTGGGCACCACCTCTTACGTCATCGGATTCCCGTTCACACGCGGCGACGAGCGCGTTGCCTACGGCAAGATCAAGTACGCGGTGCGCGGCCACGACGGGCTCAAGGCCCCGATCCCCGATGTCCTTCGCGCGGCTCTCGAGTCCCTCGACCGTCCGTGACGTCCACGGCGCAGCCCGTCGGTGCCCGCAGGAAGCGAGTGCTGGGGGCAGCGGCGGCGGGTGCGTTCGCTTCGCTGGTCGTGGGGTCGAACGTGCCGGGCCCGCTGCTACCGCTCTATGCCGATCGGATGTCGTTGTCGACGTTCGCCGTGTCGGCCCTGTTCGCCGTGTACCTCGTCGCACTGGTGATCACGTTCACGGTGATGGCCCGTACGCGGTTGACTCGGTATGCGTGGGCGCTGTTGCCTGCTGCGATGCTCGGGGGCGTCGTAGCGGATCTGTCGCTGCTCGCCGGGGGCGAGAGCGTCATGTTTCTGTTTCTGGGTCGTTTTCTGACGGGCACCTGTGTCGGTGTGGCGACCGGTGCCACCGCCACCATTGTCGTCGCAGCCCGTGGCGAGAAGGGGCGGACCATCGCGTCTTCCGGGGCCATTTTCGGATCCTTCGTCGGTTTGATTCTGGGAGCTGTAGTGGCCGAATATCTTCCAGGGCCGACCACCACTGTCTACCTCGTTCACATGACTCTGCTCACGGTGGTGGCGGTAGTCCTGGTGATCGCGCTCTACTCGGCTCGCGAGACTTTGCGAGTCGCGTTGCACGAGCCGGTGGTCGGCGGCACCCCGGAGTCGGAACCTCCCGTCGAACGGAGGGCGCGTGCCGCCGGATATGGAATCGGGTTGGCAGGCTGGGCAATCGGCGGCATAGCCGTCGGGATTCTGCCGACAGCGGTACGTGAGCAGACGGGCAGCGATTCGCTGGTCGTCGGGGCTCTCGCACCAGTTGTGCTGCTGTCGATCGCATGGTTGTCACCGTTCGTTTTCGCAGCACTCCAGACTGCGCTTCGCCCCGTGCAGTCGCTGGCTCTGATCGGTCTCGGAGCCGTTCTCTGCGCAATGGGAGTGGTGCTGGCGAGTCTGCCGTTGGTCATTGCCGGGTGTGTGTGTTGGGGCCTTGGTCAGGGCTTCGCCTACGCCTGCGGTTTGCGTATTCTCACCCGCGGTTTGTCGGCAGTCGAACAAGGGCGCACCGCCTCGCGGTTCGCGTCGTTCTGCTACGGGCTCACTGCTGTGCTCGCGCTCGGGACAGGCGCGGTGTCGACGGCGTGGGGTACTGGGGCAGGGATGACCGTTGCAGGTGTCGTATTCGTGGCGCTGTGCACCACGGTCGCCATACTCGGGCGTGACCGCTGGGATGTGCCGAAAGCTGCGGAAAGCCCTGTCTCGCAGACTGTTGCAGCGCCGGGGGCCGTGTAGGCGAGGTTACGACTATGGGGTCCCGCCGGGAGTCGGAATCGGGAAGTAGCGAGCCAACCAACTGCCGTCGCCGTCGTGCAGGGCGTCAGGCCAATCAGCGGATCGATGATCGCCGTATGCGCGCATGCTTTTCGAGTCGCCCAGGCCAGCTTCGTATTCTCCGACGGGGAGGTAGTACATGTACGACATGAGACGATCTTCGAATTGCCAGATGCCGTCGTACCGGCGGTAGATATCTCGATAGCGTAGGGCGGCAACCATCGGAACCGAATTGCGAACGAGTTCGGCGTGCCCCCCGAGCGAGCCGTACGCGAGATCGGGATCACGGTCGTCGAATCGAACGATGTGGCCGTGGGTGAAGTGATGGGTCGGTCCGAGGGAGTCGAACCGGCGCTGGAACGTCTCGACGATTTCTTCGCGACCCTCGGCCGTGAAGACCCCGTCGATGGACCGCATCGTTGCTGTCTCGGAGAAGATCGCACGGATCCCGTCGAGGTTTCGCTCGTCCATGACGAGGCAGTAGACGATGGGAAGTTCCTGGATGGCCGAACGCGATTCGATCCGGTCGAGGCGCGCGGCTATCTCGACAGCATTCAATTCTGTTGCCTCCCTGCGATTTCACGGAAATCAGGACATTGCCTACCTGAACCCGCATCATGGTGGTGACCAGTCTATGCGCATCATTATGAGTAAATGAGGTTTCGGATGAGAATGCTACGGGTTCCGGTGGGGATCGTCGCGCTGGTATCGACCGTCGCGGGGTGCAGCGGAGGGGGCGAGGGAGCGACGGCGTCGGGCGAGATGCCCTCGGCGATCACGCTCTTCTCGGTCACCGACAAGACCGGGCCGTTGTCGTATGCGGGAACGAGTCAACTCGAGGGCATCGAACTCGCCATTGCGGAGATCAATGACCAGAAATACCTGGGTGATTCGACCGTTGTGCTCGAAAGCCGCGACGCCGCGGGCGAAGCGCAGACTGCAGCCAGTCAGGTCACCGAGGCAACCGTGAACCCGCAGGTTGCAGCAATTCTCGGCACTGTAACCAGTTCGCAGTCGATCGCCGTTGCGCCACTCGCTCAGGCCGCCAAGATTCCGATTGTCTTCACTCAGTCCGGCAGTGAGGGCGTTCTGGTGGGTGAATACACCTATCGAGCAACCGCTCCCATGGCCACCTATTACGAACAAGCCGGCGAATACTTGCAGAGTGAGGGCGTGAAGACGCTCGGAATTCTCTACAACAGCGCGAACCCGACGTTGACCGAACTGTCCGAACGAACGATCCCCGGGATGGCCGATCGGTTCGGCTACGCGGTGACTTCGGCGTCCGGGGTTCAGAACACCACACAGGACTTCACGGCCCCGATCGGCAAAATTCTCGACGGGAACCCCGATGGAATCGCGATCATGATGAACGGTGCCCAGAATGCAACTGCCGTCGCGCAGCTCAGGCAGGCCGGCTTCGACGGCACTCTCGTCACGCATACGGGTTCTGGAGCAGGCAACCTCACGCCTGCAGGCCCGGCGGGTGCCGGCATGACCTGGCCGACGGATTTCACCTACCACGGTACGAATCCCGCGACGCAAGAATTCGTCGAGGCCTATCGCGCGAAATACGAAGGCGACAACCCGAACAACTATGCAGCCGAGGGATACGACGCAGCCTGGATGATTGCCCACGCCATCGACAAGTCGGGCGGCGCGTCACGTGATGACATTCAGAACGGACTTCAACAGTTGGTTGCCGAAGGTTTCACCGGTGCTGAAGGAGATGTTACCTTCGACGGCAACGACATGCGCGTCAAAGGTGCTCTCGTGCAATGGAACGGCACCGAAGAGGTGCTGCTGTCGGAGAAGTGATCACTGAGGATCGGGGAAGACGGCTCTTCTTTTTTCGAGGAAGGCCGTCGCACCCTCGATCATGTCCGGGCTGCCCACCGCCTGATTCAACATACCGAGTCCCGACGAGAACGAGTCCCGCGCGGCGTTCCACCACAGGTTCGAACTCGTCTTGGTGATCTCGAGGTATCGCGGGCTGAGCGCGGAGATCTCGTCGCACCACGACTGCACCGTCTCTTCGAGCTTGTCGTCGTCGACAACCTCGTTGATCAGACCGAGATCCAAGGCCTGTTGAGCCGAATATCGACGGCACAGCATGGCCATTTCCTTGGCTCGCTTCTCCCCGATCTGCACGCCCATTACATTGGTGGCTCCCGTGACCGGTGCGCTGCCGACTCTCGGGCCGGTTTGTCCGAACGTGGCGGATCGCGCTGCGACGGCAAGATCGCATGCCACGACCAGCTCGTTTCCTCCACCTGCCGCTGCCCCGTTGACGGCAGCGATGACGGGCCGGGGGCAATTGCGGATGGAGTCGAACAACCTCAGCGAGCCGCGATAGAGCCGGCGCATCTCCTTCGGTGACGGCTCGCTGAGCTTGGCCAACGACCCGCCCGCGCAGAAACTGCCCTCTGATCCGGTGATCACGACAGATCGGTACGCCGATGCGTCGTCGAGTGCATCGGCTACTGCCGCAGACATCTCGGGATCGAACGCGTTCCGTCGTTCAGGCCTGTTGAGCCTGATCCACAGGGTCGCCGGTGTACTTTCGATGATTACGTCGGGCATGGGATTTCCTTCTCGTGAGACGTCGGGTTGAAAAAATGTCCAGAGGGGATATCGAATTCGGCAGTTGAGCTCAGCTCAGACTCTATTGTTATAATCATTCGCCTCGATATTCGAGGGGATTGCGGACCGCAGGACGAGTCCGTGTTCAGCTGGGAGGACTGCACCATGACCGTGACGAATCGTGCCCCGAAGGCGGCGATGGTGATCGCGCAGCAGATTATCCGTGACACCTTGCGGCAAGGCCTCACTGTCGGCAACCTTCTCCCTCCGGAGAAGGCGATGCTGGAGAAGTATCAGATCGGCCGCGGCACGCTCCGCGAAGCGCTTCGACTTCTCGAATTTCAGGGTGTCATCGCGCTCAAGCCGGGCCCCAAGGGCGGCCCGGTCCTGCTCGATCCCGATGCCCAGCATCTGGCGAGCACGGTCATCCTCCTGATGCAGCTCAAGAATGCGCCGTTCAAAGCGATCGCCGAGGCTCGTGTTGCGATGGAGCCGATGATCAGCAGGCTTGCTGCCGAGCGGATCTCCGACGAATCCCTCGTCGAACTGAACGGCACTATCGAGACGATGCGTGGTTCCCTGGACGACCAGTACATCTTCCTCGAGGCGAACAAGCAGTTCCACGACATCATCGCCTGGTCCTCGGGCAACCCGCTGTTCGGGTATTTGGTCGACTCGCTGCTGGGCATCATGGACGGCACGATTATCGGCATCGACTACCCGGCACCGCGTCGCGCTGCGATCCTGACTGCGCATCAATCGATCTACGACTCTCTCCTCGTACGCGATCCCGAACTTTCGCAGGAGCGGATGGCGCAGCACATCAACGAGTACGTGCGTTACGCCGAGCGAAAATTTCCGGGCGTGATGAGCTCGGTCATTCAGTGGGACCGCGCGCTGTAGCTACTCCGCGCGTGAGTGGAAATGCGACCCCTGATGCGCATTTCCACTCACGAGCGGCGGAGCCGCGCTACTCGACCGAAATCGCGCGCTCCGGGCAGCTGTCCGCGCCTGCTCTGGCCTCGCCGAGATGGTTCGGCTCTTGTCCCTCGGGCAGCACATACGCGTGCCCGTCCTCATCACGCAAGGCGAAGACCTGGGGCGATGTCATCTGGCACAGTCCGTGGCCCTGGCACTGGTTCGCGTCGACCGATACGTTCACGATTCCTCCTTCGGAAACTGTTCGAGGCTCTGCTCGATTCTGGCCACCTCAGTGACCACGTACCTATGTTGCCATTGTTGTGATGTTGACAACAGGTGAATCTAGTATAACCATTATCAGGACATCGCTCGAAATGGTTGCGCCAGATTTCGCCTGTAGGAGGACTGAAAGACATGACGGAAAGCGGCCGTTGCCCGGTCATTCACTTCGACCACAACTCACAGGAACACTCCGCGGACCCCGTCGGCTCCTATCGGAAGCTCAGAAACGCCGAGAAGCGAGGCTGGTCCGAAGCGCACGGCGGATACTGGGTGCTCTCCGATTACGACGCAGTCTTCGATGCATCTCGTGACGACGACACGTTTTCCTCGGCGCGCAACGAGTACGGCGGAGAGGGCTTGTCGGTCGTCATTCCCAAGACTCCCATGCACTTTCACATCCCGATCGAGCTCGATCCGCCGGAGTTCCGTAAGTATCGGAAGATCGTCAACCCGATCACCTCGCCTGCAGCTGTCGAGAAGATGAAAGATCTCGTCGAGCATCACACCACGGCCTTCATCGACAGTGTGATCGAAGCGGGGGAGTGCGACTTCACTTCGGTGATCGGCGTACCTGCGATCGTCACCGTCGACTGGCTCGGGCTCGGTATCGAGGACTGGAAGACGTACGCCGCCGCGCACCATGAGGCTCTCGCGGGTGTACCCGGGACCCCCCATTACGAGCATGCGATGAAGGTCGACTTCCCCTATCTGTCGGCCAAGATGCGCTCGGTCATCGCGGATCGGCGCGAGAACCCCACCGACGACGTCATCAGTTACCTCGTCCAGCAGGAGGTAGACGGGCGAGTACTCGACGACTTCGAGGTGTTCGCGATGGTGGAACTGCTGGTTGCGGGCGGAACGGGCACTACCGCATCTCTGGTCAGCCAGACCCTGGTGTGGTTGGCCGATCACACCGATGTCCGTCAGCGGTTGATCGATGATCCGTCACTGATGGACCACGCGGTCGAAGAATTCCTGCGTTTCTTCTCGCCGACTCAGGCTCTCGCTCGAACCGTCACCGACGATGTGGAGTTCAAGGGATGCCCGATGAAGAAGGGCGACCGAGTGTTGCTGTCCTGGGCGTCGGCTAACCGCGACGAAGCGCTGTTCGAGAACCCGGATGACATCGATATCGACCGATGGCCCAACCGGCACACTGCATTCGGAATAGGAGTGCACCGATGCTCCGGTTCGCACCTCGGTCGACTGATGGCGAAATCGCTGCTGTCTCAAATTCTCGAGCGCATGCCCGACTACACGATCGAGCGAGACAAGCTCGAGCGCTACCCGCACCAGGGGACCAACATGGGCTGGCAGCGGATCCCCGCCCACTTCACTCCGGGGAAGAAAATCCTCGCCGACGGTGAAGCACTCGCTGCGTCCACCGCCCCCGCAGCGCCGATGTACTGATGAGCACAATTGTCGTGGTCGGGGGCGGACTCGCCGGTGCGCGCACGTGCGAAACGTTGCGAACACACGGGTTCGACGGAGAGATCGTTCTTCTCGCCGCCGAAGCGCACCTTCCCTACGACCGGCCCCCGCTCACCAAAGCTGCATTGAAAGGTGAGCTGAACACCCAGCTTCGCACCGACTACGAAGCTCTGCGGGTCGACATCCGAACATCAACTCCTGCAACGGGTCTCGATACCGAAGCCAAACAGGTGCACACCGCGGGAGGGTCGGTCGACTACGACTTCCTCGTCATCGCAACCGGAGCAGCACCGATCCTGCTCCCAGGCTCGACGCGGCAGCTCGCCGTACGGACCGTCGACGACTCCCGTGCGTTGCGCGACTGCCTCGTACCCGGTGCGAAAGTGGTTCTCGTCGGTGCCAGTTGGATCGGGGCCGAGGTCGCGACGGCCGCCCTCGCGGCAGGTGCCCAGGTGACGTGCGTCGAATTCGGACCGGCTCCGCTGGCCGGTGCCCTGGGCGAGGACATCGGTGGCCGATTTCTCGACTGGTGGTCGGGGGTAGACCTGCGTCTCGGCGTCGGGGTGAAGAAGGTCACCGACACCGGGGTCGAATTGAGCTCAGGCGAAAACATCGATGCCGATGTCGTCGTCGCGGGAATCGGCGTCAAACCGGACACTGCCTGGCTCGAAGGTTCGGGGCTGAAGATCGACCGCGGTGTGGTCGTCGATGAGCACTTACGCACGTCCGATCCGCATGTGTTCGCCGTCGGCGACGTCGCCGTTCGATGGTCACCTCGTGCCAATGATCAGCTGCTGGTGGAACATTGGGACGATGCCAGAATGGGGCCCGACGCCATCGCGCGTACGTTGGTGGGAGACGCACCCGTAGCGCACGATCCAGTGCCATATTTCTGGAGCGATCAATTCGGGCACAAGCTTCAGTACGTCGGCCACCACGGAGCAGAGGATCACCCCGTGATCAGGAATGGCGACGACGGTAAGTGGGCCGTCGCCTGGCTCGATGGAACAGGGCTTCTGACAGCTCATTTGAGCATCGACACCCCGAAGCTGATGATCGGGGCGCGTGCTGCTATTGCCGGCGGCCTGCGGCCGGATCTCGTTGCTCTGCAGGACATTACTCAACCGCTCACCCAATAGAGGAGACGCACAAGATGACCGCTACAGTTCCTACCGCAACGACATTGAAGAGCTACGACAAGTTGTTCATCGGAGGTAAGTGGGTCGAGCCGTCTTCCGACAAGGTGATCGAGGTGGTCTCGCCCATTACCGAAGAGCTTCTCGCGACCGTTCCGGACGCGCAGCCCGCCGACATCGACAGAGCGGTTGCCGCTGCACGTAAAGCGTTCGACGAGGGTCCCTGGCCCCGCATGACGGCCGCTGAGCGGGCACCCTACTTGATTCGTATTCAGGAGGAGGTGGAGAAGCGTTTCGACGCGATGACCGAAGCCTTTACCGCTGAGATCGGTGCTCCCGCAGGCGCAAGCGTCGCGTTCCACAACAACGCACTGAAGATGTGGGGTGACGCATCGACTCTGCACGAGCGCTTCGAGTTCGAGGAGCAGCGCACCTGGGCCGAGGGTCACGGCACGCTCGTCCGCGAGCCCATCGGCGTTGTCGCGACAATCATTCCGTGGAACGGCCCTGTTGCCACCGCGTCGCTGAAGATTGCCCCGGCGCTTGCTGCGGGATGCACAGTCGTCCTCAAGCCTGCGCCCGAAGGGCCGGTCAGCACCATGATTCTCGCCGAAGCGCTGGAGGCCGCGGGGCTGCCCGAGGGCGTTATCAGTCTGCTGCCCGGTGGACGTGAGACGGGCGAACATCTGGTGCGGCACAAGGACGTCGACAAGATATCTTTCACCGGATCGACCCTTGCCGGCCGCAAGATCATGAGTATCTGCGGTGAGCGAATTGCCCGGGTCACTCTCGAGCTCGGCGGAAAGTCGGCAGGCATCATTGCCGACGACATCGCGCTCGACAAGGTGTTTCCGGCTCTCGCATTCGCGGGTATCGGTCACAGCGGTCAGGTGTGCGCCGCGATCACTCGTATCGTCGTCCCGCGTCACCGACAGGACGAGATCGTCGAGACGATCAAGTCGATCTTCGAATCTGTTCCGGTCGGCGATCCTCGTGAAGAAGGCACTGTCATCGGACCCTTGGCTGCCGAGCGCCAGCGCACCCGCGTTCTCGATTACATCGAGGTCGGTAAGGCCGAAGGTGCTCGTCTGGTCACAGGAGGCGGCCGACCTGCCGGACTGGACAAGGGGTGGTACGTCGAACCGACGCTGTTCGCAGATGTCACCAATGACATGCGGATCGCTCAGGAAGAGATCTTCGGCCCGGTAGTAGTGGTGATCCCGTTCGACACCATCGACGAGGCCGTCGCGATCGCCAACGATTCCGATTACGGACTGTCGGGAGCTGTTTACGCGGACGATGAAGCGCTGGCCGAGAGCATGGCCCGACGCATCAGGACCGGCCAGATCTCGGTGAACAGTTGGGACATGTGCGTGACGCAGCCGTTCGGCGGTTACAAGCAGTCCGGGCTCGGCCGCGAAGGAAACGTCGAGGGCTTGAGTTCGTTCCTCGAGACCAAATTGATCCAGTTCGCCAACTAGCTGTAGACGTACGAAGGGCCCCTTTCGTGAGGGGCCCTTTCTGCGGTCTGGGTCTACCCGGGAATGTCGACGCGCACCGACAGCAGACTCGCATCGCGAGTGCTTTCCCGGGCATGCTCGGATGACGACGGTGCGGCGCACGCGAACAGTGTGCGTCCGTCCTGGCCACCGAGCATGCATGCAAAAACGCCTGTGGGAAAGGCTCTTTCGTCGACGATCTCGCCGCCTTCGACGACCCGGATCAGGCGCTGATGAAGTGCATCAGCCACCCAGATGGCTCCTTCGGAGTCCAGGCCGATGCCGTCGGGTGCAACCTGGGCTGCGCTCATCGCGTCCTTGACCGAGCTGCGAGGTACCTCGGGTCCGAAGGCCGCCCAGGTGCGCCGATTGCTCAGTGATCCGTCTTCTGCGATGTCGAATGCTGTCATGCGGTTGCCCATCGATTCGGCAACTACCAACCTACGGTCCTTCGTGACTACGGAACCGTTGGGAAACAACAGATCTCCGGCCGCAATGTCGGCATTGCCGTTCGGGGCAACGTGGATCAATACGGCCGACTCGACGTACGAGCGACTACGGAACTCGAAGCCGAAAGTGCTGATGTAAGCGTGGCCGCGATCGTCGACGACCATGTCGTTGAGCTTCCCGGTCGCAAGCGCCGAGCCATCGGCGTGGGTGACGAGGGTGCCGTCCGGTTCGCGTCTGACGATCAGCCCATCGGTCATCGACACGACGAGGAGGCGGCCGTCGGGCAGCCAACCGAGGCCTGACGGCCGTCCGGGAACAGTTGCTTCTACGCGGACGTCACCGTCATCGCCTATCGAAAGTACCTCGTGGGCATACAGGTCCGATACCCAGATCCGTCCGTCGTGCCAGCGTGGGCATTCGAGGAAAGCACGGTCGGTGACGACTGTGGTGATGTCGCTGGTGCTGGTCATTGCGGAGTCCTTTTCGTTTGTATCTCTATGTTGTCTTCTGCGACTGAGTCGCCTATTCCTGGGATGCTGCGACCATGTCCTCACGCTCGACGACCTTCACGCGCTCGCGGCCTTCGGGTTCGCCGAGTGAGCGTTCGTGTGCGTCGAGGCGGTACCAGCCGTCCCAGGTGGTGAAGGGGACCTGATTGCTTTCGAGGAACGAGGTGACGGCGTCGAGATCGGGCTCGGCTGCACCGGTGAAGTTCGGTGTGTCTTCGAGCAGGTTCGCGACGGTTTCGTTGGCGTCGCCTTTGGTGTGTCCGATGAGGCCGACGGGTCCGCGTTTGATCCAGCCCGTGACGTACGTGGCCGGAACCGGAGTGGTCGAGTGCGGTGACTCGACAACGCGTCCGGCCTCGTTGGGGATGGTGCCTGCCTGTTCGTCGAAGGGGAGGGCGC
>NZ_JASHKQ010000024.1 GCF_030056795.1 Rhodococcus sp. IEGM 1381 | reverse complement strand
AGTCAGCGCGAGGACTTCGTGCCGGAAGTGCGCGCGATGCGCCGTCGGGTCGAAGAAATGGTGCCGTCCGAGCTTCGCGAGCGCGAGATCAAACTCGGACGCGGCAGCCTGCGGGACGTCGAATTCGCCGTCCAACTATTGCAATTGGTGCACGGTCGAACCGACGAGTCGCTGCGCGTGCTCGGTACGACCGACGCACTGACGGCACTCACCGAGGGCGGATACGTCGGGCGCGACGACGCCGCGAATCTGACGGCGTCCTACGAATTTCTCCGCCTGATCGAGCACCGCCTGCAGATGCAGAGAATGCGGCGAACGCACACCCTGCCTCCTCAGGACGACGAGGAAGCGCTGCGGTGGCTGGCCCGTTCGGCGCACATGCGACCGGACGGCAATCGCGACGCGCTCGGTGTGCTGAATGCCGAGATCAAGAGGAACGCCCAGCGCATCAGGCGGCTGCACGCGAAGCTCTTCTACCGGCCGCTGCTGGACTCGGTTGTCAAGTTCGACTCCGAGACAGTGCGTCTCACCCCCGACGCGGCGACGCGTCAGCTCGCCGCCCTCGGCTACCAGACCCCGCAGACTGCGCTGGGTCACCTGAAAGCACTCGTCGGCTCGGGCACACGGCGCGGCCAGATCCAAGCGGTGCTGCTGCCTACCCTGCTCGAGTGGCTGGCCGACACCCCTGACCCGGACGCCGGGCTCCTGAACTACCGCCGACTGTCGGAATCGGCTGGGGAGCAGACGTGGTTCCTGCGCGTGTTGCGCGACGAAGGCGCAGTTGCTCAGCGGTTGATGATCGTGCTCGGATCCTCGGCCTACGTACCGGACCTGTTGATCAAAGCCCCCGAGGTCATTCGGTTGTTCGCAGACGGGCCCACCGGCCCGCGCCTACTCGATGTCGAGCCCGAAGAGACCTACCGCGCCATCCTGTCTTCCTCGGCCCGCTACGAGGACCCGGTACGTGCGATCAACGCGGCCAGGGCGCTGCGACGACACGAGCTGGCCCGAGTGGCGTCGGCAGACATCCTCGGCATGCTCGACGTGCCTGCGGTGTGCCGGGCGCTGTCGTCGGTCTGGGCCGCCGTCATCAATGCCGCGCTGGCCGCTGCCATTCGGGCCAGCGAGATCGAGCGCGGTGAACCGGCACCGGCAACTCTGGCCGTCATCGGCATGGGGCGCCTCGGCGGCGGCGAACTCGGCTACGGCAGCGACGCGGACGTTCTGTTCGTCTGCGAACCCGTAGAGGGCATCGACGAGACCGTTGCAGTCAAGTGGGCCAACACCATTGCCGACCGCATCCGCAAACTGCTGGGAGCGCCCAGCACCGACCCGCCGCTCGAAGTAGATACCGGCCTACGACCCGAAGGCCGGAGCGGACCGGTGGTGCGCACCCTGTCGTCGTACGCCGCGTACTACTCGCAGTGGGCCCAGGCCTGGGAAGTGCAGGCTCTGCTGCGCGCGCACCAGGTGGCCGGCGACCAAGACCTCGGCATCCGGTTCCTGTTGATGGCCGACAAAGTGCGCTACCCCGAGGGTGGAGTGTCGGCCGACGCGGTCCGCGAGATCCGGCGCATCAAGGCGCGTATCGATTCCGAACGCCTGCCCAAGGGTGCCGACCCCGCTACCCACACCAAGCTCGGGCGCGGGGGACTTGCCGACATCGAGTGGACCGTCCAGCTCATCCAGCTGCGGTACGCGCACAAGGTTCTGTCGCTGCACAACACCTCGACCCTGCAGTCCCTGGACGCGATCGGGGCGGCAGAACTCATGAGCGAAACCGACGTCGAACTGCTGCGCGAGGCGTGGATACTCGCGACCAAGGCCCGCAACGCGCTGGTCCTGGTGCGCGGCAAACCGACCGACCAGCTACCTGCACCGGGTGCCGTGCTGTCCGCCGTGGCGCAGGTCGCGGGCTGGGAAGACGGCGACGCCGGTGCGTTCCTCGACAACTACCTGCGTGTCACGCGTCGGGCCAAGGCCGTGGTGGAGCGGACCTTCGGCGGGAACTAGTCCCGTCTCCCTCTACTCACTGCCTACGGTGACGAAGCCCTGCTTCACCATCCAGTCGCGCGCGACCTCGGCCGGCTCACGGCCATCGATGTCTACCTGCCGGTTGAGCTCGGTGATCTCGTCGTTCGTCAACGCCGCAGAGATCGGAGCGGTGACCTCGGCGATCTCCGGGTATTGCTCGGCGATCGGCGTGCGCATCACGACCGTGGCGTTGTAGCGGGGAAAGAAGCTCTTGTCATCTTGAATCACGACCAGGTTCAGACCTTTGATACGGCCGTCGGTGGTGAACACCTCACCGAATGTGCACTGCGAACCGTCGGCCGTTGCTTGATAGATGATGCCGCCCTGCAACACCTGCCGCGGAACGACGTTGGGGTCGAAGCCGTAGGTAGCGGCCATACCCGGAAACCCGTCCTGTCGTGAATTGAACTCGGTCTCCACGCAGGTCTGTGCCGCGGCCGGATCGGTTTCGGCGAGCGCGGCGTAGTCCGAGAGTGTCTCGATGCCGGTCGCGGCCGCCGTTGCCTGATTCATTGCGAGTGCGTACGTGTTGTCCATCGGTGCGGGGTTGACCCAGGTGAGGTTGTTGGCGGCGTCCGCGTCGCGCACGGCCTCGTACTGCTTGGCCGCGTCCGGGATGGGGGTTTCGTTTCCGAGGAAGTTGATCCATGCGGTACCCGTGTACTCGTACGTGACGTCGACTTGCCCGGAGATCATTGCCTGGCGGGTGCTGTTGGATCCGGAAATGTTGGTGAGGTCGCGTACGTCGGCTCCGGCTGCCACCAAAGCGAATTCGAGGATGTAGCCCAAGATGATCTGCTCGGTGAATTCCTTCGAACCGACGATCAATTTCGCGCCCTCGAGTCCCGCTACAGGTGTGATGCTGCCGGGTTCCACGGACAGCGGCACTGCACTGCCCGACTGCAGGCCGCAACCCGACAGCGCAATCGTGGCGACCGTACACAGAGCTATGAGTTGTCGTGTCGTGCGCCGCATCAGCGGAGTCCTTTCGGTCCGAGGTAGGCCTCGGCGAGGGCGCCCAACCAATCGACGAACAAAGCGAGGGCCACGGCGAGAACACCTCCTACGACGAGTATCAGTGGTTGGTAGAGCTTGTATCCGGTGTCGATCAGAGTTCCGAGGCCACCGGCCCCGACCAGGAAGCTCAGGGTGGCAGTTCCGACGGCCAGAACCAGCGACGTGCGCAGGCCGGCCAGCATGTACGGCACGGCGAGTGGGAATTCAATGCGCCACAGGATGCCATTGTTCGACATTCCCTGTCCGCGTGCGGCGTCGATGTAGCTCGGGTCGACTTGCTGGAAGCCGAGCATCGTATTGCGCAGCACAGGGAGCAGTGAATAGAATGCGATGGGGAGGACGCCGATCCAGAAGCCTGTCCGTCCCGTCGCGAGAAACAACAATACGAGCAAGCCCACGGCCGGGGCAGCTTGCCCGATGTTGGCGATACCGATGAATATCGGTGCCAATTTTCGATAGCCCTTGCGCGTCAAGAGAATTCCCAGTGGGACAGCGATGGCGAGCACCAGTGCAGTGACTACAATGGTGATGACGACGTGCTCGGACATTCTCTGGAGCAGGTAGCTCGCGTTCAATGTCTCCTTCTGAGTGGCACTCAGGTCGCGGGTGAAGGTGTATAAAAGCAAAGCGACTACGACCAACAAGATGATCGCGGGTTGCACCAGCAACCGAATACGCTCCGCGCGCTTGGCCGCCTGCTGCGCCGTTCGCGCGAAATCGTCGTCCGCTGCCGCGTCGACGGCAGGAGTCTCTGCGGAGGCCGTCACGACGGGCTTCCTGTAGCGACGTCGTCGCGAGCAATGTCCGAGGCCTGATCTTGCGCACTGTCGTTGTCATGGTCGTGAGCATGCTGCGAACGAATGGTCTTGATGGTGTCGATCAGCTGCTCGATGGTGATGGTTCCGGCGTACTCACCACGTTTACCGGTGACCGTTGCGGTGGCGTTGCCCTCCGCGAGAAGCGCTTCCAGAGCATCTTGCAGAGTCGACTGAGTGGACACCATTTCCCCCATCGGCACGCCGACGTCGCGCAAGCTCTTCGCGTCGGTGAGATGACGACGATCGGTCCACCGAATCGGTCGCCGACGAGCGTCGAGAATGATTCCCCACGCTTCCGGGTCTCTTCCGAGTGCCGTGTTCATCGACTCGACCGACTCGTCCTCGCCCATGACCGGTACGTCGGACAATTCGATGTCTCGTACACGCATCAGCGTCAACTGCTTCAATGCTGCACCCGAGCCGACGAATCCGGCGACGGTGTCGTCCGCCGGATTCGCCAGAACTGCTTCGGGTGTGTCGAATTGGAGGATTCGGGATTGGTTGCCCAGCACGGCAATTCGATCACCGAGTTTGACGGCTTCGTCGAAGTCGTGAGTGACGAAGACGATCGTCTTGCCCAATTCGGCTTGTAGGCGCATCAATTCGTCCTGGAGCAGACCGCGCGTGATCGGGTCGACGGCACCGAAGGGTTCGTCCATGAGCAGTACCGGGGGATCGGCAGCGAGCGCTCGTGCAACACCCACGCGTTGCTGCTGGCCACCGGACAGCTGGCGGGGATAGCGTTCCCGGTACAGCGCGGGATCGAGACCGACGAGGTCCAGCATCTCGTCTGTTCGATCAGATATCCGAGGTTTCTTCCAGCCGATCAGACCCGGGACCATGCCGACGTTCTCGGCAATCGTCATGTGTGGGAACAACCCTGCCTGCTGGATCGAGTATCCGATGGTGCGGCGCAGCTCGTTCGGGTTGATCGACAGTGCATCTTCACCGCCGATGGTGATGCGGCCCGACGTCGGCTCGATCAGTCGGTTGATCATGCGCATAGTCGTCGTTTTGCCGCAACCCGAGGGTCCGACCAGGACGACGACCTCGCCGGCGGGGATTGTCATGGACACGTTGTCCACGGCGGCGTCCTTCTGGCCCGGGTAGCTCTTGGTCACGTTCTCCAGGACGATTTCTACGCCGGATACGGTTGTTTTCTCACTCACGGATACCCCTCGAGGTGGTCAGTTTGCCGATCACGACGTAGATCCCATCGAGGATCAACGCCAGCAGGACGATGAGGATGGTGCCGGTCAGTGCCTGGGGGACGGCGGTCGGGCTGCCCACTCGGGCCAGCCCGGAGAACAGCAGGTTGCCCAGGCCAGGGCCTTTGGCGTACGCAGCAATGGCAAGGATGCCCATGGCCAGCTGAGTGCTGATTCGCATCCCGGTCAGAATCGAGGGCCATGCGAGAGGGATCTCGATGCGCCGCAGGACAAGAATGCGGCTCATCCCGATTCCGCGGGCGGCATCGGTGACCGCCGGATTCACGGAGTCGAGCCCGACCACGGTATTTCGAATTATCGGGAGCAGTGAGTACAGGACCAGAGCGGTCACGGTCGGTCGCACGCCCAGTCCCAAAATGGGAATGAGCAGACCCAACAGAGCGAACGACGGAATCGTCAGCACGGTACTCGCCAGGGCTGTTGCGACGGCAGATCCGGCGGGACTGCGGTAAACGAGAATTCCGATGGCTACGCCGATGATGGTCGCGATGATCACGCATTGCACGACGGCAGACACGTGCAGATATGAGTCGATCGCCAACTGCCGTCGCCGTCCGACTATGAAATCCCACAAGGCGTCCATGTTGTTTTCGTCCTCTGTTCGCCGGTGCCGGATAGGTACTTCTACCCCAACTACCGACAATCAAACGCCAAACGAGCTCAATTCCGTAGTCGTTTGCCGGAAACTACGCCGATCGGAAACAATCGGGAAAACGATTCGATCGACTCACACGTCGTAGTATAGCGAGAACTCGTACGAGTGTAGGCGCAAGTTGACCGGAGCGATTTCCTGCTCACGCTCGGGCGAGATCCAGATCTCGATCAGGTCGGTCGTGAACACGCCACCCTCGGCGAGGTAGCCGCAACCGGACCCACCGTTCATCGACAACGCCTGGAGATTCGCAACCGCACCTCTCAAAAGGGATAAAGTCGACGGTTTGTGCGAGATCCGTTGCGGTTTGGCTCCAGAGCTTCTAACGTTGAATTCGTTCGAGATCGGCCCTAACCGGAACTACCGCAGCGGTTTTGCGGTAAGCACGAGAAAGGACGAAAATGTCGAAATTCGTTTATTCAAAAGTCCCTGTTCGCACTCTGGTAGGAGGTGCACTGATGGCGGTCGGTGGAGCCACCGTGATCGCCTTCGGTGGATCGGGCGCAAATGCTCAAGCGTCCCCGCTGGGCTGTGCAGGTAGTGCGGCAGTACTTGGGGGGACCATTGCGTCGACGCCGGAGTCTGCCGGTGCGACCGCAGCTTTGGTCGGTGGCGCCGCGGCCCTTACGGCCGACCAGTGCGGGCAATACATTCCAAATCCGCAGCAGCAACCAATTGGCATATCGGATCCTGACCGCGCGCTGGGTCCGGGTGAGCGCAATGGCGAGGCGGACGACGTAAGTGGCTACTGATTGATAACCGCAAGACGCATCGAGAGCCCGGTCCGACATCGTTGGGCCGGGCCTCTCTTGTAAAAATGGTCCGCAGCGCTTCAGAGTTCAATATCGTGCAATCGCGAGAAGTTGAAACACCGATACGAAAACGCCCGGCCGAAAAGACTCGGCCGGGCGCTCTTCCGTGAAATCTATCGACTCACACGTCGTAGTACAGCGAGAATTCGTACGGGTGCGGGCGCAGGTTGACCGGAGCGATCTCCTGCTCACGCTTGAGCGAGATCCAGGTCTCGATCAGGTCGGTCGTGAACACGCCACCCTCGGTGAGGTAGTCGTGATCGGCCTCGAGACGGTCGATGACCGCATTGAGCGAGGTGGGTGCCTGAGGAATATTCTTGGCTTCCTCGGGCGGCAACTCGTAGAGGTCTTTGTCGACCGGAGCCATCGGCTCGATCTTGTTCTTGATTCCGTCCAGGCCTGCCATCATCTGAGCGGCGAAGTTAAGGTACGGGTTGCCCGAGGAGTCCGGTGCGCGGAACTCGAGGCGCTTGGCCTTCGGGTTGTTGCCGGTGATCGGGATGCGGACCGCGGCGGAGCGGTTGCGCTGGCTGTAGACCAGGTTGATGGGGGCTTCGTAGCCCGGCACCAGGCGGTGGTACGAGTTGATCGTCGGGTTCGTGAACGCCAACAGCGACGGCGCATGGTGCAGGATGCCGCCGATGTAGTGACGCGCGAGATCCGACAGTCCGGCGTATCCGGCCTCGTCGTGGAAGAGGGGCTTACCGTCCTTCCACAGCGACTGGTGCACGTGCATGCCCGAGCCGTTGTCGCCGAACAGCGGTTTCGGCATGAACGTCGCCGACTTGCCGTTCTTCCACGCGGTGTTCTTGACGATGTACTTGAACAGCTGCAGATCGTCGGCCGCGCGAAGCAGCGTGTTGAACTTGTAGTTGATCTCCTGCTGGCCGCCGGTGCCGACCTCGTGGTGCGCACGCTCGAGCTCGAAGCCTGCGTTCTGCAGGTTGGTCGAGATCTCGTCGCGCAGATCGACATAGTGGTCGTACGGGGCAACGGGGAAGTAGCCACCCTTGTAGCGAACCTTGTAACCGAGGTTCGGGCTGCCGTCGGCCTCGGTCTCGGCTCCGGTGTTCCACCAACCCGAAGAGGAGTCGAGTTCGTAGAACGCACCGTTGGCCTGCGAATCGAAGCGCACGGAGTCGAAGATGTAGAACTCGGCCTCGGCACCGAAGTACGCGGTGTCGGCGATGCCGGTGCTGGCCAAGTACTCCTCGGCCTTGCGTGCGACGTTGCGCGGATCGCGGCTGTACGCCTCACGGGTGAACGGATCGTGAACGAAGAAGTCGATGTTCAGCGTCTTCGCGTTGCGGAACGGGTCGATCTGAGCGGTGGCGTAGTCCGGAAGCAGAATCATGTCGGACTCGTGAATCGACTGGAAGCCGCGGACGGACGAGCCGTCGAACGCGAGACCGTCTTCCAGGGTATCCGCCGTGAACGCCTTGGCGGCGATCGAGAAGTGCTGCTGCGCACCCGGCAGATCCGTGAATCGGATGTCGACGTATTCGATTCCTTCATCTGCGATGAACTTGATGACCTCTTGGGCCGTGGAAAACGCCACGCTTTTGCTCCTTTGTTGAGTCCGTCGAACTGACGGTATGGACTTGGTGTTGCCCGCCCGTCAAGGTCGTGTTTCGCCCGTGTTACGCGTCCTGGTTCACGAGCGGCACGAACAACAGTACGTCCGCGTGTTTTCCCGTGTGTCCGGTCGCGCCTATCCTGGAAATCATGGCACGAATGACAGGTTCCTGGTTGTCCGGACCGGCGGCGGCAAACCCAAGAGAACCGCAAAATTTCCGCGGAGAGCAGCTCGGACTGCCTCAGCAAGGCGTGGGTGCGTTGGCGGGTGCCGGACGCCGAATCCTGGCGTTGCTGCTGGATTGGACGATGGCCACGGGCGTGGCGTCGTTGATTCTCGGCGGCTACACCACGAGTGGACTGATCTCGACGATCGTCCTTGCTGTGTGGTTCGTCGTGGGAGTGGCGACCGTTTCGCTGTTCTCGTTCACCCCGGGGCAGTTCGTGGTCGGCATCCAGGTCGGTCGCATCGACGCCCGTGCCCGGGTCGGTTTCGTGCGGGCGCTGGTTCGCCAACTGATACTGCTGTTCGTCGTCCCGGCGGTCATCACCGACATGGACGGACGCGGAATGCACGACCGCGCAACGGGAACAGCCCTGCTGCGGACCCGCTAGGGGCGCGCATCAGGGCTGCTGTGGAGTGTCGATCGGGATCTAGCGGCGCTTCATGGTCCGCTGGACGCCCTTCATCTTCGCCCCGCCGGGAACGGGTCCCTTCGGCATTGCCGGACCACCCTTGGTGCCGAGAGCGGAGAGCCGTGACTCGATGGTGTCCATGCGCTTGCCGTCGATGTTCTTGGGCAACTTCGACAGATACTTCTGCAGACCCGAGAGGGGAATCTGGTTCGGTTCGTTTCCGACGATGACGTCGTAGATCGGGGTGTCGCCCACCAGACGGGCCGTCTTTTTCTTTTCCTGAGCCAACAGCGCTTTCACCCGCTGCGGTGCACCCTCGGCTACGAGGATGACACCGGGCTTGCCGATCACCCGGTGCACGGCGTCGAGGTGAGTGGTGCCGGCAATCGCATTGGTCACCCGCCACGAACCCTGCAGGTTGTCCAAGGCCCAGGCCGCTGCACCGGCTTGGCCGTCGGCCTTCTTGTACACCGACTTCTGCACCCGGCGACCGAAGATGATGAAGGCGACCAACACGCCGAGCAACAAGCCGATGGGGAGCAGGAACCACTGGAAACCGAAGGCCAGGCCGATGAGGAAACCGACGAGCCCGAGCCCGACCACCGCCCCGATCATCAGCGGAAGGAGAACCTTGTCGTCCTTGCGCTGCATCTGGAACGCCTGCCACAGCTGACTGCGGCGTTCCTTCGATGCCTTCTTGCGGGCCGCTTTCGCGGCTGCTTTTGCTTCCTTGCTGGGCTTCGCTGCTTTGCCAGCCTTACTGCCGTTCGCCATACGTCACAGGATACGTCCTGTGCCGACGCTCACGTGCACCGCTCCGGATTGGATCGAGGATCAGCGAGCGGCCAGACGGGCCATCAACGAACTGGCCTCCTGCGAAGCTTCTCCGCCGTCGGTCAGATGGCTCATGCTCTCGGGCAGCTCACGGCCGTGGTGCGCCATGGCCTGCGCGTAGAGGCGTCCGGCACGGTAGGAGGAGCGGACCAACGGACCGGCCAGCACGCCGGCGAATCCGACCTCGGTGGCGTAGTCGGAGTGCTCGACGAACTCCTCCGGCTTCACCCACCGCTCGACGGGGTGGTGCCGCGGCGAAGGCCGCAGGTACTGGGTGATGGTCAGGATGTCGCAGCCCGCCTCGTGCAGGTCGCGGATCGCTTCCTGCACCTCCTCGGGCGTCTCGCCCATACCGAGGATCAGGTTGGACTTGGTGACCAGACCATCATCGCGAGCCGCGGTGATGACGTCCATCGACCGCTGGTAGCGGAACGCAGGACGAATGCGCTTGAAGATGCGCGGCACCGTCTCGACGTTGTGGGCCAGCACCTCCGGTCGCGAGGAGAAGACCTCGGCCAGCTGATCGGGCTTGGCGTTGAAATCAGGGATGAGCAGCTCGACACCGGTGTTCGGGTTCAGCTTCTTGATGAAGCGCACGGTCTCGGCGTACAGCCATGCACCGCCGTCCTCGAGATCGTCACGCGCGACGCCGGTGATCGTGGAGTAGCGCAGACCCATGGCCTGTACGGACTCCGCCACGCGGCGCGGCTCGTCTCGATCGAGGTCATCCGGCTTGCCGGTGTCGATCTGACAGAAATCGCATCGGCGGGTGCACTGCTCACCGCCGATGAGGAAGGTCGCTTCGCGATCTTCCCAGCATTCGTAGATATTCGGGCAGCCGGCTTCCTCGCACACCGTGTGCAGACCCTCGCGCTTCACAAGACCTTTGAGCTCGGTGTATTCCGGGCCCATCTTGGCTTTGGTCTTGATCCAGTTCGGCTTGCGTTCGATGGGGGTCTCCGCATTTCGGATCTCGAGGCGGAGCAGCTTGCGTCCTTCTGGGGCCACAGTCACAGATTCATGCTACGCGCCGAACCGAACGGTGGTGAACTGCGGGTTGATCGACGCGCCGACCGTCGCCGGATGCTCTATGTCGTGGTCCTGCACCGGCATCGAACCGTCCAATGCTGCCAGGATCGCGGCGGTGACGTTCGTGATCACGTCGCCGGTTGTCACGTCCCGTCCCAGCTCGAGCGACAGTGATGTGACGCCCGCATCGGCGATGCCGCACGGGACGATCGCATCGAACCCGTTCATGGCTGCATTGCAATTGAGCGAGAAGCCGTGCAGCGTCACCCCGCGCTGAACGCGGACCCCGATCGCGGCGATCTTGCGCTCGGGAAGCCAGATCCCGTCGCGCATTCCGGCTGCAAGCCACACCCCCGAGCGGCCGTCGACGCGTCCGCACACGATGCCGTATTCGGATACGACGGAGATCAGCGCTTCTTCGATACGGCGCACGTACTTGACGACGTCGATGGGCTGCGCGAGCTTGACGATGGGATATCCGACCAATTGGCCAGGACCGTGCCAGGTGATCTTGCCGCCGCGGTCCACCTCGACGACGGGAGTGCCGTCCCGCGGCATGTCTTCCTCGGCAGTGCGTCGCCCCGCCGTGTAGACGGACGGATGCTCGAGCAGCAGCAGTGTGTCGGAGCCGATGCCGTCGGCCCGGGCACCCGCCAGGTCGCGCTGCAGAGCCCATGCTTCGGTGTACTCGACGGTGCCCAACTCGCGCACCACGACAGGGTCGGTGCTCGCGCGTGCCGATGCTCGGACCGACGAAGAGTTCGCGTCACTCATGATTCGGAACGGTACGCCGGATCAGCTGCCTACAGCTACTCGCAGTGCCTCTCCCACGGTGTTGTGCTCGAACGTGTAACCCGCGTCCTCCAGAGCCTTGGGAATGGCACGCGGACCGGTGAGGATGGCTTCCTCGGCGAACTCGCCGATCACTGCCTTGAGGGCGAAGCCGGGGACAACCCACGGTGCCGGGCGGTGCACCGCACGCGACATCGCACTGTTGAACTGCGCGTTCGTCACCGGCGTCGGACCCACCATGTTGACCGGTCCACGCAAAGAATCGCTTTCGATGCCATGGACGATGGCACCGATTTCGTCTTCCAAGGAAATCCACGGGAAGTACTGACGCCCACTGCCGAGCCGACCGCCGAGGGCGAACAAATACAGCGGTCGAAGCTTGCCCAGCATTCCGCCGCGCTGCGAGAGCACGACGCCGCTGCGCAGCATGATCGTGCGTACACCCGCAGCGGACGCCGCAGACGTGGCGTTCTCCCAGTCACGACAGACCTCGGCCAGGAAACCCTCACCGACGGGAGCGGTCTCGTCGACCACTCGGTCGCCGGTGTCGCCGTAGAAGTTGACGCCGCTTGCGTTGATCAATGTCGGTACTCCCGCGTCGGCGGCAGCACCGGCGAGCACCTCGGTGGGAGCGATCCGACTGTCGCGCACCAACTGCTTGTAGGCACCGGACCATCTCTTGTCGCCGATTCCGACACCACACAGGTTGACGATCGCGTCGGCACCGTCGAGGGTGGCCGCGTCGATGCTCCCGCGGGATGGGTCCCACTGCGACTCGTCCGGCCCCGCCGGTGAACGCCGTACGAGGCGGGTGACGTCGTGGCTCCGACCCCGCAGTGCGGCGACCAGGGCTGTGCCGATCAATCCCGATGAACCTGCAATGACTACGCGCATATGAACGAAAGCCTCCTTGACGCAGACCGGGGCATCATTCGCGAACGAATGATGCCCCGGATGCTCGGTTCGTGCCCCACTTGTCGAGAGACTCCGATGCGAATGTTTCGCGCTCCTACGAGAATACGTGAGGCGCGAAACTCGCCGGTTGTCTAGAGGCCGAGATCGGCCTCGAACGACGCTACTTCGAGACGCTGCTTGATCGTCGTCAGGAAGCGTCCTGCGTCGGCCCCGTCCACCAAACGGTGGTCGTAGGTGAGCGGCAGGTAGCACATCGAGCGAACACCGATGGATTCGTTGCCCGAGTCGTCCTTGACGACGACCGGGCGCTTGACGATCGCACCCGTTCCCAGCATGCCGGCCTGCGGCGGTAGCAGGATCGGGGTGTCGAACAGCGCGCCCTGGCTGCCGATGTTGGTGATGGTGAACGTGCCACCGGACAGGTCGTCGGGCTTGAGTCCACCCGAGCGTGCACGGGTGGCGATGTCGCTGATCGCCCGAGCCAGTCCGGCGAGCGACAGGTCGCCCGCGTTGTGGATGACGGGGGAGAGCAGACCCTGCTCGGTGTCCACGGCGATGCCGAGGTGGACATCGGCGTGGTACGTGATCTCCTTGGCGTCCTCGTTGATACTCGCGTTGACGTTGGGGTGCGCCTTGAGAGCCTCCACGACGGCCTTCGCGAAGAACGGCAGGTACGTCAGGTTGACGCCCTCGTTCTCGGCGAACTTCGCCTTCGCCTTCGTTCGCAGACCGGCGATCTTGGTGACATCCACCTCGAAGGTCTGCGTGAGCTGCGCAGAGGTCTGCAGCGATTCGCGCGTCTTCTTCGCGGTGATCTGACGGATCCGGTTGATCTTCTGCGTGGTGCCACGAAGATGCGCGAGCTCCGGACGAACACCGGCGGTTGCCGGTGCAGCAGGCTTGGCGGCAGCGGCGGGCGCAGCCTCGGCTGCCGGAGCTGCCGGAGCCTTCTTCGCCTCGGCTGCAGCGAGCACGTCCTGCTTGCGGATGCGTCCGCCGACACCGGTGCCCTTGACGGTGGAGAGATCGACGTCGTTGTCCGACGCCAACTTCCGCACCAGGGGAGTGACGTACGGGCTGGAATCACCCGAGGGTGCCGACTCCTTGGCGGGAGCGGCCTTGGGGGACTCCTGCTTCGGTGCTTCCGGCTTGGGCTCTTCCTTCTTCGGCTCGGCCTTGGGAGCCTCCTGCTTCGGAGCTTCCTTCTTCGGCTCCTCTGCCTTGGGTGCCTCTGCCTTGGGTGCCTCGGGCTCCGGCGTGGCTTCGGGCTCGGGGGCCTTCTCGGCCGGCGACCCGGATCCGATGACAGCCAACTGACCACCGACGGCCACCGTGTCGTCTTCCTCGGCGGAGATTTCCAGCAGTGTTCCGGCAACCGGAGACGGGATCTCGGTATCGACCTTGTCGGTGGACACCTCGAGCAGCGGCTCGTCGACTGCAACCTCGTCGCCGACGGCCTTGAGCCATCGGGTCACGGTGCCCTCGGTGACGGACTCACCCAACTCGGGCATCGTCACCGGCGTACCGGATCCGTACGAGTCGGACGATGCACTCGCTGCGGGTGCCTCCTCCTCTGCCTGCGGCTCGGGCTCGGCTGCGGGAGTGGGCTCCTCGGCAGCTTCCTCGGGTGCCGACTCCTCGGCGGGAGCAGCGTCCTCGGCCGGCGCGTCGGACGAGGGGGCTTCGCCTGCGTCACCGATCTGGGCGAGCTCGCCACCGATCTCGACGGTGTCGTCTTCCTGAGCGACGATCTTGGTCAGAACACCGGCAGCGGGCGACGGGATCTCGGTATCGACCTTGTCCGTGGAGACTTCGAGCAATGGCTCGTCGACTTCGACGGTGTCGCCTTCTTGTTTGAGCCACCTCGTGACAGTTCCCTCGGTGACACTCTCACCGAGAGCTGGCATCTGGACGGAGAAGGCCATGTCTGTTGACTCCTCGACAGTTGTATGCGGGTGATGTAGTTCTTACGACTTGTGGTCGCAGACCATTGTGCTGGCGGAACAGGGTTCATGGACGAGAGTTGCGTGATTCGGTTCGACGGAGGCACCGGTGCACCAGACACCGATCGAGCATGTTCGGCTCGATACAGCGCCCACGTCGACACTCCCTCTCGGCAATTCACTTACTCACTTCACGAGCCTTGGTTCACTATCAAGAGAGTTGAACCCTCTACAGTCATCCTTCCATTGATATCGCCTCGCCGTTCCCCTAGGGCGCGCAACACGCCTGGCAAACTGGCGGGTAACAACATTTCCGGCTGTACAGCCGGTGATCCGTGGCCGTACGAGAAGGATGTACTCGTGGGATTGTTCGATCGACTCAAACGAAGCGGTGGGTCCGCGAAACGGGGTCCCGATGGGTCGGTCGCCCAGTACCTGGCCGATTGGACGGCCGCTCGGGTCGGGGTGGAGGCCTACGTGGAGCCGAAGACGACGGTGACCCCGCTGACTGTTGTGCTCGTCGCGAACGGCGGCGAATGGACCCGTCGGCCGCTGGATGAAAAATATGCACGAAAGATCGGACCCGACCTGAAGATCCCGGTGTACGACGTCCGCAAGACCGGCTATCCCCAGCGAATGCGTGACCACGACGCGCGCCAGAAGATCATCAAAAGGCGCGAACAGCAGCAGCGCGACGTGTGATCCCGTCCGTGCGCGCAGATCCGCGCGCACGGACGCGTGATCAGCCGTTCCGGGCGATGTCCTCGAGAACCGCGAACATCGTCCGCACGGGAACGCCGGTGCCGCCCTTGCCGGTGTAGCCGAAAGGCCCTCCGGTGTTGTAGGCCGGTCCCGCGACATCGATGTGAGCCCATTCGACGCCGTCGGCGACGAATTCCTTCAAGAACAGGGCGGCAGCGAGCATTCCACCGGCCCGGCCGTTGGTGACGTTCGCCAGATCGGCCACCTTGGAGTCGAGTTCGCGTCGGATCTCTTTCGGCAGCGGCATGGCCCATCCGTTTTCGCCGATCGCGCGCGAGATCGCGGCGACTCGGTCGCGGAAATCGTCGGTGCCCATCACGCCGGGGGTCCTGTTGCCGAGCGCAACGACCTGAGCTCCGGTGAGCGTCGCGGTGTCGATGAGATAATCCGGATCGTCCTCGCAGGCACGCACGATCGCGTCGGCCAACACCAAGCGGCCTTCGGCGTCGGTGTTGATGACCTCGACGGTGATGCCGCCGTACTGCGTCAACACGTCGCCGGGGCGCTGCGCGGTGCCCGACGGCATGTTCTCCGCCATCGGTACCGTCGCGATGACGTCGAGTGGGAGACCGACTTTCGCGGCCAGGATCACCGTCGCGATCACGGCAGCCGCACCGCCCATGTCCGAGGTCATGTTCTCCATGCCCGCAGCGGGTTTGATCGAGATGCCGCCGGTGTCGAAGGTAATTCCCTTGCCCACCAGGGCCACCTTCTTGGCACCCCGTTTGCCGCCTGCATGCGTCAAGCGAACCAGTCGCGGCAACCGAGAAGATCCCTTTCCGACGCCATGAATGCCGCCATAGCCGCCCTTCTCGAGTGCCTTGTCGTCGAGAATCTCGACCTTCAGGCCTGCGGCGGTGCCCAGGGCCTTCGCCTGGTTCGCGAACTCCTCGGGATACAGGTGGCTCGGCGGAGTGTTGACGAAATCACGTGCGACAGCCACTGATTCGGCGATGGCGACGGATCGTGCCAGCTCGTCCTTCGCATCCTTGGCGCGGGTGTCGCCGACGAGCAGTTCGACGCGGGCGAGTGGAAGAGCATCGGATTTCGGTGCCGAGAGCGCGGACTTGAACTCGGTGAACTGATACGCGCCGAGGAAGAACCCCTCTGCGGCCGCTCCGAGATCGAGTGCCGACAGCGTCGTCGCGACCGTATCGACACCCTTCAGCGAGCGTGCCGCGGTACCGGCCGACTGACGAATGCGCTCGCTGTCGATGTCGGCAGCGTTGCCGAGGCCCACTGCCAGGACACTGGACACGGGCAGGCCGGACGGAGCCTGGATCCGAACGAGCTCGTCGGCTTTGCCGGTGGCACCGACGGATTCGAAGGCGTCGAGGAGTTCGGCAGCAATGGCGTCGTCGGAGATGTCATCGGTGATGGCGAGCTCGAGGCCGTCGTCACTGGTACTCAGCGCGACAACGAGAACGTCGACTTTCTTGCCGAGCTTGCCCGCGAGGACCAGGTCGGGTCCGAGAGTGCGGGATAGCGTCGAAGGTGAAGGCACGTGGCTGCTCCTGTAGGGGTTGACGTGTAGGTACCTCGATCCTAATGACGACCCACGGAGCAGCGGACCGAGGGACGAACTCGGTCCGCAGGGCCCGCACGAGCGGTGATGTGGGCTAGCGTGACCGCCATGACCGACACCGACCTGATCGAGGGACCGCTGCACGCCGTACACACCGAATTAGGTGCGACATTCGCACCTTTCGGCGGTTGGACCATGCCGGTGTCGTACGCCGGTGTGGTCGTCGAGCACACCGCGGTGCGGGAAACCGTAGGCCTGTTCGACGTCGGCCACCTCGGAAAAGCGTCGGTCACCGGCCCCGGCGCTGCCGCCTTCGTGAACTCTGTCCTGACCAACGACCTCGGCCGCATCGAGCCGGGTAGAGCGCAGTACACCCTCTGCTGCACGGAATCCGGCGGTGTGGTCGATGACCTCATCGCATATTACGTCTCCGATGACGACGTCTTCCTGGTGCCGAATGCAGCCAACACGGCCGATGTCGCCGCCGCGATGGCGGCGCAGGCACCCGACGGCGTGTCGGTGGTGAACCAGCATCGCGAGTTCGGAGTGCTGGCCGTGCAGGGACCGAAAGCGGCCGAGGTGCTGCAGGAATTGGGTCTGCCGACCGACATGGACTACATGGCGTTCGAGGACGCGACCTGGAATTCGGTGGCAGTGCGAGTGTGCCGAACCGGTTACACCGGCGAGCACGGATACGAACTGGTTCCACCGGCGGGCGATGTGGAACCACTCTTCCGCGCCCTGCTGGCCGCTGTGCGGTCTCGTGGCGGACAGGTATGTGGGCTCGGAGCACGGGACACTCTGCGCACCGAGATGGGATACCCGTTGCACGGACACGAACTGTCACTGGACATTTCGCCCCTGCAAGCTCGGTGCGGTTGGGCGATCGGGTGGAAGAAGGACGCATTCTGGGGCAAAGAGGCACTGACCGCAGAGAAGGCCGGTGGGCCGGCGCGAACACTGCGTGGACTCAAGGCTCTCGACCGCGGTGTGCTCCGCCCCGGTCTCACCGTGCGGGTGTCGGGCCAGGATATCGGGACGACGACATCCGGAACTTTCTCACCGTCGCTCAAGGTGGGTATCGCCCTGGCCTTGCTCGATGCCGCCGCAGCTCCGGCGGTCGGCACGGAGGTCGAGGTCGACGTTCGTGGGCGTGCGTTGCGCTGCGAAGTTGTCGCGCCTCCGTTCGTCGCGGCCAAGACCAGGTGACCGCGCAAGAGCGGGTGACCTCCACGATAGGATCTCGGCCATGACAGGTGTTTCCGAATTCACGTACGTGCAGCATCCCTCGCTCGCTACATCGGAGGAGCGCGACGCGGTGCTTGCCGCACCCGGATTCGGAAAGCACTTCACAGACCACATGGTGTTCATCGACTACACCCGAGACCGTGGCTGGCACGACGCGACCATCGCCCCGTACGGCCCGATCGAGCTCGACCCGGCGGCGATGGTTCTGCATTACGGCCAGGCCATCTTCGAGGGACTCAAGATCTACCGTCAGCCGAACGGTGACCTCTCGACGTTTCGGGTTCAGTCCAACGCCGAGCGTTTTCGGTCCTCGGCCAGGCGGCTTGCCATGCCGGAGCTCTCGGACGAGCTCTTCGTCGGATCGATCGAGAAGCTGCTCGAACTCGACCACGAGTGGGTTCCCGCGGCAGGCGGCGAGGACGCGTTGTACGTCCGGCCGTACATGTTCTCCACCGAGGCCGGGCTGGGCGTGCGCCCCGCAGATTCGTACCGCTACATGCTGATCGCGTCGCCTGCAGGCGCGTACTTCCCCAGGGGAGTCAAGCCGGTGAGCGTCTGGCTGTCCACCGAGTACGTCCGAGCGGCACCGGGCGGCACCGGAGCTGCAAAGTTCGCAGGCAACTATGCCGCGTCACTCCTCGCCCAGGCGCAGGCCAGCGACGAAGGATGCGATCAGGTGGTCTGGCTCGACGCCACCGAGCGCCGCTACGTGGAGGAGATGGGCGGGATGAACCTGTTCTTCGTCTTCGGTTCGGGTTCCGATGCGCGACTGGTGACGCCGTCGCTGTCCGGATCGCTGCTGCCCGGCATCACCCGAGACTCGCTCTTGGCGCTGGCGACGGACGCCGGCATCCCCGTCGAAGAACGCCGAATCTCCACCGAGGAGTGGCGCAAGGGTGCCGACTCGGGCGAGATCACCGAGGTGTTCGCCTGTGGCACCGCAGCCGTCATCACCCCGGTGGGCAGCGTCAAGTCCACCGAGGGAGCCTTCGAGATCGCAGGCGGCGAGCCCGGCGAGATCACGCTCGCACTGCGAGACACACTCACCGGTATCCAGCGCGGGACCTTCGCCGATACCCACGGTTGGATGACGACGCTTCGTTAGTCAGCTCCACAGCAGAAGGCCAATGGCGGCCAGCGCTGCGGTGGTCTCGATTCCGGCTCCGAGCACGTCCCCGGACAGCCCGCCGAAGCGTCGGACACAGTGGCGAGCGACCACCACCGCGAGGGCGAGCACTACGACGACCACCAACGGTCCCTGCCACGGTCGGTCGGGCAGCGCGTATACAGACATGGCCGTTGCCGCACCCACCCACAAACCCACCGCTGCGGTCGACTGTGTGCCGGCCACGAGAGCGCCGAAGCCGCTCGGTGCTGCCGCGTCGATGCCCCTACGACAGGCGAGCACCACCGACACACGTCCGATCATCGAGACGAACACGATGGCCCACCACATGTGCAATTGAGCAAGCTGGCCCACGCTTGCAGCCTGTATGCCCAGCACGAGAGCAATAGCTGCCACACCGAACGGGCCTGCGCTGCCGGACTTCATGACTTCTCTCGCGCGCTCGGGCGGGCCGTAGCAACCGAGTCCGTCTGCGGTATCGGCCAGGCCGTCGAGGTGCATCCCTCTGGTCAGCAATGCAGCAGCCGCGACGCCGATCAGTCCGCTGAGTAGCGGCGACAGTCCGGCGGAGACCGACACCCACACCAGCGCAGCGCAGGTGCCGCCGAGGGCGAGACCGACGATCGGAGCGAGAGCTATTGCCCGTCCGGCCGAGTGCCGATCGACGTTCTCGGGGCCGCGTACGGGCAGCACGGTCAGCCAGGAGAACGCGAGCAACAGTCCATCGGCTCGCCCGCGCACGTCAGTGGTCTTCGATAGTGCTGCGGGCTTCGATACTGTTGTGGGCTTCGATACCGCTGTGGGCTTCGCTGTCACCGGTGCTGACACCGGAGTCGGCGAAGGTCGCCATCGAGTTCAACGTGCCGACGCCCGCCCGAACCAGAGGCAGTGCCGCGAGGGCACCGGACCCTTCACCCAGTCTCATGTCCAGCTCGACGATCGGTTCGAGACGCAGATGACGCAACGCAAGTGTGTGAGCGGGCTCGGCCGAACGGTGCCCGGCAACCCACCATTCCCGTGCGCCGGCTGCGCCGTCCTCTGCCACCAACGCGGCCGCGGTCACCACGAGGCCGTCGAGAATCACTGGGGTGCGCCGATGCGCGGCCTGTGCGAGAAATCCGGCCAGCGCCGCGAAGTCGGCGCCACCCGCTACCCGGAGCAGATCGGTAGGGTTCTTGGCGACCGGTCGCGCTCGACGCATGGCATCCCGTATTGCCGCGGTCTTCCTGATCCACCCGGCGTCGTCGATTCCGGTGCCCCGGCCGACGGCTGCAACAGGTTCGGTGTCGGTCAAGATCGCGGTCAATACTGTTGCGGGAGTAGTGTTTCCGATACCCAGATCGCCCGCGATGAGCAGATCCGCCCCGCCGTCGACCTCCTCGTCTGCGATGGCTGCCCCGGCGGCGAGCGCCGCTCGAACCTCGGCTTCGCTCAGTGCATCCTCGCGGTCGATCGACCCGCTGGATCGTCGAATCTTGAACGCGGACACCGACGAATCGGTCTCGGCGTCCACCGCGATATCGACTACCCGTACCGTGGCACCGGCGATGTCGGCGAGCACGTTGACCGCCGCCCCGCCACCGCGAATGTTCTCGACCATCTGAGCTGTCACCTCCGGCGGGTACGCAGAGACCCCATGGGCCGCGATCCCGTGATCGCCCGCGAAGACGACGACGCGCACTCGCTCGAGCAAGCGTGGCGGGCAGCTGTCCTGGCACGCCGCAATCCATTCGCCGAGCTTCTCCAGTCGCCCGAGGCTGCCGGCGGGCTTGGTGAGTTCACGTTGACGATCCGCGGCGGCGGACCGAGCCGAATCGGACGGAGCGGTCACCGGACGAAACGGCGACAACTCCGAATCTTCTGCCGAAAATGTTGTCACGCTTCGCCTTTCGCGGTGATGAATTCCGCCGGTGGTTCCTTGAGGGTCAGCACGAGTCCCGCGACGACCAGCAGAACCCGGTCACACACGGCGGCCAGTCGAGAGTTGAGCAGTCCGAGCTCGTCTCGGAAGAGGCGTCCGGAATGCGACTCGGGAACCACGGACAGACCTACCTCGGGACTGACCAGCACAAGGGTGGATGTGCACGCCGCAACCGCCCCGACCAGATCGTCGACGGACGGTGTGATCGTGCCGCGCGGTCGTTCCCACGCCTGAGCGTCGTCGAGCATCCCCGTCAGCCATGTTCCGAGGTCGTCGACCAAGGTGGTGCCGTCCCAGGGCTCCGAGATCGATGCGGCCAGCGAGGTTACCGTCTCGACGGTGGACCAATGCTGCGGTCTCGACGCCCGATGAAGGTCGATGCGACGCTGCCAATCCTCGTCGGTGTGGTCGCGCCTACCGGTGGCGAAGTAGCGAACCGGCTCGGTGCCGGCACACGCCTCGGCATGCGCGGACTTACCGGATCGGGCACCACCGAGCACGAGGGTTCGAATCGGTTCACCCACCGACGTCAGACAGCCGCGCCGGCGCTGACTCGCGGCTTGGGTGCGCGCATCTTGCGAATCTGGGACGCGCGGACGAAGGCGTACCACCCGATCTTGAAGCCGCCGTCTGTGGTCTCGGGGAATCGGACTCGAATCTTGTTGTTGATCATCTTGCCGAGGTAGACGCCCTCGCCGACCATGAACAGCATCATCACGAACATGCCGAGAGTGACGTACTGCTGAACCGCAGGCTGCAGGAACAACGCGAAGATCAGGATCAGTGCGAGCGGCATGAACAGCCCGACGAGGTTGCGCCGCGCGTCGACGATGTCGCGCACGTATGCGCGCACCGGACCCTTGTCGCGGGGGAGCAGGTACTTGTCGTCGCCCGCGAGCATGCGCGCACGGCGCTCGGCTGCCGCGGCGCGCCGCTCGTTGGAGGCGGCCTTGCGATCTTCTTTGCTGCCCTTGTTCGCCTTGCGCCGCTCGCGGGCCTCTTTGCTCGTCAGGGGAGCAGGGGCAACCGGTCCGCGACGCCGAGCCTCCGCATCACGGCGCTTGGGTGTCGGCCGGCCCTTGCCGAGGGACACCGGAGATGCGGCCTCGTTCCCGGACGCAGTCGACTCGGATTCGTTCGAATTCTGTTCGTCCGAATTGTCGGAGTTTCCACGGCGTAGCAGCTTCACGCAACCAGAGTATGGGATGACGTATCGATATCGAACACCGGCCAGGTCAGCTCGCAGATCAGCAGATGCCGTCCGCATGCTGCGGCCCTAGACTTTCCACGATGCGAGTGATGATTGCGCCGGATTCCTTCGGAGACACCCTGACCGCCGCGGACGCGGCCCACGCCATAGCCAGGGGATGGACATCGGTTCGACAGCAGGACGAACTCGAGATCGCCCCCCAATCCGACGGCGGGCCGGGGTTCGTCGAGGTGCTGGCCTCGCGCATCGGCACTGTGCAGGTCGCCGACGTCGACGGACCGCTCGGCACTGCGGTTCGGGCGCGCTGGCTGCTCGACGGCACAGCGGCGTACATCGAATCCGCGCAGGCGTGCGGACTGCATCTGCTCGACGGCCCGCCGAGCCCCCAGTCCGCATCGAAAGCCAGCAGTTACGGCGTCGGGCAACTGATCGATGCAGCGATCGGCAGCGGGGCTCGAACGATCTTCGTCGGGCTCGGCGGCAGCAGTTGCACCGACGGCGGCCGCGCACTGATCCGCGCGCTGGGCGGACTGGGATCGGCGGCCGCTCGATTGTCTGGAATCGACCTCGTGGCCGCGTCGGACGTGGAGAATCCGTTGCTGGGCGAGTGGGGTGCGGCCCGGGTGTTCGGCCCGCAGAAGGGTGCCGACGCCGACACGGTCGACAGACTGGAGGAGCTGAACACCGACTGGGCCGCCGTCCTGTCCGCAGCGGGCCACGACGTGGCGAACCGGCCGGGTGCAGGAGCCGCGGGCGGTATCGGTGCCGCATTGTTCGCACTCGGCGGCACACAGCAGCCCGGGGCCGTCGTGGTGGCCGACCGAACCGGACAGCAGGAACTGCTCGAGACCGTCGACCTGGTGTTGACCGGTGAGGGGAAGTTCGATTCACAATCGCTGCGCGGCAAGCTGGTGACCAGAATCGCGGCTGCCGGTGGTGCGACCGGAGTGGAGACGATCGTGCTCGCGGGCCAGGTCACGTTGACCGAGGACGAACTGGCGTCCGCCGGTATCGAGGCCGCACACTCGATCAGCGAGTTCGCGGGATCGGTGGAGTTGGCGATGTCCGATGCAGCGAACCAGCTCGAATTGCTCGCTGCACATATCGCGGGCGGGGTTGCAGACTCTGGCGCGAATCCGAGGCGGCGCGCGTGAGGAATAGAGGCACCGAGAGTACGGTTGAGTAGTTCACGGGTTTTGTACGACTGATAGGGAGAGCCCATGACCGTTTCAAGTGAGACCACAACGACCGAGACCACGGCGCACAAGGTCACCATGACCGAGACCGCGTCGGCCAAGGCCAAGGCGTTGCTGGATCAAGAAGGCCGCGACGACCTCGCACTGCGCATCGCGGTGCAGCCGGGTGGTTGCGCAGGACTGCGCTACCAGCTCTTCTTCGACGACCGAAGCCTCGACGGCGACCTCGCGGTCGACTTCAACGGCGTCACCCTCGCAGTGGACCGGATGAGCGCCCCCTACGTGGAGGGTGCATCCATCGACTTCGTGGACACGATCGAGAAGCAGGGCTTCACGATCGACAACCCGAACGCCACGGGATCGTGCGCGTGCGGCGACTCGTTCAACTGAGCTGACTCGTCTTCGACTGTGACCGATACACGCATGCGTGTATCGGTCACAGTCGTGTCTGCCTGTCAGCAAACCAGCACCTCCACTCGAAAGGCTCTCCTTCGTGACTCTCGCGGTATCAGGCTCGATAGCGACCGACCATCTGATGCGATTCCCCGGACGGTTCGCCGAGCAGATCGTCGCCGACCAGATCTCGAACATTTCGTTGAGCTTTCTGGTCGACGATCTGGTCATCCGTAAGGGAGGCGTCGGCGGAAACATCGCGTACGCGCTCGGAGTTCTCGGCGGTGCGCCTCTGCTCGTCGGGGCCGTTGGACCGGACTTCGCCGAATACCGGACCTGGCTCGAAGAGCACGGAGTCGACTGCAGTGGCGTGAGCGTCTCCGCAACCGCCCACACCGCGCGTTTCGTCTGCACCACGGACCAGGACATGGCGCAGATCGCGTCGTTCTACCCCGGAGCCATGAGTGAGGCTCGCGATATCTCCATCGAAGCGCTGGCGACTCAGCACGAACTGGACCTGGTCCTGATCGGTGCCAACGACCCCGATGCGATGACAGCGCACACAGCTCAGTGTCGCGCTGCGGGGATCCCGTTCGCGGCCGACCCGTCCCAGCAGCTCGCTCGCCTCGACGCCGAGCAGGCAATGGAGATGATCGACGGAGCCACGTATCTGTTCACCAACGAGTACGAATGGGCTCTGCTCAAGCAGAAGACCGGCATGTCCGACGCCGACATCGCCGACAAGGTGGATCTGCGTGTCACCACACTGGGCAAGCGCGGCGTGGACATCGTCACCAAGGACGGTGTGCATACCCACATCGGTGTCGTACCGGAAACGAGCAAGATCGACCCTACCGGCGTCGGCGACGGCTTCCGGGCCGGTTTCCTCACCGCACATTTGGCCGGAGCAAGCATCGAACGTGCGGCGCAACTCGGCTCGCTCGTCGCCGTACTGGTTCTCGAAACCACCGGCACACAGGAGTGGAGCTTGAACCGCGACGACGCGATCAAGCGTCTGAGCGCGGCCTACGGCACCGAGGCAGGCGAGGAGATCGGCGCGCTGCTGCCGGCCTGAGTTCGGTCTTCCCGCCCCAGTGAGGGCGGGAAGACGCGAGTCAGACGTTGACCGGGTATTCCGGTTCGGCGATCTGCGGCACGATGCGCTTCTCGACAAAGATCCCGTGCCACACCATGAAGATCAGCAGCGTCCACAGACGTCGGCTGTGATCGGATTTTCCGGCACGATGGTCGTTGAGCATCGCGACTATGGCGGGCTTGTTCAACAAGTGATCGGTCTGAGACTCCGCGATCTGCTGGTGAGCCCAATCGAAGAGCTCGGTGCCGCGTAGCCAGTGGCGCAACGGCACCGGAAATCCCAGCTTGGCGCGATGCAGTACGTGTCCGGGAACGATCCCCTCGAGCGCTTGGCGCAAGGCGTACTTGGTGGTGTTCTTGGTGATCTTCTGCTCGAGCGGCAGCTTCTCGGCGACCCTGTAGATCTCCGAGTCCAGGAACGGGACTCGCAATTCGAGCGAATTCGCCATGGTGATCTTGTCTGCTTTGACCAGGATGTCGCCGCGCAACCAGGTGAACAGGTCCAGATGCTGCATCCGAGCCACCGGGTCCCATCCCTGCGACTGCGCGTAGATCGGCGCAGTGACGTCCTGGTGCGTCCATTCCGGTCGGAACTCGCGCAGCACGGACCGCAGTTGCGCGTCGTTGAAGCTGCGGGCGTTCCCGTAGTACCGCTCCTCGAGAGTCATCGATCCACGGTTCAGCAGGCTCTTTCCTCGGGTTCCTTCCGGGATCCGCTCGCTCAGCGATCCGGCCGCGCGTCTGAGGAATGCAGGAAGAGACTCGAACGGCTTCAGTGACAGCGGCTCGCGATAGATGGTGTATCCGCCGAACAACTCGTCCGCGCCCTCGCCGGAGAGCACGACCTTCACGTGCTTGCGCGCCTCTTTGGCGACGAAGTACAGAGGTACGAGGGCCGGATCCGCCACCGGGTCGTCCAGGTACCAGACGATCTCGGGGATGGATGCCGCGAACTCCTCCGGCCCGACGACCTTCACGATGTGGCGGGCACCGATGGCGGCCGCCGACTCGGCGGCGACATCGACCTCGGAGTAGCCCTCACGCTCGAAACCGGTAGTGAAGGTGATCAGATCAGGATTGTGGCGGATTGCCAGCGCGGCTATGGCCGTCGAATCGATTCCGCCGGACAGGAAGGACCCGACTGTCACATCGGCGCGCATGTGCTTGGCAACCGAATCTTCGAGCGCCTCGGCGATCTCCTGGTAACGAGCCTTCTCGGTGCCGGGCACGAAGG
Source organism: Rhodococcus sp. IEGM 1381 (assembly GCF_030056795.1). Taxonomy (GTDB): domain Bacteria; phylum Actinomycetota; class Actinomycetes; order Mycobacteriales; family Mycobacteriaceae; genus Rhodococcoides. The sequence continues at coordinate 19,633 of NZ_JASHKQ010000024.1, read as the reverse complement.
GTCGAACCGGAAACTTCGGCGTGAAGTATCGGGTGACCTTCGGCGCGGTACCGGGGGAGAGGGTGGCGTAGCAGCCGGATTCGAGTCGTAGGATCCCCGCGTGGAGCGTCTCGGGCTCGGGTACGTACTGCAGCACGGTGTAGTGCTCGATGGCGCGCTGATCGAGATCGTCGTCGACCCCGACCAGATCCATCAACTCGAGCACGCTCTTCTTCTCGCTGCCGAATGCGGTGCCTCCGGGGCCGGTGGCCAGGAACAACGGCTTGATGCCGAAGGGATCTCGTGCGAGGAATATCTGGCGGGTCTCGGTGTCCCAGATCGCGAACGCGAACATGCCCCGCAGCCGCTCCACCGCGGCAGCACCCCAGTAGTGGAATGCGGCGACGATCGATTCGCTGTCGCCTTCTGTGGCGAACTCTGCTCCATGATCGCGCGCCAACTCCGCGCGCAACTCGAGGTAGTTGTAAATCTCGCCGTTGAAGACGAGTGCATACCGATTCGGCGACTCGGGCGGTCCCCATCGCATCGGCTGATGCGAGTGTTCGATGTCGATGAACGACAACCGGTTGAAGCCGTAGACGACATCGTCGTCGTGCCAGGTGCCGCCGGGCTCGTCCGGGCCTCGGTGGCGCATGCACTGGGTGGCCGAACTCACGAGTTCGACTCCGGTGGCGGTCGTTCCGTGGGACGTGAGTACTCCGAGCAGTCCACACACAGCGTCTGCTACCTCTTCTCGCAGTTGGGGACAGTGACGTCTGGGACGGCAGGGCTCGTCTCCGCGAGCGTCGTCAGCGGGACTGTGGGTCAGGATCCGAGTATGCCGCAGACACGCTCGGACGTAGGTAACTACCCAAGGGTGGTCCTCGGCCGGCTTTGGTCTACGCTGCGTAGTACTCGGGCATCTCCATGTAGAAGCCTTAATTCTTCAGTGGTGGGCAATCAGGAAGGCGTGAACGTGGCGCATAGTCGGAACCTTCGGCGAGCGGGGCTGACAGCATTTCTCGGTGTAGCCGCGTTGATGCTGTCGGGCTGTTCCATCAGCAGCGACAACGTACTCAATTTCGGTTTTGCCTCCGGCGTGACGCCGCAGGGGCAACGCATCGGGGACCTGTGGACCTGGTCGGTTATTGCCGCCCTGGTCATGGGCATCATCGTGTGGGTCCTGATCTTCTGGGTGGTGCTCTTCCACCGTAAGAAGAAGAACTCACCGGAGTTCCCTCGCCAGACGGCGTACAACGTTCCGCTCGAGCTGTTCTACACGGCCGTGCCGTTCGTCATCATCGCCGTACTGTTCTACTTCACCGTCGTGGTGCAGAACTACGTCGACGAGAAACAGGCCGATCCCGACGTGCAGGTCGACGTCACTGCATACCAGTGGAACTGGAAGTTCGGATACCGAACCATCGACCTCAAGGACGGTGCCGCCAAGTACGAGGGCACCGACGAAGAGGAGCAGGCGGCAGCAGAAGCCGCCGCTACTCCCGGCGAGGGTGCCGAGGGCAGTGAAGACGGCGAGTTCGTTCCAGGACCCATCAACGGAGCGCTCACGCAGGACCTGTCGTACCTGCACTACAACAAGATCGAAACGGTGGGCTCCAGCGACGAGATTCCGGTGCTGGTGCTGCCGACCGGTAAGCGCATCGAGTTCGTGCTGGCGTCCTCCGACGTCATCCACGGCTTCTGGGTTCCGGAGTTCTTGTTCAAGCGTGACGTTCTCCCCAACCCCGAGGAGAACCACTCCGACAACGTCTTCCAGATCAGCGAAATCGAACGCGAAGGCTCTTTCGTCGGCCGTTGCACCGAAATGTGCGGCACTTTCCACTCGATGATGAACTTCGAGGTTCGTGCTGTGTCCCCGGATCGGTTCGAGCAGTACGTCGAGCTCCGTAAGCCGGTGTCCGAGGGCGGCGAAGCGCTGACCAACGCGCAGGCACTCGAAGCCATCGGCGAGAGCCCCGTCGCAACGAGTACGTCCCCGTTCGAGACCGATCGCACCGTCCGTACCGCCACTGTCGCCGAAGGCAACTGATCAAGGAAGCATGCTGATATGAAAATCGAAGCCAAGATCTTCGAGATCCTCACTGTCTTCTTCCTCCTGGTCGGCATCGTGTACGCGTTGTTCACGGGCCTGAGCCGCACCGGAGTGGAGTGGGCAGGCGTCACCGCGATCTTCCTGTCGGTGGGTCTGACGCTGATCGTCGGTACGTACTTCCGGTTCGTTGCCCGACGCCTCGACACCCGCCCTGAAGACTTCGACGACGCCGAGGTCAGCGACGGCGCCGGAGATCTGGGCTTCTTCAGCCCCGGCAGCTTCTGGCCGATCGTGCTGGCCGGCGCTGCGTCCATCACTGCTCTCGGATTCGCTTTCTTCCAGCCTTGGCTGATTGCGTTGGGAGTCGTGTGCGTCATCGCGGCGGCCGCCGGATTGGTGTTCGAGTACCACGTCGGAGCCGAGCGCCACTGATTGCATACATCAGGAAAGGGCCCCGATCGTTCGCGAGAACGATCGGGGCCCTTTTTCTGTACCTCGAGTGAGTTTCCTGGCCTCGGCGGAAGCATATGGAGCAGTCATGGCACCGAACGGTGCGCCGACGGTGAGTGGGCGTCGAGGAGTGGATTGTCGCCGTCAGGAGGCGTCGGCCTCGGAGTGTCTCGCTATCGAGTCCGAGGTCGAGTCCGCCAAGGCGTCCAACGAGATGCTCAGCGCCTCGCACAGGGCCGCAACGGTGAAGAATGCAGGCGTCGGTATACGTCCGGTCTCGATCTTTCTGAGCGTCTCTACCGAGATGCCGGCAGCGTCGGCGACATCGGTCATGGTGCGGCTGCCTCGGTAGCGACGCAGTGTTGCGCCGAGCCTGGCACCGCGAGCGAGTTCGCCGGGGGTGAGGGGGATGCGGACCATGTGCCGATAGTAATACCGGTGAGCCGATCTGTTGCGGCCCAGTGGCGCACTCGCACGAAGATGGCACTCCGAGTGTCCGAGCTCGGTGTCTGGTGCCGCCCAAGACCGGGGGAGGGGAGGGGCACGAAGGTGCCTGTCCGCCGATTCGACGCTTCGCCCTATCCAAGGGCGGTATACGCAGAGAAGGGCGGCACCGTTGCCGGTGCCGCCCTTCTGTCGTGCTGTGTCAGATATTAGTGACCGCTGTCGCTGTCCTGACGACCCGACGTGATCGCCGCGTCTTCGTGGCCATTTCCGTTCGAGTGGCCGTTGCCGTTGCCGTTCGAGTGGCCATTGCCATTTGCGTGGCCGTTGCCGTTCGAGTGACCGTTGCCGTTCGAGTGGCCGTTGCCGTTCGAGTGACCGTTCGAGCCGTTGCCGAGAACTCCCGCCTGGTAGTTGCGGAGCATCGCGAGCTGCTCGTGTTCGCCCTTGTGCAGAGCATCTTCGAGTGCCTTGCTCTGTGCCACCGGGTCCGGGGTGAACAACGATCCCGAGCCGGGCTTACCGGCCGAGCCGAGCTTGTTCATCTTCTTGGGTACCGGTGCGCCCTGGTAGTCGAGGGGAATCGGATGTCCGTGATCGTCGACCGGTCCGAGCGGCTGGTGGATTTCCACGTACTGGCCGTGCGGGAGACGCTTGATGATTCCGGTTTCGATGCCGTGCTCGAGTACCGCCCGGTCGCTGCGCTGCAGACCGATGCAGAACCGGTAGGCGACGAAGTAGGCGATCGGAGGCAGGATCAGTACGCCGATGCGACCGATCCAGGTCATGGCGTTGAGCGAGATGTCGAACTTGTACGCGATCAGGTCGTTGACGCAGGAGAGCGTCAGGACGACGTAGAACGCGATGGACATCGCGCCGATGGCCGTACGGACCGGCACGTCGCGGGGACGCTGCAGCAGGTTGTGATGTGCAGTATCACCGGTGAGACGCTTCTCGATCCACGGGTAAGCGATCATGACCGTGAATACGAGACCCATGATCACTGCCACCCAGAACACGGCCGGGATGGTGTAGCGACCGGCGATGTAGATGTCCCAGGCCGGCCAGAGTCGAGCCAGGCCGTCGGTCCACATCATGTAGAAGTCGGGCTGCGAACCTGCCGAGACCTGCGACGGGTTGTACGGGCCCAGGTTCCAGATCGGGTTGACCTGTAGCAGACCACCCATTGCGGCCAGAACACCGAACGTCACGGCGAAGAATGCGCCGGACTTGACCGCGAAGACGGGGAGAATACGAACGCCGACGACGTTCTTCTCGGTGCGCCCCGGTCCGGGGAACTGAGTGTGCTTCTGGTACCAGACCAACGCCAGGTGGGCGGCGATCAGGGCGAGGATGATCGCGGGCAGCAGCAGCACGTGAGCCACGTACAGGCGCGGGATGATGATGGTGCCCGGGAAGTCGCCGTCGAAGATCAGCCAGTGCATCCACGTACCGACGATCGGGATGCTCATCGTGATGCCGGAGAAGGCGGCGCGAAGACCGGTGCCCGAAAGCAGGTCGTCGGGGAGGGAGTATCCGAAGAAGCCCTCGAACATCGCCAGAATCAGCAGCAGGCAGCCGATGACCCAGTTGGCCTCACGGGGACGACGGAACGCACCGGTGAAGAAGATACGCGCCATATGCACGATGATCGACGCGGCGAACATCAGTGCTGCCCAGTGGTGAATCTGTCGCATGAACAGACCACCGCGGACCTCGAACGAGATGTCGAGGGCAGTGGCGTATGCACGCGACATCGTCACGCCGTTGAGTGGGGTGTATGCGCCCTGGTAGACGACCTCGCTGAGTGACGGGTCGAAGAACAGGGTGAGAAAGACGCCGGAGATCAGCAGGATCACGAAGCTGTAGAGCGCGATCTCACCGAGCAGGAACGACCAGTGGGTCGGGAATACCTTGTTGATCTGACGGCGCAATCCCGGTGCCAAGTGGTAACGACTGTCGACGTCGTCGGCCTGCTTGGCTGCGAGGGTTTGCAGTGAAGGGCTCATGAATCACGCTCCGGTTTACGTTCCCAGAAGGCGGGACCCAATGCTTCCTTGAAATCGGCTTGTGCCACTAGGTATCCCTCCTCGTTGACTGTGATGGGAAGCTGGGGCAGCGCGCGCGCGGCCGGTCCGAAGATCGGCTTGGCGTACTCGAGCGCGTTGAACTGCGACTGATGGCAAGGGCAGAGAATGCGGTTTGTCTGCTGCTCGAACAACGATGTCGGGCAACCCAAGTGCGTGCAGATCTTGGAGTAGGCGTAGTAATCGCCGTAGTTGTAGCTCTCCTGGCCTTTTCGCTTGATGACCGTGCTGGCATCATCGGTGCGCAGGCGAATGAGCATGACGGCGTTGCGAATTCCGCGCAGAGATGTGAGCAGGTCGTGCTCGCTCTCGCGGTCCGCCTCGCGGAACGGGAATACGGTCTCCATGGCACCAGCGTCCAAGTCCTCGGGCCGAACGAGAACGACATCTTCCGGTCGCCCGGTGTCTCGTCGGAGGTAGATGGTCTCTCCATCGTAGCGAGGAGTCCAGCCGGATACCCACAACGGGGAATCTTCGCCCTTGGCCCACGGATTCTTGATCAGGCCACCGAGGGGAAGTAGAGCCATGACGCCGAGAGCACCGCCGCCGAACAACAGTGAGCGCTTGATCACCTTGCGCCGACCGATGGTCGACGTATCGAGAGAATCGCCCAGTTCGGCCACCAAGGTCTTGCGGTCCGTCTCCGACGAACTTCCGTCGTGGCGGTCCTGGATCGAGACCTCTTCGGGGATGAACTTCTTGGTGAACTGCACTGCTCCGACGCCGACTGCGAGGATCGCGAGACCCATCGTGCCGCCGATCAGCGGGGTGTACAGCGAGTAGAGGTGGTAGTTCTCGTCGCCGATTCCGGCGTACTGCCACGGCCAGAACAAGTAGATACCGATGAACGCGATGGCAGAGAGACCGGCGATGGCGAACCAGATCGCCACGCTGCGTTCGGCGCGCTTCTCGGCTCGGGTGCCTGCCACGGCCCAACGATTGCGACGAAATGCAACGTCGACACCGTCGAGATTGGTGCCCAGTTCGACCAGTTGGTCGCGGCTCAACGCACCCAGTTCCTCGTCGGTGTACTTCTTGTCGGCATCCACGCCACTGGTGTTTGCCGTGTCTTTGCGGCCGGAATCACCGTCGCTCATGACCTCGCTCCGATCCACAGTGTTGCGCCGACGACTGCGGCGATTCCGACAACCCACAGCGCGATCGCCTCGGTACCAGGACCGAAGCCCGCGAGACCCCAACCGCCCGCGGCCTTGGTCTCCTGAGCTGACTTGACGTACGCGATGATGTCCGACTTCTCCTCGATCGTCAGCTGGCGATCGGAGAACTTGGGCATGTTCTGCGGACCGGTGACCATCGCGGTGTAGATCTCCTGCTCGTTCGCAGGACCGAGGTCGGGCGCGAACTTGCCCGAGGACAGAGCACCGCCCTGACCGATGAAGTTGTGGCAGGACGCACAGTTCAACCGGAACAGCTCACTGCCACGTGCGATGTCGTCGCCGCGCAGCGATTCCTGAGCAACCTCGCCGTTGTCGTCGAGGATGACCGTGGGTCCGCCGCCGTTCGCGCCGACGTAGGCACCGAGAGCGTCGATCTGCTTGTCGTTGAACTTCGGCGGCTTGCGCAGTGCCTGTGCCTCGTTGCGCACGGCCGGCATGCGGCCACTCGAGACCTGGAAGTAGACGGCGGCTTCTCCGACGCCGATCAGGCTCGGTCCGCGATCCTGAACGCCCTGCAGGTTGGCACCGTGGCACGTCACGCACGACGTGTCGTACAGCTGCTTGCCTTCGCGAATGAGCGCAGCCGAGTCGGTGTCGGCGGTAGCGACCTGAGGAGTCGGGGTAAGGGCCGAAGCGAGGAAACCCGCGCTCAGAAGGCCCATCATCAGAACGAGAGCACCTGTGACGCGTCGACGCGTCTTACGCTGCCGTCTCGTCTTGGAGGTGGCTTTGTCGACGGATTCTGCTGGGGGAGATGTACTCATCTTCTATCCCTTGTCGTGTCGGGACGGGCCGAACGTCGGGGGCTGAATCCGTTCGTTCGTTATCGTTGGCGTGCTGACTGTCACTAGCGGATGAAGTAGATCGTCGCGAAGAGGGCAATCCAGACGATGTCGACGAAGTGCCAGTAATACGAGACGACGATGGCCGCGGTGGCCTGCGCGGGAGTGAACTTACTGACCAGCGTTCGGGTGATCAGGAAGACGAAGGCGATGAGTCCGCCGATCACGTGCAGTCCGTGGAAGCCGGTCGTGATGTAGAAGACCGAGCCGTAGACGCTGCTCGAGATCGTCGTGCCCTCTTCGACAAGGTGGTAGTACTCGTACGCCTGGCCGGACACGAAGAATGCGCCCATGATCAGGGTGATCGTGTACCACCGTCGGAGTCCGAAGACGTCACCGCGTTCGGCGGCGAATACACCCAGCTGGCAGGTGAACGACGATGCAATCAACACCGCCGTGACCGGTACGGCCAGAACCAGGTTCAGTTCGGTCGGTTCCGGTGGCCAGTTTCCGTTCGCCTGGGCTCGCGCGACGAAGTACATCGCAAACAGCCCGGCGAAGAACATGAGTTCACTCGACAGCCACACGATCGTGCCGACGCTGACCATATTGGGACGGTTCAGCGAGTGCACGCGTTGGGTGATTGCCGATCCTTGAGTCCCTACAGCGCTCGTCACAGAAAGAAGTATGACCCGTCGTAGTACGGAAGGCATATCCGGGTCCGCTCTGGGCGCGTCGCAGCACAACGAATCCAGGAGTGCTCTTGTTCCCATGCTGGTCAGGAGGGCTGTACGGGCCGGTAGGGTCCAGTCGTGCAAGGCTGGCCTCATGGTAAAGAGCACCGAAGGTGGATGGTTTCGGCGGCTGTTCTCGCGGTCGACCGCAGAACGTCTGGACCCCACGCGCGAGGATCTGGTGATAGTGGCGAGTTGCTTCGACGACGCGCAGGCGTGTTCGGCTGTGCTCGACGACGCAGCCCGGATTCCTCCGGTGTGGACGGCGGCGTCGGATGTGTTGCTTCGGCATCATCTGCTGCTGCCGGCACACGAAGTAGAGGACGCGGCGGCGGTCGCGGCCCAGGATGACTACGAAGTGGGGCCTGCGGTCGAGTTGTCGGACATCGACGGTTACCGCCCACACGTCGACGACGGCGTTGCGCTGGTTCTGCAGCGCGTGCAGGTGCTCGACGCATTGCACTGTTCGCAGGAGCGGTCTCGAATGGCGGGCCTCGCCCAACGCCGGGGTGGCGCTGTGCTCGGGTGGGATGCGCTGCAGCCGGCACAGACCGACCCGGCGTCTGGCTAAGCTTCCACCGCACCATGTCCGCCGCCACGGACCGACGAACGGATCAGCCATGAATGCACCGACCAATGACGAAGAGCCGCGTACGTGGCGTCGCATCCTCGGAGCGTTGACCACACATTCCGACCTGTCGAGCGCCGACACCGGTTGGGTGATGGACGAGATCATGGCCGACAACGCGACATCGGCGCAGATCGCTGCGTTCGGAGTGGCCCTCAGGATGAAGGGGCCTACCCCGGCGGAAGTGAACGGTCTCGCCGAGTCGATGCTGGCACACGCGGTGCTGGTGGACACAGATTCCGACGCCGTCGACGTCGTGGGCACCGGCGGCGACGGTGCCGATACCGTCAACATTTCCACGATGGCTGCGATCGTCGTTGCCGCCAGCGGAATACGAGTGGTCAAGCACGGCAACCGCGCGGCGTCGTCCAAGAGCGGCACGACCGATGTGCTCGAGGCACTGGGTGTCCGCGTGACTCTCGGGGCCGACGCCGTTGCGTCGAGCGTCGAACAAGTCGGAATCGGGTTCTGCTTCGCGCCGATCCACCACCCCGCACTTCGCTTCGCCGCGGCACCGCGCAAAGAGATCGGCATCCCGACGGTGTTCAACGTGCTGGGGCCATTGACCAACCCGGGCCGCCCGCGCGCCGGCCTGATCGGCTGCGCCTTCGAGAGTTTGGCTCCCGTGATGGCCGACGTGTTCGCCGGCCGTGGCAGCTCGGTGCTCGTCGTACGTGGCGACGACGGACTGGACGAGATCACCCTCTCCACCACGACGACCGTGCACGTGGTGTCCGGTGGCTCGGTGACCGTCGAGACGATCGATCCACTCGACTACGGGATTGCCCGAGCGCCGATCGAAGCCCTCAGAGGCGGCGACGCGGAGTTCAATGCCGCAGTGGCGCATCGCGTGTTCGCCGGCGAACACGGACCGATCCGGGACGCCGTGCTGCTCAACGCCGCCGCGGCCATTGCCGCGCATCAGGGCGTCTCCGGGAATCTGCGTGAGCGAATCGAAGCCGGATTGGCAACTGCCGCAACAGTTGTCGACAGCGGTTCCGCGTCGCGTCTACTCGCCGACTGGGCACGCTGCACCACCGCATCGGCCGACTGACGAACTGTGTCCTACTCGCCGATCGAGAATCCTGCATCGACGTCGGCGCTCGAATACGACTGGAACGCAATGTGAGTCGTGGTGCTCCGAACACCACGCACACGATTGATGTGTTTGGTGATCACGTCGGCGATCGAGGCATGGTCGCGCACTTTGACGATGGCGATCAGATCGACATCCCCAGCGCACGAGTAGACCTCTGTCACACCGTCGACATCGGCAACGGCCTGCGCCGCCTCCGGAATCAAATCGGCCTCGGCGTCGATCAAGACGATTGCATTGATCATCTGTGCTCCTCATGCGTCTCGAGCCCGATGTGCGACGAGCTCCCACCCAAACCCTAGTTCTACCGGTCGTTCCGCGGGCTCCACTCCTGCCCTACCGGTCGTTCCGCGGGCTCCACTCCTGCCCTACCGGTCGTTCCGCGGGATCCACTCCTGCCCTACCGGTCGTTCCGCGGGCTCCACTCCTGCCGCGCGGCTTCTCTCGCCGTTCGACACCAGTCTTCCCACGAACCCGCAGAGCGTGCCGGACTGCGGTAGCCGCTGCTCGTACGCACGATGCGAACCCCATCGGTGCGTAGCCAGGACGCGATGAGGCCGACCTCTTCCGGCGGCGCACCTCGAAGCGGCGTCGGATCGGGCATCACCGTCTCGGCGGACGCGGTGATGGCATCGACGACGGGCATCGGGTGCACTCCGCGGGGAGCGACCGCAGCACCGGCCAGACGGCCGAATCGCACCACGATCAACTCCCATCCTCCGTCCGCTGTCCGCCGGGCGGCCACGAGTTCGGCGATCGCGGCCACAGCCGAGGACCGATGCATCCGGCGTAGCGCCTCCACGGTGATCGCGATCCGGTCGCGCAGGCGCGCGGCAGTCTCGTAGAGCTCCCTGTCCGCGAGTTCGGCGACCCGGCGGCGCATCGAATAGAGGATCGCGTCGTCCTGGCCACACACGAGCGCAAGAAACTGCGCAGGTGAGCTGGAGTACTCCTCGGCTGTCAATGGCCCGGACAGTGCCGCTGGGCAGCCGCCGACGTCGGTTGACGGGCAGTTGTCACCGTGCCGAACCGAACGAGCCAGCCGGCGGGTGCACGTGCGCAGACGACAGAACTCCGCCACGAGCGCCGAAGCCTCTGCGGCGTCACCGCGAACCGAGAACGGTCCGAGACTGTTGGGCGTCGGCGTCCGGACTATCGACAGTCGTGGGAACGCCTCGTCGGTGAGGGTGATCCACCAGCCCTTCTTGGGAAACTTCGAGCGGCGGTTGTACGGCGGGATGTGCGCCGAGAGCAGTCGCAGTTCTCTGACACCGGCTTCGAGTGCGTGCGCGCACTCGACGTGGTCGACGCGCGTGGCCAGGGAGACCATTTCCTTCATTCGGCCCCTGGTCTCCGACCCGGTGAAGTAGTTGCGTACTCGGCGTTTGAGGTTGTTCGAGGTGCCGACGTACAAGACCTCGTCGGATGGGCCGCGGAAGAGATAGACGCCGGGCGTACCGGGCAGGTGAGCGGCCAGCCCGCGTTTGGCGCGCTGGCCGGCCGACACCGCCGGAAGGTAGTCGACCAACTCGGCATAACTGTGGACGCCCTGATTGCCCACTCGTTCGATGAGGCCGTGCAGAACGTCGACCGTTGCGCGGGCGTCGTCGAGCGCACGGTGAGTAGGCCGGGTGTCGGATCTGAACAGGGTGGACAGCGCGGAAAGTTTGACCGAGGGTGCTTCGTCGCGCGTGAGAACCCGTCGAGCCAGCTTGACGGTGCACAACACCTGAAACCGGGGCCACGCTATGTCGAGACGACTGGCGGCGGCCTTGAGGAAACCTGTGTCGAAGCCCGCGTTGTGGGCCACCAGCACCGAGCCGCGGGCGAACTCGAGGAAACCGGGTAGCACTCGTTCTATCCGAGGCGCGCCGATCAGCATCGCCGACGTGATTCCGGTGAGTTCCACGATGTACGGGGGAATGGACCTGCCCGGATCGACCAGGGTGGCGAATTCGCCGAGAATTTCGCCTCCCCGAACCTTGACCGCTCCGATCTCGGTGATGGCCTCGGTTTCCGCGCTGCCGCCGGTGGTTTCGAGGTCGACGATGACGAACGTGGTCTCGTGCAGTGGGGTGTCCAGTTCGTCGAACGTCAGCTGGATGGGCAGGCTCACCGGGACGACGGTAGGTCCGACCTCCGACAAGAACGCGCATGGCGGTGTCGTCGGGGACCGTGTCGTCGAGTCCGGACCGTGAAGTGTCACGAAACCTGTCGGTGGCGGGCGCTACCTTTTGCTCGATCGGCTGATTCGGCCGCCTGAAACAGAAAAGAGACAAGGATCACAATGATCATCGACTGCAGTGACTGCCTGGTCCGTGACATCGCCTGCGCGGACTGCGTCGTGACGGTGCTTCTGGGGCCGCCAGGAATGCCATCGAGGTCGGACGGACGGTGGGTCGGACCACCCTCGCCGATCACGCTCGAGCAGGAGGAACTGGGTGCTATGGGGGTGCTCGCGGATGTCGGTCTCGTGCCGACGCTCAAGCTCGTGACGAACGTGGACGAGACCGCCGAAGTTCCGTCGTTACCGACTCGTGACGCACCGGGGGAGCAGCGCGCTGGTTAGCGAAATTCGGGTCGAATTCGGTTGCGTCGGCGCGTTGGGGTCGACACAGGGGTATGCCATTTCGTAACCTTCCTGAGACCTTGCGGAGTCTCGTCAGTCCAAACCGGAGTGGCGTCGCAAGTCACCGCCTAATCGCTCACTCGCGAGAGTGTTCGTACCGGGAACCCGATATCTACTGGGGTGAATCCCGCTGAGCCACCCACGGTGGCCGGTGGGTAGGGCTGCTCTTCCCAGCCCGAACCCGTCAGCTAACTCGGTCGGCGGACGATAGGAAGAAACGGAGCACCATCTTTCGTGGCGTCACAACTTTCGAACCGATCATTGCGGCGAGTTCTCGTAGCCGGAGCGCTCACGGCAGGCGTGGTCATTCTTCCCGCTGCACCCGCGATGGCGGCCCCCCTCACCATTCCCGGCGTCGGAACCTTCGAGATTCCCGACATCCCGGGCCTTCCTCCCCTCAACATTCCAGGCCTGCCGGCCCCGGGTGCGCTGGCTCCTCAGGTCACGCCCGCAGCGAAGGCCGTTCAGGCTGCTGAGTCCAAGATCGGCGCGCCGTACGTGTACGGCGCTTCGGGTCCGGATTCGTTCGACTGCTCGGGCCTGATCCAGTGGGCCTACAAGCAGGCCGGAGTCAGCCTGCCCCGTACGAGCTACGACCAGGCAGCCGCGGGCACTCCCGTCTCGCGTGACACCCTGATGCCCGGCGACGTCGTCTCCTTCTACGGCGGCTCGCACTCGGGTATGTACATCGGCGACGGCAACGTCGTGCACGCGTCCACGTCCGGCGTGCCGGTCAAGGTTGCTCCCGTGGACTCGATGCCGTTCGACGGTGCTCGTCGTTACTGATTCGAGCCGCAGACGTTCGCTGTGATCGACCGACAGGGTCGAGCCGTACACCGGCTCGGCCCTGTCGTCGTCTCCGGACACGGCATGCGACACGCCGGTCCGGTGGACAGCGGACGCGCTAGTTCGTAATCTGATCGAGACCTGGTCGATGTTTACTTTGTGACCTGTCACCGACGAACCCCCATCGATTTCAGACGGTGTTCACGTCCGCGCCCGCAAGAGCATGGGTATGGTTCGTTTCCGGACTGCTAATCCAACCGTCGCCTCGTGAAGGTGACAAATGTAAGGACGGAGAGTCGCTTTCCGTGGCGATATCGAGATCAAACCGAGTGTGGCGGCTGGCCCGTAACTCGGTGATTGCTGCCGCGTTGGCCGCAAGCATCGCCGTAGTGCCGACGCAGACGGCGATCGCCCAACCGGGGTTCGGCTCGGCGTCCGATGCCCAGACCAAGCTTGCCGAGCTCTCCCGCGATTCCGAGCAGACGAACGAATCTCTGCACAACGCTCAGATCGACCTCGATGCCAAGACTGCGCAGCAGCTCGATGCCCAGGCCGCCGTCGATCGGAGCCGCGCCGCTCTCGACGCAGCGCAGGCGCAGTTGACGCAGCTCAAGCCGGCCATGGACAAGGTAGCCAACGTCAACTACCAGGGCGCGCGTACGAACCGCCTCTTCGCTGTGATGGTCAGCGACTCACCTCAGCAACTGCTCGACCAGATGTCGGCCCTCGATGTGATCTCGGCCGAAACCGCCGACCAGGTCGCCCAATTCCAACAAGCGAGTTCGGATGCCGCAGCGGCCGAACAGGCGGCGACGACGGCCGCCGACCAAGCTCGTGTCGCGGCCGAGCAGGCCAAGGCGGTCAGTGACGATCTCCAGGCCAAGCAAAGCGAACTGCAGGGCCAGATAGCCGAGGTGATGGCCGCCTACAGTGCGCTGTCGTCGTCCGAGCAGCTCTCGCTCGCTGGATCGACCTTGCCCGACGGTTTCGATCCCACGACGATTCTGCAGAGTCTGACGCCAGGATCGGGTACCAGCGCGTTGCAAGCCGGTCTGACGCAGATCGGCAAGCCGTACGTGTGGGGTGGAACAGGTCCGGACGGCTTCGACTGTTCGGGACTGGTGGTGTGGGCGTACAAGCAGGTGGGAAAGACGCTCCCTCGGTCCAGTCAGGCTCAGGCCGAAGGCGGTACGCCGGTGGACCAGAAAGATCTGCAGCCGGGAGATGTGGTGCTGTTCTATCCGGACGTGTCGCACGTCGGTATCTATGCAGGTAACGGCAACGTGTTGCATGCGTCGACATTCGGAGTCCCTGTCAAGGTCCAGTCGATGGCGTCGTTCCCGTACTACGGGGCGCGTCGATACTGAGGTGCGCCTCGACGATCGACGGGTGCGCGTATGAGCGGGCCGAACCAGCCCGCGGGGATCCGCCTCCTGGCCCGATCGGTGCGGCTTCGGTGGATTGCACTTGTTCTCGTCGCCGCAGTAGCGCTCTCGGCGGTCGTCTTTCACAACGTCTACAGCACTGACGGTGAATCCCGAGCAGCGCCGACCGACACTTCCGTCGGCCAGGCCCCGCCGACCTACGATCAGCAGCGGCGCGCCGATGTGAGCGTCCTGCTCGACAAGTGGGCCGGCGCAGTTCGCGCTGGAGACGTCGACGGTCTGCGGGCATTGATGGACCCGCGGGCCGATCCGAATTTCGTCGAGGCGCAAGTACGTCGGGCAGCGTCGGTTCCGGGCATACCGTTCTCCGAATTCGGCTATGTCCTGGGCGACGAGCCGGAAACACCGGTTCCTCCTTCGATCGCAGAGCCACTGGACGCCACCGACATCTGGGCACCGCCGGTGTATCTGCGCTACGCCGTGGCGGGGCCGGACGCGTCGCCGACGAGTCGGCCGGTCTCGCTCGTCGTAGCCGAGCGGGACGGTCGATGGCGGCTCGTCGACGATGCGGATCTGCCCGAGTATCGACGTCACACGTGGCGTGGGCCGTGGGATTTCGGATCGTTGACGATTCGTTCGGTTCCGACGGCTTCGGGGACATCGGTGGTCATGGGGCATCCGGACCGGGAGCAGTTCGTCGCGGCCCTGACCGCCGAACTCCCGTCGGCAATCGATGCAGTCACCGACTTCTGGGGAGACGACTGGGCGCGAGACGGTCTGGTATTCGTTGCATCCTCCGCGGAGGAGTTCGGCGAGCTGACCGGATCCGATCCGTCGACGGACGTGGCGGCGGTGACCGTGTCCGACGCGGTGGCAGGGGACGGTTCGCGTCCGTCCGGCCAGCGGGTGGTGTTCGGTCCCGATGCCGCGGCCCGATTGACGCCGTTCACCGTTCGCTCGGTTCTGCGGCACGAGTTGACCCATGTGGCGGCCAGGGCGCGGACGGCCGACGGTACCGCGTTGTGGGTGGCGGAGGGGTTTGCCGACTACTCCGGGTACCGCAATTCCGGTGCCGATTTTGCGCAGCTCGCTCCTACTCTTGCCGCGATCGTGGCGTCGGGTGGACCGCCGACGGTGCTGCCGAAGGACGAGGATTTCGGTGCCGGAGGGGCACGGTCGAGTGTGGCCTACGAGTCGGCGTGGTCGGTGTTCGCCTTCGTGGCCGATCGGTTCGGCGAGCCGACACTGCGCAGGCTGTACGAGGCGTTGGCGGCTGGACCTGCCTCGGACGGCTCCATCGATGCCGCCTTCGCGTCGATACTCGGATTGGACCGCACCCAGTTCGTCGCCTCGTGGGGCAACTGGGTGGCTGATCGGGCACGCTGACCTCGAGCGCTACGGTTGACGCCATGCGTCGTACTCTTCTCGTGACGAACGACTTTCCGCCTCGCCCGGGTGGAATCCAGTCCTACCTGCACAGCTTCGCCTCGCAACTACCCGCAGACGAGCTCGTGGTCTATGCACCGCGGTGGCGCGGCGACTCGCACGAGAAGTTCGATGCCGAGCAGCCGTTCGAGGTGATCCGGCATCCGACGACACTGATGCTGCCGACCCCGCTCGTGGCGCGCCGGGCAGCTCGAATCCTGAAGTCGCGTCGGTGCGACTCGGTGTGGTTCGGTGCGTCGGCTCCGCTGGCCGTGATGTCGTCGCACCTGCGCAAGGCTGGGGCCGAGCGCATCGTGGCCAGTACACACGGTCACGAGGTCGGCTGGTCGATGGTGCCCGGCGGGCGGGCGACGCTGCGCACGATCGGCGAGAACACCGACGTGGTGACCTACGTCAGCAAGTACACCCGAGGTCGTTTCAGCTCGGCGTTCGGTCGTACCGCAGCCCTCGAACACCTGCCGCCCGGAGTCGATACAGATCGCTTCGTCCCCGACGACGCTGCACGAGCGGAACTTCGCGCGCGCTACGGCCTCGGCGACCGACCCACCGTTCTGTGTCTCTCGCGGCTCGTACCCCGTAAGGGTCAGGACTTCCTGATCCGAGCGCTCCCGGGAATTCGGCGTGCCATCGATGGTGCCGTTCTGGTGATCGTCGGAGGAGGGCCGTACGAGAAGACTCTGCGCGAGCTCGTCCGATCCACCGGAATGGAGCAGCACGTGGTGTTCACCGGCACGGTGCCGTCCGCAGAGCTTGCCGCCCACCACACCATCGCCGACGTATTCGCGATGCCGAGCCGCACCCGTGGCGCGGGTCTCGACGTGGAGGGCCTCGGAATCGTCTACCTGGAAGCGTCGTCATGCGGTGTGCCCGTCGTAGCCGGAATGTCCGGGGGTGCGCCGGAAGCTGTGCAGCACAACAAGACCGGGCTCGTGGTCGACGGAACTTCGGTCTCGGGCATCACCGATGCGATCGTGCGAATCCTGTCCGATCGCGCGCTGGCAACGCAGATGGGCAACGCCGGCCGTGCATGGGTCGACGCCGAGTGGCGTTGGGACGTGCTGACGGAGAAGTTGCGATCGTTGATCTAGCGTCGGTCGTTCCGGGCCGTAGGCCTCACCGGGCGTAGATCGATTCGATCTCGTCGGCGTACGCCTTGGTGATGACGTTGCGCTTGAGCTTCATCGTCGGGGTCAGCTCGCCGCTTTCCTCCGAGAAGTCGCGGGGGAGCAGTCGATACTTCTTGATGGACTCCGCATGCGAGACGGACTTGTTCGCGTCGGCGACGGCAGCATCGATCTCCGCGACGAGATCGGGGTCCTTCTGCAGATCCGCCGCGGTGGCGTCGGCGGCCTTGCCGTGAGCGGACTTCCACCGATCGAACGCCTCCGGGTCGAGAGTGATGAGCGCTCCGATGAAGGGCTTCTGATCGCCTACGACAACAGCCTGGCTGATCAGAGCGCCAGCACGAAGTCGGTCCTCCAAACCGGCGGGCGAGACGTTCTTACCGCCGGCCGTGACTATCAATTCCTTCTTGCGACCCGAAATCGTGATGTACCCGTCGTCGTCGACGCTGCCGAGATCTCCGGTGCGGAACCAACCGTCGTCCAGTGACTCTGCGGTTGCTTCCTCGTTACGCCAGTAGCCGTCGAACACGACCGGCCCGCGTAGCTGAATTTCTCCGTCTTCGGCGATGCGAACGGTGTTGCCGGGCAACGGACGTCCGACGCTACCCACGCGCTGGAAGCCGATGGTGTTGACGGCGAAAGCAGCGGTGGTTTCGGTCAGGCCGTAGCCCTCGTAGATCGTCACGCCGATGCCCCGGTAGAAGTGGCCGAGCCGGCTGCCGAGAGGAGCGCCACCGGAGATGGCCAGTTCGCATTTTCCTCCGAGTGCGGCCCGCAACTTGCCGTACACCAGCTTGTCGAACACGGTGTGCTTGGCGCGCAACATGATTCCTGGCCCGCCCGTGTCCTGCGCCTCGCTCCATTCCACCGCGCACTCGGTGGCAAGGTCGAAGATCTTGCCCTTGCCGTCGGCGTGCGCCTTCTGCTTCGCGGTGTTGAAGACCTTCTCGAACACTCGCGGCACCGAGAGGATGAAGTCAGGTTGGAACGTTCCGAACGTCGCGACGAGGTTGGGGATGTCGTTGGTGTGACCGAGAGTGACTCCGGCGTCGAACGACGCGATACTGACTGCCCGTGCGAGGACATGGGCCAGCGGTAGGAACATCAGGGTGCTTCGGCCCTGTGTCATCAGTGACTTCAGTGATGTCTCGCGAATACCGAGAGACTCCGCGAGCAGATTGGCGTGAGTCAGCTGGACGCCCTTGGGGCGCCCGGTGGTGCCCGAGGTGTAGATCAACGTTGCCGGGTCGGACGAGCTCAACGCCGAAACCCGTCGGTGCACAGAGTCCTCGGTGACATCTGCGCCCCCGTCGATCAGTGCCTGCACTGCATCGGTGTCGGCCGACTCGATCACGAACGTCCGACGCACGGACTGTGCGGCTGCCACAACATCTTTCGTTTCCTGCACGTGTGCGTCGTTCTCGAGAACGAGTAGTACCGGCTCGGCATCTTCGAGAATCCACTCGACCTGCCCGGCGGAGGATGTCTCGTAGATCGGCACGGTCACCCCGCCCGCGGCCCAGATCGCGTAGTCGACGACAGACCACTCGAACCGCGTCGACGACATCAGTGCAACTCGGTCACCCTGTTCGATGCCTGCTGCAATCAGTCCTCGTGCCACCCCCACGACCACTCGCTCGAACTCGGCCGCGGTGACGTCGGTCCAGCTGCCGTCCACGAGGCGGCGGAACACGACGGCATCGGGAGTGTTGCGAGCACGAAGGAAGACGGTGTCGACAGCCGAGTCGGTGTCCTCGACGAGAAACTTTGCGGCGGCGGTGAACTCGCGCACGGGATTACCTCCGGATAGAACTGGGAGAACGAAAGTCGATAGCTCGGCTTCACGGCTACTCTAGACCCGGCTCGAGGACGCCTGAATGCGCCTCGAGTGGAGCCTGCAGGAACGAGCAGGAAAAGAGGGGACGTGCGCGGCCTGCCACCCGATATGTGAAGCTCTGTCGATGAGCAGTATTCAAGTTGCGGACCAGACATTCGTGGCCGCCCCCGGGACACGGGTGGCGCAGGCTTTCGCCTCGCCCGAGCGGTGGCGTCGGTGGTGGCCGGATCTGAACCTGACCATCACCGAGGACCGCGGAGAGAAGGGGATCCGCTGGGCCGTGCGCGGTGGTGTGGTCGGAACCATGGAGCTGTGGCTCGAGCCCGCGCTCGACGGAGTCGTCGTGCATTACTTCCTGCATGCGGAGCCCTCTGGTTCCGGCGAGATCGCGGAGCACCAGCATGCTCGTCGGGTGGCGGGCCGCGCCATGACCTTCGAGCTCAAGCGTGAGCTCGAGGCCGGTCGGTCTGCGGGTGAGGCACCGAGCCACGTAGCGTCGAGTTCAGCTCGCGATTGAACCGCGCGGTACGGTCGGCCGGTTCGCATTGTGCGTCCGCGGATCGATCGTGTGAGATAGGTCTGCCGCCTGTTCCACGGCACAACAGCGAACGAATGGATCGAAGTACCCGAAAGGAAGCGGACGAGAAGTCATGGCGGAGAAAACCCAGAGATCGATCGTCGTCGAAGCCCCGCCGAAGCAGGTCATGGACGTCATCGCGGATTTCGACGCGTACCCCACGTGGGTGTCGGCCGCGAAGTCCGTCGAGGTCCTCGACGTCGACGCGGACGGACGCGGCAAGCGCGTGAAGTTCGTGCTGGACGCCGGGATGGTGAAGGACACCTACGAACTCGAGTACGACTGGGCCGCCGACGGCAGCTCCGTGTCGTGGAACCTCGTGTCGGGTGAAATGCAGAAGTCGCAGAAGGGCTCGTACACGCTGCGCGAAACCGGCAGCGGCACCGACGTGACGTACGAGCTCACCGTGGACCTGAAC
>NZ_JASHKQ010000023.1 GCF_030056795.1 Rhodococcus sp. IEGM 1381 | reverse complement strand
GAGACATCAGCAGCGTCGGCGAGGAGTTCTGTCTCGCTCAGTTGCCAGATCTCTGCGGTCATGGAGACAAGAATATCGAACTCATGTTCGATGCGCAAGGATAGTCGAATCGAAAACTATTGCCCTACATAAGTATTCGTGATCGCAAACCTGTCGGTAGCTCGTGATAGAGGTCGGCTTATCCGTCACACTTCACGATTCGTGGACTGCGATCACGGTTCCTTGGTGATGGAGGATTTTCCAGTCACCGTCACGTTGCTGCCACAACGTAGTTCTGCGGGTATGCCTGCCGTCGAGCCGCAGTGTGTACCTCATCAGGTAGGTGGCTGGGGCAATTTCCCGTAGCTCGAACCCGCTGGTCTCCCAATCACCGTCGAGACGACCGCTGGGGTCGGACAGGTACCGGTCGTCGAGGACCGACCAGACGTGTTCGCGACTGTAGATCCGCCCCGAAGCTCCGATCTCCCAGAAACTTGGATCGGTGAGTCGCTCGAAGTCGTCCCGCGCGGTGCCGTACTCGCGGCGATGGAAGATCGGTTCTCGCCGTACGAGTTCCGCGAGTACTTCATCCAGCTCACGCGCAGAGTGGCAATCGGGCCCGCGCACAGAATCGACCACGGCGTCAGCCGATGGTTCCCAGCGACGCCAGAGTTTTGACGACAGCTCGCGCCGCCTCGGCCCCTTTGGTTTCGAGATGCGCTGTGAAGAAGGCATTGTGGTCGGCATGCTCGTGGAAATGGTGGGGAGTGAGCACCACCGAGAACACCGGGACGTCGGTGTCCAGCTGCACTCGCATGAGACCGTCGATGACCGCCGTCTCGACGAAGTCGTGTCGATAGATTCCGCCGTCCACCACCAATGCGGCGGCAACGATCGCCGAGTACTTCCCGGTCTTCGCCAGCCGCTGCGCATGCAGCGGGATCTCGAATGCTCCCGGGACCTCGAAGACGTCGATGGACGTCCCGGCATGGCCGAGCCGCTCGAGCTCGGCTGCGAAACCCACTCGCGCGCGGTCGACGATGTCCAGGTGCCAGCTGGCGTGAACGAAGGCAATGGATCCGGCGAGTGGAGTCGTCATGGGAGCGATGCTAGCGGTATCGCTCGTCGAGCAAGTCGAGTGTTCCGCCATCGGATTCACCGTCGAAATACTTTTGCAACACTTCTTCGAAAACGGACGTGCCCTTGGTAGCTTCGGCGAAAAGCGTCATGGACGAGTGCAGTTTCAGATTGTCCGGATAACCGAAGATCTCGTCGACCGTCCGGCCCTCGATTCCAACGGTCAGCCGAGCTGCCTTGTTGAGGCGCGGCCCCAGCACCTCGTGAGACAAGTACAGTTCCGCCTCGGTCAGATCGGCGATGCCGAAGTGCTGAGCAGTTGCACTGCGGCCCAGCCCCGCCAACTGCGGGAACACGAACCACATCCAGTGCGTCTGCTTGCGTCCCGCCTTCAGTTCCTTCGTCACTGCATTCCAGACGGGGTCCTGGGCGTCCGCGAAACGTTGCAGGTCGTATTCGGTCATGCCACTCAACTTAGTCAGGAGTGGAGCCTGTGGAACGACGCGATCAGGTGAACCCGCGCATCAGAGTGTCGACGGTTGCATCGAGTAGGTCCTCGACGGGGACGCCGTCGAGGAGATCACCGGTGGCGAGCACCGCAAGGCCATGCACGCTCGCGAATGCCACCCGAGCGAGTATCTCGGGGGGTGCCTCGGTGATCATGCCGGCGCCAATGGCGTCCTTCAGCAACGCTTGGGTTGCCGTCATGCTCTGGCCCGCAGCAGCTTTCAGGTCTTCGCTGGCATCGGGATGATGTTTGGTGCTGTACATGACATCCAGCAGTTCGGGATGCTCGACGGCGAATCCGAGGTAGGCACGTGCGACGCCACGAAATCGCGACATCAGCTCGCCGGGACCGGTCGCGGCGGCGGCCATCCGACGGTTCATCTCCTGAAAACCGTGTAGCGCCAGCGCATCCAGCAACGCCTGTTTGTCTCGGAAATGGCGAGCCGGGGCGGCATGACTGACTCCGACATCTCTGGCCAACTGCCTCAGCGAGAGCGCGTCGACGCCACCCTGCGCAATGCTCCGTTCCGCCGCGTCGAGCAATACCGCCCGCAAGTCACCATGGTGGTAGCTCCGCGTTGCCATGCACTCACCCTAAGGGATGTTGGCATTGACAACAATGCTGACACTGCCTACATTTGCGTTCATGACTTCCACAGTGCTCATCACCGGAGCAAGCTCAGGCCTCGGCGAGGAATTCGCCACCCGATTCGCCGCGCGCGGCGAGAACGTCGTCCTCGTGGCGCGGCGGGCCGATCGACTCGAGGCGCTCGCTCGCCGCATCGAAGCCGACCACGGCGTCACTGCCACCGTCGTGGCCATGGACCT
Source organism: Rhodococcus sp. IEGM 1381 (assembly GCF_030056795.1). GTDB lineage: Bacteria > Actinomycetota > Actinomycetes > Mycobacteriales > Mycobacteriaceae > Rhodococcoides. Next base: position 48,939 of record NZ_JASHKQ010000023.1, on the reverse strand, counting down.
GGGCGTACCTGGAGTCGGCGCGGCATTGCGAACCACGTTGGCCGAGAAAGGAATCACTCCCACTTCTCTGATCAACAACGCAGGCTTCGGAACACACGGACGGTTCGCCGACGAGGATCCGGAGCGCGTGGCAGCAGAGATCGCTCTCAACGTCAGTGCGCTGGTCGACCTCACGCAGGCATTCCTGGCGAACTTGACCGGTGCGCTGATCAACGTGGCGAGTACCGCCGCGTATCAACCGACGCCCAACATGGCCGTCTACGGGGCGACGAAAGCGTTCGTCTTGAACTTCACCGAAGCCCTGGCGTTCGAGTACCGCAGTTCCCCGCTCAAAGTGCTGGCACTTTCCCCCGGCCCCACCCGCACAGAGTTCTTCGACGTCGTGGGATCGAAAGACGCCGCGGTGGGCAATTTTCAGACATCCGAGCAGGTGGTCTCGACGGCATTGCGCGCGTTGGACTCTCGTCGCACTCCGGCCAGTGTCGTGTCCGGTCTGTCCAACAAGATCAGCGCGGGCAGCGTACGCCTCGCACCGCGCGGTCTGGCAACGGTGATCAGCGGTCGCCTGCTGAAAGCATGACCCCTAACCGAGTGTGCGACGCGAATCGATCACTCCAGTATCGAATCCGGCCAGATGCAATCCCCCATGGAATCGCGCGTGTTCGATCTTGAGGCAACGGTCCATGACGACGTTCAAGCCGGCTACTTCGGCGTCGAGGGCCACCTGCTCATGCCATAGTCCCAGCTGCAGCCAGATCGTCTTCGCCTGCGCTGCAATGGTTTCGGTGAGCACCGCGGGAAGGTCGTCGTACTTCCGGAAGACGTCGACCAGATCCGGCGGCTTCGGCAGGTCTGCGAGCGTCGGATAGACCGTCGTTCCTTCGATCTCGGTGATCGTCGGATTGACGAGAAAGATCTCGTAGTTGCTCGTCGACGACAGGTACCGGTTGACAAAATAGGATGCCCGCGAGGGGTTCTTGGACGCACCGACTATTGCGACCGTCCTGGTTTCTCGCAGAATCCGCTGACGCTCTTGGGCGGACGGGCCCTGCCAGGTGCTTGTCCTCACGAGCGTGCCTTTCCGGTTGCCAGCGTCAGAGCCTGATCCAGATCCCAGACAATGTCCTCGACGTCTTCGAGTCCGACGCTGATGCGGATCAATTCCGGGCCGACGCCCGCTCCGCGCAGTTGATCATCGGTCAGTTGCCGGTGCGTGGTGCTGGCCGGATGAATCACCAGGGTGCGCACGTCACCGATGTTGGCCACATGACTGGCGACCCGGACACTCTCGACGAACGTCTGCCCGGCGTCGCGGCCCCCGTCGATACCGAAGGCGAACACCGCGCCCGGTCCGGCGGGCAGATATTTCTCGGAACGTTCGTGGTGCGGGTGGCTGTGCAGCCCTGCCCATCTCACATAGTCGATGCGGGAATCCTGTTCGAGCCACTCGGCCACCGCTCGGGCATTGGCCACGTGTGCGTCCATGCGCTGCGGCAACGTCTCGACTCCCTGGATCAGGGTGAAGGCCGATTGCGGTGCCAACGCACCACCGATGTCGCGCAGTTGCTCGCTGCGCAGCTTGGTCAGAAAGCCGTACTCGCCGAAGTTTCCCCACCACGACAGGCCCCCGTACGAGGCCACCGGCTCGGTCATCTGAGGGAATTTGCCCGAGCCCCAGTCGAATCGACCGGATTCAACCACTACTCCCCCGAGTGTCGAGCCGTGTCCGCCGAGAAACTTCGTCGCCGAATGGATCACGATGTCTGCACCGAATTCGATGGGCCGGCTCAGCCACGGCGTCGCCATCGTCGCGTCGATCACCAACGGGATCCCGTGCTCGTGCGCAACGGCGGCGAGACCGTCGAGGTCGGCGATCTCCCCCGACGGGTTGCCGATGATCTCGGCGTAGATGAGTTTGGTCGAATCTGTGACTGCAGCAGCATAATCCGCCGGATCGGTGCCCGGAACGAACGTGGTGTCGACACCGAAGCGACGAAGCGTGACGTCGAGTTGAGTCACCGTGCCGCCGTAGAGACCCGCCGCCGCGACGATGTGGTCCCCGGTGCCCGCGAGAGCGGCGAACACCGCGAACTCGGCCGCCAACCCACTTGCGAACGCGACTGCTCCGATGCCGCCTTCGAGGCTCGCGATGCGCTCCTCGAAGGCGGCGACGGTCGGGTTACCGATACGGCTGTAGACGTTGCCGTACTTCTGCAGAGCGAACAGATCGCCTGCGTCCGCCGCATTCTCGAACACGTAGCTCGCCGTCTGATAGATCGGCACAGCACGCGAACCGGTGGAAGGATCAGGCCTCGCTCCGGCGTGAATTGCTCTGGTACGCAGACCGAATGTCCGTTCGCTCATGGACTCAGGCCGTTTCGAGAACGGTGTGGATCGGGGTGGGATTACGCGTCAGATCCAGCACGGGGCAGTGATCGTCGACGGCCTGTTGCAGTTCCTCGTACCGTTCCCGGGTCTCCAGCCCCGTGACCGTGACGACGACCCGCACCTCGCCGAATCCTGGGCGCACAGCGTCGTCGAAACCGAAGAATCCGCGAACGTCGAGATCACCCTCGGCCTTTGCCTTGATGTCGTCCACGACGATGCCCAGCTTCTCGGCCCAGACGCGGTAGGTGACCACCTGGCAGGACAGAAGCGACGCCAGGTAGTACTCGACGGGATTGGCTGCTGTGTTCTCCCCGCCGAGGGCCGGTGGCTCGTCGACCTCGACGCTGTATTTACCGAGTGTGACGGTGCTGGCGACGGCGTCGTGCGCCGTTGCGGAAGCACGGAAGACCGCCTTCGCGTTCTTCGCGTCGGCCTGCACGGCGTCATCGGTGGCAGCGATGACGCCGCCGAGATGGGACACAGATGTGGTCATGAGAATTCCTGTTCGATTGAAAGGGTTGCCGGAACTACCCGAGGAGCGCGAAAAGCCCGTCGGGAATGGGTTCGATCGACTGTTACGAACAGGAGGAGGTGCAGACGAGACCGAAGTCGATGGTGCGGCGACGAACGAGCCTTCTGGCTGCGTCGGTCACGTGTGTCTCGGTCACGAAGCCGACAATAGCCTAGGAACGTCTCGCCTACGAGAACTGGTCCGCGCCGACGTCGGTCTCGTCGTCGGTGATGGCCGCGACGATGCGCGCTGCCACCGAATCCGGGGTCAGCCCCTGCGGCAGTTTCGGCGCCTGCCCGGCGATCGGCCGAGTGGCCAAGCCGGTCTCGGTGTGTGGTGGCCGCACATCGACGATCCTGATCTTCGACTTACGCGCTTCTGTCCGAACACTTTTCAGCAGCGCACTGGCCGCGGCCTTGCTCGCCGAGTAGGCACCCATGTTCGGCATCGGCTTGTCGGCCACCACCGCGCTGATGTTGAGGACGAAGCCACCCTGATCCAGGGTCGTCAGAGCTGAACGGAGGATCCGCAGCGGTGCGAGGTAGTTGAGCAGCAGCAACTCGTCGACGGTGTCGTCGTCCACTTCGGTCACCGGCCCGAACGCCACGACACCTGCGGCAATGACAATTCCGTCCAGTCCGCCGTGATGTTCGACGGCCTCCGCGACCACCGAGCGAGCCGAATCCGGAAGCGTCAGATCGGCATCCACCGTGTGATGATCCGACTCGATGCTCCGGCCGCTCACGGTCAACCGAGCACCGGCCTTCGCGAGCTGGTCGACGATCGGACCGCCGAGACCGCCACTGGCACCGAATACGAGAATGCGTGCGCCGTCGAGTGTCGTCATACGTTCGAGGCTAACGGCCACCTCACACCCCCGCTGACGACGGCGTTCATCGTGGGTCGTTCCGCAGGCTCCACTCCCGTGTTGTGGGGTCGTTCCGCAGGCTCCACTCCCGTGTTGTGGGGTCGTTCCGCAGGCTCCACTCCCGCTGACGACTATGACAACAGCTTCTTCTGCACCTTGCCCATGGCATTGCGCGGGAGCGAGTCGACCACGCGAATCTCGCGCGGCCGCTTGTGAATCGACAGCTCGGTGGCCACCAGATCGATGAGCACCCGATCCTCGACATCGGTGCCCACGACGAAGGCCACGATGCGCTGGCCCAGGTCGTCGTCCGGTAAGCCGACGACGGCGACCTCGTCTACGCTGGGGTGCCCCAACAGCACCGTCTCGATCTCCCCCGCGCCGACGCGATAGCCGCCAGTTTTGATCAGGTCCGTCGACGCTCGCCCGACGATCCGATGGAAGCCGTCGGGCTCGATGAGGGCGACATCTCCGGTATCGAACCAGCCGTCCTCGGTGAAGGTTTTGGCCGTCGCCTCGGGGTTGTTCAGGTAGCCGTCGAACAGCATGGGGCAACGGATCTGGAGTGCACCGATCGATTCACCGTCGTGAGGCACGATTTCGCCCTGCTCGCCGCGCAGTCGGGTTTCGACGCCTGCGAGCGGCACTCCCACCGAGCCCGGGCGACGCTCACCGTCGGCGCGGGTGCTGATGGTGATGAGGGTTTCGCTCATGCCGTACCGCTCGATCGGGGCCTGGCCGGTGAGCTCGCGCAGCTTCTCGAACACCGGTACCGGAAGCGGCGCACTGCCGGAGACCAGCAGTCGGGCGCCCGCGAGAGCTCGGGTGGAGGTCTCGTCGGCGGCGACCCTCGACCACACCGTCGGCACCCCGAAGTAGAGGGACCCACGCGCTGCCGCGTAGAGCTCCGGCGTCGGCTTACCGGTGTGAATCAGTGGGCTGCCGACCCGCAGTGGCCCGAGCATTCCGAGTATCAATCCGTGTACGTGGAACAGCGGAAGCCCATGCACCACAGTGTCTTTCCACGTCCAGCTCCATGCCTCCGCCAACGCGTCGAGGCCGGCGGCGATGGCACTGCGCGAGATCAGGACGCCTTTCGGCGGGCCGGTGGTACCGGAGGTGTAAAGCACGAACGCAACGGAAGACGGCTGCGGTTCGGCGTAGCTGTGCCACGACCGCGCGTGCTGACGCACCGGTAGAACCTCGAGCCCGGCGGCATCGGGCGGAGCCTCGCCGAGCCACGCCTGCGCACCCGAGTCCCGGAGGATGTGCTCGCGTTCGGCGACGCCCGCGTCCGGCGGGACCGGGACCACGGTGACCCCGGCGATCAGGGCACCGACGACCGCGAGCACCGTCTTGACCGAGGGCGTTGCGTAGATCGCGAGCCGGTCTGCCCGCGCGATGCGCTCGGCAACCGAGGTGGCCGCACCCAGGATGTCAGCGCGAGAAAGCGAGACTCCTTCGATGGTGATGGCGTCGGGAATATCGTCTCCCCGCGCAACGGCGAGTGGGTTCAGTGAACGAAGCAGCACATGGCTACCGTACATACATGGACGTGGACGGAATCGACACCGGCGACTACGCCGAGTACATGACGGTCGCCGCCGGTGACCTGCAGGCGGGCGTCTATCTGATCGGAACCGACGCCGAGCAGGACACCGATTCCGAGGACGAACTCGACCTGGATCTCGAAGACGAGGATTCGGACGACGACGCCATCGACATCGCGCATGTCACCGACGGCGCGCCGAGACTGGTCTACTCGGTGCAATCGGACGATTTCTGGACGCGGGTAGAGCTGGCCGATCTCCGAGCCACTCAGCTCTACGAGGAAGCCCACGCCCGCAATCCCGAGGTCAACACCGAGCCGAAGCGCTTCACCACCGTCGAAGCGTTCGGCAGCAATGAACTGGTCTACATCCTGCGCATCAGACGCGGCGGCTGGGACGTGGGCGAGCCCGACCTCGATTGACCGATGTCGCCGCTAGGCCGAGGATGCAACGGTTCCGACGCCGAGGGCGACCAGGAATCCGGCACTGATGCGGTCCAGCCAGTCGGTCACCGCGGGCTTGCGCAGCAGCGCGACCGCGCGTGAGGCGACGACCGAGAACACTCCCATCACCAGGGCGGCCACCACCACCTCCACCAGGCCGAGCGTCATCGCACCGGTGAACGTGACCACAGTGAGGAACTGCGGCACCACGGCCAGGTAGAACAGGCCCACCTTGGGATTGAGCGCGCACGAGAGAACCCCGGCACCGAACGCCGACCACGCGGCCGCAGCAACCGGCACCAGCGGCTCACCGGCCACCTTGTTCTTTCGGCGTGCCCGAAACGCCTTCACGCCCAGGTACAGCAGATACAGTCCGCCGAGGATCTTGACCACGCGATACGCCGTCGCCGACTGCTCGACGATCGCCGCCAACCCAACGGCTACCAGCACGGCCCAGAACAGCCCGCCGATCGCGACGCCCATCGCCGCCGCGATCCCGGGCTTGAGGCCGCCGATGCTGTAACGCAGCACCAGAAACGAATCTGGCCCGGGCAGGATCGCCAACAGAAAACACACGCCGGCGAAGCTGAGCAGCAGGGTGAGGGTCATGCGTATATGAGAACACCCAGCTCGAGCTCGGTCCAACTGACGTGAGCGCCCACTCTGTGCTCCGAGAAGCGGGATCCCGTTCGCCGGACCGAATAGTGGACGCTCAGCGCACTAGAGAAACCCGGCCTACCCGCGAAGCCGAGCCGCCGCAGCCTCGATGCGCTCGTCCGTGGCCGTGAGAGCGATACGCACATGCTGTCCGCCGTTCGGCCCGTAGAACTCTCCCGGGGCGGCGAGGATGCCGCGTTCGGCGAGCCAGTCGACGGTGTCGCGGCACGGTTCGCCCCGCGTGGCCCAGAGGTAGAGCCCGGCCTCGGAATGGTCGACGGTGAATCCCGCTGCCTCAACGGCAGCTTTGAGCACTGTTCGCCGGGCACGGTATCGCTCGCGTTGAATGTTCTCGTGCTCGTCGTCGGCCAACGCCGCGGTCATGGCGGCCTGGATCGGCAGCGGCACCATCATCCCCGCGTGCTTGCGCACCTCGAGCAACTCCGCCACGAGGGACGCGTCGCCGGTGACGAAGCCGGCGCGATAACTCGCCAGGTTCGAGGTCTTCGAGAGTGAGTGCACGGCAAGCAGATTGGTGTGATCACCGTCGCACACGCGAGGATCCAGTACCGACACGGCGTCGGCGTCCCAGGTCAGACCCAGATAGCACTCGTCGGAGACGACGATGGCGTCGCGCTCGCGGGCCCAGTCGACGACCTTGCGCAGGTGGTCGACACCGAGCACCTTTCCCGTCGGGTTGGACGGAGAGTTGACGAAGACCAACGACGCTCGCTCCGGGCCGAGACGCGCAAGACCATCGGCACGCAAAATGCGAGCACCGGCGAGCAGAGCACCCACTTCGTAAGTGGGATAAGCCAATTCGGGGATGACGACCAGGTCGTCGGCTCCCAGACCCAACAGAGACGGCAGCCAGGCGATCATTTCCTTGGTGCCGATGGCCGGCAACACCGCGTCGACCCCGACGCCGGTGATCGAGTAGCGGCGCTCGAGCGCCGCCACCGCGGCCTCCCGCAGCGCAACGGTGCCGACGGTCGTCGGGTACCCGGGTTCGGCCGCAACCGAATTCAGCGCGACCCGGATCACCTCGGCAACCGGATCCACCGGCGTACCGACCGACAGATTGACGATGCCGTCCGGGTGCGCCGACGCCTTCTCCTTGGCAGCGGTCAACGAGTCCCAGGGAAAATCGGGCAGCGCCGCTGCCACCGCTCTACGTGCCAAGGCGTCAGTTCTCGCCCATGGGAGGCAAAGCCTTGATGAACGGCGGGTCGTAGTCGGTCTTGCCGAGCTTCGCTGCGCCGCCGGGAGATCCCAGGTCGTCGAAGAAGTCGACGTTGGCACCGACGTACGCGCTCCACTGCTCGGGAACGTCGTCCTCGTAGAAAATGGCCTCGACGGGGCAGACGGGCTCGCAGGCTCCGCAGTCGACGCATTCGTCGGGGTGGATGTACAGCATTCGATTACCCTCGTAGATGCAATCCACCGGGCACTCTTCGATGCACGCTTTGTCCAGTACATCTACGCACGGTTCTGCAATCGAGTAAGTCACTGCTGCTCTCCCCTCCTGTATCGATTGTGGGCGCTCGCGCGCCCTGAGCATCCTAGTATCGCCGTCCGAGCCTGGGGCAAACCGACCAGGGTGGCCTCACCTGCCCCGGTCGGCTATCGCCGTAGTTGCTTCACGGGCGAGTCGGCACCGAGGGCGGAGGCCTTCTTGTGGGCGGCGAGCCACTTGCGTCCCTGCTTGGCGGCCCGCGAGAGAGCGCCGCGCTCACCGAGATATCCGGCGACACCACCGACGACCGGGATGGCACCGAGCACGCGGTAGATGCCGCGGGGGTGCGGACGCTTGTCCAATTCGCCGACGACGTCGCGCAGCACGTTCGCGATCTGCCACATTCCGCGCAGCAGCGCGAAAGGACCGGATTTCGGCGACTCTTCCTTCTTCGCCGGAACGCTGTCGGCGAGCGAGGTCAGATCGCGCTTGCACAGCACCGATCCGAGCAGCGCCACATGCGTCTCGCGGTCGGTCACACCCGATTCGCGGGCCACGGCCACGAGCACCATGGCCTGGTTGGCGAACCCGAGCAGATCCTGGATCGGCAGACGGTTGACCAGCAGACCGAACACACCGGGGAACGCCACGGCCACGGTGTTGAGCGCGCCGATCCGGTTGACCCACCACTGCGAGCGAGCGTTGCTGTCGAGCTCCTCCCAGCCTGCGGTGCCCGGGAAGTCGGTGGTGTCGAAGGCTTTCGCGAGGAAATCGAGCACGTTGTCGAGGGTCGAATCGTCCTCGGAGGACTTGCGGAACGTTCGGCCCTTGAGCCCGATCGGGTCGCGTGTGGCAAGGATGTCGAGCACGGGATGAATGATGGCGACGGCACTGCTCAGCACCGCGGCGACTCGACGGTCGTCCATGTCAGACAAGCTCCATTTCAGGAATTCAGGACCCAGGGTCAGATCAGGCCGGCGACCGACACCGCCGGTGCCGGGCCGTACGTGGTGGTGCGCTGACGAACCGGTCGTCCGATGCCCTCGGCGATCTCGTGCAGCTCCGCGACGGTCTTTTCCGAACCGTTCTGCGAACCCGCCATCCGCGAGATCGTCTCCTCCATCAGGGTCCCGCCCAGATCGTTCGCGCCTCCGTTCAGCATCGCCTGTGTACCCGTGATTCCCAATTTCACCCATGACGTCTGAATGTTGTCGATACGACCGTGCAGCATGATCCGTGCCAGAGCATGCACCGCGCGGTTGTCCCGGTTGGTCGGACCGGGCCGCGACGCACCGGCCAGATACAACGGCGAGGACTGGTGCACGAACGGCAGCGGCACGAACTCGGTAAAACCACCGGTCTTGTCCTGGATCTTCTTGAGCACGTTCAGGTGCCCGACCCAATGCGAGGGATTGTCGACGTGCCCGTACATCATCGTCGAGCTCGACCGCAGCCCCACCTCGTGCGCCGTGGTGATCACTTCGATCCACTCGGCGGCAGGCAGCTTGCCCTTGGTCAGCACCCACCGGACCTCGTCGTCGAGGATCTCCGCGGCAGTACCCGGGATCGAATCCAACCCGGCTTCCCGCAGGTCCGTGAGCCACTCGCGGATCGACTGGCCTCCGCGCGATGCCCCGTTGACGATCTCCATCGGCGAGAACGCATGCACGTGCATCGACGGCACCTTGGCCTTGACCGCCCGCACCAGATCGGCGTATCCCGTCACCGGCAGTTCGGGGTCGATCCCGCCCTGCATGCACACCTCGGTGGCTCCGACGACATGCGCTTCCCACGCGCGATCGGCTACCTCGGTGGTAGACAGGGTGAACGCATCGGCATCGCCCTTGCGCTGCGCGAACGCACAGAATCGGCAACCGGTGTAGCAGATGTTGGTGAAGTTGATGTTCCGGTTCACCACGTATGTGACGGTGTCTCCGTTGACCTGCTTGCGCATATCGTCGGCGAGCGCAGCGACGGCATCCATGCCCGGGCCCTCGGCCGTCGCCAACGCGAGGTACTGCTCGTCGGACAACCCGGCCGGGTCCTTCTCCGCTGCCGTCAACGCCGACACCAGGTCCCGATCCACCCGCTCGAGGCCTGCGAGATCGCGGACCTGCTCGCGGATCGATTCCCAGTCGCCGAACGCATTCGCCAGATCCGACCGAGTCTCCGTGTTACGGCCCTGGGTGTCGATCTCGGTGTTCAGATCCACCCGACCCGAGGACTCCCACTCCTCGTCCGGCTCCTGCCACGGCAGACCCGTCGGATTCACGCCCTCGCGTGCCATCCCGGTCTCCGGATCGGCCACTGCCCGCACGTGCGCCGAGATCCGCGGATCGATCCACGGCGCACCGGCGAGAACGTACTGCGGCTGCGCGGCAGTGCGCTCGACCAACCGGTATCCGGCAGCCGACGACAGTTCGGCGAGAGTGTCGAGGTTCGGCCACGGCCGCTCGGGATTGACGTGATCGGGAGTCAGCGGCGAGACCCCGCCCCAATCGTCGACGCCTGCGCCCAGCAACGCGGCAGTCTCCTCCGGGGCGACCAGATTCGGCGGAGCCTGAATCCGCATCGACGGGCCGAGCACCATGCGCGTCACGGCGATGGTCGCCAGGAATTCTTCGAGACCGGCGTCGGGCACCGACCGCATCGCGGTATCGGACTTGGCCAGGAAGTTCTGCACGATGATTTCCTGCACGTGCCCGAAAGACTTGTGCACCTTGCGAATTGCCATGATCGACTCGGCGCGGTCGCGCAGCGTCTCGCCGATGCCCACCAGAATGCCGGTCGTGAACGGGATATTGAGCCGGCCCGCGTCGGTCAGCGTGCGCAGCCGAACCTCGGGATCCTTGTCGGGGCTGCCGTAGTGCGCCTGCCCCTTCTCCTCGAACAACCGACGCGAGGTGGTCTCGAGCATCATCCCCATCGACGGGGCGACCGGCTTGAGTCGCGAAAGTTCTTGCCACGACATCACTCCCGGGTTGAGGTGCGGCAGCAAGCCGGTCTCCTCGAGTACCCGGATCGACATGGCGCGCACGTAATCCAAGGTCGAATCGTAGCCGCGGGAATCGAGCCACTCTTTGGCCTCGGGCCAACGCTCCTCCGGCCGGTCGCCGAGAGTGAACAACGCTTCCTTGCACCCGAGCGCGGCACCCTTGCGAGCGACGTCGATGATCTCGTCGGGATCCATGAACATCCCGTGACCGGCCGCATTCAGCTTGCCCGGCACCGTGACGAACGTGCAGTAGTGGCACTTGTCTCGGCACAACCGCGTGATGGGTACGAATACCTTGCGGGAGTAGGAGACCGTCTTCGGCCGGCCGGAGGATTCGAGCCCGGCATCGCGTACCCGGGACGCCGACGTCATCAGGTCGGTCAGATCGTCACCGCGAGCGTGTAGCAGCACCGTGGCTTCATCGACGTTGAGAGACACTCCATCGCGGGCACGGCGCAACACTCGTCGCATCGCAGAGGGGGCTGGTACGGAATCCGGTAGAGAAGTCACCCGTCGATCATGCGCCTTCCCGGTACGCCCGTGCCACTGCAGGGCCTCGGTGGTGCACCACCCCTCTCCGACGAGGGGTGGTGGATACCAAAGGACACCTCTAGGTTTGTACCCGTGACAACGATGACCGACCCCCAGTGGCAGCCGTCTCCACGTGCACGTCTTCTCTGGGCCCTGAGCGCCGGTCTGCTGTGGCTACCGGTCTTCATCGCCCAGATCGTCTGGGCGATCGTCGACTCGACGTGGACCTCGTGGCCGCATGTCGTTGTCCTCGTCGCATCGATCGTGTTGGCGGCCCTGCACATCGCAATCGTGCCGCAGTGGCGTTATCGCGTACATCGGTGGGAGATCAGCGACACCGCCGTCTACACCCGCACCGGCTGGCTCAGCCAGGAGCGCCGCATCGCACCGATCTCGCGAGTACAGACCGTCGACACCGAACGTGGCCCACTCGATCGTCTACTCGGTTTGGCCACCGTCACCGTCACCACGGCGTCATCGGCGGGCGCGGTAAAGATCACGGCACTCGATCGAGACGTCGCAGACAAGACTGTCGCCCGCCTGACCGACATCGCAGGCCGGACCGTCGGAGACGCGACATGACCGATCAGACCGAACTGCTCGCCGTCGAGGAAGAGCAGCCGTGGCTGCGCCTGGACAAGCGAATGTTGTTGGTGCATCCGGTGAACGAGGGCATCAAGATCCTGCCGGTGGTGTTGATCTCGTTCTTCGTCGGCAGCCAGAGCGGTAATCACTACTGGAGTCTCGGCATCCTCGCGGTCGTCGTGGTGTTCGCAATTCTGCGATGGTTCACCACCAGTTACCGAATCGGTCCGGTGCACGTGCAATTGCGCACCGGGGTGTTGCAGAAAAAAGTCCTGTCCATCCCGCGCAACAGGATTCGCTCGGTCGACGTGGAAGCGAACGTGCTGCACCGGGTGCTCGGATTGTCGATCCTGCGGATCGGCACCGGCCAGCAGGCGGGCAAGGGCGAGGCCTTCGAGCTCAACGCGCTCGACACCTCACTGGTCCCCGCGCTGCGCGTCGATCTGCTGCAGCGAGTGTCGGGACAGATTCCGGCAGCCGACGGTATGCCCACCGCGGCACCGAATCCCGAAGTGGAGATTGCGCACTGGCAGTTCTCGTGGGTGCGATTCGCCCCGTTCTCGATCACCGGCATCGTCACCATCGCTGCTGCCGTCGGCGTGCTGTTTCAGTACGGACTGGGGCAGACGCTGGCCGAGTCGTCGGTGGTCTCGAACAGCATAGACTCCGCCGAGCAATTCGGAATCGCCGTGTTCGTCGTGGTGGCCCTGGTCGCACTACTCGTTGTGTCGAGCATCTTCGCGTGTGTCCGCTACCTGTTGACCTACGCCAATCTCACTGTCACCGACCAGGGTCGCACCCTGGACGTCAGCCACGGGCTGCTACGGACCCGGCAGTCGACACTCGACCGCAAGCGGCTGCGCGGCACCTCCCTGTCCCAACCGCTGCTACTCCGCGCGGTCAGCGGTGCCCGCCTGGACGCCATCATGACCGGCGTCAGCGCCGAGAAGAAGGAATCGTCCCTGCTGCTCCCCCAGGCCCCGCAGGCCGAGGCGCTACGCATGATGACCACGGTGCTCGGCGACGCCGGTCTGCACGGCGGCGCAGACCGGCCGCTGCTGCAGCACGGACCCGCAGCGCGGCGACGCCGCTACACCCGGGCAGTGCTGCCGCTGCCGGTGATCGCGGCCGTCCTGGCAGTGGCACAGTATCTCGGCGCGCCGATTCCGATCCTCGCGTGGATAGCGATCGCGGTGTTGTTCGTCGCTGCTTTCGGCCTGGCTCACGATCGCTACCGGGGCCTGGGCCACGCGGTGTTACCCGGTTGGCTCATCACCCAGCACGGCTCGCTGGACCGAACTCGGCACAGCCTCGAAGCCGCGGGCATCATCGGATGGACGGTGCGGCAAACGTTCTTTCAGCGTCGCGCCGGGGTAGCCACCATCGTCGCCGCAACTCCGGCAGGCGTCGGACATTACGAGGTGATCGACATCCCCATCGAGAACGCGTGGGCGATGATCGACGCCGTCACCCCGGGAGCCGGGGACGTCTGGCTGCAACGGACCTGACATGACGCGGCCGCAGAGCATCGAGCAACTCGACATCGCGGTATCGGAATGTCGCGCCTGCCCGCGCCTGGTGCGGTGGCGCGAGCAGGTCGCCGCCGAGAAGCGTGCGGCATTCTCGGACGAAACCTATTGGGGCAAGGCAGTTCCCGGATTCGGACCGGCCGACGCGGCGATGCTGATAGTGGGGCTTGCTCCGGCAGCGCACGGCGCGAACCGCACCGGCCGAATGTTCACCGGCGATCGCAGTGGTGACGTGCTGTACCGAGCCATGCATGCCGTCGGGCTGGCGAGCCAACCCACCGCGACACAGATCGGCGACGGGCTGACGCTCAATGGAGTTCGCATCACGGCCCCGGTGCATTGCGCACCGCCGCAGAACAAGCCGACTCCGGCCGAACGAGACAGGTGCAAACCGTGGTTGGACGACGAATTGCGGTTGCTGCGTCCGACGTTGCGATCGGTGCTCGTTCTCGGTGCCTTCGGCTGGCAGTCCCTGCTTCCGATACTGGCCGCCAACGGATGGGAAATACCCAGGCCTGCACCGAAGTTCGGCCATGGAGTTCGACTCGAGCTGGGATCGATCACTTTGTTCGCCAGCTACCACGTCAGCCAGCGAAACACCTTCACCGGACTGTTGACGCCGACGATGATCGAGGATGTGCTTCGGGATGCGGGTCGGCATGCACGCTTGCTGTGATCGCCTTCATCCGGAACATGAACAGCAGAACACCGGCCGGGCCCGCCCCTGCAATGATGAGCAGCATCGTGCGCCAATCGGCGAGCAGCAGAACATCGTTTCCCGGACCGCCCAGCATGCACAACACCACCGCGACGAACCAACCGATCAGGGGTGACGCCACCCAGATCGACCGCTCGGCAACCTTACGTGCGGCCAGGATCAGCGCGACGTTGGCGATGCCGCCGAGTAGAGCGCTGATGGGGAATTGCACCGAACCGAGGTATGTCGGCAGAAAGAAGACCGACAGAATTCCGGAGAGAAAGCCGTCGAACACCAGTACTGCGACAGTCGCCCAGGACACCAGGGCGACAGTATTGGATGCGGCCTTCGAGATCATGCGCCCAATACTGCCTTGACCCGGATTGTTTCAGTGCATCGCATTCGAAAAACCGGGCATCGGCACTCAGGAAACCGGCGGATAGCCCAGCGAGGTGAGCAAGTTACTCGCGCCCATGGCGATCTGGCCCAGAACGTACTGGTACAGATCTGCCTGTGCGCCGAACTGCGGCTTGAGAGAATCGACGAACGCGACGATGGCGTCCTGCACTACCCAGTTGTACATGTATGTTCCGCCCCTGCTGTGATGAGATCGATCCTGTGGTGAATTCAGTGATGCGAAGCACAGCCTAGTACGCCCGCGAACAAGTCGGTCTCCCTGCCCGTCGCATCGGTACCGAGCTCGCCCCGAACCAGCACGTACTGCTCGTCCAGCAGGATCGGCTGGGCGATGTCGTTGGAGAGTGCGTACTCGCGTCCCGACGGTGCGACGGTGACTTGAGTGGCGTGTGCGCGCAACGCATCGCGCTTGGCGTCGAGCACATCGCGGATGTCGATGCTGGTGGTGATCGTGTTCTCGGGCACGCTGGGTAGCTCACCGTCGACAGGCAGTCGCCACCCGGCCGGAATGTCGTCGATCGCGTCGAGTCCCGACTGCAATTGGTCGTGGCCGGTGACGGTCCAGTAGAACTTCGAGACCTCCCAGGGAGACCCGGCCCGGGGGTAGGAAGCCGTCCCGCAGACCTCGACTGCCTCGGTCACCAACGAGTGCACCTGCTGATGGTCGGGGTGGCCGTAGCCGCCCTCGGGGTCGTATCCGATGACGACCTGCGGCCGAAGCTCACGCATCACCGCCACGAGCGCTCCGAGAGCCTCGTCGCGGTCGGCGTTGACGAATGCGCGCGGCTTGCGGGCAGCGGACGTCCCGGCCATTCCGGAATCCCGCCAGCGGCCGGCTCCGCCGAGAAAGCGCGGCGGGTTGCAGCCCAGAGCCGCGAGGGCACGGTGCAATTCCAGAATCCGATAGCCGCCCAGCTGATCGGCACGATCGACGACCAGGTCGGCCCACGTCTCGCCGATCACCTCACCCTCCTCGCCGAGCGAGCAGGTGAGTACGGTGACGTCGGCCCCGGCACGAACGTAGTGGGCGATGGTGCCGCCGGTGGTGATGGTCTCGTCGTCCGGATGCGCATGCACGAGAAGCAACCGCTGCGGCTCCGTCATCGCCTGCTCCGTCACTGCCTCTGTCATCGATCCTGTGCTCACTTCGTCATTCGTCGCGGTGTCGCCGCGGCGATCGGTCACGAGGGCGTCCGCATCCACTGCGCTGCGTCGGCAAAGATGCCGACCTCGACCGGGCCGGTCAAAGAGACGCCGGTGATGCCGGGAACTGCGGCCACCACCGACGAGTCCTGCATGATCGGCAGCGCCGACGCCAGCGACCACAGCTTGGGCTCGACGTCGTTGGTGGCTACGGACGGATCGAGTCCGTTCAGGAGAGCCCTGTCGATAGTCGGTCCAAGTTCGGGAACGCACAGGCCGGACAGATTTCGCGGGGCCGCCGCGCGGTCGCCGCTGCCTGCGGCGGGCTCCTGGACACAGCCGAACCGTGATGCCAGCACCGTCGCGGGGTCGACTCCCGCGCTGTTCCAGCCCACCACTGCATCGACGCTCCCGTCGGTCAACGCCGTCGAATACAACTCGTCGGCGGGCAGCGGGGTGACGGTCGCATCGACCCCCGCGCTGACGAGCTCGTCCGCGGCCGTCCCCGCGACAGCGAGCGCGATGTCGTCGTTCTCGACGGCACCGATCACGAACCGCAACGCAGTACCGCTCGCGTCGGCAAGACGGGGCACACCCGGAACCGGGGCACTCGTCGTCGCCGGGTCGGCGGTCGGGGCACCACTTGTCGGGGCATCACCTGTCGGGGCATCGGACGTCGGCGCGGTTGCAGTGGTCGGTGCGGTCGCAGTCGGTGTCGATGTGACCACTGCGTCGGGCGTCGGAACGAAGCCCGCGCGTCGCAGCAGATCGAGTGCTGCGGTTCTGCCGATGGGAGCGGGCGACGTCGCGGTGTATCCGGGGTCGGAGGGAGAGAGGAGGTGCGCTGCAGCTCGACGGTCCGTCGCGCCACCGCCCGCTCCGACAGTGGCGAGCAGATTCGGATCGAGCAAACCGAAAATACCTTGGCGCACAATGGAATCCGACATGTTGGGCGCTCGGCCGTTGACCGTCATCGACAGCACCCGGGATTGCCGGATCGTGTCGGTTCGGACGCCGGGAATTGCCGAGAGCTGAGCTCGCAAGGCCGCGTCACCACGAACCTGGGCGATCTGGGCGTCGGCCGATCGCAGAGAATCGGCCAGTTGCGCGGGGGTACCGCCTCGGCGGATGAGGATCTGATCGGGCGATGCGGGCTCGCCCCAGAAGCGGTCGTTGCGCTCGAGCAGAATCTCGTCACGCCCCTGGTCGACGGTCTTGATGTTGAACCGGGATCCGGAGACCGGCACGTTGTCGGTGAGACCACCTTGGAAACCACCGGGCGAGTCTTTGAGCAGGTGTGAGGGCACCAGATCGGTGAACAGTCGCTGCCACGCCGGGTACGGCGATTCGAGAGTGACATCGACCGTCTTGCCGCCGCCCGAGGATGCGATGTCACTGATCAGGGCGTACCCGGCGGAATCGACCACACCGGGTTGAGTGATCATCTGCTGCCACAGGTAGCGGAAGTCCTCGGCGGCGATCGGTGCGCTGTCCGACCACTGCGCCTCGTTGCGTAACTGATAGCGAATGGTGAACGGCGATTGCGAGGTCACCTCTGCCGAGATCATCAGCGACAGGTCGGGCTCCCAGGTGGTCACCCCGGTGTCGGCGTTCCGGTTGGGACGAAACGGGCTGGGTAGCACCAGAGAACTCACCGCGGCCGTTGCGGGCGACTGGTCTGCCAACAAGTGCGGGTTGAATCCGATTCCGACGTCGTCGATGGCGACGACCACCGGATCGCCGGTCTTGGCCGGAACCATCGTCGTACTGACCGGCGTCTCCACGCTCTCGATCGGAGGTGGCGGATCCGCGGTGCACGCAGTGAGTACCAGTGCGATGGCAGAAACCAGAACCGCCGGCATCAGCACGTTGCGCAACGAGGATCTCCTTCGTGGTCGGCTACCGGTACAGGAGAAGCGACGCCCCACGAAAGTGACACGTCGCTTCTCCTGCACGAGATGAGTCTTACAGAGCAGCCTTGTCGCGAGTCTTGCTGCGCGAACGCTCACGGGCGCGCTCGTTGGAATCGAGGTGCACCTTGCGGACGCGGACGACCTCGGGGGTCACCTCGACACACTCGTCGCCTGCACAGAACTCCATGGCCATTTCCAGGTCCAGCTTCTTGGGCTTGGCCAGGGTCTCCATGACGTCAGCGGAGGACTGACGCATGTTGGTCAGCTTCTTCTCGCGGGTGACGTTGATGTCGAGGTCTTCCTGACGCGGGTTGATGCCCACGACCATGCCCTCGTAGGTGTCTGCGCCCGGCTCGACGAAGAACGTGCCGCGATCGGCAAGCTGAATCATCGCGAACGGGGTGACACTGCCGTGACGGTCCGAGACGAGCGAACCGGTGTGGCGGGCGCGGATTTCGCCGGCCCACGGCGCGTAGCCGTGGAAGACGGCGTTGGCGATACCGGTACCGCGAGTGTCCGTGAGGAACTCGGTGCGGAAACCGATCAGTCCACGCGAAGGAACGATGAATTCCATGCGAACCCAGCCTGCGCCGTGGTTCGTCATCTGGACCATCTTGCCCTTGCGTGCGGCGAGCAGCTGAGTGACGGCACCGAGGTACTCCTCCGGTGTGTCGACCATCAGCTCCTCGAAGGGCTCGTGCAGCTTGCCGTCGACCTGCTGGGTGACCACCTGCGGCTTGCCGACGGTGAGCTCGAAGCCCTCACGACGCATCTGCTCGACGAGGATGGCGAGAGCGAGCTCGCCACGACCCTGAACCTCCCAGGCATCGGGGCGACCGATGTCGAGGACCTTGAGCGAGACGTTGCCGATGAGCTCCTGATCCAGACGGCTCTTGACCATGCGCGAGGTGAGCTTGTGGCCGCTGACGCGTCCGACGAGCGGGCTCGTGTTGGTGCCGATCGTCACCGAGATGGCCGGCTGATCGACGGTGATCCGCGGCAGAGCGACCGGGTTTTCCAGATCGGCGAGCGTGTCACCGATCATGATGTCCGGGAAGCCCGCGACAGCGACGATGTCGCCGGCGACACCCTTCTCACCGGGAACGCGCTCGACACCGATGGTGTTGAGCAGCTCGGTGATCTTGGCCTTCTGGACGACGGGCTCGCCGTCGACCTCCCGCATCCAGCTCACTGTCTGGCCCTTGGAGAGCTGGCCGTTGTGGATACGCACCAGGGCGAGGCGGCCGAGGAAGGCCGACGCGTCGAGGTTGGTGACGTGCGCCTGCAGGGGTGCGTCGACGTTGCCCTTGGGAGCGGGGACGTAGCTGAGCAGCACCTCGAACAGCTCGTCGAGGTTCTCGGCATCGGGAGCATTACCGTTCTCGGGCTGCTTGCGCGACGCCTTGCCCTCGCGGCCGGAGGCGTAGAGAACCGGAAGGTCGAGTGCGAGCTCGGCCGCCTCGGACGCTTCGTCGTCGAGGTCGGATGCCAAGTCGAGGAGCAGATCGTGGCTCTCCGAGACGACCTCTTCGATACGCGCGTCGGGACGGTCGGTCTTGTTCACGACCAGGATCACCGGCAGCGAGGCGGCGAGCGCCTTGCGCAGCACGAAACGGGTCTGCGGCAGCGGGCCCTCGGATGCGTCGACGAGAAGGACGACGCCGTCGACCATGGACAGGCCGCGCTCGACCTCTCCGCCGAAGTCGGCGTGGCCGGGGGTGTCGATCACGTTGATGACGGTGATGGTGCCGTCGGCATTGCGCTTGTGAACGGCCGTGTTCTTGGCCAGGATCGTGATGCCTTTTTCTTTTTCGAGGTCACCCGAGTCCATGACGCGGTCGATCGCTTCGGCGCGCTCCTCGAACGCGCCGGACTGCCGAAGCATGGCGTCGACCAGGGTGGTCTTGCCATGGTCGACGTGTGCAACGATGGCGACGTTGCGAAATGTGGTGGTGCTGTCGATGTTGTCTGCACTGCTTGGGGCGCTCACGCGAAAAATTCTCCTGGAGTCGAATGCGGGCTCTTGTTCGCTAGCGGGCTTATGTCGCTAGAGAAGCGCGCTGCACCGCGAGGTTCTCGCGACTGATCGAGTTTACCCGTAGTCCGACCGGGCCCCGCGCCACCCTCAGGTCTGTGACCTGCGCCACCCATTAGTCTTGGTGTTCATGGGCAAGATAAAGGCCGTAGATGTCTCGGGGATGAAGCCCAAGAAAAAATGTTGTCGCAAGAAGGTTCGGTGCATCTCGTGCCCCGTGGTCATCATGCGTATGAAGAAGCTCGAATCGGCGGGCGCAACCAAGAAGGACCTCAAGAAGGGCCTCAAGACCGCCCGGGCGAAGTGAGCAGAATCTCGCGTAATTCGGGCAGCCAGAGGCGGTCGGCATCGACCAGATCCATCGTCGACAACATGGCCGCGTCCACCCACCGCAAAGCCGAATGTTCTAGCGCCGCAGGGGTTCCCGAGACCAGCGTCGCGCGGTAGGTACGCAGCACCAGTCCGCCGGGCAGATCGACATCGCCGCTCAGCGCCGCACCGATGGAGCACTCGACTCCCAATTCCTCGCGAAGCTCACGCGCGAGCGCTGCGTCCTCGGACTCCCCCGGCTCCACCTTGCCGCCGGGCAGTTCCCAGCGGCCGGCCAGCTCCGGCGGACGGGTTCGTTGCGCGAGCAGGAGTCGGCCGTCCTCTATCAACGCGGCTGCGACAACCACAGCGGTAGGGGTACCGGACATGCCACCATCTTTCTATGACCGAACTGCTGACCGAACGCGATATCGAAGACGCCCAGCTCACCGACTGGGCGGTGGTGGATGAATCCCTGACGCGAACCGTCGAACTGGCCTCGTTCCCCGCAGCGATCGAGGCGGTGAACCGCGTGGCCGACGCCGCGGAGGAGGCGGACCATCACCCCGATATCGACATCAGGTGGCGGACGCTCACGTTCACGCTCTCGACGCACTCTGCCGGCGGACTCACGCAGAAGGATGTGGATCTGGCGCGTCGGATCGATGCACTGATCGCGAACTGATGCGTCCGGCATAGACGACCCAGCCGAGGAACAGAGCGGATCCGATCACGTCGACGGCACCGGCCCACGCCTCGAGGCCGGGACGGGGAATGGTCCAGATCGATTCCTGGAAGAAGCTCAGCAACCACGGCACCCCCACCGTGACCGTCACCAGCCAGTATCCCGCGACGAGCTTGGCACCGGCGATATCGCGTAGTGGACCGTGCAGCAGCCAGATCACCATCGGAATCACCCAGATCCAGTGGTGCGACCACGAGATGGGCGACACCAACAGGCCGAGGAGTTGGACGATGACCAAGGTGCCCAGGTAGTCGCGGCGATCGAGTGCTCGCCATGCCGACACAGCAAGGACCGCGGCGCTCACGGCGGCGGCGATCCACAGCGGTCCCTGGCCGACATCCTCGCCCACGATGCGGCTCAGGGCTCCACGCAGTGACTGATTCCAGACCGAGCCGACGGGGCCGATGCGGTCGGCATCGCCGAGCAACGTGGTGAAGTAGGTGGCGGCCTGATGCCCGAGCACCGCATAACTGACCGCGACCGTCAGCGCAAAGGCCAACGCCGAGAACGCTGCGGCCTTCCACTTGCGCGTAGCCAGGAAGTACAGGCCGGTGATGGCCGGGGTCAGCTTGATACCCGCAGCGAAACCGACGAGGCCGCCGGCGATCCACCACCGCGAGCTGCGTACCGCGAGTAGTGCAAGCAGCACCAGGAACACGTTGACCTGGCCGTAGTCGAGTGTCGTTCGTACGGGTTCGGACCACAGCCCCAGCGCGGTCCACAGCATCGCGATGCGCACCCAGCGAGGTTCGGCGGCGCGCTCATCGCCCAGGACCATCGACAGCGCCAGGCGCACCACCGCGAACAACGCGGCCATGGTCGCGGCCTGCCAGAGGACGCCGACCACAGTGAAGGGCAGGTAATGCAGTGGGAAGAACACCAGCGCGGCAAACGGTGGGTACGTGAACGGAAGCGGGAAGTCCGGGGTCTGCACCGAGTAGGTGTAGTCGTACAGATTGTCACCCAGCAGCGCTGCGGAACCCTCGACGTACACGTGCAAATCGACGAGGTTCATGCCGTTCGGCGTCACGAAGGCCCAGACGAAGCGGCTGATCACCGATATCGCCAACAGAACGGGGGCCAGCCGAACGAGTCGGTTCACTGTGCGTGCGGTTCCGTTCGGTATCGGTGCGGTATATCGAGAACGAAGCTTATAGGTCGTCAGAGGCCTTCCCTAACCGCATGGGCGGACGAGTAACATTTGCATCACCTTTAACACTGATAACTCCAGTAACAGGTTATTGTTTGGCCCTGCGGAGAATTCGCAGCGTGGACCACATAGACTGCCCTGGCACAGTTGCGACGGGGGAGGGTTCGACGTCAACAGCTGTACATCGGGGATAGCGCTACATAGAGTGGCCCCTCGAGCACCGGCTGTCGCCGGGGCCCGCGTCATGATCAGAATGGGGAATATCACCGTGCTTCGTACCCGCGGAACGCGTCGCGTAGTTACGGCGTTTGCATTTGCAGCAGCCGCCGCACTCGTCGTGCCGACCAGCGCATCCGCACAGCCTCTGGTGCCCATGGCGCCCGCTGATCTGCCTGCTGCACCGGCCGATCCCGCCGCGTTGATCGCTCAGTTCCTTCCCGCACCCGGTGAGCCCATGCCCAACCTGGCCGACATCGAGGCGCTCGCTTCGTTCGCGCCCGCGATCGTCGGTGCTGCCGCCGGACCCGCCGATGTCGGAGCCGCCCCGGCCGCAGATCTGCTGAGCCAGGCCCGCGCTCTACTCGCAACGGCGCAGCTGCCCGAGCAGGTCAAGTCACTGCTCGAGTCCGTCATCACCTTCCTGGACGGATCCGGCGGCGGCGGTCCGGAACTGCCCGCCAATGGACCTGCCATCGCTCAGTTCCTCTACCCGACGCTCGGCAGGGGGTGCATCTCCGACACCGCCGATTCCGTCGGAACTGCTCTCGCCGTACCAGGTCCGGCCACGTTGCCTCCTCCCGGACCGGCCGCGGGCCAGGCAGGGTTCGTGTTCACTGCGCTCGGCACTGCCCCCATCGCCGCCGAGCAGTCCGCTCCGCTCACCGTCACCTGGCTCAACATCGACAACCGTCGCTCGGGAACACAGGACCTGACCGGCGCATCGAAGATCAACGCCGACGGTCCGGCAACGCTGTCGACAATTGCCGATACCGGTCCCGGACGCGTGTTGTCGGTCGTCTCCGGCTCGATCACCACGCAGTCGAAGGAAGATCCGGCAGCGGCTCCTCGCAGCTGCACCTTCCTGCCCACCATCGGAACGGTCTACGTTCCGTAGTTCCTGCGCGCACGACGCACTTCACCCCCGGCTGTTCCTCGGCCGGGGGTGAAGTTCTTTCGAAGATGTTTCGGATTCGTCGACTTCGAAGATGGTCGAATGCGACAAACACCGGACGTAGTTATCCACTTGTCTGCCGCTGTATTACATCGATGTAATTCAGGTGATATCGGCGGCGGATTTCGACCACTGCCCGTAATCGGCTTCGAGAATATTGTTGATGTCCACTTTGACTCCGCCGACAGAATCCTTGTCGATTCGGATCTGATGAATATGCGCCGCCGGGTGAACGAAGCCCTTCGGTGAACCCCAATTGTGCTGCCAATACCACTGGCCGAGACCGGCTACCGAGGCCAATTCGATGGTGGGCGAATTGGCATAGATGCCGGTGTTCTCGGCCCCGATCACCGACTGCCAACCCAGGATGTACGGCGCAATCAGAGTCGCGAACTCCACCGCGGAGGGATTGTCGTCGATCGACGCGTAGATCGGGCGGTCCGCGGGACCTCCGGCAGCCGTATGGAGCTCGAGGCCGCGCTCGGCATGTTTCACACCCGCTGCGTACCCACCGCGCCAATCCGACGTCTTTCCTTTTCCGAACTGGTAATTCGAGACCACCTCCAGTCCGGCGGCGGTGAGCGAGTCGGCCTCGGACTTACGCATCGGCTTGCCGATCATCCAGTCCGCATCGGGTCGACGATCGGACACGTATCGCACCGCCCCGCGATGACCGGCCTGCTTGATCGCCGAGGCAGACGGCACCCCGCCCGAATAGTCGACGAGAGTTCCCAGTCCGGCGTCCGCATGCGCGGTCGCCGTCCCCAGCGCAACCAGTCCGACGGCGGCAGCGGACCCTGCGGCGGCGTACTTGAACAGTTCACGTCGCGAAACCTGCACAGAAATCTCCATAGTCGTTCGATCGCCGCGGCGCGCCTACGCACAGAACTGCACCACCACTGCTAGCTTGTGATCTTTTGTCGTATCCCACCACAATCCCATCGGCACCGCCAGCCCCACAGCTCACACTCGCCACCCTTCTCCCTGGCATCACATCGGCAACTCGGGCATCCGAACCGCGGGGATGAATAGGGTGGGTGGAACGATGCACAGAAAGAACGCGCGAAGGAGTGGATGGACATGGGCGTAACTCTTGCCAAGGGTGGAAATGTCTCGCTGACGAAGGAAGCACCGAACCTGACCGCTGTCTCCGTCGGACTGGGCTGGGACGTCCGGGCCACCACCGGCGGCGACTTCGATCTCGATGCCAGCGCCATCGGCCTCGGCACCACCAAGAAGGCGCTGAGCGACCTCTACTTCGTCTTCTACAACAACCTCCGCTCCCCCGATGGCGCCATCGAGCACACTGGCGACAACCGCACCGGTGAAGGCGAGGGCGACGACGAGAGCATCGATGTGGACCTGGTTGCACTGACCCCGGAAGTCGACTCCATCGTCTTTCCGGTGTCCATTCACAACGCAGACGCCCTGGGGCAGAACTTCGGTCAGGTCGTCAACGCCTTCATCCGCGTCGTCGACAAGGCCGACGGACGCGAGCTCGCCCGCTTCGACCTGAGCGAGGATGCCTCCACCGAAACCGCCATGGTGTTCGGTGAGCTGTACCGCCGCGGTGCCGAATGGAAATTCCGCGCCATCGGCCAGGGCTACGCATCGGGCCTGGAAGGAATCGTTCGGGACTTCGGCATCGACGTGGGCTGAACTGTTCTTGGACCGTCTCGATCGGACCGTCTCGATTGGACAACGGATTCCGGCAGAACTTGTGACGTCGAGATGATGTGTGGTGGTATCAGCGCAACCGCAACATAAGCCACATCAGTCACAGGAGTCACACATGTCTCGTCGCCTCAGCCGTCTGGCGGGCGCGCTCGCGCTCTCTTGCGCGGCATTGCTCGCAGTCCCCGCTACCGCAGCAGCGGAGCCGGCACCGGTAGATCCGCTGGCCCAGGCAATTGCTGCACTGCAGGGTCAGGGCGGTGCATCTCTCGAGGCCGCGAACGCCATCGCCGACTCGCGCACCCCGGTCGCCGAGGACGCGCGCACCGATCCGTTCGCCGCACTGAACGCAGCCAACAAGGCGTTGACCGACTTCGGCATCACCCCGTTCTTCTACCCCACCGCTGCGATCAACTGCGCAGCAACCGGGGCCTCACCCCTCGGCATCGTCCCGGGCGTCGCAGGCGGAGCAGCAGGCCCGTGGCCTCAGCTGGCCGTGCCGTCGATCCCCACACTCCCGGGTCTGCCGCCGCTGAAGATTCCCGATCTCAACGCCGTCGACAAAGGCGAGACGATGTTCGCGTTCGTACCGGCCGGCATCGTGAACGATTCGGCCGACAAGACCGGCATGCAGGTGGCCTGGTTCAACGTCAACACACTGAAGGGCGGATTTGCCGACTTCGGCGGCCTGGCAACCACTCTCGCTCAGTCGATGCTCGCCAACTCCGGCATTCCGAACGAACTGAAAGGGATGGCCGAGCCCCTCGTCGTCAACGCGATCAACTCGCTTCCCGCTGCCGGTGCCCGCGCCGTCCCCGTCGAGACCGGATCGGGAACCGTCCTGGCCGCGGTGTTCGGCACGGTGAACCACAAGGCGCTCGACGGTACCGCCAAGAGTTGCTTCTTCTTCCCCACCGTCGGTCTGATCAACGTCGCCTGATATCGAAACCGCGAAGGCCCTGCAGCGCATGCGCTGCAGGGCCTTTCGCTTGCTCAGACTCTGACGACTCGGCCCAGCCGTCCGAGTACTGCCTGCATCTCGGTGCGTCTCGAACGCGCCGCCCAGGGGCGCTGCCGGTTTCTGCCCCGCATCTGCATCACGGCTCCCGTGAGGAGGTCACCGTTGGGGGCGAAGTGCACCCGAACGATGTCGTCGAGTGAGCGCCCCAATGCGAAATCCTTCAGCCCACCGCAGAAGCCGTGCGGAAGCAGTGGCGCGTCGGGTTCGTTGTACTTGCCACCGACGAACACCGGGCGGCCGGTGCGAAAGTCACGGCACTGCGCGATGAACCCGTGGAATGCGCGCCCTCGCTCACGCCCGTAATAGGCGATACCCACTCGCCCGGACCCGGTGGCGGTGATAGCGCCGAGGCGGGCATCGCGCACTCCGGGCGCGGAGACAACCACCGGCCTCGACCAGGTCACCGTTCCATCGGAGGACCAGGCGGCATGGAGCACTCCGTCGCGGTCCGGCCACACCACGTAGACGTTTCCCTCGTCGTCGACGGCCGTCGACTCCGGCAGCCGATAGCGCGAACCGAGCAACAGAAAATGCAGTGGGTTGTGGTATCTCGCCAGTGCCGACCCGGGAACCATGCGGACATCCCAGGTCAGACCCTCGTCGTGACTGACTGCCACTGCGAACCGTCGACCGTAACGGCCGCCGATGTAGACCGTTCCATCCGGGCCGACGACGCCCTTGCCGAACGTGACGTACTCACGGCTCGGTAGACCGGGGATGTTCTTCGGATCGATGTCGAATCCGCCGGCCACCTCCCACTTCACGCCGCCGTCGTACGACCGCCAGATCACCTGACGGGTCACGTTGATCAGCGGTCGCACACGCAGCGCGAACGGCGTCGGAGCAGACAGGTATGTCACTCTCCCGCTGCTCGAATTACGTGGTCCAGCAAAGATTTTCGCGTTCATTCTGGCTTTGGACGCTACCTTTCGCATGCGCCAGGTTTCACCTCGGTCATCGCTGACCCCGAGAGTGAATCCCGTCCGAAACAGATGCAGCGGTGCCGCGCCGAATCGGCCGGCATGGAGAAACAGTCGGTCGTCGACATCCTCGAAGTACAGATACGGCCGACGTCCACCGTTCCGCATGCCCTCCGGAACCGAGGCGCGCCATGACTTTCCGAAGTCCGACGACCGCAACACACCGATCCCGTCGACGGTGAAGGCAGGGGCGAGAAAGACGATGCTGTCCGACGCGACCCCGAGGGTGCAAGCCGCCGAACCATACTCGCTGTAGGAAATGTCGGTGACGTAGTCGGCCGAGGCGGCAGCGTTGGTCGAGGAACGCAGACCCGCCCGATAGCCCGAGGCAACTCTGGGCGTCACGACACCGACCGTGCGATCTCACGGCGTCGCGGACGGAGGGCGAGGCAATGCATTGATCCAGGCTAACGGGGATGCGGCGAGTAATCGCCGAGGCAATCGAAGAAGTCCTCGGCCCGTCGTGGTGAGAGTTCACAGAACCGAACTGGTCAGTTCGTAACCTGCCCGGTGCCGTCGCGGCGCTTAGGCTTCACCGTGTGCCCCGCGATCGACCCGACAGCAATCGCCCCGAGTCGATGCACCTGCACCCGGCCGATGCGCGGGCGTACTGGATGGCGTCGAAGATTCCGAGCGACCAGTTTCTGCTGTACTGCTTCGACACCGGGCCCGACGACCTCGATGCCGAGGTGGTGCGACTGCTCGAACGCAGCGCTCGGATCGACGTACTGCGCCGACACGTCACCGACGCGCCTCTCGGGCTCGACTATCCACGGTGGACGTCCGCGAATCCGCGCACCGACGCGGTCATCGTTCACCGGACACCACGCACCTGGCCGGACTGCCTCGATGCGATCTCGTCGTCGTTCGAGCATCAGGTGGACCCCCGAGGGTCGGTGTGGCATCTGCACCTGTATCCGAACATCACGGATTCGCCGGGTGAACCGGGCTCGACTGTCGTTGCTGTGCTGCAACTTTCACACGCAGCGGCCGACGGGGCACTGGCATCGAAGACCGCCCGCGACCTCTTCGGCACGCATCGACTCGCGCCCGTGCCGGAGCGCACCTCGCGTTCCACCGGGACCGAACTGGCGTCCGAAGTGCGTGCCGCGGCAGTCCTTCCGCTGCACACGGCGCTGATGGTTCGCGGCGGGCTGCGCGTTCGACGGGACGCGCTGGCCCTCGGGCGAGCCACCGACTCGGGTTCGATCCCGCCGCCTGCTCGGTCGCGAGTCCTGACGGCCCTCGACGTCGCGCCAACCGGCCGGACGTCCGTGCGGACCATCGTGCTCGCGAAGTCCGATCTGCACGCCGAGGGCACCACGGTCACCGCTTTTGCACTCACCGCCATTTCGATTGCACTGCAAGCCTTTCTCGACACTCCGGCCGATCTGGCCGCAGAGGTGACCCTCGCCCGACGGACGCGTGGACCCGCGCGCAACAACTTCGGCAACGTGGGAGTCGGACTGTTTCCCGCCGAGCCGGACATCCGGACACGCATGCTGCTCATCTCGAACGACCTGGCCGCGCGCAGAGTCCGCGCGAGTCATCCACTGGCGGAGGCGGCCCGCGCATCGCAAGACGAGGTCGAAGTACACGTGCCGGCATTTCTGGCCGAATGGGGCGTCGCACAGTTCGATCCGACCGCGATCCCCCCGACGGTCACCGGCAACACCGTCGTCTCCAGCGTCACGCGCGGTGCCGCAGACCTGATGCTCTGCGGCGGCCCCGTCCGGTTCACTGCAGGCTTTCCCGCCCTCTCCCCCGCCATGAGCCTGACCCACGGAGTGCACGGCATCGGCAACACCGTCACCATCGGCATCACCTCCAACAGCGCCGCCGTACCCGACCCGGACCGCTACGAGGCGCTTCTACGCGATGCCCTCGACCAGGTGCGCACGGCTTTGACTTGATCTGGACCGAAATGCCAGACAGTTCTCAGCATTTGCCGGGCGTCGAGCTCAGGTTCGCCCGCCAGACTCGAGGTCATGAACCAGGATCAGGTCACCGTACTCGCCGTCGGAGGTACCGGAGAATCGCATCCGTCCGACCATCGGACGCATGTCACCGGACTGCTCGCCTGCGTGGTCGGTGAACTCGACGACCGTTTCGTCGGCCGATGGGTCGGCTACCCGGCGTCGTACGGTCCTGTTTCACTCGGCGGACTGTGCTTCCGTCACAGTGCCGACATCGGTGTTCGACGCCTCCGTCGCGCAGTCGAAGGCACCACCGGGCCGATCGCGCTGATCGGGTACTCCCAAGGTGCCACCGTCGTGCGCGAGGTGCTCGGACTCGTCGCCGATGGAACGATCGACGGCTCCCGAATTTTCGCTGCGGGCTTGGTGTCCGATCCCCAGCAACCGGCCGGCGCTTTGAGCGGATGCGCTGGACGCGGCGTCGCAGGCGCGGGTCCGGCTCTGCCCGAGTCGATTCCGGTTCGGTGGATCGGACTCGAGACCGACATGATCTGTAACGCCAGCGACGACAGTCTGATTCGCGACATCGCCGACCTCACCCGCTCGATGTCGTTTCGCACCCCGAGAATTTGGCTACATGAACTGTGGACCTTACTGCGCAGCAACAGCTTCCAGAATGCGACCCGGACTCGCCTGCGACCCTCCCAGTGGGTCAAGGATGTTCGACGCCTCCGCACCGCGGCCACCGAGGTGGCCGGCTATCTGCCGCAGTCGATGCGCTGGCACCGATTCGAATGGGCCAACCCCGGCGGCGGCCGACACATCGCCTACGCGCGTGAACCGTACGACGGCGAGCTCACCGGTTGCCAGGTGCTCGCACGCTGGCTGGGCGAGCACGTAGATCTCGGGGCTTCTCTGCCGCAGACCCGAGTTGCTTGAGGCTCTTCTCGGAATTCAGCGGGCTGCGTCGCTGTTGCTTCATTTTCTTTTGCACAGGCAGAAGATGTGCCCCGCGGGGTCGCGGTACACCCAGAACGAGGACTGCGCGTGGTCGATGAGTTTCGCCCCCGCGTCGATGACGAAGTCCCTTGCTTGTTCCATGTCGTCGACCACCAGGTCGAGATGAATCTTGATGCCCTCGCTCGGCCAGTCGATCGGGGAAAAATCCGGTGACCGTTGAAATGCCAGACGTTGTTGACCGGGACCGTGGATGACCACCCAGTCGCCGTCGTCATCTGTGTGCTCCCATCCGAGAATGGTGCTGTAGAAACGAGCGAGCGCCGCAGGGTCGGGGCAATCGAGGACGGTGTAATCCACGGTGATCACAGGGGTCGTCATGTGCTGAGAATACCGACTACACTCGAAAACCATGTCTGCCGGTCTTGTGTCCGTCATCATTCCCGCCTACAACGGCCTGCCCGACCTCGACGACCAATTGTCTGCTCTCGAAGCTCAGGACTTCGATGGCAAGTTCGAGGTGATCATCAGCGACAACGGCTCGACAGACGGGCTGCGTGAGCACATTGCACAGCTCGAGTCGCCACTGGACATCCGTTGGATCGACAGCTCTGGTGTCAGAGGCACCCCACACGCGAGAAACGCGGGGATAGACGCAGCCCGCGGTGATTTCTTGGCGTTCACCGACCAGGACGATGCCGTGTACCCGGGGTGGCTCACCGCCCTTACCCGTGCGGCGGAGACCTTCGATGCAGTCGGCGGTCCGATCGAGGTACAGACGCTCAACTCGGAGGAAGTCGCGTCGTGGCGCGCGGTGCCGGCGCCGGAGGAGAGGTTCGAGACCGGGTACCTGCCCTTCGCGCACGGTAACAATTTCGGAATGTGGCGACGCGTCGTCGATCAGGTGGGCAAGTTCGACGAGAGTTTTCTCGGCGGCGGTGAGGACGCCGACATTTCGTGGCGGATTCAACAGGCCGGCCTGACTTTGGGGCATGTTCCCGACGCGATGGTCGCGTATCGGCTTCGGAGAACTGCCCGGGCCGCCTACGAGCAGGGCATCGGCTACGGCCGCTCCGGTTGGGAAGTCACCCACAAGCACGAGCCGAACGGTGCCCGCCAGCCCAGCGCCCGTGAACTGGCCACTTTCGTCTACATGTTGACTGTCAGAAATCCGTGGCTACCCAAAGCCCTGTCACCCCTACCGAAGGGCATGTGGGCAATGAGCGCAGGCAGCACGCGCGCAACCATCTCGATGCGGTTGCGGCACGCGCTGACCAAGTCCGGCCTCAGCCGCCTACTGCCGGGGCGATAGTCTCGAACCACGCCTCGTGCAGGTGCTGCTCCCAGTGGTTCCACCAGTGCACACCGGTACCTGTGATCTTGACGTTGGGTCGACCGCCCGCGGCCTGCAGCAACGGAACGAATGCCCGGCTGCTCATGCCGGCGGCCGTCTCCAGCGGCACCATCTGCGCGAACTTGACGGGGTCGAAGCGGCTGCTGGCCGGGTTGAACACAGGGTCGGTAGCCGGTGAGCCACTGCCCGAAGAGACGAAGACCGCCGTGTTGCGCAACGCACCGACGTTGAGGGAGGGGTCGTTGCGGATCCAGTCCGCGGACGGCCAGGTGCCCCACATGTTGCGAGCGTTGCCGCCCATCTCGCCGACGGCCACCGAGATGCCCTGCGCGAATCCGGGGCTGCTCGCGGTCGGGTAGCCGCTGAACGATGCCACCGCCTTGTAGAAATCCGGTCGATGCGCGGCCAGATTGAGCGCGGACGTTCCACTCATCGACAGCCCCGCGACGGCGTTGTTGACGTTGTCACTGCCGAAACGATCGGCCATGAAGGGCGGCAGTTCCTGGGTGAGGAAGGTTTCCCACTTCACCCGTCCGAGCTTGGGGTCGTCGCGCTGCCAGTCGGAGTAGAAGGTTCCGCCGCCGCCGAACGGAATGACCACGTTGACGTGCTTGTCGGCGAAGAAGCTCTCGACGTCGGTCTCGATGAGCCAGCCGCTGTTGTTGTCGGGCGCACGCAGCCCGTCGAGCAGATACAGGGTGGGCGCCGGTCCGCCACCGGCAGCTTTGAGGACCTTGATCGGAATGTTCTTGTCCATCGACGGCGAGTAGACGTAGACGAGCTCGGAATCGGCCTTCGCCACACCGGTCCCCATCAGCACCGTTGCCATCGTGGCGACCAACACCGCCACTACAGCGAGCACCAGACTTCGTATCCGAGCATGCAGCATCGACATTGTCCCCTTGTTCGTATCCAGCCCCACCGTCCCGGGGAGAGTAACAGCCCGGTCACGGTAGCGCTTCTTCTAGCGCAGAGGGCTGTCGACGATCCACCACGCCGCGTACGGCGGCAACCACACCGATCCGGTGTCGTCGACGTGCAGATCGTGTTGCGAGAGCACCTCGGTCGGTGCCGGGATGCCGAGCTCGATCAGCTGCGTGTGGGGAAAGGGCCGGTGCTCTGCCGTCACGTTGTAGAGGCCGACCAGGGTGCCGCTCGGATGACGCCTGCGCACGACGAGCAGACCGTCGTCCGATTCGGTCTGCACGTCCACCGGTGCCTCGGCGTGCAACATCGGCAGACCGGCACGCACCTTCGCGATTCGAGCGATACCGTCGAACACCCGCTGCGCGTCGCTCCCCTCCTCGAACCGACCGGCGCGGTCGGCGTCGGTGACGCGGGGGCGATGCACCCACCTGTTGTCCTCGGCTTGAGCCGGTTCGTCTGCCCAGTTCGGGTCTCCCGGGGAGCCGAGCTCATCGCCGCTCCACACGACGGGAATGCCGCCCCACCCGGCAATGATGGAGTGCGACAGAAAGATTCGCCCGAACGCGCCGTCGGGATCCAGGCGGGACGGGCCCAGGCCGGTGAGCGCGGCCGCGGTTCCACTGATCCGGCGGTCGCCGGCGTCGGGGTTGTATTGGAACACCAGGCCTTCGGCCCAGGAGCCGTCGAATTCGCCGGAGTACCAGTCGGCCAGAAAGTGCCGGTGCCCGGCACCGGAGAGACCGAGTGACGCTGCGTCGCCGTCGTCGATGGCCCAGCCGATGTCGTCGTGGCAGCGAACGTACGTCACCCAGGTGCCACTCGGCGGTGTCGGGGGCAACGACGCCAACGCGTGACGCGCCAAAGCTGTACTGCCCGTTGCCAACATCGACCAGACCTGCACCATCAACGAATTGTGGTAAGCGATGTCCGAGACTCGTCCGGTGTGCCGCCCCTGGCCCAGGTACGGCAGCAGATCGCGGGGTCCGACGATCGCCTCGGCCTTGAACAGCGTGGCCGGAGCGGCCAGCCGAGCGGTGGCGCGCAGAGCCTGCGTGACCGCATGGACCTCGGGTTGATTCTGGCAGTTGGTGCCGAGCCGCTTCCACAGGAACGCGATCGCGTCGAGCCGCAGCACCTCCACTCCCAGGTTGGCCAGATGCAGCACGACGCTCGCGAACTCCTGCAGCACAGCAGGATTGGCCCAGTTCAGATCCCACTGCCATTCGTTGAACGTCGTCCACACCCATTCGCCGAGTTCGTCGTCGAACGTGAAACTTCCGGGCGCGAAGTCGGGAAACACCTCGGGCAGGGTGCGCTCGTACGAGTCCGGAGTGGTCCGATCGGGATAGATCAGGAAGTAGTCTCGGTACGTCGGATCACCGGCACGCGCCTTGGCGGCCCACTCGTGCTCGCGGGCAACGTGATTGAGAACCAGGTCGACCACCAGGCTGATGCCGCGTTCGCGCAGGGTTTCCGCCAGCGCCCGCAGATCCTCGTTGGTGCCGAGGTCTTCTCGCACCGCGCGGTAGTCCATCACCGCGTATCCGCCGTCGTTGTCGCCGGGCCGGGGCTGCAGCAGCGGCATCAGGTGCAGGTAGGTGACACCGAGGTCGGTCAGGTGGTCGAGCCGCTCACCCACCCCGCGCAGCGTCTGTCCGTACCGGTCGACGTAACACGCATAGCCGAACATGTCGGGCTGCTGAAACCAGTCGGGCTCGAGCAGTCGGCGCTGATCGAGCCGGTGCAGATCCTCTGCCCGGGCAGCGTAGGCGCGAGCAGCAGTCTCCACCAGGCCGGCCGCGACGCCGTCGGGATCGGGGTAGACAGCGGTGACCGCATCGTGCAGATCGGGAAACCACTGCTCGAGACGCAACTCGAACGTCTCGCGTCGGTGTGCGGGAAGTTCGGCGAGGATCTCGCGGGTGACGTCGGAGACGGCGGGGTGAACCATAGGTTCATTCTGGCATCGAGTACCCGCATACATTCCGATAGCGCGGGGTATCGGACACGCATGTCATTGCTGAGCCGCACGGTCGACACGATCCTCGACAGAGCAATCGTTCCCGGATACTCCCGAATCGGTGCCACGGTGCGTCGCCGGTTCTGGGCCGCCGATCCGACGCCGTTCGCCTCACCCATCGACATGGTGGTGACCGGTGCGTCGTCCGGGTTGGGAGCCGCCACCGCGAAAGAACTCGCGCGGCTCGGGGCGCGGGTGCACCTGGTCGGCAGATCGGCCGACCGACTCGAGTCCGCCGCCGCGGCGATCCGAACCGAGGTGCCCGACGCCTCGCTGGTGGTGCACGAGTGCGACATCAGCGATCTCGATTCCGTGGCTGCGTTGATCGCAAGGTTGGCGTCCGAGCTCACGGCGGTGCACGCGCTCGTACATTGCGCCGGGGTGATGCCGGACCAGCGGCAGTTGTCGGCACAGGGGCACGAATCCGCTTTCGCCACCCATGTTCTCGGACCGGTCGCGGTGACGGTGGGATTGCGAGAGCTGTTCGACGCCGGATCACGAGTCGTGTTCGTCTCGAGCGGCGGCATGTATGCGGTGCCGCTGCAGAACTCGGACTTCGAGTACGAGAACGGCAAGTACTCCGGCATGACGGCGTACGCTCGCACGAAGCGAATGCAGGTGGTGGTGGCCGAGCAACTGGCCGAACGCTTTTCGCTCGAAGACGATCCAGTGGTGCACAGCATGCACCCGGGATGGGCGGCCACTCCTGGAGTCACCGATTCGATGCCGCTGTTCGGTTCGGTGATGAAGCCCATTCTGCGCAGCGCCGGCGACGGAGCCGATACCGTCGTCTGGCTCGTGGCAGCCGATCCCCCGTTGACCAGCACAGGCACATTCTGGCACGACCGCGCGCCACGCCCGACTCATTACCCCTCCTGGCGCGGAGATTCACCCCGCGTACGAGATGCATTGTGGGCCAGCGTGGTCGAGGCAACAGGAATCGAGATCTGACTTCGTTCACGGCTCGACTGGCGGCCGTTTTCGCACGAGGTTCGCAGACGTGTTCCGAATGAGGATCAGCAGGGTCAAGCCCAACCCCCAGCCGAGCATGCACAGAATGACACCAACGCCCGACTGCCCGGTCACGTCGGTGCTGGCTTCGACGCAGAACGCCGTCGAGAACCCAGCGGTCATGCCCAGCGCAGCGACGTGTCCGCCGGTATTCGACCATCGCGACAGATGCGCGGCAAGCAGGCACAGCAACACCACCGTCGCCCCGCACGCGGCCACTTGCCAGGTGGGGAACGCATTCGGAGCCGGGAGCCCGGGTCCACGGAACTCACCCCGTTGATCGGCAGACCAGCTCAACCAACCTGCACACGAGACGAAACCCGATGCGAGCGCTATCGATCCGGTGGCCCACAGGCCCAGCGGGCCGGTGTCCGCTCTCTCCCGGCGCTTCCTGAACCGGGCCCACAGCACGAGAGCCCAGAGTGTCGACGGCACACCGACGAAAACGAAGACTATCCAAAGAAACTGAGACCACGAAAAGTCGACTGCCATTACCCGACGCTATCCGACCAGCACCGATTCGCTCGGATCACAGACCCAGCAGATCGGCAGATCTTCGCAACCGCATCAGCACCTGAAGATCGAGGGCATCGTCCGGGTCGCGCCACTGCGTACCGATCAGCCGGTCGATTGCCTCCAGTCGTTGATAGAGCGTGTTGACGTGCACACCCAGGCTCGACGCCGTGGCCGAATGGTGCCGTCCGTGTGCGAGATACACCGACAGCGTCTCCATCAGCGGAACCCCGCGCTTGTTCTGCTCCGCCATCAAAGGGCCGAGCAGTTCCTCGGTGAGCTCGTCCAAGTGCTCACGGGCCATGTGGCTGAGCAGGATTCGATAGATCCCCAGACCGCGAGCCGAGGACACCTCCCCGTCCCTGCCCAGAGTCGTCAGCACATCGACGGTCTGTTGCGCCTCGCGGAATGCTCTTGCCAAGGCGTCGGCACCTCGCGCGGGCTCGGAGATTCCTACCGTCGCACGGGTGGAGATCATGCGGCGAACGGCAGCAGATTCTCGGGCCGGCACGACCAGCAGAACCCTCGAACCCTGCTCTGCCACTACTGATCCCGGCGGTAGTGCAGTGGCTTCGAACTCGGCTCTCGACGCATTCCCTTGCCCAACTGCCACGCAGTACGTCACGTCCGGCGCCAGTCCGGCACGGTGGAACTGCCTGCGTTCGTCATCGGGTGACGAGGTGGGATGAAGAAGCAGATCCACCAGAAAGGCGTCCTGCGCGCGGCGTGCAGATTCCGCTGCTGCACGCTCCTCCGCCAACGACAACGCAATGGCCGGCGCGGCCCGATCGAGAAGCAAACGAGTTTTGTGGTCCTCGGGTCCGACAGAGATCAACACCCCCAGAAAGTGACCCGCTGCTACCACCCGCCGAGCGGTCATCGCGTCGTCGACGGCCGTCTCCGCGCCCGCCCTACAACGGTCGACGAGAGTGTCGACCGTTGTTGCCGTGTACTCCAGAGCGGCCGGCACGGACGCAACATCCGCCACGAAGTACGCCGGCCGTTCGGTGGCCGCAGCGACCTCCCGAACCAGACTTCGCACCCCGCCCCCTTGGAGCACGACCTGGGTCAACGTGCGGTCCCATTGCAGTGTTTGCTCCAATTCCGTAGTGCGAACGGACAACTCGGCATTGAGGGTTTCGAGCTTGTCGATCGCCCGAACGTTCTCGATGGCGATGGCCGCGTGTGCGGCCAGTGCCGACAGCAGAGCGATCTCACTGTCTGCGAAGTCCCGCTCCGACCGTTTGCACGCGAACAATGCGCCGATCACGCGGTCGCCCACCCGCAGCGGTACGCCCAGCAAGCCCCGCATGTTCTCCGATCGCGCTGCGCTGTCTGCTCCGGTGATGTGCCGAAAGGCAGGTTCGCTCTGATAGTCGGGAGTCCACGACGGCGAGGCACCGCGCACGATGAGGCCGACCAGCCCCTCGTCTTGCGCGAGCCTGATTCCCACGAGGTTCGGCGTCAATGCACCACTGGTGACCTCGATGACGAACTCGTTCCCGTACACCGAACCCATGTAGGCCAGATCCACGCCCAGAAGTGTGCGCGCCTGGTCCACCACCTCCTGCAACAGAATCCGATTGTCTCGCACAGTCGTCAGGCGCACCGCGATGTCGTTGAGGGCCGAGAGTTCGGTACTGCGCTGTTTGCGCTGATCGAGCAATGCGCGCAACCTCGAGGCCGCGTGCGCCTCGGCACCGGGATGTGTTCGACGGTGGGCTTCCAGTTCGTCCATGGACGCGTCGTCCAGCAGCAATTCCATCCATGACTTCGCTGGCGACATAGAGAAAACCTACATTGGCCGAGACCCAGGTCACAGCTAGAGTCGAGATATGTCGCTCGTCGAACAGTTGTCGAATTCCCTCCCCGCGGACCGCGTCGTCGTCGATCCCGACGTCATCGCGTCGTACCAGCACGACGAGGCGGAATGGGCACCGTTTGCGGTGCCTGTTGCCGTCGTGCGGCCCCGTAGCGCCGAAGAAGTGCAGGCTGTGGTTCGCGCATGCCTGGCCCATGGCGCACCCGTTGTCACTCGCGGGGCGGGCACCGGACTGTCCGGCGGCGCGAACGCCACCGAGGGATGTGTCGTACTCGCCCTCGACGGCATGGACGCGATCAAGGAGATCGACCAGCTCGAGCGATACGCCGTTGTCGAGCCGGGGGTGATCAACGATCACTTGCGGGCAGCGGTCGCCGAACAGGGTCTCTGGTACCCACCGGATCCGGCCAGTGCGCCGTGGTCGACCATCGGCGGCAACGTTGCCACCAATGCAGGCGGGCTGTGCTGTGTGAAGTACGGCGTCACCCGCGATTACGTCATGGGGATGCAGGTGGTCACCGGAACCGGAGAACTGGTGAGGCTCGGGCGCAAGACCGCCAAAGGCGTTGCCGGATACGACCTTGCGGGTCTGATGGTCGGTTCGGAGGGCACCCTCGGCATCATCACAGAGGTGACACTCAAGCTGCGCCCGCTGCAGGATCCGCAGCGAACCGTTGCGGGCTATTTCGATTCGATCGTCGACGCCGGGCGTGCCGTGGCCGCGGTTGCCGCCGCCGGATTGACGCCCTCTGCGTTGGAACTGATCGACAAGCAGTGCCTCATCGCTGTCGACGCCTGGAAGAACATGGGCCTGTCGGTCGAGGCGAATGTGTTGCTACTCGGGCGGATAGACGATCCAGGGCTCATCGGAGACCAGGAAGCCGAGAAGATGCTCTCGTGCTTCGACGAGGCTGGGGCCACCTGGTCTGCGGTCTCGACCGATCAGGAGGAGGCCGACGCGCTGTTCGCTGCCCGCCGGTTGGCGTATCCGGCGATGGAGCGCCTGGGTCCGGTGTTGACCGAGGACGTGTGTGTTCCGAAGAAGCATGTGCCCGAGATGCTTTCGCGTATCGAACAGATCGGCCTACGGTACGAGACGACGATCGCCAACATCGCACACGCCGGTGACGGAAACCTGCACCCGCTGCTCATCACACCCCACGACGACCTTCCGGCCCGCGAGCGAGCGCAGGCCGCCTTTGCCGAGATCATCGACGCGGCACTGGAACTCGGCGGCACCGTCACCGGCGAGCACGGAGTGGGGTTACTCAAGATGGACGGCTTGGTGCAAGAACTCGATCCGGTGGTGTTGGACATGCACAGAGCTGTGAAAAAAGCGCTGGATCCACACGGAATCCTGAACCCAGGCAAGGTGTTCACGTCCTGACAACGCTGAGATCCTACGGTTGAATGCGCAGATTGCCGTTGTGCAGCGCAGTCCCCAGCAGACTCGGTAGGCCGTTGACCAGCAAGAGAACGGCCACCACGAGACCCATCGCCAACCACGGCTCGGTCAGCCAGAAATGATTGCCGAGCTGCAGCGCACCGAAGATACTCAATATCCATCCGGCGGCCTGGGCACGTCGGGCGCGCCGGGCAGGTCTGACCGGATACGAGCCGTTCACGGCTGGCAACCTACGGCCATAATTTTCACGAGATGCGATTCGAGCTGCCACGACGTGGAACAGAACAGCGAACGTGATGGCACACAACGCAAGCGACATGTACTCGTCTCCCCTTCCGACTGCTGTCCACGCGCGCAGCCTGCCGGGCCTGGAACGATAGACCGATGACGACCAAGCTGACCATGGACTTCGGATCTACGTTACCCATCGGGTGGACCGAACTCGACCGAACTGCGGAAACGCAGCACTGGTCGGTGTTCAACAGTAAGTTCGCATTTCGACCCGGGACCAAACCTGAGTCGTGGCCTGCCATTGCCGAGCCTGCACCCTCCATGACATTCGACCTGGACGCCCATACCGTCCGTACGACGGCCTCGTGGTCTGCCCGGGTCGACGCCGTCAACGCGGAAGCTTTGCGCTGCTTCGTCACCGAGTTTTCGGACAACCCGACCTTCGTCGTCCTGGACTGGCAACACCCCGGCTACAGCTTCGACGCGGAAGCGCACGCCGACGCGGCCGAGGACGGCGAGTGGCGGGTCCCCGTCCACCCGAACGGCGACTACTACATCTTCGCCCGCGACGGTTTTACCGAAGGGACCTTCGGCCACCCGTGGGAACGCACCTTGTGTGTCTTCGGACCGCGTATGGTCGCCACGCTCGGTCGCACCTTGGCAACGTGGCTCCCTACGATCCGCGTCGACGGCGAGGGGGTCGCGGCTCGACGAATGTAACCAAGCCCGCCCGGCCGAGAACAGGTCAACCGAGCGAAAACAGAATCCGTATGGTTGCACGATGGACAACGACGCGTCGGAAGCGATCGATCTGGCCTTGACGAAGCTGGAGGGGCAGCGCGCCTCTCATGTCGACATGATGGGTACTACGCCGTTCGCCGCCTTGGCTCACGTGCAGCGCCCCGGCGTGGTCGCCGTCGTGCTGCAAAACAATGCCATGCGAATCACGGTTGTCGTCGACTACCACGAAGGCGGTTGGCGTGTGCCGACGATGCTGACAGGCTCTCGTCGCAACACCGCTGCCCGGGCGCTGGAAACCGGCCCGATGGGACTCCAAGCAAAGAGCATGAAAAAGGTGCGCTGGCCGTCGACCGACCCGAAACGTTCTACACCGGAGCATTACTGGTTCACGCTGACCGGCCTAGCCGCAGTCGATGTCGATCACGTCGTCGTCACCAGCGATGTCGATACATTTCGTGCAGTTCCAGACAGTGACGGGGTGGT
Source organism: Rhodococcus sp. IEGM 1381 (assembly GCF_030056795.1). Lineage (GTDB taxonomy): Bacteria > Actinomycetota > Actinomycetes > Mycobacteriales > Mycobacteriaceae > Rhodococcoides. The sequence goes on along the minus strand of NZ_JASHKQ010000023.1, from coordinate 8,791 downwards.
GTTGGCACTCGTCGAGGCCACCGACACGAGCAACTCGGCCATCGTCGTCCACACAAGAGACGGCCGCGAAGTGCTTGCTGGGCCGTGAAGGGACAGGCGTTACCGCCCTGTCGACAACGAAGATTCAGACGAGATTTCGGGGCCGTGTTTCTCGAGCGCAACCACAGCAGCCACCAGGATCAGCGCGGCGCTAGCGATACCCGGTAACCATGTCGGATCCGGGGCGTAAAAAAACAGCAGCACATAGTGCAGCTGAAAGATCGCCACTGGCAACAGAATTAATGCCCTTTTTCGACGCATCCGGCCGTTCGAGAAAAGTATCTCGCTGATCGAACCAACAAGGATCAGCGCAACCAACGGTGGCCCCTGATGCCATTGCAGTAGTACTTCCCAGTGACTTTGGTCAGTAAAACTGGATCGCGCGAAGACGGCGAACGCAGCCGATACGAGTGCACAGACAATCCAGCTGATCGGATGGCGAAAAAGCTGGCGGACTCTTCTCAAAAACGCTTCCTTACAACATGAACAGCGACGACCTCGAACTGAACCAATGAGCAGCTCGCTTCTCTTCGAGCTGAGCACGTCAACAACCTACATTCCACGTCGTGGTCGGAGGCCTCGAATCACATGCAGAGGGGCCTTATCGTTCACTTGTCCGGGATCGCTTCGGCTTGTGAAACCATCGCCTCATGACCGTTCGACCGTGCACCGATGCTTCCCCAGCTCAGTGGTTACTCACCGCGGACCGCGATTGGTCGGACCTCACTGTTCGTGGGCCACTCGGATACGAGGCATACGCGCGTTGACATTGCCGTCCGTCCACGTCCGGAGACTAAGCTGCGGGCATGTTGCGATCGGTGTGGTGGGCCCTCGCCGTAGCCGCGTTGGCTTTCACCGCATGGAACGGGTTGTCGCTGACAATGTTCGACGTGTCGATGGCGTGCTCCAAGATCGGCGAGGGCGGTTCCTACCACTGCGATGACCGAGCCATCGACGTGCTTGGGGTGTGGCCTCTGGTTGCCGTCGGGCTGTTGCTTGCCACGCCACCTGCGGTGGCCGCGATAGCACTGCGTCAGTGGGTTTCCTGGTTTGCCGTCACCACCCTCGTTGTACTGTTCATCGCCGGAATCGCGGCCGTGACACATGACTCCTACTGGAACTTGCTTGTTCTCGCTCTTCCTATGGCGGTCATCGGATCCGCAACAGCCATGTTCCAACGAACTGCCCCAGATGGCGGAGCCAGAAAGTTCTCGTGACGCATCGAAGCGGGCGATGACATCGCCCCTCGACAACCGCCCGTGCGGGTGCAAACCGCTCAGCCTTCGAATCGCTCGACCCGCCACGGCGGAATCTCCCGACGCGGTCGGACCTTGATCGCACGAAACCGATACCCGTCCTGATCGATGGCGGGCTCCCACTCGAAGTCGACCTGTTCGCCTACGTCGAGGTCGGAGACACCTCCACCGATGCTGAAACCTCCCACCGATCGAGAGTTGATGACTTCGTCTGGATGAAGGGCACTGAAGAAAGTCCAGCACCCACCCGGAGTGTCCTCGGAATCGATGACACCCCAACTCTCTTCGCCGTTCCACACGGACACCACGCCGACAGACCACGTTCCAACCCGAATCGGTTCTTCCCAATCCAGATCTGTCACTTCGGTGACGGTGCCGTCAGGGGCAATATTCCAAGCACCGGATGTCGGGCGATCCGACTGTGCGACCGGCTCGGTACCCAGGGGCCACGCGCGAACTGTGAAGAAGCTATGCCCGTACAGAGGTTCTGCCTGGTGCTGCCACTCGAACTCCACCTCCTCGCCCGGAGTCAGAACAGGAGGTCCGTGAACAGCGACCGATACCGACGGCGTCCAACTTCCGCCCGGTGTGTCCTCAGAATCGATCACGCCCTGCATGCCGAGAATCTCCCAGCTCCGGACCCGCCCACGACTTGTCATCCGTCGAGTATGTCCGGTGTTCGGGCGCAATAGCTGGATCCTGTTCCGTGCAAATACTCCGCTCCGTGACTACGCAGCCGTTAGTCAGTGCGCTACCGGCACTTCCGTGTTGCTCTCGGAGCGCACTCCCATTCGGCTGCGCAGAGCGATCACCAGTACAACCGCCATGAGCATGACACCGCCGACTACCCACAAACCGGCCTTGGCGTTGCCGGTAGCGTCGAGCAGCCACCCCGTCACATAGGGGGCACCGAAGCCCGAGGTGTTGCCGACCGAGTTGATGATCGCGATTCCGGCGGCTGCCCCCGCTCCGGTGAGGAACGTACTGGGCAGGTACCAGAACACGGGAAGCGCACAGAACACGCCGACGGCATTGACCGTCACCGCGATCATGGTGGTGAACGGTGAATCCATATACAGCGCAAACGGAATGGATATCGCACCGATCAGGGTGGGGATCGCGACATGCCAGGTGCGCTCGCCCGTCCGGTCCGAGTGTCGACTCCAGAGCACCATTGCCACTGCGCCCACTGCGAACGGCACGGCCACGATGAGTCCCGTTGTCACGAGCGAGAAGTCGGTGTCGAACGTCTGCTTGAATCCCGCGACGATGCTGGGCAGGAAGAAACTCAGGGAGTAGAGACCGTAGGTGATGCCGAAATACACCAAGCCGAGCATCCAGACCCGGACGTCACCGAGAGCACGCTTCACCGAGCCGCTGATGTGCCCACCCTTGACGGCATCCTCAGACTCCAATTCCGCGGTGAGCCAGGCCTTCTCGTCGGCACTGAGCCACTTCGCCTGCGAGGGCCGATCCGTGAGATAGAACCAGGTCACCACTCCGAGCAGGATCGCCGGAATGCCCTCGAGGAGGAACATCACCCGCCAACCCGACAGTCCGAACAGCCCGTCCATGTACTGAATGATCGCGCTCGACAGGGGCGCACCGAGCGCCGACGACACCGGTAGTGCCAGCATGAACAGGCCCATCAACCGGACTCGGTAGGCGCGCGGAAACCACATCGTCATGTACAGCAGCACGCCGGGGAAGAAGCCGGCCTCGGCGATACCGAGTAGCACTCGCAGCCCGTACAGCCACCCTGCTGTCGGCACGAATGCCATGGCAGCGGCAACGATTCCCCACGACACCATGATGCGAGCGATCCACCGTCTGGCACCGAATTTGTGCAGCGCCAGGTTACTGGGCACCTCGAACAGCAGGTACCCGATGAAGAACAGTCCCGACGCCAGGCCGAACATCGTTTCGGTGAGGCCCAATTCGTCGCTCATGGTCAGCTTGGCGAGACCGATGTTGGTGCGGTCGAGATAGTTGACGAAGTAGGCCAACCCGAGAAACGGGATGATGCGTCGGGCGACCTTCTTGACCACCCTCGTTTCGATCTCGGGCTTCGACGTGACGGCAGGCATGGGCTCGGCTTTCCTTGGAGCGAAAGTGACCTGAACCACATTATGGACCTATCGGACGTGGGTCTATGGAGATATCACCCACCGACGGCGGAGATCCGAGGGCGAGACCTCCAACGCTCGCCGAGGGCTGCCGTGTTGCAGTCGAATGCCCACGCTGCGATCCTGTGATTGTGCGGGTAGCTCTCATAGCCGATATCCACGGCAACATCGCGGCGCTCGACGCCGTCCTCGACGACATCGAACGGCAACGCGTCGACTCGGTGGTGAACCTCGGCGATCTGCTGTCCGGCGGACTGCATCCGCGTCGGACTGCGGACCGGCTGATGTCGCTGAACTTTCCCACCATCGCCGGAAATCACGATCGCTATCTGCTCGAGCAGGATCCCGAGTCCATGGGTAGTTGGGATCGGCACGCCCACGATCAACTCGACGACGAGCATCTGCAGTGGCTGGGCTCGCTCCCGTTCTCACTCGAGCTGGATCACGGAATCCTTACAGTGCACGGAACTCCCACCGATGATCAGCAATATTTCCTGCACTCGGTGGACCCCGACGGCTCTCGTGAGGCCACCGAAGCCGAAATCCTCGATCGGGCAGCAGGTTTCATGGACCGATCTGTCATCGCCTGCGGGCACACCCACCTGCAGCGCCGGTGGACTCTTCCCAGCGGCACACTCGTGGTCAACCCGGGCAGCGTCGGAATCCCCGCGTACGACGACGATCAGCCCTACCCGCACGTCATGGAATCCGGGTCGCCGCATGCGCGCTACGCGATACTCGACGATCACGGCAGAGGCAGCTGGACTGCGTCTTTCGAGCTGGTCCAGTACGACCACGTCGCTGCTGCCGCCGATGCCCGCGCACACGGCATGAGCGCCATCGCCGACGCCCTCCTCACCGGTTATGTCGACTCGAGACCGGATGGAGCGTCACACTGATCGCGTGAAGATCACCGATGCCCAGCGGCGACACCGGCTCGTCGCGCAGCACTTCTCCCGTGCCTCGACTGCCGACGACGTTGTGTCGTCAGTGCTCGCATTGCATGCCACCGACCCGGCGACGGTGTATCTCTCGGTGTTGGCGCGTGCTCGATCGCTGGGACTTTCCGATATTCGCGACGCGATGTACGAACGTCGGAGCCTGGTCCGCCTGATGGCGATGCGGCGCACGATGTTCGTCGTCGATCACGACGACGTCCCGATGATTCATGCCGCCGCGAGTCTCGGGGTTGCGCGCACGATGCGGGCGCGCTTGCTCAAACAAGTCTCCACGCTACCCACCGAACCGGTGCTCGATAACGTCGAATCCTGGCTTGCAGCAACGGAACAAGAGACCGAGGCGGCGTTGCGCTCGATGGGCACCGCCACCGGGGCGGAGCTGTCGGCTGTGGTCCCCGGCCTCAAGACCGCGCTGCTACCGACCACCGACAAGGTGTACGACGTCAGGCGATACGTCACCTCCGAGGTGCTGGTGATGATGGCCGCCGAGGGCAAACTGGTTCGCGTGGAGCCGCGGGGAGCATGGACTTCTCGACGGCATGCGTGGGCACCTATCGATCATTGGTGGCCGGACGGGATTCCCGATCTCGACGAAGCCGAGGCACGCGCCGAACTTGCCCGACGCTGGCTCGAAGTATTCGGACCGGCGACGCTCGACGACCTGCAATGGTGGACGGGCTGGAACAAGACACAGACTCGTGGTGCGGTTTCGGGCCTCGACACCGTGGCGGTCGAGCTGACCGAGGGCGAAGGAATCATGTTGACCGGCACTACCTTCGACAAGCCAGCTGGGACGAGCGTATTGCTGCTGCCTGCACTCGATCCCACGCCGATGGGATGGAAACACCGCTCCTGGTATCTCGGCGAACACAAGGCACCGCTGTTCGATACCTTCGGCAACATCGGTCCGACCATCTGGTCCGGGGGTCGCATAGTCGGCGGGTGGGCCGTGACTTCGGCCGGGGCGGTGGTGACCGAATTTTTGGAAGACGTCGGCTCGACGGTGTCGAAAGCCGTTGCGGCAGAGGCCGACCGACTCACCAACCTGTTCGACGGAACTTCGGTGGTCCCGTCCTTCCCGACGCCGTTGGAGAAGAGGTTGCGGGGGAAGAAGTAGCCGGCGTTTGCCCACGAACTATCCATCTGCCCACCGTCACAGGTAGGCACCCGAACAATTTGTGGGCAAACGTTTGTTGCCGCAGGGCAAGGCAGCGTCAGCGAGGCGCATCGACGACAAGCCCGTGCGCATGTGCCGCAGAAGCAAGGCGGTGTTCGTAGGCGACGAAGGCTGTGAGTTCGTCTTGAATCGACAACGCACTGGCCAGATGGATCGCGTCGAGGGTGCGCAGCGTCGGGTCACCGACACCGGCTGCTCGATCGGCCATGCCACCTGTGATCGGCACCAGGTTCAGCTGCGCAACCAATGCCCGCGCTGTGTCCACCGAATTCGGTGCATATCGCCGCGCCGCCCGCACCACTTCCACCTTCGCGAGTTCGCTACTGGCCCAGGGCACCCCTGCCCGCTCAGTCAGCCAAGTCTGCAGTCCGTCGCTCTCCGCCTCATCGAAAATCAATTTCAGCACAGCGGAAGAGTCCAAATAGATCACCGGTCTTCACGCATCTCGTCGAGCATGGACTGCGTGGGAGTCTCGGTACGCACACGGTTCGGGAAGCGGACGGGCAGCGTTGCGGCCGTCAGTCGCCCCTCGGCAGCGAGACGCTCTACAGCACTACGCCCAGGTTCGGGTGGTACCAGGAGCGCTACCAGCTCACCACGATCGGTGACCTCTACGGTTTCGCCGGCCTTCACGCGCGCCAAATATCTGCTTGCGTGTTGGCGAAGCTCGCGGACTCCGATTCTCTCCATCACACCAAAGTAGCACTTCTTGTGCTACTCGACTGAAGGTTGAAGAACGCCTCGACAGCAAGTGGTCAAAACTGGTAGCGACCCTCTGCCCAAACGCGAGCAGCAGGGGGCGCCACCTCGTCGACGGGCTCGCCGTCGCGGAAGTAGCTGGTGTGCAGAATTCGACCCCCGTCGACTGCTTCCTGCCAGGCCTGGGTCGGGCCTTCACCGAACCAGAGCCACGGGGTGATGTCGTCCATGATCACGACCGTGTCCGGGGTAGCGAACGCACGTAGGTCGTCTAGGTCCGCGCGAGCACCCTCCACGGAATGGTCGCCGTCGACGAAGATGACATCGAATCGCTGCTCCGGATGTTCCTTCGCGTACGCGGCGATGGTGGTGTGCGAATCACCCTGGATCAAGGTGTGGCGGCCCGGAAAGTGTTCGTCGATATGGGCTTTCGCGGCGTCACTGTAGGCATACGCGGCCAAGTCGAAGGATACGACGGTCACGTCGGGTGACGCGGACAGAAAAGCCCAGCTCGAGAAACCGGCATTGAATCCGACCTCACAGATCAATTTCGTACCCCGCCGGGCCGCAAGCGAGGACAGGTATTTCTGCTCCGCCTCATCGGCTCCACGCTCGAAAGGTTCTCCAGCAGTGGCCGTTTGGTGCACCAACGTTTCGAGTTCCTGCAGACCCATCTACGTTCTCCTATCGTCTGATTCGGAGCGTAGCCAACTTCGATGCTCCATGCAGACGACGGCTGGTTCGTGCCCACAGCCAATGGCTGTAGCGTTTGCACCGAATGACTTTCCGCACCGTGAACGGGGAACGAGTCGATGACCGTAGATCTCACCAAAGGCGGTGACCGCGCCGCCGGACCGGTCAACCCGTACGCCGTGATCTCACTGGTGGCAGCTCTGTTGGGGCTGTTTCCCGTCGCAATAGTGTTCGCGATCCTGGCCTTCTGGCGACCTGCTGGTAGAGGAATTGCTTTCGCTGGCTTGGCAATCGGGGTGATCGAGCTGCTCGTTGTCGCGACTTTCCTGTACGGCTTCGGATCTCTCACGCCGAGCAATTCGGCATCCAGCGAAACATTCACGCCTTACTCGGTACCGGCCACCGCGATGTTGACGGTTCCGTCCGCGACGACGGCTCTACCTCCGGCGGAGACCACCGTCGATGCGACCGAGGTACCCGTCGCCTCGCTGCCCAAAGTGGACGGGCCATGCGACCCGAGCACCGACAATCACGACACCTCCGCCGATGGCACATTCCTAAAGTGCACCTACGCAGGGTCGACCAGCGCGCGGTGGGTGCAGTCCGCACCGATCATCGACGGCAACGCGGAGGCAGGATCGGCATGCGATCCGACTGTCAGAGGCATCGCGGTGTCGCCGGATGGATTCGACATGTTCTGCGTCTCTGACGGCGCAGAAGGCGGCGGCTACTGGTCGCCTGGGCCGTAGCCGATCAACGCGACTAAGGCCGTTAAACGTTGAAGCGGAACTCCACCACATCGCCGTCGGACATGACGTAGTCCTTGCCCTCGATGCGCACCTTGCCGGCAGCCTTGGCCGAGGCCATGGAACCTGCGGCAACCAGGTCGTCGAAGGAAACGATTTCGGCCTTGATGAAGCCGCGCTCGAAGTCGGTATGAATGACGCCTGCTGCCTGCGGGGCGGTGTCACCCCGGTGAATTGTCCACGCACGGGCCTCTTTCGGGCCTGCGGTGAGGTAGGTCTGCAGGCCCAGGGTGTGGAAGCCGGCGCGGGCGAGCGCGTCGAGACCGGGCTCGGTTTGTCCGACGGATTCGAGCAGTTCCGCCGCCGATTCCTTGTCGAGTTCGAGCAACTCGGATTCGATCTTTGCGTCGAGGAACACGGCATCGGCGGGGGCGACGAGGCGAGCCAGTTCGCCGATTTTCGCGTCGTCGGTCAGCACCGACTCGTCTGCGTTGAAGACGTACAGGAAGGGCTTGGTGGTGAGCAGCTGGAATTCACCGAGCAGCTCGAAGTCCAACTTCGCCTTGGCCGAGAACAGCGTCTTGCCCTCGTTCAGCACGGCCTGCGCTGCCAGCGCGGCGTCGAGTGCAGGCTTGCGATCCTTCTTGATCCGCACCTCCTTCTCGAGGCGCGGGATGACCTTCTCGAGCGTCTGCAGATCCGCGATCGCGAGTTCGGTTTCGATGACCTCGATATCTGCGGTCGGGTCGACGCGACCGTCGACGTGCACCACGTCGTCGTCGGCGAAGACACGCACGACCTGACAGATGGCGTCGGCCTCACGGATGTTGGCGAGGAACTTGTTGCCCAGACCTGCGCCCTCGGATGCTCCCTTGACGATGCCGGCAATGTCGACGAACGACACCAGCGCAGGCACGAGCTTCTCCGAACCGAACACCTCGGCCAGCTTCCCGAGCCGGGGATCCGGCAGCGCGACCACACCGACATTGGGCTCGATGGTGGCGAACGGATAGTTCGCGGCCAGCACATCGTTGTTGGTCAGTGCATTGAAGAGGGTGGACTTGCCGACGTTGGGCAGTCCGACGATTCCGAGGGT
>NZ_JASHKQ010000022.1 GCF_030056795.1 Rhodococcus sp. IEGM 1381 | reverse complement strand
CCACTCGAGGAGTACAACAAACGACTGCTCGTTGCGACGACCACGTGAACCCGTCTCGAGTTTCTACTCACGACCCGCGGCTATCCACAGCCTGTGGATAGATTCTGACGCGGAGGTCGCAAACCGAGCATCCTCAGGTCCATGAGGACCAGACCGGCGGGAACCTGGCAGCGACTGCTCGACGCTCAGCACGGAATCATCACTACGAAGCAGATGTACGAGATCGGCGTTAACAAGGACTCGATCAACCACTGCGTGGAAAACGGGCAGTGGCTGAGGGTGTTTCGAGGCGTCATCTCGGTGACAAACGGTCCGCTGACACGTGAGATGCAGCTGTCGGCTGCGTTGCTGTACGCGGGTCGGGGCGCACTGCTCAGTCACACCACCGCCGCTGAGGAGTGGGGGTGGCAGCGGGTGGGTTCTGGGCCGGTACACCTCACCGTTCCCTACGGATGCTCGGCCACCAGCCAGCCGCCGACGCTGAGGCACGCCAAGCAGAACTGCACCTCGGAGAGCAACGCGCAAATCCATCCCGGCGTGGTCGTGCATCGTTCCCGAGCCATGAGCCACATCGGAGTCGAGACGAATCCGTCGCGAACGAGCACCGCCGACACGGTCCTCGATCTCGTTGTCGCAGAGTCGACGTCGAGGCAAGCGACGATCACGTTGGTCTCGGCGATGTCCTCGGGTGGTGTGAACGTTGCGGCCATGACGCGCAAGGTCGACGCTCGGCGACCGATGCGTTACCTGAAACCGATTCGGCACACACTGGCTCTCATGCGCGACGGGGTCCATTCTGCGCTCGAGCACCGCTACGTGCTCGACGTCGAGCAGGCGCACGGGCTTCCGGCCGGCCAGCGACAGGCTCCGGTCTTCGTCGACGGCAGGCAACTCTTCGAGGATATTCGTTACGCGATCTGCGACCTCATTGTGAGGCTGGACGGCCAGGCCTTTCACTCTGCCAAGCAACGACGTTTTCGCGATCGGCGTCGCGACAATGCCGCGGAGCTGAGGAACCTGCCGCGGTTGATGTACGGCTGGCACGAAGTGACCGAGGACCCGTGCGGTGTTTACCGCGAGGTCCGCGAGGTGCTGGTCAGAGAGGGATGGAGAGACTCGTCGTACCCGTGCGAGCGCTGCATCCTTGTGAGTGGAAATTCGTAGTGGGCTACGAAGTTTCGTTCACGTGCGGCGGAGCCGCTCCTTGCGAAGCTGCGCGACCTCGGGCAGCTCGAGAGGGGCGAGAGTGGTGCCCAAGGCACGCTCCAGCAAGTAATCCGCCAACTCCGGGTTTCGGGCGAGTACGGGCCCGTGCATGTAGGTGCCCAGTACCGAGCCTTGCACGACGCCTTCGCGTCCGTCGCCGACGCCGTTGCCCACTCCGTGGGTGACCTTGGCGAGCGGGGATGCATCGAGACCGAGAGTCGTTCCGCCTCGGTGGTTCTCGAATCCGGTGAGTTTCTGAGTCAGGCCGTCGAGTGCGGGCTCGGTGACGACCTCACCGATCGACCGTGTGGCCTGCGGGGCGGTGGTGACGTCGAACAGCGAGATGCCGTCGACACGTTCGCCGGCGGAGGTCTCGTACCAGTGGCCGAGTACCTGGATCGCGGCGCAGATCGCCAGCACGGGCGCACCGCGGGCCGCGGCGTTCTGCAATCCGGGATATCTGGTGAGGTGACGCGTCGCCAGGCGCTGGGCCGAATCCTCGGCTCCACCAAGGGTGTATACGTCGAGTGAATCGGGAACCGGATCGCTGAGGGTGATCTGCACGACCTCGGCGTCTATATCGCGCATGCGCAGCCGCTGTCGCAGAATGAGCGCGTTGCCGTTGTCGCCGTACGTGCCCATCACGTCGGGCAGGACGAGGCCGATGCGAACGGTGGACTCAGACATCTTTCACCTCACGTGCCAGCGCGCGACCGAGATCACGGAACGCGGTGTAGTTGGCGAGTACCTCGATGCGTCCCGGCGGGCAGGAAGCAATGGCCTGCAACGGATCTGCAACGGTCGTGTGCTGTGAGCCCGCGTAGAGCAGTCGTACCCCGAGGTCGGTCGCACGTTCACCGGCGGCGACCACGGCGACGTTCTCGAAGTGCTCGAAGCGAACGTCCCACAGCCACGACAGGTCTTCGCCGTCCGGTACCTGACCGTTGACGGCGATGACGAGTCCGTCGCAGGTGGGGTCGATCATCGACAGCGCCTCTTGCCAGCCGGCGGGGTTCTTGGCGAGAAGCATTCGGACGGAATGAGATCCGTATTGGATGGTGGAGTAGCGCCCGGCCACCTCGTCGACGCTCGACGCGGCCGCGACGGCATCTTCTGCGCTCGCGCCCAGCGTCACTGCTGCGGCTACTGCTTGAGCTGCGTTGCCGCGGTTGGCTTTTCCTGGCAGCGACAACGTCATCGGCAGGACGAGTCCGTCGGGTCCGTAAAGATTCTCGTCGTCGAGCCACCAATCCGGCGTCGGACGCTTGAAGTCACTGCCGGTGCTGTACCAGTGCTCGCCCTCCCAGAGGATGGGCTCGCCGGTGCGGGGGCAGCTGACCGAGTCGCCTGCCCACCCGCCACCGGCGGCGACCCAGACGACGTTCGGGGCGTCGAATGCGGCCGAGGTGACCAGAACGTCGTCGCAGTTGGCGATGACGACGGTCTCGGGGTGCCGGGCCAATCCGGCCCGCAGCTTGCGTTCGATCATGTTGATCTCGCCCACGCGGTCGAGCTGATCGCGACTGAGGTTGAGCAACACGATGGCCGCCGGGTCCACAGCGTCGGACACGTGCGGGACGTGCAGTTCGTCGACTTCGAGGGCAGCGAGCTCGGCATCGAAGTGCGCGTGCAGGGCCGCGACGATCCCCGCGTCCATGTTCGCGCCGTCTGCCTGGGTGGCGACGTCGCCGAGAGTGGCCAGGGCTGCGGCGGTCATTCTGGTGGTGGTGGATTTGCCGTTGGTGCCGGTGACGATAACTGTGCGTCGGCCACGCCCGAGCCCGCCGAGGATGTTCGGGTCGATCTTGAGTGCGACGAGTCCGCCGATCATCGAGCCCTTACCCCGGCCTGCCTTGCGAGACGCCCAGGTCGCCAGCTCCGCCGCGCGCAGTGCCACGCGGCCCCGTGCGCCGATACGCCTGCGCTCACCCACTTCAACCATCCGCCGAGTCTGGCACAGAACAACGTGCAGTCTCACGTCGGCGGTTTCTACCCCTGGGTCGTTTCGCGGGCTCCACTCCCGCCCCACTTGGTCATTCCGCAGGCTCCACTCCCGCCCCACTTGGTCATTCCGCAGGCTCCACTCCCGCCCCTCATACCGGTGCTTTCTCCAGCACATCGGCGGGCCGGCGGACGACCATACCGCCGAGGCAGCCGCCGATCACGACGACGCCACCGATCAGAGCCAGCACGGACGGGTTCTCGCCGAGGAAGATCCAGGCACCCGCGATGCCCACCACGGGAACCAGAAGTGAGAACGGTGCGACCAGTCCGGCGGGGTTGCGACTCATCAGAATGCTCCAGAGTCCGCTACCGATGATGGTGGCCGGAATCACGATGTAGGCCAACGCGACTAGGCCGGGCCAGCCCGTCGGACCGAACGCCTCGGCGAGGGCGTGCCAGCCGGTGCTCGGACCCTCGACGATCGCTGAGAGCGCCAGCATCGGCACCGGCGGAATGACGGTCATCCACAGCATCAGCGTCATCGGGGAATCGGACTTGGCGAGTCGATTTCCCAGGTTGCCGAAGGCCCAGCCGAGGCCGGCGAGGAGAGTGAGGATCACCGGGAGCAGGGTGGCGTTCTGGGCACGGTCCCATCCGATGAGCACCATGCCGACCACGGCGATCGCAATGCCGATGGCCTGCCTGCGGGAGACGTGTTCGCGCAGCAGAACCGCGCCGAGAACGACGGTGAACGGCGCCGACGACTGCAGCACGAGCGATGCCAATCCGGTGGGCATGCCTGCGGCCATCGCTGCGAACAGGAAGGCGAACTGAAGGAATCCGAATCCGAATCCGTAGAGCAGCAACCACTTCAGTGGGACGTTCGGACGTGGGACGAACAACACGACCGGAATGGCGATGACCAGGAACCGCAGCGCGGCGAAGAAGAAGGGTGGAAAGTGATCGAGCCCGACGCGGATGGCGAGGAAGTTGAGCCCCCACAGCACGGCGACGGTCAATCCGAGCAGGCGGTCGCGAGTGGTCATGCCGTCAATCGTGACGGGTGCAAATGATGAGCACAATCGAATATATCCGTATCAACAGTTAAGATTTTCTGCATGAATGTGGAGCGGCTCCGGATACTCGCAGAACTTGCCGACCGCGGAACCGTTGCAGCGGTCGCCGACGCGATGTCGATGACTCCGTCGGCAGTGTCTCAACAGCTCAAGTTGCTGGCCCGCGAGGCGGGGGTGAGACTCCTCGAACCCGACGGTCGTCGCCTTCGTCTCACCGACGCGGGACGCGCATTGGTGCTCAGAACCGACGAGGTGCTCGCGGCCCTCGCCCGCGCCACGGCAGAGATGGATCGATACCGGGCGTCCCCGCGGGGACGCGTCCGAGTCGCGCTGTTCCCGCGTCCGGTGCCGCGCTCCTGCTGCCCGGGCTACTGACGCGGATGGCGAATTCGGACGTCGACATCGACGCCCGTGACGAGGACCTGCCCGCATCCTCGGTACCCGAATTGCTGGCGGACTACGACGTGGTGCTCACGCACCGGGACGAGCGAGCGCCGTCGACCGCGGGCCCGCGCATCGAGGTGGCCACCCTGATGCGTGAACCCATCGACCTGGTGCTGCCGCCGGATCATGCTCTTGCGCAACATGAATCGATATACCTCCGGGACCTGGTCGACGAACGGTGGATCAGTGTGCGCGGAGGATTCCCAGTGGACGACGTGCTGCTCTCGGTGGCTGCGGCCACGGGCGTCGAACCGCGGGTGGTCCAGCGAGTGAACGACTTTCGCGTCACCGAGGTATTGGTGGCGGGCGGGCACGGCGTGGCCCTGATGCCGCGCTATGCCGTCGTCCATCCGGGCCTGGTGCGGCGAGAACTGTCCGGGGTGCGGGCCGGCCGCATCTACGAACTCGCAACGAGGCCCGACGCGCGGCGACTACCGGCGATCGCCGCTGTGCTCGACGCATTCCGAGTGGAAGCGGAGTTCAGGACAGCGCTTTGGCCTTCAGCGTCCTGAACTCGTCCTGATCGATGGTTTCGTTGTCCAGTAATGCTTTTGCGTGTGCGATCTCTTCGGATGCGGATCGACCTGCGACGTGCTTGATGTAGTCCTCCTGCTGGTCCTTCGCGTGCTGAAGGGCAGCGACCTGACGCTTCGTCGTACTGCTGCCGTTCACGATGAGGTACACCAGCGCGGTGAGGAACGGCGCAACGATGAGGAAGAACACCCACACGGCCTTGAGAACCCCGGATGTCTTGTGGTCACGGAAAAGGTCTCCGATGATCGAGAACATCACCATCAGGTAGGCCACGAACGCGAATCCGACGATGAGAAGCCAAAGAAAATCCCAGAACGAGTCCATGGCGAATTTCCATTCCCTACAGTGCCCCGACGGCAGAACTATTGCCGCACGGGGCGTAGCTGGACGAGTGGTTCCCCTTACGCGGGATTTGAGTTAGCCTGGGTAACGATCCTGATCGACGAGAAGCAGGGGAGATGTGATGATCGTCTTCGTGCGTAGTGGTCTGTTCACAGTCCTGATGTTCGCCGCGTTCGTCCTATTCGACGACGGAGCGGTGTGGGAATCGCTGATCGGCGCGGGTGTCGCGGGTGCGATGTTCACTGTGCTGTTGTGGCTCTATGAGCGACGTGCTCCCGACGCCGAATCCATCCAATAGCGCCCCGACACACGGAAAAGCCGCCCATTCATGACGAATGGGCGGCTTCTCGGTGGTGCACGTCAGTTCAGTGCGCGGTTCACTGCCGAGACCACGGCACGCAGTGATGCGGTGGTGATCGATGTCGCGATTCCGACGCCCCAGACCGTGGTGGCGACTCCCGCGGGTGACGTGACCGAGGCTTCGACGTAGGCGGCAGCCTGGGCGTCGTCGCCCGCGGACATGGCGTGCTCCGAGTAGTCGAGGACGCTGACGTCGTATCCGATGGTCGACAGCGCGTCGACGAAGGATGCGAGTGGACCGTTGCCCGAGCCGGAGATCTCCTGCTCGACGCCGTCCACCTTGACCGTCGCGGTGATCGTGTCGGTGCCGCCGTCGTGCTCGGCCGCAACCACCGACTGCTTGATGCGCTCGAGCGGACGGATCGGCGTCAGGTACTCCTCGGCGAAGCCGTCCCACATTTCCTTGGGCGAGACCTCGCCGCCCTCACCGTCGGTGATGCGCTGCACGGCCTGGGAGAACTCGATCTGCAGGCGACGCGGCAGGTTCAGTCCGTGGTCGGACTTCATGATGTACGCGACGCCACCCTTGCCGGACTGTGAGTTGACGCGGATGACGGCCTCGTAGGTGCGACCGACGTCCTTGGGGTCGACGGGCAGATACGGCACCTGCCAGGTGATGTCACCGATGTCCGTACCCTGCTCGTCCGCAGTGACTTTCATTGCGTCGAGACCCTTGTTGATCGCGTCCTGGTGGCTTCCGGAGAAGGCGGTGTAGACCAAGTCTCCGCCGTAGGGGTGACGCTCGGCGACGGGAAGTTGGTTGCAGTACTCCACAGTTCGGCGTACTTCGTCGATGTTGGAGAAGTCGATCTGCGGATCCACGCCGCGGGTGAACAGGTTCAGGCCCAGCGTGACGAGGCAGACGTTGCCGGTGCGCTCGCCGTTGCCGAACAGGCAGCCCTCGATGCGGTCTGCGCCGGCCTGGTAGCCGAGTTCTGCTGCGGCAACACCGGTTCCGCGGTCGTTGTGCGGGTGAAGCGACAGCACGATGCTGTCGCGGCGATCGAGGTTGCGGCTCATCCATTCGATCGAGTCGGCGTAGACGTTCGGTGTCGCCATCTCGACGGTGGCCGGCAGGTTCAGGATCAGAGGCTTCTCGGGGGTGGGATCGATGATCGCGGTGACCGCGTCGCACACCTCTTTGGCGTAGGAAAGTTCTGTGCCGGTGTAGGACTCGGGGGAGTACTCGTAGCGCCAGTCGGTATCGGTGAACTTGGCTGCTTCCTCGAGAACCTTGCGGGCACCGTCGGTGGCGATCTTCTTGATGGTGTCGCGTTCGGCCCGGAACACCACGCGGCGCTGCAGGATCGACGTCGAGTTGTAGAAGTGCACGATGACGCTCCGGGCACCCTCACAGGCGACGAAGGTGCGCTCGATCAATTCGGGACGGCACTGCGTCAGAACCTGGATGGTGACGTCGTCGGGGATCGCGCCGTCCTCGATGATCTCGCGGACGAAATCGAAGTCGGTCTGGCTGGCCGACGGAAAGCCGACCTCGATCTGCTTGTAGCCCATCCGGACCAGCAGATCGAACATGCGGCGTTTGCGGGCCGGGCTCATCGGGTCGATCAGAGCCTGGTTGCCGTCGCGCAGGTCCACTGCACACCACTGCGGCGTCCGGTCGATGATCTTGTCCGGCCACGTGCGGTCGGGGAGGGTGACGGGCTCCACTTCCTCGGCGAACGGCCGATAACGGAATGTGGGCATCGAGGAGTTCTTCTGGGTGTTCCAGGCAGGCTGGTCGCTGGGCGCGGGCCGCGAGGGCGGGGTGATGGTTCGAGATCCCGAGGTGAATGCGTCGGCTGGTGACATGGTGTTCGTCTCTCCGTACAGCTCAAAACAATGTGTTCGACCGGCGCAACGAACCCCGCGACGGGAAGCCAGTCTGGTCTCAGACCCCGTCGCGGCTGTTAAGAAGGAGAGCTCGCAGCATGGGCTGAGTGTACTACCGCAGACCGACTGCCTACCCCAGGGTTCGGGAGTCGACTTTTTCGGCGACGGTGTCGTGCCTGCGCTGCCACTGGTCGATGTCGTTCAGTCGTCCGACATCGGCCGCGGTCCAACACCGTGCAAGCAGTTCGTATCCGAGGTGATCGACCTCTGCATGCCTGGCCCACACGCGATGCGCCCAGCGGCGATCGTTGTGCGCCGCTTCGGCTCCCGCGAGCGCTGCGCCGACCAGCTCGAACTGCACGTCCCGTCGAAGCGTCAGAGATGCTGCCGCCGTGACCTTCTCGGTTCGCAGAGTCGTCAACAATCGGGCGGTCAGGTCCAGAACCCGCCGATCGGACCACTGCAGTGCACGCCGAAAAGCGCCCGGCAACAACAACCACAGGGCCGCTAACGCGAGAGCAACCCCCACCGCGGTTTCGACCACCCGATCCACCACGATGCCGCCGAGAGGGGCACCCGGATGCGAGATGGTGCCCATCAACAACGCGAGCGGGGTGATGAACGTGACGGCGAGGCCGTAGTTGCGCGCAACGCTGATCTCTATCGCGAACTGCAGCACCATCAGCACCACGATCACGGCGAGACCGGTCAGCGGCGAGAGATAGATCGCCGAGAACAACACCACCCCGGCCAGAGTGCCGCCGAGTCGCTGCATGCCGCGGTACGTCCCGTGTACGCGATCCGGCCCCTGCTGGAGCACCAGGACCGCGCCGAGGATCGCCCAATCCGGCCTGCTCAGACCAAGCGCCACACTGATCCCGCCCGCAGCTGCCGCCGCGCAGAACACCCGGATTGCCGTGGACGCCGCGTGTGAATCTCGATGCAACGACCGCTTCAACCGATAGCCGATGCTCGGACGAGCCAGCGGCAGCTGATCCCGTGGGGATTCGACCTCATTCTCGGGATTCGGAAGGGTACCGGCGCGCGCCGACGTGGCAGCCGCGAACGCGAGATGGGCGTCGAACAGCGTCTGTACCAGCGCCGGGCGGGAGGCCAAGCGCGCCGCTCCGGCCTCGTACACCGCGGCCCACGCCGCATGCAGACGCGAGGCAGCGGTGTGCCGATCGGCCACGGAGGCCGTCGGCGAACTCGTGTATTTCTCGATCGCGGTCACCGCCGCACCGACCGCCGCCCGTTCGGGTCCCCTCGGATCGCGCACCACCCCGCACATCGCGACCACCAGCGCCGACGCGACGCCGATAGCCGCACAGACGGCGCCACGGGTCGCGCTGATGGCTGCAGCAGGGAGATACGACGCCACCGCGCACACCAGCACGAAGAAGAACGCGCCCGGTGGTCCGAGTCGAAGCGCCGCCACGACGTAGACCGCGACAAGGGCGAGAACCGACAGCACGGCCACCGGAATCATCCGTGCCCACCCGGTCTCGCCGAAGTCGAGGGCGAGCTGCCCGGCCGTCGCGCCGAGCCACACCGAGGCCACCAGCGCGCCGCCTGCGATCAGTACTACCCACCAGCGCGATCGATAGGGGCGGCCCTCGCCGTAGATCACCGCGAAACTGCCCGAGACCACCAGTAGCGCCTCGGTGTGGAAGCCGAGCAGCCACGCCAGGATCGCCGGAACACCGAACGCCAGCGCCGAACGCAGACCACCCGGCCAGCGACGGCCGACAGCGGGCAGACCGAAGAGCACCCGCAGACCTCGGGCCGGCGGTGGTGGGAGATGTTCGGGAACGGTCACTCGCAACATGTTAAGGCAGGCGAGAGGCCCTAAAGCCCCAGCTCGGAGCTACCCGGCCCACTGCTCGGGGCATTCGCTCGGTAAGGTGACCCGCGGACAATCGAACGATTGTCGGCTATCCAGCGGAGGTAAAACGCGTGGCTCTCATCGTCCAGAAGTACGGTGGATCGTCGGTGGGAACCGCCGAACGTATCCGACGCGTCGCTGAACGAATCGTCGAGACCAAGAAGGCGGGCAACGACGTCGTCGTCGTCGTATCGGCCATGGGCGATACCACCGACGAACTGCTCGACCTGGCCCAGCAGGTGTGCCCGGCCCCGCCGGCGCGCGAGATGGACATGCTGCTCACCTCGGGTGAACGCATCTCCAACGCGCTGGTCGCGATGGCCATCCACTCGCTCGGTGCCGAGGCCCGGTCGTTCACCGGCTCACAGGCAGGCGTCGTCACCACCAGCGTGCACGGCAACGCCAAGATCATCGACGTCACCCCCGGCCGCGTCCGTAGCGCACTCGACGAGGGCTCGATCGTTCTCGTCGCCGGATTCCAGGGCGTCAGCCAGGACAGCAAGGACGTCACCACTCTCGGCCGCGGAGGGTCCGACACCACCGCCGTTGCGCTCGCCGCAGCACTGAACGCCGACGTCTGCGAGATCTACACCGACGTCGACGGCATCTTCACCGCCGATCCGCGCATCGTGCCCAACGCCCAGAAGCTCGACACCGTCTCGTTCGAGGAGATGCTCGAGATGGCCGCCTGCGGCGCGAAGGTGCTCATGCTGCGCTGCGTCGAATACGCCCGTCGCTACAACGTTCCCGTTCACGTGCGCTCGTCGTACACCACGAAACCCGGAACGATCGTCTCCGGATCTATGGAGGACATTCCAGTGGAAGAAGCAATTCTCACCGGCGTCGCACACGATCGCAGCGAGGCGAAGGTCACCGTCGTCGGTCTGCCCGACACCCCCGGATACGCCGCCAAAGTCTTTCGCGCCGTCGCCGATTCGGAAATCAACATCGACATGGTGTTGCAGAACGTCTCGAAGATCGACACCGGCAAGACCGACATCACCTTCACCTGCCCCAAGGCCGACGGCCCGACGGCAGTGGAGAAGCTCACCAAGCTGCAGGCCGAGATCGGCTTCGCGCAGGTGCTCTACGACGATCACATCGGCAAGGTCTCGCTCGTCGGTGCCGGCATGAAGAGCCACCCCGGCGTCACCGCGACGTTCTGTGAGGCTCTCGCCGATGCAGGCATCAACATCGATCTCATCAGCACCTCCGAGATCCGTATCTCGGTGCTGTGCAGCGATACTCAGCTCGACGACGCTGTACGTGCGCTGCACGCCGCCTTCGATCTCGGCGGCGACGAAGAAGCCGTCGTACACGCGGGAACAGGACGATAACGATGACCACAGTTGCAGTCGTAGGAGCCACCGGCCAGGTCGGTGCCGTCATGCGAACCCTGTTGGAGGAGCGAAACTTCCCCGCCGACACCGTTCGATTCTTCGCCTCCGCTCGCTCGGCAGGCAAGAAGCTGCCGTTCCGCGGCGAGGAGATCATCGTCGAGGACGCGTCGACCGCCGATCTCACCGGCATCGACATCGCGCTGTTCTCGGCGGGTGCCACGCTCTCGCGTGAGCAGGCACCGCGGTTCGCTGCAGCCGGCGCGGTCGTCATCGACAACTCGTCCGCGTTCCGCAAGGACGCCGACGTGCCGCTGGTGGTCAGTGAGGTGAACCCCGAAGCGGCGAAGAACCCGCCCCGCGGCATCATCGCCAACCCCAACTGCACCACCATGGCCGCCATGCCGGTGCTCAAGGTGCTGCACGACGAGGCCGGCCTGCAGCGACTGATCGTCTCGAGCTACCAGGCCGTCTCCGGTAGCGGCCTCGCCGGCGTCGACGAGCTCGCCACCCAGGCGCGCGCCGTCATCGACGACGTCGAAAAATTGGTGCACGACGGTTCGTCGGTCGATTTCCCGGCCCCGAACAAGTACGTCGCGCCCATCGCCTTCAACGTCCTGCCGTTGGCCGGTGCGTTGGTCGACGACGGATCCGGCGAGACCGACGAGGACCAGAAGCTCCGCAACGAATCGCGCAAGATCCTCGGACTGCCGGACCTGCTGGTCAGTGGCACCTGCGTGCGCGTGCCGGTGTTCACCGGGCACTCGCTGTCGATCAACGCCGAGTTCGATCGTCCGCTCTCTGTCGAGCGGGCCCGCGAACTGCTCGCATCAGCACCGGGAGTCTCGCTGGTCGACGTGCCGACGCCGCTCGAAGCCGCAGGCAAGGACGAGTCCCTCGTCGGCCGTATCCGTCAGGACCCGGGCGTCCCCGAGGGCCGCGGACTGGCCCTGTTCGTCTCGGGCGACAACCTGCGTAAGGGTGCCGCGCTCAACACTATTCAAATCGCCGAGCTGCTGGTCTGAGCTCGTGCGCGTTGTGCGTAGCCGCAGCTACGCACAACGTGCACGACGGGGGTGATCAGTTCAGGCGAAGGCCTTCAGTGGAGGCGTCGAAGATGTGCGCGTGCGCATCGTCGATGCGCACGTGAACCCGGTCGCCCTTCTCGGGTGGGCTGCGCCAATCGGCCCGAGCGACAATGGTTTCGGACTTCCCGTTGATGTCCGCTCGTCCGAACACGAATGCTTCGGAACCGAGTTCTTCGACGACGTCGATCTCGAGGGCAATTCCGCTGTCGGCAATCTCGATGTGCTCGGGCCGAATACCGAACATCACCTCGGTCGCGGAACCGAGAGTCTGACGGGCCACCGGAATCACCTGATCGGCCAGGCGGACGCCGCCGTCGGTGACGGGGGCGCGGAACAGGTTCATCGACGGTGAGCCCATGAACCCGGCGACGAATGCATTGACCGGGGTGCGGTAGAGCTCGCGCGGGGTGGCGCACTGTTGCAGCACACCACCTTTGAGCACGGCGACGCGATCGCCCATCGTCATGGCCTCGACCTGATCGTGGGTGACGTAGACCGTCGTCGTGCCGAGCCGGCGCTGCAACTGCGCGATCTGCGTCCGCGTCTGCACCCTCAGTTTGGCGTCCAGGTTGCTCAAAGGCTCGTCCATCAGGAACACCTGAGGCTGCCGAACGATGGCGCGGCCCATGGCAACTCGCTGCCGCTGGCCGCCGGAGAGGGCCTTCGGCTTGCGGTCGAGGTACGGTTCGAGGTCGAGCAGCTTCGCGGCCTCCTCGACGCGAGTGCGAATGTCTTCCTTGTTCGCCTTCGCCAGCTTGAGCGCGAACCCCATGTTCTCGGCGACGGTCATGTGGGGGTACAGCGCGTAGTTCTGGAACACCATCGCGATGTCGCGATCCTTGGGTTCGGAATTGGTGACGTCCTTGCCGCCGATGAGGATGCGACCGGAATTGACCTCTTCGAGTCCTGCGAGCATCCGGAGCGACGTCGACTTGCCGCAGCCGGAGGGGCCGACCAGAACGAGGAATTCACCGTCCTCGATGTGCAGTTCGAGCTCGTTCACCGCGGGGGTGTCGGAGCCGGGAAAAAGCCTGGTCGTGCGCTCGAACGAGATTGTTGCCATGACGAAAAGATCCCTCCACCGGCAGGAACGTGCCGGACGATCCGAGTGTGGGGTGACGGCGGGAGCCGACCAGCACATAGTATGGGCCCAATCACAATCAGGAGGAAGGTGGCCGGGTGAGCGGCGCTGTATCCAGACGAACCGCCCTACGGGGGCTGGCGGCCGTCGCAGTGGCCGCCGGTGCAGCAGCACTACCGGTTGCGTCGACGACGCGTCGAGCACTGGCCGACGACTTCCTCCGTGGGCAGAGCCCGCTGCTGTTCCATTCGCCGCCGCTGACGCCGTTCCGCGACGAACTGCCGCGATTGCCGCTGATCAGCGGCACGGAGATTTCGCTCGACGCGCACAGCTCCAGTCATGTCTTTCACGCCGACCTGCGACCCGGTCCGACGTTCGGCTACGGCCAGTGCGACTACCTCGGGCCCACCATCGAGTCGCAGCAAGGCCAGCCCTGGACCCTGAAGTACTCGAACACCACCGCCGGTAATCCTCTCGCCGCCGACATCGACACCTCGCTGCACGGCATGAGCGAGATGGATCGCACGATGACGCCGACGTCGCTGCACCTGCACGGGAGCATCACCGAACCGGCGAGCGACGGGCACTCCGAGATGCTGGTGCGACCGGGTGAATCGATGACGCACAACTTCCCGGGGCTCAACGATGCCGCGGGACTGTGGTACCACGACCACGCCATGTCGATGACGCGCATCAACGTTTACGCAGGCCTGCTCGGCATGAACCTCGTCCGCGACCGTTGGGATACCGGCACTTCCGACAATGCGCTCGGTCTGCCCTCTGGCGAGTTCGAGTTGCCGTTGGTTCTGCAGGAAAAGATCATGAACCCGGACGGCAGCATGAGTATCCGCTCCAACGTAACTGTGCCGCAGGGTAAGTGGGAAGGCGGCGGCACCGGAGACGTCGGCGTCGTCAACGGCAAGATCTGGCCGACGATGGAGGTCGCCCGCGGTATGTACCGGCTGCGCCTGGTCAACGCCGGGTCGTACAGCGTGTGGAACCTGTTCTTCACCAACCGCTTACGGTTCTGGGTCATCGGCAACGACGGCGGATTGCTCGACGCCCCGGTGGAAACCACCAGCATCAGACTCGCACCCGCCGAACGCGCCGACATCCTGGTCGACTTCGGTGCAGTAGAGCCGGGCGCACTGATCGAGCTGCTCAACGACGAGCCTCCGCCCGCTCAGGCCGCGTCGCTCGGAGCCGTCCCGATGCCGATGTTCTGCCAGTTCCGCGTCGCGTCCGCGGCGGGGTTCCGGGGCGGGATGCCGTCGTTGCTGCGCGGAGGGAAGGGCCAGCCGGATCTGTTGCCCGCGTTGCCGACCCCCACTTTCACCCGCACCGTCACCGTGAACCAGCCGTCCGGTGGGCTGAACCTCGACATGACGCTGATGAACCTGAACAACCTGCGGTATTCGGACCCGGACATCGAGATGCCCAAGCAGGGCACCGTGGAGATGTGGAACATCGTCAACACGACGGTCGAGCCGCACCCGATTCACTTGCACCTGGCTCACTTTCGGACGTTGGGCCGTATTCCGATCGACCTCGCGGCGTACCAACGCGACTTTCCGCGGCCCACGTTCGGTACCAGATGGGCTCCGCCCGTGGAGAAGTTCCTCACTGGTCCATCGGTGCCGCCGGCTACCTGGGAAGCCGGGTGGAAGGACACCGTCAACACGTACCCGGGCACCGTCACCCAGATCCTCGTCCGATTCCCGACGGCCGACGAGCTCGGTTTCGACCCCGACGCCACCTTCGCGGGACCGGCTGCGCACCACGGCGGTAGCGATATGAGCGGCCACGATATGGGCGGGTCCAGTGAGTTGCAGGGGTACATGTGGCACTGTCACATGCTCGACCACGAGGACCACGAAATGATGCTGCGGTACCGCACCGTCGCTCCGTGACGCACATACCCGAACCTGTCCGGGGTCGGGAGTTGGTTGCGTTCACCGTCCGGTCGGCCCACACTGACCGAGCCGTGTAAGGCAATCGACAACGGAACGGACCCCCGCCATGTCCAGCGGAACCACATCCGACCCGTGGGCTCTCACCACCGCCCCCGGCACCTCGGCTTACAGCATGTACCGCGATCCCGA
Source organism: Rhodococcus sp. IEGM 1381 (assembly GCF_030056795.1). GTDB lineage: Bacteria > Actinomycetota > Actinomycetes > Mycobacteriales > Mycobacteriaceae > Rhodococcoides. The sequence goes on along the minus strand of NZ_JASHKQ010000022.1, from coordinate 39,283 downwards.
CCACGAGCCACCTGCCCTCGTATGTCAGGTGGGGTCGACGACATTGCGATACCGCATCGAGGCAATCGAGGATTTGCACGGCTGGCTCACCGAACGTGCCGACTGGGTATTGCTCGGTGCCGCGGACGAGAAGAAGTCGGCCGCTCCTGACACGGTCGAAGCGTGGGGGCGCTCGGAGGACAACCCGGTCGGCGGTTGGTACGGGCTCAGGAACGGATACCGCGGCCGGTTCGGGATGTACCTGCCGCCGCTCCTCGAAGAGCTCGGTCTGGCAGAGCTCACCCACAATGCCCGGAACAACAGCATGCGTGCGTTGTAGCGGAGTCATCGAGAAAGTTTGTCGGTGGGTGGGTATAGCTTTCGTGGTGTGAAGACATGGGGGGATGTGTTCGGGCTCGGGAACCAGGAATTGGTCTCCGAGCTCGCCGACGTGAACTCCCTCGAAAATGCCCTCGCTGCAACGAGATTGACGTTGCTCGCCGAGATCGACCGACGCGGCTTGGCGATGAAACTCGGGCACTCGTCCGTCACCCGCTGGTACGCCCGATCGGTCCGGATCACCGACGGATCAGCCGCTCGCCAGAACGCACTGGGGTACTGGCTGCGCGATCACCACTCCGTGCTCGACGCCCTCGCCGATGGTCGGATCCATGCCGCGCACGCCGCAGCGATCGCCGAGGGATTCGACGTCGTTCTGGTGGCCGATTCCACTCTCGACGAGCAACGACGCGAGGCCATCGTCGCCGAACTCCTCGACACCGCGATGCGCAGTACCGCCGGCCAGGTCTCCTCCCGCGCCCAAGCACTGGCACATTCTGCGGCGGACGACGCCCGAGCTCGACACGAGAACGCAGAGAAACGCCGCGAGCAAGAACGGCAGGAACAGGAACGGCGGGAACAGGAACGACGGGATCAGACGGGTTCGAGCAACCATGCAGCGACTTCCACCGCCAGCCTGCCCTATCCAGAACCGCCTGCACCCGAGCCTGTTCCGCCGACTCCCGCACCGCGGCCGGTGTCGGAGAACCCGAACCTGAACCGATTCGACGTCCACCCTCTGGCCAACGGGCGCTTTCAATTCGGCGGCGACGTCGACCGGCTGCTGGCGGAGAAGCTGCTCACCGCCCTGTCGCCGTTGACTGCGCCGCGACCAGGTCCCGGTGGCGAACGCGATCCACGTAGCCCGTCGAAGCGGCGAGCCGACGCACTCGATCAGATCCTCGACCGGCACCTGCGCGGCGGTAGCCGCGGGTCGGCCAGCGGGTCGCGGGCGTCGGTGCACCTGATCGTTCTGCTACGAGATCTGCTCGCCCACGGCGGCAAGGAGCAAAATGTAAGTGCAACAACGGATTCAATGGGAACGAGGGGGGTCGCCACGAGCTCCTCGAATGGCGGCGCCGGCCGCGACACGGTCGGTTCTGGCGGCGACGCTGTGCGTCACGAAGATAACGACAGAATCGGTGGCACTGGCGCTCGTCCTGACGGCACTGGCGCGCGTCCTGACGTCGCAGCCCGCGGCAATATGGATGCTCTCGGCGACGCAGCAGCCGGTGGTAACTGTGCCGGGCAGAGGTCTGCGCCCGAGCCGGGCGATGCCAGTGCTTGCGGCGAAGCGGCAGCAGCCGGTGGTGGTGCCGGGCCGAAGTCTGCGCCCGAGCCGGGCGACGCCGACTGGCCGTTCAACCTCGACTGGACCGGCCCGATCAGTCGCACCCTCGCCGAGCTCCTCACCTGCGACGCCGACCTGACCCCCGTCATCGTCGACGACCACGGCGTCCCCCTCGCGCTCGGGCGCACCACCAGACTCGCCAGCGACGACCAACGCATCGCCCTGACCATCCGCGATACCTGCTGCGTGATGTGCGGCCGCCCCGCACAGTGGTGCCAAGCCCACCACGTGAAATTCTGGGAACACGGCGGCAGAACCGATCTGAACAACCTCGCGCTGGTCTGCGGGGAATGCCACCGCCTCGTTCACCACGGCGACTGGAAACTGATCATGGGAGACGACGGACACCCCTACTCCATCCCACCCGAATCCATCGACCCCCGAAGGCAACCCATCCCCAGCTACCACCGACGAAAACGACGCGCAGCCTGATTGCACCGGTCGCTCCACTCGACCGCCCAAGCTATTCCCTAGCAACCCCGCGCCGGCCGTGCGGCCATCGGCCTGGGCTTCGTCGCGCGGCCTCCCCGTGAGCACGATGTTGTCGATCGGCACGGACAGGCCCGGCATCGCCTGTATCCGCGGTTCTCTCACTCACCCGCTCGCCATCGCCGGGCTGGCTTCGGCGGGGCACGACCGGCATGCATGGTCACTCGGGCCAACGCCGCGTCGACCAGAGAACTGAGCACCTCGCCAGTCGGTAGCCGCTCACGGGACTAGGGCGCTGGCCGCCCCAGCGGTGGACTATCCGTCGTCTACCCGTCGCTCGGTGGTCGACGACCGACCTAGGGCGGAGGTACCAGCTCTCGATAGTGCGCCGCGATCTCGCCCGGAGTGGTGAACCAGACGCCGTCACCGTTCCCGGTCATGTGCTTCAGAGCCGCGCGGAACCGTCGAAGTCGGTAGGGCTGTCCGGTGAGGAACGTGTGCAGAGAGATCGCCAGCACTACCGGTTGGCGGATCGAGTTCTCCTTCAGTTCGTCGAAGCTGTCGATGATGTTGTGCTCGAACGTTTCTGCGGTCTGATGGTGATGGACGAACACTGGGAGATCGTTGACTTCGTGCGGATACGGGACGCTCAGCAATGGGCCGCCCCGGGTTTCGAGCCACACAGGCTGATCGTCGATGGGCCAATCCAAGGTGTACTCGTAACCGCGTTCGGCGAGCAAGTCCTCGGTCACGCGGCTGGGGTTGGCACCCGGACTCATCCATCCGCGAGGCGGGACGCCTTCGTGACGCTCGATAGCGTTCGTGACCTCGTCGATCGAGCGGCGCTCGGCGTCCTCATCCAGATCGTTCGGTTGAACGCCGTTAGTTCGGCCGTGCGCGACGATCTCCGCACCGAGCCCGCGGAAAGCGTCGATCAACTGCGGGGCATGGTCGTACACCTCGGTGTTCACGAGGAGAGTCGGGCGAACTCCGCTCTGCTGCAATGTCTCTGCGATCCGAAACCCACCCACGCGGTTGCCGTATTCACGCCAGCCCCAGTTGTAGGTATTGGGCTGATCAATCGCAGGCGTGTATCCGAGGCCGGGTTCGCCGTCGTCGTACGGAAAGTGTTCGCAGTTGACGGCGACGTACACCGCGAGGCGCGCGCCACCCGGCCAGTCGAATTGTGGCCGATCGACGATGGGGGAATAGTCGAAGCGTCCGTGGGAGGCGAGTGGCATGGCAGCAGAGTTGCCCGCGGCTCGTCGGCGCAAACTGCCGCACGGTCGATCGACTCACACGGAATTTCGACGCTGATTGGCAACGAACCGCGCCTTCTTCTGACGGTTCCCGCACGTATTCATGTCGCACCACTTGCGGCTACGGCTCTGGCTGGTGTCGAAGAACGCGGCCCGGCAGCTGGGTGATGCGCACAGTGCCAACTTTCCGTCCCGCTCGCCGGCGATGATGCTGATGGCGTCGGCAGCGATCACCCCCAGGGCGTCTTCGACGGCTGACTCCGAGTTCAACTTCCATCGTCTTGTGCCCTCTGGTGTCAGGACCGCCGACTCGCTACCCCGAACGCTGTGGTCGTTGACGATCTGAATGGCCGACGTGGGCAGAGCCTCGTGGACTGCTGCCGCCGTCGCGGCGAGGTGTATCGCTTCTCGCAGTTCCAGGGCCAGGTCCAGTTGGGCCGCGGTGCAGGTGTCCACGGGGAGTCCGTTCAGTGCCAACCAGTCGACGAACCGATGCGGCACCGGGATTCGTTCCACCGCGTCGCCGCGTCGTTCGGTCAACGTCCCGGTGAACGCGGTGGACAGGACGCTTCCGGGCCGGAATTCGGGAAACTCTGCAGCCATAGGAACCAGCTTAGCCGGTTGCGCATAGGTCGCCGTCCGGGGTAGAACTGGCTGAGCCGGTTCCAGCTATGAGATCCCATGACGACACTCAGCTCCTCCGATGTGCACGCATTCGAGTTCCGCGCGTCCGGCGCGGACCTCGACGACCTTCGTGCGCGATTGGAGGCGGCGCGCCTCCCAGAAGCCGAGACGGTGTCGTCCGGCGTGGGTCGATGGGAACAAGGCGTGCCTCTGGCCGACCTCGTCGAGACCGTCGACTATTGGCGTACCGAGTACGACTGGCGGTCGTTCGAGGAACGACTCGATCGAGTGGGCCAATGGCGTACGACGATCGACGGCCTCGGAATTCATTTCCTGCACCGCCGATCCGCACGCGCAGATGCCACTCCGCTGATCATGACCCATGGCTGGCCGGGCAGTTGCGTCGAATTTGTCGACATCGTGGACGAGTTGGCGAATCCCCGAGACGCCGACGCGCCGGCGTTCCATGTGGTGATCCCGTCGCTGCCCGGCTTCGGTTACAGCGACAAGCCGGCGGCCACCGGGTGGGGAACCGAGAAGATCGCGGCCGCATGGGTGCAACTGATGGAGCGACTCGGATACCCCAGATTTCTCGCTCACGGCGGTGACTGGGGAGGGGTGATCACCACGATCCTCGGTGGCCGGTTTCCGGAGCAGGTAATCGGAATCCACACAACTCTCGCGCAGGCACCGCCCGGGCTGACCACCGAAGGGTTGACGGCCGATGAGCGCCGCTGGACCGAGGACACCGCAAACTTCCGGCGGCACCACTGTGCGTACGCGAAGCAACAGGCGACCCGGCCGCAAACGACCGGGTACTCACCCGTCGATTCCCCGGTGGGGCTACTCGCCTGGATTCTCGACAAGTTCGCCGAATGGACGGATACCGAAGACAGTCCGTTCGAGACGATCTCCAGGGACGCCATCCTCGACAACGTCACCCTGTACTGGCTCACGCGCACCGGTGCATCGTCGGCTCGGATCTATTACGAGAGCCACAACTCTCTCGATCCGGACCTGCGGGTGGACGTTCCTGCGGCGATCACGACGTACCCCCACGACATCGAGAAGAATCCTCGCGCGTGGGCTCAGCACCGCTTTCGGCAGATCGTCCGATGGAGGACTCCCGAGAATGGGGGACACTTTCCTTCGCTGGAAGATCCCACCTACTTCGTCAGGGATCTGCAAGAGGGCTTCGCGGCCGTACTTTCGGCCGCGGGTATTCGATGAAACCAGCTACCGAGCAATGATATTCGGCAATGGACGATCGTGTCAGGGAAGTCGACGCGCTTGTGCTCTGGCGTAGTCCTCGGGGTGGTTTTTCTTCTGATTCGCGCGGACGCGGTAGAGCATCAGCCAGAACGCGAAAAAGCAGACCGCGCGGATCAGCACCCACACGAACCATACCGGCCACACGATGAGCAGCCCCAACTGAAGGATCTGTTTCAGCACCACGGGTGTGCCGTTCGCCAGCGCCAGCAAGCGCAGCAGGCTCAGTTTGCGGAGAAAGCGTTTTGGCTCCGAATACGGCTCATCGGGTCCGATGCTCAGGGGTGAGACACGGCTCGGCGGTGCTGTAGACATTGGCAAACCTGTCTCACGGTGATCGGAGCGTGCAAGCTCCGATCACCGTGCTCGGCAACGGATTACGGGGTGATGGTGGTCTGATCGTCCACCTGGGTGGTGGCGTCGACCAGTAGGTCGAACTGATCGACGCTGCCGTCGACGTTGATCTGCAGGATGTAGTAGCCGTCCTGCCCGGTGATGATCGCCGTCTTCTGCGCCGAGACGACTTCTGCTCCCGTGTCGTCGACGTAGGTTCCGGCGATCTGGTAAGCCGGGAAGCCTGATAGCGTCGACACGGCACCCTCGCCGGATGGAGTGAACTGGGGAAGGTTCATCAATTCGCCTGGGGCGTAGTCGATGATGGCCTGCGGATCGACGTCGCCTTCGAGCTTGGAGACGATGGCGATCATGCTCGGGGTGCGTTCGTCGGCGGCGACCTCCGGGTAGATGATCGCGCCGTAGGCCCACTCGGGGGTCTGTTCGGCCGCGTCCACCCAGCCGTCGGGGATGGCCAGGTTGATGGTGGGCGCGGTGGGATCGTCACGGGTGACGGGGATTTCGGTCAGGCCCGCGTCGACGATGTAGTCGGCGATGGTGGGGTTGGGGCCGGCGGGGGCTTCGGTGGTGGTGGCGGGAGCCAGTTTCTTGACCGTCGTGGTCGCGGCTGCTTCCGTTGTCGTGGTTGCGGCCGCCGAGGTGGTGGCCGTTGCCGTGTCGGAGCTACTGCTGCATCCGGCGGCGGTGAGCCCGAGTATCACCACGGCAGCGCATGCGGCCCCACGAACACCAGTAGTAGAGAGTGTCATCGGTCCTCTTTCGTTCGTTCGGATACAGCATTCAGGTGGCTACAGCAGGGATCGAACCGACCGGATCGTAGAACCGTGACATTGGATATGGATTGGAAAGTTGGGTGCACCTTCCAATCGATTTCCAATCCTTGCTGGTTAGCGTCTGCAGCCATGAGGTCAGTACTGAAGACGGTCGCCGCGGTCGGGGTAGTAGCGTTGACCTTGTCCGCATGTGGGGGTTCGGCGCAATCCGGAACCAGCACAACAGAATCGACGCCGCAGGCGGTCGCCGACGATGCGCCCGCAACCGCCGGAATGGTGGGCGATGCGTCCGATCCGGTGAACGAAATTGTCGCGGCCGCGATCGATGATCTGCAGTCGTATTGGGCCGAGCAGTTCCCCGCTGTGTACGGCAGCGACTACACACCCGTCAGCGGTGGCTTCTATGCCGTCGTCCCGTCTTCCGGCGATGTGCCGCCTTGCGCGTCGTCGGCAGACGATATCGCGGGCAACGCCTTCTACTGCCCCAGTGCCGACGTAGTGGCTTGGGACAGCGAGGGACTACTTCCCGATCTTCGGCAACGGTTCGGCGACTTCGTGATTCCCGTGGTGATGGCCCACGAATGGGGACACGCGATCCAGGCCAGAGCCAACTTCGAGGGCATGACCGTCACCAGTGAAATTCAGGCCGACTGCTTCGCCGGAGCGTGGGCGGCCCATGCGGTGTCCGACGCCACTGCCTTCGATCCGTCGCAGGCCGAACTCGACAGTGCTCTGGCCGGTTTCCTGTATCTACGTGATGAGCCGGGCAGTTCGGCCGAGAGCGATTCCGCGCACGGCAGCGGGTTCGACCGTGTCAGTTCGTTTCAGACCGGGTTCGACGGCGGCCCGATGGACTGCAAACCGTATGTCGACGGCTCGCCTCCCGTCCTGCAGTTGCCGTTCAGCAGCCAGTCCGACGCCGATCGGGGCGGCGACGCTCCGCTCGAGCAGATCATCGACGGTGTTCCGAAAGATCTCGAGGACTACTGGAGCGTGCTCTTTCCGGAGCTGACGGGCCGGCCGTGGGAGCCACTGAAGCCGGTCGTTGCATTCGACCCGTCCGATGCTCCCGAGTGTGGCGGCCAATCTGCCTCCGGTTATGTGCTGTTCTACTGCGTGCCCGACGACTACGTGGGGTTCGATGCCGTCGATGCGATGCCGCGGTTCTACGAGCAGGGTGGTGATTTCGCCGTCGCGGCGCTCATCGCGACGCAGTACGGGTTGGCGGGGATGGCCCACGCCGGGATCGACGCCGACACCCAGGACACGTCCTTGCAGGGCGATTGCTTTGCCGGGAGTTGGGCGGCCAGCGTACTGCTGCAGAACCGTCCCACCAGTGGATACACCCTCTCGCCCGGCGACCTGGACGAAGCGATCGCGTCGCTACTGCTCTTTCGCGGTGACGGGGACGAATCTCGTCAGGGCAGTGGGTTCCTGCGCGTCGAGGCGTTCCGGCACGGAGTGATGGACGGGGCCCAGGCCTGCATCTGACGACCCGAACGGAAACTTAAAGTCAGGCTGGACTGTTTGTTGTTTTACCGCTACTGTGCGAAGTGTGACTACCGACACAAGATTGAACGACGCCGAGCCGACCGGGCGTCGTACGCAGGCCGAGCGCACCGCGGGTACCCGCGCGAAGTTGCTCGACGCCGCGATCGACTGCCTCGTCGAACTGGGCTTCGCCAAGACCAGCACGCAGGAAGTAGCGCGGCGCGCCGGCGTTTCTCGGGGAGCGCAGCTGCACCATTTCCCGTCCAAGGAGTCGTTGCTGATCGCGGCCGTCGAGCACCTGGTCGACCGCCGACTCTCTGAGATCCTCGAAGCCGAACCCGATCCGGCGCGAGGGCCCGAGATTCTCGCCGACGCGTTTTCGGGGCCCCTGTTCTACGCCGCCCTCGAACTCTGGGTCGCGGCCCGGACCGATCCGGCGCTGCACGAGGCAATGATCCCCCTCGAACGACGCGTCGCCGAGGCAATTCAGGGTGGTGCCCAGATCGTCATGGGTAGCACGATGTCGCCCGAATCCATCGAGCTCAGTGTCGAACTCGCCCGCGGCCTGGCCGTCTCGGCATTGTTCCGTACTCCCGAGGCCGACGCGCAACTGCGCGAGCGGCTCCTTCCGATCTGGTCCGAAAAGGTGATGACGTCATGAGTCTCGAACAGCGCGTAGATATCCTCGTCGTCGGAGCCGGGTTCGCCGGTCTGGCGGCGGTGGCGAAGATACTCGCCGCAGACCCGGCCGCCGACGTCACCGTCATCGAGCGTGCGTCCGATGTGGGCGGCACGTGGCGAGACAACACGTACCCGGGGTGCGCGTGCGATGTGCCTACCTCGCTGTACTCGTTCTCGTTCGCGCCGAGCCCCGAGTGGAGTCACACGTTCGCGCGCCAACCGGAGTTGTTCGCCTACCTGAAATCGGTGGTGGAGCGGCTCGGATTGCAGCGCAGGATCATCACCGACTGCGAATTGCACAGTGCCACCTGGGATTCGAGCACCTCGCGGTGGTCGGTGCAGACGTCGAAGGGCGCAACGAGCGCGCGGGTGCTGGTTGCCGCCACCGGAGCGCTGTCGACTCCGAAGATTCCGGACGTACCCGGTATCGACACGTTCGGCGGCACAGTGTTCCATTCCGCCACCTGGAATCACGAGCACGACCTCACCGGTGAGCGGGTCGCCGTCATCGGCACCGGAGCGTCTGCGGTGCAGTTCGTCCCCGAGATCGTCGACCGCGCGCAACGGCTCACCGTCTTCCAGCGCACCCCCGCCTGGGTGATCCCGCGACTCGATCGCACCATCGGCCGGTTCGAAAGAACGCTGTACAAGAGGATTCCTGCGGCCCATCGCGCAGTGCGCGGCATCATCTACGGCTATCGCGAGGCCTACGTGACGGTTCTGGCCGACAACCCGTGGATGCTGCCCGCGGTGAAGGTCTTCGCGAAGGCGAACCTGAAGCGGCAGGTGAAGAACCCCGCGACGCGGGCCGCGCTGACTCCGGACTATGCCCCCGGCTGCAAAAGGCTTCTGCTGTCCAATGATTGGCTCCGGACGCTCGACCGTCCGGACGTCGATCTCGTGACGTCGGGCCTGACGTCGGTGACCGAGAACGGCGTGGTCGACGCTGCGGGTCGCAATCACGAGGTGGATACGATCATCTTCGCGACGGGGTTCACTCCTACCGAGCCGCCGGTGTCGCACCTGTTGCGTGGCAGCGACGGTCGCACCCTCGCGGAGCGCTGGGGCGGTAGCCCGCAGGCGCACCTGGGTACCACCGTCGCCGGGTTCCCGAACCTGTTCTTGATGTACGGCCCCAACACCAACCTCGGGCACAGCTCCATCGTGTACATGCTCGAGTCGCAGGCCAACTATGTGGTCTCGGCCCTCGCCGAGATGAAGGCACGGTCTGCAGTCGCGGTCGAGGTCGACGAATCGGCTCAGCGGCAGCACAATTCGTGGGTCGACTCCGCGCTGGACGGCACCGTGTGGAATGCCGGCGGCTGCTCGAGCTGGTACCTCGACGCCAACGGTCGCAACTCCACGATGTGGCCTACCTACACATTCCGGTTCCGCAACAAGACGCGAGAGTTCGATGTGTCGAACTATCGGATCGTCCCCGACACTCTCGAATCAGACAGCCCCGAATCAGACCACGAGGTGGTATCCGCATGAGCGACTACGACGTATTGATCATCGGCTCCGGTTTCGGCGGCAGCGTTGCCGCGCTGCGGGCCACCGAGAAGGGTTACCGGGTTGCGGTTCTCGAATCGGGTCGCCGGTTCGAGGACCACGAGCTCCCCAAGACCAGTTGGCGGTTGCGTAAGTACCTGTGGGCTCCGGCGTTGGGTTGCTATGGCGTGCAACGTATCCACCTGCTGCCCGATGTGCTGGTGATGGCAGGGGCCGGCGTGGGCGGTGGCTCGCTGAACTATGCGAACACGCTGTACCAGCCACCGGCGAAATTCTTCGAGGACCCGCAGTGGGGTTCGATCACCGACTGGCAGCGCGAGTTGAATCCGTACTACGACCAGGCGCGCCGGATGCTGGGCGTCGAGACCAATCCCACCATCACCCCCTCGGACAAGGTGATGAAGGAAGTGGCCGAGGACATGGGGGTGGGGGATACGTTCACCTCGACCCCGGTGGGCGTCTACTTCGGCGACCGCGGCCGGACGGCACCGGATCCGTTCTTCGGCGGTGCCGGGCCCGAGCGCACCGGGTGCACCGAATGTGGATCGTGCATGACGGGCTGCCGCGTCGGCGCAAAGAACACGCTCGTCAAGAACTACCTCTACTTGGCCGAACACGCCGGTGCGCAGGTTCTTCCGTTGACCACGGTGGTGGACGTGCGGCCGAACGGGTCGGGCTACGACGTGGTGACGCGTCGGACCGGCGGGAAGCTGCGACGCGGCGAGAAGACGATCACCGCCGATCAGGTCATCTTCTCGGCGGGCACCTACGGCACGCAGAAGCTGATGCTCGCGGCCAAGGAGAAGGGATCGTTGCCGCGGTTGTCGGACAAGATCGGCTCGCTGGTTCGCACCAATTCCGAGGCGGTGCTCGCCGCGACCGCGCGCGGCCGTGAGGTCGACTACCACGAGGGTGTGGCGATCACCTCGTCGTTCCATCCCGACGATCACACTCACATCGAGCCGGTGCGATACGGCAAGGGCAGCAACGCGATCGGACTGCTGCAGACGGTGCTGAGCGACGGCGGCGGCAAGATGCCCCGAGTGCTCAAGACCCTCGGAGTCGCCCTGCGCCATCCGGGCGCTGCGGTGCGGAGCCTGTCGGTGCACCGGTGGTCGGAGCGAACCGTCATCGCGTTGGTGATGCAGACCGACGACAACTCGCTCGAACTCGGATCGAAGAAGGGCCCGTTCGGTCGCCGGCTCACCAGCAGGCCCGGTGCGGGCGATCCACCGCCGCAGTGGATTCCGCAGGGGCACACGGCGATCAGGTTGCTCGCCGACAAGATCGGCGGCGATCCGGGCGGTTCGATCGCGGAGATCGTCAACATTCCGATGACCGCGCACTTCCTCGGTGGCTGCGCCATCGGTGACTCACCGAAGACCGGTGTGATCGACGGCTATCAGCGTGTCTACGGCTACGACGGATTGCATGTGCTCGACGGCTCGGCCGTCAGCGCCAATCTCGGCGTCAATCCGTCGCTGACCATCACTGCGCAGGCCGAGCGTGCAATGGCGTTGTGGCCCAACAAAGGTGAGCCCGACAAGCGACCGACTGCAGGGTCCGGTTACGTGGAGGTGGCACCCACTCAGCCGGTCCGCCCGGTGGTACCGGTGTCTGCGCCGGGTGCGCTGCGGCTTCCGCTGACCGTGGTGGGGAGGGATTCGTGATGTGGAGCGTGCCCGAGTCCGAGACCGAGCGCACCGACTGGCCGGTCAGCCCTGCGGCCCCATGGCCGGCCAACGTCCGGGCCACGATCTGGTGGCATCGAGCACGGTCGTCGGAGTTCGGTCCGTCCGGCGTCGCAACCCTGCCGATCGCAATGGCCATGGTGGTCGATTACCTGACGTCACCCGTCGGTCCGTACCGCGAGATTCTGGCGAGTCCCGTTCTGCGCCGAGACGTCGGCCGCACTCCTCGGATGGCGGTTCCGTTCATAGCCGTCGATTCCGCTAGGTCCGTGCACGGCGGTAGAACCAACTGGCATCTGCCCAAGGTGCTGGCCGAGTTCGACGGCGATGTATTGGGCAAGGCCGGAGTGAGTAGCGGCGAATGGTCGGTGCATACCGATGCTCGCGGTTACGGGCCGCAGTTTCCGATGGCCGGCTCCATCGGGTTCGCGCAACCGGTGGCCGGCGGTTCTGCGGTCGGGGTCTCGAGCTTGAAAGGAAAGGCCAGGTTGGCGAGGGTGCAGGTGGAGGCCTCGGGGCCGACGCTGAGCCGCTGGATGCCGTCGGGCACCTATTTCGGCCTGCAGATCGTGTCGGGTTCGATGCGGACCGGTGAAGCGCGGTTGGTGCCCTTTTCTTGACTTAGTCCAGATTGATGGCATGCTCGAAGGGACAGACGTCGTCGCGCAAGGGGTTTATCTCGCAGCCGTGCGAGGCATCCCATCAGGGAAACGGTCCAGCGTCCGGCCGTGCAGCGTCGTTCCCGGGACAGCCCTCCCGGTTTTACTTCAGCCATCAGGAGGCTTCGTATGACCAAGCCGATCACCAATAAGCCCACCACCAGCAACTCGGGCATCCCCGTGCCCAGCGACGACCAGTCGCTCACCGCCGGAACGCAGGGGCCGATCCTCCTGCACGATCACTACCTGATCGAGAAGATGGCGCAGTTCAACCGCGAGCGGGTACCGGAGCGCGTCGTCCATGCCAAGGGCGCAGGTGCGTTCGGTGAGCTCGAAATCACCGGCGATATCAGCAAGTACACCAAGGCCAAGGTGTTGCAGCCCGGAGTCAAGACCGAGATGCTGGCACGCTTCTCCACCGTGGCCGGCGAGCAGGGCAGCCCCGATACCTGGCGCGACCCACGCGGCTTCTCGCTGAAGTTCTACACCGACGAAGGCAACTGGGACATGGTGGGCAACAACACCCCGGTCTTTTTCGTCAAGGACCCGATCAAGTTCCAGGACTTCATCCGCAGCCAGAAGCGCATGCCCGATTCCGGCCTGCGCGACAACAACATGCAGTGGGATTTCTGGACTCTTTCGCCCGAGTCGGCACACCAGGTGACCTGGCTGATGGGTGACCGCGGCATCCCGAAGTCGTTCCGCCACATGGACGGATTCGGTTCGCACACCTACCAGCTGATCGCCGAGGACGGCACGAAGACCTGGGTGAAGTTCCACTTCAAGACCGATCAGGGTATCGACTTCCTGACGCAGGACAAGGCGGACGAGGTCGCGGGTACGTCCCCCGACCATCACCGTCAGGACCTTTTCGGATCCATCAAGAACGGCGACTTTCCCAGCTGGACCCTCAAGGTGCAGCTCATGCCGTACGACGATGCCGAGAACTACAAGTACAACCCGTTCGACCTCACCAAGGTCTGGTCGCAGAAGGACTACCCGCTGATCGAGGTCGGCAAGATGACGTTGAACCGCAACCCGGAGAACTTCTTCGCTCAGATCGAGCAGAGCTCGTTCGAGCCGTCGAACACCGTGCCCGGCGTCGGCTTCAGCCCCGACAAGATGCTGCTCGGCCGGGTCTTCTCCTACGCCGACGCGCACCGATACCGCATCGGAGCGAACTACGCGCAGCTGCCGGTCAACGCCCCGAAGTCCGAGGTCAACTCGTACTCCAAGGACGGCAACATGCGGTACTCGTTCAACTCCCCGGAGACGCCCGTCTACGCACCGAACTCGTTCGGCGGCCCATCGGCGGACACGAACAAGTACGGCGACGACGGAGCGTGGGACTTCGAGCCACGCTTCGTACGCACCGGGTACATCGAGCACCCCGAGGACGGCGACTTCGTGCAGGCGGGAGCCTTGGTCCGCGAGGTCATGGACGACGCTCAGCGTGAGCGTCTCGTCGGAAACATCGTCGGGCACGTCCTCAACGGCGTCAGCGAGCCCGTCCTGAGCCGCGTGTTCGAGTACTGGACCAACGTCGATCCAGAGCTCGGCAAGAAGGTCGAGGAAGGTGTTCGGTCGCAGCAGGACGAGACCGCGCCGACCACGGGTGCAGGCGCGATCGACGATCCTGCCGACGAGGCCGCGAAGGTCTGATTCGATTGAACCTGGGATCGGCGTCACAGCGATGATGGCGTCGAATCGGAACAACGTGGGCCCACGTGCCGTTGTGTAGTACAGACGAAAGAACAATAATGGTGTGCGATGCATACCGTCGTCCAACGGCAGGGAGGCCACATCATGACGAACCCCATCACCAGCACCCTCGACGCAGGTCAGCAGAAGATTGCCGGCGACGCGCTCCAGGGAACCGTGGTCGATCTCATCGACCTCTCGCTCATCGCCAAGCAGGCGCACTGGAACGTGATCGGCAAGAACTTCCGTTCCGTGCACCTCGAGCTCGACGAATTGGTCACTGCTGCACGTGAGTTCACCGATCAAGCTGCAGAGCGTGCAACCGCCATCGGAGTAAGCCCCGACGGCCGTGCAGCGACCGTCTCCTCGACGGCAGGCACCAAGGGCTTCGGTGCCGGATGGACTCAGGACAGTGAGGTAGTCTCGGCCGTCGTCGACAACCTCGCCGCGGTCGTCGAGCGTCTTCGTGGACGCATCGCCGATACCGGCGAAGCCGATCCGGTGACGCAGGACCTGCTCATCGGCATCACGGCGCGGCTGGAGCAGCTGCACTGGATGTGGCAGGCCCAGGCCAGCTGACGTTTTCCACCCGACAGGCCCCTCGCACTCAGCGGGGGGCCTGTTGTTTGCCTGCATCACCCACGGGTATTCGAAGGGCATGCCTGCTTTCACACCGACGGTCGATGCGGTTCTGCTCGACATCGACGGCACGCTCGTCGATTCCAATTACGTGCATGTGTACGCGTGGTCCCGCGCATTCCGTGACGCCGGGCGCGAAGTGCCGTCGTGGCGCGTCCATCGGAGCATCGGGATGGACGGGTCGAAGCTGCTGGAGACGCTCGTCGGGTCGTCCGACAGTGCGGTGGCGCAGGAAGCGAAGAAGCTACACGGCGAGTACTACGCAGATGCCTCGTCCGATCTCGAAGTGCTCCCGGATGCCCGTGAACTGTTGGCGGACTTGAATACCCGTGGACTCACCGTCGTGTTGGCCACATCTGCCCCCGAGAGCGAGCTCTCGACACTGCGTGATCTGCTCGACGTCGAGGACTCGGTTGCCGTCGTGACGTCCGGTGAGGATGCGGAGGTGGCCAAGCCCGAGCCCGATATCGTCGCGGTGGCGCTCGAGCGCGCCGGTGTAGTGGCAGAGCGTGCCCTGATGGTCGGCGACAGTGTGTGGGACATCGAATCGGCCGGACGGGCGGGAGTACGCGCCATCGGTGTGCTGAGCGGCGGGATCTCACGCAGCGAATTGCTCGACGCGGGAGCAGTAGCAGTGTTCGACGACCCCGCCGATCTGCTGGCGAACATCGAGACCAGTCCCGTCTACTCCGATGACAAGGCAAGTGCTTGAGCGAGTTCCGCAAGCCGCACCCCAGGGTCGACGGTTACGTCCCCATCGAGAGCTACGGCGCGATCGGCGACGGCCGGACCGTGGCGATGATCGCCGACGACGGCCGCATCGATTGGTTCCCGGTTCCGAATCTCGATTCACCGCCTCCGTTCGCGGCGCTGCTCGACGCGCCACACGGCGGTTACATCGAACTCGCGCCGCGAGACGAATTCACCGTCGAGCGTGAATTCGTCCCCGGCACCAACGTTCTGAGCTCCACGTTTCGTACCGACGCCGGCACCGTGCGGATCACCGACTCGCTCAACACCGGTGTGGCCGGACGGTTGCCCTGGGTGGAGTTGGCGCGTCGCGTCGAGGGCCTCGACGGCAGCGTCGAGTTGACGTGGGCGGTCGCGCCGGGCACCATGCTGGGGATTGCCTCGCCGTGGGCGTACGACACCGAACACGGTACCGTCCTGCGCGTCGACGGATTGACCTTGGCGGTAAGGACATTGGGCATAGAGGACGTGCAGCTCGCGGACCGCGACATCAGCGGTGCCCTCACCACACACCCGGGCTCTCGGCACGTACTCGGCGTAGTGGGCACCGAGAACGAACCGCTGCCGCTGCCGGATCCGCAGCACCTCGACGAGGGAATCGACCGGACCATCGACAATTGGCGTGTGTGGTCCGACGAGTTCTCGTACGAGGGGCCATGGGCGGAGCATGTCGCTCGCAGTGCGCTGGCGCTGAAGTTGTTGCTGCACAGCCCGTCCGGTGCCATTGCTGCCGCCGCGACAACCTCACTGCCCGAGAACCGCACCGGTGGTAAGAACTGGGACTATCGCTACGCGTGGGTTCGCGATGCTGCGTACACGATTCGCGCCTTGCAACGTTTCGGGCTTCGTGAGGAAATCCATGCGGCGGTGGCGTGGCTCCTGAAAGTCATCCGATCCAACGATCCCCTGGTCAACGTCTTCTACACCCTCGGCGGCGAATTGCCCGGCGGGACCAAGCAGCCCGACGTACCCGGCTGGCGAGGCATCGGGCCTGTGGTGAACGGTAACGCTGCGGCAGATCAACTGCAGCTGATGATCTTCGGGGATCTGTTCTCGATCATCCGGCAGTACGTGGACGCGGGGAATATCCTCGACGCGCAGACCGGTCGACTGCTGGCCACCATCGCGGACGAGGCGTGCGATTCGTGGCAGCGCAAGGACGCCGGAATTTGGGAGCTCGAGGACGAGCAGCACTACACCAGCTCCAAGCTCGGGTGCTGGCAGGCGCTGGACTGCGCGGTGCACTTGGCGGAGGCCGGCGAGATCCCGGGCATCCCGGATCGATGGAAGGCCGAGAAGGAATGCATTCGGCGCTACATCGAGACGCAGTGCTGGTCGGAGGAACGGCAGGCCTACCTGGCCTACCCGGGAGCCGACGGACTCGACGCGTCGGTGCTGCTGGCGGCCGAGATGGATTTCGATCGCGGAGAACGTCTTTCGTCGACCATCGATGCGCTCGTCGACGAGCTGGGTGCCGGACCGTTGATGTACCGCTACAGCGGAGTCGCCGAGGAAGAAGCGACCTTTGTGGCCTGCGCCTTCTGGCGGGTGTCGGCGTTGTCGTGCGTCGGCCGAGACGACGAAGCCACAGCTCTGATGGACCAGCTGGTGGAGCTGTCCAACGACGTCGGGTTGTACAGCGAGATGATCGATGCTTCGGATGGGTCGTTTCTGGGTAACTTCCCGCAGGGCTTGAGCCACCTGGCCCTGGTGAACGCGGCGCTGACCATTGCGCGCTCGCACGACGCCACAGCCTGACAGCAATCTCTTGGACAAGGTGGGATTTCATGGATTTGGGAATCGACGGTAGGACAGCACTGGTGACCGGAGCAGACTCCGGTATCGGCTGGCACACCGCGAAAATGCTGCTGGCCGAGGGTGTTCGGGTCGTGATCAGCGACAAGGATCAGACCTCGCTCGACGACGCAGCAGCGCAGCTCGAAGCACCCGATGGGCAGTTGTTCGCGTTCGCTGCGGACGTGACCGACACTCAGGCCGTCGAAAACTTGGCGGCGCAGACACAGCGTGCCGTGGGCGACATCGACATCTTCGTCCAGTCATCGGGGGTGACGGGCGCGCAAGGACTGTTTCACGAGATCGACGAGGAGGGGTGGAGTTCCACCCTCGACATCGACCTGATGGGTCCCGTCCGGCTACTGCGGGCATTTCTGCCCGCACTCCGCCGCGGCGGCTGGGGGCGCATCGTCTTGCTGACCTCCGAGGACGCCGTGCAGCCGTACGACGACGAATTACCCTACTGCGCAGCCAAAGCCGGGGTATTGGCCCTCGCCAAGGGACTCTCGCGCAGCTATGCGTCGGAGGGGTTGCTGGTCAACGCAGTCTCTCCCGCGTTCATCCACACCCCGATGACCGACGCGATGATGGACAAGCGCGCCGACGAGAAGGGCACCGACCGTGACGGTGCCATCGAGAGCTTCCTCGACGAGGAGCGTCCGTACATGGAACTGGGACGTCGAGGTGAGCCCGAGGAAGTCGCCGCGGTGATCACATTCCTGTGTTCGGATCGTGCGTCCTTCGTCAACGGATCCAACTACCGAGTCGACGCCGGTTCCGTCGCAACTATCTAGGAGACACATATGACCAATTTCGGATACACGCTGATGACCGAGCAGAGCGGCCCGAAGGAGCTGGTTAAATACGCCGTCGGTGCCGAGAAAGTCGGCTTCGACTTCGAGGTCAGCAGCGACCACTATTCACCGTGGCTCTCGTCCATGGGTCACTCGCCCTACGCCTGGACGACGCTGGGTGCGGTGGCGCAGGCCACCGAACGCGTCGAGCTGATGACGTACGTGACCTGCCCGATCATCCGGTACCACCCGGCCGTCGTCGCGCAGAAGGCGGCCACGCTGCAAATTTTGGCCGACGGGCGCTTCACCCTCGGCCTCGGCAGCGGAGAGAATCTGAACGAGCACGTCGTCGGCGAGGGATGGCCGTCCATCGACAAGCGGCAGGACATGTTCGTCGAGGCACTCGAGATCATCAGGGCACTGCACGCCGGCGGCTTGGTCACCTATGAGGGCAAGCACTTTCGCGTCGACTCCGCGCGGATCTGGGACCTGCCCGAAGGCGGCGTGCCGATCGGTATCGCGGCCGGCGGTGAGAAGGCAGTGGCGCGGTTCGCCGAGTACGGCGATCACCTCATCGCCACCGAGCCGGACGCCGATCTCGTCAAGGCCTGGTCGGACAACCATGACGGCCCCGCACGGTCCATCGGCCAGATCCCCATCTCCTGGGATCCCGACAAGGACGCCGCCATCGATCGCGCACACGATCGATTCCGCTGGTTCGCCGGTGGCTGGGCCGTCAACGCCGATCTTCCGACCACGGCAGGATTCGCCGGAGCCACCAAATTCGTACGGAAAGAAGATGTGGCCGAGACGATTCCGTGTGGACCGGACCTGGACGCCATCGTCGAGGCCGTGAAGCCGTACTGGGAGGCCGGGTACACCGACATCGCCCTGGTGCAGGTGGGCGACGAGACCCAGGAGCGCTTCTTGGCCGAGGCCGCAGGCCCGCTGCTGGAGAAGCTGCGCGCAGCGTCCAGCTGAGCACAACCGACGAGACCCCGGTCGAGACCGTCGATCGGGGTCTTGCGCTGTCACTGAACGTGAATGTCCTTGCGGTCGAGTGCCCTGCCGGTCAGTGCGACGACTACGACAGTGAGCAGTGCCGTGGCCGTCAGGACCGACAGTGCGGCCCCGGTGGTCAGCGAACCGGAGTCATCGAAGGTTCCGGAGGCCATTTGGGTTGCGCGAGTTGCCAGTGCATAGGGCAACACGAAAATTGCCCCGGTCACCTCGGCGGTGAGGAGGAACACCGATATGCCGGCCCCGACGAGAGCGATGGCGATCGGCACCGCGAACGATCTGATCGCCATCGACAGACCGGATTGCAGAGCCGCCACCGGTAGCGAACCCACCACGGCCAGTGCACTGGTCGCGAAGAGCTCGGAAGGGAGCATGCCGTCGAGCGCGAAGACCACCTTGCCGAGAACGACGACGGCTGCCAGCATCACTATGTTCATGACCGCGGTCAGCGTCGCCACCACAGCCGTCTTGGCGATCACGATGCGCGCCGACGGAACCGGCCCACTCATCAGGGCATTCCAATTCCCTCCTCGGTGTTCGAATTTCCAGGCCAGCGAGGCAATTACGGCAACGCCGAGTGCGAGTGGGAACAGGCCGTAGAACACGACTGTGCGCAACCACAATGTGCGCCATCCCTCTGCCAACTCTGCGCCCGACGCGATCGTGTTGAACGTTCCGACCCCGGCGATGATCAGCGGGAGGAGAACGACGACTGCCCATGCCTGCGAGCGCCTGAGCTTGATCAGTTCGGCCGAGAACGCGTTCATGCTCGTACCTCCTGTCGATCGAGTCGAACGGTCATGAGCCAGAACAACACTGCCCCGACGGCGCCGAGGGCGGCGATGCTGGCGTAGGACGGGTTCAGCGTCACCACCTGCTCGCCTCGGTAGTCGGCGGCAGATGCCAAGGAGTAATACCCCCACGGCGTCAGGTGGGCTGCCCAGGACGGGAATCCGGAGGCGCAGATCGCGATGACGGTACCCACGATGCCGATTCCCAGCGCGACCAGTTGGTTGTCCACTCGCGCCGAGATCAGCAGGTGCAGAGCGAGTACCACGAGGTTGGCCGTCACTGCCGCCGCCGTGTAGCCCAACCACAGGCCGGCAGGCAACGGTTGGGTCACTCCGATGGCGGTCCCCAGAAATACACCTGCAGCACTGGCCGCCACCGTCGCGCCGCCGACAACGAGGCCCGTGGAGACGAGCTTCGCGCGAACGAGTGCCCCGCGGTCGGCTCCATTGGTCTGGTTCAGCAGCCAGCCGTTGGACTGGTGCTCGACTTCCACTGTGCGGCTGGCCATCACCGCGATCAGCAGCGGCGACGCGATGGGGATGGCAAGGGACAGACCGGCCAGTGGCAGTGCCCAGGACACTGCTGTCGAATCGTTCGACGTCGCCGCGGTGAGAGCGCCGACGACGGTCAACCCTACGATCGCGGCGACCAGCAGTGCGGCGATCGCGCCGATGTGCAGGTGCTTGAGTTTGGCGAATTCGTTGCGTACCGTAGTCACAATCGGCCGCCCTTCGTCAGATTCCTGAACACGTCTTCGAGCGATTGATCGTCGCGCCGAACGCCGTAGACGCCTGCGTTTGCGCCGACGAGTTCCGCCACCACCTGTGCGGTACCTCGATCGTCGATGCCGGACAGTCTCAACGTGTGGTCGTCGATCCGAACCGGGAACCTTTGCTGCAGAACCGAACTCGCGCGATTCGGATCGATCGCGTCGATAAGTACGTCCGGAGTGGAGGCAGCGAAGAGCTCGTCGCGGGTGCCTTGGAAAATCAAGCGGCCCTGGCTCAGGATTCCCAGCATGTTTGCCGTTTTATCGATCTCGCCGAGCAAATGGCTCGAGACCATCACTGTCACACCGTGTTCGGCGAGGTGACGGAGCAGGCCGCGGATCTCCTCGATGCCGGCCGGGTCCAATCCGTTGGTGGGCTCGTCCAGGATCAGAAGCTGTGGTTCGCGGGCGAGCGCCATCGCGATGCCGAGGCGCTGTTTCATCCCCAGCGAGTAGTTCTTCACCTTCTTGTCCAGGTGTTCCTGCAGCCGGACGGTGGCCACTGCCCGGTCGATCTGTTCGGCGTGCAGTCCGAGCGAGCGTTGCACGATGCGAAGGTTTTCCGCACCCGTGAGATGTCCGTATCCGGGTGGGGCTTCGATGAGTGATCCGATGTGTGAGAGCAATTCGCGGCGGGTGCCGTGATTCATCGGTCTACCGAGGATCTCCACCTCACCGGAGGTCGGTCGAATCAGTGACAGCAGCATTTTCATGGTCGTCGACTTGCCCGATCCGTTCGGACCGAGAAAGCCGTAGACGCAGCCCTCAGGAATGCGAAGGTTCACGTCGTCGACGACGGTGTGTGTGTCGTAGCGCTTGCCGAGGCTGTGAGTTCTGACGATGTCCATGCTTCGACTCTGGCGCGTCGATCATGGAGAGTCGTCGCACGAGAGTATCGAGATCGTCATACTCGAGGATGACGCCGCATGCCCCTCTACGGAGCGAGTCGCGGCAAGTTCTTCGAGATGCTCGACGTCAATGCCTTACCGACGATCGCGGCGAGTCCGGGGACGGGCGCGTCGAATCCGATCGTGTAGTCGAGTTCGGTGCCGCCGTCGGTGGTGGGGGTGAACTTCTGCACGCCCCAGTGGCCGCGTAGCGGGCCGCCTTTGGTGATGCGGTACTCGATCAGCGAGTTCGGCTCGGACGTGATCGTGGTTTCCTCGAACGCGGGCAGCGGTCCGAGCTTCAGGCTGCGCACGGAGCCGACCCCGTTGCGAGATGTCTCTCCGTCCCGAACTCGGACGACCTTCGCCATGAACAGCGGCCCGAGGTTCTCGTGCTCGGACAGCGCCGCGAACACGACCTCAGGCGGAGAAACGAACCGGTGGGTGACGTGGACGCGGGTGGGGGTCGGCATTGTCGTGAGATCCGTTCGCTCGGGGTCGGCAGAGTCGACTCACAGTAGCGTCGATAGGGCAAAGAAAAGGGACCCACTCGATTGAATCGAGTGGGTCCCTTTTCGTGGTCCAACTGTCGGGGTGGCGGGATTCGAACCCACGACCTCTTCGTCCCGAACGAAGCGCGCTACCAAGCTGCGCCACACCCCGTGTACCGCTGGAGAAGTCTAACTCACGACTGCCTCGGAACGCGAAACGCCCTCGTCGGAGACGTTTTTCGGACCCATTCTGGGGGCCGGAGTCAGCGTGATCAGGGTGGCCTCGGGCCGGCAGCAGAAGCGTGCGGGCGCGTAGGGCGAAGTTCCTACGCCCGCAGAGACGTGCAGCTGGGTGTGCGCACCCCACTTGGACGGACCCTTGACCCGGGAACGGTCGATCGCGCAGTTCGTCACCAGGGCGCCGTAGAACGGCAGGCACAGTTGCCCACCGTGGGTGTGACCGGCGAGGACGAGGTCGTAACCGTCCTGGGCGAACTTGTCCAAGACCCGCGGCTCCGGCGAATGCGTGATGCCCAGGCGCAGGTCGGCCAAAGGATTGGGCTGGCCCGCGATGGTGTCGTATCGATCTCGCTTCAGGTGAGGGTCGTCGACCCCGGCAGCCGCGATGCGTACCCCGGCGACTTCGAGCTCACGACGCACGTGCGTGACGTCGAGCCAGCCGCGCTCGGAGAACGCCGCCCGCAGATCGCGCCACGGCAGCGATTCACCCGTCGTGCGCTTGTGGTTCTTGTCGAAGTACTTGAGCGGGTTCTTCGGCTTGGGTGCGAAATAGTCGTTGCTGCCGAACACGAACAGGCCCGGCCGGCCGAGCATCGGCCCCAACGCTTGCACGACGCTGGGGACGGCGCGCTGGTGGGAGAGGTTGTCGCCGGTATTGACGACCAGATCGGGCTCGAGCCGGTCCAGTTCACGTAGCCAGTTCTGCTTCATCCGCTGGCCCGGCATCATGTGCAGGTCGCTGATGTGCAGCACCCGCAGAGTCGCCGAACCCGGCTCCAGCACGGCCATGGACGTCTCGCGCAGCGTGAACGCATTGCGTTCGATGAGGGTGGCGTATCCGAGCCCCAACGCTGCCGCGCCTGCAGTCCCGATCACGGAACTCTTCAGCGGCGCTGCCCTGACGGCATCGCGAGCCTGTTCGGCAGCATTGCGCAGTTGCGTGGAGGCGCTGCGAAGTTGCGTAGAGGTACGGAGAAACGAGGGACTGAATTGTGCGGACACGCTCTCCACGATACGGCAGCAATGGGATATGGACGTGCGAGCCGACGACTGCTCCGCGTAGCGTTTCCGCCATGTCCGAACTCAAGGCCCGTCTCCGTACCGACCTGACCGCATCGATGAAGGCGAAGGACAAACTCCGCCTGGCAACGCTGCGCATGATTCTCGCCGCCATCCAGACCGAGGAGGTCTCCGGGAAGGAGGCCCATGATTTGACCGATGACGACGTGCTGAAAGTGCTGGCCAAGGAAGCGAAGAAGCGCGGCGAATCGGCCGAGATCTACACCCAGAACGGGCGCGGCGAGCTCGCCGCTAACGAGCACGCGGAAGCGCAGATCATCAACGAGTATCTGCCGACCCCGCTCACGGACGAGGAGCTGGCCACCATCGTCGACACCGCTATCGCCCAGGTGGCCGAGGACCTCGGTGAGCGACCGGCGATGAAGCAGATGGGTCAGGTCATGAAGATCGCGTCGGGCCTCGCAGCCGGCAAGGCCGATGGTTCGCGACTGTCGAAGGCAGTCAAAGACCGCCTGTAGTGCGCTCCGCGCAGTGGTGCGGTCAGGTCCCCTCTGGGGCACACAACCGCACCACTGCCGCAGGCACTATCGAGGTGCCGTCAACCCGGGGATCGCCGGTATCTGGATGCCCGGCGGTAGTTCCGGTATCTGAATGTTCGGCAGTAAAGGGGCCGGAGCCGGGGCCGGTCGAACCGAGCCGTCGCTGACGTAGAGCGTGATGTTGGATCCGGGAACCGCCGAACCCGACGGCGACGTGGACACCACGGTGCCACGGGCAGCCTGGTCGGCCGTCGTGGCCACCGTCACCTGGAAGCCTGCGCCCTGCAGTGTGGCTGTTGCCGACGACTGGCTCTGCCCGGTGACATCGGGAACCTGACCGTTGGCGGAGCCGCGGACGTACTTCTGGTCGACGGGTGGCAACGCGATGGGACCGTAGTTGTTGGCGATCGGGGTCATGGCGTCGAACCACGTCCGCGCCGGCTCGTTACCGCCGTACAGGTTGCCCGAGCCGCAAGGCCGCAGCGGGAACGAACAGATCTCGCTGGGCGTCGGCGAATCGCCGTAGGTGTACACGGCGGCGGCGTAGTTGTTGGTGAACCCGAGGAAGCCCGAGGATCGGTTCGACTCGGTGGTACCGGTCTTACCGGACATCGGCAGGTTCCAGCCGGCGGATCCGGCCGCGGACGCGGACGTGCCGCCTGCCTGGTCGTCCTTGCTCATCGCGTTGGCGAGGGTGTTCGCCAAGCCGGGCTCGACGACCTGCTCGCAGGCCTGGTGAGCGACCGGAACGGGCTTACCGTCGCGGTCGAAGATCGAGTCGATGGGGGTGGGCGGGCACCATTTGCCGCCGGAGGCGAGCGTGGCAGCCACGTTGGACAATTCCAGTGGGTTGACCCAGGTGGGTCCGAGGGTGAACGAGCCGAGGTTCTGACTCTTCTGGAAATCGGCCATCGACTGCTCCGTGCCCGACGAACCCGGATCGGTGTACGAGCGGAGGCCGAGGCGAACGGCCATATCGACCGTCGGCGTGACGCCCACCGACTCGATCAGCTTGACGAACGCAGTGTTGGGGGACTGAGCCAGCGCGTCGGTGATGGACAGCGCGGGCGGGTAGTTGCCCGCGTTCTCCACGCAGTACGTGGACGCGGGGCAGTTTCGGGCACCACCGTCGCCGACGCCCTTGACCTCGACACGCTTGGGAACCTGCAGCGTTGCGCTGGTGCCCAGTCCGCGTTCCATGGCTGCGGCCGTGGTGAAGATCTTGAAGATCGAGCCCGCTCCGTTGCCAACGAGGGAGTGCGGTTGCGGCTGCACGGTCTCGTCGTCGTCGGCGTTGAGGCCGTAGGTGCGGCTGCTGCCCATCGCGAGAACCCGGTGCTGGTCCTGCCCGGGTGCGACGACATTCATCACAGTGGCGACGCCGTCGAGGGTCGGGCTGGTGTTCTCGACCAGCGCGGCCTTGGTGGAGTTCTGCACTGCGGGGTCGAGCGTCGTGCGGATGAGGTACCCGCCCTTGTCGATCTGCTCCTGGCTGATTCCGGCCTGGGCGAGGTATTGCAGTGCGTAATCGCAGAAGAATCCGCGGTCGCCTGCCGCGATGCATCCGCGGGGCAGGGTCTGGGGGACCGGCAGCACACCGAGCGGCTCGGCCTTCAGGGCAGTAAGTTCTGCAGCGCGCTCGGGGAGGTTCTGAATCATCGTGTCGAGCACGGTGTTCCGGCGCTCGAGCACACCCTCCTCGTTGGTGTAGGGGTTGAGGGCCGAGCTGGACTGCACCATTCCGGCGAGCATCGCGGCCTGGACGGCGCTGAGCTGGCTGGCGTCGATGCCGAAGTAGGTCTGGGCCGCGTCCTGGATGCCGAAGGACGCGTTACCGAACGGCACCAGGTTGAGATACCGGGTGAGGATCTCGTCCTTGGTGAGCTCTTTGTCGAGCGTCAGCGCCATCCGGATCTCGCGGATCTTGCGGGCGGGGGTCGTCTCGATCGCGGCACGACGCTCGGCGTCGGTCTTGGCCACCACCAGCAGTTGGTAGTTCTTCACGTACTGCTGATCGAGCGTGGACGCGCCCTGCTGCACTTGGCCGCTGGTGGTGTTGGTCAGGAACGCGCGCAGCGTGCCTTGCCAATCCACACCGCGGTGTTCGGCGAATCGACGGTCCTCGATCGAGACGATGGCGAGCTTCATCTCGTTGGAGATCTTGTCGCTCGGTACTTCGAAACGGCGCTGCTCGTACAGCCAGGCGATGGGTGTGCCGTTGACGTCCGTCATCGTCGAGACGGCAGGTACTGCGCCCTCGACCAATTCGGCCGACACGTTGTCGACGGTATCGGCGGCACGATTCGAGGCGTACCCGAATCCTCCGGCCATGGGGAACATCACGCCGGCGAGCAACGCACCGGCGAGTGCTGAACATCCGGCGAGCTTCGCCACGGTTTTTCCGACTGACACAGAGCACAGCGTACGTGGGTGCCGCTCGGACCGGCATCAGGCCCGCACGCGCTGTGTGCTGCGCCCCTGCTCGGGACGGCCGTACCAGAAATGTGACCTCGCCGTCTTGCATTCGCGGCTCGCTTTACCTAAATTATGAGCACGGTGTGATTCACGTAACACTTGATAATGATTGTGGGGCAGCTCTTAGAATCTGTGCTTCGCCAGCGAGGTACAAACTTTCTTGGAGCCTCCGGGGCGTCCAGCGAGGACGACCGACACGCAAAGGGGTATCCGCATGCACACGACAACCGCGCCGACGCGACTCGATGTAGAAGAAGCAGAAGCACGCATCGCCTGGGTGTCGCACGCCCGCTGCAAGGGCACGGACCCGGATCAGCTCTTCGTCCGGGGCGCAGCGCAGCGCAAGGCCGCGACGATCTGCCGGCACTGCCCGGTGCTGATGCAGTGCGGTGCGGATGCACTCGACAACCGAGTGGAGTTCGGCGTGTGGGGCGGCATGACGGAACGCCAGCGCAGGGCGCTGCTCAAGCAGCACCCTGAGGTCGACTCCTGGTCCGAATTCTTCGAGACCCAGCGCCAGCAGCAAGCGGCTATCTAGCCCCTGCCGGGCCCGGCTGGTCCGAAGGCCTGCCGGGCGCGGCCGATCTAACCCTTGCGGGTCAGCTGATCGGCCACCGCACGTAGCGCGGCGAGGTCGGAGACCTCGAACGGCAGGGAGGGGACACCGACGATGGGCACTCGAGGGTGCGCACCGGTGAAGCGCCGCAGCAGCCGCACTTCACGCGCTGCCGTCACAGCGCGTTGCGCGTGAATTCGTAGAACCGCAGCGGTCAGCGTCGAGCCCGGGTCGTCGATCCGATCGAGCAGGTCTGCGGCGGTGGCAGCATGATCGGCTTGCACCGACGACAGAGTCGGGTGCGTCCGGTTCACCACGAGGCCGGCCAACGGCATCTTCTCCGCCGAGAGGCGTTCGACGAAGAACGCCGCCTCTCGCAATGCGTCGGGCTCCGCGGCAGCAACGACGAGGAAGCTGGTGCCGTCCTCGCGTAGCAGCTGGTAGGTGCGCGTCGCACGCTCGCGAAATCCGCCGAACATCGAATCCAGTGATTGAACGAAAGCCGATGCGTCCGAGAGCATTTGGCTTCCGATGACGGTGGAGACACCGCGCATCGCCAAACTCATCGCGCTGGTGACCACCCGGGTGATGCCACGGC
The DNA here is from genome assembly GCF_030056795.1 of Rhodococcus sp. IEGM 1381. Lineage (GTDB taxonomy): Bacteria > Actinomycetota > Actinomycetes > Mycobacteriales > Mycobacteriaceae > Rhodococcoides. The sequence continues at coordinate 11,807 of NZ_JASHKQ010000022.1, read as the reverse complement.
CGGGAGCGGTGAGAAGCCGGATGAACCGGCCGTCGAGGAACGAGCCGAGCCGCTGCGGTGCATCGAGGAAATCCAGTGCATTGCGCGACGGGGGCGTATCCACCACGATCAGATCCCACGACGGATCCAGGGACAACTGCCCCAGCTTCTCCATCGCCATGTACTCCTGCGTACCCGAGAACGACGACGCCACCGTCTGATAGAACGGGTTGGCGAGGACCTGCTGGGCCTTCTCCGGCGTCGAATGTTCGATGACCATCTCGTCGAACGTGCGCCGCATGTTCAGCATCATCGCGTGCAGCTCGCCCTTGGCACCGGCACCCAACTTCACCGGCTGCGGGCTGTTGTCGAGATCGCCGAGCCCCAGAGCCTGAGCCAGACGGCGGGCCGGATCGATCGTCAACACCACCACACGCCTGCCCTGCTCGGCGGCACGTAACGCCATCGCGGCTGCCGTCGTCGTCTTACCGACCCCGCCTGCCCCGCAGACCACGACGATCCTCGACGTGGGATCGGTCAGAATGCGATCGACGTCGAGTTCGGTTGCTACTGGTCGAGTCATCGGACACCCTGTTCTGCCAGCTTGGCGGCGAGCTCGTACAAGCCGCCGAGATCGACACCGTCGGCCAACATCGGCAACGACATGCGTGCGACGTCGAGTTCGTCGAGTTGAGTCGCGCTCTCCACCTGAGCCGAGAGCGTCGACGCGTGCTCGATCGATTCGGTGAGCAGACCCGCAAAGTCGGCCTCGGAGAGCGTGATTCCGGTCTTGGCGAGGCCGTCCTGGATGGCAGCGGCGTCGATGTCACCCTCAGCGATGGCCTCGAGCGAGTCGTCCGGCAGGAATGTCGGTTCGGTGCGGTTGACGATGACCGTGCCCAGCTGCAGATCCGCCGCTTCGAGTTCACGTACCGCGTCGGCGGTCTCCTGAACCGGCAGAGCTTCGAGCAGTGTGACGAGATGCACGACGGTGTCCGCCGAGTGCAACAACCGAACCACGCCCTCACTCTGCGAACGCACCGGGCCACCCTTGGCCAGATCGGCCATGGCCTTGGTGACATCGAGGAAGTTCCCGATGCGACCGGTCGGCGGCGAGTCGACGACGACCTCGTCGTAGGCGCGATTTCCCTTCTTGTCCGTCCGCACCACACATTCCTTGACCTTGCCGGTCAGGAGAACGTCGCGCAGACCTGGCGCGATGGTCGTCGCGAACTCGATGGCACCGATCTTGCGCATCGCACGGCCGGCGAAACCGAGGTTGTAGAACATGTCCAGGTATTCGAGGAACGCGGTCTCGATGTCGATGGCCAGCGCGTAGACCTCGCCGCCGCCGTCGGCCGAGGCCACGCGCGTCTCGACCGGAGGCAGCTGCGGCACGTCGAACAGCTGCGCGATGCCCTGCCGTCCCTCGACCTCCACCAGCAGTACGCGTCGGCCGCCTGCGGCGAGCGCGAGCGCCAACGCGGCGGCGACCGTCGACTTGCCGGTGCCGCCCTTGCCGGACACGAAATGCAGCCGCGCGGCATCTGCCTTCGCCGGCCATCCCTCTTCGTTCGATGTACCCACGACTCGACCATATAGAGACTCGATGCCGGTCGTCCGACGGAACCGGCAATCCCGTGTTCGCAGTGACGCACCCCTCGTGTTCGGCCGGACGATAGGCTCACCAGTCATGAGCGAAAAGATCATCTGGGAGTACTTCACCGCACCGGTCCTGATTCATGCCACCAAGCAGATTCTCGACAACTACGGTTCCGAGGGCTGGGAGCTCGTCACGATCATGGCGGGACCGAACGGCGGCGACACGCTGGTCGCGTACTTCAAGCGTCCGAAGGCCTGAGCGCAGATGGCCGACTGGAGCGAACGGCTGTCCGAGCTGGGCATCGAGCTGCCCGACGTGGTTCCGCCGTTGGCGGCGTACGTCCCGGCGGTACAGGTGGGTTCCCTCGTCTACACCTCGGGTCAGCTGCCGATCGTGGACGGAGATCTGACGTCTGCGGGCAAGGTCGGCTCCGACGTCTCGGCGGAGGACGCCACTGCAGCGGCGCGCATCTGTGCGTTGAACGCGCTCGCCGCGGTACACGGGCTCGTCGGTATCGACTCGATCGCACGCGTGGTCAAGGCCGTCGGCTTCGTGGCGTCCGCACCGGGGTTCACCGGTCAGCCCGGGGTGATCAACGGGGCTTCGAACGTCATCGGTGAGATCTTCGGCGACGCAGGCAAGCACGCCCGTTCGGCTGTAGGGGTTGCTGAACTGCCCCTCGGTGCTTCGGTTGAAGTGGAGCTCATCGTCGAGCTGCGTTGATCACCTTCTGGAGGTGCAGTCCTCGGTGCACCGAGCATTCGTGATCGACACCCGACTCGACCGACTCGAGGAATTCGTCCAGCAACACGGCGAAGCAATCGGTCGACGAGGTGGATCGATCGGTGAGGGTCTCGACTCCGTCGGTACCGCTCAGCTCGATGCGCATGAGCGACGGCATGATCGGCGTCCGTAGTGACAATTGCACCGTGCTGCGGGCGCCGCCTTCGTGCTCGAGCAGCACCGTCCAACTGTCCGACGCCACCTCGCGGTGCGAGTAGGCAACGCGCGCAATGGTTCCCAGTGCAGCGTCGAGTAGGTCGAACACGTGTGGCCCGATGTCGAGTATCGCCCCGTCGTCGTGTCGCCACTGCGAATTGGCGTATGCCCCGCCGAGGATCGCTCCGGAGAACCAGGTTCCCGATCCTGCTGCCCACGTACGTCCGGCCGCCGCGTCGAGGAATTGTCTTGTCTCCGGGGCGAATCGGAGAGTCAAGGTCACCATCGACCGCACTCCGGCTGCCGTGACGGCCGCCGCAAGTTGCTCGGCCTCGGCCACGGTTGCCGCAATCGGCTTGTCCAGCAACACATGTTTGCCTGCCTCGACTGCGCGCAGCGCCAACCCGGCCTGCACGGCCGGCGGCACTGCGAACGCCACCGCGTCGACAGCGCCCAACAATGCGTCGAACGAGTCGAAGACCGGCGCTCCCAGTTCGGCCGCGGCATCCGGTCTGCGTGCCCACACTCCGGTGAAGTCCGCTCCCGGATGAGCGGCCAACGAGGGGGCTTGAGTCTTGCGAGCCCAGGGGCCCGCTCCGACGAGTCCGATCTTCATGAGAGTCGACGGTAGTCCTCGTCACCACGGCCTGGAGCGGGCGACCTACAGTACTTTCATGGCCGTCTCGAACCCACAGCATCCCGCGTACGGACTTCTACGGCAGGTGACGCCGACCGCGTCGGTTCTGCTCGCCGACAACCCGGGCAAGATGACTCTCGACGGAACGAACACCTGGATTCTGCGGGCTCCCGGGTCCGAGGAGTGCATCGTCGTCGATCCGGGTCCGAAGGACCGAGCCCATCTCGATGCCGTCGCCGCGTCGGGCACGGTGGTTCTGACGCTCGTGACCCATCGCCACGCGGATCACACAGGCGGAGTGAAGCGGTTCCACCGTAAGACGTCCGCTCCGGTGCGGGCGATCGGCGAGAAGTTTCTGCACGGGGACGGTGCGACATTGGCCCACGGCGAGATCATCGAAGCGGCCGGATTGCGCATCGAAGTTCTGCACACGCCCGGGCACACGGCAGATTCGGTGAGTTTCGTGCTCGATGACGCAATTCTGACGGGAGACACGATCCTCGGCCGCGGCACCACGGTGCTCGACCCGAAGGACGGCTCCCTCGCGGATTACCTCGACTCGTTGGACCGGCTGGAAGCGGCAGGTGCCGGAAAGATGGCGCTGCCTGGGCACGGACCCGAACTGCCGGACGCTGCCGAGGTGGCGCGAGCGTATCGCGCTCACCGTCGGCAGCGGTTGGATCAGGTTCGCGCGGCGCTCGTCGAGATCGGCGAGAACGCGAAACCGATGCAGGTGGTACGCCACGTCTATTCGGACGTGGACAAGAAGCTGTGGCCGGCTGCGCGGATGTCGGTCAAAACGCAGCTGGCCTACCTTCGAGAAAACTAGCGAGCTGCTGTCTCGACGGAACTCGGCCTAGCGAGCTCGGCGGGCCAGACGCTCGGAGTCCGAGATCAGCACGGACTTGCCCTCGAGGCGCAGCCATCCGCGGTGTGCGAAGTCGGCCAGAGCCTTGTTGACGGTCTCGCGAGAGGCTCCGACGAGCTGAGCGATCTCTTCCTGCGTCAGGTCGTGGGTCACGCGAAGCGATCCCGCTTCCTGCGTACCGAAGCGCTGCGCGAGCTGCAGCAGCGCCTTCGCGACACGTCCGGGGACGTCGGTGAAGATGAGGTCGGCCAGGTTGTTGTTGGTGCGGCGCAACCGGCGGGCCAGCACGCGCAGCAGCTGCTCGGCGATCTCGGGGCGCTGGTCGATCCAGTCCTTGAGCGCAGCGCGGTCCATGCTGACCGCGCGCACCTCGGTGACCGTGGTGGCCGAGGACGTACGGGGGCCGGGATCGAAGATGGAGAGCTCGCCGAACATGTCCGACGGACCCATGATCGTCAGCAGGTTCTCGCGGCCGTCGGGGGAGCGTCGTCCGAGCTTGATCTTGCCGGAAACGATGATGTAGAGCCGGTCTCCGGGCTCACCCTCGTTGAACACAACGTGTCCGCGGGGGAAATCGACAGGCTGCAGCTGCTTCGTCAGGGCCGCAACCGCAGAGGGCTCGACTCCTTGGAAGATGCCGGCCCGTGCCAGGACGTCGTCCACTTGCGCTCCTTTAGGGATGTCGACGATGCGGCAAACCCGCACCACCGAAGGCGTTTGTACACAGTCGTGCCACCCACCGAACTGCGTGGGCAGTTCAGGCGTCGAAGCCGGTGCAATGTTCAAACACAACAATTACCTCAGGGGAGTCTACTTCGACTCGGTCGAAACCGAGTGATCGACGCCACCACAGGTTGCCAGAGCGATTGCGTGCGTGTCCCCGTTCACCGAATATTCATCGAAAATACGGCCTAACGGACGAAACGGATGCTCAGCTGGCGCGTCGGTCGACCATGCCGTCGCGCGTGTCGATGGTTCGCGGCGGGGTCTGTCGACGCTTGCGGGTGTTGAACCGAGCCAGCGCGTGCGGGAAGCCTTCGTTGGCCAGTGTGGCGACCTCGGACCTGCTCGCCTGATCGAGGAATTCCTCTACTTCGTGCTCCCGGACGCCGAGCTTGCTGAGCCGGAACTCGAAGCGCTCCATCGCGAGTGCGAAGAGCATGAGTAGTACCGGAAAGAGCACCACGGCGAGTCCTTGCATACCGGCCAGTTAACACCGAAAAGGTCTCGATACAAACACAGCTCGGTGCGGTCGCGTAGTTCGTTACGCATTCTTGTCCGTACAGTTGTGGAGTGGATTCGACAGCTCCGAAACGCCCCGACGTGCGCAAACGCGAGGAGACGCACCTCGGGCTCGTGCGTCGAGCTCGGCGAATGAACCGGACGCTAGGGGTCGCCTTCCCGCACGTGTACTGCGAACTCGACTTCACCACGCCCCTCGAACTGGCCGTGGCGACCATCCTGTCCGCACAGTGCACCGACAAGCGCGTCAACGTGGTCACTCCGGCACTGTTCGTGAGATACCGCACAGCCCGCGACTACGCCGAAGCGGACCGCACCGAACTCGAGGAGTTCATCCGCACCACGGGCTTCTACCGGAACAAGGCCAACTCGCTGATCGGGCTAGGGCAGAAGTTGCTGGAGAACTTCGACGGCGAAGTGCCGTCGACGCTGAAAGACCTCGTCACCCTGCCGGGAATCGGCCGCAAGACGGCCAACGTCGTTCTCGGCAATGCGTTCGACGTACCCGGCATCACGGTCGACACCCACTTCGGTCGGTTGGTGCGGCGCTGGCAGTGGACGGAGGAAGAGGACCCGGTCAAGGCCGAGCACGCGGTCGGCGCGTTGATCGAGCGAAAAGAGTGGACTCTGCTCTCGCATCGCGTCATCTTCCACGGCCGACGCGTCTGCCACTCCCGTACTCCGGCGTGCGGGGTGTGCGTGCTCGCGAAGGACTGCCCGTCGTTCGGCCTCGGTCCGACCGATCCGGCCGCCGCTGCGGCCCTGGTGAGGGGCCCCGAGACCGAACACCTTCTCGCTCTTGCCGGAATCGTGTCGTGAACAAGGCCGCTCTTCGCTGGTCTCTGGTTGCGCTCATTCTCGTCGTCGGGATGGTCTATGCGCTGTGGCCCCGCAGTGAACCTCCCGGCGCGCAGGTCTCGGACGGCCCCGGCCTCGGTCAGGCAGGACCGTCGACGGCCGAGCGCCGGGCCGCCGACACGCCCGAAGCGCTCGCACCGCTGCGGCGCAGCGCCGGTCTCGCCGCATGTCCGACTCCGTCGGGCAATTCGGCGGGCCCGTTGACGGGCATCACACTCGAATGCATCGGCGACGGCTCGTACATCGACCTGGGCCAGGCCCTGGCCGGTCGACCCGCGCTGGTGAACATCTGGGCCTACTGGTGCGGACCCTGCGCGGAGGAATTGCCGTACCTGCAGCAATACGCGGAGCGGGCGGGTGATGCCGTCACGGTCCTCACGGTGCACAACGACGCCAACGAGGCGAACGGCCTCACTCGGCTCACCGACTACGGGGTCACCCTGCCCGGAGTTCAGGACGGCGGCGGCCGCGTCGCGGCCGCGGTGGGAGCACCGAACGTTCTGCCCGTATCCGTTTTGATATCTGCGGATGGCACTGTCGCCAAGGTGCTCCCTCAACCCTTCACAGGCGTCGACGACATCGCCGACGCCGTGCGCGAGAACCTCGGAGTCGCGTCGTGAGCGCACCCGAGTGGCTCGGGCGCATGCTCGACGTCGCCGGCAGCGCGAACGGACTGACCGACACCACCGGCATCAACCCGGTGCTGCAGCGGCACGCGCAGCCGGCCGACCAAACCCGTTCCGCGGCGGTGTTGGTGCTGTTCGGTGGGCCGGCCGCCGCTGATCCGACCGCTCCCGGTGGGCTACCAGCCGATGCCGACGTGCTGCTGACCCAGCGCGCGTCGACGCTGCGTGATCACAGCGGACAGATCGCCTTCCCCGGTGGTGCCACCGATCCCGGTGACGACGGTCCCATCGGTACCGCGCTGCGTGAGGCGCAGGAGGAAACCGGTCTCGACCCCGCCGGCGTCGTACCGCTGGCAACGATGCCGGGGATCTATGTGCCGCCGTCGCGCTTCGACGTGGTTCCGGTGCTTTCGTACTGGCAGTCCCCGAGTCCGGTTCGGGTGGTCGACGCGGGCGAAACCGAGCGGGTGGTGCGAGTTCCGTTGCGAGAGTTGCTCGATCCGGACAACCGATTCCAGGTGCGCCACCCCGCCGGCTACCAGGGCCCGGCCTTTTCGGTACAGGGAATGCTGGTGTGGGGATTCACGGGCGGTATTCTGGCGGGCCTGCTCGCTGTGTCGGGCTGGGAGTCCGAGTGGGACACGGGGGACATACGCGATCTGGAGGCCAGCTTGACTGCGGTAGGAGCGAGGCTCGATCGGTGACGGGTTCAGGGTGGGTCGATATCGCGGTGGTCGCCATCGCATTGTTGGCGGCAACATCGGGATGGCGGCAGGGTGCGGTGGCGTCGGCGCTGGCGTTTCTCGGCGTCGTGCTCGGGGCCGTTGCCGGCATTCTGGTGGCACCGCACGTGCTCGAACACGTCGACGGTTCGCGAATGCGGGTATTCGTCGGCATCGCGTTGATCGTGGTGTTGGTGATCGTCGGCGAGGTAGCCGGCATGGTGCTGGGTCGCGCGTTGCGTAGCGGAATACATTCGCGCGCAGCGAGATCCGTGGACAGCACGATCGGGGCGGGTCTGCAGGCCGCGGCCGTTCTTGCTGCCGCGTGGCTGCTCGCCATCCCGCTGACGTCGTCGTCGCAGCCCGAGGTCGCCAGTGCGGTGCGTGGCTCGACGGTCCTGGGCAAAGTCGACGAGGTGGCACCCGACTGGTTGCGTCAGGTGCCCAAGGAATTCTCGGCGCTGCTCGACACCTCCGGATTGCCGGACGTCATCGGACCGTTCGGTCGCACGCCGGTTGCCGACGTCGCGGCTCCGGATTCGGGCATCGCAGCGGGTCCGATTCCGGTGGCGCTGCAGTCGAGCGTCATCAAGATCAACGGCATCGCGCCGAGCTGCCAGAAAGCCCTCGAAGGCTCCGGCTTCGTCGTCGGGTCCGACCTGGTGATGACCAACGCGCACGTCGTGGCAGGGACGTCCGAGGTGACCGTCGATTCTCCCAACGGCCCGCTCGACGCCGACGTCGTACTGTTCGACCCCGAAGAAGACGTTGCGGTGCTTCGTGTTTCGCAGCTGCAGGCACCGGTGCTCGATTTCGCTCCGACGCCGGCCGAATCGGGATCCGACGCCATCGTGCTCGGTTACCCCGGCGGCGGTCCTTACACAGCGAGCCCGGCCCGGATCCGCGAGATCATCAACCTCAGCGGCCCCGACATCTACCGCACCGGAACCGTCCAACGCGAGGTCTACACGGTGCGCGGATCGGTGCGACAGGGCAATTCCGGTGGACCACTGGTCAACTCGTCCGGTGAGGTTCTCGGTGTCGTGTTCGGTGCCGCTGTCGACGACCCCGACACTGGATTCGTTCTGACCGCCTCAGAGATCGCGGACGAGCTGGCACAGAGCTTCGATGCACCGGTCAGCGTGGGTACCGGCGACTGCATCGTCTGACCCTGTCGTCTGGCCCTGTCGTCTAGTTCTCGCGGACGACGCGCAGGATCTCCTCGGACACCACGTCCGGTGCTTCCTGGTGCACGTAATGCCCCACGTCCCGCACTGTTCGACGCGTCAGCCCCGGGGCCCAGTGCCGATCCCGATCGAGGGTGGTGGGCAACACGTACGGGTCGAGGTCACCGCTTATCTGCGCAACGGGGATGGAGGTGCGTACGTCCACGGCGTCCATGAAGCGGCGTCCGTCGGAGCGGAACTGGCTGCGGAACGCCCAGCGCTGATATTCCAGCGCGCAATGTGCGGCACCGGGAATGCGGATGGCAGAGCTCATCTTGGCTGCGGTGTCTGCAAAATCCTCGGTGCTCTTCCAGGCGGACCCGGCTCGACTACGCATCAGTTCTTCCACCGCGCCGCCACCTCGACGGGTCAGCAGCCTTTCGGGCTGCAGCGGAACCTGGTAGCGAACGAAGTGTGGCAGCAGAGCCGCGCGTTGTGCAGAATCCTTCAACACTGCACGGCGCAGAGAGATGGGGTGCGGGGCGTTGATAAGCACCATCGAGCGCACCAGACGTGGATGCAGAGCCGAGCTGGCCCAGCAGACCAGTCCGCCGTCGGCGTGGCCGACGAACGTGGCATTCGGGTAACCGAGGGCGCGAATCAGGCCGACGATGTCGCCCGCCAGGGTCCACCCGTCGTATCCGCGTGGGGGTTTGTCGGAATCGCCGTACCCGCGCAGGTCGACGGCGATGGCGCGTACACCGGACCGAGCGAGTGCATCGAGTTGGTGTCGCCACGAGTACCAGAAATCGGCGAAGCCGTGCAGTAGGACCACCAGCGGCGCGTTCGGTTCGTGTTCGCCGACTTCGACGATGTGGAACCGGATTCCGTTGGCGTGGATATCGCGATGGATCCACTGTCCCGGATAGCGGACCGTGGACGGATCGGGTTGATTCATACTGCTCGACTCGCCGGGCGTCGACTACTTCTTGTAGCCGGGAATTCCGGGGATGGAATCGTGCTGGTTCGGCAGCACCGTCGACGCCTGCTTGAGCGAGTCGATGGTCTTCTCGGGCTTGCGCAGCTTCTTGACCCTGCGATAGCCCAGGAAACCGAACAGCGCCGCGGCCAAGACCATGACCGCGAACACGATGAGGAAGGCGGCCCAGCGGTAGAGCCACACGTCGAGCAGTTCGGCGGCGAAGAAGAAGAAGAAGAACGTGCTGAACAGCAGCACCGTCAGCGCGATGATGAAGAAGACGCTGCCCTGCAGACCCTTCTTGACCTCGCCGGTGACCTCGGCTTTGGCGAGGGCGACTTCGGCGCGCACGAGCGTCGAGACTTGGGTGGTGGCGTCCTTGACGAGATTTCCGATGCTGGCGCTACCCGGGGTGCGGGCATCGACATCGGTCAGAGGTATCGACGAAATCGTGTTCGGGACGCCGTTGCCGTATCCCTTGTCATTGCTGACGCTCAACTCTCGACCCCTTGTAATCGCTCTGCTCGGTGTTATGCGAATCGTATCGACAGTAGTGCCTAGGTAGCAGATTAACCGCTACGCGGCGGCCGAGCGATGCTCGGCCCGCCGATGGTTACCTCCCCGCCCGTCGAGACAAACACGGAAATGTTGCACGAATCGGCAACGAACGGACCGGGGGCGTGAAATTCTCAGGTGTTCATCAGGTAATTTTCAGGGAACTTCCCTCTTCAGGAGCAATTCGTGAGTTCAGCACACGCCGTCACGGACGACGGCGCAATTCCCGCACCTCAGGTGCCTCGGTCACGCATCGTGATCGCCTCGATGGTCGGCACGTCGATCGAGTTCTTCGACTTCTACATCTATGCCACCGCCGCAGTGCTCGTCTTCCCGCGGCTGTTCTTCCCCGCGGGCAACGACACGACCGCGCTGCTGGCGTCGTTTGCGACGTTCGGTTTGGCGTTCGTCGCCAGGCCCATCGGCTCGATTCTGTTCGGCCACTTCGGTGATCGCATCGGACGCAAGGCGACCCTCGTCGGGTCCCTGCTGACGATGGGTGTCGCGACGTTCGCGATCGGACTCCTGCCGACGTACGCCGCGGTGGGTCTGTGGGCTCCGGCTCTGCTGGCGATCATGCGCTTCACCCAGGGCGTCGGCCTCGGCGGTGAGTGGAGCGGTGCGGCGTTGCTGGCCACCGAAACCGCCAAGCCGGGCAAGCGAGCCTGGGCGGCGATGTACCCGCAGCTGGGCGCGCCGATCGGCTTCTTCTTCGCCAACGGCATCTTCTTGCTCATCGTCATCGCGACCGGCTACGACTCCGCGACTGCCGGCACCGACCACGCGTTCCTCACGTGGGGCTGGCGAATCCCGTTCCTGCTCAGCGCGATCATGGTGATCATCGGCCTGTACGTCCGACTCAAGCTCGAGGAGACGCCGGTGTTCAAGCTGGCCGTCGAGCGCGGCCAGAAGGTCAAGACCCCGCTGGCTCAGGTGTTCAAGACCAGCTGGCGTCAGCTGATCATCGGTACCTTCGTCATGCTCGCCACGTACACGCTGTTCTACATCATGACCACGTGGGTGGTCAGCTACGGAACGGGCAAGGTGTCCGACGTCAACGGCCCCAAGCTCGCGATTCCGTACACCGACTTCCTGGAGCTGCAGCTCATTGCGGTGCTGTTCTTCGCGGCACTGATTCCGGTCGCCGGACTGCTGGCAGACAAGTACGGCCGTCGCCCCACGCTCATCGTCATCACCGCGGCGATCGTGCTCTTCGGTCTGTCGTTCCATTGGTTCGCCGACCCGTCGTCCGCGTCGGCAGGCAAGATGCTGGTGTTCATGTGCGTCGGCCTCGGGTTGATGGGCCTGACGTTCGGACCTATGAGTGCCGTTCTGCCCGAGCTGTTTCCGACCAACGTGCGCTACACCGGCTCGGGAATCTCGTACAACACCGCGTCGATCCTCGGAGCCGCAGTGGCACCGTTCATCGCAACCTGGCTGGTGAGCAGCTACGGCGTCGGCTGGGTTGGCGTCTACCTCGCCATCGCTGCAGCGTTGACCTTGATCGCGTTGATCATCATGAAGGAAACACGAGACCAGTCGCTCGACAGCGTCTGAGCGGCTTCGCCGCACGTGAGCGGAAATTCGTGACGGGTTCACGTGGTCGTCGCAACGAGCAGTCGTTTGTTGTACT
>NZ_JASHKQ010000032.1 GCF_030056795.1 Rhodococcus sp. IEGM 1381 | reverse complement strand
TTCCTGGTGCACCCGGACTCGAACAAGACGCAGATCAAGATTGCCGTCGAGAAGATCTTCGACGTCACCGTGACCAGCGTCAACACGATGAACCGTCAGGGCAAGCGTAAGCGGACCCGGTTCGGTTACGGCAAGCGCAAGGACACCAAGCGCGCGCTCGTAACGCTCTCCGCTGACAGCAAGCCCATCGAGATCTTCGGAGGTCCGGTCGCGTAAGCGACTGGGACTCTTCGGATATAGAGGACGAGAAGACTCATGGCAATTCTTAAGTACAAGCCGACAACCCCGGGTCGTCGTGGCTCCAGCGTGTCCGACTTCGCTGAGATCACGCGTTCGACCCCCGAGAAGTCGCTGGTTCGCCCGCTGCACGGTCGCGGTGGACGTAACGCACACGGTCGTATCACCACCCGGCACAAGGGTGGCGGTCACAAGCGTGCGTACCGTCTCATCGATTTCCGCCGCAACGACAAGGACGGTGTGCCGGCGAAGGTCGCTCACATCGAATACGACCCGAACCGCACGGCGAACATCGCACTGCTGCACTTCGCAGACGGCGAGAAGCGCTACATCGTCGCACCCAAGGGCATCGCCCAGGGCTCGCCGATCGAGCAGGGTCCCAACGCCGACATCAAGCCCGGCAACAACCTTCCCCTGCGCAACATCCCGACGGGTACGACCATTCACGCGGTCGAGCTTCGTCCGGGTGGTGGCGCGAAGATGGCCCGCTCCGCTGGAGCGAGCATTCAGCTCCTCGGTAAGGAAGGCGCATACGCCACGTTGCGTATGCCTTCCGGTGAAATCCGTCGCGTCGACGTGCGCTGCCGCGCAACCGTCGGTGAGGTCGGCAACGCCGAACAGTCGAACATCAACTGGGGCAAGGCCGGCCGTATGCGCTGGAAGGGCAAGCGCCC
>NZ_JASHKQ010000005.1 GCF_030056795.1 Rhodococcus sp. IEGM 1381 | reverse complement strand
CATATTCCAGAATGCCCCGACCTTCACGGTCGGGGCATTCTGCATTTCGAAACCAACACCCCCACTCGTGCGCACTTGCCATCTGCCAGGGCCGCGCACCGTGTCTCTGGCGAGGCTTTGTGGGCTCCGACGGGACTCTGTGGCACAGTCGAAGTCGATGAAACTCGCCGTCGATCAGCAGCGCGTCAGCAGAATACTGCTCGATTTCGATCTGACCATCGAATTCGACAATGGTGCCACCATTGCCTTCAGTGAAGTGGTTGTGGATGACCTCACTGTCGACGAGGACAATCAATTCGAGGGGCTGCGGGCCTTCGCAGCGCTGAATGGTCTTGTCTGCCAAGAGGCCGGCTACGACGAATTCGGGGTACTACGAATGACATTCGCCGACGACCACACGGTGGTGGCTCGTCCCCGCGACGAAGTCGAATCCTGGGAGTACTGCGCCGCAGACGGGTCCACCTTCCTGTGCGGACCGGATGGAGCCGTCGAATCGTGGCCGGCCCCGGAGCACCCCAGGACGGAGGTACCGACCAGCGAAGGTCTTCCTTCCATCGGTGCCACTGTGGTTCGGTTGTCGACGGGTGACGAGCCGGCTGTCGAATTTTCGGACGGCACCAGGCTGCAATTCGATCTTCCGCTCGACTGCGGCTATCTCGTATTGCGGGAGAGCGTCACGTCGAGTTCCATCTCCGAAGAGGGCGACGACAAGGCCCACGGAAATTGGGTAGTCGAGCTGTCCTCCGGGCATGTGATCTTCTATCGGCCGCGAACCGCGTAGGGCTTTCCGAACTGGGTTTCGACACCGGGTGAATACAGCACCGAGTCCGGCGGGCGTGTGCTGACGCCGGGCAGGCCTGCCGCAGCCACGAGTTCGTCGGAGCAGTGGGTCAGTTCCGCATCGACCAGTTCCCAGTGTCGGTGCACGTTCGGTACGTACAGCAGCCGGCCGGCCAGCGAGGTGTGCAAACCCCATCGCGCGGTGAGAAACACTGCCAGGGAGTTCTCGGACATGTTGCGTGTTCCTCGGACGATTCCGAAATCGGTCGTGGCACCGCGATGCGGGGGAGCGAGTCGTGTGCTTCGGTAGCCGATCGTGGTGGTGTCGTCGTCGATGTCGATCGATGCCCAGCGATACGGAATGCGAGCGACGTTGGTGCCCAACACGACTGCCAGTCTGGAAGCCTCCAGTGATCGAAACACGACGCCGCGTCGACCCTCTGCGTCGACGGAGTAGAGCCGGACGTTGATCTCACCGAACGTACCGAAGTACGGAACCGGGTGCCGATATCCGAGCCCGGCACCGACCATGTGAAAACCGATCAGACCGACCCACGTGGAACCGTCGAACTCGTCGGGTTCACACCCGTCGGGAAGCAGCGGAGCGACCGTCGAACTCGGCACTTGCCAATGCAGGAAGACCAGCCGTTCCCAGCGCTGATCCATCAGGATCGGACGAGGCAACAGCGGTGGCCGCGGCCAGAGGCGTCGGGCATCGTCTCGATTCATGATTCGAGCCTAGGCGGGACGCGTCAGGAGGCGGTGAATCGGGCGTGCACACTCGCCGTGATCGTGATGTTCTCGGGTTTGAGTGCGAACCCGGCCGAGGCGGACTTCGCGGCGAACAGGCGAGGTGAGGCGTCGGAGCCGCCGTGCTCGGTGGAGCCGGGCAGCAGACCTGGATCGGCTATCGCGACGGCGTGCACGCTCGTTCTCCCCAGGCTCGACGCGTAAGCCTCGGCTTTGGCCACCGCGTCCCGAACGGCAAGTTCGCGCACTGCCAGCGTGTGCGAGATCCGGCTCGATTCGGTCAGCGCCCAATCGAAGTGATCGATCGAGACCCCCTCGAGCGCAGAGGCGGCGTAGACGAAGGCGTCGACGAGGTCGAGCTGGCTGAACTGTACTTCCACCGACGCCTCCGCCTGATAGACGTACGGCAGTTGTTCGCCGTCGTGATTGAACGGCCGGTTCCGCGAGTGCCGCACCTGATCGACAGACCATCGATCGATGGGGCCGCGGTCGCTGCTGTAGAGCGGCTCGACGAGACGCGTCAGCTCGCGGACGAGCTGCTGGGCCGGCTCGGAAGCCGACTCCGCCGTGCGTCCGTCGGTACGGACGGTCAACGACAGCGTGCACTGCTCGGGCGGATAGGTGGCTGCGCCGTGACCGACGACGGTGATGTCGAGTGCTTCATGGCTCATGGCGTCCAGTCTCGCATCCGCGCACCGATAGTTACCGAGCATCGACAGTGCTGGCCGACGCGTCAGGTGGGGAGGACAATGGCGAACATGCTTCCTGTTCTCGATCTTTCTTCCGCCGAAAACGACCCCCAGGCGTTCCAGCGGTCACTGCGCGAGGCTGCTCATGGATACGGCTTCTTCTATCTGGTCGGGCACGGGATCGAGACCGAACGAATGCACGAGGTGCTGCGTCTCGCACGCCGGTTCTTCGCCGTGCCGGACGATGTCAAGGACGAGATCAGTCAGCTGAAGAGCCCACACTTCCGTGGCTACTCACGGGTGGGCGGAGAGCTGACGAACGGTCGGGTGGACTGGCGGGAGCAGATCGACATCGGACCCGAGCGCCCGGCGATTGTTGGGGCCGAGGGGTACTGGAACCTCCAGGGTCCCAATCTGTGGCCGTCACAGCCCACTGGGTTCAGAAAGACGTTCGAGGACTGGGAACGCACGGTGTCGGGTCTCGGACTTCGCCTCCTGCGACATTGGGCGCAATCCCTCGGCGCCCCCGAGAAGGTGTTCGACGATGCTTTCGCCACCGCGCCCGCAACGCTGATGAAGGTCGTCCGCTATCCGGGTACCCCCGATCATTCGCAGGGCGTCGGCGCACACAAGGATTCCGGAGTGCTGACGCTTCTTCTCGTCGAACCGGAGTCGTCCGGACTCCAGGTGGAGACCACCCCCGATACGTGGATCGAGGTGCCGCCCTTGCCGGGGGCATTCATCGTCAACATCGGCGAATTGTTGGAAGTGGCGACCGGCGGTTATCTCCGGGCCACGCGGCACCGGGTGGTCGCGCCGGGGCCCGGCATCGACCGGATATCGGTCCCACACTTCTCGAGCCCGGCCCTCGATGCCGTCGTACCGGTGATCGAACTGCCGGCCGAATTGGCGCAGCATTCACGAGGAGTCGAGAACGATCCCGACAACCCCATCTACAGCACCTACGGCGAGAATGCATGGAAGTCCCGCACTAGAGCACACCCCGACGTGGCCCAGTTGCACCACGGGATCGCCCCTGCTGGGCAGCGGTCCGCCTACTGACTCCGCCTGCCCCCTTGTCGTGATAGTCGATACTGTGCCCATGCCCCGGTGCACCACAGAGCCCACAGGATCAACAGTGGCTGGAACAGCAATCGGATTCCTCGTGCCGTGTCGGAGTCGAGGCCGAACGCGTCGGTGTGCGTGACGAACTGTGAAATGTTGCCGGGGAACACCGCGACGAAGAACGCCGCGACCACCCAGCCGACGAGAGGTGCGCGAGCAGTCCAGAGCAGCAGTGCCAGCCCGAGCACGATCTCGACGACCCCCGACGCCAGCACGACGAAGTCGGTGCTCAGTGGCACCCACCCGGGCACCTGGGCTGCGAAAGTACTGCGCGCCCAGAACAGGTGGCTCAGGCCGGCGAAGACGAGGAACGCCCCGAGTACGACCCGGCCGATGGTGCGAGTTATCGATTTGGTCATTGCGTCATGAGACACCACGGGCACACTGGGCACCATGACCGGGAGTGCACCGACCGACCCAGGGCGTCGCCGTTGGGTACTGCACGTCGACCTCGACCAGTTCATCGCTGCCGTCGAAGTGCTGCGCAACCCCGATCTGGCGGGCAAAGCCGTGGTGGTCGGCGGAAAGGGAGATCCCACCGAGCGTGGGGTGGTCTCGACGGCGTCGTACGAGGCGAGGGCCAAGGGTGTCGGTTCTGGAATGCCGCTGCGCATTGCCGCGAAGAAGATCCCCGACGCGGTCTTTCTCCCGGTCGACAAACCGGCATACGACGAGGCGTCGGCGATGGTGATGGACACGCTGCGGACGTTGGGCGTCGTAGTCGAGGTGATCGGCTGGGACGAAGCATTTCTCGGTGTCGAGACCGATGACCCGGAGCACTTTGCCAAGACAGTGCACGACTCGGTGTTCGACGCGACAGGGTTGCATTGCTCGGTCGGCATCGGCGACAACAAGTTACGAGCCAAGATCGCCACCGACTTCGACAAGCCGCAGGGCGTCTACCGGCTGACGCAGGACAACTGGTTCGAGGTGATGGGCAGTCGCGGTACCGATGCGCTGTGGGGGATCGGCAAGAAGATCTCGAAGAGGCTCACCGCATTGGGCATCTCGACCGTTCGTGAGTTGGCCGATGCCGACGACGCGGACCTGGCCGCGGCGTTCGGACCGAAGATCGGCCCCTGGCTCGGGACGAAGGGGCGGGGTATCGACCTCGCGCCGGTCACGTCCGAGCCGTGGGTAGCGCGGTCACACAGTCGCGAGGTCACGTTCCAGACCAACGTCGCCGATTGGGCCGTGATCCGGCAAGAGGTCGCGGCTCTGACGTCGAAAGTGTTGGCAGACATCGAAGCAGAGAACCGGCCGGCCGTGCGAGCCGCGCTGAAGATTCGCTACGCGCCGTTCGAGACGCATACCGTCAGCGCGCCGATCGTCGGTGCGCCGACCTTCGATCCGGAGATTCTGACCTCGGCTGCGGTGGCCCTCGTCGATCGCCTCGACCACAATCGAGAGGTTCGATTGATCGGCGTCCGGCTGGAAATGACTCCACCGCAGTCCGTCTGACTATTTTCGGCCCGCTGCCCAGCGCAGTCCCCAACCGTACTTCTTGTCGAGGTCGGCCTGGCTGCCCTGGATGTACTCGACCTCACGAGTGACCGTGATTCCGGCAGGCGTGTTCTCCAACAATGCGATCGAGCAAATCCGCGCAGAGTTCTCGGCCGAGTCGAGGCGCACCTCTACCTGAGGTCCGCTGGTGGGGTACAGCGTCACCACTCCGTCGACCGCAGCCCAGTTCGGTGCGCCGTCGTAGATCATCGCGAAGATCAGGATGCGGGCGAACTTCTCGGGGTGGGCGAGATTGATGTGCATGTTCTCGCCGCCGCTGACCGAGCCGGAACGGTCGTCGCCGTCGAGCGCGATGAACGGCGCATCCTGCAGCGAACCGAAGCTGTTGCCGAGCGCCTGTACGACGCCTTTGGAACCGTCGCGCAATTCGTAGAGGCACCCGAGGTCGAGATCGACTCCGCCCGAACCGTACGACGCGGCAGCCAACTTGGCCAGGAAGCCCTTCTTCTTCGGCTGTGCCGCAGGTGCACCGGTGGACCAGTTCAGGTTCACCCGCATCGAACCCTGCTTCTCGCCGGACTTGGTGAGGCTGATCGTCGGCGACGCCTTGGACAGCGTGACTTTGCTCAGACTGACGGGAGCTCCGGGTTGCTGCGCTGGGGGCTGCCCGGTCGAGGGCTTGCGGGTGTAGTCGATGGCCATGGTGGTGCCTTCCGAACGGTCGATTCCCGGATCGCAATGTCCGGTTTGGGCGGTCCGTCGAGAATAGCCGCAAACCCGGCGATCGACGCTCGGTGTCAGCCGGACGTCGAACGGTAGACCGAGGCACCTGCGACAGGATTCGGCGCGACGAGCGAGACCTCGCGGGTCACCCGTCGCGCCGATGTCGAGAGGCGTGAGTTCCGACTAGGGCCGGGGCACGTTGCGCAGATTCGACTTCGCCATCCGAACCGCCTCGCCGACGCCGCCGTTGAGTACGACCTTGCTCATCGCGAGCGCGAATCCCTTCATCTGCTCCCCGGTGATGGTCGGCGGCACCGACAGCGCGAGCGGATCGGTGATCAACTGGACCAGTGCCGGGCCGTCGACCGCGAAAGCAGCCTCGAGAGCGCTGCGGATGTCTTCGGGCTTCTCGACGCGTTGCGCGTGGAGACCTGCTGCAGCGGCGATGCCCGTGTAGTCGACCTGGGGCACGTCGACGCCGAAGTCGGGCAGGCCGTCGACGAGCATCTCGGCCTTGACCATGCCCAGCGTCGAATTGTCGAACAGCACGATCTTGACCGGCAGCTTGTACATCGCGACGGTCAAGAGTTCGGAGAGCAGCATCGAGAAGCCGCCGTCGCCCGAGATCGAGACCACTTGACGGCCCGGGTTGGCGAACTGCGCACCGATAGCGTGCGGCAATGCGTTGGCCATCGAGCCGTGCAGCATCGATGCTACGAAAGCTCTTCTGCCGGTGGGGTTGATGTAGCGCGCGGTCCACACGTTGCACATGCCGGTGTCGGTGGTGAACACTGCGTCGTCGGCGGCGAGGTCGTCGAGAACCGATGCGGCGTACTCGGGATGTATAGGCACCAGCTTCTCGGCATTGCGGGTGTACGCGCCGACGGTCTTGCCCATCAGGTCGTTGTGCTTGTCGACCCACTTCTCCACGTAGCGGCGGTCGGTCTTGCGAGTGACCAACGGCTGCAACGCATTCAGGGTTGCCCTAACATCACCGTGGATGGGGTACTGCACCGAGGTTCGACGCCCCAGCTTCGTGGGATCGATGTCGATCTGCGCGGTCGTGACATCCTCGGGAAGGAACTGCTGATACGGAAAGTCGGTGCCGAGCAGGATGAGTAGATCTGCGTCGTGGATCCCGGCATGCGCAGCTCCGTACCCGAGCAGCCCTGTCATGCCGACGTCGTACGGGTTGTCGTACTGGATGAACTCTTTGCCGCGCAACGAATGTCCGACGGGAGCGCCGATGGTGTCGGCGAATGCGACCACCTCGTCATGGGCACCCTTGACGCCGTAACCGGCGAAGATGGCAACCTTCTCGGCATTGTTGATGGCGTCGGCCAGTTTCTGGATGTCTGCCGCGGGCGGTGTGACGATCGGTGTCGAGGGAATGGCGATCGGGTCCATCGTTCCGGCGGCCGACAGTTCGGCGATATCGCCGGGGAGCGTCAGGACCGACACCCCGCCCCCGGTGATGGCTGCGTTGATCGCCGCACGGAACACCCGCGGTGCCTGCTCCGCGGTGGAGACGAACTCGTTGTAGAGCGAGCATTCACCGAAGAGACGGTCGGGGTGCGTCTCCTGGAAGTAGCCCGAGCCGATCTCGCTGCTGGGAATGTGCGACGCGATCGCCAGAACCGGTGCACCGGAACGATGTGCGTCGTACAGGCCGTTGATCAGATGCAGGTTGCCCGGGCCGCACGAACCCGCACACACGGCCAGAGTGCCGGTGGTCTGCGCGTCGGCCGATGCGGCGAACGCGGCGGCCTCCTCGTGTCGTACGTGAATCCAGTCGATACCGCCCTTGGCCGATCCGCCGGTACGACGCACTGCATCGACCACCGGGTTGAGACTGTCGCCGACGATGCCGTAGATGCGTTGTACGCCGGCGTCGACGAGTCCTCGAACGAGCTGATCGGCCACTGTGGTGGGCATGTGCAATTCTCCTCGGATGTCGTGGCGCGTTCGGATCGATGTGCCTCACGTGCGCCAGTTGGACGCCTTCCCTGTGCCGAGGGCGTATCAAACATAGAAGGGCAGAGCGATCGTTACCGCAAGAGAAAATCCCAGGTGGAGGCCCGGCGCGATCTCCGTCACGTGGCGATATTTCTGCCGGCACCCAGCGAAGACTGGGGCTGTCCCGACGTGCCCTTCGCCGAAAAGTTTCGACAAAATGAACAGGCTCTGTACAGGTTCACTTTTGCGATGTACGGTACTGACATGACCGAGCCCGCTATGACTCAGCGCACATCGGAGCGCACGCGCCACAAGCGTCACCAGGTGCTCGCCTCACTCAAGAACACCATCGAGTCCGGCGACATCCCCTCCGGCTCGTTCCTGCCAGGAGAGAACGAACTCGCCCGCGAGTTCTCGGTCAGTCGTGGCACCATTCGTTCTGCGCTCAGTGAGTTGGAAGATCAGAAGCTGATCGAAAAACGCAGCGGCATAGGATCACTCGTCACCTTCGACGGCCATCAGATCGAGACCGCCGACGGCTGGGCACGGGCACTGTCGTCTGCGGGCGTCGAGATGCACACCCGTACACTCCGCATCGAGCGCATCGTGGACCCGGAATTGGCTGCCGAGGCCGGAACTCCGAATCTGAACTTCGTTGCCGTCGATCGAGTGCGACACGTGGTCGACGGGCGTCCGGTGTCGTTGGAGCGCAGCCGTATTCCAGCACTGGGAACGCTCGCGGACCTGCCCGAGAACGGATTGGTGGTGGACTCACTGACGGCAACCTTGAGGTCCGCGGGGCTCGTGGCTGCCAGTGGCGAGCAATGGGTGTCGGTGGTTCCGGTGGACTCGGCCGATGCAGCAGTTCTCGAAGTGCCGGTGGGCACCCCGTACCTGCACAGCATTCGTGTCAGTCGAGACGCGTCGGGTCGGTTCGTCGAGAAGGTCGTCAGCCTGCTCGCGCCCGACCGCTTTCGGCTCCACCTCTCTTTCAATTCCTGATCGATGACCCCACTTTCGGCAAGGACTGTTTCGATGTCTGCTTCACGCGATCGCGCCCTCGGGGCCTTCTACGGCCTGGCGCTGGGTGATGCGCTGGGAATGCCGACACAATCGATGCGCCGGGAGGACATCGTCGAGGATTACGGACAAGTGCGCGGATTCGTCGACGCCGGTCCCCGTCAGCTCATCGCGCACGGTATGTCGGCAGGCTCGATCACCGACGATACCGAGCAAGCGATCATGCTGGCGCAGTTGATCATCGACGGTGACGGTGTGGTCGATCCCTCGGCTTTCGCCCGCGCCTTGATCGCATGGGAGTCCGAGATGTCCGCGCGCGGATCGCTGGATCTGCTGGGACCGTCCACCAAGCGAGCCGTGGAACGAATACTCGACGGATCGGACCCGAACGAGGCGGGCAAGTTCGGCAGCACCAACGGCGCGGCCATGCGAATCACACCCGCAGCAATTGCGGCATCGCTGGACGGCGGTATCGTGCCATTCGTCGACGCGATCTACAGTTGCAGCTTCGTCACCCACAACACCTCTCTCGGAATAGCCTCCGCCGCAGCGGTTGCCGGAGCCATCAGCGCCGGGATCGCAGGTGCGGAATTGCAAGAGGCAGTCGACATCGGTGTTGCCGCCGCCACCGAGGGGGCCACCCGTGGATATTGGGTCGCCGGTGGAAACATCGCAGCCCGTATTCGTTGGGCAGTCGAGCTGGTCGGCAAATCCGCCGACAAGCACATCACGGACACAGTGGCAGACGTAATCGGCACTTCCGTCGCGTCACAGGAATCAGTGGTAGCGGCCTTCGCTTTGGCCGTTGCGTACGACGACCCGTGGGACGTCGTTCTGGCAGCCGCCACCATCGGCGGCGACACCGACACGATCGCAGCAATAGCCGGCGCAGTTCGAGGTGCCGTCGGCGGCCTGGCAGCGTGGCCCGGCGAAGCGATACGAACGGTAACCGACGTGAACAAGCTCGATCTGGAGCCCATCGTCGATCGACTGCTCGCTCTCCGTAACACGAACTGACACAGTTCGACTCACCCTTGGAGCACAACCATGACCTCATCCGCTTCCACGTCTGCATCGGACACGACAGTCGACGTATTGTCGCTGGAAACTCGCGGGATCGAGCCCGTCCCGGACGACGAGCGCAACGGCAATCCACTGCAGTTGTTCTGGGTATGGTTCGCCGCCAACATCTCTATCCTCGGTCTACCGCTCGGGGCAACCCTGGTGGTCTTCACCGGTCTGAACATCTGGCAAGCATTGATTGTCGCGCTGGTGGGCGCGGCGGGTTCGTTCGCCATCGTCGGAATCGTGTCGATTGCCGGCAAACGTGGCGGGGCGCCCAGTCTCACGTTGTCGCGGGCAACCTTCGGGGTGCGCGGAAACATCGGACCCACACTGGTCTCACTGATGTCACGACTCGGCTGGGAGACCGTCAACACCACCACCGCAGCATTTGTGCTGCTGTCGATCTTCACACTGATCTTCGGTGGATCCGGCGTCGCGAAGGATCATGCCGTCGTCACGATCGCCTCCATCGTCATCTTCATCGTGATGACACTGGTGGTCAGCGGTCTGGGGCACGCGGCGATTCTCGTCATCCAGCGCTGGTCGACGTGGATCTTCGGTGCGCTGAACATCTTCGTTGCGATCTTCCTGATCGCCACCGTCGACTGGACTGCAGTGACCAGTACTCCAGCCGGATCCATCAGCGCGATGGTCATCGGTGTCGGAACCATCGCTGCCGGAACAGGTATCGGCTGGGCCAACGCCGGGGCCGACATGTCGCGCTACCAGCGCAAGAGCGTCGGAGCCGGTTCGTTGGTGCTGTCCAGCGCGGCAGGTGCCGGAATTCCTCTCGTTCTGCTGATCGGCCTCGGCGCACTGCTCTCGGCCGGCGACAACAGCCTCGCGTCCGCGTCGGATCCGGTCGCGGCGATCCGGGAGATTCTTCCGGCCTGGATGGCCGTTCCATACCTGATCACCGCGTTCGGCGGATTGCTTCTGTCCAATCATCTTTCGGTGTATTCGGCCAGTCTCACGACGTTGACCCTCGGTTTTCGGATCAAGCGGGTCTATGCGGTCGGAGTCGACGTGTTCGTCACGTTCGTCGGTGCCATCTACTTCATGCTGATCTCCGACGGTTTCTACGGCCCGTTCATCACGTTCATCTCGGTTCTCGCAGTTCCGCTCACAGCGTGGCTCGGAGTGTTCATGTCCGACATGATCAAACGAAAGACGTACGACGCGGCATCGATCATGAACGTGGGCAACACCAGTCGCTACTGGTACACCGGCGGAGTCAACTGGTACGCCTTCGCGAGCTGGGCGGCGGGAATCGTGGTTGGCTTCCTTTTCACTGCCATCGCTGTGGACGGCGACGTGATCTACACCGGACCGCTGTCCGGCAGCTGGATCGGTGACAACGGACTCGGCTGGGTGGCGTCGTTCGTGATCGCGGCCGGGCTCTATCTCGTCACCGGTGGAGCGCGGCGGACCGAGACGGTCTCTCGGTGACTCCGCGACTGATCCACACCGGTCAGGTCATCGTCGACGTTGTGATGGCCGTACCAGAGGTCCCGGTTCCGGGCGGAGACGTCGTGGCGACGTCACTGAACGAGACTGCGGGAGGAGGCCTCAATGTCATGGTGGCCGCGATTCGTGATGACCTGCCGGTGGTCTTCGCCGGTAGATACGGGTCCGGCCACTACGGTTCGATCGTCCGTGATGCTCTGTATTCCAGCGGCGCCCTCGTGGTCAATTCCGAACCACTGCCGAAGGATTCGGGATTCTGCATCGCCCTCGTCGACGCGAATGCCGAGCGAACATTCGTGACGTACCCGGGAGCCGAGGCCGAATTGAGCGTCGCAGACCTGGAGGCAACCGGAGTTCGACGCGGTGATCTGGTCTACATCACCGGCTACGGACTGGCACACGAGAGCAATGCCGCGGCACTGACCGAATGGCTCCCGTCGCTCCCGGACGAAGTTGTGGTCCTGTTCGATCCGTCGCCGCTGATCGCGACTCTGGACCTACGCGTCGTGGACGCCGTACTCGGTCGGGCCGACATCGTGAGTGTCAATTTGCGCGAGGGTGCGCTCATGACGGGTGCGGACGACATCGATTCCATCGCAATCGGATTGGCCGAGCGGGTGCGTTCCGGGGCATCGGTGGTGCTGCGTACCGGACCGGAGGGGTGCCAGATCGTAAGCGTCGGACGGCCGCCCCGGTCGGTGCCCGGGTTTGCGGTGCAGGCGGTCGACTCCAATGGTGCGGGCGACGCGCACGCCGGTGTGTTGTTGGCGGGACTTTCGCGAGGACTCGACCTGTACGCGGCGGCGTTGCGGGCGAATGCCGCCGCAGCGCTTGCCGTCACCGAGCGTGGACCGGCGACGGCACCTCTTCGATCACGTACCGACGCGTTGGTCGGAGAGTGAGGGCGCAGTTCGCCCCGGAACCGTGGAGTCGCGGACGACCAGCGTCGGTGTGAGTGCCACCGAGGACACCGGCAGTCCGTGGGTGACGGCCAACAGCATTTCAGCTGCGCGTGTGCCGATTTCGCGGTGCGGACTGTGAATTGTCGTCAAGGGCACCGTCAGTTCGCTGCAGATCGAGATGTCGTTGTAGCCGACGACGGCAACGTCGCGTCCCGGCTGCAATTCCGCCTCGCGCAGGACTCCGAGGACTCCGATGGCGCTGAAATCATTGGTCGCGAAGATCGCCGTCGGAGGTGTCGGCAATGCCAGAAGTGCTGTGGCCCCGCGTCGTCCGGCCTCGGGATCGAAGCCCTCTTGCCGTACGTACTCGTCCGGAACGTCGATGCCGGCGTCGTGCAGAGCGGCTCGGCAGCCTTCCAATCGGTCGATTCCGGTGCTGGCCCAGGCCGGACCCGACACGATGCCTACGCGAGTATGGCCGAGTTTGGCCAAGTGTTCACCGGCGAGGTAGCCGCCCCGATGGTCGTCGCACGTCACCGAGGTCATCCCCGGGTATCTACGGCTGATGAGTACGAACTTGATCCCACGGCGGTGGAGGTCGTCGAGGTTCTCACTGTCGAGGCGGGCGTCGCCGAAGATGAGTCCGTCGACGTTGCGGCCGAGGAGAAGGTCTATCCGTCGTCGCTGCTGGACCGGATCGTCGTGGGTGTTGGCGACGAACGTCTCGTAACCCGCCCGGTTGGCCGTTTCCTCGATGGCGTCGTACATCGCGGAGAGAACCACATCGGTCAGTCGTGGCACCAGGACGCCGAAGGCGGTGGACTTCTTCGTGGTCAGACTCGCAGCGTTGGGATTGGGCACGTAGTCCATCTCGCGGGCCAGCTCGAACAGTCGCAGATCTCCGGCACTGGCGCCGGCAGGGTCGAGCGCGACGCGTCGCAGAGCTCGGGAGACGGTCGAGACATGTACTCCCGCAGCAGCCGCGACCGTTTTGAGCGTGACGCTCCCCGAACTGGTGCTGTTCACTGGCGGTTCCCCTCGATCATCCGTCGGACCTGCCCCGACCCCTATTGGCCCCTAAGCTAGCACCGTGCGCAATCGCTTGCGCAATAAGTTGCCCCCGAGGAACGGACTTCTGATGACAGGTTTGGGTGGTCTCAACCCATCGCCGACGGCACTCACGCTCGGTCTGGTGCAGCAGCAGGTTCCGCTGATCATGAGCATGGCCGATGTGGACGCGACGACGGATCGCGTGTGCGCGCAACTGCGTGAGGCGAAAGCAGGTTTTGCTGCGCTGGATCTCGTTGTGTTCCCAGAGTATTCGTTGCACGGGCTCCGCAAGTCGTCGTGGGCGTCCGACGAGGTGATGTGCGACATGGACGGTCCACAGGTGGAGCGGTTGCGCACGGCATGCCGCGAGTCGAACGTGTGGGGGTGCTTCAGCATCATGGAACGCAACCCCGGTGGAGCGCCGTTCAACTCCGGAATCATCGTCGACGATCAGGGTGAGATAGCCCTGTACGTCCGCAAACTTCATCCCTGGACGCCCAAGGAGCCGTGGGAGCCCGGCGACATCGGCCTGCCGGTCTGCCCGGGCCCCAAGGGTTCGGTGCTGTCGCTGTTGATCTGTCACGACGGGATGTTTCCAGAAGTCGCCCGTGAAGCGAGCTACCGCGGAGCCAATGTGCTGCTGCGTACGGCCGGCTACAAGTTCCCGCTTCGGCAGTCCTGGCGTATCACCAATGAGGCCAACGCATTCCACAACCTGGCGTACACGGCCTCGGTCTGCTTGGCGGGGGAGGACGGCAACGGTATTCCGTCGATGGGTGAGGCGATGGTGTGCGACTTCGAGGGCACGATCGTCGAGCGCGGCGACTCCACCCCCGACCGGGTGGTGACGGTATCGATCGAACCGACCCGCGCCGACGCTGCTCGGCGGGAGTGGGGCGTGGAGAACAACATTTATCAGCTCGGGCACCGCGGGTACACGGCGCTTGCCGGTGGTGCGCAGGACTGCCCGTACACGTACGTCCGTGATCTGGCAGCCGGAACCTATCGAGTGCCGTGGGAAGACGAGGTTCGCATCGTGGACGGGACGTCGGAGGGGTACGGACCCCCGCGGCGGCCCAGCAGTCCAACCGATACTGCGCGGGCCGGTCTACGCGGAGAGTAAGGCGGAGGTTACGCGGCCTGTGCCCGTGTAACAGTGCCATTAATTGCTCCTCGATTTGTCGCCCAAAGCTCGACATCGACCGAGAAACCCCTCTATCGTCAGGGCAACGCAATCGGTTGCACGACCGTTTGCACAGCAACCGAAAGAAGGCTCGTTTCGATGACTTCCCAGGTAGGCGACTCTCTGGAGCTCACGGATCGCACCCGCCACGACATCGATTCGATGTCGTCGGGGGATGTGTACAAACTGCTGTCCTGTGCGGTGCAGCCACGCCCGATCGCCTGGATCTCCACGGTGTCCGGCACCGGCGTTCGAAACCTGGCACCGTTCAGCTTCTTCAACGTCGCGTCGCGGAACCCGGCCACCCTGATGATCTCCATCGGTGAGCGAATCGGCTTTCCGGGCGAATTCAAGGACACGTTGGTCAACATCCGCGACACCGGCGAATTCGTCGTCAACATTCCGTCCGCCGACACTGTCGATGCGGTGACCGCGAGTTTCGCCACCGTCGACGCTGAGGTCGACGAATTTGAGCTCTCGCACATGACCGCGGTGCCGTCGATCTCGGTCGCGGCACCGTCGGTGCTGGAATCTCTGGTCTCGCTCGAATGCCGCACACTGCAGGAAATCGCGCTCGGCACGGACACTCTGGTGTTGGGGACCGTGACGGCGGTGACCAGCAGGCCGGGTCTACTCAGTGACGACCTGCACGTCGACACCCTCGAACATCGATTCCTCGGCAGGCTGGCCGGACCGTTCTACACCACCGACATGAATCGAGTGGCGCAATGACCACCTCGGCCCACCTGCGCGGCGTCGACACTCGGCCGGTGGTCGATACGTTCGATATCGCTGTGGTGCAGACCGGTTCGCGTACCGGTGCCTGGCAGCAGAATATCGACGCGGTGAGCTCGGAAGTCCGTGTACTCGCCGCCGGTGGCTCCAAGGTGATCGTGCTGCCCGAACTGTTCGCCAGCGGTTACGATCTCGACAGCATCGACGCGATGGCCGAGTCGGTGCCCGGCCGCACATCGATCGCGCTCGGAGAACTCGCCGCTGCGACCGATACGGTTCTGGTGACGGCAATGGTGTTCCGCGATTCCGAGGGAGCTGTCTTCGACAGCTCACTCGTCGTGGGTCCGGACGGTCTGCTTGCCCTGGGGCACAAGCGGTTTCTGTGGGACCGTGAGAACGCGGTGTTCACCCCGGGTGCGCAGAGCGGTCTGCTGGTCGACACCCCGTTCGGATCCATCGGCGTCGTGATCTGTTACGAAGCAGGGTTTCCCGAGACTGTCCGCGATCTCGTGCAGCGAGGAGCCGATATCATCGCCGTGCCGTCGGCCTTCGGTCACGTCCGCCTGCATGTGTGGAAGCTGCTCACGCGATCCCGCGCACTCGAGAACGGTGTTGTCGTGGCGGCCGCGGGGCTCACCGGGCAGACCGGCGACGGACCGCGGTTCGCCGGACACAGCGTCATTGTCGGGCCGCAGGGCCGCACCATCGTCGAGATGGCCGAGACCGTCGGATCGGTCTCGGCGACGGTCTCCAGACGCGAACTGCAAGACGCACGCGACGAAGTGCCCTATCTGAAAGATCTTGCCCGACTGGGCGGTATCACCGAGACACGAACGACCGAGAACGATCACGAGAGGAACCGAGATGTTCGATCTGCGATCAGCTGATCTGTTGCGCGCCTTCACCCGTCAGCTCGAGCTGTGCAAAGTTCAGCCCGGAGAACAGGTGGTGATTCTCGCGGAACCGTCGAGCCGTGGTGACTACGTCTCGGCTGCTTTCGGAGCGGCCCAGAGCCTGGGCGCACAGGTACTCGCGGCCACCGTCCCGGGCGGCAGCCCCGCACCGATGCCCAGCACGCACACCGGTGCAGGCCCCGGCCTGGTGTCGGTCATGAACAGTTCGGTGGCTCAGGACATGCTCAAGGGTGCAGACCTGGTGGTAGACCTCACGAGTGAGGGCTTCATCCATGCGCCCATTCAGCAGGAAATCCTGGCCGCCGGCACACGCATCATCTTCGTCTGCGACGCCCCGGACGTGTTGATCCGGAACATGCCGCAGGACGGCGACAAGGAACGAGTCCAGGCCGGGGTCGATCTGATCCGCAACGGCTCGACCATGCGCATCACCAACGACGAAGGCACCGATCTGACCGTGCAGCTGAGCAATTCGCAGCCCGAGTTCCAGGTGGGCTTCGCCGACGACAAGGGCCGCTGGGATCACTGGCCGTCCACCATGGTGTTGTGTTGGCCGGAGATCTCGAATGGAAAGATCGTGCTCTCCGAGGGCGATATCTTGTTGCCGTTCAAGGAATACGTCCGGGGCGAGACGACGCTGACGGTCACCAACGGCCACATCGACGAGGTGACCGGCGGCGGTGAAGCTGCACTGCTCAACATGTTCTTCGCGGACTCCAACGACAAGTGGGCGCGCTACCTGTCTCATATGGGCTGGGGACTGATGAAGACCGGCGACTGGTTCGCGGCGGCGATGTACGGCAAAGACGACATCATGGGTATGGACGCCCGAGCGTTCGCCGGCAGCTTCCTGTGGTCCACCGGCCCGCACCCCGTGCTCGGCCGGGACTCCTACGCGCACCTGGACATCGGGATGCGCGCCTGCACCGTGTCGATCGACGGCATCGATGTCGTCACCGAGGGTCGATTGGTGGAGAACTGACATGGCACCGATCGAAGTAGTCATCGCAGGCGGCGGCCTGGGCGGTCTGACCGCGGCACTCTCGCTGCGGCACAGAGGCATCCAGGTGACGGTGCTCGAGGCCGCAGCCGAATTGGGCGAGGTGGGTGCAGGAATTCAGACCGCTCCCAACGCCAGCCGCATCCTCATAGCGCTCGGGATGCGGGACAAGCTCGAAGCGATCAAGACCGAGCCGATGGATCAGGTGCGCAGGCGGTGGGAGAACGGCAAGGTCATCGCGCTCACCGCCCTCGGCGAGTACTGCAAGAAGACGTTCAACGCGCCGTACTGGCATTACCACCGCGCAGACCTGCATTCGGCCATTCATGCGCAGTGCCTCGACCCCGACGGCCCGGGCCCGATGGTGGTGTTCGAGACCGATGCGAAGGTCGTCGAGGTCGACCGCACCAACCCGATGCGGCCCGTCGCGGTGACCGGAGCGGGACGTCGGTACGAATCGGACCTGCTCATCGGAGCCGACGGTATTCGTTCGACCGTGCGCGATCTGATCGGTCTACCCGATACTCTCGTGTTTTCCGGTGAAATGGCCTATCGCGCTTTGATTCCGGGTGATCGCATCGTCAAGGACCCGGCTACCCGCTGGCTCGTCGACCGATACCAGAGCACCATCTGGTACGGACCCGACCGACACCTGGTGCACTACATGATCCGCAACGGTGAGTACCTCAACGTCGTTGCGCTGGCCCCGTGTACCGACGAGGTCCGCGACGGCGGACCACGGCTCGTCGGGCCCGAGGAACTGATGGCGACGTTCCCCGACTGGGACGACCGCGCCCACGCGATGCTGTCCAAGGCCGACGAAAACGTCCTGTGCCAGGCGCTTTACTACCGCAGACCTGATCCTCGCTGGACCGACGGCCGCGTCGCGTTGCTGGGCGACGCGTGCCACGCCATGCTGCCGTACCAGGCGCAGGGCGCATCGCAGGCGATGGAAGATGCGGCCGTGCTGGCCGAGGAACTCGCGAAGGTGACCTCGAGCGGAATCGACGATGCCCTGGCGCGCTACGTCTTTCGCCGAGCCCGGCACGCGCGGATGGTGCAGGACGCAAGCCTGAAGAACAAAACGTTCTACCACATACCCGATGGACCCGAGCAGCAGAAGCGGGACGCGACACTGGCGTCGTTCGATGGGGAGTCCGACATCTCGTACGACTGGCTGTGGAGCGGTACTCCGCTCGACGACAGCGACGACGAGAAATTCCACTACTCGTTCGTCCGATGACGACCTCGGACCACAACACCGCGCCGGAGGTTGCGATGAAGACTGGTGATCAGGTAGTACAGGAACTCCCCTGGAAATGGGGTGTGCAGGGAAAGATCTTCATCATCGGCGGGCTGGGCTACATGTTCGACGCCTGGGACGTGGCGCTGAACGGGTTCTTGACTCCGCTGCTCGGCAGCTACTGGGATCTGTCCCAGGCAGAGCGCGGACTCGTCGCCACCGGCAACCTGATCGGCATGGCCGTCGGTGCTGTCGTGTGGGGCACGATCGCCGACCGAGTCGGGCGCAAACGTGCATTCTCGTTGACTCTGTTGATCTTTGCGCTGTTCTCGGTACTCGGTGCGTTCGCGCCGAGTTTCGAGATCTTCATCGTGCTGCGCTTCCTCGCCGGGTTCGGCCTCGGCGGCTGCATCCCCGTCGACTACGCGCTGGTCAGTGAGTTCTCACCCCGCCGCATCCGCGGCAAGATCCTCTCCGCGATGGACGTCTGGTGGCCCATCGGTGCCACCATCTGCGGCGTCGTCGCCACGCTTCTCGTCCCGATCGACGGAGACGTTCGTTGGCGCTACATGCTGCTGTTCATGGTTCTGCCTGCGCTGCTGCTGTTCTGGGTTCGACGCGGCATCCCCGAGTCGCCGATCTACCTCGCCAAGGTCGGACGTGAAGTCGAGGCCCGGGCCGTCATCGACGACATGGTGACCCGCACCGGATCCGACGCCGTCGAGTACGTTATCGTCGCCGATACCGCGCCGAAGGGGCCGGGCGGAATGAAAGCTGCTCTGACGCAGCTCAAGTCGGTGTGGCGCTACAGCCCACGTATCACGGCGGCAGCGTGGATGCTGTTCGTGTCGATCATGCTGCTGTACTACGCAGCGCTCAGTTGGATGCCGTCCATCCTGCGGGCCGAGGGCTACGGAGAATTCGCAGCCTTCGCCGGTACGACGCTCATGACCGGCGTCGGCATCGTCGGTGTGCTCACCTCCGCGTTCATCGTCGAGATCTTCGGCCGCAAGTGGGTCATCGGACTGTCCGGCCCGATCGCCGGCAGTGCCCTGGTCATGTTCGCAGTCATGCTCGACATCCAGTCTGCGGCGCTGATCTGGCTGGGCGTCTTCGGGTTCGTCATCCAGCTGACCATCCCGGTGCTGTATTGCTATGTCTCGGAGTTGTACCCCACCAACATTCGCGCCTCGGGATTCGGCTACGCATCCTCGGTCAGTCGGGTGGCCACCGGATTCGCTCCTCTGCTGTTCGGTTCGGTGATGTGGCCGATCCTCGGTCTGCCGTTGACATTCGGCATCGTCACCGTGTTCGTGTTGTTCTCGGTTGTCTGGATGGCCTACTTCGCACCGGAGACCAAGGGCCGTGAGCTCGACACTCTCGTCGACGAACCCACCGAGGTCGTCGCAGGCGAGGCTCGGGTCTGATGAAGCCCGCACAGTTCGACTACCACCGAGCTCGCGACGTCTCGGGTGCAGTGCGGCTGTTGGCCGAGCTGGGCGAGGACGCGAAGATCATCGCCGGAGGCCAGTCCCTGGTCGCCATGATGAACTTCCGCCTCGCCCGGCCCGGGCATCTGGTCGACGTGGGTGGGTTGAACACGCTGCGTTACATCAGGCGCGACTCCGACGGCTTGCACATCGGGGCAACCACTACCCACCACGACGTCGAATCCGGTGACGTGGGAGCGGAGTTCGCAGTCCTTCGCGATGCCATGCGGTGGGTCGGGCACTACCCGATTCGCACTCGCGGCACCGTCGGGGGCAGCATTGCCCACGCGGACGCAACTGCAGAATGGTGCTTGCTCGCCATCCTGCTCGATGCCCGCATCGTCGTCGAGAGCGTGCGGGGCCGGCGTACCGTCGACGCCGATTCGTTCTTCTTCGGTTACTACTCCACGGATCTCGCGTTCGACGAGATGATCGTCGAGATCGTGTTCCCGAACCCGGCACCGCACGCCGCGGTGACCGAATATGCCGAGCGACAGGGAGATTTCGCGATCGTGGGTGCAGCGGTGTCCCTCGATCTCGACGGTCTGGCGGTGGTCGGCGGACGCGTCGCCCTCGCGGGGGTCGGCGCGACCCCGATGCGATCGCCGGCAGGCGAGGCCGCGCTCGCCGCCGGTGGAACGTTCGCCGACTGCGCGGACGCCGCAGCCGAAGCCTTGGAACTGGAGGACGAGGGCATGTTCACCGCCGATTACCGCCGCACCCTGGTGCGCACGTTGGTCGCCGAAGCCTGCAGCGACGCACTGGTATCGCAGGGAGTGCCCACGTGAGCGTCGATCAGGTTCTCACCCCGAAATTCGTCGGCACCTCGGTCGCACGCCGGGAAGACCCGCGGTTGCTCACCGGTCGAGGCAGATTCGTCGATGACATTGCGATGCCGGGAATGCTGCATGCCCAGTTCGTGCGGAGCACCGTGGCGGCCGGCTCCATCACCGGACTGGACGTCGGTGATGTCGCCGGAGTCGAGGGCGTACGCGGCGTCTTCACCGCAGCGGACTTGGACCTGCGGCCGATCCGCGCCGAATTGTCCCGTCCTCTGAGCGAATTCGTGCCCACCGACATGCCCGTGCTGGCGCACGACGTCGTTCGCTACGTCGGTGAGCCGATGGCCGTCGTCGTCGCCGCCGATGCCTACAGCGTCGAGGACGGGCTCGAAGCGGCGCGAGTGTCGTACCGGACCGTCACCGCTGTCACCTCCGCAGATCAGGCCATGTCCGAGGGCGTGCCCCTGGTTCACGATTCGGTTCCGAACAACACTGTCGTGGACGTGCAGATGTTCGCCACCGAGGGCATCGACGAGATCTTCGACGACGCGCACACTGTGGTGTCGGTGCAATCCAGAACCGGGCGCCAGAACGCGCTTCCGCTCGAGACCCGTGGATGCATTGCCTACTGGGACGACCGCGACGAGCAGTTGATCATCTACATCTGCACGCAGGTCCCGCACCAGGTTCGTACCGTCACCGCGCAGTGCCTTGGTCTCGACGAACGCCAGGTACGCGTCGTCGTGCCCGACATGGGCGGCGGGTTCGGGCAGAAGTGCGTCGTCGGCCGTGAGGAGATCGCCGTCGCGGCAGCTGCATTGAAGCTCCGTCGCCCCGTCAAGTGGATCGAGGATCGCAAGGACGCACTGACGGCGTCGTTTCTGGCACGCGAGCAGCAGTACGACGTGCGGGCCGCGTTCGATTCCGAGGGGCACATTCTCGGCCTCGACGCCGATGTCGTGTGCGACATGGGTGCGTACTCGTGTTACCCCTTCACCGCGGGAATCGAGCCGCTCATGGCCTCGGCCGAAATGCCGGGGGTGTATCAGGTACCGGCCTATCGGGTGCGGGGACGCTCGATCTTCAGCAACAAGGCCCCGACAGCGCCGTACCGCGGAGTGTCACGCCCGCAGTACGTCATGGTGATGGAGCGACTGTTCGAGCGAGCAGCCCGCGAATTGGCGCTCGACGCAGTGGAGATCAGGCGCCGCAACGTCATCACCGCCTTCCCGTACACCGGCGTCAACAACATCACCTACGACCCAGGTTCGTACCTCGAGGCTTTGAACCTGTGCGAGCAGACGCTGCGCGACGGCGGTTGGTACGACCTTCAGGAGCGGGCTACCGCCGACGGCCGACACATTGGCATCGGGTACTCGTGCTTCAGCGAGCGAACGGGCTACGGCAGCAGCGCATTCGCGGCCCGCAAGATGAACGTGGTGCCCGGATTCGACATCTCGGAGGTCCGGATGGACACCTCCGGCACCGTGGTCGTGACGACTGGGACGATGAGCCACGGCCAGAGCCACGAGACCACGATGGCGCAGATCGTCGCCGACCGGCTCGGCATCGAGGTGGAACAGGTCAAGATCGTGCAGGGAGATACTGATCGGATCACCTACGGCTTCGGGTCGTTCGCGTCCCGCTCGATCACCATCGGCGGCAGTGCGGTGGCGCTGGCGTCGACCAAGCTGGGGGACAAACTGTGTGAGATCGCGGCGCATTTGATGGAGACGCGCGACGACAACGTCGAGCTGGCCTCGGGGCGCGTTCGTCAGCGCGATGATCACTCGAAGTACGTCACCTATCGAGACATCGCCGACGTCGCGTATCTCAAGGCACAGCTGCTGCCCAAGGGCGTCGAGCCGGGGTTGTCCGCTACGGCCAGCTTCGACGTGTTCAACGACGGAACGTTCTCCAACGCCACCCACGGTGTCGTCGTCGAATTGCACGAGGGCACCGGACGAGTGGAGATCCTGAAGTACGTGTGCGTCGAGGACTGCGGCGTCGCGATCAACCCGAAGATCGTCGAGGGCCAGTGCCGCGGAGGGATCGCGCAGGGTATCGCAGGAGCGTTGTTCGAGCAGGTGTCGTACGATGAGAATGGAAACCCACTGTGCGCCAGCTTCATCGACTACAAGGTGCCCACTGCCTGCGAAATCCCCGACATCGAGATCCATCACCTCGAAACGCCCTGCCTGTTCACCGAATCCGGTGCCAAGGGTGCCGGTGAGGGCGGCACGATCGGTGCACCGGCCGCGGTGCTCAATGCAGTCAACGACGGACTGCGTTCCACCGGAGTGGAACTGAACGACACACCGATCACTCCCGTCGCAGTACATGCGGCACTGGTGAAGGGAAGGGCATGAGCAACAAGCAACTGATCGAACTGACCGTCAACGGCATCGAACACGAAGTGATCACCGAATCACGCCGCACCCTGGTCGACGTACTACGGCACGACCTGCAATTGACCGGAACTCATGTGGGTTGCGAACACGGCGTGTGCGGGGCCTGCACCGTCCTGATCGACGGCAAGCCGGCACGCGCCTGCCTGACGTTTGCCGCGCAGGTGGAGAACTCCGAGATCCAGACCGTCGAATCACTCGGGATCGACGGCGAATTGAACGATCTGCAACAGGCGTTCGCGGACCACCACGGCCTGCAGTGCGGATTCTGCACGCCAGGATTCTTGATGTTGGCCGAGGGCTATCTGGCCGAGCATCCGAACGCCACGAAAGAAGAGATCCGCGAGGTGGTTGCCTCGAACTACTGCCGCTGCACCGGATATCAAACCATCGTCGAGGCCATCGACTCGTGCGCCGAACAGCGCCGCTGCGCCGGCTGTGTGAACGGAGTTTCCCAGTGATACTGACCAATACGCTCGACATCGACGCATCGGCCGATGACGTCTTTCGGTTGATCAATGACGTCGAGAAGGTGGCTACCTGTGTACCGGGTGCCGCCATCACCGGCAAGGACGGTGAGACTTTTCTCGGCGGGGTCAAAGTGAAGGTCGGGCCGATCAGCGCCTCGTACGCAGGCACCATTCGGTTCCTCGACGTCGACGCTGAAGCACGCACGCTGTCCCTCGAAGCCAAGGGTGCGGACTCGCACGGAAACGGCGATGCCGAGGCTCAGGTGGATCTGGCGGTCGAGGCGATCGGCGATCGGTCTCGATTGACGTTGAACACCGACCTGGTGATCAGCGGCAAGATCGTCTCGTTCGGCAAGGGCGCGATTGTCGCGGTCTCGAACAAGGTGCTGCAACAGTTCGCCGTCAATCTCGGTGCGCTGCTCAGTGGTTCGGCCACCGCCGATCCCATCACCCCTGCAGCCGAAAGGACTGCTGTTGCACGCCCGATGGGCGGCGAATTGAACGCGATGAGTCTGATGCCCGAACCGGTGCGCAAGTACGCACCGGTCGCGGGGATCTTTCTCGCCGGAATGGTCGAGGGCTGGTTGGTGTCCAGAGCCTTCGGACGTCGGTAGGTTCGCGATGCTCGACTTCGCCGCCACTCTGCACGACTGGTTCGTCGAGGGACGACCGTTCGGTGTGGCCACTGTCGTGGCCACATCAGGCAGCGCGGTCCGAGACGTGGGTGCCGTCATGGCCGTCGACGCCGGTGGCACCGCACTCGGCGGGGTGTCCGGCGGATGCGTCGAAGGTGTGGTGTTCGACGCTGCGGTGTCGGCGGCGCAGGGTGAACTCGTCGACCGCCTGAGGTTCGGCATCGCGGCCGACGACCCGTTCGCCATCGGCCTCACCTGCGGCGGAACGGTCGATGTCGTGGTCGACAGAGTCGATCGGGACAGTCGCCCGCACTATGAAAAACTGTTGGCGCGAATAACATCTCGATCGTCGGTCGCCGAAGTCACAGTCGCCTCCGGTGGCTCGGGCGGACACCTCGTGGTGACTGCCGACGACTCGTGCGGCTCCATCGGCCACCAGACGCTCGATGAGGGAGCTGTCTCGCTCGCTCGGGTGATGTTGGCGGACGGTGCAAGCGGACTGCGGGACATCGAAGTCGACGACGGCATCGTCGAGGTCTTCGTGCGATCGTTTCGGGCCCCACCGCTCCTGATCGTCTTCGGCGCGCTCGACCTCGCCGACGCCGTTGCTCATGCAGCAAGCATCGTGGGTTACCGCACCGTGGTGTGTGATGCCCGGCCGATATTCGCCACGGAGGAGCGCTTTCCGCACGCCGACGAAGTTGTGGTGGCCTGGCCGCACGAGTATCTGGCGGCCCAGTGGGACAATGGGCTGATCGACGGCACCACCGCTTTGTGCGTGCTCACGCATGATGCAAAGTTCGATGTTCCGTTGCTCGACGTCGCGGTGCGCACCACTGCCGGCTATATCGGCGTACTGGGCAGCCGTCGAACGCACGAGGACCGACGTGAACGTCTTGTCGACAGAGGTGTCGGGGAGGCCGCGTTCGCGCGGTTGTCGTCGCCGGCCGGTCTCGACATCGGCGGGCGCACCCCCGGGGAGACCGCGCTGTCGATCGTCGCCGAAA
This sequence comes from Rhodococcus sp. IEGM 1381, assembly GCF_030056795.1. Taxonomy (GTDB): domain Bacteria; phylum Actinomycetota; class Actinomycetes; order Mycobacteriales; family Mycobacteriaceae; genus Rhodococcoides. Next base: position 197,359 of record NZ_JASHKQ010000005.1, on the reverse strand, counting down.
TGGTTGCGGTGTCCAACGGGCGATCCGGCGGGCGTTTGCGTGACGGTACCGGTTCGTTGCACGGCAGAACAGATGTCGGTAGCGGGGCTCAGCGTGGCGCGGTCAACTGCGATACGCGCACGGCGCCTGCAGTTCCGAGTATCAGCACGCCGGTCGCAATGGCGAAGGCGACCGAATAGGAGTCGCCGATGGCAGGAGCGACGATCAGAGGGCCGAGTACCTGCCCGACGCCGTAGACCGCAGTCAGTGTTGCCGTGGTACGTCCGATGGGCAGTGTCTGTGCGGTGCTCATCGTCAGCATCGTGATGCCCATGAACGTTCCGCCGAACAACAGAGCCGAGAACACGGCGGCGACGGTGTTTCCGGTCAGAGCCGGAAGCACTGCCGCGATCGACTGCAACGCGAACGCTGCCACCAGGGCGCTGCGCATGCTGGTTCGCCGAGCAATTCCTTGCCACAACACGGTCGCCGGTACCGCGGCGAATCCGACGACGATCCATACCGCCGGACCCACCGACGTGCTGCCGTGGCCACCGACCGCTGCGACGAGAATCGTACCGACGATGATGTAGCCGAGACCCTCGAGGAAGTACGCGAACAGCAATGTCCGCCATACGGTTCGGGCCTTGCGGTCGAGATCGCCGGGTACAGCCCGCGTTGTGGGCTCGGGATGCACCGAAAGCATCCACGCCGGGGCCACGAGCACCGTAGTCAGGATCGCCCAGCACACCCACAGCGACTCCCACGACAGATGTGGCCCGACAAGCAACGTCAGTATGCCCGACGCTGCTATACCTACACCGACGCCGCCGAACGCGATACCGGGTGAGGCTCCGTCGGCTCGATGCTTCGTGACGGTGCTCGCGCAGGCGATGAAGACCGCGGCACTCGCCAGGCCGGCCAGGAACCGCAGCGGCGAGAACGCAGCGGTGGAATGCACTGCAGCCATGGTCAATTCGCTGGGGACGAGCACGACCGTCCACAGCCTGAACGACGTCGTCGTATTGAGCGACGGGCGCACGGACAACACGATCGCCCCGACGAGGTAGCCGGCGTAGTTCGCGGTTGCGATGACGGCACCGCTGCTCGGTGTCAGCTCCGCCGCGTCGACCATGATCGGTAGCAGCGGCGTGAACACGAATCGCCCGACGCCCATCGCGGCCGCGAGTCCGGCCGCGGCAGCGAACGATAGTCGACGGCCGTTGATTGCGGTTACCCTCCTAGGTCGTTAGCCGGATCAACGGTACGCGTCGTATCCGCGTCTCCAGAACCGGACTGGAGGGAACCGATCCGACCCGGCAGGCGTCAAACCCGATGACGCCGATTCACCGGGCGTCGATACGGTGCGACTCGGGGGAGCGTCATGACAGTGAATGTGGATCCAGTGATCCTGCGGCAGTTCTCGAATGTGTTGTCGGGAACGGGGGAGGTGATCGCCGAGTTGGATACCCTCGCCCCGTTCCGCGAATCCGAAAATGCGCTGCTGGGTACCGACTTCGGCGCAGCATGTGCGGCGGCCGCGGCAGCGGCGGCGGGAGCTGTTGCAGCACTGGCCGGCCGGGCCGAATGCGTCGCAGACATTGCCCGCGGCGTCGCGCAGAACTACGAGATCGCCGACGACGAACTCGCCCGCCGCCTCGCTGCGATGGACCAGCCGAAGTGATCCCGACCGTGCCGCACGTCGCGGGCTGGGAGCCGGGGTCGATGCGCAAGACGATGATCGAACTGGCCGAGATTGTCGAGCGCGTCAACGGCCAGCGCACCGGCGTACTGGAGGAGCAGGATGTGCTGGCCGAGACGTGGACCGGCGAGGCAGCGAACGCTGCAGCAGAACGCGTGGTGACCGAATGCTCCCGGATGAGCTCGGTGTGCGGTGAGATCGATTCACTCGGTAAGGCATTCGAGACCGCAGCAGGAATGGTCGACGCCGCGAAGGCGCACCTGCTGGCGCAGGTGTCGGCGGCGACGACGAGCGGGTTCGCCGTACGGGCAGACGGTGTGGTCGATCCCGACGGGATGATTGCGCTGATCCCAGACAGTGTGGGCGAAGAGAAATTACGCCAGGCCGACGAACTGCGCTCTGCTGCAGCGCAGTTGACGGAGGACATTCAAGATGCTCTGAAGCAGGCCGAGCAGGCTGCGCTCGACGCTACGCAGCACTTGGCCGAGCCCACGAAGCTGTTGACCACGCTTGCGCTCGGCAACCCGACCGGAAAGTTCGTCGAGAACCCGGACGGGTCTTTCTCGTGGATGCCGGACTGGCCGACGACCATAGCGGCGACGGTCATCGGGGGCATGAGCGACGCGACGACGAGGGTGCTGGAACTTCCAGGTGTCAGTTCCGTGGACGACGTGGCCAAGAACATCGGCCGTGGGCTTGGAGCCTTCGGTGCGGTTGCCGGAACGATTCCCTCGATTGCGCACGATATCGACGAAGGAGTGAGCCCCCCCGAGGCAATTGCGGTCAATACAGCGAGCACCGCCGCCGGCCTCGCAGCTGCAAGCTACGTCACCTACGCCCTCGCGGGACTCGGTGGTACCGCGGGTTCGCTGTTTCCGGGGCCGGGCACGGTGGCCGGTGCTGCCGCCGGCGTCGCGTTGGGTGCCCTGGTCGGGGGCTCGGTCAGCCACGGCGTATCGAAGGTCTTCGAATGGACGTTGCGATGACTGAACGCCGAGACAGTAGCGACATCTCGAATCGGGGCTATTCACCAGTGAATTCGTCACACAGGAATGTTGGATGGCAGAAGAGGCCCGTGTGGGTTCGGATTTGGCGGACAATGCATCTCGGTTGGCTCGTGGTTTTTGTCGTCCTGTCTGCGGCGTCTGCAGCAATCCTTGCGACCGTCGGTCTTCTGTTCGAGAAGCTGCACCCGGATGTGCTCATGGGTTTGTCGTGGCTTGCGTTCTTGGTGGTCCTGCCACTCGGGCAGTCTGTAGTGTTGTCCGGCATCGGATCTGCGCGGCTGTCACGTTTCGTGCGACCAGTTCACGTCGTCGCGGCCGGCCGAGGTTTGTTGGTGCCCGGTCGCGGAGACTTCCTGATCCGGAGCTTGATCTTCGCCTTTGTTGTACTGCTCGGCGTGTCGTACTTCCATTGGAGAGACGACGAACCCGGACGTCGCCAGTTCAGGGCGGAGATATCGACGCTCGTCGGTGCCCCGGTGGTGCTGCTGTGCTTCGTCCTCGGTTTCGTCATCGTCAACGGGACGAGAATTTCACTGCATCCCGACGGCATAGTGCAGGAGATCTATCGACGTCGGGCATGGAAGGTGACCAGCGACGTCACGGTTGTCCCGTGGGACGAGATTGTCGACCTGCAACCACAGACGCATCCGAATCCGGCCGTGCCCCATCCGCACTTGTACCCCACTGTCCGCGTTGTGTATCGCGAAGCCGACAGCGAATCGGATCAGGTGCTGGTACTGATGGTGTGCGAGAAGAAAGTCGAACCCAACTCGTTGTACGCCCTGTTGCACTGGTGTCGGGACAATCCCTGGGCCCGTGCGCAACTGGGCCACGACGATGCGCGTGAATTACTGCGTCCGCCGAGTCTGCTCGAGCGCATCCGCGCCGACCGAGCCGCGTCGATCTCCGTTGGAAGGAATGCTGTCCAGTGACGGTTCGAGAGGGATCGATCGAAAGCCTCCTGCAGCAGCAGGGTGTCGAACTCGTGCCCGTGCATCGCAGCGAATGCAACAGGTTCGGTCTCGAACTGCCGACAATGCCGGGCTGGGGCCTGGTTCCCGAGCACTTGTTCCCGCATGCCACCGCGGTGCTGTGTTCGCCGGCGAACGCCGTTGACGGGTTCGTGCCGAATGCAATGGCTCTGGTGGGTAAGTTCACGCGATCAGTGGACCCGATATCGCTGCTGGAGTGCGGGTTCGGGGATTCACGGGCGTTGCCCGGTTGGGCCGAGGTCAGTCGCGACCGAGCACCGCTGCGCGGACTACGGTCCGTCTCGATCGCCGGTCGATACGACTGGGGCGGTCGGACGTTGTTCGCCCGGACCCGCTATGTCGTCGTCCACCACATTGTCGATCAGTACCTCTTGCAGATGACGGTCACCCTGCCCGACTTGACCAGGGATCGATTGGGCTGGGCAGCAGACGAGTTCGTAGACGAGGTGCGGATCGGGTACGAGTGACCTACGCCGGAATCTGCTGGACGACGGCGGCCACGGCTTCCACCTGGTCTGCCATGCGGGGACCCCATCGACTCGACAGGTCCTCGTCCATCGGGAAGATTCGGCCGTCCCGCACCGCCGTCATCGATCCCCACCCCGGCCGAGCTGCCACGGATTGGGCTGTCACTCCGCAGCATTGGGCGTCGGCGAGAAACACCATGTCGGGGTCCGCGGTGATCACCGTCTCGGCGGACAGCTGCGGGTAGTCGCCTGCATCGGAGCCGTCGGCGATGCTCTGCAGACCGAACAGGCCGTAGATCTGGCCGACGAAGCTCTGGCTGGACACGGTGTATAGCGTGTCGTCGAGTTCGTGGAAGTACGTCAGCGGCTCTTCGCGCGTCGGCACGCTCGCGACGGCGGCGTCGATCCGGTCACGCATCTGTGCGACCACCGCGTCGCCTTCGGTGTCGTGCCCGGTCGCGTCGGCCACTTGTTCGATCTGCGAGTACGCGTCGTCGAGGCTCGTAGCGGCCGGCAGCAACAGCGTCGGGACACCAGCCTCGGCCAGCGTGGAGCTCACCAGGCCCAAATCGGTCGAGGTGATCACCAGATCGGGGTCGTACGCGACGATCGCCTCGAGGCTCGGCGTGAATGCTGACAGGCCGGTCTTGGGCGCGTCGGCCGGATAGTCCGACTGATCGTCGACGGCCGCAACCTGCTCACCCGCGCCGACGGCGAACAGGGTCTCTGTCGCCGTCGGGCTGAGCGAGACGATCGTGCGGGGCATCGCGTCGATGGTGACGGTCCCGCCGTCCGAGCCCGACGGGATCGACTTGGGAAACTCCCCGCTCGACGCAGCGGTCGGGGTGGCAGGCGGTGCGTCCGTCGTTGCGCTGCCGCACCCGGCTGCGACGAGCGCGACGACCGCGAACCCTGCTGAGATCATTCGTGCCGATCGACGCTGCACTGCCACTCCTGTGTCCGATGTCCCTGGAGGGCCAACACTATCGGGTCTTCGGTCACCGCCCCAGGCTGCGCGCCAGGTACCGCCCGGTGTGGGTGTCCGAGGCGAGCAGTCCCTCCACCGTTCCGGTGAACGTGATCAGGCCGCCGTTGTGCCCGCCGTCGGGGCCGAGGTCGATGACCCAATCGGCAGCCGCGACGACGTCGAGGTTGTGTTCGATGACGATGACCGATCTGCCCTCGTCGACCATCCCGGACAACAACGCGATCAAATTCGACACGTCCGACGGGTGCAGACCGGTCGTCGGCTCGTCGAGTACCAACACCGGCGACGACCCGACCAGTTCGGTTGCGAGTTTGAGGCGTTGGCGCTCGCCACCGGACAACGACGACAGGTTCTGGCCGAGTGAGAGGTAGCCGAGGCCGACGTCCCGGCACCGCCGCAGAATGTCGCGGATCTTCTTGACGTCGAAGAAGTCCTGCGCGTCCTCGACGGACATCTCGAAGATGTCGGCGATGCTGATGCCGTCGACGGTGTGCCGGATCGCGCCCGACCGGAACCTCCGACCCTGGCACGTCTCGCACGTGCTCGTCACCGGGTCGGTGAACCCGAGATCGGTGAAGATCACGCCACTGCCCTGGCAGTCGGGGCATGCACCGTCGGAGTTGGGTGAGAACAGCGACGGCGGCTGGCCGGTCTTCTTGGCGAAGTACGCGCGGATCGGGTCGAGTAGTCCGGTGTACGTCGCGGGGGAGGAGCGGCGCGAGCCACGGATGGGGGCCTGGTCGATGATCACGGCGTCCGGCGCGGCCTCGCGGAGGTGTCCGTGGATGAGGGAGGACTTGCCGGAACCGGCGACCCCGGTGACGGCCGTCAGGACTCCCAGCGGAACGTCGACGCTGACGTCGCGCAGATTGTGGGTGCGCGCTCCGGTGATGCTCAGCCAGCCCGAAGGGGCACGCGGAGTTCGCAATTCGATGTTCTCGCGCCGTAGCGCGGCACCCGTCCGGGTGTCGGCGTCACGCAGCTCGTCGTAGGTTCCCTCGAACACGACTGTGCCGCCAGCTTTTCCGGCACCGGGCCCGATCTCGACGATGTGGTCGGCGATGGCCATCACCTCGGGGTCGTGCTCGACGACGAGGACGGTGTTGCCCTTGTCGCGCAGGGCGAGCAGCATGTCGTCGAGGCGGTGCACGTCGCGAGGATGCAGCCCGGTGGTCGGCTCGTCGAAAACGTAGAGCATGTCGTTGAGTGTGGCTCCCAGGTGCCGCACCATCTTGATGCGTTGCGATTCACCACCGGACAGTGAAGACGTAGCTCGGTCCAGGCTGAGGTATCCGAGCCCGAGGTCGACGAGTCTGCGTAGTTGCGTGACGATTTCGTTCGTGAAGGTGCCCAAGCCCTTGATCTGCCAGCCGTCGATCCGGTCGGCGAGTTCGGATACCTGCATGGCGAATGCGTCGGGCAGGGACAGCCCTTCGAGAGTGGCACCGCGGATGGTCTCGTTGTATCGGGAGCCGCCGCAGGCCTCGCAGGTGCCGCGGGTGACGATGCGCTCGAACGCCAGCTTGGACTTTCCCTTGAGCGCATCGGCGTCCTTCGCCAGGTAGCTGCGCCGGAAACGGGAGACGATGCCCTCGTAGCTCTTCATCACGGCGTCGGGGTTCGCCACCTCGACCTCGCCGGGCTTGGCGTCGAAGAAGACGTGGCGCTCACGGGCCGAGTACTGCTCGATCGGGACGTCGAGATCGAACAGACCCGAGTCGGCGAACACCCGGTACGGCCATTTGCCGACCTCGAAGTCCGGATGCTTGAACGGCCCTTCTCGCAAGGACTTCGACTCGTCCACCAGTTCGCCCAGGTCGACGACCTTTGCTTCGCCGAGCCCCTCGCACTCGGGGCACATTCCGGCGGGATCGTTGAACGAGAAGGCGTTGGCGTAGCCGATCGACGGCGTGACGCCGCGGGACCACAGCATGCGCAGCCAGTCCCCGATGTCGGTGATCGTGCCGACCGTCGAACGCGGGCCACCGAAGAGACGCTTCTGGTCGACGATCACGACGGCAGACAGGTTGGCGATCAGATCCGCGTCGGGCCGACCGTAGGACGGAAGGAACGTCTGCGCGAACGCGGTGAACGTCGAGTTGATCTGTCGTTGGGCCTCGGCGGCGATGGTGTCGAAGACGAGCGATGACTTGCCCGACCCGGAGACGCCGGCGAACACGACGAGCGAACGTTTGGGCAGGTCGAGGCTTACATCACGAAGATTGTTCTCGCGGGCACCGCGAACGATGATGGTGGACAGGTCCTGGGCAGGTGTCGCTGGCTGAGTGGAGATCATCGGCTGGGCTGGAGTCATTGCGCGGGAGTCGCCTTTCGCCGCCCCTGACGCTGGTTCGTCCGGGGCCGACGCAGTCTACCGTACGGCGTACGGAAATGCTTGGGGAGCGCTAAACGTAACAGACTGACCGGTATGACGATTTCACATGGGCACCGGTTGCAGCAGGCTATCGGCCGTACCGAAAGGTTTTCATGACAAGCAGTAGCCGTTTCCGCGTGCGGTCGGTCATCGTGTTCGCCCTCTCCACGATCGTCCTTGCGGGCTGCGGATCACAGGACTCCGCCGAGCCCGAGGTCAGTACCGAAGTGCGGACGGTCACTGTCGAGGCGACCGCCCCCGCGCCGACGTCGATCGAGAGAATCGTCATCCCGGATGCGACTGTGCCTGAATCGGCTGTGCCCGAACCGACCGCGTCGGAGCCGGTCCTCGTCTCCATGCCTCCGGTTGTCTGCATGAACTTGCAGTCCGCTCAGAACGCGATTCAGGCGGCAGGGGTCTTCTTTTCTCGGAGCGAGGATGCGTCCGGTGAGGGCCGGATGCAGGTCAACGACTCGAACTGGATTGTCGTGGAACAGAGCCCGGCCCCCGGCACCCTTGTCGGCGAAGGAGACGCGCTGCTGTCGGTGGTGAAAATTGGGGAACCGAACAACTGCTGACCTAGCGGCGAATGCTGTGTTTGCCTGCTGGGGCTGATTCCTCCCCGGTCGAGCTGTAGGCGAGGTGACCTCCGATGAGTCCGCCGACGCTCGCGGTGGCCAGACCGGCCGCGGCGAGGGCTTTCGCGAGTCCGTCGGTCTGCTTCCGTCGGCGCAGGTAGGAACCGAGGAACAGGAATACGCCGGTCGCGTTCGAGGCCGCGTGGATCATCCCAACCCGTCGTTGGCGAGTGTTCATCGTCGACCAGTCCGCCCATCCGGTGGCGATTGCTGCCGGTGCGGACGCCAGCCCGACGGAGATGACCAGTTTGCTCGCCCGAGACTGGTGATCCATCAGGTCGAGGACCACTGCGCTCGTCCAGCTGCCGATGGTGACGTTGACCAGCGCTGGGTGGATGGGGTGTCCGATCCACCGGCCGCGGAGCGCGGAACCGACCACGGTGTCGTCGAGTGCGGGCGCGAGAACTCCGTTGATCGCGTTGCTGGCTCCGTCGAGAAAGGAGGCCGATTCGAGGCTGTCGAGTGCTTGTTTTGCTGTCATGCCTCACCGAATGCCCCGTCCGAGTTTCACGAACCCTCGTACCGACAGAACCCGGGACGGAACGTTTGGACGTCCTATAACGTCGGGTGATGAGTAGCGGAACACGAGTGAACACCGTCGACGGCGTACTACGTCGGTCGGCAGCGAAATTTCCCGACCGCCTCGCCGTGACGTTCGAGGGGCGTAGCTACACCTACAGAGAACTCGATACCGCTGTCACCCGCGCCGCTCGTCGACTGCGTGCGATGGGGTTGGAGAAAGGTGACCGTGTGGCAGCGTACGGCGTCAACTCCGATGCGTACGTCGTCGCGTTCCTCGCTTGTGTGCGAGCCGGATTGGTACATGTTCCGATCAACTACGCGCTCGTGGGCGAGGAATTGCAGTACTTGCTGGAGCAGTCGGGCTCGCGCGCGGTGCTGGTCGACCCAGCGTTGGCGGCCACCCTCGACTCGGTTCGTGAACACCTGACGATCGAGCATGTGGTCTCCCTTCCCGATGTGCTGGGCGAGGACGGCGATGGTTCCGAACTCGACTCGGCCGCAGAATCGACCGACCTCGCTCAGTTGCTCTACACCTCGGGAACGACGTCGAAACCCAAGGGCGCGATGATGTCTCACGGCGCATTGGTCGCGGAGTACGTCTCGTGCGTCATCGCGCTCGGGTTCACCCAGGACGACGATCCGTTGCTTGTGATGCCGATGTACCACTCGGCGGGGATGCACGTGTTCATGCTGCCCTACCTGTCGGTGGGTGCCACGGTGCGCTTGATGCGTAAGCCCGACGTTCCGGAAATCCTGCGCCGCATCGAAGAAGAGAAGATCAAGTCGCTGTTCCTGGCCCCGACGGTGTGGGTTCCGCTGGCCAATCACCCCGATCTGGAGACGCGCGATCTCTCGTCGTTGAAGAAGGCGCAGTACGGGTCGTCGATCATGCCTGTCACCGTGCTCACTCGGCTGCGTGAGCGGTATCCGGACATCGAGTTCTACAACTGCTTCGGGCAGTCCGAGATCGGCCCGCTGGCAACGGTATTGCAACCTGCCGAGCACCAGGCGAGGCCGGCGTCGTGCGGCCGCGCGGTGTTCTTCGTCGAGACCCGCGTCGTCGACGCCGACGGTAACGATGTGCCGGACGGCGAGCCCGGCGAGATCCTCTACCGTTCCCCTCAGTTGTGCGACGGCTACTGGGACAAACCGGAGGCGACGGCAGATGCGTTCTTGGACGGTTGGTTTCACTCCGGCGATCTGGTGACCCGCGATGCCGAGGGGTTCATCACCGTGGTCGATCGGATCAAGGATGTGATCAATACCGGCGGCATTCTCGTTGCGTCGCGCGAAGTGGAGGATGCGATCTACACCCATTCGGCGGTCGCCGAGGTCGCGGTGATCGGGACCCCCGATGACCGGTGGATCGAGGCGGTGACGGCTGTCGTCGTACTCAAGGACGGGCAGCAGTTGTCGGCGGAGGCACTGATCGACCACGTCAAGGGCCGCATCGCGCCGTTCAAGGTGCCCAAGACAGTAACGTTCGTCGACGAGTTGCCGCGCAACCAGAGCGGGAAGCTGCTGAAGCGAGAGTTGCGCGGTTGACCTGTTCTCAGGCTGCCCGCCGTTTTCGTCGGTGGTAGCTGGGGATGGGTTGCCTTCTGAGGTCGATGGATTCGGGTGGGATGGCGTAGGGGTGTCCGTCGTCTCCCATGATCAGTTGCCAGTCGCCGTGGTGGACGAGTCGGTGGCATTCCCCGCAGACCAGTGCGAGGTTGTTCAGATCGGTTCTGCCGCCGTGTTCCCAGAATTTCACGTGGTGGGCTTGGCACCACTGTGCCGGTCGGCCGCACATCACGCAGCAGGTATCGCGGATGGTCAGGGCGATGCGTTGGTCGTCGCTGGCGAGTCTGGTGGTGCGCCCGAGCGCGAGGGGGACGCCGTGGTCGTCGACGATGACCGGGGTCAGGTCGGCGTCGCAGGTGAGGAGCTCGGCGAGGGTGCGACTGATCGGGCCGGTCCAGTCGAGGTTGAAGGGCCAGTCGGCGTCGCCGGGCTCGGGTGCAGACTTCTGCCCGGCACCACCACCGGCCGCCTCGCCCCCTGCATACGTATCGCCGGATCGTGAACTGTCGCCGGCACCAGTACTACTGTCGCGGACGCGGCGACCGCCGTCTGCACCGGATTGTGAACTGTCGCCGAAACCAGCACTCCCGCTGACGCGGCGACCGCCGTCAGCGCCGGCATCGGGAACCGCCTCGGCGTCGCCGGTTCGTGACTTGCCGCTGGCACCAGCACTGCTCCCGCTGACGCGGCGACCGGCGCCACGATCGGGGTCAGCGTCGGAATCACCGGTGCGGGTAATGCCGTCAGTACCGGCACCGTGTGCAGTCGAACCTGTTGTTGCGCTTGCGGATCGGTCTTTGTTGCCGTGAGTGAGCAGGTCTCGCAGCGGGACGATCAGATGCACCGACGCCCGCGACCCACCCGCCGTCCCGCGGGTACTGCCGCGCAGGTGTCGGTCGAGGATTTGATCGAGTGCGTCGGCGCGACGCTTCGACGGGCTACGTGGGTCGCGTTCGCCACCGGGGCCCGGCCGCGGCGCAGTCAACGGAGACAGGGCGGTGAGCAGCTTCTCGGCGAGGAGCCGGTCGACGTCGCCGCCGACGTGGAAGCGGCCATTGGCTAGAGGATGAACGTCGAATCGATTCAGGTTAGGATTCTCCGACACCGGCACCGGCGGTGGTCCCGACGGAACAGGCTCGGGCCCAGCAGGTTCGGAATCACCTGCGGTGCCCGAGCCTCCTGCATCGTTCGAACCATCTGTATTACCTGAGCCACCTACATCACCCGAACCACCCATAGTGTCGGTGGCGCTCGACCCGGCGTTGTCCCTGCCTGCCTGTTCCCTTTCTCGTTCGCGTCGTTCCTTCTCCGCCTTCTCGTGTCGAGCACGGGCGTCTTCCGCCGCGGAATGCGCCAGCGCCTGCGCCCGCGAGGTGACCTGACCGGCAGTGCTGCGCATCGCGGTCTCGAGAAGTTCGGCGACCACAGCGTCGCAGTGGTCCTCGTCCAACGTCGGATCGGCCACCAGAACGACGGCGTAACCCTCGGCGATCGCCGTCGCGTGCGCGGAATGAATCTCACCACCAGCGAGAGCATTCAACACGATGGGCCGGCCTGTCAGCCAGTACCCGACCTCCATCTGGCGGGCGGCCGATCCGTCGGTGATCCGAACCGACCGCGCATACCAGCGCGTGACGGAAGAATGTCCGAGTTTCATCGCCAAACCACGTCGGTCGATCTCGGCGAGCAACGTCAATCTTGCTGCAGCAAGCGCATTTTCGTGGGAGGTCACGTCTGCGAGCTCGGAGACCAATTCCTGGTCCGCGAGCTCGAACACATCCCCCCATGTCTTCACGACACGAAAGCTATACCCATCCACCGACAAGTTTCTGCGGCGTTGGTCAACGCTTCCAACGAATACGGATTGGGCCCTTCGCCGTGGAGGGATCGACGACGGATCCTTTCTGGGTGATCTCGACTTCTCCCGCGTCGACCATGCGGCGAGCAGCGCGGCGGACCGGCTCCATCAACTCGCGCCATCCGTCGTCGGACAGTGCTCGTGCGACGTCGGAGGGGCAGATCGTGGCGTCGCGGGACCGGGCGTCGAGCAGGGCCCGGATGTTGTCTTCGAGTTCTTTGTCGGTGGTGCTCACCTTGTGCCGCCGGCATGCGTCGCTGCAGTACTTGATGTCATCCCAGTTCTTCTCCCACTTCTTGCGCCATTCGATTCGCCGTCCGCACGACGCGCAGACCTTGTCCGCGGGGTGAGCCGTGGGGGAGCGACGAGAACGAGCCATGCTCCGACAGTAACCTTCTCGCATGGCGATTCGACCCATCCTCATTGCCGGCGACCCGCGGCTGACGGCCCAAGCCACTCCCGTCACCGAGTTCGGTGCGGAACTGGCGGCGTTCGTGGCCGACCTGTTCGAGACGAACACCGCCGCGCACGGGGCCGGCCTCGCCGCCAATCAAGTCGGTGATCCACGTGCGGCTTTCGTCTACGACCTGCGCGACGGCGGTGTCCAGCACCGCGGGCACGTGGTGAACCCAGTGCTCGATACGTCGGCGATCCCGGAGACGATGCCCGACCCGGAAGACACCGAAGGGTGTCTGTCGGTCCCGGGGGAGCGGTACCCGACTGGACGCGCCGAGTGGGCCCGCGTCACCGGGGTCGATGTGGAGGGCAATCCGGTGACGGTCGAGGGCGAGGGATATCTGGCGCGGTGTCTGCAGCACGAGTGCGACCATCTGGCCGGGCATCTGTATCTCGACCGCCTGATCGGCCGCAACCAGCGTGCAGCGAAGAAGATGATCAAAGCCAATGGGTGGTTGGGGCCAGGCAACAGTTGGCTGCCCGGATCCGACTCGAACCCGTTCGGGTGGTGATCAGCAGGTCCCGGTGAATACGTACAGGGGCGGAGGGAACGACGTCGGCGTGACGTCCACCGCTGCGGCGATGCCAGGCCCGGGTTGCGTTGCAGCGCAACCGGTGAGCGCAAGCAGTGCCAGTCCGCAGAGCGCGCGGCCGACGATTATCAGAACGGGTTGTAGATGTAGAGCATGCGGTAGTCCCATTCCGAAGACCCGGCCGGGATTCGTACCTGGGTCAGCACACGGCCGTTTTGCGTGCACGAGCTCTGGCCATGGAACGACGAGCAGTCGATCTGCATGCTCGTCCCGAATGGGCTGATGATCAACGACTTGGTGCTGCCGAACGCCGCAGGGTCGAAGGCGCTGACGAAACTCGAAGTGGAGTCCTTCGGACCGAACGGGTTGTCGTCGGGTGCAGCGGATGCTGTGGGCGCGAGGAGCAGTGCGGCGCCGGTCGCCAGCGCAAGTCCGGTGAGAATCTTCTTCAGCATGGTGGCTCCGTCGGTTTCGAGCACGAATACTCAGTCCTCACTGGATCGACAGCAACCGACCTCGCGTTACGAAGCTGCCCTGCCGCCGAACACGGCACACTGGAAACCATGACTCCAATCGAAGCTCCCATCGTCGCCGAGCGACTCGGCCGTCGCCTTACGTTGTGGGGCGGTGGAAGTGTGATCGTCGGAACGGTGTTGGCATTGCGCGGCACCTCGCCTGCCCGTCGTGCGTTCGGTCAGCAGACCGCCGGGTGGGGTGCGATCGATTTGGCGATCGCCGGCGCCGGGGCGCTCAACTCCTCGGTCCCGACTTCCACGAGCTTGAGCAAGCTGCTGTGGATCAACGCCGGCCTCGACGTCCTCTACATCGCGACCGGTGCGCACATCGCCGTCAGGAAGCCTCGATTCGGCCGCCGGATCACTGCCGACCAGGCGTTGGGCCACGGAACGGCAGTTGTCGTCCAGGGCGTAGCGCTGCTGGTCCTGGATACGACGCACGCGCGCATGATCCGCCAGTAATCACACGAGTGTAATTCCCGCAGTAGGCGATTTGTCAAGCACCGACACGCCTCATTTGTTGCGCGATAAGTAGATTTGCGTAACACTCGTCCCATCAGTCACATCAGTATCGTGGGTCACACGGGAAACGGTGGGTTCGTCCATGCGTGTACGTAGTCGGCAGATCGCTGTCGGGGCTGTCCTGGCGCTGGCAGTGAGCGGGCTCAGCGCTCTGACCGCGCCTACCGTCTCGGCCGAGCCGTGTGGTGGCCTCGGGGGGCCGGGCTCGTCGCCGCTGTTCGGGTCGTCGGGCAGTGCCGGGATGTCGGGAAAGAACCCGCAGGGGCCGCAAGGGCCTCTTCCTCGGATCACCGGCAATACGCAAAGCATCGCCTGGGTCACCGGCCCGCAGAGCGTCAACGACACCTACAACACCCTGGCGATGTCGGGAACCGACCTGGGCATCAGTTGGGACAACGGCTCCGGCCAGATCCTGATGGCGTTCGGCGACACGTTCGGTGATTGCTCATCCGGCAACGCCCAGTGGCGCAGCAATGCGCTTTTCCGGTCGGACAAGGCGTCGACCGATCTCTCCCAAGGAATCAAGATCGGTCCTGCAGACCCCGCGAACACAACCTCGGGTGCGGTTGTCCGGGGGAACAATCCACGCTACGCCGCCGAGATCATCTCGAGCGCAAAGCTACCGAGCGTCGAGGACACGACCATCCCCACGGCGGCCATTGCGATCGGCGACACCCAGTACATCAACTACATGTCGGTGCAGAGCTGGGGCGCACCCGGTCGCTGGATCACGAACTACTCTGCGACGGCGAAATCGACCGACAACGGCCAGAATTGGACGACGGATCCCAAGACGATCCGCGTCAACAAGGGCGTCACGATCCCCGGCTTCACCAACGTCCACGAGAGCCAGGGGAAATTCCAGCAGAGTGCCTACGTGCTGAGCCGCGACGGCGAGACCTTGTACCAGTTCGGCACGCCCAACGGACGATTCGGTGATGCCTTCGTCTCGCGAGTTCCGTCGGCCGAAGTCGAGAATCTCGACGCGTACGAGTACTCGACGCAGGATCCTGATCCAATCAAGCAGTGGTCCAAGAACATCGGCGATAGCGTCGCCATCGTCAAGGGTCCGGTCAGCGAGATGTCGGTTGCGTGGAACGACTACCTCGGCCGCTACGTGATGATGTACGGGGACGAGAACTCACGAACGTTGGTTGCGCGCACTGCCGACAATCCCGAGGGACCGTGGAGCGCGCCGAAGACCATCCTCGACGCGAATCAGACGGCCGGCGGTATCTATGCACCGTTCATTCATCCGATGTCGAGCGGAAAAGACCTGTACTTCACTGCTTCTCGGTGGTCGGACTACAACGTGCTCCTGCTGAAGACGAACCTCGATGCGCTGAAGTGATCGTCGCGGACCGTTGGGCGGCTTCGCCAAGGTAGGCGTCGACGTCCAGATCGAGGTCTGCGGAGAGCAGCCCGCGGCGAATCGTCGAAAGATACCTGCTCGACGGTTCGCCGGGCTCCCGCACGATCGAGCTGGTCAGTGTGAAGGCGGGTCTTCCGTCGATGTCCGGAAGCCTGAGCAGTGCATCGTATTTCCCGCGGAAGCTCTCGCCCTCGCGATCCACTGCCAGCTGCGACCACTGTCCGATGGCGAGCGTCTCCGTCGCCTTGACGTCGATGGCTGCGACGACGTTCTCGACCGCAGCCAGATGAGCGAACTGAGCTCGTTCGATCAGATATCCGTGCGCCACAGATCGATTGGCAGCATCGACCGTCGTCGAGACGAAGGCGGATGCTCCCGTCCAGCGCCGCGAGACTCCCGCGAAATACAGCGGATAGTCGATCCACAGCCACTTCTGTTCGGCAGGTAGAGCCGTCGAGGGTGCCGGTGGGTGCGCACCGAATTCCGAGTGCTCGTCGGATCCGGTCAGGTAGGTATGGAACCTCTCGCGCAGCAGGTTGGACCCGTACGAGACGTACCACAGCCGATCGATCATTCGGCCTCGAACAGCTGCCGGTACGCCTCGGCGAGTAGGTCGGCCGCGAGATCGTGGTTGTGTGCCGCTGCGCCCGTTGAATTTCCGGATCGCATCAGGCGAGCATTGAGGCCGTAGGCGAGGTCGTCGAAAGTGTCGTCGTCGATACCCAGGTCGACGTCCACGTCCTCTTCCAACAGCGCCCCGAGGTCGATCGACCAGGACCACACGCGCTCGTCCCGGTACGGTCCGCGTCCGGCGCTGACGGTCTCGTTGGAGACCTCGAGCTGCTCGTCGGTCCGGTCGCGCGGAACGTTGGTGTTGATGCGCAGGTCCAGCTCGATCGTGTCGTCGTCGTGCATGATCTCGTCGACTCGCAGGGTCTCGAATCCTCCGCATGTCAGCGTCAGCAAATTTCGAGGACCGCTGTCGTCCTGTGCGTCCGGTAGAGCGCTGATCTGCCACAGGTACTTCTCGGTGTTCGCCGGGTCGGGGATCGAGGAGTTGATGTAGTCGGCCACGATGCTGCGGATGGCGGGGTAGGCGATGTGGTCGGACAGGTCCCAGAACCGTCGACGACTCTGCCCGACGGCAGCGTTCAGCAGCGTTGCCCGCTTGGCGCGTTCTTTCGGTAGTGCAGTTTTCGCGCTCGGTGCGTCGCCGATCGCAGTCGGCTCCGCCGGGCGCTGACGCAGGTCGGTCAGTTGCGAGACCAGCGCTGTCAACTGCTCGAGCTTGTCCTCGGTCCCGGGGGTGAAGTGGAGCGACTCGATGTCCGCCCAGATGTCGCGGTCGGCGGCGAATTGGGCTGCAACGGAGTCGGAGTATCCGACGAAGGCCTCGGCGTTCGTAAAGTACAGGATGTACAGCCCGGATCGGTGATCCTTGGCCGCGAATGTCGTGGCGATGGATCCGGTGTCGATGACATCGAACCGCTCGAAGGCGAACCCGTCGGGTGTGGAATCAGTCGGCATGGTCGAGAATCTACCGACCTCGACAACAACCACCTACTTTTCGTTCTGTCCGCATTGTCGGAAATTCGTTACGGTGCCCGATGAATTAGGGGACCCTACGAGTGCCTGTTCGTCAGACTCGTTCTGCCGCCGCGGTTTCCGCATTGTCCGATGTGTCGGAGTGAGTTCGGCTACCGTGAACGAAAGGCGAATTCGTGGTGCTATCTTGTGGAATGTCTGTTTCCACCGCTAACGAAACAAGCAGGTAACACGCGGTGTGAACAATGCCGAGAGCGGTGCCATCGGGCACGGCCGTGGTGCTCGATGGAAGGTGGTTGCGCGTGGGCGGTTATCTTGCGCGGAGGTTGCTGAACTACGTCATTCTGCTGCTCATCGCGACGTTTCTGACCTACCTGCTGGCCTCGCTCACGTTCGATCCGCTGTCCAATCTGCTCAGTCGCAATCCACCGCCGTCGAGCGCTGTACTCGACGCCAAGCGCGCGGCGTTGCACCTCGACGACAACCCCGTGCTGCGCTATCTGAAGTGGCTGTGGGCAGTCCTTCACGGTGACTTCGGTCAGACCATCGCGGCCGGCTCGGTCAACGACGAACTGTGGCGACGCATCCTCGTCTCGCTGCGGTTGGTAGTACTCGGCACCGTCCTCGGCGCGGTACTGGGAACACTCGTGGGTGCGTACGGTGCCGTCCGGCAGTACAAGATCTTCGATCACGTCGCGACGGTCGTGACGTTCATCCTGATCAGCACCCCGATCCTGGTTCTGGCACCGGTTCTCAAATACCTTGCTGTGCAGGTCAATCAGAGTACCGGCAGTCAGTTCTTCCAATACACCGGTGAGACGTCGACAACGCTTGCCCCCGGTCTGATGAACGAAATTATCGACCGCGCACAGCATTTGCTGTTGCCGACCGTCGTCCTGATGTTGTTCACCATCGGTGGCTACAGCCGCTACATGCGCAGTTCCATGCTCGACGAGCTGAACATGGACTACATCCGCACGGCCCGCGGCAAGGGGCTCACCCGCGGGCGCGCGATCTTCAAGCACGGTTTCCGTACTGCTCTGATCCCGATGGCGACGCTGTTCGCGTTCGGTATGGGCGCGGTGATCACCGGTGCCACCTTCACCGAGCGCGTCTTCGGTTGGTACGGCATGGGGGATTGGCTGATCTACGGCATCACCAGTCAGGACATCAACATCACGCTCGCGGTCTCGTTGTTCACGGCTCTGTCGGTGCTCGTCTCCGGCATGTTGACCGACATCTTCACTGCCGCTCTGGACCCGCGCGTTCGCTACGCGGACTGACCCACCACTTCGACCAAGGAAAGGATCGGCGATGGCGACACCTGTGGTTCCCGAGATCGCGGCGGTGAACGGCCAGGGCGAGACGACGGCCCCGATTACCCGCCGTCGACTGGTGCTGCGCCGGTTCCTGCGCAACCGGCCGGCGTTGGCCGGCATCGTGGTGTTGGTGGCGATGTTCGCGGGGGCATTCGTACTCCCGCATTTCATCCCGTTCACCTACGAAGAACTCGACGCGTACGCGCTCAATTCGCCGCCGACCACCCGGCATTGGTTCGGCACCAACCAGATCGGGCAGGACGTCCTGGCTCAGACACTGCGCGGCCTGCAGAAGTCGCTGATCATCGGCATGCTCGTCGCGTTGATCTCCACGGTGCTCGCCGGTGTCGTCGGTGCGGTGGCGGGGTACTTCGGCGGCTGGACCGACCGTGCCCTGATGTGGGTTGCCGACGTTCTGCTCGTCGTCCCGAGCTTCCTGGTCATCGCGATATGCTCGCCGCTGTTTCGCGACAAGAGCTTCTTCATCCTGGTGCTGCTGCTTGCGGCGTTCGCGTGGATGATCACCTCGCGCATTATCCGGGCGATGACGCGATCGCTGCGCGAGCGCGAATTCATCCGCGCCGCAAAGTACATGGGCGCAACGCCGAGCAGTGTGATCGGCAAGCACGTGCTGCCGTCGATGGCCTCCATCCTCATCGTCGACGTCACGCTCAACGTGGGTATCGCCATCATCGGTGAGGCGTCGTTGAGCTACTTCGGCTTCGGTGTCCAGCGGCCCGACGTCTCTCTCGGCACTCTGATTGCGGACGGTACGTCGTCCGCATTGACGTATCCGTGGCTGTTCGCGTTCTGCTGTGGCGCACTGGTATTGATCGTGCTGGCGACGAACTTCGTCGGCGACGGCCTGCGCGACGCATTCGATCCGAACTCGACGAGGGGACAGGCACGTGGCTGAGGCTGTGCCGGTGTTGAAGGTCAGCGGACTCGAGGTCAGCTTCCCGAGTGAGGAAGGGCGCGTCACCGCAGTCCGCGGCCTGGACTATCAGGTGGACAAGGGCGAGGTCATGGCCATCGTCGGTGAATCCGGCTCGGGCAAGTCGGTGTCGTCATTGGCAGTCATGGGGTTGCTTCCGCAGACCGCACGCGTCACCGGATCCATCGAGCTGAACGGTCGTCAGCTGCTCGGACTGTCCGATCGTGAGATGTCCCGCGAGCGTGGGCGTTCGGTGGCGATGATCTCGCAGGATCCGCTGACCGCGCTCACCCCCATCTACCGCATCGGCGACCAGATCGCCGAGGCGATCTCCGTGCACAATCCGTCGCTGAGCAAGTCGAAGGTCGAGGAGCGCACCCTGGAGTTGCTCGATCTGGTCGGCATCGCAGATCCGAAAACACGGGCGAAGTCTTATCCGCACGAGTTCTCCGGCGGTATGCGCCAACGCGTCGTCATCGCGATGGCCATCGCGAACGATCCCGATCTCATCATCGCCGACGAGCCGACCACGGCACTCGATGTCACGATCCAAGCGCAGATCCTCGACCTGCTGCGCACGGCCCGTGACGTCACCGGAGCAGGCGTCGTTTTCATCACCCACGACCTGGGAGTCGTTGCCGGCGTCGCCGATCGAGCCATGGTGATGTACGCCGGGCGCGCCGTCGAAACTGCTTCCGTCGACGAGCTGTACGCACACCCGTCCATGCCCTATACCGTCGGCTTGCTCGGCTCCGTCCCTCGCCCGGATCGTCCCGCGCAGGAGCGGCTGGTGCCCATCGAGGGCACGCCGCCCGCTCTGGTTAATCTCCCGACGGGCTGCCCGTTCGGGCCTCGATGCCCGCTGCACACGGAGGCCTGCGACAAAGGCGAACCGCCGTTGATCCAGGTGGCCCCGAATCACAGCGCGGCGTGCATCCGCATCGATGCGGCCACGGCCGAGTCGGTGGAGGCCGAGTTCGAGGGTGCCCCGCGGTCGGAGGCCCCGGCGGAGTTGGTGGTGACTGTGCCGAAGGATGCTCCGGTGCTGTCGGTGACCGATCTGCACAAGAGCTACCCGATGTTCAAGGGATCTGTGCTGCGGCGTCGTGCCGGGGAAGTACCTGCCGTACAAGGCATCAGCTTCGATGTGCACGCCGGGTCCACTCTGGCAATCGTCGGCGAGTCGGGCTGCGGCAAGTCGACGACCCTGCTCGAGATCATGGAATTCGTAAAACCGCAGCAGGGTTCGATCCGCATCAACGGCGTCGAGCCCTACAGCCTGAGCCGCGCCGACCAACGAAAGTTGCGCGCACACATTCAGATCGTGTTTCAGGACCCGATGGGCTCGCTCGACCCACGTATGCCGGTGGGGGAGATCATCGCCGAGCCGCTGAAGATCAACGGCGTCCCGGTCGACGAGCGGACCCGTCGGGTTCGAGAACTGATGGACACCGTCGGAATGCGGCCGGAGCTCGCGGATCGGTATCCCACCCAGTTCTCCGGTGGGCAACGCCAACGTGTAGGTATTGCACGGGCTTTGGCGCTGAAGCCGTCGATCCTCGTCCTCGACGAGCCTGTATCTGCGCTCGACGTGTCGATCCAGGCGGGCGTGCTGAACCTGCTGCAGGATCTGCAGGAGGAGCTCGGTCTGGCGTATCTGTTCGTCTCCCACGATCTGTCGGTGGTGCGTCACCTCGCCGACGAGGTGGCCGTGATGCGCAATGGTGTGTTCGTCGAAAAGGGCCCGACGGCACAGATCTTCGACGCACCCCAGGACCCGTACACACGGGCACTCCTGAAAGCCATCCCCATCCCCGATCCCGTGCTCCAACGAGCCCGAATCGCCGAGGCTGCAAAACTGGCCGACGCAATCTAAGCCTGCTGCAACCGCACACTGAGAAAGGTGAACTGATGAGAGCCAAACTATTTCGGGCACTGGTCCCGATCGCGGTGGCCGTGACCACCGTGGGACTGGTGGCGGGGTGCAGCTCCGGCGATACCGGGCCGAACGCCGATGCGCCCGCGTCCTTCGACAGCGGAGCGCAGATCAATCCGCACCCGATCAGCGATCTGCAGCAGGGCGGGAACATGAACTTCCCGCTCTCGCAGGTGCCCACCAACTACAACTACTACCAAATCGACGGCACCACGGTCGATGCCGCGCGGTTCTATGCCGCGCTGATGCCGACGGCGTTCAAGGCAGCGCCCGACGCGAGCCTGTCGACCGCGACCGATTTCTTCACCGACATCACCGAGTCGGAGGTGGACGGCAAGCAGGTCATCACCTACAACATCAACCCGAAGGCCAAGTGGAGCACCGGCCGATCGCTCGACTACACGGATCTCGTTGCGACGTGGACGGCCAATAGCGGCAAGGATCCAGCCTACGAGGCGTCCAGCACTGCCGGCTGGGACAAGGTCGATTCGGTTGTCCGTGGCGAGAACGATCAACAGGTGATCCTGACGTTCGCCGAGAAATTCGCAGACTGGCGCTCCCTGTTCTCGCCGCTGATGCCTGCGGAGTCCGTGAACAGTGTCGAGGCGTTCAACACCGGTTCGGTCGAGACCATGCCTGCCACCGCCGGCCCGTTCCGCATCCGCGCGATCGAGCCCGGCGGTAAGCGCATTGTGGCCGAGCGCAACCCGGACTGGTGGGGTGAGAACCCGGCTGTGCTGGACACCATCACGTACTTGCCGCTGGATACGACGGCATCGATCGGTGCGCTGCAGAGCGGCGAGATCGACTACTTCGAATTGGGCAGCAGTGCAGACGCATTCAAGGTTGCCCGCGGTATCCCGAATGTCGACCTGCGGCAGAGCCTGGGCCCGCAGTACCGGCACTTCGACTTCAACGGAGCCCCGGGACGCATCACCTCGGACAAGGCCGTGCGATTGGCTCTGATGAAGGCGATCGATCGTGACTACCTGGCGACGTCCCAGCTCGGTCAGATCACCTCGAGCCCGACGGTCCTGAACAACCACATCTACGTGGACGGACAGAAGGGCTACCAGGCCAACAACGGCGCTATCACCTTCGACCCCGAAAAGGCGAAGGCCGAACTGGACGCGGCCGGTTGGACGATGAACGGGGAGTTCCGATCCAAGGACGGCAAGCAGCTCGATCTGCAGGACATCATTCCGGCCGATACACCGAACGCGACGCAGGAAGCGCAGATCATCCAGCAGAACCTCAAGGCAGTCGGCGCCAATCTCATCATCCAATCGGTACCGTCGGATGACTTCTTCGAGAAGTACATCCTCGTCGGTGCGTTCGATGTCACGCACTTCACCTGGGAGGGAACGCCGTACTCCTCGAGCAGTGACGGTATCTTCCGGTTGACGCCCGGGAGTACGTTACAGAACTACGGCCAGGTCGGTTCCGAGGAAATCAACGGACTGCTCGACGACGCCGCCGCAGAACTGGACGACGACGCACGAATCGCCGACTACAACAAGGCAGACGAAGCAATCTGGGCCGAAGGACACAGCTTGACGATGTTCCAGCGGCCATCGACCTATGCCACGAAGTCCAATCTCGCGAACTTCGGAGCTCCGGGATTCGGCGATCTCGACTACTCGAAGGTCGGGTTCCTGAAATAGGAAACGGGCTCGGATATCCGGTCGGTGTCGCGGCAGCCACTCTGGTTGTCGCGGCATCGACCGTTGTCCTTACCCCTCTTGGCCTGTTGGTAGCACTCGTGGTCCTGATCTGTACGGGTTGGTCGGTGGGGGTCGCTCTGCTCGCCGCACAATCCGCATCGCGGTCCTCTAGTCGAATTACCTTGCGACGAGTGCGGTTTCAACACCGCATGCGGTCGCGCGGGTACCTGGAAGTGCACGAGAGCGGTGGGCGGACCTGGTACCCCGCCTACTTCCACACCGGGCTGTTGGCGATCGTCCCCGACGCCGATGCCCGCATGAGCAAGTCGATCCTCGGCCGCCGAGCCTTTGTCGTGGAACCGGGAATTGTCGCCGTGCCGTCGGGGCGTCGTCGTACGGCATTGCCTCCAGGTGTCCCGCTGGACGCACCTCGGTTGAACGAGTCCGATCTGCGCACGCGCAGTGAGAGATTCGGATCGCTACGCCGCCGAATCATGCTCGACGCCCCCGCCGCGGTAGCCGGCCCGTTCATCGGTCTGCTGTGGCTGATCGTCGACGGGGGAGGATTCGCCCAGTTTGTCGCAGTGAGTCTGCTGGCTGCTGTTACCGCGGTCTGGTGGTCGGCGATCGGCGGCAGCGACCCCAGTTGAGCTGCTGAGCAATTGCGGCGACGCGCGTTCGTAACTGCCGAGAAACACCCCTGATCTACGTTCGAGATTCGGACAATTCAGGAGGCATCATGGCGCGGTCGATGGCGGGGCAGGCAGCGGAGACGATCACCAAGGGGATCGGTCGTCGAGGATTCATCCAGGCGGTGGCCGCTCTGGGAGCGGGCGTCGGAATTGCTGGAACGGCAGCGTGTTCTACGTCATCCTCGACGACTTCCGCTACGACCTCAGCGGCCCCGACGGCCGCCGGCATTCTTCAGCCCGGAGCCGGCGACATCTCCGGTGATCACTACCTGAGCTCGGAGGTCGACAAGGTCCTGTGGGGTTACGTTCCGACAGTCGAGTCCGAATCGGTGCTGCAGATGAAGTCCGGCGAGACGGTGACCATCGACGCCCTCAGTCATGAGGGAATCCTCGAAGATCAGGGCCGTGATCCTGTCGAATTCTTCGGCGGCAAAGGTGTTTCCGAGTCCGATGTACTTCAGGACGCGATCGACATCGCCGGTGGGTACGACCGGACGGTACGCAACTTCGATGTCGACGGCCCGCACGTGGTGACGGGCCCGGTGTTCGTCGAAGGTGCGCAGCGCGGTAACGTGCTCAAGATCGAGACGCTCGAGGCTATTCCACGCGTTCCGTACGGCGTGGTGTCGAGCAGGCACGGCAAGGGTGCTCTGGCGGTCACTGCATCGGGTGAGGCACCTGCGGGTATCAGCCTCGACGAGGTCATGCCGCCGATCGGAAGCGACGGCAGGAAGTCGGGTGACCCGACGCAGTACGGCAACGTGTCCACGTTCACCTCAGTCGAGGACGGACAAGGCGTGATGCGTTACGGCGATGCGGCCGTGCGCTTTCCACTGCGACCGTTCATGGGAATGATGGGTGTCGCGTTCGCCAGCGATCCGGGTCTGACGTCCCCGAACGCCAATTCGATTCCCCCGACGCTGGGCGGCGGCAACATCGACGTCGGTCTGCTCGGCGTCGGATCGACGTTCTACCTGCCCGTGTTCGCGGAGGGCGCGTTGTTCTATGTCGGCGATCCCCACATGGCGATGGGCGACGGCGAGGTGGCGCTGACCGCGATGGAGGGGTCGCTGCGCGGTACCTTCCGGCTCACCGTCTGCAAAGCCGGCAGTGGGGATGCACCATCCGTCGCGTACTCGTATCCCTTTGCCGAGAACGAGGATTCGTGGATTCCCATCGGCTTGTCCGATCCGGACGGTGCCGTCGGTGGCCAGGGTTCGGATCTGAACGCCGCCATGCGTCGCGCGGTGGTCAATGCTCTCGACTTCCTCGAGACGGATCTCGGCATGGACCGCGCGACGGCGTACGCATACCTCTCCGCGGCCGCGAATTTCACCGTCTCGCAGGTGGTCGACAAGACGGTCGGTGTGCACGGCCAGATCTCGAAGGCGCACTTCGACCGGTAAGAGTGCGCCTTCGGCGCAGTGGTGCGTTCAAGTGCCTCAGCGGGCACATAATCACGCCACTGCCGAAGGCACTTCATCGGTGCGCCGTCACGATGAATTGTCGTGCTGCGGCGTCGACGATCTCCGCCGGGGTGATGTCTATTTCGTCGTTCAGCCAGGCGATCACCAATTCGGCGAGTCCGCCGATGAAGAGCAGGCCGTTGATCTCCGACTGCGGTTGGGGGAAGGCCTGCTCACCGAACAGTTCGCGTGATTGTTCGGCGACCAGATGGGCGAAGGCGCGCATGGACTTTCGTCGGTACGCCCGGAGTGAGTCGACGGCCAGCGATTCGATCATCGCGACGCGGCCCTTGCGTGCGTCCTCGGTGAGCACGCCGACGAATGCGGCGATGGCGTTGTGCACCTGTTCTTCGACGGTAGGTGCGGGGGAGTGGAGTGCGTCCATGGCCTTGGCTCGAATTTCGTCGGATATCGAATCCACTACTTTTTCGAGGAGATCGTCTCTGCTGCTGAAGTTTTCGTAGAAGTAGCGTTCGGTGAGCTTGGCGCGTGCGCAGATTGCAGTCATGGTCGCGCCCTTTGCTCCGGCTGCCGCGAACACCTCGAGCCCGGCCTCGAGCAGACGGGCACGACGGTCGGCAAGGCGATCGTCTGCGCTCATGCCGTTGTAGCGGCGCGTGGTGGATGCCATGGATAGATCTTGACAGACGGAGTAAGTGTGACGCAGACTACATCTCATCTGACAGGCCGCTCTGTCAGATTGACGGAGGTCGACAATGGCACGTGTTCTGGCTGCTCCACCTGTTGATTCGACGCTCGAGCCGGTGTTCGGCGATGGCGGTCTGCCGGTAGTCGGTCACACCCTCGAATACATTCGCGACCCCCTCAAGCTGCTGGGCAGTCGGTGGGAGAAGTACGGCGAGGTGTCCTGGTTGACGATGGCCGGTCAGAAGTGGATCACCGTCCTCGGGCCGAACGCGTGCCAGCAGGTGCTGCAGAACGCGGACAAGGCGTTCGTCAACAGTGACGGATGGTCTCTGCTCATCGGACCGTTCTTCCACGGCGGTCTGATGTTGCTCGACTCCGAGGAACATCTCCGGCACCGCCGAATCATGCAGCAGGCGTTCACTCGCGATCGTCTCACCAAATCCGTCGACGCGTTGAACCCTGTCACGGCAACAGGATTGGACGCCTGGCAGGGCGGACGCGACGTCCAGGTCTACCCCGCGCTGAAAGCGCTGACGCTCGAGGTCGCAACATCGATCTTCATGGGCGGTGCCGAGGACAGTACCGATGCCGACATCGCACTACTGAACGCCAGTTTCGTGGCGTGCGTCCAGGCTGCGACGTCGATCGTGCGCTACCGCGTTCCGGGTACGCGGTGGAAGCGAGGGCTGGACGGCAGGGCTGTGCTCGACGGCTTCTTCCGGCGCTACCTACCGGCCCGGCGTGCCACCGAGACCGACGATCTGTTCTCCGTCCTCTGCCACATCGAGGGCGACAACGGCGAGCGCTTCTCGGACGACGAAGTGATCGACCACATGATCTTCCTTCTCATGGCTGCACACGACACGTCCACGATCACGCTGTCGACGATGATGCAGTACCTCGGCCAGCATCCGGAGTGGCAGGACAAGTGCCGTGCCGAGTCCGAGGCGCTCGGCACCGATGCGCCGTCGCTCGCGCAACTCGACGAACTCCCCAGCGTCGATCTGGTCATGAAGGAATGTCTGCGTTTGGTCTCGCCCACCCCGGTGGTTGCCCGCCGCGCAATCAAAGACACCGAGGTGCAGGGCAAGTTCGTCCCCGCGGGGACGTATGCGTCGGTCGCCCCGCACTTCACGCACCACATGGCGCAGTATTGGCCCAACCCCGAGGAATTCGACCCCGGCCGATTCGCCGACGACCGTCGTGAGGACAAGGTCCATCGCTATGCGTGGGAGCCGTTCGGCGGGGGCGTGCACAAATGTATCGGTATGTTCTTCGCCGGCGCGGAGATCAAGACGATCATGCATCACCTGCTGCTGCGGTTCGACTGGTCGGTCGATCCCGATTACGTTGCGCCGCTCAACTTCACGTCGCTGCCCTTCCCCGAGGATGGGCAGCCCGTGCAGCTGCGTCGGCGGTAGAGCTACCCGGCGCGGCCGGTGAGCCAGCCGATGATGTTCGCGGTGACCTCGTCGCGGTTGGTCTCGTTCAGAATTTCGTGGCGGGCACCGGGGTAAAGAGTGACCGTCACGTCGCTCATGCCGGCCTCGCGGTAGCGGGCAGCGAGGGTTTCGATCAACTGGCCTCCGCCCGCGAGCGGATCGTCGGTTCCCGACGTGATCAGCAGTGGAAGGTCGGAGCGGATCTGCTCGAGGTTGTGTGGATCGGCGAGCTTCTCGGCCTCACCGAACAGCGCGGGCACCGTCGACTCCGGCAGGTCGAAGCCGCACAGCGGGTCGGCGACGTACGCGTCCACTTCGGCCCCGTCACGTGAGAGCCACTCGTATCCGGTGCGGTGCTCGAAGGCGGCGTTGAACACGCTCAGGTCGCCGGCGGGGGCGTCGGCCATTCCGGCGGCGAGGATGTCCAGCGTGGTCGATCCCGACAGCACCACACCCTCGTACAGGTCCGATCGCTCGATCAGAACATGCTGCGCGGCAAACGAACCCATCGAGTGAGCGAACAAGAACAGTGGGAGGTCCGGGTACTCGTTCAGCAACGATTCGCCGAGTTGTTCGATATCGGCCCACAACCCGGCGAACGCGGCGGCCCCGAAGTCACCCGGCGTGTCGACGATCGAGTCTCCGTGGCCGCGATGATCGGACGCGACGACGTGGAATCCGGCGTCGTTCAGGGCGGCGGCGAAGCGGACGTAGCGGCTGCCGTGCTCGGCTAGTCCGTGCGCGATCTGCACGACACCGCGAGCCGGATCGACGGACGTGGCCCAGGTGTAGGTGCTGATCTCGATGTCGTCCTGCTTGGATACGAACGACGAAGCGTTGGCCACGGTTGACTCCTCGAAACGGCGATAGGGACGAAACTCGAACCTATCGGCTACGCCCGCAGTACCGGGTCGAAATGCTCGACGACGGGGAACGGCTCGTAGAAGTGATGTAACAGTGTCTTCCACGCCTGATACTGGTCGGACTGTCGAAAGCCCTCGGTGTGGTCTTCGAGGCGTTCCCATTCCACGAGCAGTAGATAGACATCGGGTTGCTCGATGCCCTTGGACAGAGTCAGATTCATGAACCCCGGCATCGAGGAGATGATCGACTTCGCGTCGGCGAAGACGGCCTCGAATTCTTTGGTTCGACTGGGGACGACGTGCAACAGAGCATGTTCGACGATCATCGAGACAGTATGACCGCGGGATGACAAAGCTCCCCGGACAACTGCCCGGGGAGCATCTTCAGCGGAGCCTACTTCGCGGAAACTCTGACGAGCTTCTTGTTCACGAACTCGTCCATGCCCCAGGGACCCAGTTCGCGGCCGACGCCGGAGCGCTTGACTCCGCCGAAGGGCAGGCCGGGCAGGGTGGTGCCGTGTTCGTTGACGAAGGCCATGCCGACTTCGAGTTGCTCGGCCACGTCACGG
This sequence comes from Rhodococcus sp. IEGM 1381, assembly GCF_030056795.1. Classification (GTDB taxonomy): domain Bacteria; phylum Actinomycetota; class Actinomycetes; order Mycobacteriales; family Mycobacteriaceae; genus Rhodococcoides. The sequence continues at coordinate 168,790 of NZ_JASHKQ010000005.1, read as the reverse complement.
GCCTTGTCGAGGTCGGTGCTCCACACCGAGCCGCTGAGGCCGTACGGGGAGGAATTGGCCAATTCGATTGCCTGCTGCGGGCTTTCGACCTTGTAGATCACGCCGGCCGGCCCGAACAGCTCTTCGCTGTACGCGCGCATGTCCGGGGTGACGTCGGTCAGTAGCGTCGGCTGCACGAATGCACCCGGTCCGTCGATCTTCTTGCCGCCGGTCAGCAGCGTTGCGCCCTTGGCGACGGCGTCGTCGATCTGTTCGATCAACGTGTCGGCGGCGGTCTGCGACGACAGCGGGCCGAGGGTGGTCTTTGCGTCCAACGGATCACCGGTCTGCACGGCCTCGAAGGATGCGACGAGCTTGGGGACGAAGTCGTCGTAGACGTCCTCGGCGACGAGGATGCGCTTGGCGGCGTTGCAGGCCTGGCCTGCGTTGGACAGCCGCGCCCGGGTCGCGGATTCGACTGTAGCGTCCATGTCGTCGGAGTCGAGCAGGATGAACACGTCCGATCCGCCGAGCTCGAGGACGACCTTCTTGAGGTTGCGTCCGGCGGTCTCGGCGACGGAGGTTCCGGCCCTCTCACTACCGGTGAGCGACACTCCTTGGACGCGTGGGTCGGCGATCATGTCGGCGATCTGGTCATTGGTGGCAAAGATGTTGATGTACGCGTCCTGGGGGAGTCCGGCCTGCTGGAAAATCTCCTCCATCAGCAGCGCCGACTGCGGGCAGTTGGGTGCATGCTTGAGCAGAATCGTGTTGCCCACCATCAGGTTCGGGCCGGCGAACCGGGCAACCTGGTAATACGGAAAGTTCCACGGCATGACGCCGACGAGTGCGCCCACCGGCTTGCGCTGCAGCACAGTGTCTTCCGCGCCGGGGACGTCGAGCTTCTCGTCCTCGAGCAGCGCGGGGCCGTTGTCGGCGTAGTAGCGGTAGATGTTGGACGACAGCTCCACCTCGCCTTGAGATTCGGTGAGGGGCTTGCCCATTTCGATCGAGATCGTGCGGGCCAATTCGTCCGAACGCTCGGTGTAGAGATCGGCGACCTTGTGCAGAATCTCGGCGCGGTGCTTCGGTGAGGTCTTGCGCCACGTCTGGAAACCGGCGTGTGCGTCGGCGAGTGCTCGCTCGACGCCGGCCGTATCGAGAGTCTCGAATTCCTTGACAGTTGTGCCGTCGGCAGGATTGACAGTCTTGTAGGTCGTCATACCTCGTTCAACGGACGGAGCGGGTGTCATTGTTCCGATTCGGGCAAATCGGATGCTCCGATGGTGGTCAGAGGCAAGTCGCGGCGGGGTGGCGAAACCCTTTGAGCGCCCTACTCGTCGGTAACTTGGAACCGTTGGTGGAGTGATACCCCACTGCCCCGCACATTGGCGGGTTCAAAGATTAAAGTCGACAGTGGACGCATCCAAAAGACGACGTTGAAACTGAGGCAAAGGCGAAACATGACTGCGAAGAAGCCGACCATTATCTATACCTTGACCGACGAGGCGCCCATGCTGGCGACTCACGCGTTTCTGCCGGTCATACGTTCTTTCGCCAGCGCGGCCGAGATCAACGTCGAGTCGAGTGACATCTCCGTTGCGAACCGCATCCTCGCCGAGTTCCCGGACTATCTCAACGAAGACCAGCGAGTGACCGACAACCTCGCCGAGCTGGGCAAGCTGACGCAGCTGCCCGAGACCAACATCATCAAGCTGCCCAACATCAGCGCCTCGGTTCCGCAGTTGATCGCCGCTGTCAAGGAGCTGCAGGACAAGGGCTACGCGATTCCCGACTTCCCCGGCAACCCGAAGACCGACGAAGAGCGCGAAATTCGCGAGCGTTACACCAAATGCCTCGGTAGCGCGGTCAATCCTGTTCTGCGTGAAGGAAACTCGGATCGCCGTGCCCCGAAGGCCGTCAAGGAATTCGCCCGCAAGCACCCGCACTCCATGACCGAGTGGTCGATGGCGTCGCGCACCCACGTCGCGCACATGCGTGAGGGCGATTTCTACCACGGCGAGAAGTCGGCTGTCGTCGACGGTGACCGCGAGATCAAGATGGAACTGCTGCCCTCCGACGGCGAACCGGTCGTGCTCAAGGAGACCGTCTCGCTCAAAGACGGTGACGTCATCGATTCGATGTTCATGAGCAAGAAGGCGCTCCTCGATTTCTACGAGGCCGAGATGCAGGACGCCTACGAGACCGGCGTCATGCTGTCGCTGCACGTCAAGGCGACGATGATGCGGGTCTCGCACCCGATCGTCTTCGGCCATGCCGTCCGCGTGTTCTACAAGGACGCGTTCGCCAAGCACAACGAGATCTTCGAAGAGCTCGGCGTCAACGTCAACAACGGCTTGTCGGATCTTTACACCAAGATCGAGACGCTCCCGGCATCCAAGCGTGACGAGATCATCGAAGACCTGCACAAGTGTCACGAGACCCGTCCGGAGCTCGCGATGGTCGACTCCGCTCGCGGCATCTCGAACTTCCATTCGCCCAGCGACGTCATCGTCGACGCGTCCATGCCCGCCATGATTCGCGCCGGCGGCAAGATGTGGGGAGCGGATGGTCGTCCCAAGGACACCAAGGCCGTCAACCCGGAGTCGACCTTCTCCCGGATCTACCAGGAGATGGTGAACTTCTGCAAGACCAACGGTCAGTTCGATCCGACGACGATGGGCACCGTCCCCAACGTCGGGCTGATGGCGCAGCAGGCCGAGGAGTACGGCTCACACGACAAGACCTTCGAGGTACCGAAGGCCGGCATCGTCAACATCACCGACAAGGCCACCGGTGAGGTGCTGCTCACGCAGACCGTCGAAGAGGGCGACATCTGGCGACTGTGCATCGTCAAGGATGCGCCGATCCGGGACTGGGTCAAGCTCGCCGTGACGCGTGCCCGCGAGTCCGGAATGCCGGTCGTCTTCTGGCTCGACCCGTACCGCCCGCACGAGAACGAGCTCATCGGCAAGGTGCGCAAGTACCTGAAGGATCACGACACCGAGGGCCTCGACATTCAGATCATGTCGCAGGTTCGCGCGATCCGGTACACGATGGAGCGTCTGGTCCGCGGGCTCGACACCATCTCCGCGACGGGCAACATCCTGCGCGATTACCTCACCGACCTGTTCCCGATCCTCGAACTCGGCACCAGCGCCAAGATGCTCTCCATCGTTCCGCTGATGGCCGGCGGCGGACTGTACGAGACGGGTGCGGGCGGTTCGGCTCCCAAGCACGTCAAGCAGCTCATCGAAGAGAACCACCTGCGCTGGGATTCGCTCGGCGAATTCCTGGCGCTGGCAGTGAGCCTCGAAGATCTGGGCATCAAGACCGGCGACGTCAAGGCGACCATCCTCGCCAAGGCACTCGACTCCGCCACCGGCAAGCTACTCGAGAACAGCAAGGGACCGTCGCGTTCGACCGGTGAACTCGACAACCGTGGCAGCCAGTTCTACCTCGCGCTGTACTGGGCGCAGGAACTCGCCGAGCAGACCGAGGACGCCGAGCTGGCCAAGCACTTCGCTGCGCTGGCGAAGACGTTGGCTGACAACGAAGAGAAAATCGTCGCCGAGCTCAACGAGGTCCAGGGCACGGCAGTCGATATCGGCGGCTACTACTACCCCGACCCCGAAGCCACCGCTGCCGTGATGCGTCCGTCGAAGACGTTCAACGATGCTCTGGAGTCGGCGAAGCAGTAGTTCTTTCTGGCTCGCCCTTCATGGAATGAATGGTCCATTCACGCGCTCAGACGCTGTGAGTGGACCATTCATTCGTTCTGGGGTGCAACAGAATTCGGTCCACAGCCCGCCCCAGCTGGGTCAATGTGACTTTCATACGCTCAGACGTTGTGAATGGACCATTCACTCCTTCGGGGGCGGGACCAGAACACCGAGGAACGCCGAACAGCTGGCACTCTGGCGTCGCCCTGGCAATTGCACGACAGAAATGGTGCGGTGGATGGTCGGCTCGATGGGCAGGTAGATCAGGTTCGCGAACGACATCATCGGCACCACCAGTTCCGGGATCACGGTGATACCAAGTCCGGCAGCGGTCAGGCCCGCTACGGCGGCCACGTTGTGCGCCTGAACCGATGGTCCGACGTCGACTCCCGCGTTGTCCAGCGCCAGTCGCACGTGCGAAGCAATGCTCGATTCGGGGCCGAAGGCGATGAACGGCTCGTCGGCGAGGTCGGTCCACGACAGGCTTGTACGTTGTGCAAGAGCATGATTCGGTGGTATTGCGCAGACGAACGCGTCGGTGCTGACCGTCGTGCGAATCAAGTCGTTCGCTCGTTCCGATGCCGCCACCACTGCGAAATCAACCGAACCGTCGCGGACTGAGGCCACCACGTCGTCGCGTAGACCGTCCTTGATGTGCACCGAGACGTCGGGATGACTGTTGCGGAACTCCACGATGTACGGGGGCAAAAAGATTGCCGCGATCGATGGCAAGCACGCGATGGTGACGGTTCCTCGGTCGCCCGAGACGAAGCGTCCGATCTGCTCCAGGCCGTCGTCGAACTCGAGCAATACTCGACGGGCATAGGCCGTCACCTCGTGTCCATCACCGGTGAGGTCGACGCTGCGGGTGGTGCGCACGAACAGTCGCACGCCCAGACGGCGTTCGGCCTCGGCGACTGTCCGGCTCAGGTTTGGTTGAGAGACCAGCAGTGAGTTCGCTGCAGCGGTGAAGCTCGCGTGATCGGCGAGTGCGACGACGGCGCGGAGATGGGCAATGCCCAGGTTTATGCCCACAGAGCATGAATCTATACCCAACTGATGTTGGACGGCGTAAGTGATCTGCACAACACTCGTCGTATTCGATGAAGGAGATCACATGCTGTCACTGCTCGGCTTCGGGACGATTGCCGTCATCCTGCTGCTGTTGTTCACCCAACGCGTCGCGGCCATCGTTGCGCTTGCGGGTGTCCCGCTCGCCGCGGCGTTCCTGGCCGGCAACTCGCCGTCCGAGGTGGCGGGGTTCGTCAAGGAGGGACTTGGCGGCGTCGTCGGCGTCGCGGCCATGTTCCTGTTCGCGATCGTCTTCTTCGGGATCATGCGCGACGCGGGTCTGTTCGATCCACTCATCGCGCGCATCGTGAAGTGGGCAGGCAGCGCTCCGCCGACCGTCGCCGTTGCTACGACCGCTCTTGCATTGGTCGCCCATCTCGACGGCGCAGGCGCGGTCACGTTCCTGATCGCCGTTCCTGCGATGCTCCCGATCTACGAGCGCCTCGGGATGAGCCGGCTGGTGTTGGCCACCTGTGTCGGACTCGGTGCTGGCGTCATGAACATCGTTCCTTGGGGCGGCCCGACGGCGCGAGCGGCCGCAACATTGGGCGTCGACGCCAACGAGCTGTGGGTGCCACTGATTCCCGCGCAGATCGCGGGCGTGGTGTTCGCGTTGGCCATCGCGTACTACCTCGGACGCCGAGAGCGGACACGGTTGGCGAAGGTCGCAGCAGGTGATGTCAAGGCCGAGGTGGAGGAGTCGACGGCACGCGTCGGGCAGCGAATCCCGGTACCCGCCACCGGCGGAACCGACGGGCCGGCCTCAGCCGGCTCGGGCGGCGGCGAGACCCCCGAAGAGCCCGACAAGCCCGACAAGCCCGACGAGCCCAGCCTGCTACGTCCGAAGCTGTTCTGGGTCAACGTCGTTCTCGTTGTCGCGACACTTGCCGCACTGATCGCGGCCGTCGCACCTCCGGAGACCTGCTTCATCATCGCTACCATCGTTGCGCTCCTGATCAATTACCCGGGTATGAAGGCGCAGTCCGCGCGCATCGAGGCCCATGCCGTCGGGGCGATGCTGATGGTGGGCACGTTGCTCGCCGCCGGTGTTCTGCTCGGTGTGCTCGACGGCAGCGGCATGATCGAATCGATGGCCGTCAGCGCTGCCAATGTGATTCCGGACTGGATGGCACCGGCACTTCCGCTCATCGTCGGGGTGTTCGCGGTACCGATGAGTCTGATCTTCGGCCCGGACGCGTACTACTTCGGCGTGCTGCCGGTGCTCATCGAGGTCGGTGACCAGTTCGGTATCAGCGCAATCCATCTCGCTCAGGCGTCGATCATCGGTGAGGAGACCGTCGGCTTCCCGATCAGTCCGATGACGGGCGCGTTCTACCTTCTCGTCGGTCTCGCAAAGGTCGACATCGGCAGGCACATCCGGCATACCCTCGGGTGGGCGTGGCTCGTCAGCCTCGGCATGCTCGGGGTTGCCTTCGCGACGGGCGTCATCCCGGTGTGGGTCTCATGAGCGCCCGCGGAACCATCCGGTTGGGTGCGGGCGCAGGGTTTGCCGGCGATCGTATCGACCCCGCCCAGATTTTGGCCGAGCGAGGCGAGCTCGACTATCTGATCTTCGAGTGCCTCGGCGAGCGGACGGTTGCGACCGGGCAGGCCCGGAAATTGCTTGATCCCACGACCGGCTACGACCCACTCTTGGCAGCGCGCATGCGTGCAGTACTCGGCGCGACGACGGAGCAGGGCATTACCGTCGTGACCAACTCCGGAGCCGCGAATCCTGTTGCGGCAGCAGCCGTTGTTGCGCGTGTGGCGGAGCAGGTGTGTTCGCGTTCGGTGCGCATCGTGGCCGTCACCGGCGACGACGTGCTCGACGCGGTGCGTCGCATCGATCCGGTGGTATGGGAGACCGGCCGCCCGCTGTCGGAGCATTCCGAGGAACTGGTGTCGGCCAACGCGTATATCGGGGCCGATGCCGTATTGCCCGCACTCGACGTCGATGCCGCCGTGATCCTTACCGGCCGACTTGCCGATCCCGCTCTGTATCTCGCGCCGCTGATGCACGAGTTCGGTTGGGCCGGTCAGGATTGGGAGACACTCGGTGCGGGGACGGCCGTCGGACATTTACTCGAGTGCGCGGGCCAACTGACCGGTGGCTACTTCGCCGACCCGGTCACCAAACCTGTGCAGTGTCTGGCAAATTTGGGCTTTCCGTTCGGGGACGTACGTGCAGACGGCACAGCCGAATTCGGCAAAGTCGACGGCACCGGCGGGGAGTTGTCTCGGCGAACGTGCGCCGAGCAGTTGCTCTACGAGGTAGGCGATCCCGCGAGGTACCTGACGCCGGACGTGACCGCGGATTTCACCGGAGTCTCGTTCGAGACCGTTGAGCCCGACCGGGTGGCTGTGTCAGGCGCGACAGGCGGCACGCGCCCGGAGGAGTTGAAGGTGACTCTTGGATTCCGCGGCGGTTGGCTCGGTGAAGGGCAGATCAGCTACGCCGGGCCACGCGCCCTGCAACGCGCTGAGCTCGCCGGAGGAATTGTGCAGCAGCGACTGTGGGAGGTGCACGGCATTCCGGCGGAGAAAGTCGGCATCGAGTACATCGGGGCGGGCGCAGCCTTCCGCGGACTTGCGTCGATCGCCGATGTCCCCGAAGTGCGACTGCGAGTGACCGCGAAGGTACCCGACGCGGAGACAGCTGCACTGGTGGGATGGGAAGTCGAAAGTCTGTACACCAACGGCCCGGCCGGTGGAGGCGGTGCGCGCAGGAGCAGCACCGAGGTTCTTGCCATCAGGTCGTGTCTGATTCCACGCGCACAGGTAACGACCGCTGTGCACACCACGGAGGTGACGGTATGAGGACTGTCGACGATCTCGCCGACGTGCGAACCGGGGACAAGGGCGACACCCTTATTCTCGCTGTCTTCCCGCGGACCGACGAACACTACGAGTTATTGACCCGCGAACTCACTGTCGAGGCCGTTGCTGAACATTTCGCGCCGTTGGTCACCGGAGACGTGCGCCGCACGGAGATGCCGTTGGTCTCCGGCCTGGTGTTCGAGCTGCCCGGCGTGCTCGGCGGGGGAGTGACGGGAAGCCCTGTTCTGGACGGACACGGCAAGTGTCTGAGCTACCACCTGCTGAGTATGGCTGTGCCCGAATCTTTTTGACCCCATTTTCCGACTCTCGCGGCCCAGCCGCCCGATGGATGGAGATCGATATCCGTATCACCCGCGTACCCCTGGCCTTGACTCTTGCCGTAGTTCTCGTCGGACAGGCAGCCGGTACTGCTGGAGCGATGCCTCGCGAAGCGCCCACAGACCTGTTCTTCACCCACGGTCGTGCGGCCGAATACACGGTCACCTCGGAGCGCATGAAGGTTCCGATGCGCGACGGTGCGACGCTCGCGTGTGACGTGAACCGGCCCGGTGACGCCGGCAATGTCCCGGTCGCCGAGCAGTTTCCGACCATCGTCTACGACTTCAACGCCTACGACGGACTCGACCAGTTGGCGGTGGACTCGGCGTATCTGGTCGAGCGTGGGTACAACATCTTGTTGTGCAACGTCCGGGGATCCGGCGATTCTCCAGGCGTACTGGATCCGTTCGGCCCGCAGGAACAGCAGGACAACTACGACCTCGTCGAATGGGCTGCAGCGCAATCGTGGTCGACGGACAAGGTCGGACAGTCCGGCGTCAGCTATGGCGGGCACACCTCGATGTTGTCCGCGGCCAACAATCCTCCACACCTGGCTGCGGTCATTCCGGTCGATGCATTCAGTGACTGGTACGAGAACACGATCTACCGCGGGGGGATCCGATCCGACACCATCCGCACCTGGCAAGCAAGCACCGCGCCCGCCACCGAGGGGCCGTACGACGAACATCCGATGTACGACGAGTACTGGATCGACCGCAGCGTCAAGGCGAAGTGGCAGAACATCGACGTGCCCATGTTGCAGGTCGGTGGATGGTACGACCGGTACCGGGATCCGATGATGCAGAACTACGGTGCACATCCAGATCTGACGTGGGTAGTAGCGGGCCCGTGGGAACACGGGATGCCTGCGGGCCAGAAAGCCGATATCGGCACGGGGGCATACCTCGCATGGTGGGACAAGTGGCTCCGCGAGGACGATTCTGCGCCGCTGCCTGCTCAGCGGATCAATTCCTACGAGATCTCCTCGGAGCCCGTCGAACGTGGCTGGCAGGAATTCGGTCAGTGGCCACCCGCCGAGTCGACCGAGCTGACGCTGACGATGGGAACCGACGGTGGCCTGAGCCCGGTGTCGACCGAGCAGGGCACACGCGCGTACACCGTGCCGGAGGACCACACCGATGCTGCCGCAGCGGCGGTGATCTTCTCGACCACCCCGCTACCCGCTGATGTGGTGATCACAGGGTCTCCCACAGCGAAGGTTGCGGCAACGTTCACCGCATCGGACGGCAATCTCGCGGTGATCATCGACGACGTCGCGCCGGACGGCACCGTCGAGCGCATCACCCAGGGTTGGCTCAAGGCGAGCCACCGCAATGGATCGGTGTCGCCCGAGTCTGTGATACCCGGGCAGGAGTACGAGTTGGACGTGCGCACGTGGCCGACGCATTTCCGATTGCCGGCCGGACATCGGCTGCAAGTGCAGGTTCGCAGCGACGACTACCCCGATATCACCGACGACGCCCCGGCAGGGGACGTCATCGTCCGAACTGGAGTCGGAGGGTCTTCCCTGACCGTGCCTGTCCTGCCCAGCGCTACCGTGCGCTGACCGGCGAATCGAAGTCGAAGAGCGAGCCGCCGAGCCGCCCGGCGGCACCGTTTGTGTCCGCTGCCGGACCGGACGACGCCAGCAGACTTCGAGCCAAAGCTTCGCCCCAGGCTGGATTCTCGGTCGTACCGAATGCGATTCGATGGAACCGACTGGGCTTGGCCGACGTCCAAGTCTGTGAGCCTCGCTCTTCGGCGAGCGGCGGCGACGCAGACGGGGGAGCACATGTCGGACGACACGAGGTCAGTGCGGGCGCTGGTGGTCGAGTCGCACCAAATGGCTGAGTATGCCGCGTTCGTTCGGGCGACGGCCGATGCGCTGTCGAGCGGAATGACGAAGGTGGACCGCCACATTGAGGGTCTGCTCGATTCGTGGCGTGGACCCGCCGCCACTGCATATCGGGAGGGATGGAACGACTTTCATAGTGGCGTGGTTGCGGTCGCGGGAGCGTTGGTCAGAATGGGCGATCTGCTGAACGAGGCTGGCGTAGCGTATTCCGACACCGACCAGGCCAATGCGCGCCCTCACAGCTCTTTGAATCTGTAGGCGCGCGAAGTGGGACGTTTCGTGGTGAATTTTGCGGAGCTGGATAGTGCGTTGGCTGAGCTGCAAGCCTTCCTCGGGCTTGTCGAAGACAACCTCGACGCAATCGAGGCGAGAACTGCCCAACATCAACAGCACTGGGAAGGTGCCGCGGCAGCGCAGCACGACGTCGCGCAGCGTGAGTGGCGGGCAGGCGCAGTCGAAATGGCAGCGGGGCTGATGGAAATGCGGGCCGCTGCCGCCGCCGCGCGCCGCTCGTACCTCGAGGCATCCAATGCCAACCTGCGGTTGCTCGGACGCGGAACGACCGGATGAGCGATCTGGATCTCGATCCGCAGGACTACTACGACGTGGCCGATGCCTGCGTCCGGGTAGCTGCCGAGTTTTTCGGTGCCGCCAATCAGCATCTCGATCAGCTGTACGAATGTGGGAGCATGGCAGGGAGCTACGAGGAGGCCACGGAGTGGGCGTCATCGTATGACGATCGGGCCAACGAGACGCTGAGCACGATCCGATTTCTGGCCGAAGCCATTCACCACTACGGCAACGTCGTCGCTCAGCTCGGATTCAACCACGCCATGGCTGACTACAACGCGGCCGTCGCGGCGGGCCAACAGTCCCAGCTCCCGCCGGATCCGCCGCCGAACCCGGCGGCACCGATGTTCGTCTGCAAAGTCCCCGTACCGTCCGCCGGTGGCGATGGTGGTCTCCTTGACAGTGGCCTCGGACTGGTGGAAAAAATCGGTGTCATCGTCCCGGATGGCGATACCGACAAGCTTGAAATCGCGAGGGCCGCATGGGCCGCAATTGCAGCCGACGCCGCGTGCGCGGCAGTGCCCGACGCGCTCGAACGAGCGGCGGCCACGTTCGATACGGTCACCGCGCCCGACGCGGTTTTCGTCGATGAAGACTTGCGCGAGTTGAAGGCTGCGGCCGATGACGTGCTCAACGCAGCCAACGGGCTCGCGGTGTCCTGTGAAGAGCACCGTGACGGTCTGAATCAACTGCGCAGCGACCTGATGAGCGAGTTGGAAGGTTTGCGCAATGATCTGCTGAAAGAGTTGGCAATAACCGCGGCCATTGGTGTCGCTGCCTCTTTCGTCACTTTCGGACTCGGTGCAATCGCCGCGTCCGCGAGAGCGGTGTCGATCGCCGCCCGGTTCGCGTCCCCGCTTCGGCGTGTGATCGATGTGTGGAACTCGGCCCGAAACCTTCGGAGAGGGGTGAAGCGCGAACGGGATCTTCAGCGGAGGCAGAAGGAGCTGGATCGGATCAAGAACCTCGGTGACGAGAGTCCGTCGCCCAGTTCGGGTCCTGGGCTCAGCCCGGCAATCAAGAGGATCGACCCGGTCGATGTCACGTTTGATGCAGGCCAGATCGAGAAGAAGTTCAAGCATGCCGCGCAATTCGGCGTGGACCAACCACGAGGGAGGCCGGGCTTCGACGCCTTTCAACAGGCTGTCCGACACCAAGTCAGCGACCCAGCAACAATGCACATCGAAGGTACGTACAGAGGGAATCCGGCCATATTGAACTACAATCCTGACAGCGGCCTCGTGGTCGTCCAATCGCCTTCCGGAGCTTTCGTTTCAGGGTGGAAATTGAGCGACTTGCAAGTCAGTAATGTACTCGAACATGGAAATCTTGGGGGTGGGTAATGGCTGAGCACAAGAGGTCAGTCGAAGTAATGCTGAGCCAATATAGGGAGCTGATCGAGAGATTTGTAAAAGAAAAGATTTCGGCAGATGATTTCGAGGAAGAATATATTCGCACCTTTACCAACGATAAAAGTCAAGTGCCGGGTAGCGAGTTCATAGTTCTCGAAAAGCTCTTTTTCGATGTCGATGATTACGTTTCGGATCCGGTGCTGCGCGATAGCCCGGAAGATCTGTCGGGCGAACAGCTCAGAGAACGTGCGGCGGCCACCTACTCGAAACTGTTCGGTCTCGACTGAAACAGCGCTTCGGCTTCGCGAGTGGAGTTAAGCTTCGACTGGTCCTGGTTCGCAGTGACGACTACCCCGACATCACCGACGACGCCCTGGTAGGGCACGTCATGGTCCGAACCGGAGCCGGAGGTTCGACGCTGACCGTGCCAGTTCTGCCCGGCGCTATCCTGCGCTGATGGACGGAGTTGTATCCGGCAGCACCGGCAATGTCACCGGGTACAACTGAAATGTTCCGCTCATACCTTTGAGTTCGACGTCGCGGGGCGTTCCGAGAGTCAGATCATGCGCCGCACCGATGGCGTTGCGCACAGGTTCGCTGACGAGAATCTCACCGCCGTCGGCCTGCCCTGCGACGCGGGCTGCCATGGCCACGTTGAGGCCGAACAGGTCGTCACCTCGGCGCACCGAGCTGCCGACGTGCACACCCATCCGTACGCGAATACGGTCCCAACGGTCGGGGTTCTCCAGCAGGGCCTCTTGCACTTTCACGCCGCAGCGCACGGCTCCAGCCGGGTCGGAGAAGGCGATCATGTAACCGTCGCCCTGACTCTTCACCACGTGTCCGCCGTGATCCGCGACATGCTTGCAGATGAGTTTGTTGTGCTTTTCGAGCAGCTTCACCCAGCCACGGTCGCCCAGTTCCTCGTTGCGTGCGGTGGACCCCTCGATGTCGGAGAACATCACCACAATGTCGCCGTCGGCGGTCATGCGTGCCAGATCGGGGCGTTCCACCTTCGCCCAGCCGGCGAGATCCTCGACGGAGTTGCGCACTGTTGCGCTGAAGCCCTTGTTGATGAGTAAGTCCGTGGTGTGGAAGGCAGTTCTGATCGCGAAGGGCACCAGGCCGCGTCGCTTTCGACGTTGCAGCGATTCGCTCAGGGCACGGTCGAGTGCCCGCCGAGTGTGTTTGAGTTTGCGACGCGACACGATCAAGACCACACCGAGGGCAATGATGGCGGCGAGTTCGACACCGGCCGCGATTATCCAGAAGATCACGTTGCTCATCCTTGCCTGTCGACCGCGTCCGTGGGCGCACAACCGACGGCGAATTGCCGTCGATAGGCCGTCGGTGTCACCGCGAATGCCGAGCGGAAGTTCTGACGCAGAGTGACAGCGCTGCCGAATCCGCACAGGGCCGCGATGTTCTCGACACTGCGATCGGTCGTTTCGAGCAGGCTCCGAGCTTCCTCGAGGCGTTTGTCCAGAACCCAGCGAGCCGGGGTGGACCCCGTTTCCAGCTGAAACTGACGGATGAAGCTGCGTCGGCTCATGCGCGCATGTTCGGCCAGTCGCTCGATGGGTAACGGCTCGTCCAGTCGTTCGAGTGCCCAGCTCTGTACGTCGGCGATCGCAGTATCTCCCGATGCCTCGATGACCGGACGTTCGATGTATTGCGCCTGACCGCCGTCGCGATGGGGTGCGACCACCAGGCTGCGTGCCACCCGCGTCGCGGCAGCCGAACCGAGGTGCTTGCGCACGATGTGGAGGCAGGAATCGATCGAGGACGCGGTTCCCGCGGAGGTCATCACGTCTCCGTGGTCTATGTAGAGAACCGACTCGTCGACGCCGGCGTGTGCATTTCGCTCCCGCAGCTCGGTCATCTTGGTCCAATGCGTGACGGCGGGGCGGCCGGCCAGCAACCCGGTGTCTGCGACGGCGAACGAACCGAGGCACAGACCCGCGATCTCTGCGCCTCGCCTATGTGCTCCGCGGAGTGCGTTCGAGAAGTCAGTGCCTATGTGAGGCAACGACTCCGGCCACGACGTCACGATGACGATATCGGCCCAGTCGACGGTGCTGGGGCCCGCGATCTCACCGATCGGAAACCCCTCCTCGGTGCGGATCGCGCCTGGTTCGTCGGACCACACTCGCGTCTCCCAATCCGGGGCGAGACCGAGTCGGGTCACCTCGCCGAACACCATCAACGGCGCGGCGAGATGGAACATCGTCATGCCGTCGAACACATACAGCGCGATACGCATGGGTCTCCGATCGACGAGTTGGCGCAATTCCATCGAAAGTATGCATCCGTGCCACTCGTGGACGCAAGGCCGACGACGAAGTATGGGTATCGACCGAGAACGCCACGTGAAGGAGAACGCCCATGACCGCACCGCGCAGAGCCCTCATCGTCATCGATGTCCAGCAGGAATACTTCGAGGGAGTACTGCAGATCCAGTACCCGCCGCGAGACGAGTCGTTGGCCAACATCGTCCGCGCCATCGAAGCCGCTGCGGCGCAGGACCTGCCCGTCGCGATCGTTCAGCACGAAATGCTCGAGGGCGCACCGGCCTTCGTGAAGGGCACCCCGACATACGAGCTGCACCCCGATATTCAGGCCGTCGTACAACCCTCGTTCGAGCGGGTGGAGAAGAAGTACAGCAGTGTGTTCGCAGGAACCGGCGTCGCGAAGTGGTTGCAGAGCAACAAGATCGACACCGTCACGATCGTCGGGTACATGACCAACAACTGCGACCTCGCATCCAGCGCGGACGCCGAGGCGCTGGACCTGACTGTCGAGATCCTGTCGGACGCCACCGGTGCGATCAACCTCTCCAACGAGGCGGGCACCGTCTCGGCCGAGCAGCTGCACAAGGCATTGATGGTGCTCTACCAGTCGAACTTCGCAGCGGTGGCGTCCACCGACCAGTGGGTCGACGCAGTCAAGGGCGGAAACGAGCTGACAGCAAGCAATTTGGTGGTCTCCGCAGCTCAGGGCAACGACGCGGTGGCCTGACGCTCGGTACGCTGGCGGCGGTGACTGTACGGGCAATTACCGACCACACGCTCGGTGCGTGGGTGATCAAGTGCAATCCGCACACGACCGATCTCGCACCGATGGTCGAAGCCGGACGGGCGCACGAGAACTGGTGCGTCGCCGACAACTACCGAACGCGTCTGATGGCACCCGGCCAATCCGTGCTGTTCTGGGTCAGTAGCCACCCGCGACGCGGGATCTGGGGTGCGGGTCGGTTGACCGGCGCCCCGGTCCCCGGCCCACAGTGGAAGGTCTCGACGAACATCACGCTGTTCGATGAGCCGATCCTCGCGTCGGACATTCAATGCATCGAGGAACTGTCGATGCTCGAGGTGTTCCGATCGCCGCAGCAATCGAATCCGTCCTGGGTCGACGCGTCCGCATGGGCAGTGATCCGACAGATGCTGCCTCTCGAATGATGTGATGGCGGCATGACACTGGACGACGAGCCGACACTGCACGGAATGTTGGACGTGGGTGACGATCAACGCATCTACTGGGAGCAATGGGGTCCGTCCGATGGCGTCCCGGCGGTCTACCTGCACGGCGGACCAGGCGGGACCCTGAACGAGAGTCAGTTTCGTCGACACTTCGACCTGTCCCGTGTTCGCGCGGTCGGATTCGAGCAGCGCGGGTGCGGACGGTCCACACCACACGCCTCGGATCCTTCGACGTCGTTGGCTACCAACACCACTGCGCACCTGATTGCCGATATCGAAGCCCTGCGTCAGCACCTCGGCGTCGAGGCGTGGATCGTCAACGGCGCGTCCTGGGGATCCACCCTCGCCGTCGCCTACGCCCTCGCGCATCCGACGAGGGTTTTCGGCGTCGTCCTCGTGTCTGTGACGACGACCAGCCGCTGGGAGGTCGACTGGATCACCGAGGGCGTCGGCGCGGTCTTCCCCGAAGCATGGGATCGTTTCGCCACCTTCGCCGAGCAGGCCGGCGTCGGCTATCGGCGCCGGCACGGTCGAATCGTCGACGCGTACGACCGCATGTTCAATTCATCCGATCTGCTGTTGCGAGACAACGCATCTCGTGAATGGGCACTGTGGGAGGATGTCCACATCTCGATCGGCACCGGCGGTATCAGACGCGACCCCAGGTGGGAGGATGACCGGTTCCGCCTGGCCTTCGTGCGACTGGCCACGCACTACTGGTCGCACGACGGGTTCTGCGATCCGCCTCTGCTCGATCGTGCCGGCGGTCTGCGCGATTTCCCGAGCGTCCTGATCCACGGCCGACGCGACGTATCCGGACCCGCCCTCACTGCGTGGCGTCTGCACCGGAAGTGGCCCGGATCGACGCTCTTCGTCGACGAGGGTGACGGGCACGGGGGCAGGTCCATGGCCGCGCAGTGGGACGCAGCGAACGAGGAACTGGTCGACCGGGCCCAGAGGTGACCGAATGGTGCATGATCGAGAGGTGACCTCTTTCCCGATTGTCGATCTGACTCCCGACGAGCTGCTGACCACGACGCGCACCGTCCGCAAGCGCTTGGACCTGATGCGGCCGGTGCCGATGGAGCTGATCAAGGAATGTCTCGAGATCGCACTGCAGGCACCGTCCGGCTCGAATCAGCAGGGGTGGCAGTGGATCGTCGTCACCGATCCCGAGCTCCGCGCTCGTATCGGGTCGATCTACGGCGAACTGTTCGCCGAGTACCAGGCATCGAAGCATTTCGCCTCAGGCCTGTTCCCCGACGATCCGGAACGATCATCGGTACAGAAGCGGGTCGGAGACAGTGCCGGATGGCTCGGCGAGCACATGGGTGAAGTTCCGGTGTTGCTGATCCCATGCATCAAGGCAGGCAAGACGCTTCCGTCCGGAAACCAAGCCGGCTTGTGGGGCTCATTGCTGCCCGCCGTGTGGAATTACGCCTTGGCCGCACGTGCTCGCGGTCTCGGAACAGCATGGACCACAATTCATCTCGCCCGTGAGGCAGAGATCTCCGAGCTACTGGGTATCCCCGAGGATTTCCATCAGGGTGCGCTGATCCCCACGGCGTACTACACGGGCGAGACGTTCAAGGTCGCTCCGCGGGATCCGATCGAGACGGTGCTGCACGTCGATCGCTGGTAGTCGAATCGGCCCAGCGCAACGGCTAGACAATCGTGTCCACGCGAATAATTTCAGTCTTGGCCACTGCACTGCGATGCACCTCGGCGAGCGCAAGCCGCTCGGGGTCCTCCAAGTAAGCTTTTAGGGCTGAGTCGTCAGGGAGGTGAATGACCTGCACCTCGAGTGGCCCGTCGCCCGTGCCGACGCGGCGAACCCGGCTCACCACACGGCCGCCATACTTCGGAATCAGGTCCAGCACCGTGTCCTCGTATCGAGTGAGTGCGTCTTCTTGTCCGTCCGACGCCCACAGCAGCACACACAGTTTCAGGTTCATGACGCGAGAGGGTACCGGACCTCGTGAAGCGACGGCCCGGATCCGCTCGGTGGCGGGTACGTTAGCCACATGTCCCCGATCGACATTCAACGATGGACGGCGTTCTCCAGCGAGCCGTCAGGCGGCAACCCCGCGGGAGTCGTGCTCGACGCTCGCGGCCTGGACGACATCGAGATGCTGAGGATTGCAGCGGACGTCGGCTATGCGGAGACGGCTTTCGTCACTCCCGGAGATGGCGACGGAAGTCGCGCCATCCGATACTTCTCACCGGTCGCCGAGGTGCCGTTCTGCGGACACGCAACGGTGGCCGCGGCCGCCGCGATCAGCGCGACCGAGGGCGTCGGTTCAATTAGCTTCGCGACACCGGTGGGGGACATCGAGATCGAGACGAGCATCGGCTCGGATGGCGCGCCGCTGGTGTCGTTCACGAGCGTGGAGCCCAGGACGGGCCCGCTGTCCAGCACGGCACTCGCCGACGTCCTCGGTGCTCTCGGCCTGACCGCGGACCACCTGCATCCCATTTACGTTCCCGCTGAGGCCTTCGGCGGCAATTGGCACCCCCTCGTTGTTCTCAACGATCGGAGCGTCTTCGATGGGTTCACACCCGATCTCGGTCGCGCTCGTGCAGTGCTCGACGAGCACGGGTGGCCCGCGACGATCATCGTTCTCTGGCCGCAGGGCACCGAACAATGGCACGCACGCAACGTGTTCCCGGTCGGGACGATCACAGAGGACCCGGCGACGGGTGCGGCAGCGGCGGCGACCGGCGGGTACCTTCGCGGCTCGCACGTGGTTCAGCCACCTGCGAGCATCGTCATCCACCAGGGAAGCCATGTCGGCAGGCCCAGCAAGCTCCTGGTGGACATCCCGCCGTCCGGCGGAATCATCGTGTCGGGTTCGGCTGCCCGCATCGCCTGATCACGTACGTAGATAGGCCACCACAGCCATGACGCGTCGGCTCATACCAGTGGAGTTCGCCAATCCGAGTTTGTCGAACACGGCGTTGATGTGCTTCTCGACCGAGCTCACCGAGATGTACAGATCAGCAGCTATTCGCGCGTTGGTGAGACCTTGTGCCATCAGCTCGAGAACATCGCGTTCACGAGGCGTGAGTCGTTCGAGGGGATTCGATCGGGTCGTGCGAGACAACAGCTGCCGCACCACTTCCGGATCGAAGGCGGTCCCGCCGTCGGCAACCCTGTTCAATGCGTCCAAGAATTCTTCGACCTGCGCGACGCGGTCCTTGAGTAGGTAGCCGACCTTGCCGCCGGATCCGCTGATCAGCTCTGCTGCGTAACGGTTTTCGACGTACTGGGAGAGTACGAGTACCGCCACCTCCGGCCATCGACTGCGGATGGTCAATGCGGCTCGCAAACCCTCGTCGCTGTGGTCGGGAGGCATACGGACGTCGGTGACGACGATGTCGGGACGATCGAGTTCCACCGCAACCAGGAGTGCGTCGGCGTCGCCCACGGACGCGATCACGTCGTGGCCTTCGTCGACGAGCAGACGCACCATTCCCTCACGCAGCAGCGTCGAGTCCTCGGCAACGATCACCCGCACGGGACGCTCGCCGTCACGACGGTCGGACCGCCGACCGGGCTGTCCACAGTCAGGGTGCCATCCAGGGCAGCGACGCGGCGGGCCAGTCCGGACAATCCGGTGCCGGACGGATCGGCGCCACCGGGCCCGTCGTCGGTGATGGTTGCCAGTACACGATCGAACTGCTGGTGAGTGACGTTGACCTCCAACAGTTTCGGGGAGGCGTGCTTCGCTGCGTTGGTTACCGCCTCCGAGATGACGAAGTAGACAACCGTCTCCACGGCGGGGCGCAACCTCTCTGTCAGTTCGTACGAGAGTCGGACTGGAACACTGGCCCGCTCGGCCAGCGTCTCGAGAGCTGCGCGCAGGCCATCCTTGTCGAGCGCGATCGGGTACACACGGTTGGCAACCTCGCGCAGCTCATCGATCGCTCCCTGCGATGCGACCTGGGCTTGGGCGAGGAGTTCATGCGCCTTCTCAGGATCTTCGGCGCGACGAGCCCGGCCGACGAGCATCCCCAGCGCAACCAGGTGCTGCTGGACACCGTCGTGCAGGTCGCGCTCGATGCGGCGGCGTTCGTCGTCGATGGCGTCGACAACGTGATCGCGGCTGCTCGTCAATTCGGCAACCCGCTGGTGCAGCAACCGATCCGACTGTCGGCCGAGCACCTGGACGCAGAACCAACGGTCCAGCGAACCGACCGCGGCCACCCCGACGATCGCGACGAAGATCAAGAGGATCCCGGGCAGAGCCGCCATCGCGATGAGTCCACCGTCGACCCGGTCGGAGTTCTCGATCAAGCCCCAGCCGCCGCCGAGGATCCATGCCGAGACCATCGAGCCGGCCACGACGAGACACAGAGTCAGGAAGAGGACCACGCCGGTTCCGAGTAGTCCGATCGTCCACCGCCCGCCGAGATACCAGCGACAGTGGCGAGGGGTCAGCACATCCGTATGGAGCGTGCCGTGGAAGCGGGTGATACGTCGAATATCCAACTCGCTCAGACGAACTGCGCCGTCATCGACTGCAGCCCTCAGTGGCTCTCCCCACCGGCCGAGGAGGCGCGCCGAGGCTAGAGCGAGGAGCGCCACGACACTGAACAGCACGGCCGAGACTGCCGTGAAGCTGCCGAGTAGAACTCCGGCAAGTGCCATCAGCCAACGCCGAACAAGCGAGCTGACGGCAATCCGATCCGCCAGGTCAGGTGGATGTACGACGTCGTTTCCGGGCACTCGAGCAGCGTAGCGGGGTATGCGGCCGCTGATACTGCGGTAAACCGCAGGGTTTCGGCGGGGGACTCCCTATGAATGGTCGACGGCTCTCCTCGATGTCCCCGATTCGGGAAGTTCGTAGCGTTTTCAGCGTCCGTCCGGACAAATGACACCGACAAACAGGGGAATTGCAATGTCCAACTTACTGATTGCTGCAGCGGCCGAGACCGAGCAACTCGACGGGCTTGCCGGGTGGGCGGTCGGCGTCATGGACGCGCTCGGGGGCCCCGGCGCCGCCGTCGTCGTCGGTGCCGACAATCTGTTCCCGCCGATCCCGAGCGAACTCGTTCTGCCGCTTGCCGGGTTCTCGGCCAGTCAGGGAGTGTTCTCCTTCGGCGCGGCGCTCTTCTGGACGACACTCGGCTCGGTCCTGGGCGCGGTCATCGTCTACGCGGTGGGTGCACTCATCGGACGCGAACGCACCCGGGCCCTGCTGGCGCGAATTCCGCTGATCAAGGCCAGCGACTTCGACCGCTCGGAGGCATGGTTCGCGAAACACGGATCCAAGGCAGTGTTCCTGGGCCGCATGATTCCACTGTTTCGCAGCTTCATCTCCCTACCAGCCGGGATAGAGCGGATGGGGATGGTGAAGTTTCTGGTTCTCACCACGCTCGGCAGTCTGATCTGGAACACCATATTCGTCACCGCGGGATATCAGCTGGGCGAGAACTGGCACCTGGTCGACGCCTATGCCGAAATCCTGCAGAAGATGGTCATCGTCTCGGTGGCAATCGCTGTCGTCGTATTCGTGGCGATGCGGTTGCGGTCTCGCCGCCGGGCACTCTCCTGAGATGTGCTCTGGTGCAGCTCTTCCGGTTGGAAGAGCTGCACCAGTGGAAGTGCTACCGAGACAGTCCCATCTTGTACTGCAAGGCGTAGGCCAGCTTGCCCGGCTTGTCGCTCGAGTACGGTGCAGAGAGCTTTCCGAATTCACCCTTGGTGGCTGCCTTGCCGTCGTTCCATGCGTCCAGAGCGCCGAGTTCCGCTGCGGTACGCCCACTGTCGATCACAGTGTCTTTCGGGGCCGCGACCTGAGCGCGCGAGACCGATTCGACGGTGCTCAGGTAGCTCGCCAGGTTGTTGTTGTCCCAACCGCTGATGTCGACTGCGCCGGAGTCGCGAACCCATGCACCCCAATAGAATTCTTGAAAGGGGATGGTTCCGGGGGTGAAGCCGATGTCGCGGGCGAAGTACATCAGGCTGCGGTACTTGTCGTTCTGGAACTTGGCGAGGCCTACTCCCGACGGAAGCTGCTCCACCGGAACCTCGTTACCGTCGACGTCGTAGTTCCACACCCACTTCTCGGTCTTCATCCGTGCCCAGAAATCAGCAGGGCTCAGATCACTGAGGTTCGCGACCACCCGTAGACGCAGATGCAGATTCGGTCCACCGTCGGCTGTTTCGTAGAACGAGGTCAGCGTGTGGTGTCCGTCGGTCAGGTACGGAACGCCGCCCGGCCCGATGACGACAGTCTTCATCGGTGCGATGGTGTCGGGCGTTTCCTGGCCGACGGGGACGGTGCAGGTGAACGACGACGGATTGTCCAGTCGCGCGTCGGGTAACGCCGAAGCGGCCTCTTCCTGGCCGTTGGCCTCGCACCAGTCGTCGAACTTCTTGTTGATCTCGTCCTTGCCGAGCGTGTATCGACCGAGCTTGTAGTACACCTCGTCGTACCCGAGCGAGGGTTGCGTCGCGCGCACATCACCTATCGGGAGATCGAGAAGCTCACCCGCTTCGGCACATTCGTAGCCGAGGCCCGAAGACGATCCGGTGGGGAGGAGGTCTGCGACCTGACACAACGGCGACGCCGTTCGTGCCGGGGCGGCAGTGGCAACGGCGCCCATCGACGTGGACGCGAAAGAAATCAATGCGAGCGTGCCCACCAGGGCTGCTCTACGACGCGAGGTCATCCGTGAAACTCCTATGAGTTCGAGTGAGGTTTCCCGAGACTGTCGCACTCCGGTCACCGGTCGATGTCGCGGAACCGAACGAAAGATGGTCGCGAAGTGAACGCGCCACGTCGCGGACACAGCCCAGGGACGTTTGTGTCAGAACTCGGCTTCAGGGTGTCGCAGTGGCGAGAATGCCACTATGGCTGCGGCGATGGCGAATACGATGATGACGCCGATCAGGGTCGGTCGTTCACCGATCACGCTGACCAGCAGGCCCGCGATCACGGCACCGAGGGCGGCCATGGTGCGGTTGACGGAGCGCCTGGCGGCATTCACACGCCCGAGTAGCTCATCCGGGGTGAGCGCTTGCCAGTAGCCCATCTCGTTCGCGTTCTCGGTGCCTGCCGCTAGACCTTGCAGGCCCAGGGCTGCGAAAAGCACAACATGGCCGACCGCTGTGTCGGTTGCGAGGGCCACCAGAATCCAGGCGAGGGGATACATCGTGCGGGCGAGGATGACTGCTCGACCCGAGCCGATTCGCTTGCCGAGCGTGTGGGCAATGGACGCTCCGAGCAGGCTGGCAGCACCGAACGTCGTCAGCAGCAATCCGTAGGTGTAAGCGCTGAACCCGAGCGAGCGGAGCGCGAAGAGCGACAGCACGGTCAATGCGGCTCCGTTGGCGAGGAACCACACGTGTGTCGAGACAGCGAGCGGGTTGAGCGTGCGGTGGAGATACGTGAATTTCAGTCCGTCGCGTACTTCGCCGATCAGGTGGCGGGCGTGAGCAGTAGGTCGAGGCTCGTCCACATCGAGACTCGAATTGAGTGCTGCATCGACGAGATAGCTGATGGCATCGACGGCAATCACCAGGGGAGCGCCGAGCACTCCTACGAGTCCGCCTCCGATCGTCGGCCCCAATGTCGTTGCGGCCGCGTCGGCTTGGTCGAGTCGAGCATTCGCCTGCACCAGTTGACTGCGTGGTACCAACCGTGGCAGCAACGACTGCATCGCAGCGAATCCGAACACCGAGAAGGATCCGTACAAAAGCAACACGACGATCAGTACCCAGATGTGAAGTAGGCCTGCGAACCACAGGAGCGGAACCGCGCCGAGCGTCAATGCGCGGCCGACGCTGGCCCACACCAAAATCGGCTTGCGACGCCACCGATCGACGTACACCCCGGCGACCAACCCGAGTACCGCATACGGGATGAACTGTGCAGCGTTCACCACGCCGACCTCGAAGGGTGTCGCGTCCAGAAGCTGCACAACCAAGATGGGCATCGCAACCGCTGTCACCGACGAGCCGGCCGAGCTGATCACTGCGGCCGTCAGAAACCGGCGAAACGACGAACGACGGCCTGGCGTCGAGACTTCACTCACGGGTTCTGCTCATGATGCCTCCGCACAACGGACTCCCCGATCCTCGCGCAACATCGCGTACACGAGAGTGTCGGTCCATTCACCCTTGCACCACCAGTTCTGGCGGAAGTGCGCTTCCTGACGCATGCCGACCCGGGCCGCCAACCGGGCCGACGCGTCGTTGCGTCCGTCCAGCTGTGCGCTGACGCGGTGGATCTGGGGTAGCGAGAACACGTGCTCGATCAACGCGTCGACCGCCTCGGTGGCATAACCGCGACCGGCCACGGCGGGGGAGAACGTCCAGCCGAGTTCGACGAGAGCCGGGGAACCGTCGATCAACCACGCCTCGACGTTGCCCACCACAGTGCCCTCGTGTTCGACGACCATCGCGAGGGCCTGGGTGTGCAGCCCGATTCGCTTCATCCGTTTGCCCACCGCAGCAACCGCATCGGCGTGTGTCCACGCTTCGTGGAGTAGATAGCGGCAGACTTCCGGGTCGCTGTAGTACGCGAGAATCCGGTCTGCGTCCTCGAGTTCGTACAGACGCAGTGTCAGGCGTTCGGTGTGGATGGGCTCGACGGTCATGAGAGCAATTCTGCCCGACCTAAATTCACGCTGATTCGAACCCTGGTCTCGGACCGGCATCGTGACAGAGGGTGGTGAGTCGAAGCTGCTCGTCATCAAGTGGAAGGCACGTGAACATGGTCGTGACGTCGTACGCCGCACCCGCGGGACCCGTGGACACGCGTGTCAGCGACGTGCAGGGCGGCCCGGCACCCGTTTCACCGACACAGTCGGCGTGGCAGAGGTACCGATGGACCGTCCTGCGCTTTCTGTCACCCGTCGCACTGCTCGTGCTCTGGCAGATCGCCAGCGCTGCCGGCGTTCTCTCCGAACGAGTGCTGCCCGCCCCGTCCCTGATCTTCGACGCGGGTCTGGAATTGCTGCGCAACGGTGAATTGGCTGACGCGCTGGCCATTTCGGGAACGCGCGTGGTCCAGGGGCTTGTGCTCGGCGGGCTGATCGGGGTGGCGCTCGGAGCGCTCGTCGGACTGTCCAAGCTCGCCGAGGCAACCGTCGACCCACCGCTGCAGATGCTGCGCGCACTTCCGCACCTCGGCCTCATTCCGCTGTTCATCGTGTGGTTCGGGATCGGCGAGACTCCCAAGATCCTGCTCGTCGCTCTGGGAGTCGCGTTTCCGCTGTACCTCAACACGTTTTCGGCCATCCGTCAGATCGATCGCGACTTCCTCGACACGGCCGTCGTACTCGGTTTCTCTCGGCGACAGCGGTTCACCACGATCATCCTGCCCAGCATCGCTCCCCAACTACTGGTGGGACTTCGACAGTCGTTGGCCATCGCGTGGTTGTCGTTGATCGTGGCCGAGCAGATCAATGCCGAATCCGGGCTCGGCTACATCATCAACAATGCCCGGGACTTCCTGCGTCTGGACACCATCATCTTCGGGCTCGTCGTCTACGCGCTGATGGGAATCGCCACCGACGGCATCGTGCGAGTACTCGAAAAGCGCGCCCTCCGTTACCGATTGGATGCTTGATTCATGACTTCGACGATCACCTCCGTCGCCACCCTGCACGGCATCGACAAGTTCTACGGATCCAGTCACGTGTTGAAAGGCGTCGACCTCTCCATCCAGCGCGGCGAAATCGTCTCGCTGGTCGGACGATCCGGCTCCGGCAAGTCGACGATCCTGCGTATCTTGGCAGGACTGTCGACCGACCACACGGGGGAGCGCCATGTTGCCGGGCATCCCGCGGTGGCGTTCCAGGAACCACGCCTGTTTCCGTGGCGGTCGGTTCGCCAGAACGTGTCCTACGGTCTGAACACCGCAGGTGTCACGGGCAACGACGCGTTGACTGCTGCGGACGCGACTCTCGATGAGGTGGGACTGGCCGACAAACGGGACGCATGGCCACTCACGTTGTCCGGTGGGCAAGCTCAGCGCGCCGCTCTGGCACGGGCGTTGGTGGGGAAGCCCGAACTGCTCCTCCTCGACGAACCGTTCGGCGCGCTCGACGCACTCACACGACTGACCATGCAGTCACTCCTTCTCGATCTGTGGGGACGGCACGGCTTCGGCATCTTGCTGGTCACCCACGACGTCGACGAGGCAATCGCCCTGGGGGACAGGGTGGTGGTGCTCGACGGCGGTGCCGTGGCCGAGACCGTCACGGTCGACCTGCCTCGTCCCCGCGACTGGGGAACACCCGGCTTCTCTCGCATTCGCACTCACTTGCTCAGTGCCCTCGGCGTCCACTGAGCTCATCAATTTCACTGATAAGAAGGATCTTTCACGCATGTCGTCACACACTCGACCCCGATCATTGCGCGCTCTCGGCGTTCTCGCTGCCCTGTCCTTGACGGTAGTCGGGCTCACCGGTTGCGTCTCCCGTGGCAGCGATACCGCAACCACCGAAGCCCCAGCACTCGTCTCGAACGACCAGCTCGCCACCGTGACACTGGACGTCGGCGACCAGAAGGGTGGCACCGAGGCCCTGCTTCGCGCGTCGGGTGAGCTCGACTCGGCTCCCTACGATGTCGCGTTCTCCACCTTCACTTCCGGCCCGCCACAGGTGGAGGCAGCAACGGCCGGCCAGATCGACTTCGCGGTCACGGGCAATACGCCGCCGGTGTTCGGGGTCGCAGCCAACGCGCGCATCAAGGTCGTCTCCGCCTACAGCAACGATGCGAGTGGGGATCAGATCCTCGTGCCGGCCGATTCGACTCTCAGCTCGTTCGCAGACCTGCGCGGCAAGAAGATCGCCGTGGGCAAGGGAAGTTCTGCGCACGGTCATGTGCTGCTGCAGTTGCAGAAGGCCGGCTTGACCACAGACGACGTCCAGCTGATCTTCCTCCAGCCCGCCGATGCTCTGACCGCATTCACCTCGGGTGAGGTCGATGCCTGGGCGATTTGGGACCCGTTCACTGCGATCGCGCAGGTCCAGAACGGTTCGAAGACGCTGACCACAGCCGAGGGCGTCGCCAACGGTTACGGCTTCGGTATCGCCTCGCAGCAGGCGCTGGACGATCCCGCGATAAACACTGCCCTCCAGGACTTCGTGGTTCGTCTGGCCAAGGCGTCCGCATGGGCGGACGCCAATCCGGCCGAGTGGGCGGCGGCGTACTCCACGGCCGTCGGCATCGACCCGGCCGCGGGTGAATTGGCGCAGGGACGAAGCCAGCGACCCGCAATTGCATTGGACGACAAAGTGATCGACTCCGAGCAGGCGCTCTTCGATGCGTTCGTCGAAAGCGGAAGTATCCCCGGCGGCAACACGTTTGCAGACTTCGTCGACACGCGCTACAACGACGCCATCGCCGACGCGACCGCCTCCACCAACTGATCACCCACCACGTCGTAGGAGTCCACTCGTGACCGCACGCATCTTCTGGTTCCTTCCCACCGCAGGCGACGGCCGCTCCATCGTCGGCGCGTCCCACGCCTCCGGCAACCTCCGCGAACCCGCCGGATTCCGTCGCCCGTCTCTGCGCTACCTCACCGAGGTCGCTCAGTCCGCGGACCGACTCGATTTCGAGGGTGTGCTTACCCCGACGGGAACGTGGTGCGAGGACGCATGGCTGACCACGGCCGCGTTGCTGCAGAGCACCCGAAGGCTGAAGTTTCTGGTTGCCTTCCGCCCCGGCCTGACGCCGCCCACGTTGGCGGCGCAGCAGGCCGCGACATTGCAGCGGTTCTCGGAAGGGCGTGTGCTTTTCAACATCGTCACCGGTGGCGACGACGTCGAGCAGCGCCGTTTCGGGGATTGGATCGACCACGATCGGCGCTACGCCCGCACCGACGAGTTCCTCGAACTCGTCCAACGCATCTGGACCGAGACGTCGGTCGATCACGAGGGCGAGTTCTTCAAGGTCGCCGATGCGCGGGTGTCCGAAGCGCCGGATCCGTTGCCGGAGTTCTGGTTCGGCGGCTCCTCCGAGCCTGCTCTGGCCGTCGCCGCCAAGCGTGTGCAGACGTACTTGACGTGGGGCGAGCCGCCGAAGGACGCCCGCGCCAAGATCGAGAAGGTGCAGGCGCTCGCGGACGCCGAGGGCCGCAAGCTCACCTACGGCATTCGCCTGCACACCATCAGCCGCGACACGTCCGAGGAGGCCTGGGCCGTCGCGCAGAAGCTCCTCGACGAGCTCCCCGAGGAGCAGGTGTCTGCGGCACACGCGCTGCACTCGTCTTCGCAGTCCGAGGGGCAGCGCCGGATGGCCGCACTCCACGGCGGCAGCAAGGATTCGCTCGAGATCTACCCCAACCTGTGGGCCGGCGTCGGCTTGGTTCGCGGCGGCGCGGGTACGGCGTTGGTCGGGTCACACGAGGAGGTTGCGAACCTGATCGGCGAATACCACGACGCCGGGTTCGACGAATTCATCCTCTCGGGTTACCCACATCTGGAGGAGGCGTACCACTTCGCCGAGGGAGTGCGCCCCATCCTCGACGCGCGAGGAATCACCGTTCCTGCACGCTAGGGCATTGAGATCGAACCGCTGGTTTTGGCTATGGAGAATATGTCCAGTAGGCCATGTGAAAAATGGATGATAGAGAAGTGCAAATCTGTATGATAGCCCTGTGTCCGGTGCCATGTACCTCCCGCGAATTGTGGACGAGGAGCTCGATGACCTCCTCCCTCACCTAGCCGCGATCAATCTCGACGGTGCAAAGGGCGTAGGTAAGACCGCGACCGCCACCCGCCGTGCGAAGTCGGTTCTCGAGCTCGACAACGCGGTGGATCGGCAGCTGATTTCTGCGGACCCAGATCTGCTCGCGAGATCGGCGCGACCGATGCTGATCGATGAATGGCAACGATTCCCGCCTTCATGGGATCTGGTTCGCAGAGCAGTCGACGATGATGCGTCGGGTGGGCAGTTTCTGCTGACGGGAAGCGCGCCGCCTTCCGACGCTGTCGTCCACTCCGGTGCAGGCCGAATTGTCCGCGTACGAATGTGGCCTTTGAGCTTCGCCGAACGTCGGCCGTCGGTCTCGGCTGTATCTATGAAGGACTTGCTGTCGCCCCGGCAGGTGACTATTTCGGGTTCGACCGAGACCATGCTCGGCGACTACATCGAAGAAGTGTTGGTCTCCGGCTTCCCTGGCATCCGTCGTCTCGCTGGTCGCGCAAATCGCGCAGCTTTGGACGGCTACCTGCACGCGATCATCGAACACGACTTTCCGGAGCAGGGCCACGTGGTTCGACGTCCGGAATCCCTTCGTGCCTGGATGACTGCATACGCGGCAGCCACGTCGAC
This sequence comes from Rhodococcus sp. IEGM 1381, assembly GCF_030056795.1. GTDB lineage: Bacteria > Actinomycetota > Actinomycetes > Mycobacteriales > Mycobacteriaceae > Rhodococcoides. The sequence goes on along the minus strand of NZ_JASHKQ010000005.1, from coordinate 140,309 downwards.
CACAGCATCCTGGGAGTCGATCAGGGACGCGGCAACGCCGGGTGCGACCCACAAGCCAACCCGTCAAACATCGATCAACTATCGCGATGTGCTCAGTCGCCTGCGCATGCTGCATGACGTAGAAGCATGGTTGCCGCAGAACAATTCGTTGGGGAAGCTGGCCAAGGCACCGAAGCATCATCTGGTTGACCCAGCCCTGGCCGCCCGATTGCTCGGCGTGACAGCTGAGTCACTGCTGACGCCCGGCGGCTCGGCGGGCGTCAGGTTGGGGCACCTTTTCGAGTCGTTCGTGACGCAAAGCCTCGAGGTGTACTCGCAAGCGAACGAGGCGAGGCTGTTTCACTTCCGTGGCAGGACCGCCGAAGTAGATCTGATCGTCGAGCAAGGCGACGGATCGTTCATCGGCATCGAGGTGAAGGTCTCGCCTGATATCACGGACCACGATGTCCGACATCTGAAGTGGCTTCGGAGCACAGCAGGCAGTCGAATGAGGGACGCGATCGTAGTGACGACGGGTCCTCACGCTTACCGTCGACAGGACGGTATTGCGGTGATTCCGTTGGCTTTGCTCGCGCCATAGCGGGGCTTCGATCGCTCGCCGTTCACCAACCCTGAACCGCGCTGTGAGGCAACAAGTGGCCCATGTGAGCGCGCTTGGTTTCGAGGTAGTGGATGTTCGCCTGCGCCGCACCCACGATGATCGGCAACCGTGAACTGACGTCGACGCCGTGAGCTTCCAGGCCGCGAATCTTGTCGGGATTGTTGGTCAACAAACGAACCGTGGTCAGACGCAAATCCTTCAAAATAGCTGCGGCACCGCCGTACTCACGCCCGTCGGCCGGTTCGTCGAGTTCGAGGTTGGCCTGCACGGTGTCGAATCCCTCGTCCTGAAGTCGGTATGCGGCAAGCTTCTTCAGCAATCCGATTCCGCGACCTTCGTGACCGCGAAGGTAGACCAGTACGCCACCTTCGGTGGCGATTCGCTCGAGAGCGGTGGTGAGTTGCGGGCCGCACTCGCATCGCTGCGACAGGAACGATTCGCCGGTCAGACACTCCGAGTGAACGCGAACCATGGCGTCGTTGCGGACATCTCCCGAGACGAGCGCCACGTGCTCGGCGCCGGTCTCGAGGTCGAGGTATCCGAACATCCGGAACTCGCCGTGCGGTGTCGTGAGAACGGTCTCCACGATTCGTTCCACACGAGCGGGTACGGCCACCGGCGCGGGATCGACAAGCCGGCGATAAGCGATCAGTTCCTCGATGGTCAGTACCGGCAGATGCATGCGAGAGCCGAGGCGTTCGATCTCGTGGAACTGCATCATCGAACCGTCGTCGGCGACGAGCTCGGCGATCACACCCACCGCGGGAAGCCCGGCGAGCGCGCACAGGTCGACGGCTGCTTCGGTATGACCCGGCCGCTCGAGGACACCACCGGGGCGTGCCCGGAGCGGTAGGACGTGGCCGGGACGGATGATGTCGGTGGCGACGGAACCCGGATCGGCCAAGACCTGCAGGGTCCTGGCGCGATCCGCAGCGCTGATGCCGGTGGTGATGCCCACGGCCGCATCGACAGTGACGGTGTATGCGGTCTTCTTCGGGTCCTGATTGTTCGCCACCATCGGCGGCAGCTCCAGGGCGTCCGCGCGCGCGTCACTCATCGGAGCGCACAGCAGACCCGATGTGTTGCGGACGGTCCATGCCGTCCAGGCCGGAGTGACGCGGTCGGCCGCGAGGATGACGTCGCCCTCGTTCTCGCGATCGGCCGAGTCGGTGACGAACACCGGCTTTCCGGCTCGAAGTGCATCGAGGGCGTGTTCGACGGCACTCATCACAGATCCACAGCGAGACGTCGGAACTTGCTGCCGTGGAACACTATCGGTGCGATGCCGTCCTTGATCTCCAGCTCGTTGATCCGCATCAGCACGATGTCGTGGTCACCGGCAGTGATCTGCTCGGTGACCGTGGCGTCGAGCCACATGCTCGCACCGTCGATGAAGACTGCTCCGTCGTCGGTCGTCGTCGTGGTCAATCCCTCGAAGCGGTTGCCGGTCTTCGCCGCGAGGGTTCGCGCGGCGACGTCGTGCAGTTCACCGAGCACGCTGATGCCGATGCGAGTGGCTGCCGCAAACTTGGGCCACGTGGTCGAGGTGTCCTGTACGCAGAAGGCGACAAGAGGTGGATCGATCGACACCGCGACGAAGCTGCTCGCAGCCATACCGACCTGTACCCCGTCGATCTCGGCGCAGAGGGCGACGACGCCGCTGGGAAACTGCCCGAACGCGTTTCGTAGAACGGACTGGTCGAGGCTTGTGGTGCTCAGGGTCATGATGCTTCCGTTCGGGTTCGGGCAGCGGCGAGAAGTGCATCGCCCCAGCGAGTTACGTAGTCGGTGATCCGGGAATCGGTGGTGTAGGTGGAATCGATGAGGTAGAGGCCGGGCGCCGGAGTGACGGCGCCGAGTTCCACGAGAACGTGCTTGAGAAACAGGTCCGGTGCCATGGCGTGCGCCGGACCGGCACCGAGCATGAGTGGAACGGCGACGACATTCTTCAATCCCGTATCGCCGGCGAACTGATCGAGGAACAGCTTGAGTACTCCGGTGTATGTCGCCTTGAACGTCGGACTGGCGAAAACGACGAGATCCGAGGAGGCGACGGATTCGACAGCGGCCGCCACTGCAGCATCGCCCCAGCCGAGCAGCCCGGCCCCGAGGGTGATCACGTCGACGGTATTGCCGGGCTCACCCGTCAGTGCGGTGGCGAGAACACGCGCTGCATCGAGGGTGCGCGACTCGGGTTTCGGATTGCCTGCTACTACAGTGATTTTCATTCATTGACCTTTTCTTCGAGGCGACGACACCAGCCAACACGATGTGCGTGACGGTTCGGAGACTCCATCGTTGCGGAACCATTGCGCCGCTCCCAGCGGCTGTTTCACTGGTCTGTACTGCGGTGCTACGGCACCCCGGCGATCACAACGCCACCACGTCAGAAGGCGGCAAGGTTCTCGCGGAACGTGGTTCGGGAGTAGCCGTCGCGTATTGCTCCGCGTCGGCGCAATGCGGGAGCGAGACCGTCACTGATCTCGGAGATCACTTTTCGGGTGACGGGGGACGCGATGAGGAATCCGTCGCCGCCGACGAACTCCATTGCCTCGTCCATTTTCTCCGCGACGGTCTCGGCTGTTCCGACGAGTTCCATCGATTCGACGGTCGGATAGTTCGCGATGATCTCGCGCAGCGTCTTGCCCGATTTGGCCATGTCTTCGAGCGTGCTCTTGTGGCCGTTGTACTGGGTCAGATCGGGAACCGGTGCGTCGATGTCGAATTGTGAGAAATCGGTGCTGCTGAGATACGACATCGCGGCGAGTACTCCATCGATGTTGTTCTTCTGAACTTCGCGCATGCGATCGCGCTTGACGATGGCTTCCTCATCGGTGTCCGCCATGATGGGGCTGACCAGGAACAGCACTTTGACGTCGTCCGGCTTGCGCCCGTACTCGACCAGTCGGCGGCTGATGTCCTCGCGGTATTCCTTCATCGCGTCGAGTCCGCGAACGTTGGCGATGATGGTGTCCGCATGCTTGGCACCGAATGCGCGGCCGGCAGGGGAGCCTCCGGCCTGGCAGATCACCGGCCGCCCTTGGGGTCCGCGCGGAACGTTCAAGGGGCCACGCGAGGCGTAGTACTTTCCCTCGAAGTCGATCTTGTGGATCTTCTCGTGATCGGCGAACACACCGGACTGCGGGTCGAGGACAAGAGCATCCTCGTCCCAGGACTCCCACAGCTGCGATACGACGTCGACCCATTCGTCTGCCATCTCGTATCTGAGATCGTGCTCGATCTGCTTGGGCAGTCCGTAGTTCTGCGCGGCTCCGTCGGCGCTCGCGGTGACGAGGTTGATTCCGACGCGGCCCTTGGTCACATGATCGAGTGTCGACATCAATCGTGCGGCGAGAAACGGTGGGTAGAACGTCGTTGCGACGGTGGCGATGATGCCGATACGTTCGGTGGCGTCGGCCATCAATGGAACGAGTGGCATCGGGTCGAAACGCACGGTGGTCCCGCGTCGAACCGAGCTCTCGAACGTTCCGCGATATACGTCGGACAACACCGAGGAATCCTCGAGCATGATGTAGTCGAATCCGGCGCGCTCGAGGCTCTTTGCCGCGTCGACGAACAGATCGGGTCGACCGATGTCCGACGCCACGTTGCCCGACCACGGTTGGTTCCAGCCGTAGACTCCGAATCCCGTGGTGAAGAACCATCCGAGGTGCATCATCGGGCAACGCCCGAGTGGAGCCGATCGGTAAACAACTGCGTCGGCTCGACGCGGTCGGCGGAAGCGTGCTCGTTCATGCCAATCCTCTCGTGACGGTGGGCAACTCATCGGTTGCTCATGAACGAAGCCTGCTGCAGCGGCATTACCCAACGTGGCGCAGGCGTAAATGAGTTATTACGCCGCAAGCAACTCCTGCTCGAGCGGTTTGTCGGTTCCGATAACGCCGCTCGACGCCGGCGCGAGGGGTGGTCGAGACTTACGTCACCCCGGCGTTAATAAAGTTCGAGGGGCTCTGACCAGTGGATTTGTGCGGCGTAATACTTCAGTTACGCCGGAGGTCGTTTTCAGTAATGCGTGTCGAGAAAGCTGTGCGAACAAGCAGCAGATCTGCTGGAGACAACCGGCTTGGAGGATCTTGATGAGTGGCAACTCGCGCACTGCGTACGCCGAGATCGACGTCGAACACCTGGGCAAGACTTTCGATCGCACGGGATCCAGCACACCGGCCGTCGATGACATCGACATGACGATCACGTCGAGTTCGGCTATCGGAATCGTCGGTGAGTCGGGGTCCGGCAAGTCGACATTGGTTCGGATGATGTGCGGGCTGCTCTCGCCCACGACGGGTTCGGTGCGATACAACGGAGCCGAACTGAACGGGGTGCTGTCCTCGAAGGCAGGCAGGCGTGAATTCAGGTCGAAGGTGCAGTATGTCGCGCAGGACACGACATCGTCCTTCGATCCACGCCGAACATTGCGTGATGCGGTGCGACTACCTGCCCTCCGGCTTCTCGGGTTGGACAACAAGGCCGCTGACGCACGAGTAGACGAGACATTGGAGTCCCTCGAAATCCACCCCTCGATGGCGGACCGATATCCCCCGGAGGTCTCGGGAGGTCAACGGCAGCGTTTTTCGATAGCGCGGGCGTTGGTCGTTCGGCCCCGGATATTGCTGTGCGACGAGGTGGTGTCCGCGTTGGACGTCTCGGTTCAGGGCGCGATCTTGAACATGCTTCGTCGGTACTGCATCGAATCGGAATGCGGACTGGTCTTCGTCTCGCACGGGCTCCCCGCGACGGCGTTCATCGCCCGCGACCTTGTCGTCATGCGGAACGGAGTCATCGTCGAGCAGGGCAGCACCGACGATGTGGTCGAGCGACCACAGGACCCGTACACGGCCGAACTGCTCGACGCGTACCGCGGTGACGAAGCGGTCGAGCAACTCGCCGTGGCGGCTGCGCGATGAAGACATTTCTCGGACGTCAACGGTGGTGGCTCGGCCGAGTGGCCGTCCTACCGCTGCATCTGTTGGTCTTTGCGGTCGCCGCGTTCTTCCTGGTACGCGCCATCCCTGGCGACCCGGCCCGCGAAGTGGTCGGCCCCGAAGCCACCGAGGCCGACTATCTGGCGACGAAGGCCGAGCTCGGTCTCGACGGCAGTCTGTGGTCTCAGTTGATGTCGTATCTGGGCGACCTACTGCACTTCGACCTCGGCAACGCGATCATGACCGGTAGGCCGGTGACAACCGATATCGCCGACCGGCTCCCGGGCACGCTCGAACTCGCAGGAATTGCGTTCTTCTTTCTCCTAGCGATCACCTTGCTGCTTTCGGCAGTAGTGGTTGCCTGGCCCAGATCCATTGCTGCGCGTGCTGTTCGCGGCTACGCCCAAGCAGCCGGTGCCGTTCCGGAATTCGTCGTCGGCGTGGTCGGAATCTTCCTGTTCTACGCCACGCTGCAGGTGGTTCCCGCCCCTACCGGCCGAGTGCGGGCGGGATTGACCGAACCCGAGCCGCTCACCTCGTTCCCGCTGCTCGACGCGATTCTGCGGGGCGACACCGTGGTGGTGTCCTCGATGATCTCGCACCTGCTCCTGCCGATTGCTGTGCTGGTGCTCTCGGTCACCCCGATTCTGCTCAAGCAGCTTCTGACAGCGCTCGATTCGAGCCTCACCGCGCAACCGACGATGTTCAAGATCGCCACCGGTTCGGCCCGCAAGTACATCTATGCAAGTGCGTACCGGCGAGCATTGCCGCCGACCGTGGCGTTGTTCGGCATGGTCTTCGGTTCTCTTCTCGGCGGTGCGGTCATTCTCGAGACCCTGTTCGGACTCGGCGGCATGGGCCGTTACGCCGTCGAGGCTGTCGCGGCGACGGATCTGATTGCGCTGCAGGGATTCTTGCTCGTCGTCGCTGCAATTTCGCTGATCGTGTTCCTGTGTGTCGATCTCGTCAACATGTTGCTCGACCCTCGGCGCAAGCCGGGCCGAGCAGGAGGTGGTTCCTGATGGTTGCTCTGGTACCGAAGAAAGTCGAGTCCGATACTCGAAGTGTGAAGCCGCCGACACGGAGAGCGGTCTCGGTCGGCACTATAGCGCTCTTCGTTCCGCTGGCCGTGATTCTGCTGATCACCCTGATCGGGCCGTGGATCGTGCCGTTCGATCCGACGAAGGTCGTCGGCGCACCGTCTCTGTCACCGGATTCCGAGTTTCTTCTCGGTACCGACTCCAACGGACTCGACGTGTTCTCACGCACCATCGCCGGTGCCCGCATCGACGTGACGATCGCTCTCGCCGTCACGGTTGCCGCAACGGTGGCGGGAATTCTGATCGGACTCACCATCGGAATGAACGAGGCGGGACGCGGACTCGGCGGCTTCCTGGCCCGCGGCGCCGCGCGCTTCCTCGACCTGCTCGAAGCCGTTCCCACGGTGATCGTCGCCTTGGTTGTCGTGTCGTTCTTCGGAACGTCGTCGATCACCATGATCTTCACGCTCTCGATCATTCTCGCGCCGATTCAGGCCAGGCTCGTCCGTACCGAAGTACTGCGCGTGCGCGGCGACGCGTATCTCGACGCGGCCCGTCAGGCTGGATTGTCCGAGACACAACTGGTGTTCCGACACGTGCTGCCGAACTCGTCGGTCCCTGCGCTGCAGAACGCGTCAGTCGTGTTCGGCATGACGATCATCCTCACCGCAGCGCTCGGCTTCCTCGGTGTCGGTCTGCCGCCGCCCACCCCCGAGTGGGGTTCGATGATCACCCGCGGAGCAGGCGACGCCGCCATCGGAAAGCTGTGGTCGGCCGGCGCTCCCGCGTTCGCGCTGTGCTTGACGGTGGCTTCGGTTGCAGTAGTCGGTCGCAGGCTGACCAAGGGCACCCGCCGCTCCCACTGACAGCGGCCAGCTTCCACAACGGACAGTGCGGTCCGCGAAACCCTCTCTCGTCCAGTATCTCCCGCGATCGACGCCACCGGCTCGACCGGCGATGACACCTGCACTCGTGCACCGAAGAAGGAGAACAAACCCTCGTGAAAACCTCTCATCGTCTTTCCATCGGACTCAGGTGGACGGTCCCGTTGCTCGTCGGTGCCCTCGCATTGAGCGCGTGCTCGGACGGCGGCACCGAGTCCTCGGCGTCGGCGAGCGGTGAAATCGTCGTGGTGACACCGGATCAGGCGTCGAATGTGGTGCGCGATTACGGCTACACCGCAGGCACCGACAATCAGGACGTCACCAACAACATGCACGCGCAGTTGATTCGCAAGCCGTACGTCGAGGAGGACGGCTCGGATGCGCTGGTTCAGGACTACTACAACTTCGAGCCGTACCTGGCGGAGGGCTACGAGGTGAGCCCGGACCAGCTCGTCTACACCTTCTCCCTCGAGAAGGGCGTGATGAGCGAGCACGGCAACGAGCTCGACGCCGATGACGTGCTGTGGTCTTTCGAGCGCAAGTTCGCCACCCCGGGTGGCGGTATGGCCGGATACTACAAGCCGATGTTGACCGACCCGGCGACCCAGATCAAGAAGGTCGACGACTACACCGTCAGCTTCACCGTGGAGAAGGCCGGCTACGGACTGACCCTGCTCGCCAACCTGGCCGAGAACATCGGGTCGATCTACGACAGCAACTACCTCATCGAGAACTCGACTCCCGAGGATCCGTATGCCGTCGCGTGGGGTGCCGAGGACATGATGCGCGGCAACTTCGGCTACGGCGCATACATGTTGGAGTCCGTCACTCCCGGCCAGGAGATCGTCATGACGGCGAACCCCAACTTCGTGCTCGGTGAGCCCGAGGTGAAGCGCATCATCCGACGCGTTGTGGCCGACCCCGCGACGAGAGCGAACATGGTCACGCGCGGCGACGCAGATGTCGCGCTGGCGTTGCGCTCGTCGGACCAGGCGACGTTGGAGAGCAACGACGCGGTGACCGTCCCGACGACGACCTCGAATCAGTACCTGTTGTTCTCGATGAACACCACCACTGCGCCGTTCGACGACGTGCGTGTTCGCCAGGCGATGGCATACGCGATCCCGTACGACCAGATCATGTCCGACGTCTTCTTCGACAGGGCATACAAGTACAACCACGTACTCGACGACAAGGCACCGAACTGGGACGGGAGCGATCTTCCCCAGTACGACAGCGACCCCGAGCGAGCCAAGTCCCTGCTGGCGGACGCCGGCTTGACCGATGGTCTCTCGTTCACCCTCAGTGTCAACAATCAGCTCCCCGCCGCTCAGGACACGGCAATTCAGATTCAGTCCTTTGCCGCTGAAGCCGGAATAGATGTCACCATCGCGGAACTACCTGCAGCGCAGCTCAATGCCGACACCTTGGCCGGAAAGGTGCAGGCCAGCTTGAGTATCGGTGCATCGGTGACGATGACTCCGCCGTATTCCCTCCAGTTGCTCACGCAGCCCGGCGGCGGCTCCAATGTGGCGCTGTGGAACGACCCGGAGTTTCTCGCGATGGTCGACCAGGGGCTGAACGCGGGCGACGCCCTCAGCCCCGAGGCCGGGGTGTTCTGGAACGAGGCAGAGCTACGCATGACCGAGCAGGCTCCCTACGTCTTCATCGCCAGGGTGCGGCCGTCGGTGGCACTCGAGGCCGGTATCGGTGGGTTCGTACAGCGCACCGACTTCCGGATCGACTACTCCAATCTGACGCTCGGTTCGTAGAGCGCACTCCCGCACGTAGTTCGGTCGGTGGTCATATCGGACTTCCCGACCGAACTACGTGGGGAAACACCCGCGATCCGCGGCGAAATCCGACGGCTACCGAGAACGCGGCCGGGCGAAACATCCGCGCGGTGTAGTTGACCGATATCGAGGAAGAATGACCAGCGAGGAACGAATGTGACTATGACAGACAACAGATTTCATCTCGGTTGGTTCGGCAGCTTCGTACCGACGTCCTGGAACACCGCGTTCGAGGGTTCCGACAGTGGGGACTGGCTGAACGGAGACTTCTACGTCGAGTTCGCCAAAACACTCGAGCGCGCGTGCTTCGACTTCCTGCTCCTCGAGGATTCGTCGATGGTGTCCGATACGTACGGTGGCAGTTCGGAAGCGACCCTGAAGACGGGCGGTTGGGCACCCAAGGGTGATCCGATGGCGTTGGCTCCCCTGCTCACCCGGGCCACCAGTCATCTCGGTATCGCATTGACCGCATCGACGTCCTTCTATCCGCCTTACATGCTCGCCCGCTCGATCTCCTCGCTCGATCACCTGTCCTCTGGGCGCATCGGGTGGAATGTGGTGACGTCCAGCGAAGATCGCGCTGCGCAGAACTTCGGTATGGACGCGCTACCTCCGCACGACGAGCGCTACGCCCGCGCCGACGAGTACGTGGAACTGGTCGAGAAGCTGTGGGACTCGTGGGATGCCGACGCCGTGGTGATGGACCGCGAGACGTCCACCTACGTCGATCACACCAAGGTCCACACCATCGACTTCCAGGGCAAGTACTACTCCTCGCGCGGACCGCTCAACACTCTGCCGTCACCGCAGGGGCGTCCGGTCATCACTCAGGCCGGCGGTTCACCGGCCGGCCGCGACTTCGCGGCCAAGCATGCAGACATGATCATGGCGCTCCCCAAAGGTGTTGCAGCGATGAAGGAGTACCGGTCCGATATCAGGCGCCGGATGGCGCTGCACGGCCGCGATCCCGATTCGGCAAAGGTGATGTACGTGGTCTCTCCCATCCTCGGCGAGACCCACGAGGATGCGCTCGCGCGCAAGGAGCGCAAAGCGGCGGCGGTACGCGCCAATCCTGCGGGAGTGCTCGTCGGTTGGTCGGCGAGCATGGAGATCGATTTCTCCACGTTCGATCTCGACAAGCCGATGCCCGAGGACGTGCACACCAACGGCCATCAGTCCACGCTGGAGAACTTTCGTAACTGGGCCGACGGCCGCACGCTGCGCGAGGCATGTGTCGCCTACCGAACCGAATCGATGGAGCTGGTCGGTACGCCGGATGCTGTTGCCGCGCAGATGGGTGACGCCATGGCCGAGGTCGGTGGAGACGGTTTCCTGATCTGGAGCCAGCCGCACAATCGCCGCTACATCGGCGAGATCGCCGACGGACTCGTGCCCGCTCTGCAGAGCCGAGGTCTGATGCGAACCGAGTACAGCAGCGATCATCTGCGCGACAACCTGCTCGAATTCTGACCCTCTCACTCGTTTCGTATCTGGAGAAACATCATGACTGCCAACAAATTTCACCTCGGATGGTTCCTCGGCGCCGGCTTCGGCGTTCAGTCCTGGAACCAGCCGTGGTCGGGTACCGGTGCGACCGACTGGATGATGCCCGATCAGTACGTGGATCTGGCGCATTCGCTCGAGCGGGCGTGCTTCGACTTCCTCATCCTGGAGGACTCGGTGCAGGTCTCGGACACCTACAAGGGTTCGATGGAGTACTACCTGGCGACAGCATCCGCGGCACCGAAACACGATCCCGCCGTCCTGGCCGGAATCCTGTCCTACACCACCAAGCACCTCGGCATCGTTCCGACCCTGACCACCACCTTCTACCACCCGTACACCGTCGCCCGTTTGATGTCGACACTCGACCACATCGCGAAGGGCCGAATCGGCTGGAACATCGTCACCGGCAGCAACACTCGCGCTGCGCAGAACTACGGATTCGATATGCCCGAGCACGATCTCCGTTACGACATCGCCGACGAGTTCGTCGAGCTTGCGTGCAAGCTGTGGGACTCCTGGGAAGACGGAGCAGTGCATGCGGACACCTCGGCGGGCGGCATCTACGCCGACCACGAGAAGGTCAACCGGATCGATTTCGAGGGCAAGTTCTTCAAGTCGAGGGGACCGCTGAACACCATCCCCAGCCCGCAGCGTCGGCCCGTGTTCCTGCAGGCCGGTGGTTCGGACAAAGGCAAGGAGTTCGCTGCGAAACACGCGGACGCCATCATCTCCAATCCCCATGGGACCGAGAAGATGCGACGCTACCGTGAGGACATTCGCCAGGGTGCCGCCGAGGCCGGCCGTAACCCAGACGACGTCAAGGTGATGTACCTGATCTCCCCGATCCTCGGTGAGACGACGGCCGAGGCCAAAGCCAAGCAGAAGCGTCGGGCAGATGCAGCGTCGAGCAACATCGATGGACTTCTCGCTGGGCGCTCGCACCTGTCCGGTATCGATCTGAGCCAGTTCGACCTCGATGAGCCGTTGCCGGCAGATCTCGAAAGCAACGGGCACCGAAGCAGTTTCGCCGAGTTCAAGGGCGACGGCACACAGACCCTGCGCGAGCGCATCACCGGCCACAGCGCCATTGACACCCTGGAGTTCGTGGGCACTCCCGACGACGTTGCCGACATGATGGACGGCGTCATGCAGGAGGTGGGCGGCGACGGCTTCCTCATTGCGGGAGCTCCGATGAACCGGCGCTACGTCGCCGAGATCACCGATGGGTTGGTGCCCGCGCTGAAGCGTCGAGGACTGACCCGAACGTCGTACGAGCACACACACTTCCGCGAAAATCTTCGCGCATTCTGAACCTCTCACCGTCATTCTGGAAGGAGAAAGCCGACATGTTCCACCTTGGTTGGTTCTTGAGCTGGCAGGTGCAGTCGTGGAACCAGATGTGGTCGGGAGAGGGCGGAACCGAATGGAACCACCCCGAGCTGTACATCGACATGACTCGATCGCTCGAACGCGCCGGCTTCGACTACATCATGTTCGAGGACGGTGCGTTCGTACCCGACTCGTTCGGTGGTTCGTCCGAGTGGTGGCTGGCCAATGCTCGGTCGGTGCCGAAGCAGGATCCGAATTCGTTGCTGCCCATCCTGAGTCAGCACACCGAGCGTCTCGGCCTCATCGCCACGATGACGACCTCGTTCCATCCTCCGTACATGGCGGCACGAACGTCGGCCACGCTCGACCACCTCAGTAACGGCCGCGCCGGGGTCAATCTGGTGACCTCGCACAATGTTCGGACGGCACAGAACTTCGGCTACGAGGACATGTTCGAGCACGATCACCGGTACGAGATGGCCGACGAGTGGATCGACCTCGTCAAGCAACTGTGGTCCTCGTGGGAGCCCGATGCGGTTCGCCTCGACCGAGAAGCGGGCGTCTTCGCGGATTTCGCGAAGGTCCACAACATCGATTTCGAGGGCAAATACCACTCGTCCCGGGGGCCGCTGAACACCACTCCGACGCCGCAGGGCCGACCGGTCATCTGCCAGGCAGGCGGCTCGCCCGCAGGCCGCGGCTTCGCAGCCAAGCATGCCGAGACCATTCTGGCTCAGGTCGAGAGCGTCGAGGCCATGAAGACGTACCGCGACGACGTCCGGGCTCGCATGGTCGTGGAGGGGCGGGACCCGGACAGCTGCAAGATCATGTTCATCGTCAGCCCGGTACTCGGCGAGACCGTGCAAGAAGCGCAGGACAAGAACGAGCGGATCCTCGACGGCTTTCGCCGCAACATCGACGTGAATTTGGCCTCGATGTCCTACGCGAGTGGCATCGACTTCTCGAAGTTCGATCTGGACGCGCCGATTCCTACCGTCGAGACCAATGCGGGCCGGGGGACGATGGCCCTGATCGGTGCCAACACCACCGGGATGACCCTGCGCGAGGCGGCGAGCTCGGACATCAGGAAGTCCGTCCAACTGATCGGCACTGCCGACGCGGTTGCGGAGCAGATGGGTGATATCGCGGCCGAGGTCGGCGGTGACGGGTTCCTGATCGCAGGGAGCGTGAACCGGCGGTACATCAGCGAGATCACCGACGGCCTTGCGCCCGAACTGCGTAAGCGTGGACTCATTCGCGACGGATACGCGCACGAGTTGTTCCGCGACAACCTGATGGACTTCTGATCGTCGCTGCAGGGGTCGGCCCGTCGACGCGGGTGCGACCCGACTCGTATCCCTGGCGCGTGCTGTCGGTCACCGGACTCGGGATGAGCATCACGTTCGTATCGGTGTCGATGCTCCCCGTCGCTCTACCGGACATGAGCGCGGGACTGGGAGCCTCTGCAGCGCAAACCGATTGGTTCATGCTCGCGTACCTGCTCACCACGGCAGTGTTCATTCTGGTGCTCGGCAAACTCGCCGATCTCGTCGGCCGACGCCCGGTCTACCTCGCCGGGTTGGCCTGTCTGACCGTCAGCGCCGCGGTCATCGCGATGGCGAGTGACCCGGACGTCGTGATCGGGCTGCGCGTCGTGCAGGGTATCGGCGCTGCGGCGGTGATCACCAACACCACTGCGCTTCTCGTCGACGCGTTCGAGCCGCAGAAGCTCTCCATCGGCATCGGCTGGAACATCACGATCATGTCGCTCGCCATCTCCATCGGACCGCTGCTCGGTGGTGTGCTGACCGAAACCGTCGGGTGGCGTGGAGTATTCGGAATCGTCGTTCCCCTCGGCGTCGTCGGGACGGTGTGGGCGTGGCTCACGCTGCGCCGGACACCGCGGCCGAAGACAGGCGCAGCCCTGGACTACGCCGGCGCAGTGGGGTCGATGGTCATCCTCGGTGGCCTGGTCTACGGGGTGAATCGTGCTGGCAGTGACGGTGTCGGCGCGTGGCAGTCGGTGGTACCGCTCACGTGCGTCGTGGTCGCTCTACCGCTGTTCTGGTGGTGGGAGAAGCGAGCCGCAGATCCGATCGTGGATCCGATGCTGCTGGTGGACAGGTTCCGTGGCAGTGCTTACGCCGCATCGTTCCTGGTGACGATGGCGGAAGGCGCGGTGGCGGTAACCATGTCGCTTTACCTGCAGAGCGTCGGAGGCTCGAGTCCCATTCACGCCGGATTGCAGATCACCGCATTGGCCGTCGGCACCACCGTGATGTCGCCCATCGCAGGCACGCTGGCCACTCGGGTATCGACGCGGACGTTGACGACGGTCTCCACCCTCTGCACTGCAGCGGTCCTGTCGGTACTCGCCCTGCATATCGCGGGGCCGGCCGAGGACGTTCCCATTGTCGTGCTGCTGTTCGCCCTCGGTCTCAGTGGCGGGATCTTCAAGACGGCCAATGCGGCGGCGATCAACGTCGGGGTGGCGCCGAACCGTTCGGGAATGGCGAACGGTCTTCGGGTGTCCCTCGACAACACTGCAGTCACCCTCAGCACGGCCCTGGCGCTGGTGCTCGCAGTGTCTGCACTGCCGCCCGCGCTGCGCGAGTTGGTGTACTCCGGCGACAGCGCGATGTTGCCGGACGGCGGATCGGATTCGTTGACAACAGGATTCGTCATTGCCGTGGCCGCCATGGCTTTCGCCGCACTACTGGCGAGCGCGGTCTCAGGGCTACGCGGAATTCACCCGAAAGAACCTGCCGAGCTGTCTCGGCTGCACAGAAGTGATCTACCCACATCGAGAGCAAGGAGCACGGCATGACCAAATTCCATCTGGGGTGGTTCACCAACTTCTCCAATCCGCCGTGGAACACCACCTGGGCCGGCGACGAAGGCAGGACGTGGGCCAACGGCGAGCTGCACGTCGACTTCGCTCGGTCGCTCGAGCGCGCTTGCTTCGACTACATCATGCTCGAGGATTCGTCGATGGTCTCGGACGCCTTCGAACAGACGTCGAGAGTGGACTTGAAGTACGGCCTGTATGCGCCGAAACATGATCCCGTCACGCTGGTTCCGATGTTGACTGCGTCGACGAAACACATCGGGATCATCGCGACATGTTCGACGTCCTTCTACCCGCCGTGGCTGCTCGCTCGACGGTTCTCCACCCTCGATCACCTCAGCGGCGGGCGAGTCGGTTGGAACGTCGTGACCTCCAGCGAGGACCGCGCCGCGCAGAACTACGGGATGGACAAGCTCGCCGAACACGATCAGCGGTACGAGCGGGCCGACGAGTTCGTCGATCTCGTCAAGCAGCTGTGGGCATCGTGGGAGGAGGACGCGATGGTTCTCGACCGGGACACCGGCACGTACGTCGACCACACGAAGGTCCACGTCACGAACTTCCGCGGCAAGTACCACGCATCCCGTGGACCGTTGAACCTGCCGCGTTCACCACAGGGCGAACCGGTGATCTGCCAGGCCGGTGGCTCACCGCGGGGTCGCGAATTCGCCGCCCGCAACGCCGAAACCATCCTCAGCGCAGCCAAGGACCCGGCCGCGATGAAGGCGTTCCGCGATGACATCAGGATGCGGATGGAGAAGGAGGGCCGCGATCCGGACAGCTGCAAGATCATGTTCATCACCCAGCCCGTGCTGGCGGACACCGAATCCGACGCGCGCGCGAAGGTGGAGCGCATGACGGCCGATGTCGATTCACGCATCGAGTCGGCGTTGGGCCACATTTCGGCACTGACCGAAATCGATCTGTCGACGTACGAACTGGACGAGGAGTTTCCCGAACTCTCCACCAACGGACACCGGACGACACTCGGCGACTTCCTGTCCTACGGCAATACCCCACGCAAGGCGGCACTCGGCTGGTCCATGAAGAACGTGCACTACGTCGGCACCCCCGATTCCGTCGCCGAGCAGATGGGCGAGACGATGGACTTCGTCGGTGGTGACGGTTTCCTGATCTCCGGGAGCATCGGCCGACGCTACGTCGGCGAGATCACCGAGGGGCTCGTTCCCGCGCTGCAACGACGCGGCCTCGTCCGT
The DNA here is from genome assembly GCF_030056795.1 of Rhodococcus sp. IEGM 1381. Lineage (GTDB taxonomy): Bacteria > Actinomycetota > Actinomycetes > Mycobacteriales > Mycobacteriaceae > Rhodococcoides. The sequence continues at coordinate 124,148 of NZ_JASHKQ010000005.1, read as the reverse complement.
ACCGAATACGAGCACGACATGTTTCGTGAGAATCTCATGTCCTTCTGATGCGGTTGCTGCGCAGAGATTCGGCGGTACCGGGTCCGGTGTACGCGTTGGCCTTCGTCAACGTCTGCATCGGTCTCGGCTACGGCGTTGTGGCTCCGGTCATTCCGGTCTTCGCCAGAGATTTCGGGGTGTCGGATCTGGCGGCCTCGTCGGTGGTGAGTATCTACGCCTTCACCAGAGTGCTGGCGTCGTTCGGCGCATCCCGTCTGCTGATGAGGTTCGACGAACGCACGGTTCTCACCGCGGGACTGCTGCTGGCGGCCACCTCGTCTCTGGCGGCAGCGTTCGCTCCGACCTTTTTGTCGCTGTTGGTGCTTCGCGCTGTCGGCGGCGTCGGGACTGCGATGTTCACCGTGTCCGGTCAGCAGCTCCTCTTTCGCTACAGCACCCCGGAAACCGGGGGCAGAACTGCGTCGGTCTTCCAATCCGGCTTCCTCATCGGCGGGGTACTGGGCCCGGTGATCGGCGGTGCGGTCGCTCTAGTCTCCCTCCGGGCTCCGTTCCTCACGCACGCACTGACGCTGATCGTCGGGGTCGCTGTCGTCTGGTTCGCGTTCCGATCGAGTGACAAGAAGGACGCCGCGAACGGTGTCGTGCACGATACGACAACACGACCGGAGATGATGACCCTGCGAAGTGCGCTCGGCCACCGGGGATTCCGGGCGTCGATCGCGTCGAACTTCGCCAACGGCTGGGTCGGCAACGGAGTGCGGTTCACCCTCATCCCACTGTTCGTCGCGACGGTGATCGGCGGCAGCCCCTTCGTTTCGGGTCTGGTGCTCGTCGTCGGAGCCGTCGTTCAGATCCTCGTGGTCAAACCCGCGGGCCGACTGGTCGACAGCTGGGGTCGACGACCCATGATGGCCTCCGGGTCGGCCCTGATCCTGCTCGGGATCGCCGTTCTCGCTCTGGTTCCGACGCTGCCGATTCTGGTGCTGACGATGGTGCTCTGGGGTGTGGGCGGCACGTTCGCCATGGTGGCCAGTGCGGCGACCGTCGGCGACGTGCTGGCGGGGCGGGGCGGCAGTCCCGTTGCCGTCTACCAGGTCACGTTCGATATCGGCACCATGCTCGGCCCACTCGTCGCCGGCGCTGTTGCCGCTCAGGCGTCCTATTCGCTCGCCTTCACCGCCAGCATCCCCGTCGCGGCATCGGCAGTCCTGCTCGCCCTTCGACCATGGCGGACCGTCGCTGTGTCGACCCCCGAATCGAAGGTGGTCGTCACCGAGGAGTCCGCCGTCCCTGCACCGACCATTCACGACCACTATTTTGGAAAAGAGGACCGATGTCACAACCGTTCACTACCGGTTGGTTCACCAACTACCTCGTACCCGACTGGACCGGACCCTTTGCCGGAACAGGCGGAACAGATTGGGCCGACGGATCTTTCGCTGTCGACACCGTGCGCGCGCTCGAGCGAGCGGGAATCGACTTCGTGATGCTGGAGGATTCGACCGCGCTGACCGATATCTACGGCGGTACGTTCGAGTCCGAACTCAAGTGGACACCCCGAGCGCCGAAGCACGATCCGATGGCGCTGGCCTCACGACTGGCGTACGAGACCGACAGAATCGGCATCGTCGTCACCGCGTCCACGAGTTTCTACCCGCCGTTCCTGCTCACTCGGCTGCTGTCGACTCTCGACCATCTCAGCCGCGGACGGATGGGCTGGAACATCGTCACCTCGACTGGGGACCGAGCAGCACAGAACTTCGGCCGCGACACGCTGCCGACACACGACGCCAGGTACGAGATCGCCGAGGAATTCGTCGACGTCGCGAACCAGCTGTGGGCGTCGTGGGACAAAGATGCCGCGTCCCCGATCGTCCCCGGCCTCGAGTCCTATGTGGACCACACCAAGGTCAGAACCATCGATCATGTCGGCGAACACTTCTCGGTCCGCGGCCCGCTCAACACCCTGCCGAGTCCGCAGGGTAAGCCGGTGCTCTGCCAGGCGGGAGCGTCGAAGTCCGGTATCGATCTTGCTGCGCGAGTATCCGATCTGGTGGTCGCTGCACCCAAGGGCAGGGAGGCGATGCGTGAGTACCGGAACACGGTGCGGGCCCGCGCGGCCGAGTTCGGCCGCAACCCCGACGACATCAAGGTGCTGTACATGGTGACGCCGATTCTGGGGGAGACCGCCGAGGATGCGGAACGCAAGGCCGAGCGCTATTACGAGGCGACCGATGCAGCCATCGCGCGCCGATTGATCATGTTGTCCGGAGACATCGACTTCTCCGCTCTGGATGTCGACCAACCGATTCCAGAGGACCTGAAGACCGAAGGGAGCACGAGCATTCTCGACAATCTCCGTAAATGGGCAGCCGGCCGCAGCATTCGCGAGACCGTGGCCACGGAACGAACGGAATCTCTGCGGCTCGTCGGCACACCGGAAGCGGTGGCGGACGAAATGGAAAGTGTCATCGATGAGGTCGGCGGAGACGGTTTCCTGTTCTACGGGGGCGGCGGCGGGGTGATCAACCGTCGGTACGTCGACGACGTGTGCGACGGGTTGATGCCCGAACTGGCACGTCGCGGCATCGCAGGCACCGGATACCGTGGCACCAACTTCCGCGAGCACCTGGCAGGTGCACGATGAGTACACCGCGCATGCATCTGGGTTGGTTCACCAGCTTCCGGCCACCGGTGTGGAGTTCGCACTGGACCGGATCCGATTCCGATTCCTGGGCGGATGGGCGCTTCCACGTCGAGATGGCACAGGCGCTCGAGCGGGCAGGCTTCGACTATCTGATGCTCGAGGATTCGTCCATGGTGTCCGATATCTACGGCGGCACCACCGAGTTCGATCTGGCGAAGGCGCAGTACGCGCCGAAACACGACCCGGTCGCGCTGGTGCCGATGTTGGCCGCGGCAACGTCGAGACTCGGGATCGTGACCACGATGTCCACCAGCTTCTACCCGCCGTACCTGCTGGCACGGGTGGTGTCGACACTCGATCACATGTCCCACGGACGGGTCGGGTGGAACGTGGTGACGTCGAGTGAAGACCGCGCCGCACAGAACTTCGGCATGGACGCACTGCCCCCGCACGACGAACGGTACGAGCGCGCAGAGGAATTCGTCGAGGCAGTCGATGCGCTCTGGAAGTCGTGGGAACCGGACGCACTGGTGATGGACAAGGCGTCGAACACCTACGTCGATCACACCAAGGTGCACGACGCGAATTACGTCGGCAAGTTCCACCGTACGCGCGGCCCACTCAACACGCTGCCGATGCCTCAGGGCAGACCGGTGATCTGCCAGGCCGGTGGATCTCCGCGCGGACGCGCATTCGCCGCTCGCAATGCGGACACGATCATCTGCCAGGCGCAGGGCGTCGAAGCGATGAAGGCCTATCGCGAGGACGTTCGGGCGATGGCCTCGAACGCAGGCCGCGATCCGGATTCGATCAAAATTCTCTACATCGTCTCGCCGGTGCTGGGTGAGACCGACAGCGAAGCTCGCGAACTCGATGCGCGGTCCCGTGAGGCCACCGATGGACGCGTGCACGCTGCGTTGGCGCATATCTCCGCGGTGACGGGCAACGATCTGTCGACGATGGACATGGATGCCCCGCCGCCGGAGCTGACGACCAACGGGCACCGCACGACGCTCGCGGACTTCCTCGCGGGTTCGGGCAGCAGTAAGTTGAACGAGGACGGAACTCCGAAGACGTTGCGTCAGTTGGCTGCCACGTGGTCGATCACGTCGGTTCCGCTGGTGGGTACTCCCGACACAGTGTCAGGACAGATGGAAGACGTCATCGATGCCGTCGGCGGCGATGGCTTCCTCATGACCGGTCGTCTCGGGCGTCGGTACTACACCGAGGTGACCGACGGTCTGATCCCTGCGCTACGTCGTCGAGGGTTGGTTCGAGAAAGCTACGCTCACACCCAGTTACGGGACAATTTGCTGGACTTCTGAGGACTTCTGGCTGTAGATCGACAGGGGATCGGTTCGATACCGATCCCCTGTCGTCGTTCGAAGGTCAGGACTCCGCAGTGGGGGTGACGTTGGAGCCGATGATCGCCACTCGGTCCGCTCGAAAATGTGTGAAGCTCAGTTCGGACGGCTGACCCTTGAAATTGTGAGTAATCAACTCGCGCAACAGCACCGGCGCACCCACCGGCATCTCCAGCAGTTCGGCCGGTCGCTCCTGGCAGGAGATGGCTTCGACCACCGAGCTGCTGCCGCCGTATTCGGTCCCGAAGATTCGGCGATGGGCCTCCGCGATGGGCGGGTATTCGCTGTGGTTGCTCTCGATGCGTTCGAGGAATTCGTCGATTCCGAAGTCGGTCATGCAGTATCCGACGCGCAGGTAGAGCGGTTTGCCGCCCATTCTGCCGACCTGCTCCAGCAAGATCACCGAATCCACTTCGGATCCGATGAAGTTCTGGATCACTGCCGGCGCGGTGATTCGCCTGCACTGCAACGTATCGACGGCCAGTCTGCCCTCGTCCGGCATGCCCGCCCATGCTCTCGGGCCGACTTCACGATCGTGTACCGCCACGATGTCATGGGCGATCGAGGTTCCTGCTCTGCGAGCCCTGAGCACGACACCGTCGTCGGCGAGCATCTGAAGTGCCTTGCGCACAGCGTTTCTGGTCGCACCGAGCGACTGGATCAGGTGCTGCTCGGACAACACCTCGTCGTGCGGCATCGTGCCGCGCCGGATACCGGAGCGGATCAACTCGTACACCTGCCGCGGCGAGGTGACGAACTTTTCGGTCCGTTGTGCTCGCGCGCGGGTGTACTTCGCCCGCTGCTCATCCGATTGCCGTCGTAGATGGGCAGCAACCGAGCCGGACTCGTCGTCGAAGAAGGGGCGGGTCATGTGTCAGGGCCTTCCGGTGATAGGCATGTAAGGCGAGGGGAAGCCGCGACGGTGAGACAACCTGAACCGTTACCGAGTCTATCGGAAATCGGCCCCTGGTCACGGATGTGGGCCGCGGCCTTTATTCCGCGCCCGCGTGCGAATCTGCAGGTCAGGGAGTTGTTCGGATGGTTTCGGATTGCGTAATGCGCTGTTTACCGTCGACGTGGCTCGGGGAAACACCGTGCCGGAAGTATGGGCCTCGTTCATATTCGACGGCGTTCGGTGGGAGCAATATATGACGACAACTACTGAGCGCGAATCTCTTTCGCTCGTCGGTCGCGATGAGAACGTGAAGGCCGACCCGGCGCCGGTACTCAGCGTAGAAGATCTCACTGTCACCTACGGGACAGGCGAGTCCGCTGTGGCCGCAGTGAAAAACGCGTCCTTCGACATCGCGTCGGGTGAGAGAGTGGCGTTGGTGGGCGAATCGGGGTCGGGAAAGTCGACCCTGGCCATGACGATCGCGGGATTGCTCGACGTGTCGGCGGGCGCAGCAGTCGAATCAACGCGTCTCGAATTCGAGGGCAGGCCTGCCCGGCCGGAGACCGGTCGCAGCGTGCCGCGGCGCACCGAGGGAATCGCGATGGTGTTCCAGGATGCGATGACGGCACTCGATCCGGTGTGGACCATCGGGGGCCAGTTCAAGCACGTGCTCGCGGGAGCGGGAATCACGGGCAGGCGTGAGCGTGCAGACACGACCGCGTACTGGCTGAACAAGGTCGGACTCTCCGACACGAAGCGGGTGATGCGGAGTCGGCCGTACGAGTTGTCCGGCGGAATGCGTCAACGGGTGATGACGGCTTTGGCGTTGTGCGGGTCTCCGCGACTGCTGATTGCCGACGAACCGACCAGCGCGCTCGATGCGTCGCTCGCCCGAGGAACCATGGAGTTGCTACAGAACCTGACCCAGGAACAGGGGACTGCGCTGCTCATCGTCAGTCACGACATCAAGCTGTGCCTCGAGTTCTCCGACACCATGCTGGTGATGTACCGGGGTGAGTTGGTGGAGCAGAAGGCGTCCGCGGAGATCGTTGCGACCGCGACGCATCCGTACACCAAGGGTCTGTTGGGTTGTGTCCCCACTCTTGCGAACCGTTCGGCGACGAGACTTCCCGTGCTCCGGGATTTCATGTCTGCCTGACGGTCGGGGATCAGTTCCAGGTCGCCTGCTGCATCGACAGCACGAAACCGTGGCCGCTGCCCGCGTCGCACACCATCGCTTCGACTCGGGAATAGCAGGTGTAGCCGTTGGCCGAAATGGACGTGTTGTAGTCCAACGGCTGGGCGTTGTCTACCCCGAATGCGCCCTGGTTGAAGCACATCGGTGTCACCTTGCCCGGGTCCAGGAAGAAGCCCTTGCTCATCTCGTCGGCCGAGAACGGCGGCTTGTCGCAGTCGGCACCGTCGGGCACCGGTGCGTCTGTTGCCTGGCAGCCCGACGAGAACTCCGTGGGCCCGAGCTTGCAATAGACGTTGCCCGACGGCGATTTCCATCCGACCTGATCGTTGATCGCGGCATATCGGGTGGGGTCGACGGGAGTGATCGGTTCAGAGCCGGCCGTTGGTGTTGCGGCAGAACCGGAGCCGGGTTCGTCGCCACTCGGCGGCTGGGCAATCGAGGGTGCTGCTGCATCAGTCGATGTCGCCGGCGCACCCGCGGCCACGGTGGGGATGACCGACGGCATCGCGTCCGTTGGTTCGGTCGAACTGCTGCATCCCGTCAGGGCAAATCCGGCACACGTGGCAGCGGCCGCAAAGAAGGTAACGAAGCGAATCCTGTTGCCCATCATCAGTTGGACGTCGCCTGCTGCATCGACAACACGAAGCCATGCCCGCCGCCCGCGTCGCAGATCATCGCTTCCACGCGGGAGAAGCACGTCATCCCATTGAACGTGATGGATGTGTTGTATTCCAACGTCTGCGCGTTCTCGACGCCGAATTGACCTTGATTGAAGCAGGTCGGCGTGACCTTCCCCGGCGTCATGTAGAAGCCTTTGCTCAGTTGGTCGATGGTGAACGACGGAGTGACGCAGTTTGCGCCGTCCGGCACCGGAGCATCTCCGGACTGGCAACCGGACCCGAATTCGGCGTAGCCGATCTTGCAATAGATCTTGCCGGACGGCGACTTCCAACCGACCTCGTTGCCATACGCGGTGTAGCGGGCCGGGTCGACCGGTGTGATCGGTGCGGTGTTGTTCACGGGGTTCGCGCCGTTCTGCGCTGGATCGGTGGCCTCCGGTGCGGAGGCGGTGTCCGTGGTGTCGACCGGGGGGTTTGCAATGGTGACCTGGGGCGGCGCGGGAATCTGCGACGCGGCGGTGGGGGCGGGGGCCGGAGCGGCAGCGGGGGCGTCGTCGCCACAGGCCGTCAACGCAAAAGCGAGGGCGGCAGTGGCCGCGAGTAGTGCTGTTCTACGGAACATTCGGAGCTCCTTCATCAGAAAGCGATGTTGACGTCGCGGGAGATCATGAAGCCTGAATCGCCGCTGTAGCAGGTGATTCCATCCTCAGTGGACCGGCAGAAGTTGCCGGTCACTCCGATGACCTGGCCGTATTCAAGTACTCGGGGGCCGGGATTTCCGCCGAAGAAGATCCCCTGGTTGGTGCAGATCTGTTCGACGGTGCCGCCTTCGCGAATCTGTACCCCGTAGGTGTTGTTCTCGGTATTGAGGCATTCCCGGCCGGTGTTGCCCGGCACCGAGTAGCGGACCTGGCAGCCCACGATCGTGCCGGGAGCATTGGAAGAATTGAATCCGCAGAACACATTCCCACTGGGGGACTGGAAGAAGTACTGGCTGCCGGCCTCCTCGAAGTTGCGTGGATCGACATTGACGTCGTCGCGGTTCGGAGCGGGCGGTACGGCAGCAGGTCCTGCTTCAGCGGGCTGCCCCGGTGTCGGTGTCACGACCTCCGGAGCCTCGACCGCTGGTCCGTTTGTCCCGGTGCCACCGCCCGTCTCGGGAGAGCCGCCGGCTGACGGAGCAGGAGCTGCGCTGGTGACCGGCGCTGCATCGGTGCTGGTCGGCTCCTCGGAACTGCACGCCGTGGCTCCAATATTGGTCGCGGCGACCAGCGCACACATGGCCACGATGTTGCGGACTTGCCTCATTCGTTCGTCCTCACCGGTGGCTGCAGAGTGCATCACCTCTGATCATTGAATCGAACGGGCCAAGTGGTCTGTTAACGTCTTTCGTGTCACGACCCCGTCACGAATCGGTATACGGCTGGAACATCGGACATTTCGCCTGGGAGGGTGAATGAACGAAACACTCAACAGCCAGTTGATGTTTCAGCTTCAACCTGAGTCGCCGGGCGCCGGTTCTGGTGCCACTCGGAATCGCGTTGTGTGACATCGACGAAAGGCATGCAGTATGCGAAAGTCATTGCGGCGAGCGGTGGTAGCGACGGCACTCACTGTTCCCTTGGTGTTCGGTATCGGGGCGGGTACGGCAGCGGCGGCCCCGCAGGTGACGAATCTGCAAGTGCCGATCGTGACCGGGTTCCAGATCGCTCCCGGAGCCGTCCCTGGTGGCTTCTTCCAGACCATTCCGATGAAGGCCACCGTGGGTGACGAGCCCGGTGTCGCTAGGTTCTCGGCCGCGAACATTGCCCCGTTCGCCGATCAGAATCCCTACCGGTATCTGAACCTGAACTGGCGGAACTTGGCGACAGGAGCCACTGGGGCCGCGGATCTTAGGCACTGGCAGGACGATCCGACACCGTCGCCCGAGGGACCCTACGGACGGGAAGACCTTCCGCTCGAGGTGGTCGCGAACACCGGACCGGGGCCTGTTGTGGTGACGGTGACGCACACCAAGGACTACTCGAACGGCGGCCAGTGGGGCTCGCCGTATCTCGACACCCTTCTCCCCGGAGCCGGCGTGGTGCTCGTTCCCTGATTCCTGTCGACGGTCAGCGAGCCGACTGCCATGCCGTCGTCTGCTGACCGGCGATGCTGACGAGTCGATCGAGCCCGACGTTCATGTCGACCAGATGTGAATCGAGCAGCGGAACCTCGTTGAGCGGCTGAGGTTCCGCGAACTGCAGGTGGTACTGGTTGTAGCCGCCTGCGTCGATGCACGATCCGACGACTCGGCCGCGGCTCGTGGTCCAGGTGGAATTCGAGGTCGGTACTGCCTCGGGGAACGAGGTGTACTGCAGCAGAATCGAAATGATCCCGAAGGCGAACGGCGCGCTCGGCACCGTGATGCCGACTGGATCGGCGTCGCCGCTGAGTACCGCAGGGTCGGTGCACGCCACCTGATACTGCGGGCCGCTCGGCAAGCCCCAGCGCCCTGACCACAGATCCAGAGCCGAATTGCCGAATGTCGATAGTGGCGGCAGCAGCGTGTTGGTGGAATAGGCAACGACGCAACCGAATTGGCTTTGTTCGGTGCACAGCGGGATATTCGTGAAGTCGCCGCCGGTGGTGCTGCCGCGAGCAGTTTCGACGTTACCGCCCATCAGGAATGCGCCGACGAGTTGCGGTCGCAGGGCAGCATCGCGATCGAAGGTCTCGCGCATCAGCTTGCGCATCATGAACGTGCCCTGGGAGTGCCCGATGAGGATGACGCCTCGGCCGTTGTTCTCGGTCGCCATGTAGTTGTCCCAGGCGGCACGGACGTCGGAGTACGCCAGATCTATGGACGGTCCGGCGGCACCCAGCAACGCGGGAGGAAGAACGACGAGAGGCGTCTGGCGGTAGACCGGCGCGAATACTCGGCACTGGGTGTTGAACCGGGCGGCCTGGAAACTCGCGATCGACGCGACCTCGGGCGTGGCGTAGCCGGGGGCGTTGAGGGCGACGTCGTTGGTGACGGTGGGGTAGAGATAGAAACAATCGACGGGCTTGTCAGACTCCGAAACGGCCGCGGGGCCGGGTGTCACCACGCCGGTGCCGACGTCTGTCGTGTCACCGGGCAGGTCGCAGGGGTCGTTCGCCAGTTCGGGGCTACACAGCCACGTCGTGGCTGGTGCGGGTTGCGCCACAGCGGTGCCGGCCAGGCCGCCTGCCATCAGAACGAGACCCACTATCGCTGCCGTCACGCGTCGTGCCACTGACATTTCTACCTGAACTCCGGTGGTGACGGGTGTCACGGCCACGAAAGTTAGCACGACAGATTTCTTGCGTTGTCGCTTTAGCTGGCAGTGGCGTCCCCTGTCGCAGCGACAGGCGCACTGGGCGTTCAGGTGCCCAGGTCGCCGGCGATATCAGCGGCAGCGAGCATCGAAACAAGGAGCGGTACAACCCGTTTGGCGGCGATGCGGTAGTCGCCGCGGCCGTGCTGTTCGACGATGTTGGCCGAGCTCAGCGTCTTGAGGTGGTGATAGATCTGGCCGGAGGAGCCGACTCCCACCGCGGCGTGCAGATCCGCCGCGTTCGCCGGCCCGCGGAGCAGAATCCGCACGATATGTAACCGCACCGGATGGCCCAGTGCAGCAAGCACTTCCGACATCGAGGGAATGGGGAGGTCCACGATGGCGTCGGGGGAGTAGCTGATGTCCCAGCGGACCGTTCCGTGCAGATGCACGTCGCCTTGGTACGCAATCATGCCGCCCGTCGACGGAGCGGCATCGAGCGGCTCTGGAGCCTCGCGTCGTTCCAGTTCGGCGACGCGAGCCTCCAGCGCTGCCAGTCTCGACTCGAACTCCTCGCTCACACCACGCAGGCTATCCGGTCGAGTACGTCCGACGAGAGCATGGCCTCGAGGATGAGTTGCTGCTGCACGCCGGCGTCCGCATACGCCTGCTCGAATCTGCCTGCAGAAAGACCATCGATCAGCCACACTGCGGTCGCCACCGTTCCATCGGTGCGCCGTAGCTCGAATCCCTGGGTGAGCACCCCTGCGAGGCTGCCGCCTTTGAAGCCAACGCCGAGAACGTCGTCACCTGCGGGTTGCCATTCCAGTTGGCGCACAATGGTATCGGACGCAGTGCCGTACGTTCCGTCCGTGAATGCGCGATACATACCGTTGAGTTGTGCGGCCGAACCGCCGCGGAAGGTGCTCTGCACTCGGTCGGCTTGCTCCTCGGGGGTGGACGGTTGCAGCGACGCCTCCAGTTGCGCGCGGAACTGCGGGTCGAAGGCCCACTTCTGCGCGGTCTCCCACCGGTCACCGGCGGCGAGGGCCGGGTCGTAGAGCGACAGGATGTCCGTCACCAGGCTGGGAACCTCGAAGTTCTCCCACCCTCCGGTGGCCGCTGCGTCGATGATCGCCTGGTCGCCGAGTCGGTATCGAAGGTAGTCGGGGACGGAGTTGTCGCTTTCCTGGATCATGGCCGAGACCATGTCGTCGATGCGGACCGTGACATTCGGGTCGGTTGCGTTGGTGCCGGAATTCGCGATCCCCAAGCGGTTCAGAGCGTTCGGATGCGCGCCGCCGTCGGTGCCGGGTACGTACCATCGCTCCCAATCCGAGAGCGACACTTGCTCGGTCGGGTCGATGCTGCCATCGGCGACGGCCTGGGCGTAGGCGGCGAGATGAACCACCTTGATCGCCGATGCGAGTACCTGCTCCTGATCGGCCCGATGCTCGACGGTTCTGCCGCGTCCGTCGTCGATGACGAGGCTCACGGTGTCGGGTGCCTGATCGATCAGTCCGATCCACCCGTCTTCGGTGGCGAGGTCGGTCGAGGTGACGGGTGCACAGTTCTCCGGTGTCGGAGTGGCGGCCTCGGCGGTGTCCGATTCGGTGGAGGCGCATCCGCTTATCAACAGGACCGTCGCGCAGGCTGCCGAAACCAGGGTTAGGCGTCGCATCTCGAGCTCCTTGGTTGTTATTCCGTAATTACGGAATAACAGTAAAGCGGTTTGTTCGCCTCGGCAACCCCTGCCGATGGCCTCCGGAGGGTGGCTCTCCGTAACACCTGTTACGCTTCTCCGTAACAGATGTTACGGCCAGCGAGGAGGTGAGACGAGTGGCTGTCGATTCGGACGACCCGCGACACCGCATTTCGCAGGCCGTGTGGGACACGATCGCGGAGTTGGGAATCGAGGCGACGACGGTGCGCGCGGTCGCGACTCGTGCGGGCTGCACGACGGGGTTGATCATGCACCGCTTCGGCTCACGGTCTGCGATGTTGGTGCATGCGCGACAGACGTTGTTCGAGCGCACGGCAGCGCGAGCCGACGAGGCCGGTGCCACTGGCCGGATGTCCGCAGCAGAGCGGCTGTATGCCGTTGTCTGCTCAGTGCTTCCGCTCGACAAGGAGCGCATTGTCGAAGCCCGAATCTTCACGGGCTTCGCGGCGGCTGCGATCGCGGACGCCGAACTGCGGAACCCGCACGTCACCCACACGCGTCAGTGGCTCACTCGCATAGCGGGTCTGGTTGCCGACCTCGGCACTCACATCACCGATGCCGAGGCCGAAGAGTGCGCCCAGCAAATCGCCACCGCGGTGGAAGGCATCGTGGTCCTGGCGGTACTCGATCGCGAGACGTATCCGCCGGCGACGCAGAAACGACTGGCACAGCGCACGATCGCCAACGTGATCGACCGCAGTGCCGCAACCGACCGGTGACCTTGTCCCTACCTTCCACAGAACGGACCCCCCATGCCCACTCTTCATCACGCCCCGCTGGCGCGCGTGGACCAAAACACCCTGTACCGCATCATGGCGCTTCGGGTCAGGGTGTTCGTGCACGAGCAGGGCATCGTCGACGACATCGAACTCGATGGCGCGGATCTGCTTCCGACGACGGAGTTGTTCTGGATGCAGGACGACCGCGGTGAGGTACTGGCGACCATTCGAGTCCTTGTCGACGACACGGTTCATATCGGCCGAGTCGCCACCGCCGCAGTTGCACGGGGTAAGGGTTATGCCGGTGCACGGGGTAAGGGTTATGCCGGCGAACTCGTGAAGGCTGCGCAGGCCGCGTATCCCGGGGTGGTCGAACTCTCCGCGCAGGCGCACCTCGAAGTGTGGTACGGCCGCTTCGGATTCGTTCGCGTGGGGAAGAACTACCTGGACGCTGGAATTCCGCACGTGCGCATGGTGGCGGGCGGATGATGAATTCTCTTCTGTTCTGACCAATGCCGTTGAGCTGCAATGATATTTCGAGCGGTTCAGAACAACGTGGGTGCGGTGTAGCGACCGTGGCGTGCTTCGTTGAGTCGGGCGCTCCAGCGCTTCACGAGCCACATTTCGACGAGCTCGGGGCTGGTGCCGATGTCGGTGGCCCATGCGGTGATGAGTTCGACGTAGCGGTCGTAGCGGCGACGAGTGAAGCCGGTGACGGACGGATCTTCGAGCCATCCTTCGTGGATGAGTGTGGATACTCCGTATTGGTCGATCAGCTGAGCCGGACCCCCGTAGACCGACGCTTTCACAGCCCACAGGAACGTCGCCATCAGGGACATTCCGACGCCGGGCGCATCGGGCCATCCGGACCACGTCGAGTTCGGATGGTCGGGCACTACGCGGTTGCGGACACAGCTGTCGAGCACAGCGAGAGTCTTGGCGACGGGATTCTCGTCGGGACGGCTGAGGTGCGGGTTCATGACGTCCGGGAATCGGCGCATCGCTCTGCGGTGCCGATGGCTGCCCTGCCAGGCTGCACAGAGAAACAGCAGGCCGAGCGAATCGTGTTCACCTACAGCCAGATCGGTGCCGATCCGGAGATCGTTGCGCTGCACGGTGGCGCCGCCGTACTCGACGATTTCGCCGTCGAGGTTGCGGCCACGCAGCCGAAGGTCGTGACCTGCCCTGTCGAGGTGGCCGTTCCACCAATCCAGGTCCACCTCCACGCCGTCGTCGAGGACGTGTAGGTCGTAGCTGCGGTGCTGACACCACTGCACACAGGCCGTGGGCGGCGGGAACCCCTCGTCGAGTCGTGACATACCGCCATCGAAGCATTGGGTACCGACAGTGTTTGGCAACCGGAATGTCGAGGCGCTTCGCTGTTTTTGTGAAGTCGCTAGCCCCTCGCCTCGGCCCCGGTGGCACTGTTCAAAGACAGAGGATTCAAGTGTCGCGAACCCGAAGTTGTGTCGGTGCTGAGGGTGAGCATGGGAAGTCGACTGGGTCTGGATTCATCCGATCGAATGATCGAAAGTGGCAAAACGGACAGTTGAGAGTCTTTATCATAGAGCTACGGCTGTGTCGTTTGACCAGTACGACAAATCAGCCAGAGGACGGCCAGGATGAACGACAATCCCCAAAGCCCCGCGCCGGGTTGGTACCCCACACCCGAAGGTGAACAACGCTTTTGGGATGGCTCGAAGTGGTTGTCGTTACCCGCCCCCGGCAGTACAGACTCAACTGCGAAGAAACCGTCGTGGAGGCGACCACCGCGCCGCGTCGTTGTGATTGCAGCAGCAGTACTGCTCGTCCTCGCTATTGGCGGAACCACACTGAAAATTGCCAACGATTCGCGAGTCGAATCCGAGCTTCAGGCGTCGCAGCAAGCCGCCCAACTAGCAGCGGAGGAAGCTGCGAAGGTCGAGGCAGAACGAGTAGCTACCGTTGCCGCGGAGAAGGACGCCGCCGATTCGGCCGAACGAGTCCGACGATTGCTGGCGGTCTCTGGAATCGAGAGCAGTGTCCAAACTATGGCCCAAGGTCACGCTGACAAGGGCACGATCAACGGCCCGATCATCTCCGTCACCTGCTCACCGGTCGGCGGCGGCTCGACCGATGACCTGACCGCGAGCACCACGGTCTTCGAATGTTTTGCCGCGAACAAGGACAACGGCGACGGCACGATGAGCGGCTACAAGTACAACTCAACGATGAACTGGGACACGGGCAGGTACACGTATGGTTTCGGAGCGCCGTAGATCGGGCGTCAACGATGTCGTCGGTACCATCCGACGACGTCCTCGATGAGCAGTGCACCGTCAACTTCCGCGCCCACTGGACTGCGATGAATGCTGAAGCCGCCCATATGCGTAGCAGTGGAGGCGGTGGAGGCGGTGCCATCGTGAACACTTCGAGTATCGGCAGCCGCCGTGCCGTCCCACCGCTGCCGGCCTACGGGGCGATGAAGCGGGAGCTCAACAGCATCACAGAAGCGGCTGCTGTCACCTGGGCCTCGGTGGGTATCCGTGTAGACGGTCTGATGCCCGGAGGAACTGCTCCAGAAATGATGGGCGAGTTGGAGGCAAGGCACCGGGTGTCATCGCGGCCAGTAGCTCTGAGTCGCTGATGGGTCGCATGGCGGAGGCCGGCGAGGTTGCCGAGGCCGCCGCGTGGCTTCTCAGCGACAGCACTTCCGCCGTGACCGGTGCGATCGTCCAGTCGACTGTGGTTCGGGGGCTTGACCCTGATTGCAACGCTCCGTTGCCGACGGGCCACTTCGAACGGTCGATCCATCCACGAGCGTTATCAGCTGTTCTCTATCGAAGCATCTCCGCGACCTGCGCGATCGCGGACTCAAAGCGCTCGCGTCCGCCGCCCGTGTTCAACCCCCTTGCTGAACAGTGAGGAATCTTCCCGGGGACGACATAGAAATCCCGGTCGATTCCTGTGCGCGCCCAACCGTCACGAGCTGCGGCACCGAGCAGAAGAACGATCTCTATTCGTGGGCACAGCTCGACGAAAGCCTTTGTCCATTGCACAGATCGAGTTCGCTCGGCAGGGGTGGAACCGCCATTCTTGATGCCTGCGACGGGGAAGGGAACTACATTCCAGTGGACCACGTCGGCATGTGAGACACCATGGCGTTCATATGCTTCTCGGCAATTGCGAGCCGTGCGGTCGTTGTTGTCCAGGCTTAGCAGGCCGGATCCGGTGCCGCTCTCAGCTTTCGTGGAAGGGTTGTCGAGCAGCACCAACATTCGGGCGTTGGTACCACCCTGGTCTGGATCGACGTAGGGAACGTGGCCGTGCGGGAGACCGACGGACTCGGCAATGATGTCGGACAGTGCATTGAGCGGTCGGACATGCGGGTCTCGGATACGAGCAAGTTTGTCGGCGACCACGTCAGGGTCGGCGTTGCGTCCGTTCGGCATGCGGTAAGGATGACACGCCCATCCGACAGAAGCAGTGTTCTTCAATAGTTGAGGAGTCTGGGGGCTCGGGCAGCGCTCCAATCGCACTTTTGTACCAAGCCGGTCGGCGTGTGCAGTTATGGTTGCAGCATCCAATTCGGCTGAGCGGCCTACAGGCGGACGTTGCGATCGAAATCGCGCGCAGGTCCGACGGTTCGATCCCGGTGCTTCCAGCGGACTCCGCCTGACCGGCTACCCATCCCTCCAAGTCACATCGCTCGAGGAGTGGAAGTCAAACCATGAGCGCACTTCTCCAACCGGAGCAATCTGCTCCGACGGCTGTTGAGAATCGCCACACGACCGCTATGTCGAGAATTGGGGCTGTTTTAATTGATGAATGTGCAGATCAAAGACCTGTAGCCAACAAGCGTGAGGCATCGTGATATGACCAGATTTCGACTGCGCGACGATGCGCTCGACGTGCTCCTGCGTGCCAATACGAACAGTTTTTCCTATGCGTTTCTTGATGGTGGGGTCGCCGAGTCCTCACCTGACTTCCTCATACGATGGGCAGAGTTAGGCGATGTCATCAGACGAATCGTCGAGCATCGGCACGACACTTTCGCGCACCACGAAGACATCATGGATGCTCTTTGCGATGGTTCAGGTGGCGGATTCGGGATACCGATAGTCGTGAGCGAGTTCGTGGCACGCGAACTAGTGGTGGCCGAAGAGTGATTGTCACTTTATTTTCTTCGATCTGAGGGTCTGGCCCGATCCATCGACAATGCACAAAGCTGAAGACGCGAACGAATGGTGAGCTTGTAAAGCTCACCGATCACTGTCGCCGAATGACCTCCGGGCAACGGGCGATCCTGAGAGTTCAGCGCGGAGACATTGATGTCCCTGCGAACTGTCGGTCCCGTATGGAACTGTGGGGTCTGGTTAGCCATCAGAACGAACAGGGGAGTGCCGGTGACCATTGCCGACAATGCTGTCGACAGGCCACTCGTCGACGTGGTGATCGACGCCATCGACGCGGACAATGAACTGTCCGATGAGGTCAAGTACTGCGTTCTCGCGGCCTTGGAAGGGCCGACAGCACTGCAAGAACTTCTCGACGGCATCTCGACCCCGCACGTTCCGGAGCCGTCGGGTAGCCAGCTCGTCGAAGAGCCGGTCGGTGCATTTCTGACCTCGATCACTGCCGCGGGATTCCGCGGCATCGGGCCCAAGGCAGCGCTGGAGCTACACCCCGCGCCGGGCATCACGATCGTCAGTGGCCGCAACGGATCGGGAAAGTCGAGCTTTGCCGAGGCGCTCGAATTCGCTATCACCGGTTCGAGTTACCGCTGGGAGAACAAGGCCAAGCTGTGGGCCGACACCTGGCGCAATCTGCATCAGGGAGATCCGTGTGAGGTGCGGGTGGGGCTCACGATCGAAGGGTCCGAACCGACGGTAGTCGGTGTCGACTGGACATCCGATGCCGCGCTGAAGGGATCCTCCACCTGGACTCAGGTGGGAAAGCAGAAGCGCAGCACCGGTACCGATGCACTTGGGTGGAAGTCTGCCGTCGAATTACATCGCCCGATCCTGTCCTACGACGAAATCGGCGGACTGTTCGACGCGACGCCGTCCGCCCTGCACGACGCCTTGGCCAAACTCCTCGGACTCGACGAGATCACCGATGCCGAGAAGCGACTGGCAGCGGTACTCAAGGAGGTCAAGGGGCCCCGGCAACGAGCAGCGGAGAGCCTGCGCCAGCTCAAGAACTCGTTGTCGGAAGCGTCGGAAGCGTCGGACGATCGTGCGAAAACTGCTGTAGGCCTTATCAAGAAGCGGGTCGCGGATCTCGACGCGGTGCTGGCGCTCGCCACCGGGGCCGACGCATCGGCATCGCCCGCGCTCATCGGTTTGAAGCGGCTCGCAGCGTTGAGCGCCCCAACGCAGCAGCGTGTCGACGAGGTGGTGGCGGAGCTCCGGGTAGCTGCGGCAGATACTGCGGATTCCGCTGATGAGGCACTGTCGGCGGTGGAGCAGCGCAACGATCTGCTCGATGCGGCCCTGCGACTGCACAGTGAGACGGGCACTATCGAGTGCCCGGTCTGCGCGACGGGGACGCTCGACGATGCGTGGGCCGAGCACTCGCGGGCGCAGCTTGCCGAGCAGAGCCAGAAACTGGCCGCCTACAAGCACAGTCGCCGCCGACTCGACCAAGCGCAACGCGCCGCAGTCGAACTGGGGAATGGAATCGCCGACGCCACCGCGGTGGAGGGCGTCGACCTGCCTTCCCTGTCCGAGTATCGAAAGTCCGTCGCCGCGGCGCGAGAGCAACCGTCGAGTTCTTCCGGTGTGGCGGATCACTTGGCCACGACGATGCCCGCGGTTATCGAGTCTGCTGAGGTGCTGCGCACCGAGGCCAAGGAAGCGGCGGCGCAGCGTGAGGACACGTGGGCGCCGATTGCTGGACGTCTGGCCGCGTGGGCCACCCTCGAATCCGCGGCGCGAGAGGCCGATGAGGCTGTCAAGAACGTCGACGCGGCCAAGAAGTGGATTGCCTCGCATGCCAAGCAATTGAGGGATCAGCGGCTTGCTCCGATTGCTGAGCAGGCGCGCGACATTTGGGCGGAGTTGCGGCAGGAAAGCAATGTCGACATCGGTGCTATCAACTTGGTGGGCCACAACACCAGTAGGCGAGTGGTGATGACCGGCTCGGTCGACGGCGTGGAGTCCGAGGCGCTGTCGGTAATGAGTCAGGGCGAACTGCATGCCTTGGCATTGGCACTGTTCATACCGAGAGCGACTACGCCGAACAGTCCGTTTCGATTCATCGTGCTGGACGACCCGATCCAGGCGATGGATCCAGCGAAGATCGACGGCTTCATCAAGGTGCTGTCGACGCTCGCGAAGACCAGGCAGGTCATCGTGTTCTCGCACGATGATCGATTGGCGACTGCGATCAGGCAACTCGCTGTCGACGCTCGACTGGTGGAGGTGATGCGCGAACCAGGTTCCAACATCAGTGTTTCGGAGACGCAGAATCAAGCGACCCGGTATTTCAACGATGTGCGGGCATTGGTCCTGGACGAGAATGTGCCCGAGGACGTCAAGCGGCGAGTTGCGCCGGGCTTGTTCCGGTTGGCCCTGGAATCGGCCGCACAGCAGGTGTTCTACGCCAAGCAACATCGGGCGGGGGAGTCTCGGCTGGCGACCGAAGAGCGGTGGTCGGCAGTGCACAAGACGCGCAACAAGATTGCGCTGGCCGTGCACCAGGATTCCGAACGCGACCTATCGCAGTGGCTGGGATTCCGCACCGAACGCTTTTCGACGCTCCACATCGCGAACGCCGGTACTCATAACGGTGCCGATCGACCGATCACCTGGGAAGTGGTGAACGACCTTAAGAAGATGGTCGACGGGATCCTCGCTGAATGACTACGACCACGTCACCGGCAGTAGCGCTGAGAAATGCCGAACTGCTGCTCGACGGAAGTCATGGTGCTGCAGGCGGTTCGGGGCGTCTGGCCGCGTTCCTCGCTCGCCAGGCGTTGGAGGAATTGGTAATCGAGCGTTGCGTGGCGCTAGGTGTGGATATCGAGCGGCCGAGTATGCGATCGCGGCTTGTGATCATGCGGTCACTCGACACAGCCGAGAACGCCGACGCTGCCGCGATGGCATGGAACCGATTGAGCAACGCATGCCACCACCATGCGTACGAACTAGCGCCGACGGTGAGCGAGGTGCGACACCTGTGCGATGTCGTGGCAATTTTGCTGGAGGCGAGGTGTGCAAACAGCGTGTCAACAGGTTGAAGGACGGTCGCCGCACCGAGCTGGTCGAGAACCAAGAGTGTGCCACAGAGGGAATCTTGTCAGACTGGTCTGTCCTGGACCACGATACCTCCGACTCATACCTGGCCAAGTTATCCGGCAGTTTATCCCTTGCGAGATACCTGGGCCCGAACGTCAAAGTCGGGACACCTGCGAACATTCATGCTGACACGACCCGTGACTTTTCGAACGACTTCGAGCCCGTGCAAGTTGCGATCGAAATAGTGGAGGTGTTCGTCATGCGGAGACGTTGTCTAGGTACTCATTGCCTGCTCTCGGTGAACCAATCGAGGTACTCTAGTCCCTCAAATTGGATGCGCGGCCGTCTCTTCACATAGGGTGCTCAAGAGGGTCGTTGGCTTGTTCGACGCCGCGCAAGGGGCGAAGCGGAATCAGCGCTGGCGAAACCAGCGCCGTCCGCACGGTCCTGACTTGAAGGTGACGGCAGTTTCCTTGGCCACCCCGGCCTGCTTGGCCGCCGCCTCGGTACGCGTTGTCAACGGCCGCAAACCTCGAACAAACTGTAAGCCCTCGCACGGACCTCCAGATCGACATTGTGCGCTGTAATTCGCTAGAGAACACTGCAGCGTGGATGCTGGGCTAGTTTGTAAGCAGATATGACAAAGCCAATAGCGGCTGAAGCTACAATCGAGAAGCACCGTATTTTTCAAACATCAGACTGTACCACCGGATAGGAGCCAGATGGAAGACCGCTGGGATACATCGAACCATGATGTCGTAACTGCTCCAGGATTTAGTCTCACTCTGGGTGAGATGCCCGTTTACTTGTCTGCGTTCTTGCTATCCGAAGGAGAAATATTCTCAAGTCCGTATGATGGGATACGATCCAATATTAAAGAAGTAATATCCGAAAACCAAAAGGCAAAGTCGGCTGCCCAAAGTCCAAGTTCGGAGATTACTGATCAGCGTTTGAGGACTTGGAAAAAGACCTTCGAAGAGGCGGGGCTAGTCTATGTCGACTCCGACACAAAGACAATAAATTCGACTCGCCTTGGTAGCGAAATTCGGCAATCGATCGTATCCATCCGTCGGCAAATTGAGGGCACGCAAGATCACATTGCCAGCTTGGCGCTGCAGGTATTGTCGAGGCAAACCCTCGCGAACCCATTTGCACCAAGAAAATATCCCGATCACACGGATATACATCCTTTTCGAGCCGTGCTGATCGCTGCGAGAGCTCTCGAAAATAAAATTCACTGGGATGAAGTTAATCGCGTTCTTATCTGGCTGCTCCGGGAGGTCGATCTCCAGCCTGCTATATCTCGAATCCGACAGATTCGGCCAATTGACGGGGTGTACACAAATAGCTTAGCCGCGAAGTTGGGGCCACAGGCGGAGGAAGATCGACGTCGAATAACGCCACTACTTACCGAAGCTGCTTTTGGCCAGACATTCATGCGCGATATAGGCGACGGTTACTGGCAGCTTCAAGCCAGGTACATTGCTGACATCGACAACATTATATCGGATCCGGTGGTGGCACCAAAGTGGGCATTGCAAGGGCGCGACGCCTACATGCACTATCTGAACGACGGCCCGTCGTTGGACATAGATCCGAGCG
Source organism: Rhodococcus sp. IEGM 1381 (assembly GCF_030056795.1). GTDB lineage: Bacteria > Actinomycetota > Actinomycetes > Mycobacteriales > Mycobacteriaceae > Rhodococcoides. The sequence continues at coordinate 102,882 of NZ_JASHKQ010000005.1, read as the reverse complement.
TGACGCAGAGCGGGGGTGAATCAATAGCGGCCTTGAGAGACGCAATAGAAAATTTTGGCGATCGAAAATTTATTGCGCTATCTGGCATTCCTGGCACGGGTAAGTCTCGACTCGCCCGACAAGCAGCGACTTTAATTACGGAAGGTGACCCTCATCGATTCATGGAGATTCAATTCCACGAAGGAATGGGTTACGACAACTTCGTCGAGGGCTATGTACCTAAAACGGACGGAACTGGTTTTGAGCTCAAGCCCATGACGCTGTTGACGATAAATGATCGCGCTCTGAACGATCCAGCGCAGCGCCTGTATATTTTACTTATTGAGGAATTTACGCGCGCGAACGTACATGCAGTCCTCGGAGAGCTCTTAACGTACATCGAGCATAGGAACCGATCCTTTCGCCTCACATATTCCCAGAAAGAAACTCGTTTGGCTCCAAACCTCAGGGTTATCGTGACTATGAACTCGAAAGACCGATCCGCACTGACATTGGACAACGCGGTTCTTCGGAGACTGCATCGCGTGCAACTAAACCCAAGTTCAGTAATTTTAAGCGAGATTCTTAGCGGTTTGTTGATCGATACGGATCTAGAAAAATTGATACGGTGGTACGAGACTTATAAGCAGGATCTCCCATTTGGGCACGGGGAATTTGCAAATGTGCGCACGTCTGAGGATCTTGAATCCGTGTGGTCGGGGACCCTTATTCATTTCCTCATTGGCGCTGATGGGCTAATCAATCCTATCTACCAGGATGCTGTCGAAGCCTACCCTTGGAGTGAGATTGTCTGACCTCGTTATTGTGCAACGCGGACAGCCGGTGCCCCTGCTAGAAAGTGAATTCCAAGAACTTTGGAAGGATTCGCTTGAGATACTTCAGAGATATAAAATAGTAAAAATATCTCGGGGAAGTAAGTTGACGTTAGTGGTGGCCAATCAATTCGTTGGTTCTGCGCGTACCCCGCGGGGTCAAGTTCGCATAGTGCCACGAGTGCCTGAGCTCTTTGATTTCTTGAAGGATCAGAAAAGGGCCGCAGGTCGGTCGGTGGCGCTCGGGGCTAGGTTTAGCTCTTATTCGCAAGGAGATGAAGAAGACCTTATAGCTGCTTTTATTGGTCTAGTATTTTCGTCGTTGGATGAGGGAGTTTCCCCTAAATATGTCAGGGTTAGCAGTGAAGAGAATCTCGGAGGCGCTTTTGATATCGGAAATTCGATCAAGAGATTTGCTAGCAGAGGAATCTATCATCGATCTGTTCGTAAGGTCTCCAAAATCGAAAGGCCGAACAGGCTTGAGGCTGTGCTGGCATTTACTGTTCATGAAATTGCTTGCAATTTCCTACTGTCGATAGAAGAGCTGAAAGAAATACATCGCTTGAAAACGCTCATTGGTGGGGTTCAGCCGTTTAGAGGAAAGCCCGATTTGTGTATTCTAGACGATCTAGCGTACATTGAGAATGAAGTGCCAGATTCGTCTCAAGTCGGCGTGTTGATGAAAATTTGCCGGCAGATAATTCAAGGGTCGACCGTAGCCTCTAACCTGTTTTCGCAAGATCCGGTTAGACGTACTTCGTTCAATTTTTTTGATACTGAGTTACTTTGGGAATGGGCAATTTCTAACTCGATCCAAAAAATACTTACGAAATCTAGTAATCGGTGTCGATTGCATCCACTTAGGGGTGTTAAGTCGAATTTCATAAGCATACTGGGTCCGAATGTAGACCCTGATTGCATCATCTACTCTGCCGCGGGGAATGCTATTGCTATTGTCGACGCGAAGAGTTATTCCGCTAAAGCGCCCACGTCAGCCGATGTCTATCAAATGTACAGTTATGCCTCGCATCTTCATTGTGATGTAGGCATTATAATGTATCTCGACGAGAATTCTGGCTGGGAGCGGCGGATAATGGATAGTTCCATATTGATCTTCGCGGTAGGAATCCCGATCGTAAAACTTAAGACCTCGGGTACATTCGAAGCCCACCTCCGTGATATTCTTCAGAGTCTTAATATTACTTAAACATACTTTTGATTTGGAGTCCTAGTTCCTTCCCGAGAAGCGGCGGTACAGCGTTTCCGATCTGCCGCGCAACCTCCTTCTTTGGCCCTTGGAACTGGTAGCTGTCCGGGAATGTCTGGATGCGCGCGCCTTCGCGATTAGTAATATTGCGATTAAAATCTGGATGCGCGTATCTTCCTCGTGTGAAGTTGTCGAACATCGCGGTTATTGTCGCAGCGGGACTGTCCCACTCCAGCCTGCCAAACACGTCCAAATGGCGCCCTGTGCTTCGTACATGGCATGCCATTTGAAGATGCGCAGGCACGTCAAGGCGACCGCCACCGGGGGGTACGTGACTAATCCGCTCGACGTTTAAGGCGCTCATTCTTGCCTTGGAGTGATTGAAGTATCTAGGATGCACAGTGCCATCGTCGGGTGGCTCGGGCAGATCATGAATCGCATCACGAAGAGTTTTAGGCGGACGAGGCGTGGTTAGCGCAACAAAGTCGAATGGCTTCAAGTCTGGTTTCCAAGCTGCGACAATTGCGCGCCTGCGGGTTTGCGGCACTCCAAGGTCGACGCATCGGATTACTTGCATTTCAAAAACGTAACCATGCTTTGTCAGTAGTTCGATGCCCGCTTCGATTAGAGCTTTGCCGCGAGGACCCAAGACGCCAGGAACGTTTTCCATCAGAATGACAGATGGTTCGATTTGCGTCGCCATCGAGATGTAGTCCAAAACCAAGTTGTTTCTTGGGTCGCCGATTCTTCCAGTTCCCTTTGTTGAGAATCCCTGGCAGGGCGGACCACCCACGACGACATCGGGCCGACCAAATCGGTCAATTATCTCCATTGCTGAGACATCTGCGATAGATCTTTTTTCTACGACGCCCGATCTCTGGTTGGTTTGGTGGGTCAACGTAGCGTGTTCATCGGAATCAAAAGAGTACAAATGGTCCAAACCAGACTGACCGAGTCCTAAGCTCAGGCCTCCGGCACCCGAGAAGAAGTCTACAAAACTTTGGCTACTCATTGTCAGACCGCGATTCGCTTCTTCTTGATATGCGCGATGCTAGAAGAGAAGGACTTCTTCAGCGGAAATTGATATTTTGAAAGCAACTCTTCCCTTGCTTGCGAATGGTCCTTAACCCATTCAGACGCTAAATGTTCAGCAATTGCCTGTGCGAATATAGGTGATACAGCGTTTCCGATTTGCTTGTACTTATCGTCAAAAGTCCCTTCAAAAAAATAGTCAGAGGGGAACCCCTGAAGAAGGGCGGCTTCCCTGACGCTTAAGCCACGGTCTTGGTTAGGATGCGTGAATCTACCGCAAGACGGAGTCCGGCAGCGAGAGGTAATGGCTACGGAGGGGCGATCCCACCAGAGACGTCCGTATACGTCTCGAAAACCATCAACTTTTGTATGGCAATTGAGACCTACACCCGTAGGGAGAGACCTCCGACTGCCTCCGTCATGGGGGATCTGCCGTATTAATTCGACGGTGCTCGCGCGGTGCTTCGACGTAATGTGCATGGGATCAACTGGGTCGACCCCACCTGCTTCTAGTTTTGGTAGGCTGGAAATTGTCTCACGGACAGTTCGAAATTGACTATGGTGCAAGATGCCGTTGGGCATGTCAAATTGTTCCCACTTTGCAGCGATAGCCAGCGCTCGAAATCGTTCCTGGGGCACGCCGAATTCGGCTAGATTGTGGATGTCGATTTTTATCGTGTAGCCATGCTCCATTAGTCGCTCCTTCCATTGCATGAAGAATGGGTAGTGTGCTTCCGAGAGCATCTCCGGGACATTTTCCATGACCACGACGGTTGGGTCTAGCTGTACTACGACTTGGGCGAAGGTCGCAAGTAGGGAGTTCCTCGGATCTTCCCTCTTATCCTTTTTTCTGTGTGATGAGAATCCCTGGCATGGGGCGCAGCCGATGACTAGCAAGGGGCCCGGGCCGTCAATTTGTTCGGCGAACTTGCTAAATGCAACTGGATCAGTCAAGTCCCGTATGTCAGATACGAGAATTGGTGCGCCCACGTTTCGCTCGAACGTGCGTGCGGCTGAGGGGTCGAGCTCTACCCCGGCGACCACACGGTACGTGATGTGGTCGTTCGAGGCCCGCTTGAACCCAACGGAGGTCCCTCCGCAACCAGCGAAGAACTCCACTACTCTGACCTCCACTGGTGACCCTTCCGTGTGTAAGTTCGTACAGATGTTCGACTTCTGTATGCTAGCTTGCTGCCTCAAGTGACCTCAAGTGCGCGTTGCGCGAGTCTAAGCGCATGCACTGTTTTCCGTCTCGGCCATGCATCGCCGTCGAGAAGTGACTCGTGCTCGAGGCCTGATGTTCATACCCCTCAATGTAGAGCAGGCGGCCGACATGGTCGTGGATGATCTGCACTAAGTTCTTCGTGCCTGCATACGCGCTTAGCATTTTGGGTTGCCCCAGCATCCTGCACTGATCGGCACGTGTCTGAACGTGGTAGTTGCCGACAGGTGCTCGATCGCGGTGGTTTCAAGGACTGGAACTGGCTCGAGTAGCCACTGTTGACAGCGCTGCATTGGTCAAGTGACGAACCTGGACGGTGACAGTCGGACATTATGTATGGGTGGGAAACGATCTGTATGACCGCCTCGCCGACGCCGTCACTCGAGCGAAAGGGGATCGCCCACTTCGGCTCGTCACGGTGATCGTGCCAAGTCGAGGTGCCATCCGAGACGTTCTGCAGTACCTCGCCCGGCACGGCGGGGTCGCCAACACTCGAGTCCTGACGCTGGATCTGGCTGTCGGCACGCTGGCTGCCCCTGCACTGGCACCCCGCGTCCCGCTCCCGTTCCCGTATCTCGCCGCGTCAGTGCAGAAGGGGCTTGCCGACGAGCCCGGAGTGTTCGTCGATGTTGCAGATCAGCGCATCACCGCCGAAGCTCTGGCGGCTGCCTCGCGCACGCTCGGTGCGGTAGCTGACCCATCACCCGCCAATCCAACTCCTTTGGTGCGGGACATGCTCCGTGTCCACACTGCCGCCAAGGCCGCGCACACAGAGACGCATTACCTTCCGCACGAGGCACACACCGCCGCGACATCTCGCATCGATGAGCTGGGCGAGGTGGTGTGTTTCTCCCGACGGCTGCGGACCCGGGAGCGTCGCAGTTTCTCGACGCTCTCACTACACGTGGGCAGCTGATCGAGAGCGATGCTGAACCGCTCGGCACCATGGTGATTCATGCATCCGATGCCGACGACGAGATTCGGTCCATAGCCAGGCTTGTCCGCCAGCATCTCGCGGCCGGAGTTCCAGGACACCGGATGGGTGTGTTCTATGCGAACGCCGATCCTTATCTAAGTTTGATCCACGAGCATTTCGACAGCGCGGGAATCGAATTCGCCGGCGAACAGTGCCACACCATGAGACATCGGCCAGCCGCACGATCACTGCGCCGACTGCTCAGTATCGACACCGACGTCATGCCCCGACGCGAACTGCTGTCGATCCTGGCCGAACGGGTCGTAACCTGGTACTACGGAGCTCCTATCGCAGCTCTTCCACTTCGGCGCGTCGAGCGTCTGACTCGCGCGCGGATCAAGATTGTAGGCGGCTCCGACTGGGAAAGACTCACGGAGCTGGACCCAGAGGACCCGGACGCCAATGTCGCCACAGTAGTACATTCATTGGTGACCACCCTCCGCGATGACCTAAACGCAGTCGCAGACGCCTCGACTTGGTCTGAGGCATCGCGATGCGTGATCGACGTCGTAGGGCGCTACTTCAACGGCCGGTCGAAGCAGTCAGATGATCCCACCACCAACGACTTACGTGCCTTGACGATGATCTGCCAGGAGCTCGGCGAGCTGGGCGGCGTGGCACCGCCGCCTACCCTGTCGGGAATTGTCAATGCGATCTCCGTGCGAATCGATGCTGTGCCAGAGACAGTCGGAACCACGACATCCGCCGTCACAGTCGGCCCACTGGCCGCCGGCGCAGGAAGAGACTTCGATGTGTGCATCGTCGTCGGTGCAGCCGAGGGCATCCTTCCCGCCACACGGCGTGAGGATCCGCTGCTGCCGAGCACGCTCGTCGGCCGAACTCTCGGCGACGAGATCCAACAACAGAAGTGGCAATTCCTGGCCACGCTTGAGTCGGGAAACCATCACCGCATCGTGTCCTTCCCTCGCGGGAGTATGCGCGGGGGAGCGGAGAAGGTGCCGTCGCGCTGGCTCATGCCCACGCTCGGTGCCCTGTCCGGTAGCAAGATCGGCGTCGTCGACTGGCAGAAGCAGACTGCGAACGTCGAATCCATCGTCACGGTCGAGTCGTTCGACGTCTCGACACAAACCGTCGACCCTCGCATCGGCGTTAGTGCAGCCTCGGAGACCGAGTGGCGACTGCGAGCGCTGGCAGAGCGCGGAGCACGTGATCGTCGCGGTGCTTTGGACGATTCGGTTGTCAACGCGGGGATGGAACTTCGCAGCGACAGACTGAAGGGTAAATTCACCCGCTTCAACGGCAACGTCTCCCACATCGAGAACGCCGTGACGTTCTTCGATAAACCGGTATCGGCGAGCAGGCTCGAAGACTGGGTCGCGAGTCCGTACCGGTTCTTCGTCAAGACAGTCCTCGGCGTCGACACACTCGACGATCCAGACGACGTCGCGCAGCTCGATCCGCTGACCGGCGGCAACCTGATGCACCTATCTCTCGAGCGCTACGTCCAAGGAACGGTCGACGGCATCGACGCAACGCTCGACCACCTCATCGAAGTCTCCGACGAGGTGCTCGCAGACGCCCGCGTCGACGCTCCCGGATGGTTGCCGCAGCTGTGGGAGAAGGACAGCAGCATCATCCGACGCGAACTAGTCGAGTGGTTCGAGCTCGACCGAACTGACCGCGAAGGGGGATGGACACCACTGCACGTCGAACGAAACTTCGGCGTCGAACCCGACGTGGTTGTGCTCGATGTCTTCGGCGAGAAAATCGCGTTCGCCGGGAAGATCGACCGGATCGATCGGCATACCGATGGTCGTATTCGGGTCACCGACTACAAGTCCGGCCAGGCGACGTCGTACAAGAAGCTCTCCGAATCCGAGCCGACCGACGCCGGCACCAAATTCCAGCGCCCCGTGTATGGGCTGCTGGCATTAACGATGGGCAACGACGTCACGACGCGGTACTGGTTCGTCAACCACAAAGCGAAGTACGAGACGATCGGCTACCCGCTCACCGATGCCGCGGTTGCGGTGTTGAAGGCAGACATCTTTCGGGTGCAGAAGATGATTCGAGCCGGATACTTCCCGCCGCGTCCACCGGACAGTTTCTGGGCCAACCCGCTGATCGACCTCATCGGGAAAGCCGGACTGGAACGAGCGTGGTCAAGCCTGCGCGACGTCCCCGAACTCGCCGACTACCGCGCGAAGTACGGAGACTGACATGGCAAACGAAGACACCATGCTGGTCGACCGCGTCGCTCGAGCACGCATTGCAACCGACACATCAGCAACGCTGTTCGTCGAAGCAGGAGCGGGAAGCGGCAAGACGCACTCACTCGTCCAGCGCATCTGTCATCTTGTGCTCGATGATGGCATCGAACTAGACCGCATCGCAGCCATCACCTTTACCGAGAAGGCCGCGGCCGAACTTCGTGAACGAGTCCGCACACATCTTGCGTCTTTTTCCGGCGATGCTGCCGAGAAGGCGATGGAGCAGATCGACACTGCCGCGATCGGGACACTCCATTCCTTCGCCGCGCGCATCGTCAGCGAGCACCCGCTGGAGGCGGGTGTGCCGCCTCGCGTCGCCGTGGTGGACGCGATGGGTTCACAGCTCTCGTTCGAGCGCCGCTGGCGGCGTATGCGGGCTGCGCTCTTCGCTGACGAGCACGCTGCCCCCAGCGGCCTCACCGACGCGCTGCGCATCATCCTGGGTGCGGGAGCGTCGCTGGACCAGGTACGAACTCTCGCCGATGCGCTCGATCGAAGCTGGGACCGATTGGTCGTCGACGACGTTGCTCCGACGATGGCCCTCGCGGATATCGATGCTCTTCTGCGTACCGCCGATGAGGTTGTCGATTCTGCTAGGCACTGCACGGATCCGTCCGACGAACTTCTCATGCGGTTGTCCTCGATCGCCGACTGGCGAGTCGCGATGGCAGACGCCCGATCTTCCACGGCCTGGATCGCAGTCGCGGCGGAATGCCCGACGAAAGGCCGCGGCGGCAAGGGCCCGAACTGGGTCGGCGGGACTGCAATGGTCAAGGACATCAAGAGCTCGATCGATGAGTTGAACGCTGCTGCCGTTGCCGAGCGGACGCGGTACGTTTCGTCTGCGTTGGCGATCGTCGTGCACCACCTTTCTCGCGTGATTGTCGACGAGGCGGCCGAGCGTCGCCGACGGGGTGAGCTCGAGTTCCACGATTTGCTTGTCTACGCCCAAAACGTGTTGCGTGATGACAATGTTCGTCGGGTTGTCCACAACTCCTATCTGCGGATCATGCTGGACGAGTTCCAGGACACCGACCCATTGCAATTGGAGATTGCCCGGTTGATCGTCGACGGTCCAGACGAGTCGGGCCGGTTGTTCACGGTGGGGGATCCGAAGCAGTCGATTTACAGGTTCCGTCGCGCAGATATCGCGTCCTACATGGCGGCGCGTGATGCTACGGATACCGCTGACGTGGTTCGTCTGACCACGAACTTTCGCTCCACGAAACCTGTTTTGGCTTGGGTGAACTCGGTGTTCGGATCCCTGGTCGTCCCCAACGGCTATGTTCAGCCCGACTACACCCCGCTCGACCCGGCACCAGGTCGACCGGACTGGTTGGCCGAAACAGAGTGGGGTCCGGCTCCCTTCGTCTTCGACGACTCCGGCGAGGCAGTCAAAGACGAGCACTTGTTGACTGCGTCAGAAGTGCTGCGCGCCCGGGAATCACGGGACGTCGCGCGCATCATCGCCACCGCACTCGACCAGGGGTGGCAGAAGGAGGCCGGTGGGTTCGGCGAATATACACATCGACCAGTGAACCTCAGCGATATCTGCATCCTCATCCCGTCGCGCGCTGTTCTGCCCTTTCTCGAGCGCTCTCTCGATGACGCCGGTGTTGAGTTCCGTTCCGAGGCATCATCGTTGGTCTATTCGACGCAGGAGGTCCATGATCTGCTCGTGACCTGCCGCGCCATCGCAGATACTGCGAACGAAGCTGCGGTTGTTGCTGCACTGCGGACGCCGCTGTTCGGTTGCGGGGACGATGATTTGCTGCGGTGGAAGGCAGCGGGAGGACGGTGGGACTTCTTCTCTGACGCACCCGCGGGTCTGGAAGATTCGCCGGTCGCGGCTGGACGTGCGTATCTGAAGTCGGTCTGGTTCGAGCTGGGGTTGTTAAGCCCCGGTGCTCTGCTGAGTCGTTTGGCTGCCGATCGTCGGGTGTTCGAGGTGTCGATGGATTCGCCGCGGCATCGGGATGTGTGGCGTCGACTGCGGTTCGTCGTCGATCAGGCGCATGCGTGGTACGGCGAGGACGGCGGTGATCTGCGGGACTATCTTGCGTGGGCACAAACCCAGCAGGACGAGAACGCGCGCGTCACCGAAGCGGTGTTGCCCGAGGTCGGGGTCAATGCTGTGCGGATCATGACCATGCATGCCGCCAAGGGACTGCAGTTTCCGATGGTCATCGTTGCGGGAATGAGTGGAGGTTTCCGGACGGCGTCCGACCCGTTGGTGTGGGGCGATGACGGGACGATGCATCTGAATGTCTGCGCTGCAGTGCATTCCGTCGACTTTTCGAGCGTGTCCGCTATTGAGAAGGCGCACACCGAGGCCGAACGAGTTCGTCTCCTGTATGTGGCGTGTACGCGGGCCGAGAGCTCTCTTGCTGTTTCGGGCTATGTCGGAGCGAAGGGGAGTTGGGGCAAGACTCTCGCTGCAGGAACCGCGGGCGTTCCCAACGTGGTTCCCGATCTGATCGAGCCAGTGCGGGTCGAAGACAGTGGCCAGTCGAGTTCGGTTGCGTTGCAGAGCTGGGACGAATGGCAAGCCGAGACTGCGCGAGTGGCTGAGATCTCTGCGCTGCCGTCGACAGTGTCCGCGACGCAGATTGCGCATGCGGTCCTGCCGATACACGAGGCTGTGTTGTCGGAGTATCGGTCGGCCGGTCTTTTCTTCCCTGCGAGTTCGATCGAGGTGGTTGCGCCACCCGTCGGGTCTGTCGAGAGCGGCACGATGCTGGGCATTGCCTTGCACGCGCTGTTGGAAACGGTGCCGCTCGATACGGCCCTGGATTCTGAGTTCGAGGAGAAGGCTCGGAACGCGGGCGCTTTGGCGGGTTTGGTTGATCTCGATCGGTTCGTGCTTCTCGCGAAGTCGGTGTTCAACTCTGAGCCTGTGCAGCGCGCCGCCGCGCGCGAGCATTGGCAAGAAATGCAGCTCGCGGGCATGTCGCCGAACGAGACCATCGTGGTCGAGGGAATCGCGGACCTGGTGTATCGCGAAGACGACGGGTCGCTGGTGATCGTGGACTACAAGACCGATGTGGGGGTTACGGCAAAGACGCTGGAGGCCTACTGGACCCAGTTGTCGGTGTACGCGGATCTGCTTCGACTTGCGACACGGGAGCGCGTGAGTCGGGTGGTGCTGGTATTTGCGAGAACGTCGTCGGCCGACACACTGGAACGGGTTCGATAGGTTGGTATCTGGAGGCTGCTCTCACTTCGGGTGCTGACCACGGCACGCACCTCGGCCCAAAGTTTTTCGCGACATCATCTCGTGAGCGCGACGCTGGCAGCGATTGTCGTAGTGAGGAAATCGACGAGCGCACGAGGCCGCCCGTGTCGGCGTCCTACTTCAGTGGGATCGAAGAGAATAAGCCCCGAGTGTGGGTCGTGCGTCAGCTGGCAGCGATCGAGTACTCACTCGATGGGGGAGAGCTGGCCGATTCGGACGGTGTGCGCCATGTCAGGAATGCCAGAGACCGTGCAGTGCTCGTTGAATCGGATTTCTGACTTATCGGTTCCACGCGAGAACTTCAGTTTGGTGGTGTGTCACTGAGCCCAGGTCCCGAGGTGCACCGACTTCGAGACTTCTTCGTCGAATTCGATCGGTGCGCTCCGATCGAACTCGACGCGAAACATCTCGAACTGTTTTAGTGTGGTCGGGTTCAGGTCGAAGCGAAGCGAGGCGAGTTGAGAACCCTTCCGAGGAACACGTGATCGAAGAGCACGTCGACGGCCCGCCGACCTAGCACTGTTGTCATGACCGCAAACCCTAGTGAGTGGATATGCACAGGCGCGATCAAGAGCCTGCGGAGGAGATAAACACAGGCCTGTTGCCCGGTCGCCGGGTGCCAAAAATGAGCCGCTTGTCAGTCGGCGATGGACAGGTCCATTGTCAGCTGACTGGCCAGTGCCGGCGGTAGCGGAACCCGAGCGGCCTGTTCTTCGGTCGACCTTTCGTCTGTCTTCATGGATTCGCCCATGACAACTCCGAACCACCGCTCGCGATCTTTGACCACTGTGAACATCTTTTCGTCGTGGGTGCCCGCCAGATACGGTTCGTAGATGACTACTGGGAGGCCCGTCGTCTTGGCCTTGGACCCGATGCGGTCCAGCCGACCCGTCCGTTGCTCGAGTGTCGCCGGGTTCCAATCGAGATCGTGATGAATGATGTGCCGGCAGTCGAGGTGGAGGTCGACACCTTCCGCCATGACCGAACTGGCGACCAGAACCTCCGGGAAGAATGGGGTATTGAATGTCTGCATCAGGTTCTGTCGCGTTTCTTGGCGAACCCCACCGTTGGCAAGACGGACGTTCGGCAACAGCACTTCTCGGTCGCCTGTTTTGCCTGAGTGCTCTGCCGGGTCGAAACCGTCGGTTGCTCTACTACCGGTGTTGATTCTGGAGAGTCGGTCCAGGATCCCTGCCCGTTCGGTCACTGTTCGTTTCGCAAGTAGTTGAGCGAACTGACTGACTCTCTGGTTCAGCGTCATTCCAGAACTGTCCGTGCGGTCGAAGCCCGCCAACAATCTGTGGAATGTCATGTCGGGGGATAGGTTCGCATAACGGACAAGGAAGGATTCGGTTCGCATGAATCGGATGACGACGTCTGCCAGTATGGCGCGGTCCGGCTCGGACAGTTCGACAGCCAGGTTCTGAATCTTCTCTTGCAAGGCCTGGTATCCGCGGGAGTCTGATCGCAGAAGCCGGTCACTGATGGACTCGAGTTCGTCCAGAACGCCCTGCGGATCGTTGGGGTCAAGGTTCAGTCCGGCAGCGCCTATTCGCACGATCTCGGAGCGTATCGAGCGTGAAATATGCTGTCTTAGTGCCTTTCCTGTCTCTCTGTAGAAACAGAAGATCAACGTTTTCTGGCCGGCACGCCAGTTTTCGGTGACTCGCTCCACGGTCGCAGCCAGCTTTGGATGGCTGGCACCTGCGAGAGAATCCGTGGGTAGAGCCCTGTCGATCCGGTCGAGGTACCACTGCAGCTGAGGTGCGACTGTTAGCGATGGCTTGTCTAGAACTTCCACATCGTCCACTGCTGGCTGCCGATTTTTTCGAGTGTCGCGGTACGCCTCGTAGGACGAGGCCAGCCCGTAAGCAAAGTACGACCGTGCAGACTGATTTCCGGCCGGTCCAGAGAGGGCCGCCACCGACTCGGCGCGCGCAGCGAGGAGGAAGGGCAGAGTAGCGCTGTCGGCAATTGCGATGCCGCTCTTCAGGCTTCCTCCTTTGACGATCGAGGCTCCGGGCTTGTACGAACGGCGTTGGTACTTCTCGGCCTTCATGTGCCGAATGACCCAAGGCTGCAACAACTTTTCAGCATCCAAAAAGCTCGATCGTGTATCGGAACCCAGTTCGAGAGCTGTTTTGACGGAGTCTGTCATCGAATCGTTGGTCTCGAAGGAGGTCATTACCGCCAGCCCGTGCGCTTCGGACCCATCGATCCTGGACCAGGTTCGTTCGAATGCGAAAGCCCGGCCCTGCGCGGCATCCAAAGCCTTTCGGAGTTCGTTCATCTGGGCGTCGAACTTCGCTCGGACCGCGCTGGACGGCCATCGAACCCCTGAGAATCGGCTCAGCACGCTGAGCAACTCGCCATGACCCAGTTGGAACGGGGTCGCGGTGAGGAAGAGCATGTGCTCGAACATGTTCGCGAGTGCACCCTGCAGCGCATCTGCATCGCGTTCGGCCTCCGTGCTCGCGAACAGACCTGCAATGAGGTTGTCATTCTTGACGTGGTGGGCCTCGTCGAGAATCAAGAGAGGAAGCTTTTCGTCCAGAGATCCGAGGCTCTGCTTCCACGCAATGTTGAGCGCTTTGGTCAGCTGGGCGCGTACTGCTGCCAGGCGGTCATCGTATGTCGAGGTTTTGTTCTTCGGTATGCCTGACAGCGCCGTACGAAGCATGTCCAGGTCGATGGACGGGAGGGCCCGCAACAGCGCTTGCGGGACCGGGTCGTCGTCCAACTGGTTGGCTGTGTTGATGTCGTTCCAGGTTTGCATCCATCGTGCCTCGGGTGTCTCGAGCAGCGTGGCAACAAGGTTGGTATCGCTGAACTTGCTGTTGTTCAAAAGCTTCAGCGCGGCTTTGGCGATTGCCGGACGCAGCGCGAGGTACTCCGGTCGTCGCATTGTTGCCTGACGAAGGAGTGAGAGCTTGATGAATGGGTCGTTCAGATTTGTCGTCAACGCACCGTGCGTCATGAAGATGATGTGCTTGCGCCGTTCGGGTGGGTCATCGAGCAGACGGAGGAAGTCACTCCCGCGCCGAATCGGAACCGACGCACGTATTCCTCGTGATTGGGTCATGCATACGTTCTCGAAAACATCCCACTCGCGGGGCCACTTCTCGGCAACCGACGGGGGGACCATTACAACGACTTGGCTGCGTCGCCGGGTGGCCAGAACTACTGAGACTGCCACTGCAAGTGCAACGTACGTCTTGCCCATACCCACTTCGTCAGCGAGGACCACTCCGGGTTGGGTCTCGAACCGACGCAGAATTTCAGCTGCAGTGCGTTCCTGGCGCTCCGCATCCTTCGTGTCCACACGGTCGTTTCGCAAGGATACCTCCGAGCTCATAGTCCAGCGCATCGCTTTGCCTCCTCGAAAGCGTCGTTGATGTAGGCGGCGAGATCCGGATCGACGGATGCATTCAGGTTGCTTCGGCGGTCCTCAAGGCTTCCTATAGTTGACGCAACCAAATTCGAGACGTCCATCATGGGGATTTCCGGGCCCAATGAAGACCAGTCGACGGTTGCGACGCTGAGCGCAATCTCCGCGAGCAAGAAGGACACTTCCTCGGCCGGGGTGCGCCCCTCCTCGTGCGATTTGATGAGTCCGTCGGCTAGGGCAAGCGGCCCGAAGATCCCCCTCATGCGCGACTTGACCGCGTCTAGGTTTCGCGTCGGCCGCCTCAATCGTTGTTGCATGTTCCACAACGCCAGCGATCGGTGCCGCGTTCTCTGCAGCAGCAACCTACTACTGTCGAACCTCCGTAGCGCATCCAAATGTACGGCTTCGCCTCGAGATTGGCGCTCGGCAGCCTTGCGCATCTCATGCTCGATCGCAATAGAAAGTGGTCGCGACGAGGCCAATGCGGCGAGCAACATCTCGACGGGCAGTTCACTGAGATCCGCAGGGGATGGCAGCGATGCGGGGTCCTCCATGTTGGCGATCCAGGTCGCATTGATCTGCTCGGCACCCTCGACCCAGTTGACATCAAGGTAGGCCGGAAGTCGATCGGACGCCAAGTCGACCGTCACAGACGCGTGCATTCCATTCGCGGCCCAAGACTCGTCCTGTTCCAGTACCTGGCCTTCGGGAGTTCGGACTATCCAGATCATAGGCAGCTTGTCGGCGGCAAAAGTGAGAGTAATGCGAGCCGGCCTCTGTTTCACATCGACGAGGCACGTTTCGAATCCAAGTGGCAGGACGGGGGTTCCTGGCTCGTCGGTCAGGTCCTCGGTAGTGAGTTCGCTCATTGTGACGGTTCTGCCAGGACGAGGGAGAGACCGCAGCCGTTTCGCCGTGGAGGAACCTTTCTTGGCACCTATCCACAAATTCAGCTCGTGGTGGCCTCTGGTCCGATGCATTCCCAGACCCGCCTCTGTGGCATTGGAGGACCCGATCATGCACGCGACCCAGGATTCGCTTTCGACAAGTAAACACTTGGCGTGTACGCCTCGGATCTCGTGGTCCGGAGGGTCGAAGGCAACGAGCTTCTGCACCTGCATCTGTAAACCGTGTGGAGCGTTGAGGTTTCCCGTTATGGGGTTCGTTCCGACCACCGCGGTGATGCCTCCACCCGGGATAGGCTGACCGGTCAGGAGATCACCGATTCTCGTGATCGCAGGCGCTGGGTCTGCCTTGTCCCAAAATGGGGACAACACTGTCGCGCGGGAAGGTTTCTCTCCGCTCCACACCGTGTCCAGCCTATCGAGGGGGCTGGTGCCCGGCCTTGAGGGTGCGACTGCCAACTTGATGTTTTTGTTGATAGGCCGATTCCCGGCGAGCGAGCGCACCCGTGCGTCAAGTGTGTTCACGGTGTCGAGGGCACGCTGGCGCGGTTGTCCAGCCGATGCTGGAAGTAGCTCCACGAGACGGCGGAACTCGGTGACAAGAGACTGGAGAACGGGCGTCGGCACGTCACACGCATCATCGATGTCGATGGCGAGCGCGATTTCGACCTGGTTCCGATATCCGGCCGGCGTGAGGTTTGCCGAACCCAGAATGAAGCGTGCGCTGTTCTCCCACAACAGGACTGCGACTTTGGCGTGAAGCAAGCCGCCGGGCGCGGCGATAGGTAGAAGATCCCATCTCAGGTTGCGTTTGTCGGCAGCCGTGCCACGATCGATCAAAACGGACACTGTCACCTCGGCGAGCTTCTCGTCCTCCTCGAGAACCGCGGCCAGAGAGGAGATTTTGTCACCTTCGCTTGTGACAGCGGACATGCCCAGAAACCGTGACAAACAGTCCTGTGTGAAGAATTCCGGATCGAATGTGAAGGTTGTCGCCAGGCATGCGACGGGGTTGCCAGCTCCCTCGGACGGCGACCAGTGATCGAGTAGCTTCGTCATGCTCATACTGCGGTGTCCTGAAGGAATCGGAGGAACGCACGGATACGAACGGGATGTACGAAGCTCTCACTCATGACTGGAGCAATTGCAGAGCCGTAGGCTGAGCGCACGACCCATCCGCCTCTGAACTCCTCAAACCAAGACCGCTTACCAGCCGGCGGCTTCTCGGCTTGAATTTTGTGATGGTGATGCAACGTGCGCAGAGCGAGTTCGGCGGGCGTGTGAGGGTCAGCAAAAATAGCGAACCTGTTATGCAATGAGTCTGTTTCGGCCACGGCGCTGATCTTCTCTGCCGCCTGGGCGTACAAGGCCGGGAGGCTTCTCGACGCGTAAAGGAAATTTTCGTGATCGGCAAAGTCCTCCGGCTGCACCGGTTGAGCGTTGGACGAATATGAGACGTGCGCGACCGTCTGGAGGCACACGTCGAGCACTTTGGCGAACCGCTCGTAGGCGGTGATGGCGTCGATCCGCGCACCTAAATCAGAGGAGGCCTCGGGTCGAATCGATGTCAGAATTTCCGACTCAGCGCGATGGTCTTCGATTCGCTTCGCGAGCAATTGAGCGAGCTCGGAGCGTGATCCGTCGCCGGTGATGACCATCGCGCGCATCGCATTTCTTTCGGAAGAGGTGGCCGAGTCCGGTCTCAAGGAGTCAGCCAGTTCTCCGAACAGAGCGCTGTTGGTCGGCGTTGAGCAGCGGCCATCGCGAACCGATGCCCGGATTTGCTCTGTCAGTCGTGAACGAAGCCGAGCGCCCGCAGACCGTCCCGTGCCGTCGACGAATCCGTCGAACCCGTGTGCCCTTTCCCAGATGCGGGCGAGCTCGTGCGCCTTGACACCAGGTGTGAGGTCGGACGTGACGATCGACAGGTTGATCGCCAGCGGCTTGTAGATGCCGTTGAAACCGAAGACCGATGGACCCTTGAGGTAGGTAGCCGGTGACAGTCGCTGATTCTGACGCAGCACGGCCCGGGCCTTCTGGCTCCCCGGGACGCCTGGCAGAACCTCGGGGATACGTCGAACGAATGCCTCGATTACCAACCATTCGAATGCGATTGCGGGCGTGGCCGATGCGTCCTCGATCGGCTCGTCACGGAGTGAATCGCACGCGATCGAGCCAACGGCCATCGCGGTCATGAAGCGAAAGCGCTGCATACGAGCACGGACACTCGGAACGAGAAGCTCGGCGAGCCGCTCTGAAATGACACCAAGACCCATCGGGTCAAGAATTCCCTCACCTGCAGCAGGGGGGTCGTACTCCGAGAGAGTGGGGAGACTCAAGCCACCTCGGGTGAGAGCTGCCGTCACGCGGAGGTCGATCGCGACGTTTCGGTCATTCGTGTACGCATGTAAGTGTTTCTATCAAGTGTATTGGTATCTCGCTCGCAATTGGAGCATGGAGGCGCGGGGTCGGTCGCTCGGGCTGGCGGGTTCACAGCGATCGAGGCAGCTCGTCCGAAAATCGGTAGCTGCACCCGAGTTCTTCAGAATCTGTCATACCCGTGTTGTCGCGGAACCAGGCGATGCACGTGTTCGCGATCAGCCGCGTATCTCGCGTGAACAGGTAACCGTCGGTGCAATCGTCGAAATGGTCGTCATTGTGCCAGGTGTCGAGCTCCAGACCGTCTGCGGAGTAGTCCGTGAGCATGAGGTGGCCGAGCACCGCGCGTGAACGCCTCAGCATGTGGACGCCGTCGTCGAGAACCTGAATTTGCGCGCAGACAACGGGCACACCTTCTTCTTCCAATTCTGGTCCGTAGTCGCTGGGGCCCAACTCGATTACCAGCCCCACCGGTTTCCCGTGCATGGATTCGACCAGCCACGCGGCCATGCTGTCCCAGCCGTCGATCTCGAGCCGTGTGTCTTCACGGTGGAGAGCGACGAGGTTTGTGCGACTCTCGATCCGCGCGGTCCACGCGGTGACTTCCGACCCGTCCGCGACGATGTTCGCCGTCCCGGCGTCGTCGATCCACACGGTGTCGAGACTGAACGGACGCGTGAGTGTGTGCCCGTCGAATGTGGTGATGTCGGCGCTCCACCCGTTCATGTCGACGTTGGGATCGGTGACCACCACGTATCGGTCCGATTCGCCGTTCGACACCAGCTGCCAGTCTGGGGTCTGCTGGCGGTCGGCTATCTCGGAATGCATTGGGAAGGACAATGTCTCGGCCTGGTAGATGTCGGCACGGACCGATCGAATGCGAGTGATCGACCAGGCGTTGCTGACAAAGTGTGCGGCCTTGGCGATCAACTGCGTCCCGTGCTCGGCGGGACCGCGAGTCTCGACGATCAACTGCGGTCGTGTCGCACCGGACTCGCTGAGTCGTGCGTCCTGTGTGTGGCGATAACACTTCGGCAGGGGCCTCGCGGTACGGCGTTTCCCTGATGGTGTCCGCTCCGGCTCGACCTCGACGAGCACGGTGGAACGGTATCGCGGCTCGACGTCGCGGCACCAGTCGGGCATTTCGAGTAACACGTCGGCATCGTGGTCCAGGAAGGGTTCGACACCCCACAGATCGGACCGGCAGATCTCGATGCCGACAACTGGCCATGCTTCCCTTAGGGACCCGACGATCTGTGTGGCAGCTTGTCCTGACTCCCACCATCCAGTGTGCAGTATCTCGAACACGATGCGCGCGTTGCCCAGCGGTGATCGGTCGAGGTGGGCGAGGTGCGACCCGACTGCGGCCAGGATTGCGGCGCGCTCGCTGTGGGACAGCGTCGACAACCGCTGGTTCACCTCGATGGCGATTGTGAAGCCGGGATCCCCTGTGGGGATGCCATCGAGTCCGTGCGGGTTTGGATGCATAGTGCTCATCTCTGTGATGCGCGAAAGGGGAGCGCCGCGGATGTCGGCGACGACGTGTACAGGTTCAAGACCATCCGCACTAGTAGTTGTAGATGGGGGTACCGACAACTTTTGGACGGCCGTGGTTCACGGGAAGGAATTCGGTTGGCGGTCAGCCATAGGGCGCCGCAGCAAGGTGGTCAAGATCTGTGTGCCGCTCCGCGGTCGGCGATTTTGTGCCTCTCGCAGTTGGCTGACCCGCGTCCAAGTTCGGTCAGGGCAATCGCTACGATTCGGTTAGTTGATCGATACGCGCCGATACAGACGGGCGCTCGACCGGCAGTATCTAAAGTTAGACCCATGATGCGTAACGAGATCAACAAATTGACCATGTCTTAGCCGGCACATCAAGTAAATTGAAAGAGGTAGTCGTGGCCGAAAAGAAAATCCTTTACATCGATCTTGATAACACCCTTGTGGATTTCAAGACAGGAATCAGTCGTTTGCAAAAGCGGCACCTCAAAGACTTCTACGGCCGTCTCGACGAAGTGCCGCACATTTTTTCAATAATGGATCCGATGGAAGGTGCCGTGGATGCCTACATCGAACTCAGCACCTTGTTCGACACGTACATCTTGTCGACTGCGCCCTGGCTGAATCCTCAGGCCTGGCAAGACAAGGTGCTGTGGGTTCAGCTTCATCTCGGTGTCGAAAAAGATTCGCCCGCATACAAGAGACTGATTCTGTCTCACCACAAAAATCTCAACCGAGGTGATTTCCTCGTCGACGACCGGCCCAACAATGGGGCAGCGGAATTCGACGGAAAGCTCATAGTATTTGGTGGCGATGATCACCCGGACTGCGAGAGCGTCCTGACGTATCTCCGCACTCAGGCCTAGTCCACACTGGGACGTTCTACATCAATTGAAGTCCCAGGGATCCGTTGGTTCATCGCCCAACCCACGCGTCGCGAGAGTCGATGCCTGGAACGTTTTGCGGTCTGCACCTGGGTAGAGGGTGCGGAGCGCGGTCTCGAAAGTCGCCCGATACTGCATCTTCAACTCGGCGACCGCAGAGCTGTGTGATCGCATGTGCGATGACCGCAGCCCGGATTCGAGTGGGCCCGGCGCGCCTTCCATGTAGAACCCGAACGGGCTCGACAATGCCGACGCTTGTTCAAGGCACTGATGGGCATGTCTGAGCACGGATTCGCGATCACCCTGCGGACTGCGCCGAGGCAATCTCGGCTCATGGTCGGGAAGCGGACATCCGAATAGATCAGCAAGGATGTCGCGTCGCAGGTTGTGGTAGTCGCGAAGGACTGCAACATGGTTCTTGTGCTCTGCCGCGGAAAAGTATGCGTCGACCAGATCGCCGAACGAGAGACTGAAGCGGTCCCGTTGGACGCGACGAGGTTCGGCCTCGCCCATCGCCGTCAATGCTTTCTGAAAGGGCTCCCACCGGTGACGCCAGTTGGTAGACCTGAACGAACGTATCCGGCTCGCCACTTCTCGAAGCTCATCCGCTACACGGTTCTCGTCGACGTCGAGCAGCTCAGCGTACCGAGAATCGAGCAAGTACGGAGATTGGTCACTGGCGTACATCGCAACACCGTCGAGCAAGATCTCGAGGTCTCGTGCGGCGACTTCCATTCTCAACGACTTCGAAGCCGTCACATAATCGAAATCGCCCTCCCAGAGGGCCGCTCTCAACGCATCGGTCTGCAGCGTTACGACCGTCCCCAGAGGGCGTTGGTGGCTGTTGGTTGCATTCATCGCGAGTACCTCGTGAGCCAGGCGGAGGACGTTGTCGTCGGTCATGGAGGCGCCGATGACAACGAGATGCCCTGTGGCCATCAAAGATTGAACAATCGAGGCGAGAGGTCGACGCTGAGAGTCATAGCGGACAAAGTCGCGCCGGCTCAGGATGATGCTGTCGGGGTCGGCGACATCGCCGTGCATCTTCAGTAGCCAGGCACGGCCGGGCACTGCGTCCTCGCGCGGAAGGACCGAGATCGAGTCCTTTCCATGCGCGGACTCGTATGCGTCCTCGTACAACGTGTCGTAGTTCGTCGTCACGGCATGGCTCACGTTCAGGGATGCCAAGAGGCAGTGCGCGAGGGTGGGTGTGTAGGTCGAGCTCGCACCAGTGACTGCCGCTGCCCTTTCCCCCAGACTCTTATGACCGGTGGTCTTCGAGAGCAACTGCGCTCTGTCCAGGACGTTCATTGCGGCGAAGTCTTTGTCGTCCAGTGAAGACTGCGTGTCGTGTTTGATTGTCGTCAGTAGCTGATCCCACGTCGGCAAGCCGGCCGAGACACTGACGCCGGCACCGAGAAGCAGTGCGACGTCGCCGCTCCGAAATTTGGTAGCCAGCTGCTCGCTGGCGGGGTGGGCGGTTACGCGTTCCTGCTGTCGCCTGATCGATTGCAATGCGGCGTAGTCCGCAGCGTTCCCCACGACAAACACGACGTCGAAGTTCGATGCGTTGACGAATTCGCTTGTGCGCGAGAGAAGGGACTGAATTACCTCGCCTCGGACACCCTCGTAACCGCCCAGCCCAACGCCAAGTATGGGCATCGCGATCAGCGGCCTCACTCGACCGTCTCCGTGTTTGGGTGGGTCGGCTTCAATCTTTTGAAGTGCCTCGCTCAGACCGGCGATGAGCCACGCAACTGATTGGCCTCCGTCGTGGGCAACGTTGAGAATCCACGTCGGTCGACCCTGTGGATGGGGAAACCGGCGTGCACGACCCGAGCCGTGGGCTGCTGGGACGGTATCCGCGACGCCGAGCGCGGGCCACCACGTGCGTTCCGGCTGGAAGCGAGAGTCGGCCGGCACCATGAGGACGTCGGACGCTACCGATTCGAGTCGGCCCTTGACGACAAACACATGGCCGGTGAGGTTCGCGCTGTCATCCGAGCTGGAAAGGCCCGTCAATCCTTCTCTGAACGTTGCGTTGGTCACGATGCGAATACTAGTTCGGCGCACGCTGCCACAGACGGACGACATGGATGGCTGATGGATGCAGTGAGGAATCGAGAACAACGTTGCGGAGGTCCTTGGTTCGCTGTGGATCGGGTTGAGTCACGGCACGGATCGAGCACATTGAGGCCCCGAATGGAAGCCTCTTTCGGAGCCTAGTCGGCTCGGATATGCGTGATCGATACCAGTGGATGCGACACTGGATTGGTCTGAGTGTGGTTGACCTCTTCCGGGACCGAGGCTGAGATTGGAGTCAGGTTTGAACGACATATCGTCGGAGCTGTCGCAGATCGAGCTGGCTATCCGTGAGTCGGTCGAGCCGCCCGCGCAATGGTTCGCCGATCAAGTCGAGGGGTCGAAATCGGATCCTGCTCAGATGGCCTTGTGGACCTCGTCGACCGTGATCGATGACAACGTGCAGGGTGCAGTCTTCGGCCCTGAGGTGTTCTCGTGGCTTCATGAAGGTGCACCCGGGTCGTACGACTTTCCGGTCGGGCACGCCGGTCTGATGCATACCTACGGCTACTTGCTGTCTACCGTCGTCACTCCTTACGGGCTGAAGAGTCAGCGATGGCTCACCACCGACTTGGCGGAGGCGTTCGAGCTTGACCCGCACTTCTTTCATCCCACCTATTCGACCGTGCCGCTGATGGAACGTGTTGCGTCCAAGGCGATGCCGATTCTGACGAACCCCTGTGGAAGCCGAACGGTCTTCACTGTGGACGAAGTGATCGACCACCGGAGTCGGATGCGCACGGTGTACGTGTCTAACCCGAAGACGCATGCGACTGCCGTGGTCTACGGAGTGGTGACGGGTGATCGAGCCCAGATTGTGTCGACCTTTCCAGTTGGGCCATTAGACGAGGAGTTTGTTCGCGGGTGGCTGACGAAACCGATGCGCTATCGGTACAACTACGCTCCGTCGCGGGCTGAGCCTGGCAGCGAAATACGGACGGAGCCGGGCTATCGACGCACAGCGGCCGCAGATATCAACCAATGATGCGTTCCTGAATGTGCAACCTCAGCATTTTTAGGTGAGGGCAAGTCGAACGCAAGGTGGATCAGCCCGACGTCGGGCCCCGGTAGCGTTGTTCATCCACCCACGGGGCGCGTACCGGTCTCGATATTCGAGCGGAGATTCTCGACCAGTTGGTGCAAGCTGACTCGGAGGTCGACCTGATCCGCTGTACTGTTGCGAATCTGAGCATGCGCGTCGAGTGCAATGGCGTCGAGCGATCCGAGCGCTACTGAAGCCGCTTGCTCGCCAGCGGCGGCTAATTCGGTTTGTGATAGCGCGCGTTGTTGCACTTCCGCCGCCGCGCGCTGCTTTTTGACGAATTGTTCTGCAATTAACGGGTCGATGCCCAATTCATCACATCGGTTCACGACGGTTCTCGTCCATTGCCTTGCATTCTCCTTAGTTAAGAAAAGTAGCTCGTTGGCTGAATGAGCGAAGGGAAGCACCCGAATTCAGTGCCCGAGTATCATCATTGATGTCGACAATGCCTTCAATCGGGCGTCGATGTCGTCCAGTCCGCTTTGATCCAGACCGAGCAGGCTTCGGTTGGCATTCAATGCCGCGATGAAGACCTCGACCATAGGTGCGTACTTGGCTGCAAGCTTCGCTCGCTTGGCCTCGTCGTCGAGGTACTGCACGCTGCCGGCATTGTCGACGAAGTCGGCGAACTTGACCAGGAAGACCTTGGGGTCCTTGATGACGTCAGCGACGTGCTCGGCGTAGGCGGCGTTCTTCTCGGTCTTGGGTCGCACGGCATCGCTTAGTGGATTAGTCACTGCAGCAACCAGTCTGGATGTCTCTGTGTTGAAGTGCTCGGTGATGAGGTCCAGTGCCGCCTGTTGATTCGATTCGTCCGACAGCCGTGACCGGTCCAGAATCGACACGATCTCCCGCGGTTGATCCTCGACTGTGTCGTGCAGAGCGGTCGCGGCGAGAACATCGGTGTCGGTGCAACCGAGCCTGATCAGGCGCAAGACGTTCCTGAGGGGATGCACGATGTACGCGTCGACAGGGTATGCGGCACGCCCGATCCGCTTTTGGGACAGATGAGCGGCTGTCGCCAACTCCATGGCATTGCCAAGCTGCGTTCGGTCGACACGGTCGGTATCAATCTCGTGCAGGATGGCGAACACCAAGGCGGCCGAGTCCATGTCCTTCAGCTTGGTTGCGCGGTAGATGTATCCAAGATTCTTCATACTTTTGTCTCCTGTCGGTAGGGGGTGAAAGTAGCTGCTCGATGGTGCGTCACGAGGATCGAGGGAGCTCGTCGGCGAATCGGTAGGAACAACCGATGTTGCCTGTTGTGTTCACGCCGGCATTCACTCGGATCCAGGCGATGCACGACCGGGCGACCAGGCGAATGTCCTTGGTGAACAGATATCCGTCGGTGCAGTCCTCGAAGTGGCCGTCGTTCTGCCACTCGTCGAGAGGCAGGCCTGAGGACGAATAGTCCGCAAGAAGTAGGTGGCTGAGTTCGGTCCGGGAGCGTCTGAGCATCACCACGCCCTCGCTCAGGACGACCACCTGTGAGCACACTACCGGGGCGTCATCGGTGGAGTCGGCAACATAGTCGCTGGGGCCCACCTCGACGATGAATGCGACCGGCTTGTCGTACAGTGATTCGATCATCCACGCGGCCAACGAGTCCCATTGATCGACCTCCAACCGTCGGCCATCGACGATGAACGCCCGAACGAGTGAACCGGGTTCGACCGGCGCTTCCCATGCATCCTTCGCCCAGCCGTCGTCGGTGCCGTTCGCGCGTCCACTTTGATCGGCCCAGATGGCACCGAAGGTGAAGTCACTTCGCGTAACGGTCTCATCGGCATCCACACTTTCGACACTCCAGCCCGCCAGCCGGACTCGAAGGTCGGTCACCACGACCGATCGGTAGCCCTCGTCGTCGATGTTGTAATGCCACTCCGGGATCTGAGGCGTGGTCGCGAGAACTCCGGTCGTTGCGCGATGCGAAACCTCGGCGCGATAAACGTCGGATCGCACGGATCTTATCCGAGTGATCGATCGATTCTTGCCGATCGCATACGCGGGCTTAGCCGTCGACATCGCGGCGCTGGCGGGATGGAAGTGCTGCTCGACGATCATCTGTGGTCGGCCGGTGGAGGAACGACTCGTTCGTGCATCCCGCGGCGAATACATAACGCTCACCAGGTCTGAGTCTCGGAGGCGGGGAGGTGTTTTGCTTTCGGGTTCGACCTCGACGATCACTGTCGAATGGCGTCGTGGATCGCTTCGCTGGCACCAGTCGGGTAGCTCGCCGAGACCGTGGGGTTCGTGATCGAAGAACGGTTCGTCTGCCCATACGTCCGCGCGGCAGATTTCGATCCCGACGGTCGGCCTTAGTCGGCGGATAGCTTCTTCTGTTCGGAGGGCGAGACGTCCGGCGTCCCACCATCCACAGTGGGCGGTGTGGAAGACAACCCGGGCATTCCCGAACGCAGACTCCTCCACTAGCGCGGACTGAACGTCGACGCTGCGAAGCAGGTCGGTACGCCATTGGGGCGTGAGGTCCGATAACGGATGGTCGACCTCTATTGCAATCATGAATCCGGGATCTCCAGCGGGTATGTCGTTGGGCCCGAGGCGTGTTTGTTCCATAGTTCTCCTCGTCAGTTGCGCGAAAGGGTTGCCGAGAAAGTCGGCGAGAGCGGAGTCCGGACTACCGGACTGCCTGCAACTTCATGTGTACACGAGGGCGCCGACAGGTGTGTCGAAGATGCCTGTGGTGCGTCCTCGGTGAACCGGGGACGCACCACAAACCCACGAGTCAACTGAACTTGGGAGTCCCATCCTGACGGTGCGGTAACTGTGCTTTCCGCGACTATGCACGCCCACGCCATCCGCCTGATTTAGGCCGAAATCCTAAGCGAGAGAGCAGTACTCGGCATTGATGCCTTATCAGCTGAGCTGCACGCTTTGCAGATACTCTGAATGCCCATCGACGATAGCGGAGACATCGTGGTCGTGGATGCGGGCGAACTCGGTGCGGAAGCCTGCGTATCCGACCGCCGTTTGTCCACCTTGAGCGGTCTTGTAGCCGTACTTGAGGACATCGTCGTTCGACGAGTGGTAGTTGTGCACGGCGTCGGTGACTGCATTGCTGAGAAGTCGCCAGTCACCCTTCGACCCGATTGCGGCACCCAGCAGGTGGACCGTGTCAATCTTCGGCATGCTCTTCGACCTCGCAAGGGTTTCGGCCGCCGTGGCTGCAACGCGGGCTCCGAGGCTGTGTCCGACAAGCACGTAGCTTTTGGCGTTGGTTCTCGCCAACAGTCCTGCGAGAGCCACACCCGTGCGGTCTGCCTTGACTCTTGCAGTATGCCAGGGGTTTTTGGCAATGGCTGCTGCTGCCAGCGCGGGTGCCAACGGCCCCAACTTCTTCGCGCCTGCTTTTGTCGCCTTTGCAGCCAGCCCCTTGATTCCGAGTGCTGCTGCCGGTTGTCCACCCATTGCCTTGGCCATTGCTGCTAAGTCTCCGAGATCATTGCTCCCCCAGTGAACTCGATAGATCGGTGAATCCGGGTAGCGTCGTGCCACAAGCTTCTTCCAGTCCGGGCGTGTGTCCTTCCCCTCGCTGAACAGTCCATTCGCAACGATCACGGCTATCCCGGACCCTGGCTTGATCAGTTCGATGTTGAATGACTTGTCAGCACCGATGTAAGCAGTTGTCACCGAACTGCCCAGTGCACCGCCAAGGGCTCCGCCAACGGCTGCGACGACTGCTGTCCCGCCAACCATCCCCAGCCCACCCGCAGCGATCGAGCCACCACCAAGCAGAGCCAACCCGTAACTGCTGGCCGCGGCTCCCGCGTAGCCACCCCCCGCGATACTCAGACTGCCGATTGCCCCGCCGATCGCCGGGGCAGCAAGAAAAGCACCGGTCGCGAGTGCACCCGCGGAAAGAACAGAGATCGCTGCGATACGTGACCCTAGTGCGAGGTTACGACGCTCGAAATTGAGGAATTCGTGGTAGTCCTCCAGCGCCCCAAAGTTCAAGGACGCCTTTTCGAACCCGGGGATCTCGTGCTTGTGCTCGGCGCAGTACCGCGGCACCAGTACCGCTGCGAAACCTCGCGTGGCCATGTTGGCGCACCCTGGACCTGCGCATCCCAGTGTCGGCGAACCGCACGATTCGCATAGGTACGCGGGGATCGTCCCGAATCCTTGTGTCAAGCGCCGATGGTCGCTTCGGGTGAAGCATGCTGAACACCACGAATTCTTCGACGCTGTTCCTAGTTTGTCGACCAGTTCTGCGATGCCAGCCGCAGTCTTACGATGTGCCATTGCCTGCGTGTGATGGCTTTCCCGCTCAGCGCCGTCGGTAAGGGTGCGGTACAGGTGATCGTGCTTGGCGAAGGCCCACGCGTTGTGGACCAAGGCGGAGTTGGTTCCCAATGCATCGTCACCCAGGACGCGAGGCTCCAGATCGTTGAGTGCGCCGTTGCAGCGCATCGTCAACCCTTCTGGGCTGCGAACCTCGCATTCGAATTCGGCGTTCCCGAGTGAGCGAAATACGACTTCAGCGGACATTCCCACTATTTGCCTTCCTAATTCTTCGACCAGCTTCGACGCAAATCTATCGAGTGTGTTCGGATCGCTACCGGTTGCCCTCTATTGAGGAACGCCGGCCCCGTCTGGTGTTCAAGCCGACCAGCGTCGGTGGGAAACACCGGGTGAGACGGCGACACGTTGCTGTACGACATGAGCCCCACCGTCCTCGACACCGAGAACGAAGAACCACTTGTAGCGCAGGCGAAAACTTGAGCTGGTGGCGATGACCGCGTCGCATGCAATGGACTCAAGAAGACCGCGAACCACGAACACATGTCCGCACAGCCTGCTCGTTGTGGTCTGGTCGGCAACCGGTGTGGTCACGTGGCTCCTCGTGCAGATTGATACGGGCAGAGTGAAGGTACCAATAAGGAAGCGAGATACGTGGACACTGAATTCAATTGGTGATCACCGTTTCAGGCTCGGTCCGCTCACGTGACCATTCCCGCCCGGAAGGCAGCCAATGCCGCCTCGACTCGATTGCGCACGCCGAGTTTCACGAAAATCCCGGAGATATGGGTCTTCACCGTCGTCTCGCTGAGGTACAGCTCGGAGGAGATATCCGCATTGGTCGAACCAGTAGCCAAGATGCGCAACACATCTCGCTCCCGAGGGCTCAGCACGTCCATCGACACCGATACAGGAGCCGTCGGCAACATCGACGACGCCACAATTTTCCGGAGCGAATCCTCACTGAACAACGTGTTGCCCGATGCCACCGCCCGAACCGACTGATGGAACGTCTCGGGTGCCTCGCTTTTGCTCAGAAAGCTGTGCGCCCCCGCCTCGATGGCCTGTACCACCAGATCGTCCACATCCATCGCCGTCATCGCAATGACCTTGGGTGGATGGGCGAGCGTCATCAACTCGCGAGTGGAGGCCAGCCCGCCGATCCGGCGCATCTGAAGATCCATCAGCACCACGTGTGGCCGGAACGCCGCAACCGCCGCAGGTACCAGATCGCCGTCCTCCACGTCGGCCACCACCGAAATGTCCGAGGTCTTCGCGAAGATGTCCGTTACTCCACGTCGAACGAAAGGGTCGTCGTCGACGATCAGAACGGTGATCACGGCTGGCGCTGTCATGGTGCGCTGAGCTTAGAACGCGACTCCGACACTGTCCGTCAGGAGTACCACGGCAACCAGCACGACACCACGAACTCGCCCGGCTGCGCGCCGGCAGCAAACGTGCCGCCCACCCCGCGGACTTGTTCGGCCAGTCCGGTCAACCCCGCACCCGACCCATGCGCAAAAGCCGGTTGCCCCATCAGCTGATTGCGCACGTCCACGCGAAGGCCCACCTGATCGGACCCCTGCACCGCTACCCGAATAGTCGAACCGCCGGCGTGCTTCTGCGCATTGGTGAGCGATTCCTGCACCACCCGATACGCCACATGACTGCTCGCAGCGCCGATTTCACCGGGCGTCACGTCGAGGATCATCGTCGTATGTAAGCCTGCGTCCCGCGCCGAGTGCACCAGATCAGAGATGCCCTCGACGCTTTGCCGACCACCGCTCGAGGAATCGGCCGATCCGCGCAGCACGCCGATGATGCGCTTGAGCTCGTCGAGCGCATCGTGAGCGGTCTGCCGAATCAACGACGCGGTTTGGGCTACCTTCTCGGGTCCATCGGCACTGTTGACCTGCATTCCGCCTGCGAACAGCGAGATGCGACTGAGGCTGGCAGCGAGGGTGTCGTGCATGTCGCGGGCGATGCGGGCACGTTCCGCGGTCAGCAGCATCTCCTCACGAAGCGCGTTGGACTCCACCGTCACCTTGTCTCGCGTGACCACAGCCTCCGTCAGATCGGATCTGGTGCGGCGCAGTATTGCTCCACCCACGACCAACCCGACGAGCACTGCCGCGACGACCCACGGAATCCACGCCGGGACGTCCCATTCCACCGGCATGGACCCGTCCTCGGCCTTAGTCGAACCGATGGTCAGGACGGAGTAGTACCGACTCCGATGCGCGTCGTACGTCAACGACACCCCGCACGCCATGAAGACCGCGACGGCGGCCATCACCAGAGGCTTGGTGCGCGCGAACGCACCGACAGCAAACAGGGCAATCAACGCCGCCGTCGCATCGGTGGCGAAAAACAGCGGCCCGGCCAACGCCAGACCCAGAACCACCCACGGCCGCTCGTGTCGCCAGATCAAGGCGACGCCCGCGATCAGGTTGAGCGCGACGCCGATACCCAGATTCCACCCCGGTGTCCCTGACGAGCCCGCCAGCCCGGCGGTCATTAGCGAGCAGAACAGGCTGAAGGCCACCGCCGCCGTCGTCCAGGCTTTGCGGCGCAGGGTGCCTGTCCGATGGGTGCTCACGAGGAGAAGCGTACGGCCGAGCACCGACACTGCGAATCGTCCGATCGGCCCACATGGCCGATCGGATGCGACCGAAAGGACGAGGCACACCGACCGGTCAGCCGAGGCGCGGACAGGGTCGACTGCGGTGTGGTTGATACATCGCCGAACGAGAGGAATTTCGACATGACCAACCACAACCCGAACCCCCAGCAGCAGTACGCCCCACCCGCTCCCGAGCAGACGAAGAGTTGGTTTGCCCGACACAAGATCCTGACCGTCATATTGGCGATCGTCGTGCTGGGCGTCCTCATTCGGCTGATCGGTGGTGGTTCGTCGGAGAGCCCGACGGCTCCCGCGCCGGCCGGGTCCTCGGCGTCGGAGGAAGCGGCTCCTGCAGCACCGGTCGAGCCGAGTAGTCCAGGAATCGGCGTTCCGGTACGCGACGGAAAGTTCGAGTTCGTCGTCACCGCCGTCGCGCCACCCGTCGCGACGGTCGGCTCGGAGTACCTGACGCAGACCGCGCAGGGCGAGTACGTCCAGGTGACGATGACCGTGCGCAACATCGGCGACCGAGCACAGAGCTTGGACGCGTCCTCGCAGAAGTTGCTCGATGCGGACGGAAAGCAGTACTCGGTCGACAGCCTCGCGACTGCCTACCTCGACGAGGGCATCGGCTACGAGCAAATCAATCCAGGCAACGCGCTGGATACAACCGTGGTGTTCGACGTCCCTGTCGGGACCGTGCCTGCCGAGATCGAGCTGCACGATTCGGCGTTCTCAGGCGGTACGACGGTTGCGCTGCGGTAGCCGTCACCGATCGCTCTTCCGTTCTCTCTCAATCTAATTCATCCGACGCAGCTCAGGCTGCGTCCTACGGAAGGAAAACATGACCAACCCGAAGCTCTCTCTCGTTGCCGCATTGCTCGACCGGTCCGGCTCGATGCACTCCATCGCCGACGACACCCGCGGCGGATTCGACTCTTTCATCGCCAAGGAGCGTCAGGCCGACGGTCGGACCGTGGTCACGCTCGCGCAGTTCGACGACCGGTACGAGCTGGTCTACGACAACACACCCATCGACGATGTTGCTCCGCTCGTGCTCGAACCGCGTGGGAGCACCGCGTTGTACGACGCGATCGGCCGGCTAGTCAGCGAGGTGGGCACCGGGCTGGCCACGATGCTGGAGGGCGAGCGTCCCAGCTCGGTGACGGTACTTGTGATGACCGACGGTCACGAGAATGCGAGCCGGGAATGGACGAATTCTGCTGTGAGGGAGCTGATTCAGCGGCAAGAAGCCGAGTACAGCTGGGACTTCGTGTTCCTGGGATCGAACATCGATGCCGTCGAGGTGGGTGCCGATCTGGGCTTCCAGCGGGACAAGTCGATGACGTACGTCTCGACGTCGGTCGGCGTGACGGCTGCCTTCGATTCGGTGGCGGACTACCAGCACCGGAAGCGATCGGCGGGTGTCAATGCGTGTTCGGTATCGGCTTTCACCCCGGAAGATCGCAGACGAGCGCGAGGGGAGTAGGAGAGATCGGCGACGGCCGGGTGCAGTGTCACTCGCTGCAGACTCTCGACTGCCATCCGAGTGGAACCGCGCACGGCGCTGCTGCGTCTAACGGGCAGCTGCTCAATAGGTCAACAGATGCTGGACGTTCGACGGGGGAGGTATTGATGGCTCGGAGACCCATATTCCCATCGAGTCGGACGGCTCATTTTCAGTCCCGAGAGGGTGGTAGCACGTGGACATTCCTCTGGTAGGTCAAGTGATCGCGTCTCTGGAGTTCGGATTCTCTCTCGCGCTGCGTACGAATCATGACTACGAACTGCGTATCGAATCGACTTTTCGGCTCGATGAGCCTGGGTCCGACGGGTTCCGAGGTGTACCGGACGCAACGCTCTCCGACAACACCGCTGTCTGGCGTCTCGAGGGCAGACGGGTCATACGTGCGCACGCTTCCAATGACGGCGACCTGCGGATCGAGTTTGCCGACCACACAAGCCTTGTAGTTCCTTTCGACCCCGATTTCGAAGCCTGGACCGTTGCGGCACCCGAAGGTTTCAAGGCAGTCAGTGTTGCCGGCGGCGGGCTCACAGTCTGGGAGTGAAAGAGGGCCGTACAGGCGGGATTGGATTCATATCGCTTGTGGGGGATGCTTCCTGGAATGAATTTTAGGTCGGTGCTCGGCCTGAATTCGAGTGAATGCCGGAGAATAGGGAACCGTGGCGTCGGATACTGTCACGGATACTAGATGACGTCCGCCAGCGCTCGAGCTCAAGAGCTGAGTGTCCGTTTTCCGATCGCGGCGCTCAGTGCGTCGAGCTCGGCCAGAACGTCGGTTGCCGCCCATATCTGGTTACGCTTGCTGGTGGAGATCAACTCCAAGATGCCGGCTTCGGTCAGTCGACCAAGTGCGCGATACGCGCTGACATCTGTTGTCCCGGTGATCTCTGTCGCCATGTCTGCGTTGAGGATCGGCACCTCGAGTAGTCGGGCCAGCAGGGCTTCGTCAGCGGAATTGGCGCGAGGTTTCGCTACGCGCTTCCACGCACCCGGCAGCTCTGACAGAGCATGCGCCGACTCCGCTGCTGCTTCGCTCGCGTGCACAGCAGCCGACGCCAGATATTGGACGAACTCGTCCGCTTGTCCACTGCGGTATCCCGTCAAGAACGAGAAGTACCGTGTCGTGTCTGCGAGCATCGCCGAGGCCAGCGGAACGGTGATCTGACGAGTCAGGCCGCGTCGGCGCAATATTGCGCTGACCAATGCGCGTCCGATTCGGCCGTTTCCGTCGGTGAACGGGTGGATGGATTCGAACTGTGCGTGAGCGATGGCGGCCTGAGCGATGATCGGCATGTCCGTGCGGTTCGCGAACACGAGCAAGTCGTCCATCAGTTCGGGGACGAGTTCCGGCGGCGGGGGAACGTACAGCGCATTGATGGGTGTGTAGTCGCTGCCACCGATCCAGTTCTGCACATCGCGTAGTGCGCCACTGTCTTTCGCAGTGTAGAAATCGGGAGCCATGAGAAGCCGGTGTGCGTCGAGGAAGGTGTCGAGCGACATCGGTCCGCGGCCCGCAGCGTCGACCATCGCGATAAGTGCGTGTACTGCAGCGAGTTGAGACTTGGCATCGGCGCTCGCCTTGCCCCCGGCCAATGCACGACCGAACGCATGCCAACCGGCGTCGACACTCTCGATTTTGGATGACGCCACGGATTCGCTTCGGAGCAAGAAATCTGCGAGCGGCGCGAGGTGTTCGCCGAATCCTGCTTCGAGACGAGCTACCGCAATGATCGCAGCTTCCTGCGCCTGACCGGCCTCGTTGGACGGTGAAAAGACCAGGTCTTTGATCGCGGGAGGGATCGACACCTCGATTCGATCGAGTGTGCGGTCGGCCTTCGATCCTTGACGATGTCGAGGCTGCCATTCCTTGGTTGTACGGGTGTGTGGCGGCCACGGCATATCAACGCCTCCCTCGCAAAGATTCGGCAACTACGATCTTAATGTACTTTTACTATCCTAAGTGTAGTTAAAACGAACTTGTTTCGAGTGAGAACGAAGCGCTGTGCCACCGAGTCCCCTTCCTGGTCGCTCGGGCTCAGCCGAAGGCGATGCGAAGCCCGACGCTCGCTGTGGCCCCACCGGCGCTGAGGATGAAGTTGTGCCGTCCTTCGTCGCGGAACACCATCTGCATCGGCAGGAACCAGAACCGATTCTCGCCGGTGAAGCCGGCCCCGGGAATCTGCAGGCCCCGCTGATTGACGATGTGTTCGCCGTTCGCGTCGAGCACTTCGAGAGTCGCGGGAAAGTCCTTACCGATGTCGTCGGGTCCCGTCTGTAGCAGAGCGACCAACCGGCATTCGAGCATTCGGGTGTCGCGAGGGACCGTGCATGTATCCCAGACGCCGCCGAGAATGTCGAGCATGTCTTCGCTGACCCGCGCGTACTCGGTGAAGAACAACCCGGTGATGATCATCTGTTACCCCTCTCGGTCAGGACTCGCCTCGAGGTAAATCTACCCATTCCATCCGGCACGGTGCCCGTGTCAGTGTCCTTCGCTGTCGAGTAGAACGCTGCGACTGCCTTGATCCTGCAGCGGCCGCGCGTTCTGTTCGATCACAGATCTGAATTCGTCGAGCTGCTGTTCCGAGGCCTGTACCGGAGTGGTCATGACAATCCACTGCACGCTCTCGGTGCACGGGGGAGTGGTGAGGGATCCGGTGTAGCGCACGTTCGTCCGGTCATTGGGCAGCAGTTGCGAAGGATCGAAGTCATCGAGTTCCGCGGTCTCGTCGACGGCAGGCAACTCGTCGAAGTAGTTCCCCAGTGCCGCGTTGGGTGCGCCCTTGTCGATGAGCACCCCGACAACGGTGATGCTTCCATCATTCGCAGTGTGCACCAGATGCAATTCGGCATCGTGGCGAACGCCGTCGAGTTCGTGCTCGGCCGGTTCGTGAAGATGGAACTGGGTCAACGGAGAGTGCTTACCGTCGACGACCACTTCCGATCCGGGTGTCTCGTCGGCCTGCACCGTGTGAGTGGTGTTCTTCAGCGCGATATCACCTGGCCTGTAATCGAATTCGAGTGCTGGTAGGTCGGCAGGAATTGCGTCGTGCAGGTCTATCGGGGATTGGGCCGACGTGTCGGCGCATGCGCCCCATTGAGGGCTGAGGCTCGACCAGGTTGCGGGACCGAACTCGCCCTCGTACTGGAACTCGGTGGCTTGTTGAGCTCCCGCTTGTTCTGCGGCTGAGGCGGCACTGGACGCAGCGGTCGTAGTGTCTCCGTCGGTCATAGCGGCCGGATCGGTGCTGTCCGAACCTGCGCATCCGGCGAGAAGTAGCGGTGCAGCGGCCGTGGCGAGTGCAGTACGAAACAAACGACGCACGATCCCTCCCTAATCTAATTGCATAGTGCATCTAATAAAATATGTCTATCACACGCCGATGGTGCGTGTCGTACCGCTCGGCTATGGTCGGAGGAGGTTCATGAGTGGCAGCTGTCGGTACCTGGCCGGCTGTCCGGCAACCCCGTCTCCATCGACAGGGTGCCCCAGGGGAAGAACCGGCGCGTCCCGCAACCGCAGGCGCGCAAGTCGATGGAGGGTTGCACCTCCGGGGCGAGGTGAACGATGTCCGGTAGTGACGAACTCGAAGCAGCACAGGCGAAGTGGGAACCCATTCCGCCGGAGCGCCGTCGTGCTTGGTGCCAGACGCTGCTGAGCTATCCGCCGATATGGTTCGGAGTATTTCCGATGCTCGAGACCCGAAGGCTGGTACTCGAGGGTGGATACGCGAACAGTGAAGTCTGGATCGACCTGGCGAAACGTGCTGAAGCAGTGGGCTTCACACCGCAGACGTGGCTGATCTTTCGGCAGAGCCTCGAGCCGGCTTATTTGAAAGATCGGTTCCCGTCGCATCCTGAGGACATGCCAAAGCGGCGTGGGAACGGCGGCGTGGAGACGGTGGTGGTCGACCCCGAAGATTTCTCCGAGTGGCCATGGTTGTTCGAGGCGGGATATCGCGCGGGCGAGGCGACCTGGCAGGCGCTGTCTCGCTGAAGACGCCCACCAGGCCTCCGATAGGGCCGGCCTGTCAGTGGAACCGGCGCAACCCCTACTGCGTCTGATCCTGTGGGGCGGCGATCGGGCCGCGTCGGGGAGGGGCAGAAATGGCAGTTCCAACTGATTTCCCACCAGTGGTCTACGTGCCGTGCGTCGAATCGGTGGCCACTCCGGACGAAGCGACTGTCAGACTGCGGACCACGCGCGATGGGCGATCCGCGTTACTCGTCTGCTCGGCACTGGACCGGCTGCACACCTGCGTAGGTCCGGATGAAGCATGGCTGGTGATGCCGACAGAGCGGCTCGCAACGGTTCGCGAAGGCGCGCCTTTCGATCTCGTATTGCTCGACGTCATCGTCCCGCAGAGTGAGTGGACATCACTCGCATGACGTTGTTCGTGGACCACGACGCCTTGCGGTCCGAAGCCGCACGGTTGTCGGAGACGTCGGCTTACGTGGACGCACTGGCACCGTCGATCCCCGGCAACGTCGATGGAGGAGTAGGAACTGCAGCAATTCTCGGCATCATGTCGATTTTCGTCGAGTCTGCGGGCGAATTGAGTGTGGCACTCGCAGGTTTCGGCGACGCTGTCTCGGAGAGTGCCGATCGCTATTCGGAACAAGACCTGGCCGCGGCCGACCAGGTCAACGCTGCACTGTGGGAGGAGCAGCGATGACCGTCGATACCCACGTGAGCGGCAATCCCGGCTCGGTCCGCGTGGCAGCCGGTTGGCTCCGCGACCAATTCGCGTCGAACATCGACGTCACCGGCGAAAAGATGTATTCCATTCGGAACACCTTGGATTCGGCCTGGGACGGGCCGGCATCTCGACTCGCCTGCGAGAAAATGACTCACGGCGCTCAGCGAACTGCCGAGATGGCGGCAGCGGCCCGCAGCTATGCCTCCGCGATCGATGCCTTTGCCTCCGAACTTCAGAACGCGCACGATCGGATGGCAGATGTTCGGACCGATGCGGCCGCGGCGGGGCTGACACTGAGCGGTGACGTCATCCTCGACCCCGGTTCGGATTCCGAAGCGCATCGCCTTGCGTACGAAGCGGCGTCACACGGTGCCGATGCGGCGCGACAGATCGAGACCCTGGCCGGCGAAACACTGAAGAACGTATGGCTGGAGGTCACCGAGAGATGGTTCCTTATCGCTTCTGACCTACTCGGAGGAGCGGCCGAAAGCCTGGCCTCGAAGCATGTTTCCCTGCTGACGAAGCGCGCGGACGTTCTCGCCGAGGAAGCGGCCAAGTATCTAAGGCTGGCCCAGTCGGCCCCGCCCGGAACTCCTGCTGCTCAGATCTACCGCGATGTCGACGAGTCCAGGGCAGCCCTGCGTAGGAGCGAGAAGTTCAGAGACGTTGCGGATAAAATCGAGACCAGAGCGGGCCGATTCTTTGCAGGACTCGGCGGTGCATTGGCCGTCGGCGGAATCGCCTACGACATCTACGAGGGCAAACCAGTCGATCAGGCCATCGTGTCGGGCGGTCTCGGATTCGGCGCGGCAGTCGCCGCGGGTGCTCTGATCGGCACCGCGATTCCAGTGCCGGGAGTCGGGACCCTGGTTGGTGCGGCCGGCGGTGCGATCGTCGGCATCTTCATTTCCGGCGCTGTCGACACCCTGTACACAGAAGGTTTGGGTAGCGTCGGCGATGCGATCGGTGATGGCGCTGCGGCAGTTGCCGACACGGGGTCGGCAATCGGGGAGTTGGCGACGAGGGCGTGGGATGCGATTTTCTGACGTGCGGCCCAGTGGACTGCGGCGCTGGGTGGCGTCGCCGGGGTCGATGATCGCTCGAAGCGCGATCTTCGGGGTTGCGGCGTTGATTGCTCTGTACTTGTGCGTGGTGAGTGTCGTGGAGGGAATGGTCGCCTCTGCGTTGTCGGCTTTCGGATTCGCTGTGTTTTGCATCAGCACAGTAGCTTTCGCGTGGACCAACGTCCCGTCGGTCAAGACAGGCTCTGACGTCCGCCGATGGGTGCGGGGATCGACTGTGCGCTACAACCCGGTGGGCTTGAGGTTGCTCGTCGTGGTAGTCGTCTCTTTGTCGACCTGCATGATCGCGATGGGTTTCACCTCGGGTGGGGTGGGATGGGTCTTTGCGGCAATGGGATTGTCCATGGCCTCATTCTTGATTCCAATCCTGTTGCGCAAAATCCGCAACGGCTACCTAGGCCTCTCGGACGACGGTATTCGCCACCGCGGCTGGGCATTCGACATCCAGGTCCCGTGGGTGGACATCCGAGACACTGCTGTGGTCATGGAGTCGACCCCGTTGGTTCTGGTGAGGGTCGACGAGTTGGCGAAGATGAACCGGCGCTTCACAACCTTTCTCTGGAGAATCGAAGTTATGCCGAAAGGCAAGTACATCGAACTCGACTGCAGGCGCTTCGACATCCACCCGGAGGCGCTGGAACAGTGGATTCGCTTCTACATCGACAACCCGGAGGCCCGAATCGAACTTGGAACCGCCGCAGCCGCAAAGAGGTTGACGAGCGTCGGTGAATAGCGCGCATGACCGGACTATCGACTACATACAGGGTTCCGGTACGCGGGACCCAAAATCTTTGCGTACGGGATGATCTGACCCTTTTTCCGGAGAACCTATTCGGCGTTCATGGCTGAGCTACGGCCGGTTGGGTTTGCAGTTCGAGGCGGGGATTGAGCCGGAGAGGCACCCTTGCAGGCGTTTTACCGCTGAGAGGGTGGCGCGGGGACATGCCACCGGTAGGTCACGTGCTGTGTACTTTCATTGAGGCACGGCCGAACTACTTCGCAACACGGCTAGTATCGCGCTCTCCGTCAACCGAACGCGATGCGAAGCCCGACGCTCGCTGTGGCCCCACCGGCGCTGAGAATGAAGTTATGCCGTCCTTCGTCTCGGAAGACCATCTGCATCGGCAGGAACCAGAACCGATTCTCGCCGGTGAAGCCGGCTCCGGGGATTTGAAGGCCACGCTGATTGACGATGTGTTCGCCGTTCGCGTCGAGAACTTCGAGAGTCGTGGGGAAGTCCTTGCCGATGTCGTCGGGCCCGGTCTGTAAGAGCGCGATCAGCCGGCATTCGAGCATGCGGGTGTCGCGCGGGACTGTGCAGGTATCCCAGACACCGCCGAGAATGTCGAGCATGTCGTTGGAGGCTCGCGCGTACTCGGCGAAGAACAACCCGGTGATGATCATCGGCTTCGGCTACCTCTTTCGATCGACACTGGCTTCGGAGTGTTCGCGGCACACGGGGTCAACAGTCGCGTCCACAACCCTAAGCGGTGGGTTCGTGTTCGGCTGCGCTGCTCATGCCTCTTCGCCGATGTCTTCGAGCCACAGGCCTGGTCGCTCTGCCAACAAGCGTTCCATCAGTCGCACACAGTCGGGGTCGTCGATGACGTCGACCTGAACCCCATGGTCGCGTAGCAAGCTTTCCGATGTCTCGAACGAGCGGTTCTCACCGATGACGATCCGAGGAATTTCGTACAGCAGAGCGGTTCCCGCGCACATGAAGCACGGGGACAACGTGGTGTAGAGGACAGAGTTGCGATAGACCGAAGCCGGCAGTCGCCCCGCTCGCTCGATGCAGTCGGTTTCTCCGTGACGGATTGCGCTGTCCATCTGGACGCGGCGGTTCCGCCCCACAGCAAGAACTTCGCCGTCGTGAACGAGTGCCGCGCCGATCGGAACGCCGCCTTCTTCCCAGCCGATCTGTGCTTGCTCGATTGCGAGTCCGAGGAAGTACTCATCGGTGCGAGCGGGATCGGTCACGGTTCCTCCTGGGCGTCTGCAAACTGTGAATGCAATCCGTGTCAGTCGACCAGATTGCCAAGGGGCGTGCAGCCTGTTGTCAACGCGGATCGAGCGGCGGCACAGGAATGCCAGATCGATTGTTCAGAGTGATCCTGCAGCCCAGCGCATCCGCAATTGCGATAGCACCATCGAGTTGGACCGAGTCCTTACCGCCTTCGAGAGCTTGGACTGTCGATCGACCAACTCCTGCAAGCAACGCCAGTTCTGCTTGAGTGAGGCGCAATTGATGCCGACGAGCGACGAAGGATTCAGCCAGCTCACTCGAATGCAGTCGGGTTCGTCGTCGCGGGGTGGCCACATTTGCTCCTTGTGCTTGCATCTACATGCATAGAGGAGATTACCCGCGGAAATTGTCGTGTGGAACACGCTTACGCCTGCGTACTAGGGCGTAGCGCTCGATCCGAACGTCGAATCATGCGTTTTCGCGCGGAGTTCCCTGCGATACTGAGCCGACATGGCCTGTGCCGGGGGCGGGTCCAAGCATTCTCGACCGGTTCGGAGTTGCCATGTCCACGAGAACGTTCATTGCAATCACCGCAATAGCTCTCGCTTGCGTGGGCTGCTCCAGCAACCCCAACGAGACACCGAGCGGAGCTGTTTCTGCAACGAGCAGCTCGAGCGCTACTGTGTCGGCATTGCCTAGCTCCACCGTGGTCGCTCCGGCTGCACCTGAGCCGCCGCCCGTTCCTCCGCCCCAACCAGTCACCTACGAGTGCGGAAACTTGGACCTGTATCAATCCGGCACTGCCCTGTACTCAGACGGAACGACAGGGTACGAAGCCGAATGCGACACGTACGTCGCGCCTGCGGCTCCTGAATTGAGATATTGCGATTACGGCGGCACTGCGGTCTTCACCGATGGCTCGTACGCGGTGAACGACCCTAGGTGCGCTGCGACCGCGCCGTCGCCCGAGTCCGGGTACCCGTACAACGAGTCCGAAGATCGAAACGGTGATGGCGTTGTGAATGGGTATGAGCGGTGCGGAGTTCTGTGTGGAGAGGAGCCGACCAGCGGAGACATACAAACGCAGTATGGCTGCGAGCAGGGCTACATCACCGGTCCGCAGTGTGAATAGAGCGACCCGCGATCGGCATTTTCCGTATTGAGGA
Source organism: Rhodococcus sp. IEGM 1381 (assembly GCF_030056795.1). Lineage (GTDB taxonomy): Bacteria > Actinomycetota > Actinomycetes > Mycobacteriales > Mycobacteriaceae > Rhodococcoides. The sequence goes on along the minus strand of NZ_JASHKQ010000005.1, from coordinate 62,665 downwards.
TCGCCCGTACGGCATAGTGACCACCACTGTCCGACGCGGTCGAAGGTGGAAGCTCTGTGAGGAACGCGCTCAGAAGCGGCAGCGACAAGTGGGTCGTCGTCGATGTCGAGACTTCTGGTCTGAAGGCGTCCCGAGATCGGGTACTCAGCGTGGCCGCTCTGACGGTCGACGAGGACGGACGGGTCGGACGCGAACTGTCGACTCTGGTCAACCCGGGCTGCGATCCCGGCCCGGTGCACATCCACAAACTGACGCCCGAACGACTTGCCGGTGCGCCGACGTTCGACATGATCGCCCCGCAACTCATGGATCTGCTGGACGGTCGAACCATGGTCGCGCACAACGCGAGTTTCGACCACGGCTTCTTGAAGCTCGAATCGATGCGTGCGGGCATCGACATGCCGACGAAGCAGCGGTTGTGCACCGTGGCATTGTCGAGGCGACTACAACTCGACACTCCCAACCACAAGCTATCCACCCTCGCCGCGCACTGGAAAGTGTTGCAGTCCAATGCACACGACGCCTACGACGATGCCCGAGTGCTTGCGCAGGTGTTCACTCACAGCGCTCGACTGGCCAGGTCGCTCGAACTTCCCCTTCCCGTCGTCACGTGTACCGAGCGCCTGACTCTGTATCCGGATACCGTTCCTCGCACACATTGCACGTGGGAGAACCCCGGTCCTCTTGCTGAGGACGGCGGTCTGATTCAGGGCATGCGAGTCGTGATCAGCGGCGAGACGCGCATTCCGCGATTGCGTTTGGCCGCTCAGCTCACCGAAGCGGGCTTGGACGTGATGAACTCCGTAAGCCGGTTCACAAGTGTGGTGGTGTGTTCGGATCCCACAACGGAAAGCCGAAAGGTCGAAAGGGCTCGCGCCCATGGCCTTCGGATCGTCTCGGAGTCGGAACTGCGCGACTTACTCCGGGATGTGCAAGCAGGAGCGCCGAAAGGTACTCGGCCGCAGACCCAGCCGAAGCCATCCGTGCACCAGCTCGATCCAGTCGCCAAGCCCTGGCAGACAAAGAGGGTCTTGGTCATGGGTGGTTCGCATGCTGAGTCGGTGCTGATGCGGTCTCGCCTGATCCAACTCGGAGCCACACCGGCTGTGAATCTCAGCGCAGGCGTCACCGACATTCTGATCCTGGACGGCGGCGACGGAGATCCCCGGATGCCAAAGGTGAGAGAGCGGGATCTCACAGTGCTGACACCCGCAGCGATCGACCGTGAGCTGAAGATCGAGGTACCTGCTCCGCTTCCGGCGCGGCGGTCCCGAATCGCCCCGCTGGTGCCGCGTGGTGGTGTCGTCGATCTGGATCCGAGCGTCACCATGCTGACGTTGAACAGTTCGTGGCGGGCCGACGAGTCCGGGCGGGTCGGCGTCGACGTCGTCGCATTCCTGGTCAACGACGACGAATTAGTTTCCAGTGACGAGGATTTCGTGTTCTACAACGCTCCCGCCACGTCTGACGGTGCCGTGTCGATGTCGATCGACGGGGACAGTGAGCAGGGCGTGCGCATCGATCTGGCACTCGTTCCCGAGGAGTGCGTTCGCATCGTCGTCGCCGCAGCCATCGACGGTGACCAGACGTTCGGCGACCTAGGCGCGGTATCGGTGTCGCTCGATGGAGTCGATTCGACGGTCGCCACGGCCGTGCTCGACGCAGCCACGACCGAACAGTCGATGCTGTTGGCAGAGATCTATCGCCGAGGGGCTGGTTGGCGCTTTCGGCCCATCGGGCAGGGCTACGACGACGGATTGGCTGAACTCGCCGTCAGATACGGCGTCGAGGTCGACAGCTAGCTGACCCTCCTCACTTATAAGCGCTGTCCACGCGGTGGGCCGTACCGCTGGCATTCGCCGTCTCATAGGTCTCAGACGACCAAGCTGTCACTGGAGGTGTCTACGCTCGTCACCAATTAATCGGCCGAATGTGTAGGGGGACAAAATGGTGACTCCGTCTGAAGTATCGGCGCTGGTGGCAGTATGCGTGCCGCTCATCGCGACCACTCTCTGGCGAATGCGGGATGAGAATCTCAGCAGCCGCGCGAGGACGCTCGCGCGGGCTTACGAGCGGAAGGAACGGCAATTCGTCTTCGCAGAGAACCTGGAAGCGATGGGTTTGCCCAACGAGGCAGCCAGGTCTCGTTACGACGGACTTTTTGCGTTCTATCGGGTCGGTATGCAATGGAGCTATCGGCAGTCCAATCCGGCCGAGTTCGTAGCAGCCTTCGCCGGAGGGTTGGCCGTTCTCCTGGGTGTCGGCATGGCACTGATAGCTCCTCGGTCGTTACTTACATCGGTCCTCTCAGCCGGCCTGGTCTGCGTAGCCGCGGTGGCTTACGTAGCGTGGGGGTGGTTTGCGTTTCGTGAAGTTCGACGAACCAAGCCTCGAATCGAAGCGTTGGTCGCGGATTTCGCATCGGTGTGCGGTTTGAGGGTGTCGCGCTGAGACGCAGCGAACTTCGACGTGCGGAGAAGTGTTCTCCTACACCAACTCGATGACCTCCAACGCCCCGTCGGCGTGTGAGCTACGCAGCCTCTTCTTGTCGTATTTGCCGACACTGGTTTTCGGGACCTCGTCGATGAAGGTCCAACGTTCGGGCAACTGCCAATGCGCGACGCGACTGTCGAGGAACTCCTTCAGTTCCTCGGCCGTCACCGACGCACCCTCACGGACGACGACGGCCACCAGCGGCCGTTCGTCCCACTTGGCGTCCGGCACACCGATGACCGCGGCCTCACGGACGGCGGGATGCCCCATCACCTGGTTCTCGAGTTCCACCGACGAGATCCACTCGCCGCCGGACTTGATGATGTCCTTGGAGCGGTCGGTCAGCCGGAGGTAGCCGCCCTCGGAGATGGTCCCCACGTCACCGGTGCGCAGCCAGCCGTCGTCGAACTTGTCGTCTGCGTCTGCGTCGGCGCGGTAGTAGCTGCCGGTGATCCACGGGCCACGCACCTCGAGTTCGCCGACGGTCTTGCCGTCCCACGGCAAGACCTCACCGGCATCGCCGACGAGTCGTGCTCGCACTCCGGCGACGAATCTGCCTTGCGTGCAACGTAAGTCGAACTCGTCCTCCGGAGACAGGCCCGCGTCGGGCTTGCCGGAGGTGCCCAGTGGTGAGGTCTCGGTCATGCCCCACGCCTGGGAGATGTGCACGCCGTACTTGTCGTGGAATGCTCGCATCAGACTCGGCGGGCACGCGCTGCCGCCAACCACCACGTCGCGCAGACTCGACAGATCCGCCGGGTGATCCTCCAAATGCACGAGCAGGGCCTGCCAGATCGTCGGAACCGCCGCAGCGGCCGTCGGCCGCAGCGTCGACATCATCTCGGCCAACGGAGCCGGCTGCAGAAATCTGTCGGGCATGATCAGGGACGCACCGACCATCAGCGCCGAATAGGGAAGTCCCCACGACATCGCGTGGAACATCGGCACGATGGCCAACACCTTGTCGGACTGCGCGACTGCCATGGCGTCGGTCATGCATCCCTGCATCGAGTGCAGATAAATCGAGCGATGCGAGTACACGACCCCCTTGGGGTCGCCGGTGGTGCCCGAGGTGTAACACATTGCGGCAGCTGACCGTTCGTCGAGCTCGGGCCAGTCGAACTCCTCCGGCTGACCAGCCAGCAGGTCCTCGTAGCCCAGTACTTCGATACCGTCGGGCGCAGTGACCTGCGCCGGGTCGACCCCGACGACGATGAGATGGCGCACGGTCTCGAACGTCGGCAACAGGGGCGTCAGCAGAGGGAGCAGACTCGCGTCGGCGATGATCACCTGATCCTCGGCATGATTGACGATGTACGTGAGCTGCTCGGGAAAGAGTCGAATGTTCAGCGTGTGCAGCACCGCGCCCATCGCAGGAATCGCCATGTAGGCCTCCATGTGCGGGGCGTTGTTCCACATGAACGTCGCGACACGCTGATCGTCGTCGATGCCGATCGACCGTAGACCGTGCGCCAGTTGCGCTGCCCGCCTGCCCAATTCCCCGAACGTCACCGTAGTGGGGCCGCTGTCTGTCCAGGTGGTGATCTCGGCCGAGGAGTGAATGGACGTCCCGAATCGAACCAGCTGGCCGATGGACAGTGGGGTGTCCTGCATGGTGCTCTTCATCGATCTCGCTCCTGAAGTCTCGGCATACACGTCGTTGTGCTGCGCGTCACACCATGCACGATACGGACTTACTCGGACGCGTGGTCGCGGGTACCTCGGATTCGGGCGTCGACCTCGCGAACGGTGTCCCGATAGATGTCCGACGCGGGATCGATGACCGCGAAGTGACCACCCGGTCCCTCGACGTAGTCGACCGAATCCGGGCCAGCTGAAGCGGCGGCGTAGTACGCCCGACTGATCTCGAGCAGGTTGGGGTCGTCCGACACCGCACTCACCACCAGATGAGGGACACCGAGCGGAAGCCGCGAGATCGGAGACGATGCCTCGTACGTCTCCTGCGCACCGGCAAATCGCGCGCCGATCGCATTCGACACCGCACCCTCGCCCAGCCAGCGCTCATCACCGACCCGCAGATCGAGTACGCCGGCCAGGCTCACCGCAAGGGCAGGTGTCACCGGCTTCCCGACGAAATCTGCCGCGACTCGCAGTGCGAGCTGACCGCCCGCTGAATGGCCGAACAGAACTACTCGAGACAGATCCAGATCACCAGGTGCGGTCTCCAAGGCAGCGAGGGCGGACGCGACGTCGCCGGTCGTCGCATCCCATCCGTGTTCGTCGGGGCGACGGTATTCGATGTTCCAGGTCGCGAAGCCACGCTCCGTCAGATCGACGGCCATCGCGTCCATCAGATCGAACTCCCACCGTGAACGCCAGTACCCACCATGAACGAGCACGGCAACGGGGAAGGGCCCATCACCGCCTGGCACGCGCAGTTCGGCGCGTTGCTCCGGGTGATCCCCGTACGACACGATCGTGCCGGGGTGGAAGCGGTGGAAATACACGCTGTCGATTGCGAATCGCAGCCCGTCGAGCCCACGGCCGCGAATATGAGTGCGGATGCTTGGGGACCTGTCCGGTGCGCACTGCCCCAGGTCGACTCGAACGACACTGCTGTAGGACGACGCATCGACGGGGATTCTGTCGCCGGGAACAGCGATCACCTCATCGGATCCGGTTGCGGCGTCCACGATTCCGCCGGACAGCCCGCGTGCATCGAGAGCCCTGGCCACCAGTTCTTGCGCGGTAGCGAGATCGGCGAATACTCCAGGCGCGGCAATGATGTCGATGTGCTTCGAGACGTCGTTCATGGGTTTCACGCTACCCAGCCTGCCTGCAAGCAGGCTTCACACCTTGTAGTAGACCACCTGGTGGCTGGTGGCCAGCAAACTCCCGTCCTCGGTCCACAATTCCGCTGTCTGGTCGAAGTAGCCCTGATGGAAGCGGCGCGCTCGAGCGGTGCCGAGGATATATCCGTCGGCGTGCTGCTCGAGATCCTCGGGCGTCGCGAAGTAGTGGGTCGTCAGGGAAATGGTGCCCGCCGGAACGTACTTGCCGAGGCGCTGGAAGATCCGCGGATAGAACACATCGCTGAGCGAGGTCAGGGCAGCGAAGTCCAGCGGCCGCGGCGGGGTATCACGAATCCACAGGGTCTCTGTCGAGTCTGCTGATTCCTGATCGCTCAGTGCGCCTGCCACGAAACGCATCTCGTAGTTCCGAGCCCACGCGATGGCATCGGGAAACCCGCCCTGCTTCGTGTCGGCGGGGGAGGGAACGGCTGGGGCCGTTGCCTCGATGTTGTCCCAGGTATCGCGTCGAGCACCGAACACCGCTGTTGCGGTCGTGGCCACCGCACCGTTCTGCGTCAGTTCGAGATACCAGTGCTGGTTGCTTCGGTTGGTCCGCACCGGGCGGGCGGAAATCTCGAAATCGCCCTCGGCAACCGGTCCGGCGAAATTCACAGTCAGTGAGACCGGCGTTCCCAGGCGTTCCGGGTGCAGTTCGATAGCACGGATGAACGTCGCCGCGGTGACGCCACCGAACGGGCCGACCATGTTGTTGTACGGCGGCGACGTCTTTCCGTTGTAGGTGCCGTCGCCGACTACTTCGAGCGCGACTGCCTCGTCGAACGGATGCATGGTTCTCCTACTGCCTCGGACGGTGTGTGCCATCCGATCGTAGTGTCGTCGGCATTCAGTCCAGGTCCTGGCCGCGCTTTTCCGGCATCCACACCATCGTCAGGAACGAGATCACAGCGGCGGCAGCGAGATAGTAGAAGAACCAGTCGGCGTGGCCCGCCTCGGACAAAGCGTTGACCAGTAGGGGAGCGGTGCCGCCGAAGAGCGCAACGGTGAGGTTGTACCAAGCTCCGATACCTACGCCTCGAAGCTCTGCCGGGAAGGCCTCGGCCAGAACGGCAGGAATGATGGCCGAGCACATCGCGAACAGCAGCAAGCCGACGCAGAAGACGATCAGCAGTTTGACGAACGACGGCCCGATCAGCTTGGAGAGCGGGATGATCAGAATCGCGAACAGCGCAGCGTAGGTGAGCAATTGCGGCTTCCGGCCGATGCGGTCCGCGAGGGCGCCCATCGGGTACTGCAACGCGACGAACATCGCGGTGGCGATCGACAGCGCCACGAATACGTCGTTCGCATCGGCCCCACGCTGTTTGACGGCGTAGGGCGTCATCGCGGAGAAGAACGTGTAGTAGGCGAGGGTTGCGAGGAGAACGAAGCCGACGACCTGGAGGACCGCACGAGGGTGGTATTTCATGGTCATCCACAACGGGTTTCGTACGGCCCTCGCCTTGACTGCGTTGCGCTCCTGGTTGTCTGCCTCGGCCATACCGCGTCGCATCCACAGTCCGACGACCCCCAGCAGACCGCCGATGAGGAACGGAACGCGCCAGCCCCAGGAGCTCAGTTGCGCGTCGTCGAGCGCGAAGGTCAGGTACGCGCCGAGCAATGAAGCGAGGAGAATGGCTGTGCCGGTAGAGATGTAGTAGAAGGACGAGTAGCGGCCCCGTCTGTCGTTCGGGGCGATCTCGGCGAGGTAGGCCGACGCATTGGAGACCTCACCGCCCATCGACATGCCCTGCACGATCCGGGCCAGCAACAGCAGAATCGGAGCGATCCAGCCTGCGACGGCGAAGGTGGGCAGAACGGCGATCGCGAACGACCCACCCGACATCATCGCGATCGTCAGGATCATCGCCTGGCGTCGGCCCTTCAGATCGGAGAAGCGTCCGATCAACAATCCGCCGAGTGGCCGGAAGAAGAAAGCCACCGAGTACGTGGCCAAGGTGCTCAGTAGCGCCAGAGCCGGGTTGTCGCCGGAGAAGATCTGAGTGGCGAAGTAGATCGAGAACGTCGCGTAGACCGTCCAGTCGTACCATTCCACCGCGTTGCCGATACTTACTGCCAGCAGTTGCTTCTTGGGCATCACGTGCCGGGTGGACGTCGATTCGGACTTCACTGACATGGCGATCTCCTCATCCTGTACCGACACTGGCAGCCTATGCGGCCGTTGCCGTCCGGGTGCGGAATCAGGACCGGCGTGTGGTTACGGGATGATGCGCTGTCTCCTCAGATCGGCGACTATTCCGGCGAACATCGCGTCGGTGTCCACGAAACGATGAAAGCCCATGCGGCGCGCCTTGGAACCGTCGGAGATGACGTCGTAGTCCCAGGAGAACACGAAATCACCGAAACTCCAGGAAGATACATCGCGGTAGGGAGTGGGCTTCAGATCGTGCTCGGCAACGATCGAATTCCACAGCGGCTCTTTGTCGGCCATCACATCGGCCAACGACATCGGCAATGGCGTGGCGGTATCGACCTCGAAGAGGTTCGCGATGCGAGGCCACATGTCGCTCCAGCGGAAGAGGTCTCCGTTGGTGATGTTGAACGCCTGGTTCGCGCAGTCGGGAGTGGTTGCGGCCCATACGGTCGCTTCGGCGAGCAACGATGCATCGGTCATTTCCAGCAGTGATCCGAACGCACCGGGCTTGCCCGGGAATCGCATCGGTACGCCCAGCTTCTTGCACATGGTTGCGTAGACCGCGATGACCGTGGCCAGATTCATCGGATTTCCCAGCGCCACACCGCACACCACGGATGGCCGGATAGCCGACCAGGTCCATCTTTTGCCGACCTGGCGGGTTTCGAGGAAGTGCTGTTGGTCGACGTTGAACTCGGGCGGCATGTGCGGCGGATCTGATTCGCGGGCAGGCGTTGTGAACGGGCCCAGATGCGCGCCGTATACCTTGTATCCCTGCATCAGGCTGACGTGTTCCAGATTCGGTGAGCTGTCCTCGATCACGGTGACCACGTTGACGAGCATCTCGAGATTGGGAGACACGAGCTCGGCCCACGTGGGGCGTTCCTGATACGCGGCGTAGAAGATGTGTGTGACGTCCGTCAGGTGCGAGAGCCGGCGTCGAGTCTCCTCGCCATCGAGAAGATCCACCGCAATGTGCTGGACGCGTTCGCTGTCGATACCTCCGCGGCGTGACAGACCGATGATGTCCCAATCCCCGCTTCGCTGCAGGTGGGCGACGAGATTTCCGCCGATCACTCCGTTGGCCCCCACGACTACTGCTCGTTGCATGAGCTACTCCTTATCCGGATATCGCGATATTGCGATGTGTGGACAAGTAGACCATAGATCGGGATATTGCGATATTGGAGTACCCTCTCAGGGTGGCTGACGAATTGGACCCCGCGGAGCTTGCGGCAGTGTTCGGTGCCCTCGGTAACCCGGCGCGATTGGCGATCATGCAATGGCTCAAGGACCCGAGCGATTTCCCGCCGCAGCTCGAACCGGCCGAACAGGTAGGGGTGTGCCTCAAGCACATTCAATCCAGAGCAGGCGTGTCTCAATCCACGGCCTCGCAGTACATGGCGGTACTACAACGCGCCCACCTGGTGACGAGCACCAAAATCGGGCCCTGGGTGCACTACAAACGCAATGCCGAATACCTCGATCGACTGGCCGAGACAATCAAGACCGATCTGTGAAGGCATCGATGGCCTGATCGACCGCGCTGCCGTTCGGATGCACAGTCAGGGCTCGAGATCGCAATGTGTCCTGCTCGGTTTCGCGAGCGATGGCCGAGAGGTCGATGCGTTGGAGGAGCTTCTTCGTTACCGGTCGTTTGCTGTCCCAAAATGCCAGGGCGGCAATGAGATCGGTGGCTTCCGGTCCGGTCAGTAGCGCGTACGCGACTGCGCAGGCTGCAGGGTCCTCGAAGGGGAGTAGGTACGTGGCATCGTCGAACACCGCTGGTTTGCCGTCGTAGGGGCCGACCATCCTGAACTGTGGAATCTTGTGGAACCCGGAGATCGCAATCTTGTAGGGAGCGAATGTGTACGGGCCGACACCGAAGATGCAGAAACGGGCCCTGTTGCGATAGATCGACGACTTCCGCCCGTCGAGCGCGGTGGCATTGTCGGTCAGGTACTTCCACAGCTTCGGTGCAGTCGGCGCAAGTAGCTCGGTGTCGTCACCGGTATGCGATTGCGGAACGATCATCCAGCGCGACACCACGTCCAGCTTGTCGCGGTAGACATCGGTGCACTTGAACAGTGGGAACAGGTAGTCGGGTTCGATGTCCACGCTGCCTCCCAGTTTGGTTCGTGGACCGTCGTTTTCGATCAACTCCATCACCGCGGCGGCGTCGTGCTTGATGCCCTGCCGCCAGGTGAGTGGGCTGGCACCGTCGAATTGCTTGCTGCGCTGGTACGCATCGACGTTCGCGACGAGTTGGCCGTCGACGACCCCGATTTTGTTGTCCGGTTGTGACGCATCGATGCTCGGATATGTCTGCGCGGTGTAGTCGGCCTTGCCCGGCCCGAGTTCCACGGTGAACCAGCAGGCATCGACCCCTGCGTCGAACCATTTCTTCGCATCGATGATTCGTAGACTCGAACCGGTCACCGGCAGTTGCTGCTGCGCACAGTGCAACAGAACATTGCGCGCGACCTGGGTCTTGCAGATCATCGCGATGGTCACCGGGCTATCGCTGAACTCGGTGAGGAGTTTGATCCAGATGTATTCTGCGATATCGAAATTCGAGCTGCCGGTGATCGCGTCGATTCCGCGGGCGTTCTTGGTGTTCGCGCGGGTAGGACGATTGGCGGAATCGAGCACCGACAGTTGAGAGTTGGTCACCCACGGTGGGTTTCCGATGACAAGGGTCGGGCCTGGCTCCGATGTCCAGTCGACATCGGACGCCAGGTCGAAGTCGAAGATCGACGCAGTGATAATCCTGGCGAATTGTGATGCAGACGAGGCATACTCGGGCTGCACCTCGACCCCGACGCGCTCTGCTTCGGGGTGACTCCGGGCAATCACCGACAGGAAGTTCCCGACACCGCAGGTGGGTTCGAGAACCCGGGTCCACTCGCGACGCGGCAGGGTGTTCACCAACGCGCGCGCCAACTCGATCGGGGTCTGGAAGTCCCCGAACTCGTTGTTGGGCATCGGTGCCTCCGGCAGTGGTGCGGATAGGTGCCTTCGGTGGCACAGGAGCATAGCCTGCGGAGCTACCCACAGACTCAGCACCACGCCACTGTCGCAGGCACTAAAGTGAACTGGGATGAAGCTCTCTCGCGCTGCCTCACTGCTGTCCAGTCTCGTCTTCATCGGTAGCCTCGTCTGGGTCGCCGTCACCGCGGGCGACGAGATACCCGCGCACTTCGACGGATCCGGTCAGGTGGATCGGATGGACTCGAAGCTGTCGTTCCTCCAGACGATGGGCGGCACCGGGTTCGTCATGATCGGATTGTTCGTCAGCGTCGGTTGGTGGCTGCCGAAGCTTCCGGCACAGATGGTGAATCTGCCGAGTAGACGACTGCACGAGTACTGGACTTCCGCCGAGAATCGACCCGAACTGAATCGCAAGATGTCCGAGGACCTCGATTGGATCGGTGTCGTCACCGCAATGCTGTTCGCGTGGATATGCGTCGTTGCTGGCACGACCACTGGTGCGTCGGTGAGCGTCTGGGTCTTCGTGGTGCCGACTGTGCTTTATGTGGTGGCGATTCTGGGATACGCGGCCTTCGTGTTCATGGGCAGTCGTTACCGTATTCCGAAGGACTGACTGAGTGGGGAGTGGACATGGGATGGAACCCGTTCGATCGGCGGTCGAAGGATCAGCGCGCGATCGACGGCGCATTGGTCGACCTCGGCAAGCCGGCGTGGCGTGGTGCGCATGGCCACTTCGTCCGAGATGCACTCACCTCCTGGCGTCTTGCTGCCACCTCGACTCTGCATGATCCCCCGACTGCGACCAGGCTCGACAGAGTGCGCAAGGTCGTAGATCGGGAGCCGGCAAGTCGAGGACAGGCCGACATCGCCGAACTCGAGAGCCTCCGTAAGACGGTCACCGGCAGTGTCGTCTACGTCGTCGCTGCTCTGGCCACTGCTATCGAAGGCCTAGCGGCGTGGACGGCGGATGACGTAGCGCATCGGATAGTGCGCATCGACCTGTCTGCGGAAGTGGCCTCGGTAGCGCGCAGTGCAGGGCTGCTGCAGGCTGCCTTCGATCGTCTCGGTGGCCCACCATCGGGTCATCTCGCCAAAGATGCCGAGGTGCAAGCGATGTACGCCCGACGCACCGAAGCACTCGCCGATCGCCAGCGCACCCTGATACTGCGATTGACTGCCTTGCGCTCGTATCTGGACGGACTGATGGACATCGAGAAGGAACTCGAGAAGATGCGGTGGATCGAGCATCACGGGTCTCCGGACTTCGCCGAACTCGAGGAGCGCGAGAGCGATGAGCTGGCGTCCTTGAATCTCAGTGCAGCGCGTGACCTGTTCGACGAGGCGACCGATCGCATCGGAGTGCAATTGCGCGAGGCGGCAGAAAAGCTCGGGGATACCGGCAAGCGCTGAGGTGGGTATCAGTTGGATATACCAAACCTTAGGGAAATAAGGTTTGGTATATCCCGTCGATGGCAGATGATCAGGACGCGAGCCGATGGCCCGCGGTCGAATTCGAGAGTCGACAAGCTGGCCGAGGCGGACATACTGCACCAGACATCGAAGGGGCGACGAAACCGGGTATGGCAGGCAGATGAGATTCTCGCTGCGCTCGACCGCTTCGCCGACGGAATTCGGCGGGTACGATGACCCGCACTCGGTCGTTGCTCAGTGCGCACCGAGGCCGTCGAGGAGAAGTTCAGCGACGAAGTTCGCGTTGTCCTGCGGGCTGTTCTGTCGTCGTGTGAAGCACCGCATCAGCAGAGTATTGGTGATGCCCGCTGCGAGATCGACTGGGCTCGAGCTCTTTCGGAAGATTCCGCCGTCCTGACCCCGCGCGATGACCGGTGCAATGATCGCCGGCAGGTTGAGCTTCTCCTTGATCGAGATCAATCCCTCCGGCTCGCCGTACGTGTCGTGTGCGACGGCGACGAGGAGAGCGTCCATGAATTCGAGTTCGTCGGCGGCGAGCTGCGCGCACCGCAGCATGTGATGTCGCAGAATCGTGAGCTCGTCGAGGCCCAGTAACTGGTCGTCGGCTACAGACTCGCGAAGACGATCGACTCGATTCTGCAGTGCTGCCACGATGAGGGACGGCTTGGTCGGAAACAGCGTCTTGCAGGCCGCCCTCGGCACTCCTGCAATGTCGGCGACGTCGTCCATACTCGTCATGAAGTAGCCGCGCTTTCCGAACTCGTCGCGCGCCGCGGTGACGATCGCCGCACGCGGATCTCGAGGGAGTGGGCGGTCCTCTACCGGTACACCGACTTCCCTCACGACGTCATCGAGGTGCTGATGATGTCCCGACGTGTCGACGACGGCCCCGAGGAAGGCAAGTATCGCGTCGGACATCACATCGGCCGATACGGATTTGTCGCCCACCTGACTGCGGATGCGAAAGCCGTCGATGATGGCGTTGACTGTCACGGCGAACGATCGGGCCGTGAAGGGACGGCGAAAGGCCCCACCGTCGGGATCGAACAATGCCTCGAATGCGTCCAGTACGGCTTGGTCTCGGACGCTGTAATTACTGGCGAGGGTCGGAGAAGACGGCCCGCTGAAAACGTGGTCGAGAAGAGACTCGGTGATGCTCCTTCGGTCGACGAGTGCCGGAAAGTAATGCGCAACGAGCGCCGACACCGTCGCGCGAATCGATGCACTGCTGTCGGTCGCCTGCGTGCGAACAGTCTGGTGAACGTCGGTGGGCAGTGTTGTGCGGGAAAGACGCTCGATGATCTTGTCGAGAAAGTCGGACTTGGTGCTGAACTTGCGGAAGAACGTCGCCGTCGACGAGTCGGATGCGTGGACGACGTCCTCGACGCGCACACCGCGTTCGAGAATCCTTCGAGGATCCGCGACCAACAATGTGACAGCTGCCTCGACAAAATGGGTGGCAGTCGCGTCGAGCTCGTTCATAGGGACGGACTTTACCGAGGTGAGGCCGACCGCGACGGTGGCGGTGACAGTATTCACTCTCGGTTGAGAGCCACCTCGGTCATTCGTCGGAGTGACGCCACGGAGCGAGTGCGGTGTCATTGGCGGTGATCGCACCGCCGGGACAGCGGTGGTGCCCGAACTCAATGATCTCCATGACAGTTCTCGACATCCGCATCGGCGACGCCCCCGATCCACGGCTCAGCGCTCGTGAAATCGAAGTACTCACCGCCTGGCTCATCTCGGATTCCAAAGCGGAGGCATCGCGCTCGCTCTATCTCTCGATGGGAACCGTCAACACACATCTGACTCGCATCAGAGCCAAGTACACGGCAGTGGGACGAACGGCACCGACAAAAGCGACGTTGCTGGTACGTGCTCTGCAGGACGGTTTCATCGATATCGACGAGCTGTGAGGAATTACCGCACCTCGACGCGCCTGGACTTCATCTTTTTCACCACGAACCACGCGATCAACGCCACAACGATGCCGATGACGACGTACTGGAACACCGAGGCGTAGTTCTCCACGTAGTGCCAGTTCTCGCCGAAGAAGTAACCAGCGAGCACGAAGATCGAGTTCCAGATCAAGCTGCCGAGGGTGGTGTAGAGCAAGAATTGCAGAATTGGCATGCGCGACACCCCGGCCGGGATGGATATGCCCGAACGGACCACCGGGATCATGCGGCCGAAGAACACTGCCGATCGGCCGTGGCGAGTGAACCAGTCGTCGGCCTTGGTCAGATCCTCGGTGCCGACGAACGGGATCTTCTCGACGATGGCGTACATCCGGTCACGTCCGAGCTTGATGCCGAGCCAGTACAGAACCAAGGCACCGACGACCGAGCCTGCCGTCGTCCAGAACAACGCACCGAACAGAGTCATCCCGCCCTGCGATGCTGTGAATCCCGCCAGCGGCAGGATGATCTCGCTGGGCAGCGGCGGGAAGAAGTTCTCGGCGGCCACCGCGATACCTGCGCCGGGACCACCGATGGCCTCCATCAGACCCACTGCCCAACCGGCAATTCCTCCGAGTTCGGTGTCGGCTGCGGCAAGGGTGGAGAGGTCGCTCATGACAACGACTGTACGAAACAGATCAGCACCGAATTGCCTCACCAGCAAAAATGCCAGGAAATTGAGGCATATGGAACACTCGATCGTGTGAACCGAGTCTCTCGAGTAATCCCTGCTGTTGCCGTCGCCACACTGCTGCTGAGTGCCTGCGGGTCCTCGGATTCGGCGGAGCCGGCAACGAGTACTACGGGCAACTCCACCGCTTCGGCGTCGACGTCGCAGAGTTCGAGTTCCGCGACGACCTACAACCTGCCCGGAACCGGAGTGTTCCCCGAAGGCATCACCGCCGCCGACGACACGTTTTACGTGACATCCACCTCCGACGGTGCAGTGTTCCGCGGAACCGTCGGATCCCCGGATGTCTCGGTATTCTCTCCCGGCGGTGCGGACGGGCGTACCGGTGCTGCAGGACTCGACGTCACCGATGACGACGATCGCGCCGACTACTTGGTGATCGCGGGCGGAGCCACCGGCAAAGTGTGGGTATACGACGCCGACTCCGCTGCGCTGGTGGCCACCTTCACCAACGGGCTCGGCACCGACGCGACGTTCCTCAACGACGTCGCGATCGCCGACAATGGCGATGCCTTCGTGACGGACTCACGCAGCCCGGCGCTGTACCGCATTCCCCTCGAGCAGATGACTGCCGGGACGCAGGATGGACCCCTGGAAACTTTCGTGAGCTTCGATGGCACTCCGTTTGCATACGGAGAGGGGTTCAATGCGAACGGCATCGTCGAGAACGACGACGAATCGGCGTTGATCGTCGTGCAGTCGAGCACCGGAAATCTGTATCGGATCGACAAGACCTCCAAGGAGGTCACCCAGGTCGATCTCGGCGGAGCAACACTCATGAACGGCGACGGCATGGAGACCGACGACGACACCCTTTACGTCGTCCGTAATCGCGACGGTCTGATCTCGAAGGTCGACCTCGACGACGACGGCCGACGCGGATCGATCACCGGCGAGATCACCGACGCATCGTTTGCCTACCCCACAACCGTTGCAGCAGTGGATGATCGACTGCTGGTTGTGAACAGTCAATTCGACAAGCGCGGGGGCGAGCCCGTCGAGCCGTTCACCGTCAGCTCTGTTCCGGAGTAGAGCGGCTTCGCCGCATGTGCACGAAAGTTCGTAGCAGAGACCGAGGTTCCGCGCACCACGATCGATCGGCGAGAACCGCTGTACACGCGCTGTAACTGTGCGACGGTGGGCCACATGAAACCCAGAGCACGCATGGCTCCCGAAAAAATCGGCTCGATCATCGGAGCCGTTTTCGGATTGGTCTTCGTCTTCGTCAATTCGGATACGTTTTCGACGACCTTGACCATCGGGGTGCGAGTCGTCGCAGTGGTGGCGTTGGTCGTCGTGCTTCTCTCGGTGTGGCGAGTGCCGCCGGCCCCTGCTCCGGAGGGCGCAGCCCGCGGCGGCTTCGGCCGCGGGTACTGGGTTGTGGTCGCCGTCGAGGTGGCTGCAATCTTCGGCGGTCTCGCGATCATCAACGGTCCACTCGATGCACCGCAGGCTGCGGTCGCGTGGATTTCGACGGTCGTCGGCGTGCACTTCGTCGCCCTTGCTCTGGTGTGGAAGCTACGTTTCTTCACCGGCCTCGGCGTGGCGTTGACCGCGCTCGGCGTACTCGCCCTGATTCTCGCCGCTGCGGGTGCCGCCGACAGCTCTATCGACGCGATCGGTGCAATCCTCCCCGGCTTCCTGTTGCTCGGCTTCGCCCTGTGGGGGAGCAGTCGAGCGTTGGTCGGCAGCACTCACCGGTAGCGGATTCGACTCGATTGGATCTCGACTCGGTGAAGGATCGTGATCTGAAGTAACGGTCGGTTCGTGACGCTCGACACCCGAGTATGAAACTACGAGTGTGTGCGGGGCTGGCCGTCGTCGCGTTGATCGTGAGCGGGTGTTCGAGCCCGGATTCGGACACCCCAGGGGCCGAAAACTCTGGGTCCGGAAAAACAGCACCACCCACCTCGTCCGCCGCCCAGACGACGTCACCGGGATCATCGACAACTCCCGGCACGCCTGTCGGGGGAGGTTCGATCACCTGTCTCGAAGACTCCGTAGTTCAGGACGCGATCGGTGGCCTCACTCCGTTCATGGCCAGTGGTTGGCAACTCGACGAGCAAGGCGACCCCTGCGCAACGCTGGCCTGGGCCACCGCGCGCATCGCGGGTGCAACCAGCAGCAGCCCGGAAACCGTCCTGTTCTTTCACGACAACACCTACCTCGGAACCGCGACGGCCGAGCAATACGCGTTCACGACCGTGGTCGATCAGCTCCCCGACACCGTCGCGGTGTCGTACAAGTGGATCAATCCTGGTGACGCGAACGCGAACCCGACTGGCGGACCCGCGCTCGTGCGATACCAGTGGAACGGGTCATCGGTCGACATGCTCGACCAGTTGCCGCCGGAAGTGCTGAACCCGCCGCGCGCGAACCCAGTGCCCAGTCCTGCGCCCGGTCCTGCACCCGGTCCTGCACCTGCTGGCAACGTGGATCCGGCGACCGGATCAGTGTGTGTGGAGAACTCGGCGCGAGATGCGGCTCTTGCATCGCTCCCACCCTTCGAGGGCAGAGGCTGGATCGACGGCACGAGGTCCTACCCGTGCCTACCCCTGGTTACATTTCTTACGCGACCCGACGGCCGCAACATGAATGACGACCCGTCGTATTTGCTCTTCTTTCACGACGGCCAGTATCTGGGCATGGCCAATGACGTTCCGTATCCGAACATGAGTGTCGCCGATTCGGGCTACGACTTCATCACCATCGCGTACAGGTGGCGAGTCCCGGGTGACGACCCTGTCTCCCCGGGTGGTGGGCCGGCCCTGGTGCGCTACCAGTGGAACGGATCTTCTGTCGAGACAATCGGAGCGATTCCGGTCGAGGTGACGGGGTGAGTTGACCGTGGAGCGGCTTCGCCGCATGTGCACGGAAGTTCGTAGCAGAGACCGAGGTTTTGTGCACCACGTTCAGTCGGCGACGATGGCGTCGATCTGGCCGAGGGCGAGCCCCATGCCCTCTTCCATGCCCATCGAGACGAGTTCTTCGAGCTGTGTCAGGCTGTCGAATCGCGTCTGGATGGTCATCCGTGTCCGACCGTCGACGTCTTCGAGGGTCGCGACGGCGTGGGTGACGGGCATCGTCGACGACGGATTGCCCGAGTCGTCGGCGAATCCGTCGTCGAACGAGAGCGTCGTCGGCGCGGAGATATCGGTGAAAAGCCACCAGCCGGCGGCCTTCTCGCCGTCCGGCCCGGTCATGTAGTACGACGCCTTGCCGCCCGGAACGAAGTCGTGGCGCTCGAAAGTCGCGGGCCACGTCGGTGGACCCCACCATCGTTCGAGCTGGCGTGGGTCCTCCCAGATTTGCCAAACCCGTTCGACTTTCGCGTCGAACTCGGCGACCACGGTCATGGTCAAGTTCTCCGCATCCTTGTATGAGCTGATGAACGGCATGATTCAGCCTTTCTCGTCCGTGGATAGGAGGTCGTCGATCCGGTCGACACGGTGTCGCCAGATCTCCTCGTAGGTGCCGAGCAATGAGCGGGCATGTGCGATGGTGTCCAATCGAACTCGCACGATCTGCTCCCGTCCACGCTTGTGCTTTGTGATCACCGCTGCGCGTTCGAGCACTGCGACGTGTTTCTGCACGGCGGCAAAACTCATGGCGTAGTGAGATGCCAAGTCCGAGACCGACTGTTCGCCCACGGTGACCTTGGCGACGATGTCACGACGCGTCGTGTCTGCGAACGCCTGAAAGAGGCGATCCACCTCCGGATCACCCAACTGATCTACAGCCATGTGGTTGTACGTTATTCGCGGCTCGGTCCTCCGTCAAGGGGGCACATCGATTTGTCGGGCAACATGGAGTGTGGACGGCGACCCTCGTCGTCCGAGAGGAGTGCCAAGGTGCGGATTCGATCGGCCATGATCGGCGCTCTGTTGATCGTGTTGGGGGCGTTGGTCGTGCTGGTTCTCGATCTCCACACCGCGTGGCAGACGCCATCGCATCTGCGTCGCACGATCAGTGAATACGGACTCGGCGCGCAGCAGTGGGTGTTCTCGATCGGGGTCGTCCTGCTCGCGTTCGGCTCGGCACTCACACTCGCGTCCGCGCTTCGGCATCGCCTCACTCGGCCCGCATCGGCCGCATCGATCTGCCTGACGCTGTGGACCGTAGGACTCGTGGCCGTCGTCGCTGTGCCGAAACAGGATTGGTCGAACGACGCGTCACTGAGCCTCGGCGGGACGATCCACCGGCTCGGTGCCGCCGTGGCGTTCGTCAGCATCCCGATCGCAGTCTTCGCGTTCTCTCGGCCCTGGATTCGCGACGGCGTGTGGGCAGCCCGCGCACGAATCACTGTGGGACTGAGCATGCTGTCGGTCGTGACGCTGCTGCCCATCGTGTACGCACTCGCGATCGGAGCCACCGGCTCGCGACCCTGGTATCGGGTGGTCACCCTCGGCTATGTGGAGCGAGTGCTCGTCGTCGCCGAAGTAATCGCGTTGATCTCGCTGGCGCTGTGGGTGTGGGCAGCTGAACGTAGGAGTCTCGCTTCTGTCGACTCAAAGGAGATCAGGGCCTCGCAGCCCGTCTAGGGAACCGATCGGGCTCCTGTCGCGTCCAACTGTTCAGTGACGTCAGTGACGTCGGTGGCGAGAGGGTGAACGTATGCGGTCAACGGGTAGGCATCTGCTTGCGGCAGCTTGCGCTTCGGCGCTGTTGCTGACAGGATGCGCCGCCTCGACGCAGGGGAGCCCTGTCGCGAGTGGAGATTTTTCGACCGAACAGACGACTGTGGCGTCGGTCCCCGGGGAACCGTTCGACCCATGCACGATCCCCAAGTCCGCGGTCACCGCAAGTGGGCTGGACGTGAGTACGGAGCGGCCGGACTTCGCGGGCATTACGACGTACCCCGGTTGGAAGAACTGTGCGTGGGATGGGCCGACCGAGACGCCGTGGTACTTCTTCATCGTCCAGTCCTCGATCAACTCGCTCGATCAATTCTTAGGCAGTCCGCAGAATGAAAATCAGGTTCCAGTCCACATAGGCCCTCGCGCAGCAGTTCAGTTCCACCTCTCCGAGGACGGCCAACCGCCAGAGGGTTGCAGTATTGCGCTCGAGGCAAGCGGCAACCTCGTAATCTTCATCCTTCACAAAATTGGCTCGAAAGACTTGATGGGTGATCCCTGCGCCGAAGTCAACAAGCATGCCGAGGACCTTCAGTCCTACTTGCCGAAATGAAAGGCACGCCCCAGTGACCGACAGGACTCTAGGTCTGGCCGACAACCTTGCCTACTGGCGATCATTGCGCGATCAGGCAGATGCCGGCGAACTCTACGTCGAGGCTGATGTTGCAGTGGCCTGCGACAAGGCGTGTTCCGACTACCTCGAAAAACTGGACAAAATGTTCGAGATGACCATCGGCCTGTCGTCGCCTGAAGCCTTCGGCGACTTGCCGTCCGCTCAGCAACTTGGAGCCAAGTTTCATCGCCTCGCGGTGGGCGAAGAAGGCTCCGCTCGCTTTGCGATCAAGCAGCAGATCGAGATCATCAAGACGATGCGCGAGTTTTTTCAACACTATTTCGCGAGTGTCGAGGCCGCAGACAGTGACACCGCGGCATCAGTCGAAGCACTATCGCCACCGCGATAGACGAAAAATCCCGACGACCCAGTTGCTCGGTCGTCGGGATCGATCGTTCGAAAAGTGCTGCTAGCGAGCCAGTTCCACTTCGGCTTCCTCGTCGACGAAGGGATCGCCGTTTCGCGGAGCGTTGTACCGCTCGAGGTCGAGGATTCCCTCGCGCTTGGCAACGATGGTCGGCACCAGCGCCTGGCCGGTCACGTTGACCGCGGTGCGGCCCATGTCGACGATCGGCTCCACCGCGAGCAGCAGACCGACACCGGCGAGAGGCAACCCGAGTGTCGACAGCGTGAGGGTGAGCATCACCGTCGCGCCTGTCGTTCCTGCTGTTGCAGCAGAACCGATCACAGACACAACGATGATCAGCAGGTAGTCGGTGATGGTGAGATCGATGCCGTAGAACTGAGCCACGAAGAGAGCCGCGATTGCGGGATAGATTGCCGCGCAACCATCCATCTTGGTCGTCGCCCCGAGCGGGACCGCGAACGATGCGTACTCACGCGGCACGCCGAGGTTGCGTTCTGTCACACGCTCCGTGAGTGGCAGGGTTCCGATCGAAGAACGTGACACGAACCCCAGCTGCGTTGCCGGCCAGACGCCCGAGTAGAAGTTGCGCACCGAAAGGCCATGGGCGCGAACGATCAACGGGTACACCACGAAGAACACCACAGCCAAACCGATGTAGATCGACACGGTGAACACACCGAGCGATCCGATCGCATCCCAGCCATAGGTGGCAACCGCGTTACCGATCAGAGCAGCAGTGCCGATCGGTGCCAAGCGAATGATCCACCACAGCACCTTCTGCACGATGGCCAGCAACGAGGCGTTGAATGCGAGGAAGGGCTCGGCCTTCTTGCCGACCTTGAGTGCCGCGATGCCGATAGCAGCCGCGATCACCAGCAACTGCAGGATGTTGAAGCTCAACGATGTGGTTGCGGTGCCCTCGGTGACGGTGGTCTTTGCGCCGAGCGCGAAGAAGTTGTTCGGCACGAGTCCGGTGAGGAAGGACCACCACGATCCGACACTGGACGGATCCTTCGCCGAGTCCATCCCCGCGCTGGTGCGTGAGCCCGGTTGCGCGACCAAACCGATCACGATGCCGATGATGACGGCGATGAACGCTGTGATAGCGAACCACCACAGCGTCTGAATGGCGAGGCGGGCGGCATTCGTGACTTCACGGAGGTTGGCGATGGAGCTGACGATTGCCGTGAAGACCAGCGGAATGACTGCGACGGTGAGCAGCTTGACGTAGCTCGAACCGATGGTCGACAGAGTTCCGACCAACCAGTTCGGGTCGCCGCCGTCGGCGTCGGGCATAGAACGAGCGATCAGCCCGAACACGACACCGAGCACGAGACCGGCAACGATTTGTGGACCGAACGCGGTTGCCCAGGTAGGGACACGGCGCGTACGGGTAGCGCTGGGCGCAGACATGGTTATGCCTTTCGAAAACGAAGAAGTGCCGACAGAGATGTGCGACAGAATGCTCATCGGGCCGACATGCCCGACGGAGAGGTTGAGGTCTAGAGGACCGTCAACAGGTAGCGCTGGCTTGCAGACGCAAATCGACGTAGCGTCGAGAGGTCAGCAGCGGATTCACTGCTAGTACGGTACTCGTCGGACATCCGGGGCAGCTGGGCAGGGTTCTTCTGAGGGTTCACTGTGGAATCGATGTGGGTGCGCCGCGGTGTCGAAAATGCGCCGTTTTCATCGGCTACGTTCAGTTCTCTGCCGCCGACGAAACGAGATCATGAGTACGAAAGCAAAACCCCGAGGACTGGTCCGGCGACTCCTGCGAGCGGTGTCTGCACTCGTTGCAGCACTGGTGGCGATCGTTCTGGCTTCGGCCGGTTGGGTTGCCTATGCGACGGCTGGCAAGGTCTACGACGTCGACGATGCACCGGATGCGCCCGTGGCGATCGTTCTCGGCGCGCAGGTGCGCGACGGCAAACCGATGCGGTTTCTCGCCGGTCGCCTCGACGCCGCGATCGCGTTGATGCAAACCGGAAAGATCAAAGCGATTCTGGTCTCCGGCGACGCAGACGGCAACTCCGGCAACGAAATTCAGGCCATGACCGACTATCTGATCGAGCACGGCATCGACCCTGCCGTGATCATCGGCGACGATCACGGCGTCGACACCTACGACACATGCGCTCGGGCGAAAGAGACCTTCGGCGTCGAACGTGGCCTGATCATCAGCCAGCCCCTTCACGTCTCGCGCGCCGTGGCGCTGTGCGAGGACATGGGCTTGGAGGTCGACGGCGTGACTGCCGAGTGCATCGACTGCAATACACTCGCGGTGGTTCGCAACTACGCGCGAGAGTTGTTGGCGCGCCCCAAAGCAGTGCTCGATCTGTGGTCCGGACGTGATCCCGTCGTTGTGTCCCCGCCCGTCGATTCGCTCGCGACCATCACCGGCAAATGAGTGTTCCGCGAGCGCACAGGCGATCCGCTACTCAGTTTTGAATATGTGCCGCCGATCGGCGTCGGTTATCCGAAACTGGGGAGCCGATCAGAACAGTCGACGTGAAAGACGCAGGCTGAAGCGCGGCTAGAGTGAGCGAGCCCGGTTCGACGACTCAGCGGACCCGAGTTTCAGGAGAAGTGAACGCTTGAGCTGGATCCGCTTGAACGACGTTGCCAAGGGATACGACCAGAAGGTGATGCTGCGCGAGGTGTTCTTTCGTCTCGCCGACGGTGATCGCATCGGGCTGATCGGCCGCAACGGAACGGGAAAGACCACCCTGCTGCAGCTTCTTCTCGGGCGTGAGACACCCGATTCCGGGACCGTCGACGTCACAGAGGGCGCACGGATTGGGTACTTCTCGCAGTTCTCCGAATTGGACGGCGATCGCAGCATTCAAACGGAGCTCGAATCTCTCTTCGGCGCTGTCCACGCAATCGAGACCGAATTGGCCGAGGTCGAGACCGCATTGGGCGGCGACCTGGACGAGAAGCAGATGTACAAGCTCGTCGACCGTCAAGCAGAACTGCTCGACGCCATGGAGAACAGCGGCGGTTGGACCTACCACCAGCAGATCGACACAGTGCTGTCGATGCTCGGATTCAACGCCGAACGACGTGAGCTGCCCGTCGATCGACTGTCCGGTGGTTGGCGCAACCGCGCTGCGTTGGCCAAGATCCTCATCGAGGCCCCGGACGTCCTGCTCCTCGACGAGCCGACGAACTTCCTCGATGTTGCCGGAATCGCATGGCTCGAACGTTGGCTACGAGATTTCCGCGGTGCGCTTCTCGTTGTCTCGCACGACCGCGCATTCCTCGAGCAGGTCGTCACCAGCATCGTCGAAATCGAGAACCATCACCTGCAGACGTACGACGGTAGCTACTCGGAATACGTTCAGCAGAAGCAGTTTCGACTCAAGAACCTCGAACGCGAGTTCAGCAACGAGCAACAGCTGCTGGCCTACGAGCAAGAAGCGATCAGTGATCGCAAGGAAGCAGTGAAGAACCCCAGCGGGGTGCTCAAGCGTCGACTGGCGAACATCAAGAAGAGCAAGAGTCCACGACCTGTCGACACGGTGGTCACCGCCATCTACGGCGGTCTGCATGTGCACGACAACCTGGCGGAGATCAACGGGATCGCCAAAAGCTATGGCGAGCAACGACTCTTCGAGAACATCTCATTCACCGTGCACCGCGGTGACCGCATCGCCATCACTGGACCCAATGGATGTGGAAAGACCACTCTCGTCGACATTCTTGTCGGTGCCGAGCAACCGGACAGCGGCAAGATCAAATGGAAGACCAAAGCGCCGTCGTTCATCTACTACAACCAGGTGCTGGCCGATCTCGATCTCGACGACACGGTGTCGCATTCGGTGAACGCGATGCCGGGCAGTCTCGCTCTGACCGCGACGAAGAAGGAAGTCCACCGCTTCCTCACGTTGTTGCAGTTCTCCGAGCTGGATCTCAAGTCGAAGATCGGGGTGCTGTCCGGTGGGCAAAAGGCACGAGTTGCATTGGCGCAGTGCCTGTTGTTCGGCGCAGGCGTCATCGTGCTCGACGAGCCCACCAACCACCTCGACCTGCAGAGCACCCAGGTGCTCGAACGCGCGCTGATGGCCTTTCCCGGCGCGGTGATCCTGGTGAGCCACGACAGGTTCTTCGTCGAGAAGGTGGCATTTCGGCAGTTGTCGTTCGACGGCAAGGGCGGCGTCACCGAAATCGCCGGTGTGCAAATGGCGTGACCTCGTGGGCTACCCGTTGATCTTGGATGTGGACGTGCCCCACTCGGCGTCGCGCAGCTCTTTCTTCCTGATCTTGCCGGTCGATGTCTTCGGCAGCTCGACGATGAATTCGACGTTGCGCGGGGCTTTGTACGACGCGATGGCCGATTTTACGTGCGCCTCGAGCTCGGCTTCCGAGGCGTCCGCGCCGGGCACCAGAACCACGAATGCCTTAGGCCGCTCTCCCCACTTGTCGTCGGGCACCCCGATCACCGCAACATCGGCGACGGCGGGATGGCTCGCCAGTGCCTGCTCCACCTCGATGGTCGAGATGTTCTCGCCCCCGGAAATGACGACGTCCTTGGCGCGATCGAGTAGCTGAACGTAGCCGTCGGGATGCATCACCCCGAGGTCACCGGAATGGAACCAGCCGCCCGCGAAAGCCTGTGTCGTGCCGGCAGTGTCGTTGTAATACCCCTTCATGACGTTGTTGCCGCGCATGACGATCTCGCCCATTTCACCGCCGTCGGGTTCGACGTCGATCAAAACTCCACCGGGACCGGGCTTGTCGCGTACCACGCGCAGACGGTCTGCAGTGAGCATGCCGACTCCCTGTCTGGCCAAGCGACGAGCCTGTTCGTCTGCATCCAGGTCGAGCCATTCCTGCTTCGCCTCGCACACCGAATAGGGACCGTAGGTTTCGGTGAGGCCGTAGACGTGTACGAGCGTTGCTCCCAATGCTCGAATCTTGGCGATGATCGTCGGGCTCGGAGGAGCTCCTGCTGTGACGATGGTCAGCGGTCGGTCGAGTGAATGTGCCTCTGCAGCAGTGGCGAGCGTGGTCAACACGGTCGGCGCACCGGCAAGGTGATCGACGCCGTTGTCGATGGCCGACCAGATGGCGTCGCCACGCACTCCGCGAAGGCATACGTGTGTGCCGGAGGCGGCCGTGACCGCCCACGTGGTGCACCATCCGTTGCAGTGGAACATCGGCAGAGTCCATAGATAGCGGGTGTCGACGCCGAATCCCTGGTGGTGCAGTTCTCCCAGGGAATTGAGGTAGGCGCCGCGGTGGGTGTACATCACGCCCTTGGGTCGACCGGTGGTGCCCGAGGTGTAATTGATCGTGATGGTCGACGTCTCGTCGTCGACCTCCCACTCCATCGGTTCGTCGGTGCCCCGTTCGAGGAATGCGTCGTATCGCGTGGTGTGCGGCAGCTTGTCGTACGTGCCGTCCACCGAGGGAGTCTCGACGATCTCGGTGACCGAATCTGCGATGGGATCTGTTCCGAGCCCGGCCAGCAGTGCCGAATCACCCAACAACAGAACCGAACCGGAGTGATCGCAGATGTAGCGAACTTCGTCCGGTGAGAGCCTGGTGTTGATCGCGACCAGAACGGCACCGGCCAGTGGCACCGCGTAATGCGCGAACAGCAGCTCCGCCGAGTTCGACGCAATGTAGGCCACCCGATCGCCGTGGCCGACCCCCGACGCGCGCAGGGCATGCGCGAGCCTGGTGACGGCGGCGGCGAACTGCTCGTAGGTGAAGGTGCGCGGACCATCCTCCACGGCGGTCTTGTGGGGATGAACCTCCGCAGCGCGTTCGAGAAAGCGAAGTGGTGTCAGCGGAGTATCCAGACCGGTCATGTCAGTCAATGTAGCCCGCACTACGAGGCCAGATCGGATTTGTCGATTCGTTCGCGCCCACCGGTAAGGTCGGCGAGTTCGGCGGCGGCCCGGCCCGCAAGCCACCCCTGAGCATTGTCGCTGCCGAACTTGATCGTTTTCGTCGACGGGTACCGGGCAGCGTAGGCGCGGTCCACGGCATCGGATCGCTTCGCCATGATCGGCACCAGAGCCGATCCGTGCTGTTGCGTTGCCGCCGCAGTAGCTCGCGTGCGTGCGTCGTGCAATCGTTCGCCGACTCGGTGGGCGTAGGCGATCAGGAATGCATGACGAAAGCTGCGAGTCCGCGAGGTCGGCGACTCGCCGACCTCATCGAGTGCGCGTGCCGATTGGACCAGTAACGAGGTGTACAGAAGTTCGCAAAGATCGAGATCGACGGGTAGACCGATCACGGTGGCCAGCATGTACTTCTTTTTCCACACTGTTCTGGCACCGTTGGCCTTGCACACGCTGTGCAGCAGAAGCAGTTTAGCTTTCGAGTACGGATTGCTCACCATGATGCGACGAGTGACGACATCGTCGATCAAGCTGCGAGAGTTCCCCTCGTCGAGAAGCGCGCTGTCGATCGCATAGCGCGTCATCAGGTCCTGAGCCTTGGCCGAAAATGCCTCGGCTTCAGCGGGGAATTGCGTGGACTCGGCCTTGGCCAGCAACCCTCGTATTCTGCCGAGCATCTTCGAGTCCGCCATCTGCCGCGGACCCGTAGGCGTGGTGCGTGATGTCCATCGAGTGGGAGGGGGCAGGAGTGTCTCTAGGGGCAACAACCATGTTGCGCAACCGAGTACGAGTAACAGGGTGTACCACGATTGTGCCGACGATCGCCGGTTGTACGAACGCAACCGCCGAAGACGGTCGGCGGTGGTGCCGCCTGCAGATTCGACGTTCAGCTCGGACAACTGATCTCGCCAGAAATCCGGAGCAAGGCTGTCGGCGGAACTTCGCGCCATGTGGGAGCCGATAGCCTCGACCATGACCACCGCGCCGTCGCTTCCGGCGCTCTGACGGGTTACGTGTACCAGTTCGGCAGGCTGCCAACCGTTCTCGAAAGCCGTGTCGAGAGCGTCGTCGAGTATTCTTGCTGCGCGATCGTGCACCGAACAAGCTCGATCGGTTTCGTCCGCAGCGGACAGGCGTTCCGCGATCAGCTGGGTCATGTCCTTCGCCGACGACCCCAACTGGGCGAAACCGATTCCGCTGTCGAGCAACTCGTTCGGATCGGCACCGTCTCGCACATTGTTTGCGCGCGAATACTTGAAAATACTGTCCAGATTGATACGACTCATCGTCGTCCCCTCCACGTCCCCCGGTGTGGTCCCCGAACTTTTCGGTGAATCGCAGACTAGGGGAGGGGTACGACAAACTATTCGAACGTGTCAGCGAGGAGCGAGCATCTGCAGCAGTTCTTCGACCGACGGCAGGCCGGGAATCGCGGGAAGGTTCGGAACAGGAGCGGGGGCGGGCGGTGCCGTCAACTCGACGCCGCCGAGCGCTGCCAACACGTCGTCGGTATTGGACCTGGTCGGTCCGTATGTATTGGATGCGATTACGAAATCATCGCCGATCGACGCCGACGCGACCACACTCGATCGGTCGTCGGCCCATCCCCACTTGGTCCCGATCGCGCCGGGCAACTGCTCAGTGCCCCAGTCCTGAACCATTCCATCGCGTGCCACCGGAGCCGCCGTGGTCATCCAGGCCAGTACCGGGCTGGCGGGATCGGTGCGCTTCTTCGCCGCCAGGAATCGCACGGTGTCGGCTGTGCTGGTGTACGAACTGCCCCAGAAGCCTCCGCGTGAGGTGGAGGTGAGTCCGAATTCCGCGGCCGTCGCATCGATGGCCTGGGGGTACTTGTTGTCGAGCACAGAGGCGGCGCTGTCGTCGCTGACCTGCACCATTCGAGCGGCCAGGTCGCGATCACGTGCAGAACCGTCGCCGCGTCGTACGACGTAGTCGGCCATGTACAGCTTGACCGTCGACAAACCCGGGCGGGCGGAGTTGTCCTCGGCACTGCCTACGTACGTGCCTGTCGGCACGTGTTCGTACGAGATCGAGGTTCGGGATGGCACGTCGGCGAGGTCAGCGGGTGTCGGCAGAGCCTGCGCTGGAGCTGCGCAAGTGAGAGCTAGCGCAATACCGACAATTGGGACAGCGTTTCTGAGGACGTTGCGTCGTAGGCCCGGCATCTCGGTCTCCTCGAGGTGTAGGCCCGCCGCTGTTCGGTGGCCGATGTTTCGATCTACCCCGATGGTAGACGGTTCAACCTCGCGCCGCTTTCTCCGGTTCTGCGGCCTTCGTCACCTGGATGAATGTGGCTTTGTTGCAGTTGGAGTGACTGGTGGGCGCATTGATCCAGTCAGCGGGCGCCACACCGCCGGATACAGAGGGCAGGGTGCTCAGGACCGGGTGGTCAGGACCGGCGCAGCGTCGACAGCATCTCTCTCGAGCGTCGCAGAGGCCCTCGGCTCGACTCGGCGGGCCAGGTGCTGGGCAACTCGATCGGATCGGTCAGGCGACCCGCGTTGAAGTCGTCGACCAGATGTCCGACGGTTTCCTGGGCGCAGGATTTGTTGGTGCCGATGAATCCCGAGGGGCCGCGCTTGATCCAACCGGTGACATAGCTGCCGACCGAAGTCTGCCCGCCGGATTCCTGCAATACACGGCCGCCGGTGTTGGGAATGATGCTGCGGCGATCGTCGAAGGGAACCCCGGGCAGCGCAACTCCGCGGTAGCCGATGGATGTGAGGACCAGTCCGGCGTCGAGGGTGTCGATTTCACCGGTCGCAGTGCTGCGCACCACGTCGTCACCGTCGGCAGTCAGACCCATCCGCTCGAACTCGATGCCCGTCACTCGATCGGTGCCGAGGATGCGAGTGGGGGAGAGCAGGTATCGCAGTGTGATGCGCTTACGGCCGTCGCTGTGCTCGGGGGATTCGTCGACGTGGCGAAGAAGTTGAAGCTTCTGTGCCACGGCGTGAGGTAGGTCATCGGTAGCGGCGAGGCGGACCGTCACCGGGTCGAGTGCGAGTTCGGTGCGGTCGATGGCGAGATCGATATCGGGGACGGTGAGCAATCCGGCGAACTCGGGAACGGTGAATGCAGACTGGGCCACGCCTCGGCGGCCGACGACGACCACCTCACGAATAGAGCTGTGGCGCAAAGCGTCCAGGGCGTGGGGTGCGATGTCGGTCTGGGCGAGCGATTCCGGATCCATGGTCAGGATGCGGGCGACGTCCAGCGCCACGTTGCCGTTGCCGATGATGACGGCGCGCTCGTGCGAGAGATCGAACGTGCGGTGTGCGTGATCGGGGTGGCCGTTGTACCAGGCGACGAAGTCGGTTGCCGAACTGCGGCCTGGCAATTCGGCACCGGGAATGCGGAGTTCCCGGTCCGACGATGCCCCGACTGCATAGATCACTGCGTGATGGGTGTCCATCAACTGGTCGTGGGTGATGTCCTTGCCGACCTCGACGCCGAGGTGGAAGGTGAATCCCTTCTGCGCAGAGATGGTTTCGAACAGGCGCGATACCTGACGCGTCTTCTGATGGTCGGGCGCGACGCCGAGGCGAGCGAGGCCGTGTGGCTGCGGGAGTCTGTCGTAGACATCGACTTTCACACCCGGTTGCGTGAGCAGCTCGTCCGCCGCGTACATCGCCGACGGTCCGGATCCGACGATCGCGACTCGAAGGGGTTGACGATCACGCGAGACCGATGCCGCCGGCGTGACCGGTGCCAAGATCGGCCGAGGCGGGCGTTCCTGCTTGTAGAAGTCCGCATTGATCGTCAGGAACGGCAGTTGAGCCTCGGTCAGTTTTGCTTGCGGCACAATGGCGTCGACCGGGCAGGCCGAGACACATGCGCCGCAGTCCACACACGATTGCGGATCGATATGCAGCATCTCTGCCGTCAGGAAGTCAGGCTCGTCGGGGGTGGGATGAATGCAGTTGACGGGGCACGCGTAGACGCACGACGCGTCGCTGCAACATGATTGGGTGACGACGTGGGGCATGAGGGGTTCCTGACGGCAGAGGCAAGAAAGGCTGAGCGGCGAGAGGGCTATGCAGCGAACTGGCTCGAGCTGCGATCGGGCTCGCTACGGAAACGTGAGGCCTTGCCGTCGATTCCGCACATCTTCCACATCAGACGAGCGGCACGATTCATCATGCCGGTGTCGGTGGCCAGCATGCGGACATCGCCGAAGTAGTCCTGGAGCGCGTGCTGCGATTCCGGGGTACCCCAGAACAGGTCCTTCTTCACCTGCTTCGGGATGTCGAATTTCGTCCAGAACTTCTTCGGCGGAATGACGATGACGTCGCACAGGATGCGCATCGTGATCGGGAAGGCGAGTGAGAGCAAGAACCGTCCGGCCTTGGACATCTTGGGGACTCGACGACGTAGCAGTTGGTGCGCGAACGAGATGTGTCGCGCTTCCTCGGCAACGTGAATGGCCATGACGCTCTGCATGATCGGGTGGATGTCTTCACCGGACCGTAGGACCGATTTCTGAATGTGGTCGATGGGCTCTTCGCCTGCGAGAACGCCGACGAAGAACAGTTCTGGCAGCAGCGTGGCGAACAGTGGAACGAACGGAGAGAGCATCTTCATGGGCCGACTCATGCCGGGCGCATCGGAACCGATGCGGTTGACCATCTCCTGGAACATCAGGGTGTGGTTGCACTCTTCGATCGATTCGTGGGTGCAGTAGCGCGCCTCGGCAGAGCCGTTGGGCAATGAAAAGACGTACTGCATCATGCCGCGGATCAGGATGTTCTCGAATTGCAGACCGACCTTCGCGACATTGGCCTGACGCCACATGCCGATCTCGATCTGCCTGTCGAGTGGAAGTGCCTGGTACCAGGCGTGGCCGCCGATCGGATCGGTTTTGGCCGGCAAAACCCATCGAGGATCGTTCGCGGGTACTGCGAACTTCTCGGACTCCCAGTCGATGTCCACGTAGGGGTCGAAGTGCTTGTGCACCGAGCCCTCGGACAGCAACGTGAGCGTCTCGACGTACTGCTGCTCGTCCGCAGTGTCGGCGTCGACCGAAACGGACGTATTGCTTGTCGTCAGTGTCATGGTTTCTCCAAACGAAGTGCGAACATGGGGTTAATGTAACCCGGGTTAACACAAAAGGGAAGCCTGTTGGGGAGACTCTGATCAGCGGTCGTCTATTGGTCGTCCGAACGCTCGTCGGACACCTCGGCCACTTCGTCGGTCTCGAACAGTTGCAGCTGGATCGCCGAAGGATCGACTACCGGTGTGACCTGCTCGGGAGTGCTGCGCAGCACATCACGGAGGGCAGAGACGGCCCGGCCCCAGTTGGCCGCTTCGCGATCTGCCTCGGCGACGTCACAGTGCTCGTCGCCCAGATCCGCGGCAACCGCCATCCCACGCCACGATGCTTCTTGTTCGGCGCTGATCCGCAGATACGACACGACGACATCGCGATCGGACGAGCAACACTCGAGAACCACGTGCAGGTCGAGCGATTCTTCTTCGGACGCGGCGAGCAGATCGACCAGTTCGAGCAAACCGTCGGGAAAGTCGTCCGCGTCGACGGTGGGCGGCGTCGGCTCCCCGAGCACGCCTCCGAAATCCTCCGCGAACTTGTCGTCGACCTGCTCCCACACGTGACTGAGCATGCGCACCGCCCACAACAGGTGATCTGCGACGAAGGGCGACCCGCTGACTCGTACCTGAGCGACGATGCAGTCCTGGACCAGGTGCAGCATCACATCCGGCAGTTGCAGATTCAGGTCGACCAACAATTCCGCCGCGCGAGTGCGGCCGGACACGGCATGGACAAGCGTCGAATTGATCTCGACCACCGGTTCGGTGGGTTTGACCGATACGTACGCGGTGCCGCCCACGAACCGCAGCGGGATGTCGCCGTCGGGGTCATGATCCGGCGGGAAGCCGAACCACGGTTCCAGCGCGCGATCGACCAACTGCTGCAGGTGTTCCTTGCCCTTGGGCTGCACGCACAGCGGTACCACGGAGACGTCGGCCTCCGTGATGGCGATCTCGAAACTCGGTACGTCGTAGCGCCCGGTGGCGCGTGAGCTGAGGAACGACGGGTGTGGCAAGCCCCAGATGTCGCGGAAGACCGCGACGGTCTTCTTCGCCAGATCGTCGGACCACGAGCGATTGCGGTCCACGTGCGGTGCCGTCGGCTCGTCGTTGTGCGAAATGCGGAATCCTAACGCACTCAATGCATCTCGCTGATCGCCGGTGATGGCTCGGCTGCTGTGCAGGTGTTCGTTCGCCGGTATCTCGCAGCGGACCATATCGAGATCCCAGGCATAGAACTGCACGCAGGCGGCGGTGTCGGGGACGCCGTCGGTGGTGTCGTATCGCGATTCGATCACCAACGCATCGCCGTCGCGCATGGCGCTGACGTAGTCGCCGAGCGTGCGCTGGAACTGCATCCAGGCGGCATCGACGTCGAAGTCGAACTCGAGTGAATCGCTCATGTCGGCTCCTTACCCAGATCGCGCTGACGTAACGCGGACTCGATTACGCTAGCGGCGACCACCGACACGATCTCGGCGCTCGCGGGGGCGATCACGACGATGCCGAATCCTCGGGCGATCGTGTCAGCGGGTCATCGAGAGAATCGTCGTCGAGCGCACCGAAGGGCTGTGCCTCGGCCACACCGTCCAACACCGCCGGACGTAGAGCGTGCGGAACGGCCAGTACTTCCTCGATCCTGACGAGAATGCCCTGTTCGATCAACGATCGAACACGGTGATCGATCAACTGGGCCGTACGCAGATCCTCGCCTTCCAGATCGGCGTAGTCCTCGCCCTCGTTGTTGACGGGTAGCTCTTCGGTCATGGCGGCGAGCAACGTCTGCACCGCAAAGGTATTGGCCAGTGACCGCGACACGTCGGGGTCGTCGGCATCTCCGGACAGCTGCACCCGCACATGCTCGGCAACCAGTTCGTGCACAGTCTCCGCGCCGCGGCCGGCCAATGAATGGGCATTGTCGCCCGGCCTCGCAGTGTCACCGTCGATGCGAATCAATTCGGTCGCGATGGCCGTCGACCAGTAATCGACCGTGGCGACGCCCGCGCCGACTTCTGTGGGATCGAACGGCGCCGAACCGGCTGCGCGCTGCAGATGAGCATCGTCCGATACTGCCAGCCCATCGGCGACCCGCGCGACTATGTCGTCCAGTGCCGGCAACAGTGGCAGCGCCGAGATGGCCGCCAGCTCCTGTGCGAGAGACACGTCGGGGAGGTCGATGTCGTCGGCGTCGAGCATGTCGGGCTCGTCGCCCTCGAGGAAGTCCGAGAGATCTTCCATGCAGTGCGCGTAGTCCTCGGGTGTGCCGTCCCAGAGATCGGTTTCGTCGAGGAAGGTCAGGTACTGCAGGGACGTGAGCACAAGATTGACCGCGGTGTCCTCTGCCGTGTCGGACTCCTCCTGGAGGATGCGTTCCGCGGCGTCCACCAGCAGGTGCGCATCGGCCGGCAGCCAGGCGCTGGGGGAGAAGCCCTGACGGGCTCCGGAAAGCTGGGTCAGCGTCGACGAGACGAGCCGTGAGATCGCCTCCGACTGTTCCGACATCTCGCTCGCGTCCAGCCACTCCACGAAACCGTCGATCAGATCGGCGATCCGTTCGCTGTCGACACCGGCCGGAGCCGGTCGGGACTGCTGATGACGCCGTTGCCGGGCCTTGGTCTTTTCTGCACGTTTCTGTCCGCGGTTGGCAGGCCGCTTCGATCCCATGAGTGGCAGCTTATCTGCTGGGATGTCCGGTTTCGTCGGTCCATGCCTCAGTCGAGCAGGAACGCGCCGGCCGACGGCGGAAGAGTCGGTCTCGGAAGACGGCGATACAGCTCGGCCGGCCGGCCGCCGCCCGCGGCCGACGTCGTGCCCGTCCCCTCGAGGGAGCCAAGGACATGGCGTCGAAATGTGTCTTTCGGGAGCGGGCGATCGAACACGATCTCGTAGAGCTCACGTAATTCGAGAAGTGTGAATTCCTCGTCGATCAGCAGCGCGGGATCCACCTCGCGTGCATAGCGTCGACGCAGGTCGAGAACGGCTTCGGCCACCATCTCGCCATGGTCGAAGGCGAGCGGTGACGCCGGTCTTCCGTTGTCGATCGGTACGAATTCGTTTGTTGCAGAAAGTGATCGGGTCGAGACCGCAGCGCTGTGCGCCATCGACAGAACCCATCCACGGTCGTCCCGATCCGGGGCGTCGAACATTCTCAGTTGGTGAAATGTGAGATCGACGATGCCGGCCTTGGTCTGCAGTGCCCGGTCTGCAGCGTTGGCGAGATTCTCTTCGGGTCGCAGGAATGTGCCCGGTAGAGCGCGGCCCCGTTCGGTCGGCACCACGACCACGTGCAATCGACGTTCGCGGACGGTCAGTACTGCGACATCGACAGCCACGGAGGGGCGGGGGTAGTCGGTCAGAGCTTTGCCGTCTCGGTCTCGCCAGGTCATGCGTTGCATCTTAGCGTGAATATGATCTAAGCTTAGATCAACATCGAGCTAAGGGGTAGGCATGCAGTTGACGGACATTCGGCAGGATCGAGCGAGGGGCGTTCTGCTCGGAACCGCAGTAGGAGACGCTCTGGGCGCGGGTTACGAGTTCGGATATCCCTCTCCGGAGACCGAGATCGACATGATCGGCGGCGGAACGTTCGACTGGGCTCCGGGCGAATGGACCGACGACACCTCGATGGCACTCTGCGTCGCGCGTGCACTGGAAGCAGGCGGGGACGTCGACGACATTGCCGAGAACTTTCGCGCGTGGTTCGCGCAGAACCCGCCCGACGTAGGAAATCAAACCCGCGCCGTGCTCGCGCAGACCACACGCACTGGCGCAGACATGACTGCAGCGGCGGCGGCGTTGCCCGGGAGAACCGGCGGCAACGGATCGCTCATGCGTACCGCGCCCGTCGCGCTGGCCTACCTCGACGATGCGGCCGGCTGCCGAGCTGCCGCAGCTCGCATCAGTGCACTGACACATTCCGACCCGCGGGCCGGTGAGGCGTGTCAATTGTGGAGTCACGCAATCCGATACGCAGTTCTGTACGGTACATACGACGGCGTCGCCGAGTTCCTCGACGAGGCTGCGCACGAGGTGCGGGACTACTGGTGCCCGCTGATTCAGCAGGCACAGGTGGGCGAGCCTGCCGACTTCTCCAACAACGGTTGGGTGGTGCACGCGCTGCAGACGGCGTGGTGGGCAATCCATCGCAGCGCCGGCGAGGCACGGCCCTTGTCGGCCGCCCTCGAACTGTGTGTTCGTGCGGGCGGTGACACAGACACCACAGCGGCCATTGCAGGAGGACTCCTCGGAGCGCGCTGGGGAGCCTCGGCCGTACCGCGCGGCTGGCGCGACATCGTCCACGGTTACCCAGGCTTCCGCGCCGACGATCTTGACCGAATCACCTCGAACATCACTGCAGTGAAGGAACTTTCATGACCATCATCGACATCGTTCAGGGCGACATCACAGACGTGGCGGCCAGCGCGATCGTCAACGCCGCCAACGCACGTCTGCTCGGCGGCGGCGGGGTCGACGGTGCTATCCATCGCGCCGGTGGGCCGACGATCCTCGCGGAATGCAAGGCGCTGCGGGCCACCACCCTGCCGCACGGCCTCGACGTCGGCGCAGCCGTCGCGACCACAGCCGGCAGATTACGAGCAGACTGTGTCATCCACACCGTCGGTCCGCGGTACTCACAGCACGAGGACAGATCGGAGTTGCTGCGCTCGTGCTACGCCCGAAGTCTGGCGCTCGCTGCGTCGATGAATCTGAAGTCCATCGCATTTCCCCTGATATCCGGCGGATCCTTCGGATGGCCGATGCACGACGCAGTCACTCAGCAAGTGGTGGCCGTGAAAGCTGCGCGGCCGTCGGTCGAACTGGTCATGCTGGTCGCGTTCTCCCGCGCAAGCGCCGACCTGACGCGGCGGTTGGTGGGTTGAACAGCGATCAGGTGTCGCAGCCGATTCCATCCTTGTCGCGGTCGAGTTTCAAGCTGTACCCCGGCTCGCCTGCGTAGATCGGGGCAGCGCCCGCCGCGCGGACCGCATCGCAATTGGCGTACGAGACCACGGGCGGCACTGCAACAAGCGGTGCGGGAGCGGTGTAAACGGGCTCCGGTGTGTAGACCGGCTCGGGGATGTACACGGGCTCAGGATCAGGCAATGGAATGTACTCCGTTGTCGTCGGCACCTCGACGATGGCGGCTACTGCTTCGGTCGTCGGGGCGACGGTGGTCGTGGTGGTCGGTGCCGGTGTGGTTGTCGACGGCGGCGCGGACGTCGTCGTGACGGTCGGCAAGGCGGGCACGGCCGCGACCGGGGCAACGGCGGGGGTCTCGGGTTCTGTGGTGGTGGTCAGTCCCATGAAGATCAAGGCGGGGAGGACTGCGATGGCCGGTACCGCCCACCCTCGGCGACCTCGACTGGGCGACAAGTACAGATATGCGATGCCGGCTCCGACCATCAGTGCGCCCACGAGCAACGCACCGAACTCGAACGACACGAGTGCGCCGATCGAGAATATCCCACCGAAAATGATTGCAGCCCAGGCGAATACCTTCCCGAACAGGGGGCGGCGTGGAGTCTCGGGCTCGGGTGCGGGGCGCTGGAAGGGTGGTGGGTAGGCGCTTGTCATGTAGTTCGTCCTCGGGTCGCGAATGGTGTCGATACCGCGGAAACGATGTACCGCGAGACCGGAAGCAACCACTCGATTCCGTCCGAACCGGTCGGTCGCATTTCCGTTCACCATGTCGCATTCACCGCGTTTGTCGTTACACCCGACCGGACAACGACAACCGCATCGATCAATAGCGTTCGCGAAAGCCGCCGATCGCGGTGATGGAATTGCCGTCGGGGTCGACAACGGTGCTCAGTCGAACGCCCTTGTTCGCGTCGACGATGTCGCCGAACTCGACCCCACGTGAGCGCGCCGAAGTGACGAAAGATTCGAGATCGTCGACGGCGACGTTCAACTGCGACGCGCCTGCTCGCTCGGGATCGACTGTCACCTGCACCCAGGCAGTCGGGGCGGCCTGCCACTCCACCAAACTCGGCATCGGGTTGTCGTCTGCGGGCCGATCGAACAGCCGGCGATACCAGGCGTCGGCCGAATCGATGTCGCGTACCGCGATCACTGCAAAGACATGTTCGATCATGTCGTTCTCCTTCGTGTCGGCAAGGGGTTCACGGATACTGACCGGGATCGGCGGCCGGACTCATCGCGCAGAACCTGTCGCCAGGCTCGAGTAGGGTCGTCACGAGTCCGAAATCGGGCTCTCCGCTACGAACAGGCAGGGGGTCGCAACGGTGTTGACGCTCCACCGCGCCGAGCGCGCAGGAACCCTTGCCGACGCGCTCGCCGATGTCCTGTCCGTGCCGTTGGACGACTGCTTCACCCCCGAGATCGTGTCGGTTCCGGCCAAGGGTGTCGAGCGGTGGCTCACTCAACGACTCTCGAGCACCTTGGGCAGTCCGGACGGTGACGGCATCGCCGCGAACATCGATTTTCCGAGCCCGGCAAAGCTGGTCTCACGTGCGGTCGGTGCGGTCGACGACATCGACCCCGACGACGATCCGTGGGCAATGGGCCGAGTGCTCTGGACTGCTCTGAGCGTCATCGACGAGTGCCGCACCCAACCGTGGGCGGCGGTGCTGTTCGAGCATCTGGGTGCGGGGTCCGAGGACCACCGTCTAGGACGTCGCTGGTCGACGGCGTCCCATGTGGCTGAGCTGTTCCGTGCGTACGGTTCTCAACGACCTCAGATGCTTCGTGATTGGTTCGCTGGACGATTCACCGACGGCCTCGGCGGCGATCTCGACGACGACCTGCAGTGGCAACCACGAGTGTGGAAACTGGTGCGGGAGCGGATCGGCAGTCCCAGCCCCGCCGAGCGGCTGCCGGAGACGTGCGCTCGGCTACGGGATGAGCCGGACTCGGTGGACCTACCGAGTCGGCTGTCTGTCTTCGGTCCCACCCGATTGACGACCGACCAACTCGACATACTGGGCGCGCTCTCGGAGCACCGCGACGTACACATCTGGGTTCCGCATCCCAGCCCGTCCATGTGGACCGCCCTGGAGAACATTCCCGCCGTGACGCGGCGACGAGACGACGCGACGGCCCTTGTCGTCGAGCATCCGCTGTTGGCCAGTCTGTCTCGGGACGTCCGGGAACTGCAGGCCACCACCGGATCGGTCGCGGCGAACTCCGTCCATCACGAGGGTCCCGAGATCGCGAACACCCTGCTCGGCCGGATCCAATCGGACATAGCCGCTGACGTGTCGCCCACCGCCGCAACGGAATCCGATGGCAAAGTGCCGGCTACTGATGGCACCGTGCAGATCCACGCATGTCACGGACCCGCCCGGCAGGTCGAGGTTCTGCGTGAGTCGCTGCTGCATCTTTTCGCCGGTGATCCGACGCTCGAACCGCGGGACGTGCTGGTGATGTGCCCGGACGTCGAGACCTACGCGCCGTTGATTCGCGCCAACTTCGGGCAGGCTGCGCTGGTGCATCCAGGACACCGCCTGCGTGTGCGACTCGCTGATCGGGGCTTGCGCCGCACCAACCCCGTGCTCGACGTCATCGCGACTGTTCTCGACTTCTCCGAAGGCCGGGTGACGGCGAGCGAGCTGCTCGACTTCGCTGCCAGCGGTCCGGTCCGCGAGAAATTCTCGCTCAGCGACGACGATCTCGAGCGACTCCGCGAATGGGTGACGACCTCCGGTGCGCGCTGGGGTCTGACCGTGAGGCAACGAGAAGCATTCGGTTTGAACGGCTTTCGGCAGAACACCTTCAAATCGGCCCTCGACCGGATCCTCCTGGGCGTGGCCGCCGACGAGACCCACAACGAGTACCTCGACCTTGCACTGCCTCTCGACGACGTCGACAGCAACGACATCGACCTCGCCGGCCGTTTCGCCGAGCTGGTCGATCGGCTCGCCTCGGTACTACGAGCTCTTGCCGGTCCGGCGTCGGTGACCGAGTGGACGCGGCAACTTGGCCGCGCACTCGATCTGCTCGCCGACGTGTCCACAGCCGACGAATGGCAACTGGCACAAGCACATCGCGAGATCGCCGACGCCACCGAACACGGAGGGTCGGTGGAGCTGCGACTGGCGGACGTGCGCGCCATGTTGGCCAGGAGACTGGCCGGACGACCCACGAGAGCGAACTTCCGTACCGGCGAGCTGACCGTGTGCACCATGGTTCCGATGCGTTCGGTACCGCACCGAGTGGTGGTGCTCCTCGGGCTCGACGACGAGGTCTTCCCGCGAGTGGGAAGTATCGACGGAGATGACATCCTCGCCCGCGACCCGGCACTCGGTGAACGAGACATTCGCAGTGAGGATCGGCAACTGCTGCTCGACGCGGTGATGTCGGCCGAGGAGAAGCTCCTGCTGTTCTACACCGGTGCAGACCCGGTCGACGGTTCGGTCAAGCCGCCCGCGATTCCACTGCGCGAACTCATGGATGCGCTCGAGGTGACCGCGGGTCGAAGCGTCGAACGTCGGCATCCGCTGCAGCCGTTCGATCCTCACAATTTCGAGGCCGAACATCCGTTCAGTTTCGACACCGTCGCGTTGGCCGGAGCGGTCTCCAAGCAACGTGCGCCCCAACCCGTGGCTCCTTTCCTACCCGCTGCGCTCCCGCCGGCAGATCGAGGCGATGTGGAACTCGCCGATGTGATCGCCTTCGTCGAGAACCCGGTGCAGGCGTTTCTCCGCCAGCGGCTCGGCTTTCGCGTTCCCGAGCTCGAGGGCGACCTGGCAGACAATCTCGACATCGAGCTGGACCCGTTGTCTCGGTGGAACATCGGCGATCGGATGCTTGCCGCGGTGATCGCGGGCGGAGACATCGGAGAATTCGCCGACGCCGAATGGCGCCGCGGGACTCTTCCGCCATTTCATCAGGGCCGACGCGAGATGTCCGACATCCGACAGATCGTCGGAATCATCGCCGACGCGGCCGCGCCATTCCACGAAGGCCCGGCCGACACCACAGATGTCGCGGTCGATCTCGGCGACGGACGACGCCTGACCGGAACCGTCACCGGAATCCATGGCCGTGTTCTGGCGCGTTCGTCCTACTCTCGACTCGCCGCCAAGCACCGACTGGCCGCGTGGGTGCGGTTGCTGGCGGTGGCCGCATCCGAGCCGGGGGAGTGGAGCGCCGTCACCATCGGACGGGCGAGCGGCATGCGGCCTCCTCGTCGATCGCGACTGACGGCACCGCAGGATCCGATTGCCACCCTGCGCGAACTGGTGAAGCTGCGCGATCGCGGATTGGCGTCGCCGCTGCCGATATCGACCGGCACTG
Organism: Rhodococcus sp. IEGM 1381; assembly: GCF_030056795.1. Lineage (GTDB taxonomy): Bacteria > Actinomycetota > Actinomycetes > Mycobacteriales > Mycobacteriaceae > Rhodococcoides. The sequence goes on along the minus strand of NZ_JASHKQ010000005.1, from coordinate 22,342 downwards.
CATCGGCGTACGCGGAGAAGCGGTTCGGTGGCGGATCCATCGAGGACGGTTACGACTCCGCCACCTGGGCATGGCGAGGAGACTTCGGCGACGGAAACGATCGCTCGCTGCGGTACGTGCACGGTCCGACCCTGTCGTTCCAGACACTGCTGGCCGCGCCCCCGCTCTCCGATGAAACCGACCCGTCCAACGAGACGAGCCGCTTCGGTGTCCTCGCTCGCACACTGTGGGACCCGTTGCTCACGGCCGAGAACATGGGGAACGCATGACCACCCCTCGCGGATTCGATCTGCTCGGTCCAATGCCTACCGGAACCACCGTGCTCGAAGCCAGCGCCGGTACCGGCAAGACGTACGCAATTGTCGGACTGGCCGCGCGCTACATCGCCGAGGGCATCGCCGAAATTTCCGACCTGCTTCTGGTGACGTTCAGCCGGGCGGCAACCCAAGAACTCCGCGATCGCACTCGCAGTAGATTCGCGTCGATCGCGCGGCATCTTGCAGACCCGGAAGCTGCTCGTGCAGAACGAGATCCATTGGTGGTGTTCCTGGCATCGGTCGACGATGCCGAGGTGGACCGCCGTCGCAGAAGACTACGAAAGGCGCTGTCGGACTTCGATGCCGGGACCATCGTCACCACCCACAGCTTCTGTCAGCGCATGCTCGACGGGCTCGGAATCGCGGGGGAGCGCGAACCGGAATCGGCATTCGTCGAATCCGTGTCCGATCTACTCGAGCAGGTCGTGGACGACCTGTATCTGCAGATGTTCAGTGGCGACGACGAAGCGCCGGCATTCAGCAGGCGGGATGCGCACCAGTTGGCCTTGGCGGCCGTGGGCGACCAGCAGTCGATTCTGTACCCCGACACCGCAAACCTCGATGGGGACGACGGTAACCGCGAGCCGGCGCTGCGTGTGCGGTTCGCCCAGGAAGCGCGGCGGGAAATGGAACGTCGCAAACGGCTGCTCGGGGTGCGTGACTACAGCGATCTACTCGGACTCCTGCATTCGGTGTTGTCCGATCCCGTGCACGGTGAGGCCGCCTGTGCGCGAGTGCGAGACCGGTTCCGAGTAGTGCTGATCGACGAGTTCCAGGACACGGACCCGCTGCAGTGGGACATTCTGCGACGGGCGTTTCACGGATCGACGACACTCATTCTCGTCGGCGATCCGAAGCAGGCAATCTACGCATTCCGTGGGGCAGAGGTGCTCAGTTACCTCGATGCGGTGGAATCGGCGGACCACCTGTACGAGCTCACTGCCAACTGGCGCAGTGATTCCGGGCTACTCGATGCGCTGCACCATCTGTACGGCGGCGCAGCCCTCGGACACGACGACATCATGGCTCACCGTGTCGAACCCCGAAATCCACCGTCGCGGATGGTCGGACACACCCCGCTCAGGCTGCGCTATCTTCCGCGAACCGGTGCAGGCCCCCTGCGACAGGGATTTCCGGCAGTCGATCGACTCCGTTCCAAGGTCGCGGCCGACGTCGCGGCAGACATCGTCGAGCTGCTGTCCAACCGTGCCACGATCGACCGACCGGACGGACCCCGGGCGATCGAACCGCGAGACGTCGCCGTGCTGACCCGAACTACCAAGCAGGTGGCGCTGATTCGAGACGCGCTGGACGCAGTCGGCGTCCCGTCGGTCGTGTCGAGCAGCACCAGCGTGTTCGGCACCGAGAGTGCCCGACACTGGTTGTGGCTGCTGCAGGCGATCGAGCAACCGCATCGCACCGACCGCGTTCGACTCGCCGCCCTGACCCCTTTGCTCGGGTGGACTGCCGCTCAGCTCGACTCCGGAGCCGAAGATGCCCTGTCCCAGGTCAGCAGCCGATTGCGTGAATATTCGATACTGTTCGACGAGGCCGGGTTCGCTGCAGTATTCGAGCGAGTGTCGGCCCAGTCCGGACTCGACGCGCGGCTGCTCGCGGTCGACGCGGGCGAACGGACCATGACCGATCTACGGCATATCGCTCAATTGCTCAATCGCGCAGCAGTATCCGAGTCGTTCGGAATCACCGCACTCACTCGCTGGCTGACCGACCGTATCAAGGAACCGGCAGCCGGTGGATCCAGCGACCGCAGCCGTCGACTCGACAGCGACTCCGCCGCGGTGCAAATCATGACGACACACGGCAGCAAAGGGCTCGAATTCCCCGTCGTCTACCTGCCGTACGCCTGGGACACGTTGTTCTTCAGCAAGCCGTCGACGCTCCTGCTGCACGAGAACGGCGACCGGATTCGAGACGTCGGTGGACCGTCAGGAGTGGGCTATGCGGCCAGAAAGATGATCAACGACCAGGAGGAAGCAGGCGAGGAACTGCGGCTGCTGTACGTCGGCCTCACCCGTGCCGAGTGCCAGATCGTGCTGTGGTGGGCACCGGGCTACAAAACCTCGACATCGTCGCTGCATCGCATGCTGTTCGGTCGCATCCCCGGGATTCCCCAACCGGAGCCGTCGTACAAGGTGCTCGACGATGCAACCACTGCGAACCGACTGCAGTCCTGGGTCGGGTCCGCTGCCGAGATCATCTCGATCGAACCGGTGGGGCCCGGTGCGCCGTCCACGCAGCATTGGGTCAGACCCGAGGAACCACTGCTCGACGTGGCTGCCGCGCGGTTCGATCGAACTCTGGACCTGCTGTGGCGTCGAACGTCGTACTCCGCGTTGACAGCTCACGCTCACGACGCGGCACACGTTCAGCCGGAGGTGGGGGTGACAAGCGAGGCCGAGCATCCCGAGAAGACCGACGAGCCGGCCGAACCTCAGTCGAACAGTGATTACACAGAGGATTCCAGGTTGGAAGGAATCGAGTCACCGATGAACGGCATGCCCGCCGGTGCCGCATTCGGAACGCTCGTGCACGAGGCGCTCGAACACGTGGACACCTCCGCTCCCGACTTGCTCGCCGAGCTCGAGCTTCGGTGCAGTGCAGCGGTCGCGTCGCGCATGGCCGAGGTCGATCCGGTGGAGTTGGCCGCAGCCCTTCTGCCGGTGATGCACACGCCGTTGGGCTTCGGGACACTTGCCGACATCGCGCCTTCCGATCATTTGGCAGAGCTGGACTTCGAGCTTCCGTTGGCCGGCGGTGACGATCCGGTGGCGGCGACGGTCACCCTGAAATCCGTTGCGCGGCTGATGCGTCGGCACCTCGATGTTGCCGACCCGCTCGCGTCGTACCCCGATCTGCTCGACGGTATCGAAGAAACACCCTTGCGCGGCTTTCTCACCGGAAGCATCGACTCGGTTCTACGAGTGCCCGGACCGCGCTACGTCGTGGTGGACTACAAGACCAACCGGCTCGCCCGAGGTGATCTGACAACAGGCAACTTCACCCGGGAGAAGATGGCTCAGGAGATGATGCGCTCGCATTATCCGCTGCAGGCAATTCTGTATGCCGTTGCGCTGCATCGTTATCTGCGGTGGCGTCAACCGGGATACGACCCACAGGTACACCTGGGAGGAGTTCGGTACCTGTTCGTGCGGGGCATGGTGGGGCCGGATACTCCTGACGGTTGCGGGGTATTCGACTGGAATCCGACGGCGGCGCTGGTGGTCGAGCTGTCGAACCTGCTCGCCGGAAAGGTGACTCGATGACGAGCGTGACGACCGCACTGCGCGGTAGCGGCCTTTTGCGCACGTTCAACGATGCAGGTGTACTCACGGCCGCCGACGTGCACGTGGCATTACGTCTGGGTGCGCTTGCCGGGGAGTCGTCGGAGCACGTGCTTTTGGCCGCTGCGCTGACGGTGCGCGCCGTGCGATCAGGATCGGTGTGCCTGGACCTGCGACGACTGCGAGATGTGACGGTAGACGAGGATTCCGACGTCGATCCGGCCGCGCTTCCGTGGCCCGATCTCGTCGAGGTCCTCGGCGCGCTGTCGGTCAGTCCCCTCGTCGTCGGCAGTGCGAACGGACCGTTGACGCCGCTGAAGCTGGTTCACACCGACGAGGGTGAACTCCTGTATCTCGATCGATATCACCTGCAGGAGAGCATAGTCCGTGATGGTCTCGAGCAGCGGTCGAAGTCTCACCCGCAGTCCGATGTCGCCGAGATCAGCCATGCTCTGACCGAGCTGTTCGTCGACGAATCGGGTGCGCCCACTGTTGCTCCGGATCGTCAGCGGATAGCGGCGGCCCTGGCGGCGACCCAATGGACCACGGTCATCGCAGGCGGGCCGGGTACCGGTAAGACCCACACGGTGGCTCGGATTCTGGCGCTACTCGTCCGGGAACACGGAAGCGATCTGCGCATCGGGTTGGCGGCACCCACCGGCAAGGCCGCAGCCCGATTGCAGGAGTCGGTGTCCGAACAAGCGGAGCTCCTCGGACTGCCGATAGACCTGAAGGCGATGACACTGCACCGGCTTCTGGGCTGGAAGCCCGGCAGCAAGACGAGGTTTCGGCACGACGGGGAGAACCGCCTGCCCTACGACGTCATCGTCGTGGACGAAACCTCGATGGTGTCACTGACGATGATGTGCCGACTGCTCGAAGCCGTCCGTCCCGAATCACGCTTGATCCTGGTCGGTGACCCGGACCAGCTGACGTCTGTCGACGCAGGCGCGGTGCTGGCAGACCTCGTGGCCCGGCCGGTCACGGGCATCGAGAACCCGGTGCTGGCGCAGCTCGTCGACGAGGATTTCGCCGCCACCGAGGATCCGGCCGAGGCCGCCCTGAGCCCGTTCGAGCGAGACCGACTGCGCGGCGGCGTCGTGCGGCTCAGTCGAGGCAGACGATTCGGCGGGGCAATCGCCCAGTTGGCAGTGGCCGTGCGAGACGGCCGGGGCGACGACGTGATGGCCCTGCTCGAGTCCGGCGCGAAAGAAATCTCATTCCACGGTCCCGACGACGTGGATGCGCTGCGTTCCGACGTGATCGACACCGCAGCCGAGGTCACCGCCGCCGCAGCAGCCGGAGATGCCTCCGCGGCACTTCTGGGTCTGGAGAAGCATCGCCTGCTGTGCGCGCACCGCGAGGGCCGATGGGGTGTCGCTCGATGGGATCGGCAAGCGATGGAGTGGGTGGGAGAGCACAGCGGAACGTTTCTCGATCCGTCACTGTGGTACCCCGGTCAGCCACTGTTGGTGACGGCAAACGACCACGAAGCGCGGATATACAACGGTGACACCGGCGTTGTGGTGTTGGGAGACAACGGAACCGCGATGGCAGCGTTCGCTCGCGGCCGCGGTCATGTGCTGATCCACCCGAACGTGCTCTCGTCGGTTCACACGGTGTATGCGATGACGATCCACCGCAGCCAGGGCAGTCAGTACGACACCGTCTCGGTTCTTCTCCCCGCCGAGGCATCGACACTGCTGACCCGAGAATTGCTCTATACCGCAATCACTCGCGCGCGATCGCACGTGCGGGTGATCGGTACCGAGGATGCCATTCGCGCGGGTGTCGAGCGTCAGGTACTACGGGCGAGCGGTCTACGACGAACGATCTTGTAGCTTCGGTCAGCGGCAGGCGTGCCGGGCCTCATTCATCGCGGCGTCGATGCTTCGTGCGACCGAAAGCCAGGTGCGGGCCAGATTGGACCACACAGCCACCGAGTCGTCTCGACCCGCGGCAACCGACCGACGGGCCTGCCCTGCCGCCGAGCGATGGAGGGCCACGGCACGAGCCGTCAGATCGTCGAGGTCACTGTCGATGCAGACGGATCGAACGGTGTGCGGGTCGACTCGGCGACCTGTCAACTGACACAGCGCTTGCAGCGAGCCCAGCTCGGCAGGAACCTCGGTGGGCGTCTCGGAAGCGTCGGCCGACGTGGCGGTCTCGGCCGCGGAGGCGACGAGCCCCCGCTGCAGGTCCCTCGGCCCGGATGACACGCCATCGGCTGCGACGCCCCAGACACTGAGGAACGAGGGGTGCGGAACGTTCCAGATCTCGCGGAACGCAAGCGTGATCATCTCGGCAACGAGCGCGGCATCGGCTCGTGAGTCGGTTCGCGTGAGATCGATGACCGATCCGTCGGCGATCGGCTTACCTCGGTTCAGCCAACCGAATTCGACCAACTGCACGTCCATGGTCGACGTGTCCGGCGCGTCGGGGTAGAGCAGCGACGGAATTGCCGCGACGGTGACCAGAACCCCGGTGTGCGTCGCCGCCACATCGATGTACGGCCGCACACCACGTTCGCCGGGGCTGGCCTGAGCGGCCGTGACCGTGATGTAGTCCCGTCTCGGGAGGGACCGAAGGCACGCGTGCAGATTCTCGGTGAACCTGGCCCACGCGATCGCGGTAGTAAAGTCGAAATGGCCGTTCTGCAGTGCGGTCACGGTGCAAACCCTCTTCTCGGACGAGAACTGATGCCTGTGGGTTCAGACGGTAGCGAGGGGGTCCGACAAGAACCTTGGTGTCAGTAGACGTCCCGCAGGTAGCGCTTGGTTTGCTTGAGTTCGTTGACGTAGTCCTCGGCGGCGTCGGGGGAGCGGCCACCGTGCTCGGCGACGATCTCGTGCAGTGCTTCGTCGACGCCCTTCGACATACGGGCCGCGTCACCGCAGACGTAGAGATGCGCGCCTGCTTCGAGCCAGCCGTACAGCTGCTTGCCGGCTTCGATCATGCGGTGCTGCACGTAAATCTTCTCGTGCTGATCGCGGGAGAACGCCACATCGAGTCGACTCAGCAGACCGTCGCGCTCGAACTCGACGAGCTCGTCCTCGTAGAGGAAATCGCTCGACCGATGCTGATCTCCGAAGAACAGCCAGTTGTCTCCCGCGGCGCCACGCGCGCGCCGCTCGTGCAGAAATGCTCGAAACGGTGCCACTCCGGTTCCGGGCCCGATCATGATGATCGGGGTGTCGTCCTCGGGCAGGCGGAACGACTTGTTGGCCGACAGGAACACACCTGCCTCGTTGCCGTCGCCGACTCGATCGGCGAGGTACGTCGAACAGACGCCACCGCGGTCTCGCTCGGCCGACCGGTATCGGACGGTGGACACCGTGAGGTGCACTGTGCCTTCGTGGGCGATCGGTGACGACGAGATCGAGTAGACGCGATGTTGCAGTGGACGCAGCAAGCCGAGAAATTCGCCGGGATCGAAGGCGGGCGAGCGGTCGAGATCGAGAACGTCCACGACGTCACGTCCCCACGTCCACGCGTCGAACGATGCTCGGTCGCCGTTCTGCAGAACGTGATCGAGTTCGGCGTCGCCGGCATGTTCGGCCACGGCCTCGATCAGGTCCATGGACGGGATACCGATTTCGTACTCTGTCGTCAGCGCCTGCGCGAGCGTGATCTCACCGGACTTGGTGTGCACGGCGGTGTCGGCGGGCACTCCGAGGCGGTCGACTACGGCCGAGACCAGTGCCGCGTCGTTGACGGGTTTGACGGCGAAACCATCCCCGGCTTGGTAGGCGATACCGCTGTCGCCCAGCGCGATCGCGACGTGCCGAACCTCCTTGGCCGACGTGGGACCGGACAGGCGTCGGTTGCCAAGAACCTGTGCGCGATAGGGATTCTTCCGATTCCACGGTGATCGCTTGGGTGCGGCCTTGGTGGTGCCGAGATCGCCGGTTGCAGCGTCGATGTCCTGTACCTGCCTTGCAATTGCCGTCGTCACGGTCTGTGACGGGTGGAGGGTCGAACCTTCTCAAACCCTAGTGGGGACCGCTCGAGCTGCGGTGCAGGACCTCGATACCGTCGACCGAGTAGGCGACGTCGTACCCGTCGGACAGTGCGCGGTCGATCGCCTGACGGTCGCCGGCCTCGTCCGTCGGCCAGCCGGCCGGCCGTGCCCGGTTGACGACGATCCAGTCCGGGACGGTCGAATCGGTGGCGCGTTGCGGAAAGACCGAGACGTCGTGATCGGCGACGAGTTGGGCCACGAGATTGTTCGACGCTGCAACCCGATCGTCGGCGGGGATCCACTCCGAGATGTCCCGGGCGGTCGCAGCCTGCGGATCGATCGTCCATTCCTGTGCGTGCACCATGCGCGCCATCGGTAGGAACGGCAACGCCACGACTGCGAAGGCGGCCACGAACGCGACGATGTAATGACGACCGCGTTCGGTGAGCTGGCCATGTCGGTGACTGCGTGCGAACGCGTCGAGCAGAGCGACGAACACGATCACCATCAGGATCGCGTTGTAGTGATAGATCGGCTTCCAGAAGTTGGTGTTGTCGCTGAGAAAGCGCCATGCGACCGTCGGGACGGCGATCAGCAGGAGCGGGGAGCGCAGGGCGAAGAATCCGGTGACCGCGAGCAGCAGAAAGGCTGTGGCCGCCCGGGAATCACCGGCAACCAGGCCGTGCGCGGTGTCTGCGATGCCTTCACCCAGCGGGGGCAGCTTCGAGCCCTGGTCGTACGAGTTGTCTGAGCTCAGCGCCGGGATTATCACCTTGACGGCAAGAATTACCCAGGTCAGGCCCCAGACCGCTGCCAGTACCCCGAAGATTCGGGTTCGACCGCTCGTCCACAGTGCCACCAGTGCGCCGATCACGACGACCGTCAGACCCATGTCCTCTTTGACGAAGACCAATGGCAGAGCCCAGGCCAGGGCAGGCAGCCAACGCTGACGAACGAGGGCGACCATCGACATCGCCAGCAGAGGCATCGCAAACGCGACTTCGTGGAAGTCGAAATTCAGCGCGGCCTGAACGCCCCAGGACAACCCGAAGGCTGCGGCGATCACAGCACCGACGACCGTGCCGAACTTCTGCACCGCCAATCGGCTGATCGGGATCACGGCCAGCGCGAACAACACGGCCTGCGCGATCAGCAACGTCTCGGCGTGTGGAAACACCCGATAGAGGGGTCCCAGCAGCGCGGTGATGGGCGAGAAGTGATCGCCGAGCGTGTTGTAGCCGGTGCCCAGTAGGTCGGAGGTCGGGACACGAAACTGCGAATACGACGCGACCTGTTGGACGAATATCCCCAGATCGAATCCGGACGTGCGGAGTTGCCGATGGCCGAGCACGGACATCGTCGCGTAGAGCGATGCCAACACGACGAACGCGAGCGCCGGCACGAAAGCCTCGGCAGAACGAAACTTCGTACGCCAGTCGAGGGTCGCGTTGTCGATGTCGGTGACAACCGTGGATTTCTCGATAGTGGTCACGAGGACCGATGTCTACAGCACGGACGTGAGATGTTCCTGAGAACCGCAGGTCAGCGCTTGCGCTTCTTCGCGGGCTTGTGTCGAGGCGGCTGAGAGGTGAGGTGGTAGTAGAGAGCGTCCTCGGAATCCTCGACCACCACATCGATGTAGTCGCCTACCTCCAGATAGTCGTCGACGGCAATTCTGTCGGTCGAGCCGATGACGGCTTTCACCGAACGGGCGGGTACCAGCCCTCGGCGTCCGTCCGGGCCGACTGCGAGGGCGTACCGGGGGCCGGTGCGCGTGATCCGAGCACGAATGAAATCCGGATCCTTCGGGATGGGGTCGGCCGCGAGGACGTTGCCGTCCTTCGAGGCGGCGGTCAACGAATCGAGCTGTGCCGCGAGATCGTCGGCCATTGCATCCACCTGGTCGAGCAGGTGGGCCATGTGTGCGGCGTAGTCGGTGTGCTTCTTGGTTGGCTTCAGTGCCTCGCCGGGCTTGTACATGTCTTCGTGAGTCAGCTCGCCCCACGCGTCCTGCAGGCGTGTCTTGACCTGTACTTCTACTTTCACATCGAGGTCGCCCTGATGCGTGGCAACTCGAACGACCAAAACTGCGTGATAGGCGCGGTAGCCGCTGGGCTTGGGAAAGGCGACGTAATCGGTGGGTGGTTGCGCAAACCGCACCGAGCATTTCGGGTCGTTGCACGCACGCTCGAGCGCTGCGACGAACGTCAGTTGATCGCGCGGGGTCTTGCACAGCACCTTGACGCCGACCAGATCGGGAAGGGCTTCGGCGACGGCATCCGCGTCGGTCGGTTCGGTGATCCGGCCCTCGGAGACATAGCGGCGCAATTTGTCGGCGGATCGTCCAGGGTCCTTGATGCGCGCCGTCTGCGCATTCAGTCGATCTCGATCGACGTCTTCGAGTATCTCGTCGGCGATGGTCTCGAGGAAGTTCTGTGCGGTGACGAGAGCGGCTTCCCACGCCCGGCGGCGCTGCAGGTACAGCTCCTCGACCAAGTCGTCGATGCTCGTTGCCGATGTCACGATGCCGAGGTTAACCCAGATATGTGGGCAAACCTTTACGTGGCGCGCATTCGAGCTGTGACGCGTCTGCCTCCGGTCTAGGCTGTGCCGCATGACCGTGGCCTCCGTGCAACAGGACGACTTCCTCGCGCAGTTCGATCCGTTCCGTCGAGAGCTGCTCGCGCACTGCTACCGCATGACCGGATCGATTCACGACGCCGAGGATCTGTTGCAGGAAACGTACATTCGCGCGTGGCGGGGGTACGCGAAATACGAGGGGCGCTCGTCGCTGCGCACCTGGCTGTATCGAATCGCCACCAACACCTGTCTCACTGCTCTCGACGGTCGGTCGAAGCGTCCGCTCCCGACTGGCTTGGGGGCACCGAGTTCCGGCCCTACCGACGAACTCGTACAGAACAACGAGGTTCCATGGCTCGAACCGATCGCCGATTCGGATCTGGCCGACTCGAGTGATCCCGCCTCCATCGTGGTGGCGCGTGAATCGGTGCGGCTCGCCTTGGTGGCCTCCCTGCAACACCTGTCTCCCCGGCAGCGGGCGGTCTTGTTGATGCGCGAGGTATTGCAATGGAAGGCATCGGAAGTCGCCGAGGTTCTCGCCACGACGACGACCGCGGTCAACAGCTTGCTGCAGCGAGCCAGAGAGCGCCTCGACGAGATTGCGCCCGAACTCGACGATGTCGAGCCCATCGGATCCGACGAGCTGCAGGAACTGCTGACGCAGTATGTGGAGTGTTTCGAGAACTACGACATCGACCGCTTGGTCACTCTGTTCACCTCGGATGCGGTGTGGGAGATGCCACCGTTCGTCGGGTGGTACCAGGGTGCCGAGACGATCGGGTCACTGATCCGACACAACTGCCCGGCAAACGGCGCTGGCGACATGAGAATGGTGCCCACGTCGGCCAACGGTCAACCCGCATACGGGCTCTACATGCTCGGCGAGGACGGTGTCCATCGGGCGTTTCAGCTGCACGTCCTCGACGTCGATGCCAGAGGGGTCGGGCACGTGGCCTGCTTCTTCGATCTGACTCTGTTCGATCGATTCAGCCTTCCCGACCGCCTCTGAACTGCTGGTCAGCTTTGCGGAACCGCAGACGGGTCCATCCACATCACTTCCCAGACATGGTTGTCGAGATCTCGAAATGCCCGGCCGTACATGAAGCCGTGGTCTTGGGGCTTCATCCACGATGACCCACCCGCAACGATCGCGGCGTCGGTCAGCGAATCCACTTCGTCGCGGCTGTCGGCCGAGATGCACATCAGGACCTCGCGAGCCGAGCTCGTGTCGCAGATCGAGTCGGAGATGAAGTCCTCGAAACGCGATGTGGCCAGAAACATCACCGTCGCGTGGTCGCTGACGATCATGGAGGCGGTGTTCTCGTCGCTGAAGACGTCGTTGAACGCGAACCCGAGTCCCTCGAAGAACGAACGTGTGGCGACGACGTCGCGAACAGGCATGTTGGCGAACAGCAAACGAGACATGTGAGCACCTTTTCCGGAAAGCCGATTGGAACCGTCGAACGACGGTCTTGCTCCTATTGACAGCGGCCGATCCCGGAAGTCACCGGGCAGGTACCCACCGACACGACGCGACCCCGCCGAGCGATGCTCGACGGGGTCGCGGACTGCGAAGCTGAAAGGGGGTGTGAGGTGTTACCGCGTCATCTGTGCAAGACGGGACAGCATCCGTGAGACCACGTGGCCGTCGTTGCCGAGATCGACGTAAGGATCGGCAGCGGAATCCGTCGTGGTGGTGTCGGAAGTAGCCGCGGCGAGGGTGCGCGCCATGCGCGTGCGACGCTCGATGGCGTCGAGAATGGTGGCGTCGAGCGTCGATACTTCTTCGAAGAGCTGGTCGACGTCGGTTGTCGCAATGTCGGCGGTGTCGGTGCCAATTGCCAGCGAATCGATCTGAACAGTCACATCGTCTCCTTTTGTTCGCGTCCTGAGGTGTGAGTCGTTCTGCCGAACGGAACCGTTACAGCCCGACTCGAGTTAAAACGATGTTTCGTCGCCCAGTCCAAGATGCCCACTCGGCCGGCCTGGGCCAACCTTTCGAGGGTGTGATGCTCGATACAGTCCGGTCGGTTCTCCCGGACCTGCAGCTATTGCTGCCTGCCTGTCCGTGGGATTGCGACTGCGCCGTTCCGGGTAACCGGATCGTCGAATCACGTCGACATCGAGGAGTGAACGATGCAGTACGACTACCTGATCATCGGCGGGGGAATGGTTGCCGACAGTGCCGCCCGCGGAATCCGCGAGCACGACACAACCGGCTCCATCGGCATTCTCGGGGCGGATTCCGACGAGCCTTACACCCGGCCCGCGCTGTCGAAGAAGCTGTGGACGGACTCGGACTTCGGTCGCGATCAGGTTCCGCTCGGCACTGCCTCCGAGGCCGACGCGCACGTGCACACCGGAACGCGGGTTGCGTCGATCGACCGGTCGAATTCCTCGGTGTCGACGGATACGGGAGAGCGCTACGAGTATGGGACTCTGCTCTTGGCCACTGGAGCCGAACCGACGCGAATCGAGCTCGCACCCAGTCCGCGGGTGGTGTACTTCCGCACCTTCGCCGACTACCGGGCATTGCGTGAATTGACGAAGACCGCCGATCACATCGCCGTGGTCGGTGGCGGATATATCGGCACCGAGATCGCCTCTGCCCTGTCTCTTCAGGGCGTGAAGGTCACTCTCGTGACATCCGACGCCGTAGTCGGTGGGCACATGTTTCCGCCGAGCCTGGCCGCCGTCTTCGACAAGGGATTCGCCGATCACGGAGTGACCGTGCGCCGAGGAACGAAAGTGACCTCCGGTGCCGAGGCGTCGGCTCGCGTCCAGCTGCAACTCGACGACGGCTCCGCACTCGAGGCGGACGGCGTCGTATTCGGTCTGGGTGTGCGGCCCAGCACCGAGCTCGCCGACGCGGCCGGACTGGCAGTGGACGACGGCATCGTCGTCGACGAATTCTTGAGGACCGAGGACGACCACGTCTACGCGGCCGGTGATGTGGCGAACTATCCCGACGCCATTCTCGGTCGTCGACGCGTCGAGCACGTGGACAACGCCACGGAGATGGGCAAGGCCGCCGGACGCAACATGGCCGGCGCAGCCGAGCCGTACTCGTACACCCCGTACTTCTACTCCGATATCTACGACGACGGATATCAGGCCATCGGCACAATGTCCACGTCATTGAGCACCGTCGAGGATTGGAAGTCGGTCGGCAAGGAAGGCGTCGTGTACTACCTCGACGACGAGGCCGTCGTTCGCGGTGTGCTGATGTGGAACGTCTGGGAAGGTCTCGATGAGGCGCGCACGCTTCTCGCAGAGAAGAAGCCGCAGACCGAGCAATCGCTCCGCGGGCTGATCTGAATATCTGGAACACTCGAAAGCGAGCGGACCAGCGACAGTTGGGCGTGACCGAGGAGAGACGATGTCCGAGTTCGATGGCAGTGGGTCGGCCGAGCAGCGCGCCCGATTCGACGACGAAGTTCACAGCCGCTGTGCCGACTGCCGGTTGCCCGGACATTCCGAGCCGCTGTCCGATGCGGCCGCCATCGCTGTCGCGGCCGGGCGGGTGGACGAGACTACGCGTGCAGTGCTGATCAATCGATGGCATTCCGGCCGCACACTGCCGTCGATCGGGGGGTTCGGCACGTTGCGAAATCTGGTCGACGAGCGCGATCGGTGGCTCGCCAAGGACACGACGAGCAAGCCAGGATCGGCGCTCGTGTACCGAGTGCGGGTTGCCGAGTTGACCAAGCGCATCAACCATCAACGCACCACCGTGGTGATGTCGAATCGGCACTACGCCACCGGGGTGCGTGCGGCACGGAAGGAGCGTCGAGAAGGTCTGCATCTCGATCTCGACCAGCGGGATTCGGTCTTCGACGCGCTGATGAGGACGCCTGCACCGCGCAGGTTCGGTCCAGTTGCGGAGCGCGGCTTGTCGTTGGTGGACGCGGCCACGGACCGCGTGAGCATGCTTGCGCGCCGAACTCCTGTGGGTGACCGGGTCGAGTGGGCAACCGGCGTGGTCGATCAATTCGTCGATCGCAAGGACGATCGGTTCGTCGATCGATACGACACTCTGCTGTTTCTGGCGGGCACAGCGTTCGACAGAGTGCGTCGTTCGCCGGCATGGCAGTCCACGTACTTCGAGATTCAGCGCAATCAACTCGACCTGTTCGTCGAGCTCACCGAAATTTCGGTCGACGCTACGTCCCTGCGCACGGTAGCGACCGAGCTGAACCGGATCGGTGAGACGATGGTCGACGAGGAGACTGCTGCTCAGGTCGAATCACGCCGTGGCGCACTGGAAGTGGTGTGGACGCAGTTGACCGGCAGGGTGGCCGCGCTGGTCCGCCTGGCAAATCTGGTCGAGTCGTCCGAAACCGAGGCTCGAACTTCCGACGCGATGACCCGTGCCCACAGCCTGGACGATCGGATCGACGATCTGGTGGGCCGATCGGGTAGCCGAGAAATGTCTGCCGAGAACACACATTTCGTCGGTGATCAGGTACGGACACAGTGGCGCGATTAAGTGCTGGCGCAGTGGCGCGATCGAGTGCCGCTAGAGGCACATAACCGCGCCACCGAACTCACGCGATGATAGCGAAGAGGATTCCCGCGACGGCGAAGCTGACCACCGACAGGATCGTCTCGAGGACCGTCCACGTCTGCAGTGTCTGCTTGACGGTGAGATTGAAGAATTTCGAGATGATCCAGAATCCGCCGTCGTTGACGTGGCTGGCGATGATCGAGCCCGCTGCGATGGACATGGCGATCAGCGCAACGGCCGGGGCGGAGTAATCCTGGGCTGCCACCAGGGGTCCGACGATGCCGCCGGTAGTCACGATGGCCACGGTTGCCGACCCCTGGGCGACCCTGAGCGCACAGCTGATGATGTACGCCAACACGATGATCGGCAGACCCGCGGCCGCCATCGTGTCGGCCAGGGCCGTGCCGATTCCCGTGGCGGAGATGACTTTTCCGAAGAACGCGCCGGCTCCGACGACGAGCAGCAGCATGCCCACCGGACGAAGCGACTCTCCGGTCAGCTTACTGAGTTCCTGCACCGTGGATCCGCGTCGAATGCCCAGCACGTAGAACGCGATCAGGACTGCGATGAGAAGCGCGACGGCCGGGGTGCCGAAGAACGTCAGTACTTCGAGTAGGTTGCCGGGATCGAGCAGGATGCTGCCGAACGTGGCACCGAGGATCAAGACCAGAGGAACAGCGATGATTGCTCCGATGGTTCCCACCGACGGTGGCGTCGTGATCACCGGACGCTTGGTTGCTACCGTGCCTGCGCCACCGCCCACGGCGGTCGTGTCGTCGCCGTCGTTGATGAAGTCCTCGGGAACGTCGACGATGATGCGCTTGCCGATCCAATTACCCCATACCAGGCCTGCCGCGATGAAACCTGGTATGCCGCAGATGAACCCGAACAGGATCAGCCAACCCAAGTTCACTTCGAGCAATCCGCCGAGGGCAACCGGCCCGGGATGCGGCGGTAGGAAGGCGTGTGTCATGGACAGACCTGCCAGCATCGGCAGCGCGTAGAGGACCAGTGACTTTCCGCCCTGGCGTGCCGCCACGTAGACCAGCGGTGCCAGCACGAAAATACCGATGTCGAAGAAGACCGGAATACCGAAGATCAAGCCCAGCAGGCCCATCGCTATGGGTGCACCGCGTTCTCCGAACACGCCCAGGAGCTTTGCGGTCAATGCTTGTGCACCACCCGACTTTTCGAGGATCGCGCCGAGTACGGTACCCAATCCGATGATGACCGCAATGTGCCCGAGGATTCCACCGAAGCCGGTTTCGAGCAACGACTCGTTGCTCTTGATCGCGGTGCCGACTATCTCGTTGACCGGCAGACCAGCGGCGAGGGCCAGCCCGAGACCGACGATGAGGAGCGCGATGAACGGTTCGAGCTTGACCTTGATGATGACTACCAGCAGCACGGCAATTGCGATGCCGCACAGTACGAGTAGACCGGGTGTGGAGGTTCTGAGCCAGTCGACCACAGAATTCATTATGAGCCTTCCTTGATGTCTGCGCTGATAGCTGCCACGAACGCCTTCGCTCGTGCAGTGATGTCGTCCCACTGGGCATCGGCGACCGATGCCGGTGGAACCACATCGGTGCCTGCGGCCACGGCCACGGCACCGGCCGCGAGGAACTGGGCGGCATTGCCTGCGTTCACGCCGCCGGACGGAACGAGTCGGGCGTCCGGAAAGGGGCCGAGCAGATCCTTGAAATACGCCGGACCGACAGTCCGTGCCGGAAAGACTTTGACCACGTCCGCCCCGAGATCGAGGGCTGTCATCACCTCGGACGGGGTGAGCGCGCCCATCATCAGCGGGATCCCTGCGTCCGTGACTACTTCGGCGACCCCGGGTCGCAGCCCGGGCGTGACTACGAAGCGTGCACCCGCGTCGACCGCGGACCGTGCCTGATCGGCGGTCAGCACGGTACCGGCCCCCACGACGGCACCCGCATCCGACGCGGCCCGAATCAAGTCGAGAACTCCCGGAGTGGTGAAGGTCAGCTCGAGTGCGTGAATTCCCCCGCGCGCGAGCGCATCTGCCAGCGCCGCGGGATCAGAGATGTGCGGGGCACGGACCACCGACAGTGCGCGGTCCTCGAGAATTGTCGACAGTGCGTTCATGACGTCTGCTTTCGGGTGGAATCCATGCGCAGGGCGCGGCCTGCCAATGAGTGGGTGGAGCGGCGATCGTCGATGGCGAATGCGCCGTTCACCATGACGTGGCTGATTCCCTCGGCTTGCTGTTTCGGGTTCTCGAAGGTGGCGGTATCACGCACGATCGCCGGGTCGAACAGGACGAGATCGGCTGCATGGCCTTCGGCAATCGTGCCGCGTCCGCGCAGCCGTAGCCGCGCAGCCGGGCGTCCGGTCAAGTGATTGATGCAGTCCTCCAGCGAAAGAAGCTGCTCGTCACGCACGTAATGACCGAGATAGCGAGGAAAGGTGCCCCAGGCCCGAGGGTGCGGTTTCTCGCCCACCAGAATGGCGTCGCTGCCACCCATGTGGTGTGGATGCGCCATGATCTCGCGCACGTTCTCCTCGTGCCCGACGTGCTGCAGAATCGTCGTGGCCAGCGCATCGCGGCGAAGGAAGTCGAAGAACACGTTCACTGGTGACCGTCCCTCGTCGGCCGCGATGTCGGACATCTTTCGGCCGACGTAGCGATCGAGTTCGGGATTGGCCACACCACTGAGTTGGATGGTGTCCCACTCGACCGTGACTCCATGGCAACCGTCGGACCCGTTCACGTCGACATCCCGCTCGATGCGTTGCCGCATGTCCGGATCGTCGAGCCGCTCCAGGGCTCGGTCCGGGCCACCGGACATCGCCCAGCTCGGCAGTAGCGCAGACAGTGTGGTGGCTCCAGGCAGATACGGGTACGTGTCGAGGGTGACATCGCATCCGTCGGCGATCGCGGAGTCGACGCGGTCGAGGAACTCACGTGCCCTTCCACGATTGACGCCGAAGTTCATCGTGGCGTGCGTCAAATGCAGCGCGCATCCCGTATCCCGGGAGAGATCGAGCATTTCCTGGTAAGCGTCGAGCGCTCCGGCACCGTACGACCGGGTATGCGGTGCGTAGAACCCACTGAATTCGGCGACGACCTCGCACAGCGCCCGCAATTCGCTTGTGTCCGCATACATTCCGGGCGTGTAGGTCAAACCGCTCGACATCCCGACGGCACCCTCCTGCAGGCCTCGCGCCAACATTTCCTGCATGTGGACGATCTCGGACGGCGTCGCCGGGCGCTGGTCCGCACCCACCGCGAGGTATCGCAATGTGCCTTGAGGGACGAGATATGCAGCGTTCGGGGTGATGCCCTGGTCCAGCCGAGCGAGATACTCCGAGACCGACCGCCACGAGAAGTCGAGGTCGACGGGATTGCCGTTCCATCCGGCGATCTGACGTCGCACCACGTCGAGTGTGGCGTCGTCGATCGGGGCGTATGCGATGCCGTCCTGCCCGATGACCTCGGTTGTGACGCCCTGACTGATTTTCGGGAAATGATCGGGGTCGGTCAGCAGACGAAGGTCGGAATGGGCGTGCATATCGATGAACCCGGGGGAGAGGACCTGACCGGGCGAGGCGTCGACGATTCTGCCGGCCCCGGGCACAGTTCCGGGCTCGACGATCGACACGATGACACCGTCGCGTACGAGGACGTCGCGCCGCAGTCGTGGCGATCCGGTGCCGTCGATGACGTCGGCACCTCGAAAGAGAGTACTGGGCATAGTATTTCGGCTCTCTAGAAGAATGTGTGAACGAGATCGACCACTCGTGGATCGTCGCTGTCTGCGTCGTCGATCACGGGAACGAGACGCCATTTGTCGAATGCGGTGCAGGGATGTGACAGACCCAGTCGAACCACCGATCCCACCGGAAGCGCCGCCGCGTCTTCTGCCGGTAGTCGTAGAAACGCATGTTGGTCGTTCAAAGCGGTCACCTCGGCTCCTGGATCGAGCAGCTCGTTCCCTCTGATGTGTTGCGGCACAGGCATTCCCTCGTCGAACGGGAAGTCTCTTTTACCGGCGTCGAGCAATGCGAGACCTGGCTCGGGGCGGGAGACAGCGCGCGCCCATCCGTGCATCGCCGACGTCAGTGGCGCGTCGGTGCGGGCGGGAGTGAGCGGAGAAATCTGTGAGTAGAAGCCGTCGTCGTGCACCACGTAGGCACCGGAGCGAAGCACCACGTCGGTACGTACGCCGTTTTCCGTGGTGAGCGAATGCAGTCGCTCGACAACGAGATCTTGATAAGCGCTGCCGCCCGCGGTCACCACCGCATGCTCGCCGTACAGCCCCTCGGCGTCGAGCGCGCGATGGAGATCTGCGACCTGGTCGAGATAGTGTCGGACTGCTTCGAGGCCGCCCTCGGAGCGGTCGTGGCTCAGTGCTCCCTCGTAGCCGCCGACGCCGGCCAAGGTCAGGCGTGACGAGTCCGCGATCGCACGGGCAACCGAAACTGCTTCCTCGATCGTGCGTGCGCCGGTTCGGCCGTGTGGGCCTCCGAGTTCGACGACGACTGGAATGGGACGCTGCCCCTGTGTCACAAGAATGCGGTCCATCTCGTGCACCGTCGCAACACTGTCTGCCCAGCAGTAGAACTCGAACGTGGGATGTGAATCCAGTTCGGCGGCAACCCACGTCAACGCGACGGGGTCGATCTCGGCGTTGGCGAGGACGATACGTCCGACCCCGAATGCGCGTGCCACCTGAACTTGCCACCCGGTCGCGAGGGTGATCGCCCAGCTTCCGGCATCGAGTTGCTGTTTCCACAGTTGAGGAGCCATCGATGTCTTTCCGTGGGGCGCGAGCAACACCCCCGCGCGTGCCGTCCAGTCGGCCATGACCGAGATGTTCGACGCCATACGCGCACGATCGAGGGTGAGCACCGGGGTCGTGAATTCGGAAAGCAGGGGAGACGTGGCGAGAAAACTCTCGACGGTATGGCCCCACGACCGTGGGGGAAGGGATTTGTGCTCGGGCCCGAGGGTTCGTCGACTCAGTTCCTCGACGGCATCCGTGTCGATCACGTTCGTTCCTCCATTTGACAGATCTCGTTTGCGTTGCGCGATGCGCAACGTTGGTTGCGCAATATGTTTATGCTTTGTAGTCTGCAACGACATGCAGCGTTCCCGCAAGACCTCGAGGAGATCGACGTGAAAACACCCCGAGCGGTGTGTGTAGGTGAAGGCCTCGTCGTTCTGGTTGGCGAAGCGGGTCCGCTGGAGAGCTCGGAAACGTTCCATCGCACGTCCGGAGGTGCCGAAGCGAACGTGGCCAGGGTGTTCGCTCAGTTGGGAGTCGACGCCGCGTGGGTCTCTCGGGTCGGCAACGACGGCTTCGGCCGGTACCTGGCCCGGCAATTGGCGGAAGCAGGCGTCGATACTTCGGGTGTGGCGATCGACGACGAGCGCCCCACGGGTATGTACATCAAAGAGCGCGGCTCGGGCTCCGGTGACCGATACGACCTCGCGTCCGGAGAAAGTGCGATGACCTACTTTCGTGCCGGATCGGCCGCGAGCGCACTGTCGCCCAGCGAAATCGGCGAGGTGGCTTCGGAACTGGTGTCCCGAGCCGACCTGATTCATTTCACCGGAATAACAGTGGCCATCTCGGACAGTGCGGCCGAACTGACCAGAGCATTGATGGACCGATCCACCACCGTCAGCTTCGACCTCAACTATCGGCCGGCGCTGTGGAAGTCGCGATCGGGCACAGCCGCGGACGTACTCGGCGAGCATGTCCGCGGAAGCGATGTGGTCTCGATGGGAGCCGACGAAGCTGCGCTGGTGTTCGGGACGTCGGATCCGGCCGAGTTGCGTCAGATGTTCCCCCAACCGCAGCATTTGGTGATCAAGAACGACGCGCACACAGTGACGGCGTTCGAGGGCTCAGCTCGAGTCGATGTACCGGCACTGAAACTCGATGTCGTCGAAAAGATCGGTGCGGGAGATGCTTTCGCGGGTGGCTACTTGACGGCATTGCTGCTCGGAAGGAGTGCTGTCGAGCGTGTTCGGTTCGGCCACCTGTGTGCGGCGGGTGCGCTCACAGGGCACGGCGATATCGCGTCTGTACTTCCTCTCGACGTGCTGATCCGACTGGCCGAACTCGACGAAGTCGAGTGGGAAACACTGGACTACGCGGCCACTGCCGCCCGCTGTTCAGAGGTGTCGCAGTGAGTCAGAGTCTCTCGCGGGCGCTGACGATCCTTGGCTTGCTCGGTGATGGATCGAGATCGCTGGACGAGCTGGCGACAGTTCTCGACGTCCACAAGACCACCGTGCTGCGACTACTTCGCACCATGGAAAGCGACCGATTCGTTCAGCACGATGCCAATCACCGGTATCAACTCGGATCGAGACTGTTCGAGTTGGCCAACCACGCACTGGAACAGCGCGACATACGGAGCATTGCCCGGCCACACCTGGCGGAACTGAACACGATCACCGGTCAGACCATCCACTTGGCGACGTACGAAGCCGGTGAGGTGATCTACATCGACAAGTTCGACGCCAAACAGAGTGTGCGGATGTACTCGCGGGTCGGCAAGCCTGCGCCGTTGCACTGCACAGCCGTCGGGAAGATATTGATCGCTGCACGCCCACGGGCAGAGCGTGAGCAGATTGCGCAGCGCATCACATACACGCCGTTCACCGAACGAACCATCACAACGGCAGAGCAATATCTGCGTGAGCTGGACCTCGTGCTCTCGCAAGGATTCGCCGAGGACCGCGAGGAGCACGAGTCGTTCGTCAACTGCGTCGGCTCCGCTGTGCGCAACGGAACCGGCGACGTCGTGGCAGCCGTATCGATGTCGGTACCCGACATGCTGCTCGACCATGAACAAGTACTGAAGACGCTGCCCGAGGTGCAACGGACCGTGGACGCAATTTCCGAGGGGCTGGGCTGGCAGCCGCAGGAACTCCAGGACCGTCTGACAACCGACAAGAGCCCGATGGAAGGAAAAAAATGAGCGAGAAGATCGAAATCCGCACCACAGGGGCCCCGGCACCCGCCCACACGTTCTCCCAGGGAGTGCGGAAGGGCCCGTTCGTGCAGGTATCCGGACAAGGCCCGGTGGATCCCGTCACCAGCGAATACCTGTACCCAGGCGATGTCGCTGCACAGACCACTCGCACTCTCGAAAACGTCAAAGCCATCGTCGAGGCCGGCGGTGCGACGTTCGACGACGTCGTGATGCTGCGCGTGTACCTCACCAAGCGTGAGGACTTCTCGATCATGAACGACGCTTATGGCGCTTTTGTCTCCGCACACACCTCTGGCGACGTACTGCCGAGCCGCACCACGGTGTTCACAGGACTGCCGAGGGAAGAGATGTTGGTCGAGATCGATGCGGTTGCGATCGTCTGACGGACCTCGCACCGGGTCGCCTGGTCAGATGTTCACGCAGAAATTACATCTGACCAGGCGATTTGCGTATGTGTTGGTCTTCGCGTAACTTTTGTCGAGTCAGAGCGACACGGACACCGACCCGGTCTTCACGGACTGGGACAACGAGGTTGTACGGAGTATGCACTGAACAACCCAGGCAAGGCTTGAAAGTGATGAGCCATGTCTGGGGTTCGAGCGTGTAAGCCCCGGCGTTACCGTTTCAACGGTTGCAATGGTGTGTGCGTGTTCTTTGAGAACTCAACAGTGTGTCGATGAATGTCAGTGCCGAA
>NZ_JASHKQ010000042.1 GCF_030056795.1 Rhodococcus sp. IEGM 1381 | reverse complement strand
ACCTGCGGAACAGACATCGCCGGCACCCGATATCGCACCGAACTCTTCGGAATCAAGCTCTTCCACACCACCATCCGACTCCGCCACATCCGGTTCGACGTCAGCCCAAGGCCCGGCACCCGGAACAGGCGCGGCCGCCGCTACCGCCAGCGACAACCGACACCAGCGTCGCTTGGGATCACTGACCTCCGCTGCAGCCCTGTTCTGCACCCACACACCCGTCGGCAAGGGCACACGGCACAGCT
>NZ_JASHKQ010000041.1 GCF_030056795.1 Rhodococcus sp. IEGM 1381 | reverse complement strand
TCTGGCAACTGAGCGAGACAGAACTCCTCGCCGACGCTGCTGATGTCTCCCACCAGATCCAACTGCTCGAAGCCCGGCGTATCGCCCTCGTCGCCGAAATCGACACCCGCGTCTCACGCGAGAAACTCGGCTTCCCCGGCCCCGCCGGCTGGCTCACCTCCACCACCCTGCTCAGCCCCAGCACAGCGAACAAGATCGTCGCCCTCGGGCGCGGACTGAAGAACTTCCCCGACATCGCCGACGCC
>NZ_JASHKQ010000040.1 GCF_030056795.1 Rhodococcus sp. IEGM 1381 | reverse complement strand
TGTTCTGCACCCACACACCCGTCGGCAAGGGCACACGGCACAGCTCTGCCCTCGATCTGCCCTCCGCAATCCGGCCACACAACCGGACGATCCACACAGAACGCCACACAGCCGGCCACACACCCCCACACCGGACACCCTCAGGCATCTACCTCGGCAACGCATCCCTGGCCGCTGCACTCGAAGCCGCGATCGCCGCCGACCCCACCCTCGGAAAATCCGTCGCACGCGACCCACTGACCGACC
>NZ_JASHKQ010000031.1 GCF_030056795.1 Rhodococcus sp. IEGM 1381 | reverse complement strand
GCGGTCTCCAGGGAGAGGCCGACCTCTTCGCTGATGACCTCGCCACCGGTGAGGATGGCGATGTCGGCGAGCTGCGCCTTGCGACGGTCACCGAATCCGGGCGCCTTGACGGCGACGGACTTGAAGGTGCCACGGATCTTGTTCACCACGAGGGTGGAGAGAGCTTCGCCCTCGACGTCCTCGGCGATGATCAGGAGCGGCTTGCCGGACTGGATGACCTTCTCCAGCAGCGGCAGCAGGTCCTTGACGGTGCTGATCTTGGAGCTGACGAGCAGGATGTACGCGTCTTCGAGGACGGCTTCCTGACGCTCTGCATCGGTGGCGAAGTACGCCGAGATGTAGCCCTTGTCGAAGCGCATGCCCTCGGTGAGCTCGAGCTGCAGGCCGAAGGTGTTGGACTCCTCGACCGTGATGACGCCTTCCTTGCCGACCTTGTCCATTGCCTCGGCGATGAGCTCGCCGATGGACGGGTCGCCTGCGGAGATGCCAGCGGTAGCAGCGATCTGCTCCTTGGTGTCGATCTCCTTGGCGGACGCGAGCAGGGCTTCGGTGACGGCTGCAACAGCCTTCTCGATGCCGCGCTTGAGGCCGAGCGGGTTCGCGCCGGCTGCGACGTTGCGCAGGCCTTCACGGACGAGTGCCTGAGCGAGAACGGTAGCGGTGGTGGTGCCGTCGCCTGCGACGTCGTCGGTCTTCTTGGCGACCTCCTTGACGAGCTCGGCACCGATCTTCTCGTAGGGATCTTCGAGCTCGATCTCCTTGGCGATGGAAACACCATCGTTGGTGATCGTGGGAGCTCCCCACTTCTTTTCGAGTACGACGTTGCGACCCTTGGGGCCCAACGTCACCTTTACTGCGTCGGCGAGGGCATTGAGGCCTCGCTCGAGGCCACGGCGTGCCTCTTCGTCGAACGCGATGATCTTGGCCATTGCGAAGTGATCCTCCGGATTGGGGGTGACACA
>NZ_JASHKQ010000021.1 GCF_030056795.1 Rhodococcus sp. IEGM 1381 | reverse complement strand
CAAACATCCCTAATGATCAGGCACGTTGCAACCACCGCTCGAATCCGCCCGTAGCAGGCTACGAAGTTCCACTCACATCCGTGGCCCAACCCAGGAGGGCCTCGGCTGTTGCAGCGGGTTGATCCTCGGGAAGAAAATGCGTGCCACTGCCCACGTCGACGATAGTCATCGCGCGTCCATGGTTTCGGCACCACTCGACTTCGGTGCGCCCGATAACCGCACCCGGAGTGCCGTGCAAAAGCAAAGTCGGCATCGTTGCATCCGCGAACACCTGCTGATTGCTCGTCACGATCGAGACGACATCCGACGGCTCCCCTGCGATCGGGATCTCACGCGTCCACCGGAGCATCGGCGTGCGCGAGGCTGGATCCACGAATGGCCGACGGTAGGCATCCATTTCGTCGGGACTCAGTGTCCGAAGGATTCCCGATGGCAGCACTGTCTCGATCATGACGTTGTCCTCGAACACCATTCGCTCACCCACACCGGCGGTGCGCAACGCCGAGAACAGTTCTCTTGCGCCGTCGTCCATGTCGTCCCATCTATCGATGGGACGTATATGACCCTCCATCACCGCTACGCCGCGCACCCGGCTCGGATCCGAGCGGGCGAGAGCGAGAGCGATGACCGAGCCCCAGTCGTGGCCGACGAGAGTGACGTCGGACAGACCGAGCTCGTCGATGAATTCACCGACGTGGGCAATGTGGTCGACCAAACGGTAACCGGACGACGACTTACCGGAACGACCCATTCCGACGAGGTCGACGGCAATGCAGCGAAAGCCGGCAGGCGCGACGACGCTGGTCACGTCCCGCCACAAATACGACGATGTCGGGTTGCCGTGCAGAAACACCATCGCCGGACCGTCGCCGGATTCGACGTAATGCATTGGGTTACGCCGGGCCTACGCGCCCTTGCTGAGGAACCCGAGCAGGTCGTGGCGAGTGATGACGCCGACGGGCTTGCCTTCTTCGACGACCATCAGCGCATCGGATTCGCCGAGTGCCTTGGTGGCGTCGGAGACGGTTTCACCCGCACCGATCAATGGGAACGGTGCACTCATGTGCTTGGCGACGGGGTCTGCCAGCGCAGCGCGACCCTCGAACACGGCGCTGAGCAGATCGCGTTCGGTGACGCTGCCGGCAACCTCGCCCGCCATGACGGGTGGCTCGGCTCCGACGACTGGCATCTGCGAGACGCCGTACTCGCGCAGAATCTCGATGGCGTCACGCACGGTCTCGGAGGGGTGTGTGTGCACCAGATCCGGCAGAGCACCGGACTTTCCGCGCAGCACTGCGCCGACGGAGGTCTCCTCGGTCGTGCCGTCCAGACGCGAACGCAGGAAACCGTACGACGACATCCACGAGTCGTTGAAAATCTTCGCCAGGTAGCCGCGTCCGCCGTCGGGCAGCAGCACGACGACCAACGCGTCGGGACCTTCGCGCTCGGCGACCTGGATTGCGGCAACGGCGGCCATTCCGCACGAGCCGCCGACCAACAGGCCTTCCTCGCGGGCGAGGCGACGGGTCATGTCGAACGAATCGTTGTCGGAGACGGCGATGATCTCGTCCGGGATGGATGGGTCGTAGGCCGTCGGCCAGAAGTCCTCGCCGACACCTTCGACGAGGTACGGGCGTCCCGTACCGCCGGAGTAGACCGATCCCTCGGGGTCGACGCCGATGACCTTGACCTTGCCTCCGGAGACCTCCTTGAGGTACTTGCCGGTGCCGGAGATGGTGCCGCCGGTGCCGACGCCTGCGACGAAGTGAGTGATCTTTCCGTCGGTGTCGGCCCAGATCTCGGGACCGGTGGTCTCGTAGTGGCTGGCCGGTCCGGCCGGGTTGGAGTACTGGTTCGGCTTCCAGGCGCCCTCGATCTCACGAACGAGTCGATCGGAGACGCTGTAGTAGCTGTTGGGGTCCTCGGGTGCGACAGCCGTCGGGCACACGACGACCTCTGCTCCGTAGGCGCGCAGCACGTTGCGCTTGTCCTCGCCGACCTTGTCCGGGCACACGAACACACACTTGTAGCCGCGCTGCTGCGCGACGAGCGCGAGACCGACGCCGGTGTTGCCGGACGTGGGTTCGACGATGGTGCCGCCGGGCTTCAGTTCGCCCGACGCCTCGGCCGCGTCGATCATCTTCACGGCGATGCGGTCCTTGGACGAACCACCCGGGTTGAGGTACTCGATCTTGGCCGCGACCGTGCCGGCACCGTCGCCGATGACGGTGGACAATTTCACCAACGGGGTGTTGCCGATGAGTTCGGTGATGTGCTGAGCGATGCGCATTGCATCATCTTCCCAGATGCAGCTATTCGACTCTCGGCCACGGCGGTCGACGCCCGCCTACGATGGTATCGACGGCACCACGAGAGGGATCGATCTGTGACGGCGAGCGGATGGCGCACCGCTGCGAAAGCGAGCGCCGCGACGGTACTTGCGGGCTCTGGAGCAGGGACTGCATCCTGGGCCGCCTACCGACATCTGATGGGGCAGGCCGCTGCGGCGCGGGGCGTCATCGGGCGAAATATCGCCAAGCCACCGGAGGCGGACGGCGTCTACACCGCGGGCTGCGCAGCCCCCGAACGGTGGCGAATGGGAAATTCAGCAGATATTCATCTGATGATCTTCGGCGACTCCACGGCGGCAGGGGTGGGCTGCATCGTCGCCGACGAAGTCCCGGGCGTCCTGCTCGCCCGCGGCCTGGCCGAGGAAACCGGTCAGCGAATTCGACTGAGCACCAAGGCAATTGCCGGTGCCACCTCCAAGGGCCTCGAAGGCCAGGTCGACGCCATGTTCGTCGCGGGCCCGCCGCCCGATGCCGCGGTCATCTTCGTCGGCGCGAACGACGTCACCAAGAAGTTCTCCATTCCTGCATCTGCGGCGAGATTGGGCGACGCGGTCGAGCGACTGACCGCGAAGGGCTGCGCGGTCGCCGTGGGTACGTGTCCCGATCTCGGTGTCGTGACGGCCATTCCGCAACCGCTGCGCACCGTCGTGCGCAATTGGGGTCGACGCCTCGCGAACGCCCAGACGGCGAGGACTCTGAGCGCCGGCGGCCATCCGGTGGCGCTCGCGGATCTGCTCTCCCCCGAGTTTCTCGCGGCCCCCGACACCATGTTCTCGGCGGACCGCTTCCACCCGTCGGCCGCCGGCTACGAGCTCGCGGCGCAGCAGATTCTGCCCGTGCTCGCATCGGCGTTGGGGGTGTGGCACGGCGGTCCCCTGCCCGAGCTACCGACGGTCTCTGCTGCCGCCGAATCACGCAAGGCCATCCCCCGCGCCACGGCCGCACTCGACCGCTTCCTGCGCAGGAGAACCGCCGAGCTCGACGCCGAGATCGGCACTGCGTCGGACGATCTCGTACGTCGTGCCGGCGGTGGATCGGTGGGGTTGTAAGTTCGGACACGGACATCGCCTACTCGGCGGTAACAGTGCAGGTAAGCAGTATCGATTCGAAGGAGATCTCATGCCAGAGGCAGTCATCGTCGCCACCGCGCGCTCACCGATCGGCAGGGCGATGAAGGGGTCGCTCAAGGACATTCGTCCCGACGACCTCACCGCTCAGATGGTCGCCGCCGCGCTGGCCAAGGTGCCCTCGCTCGACCCCAAGGACATCGACGATCTCCTCCTGGGCTGCGGTCTGCCCGGCGGCATGCAGGGCAACAACCTCGCTCGCATCGTCGCGGTTCAGCTCGGCTACGACTCGCTCCCCGGCACTACGATCACGCGCTACTGTTCGTCCTCGCTGCAGACCACCCGGATGGCGCTGCACGCGATCAAGGCAGGCGAGGGTGACGTCTTCATCTCCGCCGGTGTCGAGAGCGTGTCCAGCTTCATCCACGGCAGCTCCGACTCACTGCCCGCGAGCCACAACCCGATCTTCGCCGACGCCGAAGCCCGCACCAAGAAGGCACAGGAAGAGGGCGCGGACAGCTGGACCGATCCCCGCGAGAACGGCGAACTGCCCGACGCGTACATCGCGATGGGCCAGACGGCCGAGAACGTCGCGCTGCTCACCGGCATCACCCGCGAGGACCAGGACCACTGGGGCGTCCGCAGCCAGAACCGCGCCGAAGAGGCCATCAACGCCGGCTTCTTCGAGCGGGAGATCACCCCGGTGACCCTGCCCGACGGCACCGTCGTCAACACCGACGACGGCCCTCGCGCCGGCACCACCTACGAAAAGATCAGCCAGCTCAAGCCGGTCTTCCGACCGAACGGCACCATCACCGCCGGTAACGCGTGCCCGCTCAACGACGGCGCAGCAGCGCTCGTCATCATGAGCGACACCAAGGCCAAGGAACTGGGCCTGACGCCGTTGGCTCGGATCGTCTCCACCGGAGTCACCGGCACGTCTCCCGAGATCATGGGCCTCGGTCCTATCGAGGCCACCCGTAAGGCGCTGAAGATCGCCGGAATGTCCATCTCCGACATCGACCTGTTCGAGATCAACGAGGCCTTCGCGGTGCAGGTCCTCGGCTCGGCACGCGACCTCGGCATCGAAGAGGACAAGCTCAACGTCTCCGGCGGTGCCATCGCGATCGGCCACCCGTTCGGCATGACCGGTGCCCGGATCACCACCACGCTGCTGAACAACCTGACGACACACGACAAGACGTTCGGCGTCGAGACCATGTGCGTCGGCGGCGGCATGGGTATGGCCATGGTGCTGGAACGACTCAGCTGACCTGACCGGTACCAACGAAAAAGCCCCGCCCTCCGAAAGGAGTGGCGGGGCTTTCTCGTGAGTACTAGTCGTTCTGGAAGTAGCTCAGCAGACGCAGGATCTCGACGTACAGCCAGACCAAGGTGATGGTCAGACCGAGGGCGACGCCCCAGGCGGCCTTCTCCGGTGCCTGTGCACGGATCAGCTGATCGGCCTGATCGAAGTCCAGCAGGAAGCTGAACGCGGCGATACCGATGCAGACGAGGCTGAAGATGATGGCCAGCGGTCCGCCGGAGCGGAGTCCGAAGCCGTCCTCCATGAAGAAGCTGGCAACGAGGTTGCCGAGCATCAGCACGACGACGCCGATGAGGGCACCGACGACCATGCGGGTCAACCGCGGGGTGACACGGATTGCGCCGGTCTTGTAGACGATCAGCATGCCGAAGAAGACGCCGAACGTGCCAAGAACTGCCTGGCCGATGAGGGCGGATCCGCCGACCCCACCGAACTCGACACCGGTGAACATCAGCGACAGTGCGCCGAGGAACACGCCTTCTGCGGCGGCGTAGGCGAGGACGATCGCCTTGTTGTCCATCTTGCGACCGAAGGTCGCGAACATGACCAAGCCGAAGCCGATCAAGCCACCGCCGATCACGAATGGGATGGCCAAGTCGGTGTTGTTGGAGACGAGGAGGTACGAGATGATCGCCGTCACGCTCAGCACACCGAGGGTGATGCCGGTCTTGGTGACGACGTCATCGATGGTCATGGCCCGCTGTGCGGGCTGCGTGGTGTATGGATCGGCCTGCGTTCCGGGATGCTGGCCGAAGGTTGCGGCCTGCGAGGCTCCAGCCGTCGCAGATCCGAATGTGGCGTAGCCGCCGCCCTGCTGCTTGGGCAGGTTGCGGAACACCGGGTTGCTGGAGGTGCGCACCGTGTCTCTTCCCTTCGTAAGTTCTGATCCCCACCGGGGATCTCCCCGTCGGTCATCAGTAGAACGTCTGACATCCGGACAAAAGTTCCCGAGAGGAGAACTTCTACGACGGACAAAACGGACTCTACCGGGTACGCCCTCCATACGCGGAGACGACCGCGTGTGTGACACCGAATCGAAACGGGCACTATGAGGAAATGGCAATCGAAGACGGACCCGACCAGACCTTGGACCCCAGCGAAAGCGTCGACTCCGATGAGGTGCGCAACGACGATGGCGATACCGTTGTCTATCCCCCCGACCACTGGAGCGAGGCCAACAGCTTCGGTACCACCGCTCGCGAGGCCGCGGAGGGCGAGAGCCTGGACCTCAAGCTCAGCGAGGAAGAACCCGACATCGCGGTCGAGGAGGATCTCGAACGACCGATCACCGAGACCCCCGACGACGAGTTGACCGAGGAACTGGTCGACCACGTCATCGAGGAATCCGACGAGGATCCCGACATCGACTACGCGGAAGGTCAGCGTCAGGCCGAGATCGTCGAAGGCACTCTCGTCGAGGATCTCGGCCGCAACCGCGGCCAGATCGACGGAACCCCGGAAGACGGCGGCCCCGTTACCTGACGTCTACCGTTGCTCGCTCGGCCGTACCGAGCGAGCGACGGTGAACTTGCCGTTGCGTCCCATCGGATCGGTTGCGCCCACGGCGTCGGCCAGTTCGCGTCGGTAGTTCAGGTGAGTGTTGAACACCGTCCACAGTTGTCCGCCGGGCCGCAGTACCCGACCGGCGGCCGCGAACAATTTGCTCGCCCCGCCCGTGTGCACCGCAGCACCCTCGTGAAACGGCGGATTGCAGACCACCAGATCGACCGACTCCGATTCGAAGGTCGACATCGCATCGTCGGCGATCACCGCGATCCGAGTCCCGTTCGCCTCCGCCGTCGCCGCTGCCGACGCGATCGCTGCAGCCGAACGGTCGGTGGCGATCACCTCCAGATCAGGCCGGGTTCGAGCCAGCTCTGCTGCGAGAATCCCTGTACCGCAACCCAAGTCGACGGCCGTGCGAGCACGCGGCATCATCTTCGGAACGAACTCGAGCAGAAACCGCGTTCCGATGTCCAAGCCTGCCCCGGCGAACACAGCGCCATGGGCCACGACCGTCATGTCGATATCCGCGAGACGTTTGCTCACCGGATACGTCATGGCCGACGCCACCGCCCCGGTCGCGGTGAGCACTCGGGCCTTCTGCCGGCCGCGGCCGGCCGTGACAGTCGTGAATGACCGTCGCAGCACATCGTTCATGGCTGGGGTCATGTGTTTGTCTCGTCCGCCCGCGAGGACGACGACATCCGCTGATGAGTGCGCGGCGATGTGCTCGGCAATCTCAGTCAGCTCGGCCAGACCTCGCGGCAACTGCATCAGTACCGTGCCGACGCCGTCGAACAGCTCCGCACCGAGCGTGTGCTGGGTGTAGGAGCCGGTCTTGGCAACCCGCGCAGCGTTCAGTTCGAGCGCCTGCATGCCGGTGACGGCGTCCTGATGGACCCGCACATCCGTGAAGCCCAGCGCCACGGCGCCGAGCGTGAGGGCACCGTAACGATCGCCGATCACCGCGATCGGCACCGTTCTGTCCACTCCCGGACGCTCGTCGACGGTATCGAGTACGAGACGGTCCGCGGCGTCGACAGCATGGAGGTTGGGTGCCTCCGCGTCGGGCTCGCGGCGCAAGGCGTCGAACAGAGTTTCATCGGGCACCCGAGCAGTATCCCACCCTGGCAGCTGTGCCCTGACCGGTCGTTTCGACGGTGCACCGGCCCAGTCCGCGCGGCGAGTGGCTATTGCGGTCGATCAGGGGCATGCTCGGGGAATGGAACACAAAGACAAGAACGAGGCACTCTTCAGCCATCCCGACGACGCCTCGACCGATGCGCACGCCGAAGCTTCGAAGCCTGCCGTCTACACCGCCCTGTTCAGCGGCGCGAACGAATAGCAGCGCACTTCGGCGTCAGGACAGATAACGCAGGTATTCGAGGGCCTTGGTCGCATGCACGTGACCGCGTTCGCTCTGCACCACCATCCGCACCACTCGGTGCCGATCTATCACGAATGTCGTCCGCTTCACGGACAGTAACTGCCGCAGATAACCACGGTGTGCCGCATGCGCCCGCCCGCCTTCGAGCTCACGAAGCCGACGCCGCCGGGTGAGCCACCCACCTCGCCGCACTCCGAACTGCTCCGCAACCGTGCCGTCGGAATCGGACAGCAACGGAAAGTCGAAGGACCGCTGCAGAGCGAAGTGCTGATTCTTGTCGCGGGTGTCGGTGCTGATCCCTACCCGTTGCGCACCGAATCTGTTGAATTCTGTTCCTAGGTCCCGGAAATGGCAGGCCTCGGCGGTACAGATGGGGCTGTTTGCCGCAGGATAGAAGAACAGCACCACCGGGCCCGATGCCGTCAGCTCGGTGAGCGCACGGGTTTCACCCGAATGATCGGGGAGCTCGAAATCCGGGGCCGTCTGTCCGATTCGCATGACGCAGAGGGTACCGCTCAGTCCTGAACCAATTCGGCGACGAGCCGTCCGCGCAGATGTTCATCGATACCGAGGTGACTCAGGTACGCCTCGAACGATCCGTGATTCGACGTCACAGCCGCCATGCCGCGCTCCAGATAGGACGCGCGGACTCCCAACAACGCTTCCCCGGGCACTCCGGCGTCATCGATACCCGCCCACGTCCGGCGCACGTGGGCGAGCAGAGGCTCCACCGCAGCATTGCTGGCGAGGTAGTCGGCGAGGATCTCGTCCTCGCTCACTCCGACTGCCCGCAGTACAGTCGCGACGGTCCACCCGGCTCGGTCCTTACCTGCGGCGCAGTGCACCAGAACTCCGCCTCGGCCGGCGGCGATGGCCTCGGCCACTTGCTTGATCGCGTACGCAGCCCCGTCCAGCACCGGAAACGACGCGTACGCGCGCAGGAGGTAGTCGACCTGACTCTGTTCTTCGTGGGTCGGAGCCTCGTGCGGAGCGCGCTCACCGCTGTCGTTGTGGAACGGCACCGAGATCGACTGCACGCCGTCCGGAACTCTGTCGACACCACTTCGTGAGATCTCGGAGTCACTGCGAAAATCGAACACCGTGCGTATCCCGAGATCGACGACGGCACGTTGTCCGCTCTCGGTGAGAGCACTCAATTCCGATGCGCGATAGAACTTTCCGGGCCGAATGTTCGAGCCGTCGACAGTGCGAACACCGCCGAGGTCTCGAAAGTTCCAGGCTCCGTCGAGAGCGAACTGGTTGTGCACAGGGGCGTCGGGCATGATCTCGACTGTATAGGCGAGAGGCGGCCTTCAGGCGCGCGGTACGAGCCACTTCCGCAGACGCGAGGTGACGAACGGCATCACCACGTAGACCATCAACGGCGTGCACATCATCACCACGACCGCCGTTCGAAGGGCCACGTTCAACCCTGTCAGATGTGGTGTGAGAACGATGTTGACCAGCAAGCTGACGGCATAGAACGCCACACCGATCGAGATCGCCTGCTTCCACCGGGGTGGCGGTCCGCCGATCACTCGAACTGCGTCGGTCAGGTTGGATTGCGGCTCGAACCATCCCTCCACTCCGGAAAGACGATGTGTTGCAACGTCGTCGGCGATGGGCCGGCCGCTGCTGAGCCAGCGGCGTCGAGAGTCCGAGTGCAGCCATGCGTCGAGGTTGTCGTGGGTCTCGAACCGGTACACCACGTGATAGTCGTTGGATCCGCCGGAACTGCGCAGCCAGCCGCCACCGAGAAAGCCGGGGAAAGTTCGGACGAGATCGATACCACGATCGGTCCATTCGACGAAATCTGCTTCGTATCCCTCGCGAACGCGCCGTGCGACCGAGGTCGTGACGTGATCGAGAGTGTCCGTCGTGGTCATGCGGTACCCCTTCTGCACGTGTTCGTCTCGGCTTCCTGTTCTACACAGAGTGCGGTCCAATAGACCAGCTTTCAAATCAGAGGTAAGAATGTAGATGTATGGCCCCAAGATGTGCCGAATGTGGCATTCTGTCCATACAGACCTCTCGTGAACGACCTGGAGTGGACGGATGGCACAGACCGAGTACGAGCTCGACGACGTCGATCGGCGCATCGTCACCGAGCTGAGCCGCGACGGCCGAATGTCCATGCGCGCCTTGGCCGAGGCAACCCATATCTCCCGGGCACACGCCTACGTACGCGTCGACCGACTCCTCGACGAAGGCGTCATCGAGGGGTTCACCGCACGCATCGCCTACGAGAAGGCCGGAGTCGGCGCATCCGCCTATGTGGCTCTGTCCATCCGGCAGGATTCGTGGCGTGCCGTCGCCGACGACCTGAGTACCTTCCCGTTCGTCGAGCACGTCAGCTTGATGGGCGGTGATTTCGATGCGCTCGTTCTGGTCCGTGCTCCCGACACATCGGCGCTACGACATCTGGTGCTCGACAAGTTGCAGGGACTGGACGGGATACTGTCGACGCGAACCTGGCTGATCTTCGACGAGGCGGTCGGCCCCGGCGCTCAATGGACCGCCCAGCCGACAATGACCCAGCCGAAGAACGGGAGAACTCGATGAGCACGTCTGCTCGCGACACGCCTACCACCGATGTCATAGTTGTCGGCGGCGGAATCGGGGGTGTCTCGCTCGGATACGAACTCGCGAGCGATCACCGAGTCACCCTGCTCGAGCGCGAGAAGACCCTGGCCTTCCACACCACCGGACGCTCGGCCGCTCTGTTTCTGGAAACCTACGGCAACAACACGATTCGTGCGCTGACGACGGCCAGCCGAGACTTCCTGGAGAACCCGCCGGAGCACTTTCGATCCGAACTGCTCGCCCCGCGCCCCCTGCTGCAGTTCGCGTCCACCGGACGAGGCGACGCGCTCGAGGCGATGTACGCCGACGTCAGCCGATTGACGCCCGACGCGCAACTGGTCTCGCCTGCCGACGCGCGCACGTTCTTTCCGCCACTGCGCCCCGAACTGATCGATTGCGCTCTGTACGAGCCGCATTCGATGGAAGTCGACGTACACGCACTGCATCAGGGCTACGTGCGAGGGCTCCGTGCGCGGGGCGGGCGTGTCCACACAGGGACCGGGGTGAGGTCACTGAGGCGCATCGACGGCCTGTGGCACGCGCACACCACCGATGGGTCGACACACACTGCTCCACTCGTCGTCGACGCCGCGGGCGCATGGGCGGATGTTCTCGGTGCGATGGCGGGTGCCGAGCCCATCGGACTCGTGCCCATGCGTCGCTCGGTGTTCATGGTGGCCGCACCCGAGGACCTCGATACCGCGCACCTGGCGACGTTGAGCGACATCGACGAGAAGTTCTACATCAAACCCGAAGGCGCGCAACTATTGTGTTCGCCTGCGGACGAGACACCCATCGAGCCGAGTGATGCCCGCCCGGACGAGTTGGAGATTGCCCGAGCATTCGACGACATTGCCGAGGCAACGACGTTGACAGCGCGGCACGTGCGGTCGTCCTGGGCCGGCCTGCGCAGCTTCGTGCCCGACCGCACTCCGGTCGTCGGGTTCGATCCGAACATCGAGGGTTTTTTCTGGTGCGCCGGTCAGGGTGGGTACGGAATACAGACGTGCGCGGCGCTGGCCCGGGTCGGCGCGTCTCTGGTACGGCAGCAACCACTTCCGGTCGATGTCACCGAGCGCGGACTACGGGCAAGCGACGTGGCTCCGCACCGCTTCGGGTGAGAGGCGCTTCGCGCCACGTGCACGAAAACTCCTCCCCCGCTACGAAGTTCCGTGCACGACGAGACGCTCAGCCGGCGACGACGCGTCGCAGATCGATGAGCGTCGTTCGGTAAATATCCACCAGATCGGCGTCCTGTCCGGCATCTATGCGCTCAGCCCAGTCGTCGAAGGCGATTCGCATGGCCATACCGGCCCCCTCGACCAACAACCGTGCATATGAACGTGATTCGTGACCAGCTAGCTTGGCGGCCACCGAATCGGTGACGCGACACAGCGTCATGGCGTCGGCCGCGAAAGCGGCGGCCCGCAGATGGTCGTCGCGACCGATCAACCGCCGGGTACGCAGGAGACGATCTCTCGCTTCGTAGGGTGCAGCGGAAAATCGTTCGACGGATCGCTCGTACAGTGCTTCGATCGCGGTGAGGGTGATGCCGTCCGGTGCCGTCGATGTCAGCCAGGCGTCGATGTCGAACTCGAACTCCGGGGCGAGGCCGAGAACCGATTCTTCCTTGGATGTAAAACTACGAAAGAACGTACTGGGCGATACGCCGGCCCGGCGGGCGATCTGGTCGACTGTCGTCGCAACGCAGCCTTGTGTCTCGAACAGATCGAGCGCAGCACGGGTGATCTCGAGAAGGGTTTCTCGACGACGTCGCTCTCGCAGATCCGGTACCCGGTCGCTCATCGTCCTCCATCCATCGGTAGCCCGCTTGTTTCGCTGTCAACATACCAGCAAAGTTCAAGTTGACAGTAGCTGTCACCATGATTCAAGCTGTCTTTATAAAAGTCAGCTCCACACCTTGAACCCATACGCGAAAGTTCTCGACACATGACCACACCTGAGACCGACCACGCATCCGACGCGCAGCTCGCGCCGGGCAGCAAGTTACTGATCGGCATTCTTGTCATCGCGGCGTTCGTCATGATCCTGAACGAGACGATCATGAGCGTGGCGCTGCCCACCCTGATGGTCGACCTCGACATCTCCGCGACGACGGCGCAGTGGCTCACCACCGGATTTCTGCTGACGATGGCGGTGGTCATTCCCGTCACCGGCTTCCTGTTCCAGCGCTTCACTCTGCGTCAGGTGTTCGTGGCGGCCATGACACTGTTCACCGTCGGCACTCTGTTCGCTGCCTCCGCCCCGGGATTCGAGCTGCTCCTGCTCGGACGCGTCACCCAGGCCAGCGGCACGGCGATCATGTTGCCGCTGTTGATGACAACGGTGCTCACCGTGGTTCCGGCGCACAAGCGCGGAGCGATGATGGGCGTGATCTCCATCGTCATCGCTGTGGCACCCGCGATCGGTCCGACGATCTCGGGGATCATCCTCGATTCGCTGGACTGGCGTTGGATGTTCTGGCTCGTTCTTCCGATCGCACTCATCGCGTTCGCCATCGGGACCACTCTGGTGAAGAACGTGACCCAGACCAGTCGGCCGTCGTTCGATCCTGTATCGGTCGTGTTGTCCGCGTTGGCTTTCGGCGGCATCGTCTACGGACTGAGCAGCCTGGGACATTCGGCCGAGGAGTCCGTGGTGCCGGCATGGCTGCCGTTGGTCGTCGGCGCTGTCGCCCTCGTGGTGTTCGTTCTCCGGCAGATCTCGCGTCAGGATCGCGGCGGCGCACTGCTGGACATGCGTCCGTTCCGCACTCCCACCTTCAGTATCGGACTCGGCATGATCGCGATTTCGATGATGGCCCTGTTCGGCGCATTGATCCTGCTACCGATGTATCTGCAGAACGTGCGCGGACTCGACACTCTCGACACCGGACTGATGCTGCTTCCCGGCGGACTCCTGATGGGTCTGCTCGCCCCATTCGCCGGACGCATCTTCGATCGAATCGGGCCGCGCCCGTTGGTCATTCCCGGTGCCGTGGTGGTGAGCGGCGCGCTGTGGTCGATGACCGTGCTGGACGCGCAGACTGCACTGCCGAACGTGATCGGTATCCACATGTTGCTCTCGGCGGGTCTGGCTCTCATCATGACGCCGCTCATGACCTCGTCGCTGGGATCGCTACCCACCCAGCTCTACTCGCACGGCAGTGCCATCTTCAGCACGGTTCAGCAGTTGGCCGGTGCCGCTGGTACCGCACTGTTCGTCACCGTGATGTCCAACACCGCAGCAACCAGAATCGCCGACGGCGCAACTGCCGTGGGCGGCTCGGAGGCCGGAATTCATACCGCCTTCCTCTACGGCGGGGCCGTATCACTGGTCGCGGTGGCGGCGTCGTTCTTCATCCGGGCACCGGCACGCAGCGATAGCGAGGCGCTCGCCCCCGCACAACCGGTTCACTAGGTCACCCGACGTCCATCATCCGCACGGCCGCAGCGACGATCTCGTCTTCCGACAGGAGGACGAGATCCGCCGCGCTGCCGAGGGGGACGAACGAATTCTTGCTCGAGACTCGTGCGACGGCACCGTCGTAGCCGCCCTCGACGAGAGCGGTCACGACGCCCTCACCCACTCCCCCGTCGTGCCGGGTCTCGTCGGCGATCAGCACTCGATCGAAGCGTGCCACCCGGTGCAACAGATCCTCGGCCGGCAGGGGAACTATCCAACGTAGGTCCACGACCGTCACCGCAATCCCGCGTTCGCGCAACGTGGACGCCGCGCGTCGGCTCATCACCACTCCATTACCGAAGGTGACGATGACCAGATCATCTCCGTCGAGATGGTGTGCGACGGTGCCGAAATCGCCCGGCGCTTCGTCAGCGCAGCGCAGTGCGCCGTCGCCGTCGAGCAGATCGGTGCGGTGATAGAGCGCAATGGGCTCCAGAAATACGCACACTCGCCCCTCCTCCACGGCCAGTGCCACACAGGTTCTCAGGAGACCGGCGGCCTCGGCCGCCGAACTCGGAACAGCAACCACGATGCCCGGAATGTCGCGCAGGACGGCGACCGCGTTGTCGTTGTGAAAGTGCCCGCCGAAACCGCGCTGATAGGCCAGACCAGCGATGCGCACCACCATTCCGTTGGTGTACTGGGCGTCGGAGAAGAACTTCAGCGACGCGGCCTCACCGCGCAGCTGATCCTCGGCATTGTGCAAATAGGCCAGGTACTGAATCTCGGGTATCGGAACGAAGCCGGCGAGCGCAGCACCCAGGGCGGTGCCGAGCACCGTCTGCTCGTCGAGCAGAGTGTCGAAAACTCTTGCTGCGCTGAACTTCTTGCGCAAGCCCTTTGTGACGCCGTAGACGCCGCCTTTGACGGCCACGTCCTCGCCGAACACGAGCACGTCCGGTCGCGCCGTCATGATGTCGGTGAGCGTCCTGTTGATCATGGCGGCGAGCGTCAGACGCGGCCCGCCCTCTGCGGGTCTCAGGCTCTGCTCGGTGGCAGCCACCGCGGTCGGTCGCCGATCGGTGAGCGGGGCCATCACCGCCTCGGCAGTCGCCAGTCGCGCCGACGTCCCGGAGCGCAGGGAGTCGACCATCGCTTCGGCCTCGGTCATGACGGTCTTGCGCATCGCCTCGTAGCGGCCTTCGACGTCGGCGGCCGTCAAGATCCCGGCGTCGACCAACGCACGAGCGCTGGCCAGCAACGGATCTCGCTCGTAGTCACCGACGATGTCTGCGCTCGAGCGGTAGGCGAGTTCGGCATCCGATCCGGCGTGGCCCATCAGCCGAACCGTCTCGAGGTGAAGCACTAACGGACGCCGCCGATTCCGCACCGTGGCAACGGCGGCATCGACGGTGCGCATCAGCTCGGCCGGATCGTTGCCGTCGGCCCGCACGTACTCGATCGAGGGGAACCGGCCGAGCGATTGCGCAATCCACCCTCGCGGTGATCGGGTACTGATACCGATTCCGTTGTCCTCGCAGACGAACAGGATCGGCATCGGAACGGACTGATGCGCACAGTAGGCAGCCGAGTTGAGCGCGCCCACCGTCGTGGAATGGTTGGCCGAGGCGTCGCCGAAGCTGCACACCACAACGGCGTTCTCGGGCCACGGGGTTCGATGTCGCAGCGCCTTCGCCCGGCCGAGCGCGAAAGCCAAGCCGACCGCGCGCGGAACCTGGGATCCGATGGTCGACGTCTGCGGGACGATGCCCAGAGCCGGATGCCCGAACACCTTGTGGCGACCGCCGGACATGGGATCGCGAGTCGAGGCGACCAGACTCGCCAGCACGTCCCGGATCGGGGTCGAGTCCGAATACTGTTGTGCACGTGCAGCATAGAAACCACCGGATCGGTAGTGCAGCAGTGCCGGGTCGGTGACCTCGGTCGCGGCCCCGACGGCTGCGTTGGCTTCGTGCCCGGACGATCCGATCGTGTAGTAACCGAAGCCCTCGGACTGCAACCAACGGGCCGCGAAATCGAGATGCCTGCTGGCGAGCTGCGCATCGAAGTACCGAAGCAGTCGATCCGGATCGGCGACGAGCGACCCACCGGGCCGGGCGGAGCGAACCTGCTTCAGGAAGTACTCGTCGATCGCCTCGGCCACGCGCGCACCCTTGTCTCCATCGAGCTGTCTCCATCGAGCCGAGCTGCGGAATCAGCTCAGGGCGATCATATCCATGGGAGTGCTGAGCAACCGACCGACGAGGGCGAGGAATTGTGATCCCTGCTGGCCGTCGACGAGACGGTGATCGAACGACAGGGACAGCGTCGTCACCGAACGCAGTGCGATGGCACCCTCGTATTCCCAGGGCATACGGCGGATCGAACCGAAGCACAGGATGGCCGCTTCGCCGGGATTGAGAATGGGCGTCCCGGCGTCGACTCCGAACACTCCGACGTTGGTGATCGTGATCGTGCCGTCGGCGAGGTCG
Source organism: Rhodococcus sp. IEGM 1381 (assembly GCF_030056795.1). Lineage (GTDB taxonomy): Bacteria > Actinomycetota > Actinomycetes > Mycobacteriales > Mycobacteriaceae > Rhodococcoides. The sequence goes on along the minus strand of NZ_JASHKQ010000021.1, from coordinate 47,179 downwards.
GCCGGACTGCTCTTGCCTTCCTTCGCGGTACGCGTCAGATCGGCCAGTGCACGCGCGATATCCACCAACGAGAGTTCGTGTGCATCCTTGATGTTCGGCACCATCAGGCCGCGCGGGGTCGCCGCGGCGATACCAAGGTTGACGTAGTGCTTGGTGACGATCTCCTGAGCCGCCTCGTCCCAGGACGAGTTGAGGGACGGATTCGATCTCAGTGCAACGAGAACCGCCTTGGACACCAACGCCAGCGGAGTCAGTCGCACGTCCGCGAAGTGGGTCGAGGACCGGAGGGATTCCAGCAGGGTCAGGGTCTCGGTGACGTCCACGGTCACGAATTCGGTGACGTGCGGAGCCGTGAATGCACTGCGCACCATCGCCTCCGCCGTATGTTTGCGCACTCCCTTGATCGGCGTGCGCTCTTCGCGGCCGGTCCGGTGCGGGGCCCACGTCTCCGTCAGGTCCTCACCCTTCAGGTAGGTCTCGACGTCCTCACGCGTGACGTCGCCGTGGCTCCCCGTTGCGGGCACCTCCGCCAAGTCGACGGCGTTGTCCCTGGCGATCTTTCGCACCGGCGGCGCGGCGAGCGGCTTTCCGTTCTGCCCGTTCGGTGTCGCAGTGACCGGCGGCGTTCCCCGACCGCCGCGTCGACTGGAGCCCTCTTTCGCCACGCCGTAGCCGACGAGAACCGGGACGCGTTCATCGCTTTCCTCGACAGGTGCTGGAGCATCCACATCGGCAGCGGCGTGCTCCGGCTCGGCACCGTCCTCGCCACCGACCCGAATGTCGATGATCGGCACCCCGACCTCGACGGTGTCGCCCTCCGAGACATGCAGCGCAACAATGACTCCCGCGAACGGTGACGGAAGTTCGACGGCAGCCTTGGCTGTTTCGACCTCGGCGATGTTCTGATTCAACTCGATCGTGTCACCGACGGCGACGAGCCAGGTCAGCAGGTCGGCCTCGGTGAGACCCTCCCCGAGGTCGGGCAACGGAAAGCTCTTGATGGTGGGCATCGTCGAATCCTGTTCGGTGTCTGTCGGCGGCAGTGAGCGAAAGGTCAGTGGGAGCGGCAGCGGTCGACCGCGTCGAGGATCCGGTCGACGTCGGGGAGATAGAACTTCTCGAGCTTCGACGCGGGGTACGGGGTCCCGAAGCCGCCGACGCGCAGCACCGGTGCCTCCAGGTTGTAGAAGCACCGTTCCGATATCCGTGCAGCGATCTCGGAGCCGAGGCCCATGAACACCGGAGCCTCGTGTGTGACGACCAGTCGCCCGGTCTTGCGTACCGAGGCCTCGATGGTCTCGAAGTCGATCGGGGACAGCGAGCGCAGATCGATGACCTCGATCGAGATTCCCTCGTGGGCAGCAACTTCGGCGGCCTTGCGAGCGGTGGCGACGAGCGGGCCGTAGGCAATGAGGGTGACATCGGTACCCTCGGTGACCACTCGCGCCCGGTGCAGCGGGTAGGACGCGCCCGGATCGGTGGAGTCCAGGTCGAGCGGGCTCTTCTCCCAGTATCGCCGCTTCGGCTCGAAGAACAAGACGGGGTCGTCGCTGGCAATGGCCTGTTGGATCATCGAGTAGCCATCTGCGGAATTGCTGCAGGTGACGACGCGAAGGCCAGCGGTCTGCGCGAAGTAGCCCTCGGGAGACTCCGAGTGATGCTCGACGGCACCGATTCCGCCGCCGTAGGGCACTCGAATCGTCATCGGGATCTTGACGTTGCCACTCGTGCGGTAGTGCAGCTTGGCGACCTGCGAGACGATCTGGTCGAAGGCCGGGTAGATGAAACCGTCGAATTGGATCTCGCACACCGGCCGGAATCCCCGCATCGCGAGTCCGACTGCGGTGCCGATGATGCCGGATTCGGCCAGCGGCATATCGAGTACGCGACCCGGGCCGAAGTCCTTCTGCAGGCCGTCGGTGATGCGGAAGACACCGCCGAGTTTGCCGATGTCCTCGCCCATGAGGAGAACCTTCGGGTCGTCCTCCATCGCTCGTCGCAGACCTGCATTGATGGCCTTGCCCAGCGGAAGACTGGTAGGCCGCTGCTCGAGGGTAGTCATGACGTAGCTCCTTCGAAACCAGCCTGGTATGAGGCGAACTGAGCCCGCTCGTCGTCCAGGAGGGGGTGTGGATCGGCGTAGACGTTGTCGAACACCGACATCGCTTCCGGCTCGACGGTCTCGAGGCACCCACGGCGGAGTTCCGCAGCGACCTCATCGGCGGTGCGCTTCACCGAGGCGGCGAACGCGTCGTCGTACACGCCGATTCGCCGGAGCAACTTCTCGATTCGATCGATCGGATCCTTCGCACGCCATTCGTCGTCGGTGGCACCCGAGCGATATCGCGTCGGATCGTCGGACGTGGTGTGCGGGCCCATCCGGTAGGTGACGGCCTCGATGAGCGTCGGGCCACTGCCCTCTCGAGCGCGCGCCAGCGCTGCTCTGGTCACCGCCAGCACGGCGAGAACGTCGTTGCCGTCGACGCGTACCGACGGAATACCGAAGCCCTCGCCGCGGGCCGCGATCGTCGTCTTGGTCTGTACCGTCACCGGTTCCGAGATCGCCCATTGATTGTTCTGGCAGAAGAACACCACCGGCGCATGAAAACTGGCGGCGAAACCGAGCGCTTCCGAGATGTCGCCCTGACTGGTCGCGCCATCACCGAAGTAGGTGATGGCCGCACCCTCGGCACCCTCGAGCTGCATACCGATCGCGTACCCGGTCGCGTGCAGACCCTGCGATCCGACGATGATCGCGGGTGTGGTCATGCGGTACTCGTACGGGTCCCAGCCGGACAGCGTCGATCCGCGCCAGAACCGCAGCATCTGGGTGGGGTCTACTCCGCGACAGTAAGCGACACCGTGCTCGCGGTAGCTGGCGAACACGAAGTCCTCGGTGTCGAGCGCACGAGCGGATCCGACCTGCGCCGCTTCCTGGCCGAGCAGCGGTGCCCACAGACCCAGTTCGCCCTGCCGCTGCAACGCGGTGGCCTCGGAATCGATGCGCCGGACGACGACGAGATCGCGATACATCTCCATCATCGCGGCCGTGTCGATATCGGCGACGAGAGGCGAGTAGGTCTCGTTGCGCACCACGGTTCCCGATTCTTTGATCAGCTGAACCAGCGAGTTGGTGTTCATGGTCCTGGCACTCTCCGTCCTGATGTGATGTCCTTCACAAGGACACCACCGACATCCAGACTGCACAAGTGATGACATCGGAACTGCGCAGCGTGCACAATATTGGGTGACTACCGGGCTACAGGAAGTGCGCAATGACCGATTTGGACAAGACCGACGCCAAGCTTCTCCTTGCCCTCTGCTCGAAGCCTCGCGCCACCGGGGTCGAACTCGCCACGACACTGGGCTTGTCGCGAAACACCGTCCAGGCTCGTCTCGGTCGATGGGACGACAAGGGCTCGCTCACTCCGATCGATCACCGCATCCCGCCGAAGTCGCTGGGGCGACCGCTGCAGGCGTTCGTCACCGCGCGAGTCAATCAACACATGCTGGCCGCGGTCACCGAGAATCTCCGCACCATCCCGGAGGTGCTTGAGGTGTTCGGACTGTCCGGGGCTGCAGATATGCACATCCGCATCGCCGCCGTCGACGCCGACGACCTGTATCGCATCGCCGGTTTGATTCTCGAGATACCAGGAGTCGAGCGCACCAACATGTCCATCGCCATGTCGGAACTGATCCAATACCGCACCAAGCCGCTGCTCGAGCAGCTCGCAGACGAGGGCCGACGCTGAGCAGGCAGACCAGCTCTGCCAAACCGATTCAGCCCCTACCGTGCAACATGCACGATCTCGGCGACGGCGGTTGACCAGCGTGCACGTTCACGGCACTCTTCGACGGACATGTTCCGGGTACCACCCATTTCCGGGTACCGCCGCCTCATCACCGAAAGAGACCGCCTGTGTCCGTCGTTGCCGACCGCCCCGCCGCCGTAGCCAGCACCCCGCCCCAATTCCCCTCTACGACGGCTGGCGTGTTCGACCGTCCCGACATGCCGCACGACTCCGCGCACGAACGCGTCGTGTTCTGCCAGGATCGCGACACCGGGCTGCGTGCAATCATCGCCGTCCACTCCACCGTTCTCGGGCCGGCCCTCGGCGGAACTCGCTTCTACCCCTACGCATCCGAGCAGGATGCGTTGACCGATGTACTGCGGCTCTCCCGCGGAATGACCTACAAGGCCGCTGTTGCGGGCGTCGATCTCGGCGGCGGAAAGGCCGTAATCATCGGCGATCCCACCGCCATCAAGACACCGACGCTGCTGAACGCATACGGCCGGTTCGTCGAGTCCCTCGGCGGAACCTACGTCACCGCAGGCGATGTGGGCACCAACAGCAACGACCTCGACATCATCGCCGAAGAGACGACGCACGTCGTCGGCAAGAACACCACGGCGGGCGGAACCGGCGACAGCGGCCCGCAGACCGCACTCGGAGTCTTCCTTTCGCTCCGTGCCGCAGCCGAATCGGTCTGGGGCTCCGATGATCTGACCGGCAAGCGCATCGGCGTCGAGGGTGCAGGCAAAGTCGGCTACAACCTTGTCGCCCTGCTTCGTGAAGCCGGTGCCGACGTGATCGTGAGCGACTCCTACGCACCCGCACTCGATCGCATCGCCCTGGACTTCCCCGGGGTCACCATCGGATCCGACATCATCGGTGCCGACGTCGACGTTTACGCACCGTGCGCCATGGGTGCCACCCTCGACTCCTCCTCGGTGGCCCGATTGACGGCGTCCATCGTCTGCGGCGCGGCCAACAACCAGCTGCTCACACCCGACGTCGAAGCGATGCTGGCGGCGCGCGGAATCGTCTGGGTGCCCGATTACGTCGCCAACGCCGGCGGACTGATTCAGGTGGAAGGCGAACTGCGCGGTAAGGATCCGGCCCAGGTGATGGCCACGATCGGGAAGATCCGCGACACCGTCTCCGGAATCTTCGCCATCGCGCGTGCCGAGGGCATTCTGCTGGGAGCCGCAGCAGATCGTCTGGCCGAAGACCGGATCGCGGCTGCCCAGGGCTGACAACAGGCCGGCACGTATCGCTCCACTCCCGGCCGTCGATCGGGGATTCCCGCGCTGACGGTCGGAGAGTGGAGCGCTACGTGCACCGGCTACTGCAGCGCGATGTACTTGGTCTCGAGGTATTCCTCGATGCCCTCAGTGCCGCCCTCGCGGCCGAAGCCCGATTCCTTGACGCCACCGAACGGGGCGGCCGCATCCGAGATCGCGCCACGATTGACCCCGACCATGCCGGTGTCCAGAGCCGCCGACACGCGCAGGGCTCGGTCGAGGTTCTCGGTGTAGAAGTACGCCACCAACCCGTAGCGGGTGTCGTTCGCGGCGGTCACCGCCTCGTCCTCGGTGTCGAATCCGACGATCGCTGCCACCGGGCCGAATATTTCGTCCCGCAACAGATTCGCGTCAGCTGGTACTCGATCGAGAACCGTTGGCCGATAGAAGAATCCGGGCCCGTCCGGCGTCGTGCCGCCGGTGCGCACCCGGGCACCCTTCGCGACGGCATCGTCGACCAGCGAGATGACCGTTCTGCGTTGCTTGTCGTTGATGAGCGGCCCAATATCGGTACCCTCTCGGTCACCCGGACCAACCGTCAAGGCCTCGATTCGCGCCGTCAACTTCGCGGTGAATTCTTCACGTACCGAGTTCGCGACATACAAGCGGTTGGCCGCAGTGCACGCCTCGCCGCCGTTGCGCATCTTGGCGAGCATCGCCCCGTCCACGGCCGCATCGATATCCGCGTCGTCGAAAACGATGAAGGGGGCATTGCCGCCGAGCTCCATCGACGTCCGTAGCAGTCGGTCGGCTGCGTTGCGTACCAACAGCTTTCCCACTCCGGTCGATCCGGTGAACGTGATCTTCCTCAACCTGGGGTCGTCCATCAGCGGTCCGGTGACCGCCGCGGCGTCGGAGGCCGGAAGGATCGAAAGCACACCATCGGGCAACCCCGCGTCGGCGAACACCTGCCCGAGAAGAAGCATCGTGAGCGGAGTGTCCTCGGCCGGCTTGACGATGACGGTGCACCCGGCAGCCAGAGCGGGCCCGATCTTGCGCGTTCCCATGGCCAACGGAAAGTTCCACGGGGTGATGGCAAGCACCGGGCCGACGGGCATCTTGGTCACCAGGATTCGGCCGTTTCCTGCCGGCGCTGGGGTGAACCGGCCGCCGATCCGAACAGCTTCCTCGCTGAACCAGTGCAGGAATTCGCCGCCGTAGTTCACTTCACCGCGGCTCTCCGCCAACGACTTCCCCATTTCGAGGGTCATCAGCAGGGCGAAATCGGCGGCGCGTGCCTGCAGCAGGTCGAAGGCGCGCCGCAGAATCTCTGCCCGCTCGCGGGCCGGCGTCGCCGCCCATTCCCCCTGTGCCGCAGCCGCGAGATCGAGCGCGGTGATTCCGTCGGCCGCCGTGGCGTCGGCGACGGTGGTCAGTTCCTCGCCGGTCGCCGGGTTCAGTACGGAGAATCGGGCACCCGACGCCGACGGTGACTGCGCACCGCCGAGCCAGAGATCGGTGGGCAGCGAGGAGATCAGATCGTGGACCGACATGTCAGTTCCCCTGTGCCACAGAGCGAAGTGCGTCTTCGAGGACAGTGAGCGCGTCGTCCAACAGCTCGTCGGAGATCACCAGGGGCGGCAGCAGGCGGATCACGTTGCCGTAGGTACCGCACGTCAGCACGATCACCCCGGCCTCGAGTGCCGCAGCCGCAACGGCTTTGGTGGCCTCGGGATTGGGCTCGCGTCCACCGGGTACGACCAGTTCGACGGCCAGCATGGCTCCGCGTCCGCGAATCTCACCAATGATGGATACGTCCGGAGTCAACGCGTGCAGCCGGTCGAGCACGATGCGTTCGATGTCGCGGGCGCGGGCATTGAGGTCGAGCGTCTCCATCTGCTCGATGGATGCCAGTGCGGCAGCGCAGGCGACGGGGTTGCCGCCGTACGTCCCGCCGAGTCCGCCGGGGTGCACGGCATCGATCAGGTCGGCGCGGCCGGTGACTGCGGCCAGCGGCATCCCTCCTGCAATGCCCTTCGCCATGGTGATCAGGTCCGGCACGACGCCCTCGTGCTCACTGGCGAACCACGCGCCGGTTCGGGTGAATCCGGACTGCACCTCGTCGGCGATGAAGACGACGTCGTGCTCGCGCGCCCAGTCGGCCAATGCCGGCAGGAACCCCTCGGCCGGCACGACGAAGCCGCCCTCACCCTGGATCGGCTCGATCAGGATGGCCGCGAGATTGGCTGCACCGACCTGCTTTTCGATGACAGAGATCGCTCGCGCCGCAGCCTGCGCGCCGCTGACCGAGGAACCGTCGGCGTTCAGGCCCTCCCGGAACGGGTAGGACATCGGGGCCCGATAGACCTCGGGAGCGAACGGTCCGAAGCCGCTCTTGTACGGCATCGACTTCGAGGTCAGTGCCATCGTCAGGTTGGTGCGGCCGTGGTAGGCGTGGTCGAACACGGCGACGGCCGAGCGTCCGGTGGCGTGCCGGGCGATCTTGACCGCATTCTCGACTGCCTCGGCACCGCTGTTGAACAGGACGGTGCGCTTGTCGTGATCTCCGGGGGTGAGTTCGGCCAACTTCTCGGCGACTGCGATGTAACCCTCGTAGGGCGCGATCATGAAGCAGGTGTGGGTGAAGTGGGCGACCTGATCCTGCACGGCGGCGACGACAGCCGGATTCGAGGCACCGACGGTGGTCACGGCAATTCCGGCACCGAGATCGATCAGCGAGTTGCCGTCCACATCGACGACGACGCCGCCGTCTGCGTCGCCCACGTAGACCGGAAGGGTCGACGCCACGCCTGCACCGACGACGGCCTTGCGGCGCTCCGCCAATGCCGACGACTTCGGTCCGGGGAACGCGGTGACGATCTTGCGCTCCTGTGGAAGTCGGTACTCGATCGAGGCCATGGTCGCACCTTTCGTCTGGGCTGTTTCAGCAAGTATGCGACTGCTCGATCTCCGGGTCAGTTGCCATTTCGTCCATCCCGCGAGCCGATCACACTCCGTTTCGTCGACCCCAGGATTACAGTGCGACATGTGAGCGTGCAGATGTCCTGGCTGCTGAGGCAGCAACACCTTCGACTGAGTCATCGCGGCGGACCCGAGCGCAGTTCTGCGTCCATCACCTTCGCGCAGGCAACCGAGCTCACCGACCCCAGCCCATGGCTGTCGGGCGGCGAGCTGATTCTGACGACCGGGCTGGGTTTCGACTCCGACGGTCCCGCTCTCGACACCTACGTTCGCACCCTCGCGAACGCCGGTGTTGCCTGCCTCGGATTCGGAATCGGTCTGTCTCACAGCGTAATTCCCCAGCATCTCCTCGATGCCGCAGACGACGTAGGCCTTCCGGTCGTGGAAGTTCCCTACGACACTCCGTTCGCTGCCGTCATCCGGGCGGTCATGAAGCGAATCTCGGAGCAGGAGTACGAGCAAGTCGTTCGTGCTACGTCGGTACAGAACCGCATCACGCGGGCAGCTCTCCATGGCGGCGTCGACGCGATCGTCCGCGAACTCGCCGTTGCCACGTCGACATCGGTGGCACTGATCGGTAGGCGCACCGAATCGTTCCATCCAACGGACGCATCGAACCTCGTCGAGCAGGCCCGCGACATCGCTCGCAGCATCCGTCCGTCGGCGTCGCCTGCCACGGTCTCGGTGAGCGAACCGGGCCGCACCGTGAGTCTGCATTCCGTCCCGATCACCGGCAGCGCACCGACTTTCCTGGCCATCCGCACCGCTGGGCCGATGACCGGGGTCGAGCAGATCCTGCTCGGGCATGCCGTTTCACTGGTGACCCTCGAACTCGAGAAGCCGGCGCGCCTGCGCGCCGAACAGTCCAGGCTCAACACCCTGGCGCTGGGGCTGCTCCTCGACGGGCATCTGACAACGGACGAGGCCGTGCACTTGCCCAGCTACCTCACCGACGCTGCCGACGACGACTCTCACATCAGGGTTGCGGTGGTTCGCGGACCATCCGAGCGCATCGTCGACGCGATCGATGCCGAGTCTCGGCTCCTGGCACGGCCCACCTTCGCCCGGACGACCGACACCGGCTGCGTGCTCCTGCTCCGTGGTTCGGACGACGCCACGTTCGTTGCACGCCCGATGGATTCGTTACCCCGATCGACGTGCGTCGGGCTCAGTTCCCGCCTTCACATCACCGAGTCCACCGCGGCGCTTCGACAGGCCTCGCTCGCCTGCGCGGCTGCCGGATCCCACGATCGCATCGTCGAATTCACCGGATCGATGTTGCTGGCCTCCGAACCGGTGCAGGAGTCGTTGCGCGCCATGGCCGCGGTGACCATCGCCGTGCTGGCCGAGTACGACCGCGTCCACTCGGCCGATCTGGTGGCCTCACTCCGGGCTTTCCTCGAGGCCAACGGGCACTGGGAAACCGCTGCCGCACAACTGTCCGTTCATCGGCACACGCTGCGAAACCGGATCACGCGGTGCGAGGAACTGCTCGCGGTCGATCTCACGTCCGCGCGAGTGCGCGCGGAATTGTTGCTCTCACTCCTGGCATCGTCGTGACGGTGGGCAATCGTGTCAGGATCTGTCGATGACCACGCCACGTCCTGAACCCCACATCGCTGCCGCTACCGCGAAGTCGGTTCGACTCGGGGTACTCCTGGCCGCGGTCGGGGGTTTTCTCGACGCCTACACGTACGTCACTCGCGGCGGGGTGTTCGCAGGTGCCCAGACCGGCAACGTGGTGCTACTCGGCGTCGATATCGCCGGCGGGCGGTGGGTCGAGGCGCTCGCGTTTCTACCCCCGTTGGCGGCGTTCGTGCTGGGCGTCGCGACAGCGGAGTTCATCGCGTTGCCCGCGGTGGCAAAGATCGTGCGGCGGCCGGTCCGTGCGGTACTCGTCTTCGAGATCCTCGTGGTTCTGGTCGTCGGATTTCTGCCGGCAACCGTGCCCGACGCCGTCGTCTCGGTCGTCCTCGCGCATGTGGCCGGCGTGCAGGTGACCACCTTTCGCGTACTGGTGGATTCGCCTTTCAACACCACGATGACGACCGGAAATCTTCGCAGCATGGCGATGGCAGCTTTTCATCGTGTCGTCGACCACGATCGCGAGGCAGGGACGCGGGCACGACGGTTCGGCGCGGTGATTTCCGGGTTTCTCGGTGGCGCGCTGCTGGGCGCCGCTGCGGTCGAGCTGTTCGGACTGCGTGCCATCTGGGTCGTGGCACTGCTGCTGACCGTCGCGTTGGCGCTGTTCGTCTTCGACGAGCGAACGCCCCGGTCACTGCCTCCGAAGTCTCAGTCGCCCAACCGAAGCGGTGCGATGGACTCGAAGACGTCGCCCGGTCCCGGATTGCCCTCGGCGGACGAACCGCCCAGATGATGCACGACGCCCCACACCGCGTTCAGTGCCGTATGAATCGCACCCTCCGCCCAACCCGCGGTCCACGAGATGTCGTCGCCCGCCAGGAAGATCCCTCGGTGCCGGGGGTCGAGCTCGTCTTGCATGAAATGGGTGAACAGTCTCTCCTGGTACCGGTAGTGACCCGGCAGGTTCGCTTTGAAGGCACCCATGAAATCGCGTTCGGTCTCCCAGGACAGTGTCACCGGGGTCGAGATGATGTGGCGGCGGAAGTCGACGCCGGGGTAGATCTCCTCGAGCGAGCGCAACATGATGTTCATCCGCTCGGTCGGGTCGAGGGCCAGGAGCTTGAGCGAGTCGTCGGACCAGGTGTAGGACAGGCAGATCAGCCCCGGCTTGCCCTCGCCTTGATCGAGTAGGTAGGTGCCGCGGCTCATTCGATCGGTGAGCGTCATGCTGACCAGGTCTCGTCCGGTGACCGGATCCTTGTCTTTCCAGAACGGCCGATCGACGAGTGCGAACACCTTGGTCGACCCCATGTAGTGGGTGCGTTCGATGGCGGTCCAGTGATCGATGGGAAACAGGCCGTCGTCACATCTGATGTTGCTGAGCAACATCCAGCTCTGGGCCGTCACGACGGCGGCCGCATAAGTGCGGATGTTGCCGCGGTCGTCGTGGATCGTGGTGCCGCCGTCGGTGCGCCTGATCTCGGTGACGCGCGACATCGTGGTGCCGCCGTTCAGTGAGGCCACCGACGTGCCTGCAGGCCAGTGCACCATGTTCGCGGGTGAGTCGGTCCACAGCCGCATCGGCAGTTGCTGTGAGCCTCCGACGATTCCACGATGATGGTCGTCCGCTGCCGTGCTGACGACGCGAAGGATCTCGAGAATCGAGTTGGGATAGTCGGTGTCCCATCCACCAGTTCCGAAACCGACCTGGCCGAACAACTCTCGCATCCGAAACGACGAGAAGTGCTCGGACGCAGCGAGGAAACCGTAGAAGGTCTGGTCGTCGAACTTCACGATCAGCTCGTTCCAGATCCTCTTGATCTCGGCCACGTCCCGCCTGCGAATGGCGCGCTGCAGCGGAATCAACTCGGCGTGTTCCTCGAGCGTGCGGTTCCACGCGTCGGCAACCTCGGCGAAGATCGGCGGTAGATCGTCGAGCTTGCGCGCGTAGTGGCTCTCGCCCTTGAGGTCGATCACCGTGCTCGGTGTCACCTCTGCCAACGGATTCGGAAACGGCGTCGTCTCGAGTCCGACGGCATCGAGGTAGTGGAACAGCGTGGTCGACGACGGTGGAAACCGCATCGCACCCATCTCGGCTACCACTCCGGGGTGCCCGTCGAACGGTACCGAGCGCATCCTGCCGCCGATTCGATCCGATTCGTACACAACGGGTTCGAGCCCGAGGGCCAGCAGCTCGCGGGCGACGACCATGCCCGCGAGTCCACCGCCGATCACGGCGACCTGGGTACCGAGGGCCGCGTCGGGAATGCTGCCGAGACCGGCCGGATGCGCGAGGTAGTCGTCGTACGCGAACGGGAAGTCCGGGCCGAACATGGTGAGCGGCTGTTCGTCCTCGGATTCGATCGAACTGTCCGGGGTGACGGGTGTGGTCATCGGTCGGTCTCCTGCTCGGGCCGCGAGGACCCTGTCGGGTCGAGAACTGTCCGGTACAGATCATGGCGACGATCGGCCAGATGCGTATTGACGGCGCGGGATCGAGCGAGCTCGGCCGGATCCAAGTCCACCGTCAGCAGCTGCTCGTGTGCGCCGAACCGCGCTATGTCGGTACCGTCCGGCGCGACGGCGCAGGTGAGTCCGCAGTACGTCAGGCTGGCCTCGGCACCGCAGCGGTTCACGTAGGTGATGAACAGTTGACTCTCGTACGCCCTCGTCGGGACTACGTGGGTTGCGATGATCTCGAACGGCGTCATCAAACCGGTCGGGACGATCAACCATTGCGTTCCGGCATCGGCATGCGCACGCACAGTTTCCGGAAATTCGACGTCGTAACAGGTGAGCAGGCCGCAGCGCAGACCTCCGAAGTCGAACTGCACCAGCAGTTCCGGTCCAGGAGCGAAGTGCGTGCGATCGAGTTCACCGAACAGGTGGGTCTTGCGGTAGCGCGCGACCGACAGCCCGGATGCGTCGACCACCTGGACCGAATTGAACACGGATTCACCGCTGCTCTCGGGATACCCGTACACGATGGCGACCGCTCGGGTTCGCGCGATCGCGGCGATGCGCTCGAAGATCGGACCGTCGAACGGTTCAGCGCGCTCGCGGACGAGATCTCCGATGTCGTAGCCACTCACCGACATCTCCGGCGTGACAAGGATGGACGCCCCTGCTGCGGCCGCGCCCTCTGCGGCAGCGTCGATCGACACGAGGTTCGCATCCACATCGGCGGAGAACTCCGGCCCTTGAAACAAGGCAACGGTGACACTCATGAGGAAAACTCCTGTTTCGTTGCAGGCAACTCTTCCGGCAACGCCGGGGCCAGTACCCACAGAACCTGCGCGCCGCCGCGACCCTCACTGCGAAAACTGTGTGGTCGCCTTGGCGAGAAGGTGAACGCATCGCCCGCCTCGAGCAGGACGTCGTCGCCGCCGAAGCTGCCGTCGGGGTCGGCTTCGAAGGTCACCCGCACCTCGCCGGACAACACATGCACGAACGTGACGTCCAACGGCAGGGTGTACGCCTCCGCTCCGCTACCGCCGCCCTCCTCGATATGCCCCAGCAACACCTGGACGCGCCGCTCCCCCACCGGAGTCAACAAATACTCCGTCATCGCCTCGCCGCCGAACACGATGCGCGGCAACGACTGTGCCCGTACGACATCACCGGCTGGGGCATCGTCGAACAGGGAGCCGACCGGCACGTCGAGCGCGGCACAGACCCGCACCAACGACGCAACCGAGGCGTTCACCTGATCGCGCTCGAGCTTGGACAAATATCCCTTGGTCACCCCGCACGTCTCGGCGAGCGCGTCCAGAGTCAACCGCTTCTTCTGCCGAGCCTCCCTGAGCCGCGCACCGATACGCGGTGCATCACCGACGACCGACGTAGCAAGGGACACTGCTCTCGCCTTTCAGGAAACTCGTGTTGACAAGATCGAGCATCAGAGTAACGCTTGCCGGGCGAACTGGTCGACCAACCGTGACCGGACTCCTGAAAATTCGGAAGGAATTGTCGATGAACCCGAGCAATCCCGAGCACCCACCGATCGGTCCGGTCGACGCCACCAAGGTTCCCCGCTTCGCCGAGCCCACCACGTTCGCCCGGCTTCCCCGTCTCGACGAGGTGTCCAGGGCCGATGTGACCATCCTCGGCGTCCCGTTCGATTCCGGCGTGAGTTACCGCCCGGGCGCACGTTTCGGCCCGGGTCACATCCGAGCAGCCTCGAAACTGTTGCGGCCGTACAACCCTGCGCTGAAGGTGTCACCCTTCGCCCGTCAACAAGTGGCGGACTTCGGCGACATCGGGGTCAATCCGTTCGACATCACCGAAGCCCTGACCACGGTGCACGACGCGGTGACCGACCTGCGCGCCGACGGCTCGTCGGTGCTCACCCTCGGCGGCGACCACACCATCGCTCTGCCGATCCTGCGGTCCCTCGCGCGCGACCACGGGCCGATTGCAGTGCTGCACTTCGATGCTCACCTCGACACGTGGGACACGTACTTCGGCGCGCCCTACACACACGGGACGCCGTTCCGGCGAGCCAGCGAGGAAGGGCTCATCGACCTCGAACGCTCACAGCACATCGGCATCCGCGGCCCTCTCTACAGTGAGCAGGACCTCGAGGACGACCGGGTGCTGGGCTTCCAGGTGATCCGTTCCGACGACTACGAGGTCGACGGCGTGGCCAGCATCGTCGAGCGGATGCGTCGTCGCCTCGACGGTGGCCCGGTTTACGTCTCGGTCGACATCGACGTACTCGACCCAGCACACGCTCCGGGCACCGGCACTCCCGAAGCCGGCGGCATGACCTCTCGTGAACTGCTGAACACGCTGCGCGGACTGGTCGGACTGAATGTGGTCGGTGCCGACATCGTCGAGGTCGCGCCCGCGTACGACCACGCCGAAATCACCGGAATCGCCGCGGCTCACGTGGCCTACGAACTGCTCTCGGTGCTGGCCCTCAACCGATAGAACGTCACCGACGCGGCAGCACCAGGATCGGTACCGGTGAATGACGAATGATCTTCGTTGCTCGCGAACCGAGGAACACCCGAGAGATGGGCCCCAACGGTCCGGACGATCCGATGGTCAGTACTTCGCCGTCCTGCCAGTGCAGTTCGTCGAGGGCTTCGCGCCAACTGCCGGCCGAGGCCAGCTCGGTTGTCACCTGTTCGGCCGGAAGTCCTACCGCAACAGCGTCGTCCACCGCACCGGTGAGTGCCTCGCTCAGCCCTCGGACGAGTTCGGCGGCAACGTCGTCCTCGGCTCGCAGTCCGATCTCGGGTGGGTACATCGTTGCCCCGCGCACGACGAACGACGCCAATCGCAGTGGAATGCCCGCATCCCTGGCCAGTTCCGCGGTGGGTCCCACCACACGCGAGGCCTCGCTGTCACCGGAGAACGCGCAGGTGATCCGCGTCAGCGTCGCACGGTCGCGCATGCGGTAGCCGCGCGGAGCGAGCGCTACGGTCACCGGCGAGGAGTGCAGGAGCTTGTCCGCGGTCGACCCGACGACGACCTGCCCGAGCGCACCGTCGCCCGAGGAACTCAGTACCAGCACGGATGCCGAAAGGTTCTGTGCCGCTTCGGTCAACGCAGTCGACACCGAGCGATGCGCCAGGCGATGGAACGATGCGGTGATGTCCGGGGCCCGGTCCTCCAGGTAGTGCCGCGCCTTCGCCTCGGACTCGGCTGCAGTCACCGCCGCCCAATCCGCGAACTCGGCATCGACGCGTGCCATCGACGGCGTGGACCACGGCTTGGGCACAACAGTCGCAACGTCGATGTCGGTACCCGACGACCGCGCGAGTTGGGCACCGAGATCGAGGGCACCGACACTGCCTTTCCCCGGCGCGAACGCGATCAGAACGCTCATTCTGCGTCCTTTCCAACCGATCGGAGCGCCGAATGATGCCGACCCCACAGGAAGTAGAACGCGAGAACCACGGCGAGCCAGAGCCCGAACCAGAACCACGTGGTCCACCGCAGACCGGACAGGATGTACACGCATGCGGCGACCGACAACACCGGCGTCACCGGGTAGCCCGGCACCTTGAACGGACGCTCCAGGTCCGGCATCGTCCGACGAAGCACGATCACCCCGATCGCCACGACGATGAACGCGACGAGGGTGCCGATCGATACCAGATCGGCCAGCTTGTCGAGCGGAATGAACGCAGCCAGAATCGAGATGATCACCGCGACCACGATCGTGTTGTTGACCGGGGTGTGCGTGCGCGGACTGACTTTGGCAAACGCCTTCGGCAACATGCCGTCCCGGCCCATGGCGAACAGAATGCGAGTCTGCCCGTACATCGTCACCAGGGTCACCGAGAAGATCGAAATGACCGCGCCGGCAGCCAGAATCGTTGCCGGCCAGGCCCGCCCGGTGACGTTGCGAAGAATCTCGGCCAAGCCGGCTTCCTCCTGACCGGCGAAGGCGGTCCATGGCTGAGTCCCCAGCGCTGCCACTGCGACCACGAGGTAGAAGACGATGACGACGATGAGCGCAGCAATGATGGCCCGCGGCATGGTCTTCTGGGGATTCTTCACCTCGTCGCCCGCGGTGGACACTGCGTCGAGTCCGATGAACGAGAAGAAGATGGTGCCTGCGGCCGCCGTGACACCGGCAGTACCCAGCGGCATGAAATCGGAGAAGTTCCCTGAGTCGAAGGCCGAGAATCCGACGACCGCGAACAGTGCGAGCACACCGAGTTTGATGACGACCATGACCGCATTGACTGCTGCGGATTCACTGGCACCGCGGATCAGCAGCACGGCACACAACACGATCAGCACCACAGCGGGCAGGTTCATGACCCCAGGATCGGCGTCACCCGGTGCGGCGGACAACGCATGCGGGATGGTGAAACCGAAGAGGTTGTTGAGCAGTTCGTTGAGATATCCACTCCACCCCACCGCGACGGCGGCACTCGACACCCCGTATTCGAGCAGCAGACAGGCCGCGACCCCCATCGCGACCACCTCACCCATCGTCACGTAGGCGTACGAGTAGGTAGAGCCGGAAACCGGTACTGCCGACGCCATTTCGGCGTAGCAGATAGCGGCGAGACCGGCCGCGATACCGGCCGCCAGGAACGAGAGCACCACCGCGGGACCGGCCTCGGGAACGGCGAGCGACAGGACGAAGAAGATACCGGTGCCGATAGTGGCACCGACGCCGAACATCGTCAGCTGAAACATGCCGATGGTGCGTTCCAGCCCGCCACTGCTCTGCTGGTCCGGGTCCGCGATCGGTTTCTTGCGCAACAGCTGTGATCGCAGACTCGATGCGGGTTTGTTCGACGAAGTCATGGTCGGCTCTCCCACCGTGGAGGCGAACGTGCGGATCGGCTGATTGTGCTCCCAGATAGTGCCCGTCGCACATCGAACACGCCGCGAAATGTCTCGATTGACGCGGCGACTCGTTTCGGGGCTGCCACTGCGATGCCTACCATTGACCTTCGATCGGATGGGAGACGCGCGAACACATGGCCACACAGGAGGGCGGGGCACGGCTCGACACGGTCGCTACGCTGGCTGCGTCGGACGCAGGCGGCCTCGACGTCGTGTTCCTCGGCAACTTTCTCGACGTTCTCACCGACGCGGTGAACGCGGGCGTCCCGCTCAGACGACAACAGCTCAGAGCGTTCCGGGCACAGGGTGATGCTGCCGCGCGTGCCGGAGTCGCATTGCGCGCACTGCTCGATCTGTATCTGTCCTCGGCATGGCGGCTGTGGCGAGAACTGCCCGCAGTGACGGCAGCCGCCGACAATCCGGCCGGCGTCGTGACGGCAGGCGAGGTGATGCTGCGGGCCGTCGACGACGCAGTGGCCGAACTCGCCGAAGGGTTCCAACTCGCCCGTCGCACGCTCGTTCGTGCCGAGGTACTCGCCCGCCGCGAGTTCGTCGACGATCTGCTCTCCGGAACCTCCGACGTCGCCGGGGTACTCGGACGCGCCCAGACATTCGGACTGGACCTGTCGAGTCCGCATGCGGTAGCGGTGGTCACGTCGAGCAAGCCGTTCACCGACGCGAGCTCGGCGATCGGGCTCGTCGAGCGCAGCGTGCAGGGCAGCAAAGGTGACGCGGAGTTGCTCGTCGCAACCAAGCAGGGCCGGTTGATTCTGGTCTTCCCCGCACCCGACCGCGAGGCCGTCGAGCATGTTCTCGCCAGAGCGGGACGCGTACTCGGTACGTCCGCCCACACCCCGACAGACTCCGTCGACCTCCGTCGCGACGGTGAGTACGGCAGGACGCAGATCGGGGTCGGTCGCCCACGCGGTGGAGCAGCGGGCGTCGCCGCGTCGTACCGGGAGGCGCTCGATGCTCTCGAACTCGCCTCTGCGCTCGGGCTCGATACACCGGTGGTCGATGCCCGAGACCTGCTCGTCTATCGAGTTCTCATCAGTGACCGGGCCGCCATCGCCGATCTGGTCGACACGTTGCTGACGCCGCTACTGGTCGCCCGCGGTGGTGCGGGTCCGTTGTTGGAAACGTTGCAGGTGTACTTCGACACCGGCGCGAACTCCGCGTCCACCGCGCGACGTATGCACTTGTCCGTGAGGGCGGTCACGTACAGATTGTCGCGAATACATGATTTGACCGGTCAGGATGTGGGCAATCCCGTAGAAGCATTTGCGCTGCATACGGCCGTACTCGGTGCCATGCTGCTCGACTGGCCGGGCGGTCGCCTGTCGTCATGACAGGTACAGTCGGCTAACTTGCCGGATTCCGGCAAAGAATTCCGAGGAAACATGTCCGCATAACGACCCTGCCTGCACGAAACCGAACAGTCACACTGGAGTAGTCGCGGTCGGACCCACCCGATGTGGAGCCCCGCGGAACGACCCACGATTCCCGTCGAGCAGGACGCTCGGCCAGAACACGACCAGATCAGACGAACGAGAACGCAAGGAGCATGTGACAGATGTCGTCGTTGGTACAGAAGTTGACCACATTCGCTCGCAGCCCACAGGGCAAGAAGATGGTCGATCAGGCACGTAGATACGCAACCAAGCCGGAGAATCAGGCGAAGTTGAAGCAACTCGGTAGCAAGTTCACCGGTAAGGGTGGTCGTTCATGAACGTCGTTCCGTGGTGGGCGTGGGCGGCTTTCGGTGCCGTCGTCCTCATCCTGCTGGCAATCGACCTGCTTGCGCACCGCGGTGCCCACATCATCGGCTTCAAGGAAGCCGCATGGTGGAGCGCGCTGTGGGTCGGCGTGGCCATCATCTTCGGCATCGTGGTGTTCTTCACACTGGGAACAACGGCCGGAGTCGAATACACCACGGCCTGGCTGCTGGAGAAGAGTCTGTCCGTCGACAACCTCTTCGTCTTCGCGCTGATCTTCGGTTACTTCAAGGTTCCCCGTGAGTACCAGCACCGAGTGCTGTTCTTCGGTGTGATCGGCGCCCTGGTCTTCCGTGCGATCTTCCTGGCCGCCGGTGTGGCAATCGTCAGCAAGTTCGCTGCCGTTCTGTTCGTCTTCGCAGCCATCCTCCTCTACAGCGCGTACAAGTTGATGAAGGACGAGGACGACTCGTACGACCCCGGCACCTCCATCGCAGTGCGCTTGCTCAAGAAGATCGTTCCCGTGCAGGACGAGTACTCCGGTACCAAGTTCTTCGTCAAGGAAGCAGGCAAGCGGGTGGCCACGCCACTGCTCGCCGTCGTCGTAGCTATCGAGGCCGCCGACCTGGTGTTCGCAGTCGACAGTGTTCCTGCTGTTCTGGCGGTGACCGACGACCCGTTCATCGTGTACTCCTCGAATGCGTTCGCCATCCTCGGACTACGTGCTCTGTACTTCTTGCTTGCAGGGTTGCTCGAGAAGTTCCACTACCTGTCCAAGGGTCTGGCAATCATCCTCGCCTTCATCGGCGTCAAGCTGATCCTGCAGGCCGGACACAAGGTGATCAGCACGTCGATCCCCGAGATCCCGTCTCTGGTCAGCCTGGTGGTCATCATCGTGGTCCTGGCAGGCTCGATCATCCTGAGCCTGAAGAATCCTCCGGAGGAAGACAGCGCCGACGCGATCGACAAGGCTGCGGCCGACAGTCCGATCGTCGATCCGACGGACGGAACATCCACCGCAGGCACCTCGTCGACGGGAACGTCGGGTACGGATTCACCGAGACTCGACAAGTCCTAGCACCGCACGACGCATGCCCCGCCGATCTGTTCGGCGGGGCATGTTTGTGTTCGGGAGCGTTGGGGCAAACACTGATCATGGCTGAAAAGAACTCGTACACCGTTCCCGGACTCACCTCGGAAAAGGGCGCGCGCGTCGCCGAAATTTTGCAAGATCGACTGAACGCGTACAACGACCTACACCTGACGCTCAAGCACATCCACTGGAATGTCGTCGGACCCAACTTCATCTCGGTGCACGAGATGCTCGACCCGCAGGTCGAAGCGGTTCGCGGTTTTGCCGACGACGTCGCCGAGCGCATCGCCACCCTAGGCTCGTCGGCCAAGGGCACGCCGGGCACCATCGTCTCCGAACGTAGCTGGGACGACTACTCGATCGGCCGCGCGACGGCCATCGAGCACCTCGGAGCTCTCGATCTCGTCTACACAGGCGTCATCGAGACCACCCGTAAGAACATCGAAGAGGTCGGCGAGATCGACCCCATCACCGAGGACATGCTCATCGGTCAGAGCGCACAGCTCGAACTGTTCCACTGGTTCGTTCGCGCGCACCTGGAGAACTCCGGCGGACAGCTGTCCACCGCGAGCGCGACCAGCGAGGTCGAGGCGGCAATTCAAGCAGGCTGACACTTCTCGACCCCAGCACCGACCCCGCCGCTATAGGCGGGGTCGGTGTTTTCGTGCGGGCGACGTCAGTCGGTCGGCCTGGCCTCGTGCCCGCGGCGGCCATGGGTACGACGCTGCTCCTTCATCTCTGCCTCGAAGATGTGCCGCCGACCGTCGAGCAGTTCGTCCCGCACCGCCCGCTCGTGTTCGCGTAGAGGACTCCAGTAGCCGTCGTCGAATTCCTCGACGAGCTGGAATGTCCAGCGTCCGGGAGCGATGTTCCTGCCGATCATGTCGTCGTCGATTCGCTGTGCGATCGCATCGTGGTCTGCTTCGGCGAGTGCTTCGACGGCTTCTCCGAGCAACAGGTCGGAGTGACCCATCAGTTGGTGGAACGAGTAAAGGTGCCCGCGGGCCCGCTCGACGCATTCGAGCGCCTCGGACATCTTGCCCACCGCGGCCACGGTCGCGTCGTCCACACCGCTCGGACGCCGATGCTCCGGAGACGGTGTCTCGTGGGTGGGCTGGGCGTCGCTGTCTGAGTTCATGGTCGACGGTTACCCGGATCGCATCCGTACAACCGCACCTGCACGCACAACGGGGATTACCGCGTCCGATCGTGGGTATAGCTCTTCGCGAACAGGTAGGACAATCTATTTCGAGGAGTTCACATGGCTGATTTCATCGACAAGGCAAAGCACAAGGCCGAAGAGCTGGTGGGCGAAGCCAAGGAAAAGATCGGTCACAAGACCGATAACGACGATCTTGCTGCCGAAGGCGCGAAGGATCAGGCCTCGGGCAAGACCAAGCAGGTCGGCGACGACGTCTCCGACGCTGCAGGCAACATCAAGGACAAGTTCACGAACTGATTTTTTCGGTTCGGTCGATCAGGACCCCGCATCTCGAGCTGTTCGAGATGCGGGGTCCTTGGTCTGTGCGTCATCACCGGCGTCAGATCGGCGGATTCGGGAGCGGCATAGGCCGGCCGAAAAGCCAGCCCTGCCCCAGGGTCGCGCCCAATGCCATGGCGCGACGCAGATGCCGACGAGTCTCGATTCCTTCCGCCAGCAGGGTGGCGTCGCTCGTGTGCAGGTAATCTCGCACCTGCCGCATCGCTGCGCGCGATCGGTATGGCGACCGGACGATCAACGCGTCGAGTTTGACTATGTCCGGCCGGACCGAGGCCAGCAGACCGAGCGTTGCCGGGGTCGCCCCGACGTCGTCCATCGCCACCGACATCCCGCGCGCGCGGGCACCTCGTACCAACGCCATCAGCATCGGTACGCTTCGATCGAGATCTCGCTCGGCGATCTCGAGGACCACGTCGAGGTCGTCGCCGATTGCATCGAGGTGGATGTCGACATCCCGTTCGTCGACGAAGCAGCCCGGCTCGATATTGAGAAAGAACCGGACTCGGCGCGAATACGCGTGCTCACGAGCCGCCCGCAGCGCGGCCGCCCGGCATGCGACGTCGACCCGGCCCACCATGCCGCGTTCACGGGCGAGGGCGAACACGGTCTCGGGAACAGCCAGGCTGGGAGAGGGCCACCTGGCGAGCGCCTCGTAGCCGACGACAGCCCCGGTCGACAGTTCGACGACGGGCTGAAACATCGCAGCCACCGACTCGACCGAATCGAGCGCCGCCGATGCTGCCAGTACCGCACCGTCCGACACGGTCACGATATTCGCTCGTCAACCGGAGCGCGGCGCGCCTCGAGGCGGTCGGCGATCAGAGCCGCGTGGAGTCGGCGCAGCCCCGACGGCTTCATCGGATCCAGTCCGGTGAGCTGCTCCACGCGCTTGAGGCGGTAGTCGACCGTGTTGGGGTGCACCGTCAGCCAGGTGGCCGTCTTCTTCCGGTTGGAGTCCGATTCGACGAAGGCCTGCAGCGTCGGCAACAGATCGACCGAATCGCGGAGCGGATCGATCAACGTCACGAGGTGCTTGCGGCCCAGACCGGGCCTGCTCACCTGATACTCGAACACCAGATCTGCAATCCGATACGTTCCCGGCGCGTATCGCAACCGACGAACGAGACTCAGCAGCTCGTAAGTACACCGTGATCGGTACCAAGTACGACGAGGTAGTCACCCCCTACAAGACGACGTTCCTCACCGCAGGCCCCGGTGCCACGGTCAACAACGTCACCCTGCAGGACGGCTGCGGAATCGACCTGTCCGACCACCTGTCGATCTCGGTCTCGCAGCGCGCGATCGGAATCGTGAAGAACGCGCTGGATCCGAAGGGCTTCCCCACGAAGTCGATCCCGTGCGCCGTACAACTCCCCCATCACCGGCGGATAGTCACCCGCTCAGCACTACACCGATGAGGACGACGGGCCGTACGGTCGGTCGTCCTCATTGCGGTGCGGGTTTCCACCCCAGGGCCGGACCCAGCTCGAGCGCTATGTCGGTGAGGATCTGCACGTAGTCCTCATGGTCGAAGCTGAACGGCAATGCGAACGCCACCTCGTTCACCTCACGAAACGACTTGTTGGCATACAACTGCTCGGCAATGTGATCCGAGGTGCCGACCAGGTCTGGTGCGAACATCATGCGCGCCGGGCCCTGCGGCTCGTGCGTGCGCACCGATCGGCCCCGCGCGTACTCCTCGTACTTGGCGATCTGACCGGCACTGGCGCTGTCGGTCGGAATCACGACCAGTCCCTGCGACACCCTTGCATCGCGCCCTGCCGGATGGAACTGCCGGAACCGCCCGATGTGCGAGAGCTGAATCTCGTCGAACTCGGTCGATTCCTCGGCACGCACCACGCTGCTCACCAGAAGATTCATCGCGTTCTCACCGGCCCACTGCGCCGACCGAAGGCTTGCGCCGCCGTACCACATCCGACTGCGCAAGCCGGGCGAATGCGGTTGCACACGATCGGAATACGATTCGATTCCTTCGGTTCCCGCCCACGTCGAGGCCGGCTCACCGGCCACGAAACCGAGCAACCTCGATACCCGTCCGTACCCGAAATCCTCGTCGTTCGCGGTGTCGGGATACAGCGAGTACTTGACGCGCTCGAACTGCATCGGTGGACCGACACTGACACCGGGATTGATCCGTCCACCAGAGAGCACGTCGACCGTCGCGAGATCCTCGGCCAATCGCAGAGGGTTCTCCCAACCCAACGGGGTCACCGCCGTGCCGAGCGCTATCCGGTGGGTCCGCTGCGAGGCGGCAGCCATCACAGCAATCGGTGAGGAAATTCCGTACTGCAGATGTCGGTGGCGAAGCCACGCGCTGTCGAAGCCGAGCCGCTCGCCGAGTTCGATGATGCTCAACGTCGATTCGTGCCCGCGCGCGGGATCTGCTTCGTCGAACAAGCCGATCGTGAGGAAGCCGAGCGAACGCAGTGGCTGAGAAGGCTGGGGCACTGGCTTACTCCTCCGTGCGAATGTCCGACCAGCCTAGGCGACGTGACCGGATGTGCGCCGAATCCCGGAGTCGCCGAACTCGATGAGCCCGCGGGCCGCGAACGCGTCGAGCCAACCGACCATCGGCCACCGACCCCATCGATCGAAGAACCTGCGCGCGTTGGCAACGATGTCGTCGAGATGTTCTATCGGAGGATCGGAGACCGGATGCCACTGGTGATACGCATGCGCCCCGCCCACCCACCGCAACCCCATGCCCGACGCCACCGCGGTGGCTGCGAAATCGGTGTCCTCGCCGCCGTAGCCGGTGTAGTCCTCGCAGAAACCACCCAGTTCGGTCCAGGTCTGTGTGGTGACGGCGAAGGACAGCGACCAGAAGAGGTCGAAGTTGTCTCCGTGCGCGACGGTTCCGGCGGGCGGATTCGGGCGCGCCGGATGTGGCGCGGTCAGTGCCGCCAAAGCCGGACCCTCGGTACCGACGTCGCGTTCTTTCAGGTAGGTCACCGGACCGCACAGCAGGGATCGTTCGTTGCCCGCAGCGGCTGCCGCGCAACGGTATCGCTCCAGCAATCCCGGCCCCGGGATGCAGTCGACGTCGAGGAAAACCAACAACTCTGCCCCGCGGTCGACGGCCTCTGCCGCGCCGAGGTTGCGCGCACGGGCCAGCGGTAGCGCGCCGTCCGCGGGGATCTCGATACAAGTGGCGGCCGAACCGGTTCGGGTGAGTACGTCGGCAATCGCGTTGTCACCCATGGATACGACGATGTGGTCGACCTGTTCCACGGTGATCGGTCGCAGACCGCGTACCTGAGCGCCCAGGTGCTCGTGTCTACCGGCCACCACGGTGACGACCGCGATCTTCACTGCCGGCTCCGTCGAAGTACGGATTGCTCGATGGCCCGGGCGGCTCGAGTTGGCGCACCGTCGGTGCGAAGTGCCGACCACCGGGCACCCCCGAGATCGAGAGCGCGGTCCGCCGCTGCATGCCATCGGGCTACGGACGGCCATGTATCGAGCACCTCGGCGATCGACCCGTCGGCGAGGGCCCGTCCGGTGGCCGATTGCTCGTCGAAGGGCCGAGCCTGTGGGACGACGATGGCGGGCGCACCCGACGCAGCGACGTCTGCGACGGCGTTCTGCCCGGCGTGTGTGACGACGAGAGCGGCCGAACACAGCACCGGCCATACGTCGTCGATCCAGTCGCCGCCGGCTACGCCGAGGGCGCGAAACTCGAAGCGGGCGTCCACCGCGGACCACGAGTCCACCAGATCGCGGGTGAGTGACGTACCGCCTGCAGCACCCAACACCACGACCGTCGGATCGCTCGGAAGCGAGGTTCGCTCGCGTGCGGCGAATCGGCTGATCGAGCCCGAGAACGTCGTCTTGTCCGCGTAGGGCAGCAGCCAGCTGGGGTCGTAGACCTCGCGGGACCACGGCGCGACGATGTGTGTTGCTGACCGGTAGGCGAGGCCGTGGATCGGATCCGTCCGCTCCCCCGGTATTGCCATGACGATCACCCGAACTCCCATGAGACGCAGGAACATCGACACTTCGACCGATACGTCGACCACTACCGCCGACGGTTTCTCACGCGCCACCCACTGCGCGATGATCGCCATCCGCTCGGTCAGACCGTCCACGTCGTGCGGCGCCCAGTGCAGCACGCCTCCCGCCGAACTATCTTGTGCCACAGAGCCTGTGGATTCGTCCACATCGAACGGTAGCGAGAGCCATTCGGCCGCCGCATGCCCCGGCGGTCGAGTTCTCGAGGACAGAACGGTCATCGGTTCCGACATCGAGCGTGCGATGGCGTCGGCGCGGGTGACGTGACCGACCCCGTGATGGTGCGCGTAATAGCCGATCATGCGATCGCGAGCCGATCGTCTACCGGGTCTGCGACTGCCTGGAGCGTCGAGCGGTACAACGCCTCGTACTCGTCGACCATCCGATCCATCGAGCACACCGCTTCGGCGCGTGCCCTGACGTCGCTTCTCTTCAGGGCGGCTGCTCGAGGGATCGCCGCAGCGAGGCCCTCCACGTCGTCTGCCGGTACGAGAACCCCCGACGATGCGTCGACGATCTCCGGAATGCCGCCCCGCGCGAACGCGGCGACGGGAGTGCCGCAGGCCAGCGCTTCCGCCACCACGAGGCCGTACGGCTCGGACCACACCGGCGAAACCAGCGCGACCTCGGCACCGGCCACCAACGCCGCCAACGCAGGCTGATCGAGGTGCCCGACGTAGCGAATGTCCTTGTCGAGCAGCGGTTCGACGACGTCGTGGAAGTAGTCGAGATTACTCAGCGGACCCGCGATGCGCAGTAAGCGTCCTGCTTGCTTCGCGGCGGCGATGGCCAGGTGCAGTCCTTTTTCCGGAACGATCCGGCCGGACCACACCACGTAATCACCACCGCTACCGAAGGGCCACTCCTCCAACGAAATTCCGTTGCGAATGACGACGGTGCCGGTAGTGACATCGGCCCACTGCGAGGCTGCGAACTCACTCACCGCGGCGAAGGTGTTGGCCCCGGCCGGGGCCAGCGCCACGGCCGACTCCAACCATGCGAACGGCGGTGTGTGCAGAGTCGTCACCATCGGCACCGACAACGTCGAGGACATGGCCAGCGGCAGGTAGTGCAGGCTGTGGTTGTGCACGATGTCGAAAGACTCGGACAATGTCCCGGCCAGTTCCATCATGACCGCGAGATAGGCGTGGTGTTCGCGAATGGCGGTCGGAGTGATCGAGACGTCGGCAATGGATATCGGCGTCAGATCCAATGTTCGGACCGGCAGCAGCGTCGCGTCCAGATCGACGCTCGAGCCGTCCGCTGCGAACAAACTCACCCGGTGTCCGCGCTCGGTGAGCGCACGCACCAGGTTGTAGACGTGTGCCTCCAGACCGCCTGCGAAAGGCTGGGCCACCGGAAAACTCGATGACGCCAGCACCGCGATGCGAAGTGGGTTCTCGTTCAACGCATCTCCTTTGTCACTACCGAATAGATTGCTGCGTGGGTTTCTGCGATCGTTCGTCTCTGCTGCGCTCGGACGTCGGAATCGAGTGCGGGCGTTCGATCGTCGTGCGCTGCCCGCACGGCCGCAACGAGGCCGGCCGCGTCGAAAGAGTCGATTCCCATTCGGAAGCTGTGCACCGGGGCTTGGTCTGCATAGAAGCCACAATCCGACGCGACCACGGCCGTCCCGAGATCGCGGCATGCCTCCAGCCAGCCCGAGTGGGTGCCGAATCGATACGGCAGCAACGACACGTCGATCTCGGTGAGATAGTCCCAGAGCGCATCGTCGTCGAACCGCCGATGGACCCGCACATCGACGTCGGGAAACATGTTGTAATCCAACAGCTTTGCGCCGGCAGTGGGGCTGTACCAGTGGCTCGTGGACTCGAAGACATCCTCGTCGATATCCAACCGAACCGTCGCGTCGGGCAGCGATCTCGCAGCCTCGATCACCGCGTCCATCACCGCCAGCGGGTCCATGTTGGATCGTAGGTTCTTGGCATGGACACCGATGACGAACGAGTCCGACCGGGGGCGGGCGCATTTCATTCGCTCGAGCGGCACCACGTGAGGATGCTCCACCACCGTCGCGCGCACCCCCCACCGATCGTGGATCCAGGCGGCTGCGCCCTCCGTCAAGGTGATCACCGCATCGGCTCCGCGAACCAGGACGTCCAGTTGCCGGAGGTGATCGGTGTTGTCGGCGACGTGGGGATTGTGCAGATCATGGACGGTCAGAACCAACGCCTGCCGGTGGGTACGGAGGTGTTCGACGGTGCGAGCGAGCTCCTCGGGACCGAAGGACTCGAACCCGAAATGCACGTGCAGAACGTCGAACCGAACATCGGTCTGCTCGGCAAGCCACTGAGCATCGAGAAGCCGCGGCGGCCACCACTGACCGGGTGCATCCACGCGGACGGGAGGAGGGTCGGGCAGCAACGTGACGGACTCAGGGGTGAACGCCGCACCGTCGCCGCGCACTGGCTGCAGGTGCTGGACGTAGACATGCGAGGACGGAACCGAGGCAACACGAATCATGACTTCCTTCGGGTACAGGCAGGACAATCGTGCCTGGTCCCGACACGCGATACGTGTCCAATACCCACTTTCGCCCGGGTTCAATCGGGGTTGGCGCAGCAGGTCTTCCGGGGCTACGTTGGCGAGGAAATGGTTCACTACGAACGAGCACACTACGTCGGGGCAAGCATGGACGGGCGCACCCGCCACTACGGCGAATTCTACGAAGTAGACGAACGACAACAGGGCCGTGACGCCCCTGAACACGACGACCGGCCGCTCCTTCTGGTCTGGGGAAACTGTCAGGCCGAGGCACTGCGCATTCTCCTCGATTCCGATCCGGCCATGCCGCTGCGGACGGTGCGCATACCACCCGTCCACGAGCTCGAGTCCTCGGACTTGCCCTATGTCGACCGGCTCGTGCGCGAGGCGGCGGTCTTTCTCACCCAACCGGTTCGGGCCGGCTATCGTTCGCTACCGCTCGGGGTACCCGACCTTGCCGAGACCTTGCCGCCCGAGGCCACCGTCGTGCGATGGCCGGTGCTCAGACATGCGGGGCTGCATCCCTTTCACGTGATCGTTCGACATCCGAGCAATCCTGCCGCCGTTCCGAGCCTGGTGCCGTACCACGACTTGCGCACGATACTCGCCGCTGAGAGCGGACTCGGCGAGGACGACGACTGGGACCGCTCCGTCTCGGGCGATGGCCTGAGACACGCAGCCGAGGCAAGCCTCGACGAGTTACGCCGACGCGAGACCCGAGATACCGACATCGCAGCGTCCGACCTGTTTTTCGATGCCGGGCGCGCTGCCACCCACACGATCAATCACGCGACCAATGTGGTGTTGACTGCGCTGGCCCAGCGGATACTCGACCAGCTCGGCACCGGCTGCACCGCCGCGGATCCGGGTCGCGAATTGCTCGGTGGCGTGAGGGCACCGGTCGAGCGACGAGTGCTCGACGCGCTCGGTCTCGACGGCGATCCACGGACCGAGTGGTCGGTCGACGGCACGCCGCATTCACCGAGGTCGGTGCACCGTGCCCACCTGCGTTGGTACGCAGCTCATCCAGAATTCGTCGATGCGGCGCTGGAGCGGCATTCGGAACTGATTCGCATCCTGGAGCTGGTGCCGTGACCCAGCCTGTGCACCATCTCGTCATGGGCCCTCCTGAGCACGGGGTGATTCGCTGCGCACGCGAATTGGCCTCTGCAACAGCCAGTCCGGTGATCTCGGACTTCCATGATCTGCGCGACGACATTCCGATACACCTGCATTTCACCGACCGGCTGTTCGGCCGAACCGCGGGTGAGGCCGCCAATGCGTTCGTCTCCGCAGTGAAGCGGCACCGAGCCCCGATCACCGTCACATTGCACGACATCCCGCAGGTATCGGACGGACACGCGTTCGAAGCGCGAACGAGATGCTATCGGCAGGTGATCGACTGCGCGTCTGCAGTCGTCGTCTCCAGCATGCACGAGCGGCTGCTGCTCGACGACATAGCGAACCACCCCGTCGATGTTCGCATCGTTCCGCTCCCGATCCACAGCGCGACGCCGCACCCCGGACGGCGCGACGCCATGCGCAACGTCGTCGGCGTACTGGGGTTCGTGTACCCGGGCAAGGGGCACGAGGAAGTACTGGAGGCCATGAGATCTCTCGACGCTGCTGTCGACCTGCTGTCGATCGGATCCGCGTCGCCGGGTCACGAGACCATGATCGACGAACTCGCTTGTGCCGCTATACAACTCGGCCGTTCGTTCGACTCCACCGGATTCGTTCCCGACGCCGGCCTGGACGAACTCCTTCGGTCGGTCGCGATACCCGTCGCGTTCCACCGACACCTGTCGGCATCCGGTTCGATCAACTCCTGGATCGCGGCAGGCCGTAGGCCGCTGGTCCCCCGCGGTCGGTACGTGGAGGAGATCGAGGCCAATTCTCCCGGGACACTCTGGATCCACGAGAACTCCATCGACGGCCTCGCTGCGGCCATGATCGAGGCGCTGGATCATCCCGACAGGACCTGGCGGCAACCCGGCGCCGTTCCCTACCCGACACTTCACCAGGCAGCGGCGCTGTATTCCGCACTGTTTCGCGAACAGAGCGTGCTGAAGGCGCAGGAGCTGCCCGATGGCCGCTGGGTGGTACCGGGCAATCGGTGGGACCTGGTGCCACCCGTCGACCGGAACCCGTCGGTGTCGGTGGTGATTCCGTACTTCGAGCAACAACGCCGGTTGGAGTTGGTTCTGACTGCCCTGACCGTGCAGACGCATCCGGCCTCTCTCATTCAGGTGATCGTGGCCGACGACGGGTCCCCCATAGCGCCCGACGTCGATGCCTTTCGTTCCGCGCTCGATATCACCGTCGTACGACAGTCCGATCTCGGGTTTCGTGCGGCAGCGGCACGCAATCTCGGAGCCTCGGCCGCCCACGGTGAGATTCTGTGTTTTCTCGACGCCGACACCGTTCCCGAACCCGGGTACATCGCGGAATCGGCCCGGCTGCTCGCGGCCCTGCCCGATGCCCTCGCCGTGGGACGTCGACGCCACGCCGATCTGGAGGGCTGGGCCGCAAGGGATGTGACGGAGTGGCTCGGAGGGCGATCGGCCGGACCGCCGGAGCTGACGGAACCGCTCTGGCTCCGAGACGGATACACGCACTCGCGCGACTTGCTCGACGCCGATCGACGCTCGTACCGGTACATCATCAGCGCGGTCATGTCGTGCACCCAGCAGCTCTTCACGGAGATCGGCGGGTTCGACGAGAGCATCGTCGGATACGGCGGAGAGGACTGGGATTTTGCGCACCGCGCCTACGACGCCGGAGCCGTCCTGGCACATTTGCCGCGCGCAATCGCCTGGCACGACGGGCCGGAATGGGCCGAGCGGACGGGCGGAGACCGCGAACGTAAGAACCTGGAGGCCATGATGTTGGCCTCACGCATCACCGACCCGGCGGCGCGCACCCACGGTCTGCTCTACGCCGTGCCCGAGATCGTTGTGGTCGTGGATTCCGCGGGACACACCTCGGCGTCTCTGCTGCGCACCGTCGGATCCGTTCTGCGCGAAAGAGATTGCGCGGTATGGATTCACGGCCCCGACGCAGCCGAGTTGCGGCGGCCGTGGGGGGACGTCGATCCGCGGGTGAAGCAGGGGCAGCCCAGCGATACCGGCCGCAGCCACGCCGTCGTGCACGTACGCGGCCCGGTGCTGTTCGGCGAGCACGCTCTGCGTCGACTGCTCGCCACCGGGGCCGACCGGATGACTGTGGACGTCGGGGGTACGGGAGTCGTGGAATTGAGCACTTCTCGGTCGAATAAACGTGCGGCACGGTGGGCAGCGGCCCTGGGGCGGGCACCGGAGGACGTGGCCGACGATTTGTTCGGCTGTACGCACCGCACAGGTGTCGAATTCGGGTTCTCGATCGGCGAGCAGCAGCCGAACCTGGCCTGGTGACGGGTAATACCGTGTCGGAGCGAATGATTCAGTGAAGATCGATGGAAGATACGTGTCGAGGCTCGTCGGGACGAAGTGAAGAGCAAGGTCGGATGAAGATGAACAGAACGCTGTATTCGATGATCTGCATGATGGCGATCATCGCTTTCGTCGCATTGCTATGGGGCACAGTCGGTTACGTTTATGCCGACACCCACCCGTTACGCCGCGCGGCGTTCGTCGGTGGCGGAGTACTGATCTCGGGATGGCTGATCGTGCTCGTCGCCGCGGGCGTCAAGGTCTCTCGGCTGAAGGCCCGCAGACGAGAGAGCAACTCCGACAACGATTGAGAACGACGGCGACGGGTACTCGGGATGCAAGTCTCGACGTACATCCTCCAATTCGGTTGCTCGTCGGGTCCCTCGTATCGGGTGCCGAGCAAGGATTGTCGATGGTCAGTCAGCGCAGTGTGTCCAGTCAGCGGGATTCCCCGGTTCGCCCGGCGACTCGCGACGAATACCTGTCGACGTGGTCGACGCTGCACAACGGCATCGATCCGTCTTCGTCGGTGTTGGTCAGATGGTGGCTCCGAGTGGTCTACACACTGAGCGCCCCGCTGGTTCGCGCATCCGTGTCCGCCCATGCCGTCACCTTCACCGCCGTCCTCGTGGCCGGCGCAGCGGTCGCTCTGTCTCGGCCCGGCACCTCGGCTCCCTTGCTTGCCGCTGTGCTCATTGCTCTCTCGGGCCTGCTCGACAGCATCGACGGCGGCGTCGCCATGATCGGCCGATCCCAATCGCAGTGGGGTTATCTCCTCGACACGGTCGCAGATCGCTGCAGCGATCTGCTGCTGCTTGCGAGCGGATTCGCGCTGGGAGCCCCGATGCCTCTTGTCGTCGCGGTCGGGGTGACGACACTGCTACACGAGATGGCCCGGGCCCGGGCAGTCGGTGCTGGTATACCCGACGTCGGTTTTCTGACGGTGTGGGAGCGCCCTTCCCGAGTGATCGCTGCCGCGGTCACTGCCACCGTTGCCGGAGCCGCTCCGGCGAGTGCCGGTACCTCGGCGACGATCGGTATTTCCGTGACGTGCACACTGGCCGTTCTCGGCTTCACTCAGTTGATGTTCGGGCTGCATCGCCGGGCCGATCGAACTCCGCGGTGACCAGCCAGCCTGCGAGCGCCAATATATGGAACACGAACATCCACAGCATGATTGCCACGGCCCCGCCGATCGCGGTGAGGCCACCGAACGGCGCGCCGAGATCCACCGGAATCGCCAGGAACAGAATGAAACCGTGCACGAACCCGGTGACGATGGACGAGGTGACCAGCGATCCCACGGTCAAAGCCCGCCAACCCACCGCCCGTGGAGCAATCACTCGGTAGGTCCACGCGAGGGGAACCGACAGAATCAGCCATAGACAGTTGAAACCGAGGAACACGCGTAGCGTGATCGCACCGATCCCGCCGTCGCCGGTCGTTGCCTCGAGCAGCCGCGCAACGCTCAGCACACCGGCCAACAGCACCGGGGCTGCGGCGAAGAACGGCACCATCGCCAGTCGGCCACGCCAGCCGGTGAACGATTCTCGAGTCGGAGCGAACCGCACGATCGCCCGGCGCAGGCCTTCCCCGTAGAACGTCGCGGGAAAGATCGAGATCAGGACCCCGAGCGGACCGAGTTCGATTCCGGCCGTAGCCAATCCGTCGACCGCAGCCCGTGCGTCGAGCGCGTCGGGCAACAATGCCGCCACCGCATCGAACCCGGACCGTACCCACTCCGCCGAAACCAGAAAAGTAGTGGCGCGAATCGTGAGCAGTAACAGCGGCACGACGGCGATGACGGCGTAGAACGTGAGTCCTCCTGCGATCAGAGTGGTGTCCTCGCGGGCGAACCCTGCTCTGATTGCGCCGAGTCCTGTACTCGCCCGCGTACGAATTGTCGTCACGACTGGAAATGTGTCACAGAACGCCGTCGCGGCGTCATTCGAGGACTACGTCCACTGCGTCGATCACCTTGAGAAACGGGCAGATCGACGTCGCCTGCGCCAAGATCGCCTCGGGATTCTCCGTGCCCGGCAGTGACACCGCCAAAGAGAACTTCGCGTCGTACCCGGATGCGTCGGAGTCGGTGAGAACGACAGTGCCCTTGACGGCCAGTTCGTCGACACTGCCGCCGACTGTTCCGAGCGCGATGCGCAACGATTCGACCAGGCAACTCGACAGGGCCGCGGCCATGAGCTGCTCGGGGTTGGTGCGTTCGCCGGGGCCACCGAGTTGTTGGGGTTCGCGCACACCGAGCGACAGGACGCCGTCATCGGATGTGACGCCGGTCGCGGTGGCGGAAACGATTGCTGTGTAGAGCTCGGTGTTCATCGGTCACGGATGTCCACTCGGTACGCGATCGAAACCGGCGTACGTCGCGATCTCCCCGCCCATCCGACAGCGACGTGTCCCTGTTCACACATCCGCGACTCCTGTTTGACCGAACCTACCGACGGGTAACGAACAGAACAGGGCCGAGCATCACGCTGCGACCCGCAGGCATCGCCACAGAAAATCGATTACCCAACCGAAAGGGGAGCACCATGAGCACATCCACTTTGATCGCCCAGTTGCGCGTCGCACTGCAGCTGACGAACACGGAAATCCAGATTGCGGAAACTCGCGTCGTTCAGGCGCGCACCGAGGCGGTTCGTCGGGAATTGACCCAGAACGCCGCCAACGGGCGTGATCGCGCTGCAGCCATCGAGGAAGCCCTCCGCGGTCTCGGCGGTCTGCCCGACCTGGTGTCGCCGTTCTTGGGACGCACACTCGCTGCCGTCAAGGCCGTCGCCGAGCAGGCTCAGCCGTTCGACGAGGCTCTGTTGGGCGATCTCGCACTCGAGCAGCAGTTGCTCGGACGCGCAAAATACATCAAGGCTCTGGCCACGGCAGCGAACGAGCCCACCGTCGTCGCACTGGCGACCCGGCTGGCCACTGCTCACACCGCCACGGTCGAGTGGCTCGAGACGGTACTTGCCGAAGACGCTCTGGGCGGACCCGCAGCACTGCGTCGCACCCCGTTCCAGGCCGCCGCAGGTACAGCGGTCAAGATCGTCAATGCACCGGCAACGTGGTCGGCACGACGCCTCGACCGCGCACTGGACGCCGCTCGCGCCACCCCGGACCGCCTCAGCGCACTGCTGGGCCGCGGTGCACATGCCGGTGACGTCGCAGTCAAGACGCTGACCGCGAGCCGCGATGCAGCACTCGAGGCTGCTGAGGACGTCACCCGCAGCGAAGGTGTCGATGCGGTCGCCGACGCGATCCACACTGCTCGCTCCGCCAGCGGAACCCTCGACGCCGACGAACTGCCGATTGCGGACTACGACGATCTCAACGTCTCGGACGCCGTCGCCGCAATCAAAGACCTCACCAACCCGACCGACGTTCGCACCGTCGTGACGTACGAAGAGGCACACAAGAACCGCCATGGAGTCGTGTCCGCAGGACAGACGCGCGTGGCAGCAATCGCCAAGGACGTCATCTCTGTCGACTGATCCTTCTGCGAATACCGATGCGGCCCGTGATTTTCCGGGCCGCATCGCTGTATTCGAAGCCCTATGGCTTCAGCCGAACTATCCGCGCCGCGCGGACTGTGATTGGTACCGCCCGGCGGTGGGTAGCCTCAGGTATGACCGAGCTTCTGTCCGCCCGCCCGACCGCTGCACGCTCACCCGTCCTGCCGGTACCGTGCGGGCCGATTTCGAATGCCGTCGTGCGGTGCTTGACCACAGGTGACCCGGGCAATACCTCGATCTTGCCGACACTCGCAGACGTCGATTCCACGTCACGCGATGTACAACTCGCCCTGCTGATCTGCTACGAATTGCACTATCGCGGCTTCGACGGTGTCGCCGACGCGTGGGAGTGGGACCCCGATCTTCTTCGCCTGCGAGCCACTCTGGAATCTGCTTTTCTCGAATACGTTCGGGCGCACGTCGAACCCGGGCATGATGCGGCCGCAGAGATGGACTCCCTGTCCGTCGAGGCGACCTCGGGAACCGGCCCATCGTGGTTTCTGCGCGACGAGGGTTCGTGGGAGCAGATGCGCGAGTATTTCGTGCATCGGTCGATCTACCATCTCAAAGAAGCCGACCCGCACGCCTGGGCGATCCCCCGGTTGACCGGTCAGGCCAAAGCATCTTATGTAGCAGTCGAATTCGACGAGTACGGCGGCGGACGGGGTGATCGCGTCCACCAGAAACTCTGGGCCGACTCCATGGTGGCCGCCGAGCTGGATGCGTCGTACCTCGGATACGTCGACCGGGTGCCCGCGCAAACTCTGGCGTGGGTGAACCTGATGTCGCTCTTCGGTCTGCACCGAGGACTCCGTGGTGCCACAGTCGGACACCTTGCCGCAACCGAGATCACGTCGTCGCCGGGCTCACAGCGGTACGTGCACGGTCTGAAGAGGTTGAAGGCACCCCAGGCATGCATTGCGTTCTACGCAGAGCACGTCGAGGCGGATGCAGTGCACGAGCAGGTACTCCGGCACGATGTCGTCGGCAATTTACTCCGCGACGAGCCCGAACTCGAGGCCGATGTGGTGTTCGGAATGCGCGCACTGGATTTCGTGGAGAACGAGCTCGCCGATCACGTGATGTCGCGCTGGTCTGCCGGTCGGTCCTCGCTGGACTGAGCCGACCGCTTCTTGGCGCGATGGCTGGTGTCGCACAACGGATAGTTCTTACTCCGTCGACATGTGCACACCGCAACCGCGAATCGGTCGGAACACACTCGTGTGCCGTCGTCCAACTCGATCTCGACAGGGCCGTCGATGACAATCGGCCCACCCTTGACGATGCGGACCGTGGTGCGTTTCGTTGTGGACGCCGCCGTGCCATCGTTGCCCCCGATGGCACCGCCCTCATCGTCGGTCGGCACGAATGACCACCAGATCCTCGATGTCGCGGGATGCTTCGAGCAGTCCGACCTGCTGAAGCCAGGCAGCCCTCTCTGTCATGACCGGGCCGAACGAGATCGATCGACGTGCGGCCACGGACACCGTCATGCCCGTACGGCGTAGCATCGCCTCGGTTCGTGCAGGGTCGGAGTACTCCGACTGCACCACCATCAGGGTCCCGCCGGGAACGAGCAGGTCATGAGCGACATCGCACAGCGGATCCAGCACCACTCGGCCGTCGTGGCCGCCGTCCCACGCTCGGTGCGGACCGACACCCTCGGGCACCGCTTCCGAGGGCACATACGGCGGATTGCACAGAACCACGTCGAACGGCTCGAGCACCGACGCATCCGCGAACGACCCGAGGCGGACGTCCACGTCGACATCGAGAGCAGCTGCGTTGCGACGAGCGCACGCCACCGCGAGCGGCGAGATGTCGAACGCCAGCACTTCGCGTGCGCCCAACGAGGCCGCAGCGAGCGCCACGGCACCGCTACCGGTGCACATATCCAGCACACGGGCACCCCGCACCACCCCGGCCCGCGACGCCATCTCGCACAGGAGCCATGAATCATCCTGCGGCTCATAAACTCCGGGATCTGCGTGAACCGCGCGGGTGGATCTGAACGTATCGAATTCCGCCGTCGTCATCGAGGTGTCCTCTCGGAGATCGTCATCGCAAGACGTGCCCTCTCGGGCTGTGTGCCGAGCGTGGACTCCACTCGAAGGTGGCCACTGTATGCCCGATTGCACCGGCCGCAAACAAGCCGCTTGAAACCGCACGAATCGGGTAGTCCAATGACAACCTGCGGTGAAGAAAACGCCGCCGTTCGCCCGTGTCGGGCCCACACGTCTGCGTCGGCATCACTGCCCCGCGTCGTTCATCGAGGAGATTCTCTTGTCGGTTCTACCGTCCATCGACCCTGTTCCCGCCGTCGTCGTACCGTCGCTTCGGCAGGTGTTTCCGGCACCGGCTGCTGGTGCCGGCATCACCGTCACCGAATTCGGCGGTGCCACCGTCATTCGTGTCGCCGGAGACTTCGGTCGTCAGGATCTCGGCGTACTGGCCGAGACGCTCGGTGACGCATCGGTCGAAGGTTCTCGGTTGGTGCTCGATCTGACCTCGATCGACGCGGTTCCGGCAGGCACGGCGTCGATTCTCGATGCCACGTCCATGCATCTGAGCCGGTGGGGCACTCGACTGGCTGTGGTCGGCTCGATCGAGTTGACCCGAGCGCTGACCGCGGACGCACTCGGCCGCACCGCATTTCACACCACTCTCGACGCTGCACTCGCATACAGAGAGATGTCGGCTTGACATCGGCCGGCGTCGACGGCCGTCACGACGTCCTCGTTCTCGGCGGCGGCAACGCGGGCGTCAGTGCGGCCGCACGCGCCATTCGTCTCGGTATCAGCGATGTAGCAGTCATCGAACCCCAGTCCGTGCACACCTATCAGCCACTGTTGTCGTACGTCGGTGCCGGCCAAGCCCGACTCAGCGACGCCGAGCGAACCCAACGCTCTGTGATGCCGAAGAACAGCACCTGGATCCAGGATACGGTAGCCCGAGTCGACCCCTACGAGAAGGTGGTCACGACCGCGTCCGGTCGGCGCTACGGCTATCGGGACCTGATCATCGGGACCGGTCTGGTGCCCGATCACGACGCTCTTCCCGGAATCACCGCGGCCGCCGACTCGGACGCGGTGACGAGCAACTACCTGGGTCGAGCAGAGAAGACCTGGCAACTGATCTCCCACTTCCCGCAAGCCCAGGTCGGCGACGCCCCCAAGCGCGCCACAGCCGTGTTCACAGTGCCGCGGCCACCCGTGGGCTGCACCGGCACCACGCTCAAACCACTGTTCCTGGCTGCCGCCCACTGGCGGTCGACAGGGCAACTCGCCGACATCGACATCACCCTGGTGATCGACCGCGAGGTGCTGCTCGATGTGCCTCGGCTGGATTCGGTGTTGCTCGATCATCTCCGCGATCTCGGCGTCCGAATACTGCACCGCACAGCAGTGACCGCGGTTTCCCCCGAAACTCGGCAGATCACTGTCACCGATCACCTCGGCGCACAGCAGATCATCGACTACCGAATGCTGCACCTGGTGCCCCCGTTTCGCGGACAGCCGTGGGTCGAATCGTCCAATTTGACCGGAGACGGACAGCACGGTCTCGTCGACATCGACCCCCACACCCTGCGGCACCGCGAACACAGCGAGATCTGGGCCGCCGGTGACGGTGCCGGAATCGACACCGATTCTTCCGGCGGTGCGCTGAGAAAGCAGATAGCCGTTCTGATCGACAATCTGCTGGCCGCCAGAGCCGGGCGAGAAATGTCCTCGTACGACGGGTACACCGTGGCACCGGTGACGATCGACGCCCACCGTCTCATTGCGGCCGAATTCGACCGAACCGGGTCACTCACACCATCTTTACCGTCGTTTCTCGATCCGCTGAAAGCACGACGATCAGCCTGGCTGTTCGACCGCTACGGCCTGCCCCTCAGTTACTGGAACATGATTCTCCGCGGACGGCTCTGACGGCAACGCAACCGATCGATCGAGTTCGAGTACTGCCATCAGTCGGTGCGGATCATCGATGTCGACGTCGTGGCCGTCTTGGCGCAGACGAGCGACTGCGCGCGATTCAGTGCTCGCGCTCCGAGCTCGTCGTCGATGCGCTCTGAAACATTTCCAGGAAGGATCCGAAGCTCTGGGCACCCGTCGCAGTGTTCTCACGTGTGTCCTGTGCGGGTCCGACCGCCGCGTTGTCTGATTCCATGTCGTAGATGATGCCGTCCGGACATGTCAGCGGATCTGGGAGCAATATCACGATAGGGCAACAAAATATAACGAAGCGATAACGGCCACCGAGGTACCGCCGTCGTGACGAGTAACAAGCGGCGGAGGGAGTTCTCGGGTTCGCGAAAGACCGAACCTCGACGTGCACGTTTTGTCGGATCGGCGACTGTAAAGTCGGGCCCGACCGAAAGGACGATGTGACGCACGCGATACCTGGACGGCGCACCGTATCGCGTCGCTCTTTCTTCACCGCTGTGGTGGCCGGCTCGACATTGATGCTCGTGACGCGGAGAACGGCCTCTGCAGAGGCGCCCTCCAGTGACGAACCCGAACAGGTACTCACCACGCTTCCCGCCGACTCCAACCTGGTGATACTCGAGGTGCGCGGGGACGGATCCGTGCACTGCGCCTTGCCCCGCGCCGAGATCGGACAGGGGCTCACCACCTCGGTGGCGATGCTGATAGCAGAAGAGCTGGACATCCCACTCGACAAGACCGTCGTGTCGCTCTCAACTGGCCGGCAGGAACTGATCGGAAACCACTACACGGGCGGCTCCAACTCCATCCAATCTCTCTGGGAGCCCGCTCGATCCATCGCCGCGACGGCACGGGCGCGGCTGCTGCGCGCTGCCGCCGACCGCTGGGGTGCGGACGTGAGCACGCTGACTATCGTCGACGGCGTCGTCATGGCACCGGACGGACGATCGGCGCACTTCGGCGAGCTGGCAGCTGCTGCAGCCGCTCCGGAACTGCGCTTCGAGGCGGTGGACCCGAAGTCGGAGGAAAATCTGACGGTCGTCGGCACTCCGACCACGCGCCAGGATGCTCGCGCGATCGTCACCGGTCGGCTCACTTACACGCTCGATCTCGACGTCCCCGACGCCATGCCTGTCGTCGTCCGACGCCCACCGACGATCAACGGAACCGTTGCCTCGGTGGACGAGGCGGCGTTGCGAGCGATGCCAGGGGTCATCGATGTTGCCGTCGTGTCCACCGGGGTCGCCATCATGGCGCGCACCTTCGGATACGCGCTCGCCGCGAAGGACGCCGCGGTGGTCACGTGGAACGCCGGAACGATCGACGACGAGTCCACTGATTCCATCCAGGACAGGCTTCGGCGGAGCACCCCTGCGTTCACGGGTTTCGGCGGAGTGGGTAGGCCCGAGCTGCCGGGCGAAACGAAACTGAACGTCGATTTCGACTTTGCTCCCGTCTCGCATGCCGCGATGGAAACCAATTCGGCAGTCGCCGACGTGCGATCCGATCGCGCGGACGTCTGGGCATCGATGCAGCTACCCAACTACGCCGGGCAGAAAATTGCTCTGACACTGGGCATTCCGTTGAATCGGGTCACCACCCACGTGATCAACGGAGGCGGCTCGTTCGGCCGGCGGCTCTACTTGGACGGCCCGCTGGAGGCCGCCGTGATCTCCCGAGCAATGGGCAAACCGGTGCGGCTGATGTGGTCGAGGGTGGACGACATGCGGCACGGCCGCGCCCGACCCGCGGTACACACCAAGTTCGATGCGGTCCTCGCGCGCGGCACGGTGATCTCCTGGGAGCAGCGCGTGGCCGCAGTGTGCACCGATTTCGACGGCGGTTTCGGTGACCTCGTCACCGACGCATTGGCACCGTCCCCGTTGATCTCCCAGACGCTGTTCCACAGCACCCGCGACCCGTACTCGTTCACCGACGCCGGCATCAGGACCCTCGTCGAGGTACCGGTGAAGATGCCCACCGGCAGTTGGCGATCGGTGTTCTCCGGAACGGTACGTACCGCGGCCGAGATCATGGTGGACCGCATCGCCGACGCCCTCGATACCGATCCGCTGGAGCTACGCATGGGGGCGGTGGCGAGCGACCGCCACCGTGACGTGCTGGGTACGCTCGCCGCCGAGGGCAACTGGGGTGCAGATCTCGGCCCCGGC
Source organism: Rhodococcus sp. IEGM 1381 (assembly GCF_030056795.1). GTDB lineage: Bacteria > Actinomycetota > Actinomycetes > Mycobacteriales > Mycobacteriaceae > Rhodococcoides. The sequence goes on along the minus strand of NZ_JASHKQ010000021.1, from coordinate 6,345 downwards.
CGGGCGCAGGGCATCGGGTTCCATGCCGAATTCGGTTCCAGTGCAGGATATCTCGTCGAGATCGATGCGCAGGACCCGCGAGCGCCCCGCGTGAGAAAAGCCGTCATAGTCGTGGACGTCGGCCGCGTGGTCAACCCCCGCAGCCTGGAGGCTCAGATGATCGGCTGCCTGATGGACGGCATCTCGACCACCCTCAGGGCCGGACTGCACTACGAGCAGGGGCTGCCGCTCGAAGGTAGTTACTCGCAGTTCCACTACGCCCGTCAACGCGATTCACCACCGGATGTTCGGGTGGTGATCCTGCCGCCCACCACCGAGAATCCGGGTGGCGCAGGAGAATTGGGAGTGCCCGCTGCGGCCGCCGCAGTGGCCAACGCGTACGCGCGAGCCACCGATACCACCCCCACCAGCTTCCCGATTCTGTTCGACGTCGACTTCGACCCGTTCCCGAAATGAGGATCCATGGCTGAACAGAAGTTTTTCGTCAACGGGGCTGCGGTGTCGGTCGATCTACCCGACGACATGCCGTTGCTCTGGGCCCTGCGGGACGAGCTCGGTGTCCGCGGCCCCAAGTACGGGTGCGGCATCGGCGTGTGTCACGCCTGCACGAGCCATCTCGACGGGGTGGAGGTACTCCCCTGTGTCACACCGGTGTCCGATGCCGTCGACAAAGAGGTCACGACCATCGAAGGACTCGCGGACGGCGACGTGCTCCATCCGGTGCAGCAGGCGTGGATCGACGAGGACGTCTCTCAATGCGGTTACTGTCAGCCGGGCCAGATCATGGCTGCCGTCGCACTGCTGAAGCGCATCCCCGACCCGACCGACGAGGACATCGACACCATCGAGAACGTCTGCCGGTGTGGTACCTATCCCCGAATCCGACGGGCCATCAAGGCGGCCGCGAAAGCGATGTCGCAGCGCTGATCGAAAACTTTTCTGCCACAGCACAACACCCCGCGAACAACAGGTTCGCGGGGTGTTGTATGAACTACCTGATTCAGCTCAGTTCGAAGCGATCGAGCATCATGACCTTGTCCCAGGCCGCGACGAAGTCCCGGACGAACTTCTCCTTGGCGTCGTCGCAGGCGTACACCTCTGCGAGAGCGCGCAATTCGGAGTTCGAGCCGAAGACCAGATCGTTACGAGTTCCGGTCCACTTCTTCTCACCGGTCGCGGCATCCTTGGCCTCGTAGATGCCGTCCTCCGCGGTGGGAACCCACTCGGTGCCCATGTCGAGGAGGTTGACGAAGAAGTCGTTGGTGAGCGTGCCGACCTTGTCGGTCAGGACGCCGTGCGACGACTGCTTGTAGTTCGCGCCGAGCACGCGCAGACCACCGACGAGCACGGTCATCTCGGGTGCACTGAGCGAGAGCAGGTTTGCGCGATCGACGAGGTTGAACTCGGCCGGCAACTTCTGGCCCTTGCCCAAGAAGTTACGGAAACCGTCGACCTTGGGCTCCAGGTCGGAGAACGAGTCGACGTCCGTCTTCTCCTGCGTGGCATCCATGCGGCCCGGAGTGAAGGGAACCGTGATGTCGACGCCGGCATTCTTGGCGGCCTGCTCGACGGCTGCGACGCCACCGAGCACCACGAGGTCGGCGAAGGACACCGTTCCGGAGAACGACTGCTGGATTCCTTCGAGGACGCGGATGACCTGTGCGAGCTCGTCGGGCTCGTTGACCTCCCAGCCGGCCTGCGGCTGCAGACGCAGACGGCCACCGTTGGCACCACCGCGCTTGTCACTGACGCGGAACGACGAAGCCGCCGCCCACGCAGCCGAGATCAGCTGCTCCTGAGTCAGTTCGGATCCGAGGATGGCCTGCTTCAGTTCGGCGATCTGTGCGTCACCGATCAGCTCGTGATCGACGGCCGGGATCGGGTCCTGCCAGAGCAGGGGCTCCGCTGGGATCTCGGGGCCGAGGTAACGCGTGACCGGTCCCATGTCGCGGTGCGTGAGCTTGAACCACGCCTTCTGGAACTCCTCTGCGAGCTCCTCGGGGTGATCGAGCCAGCGACGGGTGATCTGCTCGTAGATCGGGTCGACGCGCATGGCGATGTCGGAAGTCAGCATCGACGGGTGGCGACGCTTGGACGGATCGGCTGGGTCGGGAACGAGATCCGCGCCCTCACCGTTCTTCGGACGCCACTGGTGCGCGCCACCGGGGCTCTTGTAGAGCTCCCACTCGAACCCGTAGAGGGTCTCGAGGAAGCTGTTGTCCCACTGGGTGGGCGTGGGCGTCCAGATGACTTCGAGGCCACTGGTGATCGCGTCCGCGAGGACACCGCTCTGGTAGCTGTTCTTCCAGCCGAGACCCATCTGCTCGATGGGGGCACCCTCAGGCTCGGCACCGATGTGCGCGTCGGGGTCCGCTGCGCCGTGTGTCTTGCCGAAGGTGTGTCCGCCGACGGCGAGTGCCGCGGTCTCGATGTCGTTCATGGCCATCCGGCCGAAGGTCTCGCGAATGTCCATGGCGGACTGCACGGGATCCGGGTTGCCGTTAGGGCCTTCGGGGTTGACGTAGATCAGACCCATCTGGACTGCGGCGAGCGGGTTCTCGAGGCTCGTGCGATCACCGGCGTAGCGCTCGTCACCGAGCCAGGTCTGCTCGGGGCCCCAGTAGACGTCCTCGTCCGGCTCCCAGGCGTCGACGCGTCCGCCGGCAAAGCCGTAGGTCGGCAGGCCCATGGACTCGATGGCGACGTTTCCGGTGAGCACGATGAGGTCGGCCCAGGAGAGCTTGCGGCCGTACTTCTGCTTGACCGGCCAGATCAGGCGGCGCGCCTTGTCCAGCGACGCGTTGTCGGGCCAGCTGTTGAGTGGCGCGAAGCGCTGCATGCCCGCTCCGGCACCGCCGCGGCCGTCCTGCTTGCGGTACGTGCCCGCTGCGTGCCACGCCATGCGAATGAAGAAGGGGCCGTAGTGACCGAAGTCGGCCGGCCACCAGGACTGCGAATTCGTCATCAGGGCTTCGATGTCACGCTTGACCTCGGCGAGATCGAGAGAGTTGAACTCGGCTGCGTAGTCGTAGTCGGGTCCCATGGGGTCGCCGACTGCCGGGTTCTTCTTGAGGATCTTCAGATTCAGCGACTTGGGCCACCACTCGCGATTGCTTCCGCCTTCGACGGGCATCGGCATCGAGTCTTGCATGACCGGACACTTGCCGCCGCTGTCCTGCGGCTGATCCTCGTTCATCTCTTTTTCGCGTGTTACGTGATCTTCAGACACGTGCTTCCTTCCAAGGTATGACGATCGGGCTGTGATCGGTGGTCACGAACTCTGCTGTGTTCGAGACCGGGGAGGGAACTGAACGGGAACCGCCGGCTGCTCACGAGCTGCCGAACACTGTGCGCAGAGGCCCCAGTAGATGACCTCTGCCTCGTCGATAGTGAAACCGACGGAGTCGGATGCCGTGAGACACGGCGTCTCGCCGACCGCGCAATCCACATCGGCGATGACGCCGCACGAGCGGCATACGGCGTGATGGTGATTGTCGCCGACGCGCGATTCGTACCGCGCGGGCGAACCCGCCGGCTCGATCCGCCGAACGAGGCGCGCAACCGTCAGCGCGTTGAGGACGTCGTAGACCGTCTGCCGCGACACCTCGGGCAACATGGATCTCACGAGCCCGAGAATGGTGTCGGTATCTGCGTGCGGATTGGTTTCGACGACCTCGAGTACCGCGACCCGGGGACGGGTCACGCGCATATCGGCAGTGCGCAGTTGCTCCGCATGCGGCGAGATCGGCATCACGGTCCCAGTATCGTCCCGCTTTCTGGACCAAGTCAAGTATTCGGCCGAATCTTCCGGCCTCGACCACACACGTTCACCGCACACCGTCGTCAGGCCAACGCCAGAAACAGCTTTTCGAGTTCCGCCTCGGTCATCGGCTTCTTGTCGCCTGCACTCTCACCCGTCATGCACTCACGCAGACCTGTCGCCACGATCTTGAATCCGGCTTTGTCCAGTGCGCGAGAGACAGCGGCGAGCTGGGTGACGACGTCCTTGCAATCGCGACCGTTCTCGATCATCCCGATGACGCCGGCAAGCTGACCGTGTGCGCGCTTGAGTCGGTTGAGTACCAGTGCGATGCTGTCTTCGTCGCCGATCATGTCGATCCCCTCGATGGTGGTGGTGTCGAACTCGATGGTACCCCCGGGGGCATCAGGCAGAGTGGGATCCACGCCCGCCCAGTGCTGCAATCGCTGCCTTCAGTTTCGCAGTGGCCTCGGAGGCGACCGCACCCAACTCGGGCTCGCTGGTGACCTCGACCATGATGGCCGGGTTCATCGCCTCGACGATAACCGATCCCGGTGTCGCCGTGTCGTCACGCACGATCACGTTGCACGGCAACAGCAACCCGATCTGCTTCATGACACAGACCGCACGGTGAGCCAGTCCGGGGTTGCATGCACCGAGAATCATGTAGCGCTCCATGTCCTCGCCCAGCTTCGCTTTCAGAGTTGCCTGCATATCGATCTCGGTGAGGACTCCGAAACCCTGTTCCGACAGTGCCCTTTTCGTGCTGTCGATCGCGGTGTCGAAATCGGTGTCGGTCAGTGTGGTGGACAGTGCGATGTTCATGGTGCCTCCTCGAAAGCTGTTGTTCAGTGGGAAAGACGGATGGAGGGCAAGGCGGCGGTTCTGCTATACGGGTGGGGGTATCGACAAGGGCAGACGAAACCCCGCCGATCGAACGTGCCCACCGTCTCATATACCCAAGGGGGTATACAAGTACCCCTGGGGGTATTACCCCAGGGGTACTCGAATCACAGCAGACGTGCCGCTGCAATCAGTCGCCGATCAGTGCCGACCGTTCCACTGCTTCTCGATCCCCCGCAGAACCTCGAGCGTCTGTACGGAGTCTGCATCGACCGCCATCCTCGACCGAGCGCGCTCGAGCGCACGCTCGGCGCGCGTCACGGCGCGGTGGCCCGAGTCGGTGGCCTCGACCAAGTACTGCTGCCGATTCCGCGGATTGACGCTACGCACCAACAGTCCCACATCGACGAGACTGGCCGTCGTGGCAGTGATGCTTGTTCTGTGCCGCACCAACTCTCGCGACAGCGTGCTGTACGACGTCGGCCCTCGCCTGCACACCGATTCCAGAACCTCGTACCTTGCCCAGCTCAGCCCCTGGGCGTCCAATGCCTCCGCCAGACGGACCCGCGCGGCCGACGCCATGCGCAGCACCGTCGACACGATTTCGAGCTCGGTCGAATGCGCCGGAGAGGTATCACCGTCGAACGATTCAGCGAGGGCAGTCATCGGATACTCCCTATTTGATTTCTGTGAGGACGGTGCCTTGGGTGATGGCGTCGCCTGCGGTGACGCTCAGGCCGGTGATGGTGCCGCCTTTGTGGGCGGTGACGGGGTTTTCCATTTTCATCGCTTCCAGGACAGCGATGAGGTCACCGGATTCGACACTCTGGCCTTCGGTGACGGCGACCTTGACCACGGTCCCCTGCATCGGTGCGGTCACGGAGTCGCCGGACGCGGCTCCCGCGCCGGCACCGCCTCGGGTGCGGGCTTTCGGTTTACGCCGCACCGCACCCGCAGGCCCGCCGCCGTTGCCACCGCCGCCGAGGGAGAGTTCCCCGGGGAGGGAGACCTCGACGCGGCGGCCACCGACCTCGACGACCACCTGCTGGCGGGGCAGTGGGTCCTCGTCGTCGATCGGTTGCCCGGCGGTGAACGGAGGAACCTGGTTGTCCCATTCGGTTTCGATCCACCGGGTGTGCACCGAGAACGAGTCCCCGTCGCCGATGAACGCCGGATCGCAGACCACCGCAGCGTGGAACGGGATCACCGTCGCCAAGCCCTCGACGGTGAATTCGGCCAACGCCCGACGCGACCGAGCCAACGCCTCGTCGCGGGTGGCTCCGGTGACGATGAGTTTGGCGAGCATCGAATCGAACTGGCCCCCGATCACACTGCCGGATTCGACACCGGAATCGACGCGCACGCCCGGCCCGGAGGGGGCGGTGAAGGTGGTGACCGGTCCGGGGGCGGGCAGGAACCCACGCCCGGCGTCTTCACCGTTGATCCGGAACTCGAACGAATGTCCCCGCGGTTCGGGATCTTCGGTGATGGACAGTTCCTCGCCGTTGGCGATCGCGAACTGTTGCAGCACCAGGTCGATGCCGGAGGTTTCCTCGGTGACGGGATGCTCGACCTGCAGGCGGGTGTTCACTTCCAGGAACGACACGAGCCCGTCCTGGCCGACGAGGTATTCCACGGTCCCGGCGCCGTAGTAGCCGGCTTCGAGGCAGATGGCTTTGGCGGAGGCGTGGATTTCTTTGCGTTGGGCGTCGGTGAGGAACGGGGCGGGGGCTTCTTCGACG
>NZ_JASHKQ010000020.1 GCF_030056795.1 Rhodococcus sp. IEGM 1381 | reverse complement strand
GTCACCGTCGAGATCAAGCACAACAAGTCCGGCGAGAGCGAGACGTTCACCGTCGACAAGGTGATGCAGTCCGTCGGTTTCGCCCCTCGTGTCGAAGGCTTCGGCCTCGAGAAGACCGGCGTGGAGCTCACCGACCGCGGTGCCATCGGCATCACGAACACGATGCAGACCAACGTCCCGCACATCTACGCCATCGGCGACGTCACGGCCAAGCTGCAGCTCGCCCACGTGGCCGAGGCGCAAGCCGTCGTGGCTGCCGAAACCATCGGCGGCGCAGAGACATTGCCGATCGACGACTACCGCATGATGCCCCGCGCCACTTTCTGCCAGCCGCAGGTCGCCAGCTTCGGTCTCACCGAGGATCAGGCCCGCGAAGAAGCGCAGGCTCGCGGATCCGACATCAAGGTGGCGAACTTCCCGTTCGCCGCCAACGGCAAGGCGCACGGCTTGGGCGACGCCACCGGCTTCGTCAAGCTCATCGCCGACACCGAGCACGGCGAGCTTCTCGGCGGCCACCTCATCGGACCGGACGTCTCGGAGCTGTTGCCCGAGCTGACCCTGGCCCAGAAGTGGGACCTGACGGTCAACGAGCTGGCCCGCAACGTCCACACGCACCCAACGCTGTCGGAGGCACTGCAGGAAGCGATCCACGGCCTCGCTGGCCACATGATCAACTTCTGATCCTCTCCCCGAACACAACGGCGGCGACCACTTCGGTGGTCGCCGCCGTTCGTTTTCGGTGCGCTGCCTACGACTTTCGCCAGTGATCGAAGCGACCCTTGATGTCCGACGCCACGTCGCCGATTCCGTTGCCGACGGCGTCGACGGCACCAGTGAATCCGCTTCCTATGTCGCGAACCGTCTTGATCAGCGGGTCCTCCGAGGTGTCGAAGTTGTTCTTGTACGTGCGCGCCGCGTTACGGAACTCCTCCGACACCTTGGCCTCGTGATCGGTGGACCTGCGCGGGTAGTCGCCTCGCAGTACGGTCGCGTACTCGCCGCTGTCGACCCACTTCTTCAGCTCGGCGGCGCGCAGCACCGAGAAGGGATGCGAGAGGAGTTCGAGATTGAGCAGCTTGAGCACGCCGTCACGCAGATCCCCACTGGCCTCGTACTCGGCAGCTTGCTCGAGGAATGCGTCGACGTCGATCTCGTTGATGCGTGCGCCACCCGCCAACTTGAGCTGCACACGGATCGCGGTGTGCACATCCTGTCCGCACAGCAAACCCGCTCTGTCAGCGGATAATTCGGACTTACGCTGCCATTCCATCAGTCCGGCGATGACCGCGCGCAGGGCCCAGCCGCCCACCGGAACCCAGCCGACGGTGCCGGCGAGGCGCATCAGATGCATCAGCACGGTGCGATACACCGCGTGACCGGACAGCGCGTGGCCCAGCTCGTGTCCGACGACGAATCGCTGCTCCTCGTAGGTCATGATGTCGAGCATGCCGGTGGTCAGGACGATGAACGGGCGATCCATGCCGATGGTGAACGCGTTGACCATCGGCGACTGAACCACGAACAGTTCGGGTGTCTCCTCGGCCCCGAGGATCTGCACGCAGTCGCTGCGTAGGTCGTTCAGATCCTTGAATTGGCGCTCGTCGACGCGCACCGCGGTGGCGAGATACATCAGGCGATGCTGCCGTTCGCGCAACAGCCCGGACAGCGTGCGCAGAACGGTGTCGAACCCTTTGAGGGTGCGCAGTGTGACCAGGGCAGCTCGGTCCGACGGGTGCTCCCACGTGCGAGAGGAGATGTCGGGGAATTCGATGCGGGTGCGATCCGGAGAGGTGGTCAAATCTGTTTCTCCCAGCAGTCGGTGGAAAATTAAAGTATCAGTAAAGCGGGGTGAGCGGTCCGAACTCGAATCATGAAGCAGTGCTACCGATTCTGTGAACACTCATAGCTCAGTAGGTGATGAAAACGTCACCTGCCCGTCGGCCAGCTGATACTTTCCCTTCGCGACGCTCCGAGGGGTTCGGCGCGCGCTGCGAGCGCACCCACAGGTGCGTCGCGTAGTCCACCATGGGGGTGAGCCGAATTGGCGATCCGATCGAACGTCACCGGAGCCGGGCGCTCGCGCGTGTTCACCGGATTTCGTACCTTCGGCGGCGCGCTCGAGCTGGCCCTCGACGCCTTCGTTCACCTCGTCGCCGACATCGCGCGACTGCGCCATCCGTGGCGTGATTCGGTCGATCAGGCATGGTTCGTGGTCACCGTCACCGCAGTTCCCGCCATCCTCGTCTCCATTCCGTTCGGGGTCATCGTCTCGGTGCAGGTGGGTTCGCTCACCGACCAGATCGGTGCCACGTCGATCGCCGGTGCCGCGGGCGGTCTCGGGGTGATCCGGCAGGGTGCGCCGATCGTCGCCGCGTTGCTACTCGGCGGGGCCGCCGGTTCGGCCATCGCCGCAGACCTCGGATCGCGCACGATCCGCGACGAGATCGATGCACTGAAGACCATGGGCATCGACCCGGTACGGCGCCTTGTCGTTCCCCGGCTCGCGGCGATTCTGTTCGTGGCACCGATGTTGTGCATCCTGATCATCTTCATGGGTATCGCCGCCGGCTACACGATCAACGTCGGATTCCAGGGCGGCACACCGGGAAGCTACATCTCCTCGTTCGCATCCTTCGCGTCGGTCGGTGATCTGGTGGTCGCCCTGATCAAGACGGAGATCTTCGGGGTCATCGTGGTCATCGTCGCCTGTCAGCGCGGTTTCGCCGCCGTGGACGGACCTCGCGGCGTAGCCAATGCCGTCAATGCTGCTGTCGTCGTCGGAGTGATCTCGGCCTTCACGGTCAATGTGGTCATCACTCAGTTGGTGGCCATGTTCATGCCTCAGAAGCTGGGATAGGGAGTCGAATCGATGGCAACACCATCTCGCTACTCACCGCACGGCACCGTCCTCGTCGGCCGGTACGTCCAGCGACTCGGGCGAATCCCCGGCTCGATGCTGCAGGCGCTCGGTCATCAACTGACGTTCTGCCTGCAGGTGCTCACCGCGATTCCGCACACCGTGCGTACCTACCGCAGGCAGATGATGCTGATACTCAGCGATATCACCTGGGGCACTGGGGCATTGGTGGTCGGGGGCGGCACCGTCTCGGTGCTCGTCGTGCTGGGTGTCGCGGTGGGTGCCTCCATCGGGATCGAGGGTTTCAACACGCTCGGAATGGTGGGTATGGAACCGCTCACCGGGTTCGTCTCCGCCTATGCCAGCACCCGTGAGTTGGCACCGATGGTCGCGGCCATCGGCTTCGCCGCGCAGGCCGGGTGCCGCATGACGGCAGAGATCGGCGCGATGCGAATCTCCGAGGAGATCGATGCGCTCGAGGCGCAGGGGATTCGCTCGATCCCGTTCGTCGTCACCACGCGGGTGATCGCGGGCATCATCACCATCGTTCCGCTCTACCTGTTGACGTTGATTCTCAGTTACGTTGCGTGCCAGGTGGTCGTCAGCGTGTTCAACGACCAGTCCTCGGGTACCTACGATCACTACTTCACGGCATTCCTGCAGCCGATGGACGTCGTCTGGTCGCTGCTCAAGGCGACGATATTCGTCGTCACCATCATCTTGATCCATGGTTACCAGGGCTACTACGCATCCGGCGGACCCGAGGGTGTGGGGCGGGCGTCGGGGCGCGCAATTCGAGCCAGTCTCATCGCCGTCGTCATTCTGGACATGATCCTGACGATCGTGCTGTGGGGATTCGATTCGGGCATAAGGATTTCGGGCTGATCATGGCGGTTTTGGAGGATTTGTCCGGGCGGTCGGCCGGGCCTGCAACGCTCAGAACACGTGGGCTGGTCGTCGTCGCGATCGTCGCCGTGGTGGCGGTACTGCTCACCGCGTACGCCAAGGGATACTTCGAGTCGACGTTCCCGTTGACCATCGATGCGGCAACCGTCGGCGATGGTCTTGCCCCCGGTGCCGAGGTCAAGTTCAGGGGACTCGCGATCGGTACCGTCGACCGGATCGACACACTCGGATTCGGTCGCCAACGAATCGAATTGTCCATCGACGGAGCGCAATCGGCAGAACTGACCGATACGCTGAAGGCCCAGTTCACCTCGTCGAACATCTTCGGTTCGACGGCCATCGAGCTGATCTCCGACGGTACGGGCGGAGCGCTTCCGGAGAACTCGACGCTCACCATTGCACCCGACAGCGCCAATGTCACTGTCACCAGTGTCTTTCGGCGGGTAGCGGCGTTGACCGAGGTACTCGATTCGGACCAGGTGCAGCACCTGTCCGATCTGTTGGCTCGGATCTCCTCGGATGTGTCGGAAGGCCTGAAGCCCTACTTCGACACTGCCCGTATGCTCACCGAGAATCAGATCGATCCGCTTGCGCTCAAGTTGCATCGCGGCGGCGAGCTGGGGCAGGGAATCGACGATCTGATACCGCCGCTGCTGGATCTGGTGGTGGGAGTGGTGGACAACAGCGCCTACTACGAGCCGATGGACAACCGCACCCGCACGCTCGACGCCATCAACGGCCTCAGCAACGATTTGCTCTATCCGCTGGGCAAGATGCTCGAGACGAACAACCCGAACCTGACCGAGTTGCTGTCGACCACTCTGGACCTGCTGGTGCCGATCACCGCCTCGCTCGGAACGCTGGCCCCGGCGTACGACCGAGTGCCGACGGTGATCGACGGTGTGTCGGATGCCTTCCCGGTCGTCGACGGCGTTCCTCAGCTGCAGCTCGACGTCATCGTGCGCACGATGCCGAACATGGCGAGTGCCGTGGACGCGTACGAGAGCCAGGGGGAGCGGTGATCAAGGTGAGCGGAACCGTCGTCAAGTTGATGGTGTTCACGGTAGTGATCGTGCTGTGCGCCTACGTGATCGTTGCAGCGTTGCGAACTCCTGTGGGCGGTGAGAAGTCGCAATACACAGCGACTTTCGACGACGTCTCGGGACTGTACGAGGGTGACGACGTCCGTATGTCCGGCGTGCAGATCGGCAAGGTCGACTCGATCGATCTCGACGGCTCACTGGCGACGGTCTCGATGGAGGTCGAGGACTCACGGTCGGTGTACGAGACGACGCATGCCGCCGTTCGCTACCAGAACCTGCTCGGTCAGCGGTACGTGGAACTGGTGCAGACCGGGTCCGCGTCCGATCGGGTGCTCCCGGCCGGGTCGACCATCGCTCTCGAGAACACGGTGCCCTCGTTCGACATCACCGAGCTGTTCGACGGATTCAAGCCGATCTTCGACACCTTGGACACCGCGCAGCTGAACCTGTTCGCGGAGAACATCCTTCGCATGGTGCAGGGCGACGGCAGCGGAATAGCGCCGGTGCTGAAAGATATCGACACGATCACCACCTTCGCCACCCAACGCGAGGCGATCATCGCCCTGTTGATCGACAACCTGGGGCAGATCTCGTCGACGATCAGCGGAAAGTCGGCCTCGGTGGCCAGCCTCGTCGAACAGTTGACCTCGCTGGTATCGCGGCTCAGTACCGAGATGGATCATGTCCTGTCCTCCCTCGATCAGGCGAACTACGGACTCGGCCCGCTGGTGGGGCTGGGCGAGCAGCTCCGGGACGCGTACGACGGCGGCTACGCCCCGGTGGACGGCATGCTTCGCCGCTTGATACCGCAGACCGACCAGGTCACCGAGATCCTGGCGCTCGCTCCGTCGTTGTTGACCGGACTGAATCAGCGCATCCCCGGACCGGGGCAGACCTACACGTGTAGTCAGGGGCAGCAGGACATTCCGGGAATCGGTCGGATCGTTCTCGGCAATCAGAATTTGGTGGTGTGCCGATGAACGGGCAGCAGAGATCTCCGCGTCGGACGGTCCGCAAGGGTGTTCGCGACGAGCAGTCCGAGAACCGCAAGTATCTTACCTGGGGTGTCCTCGGCGCGCTCGTGGCCGCGGTTCTGCTGCTGGGAGCAGGCGCGGTGTACGCCGTGCCGTTCGGCGAGAGGACGTACGTCGCGCATTTCGGCTCGTCCGGTGGCCTCGCGGCCGGGGACGAGATCAGAATCGCCGGGATCGCAGTCGGCACCGTGCGCACGGTGGCTCTCGCCGGCGATCACGTCGATGTCACGTTCGGGGTGGACCGCGACGTCTTCGTCGGCGATACCTCCAGTCTCTCGGTGCAATTGCTCACTCCGATCGGTGGGCACTACGTCAAGCTCGAGTCCACCGGTGACGAGCCCCTCGGCGACAATCCCGTTCCGAAGGAGCGGACCAAGACCCCGTTCGACCTCTCGGACACACTCGAGCAGGTGACGCCGTTGGTGCGCGACATCGACGGCTCGACACTGCGTGCGACCGTCGCGGAGGTGGACAAGGCCTTGACCGTCCAGCCGGAGTCGACTCGTCGGGTGGTCGACAGTCTCACCGAGCTCACCGATCTGATCGCTCAGCGCTCCGATCAACTCGAGCGAGGCTTGGCGGTGTCCGACGAGTACACCGCGGCTCTGTCGTCCGATCAGCTCATGCTCGACGAGTTGGTGCGGCAGTTGGGGACTCTGACGAAGGGCTTCGGTGACAAGCGCACCGATGTCGTCAACGCATTCGATCTCTTGAAGCGCCTGTTCGAGCTCTTCCATCGCCCCTTGATGGCGTACGAGGAAGGAATCGAGCCCTCCGTGGTGCAACTCGAGGAGATAGTGCAGAAGGTCTTCGATCGATTCGGAGACTTCGATGCGGCGCTGACACAAGTCAAGACTGCGTCCGATCAAATCGGCGCGTTGGTGGCACACGGTGATGGAGGCGGACCGGTCATCGATCAGTCGCAGAGCGTCGTCACCGGTGCGGGCGTGTGCATTCCAGTTCCAGGGAAGGCGTGCTGATGACTCGGCAGTGGAAGCGACCGGTGATAGTCGGGGCGTCGTTCGTCGCCGTGGTCGCACTGACCACCACGGTGGCGTCGGCCAGCGGAGTCATCGATGTGGCGAGCCGAACATCGAGTGTCTGTGCGCAATTCAGCGATACGGTCGGGCTGTACGAGGGGAACTCGGTGACGATGCTCGGCGTCGATGTGGGAACCGTGACGTCCATCGCCACCGACGACAGCGTTCCCGACGGCGTCCTGGTGACCATGGAGGTGGACGAGAACCTCGCACTACCGGCCGATGTCGGCGCGGTGACGTTGTCCAGTTCGATCGTCACCGACCGGCATGTGGAGTTCACCGAGCCGTACACCGGCGGTCTCGAACTCGATCGGGCCGAGTGCATTCCGCTCGCGCGCACCCGCACCCCTCTCGGTGCGAGTGAGACATTCGACGCCGTTTCGAAGCTGGCCACGGATCTGCTCGGTCCGGCCGATGCCGACGGCACTCGTCCCGAGATACTCGGCAACGCGCTTCGTTCGGTCGACGGTGCCCTCGACGGCTCGGGGCCACAGCTGAATTCGGCCATCGCGCAGCTCTCGACGCTGGTGGGTGAACCCACCGATCGGGACGCCACCGTGCGGCGACTGATCGACAACATCGACAAGCTCGTGGATGTGTTCGCGGTCAGCTGGCCCGACGTCGCCAAGCTGCTGGACAACTTGAAGGCCGGCATGATCACGCTGTCCGAGTTCACCACGGCGTTCAGCGGCGGAGTCGGGTTGGCGGTGGAACTCATTCCCGTCCTGGCGCGGCAACTCGACAAGTACGGTGACAAGATCTACGGATTCCTCGACCAGTTGATACCCATCGTGGACGTGGGGCTCGGCCGAATAGGCGACATCAAGGACATTCTCGAGCAGGTGCCCACCGTCAGCGACTCGCTGGTGACGCTCTACGACGAGGATCTGCGAGCAGGCCGATTGACGTACCACCCGCCACAATTCGAGATCGACACCAATTCTCCCAACGAGATCTGCGCCGTGATCAACAAGTACCGTCCGACCTGTTCGGCCGACCAGCAGCGCGGCGATGTCATCGACGTCGGACTGGTGCAGTTGATTCTCGGATCGGCGGGATGGCGATGATGCGGATACGGTACCGGGCTGCAACGGTTCTGGTGATCGGCACTGTGATCGCCGGCTGCAGCGCGAATCCGGCCGATCTGCCCATCCCCGGTAGCTATGTCGACGGTGACAAGTACACCGTGGACATCGAGTTCTCCAGCGTGCTGAACCTGCCGGCCAAAGCGAAGGTCATCGTCGACGGTGTCGACGCGGGAGTCCTGGACCACGTGACTCTCGTCGACCACAAGGCCGTAGCAACCGTCGATCTGTCAGCCGATGTTCGCCTACCGAAGCTGACGATCGCCGAGCTGAGGCAGAGCACGATCCTCGGTGAGATCTACATTTCGCTTCAGCCTCCCGAGAACGACTCGAGTGCAGACGAATTGGCGGACGGCGACGTCATTCCGCTCGAACGGACCGTGCCTGCGGACAACGTCGAGGATGTTCTGCGCGGACTGGCCGACGTGGTGACCGGCGGGCACGTGGTGGAACTGCAGGAGGCGGTGAACAACGTCAACGCAGCGGTGCCGCACGATCCACAGATGTTCGACCGGGTGAACAACGCGGCTCGTGCTGCCATTGCCGATCTGGGAGCCAACACCGGCGACATCGACCGTATTCTCGCAGCAGCAGAGGGAGTTTCGAACACTCTGGTGCGGCAGGAATCGGGCCTGACACGGGTACTCGATCTTGGCCCGTCGCGGGCGCAGGGGCTGTCCGAGGTCCTCTTCAGCGTGGTGAACCTGATCTTCGCCCTCGGCTACATGTCTCATAACGTCGGCGACGTACTCGGCCCGCCCTACCCGGAGTTGAGCGGTGCAATCGGAATCATCCTGCCCGCGATCATGACCATTTCCTCGGCCGACACCACCGTGCCGATGAACGCCGAGAAGGTGAACACTCTGCTGCGTGAACGCCTCGTGCCGTTCTTCTCGACGACGCCGAACATTGCGATCGATTCTTTTCGGGCAGAGGGTGTGCCGGACCCAGGGGTCAGGGCCGACGAGATGATCGGCGTGCTGCGATCGATCGGAATAGTGCGATGAAGTTCTCCACGGTGTTCTCACTCGTCGCGCTGTTGGTGCTCACCGTTGCCGGCATCGGCTACATGAGTATCGGTGTTCTTGGCATGGACCCGCGCCGCGACCACAACACGGTCATCGTGGAACTGGCGAGCTCGGGTGGTCTGATGGATACCTCGCAGGTCACGTCACGCGGAATGAAGATCGGCGAGGTCGACGACATCGCCGTCACCGGCGCCGGACTGAGTGTGACGCTGAGTCTGGATGCCAGCCATCGCATTCCGGCCGATTCAGACGTCGTCGTGGCCAACCTGTCGGTGGCGGGGGAGCAGTACCTCGATATCCGACCGCGCCGCGCAGGCGCGCCGTTCCTGCACGACGGGTCGGTGATCCCCGTGGATCGGACGCTCGTATCGGCCACCGTCAGCGACACCCTCGGGAAAGTCGATGCTCTCGTGGCTCAGATCGACACCGGTGCGCTCTCGGGACTGGCGGAGACCGCGAACACCGCAGTGCTGGGCCGCGACCCCGAGATCGACAACCTCGTCGACACCTTCAGGCTGCTCGCTCTGACGTTGCGGGACAAGAGCGAAGAGATTCGGCACCTGTACGACAATGCCCAGGAACTCGGACGAAAGGCGTACGGGTACGGGCCGGTGCTCAGTGACGCAGGTCCGTGGGTAGGTGCCACCGGCCAGGGAGTGTCGAGTCTGCTGCAAGCATTCGAGCAGTACTCCTACGTGGCGTCGGATGTGTGGGACGACCCGATCGGTCCACTCATCACCAAGATCGACAGCTATCTCACCCCCACATCCCCGGACCTGGCGCTGATCGCCACGTTGTTGAAGCCGTACACGGCGCCCATCAAGCCTCTGCGGGTGGACGCGGGGAAGATCATCGACATGTTGGGTGGGATCTTTCCGGAGGGAGGACCCGCGCGAGTAGCCGTGACCATCCCGAACTGACCGATTTCTCTATCCGACACTGGAGTGACCCCATGACCGATACTGCACCCCCTCAGGAACACGACGTCCCGGCCGAAGCGTCGACAGCCTCCGAATCGACTGCCCCCGAGGCGTCGACGACCCCCACTCCGCGGGAGTCGGGTCGCTCGATCCACACGGTTGTCGCGGTCGTCGTTGCGGTTGTCGCCGTCGTGATGGCAGCGGTGTTCGGCTACCTGTGGCACTCCGCCGCCGGCGATCTCGACGCTACGCGGCAGCAGGAGACCGATCGGCAGATCGCATTGAACACAGCCCAGGAATACACGACCAGATCGCTGACGTACGACTACAACGATCTGGACGCGTTCTTCGCCAGTGTCAAAGACGGTGCGGCGCAACCGCTGCAGGATCGGTACGACGGCGTGAAGGATGCACTGACGGCGATCATGACCGAGTCGCAGGTGGTGGCCACGGGCGAAGCGCTCTCGGCCGCAGTCGATTCCGAGACCGACGGTGTGTACAAGATCTCGGTGTACGCGCAGCAGCAGACGCGTAACGTGCAGTCGCCCGACGGCGGTACGGTGGCCAACATCCTCGCCGTGACCGTCTCCGATCACGACGGGCGATGGATCGTGGACGATTACGGACCCAAGAGCTGAAACGGACCCAAGAGCTGAGGCCGGTTCGTCTGTAGCGGTTACTGTTTGGTGGCGCTGACGAACTGGGCAAGTCCCCGGACGTCCTGCTCGATCTCGGTCAGTCCCGACGCCGCGAACACGTCCACGAACAGGTTCTTCGGGAACATCTTGACGCCCGCCAGGCCGGTTCCGAAGCCGACGACGGAACCGAGTGGTGCCGGGCGAGGCTCGCAGCTGGTCATGATCGCGATGCGTCCACCGGGGCGTAGTACGCGAATCAGTTCGTCGAGTACCGTCATGGGCTTTGGAATAAGATACAAAGCGGCATAGCAGCATACGGCGTCGAAGGTGCCGTCGGAGAAGGGTAGACGCGCCGCGTCGCCGCGCACGTACGCAGCCCTCGGTCCACGGTTGTCCTGCACTGCCCGGGCGATCATGGCCTCGGAGATGTCGAAGCCTATCGCGATACCGTCCCCCGTGAGCTGCTCGGAGAGAAACCTCGTGAAATTGCCGGGACCCGACGCCACGTCGAGGACCTTCTGGGGGCCGTGCAACCGCAGATCGGCGACGGCTTTGGCACGCTCGGCAGACATCGACATGCCTGCGATGCCCATCATGGATACCCCGAACGGCCGCCACAGCTGTTCGTAGATGGCTGCCACCACGCGGTTGTTCATCGCGATGCTCGCAGGCGACGGGTTCGGTGCGGGCAGGTTCGGCAACAGTTCGACATAGCCGCCGTCGGTGCGCGCCATTGCCCGCAGCACCTCGGGCTGGATCATGTCGAGCGCGCGTTGCAACGCGGCATCAGGTCCGCCGCTCATCGTCGTGGGGCCCGGTCGCCATAGTCGCGCTCGACGCGAAGGGTACCCAAAGTGGTTGCCAGACCGTCGTATTGAGTGACCAGCAGCACGAACTCGATCAGCCGACGCTCGTCGAACTGGGCACTGAGTTGGGCCCACGTGGCGTCGGCGAGGGTCTTGGTGTCGACGAGCTCGTCGACGGCGGTCAGAATGGTGCGGTACCGAGTGGACAGCCCGGGTGCTTCGGGTCCGGCCATGATCGAATGAAGCAGATCCCGGTCGATTCCCGCACGCCTGCCGAGGCGAATGTGGTGGTCCATCTCGTACGCGGAATCGCGCAAGTGAGCCACGCGCAGGATCACCATCTCGGATTCCTTGCGCGAGATCTTGCCTCCTGGCATCAGATGCCCGCTGTAGAACAGCCATGCTCGGAACAGGCCGCCGGTGCGACCGAGGGTGGTGAACAGGTGGGGATTCGGCACGCCGGCACCCTTGGCGATCACCTTGCAGATGACCCAGTTGATGGGCCCGAGAGTCTTGGCGGTACCGGACGGAATGCGTGGAGTGGTCACAGCCACACCGTACCGACTGGCCGGCCGAACGTCACCGGACAGTAAGAGGATAGGCTACCCTATTTGTGATTCCGAACAATTTTCCCACGGAGGACCCTTGACGACGTTCCACGCCCGTATCACTGCCCTCGCCCTCACCGTCGCCGCCTTCGGTGTGACTGCGACGGCGTGTTCGTCCACCGACGCCACCTCCGACGGGGCGGGCAGCGCAACGCGATCGATCGAGACAGTCCGGGGAACGGTCGACGTTCCGGAAACCCCACTGCGTGTGGTCACACTCGAGCCGGTCGAGCTCGACACTTCCGTCGCCCTCGGTGTCGTACCCGTCGGCACCGCGGTGCTCAGTGACGTGAGCGGTGTGCCGTCGTATCTCGGCGCCGAAGCGGCCGACATCGCCACTGTCGGCACGGTGGCCGAACCGACCATCGAGGACATCGCGGCCCTGCAACCCGACCTCATTCTCGGCACCGAGACTCGGCACGCCGAGTACTACGACCAACTCTCCGCCATTGCGCCGACGGTGTTCATCGCCTCCCAGTCCGATCCGTGGCGCGACAGTGTCCGGTTCGTCGGGCGCATTCTCGGCAGGGAGGCGAAGGCGGAGGAACTGCTCACCGCATACGACGACCGGTGCGGCGAGATCGCCGAAAAGTTCGGAACCGAAGGGGAGACAGCACAACTGATCCGGCCTCGTAACGGTGAGTTGACCCTGTACGGACCGTCCTCGTTCGCCGGCAGCACCCTCGAGTGCGCAGGGTTCACCACTCCGCCGCGACCGGAATGGGCCGACGAGATCTCGGTCGACCTCTCACCCGAACTGGCAGCCCAGGCGGCAGCGGACTTGATCGTCGTCACCGCCACCGATCCGTCGGACCCGGCGGCGATCCCGGCGTCGATCACCGCCAATGCAGCCGCGCTGCCCAATCCGCATGCGGTGGATCAGTCTTACTGGATCACCGGCGTCGGACCCAAGGGTGGACAGTCCGTGCTCGACGACATCGATCGAATCCTGTCGGGTCGCGCCTGACGCGTCAGATCCGGACGGCACCCGCCAGCGCCGCGGCCTGCTGGGCGCGCTCGACCACTCGATCGCGCGAGGAATCGATGTGGGCGAGAAGTAGTTCCAGAGCCGTGTCGAGGGTCCCGGCCAACAGATGCTCGACGATGTCGATGTGCTCATCGATCGCCGAGACGACGGCCGATGCATCGAGTCCGCCGAGTATCCGTACCGGACGTACCTTGGCGTTGACGGTGCACAGGGCATCGGTGAGTGCCGAATTGCCGGACGCGGCAAGCAATGTGACGTGGAAGTTCTCGTCCAGCGCCACCAGGTCGTCGGTGGTGTCGGGCGGGTCGGTACGTAGCGCGACCCAGGTGGCCGACAGCGTCGACAGCGACTCCCGATCGAAGGACTGCGACGTCGAACGTGTGATGCCGCGGGCCTCGAGTGTGGCCCGTAGCTCGTAGAGATCGGGCAGGTCGGTCAGCCGAGGGCGATAGGCGTGCAGGCCCGCCTCGTCGCGGGTGACGAGACCGTCGGCCTGCAACCGTGCCAGGGCCTCCCGCACGGGAGTGCGTGAGACCCCGTACAACTCGGCGAGACGCTCCTCGCCGAGCCGCTCGGTGGAGCTGATGGCACCGGAGATCAGATCCCGGCGCAGTGACGAATAGACCTTCTCGCGAAGGTCGCTGCGCGGCACGACTCGACCGGTCAGATCGCCATGGCTGCGCGCACGTCGGCCTCGGACTCGGTACCGCCGACGCCGGTCGAGGTGATGCGGCCGGCTTCGAGGATGTAATAGTTCTGCGCCGACTCGAGGGCGAACCCGATGTGCTGCTCCACCAGCAGTACTCCGAGACCACCGCGGCGGGTGAGCTCGAGAATGGTGCGTTCGATCTCGGCGACCACCGACGGCTGGATACCCTCGGTCGGCTCGTCGAGAATCAGCATCCGGGGTTCGGTGATCAGCGCTCGCGCGATGGCGAGTTGCTGGCGCTGCCCGCCCGAGAGCAATCCTGCTCTGCGGCCGAGCAATTCCTTCAATGCCGGGAACAGATCGAGTGCCTCGTCGATCAGAGCCTTGCCGCGCTTGCGGCCGTCCGCGACGACCTGCAGGTTTTCGGCCGTCGTCAACTGACCGAACGACTGCTGGCCCTGCGGCACGTAGGCAAGGCCGCGGGCGACGCGGGCGCTGGGCCGCAACGCACTGACGTCCTCGCCGTCGAACATGACCTTGCCGGAGTTGACCTTCAGCAACCCGACCGCTGCCCGCAGCAGGGTGGTCTTGCCTGCGCCGTTGTGGCCCATTACCGCCGCGACTCCGTCGGCCGGAACCGTCAGCGAAGCACCGTGAATCACCTCGCTGCGGCCGTAACCGGTACGCACATCTACCAGTTCAAGCATGACCGGCTCCCTCTTCTGCGATCTGTTCGAGTTCCTCGCCCGCCGCTGCGGTGCCGAGGTAGACCTCCTGGACCTTCGGATCGGCCTGTACCTCGGCCACTGTGCCCTCGGCCAGAACGCGTCCGGCAGCCAACACCGTCACGGAGGTGGCGAACATGCGCATGAAGTCCATGTCGTGCTCCACCACCACTACGGTCCGCTCACCGCCGATCCGTTGCAGCAGCTGGCCCGTCTCCTCGCGTTCCTCGTGGCTCATACCGGCGACCGGCTCGTCGAGTAGGAGCACATCGGCGTTCTGCACCAACAACATTCCGATCTCGAGCCACTGCTTCTGGCCGTGGGCGAGGATTCCTGCGGCCTTGTCTCGTTCGGCCGTCAGACCGATGGTCTCGAGAGCCTCCTCGATCTGCGGAAGCACCGATCCGCGTCGACGCAACATCGTGAGTACCGATCGACCGGACCCGGCCGCGATGTCCAGGTTCTGCAGCACCGTCAGGTTCTCGAAAATGCTGGCGGTCTGGAACGTTCGGCCGATGCCCAGGCGCGCAATCTGATGCACCTTCTTGCCCAGCAGTTCGACGCCGGATTTGGTGACCGACCCGGTAGCCGGGACGAGGCCCGTGATGGCGTCGATCAGCGTCGTCTTGCCTGCCCCGTTGGGGCCGATGAGAAAGCGCAGATCGCCCTGCATCAGCGTCAGATCGACGTTCGTGTTGGCCTTGAAACCGTCGAAACTGACCGTCAGGTCGCGGACTTCGAGGTACTGACTGGACATGCCGGCGTTGCCGCCGAACGTGGGCTGCGGGCCTTCGACATGAATCATCGTGCGAGTTCCTTCTCTTGTTCTGCGCTCGATTCAGGGACCGATTCGGTGTCCTGCTTTCGCTTGCGCAATGCGAAGAGTCCGGCGATGCCGGCGGGGAAGAATCCGACGACCACCACGAACAGCAGACCCTGTGCGTACGTCCAGCCGGACGGGAACTGCTCGGACAGCGTGGTCTGAGCCCACGCGACGCCGAGGGCGCCGAGGACCGGCCCGAGCAGGGTGGTGCGGCCGCCGATGGCGACGCCGATGAGGAACGCGATGGACGGGACGATGCCGACGTCGTTGGGGGAGATGATGCCCACGATCGGAACGAACAGTGCCCCGGCCAGTCCCGCGAAGAACGCCGCGGCCACGTACGCGACGATCTTGACGTTGGCGGGGTCGTAACCGAGGAAGCGGACGCGCTCCTCCTGATCGCGCACCGCCACCAGCAGCTCGCCGTAGCGCGAGTACATCAGCTGGCGGGTGATGGCGACGACGGCGAGCAGCACGCCTGCGGCGATGAAGAACAGCATCTGCTTGTTCGCGGGGTCGTTGAGGTTGAACCCGAAGAACGTCCGAAACCTGTTGAGCCCGTTGGAGCCGCCGGTGCTCTGCTGTCCGATGAGCAGAATCGCGAAGGCGGCGGCCAGGGCCTGGCTGAGGATCGCGAAGTACGCGCCCTTGACTCGGCGCTTGAACACGCCGAGGCCGAGAACCAGTGCCACCAGGGCCGGCACGAACAGGATGCCCAGGATCGTGGAGATGGGTGAGGTGAACGGCACCCAGTACGAGGGAAGTTCACGGATACCGGCGATGGACATGAAGTCCGGTACGTCGTCGCCGCGCAGATCTGCGTCGGAGATCTTCAGGTGCATGGCCATGATGTAGGCACCGATACCGAAGAACACGCCCTGGCCGAGAGTGAGCATTCCGCCACGACCCCAGGCCAATCCGATTCCGACGGCCACGATCGCGTAGCAGATGAACTTGCCCAACAGATTCAACCGGAAGTCGCTGAGGACGGCCGGAGCAACGGCGAACAGCAGGATCGCGGCGAGTGCGAATCCCAGTAGAGCGCCGCGCTTGGCGATGAACTCGCTCATACCAGGCTCCTTGTCTTGACGGCGAACAAGCCCTGCGGGCGGGCCTGCAGGAAGATCACGATGAGGACGAACACGATGACCTTGGCGATCGAGGCCGTGGTGCTGTATTCGATGAACGAGTTGAGGATTCCGAGAGCGAAGGCGGCGATCACCGCGCCCTTGATCTGGCCGAGTCCGCCGACGACGACCACGAGGAAGGCGTCGATCAGATAGCTCTGTCCCACAGTGGAACTGGTGGATCCGATCAGAGTCAGTGCCACGCCCGCGACGCCCGCCAAACCGGAGCCGAGAAAGAACGTCGAGATGTCGGTCCTGCGGCTCGAGATGCCCGAGGTCTCCGCGAGATCGCGGTTCTGCACCACCGCGCGGATGCGTCGACCCATTGCGGTCTTCTTCAGCGCGATCGACAGTGCAACAACGGCAACGACCGCGAGGACGAGAATGAAGATTCTGGTCTTGGGCACCACGGCACCGAGAATGTCGACGCCGCCGGTCAGCCATTCCGGGGAGACGACGTTGACCGCCGGAGCGCCGAAGATGTCGCGAGCGAGCTGCTGCAGGATCAGCCCGACGCCGAAGGTGACGAGCAGGGTGTCCAGTGGACGGTGGTACATGCGCTGGATCAGCGTCACCTCGAGCAGCACACCCATCGCGCCGCCGACGAGGAAGCCGACGATCAGCGAGATGAACAGTGAAGCGCCGCCGGTGGAGACGATCTGCTGCACAACGTAAGCCGTGTACGAACCGGCCATGATGAACTCGCCGTGCGCCATGTTGATGACGCCCATCTGACCGAACGTCAGTGAGAGCCCGAGGGCGGCGAGCAAAAGAATGGATCCGATCGACAGGCCGGTGAACAACTGTCCGATCACGACGTCCATAGAGAGCTCCTTCGGAGCATGTGAGTGGAACTTCGTAGCAGGCTACGAAGTTCCACTCACATGGGTGGTGGTCAGTTGAGGTCGGAGGCCCAGTCGTAGGTCTCGAGGAACGGGTCGGGTGCAATCGCTTCGGGGGACTCCCACACCGTGTAGATCAGTCCGTCGGGGCGGATCTCTCCGATGCGGGCGGTCTTGGAGATGTGGTGGTTGTCGCCGTCGATGACGACCTCGCCCTCGGGAGCGGCGAAGCTGACGCCGTCGGCCGCGGCCTGAATATCGGCCACCGCAAAGGAATTGGCCTTCTCGACGGTGTTCTTCCACAGGTAGACCGAGGTGTAGGCGGCTTCCATGGGATCCGAGGTGGGCTTGTCGGCACCGTACTTCGCCTTGTAGTCGGCGACGAACTTGGTGTTCTCCGGGCTGTCGACGGTCTGGTAGTAGTTCCAGGCGGTCAGCTGGCCCTCGATGTTCGCGGCTCCGATACCCGCCACTTCCTCCTCGGCGATGGACACCGAGATGACCGGCATGTCAGCAGCTTTGAGGCCGGCGTTGGTGTACTCGCGAAAGAATGCGACGTTCGAGTCGCCGTTGAGGGTGTTGAACACCGCGTCGGCGTCGGCCGAGCGCACCTTGTTGACGATGGTGGAGAAGTCGGTCGAGCCGAGTGGGGTGTAGTCCTCGCCCTTGATCTCGATTCCGTTGGCCGCGGCGTAGGCCTTGATCTCGCGGTTGGCCGTTTGCGGGAAGACGTAGTCGCTACCGACCAGATAGAGGGACTTGACGCCCTTCTCTTTCAGGTAGTCCAGGGCCGGAATGATCTGCTGGTTGGTAGTGGCACCGGTGTAGAAGATGTTCTTCGACGCCTCGAGGCCCTCGTACTGCACGGGGTAGTAGAGGAGCGCATCGTTGTCCTCGAACACGGGCAGCATCGCCTTGCGCGACGACGAGGTCCAACCGCCGAAAACTGCTGCGACACAATCGCTGCTGATCAACTTCTCGGCCTTCTCGGCGAAGACCGTCGGCTCGGACGCGCCGTCCTCGGCGACGACCTCGATCTGCTTGCCGTCGACGCCACCCGCCGCGTTGATCTGCTCGACGGCCAGTGCGATCGAGTCACGAACCGTCACTTCGCTGATCGCCATGGTGCCGGACAGCGAGTTGAGCGAGCCGACCTTGATGGTGTCACCCGAGGTGTCCACACACGAGGTGGCCGAGCTGCCGCCGCCCTCGGCGGAGGTGGTGTCGCTCGCCTTGCTTCCGCAGGCGGTGGCGACCAGGCTCAATGCAGCCAGAGCTGCGGGAACGACCATGACGCGCTTGACGGACATGCGCTTCGAGACAGCAGGCATCTACGGCCCTTTCGGAGTTTGTATACAGAGGTGTATTCGCGATTGCGAACAGTAAAGGGCAGTTATTGCGTTGGTATGTTCCGCGGTGACGAGTCTGTTTCCCGCGTTACGCCGAGGTAAAAGCAGTTCGATGTCAATCATTCTTGACATTTTTTGACAAGCAGAGTTGACTTTCGGCATGTCCAAAGACGAAGGAGAGGATCGATCATGAGCGCATTCGTCAGAGCAGCACGATTCGTCGGCGACCTCGACGACGACTTCTACAACGACGAGCTGCAACGCGACATCTGGAACGAGGCCTCGGCCGTCGGGTTCCAGTCTTTACTGTGGATCGGACTGATCGGTGGCGCGGTCCTGCCCTACGCGGCGGGTGTCACCGGGGCGTGGATTGCGCTCGGCCTGTTCTCCGTGCTCATCTCCGTGTCCTTCGTGGTGTTGGGATACGCCAGGGTGCGGGGGATCGACATGTACGCCTCGCAGAAACTTCGACGCACACGGATAGTGCTCGCCGGACTGCTCTTCTTTCTCAGTGGTGCAGGAGCGGCGCTTCGACTCCTGGCTCATTACGGCGGCGGCAATCTCCAGTCCATGTGGATCGGAGCGGCGATCGCTGCGCCGGTGGGGCTCGCGGCGGGAGTGGTGGGTATCAAGAATCGGCGGCGTCGGGTGCACGAGGCCGAGCGCGCCGCCGAGAAGGCCGAACTGCTCGGGTTCGACCCGAACAAGTGACGTGCATTATGTGAATCGTCCTAGACCTGGGGTGACAGGACGTAAAGATACGTAAAGGTATCGGTTTCGATCAGTCCGTTCGCAGATCCGCCGCCCGGGAGGTATGTTCTGTCCGATGACATCACGATTGTCCGGTGTCAGCGGCTGTTGCAGGGCTGGTCGGACGCGGGTTCGTAACGTGGCCGAGCTTGCGCCCGATGATAAGAGAGGCTCGGTTCGAGGCCGATGACGATGTGCACTACCAATCCGCCCTTCGTCGCGCCACGAAGTACCAACGAGACCACGTCGGACGTTCACCTCACGGTGGAGCACGCTAACAGGGAAGTCGAGGCCGTGCGCAGAGACAAGAGCTACCTCAGACTCGTTGGATCGAGCACGCCGCAGCCCACCATCGAGGCTCACGGCGGACCCAAGACCATCACCGTTCACGTCGACAATGTCCTGCCGGGTCAGATGTGCGAGATTCTGCATAACGGCATGCTGTCGCTGAGCCACCGCGTCACCGTCGGCGACAACATCTCGAGCATCGACATCACCACGTTCGCCCTCAAGCCGGGTGAATACAACGTGTCGCTCCGTCTCGACGGACGCCTGGACTGCGTGACCGAGGCCCAGACCGTCGTCGTCGGCGAGCACTTGGAAGTTCGACGCAGCTCGTAGGACGTCCGAATGCCAACCGTCAGCCGCGAGCGCGTGCCGACGGTTGGTGCTGGGTGATGCAGTGGATGCCTCCGCCTCTCTCGAACAGAGGCCTCGCGTCCACGCTCACCACCGTTCTTCCCGGATACGCGTCACGTAGGACCGCCGCTGCCTCGTTGTCGGCAGGGTCGTCGTAGCTACAGGCAATCACGCCGCCGTTGACGACGAGATGATTGATGTAGCTGTAGTCGACGAACCCGTCCGCATCCCGCAATGTCCGCGGAGCCGGCACCTCGACGATGTTCCAGTCTTCACCCGAGCCACTGTGAGTAGCGCGCAAAGTCTCGATGATCAGTGCGCTGACCTCGCAATCGGGGTGAGCCTGATCACGTTGCCGGTGCACCAGAACGGTTCCCGGTGAGGGAATGGCAGCGACGATGTCGACGTGGCCGCGGGTGCCGAAGCGCTGGGAATCCCGTGTCAACCCACGAGGTAACCAAATGACGTGCTGCGCACCGATGGTCCGCGCCAACTCCGCTTCGATGTCCCCTTTCGACAGACCGGGGTTGCGGCCGGGATCGAGCTGGACGGTCTCGGTGACCAGCACCGTGCCTGCGCCGTCGACCGCAATGCCGCCACCCTCGTTGACGATCGGTGACGTAATCCTCTGCACCGCAGCGTGATCGGCGACGAACTCGCCGATGCGGCAGTCCTTGTCCCACTGCGCCCAGTCCTGTGCGCCCCAGCCGTTGAAAATCCAGTCGACGGCAGCGACCGAACCGTCATCCGAATGAACGAATGTCGGGCCTATGTCGCGCATCCATGCGTCGTTCAGCGGTGCCTCGACGATGTCGATATCGCGAGAGAGGTACGTAGCGGCCACCGCATGCTCGGCCGGATCGACGACGACGGTCACCGGCTCGAAATCCGCTACCGCATGCGCGACGGCCGCCCAGGTGGAGCGGGCCTCGTGCTTGGCTTCCGGATCGTCGCCGAGGGAGTAGCCCTCGCACGGGAACGCCATCCACACCTTGTCCTGCGGTGCCGTCTCGGACGGCATCGTGTATTGCGTTGCGGCCGTAGTCACTTGATCACCGGCGTCGCAGCGTGTCCGTCGCCGTATGGGGCGTCCGAGCGCACCGGCTCGATCAGGCGGGAGTAGGTGTCCGGTCTGCGGGTGAGCAGAAAAGGGAAGAGCTCCAACCACTCTCGGCGCTGGTCGAGGTCGAGATCTGCAACGAGCACGGCCGGTTCGTCGCGCGGTGCCTGAATCAGTATGCGGCCATAGGGATCGGAGATGAACGACGACCCGTAGAACGTGATCGCGCCTTCGTCGCCGCACCGGTTGGGTACCACCATGAACAGGCCGTTGGAAATTCCATGTCCGACGATCACGTGCTGCCACAGCGGCTGAGTGTCGAACGCCGGGAACGACGGCTCGGACCCGATGGCCGTCGGATACGCAAGAATCTCTGCGCCACCGAGTGCATAGCTGCGCGCGACCTCGGGAAACCACTCGTCCCAGCAGGTGGGTAGACCTACCCGGGCACCGCCGAGTTGTTCCGGTGAGTAGACGGGGTACGGGTCCTCGGCCGGGCCGGGGCGGAAGTAGGTGTCCTCGTAGTATCCGGCCGAGATGGGGATATGCAGCTTGCGGGTTCTGGCCAGCAGTTCGCCGGAGGGGGAGACCATGATGGAGGTGTTGAAGCCCAATCCGTCTGCTGCCTCCGACTTCTCGTACAGCGAGGCATGGACCACGATGCCGTTGGCGGCGGCGGCTTCGGCGGCCAGGCCGAAGGTGGGTCCGGTCGTCAGATCCTCGGCCGCGCTGCCGGGGTTCGCACCGGCGGGGGTGTCGGCCGGGTAGCGCAGCAGGGTGATCTCGGGCAGGAAGACGACCTGCGCCCCGAGGCCGGCGGCTGTCGAAATGGCTTGGAACAGTTCGCCTTTCGATTCGGCTGCATCGGGATTCCAGCGATGCTGCACCAGACCGACCCGCAGTGGCGGCCGATCGGTTGGGGTGGTCCGGGTCAGCGCCTCGGGAGGCGTGAGATTGGTGAGGGTCAGCATGCCGATCTCCTGTTAAAACGAATGTGATTCGTTAAGTATCGTTGATGTCTGCCTCGAACGCAACGGATACGGGAGAAATGCTGTGGGAAGACCGTCGGCACCCCTTCTCGACGTCGATCGCATCACGACGGCGGCCCTGACTCTCGTCGAAGAGTCGGGTGGATTCACCATGCCTCAGCTGGCCAAGAAGCTGAAGGTCAGTCCGTCCTCGCTCTACAACCACGTGTCCGGACGTGACGAGATCATCGAGTTGCTGCGGGGTCGGGCGATGTCCGAGGTGGAGATGCCGGAGGCCGGTACGCCGTGGCGTGAGGCGCTCGCCTGGATCGCGCGCGGGTACCGAAACAGCTACGGGCGGTACCCACGGCTGATTCCACTGCTGACGGCTCAGGCCGTGAACAGCAGTGCTGCGTTCGGGATGTACAACACGTTGGCGCGGGTGCTGACAGACGCCGGATTCGAGCCCGCCGACGTGCTCCGCATCATCACCGTGCTCGACAGTTATGTGTTGGGTTCGGCCCTGGACCTGGCAGCTCCCGAGGCACCGTGGCGCAGCAGCCGCGACGTGGAACCGGAACTGAAAGCCGCACTGGACGCTGCGGGAGATCTGCACGAGCGGTCCGAGGACGCCTTCGAGTTCGGGCTGCAGGCGCTCCTGATGGGACTCGATCCTCGGTAGCGGACGTCAGGGCATCGAAGGCGACGCGGCTCGATGTCGGGCGATGGTCAATGACAAGAGGGGTTGACATTTTCTGACAAGTCGGCTTGACTTTTGGCATGAACAACGCGCTGAGGACCAATGCGGTGCGTGAACACCGGAAGGCTGCGCGGCTGACCCAAGCAGAGCTCGGTAAGGCCTGCGGGGTTTCCCGGCAGAGCATCGTCTCTGTCGAAGGCGGCGACTACGCACCGAGCGTCTACCTGGCATTGAAGCTGGCCGGGGCATTGGGCACCACCGTCGAAATATTGTTCGGAAACGAGGAGTGACATGAGCGCATTCACCAAGACCATGCGATTCGTCGGGGATCTGGACGACGAATTCTACGATGACGAACGCCAGCGGGATGTGTGGAACGAAGCCTCCGCCATAGGTTTTCAGCTGTTTTACTGGTCTGCACTCATCGGCGCAGCGATTCTGGCGTGGACTGGGAGCACGGCAGGAGCGTGGTTCGCGCTCGGGATTCTCGTCCTGGCCACACTGATCAGCTGTGCAACGCTCGCCTATTCGGCGGCGCGCGGGGTGAACTTGTACACCGCAGCAAAGCTCGGACGGGTCCGAGGGGTTGTTGCCGGCGCGATCATGGCAGCCGGTTACATCGGAGCCCTCGTCAGGCTGCAGCCAGACGTCTACTCGCAGGTGAGCTCGTGGGCAGGCGCAGCCGTGGGTGCCGTGGCCGGGGGCGGCGTCGCCGTACTCATCATCTGGCAGATGCGGAAGCGCAACGCGCGTTTCGAGGCAGGGGAGATCTGAGCGACAGCCCAGCCCGTCGGGCACGTACATCTTGACCTTGACGCAACGTCAATCGTGATGATCGAGTCATGAGTCGCATCCGTTTTGCTGTCCCGCTGTACATAGGTGGCGCGTCGTTGTCGCTTTTCGGCAACTCGGCCATCACGATCGTCCTGCCCTGGTTGGTGCTTGCCACGACCGGAAGCCTGTCGTCGGCCGGTCTGATCGCCGCGGCAGCCGGCATCGCTGCGGTGCCGGCAACATTCGCCGGTGGTCGGCTGATCGACCGATTCGGGGCACGCAACGTGGCCGTCGTCTCCGATCTCGGCAGCGCGACTGCGGTACTCGGCCTGATCGTGGTGAGCGCGACGGTGGGGATGTCGGTGCCATGGTTCGTGGTGCTGGGAGTCGCAGGCGCTGTCTTCGATGTTCCGGGGATGACGGCTCGTCAAGCGATGCTCGCCGACGTCGCGTCGATCTCGGGAGCGTCGGTCACCACGGTGGCCGGGTTCTTTCAGACCGGGTTCTCACTGGCGTTCCTGGCCGGACCGGCTCTGGCAGGCCTGCTGTTGAGCATGCTGGATCCGATCGACGTCGTTGCCGTCACCGCCGCGTCGTCGGTGGCCGCTGCGGTGCTGACTGCGTTGGTTCCGGTCATGGGCAGGCATTCCCGACTGCCGCCACGGGCTCCGGGAGTGCGCTGGACCTGATCCGTGCCACGCCCGCACTGCGGGCGATGCTGATTTTCGCGTTCCTCGCGAGTCTGGTCACCCCGCCGATGATCAGCCTGCTGCTGCCCGGCCACTTCAACGAGATCGGCGAACCCGGGCAGCTGGGCCTGGCGATGTCGGCGTTCGCGATCGGAGCCCTGGCGGGGTCGGCACTGTTCGCTTTGTTGGCCGCTCGATCGCGACGCGTCACTTTCGTCACGGGAATGGCTGCGATGACGGCCGGCATCTGGCTGTTCGCACAGCTGCAGGGATTCTGGATCGTCGCGGCCGGGATGCTGGTGATGGGTCTCGGATCCGGCCTGTTCGGTCCGATCTGGAATGTCTACGTGGCCGAACAGGTCCCCGCAGACGTTCGGGGGCGCGTCCTCGGCTGGCTGAACATGAGCGGGCTCGTGGCCGGGCCGATGGGGTTGGGACTGATGTCGGTGGTCCTCGTCGGGGGCGATCTCGGTCTCGGGGCCGTCGTGATGGGAATCGGATGGACCGCTGTCGCTGCCTATGCAGTGCTGAGTCCGGGTGCGCGTGCGCTGACCGAACCGGTGCCGCACTCTGCCGGTGTGAACGGTTGATCGGCAAGAATGGTCGCCATGCTGCGTATCGGTGAGCTGGCTTCCTATGTGGGAGTGACGACCCGAACCGTGCGGTTCTACCACCAGCAGGGGCTGTTGGATGAGCCACGACGCGACACGTCGGGCTACCGTCTCTACGACGGGGAAGCGGTGCTGCGGCTGTCACGCGTCGTGGCTCTTGCCTCGGCCGGTGTGCCACTGGCGCGCGTCCACGAGCTACTCGACGCCTCGCAGGAAACTTTCGACATCGCCTTGGTCGAGATCCACGCCGACCTGAACAACAGGATCGAACGTTTGGAGAAGGATCGCGACAGACTCGAGCGGTTGCGCGCCGGCGACGCGCTGGTCCTTCCCGAGGTGATCGTCGGCCTGATCGTGCACCTGCGTGAAGCGGGTATCGATTCCGGAGTGGTCGATCATTATCGCGACGCCTGGGTACTGACGTATGCCGTCTACCGGTCCAGGCTCGATCCGTGGCTGGAGGAATTCGGTGCCCTCATGCTCAGGGACCCGGGCTATCTGGCGATCATGGTGCGCTCTTTTCGAGCAGCAGAGCTCGAACCTGACGACCCACAGATCAAGGAGCTCGCGGACGACACGGTCGAGTGGATGGTGAACGCCTGGGACAGTGATGCCCTCGAATGGTCGTTCGAGAGAGGTCTCGACGACCATCGAGCCAACGCACTGCTCGAAGCGCAGTGGGCCGACCGGCCTGCCTGGGTACGGGTCAGCGAGCTGATCTTGCAAGGCCTGCAGGAGCGCGGCATCGCGCACTCCAGACCCTCACGGAGGCAAGAGGACGGCTGACCGTCGGATCGTCAGTCTTCGACGATCAAGGACGGGGTGTCGCGGCGGAGAATGTTGCCCTTGAAGAACTCCGGCTTGCGCAGTGCCACCACCAACATGATGACGATGCCGAGAACGATGATCCCGACGCCGATGAGGAAGACCATTCCGATGCCGAACAGCGATGAGCCGCTACCGAACTCGGGGTCCCAGGCATCGACCGAGGTCTGCACGAACACCACGGCCATCCCGACCCCACCGAGTAGCGGCGCGAGGAACTTGAAGAACACGTTGCGCGTACTGGTGAACAATTCCTCGCGGAAGTACCAGACGCAGGCGAACGCCGTGATGCCGTAGTAGAAGCAGATCATCAGTCCGAGTGCGGCGATGGTGTCGGTGAGTACGTTGTCGCTCACCACTCGCATCACGGCGTAGAAGCCGGCCGACGCGCCACCCGCCACCAGCGTCGCGAAGCCTGGAGTGCTGAATCGCGGTGTGATGGAGGCAAACCGCTTCGGCAGTGCCTGATAATGGCCCATCGCCAGCAGAGTGCGCGCCGGTGAGATGAACGTGGCCTGCAACGAACTGGCCGAGCTGCTCAGCACGGCGAGCGAGAGCAGAATCGCGAACGGTCCCATCACCGGCCCAGCGAGAGCCGCGAACACGTTGTCGGTGGTGTCGGGATTCTGCAGTCCGTTTCCGGTGTCCCCGGTGCCGGCGAACAGCAGGGTGGCGACCGCGGTGAGCAAGTACAACACGATGATGAAGAACACCGTCACCAGAGCGGCGCGGCCGGGAATCTTTGCGCTACCGGACGTTTCCTCGTTGACCGTCAGACAGACGTCCCAGCCCCAGTACATGAAGATCGACAGCGACAGGCCGGCTGTGAACGCCGAGAAGCTCGGAATGCCGAACGGATCGAACCAATCCAGGCTGAACGAGATGTCGTCGGCCCCGTCGCCTGCCCCGACCTTGACGAACGCGGCAACGATGAACCACGCCATCACCAGCAACTGGAAGCCGAGCATCGTGTACTGGACTCGCTTGGTCTCCTGCATGCCGCGATAGCAGAGCCACGCCGACAGAGCCATGAACACCAGGCACGTGACGATGTTGACGAGCTTGTTGCCGGTGAGGTCGGCCACCGAATCGTTGCTGGTGACCTGCGCGAGAAAGAGATAGAAGAAGTCGACCGCCACCCCGGCGAGGTTCGAGAGCACGATGATGGTGGCCGCGATCAGACCCCATCCGCCCATCCAGCCGACATAGGGGCCGAAGGCTTTCGACGCCCATGTGAAGGACGTGCCGCTGTCGGGTTCGGCCGCATTGAGCTCTCGATAGCCCAACGCCACCAACAACATCGGGATGAAGCCGACGATGAAGATCGCGGGCAGGTGCACCCCGACCTCGGTGACCGTCGGCCCGAGCGATGCCGTCAGCGCGTACGCGGGTGCGATGGTCGAAATGCCCAGCACGACACTCGCGAGCAGCCCGAGCTGGCCGGCCGATAGGCCCTTGGACTCGACGTCCACTACCGGATGCTCATTCATCGCCGGCCTCTCTCGGAACAACGATCATCGGAACAGGGACGACTCGAAGCATCTTGGCGGCCACCGATCCCAGGAAGAGCCGGTGAGGTTGCGCGAGTCGAGACGAGCCCACCATCAACACATCACCGTCGTGCCAGTCCAGTGAGGAGGCGGCCTTCTCGATGCCGGAACCCTCGGCCACCGTCAACTGCACCTCCGATCCCTCGGGCAGTCCCGCGTGCACAGCGCGCAGCACGTCCTCGGCCTTGGCGAGACCTCCTGGCCCCCGTGTCGATTGCTCTTCTGCGGAAACGAGGGAGAGCAAGCGCAGTGGCACCTCGGTGGTGGCGGACAGGTCGGTGGCCGCCTCGACGAGTTCGGCTGCCCCCGGACGATTTCCGATGGCGCAGGTGATTTCGCGAATGCGCTCCGGGGGCGAGTGCCGATACCCGCGCGGTGCCAGCGCGAGGGGTACATGCGCGACGTGCAACAGATCGCTGGTGACGGTGCCGATCGAGTGGCGTCCGAGCAGACCGTCACCGGCTGCACCGACGACGATCATGTAGGCGTCACACTCGTCCACGTGTTCATGGGTCGTGCCGCAGGCTCCACTCCTGGTTGCGTCGAGCAGGCCCCGTGCGAACGACTCGTCGAACAACAGGTGAGTACGAGCCTCGACGTCCTCGGGTACCGATTTCAGTGCCTCGGCCAGCCAGCTCGTGGCCTGGTCGATCAAGATGTCGTCGTAGGCCGCCTCGACCGGTGCCTTGGACGGCACCGGACGCTCCTGCGGCAGCACCAGGCAGATGTCCAGCGATGCCTGTAGCGAACGCGCGAGCGTTGCCCCCAGGGCGATTCCGTCCGCGCCACTCGGTGTTGCCTGGTACCCCACGATCAGACGCATGGGCGGACCTTCCCTGAGGTTGGGCGAGCTAATGACAGGTGCTGCCGGGATCGGTGTGGCACGACTTCGGCTCCGACGCCACGACGTCGAGAGAGGGGTTGCGGTCGAAGAACCCGAAGGGCTTGAGCCAGAACGAGACGGTGTCCGCGGGCATCACCGGCCAGTCCTCCGGCCGGGTGATGTGGTGGATACCGAAGGTGTACCAGACGACGACATCGGTGTTCTCGATGCTTCGATCTTTCTCGGTCCACTCGGGCAGGCCGTGATCGATACCGCTCTGATTGACGAATTCTCCACTGGGCCAACGTTCGTCGGGTGAGTTGGGGGTGACCCACACGGTGTGGCCGATCACCTGCGCTCGTTGGAAGATCGGCGACGCCGGATCGAACATCGACGGGATCGCCGATCCCGGCACCAACTTGTAGGCGGGACGGGTGCCGAGGCCGTTGGTGACGTTGTCGTTGACGACCTTCCATGCCTTCTGGGTGTTCCAGTCGTAATCCTGCTTGCCCTCCGACTCGGTGGTCAGGGGAGTGTTGACCTGAGTGAGGGCGAGGCCGTACGGATTGTCGGGGCCCATCGGAACCCGTTGCGTCTCACTGGCATAGACGGTGTTCTCGGTGCCGTCGATGTCCAGATCGAGCCGCGCGACGAGAAAGTGCTGGTGATACGGCGCGTAGGTTCGGTTGTCGACCAGCGTGCCCGACGGGTGCGCGCCACCCTCGTCGAAGTGAGTGACGACCATGATGCCCGTTGCGCGAACCTCGCACTCGATGTTGCCGTCCTGATAGAACCGCCAGTAGACGAGGTACTCGTAGTTGGCGACCGTTGCGTGGAAGCTGACCGTGAGCCGGCGCATGCGTCGTACTTCGGCTCCGGCGTCGTGATCGACGTGCTTCCACAGCACGGCGTTGTCTTCCTCGTGGATACAGATCGCATTGGTGATCGTGTACGGCTCACCCTTGCTGTTGTGCAGCACCGCGTCGAGGTAGCGGATCTCGCCCAGACAGTCGCACCCGAGCTCGAGCGAGGTGGTCATGAAACCGAGACCCCACTCGCCGATGTCGAACGCGGTGCGCCGATAGTGATCCTCGGTGTGATCGCGATAGGGAACGACCATCTCCGCGAACGACATTCGGTTGGCGACGGACCGCACGTTCCCGTTGTCGTTGTAACTGACGGCATGCAGTGTCATGCCCTCGCGGTAGTTGAACCCCACGCGCAGCGACCAGTTCTGCCACGTCAACTTGTTGCCGTCGAGCTCGAACGACGGCCCGTCGGGTTGAGTGATCTCGAGGGGCTTCAGCGGCGGACGCGTGCTGGCGTTCCTGATGCGCTCCGGGATATGACGAGGCACGTACTCGCCCATGATCTCCGGGCGCTCGACGCGATACGTGTCCTCGATCTCGAGCAGTTCCATCGTGTTCACGTCGATGACGCAGTGGAATCCACCGACCGGCCCGGCATAGGGATTTGCCCCCGCCGCAGCTTTGACCCAGGTGTCGGACCAGCCGAGGCGTCGACCCTTGTACTTCTCCGGTGTCACCGCCTCGCCGTAGGTCCAGGTGTCCATGAACACCAGATCGAGATCGGTGATGCCTCGATCAGCAAGGGCGGCAATCACATCGGGGTGGGCGCGCAGGGCCGCGTCGGCCTCTTCCCACTCGTCGACGGTGAAGTTGGGTTGTACGTCCGGGATGTGCGTCCACGATTCGACGGTGCGATCGTCCAGCGACACCACGGCCTTGAAGGTCGTGTTCTCGTTGCGGTTCAGCACCACCGACACCGCCCGACGCGCAGGCACGGTCCCGTCCGCGTCGAACGCGGCGATCTCGGACTTGGCCGGTTCGATCATCTCGATGGAGGCGTAACGCCAACCGTCGCCGACGCCGTGATCGCGGCCGAGAACCTCGGCCACGGTGGCGAATTCGTCGCTGGACAGGGGATCGAGGGGATGAAAGGTCATGCGATGGTCTCCGTCGAGCTCATGACGTGCTTGATGCGGGTGTAGTCCTCGACACCGTAGGCCGAGAGGTCCTTGCCGTAACCGGAGTACTTGAATCCGCCGTGCGGCATTTCGGCCACCAACGGGATGTGGCAGTTGACCCAGACGGCACCGAAGTCCAGAGCTGCCGACACACGAAGTGTGCGTGCGTGATCGGAGGTCCACACGCTCGATGCGAGACCGAAGTCCACATCGTTGGCGAGAGCGATCGCCTCGGCCTCGTCGGCGAATTTCTGCACCGTGAGAACTGGGCCGAACGTCTCTTCCTGCACGATGGGATCGGACTGCTGCACGCCCGTGATGATGGTGGGCTCGAAGAAGAAACCCTTGTCGCCGATGCGCTTGCCGCCGGTGACGATGGTGGCATGTGCACCGATGCCCTCGACCTTGGCGCTCACCTGACCGAAATGGTTGACGTTGTTCAGTGGTCCGAGGAAGGTGTCGGGGTCGTCGGGGAGTCCGACTTTCAGTGTCTTCGCCTTGGACACAAGGGCATCGACGAGGGTGTCGTGTACCGACTCGTGCACCAGCACGCGGGTGACGGCGGTGCAATCCTGACCGGCGTTGAAGAACGCGGCCTCGGCGATGCCGTCGGCGGCCTTGGTGATGTCGACGTCGTCGAAGACGATCGCCGGTGCCTTGCCGCCGAGTTCGAGGTGCGCCCGCTTGAGCTGCTTGGCGGCGGCCACTGCCACGGCGATGCCGGCGCGCACGGATCCGGTGATCGACACCAGGCCTGGAGTCTTGTGTTCCACGATCGCCGCACCGGTGCCGCCGTTGCCGAGGACGACGTTGAGCACGCCGTCCGGAACGATGCCCTTGGACAGCTTCGCGAGCACCAACGTGCTCTCGGGGGTGGTGTCACTGGGTTTGAGCACGATCGTGTTGCCGGCGGCCAAGGCGGGCCCGATCTTCCAGATCGCCATCATGAACGGGTAGTTCCACGGGGTCACCTGGCCGACGACTCCGATCGGTTCGCGGCGCACGTACGAGGTGAAGCCGTCCATGTACTCGCCCGCCGACTTGCCCTCGAGCATCCGCGCCGCGCCTGCGAAGAACCGAATCTGATCTGCGCCGACAGTGACTTCCTCGGCGGCGATGGTGGCCTTGGGCTGGCCGGTGTTGCGGCTCTGCGCTTCTACGATCTCGTCGCTGTGCGCCTCGATGGCGTCGGCGAGCTTCAGTAGCACCTTCTGCCGCTCACTCGGCGTCGTCTTGCCCCAGGTCTCGAATGCGCTGGCGGCGGCCGACATTGCGGCCTCGACGTCGGCCGCGTCGGAGATGGGGGAGTGGGCGACGACAGTCTCGTCCACCGGACTGATCACATCGAGCATCTCGGTACCCGACGGCGTGACGAACGCCCCGTCGATGTAGTTCTGCAGGACAGGCACCGTCATCACTGAACCCCTAGCGTCGACTGTTTCGGTTCTGCAAAGCCTGCACCTACGGACGAGACTTCGCCACCCGACAAGATGTCCAGTGTGTCGTGATCGATCAGGACGAAATGTCACGGTCGTCGGCGAGCGCTCTGACGCCGGCGATATACGTCTCGAGACCGAGCTTCTCGAACGCTGGCCGGGAGGTGGGATCGCCGAGATGTTCGGCCGACGCCAGGATGTTCGGGAACTCTTCTGGATCGAGTGATTCCATCGTCGACGCCACCTCCTGCTCGACGTGTGCCCGACGCTCCGGCTCGACCTCGACGGCGTTGGAGAGGGGGCCGGTGAACAAGGGCTCGGTGATGAGCGAGATGGCGACCCGGACGCCATGGCGGGCGAGTTGGGTGGCGTCGGGAAGGGAGAAGCCGGCCTCGCCGAGAGCCTTCAGCGCCAACTCCATCGCCTCTCTGCTGTTGGGGGAAAACAGCATTCGAGGAACAACGATGTCGGCTGCGCCCGGGTGGGCTCGCAAGGCGCGCATGAAATCCTCGAGCACGGTGCGTAGCTGCTGCCACCACGGGGCGGCGGGATCGACGGTGAGTGCGAGATCTTGGCATACGCGGTCGCCCATGGCGTCGAGCAGCTCGTCCTTGTTCTTCACATGCCAGTAGATCGCCATGGGGGAGACGTCGAGTTCGGTGGCGATCTTGCGGATGGTGAGCGAGTCCAAGCCGTGGCGATAGGCGACGTCGAGAGCGGCGTCGACGACGGCAGTCCTGCTCAGGCGTGGCATCGGCAAAACTATACAGGTGTACGAGTCGGTGCTAGCGTGACTTGTACTTAGTACGAGAAAGGGGCCGACGGTGGACGACGTCATTCTTGTCGGCGGCGGAATCATGAGCGCAACGCTCGGGACGCTGCTGCAGAAACTGGAACCAACCTGGTCGATTCGGGTGCTCGAGCGCCTTCCTCGGGTGGCTGCGGAAGCATCCGACGGGTGGAACAACGCCGGAACCGGACATGCCGGTCTGTGCGAAACCAACTACACCACAATGCGATCCGACGGTTCTGTCGACATCGACCGTGCCGTGCGGATCGCTGAGCAGTTCGCGACGACTCGACGTTTCTGGTCGACGTTGCCCCGAGCCGACTTCGTGCGCCCGGTGCCGCATATGACTCTGGTCCAGGGCTCAGACGACGTCGAATTCCTCCGCGCTCGGCATCGTGCGCTGAGCAGTCACCCGATGTTCGAGTCGATGGAGTACACCGAAGACGCTGCGGTGCTGCAGCAGTGGTCGCCGCTGGTTGCCGAGGGCCGCACCGGTAGCTGGGCTGCGACCCGAGACGTAACGGGTACCGACGTCGACTTCGGCGCAGCGACGCGGCAGCTGTTCGAAGCCATGACAATGGCAGGGGCACGCGTGGAGACCGGACGGGAAGTACGAGGGCTTTCGCAGGATCGGGATGGATCTTGGCGACTCGACGTTCGAGGTGGTCGACCGGTGGAGCGCGCTCGATTCGTTTTCGTCGGTGCCGGTGGCTGGGCCCTGAAGTTGCTGCGCAGAGCCGGAATTCCCGATGCGCGTGGCTTCGGGCTGATGCCGATCAGTGGACAGTTTCTGCGCTGCGACGGGCCCGAGGTGGTCGATCGCCACGACGCCAAGGTGTACGGGACGCCGCCTATCGGTGCGCCGCCGATGTCGGTGCCGCACCTGGACACTCGCATCGTAGACGGGCAGCGCTCCCTTCTGTTCGGCCCGTACGCCGGCGCGAACCCCAAGTTCCTGAAACACGGATCACTGCTGGATCTTCCGGGTTCGATCACCCGCGACAATGTCGGATCGCTGCTGTCGATGGCCCGGGCCAACACGCCGTTGATCGGGCTCCTGCTCTCCGAGTTGACCGCGACCCGAGGAAAGAAGATTGCCGCACTACGTGAGTTCGTGCCGGGCGCTGATTCGGCCGACTGGTCCATCGTCAGTGCCGGTCAGCGTGCCCAGATCGTCAAGAACGGGGAACTGCGGTTCGGCACCGAAGTGATTGCCTCGCAGGACGGCACCATCGCATCCGTACTCGGTGCATCCCCCGGGGCATCGACGGCCGTACCCATCATGATCGAGGTGCTGAACAGATGCTTCCCCGAACGACAGTGGGACTCTCGCCTACGTGAGTGGCTCACCGGCTAGCCTGAGCCAGTGACGGACACAGAGGTGGGATACCGGCAGATCGCCGATGGGACCTGGGCTTTCATGCGGCCGCCCGGCAGTTGGGGACAGACCAACACCGGACTGATCGTGGGGCCGGGCGGAGCGTCGATGTTGATCGACACTGTCTGGGACACAAATTGGGCAGCGCGCGTCGCCGCCGATACTGCCGAACTGATCACCGATGCGCCGATCACCGAAGTGCTCAACACCCACTCCGACGGCGATCACTGGTGGGGAAACGACACCGTTCCCGCCTCCGCCCGCATCACCACCAGCGCCGCGTCACTGCACGCGATGAAGGAAGAAACACCACCCAAAGGGGTCGACGCGTTCGCGTCCTTCGGCGGCAAGGTCGGGTGGGTGCCCGGACCGCTCGGAGCAATGGGCTCGTACATGAACCGAGTCCGGGGCGATGCCACCTTCCCGAGCTCACTGCCGCGGCTGCCCGACCACACCTTCGAAACCACCGAAACCATCGACGTCGCAGGTCGATCCGTCCACCTGCGCTACCTCGGACCGGCGCACACCGAGGGCGACCTCATTGCTCACCTACCCGATGTCGGAGTCGTGTTCGCCGGCGACCTGCTGTTCATCGACGCCACACCGGTGCTCTGGCACGGACCGCTGCAGAACTGGATCGATGCCCTCGACCACCTCCTCGAACTCGATGCAGCCGTCTACGTTCCCGGCCACGGCCCTCTGTGCGGCACAGACGAGATCCGCGCCGTCCGTAATTACTGGAGCTGGGTGTCCGAGGCCGGACGCAGCTGCTTCGACGCCGGGCTCGGATCGACCGACGCGGCCCTGAACCTGCTGAAATCAGGCGAATTCGGGCAGTACGCCCACTGGGACTCACCGGAACGACTCATCCTGAGCATGAGCACCCTCTACCGCTTGTGGCGAGGCGAGCCGCCCGCGCCACCCACGCTGACGCGTCGAGCACGGGCGTTCGCAGATGCGGGGCGGTTCTTGCGAGAGCAGTAGGTGTGCTCACCGCGAGTGCATCTTCACTGCGAGCTGAAATGTGCCGTCAAGGACGCGGCATGCGCGAACAAAGTGGTCGGATCCGCTTCTTCCGCAGAGGGTTCGAGCACAACGGTGGTGGCTCCTGCGTCGATCCAGCGTTGGATAGCGCCCGGGGCCACATCCGAATCGGACCCGACCGACACATAGACGACCACGTCGTGGTCGGGTCAACCGTCTATGTGCTCGATGGCTGAGCGGAGCTGTTCCGGTGTCGTCTCGCTGGTGAGAATTGTTCCGACACTGTGTCGACCGCTCAGGGCGAGCGTCTTCGGCCCGGTCGCACCGACGAGAAGGGGCGGTGGTTGCATCGGCGGCCAGTTCAACTTCACCCCGTCGAGTGAGACATATCGTCCTTGGACACTGACCATGTCGCCCGCCAGCAGACTCGTCAGCGCGGCCATCTGCTCGCTCAGCAACGTCAGCGGAGACTGCACTCGCGCGCCGATCTGAGCCATCCACGACTGGACCCCGTGACCGAGTCCCACGCGGAACCGACCCGGATGGACTCGGGCAACAGTGGCGATCTCCATGGCCGTTGACGCCACGTTCCGCATCGGAGTGGGCAAGACCCCGATACCGACCTTCACGCGTTCGGTATTCGCGAGAATCATTGCAGCAGTGGACAGTCCGCCGGAGAAGAAGCAGTCTTCCCACAGCCACACCTCGTCGACGCCCGCGGCGTCGGCCGCACGCGCTGCTTCGATCAGTGCCTCCGGGGCAATTTCCGGTCTGAGTACAACGCCGACTCGCGTCATTGGAATTCTCCTTCTTCTCAGCGAACGAGGTACGGGGACACCGAACTGCGGTGCTCGTCTATGTCGAGATCCTTGCCGAGCGGTGGGAAGGCGCGCTGCGGGCAGTTCGAGCGTTCGCAGACTCGGCAACCCGCTCCGATCGGCGTGGCGGCCGCCGAGCCCTGCACATCCAGTCCGTCGGCGTACACGAGCCTGCCGGCGTGGCGCAGTTCGCAACCGAGGCCGATGGCAAAGGTCTTACCCGGCTGGCCGTACCGCGCGGCTCGCCGCTCCACGGTGCGCGCGATCCACAAATAGCTGCGGCCGTCGGGCATCTCGGCGATCTGCGTCATGATCTTGCCGGGATAGGCGAACGTTTCGTACACATTCCACAGTGGGCACGTGCCGCCACTCGACGAGAAGTGAAAGCCGGTGGCGGACTGCCGTTTCGACATGTTGCCCGCACGATCCACGCGGACGAACGAGAACGGCACGCCCCGCAACTCGGGCCTCTGCAGGGTGGAAAGTCGATGGCAGATGGTCTCGTAG
The DNA here is from genome assembly GCF_030056795.1 of Rhodococcus sp. IEGM 1381. GTDB lineage: Bacteria > Actinomycetota > Actinomycetes > Mycobacteriales > Mycobacteriaceae > Rhodococcoides. The sequence goes on along the minus strand of NZ_JASHKQ010000020.1, from coordinate 28,073 downwards.
CTGACCGAGAAGAAGGCGGAGAGCCGCTCAATGTCGTAGCGGAAATCCTCGGCGACGTCGTGGAAGTGGTTGTACGGCAACACCGTCGCGGCAGCGAAGTAGTTCGCGAAGCCGAGCACCGCCAGCTTCTTCGACGACTCGCTGGAGAAATTGCCTTCCTCGGCCATCTTGTTCAGGAGATCTCCGCATTCGAGGTAGGCCAGTTCGGCGGCGTATCTGAACACCTTCTGCCCACCGGACAGATGTGATGAAATCTCCAGCACTCGCGTCTGCGGGTCGAAACGGTGCAATACGTTCTCGCCGAGGTCGATGCGATTGACTATCTGCACGTCGTGCACCGTTCGGAGCCGTTTGGCGATCTCGCCGCCCACGTCGGCGCGATTCAATCGGATCCTCGAGGTCAGTGCCTCCGCCGCAGTGTCCAGATCGTGCAGATAGTTCTGTCGCTGATAGAAGTAGTCGCGCACTTCTTCGTGCGGCTTGCTGATCGAACCACTGCCACTGCCGTCGGAGAAGCGTTCCTCGGTCGCGGCCAGCAGCTGAGCCGTCGTATTGCGGTATCGGCGATGCATGTTGACCATTGCCCGCGCCAACTGTGGGTGCGAGCTGACCATCTGGGCGATCTCGTGTGCATCGGCGTCGATACCCATGTCCTGATCGAGCGCCACTTCACGGAGTTCGGCAACCAACCTGGTGTCGTCCTCGGAGGAGAAGAACGATGTGTCGACGCCGAACACCTCGGAGATCCGGAGTAGCACCGGCACCGTCAGCGGGCGCACATCGTGCTCGATCTGGTTGAGGTAGCTGGCCGAGATCCCCAGCTTCTGTGCCAGCGACACCTGGCTCATGCTGCGTTCGCTGCGGAGCTGCCGTAGCCGCACGCCGACGAAGGTCTTGGACATATCGCCAGGCTACGCCTGCGAAGAATTGCCTTAACACCGTTCGCAACTAGCTGCTGGATCACAATTCGGTGATCATCGGGAACATTAGCCGAAGTAAAGGCGTATACCGGTATACGAGCTATTCACCACGCACTTCGAGGAGCGGCCATGTCCAACCGTCAACGCACATCGGAAATCGTCAGGGACGTCGTCGTCTTCGTCACCGGAGCTGTTCTCGTCGCAGCCACCGTCTGGCTCCCGGTTCAGGGAGACCAGGAAGTCACCGGTGCCATCCTCGTACTCGGCGTACTCGCCGCATCCTCCGCTCTGTGGGCCCTCGGATCCTCGTCGAGGCAGAGCCATTGGACCCACGTGGGCCTCGGTCTGCTGCTCGCGGTGTCTCCCGCATTGATGGTGTTCCCGTCCGGACTGTTGGCCGCGGACCTGTTCGCCATCGTCGGCGGACTCGTGATCGCCGCCATGGGCGCGCTCGGAGTGGTCGCGTCGCGTCGGGCTCCGATCACCTCGCACGTGGTGGCGTCCAGCGACGAGCACACCGGCGTTCGTATCTGAGCCTTCCTGCACTCGATGCTCCACTCCTTGGAGCGGGCGCGATGAACCTCGTGCTCGCTCCGGGGAGTGGAGCATTGTCTGCAGTCATCGCCGCGATTCCCGACGCCGCCGGATTACCGCTGCGATTTCGCCTGCAACGACGTCAGGCGCGGCGAGCACATCGAATGCCGAGTAGCGCAGCACCAGCCAACCGTCGAGGACCAGGGCATTCTGCCTGCGGCGGTCCTTGCTGAATACCTCTGCTGCACTGTGGAATTCGCGTCCGTCCACTTCGATGATCGTTCGGCTGCGGCGGTCGACGAGGTCGCAGACGTACGGACCGACCGCCGCGTTCATCTCCAGGCGAAGTCCTATTCGATGCAACGCTCGTCCCAACGCCCGCTCCGGTTCCGAGGCGAACCTGGATACTGCCAGCCGAATCTGGCGAGCCAACTCTGCGTTGCCGTGTCGACCCGGGAACCGCTCGAGTAGGCACATGAGCGATGCGGGGTCGAGTCCGAACTTCAGGCGCTCGTCGATCAGCAACTCGGCCTCTGGGCCGGGGAGTACCGCCAGGCAATCGAGCATCGTCTGCGCAGGAGTGGTGCAGGGCAGAGACTCGACCTCGTCGACGAGCCGGGAATCGAGTGCCCGACGGTGCAGCCGAAGCCATGGTGGTGGCCGCAACCGTGCAGTGCGAGGAACGGTTGCATCGAGAGTGGACGGCTCGGTAGTCCAACCGCGCAGGTACGCGGCCGACCGGTGACTGAGCACGGCATCGGGGCGCCACAGTGAAATCGCGCGACATCGATCCATCGTCGACGGTTCCCCGCGCATGTGGACCGTCGGCAGAACGCGAGTGAAGCGACGCGAGACGGTGCTGGGATTGAGTCCGGAGGCGACGAGCTCTCGGAGGGTGGCGGGAGTGGAGCCTGCGGAATGACCTTGGGGTGCGGGAGTGGAGCCTGCGGAATGACCTGGAAGGGTGCGAGTGGAGTTGGTTGCCATGGGTGCAGCGTCGGGGATGGCGTGGGTGGTCTCCGATGCTCGACCTGGGGAAATCGAATGCCCTGTGGACAGGTGCCTACCTGTGGATGAGTGCAACTTCTGCTCCACTCGGTGGAGTCGGTCGGGGGATCCCCGCGAAAGTGGTGTCGAGTGGAGCAACCCGTGCCATGCTCACATCGTGGGATGAGCCCGCTGTGATGTCGATCACATCAAGCCACCGCTCTGACTCGATTCAGACGCCGTCGCCAAACCGTACAAGCGTCCTGTATGAGTTTTTGTTCATTGCGTTCATCAACTGGGGATTCTTCGCTACCGACGAGTAACACAGCCGTCCGATCGGCGAGGTTTGTGGCGGTCGAAAATTTGCAAACTTAGCAAGGGTGCCGGGAAAGCTAGCCAAGATTGGCACTAACAACTGGTAGACGCATGTTTTCGGTTATGTCATTGTTTTGGAGTACACCAGAAGGGCCTGGCAACGATGTGAAGATTCGTCTCGAGGCAGGCCGAGAAGCAGAAGAGACTGGAGCTGAAGATGTCGACCACCGGCACCCCGAAGACCACCGCCGAGATCCAGCAGGATTGGGACACCAACCCCCGCTGGAAGGGCGTCACCCGTAACTTCACCGCACAGCAGGTCTCCGACCTCCAGGGCACCGTCGTCGAAGAAGCGACACTCGCTCGCCGCGGCAGCGAAATCCTCTGGGATCTCGTGAACAACGAGGACTACATCAACTCGCTCGGTGCCCTGACCGGCAACCAGGCCGTGCAGCAGATTCGCGCCGGCCTGCAGGCGATCTACCTCTCCGGCTGGCAGGTCGCCGGCGACGCAAACCTCTCGGGCCACACCTACCCGGACCAGAGCCTCTACCCGGCCAACTCGGTGCCGTCGGTCGTCCGTCGCATCAACAACGCACTCCTGCGCGCCGACGAGATCGCCAAGATCGAGGGCGACACGTCCGTCAAGAACTGGGTCGCACCGATCGTCGCCGACGCCGAAGCCGGCTTCGGTGGCGCACTGAACGCCTACGAGCTGCAGAAGGCCATGATCGTGGCCGGCGCCGCAGGTGTGCACTGGGAAGATCAGCTCGCGTCGGAGAAGAAGTGCGGCCACCTCGGTGGCAAGGTGCTCATCCCCACCCAGCAGCACATCCGCACCCTGACCTCCGCACGTCTGGCATCGGACGTCGCCGACGTGCCGTCGGTCATCATCGCCCGCACCGACGCCGAGGCAGCAACGCTGATCACCTCCGACGTCGACGAGCGCGACCGTGAGTTCCTCGACGGAACTCGTACCGCAGAAGGCTTCTACGGCGTCAAGAACGGCATCGAGCCCTGCATCGCCCGCGCCAAGGCCTACGCACCGTACGCAGACCTCATCTGGATGGAGACCGGCGTGCCGGACCTCGAGGTCGCCAAGAAGTTCTCCGAGTCGGTTCGCAGCGAGTTCCCGGACCAGCTCCTCGCCTACAACTGCTCGCCTTCGTTCAACTGGAAGGCACACCTGGACGACGCCACCATCGCAAAGTTCCAGAAGGAGCTCGGCGCGATGGGCTTCAAGTTCCAGTTCATCACCCTCGCGGGCTTCCACTCGCTCAACTACGGCATGTTCGACCTGGCACACGGCTACGCCCGCGAAGGCATGACCGCGTTCGTCGACCTGCAGGAGCGCGAGTTCAAGGCTGCCGAAGAGCGTGGCTTCACCGCCATCAAGCACCAGCGTGAGGTTGGCGCTGGCTACTTCGACCGCATCGCCACCACCGTCGACCCCAACACCTCGACGGCTGCTCTGAAGGGCTCCACCGAAGAAGGCCAGTTCCACTGAGCTAGCCCGCCTCCCCGGATCTTCAACGCACCAGTCAGGCGGTCCGCAACTTTCGTTGCGGGCCGCCTGTTCTGTATCACCTGGGTTCTGGGCGTGCCCCTGCAGGGTTACCCTCATCTCGCCTAAATCTGTTGTTGTGCAATGCATTTCAAAGGAGTTTGCCTTGACGGTCGAGAGGGTGGGGATCGTCGGAGCCGGGCAGATGGGTGCAGGAATTGCGGAGGTCTGCGCCCGCGCGCACGTCGACGTGTTGGTGTACGAGCAGACTCGCGAACTGGCGACGGCCGGCCGCAACCGCATCCTTCGATCACTGGACCGCGGCGTCAGCAGCGGCAAGATCACCGAACGTGAGCGTGAGCAAGCAGCATGCAGGCTGCGTTTCACCTCGGATCTCGCAGACTTCGCCGACCGTCAACTCGTCGTCGAAGCAGTACTCGAGGACGAGAAGATCAAGGCCGACATCTTCGCCGAGCTCGACGCCGTCGTGATCGACCCCGGTGCCGTACTCGCCTCGAACACTTCCTCGATTCCCATCACGACGCTCGGATCCGCCACCACGGCCCCGAACCGAATCGTCGGACTGCATTTCTTCAACCCGGTACCGGTACTGCCGCTCGTCGAGCTCGTCACCACCGATGCGACCTCCGAAGCAGTTGCCGACCGCGCCGAGAGATTCGCCGGCGACATTCTCGGCAAGCAGGTGGTGCGCTCCGCGGACCGCTCGGGCTTCGTCGTCAACGCGCTGCTCGTGCCGTACCTGCTCTCGGCGATTCGGATGGTCGAATCCGGATTCGCCACCAAGGAAGACGTCGACAAGGCCACCGTGCTGGGACTCGCGCACCCGATGGGGCCACTCGCACTTGCGGATCTGATCGGCCTCGACACTGTCAAAGCCATTGCAGATTCAATGCACTCAGAGTTCGCGGAGCCTTTGTTCGCCGCCCCTGCGCTGCTACTGCGCATGGTCGAGGCCGGGCAGGTGGGCAAGAAGACCGGAGCCGGGTTCTATCGCTACGAGAACGGCCGGGTCGCAAAGTAGCCGCCGTCTCGTAGCGCTATTGTCGTTTTGCCAGTTCAACTACGTCGATCGCAGGGAGCGCGTCAGTGAGCAAGTCCAAGAAGTCGAACGGTCTGGTCGCCAAGGCATTCGGAATCGGATTGGCCGCCACCGGCGCCGCCCACTTCGTGGTGCCCGAGGCCTTCGAGGGAATCACCAAGCTCCCGTTCCCGAAGGACACGCGAACCTGGATCAGTCGCAACGGTGCCACCGAATTGGCAGTCGGTGTCGCGATCGCGTACCCCAAGACTCGCAAGATCGGACTGATCGGTCTGTGCGCGTACGGTTTGTGGCTCGGAGCGAACATCGCCAAGAACGGCTGACGTTACTGTTGCGAACGACTCGTTTAGCTTAGGAATAGCCTGGTCGAAGCGGTAGCTGTGTTGCGTTTACACAGATGCGTAGGTAGCAATGTAGTTATGACTTCAGCTACCGCTTACCAGGCCACCGCGCCGGACGCTCCGCTCGAGAAGGCGACGATCGAGCGACGCGCTCTCGGCCCCAACGACATCCTCATCGACGTCAAGTTCGCCGGCATCTGCCACTCCGACATCCACACCGCTCGCAACGAGTGGGGCGGCACCACGTACCCGGTCGTTCCCGGACACGAGATCGCCGGCATCGTTGCCGAGGTCGGCACCGATGTGACCAGCCGCAAGGTGGGCGACCGCGTCGGCGTCGGCTGTTTCGTGGACTCCTGTGGCGAGTGTGAGGCATGCAAGGACGGCGACGAGCAGTACTGCACCAAGGGCGTCGTCCAGACCTACAACTCGAAGACCTACGAGGGTGAGTTCACCAACGGTGGCTACTCCACCCAGATCGTCGTCACGGAGAAGTTCGTGCTCGGCATCCCCGAGGGCGTCGAGCTCGATGTCGCGGCACCGCTGCTGTGCGCGGGCATCACGCTGTACTCGCCGCTGAAGCACTGGGGTGCGGGCCCCGACAAGAAGGTCGCCATCATCGGTATGGGTGGCCTCGGACACATCGGCGTCAAGATCGCCCACGCCATGGGTGCACACGTCACCGTGCTGAGCCAGACGGACGCCAAGGAAGCCGACGGCAAGGCCTACGGTGCCGACGAGTACTACGCCACCAAGGACACCACCGCGCTCAAGGATCTGCAGGGCAAGTTCGACCTGATCCTCAACACCGTTTCCGCGAACCTGCCCATGGGCAAGTACCTGGGACTGCTGGCCCGCAACGGCACCCTCGTCGAGCTCGGCGTTCCCGAGAAGCCCCTCGAGGTGCCGGCCTTCAACCTGCTGGCCAACCGCCGGTCGTTCGCAGGCTCCATGGTCGGCGGCATCGCCGAGACCCAGGAAATGCTGGACTTCTGCGCCGAGCACCACATCGGTGCCGAGATCGAGGTCATTGCGGCCGAGAAGATCAACGAGGCCTACGACCGCGTCGTCAAGTCCGACGTGCGCTACCGCTTCGTGATCGACGCAGCGACGTTCTAACTATCTCCTTGGACGCGTGAATGGTTCATTGACCTGCCCAGACGGGGGTCGATGGACCATTCACGCCTTCGAAGCGGGTTCAGCTCTCGGCGAGTCGCTTCTTCTCGTGCTCGACGTCGAAATCGGCTGCAGGCCAATCGAGATCGAGCTTTTCCAACGTATCGATCATGATCTCCGTGACAGCCAAGCGGCTGTACCACTTGCGATCGGCCGGGACGACGTACCACGGCGCATGATCGACATCCGTTCGATCGAGAACTCGCTGATACGCGGCCCGGTACTGCGGTAGGAAGCCGCGCTCGGTGACGTCGCCCGGGTTGTACTTCCAATGCTTCTCGGGTCGATCGAGCCGTTCTTGCAACCGCTTCTTCTGCTCGTCCGCCGAGACGAACAACGCGACCTTGACCACGATGGTCCCCTCGTCGGTCAACTCCTTCTCGAAAGCGTTGATCTCGTCGAACCGCTTCTCCCACACCTGTCGTGGCACCAGATCGTGGACCGCGACGACGAGTACGTCCTCGTAGTGGGATCGATCGAACACTCCGATTCGGCCGGCCCGCGGAAGCGCCTTTCGGATGCGCCACAGGTAATGGTGCTGCTTCTCCTCCTGCGTCGGAACCCCGAACGACGCCAGGTCTACACCCTGCGGATCGACCATTCCGATGACGTGCTCGACTATCCCGCCCTTGCCTGCGGTGTCCATGCCCTGCAGCACCAGCAATACGGACTTGGTCCCCCCGGTGCGCCCGTGGGCGTACAGCTTCTCCTGCAGTGCGGCCAGGACTGCGCCGCGCTGTTCGAGGACGTCGTTGCCGTGGGCTTTGGACCCGTCGAAACCCGGAGTTGCAGTGAAGTCGATGTCCTCCACTCGGGGAGAGGCACTGGCACGCAGCACCTCGACGGGAGACAGCGTCCACAATTTCGACTTGTCGGCCATAGCGGAGAACACTACTTCTCTACGATGGAGTTCATGGCCCCTACCATTGCAAAAGCCGACACGGTATCGCGTGAGCAGCTGCTCGAATTCGTCTCTCCGCGACACCACCACACGTTGATCACCCGCAAACGCGACGACGGTCTACAGGTCTCGCCGGTCTCCGCCGGAGTGGATTCCGAGGGCCGCATCGTCATCGCCACGTATCCCGAGCGCGCCAAAGTGCTGAACATCCGCCGCAATTCGGCCGTCACCGTGCTGGTGCACAGTGACGATTGGAACGGCGACTACGTGCAGGTCGACGGTACGGCCGAGATCATCGATCTACCCGACGCCGTCGAGCCTCTGGTGGAGTACTTCCGCAGCATCGCCGGCGAGCACTCGGATTGGGACGAGTACCGTGCGGCGATGGTGAAGCAGGGAAAGTCGTTGATACGCATCGTGATCGACACCTGGGGCCCGATCGCCGCGGGTGGTTTCCCGCCAGGGAGGGTGTAACAAGCCCGCCGGGGAGGGTGCGACAGACCCTCCCCGGTCAGGTGCGTTCCGAGCTGCATATCAAGTCAACGCTCGGACAGCAGGCCGGTTGGCGACGAAGAGGCGATGCGCATCCACTCGGTGCCCCCTTCCCCCCACTTCTTCCAGACCCACGCCATGTATCCGACCGGGATGAGCACGACCATCGCAACCAGCAAATAGAGCGCCGTGGTCGATCCCCGGGACTGCGCATAAGACAACGCGTCGAGCAGGGCTATCGAGACGCTGCCGAGCAGGACCTGAACAAGTTGAAAAACCAGTTCGTTGGATCGGCTGTTCGGGTCGGCGAATTGCGGCGCTCGCCCTACCGCGCGCATCGCGCACACCAAGAATACCCAAGGTACAACCAAGGCATCGATCAATCGTCCGTCGAACATGCGAAGCACGCCGAGGACAACCCAACACGGAGACGCACCGACGAAGGCCACCATTATCCGAGAGACGAGGTCGCGACGCACTCCTCCTGGAATCGCAAGCGCCCAAGAATTACCGATGCCATCTGTTCGCAAACTATAAGCAGCCCCAAGCATCGACAGGGCACCGAGGATACCGGCGACGGTGACAAGGTCGATCTCGAAAGGGGATGCACGCCATATCAGCACGAATGCTGCGAACAATGCGGACGTCAGAAACCACCTCCGCAGTTCCCCCGACCTGACGAGCGAGATGGTCAGCACCCGAAACGGAACGGTGCGAGCCGCTGCCGCATCCGACAGCGCGCCTCCGAACCTCTTCCTGCTCGGTCTTCGATCGAGCGACGGCTGCACGCTCGTCAGAGCTGTCGCTACTGTCCGCTCTCCGCATACTGCCGCAGCGACAGCACACGCACAGCCCACTGCCAGTGCCGTACCCGTTGAAATCAACTGCGCGGTCACCGCCGTGGACGTTGCAACGCCGGCGATTACGACAAGTGTCCGCGTCGAACGCATCATGAGACGCTCCGCGGTCGACTTACTGGCGCCGGCATCGATGACCGCGCAGGCCCCTCCTAGAACGGCGACGACCGCTGCCCCGGATATGAGCGGAATCGCCGAGCCGACACCGCGAACAGTGGCGAGCCCGACGGAAACGCCGATCGTCACGCCAACGGCCCCAGCTGATGCGGGTCCAAAATCTTGCCGACACCGGGCTGAGACGAAGCCCAGGAATACAGAAGTGCTATCAGCAGTAATACCCGCCAGATGACGTATTCGAAATGCGCCCGGCGGAACGGGAACAACCAACGCTTGCACCGCTCGGAAGGCTGGGACTGCCAGTAACGTCCCGCACACAACTCTGATAACGAAGTCTGGATCTACGGTGCCGAGCCGGTATCCGGCAACGAACCAACCGAGCAACACAGAAGCTGCAAAGACCACGGCCGGTAGCGCGACCCGGAAAGGTGAAAGAATCCTTGCGCTCGAACGTGTGGAGGTTCGTTCAGCGGTTCGCGCCAGGGTGTTCGCTAAATCCGCTTTCGCCGACATGAATTCTTTCCTCCGAGACCGTGAGTACCGAATTGGCCAGCCCTACCATGAATCGGGTGCGGTGCGTGCAAATGAGGGCAGCACCCCCAGTGTCGACGAAACCACGGATCAGATCGGTGACGGCGTGCACTGAGTAGCCATCCAAGCCCTCGAAAGGTTCGTCGCACAACAGTAGCGACGGCCGGTGCAGCAGCGCGGCCGCGAATCCAACTTTCTTCGCGGTCCCAGTGGACAATTCGGAAAGCCCGCGCTCACGATGCGCGGTCAGCTGTAACACTTCGACCAATTCTTCGAGGCGGTCGGGCCAATCCGTCGGCAACATGCCGCGCGCGATAGCAACTACCCGCAAATATTCGTCCAGTGTCAGAAAACCTGGCGCGTCGAGATCAGCCGGCATGTACCCGATGCCATTCCGCCACCCGCCCGCAGCGGTCACGATTGCCGTTCCATAGGCGATACGACCGACTGAATGCTCGAGCCGTCCCGCAACTGTCCGCAGGAGTGTGGACTTACCGGATCCATTCGGCCCAGTGAGCCCGACGCACTCACCCGCAGCGACTGCAAAGCAGGCGCCGCGGATGAGTGTGCGATTCGGTACCGATACCGTCAGATCATCTACCTGCAATGCTGCGGTTACCGAACTCATACCGCATTCAGCAACCTGTTGATTTCTGCAACGCGTTCGCCTAATGCGTCGCCTTCGCTTCGGACCCGGAACACAACGCCGGTGGTGTCTCGGAGAGTAACCTTGACGGACGCTTTGCCGTCGTTGATATCGATCGAGACAGTGATGGGCAGGCTTCGACGCCCGAGCGACAACGAGGTTCCCAACATTCGGTAAACAGCAATGCTGCCGGCATCGATCGTTGCTTGTGTCTCGCCTTTTCGCGTCACCCTGCCCTTCAAAGGCGCGAGTGCATCGATAATGCTATTGAGCGGGGTACCTTGCGGCACTCGTGACCCGACCTTGATGGGTGCTGGAATTTGCGACGAATTGATCAGTGGTGCTGCCATCTCGCATCCTCTCGCGTGTTTCGGTTGGCTGACGGGCGTCGAGTCAGAACAGTCCTCGGACTACGTTTCCGACCGAACCACCCACAAGCCCTGTCAAACCACCCGCGGCTGCTCCGGGAACGCACCCAACGCCGCCCGCAAGCGCGCCTCCGGCACACCCGCCTGCAGCACCGGTCGCCGCACCGGCAGTACCGCCTTCTACAACCTGATCGTATACCCCGCTTCCGGCACATCCTCCGTCGTCGTTGCCCACGATGCATCCAACTGTATGTAGGGGTAATCCAAGCCCGCTGGCTGCCGCAGCCGGCGTGAGTGGCAGCGGCACCGCCGGTGCCGCCGGAACGATCTGAGCTGGCACCTGTGGTTGTGCCGGCTCTGCCGAGGCCGAGTGCGCCCCCAGTACAGCGAGTGCAGGGACAGCGACCGCCGTAATAATTCCCCCGAGAGCTCGTCTGATCTGCATTTCTACTCCTCATGTTATGAGTGGTTTCGTGCTTCTGGACGATCTCCACGCTAAACGGGGACGCTATCGATCGCAATGGTTTACGCGAGATAATTTGCAAAGGTATTAAAAGTTCACTATTGAAGTATTTTGAATATGGCGTAAAAGTCGCATACGTCCGATCCGTACGAATCGTAGGGCTGTCGAAAGTCGGCGCTTCGCACTGAAGGTCCCCACACATGAGGAACTGTGTGTATGCCGACAATTTTTGGGCTGACGTGGCGCAACGTCGGGTCGAATCGACAACCGTGCGGATTTCAAGTCCCCGGAACGATATTCAGCCGGACGTTGATTGGCAGGGTCGTGGACCTCGGACGCCAGACCGAGCGACATCGGCCAGGCCACCCTGCCCGAGGCCGTAGTTCGGCTCCAGCGCAAACACCTTCGAGTCAGTAAGGCAAACAACACCATCCGAAAGAAAGATTGCGGCTCGTCAGCCCTTCAGTGGTGCTGCGAACAGTGGCACGGCGTTTTCGAGTGCGTATCGGGTGCCCGCGACCGAGGCGGCCGAGAATGCGTTGGACAGGTTCTGGTCGCCGAGTACGACGAGGCGTCCGTCGCGTGCCGACGGTAGGCCCTGGATGGACGGGTTGTCGGTGATCACCTCGGGTCCGGTGCCGATGGGGAACATGACGGTCAGGTCGGCGTCGAGCGCGGAGATGTTCTCCTCGGACAGGTCGATGCTGAACTTGCCGGGTTCGGCGAGATCCTGGACGGCCGGCGTGTTCTTCAGGCCGAGGGATTCGAGGAAGTCGACGCGGGTGTCGCCGCGGACGTAGGCACCGACCTGTCCGCTGTAGAGCGTGCCGACGGCGACGGTCTTGTCGGCGAACTCCGGGTTGGCGGTGACGGTGTCGTCGAACAGGGCCTTGGTGTCGTCGACGAGTTTCTTGCCCTCGTCGACTTTGCCGAGAGCCTGCGCGACGATCTCGGTCTGGCCGTCCCAGGTGGTGCCGTAGGCGACGTCGGTTCCCGGCGGTGCCGCGACGGTGGGTGCGATGTCGGACAGCTGGTCGTACACGGCTTTGTCGTTGGTGCTGCGGGTCCACAGAATCAGGTCCGGTGCCAGCGCAGCGACGGATTCCATGTGGACGTCGAAGGTGCCGACGATCGTGGGGTCGGTGTCGTAGGACTCGTCGACCCACGGGCCCAGACCGTTTCCGCCCACTCCGAGCCAGTCACTTGCTCCGACGGGTTGTACGCCCAGTGCCAGCGCTGTTTCGGCATCGGACCAGCCGAGTGCCACCACGCGCTGGGGGTTTGCCGGTACCTCCACCTCGCCGAACATGTCGGTGACGACAACACCGCCGGCCTCGGCGGGATCGGCGCTGCCGCCGTCACCGGCGTCGGAGCTGCATGCGGTCAGGGCGAGAGCGAAGGCAAGGGCTGCCGCAGGCAGAGCCAACGAACGAGAAATGCGCATAGGGCACGCTAACCTATCAAGCGGCGAAATGCTCCACGATCTTCGCGCAGAAGGCCGGCAGGTCGTCCGGGTTACGGCTCGAGACCAGGTTGCCGTCCACTACTACTTCCTCGTCGACGACCGTCCCGCCTGCGTTGCGGATGTCGGTGCGGATGCTCGGGTAGGACGTCAACGTTCGGCCCTTCAGTACGTCGGCTTCGACGAGGGTCCAGGCTCCGTGGCAGATCACGCCCACCGGCTTGCCTGCGGCGACGAGATCACGCACGAACGCGACCGCTTCGGCGTCGACGCGGAGTTGATCGGGGTTGGTGGTTCCGCCGGGCAGGATCAGCGCGTCGAAGTCGTCGGCCGAGACGTCGGCGACGACGCGATCGACCGTGAAGGTATCGGCGGCATGGACGTCGCTCTCCATCGCTTGGATGTCGCCGTGGTCCAATGAGACCAATGTGACTGTGGCTCCGGCGTTTTCGACGGCTTCACGGGGCTGCACCAGCTCGACTTGCTCGACGCCGTCGGTAGCGAGAATGGCGACGCGGCGTCCGGTCAAGGTATCGGTAGTCATACCTGATCGAATGTCCGACCGGGTCGATTCTCAAACAGACGAGCGTCAGGACTCGTTCGGCTCGTCGACCAGCGGGTGCGGTTGGGATTTGAATTTGGCGGGCGAGCCGTCGGCCATCGCGACCCCGTGGATTCCGCCCCACATCATCATGCAGAGGTAATCGATCAGGTCGTCCGCCGACATGGATTTGTTGGAAATCCACCAGTGTGTTGCCAACTGGACCGCGCCGACGATGGCGAAGGCCCACGGCACCGATCCGCCGGAATCCATTTCGCGTTGACGCAGACGTTCACCGAGGACGGTCGAGAGCAACTCGGCAATCATCCGTTCGGACTCGGCGACGACATCGCGGTTGTTGCCCGCGTTGTTCGCCATGACGTAGAGGTACACCTCTGGATCGGTGGCGACTGTCTCGACGTAGGCGGTCACCACCACACGGGTGAGCTCGTACTCGTCGAGTTCGTGCGAGATGGCGGAGTAGATCCGCGGGGCGAGCGTCGTCTCGACGTACCGCGACATGGTGGCGCTGGTCAGATCGTTCTTGTCGGTGAAGTACCGGTAGAGCACCGTCTTCGAGATACCGATCTCCGACGCGATCTCGTCCATTCCGATCTCGCGGCCGCGCAACCGGATCGCGGCCAACGTGCCGTCGACGAGTTCCTCGCGTCGAGCGATCTTGTGCTCGCGCCACCGACGTTTGCGGCCGTCCGGCTTTTCGACCTTGGCCTTGTCCGCCTCGGTTCCATCTGCAGTCGGCCCGCACTCGTCCAGCTTTGCCTCCGTCGTATTTCTCGCCACAACGCCACCTTATGCGCCTGCTCCGACACCATTGCAGGCTGTGTCCGGTTGATCCGTCACATTTCTGGGCACAATGACGGTTGTGCAGCTCATGAACTTCGATGACGACACCAAGCGTCGCGACCTCCGCAAGATGAAAACTGTCGCGACGGGCTTTCTCGTCTTCGCATCGATCGTCTACCTGTTCTGCCGGTGGCAGGAGTCGACGGGTGCGGGCGCGTGGGTGGGGTACGTACGCGCGGCGTCGGAGGCGGGAATGGTGGGCGCGCTCGCGGACTGGTTCGCGGTGACCGCACTGTTCAAGCATCCGCTGGGCATCCCGATTCCCCACACGGCCTTGATCAAGAAGAAGAAGGACCAGCTGGGCGCGAGCCTGAGCTCGTTCGTCGGCAGTAATTTTCTTGCACCCGAGGTGGTGTCGGAGAAGGTTGCGTCGGCGCAGGTTCCGTTGCGGTTGGGTACCTGGCTCGCCCAGCCCGACAATGCCGAACGCGTTGCGGCCGAGGCAGCGACGGTGCTGCACGGTGTGGTCGACGTGCTCAACGACGAGGACATCACCGCTGTGATCGACAGCACCATCGTGCGCCGACTCGCCGATCCGCAGTGGGGGCCGCCCATCGGCCGCATCCTCGACGAGTTGCTCCGCGAGAACCGTCAATTGCCGCTGATCGACATGCTTGCCGAGCGCGCTCATCAGTGGGCTCTGGGCAGCCAGGAAATGATCGATCGCGTCGTCTCGAGAGATTCCCCGAACTGGTCGCCGAAGTTCGTCGACACCTTGCTGGGGGAGAAGGTCTACAAAGAGCTCGTCGAGTTCACCTGGAAGATTCGCTCCAACCCGGAGCACGACGTACGTCAGGCCGCGAACAAGTTCCTCGTCGACTACGCCAACGATCTGCAGCACGACCCGACCACCATCGAAAAGGCCGAGAAGCTCAAGGCGCAGATCATGGGCCGAGAAGAGATCACCGGGCTTGCTGCGGCGACCTGGAAGGTCGCCAAGCGTCTGATCACCGAGTCGGTGGACGACCCGACGAGTACGTTGCGCACCAAGATCAAGGAGAACACCGTCAACTTCGGAATTCGTCTCCGTGATGATGACGAATTGCGGGGGAAGGCCGACGGCTGGTTGCTCGGTGGTGCGAGTTATATCGCCGCCAACTACGCCGACGAGATCACCACGATCATCGGCGACACCGTTGCTCGGTGGGATGCAGAGGAAGCGAGCAAGAAGATCGAACTGCAGGTCGGACGTGATCTCCAGTTCATCCGAATCAACGGAACCGTCGTCGGATCCATCGCCGGATTGGCCATCTACACGATCTCGGATCTGATCTTCGGGCACTAGTGCTAGCAGAGTGCTTGCAATAGTTAGCACCCTTCGGTACCGTCCAGTAGGACACCGAAAACAGGAGGCCGAGATGGCCGAGAACGAGGGGGATCTGGTCGCCAAAGCGACCGAGGCGACGCAGGTTGTTGCCGAGGCGGGGGATCTTGTCGCTGCAGTCGTGACGACTGCGGCCCAGGACATCGGGAGCTACATCCGGTCACAGCGAGAAGCCGCCCAGGTTTCGATGCGTCAACTCGCAAGCCGTGCCGGGGTGAGCAACCCCTACCTGAGCCAGATCGAACGCGGACTGCGCAACCCGTCCGCAGAAGTGCTAGCGCAGATAGCCAAGGGTCTGCGCGTCTCCTCGGAGGTGCTGTATGTCCGGGCCGGGATCTTGGAAGCGCGTCCCCACGGTCCGGTGCGCGAAGCTCTGCTCGGCGATGAGCACATCACCGAACGGCAGAAGCAAGTGCTGATCGAGATCTACGACTCGTTCTGTCGTGAGAACGAGTCGACGCAAGAGCCCGAACCCGACGAACAGGAGACACCCGATGTCTGATTCCAAGAACTTCGAGAACGTCAAGACCCCCATCTTCGCAGCCGTCGGTGCCGGCGACGCTGTCGTCCAGGCTGTAGCGGACGTCGTCGCCCAGGTGCGCTCGCGCGCCGAGAGCCGCACCAGCGAGGTCAACGCTCGCATCGCCGACCTTTCCGAAGAGGTCACCGAGGGCGTCGAGAGCCTGCGCGAGCGCCTGGCGAACCTGCCCGCAGAGCTCCCCGACGAGATCGCCGAGCTGCGCGAGCGCTTCACCCCGGAAGAGCTGCGCAAGGTTGCCGAGGCGTACCTCAAGGTTGCCTCTGACCTCTACACCTCCCTCGCCGAGCGCGGCGAAGAGGCCGTCGAGCGCATCCGTCGCACGCCTGCCGTCGAAGAGGGCCTCGAGCGTGCCAACTCTGCAGCCAACGACGTCGTCGACCTCACCGAGCAGGCTCTCGGAACCGTCGCTTCGCAGACTCGCGCAGTCGGCGAGCGCGCCGCAGCTCTGGCCGGCATCGCGTCGGACAAGGTTCGTGAGGGTGCCGAGGAAATCTCCGACGCAGCCGACGAGCTCGCCGAGAACATCGACGAAGCAGGCGACGAAGCCAAGGACAAGGCCATCGAGGCATCCGACAAGGTGAGCGGCGTGGCGGGCACGGTCGAGGCCAAGACTCGCAGCAACGCGAACTCGCCCATCAAGAAGACCCCGGCACCGGCCAAGAAGACGGCACCGGCACCGGCTGCCCAGAAGGCCACCCCGGCTCCGGCCAAGAAGGCTCCGGCGAAGAAGACCACTCGCTAAAGCATTCGTAAAGAAAACGACCCCTGCGCCGTGCGGTGCGGGGGTCGTTTCTCGTACACTGACCGCGTGAGCATCGCCGGCAGCTTCAGCTACTACATCCTTACTTTTCTGCAGATCCTCGGAGTGGTAGGCGCAGGATTCGCGATCTTCCACGCACTGCGGCAGCGTGCCGACGCCTTTCCCGCGGTGGACAAGCTCACCAAGAACGCCTGGCTGGCCATCCTGTTCGTGGGTCTGCTCCTTATCCTGGTCTCCGGAGTGATCGGATTCCTGGGCATCATCGGCGTCGTCGCAGTGTGCGTTTACCTCGTCGACGTCCGACCCAAGATCGACAGCATTCAGCGCGGACCCCGCTGGTAGGCAGGCGCATCGATGCCCACCGGATCGTGGGCGTACCGTCTACCGAACCCGCCAGGGGGTCGAGGTAGAGGGGATTTTCTGTGGTTTCACGCAAGGTAGTCGAACGTGTGCTGTTCGGAATCGGCAGCGCGGCTGCGGCGGCATCGGTGGGTGCATTCGTCGTCCGGCGGCGTCGCCTGCATTCGTTCACCAAGACGACCGACGTTCGGCCCGACGAGCTTCTGAAGCACCCCACGATCGAGCCGCACATCACCGAGGTGGTCACCGACGACGGCGCTCACCTGCACGTCCGTAGCTACGGTGATGCAGATGCAGAACCGATCGTCTTCAGCCACGGATGGACCTGCTCGGCCGACTACTGGTTTCCGCAGATCAACGCCCTCGCCGGGCGATACCGCGTCATCGCGTACGACCAGCGCGGCCACGGCCGCAGCGACGTCGGAACGCGGCCGCTGAGCCCGGATGTGCTGGCCGACGACCTCGCTGCGGTGCTCGCCGCGACTGTCGTCGAAGACAACAAGGCCGTGCTGGTGGGGCACAGCATGGGCGGCATGTCGATCATGGCGTGGGCCGGAAACTATCCCGAACAGGTCGACCGACTCGTCAGTGCCGTGCTGCTTGCCAGCACCGCAACCGACTCACTCCTCAGGGAAACCACCGTCATCCCGCTGCCGCAGCGCTTCCCCCGTGTTCCCGCACCGGTAGGACGCGCGGTACTCCGCTCGTCGCTGCCGTTGCGGCCGTCACCGGTGACGCGCCAAGCCATCAAATACATCTCGATGGCGCCGGGAGCGACAACAGCCGAGGTGGCGTTCTGCGAGAAGATCGTGCTCGAATGCGCCCCGCGAACCCGAGGCATCTGGGGAGCAGCCATCAGCGACCTCGACATCCGCGAGGCGCTGGCGAACATGTCCGTCCCCACCAGCGTCCTCGTCGGATCTGCCGACCGCCTGACCCCGCCGGTGCACGCCCGCAAACTCGCCCGCGCCCTGGACGATCACGACCATCTGAGCCGATTGATCGTGATCCCTGGCATCGGACACATGAGTTCGGTGGAAGCAATCGACGAATTCAACACCGAGGTGGTTCGGCTCCGTAACTTGTGATCTAGCTGAACACCACGGTTTTGCGGCCGTGAACCAACACGCGATCCTCCAGGTGCCATCGCAGACCACGGGAGAGCACCAGCTTCTCGATGTCGCGGCCCTGACGCACCATGTCGGTGACCTCGTCGGAATGGTCGACGCGGATGACGTCCTGCTCGATGATCGGGCCCGCGTCGAGCTCGGCGGTGACGTAATGGCACGTCGCACCGATCAGTTTGACGCCTCGCGCGAACGCCTGGTGGTAGGGGCGGGCACCGACGAACGACGGCAGGAAGCTGTGGTGGATGTTGATCGCCCGGCCTGCCCAGTGCGCGCACAGCGATTCCGGCAGCACCTGCATGAAGCGCGCCAACACCACTGCGTGGGGGTCGTAGGAATCGACCAGTGAGCGCACCTTCTCGAAGGCAGGCCCGCGCTCGGCCGGATCTTTCGCGAACTCGACGTGATGGAACGGTGTGCCGTGCGCGGCAGCGATCGGTTCGAGCGACTCGTGATTGCCGATCACCGCGGAGATCTGTGCAGGCAGTTCGCCGCCCGCTGCCCGTCCGAGCAGATCGTGCAGGCAGTGCGCTTCCTTGCTGACGAGCAGTACCACGCGCTTGGGTTCGCCCGAATCATGAAGTGCCCATTCGGTTTCCGGCCCCAGCTCGGCGGCCACCTCGGCGAAGCGGGCGCGCAGGTCCTCGACGCTCATGCTCACCGACGACGCCCGTACGGCCTGACGAGTGAAGAACCAACCGGTATCGGGATCGGCGTGATAGGCGGCCTCGACGATCCACCCGCCGACCTCGGCGAGGAACGTCGAGATGCGGGCAACGATGCCCGTCTTGTCGGGGCAACCGAGAGACAGAACGTAGCGGCGATCCTCGGAGACAGAAGAACTCATGCCGACGATTCTCTCAGGGCGTGCGGACCCCAGTTGCCACCAGTGTCGCGAGATCGATCGAATCGATCCCGCGCTCTGTGAGCAGAGCCGAGAAATCGATCCTGATCTGATCGCGAGTTGCGTCGTCGAACGGAGCCAGCGCACCGCGCAGTGCACTGCCGAGCACGAAATCCCAGATGAACGACTGTGTCGCCGGTACATGATTGGACAACTCGACGACCCGGACGTCGGACGTACCGGCGGCGGTGAGCCAGGCACCGAGGAGATCCGCTGTCTCCATCCTGCGGATCGGGTGTTCGTCGACACTGGCCGTCGGATCGGGCGCGGGGCCCGCGCCCGGCGGCCAGTGTCTCCCGACCACGTCGAAGAACGCGCCCGAGAAATCCCTGACCGAGCCCTCGCGCCACACCGTCACGCCGACGCGCCCGCCTGGGCGAACCAATGAGACCAGTCGCGCAAAATCCTGCTCTGGATCGGGAAGGAAGAAGATGCCGTACGAGCAGGCCAGAGCGTCGTATCCGGCGGCGGGAACGGTCGACGGGGGTTGCCACTCGGTGGCGTCGGCGACGACGAAGTCGATGTTGCGCAGTGCCCGATCGGTGGCCTTCCTGCGGCCCACCTCCAAAAGATCGTCGGCGACGTCGATGGCATGCACGATGCCGTCGGGTCCGACGGCGGCCGCCGCAGGAATTGCCGATGCCCCGGTGCCGGAGCACACGTCCAGAACGGCGTCGCCGGTTGCCAACTCGAGTGCGAAGGCGAGCGACTGCCCGGCAGGCCCCCAGACCTGCGGCGTCACCGCGTCGAACTCCCTGCTGGTGGCATTGAAGGTGGCGGCGAGCGACGCTGCGGTCATGACCGCAAATCGTAGACCGACAGGGCTGCGACCGGCAGAGCTGTGAAAAGCTGGACCGTATGACACTCACCCGCGCTGCCCTCGCCGGAATGGTCGACCACACGCTGCTCAAGCCCGAGGCCACTGCCGCCGACGTGACCGCCCTCATCGAGGAGGGCCGTGAGCTCGGAGTGCTCGCGGTGTGCGTCTCGCCGTCCATGTTGCCGATTCGCGCCGAGGGAATGCTCACCGCCGTCGTCGCCGGATTCCCGTCGGGTAAGCATCATTCGTTGATCAAGGGCTCCGAGGCGCGCCTCGCGGTGCAGCAGGGTGCCGACGAGGTCGACATGGTGATCGATGTCGGAGCCGCCATTGCGGGCGACTACAACGCCGTTCTGGCCGACATCGTGACCGTCCGTGAAGGCATCGGCAATGCAGTACTCAAGGTGATCATCGAATCGGCAGCGCTCTCCGACGAAGCGATCGTCGAAGTATGCCGCGCAGCAGAAACCGCGGGCGCGAACTTCGTCAAGACATCCACCGGTTTCCATCCGGCCGGCGGCGCGAGCGTCGAGGCCGTGCGATTGATGGCGGAAACCGTCGGCGGTCGACTGGGCGTCAAGGCCAGCGGCGGCATCCGTACGACGGAGGCCGCCCTGGCGATAATCGACGCGGGCGCAACACGATTGGGGCTGTCGGGCACCCGTGCGGTGCTCGACGGATTGAACTAGAGCGACCGCGCACGTGGGTTACGCGACCAGTGAGCAACCCTCGGGGGTCTGCTGATTCTGGTTCTGCTGGGTTGCGGGAATCGTGTACTGCCCGCCCTCGAGAGCAAGTTCGATGCCGGAGTCTGTGACCGTCAACGACGTCGGTGTCATGTCCAACGGGTACGCCTGCAGGCTGTCGGTCAGCACTCCGACGACGGAGTCGACCAGGTCGGTGGGGATACCGAGACCCAGGATCGAAGCATCGACGGTCTGAAAGTCGACCCTGCCGTCGGCGACCTGCGGCTTGACGGTCAGCTTCGCGAGCGCGCCGACGGCGAACTCGAGGGTGCCCGCCGACGCATTCGAGGTGACGCCCGAGACGATCGCGCCGATGCCCTGACTCTGCAGGGTGCGGGTGATGCCGTCGGTGGACCACGAGATATCGGCACTCGAGCTGCCGATGGTGCCGCCGGAATCCGCGGACTGAGTGAGGTTCAGATCCCGTGCCTCGGCGTGCACGACCATGCCCTCGGCCGGCCCGAATCGCGCATCGTCGCTGTCGACGGTGACCGACGAGACCTTCTTGTCCACCAAGGAGAGCAGTACCGGCTTGAGACCGAGACCGACCTCGACCTGGCTGCCGAGCTCGGATTCGAGCTGGCCGGCGAGGCACGATTTGATCTGTTGACGCACGAACAACTCGCCACCGATGACGGCGACGAGGAGGACTACAACGACGGAGACTGCGATCAACGGCACGCTGCTGCGCTTGGCTGTGGAGGACATTCCCGGCAGTCTTCCCGATGATTCTGAGCAAGCTCTGTGAAACTCGCCGAACAGATGTCTTCGGTACCAAAGTTTGTGATCTGTAACACATTTTGACGTACGCTTGCGGCATGGGTACGACAGGACCGAGTGTGCAGGAACTGCACTCGCTCGCCACTCGTCAGGACGGCTATTTCACCGCCGAGCAGGCCGGGGAGCTCGGCTTCGATTCGGCGATGGTGCGCGTCAACCTGGCTACGAACACGTGGACTCGCGTCGAACGCAACTTGCTGCGACTGGGCCAATGGCCGCACAGTGAGCTCGAGGTGTTCGCGATGTGGTGCGCCTGGTTCGGCGGCGAGGCGGTGATCTCGCACCAGAGCGCCGCCGAGTTGCACGGATTCGGTCACCTGCACCCGCAGTTCGTGCACCTGTGCGCGTTCGGGGACCTACGCCTGAGCGATACCCGACTTGCGGTTCATCGTCTGCGGCTCGAGCCTCGTGACGTCGAATCGGCCGGCACGTTCAACATCACCACGCCCGTACGGACGGTGCTCGATCTCGCTGCAGGCGGAATCTCGCAACTGACCCTCGACGAGGTGGTGTGCGACGCCGTGGCGATCGGTCGCGTCGACCCGCAGGCGCTGTACTCCGAGGCCGGCAGCAGCACCGATCGAGTGGCCGAACGCGTCGAACTGGCACTGTCGGCCTGCACATAGTTGAATCGGGTGCACTGGGCCGCGCTCAGCGCGGTCAGCTGCACCGGATTCACGTTGCCGGTGCCACCGTCGACCACGGCACCGTGAGCACGTTGTCTCGCATTCGTCGGAGGGGGAGTGTGATCGGAAGACCCTGTTCGGCAAGCACTTTCAGAGCCGCGCGCCAGCGCAGGCGGGGGCCGAAAGGGGCCAGTGGCGCCGAGACCGACCACGCTCGATCGGCGCGCTGTAGCAGATCGTGAATCAGCTCGCCCTCGATGTTGCGGTGTATCAACACCTTCGGGAGTCGCTCCGCGATATCCGACGGCATCTCGACATCGAACGGATCCCAGGCCAGAGTCAGAGACCGCGGACCGTCGGCGTCGAGCAGTACCCATGCGCAGCGTCGACCCAACTCGTCGCAGGTACCGTCCACCAAAAGACCGCCGGGTGCCAGGCCCGACAGAATGCGTTGCCACGCAGCAGGTACCGCGTCCTCCGGATATTGCCGCAATACGTTGAATGCGCGCACCAGGTTCGGGCGCAGACCGGCCAACTCGAATCCGCCGCGGGCGAACTCCACGCCGTTACTCCCTGGAACGACGCGGGCGGGGTCGATCTCGAGGCCCGTCACGCGAATATCGGGTCTGATGGTGCGCAGCCGGCCCGCGAGTTCGAGTGTCGTGTTCGGCATCGCCCCGTACCCGAGGTCGACGACGAGGGGATCGGCCGCGTCGCCGAGAACGCGTTGCACGTCCGGGTCGTGCATCAGCCACCGGTCGCTACGACGCAACCGATTGATGCCGGTGGTGCCGCGAGTGATGACGCCTTCAGGGGCAGGAGTGGAGCCTGCGGAACGACCCTTATGACCTGGGCTCAGTGGGCTAGGCGTTCTTTTCGAGCCAGTCGGCGGTCACTTCGCCTTCACCGCGCCACAGGTCGATGAGGTTGACCAGCATGAGCTGCTCGAGCTTGCCGCCGATGAACGGCAGGAACACCTTGGCCTCCGAGGAGGTGCGCAGGGTCGAACCGCCGTTGGTGGGGAAGAGCGAGGTGGTGCCCTTCAACGAACCCGGGCCGGCCGGAATCGACGCGTCGTAGTGCCCTGCCGTGGTTTCCCCGTAGGCGTCGAAATGCACGTTGCGGGTGATGACCATGTCTTTCTTCATCACCGTCTGCGCGATGTCGGGCAGCTCGGTGCGCGGGATGACGTGGTGCATCACGATGTCGATTCCGGCGTCGGTCACCTCGAACGTCTTCAGCTCGTTCTCCGAGTACTTACGCATCTCCTCGATGCGCGCGTCCCAGTGATCACGACTGGAGAGCGCTGCATAGACCTGCTGCGTCGAGTGGGTGAACCGGGCGGAGTAGTTCATTCGGCGAGCCATAGTGCGCCAGGCTAGCTGTTCGCCTGTGCGGCGATCCAGTTACCGGTGAAGTCCTGCTCGTTGTCGATGAGGGAGAGCACCTGCTCGCTGATCATCGCTTCGATCTTGCCGCCGAAGATCGGCACCTTGACCTCGGTGGTGCCTGCCAGTGCGACGGTTGTCGTCTCGCCCTTGGCGTCGAGCGTGGTGGTACCGGTGATGCGTGCCGGTGCCCCTTCGACGGTGGCTCCGAACGTGCCGGCGGCGTGCTTACCGTCGAACGGTCCCCAGCTCTCGGTGCGCTCGATGATGAGGTCGCCCTTCTTGAAGGCCGTGACCGCGGCAGGCAATTCCTCTTCGGGCACGGCCTGGGTCAGCACGACGTCGATGGTGCCGTCGCCGACGGTGATGCTCTTCACGCTCGCACCGGGGCCGCCGATCTGCTCGATGCGGTCCTTCCAGTATTGCTCGGAAGTGAGTGCGGCGTGGACCTTGTCGGCGGAGGCGGGCACAGTCGAGCTGTGCTCAATGGGGCGAGGCATCCCCGGAGATTACCGGGTGACCCTCCGCACACGTGCACGCCCGGTAGCGTCAGAGTTCGTGCCTACTGCAATTTCGGAGCTCACCACTATTCGGGTGGGCGGCCCGGCCCGCGAATTCTGTGTCGCGACGACCGGGGACGAGTTGGTTTCCCTGGTGCGCGACGCGGATCGAGCCGGAACGGACGTGTTGGTCGTCGGCGGCGGATCCAACCTGGTCGTCGGCGACGACGGGTTCGACGGCCGAGTGATTCGGGTGACCGGTTCGCGGCTGGACATCGACGGCGAGACGGTGACCGTGGACGCCGGCGTCGAGTGGGATGCCGTCGTGCAGGCGACGATCGATGCAGGTCTGTCCGGTATGGAAGCGCTCTCGGGCATTCCCGGAACCACCGGCGCGACGCCGATCCAGAACGTAGGCGCGTACGGCGCGTCGACGTCGGAGCTGCTGCACAGTCTCACCGTCTACGACCGGCAGACCCAGGAGACGGCGGTGTGGACGCCGGAGCGGTGCGGTTTCGGTACGCACCGGTCGTCGGTGTTCAAACGATCCTCGCGATACGTGATTCTGGATGTGACGTTCGCGCTGAAGAAGACGACCGAGTCGCTTCCGGTGCGCTACGCGGCGCTGTCGGAGCGTCTCGATGTGCAGATCGGCGATGTCGTACCGGTGCCGGACCTGCGTGCAGCCGTACTGGCTCTGCGCGGCGAGCGGGGGATGGTGCTCGACGCGAGCGATCACGACACGTGGAGTGTCGGATCGTTCTTTCTCAACCCGGTACTGCCGGAGGTGCCCGAGGCCGCTGCACACGCGCCGAGCTATCCCGACCCGGCAGGGACCAAGATCCCGGCTGCGTGGCTGATCCAGAACGCAGGCTTCCCGCGCGGCTACGGCACCGAATTCGGCCGCGGGACTGCGGCCCTGTCGTCCAAACACGTGCTGGCCATCACCAACAGGGGCGGTGCCACGGCGTCGGACATCATGGCGCTCGCCGCGCACGTCCGAGACGGTGTGCAGGAGAAGTTCGGTGTCACGCTGACGCCCGAGTGTGACCTCGTCAACTGCGCGCTGGGTTAGAGCCGCCCGAAACGGCGCATACGATGGAGCTTTGAAAAGCCCGGCTCGTAGGAGGTAAATCAGTGCAGGTCACCAGCGTGGGACATGCGGGATTCCATATTCGGACCGACGCCGGGAGCATCCTGTGCGATCCGTGGGTGAACCCGTCGTTCTACGCATCGTGGTTCCCGTTCCCCGACAACTCGGGCCTGGACTGGGACGAGTTGGGCGATTGCGATTACCTGTACGTCTCGCACCTGCACAAGGACCACTTCGATCCACGCAACCTGGCCGAACACGTCAACAAGGACGCCACGGTTCTGTTGCCGGACTACCCGGTGCTCGATCTCCGCCACGAGCTCGAGAAGCTGGGCTTCCACAAATTCTACGAGACGACGGACTCGGTCAAGCACACGATCTCCGGGCCCAAGGGCGATCTCGACATCATGATCATCGCGCTGCGCGCACCCGCAGACGGTCCGATCGGCGACTCGGGCTTGGTCGTCTCCGACGGCAAGACCGTCGCGTTCAACATGAACGACGCGCGTCCGGTGGACCTGGACGTGATGACCGAGAACTTCGGCCCCGTGGACGTGCACATGCTGCAGTACTCGGGCGCGATCTGGTATCCGATGGTCTACGACATGGTCTCGCGGGCCAAGAAGAACTTCGGCATCCAGAAGCGTCAGCGGCAGATGGATCGAGCGCGTCAGTACATCGAACAGGTCGGTTCGACGTGGGTCGTCCCGTCGGCAGGCCCGCCGTGTTTCCTCGACGACGAGCTGCGCTTCCTCAACGACGTCTACGGCGACCCGGCCAACGTGTTCCCGGACCAGATGGTGTTTCTCGAGCAGATGCGCCTGCACGGGCACGACAAGGGTCTGTTGATGATGCCGGGCACCGCCGCAACGTTCGACGGTTCCGAGCTGCTCTCGCACGAGCACCCCATTCCCACCGCCGAGGCGGAGGCCATCTTCACCACCGGCAAGGCCGAGTACATCGAGGCCTACGCCCAGCGTCAGGCATCGGTCATCGCGGCCGAGAAAGCAGGTTGGGCTCCGGCCGAGGGCGAGCCGCTGCTCGAGCCGCTTCGGGGTCTGTTCGAGCCGATCATGGCGCAGACGGACCTGATCTGCGACGGCATCGGCTACCCCGTCGGGATCACGATGGGTGACGAGACCGTCGTGCTGGACTTTCCGAAAAGGATTGTGCGCGAACCGATCTCGAACGAGAAGTTTCGCTACAGCTTCACCATCCCGCCGGAGCTGGTACGCACCGCGGTGCGCGACCAGGAGCCGGATTGGGTGAACTCGATCTTCCTGTCCACCCGTTTCCGGGCCCGACGCGTCGGCGGCTACAACGAGTTCCTCTACACGTTCTTCAAATGCCTCACCGACGAACGCATCGCCTACGCAGACGGCTGGTTCTCCGAGGCACACGACGACACCGCCACGATCACGATGGGCGGCTACGAAATTCAACGCCGCTGCCCACACCT
Organism: Rhodococcus sp. IEGM 1381; assembly: GCF_030056795.1. GTDB lineage: Bacteria > Actinomycetota > Actinomycetes > Mycobacteriales > Mycobacteriaceae > Rhodococcoides. The sequence goes on along the minus strand of NZ_JASHKQ010000020.1, from coordinate 1,566 downwards.
GAAAGCGGACCTGACGAAATTCGGCATCGTCGAGGGAAAGAAGCTCACCTGCAACCTGCACGGTTGGGACTGGAACCTCGAAACCGGCCGCTGCTTGACGTCGAAGGGCCATGAGCTCCGCACGCAGAAGTTGTGAGTCTGACCCCAAATGCAGCCGGAAAAGTGGGGTATCTCGCAGACGCAGGTACGTTGGACAACGTGCATGAGCAGGTAGAACAGACAAAACGGACGCGCGCGGTGTGGTTGATCGCCGTGCTCGTCGCCTTGGTGGCGTTGGTGGCAGGTTGCACCGTCGGATCGGGCGACGGCGGCGCGGGAGCCGCAGCCCCCACCACCGAGGCCGCGCCCGTTGCGGAGATCACCGCGAACCCGGCCGCCGGTGCCGTCGACGTCAGCCCTGTCGCGCCCATCTCGGTCTCCGTGGCCGATGGAACGCTGACCGAGGTTGCGCTGACGAACCCGGAGGGCAAGGTCGTCCAGGGTGCACTCTCACCCGACAAGACCTCGTATGCCGTCACCGAACCGCTTGGCTACGGCGTCGAGTACACGTGGTCCGGCTCGGCTGTCGGCAGCGACAACAAGGCCGTGCCCATCGACGGTGGGTTCACCACCGTCGAACCGGGCAGCCGAACCTCGGTGAGCACCAACATCGGCGACGGCCAGGAAGTCGGCATCGCCGCGCCGATCATTCTGCAGTTCGACTCGACGATCGAGGACAAGGCGGCCGTCGAGAAAGCGTTGACGGTGACCACCAACCCGCCGACTCCCGGCGCATGGGCCTGGTTCCCCGACGACAACGGCTCACGCGTCCACTGGCGTCCCACCAACTACTGGGCTCCCGGCACGACGGTATCGGTGGTCGCGAAGCTCTACGGCGTCAACTACGGCGACGGCGCGTACGGTGCCGACGACGTCACCTTGAATTTCAGTATCGGACGCAGCCAGGTGGTCGTCGCCGACGCCACCAGCCACCGCATGCAGGTGGTCCGCGACGGCGCGACGATCATGGACATCCCCGTCAGCTACGGCGAGGGCAACGAGGACCGCAACGTCACCCGCAGCGGCATCCACGTCGTCACCGAGAAGCACGAGGACTTTCTGATGTCCAACCCGCCGTTCTACGAGAACGTGCGCGAACGCTGGGCCGTGCGCATCTCCAACAACGGTGAGTTCATCCACGCCAACCCGCTGACCACCGGCGTACAGGGCGCGTCCAACGTCACCAACGGGTGTATCAACCTCTCCACCGAGGACGCGCAGCAGTATTTCGGTACGGCGATGTACGGCGATCCGGTGGAGGTCACCGGCACCCGCATCGACCTGTCCGCAGCAGACGGGGATCTGTACGACTGGGCCATCGACTGGCCGACCTGGGAGTCGATGTCGGAGCTTCCTGCCGGCGGAGCGACCGCAACCACGACACCTGCGACCACTGCACCAGCGACGACGACGGCACCGGCGCCCGCTGGGTAGAGCGCTGCGCGCATGTGAGTGGAACTTCGTAGCCCACTTCGGGCGGATTCGAGCGGTGGTTGCAACGTGCCTGATCATTAGGGATGTTTGCAA
>NZ_JASHKQ010000004.1 GCF_030056795.1 Rhodococcus sp. IEGM 1381 | reverse complement strand
TGGCGGTCGCCGAACGTGGCGGCGATGTTGCGGGCACAATCATGCACTCGGACAGGGGAACTCAATACACCGCTGCGATCATGAAGCAGGCATGCGAACGCTAGGGTTTGCGCCGTTCTATGGGCGAGACCGGCATTTGCTGGGACAACGCCGGCGCGGAGAGCCTGTGGTCGACGTTCAAACACGAGTACTACTACCGCCACACGTTCGCGTACAGGACCGAATTGGTTGCTGCAGTTGACAACTGGATGAACTTCTACAACACTCGCCGTAGGCACTCCACAATCGGAATGCTCAGCCCCCACAATTACGAACAGTCACTGAACGCGCCCACCATGGCCGCGTAACCACTGTCCACTTTCCGGGGTGAACCTCAGACGACTCGCGTCTGTCGCGGTGTAGGTCACGAGGTCGCCGGCTTCGATGCCGAAGATGTCGCAGAGGGCGACGAGAACACTGAACGCGATGCGCTCGGGTTCTTGCCCGACGATCCTGTAGATCTGAGATTCGGACAGGGTAATTCCTCTGTCCCGCAGGGGTTCCACGAGGTCGCGACTGTTTTTCATTCCTACGCGTGCCATGTGTTCACGCACACGCCAGCGATACTGTATTTCACGTTTCATGGTCTGCCTTTCCTATCGCGCCTTCTCGTTCACCGACGCTGCGACGCAGCGTGTTCGACAACACTTGTTCCAGATGGCGTGCCCGGTAGTCGGGGGAGGCGATCGTATAGATGGAGGTCGTTGCGGCGTGTTCGTGGCCGAGCTGCATTTGCACGAAGCTCAAGTCGTATCCGTACTCGGTTTGTAGATGGGTTGCATACGCGCGTCGGAGCGAGTGCAGGTCCAAGCCTGGAGGGAAGCCGAGCTCGTCCACCAGGTTTCGCATCCGCTTCCACAGGTCTCTGCCGGCGACGACGCCACCGCGGTCTGTGGGGAACAGGTCGGCGAGCGGCTGTCCGTAGCGGGGTAGGCCGTAGTTGGCCCAGTGCTCGAGTGCCTCTGCGGCCCAGTCGAATACGGTCAGCACTGTGCGTTGTTTGGCGGGTGAACCGCGCATCGCTTTTCCGTGCCTGATGCGCAGCAGTCCCCATTCACCGAAACCGGGTGCTCGTGCGTTTCGTGAGCAGTCGACCAGTTGCAGTTGTCGGCCTTCGCCGGCCCGCAGTCCCCATCCGTACAAGACCTTGAACGCCACCGCGTCGCGCCACGCAGCAAGGGCACCTTTACGTCCGGAGTGGAGGATTCGTTCCGGTTCGAGATCGGCGAGGTCGAAGAACTGCTGTAGCTCCGCCTTGGTGAACGGGCGTCGCTTGTTCTGGGTGTCGTTGGTCTGCACATGCGTGGCTCGGTTGAATTCGGTGATCACCTGCGAGAACACGGTCCCGAACAGCCGCCCGCAGTTCTCGTTCCACTCGTAGACGGGGTTGGTCGCGTATTCCAAGAACAGCCTGACGTCGGACTGATACGCCCGAATCGTGGCGTGAGAGAGATTGCGTACCCCGCGCAGATGAGCGAAGAACTCATCGGCATCGTGTGGGGACCATTGCCACGGTGGGGATCCCACGAAGTCGGCCATGCCATGGATCAGTTTGATTCGGCGGTCGGCGGTACTCGCACAGAAATTCTGGGTGATCTGCGCGCGTCGCCAGCCGACGAAGACATCGTCGAGGAAGGCTTCGGAGGATGCGGAGCTATCGGCCGGACGGTAGATCAGCCGACCACCAACGTCACGTCGATCCACGTCAGCACCCTTTCGCCTGTCTGCATATTCTGCACTTGAAGAGCGCAAACTGCAACGGTAGCTACCGTAACGCCTGCTCAGGCCGAATTGCTTGTCGTGAAACAGTGTCGTCGGAGAAGCGCCTGGATGCGGACGTGGGATGAGCATGCCGATGGTATCGATGCAGCTCAGGCGGGTATTGGCGAAGCACGAGGGCAGTTACACGAAGCAGAGATATTCGCACCGTGCGCTGATAGCCATCTACTACTTGACATAATGTGGATTATCGGCAAAACATCGACCTGTGGTTTGCCGATCCCAGCCTGTTTCCCGCAATATGGCCGATTCGGCTGCAGCTCTTCGGTTCGGGATTCGAGTCGATGTGATTCGGCACGGCGGTGTTGGAATACTCGCGGTGCTGGAACGCTTGCGAGGAATGTGCCGCGCATTCAGTGAGCAGCCGATCCACTCAGCTCGGACGGTTCGCTCTCTCTTTCCTGCCTCTGCGTACATTCGATTCGTCACAGTGACGAATCGAATGTACGCAGTTTGTCTCGACATTCACCGTCACTTCGGTCGAATGTCCTGGCTACCGCACACGAACTCTGGTTAGCATTCGTCGATGGACGCGTTTACTGAGACATCCCGTCGTCGGAGCTCGAACCGCCGGGTTGCCGCGGTGCTGATCGCCCTCTTTGCGGCCCTCGGCCTCGTCGGTTGCTCCGACGACTCGTCCGCCGACGCAGGTTTCGACACTCTGACATCGGGCCAGCGTGTCTACGACCGAACGGGTTTTTCCCTGGACCCGGCGCAGATCGCGGACATTCAACGTCAGTTGGAGAACTTGAAATCCGAAACCGGTGCGGACGTCATTGCGTACGTCCGTGAACTCGACGCGGATTCCGATGACACGTTGGATCAGGTCGAAGACCTTCAGCAGACTTGGGTGTCCGCTACAGGGGTCGATCAGGACACTGCGGGCGCGATCCTGATAAACCGGGAGCCCGGAAAGGTCGACGAGGCTCGCGCAGGCGTCTTCGTCGGCAGCACGTACGACGACGGCAATGTCCCTCGGGACGAACAAGAGGCCATCGTCGAGGATGCACTGATTCCGCCGCTGCGAGACGGAGACGTCGCGGGCAGCCTGACCGCAGGCATAGACCGCTTGAGGTCCGACATTCGCAACGGTCCGCCGGTGACTGCCATGGACAGGTTTGCCAGCGGTCCCGGCTCCACATGGCTGCCGTGGACCGGTTCGGTCATCGCACTTCTAGGGCTGCTCGTGGTGGCAACAGTATTTCGCGGCCGCGCGAAACCGACTGTGTCCCAACAGTCTCCGACCACAGTTCGACCGGACCAGGCCACCGATGCCGCCTACGCGACCGCCCTGGTACACCGCAGCGCGCAGCCCAGCGGCGTACCAGGGACGGTACTGGCGCTTGCCGCTGCCGATGCGCTCACCTTCGAGCAAGACAAGAAGCCGGGAAAGTTCGACAAGGGAACGGTCAGGATCAGGCTCCTCGATCGAACTCATGCCCGCGGAGAGGTCCAGCAAGCGGTCTGGTCGATGCTCGCCGAACGTGCCGAGGACGATGTCGTACACGGCGACGAGTTGAAGAAGATCGCTCGGGGTCCTGGCGCGACGAAAGACATCGTGGACGTAAGACTGCGGTCCGGTGGATTCGTCGCGGACGGCACCGGTCGACGCCGGGCCGTCTTGGCCGGTCTGGGCGTACTCGGCGGAGCCGGCGCGATCGGAGGAATCGCGGTTGCGACGTCGGGTGCCTCGATCATGTGGCTCGCGGTGGTGGCATCGGCCCTTCTCTTCGTTGCGGGGCTGACGGCGGCGATCGCGTACTCCCGATTCTCGGTCGCGGGCCTCGATGCCTCTCGCCCCTGGGAGGCGTACCGCGACGGCTTGAAGCAGGCCGCCAAGGGCAACGACGAGTCGGTCGATTTGAACGCAGCACTGCCCGACATTGTCGCGCTCGGCTTGGCCCCGGCCTTTCGGAAACGACTCGAGGCCGCAACCGACGCCGGGAGTGACACACCGCTGCGAGCCTTCACATCACCTGCGAGTGCCGACTACGCGGCGGGCGGCCCAGTCGTACTCCCCTGGGCCTCCTTTTCCGGAGTGTTCGTTTCCAGCGGTAGCGGATCCGTTGCTTCGGGCGGAGGCGCAGGTGGAGGAGGCGGAGCCGCAGGCAGTACCTGATCGATCGGTCGACGTCCCACCTCGTGCGGATCGATCAGGTAATGCCTGCCGCGAACAAGGTAGAGAACATCGGGAAAGTCCGATCCTGCTACTCGTTTCCGGTTACGGTGCTCGGAGGCGCACAATCTCTACCAGGGGTTCTCATGATCGCTGTACGCGCACTCTTCGCTGAATCGGTTCATCCGTCCGAATCTCGACGGGGCAACCCGGTTGTGCTCGAAGAGCGCCAGAAGACAGAGTGGCGAATACCGAGGCTCTGCGCCGGGCTGAGTACTCCCCCACGCCCCGCAGCAGGACCTGCATGTCCGACGCCTTTACGGGGTGACTGGGCAAGGTCGCCACTCTCGGCGAGCGTACGTAGTCCACTCCCCTGGCTCATGTCACGGTGCCCGGTCCGCGGGCTTGCTGGACTCGGGGTCGAGTTCTTCGACGACGGGTTCCGGGGCTGAATGTCCCACTTGGTCAGCCAGCTCCAGTCCAGCACCGGCGTAGACGTTGAAGGCGATGCTCACACCGTGTTCCTTGGCCCACTGAACTTCGTCGTCGTAGCGGGCGACGGCCGCGACGGTTCCGCTGAATCCGGATTCGCGGAGGCAGGCGAGTGCTGTGACGTTGGCTCCGTGACGTGGCATTGCCAGAACCGCTATCCGCACGGATTCCGAGCGCCGCAGTTGATTCCAGAAATCGAGATCGGTGGCGTCCCCTTCCAACACTCTCAGACCCTGTTCTGCGAGTCGACGAATCCGAGGACCGTCGTAGTCGACCCCCACCACGCTGAGCCTGTAGTGCTCGGTGAGCCGCTGATAGGCCGCGAACCCGACACGCCCCATCCCGATCACGACGACTTCGGCGTCGCCCGCGTCTCCGGAGCGTTCCTCCGGGTGCAGGCTCTGATCGTCCTGATCGGGTAGGCGTGCCGCGATCTTCTCCACCATCAGGTGCCCCCGACCGTTCACGAGAGCCGATACCACGAAGCTCAACGCCACGGCGATCGACATCTCGACCAGCCAGGACGGTGCCAGCAGCCCGGTCGTCACTCCGACCGAGACGACGATGAGACCGAATTCGGAGTAGTTCATCAGGCTCAATCCCGCGAGCAGCGCGGTTCGATACCGCAGTTTCATCATGGCGAACAGCGCCAGGTACAGCACCGATTTGAGCGGCAGTAGGAGCACCATCAGCAGGGCGACGCCGAGGCTGGGAACATCGGGCAACCCGGACAGGCCGATGGAAACGAAGAAGCCCACCAGCAGCAGTTCCTTGATATGAAACAGCGATCGGGACAGCTCGGAGGAAGCTGGATGCGATGCCAGAAGAACGCCGATGATCAACGCTCCCAGGTCTCCTTTGAGCCCCAGCGCGGAAAACAAGGCGTAACCCGGAACGAGGGCCATCACGATGCCGAAGAGCGACTGCATCTCGCCGTGGCCCAGCCCGCTCCACACCCTTCGGAGGATCCGTGTCAGGGGCCACAGGAGTACGAGGGTCACCGCCCACGGACTGGGCAGTGTGCCGCTGGTGACGGTGAGGAACACCACGGCAACGATGTCCTGCATCACGAGCACACCGATAGCCACGCGACCGTAGAGCGCGTGCGATTCGCCTCGTTCTTCGAGTACTTTGACGACGAATACGGTGCTCGAGAACGACATGGCGAAGGCGAGCAACGCGATCGTCGTCGTGCTCTGTCCGGACAGCATGGCCATTCCAGCGACGGCCGCAAGCCACAGGACGGTGGTACCGAGCACGACGCTGATGACCAGATGTATCGACGTCGTCAGCCACACTTCTCGGCGCAGCAGAATTCGTACGTCGAGCTTGAGACCGATAGCGAACAGCAGCAATGTGACGCCGAGGTCTGCCATCAGTTCCAGTTGGGGCATCTCACCGATGTCGAGGGCATTGATGACGAAGCCGGCCGCCAGGAAGCCGACCAGTGGAGGTAGCCGGACAGCCATGGCGAGTCCGCCCAAGCCGAAGGCGATGACGAGGTAGATCGCGGCAACTGTCATGCACCGTCTCTCTGCTGGTGGGTCGCAACCGGATCTCCAACGGATCGACGACATCGGCACATGCCGTCGGAGTGATCCAAGTATCCCGGCATTTCGCCTATTTCACAGCGCACACTGTTGCGACGCCAACGGCGACCGACGAGGGCGCACCTTCGCCGATCGCCGTTGCTGCGATCGAATGTTCGTTCTCTATCGGTCGGAAGGTCTCAGAGCTCGAACTCGGCCGGATCGATTCCCACTGCAAAACATGCATTGCGGACGGCAGCCTTCTCGTGATCGTCGAAATGACCGTCTGCGCCGCCGATGATGATGCCGATCTGAATGACGGCTCGCGCCTGGTCGGGCTTCGACTTCAGCTTGCCGATCGTGGCAGTTGCTTCGACCTTCCCGAAGTCGAAGTCACCCTGCAGCTTGTCGCAGTACCAGTCGAACTTCTGACGAAGTTCGTCGGATTCGAACACCCGCAGGGCCTCGTTACCGGCGATCAGGGCTGCCGTCTTCTGCCGCTCGGCAGGATCGATGGTGCCGTCTGCTGCCGCGATGAGCGCGCACATGGCCATGCTGCCGTTGGCAAATTCCTTGTTCTTGAACTGGCTGGTCTTGGTTTGCAGCTGCCCGTTCAGTTCCTGTGCCTTGGACTTGAGTTGATCCCAGAACGCCATGGAGCTCCTCTTCGTGTTCGATATCCGCGCACATGCGCGAACTCAGTCCATTGTCCATGGTGTCGGTGAACCAGGATGGAACCACAGTTCGGTGCGGTCGATTCGCCAGCCCTTCCCCGCTGCCCTCCTCAGCGCAGCCGCTCCGCATCGCGCGCCTTGGTCAACAGTTCGACACACAAGCGGTGCAATTCAGCGGTGTCGGCACCTTCCGTGACCGCGGTGCTGACGTCCTCGGCGGCGCAGCGAACCTCGAACGCTCGATCGGCTGCCGCCGACGCCTCCTCGGCCGTCAAGATGACGGCGTCGTCCGGAATCGAAGTTTCCTTCATCGCACTGCGTTGCTCGTAGGCGCGTTGGCGACACGACTGACGGCAGTACCGTCGCTTGCGTCCGGTTCCGGAGTCTGCGACAGGGCGTCCGCACCATGTGCACGTCTGGTCACGGCGAGTTCTGACGGACATGGTCGTTCAGCCTACTGCGGCTGGAAGGTAAGATGCATTCACCAGCTGCGACGATGGCATCGCGCCGGGGCCCATCGGCCCGGGAACGAACCGACGCGCGGCGACGTTGTAGATCAGTGGGTAGACGGTGTAGCTCGGTGTCGACGGATGACACCGACGCGCGTACCTACTATCGATGGAGAGGACTTCACCATGGCAGATCGTGTACTTCGAGGTAGTCGACTCGGAGCCGTGAGCTACGAGACCGATCGTGATCACGACTTGGCACCTCGCCGCGTTGCACGCTACCGATGCGACAACGGCGAGGAGTTCGACGTTCCCTTCGCCGACGACGCAGAAATCCCCGGCACCTGGGCTTGTCGAAACGGCCTCGAAGGGTCACTACTCGAGGGAACCGCGCCGGAGGCCAAGAAGGTCAAGCCGCCACGCACCCACTGGGACATGCTGCTCGAACGCCGCTCGGTGGACGAGCTGGAAGAACTCCTCAAAGAGCGCTTGGATTTGTTGAAGGTCAAGCGCCGCGGCGCGTAAGGGCCGTCGTCTGCACTGCCAGATTGGAAACAATCCGGCGGTGCAGTTTTTTTCTGCCATTCCAACTCGGCGTACGTTCCGGATGGGGGCGGTGTGTTTATCGTCGCGCTTTCGTGCGTTCCAATACTGTTGAGTGGCGGTGAAACCGCGCGAGGTGTCATGATCGAGCATCGATTGCCGCGCTGGTCGTCGAACGGCAATGTCTGCCGTAACAATTGTCGGTGCATTCCGATAATCATCACCACTGGAGTCGAAACATCAGGGAGCAGTAACTCGTGAGCCAGGATTTTGATCAACGCTCCAACGACGCTCTGCGCACAGCTGCCTTCGAGGCGAAATCCGAAGGTCATCGCGCTGCAGGCGAGCACAAGCTTGCCGAGCTGAGGCGTGAGTTGGACGGAATAGATGAAGTTCTGCGCGCTGCAATTCGAGACCGTATCGATGTATGTGTTCGAGTTGCACACGTGAAGCGCGAACATTCCATTCCGATGATGCAACCCGGTCGCGTCGGTTTGGTGACCGAACGCGCCCGAGAATTTGCGTCCGCAAATGGCTTGTCCCCCGACTTCCTCGAAGACCTGTACCGATCGATGATTGCCGAATCATGTCGCGTCGAGGACTTGATCATCGACTCTCCCGCTGCCGGGCTCGGCCCCGAGAGTGAACGGTAGAGCACGTCGATGACCATCAACACACTCCTCGTGGACAACTACGATTCGTTCACCTACAACCTGTACAGCCTCCTGGCGGAGGTCAACGGCCGTCCGCCCACAGTGGTCAAGAACGACGTCGAGTGGACGTCTCTGGACTTCGACACCTTTGACAACGTCGTCATCTCCCCCGGGCCAGGACGCCCTGATCTGGAGCAGGACTTCGGCATCAGCAGTCGAGTGATCACCGAATCCGGCCTGCCGATTCTCGGTGTCTGCCTCGGGCACCAGGGACTGTGCCACCTGTTCGGCGGCAGTGTCGATCTCGCACCCACGCCGATGCACGGCAGGATCACCGACATCACTCATACCGGTGTCGATCTTTTCGCCGGAATTCCGTCTCCCTACTCGGTGGTTCGGTATCACTCACTGGTCGTGACACGCACGCCTGCCGATTTCGAGGAAGTCGCATGGACACCCGACGGCTTGGTGATGGCAGTTCGGCATCGCAGCAAGCCGATGTGGGGAGTGCAATTCCATCCCGAGTCCATCAGCACCGAATACGGACGCGAACTGCTCGCCAACTTCAGAGACCTGACATTGGCGCAGTCCAGCGCATCGAGTGCTGCAGGTACCCAGGATTCGATGTTCACCATCGAGACTCGCTCCATCGACGAGGCTTTCGATCCCGAGCAGGTTTTCGCCACGCTCTACGCCGACAGTACGAAGAGTTTCTGGCTGGACGGCAGTGCAGCACTCGAGCCCGAATGCAGGTTCACCGTCATGGGCGACTGCTCGGGGCCACACGCGGAGTACGTGACCTACTCTGTTGCCGAAACCATGGTGACCGTGCAGGGTGCCGACGGTACGACGGAGCTCGTTCACTCCACTTTCTTCGACTACGTCGACGATCGGTTGCGCGAGCGTGCCACTCCCCCTCGCCACGACCTTCCGTTTGCCTTCGGACTCGGCTATGTCGGATATCTCGGCTACGAGTTGAAGGCCGATACCGGTGGCCAATTGGTGCATACAGCCGCCACCCCCGATGCCTCCATGGTCTTCGCGGATCGCGCGCTGGTGTTCGACCACGAGGCCGGCACCCTCTACCTGATGGGATTGGCCACCACGCCCGGTGACCCCGTCCTGGCACAGTGGTTCGACTCGGTAGCCGCCACACTGCGTGGACTGTCCGGTCAATCCGCACAGGCGGCCCGTTCCGGCGCGGGCGGATCCGGTACTCCTCTGCTCGGAGCAGAGCTCTCGCTCGAACCGCGACTGCGGCACGATCGCGCTCACTACCTCGATTTGATTTCCCAGTGCCTCGCCGAAATCCGCTCCGGTGAAACGTACGAGGTCTGCTTGACGAACACCGCTACGTTGGCCGGTTCTATCGACCCCGCGGCAACGTATTCGTATATGCGGGAAATCAACCCGACCCCGTACAGTGCGTTCTTGAATTTTCCCGAGGTCTCGGTCCTGAGCGCGTCACCCGAGCGCTTCCTACGAATCGACGCGGACCGCATCGTGGAGTCCAAGCCCATCAAAGGAACTCGTCCGCGCGGAGCGACCTCCGAAGAGGACAACGCGCTGAAGGCCGATCTCGTCGCAAACGAGAAGGACAAGGCCGAGAACCTCATGATCGTCGATCTGGTCCGCAACGATCTGGCTCAGGTCTGCATTCCGGGTTCGGTGCACGTGCCGAAGTTGTTCGATGTCGAAACCTATGCTCCTGTACATCAATTGGTGTCTACGGTTCGCGGTCGCCTGCGCGACGATGCGTCGGCGGCGGACTGTATCCGCGCTGCGTTTCCGGGTGGATCCATGACCGGTGCCCCCAAGATCCGCACCATGGCGATCATCGACAAGCTCGAAGACGGACCCCGCGGAGTGTATTCGGGTGCCATCGGCTACTTCTCGATCACGGGTACTGCGGACTTCTCGATCGTCATCCGCACGATTGTCGCCACCGAGCACGAGGTGACCTATGGGGTCGGCGGTGCCATCGTCGCACTCTCCGATCCCGATGAGGAGTTCGAGGAAACTATGGTGAAGGCTGTATCCATGCGCCGTGCGCTGACCGGCCGAACGTAAAACGGAGGGTAGGGCGCATGCGCCCTACCCTCCGTTCTATTCGCGTCTGTCGACGCGTGTCGCGCCTTACGCAGTGGTGAAGTACTCGAAGACCGCGGGCTGAGCCTGCGGGTTGCCGTTTGCCGTTCCGATGACAGCACCAGCCACTGTTCCGATCACAGTTCCGATGATGCAGCCGGAAATGAAGTTCGGGAAGATGGATACGCAGCCGATGGCGAAGCCGAGGCCTGCACCGATTGCCGTGCCGACGCCGCCGCCGTTGTTCCAGCCGATTGCCAGCTGGTTGACCATGTTGTCGAACGCCTGCTGCTTGGTGCGAGGACCCGCAACGTCCGCGACGGGAACAGTCTGCGGAGTCAGCGTCAACTCTCGACCCTCGGCACCGATCAGGGGTGCGATCGAGTAGACCGTGCCGTTGATGCTGTACTCCAGCGGAACCGATGCGATCGTGGCGCCGGACTGATCGACGATCGACACTGTCTCGCTCGTCGCATCGACTCGGAACAGGCCGGCGTCGAGGATGGTCTTGACGGTTCCATCCGGATTGACCGACGTCTGGTAGTTCACCGTCTCGGACGACGGGTCTGCTACGGCGTGGCCCGCTCCGGTGGCTACCGCAGCGGTCAACGCCACCGCGACCGTAGCTGTTCTGATCAGTTTCACTTCTGTCCCCTGGTTGTAGTGACCTGCATTCGACCGCATTGGTACCGAACGCCGATCGTATTCGTAACGGTGCTCTTCGATGCGAAGAACACGCCAAATGTTATTCAGCCGTATTGCCCAGATGAGAATCGACGATCGGACCGATTACATCGGCCGCATCGGCATTGGTCATCTCGTTGTGGAAAACCTCGACGTCGTGGATGACGATATCCCCTGTCACGTACGGTCGCCATTCCTGCGGTGATCTGACAATTCCGTCGCTCGCACCCTTCGTTGCGGAAAAGAACAAAACATCTCCGTCGAAGACGTCCGGCACGAACTCGGCCATGATTCTTGTCGAATTCTCGAATCCTGCGTTGATTCTTCGCAGATGATCGGCAGTCACGCCGGTCGTCTGACCCAAGGATTCGTCGAGGAGTTCTACGCCCCGCTCGTAGGTCAGCGGCTCGGCCGACGGCTGCGCCGACAGGTCGAGACCCAGTCCACCGAGCAGATTCTCGACGCTCAACGCTCCGTCGACGTTGTCTTCGTCGTGGCCGTCGACATAACTGTCCAGCAAAGCGAGAGTGCGAACCTCGCTGCCGGTGCTGCGCAGTTCCACAGCGATCGCGTGAGCGAGCGAGCCGCCGAGCGACCAACCGAGAAGGTGGTACGGACCGACCGGCTGGACACTGCGGATTTCGTCGGCGTACCGGTGCGCGAGGTCGCGAATGGAACCGAACGTCGTACCTTCCACGATGCTCGGCAGCTGCAGGCCGTACACGGGACGGTCGTCGGTCAATTTCGAGACGATACCGGCGTATCCCCACGAGAGACCGATTCCCGGGTGGACACAGAACAGCGGTGCCTTCGACCCGGTACCACGCAGTGGAATCATCACTCCGAACACCGAATCGAGATCGGCACCCGCGGCATCGGCGTCGGACGCAACCCGCGCGGCCAGCCCGGCCGGCGTTGGGTCGACGAACAACGCTTGCAGCGGCAGTCGTACTCCGATGGCATCTTCGATGGCCGGCACGATCTTCGTGGCCACCAGCGAGGTTCCGCCGAGCTCGAAGAAGTTGTCGTCCATACCGACTCGCTCGACTCCGAGAACCTGAGCAAAGGCGTCGGCGATGGCAGCTTCCACGTCGGTACTCGGTGCTCGGTACGGAGTTGTCGAGACCGTCAGCTCCGGTATCGGCAACGCCCGACGGTCGAGCTTGCCCACCGGAGTGAGCGGAATGTCGTCGAGTTCGATGATCGCCGACGGAACCATATGGCGTGGAAGCACTTTGGCGACTCGATCCCTGAGCGCCTCGGTGTCGACCGTCTCGCCGTCTGCCGCCAGGACATAGGACACGAGCACCGTGTCCCCGGACGCCGCGGTGTGTCCTATCGTGGCGGCGAATCCGACCTGTTCGTGCTCGGTCAGGGCGGAGTCGATCTCACCGAGTTCGATACGGAAGCCGCGCACCTTGACCTGGAAGTCGCTGCGTCCGACGAATTCGACGGCACCGGTACTCCCCCAGCGCACGACGTCACCGGTCCGGTACATCCGCTCGCCTGGAGTACCGAACGGGTCGGCTACGAACCGCTCGGACGTGAGTCCGAATCGGCGCAGGTACCCACGTGCCGTGCCGGGGCCGGCAATGTACAGCTCGCCCGACACTCCTACCGGGACCGGTCGCAGGCGTGCGTCGAGCACCAGGAACCGGAATCCGGTCCCAGGCCCGCCCACGTCCACCGTGCCGCCGGGCACCAACGGCCCACCGACACTTGCCTGAATGGTGGTCTCGGTCGGACCGTAGCCGTTGAACATCTTGCGGCCAGGTGCCCATTTCGCCACCAGTTCCGGAGTACAGGCCTCGCCGCCGACTGCAAGGACGCGCACAGTGCCGAGGCGAGTCTCGTCGATCGAGGACAACGCCGCCGGTGTCAGGAATGCGTGCGTGACGTGTTCGGACTCGAGCAGGTCGGCCAGCTCGCTGCCGCCGAAGGTACCCGGCGGCACGATCACGACCGTGGCACCGACGCCGAATGCCATCGTCAGCTCGTACACCGACGCGTCGAAACTCGGCGAGGCGATGTGAGACACCCGCGAATCTCGGGTGGGGCGGAACCGCTCGATCACCTCGGCCTGCAGGTTGGACATGCCTCGGTGTCGCACCGCGACGCCCTTCGGTCGACCCGTCGAACCCGATGTGTAGATCAGGTATGCGGGGTGGTCGAGGTGCAGTGTCGCCGTGCGCTCCGAATCTGCGACGGCGTCCACGGGGTAACGAGATAGTTCCGCGGACGTCTCGGGATCGTCCAACACGAGCCACGGCACGGTGTCGGGTAGCGACCCCCTACTGTCGATATCGGTCAATCCCATTGCCGCGCGCGAATCTTCGAGCATGTGCGCGATGCGATCGGACGGGTAGCTCGGGTCGACCGGCAAGAAAGCTGCGCCGGTCTTGGCAACCGCCCACACCGACAGAACCGATTCGATCGACCGAGGCAGTGCCAGGGCGACGAACGTTTCCGGGCCGACGCCGTAGTCGATGAGCATCCGAGCAATTCGATTGGACCAGCTGTCGAGGTCGGCGTAGGACAGGCTCACGCCTCGATAGGTGACGGCGACCGCGTACGGATCGAGCGCCACCGACGCGGCGAGCATTTCCGGCCATGTCCGTAGTGCGACGTCGGCCGACCCGCGGGCCGGTGCCAAAGCCTGCTTCTCGTCAGCACCGAGAATGTCGATATCCCCCACCGCAGTGAGTCGATCGTTCCCGACGGCGTCGAGTACGCGAACCAGTCGCGCTGCGATGGCGTCGACGGTTGCCGCATCGAACAGTGACGTGGCGTAATCGAACGCTGCCTCGAAGCCGGCCGGTCGCCCGTCGTCCCCGAAATTCTCGGACACCAGGAGTTGCAGATCCTGCTTGGCCACGGGTACGTCGAAGTCGAAGCCCTCCACGCGCAGGTCGGGGAGCTCGAGTGACGCCTTCTCGTTGTTCTGGAAGGACAGTGCCACCTGTGAAAGCGGAGCGTACGCCGTCGACCGGGTGGGATTGAGCACCTCGACGATGCGCTCGAACGGCATCTCGGTGTGATCGAAGGCATCGAGATCGTGTGTCTTCACCTGCGTGAGCAGATCCACGAACGAGGTGGAGTCGACGACCCGGCTGCGCAACACCAACGTGTTGACGAACATGCCGACGAGGTCGTCCAGCCCCGCGTCACCGCGCCCCGCCACCGGGGTGGTGATCGCGATGTCGTCGGTGCCGCTCAGTCGTGCCAACACCACGGCGAACGCGGCGTGCAGCACCATGAACATACTGACGTGCTGCTCGCGGGTCAGCTCGACGAGTGCCTGATGTATCTCGGCGTCGACGGTGAATCGCACCCGGCCACCCCGGAAATCCTGAGTGGTGGGTCGAGGGCGATCGGTGGGCAACGGCAACAGATCCGGCAGGCCCGCCAGCCTCGTGGTCCAGTACTCCAGCTGGGCCGCGGCCACGCTCGACTCGTCCTTTTCGTCGCCGAGCAGCGAACGCTGCCAGAGCGTGTAATCGGCATACTGCACCGGTAGCGGCCGCCAATCCGGCGCGTGTCCTGCACTGCGCGCCGAGTATGCAAGTACGACGTCGCGCGCCAGCGGTGCCATCGATGCGCCATCGGCTGCGATGTGGTGGACCACCATGGCGAGGACGAAGACATTGTCGGCCGACGCCGCGTCGGTCGTGTCGAGGACCTGTAACAGTTCCACATGCACCGGGATCTCGGTGGTGACGTCGAACCCTCGACCCGCCAACAGAGCCACGCGGTCGGTCAGTACCCCGACATCGATCCGTTCGGGTTCGACCGTCGGTGCGACATCGCCGGCCGGATGCACCAGCTGCACCGGGAATTGCGGACCCTCGGGGAAGGTCGTACGCAGCGACTCGTGGCGTTCGAGAACGTCGACGACCGCGGCGGCCAGTGCCGCAGTGTCCAACTGCCCGGTCAGTTTGACGACCAACGGCACGTTGTATGCCGCAGACGAGGGGTCGAACCGGTTGATGAACCACATACGTTGCTGAGCGAGCGAGAGCGGAATGTGCTCGGGACGCTGCACCGCGACGAGGGCCGGACGCTGTGTCCGGGTGTCTGCAGTACCGACCGCTTTGGCCAGACCCGACACCGTCGGCGTCTCGAAGATCGTGCGAACGCCGATCGCCGTACCGAATTCGGCGTTGACCCGCGCGATCACTCGAGTGGCACTGAGCGAGTCGCCCCCCAGCTCGAAGAAGCTGTCATCGGCACCGACTCGGTCGATGTCGAGGATCTCGGAGAACACAGAAGCGACGGTGAGCTCGGCAGGGGTGGTCGGCTCGCGGTACGACGTAGCAGCGCCGAACTCCGGTATCGGCAGGGCGGCACGATCGAGCTTGCCCACGGGGGTGAGCGGAATGGTCTCGAGCACGACGATGGCGCTCGGAACCATGTGGGACGGCAGCGCAGCGGCGAGATGATCGCGCAGCACAGCGGTGTCGAAGGTATCGACACCCTCCTCTGCCAGACGCACGTAGGCAACGAGCACAGTCGCCCCCGAAGGTCCCGGAGTGCCGAAGGTCGCGGCAAAGTCCACCGCGGGATGCGCGGAGAGCGCAGCGTCGATTTCGCCGAGTTCGATGCGGAATCCGCGAACCTTGACCTGGGAGTCGCTCCGACCGACGTACTCGATGGTCAGATCCGGTGACCACCGCACCACGTCGCCGGTGCGATACATCCTCGAACCGGGTACACCGAACGGATCGGCGACGAATCGCTCTGCCGTCAGGCCCATCCGGTCGTGGTAGCCGCGGGCCAGACCGACACCGGCGAGGTACAGCTCTCCTGCGACGCCGACGGGAACCGGCTGCAGCCGTGAGTTCAGTACCACCTCGTGCACGCCGCGCACCGGCCCACCGATCGACACCGGCTCGCCGGCGACCATCGGTGTACTGATGTTGGACATGATCGTGGCCTCGGTCGGACCGTACCCGTTGTACAGGTTGCGCCCGGGGGCCCACTTGCCGACCAACTCGGCCGGAACGGCCTCGCCGCCGACGACGACGTCGGCGAACGTGTCCAGACCGGTCGGGTCGACCGACGCGAGGGCAGACGGAGTGATGAATCCGTGAGTCACTGACTCCGATGACAACAACGACGCGAGCTCCTCGCCGCCGTACACCGTCGGCGGCACGATCACCATGGTTGCTCCGGCACCGGATGCGAGCAGATATTCGAGCACGGAGGCATCGAAGCTCGGCGACGAAACGTGCAGTGTCCGTGAGTCTTTCGAGACGCCGTAGCGCTCGCGCTGCTCGGTAGCGAAGTTGTCGAGGCCGGAGTGCGTGACCACGACGCCCTTCGGAACGCCCGTCGAACCCGACGTGTAGATCGTGTACGCAGCACTGTCCAGAGTGACGCGACCGTGTCGTTCGCTGTCGGCTATCGGCTCGTCACCGATGCCGTTCGGGCCGTCCGTGGCGAGATCGTCCAAAATGATCCACGGCACGGTCGAGGGCAGGTCGTCGAGATGCGCACGGGTGGTGACACCGAAACTCGCGCCCGAGTCCGCCAGCATGTGCTCGATGCGATCGGCCGGGTAGTTCGGGTCGACCGGAACGAATGCGGCACCGGACTTGGCGACCGCCCACACTGTCAGAACGGATTCGATGGACCGCGCGATACCGAGCGCGACGAACGTCTCGGTGTGCACGCCGTGGGTCAGCAGGATCCGAGCGAGTCTGTTCGACCGTCGGTCCAGTTCCCGGTACGTCAGCTCTCCGTCCACGCTGCGCAGCGCGATGGCGTCCGGATCGATGGCTGCGGCGTCGGAGAAGATCTCCGGCAACAAACGCTTGGAGCGGCCTTCGATTCCGAATACCGGTGCAAGGGAGCCGAATTCGGCCCGATCGAGCAGGCTGAGTCGGGCCAGTGGCTGCTGTTCGTCTGCCAGCACTGCGACGAGCACCCGCTCGACTCGATCGACGATGGCGTCGACGTCCTCGACATCGAAGAGTTCGGGCAGGTACTTGGCCTTCAGATTCAGGCGCTCGTCCACGGACGAGACCAGAGTCAGCGGATAGTGCGCTGCGTCGGTCCCTAGAATGTCGGTCACCTGCATACCGGCGAAATCCGTTGCCGCAGAGGCACCGGCGCGATCGACCGGGTACGACTCGAACACCGTCAGCGTGTCGAATGCGACCCCGGCACCTGCTGCACGTTGGATGTCGGTCAGTCCGAGGTAGTGGTGGTCCAGCAACGACGCCTGCTCGGACTGAACACGATCGACCAGAGCGCCCAGCGTCTCGCTCGGATCGAGTGTGACCCGAACGGGCAGCGTGTTGATGAACAGCCCGATCATGCCTTCGATGCCCGGGACCTCAGGCGGACGTCCCGACACGGTGGCACCGAACACGACGTCGTCTCGACCGGTCAGTGTCGCGAGCACGATTCCCCATGCGGTCTGAACCAGTGTGTTGAGAGTCGACCCGCGGCGGGCCGCGAAATCGCGTAGGGCAGCGGTGGTCTCGATCGACAACGAGCGCTCGGATTCGCGCGAGACGGTGGATAGTTGCCGCCCTCGATCGCCGGTGACCAGCAGAGTCGGCTCCTCGACGCCTGCCATCGCACTGACCCACTGCGCGGTGGAGATCGAGACGTCGCGTTGCCGCATCCATGTCAGGTAGTCCCGGTACGCAGGCACCCGCGGCAGCATCGAGTCGTCGGACTCGGTGACGTACAGCGTGATGAGTTCCTTGACGACCAGCGGCGTCGACCACCCGTCCAGCAGAATGTGGTGGTTGGTCAACAGCAGTCGCCAGTGATCGTCGGCGAGGGTGATGAGCGTGAATCGGAGCAGCGGCGCGGAGTCCATCTCGAACCGAACACCGCGATCGGCCTCGAGGACTGCCTCCAGTGCAGTCTCGACATCGGCTTCGCCGCGCAGATCGATCTCGGCCCACGGAACCGTGACCGCACTCTGCACGATCTGCAGAGATTCGCCGGAGCTGTTGTGGACGAACGCTGCCCGCAGATTCGGATGACGCGAGACGAGCTTGTCGACTGCGGCGTGCATCCGAGCGGAATCGACGGTGCCACGCAACTCCAGGCCGAGTTGCACCATGTAGGCGTCGACGCCCGCAGAGTCGCTGCCGACCTCGCCCGCGAGGCGCGCGTGGAAGAGCAAGCCAGCCTGCAGCGGCGACATCGACCACACGTCGTCCAGGTCCGGGAATCTTTTCTCCAGTACCTCGATCGACTTCTGATCTATGTCGACCAGCTCGAGATCGGACGGAGTGAGACCACCCGCACCGTCGGCCGAGGCGTGCTCGGTTATCGAGGTGAGTGCCTGCGTCCAGAGATCGATCAGCCGATCGACCTCGTCGGCGCCGAGGATCCCGGCCGGGAACGCGAACGTGGCGTCCAGCTGCGGGCCGTCGGGGGTCGACGTCGTGACGGCATTGATGTCCAGCGCCGCAGGCACGGGCATGTCCGGGTTCTGTGCGTCGCCCAGTTCTGCGTCGGCGACGGGAATCCAGCCCACGTCTTCCATGCCCTCGGACGATCCGGTCGAGAAGCGACCGAGGTAGTTGAAACTGACCTGAGGAGCGGCGTAATCGGACAGAGCTTCGGTTCCTGCGGGATCGAGGTACCGCAACATGCCGTAGCCGATGCCGTGATCGGGGATCTCGAGCAGCTGCTCTTTGACAGCCTTGATCAGCGCGCCGGCGGAGTCTCCGCCGGACAATGCGTCGGCGATGTCCACGGATCCGAGGTCGAGGCGCACCGGGAAGATCGTGGTGAACCAGCCGACGGTCCTGCCGAGATCGGCCCCGGGCACCACGGCGTCCTCACGTCCGTGGCCCTCGAGTGTGATCAGAGCGGTACGAACGGCGTCTCCGCGTTCGCGACGCCATGCGGTCAGCGCCAGAGCCAATCCCGCCAACAGGCCGTCGTTGACGCTGCCGCGGAAGACATTCGGCACGGTGGTGAGCAGTCGCTCGGTGACCTCGACGGGGAGCGAGGTACGGATGCGCTGCACGGTCGCGTCGACGTCCACCCGCTTGTCCAATGGGCGTGAGCCGATGGTCGGATCTTCGCCGTCGAGAATGCGTTGCCACAATCCGAGCTCGCCGTCGCGGCTCGCGGTGACGTCGGTCAAACCGGTCGACCAGCGCCGCATCGATGTGCCGATCGGTGCCAGTTCAGGTTCGTCGCCTGCGAAGATCTGGCTCCATGCGGTCGCCAGATCCGGAACGATGATTCGCCAGGACACGCCGTCGATGACGAGGTGATGTGCGACGACGAGAAGTCGACCGGATCCGTTGGGACCCTGAAACCACACCATCTGCACCATGACGCCGTCGGCAGGGACGAGTCGGTCTGCCGCGGCATCGAGTTCCGCCGCGGCGCGGGAAGAGAACTCGGAACCGTCGACCGAATTCACCGAAACTGCATGGACGACGGACGCGGCGGACACCGAGCCGATCGGAGACACTTCTTCGCGCCACGTGCCGTCGGAGTCCTGGAACAGACGCGACCGCAGCATGTCGTGACGATCGAGCACGGCCTGAACGGTGCGTTCGAGAGAGTCGCTGTCGATACCGACCGGGAGCTGGAGCAGCGCCGTCTGGGTGTATCGCCCGAAGTCGGTGCTGCGGTCCAACATCCACCGCACGACCGGGGTCAGGGGTAGCGGGCCGACTCCCCCGCCGTCGAGTTCTTCCAGTACGACGACATCGCCTCCGAGAACGACCACCTCGGCCAGTGCGGCAACGGTCTTGCGCTCGAAGATGTCACGTGGAGCCAGCACCAGGCCGGCCGCCTTGGCGCGAGAGACCAGCTGAATCGACATGATGCTGTCGCCGCCGAGTGCGAAGAACGAATCGTCGACGCCGACGGTGTCGAGTCCGAGCACGTCCGCGAACAAGCCGGCGAGAATGGACTCGACTTCTGTTGCGGGCAAGCGACTTTCGGTCACATTGGCCGAGAAGTCCGGAGCCGGCAAGGCACGGCGATCGAGCTTGCCGTTGGCGGTGAGGGGCAGCTCGTCGAGCACGATCAGCGCGGCAGGCACCATGTAGGACGTCAGTGTGGTGCCTACGAAATCGAGAACGGCGGAGTGATCGAGGGTACGACCGGACTCGGCAACGACGTAGCCGATCAGACGGTCACCGAATCCGTCGTCTCGTACCGAGACCACGGAGGCCGCGACACCGTCGAATGCGAGCAGGGCGCTTTCGATCTCACCGAGTTCGATACGGAACCCGTGCAGCTGTACCTGCATGTCACTGCGGCCCAGATATTCGAGCGCCCCGTCGCGGTTCCATCTCGCCGTGTCACCGGTGCGGTACATCCGGTGTCCGGCCCGACCGGAGGGATCAGCCACGAAACGGGTAGCCGAGAGGCCCGCGCGTCCGAGGTAGCCGCGCGAGAGCTGTGCCCCGGAGACGTACATTTCGCCGGTCACACCAGGTGGCACGGGGTTCAGACGCGCGTCGAGAACGGCAACGTTCAGTGCCGGGATCGCCTGACCGATGACGCTGGAGGAGGCCGAAGCGGCGAACTCCTCGGTCAGGGCCAGGTGGCTCACGTGGACCGTCGTCTCGGTGATGCCGTACATGTTCACCAGGGTCGGCGCGGACTCGTCGTGTCGGGCATACCAACGGCCCAACTGTCCGAGATCGAGTGCCTCACCGCCGAAGATCACGTACCGCAGCGCGAGTTCTGCGGAGTCATCGGTAGCTCCCACGGTCGCGGTGGCAACCCTGTCGGCCTCCGCGAACTGGTAGAACGCCGTCGGTGTCTGGTTGAGCACCGTGACCTTTTCGCGCACCAGCAACTCGCGGAACAGCTCCGGCGAGCGTGCCGTGTAGTAATCGACGACGACGAGGGTTCCGCCGTGCAGCAACGGGCCCCACAGTTCCCACACCGAGAAGTCGAACGCGTACGAGTGGAACATCGTCCAGACATCGCGGCTGTCGAAATCGAACAGATCCGCAGTGTTCGCAAACAGTGTCGCCACATTGCGGTGTGCGATCTGGACGCCCTTCGGACGGCCGGTGCTACCCGAGGTGTAGATGACGTACGCGATCGAATCTGCACTGGTCCTGCCCGAGCGGTCCGCATCCGTCAGCGGAGTGCCGGATACGTCGTTCAGCTCGGCGATCAGTTCCGGCGAATCGACCAGGAGAACATCGAGGTCGGACGCCGGAACCGCAGTGCTGTCGGCAACGGTGGAGATGACGCAGACAGGCGAGGCGTCCTCGAGCATGAACGCGAGTCGGTCCGCTGGGTAGGAGACGTCGATCGGCAGATACCCGCCGCCGGACTTGATCACGGCGAGCAGCGCCACGATCAACTGCTCATCACGTGGCATTGCGACCGCAACGAGCGATTCGGACGTCACGCCGCGATCGACGAGGACCCGGGCCAGGCGGCTCGAACGGTCGTCCAGTTCGGCGTAGGTCATCGATCGATCACCGAAGACGACGGCACGCGAATCGGGGAATCGTGCTGCAGCAGCGGCGAATCGGTCGGCCAAGGTCGAGTCGTCTGCCCCGAGACCCGCGTGGTTCCACTCGTGCGTCATCGCATCGAGTTCCCCGGTGAGCAGCAGGTCGATGTCGCCTACGGCGCTGTCCGGATCGGCAGTGACTGCATCGAGGATGGCACCGAAGCGTGCCGAGAACTCCTGGACGGACGATTCCTCGAACAAATCGACCGCGTATGTAATCGCCGCGGTCATCCCGGACGGCGCACCGGTCTCGTCGAAGTTCTCCGCAACGGTCAGCTGTAGATCGAACTTCGCCACGTGTGCGTCGATGTCCACGGCTCGGACGGTCAGGTCCGGCAGCTCGAGCGACGCCGAGGTGTTGTTCTGGAATTCGAGCAGTACCTGGAACAGCGGCGAGTGGTCGGTCGAACGCGTCGGGTCGAGTACGTCGACCAACCGCTCGAACGGGACGTCGGTGTTGTCGAACGCAGCCAGATCGGCTGCGCGCGTGGCACGGAGCAGGTCGGTGAACGAGAGTTGCGGTGCCACGTCGGTGCGCAGAACGAGCGTACCCACGAACATGCCGACCAGATCGTCGAGTGCGGCGTCGCCGCGGCCTGCGATCGGAGTACCGACCGCGATGTCCTCGGTGCCGCTCAATCGCGCCATCAGGACCGACCATGCCGCGTGTACGGCCATGAAGACGGTTGCCTCGTTGGCACGCGCGACGTCGACCAGTGATGCATGTGTCTCGCGGTCGATCTCGAAGCGAACGCTGTTGCCGCGCAACGACTGACGGGCCGGGCGAGGACGATCCAACGGCAGCGGGAGAACCTCGGGCAGGTCCGCCAGGGCGGTTTTCCAGAAGTCCAGCTGCTGTGCGGCGAGTGACGACGGATCGGACTCGTCACCGAGAACATCGCGCTGCCATATCGCGAAGTCGGCGTACTGAACTTCGAGCGGTGCCCACATCGGGGCAGTGGCAGCGGCGCGGGCTCCGTACGCCACCATGACGTCTCGCGCCAGTGGTGCCATGGACGCTCCGTCGGCGGCGATGTGATGCACGACGATCGAGAGCACGAACTCGTCCGGTGCCAAGCGGTAGAGAACCGCGCGGAAGGGCAGCTCGGTCGAGACGTCGAATCCCTGTGCCGCAGCGGCCGAAACGGCCGCCACGACCTCGCCGGCGTCGAGATCGACAACGTCGAGTGCCGTCGATGCAGTCTGTACATCGAGAATCTTCTGCTCGGGTCGCTCGCCCTGTGTCGGGAACACCGTACGTAGAGATTCGTGTCGTTCCAGAACGTCGCCGACGGCCGCGCTCATCGCGGCGATATCGAGACGACCGGTCAGACGAACCGCCAGCGGAATGTTGTACGCCGCCGAAGTCACGTCGAACTGGTTGATGAACCACATTCGTTGCTGAGCCAGGGACAAAGGAATCGAACTCGGCCGCGGCTTCGCCACGAGCGAGGGGCGTCGAACTGTACCGAGCGGGTTGCTGTCCACGCGCTCTGCGAGCGACTCGACAGTGGGAGCCTCGAACAGAGCGCGCACACTGATCGTAGTGTCGAGGGCGGTGTTGACTCGTGCGGTGAGTCTGGTGGCACTGAGGGAGTCGCCGCCCAGATCGAAGAAGCTCGAATCGATACCGACTGCGTCGATTCCGAGCACCTCGCCGAATATGTCGGCGATGATCCGCTCCGTCTCGGTACGGGGGGCGCGTGAATCGCTTCCGAGATGGAGATCGGGAGCAGGCAGGGCCTTTCGATCCAGTTTGCCGGCTGGAGTCAACGGAATCGACTCCAGCACGACGAAGGCCGTCGGGATCATGTGCGTGGGAAGCGAACTCGAAACATGGGTCCGCAAAGCGGTCGCGTCGATCTCTCGACCCGGCCGCGGGAGAACGTAGGCGACCAGAATCGTGTTGCCCGTCGGACCGTCGACCCCGACCGTAGTCGCGAATTCGACCGTCGGATCGTCGGTCAGAACAGCGTCGATCTCGCCCAGTTCGATACGGAACCCGCGCACCTTGACCTGGAAGTCGCTACGCCCGACGTACTCGAGTGTCCCGGATTCGGTCCACCGCACGACATCTCCGGTGCGGTACATCCGCGCACCCGGCTCGGCGAAGGGATTTGCAACGAATCGGTCTGCAGTCAGACCGAATCGGGAATGGTAGCCCCGGGCGAGCGCGGGTCCGGCGAGATACAGCTCTCCCGCAACTCCGACCGGAACGGGATGCAACCGCGCGTCGAGTACGACCTCGCTGAAACCGATTGTCGGCGAACCGATGTCGATAGAGGAATCGACGCGTAGCGGGTCGCTGATCGACGAGAAGATCGTCGCTTCGGTGGGACCGTACGCATTGAACATCAGGCGACCCGGTGCCCAGCGAGCCACCAGCTCCGGCGGACAGACGTCGCCACCGGTGGCGACGACGCGCAGCTCGGTGAGGCCTTCGGGGTCCACCGATGCCAGTGCGGCAGGCGTGACGAACGCGTGCGTCACGTTCTGCTCGGCGAGCAGTGCGGCCAGCTCGGTGCCGCCGTAGACCGAGGTCGGTGCGATGACCATTGTCGCAGCGCCGGAGAAGACCATGACCAGTTCGAGGATGGAGGCATCGAAGCTCGGCGAAGCAAAAGCCAGAACTCGAGCATCGGGAGTTACCTCGAAACGGCTTCGCTCTTCCTCTGCCAGATTCGCAAGACCGCGATGGGTGACGGTGACGCCCTTGGGCACACCGGTCGAGCCCGACGTGTAGATCAAGTAGGCAACCTGATCGACGTGTATCGGACGCGTTCGCTCTTCGTCGCGCAGCGGGGTGGTCGAGAGATCGGCAAGCTCGGTGCGTGTCTCGTCCTGATCGAGGACGGTCCACCGGGCCGAGCCGAGACCGTCGACCGCGGAGACGTGCGTGGCGAGTGTGAGGCCGATGGAGGCGCCCGAGTCGACCAACATGTGCTCGACGCGATCGCGGGGGTAGCTCGGATCGATCGGCAGGAATGCCGCGCCCGTCTTGGCGACCGCCCAGATGCCCAGAACCGAATCGATGGAGCGTGGTAGAGCCAGTGCGACAACACTTTCCGGTCCAGCGCCGCGGGCGATGAGCGCGCGGGCAAGAGCGGAGGACCGCGCGTCGAGCTCGGCGTAGTCGAGGCTGCCGTCCCCGCTCCACAGAGCGATACCGTCGGTGTTCGTGGCCGCAGCATCGGTGAAGATCTCGGGGAGCAGACGAACACTCGACGACGCCGGGCCGTGAACCGGGGCCAGTCGAGCCAGTTCGTCGTCGGACAGCAGTGTCAGCGATCCGACCCGCCGATCGGTGTCGGTGGAAATGACCTCGAGTACCCGGACGATTCTGTCGATCGTCGCTCGAACGACGCTGTCCTCGAACAGTTCTGGCAGATATTTGGCCTCGATGTGCAGGCGGTCGTCGACCATGGCGACCAGAGTCAGTGGATACTGCGCCGTGTCGCTGCCGTCGTGGACGTCGTGGACATGCATGCCGGCGAGGTCGGTCTCGGCCGACAGGCCCGCACGGTCCATCGGGTAGGACTCGAACACCGTCAGGGTGTCGAAGGCGACGGCCGGTCCCACGGCCCGCTGGATGTCGGTCAGGCCGAGGTAGTGGTGATCGAGCAGCGCAGCCTGTTCGGCCTGCACCCGATCGAGGTATTCACCGAGTGTCTTGGACGGATCGAGCACGATTCTGACCGGCAGGGTGTTGATGAACAAGCCGACCATCGACTCGATATCGGACACCTCAGGTGGTCGTCCGGACACGGTCGCACCGAACACCACGTCGGAGCGTCCGGTCAAGGTGCCGAGGACCATGGCCCACGACGCCTGCACCATGGAGTTCATCGTCACGCCGCGTGCACGGGCGACGGCTCGCAGGCGGTCGGTCTGTGCGGTGTCCAACGAGATCAGCGCGCGGCCGGCCAACGTCGACTCCTGGCGCCGACTTTCGACCGGAGTCAACAGTGTGGGCTCGGACAGTCCGGCGAGCGCGTCGGTCCACGCCGCAGTTGCCGACGAACGGTCACGTTTTGCGAGCCACGACAGGTAGTCGCGGTAGGCGGGGACGCGAGGGAGCACGGTCTCGTCGCCGTCGACCACGTACAGAGTCAAGAGGTCCTTGAGCAGCAGCGGCGTCGACCAACCGTCGAGCAGAATGTGATGGTTGGTCATCACCAGACGCCACTCGCCCGGAGCCATCGTGATCAGCATGAAGCGCAACAGCGGAGCCTGAGCCATGTTGAAACGGGTGGCTCGGTCCTCGTGTTCGATGCGTTCGAGTTCGGCGGCCCGATCGTCGACGTCCAGACCGGTCAGGTCGACCGAGGACCACGGCACGTCCACATCGTGATGCACGATCTGGATCGACTCGCCGTCGGTGTTGTGCACGAAGGCGGTACGCAGGTTGGCGTGTCTACGCAGCAGCGCCTGAGCGGACCGTCGGAAGCGAGCTTCGTCGACGTCTCCGCGCAGTTCCAACACGAGTTGGACGATGTAGGCATCGACGGACTGATCCGACAGCTCGGCGTGGAACAGCAGACCGGCCTGCAGAGGCGTCATCGACCAGATGTCGTCCAGTGTCGGATAGACGCGTTCGAGGTCGTCGATGGAGCTCTGATCGAGCCGAACCAGGTCGAGATCGGACGGAGTGAAACCGCCTGCCCCGGGCCGCTGAGCAAGCCGAGTCAGCGCGGTGAGTGCCTGACGCCACAGTTCGACCAGCTCGGCGACCTCGGCCGCGTCGAGCACGCCGGTGGGGAACGCGAACGATGCTTCCAGTCGCGGGCCGGTCGGTGTCGCCGTGGTGACAGCGTTGATGTCGAGCACCGCGGCGACGGGTAGATCCTCGTCCTGCGAATCACCGACTCCGGAATCGTCGACCGGCAACCAGCCGTGCCCGCGAAGCTCGTCCGGAATGTCGGTGCTGTAACGCCCAAGGTAGTTGAAACTGATCTGGGGAGCCGGGAAGTCGCGAAGAGCAGCGGCACCGTTCTCGTCCAGGTATCGCAGCATGCCGTAGCCGATGCCGTGATCGGGGACGGCCAGCAACTGCTCCTTGACCGACTTGATCAGGCGTGCTGCATCGGCACCGCCGGCGAGAGCGTCGTCCAGATCGATACCGTCGAGGGTCAATCTGAGCGGGTAGATCGTGGTGAACCAACCGACGGTGCGGCCGAGATCAGCGCCGGGTACGACGTGGTCCTCACGGCCGTGACCCTCGAGGGAGATGAGAGCGTCGTCGACGACCACGCCGCGACCTCGTCGCCAGACGGCGGTGGCAAGGGCCAGAGCGGCGAGAAGACCGTCGTTGACGCTGCCGTGGAACGCGTCTGGCAGTGCGGTCAGCAGTCCCTCGGTGACGTCGGTCGACAGAGTCGTCTCGATCCTGTCCACGGTCCGGTACACGTCGATCTCTCGATCGAGTGCACGAGATCCGATGAGCGGATCGGGTTGTGCCACAACAGATCGCCAGATCTCCAGCTCGTCTGCGCGGGTTGCGGTGACCTCACGCAAGCCATGCGACCAACGGCGCATCGAGGTGCCGACCGGTGCCAGTTCCGGAGTGTTCCCGCCGATGATCTGCGCCCATGCCGATGCGAGATCCGGAACGAGAATTCGCCATGACACACCATCGATCACCAGGTGATGGGCGACAACGAGCAGACGGCTTCCCTCGGTGCCTGCGTCGAACCACACCATCTGGATCATGACACCGGAATCGGGTGCCAAGCGTGCTACTGCTGCCGCTGCCTCCGTTTTGGCCTGCTCCGAGAACTCCGGCCCGTGAACGGTCGTCGACGAGACTCGGTGGACAACCGACTGCGCCGACACCGATCCGACGGGAAGAACCTCCATCGCGGGGTGCTCACCACGATGGAGTACACCGCGAAGCATGTCGTGGTGATCGAGAACCGTCTGGACAGTGGCTTCGAGGACGTCGAGTTCGATGTCCGCCGGAAGCGTCAGCACAGCGGTCTGGGTGTGCTTGTCGAGCACTGCTGTGCGATCGAGCATCCATGCCACGATCGGGGTCAGCGGTACGTCGCCGACACCGCCTCCCGGCAGTTCTTCCAGCACGATCGCAGCAATCCCGTCACCGGCTGCGACAACCTCGGCCAGTGCAGCAACTGTTTTGTGCTCGAAGACATCTCGCGGCGAAAGAGCAAGACCGGCAGCCTTGGCGCGCGAGACCAACTGAATGGACATGATGCTGTCGCCGCCGAGCGCGAAGAACGAATCGTCGACGCCGACGCGGTCCAGCCGCAGGACCTCGGCGAACAATCCGGCCAGCGTCTTCTCGACCGCATTCTCGGCATCGCGGCCGCCCGTGGTGACCTGAGCGGACCAGTCCGGTTCGGGTAGTGCGTTTCGGTCGAGTTTGCCTGCCGGAGTGAGAGGAATCGACTCCAACATCACCAACGCCGACGGCACCATATGCGCCGGCAACACCGACCCCACATGCTCCCGCAACGCAACCGCATCGAGAACCGTCCCCGCCACCGGCAACACATACGACACCAACACCGTCGCGCGGGCTATTCCGGTCGCTCCTGCAGGCTCCGCTCCGGCAGCAGATTCACGCCCGATGGTGACCACGAAATCGACACCCGGCACCGCAGCCAACACCGAATCGATCTCACCCAACTCGATCCGGAAACCACGCACCTTCACCTGAAAATCGCTACGCCCCACATACTCCAACGCACCCGAAGCATTCCACCGCACCACATCACCGGTGCGATACATCCGCGAACCCGCACCACCGAACGGATTGGCCACGAACCGCTCCGCCGTCAAACCCAACCGAGCGTGATACCCACGAGCCAACGCCGGACCCGCCAGATACAACTCACCCACCACACCGACGGGCACCGGATTCAACCGCGCATCCAACACCACCTCCGCGAAACCGATCGTCGGAGAACCGATATCGACCGACTCCCCCACCACCAACGCCGACGAAATCGACGAGAAAATCGTCGCCTCCGTCGGACCGTACGCATTGAACATCCGCCGACCCGGCGCCCACCGCGCCACCAACTCCGGCGCACACACATCACCACCGGTGACCACAACCTGAACCGAATCCAACCCCACCGGATCCACCGACGCCAACGCCGCAGGCGTGACGAACGCATGCGAGACCCGCTCCTCGGCGAGCAACGACGCCAACTCCACCCCACCGAACACCAACGGCGGAGCAATCACCATCGTCGCCCCACCCGAAAACGCCAACACGAACTCGAGAATCGACGCATCGAAACTCGGCGACGCAAACGCCAACACCCGAGACGAGGGACCCACACCGAACCGAACCCGCTCCTCCGCAGCCAAGTTCCCCACACCACGATGAGTGACCACCACACCCTTGGGCACACCGGTCGACCCCGACGTATAAATCAGATACGCCGCATCATCGAGACGCAACACACCCGAACGCTCGGCATCCAACACCGGAGCAGCCGACCGAAACGCCAGATCCGCCACCACATCCGGATCATCGAGCACCACCCACGAGACCCCACCCACACCCGACACCGCACCCACATGGGCACCCAACGTCACACCCACCACAGCACCCGAATCGACCAACATGTGCTCGATCCGATCCACCGGATAATTCGGATCCACCGGCAAGAACGCACCACCGGCCTTCGCCACCGCCCACACCGCCACCACAGACTCCACCGACCGCGACAACGCCAACGCCACGAACGACCCCGGACCCACACCACACGACATCAACATCCGCGCCAACCGCGACGACGCCGCATCCAACTCACCATACGAAAGCACCCGCGAACCCGACACCACCGCAACACCACCGACACCAGCAACACCGACCGCACCAGCCAACAACTCCGGCAACACCACACCCACCACAGACCGCGGACCACGAACCGGAGCCAGGGAGGCGTATTCGTCGTCGGACAGAATCTCGATATCGCCGATCCGGACGGACGGGTCTGTCGTCACGACATCGAGGATTCGCGCGAGGCGCTCGGCAAGGACCCGGACCGTATCGGCATCGAACAGTTCTGTGGCGTAACGGAAACCGGCGCCGATGCCGACCGGTACCCCGAACTTGTCGAATTCTTCCGAGACCGTCAACTGAAGGTCGAAATTGGAGATGTCGTTGGGCAGTTCGATGCCCTCGATCGACAATCCGGGCAACGTCACCGTCGGTCGGTCGGTGTGCTGGAACTCGAGCATCACCTGGAACAACGGTGCATGGGCGGTCGATCTCGCGGGATCGACCGCATCGACCACACGCTCGAACGGGATGTCCGAGTGTGTGAACGCCGCAAGGTCGGTGGCACGAACGTCCGAGAGAAGATCCTCGAAACGCGTGGAGCCCGGCACCTGAGTCCGTAGCACCAGCGTGTTGACGAACATGCCGACGAGCTCGTCGAGCGCGGCATCCCCTCGACCCGAGATCGGCGTGCCCACCGAGATGTCCTCGGTGCCGGACAGTCGAGCGAGAAGGACGGCCAATGCGGCGTGCACGATCATGAACGAACTCGAATTGTGTTCGGCAGCAACAGTTGCGAGCCGAGCATGGATGGCAGCGTCGATCTCGAACGATACCGAGTCGCCGGAAAGAGACGCCACCGCCGGGCGAGGGCGATCGGTTGGCAGGGGCAGAACCTCGGGGCTGCCGGACAGTGTGTCGACCCAGTAGGTCGATTGCTGTGCCATCAGCGACTCGGGATCGGACTCGGTGCCGAGGTATCGACGCTGCCACAGAGCGTAATCGGCATACTGCACCGGCAACGGGTCCTGGCTCGGCGCATGCCCTGCGGCACGGGCGCTGTACGCCACCATCAGATCGCGGGCCAGCGGGGCGGTGGAGAAGCCGTCGGAGGAGATGTGGTGCACGACCATGACGAGTACGTGCTCGTTGTCGCTCTCCCGGATCAATCGGACGCGCAACGGAACGTCCGCCACCACGTCGAAGCCCGAGCCGGCGACATCGCCGATCAGTTCGTGCACATGCCGCTCGTCGTCCGCGGGGATCGGAGTCAAGTCCGGCAGTGCCGACGCCACGTCGAGAATGGACTGCACAGGGCCGTCGTCGGACAGCGGGAACATCGTGCGAAGTGACTCGTGCCGGGTCAGCACATCGCCGATGGCCGATCGCATCGCGTCGACGTCGAGTGCGCCGCTCAGCCGCATGGCGAAGGCGACGTTGTAGGCAGCCGACTCGGTGTCGTACTGATTGATGAACCACATTCGTTGCTGCGCCAGCGACAGCGGTACGACGTCGGGGCGCTCCTGCGGAACCAGTCGCGGAGCTGCTTCGGCGTCGTGTTCGCGGATGTCGATGCCCGCGGACAATGCGCGCACGGTGGGCGCGTCGAACAGATCGCGGATACCGATATTACTTCCGAGTGCGGCATTGACCCGCGCTACCAATCGCATCGCGATCAGCGAGTTGCCACCGATCTCGAAGAAGCTCGACGTGACGCCCACCTGAGAAATGCCGAGCAGGTCAGCGAAGATGCCGGCCACGATCTCTTCGACGGGATTCTCCGGACCGACGAATTCCGAAGCGGCGACGGTGAACTCGGGTGCAGGCAGCGCTTTTCGATCGAGTTTTCCACTGGCGTTGACCGGCAGCGAATCGAGTACCACCACGTGCGAGGGCACCATGTAGGCCGGAAGCCGTCGCGCGGCCTCGGCCGTCAGATCGGTGGGGTCGACGGCAGCACCGTGCGCGCCCACCACGTACGCAACCAGCGTCTCACCGGTGTTGGGGTCTTTGTGCACCAGTGCGATCGCTTGGGCGACCGACTCGGACCGCAAGAGTACGGCTTCGATCTCGGGCAGCTCGATGCGCAGGCCGCGCAACTTGACCTGGAAATCGGTACGGCCGATGTACTCGAGTTCACCGTCTGCGCGCCAGCGAACCAGATCGCCTGTGCGGTAGAGCCGCTCACCCGGTTCTCCGAAGGGGTCGGCGACGAAGCGATCTGCCGTCAGATCGCCTCGGCCGACATAACCTCGCGCGAGTTGGACACCAGCGAGATACAGCTCGCCGGGTGCACCGATGGGTGCCAAACGCAACGAGGCGTCGAGAACGTACAACCGGGTGTTCCACACCGGTGCACCGATGGGAATGGAGACCGGGTCCCGTCCGGTGACATGGTAGTAGCTGACGTCGACTGCGGCTTCGGTCGGACCGTAGAGATTGTGCAACTCCGCAAGGGAGAACTGGGCGAATTGTGCGGCCGTGGCAGGCGGAAGTGCCTCGCCACTACAGAAGACGAGCCGCAACGATGCACACTCTGCAGCCCGGGCACCTGCAGCGAACACAGCGAGCATCGACGGTACGAAGTGCACCGTGGTGACGTGCTCGTCAGCGATGATGCGGGAGAGGTACGCGGGGTCGCGGTGGCCGTCAGGTTCTGCCACCACTAGCTTGGCACCGACCTGAAGTGGCCAGAAGAATTCCCACACCGAGACGTCGAAGGTGGCCGGCGTCTTTTGCAGAACGGTGTCGGCGGGTTCGAGACGATACTCGTGTTGCATCCACAGCAGGCGGTTGACTATGGCGGAGTGCGTGACTGCCACGCCCTTGGGCCGGCCGGTGGAACCGGAGGTGTAGATCACGTAGGCAGTGTTCGAGCCACTCAGGCTGCCCAGTCGGTCGGCATCGGTGACCGAGGAGTGGTCGCGATCGGAGACGTCCAACAGATCGACGGCGAGAACCGGAGTTGCCACCGGAATATTGATCCAGTCGCGGCTCGTGGTGAGAATGCACACCGGTTGAGCACTCGACAGCACGTAGGACGACCGTTCGACCGGATGGTCCGGGTCGATCGGAACATACGCACCACCGGCCTTGACGATGGCGTACATGCCCACGAGCAGGTCGATCGATCGTCGCATTGCCAGGCCGACGTGGGATTCCGATGTCACGCCGAGCGAGATGAGGTGCCGAGCGAGCTGATTGGCACGCCCGTCCAGTTCGAGATACGTGATGTGCTCGTCCTCGAACACCAGCGCGGTCGAATATGGACTGCGGAGCACCTGCCGGTCGAACAAGCTGCTCAGTGTGACGCCGATATCCCCGGCCGGGATCTGCTGGTGGACCGAAGACGATTCGATCAGTCGTGCGGTGTCGTTCCACTCGAACAGAACCAGTTCCCGTTCCGCGGCGGAGAGGATGTCGATGTCGCCGGTTCGGACGTCCGTCGACGTGCCGATGGTGGAGACGATGCGCAGGAAGCGGTCGACGAACCGATCGATGGTGTCCGGATCGAACAGATCTGTGGCGTAGGTGAAGGCAGCCGACAACGCACCGGACTCGTCGGCGGGGTTCTGATCGACGCGGAGTTGCAGATCGAACTTCGCTGTGTCGGTGCTGATTTCCTCGAACTCGACGGTGAGATCGGGCAGTTCCAGCGTGGCCGAGGCGTTGTTCTGGAATTCGAGGAGAACCTGGAACAGCGGTGAATGATCGGTCGATCTCGCGGGATCGAGCACATCGACGAGTCGCTCGAACGGAATGTCGGTGTTGTCGAAGGCAGCGAGATCGGAACGTCGGGTATCAGCCAACAATTCGCCGAAAGTCGCGTGCGGCTCGACCTGTGTCCGCAGCACGAGCGTGCCGACGAACATACCGACGAGATCGTCGAGTGCTGCATCCCCTCGACCGGCGATCGGGGTTCCGATCGCGATGTCGCGGGTGCCGCTCAACCGCGCGAGCAGCAAGGCAAGCGCGGAGTGGATCACCATGAACAGCGTCGACTCGTGTTCGGCCGCAACCGAAGACAATCGAGCGGCGACATCGGCGGGAATGGTGAACGGGGTGACACTGCCGCGCATCGACTGCCGAATGGGCCGTGGTCGGTCGAGCGGCATCGGCAACACATCGGGCAGATCTGCCAGTGCCGACTGCCAGAATTCGATCTGCCGCGATGCCACGGATGTCGGGTCGTTCTCGTTGCCGAGGACGGCATGCTGCCACAGGGCGAAGTCCGCATACTGCACGGCCAAGGGGTCCCACATCGGAGCCGATCCCGCAGACCGGGCACCGTAGGCAACCATGACGTCGCGCGCCAGCGGTGCCATCGAGGCACCGTCCGCAGCAATGTGATGGACCACGATGGCGAGCACGAAACTTTCCCCGCCGGTCCGATACAGCACCGCCCGGAACGGGAGATCGACCGTGACGTCGAATCCCGTTGTTGCAGAAGTACGAACGAGTGCCTCTACCGACGCGGCGTCGACCTCGACGAAGTCGAGTGGGAGGTTGGGGCCGGTGACGTCCACGACCGGGGTGATGACCTGGTTCGGCAGATCGCCCACCGTGGGAAACACCGTCCGGAGAGATTCGTGCCGCGACAGGACGTCGCCGATGGCCGCGGACATCGCAGTGACGTCCAGGCGACCCGTCAAACGGACGGTGAGTGGAATGTTGTAAGCGGGCGACGCCACATCGAACTGGTTGATGAACCACATTCGCTGCTGTGCGAGAGAGAGCGGAACGGACTCGGGCCGGTCGACGGCCACGAGTGCCGGACGGCGGTGCAACGAGGCACCCTTCGCCTCCGCACGTTCTGCCAGGGCCCGCACCGTCGATGCCTCGAACAGGTCCAGAACTTTCAGATCGGTTCCGAGGGCAGAATTGGCTCGCGCGATCAATCGCGTTGCCACCAGCGAATTACCACCGAGATCGAAGAAGCTGTCGGTCACGCCGACCCGATCCACCTCGAGAACATCGCAGAAGACCGCTGCCACAGCGGCTTCGTACTCCGTCTGCGCCGCCTCGAACACACTCTGCGATCCGAGTTCCGGTTCGGGTAGTGCGTTTCGGTCGAGTTTGCCTGCCGGAGTGAGAGGAATCGACTCCAACATCACCAACGCCGACGGCACCATATGCGCCGGCAACACCGACCCCACATGCTCCCGCAACGCAACCGCATCGAGAACCGTCCCCGCCACCGGCAACACATACGACACCAACACCGTCGCGCGGGCTATTCCGGTCGCTCCTGCAGGCTCCGCTCCGGCAGCAGATTCACGCCCGATGGTGACCACGAAATCGACACCCGGCACCGCAGCCAACACCGAATCGATCTCACCCAACTCGATCCGGAAACCACGCACCTTCACCTGAAAATCGCTACGCCCCACATACTCCAACGCACCCGAAGCATTCCACCGCACCACATCACCGGTGCGATACATCCGCGAACCCGCACCACCGAACGGATTGGCCACGAACCGCTCCGCCGTCAAACCCAACCGAGCGTGATACCCACGAGCCAACGCCGGACCCGCCAGATACAACTCACCCACCACACCGACGGGCACCGGATTCAACCGCGCATCCAACACCACCTCCGCGAAACCGATCGTCGGAGAACC
Source organism: Rhodococcus sp. IEGM 1381 (assembly GCF_030056795.1). Classification (GTDB taxonomy): domain Bacteria; phylum Actinomycetota; class Actinomycetes; order Mycobacteriales; family Mycobacteriaceae; genus Rhodococcoides. The sequence goes on along the minus strand of NZ_JASHKQ010000004.1, from coordinate 218,759 downwards.
GATATCGACCGACTCCCCCACCACCAACGCCGACGAAATCGACGAGAAAATCGTCGCCTCCGTCGGACCGTACGCATTGAACATCCGCCGACCCGGCGCCCACCGCGCCACCAACTCCGGCGCACACACATCACCACCGGTGACCACAACCTGAACCGAATCCAACCCCACCGGATCCACCGACGCCAACGCCGCAGGCGTGACGAACGCATGCGAGACCCGCTCCTCGGCGAGCAACGACGCCAACTCCACCCCACCGAACACCAACGGCGGAGCAATCACCATCGTCGCCCCACCCGAAAACGCCAACACGAACTCGAGAATCGACGCATCGAAACTCGGCGACGCAAACGCCAACACCCGAGACGAGGGACCCACACCGAACCGAACCCGCTCCTCCGCAGCCAAGTTCCCCACACCACGATGAGTGACCACCACACCCTTGGGCACACCGGTCGACCCCGACGTATAAATCAGATACGCCGCATCATCGAGACGCAACACACCCGAACGCTCGGCATCCAACACCGGAGCAGCCGACCGAAACGCCAGATCCGCCACCACATCCGGATCATCGAGCACCACCCACGAGACCCCACCCACACCCGACACCGCACCCACATGGGCACCCAACGTCACACCCACCACAGCACCCGAATCGACCAACATGTGCTCGATCCGATCCACCGGATAATTCGGATCCACCGGCAAGAACGCACCACCGGCCTTCGCCACCGCCCACACCGCCACCACAGACTCCACCGACCGCGACAACGCCAACGCCACGAACGACCCCGGACCCACACCACACGACATCAACATCCGCGCCAACCGCGACGACGCCGCATCCAACTCACCATACGAAAGCACCCGCGAACCCGACACCACCGCAACACCACCGACACCAGCAACACCGACCGCACCAGCCAACAACTCCGGCAACACCACACCCACCACAGACCGCGGACCACGAACCGGAGCCAGTCGAGCACGCTCGGCCGTGGACAGCATGTCCACGTCACCGATCAGCAAGTCGGGTTCACCCGTGAGCGCGTCGAGAATTCGCACCACGCGGCGGCCGAGTTGCGACATGCTCCCGGCGTCGAACAGTTCTGTGGCGTAATCGAAAACGACACTGACCGAATCGGACTCGCTCACGGTGAGGACAAGATCCATGTCGATTCCGTCGTTCGGCAGAACTGCGGGACCGAATCGAAGCGCAACCTGAGCCAATGGGCTGTGCGAGCCGGACCGGGACAGACCGAGGGCGTCGACGACGTCCTCGAACGACACGTCACCGTGTGCCTGTGCTGCGTCGAAATCGACCTTGGATGCAGCAACGAAGTCGCCGAAAGACAGTCGTCCGTTCGGGTTGGTCCGCAGAACGACGGTTTCTCCGCTGGCGGCGGGCACGGCAATCGAGACGTCGTCGGTGCTGGCCAGGCGTGAAACAAGTACGGCGAGAACGGATTCGAACACCACGAACGGCGTTGTACCGCGGTCGGCGGCCAGCTGTTCGACTGCTGCCCAGGACGCGGATCCGAGGGTGATCTCGTGCGATGCACGAACATGGCCGATGCGTGAAGGGCGGACACGATCGCTGGGGATACCGATCAGGTCGGGAGAATCGGAGAGTCGATCCGTCCAGTAGGCGAGCTGAGCGGTGATGCGTCGGCGTCGTCGGCCCTCTTGGGCACTGTCCGGATGTACCTCGGAGACAACGACATCGGGTCCGGCCGCGATGAATGCTTCGGCCATATCCACGAAACTCGAGTGGTGTGCCGTGAGATCGTCGTCGTCGTACCGGTTCGGGTTTGCTCTGAAGTCCACGAATGTTCGTGCTGGTGAACCACTCTGGTACACGTTGACCAGGAGGTCCTCCACCGGCCCCGACGTGACGATGTTGAACTCACCGACGATCGAACCGAGGTTGATCTGCTGGTGGAACAGCATCATGTTGACGAGCGGTCCGGTGAGCTGTTTGTCGCTGCCCGAGGCCGCCAGCTCGCGCCGGATGTCCTCGATGCTGAACCGCTGGTGCCGCAGAGCGCCCATCAGTTCGAGCTGGACCTGCTGTACCAGTTCGCTGACGGTGGCGTCCTCTCGGACGTGCATCGGAATTGGTGCGACGTTGACCAACATTCCGCCGGATCGGCGGAGCAACGCGGTGGTTCGGGCGGACACCGGAATGTTGACCAGTACGTCGTCTCGTCCGGTCATTCGGGCGAGGTAACAGCCGAACGCGGCGATGAACACTGCAGCTGCAGTTCCGCCCTTGGTGGAATCGGACGCTTCGAGAGCGGTGACGACGTCCTCGGGCAGAGCGATGCTGCGCAACTTGCTGGCGGCAATCGTGCGGCCGTCCGTGTTCGACAGAGTTGCTCCGTCGTGGATGTCGGATGCGCGGGCAACCCAGTATTCCTTGTCGGACTCGAAGCGTGTTGATGTCCGATACTCCTGATCGAGCTCGTACAGCCGGCGGAGTTCGGCCGCCTTGTTGGGCTCGGGTTCGGAGTGCTCGACGGCGGCTGTGTACAGCGCTGCGGTGCGGTTGACGAGCGTCATGGCACCGTAGCCGTCCAGGGCTACGTGGTGGATCTTGCTGTACCAGAGGTTGCGCTCGTCCTCGACCTGGATGATCCAGCTCTCGATGAGAGTGTCGTTCTCCATGTCGACCGGCTGCACGTAGTTGTGGTCGATCCAGCGCAGCGCCGAGGCCATGGGATCGTCTTCGCCGCGCAGGTCCAGGTAGTTCACGGATTGGTCGATGGAGTGATCGACCAGCTGAACGGCCTCGCCGTCGACCTCGGCCAGACGGAGGTAGGCGGACTGGAACTCGTGTCCGGCCTGAGCCGACGCGTCCTGCAGGACTGCTATGTCGAGTTTGCCTCGCAGGTCCACGTACTGGGCGATGCAGACTGCAACGTCAGGGGCGAGCTGCTGGGCGAACCACATTCCCCGCTGGGCGGACGAGAGTGGGAAGCCGTCTTCGAAACCGGTGCCGGTCGGGGGCGTCTGAGACCCACCGGTTGTTGTTGCACGCATTCACTTGCCTTTCGGCGGCACGGTCGCGGTGGCGAAATTCGGCGCCGAGTTCATCGGCTCGGAAATTTCGGTCCGGTTCGGGGTGTCGAGCCGCGGCGGCTTGTGCGCGCGATTGAGCAATTCTGGCTTCCGTTCTGGTCTGCGTTCGTGTCGGTTCACACACGCTCGATGTATTGAAAGGGCTCTTATTGCTTCGTCGCGCATCGTCGACCGGATTGAAACGGGGCGGCCTCCTGGTTCTACCGCGTCGACCGAACTATGAGTTCGTAGAACGAGCGTGACGCGACGACCGATTCGATCAGTGTCTGCGACACGAGCTTCCCTCCCCGAACAGGTGTCCAGCATGAACACAACGTCGATGCCGACCCTTCGATCCCGTTACAACGTGCAGCCGAGGCTGTCCAGCCCGTCCACCCACTGAAGCCGCACCCGAATACCGGCCTCCAACACCTCCAGCGGCTTACAAAGATACAACATTGGCAGGAGCCTTTTGTGCAGTAGTCATAAGAAGCATCGACCACCGCTTCCAGCCTGTTACAGGAGTGACCGTGTTCGCCACTCGAACGTGCGCTATTCGATCGAACGAATGACTCTTGGAGTGGAGCGGAGCGACACGCGCCCGTATTTATCCAGCGTCGAGATCTGTAAAACGTAGCGTTTACCAACTTCACGTTTGTTTATGTGGTGGACTTGCGCCGCCCGTTCAGCAGAGTCACGCCGAGTGCGCCGAGAGCAGAGAGGCACAGGACCAGCTCTGATCCGAAGCCCAGCCGAGTGGCGACTGTGTGCGTTCGACGTAGCGCAACACTCGAAACGAGCACGTCGGGGGTGAACAGCGGCGTCTGTTGCAACACGTCGCCGTCGGGCGAGACTATTGCGCTGACACCACTCGTCGCGGCCACCACGACAGTCCTTCCGTGTTCGACGGCCCGTACTCGCGACATCGCAAGTTGCTGGTAGGTCATTTCGGTGTCGCCGAAGGTCGCGTTGTTGGTTGGGATGGCAATGAATTCCGCGCCGGACCGGACCGATTCTTCGAGAGCGCGATCGAATGCGACCTCGTAGCACGTTGCTATTCCGGCGGCTATTCCTGCGGCGTGCACCACCCCGTTTCCGCTACCAGGGACGAAATATCCCGCCCGGTCGGCATATTCGGAAAACAAACGAAAAAAGCTTCGGTAGGGCAAGTACTCGCCGAACGGTTGAATTATCTTTTTGTCGTGCCGCTCGCCGGGGCCGTCGTCACCGTTCCAGGCAATGACGGAATTCGAGTTCGTACCATCGGCATTGACGAGCACCGTGCCCACGAGGATCGGCGCACCGACGGCAACCGAGGCTCGAGTGATGAGAGTCGCAGCGTCTGGATTCCGCAACGGATCGATATCGGACGCGTTCTCCGGCCACACGACGAGATCCGGAGCCGGTTGTCTGCCCGCCTCGACATCGGCGGCCAGAGTCATGGTCTCCCGGACGTGATTGTCCAGAACTGCGCGGCGCTGTGCGTTGAAATCCAGACCCAATCGCGGAACGCTTCCCTGCACGGCAGCGATGGTGACCGTGCGCTCACCGTCCTCCGCGTCGTTGGTATGCAGAGTCGGTAGCAGAGCCAGCGCGAAGATGGACGCGACCGTCGTCGCAGCCACTGGAACGACGAAGGATCGCACACTGCGCGGTCGGCAGCTCGCCAGAATCAGCGCTGCGAGGCCGGTTCCGGTCAGGGCCACCCCGAAAGTGAGCAGCGGCGCGCCTCCCGCGCTCGCCAACGGCAGCAACCAGCCCTCGGGTTGTCCGAAGGCCAGCCGACCCCACGGGAAGCCGCCGAACGGAACACTCGACCGCAGCCATTCGGTCAGACTCCACACCAACGCCAGAGACAGTGGCCACCAGGCACTTCGCGCTGCAACCACGCCGAGTACCCCGAACAATCCCACGAAGACGGACTCGGCGGCAGCCAACGCCAACCACGGCATCGGCCCCACATACACACCGATCCACGGCAGCAGCGGAACGAAGAATCCCAGTCCGGCGGCATACCCGTAGCCGAAGCCTGCCTTCAATGACACCGATCGTCGGCCGCCGAAGCCGGTCAGTACCAGCGCCAGGACCGCAATGCCGATCGGTGCGAGGAACCACAGGGTCCGAGGAGGGAAGCTTGCGAAGATCAGTACACCGGAACCGACCGAGAACAGGGACGACACGGTGGCCCAGCGCAGACGATCACCCCGTGACAGTGTCTTCGCGACCGCCGGATCACTGTCATTGTTCATGGATGACCTTGCCGCGATGGACGGTCATCGAACAACGCGGGCTCTCTGCCGACGCGTCGAGGCTGGGCAACGGTGACACCCCGGCACGTGGGTCCGTCGACCACCGTTGGACGCTGTCTTTGGGGGCCCGTACTACGAGTTCGTCGACGTCCCACACCGCGAAGGATGCAGGCGCACCCGGCACCAACGTGCCCGCCACGCCGTCACGGACTCCGCCCGCGCGCCACGCTCCCCGCGTCGCGGCGGAGAATGCAGCTCGGGGTGAAACGGCACTGCCCGGCGTGTGGTGATTGACGGCGGCTCTCGCTGTCGCCCATGGATCGAGGCGAGTGACCGGAGCGTCGGAACCGAAAGCGAGGGCGACGCCGGCCGAGGCCAATCGGGCGAACGGATGGAGTGCGGCGCCGCGTTCGGCACCGAGACGTGCTGCGTACAGGCCGTCCGAACCGCCCCACAGTGCGTCGAACAGCGGCTGCACACTGGCGATCACGCCCCACGAGGCCAGAAGATCGGACTGTTCCGGTCTCACCATCGACAGATGTTCGAGCCGGTGTCCACATGCAGCGACGGCGGGCGTCCCGACTTCGTCGACGACACGCGCGAAGGCAGTGACGGTGGCGGTGACCGCGGCGTCTCCGATGACGTGGAAGCCGGCTTGGATTCCGGCGGCGGTACAGGCCGCGATGTGCGCGGTGATCGCATCGACGTCGAGGTAGGAGACTCCCGTTCCGGGGTCGTCCGCATAAGGGGACGACAACCATGCGGTACGCGAGCCCAGCGATCCATCGACGAAGATGTCACCGGCAAGGCCGTGCGCCCCGGTGTCGGCGAGGACCTGACGTGCCTGTTCGGCCGTATCGATCAGCTCGCCCCAGTAGCCGCGCACCTCCACCCCGTGTGTGGTTGCCATCAGTTCACGGAAGTCGTCGACCCCCGACACTATCGGGCCCCCACATTCGTGTACGGAGACGATTCCCTGCGCTGCGGCGTGGTCGAGCGCCGCCCTACGGGCCCGAGTGCGGGTGTCCGTGGTGAGCATGGTGCGAGCCGTCAGCCGCGCGAGGTGGTGTGCATCGGCGGTGAGCGGGGACTGTGGCGAGAATCCCGAGGCGGTGTCGATACCAGGCGCTGCCGCCCGCAACGGAGTCGAGACGGCAGCCGAGTGCGCATCGACGCGCGTGAGGTACACCGGGCAGCCCGGAGCTGCTGCATCGAGATCGGACGTCGTCGGTGAGCGGTGTTCGATCCACTCCGATTCGTCCCAGCCGTGCCCCCAAACGAGCGCGCCGGACGTCTTCGCTGCGTACTCGGCGAGTGCGCGCATGCAGTCGTCGAGGGATCGGCAGTGGGACAGATCCAGTCCGATCAGGGACAACCCCAGATCGGTGACGTGTACGTGCGTGTCGACGAATGCCGGCGCCACGAACGAGCCGGCCAGGTCGGTCACCGGCACTCCAGGATGAAGCGCCCGGCCGGTGCGATCCTCACCGATCCAACTGACGACTCCGTCGGTCACGGCCATGGCGGTGGCGTCGGAGGCCATCGGACTGTAGATCCGTCCGCCGCAGAACAATTCGGTGGTCACGAACGATCAGTCTGCCCCTACCGGTGCGGCTTCCGGAAATCCCCGGTCGGCTGATCGACACGGTCGGCCTCGATCACCTGACCTTCGAGCACGAGAGCAGAACCCGCCGCCGACGACGCTGTGCCCGTGGTTTCGGCGCGATCCTCGAGGATCTCGCCGTCGATGACGGTCGGGCGCATACGTCGCGTCGCAGTCGCGACCTGCGGTAGCCAGCGCGCAGCCGCCCACATCACCGCCGGGCGCAACAGCCACCGAGTCGGCGGGATCAGCAGCAGCAACCCTATCACTGTGGTCACCAGGCCGGGGACGAACATCGCCACGGACCCCGCCGCGAACAGAGCGCCGTCGGCCACGGCACCGCCGGCCGATCGCTCACCACGCGACGCTCTCCGCAGACCGTCCAATACGCGTCTACCTTGCGACCGCACCAGCAGCGAGCCGATCAGCGATCCGCCGATCAACAACACCACGGTCCACAGCACACCGAGCGCGCTCGAGACGGCGACAAGTGCCGCGACCTCGACGACGACATAGAGTACGAACAGAGCGAGCATGACGGTCCTTTCTTCGCTTCACCGGTACAACGCGCGGGGCATCGAAATCGCTCCCGGGGTGACCGGTTTGCCGGGAAATTCTCAGGAACCCGGTCGGACGAGGCCGGTTTCGTACGCCAGCACGACCGCCTGGACTCGATCGCGGATATTCAACTTCGTCAGGATTCGACCGATGTGGGTCTTGATCGTCGCCTCGGACAGGTGCAGAACGGCCGCGATCTCGGCATTGGACAGGCCGGTCGCCAAGTGCACCAGCACCTCCCGCTCACGACCGGTCAGTGCGTCGAGAACCGACGCATCGGTGGTCGCAACGGACTGGGCGACGAACCGCGAGAGCAGCCGCTTGGTGACCTTCGGTGAGACGACTGCATCGCCTGCAGCCACGCTGCGAATTGCGGATACCAAATCCTCGGGTGGTGTGTCCTTGAGCAGGAATCCACTTGCGCCCGCCCGAAGCGCTCCCAGGACGTGCTCGTCGAGATCGAATGTCGTCATCACCAAAACCCTTGTCTCGGATCCGGATTCGATGATGGTTCGAGTGGCGGACACGCCGTCGATGCCGGGCATGCGGACGTCCATCAACACCACAGCCGGTGCCAGCCTGTGCACGGCGTCGATGGCACCCGCACCGTCGGATGCCTCACCGACCACCTCGATGTCGTCCTGGGCCTCGAGCACCATGTTCAATCCCATGCGCATGAGCTCTTGGTCGTCCACGACGACAACGGTGATCGGCACCGATCCAACCTAGTCTCACTCGATCGGCAGCGTCGCCCGCACGAGCCAGCTGCCGTGTGGAGTGCGGCCCGCGTGCAGCGTGCCCTGCAGCACGGCCACCCGCTCCCGCATCCCGAGCAGTCCGTGTCCGCCGCCGGCCACGGATGAGTCCGTGCCGGTGCCGGTGCCGTTGTCGGAGATCTCGACGGTGACAACATTGTCTTCCCGGACCACTTTGACCACGGCACGCGGGGCGTGGCCGGCGTGCCGTAGAACGTTGGTGAGCGATTCCTGCACCACACGGTGCACCCCCAGGCTGATTGCCGGGCTGATGTCGTCGAGATTTCCGGTCTGCTCGAGTTCGACGTACAACCCGGCGCGGCCCATCATCTCCACCACCCGGGCGAGGCCGGCTGTGCCGTACTGAGGCATGTCGTCCGAGTCCGGGGAGGTGCGCATCAGTGCGACGGTTCGGCGTAACTCTGCCAGCGCAAGCCGACCGGTCGCGGAAATGTTGGCCACAGCCTGCTCCGCGCGCTCGGGATTACGCCGGATTGCGTACGAGGCACCGTCGGCCTGAACCACCATGACGCTGACGCTGTGGGCGATGACGTCGTGAAGTTCACGCGCGATGCGCGTGCGTTCCGCGATCACGGCTTCCTCGGCGCGGCGGTCTCGGTCGTACTCGGCGACGACCAGTCGAGCCTGAGTCGCCTCGTCGAAGGCCCGCCGAGCACCGAGAAACTCCGCCGCGAGCCAGGACAGCGCGTAGAGAAGCGCACCGAACAACAGTGTCGTGAAGATCGGCTGGTCGAACAGCAGCATGGACGCCACCGAATACGCTGCGAGAGCAACGGCATAGACGGCGCCCTGAACTCGTCCCATGTACGCAACCAGGGTGTACAGCATGATCGGCAGAGCCAGCGTCGCCGGGTGACCGTTGACGGCGTCGCCCACCATGGCGCCCGCGATATCGCAGATGCCCGTGGCCACGAGCGCGAACGCTGCAATCGACCGAGGAAAGCGTCGCCGCCACGCAACGGGTGCCGACAATACGACCGAGAACACGAGAAACAACGGCCCGTTCAGTCCATCGGCAGAACTGACGAACACCAACATCTCGACGACGAACAGTCCTGCCGCCAGCAATGCATCGGCCACGAATGGCTGCCCACGGAGCCACAGACTGAAACGACGCATGTGATTGAGTTTGCCGTATGACTGCCGCGGACTGGGGACTGCTGATGGTGGCTGCGACAGCCGCTGGTTGGGTCGACGCGGTGGTCGGTGGAGGCGGCCTGATCCTGTTGCCCGCAATCCTGCTCGTGGCACCACAACTGACGCAGCAGGCGGCGCTCGCGACCAACAAGGCGACCGCGGTATTCGGGACCGTTGCCGCAGTCGTGACCTTTGCTCGGAAGGTCTCGCTGAACTGGACAGTGCTGGTCCCGGCCGGTGCCCTCGCCGCGGTGACATCGGCGGCCGGTGCTGCCGCAGTCTCGCTGATCGACCGCGAGCTGTTCATTCCGATCATCATGGTCGTCCTCGTCGGAGTAGCAGTACTCGTGACGTGTCGCCCTACCATCGGTCGAACCGTGGCGGCGCCGCCGACGCATCGCAAGGTTCTGATCGTCGTGGGTCTCGCTGCCGCGGGGATCGGCTTCTACGACGGAATACTCGGGCCCGGAACCGGCACATTTCTCATCATCGTGTTCGCCACGATGCTCGGAACGGAATTCGTGCGTAGTGCTGCGATGGCCAAGGTGATCAATGTCGGATCCAACGTCGGGGCCCTCGCATTCTTTGCCGCCACCGGCAGCGTGTATTGGCAGCTCGGCGCTGCCATGGCGGTATGCAACGTCTTCGGGGCGGTAATCGGGTCCAGAACAGCGGTCGCCAGGGGTGCCGGTTTCGTCAGAATTGTCCTGCTCGTCGTCGTGGTGGGGATGGTTCTCCGACTCGGCTGGCAGCAGTTCGGCTAGCGTCGGTGCAGTGACGAGACAACCGGATCGGTCGGTCGACGCCGACTTCCTGGCCCTGCCCCTGCAGGACCTCGCGGATGCCGCACTGAGCTCAGCACGCTCGGCCGGAGCCACCCACGCCGATGTGCGCGTGCAGCGATTGACTACACAGTCGATCTCGCTGCGCGACGGCTCGGTTCAGTCCTCGGTCGATGCCGGTGAGATCGGCCTCGCCGTGCGGGTGGTGGTCGACGGGACCTGGGGTTTCGCCTCCCATGCTGAACTCGGCACCGACGCAGCTTCCGAGACAGCCCGTAAGGCGGTCGAGGTGGCAACTGCACTGCGTGCGCTCAATCGCGAACGGGTGGAACTCGCGTACGAGCCGGCCTACTCCGACGCGACCTGGGTATCGGACTACGACATCGATCCGTTCGAGGTACCCACTGCCGACAAGGTGGGGCTGCTCGCGGAGTACTCGTCTCGCCTGGCCGCGTCGGACGGCGTGGACCACGTCACCGCTTCGGTGCTACAGGTCAAAGAGCAGTCTTTCTACGCCGATCTGGCCGGCAGTAGCATTACCCAGCAGCGAGTTCGCCTGCATCCCCAGTTCGAGGCAACAACCGTCGACCGGTCCATCGGTGCTTTCGAAACCATGCGCACCCTTGCGCCACCGGTGGGACGTGGTTGGGAGTACCTCGGTGGAGCCAGCACTTGGGACTGGGCCGACGAGTTGGCCCGGATCCCCGAATGGCTGGCAGAGAAGGTGAAGGCACCGACCGTGGTGGCCGGACCGACCGACCTCGTCATCGACCCGACCAATCTGTGGCTGACCATTCACGAATCCATCGGGCATGCAACAGAATACGATCGAGCCATCGGTTACGAGGCGGCATACGCAGGCACCTCCTTCGCGACGCCGGACCAGCTGGGGACGTTGCGCTACGGATCGCCGATCATGCATGTGACTGCCGATCGGACCGAAGTCAACGGACTGGCCAGTATCGGTTACGACGACGACGGAGTGGCCTCGCAAAAGTGGGATCTGGTCCGCGACGGGACACTGGTCGGTTATCAGCTCGATCGTGTCTTCGCCCCCAGGCTCGGGCTGGAGCGGTCCAACGGGTGCGCATACGCAGATTCTCCACATCACGTGCCGATCCAACGTATGGCGAACGTGTCGTTGCAGCCGGACCCGAACGCCGACCGAACGACTGCCGACCTCATCGGTGCGGTGGAGGACGGCCTGTATGTCGTCGGCGACAAGTCCTGGTCGATCGACATGCAGCGGTACAACTTCCAGTTCACCGGACAACGCTTCTATCGCATTCGCAACGGCGTGCTCGACGGCCAGGTGCGCGATGTTGCGTATCAGGCGACCACCACTGAATTCTGGGGTTCGATGGAGCTGCTCGGCGGACCGTCCACCTGGCGGCTGGGCGGTGCCTTCAACTGCGGCAAGGCGCAGCCCGGCCAGGTTGCCGCCGTCAGCCACGGATGCCCGTCAGCGCTGTTCCGCGGCGTCAACGTCCTCAATACCCGATCGGAGGCAGGACGATGATCGCGCCGCAGCTCGTGATCGAGCGCGCACTCGCCTGCGCGAGTGTCGACGACACGATCGTGATCGTCACCGATTCCAGCGACGCAACACTGCGGTGGGCCGGAAACTCGATGACCACCAACGGAATAGCGACCTCGCGGCGCTGGGAGGTGGTCTCTGTCGTGCGAGAGGCGACCTCTGTTCGAGCCAGGAGTGGAGCCAGCGGAACGACCGTTCGAGTGGGCACTGTGTCGTCGACGAGTGTCGACCCGGGCGACATCGAGGCCGTGGTCCGCGCGAGCGAAGCGGCGGCGCGATCGGCAGAGCCCGCCGACGACGCGATGCCCTTGCTGCCGGGAGAGTCGGCCTCGGACCCTCGAGACTGGGACCGCCGAGCGCAACACACGTCGATCGATGTGTTCGGCTCACTGGCAACGGAATTGAACGTCGGGTTCGACGGTCGCGACGCCCTGTACGGATTCGCCCAGCATCGGGTCGACAACGTCTGGCTCGGCACCTCGACCGGCCTGCGTCGTACGTTCACGCAGCCGACCGGATCGATCGAGATAAACGGCAAACGATCCGGGGCCAGCGCCTGGGTCGGTACCGGCACCACGGACTTTCGGGATGTGTCGGCCCAGAACATGTTGGACGAGCTGTCCACCCGGCTCGGCTGGGCACAGAACACCGTCGAGATGCCGGCCGGACGATACGAGACGCTGCTGCCACCGTCGGCAGTGGCCGATCTGATGATCTACCTGATGTGGACCATGGAGGGTCGTGGCGCGCAGGAAGGCCGAACTGCGCTTTCGGGCGTAGGCGGAACGCGAGTGGGCGAGAAGCTCACCGCTCTGCCGCTCACGTTGTACTCGGATCCGCGCGCGGACGGTCTCGAATACGCGCCGTTCGTGGTGGCGGGCTCGTCCAGCGACTCGGTGTCGGTGTTCGACAACGGGATGAACATCGAGCGCGTCGACTGGGTACGCGACGGATCGGTCTCTGCTCTTGCCTATCCGCGCGCGTCGGCCGGGAAATACGGAGCTCCTGTAGCGGTGCCGGGCGAGAACCTGGTCATGAAGGGCGGCACGGGTGCCGGCCTCGACGAGATGGTGGCAAGCACCGAACGCGGACTGCTGTTGACGACGCTCTGGTACATCCGCGAGGTCGATCCGACCTCACTGCTTCTCACCGGACTGACCCGAGATGGCGTGTACGCCATCGAGAACGGTCGAATCGCCGGTGCTGTAAACAACTTTCGGTTCAACGAAAGCCCGCTGGATCTGCTGCGCCGCGTCACCGAAGCGGGTGCAACGGAGGCGACACTGCCGCGCGAGTGGAAGGACTGGTTCACTCGCACGGCCATGCCGCCGCTGCGCATTCCCGATTTTCACATGTCGTCGGTCAGCGCCGCTCAGTGAAGTCGGTCCGGGCTACTTGTCTGGTCCGGAGAGCTCGAGCGCGATGTTGTCCGGGTCGCGGAACTCCACGATGGACAGCCCGGGCCCGGCGTCCTTGATGCCTTCGTGGGCGATGCCCAGCTCGTCGAGCGTCTTCACGGCATCCTCGAGTGCGGCCCGCGTGTCCACGGTGAAGCTCAGGTGATCGAGCCCGCAGCGGTCTTCACCGAAAGTGTCGTCGCTCGGTGCAACCGGACGCAGGCCGAGCAGTCCCCCGCCGAACTTGTAGATGACTCCACCGAACAGGAACCACAGCGCCTTCTTGGTCTCCTCGTCGGCGTCGGGATCCCAGGCGTAGGCGACCTCGAAGCCGAACACCGAGTCGTAGAACGACCTCGATCGCTCGATGTCGCGAACGGTGAGACGGACGTGGTTGTAGTCGGTCACTGCAATAGGCACGTGGTACTCCATTCCGGCAGCAGGGGAAGCTACCTCGTGAAGTATTCGGAACCGCGCATACAAGCGATGGTGCCGATGTGTCGATTTCAGGCCGCGGTGATGGACAGCCCGACCGAGCCGCTCTTTCCGCGACGCAGCACGCTTCCCTTCACGGTGAGCCAGCCCAGGATTCCGTACTTCGAGGCGACAGCTGAGCGGGCATTCTCGGTGCCGGTCGCGTCGAGAATCTCGGCGGTGCCGTCCACTGCGTCGCCCTGCGGATTGCCGCGCATGTCGCACGGCGCAATGGTCACCTTCGCGTTGCGGCGAATGCGTTTGACCTTCCACGAATCGGCAACCGTCCACATGAGCAGTCGGTCTCCGTCGAGGGCACCCCACAGCGGAGTCGGCACGCCGGTGCCGTCCTTCTTGAACGTCGTCAGTAGTACGTACTTGCCTCTGGCAATGGTGTCGAACGTGGCGGCCATACGGCTCAGAGTACGTCGCTACTCCCCTTCGAGCTCGCCCTCCGTCTCGAGGTAGACCTGGCGCAACCCGTCGAGAACCTGCTCGTTCGGCTCGGCCCACATCTTTCGTTCCACTGCCTCGAGCAGGCGCTCGGCGATGCCGTGCAGTGCCCAGGGATTCGACTGCTGCATGAACTTCTGGTTCTGCTCGTCGAGCACGTACGTTTCGGCCAGCTTCTCGTACATCCAGTCCTGCACGACGTCCGTGGTGGCGTCGTAGCCGAACAGGTAGTCCACCGTCGCCGCCATCTCGAACGCGCCCTTGTAGCCGTGCCTGCGCATGGCTTCGAGCCACTTGGGGTTCACCACGCGGGCACGGAACACCCGGGCGGTCTCCTCCGAGAGGGTGCGGGTGCGCACCGATTCCGGACGCGTGCTGTCGCCGATGTACGCCTCGGGCGACTTTCCGGTCAGCGCTCGCACGGTCGCCACCATGCCGCCGTGGTACTGGAAGTAGTCGTCGGAATCGGCGATGTCGTGCTCGCGTGTGTCGGTGTTCTTGGCGGCAACGGCGATGCGCTTGTACGCGGTGCGCATATCGTCCGACGCAGGGACGCCATCGAGGCCGCGGCCGTACGCGAAGCCGCCCCAGGTGGTGTAGACCTGCGCCAGGTCGTCGTCGCTGCGCCACGTCTTGCTGTCGATCAACTGGAGCAGCCCGGCACCGTAGGTCCCCGGCTTGGATCCGAAAATCCTAGTTGTGGAACGTCTTTCGTCACCGTGTTCAGCGAGGTCGGCCTGCGCGTGTGCGCGGACGTAGTTCTGCTCGGGCTCCTCGTCCAAGGCGGCGACCATCCGTACCGCGTCGTCGAGCAGGGCCAGCACGTGGGGGAACGCGTCGCGGAAGAAGCCACTGATTCGGACCGTGACGTCGATACGAGGACGGCCGAGCTCGCCGAGATCGATCACTTCGAGCCGAGTGACCCGGCGTGACGCTTCGTCCCATACAGGCGACACGCCCAGCAGCGCGAAGACCTCGGCAATGTCGTCGCCGGACGTTCGCATGGCCGACGTTCCCCACACCGACAGTCCCACCGATTTCGGCCACTCGCCGTGATCCTGGCGGTACCGAGCGAGCAGTGATTCGGCCATCGCCTGTCCGGTTTCCCACGCCAGTTTCGACGGCACGGCCTTCGGGTCGACGGAATAGAAATTGCGCCCGGTGGGCAGGACATTGATCAGTCCGCGCAGCGGTGAACCGCTCGGCCCTGCCGCGATGAACCCGCCGTCGAGAGCGTGCAGTACCTGCTCGATCTCGCGTGACGTTCCGCGCAGACGCGGTACGACCTCGGCAGCAGCGAATTTCAATATCTCTGCGACCACGTCACCGTGTTCGCCTGCCACGCGCTCGGCCTCGTCCGGATTCCACTGCGTGGCCTGCATGGCCGCGACCAGCCCGTGCGCCACGGCCTCGATGCTGTCGACGCGCGTGCGGTCCTCGTCGCCGTCCTCGCTGAGGCCGAGAGCTTCGCGAAGTCCGGGGACCGTCTGTTCCCCGCCCCACATCTGCCGAGCGCGCAGCATCGCCAGCACCAGTTCGACCTCGGCGTCGCCGACGGGTTCCTGGCCCAGGATGTGCAGTCCGTCGCGAATCTGCACGTCCTTGATCTCGCACAGCCAACCGTCGACGTTGAGCAGCATGTCGTCGAATACTTCTTCGTCGGGGCGCTCCGCGAGTCCGAGGTCCTTGTGCATCTGGGCCGCCGTCATCAGGGTCCAGATCTGCTGGCGAATTGCGGGCAGCTTGGCCGGATCGAGTGCCGAGATATTCGCGTGCTCATCGAGCAACTGCTCGAGCCGCGAGATGTCCCCGTAGCTCTCCGCGCGCGCCATCGGCGGAATCAGGTGATCCACCAGAGTGGCATGCGCTCGACGCTTGGCCTGGGTGCCCTCCCCCGGATCGTTGACGAGGAAGGGATAGATCAGCGGCAGATCGCCCAGGGCCGCATCGGTTCCGCAGGAGGCGGACATGCCGAGCGTCTTGCCCGGCAACCATTCGAGATTGCCGTGCTTGCCCAGATGGACCATCGCATCCGCACCGAAACCGCCGTCTGCCTCGGTAGCCGAGATCCATCGGTAGGCCGCCAGGTAGTGATGGCTCGGCGGAAGATCCGGGTCGTGGTAGATCGCGACGGGCTTCTCGCCGAACCCGCGCGGCGGCTGAACCATGATCACCACATTGCCGAATTGCATTGCGGCGATGACAATCTCACCGTTCGGATCCGCAGAGCGATCGACATAGAGCTCGCCCGGTGCCGGGCCCCAATGCTCGATCACGCCGTCACGCAGATCCGCAGGGAGCTGCTCGAACCAGGTTCGATACCGCGCCGCCGAGATGCGAATGGGGTTGCCCTCGAGCTGAGCGTCGGTGAGCCAGTTGGGATCCTGCCCACCGCGGGCAATCAGTGCGTGAATGAGCGCATCACCGTCGCGAGCAGCCAGACCGGGCACCGAATCCGGGCCGTCGAGCGGGCCGAGGTCGTATCCGGCAGTGCGCATGTCCGACATCAACGCGATTGCGCTGGCCGGGGTGTCGAGGCCGACGGCGTTACCGATCCGCGCATGCTTGGTGGGATAGGCCGAGAACATCAGAGCGATGCGGCGGTCGGCGGCCGGGATATGTCCCAGCCGCGCGTGGCGAACGGCGATGCCGGCGACGCGTGCTGCTCGCTCGTGGTCCGGAACGTACGTGGTCAGGCCGTCATCGTCGATCTCCTTGAACGAGAACGGAACCGTGATGAGACGGCCGTCGAACTCCGGGACGGCAACCTGGGTGGCCACGTCCAGTGGCGACAGTCCGTCGTCGTTCTCGGACCACGTCGCGCGTGAACTCGTCAGGCACAGACCCTGCAGAATCGGAACGTCGAGCGCCGCGAGTTCGGCGACGTCCCAGGCCTCGTCGTCGCCGCCCGCCGACGCCCCGGCAGGTTTGGTCCCGCCCGCTGCCAGCACCGTCACGATCAGGGCATCCGCCGACTTCAGGGTCTCGAGCAGGTCGGACTCCGCCGTGCGCAACGACGCACAGTAGATCGGAAGGGCCGTGGCACCGGCGTTCTCGACTGCGGCGGCGAGGGCATCGATGTACGTGGTGTTTCCGGCCAAATGCTGGGCGCGGTAGTAGAGGATCGCCACCGTCGGACCGTCGGAGTGTGGGGTCGAGTTCCGTTCGAGATGCCCCCAGGTCGGCAGGTGCCGCGGAGCATCGAAACCGTGACCGGTCAGCAACACGGTGTCGGAGAGGAAGTTGTACAGCTGACGCAGGTTGTCCGACCCGCCCTCGGCCAGGTAGTTGTGTGCTTGCGCGGCGACATTGGCCGGCACCGTCGAGATCTCCATCAGATCCGCATCCGGTGCCTGCTCACCGCCGAGAACGACAACCGGAAGCCCGGTGGCGAGTACGGCGTCGATGCCCGCCTCCCACGAGCGGCGCGATCCGAGAATGCGCACGAGGATCAGCTCGGCCGATTCGGCCATCGACGGAATGTCCTGCGCCAGTAGGCGAGATGGGTTGCCCCAGGTGAAGTCGGCTCCACTGGCACGGGCACTGAGCAGATCTGTGTCCGACGTGGACAGCAACAAGAACACGGGTAACGCCCTCCTCGGGGGTTTTCGCGCCCCTGACCTCGGTGAATCTTCTCTTCGGTTCGTCGGCGAGAGGGTCTGACTCCGGCCCGTGCACCCGAAGTGCAGGGCCGTTACAGTGGCGCGACCGTACCGGATTCTCGCCGGTTTCCTCTCGGCCTGAGCCGTGTCGAAAGAATGCTACCGGTGCGAGCGGCACATCGGTCCACCCGTCGCGCTTGTAACCTGGTGAACATGAGTTCGCCTGACAGGTCGGTGCCCGACGGCTGCCCGGGAGCGCTGACGACGCACCTCGCTGCGGACGGTCCACTCGCGCGGATCAGGCTGCCGGGTGGCCTGGTGCTGCCGCTACAGATGCAGGTCCTGGCGCGGGCCGCGGAGGAACTCGGCGACGGGACGGTGGAGCTGACTTCTCGGGGGAACGTCCAGCTGCGGGCGGTCTCGGACCCGCTCGCCCTGGCGAGCAGGTTGGCCGACGCCGGATTGCTACCGTCCGCAACGCACGAGCGTGTGCGCAATATCCTCGCCTCACCACTCTCGGGACGGGTCGGCGGTCTCGCGGACGTGCGTGCGCTCGTCCGCGAGCTGGACGAAGAACTCTGCGCGCGTCGCGACCTGGCCGAACTGCCGGGACGAACGCTGTTCGCCCTCGACGACGGGCGCGGCGACATGGGTGGACTCGAACCGGATTTCGGTGCGTACGCCCAGTCCGACGGGTCGTACGCGCTGCTGCTCGCGGGCCGGGACAGCGGCGTTCGAGTGGAGCGAGACAGCGTGGTGCCGACGCTGCTGAACTGCGCCGCAGCTTTCGTGGAACTGCGAGAATCCGAATGGCGGTTGGCCGAAGTCGACAACGGCGTTGTTCGAATCGTCGAACTGCTCGGGCTCTCGGCAGGCACTGCGCTGCCGTTGCCCGCACCTGTCGAGGCACCATCGATCGGCTGGCTCGACCAGGACGACGGGCTGGTTGCGCTGGCCGCAGGACTTGCCAACGGCGTTATCGGCGCACGATTGGCCGAGTTCCTCGCCGCCATCGACCGACCGGTGATCGTGACTCCGTGGAGGTCGTTGATCGTGTGCGATCTGGACGAGGAGCCCGCCGAACAAGTTGTCCGGGTGCTGGCCCCGATGGGCCTGATCTTCGACGCGGAATCACCGTGGATCCGGGTGAGCGCGTGTACCGGATCGCCGGGCTGTGCGAAGTCGTTGGCCGATGTCCGATCCGACCTGGAGGCGGCGGTCGACGCCCGGATGACTCCGCGCGACGAGCGGCAACACTGGTCCGGGTGTGAGCGGCGCTGTGGGCGACCGAAAGGTGAGGTCACCGATGTGATCGCGACAGGAATCGGCTACCAGGTGTCCTGAGCACCCGGAGACCGGCTTCCGGCCGAGGGGTCCCTCTCCCCTATCGTGACACGCATGCACGACTACGTCCGCGACGGCGCGGAGATCTACCGACAATCGTTCGCGACCATCCGAGCGGAAGCAGATCTGTCTCGGTTCGCACCGGACGTTGCACAGGTCGTCGTGCGCATGATTCACGCGGTCGGAGAGATCGATCTGACCGAGACCATCGGTTACACCCCAGCAGTCGTGACCTCCGCTCGCGCGG
This sequence comes from Rhodococcus sp. IEGM 1381, assembly GCF_030056795.1. Lineage (GTDB taxonomy): Bacteria > Actinomycetota > Actinomycetes > Mycobacteriales > Mycobacteriaceae > Rhodococcoides. Next base: position 199,537 of record NZ_JASHKQ010000004.1, on the reverse strand, counting down.
CACTGAACTCGGGTGCGCCGATTCTGTGCGATGCCAACATGGTCGCCGCGGGCATCACTCGTCGCCGTCTTCCCGCCGACAACGAGGTGCTGTGCACCCTGTCCGATCCTCGGGTACCGGACTTGGCTCGGAGTATGGGCACCACGAGAACTGCTGCCGCGCTGGAGTTGTGGGGCGAGAAGCTCGACGGCGCCGTCGTCGCCATAGGAAACGCGCCGACCGCACTGTTCCACCTGATGGAGATGCTCGCGGCCGGGGCCCCGAAACCCGCAGCCATCGTCGGCGGCCCGGTCGGATTCATCGGCGCAGCGGAGTCGAAGGAAGATCTGATCGCAGCCGACCTCGGCGTGGAGTATCTGGTCGTCAGAGGCAGACGTGGTGGCAGCCCCATCACCGTCGCCGCGGTCAATGCCATTGCGAGCGAACAGGAATGAGCATCCTCGGCAAGTTGTGGGGAGTAGGAGTCGGCCCGGGTGACCCGGAGCTGTTGACCGTCAAGGCTGCTCGTGTCATCGCTGAGGCCGATGTCGTTGCATTCCACAGCGCTCGGCACGGCCGCAGTATCTCGCGCGCCCTCGCGGCGGGGTACATGCGTGACGGTCAACTCGAGGAGCACCTGGTGTACCCGGTGACCACCGAGGCGACGGCTCATCCCGGTGGGTATCAAGGGGCGATCGACGAATTCTACGAGTCCGCTGCCGCACGGCTCGCCGCGCATCTCGACGCCGGTCGGTCGGTTGCGCTTCTGGCCGAGGGCGATCCGCTGTTCTACAGCTCGTACATGCACATGCACAAACGCCTGGCGCACCGGTTCGAAGTCGAGGTGGTTCCCGGCGTGACCTCGGTCAGCGCTGCGTCGGCGGCGCTGGCAACTCCGCTGGTGGAGCGGGACGAGGTGCTGACCGTCCTCCCCGGAACACTGCCCACCGGCGAACTCATACGCCGACTACGCGGTACCGACGCTGCGGTCATCATGAAACTCGGGCGAACCTATCCGACGGTGCTCGAGGCGCTGGAACGATCGGGCAGGCTCGACGAGGCGCGATACGTAGAGCGGGCCAGCACACCCGAGCAACGCGTCCTCGATGCTGCCGACGCGGACGACGTCCCGTACTTCTCGATGATCGTGGTGCCGAGCCCCTCCAACCGAGCCGAGACGCCCGCCAGCACGGGCGAAGTGGTCGTCGTCGGCCTCGGTCCAGGTGACGATGCATGGACTACGGACGAGGTGCGGGCCGAGCTGGCCGCCGCCACCGATCTTGTCGGTTACATCACCTACATCGATCGGGTACCGCCGAGGCCCGGGCAGATACGGCACGCGAGCGACAACAAGGTCGAATCCGAACGCGCGGCGTTTGCCCTCGACCTCGCCAAGCAGGGACGCCGGGTCGCTGTGGTGTCCTCGGGCGATCCGGGTGTCTTCGCGATGGCGACCGCGGTCATAGAGGTTGCAGCCGAACAACAGTGGAGTTCGGTGCCGGTACGAGTGGTACCGGGAATGACCGCCGCGAACGCCGTCGCGAGCCGGGTGGGAGCACCCCTCGGCCACGACTACGCCGTTATATCGCTCTCCGACCGTCTCAAGCCTTGGAACGTGGTGGCCGGGCGTCTGTCGGCGGTCGCCGGAGCCGACATGGCGATCGCGATCTACAACCCCGCTTCGAAGTCGAGGACCTGGCAGGTTGCAGCCATGAAAGATCTTCTGCTCGAGCATCGTTCACCACAGACCCCGGTGGTGATCGGTCGCGCGGTGGGCAGCGTGCAGGAATCGGTGCGCACTGTGACGCTCGGAGAACTCGACCCCGAGTCGATCGATATGCGGTGTCTGCTCATCATCGGATCCTCGATGACCACGGTGGTGGAGACTGGAAGCGGTCCGAAAGTCTTCACCTCCCGGCGGTACCCATCAGCAGACGCGTAACCGATTCGCCAACCAGTCCACGGCGGTATCCACTTCGTACACGATCGGAGCCGAGGTCGGTGCCTCGGGACGCGCGATCATGAGGACCGGGATCGATGCTGCCCTCGCCGCATCGAGTTTGGCTCGAGTCATGTCGCCGCCGCTGTTCTTGGTGATCAGCAGGTCGATTCGGTTGTCTGCGAGCACCTTCGACTCGTGATCGATGTCGAACGGCCCACGACTGAGCTGCAGCGTCATGTGCGGTGGTACCCGATCGGTCGGAGGATCGATCGCCCTGACCAAAAACCACGAGTGATCGACACTGGCAAAATGGTGAACGCCCTGCCTTCCTGTCGTGAGGAACACCCGGCTGCCCGGGGTGATCGCCGCCGCCGCGTCGGGCAGCGACGGAACCGAGGTCCACCGATCGCCCTCGTCCTCTGCCCACGGTGGCCGCGTCAGCGCCAGGAGTGCGACCCCCGTTGCCGCGGTGGCATGCCCGGCGTGCGCTCCGATGGTGGATGCGAACGGGTGTGTCGCGTCCACCACTACGTCGATCGCGTTGTCTCGCAGCCACACCGCTAGGGCGGCAGGCCCACCGAACCCGCCGATTCGGGTCCGACCGATGGGCAGTATCGGCTGCGCGACCCGCCCGGCCAGTGAGGTGACGGTGTCGATGCCCCGTACCCGATCCAGCGCCGCCGCGAGCGCCCGCCCCTCTGTGGTACCGCCGAGAATCAGGACCTTCACGGTTTTATCGCACTCCATTGCGTGACCGGCAATTGTGGTCTCCACGTCGTGAATGCGCCCAACGGCTCACCGCGATAGATCTGGAATCTTCGGAGCTGTCCGCCGTACTCCGCCGCCGCGGTCAGCAACAACGAATCCGATTCTGCGGTCACCGAATTGGCGACCACTCGCCCACCGGAGCGTACTGCCTTCCAGCACGCCCCGAGCATGTCGGCACCGGTCAATCCACCTCCGATGAACACCGCGTCGGGCACCGCGTTCGCGGCCGAGACGCCTCCGAAGCTCTCGGGTGCCGCGTGCTGCACGATGAGTCCCGGAACTCCCAGGTGCAGTGCGTTGCGCTCGATTTGCTCACGACGCGCCTGCGAACTCTCGAACGTCACGGCGCGGCAGGATCTGTCGGTGCGCATCCATTCGATGGCAACGGTTCCCGATCCGCCTCCGATGTCCCACAACAATTCTCCGGGCGCAGGGGCCAACGCGCACAGGGTCAGTGCGCGAACCTCCTGCTTGGTCATCTGGCCGTCACCGGTGTATGCGGAATCGGCCAGGCCGGGGACGCGAGCGCGGCGGGGTGCGTCGGGATCTCTCACGCACTTCAGCGCAACGACATTGAGCGGGTCGACGCCCTCGAACGTCGAATCTCGAGCTCGACCGCGGACGACTCGTTCGGCCGGCCCGCCGAGTTGTTCGAGCACCGTCATCGCGGAGTCCCCGAACCCGTTGCCGGACAACATCCTCGCCACCTCACCCGGTGTACTGCTCCCCCGGCTCAACACGATCACGCGGCGACCGTCGGCCAGGTCCGGCAACAGTGTCTCGATCGGCGTGTTCACCAGCGACACCGTCGGGGTGTCCTGCAGTGCCCAGCCCAGTCGCGCGCACGCCAACGACACGGAGGACGGTGCCGGGTGCACGCGTAGTCGCTCGGCACCGAACTCGCGCGTCAACGTCACCCCGATGCCGTAGAACATCGGATCACCGCTGGCCAGCACGCAGACGAGTGACGCCTCGTAGGCGTCGAGCATCGACCGCAGATTCGGAAGCAACGGGCTCGGCCATGTCCTGGTCTCGGTGCAATGCGGCCGGACACTCGCAATCTGGCGGACGGAACCGAACACCACATCGGCCTCCTCGATGGCGTTGCGGGAGGTCGCAGGCAGCCCGTCCCAGCCGTCCGCGCCGATTCCTACGACGACTATCGGCCGGGGTGTCGGTACCGTCATCAGCGTGGCATCCTGCGCCAGAGCCATTGTGGCAGTAGACGCATGGCGAAGAAGACCGGGCGAAGAAGGCCGGGGATCCACACAGTGTTCCGTCGTTTGTGCAGTGCGGCCACGACGACGTCGGCGACCTGACCAGGGGTACTCGACATCGGTGCCGGGTCCATACCCTCGGTCATGGACCCGATGACGAACCCGGGACGGGCGAGCAACAGGTGTACTCCGCTGCCGTGCAACGAATCGCTCAGTCCGCTGGCGAATCCGTCGAGACCGGCTTTCGCGGACCCGTACACATAGTTGGCGCGGCGCACTCGTACACCCGCGACCGACGAGAACACGATCAGGTCGCCGGTGCCCTGCGCCCGAAGAAGTGTCGCGGCGTGAGTGAGTACGGAGACCTGCGCCAGGAAGTCCGTGGTGATGACGTCGAGTGCATGCTGGGCGTCGTTCTCGGCGCGCGCCTGGTCTCCGAGGATGCCGAAGGCGAGAACCACGATCCCTACCGGACCGTGTCGTCGGGCCACCTCGCGCAGGAATTCGGCGTGGGTGTCCATCGCGTTCGCGTCGAATTCGACAGTGTGAACGCCGTCCGCGCCTGCCTCGTGTACCCGGACTTGTTCTGCTGTCAGCTCGTTGCTGCGTCTCGCGGCCAGTACAACGGTTCGCCCGGGTGCCAGTCGGGTGGCGACTTCGAGCCCGATCTCGCTTCTTCCGCCCAACAGCAACAGCGTTCCGGGTGCGGGTTCTGCTCGTCTGCTCACGCCGATCAGTCTGGCCGATCGAACCCCGCTCGTGGTAGTCGGGGCACGTCACTACAGTCGGGTTATGGCCGCAACCCCCGCTGACGCGACTGCCCTCACCGACGACGCGCTCGAATTCCTCACCGAGCGGCATCTCGCCACACTGACCACGCTCCGACCGGACGGAACCCCGCACGTCGTTGCGGTCGGCTTCACGTACGACGCCGATGCTCGGATTGCGCGAGTCATCACCAACGACGTGTCACAGAAGGCGATCAACGCTGGCCGGGGAGCCTATGCCGCCGTGACTCAGATCGACGGTGCCCGCTGGCTGACCATGGAGGGACCGGCTTCGGTCCGCGGCGATCAAGATTCCGTTGTCGACGCCGAGAACCGTTACGCCCAGCGCTACCGCGTTCCGAGGGAGAATCCGACCCGGGTGGTCATCGAGATCCAGGTGCAACGGGTACTGGGTAGTCGTTCGCTGCTCAGCCGCTAGCGGGCCGCCGGCTCACGCGTCAGGCGAGGTCCACTGGCCAGGGCAGGACGGTCAAGTTAGGCCATTCCGTCGTCCAGCGGGCGGCTTTGGCCTCGTACACATGCTGCATCGGCACGCGCGGATTGGGCCGCACGATTCCGGCGAACAGATCCTCGAAACCGTGTGGCGCGTAGACGACATCTCCCCCGCCGGCATCGGTGGTGATTCCGAAACAGCACGTGGTGGACACGAAATGGTCGATCGCGTCCTCGGTGCTGTGAAACGGTGCGATCCGACTCCCGAAGTGCTGCTCGTACCACAGATGTACGCGTGCTTCGTTGCGCACTTCGACGTCCACCCCGAGGTCGGCGAAGAGCGAGGCCGCAGTCTCGATCGCCTCGTTCTCGGCGTCGTAGGACAGATCGGAGTCGTCGAAGTAGAAGAAGTCGTAATCACGAATTCCCGCCTGTGGATCCCGATCTGCCAGGTGGTTCCACACAGTCTGAAAGAGGCCACCCGCCGTCAGGTACCACCCGGGAAGTCCAAGTTGCGGGGCACGTCGAAGTATCTCGGCCACAGCAGGATTGGACCGGACGACCGATACGAACTCGGCCTCGTGCACAGTCGTCACACCGGAAGGACAGCCAGACCGTGGGGCCGAAGATTGACCGATTCACACCCATCTGCGGTCACCACGACGATGTCCTCGATACGCGCACCCCACTGTCCACGGAAGTAGATCCCCGGCTCGATGCTGAACGCCATCCCCTCGGTCAGGGTGATGTCGTTACCGGCAACGATGTACGGCTCCTCGTGCACCGACAGTCCGATTCCATGACCGGTGCGGTGCAGAAACGCCTCGCCCAGCCCGGCGTCCACCAGAACGTCGCGGGCCGCCGCATCGATGGACTGTGCCGTGACGCCCGGAACCACCGCATCGACAGCTGCTTGCTGCGCCCGCTCCAGCACCGCGTAGAGGCCCGCGATCTCCGCTGTCGGCTCGCCGAGACTGTAGGTGCGGGTCGAGTCGGAGTTGTATCCCGGCGCAACCGGCCCGCCGATGTCGATCACGACGATGTCGCCTGCCTCCACTACGCGGTCGGAGACCTCGTGGTGCGGATCGGCACCGTGTGGGCCGGACCCGACGATGATGAATTCGGGTGCAGTGTGCCCCTCTTCGACGATGGCGGCGGCTATGTCCGCAGCGATCTGCGCCTCGGTGCGGCCCACGCGAAGCCATTCCCCCATACGGGCGTGCACTCGATCGATGGCGTACCCGGCTCGCCGCAACGCGTCGATCTCGGCCTGGTCCTTGACCATCCGAAGTTCCCGGAGCACATCCGTGGCCAGCACCGGCACAGTTCCGAACACCTCGGCCAGCGGTACGAAGTGCAGCGCCGGCATCGCGTCGGCGACGGCTGTCTTCGTTCCGACCGGAACCGCTGCAGCCACCAGCGCGTACGGATCGACGCCATCCACCCAGTCGACGAGGTTCAGAGACAGATCCGCAGCCGCGGAATCGCCCAGCGCGGCCAGCTCGAGCCGTGGTACGACAACACTCGGAGTGCTGCCGTCGGCCGGCACGACCAGGGCGATGAGACGTTCGAACGAACTGGCCTTCGAGCCGATCAGATACTGCAGATCCGGACCTGGGGTGATCAGCAGCGCATCCAATCCCGCATCGGATGTCAGACGCGCAGCTCGCGCGAGCCGCGACGCGTAGACATCGCTGGAGAAACGTGAGGAACTGACCGAAGAATCGACACTCATGCCTTCAGGCTAGTGCCGTACGGCAAGATGAGCGCCATGACAGCCCCCGGAAAGTCGCCGTTGCTGCTTCTCGACGGTGCGAGCCTGTGGTTCAGGGCCTACTACGCACTGCCCGAGTCGATTACGGCCCCCGACGGACGACCCGTCAACGCCGTCCGCGGTTTCCTCGACATGATCTCGGCGCTGATCGCACGCACCGAACCCAGTCGGCTGGCCGTGTGCCTCGATCTGGACTGGCGACCGCAGTTCCGAGTGGACCTCGTGCCGTCTTACAAAGCGCACCGCGTGGCCGAGGCTGCCCCGGAGGTCGCCGAGAGCGAAGAGGTTCCGGAAACGTTGACTCCTCAGGTGGACATGATCATGGACGTTCTCGCCGCCCTGGGAATTGCGACGGCAGGCGCGGAGGGGCTGGAGGCAGACGACGTGCTGGGCACCTTGGCTGCGCGTGAGCGACAGGATCCGGTGGTCGTGGTCAGCGGAGACCGAGATCTGTTGCAGGTCGCGGCAGACGAACCGAACGAGGTTCGGGTGCTGTACGTGGGGCGAGGGTTGGCCAAGGCCGAATTGTTCGACCCCGCATTGGTTTCCGAACGCTACGGAGTTCCTCTGCACCGCGCAGGCGCGGCATACGCCGAGCTCGCACTGCTCAGAGGCGACGCCTCGGACGGCCTGCCGGGAGTGAAGGGCATCGGGGAGAAGACGGCCTCGACCCTGATGCTTCGGTACGAGTCGGTCGCTGCATTGCGTGACGCGGCGCTCGATCCGTCGTCGGACATGGCCAAGGGAATCCGTGCGAAGCTGGCCAACGCGAGCGACTACCTCGATGCGGCCCTTCCCGTCGTACGAGTGGTCACCGACGCCGACATCGTCTTGTCCAAGTCTGACGAGATCCCGGCCGAGCCCGCCGACGTCGACGCACTGAACGACCTTGCCGAGACCCTCGGAGTGCACAACGCCGTGGCTCGCCTCGTCACTGCGATGGCGGCCACGGCGCCGCGGAACTGACCGAGTAACCGAGGTGATTACTTGGGTAGGGAGACCTCGTAATTGGCGTCGTCGTCCAGGAAGGTCAACGTCACTTTTTTGAATGCTCCGTCGACCGTCAGGGTGCAATCGACACTGGCACCCTTCTTCACCTCGATGTCCTGAGGGCAGGAAACCCCGGAGACGTCGGACGCTCCGTAGGACTCGGTGACGACCTTACGGACGCCCTCCTGGGCGGCCGCAGTATCGAGCGTGGTCGAGCGGCCGAATGCCAAGAACGAGACCAGAGCGATCACCGCGACGACCGCAATGACGACACCCACGATGATCAGTGGTTTCTTCGACTGCGATCCGGCAGGCCGGGGGCCCTGCTGACCTGGTCCTTGCTGATTCGGATACTGCTGGTTCGGGTTCCACGGTTGCTGCCCGTACTGATCGGCACCGGGCTGATTCGCACCGTACTGGCCGGGACCGTACTGATTACCACCGAATTGCTGTGGGGCATAGGGATTCTGATAAGCCGGATCACCGGACGGCGGTGTGCCCGTCCCGGGATAGGGAGCGCCGTACTGCTGACCGGCCGGGTACTGATTGGTGGGATTCTGACCGGCCGGGGCCTGCGGATTCTGGCCTTGGGGAAACTGTCCTTGTGGGTACTGGCCCTGGGGGTAACCGCCCTGGGCGTACTGCCCTTGGGGGTACTGCCCCTGGGGGTAGCCGGCTTGCGGGTACTGGCCCTGTGGGTACTGACCGCTGGGCTGCGGTGAATTCTGCCCGTATGCGCCTGGCGCGGACTCTCCATACGGCGTGGTCGGCGCTGCGGGCGGCTGCCCGTACTGGCCCCATGCGGAGGGTGTCGGGGTCTGCGAATCCGGTGCAGGAGTGGAGGTGGAGCCTGTGGCATGACCAGGAGGCGCAGGAGATTCGGGAGTGTCTCTCGCGGCACCGTCCTGCTGGTCGGGTGTGCGCGACCAACTGTTGTCGGGGTCGGTCGGACCGTATGGGCCGCTCATCTCGCCTCCACTGAAATTTCGGATTCGTCGGGGGTACAGTAGCTCGACTGTGTGACGTCCCGCTGTACCGACCCGGCAGTCCGGTTCGCTTCCGCCGCATTGTTCTACGCCGGAGCGGGGCACTCGATCACGCGGCGTCGACAGCGACCACGCCGCGGCGCAGAGCTGCAACGGCGCGCGCCGCCGTTCGCGACAGCTCCGGCTCCGGGGCCGCGAGTCGAACCTGATCGAGCAGATCTATCACCTGTCGGCACCACCGCACGAAGTCACCACCCGAGAGAGCTTTGCCGTTGTCCCCGGCCGTGACGAGTGCGTCGACCAGAGAGTGATCGGATGCCCACTTGTAGATGGCCTTCACGAATCCCATGTCGGGCTCTCTCGTCGGCGGTAGCTTGTGCCGAACCTCGTCCGAACGGAGCTCGTGCCACACCCGGACCGTCTCGGTGAGGGCATGACGGACCGGACCTGTCGGACCGTGCGGGGTGATGTCTCCCTCCGACCTCGACTCGTAGACGACGGCCGAGACGACCGCTGCCAACTCGGCAGGTGAGAGGCCCAGCCACAGGCCGCCACGGAGGCATTCCGCCACGAGCAGGTCGGACTCGGAGTAGATCCGGCTCAACCTGGCACCGTCGTCGGTCACCTTGGGATCCTTACCCGGTGTCACGTACCCGCGGTCGGCGAGCAGCGTCAGGATGCGGTCGAAGGTGCGAGCCAGAGAATTCGTCGTGGCCGACACTTTCTGACGCATAGTTTCGGTCTCGCGCGCCAGCCGGTTGTAGCGCTCACCGGTACGGCCGAGTTCGTCACGATCGGGTCGGGCGTGCACCGGATGTGATCGAATGGCTCGGCGAAGGGTGGCAAGCTCCTTGTCGTCTGCTGCTGTCGACTTTCGTCGAATTCGGTCCGACGGCTGCGATATTCCGCGGGTGACCAGTGCTGCCGCGAGATCGCGCCGGGTCTTCGCGGTGCGATGGTCGACGAATCGCGGTAGCCGCATCGTTCCCAGCGATGTTGCCGGCGAGGGGAAATCCGCTGCGGTAAGGCGACCCGCCCACTTGTCCTCGGTCAAAACCAGCGGACGCGGATCGGCTCGATCGTCGTCCGGCTCGAGCACCACCGCGAGGCCGCTGCGGCGACCGGTCGGCACCGAGATCACATCGCCGCGGCGCAGGGCACGCAGCGAATCGACGGCCTTGTCGCGTCGATCGGAGCGGCTCTGGCGTTCGAGGGTCTTCTCGCGATCTTTGAGTCGTTCGCGCAGCCGCGCGTACTCGAAGTATTCGCCGTCGGGTCCGCCGAGGCGTGCGCCGAGCGCGTCCAGCGTCTGCATGTTCTTCTCGATGCCTCGGACCATGCCGACCACGGATCGGTCGGCCTGGAACTGAGCGAAGGATCGCTCGAGCAGCAGACGCGAATCGGCTGCACCGAATTGCTCGATCAGGTTGATCGACATGTTGTATGCCGGCGCGAACGAACTGCGCAGTGGGAATGTACGGGTGGACGCGAGACCTGCGACCTCGGTCGGCTCGGTGCCCGGCTGCCACAGCACGACGGCATGGCCTTCGACGTCGATACCGCGGCGCCCGGCTCGCCCGGTCAACTGGGTGTACTCCCCCGGGGTCAGCTCGGCATGCGTTTCACCATTGAACTTGACGAGCTTTTCCAGCACCACCGTTCGGGCCGGCATGTTGATGCCGAGCGCCAGTGTCTCGGTGGCGAACACCGCCCTGACCAGGCCCTTGACGAACAATTCCTCCACAGTGTGCCGAAAGACCGGCAACATACCGGCGTGATGGGCGGCGAAGCCACGCTCGAGTGCATCGCGCCACTCCCAGAAGCCCAGAACCTCCAGGTCTTCGCGCGGAAGTTCCGAGGTGTGCTTTTCGACGATGTACCGAATTTCTTCGGCCTGCTCGGGCGTCGTCAACACCAGACGCGAGCGCATGCACTGGGTGAGTGCACCGTCGCACCCGGCTCGGCTGAAGATGAACGTGATCGCGGGGAGCAAACCCTCTTCGTCGAGTTTGGCGATCACGTCGGGTCGGGCCAGAGGCCGGTTGGCACCGCTGCCCTGACCGCCGCCGCGACCTCCTCCGCCCCCTCGACCGCCGCGGCCTCGGCTGTGCGGCGCGTGCCAACGGTCCATCGAGTCGAGAGATTGACGCTGTTTGACGTGCCGGACGAGTTCGCGGTCGACCACGACCTTCTGGCTGCCGTCGGCTGACTGCGCCCTGGTGTCGAACAAGTCGAACAACCGGGGCCCCACCATGATGTGCTGAGAGAGAGGTACCGGACGGTTCTCGTCCACCACGACCGTGGTGTCACCGCGAACCGTGCTCATCCACGCGCCGAACTCCTCGGCGTTGCTGACCGTGGCCGACAGGCTCACCAGGCGAACGTCGTCGGACAGGTGCAAAATGACCTCCTCCCACACCGCCCCCCGAAAGCGATCGGCCAGATAGTGCACCTCGTCCATCACGACGTGAGAGAGCCCTCGCAGTGCATCGGACGATGCGTAGAGCATGTTTCGCAGAACCTCCGTCGTCATGATGACGATGGGGGCATCGGGGTTGATCGACGAATCTCCGGTGAGCAGGCCCACCGTGTCGCGGCCGTACCGTGCAGTCAGCTCAGCGAACTTCTGATTGCTGAGTGCTTTGATCGGTGTGGTGTAAAAGCACTTTCGCCCGGCTGAGAGTGCCAGGTGGACGGCGAACTCACCGATCACAGTCTTGCCCGCACCGGTAGGGGCACAGACCAGAACGCCGTGGCCGTTCTCCAACGCGGTACATGCATCTACCTGGAACCGGTCGAGCGGGAAACCGAGTTCAGCAGAGAAGCGTTGCAGCTCAGTGGGTTTCGGGCTCGGCTGAACGCCCGTCGCAGTCTCCGTCATGCGCTGGTCCCAACGCATCGGCCGAGGTCAGATGGTGTCGTCGTACTGTGACTGGGTGTGGGCTGCTGCACCGAATCCGCTGGGCGGCGGTGTCGGAGCGACGGCGTGTGGGGACTCGATCGTACTTGCGCCTTCGATACGTGTTGCTTCGTCATCTGACACATCACCCCATTCGTCTCTTCTTTTGCGCAACTTACGCTTGTCGTGAATTCGCGCAATCTGCACTGCCAACTCGAAGAGGACCGTCAGCGCCAACGCCAGCGCCAACATCGAGAACGGGTCCTGTCCCGGTGTCGCGATGGCGGCGAAAACGAACAGACCGAAGATGAGACCTCTGCGCCATGCCTTGAGCCGTTCGTAGGTGAGTACTCCGACGAAGTTCAAGGCGACCACCAGCAACGGAATCTCGAAACTGACGCCGAAAATGATGAGGAGGTTGATCAGGAATCCAAAGTACTGATCGCCGCTGAGCGCGGTGATCTGCACGTTGTCGCCTATCGACAGCAAGAAGTGCAGGCCCTTGGCCACCACGTAGTACGCCAGGATGGCTCCGGTGACGAACAGAGCTGCAGCACCGGTGACGAAGGAGACCGCGTATCGCCGCTCGTTGGCGTAGAGACCGGGAGTGATGAACGCCCAGATCTGATACAGCCAGATGGGGCAGGCCATTACCACCCCGGCGGTGAACGCCACCTTGAACCGGAGCAGGAACTGATCGAACGGCCCGGTCGCCAGCAGCCGACATTGGTCGTCGTTGCTCAGGTTCGCGCGGAGGTTGGGATCGAGGGTGCAGTACGGACCTCGCAACAGGTCACCGAGGCTTTCGACGCCCACAATCGTGTGCGAGTACCAGAAGAACCCGAATGCCGTGGTGAACGCGACAGCGACTATCGACCACAGGAGCCGGGTCCGCAGCTCGTACAGATGATCGACCAACGACATCGTGCCGTCGGGATTGACTCGGCGCTTGCTACGCCGCGGATCGAACGGAATGCGCATGATGTTCTACGGTCAGCCTTCTTCGATCGGACGACGGCACCGAGCCGCTGCCGACAGCAGTGAACCTTCGGTGCCCATCCGGCACCGAAGGTGTGCTGAGCGGTCTGCGCTCAGGCAGACTTCGCGTCGTGCTGTGCGTCGACGTTCGTCGGGGCAACGGGTGCAGGCGGAGGCAGCTGAGCGGGCGCGGCCGGCTGCTGTGCCGTTGTGGTGTCGGTGTCGGATTTGCCGTCGTTCTGCATCTCCTTCACCTCGCTCTTGAAGATGCGCAACGAGCGGCCGAGTCCACGAGCAGCGTCGGGCAGCTTCTTGGAACCGAACAGAATGATGACGACCACTGCAACGATCGCCCAGTGCCAGGGACTGGTGAATCCCATGTGAACCTCCTGAGATCAGATGAATCGAGCCTACCCGACTGCGGGTGACTCGTTCAGCAGCGGCGAGCACCGGTTTGCCGAGCGTTCATGTCGTGACGGTGCCGTCTGCGCTGGTCGAGTCCAGCTCGGAGTACACGTCCAGCGCAGAACGTGCGCGTTCGCGGACGGAGTTCACCAAGGATTCAGGTGAAAGTACCGTGACGCCGCCGCCGAATCCGAGTGTCAGACGGGTCATCCACTGCAGAGTCGCAAACCGCATCGTCACCTCGATCGATCCGTCGGAATCGGCTGCGACCTGTGTCATCGGGTAGTAGTCCAGAATCCAGGTGTACGTCGGCGACACCTTCAGTCGCGCCTGCGACAGCGAGGGATCGTCGTTGAAGATCTCGAAGGCGTCCTCGTCCTGAACCGACTCCGGCGGTGCCGCGGGCTCGTCCCGCTCGACAGCCGAGTCGATGCGGTCGAACCGGAAGAGCCGCACGCCTTCGGCTCCTCTGCACCACGCCTGCAGATAACTGTTGTCGTCGACCACGACTGTCCGGATCGGGTCGACGGTTCGTTCGGTGACGACGTCTCGCGACGCGGAGTAATACGTCAGGTCGAGTGCGTGCCGGTTTCGCAAAGCAGACCGGACGGTGCTCGAGACTGCACCCTCCTCGGTGCCGACGCTGTCGTGATCGGACGAGAGCGGCACGTTGGCCGCCGCCGAGCCCGCCGCGGTTTCGATCTTCGCGATCGCCCGTTGCGCGGCGGACGGATCGACCATGCCGGGCATCGACGTCAGCGATCGGAGCGCAACCAACAGGGCCGTGGCCTCGGTCGACGTCAGGCGCAGTGGACGGTCGATCCCCGCGGAGAACGTCACGTCGATGCTCTCCTCGGAGAACGAGAGATCGATGAGGTCACCCGGGCCGTAGCCCGGTAGGCCGCACATCCAGAGTTGGTTGAGATCGGCCATCAGCGTTGCCGTCGACACACCCAGCTCGCGCGCGGCCTCCTCGGCGCTCAACCCAGGATTGGCCATGAAGAACGGCACCATGTTGAGGAGCCTGGCCAAGCGGACCGACAGGCGCGCGCTCATCGCTCGTTCTCCACGTCGGCTGCCGTCTGCAGAGTCGAGATCACATCGGCTCGCAATTCCGCGGGCTCGAGCACCACCGCATCAGCCCCGTGGCCCGCGATCAACCGCGAGATCCAATCCCAGGACCGCACGGGAACCTCGACGACAGTGCCGCTCCGGGTACCCAGACTTTGCGCGCCCACTGTCGTTCCCATTCGGCGCAGCTCCAATGCCCTGCCATCGTGCAACCAGACTCGTGCTGTGCCCGACACCGAGGACGTCCCTGCTACGCGACGGACGATGTCCTGCAAGTCGATACCGTCGGGTTTGCGGACACTCTGCGGTGAGCCGAACGACTTGACCTCGTCACCGATTCGGGAGAGGCGAAAGGTTCGGGTGTCGTCTCGATCCACGTCGTGTCCCACCAGGTACCAGCGGCCGCGGAACGTCACGACACCCCACGGCTGGACAGTTCTGGTGGTGAACGGATCCGTCAGCGACGGCCGGTGCTCGAACCGCACCGACTTACCTTCGTCGATGGCGGCCAGCAACGCACCGAGTGCAGGTTCGGAACCCCGGGTCCGTGCGGGAACCGCAGTCACTGCCGCGGCGGACTCGTTCTGGTCGACCTGAATACCCGCCGCGCGCAGTTTGAGCAGCGCGCTCTGGGCCGCCGACGTGAGCTCGGGCGATTCCCAGAGTTTGACGGCGACAGCGACGGCGGCCGATTCTTCGCTGGTGAGGTCGATGTCGGGCAGCTCGTACGCGTCGCGATTGATGCGGTAGCCCTCGATGCCGCCGAACCTGGTGGCGGCTCCGGTTTCCAAGGGAACGCCGAGGTCACGGAGTTCGTTCTTGTCCCGCTCGAACATTCGACTGAAGGCTTCGTGGCTGGACGAGTCGTCGTATCCGGCCACGCTGTCACGGATCCACTCCGCGGTGAGGAACTGACGCGTCGACAGCAAGCAGATGACAAGATTCATCAGGCGTTCGACTTTGGTGGTGGCCACGACTGTCGAGCCTAGTTGCTCTGCAGGTGCCGGAGCGGTAGCGACCCGAGCTGCCGTTGAGCCACCAGGCCTACATCGACGCGATCAGTCTTTCCACGCGCTCGTCGACCGAACGGAACGGGTCCTTGCACAACACGGTTCGCTGCGCCTGATCGTTGAGCTTGAGGTGCACCCAATCGACGGTGAAGTCGCGACCTGCCTCCTGCGCGGCGGTGATGAACTCACCTCGCAGTTTGGCGCGGGTGGTCTGCGGAGGCAGGTCGACCGCTTCGTCGATCTGCTCGTCTTCGGTGACGCGCTTCGCCAAGCCCTTGCGCTGCAGCAGGTCGAACACGCCACGCCCGCGTTTGATGTCGTGGTAGGCCAGGTCCAGTTGAGCGATCTTGGGATCGGAGAGCTCCATCGAGTACCGATCCTGGTAACGCTGGAACAGCTTGCGTTTGATGACCCAGTCGATCTCGGTGTCCACCTTCGCGAAGTCCTGTGTCTCGATGGCATCGAGGGTGCGACCCCAGAGATCGACCACCTGCTCCACCTGAGTGTTCGGCTCACGTGTCTTCAGGTGCTCCACGGCCCGGGCGTAGTACTCCCGCTGAATGTCGAGGGCGCTGGCTTGCCGTCCCCCCGCGAGCCTCACCGGGCGCCGGCCGGTGAGATCATGGCTGACCTCGCGGATGGCACGAATCGGATTGTCCAACGCGAAGTCTCGGAAAGATACTCCTGCCTCGATCATTTCGAGGACGAGGGCCGCCGTTCCGACCTTGAGCATGGTCGAGGTCTCCGCCATATTCGAATCGCCCACGATCACGTGCAGCCTGCGGTATTTCTCGGCGTCGGCGTGGGGCTCGTCGCGAGTGTTGATGATCGGCCGCGACCGAGTGGTGGCAGAGGAGACGCCTTCCCAGATGTGCTCGGCTCGCTGCGACAAGCAGAACGTCGCAGCCTTCGGGGTCTGGAGCACCTTGCCTGCGCCACAGATCAATTGACGCGTGACCAGGAACGGAAGCAGCACGTCCGAGATTCGAGAGAATTCGCCCGCACGTTGAACGAGGAAGTTCTCGTGGCAGCCGTACGAGTTGCCCGCCGAGTCGGTGTTGTTCTTGAACAGATAGATGTCGCCGCCGATGCCTTCCTCGGCCAGGCGCTGCTCGGCGTCGATGAGCAGATCCTCGAGAACACGCTCGCCCGCCCGGTCGTGGGTGACCAACTGCAGCAGGCTGTCGCACTCGGCCGTCGCGTACTCGGGGTGCGAACCCACGTCGAGGTACAGGCGGGCACCGTTGCGGAGGAACACATTCGAGCTACGACCCCACGAGACCACCCGGCGGAACAGGTAACGAGCCACTTCGTCCGGACTGAGGCGTCGATGTCCGTGGAAAGTACATGTGACACCGAACTCTGTCTCGATGCCCATAATTCGTCGCTGCACACTTCGACACTACAACGCAACCTTCGATTCGATGTGTCGGAGCGCGCCGAAACCGCGCGTGCCTAGGCTGGGTGTCATGACACCCACGCGTACCTCTGTTTCGACGGCCGTTCATGCGTGGGACCTTTCCCTGGTGGCACGAAGTGCAGCTCTACGTCGAAGTAGAGCGGACGGCGGCCTACGCGCCTTGAGTAACGCCGCCGATCACGGTCGCCTGTGGCTCGGCGCGGCCGCACTTCTCGTAGCCGCAGGTGGCCCGGCCCGGCGCGGCGGCGTTCGGGGGCTTGTGGCGCTGGCGGGTGCAAGCTCTGTGGCGAACGGGCTGCTCAAACCACTGTTTCCGCGGACTCGTCCTGATTCCGAGTCGGTTCCCGTCTTGCGTCAAGTACTGACTCCGCCGGTGTCCTCGTCTTTTCCCTCCGGTCATTCGGCCTCGGCGGCGGCCTTCGTGACGGCCGTTGCCATCGAATCTCCGCTGGCTGGAATAGTGCTGGCACCCGTTGCGGCCGCTGTCTGCTACTCGCGCGTCCACGTCGGTGTGCACTGGCCAACCGATGTCATCGCGGGTGCAGCCCTCGGCTCGGCCATCGCGCTGTCCACCCGTCGATGGTGGGCTGTACGTTCGGAAAAACCCGCCGATCTGGGCTCCCCGTTCGACGTCCAGCCACTTCAACGGGGACGTGGGCTACTCGTGCTCGTCAATCCTGGGTCGGGTGATGGTTCCGAGTCGGTACCCGATGCGATCCGTCGAACACTTCCCGATGCGGATCTGTTCGTCCCGGATCCGGAACTGGATTTCAACGAGCAACTCGAACAGCGAATCCGGGACACCTCTCCGCGTGCTCTCGGTGTCTGCGGCGGCGACGGAACGGTGGTCAGCGTCGCGGCTTCGGCAATACGCAGTGGCTTGCCGCTTGCCGCGTTCCCCGGTGGCACCCTCAATCACTTCGCCCGTGACACCGGTCTGACCGCCGTCGAAGACACTGCCGCAGCGATCGAGGCGGGCACGGCCGAACTGGTCGATATCGCCCAGGTGTCCATCGACGGCCGCAGCGTGTCGTTCGTCAACACCGCCACCTTCGGCGGATACCCCGACTCGGTGCGACTACGTCAGAAGCTGCAGAGCCGCATCGGCAAGTGGCCCGCCGCAGCCGTTGCGATGACGAGAGTGTTGGCCGCCGCGGAACCGTTGAACATCGAACTCGACGGCATCAGGCACTCGGTGTGGATGCTCTTCGTCGGCAACGGCGACTACGTGCCGGCCGACCAAGTTCCCATGTCGCGCAGCAGCATTCACACCGGCACTCTGGACGTTCGGTTCCTTCCGTCCGAACCGAGGGCGTCGAGAACCAGACTGCTCTGGGCGACGGTGACCGGCACCCTCGGATCGTCACCGGCTTACGTCCGGCGAGCGGTGAAGCAATTGACCGTGGAGGTGGAGGGAGCTCCCGTTGCGCTCGCGGCCGACGGCGAAGTGGTGGGCGACGGAACGTGGTTCGAGTTCACCAGCGACAAGAACGGCCTCGTGCTCTACCGGAAGCGGTAGTGCACGAGGCCGTCAGGTGGTGATCGGCGAAACCGCTACGAGGGTCCCGCCTCGGGCACATCGTCGACGGTGTCGGTGGTCGCATCCGCGGCTGGTGCCGAAGCCGGCAACATGTCCTCCAACGCAGCTCCGGCGATGCGTCTGAACGCGCGCCGAGGCCGGCCCTGGTCCAGCACAGCCACTTCGAGCGCCGATACCTCGAGAACCTTCTTCTCCGGCTCACCGCCCGCAGCGGGCGGTACCGCGGGTCCCGCGGTGAGTGCGTCCACTGCAATGCGCACCGCATCGGCAAGGTCGAGGCCGGAACGGTAGGTGTTCTTCAACGCTGCCACGATCGGCTCGGTCGTTCCGCCCATGACGACGAAATCCTGTTCGTCGACGATCGACCCGTCGTAGGTGATGCGGTAGAGCTGAGTTGCGATCGGCTCGTCCTGATGTGAGACCTCTGCGACACAGATTTCCACCTCGTAGGGCTTGAGCTGCTCCGTGAAGATCGTGCCGAGCGCCTGCGCGTAGGTCTTGGCGAGCGACCTGCCGGTGACATCGCGGCGGTCGTAGGTGTACCCCTTGATGTCGGCATGCTGGATACCGGCCTTCCGGAGATTCTCGAACTCGTTGTACTTCCCCACGGCCGCGAAACCGATCCGGTCGTACAGTTCGCTGACCTTGTGCAGCGCCGTCGAGCGATTTTCGGCCACGAACAGCACGCCGTCCGCGTAGGTCAGTACGATGACGCTTCGGCCACGGCCGATTCCCTTGCGCGCCAACTCCGAACGATCGCGCATGATCTGTTCGGCAGATGCGTAATACGGCATCGTCATGGTGCGCTACCCCCTTCGCTCACTTGCTGGCCGGACCGGGTGTGATGCTCGGCGCCGCCGGTGTGCGCGGCACTCTCGGTCCGCTCGGCGAGAACCGAACGCGCGGCTGCCGACACGCGGTCGTGGGCAACGTCGTCCGCACCGACGCTCGTGATCGCCACCGCCGTCGGATAGATGCCTCGGGTGACGTCCGGTCCGCCGGTGGCGGAGTCGTCGTCGGCGGCGTCGTACAGCGATTCGACCGCTGCGCGAAGCGCTTCGTCCTCGGTCATTCCGGGTCGATAGAGCTTCTTGAGTGCCGACTTCGCGAACAGTGATCCAGACCCCACCGCGTGGTAGCCCGAACGCTCCTCGTAGCGCCCGCCGACCACGTCGTAGGACACGATGCGCCCGGCACGATCCGGGTCCGAGATGTCGATGTCGAACCCGACCAGCAACGGGACGGCCGCCAGTCCTTGCATCGCGGCACCGAGGTTGCTACGCACCATCGACGACAGCTTGTTGGCCTTGCCGTTGAACGTGAGCGGAACGCCTTCGATCTTCTCGTAGTGTTCGAGTTCGACGGCGAAGAGCCGTACCAGCTCGATCGCGATGCCTGCGGTTCCGGCAATACCCGCAGCGGAGTACTCGTCGGTGACGTAGACCTTCTGCATGTCGCGGTTGGCGATCAGATTGCCCTGAGTGGCGCGCCGATCACCGGCGATCAGAACCCCACCCGCGTAAGTGAGGGCGACGATCGTCGTCCCGTGCGGCGCGATGCCGGACTTGTCGGTGCTGCCATTGGCAGTGTGCGACGCCAAGTCTGCGGCGAGACCGCTCTCGGGCAACAGATGGGGGGCGTGCTGACGGAGATAGTCGGAGAAAGATGAACTGCTCGATCCAAGCGGGATCGTCATACCGTCACCGGCCGACCGTGGGTCCGAACGATCCACCGTCACTGGCCGCCCTTCTGCACGTAGGCACGAACGAAGTCCTCGGCGTTCTCCTCGAGGACGTCGTCGATCTCGTCCAGGAGGTCGTCGGTCTCCTCGGCCAGCTTCTCGCGCCGTTCCTGCCCACCGGCTCCGGTGTCGCCTGGGACCTCATCGTCGTCGCCGCCGCCAGAGCGCCGTGTCTGCTCCTGTGCCATAGTCGCCGACCTCCTCCGTGTATCGAGAGAACACATCTACTGCACGTTCATCGATTCATCCGAGATGCACCATTGTGATGTGCAAGTGCAACCGAACGTTCCGCCGAAAGTGCACGGACCTTTACCCTACCGACAGACCGGCCGCGAAGGTCGTCGAGACACCATCGAATAGTCGGACTGCGTTGCCGGGGTCTCAGTTGGTGAGCTGATCGACGAGCTCTGCGGCACTGTCGACAGACTCGAGCAGCGCACCGACGTGCGATTTGGTACCGCGAAGCGGTTCGAGGGTCGGGATGCGCACGAGTGAGTCGCCGCCGAGGTCGAAGATGACGGAGTCCCAGCTCGCAGCGGCGATGTCGGCCCCGAATTTACGGAGGCACTCGCCGCGGAAGTAGGCCCTGGTGTCTTCCGGTGGTGTGCTCACGGCGTCGAGGACCTGTTGTTCGGTCACCAGGCGGTCCATCGATCCACGGGCTACCAGTCGGTTGTAGAGACCCTTGTCGAGCCGAACATCGGAGTACTGCAGGTCCACCAGATGCAGGCGCGGCGCCGACCAGCCCAGTCCCTCGCGCTGGCGGAAACCTTCCAGCAGACGAAGCTTCGCGGGCCAGTCCAGCAGGTGGGCGCATTCCATCGGGTCGCGTTCGAGGAGGTCGAGCACCATGGCCCACTTGTCGAGCACGTCCAGGGCCCGTGCGTCGTCGCTCCCCTCGGCGGCCACGAACTTCGCGGCCCGCTGGTGGTAGATGCGTTGGAGTGCAAGCCCGGTCAGTTCGCGGCCGTCCGCAAGTGCAACTGCCTTGCGCAGAGTCGGATCGTGGCTGATCTGATGGACGGCGGTCACCGGTCGAGCGAGCTGGAGATCGGACAGATCCACCCCTGCTTCGATGAGGTCGAGTACCAGCGCAGTGGTGCCGACCTTGAGGTATGTCGACATCTCGGCGAGGTTCGCGTCGCCGATGATGCAGTGCAGTCGCCGATACTTGTCGGCGTCTGCGTGCGGTTCGTCTCTCGTGTTGATGATTCCGCGCTTGAGTGTGGTCTCCAGGCCGACCTCCACCTCGATGTAGTCGGCTCGCTGAGAGAGCTGGAAACCGGCATCGTCGCCGGACTGGCCGATTCCTACCCGCCCCGACCCGGTGATCACCTGCCGCGATGCGAAGAACGGTGACAGACCGGCGATGACGGCCGAGAACGGCGTCTCGCGCGACATCAGGTAGTTCTCGTGAGTGCCGTACGACGCGCCTTTGCCGTCGACGTTGTTCTTGTACAGCTGCAAACGCGGGGCTCCGGGCACGCTCGACGCGTGGCGAGCAGCGGCCTCCATGACACGCTCGCCGGCCTTGTCCCAGATCACCGCATCCAGTGGATCCCGTACTTCCGGAGCCGAGTACTCGGGGTGGGCGTGGTCGACGTACAGACGGGCACCGTTGGTGAGAATCATGTTGGCCGCGCCGATCTCGTCGGCATCGATGACCGGTGCCGGGCCGCTGAAGCGTCCGAGGTCGAAGCCGCGGGCATCACGGAGGGGCGACTCGACTTCGTAATCCCATCGCGTGCGCTTGGCCCGCGGCACCCCTGCAGCGGCCGCGTAGGCCAACACTGCCTGGGTCGACGTCAGGATCGGATTGGCGGTGGGTTCGGTGGGCGACGAAATGCCGTACTCGACCTCGATACCGATGATGCGCTGCATGAGTCGAGCCTAGACGGCACCCGGACACAGATCGGGGCGCGCCCTGTGCGGACGCGCCCCGATACTGCTCAATGCAGGATCTACAGGTACTGACCGGTGTTGGCCTCGGTGTCGATTGCCCGGCTCGCGCTGGCATTCTTGCCGGTGACAAGCGTGCGGATGTAGACGATCCGCTCACCCTTCTTGCCGGAGATTCGCGCCCAGTCGTCGGGGTTCGTGGTGTTCGGCAGGTCTTCGTTCTCGGCGAACTCGTCGACGATGGAGTCGAAGAGGTGTTGAATTCGCAGACCGCCGTTGCCGGTTTCGAGTACCGATTTGATGGCGTACTTCTTCGCGCGGTCCACGATGTTCTGAATCATGGCACCGGAGTTGAAGTCCTTGAAGTACAGAACTTCTTTGTCGCCGTTGGCATATGTCACCTCGAGGAAACGATTGTCGTCGCTCTCGGCGTACATGCGCTCGACGACCCGGTCGATCATCCCCCGGATGCAGGCCGCACGGTCACCACCGAACTCTGCGACATCGTCGACGTTGACCGGCAGCGAGTCGGTCAGGTACTTGGAGAAGATGTCCTGTGCCGATTCGGCGTCGGGCCGCTCGATCTTGATCTTGACGTCCAGGCGACCGGGCCGCAGGATCGCGGGGTCGATCATGTCCTCACGGTTGGAGGCACCGATCACGATGACGTTCTCGAGCCCCTCCACGCCGTCGATCTCGGCGAGCAACTGCGGAACGACCGTCGTCTCGACGTCCGACGAGACGCCCGAACCACGGGTGCGAAAGATCGAGTCCATCTCGTCGAAGAACACGATGACCGGGGTGCCCTCGGACGCCTTCTCCCGCGCGCGCTGGAAGATCATTCGGATGTGACGCTCGGTCTCGCCGACGAACTTGTTGAGCAGTTCGGGACCTTTGATGTTGAGAAAGAACGACTTCGCTTCCTTGGCGTCCTGCCCGCGGGCCTCGGCGATCTTCTTGGCCAACGAGTTGGCAACGGCCTTGGCGATCAACGTCTTTCCGCAACCGGGAGGGCCGTAGAGCAGCACACCCTTGGGTGGACGCAGGGAGTACTCGCGAAACAGATCCTTGTGCAGGAACGGCAGTTCGACGGCGTCGCGAATCTGCTCGATCTGTCGACCGAGACCACCGATGTCCTCGTAACCGACGTCAGGAACCTCCTCGAGGACCAGATCCTCCACCTCCGCCTTCGGTACGCGCTCGAAGGCATAGCCGGCCTTGGTGTCGACCAGGAGCGAATCGCCGGGACGCAGTTTGCGTGAGGGCTCGTCCGGGTCGATGGGGCCTTCGTCGTTGACCATGTCGATCAGCGGCTTGGCCAGCCACACGACGCGCTCCTCGTCGGCGTGACCGACGACGAGGGCCCTCGATCCGTCGCCCAGAAGCTCACGCAGAGTGCTGATCTCACCTACCTGGTCGAAGGTGCAGGCCTCGACGATGGTCAATGCCTCGTTGAGCCGCACCGTCTGGCCCGGCGCAAGAGAGTCGGCCTCGATGTTGGGCGAGCACGTGAGGCGCATCTTTCGGCCGGACGTGAACACATCGACCGTTCCGTCGTCGAACACGCTCAGCAGAACGCCGTAGCCGCTCGGGGGTTGGCCCAGTCGGTCGACTTCCTCGCGGAGCGCGATGAGCTGTTGTCTGGCCTCTTTGAGGGTGTCCATCAGCTTGGTGTTGCGGAGCGAGAGCGAATCGACACGGCCTTCGAGTTCGCGTACCTGTTCGGGGGACTCCCCCAGTTGACGGCGCAGTGAAGCGGCTTCGGCTCGCACGGCGTCCAGTTCGGCTCTGGCCGCGGCCACATCCGGATTGTCTGTTGAGCTCATGAGCGACTCCTCCCAGTGACGATCTATCAACGCTACCGGCACCGGCCCGAATGTGCGGACCGACACCACGATCGGGCGTGGCTGCAGCACGCCTCGACTGCACCCCAACCCCGGCCGGGGTCATGTTAGCCTCACCTGACAAAACAGTGGACGGACTACGGAAACAGGGGCTTCACCAGTGAAGATGCGCATATTCTCGGCGAGCGTCGCACTCACGGCGGCGGCGATATCGGTGGCCGGGTGCAGCACCGCGGATGAGTCCGATCACGCTGATCACAATTCGACGTCGGCCGGGGATTCTGTCGGCGCGACGACCGACGTGCCTGCTGTTGCGGCACCGACGGCTGATGAACTCGAAGCCTCGCTGCTGCAGCTGGTGGCACCGAACGTCGACGCGGCAACCAAAGCGGCCGCGGTCGAGAACGGTCAGACGCGTCTGACGAACCTCGACACCATGACCGCCGCGCTGGCGAACTACGGCACGATCACCTTCGAGGTTGCCCAGCCGACCGTCGAGGGCGAGACGTCCACTGCCGACGTCGCGATAGCCACCCCGCGAGGAACGGCGGCACCCTCACCGCAGACCTGGGTCCTGATCGACGGCACATGGAAGCTTTCCGACGCCAGCACCTGCCAGATTCTCGCGATGGGGCAAGCGCCCTGCGCCTGAAGTCCGGGCCCGACCGTCGAGCGACACCGTCGTGGTGAGTCAGCCCTTACCGGACCGACGCTGCGGCTTGGGCGTGACGGTGCCCTCGGCGAGGCGTCGGACACTCACAAGGAATGCCGTGTGCCCCTGCATACGATGCTCGGGCCGAACCGCCAGTCCCACGACGTGCCAACCCCGGACCATCGATTCCCACGAACGGGGTTCGGTCCAGCATTCTTGTGCGCGTAGGGCTTCGACGACCTTGGACAGCTGCGTCACCGTGGCGACGTAGACCAGCAGCACTCCGCCCGGAACGAGAGCCTTCGATACGGCGGGCAGTGCGTCCCAGGGAGCCAGCATGTCGAGAACCACCCGATCCACCTGCTCCCCCGGTCGATCGACACCGAACTGATCCACGTCGGCCACCGTCAGATACCAGTTGGACGGCCGCTCGCCGAAGAACGTCTCGACGTTCTTGATCGCGTAGTCGGCATGGTCCTGGCGGATCTCGTACGAGATGACCGTTCCTGCGGTACCGACCGCACGTAGCAGCGAGCACGTCAGAGCGCCCGATCCGGCACCGGCCTCGAGGACGCGGGCTCCGGGGAACATATCGCCCTCGTGGACTATCTGCGCTGCATCCTTGGGGTAGATGACCTGCGCGCCGCGTGGCATCGACAGCACGTAGTCGGTCAACAGCGGCCGAAGCGCAAGGTACGGGGTGCCGTTGACGGAGGTGACGACGCTGCCCTCGTCGGCTCCGAGCAACTTGTCGTGAGTGATTCCACCTCGATGGGTGTGGAATTCCTTGCCGGCCTCGAGCACCACCGTGTAGTGCCTGCCCTTGCCGTCGGTGAGCTGCACTCGATCTCCGACACGGAAGGGCCCACTGCGGGCGGGGCCGGTCGGAACCGGTGCGATGGAGTTCTCCTCCGCAGTCGGGACACGGTCGAGTTCGATCTCGTCGACCGTGGCGGTGACCACGTCGTCCGCACTCGGAACCGGAACATCGACGAGCGCGTCGACCTCGGCCCCGTCGGTCGACGCGGACGCGGAATCACCGGTGGACACAGCAGAACCTGCTTTCGTTGTTCGGTTCGACGACCGACCGGAACGGGCAGGCGTCGGGGACGACTCGACGTGCCAGACTACGGCCTTGACCGAAGATGTCGGACCAGCGGCATAGTCTCGCAGTCGTGAGTATTTCCGTGTCGACCCCCATCGACTTGCCACTACTCGACCTCGGCGACAGTAAGAGACCGCCACTGTCGGTGCCGAACCCTCGAAGCAAGCCGGCGTTGTCGCCATCTCGCGCAGGCGATTTCAAACAGTGCCCTCTCCTCTACCGCTTTCGCGCTGTCGACCGCATTCCCGAGGTCTCCACCGAAGCTCAGGTCAAAGGAACTGTGGTGCATGCCGCACTGGAAGCCCTGTATGCGCTGCCTGCGCAGGACCGAGTGCCGACGACTGCGCGCGACCTTGTCGATCCGGCGTGGGAGCGAGTGGTTGCCCAGTCGCCCGACATCGAGTCGTTGGTTCCGGTCGACGAGCGGACTGCATTTCTCGATCGTGCTCGCGCTCTGGTCGACGGATACTACGAACTCGAGGATCCCACTCACTTCGAGCCCGAGTCCTGCGAGCAACGGGTGGAGATCGATCTGGACGACGGCACGCCGCTGCGGGGATTCATCGATCGAATCGACGTCGCACCCAACGGCATGATTCGCGTCGTCGACTACAAGACCGGTCGGGCACCGCGCGAGTTCACCGAGTCCAAGGCGTTGTTCCAGATGAAGTTCTACGCCCTGATGATCATGCGTATGCGCGGAGTCGTTCCGGCGCAACTGAAATTGATGTACCTGGCCGACAAGCAGGAACTGACCTACGCTCCGGACGAAGACGAGCTGCGTAGGTTCGAGCGCATGCTGTCCGCCATCTGGAAAGCGATTCTGGCCGCAGGTGAGACCGGTGATTTCCGCGCCAAGAAAGGCGCACTGTGCAAGTGGTGCGACCACCAGGCCCTGTGCCCCGAGTTCGGCGGCACTCCCCCGCCTTACCCGGGTTGGCCGCAGGCCGCATCGGAACAGACGGAGCCCGAGCTGTGACGATTCCGGACGCCTTCTTCGATCCCGCCGGTGTCAGCAAGGACGGCTTCGAGCGGGTCACCGCCACCGAGAACACCGTCAGTCTGTGGGCACCGACGATGCAGCACGGTGCTCCGCCGTCCGCTCTGCTGGTCCGTGCACTCGAGCGCGTCGACGCTCGGGAGGACACCCGTATCAGTCGAGTCGCGGTCGACATACTCGGTCCGGTTCCGGTCGCGGACATCGAGATTCGGGCATGGACGCAGCGGCCCGGGGGCAACGTCGAACTCGTCGTCGCCGAATTGTGGGCGGAAAGTTCGTCCGGCACCGCTCGGGCGGTGGCTCGCGGCAGCGCGTGGCGCATGCGCACCACACAAACCGAGGACGTCGAACACGTCGGAGACCCGGTGATGAAGTCGGTCGGGGACGGAGTCGACTACACCTTCGGGGGCACGTGGTCGTCGGGCTATCTCGACGCCGTCGAGTTCAAGATTCTCACCGGGCTCGGCACCGATGGTCCCGGTCAGATTTGGGCCAGGCCCAAACCTGTTCTCGTGCAGGGTGAATCGATGACTCCGCTGGAGCGACTGTTCTCGATTGCGGACATCGCGAACGGAATCGGCGCCAAGCTCCCGATCGACGAATGGACCTTCTTGAACACCGACCTGACGGTGCACGTGTTTCGGGTGCCTCAGGGTGACTGGGTCGGAGTCTCGGCGGAAACCTCCACCGGTCCGGACGGAATTGCCATGTGTGCTGGGACTCTCAGCGACGAATTGGGGCCGATCGGCCGCATCGCGCAGACGGTCCTGGTCCGGCGTCGCAGCTGACGGCAGCGACAGATCAGGATCTAGAAGGCGCGGCACGACCTGATGTCGGACGCAAGGATAGCTTTTGCCCCCAACTCGGCGAGCTCGTCCATGACGTTGTTGTGGACTTTGCGAGAAACCATGGCGCGCACGGCAACCCAGTTGTCGTCGACCATCGGTGCCAGCGTGGGCGACTCGATTCCCGGGGTGATCTTGACGGCCTCGTCGAGGATCGACTTGGGGCAGTCGTAATCGAGCATGAGGTACTGCTGTGCGAAGACGACTCCCTGCACGCGGGCGATGAGCTGCTTACGCGCGGAATCGGTACCCGGGGTACCTGCGCGTTCGATGAGTACGCCCTCCGAATCGCAGAGCGATTCACCGAAAGCCACGAGGTTGTTCTGGCGCAGTGACCGGCCCGATTCGACGACGTCGGCAATAGCGTCTGCGACCCCGAGCTGGATGGAGATCTCGACGGCACCGTCGAGGCGGATGACCGTGGCCTCCAACCCCCGCTGGGCCAAGTCCGCGCGCACCAGATTGGGGTAGGACGTCGCGATGCGTAGTCCGCCCAAGTCCTCGGGTGACCATTCCTTGCCCGCGGGCGCCGCGTAGCGGAATGTCGAGCGGCCGAATCCGAGCGCCAGACGCTCTTCGACGGCAGCACCCGAATCGAGCGCGAGGTCGCGGCCGGTGATGCCCAAATCCAACTGGCCGGATCCGACGTAGATCGCGATGTCCTTGGGACGGAGGAAGAAGAACTCGACACCGTTCGCCGGATCGAGAACCGTCAGGTCCTTCGAGTCGCTTCGGCGCCGATAGCCGGCCTCGCTGAGAATCTCTGCGGCGGACTCGGAGAGAGCGCCCTTGTTGGGTACGGCTACGCGCAGCATGGAGTTTTCCTTATTCGGTGAGTTCGTGGGAGACGTGCGGGTCCTTGACTCACAGATGTCGGTAGACGTCCTCGAGCTCGATGCCCCTGCCCACCATCATCACCTGAACCCAGTACAACAGCTGCGAGATTTCCTCGGCGAGCGCTTCGTCGCTTTCGTGCTCGGCCGCGATCCACACTTCACCGGCTTCTTCGAGGACCTTCTTGCCCTGGAAATGAACTCCCGCGTCCAACGCTGCGACGGTGCCCGAGCCCTCCGGGCGGGTCTTCGCGCGGTCGGTGAGCTCGGCGAACAGGGAATCGAAAGTCTTCACGGGTTCGTATTCTTTCACGTCGGTATCCAGCGGAATCAATTCGGTCGAGATTCGAGGAGTCAGCCTGCCCAGGCTCGCCGGACGTCGTCGGCGGTCAGACCTACAAGACCGTCACGAATGGTGTACCCAGGAGCCGGCGGCACGGCGATCTCGGAGGGAACCACCAGCACGGGGCATCCTGCAGTGTGCGCGGACAGTGAGCCTGTAGGCGAGTCCTCGACCGCGAGGCAGGCTCCGGCGTCCACTCCGAGCAGTGCCGCACCGCGAAGATACGGTGCCGGATGCGGTTTGCCGGTCTCCACCTCGTCGCCGGTGACCGTGATGTCGAAGTACTCGCGGCCCAACGTGTCCAGAGCGCGCTCGACCAGCCCGCGTTCGGTGTTTGTGACGAGCCCGGTGGACAAGCCCATCTCCCGCACGAGAGCGAGTGCATCCTTGGCACCCGGTCGCCACGGAATTCCCTCGGCGAACAGGTCTCCGACGCGGGCGGTCAGCCACTCGCGACCCTCGTTCAGGTGCTCGTCGGTGACCTCGACCGATGCGTGTGCCAGGACTTTGCGCAGTGCATCCCACATCGAATTTCCGAGGGTGTTCTCGCGCACTTCTGCACTGAGTTCCGTCCCGAGATTTCGTGAGTACTCACCGATAGCTACGTCCCAGATCTTCTCGGAGTCGAGCAGTGTGCCGTCCATGTCCCACAGGACACCCTGCAGGTGGGTTCTAGACATTGAAGTACTTGGCCTCCGGGTGATGAAGTACGAACGCATCGGTCGACTGTTCGGGGTGCAGCTGCAGCTCCTCGGAGAGCTTCACGCCGATCCTCTCGGGCTCGAGCAGAGCAGCGAGCTTGATCCGGTCTTCCAGATCGGGGCATGCCCCGTAGCCGAACGAGTAACGAGCACCGCGGTATTCGAGTTTGAAGTACCCCTCGGCCTCGGTGGGATCCTCTGCGGCGACCGATTTGCCGTCGGACAGTTTCAGTTCCTCGCGCACTCGGCGATGCCAATATTCGGCCAACGCCTCGGTGAGCTGCACACCGATTCCGTGCACCTCGAGATAGTCGCGGTACGAGTCGGCCGCGAACAGCTCGTTGGCGAAATCGGCAATGGGCTGGCCCATCGTCACCAGGTTCATCGGCAGAACATCTACCTGGCCGGATTCTCTTGCAGCCGAACGGGACCGAACGAAATCAGAGATGCAGAGGAAACGGTCACGGTGCTGCCGCGGGAACGTGAATCGAAAGCGTTCGGGTGCATCGGGTTCGGGCTGGGTGAGCACTACGATGTCGTCGCCCTCGGAGACCGCCGGGAAGTACCCGTACACCAGTGCGGCGTGTGCGAGTATGCCGTCGGTGCTCAGACGATCCAGCCAATACCGCAGGCGCGGTTTGCCTTCCGATTCCACCAGGTCTTCGTAGGTGGCACCTTCACCCTTGCGGGCACCGCGCAGGCCCCATTGTCCGAGGAACAGTGCACGCTCGTCGAGCAGACCCGAGTAGTCGGCCAAGGACACGCCTCGGACGATGCGAGTACCCCAGAACGGCGGGACCGGAATGTCGATATCGGCCGCGACATCGGATCGCTCGGGCACGACGACCGGTGCCTCTGCGGCCTTGCGCTTCTCCGCGATGCGCTTGGAGCGCTCGTGGCGTTCCTTGCGTTCGGCCGTCTTGGCCTTCGCGGCGAGTGCCTCCGGACTGTCCGGGGCCGGTCCCCCACCGCGTTTGGTGGTCATGATGGTGTCCATCAAACGCAGGCCCTCGAACGCGTCGCGCGCATAGTGCACGTCGCCCTCGTACACATCTTGCAGATCGTTCTCGACGTACGACCGCGTCAACGCAGCACCGCCGAGCAGGACCGGAAATTGCTCTGCCACGCCGCGGGAGTTGAGTTCGATCAGGTTGTCCTTCATGACCACCGTCGACTTGACCAGCAGTCCGGACATCCCGATCACGTCGGCACGCTTGTCGATCGCGGCTTCGAGAATGGTCGAGATCGGTTGCTTGATACCGAGATTGACGACCTCGTAGCCGTTGTTGCTCAGAATGATGTCGACGAGGTTCTTTCCGATGTCGTGGACATCGCCCTTGACGGTACCGAGCACGATACGACCTTTGCCGTCGTCGTCGGTCGCCTCCATGTGTGGCTCCAGATACGCAACCGCTGCCTTCATCACCTCGGCGGACGCGAGCACGAACGGCAGTTGCATCTGGCCGGAACCGAACAGCTCGCCCACGGTCTTCATGCCCGAGAGCAACGTCTCGTTGATGATCGCCAGCGGTGGCTTCTCGGTCATCGCGGCATCCAGATCGGCGTCGAGGCCGTTGCGTTCGCCGTCGACGATGCGGCGTTCGAGTCGCTCGAACAGTGGCAGACGACCCAGTTCCTCGGCGCGTGACTCTCGGGCCGACGCTGCCGAGACGCCCTCGAACAGCTGCATAAGCTTCTGCAACGGGTCATAGCCTTCGCGACGGCGGTCGTACACCAGATCCAGAGCAGTCTCGCGCTGCTCGTCGGGAATCTTGTTCATCGGCAGGATCTTCGACGCGTGCACGATGGCGGTGTCGAGACCGGCCTGTGTGCACTCGTGCAGGAAGACCGAGTTCAGCACCTGGCGTGCAGCGGGATTGAGACCGAACGAGATGTTCGACAACCCGAGGGTGGTGTGCACCTTCGGATACCTCTCCTTGAGCTGCCGGATCGCCTCGATGGTCTCGATACCGTCGCGTCGAACCTCTTCCTGGCCGGTGGAAATCGGGAAGGTGAGGGTATCGACGATGATGTCCTCGTGGCGCAGGCCCCAGTTCTCGGTGATGTCGGTGATCAGTCGATCTGCGACACGCACCTTCCATTCGGCCGTTCGGGCCTGCCCTTCCTCGTCGATTGTGAGGGCGACGACTGCGGCACCGTGTTCCTTGACCAGACGCATGATCTTCTGGAACCGCGAATCGGGCCCGTCGCCGTCCTCGTAGTTGACCGAGTTGACGGCGCTTCGACCGCCGAGGTGCTCGAGACCGGCTTCGAGTACGGCCGGTTCGGTGGAGTCGAGCATGATCGGCAGCGTCGACGCAGTCGCCAATCTGCTGGCGAGCGCTGCCATGTCGGCGGCACCGTCGCGGCCGACGTAGTCGATGTTCAGATCGAGCATGTGGGCGCCGTCGCGGGTTTGGTCCTTGGCGATGTCGAGGCACTTGTCGTAGTCCTCGGCCAACATCGCATCGCGAAATGCTCTCGAGCCGTTGGAGTTCGTCCGCTCACCGATCATCAGGATGCTGGCATCCTGCTCGAACGGGACGGCGCTGTACAGCGACGAGACACCAGGCTCCGGCTCAGGCCGACGTTCGAGTTTCGTTGCCCCGTGGACCATGTCGGCAACCTGGCGGATGTGCTCTGGCGTGGTGCCGCAGCAACCGCCGACCAGGGAAAGCCCGTATTCGCTCACGAAACCGCTGAGCGCCGTGGCCAATTCAGGGGCGGTCAGTGGGTACTCGGCTCCCTTGGCGCCCAGAGTCGGTAGGCCGGCATTGGGCATCACCGACACCGGAATACGCGAATGCTTGGACAGATGGCGCAGGTGCTCGCTCATTTCCGCCGGACCGGTCGCGCAATTGAGCCCGATCATGTCGATACCCAGCGGTTCGAGCGCTGCCAGCGCGGCACCGATCTCGCTGCCGACGAGCATCGCGCCCGTCGTCTCGACCGTCACGTGGGTGATGATCGGAATACGGACACCGAGCTTGTCCATCGCGTGCTGGCTGCCGATGATCGCGGCCTTGACCTGAAGCAAGTCCTGGCAGGTCTCCACCAGAATGGCATCGGCACCGCCGTCGATCATTCCCAATGCGGCTTCGGTGTACGCATCGCGCAGCCGGGCGAACGGAGCATGCCCGAGTGTGGGGAGCTTGGTGCCGGGGCCCATGGAACCCAGGACGTATCGGTCCATCCCATCGCGGCCGGGGCCCATTTCGTCGGCGGTCTCGCGTGCGAGCCGGGTGCCTTTCTCGGCCAACTCGCGGATTCGATCCTCGATGTCGTAGTCGGCCAGGTTGGGCAGGTTGCATCCGAACGTGTTCGTTTCCACGGCGTCCGCACCGGCCGCGAAGTACTCACGGTGGATCTCGCGCAGCACGTCGGGCCGGGTGGCGTTCAGAATCTCGTTGCATCCCTCGAGACCGAGAAAGTCGTCGAGAGTCAGGTCGGCGTCCTGGAGCATCGTGCCCATGGCTCCGTCGCCGATGACAACGCGACGAGAAATCGCATCGAGCAGACCGGGCTTGTGTTGATCGGGCATCTCTACAGAGTAGTGGGCACCGCAGTTCGCTCGGGTCGTAGGCTGTCGTGGTGAGTCCCCGAAACCTCGATGGCCAGTCCCCGAACGACGACGGTACCGAAAATGCGGACATTTCGGGTGCCGGCTCGGCTGTGCCTCTCGATGCCGCGTTGATCGAGGCCGTGCATGACGCTGTGGCCAACGCCACAGATCTCGATGATCTCGACGAGGACATTCCCGAGTTGCGCTCCCCCATCCTGGTGGCTGCTTTCGAGGGCTGGAACGACGCAGGCGATGCGGCGAGCGGTGCCGTCGAGCACCTGGAGCTGATCTGGGATGCCAGTCCTCTCGCCGAGCTGGACTCGGAGGACTACTACGACTACCAGGTCAACAGACCGACGGTTCGGCAGGTGGATGGTGTCACCCGTGAGATCGAGTGGCCGTCGACTCGATTGTCGGTGTGTTCACCTCCCGGCAGCGAACGTGACGTGGTGCTGCTTCGCGGCATCGAGCCGAACATGCGGTGGCGCAGTTTCTGCGACGACCTGCTCGAGTTCGTCGAACAACTCGGCGTCGAGACCGTCGTGATCCTGGGAGCACTGCTGGCCGACACCCCGCACACCAGGCCCGTTCCGGTCACCGGCACCGCATACAGCACCGAGTCGGCCGAACAGTTCAATCTCGTACAGACCCGATACGAGGGCCCGACCGGGATCACCGGCGTGTTGCAGGACGAGTGCGTCAAGGCCGGCGTCCCCGCGGTGTCGTTCTGGGCCGCCGTGCCGCACTACGTCTCGCAGCCGCCGAATCCCAAGGCGACCGTCGCACTGCTGCAGCGGGTCGAGGACGTGCTCGACATCGAGGTGCCGCTCGGCGAACTTCCCACCCAGGCGGAGGAGTGGGAAGAAACGGTCAACGAGATGACCAAGGAGGACGAGGAGATCAGCGAATACGTGCGCAGCCTCGAAGAGCGCGGCGACGCCGAGGTGGACATGTCCGACGCGATTGCGAAGATCGACGGCGACGCCATTGCAGCCGAGTTCGAGAAGTATCTGAGGCGCCGCGGCCCGGGCAACTTCGGGCTCTGACCCGAGCGCACACTATGAACCGGGGCTCGGTGAGGTATTTCTGATGCCGACGTAACGTCACCGCATCGGTGGCGTCACCCCGACACCGCAACCTCGTGGGTATGGCCAGCACACCACGATTTCTGCAAGGCGTCTTCTCCTTCTCCGGCAACGGCCTGGACAAGCCCGAGTTGATCGATCCCAGCCTGAGTTTCGTCGTGCCCGAGGGTGTGACGGCCCAACCGTTGTACTTCCGCGGAGGAAACTCCAGCGAAGAACTCGTGGTCGTGACTCTGCTGCGCGACGGTAGCCCGATGCGCATCTTCCCGATGGGAGCCAAGAGCGGGGTCAACATCCCCCTACGCGTGGTCGAGGACGTCGATCCGGACACCATCCTCGAATTGGTCGTCGCTGCCCCGGCCGGAACCACCGGAGAGGTCGTCGTCGATTTCGGTCTGGTGCTCGTCTGATGACTGCGGGCAAGCAGCGGCTGTTGGTGATCGGCAACGGAATGGCCGGTGCCCGAACGGTCGAGGAGATAATCAAACGTGATGGCAGCTCGCTGTTCGAGATCACGATGATCGGCGACGAGCCGTACGGAAACTACAACCGAATCATGCTCTCGCACGTGCTGTCCGGTGAGACCACCGTCGACGACGAGGATCTCATTCTCAATCCCATGAGCTGGTACAGCGACAACGGCGTGACACTGCATGTGGGCGATCGGGCCGTGTCGCTGGACCGTTTCTCCAAGACCGTTGTGTGCGAGAGCGGACGGTCCGTCGACTACGACGTGCTGATCATCGCGACGGGAAGCAACACGTTCTTCCCGAACATGGACGGTCTCCGCGAATCCGACGGCAGACTGGCACGTGGCGTGTTCGGCTTCCGCACCATCGCCGACACGAACGGCATGCTGCAGATGGCACAGTCACACGACGATGTCTGCGCTGTCGTCATCGGCGGCGGTCTTCTGGGCCTCGAAGCCGCGTACGGGCTGCGGACGCAAGGGCTCGACGTGAACGTGGTGCACTCCCCCGGACACTTGATGAACCAACAGCTCGACGAACGCGGTGGACGAGTGCTGCGCAACAAGATCGAGTCGCTCGGGGTCGGCGTGCACACCTCGAGGAGAACCACCTCGGTGTTGCGTTCCGAGGACGGTGTCGTCACCGGCGTGGGGTTCAACGACGGTACTTCGCTGGCTGCGGACATGGTCGTCGTTACCGCCGGAATTCGCCCCAGTGTGGACTTCGCCCGCGCGGGCGGCTTGGTGATCGAACGAGGAATCGTGGTCGACGACCAATTGCGTTGCGAGGACGAAGGATCCATCTATGCCGTCGGTGAATGCTGCCAGCATCGCGGCGAGGTGTACGGCCTCGTTGCGCCGCTGTGGGAGCAGGCCGTCGTGTTGGCCGATGTGCTCACCGGCGCGAATCCCAGTGCGGCATACCACGGTTCGCGGCTGACGACAAAACTCAAAGTGGCCGGTGTCGACGTCGCCTCGATGGGGATCACCGCCCCCGAACGCGACGACGACGAATTCGTCCAGTTCTACGAGCCCCGGAGTGGCACGTACAAATCAGTGATCGTACGTAACAACAAGCTCGTCGGGGCCACGCTGCTCGGCGACATCTCGAAGGCGAACTTCCTGACCCAGGCGTTCGACGAGAAAGTGCCACTGCCCGACGAGCGCATCAGCATGCTCTTCGATATGGGAACACCCTCTGCGGCAACAGGAGCCGCCGAATTGGCCGACGACGTCCAGGTGTGCAACTGCAACGGCGTCACCAAGGGTGCCATCGTGTCCTGCGTGCACGCCGGGGCCAAGAACCTCAGCGACGTGACCGCGAAGACCCGCGCAGGCAAGGGTTGCGGGTCGTGCAAAGGGTTGGTGAAGGACATCATTGCGTGCGCAGCGGGCGGTGCCGTCGAAACAGACCCCACCGCAGACTGGTATGTGCCGTGTATCCCGATGACGAAGCCGGAACTGCTCGATGCCGTCCGAACTCAGGATCTTCGGGCAGTGTCGCAGGTGTTCACAGCACTCGCGACCGACGGCCTGGAGGACGCCGCCGCCAAGATGCCGTTGGCGTCACTGCT
The DNA here is from genome assembly GCF_030056795.1 of Rhodococcus sp. IEGM 1381. Lineage (GTDB taxonomy): Bacteria > Actinomycetota > Actinomycetes > Mycobacteriales > Mycobacteriaceae > Rhodococcoides. The sequence goes on along the minus strand of NZ_JASHKQ010000004.1, from coordinate 163,685 downwards.
GCGAACCGTGTGGGGTCCGGATTGGGTGGACGAGCGCGGCGCGTTGTTCATCAACGATCGTGTGCACGCCAATATCCAGCGGGACGGCACGTTCTCGGTGGTGCCGCAGATGAAGGGTGGCGTCACCACCCCGGATCAGTTGCGCAAGATCGCCGACGTCGCCGACAAGTATCACGTTCCGCTGGTCAAGGTAACCGGTGGACAACGCATCGACCTGCTCGGCATCAAGAAGGAAGACCTGCCGAAGGTGTGGGGCGATCTGGACATGCCCTCGGGCTTCGCGTACGGCAAGAGCATGCGCACGGTGAAAACCTGTGTGGGCAGCGACTTCTGCCGCTTCGGCCTCGGCGACTCGACTGCTCTCGGAATCGCCCTCGAAGAGCGGTTCCAAGGCTTGGAGACTCCGGCGAAGTTGAAGCTCGCGGTTGCCGGCTGCCCTCGCAACTGTTCGGAGGCACTGTGCAAGGACTTCGGCGTCGTCTCGGTGGGCGAGGACAAGTGGGAGATCTACGTCGGAGGTGCGGCCGGCGCACACATCCGCAAGGGCGATCTACTGGCCACCGTGACGGGGTCCGAGGAGGTTCTGACCCTGGCAGCCAGGTTCATTCAGCACTACCGCGAGAATGCCCAGTGGCTCGAGCGAACGTACGCGTGGGTTCCGCGCCTCGGCCTGGAAGAACTGCAGAGCGTGCTGATCGACGACCGTGACGGCATCGTGGCCGGTCTCGACGAACGAATGCAGGCGTCGGTGGACGGCTACGTCGACCCGTGGCAGGACCGCACGGCACCGAAATCACCCGCCCAGTTCACCCCGTCGCTGCCACTGCTTCCGCTGCCGCAGGTTCCGGTCCGATGAGCGTGCCGGTGGGAGCGGTGGAGGACCTGACGCCCGGTGAGGGCAGGGCCTACGTGGTGGACGGCAAGCAGGTGGCTGTATTCCTTCTCGGTGACGGTTCGGTGCGGGCCATGGACGCCATCTGCCCGCACAAGGGCGGGCCATTGGCGGACGGTCAGATCGACGGGTCTGTAGTCGTCTGCCCACTCCATCAATACACGTTCTCTCTCGACGACGGCTCCTGCCCCAGTGGTATCGACTCCGTGCGCACCTACCCCGCCGCAGTGGTGGACGGGAAAGTGACCGTGGAGCTGTAACCGGCACGGTTGAACGACTGGCACTCCGACCCCCTACCCTGTTCCAGTGAGCGATTCAGGTGAGGACGCACGGCTGGGTGCCGTCAACGCGTTCGTGGAGGAGGACCGTCTCGGTCTGTTCTCGTTCGCCGTTGCCGAGAAGCGATCCGAGTACCTGGCTGTTCTCCGGGCATTCGACACCGCACGAGCCAACTACGTCGTTCTGCTGCACTCCGGAGACGTGGCCGACCTCATCACCCGCAGCCCCGGTCGGCACGCCGCACCGACCACGCTCGACATCGCGCCCCTCCTCGATCAGCTCCACGCCTGGGGCCTGCTCGAACGCAGCTACGACGGCACCCGCGCAGCGACTCTCGCCGAGTACCGCAACCGTCACTTCGTCTACCAGTTCGGCCAGGCCGGCTACAAGGCCTACCGCGCGGTCGAGGACGTGCTCGGTGCCCGTCTGGACGACGCGTCACTGTCGCGGTTGGTGTTGCCCGAGCTGTTGGCCGACATGCACGAGCTGGCCGAGGCGAACCGTCAGGCCGACGGCGATCGCATCTATCGCAAACTCAGTCGACTCGATTCGACACTGTCGGAGATGGCGACCCGCGCCGCACATTTCTACCTGGTGCTGGGCGATCTGGTGCGCACCACCGAGATCACTCCCGAGTCGTTTCTAGTCCACAAGGACGCGCTGCTGAGGCACATGCGCGAGTTCAGCTCGGATCTCACCCGCTACGCCCCGAAGCTGGCGAAGGCGATCGCGGTCGTCGAGAGCACCGGCATCGAGGAGCTCGTCGAGCGGGCCGCGATCAGCGACGAACGAGTATTTCTCTCCGTCGACGAACGGCGAGCCGACTGGACCGACCGCTGGGCCGGCCTGTCGCACTGGTTCGTCGCGGCGGAGTCCGAACTCAGCGAGTCCGAGCGACTCCGCGAAGGCACGATGAGCGCGATTGCCGCCGTGCTGTCGCTCCTACGCCGCGTCACGGAGACCCGCAGGGGCGGCGTGAGCAGGGAAAGCCAACTGCGACATCTCGCCGGCTGGTTCGCTGCCACGCCTACCGAGGACAGCGCACACGCCCTGTTCCACGCAGTGTTCGGTCTCGGCAGGCCTAGACACCTGTCGATGGTGCATCCCGATGCCGACATCATCTCCACGTCCCGATCGTGGTGGGAGGCTCCACCGGTCGAGATCTCCCGCACCCTGGCCGAGACCGGACGCACCCCGACCCCCGGCGTTCCGGGACGGGTGCAGCGCAACGACGGCGGTATCAGACGGCTTCGGGAGCAGCAACTGGACGCGCAGCGATCACGCAGTGCCGCAGCGCAGTCGCTTGCGTCGGCCGGAATCCACGACCGAATTCTGAACGAGCAGGAAACCGAGGTTCTGTTGAGCCTGCTGAACGCTGCACTCACCGCGCGGGTACGTGTGAGCGGACGGACCTCCGACTCGTCCGGATCGGACAGCGGCGTGCGCTTGACGCTGAGCGACAGCGACCGTTCGACGATCGTGCGGACCAGCCGCGGCAGACTGCATCTGGACCGCTTGTCTCTTCATGTCAGTGAGGTCGCTCGCCGATGAGAGCTCGCGAAATCTCCACCCTCGCACTGGATTCCTACCAGCGGGCCGCCCGGGTCGCGCTGTCGAATCACCTGGTGACCACCACGTATCCCGATAGGATCGCGCTGCCTCTGCTGCGCAGATGGGCCACCGAGTTGCGCGAGGACCTGCTCGAACTGTTCGGATATCGCCTCGAGGTCACGGAGACCACGGCGCGTCTGTACCCGGTGATCGATCGACTCGACGACAGCCAACCCGCCCGAACAGCCACCGACCGAATTTTCGACCGACGTAGATACGCGTATCTGGCACTGGCACTGGCTGCCCTCGGCCGGGCGGGCAACCAGATCACCCTCTCCGAGCTTGCCGATCATGTTGCGGCAGAGGCAAGTCAAGTAGACGGAGTAGAGCTGACGACCGACCGGGCAAGTGACCGAGACGCCTTCGTCGACGCGATCGGCTGGCTTGCGACCCGCGGTGCGATCGCATTGGCCGACGGCGACGCCACCGGTTGGGCGAACAATCCGTCCGCGGGCGAAGCCCTCTACGACATCGACCGGCCCGTCGTCGTCGCTCTGTTCCGGCCGCCTCGCGCCGTCCAGCATCTGCGGTCGATCCGTGGATTACTGGCCGGTGCGGATGCCCCGTTGGATCCCGAGGACTCCGAGCTCGGGACCCACACCGACTCCGTGCGCGAAGCAGACCCCAAAGAGACGTTGCGCGCAGTACGACGAGCACTCGTCGAACAGCCGGTCGTCTACTCGGACGATCTCGATCGCGACGGTCGCGCGGCGCTGGCCACGTCTCGCACAGTCGCGGACGTCGAGTTGCTCACCGGCCTGGTTGTCGAGCGCCGTTCCGAGGGGGTGGCGCTGATCGACACCTCGGGTCGGCTGTCGGACCACCGCTTCCCCAGCACGGGGACCATCGCCCAGGTCGCGTTGTTGATCGCCGGTGAAATTTCGGACAGAGTGATCGATCCGGATGCATCGGCCCTTGCGACCTACCCCCTTCCCGACGGTGACGCCCTGATCGAGCAGTTGGACAGCGCAATTCCCGACGGCGGGATCTTCGGTGATCTCGCCGAGTTCGGGTTCGGTTCCGATGCAACAACATTCGACAATGCGGGCGAGAAGCAGTTGTACCCGTTGATCGAGGACAGTTGGTTGACGTCGGTCGTCGATGATCTCGTCGAACGTTTCGGCCGCACCTTCGCTGCTCAGTGGCAGAGCGACCGGGATGGCCTGCGGCTGCGTGCACTGGCACTACTGCATCGACTGCGCCTGGTGCACTGCGTGTCCGGCGGCGCGCTGGTGTTGCCGGTGATCGCGCGCTACCGAGACGTGATGGTCAGCGTGCGTGATCGGACCCCGCAGGACTCACTGTTCGGTACCGAACAAGTCCCCAGCACCGATCCATCCGAAGTAGAGGCCTAAGTAGATGACCGCACACTCGACACGCTTTCGGCCGACGCGAGCAGGGATCGTCAACCTGTGGGACTACCGCGATCAGGAGTTCTCCTTCGCAGACGGTCGCCTGGTGCTGCGTGGGCCCAACGGATCCGGCAAGACCAAAGCGCTCGAAGTTCTGTTCCCCTTTGTCCTCGACGGTCGCATCGAACCGCGCCGACTCAACCCGTTCGCCGGTGAAGAGCGAACCATGAAGTCCAACCTGCTCTACCGGGGGCAGGAAAGCGCTCACTCGTACGTGTGGATGGAGTTCGGCCGCGGCTCGCGCGAGGACCCCGAATCGGTGACGGTCGGTATCGGTATGCGGGCGAGTCGTCAGAACGACAAGGTGACCCGCTGGTACTTCGTGGCCGACGGCCGAGTGGGCGTCGACTTCTCGTTGTTGGGCTCCGACGACCGGCCGTTGACGAAGAAGCAGCTGGCCGAACAACTCGGCAGCGATGCCATCACCGATCGTCCGGTCGACTACCGCGCCGCGATCGATGCCCGGATGTTCGGGCTCGGCGCACAACGTTACGACCAGTTGATCAATCTGATTCTGACACTTCGCCGACCGCAGTTGGCCAAGAATCTCGATCCGAAGGGACTGTCCCAGGCACTGACCGACGGTCTGCGTCCCCTCGACGAGCAACTGGTGCTGGAGGCGGCACGCTCCTTCAGTGACATGGAGGAAGTGGGACGTGCATTGGAGGGTCTGGCCCAAGCCGATCAGGCGGCCAGGAACTTCGTTTCGGTCTACTCCAAATACCTTCGAGTGCAAACCCGTTCGGATGTCGAGCAGGTCTCGCGCCGGCTCGAGACCGTGACCCACGCGACCACTGCGCACTTCGCGGCGTCGGCGCTGAAGGACCGTCGACTGGTGGAGCGGGCGGCAGCCGAAACGCGATTCGACGAGGCCGAGCGTGCGCTGGATCAGGCCGTCGCAGACCGCGAAACCCTGCAGCGCTCGAGCGCGTACGAGGGCAAGCAGCAACTGGACGACCTGGCCGAATCTGCTGCAAAGCTCGAAGTGTCGACGGCGCAGCAGGCCGACCGGGCACGCAAAGCGCAAGCAGAATTGGAACAGCGCACCGCCGAGACCGCTCGCGCGGACTCCGCACTCCGGGATTCCGTTGCCGGGGTGACTCGCGCGGAGGAAGAGCTGCAGACTGCGGCCGAGGATGCGGGCATCGTATGGACACCGCTGCCGGGTACGGCTCGCAGTGATCAGATCGGTACCGCTCTTCGCGGGCACGCCGAGGAGCGGGACGGTGACGTGCGCGCGGTTCGTGAGGCGCTGGCAACCGTCGAGAAGGCGTCGACGGAACGTGCTCGCGCGGAGAAGGCCGCAACGAAGGCGCGCGATTTGCTCGAGGCCGCGGCGGCAGCGGTCACCGAGGCCGAGGCGACCGTGGATCTGGAGAAGGCGCAGTTCGCTTCGGGACTGCGGGCCTGGTGGTCGAACAATTCGTCGCTGTACTCCTCCGCGGGCATAACCTCCGCCGTGTTCGAGGCCCTGGATGCAGCCTTGGGCAGCATCGGCGAGGACGACGCCCCGAGCCTGGAATCAGTGCTCTCCGAGCAGACCGCAGACGGTATCGACGCGATTCGTGCCCGGCAGGCACAGGCACGCGTCGACGTGGCCACGCGCTCGGCCGAACTGAACACGCTGCGCGACGAACTGTCCCTGGTACGAGCCGAACACGACGACGCACCACCGCCGTTCGCTGCGCGGACCGACAGCCGTGCAGATCTCCCGGGCGCACCGCTGTGGCAGCTGGTTCGGTTTGCCGACGCGGTGTCCCCTGCCGACGCGGCGGGGATCGAATCCGCATTGCAGGCCGCCAATGTGCTCGACGGTTGGATCCACCCGACCGCGGACTTTCCCGCCGACGCCGACTCGGAGCAGTATCTGTCGCCGCTACCGGAGGCCGCGAGGCCTTCAGGGGCAACGTTGGCGTCCGTTCTGGAACCCGAACCCGGAACCGCCGTACCGGCGTCCCGTGTCCTGGATCTGCTCGAGTCCGTTGCTTTGCAACAGGAGCCGAACGATCGCTCGGGCAGCGCTGTCTCGGTAGGTGTCGACGGCCGATACTGGCAGGGTGTTCAGCAGGGTCGCCACGCGAAACCGGACGCCGAGTACATCGGCGCGACGGCGCGGGCTCGCCGGCGGGAGCAGCGCATCGCCGAACTCGGCGGCGCGATCGATACTGCAATTGCAGTTCTCGAGACCGCGACGGCCGACGAGCTGGCGGCACGCGAGCTGGTGCAGGCTCTGAGCGCGGCCGCCAAACAACTCCCCCGTGTCTCGTCCATCGTCAAGGCACAACGCGCCGTCACGGCCGCCGCTGGAGCGCTGCGCACCTCGAAGGATGGTGCGGTAGCCGCCGACCGCGAATTCGATCAGGCGATCGCGGACCTGTCCGCGAAGGAGAAGCAACTGCGCACCGTCGCCGTCGCCCATCGCACCCCACACATCGGCCGCGATGTCGATGCCCTTGCCGCAGCGATTCGCCATTTCGAGCACCAGGGCGCGGTGGTCATCCGCAAGCGCAGCGACCACACCCGCGAGAGCGAGCGGGCCCGCGAAGCCACCAACCGCCTCGAGGAAGCGACCGGTCTGGCCGAGGAGCTCGCCGAGGAAGCCGCGATAGCCGACGAGAACTACCGGCAGCAGGTGCAACGCCTGGAGCTGTTGAGCGAGAAGCTCGGTGCCACCGCCGAACAGATCGACACCGATCTCGAGAACGCCCGCGAACGCATCGAGAAATGCCGCGCCGAACAGCGGGCCGCGCGTAAAGCTGACAAGGAAGCCGGCGAAGCGATCGGCAAGGCCGAGGGTGCTTGCAACACGGCACTCGAAAGCCTGCGCGCCGCCGTCACCGAAACCCTGAGCGATGCCGTACGGCTTGCGCCGTACGCCCGCAAGGATCTTCTTGCCATCCTAGGCGTCCACGAGACGTACGCCTGGCCTGCCAGTGACTCGGCGTGGCTGACGATCGAACAGATCCTGTATCGAGTTCAGCAGGCGGACGGCCCGGACGACGAGGTTCCGGTACTCCCACCGGTGGTGCGCGCGTTGCATTCGGCACTCGATGCAGCGACGGCGTCGGTGAGAGTGAGTGACTCCAGCCGGAAGTCGACCCGGACTGCCCTGACGAGTGCGCTGCAGGAGTTCGATTCGCAACTGGCGGCATCGGGTCAGGACTACCGGTTGCAATGGGATGCGCCGGACGGTTTGACGGTGGTACGTGTACAGGACGAGCAGGGCTATTCGTCGGTCGGAGATTTCGCCGACCGAATCGGTTCGGCCAGGGCCGACCAGGAACTGCTGCTGACCGAGCAGGAGCGCCGGATTCTCGAGGATGCCCTGCTGACCGGTCTGGCGCAGCAGATTCACGAGCGGACTGTCGACGCACGCGAGCTGATCGCACAGATGTCCGCCGAGATGAAGCAACGCCGGATGTCCTCTGGCAACACGATCGGCGTGCACTGGGTGCTCGCGGACAACCTCGACGACGGGGCGCGGGCGGTGTCCAAGCTGCTGGACCGCGACGCCTCGGCGCTGAACCAGGACGACCTGGCCGCGATGCGCGCCCACTTCGCGTCGGAGATCAGGATTGCCCGTGCGGCACATCCGGAACGGTCGTACCCCGAGATCCTTTCTGCAACACTGGACTATCGCCGCTGGCGGGTGTTCGCCTTCACGCTCATCAGCGGGGACGGCAACGAGGATCGCCTGACCGTCGCCCGGCACAGTGCGCTCTCCGGCGGTGAGCAATCGGTGTCGCTGCACTTGCCACTGTTCGCGGCGGCGCACGTGATGCTCTCGTCCGCAGATCCGCACTCCCCTCGTCTACTTGCTCTCGACGAGGCCTTCGCCGGTGTCGACGACAACGGCCGCAGCGAATTGCTGGGCCTGAGTGTGCAATTCGACCTCGACCTGTTCATGACCGGCTACGACCTGTGGATCACCTACGCGGACGTCCCCGGCTGCGCGCACTACGACCTGGCGCATTCGACGGCCGAGAACACCGTGAGTGCAGCGCTTCTGGTCTGGGAGAACGGCGAACTGTTCGCCGAACACGACGGCACCGACCTCGCTGCCGCACTCGGATCACCGTTGACGCGCCGTGTGCCGACCCGAACCGAAGGCGGGCTGGAGTTTGTCCAGTAACGGCGAATGGCGGGGCAGCGCGGAATTGTCGGCGCTGCTGGATGCTGCGCGAAAGAAGTTGGAGTCCAACTGGCTTCGGATCGGTGGCAACATCACCGTCGATCTGAGCGATGCCCCGGAGCTGTGGCGTCTGTGCAGCGCTATCTCTCGGTCCAACTCCAGTCTGCATTCTCGGGCGCGGAGCACCAAGCTCGACCTCGAGCGGTTCGACGCGTGGCTGAGCCATCCGCTCAACGGTGGCGCCGGATTGATCGACACCCTCACCCGGCAGGCCCCGTTGCAGGACAAGAAGCGGATCGCTGCGGACAAGGCTCAGGTGCGGTCCGACGCTCTGGATCGAGCCAGGGAGGTACTCGGCGGTGGTACCGATCGCGAGTGGATCGAGTACTGGATCGCCTCGCTGCTCAATCAGGACGGCACGCTCGGCGGCCGCGTCGCCGTCGATGCACTGGCGGTGGCAACGCAGGTCCTGGCCCTGCTTCCGGTGGACGGGATGTCGCTCACCGAGCTGTCGGAACTAGCCACCGGTGATACCAAGGCCCTCGCGGGCGGAGGAGCTGCGAAGCTCGTCCTCGACGCACTGTCGTTGCGCGAGAACGTGCCTCGACCCGTCGACCCGGTGGGGATCAGGGCGCTGTGGGAAACGGCCGGGGTGTCGGTCGACGCACTGTCGAGTCGGGTGCTGGTTCTCGGCTACCGCGTCGCCGAGAACCACACCGTGGCTCGTTGGCTCAACGACGCCGCGGACGAGGGCGTGCCCTTTCCTGTCACCGTGGACATGCTCGCGCGCGGCCCGCTCACCAACAGCACGTCGAGAGTATTCGTCTGCGAGAACATCGCTGTGCTCGCCGCCGCAGCCCGAACTCTCGGCTCGACCAGCGCAAGCTTGATCTGCACCGACGGCCAGCCCTCGGCCGCGGTACATCGGCTGCTGGGTTCGCGCGCTCCCGACACCGCCATCATGTGGCGTGCCGACTTCGACTGGGCCGGACTGAACATGGTGAAACGAGCGGTGGACCGATACGACGCGTCACCGTGGCGAATGGATGTCGACTCCTACCGGCGCGGACTGGATGCGCGGAATTCCGAACCGCTCAAGGGCCATCCGACGGACAGTCCGTGGGACCCGGAACTGTCTGCCGCACTTCATGATTCGGGCCGAGCAGTCATGGAAGAACGCCTGATCCCGGATCTGCTGGCCGATCTACGCCTGGGGCCTGCGACCTGACTGATAGTCCGACTAACGCAGCGGCACTCCGAGCAGCGCGTCGACCGCATCGGCGAAGGCACCGGGTGCGCCTGCATCCGATCCACCCCGCTCGACTGCAAAACTCGCCCACGCGTCGAGAGCATCGAGCGCCTTGGGCGTGTCCAGATCATCGGCCAGGTGCTGCCGGAGCCGGTTGATCACGTCGTCGGCCGACGCCGCCCCCTCGAGCGCCGCTGCCCGACGCCACAGCGCCAGCCGAGTGTGGGCCCGTTCGAGGACATCGTCGGACCAGGGCCGATCCTGCCTGTAGTGACCCGCCAACAGGCCGAGACGCACAGCGGCCGGATCGACGTTCTCGGCGCGGAGCTTGGAGACGAACACGAGGTTGCCGCGGCTCTTGGACATCTTCTCACCGTCCAGCCCGATCATTCCGGTGTGCACGTAGTGGCGGGCGAAGCGGGGATCACCGGTTGCGGCCTCGGCGTGGGCCGCCGAGAATTCGTGGTGCGGGAAGATGAGATCGCTTCCGCCGCCTTGGATGTCGAACCCGGATCCGATCCGGTTGAGTGCAATCGCGGCGCATTCGACGTGCCAGCCGGGTCGACCGGGGCCCCACGGCGAGGGCCACGACGGTTCGCTGGGACGCACCGCGCGCCACAGCAGCGCATCGAGTGGATCTCGCTTGCCTGCGCGATCGGGATCGCCGCCGCGCTCGGCGAAGAACCTGTCCATAGTGGGCCGGTCGTAACCGGACTCGTAGCCGAATTGCTCGGTGGCGTCGGCGCGGAAGTACACGTCGGGGTACTCGGCGTCGTCCACGACATAGGCGGCACCGGACGCAACCAACTTCTCCACCAGTTCGACGACCTCGTCGACCGACTCGACGGCACCGATGTAATCGCGCGGAGGAACCACCCGCAACGCCTCCATGTCGGCACGGAAGAGCTCGATCTCACGAGCACCGAGATCGCGCCAGTCCTCACCGTCCCGATCGGCGCGCTCGAACAGCGGATCATCGACATCGGTGACGTTCTGCACGTAGTGCACGTCGACACCTGCATCCCGCCACAAACGGTTGATCAGGTCGAACGTCAGATAGGTCGCTGCGTGTCCCAGATGGGTAGCGTCGTACGGGGTGATGCCGCAGACGTACATGCGGGCGGTCGAACCCGGAGTGACGGGACGGACCTGGCGGTCGGCTGTGTCGAACAATCGAAGCGCTGGACCCTGTCCTGGGATTGTCGGGATCTCCGGGCTGGACCAAGAATGCATGCAGCCGAGCCTATCCGAGCCCGATCAGAAGGCGGGCCAGGGTATGGGTCTGCTCGAACGAGGCTCCGGCATGACTGGGCGTGCGATCAGCTCCTGGGCTCGATCCAATACTGCAATGGTTTCGGCCAGTGTGATCTTGTCCACCAGCCGCGGAGCGATCACGGTGTCGAACGTCTCGACGAACCGCACGACGTCGGTCATCAACCCGTCGTCGACCGCCTGGCCCGCCCAGCCCCACAGCACCGTGCGCAACTTGTTCTCGGCGTGCAGGCAGATGCCGTGATCGACCCCGTACACGTATCCATCGAGACCTTCGAGCGCGTGTCCGCCTTTGCGGTCGGCGTTGTTGAGGATCACGTCGAGGACTGCCATCCGCTGCAGACGTGGATCGTCGGCGTGGATCAGCGCGATCTCTTCACCCTCGCCGTCGTAGGCCTGCAGCACCGGAATCCATCCTGCGGGTACCAGATCGGGTCGACAGATGTCGACGAGGTCGACCCGACCTTCGGCGTGGACCTCGGGTGTGTCGATCCACTTCTGGACCATTCCGGGCCCGAACGGCCCGTCGCGCAGAACTGTCGGCGGTATGACACCCCAGCCGAGTGCCTCGGATATCTCGTAGGACGCAACTTCGCGACCGGCGAGAGTGCCGTCGGGGAAGTCCCAGAGCGGCACTTCCCCGCGTACGGGCTTGTACACGCACCGGACAGAAGAAGCGCCCTCGCCCGCTTCGCACACCAGCGTGGCGTTGCTGGCCGACACCACCCGCCCGACGATCGTGAGCTCGCCGGTCTCCATGGTCTCGCGGCCCTCGAACGGAGGCAGGTCGACGGTCAAGACTCGTCGACCTCGGTCACCGGTCCGAACGTCGCACCGCGGCGATATCCGTTGGTTCTGATGCAGACGTGGCCCTCGGGTGCCAGCGGTTGTCCGCACAGCGGGCACGGAGCGCGACCCGCTGCGATCACGCGTTCGGATCGGACCGCGAATTCGCGAGCCTGAACCGGGGTCAGGAACACTCGCACTGCATCGGGACCTTCGTCGGTGTCGTCGAGTACGACGGATTCGTCCACCTCGACCTCACTGACTGCCAACAATTCCACCACGACTGCATTGGCATCGGCGTCCCAGCCGAGTCCCATCGTGCCGACGCGAAACTCGGTGTCGATCGGAGTCAGAAGCGGGCTGGTGTCGACCGTGTCCGCTTCCTCGGCCGGCACATCGGCTCCGAATCTGCGGTGCACTTCCTCGAGGAGAAGTCCCACCCGGTCGGCCAGGACCTGAACCTGCTGCTTTTCCAGCGCGACCGACACCACTCGTGCGTCGTGCACTGCTTGCAGAAAGAACGTTCGGTCGCCCGGTTCACCAACGGTCCCGGCAACGAAACGATCAGGGGTGCGAAAAACGTGTATTGCGCGCGGCATTGCACCTCCTAACGACTAGAACAGCTCCGCGTGGCACATCGCGGAACCTTCATTATCGGCCACAGATCGACCATGGACGGTACTGCTTGCTCTCCAGCCTGCCACCGATGGGGGCTTCGGTGCCGAATCGCCCGCCCTAGCTACCCGCTCCACCGCCGACGACCGCGTCCGAAGAGATCGAAACGTCCGATTCCGAAGTGTCGGGCTCCTCGGCCTTCGGAACGAATGCACTGAGATCGGACCCGGTGTCGTTGGTCCGCAGAACGAACGGCCGCGTCGAGGTGTATCGAACGACACTGATCGATGCCGGGTCGGCGACGATGCGCTGAAAGGAGTCCAGGTGGGCACCCATCGCATCCGAAATCACCGACTTGATGACATCGCCGTGTGAGCACGCAACCCACAGCACGTCCCGCCCGTGCTGCGCAGCCAACCGCGCGTCGTGCTCCCGAACGGCCTGCACTGCGCGCTGCTGCACCGTCGCCAGGCCTTCGCCATCCGGAAACACAGCTGCAGACGGATGCTGCTGAACCACCTTCCACAGCGGCTCGGCCAGCAACTCCTTGATCGTCCGACCAGTCCATTGGCCGTAGTCCACCTCCACCAGACGGTCCTCGACCACCGGCGACATGCCGAGCCTGGCCGCCAAGGGCTCCACTGTCTGCTCACACCGGAGCAACGGCGAACGGACGATCTCGGCGACCGGAAGCTCACCGAGACGGTCCGCGACCGCCTGCGCCTGCTCGCGCCCACGGTCGTCGAGTTCGATACCGGCACTGCGACCTGCGAGAGTGCCCGCGGTATTCGACGTCGAGCGGCCGTGCCGAAGCAAGATGACTGTCATTGCTCCGAGCCTAGCTATTGTGTCCTTCCGGGTCGTTCCGCAGGCTCCACTCCGGCGAACTTCAGGTAGCGGATACAACCCCGCCGGCCAGCAAACCGAGCACCACCACACCGAGCACGATGCGGTACCCGACGAACCAGTACAGCGAATGGTTCGCAACGAACTTGAGCAGCCAGGCAATCGAGGCATAGCCGAGGCCGAATGCGATGACGGTTGCCAGCAGCAACTGTGGGCCGGACGCGGCCAAACCCGTGCCGACCGGCTCGAAGGCGTCGGGCAGCGAGAACAATCCGGAGGCGGTCACCGCCGGAATGGCGAGCAGAAACGAGAATCGCACTGCTGCTTCGCGTTCGAGGCCGAGAAACAGGCCGGCGCTGGTCGTCGCGCCGGAGCGAGACACTCCGGGGACCAATGCCAGACACTGCGCCAGACCCATCACGATGCCGTCGCGGGTGGTCAACTTCTCGATCGGACGTTCCTTGCGGCCGACCTTCTCCGCGACCGCGATGACGATGGCAAACGCGATGAGCATGAACGCGATGAGATACAGGTTGCGGGCACCGGTTCGGATCTGATCCTTGAAAAGCAGACCCAGAACGCCGATGGGAATGGTGGCGATGATCACGTACCACCCCATCCGATAGTCGAGACCGCGTTCGTCCTTCTTCGTCAGTCCTACGAACCAGGCTTTGACAATCCTGACGATGTCGCGCCAGAAGAAGAGCAGCACAGCAGCTTCGGTGCCGAGCTGAGTCACGGCGGTGAACGAGGCACCGGCGTCCTCGTTCCAGAACACTCCGGACACGATGCGGAGATGGCCCGACGAAGAAATAGGCAGGAATTCCGTCAGGCCCTGCACGGCACCGAGAATGATCGCTTGCAGCCACGTCATGTCGATCATGCGGAACCCCGATCCGAAATCGACATCTCCGACATGGAAGCGGATGGACTGTTCACTACCGATGCGCGGCCGACGGCCCGCCCCCTGAATTCGCGATTCACGGGCACGACCGTACCCGGCGCGAGTGGTTCGTACCGACCCGAGCGACGCGGCGCGGCACTTTCACAGACCGCGGCACGGCGCACTACTGTGCACTGGCGGCAGTGCAGTTCGACACCGACGATCACACGTAAAAGGACATTCGGCACATATGAAGCAGAGATCGGTCGGCACCAGCGGACTTCGAGTTTCCAGGCTCGGGCTCGGCACCCTCGGATGGGGCAGCGGAACCGACGGCGACGATGCCGCAGCGCAACTGTCGGCGTTCGCCGAGGCCGGTGGCACCCTGGTCGACACTTCCCCGGCGTACGGGGACGGTCGTGCGCAGCGAGTACTCGCCGAGTTGCTCGACGACGTGGTCCCCAGGCACGAACTGGTGATCAGCAGTGCAGCGGGACTGAACCCCCGCCACGGCCGGTACGACGTCGACTGCTCACGACGTGGTCTCCTCGGACAGCTGGATGCCACGCTGCGAGAGCTCGGAACGGACTATCTCGACTTGTGGCAGGTGGCGGCCTGGGACCCGATGACGCCTGTCGACGAGGTCGCGGCGACCCTCGATTACGCCGTCACCAGCGGACGGGTGCGCTACACCGGTGCCCGCGGCTACCTCGGCTGGCAGTTGGCGACGGCAGCGGGAGCAGCCGATACCGGTCGGATCGTGGCCACGCAGGCGGAGTACTCCCTGCTTGCCCGCGGGATCGAGGACGAGTTGGTTCCTGCAGCACATCACCACGGCATCGGCGTCCTGGCCGCAATTCCCCTCGCAGGCGGCGTGCTGACGGGCAAGTACCGCAACGGAATTCCTGCTGACTCCCGCGGCGCCGACGAGTTGCACGCCGAATCCGTGCTGTCCTACCTGACCGATTCTGCTGTCAGCATCGTCGACGCTGCTGTCACCGCTGCCGACGGGCTCGCCACCTCTCCCCTCGTCGTGGCACTCGCATGGGCTCGGGATCGTCCGGGTGTGAGCAGCGCCATCGTGGGCGCCCGCGATCTGGCGCAGTTGATGGGCGCGCTGATGGCCGAAGAACTCGAACTGCCGTCGGCGATTGCGTCCGCGCTGGACGACGTCAGCGCCTGATCGGTCGAGTCGTTCTCGTCGAGAAACTTCGAGGGGACCAGAAACATCGGACAGGCTAACCTTCGGTGGTGATCGTCCAACGCCTCGCAGCCGTGCTTGTCGTCGCTGCACTTTCGGCCGCCTGCTCGGCGACCACTCCCGACGCCGGGCCCACCGACACCTTCGGCCCCCGTACCGCCGTCGTCGAAGACCCGAATCCGGAACCCGTCGCCGAGAACCCGGCGACGGTGCTACCCGCCACCGTGACCGGATTCGACGGCGTCGCCGTCACGGTGACCGACAACAGCCGCATCGTCGCTGCCGACCAGTACGGCACGTTGGCCGAGACGGTTTTCGCACTGGGACTCGGCGACAACCTGGTCGGACGCGACACATCGGCGGCGTTTCCGGCGGCACAGGACGTGCCCGATGTCACCCCCACCGGCCACTCGTTGAGTGCCGAGGGAATCCTGGCGCTCTCGCCCACCGTCGTACTCACCGACACCGGCATCGGTCCGCGCGCAGTGCAGGACCAGATCCGAGCCGCGGGCATTCCCGTCGTGTACTTCGACCCGACCCGAACGTTGACCGGGGTCGCCGACCAGATCGAAGCCGTCGCCGCCGCGCTGGGGGTACCCGACGCCGGCCGCGCTCTCGCCGAACGGGCGAACACCGAGATCGCAGCGGCTGCCGACGACACACCGACGTCGGACGTGCCGCTGAAGATCGCGTTTCTGTACATGCGTGGTCCAGCGATCAAGATGCTCGCCGGGCCCGGCTCGGGTGCAGACGCGCTGATCGAGGCTCTCGGGGCGACGGACGCGGGTGTCCAATCCGGCCTGACCGAGCAGTTCGTGCCGGTGACGAGCGAGGCACTCATCGCCGCGGCACCCGACGTCATCCTGATGATGACGAAAGGCCTGCAGTCGATCGGCGGCATCGAGGGACTCGAGCAGATTCCAGGAATCGCACAGACCCCGGCCGGTCGAGAACGCCGCGTGGTGGACATGGACGACGGCACCATCCTCAGTTTCGGCCCGAACACCGGCAAAGTGCTGCGAGCACTGGCCACAGCCGTGTACGACCCGCCGTCATGACCGAGGCCGCACCTATCGGAGCGCGAACGCCCAGTCGCCGGGTCGTCGTGACGTTCGGCGTGTCGGTCGTGGCGCTGGTCGCCCTGGCACTGATCTCTGCTGTCGTCGGGCAAGTGCCGACATCGCCGTTGGAAGTGCTGGGAAGCCTCGCCCATCGGGCCGGACTCGACATCGGTCCGCTGCCCGCTCACGCCAGCGGCGAGGTGACGTTGTGGCAGGTCCGATTTCCGCGATTGACCCTTGCAGTGTTCGTCGGCGCGTGTCTGGGATGTGCGGGCGCACTGCTGCAGGGTGTGTTCGCCAATCCGCTGGCCGAGCCCGGAGTTGTAGGGGTGTCCTCGGGAGCAGCGGTCGGTGCCAGTTCGGTGATCGTTCTCGGTGGCAGCTTCGCCGGGGTCTGGAGTGTGGCGCTGGCCGCGTTCGTCGGCGGGCTGATCACCACGATCGCGGTGTATTTCCTGGCCCGCAACGCCGGCCGCACCGAGGTGGTGACCCTCATCCTCACCGGCGTCGCAGTCAATGCCTTCGCAGGCGGCGTGATCGCCTTCTTCACCTTCGTCGCCAGTCCCGCTGCCAGGGATCAGATCGTGTTCTGGCAACTGGGGTCTTTGGCGGGCGCAACGTGGCAATCGGTGGCTGTGGTCGGCCCACTGGCGGTGCTCGGGATCGGAGCTTCGCTGGTGATCGCTCGCAGACTCGACCTGCTGGCGCTCGGGGAGAACGTGGCGCGCCATCTCGGAGTGAACGTCGAACGCCTCAGACAATTCGCCATCGTGATAGTCGCCCTGCTCGTCGCATCCGGTGTCGCGTTCACCGGAATAATCCTGTTCGTGGGCCTGGTCGTTCCGCACGTGATGCGGATGGTGCTCGGCCCCTCGCATCGCGTCCTCATCCCGGCCAGCGCACTCGCGGGAGCCATCGTGTTGCTCGCTGCCGACCTCGTCACGCGCACCCTCGTAGCGAACGTCGACTTGCCCCTTGGCATGGTGACATCCCTGGCCGGGGCTCCGTTCTTCTTCTGGCTGCTTCGTCGCACTCGCGCTCGGCAAGGCGGTTGGGCATGATGCGGCGATTCGGCACGGCGCGCCACGACATCCCGGACACCCCTGAACCGGGTTCGAACACCCTTGTCGCCCGCGGAGTCTCCGCACGGCGCGGGGTCGCGACGGTGTTGTCCGACGTCCACCTCGACGTGGTGGCCGGCGAGATACTGGCACTGGTGGGTCCCAACGGCGCGGGCAAATCCACACTGCTGTCGGTCCTGGCGGGAGACACCGAGCCCAGCGCCGGATCGGTTCTCCTGGGCGACGAACCGCTGACCCGCACCCGCACGGTCGGCATGGCCAGGCGACGCGCTGTGCTGCCCCAGCACCACCGCGTCGGGTTCGCGTTCACGGCCGGACAGATCGTCCGGATGGGTCGAGCCCCCTGGGTCGGTACATCGGCGGCACGCGACGACGACGACCGCGTCGCCGCAGCAATGTCCGCTTGCGACGTAGCGGAGTTCTCGCATCGACCGTTCGCGTCGCTCTCCGGCGGCGAGCAGGCCCGGGTCGCGCTGGCGCGCGTCATGGCCCAGGACACCGCGACGATTCTGCTCGACGAGCCAACCGCCGCGCTCGACCTCGGACATCAGGAGTCCGTCATGGCTGTGGTGCGTTCCCTCGCAACCGCGGGCCGCGCCGTCGTCGTCGTGCTGCACGATCTGGGTCTCGCGGCGGCGTATGCCGATCGCGTCGCGATACTCGACTCGGGCTCACTCGTTGCCGTCGGTCCGCCGCGAACGGTGCTGACCTCGGATCGGCTCGCTCGCGTGTACGGACACCCCGTAGACGTCTTCGACCACCCCGATACCGGTGAACAACTGGTGATTCCCCACCGAGTCAGAAACCCTCCAGCACGGAGTTGACCCGATTGAAGAAGGCTCGGACAGCAGTCGTGTCTCGCTGTGACGCATCGGACAACTGCTGTGCATGGGCGACCGCGTCACGCACCACACCGATGATGCTGCGTTCGTCGGTCAGATCGATCTCGGTGACCGAGTGTTCGGCAACCGCTTCTACCTCGGACCGATCCGGGACCGGGGATCGTACGTCGGCCCGATAGATCTCCACGTAGAGCGTGCTGCGGTGCACTCGAAACGCGAACGCCCGTCCGTCGTCGGTGCGCCCGAAACCGTTTGCATGCGTTCCGGCATTCACTTCCTCGACGACAAAGTGTGTTTCCTCGGATTCCACGTCCACTCCCATGTCGTGCACTCACCTCGGACGATCACGCTACCGCCTCGCCCGGCACCGCCGGTCGAACCCCGATCCGGCATGGTCGATTTCGCCGAGGTCCTGGCACGCTGGTACAGATGTGGCATCGCCACACCAGGCCAGCGTCACCAAGGAAGTAGGTTCGGTTCCATGCGAACACCGTCGGCTCGAGCGGCAATTGCATCCGCACTCGCCGTGATCACAGTGTTGTCGGCGAGCGGGTGCTCGAGCGACGACGAGAATGCCGACGAGATATCCGTCGAACCGCAGCCACCGGCCCAGTCCCCCGCGACGGCGGTGACTCCTGCCGGAATCGTCTCCGACTTCGCGCCCGTCAGCGCGCTCACCTTCGATCCTGTCACCCGCACACTCGTAGCGTTGACCGACTCGTCGACCTCGGTGAGTCTGGTTCGCAGCGGCGCGTCGGCCGAGACGCGTGTGATCGACCTCGGCTCTGCCGGAGCAGAACTGGTTGCCGGTCGGAATTCGACCGTCTTGGTTCCCCTGAACGGTTCGGTGGCAAGGATCGATGTCACGGACGGGCAGCGCACCGATCTGGCCGTCGAATCGAATGCCCTGTCGGCTGCCGACCTGCCCGACGGCTCGACCGCCGTCGGTGACGACACCGGCACGATCCGCGTCCTCGACGCGAGCGGACAGGTGACCAGCACGGTCTCCGGGGGCAGTGTCACCTCTGCGGACGCGCTGGCCAGTACGCCGAAGGGCGTCTCGGTTCTCGATCGCAGACAGACGTCGGTGACCGATCTGAATCTGGACGACGGCACCCTCGGAGTGGCTCTGCGGGCCGGCGAAGGTGCCGCCGAAATGACCAGCGACCAATTCGGTCGGCTTCTGGTCACCGATTCGACCGGCACGGAGTTGCTCGTCTTCACCTCGCACGACCTGCTCATGCGGCAGCGGTTTCCGGTCGGGTCGAAGCCCTGGGCGATCGCCTACGATGAACAGTCCGGCGTTGCGTGGGTGACACTTCCCGCCCTCAACGAAGTGGTCGGATACACACTCGATACCGGAATTCCCGTCGAGACCGAGCGGTTGGCCACTGTGCGGCAGCCAGATTCGATCGCCGTCGACGACAACACCGGTGACCTGTACATCGGATCGGCAACCGGCGACGGGCTGCAGCGCATCCCCTCCGCGGGTCGTTGACCTCCGGGCAAGGAACGACCCCCTCAGGAAGCCAAGGAGGCACGTGAACGCACACGAGAGTTCGACGCCGGGCCGCGCCAAGATGCCCGTCGGATGGGAAGTATCCCCCTCCGACGATTGGGAGTACGTTCCGCTGCGGCTGCCGCCGGACGTCACTCGGGTCACGGCGTCGATGCGGCTGGCGATTCAAGCGGAATTCGGCGGCTGGGAACTGTCGCGGGTCCGTCTGTACACCGACGGCAGCCGGCGGGTACTGCTCAAGCGGAAGAAGACGGCGCATCACATCCCGGAGCCCGGAATCTGATCGTCACAGCAGTAGTGTTCAACCGCAGTAGAAGTTGTATCTCAGCATGTCTACCGAGCCGGATCGATCGGAAAGAAGACCGTGGGAGACCGTCTGTACCGCGCCCTGTTGCGCCTGATGTTCCTCGTGCCACCGGAGCGGATACACCATCTTGCCTTCGGAGTCCTCCGTGCTGTGGCGGTCGTTCCGCCATTTCGTTTCCTGGCCGAGAAGTTGTTCGTGGCCGACGACCCGCGGCTTCGTTCGACTGTGTTCGGGGTCGACTTCCCAGCTCCGCTCGGTCTCGCGGCCGGCTTCGACAAGAATGCAGACGGCATCGATGTCTGGGAACCCATCGGTTTCGGGTTCGCCGAGATCGGCACCGTGACGGCGCAGGGCCAGCCCGGTAATCCGACGCCTCGACTGTTTCGGCTGCCCCTCGATCGCGCCATCGTCAACCGCATGGGCTTCAACAATCACGGTGCAGAACATGCCGCCCAGCGATTGCGCTCGAGGCACACCCGCATCCCGATCGGTGCCAACATCGGTAAGACGAAGGTCGTCGAACCCGCCGACGCTGCTGCGGACTACACCGCCAGTGCGCGACTACTGGGGCCGCTGGCAGATTTCGTCGTCGTCAACGTGAGCTCACCCAACACCCCGGGGCTCCGCGACCTCCAGGCCGTCGAATCGCTGCGTCCGATCCTGGTGGCGGTGCAATCTGTGGTGACGGTGCCGGTGCTGGTCAAGATTGCCCCTGACCTCTCAAACGAGGACATCGATGCCGTCGCCGATCTGGCCGTCGAACTCGGACTCGACGGCATCGTGGCCACCAATACGACGATCTCGCGCGCTGGCCTGCGCACCGAGGCAGACGTGGTGTCCGGCATGGGGGCTGGAGGCCTGTCCGGCGCACCGGTGGCAGAGCGATCACTCGAGGTGCTGCGGCGGCTCTACCGCCGAGTGGGTACCCGACTGACGTTGATCTCCGTCGGGGGAATCGAAACCGAGGCGCAGGCCTGGGAGCGCATCACCGCAGGCGCTTCCTTGGTGCAGGGCTACACCGGCTTCGTCTACGGCGGTCCGCTGTGGATCAAGAAGATTCACCGAGGGCTGTCGGCGCGACTGGAACAGAACGGGTTCGCAACCATCGCAGACGCCGTGGGATCGGCGAACACGCCCTGACCGACCCTCCGTCGTGCGCGTTGTGCGTGGCCAGAGCTACACAACGCGCACGAGGAAGCCGGGCTCAGGCTTCGTAGGTTCCGGTGATGACCGCACGACCGATGGCGTGCGAGAACAGATTGAAGCCGAGGTACGCGGGGGTCGCCGTCTCGTCCACTTCGAGACGTTCGACATCGACCGCGTGGACCGCGATGAAGTATCGGTGTGGTCCGTGACCTGCCGGCGGAGCCGCACCGATGTAGCGGAACAGGCCCGCGTCGTTCTTCAGTGTCACCGCCGTGCTGGGAACTCCGGTTCCGCCGTCGTCGCCTGCGCCCGACACCAGCGACGTGGTCCCGACGGGAATGTTCGCCACTGCCCAGTGCCAGAAACCGGACGCCGTGGGCGCGTCGGGGTCGTAGACGGTGACAGCAAAGCTCTTGGTGCCCTCGGGGAAGCCGGACCAGGACAGCTGCGGCGAGTTGTCGTACCCACCGGCTCCCATGATTCCGCTCACCTGCTGAGCGGCCAACGTCTGACCGTCCTCGACGTCCTCGGACGTCAACTCGAAGGACGGTAGGTCCGGAAGCGAATCGTATGGGTTGTACGCCACGGTATTTCCTTTCGTGTCAGCTGTGCATCAAGAAGTGTTCCAGTACCTGTGTACCGAACTCCAACGACTCCACGGGTACTCGTTCGTCGATGCCGTGAAACAACGCCGCGAAATCCAGTTCCGGTGGCAGCTTCAAGGGAGCGAAGCCGAAGCAGCGAATACCGATGCGCGCGAACGCTTTTGCATCGGTACCGCCGGAGAGCATGTACGGAACAGTTCGGCCGTTCGGATCGTGCGCAAGGACGGCCTCGTTCATCGCGTCGACGAGATCACCGTCGAAGGTGGTCTCGTAAGGCTCCAGCTTCGTGATCCATTCACGCTCGACGTTGGGGCCGATCAATTCGTCGACCTCCTTCTCGAAGGCTGCCTGCCGTCCGGGCAGCACCCGGCAATCCACTACCGCCGTCGCGGTCTGCGGAATCACGTTGGCCTTGTATCCGGCCGAGAGCATCGTCGGGTTCGCGGTGTCGCGCAGGGTCGCTCCGACGATTCGCGCAATGCTGCCGAGCTTGAGCAGGGTGCCGTCGATATCCGGCGAGGTCGGGTCGAAATCGAGACCCGATTCCTCCGAGACGGCCTGCAGGAACTGCGACACCGATTCGGTGAGGACCAACGGAAACGTGTGGTTGCCGAGTTTGGCGACGGCCTCGGCCAGGTACGTCACGGCGTTGTCGTCGTGCAGGAACGATCCGTGCCCTGCGCGAGCCTTGGCGGTGAGCCGCATCCACGCCAGGCTCTTCTCCGCCGTCTCGACCATGTAGAGCCGCTTCTCGGTGCCGTCCGGCCGAGCGACGGTCAACGAGAACCCGCCGACCTCGCCGACTGCTTCGGTGACGCCCTCGAACAGATCGGGCCGGTTGTCGACCAGCCAGTGCGATCCGTGCTTGCCACCCGCCTCCTCGTCGGCGAGGAATGCGAACAGGATGTCGCGGGGCGGCACGGTTCCGTTCGATTTGAATTGCCGGGCCAGCGCGAGGGCCATACCGACCATGTCCTTCATGTCGACCGCACCGCGACCCCACACGTACCCGTCCTCGACGGCGCCGGAGAACGGATGCACGCTCCAGTCGGCCGGCTCGGCCGGCACGACGTCCAGATGGCCGTGGACCAGCAGGGCACCGCGCGAGGAGTCCGCTCCGCGCAACCAGGCGAACACGTTGCCACGGCCCGGAGCGCCGGATTCGACGTACTCGGTCTCGTACCCCACCTCCTCGAGCTTGCTCGCCACCCACTCGGCGCATTCCTTCTCGCCGACCGTGGTCTCGAGTTCTCCGGTGTTCGAGGTATCGAATCGAATGAGGGAACTGACCAGGTCCACGACTTCGTCGAGGGCGACGGTGGGGTTGTCGGTGGTGCGATGTCCGGGGTTGCTCACTTCGTTGGGCACACCGTTGTTCCTACCACCAGAATCGGGTGCGGGCACCACCGACGAACGCCTTCGGACATGAACTGACGTGCGGATTTGGGTTATCGGGAACCCGTCGGATAATCTTACGCAGCGCACAACGGCCGGTTGTGAATGCAAGGTATGAAACATGCGACAGTAGTCGCGCTGGTCCGAGTGGCGGAATGGCAGACGCGCTAGCTTGAGGTGCTAGTGTCCTATTAACGGACGTGGGGGTTCAAGTCCCCCCTCGGACACCGTCTGAATTATGTAGGCAGACAAAGATTTTCAGAGATCTGAGTTGAGACAGACGAAACGGACCCTGATTCTTCGGAATCGGGGTCTTTTTCGTTCTCCGCTCACATCTTTCGGCTCGACCGGGCGAATGCTAGGAGACTGACGATGGACTCGATCGATCCCACCGACCTCGAGACGTGCCTGCGGGTGCTGCAGCAGGCCGCGGACCTGGACAAGAATCATCCTGATTCCATTGCCGTTCAACGTGCCTCCGGTGCCTTGTTCAAAGATCTCAAGCGTGCTCGACGCGTCGCCGCGCGCAATGCCGTCAACGCCGCCGACCGTGCCGTCGTAGCTGCAACAGCAACCGGATCGCCGGACCGCATCGACGACGAGACTGCGGGTCTTTCGCTCACCTCGCGCGCCGCGGGCGACATCGCGGGCACGCTGATCAAGGCTCGCCCCTGCTACATCTGCAAGCAGCGCTACACCGATGTCGACTCGTTCTATCACCAGCTCTGCCCGGAGTGCGCGACGCTCAATCGCGGCAAGCGAAACGCGAGGACGGACCTGTCCGGACGACGCGCGTTGTTGACCGGAGGGCGGGCGAAGATCGGGATGTACATCGCGCTTCGACTGCTTCGGGACGGTGCACACACGACCATCACCACCCGCTTCCCCAACGATGCGGTTCGGCGATTCGCCGCGATGGACGACAGCGACCAGTGGCTGCATCGTCTTCGCATCGTCGGGATCGACCTTCGCGATCCGGCTCAGGTTGTGGCACTTGCCGATTCGGTAGCGGCGGAGGGACCGCTGGACATTCTCGTCAACAATGCCGCACAAACCGTCAAGCGCTCCCCCGGTTCGTACAGCGCACTGGCCGACGCCGAGGCCGAACCTTTGCCGTCCGCCTTGACCGACGGGGCGGGCCCGGAGCGGATCACTTTCGGCAAGACCAGTGATGCCCACCCTGCGTCACTCGCGAGTTCGCTGCCGGCAACCGCGATCGGCGGGCAGCCGGCCGCAGTGCTGAGTGCGCACGACGTAGCCTCGCTCGCCATGGTCGCGGGCTCGGTGACGGCCGAGAGAATCGAGAGTGGGCTGGCAATCGATGCAGGCGGTCTGGTACCCGATCTCGCCGAGACCAACAGCTGGATCCATACCGTCGAGCAGGTCGACCCCGTCGAGTTGCTCGAAGTGCAGCTGTGCAATTCCGTTGCCCCGTTCATTCTCGTGTCGCGTCTGCGTCCGGCAATGGAAGCCTCGGATGCGCGGCGCAAGTACGTCGTGAACGTCTCGGCGATGGAAGGCCAGTTCGGGCGCGCGTACAAGGGCCCGGGTCATCCGCACACCAATATGGCCAAGGCCGCGCTGAACATGCTCACGCGCACCAGCGCGAAAGAGATGCTCGAGAGCGGAATCCTGATGACCGCCGTCGACACCGGCTGGATCACCGACGAACGGCCGCACCCCACCAAGATGCGGCTCGCCGACGAAGGGTTTCACGCACCACTCGACCTGGTGGACGGTGCCGCTCGCGTGTACGACCCAATCGTGCAGGGGGAACTCGGCATCGATCTGTACGGGTCCTTCCTCAAGGACTATCAGCCCTCGCCCTGGTGATTTTCGCGTGCGTCCCCCTCGGCGAACACGGGCTGCGATACTCGTAAGCCGAAGTCGTTTCGCGCGAGGGAACGGCCCTTCTTCACGCACCGATAGGCGGTCACCATGGGCGAGGACGTCGAGCGCCGTAAGTTCACCAGGCAGGACCGGCACGAGTTCCGCCAGAAGGTCCAGGACTGTCTGGACGCGCTGGCGATCATGCTGGCCGACGAGACCTTTCACGTCGGCGAGCCACAGATCGGCATGGAGATCGAGCTCAATCTAGTCGACGACGACATGGCACCGTCGATGGCCAACGCCGCCGTGCTCGACGCCATCGCCGACCCCGACTATCAGACCGAACTGGGCCAGTTCAACATCGAGATCAACGTCGATCCTCGGCCGTTGCGCGGTGCCTCCATCGCCGAGCTGGAAACGGACCTGCGTCGCTCGCTGAACGCAGCCGACGAACGGGCCGGCACCTCCGGTAGTCGACTCGCCATGATCGGCATGCTTCCGACCCTGGACGAGGAGCACTTCGAGCACCGCTGGCTCTCGGCGAATCCGCGCTACGACTTGCTCAATCAGCAGATCTTCGCCGCGCGCGGTGAGGACATCGAGTTGAAGATCGGCGGGGTTCGGCTGCCCGGTGCCGCTGCCGCCGAGGACCTCGACATCGTCACCGACACGATTCTCCCCGAGGCAGCGTGCACCTCCGTTCAATTGCATCTCCAGGTTGCGCCCGACGAGTTCGCGTCGTATTGGAATGCGGCGCAGGCACTCTCGGGAGTTCAAGTGGCCCTCGCCGCCAACTCGCCGTTCTTCGCCGGCCGCGCGCTGTGGCACGAAACTCGTATTCCGCTGTTCGAGCAAGCCACCGATACCCGCCCCCAGGAGCTCAAGAATCAGGGTGTTCGGCCGCGGGTGTGGTTCGGCGAACGATGGATCACGTCGATCTTCGATCTGTTCGAGGAGAATTCGCGCTATTTCCCGGCGCTGCTGCCTGTGTTCAGCGACGAGGACCCCAAGGCTGCTCTCGCCGAGGGAAAGACACCGTCGTTGTCCGAGCTGCGCATGCACAACGGAACCGTCTACCGGTGGAACCGTCCGATCTACGACCGGTCCGGCGACGGTCACCACATTCGGCTCGAGAACCGCGTCCTCCCGGCCGGACCGTCGGTGGTGGATACCCTCGCCGATGCCGCGTTCTACTACGGCACGGTGCGGGCACTGGCAGACGCCGATCGGCCGCTGTGGTCGCAGATGTCGTTCGACGCTGCGGAGGAGAACGTGCACTCCGCCGCACGCGGCGGCTTCGATTCGATGCTGTACTGGCCCGAGGTCGGCTGGGTGAGTCCACAAGAACTGGTGTTGCGTCGACTGCTGCCGATGGCCGATGCCGGATTGGCCGCCTACGGCGTGGACACGGCCGTCCGCGACCGGTACCTCGGCGTGATCGAGGCTCGTTGCCTGGCGAAACAGTCCGGTTCGGTCTGGCAACGGAACTCGGTCGTCGCCCGCGAACGCTCAGGCGACAAGCGCGATCGTGCTCTCGCCGGAATGCTGGGCGATTACGTCACGCAGATGAACTCCGGAGAGCCGGTACACACCTGGACCAACTGACGGCGCTTCGACTCGGTGCGGCAACCGCGTTAGTGTCGCTGCTATGAACTCGCCTGCTTCGGACTCGACCATCGGCCCCGATCGCACCTACGACATCGTCGTCTACGGAGCCACCGGCTTCGTCGGGAAACTGACGGCGAAGTACCTTGCCGAGCACGCTCCGGCCGGCACACGCATCGCTCTGGCCGGTCGTTCGACCGCACGGGTACACGCTGCGCAGAAGGAACTCGGACCGAAGGCCGCACACTGGTCCGCACTCGAAGCCGACGCCACCGACGTCGCGTCCTTGAACACCATGGCACGGTCCACGAAGGTCGTCATCACCACGGTCGGCCCCTACGCGAGGTACGGGTTGGCGCTGGCAACGGCCTGCGCCGAAGCCGGCACGGACTACGTCGACCTCACCGGCGAGGTCCTGTTTGCTCGCGAGAGCATCGACGCCAATCACGAGATCGCGCAGCGCACCGGAGCACGCATCGTCCACTCGTGTGGATTCGATTCCGTCCCGTCCGACATCGGTGTGCATGCCCTGTACGAGGCCGTCACGGCCGACAATGCGGGCGAACTCACCGACACGACGCTGGTGGTCACCTCGATGTCCGGTGGAGTCAGCGGCGGCACCATCGATTCGCTGCGAGGACAGATCGAGGCGATGAAGAAGGACAAGCGGGCCCGACGAATCGCCGCTCGACCGTACTCGCTCAGCCCGGATCGAGGTCTCGAACCGCAGCTCGGCCGTCAACTCGACACCGTCCTGATCGACGGTAAGAAGATCGACCCGAGCCTGCGCGGGTGGAAGGCCCCCTTCGTGATGGCCTCGTACAACACGCGAGTCGTCCGGCGCAGCAACGCACTTCGTGATTGGGCCTACGGCAAGCAGTTTCGCTACAGCGAAGTGATGAGCGTCGGCTCGTCGTTCGCCAGCCCGGTCCTCGCCGGAGCGCTCTCGGCAGGGTTGTTCGTCGGAGTGTCCGCCATGACGGTGCTGCCACGTAAGGTACTCGACCGCATCTTGCCCAAGCCAGGAACCGGTCCCAGCGAGAAGGCCCGCGAGAAGGGGCATTTCACGGTCGACCTGTACACCCTCACTACGTCGGGCGCTCGCTACCGGGCCCGAGTCAAGGCGTCGGGCGACCCCGGCTACAAGGCAACGGCGGTCATGCTCGCGGAATCGGCGCTGGCGCTGGTGCTCGGTGGGGACGCCTTGCCGAAGGCCAGTGGCGTTCTCACTCCGGCCACTGCGATCGGCGACGTGCTCATCGACCGTCTCCACGCGGCCGGGATGGAGATCTGGGCCAAGCGAAGCTGATGTGGGGAACGGCAGTCCCGTCGACACGGAACCGGCGCCCGTGAGTGCATGGCTCGCGGCGACATTGCCGGTGGCGACCATCGCTGCCGAGTCGGTCGGTGCTCTCGGTACCGCAGTCGGCAGGCTGCGGGGCGTTCTCGAACCGTCCTCCTCCGGTGCGGTGCCGACCGCATCGGCGGAGCGGATTGCGGCATCGTTCATGGGTGATTCGATGCTGCGCCTCGACGGCGCACCGGTGCAGCCGTTCGCAGATCTGTCCGGCTTCTTCCGCGTGTCCGACGGCTTGGTGAGAACTCACGCGAACTATCCGCACCACCGGACCGCGCTGCTCGCGACAGTCGGTCTCGACGAAGGTTGCGGCACAGATGAATTCGCGGTGCGGGTCGCGGGTATCGCTGCGGCCGAGCTCGAATGGTCGTGCGCACAGAACGGCGCTCTGGCCGTGCAGGTTCGCACCGAAGACCGGTGGTCCGCTGAGCCTGCAGGTGATGCGGCCGGGTCCGGTCCGGTCATTGCGCGTTCGCACGACACGGGGTCCGCCGCGTTTCGAGTTCCGCAATTCCGAGGGACCACGGCTGCTCCGCTTGCTGGAGTGCGGGTACTGGATCTGACCCGCGTCATCGCCGGACCGGTGGCCACCCGCGCGCTCGCCCTGTTCGGTGCCGAGGTGCTCCGCGTCGATTCGCCCCACCGCCCCGAAATCACTTGGCAGCACGTGGAAAATGGGCAGGGGAAGCGTTCGGCGACGGTGGACATGAACACGCGCGAGGGACGTGCAGTGATGAACCGACTGCTCGAATTCGCCGACGTCCTGGTCACCGGGTACCGCCCGGGTGCCCTCGAGCGCTTCGGACTCGAACACCGATCGGACGTCCTGCACGGACGGGTCAGCGCATGGGGTACTCGCGGACCATGGTCGGGACGGCGTGGCTTCGACAGTCTCGTCCAGGCTGCCACCGGCATCTCGGTACTCGAAGGCAGTGGTGGAGAACTCGGACGCCTGCCGGCCCAGGCGCTCGACCACGCGAGCGGGTACCTACTCGCTGCTGGGATCGTGTCGGAGCTGGCCGATCGTGCAACCGGACACGGGTCGGCCGCCACCGGCGAGGTATCCCTGGCCCGGACGGCCGCGTGGTTACTGCAATCACCCGGACGGGATCCCGATCACGGTCCGGCCGAGACCCCCACTCCGGACTGCGTGGTCACGAACGGTCGCGTGACGGCAGCGCGTCCGGTGTTCGACGACTATGCCGACTACCCATTTCCAGCACACCCATGGGGAGCCGACGAGGCGGTCTGGTTGTGACGTGCCTTTTGTCTCGTCAGGGTCGGCCGACCAAAGCCGATGCCTCTGTGTACAGCTCTTTGGCTTCCTCGGTCGAATCCACCTGCGGCGGAGACCCGTCGAGCGGTTGCGTGGCGGATTCGCGCAGGAAACCGACTGCAATGAGTCCGACGACGCCGCTCACGATGAGGTAGTAGGCAGGAATCATCGGGCTGCCCGTTGCACTGACGAGGGCCGACGTGACCAGAGGTGTCGTTCCACCGAAGATGGAGACCGACAAATTGAACCCGATCGAGAGTGCTGCGTAGCGAATCCGGGTGGGGAACAGGGCCGGTAGCGTCGATGCGCTCGGTGCCGCGAAGCACGCCAGTACGAGTCCGAGCAGGAGGCATGCGATCAGCGGCCCGACCCATCCGCTGCCACGCAGCAGAAGAAAACACGGCACGGCCAGAACGATCTGTCCGACGGCACCGAACACGAATACCGGCTTGCGGCCGATCCTGTCTGTGAGCCTGCCCACGACCACGATGATGCTCACCACGACGATCATCGCCGAGAGTACGAGCAAGTCGGCACTGAGCTGACTACGTCCGACCACTTCGGTGAAGTAGGTCGGCAGGTACGACGTCACCATGTAGTTGGTCACGTTGTACAACAGCACGATTCCCATGCAGATCAGCAGAGCCCGCCAGTGATCGGTGAAGATCTTTCCGATCGATTTCCGTCCACTCTCCTGTGCTTTCACCTTGCTGTCGTGTTCGTCGAGCTGTTTGCGGAATGCGGGCGTGTCCTCGAGCTTGAGGCGTAGATACAGCCCGATGAGCCCCATCGGGCCGGCAACGAAGAACGGTATGCGCCAGCCCCATTCGACCATCGCGGCGTCGCCCAGCACGGCGTTGAGGATCGTCACCAGGCCAGAGCCCATCGCGTATCCCACGAAGGTGCCGAAGTCGAGCCAACTACCGAGGAAGCCACGCCGTTTGTCCGGGGAGTACTCGGCGATGAAGGTCGTGGCGCCGCCGTACTCACCGCCGGTGGAGAAGCCTTGAACCAAGCGTGCGACGAGAAGGAGGATCGGTGCCCAGATTCCGATGGTTGCGTAGCTGGGGATGAGTCCGACGGCCAGGGTGCCGATGGCCATCATGATCATCGTGGCGGCGAGCACCTTCTGCCGACCGATTCGGTCCCCCAACGGGCCGAAGAACAGGCCGCCCAGTGGCCGAACCACGAATGCAGCGGCGAACGTGGCGAACGTCGAGATGAGCTGAACCGCGGGCGTGGCGTCGGGGTAGAACACCTTGCCCAGCGTTGCCGCCAGGTAGCCGTAGACGCCGAAGTCGAACCACTCCATCGTGTTGCCAAGGGCTGCAGCCGAGACCGCGCGTTTGAGCATCGGTTGATCGACGACGGTGATGCTCTCCTCCGATAGCGCCGGCTTTCTCCGCATCCGATGGGAGAACGCGTCACGCCGGAGGCGTTGGACATGTCGACGTCCCCATCGCGATTGTCGGGGTGACGACTCGGGAGATTCTGTACCTTGCGCAACCGTCATTACTGCAACGTTAGCCAGGGGAATGACCGCTTATCAAACAGCGAACACGACAAACAGCGACGTCGGTCCAGGTTTCAGCAGGTCGGTGGTCGAATGATCCGTTGGGCCTGGCCCCCTTGACAATTGGGGCAATCCGGTCGATACGGACATCAAGAGAAGAGGTGGACCGTCGCCCCTCGGCCCGGTACTGGCACGATGGACTCGTGCCGAACCACAACTACGGACTCACAGTGAACTGGACGGGCAATCGCGGCGAGGGAACCTCAGGTGCCTCCTGCTACGACCGCGACCACGTTGTCTCGGCTCCAGGGAAGCCCGACCTCGCAGCTAGTTCCGATCCGAGCTTCCGCGGCGATGCAGAGCGCTGGAATCCCGAGGAGCTCCTCGTGGCCTCGCTGTCGAGTTGCCACATGCTCTGGTACCTCGGACTGGCCGCTGCATCGGGCGTGACGGTCACCGGCTACGTCGACTCCCCCACCGGGGTGATGACCGAGCAATCCGACGGGTCCGGGCAGTTCGTCGAAGTCACCCTGGCCCCGTTCGTGAGCGTGGCCGACCCGTCTATGTTGGCCCGCGCCGAGAAGCTGCACGCATCAGCGTCGTCGAAGTGCTTCATCGCACGATCGGTCAATTTTCCGGTTCGCCACACCCCGACCACGCAGGTGGCAGCATGACCGTGCCACTGATCGTCGACGTCGACACCGGGATCGACGACTCGCTCGCCCTGCTGTACCTGCTCGCGACCGAAGAGGCAGACATACTCGGTATTGCCTCCACCGCCGGGAACGTGCCGGTAGATCAGGTTGCCGCGAACAACCTGGCTTGGCTCGATCTGTGCCGTGCAGGTGATGTCGAGGTAGCGCTCGGTGCCCAGGTGCCGCTCGTTGCACCGCTGATGACCACGGAGGACACCCACGGACCGCAAGGTATCGGGTACGCAGAGCTGCCGGTCTCGCCTCGGCCGCTGTCACCCCGAGATGCCACCACGATGTGGATCGAGCTGGTCCGCTCGCATCCGGGCAAGATCACCGGGCTCGTCACCGGTCCGCTGACCAACCTGGCACTGGCGATCCGCCTCGATCCCGAGTTACCTCGATTGTTGAAGCGTTTGGTGCTCATGGGTGGAGCGTTTCAACACCAGGGAAACACGACGCCGACCAGCGAATGGAACATCGCGGTGGACCCGGAGGCAGCCGCGGAGGTGTTCGCAGCCTTCTCCGGACTACCTGCAGACCGTCGCCCCATCGTCTGTGCGCTCGACATCACCGAGACCATCGAGATGACGCCGGAACATGTTCGGCGGCTTGCCGAACGGGCCGGAAGCTCTCCCGGCGAGGCGATCTCGTCGAGCGATGCACCAGGTGTTCGGTCGACCGCGTCGAATCCGATCGTGCGGCACTTCTCCGACGCGGTGCGGTTCTACATGGAATTCCATCGCGATCATGATCAAGGATTCCTCGCGCACATGCACGATCCGTTCGCGGCCGCTGTCGCGCTGGATCCGGATATCGCCACCTACCGACACGCGACCGTCGACGTCGAACTCGTCGGAACTCTCACGCGCGGAACAACAGTCGCGGACTGGCGCGGGATGTGGGGCAAGGACGCGAACGTCGCGATCGCGACACACACCGATCCGGAGGCATTCTTCGACCGCTTGATCGATCGTGTCGGAGCTCTCGCAGCCCGGCTCTACCCCGCGGCACAGCGAGCAGAATTCGAATCAGGAATCGAACGCGTCGAGTAGCTCCTGCGCCGCCAGCGCGGCGGTCAGGGAACCGTCGCGCACTCGGGTCTCGACGTCGCTGCGGATGGCCTTGACGGAGGGATTCTGCGCCAGCCGACGCAGCAGTTGGTCGTTGACCATCGTCCACGTCCAATCGACCTGCTGCTTCCGACGTTTCTCTGCGAATTCGCCTGCGTCACTGAGCACTTGCTGATGGCGCAGCACTGTATCCCAGTACTCGTCGAGTCCGGTGCCCTCGATGGCGCTCATCGTCAACACCGGGGGCTTCCAGATCGCATCGTGCGGATAGATCAGCCGCAGCGCGCCCGCCAACTCTCGCGCCGCGTTCTTCGCGTCGGTCGCGTGCTTGCCGTCGGCCTTGTTGACGGCCACCAGATCGGCGAGTTCGAGAACGCCCTTCTTGATGCCCTGCAGCTGATCTCCGGTGCGTGCGAGCGTGAGGAACGTGAAGCAGTCGACCATGTTGGCGACCGTCACCTCCGACTGTCCGACACCCACAGTCTCGACCAGGATCACGTCGAAACCGGCTGCTTCGAGCAAGACGATGGTCTCGCGGGTCGCACGCGCCACCCCGCCCAGGGTTCCCGATGTCGGAGACGGCCGGATGTACGCGTTCTCCTGGACCGCCAAACGCGACATTCTGGTCTTGTCACCCAGGATGGAACCACCGGTTCGGGTCGACGACGGATCGACCGCAAGCACCGCGACTCGGTGCCCCTTCTCGATCAACCGCATACCGAGCGCGTCGATGAACGTCGATTTACCGACACCCGGCACTCCGGTGATACCGACCCGGTGAGAGCCACCTGCGTCGGGCAACACACGGAGGAGCAGTTGCTGCGCCAGATCTCGATGATCCGATCTAGTCGACTCGACGAGCGTGATGGCACGCGCCAGACCGGATCGCTCGTTCGCTCGCACCGATTCGGCGACGCTATCGACGTCGATGATGCGGCCTCTGGGCGGCGGTGAACCATTCGAAGAGCTCATGTCGTTGTTCGGAGCACCCATGTTCAGGCGTTGGCCTCGCGGGGTGCATGCCCGAGCGCGACGGACAGCTTCTCCACCAGCCCGATCGCGGCGTCGGCGATGACGGTGCCCGGAGGGAAGATGGCAGCGGCACCTGCCGCGTAGAGCTCGTCGAAGTCGCCGGGCGGGATGACGCCTCCGACGACGATCATGATGTCGCCGCGGCCGACGTCGGCCAAGGCCTGACGCAAGGCGGGCACCAGCGTCAGATGGCCTGCCGCCAGAGACGACACGCCGACCACGTGGACGTCGTTGTCGGCAGCCTGGCGGGCCACCTCCTCCGGCGTCTGGAAGAGTGGGCCGACGTCGACGTCGAAGCCGATGTCCGCGAACGCCGTTGCGATGACCTTCTGGCCGCGGTCGTGCCCGTCCTGACCCATCTTGCACACCAGGACGCGAGGCCGACGACCCTCGTCCTCGGCGAACTGCTCGACCAGCGTGGTGGCGCGGGTGATGTTCTCGGATTTACCTGCCTCGTCGCGATACACACCACTGATTGTCCGGATTTCCGCCTGATGGCGCCCGTAGACCTTCTCGAGCGCATCGGAAATTTCGCCGACGGTGGCCATCTTGCGCGCGGCGTCGATGGCGAGAGCAAGCAGATTGTTCTCCATTCCTGGCTGGTCCGAGGCGGCGGCCCGGGTCAGATTCGCCAGTGCTGCCTCGACTTCGGCCGTGTCGCGCTCGGCACGAAGGCGTTCGAGCTTCTCGATCTGCTCACGGCGGACCTTCGAGTTCTCGACCTTGAGCACCTCGATGGTGTCGGGCTCGTCGGGCACATACTTGTTGACGCCCACCAGCGGCTGTCGGCCGGAGTCGATTCGCGCCTGGGTACGAGCGGCCGCCTCCTCGATGCGCAGCTTGGGAATTCCTTCGCCGATGGCCTGGGCCATACCGCCCGCTTCCTCGACCTCGGCGATGTGTGCCCGAGCCCGATTCGCGAGCTGGTGGGTGAGCCATTCGACGTAATGCGAGCCGCCCCACGGATCGATCGGGCGAACGGTGTTGGATTCCTGAGCGATGAGCAGCTGGGTGTTGCGTGCGATACGGGCCGAGAAGTCCGTCGGCAGCGCCAGTGCTTCGTCGAGCGCATTGGTATGCAGGGACTGGGTGTGGCCCTGGGTAGCGGCCATGGCCTCGACGCACGTACGGGCGACGTTGTTGAAGACGTCCTGTGCGGTCAACGACCAACCCGACGTCTGCGAATGAGTGCGCAGTGAACGAGATTTGGCGCTCTTGGGCTCGAATTGTTGGACGAGCTCGGCCCACAGCAGGCGCCCGGCGCGGAGCTTGGCGACCTCCATGAAGAAGTTCATTCCGATGGCCCAGAAGAACGACAGTCGCGGTGCGAACGTATCGATGTCCATACCTGCATCGAGGCCGGCCCGGATGTACTCGACACCGTCCGCGAGGGTGTAGGCCAGTTCGAGATCGGCTGTGGCACCGGCTTCTTGGATGTGGTAGCCGGAGATGGAGATCGAGTTGTACTTCGGCATCTTCTCGCTGGTGTACGCAAAGATGTCCGAGATGATGCGCATCGACGGCTTCGGCGGATAGATGTAGGTGTTGCGCACCATGAACTCTTTGAGGATGTCGTTCTGGATGGTGCCGGCAAGTTTCTCCGGCCCGACACCCTGCTCCTCCGCGGCGGCGACGTACAGCGCCAGGATCGGCAGCACCGCTCCGTTCATCGTCATCGATACCGAGACGCTACCGAGGTCGATGCCGTCGAACAGCTGACGCATGTCGTAGATGGAATCAATTGCGACACCGGCCATTCCGACGTCACCCTGCACTCGAGGGTGATCGGAGTCGTAGCCCCGGTGAGTGGCCAGATCGAACGCCACCGACAGGCCCTTCTGGCCGGCCGCGAGGTTGCGGCGGTAGAAGGCGTTGGACTCGGCCGCGGTGGAGAATCCGGCGTACTGACGAATGGTCCACGGTTGGTTGACGTACATCGTGGGATACGGCCCGCGGAGGAACGGCGGGGCACCCGGATAGCTGTGCAGCGGATAGCCCTCGGCCTCCGCGGCGTCACGATCCGCCTCGGTGAACACCGGCTTGACGTCGATGCCCTCGGGGGTGGACCACACCACCTGCTCGGGAGTGTAGAAATTGGCCTTCGCACCCTGCTCCACATGAGCGGCGACGTCCTCGGCCGACGGCGGCGACGGCGTCGGCTCGTCGGGATCGACCAGGGGCACGTCGGCGAAACTGCCGATGGTGTGAGAGATTCGGTTCTCGTCGGTCGTCACTTCTTCGCTCCCAGGGTGTCGAGAAGTTCGGTCAGCACAGCGATGGCATCGACCTTCGCGGTCAGGAATCCATCGGGACGCGACGTGCCCTCGATGCCGGCGAAGATCTTCTCTGGTCCGGCGAGCAGAACCCGCGAAACACCAGCGGCGCGGGCTGCATCCACGGCAGTGGAGGCCTCGTCGGCGTAACGCTTGTCGGTACCGCACACCACGGCGACAGCGGCCTGGAAGGACTCGACCGCCGCGGCGATTCCGTCCACGGTCAGTGGACCTGGATTGACGGCCTCGATTCCGCCCGAGGCCATCAGGTTCGATGCGAACGTCGTTCGGACGTTGTGTTCGGCGACGCTTCCCAGCGGTATCAGGAGCACGGTCGGCCGCGAATCATGCTCGGCCAGAAATGCATCCGACCGATCCCGGAGCGCCTCGAAAGCCCTGCCGTACCGGTACACCGCCGCCGAGCCCTGCTGCGCGGTCTGCTCGGGAGTCAGTGGAGCCTCGGCCAGATTGGGAAATTCGTTGACACCGGTCAGCGGGGTGAGCCGGTGTGCGATATCGGAATCGCGCTCTGCACGGGTCTTCTCGATCGCCGCCACGAGTGAACCGTCGTCGACGGCGGCGCGGAATCCACCCGACGCTTCGACGGTCCGAAAGAACTCCCAGGCCTTCGCGGCGACCGCTGCCGTCAGATCCTCGATGTACCAGGACCCGGCACCGGGATCCAGCACCCGCCCCAAATGGGCTTCTTCGAGCAGCAGCAATTGAGTGTTCCTGGCGATGCGGGCCGCGAAGGTCTTCGACACCCCCGCTGCGCCGCCGTGTAGCGCGGCATCGAACGGCAACACCGTCACCGAATCCGCGCCACCCACCCCGGCACCGAACGACGCCAGTGTGGTGCGCAGCATGTTCACCCACGGATCTCGTTGAGACATCATTGCTTCCGAGGTCACCGCATGCTGCGGAGCATCACCGGCTTCCGAGGATCCGCACACCTGCGCGACGCGCGCCCACAGTGTGCGCGCGGCCCTGAACTTGGCGATGGTCTGAAACTGATCGTCGGTGGCGGCGAACCGGAATTCGATCTGGCGCAGAGCATCCGAGATGCCGACGCCTGCGTTCGTCATGGAGCGGACGTACTCGAGGCCTGCGGCAATCGACGCACCGAGTTCTTGCGCGTCGCCGGCTCCGAGATTGTGGAAGACGGTGCCGTCGACTGTGATCGTGCGAATTGTCTCGGCGCGACCGATCGACTCGTGGACCAGCTCGAGTGCCTCGGTCATCTCGATCGTCGCGGTGCCCCCCAACTGCGCAGTCAGGGTGGACACTCCGAGTCGGATGTCGACTGCGGCGCGATCGTCGATGTCGGCCGAGTCGAGAATGGAGAACAACGAGGCTGCCGCGGCAGATACGTCCTCGCGCGCATCGATCGTCAGCGGTGCGAGCTCGAGGAACACCCCGCGCAAAGCCTCCGGGAGCACTGTCGGGTCGACGCCGTGGCCGCCGACCGCCAACCACAGAGCGCTGGTGCCGTTGGACAGCGAGTCGAGAATCTGGGTGTTGAGAACGGACGCGTCACCGTCGGCTGCGTCTCGGGCAGTCGAGCCGTGCCGAGTGCACACCTTCCAGCCTGCATTGACGTCGCGATGGGGATCGCGACCCCGTACGTACGGAAACTGCCCCGGTAGTGGACCTTCTGGCCGCTCGTCGAACGCTGTGTACAACGGGGAGACCGTGATCGCGTCGTAGGTCGTGGAATCGAGTAGATGTTCGGGATCGGCAGGCAGATCGGCCACCTCGACCCTGCGAGATTTGGCCAACACACCGGCCACTGACTTCTGCCAGGCCGCATGAGCACTGCGTGCGGCATCTTCGTGCGACGCGATGGACACGTGTGCTGCTCCCTCGGTTCGGCGGGCAGATCTGCACCCGACTTGAAGTGATGCTAACCCCACTTCATTGCAGGTTATCGTGAGGATCACCTCACGTTCGGTCGTACCGCTCGGTCGTCGAACTCCGAGATAGCGAAGGCGTCACCTTGCGCCGGTACGCTGGCCTCTCGTGACCCGGCACCTGCGCGACCTCCGACTGATCGCCCTGGTGGCGGTGATCGTCGTCTTCGCCCTCGTGGCCGTGTTCGCTCCCCATCCGAGTGTCGAAGAGATTCGCCAGTGGGGAACAGCCGTCGGGCCTGCGTTCCCGCTCGCCTTCTTCGCCGTGCACGCGGTCGCGACCATTGCGCCGGTCCCGAGAACCCTGTTCACACTCAGTGCCGGAGTTCTGTTCGGCCCGCTGACCGGTCTGGCCGTCACTATCGGAGCGTCGACGGTCAGCGCGATCCTGGCTCTGTTGCTGGTCCGCGCGATCGGACGCGAGGCCGTGGCAGCTCGAATGTCGCATTCGGTCCTGGACTCGATCGACGACAGCCTTCGCCGGAGAGGCTGGCTGGCCGTCGGCTCTCTGCGCTTGATCGCCCCGGTGCCGTTCTCGTTGGTGAACTACGCCTGCGGTGTATCTGCAGTGCGTCTCGTGCCGTTCGCTGCGGCGACCGCGGTCGGCATGCTGCCGGGCACTCTTGGGATCGTCGTGATCGGCGGTGCCATCGGAGGTGAGACGCATCCGGTGCTGCTGGTGCTGTCCGCGGTCTGCATCGCGATCGGACTGAGTGGCCTGGTGGTGGATTGGCGGCTCTCGCGCGGCTCGAAGTCGGAGCGTGTTGCTGCTGGCAGTCAGCAGGGCGAGAACCTTGACTCCGATGAATCAAGCCTTGAAGCTTGACTATATCAAATCAACGACCTAGCCTTGTCCAATGTTCGTTCTCACCGTGGACCAACGTCGAAGTAGACGTGATATCGATCGGGTACCCGAGCTGCTCGACCGCTATCGCGACCACGAGCTGATCCGTCCTTTCGATCGCACAGCAGGAGACGAAGTCCAAGCCGTGTGCGAGGACGCCGCCACCGTCGTCTCCATCGCGCTCGAACTGGTGTCCACGCCACAGTGGAGCGTAGGAATCGGCATCGGTTCCGTCGAGCTTCCACTACCGGAAACCACGCGAGCCGGACGTGGCCCAGCATTCGAGGCAGCTCGAGACGCTGTGACCAGGGCCAAGGGGACCCCCGCCGCGCTGGCCGTCTCCGGCCCCGAGCCCACTGCCGCCGAAGATGCCGAGACGGCATTCACCCTTGTTGCCCTCCTGATCGGCCGCCGCTCGGACCACGGCCGCGAAGCGGTTGCACTCATGGAGGGCGGGTTGTCGCAGACCGACGCGGCAGAGCTGTTGAAGATCAGCAAACAAGCTATGTCGCAACGACTCTCCGTCGCCGGCTGGCAGGTGGAGAACGCGGGCCGCACCCTGGCGACTCGATTGCTCGACACCGCGAACACGAC
Organism: Rhodococcus sp. IEGM 1381; assembly: GCF_030056795.1. Taxonomy (GTDB): domain Bacteria; phylum Actinomycetota; class Actinomycetes; order Mycobacteriales; family Mycobacteriaceae; genus Rhodococcoides. The sequence goes on along the minus strand of NZ_JASHKQ010000004.1, from coordinate 124,551 downwards.
GGGAAGCCATCGGCCATGATCGTTGCCACCCTCGTGCTACTGGCACTGACTGCAGTCGCCGCTACCGTCCCCGCCGGCACCGGAATTCGCCGATGGTTGCCCACCGTCGCCGTGTCGAGTCTGCTCGCGGCAGCGGCAATCCTGGCCACGGTGGCCGGACCGGCCTACGGTCTGGGCCATGCCGTCGGAGTGGTCCTCAGCGTCGTCGCTGCGGCCCTGGGCGGAACAGCGATGGTGCCCACCGTGTTTCGCGTCGCACGACGACAGAGCGACTCGACCGGAGACGATCCGGTCGAGCCGCTTCGTGGTGGATTGACCATCGGCATTCTCGAACGCGTGGCCGTCGCCGTGTCGATCCTCGCCGGGTGGCCGGAAGGGATCGCCATCGTGCTGGCAGTCAAGGGACTTGCGCGCTATCCCGAGCTGCGCGAATCCCATGCCTCCGAACAGTTCATCATCGGCACCTTCGCCAGTGTGCTGTGGGCCCTGGCCGCTGCCGGTGTAGGAACCGCCCTGTTCAACTGATCACCGAAGATCTCAGCGCTGTTCAGGCTCCGCCTCGGGCGACGCAGACAGGGCACCGACGTCGAAGCCCTTCGAGAGTTCGGGTGACGGCGCCATCGACGTGTCGACCGGCTTGCGGGCCACTGCCTCGGCGGCCTTGACCGCCTCGGCGACTGCCGGATCGGTCTTGGTCTCGAACCATTCGGCAACCTCGTCCGAGTCGTCCTCGGGCTTGGGCTCGTTGCCCGCCGACTCGTTGGGCTCGTAGCGGAAGACCCCGTCCTCGCCCGGCGTGCCGAGTGTCTTCGCAAAACCCTTGAGCGCATCGCCGAAGTCGCTCGGAATCATCCACACCTTGTTCGCGTCGCCCTGCGCCATCTGCGGCAGGGTCTGCATGTACTGGTACGCGAGCAACTCGGGCGTGGGCTTGCCGGCCTTGATGGCACCGAACACCTTCTCGATCGCCTTGGCCTGACCCTGAGCTTCGAGATACTTCGCCGCACGATCACCCTGTGCCCGCAGGATGCGCGACTGCCGTTCACCCTCCGCGGTGAGAATGGACGCTTGCTTGCCACCCTCGGCGGCGAGGATCCGGCTCTGCTTGTCACCCTCGGCCGTCTTGATGGCCGATTCACGATGGCCTTCGGCAGTGAGGATGGTCGCTCGCTTCTCGCGATCGGCCTTCATCTGCTTCTCCATCGACTCCTGGATCGAGGGCGGCGGATCGATACTCTTGAGCTCCACTCGGGCGACGCGCAGGCCCCAGCGTCCGGTCGCCTCGTCCAGCACGACGCGCAGTTGACCGTTGATCGAATCACGCGAGGTGAGCGTCTCTTCCAGCGTCATTCCGCCGACGACGTTACGCAGCGTGGTGGTTGTCAACTGCTCGACGCCGACGATGTAGTTGTTGATCTCGTACACGGCCGCTTGCGGATTGGTCACCTGGAAGTAGACGACGGTATCGATCGACACAGTCAGGTTGTCCTTGGTGATCACCGGCTGCGGCGGAAACGACACGACCCGCTCGCGCAGGTCGACTTTGGCACGAATGCGGTCGACGAACGGTACGAGAAACGTGAGTTGACCGGACACGGTGCGCGTGTAGCGGCCGAGCCGCTCGATCACGGCTGCCTCGGCTTGCGGGACGATCGAGATGGACTTGGCCATCAACACCGCGACGAACACGACGATGACAGCCAGTGCGATGAGTGCTTCCACTGACTACGGTCCCTTCCATACGACGGCGGTAGCGCCGTCTATTTCCATCACGGTCACGGTGGTACCCGGGGCATAGACCTCGGTCTCGTCGAGTGGACGAGCGGTCCACACCTCACCACCGAGCTTGATCTGGCCTTCGTGTGCAGTGACCTGCTCGAGCACCACAGCACTCTTGCCGGTGAGTGCTGCCATGCCCATCGGGATATCGGGCGGATTCGCGAAGCGCCGCAACAGAATCGGTCGCAACCCGAGAACCAGCGACAGAGACAGGACACCGAAGACGATCGCATCGGCCCACACCGGGAAATCCGTAAGAGCAGAAACCCCTGCAGTACCGAGCGCACCGCCGGCGATCATCAGAAGAAAGAAGTCGCCCGTCAGTGCCTCGGCACCGGCGAGCACCACCGCCGCTATGAGCCAAATGATCGCTGCCACAGCCTCCATCCAATCACGAATCGGACAATTGCCGGTGCGTTGCTGGACACAGCCCTACTCGGTGACGAAGTCGACCAAATGTTCGACGGCTCCGATCAGTGGTGCTTCGAGATCACGGAAGCTCGATACCGACGAATACACCCGACGCCACCCCTCCCGCGGACTGCCCCACCCCAGCTCTCGGCAGATTCCGGTCTTCCAATCCTCGCCTCGCGGGATCTTCGGCCAGGCATCGATACCGACAGCAGCGGGCTTGACGGCCTCCCAGACGTCGATGAACGGATGACCGGTGACCAGCACGTGCTCGCCCAGCGACCTCGTCAACTTCGACTCCTTGGACCCGGTCACCAAATGGTCCACCAGCACGCCGACACGACGCCCTGGACCAGGACCGAAATCGGCCAATCGCTCCCCCAGGTTGTCAAGACCCTCCAGGTGCTCGACGACCACTCCCTCCACTCGAAGATCGTGTCCCCACACACTTTCCACGAGGGCCGCGTCGTGCACGCCTTCTACCCAGATCCGGCTCGCGCGGGCCGTCCGTGCCCGCAGTCCCTCGACTTTGGTGGACCCGGAGGCAGAGCGCGTCTGCTGCGGTGTCGCAGCCACGGGCTTCGGGCGGACCAAAGTCACCCGACGGCCGTCGATCAGGAACGCGGCATCGCGCAGGGCGAACAGACGCGTGGTGCGGGCACCGTCTTCGAGCCGGACGAAGTCTCCGTCATAGGTGCGCTCGAATCCGACCACCGCACCGCAGTAACCGGTTCCGGCGTCCTCGACGACCAGTCCGCGCTCGGCCGGAACTTCCGGCGCCGGTACCTTCCGCATCCGACTGTGCCCTTTGAGAATGTCTCCGCCGTACATGTCGTTCACGGCGATCAACGCTAGCCACATCGGCGTCCCGAGCACGGTTCGCCACGCCGACCTATGCTCGTGAGTCGTGTGTTCTTCGAGTGCAAGTCTTGCCCTGTGGGCCAGTTCCTGGCTGGCTGGTGCCAGCTCACCGGACGACGTCATCGACGCCATGTCCGAGTGGGCACCGATGCATCTCGTGGGTGCGGGAGATGTGGGTGCGGCCGAGAGCTTCGGCCTGCAGCATCCCGGTTACGTCGAGGGAATCGCAGGCCTGCTGCAGGCGATCAGGGCCACCGCAGGGGCGCAGATGCGGTCTGCGGTCGGAGACGACCGGGTCAGGCTCGTTCTGCCTGCCCCGGGGGCCGTGAGCGGACTACCGGCGAACACGGATTTCTCGAGCGCCGCCCTGAACTCCGGGCAGGCCGTGATCGTCGGTGCCTCGGGCAACCACGGGATCGGAGTGGTGCCAGTTGTCGAGGGACCGGATGTGTTGCGCTGGACCGTTTATTCGATCGTCGTTCCCGAGCACGGCCATCGTGAACAAGGCCTGGGCGAGGCCGAATACGAGATGCGCGAGGCCGTTCGCGGCGCGGCGGACGCTCTCGCCCAGATGCAGTCGCTGCCCACCCGAACCCTGCAATCCGATCCACGTGCCCGCATCGCCGAACTGATCGCCGATGCGGCCCGGCATCGCTACCCCGCCGAGATGTCGGACAGGGCGTTCCGGGTACTCGAATCGGCCGACCGGGTTGCGGCCATTCTGACCGTCGCGGCCGGGTCTGCTCCGTCGGAAGCCCCCACCGCGAGAGCCGCTGCGGCGCGCGAAGAGTTGGTTCGGCCGCTGTGGGCTGCGGTCCGTACCGCCCGCACCATCGCTGTCGCGACGAGCATCGAAGCGGCGATGCACTCCGCTTGATGCCCGTCGGTCGTTCGATCGCGGACTATCGGGCAGCGGCTCCGGCAGGACGAGTGGGCCGGGACGGTTGCTCGCAGCATCCGACGGCGCAGCGCTTTCCATCCAGCGTCGAACCGTAGCCCGGCACGCGTCCGAGCCCGCGGCGGCAGTCGGCACCGAGGCGGTACTCGTCCACGAGTTCGCGAATCATTTTCGGGAAGCGCGCATCCGAACCGGGAGTGCCTGCGCGCGCGAAGGCCATTCCGAGCTCGCGCGCCTTCTCCTCGGCCTCGGTGTCGAGATCCCACACGACCTCGAGATGGTCGGACACGAATCCGATCGGACACACGATCACCGATTCGACCGACCGAGCCGAGAGCGCTTCGAGATGGTCGCAGATGTCGGGGTCCAGCCACGGAACCTGTGGCGGTCCCGATCGGGACTGCCACACCAGGTCGTAGTCCTCGATACCGGACGCGGCCGCAACGAGCCTCGAGGCCTCGGCTACCTGACGGCTGTAGAGATGCCCGCCGTCCTCGGGCGGGCCGGCATTGGCGTCGGCGGCGGAGGGAATGGAGTGTGCGGTGAACACCAGGCGTGCACCGGCGCGGTGCTGCTCGGGCAGTGAGGCTCGCGCCGATGCGACGGCATCGGTGAAGGCGTCGACCATCAGCGGGTGGTCGTAGTACTGCCGGATCTTGAGCAGGTGCGGTGCGCCGTCGCCCACTGTGTCGCGGGCTCGGACGATGTCCTCGTGATACTGCCTGCACCCGGAGTAGCCACCCCACGCCGACGTCGGGAACACCAGGGCGTTGGCGATCCCGTCCGACTTCATGGTCGCTACGGTGTCCTCGATCATCGGATGCCAGTTGCGGTTTCCGAAGTAGATCGGCAGATCGATTCCAGCCGAATCGAATTCGTCACGCAGTGCCGAGATGATGTTGCGATTGAGCTCGTTGATCGGGGAAACACCCCCGAAATGCATGTAGTGCTCGACGACGTCGTCCAGACGCTCGGGCGGCACTCCGCGTCCACGAGTCACGTTCTCCAGGAACGGGCGTACGTCGGCGGGCTGTTCCGGCCCGCCGAACGAGAGCACCAGCAGTGCGTCGAAGTCTTCAGGGGTGGTCATGTATCCATTGTGCCCCCGTCGCCGACCGGCCCCGGTAGGGGTCCGATCGGCGAACGAAACCTCTCGGTGGGCGCTCGTGCGGTTCCGCCCACCGTGGTGTCACATGTTTTCGGGCAGATACGTGTTGTGGCTGGCTCCACCGTCGACGTACACGATGGATCCCGTCGTGCCGGGCAGCCAATCGGAGAGGAGCGCGACGATGGACTTCGCGACGACGGTCGGGTCGTTGACATCCCAGCCGATCGGGGCGGCACCGTCCCAGTAGACGTTCAGCTGGTCCATCTTGGCTGCATCACCGGTCGCCGTACCCGCAATTGCCTTGGCGGCGAGCGTCCTGATCGGTCCTGCCGCAACGAGATTGGAGCGAATTCGCTTGGCGGCTCCCACTTCCCGAGCAACGTAGCGGTTGACCGATTCGAGTGCAGCCTTGGCGACACCCATCCAGTTGTAGTACGGCATGGACGTACGGGGGTCGAAGTCCATTCCGACGATGGAGCCACCCTCGTTCATGACCGGCAGCACAGCGCGAGCCAGCGACGCATAGCTCCACGCGGAGATCTCGAACGCCCTCGCGGCATCGGGGCCGGGGCCTTCGAGGAACGGCTTGGCGTCCGGTCCCATCAGGGTGCGGGGCGCGAATGCGATCGAGTGCAGAACCCCGTCGATACCCTCGGGTGCTACTTCGCGTACGCGATCGGCCAGCGCCGCGAGGTGCTCCTCGTTGGTGGCGTCGAGCTCGATCGCCGGGGGCACCTCCTTGGGCAGACGCTGCGCGATGCGGTCGATGAGACGCAGCCGATCGAACCCGGTGATGATCACCTTCGCACCCTGCTCCTGCGCCATAGCAGCGGCGTGGAACGCGATGGAGGCATCGGTGATGATGCCGGTGATGAGAATGGTCTTGCCTTCGAGCAATCCGCCCATAGTGCTGTGTTCCTTAATTCGGAGGTGTACGTCTATCGAAATCGTTGTGCGAGTGGGACTTCAGTGCCCCATGCCCAGGCCGCCGTCGACAGGTATGACCGCACCGGAGACATATGTCGCGTCTGGCGACGCCAGCCAACTCACGACGCCTGCCACTTCTTCCGCTTTGCCTTTGCGCGCCAACGGAATTGCTTTGACGGCCATTTCCTGGATCTTTTCGTCGAGCACCTGAGTCATCTCGGTGTCGATGAATCCGGGAGCGACAACGTTGGCGGTGATGGAGCGGGAACCGAGCTCACGCGTCAGGGAACGAGCCAGGCCGATAACGCCTGCTTTGGAGGAGGCGTAATTCGCCTGACCGGCGGTGCCGGTCATACCGACGACCGAACCGAGAAAGATGAATCGGCCGTAGCGGGCACGAAGCATCGACCGACTTGCTCGCTTCGCCACCCGAAATGCACCCGTGAGGTTCGCGTCGAGCACATTCGAGAATTGCTCGTCCGTCATCCGCATGATGAGTGTGTCGTCGGTGGTGCCCGCGTTCGAGACGAGTACCTCGACGGGACCCTGCTTTTCCTCGACCTCCTTGAAGGCCGCGTCCACCGAGTCGGAGTCGGTGACGTCGCAGACGACTCCGAAGAGCCCGTCGGGAGCCCCGGAGCCGCGGTGGGTGACGGCCACCTTGTGGCCGTCGGCTTTGAGTCGCTGGGCAATGGCCAGACCGATACCCCGGTTACCTCCGGTGACGAGTACCGATCGCGCGATGAAGTCAGGTGTGGACATGCCTAGCAACCTATCTGTTCGTCCTGGAATGACAAAGCGAAACTTACTGGTGAGTAATAACAGTGATCACGGCAAGCGTTGCCGCATCACCAGAGCCGAACCCAACCCCGACGAGATGAACAGGACACCGAGAATCAACCACGGACGCGACGCGTCTCCGCGAGTGATCTCGAAACCGATCTGCTCCTCGAGGGTGTCGTAGACGTCTCTGAGATCCTCGAGCGACGACGCGGTGAAGAAGCTGCCGCCGGAAAGAGTCGCGATCTCGCGCAAGGACGGATCATCGACGGGTACCGGCACCCGTTCGACCCCGGCCTCGTCCTCGATTTCGACCGAGCCGTAGCTCGTGCCGAACGAGATCGTGGAGATCGGCACGCCTTTGTCCTTGGCTGCCCGCGCCGCGGTGTACCCGCCGCGTGGGTCGTCGAGGTTCTGCGGAACGGTCTGCTTACCGTCCGAGAGCAGCACGATTCGCGCCGGAGGTGCCGCGTCGCCCCCGCCGAGTATCGCTCCGAGCGTGTCGATCGACTGGAGCGAGGTGAAAATCGCCTCGCCGGTGGCCGTTCGCTCACTGAGCTGCAACTTGTCGATGGCGGACTTGGTAGCTTCGCGGTTGGCCGTGGGCGACACCAGAACCGACGCCGTACCTGCGAACGCGACCAATCCGAGATTGATGCCGGGCGTCAGACCGTCGGCGAAGGACTTCGCGGCTTCCTGAGCGGCGGCCAACCGGGTCGGCTCGACGTCGGTGGCCTCCATCGACAGGGAGACGTCGATGACGAGCATGACGGTGGCCCGGTTGCGTGGGACGCGCTCGTCCGCCGTGGGACCCGCCATCGCGATGGTAAGAAAGAGCAAACCGACCAGCACCAGGGCGGTGGGTAGGTGTCGCAATCGGTTCGGCCGGGCGGGCGCAACCGACTCGAGGAGTTCCATGTTCGAGAAGCGAAGAACGTGTTTCTGCTTGCGCCGTTGGATCCAGATGTAGCCGACCGTCAGCGCGATCACGACGACGAGAAATCCGAGCCACCACGGCGAAGCGAAATCGGTCAGACTCATCGCGTACCGGCCCGAGCAGTATTGGTGAAACCTGATCCGATTGTGTGTCTGCGCGCAGTGACGAAGCGGACGACGTCGGCGATCCAATCACCGTCGGTACGCAGTGTCAGCCGGGGCGATCCGCAGCGCCGCAGCGCCTTTTCCACGTCGTCGCGATGTGCTGCCGCGGCACGGGCGAAGTCTGCTCGTAGCCGAGGCGTCGTGCTGAATTCGCGCGTGCGGCCGGACTCCGGATCGTGCAGCACCACGTCACCGACGTCGGGTAGTTCGAGGTCCCGTGGGTCGAGTACCTCGACGGCCAGCACGTCGTGTCTGGCCGAAATGGCGCGAAGCGACCGTTCCCAGTCGATGGGCCCGAGAAAGTCACTGATCACCACAGCCATCCCGCGACGGCGTTCCGGCCGACGCAACGCCTCGATGGCCGCCCGAAGATCTCCGCGGACACCGTCCTCGGCCGAGGGTGTCGTGGCGATTGCACGCAGCATCGACTGGGTGTGTACGCGTCCACCTCGTGCCGGAATGCGAGTGGTGCTGGCACCGGTGGCCACCACCGCGCCGATTCGGTTACCACCGCCGCCCGACAGATGCGTGATGGCGGCCGAAGCCGCAACAGCCAGATCCCGCTTCTCGCACCCGGTGGTGCCGAAGTCGAGGCTGGCCGACAGGTCGACCACGAGCCAGGTCTCGAGCTCGCGATCGGCCACGGACTGGCGGACATGCGGATGTGTCGTGCGCGCAGTGACCGACCAATCCATCTGGCGCACGTCGTCACCGGGCTGATACTCCCTGGCGTCCCCGGGCTCGGAACCGGGACCGGGGATCAGCCCGAGATGGTCCCCGTGCAGTACCCCGTCCAGCCGTCGACGCACCGTCAGTTCCAGGGTCCGCAATGCTGCGGCCAACTTCGGATCACGAAGCTCACCCGAGCGGAACGACGGCGGCCGAGAAACGACGGTACTGCCGGCAGTCACGGGAGCGGTATCGGATCCGCTCACTGCCCCGGCGTACCGATCGACGATCCGTCACCCGACGGCTTCTGAAACGACGGTGCCGTCTGACCGTATCGACCGCCGCCTTGCGGAGGCTGCTGAGGTCCTGACTGCTGCGGTGGCGGCACCTGGCCCTGTGCGGGAAACTGCCCCGGAGCGGGGAACTGGCCGGCTGCGGGATATTGCCCCTGGGCCGGATACTGCCCCTGCGGCCCGGCTTGACGTCCGTCGAAGTGCGGGCCGTCCGGACCGGCACCGTTGCTCTGCGGCACCGGAACCGCCTGCGGCGACACCTGCGGCAAGCCGACGGTCTGCAGTATCCGAGAGATGACCGTCTCCGGCGTGACCTCGTCCGCGAGGGCGTCGTAGGACAACACCAGACGGTGTCGAAGCACATCGGGAATGACCTCGAGAACGTCCTGTGGAACCACGTAGTCGCGACCCCGGAGCAGAGCGAGCGCCCGCGACGCCGCGATGATTCCGAGCGTTGCGCGCGGCGAGGCACCGTAAGCAATCCAGCTGGCCACGTCGTCCAGACCGAACTGCTCGGGCGTACGCGTGGCGGCAATGACCCGAACGACGTAGTCGACGAGCGCATGGTGCACGAACACCGAGCTGGCCAGATTCTGCAGCCGAACCAACTCGACCGGGTCGAGGATCTGCTTGGGCTCGGGTGCCTTGATGCCCATGCGATAAACGATCTCGCGTTCTTCCTCGACAGTCGGGTAGTCGACGACGATCTTGAACAGGAATCGGTCGCGCTGAGCCTCGGGAAGGGGGTACACGCCCTCGTTCTCGATGGGGTTCTGCGTTGCCATCACCAGGAACGGATCGGGCATCGGGAAGGTCCTGCCACCGATGGTGACATGACGCTCGGCCATGACCTCGAGCAACGCGGACTGCACCTTCGCCGGCGCGCGGTTGATCTCGTCGGCCAAGACGAAGTTGGCCACGACAGGCCCGAGTTCGGTGTCGAACTCCTCACGGCCCTGACGATAGATCCGAGTGCCGACGAGGTCGGTGGGAACCAGGTCGGGAGTGAACTGAACTCGAGAGAACGAGCCGCCCACCACCCGCGCGAAAGTCTCGACAGCGAGGGTCTTGGCGACGCCCGGAACTCCTTCGAGCAATACATGTCCGCGGGCGAGCAACCCGACCAGGATCCGCTCTACCAGTCGATCCTGACCGACGATCACCCGCTTGACCTCGTACACGGCCTTCTCGAGCAGCTGGACGTCCTCGGCCAGGCCTGGACTGTCGACCCGCGTCGGCTCCCCACCCGGTGGATTCGCAGTCGGAGACTCGACTTGCGTCGACCCCTCGTCACTCGAAATCCGGCCGTCACGTGATGTCACCAAGAATTCACCGCTTTCAGTCGATCATCGTCGGGCTCGTTTCGTACCGCCGCGATCAACTATTCCAGGTGATCGGCGCGCGCGCCGAAAGGCACCCCCGGCACGAGGCCGGAGTGGAGCCTGCGGAACGACTCGAGAGTCCGGAGTGGAGCCTGCGGAACGACTCGAGAGTCCGGAGCGGAGCCTGCGGAACGACTCGAGAGTCCGGAGAGGCACCGGATCGAGCTCAGGACACCATTCGCACTGCGTAGGGAGTCATGCCGCTGTAGCGCACGTCGGAGACCTTGACCACCGAACCGGACTGCGGAGCTTCGAGCATCTTGCCGTCGCCGAGGTACAGCGCGACGTGCTGGCTGGCGTTGGGTCCGTAGAAGATCATGTCGCCGCGCTTCATGTCCGAAGACGGCACCTGCTTACCCGCTGTGTACTGATAGCCGGTGTAGTGCGGCAGCGAAATTCCCAGGCCCGCGAAGGCGTAGATCATCAGACCCGAGCAGTCGAAGCCGACCTTGTTGTAATCGCCGTAGCTGTCTGCGACTCCCCCGTCCCTGATGCCCTTGGTTGGGCCGTTCTCGTCGCCTCCGCCCCATGAGTACGGCACTCCCAGTTGGCTCATCCCACGGTCGATCGCCAACTCGACGGCCGCGCTTCCGGTGACCGACGGCGTCGTGGACGTCTTCGGTTTGGTGGGCGTCTTCGGTGTGGTGGATGTCTTCGGTGTGGTGGATGTCTTCGGTGTGGTGGGCGTGGTTGTGGTCGAGCTGTCCGAGTCGGTCGTCGCGCTCGAATCTTCCTCCACGTCCACGTGCGAACGTTGGCCTTCGGCAATGGCTGCCGCACGCTGTTGGGCGGCAAGATTGGCCGATACCCGGGCAGCTGCCTGAACTGCGGCTTCGCGTGCCGCCGCGGCGGCGGCAGCGACAGCCGCATCCTCGGCTGCCTTCCGTGTTTCCCAGTCGCCGTACGCCGCTCGTTGATCCTGCAGACCAGCAACATTGCTGCGCGCCGAGTCGAGCTCGGTCTGGGCAGCGTCACGCTGCGACTCGATCGCTGCTTTCTGATCGGCCTCGGCCTGCAGAGCAGCTTGCGCCTCGGCGATGGCTTGCTCGGCCTCGGCCTTCTTGGACTCGGCTTCCGACGCCGCAGCATCTGCCTGCTGCTTCGAGTCCCGCGCCGCCGAATCGCGATTCGCCTGTTCGGTCCGGGCCCGCTGGAGCCCGTCGAGCACCGCGTTCTGGCTGTTGGAGAGCACCTTCAAAACCTGGGCACGATCCAACACGTCGTCCGGTCCGCTCGAACCGAGGAACGAGGCCATCGACGCAACACCGGAGCCCTGGGTGTAGCTGGACTTCGCGAATTCGTCGAATTTGCGCTGGGCTGCCTGAATTTGGGTGCCGGCGTCGGCAAGTGCCTGTTGTGCTGCACCGACGACTGCGGCAGCGACGTCCGCGGCGTCGCGCGCATTCTGCAGATCCACCAGGGCCTTGTTGACGCCCTCGCGCTTCGAGGCAACCTCGTCGTCGAGTCGAGCGAGCTGCTGGTTGGCCGACGCGATCGCGTCGATCAGCTGTCCTACCTGCCCGAGACTCGAATCGACGGCGCTGCCCGCGGCGGCGAGGTCACTGTCCGATGGGTTGGGCGGTGGCGGTGGTACCGCGGCGGCAACTCCGGGAAGAGTTGCCATCAACGCGAGAACCAGCCCAGCGCCGACCAGCACGAATCGGGTACGGACGAGCGCACTGCGGTGAATGCCGCGGACTTGACGTCGGCTCACAAATGTCTCCCTCGGGTCCGGCATTCACTCGGGTTCGCGTCGAACCGTCGTGCCGTCGAGGTGCTCTCCGTCCTCCACCCCGATCGCAGGTGACGGTGAGCGCTCTCGCCGGGCGGGAAAGAAACACGCAGCGATACGACAAGTGCGAACCACGTCAGTCACACCCGAAGCAGTGGCCTCCCGAGTTCCCCACGGATGACAACCGCCTTCTGCGACACTCCTTCCCCAGCAGTGCCAATGGCACCGTACGACACTTCGCACCCTAAAGAAACTCCAGTCACAAATGACACATTTGTAATTTCACCAGGCACAACGCCGTGAACTCGGGGTTTACCGGAAACAATTTTTCCGACTTTTTCCTGCGGCGCAGCCGTTGTGATCACGGCCGGATCCAGGGTCTGGGCGTCAGTCACCCGAACGACGCGTCGACGCGTCGACGCGTCGGTTCAATTCTCGCTGGAGTCGAGATTCGCGCTCTCGGGTGCCGTCGCCCGAGCCCGGAATCTGCGGGCCTTGACAACTGCAGTCAGGGTGGCGACAACAGCTACGACGACGACGAGTCCACCGGTGAACAGACCCCACGGCGTCTGATCCTCGACGAGCGTGTTCACGAAATTGTCGGCCGCGACGATGTGGTTGCCGGTGTAGGTGCGGTCTTGACCGGCTTCGAGGGTCACCCGGCTGATGGAGTCGCTGAACGTGCCCACCTGCCCGGGGCTCAGGACCAGTACGGTGCCCCCCTCGCGTGCACCGACTGCGGTGGCAAGGTCGCGTAGCTGCGAGTCGTGGCGCGGTTCGTTCGGCACGATCACAATGCTCAGATCGATGCCGTGGTCTTCTGCGCGAGCCACAGCTGAGGACAACCCGGCTTCCTCGTCGGCGGGCGCACTCACGCCGGACTCGCGGACCGTGGCGACGATGCTGTCGACGTCCAGACCTGCCGGAATATCGGTGGCAAGTGGGGAAACGGCGTGAATCGGTTCAGGCATCTCTCGTCCAGTCGGTAGGAACCAGTCGCGTGAAACCCTACGTCACGGTGCTCTCGATACCGGGGAGGCCTGCGCGTCCGAGGCAGCAACTGAGGCCGCCCTTCATTGCGTCGCACGAAACAGTACGTGAGGATTGTGACGCGGGGCGTTCTGTCGGTATCCACCTCGAAACGGGCCCGCAAGTTTTCACAGGACAAGCGTACTGTTAGACTTCCATCGAGACACTGCCCGAGCGTCCGCAGGCAACACGCACGCCGGATGCCATGCCGAGACACACGGACAGCGCCTCGCTTCAACCGTCGACACAGCCCCGTCGGCGGTGTGCCTCATAGACGAGTGGAGCTGAAGTGACCGCAAGTAATGATTCATTCGGTGCAAAGGGCACCCTCGAAGTCGGAGAGAACTCGTACGAGATCTTCCGACTGTCGGCCTTGCCCGGTGCCGAGAAGTTGCCCTATGCGCTGAAGGTCCTCGCGGAGAACCTCCTTCGCACCGAGGACGGTGCCAACATCACCGCCGACCACATTCGTTCGATTGCCTCGTGGGATCCATCCGCGGAGCCGAGCTTCGAAATCCAGTTCACCCCTGCGCGCGTCATCATGCAGGACTTCACCGGCGTTCCGTGCATCGTCGACCTCGCCACGATGCGGGAAGCCGTCACCACCCTGGGCGGCGACCCCAACAAGGTCAACCCCCTCTCCCCCGCCGACATGGTCATCGACCACTCGGTCATCCTCGACGTCTTCGGCCGCGCCGATGCTCTCGAGCGCAACGTCGACCTCGAGTACGAGCGCAACGGCGAGCGTTACCAGTTCCTGCGTTGGGGGCAGGGCGCGTTCGACGACTTCAAGGTCGTCCCCCCGGGCATGGGCATCGTGCACCAGGTCAACATCGAGTACCTGGCACCGACCATCATGACCCGCAAGGGCCAGGCCTACCCCGACACCTGCGTCGGCACCGACTCGCACACCACGATGGTCAACGGCCTCGGTGTGTTGGGCTGGGGCGTCGGCGGCATCGAAGCCGAGGCGGCGATGCTCGGCCAGCCCGTCTCGATGCTCATCCCCCGCGTCGTCGGCTTCAAACTCTCCGGTGAGATCCAGCCCGGCGTCACCGCCACCGACGTGGTGCTCACTGCGACCGAGATGCTGCGCAAGCACGGCGTCGTCGGCAAGTTCGTCGAGTTCTACGGCGAGGGTGTGGCCGAGGTTCCGCTCGCGAACCGCGCCACCCTGGGCAACATGAGCCCCGAGTTCGGTTCCACCGCAGCAATTTTCCCGATCGACGAAGAGACGATCAACTACCTGCGCCTCACCGGCCGCAGCGACGAGCAGCTCGCGCTCGTCGAGGCGTATGCCAAGGAACAGGGCATGTGGCACGACCCGAAGAACGAGGCCGTGTACTCCGAGTACATCGAGCTCGACCTCAACACGGTCGTTCCCTCCATCGCAGGCCCGAAGCGTCCGCAGGACCGAATCCTGTTGTCCGAGTCCAAGGTTGCGTTTCGCAAGGACATTCACAACTACGTCGAGGAGAACCACCCGAAGCACGAGGGTGACAGCAAGCTCGACGAGGCCCTCGACGAGTCGTTCCCGGCAAGCGACTCCGCTTCGCTGAGCTTCGCCGAAGAAGATTCCGTCGACGTTCGTTCTGCCGCATACGGATCCGAGGGACGTCCGAGCAAGCCGGTCCGCGTCACCACCGACGAGGCAGGCGAATTCGTGCTCGATCACGGTGCCGTCGTGGTTGCGGGAATCACCTCCTGCACCAACACCTCGAACCCGTCGGTCATGCTCGGCGCAGCACTGCTCGCTCGCAACGCCGTGGAGAAGGGCCTGTCCACCAAGCCCTGGGTCAAGACCAACATGGCACCGGGTTCGCAGGTCGTCACCGACTACTACGAGAAGGCCGGCCTGTGGCCGTACCTCGAGAAGCTCGGCTACTACCTCGGCGGTTACGGCTGCACCACGTGCATCGGCAACACCGGTCCGCTGCTCGAGCCGATCTCCAAGGCGATCAACGACAACGACCTCTCGGTCACCGCAGTGCTGTCGGGCAACCGCAACTTCGAGGGCCGCATCTCCCCCGACGTGAAGATGAACTACCTGGCATCACCGCCGCTGGTCATCGCCTACGGCCTCGCAGGCACGATGGACTTCGACTTCGAGACCGACCCGCTCGGCAAGGACCACGAGGGCAACCCGGTGTTTCTCAAGGACATCTGGCCGTCCGCCGAGGAGATCGAATCGACCATCCAGTCCTCGATCAGCC
This sequence comes from Rhodococcus sp. IEGM 1381, assembly GCF_030056795.1. Classification (GTDB taxonomy): domain Bacteria; phylum Actinomycetota; class Actinomycetes; order Mycobacteriales; family Mycobacteriaceae; genus Rhodococcoides. The sequence continues at coordinate 109,368 of NZ_JASHKQ010000004.1, read as the reverse complement.
GGGACATGTTCAGCAAGTCCTACGAGACCATCTTCGCCGGTGACAGCCGCTGGCAGAACCTGTCGACCCCCGAGGGCGACACGTTCGAGTGGGATCCCAAGTCCACCTACGTGCGCAAGCCTCCGTACTTCGACGGCATGACGATGGACCCGGCTCCCGTCGAGGACATCACGGGTGCACGAGTGTTGGCTCTGCTCGGCGATTCGGTCACCACCGACCACATCAGCCCGGCAGGCCCCATCAAGGCAGGCACGCCTGCCGCGCAGTACCTGGATTCGCACGGTGTCGAGCGCAAGGACTACAACTCGCTCGGTTCGCGTCGCGGAAACCACGAGGTCATGATTCGTGGAACGTTCGCGAACATTCGCCTGAAGAACCAGCTTCTCGACGACGTTTCGGGCGGCTACACCCGTGACTTCACGCAGGACGGCGGACCGCAGTCCTTCATCTACGACGCGTCGCAGAACTACCAGAAGGCCGGCATCCCGCTGGTCGTGCTGGGCGGCACGGAGTACGGCAGCGGCTCCTCCCGCGACTGGGCGGCCAAGGGCACCTCGCTCCTCGGCGTCAAGGCCGTCATCACCGAGTCGTTCGAGCGCATCCACCGCTCCAATCTCATCGGCATGGGCGTCGTTCCTCTGCAGTTCCCGGCCGGTGAGAGCGCATCGTCGCTCAAGCTGGACGGCACCGAGACCTTCGACATCGTCGGAGTCGCGAAGCTGAACGAGGGCACCACCCCGAAGACGATGACCGTCATCGCCACCAAGGAAGACGGCTCGAAGGTCGAATTCGAGGCCGTGGTTCGCATCGACACCCCGGGTGAAGCGGACTACTACCGCAACGGCGGCATCCTGCAGTACGTGCTGCGCAACATGATCAGAGGCTGAGTGCGCGTCGTCTGACGTATGCCTCGAACGGCGATGGGCCCGGAACCGACAGCGTGTTTCCGGGCCCATCGCCGTATCGGTCGGGGCCCGCATCGAAAGTAGGAAACCCACACGTGCCCAAGGTCAGCGACGACCACTTGGCCGCCCGTCGAAGCGAAATTCTCGACGGCGCGCGTAAGTGCTTCGGCGAGTTCGGTTACGAGGGCGCGACGGTACGGCGTCTCGAAGAGGCCACCGGCCTGTCGCGCGGAGCCATTTTTCATCACTTCAAGGACAAGGACGGCCTCTTCCTGGCGCTGGCGCAGGAGGATGCCCGGCGAATGGCAGAAGTCGCGGCGACGCAGGGCCTGGTTCAGGTGATGCGAGACATGCTGGCCCAGCCGGAGCAGTTCGAGTGGCTCGGAACGCGGCTCGAGATCACCCGACGACTGCGAACGGACGCCGACTTCCGGACCAGCTGGGCCGAACGCTCGGCAGAATTGACCGACGCGACACTCGGACGACTCGAGCGTCAGAAGACCGCAGGAAGACTGCGCGACGACGTACCCAACGACGTCCTCGCCGACTACCTCGATCTCGTCTTGGACGGCCTGGTGGCCCGCATCGCGTCCGGCCACGGGAGGTCCAACCTCGCAGCGATCCTGGATCTGGTCGAGGAATCCGTCCGGCGGCAGGACTGACGCCGAGTCAGGCGAGCTGGATGAGTTCGAGGTATTCCTGCGACCAGTGGTCCTCGGTACCGTCGGGGAGCAGAATCACCCGTTCGGGTGAGAGCGCTTCGGCGGCACCGGGATCGTGGGTCACCAGAACGACGGCACCCTTGTAGCTGCGAAGCGCGTCGAGGACCTGCTCACGGGAGATCGGGTCGAGGTTGTTGGTCGGTTCGTCGAGCAGCAGCACGTTCGCCGCCGAGGACACCAACCCGGCGAGCGCCAGTCGGGTCTTCTCACCGCCGGATAGTGTGCCTGCAGGCTGGTCGAGTTGGGGGCCGGTGAACATGAAGGCACCGAGTAGCGACCGCAGTTCCTGCTCACCGGTATCGGGTGCCGCGTGCCGAATGTTCTCCCAGACCGACGCGTGATCGTCGAGGGTGTCGTGTTCCTGCGCGAAGTATCCGACGCGCATGCCGTGGCCGGGTTCGATCTCTCCGGTGTCGGCCTTTTCGGTGCCTGCGAGGATGCGCAGCAGTGTTGTCTTGCCTGCACCGTTGAGCCCGAGCACCACAACCCGGCTACCTCGGTCGATGGCGAGGTCGACGCCGGCGAAGATCTCCAGCGAGCCGTACATCTTGGTCAGGTTCTTCGCCATCAGAGGTGTCTTGCCGCACGGCGCAGGCTCGGGGAAACGAATGTGGGCGACCTTGTCGGACACGCGTTCGGCATCGAGGTTGGCGAGCAACTTGTCGGCTCGCTTCGCCATGTTCTGTGCCGCAACGGCTTTCGTTGCCTTGGCACCCATCTTGGCAGCCTGCACGCGCAGTGCTCCCGCCTTCTTCTCCGCGTTGGCGCGCTCACGGCGCCGCCTCTGCTCGTCCGTGGCGCGGGCGTCGAGGTACTTCTTCCAGTTCATGTTGTAGATGTCGGCCTCGCCGCGCACGGCGTCGAGGAACCACACCCTGTTCACCACATCACCGAGCAGTTCGACATCGTGACTGATCACGATGAGTCCGCCCTCGTGGCTCTGCAGAAATCCGCGCAACCAGGTGATGGAATCGGCGTCGAGGTGGTTGGTGGGCTCGTCGAGTAGCAATGTGGTGTTCGAGCGTCCGCCACTGCCGTCGGACGCGGCGAACAGAATCCGAGCCAGTTCGACGCGTCGGCGCTGACCACCGGAGAGGGTGCGAAGCGGCTGGCCGAGAATCCGGTCGGCCAAACCGAGGCTGTTGCAGATGCGCGCTGCTTCGCTCTCGGCTTCGTAGCCGCCGAGGGAGGAGAAACGTTCTTCGAGTTCGCCGTACTTGCGGACGGCCTTGTCGAGCAACGCTTCGTCTGCGACCTCGGCCATCAGCGCCTGCTGCTTCTCCATCTTGTGCAGAAGGGTGTCCAGGCCCCGGGCGGAGAGCACCCTATCCCTGGCCAGCACGTCGAGATCGCCTTCCTTGGGATCCTGCGGAAGGTAGCCGAGGTCGCCGGTACGCACGACCTCACCGGCATACGGCTCACCTTCGCCCGCGAGGATGCGCAGAGTGGTGGTCTTGCCCGCACCGTTGCGGCCCACCAATCCGATGCGGTCGCCTGCCTGCACGCGGAGCGCGGGCCCCTCGGTGGACAGAAGGGTCCGCACACCGGCACGAACTTCCAGGTCGGTGGCGGTGATCACGCGTGAGCTCCTAGCGATTGCCGAACAAGATCGTTGCCCGTCGAACGACGAGCGAACACAGGTGTACCGAACGACGGCACAGCAAACCCCCATTTTAGCTCAGCATTCACGTGCCCTCACCCAGGAACGACGGTGACACCGGTAACGTCTGTTCGATGACCGACGCCCCCGAAACAGTCAGCCCACGCAGCGCGCCGTTCCCCGACCTCACCGGGCGCACCGCACTCGTCACCGGTGCCAGTCGGGGCATCGGCAAGGCGATCGCCGCGGAACTGCTCGCCCGCGGCGCGAACGTGGCCATCACCGCACGTAAGCGCGAACCTCTCGTGGCTGCAGCCGCAGAACTGGGTGACTCCGTGCTCGCGATCGACGGTAACGCGGGCGATCCGGAGCATCGACGCAGCGCGGTGGCTAGCACTGTGGAGACCTTCGGTTCGCTGGACATCCTGGTCAACAACACCGGCATCAATCCCGTCTACGGCTCGCTGATGGATGCCGACCTGGCGGGCGTCAGCAAGATCTTCGACACCAACGTCGTCGGTACTCTCGGTTTCGTTCAGCAGGCGTTCCATGCCTGGATGGGAGAGCACGGCGGCGCGATCGTCAACATCGCCAGCGTGGCAGGCATTCGCTCCACCGGCGTGATCGCCGCATACGGCGCATCGAAGGCCGCCCTGATCCGCCTCACCGAGGAACTCGCCTGGCAGCTCGGTCCGACAATCCGCGTCAATGCCGTGGCACCCGGTGTGGTGAAGACCAAGTTCGCAGAGGCTCTCGTCGCCAACGGGGAGGACGCGGCAGCGGCCGGCTACCCGATGAAGCGCCTGGGAAACCCAGAGGACGTCGCGGCTCTGGTCGCCTTCCTGGTGTCGGACGCCTCCTCCTGGATCACCGGTGAGACCGTGCGGGTGGACGGTGGCTTGCTCGCCACCGGCGGAATGTGAACGATCTCTCGGCCGACGTCGCGGTCGTCGGACTCGGACCCTCGGGACGAGCCGTCGCCCATCGATGCGCCGAGGCCGGACTCGACGTCGTTGCGATCGATCCTCACCCGGGTCGGACGTGGACACCGACATACTCTGCCTGGGCCGATGAGCTGCCGTCGTGGTTGCCCCAGGCCGCAGTGGCGTCGACTGCTCAGAAGCCTGCGGTGTGGACCGATCACCATCGGATCATCGACCGAACGTATTGCGTTCTCGACACTCCCGCACTCCAGGCGACCTTGTCTCTCGACCGCCTCCGAGTGCTGGCCGGGACAGCCGTCGATGTCACCGGATCTCGCGTGACGACGGCCGACGGGACCATCGTCGACGCGCGTCACGTCGTCGATGCCCGAGGGACACTCGATTCGCGAGACCTCGCGCAGCAAACTGCATTCGGCATCGTCATCGAACGTGACCGCGCCGAACCGATCCTCGAGGGCTCCGACGCATGGTTCATGGACTGGCGCACCGACAACGGCGCTCGGCCGGGTGAGGTACCGAGCTTTCTGTACGCCGTCGCGCTCGACGACGATCGAATGCTGCTCGAGGAGACGTGCTTGGTCGGCCGACCAGCCCTCGACCTCGCGGTCCTTCGTACTCGCCTGCACCACCGTCTGGTCAACCGCAATCTCGAACCCACCGGCACGGAGGATGTCGAGCGAGTGCGCTTCTCGGTCGAACCGCCACCACGGTCGCAGTTGCACACCGGGCGAGGCGGTCCGGTGCTGTTCGGATCTCGCTCGAACCTGATGCATCCCGCCACGGGCTACAGCGTGGCGGCGTCGCTGGCATCGGCGGACGTCCTGGTCGACCGGTTCCGTGACGGCGGCCGACCCCTGCGCAGCCGCGCACTTCACATCTGGACCGTTCAGAAACTCCGCAATCTGGGGCTACGCACCGCCCTGAGTCTCGAACCGGAAATGGTCCCCCAGTTCTTCTCGAGCTTTTTCTCCCTGCCGGTCGAATTGCAGCGCTCGTATCTCTCCGGTCATGACGACGCAATCGGCACGATGACCGCAATGCTGAAAATGTTTCCGACGCTCCCCGCGTCGGCCAGGGTCGCGATCGCGCGCACCGTAGTGCGCACGCCGGGCCGCAGCTGACTTTCTTCGCCAACGGTCGACACGCGGGCACCCGGTCCGCGATCATTGACACATGCGCAGCATTTGGAAGGGCTCGATCGCCTTCGGACTGGTCAACGTTCCGGTGAAGGTCTACTCGGCTACCGAGCAGCACGACATTCGGTTCCATCAAGTGCACGCGAAGGACGGCGGACGAATCAAGTACGACCGCATCTGCCAGGAATGCGGCAAGTCGGTGCAGTTCGCCGACATCGACAAGGCCTACGACTCACCCGACGGCGAACGCGTGATCCTCACCGACGACGACTTCGACAAGCTCCCGGCGGCGGAGAAGCACGAGATTCCGGTTCTCGAATTCGTGCCGACCGAGCAGATCGATCCGATTCTGTACGACAAGAGCTACTTCCTCGAGCCGGACTCCGCGTCACCGAAGGCGTACGTGCTGCTGCGAGAGACGTTGGAAGAAACCGAACGCACTGCGCTCGTCCATTTCACGCTGCGGCAGAAGACCCGGCTGGCTGCACTGCGCGTGCGCGACGACGTGTTGGTGATCCAAACGCTGCTGTGGCCGGACGAGGTCAGGGCCGCCGAGTTTCCCTCCCTCGAAGACGCGCCGTCCGCGCGTCCGCAGGAGGTGAAGATGGCCACGTCCCTGGTGGAAAGCATGTCCTCGGAGTTCGACCCCACCGAGTACACCGACGACTACCAGATCGAACTGCGCAAGCTGATCGACGAGACCCTTGCCAACGGGGGCGAGAAAGTGGTCCACACCGAGGCCGACAAGGACGACGACGGCGAGGATGCCGAGGTCGTCGATCTGGTGGCCGCGCTTCAGCGGAGCGTCGAGGCGGCAGGTAAGAACGCGAAGTCGGGGTCCGCCGCGTCAGCGCCTGCCAAGAAAGCGCCCGCGAAGAAGAGCGCTGAGAAGAAGGCACCGGCCAAGAAAACTGCAGCGAAAAAGTCGGCACCCGCGAAGGCAGATACCAAGGACGCCGAAGCCAAAGGTGCCTGAAGGAGCCGACCAGTTCTACGTCAGACGGTGAAGCCGAGGGCCCTGAGCTGCTCGCGGCCGTCGTCGGTGATTTTGTCCGGTCCCCACGGCGGCATCCACACCCAATTGATCTTCAGGTCGGCGGCCAGTCCGCTGCGCACGAGAGCGCCGCGGGCCTGATCCTCGATGACATCGGTCAGCGGGCACGCCGCCGAGGTGAGCGTCATGTCGACCGTGACGATGTCGTCGGCGTCGATCTTGATGTCGTACACCAGACCCAGATCGACGACGTTGATTCCGAGCTCGGGATCGACGACGTCGCGCATCGCCTCTTCGAGGTCCTCGAGCACCTTGATCTCGTCGGCGGTCAGTTCCACCGGAGTCGTGGTCACGGCTGGAGTCGTTTCTGTTGCTTCGGTCATGATTGCTGTCCTCCGGAAAGTGCCGACTGGGCGGTCCCGCCCGTCGTAGCTGTCGAATCTGCGTCCACTACTTGAACAACCGCATCCTTGAAAGCCATCCAACCCAGCAACGCGCATTTCACGCGAGCCGGGTACTTGGCCACACCGACGAACGCAATGCCGTCGCCGATGACGTCCTCGTCACCCTCGACGGTACCTCTGCTGCCGACCATGTCGCTGAACGCGTCGACCGTCTTCAGCGCATCGACCACGCTCAGGCCGACGACCTGATCGGTGAGAACCGACGTCGCGGCCTGACTGATCGAGCAGCCCTGGCCGTCGTACGAGACGTCCGCAACGGTGCCGTTGTCCACGTGAACCCGCAGAGTGACCTCGTCGCCACACGTGGGGTTGACGTGGTGTACCTCTGCACCGAACGGCTCGCGCAGTCCGCGACCGTGCGGGTGCTTGTAGTGATCGAGGATCACTTCCTGATACATCTGTTCCATCCGCATCTAGAGTTCCCCTCCCCCGCCCTGGTCGGTGGTTCCGAAGAACAATTGCGCTCGGCGGATTGCCTGTGCGAGAACCTGTACTTCCTCGACCGTGTTGTACAACGCGAACGAGGCGCGCGCTGTCGCAGCCACACCGAACCGTCGGTGCAGCGGCCACGCGCAGTGATGCCCGACGCGAATGGCGACGCCCTCGTCGTCCAAGATCTGTCCGAGGTCGTGGGCGTGGATACCGTCGACGACGAACGACACTGCCGAACCGCGGTCGACATTCTCTGCCGGGCCGATCACGCGAACCCCGTCGATCTTCGCGAACTCTGCGAGAGTTGCTGCAACCAAAGTCTTTTCGTGAGCGGCGACGGAATCGATACCGATTTTCTCCAGATACCGCACAGCCGCGCCGAGTCCGACGACCTGCGAGGTCATCGGAACGCCGGCCTCGAATCGTTGTGGGGGCGCGGCGAACGTCGTCTTCTCCATGGTGACGGTCTCGATCATCGAACCGCCGGTGATGAACGGAGGCATCGCCTCGAGGAGTGCAGCCTTGCCGTACAGCACACCCACTCCCGAAGGACCGAGCATCTTGTGACCGGAGAACGCGGCGTAGTCGACATCGAGCGCGTGGAAATCGACCTTCATGTGCGGCACCGACTGGCACGCGTCGAGAACGACGAGCGCGCCGACAGCCCTGGCCCGCCGCACCAATTCCTCGACCGGAGCCACCGCACCGGTCACGTTGGACTGGTGCGTGAACGCGAGAACCTTGACGGCAGAGGACAATTCGAGCGAATCGAGATCGATGCGGCCGTCGTCGGTCACGCCGTACCACCGCAGGGTTGCGCCAGTTCGGGCTGCAAGCTCCTGCCACGGAACGAGGTTGGCGTGATGTTCGAGTTCGGTGACGACGATTTCGTCCTCGGGGCCGAGATGGCGATCGAAGCGTTGATCGGCCAAGACGTAGGTCACAAGGTTGAGCGACTCGGTCGCGTTCTTGGTGAACACGATCTCGTCGACATCGGCCCCGACGAACGACGCGATGGCCGCGCGCGCACCCTCGTAGGCGTCGGTGGCCTCCTCGGCCAGCTGGTGCGCCCCGCGGTGCACTGCGGCATTACACGTGGTGAGGAACTCGCGCTCGGCGTCGAGTACCTGCACCGGCCGCTGCGACGTGGCACCGGAATCGAGGTACACCAACGGCTTTCCGTCACGGACGGTGCGCGAGAGGATGGGGAAATCTCGGCGAACCGTGGCGACATCGAACGATGCCGCCACCGCCGCAGCCATACTCATGCTCCGGTGGTTGCGGCCTGCGTGTAGCCGACGTAACCGTTGGCTTCGAGCTCGTCGGCCAGCTCCGCACCGCCGGACTTGACGATCTCACCGTTGACGAAGACGTGCACGAAATCGGGCTTGATGTAGCGCAGAATGCGGGTGTAGTGCGTGATCAGCAGCACTCCGCCGTCCTGACGCTCCTTGTACTTGTTGACGCCCTCGGACACCACTCGCAGAGCATCGACATCGAGGCCGGAGTCGGTCTCGTCGAGGATTGCGATTTTGGGCTTGAGCAGTCCCAGCTGCAGGATCTCGTGACGCTTCTTCTCGCCACCGGAGAAGCCTTCGTTGACGTTGCGCTCGAGGAAGTTGGCCTCGATCTCCAGTTCGCTCATGGCGGTCTTGGCTTCCTTGACCCAGTGCCGCAGCTTGGGAGCTTCGCCGCGCACTGCGGTGGCGGCGGTGCGCAGGAAGTTCGACATCGAAACTCCTGGCACCTCCACCGGGTACTGCATCGCCAGGAACAGGCCGGCGCGGGCGCGCTCGTCGACGCTCATTGCGAGCACGTCTTCACCATCGAGGGTGATGGTGCCGGAGGTGACGGTGTATTTCGGATGGCCTGCAATGGCGTACGACAAGGTGGACTTGCCGGAACCGTTGGGCCCCATGATCGCGTGCGTCTCGCCGGACTTCACAGTCAGATCGACACCCTTGAGGATGTTGATCGGCTCGGCGGACGAGTCGGTGTTGGCGACGCTGACGTGCAGGTCGCGGATTTCGAGTGTGGACATCAAAGTTCCTTTGTGCAGTCGAGAAAGGTTCGGGTGGACCTACGCGCCGACGACGGCGAGTTCGGTCTCGATGGCGGCGTCGAGACGCTCGCGTACGGCGGGGACCGGAATCTTGTCGATGATTTCGTGGAAGAAGCCGCGGACGACGAGTCGACGAGCGACTTCCTCCGAGATGCCACGAGCGCGCAGGTAGAACAGCTGCTCGTCGTCGAAACGGCCGGTGGCGCTGGCATGGCCTGCTCCGACGATTTCGCCCGTCTCGATCTCGAGGTTGGGTACCGAGTCGGCCCGGGCACCATCGGTGAGCACCAGGTTGCGGTTGAGCTCGTACGTCTCGGTGCCCTCGGCCTCGGCTCGAATCAGAACATCTCCGATCCATACGGTGTGCGCGTCGACGGTGCCGGGTCCGGTTTCGCCCTGCAGCGCACCCTTGTACATCACATTGGACTTGCAATGCGGTGCCGAGTGGTCGACGAGCAGTCGCTGCTCGAGGTGCTGGCCTGCGTCGGCGAAGTACACACCGAGCAGGTTCGCGTCGCCGCCGGGCGCGCTGTAGCGCACGGTCGGGCTGATGCGAACCAGATCGCCGCCGAGACTGACGTTGTAGTGCCGCAGCACGGAATCGCGCCCGAGCAACGCATGATGCGCAGCCACGTGCACGGCGTCGGGCTGCCAATCCTGGATCAGGACGACGTGCAGTTGCGAGCTGTCACCCAGAACGAACTCGATGTTCTCGGCGTACGTTCCGCTTCCGCGCTGATCGATCACGACGGTCGCACGCGCGAACGTGCCGAGTCGAACCTGCACATGTCCGTAGGCGATGTGGTCGACACCGGGGCCGTCGATGGTGATCTCGATGGGATCGGTCACCTCGACCTCGTTCGGCACGGTGACGACCGTGGCCTCCGAGAAGGCCGAAAATGCCTGAGCTGCAATACGATCGGCCGGTACTCCGCCCTTGCCGAGGCGCTCGTCATCGCGTCCGACGGTCTCCACGACCACCGAGTCCGGCGCTCCGACAGTGACCTGGGCGGCCCCGTCGGCGACGGCGGAACCGTCGTGCAGGCCACGAAGACGACGCAGCGGCGTGAAGCGCCACAGCTCGTCGCGGCCCGACGGGACCTCGAACGCGTTCACATCGTACGACGTGAACTGAGCGCCCTTGTTCGCGACGAGCTTCGACTTGTCTTCCTTGGCGGAATCGGGGTTCTCGGATGCAACGGCACCCATGACTCCGGTGAGGGGGTTGTTCACTTATCCGACCGACCCTTCCATCTGCAACTCGATGAGCCGGTTGAGCTCGAGCGCGTATTCCATCGGCAGTTCGCGAGCGATCGGCTCGACGAATCCGCGGACGACCATCGCCATCGCCTCGTCCTCGGTCATGCCGCGGCTCATCAGGTAGAACAGCTGATCGTCGCTCACCTTCGAGACGGTTGCCTCGTGACCCATCGACACGTCGTCTTCACGGATGTCGACGTACGGGTAGGTGTCGGACCGACTGATCGTGTCGACGAGCAACGCATCGCATTTGACGGTCGAGCGAGAGCCGTACGCGCCCTTGTTGATCTGGATCAAACCGCGGTAGGACGTCCGTCCACCGCCGCGGGCAACGGACTTACTGACGATGTTCGACGACGTGTGCGGCGCGAGGTGCAGCATCTTCGAGCCGGTGTCCTGATGCTGGTCCGGGCCGGCGAACGCGACCGAGAGAACCTCGCCCTTGGCGTATTCGCCGGTCATCCACACAGCGGGGTACTTCATGGTGACCTTGGAGCCGATGTTGCCGTCGACCCACTCCATCGTCGCGCCTGCTTCTGCCTTGGCACGCTTGGTGACCAGGTTGTAGACGTTGTTCGACCAGTTCTGAATGGTCGTGTAACGGCAACGGCCACCCTTTTTGACGATGATCTCGACTACAGCGGAGTGCAGCGAATCCGACTTGTAGATCGGGGCGGTGCAGCCCTCGACGTAATGCACGTATGCACCCTCGTCGACGATGATCAGTGTTCGCTCGAACTGACCCATGTTCTCGGTGTTGATCCGGAAGTAGGCCTGCAGCGGAATGTCCACGTGGACGCCCGGCGGGATGTAGATGAACGATCCACCGGACCACACCGCGGTGTTCAGTGCGGAGAACTTGTTGTCGCCTGCGGGAATGACGGTGCCGAAGTACTCGCGGAACAGCTCCGGCTGCTCCTTGAGTGCGGTATCGGTGTCGAGGAACAACACGCCCTGCGCCTCGAGATCCTCACGGATCGAGTGGTAGACGACCTCGGACTCGTACTGAGCGGCGACACCGGAGACCAGGCGCTGCTTCTCGGCTTCGGGGATGCCGAGCTTGTCGTACGTGTTCTTGATGTCCTCGGGCAGGTCTTCCCACGTCGCAGCCTGCTTCTCGCTGGAGCGCACGAAGTACTTGATGTTGTCGAAGTCGATGCCGTCGAGATTCGAACCCCAGTTGGGCATCGGCTTGCGCTCGAACGTCTTGAGAGCCTTCAGGCGTGCCTCGAGCATCCATTCGGGCTCGCTCTTTTTCTGCGAGATGTCCCGAACGACGGCCTCGGAGAGACCTCTCTTGGCGCTTTCACCGGCTACGTCCGAGTCGGCCCAGCCGTATCCGTACGTGCCGAGCGAGGCGATGGTCTCGTCCTGAGTCAGCGGCGCGGTGGGTGTCACCTGGTCTGGTGTGACGGTCATGCGGGCTCCTTCCGGAGGCTTGGGCGTTCTCCGACACGGGGCTGCGCGCCGGAAGTCTTCTTGTCGGAACTATCGGTGTTCGAGTACCGCGTCGGTGACAGCGGTACGTGCGTCGTGCAGGCGCAATTGCCGTTGGCGATGGTCGCCAAACGTTGCACGTGTGTGCCGAGAATCTCTGCGAACGCGGACTGTTCCGCTTCGCACAGCTCCGGAAACTCCGAGGCGACGTGCGATACCGGGCAGTGGTGCTGGCAGATCTGCACGCCGTTGCCTACCTGACGCGTAGTGGCAGAGAACCCGGCCGCGCTGAAGGCGTCGGCGATTCGCTCCGCCGCATCCTCCACGGAGTGCGAATCGGGCCCCGATGCCGGTTCGACATCGGCCACGATGGTGTTCACGCGTTGCCGGGCGAACGTCTCGATGGCCGCGTCTCCGCCGATCTTGCGGAGTTGCCGCATTGCGGCACTGGCGAGATCGTCATAGGTGTGGCCGAGGCGGTTACGCCCGGCGGCCGTGAGCTGAAAGTGCTTTGCCGGTCGACCGCGGCCACGCTGACGCACCCCTGCCGGGGTGGTGATTCGAGCCTCGCCGGCATCGATGAGCGCATCGAGATGACGTCGGACACCTGCCGCACTCAATCCCAGCCGCGTGCCGATGTCGGAGGCCGTGATGGGGCCCTCTTCCAGCAGTAGAGTGACCACCGCACCCCTGGTCTGTCCTTCGGGGAGCGAGGGCTGTCGAACCGACGGCGCGCCTGCGCCGGCGGTCGAGGAATCGACACTCCCCGGACGCGCGAACGTGCTTTCGGTTGTTTTCACAACACCAGTGTGACGGAATTGTTTTGCCTGGTCCACCAAGGGCGCCCTATGCCGGTCGCGATCCGCGTTCCATCGCGCTCGGGAGGACGGTGCGGGCGTCGGACACGAGCACAGCTACGCTCCCATTGTGTCATCGACCGACAGTGAGCAGAGTTCCGAACGCTCACGATTCACGGGCAGAGCACGTCGGCAGATCGGTACCGACGACTCGAGATCGGCGCTCGGACAGAGTCTCCATCGATACGTCGTGGCCCCCGCACGCCGAGTCATCGGACTCGAACCCACTCCACCGGGTGGCGTGGTGGCCACTCTGCACGGAGACGAGCCAGAAGCGCCGGGGCTGGATCCGGCAGAGACGGTTCAGCTCCGCAACATTCGCCGCTTCGGAGCGGCAGGGGCACTGCTGATGACGATCGGTGCCCTCGGTGCCGGAGCGCAGCCTGTGCTGCAGAACCCCGTCGCCGGAGTTCGATTCCTGAGCCTGCCGTCCCGCATGGCCAGCTCCGCCCTGACGGTCACGATGACCGGCACCGTCGTTGTGGTGATCGCATGGTTGCTGCTGGGCAGGTTCGCCCTGGGTCGGACGCGATCCGGAAGCATTCCGCGGCGACTCACCAGATCGCAGATGGACCGCACGCTGCTGTTGTGGATTCTGCCGCTGTGTGTTGCGCCACCGATGTTCTCCCGTGACGTGTACTCGTATCTGGCGCAGAGCGAGATCACCGCGCGTGGTCTCGATCCGTACGAGGTCGGCCCCCAGACTGCACTCGGTGCGGACAACGTGTTGACCCGTACCGTTCCCAACATCTGGCGCGAAACTCCGGCGCCCTACGGTCCGCTGTTTCTGTGGATGGGCCGCGGAATCACCTACCTGACCGGTGAGAACATCGTCGCCGGCATCTTTCTGCATCGCCTCCTCGCGCTGGCGGGCGTCGCGCTGATCGTCTGGGCTCTGCCGCGGCTGGCCCGGCGCTGTGGGGTGGCCTCGGTGAGTGCGCTCTGGCTCGGTGCCGCAAATCCACTGCTGCTGTTCCATCTGGTTGCCGGAATTCACAACGAGGCCCTGATGATCGGGCTCATGCTCGCGGGCACCGAGCTCGCGCTGCGGGCCGTCGAACGCTCAGGAGCGATGCGGAGGACCGACGTCGCCTTCCTCGTCGGCGGAGCGGCACTGATCGCGCTGTCGTCGACGATCAAGATCCCGTCTCTGATCGCGCTCGGCTTCGTCGGAATGGCGCTGTCGAGGCGGTGGGGCGGGACCCTCCGATCCGTGGTGTACGTGGCAGTCCTGTTCGGCACGATCGCCGTCGCGGTGCAAGTCGCCGTCAGCCTGGTTAGCGGACTCGGATTCGGTTGGATCGACACGCTGGGCACGGCAGGGGTCGTACGCAGCTGGATGTCCATCCCTACGATCCTCGGCTTGGGCACCGGATTCGTAGGAGTACTGCTCGGCCTCGGCGACCACACCACCGCCGTGTTGGGCCTCACTCGTCCGATTGCGGCCGTCGTTGCCGGCGTCATCGTCGTCCGCATGCTGATCGCAGTTCTGCGTGGGCGACTGCATCCGGTCGGCGCACTCGGCGTGGCTCTGGGCGCAGTAGTGCTGCTGTTTCCTGTGGTGCAACCCTGGTACCTGCTGTGGGCGGTCATTCCGTTGGCCGCCTGGGCCACGACGCCGTCGTTCCGTCGACCTGCGATCGCGTTCTCGTCTCTGGTCAGCGTCATCCTGATGCCGAACGGCAGTGAGTACCTGCCCTTTCAGATCGTGCAGGCCGCGGTGATGACGATCCTGACCATCGCGGTGTTGTACCTGCTGACACGAAACCGTATGCCGTGGCCCACACGCACCGGACCACCGGCACGCGACCGCGGTGCCGACGAATACGCTGAGTCCTCGTGAACTCCGGGACGTCGAAAGCAGCGCCACCTGTCGTGCAGCTCAGCGACGTGCGCAAGTCGTACGACGGCGTCGCCGCCGTCGACGGCCTCAGCCTCGATATCGGCCCCGGCGAGGTCCTTGCGCTCCTCGGACCGAACGGTGCCGGCAAGACCACCACCGTCGAGATGTGCGAAGGCTTCGTCGTCCCAGACAGCGGGTCGGTCCGCGTCCTCGGACTCGACCCCATCGCAGAGTCGGCGCAACTGAGGCCGCGTATCGGCGTGATGCTCCAGGGCGGCGGCGCGTATCCCGGTTCCAAAGCCGGTGAGATGCTCGAGCTCGTTGCGTCGTACTCGGCCGACCCGCACGATCCGGCGTGGCTGCTCGACTGTCTCGGTCTGACCTCGGCTGTTCGCACCCCGTATCGGCGCCTCTCCGGCGGACAGCAGCAGCGGCTCGCGCTGGCCTGCGCCATAGTCGGGCGTCCCGAACTGGTGTTTCTCGACGAACCGACTGCTGGTCTCGACGCACAGGCCCGGCTGCTGGTGTGGGAGCTGATCGACGCATTGCGGCGCGACGGTGTGGGTGTGCTGCTCACGACGCATCTCATGGACGAGGCCGAGCAGCTGGCGGATCGGCTGACGATCATCGACAACGGCCGCGTCGTGGCTTCGGGTTCGCCTTCGGAACTGACCAAACAGGGTGCCGAGGGCCAACTGCGCTTCACCGCTCCCCCTGGTCTCGAACTCTCGATGCTCGACGCTGCGCTCCCCACGGGGTACGTACCGTCGGAACCGACGCCCGGGTCCTACGTGGTGTCGGGTGTGATCGAGCCGCAGATACTGGTGATCGTCACGTCCTGGTGCGCCCGGCAGGACGTCTTGGCCACCGAGATCCAGGTCGACCAGCGCCGCCTCGAGGACGTGTTCCTCGAACTGACCGGTAGAGAATTGAGGAAGTGACGGTGCGCAGAGAAGCCCGGCTCGCCGACAACCGATTCGAGACGGGTCTGTTCGCGCCTCGTCCACAACCGGCCTCGGCGTCGCGAATGCTGTTCGCGCAGACCCGCCTCGAACTGAAGTTGCTGCTTCGCAACGGCGAACAGTTGCTGCTGACGATGTTCATCCCGATCACGTTGCTGATCGGTCTCACTCTGCTGCCGTTCGGTGCACTGGGCGACGACCGAGTCGCCCAGGTGGTGCCTGCGGTGATGATGGTGGCCATCATGTCGACGGCGTTCACCGGCCAAGCCATCGCGGTCGGTTTCGACCGCCGCTACGGCGCGCTCAAACGGCTCGGTGCAACACCGCTTCCGCGCTGGGGAATCATCGGCGGCAAATCCGCTGCTGTAGTGATCGTCGTGATCTTGCAGTCGATTCTGCTCGGCTCCATCGGCGTCGCTCTCGGTTGGCGTCCGACCGCCACGGGCCTGTTGCTCGGTGCCGTGATCATCGCCCTCGGGACCGTCACCTTCGCGTCCATGGGATTGCTACTCGGTGGCACGTTGCGGGCGGAGATCGTGTTGGCACTGGCGAACATCGCCTGGTTCGTGATGCTCGGCATCGGCAGCGCGGTCTTCGTGGACGATCAGATTCCCCAGGGCGTGCAGAACGTTGCTCGCATCGTTCCGTCCGGAGCGCTCGGTGAGGCACTGAGCCGCGGCGTCTCGTCGTCCTTCGACGTGTTCGGCGTGGTCGTGCTGCTGGTGTGGGCAGCGGTGTGCAGCACTCTCGCGGTCCGCACATTCAAGTTCACCTGACGCCGGCTCACCACCCAACGACGCTGTGTAGTTGATCGGCGTTTACCATCGTGGTGTGCTGTACAGAGCGTTCTTGCGCGTCGTCGATCTCTTTCCTCTGCCGTCGTTTCGGGTGCAGCTAATCCTGGCGTTCGTCGCGATAGTGACCCAGGGCGGCATCGCCGTCACCGGTGCAGTCGTGCGAGTGACCGGTTCCGGCCTTGGGTGCCCCACCTGGCCGCAGTGCTTTCCCGGCAGCTTCACTCCGGTCGGTGTGTCCGAGGTCCCCGTGCTGCATCAGGCCGTGGAGTTCGGAAATAGACTGCTCACATTCGTGGTGGTGCTCGCGGCCGCCGCCATCGTCGTCGCGGTCACACGTGCACGGCGTCGTCGCGAGGTGCTGTTCTTTGCGTGGTTGATGCCGCTCGGCACCGTCGTACAGGCCGTGATCGGCGGATTCACAGTGTTGACCGGGCTGCTGTGGTGGACGGTCGCCGTTCACCTCGTCGTCTCGATGGCCATGGTCTGGTTGGCCACGCTGCTGTACGCCAAGGTGGGCGAGAGCGACGCAGCATCCGAATCGACCCCCACTGTCCCGGCTGCGCTGCGCGCCCTCGTCGGACTGTCCGGTGTGGCCCTGACCGGTGTGCTGATCGCGGGCACGATGGTGACCGGGGCCGGTCCTCACGCCGGCGACAAGAGCATCGAAGAGCCGGTGCCACGTCTCGGCATCGAGATCGTGACGCTCGTTCACGCTCATTCCCAGTTTCTGGTCGGCTACCTGGCCCTGTTGGTCGGGCTGGGATTCGCGCTGTACGCGGTACGTGCGCCGAGTGCGGTCAAGCGTCGCCTGCACGTTCTGATCTCGTTGGTGCTGGCTCAATCTCTGATCGGATTGGTGCAGTACTTCACCGGCGTCCCGGCAGTGCTCGTCGCCTTTCACGTCGCCGGAGCGGCTGCGTGCACTGCTGCGACCGCGGCCGTCTGGGCTGCCTGCCGTGCCCGCGGCCCAGTGGACAGCGCACGAACCCCGGACGTCGAGGGCATCGCTGTCGGCTCGTGAACTCGCGTCCGGCTTCGAACAGGGTGGAGGGGTAGCCGACCTCCCCCTCAGATGGCCGACTGCCCCTCCAATGACTTCGACGCACCGAATACCGAGATGGTTCCCGCCGGATCGAAGAAGTTTCGAAACGTCTTTCGCTCAGACGATCGCTTGGTTGCGCGCCTTGGGGAACTTCTTCTGATGCGCGACCCAGCCGGCCATCTTCTCGTAATGGCCCGGAGCCGGGTTGACGGAGCTGACCAGTTCTCGGTCCCATTCGGCCTCGGTCAGTTCGTCGAACTCGTCCACGACGGCACGGGCGATGGCAGGAGTGTCAACCACCTGGTCGCCGAGCACTCCGTCGGCAGCGACCATGGTGAACCGGGTTCCGGCGCGGCCGATGGGCTGAATCACGACCTGAGCAGAATTGCCGTGATCGGCGAGAAAACTCTTCACTGCCGCCCGCGTTCCCTTGGGGACGTCGTTCGAAGTGTTCTTCTCGATGCCCGCACTGTCGATTTCGGTAGCCATGCGGACACGATACCGAGCTGGTCCACCGTCCCCACATCGACCCACCCACTCGTTACTGATCGGTAACTTCGGCCGATCCCGCTCACCACACACATCCGGGTGCCGTGGTGCAGAACGCCCGTGTAGAACGGTGTTCATGCGAGCCATTCGAATAGACAACACCGGTGGGCCCGAGGTCTTGACGGTCGTCGATCTCCCGGTGCCGACACCTGGAGCCGGCCAAATCCTGGTCCGGACCGATGCCATCGGAATCAACTACATCGACACCTACTTCCGTCGCGGCCTGTACCCACGCGCGTTGCCGTACGTTCCCGGCGACGAAGGGTCAGGGGTGATCGATCAGGTCGGCTCGGACGTCACCGACTTCGCTCCAGGACAGCGCGTTGCGTGGGCTGCGGCACCCGGTAGCTACGCCGAGTACGTGCTGGTCGACGCGTCGTCGGCCATCGCGGTTCCCGACGGCGTTCCTGCAGATCAGGCCGCGTCGGCGCTACTGCAGGGCATGACGGCGCACTATCTTATCGAGTCCACGTACCCCGCTCAGCGGGGTGACACCGTGCTTGTCCACGCCGGAGCGGGCGGCGTCGGGATGATCTTGACCCAGCTGGCGGTGGCCAAAGGCGTGAACGTGATCACGACGGTATCGACGGACGCGAAGGCCGAAGTCTCGAAACGCACCGGTGCAGCGCACGTGCTCCGGTACGACGACGACATCGCCCTACGCGTTCGCGACATCACCGACGGCGAAGGAGTGCACGCGGTGTACGACGGCGTCGGCGCGGACACGTTCGAGGCCAGCATGGCATCGCTTCGGATCAGGGGCACGCTGGCCCTGTTCGGTGCCGCCAGCGGTCCGGTGCCGCCCTTGGATCCGCAGCGTCTCAACGGCGCAGGTTCGCTGTTCCTCACCAGGCCTACGCTCGCGCATCACATACGGGACCGAGCCGAACTCGAGTGGCGGGCCGGTGACGTGTTCGCAGCGATGGCGAGTGGAGCGCTCACGGTCCAGGTGGGTGCGCACTATGCACTCGAGGACGCGGCGCAGGCCCATATCGATCTCGAGTCACGCAAGACGACTGGGTCCATCGTTCTGGTCCCCTGATCCGGCTCTCGGCGGACGCTCGCTCAGGAGAAGATCTGGGCGAGCGTTTGCCAGCCGAGCACCGAGTCCACGGCAAGGCCGCAGAACACCAGGGCCAGGTACTCGTTGGAAAGGATGAACAACTTCAGCGGTTTGACCGGAGTTCCGGCTCGAACTCCCGCGTACAGGCGATGAGCGACGACGAGGAACCATGCTCCCGAGGCCACGGCGACGACGGCATAGATGACGCCCGAGCCCGGTGCCAGGGCCAGGGTGGCAGCAACGGTCGCCCACGCGTAGAGCACGATGTGCTTGGTGACCTTGGTTTCCGAGGCGACAGCCGGCAGCATCGGCACGTTCGCGGCCTGGTAGTCCTCCTTGTAGCGCAACATCAGCGCCCAAGTGTGCGGCGGTGTCCACAGGAAGATGACCAGGAACATCACCAGCGCCTGCCAGCCGATCGTTCCGGTCACGGCGGACCAGCCGATCATCACGGGCATGCATCCGGCCGCGCCGCCCCACACCACGTTCTGTGAGGTGCGCCGCTTGAGGATCAGCGTGTAGACGAAGATGTAGAAGCAGATCGTCACGATCGCGAGAACGCCGCTGAGAAGGTTCGTGGTGGCCCACAACCAGAAGAACGAGAACACACCGAGAACGAGCCCGAAGACGAGCGCGTGCGACACCGGCATGGCACCACGGGCGAGCGGGCGCTTCTCGGTGCGCTTCATCACCTTGTCGATATCGGCGTCGACCACCATGTTCAGGGTGTTCGCACTGGCTGCAGCGAGCATGCCACCGAAGAGCGTTGTGAGGATCAGCCATGGATCGACGTGACCGCGGTCGGCCAACAGCATCGCAGGGATGGTTGTCACCAGAAGGAGTTCGATGACGCGCGGCTTCGTCAGCGCGACATACGCGAGGAGGAGAGCAAACGCTCGACGCGGGGCAGACGTCACCGGTGCGGCCTCCGCGGCCTCACCCTGATCGTCGGCTCCGAATCCGGGGCCGCCGGCGAATCCGTGTCCGCCCGGCTGCTGCCCAATTCGCACTGCGTCTCCTTGCACGACTGTCATTCTCTGGCGCTGGGCCACTTGCTCACGCGCCACCGGCACGCGGGTTCACTCTGCACGACGACCATGGACGCCGGCGCGCACGTCCGGTTGCCACGACCCGAAAGCTGGCACCGGATCCGACGCACGTGCCTCTACTACACACGATGGTAGACGGCAGGGTTTGTACCTCCAATTCGCAGGGCACCCAAAGTGAGCAATATGTCGTCTACGAGTAACCCGCGCGCAACCGGCCGGGGGAAGGCACGACAGTAGGGTCGGACAGAACTAGGCTGGTGGAGGACGTCCTTCGGTACCGACCGTGTACGTGCTCCACTCAGGCGCACGGCAGTCGCAGCCGAGCGACGAATTCCACAGAGCCACAACTCGAACGAATGTCAGGAGATTTCTGCTCGTGTCGATCACAAACGATATTGACGTCCTCACCACGGCGCACCACCCGAGCGACTGGACGGACCTGGACACCCGAGCGGTCGACACCGTTCGAGTTCTGGCAGCGGACGCAGTGCAGAAGGTCGGCAACGGCCACCCCGGAACCGCGATGAGCCTGGCCCCCCTCGCGTACACCCTCTTTCAGCGAACCATGCGCCACGACCCCACCGACACGCACTGGATCGGCCGCGACCGATTCGTTCTCTCGTGCGGCCACTCGAGCCTGACCCTCTACCTGCAGCTGTACTTGGGCGGTTTCGGACTCGAACTGACAGACATCGGGGCGCTGCGCACCTACAAGTCGAAGACCCCCGGGCACCCGGAATTCCGCCACACCGACGGCGTCGAGATCACCACCGGACCGCTCGGTCAGGGACTTGCCTCCGCCGTCGGCATGGCGATGGCGGCACGCCGCGAGCGTGGACTGTTCGATCCCGAGCCCGCTCTCGGTGACAGCCCGTTCGATCACTTCATCTACGTGATCGCCTCCGACGGCGACATCGAAGAAGGAATCACGTCCGAGGCGTCGTCCCTCGCAGGGACCCAGCAGCTCGGCAACCTGATCCTGTTCTACGACGACAACAAGATCTCGATCGAGCACTCCACCGACATCGCACTCTCCGAGAACACGGCTGCGCGTTACGAGGCCTACGGCTGGCACGTTCAGGTTGTCGAGGGCGGCGAGAACGTCACCGCGATCGAAGAGGCTGTCGAGGCGGCCAAGGCCGTCACCGACAAGCCGTCGATCATCGTGCTGCGCACCATCATCGGCTTCCCGGCTCCCACCATGATGAACACCGGTGCCGTCCACGGTGCTGCGCTCGGCGACGAAGAAATCGCCAAGGTCAAGCAGGCACTCGATTTCGACCCCGCCAAGACCTTCGAGGTCACCGACGAGGTGATCGGGCACACCCGCAAGCTGCAGGAACGTGGCCGCGCGGCCCACGCCGAGTGGACCACCCAGTTCGACGCCTGGGCTGCACGCGAGCCCGAGCGCAAGAAGCTGCTGGACCGCCTCACCCAGGGCACGTTGCCCGAGAACTGGACCGACGTACTTCCCACGTGGGAGGCCGGCGGCAAGGCCGTCGCCACGCGTGCGGCGTCGGGCGAGGTCCTCAACGCGGTCGGGCCGGTTCTGCCCGAACTGTGGGGCGGCTCCGCCGACCTCGCAGGCAGCAACAACACCACCATCAAGGGTGCCAAGTCCTTCGGCCCCACGTCGATCTCCACCGACGACTGGGACGCCGAGCCGTACGGGCGCACGCTGCACTTCGGCATTCGTGAGCACGCGATGGGTGCCATCCTGTCGGGCATCGTCATGCACGGTCCGACCCGTGCCTACGGTGGCACGTTCATGCAGTTCAGTGATTACATGCGGCCGGCCGTTCGGCTCGCTTCGCTGATGGACATCGATCCCATCTATGTGTGGACCCACGATTCCATCGGCCTCGGCGAGGACGGCCCGACGCATCAGCCGGTCGAGCACCTCGCGGCACTGCGGGCGATTCCCAACCTGTCGGTCGTGCGTCCCGGTGACGCCAACGAAACCGCTTTTGCATGGCAGGCAGTGCTGGCCAAATCCAGCAGCAGCGGACCGGTCGGTCTCGCGCTGACGCGTCAGGGCATCCCGATCCTCGACGGCACCAGCTTCGAGGGCGTCTCGAAGGGTGGATACATCCTCGTCGAGTCCTCCAAGGCGACACCGGACGTCGTGTTGATCGGTACCGGCTCGGAGCTGCAATATGCAGTCGAAGCGCAAAAGCAGCTCGAGGCCCAGGGCATTGCTGCCCGCGTGGTGTCGATGCCGTGCGTCGAGTGGTTCGAGAGCCAGGACCAGAACTACCGCGACCAGGTCATCCCGCCGACGGTCAAAGCACGCGTGTCGATCGAAGCAGGCATTGCCATGCCGTGGTGGAAGATCGTCGGCGGTTTCGGCGAAATCATCTCGCTCGAGCACTTCGGCGAATCTGCAGATGCTGCAACACTTTTCCGTGAGTTCGGCTTCACCGCCGAGGCCGTCACCGCAGCCGCTCAGCGCTCCATCACCAATGTGAAGGGATAATTCATGACCCAGAACAAGAATCTTGCAGAACTGTCCGCCGCCGGAATCTCGGTGTGGCTGGACGACCTGTCCCGTGATCGCATTCGCTCGGGCAACCTGAAGGATCTCATCGACACCAAGAGCGTCGTCGGCGTCACGACCAACCCGTCGATCTTCCAGGCCGCCCTGAGCAAGGGCGACGCCTACGACGAGCAGGTCACCAAGCTGGCCGGCGAAGGTGCCGACGTGGAGACCACGATCCGCACCGTTACGACGGACGACGTCCGTGAGGCGTGCGACATCCTGATGCCCCAGTACGAGGCCAGTTCAGGCGTCGACGGCCGCGTGTCCATCGAGGTCGATCCCCGCATGGCACACGACGCGGACAAGACATACGAGCAGGCCGTCGAACTCTGGAAAATCGTCGACCGCCCGAATCTGTTGATCAAGATTCCGGCGACCGAAGAAGGCATTCCCGCCATCGCCAAGGTGGTCGGTGAGGGCATCAGCGTCAACGTGACGCTGATCTTCTCCGTCGAGCGCTACGAACTGGTGATGAACGCGTACCTCGAGGGTCTCGAGGCCGCGCGCGCTGCCGGTCACGACCTCGACAAGATCCACTCGGTCGCCTCGTTCTTCGTCTCCCGAGTCGACAGCGAGATCGATTCCCGTCTCGATGCGATCGGCACCCCCGACGCAGAGGCACTCAAGGGCAAGGCCGCTCTGGCCAATGCGCGTCTCGCCTACGTGGCGTACCAGCAGATCTTCGAGGTCGCTCCGCGTTTCCGCGAGCTCGTCGGTAGCGGCGCGCGTCCGCAGCGTCCGCTGTGGGCGTCGACAGGCGTGAAGTCCGACGCCTACCCCGACACCATGTACGTCACCGAGCTCGTCTCACCGAACACGGTGAACACGATGCCGGAGAAGACCATGGACGCGGTTGCCGATCACGGTGAGGTCGTCGGCGACACCGTCTCGGGCAAGGGACCGGAATCGCAGGAGATCTTCGATCGCATCTCTGCTCTCGGGATCGACATCACCGATGTCTTCCTGACGTTGGAGAACGAAGGCGTCCAGAAGTTCGAGTCGGCCTGGAACGAGTTGCTCGAGGCCACCGGCGAGCAGCTTCGCCGAGCAGGCCAGAAGAGCTGACCGACTGTGCCCACCGCAGAAACCGAACCTCTCCAATCAGCGGACTGGCTCAACCCACTCCGCGACGCGCGAGACAAGCGGCTGCCCCGCATTGCGGGCCCGTGCAGCATGGTCATCTTCGGAGTGACCGGCGATCTCGCTCGTAAGAAGCTCATGCCTGCGGTGTACGACCTGGCGAACCGGGGGCTACTACCCCCCGGTTTCGCCCTGGTCGGGTTCGCCCGACGGGAATGGCAGAACCAGGATTTCGCACAGATCGTGCACGATTCCGTCCGTGATCACGCGCGAACTCCGTTCAGCGAAGAAGTGTGGAACACCCTCGCCGAGGGGTTCCGATTCGTTCAAGGTTCGTTCGACGACGACGCCGCTTTCGACGAGCTGTCGCGAACTCTGACCGAGCTGGACGAAACCCGCGGCACCGGGGGCAACCACGCCTTCTACCTGTCCATCCCGCCCAGTGCATTTCCCGTTGTGCTCGAACAACTTTCGCGGTCCGGTCTGGCTCAGAGCCAGGACGGGAACTGGCGACGTGTCGTCATCGAGAAGCCGTTCGGCCACGACCTGCAGAGTGCGAAAGAACTCAATGCGATCGTGAATCGAGTTTTTCCCGAGGACACCGTGTTCCGCATCGATCATTACTTGGGCAAGGAGACAGTGCAGAACATTCTGGCACTGCGCTTCGCGAACCAGTTGTTCGATCCGATCTGGAATGCGCACTACGTCGACCACGTTCAGATCACGATGGCCGAGGACATCGGATTGGGCGGTCGCGCGGGGTATTACGACGGCATCGGTGCAGCCCGTGACGTCATCCAGAATCACCTCCTCCAGCTACTCGCCATTACCGCGATGGAGGAGCCGGTCAGCTTCAATCCCAAGGAGCTGCAGTCCGAGAAGATCAAGGTGCTCTCGGCAACGAAACTCGCCGAGCCGCTCGATCGGACGTCCGCCCGTGGTCAGTACTCCGCGGGGTGGCAGGGCAGCCAGAAGGTGAAGGGGCTCAAGGAAGAAGAGGGTTTCGACTCCGAGTCCAACACCGAAACCTACGCGGCCATCACCTTGGAGGTGGACACTCGACGTTGGGGTGGAGTGCCGTTCTATCTCCGCACCGGCAAGGCACTCGGGCGTCGAGTCACCGAGATCGCCATGGTGTTCAAGCGCGCACCTCACCTGCCCTTCGACGCCACGATGACCGAGGAGCTCGGCCAGAACGCGTTGGTCATTCGAGTTCAGCCGGACGAGGGTGTGACCATGCGGTTCGGCTCCAAGGTTCCCGGATCGGGCATGCAGGTGCGCGACGTCAGCATGGACTTCAGCTACGGGCAAGCATTCACGGAATCCTCGCCGGAAGCCTACGAGCGTCTCATTCTCGACGTGTTGCTCGGTGAGCCGTCGCTTTTCCCCGTCAACGAAGAAGTAGAACTGTCGTGGAAGATTCTCGATCCGATTCTCGATTTCTGGGCCTCGGGCGGTACCGCGGAACCGTACGAGGCCGGCACCTGGGGTCCTTCCTCGGGTGACGAGATGATGCAGCGCACCGGACGCGAATGGAGAATGCCGTGATTGTCGACATCCCCGCCACCACGACGGCCGAGGTCGGCAAGAAGTTGGTGGAGGTTCGCGAGGCAGGCGGCGCAGTGACCATCGGCCGCGTGTTGACCTTGATCGTCGCCAGTCGCGATCCGGCCAAGGCCGAACGGGCGATCGACGCAGCGAACGAAGCGAGCCGCGAGCATCCGTGCCGCGTCATCGTGCTCATCCACGGCGACCGATCGGCCGAGTCGAGCCTCGACGCACAGATCCGCGTCGGGGGTGACGCCGGTGCGTCGGAAGTCGTAGTACTGCGTCTCAATGGTGAACTCGCCGATCACGAGCACAGTGTGGTCATTCCGTTCCTGCTGCCCGACACTCCGATCGTGGCGTGGTGGCCGGACGAAGCACCGGCCGTTCCAGCAAAGGACCCGTTGGGACGCTTGGCAATTCGACGGATCACCGATGCCACGAACTCGCCCGACACCACCGCTGCGATCAAGGGACGGCTGAGCAGCTACACCGAGGGCGACACCGATCTCTCCTGGAGTCGCATCACGTACTGGCGCGGTCTGTTGGCCACGGCCCTGGACCAGGCTCCGTTCGAGGCCGTCGTCTCGGCAACGGTGTCGGGACTGGCAGAGGAGCCGGCACTCGACATCTTGGCCGGTTGGCTTGCCGCGAAACTCGACGTACCGGTGTATCGCCGAGCGGGTGAACTGAAAGTGGAGCTGATCAGAGAGACCAGCAGCATCTCGCTGACGCGTCCGCAAACCGGGAAGACCGCAACGTTGCGGCGCACCGGCCAGCCCGACGCCGAAGTCGCACTGGCACGGCGCAACACTCGAGAGTGCCTTGCCGAGGAACTGCGCCGACTCGACACCGACGAGATCTACGAGCTTGCCCTGCACGGACTGTCGAAAGTGAGCTATGAGTAAGATATCGATCCTTCAGTACCTGGACGCGCAGGCATTGGTCGATGCCGCGCGGTCTCGATTCGTCGAGGTCGTCACCGCCGCGCAGGCCGAGCGAGGCGCGGCTTCGGTGGTGCTCACCGGCGGTGGCACGGGAATTGCGTTGTTGGAGGCGCTGCGCGACGATTCCGGATCGATCGACTGGGGCAAGGTCGACATCTACTTCGGCGACGAGCGCTTCCTGCCCTCGGGTGACCCAGAGCGCAACGAGGTACAGGCCTCGCAGGCTCTGCTCGACCACGTCGACGTTCATCCTGATCGAGTCTTCCGGATGGCTGCGTCCGACGGACCACACGGAAGCGATCCCGAGGTGGCCGCAGCGACGTATGCGCAGATCCTCCACTCTCGCTCCGAGGGAGAGCCGACACCTGCATTCGACATCCACCTGTTGGGTATGGGAGGCGAGGGTCATATCAATTCGCTGTTCCCCCATACCGATGCCGTACGTGAAGAGCATCGCTACGTCGTCGCGGTCGAGGACTCCCCCAAGCCTCCACCGGTTCGCATCACGCTGACGCTGCCCGCGGTTCGCCGCGCACAGCACGTGTGGCTGCTCGTATCAGGAGCGAACAAAGCCGACGCTGTCGCAGCTGCGGTAGGTGGGGCCGATTCGGCTGAGGTCCCATCGGCCGGCGCACTGGGTACCGAGGCAACCGTGTGGTTCCTCGACTCGGGCGCAGCCTCCAAGTTGGACGCTGTCTGATCCCTCACGACTAGTCGGTTTCGGCTGCGTCGGGGTCACGTCCCTGCCGCTCGCCGTCGTAGTAGCCGACGTCCCAGGCACGTCCTGGTTTCGACCGACGGATCCGCCTACCGTTCGTGCGGTAGGCGGATCCGTCGCGCCAGGCATCGGTGTCGTTGCTGCACTGCCTCATACCTCGTTGGACGCGACCCGCCGCCGACGGGTTCCGCGAATTGCCAGACCGCTACGCACGTCAGAACATCCACGCGAACAGCGACCCGAGCGGAATGACCGTCCATACCATCGCGTATGCCAGGCCGAACGCGTGCGCGATTCCCGCCGCCACCACGACGGTCGTCCACGCCCACACGGTGCCCCGTGCAGACTCGGTGCGGTCGCGTTCGTCCGCCACCGTCCGTTTGGCAAGCAGCCAGAACCCTATCCACAGCACCCACGCCGCAACGGCAACCAGCTGCGTCCCGAACAGGTGCAGCAGGGACAACACTCTGCTCGACGACATCGACGCGGCGCGCGAGTAGAACTACTCGATCGAGGTGGGCCGACTACTCCCCGCTAGCCACTGTTACGCAGTGCCGTCGCGAGGCCGTTCATCGTCAGCAGGATCCCACGCTTGACGCGTTCGTCGTCGTCACCGTTGCGATAGCGGCGGAGCATCTCGACCTGCATCTGATTCAGCGGTTCCAGGTACGGGAATCGGTTGTGCACCGAGCGCTCGAGCGACGGGTTGTCTTCCAACAGACGACTGTGACCGGTGATCTTCAGGTACATCCGCACCGTTCTGGCGTGTTCGACCTCGATCATGCCGAAGATCCTCGCGCGCAGGTCCGCGTCGGGAACCAGTTCGGCGTACCGCGCAGCAATGCCCAGATCCGACTTGGCCATGACCTGGGCCAGGTTCGACAGGACGGTCTGGAAGAACGGCCACTTTCGATACAGGTCGGTCAGCACCTCGAGCTTGGCATCGTCGTCGCCGACCCACTCCTCGAACGCAGAACCGGTGCCGTACCAGCCGGGCAGCATGACGCGGCACTGACTCCACGACATCACCCACGGGATTGCACGGAGGTCGTACACCGAGTTCGTGGGCTTCCGTGACGCGGGCCGGGAGCCGATGTTCAGCTCACCGACCTCGGCGACCGGCGTCGAGGTGCGGAAGTACTCGACGAACCCGGGCTCCTCGTGCACCAGACGGCCGTATGCCGCCCGGGCCTTCGCGGCAAGATCGTCCAGGATGTCGTAGGCAGCCTCCGCACCGTCACCCAGGCCCTCGACGTCGAGGAGAGTCGATTCCAGGGTTCCCGCGACGAGGGATTCGAGGTTGCGACGCGCCATGGACGGTTCGGCGTACTTGGCCGCGATGATCTCGCCCTGCTCGGTGAGTCGGAGCGACCCCTGCACCACGCCGGGCGGCTGCGCCAGAATGGCGTCGTAGCTGGGACCGCCACCGCGGCCGACCGTCCCGCCGCGGCCGTGGAAGAGCCGCAATCGGATTCCCGTCTTCCGCGAGGCTTCGAGCAGATCCAGCTCGGCGCGATACAAGGCCCAGTTGGCTGCGAGATAGCCGCCGTCCTTGTTCGAGTCCGAATACCCGAGCATGACTTCCTGATTCATTCCGCGCCCGGCCACCAGGGCGCGGTAGATGGGCACGTCGAGCGTGGCGAGCAAAGTCGCTGCACCCTGCTGGAGATCCTCGATGGTCTCGAACAGCGGAACCACACCCACCGTGGACGTAGGCGACGCCCCGTCGGTGCCGGGGTCGAAGATGCCGGCTTCTTTGAGCAGCAAGGCAGCCTCGAGCATGTCACTGACCGACTGGCACATGCTGATGATGTAGTTCTGGATCGTGTCGGGTCCCAGGTGGTCGATTGCTTCCTTGGCGGCCCTGACGATGCCCAGTTCCTTGGTTGCGAGTTCACTGAGCTGCGCATTGGGGCCGATCAGCGGGCGCCGAGTGGCGAGTTCCTGCGACAGGACGGAGACCCGTTCGTCCTCGCCGAGAGACGAATAGTCAGGATGCACCCCGGCCCAGGCCAGCAGCTCGGCGACCACTTCCTCGTGTGTCTCGGAGTTCTGCCGCATGTCCAGAGCCTGCAGATGAAATCCGAACGTCTCGACCGATTGCCTGAGCCGGAGCAAGCGATCGTCGGCGATCAATCCGTCCCCGTCGGCCCGCAGGGCGCGATCGATGACGTCGAGGTCGTCGAGTATGTCCTGTGGACCGTCGTATTTCTCCGCCCCGAGGTCGATGCCGGACACCGGGACCGCGTCGAGCACAGCATGAGCAGTGGCAGTGAGTCTGGCCCGGATGCCGACGACGGCTACCCGGTACGGCTCGTCCGCCCGTCGATCGTCCGGTTCCGCCGATGCACCGGCCAGAGCCATCAGCTCCTCGGTCACGTCCACCAGACGCGCAGACATGGAAAGTTCCTTCTCCAGCGCGACCAGTTCGTTCAGATAGTGCTCGAAGGCGACGTAGCCCGCCTGGTGCGTCGCGGTGTGCACCACTTCTCCGGTGACATTCGGGTTGCCGTCTCGATCGCCACCGATCCACGATCCCGGGCGAAGGATGGGGCGGGGCAGCAGGTCGTCCTCGGGCCACCGTGCCCGCAGTGCTGCGCGTACATCCGCGTTGAGCGCTGGCATGACGTCGAAGAGGGAGGACTCGAAATAGCGAAGGCCTACTTCGATTTCGTCCTGAATTCGCAAGCGCGACAACCGAATCAGAGCCGTCTCCCACAGGGTCAGCACTTGTCTGCGAATCTGCACGTCGATGACGGCCAATTCCTTCGTCGCGCTCGCAGCCTTGCCCTCGAGAGCTGCGGTGGCCACATCGCGCCGGCGCATCAGCTCGGTGATCTTCGACTGCACGTCGAAGACGGTCCGTCGGCGTGTTTCGGTGGGGTGGGCGGTGATCACCGGAGCCACCAACGCATCGGTCAACGCCGCGGCAACCTGCTCGCGCGTCGGGGCCGCAGCATCGATCTTCAGCCACGTGGCGTCGAGACTGCTGTCCTGTGGCGGATCCTCGCGATCGAGGTGGATCGCACGACGGCGCTCGCGGTGCAGGTCCTCGGCGAGGTTGGCCAGGAGTGAGAAATGGCTGAAGGCTCGGATGAGCGGAACCGCTTGCGCCACTTCCACATCGGTGTACCGACCGACCGAGTCGTCACGTTCGATCTCGGACCGTCTGACCGCGAACGACTCGACGCGTGCAGACTCGATGAGATCGAAGACGTCCTCGCCTTCGTGTTCACGAACGATCTCACCCAGGATGCCACCGAGGTAGCGGATGTCCTCGCGGAGAGGCTCGGTCAACTCGCGGCCCTGAGCTGTCGGCGGAACGAACGCTGGGGAACCGACTGACTCGTAAGAGGATTCGCTCATCCACCCAGTATCGTCGCTTCGTCACCAACTCGCACTCGGAGCCGAAGTGGATCAGGTGTACTTGATCTCCAGGCCGATTCCGAGGATCGCGATGAGCCAGATCAGGCCGGTGAACACTGTCAGACGATCCAAGTTCTTCTCGACGACCGTGGAACCGGACAGGCTGGACTGCACTCCGCCACCGAAGAGACTGGACAATCCGCCACCCTTGCCGCGATGCAGCAGGATCAGCAAGATCAGCGCCAGACTGGTGATGACCAGCAGAATATCCAGAAACAGATCCATGTCCACCTCAAACTCGATTCGATGCCTCCAGCAGCCTACCTGGCCCCACGAACGACTTCGGACACCCCGCCGAAGCGAGGTGCCCGAAAATCGTTCGGTCGGCGTTGCCGATGACTGATCAGGGCAGGGGTCCACCTGCGGCGATAGCCGACAGCGTGGCGAACTCGTCCGCCTTGAGCGAGGCTCCCCCGACCAGGGCACCGTCGACATCGGGCTGGCCGACGATCTCGCCGACATTCTTGGCGTTGACCGAGCCGCCGTACAGTACCCGTACGCCCGCCGCGACCTCGTCCGAGGACAGCGCCTTCAATTCCTCACGAATCGCCCCGCACACTTCCTGGGCGTCCGATGCCGACGCGACCCGACCGGTGCCGATCGCCCACACCGGCTCGTAGGCGATGACGACCTTGGAGATGTCGTCGGCCGACAGGCCGCTGAGCGAACCACGCAACTGGGCCACGTTGTATGCCACGTGCTCGCCGGCCTCGCGGATGTTCAGCCCCTCGCCGATGCAGACGATCGGAGTGAGGCCGTTCTTCAGCGCCGCCTTCGTCTTGGCCAGCACGACGGCGTCGTCCTCGCTGTGCAGCGTGCGTCGTTCGGAGTGACCCACCACGACGAAGGTGCATCCCAGTTTGGCCAGCATCGAACCGCTGATCTCGCCGGTGAACGCTCCCTTGTCCTCGGACGACACGTCTTGCGCACCGTAGGTGAGCAGCAGTTTGTCGCCCTCGACCAGCGTCTGCACGCTACGAATGTCGGTGAACGGCGGGATCACCGTCACGTCGACCTTGTCGAAGTACTTCTCGGGCAACGAGAAAGCGATCTTCTGCACCAGCGAAATGGCTTCGAGGTGGTTGAGGTTCATCTTCCAGTTGCCCGCGATGAGCGGCTTACGTGCCATGCGTCATGCCTCCAGGACCGATAGACCGGGGAGCTGCTTGCCTTCGAGGTATTCGAGGGATGCACCGCCTCCGGTGGAGATGTGCGAGAAGCCGTCGTCGGGCAATCCGAGGGTGCGCACGGCCGCCGCGGAGTCGCCACCGCCGACCACGCTGAACGCGCCCTTCTCGGTGGCTCCGACGATCGCTTCCGCAATGCCCTTGGTGCCGGCCGAGAACTTGTCGAACTCGAACACGCCGGCCGGTCCGTTCCAGAAGACGGTCTTGGCGTTCGAGAGTACGACCGCAAAACGACTCACCGAGTCCGGACCGATGTCCAGACCCATCCAGCCGTCCGGAATCTCGGAGGCCTTCACGGTCTTCGCCTCGGCATCCGCCGCGAACTTGTCTCCCACGACGATGTCGACAGGAAGGTGGATCACGTCGCCGAAGCGCTCGAGCAGATCCTTGCAGACTCCGATCTGATCCTCCTGAAGAAGCGAGTTTCCGACCGAATAACCTTGTGCCGCAAGGAAAGTGAAGGCCATTCCGCCGCCGATCACCAGGGTGTCGACCTTGGGAGCCAATGCCTCTATGACGCCGAGCTTGTCCGAGACCTTGGAGCCGCCGAGCACCACCGCGTACGGACGTGCCGCATCCTCGGTGAGCTTGGCCAACACCTCGACCTCGGCCGCAACCAGGGTGCCGGCGTAGTGGGGCAACAACTGCGCCACGTCGTACACCGATGCCTGTTTGCGGTGAACGACGCCGAATCCGTCGGAGACGAATGCCGCATCGTCGCCGGCCAGCGCGACGAGCTCACGAGCCAGAGCGGCTCGCTCGGACTCGTCCTTGCTGGTCTCGCGCGGATCGAAGCGAATGTTCTCGAGCAGCAGCACGTCTCCGTCGGTCAGACCCTCGGCCCGAGCCTCGGCGTCCTGACCCACGACGTCGCCCGCGAGCTGGACGTGGCGTCCGAGCAGTTCACCGAGCTTGGCCGCGACCGGAGCCAGACTGTACTTCGCGTCGGGCTTGCCGTCCGGACGACCGAGGTGGGCGGTGACGATGACCTTGGCACCGGCCTCGACCAACGCTCGAAGCGTAGGGATCGACGCCTGAATACGGCCCGGATCGGTAATCGTGCCGTCCTCGAGCGGGACGTTGAAGTCCGACCGCACGAGGACGCCACGGCCTTCGACACCGGCATCGAGCAGATCCTGCAGTGTCTTGACAGCCATCGGTGTCAGAGGGACTTGCCGACGAGACCGATGAGGTCGGCGAGGCGGTTCGAGTAGCCCCACTCGTTGTCGTACCAGGAGACGATCTTGACCTGGTCGTCGATGACCTTCGTCAGCGGCGCGTCGAAGATCGACGAGTGCGGGTCGGTGACGATGTCCGAGGACACGATCGGATCGGTGTTGTACTTCAGGATGCCCTTCAGCGGGCCTTCGGCAGCTGCCTTCATCGCGGCGTTGATGTCGTCCGCGCTGGCCTTCTTCTTCAGCAGGGCGGTCAGGTCGGTGACCGAGCCGGTGGGGATCGGAACCCGGAGTGCGTAGCCGTCGAGCTTGCCGAGCAGCTGCGGGAGAACCAGGCCGATGGCCTTGGCTGCACCGGTACCGGTGGGGACGACGTTCAGAGCTGCAGCGCGGGCGCGACGCAGGTCGCTGTGCGGGCCGTCCTGCAGGTTCTGATCCTGCGTGTACGCGTGGATCGTGGTCATCAGGCCCGAGACGATGCCGAACTCGTCGTCGAGAACCTTGGCGATGGGGCCGAGGCAGTTGGTGGTGCACGACGCGTTGGAGATGATGTTCTGGCTGCCGTCGTACTTGTCGTCGTTGACGCCCATCACGATGGTGATGTCCTCACCCTTGGCGGGCGCGGAGATGATGACCTTCTTGGCACCGGCGTCGATGTGACCCTGGGCCTTGGCAGCGTCGGTGAAGATGCCGGTGGACTCGACGACGACGTCGACGCCCAGGTCACCCCACGGGAGTGCGGACGGGCCTTCGCGCAGCGACAGCGCCTTGATCTTCTGGCCGCCGACGACGATGGTGTCCTCGCCCTCGAGCGAGACATCGTGCGACAAGCGGCCCAGGATCGAGTCGTACTTGAGCAGGTGTGCGAGCGATGCGTTGTCGGTCAGGTCGTTGACAGCAACGATTTCGATGTCGGTGGTACCGAGCGCCTTCTGCGCGTCGACTGCCCTGAAGAAGTTACGCCCGATGCGGCCGAAGCCGTTGACGCCTACCCGGATCGTCACTGTTCGCTCCTAAAAGTTGTGAAAACAAATGTCTGATCGTGCCTGCATGCGGGGTGCCACACGCGGTTCCTACCCTAGTGTGCGCACAGGCAGAGCGCGCGCATCACTCGATCGCGGCGCTCACGCCTCGTCGAGCAACTCCGCGGTGACCGCAGACTCGGTGTCCGGAATTCCGGTTTCCTTCGCCTTGCGGTCGGCCATGGACAGCAGGCGTCGGATTCGGCCCGCCACCGCGTCCTTCGTCATCGGCGGATCGGCCAGCTGTCCGAGTTCTTCCAGGGAAGCCTGGCGATGCTGGACTCGGAGCGAACCCGCCGCAGCGAGATGATCCGGCACGTCCTCGCCGAGGATGTTGAGGGCTCGTTCGACCCGTGCTGCGGCGGCGACGGCCGCCCGCGCCGAGCGACGGAGGTTGGCGTCGTCGAAATTGGCGAGTCGGTTGGCCGTGGCTCTCACCTCGCGCCGCATTCGACGTTCTTCCCAGACGAGCCGCGTGTCCTGTGCACCCATACGAGTGAGAAGCGCTCCGATTGCCTCGCCGTCGCGCACGACCACTCGATCGGTTCCGCGCACCTCGCGGGCCTTCGCGGCGACTCCGAGTCGGCGAGCTGCACCGACGAGCGCCAGAGCTGCTTCCGGTCCTGGGCAGCTGATCTCGAGCGCCGATGACCGGCCCGGCTCGGTGAGCGAGCCGTGTGCGAGGAACGCACCGCGCCACGCTGCTTCGGAGTCCCCCACCGTGCCGCCGACCACCTGCGCGGGCAGTCCACGAACCGGGCGCCCGCGCAGATCCAGCAGCCCGGTCTGGCGAGCCAGGGCCTCCCCGTCCTTGGCCACCCGGACGACGTAACGCGAGGTCTTGCGCAGCCCGCCGGCACCGAGCATGTGCACGTCCGAGGAGTAGCCGTACAGCTCGAAGATCTCACGACGCAGCCGCCTCGCGATGGACCCGAGATCCACCTCCGCCTCGACCACCACCCGACCGGCCACGATGTGCAATCCACCGGCGAATCGCAGGAGCGCGGACACCTCGGCCTTACGGCAACTGACCTGACTGACGGTGAGCCTGCTCAGCTCGTCCTTGACCTCCGCTGTCATGGCCACGAAGTGATCCCCTCTCTGCCTGCAGCAGTCGGTGCAGTGGCGCCGGTGGGCGTCACGATGGAGCCGAGAGCTGCAGCAAGCTTTCCGTAATGATGTGCGTGAGTGCCGTTTTCGGCAACATCGACGTAAACGACCTCGGCACCGAGCCGGGCCGCTGCGCGCGCTACGTGTTCGCGGTTGCTGCCCTCCGGGACCGAGGCGGAATCGACCAACACGTAGTCGATTCCCAAATCAGGTGCGTGTTGGGAGAGTACGTGGACATGGCGCTCGGCGGAGAATCCGGTGGTCTCCCCCAGCTCCGGCGCCAGGTTCAGCACGAGCACTTTCGGCGCGGAAGTACGTGCCAGGGCGGCGAGTTGTTCCGGAACGAGGACGTGCGGAATGACACTCGAGAACCACGAGCCCGGGCCGAGCACCACCAGGTCGGCTTCGTCGATCGCCGCGAGTGCGTCTGCCGAGGCAGGCGGGTCGGGTGGCAGCAACCGCACGCGCCGAACCTTGCCGGGGGTCGTCGCCACTGCTACCTGCCCACGAATGACGCGGCTCACGCGGGGATCGTCCTCGAGGCCGGAGACGTCCGCTTCGATGTCGAGTGCGATGGGCGACATCGGCAACACTCGCCCGTCGATTCCGAGCATCCTCACCATCTCGTCGAGTGCGGCGATAGGGTCTCCCAGCACCTCGGTGAGTCCGGCGAGGATGAGGTTGCCCACCGAGTGTCCGGCGAGTGCACCCGTGCCCCCGAACCGATGCTGCAGCACATCGGTCCACAGCTGCGTTCGTTCGTCGGAGCGTGCCAGCGCAGCCAGCGCCATACGTAGGTCTCCGGGCGGAATGACGCCGAGCTCGGCCCGCAGGCGCCCCGACGATCCGCCGTCGTCGGCGACCGTGACGATGGCGGTGACGTCGTGGCCGAGCAGCCTGGCCGCGGACAGGGTGGCGTACAGACCGTGACCGCCGCCGAGGGCGACGATCTTCGGGCCCGGTCCTTCCGTTTCGGTGCCGACCTCGCTCATTCGCGTCCCAGATCGCGATGCAGCACGCGCACGGACACATCACCCTGTTCGGCGAGAATTCCAGCCAATGCCTCGGTCATCGCAACACTTCGATGCTTACCACCGGTGCAGCCCACGGCTACCGTCATGTACCTCTTGCCTTCCCGCACGTATCCTTCGATCGTCAGATTCAACAGGTGCGTGTACGTCTGCAGATAGTCGCGGGCTCCGTCCTGACCCAGGACGTAATCGCGTACGTCTGCGTCCTGTCCCGTGTGCTCGCGGAGCTCGGGCACCCAGTGTGGATTGGGCAGAAAGCGGACGTCGCAGACCAGATCGGCGTCCATCGGCAGGCCGTACTTGAAGCCGAACGACTGCACGGTGACGCCGACTCCGCTGGTGTCAGCATCACCGAACACCGTCTCGATCTTGCGCCGAAGCTGGTGCACCGACAGCGACGTGGTGTCGACCGTCAGATCGGCCGCAGCCTTGACCTGTGCGAGCCGCAACCGTTCCGCAGTGATGCCCTCGGTCAGCGTTCCGTCCTGACCGTCGTTCTGTAACGGATGGCTGCGCCGATTGGACTCGAATCTGCGAATGAGCACGGCGTCGGACGCGTCCAGAAACAGCACTCGGTTGCGCACACCCTTGGAGTCGAGCTCTTTGACAACCCAGCCCAGATCCCCTGTGAACAGCCGGCTTCGGACATCCATCACCAGCGCGAGCCGCTCGATGCGGGGCTGGGACTCGAGTCCGAGGTCGACCATCTTCGAGATGAGCTCGGGGGGCAGGTTGTCGGCTACGTACCAGCCGAGGTCCTCGAGGATCTTGGCTGCGGTGCGCAGCCCTGCGCCGGAGACGCCGGTGACCAACGCCACCTCTATCCCGTCGTGCCGCGACTCCGCCTCGGAAGGCGGCTCGAGATGCTCGTCGGATGGCGGATGTCTCTGTATCTGGTGTTCGCTCACTACGAAGCCTGTCCCGCCGATTCCACGCGCGGCGCGATCGCATGTTCCGTCGTGTTCTCGCCCGATGTCGTTGCAGTTGCGTTGTCATCATCGCCTACATCGGCGTCGTCCGTGTCCGAACCGAGCGCCGCCAGCACCGACTTCGCGGTCGTCTCACCGATTCCCGGCACTTCGACGATCTCCGCGACAGTCGCGCGCTTGAGGTTGGCGACCGAACCGAAGTGCGCGACCAGGGCCGTACGCCGCGATTCACCGAGTCCACGGACCGAATCGAGTGCCGAGGCCGTCATCCGACGAGACCGCTTGCTGCGGTGGAACGTGATCGCGAATCGGTGTGCCTCGTCGCGAACTCGCTGCAGCAGATAGAGGGACTCGCTTGTTCGCGGCAGGATGACCGGATCCTCCTCGCCCGGCACCCACACCTCTTCGAGTCGCTTGGCGAGACCGACCACCGCCACATCCGTCACGCCCAGTTCTTCCAGCACAGCCGCGGCTGCGGCCACCTGAGGGGCACCGCCGTCCACGACGAACAGGTTCGGTGGATAGGCGAATTTTCGAGGCCTGCCGGTCTGGGGATCGAGCGCGGCTTCCGGAGCCAGATCGCCTCCGCTCGCTGCGGTCGACCCATCGGCGGAGTGTCGGAGGAATCGACGCCGAGTCACCTCGGCAATGCTGGCGACGTCATCGGAATGCCCGTCGCCGGCCGCTTCCTTGATCGCGTAGTGGCGGTAGTCGCTCTTGCGAGGCAGCCCGTCCTCGAAAACGACGAGAGATGCCACCACGTCGGTTCCCTGTACGTGGGAGATGTCGATGCACTCGATGCGTAACGGTGCCGAATCCAGATCGAGAGCTTCCTGAATCCCCTGCAGCGCAGCAGATCTCGACGTGAAATCTCCCGCTCGCTTCAGCTTGTGTTGCTGTAGGGCCTCCTTGGCGTTGCGCTCGACGGTCTCGGCCAACGCCTTCTTGTCGCCGCGCTGAGGAACGCGCAGGGTCACGTTGGACCCCCGAAGCTCGCTGAGCCACGTCTGGACCTCGTCGGCATTCTCCGGCAGAACCGGAACCAGCACTTCACGCGGAACTGCATTGGAACCACCGTCGTCGCCGCCCGGTGCCTGCGCAGTCAGCGCGGCCTGCTCGCCGTAGAACTGAGTGAGAAACTGCTCGACCAGTGCGGGCAGATCGGCCTCGTCCTGTCGCTCGATCACTTCGCCTGCCTTCTCCACCACCCAGCCACGTTGTCCGCGAACCCGGCCACCGCGAACGTGGAACACCTGGACGGCAGCTTCGAGGGCATCGGTGGCGAACGCGACGAGGTCGGCGTCGGTACCGTCGCCCAGCACCACCGCCTGCTTCTCCAATGCTCGACGCAGTGCGCCGACGTCGTCGCGCAAGCGCGCCGCGGTTTCGAAGTCCAAGTCCTCGGAGGCCGCCTGCATGTTCTTCTCGAGCTGTCGCACGAGCTTGTCGGTCTTACCCGCGAGAAAGTCGCAGAAGTCCTCGACGGTGCGGCGGTGCTCGTCCGCGCTGACCCGGCCCACGCACGGTGCCGAACACTTGTCGATGTACCCCAGCAAGCAGGGTCTGCCGATCTGATTGTGCCGCTTGAACACTCCGGTCGAGCACGTGCGCGCGGGGAACACCCGAAGCAACAGATCCAGCGTCTCGCGAATGGCCCACGCATGCGCGTACGGGCCGAAGTAGCGCACGCCCTTGCGGCGGGGTCCGCGGTACACGAACAGACGTGGGTATTCCTCGTTCATCGTCACCGCGAGCATCGGATAGCTCTTGTCGTCGCGGTAGCGGACGTTGAATCGCGGATCGAATTCCTTGATCCAGTTGTACTCGAGCTGCAGTGCCTCCACCTCGGTGGTGACGACCGTCCATTCGACCGACGCCGCGGTGGTGACCATCTGGCGCGTGCGTGGATGCAGCGAGGCGACGTCGGCGAAGTAGGAATTGAGCCGGCTGCGGAGGCTTTTGGCCTTCCCTACGTAGATGACGCGACCGTGGGGATCTCGAAATTTGTACACACCCGGTTCCACCGGGATGGTTCCGGTTGCCGGGCGGTAGGTAGCGGGGTCGGACACGGCATCCACGTTAGCCGTCGGGTCCGACGTTCTTCTCATCCGCAGCTCAGGTGTGGTGCGTGCCCTGCTACGTCAGTCCTGATCGACCGCGTCGGTCGGAACAGATGCGGCGGGTGCGTATTTGCGTTCGAGTGTCCGGAACTTCCGCACTGCGGCGACCGCGTGCTCACGATCGTTCGACTGGATGGCCATCACGTTGATGAACTCGTCGTCGGGGATGTCGACACGGGCCCACATCGCCCCGTCGGGAAAGGACAGTCCGCGCACCAGATCCCACTCGATCAGGCGCTCCGAGAGCAAATTTCGTACCGCAACACCTGCGGGTCCGACGCGGATCCGTGGTCGAGTCAGCACCAGCGCCAAGCCGCCGAGCAACACTCCGATTCCTGCCATCGCGAGTTGGTCGGCGGTCCGGAAGTAAACCCCGGTAGGTGACACCCGAAGCAGGACGGCGACGGTCGAATGCGCCACGACGAGCAACACTGCCGCCGCGATGGCGTAGCGCGCAGACTTGCGCGATTTCACCTGCATGTCCCACTGCGGGGTCGGTTCGCCGCCGGTCACGTGAACTCCTGGTTCGTCCAAGGTTGGCGCAGATGCTTCAGAGTCAATGCCGTGTCGATTGCGGCCGCAGTGGCCTGTGCGCCCTTGTCCTCGAACGAGCCGGGCAGGCCGGCACGATCGAGCGCCTGCTGCTCGTCGTTGGTGGTGAGCACCCCGTTGGTGACCGGAGTGCCCTCGTCCAGCGATACTCGCGTCAAGCCGGCCGTGACGGCGTCGCACACGTACTCGAAATGCGGTGTACCACCGCGGATGACAACGCCGAGCGCCACGACGGCATCATGGTTGCGGGCGAGCGCCTGCGCGACGACGGGCAGCTCGATGGCACCGGCGACGCGGATGACCGTGACGTCCCGCACTCCCGCCGACTCGGCTTTGCGCAGCGCACCCTCGAGCAGCGCCTCGGAAATCGTTCGATGCCACTGGCCGGCCACGATCGCCAGCTTCAGGTCGCTCGCACCGGCGAGTTGGAGGGTGGGTTCGCCGTCGCCACTCACGAGGTCACTCCGTTCTCGAAATCGTCGAGACCGGTGAGGTCGTGGCCCATGCGGTCGCGTTTGGTGCGCAAGTACGTGAGGTTCTCCGCGTTGGCGCGCAACGGCATCGGCACTCGCTCGGTGACGTGCAGACCGTATCCGTCGAGTCCGACTCGCTTGGCCGGATTGTTGGTGAGCAGACGCATCGACGAAACACCGAGGTCGACGAGGATCTGGGCACCGATTCCGTAGTCGCGTGAGTCGGCGGGTAGGCCGAGTTGCAGGTTGGCGTCGACCGTGTCGGAGCCGGCGTCCTGGAGCTGATAGGCCTGCAACTTGTGCAGCAGTCCGATTCCGCGGCCCTCGTGTCCGCGCATGTACAGGACGATTCCACGGTCCTCGGCGGCGACCATCTCGAGGGCGGCGTCCAGTTGCGGTCCGCAGTCGCAGCGCAGGGAACCGAAGACGTCACCGGTGAGGCATTCGGAGTGCACGCGAACGAGGACGTCGTTGCCGTCACCGTCGGGCCCGGCGATGTCGCCGCGCACGAGCGCAACGTGTTCGACCTCGTCGTAGATGCTCTGATAACCGACGGCCCGGAAGGTGCCGTGGCTGGTGGGGATTCGGGCGTCGGCGACGCGCAGGACGTGCTTCTCGTGCTTGCGTCGCCATGCGATCAGGTCTGCGATCGAGATGAGCGCGAGATCGTGCTCGTCGGCGAACACGCGTAGTTCGTCGGTCTGGGCCATCGCGCCTTCGTCCTTCTGGCTGACGATTTCGCAGATGACTCCTGCCGGCCTCAGGTCGGCCATGCGGGCCAGATCGACGGCGGCCTCGGTGTGGCCGGGGCGACGCAACACTCCGCCTTCCTTTGCGCGCAGCGGTACGACGTGGCCGGGGCGGGTGAAATCGCCGGCTCCGGTGTCGGGGTCCGCGAGCAGTCGCATCGTGGCTGCACGGTCGGAGGCCGAGATCCCGGTTCCGATTCCCTCGCGGGCATCGACGGTCACCGTGTACGCGGTTCCGTGCTTGTCCTGGTTGGTGGCGAACATCGGCGGCAGGCCGAGTCGGTCGCAATCCTCACCGGACAGCGGAACACAGAGATAGCCGGAGGTGTAGCGAACCATGAAGGCAACCAGCTCCGGGGTGGCCTTCTCGGCGGCGAAGATCAGATCGCCTTCGTTTTCGCGGTCCTCGTCGTCGACGACCACCACGGCTTTGCCCGCAGCGATGTCCGCAACTGCGCGCTCGATACTGTCGAACCTGGTCACGAAAGTGCGCTCCATAGGTCTCGGGTCTGGCCCAGCACCCTTCGAATGTCTCCGATGCACCGTTACCTGCGTGCACTTCAACAGTACTTACTGTGCGTCGATCGACTGCAGCCGCTCCACGTACTTGGCGATGACGTCGACTTCGAGGTTGACCGGTGATCCGACCTCGGCCGTGCCGAGCGTGGTCAGATCGAGGGTGGTGGGTATCAGCGAGATCTCGAACCAGTGCGAACCGTCGTCGACACCCAATCCGGACACGGTCAGCGATACTCCGTCGACGGTGATCGAGCCTTTCTCTACGACGTAGCGCGCGACCGAGGTAGGCATGGCGATGCGCACGACGGTCCAGTTCTCGGACGGCGAGCGGCCCGCCACGGTTCCGGTTCCGTCGACGTGGCCCTGGACGAGGTGGCCACCGAGCCTGCTGCCGAGTGCCGCGGCGCGTTCGAGGTTGACGCGGCTGCCGACGTCGAGTGCACCCAGGCTCGATCGGTTCAGCGTCTCCTGCATGACATCGGCGGTGAAGCCGCCGTCCGGCAGTACCTCGACGACGGTCAGACACACCCCGTTGACCGCGATGGAGTCCCCGTGGCCCGCATCGGAGGTCACCACCGGCCCGCGGACGGTGAAGCGAGCAGCGTCGGGCAGTTCATCCTTGGCCACGATCTCGCCCAGCTCTTCGACGATTCCGGTGAACATCTAATTCGCTCCTTCGGGCACGACGCCGATCAGTATGTCGTTGCCGATCATGGTGACTGTTTCCGTGCGGAACCGAATTGCGTCGGCAATTGTTCCGATGCCCGCATTCTCCACCGCCGCGGGTCCGCTGCCCAACACGGCCGGGGCGACATATGCCACGACGCGGTCGATCAACCCGGCAGCGAGGAATGCTCCGGCCAGCGTCGGACCGCCTTCGATCTGGACATCGGTGTGTTCGCCGAGGGTCTCGATCACCGCCGCCGGATCGTG
The DNA here is from genome assembly GCF_030056795.1 of Rhodococcus sp. IEGM 1381. Classification (GTDB taxonomy): domain Bacteria; phylum Actinomycetota; class Actinomycetes; order Mycobacteriales; family Mycobacteriaceae; genus Rhodococcoides. The sequence goes on along the minus strand of NZ_JASHKQ010000004.1, from coordinate 67,192 downwards.
TGTGTCGAGAAACACCGTGGGTGCCTCCGACCCGCGAATCGCCGCGGTCGCCGGTATCTGCCGCGATCCGACGACGACGCGGACGGGTTGATGCGGCGCGAGGGTCCCGTCGGGACGTCGGGCGGTCAGCCGCGGGTCGTCGGTCAGCACGGTTCCGGTTCCCACGACGATGGCGTCGAGCTTGGCCCGCTCGGCGTGCACGTGCGCTCGCGCCTCGGGACCGGTGATCCACTGACTCGTACCATCCGCGGCGGCGCTGCGTCCGTCGAGAGTCGCGGCATATTTCCAGGTCACGTGCGGCCGACCGGTGCGTTGCTTGTGCAGCCATGCCCGCAGCGGACCCTGCCGTACCTCGCGTTCTCCGATCCCCTGCTCGACGCGAATGCCCGCGCCGCGCAGGGTGTCGGCTCCACCGGATGCGAGCGGGTTCGGATCGGCGACGGCGTACGCGACCGTCGCGATACCGGCCTCGATCAGTGCCTGCGAACACGGACCGGTACGGCCGGTGTGGTTACAGGGCTCGAGGGTCACCACCGCTGTGCCGCCGCGAGCTCGATCCCCGGCCTCGGCCAGGGCGACGATCTCGGCATGCGGTCCGCCGGGTGGACGCGTGGACCCGACACCCACGACGATTCCGCGGGCATCGAGGATCACGGCACCGACCGCAGGGTTCGGAGCACTGATACCCCGGGCGGACTCGGAGGCCTCGATGGCGAGGGTCATGGCGTCGGTGATAGACACCGCCCTGCCGTCGACGCTCATGCGACTGCGCCCGGGTTGCCCATCAGGACAGGTGGTGCGATGCGTGGGCGGCCCGGGCGCGAAGGTCACGCACGGCGGCGGCGGGATCGGCGGTGTCGTAGACGGCCGATCCGGCGACGAAGCAGTCGATTCCGGCTTCGGCGGCTTGCTCGATCGTGTCGGAATTGATTCCGCCGTCGATCTCGACCACCAGTCGAAGGTCACCTGAATTGACCAGTGTCCGAACAGCTTTCGCTTTCGAGAGCACCTCGGACATGAACGACTGCCCGCCGAAGCCGGGCTCCACGCTCATCACCAGCAGGGTGTCGAAGTCACGCAGGATCTCGAGGTACGGCTCGATCGGCGTGCCGGGCTTGACCGACAGCCCGGCTTTCGCGCCCGCTGCGCGGATGTCACGCGCAACTGCTGACGGGTCGTCGGTCGCCTCGGCGTGAAAGGTGACGTTGTACGCCCCGGCCTCGGCGTAGGGCGGGGCCCAACGCGCCGGATCCTCGATCATCAGGTGGCAGTCGAGGGGGATGTTCGTCGCTTTCAGCAGACTCTTCACCACCGGAAGCCCGAGGGTGAGGTTGGGAACGAAGTGCGCGTCCATGACGTCGACGTGCAGCCAATCAGCTCCGGACACCGCCTCGGCTTCGGCAGCGAGCCGTGCGAAATCGGCGGACAGAATGGAGGGGGCAATCATCGGGGAAACCACGATTGACGAGCCTAGCCGAGCGGTATGGTGCGCCCATGTCCACCATCGACTCCGCGACGGCGATGATTGCCGAACTGCCCGGGGTCACCGTGGGCGTCAGGTACGGGCATTCGGCCTGGGCGGCCGGCAAGGACGTGTTCGCGTGGATTCGCCCGTTCAGCAAGGCAGATCTCAAACGGTTCGGCGACGAGATTCCGCCCAGCGGGCCGATCCTCGCCATTCGCACCGCGGACCTGCACGAGAAGGAGGCCATCCTCGCCGCACATCCGCGGGCGTGCTTCACCATCTCGCACTTCGACGGGTTCGCCGCGGTGCTGGTGGACCTCGACAACACCGACGACGACGAGCTACGCGAACTTCTGGTCGACGGGTGGCTCGTCTACGCCCCGAAGAACGTCGCCGAGACGTTCCTGGCGGGCGGCTGATTCTGCCGCCTTCGAAGTCACATCGGTTTGCGTAGCGCCGCCATGAACATCGCATCGGTGCCGTGTCGGTGTGGCCACAGTTGCACGGACGTACCGTCGCCCAGCTGCGGCACTCCCGGCACGAGTTCGCGTGTATCGAGCGGCTCGACACCGAATCGGCGGACCGCGTCGGCGACGACAGCCGTGGTTTCGGACAGGTGCGGCGAGCACGTCGAATACAGCACCACTCCACCGGGTCGAACCAGGCCGATCGCTGCTGCCAGCAACTCTTTCTGCAGCGTCACCAGGCCTGCGACGTCGGACGGCAGTCGTCGCCAGCGCGCCTCGGGCCGACGGCGTAGAGCTCCGAGCCCGGTGCACGGCGCGTCCACGAGTACGCGGTCGTAGCCGCCGTCGAGTCCGGACTGCCTGCCGTCGACGGTGTGCACCGTCACCGGAAGGTCCTTGGTCGTCTTGGACACCAGATCTGCGCGGTGCGGCGTCGGCTCGACGGCATCGACTGTGGCACCGTCGATCTGGGCGATGGCACCGAGCAGCGCAGCTTTACCTCCCGGGCCGGCGCACAGGTCCAGCCATCGACCACCGTCCACACCGACCAGCGGCGCGAGGGTGAGCGCCCGTCCGACGAGTTGACTGCCCTCGTCCTGAACTCCGGCCAGCCCGTCACGTACGGCGTCGAGCTTGCCTGGATCGCCGCCGTCGAGGTGCACGGCGTACGGGGAATAAGGTCCTTCCTCTCCCCCGGTGATCAACGCCAGTTCTTCGGCCGAGATCTCGCCGGGCCGAGCGACCAGGTGAACCGAGGGCCGTGCGTCGTCGGCTTCGAGCACGGCAGCGAGTTCACCGGCTTCGGCGCCGAGTGCGTCGGCGAAGGCCTGCGCGATCCACTTGGGATGTGCGTACTCGAAGGCGAGGTGGCCGACCGGATCGGACGCTGCGGGGGGCGCCAGTTCGTCGACCCACTGCACCGCCGTGCGTTCGGACACGCGCCGCAGCACTGCGTTGACGAAACCAGCCTTGCCGGTACCGAATTCGGACCGGGCCAGATCCACCGACGTGGCGACGGCCGCGTGCGGTGCCACCCGGGTCCGCAGCAGCTGGTAGGAGCCGAGCCGCAGAATGTCGAGCAGAGGCCCGTCTATTTCCGCGGCAGGCCGCCCCGCCGCATGGGCGATCACCGCGTCGAGCACTCCCCGCGCGCGGGACGCGCCGTACGCGAGTTCCGTCGCCAACGCTGCGTCACGCGTGTCCAATTTCCGCTCTCGCAGCAAGCCGGGCAGCACCAGGTTGGCGTAGGCATCACGCTCGCGGACCGCCTTGAGTACGTCCCTGGCCGCGCGGCGTGCCGGATCTATCGCATCGATTGCACGGGGCCCCGCGCCCTGCGGAGGCCGGTTTCCTTTGGGACCGCGGGCTCCCGGCGACTTCTTCACGAACTTTCGTGGCTGACCGGACTCGCGCTTACGGGGCCTGTCGGGTTCTGTCATCGCGCTACCGCCGTATCGTCCAGCCGAGCGCCGCGCGCCCAGTCGAGTGCTCTCATGACCTTTTTGCCCTGGGGTTGGATATCTCCGAGAACGAGTGCGGTAGTGCCTGTTCCGATGTGCACACCGGATTTGCGTACCTCGATCGCGCCGGGAGGCAACGTGTCGGGCACCAGCTGTACCGGGGCGATCTTGACGCGAAGTTCACCGATCGTCGTCCACGCGCCCGGTGCCGGGGTGACCGACCTGATGTGCCGATAGATGTAGGCGGCGGATCGGTTCCAGTCGATGCGCGCCGCGTCGACGGTGACCTTGCTCGCGTACGAAACACCGTCGTCGGGTTGCGGATGGGCGCTTGCGGTTCCGTCTCCTATCGCGTCGAGGGTTGCGGTCAGCAGCTCGGCTCCGCTCGATGCGAGTCGGGCGAGCAGGTCACCCGTGGTGTCGGTTGTGCGAATTCTCTCGGTGACGACGCCGAGCACCGGGCCGGTATCCATCCCCGCGTCGAGCAGGAATGTGGAAGCACCGGTGATCTCGTCGCCTGCGGCGATGGCGGCCTGTACGGGCGCGGCACCGCGCCATGCGGGCAGCAGCGAGAAGTGCAGGTTGATCCAGCCGAAACGAGGAATGTCGAGCACCGGCTGAGGCAGCAGCGCGCCGTATGCCACAACCGGGCAGACATCGGGTGCGAGGTCGATCAGCTGCGACACGAAATCCGGGTCCGACGGCTTCGCGGGCGTGAACACCGGAATGCCGTGCTCGTCGGCCAGCAGACCGACCGGGGAGCGAACGGTCTTTCGCCCTCGACCGGATGCGGCGTCGGGCCGGGTCACCACGGCGATCACCTCGTGGCGTTCGGACTCCAGCAATCTCCGCAGCGATGGAACTGCGGGGTCTGGTGTTCCGGCAAAGACGACGCGCACTGTAGGCAACTCCCTGGGATGGACGAAACGATCTCGGGTGTCCATCCTAGGGAGTGCTCAGAGCTGCGGACGATTCCGCACCCAGCGGTCATGTCGCGTCGGGAGCGTCGACCGTCTCGTCGTGCTCGGCGTCGTTCGGGCCGTCCTCCGCGAGGATGCGGTACATGGACTTCCGCGCCTCGACCAGGATGTCGGCAGCTTGTTCGACCTGTCGGGACGTGCCGACTCCGGCCACCTGGCCGGCCGCACCCATCAACGCTCCGATGAGCGCGCGCAGATCCCGTGCGTCGAAACCGACCGAATCGGCGACGTCGTCCCACGGACTGCCCAGGTCCTCGCGGTGCTGCTCGATGTGCGATCGCCCCTCATCGGTCAGAGCTGCCGTCTTGCGTCCGGCCACCTTGTCGATGAGAACCAGGCCCTCGTCCTCGAGCTGAGACAGAGCCGGATAGATCGAGCCGGGGCTCGGCTTCCAGGTGCCGTTGCTCTTGTCGGCGATCTGCTGGATGAGCTCGTATCCGTGCATCGGACGCTCCTCGAGCAGCAGCAGGATTGCCGCACGCACATCTCCGCGTCGACCTCGCCCTCCTCTGCCCCGACCTCGGCCGAAATCTGCATTCGGTCCGAAACCACCTGCCCCGAAACCGGGCCGCATGCCCTCGCGGCCGAGTCCGAACCCACCTCCTGCACCGCGCCTGCCGCGTTCACCGTGTCCTCTCTTTCCGCGTCCTCGCTCTCGATGACCGCCCTCGTCCACCGGGACGTCATCGTCGGCCTGGGCAACCCACATCTGAAACGGTGCGCCGCGCATGTGCGCGCGTCCGCCTCCACTGCCTGCGAACGGCCCCATCCGGGGGCCCCCGCGGCGTCCGAATTCGTGTGCGAATCCTTCGAATGCGTAGTTCATGTCGTTCTCCTCTGTCTTGATTGACATTTCGACGATATATCGGCAATACATTTTCCGCAAGATCCCGAGTCCGATTCCTTCGTTTCGACTCCGATGAGCCCATGGACAACAGCCACCTCTCGGTACGATGAATCGGCCGGTCCGAGCCACCGATCACAGCGACCGGCGGGGCGGCGCTCGCTCACGAACGAGGGGGGCCGCATGGCCGGATCAGCGGGGCGACGGGTTGTCGTCGTGCTCGGCTGCGTTCTCGCCGTCGTCCTCCTGGTCGGATCCGGCGTTCTCGGCCACCGCATCTCGGTGCTGATCGACGACGTCGCACAGCTCGCAGGAGGTATCGCCGCAACGGTCGTCTGCGGCCGGACCGCCACGAGACGGACGGGTTCCGAACGCCAGTGGCGCGTACTGATGGCCGCGGGAATGGCGTGCTGGAGCGCAGGCATGGCGGTCTGGGCCTTCTACCGATCCGTGCTCGACATGCCGCTGCCGACCGCATCGGTCGCAGACCTCGGGTTCTTCCTCTTCCCCGTCTTCGCGGTACCCGCTTTGTTCGCCTTCGCGGGAGTGTCGCCTCGACGAGCGGCCGCAGGTGCCCGCCACGTCTGGCTGATGTCGCTACTGGACGGTGCCGTCGTCGTGGGATCACTCTTCGTTCTGTCCTGGGCAACCGTGCTCGGTGCGGTTGTGCACTCGTCGGAGTCCGAACCCATCGAGTTCCTCGTGGCCGTCATGTACCCCATCACCGACCTGGTTCTCGTCGCCATGATCGTGCTGCTCATCGTGATTCCGACCATCGCAGCTCGGTACAGGTCACAGCTCACCCTGCTCGGTGCAGGGATCCTGATGCTGGCGATCTCGGACAGCATCTACGCGTACCTGGTCGCAATCGGGGCAGAGTTCATGCCCGTCCTGACGGACGGCGGATTCATTGCCGGCACCGCGCTCATCGCGCTCGCGGCCGCCACACCGAGAACCGTCGACGACGGCCCCTCGGGGTACAGCCCCTCGACGTACAGGCCCTCGACGTACGACCAGGAACCCGCTCCGTTTGCCTACACGAACAGCATCGCCGGTGAACGAACGCAGATGCTGCTGCCCTACGCGCTCATGGGTGCCATCGGCATCGTGCTGGCGGTTCTGCATGTGCTGACCGGTGCCCTCGACTCGACGGTCGTCGTCCTCGGGGTTGGGGTGGTGCTGCTCTCGGTCGTCCGACAGGTGATCACGTTGATACAGAACGACAACCTGCTCCGTAGCTTGACTCTGGCTCGAGACGAGCTGACCTACCGCGCGCATCACGACGGACTGACCGGACTGCTCAATCGATCGTCGTTCGACGAACACCTGCGCGCGGCGGTGAACGACGCCCGAGCGGGGCGGAAGAGCGCAGTCCTACTGCTGATCGACCTCGACAACTTCAAGAGCGTCAACGACCGATTCGGGCACGGCGGCGGCGACGAACTGTTGGTCGAACTCGCACGCCGACTCGACGGATGCGTCGCCGACGGTGTGGCGGCGCGTTTCGGCGGCGACGAGTTCACCGCCCTGGTGCACGCTGACCTCGACTCCGGGCGCGCCACAGCTGTGCGCATCGCCGATGCGATGCGCACTCCCCATGAAATCGACGGGCATCCGGTCTCGGTCGGCGCTTGTGTCGGTGTCGTGCAGATAGGCCGGACACACGAGGCCAACCCCGACAACACCGCATCACGAACCACCGGTGTCGACCAGGACGAGCTGATGCGGCTCGCCGATCGCGCCATGTATCGGGCCAAACGCGAGGGCAAGGCCGGGGTCTACGCCTACGACGCCGTGGGCACGCTCAGCCGAGTACCGATCGACATGGATCAGGAAAACCTGGGGACCAGACCGAAAATGGTTGCAGGAGAGCCAGATCCGGCGCGATTGATGGGGCCGCCGACAAGAACGTAGGCACCTGTGGCCGGGATGGACTCCAAATTGGTCAGGTTCTCCAAGCTGATCCGACGCCGATCGTAAAGCTTGACCGACACCGGATAGGTCTCGTCGTTGCCCAGATCGGGCCCGAATGTATCGGTGCCGAGCGCGCCGCGATCTGCGAGCTTGCCCGTGTCGATCAACCACTGCGCCGCCTCCGCAGAGAAACCGGGTTGGTGTGTCACACCGTCCGCGTCCGCGTTGGCGTATGCGTCACTGCCCCAACGCGACGACCATCCGGTCCACGCAATAACCGCCGCCCCCAGAGGAATTGCTCCATGCACGGCTTCCCAGTTCTGCAGATCTGCGACCGTGACGGCGTAATCTGCGTCGGCCGCCGCCTGCTCCCGGATATCGATCTTCACCGCGGGCAGAAACAGATCTTTCGGATCGAGCTGGTCGGCGGTCAGTCCACCCTCCTGAAAATGCGCGGGCGCTCCCCAATGCGTACCGGTGTGCTCGCCTTCCGTGACGTACTGGAGGTAGAACCCGTCCTCGGCGACAGTGAACGCCGTCTCGAGGGTGAAAGCCGGATCGCCGGGAAAAATCGGAGTGAAAGCCGGATCGTTGACATGGGACAGAGACACGATCCCGAGCAAGCGATCCAACGGAACGGCAGGCCCGGCAGGCTGCGCCGAGCCGGTACCGGGCAGGGCGTCGGCGGTGGCGGGTGCAGCGAGCCTAGCCCCCACCAGTACTGCCAAACCTGTTGTCACTCGGCGAAAGAGCTGCCTTCTCTTCATCTCCCGACCCCACCTCTCGTCAGCGCCCCGTGCGCCTCCCCGACGCAACCTTAAGCCTTGTCGAACCCCGATGGCGGCGTCAGCCGATCCGAATCGGATCTATCTGAACCCGCACTCCCGCACCGAGTTTCTTGGCACTGCGAGATGCCTGCGCAGCGGACAACGCCCGAGCCAGCGCCGCCCCGGTACTGCGGGGTACGCGTATCAGCAGCCGCTGGACGTCACCGGAAAGCCCGTCCTCTCCGCTACCAGCCGGAGGGCGTTGACCGTCCGGCAGATCGACCGGTCCGAGCACTTCCACTGCCTCGGGCAGGTCTGCACTCTCGACCAGCGCCGTGATCGCGTCGGTGGTGCCGTCTATCGCCGCAACGTGCACGGCCGGCGGAAAGCGCACCTCGACACGCTCGTCCAGTTGACTCCTCGCGTGCCACAACGGATCCCAGCGAACCAGAGCCTGGACGGTAGGTATCTCGGATTCAGCGACGACGACCACACGACCACCGTCCGAACCCGGCCGCACCATCGCTGCGGCCGTCATCCACCGACGCAACGTCTCCTCTGCGGCGCGTAGATCTGCGCGGCCGAGCAGTGCCCAGCCGTCGAGCAGCAGGGCCGCGCCGTAGCCACCCTCGACCGTCGGTTCGGCACCCACCGTGGACACCACGAGGGCGGCCCCGGGCCGGACCGAGTCGAGCACTGTCGCGCCGCCCGAATTGTGCACCGGAACACCAGGAAAAGCACGCCCCAGTTCCTCGGCAGTTCGACCCGCTCCGATCACGACCGCACGTAGGTTGCGCGATCCGCAGACCGTGCACCGATGCGCAGCATCGGCGATTCCGCACCACGAACACGTCGGGCTGCTCGCACCGTCTCTGCCCGCGGCCGAGGGCAGCGCCAGCGGGCCGTTGCATCGACGACACCGCGCCGGATTCCGGCACTTCGCGCATGCGAGTGACGGCACATAACCGGCACGCGGAACCTGCACCAGCACAGGTGCGTCGGCCTTCAACGCCGCTCGAGCAGCCTCGAAGGCAATCGCCGGTAGTCGTGCCACGCGCGCCGCCGGATCCCGCGCCAGAGCATGGTCCGAATCCGCCAGCGCGACCACGTGAGGTTGACGCTCTCGGACCAGCTCACGCGGAGCCACCAGGTCGTGGGCCCAGCCCGAGTCGACGAGCGCTTCGGCCTCCGCCGTACGCGAGTGTCCACCGATCACCACCGCCGCCCCGGACACGTGAGCACGGAGCAATGCCACCTCGCGCGCGTGCGGATACGGGGACCGAGGCTCGGCGAAACTGTCGTCACCGTCGTCCCAGATCGCGATCATGCCGAGTGTCGACACCGGAGCGAAGACGGCACTGCGCGTGCCCACCACGACGACCGGTCCCGATCGCAGACACCGTAGCCACTGCCGATACCGCTTGGCCGGGCCCAGCCCGGCCGACAACGCCACCACATGCTCGGCCCCGAGCAATGCCGTGCACGCCGCCTCCAGGCGATCGAGGTCGCGCTGATCGGGTACTACGACCACGGCAGACCGACCGCCTGCCACCGTCACCGCGGCCGACTCAGCCAGACGAATCGACCATTGTTCGCCGGGCAGCGCCTGCCACACGGCGCGCGGAAGGCGACCGGACGCCAAGGCGTCGAGGAAATTCGGGCCGTGGGTATAGGCGGACCACGCCACGCGATCGACCGCAGGCTCGCTCGGAGGATCGACCACGGGTGTGGCTTCCGCCTCGACTCTCGCGTGGCGGGCCGGTACGGCCAGACGCAGCACGTCCGCTCGTGTTCCGGCGTAGCGATCCGCAACCACCTCGGCGAGCTCGGCGATCTCGGGAGTCAGAACCCGCTCCGCGGACACCACCCGTTCGAGCCATCCGAGTTTGCCGTCATGGTCGGTCTCGGCCAGCCTGGCCAGCACGAAACCGTCGACCAAACGGCCCGCGAATCGCACTCGTACGCGGACGCCGGGTTGCGCATCCGCACCGAGCCCCTCGGGAACGAGGTAGTCGAATTCGCGGTCCAGATGCGGAAGCGGCAACATCGGGAGTATGCGAGCGATGGGAAGACTCGACGCTGCCACCCGTGCCGAGACGTCCACCGCACCTCCCTCTCGACTGCTTCCTACCTCGATCGACGTGGATAACCGAGCCGGTGCGAGGGGAGGTGCGTACAGGACCGTCTTCGACGTGTCTACAGACCGGCCGCATCCCGGAGCTTGTCGGCCCGATCGGTGGATTCCCACGGAAGATCGATGTCGGTACGGCCGAAGTGACCGTATGCGGCCGTCTGCGCGTAGATCGGGCGGAGCAGATCGAGATCGCGGATGATGGCACCGGGGCGGAGATCGAACACCTCGCTGATCGCCGCCTGAATACGCGCGGGATCGGTCTTTTCGGTGCCGAACGTCTCGACGAACAACCCGACCGGCGCAGCCTTGCCGATGGCGTACGCCACCTGGACCTCGATACGATCGGCGAGCCCGGCGGCGACCGCGGTTTTAGCGACCCACCGCATCGCGTAGGCGGCACTGCGATCGACCTTGGATGGGTCCTTTCCGGAGAAGGCTCCGCCGCCGTGCCGCGCCATGCCGCCGTAGGTGTCGACGATGATCTTGCGTCCGGTCAATCCGGCATCACCCATCGGGCCACCGAGCACGAACTTTCCGGTGGGATTGACCAACAGACGCACATCGGAGGTATCCAGCGTCGGCACGTCCAATTCGGCGAGCACAGACCCGAGCACCTTCTCCCTGATATCGGGAGTGAGCAGGTTGTCGAGATCGATGTCGGCCGCATGCTGAGTCGAGATCACCACGGTGTCGAGGCGAACGGCGTTGTCACCGTCGTATTCGATCGTCACCTGCGTCTTGCCGTCCGGACGCAGGTACGGCAGCACCCCACTCTTGCGGACCTCGGTCAATCGCCGAGAAAGCCGGTGCGCCAACGCGATCGGCAACGGCATCAGCTCGGGAGTATCGGTGTTCGCGTACCCGAACATCAAACCCTGATCTCCCGCGCCCTGCCGATCGATCTCGTCGTCGGACAGCCCCTCGACCCGGGCCTCGTGCGAATGATCGACGCCCTGAGCAATTTCGGGAGACTGCGCGCCGATAGCGACGTTCACACCGCATGAATTTCCGTCGAACCCCTTGGCCGACGAGTCGTACCCGATCTCGAGCACCTTCTCGCGCACGATCTTGGGGATGTCGGCATATGCGGTGGTGTTGACCTCACCCGCGACGTGCACCTGGCCGGTGGTGACCAAAGTCTCGACGGCCACACGTGAACGCGGATCCTCCGTCAACAGAGCATCGAGTATCGAATCGCTGATGGCGTCACAGATCTTGTCGGGATGACCCTCTGTGACGGACTCGCTGGTGAAAAGCCGACTGCCGGACGTGCTCACGAACTTCCTCTCGACGCATGTTCCTGCCCGACCCGACGGCTCGCGCCGGTTGGGCACTACACGAAAATTGACGTTCCCTCGGTGTTATCGCCCCTGCGGGAACATGGCAAACCTGATCTCTACGATCGATACGACCGGTGCCCCGCACAGTAGCCGGGACAACATCGCTCGTGCACCCTTGGCATCATCGCGGATTCGAAGTCGGTCGAGGGCTCCTCGTATCGAGCATCTGCACCACCGAATCCAGCACGCGGCTCGCGAGCAGAGCTTTCGAGCCCTCTCCCAATGCAGCCTCGGAACCGTCGGCCCCGAGTAACCAACCGTCGTTGTGGTCCACCTCGAAAGCCTTGCCGTCACCGACCGCGTTCACCACAAGCAGATCGCAGCCCTTGCGTTCGAGCTTCGCCCGCGCGTATGTCAGCACATCGCCGTTCGCGTCGCCTGTCTCGGCGGCGAACCCGACGATCACGGTCGATGGCTCGATATCGCCGTCCCGTCGAGCCGCGACGAGGCCGGCGAGTATGTCATCGTTGCGGATCAACGGGATCGACGACGGCTCGTTGGCGCCCTTCTTGATCTTGCTTCCCGCGATGGACTCGGGGCGGAAATCCGCAACCGCGGCGGCCATGACCACTGCATCGACGCCGACGGCATGCTTGCGAACGGCATCCTGCATGTCCGAGGCGGTCTTGACGTTCACGACGTCGACTGCAGCCGGGGCGTCGAGGTCGCTGGTGTACCCGGCAACCAAGGTCACCTGGGCACCGCGCTGCGCGGCGACCCTGGCCAGCGCGTATCCCTGCTTGCCCGAACTGCGATTACCCAGAAAGCGAACCGGGTCGAGAGGCTCTCGGGTGCCTCCGGCGGACACCAGAACATGACGACCCTCGAGATCTCGTGGGAGCGCATCGTTTCTTTCGCTCACCAGCATCGACAATGCGAAGATCTCGTCCGGTTCCGGGAGCCGCCCCGAACCGGTGTCACGTCCGGTCAATCGCCCGGACGCCGGCTCGATCACGTGTGTGCCACGCGATCGAAGGGTGGCGACGTTGGCGACCGTGGCCGGGTGCTCCCACATCTCGGTGTGCATCGCCGGTGCGAGAACAACCGGGCACCGTGCAGTGAGAAGAGTTGCGGTGAGCAGGTCGTCCGCGCGCCCTCCCGCTATTCGGGCCATCAGGTCCGCGGTGGCCGGTGCCACTACGACGAGGTCCGCCTCTTGCCCCAGGCGCACGTGAGGAACTTCCGGAACGTCCGTGAAGACGCCGGTGTGCACCGGTTGGCCGGACAGCGCCTCGAACGTTGCCCGTCCGACGAACTCCAGGGCCGAGGCGGTCGGAATCACCCGTACCTGATGCCCGCTCTCGGTGAAACTGCGGATGAGCGAACAACTCTTGTAGGCGGCGATACCTCCGCCGACTCCGACGACAACGCGCAAGTCAGATTTCCTCTGTAGGGTTCTTATTCGCCTTCGGTGTGCTCGAGGAGGTCCGCGTGGATCTCGCGGAGAGCGATCGACAGCGGCTTCTCCTGCAGACCCGGCTCGACGAGCGGTCCCACGTACTCGAGGATGCCGTCACCGAGCTGGTTGTAGTAGTCGTTGATCTGACGCGCACGCTTCGCTGCGTAGATCACGAGGGCGTACTTGGACGAGGTGCGGGCAAGCAACTCGTCGATGGGTGGATTGGTGATGCCGAGCGGCGTGTCGTAGGCCGGCAGAGCGCTGCGTCCGTCGAAGTCGGAAACGGCCGCTGAAGTGCTGCTCACTGATGATCTCCTGAAATTGCATCGTTGGTGCTACGAACTAGCTGGTCGGGGCCTCGTGCGCCGTGGGAATGGTCAGCTGTTGCCGACCGACGACCTACCGACCAACAAGGATACCAACTGTTCGCACGAATGGTCGACATCGGTATTGACAACCACCGTGTCGAACTCGTCCTGCGCGGCCAATTCCACCCGCGCGGTCTCCAGTCGACGCTCCGTCGCCGCGCTTTCCTCGGTCGCGCGACCGACCAACCGGGCGACAAGATCCTCCCAGGTCGGCGGAGCCATGAACACCAGCAGAGCCTCCGGTTTGGATACGCGTACCGCCCGGGCACCCGCCAGATCGAGCTCGAGCAGAACCGGGCTGCCCGCCTCGAGAGCGGCATCGACGGGCGCGGACGGAGTGCCGGACCGCTGCAGGCCACCGTGGATGCTTGCCCACTCGAGCAGCTCGCCGTCGGCGATCATCCGGTCGAACTCGTCGGCAGGCACGAAGTGGTAGTCCTGTCCGTCGGTCTCACCGGGTCGCGGTGATCGAGTCGTGACCGACACGCTGAAGACCAGCTCGGGCAGCGCCGCGCGCACCAGCCGAACGACACTGGACTTGCCGACGCCGGAGGGTCCCGACAGCACCACCAACCGGCCGCGCTTGTTCTCCGGGACCGATGTCGCCGCAGTGTCACTCACAGTCGTCAGGCCTCGAAATCGAACTTCGTCAACAGCGCCTTGCGCTGCCGATCGCCGAGACCGCGCAGTCGACGGGTGGGCGCGATCTCCAATTCCGTCATCAACTCCGCGGCCTTGACCTTGCCCACCTTCGGCAGGGCCTCGAGCAGCGCGGAGACCTTCATCTTTCCGAGAATCTCGTCCGTCTCGGCGTCTTTGAGCACCTGCTTGAGATCGGTGCCGCCGCGCTTGAGGCGCTCCTTGAGCTCGGCGCGCGCTTTCCTGGCGATCGCTGCCTTCTCGAGGGCAGCGGCACGCTGCTCCGGGGTCAACTGGGGAAGGGCCACTGTCGGTTCCTCCGTCTTCTCGTTCTGGGCGATACGACGCACACGATCGTTGTCGGCACGTCGACCATCGGTGTTCCACTGCCGCAAACCGCGGTCATCGGCGCTCCGCACTGGCGATCCGCACTGTTCGTCGGCAGCGCTAGCGACCGTACCGACGACTCGCGTTCACCGCTAACTCGCCCCCTGGTGCCGGAGCGCAGCAGCGTCGACTATGCGAGACCGGCTTCGATCTCATCGCGCAACCGCGTCGCCGCGTCCCGCAATGCCGTCACCGACGGGCCGGCCGCCAGAACACCACGAGACGAGTTCGGGAGCACGAGCTCACGGCAATCGCGGAAGATGTCCGCGAGATCGGCAACCGTCGCCCCCTGCGCTCCCAGACCTGGCGCGAGGATCGGTCCGACGTAATCCGAGAGATCGAGTCCGTGATCACGCGTGGCACCGACGACCAGTCCCACGGTGTCGCGATCGACACGGTTACGTACGACCGCCGCGTCGACGATCGACTGAGCGACCGATCTGCCATCCGAGGCCGTGGCCTGCTGCAGAGTCGCCCCCTCGGCATTGGATGTTCTGGCCAGCACGAACACGCCGCGATGGTGGCGCACCGCACGCTCTACGGTCTCGTTCAGAGAATCGAAGCCCAGGTACGGCGACACCGTGACCGCATCGGAAGACAACGGCGACTCGGGCTCTATCCAGGCCTGCGCATACGCATCCATCGTGGTGCCGATGTCGCCGCGCTTCGCATCTGCGATCACCAGGGTGCCCGCATCCCGAAGCACACTGACAGTACGTTCGAGCACCGCGTACCCGGCAGATCCGTACGCCTCGAAGAAGGCCACCTGAGGCTTGACGATCGCCACCTCACCGACGAACGCCTCGACGCACAGCTCGGCGAACACCTCGAGACCGTCCGCCGAGCGTGGCAACTCCCATGCCTCGAGCAGCGCCGGATGCGGATCGATACCGACACACAGTCGACCGCGCGCACTCACCGCCGCGCGCAGCCGATCCGACCAACTCCGATGGCTCATTCCACTCCCAGCCCCTGCTTCAGCCCCGCATGCAGGTCCTGGAGCGAGCGGACGCCGATTCCGCCGGCGATACCGGCTTCGATGCCCTGCACTGCAGCCGACGCACCCTGCACCGTGGTGATGCACGGAATGTTCTGCGCCACTGCGGCGCTACGGATCTCGTACCCGTCGACGCGGGGACCGGAGTTTCCGTACGGGGTGTTGATCACCATCGCGATGTCACCTGCAAGTATCCGGTCGACGATGGTCCGCTCCCCCACCGGCACGTCCTCGCCGGACTGCTTGTACACCTGTTCGCATTTGATTCCATTGCGCCGCAACACATCTGCGGTACCTTCGGTCGCCAGGATCGTGAAGCCCAGATCCGCCAGTCGCTTCACCGGGAAGATCAGTGACCGCTTGTCCTTGTTCGCCACCGACACGAACACCGCTCCGCTCGCGGGCAACGAGCCGTATGCAGCGGTCTGACTCTTGGCGAAAGCGGTACCGAAATCGAAGTCGATTCCCATCACCTCACCGGTGGACTTCATTTCCGGGCTGAGCAGAGTGTCCACTCCGGTTCCGTCCGCACGACGGAACCGGTTGAACGGCAACACCGCTTCCTTGACTGCAATCGGGGCGCCGGCCGGGACGGTGCCGCCGTCCCCTGTCTCGGGCAGGATGCCTGCGGTCCGCAGCTCGGCAATACTCTCCCCGAGCATCACTCGGGCGCAGGCCTTCGCGAGCTGTACGGCAGTCGCCTTGGAGACGAACGGAACCGTGCGGCTCGCACGCGGGTTGGCTTCGAGGACGTACAGGATGTCGTCCTTGAGTGCGTACTGAACGTTGAGCAGGCCGCGCACGCCGATGCCCTTCGCGAGAGCCTCGGTGGATCGCCGCACGTTCTCGATGTCGGTCTTGCCGAGTGTGATCGGCGGCAACGCGCACGCCGAGTCGCCGGAGTGGATACCGGCCTCCTCGATGTGTTCCATGATTCCGCCGATGTACACCTCGGTGCCGTCGCACAGTGCGTCGACGTCGATCTCGACAGCATCTTCGAGGAAACGGTCGACCAGCACCGGGCGGTCGTCCGAGATCTCCGTCGCATTGGAGATGTACGTCGCGAGTGACGGCTCGTCGTACACGATTTCCATCCCGCGTCCGCCGAGTACGTACGACGGGCGGACGAGTACCGGGTAGCCGATGCCCGACGCGATCTCACGGGCTCCGTCGAACGTCGTCGCGGTGCCGTACTTGGCAGCGGGCAGGCCGGCAGCGTCGAGCACCTTGCCGAACTCGCCACGGTCCTCGGCGAGATCGATGGCCTCGGGCGATGTTCCGACGATGGGAACGCCCGCGGCCTTCAGCCGCTTCGCCAGGCCGAGCGGAGTCTGGCCACCCAGCTGGACGATGACCCCGCGCACCGTTCCCGAGGCGGCCTCGGCCCGGTAGACCTCGAGCACGTCCTCGAAGGTCAGTGGCTCGAAGTACAGGCGGTCGGCGGTGTCGTAGTCGGTGGAGACGGTCTCGGGGTTGCAGTTGACCATGACCGTCTCGTAGCCGGCCTCGGACAGTGTCAGTGCCGCGTGCACACAGCTGTAGTCGAATTCGATTCCCTGACCGATGCGGTTGGGACCCGATCCGAGGATCAGGACCTTGGGTCGGTCCGGCTGCGGCGCAACCTCGGACTCGGCTTCGGGATCGAGCTCGTAGGTGCCGTAGTGGTATGGGGTCTTGGCCTCGAACTCCGCCGCGCAGGTGTCGACCGTCTTGTAGACGGGATGTACACCGAGCTCGTCGCGCAGCGCACGCACGCCGTCCTCGCCGTCGAGTTCGGGGCGCAGAGCAGCGATCTGGCGGTCGGACAGGCCGTGGTACTTCGCCTGACGCAGCAGCGCCTCGTCGAATTCGGCCGCCTCGCGGACCTGGACGCCGAGTTCGTGGATCTGCTGGAACTGGTCGAGGAACCACGGGTCGATCTTGGTCGCCTCGAAGAGCTGCTCGAGAGTGGCGCCCATTGCGAATGCCTTCTCGATCCCGTACATCCGACCGTCCTGAGGAACGGACAGGTCCGCGAGCAGCGCTTCGAGGCTCTCCGCCTCCACCTCCGGGCCGGTCCAGTAGCCGGCCCGCTTCGTTTCGAGCGAGCGCAGCACCTTGCCGAATGCCTCGGTGAAGTTGCGGCCGATGGACATGGCCTCACCCACCGACTTCATCGTCGTGGTCAGAGTGCCGTCGGCACCGGGAAACTTCTCGAATGCGAACCGCGGTGCCTTGACGACCACGTAGTCGAGCGTCGGCTCGAAGCACGCCGGGGTTTCGCGTGTGATGTCGTTGACGATTTCGTCGAGCGTGTAACCGATGGCCAGTTTGGCGGCCATCTTGGCGATCGGGTAGCCGGTTGCCTTCGACGCCAACGCCGACGAGCGCGAAACACGCGGGTTCATCTCGATGACCACCAGTCGACCGTCGGTCGGATCCATCGCGAACTGGATGTTGCAGCCGCCGGTGTCGACGCCCACCTCGCGCAGGATGTCGATCGAGAGATCGCGCATCTTCTGATATTCGCGGTCGGTCAGGGTCATCGCCGGGGCGACGGTCACCGAGTCGCCGGTGTGCACGCCGACGGGATCGACGTTCTCGATGGAGCACACGATGACCACGTTGTCGCGGCCGTCGCGCATGAGCTCGAGCTCGTATTCCTTCCACCCGAGGATCGACTCCTCGATGAGGACGTTCGCCGTGGGCGACGCAGCGAGTCCGCCGCCGGCGATGCGGGTGAGATCCTGGTCGTTGTATGCAAGTCCCGATCCGAGACCACCCATCGTGAACGACGGTCGGACGACGACGGGGAAGCCCAATTCGGCGACGGTCGCACGGACCTCGTCCATCGTGTAACAGACGGCCGATTTCGCGGATTCACCGCCGACCTCGGCCACGATGTCCTTGAACTTCTGCCGATCCTCACCACGTTGGATCGCGTCGAAATCGGCCCCGATCAGCTCCACGCCGTATTTGGTCAGGATGCCTTGATCATGCAGTGCGACAGCAGCGTTGAGCGCCGTCTGGCCGCCGAGGGTGGCGAGCACGGCCTGGATCGGGTGGCCCTGCTCGGCCTCGCGGGCAAAGATCTTCTCGATGAACTCCGCCGTGATGGGCTCGACGTAGGTGGCGTCGGCGAACTCGGGATCGGTCATGATCGTCGCCGGGTTGGAGTTGACGAGGCTGACGCGGAGCCCTTCCTCGCGCAGCACTCGGCAGGCCTGGGTACCGGAGTAGTCGAACTCGCAGGCCTGACCGATGACGATCGGGCCGGATCCGATGACCAGGACGTGGTTCAGGTCTGTGCGGCGTGGCATTACTTCTTCTCCTGAAGGACGCTGGTGAAACGATCGAAGAGGTAGGCCGCGTCGTGTGGACCGGCCGCGGCCTCGGGGTGGTACTGCACGGAGAAGGCGCTCCCGTCGATCAGCTCGACGCCTTCGACGGTGCCGTCGTTGGCGCACGTGTGGCTGATCCGGGCGCGGCCGAAGTCGGTGTCGAACTCCTCGCCTGCTTCGCCTTCGAGTGCAAATCCGTGGTTCTGTGCAGTGATCGCGATGCGGCCGGTGGTGTGCTCGATCACCGGGATGTTCATGCCGCGGTGGCCGAACTTCATCTTGTAGGTGCCGCGGCCGAGCGCCCGCCCGAATATCTGGTTGCCGAAGCAGATACCGAACAGCGGCAGCTTCCGCTCGAGCACTTCTCTGGTCAACGCGACGCTGGTGTCGGCCGTGGCCGGGTCGCCCGGTCCGTTGGACAGGAAGACACCGTCGGGGTTCAGCTCCAGAACTTGCTCGATGGTGGTGTTCGACGGCACCACGTGCACGCGGATACCGCGCTCGGCGAACATCCGCGGAGTGTTGGTCTTGATACCGAGATCGACTGCGACGACGGTGAATCGAGCGTCGCCGGACGGCTCGATGGTGTAGCGGGCTCCGGTGGTCACTTCACCGGCGAGATCGGCACCGAGCATCGACGGCTGGCCGACCACCTGCCCGAGCATCTCGTCCGAGGTGCCGAGCGCGTCGCCCGAGAACACTCCCGCTCGCATCGAACCTCGGGTGCGCAGGTGCCGCACCAGGGCGCGCGTGTCGATTCCGGCGATGCCCACGACGTTCTGCGCCTCGAGCTGATCCTGCAGAGTCCCGGTCGAGCGCCAACTCGAGGTGCGGCGGGCCGGATCTCGGACGACGTAGCCGGCGACCCAGATCTTGTTGGGATCCTGAGCGCTGGCGGCTTCACCGTCCTCTTGGTTCCAGCCGGTGTTGCCGATCTGCGGCGCAGTTGCGACGACGATCTGTCGGTGGTAGCTCGGGTCGGTGAGTGTCTCCTGGTACCCGGTCATTCCGGTGCAGAACACGGCCTCGCCGAGGGTGCGCCCCTGTGCGCCGAATGTGGTGCCGCGGAATGTTCGGCCGTCCTCCAGAACAAGAACTGCGCTGCTCACGCGGTTTCCTCCTTGGTTTCTCCGGTGGCACTCGCTGTCCACACCGGGTAGATCTGCTTGTCGTCGGCCCGGAAGCCGGTGTCTATCTCGGTCCCAGTCGGCAGCTCCCAGCGAATCACCAGGAGCCCGTCCTTGGTCATCACCTTGCCTGCCAACCCGCGTTCGGTGCGGATCGCGCGAATCGATTCCGCCGGAATCCAGATGGGCGATTCGCCGTTTCGATCGAGAAGAATTCCCTTCTCGTATCGGGAGAGTTCACCGGTAGCGCGGTGGCCGATGTCGCCGACGGCGATCCGGTCCTGCCAGCTCGGCGCGATGGTGCTGCCGACGTACAGGCCGGTGGTCGGCTCGATGTGCGTGGCACCCAGATCGTCGGGCACGGCCGGGAATTCACCGATTCGGTCTTCTTGACGCTTCTGCCGTCCTCGCCAACCCCAGAAGATCAGCGCGATCATCAGCGCCCAGAACAGGATGAATCCGATGACGATGAGAACTCTGTCCACGGCTCTACTCCCCTGCCCTGTTCGCCACGACTCCGTCGCGGACGGTGATTCGTCCGCGCAACACGGTCGTGGTCACCTTCGAGGAGAAGGTCATGTCCTCGAACGGTGTGTTGTGCGCGACGCTGGCCAACTTCTTGCCCGATACCGTCCAGCTCGCGTCCGGATCGACCACGGTGAGGTTGGCGATCTCGCCCACCTCGATCGGCCGGCCCTGGTCGGACAACCCGACGATCTGCGCTGGACGCTCGCTCATCACTCGGGCCACACCCAGCCAATCGAGCAGGCCGGGAGTCACCATCGTGTCGACCACGATGGACAGTGCGGTCTCGAGTCCGAGCATGCCGGGACGTGCGATCGAGAATTCGCAGCATTTGTCCTGCTCGGCGTGGGGCGCGTGATCGGTGGCCACACAATCGATCACACCGTCCGCGAGGCCTCGACGGAGGGCGTCGACATCGGACTTCTCGCGCAGTGGTGGATTCACCTTGTTGATCGCGTCGTACGTTTCGAGCCGCGAATCGTCGAGCAACAGATGATGCGGGGTGACCTCGGCAGTGATCGAAATACCCTGTCCGCGAGCCCATTTCATCAGCTCGACGGTTCCCGCAGTGGAGGCATGGCAGATGTGCACCCGTGCGCCCGCGTCTCGGGCGAGCAGTGCGTCGCGCGCAACGATCGATTCCTCTGCCGCACGCGGCCACCCGGCCAGTCCGAGGCGCGCAGCAGTGGGTCCCTCGTGTGCGACGGCACCGACGGTGAGCCGGGGCTCCTCGGCATGCTGCGCGATGAGTACGCCGAGTGAGCTCGAGTATTCCAACGCCCGACGCATGATCAGCGGATCGTCGACGCAATGTCCGTCGTCGGAGAACATCTTCACTCTGCCGATTCCCGCAGCCATCGTGGCCATCTCGGCGAGTTGCTTGCCCTTCAACCCGACGGTGATCGCCCCGACGGGGTGGACGTCGACGAGCCCGACTTCCTGTCCGCGGCGCCACACATGGTCGGTAACGACCACCGAATCGGCAACCGGATCGGTGTTCGCCATGGCGAACACCGCGGTGTAACCGCCCAGAGCCGCTGCTGCCGAGCCGGATTCGATCGTTTCGGTATCTTCACGGCCCGGTTCGCGCAGATGCGTGTGCATGTCGACGAATCCGGGAAGCAGAATGTGGCCGCGGGCGTCGATCACCTGCGCGCCGTCAGCATCGAGGTCGGCACCGATTGCGGCGATCTCCTCGCCGGTGATGAGCACGTCGGTTTCGGAGCCCTCGCCGTACAGTAGGACGCCTCGCAGCAGAACCGAGGACGTGGATGCGGTCATGAAGCACCCCCGTCCGAACCGACCAGCAATCGGAACAGCACTGCCATCCGCACGTGAACTCCATTCGTAACCTGTTGCAACACTGCAGTTTTGGGAGAGTCCGCGACCGACGACGCAATCTCCATACCGCGCAGCATCGGACCGGGGTGCAGCACGACGGCATGATCGGGCAGCAGCTCCAGCCGGCGCTGCGAGAGCCCGTACGTGATGGAGTACTCCCGAGCCGAGGGGAAGAACCCGCCGTTCATCCGTTCTGCTTGGACGCGCAGCATCAGCACGGCGTCCAACCCGGGCAGTTCGGCGTCGATGTCGTGTGACACCCGCACCGGCCAGCCGGTCACTCCGACGGGAAGCAAAGTCGGTGGTGCGATCAGCACCACCTCGGCACCGAGCTTGGCCAGCAGGATCGCGTTCGAGCGCGCCACTCGGCTGTGCAGGATGTCGCCGACGATCGCCACTCGTCGGCCGGCGATGTTTCCGAGACGTTGACGAACGGTCAGGGCGTCGAGCAGGGCCTGCGTGGGGTGTTCGTGAGTACCGTCACCCGCGTTGATCACCGCCGGGCCACCACCAGGAGTGGAGCCTGCGGAACGACCATCGAGGCCAGTTCCTTGATCGGCGGTCCACTGAGCGATCTGGTGGGCAGCACCCGATGCCGGGTGTCGAACGATGAGGGCGTCGGCTCCGGCAGCGCGCAACGTCATCGCGGTGTCGCGGAGCGACTCCCCCTTCGACACCGACGAACTGCTGGCACTGACATTGATGACGTCGGCACTCATCCACTTGCCGGCCACCTCGAAGGAGACGCGAGTGCGCGTCGAATTCTCGAAGAAGACCGTCATGATCGTGCGGCCGCGCAGCGTAGGCAGCTTCTTGACCTCCCGGCCGAGCAGCGCTTGCTCGAAGCGTTCGGCTTCGTCGAGAAGTTCGGTGGCCGAGTCGACGGTGAGATCGGCGACCGAGAGAAGGTGTTTCATCGCGCCGATCCTCCCTCGGACAGGCTGACACCGTCGCGGCCGTCGTGTTCGGACAGCAACACCGAGACGTCCTCGGTGCGCGCGGTGGGGACGTTCTTGCCCACGTAGTCCGCGCGGAGGGGAAGTTCGCGGTGGCCGCGGTCGATGAGGACCGCCAACTGCACGGCGCGGGGACGACCGAGATCCCGTAGCGCATCGAGCGCGGAGCGAACCGTTCTGCCCGAGAACAGCACGTCGTCGACCAGCACGACCAATGCGTCGTCGACACCACCGACCGGGACCGAGGTCCGCTCGAGCGGACGGTGCGGCTTGTTCCGCAGATCGTCGCGGTAGAGGGTGATGTCGAGAGAACCCAGCGGGGGTCGTACCCCGGAAAATGCCTCGATACGTTCGGCGAGGCGCTCGGCCAGAGTGGTTCCGCGTGTAGGAATGCCCAGCAGCACGACACGTGGCGAGTCGGGGGCGTCGAGCGCCGTCTTCTCGATGATCTGGTGAGCCATGCGGGAGATGGTTCGTCCCACATCGGCCGAGGACAGCAATTCGCGAACATCGGGGTTCGCAGACGAGCTTTCGGGCGCAGGCAAACTACGACCTCCTTCTCCGCCTCTCTGGACGGATCGTTAAAGGATGTCTGACATGAACTGCGTAGAGCCTAGCAACGCTCTGCGAACCACACCTACCAGGCTCGCAGAGCGTTCGGTCACAGGACCGTCGAGCGTTCGGTCAGTGCTCGGTGTCTCCGGCCGTGTCGACCTGCGGATGGCTCGACACGGCCGCCGCGGCGGCGCGTACCTGCGGTGCCACGAGGACTATCTGGCCGAGCACACCGTTGACGAAACCGGGCGAATCGTCGGTGGACAACTGCTTGGCCAGCTCGACGGCCTCGTCGACGGCCACGACAGGAGGCACGTCGGTGGCATGGAACAGCTCCCAGACAGCAACGCGAAGGATGGCCCGGTCGACCGCAGGAAGACGTGTGAGCGTCCAATCCTTGAGGTGATCGGCGATGACACCGTCGAGGCGATCCAGGTTCTCCGCAACACCCTCGACCAACGTCGAGGTGTAGTCACTGACCGGCGCGATGGTGTCGTCGGCGCGCGCGAGTTCGATGCGCTCCGCGGTCAGGTCCACCGGGTCGACGTTGCGCGCCTCCGCCTCGAACAGAAAGTCAACCGCACGCTTGCGGGCCTTGTGACGCGCGCCCAGCTTCTTCGTGCCGGGGGCACCGTTCTGCGAGGCGGAGGATGTCGACTTCTTCGATGACACGTTAGGAGTTCACACGCCCGAGGTAGTTGCCATCACGCGAGTCGACCTTGAGCTTGTCACCGGTGTTGATGAACAGCGGCACCGAGATCTCGGCTCCGGTTTCGAGGGTCGCCGGCTTGGTGCCGCCGGTGGACCGGTCGCCCTGCAGGCCGGGATCGGTGTGCTTGACCTCCAGCTCTACGGTGACGGGAAGCTCGACATACAGCGGGAGGCCCTCGTGCATGGCGACCTGAACCCGGAGGTTCTCGAGCAGGAAGCGAGCACCGTCACCGACGGTGGCCTCACCGATCGAGATCTGGTCGTACGTGTCTGCGTCCATGAACACGTAATCGCTGCCGTCGTGGTAGAGGTAGGTCATGTCGCGACGGTCGACCGTTGCGGTCTCGACCTTCACACCGGCGTTGAACGTCTTGTCGACGACCTTGCCCGAGAGCACGTTCTTGAGCTTGGTCCGCACGAATGCGGGCCCCTTACCGGGCTTGACGTGCTGGAATTCGATGATCGTCCACAGCTGGTTCTCCAGGTTGAGAACCAGTCCGTTCTTGAAATCGCTGGTGGAAGCCACTTGCTTCGCGTCTCCTCAATCGTTTGTGCGCGTGACGCGCCGTCGGTCACGTGCTTAGATTCGCTCCCGCCCGCGCGCTAGACGGACGTGAGTTCCTTGCTTGTCAGGGTGAGCAGTTCCGGACCCCCGTCGCGAACGACGAGTGTGTCCTCGATCCGAACGCCGCCGCGACCGGAGAAGTAGACACCCGGCTCGACGGTGACCGCTGCACCGCTCAGCAGTGTACCGGTGCTCGTCTTCGCGATTCCCGGCGCTTCGTGGATTTCCAGGCCCACGCCATGACCGAGCCCGTGCAAGAAGTACTCGCCGTACCCTGCGTCCTCGATGACCGAGCGCGACGCCGCGTCGACCGAAGCGGTGTTCACCCCTGGCGCCAGCGCCTCTCGACCGGCCGTCTGGGAGCGCTGCACCAACTCGTACAGGTCGCGCTGCCACTGCGCCGGACTACCGATCACGAAGGTCCGGGTCATGTCGGAGTGGTACCCGCCCACCAGCGCGCCGAAGTCCAGCTTCACGAAGTCACCCTCGGCCAACACCGCATCCGTCGGTCGGTGATGCGGCACTGCGGAATTGACGCCTGCAGCCACGATGGTCTCGAACGAGATCGCATCGGCGCCGTGGTCGAGCATCGCAGATTCCAGTTCGCGGGCCACCTCACGCTCGGTTCTCCCAGCCCGAATGCTGCCTCCGCTCAGCAATTGCGCGAGCGCATCGTCGGCTGCGCGGCACGCATCACGGAGCAATCCCACCTCGAATTCGTCCTTGACCATGCGCAACGACTCGACGACACCGGGTGCGCGCACCAACTCGACGCCCCCATCCAACTCGGCCCAGCTGCGATGGGCGTCGACCGTCACGACGTGACTCTCGAAACCGATGCGGCCGCCACGACCCGACACTCCCGATCGAAGGAGGTGTATCGCCGACGCCCGGTCGATCTCGGCACGCAGATCCGGCACCTGCTCGGCGACCTGGGTGACATACCGACCGTCGGTGCAGATCACGGTCTCGTTCTCACCGTCGACCGAATCCGCCGCCGAGACCAGCAGTGCCGCATTCGAGCCGGTGAAACCGGTCAGATAACGCACGTTCAGCAAGTCGGTGATCAACATCGAATCGAGGCCGTCGGCGGCCAACAGTTCTCGCAGGGCACCACGACGGGCACCGAAATCAGCAGGCATGCGCTCGACATTACTGCTCGCCCCGACGTGCCTCGCCCAGGACGCATCGGACTCGAACTTTGTGGGCCCTGCCACACGAACGGCGACGTGCGGATATGCTGTGCCGCATGACTGGGTGGGCAGTGCGTGGCATAGGTATGGGATTGATCAACGCCGTCGTTCGATTGCTGCTGGGGGCGGCAGTATCGATGTGGCCGCTGAGCGGCTCGGCGTTGCGATGGGTGGCGTATGCCCTCGTGATCCTCGTGATCGTTGTCTGGGCAGGAATCGACGGCGTTCGCGATCGACGCAATCATCCTGATCCCGATGACGGGCAGGACCTCACGATGGTGTGGCTCAAGGCCGCGGTCGTCGCGGGATTGCTCGCTGGACTGCTCAGCTGGATCATCGACTTCTTCGTCGACTTCAGCCTCGGTCAGAACGGTCTGATCTTCGAGCTGACCTCCGGTGCAGCTTTCACCATCCTCACCATTTTCGTCGTTGCCAGCATTGCGGTGTTCGTGGGTCGGCTGATCGTCAACCGCGACGCGAAGAAGAAGCTGGCCACCTCCGACGCCGACCGTGCACACGACCGCGAGCTGGTCAATGCAGGCAGCGCGCAACGTGCCGAGGCGAGTCGCGACACTCGATCGCAGGCAGAACCGACGCGCTCCGAACCGACGCGCTCCGAACCGACGCGCTCCGAACCTCAGTGGGCCGCCGAGCACGGCGAAGCCGACACCGAGGTGTTCTCGGCAGTGGACGCCGACGGAAAGCCCCGACTGGACAAGCGCGGCAACCGGCACGGCACCGCCGACGGTTCCTGACTCGCGCTACAAACACACGGGCGGTGAGTGACGCATGACGCGTCGCTCACCGCCCGTTCTCACCGCGTTCGGAGCGCGGGTCCGAGTGTCACAACATTATGGCGGACCCACCGGTTGCCGGAGCCTCGCGACCGACTGCGGAGAACGCGGCGACGAGCAGAGCCGGATCGGGACCCTCCAGCCGTCCCGGCTTGGCCAGACCGTCCAGGACTACGAACCGCAACAGGCCGGCGCGATTCTTCTTGTCCTTCTGCATGCCCTTCAGCAGGTCCCCGAACGCGTGCTCGTCGTAGGTGACCGGCAAGCCGACCGATTCGAGAATTGATCGATGTCTGTCGGCCGTGGCGTCGTCCAGACGGCCGGCCAGGCGTCCGAGTTCGGCCGCGAACACCAGACCGACCGACACTGCGGCACCGTGGCGCCAGCGGTACTGCTCACGCCGTTCGATGGCGTGGGCAAGCGTGTGACCGTAGTTCAGAATCTCGCGCAGGTTCGACTCGCGCAGATCCGCCGCCACGACCTTCGCCTTGACCTCCACCGATCGCTTGATCAACTCCGGTAGAACGTCGCCGGTCGGATCGAGCGCCGCCGCCGGATCTGCCTCGATGATGTCCAGAATCTTCGGATCGGCGATGAACCCGGTCTTGATCACCTCGGCCATGCCCGAGACGATCTCGTTCTTGGGCACGGTCTCGAGCGTGGCGAGGTCGATCAGCACGGCAGCCGGTTCGTGGAAGGACCCTACGAGGTTCTTTCCGGCATCGGTGTTGATGCCGGTCTTGCCGCCGACGGCCGCGTCGACCATGGCCAGCAGCGTCGTCGGGACGTGGACGATACGGACTCCGCGCATCCAGGTCGCTGCCACGAATCCGGCCAGGTCCGTTGCCGCTCCGCCGCCCAGACTGACGATGGCGTCGCTGCGGGTGAGACCGATTCGGCCGAGGACTTCCCAGCAGAACCCCGCCACTGCAAGGTCCTTGCCGTCCTCGGCATCCGGGATCTCGATGCGGTGAGCGTCGATTCCCTTGTCCGCCAACGCTGCTCGCACTGCCTCCGCGGTCTCTGCCAGCGGAGGCTGGTGGAAGATCGCCACGGTGGCCGTTCCGGCGAGCTCGTCGACGAGGTCCGTCAACAGACCTCGGCCGATGATCACCGGGTACGGGTTGGCAGTCTCGACCTGGACGCGCACTGGCTCTGTCATCGAATCACCTTCATCTACTGGGGGTTTTTCTCGTTCGCATTGCGCCCGGGAACAGGGGCGATGGCCGTCAGCTTCGCGACCAACTGGCCCACGACCCGAGCGGGGCTGCGACTGTCGGTGCGCACTCGCACCGTGGCCACCGAACGGTAGAGAGGTCGCCGATGACGCATCAGTTCCTGATACTTCGCACGCGGGTCAGGACCGGCTAGCAGCGGCCGAACCGTGTTCGCACCGGTTCGCCGAAGCCCTTCTGCCACGCTGATTTCCAGGTACACCACGGTGTGCCCGGACAGCAGGCTACGGGTCGCCGGCGACAACACAGCACCACCGCCGAGGGAGACGATCCCGTCGTGCGAGGCCAGAGCACCGGCGACTGTCCGCTCCTCGATCTGCCGAAAAGCCGGTTCGCCGTCGTGCGAGAAGATATCGGCGATCGTACGACCGGTGTCTCGCTCGATGGCCACGTCGGTGTCGAACAGGTCCAGGTCGAGGGCCTGTGCCAGCCGTCGACCGATCGTCGACTTGCCTGCTCCCGGCGGTCCGACGAGGACCGCGTACGGGCTCATCGTGGAGGTCGGGCGGCGGTGCCCTTCACGTAGTGGTCGACGTTGCTCGTCGTCTCCGCCAGCGAATCCCCACCGAACTTCTCCAACGCTGCCTGAGCGACCACCAAGGCAACCATGGTCTCGGCTACGACACCGGCGGCCGGAACGGCGCAGACGTCCGAGCGCTGATGAATGGCGACTGCTTCGTCTCCGGTGGTCATGTCGACGGTCGCCAGCGCGCGCGGCACGGTGGAGATGGGTTTCATCGCGGCCCGCACTCTCAGTGGCTCGCCGTTGGTCATCCCGCCCTCGATGCCGCCTGCGCGGTTGGTCGAGCGCAGCACCCCGTCGGGGCCGGGCTTGATCTCGTCGTGGGCGACGCTGCCGCGGCGGCGCGCGGTCTCGAAGCCGTCACCGATCTCCACACCCTTGATGGCCTGGATTCCCATCAGCGCGGCAGCCAATCTGGCGTCGAGCTTGCGCTCCCCCGAGACGAACGACCCGAGGCCGACGGGGAGGCCGTGCACGACAACCTCGACGACGCCGCCGAGGGTGTCGCCGTCCTTCTTCGCCGCTTCGATCTCGGCGATCATCGACTCCTCGGCGGCCTTGTCGAATGCGCGCACCGGGGAGGCGTCGATCGCGTCGAGGTCGTCACCTGCAGGCGGCGGACCCACGTACGGATCGGATGCTCCGATGGAGATCACGTGGGACACGACGTCGACGCCGAACGCCTGCTTCAGGAAGAGGCGCGCGACCGTGCCGATGGCAACCCGGGCCGCGGTCTCGCGTGCGCTCGCGCGTTCGAGAACCGGGCGTGCATCGTCGAAGCCGTACTTGAGCATTCCGGAGAAATCTGCGTGCCCTGGGCGTGGGCGGGTCAGCGGGGAGTTGCGCGCGAGATCGGCAAGCACGGCGTCGTCGACCGGATCGGCCGACATCACCTGCTCCCACTTGGGCCATTCGGTGTTGCCGACCTCGATCGCGACGGGCCCGCCCATGGTGCGGCCGTGCCGTACGCCGCCGGTGAGCGTGACTTTGTCCGCCTCGAACTTCATTCGGGCCCCGCGGCCGTAACCGAGACGACGGCGGGCGAGTTGGGAGGCAATATCGTCCGAGGTCACCTCGACTCCCGCGACCATTCCTTCGAGAATGGCGACGAGAGCAGGTCCGTGGGATTCTCCGGCAGTTATCCAGCGCAGCACTCGAACATCTTTTCACGTCAGGCAAGCTGCGGATGCCAGCAGGGTCGCCGCGCACATGGACGGGCCGTGCGCGACACGTGCCCGCCTGTGCCCGAAGGCTGCGACGATCGACCCGACCACGGCAGTTGCCAGTGGCGCCGACAGCGCCGCGATCACCCACCCTTCCCCACCGCCGAGAGCTGCGATCGAGCCCACCGACCATGCCAGCTTCACGTCCCCGGCACCGAATGCCGACGGCGCGAGAAGGTGTACGACGAGGTAGATCGCGAACAGCAGGGCTCCGCCGAGCAATGCTCTCGCCGAACCCGCCGACACGAGCATCGTCGTGACCACGATCGCACCCGGGATCGTCAGTTCGTTCGGCAACCGGCGATGCCGCAGGTCGACGGCACTGAGCGCCGCAAACCACCATGTCAGTACAGACATCGGACCAAAAAGGGTGGACTCGCCGAACCGCCACCAGGCCCATCCGGTACCCACCGCGGACAACAGCGGCAGAAACCGTGGATCCCACCGGACCAGACCGAATCGCATCGCTACCCCGGCAACGGCACCGACCACCGACGCTGCACACAGACTGAACATGGCCCGAAGGGTCGCATCCCTCCGATGCCCGGCCACGACAGAACACCTGATCGCAGATTGCCCTGTGGACAACCCGCTGCCTGTGGACTACGGGGAATTCGTGCTCACTCGGCAGTGGCCAAGGCAGCACGCATGACCGCCCGAGGTGCCGGCTCGCCGGTGAACTGCTCGACTTGTCCGTACGCCTGCTCGAGCAGCATCGCCAGGCCACCGACAACAGTTCCACCGGCTGACTCCACCGCGGCTGCCAGCGGCGTCGGCCAGGGATCGTAGATGGCGTCGAGCACCAACGGCGCGTGTGCGAGTGCAGTGGCGATGTGTGCGGCTCCGGCCGCGGGCACGGTGCTGACCAGTACGGCAGATGCACCCGCGATCTCAGCGAGACGGGGATCGGTCATGTCAGCGAACTCAGCACGCAGTCCTGCGGAGACGGCGCACCGGAGTGTGTCCGACGCCCGGTCGGCCGAGCGCGCGACGACGGTGACGGCGGCAGCCCCCAATCCGGCCAATGCGACGATCGCCGGCCGCGACGTTCCCCCGGCTCCGACCACCGTCACGGCGCTACCCGACAGGTCTACGACCCCCGCACCGCGTAGGGCACCCACGATGCCGTCCACATCAGTGCAGTCGGCACGCCAGCCCGAGGCCGTGCGCACCAGTGTGTTCGCCGAGCCGGCCAACACCGCCCGTTCGGTGCGTTCGCCGGCGTAGTTCAAGGCTGCGACCTTGCCTGGCATCGTGACGGAGACGCCGACCCACTCGGGACCGAAACCGTCGAGCATGCCCGGCAGCTGCTCACCGGTGCACTCGATTCGGTCGTAAGTCCAATCCTCGAGACCGAGGGCGCGGTACGCAGCGCGATGCAGTAGCGGCGATTTCGAATGTGCGACGGGGCTTCCGAGTACTGCGGCCCGCATGTCAGCGCCCGCTGTCGAGGAAGCCTGGTTCGACCTTCGCGATGTTCGCGAGGTGTTCCTCGTAGCTGCGAGTGAACAGCGTTTCACCCGCCTGATCGATGGTCACGAAGTACAACCAGTCACCGTCGGCGGGAGCCTCGACGGCTTGCACCGCACCGATGCTCGGCGAGGAGATCGGCGTTGCCGGCAACCCTTCGCTGGCATAGGTGTTCCACGGGGTCACACGCGCCCGGTCGGCGTCGGTGGTGGCCACCTCGGTCGTGTCGAGCGAGTAGTTGACCGTCGAGTCGAACTCGAGTTTCTGCGGCACCGCGAGCCGGTTGAGAATCACCCGGGCCACCTTGCTGAAATCCTGTGGCAGGGACTCCCGCTCGACGAGAGACGCAGCCACCAGAGTGTCGTAGGGAGTGAGCCCGGAGTTGGTGCCCGCGGTGAGAATCCCGGTGTCCTCGTAGCGAGTGGCACTCTCGGAAACCAGCTGCTTCAGGATGTCGGCGGGTGCGGCGCTGGGATCGAAATCCCAGGTCCCCGCTGCGATCAGGCCTTCGAGCTGACGATCGCGATCCGGAACTCCCTCGACGCGATCGGTCGCCCAGTCGGGAACGCCGAGGGCTGCTGGGTCGTCGACCGCTCCGGCCGCATTGAGATCGTCGTAACTCACGCAGATCGGACTGCCACTGCCGGTTCGATCCACACAGCTGGCCTCGGAGATCAGTGTGTAGATGCCCTTCTTGACGGCACCGGTGTTCACGTCGCGCGCGTCGTGCAGCTGACGTCCCTCCGAGATGACCATGTTTCCCACCCGGGAGGCGGGGTCCACCAGTTCGCTCACCGCTCGCGAAGCGGGCACATTACTGGTGAGCAGATAGAAGCCCGGCTGGACAGAGGTGATGGCGTTGTTCGCAATCGCAGCTTCGAGGAATGCCCCCGAGCTGGCGACGACACCCTTGTCCGCTGCCTCGGTACCGATTTGTTGGGCGGTGTCGTTGGGATGAACCTGAATGACGACACCGTCACCGGAGGACCCGGCCGCGAAGTCTGCGTTCGGGGTCGTGCGATTGCTGAATTTGCTCACTGCGAAATACCCTCCGCCGGCCACTGCGACGATCAGTATCAACCCGAGCGCCAACGCCACGATCCGGCCACGACGCTTGCGAGTGGACGCGGCACGGTCCCTGCGGCTCGCAGCACGGCTGCGGCCTACCTCCCGCGGCTCCGCGCCAGGTGCAGGGTGCGGTTCGTGCCGTTGCGGCGGGCGCGGACGGCCATCCATACGGCGATCGAAGTCGCTGCCCTCGTCCACGCGATACCCGATCGGATCGGTGTGCGCCTCGTCGGAGCGCGCATGTCGCCGATCCCGATCGAAGGACCCATGGTTGTTCACTTGTCGACCTCCGTCGATCCTGAATTCGTCCCTGCGTGATCCGAGACCGCGTCATCCGAGACTGAACGATCGGCAGCACTGCGAGTCGACACGGCACGACGCTCGTCGAGCCAGCCCTGCAATATCGCCACCGCCGCAGCCTGATCGATCACCGATCGTTGATTCTTGGCCCGCACACCGCTGTCCCGTAGTGCACGCGACGCACTCACGGTAGTCAGTCGCTCGTCGGCCATTCGAATCGGCACGTCGCCCAACCGTCTGTGCAGGGAACGGCCGAATTTCTCGGCGGCATCGACGGCACTGCCGCGCTCACCGCGAAGTGTGCGGGGCAGGCCGATCACGATCTCGACGGCCTCGTACTCGGCCACGATCTCCGCGACGCGTACCACGTCCGGGGCATCGGGACCCTTGATCTTGGAGCGCGACACCGTTTCGACCGGAGTCGCGAGCACACCGTCTGGATCGCTGGACGCGATTCCGATACGAACACTGCCGACGTCGATACCGATTCGCCGTCCCCGGCCCGGATCGTCGACGCCGGGCCGATCGGGGCCTCGCCCCAGGTTGGCCACAGTCGTCAGCGGGTCGTGAGTTCGGACAGTCGAGCCCGGGCGGCGTCGATACCGGCGTTGATTCCGGCGACGTCCGACCCTGACCCCTGGGCCAGTTCGGGCTTACCGCCACCCCGGCCACCGATGCTCGGACCGAAAGCCGCCACCAGGTCACCGGCGGCGACGCCCGCATCCTGGGCAGCCTTGTTGGTCGACACCACGAACGGGACCTTGCCGCCGACCGTGCCGAACAGCACCACGACGGCCGGATCCGCGCCGAGGCGTCCACGAATATCGGTCACCAGGGTGCGCAGGTCGTTGCCACCGACACCGTCCGGTGCCTGCGCGACCACCGCGCGAACATCGCCGAACCGCTCGGCCTTCCCGACGAACTCGCCCGCCGAGGCCAACACCGCAGCGGCCTTGACCGCGTCGAGTTCCTTCTCTGCGACACGCAGACGCTCGACGAGGGTCTCGATACGAGCCGGGACCTCCTCGGACGGCACCTTCAGCGAGGACGCTACGCCGGCCAGCAGCGCGCGCTCCTTGGCGAGATAGCGGTAGGAATCGAGGCCGACGAATGCCTCGACGCGGCGCACTCCCGAGCCGACCGATGATTCGCCGAGAATGGTGACCGGGCCGATCTGCGACGAGTGCTGCACGTGCGTACCACCGCACAATTCCATCGAGAACGGCCCACCGATCTCGACCACTCGTACTTCGTCTCCGTAGTTCTCACCGAACAGCGCCATTACGCCCATCTTCTTCGCACTGTCGAGGTCGGTGACCACAGTGTTGACCTCGAAGTCGGAGCCGACCGCGTCGTTGGCAACGTTCTCGATGTCGTCGCGCTGGGCGTCCGAGAGCGCGCCCTGCCAGGAGAAGTCGAACCGTAGGTAGCCGGGTTTGTTGAGCGAACCGGCCTGAGTTGCGTTGGGCCCGAGGACCTGTCGCAGGGCAGCGTGCACCATATGGGTACCCGAGTGGCCCTGAGTCGCACCTTTGCGCCAGGCGTGGTCGACGTCGACGTGGACGGTGTCGCCCTCGGTGATCTGACCCGACTCGACCACCGACTTGTGCGTCCAGACCTTCTTGGCGATCTTCTGCACGTCGTTGACCTTGACGCCGAGGCCGGGCGCGGTGATGGTGCCGATGTCGGCGATCTGTCCACCGGACTCGGCGTAGAGCGGGCTGCGGTCGAGGATGATCTCGATGCTCTCGCCCGCAACTGCGGTCGGAACACGAACACCGTTCGAGATCAAGGCCAATACCGTTGCCTCGGAACCGAGTTCGTCGAATCCGGTGAATTCCGTCGGCGAACCGTCGACGAAGTCCCGGTAGACCGTGAGGTCGGCGTGTGCATGTTTGCGCGCACGGGCGTCGTCTTTGGCTCGGTTGCGCTGCTCGGTCATCAACGACCGGAAACCGTCCTCGTCGACCGACAGACCCGCCTCGGCGGCCATTTCGAGCGTCAGATCGATCGGGAAGCCGTAGGTGTCGTGCAGCGCGAATGCTTCCGCACCGCCGATCTTTTTCGCGCCCGACGCCTTGACGGCCTCTGCCGCGCCCTCGAACAGCCGCGAACCCGAGGTGAGGGTCTTGAGGAATGCCGTCTCCTCCCCCACTGCCACGGTCAGGATGCGGTCGAAGTCGGTGACCAGGTTTGGGTAGGACTCCGCCATCGTGTTGCGCACGACGGTGACGAACTGCGCCATCGTCTGGTCGGGCGCACCGAGCAGACGCGCCGATCGCACGATGCGGCGTAACAAGCGACGCAGCACGTAGCCACGCCCGTCGTTGCCGGGGTTGACGCCGTCGGAGATGAGCAGCGCAGCGGTGCGTGCGTGATCGGCGATGACGCGGAAACGCACGTCGTCGTCGTGATTCGCTCCGTAGGCGCGTCCCGAGAGTTCCTCGGCCTTGGCGATCACCGGTCGAACGAGGTCGGTCTCGTAGACGTTGTCCACGCCCTGCAGCAGGAACGCGACGCGCTCGACGCCCATGCCGGTGTCGATGTTCTGCTTCGGCAGCGGACCGAGGATCTCGAAGTCGTCCTTGCTGATCCCCTTGCCGCGCTCGTTCTGCATGAACACGAGGTTCCAGATCTCGATGTACCGATCCTCGTCGGCCTCCGGACCGCCCTCGGCACCGAACTCGGGTCCGCGGTCGTAGTAGATCTCGGAGCACGGGCCACAAGGTCCCGGAATGCCCATGGACCAGTAGTTGTCGGCCATTCCGCGGCGTTGAATTCGCTCGTCGGGCAGACCGGCGATTTCCTTCCAGAGTTCGATCGCCTCGTCGTCGTCGAGATATG
Organism: Rhodococcus sp. IEGM 1381; assembly: GCF_030056795.1. Classification (GTDB taxonomy): domain Bacteria; phylum Actinomycetota; class Actinomycetes; order Mycobacteriales; family Mycobacteriaceae; genus Rhodococcoides. Next base: position 32,281 of record NZ_JASHKQ010000004.1, on the reverse strand, counting down.
CAGTGGCCCAGATGCGCTCGGGGTCGAACCCGTAACCGCCGTCCTCCACGCTGTCGGTCAGCAACGACCAGGCGTGCCGAATCGCGTCGCGCTTGAAGTAGTCACCGAACGAGAAGTTGCCTGCCATCTGAAAGAACGTGTTGTGGCGGGTGGTGATGCCCACGTTCTCGATGTCGAGGGTGCGGACGCATTTCTGGACGCTCGTCGCGGTCGAGTACGGCGGCGTCTGCTGACCGAGGAAGAACGGCACGAAGGGAACCATGCCCGCATTGACGAACAGCAGGTTCGGATCGTCGAGAATCAACGACGCACTGGGTACTTCGGTGTGCCCCGCCTTCACGAAATGGTCGAGGAAACGCCTGCGGATCTCATGGGTCTGCACTGACACAGGTTAGCGTCGTCGGACCCCGTGCCGACTCGAGGGCCTATCGGCCCCGGATGATCCGACGCAGTTTGCCCACTCTGGTCGCAATTTCGCGCTCGGCACCGTGCTCGGTGGGCTCGTAGTAGTCCACACCCACCAACTCGTCCGGTGGATACTGCTGGCCGAGGACCCCGCCGGGACTACTGTGCGGGTACCGATACCCGACGGCATTCCCCAACCCCTGGGCTCCCTTGTAGTGCCCGTCGCGCAGATGCGGCGGCACCGATCCCGACTTTCCGGCCGCTACATCGGCCATGGCCGCACCGAGAGCCGCGATCACCGCACCCGACTTCGGTGCGGTGGCCAGGTGAATCGTTGCCTGCGCCAGCGCCAACCGCGCCTCGGGCATGCCGATCATCTGTACGGCGTTCGCCGCGGCCGTCGCCGTCTGCAGTGCCGTCGGATCGGCCATCCCGATGTCCTCGCTCGCGTGCACCACCAACCGACGGGCGATGAACCGCGCGTCCTCGCCCGCAGTGATCATGCGCGCCAGATAGTGCAGCGCGGCATCGACGTCGGACCCTCTGATCGACTTGATGAATGCACTGATGACGTCGTAGTGCTGGTCGCCGTCACGGTCGTAACGCACCGCAGCCTTGTCCACGCTGGCCTCGACGGTCGCCAGATCCAACACCCCGTCGGACACCGCACCTGCCGCTGCTTCCAGCGCCGTCAACGCCCTGCGCGCGTCCCCGGCCGCGAGTCGCACGAGGTGGTCCATCGCATCCTCGGCGATGGTGACCGCCCCGTCCAGACCACGCGGGTCGTTGGCGGCGCGGGTCAACAGCAACTCGATGTCCTCGGTCCCCAGCGGCTGCAACTGCAGCACCAGCGACCGCGACAGCAGAGGCGACACCACCGAGAACGACGGGTTCTCGGTAGTCGCCGCCACCAGCAACACGATTCGATTCTCGACGGCCGCGAGCAATGCGTCCTGCTGCGTCTTGGAGAAGCGGTGCACCTCGTCGATGAACAGCACCGTCTGTTCGCCCGACAGCAACCGGCGTCGCGCGAGTTCGATGACGTTGCGTACTTCCTTCACGCCTGCCGACAGGGCCGACAACGCCTCGAACTTGCGTCCTGTTGCGCCGGAAATCAACGACGCGAGCGTCGTTTTTCCTGTTCCCGGCGGACCGTAGAGCATCACCGAGGACGCACCGGATCCCTCGACGAGCCGCCGCAACGGCGCACCGGGAGCCAACAGATGAGATTGTCCTACCACCTCGTCGAGGGTCGTCGGACGCATTCTCACCGCCAGCGGCGCGTCGGGCCGGACGTAGGTCGAGGTCGGGCGCGACTCGGTGATCGTCGTCTCCGGGGGTGCTGGGGTGTCGAAGAGACCATCGCCGGGGTCGTCGCTGCTCGAAACATCACTGCCCGACATGTCACTTCCGAAGCCGCCACTCACCGGTCGAACGCTACCGATCGCGCTGTCGAGAAGGCGAATGACGTCGTGGCTACCGCTCCCACTTCGCCCGCAACGCGGTCGCGACCGATGCTGCGTACTCGGCGATGCCGGTCTCGCCGGCACGTTCTGCACTGTCGGCCAGCACCGTCCACCGAGAGACGAGCGCCTGCGACCGTGGAACCGACAGGTGGTGCGCCCGCGCCGCGGCGATGCGCGTGTGGTCGTCCGGGAGGAACCAGTACGTGGTCAGCCATACCCATATCAATCGCGCGTCGAGGATCTTGCTCGCCAGGGCGGTGTCGTCGGCCAGCGCAGGCCAGATCCCGACGACCTCCGACCGCCACGCATCGATCATCGCCTGCTCACGTTCGTGCGTGAGCTCGAAGCTGCACAGACACCCCGGGAACGAGGCCAGCGCATAGGTGATGTCGAGGGTGGCGTCGCGGAAACCGCCCCACTCGTAGTCGAGAAAACGGACACCTTCGTCGTTGACGATGATGTTGTCGGGGCACAGATCGGACGGGCTGAATGCGCGGAAGGCGCCGTGCGCGAACAGTCGTCCGCTACGAGACACGCGATCGAGGAGCGCGTCCGGGGTAAGACCTACCCCTGGCAAGCCGGACAACAATTCGGGAACCTCGGCAAGAGCATAGGGAATCTGCGCGGAAATTCCGTCCGTGGTGTCCGGTTGCCCTACGCGACGGAGCAGCGCTGCGAAATCGTCCTCGCGGCCGACGGTTGCAGCATGCATTCGACCGAGGGCCTGCGCCATGGCCATCAGCGAGTTGGTCACGGCAGCCTCGTCCGAGTTTCGCAATAGGGTTGTGATGGGGCTGGCGTCACCGAGGTCGCTGAGTACGAGTAGCCGCGCGTCGAGATCGTAGGCGTGCAGTTCGGGCCCCGGCCTGCTGTCGGTGGCCAATGCGTTGGCGAACTGGTACGAGGCTGCCTCCCGCAGGAAGGCACTCGACCCTGCGATGTCGGCCAATTCGGTATGCAGTTCCGACTCGCCCGTCACGTCGCGCACTTGCTTGAGCACCAGGGTCCGGGGCAGCTGAAAAGGGTTCTCGGAGACCTTGACTCGCAATACGATCGCCTGGCCGCTACCACCGAGGTTCACCGGGTCGATCAGCGTCACCGGAGCTCCGGTGCGTTTGGCGAGGAGGCGCTGAGCTGCTGCTACTACCTCTGATACAGGGTCTGCCAGTGTTGCGGTCATCGATATCCAAGCTACCCGTTCGCTGCGATTTTCTGTGCTGTGTCGACGACTACGAATGGGACACGATTGTCCGTTTTGCGGCTTTCGCGCGTCACATCCCCAGATTTGACCAGAAGGTCGGATACCCCCGAACCATCGAATTATGCAGGGTTCGCTACTGCGGTGCAACGTCCACCGACACGGAAATGGTGCTCTTCTCCGCCTCGGTGTAGATGATCCCGCGCAGGGGTGGCACATCGGCGTAGTCACGCCCCCACGCCACCGTCGCGTACCGCTCGTCGACCAACTGGTCGTTGGTGGGGTCGAACGCGAGCCACCGATCGTTCGGCATCCACACTGCAGCCCACGCGTGGGTCGCATCGACCCCGATCATTCGTTCCTTACCGGGCGGGGGCTCGGTCGCAAGATATCCCGACACGTACCTCGCGGCGAGACCGTGCGACCGCAGGCACGCAATGGCCAGTCGAGCGAAGTCCTGACACACGCCCGACCGCGCGGCGAGCACATCTGCCACGGTGGTCGAGACCGTCGTGGAACCGGACAGATACCGAAAGTCCGTGAAGATGCGATGGGTCAGATCGACGATGACGTCCGCCAGCGGTCGACCGGGTCGGAAGCTGGGCTCGGCATACGCACGCACTTCGTCGGTGATCTCCGGAGTGGGAAGATCCAGGGCAAATTCCACCGCGGACGCGCGGGCCGAATCCGCCGGCACGGTCGGGTCGAACAGTGCCATCCGAGCGGATTCCCACGGCGCGGTTGCGGGCCACGACGTGGTCTCGTCCGCGGGCCGCGGATAGACCTCCACCAGGGAGTCCGCCGTCACCACCAGCTTCTCGTGATCGTGCGTCACGTGGAAGTACACGTCCTCGTTGCCGTAGACGTCGACCCCGAAGGACTGATCGGTAGGCGCAGGCTCCACGGTGACGGATTTCTCCGTGCAGTGTTGCCCGTCCATGTCTCGCGGCGCGAGAAAACCTCGCCCGTACGACGAGGAAACGCGATCTGAGTAGGTATAGGTCGTGATGTGCTTGATTCGGTACCGACGGCTCATCACCGCACCCCGTTCGCAGTTCGAATGTTCGAGCTACCCCACAGCGGCTGTGTGCCACCCGGCAACGACATGTGCGTCGCGAGGACCACACGCGACAACTCCTCGAGGGAATCGTGAATGCCGTCCACCAACTCGATCAGATCGACCCGGCGACCGTTGGCGTCGACCGATTCCAGATCGCCCGGATCCACTCGCCGCAACCGCACCCGCATCTGCTCGACGAGTTGCTCGGGCCGTGAGGTCCCCGAGGCATCGGGCAGCGATCCGAGGTCGTCGCGGAGACGATCGAGCTGATACACCAATGCTCGTGGGTTCCCCTCGTCGAACAGCAGCAGCTGCGCAACAGCTGCCGGACGTGCCCGGCCGCTGTTGCGTCGGCGATAGATCACCGAGGACTCGGCCGCCGACAACACCGAATCGATGACTGCCTGTTCGGTGGACGGAGTGAGGGCGTGGCTCAGTGTTGCCGACAGCAGCGCTGTCAGTTGCAGACCACGTTCGATTCGTTTGCCCGCGTCCATCAGGTACCAGCCGGCATCTCGAACCATCGACTCCGACGCCAATCCGGACACCGCGAGCAGACCCCGCAGCACGCTCGACTGCGACGCAGCCAGTTGGGCACCGTTGTTGGCCGGGGATTCCGCCAATTCTTCGAGCGCGGTGTCGATGCGGTTGAGCACCGCCCAGGTGTCGTTCGAAAGCTGATCGCGCACCGCGCGCGCCGCCTGCTGCATTCGATCCACCGATTGCGCCAACGATCCGAGGCGTCCCGCCGACAGCATCAGTGAACGCATTTCGACGATCGCGTCGGCACGGGTCTTCTCGTCGAGAAAACCCGGTCCGGTCCGCGAGACCTTGGTGACCGCTTCGAGCAGGATCGGCAGGCTCTCGCTGCCCTCCAACCACGGCATCGAGCGGTAGTCCTGATTGCGTTCGCGCGCCGCGATCAGCAGGCGAGTCATGTCCTCGGCACGCTCGGTGTAGCGACCGAACCAGAAGAGATCGCCCAGCACACGTGGTGAGCTGACCACATCGACGTTGGACGCGGCGTAGTGCGGCAACTCTTCTACCGTCGCAGGCGGGGTGTGCGGCGCAGAATCGGCCGGCGTGACCCGTTCCAGCGACTTCACCCAGACATCCTTCGAGGCCACCGTGATGAGCGGATCGGTGACCGGAGCCGTGATCATCACCTGTCCCAATCCACCGCGCATCGGGGTGTACCCACCGCGCTGCGCGACGGTGAACAGCCTCATCCCCACTTGCGCGGGAGCAACCGCCAACTGCTCTGCCGCTCCCCCGCCGATCGACGAACCGACCGGAGCCAACGAAAATTCCGGCACTTCCTGACCGGTCCACTTCCAGGGCTCGGCAGCGATCCGACCCCACACATCGCGAGCTCCGGCATCCGTGAGGTCGTGTCCCACCACCGTGCGACGCGACGTGATCGACCGCAAGATCAGCGAACGCAGTCGACTGCCGATGTGCGCGAGCTGATTCGGGTCACCGCCCCAATAGGTAGGAACCGAACCGAGCACCAAATCCTCGCCCAGTAGCGCCCTGCTCAGCGCGGGCAGCAACGGAACCAGTGCCGGGTTCTCGAGTACCCCACTGCCGAGGGTGTTGACCACACTGACAGCACCGCGCCGCAACACCTCGACCAGGCCCACCACACCCAGATGCGAGTCCGGGCGCAGGTCCAGTGGATCGGCGAACTCGGCGTCCACCCGACGAAGCACCACATCGACCCTGCGGAGCTTGCCGAGCGACCGCATCCACAGACAGCCGTCACGAACGACGAGATCCGCGTTCTCCACCAGCGGGAAGCCGAGAACCGTTGCGAGATAAGCCTGATCGAACGCAGTCTCGGAATGCGAACCGGGGCTCAGTACAACCACCACCGGGTCCTCGGCGGACGCGGGCGCAGCGTCGCGCAGTGCCAACCGCACCGCACGTGCGAACGTGGACAGCGGCCTGGGGTTGCTCTCCTGGAACAGCTCGGGCATTGCTCGCGACATCACTCGCCGATCCGCGAGCGCATACCCCACGCCGGACGGTGCCTGAGTTCGGTCGGCCACGACCTGGAACAGACCGTCCGAGCCGCGGGCGACGTCGGCGGCATGCATGAACAATTGATGCGGACCGGGGATGGTGATCGCATGGGCCGTCCGCAGATAGCCGGGGTTGCCGAAGATCAGCTCCGGCGGGATCAGCCCCCGCCGAACGGTCTCCTGGGCACCGTAGATATCGGTGAGCACCGCATCGAGCAACATCGAGCGCTGAACCAAACCGGCTTCCAGACGATCCCATTCGTCGGCCGCGACCACCAACGGAACGCTGTCCAAGCCCCACCGCACGGCACTGGGCACAGCCTCGGAACCGCCGGTCGGAATGGGGTTGTACGTGATGCCGTGGTCGTCGACGAGTCGACTGACCCGTGACTGCAACGTCTGCATGGCCCCCGAACCGGCCTCGCGCATCCCGTCGATCAACCCCGCCCAATGCGGACGCACGTTGCCGTCGGGATCGAGCATCTCGTCGAAACGATCTGCCCGACCGACCACGGCCTCACGCCGACCCTGATAAGCAAGCCAGGGCGACCCGTCGCCACCCGTGACAGGTTCGTTCCGGCCGACTCCACCTGCCACAGGTTCGTTCCGGCCGGCTCCACTCAGGGCGGTATCTACGGGCGCCATCGAGCCGCTGTTCCTTCCGTCGGTCGATCTCCCTTCGCCACCGGATGAGTTCATGACCGAATTCACCCGGAGCGCGTCGGACCGAGATCGCTACCGGTCGACTCGTTCTGTTGTGCAGGCATGCGTCAGGGCGTGTGAACTCCTGTTCGGCGCAGGTCCAACATGCCCGGAGCACTCACATCGATCGCCTGTCGAGCGTGTATCTCGAGCAATCTTGCTATGTCCACCTTGCCCGAGGTGAACCCACCCTCCTCGAAGCGGCCGTTGCGGCGCGCTTCGGCCTCGACGGAATTGACGGGCGGGCCGTCGTACGACCTCCCGCCCGGGTGAACGACGTGGTACGAGCAACCGCCCACCGCGCGTCCGGTCTGCATCTCCACGAGATCGAAACGCAGCGGACTCTGTACCTCGATCGTCGGGTGCAGAGCGCTCGGCGGCTGCCATGCGCGATACCGCACCCCAGCGACCTGAACATCCTGTCGATCGGTGCGCAACAGCGGCACCGGCACCCCGTTGCACGTCAACAGGTATCGACCCGCATCGGCTCCGGCGACCTGTACCTGGATCCGCTCCACCGAGGAGTCCACATAACGCGCAGTTCCCGAGGACGTCGATTCCTCACCGAGGGTATTCCACGGCTCGATCGCACCGCGCAGTTCGATTTCGGCATCGCCGACCACCGTGGTCCCGATTCTGGGAAATCTGAACTCGGTGAACGGGTCGAGCCAGCTGGTGTCGAACTCGATTCCGTGTTCGCGAAGGTCCTCGACCACGCGGCCGATGTCGTTGATGACGAAGTGCGGCAGCATGTACCGCCCGTGCAGGTTCGCACCGTGCCGAATCAGAGGTGCCTGGAGCGGGGTGTCCCAGAACCGCGAGACCATCGAACGCACGAGGAGTGACTGCACCATTGCCATCTGATGATGGGGCGGCATCTCGAACCCGCGCAGCTCGAGCAATCCCAGTCGGCCCCGAGTGGAGTCAGGGCTGTAGAGCTTGTCTATGCAGAACTCGGAACGGTGCGTGTTCCCGGTGATGTCGGTGAGCAGGTGACGCAACGCCCGATCCACCACCCAGGGCGACCCGGATCGATCTCCATCGGTCAGTCGCCTGATCTCGCTGAACGCAACCTCGAGTTCGTAGAGCGATTCCTCGCGACCCTCGTCGGCACGAGGTGCCTGCGACGTGGTTCCGATGAATCGTCCCGAGAACAGGTACGACAGCGACGGGTGACGCTGCCAATGCGTCAGCAGCGACACCAGCAGGTCCGGTCGACGGAGCACCGGCGAGTCCACGGGTGTGACCCCGCCCAGGGTGATGTGGTTGCCACCCCCGGTTCCGCGAGTGGTGCCGTCGTTGTCGAATCCTTCGGTGCTCAACCGGGACTTACGCGCCTCGAGGTAGAGGCGTTCCATGAGCTCGTTCTGTTCCGCCCACGAGGACGTAGGTTGAACGTTGACCTCGATAACACCGGGATCCGGTGTGACGGTCAGGGTTTGGATGCGCGGATCCGACGGCGGACCGTAACCCTCGATGACGACCGGCGTGTCGATGGTCGAGGCCGCGTGCTCGACGCGCGAGACGAGGTCGACGAAATCGTCCAAACGATCCATCGGCGGCATGAACACGTGCAGAACGCCGTCGCGGACCTCGGCGACCAGCGCGGTCACGGCCGTGCCGCCTACCCCGGACGTCTCGTTCACCAACTGCGCGTACCGCGACTCGGCCGGATTCACCGCACGCGGCGGTTGCTGCGTCAGTTGCCGAATGGGTAGATCGGGAGTGGGCGCGGTGGGATCGGACGGGTTCTCGACCGGACCACCGTCCCAGGAGATCGCGCGGAGCGGCAACCGTAGACCGGCGGGAGAGTCACCCTCCAGCAAAACGATTCGGCCTCGGCGCAACTTCCAGTCCGAACTCTCCCAGCCGGAGCCGTCCTCGGTGCGAGATATCGGCAACACGAACGCCGCAGGCTCGTCCGTGCTGGCATCGAGCCGCTCGAGCAGTTGTCTTCTGGCCTCCGCGGAATCGGCTCCCGGTTCGAGATCCTCGTCGTCGGCGGGCGGGTCACCGTACGGCTGACGAACCAGGTCCAACAGTTTCACCAGCGGGTCCTCGTAGGCGGGGCGCGCTTGTGAGGCGGGCAGTCCGAGCGCCTTGACCAACTCGTCGATCAATTCCTGCGACGCCGAGTTGTCCACCGGCTCCGGGCGAAGGTCCTCGGCCAGCCAGGGATCGGCGATCAGATCGGAATCGTGCCACAGGGCTTGGCCGTCGGTGCGCCAGAACAGTCCCACCTGCCACCGCGGCAGCGGCTCGCCGGGGTACCACTTGCCCTGACTGCGCTGTACCAGTCCGTCCGGTGCGTAAATGGTCCGAAGTCGTTCGGCCAGGACACTGGCCAGCTTTCGCTTGTGTGGGCCGTCGGCTGTGGTGTTCCACTCCGGGGCTTCCTGATTCTCGATGGCTACGAACGTCGGCTCACCACCGACCGTCAACCGGATGTCCTGATCGTGCATCCGCTTGTCGATCTTCTCCGCCGTGACCTTGATCGATTCCCACTGATCGGTTGTGTACGGCAACGTCGTTCGCGGATCCTCGTGCACACGGACGACGGTGTTCGAGAAATCGAGTTCGGCCTTGCACTTGCTCGTCGCGCCGGAGATCGCGGCGGCCGTGGACGGGTGCGGCGTCGCCGACAGTGGGATATGTCCCTCGCCTGCGAACAGACCCGACGTCGGATCCATCCCGACCCAGCCCGCCCCCGGCAGATATACCTCGGTCCACGCGTGCAGATCGGTGAAGTCCTCGACAGGACCGGACGGACCGTCCAACGACTTGACGTCCGAGGACAACTGAACGAGATAGCCGGAGACGAAACGCGCGGCAAGACCCATCTGGCGCAGCACCGAAACCAGTAGCCATGCCGAATCACGGCACGACCCCACAGCGGACGTCAGCGTCAGATCGGGCGTCTGAACCCCGGGCTCCATCCGCACGGAGTACCCGACGTCACCCATGACGGCTTGGTTTGCCATGACGAGAAAGTCGATGGTGCGCAACGACTCTCCGCGTTCGACGACGGCTGCCTGCAGCTTCTCCACCCAGGCCGAGACCACCGGACCGGGGCCCGAGCCGGCCTTGCCTTCGTCCACCGGACGCAGGTACGGCTCCAGATCGGGAAGGTCGTGTTCTTCGTACGCGAATCCGAAGTGCTCCGCCCATTCTTCGACGAAAAAGTCCAGCGGGTTGATCGACGCCATGTCTGCGACGAGTCCGACCGTGATCGACAGATGGTCGGTGCGCTCGGGAAACACCACCCGAGCAAGAAAGTTGCCGAAGACGTCCTGCTGCCAGTTGACGAAGTGTTCCGCTGGTTCGATTTTCAGCGAATACGCCTCGATCGGTGTGCGCGAATGTGGCGCGGGGCGCAATCGGATTTCATGCGGAAAGATCTTGACAGTGCGGTCGAACTGGTAGCTGGTGCGGTGTTCGAGTGCAACCTTGATGCCCACGGCGAGCCCCTCGTGATAGTCCCGGTATGGGTGGAACACACAACCCTAGTAGGGCCGAGCCGGGTGCGCTCGGCAAGAATTCGCGATCGGTGGACCCGGGCTGGAACATTTTCGACCCCCGCACCGTCCACATGTCGACGCCTTGACACACAGAACTGTCTACGGTTCGCTCAGCCTGAAATTACGGACGAATAGTCGACGTACTTCGCAAGACACCGAAGGGTAAAACGTGAGTGAAAACCCGCCCAATGGACCGCAATACGGTGGCGACCCCAATCCGGACCAGCCGGACCTGAACAAACCGCAGACGCCAGGCAGCGGTTATCCCCCTCCCGGTGGCTATCCCCCTCCCGGCGGCTATCCCCCTCCCGGGAACTACCCGCCGCCCGGGAACTACCCACCCCAGGGCGGCGCACCCGGTGGATATCCCCCACCGCCCGGAAACTACCCACCCCCCGGCGGTTACCCACCGCCTCCCGGAAACTATGGGAATTACGGAAACCAGGGCTACGGTCAAGCTCCGATGGCCCCCAATCCCGGGCGCCTCGACGTCGGTGCGGCGCTGAGCTACGGCTTCGACAAGTTCAAAGCCAATGTCGGTCCATGGCTCGGACTGACAGCCATCGTGCTGGCGGTGGGCGTGGTCGCCTTCGTGGTGACGTTCGCGTCGACCTTCGCCGCTGCGATGGACGCCGGCAATCGAGGTGAGACCCTGGACGTCGGTACATTCTCGATACTGTCGATACTCCTGACGGCTGTCGCCACGTTCGTGGGGTACTTCGTCAACGCGGCGTTCGTACGCGGTGCGCTCGACGAGACCGTCGGCCCGCAGAAGCCGACGTTCGGCCGGTTCTTTCAACTGACCAATGTGCCCCAGCTCGCTGTCCTGGCCGTGATCTGGACCGTGGTCACTGTCGTGCTGGGATTCATCCCGTTCCTGGGTACGGTGCTGCAGATCGTGGTCGGCGTGCTGACGGCTTTTACCCTGACATTCGCACTGGACCGGAACCTGGCCGCGCTGGACGCCATCAAGGCAAGCGTCGATCTGGTGGTCAAGAACTTCGGCCCCGTCATCCTGCTGATCCTCGCGTTGGCCGCGATCAATATCGTCGGTGCCATACCGTGCGGACTGGGGCTGCTGGTGACCGTCCCCGTTTCGGTGATTGCGCTGAACTACGCATACCGCGTGCTTACCGGTGGGCCGTTGTCCTTCGCTCGCTGACGTCGACGCCAGACATACGCGAATGTCCCCGTAACGCTCGGCGCTACGGGGACATTCATGTTCGCGGGACTACTGAAACGCGTCGACCACGGTCTCGGCCGCAGCTGAAGACTCTTCCTTCTTCTCCGGCTTGAAATCGACGCCCGATTCCTTACGCTGCTGCGGCGTGATCGGAGCAGGCGCGTCGGTCAACGGGTCGATGCCGCCACCGGACTTGGGGAACGCGATGACCTCACGGATGGAATCGACTCCGGCGAGCAGCGCAGTGATGCGATCCCAGCCGAACGCGATTCCGCCGTGCGGCGGTGCGCCGTAGGAGAAGGCATCGAGCAGGAAGCCGAATTTCTCCTGCGCCTCCTCCTTGTCGATACCCATGATCGCGAACACTCGTTCCTGAATGTCCTTGCGGTGGATACGAATACTGCCGCCGCCGATCTCGTTGCCGTTGCAGACGATGTCGTAGGCGTAGGCCAGAGCAGACCCGGGGTCGGTGTCGAACGAATCCATCGACTCCGGCTTCGGCGAGGTGAACGCGTGGTGCACGGCCGTCCACGCGCCGGATCCGACGGCCACGTCACCACTGGCTGTGGCATCGGACGTCGGCTCGAACAGCGGAGCGTCGACGACCCAGACGAATGCCCAGGCCTTCGGGTCGATCAGGTCGAGCTTGCGGGCGATCTCGCCGCGGACGGCACCGAGCAGTCCGCGCGAGGCCTTGATGGGTCCGGCGGAGAAGAAGATCGCGTCGCCGTTGGTCGCACCGACGTGTGCGGCCAGGCCGTCGCGTTCGGCGTCGGTCAGATTCTTCGCGACCGGGCCGCCGAGCGTGCCATCTTCGCCGACGAGAACGTACGCGAGTCCCTTGTGTCCACGTTGCTTGGCGAATTCCTGCCAGCGGTCCAGTTGCTTGCGGGGCTGAGACGCGCCACCGGGCATGACGACCGCGCCGACGTAGGGAGCCTGGAACACCCGGAAGGTGGTCTCGGAGAAAAAGTCCGTGCACTCGACCAACTCGATGTCGAATCTCAGGTCCGGCTTGTCGGAACCGTAGCGCCGCATGGCCTCGGCGTAGGTGATCCGCGGAATCGGCGCGGAGAAGTAATGCCCGACGAGCTTCCACAGCGACGCCAGAATCTCCTCTGCCAACAGGATGACGTCGTCCTGGGTGACGAAGCTCATCTCGACGTCGAGCTGAGTGAACTCGGGTTGACGATCGGCACGGAAATCTTCGTCTCGGTAGCACCGGGCAATCTGGTAGTACCGCTCGATACCACCGACCATCAGCAGCTGCTTGAACAGCTGCGGGCTCTGTGGCAGAGCGTAGAAACTGCCCGGCTGCAGACGTGCGGGCACGAGGAAGTCTCGTGCGCCTTCGGGAGTGGAACGCGTCAGGGTCGGGGTCTCTACTTCAACGAACTCGTGGTGTGCGAGCACCGAGCGAGCGGCAGCATTGACGTGCGAACGCAGCCGAATGGCGTGGCCGGGGCCCTCGCGTCGCAGGTCGAGGTAGCGGTACTTGAGCCGCGCTTCCTCGCCAGGCTGATCGTCGAGTTGGAACGGCAGCGGTGCGGCCTCGGACAAGACCTCGATCTCCGAGGCCTCGACCTCGATGGCACCGGTGGGAATCTCGTAGTTTGCGTTGCCCTCGGGACGACCCTCGACCTTGCCGGTCACCTTCACCACGTACTCGGCACGCAGTCGGTGTGCCTGCTCGAGTGCTGCTCCCTCGCGGAAGACGACCTGGGACACACCGGAGGCGTCACGAAGGTCGATGAAGATGACGCCGCCGTGATCGCGTCGACGGGCCACCCATCCCGTCAGCGTCACGGTTCGGTCGACGTGCTCGGGGCGTAATGAGCCGGCGAGGTGGGTGCGCAGCACGGGTGTCCTTTCGAGAAAAATCCGCTGATCGTGTTCTTCGCTCACCGATCCTACGGAGCACATCACCGTAGAAGGAAACGAGATGCCGTCCCGGCATGCGAAGCTAAGGCCGACAGTGGCGGTATCGGTTCGCATCTGAAGATGCTGGCTCGGTGGAGGGGAACTCGGTCATGACGTTCAGAGAAGGCTCGCAATCGGAACCGGGCCGAGTCTCGGTCGGCGGCGGCGGGGGCGGCGGACGGGGGAAGTTGGCCATCGGTGGCGGAGCGGGTGGCTTGGTCATCATCGTCCTCGCCCTGCTGTTCGGCGGCGATCCGGGAGCCATCCTGAACCAGATCAGCGGCGGCGACAGTTCCGCCGGGCAGAACGACTCCGGGTCATCGGGAACGCTCGACTGCGACCTGGCAGAGGCGAACAGCAGTGTCGACTGCCGAGTCGATTTCACGGTGGCGAGCCTGGATACCGTGTGGGAGTCCCAACTGCAGTCGCAGACCGGTGTCGCGTACGTGCAGCCTGAAGTGCGGTTGTTCTCCGGCGCGACGAACACCGGCTGCGGCAACGCCACCAGCGCCGTCGGTCCGTTCTACTGCCCGGCCGATTCCACCGCATACTTCGACACGAGCTTCTTCCAGGTTCTCGTCGATCAATTCGGTTCCAGTGGCGGACCCCTCGCACAGGAGTACGTGGTGGCGCACGAGTTCGGCCACCACCTGCAAAACCAGCTGGGCGACATCGGACGCGCGCAGGCCGATCCGCAGGGACCCGAGTCCGGTGGTGTCAAAGTGGAGTTGCAGGCCGACTGCTACGCGGGAATCTGGGCGCACTACGCAGCCGACCCCGTCGACCCGAAGGCAGGTGTGGCGTTTCTCGAACCGCTGACTACCACCGACATAAACGACGCCCTGTCGGCCGCGTCGTCGGTGGGCGACGACCGAATTCAGCAGGCCTCGACCGGCCGCGTCAACCCCGAAGGCTGGACACACGGCTCGTCAGCCCAGCGACAGGCGTGGTTCACCGCCGGGTACGAGACCGGACAGGTGGCGGCCTGCGACACTTTCTCGGCGCGCGACCTGAACAACCCCTGATCGCACCACTCAGAACAGAGTGAGTGCCGGTCCCGAGGTCGCCAGTTCTCGGGGTTCGACAGGCTCGTTCGCGGGCAACGAGCGGGTCTGTTCTGCAGCGAAACCGTAGGTGTCGAGCAGTGGATCGATTCTCGCTTTCAGCCACTGCTTGTAATCGGCAGTCACGTACGCCCCATGTCCGTAGAGCTGGCGGTATCTGCGTACCAACGCCGGGTGCTCCTTCACCAGCCAGCTCATGTACCAGTCCTTGGTGCTGGATCGAAGATGCATCGGCAGCGCCGTCACGGTCGTCGCGCCGGCCTCGGCCAGTGCAGCGATCAGCCCGTCGAGTTGTTTGGCTCCGTCGGTGAGAAACGGAATGACCGGTGCCACGAGCACACCGCAGTCGAGCCCCGCATCCCGTACGGCGCGGATGAGGTCCAATCGTGCTCGCGGACTGGGTGTTCCGGGTTCGAGCTGCTTCTGCAAATCTGCATCGTGGATCGCCAGACTGATGCTCACGTGTATGTCGACCTTCTGGGCGGCCAGTGTCAGCAGCGGCAGGTCCCGTCGCAAGAGCGTCCCCTTGGTCAGGATCGAGAACGGCGTACCAGACTCTGTCAACGCCCGAATGATGCCGGGCATCAACCGGTATCGTCCCTCGGCGCGCTGATAGGGATCGGTGTTCGTCCCGAGCGCCACCGGCTCCCGCTTCCAGGATCGACGTGCGAGCTCTTTACGTAGGACTGCCGCAACATTCGTCTTGACGACGATCTGCGAGTCGAAGTCGTTCCCGGAATCGAGGTCCAGGTATTCGTGTGTCGGCCTGGCGAAGCAGTACCGGCACGCATGCGAACATCCCCGCATCGGATTGACGGTCCACGAGAACGGCACCTGCGATTCACCCGGAACCTCGTTCAGCGCACTCTTGCACAGCACCTCGTGGAAGGTAATTCCCTCGAACTCCGGGGTCTGCACGCTGCGGACGAGCCCGGACCGTTCGAGTCCCGGTAGCGCGCCGTCGTCCGCGGCATCGAGAGTCTGACCGGCCCATCGCATGCACACAGTCGAACATTTGTTCTATGCGGTGTCAAGGTCGGTACCGTTCCCCGCATCCCCGCTCGGATCCGGCAGCCGACAAGCGATAGCGTAGGGCCTGAAGTCGATCCTAGGAGTGCACCGCACGTGACCGCCCCGAACACACCGACCCTCGAACCCATTCTGCGCCTGGGACTCACACTGGGCCCGGCCATCGAGATCGGGTCGGTGCCCGAAGGCGACCGAGTCGTCACCACCGTCCTCGGCGGGGCCGCCCCCGGCCCGGACATCGAGGGCACTCTGGCGGCTCGATCGACCGTCGTCAGCGTCACCCGACCCGACGGATGCACCGAGTTCAGCAGTGATCTCGTCCTCGAATTGGCAACCGGCGGTTACCTTTCGCTCGACTATCGCGGGGTTCAGTTCGGCCCGGCCGAGGTCATCGACGCGCTCGACGATCCCGACCGGGAAGTCGACCCCGCGACCTACTACTTCCGTGGCACGTTGCGAGTGTCGACGGCTGTTCCGAAGTTCACGTACCTCAACCGTGCGCTGGTCGTCACTTCCGGCTCACGATCGGCCGAGGCCGTGGTCCTCGACGCGTTCCTGGTGACCTGAGACCCATTCGCTCATCGGAGCAGTTGTGCGACCTCGTGGTCGGTCAGCGTCGCATGCGGAGTGCGGCCCTTACTGCGAACCAGTTCGATCGCTCGGTAGAGGGGCCGTTCGTCGAGTCCGGCGTCACGCGCCTCGGCCCGTAGCTGGTCCACCAGGACCGACGCGATGGCCGCCGCAGGGACGAGCTCGGTGGTCCACAGCGAATCGGCGAGGGTGCGCAGGGCGAGGATCGGCAGTTCACGACCGCCACCTTTGGTGTACAGCGCCAGTGGTAGCACTACGCGAGTGCGGCCGTCGTAGAGCCGCAACGAGATCTGATCGATTCCGGCCGTGCGAATCGTCAGCTCGGCCGTCACCACTTCCGGCATCTGCAATCGGCGGGTACGCACCCCACGCGCGCACAGCTGGGGACCGTCGAGCCACACCCGGCGCCGCAGGCCGAGCCAGCCGGACACCGCGGCCGGTCCACCGACCACCACTCCGACGAGGACTGCCACCCACACCGGCACAACCAGTGCGAGTACGACGGCGAGCACGATTCCGATCGCCACCGAACCGACCGCGATTTTTCGTAGGCGCGGGGCCAGGAACTCTGCGGAAACCAGATCGAGGGCTACCGAACCCGCGGCGCGCCGCGGGTCACCGGGCCCGGAATCACCGGGCAAGACGGGCCCCGAGGGCGTCGACCACGTCGGCCAACTCGACGGTGCTCTGCTCGCCGTTCGAGAGGTCTTTCACCACAATCGATTCCGCTGACAGTTCTTGATCGCCCAGCACCAGCGCGTATCGGGCACCCGATCGATCGGCTGCCTTCATCGCTCCTTTGATGCCGCGACTTCCGTATGCCATGTCCACGGCGATACCCCGTTCGCGTAGTTGCGCGGCGATATCGACGATCGCCAGTTTGGCAGCGGCACCCATCGGGATGCCGAACACCTGACACCGAGACGTGGCCCCCGCAGTCTTTCCCTCGGCGGCCAGGGCGAGGACGGTGCGATCGACGCCGAGCCCGAATCCGATACCCGACAGCGCTTGCCCGCCCAGCTGTTCCATCAGCCCGTCGTAGCGGCCGCCGCCGCCGATGCCGGATTGCGCCCCCAGCCCGTCGTGCACGAACTCGAATGTGGTCTTGGTGTAATAGTCCAGCCCGCGCACCATCCGCGGGTTCACCAGATACGGAACGTTCATCACGTCCAGATACGCCAGCACCTCGTCGAAGTGTTCTTTGGCCGAATCGGAGAGGTGATCGAGCATCAACGGCGCGTCCGCGGTCATCTCGCGCACCTCCGGCCGCTTGTCGTCGAGAACCCGCAGCGGGTTGATCTCGGCGCGTCGACGCGTGTCCTCGTCCAACGGAAGCGCAAAGAGAAACTGCTGCAACAACTCTCGATACTGAGGGCGGCAGGTATCGTCACCGAGCGAGGTGATTTCCAGACGGAAACCGGTGAGCCCGAGAGCTCGAAAACCGGCGTCGGCCACGGCGATGACCTCGGCGTCCAATGCCGGGTCGTCGATGCCGATCGCTTCGACACCAACCTGCTGCAGCTGCCGATACCGCCCGGCCTGCGGGCGCTCGTAACGGAAGAACGGCCCGGCGTAGGCCAACTTCACCGGAAGCGCGCCCCGATCCAATCCGTGCTCGATCACCGCACGCATGACCCCAGCGGTGCCCTCTGGACGCAGGGTCACCGACCGATCTCCGCGATCGGCGAACGTGTACATCTCCTTGCTCACCACATCGGTCGACTCTCCGACGCCGCGGGCGAACAGCCCGGTGTCCTCGAAGATCGGGAGTTCGATATGTCCGTAGCCGGCGTTGCGGGCGGCGTCGAGCAACCCCTCTCGCACGGCGACGAACTCGGCCGAGTTGGGGGGAAAGTAGTCGGGAATACCCTTGGGCGCAGAAAAGGTGGTCGGCTTGCTCACGCTCACAGCTTCCCTTGCTCAGGGTCGCCGAGTCCAACGAGGAACGGATTGGACGCACGTTCCTGGCCGATCGAACTCTGGCCGCCGTGTCCGGGCAGTACCACGGTGTCGTCACCGAGCGGCAGCAACCGGGTCGCGATGGACCGCAGTAGTTGATCGTGATCACCGCCGGGTAGATCCGTCCTGCCGATCGACCCCGCGAAGAGGGTGTCTCCGGTCAGCGCCAACGGAACCGCACCGTCCGGCCCGTCGGCCCGAACGAGAAACACCACCGAACCCTGGGTGTGACCGGGCGTGTGCACCACCGAGAACTCGATTCCGGCGAGATCCAGCTGCTCGCCGTCGGCGAGTTCGATCACCTCGGCCGGTTCGCGAAACTCGATGTCACCCAGCACGGCAGCCAACGCTGGACCCGTTCCCTTGATCGGGTCCGACAGCATGTATCGATCTTCGGGTGCGATGTACGCAGCAATGCCGTACTTTTCGCAGATCGGCTCGACCGACCACGTGTGGTCGAGGTGGCCGTGCGTGAGCAGCACTGCGGTGGGAGTGAGCGAGGATCGCGTCAGAAAATCGATCAGCGGATCCGCGGCGTCCTGACCGGGATCGACGACGACGCACTCGGACGCGTCGTCCTGCGCCAGGATGTAACAATTTGTCTGAAACATGCCTGCGGGGAATCCGGTGACGAGCAAACCAATCGCTCCTAAAGGCTGAGGCCGAAGTACCGAACAAGCTTAGTGGGGCCGTCCCGATCGGGTCCCCCCAGCATGCTCTCAGGCAGTGATGGCACACTCGCGTTGGTCGATTTTCGGCCTGTTACCACACGATCGGTCCGTGCATCGAGCGGGCGAGGTCGATTTTCGGACAAGCGGGAGGAACACGAATTGCCCAGCAACGAGCAACGGCGCGAGGCTGCCAAACGAAAGCTCGAACGCCAACTCGTACGCCGCGCGGAGCGAGCACGGCGTCGTAAGCAATTGACGATTGCAGGTTCGATTCTCGGTGTCGTCGCAGTCGTGGCCGTCGTCTCGGTCGTGTACGTGGTGACCCGCGGTGACGACGATGCGAGTACCGCTCAGGAATCGACGACGTCGGCGCCCGCCGACTCCCTCATCGCGGCGGGACGTACCGAGCCCCTGCCCGAGACGGTGAACTGCTCCTATCCCGCTGCGGCACAGCCTGCAGCCAAGGAGAACACTCCCCCGCGCACCGACAACGTCCCCACCAGCGACGAGCCGCTGAGCTACAGCATGACCACGACCCAGGGCAATATCGGTTTGACTCTGAACAATCCCGAGTCGCCGTGCACGGTGAACAGTTTCGTCTCGCTCGCCAACCAGGGTTACTTCGACGGCACCACCTGTCATCGACTCACCACCGGTGCCGGTCTTGCGGTGCTGCAGTGCGGCGATCCCACGGGCACCGGAAGCGGTGGACCGGGGTACCAGTTCGCGGACGAGTTCCCCACCGACACCTTCGCCGAGGGCGATCCCGCCGCGCAGACACCGATTGCGTACCCGCGCGGCACGCTGGCCATGGCCAATGCAGGCCCGGGAACCAACGGCAGCCAGTTCTTCCTCGTCTACGGAGATTCGGAACTGCCGCCGGCCTACACTGCGTTCGGCACGATCGACGAAACCGGCCTCGCCACCCTCGACGCCATCGCGGCCAAGGGAGTGCAGGGCGGCGCATCCGACGGGGCGCCCGCCGAGCCGGTCGACATCACGACCATGCAGAGCGACCTGTGAACCGCACCTCTGCCCTCCTGATCGGGCTCTCGGCTACCGCGTTGGTGCTGGCCGGCTGCTCCAGTTCGGCCGAGCCCGCGGCCCAGCCTGCAGCGGCCACCTCGTCGCCGACGTCATCGACGTCGGCGGCAACGACAACACAGCGGCCGGCGTTGGACCTGTCTCGTTTCGGTGCGTTGCCGGCCGTGCCGCAGCCGACGACCGACACGGTGTCCTGCTCCTATCCTGCCGAGACCCCGGCAGCGAAAGAGGTGAATCCGCCGCCCGTCGACACCGTCGATGTGTACGGAACCGTCGACGTGACACTGGCCACCAGCCAGGGACCGATCGACATCACGCTGGACCGGACGCAGGCACCGTGCACGGTCAACAGTGTCGTCAGCCTTGCCCAGCAGGGATACTTCGACGGCTCTCCCTGCCACCGGTTGACGACGTCGCCGGGCCTCGAGGTGCTCCAGTGCGGCGATCCTTCGGGATCCGGTCGGGGCGGACCCGGATACAGCTTCGCCAACGAGTACCCCACGACGGCGTACACCGGCGACCCCGCGCAGGCCGAGAATCCGGTGGTCTACCCCCGCGGGACGCTCGCGATGGCCAATGCCGGCCCGGACACCAACGGCAGCCAGTTCTTCCTGGTGTACGCCGATTCTGTGCTGCCGCCGCAGTACACGGTGTTCGGGACCATCTCCGAGAGCGGACTGGCCACCCTCGACGCCATCGCGGCGGGAGGGGTGACCGGAGGCTCCGAGGACGGCGCGCCTGCGAACCCGGTGATCCTGGAGTCGGCAACGGCGGCGTAGATCATAAGAAATACGAGAGGGTGAGCAGAGAATCTCTGCTCACCCTCTCGTCGTTGTCGGGACCGCTCAGGCGGCCGATGTCAGCCGGTAGACGTCGTAGACGCCCTCGACATTACGGACCACGTTCAGCACGTGACCGAGATGCTTCGGATCACCCATTTCGAACGTGAATTTACTGATCGCAACCCTGTCTCCCGACGTGGCGACGGATGCCGAGAGGATGTTGACCTTCTCGTCGGCCAGCGCCTTGGTCACATCGGAGAGCAGTCGGTGGCGGTCGAGTGCCTCGATCTGAATGGCCACCAGGAACACCGAGGACGCCGACGGCGCCCACTGAACCTCGATGAACCGCTCGGATTGCTCCTCGAGTGAGCGGGCGTTGGTGCAATCGGTGCGATGCACGCTGACCGAACCGCCGCGGGTGACGAATCCCAGGATCTCGTCTCCGGGCACCGGAGTACAGCACTTCGCTAGTTTCGCGACGACACCGTCCGCACCGGTGACCAACACCCCGGCATCGCCGACCTGGCGAGGCCGCGTCGGAATAGTCGACGGAGTCGACCGCTCGGCGAGTTCTTCCTCGACATCGCCGACACCCCCGAGATGAGCGACCAAACGCTGCACCACGTGCCGAGCGGACACGTGATTCTCGCCGACCGCCGTGTAGAGCGCCGAGACATCGACGTACCGCAGTTCGTGCGCGATGCCCGACATCGATTCCGCATTCATCAACCGCTGCAACGGCAGTCCGCCTCGGCGCACCTCCTTCGCGATTGCGTCCTTGCCGGCCTCGAGTGCTTCCTCGCGGCGCTCCTTCGCGAACCACTGTCGAATTTTGGTCTTCGCTCGCGGCGATGCCACGAATCCCTGCCAGTCCCGGCTCGGTCCGGCGGTCGCGGCCTTGGAGGTGAACACCTCGACCACTTCACCGTTGTCCAGGGTGCGTTCGAGTGCGACCAGTCGACCGTTGACCCGTGCGCCGATGCAGCGGTGGCCGACCTCGGTGTGTACCGCGTAGGCGAAGTCCACCGGACACGAACCGGCCGGTAAGGTGACGACATCGCCCTTGGGCGTGAAGACGAAGATCTCCTTGACCGCGAGGTCGTACCGCAGCGACTCGAGGAACTCTCCGGGATCGGCTGCTTCACGTTGCCAGTCGAGCAGTTGGCGCATCCACGCCATGTCGTCGACCTCGGCGTTGTCCTGAGAGTGCTTGCCCTTGGTCTCCTTGTATCGCCAGTGCGCAGCGATTCCGAACTCTGCCGTCCGGTGCATGTCCCGTGTGCGGATCTGCACCTCGAGGGGCTTGCCCTCGGGTCCGATCACCGTGGTGTGCAGAGACTGATAGACGCCGTAGCGCGGTTGAGCGATGTAGTCCTTGAAGCGACCGGCCATCGGCTGCCAGAGCGAGTGCACGACACCCACGGCGGCGTAGCAGTCGCGGATCTCGTCGCACAGAATCCGTACACCCACGAGGTCGTGGATGTCGTCGAAATCGCGGCCCTTGACAATCATCTTCTGGTAGATCGACCAGTAGTGCTTCGGCCGTCCCTCGACCACGGCGCTGATTCTCGACGCGGCCAGTGTCGCGTTGATCTCGGCCCGCACCTTCTCGAGGTAAGTGTCCCGCGATGGCGCCCGATCGGCGACGAGACGAACGATCTCGTCGTACTTCTTGGGGTGCAGGATGGCGAAAGCCAGGTCCTCCAGCTCCCACTTGACCGTAGCCATTCCGAGCCGATGCGCAAGCGGCGCAATGACTTCCAGCGTTTCCTTCGCCTTGCGGGCCTGCTTCTCCGGCGGCAGGAACCGCATGGTGCGCATGTTGTGCAGTCGGTCTGCCACCTTGATGACGAGCACCCGCGGATCTCGCGCCATCGCGATGATCATCTTGCGAATGGTCTCGCCTTCGGCCGCTGTCCCGAGAACCACCTTGTCGAGTTTGGTCACCCCGTCGACCAGATGGGAGACCTCCTCGCCGAATTCCTCGGTCAACTTGGCGAGCGAATACCCGGTGTCCTCGACCGTGTCGTGCAGCAACGCCGCGACCAGCGTCGTGGTGTCCATGCCCAACTCGGCCAAGATGTTCGCCACGGCGAGCGGATGGGTGATGTAAGGATCGCCGGACTTCCGCATCTGCGATGCATGCAACTCGTCTGCGACGTCGTAGGCCCGCTGCAACAACGCAAGATCGGCCTTGGGGTAGAGCTCGCGATGCAGGCTGACGAGAGGTTCGAGCACCGGCTTGACAGCGGCGCTGCGTCCGGCGGTGATGCGGCGCGCCAGGCGGGCCCTCACCCGCCGCGACGCCGACGTGGGCACCGGTGCCGAATTGCGCGTACCGGACGGAGCCTGCGCGTCGTTCGGCGCAGAATCAGGAGAAACGGTGGACTCGACGCCGGGGCCGGTGTCACCGGAACCGGTCTCGCCGTTGGGCACGACGTCGACTCCGGTCGGATCGGGAACGTCGGGCCTTTCGGGGACGGCAGGCCCATCCGGCAAGGGCTGATCGATGTAACGGGTCACTCTCATCACCTCCTGCCACGCGCTCCACACTGTCGCCGGACGCATCCGGAGAACGCATTATGTAGAGACTTTAGTCCTCATACTCGAACCAGGCAGGCGAGCGGGTAGTCACTGCACCTTTCACGCCCTCCCAGGGCCGTGATCTCGAGAACGACGGCGGCGCCGACTATGACCGCACCCTGATCGGCCAACAATCGTTCGGTCGCTTCGACGGTACCGCCCGTCGCCAGCACGTCGTCGATCACCAACACCCGCCGTCCAGCCACGTCGATTGCCGTCGGAATCTGCAACTCGGCGGTCCCGTACTCGAGGTCGTAGGACCGCGAATGTACCGGTGGCGGCAGCTTGCCGGCCTTGCGCACCGCCAACACACCGCAGCCCAGCTCCAGGGCCACACCGGCACCCAGCAGAAAGCCACGCGCGTCGATTCCCGCAACCAGATCGACGTCGTGGTGGCCCTGTGCCAATTCCGACACGACGCTGCGCAATGCTCGCCCGTCTGCGAACACCGGCGTCAGATCGCCGAAACGCACGCCAGGAACGGGGAAGTCGTCGACCCACCGCGTCAGCCGAGCTACGGCAGCGACTGCGTCTGTCCGATCACCTGCGTCGTTCATCGAAGAAGAACCCACCGATCCATGTTCCATCCGGCACCAGCGGCCGTGGGGTTGGGCACCACGTCCTGCATTCCGTCGCTGACGACGGTGGTGCGCGGCTCGTTGTACAGGGGAAGCGACGGCATGTCGTTCCACAGGATGTTCTCACCTTCCGTGGCGAGAGCCAGCACTCGTTCCGGGTCATCGGTCACCGCCAGCTGATCGACGATGGAATCGATCCTGCCGTTGCTGTAGCCGCCGACGTTCAGTCCGATTCCCGTCCTCAGCGAATACCGTGCGACGACTCCACCTGCCGACCCCGATGGCCCGGGCAGAGAACCACTGCTGCCCAGAACCGCGTCGACCGCACCGCCGCGCAGGGCGGACGGCGTGAACTCCGGCGAACTCGCATCCACGACGGTGATGCCGGCAGCGGCGCAGTCGGCAGCCATGCGGCCGACCTCCTGTGCGCGACGAGCATCCGGTCCCCGGTAGCCGACGCGAACGGTGAGGGCACTCTCGCCTGCAGCGGAAAGTTCCTTGCCCGCCTGATCCAGGTCCGAACGCCGATACCGATCGCCGACCACGGTTGCGACCGCCGGATACTCGAGGGTGTCCAGCTGCACCAGTCGAGCGTCGACGATGCCCGAGCCGAGTCCGGTCGCTGGAGCGTCCGATCCCGGATGCCCCAGCGTGTCGAACAGATCCGATCTCGGGATGCACGCGGCCACCGCTCGTCGCGCGCTGGCCTCTGCCAGCACCCCTTGCGTTGCGAAGGTCAATTGTTCGAGGCCTCGTGACGGTTCCTCGCTGGTCACGAATCCTTCGGTCGTGCCGAGATCGATGGCACCCGCGCCGTGGTCGAGCACGTCGAGCGAGCCGTCCGCCACCTTTGCAGCCACGTCGGTGCCCTTGGGCCAGACGACGACCTGCTCGGTTTCGGGCGGAATTCCCCACCACGCCTCGTTCGCGACGAGAACGAGACCTCCGTCGGCGGTGTACGACTCGACGCGGTACGGCCCGGCCGAGGGCAGCAACGAGGTGTCGATCGCACCCGGAGTCAGGGTCCACCCCGTGTTCCAGAATTCGGCGATGCGGCCCACGACGTCGTTGTCGCCGGCCACGATGGGATCGACGACGTTCGGCACTCCTGCCGCCCTGGCCGCGACGTGCGCAGGCAACAGATCGGTGGCACCGAACAGAGCGCGCCAGTTCTGGTAACTGCGCCCTGGAGCGAATACGACCGTGGCCTCCTTGGCCCCGGGGACGCAGTCGATGCGTTGGATGTCCGAGTACCCGGCCGACGACGCCGCGTCGAACACGGGACCGTCGGTGGCGAATCGGCCGCTGTTCGCAGCCCAGGCCAACACGAGGTCGTCGCAGGCCATCGGTGCACCGTCGGAGTACTTCGCCGCTGGGGCAATGGAGTACTGCACGGTCAACGTGTCACCGGGAACAATTGCTGTTGTCCCGATATCGTTGTCCGACAACGCATCCCCCTCGGGCCCGAGGTAGCTGAAGCCCACCTGCACCCGGGTGAACGCCTGCCGAGCTCCCGACGCCGCGCCGTCGACCGTTCTCGCGTTGTACGTGTCGACGACGTTGTCGAACGAGTAGCCGATCGAGGGCACCTTGTCCTCGGGCGACGAACACGCGGTGATGGACACCGCAGCGACACCCGCCGCCACCAGTGCCGCGCTCCGCCTGCGTTTCACGTGCACTCTCCGTCCCAGTCGAGGGTTGATATCTATCGTCGCTTCTTGTTTCGCTTTCCGGTGGGCCGATTGCCCGGCTGTGGAGTCGACGCCTTCGTGGTGGACACTCCGACCGCCACCGGTTCGGGAGCGAGACCGGCCGCGCGGGCAGCCGCATCGGCCCGCTTGGAGTGGACCTTGCGTGTGTGCGCAGCGACCGGGCCCCATTTCTCCTTGAGGGTCACCAGCAGCGGAGTAGCGAAGAAGATGGACGAGTACGCACCGACGATCATGCCGACGAGCTGCACCAGCGCCAGGTCCTTGAGTGTGCCGACGCCGAGCAGCCAGACCGCCACGATCATGAGCGCGATCACCGGCAGAACGCCGATGACGGTCGTGTTGATCGAGCGCATCAAGGTCTGGTTGACGGCGAGGTTGGCCTGCTCTGCGTATGTCTTGCGATGCAGGTTCAAGATCCCGCGGGTGTTCTCCTCGACCTTGTCGAACACCACCACCGAGTCGTACAACGAGAAGCCGAGGATCGTCAGCAGTCCGATGACCGTCGCAGGAGTCACCTCGAACCCGACGATCGAATACACGCCCGCCGTGACGATCAGGTCGAATCCCAGAGCAGCCAGAGCGGCGAACGCCATATCCCGTTCGTATCGGACGGCGATGTAGATGCTGACGATGACCAAGAACACTGCAAGGGCGATCAACGCCTTCTGGGTGATCTGACCACCCCAGGTCTCACTGACATCGGACACGCTGATGGCGTTGGGAGTTGCGGTGCCGCTGTTGTCCTGGGGCTGGAAAGCCTGGAACAACGCCTGGCGCAAGCTGTCCACCTCGCCGGAGTCGAGAGCTTCGGAGCGAATCTGCACTGTTGCGGCCGCGCCGGAGCCAACCGTCTGTACCGACACCGGGGGCATACCCAGCGAGTCGTTGTAGACAGTTTCGACCTGCTCGGTGGAGATGTTGTCTGCCGCCGGCAGAGCGATCCGCGTCCCGCCCTCGAAATCGATGCCGAGCGTGAAACCGCGCACGAGGAAGCTCAGCAGGCACACCAACACGATGACAGCGGTGAGGATGTAATAGAAGCGGCGACGACCGATGATGTCGAAAGCACCGGTTCCGGTGTAGAGCCTGGACAGCCAGCTGTGCTTGGGCTGGGTCGACTGATCGACACTCGAGTCGTCGAGGGGCGATGGGGTCGACGTGGTCGTATCCGACATGTCATGCCTCCTTCGACGGCGTGGTGCCGGTCTTGACGGCGAGCGCCTTGTTGGCTGCACGCTTGCGTTCGAGCGCGATCTGTTGGACGGCACCGAGACCGTTGACGGACGGCTTGGACCAGAATTTCGACTTCGACGCCAGGTACACCAGTGGCCAGGTCACCAGCACCACAACGATGATGTCGAGGATCGTCGTCAGACCGAGGGTGAAGGCGAAGCCGCGGACCTGCCCCACAGCGAGTACGTACAGCACCGCGGCCGCGATGAAGCTGACCGCGTTGCCGGACAGGATGGTTTTGCGTGCGCGTGCCCAACCGCGTGGTACCGCCGACCGGAAACTGCGACCCTCACGAATTTCGTCCTTGATGCGCTCGAAGAACACCACGAAGGAGTCCGCGGTCATACCGATGCCGATGATGAGTCCGGCGATGCCTGCGAGGTCGAGGGTGAAGCTGATCCACCTGCCCAACAGAACAATGATTCCGTAGACGACGAGACCCGCCAGGGCCAACGACAGGGCCGTGAGCAGACCAAGGGCGCGGTAGTAGAGCAGGCAGTAGACCAGCACGAGCGCCAGTCCGATCGCTCCGGCAATGAGGCCGGCTTCCAGCGACGCCAATCCCAGTGTGGCCGAGACAGTTTCGGCCTCGGAGGATACGAAGGACAGCGGTAGAGATCCGTACTTGAGGGTGTTGGCCAGCTCCGAAGCACTCTGGGCGTTGAAGCTTCCGGTGATCGAGGTGGCGCTGCCCGCGGGGGTGGCACCTTGAATCACCGGCGCACTGATCACCTTGGAGTCCAGCACGAATGCGGCCTGCTTCTGCAGGTTGGCCGCGGTGAACTGAGCCCACGTGTTGGAACCGTCCGAGTCGAACGTCAGGCTCACCTGGAACTGGGCCTGTTGGCTGTCGAATCCGGAGGTCGCGTCGGCAATCTGCTGCCCGTCGATGATCGTCGGGCCGAGCAGGTAGACGGCCGTCCCGTCGGTCGAGCACGCGACGAGGGGAAGAGCCGGATCGTCGTTGCCTGCGAGGGGATCGGCTGCGTTGCAATCGAGGGACTGCATAGCCAGCTGTTGAATCTGTTGATCCTCGCTCTGCCGCAGCGTCTTGGCGTCTGCGATCTCCTGGGCCGCGCGATCGGCGTCCGACAGCGAAGCATCCGCGGCGGGCGCGTCGGTCGCGGGCGCGTCGGTCGCGGGAGCGGGCGTCGGATCCACCGCAGACGGATCCTGCGCAGGGAAGACGCGACCTTGCGGTGCGGCCGGTGCTGCGGGATCTGCAGGAGCGGCGGGATCTGCAGGAGCGGCCGGATCGACCGAAGCGTTGGGATCTACCGGCGCGGAAGGGTCTACCGGTGCTTGCTGCGACCCTGCGCCCTCGCCCGCCGACGGGGCAACCGATCCAACCACGGGTCGGATGAACAGTCGCGCGGTCTGCCCGAGAGTGCGAGCTTGAGAGCTGTCGTCACCGGGCACCGTGATCACGAGGTTGTCACCGTCGACGACCACCTCGGAGCCTGTGACACCGAGACCGTTGACGCGAGTCTCGATGATCTGCTGCGCCTGCTTCAGGCTGTCCTGCGTCGGCGCATTGCCGTCGGGGGTCCGCGCGGTGAGTGTCACGCGCGTGCCGCCCTGCAGGTCGATTCCCAACTTCGGCGAGGGGTCTTTGTCTCCGGTGAAGAAGACCAGGGCATACACCGCTGCTATCAGCACCGCGAAAACGGCGAGATAGCGGGCGGGACGCACCGGTCCGCTGGAAGGTGCCACGGTGAGTGTTTCTCCTCTAAGGCGATGGAAAGTGTCGGTTCCTGCGGGGCTGTCGGCCCGATATGTCAGCGGCGAGCGCTGCGATTGTGCACCACATCGGTCACCGCAGACGAAACCGCTGCCGGATTCTGTCTCCGACAGCGGTTCGAATCAACGGCTGTTCACTCTTTTTCGAGACGCTTCGACGTCTGCTCGACGGTCTCGTCGGGCGCGCTGACGTCGGTCTTGTGCAACGACGGCCCTGCGCTCGTGCTCGAGTCGAGGGCCGCGATGTCCGCGTCGGTGGTGGTCTCGAACTCGGTGTCGTCGAATTCGGAGCCATCGGGCAGCACCTCGCGCACCACCGCGCGAGACCAGGTGGTGATCACGCCGTCCGCGATCTCGAGGTCGATCGTGTCGTCCTCGACCAGAACCACGCGGGCGTACAGGCCTGCTGTAGTGACGACCTCGTCGCCGACCTCGAGCGAGTCCTGCATCTCCGTGGTTTTGGCCACCACCTTCTTCTGTCGACGCGCATTGAGAAACAGCGGTACCAGAAGGGCCACGATCAGCAGCGGAAACAGCAAATCCATCGGAAGGTCAGTCCTCGAAGTTCGGGTCGAAAATCGTCATTGTCTCGTGCGAGAACACCGTGGGTGCGGGCCTCGCAGCTACCCAGTGTGCCATCACCGCGAACCGGTCCGGTCCGATCGTGGGCGTGTTGTCCCCGATTCAGTCGAATAATCCCTGCGCAGCCTCCGAGGATCGGACCGAAATTCCCCCTACCGCGAGGTCCGGCGGCGGAGTCAGACCGAGATGTTGCCACGCGGTGGCAGTTGCAACGCGACCTCGCGGTGTGCGGGCGATCATGCCTGCGCGCACCAGGAACGGTTCGCACACTTCCTCGACTGTCGCAGGTTCTTCACCGACGGCGACGGCCAGGGTCGATACCCCCACCGGTCCCCCGCCGAAGCTCCGGATCAGCGCGCTGAGGACGGCACGGTCGAGTCGGTCGAGGCCGAGTTTGTCGACGTCGTACACCACCAGAGCCGCTTTCGCCGTCTCCCGGGTGACGGTGCCGTCGCCCCGCACATCCGCGTAGTCGCGCACTCGCCGGAGCAATCGGTTCGCGATACGTGGAGTGCCACGCGAACGGCCGGCGATCTCGGCGCAGCCGGCTCGGTCGATCGGCACCCCGAGGATTCCGGCCGACCGCATGAGGATGCGCTCGAGCTCACTCGGCTCGTAGAAATCCATGTGCGCCACGAATCCGAACCGGTCGCGCAGCGGACCTGTGAGAGCACCCGACCTGGTCGTCGCTCCGACGAGCGTGAACGGTGCCACCTCGAGCGGAATCGACGTCGCTCCCGGGCCCTTGCCGACGATGACGTCGACACGAAAGTCCTCCATCGCCAGGTACAGCATCTCCTCGGCCGGACGGGCGATGCGATGGATCTCGTCGATGAACAGCACGTCTCCCTCGACCAGGTTGCTGAGCATCGCTGCCAGATCCCCGGCCCGTTCGAGCGCCGGCCCGGACGTGAGCCGCAGCGAGGTTCCCAGCTCGGCGGCGATGATCATGGCCATACTGGTCTTGCCGAGCCCAGGAGGCCCGGACATCAGGATGTGATCGGGAGTGCCGCCGCGCATCTTGGCACCGGACAGTACGAGCTGGAGCTGCTCACGTACCCGAGGTTGACCGATGAAATCGGTGAGGTTCTTCGGACGCAGGCTCGTCTCGACATCCAGGTCGTCGGACATGGCGTCCGCGCCCACCTGTGACTCGGCGAACTGGTCGTCCTCGTCCACGCCGGCCTACCTGGACTTTCCGAGGTACGCGAGCGCCGACCTCAGTGCAATCGACGTCGTGGCCTCGGGCTGCTGGGCGAGTACCGCGTCGGTGGCCTCTTCGGCCTGCTTCGGCGGGAATCCGAGCCCGATCAGAGCCTCGACTATCTGGTCCCGCACCGAATTTCCGGCACCGGATCCCGGCAGAACCGAATCAGCAGCGCGACCGACCACTGCGTCCACCTTGTCGCGCAACTCGACGACCATTCTCTCGGCGCCACGTTTGCCGATTCCGGGAACCCTCGTCAGCGCTCCGATGTCACTGTCCGCCAACGCCGTTCGCAGCGCGTCCGGTTCGTGGACGGCGAGCGTGGCCATTGCGATTCGCGGTCCGACGCCGGACACGGTGAGGAGCAATTCGAACAGCTCGCGTGACTCCTTGTCCGGAAACCCGTACAGCGTCTGCGAATCCTCGCGCACGATCATGGTTGTCAGGAGCGTCGATTCGCTCCCACGGTGCAGCGTGGCCAGCGTCGCCGGAGTGGCGCTGATGCGGTATCCGACGCCGGCCGCCTCCAGCACGGCGTGATCGAGCGCGATGTCGATCACCGAGCCTCTGATCGATGCGATCATCGTGCGCCCGCCTCTTTCTTGGCCATCTTCTCGATCCTGCGTGCAACAACGGCGCGAGCCTTACGCTCCTCGGCCAGACGCGCGTCGTACTTGCGCTTCTGTTCTGCCGCCATGGCTTCTGCCTTCGCCATCCGGGCGATCATCGGAGCTCTCCAGCAATGACAGATGCCGAGTGCAAGTGCGTCGGCGGCATCCGCGGGGGTCGGGGCCGTTTGCAGACCGAGAATGCGCATGACCATCGCAGTGACCTGGGCTTTGTCGGCCGAACCGTTCCCGGTGACCGCGGCCTTGACCTCACTGGGGGTATGGAAGCAGACATCGACCCCACGCCGGGCCGCCGCCAGCGCGATCACTCCACCGGCTTGCGCGGTTCCCATGGCGGTGCGGACGTTGTGCTGCGCGAACACCCGCTCGATAGCCACCACCGAGGGCTTGTGGGTGTCGAGCCAATATTCTGCTGCCTCGGAGATGCGCAACAACCGCTGCGCAAGATCCATGTCCGCTGGCGTGCGCACCACATCCACGTCGAGAGCAACTACCGATCGACCCACACCACCCTCGATCAAACTCAGCCCACACCTGGTGAGACCGGGGTCGACACCCATCACCCGCACGCCACCACACCTTCCGCTTACGAACTGTTGTTCGATAGCGTAGCGGAGCGCACCGACGGATCAGGGATACGACACCCGGCCTGTTGTCTCGATCGAGTCGAGGCGGTCAGTCCTCTTCGTCGAGCTCGGCCATGACCTCGTCGGACAGATCCACGTTGGACCAGACGTTCTGCACATCGTCGCTGTCTTCCAGCGCGTCGATGAGCTTGAAGACCTTGCGCGCGCCGTCCACGTCCACCGGAACGTTGACCGAGGCCTGAAAGCTCGCCTCGGCCGAGTCGTAGTCGAATCCGGCCTCCTGCAGTGCGGTGCGCACTGCGATCAGGTCCGTCGGCTCGCTGACGATCTCGAACGTGTCGCCGTTGTCGTTCACTTCCTCGGCACCGGCTTCGAGAACGGCCATCAGGACGTCGTCCTCACTCTGACCGTTCTTCTCGAGCGTCACCACGCCCTTGCGTGAGAACAGGTACGACACCGATCCCGGGTCTGCCATGTTTCCGCCGTTGCGCGTCATCGCCACGCGTACCTCGCCTGCGGCGCGGTTACGGTTGTCGGTGAGGCACTCGATCAGAATCGCAACGCCGTTGGGGCCGTAGCCCTCGTACATAATGGTTTGCCAGTCGGCTCCACCGGTCTCTTCGCCTGCTCCGCGCTTACGGGCCCGCTCGATGTTGTCGATTGGAACCGAGGTCTTCTTCGCCTTTTGGATGGCGTCGAAGAGTGTCGGGTTACCTACGGGGTCACCACCACCCGTGCGGGCCGCCACCTCGATATTCTTGATGAGTTTGGCGAAAGACTTGCCACGTCGGGCGTCGATCACCGCCTTCTTGTG
>NZ_JASHKQ010000019.1 GCF_030056795.1 Rhodococcus sp. IEGM 1381 | reverse complement strand
TCCGTCGCACGCGACCCACTGACCGACCGCGCCCTGATCTACCGACCCGACGCCCGCACCACCGCCGCAGTCCGGCTCCGCGACCGACACTGCCGATTCCCCGGCTGCCACCGCCCCGCGGACCGCTGCCAACTCGACCACGTGATCGCCTTCGATCACGCCAACCCGCTCGGCGGCGGCTGGACCACCATCAACAACCTCCAATGCCTGTGCGAGTTCCACCACACCGTCAAAACCGCCGGCTACTGGAGCGCCGTCATGCTCCCCGGCGGCGCGATCCTGTGGACCTCCACCTCGAAGACCAGCCGAATCACCCTGCCCGCCAACGGAACAGCCGTACCCATCATCGGCAACGACCTCAGACCACACATCCCCACCAAACCCAAACGATCCGGGATCATCGCCTACCCACACCCACCCGACAACCACGAGCCACCAACAACCGAAGACACCGAATCCCCACCATTCTGATCAGTGACCGTCGGGAACGGCTTCTTGTCCAGCCTCCGGTCCCCGGCAGTATCCGGACCGGAGCCGAGAGCAGACAGCGATCGAGTGTCGACCTGCGCCGTACATCGATTGGATCTGCGCGGCCTGCGGAATCGTCATCGGTCGTCGACCGGCATACTCGATAGATGAGCGATTCACGTGCGGCCACTCGCCCGAGGGCGCTGTCGTTGCACGGCCGGATACGAGTGTTGACGATGAGTGTGGCAGCGCTCGCCGTAGCAGTGAGCGCTCTGGCGATCTATCTCGTCGCGGAGCAGGCCTTACGTTCGCAGATCATCGACCGCGTCGGCCGCAACAGTGACGCCATCATCGCCAGCGCGACATCAGGCCTGCCGGCCGGTCTGCTCGGCTTCGGCATAGAAGACACCGAGGGCACCAAGGTAAAGGTGGCGCTGGTGACGACCGACGGCGCGTTGGTGACGTCGACGAACGGTAGCGAGCCGTTCATCAACTCGGACGGCGCTCTGGACGACCCTGAAAAATCAGTCGTCGAGGGTAGCGTCGATCGGTCGCTGCGTGAGGTCCGTGGCTACTACCTCTCAGCGCAACGCACCGACTCGGGCGCAACGATCATGGTGGCCGAATCGCTCAGCGAAGCGTCACCGTTGCTCGCCAAGCTCACACTTGCGCTCGTTATCGTCGGGGCATTTCTTGTCGCCCTGGCCGGTGTCGCCGGTGCCGCTGTTGCCCGAACCGGACTGCGACCGGTCCGACGCCTCCGCGCCGGCACCGAAAGAGTCGCCAGAACTGGAAGTTTCGAGCCCATCGACGTCAACGGAGACGACGAACTGGCGTCACTCGCCAACAGCTTCAACGAAATGTTGGCAGCGCTGTCGCGATCGCGAGAGCGGCAAGGTCAGTTGATCGTCGATGCAGGTGCCGAACTGATGCAGCCGTTGACGGCACTGCGGACGAACATCGACCTACTGATGTCTCTCGACCGGCCCGACACACCGGACATGCCCGAAGAAGAGCAGGATCGTCTGCGCGTCGAGGTGATCGCTCAGATGGATGTCATCATCGGGTTGGTGCACGATTTGGTCGACCATGCCCGGGAGCCCGCGCCGATACCGCGCTGACAGTCGATGCCACGCGGTCGAAGTCGATCGCTTCAGGACGAGAGTCGCGCACCGGTCAGCTCTTCGGACGCTTCCCACAGCCGGCGTGCGTCGTCCATGCTGCGCAGTGGCTTCCACAGCCCGACCTCGGCGGGCGGCCCGCCGATCAACCGGGTAGGACCGATGAACTGATCACCGCGCGAGGCGGTGCCAACCGCGGCGATCACGCCCGGTTGCGCGGCGCTGTCCACTGTTCCCGCAATGCCGACGCGGGCAAGAACACCGATTAGCCGTCTTCCCGCAGAATCTTTCGGACGCCCCAGACCTGGTTGGGCCGCAAGCAGATTGGTCGGTGAAATTCCGGGATGGGCCATGTTGCTGGTGATTCCCCAGCCAGCGGCCCTGCTGCGTGCGTCGAGTTCGCGGGCGAACAAGGCCACCGCGAGCTTCGACTGACTGTATGCCTTCATGACGGCATAGGAACGCTCCCAGTTCAGGTCGTCCCAGTTGATGGTCCCCGATCGCGCCGCGATGCTCGTCTGATGGGTAACTCGACCACGACCGGCCCGAAGAAGCGGCAGCAGAGCGAGGGTGAGTGCGAAATGACCGAGGTGGTTGGTTCCGAACTGCAGCTCGAATCCGTCCTGAGTGACTTGGCGCTCGGGTGGTTGCATGACTCCTGCGTTGTTGACCAGCACATCGATCGGCCGTCCTTCGGAAACGAGTTCGCTCGCCAACGCTGCAACCGAATTCAGTGAAGACAGGTCCAACTCGCGGGTGCCGACCTGCGCACCGGCTACCGCAGCACGGATCGACTCGGCTGCGCGCTCCCCCTTGGCGGCAGAGCGCACCGGCATGACGACCTCTGCTCCGGCACGCGCGAGCCGCGTCGCGATGACCGTGCCGATCCCGTCGCTGGCTCCCGTGACGACGGCGCGCTTCCCATTCAGGTCGGGGATGGATAGATCTGCGATGCGGCCCATATCAAGCTCCTCGGGTGTTGTGATCGGACGTGCAGAACCCATGTTCGGCTCCCGTGTCGGACTTATCCAGGACTTCCCGATCCACTGATTCGCCCGACACCCTGGACCGAGTCAGGACAGGACCTGAGTTCCCACCACTGCCAGCAATTCCAGTTTGTCGTAGCTCTCACTGCCGGGTACTGCCGTGTACACCAACAACCGATGCGCTTGCTCCGGGTCCAGAAGGGTCTGGCAGTTCAGTTCCAGCATGCCGACAGTCGGGTGCAGGAACCGCTTGGATTCAGGCGGGTGCACCCCCACTTCCCGCTTCGCCCACAGGGTTCGGAACTCTTCGCTGACCTCGAGCAGTTCGGCTGCCAGATGCGCTGCTGTGGAGTCCGGTCCGCGAAGAGTGACGATCTCTCGCAGCCCCGACGCGTACACCCGAGACAGCACGGCACGCTCTTCGGGCGGGTACGGGTGCAGGGCAGCGGGATCGGTGAACCAGCGATATCCCAGACTTCGGTTCGGCCCGGTGCGCAACGACGCATCCCCGGTCAACGCCGCGCCCAGCGGCGTCTGGCGCAGAGTGTCACCGAGCTCTGACACGATCTCGGCGGGGGTGTCGTTCAGTCGGTCCAATATCCGCAGCAATCCTGGGCTGATGTGGTCGGTCGAGATCCCGCGCACAGGAGGAGCGTGCCCGGCGAGGCGGAACACATGATCACGCTCTCCCAGCGACAGATGCAACCCCTGCGCGATCGACGCAATCATCTGCTCCGACGGAGCAGGACCGGACCCACGTTCGAGCCGGGCGTAGTAGTCGGTCGACATATGGCACAGTTCGGCGACCTCTTCGCGCCGAAGGCCCCGCGTTCGCCTGCGTTGTCCACGCGGAAGGCCGATGTCCTCGGGCTGCAACGCCTCACGACGCTGCCGAAGAAATGCGGCCAACTCCGGTCGATCGATCACCGCAGACCTCCTTCCGTCGAACGCGGGTGCTGCTTCCGCAATTGTGCCCTCTCCGCGGTCGCTATTGTCGAACGATGAGCGCTCCCTTGACCATCGTCACCGGTGGCACCCGCGGGATCGGTGCCGCCGTGTCCCGACGGCTGGTTGCCGACGGCCACGATGTAGTGATCGGCTACCGCTCCGATGCCTCCGCTGCTGAGACACTCGCCACCGAACTGTCGACATCCGGGCGAACTGCGGTCGCGGTATGCGCCGACACCACCGACGAGCAGGCAGTCTCCAACATGTTCACAGCGGCCGCGGAGATCGGCACCCTCACCGGATTGGTGAACAACGCCGGCTCGGCACGCGCCGTCGGGAAGCTGGCGGACAACGACATCGAGACCATCCGAGCAGACCTCGATGTCAACTTGATCGGGGTGATCACCTGCTGCAAATATGCGATCGCAGCGATGGCCGAATCGGGTGGTGCAATCGTCAATATCTCCTCTGCTGCCGCCACACTCGGTAGCCCCGGAATGTACGTGCACTACGCGGCAGCCAAGGCTGCGGTGGATACACTGACCGTCGGTCTGTCCAAAGAGGTTGCCGCGCAGAACATTCGCGTCAATGCAGTGGCACCCGGAATCATAGAAACCGACTTCCATCGAGATCGACAACGGCCGCAGAAGATGGCGTCGAATATCCCCCTCGGCCGCCCCGGTGTGCCGGACGAGATTGCCGGTGCGGTGTCGTGGTTGCTGTCCGCCGATGCGCGGTACGCCACCGGAACCGTCATTCGGGTGGCCGGCGGTATGTGAACGCCTCGGCTGCCACTAACGAGGTGCGATGCGATGCAGTTCGACTTCTTCGAGCTCCCCGTTCTCGGCGACGGCCGTCATGTACGTGCAGAACGGTTGTCGACGCCGATCCGTCGGAGATCCAGGGTTGAGCATCCGTAAACCGTTGTCCGCGAACGTGTCCCACGGTATGTGGCTGTGCCCGAACACGAGGACGTCCGTCTCCGGGTATGCCGCCGCCATGCGTCGTTCACGGCCCGTCGCGGCACCGGTCTCGTGCACCACGGTGAACCGAACTCCGCCGAGCGAGACGTCGGCGCGTTCGGGCATCAGAGCCCGCAACTCGTCACCGTCGTTGTTCCCCCAGCACGCGACCAGAGAACGCGACCGCTGTGACAGCGCCTCGAACGATGCGAGGTCCACCCAATCGCCGGCATGGATCACGACATCTGCGTCGTCGACGGCCGCCCACACCTCGTCGGGCAGGTCGCGAGCACGCTTCGGGAGATGAGTGTCGGCAATCAGCAGCAGCTTCACCACTCGATTGTGCACGCGAGCGGTGCGGCCCGGTCAACGAAAGTCCCTCGAACTGGATGCGACTCGCAGATCCATCAGTTGCAGATGGTCCGCCACCACGGTCACCGCACCCTCTGCGTTCTGCACCTTGCCTCGAATGAGCAACGCCGGAGCGGTGATCGCCAACTTGCGGTACTTGGCCCACAATCCGACCGAGCACACGACGTTGACCATGCCGGTTTCGTCCTCGAGGTTGATGAACGTGACACCTCCGGCAGTGGCAGGCCGCTGGCGATGCGTCACCGCACCGCCCACGAGGACCCGGTCTCCATCGGGGATCTGCAGCAACCGATTCGCGGGAACCACGCCGAGAGATTCGAGCCGATCTCGAAAGAACTGGGTGGGATAGGAATTCGGCGAGACCCCGGTTGCCCAGACATCGGCCGACGCCAGATCGAGATCCGTCATACCCGGCAGCGCAGGCGCTTTCGTCGATGCGCCGATGCCGGGGAGCAGACCGGGCCGCTCCCCTGCCGCCGCGCCGGCAGCCCACAACGCCTCTCGACGTGTGATGCCGAAACACCCCAGTGCGCCGGCCGTGGCCAGTGCTTCCGCCTGCGCCACCGACAGTTCGACGCGACCCGTCAGATCCAGGAACGAGGCGTACGGCCCGTGCGAGTTCCTGGCATCGACGATCTTCTGAGCCAGTGCGGTACCGACGAATTTCACATCGGCCAACCCCATGCGAATCTCGAGGCCGTCTCCCTCGAGATTCGCATGACCGAGACTGGCGTTCACGTCGGCACCGTGCACCAGCACGCCGTGCCGCCTGGCATCGGCGACCAAAGATTGAGGTGAGTAGAAACCCATCGGCTGGGCGCGCAACAAGCCTGCGCAGAAGGCAGCCGGATAGTGCAACTTGAACCACGACGAATAGAAGACCAACGAGGCGAAGCTCTGCGAATGACTCTCGGGAAAGCCGAAATTGGCGAACGCCGACAGCTTTTCGTAGATGCGGTCGGCTGCCTCACCGGTGATGCCGTGCAGATCGCGCATTCCGTCGTAGAATCTCCCGCGCAGCAGCTCCATCTTCTCCGGTGATCGCTTCGATCCCATGGCACGACGCAATTGGTCGGCGTCGGCGGCACTGAAACCGGCGACATCGATGGCCATCTGCATCAGCTGTTCCTGGAACAGCGGAACTCCGAGAGTTCGATCGAGTGCCTTCTTGAGCGACGGGTGCTCGAAGATCACCGGCTCCAGCCCGTTGCGACGCTTGATGTACGGGTGCACCGAACCGCCCTGGATGGGACCGGGACGGATCAGGGCGACCTCGACCACCAGATCGTAGAAGTTACGCGGCTTGAGCCTCGGCAGAGTGGCCATCTGCGCGCGGGATTCGACTTGGAACACCCCCACCGAATCGGCTCGTTGAAGCATCTCGTACACCTCGGGCTCGGACAGGTCGATCGAGGCGAGGTCGATGTCGATGCCCTTGTGCTCGGCGATCAGGTCCATCATGTAGTGCAGCGCCGAGAGCATGCCCAGCCCGAGCATGTCGAACTTCACCAAACCCACTGCGGCACAATCGTCCTTGTCCCACTGCAGCACACTGCGATTCTCCATCGTCGCCCACTCCACCGGGCAGACGTCGGCGATCGGCCGATCGCAGATCACCATGCCGCCGGAGTGAATGCCGAGGTGCCGCGGGAATCCCTCGATCTGCCGGGCTAGTTGCAGAACGGATTCTGGAATACCGTCACCTTCCTGATCACCGATTCCGGACCAGCGGGTGATCTGCTTGCTCCACGCGTCCTGTTGCCCCTGCGAGAAGCCGAGCGCACGGGCCATGTCTCGTACCGAGGACTTGCCGCGGTAGGTGATGACGTTGGCCACCTGAGCGGCATGGGTGCGGCCGTACTTGGCGTAGACGTGCTGGATCGCCTCCTCGCGGCGATCCGATTCGATGTCGATGTCGATGTCGGGTGGGCCGTCGCGTTCGGGTGCGAGGAACCGTTCGAACAGCAGCTTGTTGGCCACCGGGTCGACGTTGGTGATGCCGATGGCGTAGCAGACAGCAGAGTTCGCTGCCGAACCTCTTCCCTGACACAGGATGTCGTGTGTCTTGCAGAAGTCGACGATGTCGTGGACCACCAGAAAGTAGCCGGGAAACTCGAGTCGCTCGATGATGTCGAGTTCGTATTCGAGCTGCGAATACGCCGCCGGATTCGCCGGTTGCGGGCCGTACCGGCGGGCCGCGCCCTCGAACGTGAGCCGCCGCAGATAACTGATCTCGGTGTATCCGTCGGGAACCTCGAACGGCGGCAGGCGCGGCGCGATCAGCTTCAGATCGAACGAGCACTCACGACCGAGCTCGACGGCACCGCGTACCGCGCCCGGATAGTGCTCGAACAATTCGGCCATCTCCGCCCCGGACCGAAGATGTGCGCCGCCCGTCGGTGCCAACCAACCGGCGGCCTCGTCCAAGCTGCTGCGCGCACGTACTGCGGCCATCGCCATGGCCAACCTCCTGCTGCGCGGACTCGCGTAGTGCGCGGCCGTGGTCGCGATCATCGCAAGGCCGTACCGGCGAGCCAGAGCCGCGAGCACGTCATTGCGCTCGTCGTCGTCCGCAATTCCGTGCCGGGTGAGTTCGACGGTCACGCGATCGGGACCGAAGCGGTCGACGAGAGTGCGCAGTGCGGCCTCGGCCGCCTCCGGACCGCCGCGCGAGAGTGCCTGCCGAACATGACCCTTCCGGCAACCGGTGAGAATCTGCCAGTGCCCGCCGGCCGCTTCGGTGAGCTCGTCGATGTCGTACTGCGGCTTGCCTTTGACTCCACCGGCCAGGTGCGCGGCCGCGATCCGACGCGAGAGCCGTCGATACCCCTCTTGCCCGCGGGCGAGCACCAATAGGTGAGTGCCGTCGGGGTCGGTCGCTCCGGCCCTCGAGCGATCGCTGTCGAGCGATAGTTCGGCACCGAACACGGTTCCGATATCGAGAGCTCTGGCCGCCTCGGCGAAGCGAACGACTCCGTAGAAACCGTCGTGATCGGTGATGGCGATGGATTCGAGGCCCAGTCGTACCGCTTCTTCGACCATCTCCTCCGGCTGCGAGGCACCGTCGAGAAAGCTGAACGCCGAGTGCGCGTGCAATTCTGCATACGGCGTCGTGGCCAGCACGGGCTTGTCGATGGTGCGGTCGTAGACGTCCCTCTTTCGCGACCACGCCGGGCTGTCGCCTCCGTCGCCCTCGGCCGCAGGCTTGGGACGTCCGGACAGGACGCGCTCCATCTCCGACCACGTGGGTGGCCCGTCGTTCCATCCCATCTAGCCCTCCCCACACCGCATCGCCGTTGCATCGAACATCTGTTCTAATGAGAGCACGAGGGTCCGACACGATCAACTACAGTCGAGTCGCCACTGACCCCTTCCACAGAGCCGGAGCACCGTCGTGACCCGTTGGGCCTCGTTCGTCGTATCGCACAAACGATGGGTGCTGGCAGTCGTCGTTGCCGTCGTCGCCGTCGGCGGGGTGTTGGGATTGAGCGTCTTCTCGAAACTGAGCGAGGGCGGCTACGCCGACGCAGGCAGTGAGTCGTCGGAGGTGGCACGGCTGGTGCAGGGCATCGGTCAGCCGACACCGGACATCGTGGCGATCTACACCGCACCCGACGGCGAGACGATCGACGACATCGGACCCCGGGTACAGGCGACGCTCGACGAGTTCACAGGTCGATACACCCTCGGCAACGTCAATTCGTACTGGACCGCAGACCCGGTCAGCAAAGAATTCCTGGTCTCGAAGGACCGAACGAAGGCGCTGGTGACGGTATCCCTCGGGGCGAACTCGGGCGTCACGTTCAATACCTTCGGCGAACTTCCGCCCCAGCTCGAAGTGCCCGGAATCGAATCGCAGTTCGCCGGCGCGTCGGTGGTCGGAGTGTCGCTCAGTGAGACCCTCGAAAGCGACCTCGTCCGCTCGGAGCTCATCGCCGTTCCCATCACGCTGCTGCTGCTGATCTTCATCTTCGGTGGTGTGATCGCCGCGGCGGTTCCGGTGTTCGTCGGCATCCTGAGCGTGCTCAGCTCCCTGGCGATCCTGCGCGTCCTCACCGAGTTCACCGAAGTCAGTTCGTTCTCGATCAACGTCGCGTCGCTGTTGGGGCTCGGCCTGGCCATCGACTACGGATTGTTCATCGTCAGCAGGTTCCGCGAGGAACTGCGCAACGGGTCGACGCCGATCGACGCGACCGTCCGCACCGTCGCCACTGCAGGCAAGACCGTCGTCTTCTCGGGACTGCTGTTGATCTGTGCGTTCGCCGGCATGCTCGTCTTCCCCCAGGCGGTGATCCGATCCCTCGGATTCGGAGCCATGGCCGCGGTGGCGAGCGCCGCGGCGCTGTCACTGACCGTCGTTCCGGCACTGCTCGCGATTCTGGGCACCCACATCAATTCCTGGACCTGGTCACGCACCGCGTCCGATCGCAGCGATGCACGCGCACACAAGTTCTGGGGTGGTGTCGTCACCCGCGTGATGAAGCATCCAGGCATCGTCGCAGCCGTCATCGTCGCTGGGTTGCTCATCATCGCCACCCCGATCCTCAAGGTCTCGCTCGGCGAGGTCGACTACACGGCGTTACCGAAAGACAACCCCGCGCGCATGGCGTTCGAGACACTCGGCACCGACTTCGAGTCGACCGGTGACGGTGCCACCGTCGTTCTTCGCGGCTTGGACGGCGTCAAGCCTCAGGGCGCACCCATTGCAGCACTGACCTCGGCCGTGGAATCCACCCCCGGCATCGCCCGCGCCGAATTCCTGGGTTCCAAAGACGATTTCGTGACCCTTCAGGCGGCCTACAGCGAACCGACCGGTGGACTGACCGAGGCCGAATCCCAATCCGACGCAGTGTCTGCACTGCGCTCGATCACCCCTCCGGACGGTACCGAGATCCTCGTCGGCGGCGGTCGCGCGAACATCGACGACGGAAATGCGGCCATCGCGAAGTGGCTACCGGTGATGATCTCGATCATGGTCGTCTCGACGCTGGTACTGCTGTTCCTGGCGTTCGGCTCGATCGTGTTGCCGATCAAGGCCGTACTGATGGCAGGGCTGAGTTTGGGCGCGACATTCGGTGCCCTGACGTGGGTGTTCCAGGAAGGTCACGGAGCAGGACTGATCGGCGTCACTCCAGGACCACTCGAATCGACGTTCGTGGTCCTCATCCTCGCGGTCATCTTCGGCCTGTCGACCGACTACGAAGTGTTCCTGATGTCTCGCATGGTCGAAGCTCGCGCGGCGGGAGCGAGCACCGAAGAAGCCGTTGTCTTCGGTGCCCAGCGCACCGGACGTATCGTCACCGCGGCAGCGCTGATTCTGATCGTGGTCACCGGGGCGTTCACCATCTCCGGTCTGTCGATCATGAAGTTTCTCGGCTTCGGCGTCATTCTCGCCCTGATCATCGACGCCACCATCATCCGGATGCTGCTGGTTCCGTCCTTGGTCAAGCTCATGGGTGAGGCCAATTGGTGGGCACCGGCATGGATGAAGAAAGTGCACGACAAGGCCGGTATAGGCCACTAGCCGAGGAACTTACTTCAGAGTAAGGTCGGCACGCATGGCGAACTACATCGTGACCGGCGGTACCGGATTTCTCGGGAAGAACGTCCTACCCCGACTGCTGGAGCGTGATGCGAACTCCGTGATCCACGTGCTGGTACGTCCGAACTCGGTGGCTCGCCTGGAACGACTGGCACAGCAACTCGACGGCGGCGATCGAATTCATCCACTGGTCGGTGATCTCACCGAGCCCGAGCTCGGACTCACGAAGGTGCCGTCCGACATCGACCACATCCTCCATCTCGGTGCCGTCTACGACCTGACCGCAGGAGACGAGCAGGCACCGACCAATGTCGCCGGAACCGCCTCGGTGATTCGTCTCGCCGAGAAGACCGGCGCTCGGCTGCACCACATCTCGTCGATCGCCGTTGCCGGAGACTACCGAGGAACGTTCTCCGAGAACGATTTCAACCTCGGCCAGAGATTCCCGACGGCCTACCACCGCACCAAGTTCGAGTCCGAGAAATT
The DNA here is from genome assembly GCF_030056795.1 of Rhodococcus sp. IEGM 1381. Taxonomy (GTDB): domain Bacteria; phylum Actinomycetota; class Actinomycetes; order Mycobacteriales; family Mycobacteriaceae; genus Rhodococcoides. Next base: position 64,701 of record NZ_JASHKQ010000019.1, on the reverse strand, counting down.
GGTCCGCGACAGCACCGCGGACTGGCGGGTCTACCGCCCTGCCGCGATCATCGGCCACTCGGAGACCGGAGCCATCGACAAGATCGACGGCCCTTACTACTTCTTTCCGTTCTTCGCGCAACTGGCCAAGCTGCCCTCCGTGCTACCGATCACGGTGCCGAAGATGGGCAATACCAACCTGGTACCGGTCGACTACGTCGCCGACGCCATCGTCGAACTCGCGCACCGGGACACCGCTCCCCACAGTGTTTTTCATTTGGTGAACTCGAGTCCACAGTCCATGGCCGAGGTGTACTCCGCATTCTCGTCGGCGGCCGGGTCCCGAGCACGAGTTCTCGACGTTCCCGGAGCATTGGTTGCCCCGGTTGTCTCCCCCAAGTCCGGAGCGGTACGAAAGCAGCGCAACGCCGCCCTCCGCGATCTCGGCGTGCCACCGGTCATGCTCGATCATCTCACACTGCCCACGGTGTTCGAGTCGGCAGCGACTCAGAAAGCGTTGCAGGGCAGCTCGATTACGTCGCCGCCACTGCGCACGTATGCAGATCGCGTGTGGATGTACTGGCAGAAGAACTTCGATCCCAAGCGCAACCGCCGAAACGACCCACGCGGGCCGTTGTTCGGTCGTCACATCATCATCACCGGCGGGTCCTCCGGCATCGGGCGAGCCAGCGCCGAGGCGGCGGCACGCAAGGGCGCGGTGGTAATTCTGCTCGCGCGCGGACAAGATCAACTCGACGAGGTGGTTCAGCACATTCGCGAATCGGGCGGTGCCGCCTACGGTTACCCGTGCGACGTGACCGACAGCGAATCGGTGGACCACACCGTCAAAACTGTTCTGAGCGAACACGATCACGTCGACATGCTGGTGAACAGCGCCGGTCGATCCATCCGCCGGTCGCTCTATCGGTCCACCGATCGGTTGCACGATTACGAACGCACCATGGCGGTCAACTACTTCGGGGCGATTCGGTTGGTGCTGGCGCTCCTACCGCATCTGCGCGAACGCCAGTTCGGACACGTCGTCAACATCTCCAGTGCCGCGGTACTGGGACACCCTCCGCGCTTCTCGGCCTACGTGGCCAGCAAGGCCGCACTCGACGGCTTCACCGATGTTGCTGCTGCAGAGACACTCTCGGATGGAATCACCTACACCACCATTCACATGCCCCTGGTGGACACCCCGATGATCACCCCGACAGGCGACAAGAACGTCGGCCCCGTGTTCTCACCCGAGAAGGCCGCCGCAATGGTGATCCGCGCACTGAGCGACAAGCCCAAACGCATCGACACACCGTTGGGAACACTCGGACAATTCGGAGCCATGTTCGCCCCCAAGGGCAAAGACCGCACGATGCACCAGCACTACCGTACGTTCGCCGAATCCGCTGCCGCCAAGGGCGAGATACCGATACCTCTCGAGGACGGGAAGGTGCCCTACCGAGTCCGCCCGTACGATCCGAAGACTCCGAAAGCACGCATCGGCAAAGTGATCCGGCGTATCGGCAGATTGGTTCCCGGCACGAGCTGGTGACGTGTGTGGTCCCAGGTACCGCCAGTGTCCACAATTTCCATTCGCGATCGCGGTCCCGTGTGTGGTCGCACAGAGTGGACACTCACGGTAGCGGCTACTAGGGGGCCACGGCAGTCCACAAAGTCCAGCGATCGCGTTCGATCAACTCACCAGGGGCCAAGCAACCACGCAGATACTCGACCAACTCCGCGAGCTCGACGTCGGAGAGTTCGTGCAGAATCGAGCGTCCGGTTCTGGCAGCGATCTCGGTCAGATACTGCTCGCGATTCTCGTGGCGTCGACGAGTTTCCCAGAGTGGTTGCGTGGCAACGTCGGTGAACCCTGCCCGAGCGAATGCGGCCAGTACGTCGTCGACGTCGTATCGGCGGCGACCCTCGACCTCCGTCAACCGGGGAAACGCGTCGAAGAGATACCCGCGCGGGTTCGTAGGTGATCCTGCGAGTGTCGCGTCTTCGCTCGTCCGATCCTGGACGATCGCGATACCACCCGGCTGTAGCAGCCGGAACGCCTCGGCCGCCACGGCGGAGGCATCGGGCAGATGATGGACCAGAGCGCGAGCGAACACGATATCTGCCAGGCCGTCGGGTAGGCCGGTGCGCTCGGCGGGCGCACACTCGAACACGATGTCCGCGGGCGACGATCGGCGGGCGGACTCAAGGATCGGTGCACTGGAATCGACAGCTGTGACATCCGCTCCCAGCGTGCGCCATGCACGCGCATAGGTACCCCCGCCACACCCGAGATCGACGACGTGCGCGCCGACCGGATCGACGATATCGGTGATCGCGGCAGCCCAAGAGGGGTCGGCCTCGCGGCCGGAATAGGTGTCGCCATTGGCTGGATCTTCGAAGTCGATGGGCATGTGGATCAGTACACCGAGCACGGTCGCCGGTCGCCACCATTTAGTGTGGGACTACATGCTCGCACTTCATCTCCGAGCCGCCGACCTGGCGGATACCTCGTTGACCGTCTCGCCGCTGTTCGAGACGGTCCTGAGCCTGCGTGCCTGGACCTCGCCGAATCGGCACCGTCTGCACGAGCCGTGGCGTCGACGCATCCTGACGGCATGGCGGCAGTGTGACACCGAGATACTGACGGCGTTGGTCTCTCCCGACGGCAGAATCCCGGACTTTCTCGCTCCCCGGACGCCCACCGAATCCCCGGCTTTCGACGACGAGATCGCCGTTGTCGGGGCGACACCGGCAGCGGAGATGCGACGCGATATCGCTGCCGCCTTCTCCGCTGAGATTCCTGCGGTCCTGATCGGTCCGGCCCGAGCGGTGCGCACCCGTACAGTCCAGGCGCTCTCGCACTACTGGGCCACGTGCCTCGAACCCGACTGGGCCCGCATCCGAGCGGTACTGGACGGCGATGTGGACTACCGAGCACAACAGCTCTCGCACTTCGGGGCACGAAAGATGTTCGAGCACCTCGATTCCCGAGTTCGATGGGATGACGGTGTGCTGTGGGTCGATCGGCTCGAGGACCAGGTGTGGGTCGACGTCGACGGACGTGGACTTCCACTGATTCCGTCGGTGTTCGTGCACGGCGCGATCACTCAGATCAGCCCGACGCGGGCTCCGTCGTTGGTGTACCCGGCCCGCGGGCGCGGCGCAGTGTGGAACATGGCACCGACAGCTCCGAACCGAGCGCTGACCAATCTTCTCGTCACCCAACGTGCCACGATTCTCACGCTTCTCGACACGCCTACCACCACCGGGGAAATCGCTGCCGCACTGGACGTCTCACCCAGCGCGGCGAGCCAACATCTTCGTGTTCTGCGCGAAGCGGCGGTGGTGCGACGCGTCAGACAGGGACGATCGGTGCTGTACGTACGCACTTCCCTCGGGGAGGATTTGGTCGGGCCGAGTCGATAGATCTCGCTACGACATGCTGTTGTTCGACATCGCATCACTCGATCATGAAGTGAGTCGGTCTGGGTGCGGGTCCGTTACGGATCCGCGTCTGAGAAGCTTCTCGCGTGATCGCCGAGAAGCTGCCGTTGTTCGTGACCAACCGTTCGACCGCTGCTGTTCTGGCGACAGCATTCACCGGCTTCGTGTGGTCGGAATACAAGATGGGGATGCGGAAGCCGCGGACCGGCTCATCGAACCGAGACAATGGTTCCGGCCGCGCCGTCGGCCGCGGCCTTGTGCTCTCGTATGGCGGAGGCCTTCTCCTGAGCGTGATCTCGCCGGCCACTGTATGCACCCGCCACCGACGAAAGGTCTTTCTGACAGGCTTGGCCACCGCGACCCTCGGGCAGGCGCTTCGGATCTCGGCAGCTCGCACACTCGGAGAGTCCTTCACATTCGTGGTCCACACGCACCCTGAGCAACTCGTGGTTCGGACGGGCCCGTATCGGTTCATTCGCCACCCGTCTTATGCCGGCGCACTGATCTGCGCGCTCGGCTTCTGTATTGCCTACGGGAACTGGCTTTCTCCCGTCATGGTGGCCTTTCTGGCGGGAGGATATGTTCGCAGAATCCCATCGGAGGAGACGGCCATGCTCGAGGGATTGGGAAACGCGTACGCCGAGTACATGGCACACTCGAAACGATTGGTGCCCTTCGTCTTTTAGCCTGGGTTTGCCTCAGCGCAAGAGAGCCTTTGCCCACACGCGCAGAAATCCCTGAGTCAAATACGTCAGTGAGCCGATCGCCAGTATCCACTTGACGGTGCTGACCACGGTGGTGGCGCGGACGACGGTGTCGGTGATCTGTTCTCGGTTGTCCATCAGCATCAGTCCAACGATGTTCTCGATGTAGTCACCGCCAGCGGAGACAACGGGTGCGACGGCCAATGCCGTCGTCGCCGCATGGCTCAGTGGCGTCTTCGCGGCCAGGCTGCGTGCGCCGGCCCTGAGTGCGATGGCATAGATCGCCGGATGCACGAAGTCGGGAAAATAGTGGCTGCGGAACCGGGCGATCTCGGCGTCGTCCATGCTCGCGAGGATCTGCCGGTAGCGCTGCTCGGACCAGGCCGTCTGTACCTCGAGTACTTTCGGGGCCGCGGGCCCGAGCAACCGCGCGATATTGCCCTGCGACACGACGAACAGTGCCGACCACGCCAACAGCTTTCCATCGAGCATGCTCAGGGACATGAGTGCGATTACTGCGTCAGAAACGGAAGAACGGTGGCCTCGAACGCCGAGTAACCGTCGCGATGGATGCTGTGTCCAGTGCGAAAGGCCTCGACGCGGCAGGTCGAGATCTCGGCGACCATCGCGTCGAGCCGAACCGGATCGACCATGCCGCCGGGACCTCCACGAAGCACCAACGTCGGAGCGGTGATGTCGGCCAACGACTCCCACCACTGCGGATTCGGCCGACGGAACTGCTCGAGAGCAGTGGCGGTCATCGACCGATCGAACGCGAGTACCGCACGGGGATGCAGAACAACGCTGGTCGCGGCGTGCCAGAGCTCAGTGACCGACGGCAGCTTGCCGGTCAGGGTCGGCGGGGCATCCCCCGGCCGAATCGGTATCGGAAGTTCTTCGAGTACCAGACGGCGAACGAGCGACGGGCGACGCTGCGCGACGAGCGAGACCGCATATCCGCCGAGGGAATGCCCGACGAGATCGACTTCGGTGAGCCCGAGGTGATCGATCAGAGCAAGCAGATCGCCACCGAACGAGTCGAACTCGTACGTTGGTGTGTGGGCGCTCTTGCCGTGCCCGCGCAGATCGACGGTGATCACCCGGCGACCTCGAGCGGTCAGTGCTCGGGCGAATCGATCCCAGGTTCCACTGTCCCCGCCCATCCCGTGCACCAGCATCACTGGCACCGGTGCCGCGCTCGGGTGTTCCAGCGGGACGAAAGTGCGATACGCGATATCGACGCCACCGAGGTCGACCGTCTCCGACATCATCTGCATTCACTCGAATGTAGCGGTGTCACTATTCGTAGATTCCCTCCACCCGCCACCGACCTTCGTCGAACACGAGCAGCAGGGCCCTTTCGTCGTCGAGCACCACCTGGGCCCGCGCTGTCGGACCAGTCGATGCATTGCCGCTGTCCCACCACCGCTCGTCCACCGGCCACGGCCCGGCCAATCCCGTCAGCTCCCATTCCTTGGTTCCCCAGCGCAATCGTGCCGGTGGCGCGTCGAACACACCGCGGTCGGTGACGCCGATTCCCGTACCCGTCCGATTCATCAGCGTCACCGTCGGACGTGTCTCGATCACCGCCGCCGGAGCAGGCTCGGGTAACCGTCCAGGCCATGGATGGGATGGATCGGACATCGGCACCAGCTCGTCGCCCAGTGGGCGCAGCGTTATCCGTTCGGACGGCCCGCGCCCACCGCTGAGAACACCGCCCAGCACCGATTCGCCACCGAGCAGACCTTGAACGCGCACCAATGCCCGACGCGCTCTCTCGTCCTCGTCTCCGACACTGCCCCACAACCCCAGTTGCAGCTCACCGGCTGCCACCACCTCGATCGGCTCGAGCCTCAGAACAGTGATCGCGGACGTCGGCTTGTTCTCGCTGCGCCCGGTGAGCCAGCCGTCCAGTTGCCACCGCACGCGATCGGCTGTTCCCTCTGGCGTCAACGGCTCCGCGCAACGCCAGATCCGCGACAGATTCTCACCGTTACCGGTACTGGCATGCACCAGCAGACGAGTACACGCAACGGCAGCGGCAGCAAGCTTGGTGTGCAACTGTTCGGCAAGACCGCGCCCGGCGAATGCAGCGGCGTCGACCCGATCGATCGGCGGATCGCACCGATACTCCACATCGAGATCCGGCGGCAGCGCCCGGGCCGAGGGCGGACGTTCGGGCTCGCCCCGGGCACTGCGATGCGCCAACACCGCATCGGTACCGAACCGCGACGCGACATCACCCGGAGACAGCGCAGCGAAGTCGCCGATGGTTCGTAGACCCAAGCGTCGCAACAGGTCCACCAACTCACCACGATCTGCAGCGGACATACTCGGTTCGGCCGAGAGTTCTGCCACCGGTAACGGAGCGAGAAAGCCGGCACCACCTCCGCGAGGTACCACCTGTGCATACCGCGCGGCAACGACCGCGGTGGACAACTCGTCGGCGATACCGATCTGGCATTCCACACCGGCAGCCGATGCTTGGTCGATCAGCCGTTCCGCGGCCCGGTGCTCGGTACCGAAATACCGTCCGACACCGCGGGCAGCGAGAACCAACAGGCCCGGCCGCAGCACTTCGACTCCCGGTGCGATGGCAGCGACGGCAGAGACCACAGGCTCGAACAGTCGCGCATCACGATCGGTATCGGCGAGAGCGACATGCACATCCGGGCACCGCGCCTGGGCTTCCCGACGCCGTAATCCGCGTTTGATACCCGACGCACGTGCCGTCGCCGAGCACGCGACGACCCGATTGGCGGAGGTGACGACCACCGGATGCGTCGCAGGCAGATCCGCCTGAGCAGCTGCTGCAACAGCGGGCCAATCAGGACACCACAGTGCAAGAACACGATTGGCAAGAACACGGCTGGAACGATCGATGCTCATGTCGAGACCGCGATCGACAATGGATTCTGTTCGCGCTCCTCGGCATGCCACTCGATGCGGCCGTTCTCCGAACGCAGGTCGAGCCGAACGGTGCGGGGCCGCATCGCCTTGCCGCGCGCGCACACCGACAGTCGGACGCCGCGGAGCCGGCCACGTCCCAGCTCCCGACCCGTACCGAGACCGTCGTAACCGTGCACCGATGCGTCCAGTCGTAGTTCTGCCCCGTCCCAGTGTCCATCGGTCACGAGCAGCGTCGATCCCTTGCTCCGCGCCCTGGCCACCACGGCTCTGGCCCGAGTGGGCGATACCGACATGCCACCGAGACCGAGCACCACGAGGTCCACACCGTCGAGCAGGATTGCCGCCACTTCCACCGGATCGGGACCGGGATCGGGAATGAGGGCCAGCTTGCTCAGCTGTGCGCCCATCTCCACCGCGGCCAGAATCCCGAAACGAGGCTGCCCGATGACGGCGACATGCCCACCGGCACCTGTCACTGCCGCCACCAAACCGATCAGCAGCGAGCCGGCACCGGACACCGAGGCCACCGTTCCACGCACCAGTCCACCGTGCGGCAGCACGTCGATCAGTGCAGAGGGCACCGGAAGAACGGCCCGCTGACGGACCGCACGTATCGGCTCGGCCTCGCCGAAATCGGAACGAATGGGATCGGAGCGAACGGGGTCGGGGTCCGAACTCTCGATGCGCACCGACGCCGTTTCGCCCCGGGATGGCACGGCAGCCATCCGGCTACGCAGCAACGCGACACGCTCCGGCAGCGACAACCCGTCGAGCACATCCGGCGTGACAGAAGCTCCCGATACAGTCATGTCACTCCCCTTCACGATGTAGAAAATCGAGCCGAAACATCGGTGTTCGTCGAACGCGGGAAGTGGCGTATTCGAACACAATTTCGATCTGCACTCAGTAAAGCCGCTCGGACGGCAACTCGTCAAGGTGGTGCCGAAGCCGCTGGTGGGGGCTTCCGTTCTGCTGCTGCGGGCACGCCCCGCCATCGTCAACTAACCTGTGGGCGTGACCGATCAGCAGCGTGTTCGACGAGGAGTCGGACCCGACTACCTCCTGGCCGGAAGATACCGCCTTGCCGGCAAACTCGGGGGCGGCGGAATGGGCGCAGTATGGCTCGCCACCGACACACTTCTGCATCGTCAGGTTGCCGTCAAACAGGTCACGTCCACCACCGCGCTGAGCCCTGAGCAAGCCGTCGAGGTGCGCAATCGGGCCATGCGTGAGGGTCGCATCGCTGCCCGCCTGTCCAGCCCACACGCCATCGCGATGCACGACGTTGCTCTCGTCGACGGCGAGCCATGGCTGGTCATGGAATACCTGTCCTCGCGCAGTCTCGCGCAGGCGCTCGGCACCACCGATTCACTACCGCCGTTCGAGGTTGCTCAGATCGGGGCACAGATCGCCGACGCACTGACCGAGGCGCACGAGGCGGGAATCGTGCACCGCGACATCAAGCCGGGCAACATTCTGATCGCCGATCGCGGCAAAGATCTGGGCATCGTCAAGATCAGTGATTTCGGCATCTCTCGCGCCAAAGGGGACGTCGAGGAATCCGACGACAGCGTGATCACCGGCACCCCTGCATATTTCGCCCCGGAGGTTGCCCGCGGACAGGATCCCACAGCAGCCAGCGACGTGTTCTCCCTCGGCGCCACGCTGTACACCGCCATCGAAGGCAAACCTCCGTTCGACATCGATCACGATTCGATCGCACTGTTGCACCGAGTTGCCAAGGGGCAGATCATTTCTCCCACCCGCAGCGGAGATCTCACCGGTCCGCTGCTGCACATGCTCGAGCCCGATCCTGCTCGGCGTCCCACCATGGCGCAGGCCCGCGACGAGATCATCCTCGCTGCGATCAGCAAGCGCGGCACCATAGCTCAGCTACGGGGTGTACCCCTGACTTCCGCGGACGGCGTAGTTCCGGCATGGGCGAGACGCTCGACACCGGTGTCCGAATCTCGCCGTCCGTCCCGAGAATTCGGCAGTACCATCGCAGGCCTACCCGCCGTGCAACCTGGTGAAAGCACAGCGAATCCCGTTCCTTCGACCTACTCGCCACCGCCATTCGACTTGCCCAAGAAGAAAAAGAACCCGATCGACGACGTCCTGATGCGGATCGAAGATGCCGTCGGCGATCGGACGTCGATTCCGTCGCCGGTCATCCTCGCTGCACTGATCCTCGCTGTCGCGATCGTTCTGATTCTGCTGATCACCCTTGCGCTGTGATCGAATTGGAGCCCGCTCCGTCAGCGCGCCTCGTGCACGATGATTGCGATCTGAACCCTGTTGCTGCACTCCAGCTTCGTCAAGATCCGTGACACGTAGGTCTTCACCGTCGCCACACTCATGTACAACTCCGTACTGACCTCCGCGTTGGACTTTCCCGATCCGACAGCAACTGCCACCTCACGTTCTCGATCGGTGAGAGAATCGAGTGCCGCTCGCGCTCGAGGGGTGGCGGAGTCGTGTGATCGCGCGTCCTGCTCGCGCCAGTGGGCAACCAAGCGTCCTACGGCCGTCGGAGACAGCATCGACTCCCCGGTTCCGACGCGATGCACCGCGTCGATGATGTCGCGCGGTGGCGTGTCCTTGAGCAAGAACCCGTTGGCTCCCGCCCGCAGAGCCCGCAGCAGATATTCGTCGGTGTCGAACGTGGTCAGGACTACGATTGCCGCTGAAAAACCCTCTGCGCGAAGCATTTCGGTGGCAACCAGACCATCCATGACAGGCATCCGCACGTCCATCAGAACCACGTCGGGAGACAGCGCGTGCACTGCATCGATACCGCTGCGCCCGTCGGACGCCTCACCGACCACTGCGATACCCGGATCCGAACTCAAGATGAGCGACAAACCGGCCCGAACCAATGCGTCGTCGTCGACCAGCAACACCTTCAGTGTCTTGCCCGCTTCGGGACCGTAGGTCAGTTCGGACACGGTAGCCATGCTTCCAAACGGTAGACCACTCCGTTACTGGTGCGGGCAATTCCGTACTCTATTCGCCCTCCTGCCAGTTCGATTCGCTCGGTGAGGCCGATCATTCCCGATCGAGAGCCTGGGACTGTCGCGAATCCCCCTGTGCCGATGCCATTTTCGAGCCACACTCGAATCTCGTTGTCGACCTGTGTAATCCCACATCGCACCGGCAACCCCGGCGCGTGTTTCCTGGCGTTGGTCAGACCTTCCTGAATCACGCGGTGGACGGTGCGTGAAGTAGAGGCAGGCAGCGAAATATCCGCCGACATCTCGTCGACGAACGTCACCTGCGTACCGGCTTTCTCCGAATCGTCGATCAGCGCAGCTATATCGCCCACACCCGATTGTGGACGCGGCACGTTCACGTCGCCCGATCGAAGTACTCCCAGTATCTCCCGCAAATCCTCCAGGGCCCCGTGCGCATTGGACCTGATGGTCGACGCAAGCGCCTCGACCTCCCGCGCACCGACATCCGGCCGGACCTCGAGTGCACCGGCATGGAGACTGACCAACGAAATCCGATGCGCCAATGCGTCGTGCATCTCGCGCGCGATCCGCTCACGTTCGAGTCCGCGAACGGTCTCGGCGCGCAAATTCGATTCCGACTCGGCGCGCTCCGCCCGCTCTCGCAAAGAGTCGATCACTTCCCGCCGCGCTTTGACGACGATTCCCCACGCTGCCGGAATGCTCACAAAGGCGAGACTGAGTATCGCGGTGTACAGAATCGACTGTTCGCCCCACAGTCGCGTCCAGATCATCGGTGCCAGCACGTGCAGAACCACCACCGCAGTGGTGACTCGCCACGACTTCAGAGACGCCACGGTGAAGACGGCTACCAGTTCGGCTCCGCCCACAGCATCGGTGAGGACAGTGCACGCCCCCAGCGCTACCGCGATTTCGATCGGCCACCGGCGACGCCACCACAACAACACAGCGCCGAGGACGCCGACGACAACCGCCACGACGGTGCCCGTGTGAGTCCCGCCCTCGGTGTCCACGGTCACCGCCAGCATCAACACCAGAGCAAACGCCATGGCGGCGACGTCCCATGCGCGCTCCCGGTGTTGTCGCAACAGGATCATGATCCGACCGTCATGATCGAACCAGGGGACGCCAGTATTGGCTGGTCTTCTTGTCGCGCACTACTACACCGAGTCTGTCGAGCTCCGAACGCAATTCGCGCGCATCGGAACCCGCCTTCTTCTTCAGCGCCATGTCCCGAGCTTTGAGCACCGCATTCACCTCCGGTGCCAGGCCTGGCGTCTCGGGCACCCACAGGTGATACAGATCGTCGTAGGGATCACCGGGCGCAATCGAGTAACCCCGCTGCTCGAATGCTGCCTCGATCGCATCACGTCTCTCCTCGCTCGGTACCCGCACCAACTGACGCGAGGCTGCGTCGAGCAACACCAACTCCTTGCCGTCGACGAACACGGTACCGACCTGCGACCTGGACACCGTGGCGGTCTCACCCTTTTCGGTGATGCGTACGTGCGCCTCAGACACCGCCACCCGCGCAGTGTCGTAGAACGCGGCGGCCACCAGCGCCAACCCGAGCAGAACCCCCACCGCGATACACACGTACCGCACCCACCACTGCGACCACGACGCGATCAACTCCAACGGACCCTGGAACGGTATCCAGGTGAGCGACGCTCCCCACTCCGCCACGTACGGCACCGCGAATCCCAGCAGTCCGCCCACCAGCATTGCCCCGACGATCAACAGAATTCGATCACCACGAGAGAACCACAGCACCGCCGGTGGCGTCTCCCCGAGCATCTTGTCGTCCATACCGTCGACGGTATCGACTGTGGGAGCTGGTACCCAGTCATCGAAAGTCGACACTTCGCCGACTTTCGACGACAGGAAGCACTCGATCAGCCGCGAACCGGCATCACCAGCGTCGTCAGAGCGCCGTCGAGCGCGGAGCGCACCAGCATCGGCTGATCCGGTGCAGCGATGTCGAGCATCAGGTCGGGTCCGACAGCCGAGGCGACGGCTGCCTGCAGAACTGCCGCGTCGAAGAACACCACACTCTCCGAACCGGTCACCTGTGCGGGAACCGGAACACCATCGACCGAGACGCCGTTCGGCCCGGCGGCTATGCGAAGAGTGCCGCCGTCGAGCGGAACGAAATCTCGTTGCAGCACAACCCTCGTCACGGTCGGAGCCAGACCGTCCATGATCGTCCGCCAGTCGGGGAATTCACCGTCGACCGGGTCCACCTCGGCCCGAGCACCGTCGGAGTCGATCACCATCGCGTCGTCGGTTGCCGTCAGCACGAGGGTGCCGGTTGCGGTCACCGTCCCGAGGGAGCCGACCGCTGCGATTCGAGACCAGGGGGCACCGGGCGAGCACGGCGCAACGAGACTGCGGGTGGAGAGTCGATACCGATCCGTCGCAGTGAGAGTGACGCTGCTGCCGTCCACCTCGATCAGGACGCCTTGCAACACCGGGAAATCGTCACTCGTCCCGGCTGCCGACGAGACCTGTTCTACTGCGGAGGCAAATTCCGCGGCAGATACCGTTGCCGTGCAGTACTTTTCGTCGAATAATCGGCGGATCGACACCGCAGCCTCGGCTGCCGCGCGCGCATTCGCGGCAAGCTCCTCGACGTGTCGATCCACGATCTCGACCGCCGCGGCTCCGACGCCGTCGAGGGCGGCGGCCACCTTGTCGAGTGGCATCCCGATCTCGCGCAGTTGTCGAATGATGTTGGCCCGCTTCGCTTGTGCGCGGGTGTAGTAGCGATAGCCGGACTTCGCGTCGATGGACGCCGGGACGAGCAACCCACAGTCGTCGTAGAAGCGCAGGGCACTGGGGGTCAGCCCGCTCGAGCGAGCGAACACACCGATGGTCAGGAACTCTTCGTCAGAATCAGTCATGGCGAAATCCTGAGGCTTCGGGTTGGTCGAAGGTCAAGCGTGACGCGGACGGCTAGTCGATTCGGCGCTTGTGTGCCCATCGCGTGAGTGCGTTCCTGTTGGACTGCTGGGTCTTTCGGAGAACATTCGAGGCATGAGTCTCGACGGTCTTGACGGAGATGAACAGATCCTCGGCAATCTCGCGATAGGTGTATCCGCGCGCCAGCAACCGCAGAACCTCCAGTTCACGGGGCGTCAGCGAGTCCAGTTCCGGATCGAGCGGGGGCTCCGGGGCGGCACTACGACCGGTGAACGAATCGAGGACGAATCCGGCCAGACGCGGGCTGAAGACCGCGTCTCCCCCGGCGACGCGTCGAACACCGTCGGCGAGCTCTGCACCGGAGATGGTCTTGGTCACGTACCCCCTGGCCCCCGCACGGATGACGGCAATGACGTCCTCGGCCGCGTCGGACACGCTCAGAGCCAGACACACCGGCCCCTCGGCGATGCGATTGAGCACGGCCACGCCACCGCCGTCGGGCATGTGCACGTCGAGCAACACCACATCGGGTTTCGTCGAGTCGATACCCGATACCGCCTCGGCGACGCCTCCCGCTTCACCGACGACCACGATGTCCGCCTCACGGCCCAGTTCGGCTCGCACGCCCGAGCGGAAAACCGCGTGATCGTCGACCAGGAAAACTCGGAACGGGTCGGTCACGTCGGCTGCTCCTGCTGGTTGGATTCGGGCGATTCAGTGGTCACAGTACTGCCGTTGCGGGGCATGAAGATGCGTACTTCTGTGCCCTTGCCGACGGTCGACCGTACCTGCACGGTGCCGCCGCGGCGTTCGACACGACCTCTGATGGACTTCGCGAGGCCCTGCCGGTCCTCGGGAACCTCGGATTCGTCGAACCCGGTTCCGCGGTCGCGGACGAAGATGCTGACCTGCTCCGCTTCGGTTTCGGCGAACAGATCGATGTTGGTCTCACCGGAATGCTTGGCCGCGTTGACCAGTGCCTCTCGCGTGGCACCGAGAAGCGCGGTGAAACTTTCCCTGGACAGGCCGGATTCGATGTCGTCGGGCAGCAGATGCACGTCTCCGACGGTGATGGGCCTGACGGTCACACCGTGCTGATCCTCGACCTCACCGGAGATGGTCTTGAGGGCATCGGCCAAGCTGGAGTTGTCGGTGTCACCGCCGTCGAACAGCCATTTGCGTAGCTCCCGCTCCTGCCCGCGCGCCAACCGCATCACCTCCTGCGGCCGGTCGGACTGCTTCTGGATCAAGGCGAGTGTCTGCAGCACCGAGTCGTGCAAGTGCGAGGCAATCTCCTCACGTTCGTCGTTACGAATACGCGCAGATCGCTCGGCACCGAGCGCACGCCACATTCGCAGCCAGATGGGAACCGTCAACAAGCCGACGCCGACGAGGGTGACCACCACCGCCAGCAGCGACGAACGCAGTGCGGCCAAATCGACGCGGGCAAGGACCACCACCCCCAGCCCGAGGACGATCAGTGTTGCTCCGCCGACCACCCGCGCCCAGCTCAGCACGGTCGGATGCTTGGGCAATCCCAACGCCGTCCGTGGACCCTCCACGTCGAACTCGCGCCACACCAGCGCTGCACCGACCACCACGACGATGACCGGCACGATGACCGATGCGGCAGTACCGCTGAGGAGCCAGGCAAGCCCCACCGCGAGGCCGAGACCGATGGCGGCCAACCCCAGCGCACGCTGACGTTCGGCGGCACTCGGGTGTGCCGTGTCGTCGCCGACGGGCGTGAACATCCAGATCAGGCCGTAGGTTGCGATCCCGGCACCGGCCGAGGCCGCGAGCAGCGCGAAGGCCACCCGAATCTTGAAGACGTCGACGCCGAGGTGGTCGGCCAGACCCCCGGCTACGCCGCCGACGATGCGTCCGCCGCCGCGTCGTCGATAGGGCACCGGAGCAGAGCGTGCAGGAGCGACAGGAAAGGTAACAGGGGCGACCGGCGCGTCGCCGGCTACGGGTGGTGTGTTGCGGGCGGCGTCAACGGAGGGATTGTCGACAGGGTGCACGCCTCGATCCTGGCACGGACAGGGCGGGTGTCGCATCAGGGTTCGCCCTGATGTTTCGCGCCTTCGACGACGTCCGATCACGCTCGGGGTCGATATCAGGGGTATCCCTGATGTGTTTCACGATCGGAAACGTCACGATGGTTGTCATGAGCAACGTGACCGTCTCGGATCAAATTCAGCAGATGTGGCGAACCCGTCCGCACCGATTGCCGCAACGCGGACACGTGGCGGGTGTCGCAGCCGGTATCGGCTATCGCTACGACGTGGATCCTGTTCTGATTCGGGTCGCGTTCGTCGTGTCCACCCTGTTCGGCGGTGCCGGCATCGTGCTGTATCTGGCGGCGTGGTTGGTGCTCAGCCGAGCCGGTGACACTGCGTCGGGCGCAGAGTCGCTCGTCGGCCGCGGCACCAGCTCCGATTCGACGACCAAGATGGTGGTCGTCGCGGTGGCGTTGGTGATCGCGGTGTCGACGATAGGCCCGGTGGGTGTCGGGCTCGGAGGTTCGGGGCTCATCTCGCTGTTGGCCATGCTCGGTGGCCTGTGGTTGCTGCATCAGCGTTGCCCGGAGCCGCCACCGTACATGCGGACGGAAGAGTTCTCTCGAAACTACTACGCGCCCAAGCCTTTCGGCTCGTACAGTACGTCAGCGGAACAGTGGACGGCCGCGCAGTATCGGCCGCCGCAGTTTCAGCAGGAGCACTACAGCCCGTACACGACCTTGCCGACGAGTTACGTTCCGACGCCGAAAGCAGCCGGTAGCTCCGATGCTGCAGACTCCGGTGCCGACCACACCGTGAATCTGAGCAAGCAGAAGCCGGCCGAAACGCCGTCGGTGACTCCCCCGTCGTGGGACCCGCTCGGGGTGGCTCCGTTCGCCTGGGATCTCCCCGAACCGGCACCGGCATTCCCACCGGCAGCGATCGAGCGTAAACACCGATCACGGTGGACAGCAAGCTTTCTCGGCCTTGCACTGCTCGGTGCTGCCGTCACCGCCGCGGTCGGAGCCGCGTCCGGCGGGGACTGGGCCACAGCAGGACGCGTCGGAGCCGTCGCGTTGTCGATCATCGCGGTCGGGCTGATCCTCGGAGCCTTCCTCCGCAAGGGGTACGGACTGCTGGTGGTCGCGGCACCCCTAGCCGGATTCGTCGTCCTGGCATCGGCGGTCGGACCGCTGGACCTGGGCAATGGTCCGTCGGGAACCCAGCGGGTCGTTCCGTCGACCAATGCCGACCTGGCTCCGACGTACGACGTCGGTCTTGGTGACCTGAATCTGGACCTCACGGGCCTGACGCTCACCGAAAACCGCACCGTGAAAATCGATGTAGCACTGGGCACTGCGTCGGTCACCGTGCCCGATTCGATGAACGTGATCGTGGAGTGCGAGTCGGCGATGGGTACGTGCCCCACCGAAACGCGGTTCGGTCCGGCAACGAGCACCGACGCTCAGGTCCTGACGATCGTGGGAGATGTGGCATTCGGCGAGTTGAAGGTGCAGAAGTGAAGAAGAACAACTCCGACAGGATCGGACACGACTACGGCGACAGTGATTCCGACACCGAGGCGCAGAACTCGAACCGCCGCGGACCGTCGGCGCTGCTGTTGCTTGCCGGACTGGCCGCCATGGTCGTCTCGGTCGCAGCCATCATCGGGCAGGATGCGATCGCGGCCCTGGGCGACGTGCAATTTCGCTGGGTCTTCGTGATTGCTGCGGTCGCCGTCGGAGTCGCTCTTCTATTGGGTCCCAGCAGAAAAAGCTAAGGCGCTCACTCCCACTCGATGGTGCCCGGCGGCTTGCTCGTCACGTCGAGAACGACTCGGTTGACCTCCGGAACCTCGTTGGTCACCCGAGTCGAAATCGTTTCCAGCACGTCGTACGGCAGTCGGGTCCAGTCCGCAGTCATCGCGTCCTCGCTCGACACCGGACGCAGAACGATCGGATGACCGTAGGTACGACCGTCGCCCTGCACTCCGACACTGCGCACGTCCGCCAGCAGCACCACCGGGCACTGCCAGATCTGCTGATCCAAGCCGGCGACCGTAAGCTCCTCTCGGACAATGGAATCCGCATGACGCAACGTGGCCAGCCGGTCCGCAGTGATCTCTCCGACGATGCGAATGGCCAGTCCTGGTCCCGGGAAAGGTTGTCTTCCGACGATGTCCTCGGGCAGTCCCAATTCACGCCCGACGGCCCGAACCTCGTCCTTGAACAACGCACGCAACGGCTCGACCAGGGCGAACTGCAGATCGTCCGGCAAACCGCCCACATTGTGATGGCTCTTGATGTTGGCGGTTCCCGAACCACCACCGGACTCCACGACATCCGGGTAGAGCGTGCCCTGCACCAGGAACTCGACGGAGTCGCCGTGCTCGGCGTTCTCACCCAGCACCTCGGTGACGGCACCCTCGAAGCTACGGATGAACTCGCGACCGATGATCTTGCGCTTCTCCTCCGGATCGGAGACACCCTCGAGCGCACCGAGGAAGGTGTCGACCGCATCGACGGTGACGAGCTTGGCACCGGTGGCAGCCACAAAATCCTGCTGAACCTGCTCGCGCTCGCCGGCACGCAGCAAGCCGTGGTCGACGAAGACACAGGTCAACCGGTCGCCGATTGCCCGCTGCACGAGAGCTGCCGCCACCGCGGAGTCGACTCCACCGGACAGACCACAGATGGCCTTACCCGTCGGTCCGACCTGCTCCTGGACTGACTCGATCAGAGCGTCGGCGATGTTGGCCGCTGTCCAGTCCGGAGCAATGCCTGCCGTCTCGTGCAAGAACCGACTGAGGACCTGCTGCCCGTGCGGGGAGTGCAGAACTTCGGGGTGATATTGCACTCCGGCCATCCGCGTGGCCTCGTTCTCGAAGGCGGCGACCGGTGCGCCGGCGCTGGTGGCAGTGACGGTGAAGCCCTCCGGGGCCGCGGTGACCGCGTCGCCGTGGCTCATCCACACCGGTTGGGTTGCAGGCAAACCGTCGTGCAGACGCCCGCCGTCGACGCTGAGTTGCGTGCGACCGTACTCCCGCGTTCCGGTGTGCTCGACGGTTCCGCCGAGGGCCTGAGCCATGGCCTGGAACCCGTAGCAGATTCCGAACACGGGGATGCCGAGGTCGAGGAGCGCCGAGTCCAGTTCGGGTGCCCCGTCGGCGTAGACGCTCGACGGTCCACCGGAAAGCACCAGCGCGACCGGATCCTTTGCCGCGATCTCCTCGGCGGTCGCGGTATGCGAGATCACCTCGGAGTACACGTTGGCCTCACGCACACGGCGGGCGATCAACTGCGCGTACTGAGCACCGAAGTCGACGACGAGAACCGGGCGTGCATGTGCGGGATCGTGTGCAGTGGAGTCGGTCACCGGGTCAGTCTAGTGGGACTGCTGCAGCGCTTACGCAACACCCGAATGCTCGACGTGCAGCGCCGCAGAGCCGGACCTGATCTCGACGATCGGCAGTCTCAGTCCACCCGGAGCGTCCACCGGGACGACGGGCGAGTTGGGGGCGATGGGGTCGAGCCGCTGATACGGAAGCCCCTGTGCCGGACGAAGATCCAGCTCGCCCCTGTTCGGCCACAGTGCGGCGGACCGCTCGGCCTGCGCGCTGATGGTCAGCGACGGGTTGACCCCGAGGTTTGCCGACACGGCCGCCCCGTCCACCACGCTCAGCGTCGGGTATCCGTGGACGCGGTGGTACGGATCGATGACGCCGTGCGCTGAATCCAAGGCGATGGCGCAGCCGCCGAGGAAGTGTGCGGTGAGCGGGATGTTGAACAGCTCTCCCCAGGTGCCACCAGCGACTCCGCCGATCTTCTTGGCGATGCGCCGGGTGGCGTCGTTGCCCTCGGGGATCCACGTCGGGTTCGGCTCACCGTGGCCCTGCCTGCTGGAGATCTTGCGGCCGAACGGCCCACGCTTGGTGAACGTGGTGATCGAGTTGTCGAGGTTCTGCATCACCAGCGCGATGATGGTGCGCTCGCTCCAGTGCCGGACGTTGACGACGCGGACGAACTGAATCGGGTGGATGATCAGCGCGAACACGAACTTGAGCCACCGCGGAATCTTTCCTCCGCCGTCGGTCATCAGGGTCTGCAGCATGCCCATCGCGTTGGAGCCCTTGCCGTAGCGGCACGGTTCGATATGCGTGTTGGGACTGGGGTGGAACGAGGACGTGATGGCGACTCCGCGCGTGAGGTCCATATCGGGATCGACCGCCAGCTTGGCCGCTCCGACTATCGACTCGGAGTTGGTGCGCGTCAGTTCGCCGAGTGTGTCCGACAGTTTGGGCAGCGCGCCCGTGTCTTTCATCTTGTGCAGCAGGTTCTGGGTGCCCCAGGTGCCTGCCGCCAACACGACATTGGCAGCGCTGTACGTCTTCTTGCCCTTGCGGAGTCGAGCGCCGGTGCGCTCGGTGTCGACATCCCAGGTGCCGTCGGATCTAGGGCGGAGGCCGGACACCGTCGTCATCGGCACAATCTCGGCTCCCGCGCGCTCGGCCAAGCCGAGGTAGTTCTTCAGCAACGTGTTCTTGGCACCGTGGCGACACCCGGTCATGCACTCACCGCATTCGATGCATCCGGTTCGCTCGGGGCCGGCACCACCGAAGTACGGGTCCGGGACGGTCTTGCCGGGTTCGTCACCGAAGAACACGCCCACCGGTGTCTGGATGAAAGTATCGGCGACACCCATGTCCTCGGCGACCGACTTCATCACCTCGTCGGCGGGGGTCATGTGCGGATTGCGCACCACGCCGAGCATGCGGGTGGCCTGGTCGTAGAACGGAGAGAGCTCACTGCTCCAATCGGTGATGTGCGCCCACTGCTTGTCCTCGAAGAAGGGTGCCTGAGGCTTGTAGAGGGTGTTCGCGTAGTTCAGCGACCCACCGCCCACTCCGGCACCGGCGAGGATGAGACAATCGCGCAACAGGTGCACGCGCTGGATGCCGTAGAGGCCCAGCTTCGGTGCCCACAGGAAGCGCTTGAGATCCCAGCTGTTCTTCGCGAAGTCCTTGTCCTCGAAGCGCTGCCCGGCTTCCAGGATCCCGACGCGGTATCCCTTCTCCACCAGCCTCAGCGCAGTGACACTTCCGCCGAAGCCCGAACCGACGATCAGAACGTCGTAATCCGTGGCGCGAACAGCTGAACCCATGGTGACCTCCGCTACATCCGTTGCTGTCGAACAGTATGCACACCCCCATGTGACTACCGCCACAAGCAATTCTAGCTGTTACGAGAGGTATCACCAACTCAGGGTCGGCTTATGTGCACGAGACTTCGTAGCGGGCTACGAACTTCCGCTCACGACGAAGGGCGCGCACCCCCGGTGACAGGAGTACGCGCCCTTGAAAGGTGCAGCTGATCAAGCCCGAACGTTCAGGCCCACCTTCTGGAATTCCTTGAGATCGGAGTACCCCGACTTCGCCATGGACCGACGTAGTCCGCCGACGAGGTTGATCGAGCCGTACGACTCGCGAGACGGTCCGTGCAGCACCTGATCGAGGCTCGGACGCTCCCCCGCCGACATCGGCAGCAACGCGCCACGCGGCATCGACGGATGCGCCGCCGCGGACGGCCAGTACCAGCCACCCCCGGGAGCCTCCGCGGCGACGGCCAACGGAGCCCCCAGAACCGCAGCGTCGGCTCCGCAGGCGATGGCCTTGGCCAACGCACCGGACGTCGTGATGTCGCCGTCGGCGATGACGTGCACGTAGCGCCCGCCGGTCTCGTCCAGATAGTCCCGACGCGCGGCTGCCGCGTCGGCGATCGCGGTAGCCATCGGAACGCCGATGCCCAGTACCTCACCGGTGGTGGTGCCGCCTTCGACGGAGCCGTAGCCGACGATGACGCCCGCCGCACCCGTGCGCATCAGGTGCAGCGCGGTGCGGTGATCGCTGACGCCACCGGCGATGACGGGGACGTCGAGTTCGGCGATGAACGTCTTGAGGTTGAGCGGCTCTTCGTCGCCGTGCGCCACGTGCTCGGCGGAGATGATGGTGCCCTGGATGACCAGCAGATCCAGGCCGGCGGCGACCAGAGCGGGTGTCAACGCACGTGCGTTCTGCGGACTCACCCGCACGGCGACGGTGACCCCGGAATCGCGTACCTGGCCGACTGCGGCCGACAGCAGATCGGGCTGCAGCGGCGCGGCATGCAACTCCTGCAGAAATGCGATCGGCGCATCGGGATCGACATCGGTCTCGGCGATATGGATCAGCTGATCCAACTTGGCCTGTACGTCCGCATGACGGGCCCAGAGGCCCTCACCGTTGACGACTCCGAGTCCGCCTTGGCGACCCAGCTCGATCGCGAACGCGGGCGAGACCAGGGCATCGGTCGGATGGGCGAGCACCGGGATGTCGAAGCGGTACGCGTCGAGTTGCCACGCCGTCGACACCTCCTTCGACGACCGAGTACGACGGGACGGCACGATGTCCACGTCGTCCAGCTGGTAGGTGCGGCGGGCTTCTCTGCCCATGCCGATTTCAACGAGGTCGCGCACGCGCGCACCTTTCTACTTCGAGAGCGAATCGAGTCGGCCTACTGAGGCCGACACGACTATCGGGTGGTGTAGTTCGGAGCCTCTGCGGTCATCGTGATGTCGTGCGGATGGCTCTCCTTGAGCCCGGCCGCAGTGATCTGCACGAACTGAGCCTTCTGCAGGTCTTCGATCGAGTTGGACCCGGTGTAGCCCATCGCAGCTCGCAGACCACCGGTGAGCTGGTGAATGACCTGATTCAACGGTCCGCGATACGGGACACGGCCTTCGATGCCCTCGGGCACCAACTTGTCCTCGGCCAGCACGTCGTCCTGGAAGTAGCGGTCCTTGGAGAACGACTTCGCTCCCCCGCGTCCCTGCATGGCACCGAGAGAACCCATGCCGCGGTAGCTCTTGAACTGCTTGCCGCCCACCAGAATCAGCTCTCCGGGGGACTCGGCCGTTCCGGCCAGCAACGATCCGAGCATGGCGGTCGAGGCACCTGCGGCGAGTGCCTTCGCAATATCACCGGAGAACTGCATACCGCCGTCGGCGATGACCGGCACACCGTGCGGCTTGCACGCGGCGACGGCTTCGAGGATGGCGGTGATCTGCGGAGCGCCGACGCCTGCGACCACTCGGGTGGTGCAGATGGATCCCGGTCCGACGCCGACCTTGACCGCATCTGCGCCGGCCTCGACGAGAGCGAGTGCACCTGCGCGGGTGGCGACGTTTCCGCCGACGACCTGAACCCGATCGCCCACCTCGGCCTTGAGCTTGCTCACCATCTCGAGTACCTGCGAATTGTGGCCGTGCGCGGTGTCGACGATGACGACGTCGACACCGGCATCGGTCAGCGCCATCGAACGAGCCCATGCGTCCTGTCCGACGCCCACCGCGGCACCGACGAGCAATCGGCCGTCACGGTCCTTGGTGGCGTTGGGATGCTGCTCGGTCTTGACGAAGTCCTTGACCGTGATGAGGCCGGTCAGCGCGCCTTTGCCGTCCACGATCGGAAGCTTCTCGATCTTGTGGCGACGCAGCAGGCCGAGGGCGGCCTCAGCGGTGACGCCCTCCTGCGCGGTGATGAGCGGAGCCTTCGTCATGACATCGGCGACGCGGCGGTTCTGATCCACCTCGAAGCGCATGTCGCGGTTGGTGATGATGCCGACGAGCGCGCCGGTCTCGTCGGTGACGGGCAATCCCGAGATGCGGAAGCGCGCGCACATGGCGTCGACCTCGGCCAACGAATCGGTGGGCTTGCACGTGACGGGATCGGTGACCATGCCGGCTTCGGAGCGCTTGACGGTTTCCACCTGGGACGCCTGATCCTGCAGCGACAGGTTGCGGTGCAACACGCCCATGCCGCCGGCGCGGGCCATCGCGATGGCCATCCGCGCTTCGGTGACGGTGTCCATGGCCGAGCTGACCAAAGGCACCCGCAACCGGATCTCGCGGGTGATCTGACTGGACGTGTCGACCGAGCTGGGAATCAGATCCGAAGCGGCCGGCAGCAGCAGGACGTCGTCGAACGTGAGGCCGAGCATCGCGACCTTGGTGGGATCGTCGCCGCCTGTGCGGACGTGGGCTCCGGGACTACTCATGCGAATCTGGCCCTCCCTAGAGCCTGGTTGCACTTCGGCGCGGCGTGCGGCCGGTGAGAGCTCGCAGGCGCACCGCAATGCGGGATTGGAGAACGGATGGAGTTTCGGCACTTGCACTCATCTGTTCAGCGCCGTGAACCATGGTATCGGCTAGGGCACAACCAGTGCGAATGCCTCCCACTACGGCCTGCCCGAGGCCCCGAAATCTCGGCCATCAGCACCAGGGCGCAGCATCCACGTCCGGCATGTCGCTTTCGAACAGCTGGCGCAGACCTACCAATCCTGCGTACCGTGGAGGCGTGCGCGATCAACTGCCTCCCGGTTTACCCCCGGACCCCTTCGCCGGAGACCCAGCCGACCCGTCGGCCGCCCTCGACGCCATCGAGCCTGGCCAGCCCCTGGATCCTCAGGAACGGCTGGCCGTCGAGGAAGACCTGGCGGACCTTGCTGTCTACGAAGCACTGCTCGGCCACCGCGGCATCCGCGGCCTGGTCGTGTGCTGCGAGGACTGCCAGCAGGACCACTACCACGACTGGGACATGCTGCGCGCGAACCTGTTGCAGCTCTTGGTCGACGGCACCGTACGACCGCACGAGCCGGCCTACGACCCCGTGCCGGACGCGTACGTCACCTGGGATTACTGCCGCGGTTTCGCGGACGCATCGATGAACGACGCCCTGCACGGCGACGGTTTCGACAGCTGAGTTTCTGCACGACCCCCGCAAGGCGAAGAAGCCCGACACGATTATCGTGTCGGGCTTCTTCGTTGCTCGAACCGACAGTGCCGTCCGGTTTACGTTCAGCTTCCGCCGGACGGAACCGACATACGATCGCGGTTCTCGGACGAACTTCCACCGGCGGTAGCCGTCGGTTGATTCGGGTCGAGAAGGACCGTCGGCGTGACGTCGGTCGTCGTCGGACTAGGACTCGTCGTCACGGGCGGACTGCTCGGTGTGGTTGTTTCCGGATTCGGTGTGATCGGAACCGCGCTGGTGTCGGGCACCGCCGCATCCACCGGAGCCTGAGGGGAAACGACGTCGGGGCTGGGCACAGGAGCGGGCACACTTGGAACCGGTACCGCCGGCGGTACCGGGACGGGGACCGTCAGAGCCTGCAGCTCCTGCAACAGACGCGCCAGCCACTGGTCGAGCTCGGCGCGCTGGGAAGCGTCGAGCACAGCAGAGGTGCGGTTCGATGCACCGTCGAGCAGAGCCCGAGCGGCATCGGCATCGCCCGACGACAGAAGGTTTTCGGCCTCCTGCAACTTGGACGTCGTATCGATCTGCGCCACAGTCGAATCGGCCTGCTCGGAGAACACGACGGACTTGACGCTCCACAGCGGATCGTCGGGCGTCGAGTTGTAGGAGATGACAACCAGACCACCCATCACCACGGCGATCGCCGCAGCAGCGCCGGCGATAGGACGCAGCAAACGCATCCGTCCACCACGATTCGCCGAGCTCCTACGCGCCATGTCGGCGGCGAGCTTCTCGCGTTCCACCGAGGCCACGACCACGTCGAGGGAGGGGCCGGCGGGCATCGCCGGCGACATCACGTCTGCTCGCCAGTTGGCGAGTAGAAGGGCGAGTTGATACTCGTCTGCGTCATCGGTAGCTATCGGTCCGTCACCACTGATCGCGTCGATGAACGCATCGTCACGACGTACGGCGACGAGGTCCACGGGACCACCGTCTGCACCGATGTCGGCATAGGGATCGTTCTGCTTCGGTCCAGTGGGGTTCACGTGCTCACCGATTCGCGAGATTCCGCGACGCGGGTTCTCACCGGAGCCACCGTGACCAATGTCCCTAGCCATACATTTCACCTGCTCTCACAACTTCGTTCTTCAGTTTTGCGATAGCTCGGTGCTGAGCCACGCGGATAGCGCCTGCAGTGCTGCCGACTGCCGCCGCTGTTTCCTCGGCCGACAATCCGACGATGAGTCGGAGCACCAAAATTTCTCGGTGCTTGGCGGGCAAGGTGTCCAGCAGTGCAGTCATCTGACGACTCGACTCGGATTCGAGAGCACGTTGCTCCGGTCCGTGTTCCATCGACACGACATCTGGTACTTCGGCGGCCGGGTCCGATTTGTTACGCGAGGCGCTGCGATGGGCGTCGGCGACCTTGTGAGCCGCGATGCCGTACACGAATGCCATGAACGGACGACCTTGGTCCTGGTAACGCGGCAAGGCGGTCATGACTGCCAAACAGACCTCCTGCGCCACATCGTCGGCCGATAGCTGACCGCGCTCAGCCGATCCGACTCGTGCCCGGCAGTACCGGACGACAAGCGGTCGGATGAACTCCAAGACCCGGGACAGAGCCAGTCGATCGCCTTGCGCTGCGGCAACGACGAAAGAGTCCAACTCCTCACCCGCTGTGTTCATCGTCGACAATTTTCCCCGCGTTACAGGTACGCACCCGCCTGGGAGCGCTTCCACGTGGTGGTGGAACGTGACCAAGGATAGCGACACCACCCCGGACCAACCGAACCACTCGGTCCGTCTTCCACCGCGGTCCTGGTCAGTGGATCGACGAACCACCGCGACGATCGATCGCTGACGCGAGATCGGCAGAGGTCGCCGTCGCGGCGTCGGCAATTCCGGTTCCCTCGCAGAGCATCGTCGCGGCCCAGCGCAACGGCAACAGGCCGTGCATCGCCGCAGCGCTGGCCACCTGGACCGCAAAATCATGGGCGCGGCTGGTCTGCCCTGCGCAACTCAGTGCGGCCGCCAAGACCAGGTCCGTCTTGATGCTGTGGCGTAACGAATCGGCATCGTTGGCGAGAGCTCGCGCGGACTCGGCGTGTCGGACGGCCGTCGAGCCGTCGCCGCGCACCATCGCCAGTTCGGCCGATACCCACGCAGCTCGCAGAGCCGGACGCCACAGCCCCTCGCCGTTCGGCCCCTGCCGATGCCCGTCACTGCGAGCGAGCAGGGTCTGCGCCAACCCGAACCGCCCCGTGCCGAGCGCATCGGCGGCGAGGCCGATCAACGCATCGCTTCGTGCTTCGACCGAGTCCCTCGATCGCGGAGGTCCCACGAGACCGACGAGGAACACCGCTCTGCCGTCGAAGCGGCGCGCCCGCTCGTGCCTACCCAGTTGACGCAGCCATGAGGCTCTGGTCGAAGCGTGCAGCGACTCGAGTTCCAAGCTACGAGGGGTGTACCGCCGCAGCTCGACGTCCGCGGCGCCGTATCGACCTTGCCCGGCCAACGCCACACTGCGGTGCCAGCTCTCGTAGGGATCGGTCGCCGCGGGGAGCGGGAATCGGCCGGGGTCGGGACCGAAAGCGACGTCGAGGAGGTCGGAGGGCGTCGCAGTGAACCGCGAGATCTGCTCTGGTGACACAACGCAAGGGTAGGGCCTTGCCATACGTCGTCCGATTTGTCGTCCAGGGCGCGAGAAGCCGCGTGTGCTGCCCAGAGAACCACTCGGTGAGGCGACAATTAGTGCTCGAGCACGGCACTGGATGCGGGCTCTGTATTCAATGCACGAAATGCAGTTTTCAAGGAATTAACAATGTAAAAAAGGCCGTCCAGGAAACGGCAATCTGAACGCTGTGTGGCGAATAGGTTAAACGCTGCACCCAAACGGTGAACCGTGCCGACAAACCTCGACTGTCGTTGCCCGACGTCTCGGCCCGAGACACGCCGTTCCAGAGGCCGGCACCGCGCGCCGCGTGCAGCGTCTTCCACACTGAGACCACCGAACCGACCGACCGGCAGCGGACGAACCCCCGGAGCCTTCACGAGACCCTGAACAGGGAGAACTACGACGAACGCACGGCGAATCGATCGCACGAGGCCATAGTTCCCGCCACCGAATCACTGTGTCGACGGGACGGATGCCGAGCCCCACTCTCCCTATCGTCTCCCGTGTCCGCGGATTCTTCAACAGGAACGGCACGCACGCGGTGAGGCCCAAGTAAAGATCAACCGTGTTAATTCTTGGCCCCATAACTATGCATTTGCCCACGACGAAGAACTATTGACTCGATTTCGTCGACCCACATAACGTTGTCGACATTCGGATCACGAATTCGAGAAGCCACACCACCCTAGGAGTTTCCATGCCGCAGCCGAATCATCTCCCTGGGCCGAACGCCGATATTTGGGATTGGCAGATGCACGGCCTGTGCCGTGGGGTCGACTCGTCCATGTTCTTCCACCCGGACGGCGAGCGAGGCCGCGCACGAGCGCAGCGCGAGATGCGCGCCAAGGAAATGTGCCGCAGCTGCCCCGTCCTCGCGCAATGCCGCACACACGCTCTCAACGTCAGTGAGCCTTATGGCATCTGGGGCGGAATGTCCGAAACCGAACGAGAACTGCACGCCCGGCACAACCGTCGCCGTATCGCGGTCTAGTCGACGCGATGGTGCCGAGTGCACACACGACGAAGCCCCCAACCCGACTCGGGTTGGGGGCTTCGTCGTAGTTCTATCGAACGTCAGTGAGCGTGACCGTGCCCGGCAGCAGGCTCGGCGGCCTGTTCCGGCTTCTCCACGATCGAGCTCTCGGTCGTCAGGATCATCCGGGCAACCGATGCAGCGTTGACCACAGCTGATCGAGTCACCTTCACCGGATCGACTACGCCGTCTGCCAGCAGGTCACCGTACGTCAGGGTCGCGGCGTTGAATCCGTGTCCCTTCGGCAGCTCGGCGACCTTGCTGACCACGACTGAACCGTCGATGCCAGCGTTGGTGGCGATCCAGAACAGCGGCGCGTTGAGTGCAGTACGCACCACGGCGACTCCGGTCGCTTCGTCGCCGGTCAGGCCGAGATCATCGGCCAGCGACAACGCTGCCTGGGTCAGAGCCGAGCCACCGCCGGGAACGATGCCCTCTTCGACGGCCGCTTTGGCTGCTGCCACTGCGTCGTCGACGCGGAACTTTCGTTCTTTGAGCTCGGTCTCGGTGGCTGCGCCGACCTTGATGACGGCGATGCCGCCCGAGAGCTTCGCCAGACGCTCTTCGAGCTTCTCGCGATCCCACTCCGACTCGGTGTTCTCGATTTCGCGGCGCAACTGGCCGACGCGAGCATCGATGTCTTCCTGAGAACCCGCACCGTCGACGATGGTCGTGTCGTCCTTGGTGACTACGACGCGACGAGCGCGCCCGAGGAGCTCGAGGCCGGCTTCCTTCAGGCTCAGACCGACGTCGGCAGTGATGACCTGTCCCGCAGTCACGACGGCAAGGTCGTCCAGGAATGCCTTGCGGCGATCACCGAAGAACGGCGCCTTCACAGCGACGGCCTTGATGGTCTTGCGGATCGAGTTCACGACGAGCGTCGAGAGAACTTCGCCCTCGGTGTCCTCGGCGAGGATGAGCAACGGCTTGCCGCTCTCGGCCACCTTCTCCAGCAGGGGAAGGAAGTCCGGAAGCGAGGTGATCTTCTCGCGGTAGAGCAAGACGTACGCGTCTTCGAGTACGGCTTCCTGCGTGTCGACGTCGGTGACGAAGTACGGCGAGAGGTAGCCCTTGTCGAACTGAACGCCCTCGGTGACCGAAAGTTCCGTGAGCAATGTCGAAGACTCTTCGACGGTGACCACGCCGTCGGCACCGACGCGGGTGAGCGCCTCACCGACCAGTTCGCCGATCTCGGGGTCACGCGAGGACACGGTGGCGACCTGAGCAATGGCCTGCTTGCCCTCGACCGGAGTAGCGGCGGCGAGCAGCGCCTCGGCGACCTTGTCGGCAGCCTTGGAGATTCCGACGCCGAGGGCGATCGGGTTCGCACCGGCGGCGATGTTCTTCAGTCCGCCGCGCACGAGAGCCTGAGCGAGAACCGTCGCGGTGGTGGTTCCGTCGCCTGCGACGTCGTTGGTCTTGGTGGCGACACTCTTGACCAGCTGTGCGCCCAAGTTCTCGAACGGATCCTCCAGGTCGATCTCACGAGCGATCGACACACCGTCGTTGGTGACGGTCGGTCCGCCGAATGCCTTGGACAGCACGACGTGGCGTCCTCGGGGTCCGAGAGTGACCTTGACTGCGTCGGCAAGTTTGTCGACGCCGCGCTCGAGTGAACGGCGCGCTTCCTCGTTGAATTGGATTTGCTTTGCCATGTTTCGGTGTTACTCCTTCGAGTAAAGAAACTCGATCGAACGCACACCGCCCCGGCACCGACACGAGATCGGCTTCCGGGGCGGGATGCGTTGTGGCCTACTTGGCGATGACTGCCAGCACGTCGCGTGCCGACAGAATCAGGTACTCCTCGCCGGCGTACTTGATCTCGGTGCCGCCGTACTTGCTGTAGATGACGGTGTCACCTTCTTTGACGTCGACCGGGATGCGGTTGCCCTTTTCGGTGACACGGCCTTCGCCAACGGCGACGACGGTGCCTTCCTGAGGCTTCTCCTTGGCTGTGTCGGGGATGACCAGACCGGAGGCGGTCGTCGTCTCGGCCTCGTTGGCCTGGACGAGGATCTTGTCCTCGAGCGGCTTGATTTTCACGCTCGCCACGTTGAGCCCTCCAAAGTTATGGGGTACGCGTCCGGGGTCGGATCCCCGGACAGCTGTGTGTAAGTACTTCTCGTGCGGTTCTGACAAACGGCTCGAACACGTTCCCGTCGTCGCGGGTGCCGGGACTTCGCTCGATGCCAACTAGCACTCTATACACGAGAGTGCCAGCACTCAAGGGCTGGGTTCGCCAGATTCGAGTCGGCGCGGACACGGACGGTCTTCCGCTACAGACGACGCGCAGTTTCTTGGACCCCAGCAATTGGAAAACGCAGAAAATCAGGCCCCGAAACGCCGATGTCGCTACCGATTTACGTGTGTTTCCGACTGCGTGCTCGCCCGCCGAAAGGCCAGGTGAACCAACCCGAACATCGTCCCGATAACCGACCACATGGAATATAACGCTCGCATAAATACCCGAAGTAACGTTACGATAACGGGGCTGTCCGAACGATAACGATCGACAGCTGTGTCACGACATGAGACACAAGGCAGTCGAACCGGACAGGCAAACAGGGGCGGGAGGTGCACCATGCGGGTAGGAGTGGGAGTATCCACCGGATCCGAGGTCGTGTGCGCAGCCCTCGTCACTGTCGACATCGACGGCAGTCGCACGGTCGAGTACCGGACGGTATCGGCCGATCGCCAGGCGAACACCGACATGGGTGAGCTCGTTACCTCTGCCATCGAGCTCATGGCATCGCTGATTCCCGGGCATCGACCTCCCGACGCGATCGCCGTCACCTACCGCACCGAAGAGCACGCCGCGGGAATTCGCGACGCGTTGACGCACACCACTCGCGACGTTCGGCTGGTGCCCGAATCCGCGGCGGCAGTTGCGCACCTGGCCACCACCGGCCTGATAGACGGCTACGACACGATCGCACTGGTCGATCTCGGTGCGTCGGGCCTGTCGGTCACCGTCACCGACCGAACGGCTGGAACGGTGTCGGCGCATGACCGGTCGGACATCGTCAGCGGCAATGCACTCGACGCTCTCGTCAAGAATCTCGTCCAGGACATGACCCGCGACAACCTCCGAGACGACATTCGCGACGACCGCGGAATCGGATCGGCACGGTACCGATCGATCAAGGAACAGCTCTCCCGCGAGGACGAAGTCCGGATCGAGCGTTACAGCGGGGTACCGCTGACCATCGACCGCAGTGCATTCGAGACCGCTGCATCGCCGCTCCTGCGCGAAGCAGCCCTGTTCGTCCGCAGGGTGTTCGACGAGAGCACTCACGAACCCGAGGCCATCGTGCTCATCGGCGGCGGAGCCCACATCCCGCTGCTGGCCTCTTCCATCACCGACATGTTCCATGCGCGCGTCATTCGCCTTCCCGAACCCGACGCCGTGCTCGCCGTGGGAGCGGCTGTGGTCGCCGCGTCGGTGACCGACAACGACTACCCACTGGTCTCGGCTGCACGCCGAACCGCAGGCCGGATGAGTCGCTACTCGGGAGCGATAGCTGCCGCCGTCGTCGCGGGCGGATTGGTGCTCGCCTACGGCCTGCAGACGATGACGCCGGCAGACGACCCGAGCGTGTCCCCTGCCGGCAGCGCGACAAACCCCGTCGCGGGCTCCGGCGACGCGGGACGAGAAGTAGCCGAGGGTTACTCGCCCGGTGACACGTCGACCTCCACCCGTAGCTCGGGAGATCCCGTCGGCCCCGCGGCAACCACGGTGCAGTCGACGGATTCCTCGTCCGGACTCACCATGTCCACCGCACCGACCACCACGCCGACGCTGCGACCTGCTCCCGACCTCCCGCGCATCGAATGGCCGGTCGGTCCGCCGCCGGAGTCGTCGTCACCCGAAGCAGGCACTGGTATCACCGTCGTGCCGCCGACACCGGTCACTCCCGAGCCCACGACGCCCGCACCGACCACCACCCTGCCAATCGAGCCCACCAACCCCGATGTGGGCGAGACCCCCGGTCCGACAACGCCGTCCGGCCCCACCGAGCTCAGCCCCGGACCGACACCGCAACCCTCCGCCGAGGCGGTGCCACAGAGCAGTGTGAAACCCAGCAGTGTGGAACCCAGCGCTGTGGAACCGACCGAATCGATCACGGTTCCGACGACGGTCGTCCGCGGCTCCGATCCCACTCCGGAACTGACCCCTCCGCCGACCGTCTGGTCGCCACCGCCTGCGGTGTCCGGTGAGAGCGTCGAACCCCGCACCTCACAGGACACGGCTGCGCCGCGAACCTCCGAGCCCGTTCCGGACGTTCAGCCGGGGACCTGACTGGTCGCAACCGACAGACCGGGATCGGTCACTGCGGTGAGCGCAGACGGCGCAGCGCCGCCGGCGACGAGATGTGCACCCAGCGCTGCAATCATCACACCGTTGTCCGTGCACAGCCGCGGCTTCGGTATCCGAAGTCTCAACCCCTGCTCGGCACAACGACTTTCGATCAACGACCGGATACGCGAGTTGGCCGTGGCACCCCCGCCGAGAACGATCGTGTCGACATCGACGTCGGTGGCCGCACGAACCGCCTTCATCGTCAACACATCGGCGACGGACTCCTGAAACGATGCGGCGATGTCAGCTACCGGAACAGGATCGCCGGCGCGTTGCCTGGCCTCGACGAATCGAGCGACCGCGGTCTTGACTCCGGAGAACGAGAAGTCGTACCGGGCATCACGAGGGCCGGTCATTCCTCGGGGAAACGCGATCGCAGACGGATCACCCTCGCGCGCAGCAGCATCGAGAGCAGGCCCGCCCGGGTAGCCCAATCCGAGTAGTCGCGCGACCTTGTCGAAGGCCTCTCCAGCGGCGTCGTCCACCGTCGTTCCGAGTTCGGCGATCGGCCGAGACAAATCGTCGACGTGCAGCAGATGAGTATGCCCACCGGATACCAACAGGGCGACACACGACGGCATCGGACCGTGTTCGAGCGTGTCGACTGCGACGTGTCCCCCGAGATGGTTCACCGCATAGAAGGGCACGCCCCAGGCTGCGGCGTATGCCTTCGCAGCAGCGACCCCGACCAACAGCGCCCCGGCCAATCCC
The DNA here is from genome assembly GCF_030056795.1 of Rhodococcus sp. IEGM 1381. Taxonomy (GTDB): domain Bacteria; phylum Actinomycetota; class Actinomycetes; order Mycobacteriales; family Mycobacteriaceae; genus Rhodococcoides. The sequence continues at coordinate 32,195 of NZ_JASHKQ010000019.1, read as the reverse complement.
GGCCCGATCGTCACCGCGACGGCGTCGGGACGATCGATGTCAGCCGTCGCCAGAGCTCGCCGCATGTTCGGCACGATGGCTTCGAGGTGCGCCCGTGACGCCACCTCGGGCACCACTCCGCCGTAACGGGCATGCTCGTCGACGCTCGATGCCACCTCGTCCGCCAGCAGCTCGCACTGTCCAGCGTTCCACCGGACGATCCCGACTCCCGTTTCATCGCAGGAACTTTCGATACCCATGACGATCATCGGGCTGATCCTTCGGTTCGTTCCGGCCGACGCATGGTGAACGCGTCGACTCCGCTCGGCTGGTAGTACTTGGCCCTGGTCCCCACGATCTCGAACCCCTCGCGTTTGTACAACTCGATAGCAGGCTCGTTGTCAGTGCGGACCTCGAGAAAGACCGGTCCGCCGTGCTCGTCGGCTATCCGGAGTAGCTCGTCGAGCAGTCGTCCGCCGATCCCTCTACGGTGGTGAGCCGGATCGACTCCGATGGTGTGGACCTCGGACTCGCCGACCACGAACGCGCCGCGGCTCGGCTGCCCCAACAGGGCGACACCCGCGTAGCCGATCATCTCGCCGTTCTCTCGCGCCGTGACGTAATGGATGTGCGGCGCCGCCAGTTCCGCAACGAACAGATCCTCGGTCCACGGGCCGTCTCCCTCGAAGAGCACCGCCTCGAGATACGCGCACCGTGGAGCGTCCTGCACGGTCATCGGCTCGATCGACACCGTCATTGCCGAGCCTTCGCCGCGGCGCGCTCGGCGAGCGTCTTGGCATCGGGCCGGCGTAGATACAGCGGAACGAGAGGACCCGGGACGACTCCGCTCGCGATATCGGCCGCGGCGACCTGAATCAAACCGGCCGGTGACGGTGCCTGCACATCGCGAATCGGAACGTCGAATTGCGCGGCATGCGGAGCGGAGCCCGCGACCGCATCGGCTCCGAAATGATTCAGGTCAGCCGGCGCGATCACATCGGGACCCGCGGTGCGGACTCCCGCTTCGTAACGCGCCCAATAGATTTCGCGACGACGCGCATCGGTCACCACCAGTAGGGTCCCGGGCTCTGCGACATCGGCCGCAATGGCGTCGAGGCTGCATACGCCGTACACCGGCACCCCGAGTGCGTCACCGAACGCCGCTGCCGTCGCCATGCCCACCCGTAACCCGGTGTAGGGGCCGGGTCCGACGCCGACGACGACGGCATCGAGGTCGGCCGCGGTGATGTCGGCCTCCGTGAGGCACTCGAGAATGTTGGGCGTCAGGATCTCCGCGTGCGACCTCGCGTCCACCCGAACCCGCGTGGCGAGGGTTTCGACCGGAGCACCGGCGGCCTCCGTCAGGCGCACCACACCTGCGGTGACGGCGGGGGTCGAGGTGTCGACGGCAAGTACAAGCACGAGGGTTCAGGTTACGCGTCGACGGAGATTCGGCCGCGCACCCGGTACCCGATCAACGAACGTCAGCCGGAGCCGACGTGGTGGTCACGCGCCTCACCGTCACGCGTCGAACATCCGATTCCGGATCGCGCGCCAACCGAACCGAGACGTGTCCGTCTGTCAGTTTTTCGACCAGACCCTCACCCCATTCGACCACGACCACCGCATCGGTGAGGTCGGTGTCCAGGTCCAGAGCATCGAGTTCGTCGAGTGCCGATTGTCCGGTCATCCCGAGCCGATAGGCATCGACGTGCACGAGCGCAACCGGCGGTAAACCATGCGGCCGCGGCCCGGGCCGATGCTCACGGGCGATGACGAAGGTGGGAGACGTCACTCGTCCCTGCACGCCGAGACCTGCGGCAATACCTTTGGTCATCGCTGTCTTTCCTGCGCCCAACGGACCGTCGAGAATCACCAGATCACCGGCCACCAGAACGTTCGCCAACCGTGCGCCGAACTCGGCAGTGTCTGCGGCAGTGACCAATTCGGCTTCCACCGGCAGTGTCAACAGCACGTCAAACAACGCCCCACCGTCGCTTCTTGCCTGCCGCTTCCGACGCTCGGGCCACGAGCCGGAGAATCGCGCCGTTGACCTGTTCCGGAAATTCGAGCTGAACCAGATGGCCGCCCTGCCGGACGCGCACCATCTCCGAACGTGGCAGGGCCTGAGCCAGCGCCTCGGAACTGGCGAACGGAATGATCCAATCCTCGTCGCCACACACCACCGACACCGGAATGTTCTCGAATTCCACGAGAGCCTCGGACTCGTCGTGCAACTCGAGTGTCTCGAGGAAATTGACGATCGTGACAACCGAGGTGTCGTCGATCATCGACTGGGAGAATGCCACCAAACGCGGGGACACCCTGGTTCCGTAGGACGCCGCACGCAATATCGGTGAGATGAGTGCGCGCACGGCACCACGGCCGAACTGTACGAAGCCGGGCGAGGTCCGGACTGCGAGGCGGAACGCGTCGACCGCCGGATTCTGCAGACTACGACCGACCCCGGATTGTGCGAGACCGGCAGCGGTCGTCGAGATCAGCACCGCTCCTATGACTCGTTGGCGCAGCACATCCGACCGTTGCCGTGCCATGGACAGGATCGACATTCCACCCATCGAGTGACCGACCAGTACGATGCGCCCCTTGGGCACGACCGAGCGAATCACCGCGTCCAGATCGAGGCCCAGCTGGCCGATCGTGCAGCTGTCCGAGCTCGGCACCCCCGAGCGACCATGGCCGCGCTGGTCGTAGAAGACCATGCGAACCGACGAATCCCATTGCTGTTCGAGTGCACGACGCTGAAAATGCCAGGACGACGTGCGCAGACAGTAGCCGTGCACGAAGACGACGGTCAGCTCGGCGTCGGTCGGGCCGACTTCGCGCACCGCCAGTGGCACACCGTCGTCCGCGGTGACGATACTGCCGCGGTCCGCATCCATGAGATCGAGGTTCTCGGTGGCCAGCGGGTCCTTGTTGGATCGAAACGCCGTCTCGCGCACCACAATTGCAATACTCTCCAGCAATCCGCGCATGATCTATTCCGTCGCCTCCCCTGAGCGCGCGCCGACGAACTGCCGTCGAACACGTCCACGAATGCCGGTGACGACCTCGTAGCTGATTGTGTCGAGCGCATCTGCCCAATCCTGGGCGTGCGCCTCTCCCCTGTCCCCTGGCCCGAAGAGTAGCGCCTCGTCGCCGACCGCGACACCCGAGCCGTCGCCGCCGAGGTCGACGACGAATTGGTCCATGCACACTCGTCCTACCGACGGAAAACGCCGACCTGCGATCGTCACGTCGAACCGCCCACTGAGACTGCGGACGACGCCGTCGGCATATCCGAGCGCGATGAGGGCGACCACGGTGTCGGCCTGAGCGGTCCAGGTGTATCCGTACGACACCGATTCACCTTTGCTCACCTTCTTGATGTTCGCTACCTGGGCCGACAACGTCATCACCGGCTGCAGGCCGAACTTTCCCAACTGCGGCACGGGCGACAAACCGTACAGAGCAATACCCGGACGGACCATGTCGAAACAGAGATCGGGTCTGGTCAACGTAGCCGCCGAGTTGGACAGATGTACGACGGTGGGAGGCGTTCCGCGTCGGGTGGCGCGGCTGACTGCGTCGCGAAGCCGCTGAGCTTGGGCGTCGTTGGCCGGGTGCTCCGGTTCGTCGGCGCAGGCCAAGTGCGAGAACATGCCGACCAAGTGCACGGTTCCCTCCGCGACGGCGGCCGCCGTTGCGTCGAGAACGACATCGAGATCGGCTTCAGCGACCCCGTTGCGATTGAGCCCGGTATCGATCTTGAGCGAGAGGTCTGCGGTGCGACCGACTCTGCGCGCTGCTGCCACCACGGCGTCGAGCTGGGCAGCCGTGGACACTCCGATCCCGACCTGCGCGCTGATCGCGGCATCGTAATCGGTATCCGTTCGATGCAGCCATGCCAGCACGGGAACGCCGATTCCCGCTGCGCGGAGTTCGAGGGCCTCGCCGATCGTGGTGACGCCGATCCCCTTCACGCCTGCTGCGACAGCGGCGTGTGCAACCTCGATGGCTCCGTGGTTGTACCCGTCGGACTTGAGCACCGCCATCACGGCGGCGTCGCCGGCGAACTGTTGCAACACGTGCACGTTGTGTCGCACTGCGTCGAGGTCGACGGACGCCACCGCGCCCGAACCGGTCCTCTCGTCACCGCAGCCGATACTCACAACATTCGATAGTGCCATCCGAGCCGGTAATACGACGGATCAGGGTGGCACAACTCGTGACACACCCGGTGCCCCGAGTGGGACCTGGAACTATCTCGATCCGTCTGTGAGCGAGCGCACGGTGCGGATGGCGTCCGAGATGGATGCGCACAGCGGGCTCGCCGACACCGGTGCCGCGAACTCCCTGCCTGGTCCATGTGCCGCGCGGGCTGCGGCGAGCGCGTGAACCTTTGCCCCGCACGCGGCCGCGGTGGAGGGCGCCATTCCCGACGCGAGCAAGGCCCCGAGGATTCCGGAGAGAACGTCGCCGGATCCGGCGGTCGATGCGGCCGATCCCCCGGCGTCGCTCACGAAGGTGGTGCCGTCGGCATCGGCGATGATCGTTGCGCGTCCCTTGAGCAGCACGGTCACACCCCAGCGGGCGGCAAGATCGCGCACCGCTCCCACGCGGTCGGGGCCCGGGTCCGATCCGGTCAGGCGCGCGAATTCTCCGGCGTGCGGGGTCATCAGGGTCGGTGCGGTGCGCCCGGTCACCCACTGTGCGTTGCCTGCGAGGATCGTCAGCGCATCCGCATCGACGATGACCGGCAGATCCGATTCCAGCACCCGGCGCACTGTCTCCGCCGAGGGCTCGTCGGTGCCGAAGCCTGGACCGACAACCCACGACTGAACTCTGCCGGCCGCGTCGAGATCCGGGGCGGCGACCACCTCCGGATGGTGCGAAACGACCTCTGCACCCGCGCTTCCCACGTAGCGGACCATTCCGGAGGTGGCTGCCACCGCAGCTCCTACACAGAGCAATGCGGCACCCGGGAACGTCGCGCTGCCCGCGAGGATTCCCACCACGCCCTGCGAATACTTGTCGTCCGAGGCGGTAGGGATCGGCCAGATCTGCCCGACGTCGGCAGGCTCGAACGACGCCATCGCCGATGCTGGAAGCGTCAGCCCGATGTCGATCAGTTCGACTCGGCCACAACGAGGTACGGCGAGAACGTGGACGGGCTTGCGCGCGCCGAACGTCACCGTCACATCGGCCGTCACCGCCGGACCCGGAGCAGCACCGGTCTCGGCGTCCACACCACTTGGCACGTCCACCGACACGATCGGTGCGGTAATCTGCGCGACGACTGCAGCCGCGTCGGGACGCAGCGGCCCTCTACCGGAAATCCCCACGATGGCGTCGATCACGATGTCGGCCGGTCCGCACTGCGTCACCACCCGTCCGCCCGACGAGCGCAGGGCCTCCAGCCCTTCGGCATGCGCTCGCGCCGGGTCGAGGAGCAGCACAGACACCGAGACGCCCCGTCGACGCAGAAAGGCCCCAGCCCACAGACCGTCGCCGCCGTTGTCGCCCGTGCCCACCAGAATCGTCACGCGCCGTCCCGCGACGCCGCCCGTGCGCGCCCTGAGCTCGGCTGCCACGACAGTGGCCAAGCCATAGGCGGCGCGACGCATGAGAACGCCGTCGGGCAAGGAATTCAGAAGCGGCGCTTCCGCATTCCGTATCTGCTCGGGTGTGTAGTAGGCGCGCATGCCGAGGTCCTCTCGTTACCCGCTGGCGTGAACCTCGAGCCTACGTGCGTCCGATCAGGGCGCCGTGACGTAGGCGGTTAGCCTCGAAAGATGACATCTCGCGGCGGTGGACCGGCAGCATTCACGCTCATGGTCCTGCTCTCGATCGTTCTCGGCGCGACCGGCTGCACCGAGGACCCGTCGACGCTGACGGTGGACGAATCGATCGCCGACGTCACCGTGCAGGTGGCCGGAATGGCCTACTCTCCGGCATCGGTCACGATCGACGTGGGCCAGAGTGTGGCGTGGCATTTCGCCGATCGCGGCGTCGGACACAACGTGGTCGGTATCGGAGCGGCCTCGACGCTCCTGCACAGCCCCATGCTCGGATACGGAGACTACGTGCAGACTTTCGACGAACCGGGCACCTACCGCTACTACTGCACCCTCCATCCGCAGATGAAGGGTGCAGTCGTCGTCAGATGATCGCGCTCTACTCGACGGTGACGGACTTGGCCAGATTGCGCGGCTTGTCCACGTCGTAACCCCGCGCCTGGGCGACCTCGGCAGCGAACACCTGCAACGGGATCGTCGACAGCAAGGGCTGCAACAGCGTCGAGGCGGCGGGTATCTCGATCAAGTTGTCGGCGAACGGCCGCACTGCCTCGTCGCCCTCCTCGGCGATGACGACGGTCCGCGCACCACGCGCTTGGATCTCACGAATGTTGCTCAACATCTTCGAGTGCAGCACCGCGCGGCCCTTGGGCGAGGGCATCACGATGATCACCGGGACACCGTCCTCGATCAGAGCGATCGGACCGTGCTTGAGCTCGCCCGCCGCGAAGCCTTCCGCGTGCATGTACGCGAGCTCCTTGAGCTTGAGCGCGCCTTCGAGCGCAACCGGGTACCCGACGTGTCGACCGAGGAAGAGAATGGTCGTCGCGGTCGACAGCTCGCGGGCGAGCGCCCGGACCGGCTCGACCGTCTCGAGAACTCGCTGCACCAACTCGGGCATGGCTTCGAGTTCGGCGAATTCACGGGCAACCTCGTCGGGGTACTTGGTGCCGCGCGCCTGGGCCAGAGCGAGACCGACCAGGTAGTTCGCGGTCACCTGAGCGAGAAATGCCTTGGTCGACGCGACGCCGATCTCCGGGCCTGCCCGGGTATAGAGGACGGCGTCGGCCTCGCGTGGAATCTGTGAACCATTCGTATTGCAGACGGCGAGGACACGCGCCTTCTGATCCTTGGCGTGCCGCACGGCCTCGAGGGTGTCTGCGGTCTCGCCCGACTGCGAGATAGCGACGACCAGGGTCGATCGATCCAAGACCGGGTCGCGGTAGCGGAACTCGCTGGCCAGTTCCACCTCGACCGGCAGCCTGGTCCAGTGCTCGATCGCGTACTTGGCGAGCAGACCCGAGTGGTATGCGCTGCCGCAGGCCACGACGAACACCTTGTCGACGTCGCGCAGTTCCTGATCGGACAACCGCTGCTCGTCGAGCACGATCCGACCGTTGTCGAAGTGGCCGAGCAATGTATCCGCCACGGCGGCCGGCTGCTCCTGGATCTCCTTGAGCATGAAGTAGTCGTGACCGCCCTTTTCGGCGGCCGCCAGGTCCCAGTCGATTCGGAACGGGCGCCCCTGCGCCTCGTTGCCATCGAAATCACTGATGTCGTATCCGTCTGCGGTGATGACGACTACCTGATCCTGGCCGAGTTCGACGGCGTCGCGTGTGTGCTCGATGAACGCTGCGACATCGGAACCGAGGAACATCTCACCGTCGCCGACGCCCAACACCAGCGGCGTGGACCGGCGTGCCGCAACGATGGTGTCGGCGTGATCGGAATGGGTGAACACCAGGGTGAACGCACCCTCGAGTCGACGCAGGACAGCTTTGGCGCTGGCCACGAAGTTGCCCGCGGTCGGACCTTCCGCGTACGCCCGCGACACGAGGTGCACTGCGACCTCGGTGTCGGTGTCGGACAGGAACTCGACCCCGACAGCTTCCAGTTCGGCCCGAAGCGGACCGAAGTTCTCGATGATGCCGTTGTGCACCACAGCGACGGTGCCCGACGCATCGCGGTGGGGGTGGGCGTTGCGGTCGGTGGGACGGCCGTGCGTCGCCCACCGGGTGTGTCCCATCCCGGTGGTGCCGACGAACGTATCGGTACCGATGTCGTCCAATTCGGCTTCGAGATTCGCCAGCCGACCCGCTTTGCGTTCGACGGCCGTCGCTCCCGCTCCGTCGAGAATTGCAATACCCGCAGAGTCGTAGCCCCGATATTCCATACGCCGAAGCGCTTCGACCACCACACCCAGAGCTGGGCGGTGGCCGACATAACCCACGATTCCGCACATGGTGGTTCAGGGTACTCGGCGGGGCGCGCACGACCCATTCGCTCGGGTCGACGTGTCCCCGTCCCCCTCACCGGCCCGCGTTCGGTAGCGTCATCTCTCGTGGCGAAACCGAAGAAGCTGGCATCTGCTCTGTCCAAGCGTGGCCCGCACAAGGTCCTGCGAGGCAACCTTGCCCTCGCCGGCCAACCCGGAGTCGTCTACACCCCGGCCGAGGGCTTCGGCCTGCCCGGCGTGGCCTTCGCACACGGCTGGATGCTCCGACCCGGCCATTACACCGACACACTGAAGCACTTGGCGTCCTGGGGCATCGTCGTGGCGGCACCTGACACCGAGCGTGGCCTCGTGCCCTCGCACCGCGGACTCGCCACCGACCTGGGCACTGTGCTCGACATCATGACCGGCGTGCGTCTGGGTCCAGGCAACATCAGCGTGCATCCGGAGAAACTCGCCACAGCCGGCCACGCGATGGGTGCCGGGACCGCTGTTCTCGCAGCCTCCCGGCGATCGGATATCAAGGCCGTCGCTGCACTCTTCCCGGCACCGACGGCACCGTCGTCCGAGGACGCCGCCGCCGGCCTTGCCGTCCCCGGGCTCGTCGTCGGCGACAACTCGAACGCCGATTCGCTCAACGACAATTCATTGGCTCTCGCCCAGGCCTGGTACGGACCATCCGTCCTCCGCCGAATCGACGGCTCGACGGCAGACGGATTTGTCGAAGGCCGGCGAATGCTCCGCTCACTGGGAATCAACAGCTCCGACCGCAAGACCCAACAGCGCACCCGTGCCGTACTCACCGCGTTTCTGCTGTTCCACCTGACGGGCGACTCCGACTACGAGGAGCTGGCCGGATCGGCAGGTGAGATCGACGGAACCAGAGCGGTCGATCCGCACGCGCCGCTCGACGCCCAGCCCAAGCCCAAAGCGTCCGCGTCGATCAAGGCTCTGCTCGGCCGAGGCTGATTCTGCTCGACTTCAGACCAACCAGGATCGCGGCTGGTCCTCGGGCTCGGTCTCGATATGCGGTACGGACTTTCGCCGGTCCAGGTGAGCCGGCTGCAGCACCGAGCCACGAATCGGCTCGACTTCCGGATCTACGGGGGAGACGGTGGGCGAGTCGTGTCGTCCTGATACTGCGGTGGGGGTCTGAGCCTGCCTGATCGCCTCGGCCGCACGCGCCATCGCATCGCGGTGCTCTTCGCGTATTCGATGCAGCTCGCGCCGCCACCCGCCGGCTGCGCTCACAGTGTCCCCGCTTCACTCAGGCCGGCACCGGTGCTCGAATCCTGCGATTCGGCCGGAGGACGCGGGAGATCTGCCGAGACCGGATGCTGCGCAGCTGACGGATGGTGCCCGGCCTCGTCCTCGTCCGCATCCGGCTGGACGGTCGGCTCGTCAGTGGGCGATTCCGGCAGGCACTGCGCCTGCGCATCCGGTGACATCGGATCGGATCCCTGGCTCGGCACCGAATCGGCCGGTGTCGGCTCGGTCGGTGTCGGCTCGGTCGGTGTCGGCTCGGTCGGAGCAGAATCGGCAGGCGCGGCGTTGGTCGGCGGTACAGGTTCGGACGGCGGTACAGGTTCGGACGTCGGCACAGGTTCGGACGGCGGCGTGGCTGCCGGTATCGATGACTGGTTCGCGTCTGCGCTGTCTGCAGCACCGGGTATCTCGACGATCTCGGGCAGGCCGAACGGGCCGATTCTCAACTCGAACGAGCGAACCCCCAGCCCCGGGGTTTCGAGTCGGAGAGTCACAGCACCGTCGTGTTCGAGTGCGATGCGGGCGCGATGACCGTCGAGCTCGGCCTCGAGATGGCCGCGTTCCTCGGTGGACCCGGGCGTGCGCGAGTCGATCGGCAACGACTGCTCCGGCAGCGGCGACTGCTCCGGCGGCGCCGATGGCACCGACTCCGTTCGCGGGCCGGCAGGATCGTCCTGCACCGCTGATCCGCCGTCCGGTTCTGCAGTGGACGGAGGCGCAATGTCGTCGGAACCACGGACCTTGGCACTGCGGTCATCAGCACTGCGGTCATCAGCGCTGCGGTCATCGGGGACCGCAGTGCTCAACGCTTCGTCGACGCGATCCACGATCTCGGCGACCACCCGCTCAACGAGTCCGTCCAAGGATTCACCTGCTCGGGCGGCGGATCCGGCGTCGGGGGTACGCGGACCGGACGAGTCGGTACCTCCCGCGACCCCGGGTGAACCGGCGTTCGGAGCCCCGAATGACGGTGCCGCGACTGACGAACCTGCGATCGACGGTGCCGCACTGGCTGCCGGTGTCGCAGCAGCAGATGCAGTCGCCGGGGGCGTTGCCGACGAGTCGTCGACTACCGGACATGGCTCGGCAACCGTTGCGCCGGGGGCAATTGCCCAACTCCGCTCGTCGAGATCGCCGAACGACGGGTCCTGTACGTCGCCCAGAACGTCGACCAGCAACGCCAGACTGTCTCGAACGGCGGTGTCCGTCGATGTGCATGCACCGAGCACAGCATCACAGGTCGCCTTCATCCTCGGGACGAACTCCTCGTGGATCCATTTCCTACTCCGTTCACCCACCTCGGCTGCGAACTCGTCCGATACGTCCGCACCTCGAGCCCGCTCGGCCAGTTCCTCGAATGCCGCCGCCAACCGAGGAAACACCGACTCTCGATCGAACGGAACGCATTCGATTCCCGAGGCAAGCAGGATCGCGTCGATCTCGTCGGCGGTTCGACCGTCCACCGCATCGATGTCGAGTCCTCCGAACAGTTCTGCCTTGTCGGTGACCACGTCGCGAAGAACATCGACGGCAGCGGACATCGTTTGGTGGGAGTCCTCGATCAATTTCACGAACTCGGCCGCTGCCTGATGTTCGGCCGAAAGATAGATCTGCACGGCATCGCCTGCCTCGCCGTGCCATCGCATCTGCAGAACTCGGCGCAATTGAACGTGTTCCTCGAGTTGATCGCCGAGTACCGCAGACATAGCTTCGACCGCATCGGCATCGTTGCCGAGCGCGCCGAGATTCAAGCCACGTTGTTCGTCGTACCTAGCACACACCTGCTCGTACTTCGGGAACTCTTCGCTGCTCGATACCCGGGCAACGAGTGGCAGGAAGCGCTCGAAGTGCAGCAGCCCTATCGCGTTCGCATCGAGAATCTCGTCTATCGACGAGTTCTCCCCCGGGGAGAAGGGAGGAGGCGTCATCGAGGCGACTCGATCGCATCTGCTGTCGTGTCGTCCTGGCCTTCGTAGTCGTTCATGGCAGCGACGATGGCGTTGGAGACGTCCTCGACCGAGGATCTCCACAATTCGACCGCCCGGCCGAGGCCGTGGTGAGCCTGGGTGTACGCAGCGCCGAGGTCGCCGTAGTTCCGTCCGGCGCCGACAGCACCGAAGCCCGCGTCGGCCACCGAATCCGCGGCACTGCCGAGTGCGTCTGCCGATACCGCCAACGCTTCTGCGACTCCGCGAACGCGGACCGCGTCCACCCAGAATCCCTCACTCATACGTCCCCGTCTCGCCCTCGATGTGCCCCTTTCTCACTATGACGTGCGCCGACGCACATCGGTTCCCCAGCGAGCGGTAACGTCCCGATGTGAAATGTCAGTAACAGGTACCTGAAGTGGCTGCCCCAGCTGCTCACCGAACGAGGAGTCCCATGCACATCGGAACGATGCTGAACTACAGCGGTGGTTTCAACGAGACGGTTGCCGAGGTCGCCGAGCTCGAGAAGGCAGGTCTCGACATCATCTTCGTGCCCGAGGCCTACTCGTTCGACGCCGTGAGTCAACTCGGATTCCTCGCCGCCAAGACGAGCACGATCAAGATCGCGTCCGGCATCTTCCAGATCTACACCAGGACACCGTCACTGACCGCCATGACCGCCGCCGGTCTCGACTACGTATCGGAGGGCCGCTTCGTACTCGGACTCGGCGCATCCGGGCCGCAGGTCGTCGAGGGCTTCCACGGCGTCAAGTACGACGCACCGATCGCACGAACCCGCGAGGTCATCGAGATCTGCCGCCAGGTCTGGCGTCGCGAGAAGGTGCAGTATCAGGGCAAGCACTACCAGATTCCACTGCCTGCCGACCAGGGCACCGGGCTGGGCAAACCCCTCAAGCTCATCAATCACCCTGTGCGCGATCGCATTCCAGTCGTCATTGCCGCTCTGGGGCCCAAGAACGTCGAGCTCACCGCCGAGATCGCCGAGGGTTGGCAACCCATCTTCTACTTCCCCGAGAAGGCAGCCGACGTCTGGGGAGAATCGCTCGCTGCGGGCAAGGCCAAGCGTGATCCGTCGCTCGGCGAACTCCAGGTGTTCGCAAGTCCCACCCTGGCCATCGGCGAGGACGCAGAGAAGTACCTCCCCTGGGTCAAGCCACACCTCGCGCTCTACATCGGCGGCATGGGAGCCAAGGGCAAGAACTTCTACAACTCGCTGGCCCAGCGTTACGGCTACGAGGCCGAGGCCGAGAAGATCCAGGACCTGTATCTCGCCGGCAAGAAAGAAGAAGCGGCCGCTGCGGTCCCCGACGAGCTGGCTCGCGCAGTGAACCTCATCGGCCCGGAAAGCTACGTCAAGGAACGAGTCGCTGCCTTCGCCGAAGCGGGCGTCACCACCCTCAACGTCGCGCCACTGGCCGAGAACACCGCGGGGCGCGTCGCGCAGTTGACTGCGCTGCGCGAACTCACCGCCTGAGACGTCAGACCGATGCGACCCGGCCCGCCAGCTCTTCGGCGAGCCGGGTCGCGACGTCGAGCTCGGATGCCTCGACCATCACTCGCACCAGCTGCTCGGTACCGCTGGGGCGCAACAGAACTCGACCGGATTCGCCGAGTTCGCGCTCGGCCACGGCCACCGCGTCCGATACCGACGGTGCCGACGCCACTGCCGCTTTGTCCGTCACTCGCACGTTGATCAGCACCTGCGGCAGCGTCCGCATCGCCGACGCCAGGTCCGCGAGACTGCTGCCGGTCTGCGCCATCCGTTCCATCAGTCGTAGCGCAGTCGCGATGCCGTCGCCCGTCGTGCCGACGGCGGGGAGCACCACGTGACCGCTCTGCTCGCCGCCCAACGCGAATCCGCCGCGGCGCAATTCCTCGAGCACGTAGCGATCTCCGACTGCCGTGGTGCGCAACGTGATTCCGGCTTCACGCATCGCAATGTGCAGACCGAGATTACTCATGACCGTGGCAACCAACGTGTTGTCGGTCAACTGATTCGCGTCGCGCATAGCAATGGCCAGAACGGCCATGATCGCGTCACCGTCAACCACGGAGCCGGATGCGTCCACGGCCAAGCAGCGGTCGGCATCTCCGTCGTGGGCGATACCGAGGTCGGCACCGTGCTCCACGACGGCCTTCTGCAACCCCTCGAGGTGCGTCGATCCGCACCCGTCGTTGATATTGATGCCGTCGGGTTCCGCGTTGATCGCCACCACCGTTGCGCCGGCCCGTCGGTAGATCTCGGGCCCGACGACCGAGGCAGCACCGTGCGAACAGTCGACCACAACACGGACACCGTCGAGTCGATGTGAGACCGACGCAGCCAGGTGCTCGATGTACCGGGTGGCGGCGTCCTGGGCGACATCGATTCTACCGATCGCAGCACCGGTCGCGTCGAGCGGAGGTCCGTCGTTCTCGGAGCGGGCAGCGGGATCGAGGGCGGCTTCGATGCGGTCTTCCACGTCGTCGTCGAGCTTGTGCCCGCCCGCAGCAAAGATCTTGATTCCGTTGTCGGGCATCGCATTGTGGGATGCCGAGATCATCACACCGAGCGCTGCGCCGTATTCGGCGGTCAGGTAGGCGAGCGCCGGTGTGGGAAGCACGCCGACGTCGATCACGTCGACACCCGAGGCGGTGAGTCCGGCCGACACGGCGGCACCCAGCATTGCTCCACTGATGCGCGGATCACGACCGACGATTGCCACGTGTCGGCCGCCGTCGATGTTCGGTGCCAATACGGTGGCCGCAGCTCTCGCGATCTGCAACGCCAGCTCTGCGGTCAGAAGCCCGCCTGCCAGTCCGCGAACCCCGTCGGTACCGAACAATCGCGCCATGAACCAAGAACTCCTTCGAGCGGAGAGTGTGTCGTGAGAAATGCCTCGAGGGCAGGCATCCGATACTGATGGAGCCTGCCCTCGAGGATGGAACGGGTAAGACGCGTCAGCGCTTGGAGTACTGCGACGCCTTACGGGCCTTCTTCAGGCCGTACTTCTTACGCTCGACTGCACGGGCGTCACGGGTGAGGAAGCCGGCTGCCTTGAGCGGCGGGCGATCATCGGGGGTGAGCTCGATCAGCGCGCGAGAGATGGCCAGACGCAATGCGCCTGCTTGTCCCGACGGGCCGCCGCCGTGCAGCAGGGCAACGATGTCGAAGGACTCCGCGCGATCGACGAGCACGAGAGGAGCCTTGATCAGCTGCTGGTGCACCTTGTTGGGGAAGTAATCCTCCAGGGTGCGGCCGTTGAGCTTGAATCCACCGGAGCCCGAGGACATCCGAACACGAGCGACGGCTTCTTTACGGCGACCGACGGTCTGGATCGGACGATCGAACACGATCGGGGCCGGAGCGGCAGCAGCGGCCTCGATGTCCGCTGTCACCTCCGGCTCTTCGACGGCCACGAACTCGTCGGCGGCGATCTCTTCGATGTTCTCCTGCGACGTCACGTCATTTCCCTCCGGCGCCGTCACTGGGACACCTGCTTGATCTCGAACGGAACGGGCTGCTGGGCGGCATGCGGGTGATTGGGGCCCGCGTAGACCTTCAGCTTGCCCGCGATGGCATTACCGAGCTTGTTCTTGGGGATCATGCCGACAACGGCCTTCTCCACCAGACGATCGGGGTTGTTCTCGAGCACCTGGCGGGTGGAGCGCGACTTCAGACCGCCCGGGTGGCCGGAGTGGTGGTGGTGGAACTTGCCGTCGAGCTTGTTGCCGCTGATGGCAACCTTCTCGGCGTTGATGATGACGACGAAGTCGCCACCGTCGACGTTGGGTGCGTAGGTGGGCTTGTGCTTACCGCGGAGCAGAGTCGCAGCCTGGACGGCGAGGCGTCCGAGCACGACGTCCGTGGCGTCGATCACATGCCACGTCCGGGTGGTGTCCCCGGCCTTCGGGGCGTAAGTAGACACAGAAAATTCCTGTCTTCATGATGTCGCTGCTGGCCAAGACGAGTGGATGCCCTCGGCGGCCAGTTGAGACCCGAGGACAAGAGCTCGACACGCACAAGAGTGCGCGGCGAGCCCATACACGCCAACGGGAGACGATACCGGCAGTGGTCCCCCAGGTCAAAAACGTCTCAGCGCAGACGCACGCACTGCACGCACCGGCGGGCGGCCGGAAGTGCCTCGAGCCTGATCGCCGGGATCTCGGTCCCGCACCTGTCGCACATACCGTACGTCCCGGCGGCGAGCCGCGAATCCGCCGCGTCGATCTCGCGCATCTCGGACTCGGTGTCGTCGATCAGTGCCGCGATCTTCGCTCGCTCGAACGCGATCGTCGACCCTTCCGGATCGTGTTCGTCATCGTCGGTGGTCCACCGCGATCCTTCGATCACCGACGCCAGTTCGTCCCGCAGGGACTCGAGTCGATGTTCGGAACGAGACCGCTCGGCCTCGAGTGCTGCTCCGAAATCCGTCACCACACCAGTAGACCCCGAGGTGGGCTCGCACGCCGAGAAACGGCATCTGCCCCGACCGAATTTCTCGGTCGGGGCAGATACCTCTTGCCGTACATCTCACCTGCACGTCGAGAAAGTCAGCGAGCCATTCGTGCTTTGTTGGCCATCTCGACGCCGTGCATGGTCTCGCCACCGGTGCGGGCGGCCGCGACCAGGCTCGACAGAATGAGATTGAGCTCGTCGGATGCGGAATTCCACTGGCGCTGAAGCTCGTAGTAGGACGTCATCGCGTCCCCCTCCCACGATTCGTAGAGTCGCTTCGCAGTACTGTCCACGTCCCCGAGGAGGTCCTTGGTCACGTTCGCCTGCTTGTTCATCGCCTCGGTCAACGCCGCGATCTGCGCGAAGTCGTATTTCATGTCGAATCAGTCTCCTTGGTCGAGCTCGGTCGTGTGGTTTGTCTCGTGGTCACCGAATGCGAGGGTTACTTGAAGGAGGACAGGCCCGAGTTCAGGGACCCGGCAACCTGGTTGACGGCCGACACGTTGTCGTCGTCGGCGTCGGAGTAGCCGTGGCCATTGGTCTTGATGTCCGCGGAGATCTGTTCCAGCGCGCTGCGCATCTTCTGTGCGCTGGTGTCCCACTGCGCCATGACGTCCTGAAACGACTTGCCTGCCTTGCCGACCCAAGCCTCAGCGGTCTGTTCGACGATGGAGCGAACCGCTGAATTGGACGCGTTGATCGAGACGCTCAGCCCCTCGATCGTGGCCCCGGCAGCGACGAGCTCCTGCGGTGTGACTGTGACGCCGTTCGACGAACCCGTAGATTCCGGTCCCCCTGGATATCCCACTTCGACTCCTTGTACTCGTTACTCGAATCACGTGCGCCCGCGGCGCACGTGCTGTTCGACCGAGAGGCCTTGTCCGGCCTGCTCACTCCCCTACATCTCCTTGGACGCAGCAACCCCTCGGTTCGGTTCCGGCTGCACTCGAAAAACTGTGGTCGGTTCTCACGACGCCGGGACGATCTCCAGGCTCTGTGTGGCCATGTCGCATTCGGCGTCGATCACGGTCGAGTCGTCGCCCTCGAACTGGCAACCGATACTGACCTGCAGATCGGACTCGACGAACACGCGCCAGAGCACCGTCGAATCGTCGATGGGCGTCTCCGTGTAGGCGATCCCGACCCGACTACCGAAATCACGGACGGGTTCGAGCGACCCGACAGTGGAATCCGGGCCACGGGCATCGACGGCCGTCCGGAGCTCCGCAGCCACCTGTTCCTGCGTCGAACCCGGTGTCAGGTCCGCCACCGTGACGACGATGCGCCGGTCGGGAGGTATCGACGGAATCAACACCAGCCGGTCCGGGTCGTCCAGCCTCGTCCAGGTGGCCGGCAGACGCATCGAGGCACGTCCCGATACGAACGTCACCGTTCGAACCGGCAGAGGTGCATCCGTCGACGGGGTCGCTTGTGCCGCATCGACGGCAGACACCGGCGTACTGCTACTCGGGGGCATGATCGGCGAAAATGGCTGCGCTGCTGCGGTTTCGACCTCCTCGGTCGGGTTGGAGACGAAAAATACCGCGGCACATACCGATACGACGGCAACCGCGACTCCGACCGCGATTGCGATTCGAGAGAAGGCCGGATTCCGCCGAGGGGACGGCACGGTGACGTCGTCGAGCCACGCCGCCGACCGAGTCGTCGCGGCACGGGCGGACGGTGCCGGATCGAGATCCGCGCCGGCCCGCCGATACAACGACCTGGCGATATCGAGTCCGGTCAGCCACCTGTTGCTGCGATCGACGACGAGTTCGGCTCCACCGTTCGGCGGCGCCACCACGAATACATCGTCCGGGCAGTGCGGGACCGACGAACGAACGTAGTCACCGACCGCTTGACGCCAGGCCTCGTCATCGCCTGCACCGAAGGGGACGACGGCACCGGTGTCACCGCCGTGCGCCCCCGACGCGTCGATGACGAGCACGGACGTGTCCAGAGCACCCACTTCGACGACGATCGCGGCGGACGGCGCACGTTCACCCGACGACTCGATCGCGGCCGCGGCCGTCTCCACGAGCACCACCTCGTTCGCCGATGCCGTGAACGTCGCGCGAAGGAAGCCCGTCCGTTCGTCACCCCAGGTCGACGGATACGCGATCTCGAGTACATCGAGTCGGTCGTGCACCCCGGCGCTCTGCAGTGCCGACCACACGATCCCGTGCAGCACTTCGCCTCGGTTCCACACCGAGGTTCCCACCGCGATGTACGGGTCGTCGACACACAGCAGGGGCGGTATCTCCCCAGCCGCGTCGGCACGACCGAACACGAGGCGGCCACCGTCGGCCGTGGCGCATGCCGAGCCGACGCTCTCTCGCGGTCCCTCGAGCGGGCCGCCCGTCGCGACGACCGAGATCTCGGTGTACCCCAGATGCACTGCCGCATAGCGCCACGAGTCGGTCAACTGGAATGCCCGAGCTGGACGAGAGCCTGACCGGAGCGATTGACGAACACGCCGCGTCCGGGCGGCATGGCACTGGGCCGTACAGTCCCGAGCAGGTTCCCCTCGTCGCGGCTTCCGCTCATCACAAGACCCGGTGTCACCAGATCGCGTAGCCGCCCGATGACCGGGTCGAACAGTGCCCGTCCTGCGCCGCCCGAGCGGCGCGCCACGATGACGTGCAGCCCGATGTCTCGTGCGTGCGGAAGGTGTTCCACCAACGGCGCCAGGGGGTTTCCCGACGATGTGGCCACCAGGTCGTAGTCGTCGACGACGACGAACACCTCTGGACCGTCCCACCAGGACCGGTCGCGAAGCTGTTGTTGGGTCACATCGGAGCCCGGCATGCGGTCGCTCATACGACCGGCGAGGTCGACGATCATGCTCGTCAGAGTCGCCTGCGAGGCCGCGTAGCCCGCAAGATGATCGGAATCGACTGTTCCGAGCAGAGTTCGGCGATAGTCCGCCACGATGATCTTGACCCGATCGGATGAATTGGCCAGGGTGAGCGATCGACAGATCCCGCGCAGCAGAGACGTCTTGCCGCACTCGCTGTCGCCGAACACCACGAAGTGCGGATTCTCTGCGAAATCGAGCACCACCGGCGCCAACTCGGCCTCGTCGATACCGATCGGAACTCCGAGTTCCGGAGTGCCGCCACGAGTTCGAGGCCACGCATCGCCGAGCTGAGCAAGAATCGCCGTCCGTTCGAGCAACTCCGGCAGCATCCGAACCGGCGGCGCAGGGGTTCCCGTCGATGCCGCGGAGATCGCAGCGACCGACTCACCGACAGCGCGGGACAGATCGTCGACGGAACTGCGCTGGTCCACTCGCGGAAGCGCAATCGACATGTGCAGTCCTTCCCTGGTCATACCCCGGCCGGGCCGACCTTCCGGAACACTCGCCGCCTTCGCACGGCCCATGTCCGAATCCGACGGATCACCGAGGCGCAATTCCAATCGGGTGCCGATCAGATCTTTTGTCGCAGGCCGAACTTCGGCCCATCGCGACGCCGTGAGGATCAGATGCAGACCGAAGGCGAGGCCCTGGGTGGCCAAGGTGGCGATCGACTGTTCCAGGGTCTCGAAGTCGGATCTGATGGACGGCCACCCGTCGATGACGAGAAAGACGTCCCCGAACCGATCATCGGGATCGACGGGCTGAGTCGCACGTCGACGCCGGAACTCCGCCATCGAGTCGATTCCGCGATCACGGAAGGTTTTTTCCCGCTGCCGCACGACGCCCGCAACCTCGGCCACGGTCCGCCGAACCCGATCGACGTCCAGCCTGTTGGCAACCGATCCGACGTGCGGAAGATCGGCCAGACCGGCCAACGTTCCGCCACCGAAATCCAAGCAGTAGAACTGGATCTGCGCGGGTGAATGCGTCATGGCCAGCGCCAGGATCAACGACCGAAGAGCCGTCGACTTCCCCGATTGCGGGGCTCCGACGATAGCGACGTGACCTGCTGCACCGGAGAGATCGACAGTCAGCAGATCCCGGCGCTGATCGAACGGCCGGTCGATGATTCCGATCGGAGCACGCAGGCCCGAACGTGGATCGATGCGCTCGGTCAGGACCGACTCGGGCAGCAACTGCATCAACGTGGGCGCAGTGTCCAGCGGCGGCAACCACACTTCGTGAGCCGGCATCCCACGCCCGCGTATTCGTCCGACGACCACATCGAGCACTGTTGCGCCGGTGTTCTCGAACTCGACTGGCTCCGGTTCGTCCACGGGAGCCTGCGCGGCCTCGTTACGGCCGACATCGGTGGAATCGAGTGGCACCGCATAGGCAGTGAACGGCCTCGGTCTGACGTCGGCTCCCAGCACAGCCCGTGCACCGGCACTCGGCCGTGGCGGCTCGTAGGGGCCGGAGACGTACGCTGCCGCAAACCTGACGATTTCGGCAGAATCGCACTTGAGGTAGCCCGCACCGGGTTGCGCAGGAAGGTGGTAAGCGTCGGGAACGCCGAGCACCGAGCGGGACTCGTTCGCGGAGAACGTCTTCAAGCCGATCCGGTACGACAGGTGACTGTCCAACCCGCGCAGTTTTCCCTCTTCGAGGCGCTGACTGGCCAGGAGCAAATGCATATGCAGTGAACGTCCGAGCCTGCCGATCGCAACGAACAACTCGGCGAATTCCGGCTGCTGACTGAGCAGCTCCGAAAATTCGTCGACCACCACGAACAGAGCGGGCATCGGTGCCAGATCCGCCCCCGCGGCGCGCGCCTTCTCGTAGTCCGAGACGTTCGCGAAGTTTCCGGCCGAGCGCAACAACTCCTGCCGACGGTTCATCTCGCCGGCCAACGCGTCGCGCATTCGATCCACCAGCGCCAGATCTTCCGAGAGGTTGGTGATCACCGCGGCGACATGTGGTGCAGATTCGAGGCCTGCGAACGTCGCTCCGCCCTTGAAGTCGACGAGCACCAAGTTCAGTTGCTCGGGCGAGTGCGTCGCCACCAATCCGAGCACCAGCGTGCGGAGGAACTCCGATTTCCCGGAACCCGTTGCCCCGATACATAATCCGTGCGGACCCATACCGTTCTCGGCCGACTCCTTCAGATCGATCTCCACCGCGCTACCGTCGGGTGCAACACCTATGGGCACCCGCAGTCTGTCGCGGCCGCGACGCATCGTCCAGGCCAGATCCGTATCGAGGGCACCGACATCGGCAATGCCGACCAGACTGTTCCATCCCGAGACCCGCACCCCGTCGTCGCCGGTGGCATCGACCACCGACGACGCGGACGGTGCGCGAAACGGCGACAGACGTCTGGCCACGGCGTGTGCCTGGGTGGTACTCATCGAATCCGCGACGGCGAATACCTCGACCGCGGTCCCGCTCACCGCACCGATAGATCCGTTCTCGGCGAACAACTGGAGACCGCGCGACGCAGCGAGTCTGGGGCAGAGACCGGACAAGTCGATGATCGTGACGGAATCGAGGCCCGTGTCGGTGAGGTCGGTCGACCTGTTGTCGAGAAGTCCGCCGTCCACCACTATCACCAGCTGAACGACACCGGCGACCGGAACTGCCCCGCGTGCAAACCGATTTCGCAAGGCAAGCACATCGCCCAGCGCGCTCTCGAGTTCGAGAAAGCTCCCGAAGATCATCCGAGCCGACCCGGCGACGTCTCGCAGAGCGTCGTGCTGCGTGTGCGGAAGCCACTTGGTCCACTCCCATTGCTCCACGGTGTCCGGACCGCAGACGATCGCGACCGCAACGTGGTCGGGGCCATGAAAGCTG
The DNA here is from genome assembly GCF_030056795.1 of Rhodococcus sp. IEGM 1381. Lineage (GTDB taxonomy): Bacteria > Actinomycetota > Actinomycetes > Mycobacteriales > Mycobacteriaceae > Rhodococcoides. The sequence goes on along the minus strand of NZ_JASHKQ010000019.1, from coordinate 10,822 downwards.
CACAGCGAGGCCAACATTGCTCGCACCATCGCTCGGGCGCAGTCGCGATCGCCTGCTATCGACAGCGCAGCAAAACCCCTCAGCGACACCGCCGTCGGCAGCGCGGACACCACCGAATGAGCCCGCACGAAACGGCGTAGCGACACCGCAGACACGGGCTCGAGCTCCTCCACCGGCCCTGTCTCGGGCGGCACCAGACGGGTGGCCAGCCTTTGATCACCGCGGCCGACCCGTACGTGAGCGAAATCGGGATCCGACTGTCGCCGCTCCCACATTCGCTCCGTTCCGGCAACCGACCACAGGGTTTCGGGTGCCGGGTGGCTCCATTCGAGGGCCCTGCGCTGTGCACGCTCCGTCTCGGCGACGTCGCGGCGCAGCTGATCGAGGTATCGGAGGTAGTCCTTGCGGTCCTCGTTCGCCTCGGCCGTGCGTGCTCCACCGGACTTGCCGCCGCCCGCGAGCATCCCCACCATGGACATCAACATCATGGCCGGGAACATCAGCATCATCGGGTTGGCCGCCGCACCGGAGGTGAACATCAGCGCGACCATCCCGACCATCGCCGCGACCATCACCAACGGCATCAACTTCATCAGCAGATTGCCGGGAACTGCCCGCGGGATCTCGGGTGGTGGCTGCAGATTGACCTCACCGCCCGGTGACCGGGGCACTGCCCTGCGCGCGCCGCGAACGAAGCGCACGGTACTCATCGATCCGCCCCCACGGCTGCGCCCCCACAACTGCACTCGCTGCGACCTCCCCCCGAGGCCACGTGGACGACAGGCTAACGCATCGCAGGCCGGGCGGTCCACGCGCACTTCGAGCGCCTGCCCGACTCCGCTCCGCCATCGGGGTTGTACTGCGCGCGGGGGCTGCGAGAAATAGAACGCCGCCCGACGCCGTTACACATCAATGCGGCTCCTCTTGCCGTGCGCTCGACGAACGAAAGGCTGGCTCCCACCGTGTCCGTACCCCTGTCAATCCTCGATCTCGCACATGTGGGCGAGGGAGAATCAGTCCGCGACAGCTTCGGCGCCAGCGTCACGCTCGCTCAGCACGCCGAGAACTGGGGATATCGACGCATCTGGTACGCCGAGCACCACAACATGAAGTCGATCGCGTCGTCCGCTACGTCGGTTCTCATCGGCCACGTTGCTGCCCATACCGAGCGGATCCGGCTCGGGTCCGGCGGAATCATGCTCCCCAATCACGCGCCGCTGACCATCGCCGAGCAGTTCGGCACGCTGGCGACGCTGCACCCGGGCCGGATCGACCTCGGCCTGGGCCGCGCCCCTGGCAGTGACCAGGTGACGATGCGCGCCATGCGCCGCGATCCGGAGTCCGCAGATCGTTTTCCCCAGGACGTCCAGGAATTGCAGGGGTACCTGTCGACGGAGTCGTTGATCCCGGGGGTGAACGCAACGCCGGGTGCCGGTACCGAGGTGCCGCTCTACATCCTGGGCTCGTCGTTGTTCGGTGCTCAACTCGCCGCAGCACTCGGATTGCCCTACGCCTTCGCCTCGCACTTCGCACCCGATGCGCTCGAACAGGCCGTCGCGATCTATCGCCGTGACTTCCGGCCGTCGGCACAGCTGGCCGAGCCGCACCTGATCGTGGGTGTCAACGTGATTGCGGCGGATTCGCTCGCCGACGCGCAGGCGCAGTTCCTCCGCACCAAACGCAGCCGCGTCAGCCTGCTGCTCGGCCGAGGCCGGACCTTCACCGACGAAGAAGCCGACATGGTTCTCGAAGCGCCGGCAGGACAACAGATCGCGAAAATGACCAAGTATTCGGCCGTCGGTACTCCGGACATGGTCAAGGATTACCTCGATCGATTCGCCGAGCGCACGGGTGCCGACGAGCTGATCGTCGCCTCCGGGGTGTCCGATCGAGCATCGTGGCTTCGGTCCTTCGAGTTGCTTGCACAGGTGAGCAACCTCGTCGCAGCCTGAGCGCGAGTTCTCCGCGAGCAGTGTGAAGGACGATTGCGCGTCGTAGTGATGTCGTAAGGTGTGCACGCAGATGCCCAGTGGGGCGGGCATCTGCACGCGAACAGTACGCATCCGGGGGGATCTTCATGACACGCGCCGACAGCCGTCCATCGGTCGGCCCAGTGCCGTCGACCACCGCAACAGAAGCGAATCGGCGAGCACCGGGAACGCATTCCGTATTCGCGCAGGACGTCTGCCGGGTGACGGTGTTGGCCAGGTCCACCCAGGTGGACATGGCCCTGCCGGTGGACGTTCCGGTCTCGCTGCTAGTTCCGGGGATCATCGACATGATTGCCGGAGTGGAGCCTGCGGAACGACCGTCGAGAGCCGGAGTGGAGCCTGCGGAACGACCGTCGAGAGCAGGAATGGAGCCTGCGGAACGACCGTCGAGAGCAGGAGCGGATTCTGCGGAACGACGCAGGGTGGCGGGATACGTAGTGGATCCGGAGTCCGAGGGCGTGCCCGTGGCGTGGACGCTTGCTCGGATCGGGTGGCCTCCGCTGTCACCGACGGCGACCTTGGCCGAGCTGTCGGTCCGCGATGGAGAGTTGCTCGTCTTGGGCGTCGCCGAGCGGCCCGCACCGGTTCCGCTGTTCGACGACCTCATGTATTCCGTTGCGAGAGCGGGCAACGACGACGTTCCGCACTGGACGGCGGGCGCTGCGCGAACCGCGGGCTCGGTCGTCACCGGGGCCATGGTGTTGCTGGCGTGCGCTGTGGTGTTGCGTGGGCCGATTCGCGCCGGAGCCGAGAACGTCGGCGATCTCGTGGAAGGGCTCGCCGCGGTCACCGCGTCGATTCTCTTCGCGATCGCGGGGATGATTCTGGGGCGGGTGTACCGGCAGGACGCGGTCGCGGTGCTCTTCGGTGGGTGTGCCGTTGCGCTGATGTTCACCGGCGGAACTCTGCTGGTGCCAGGACAATTCGGTGCGGCGCAGCTGATGCTGGGCTCGGCCATGGCCGGCGCGACAGCCCTGCTGTCCCTGCGGATCGGCGGAACCGGCTTTGCGGTGTTCACCGCTGCGATCGTGCTGGCGTCGCTGACGTTCGTCGCGGCCGTGTGCACCCTGTTCACCACGATGTCCGAAGCAGCGATCGGGGTAGCGGCATCCCTGATCGGTCTGGCAGGAATTGCCGTCTCTGCGCGAGTATCGATGATGCAGGCCAAGTTGCCGCTTCCACCGGTGCCCACTGCGGGCGCACCGCTGGACACAGTCGAGGAAGCCGAACTCGATGCGATCTCTTTCGCCGATCTGCAGGGTGCCGCAGCACGGGCTCGAAGTTACCTGACCGGTCTGCTGCTGGCGTTCACGATCGCGGTGGTGGCAGGCGTTCTCGGTGCGGCAGCCGACAATACCGGGGGCGGCGTCGAGTGGCCTGCGGTCGCGCTCGCGGCGCTGTGCGCTCTCGTTCTGCTACTGCGCGGTCGTACCTATGCTGTTGTGGTGCATGCTGTTCCGCTCGTCGCAGGCGGGACGTCGATTGTGCTCTCGCTCCTCGTCGGTGCCGTGATCGCGTTGCCCGAATATGCTCTCGCTTTGTTCGGCGTGGCAGTGGCAGGAGCCGTGACGGCATCGATCTTCGGCGCGTTCGTGCCGACACGCACGTACTCGCCGGTGATGCGACGATCGGCCGAGCTTCTCGAGTATGCCGTCATTGCGCTGGTCATACCTGTCGCCGTATGGGTGTGCGGGTTGTACAGCATCGTCCGCGGGCTGTGACGCCGCGTAGGCGGCACACAATCGTCGTTGCGGTGCTCACCGCCGTCGCTGTGTTGTCGAACGCAGCTCTCGGGGTGTCTCCCGCGCGTGCCGAACGTCCCCTGATCGATCCCGCTCAGTTACCCCCGCTGAGCGCTCCCGCCCCTCTCGAGCCCACGGAGCAGAAGAATGCCTGCGCCCTTCCGTCCGGAACGACCGACCCGCAGGAAGTTCCGACCGCTCTGAAGGCGCTGGACTTCGCGTCGGTCTGGCCCATCACTCGCGGAGCCGGCCAGCTGGTCGCCGTGATCGACACCGGTGTCACTGCTCATTCGCGCTTGCCGGGTCTGATTCCGGGCGGCGATTACGTCAGTGCAGGTGACGGGTTGTTCGATTGCGATGCGCACGGCACCATGGTCGCCGGTCTGATCGCCGCGCAGACCGCGCCGGGCAGTGGATTCGCCGGCGGAGCCCCGGATGCACGCATACTCTCGATTCGGCAGTCCAGCAATGTTTTTCAGATTGTCGACAACCGACCCGACGAGGAGAAGGCAGCCGAGCCGGAGAATGCCGCAGGGTACGGGAACGTGCGCACGATGGCCATGGCCATCAGGACGGCGGTCGACTCCGGGGCGTCGGTCATCAACATCTCGGAGGTGGCCTGTGTACCCGCGGGAGGTGGTGTGCCGGACGGTCCCCTCGGGGCCGCGGTGCAGTACGCCGTCCGTGAGAGAAATGTCGTCGTCGTTGCCGCAGCGGGAAATCTGGGCGGTTCGGCCTGCCAGGCGCAGAATCCACGCACCGACCCGCTTCGGCCCGATGCGGATCCATGGAACGGCTTCGCGACCATCGCAACCCCGGCCTGGTTCGACGACGTGCTGACCGTCGGTTCGGTCGAATCGGATGGCACGCCGTCCTCTTTCAGCCTGGCGGGTCCGTGGGTGGACGTCGCCGCGCCTGGCTCGAACATGACCTCGCTGTCGCCTTCGGGCAGCGGACTGGCGAACGGCACACGGGGCAACGACGGTGTGAATCCCATGACCGGAACAAGTTTCGCTGCACCGCTGGTGGCTGCTGTCGCAGCGCTGGTGCGCGCCCACCGGCCCGAGTTGACGGCGCTGGAAGTGGTGGACCGAATCCAGAGAACGGCGCACGCACCGGCCGAGGGATGGAACCCGCTTGTCGGTCACGGCGTCGTCGATCCACTCGCCGCAGTGACCGATCTCGTGGTGCCCGCACCTCGTGCTGCGCCTGCGGACAGCGTCGCGATGCGCGCTCCGCTTCCACCGCCCGCACCGGATCATCGCCCGCGAAATGCAGCGGTGACAGGTTCGGTACTGGTCGCGGTGATTCTGGCGCTCGGTCTCGCGCTGTCGATACCTCTACGTCGACGGGGCCGGCCGTAACGAGTTGCGCTACTTCGTCGGTAGCGCGGCGGCCTGTGGGTCGGGAGCAACCCCGTCGTGCATCGTCAGGGCCTGACCGCGCCCCAGAGTGGGACCGCTGCCGAGCAACTGCAGGATCGGCCAGGGCGCAGGTGCGGGTGGCCCGAACCCCAGCGCCGACGCGGCTTCGCTGCCCTCGACCCCGTAGCGAACCCCAGTGTCGGCCACGAAGAAGACGCTGTCCTGACGGGTACTGGACGTCGAGATTCCCGTGCCGCGGACGAACCCGCCACTGCCGGGTGCCAGATAGACCTGATCCACCGCGTCACCTCCACCATCGGCCTGAGCCAGCGTGACCGGTTGCGCGCCGGACTCGAGCGGCAACCCGCGACCGGCGGACTCCACGAGCCGAGCAGTCGGCCCACCGTCGGCCACCTCGAGCGGCTCCCACGTCAGACAATTGACAGGTCGCTCACCGGTGTCGACGATCACGGGGGTCGTCGCCGGAAACGTCGAGACCGAAAGCCCGAGCGACGTTTTCGGCGCATCTCGGAGAACGTCGGGGTTCACTGCTGCGATGTCGGGACTACCCTGCGAGTCGGTGAACTTGATGAGCAAGGCAGCCGTTTCGCTGATCGCTTGAATACCGTCCTCGAGTACGACGTAGTACTGGACGTCGCGACCGACAACCTTGACGACCGAACCGATCGGTCGACCGTCGAAAGGAAACTGCGGAACCTCTCCGGCCCGTGGAATGAACGGTGCCGCGACAGCCGGCGACTCCGGCACCGAATTGAGTAGACCGGCACTCACCGGTGACGGCATGGCATCCTCGAGCCCCAGTGCACGGATCACTGCCCGGTCGGCCAGATCGACCGGCGACTTGGTGCCGTCGTGCACGAGGTACGCCGTTCCGTTCGAGGTCCACAGAAATGCTTCGGTATCGGCAAGTGGCGCTGCGCTGTCGCCGTACCGGAGATCACCCGCGACGACGGTGGTCGAGGTGACCCCTGCGATCGGATCCACGGTATCGCACACAGTCCATGCTTCGGCTCGACCATCGGCGTCGTGCGGCAGCGCCGACGGAGCGCCAGGAATCCCCACCAGCGCTCCGCGAGGCCTGGACGCGAGTTCGGATTCCTTGACCGTCAACGGGTCGTCGGGCTTGCCGACCACCAGTCTGGCCGACGCGAGATTGAGTACCGGGTGGAACACATCGTTTACTTTCACGAACATGGCGGCCGAATCCTTGCCTACCACGATCGACGCATCGCCGATCTTGTCCTGCGGCCGAAACAACGCCAGCGCAGCGCATCCCGCCAAACCGACACAGGCGATCACCACGCCCACCAGCAGAGCACGGGACTGCGACTTCATCGGATCGTGCAGCATTCGGGCATCACGCCTGATGAGCGCGTGTTCCATTCGGCGAACGAGAAAGCGGTAGCCGCCAACCTGCCACTTCGTTGTGGGCGTCGACGCCACAGTTCCTCCCCAGGATTCGATCGGACCCGATCCCCAATCGGGTCACGCGACACAGTACAGTTCGTCCGCACACCTCGGCGACCGCATTGGCGGCGATCGATGGCTGATGCAACCTTCGGGGGGAGGGTTCGAGATGGCACGTACGGGTTCTATCCGGCTCAGGCGAACCGCGGTGCCTTTCGCCGCGCCTACGCTCCGACGCGTGATCACGGCCGAGATCGCTGCTGCGGCAACGAGTCTTGCGCTGCTCGCGGGGCAGGTGCGGCCATTGTGGGCACTGGTCGCCGCTGCGGCGGTGGCACTCGTTCCGTTCGTGACCATTCGTCGCAGACCGATCGTCGACTGGTTCCGGGTCCTCTGGCGGTTCCTCACGAACCGCTTTCCCGAGATAGGTGTGACCACCGATCACGACGACACGACGGGCCGGGCCATCGGTGTCCACTGGCAGCGAAACACGGTCAGCTGCATCATCGAGATCCTCCCGCCCGCGCACACGACGACGGTTCTCGGACGGGCGAGCGCGGACACGCGGTACATCGTCCCCATCGAGACGCTGGCGTCGTGTCTTCGGCAACACGACATCGCCGTCTCGTCGATCGACATCGCCGCACTCGGATTTCGCAGCTCACTCGGTTCTGCGGCCACCGAGGTGTACGAGGGACTCATCGGTCCGCTACCGGCCGTGGCGATGCGGACGGTATGGGTGGCAGTCACTCTCGACGTGCGGGCCAATGCTCGGGCTATCGAGGTCAGAGGCGGAAGCCGGGCAGGGGCAGCCCGCACCGCCGTCGTGGCGACCACGCGCGTCTTGCGTGCTCTCCAGGCCGATGGCCTGTCCTCGCGACTGCTCACGAGTGTAGAACTGCGATCGGCGGTGTTGCACCTCTGTCGGGGAGTGAGGACCGACGATCTGACACAGACGTGGTCGACGGCACCCATGCCGGGTGTGTCCAGCGTCGGTTTCGGAATAGACTGCAGTGCAATCACTGCCGACGACATTGCCACTCTGTGGTCGACTCCGTCCCTGGGGACGACGATGACTTTCCATCTGCAACCCACCCGCGACACCGGAAAGCTTCGTATCCGTGGTTCGTGCAGATTCGCCGCCCGCGCCCGGGTCGCGAAACCTCCTGTCCGCGGATTGACCTCGATGAGTGGAAGTCATCGAGACGGTATCTTCGCGCAACTACCGCTGGCCGTACCCGGGCTGATGTCCTTGTCTCCCAGTAGAACTCTCGAGGTATCGAGGCTGAACGACCTGAACCTTCCGGTGAGCGGTTGCGGCCAGCTCCTGGGTTCCGACGCAGCCGGACACGGTGTCGCGGTGCGATTGTTCGGGCCAGGTCTGGCCCGAGTGCGGATCGCCGGGGAACTCTACCTCGCTCAGCAACTGTTGTTCCGCGCCATCGCTACGGGAGCCAGAGTTCTCGTTCGGAGCGACCGCCCGCACGCATGGCGATCGCTCCTCGACGCGATAGGTGCCCCAGACCGCCTGTCTGTCGACGGCCACACGATCCGATCTCGGACGTCGTTCGACGTGATCCTGAACGACTTCGCTGACGGATCCGAACCGACTGATCAGCAACGACTTTCGGGTGTGACCGTGATGTCGTTGACCGAGCATGTACCGCGCAACGACGGCACAGAACAGGCGCGCGGACTGCCACGGGCGGAGTGGGACGTATCGATCGTTCAACCGCACGCCTCGGGCGACCGGATCAGGGTGCTCTCGGGCCCTCTCGATATCGAACTGACACTGGTGACGATCCCTCAAGAAACGGCGTTCATAGGTCGACCACGAAGTCTGCGCTCAGCCGTGCGTGCCTGACGGATTCTCAGCCGGGATAGTCGATTCGCTCCCGCGCGCCGGCCACCGCACCGGCCCACCACTCGACTTGATCGAGCAGTCGACCCAGGGCATCGACAGCAGCCGGATCGTCGATACCACCCTCGTCGTCGAACCGCTTACGTACACGGTGCACCGATACGGCGTCTCGAACGGACACCATGTGCAGTTCCGCAGTGATCTGTCGTAGTTGTTCGGTAGCTCTGATGCCGCCGCCGAGGCCTCCGTAGGACACGAATCCCACCGGCTTGGCGCGCCACTCGTACTTCACGGTATCGAGCGCCGTCTTCAACGATCCGGGAATGCCGTGGTTGTACTCGGGCGTGACGAACACGAACGCGTCGCATGTGCCGATCATTGCGGTGAAGCGCTCGGTGTCGTCGTTCGGGACCAAGTTGCCGGGCAGCTCGAATTCGGCCAGGTCCACGTCGACCACCTCGATGGTCGTGCGCTCGGCGGCGACGCTGCGGACCCAGGCCGCGACCGTGGGTCCTATGCGCCCGGCGCGGACACTACCGACGACGATAGCTAGTTGTATCGGCTGCATCGTTCCGACAGTAGCCCCGGCGGCGGTCCGTCAGCCCTCTCCCCCACAGCATCCGTCGGCCGAGATCGCAGTTCGCACCTCTCGGGTGGCCGCGTTTCGTGCGGCGAGCATGTCGGACGGCGGATAGTCGACGCGGACCAACGAGAGTCCGTGTGCCGGAGCCACTGTCACCTCACTGGACCGTTCGCGTCGAGTCAGCAGCGACCGCGCCCAATCCGGAGTGCGACGTCCTTCCCCCACGGCCTGCACAGCACCGACGAGGCTGCGCACCATCGACCAACAGAACGCGTCGGCGCTGACGTACGCGGTGAGTCGATCACCGTCGCGTTCCCAATCGAAGCGCTGCAGTTCTCGCACCGTGGTGGCACCGTCCCGCCTCTTGCAGAACGCTGCGAAATCGTGCAGTCCCATCAGTGCCTGCGACGCCTCGCGTACTGCGTCCAGGTCGATGGGCCGTGGCCAGGACACGACACCGGCCACATCGAGGGGGTCGACCCCGTACAGTGCAGTGCTGAATCGGTACTCGTAATGTCTGCGATAGGCCGAGAATCGGGCGTCGAAATCGCGGGAGACGGTCCTGATTGCCCGCACCCGAACATCGGTTGGCAGAAACCGGGCCATCCGCCGGACCAGTCGGTCGAGGTCATCCGGAACGTCGACGGCATCGAAGTGAGCCACCTGACCGGTCGCGTGTACTCCCGCGTCGGTTCGGCCGGCGACAGTCAACTCGATCGGTTGACGAAGCACGGTGGAGAAAGCCTGTTCGAGCACCCCGCAGACCGTACGGATACCCGGTTGACGCGCCCATCCAGAAAAGTTCGTGCCGTCGTAGGAGATGTCGAGCCGAAATCTGGTGGCTACCGACAAAGCGGGCCCGCCTTCCCCTGAGGGAATGGCGGGCCCGCTTCGATCGTGCGCGGAAGACAAAAGGACTAGTCCTTCTTTCCCGGTGTTTCAGTCGATACAGCCTCGGCCTCGGTGGCGTCCGACGCGTGAGCGTCGTTGTCTTCGATGCCATCGATGACTGCGTCGGCGTTCGCTACCTCGGAGTCCGTTGCGTCGGCTTCGACAGCCTCGACGACGTTCTCTTCGGTCGCGTCCTCGGCCGGAGCCTCGGTTGCGGCGGGAGCAGCCTTCGATGCCTTCACGCGGCGTGCGCGATCGGCTTCGTTGGACACCGTCTGCTCGTTGACGAGCTCGATGATGGCCATCGGCGAGTTGTCACCCTTGCGGGGGACGGTCTTGATGATGCGCGTGTAGCCACCGTCGCGATCGGCGAAGAAAGGCCCGATCTCGGCGAACAGCTTGTGCACGACATCTTTGTTGTTGATCGTCTTGAGAACCTCACGACGATGCGCCAGATCACCCTTTTTTGCATGGGTGACGAGCTTTTCGGCGTGGGGACGAAGGCGCTTGGCCTTCGACTCGGTGGTCGTGATGCGGCCGTGCTCGAAGAGTGACGTCGCCAGGTTGGCCAGGATGGCCTTCTGGTGCGACGCCGACCCGCCGAGACGGCGGCCCTTGGTGGGCTTGGGCATGATGAATCTCCTAGTAAGAGCTCCAGCGAGCTGATTACAGCTGTTCTGTCTCGGCGTAGTCCTGCTCGGCACCTTCGGTGTCGCTGAAGGAGCCGGCGTCGGTATCACTCCATGTACCCGTGGTGGCGTCGTAGCCAGGCACGGTGGTCGGATCGAACGACGCGGGGCTGTCCTTGAGGGAGAGGCCGAGCGAATGCAGCTTGACCTTCACCTCGTCGATGGACTTCTGCCCGAAGTTACGGATGTCGAGCAGATCGGACTCGGTACGACCAACCAGCTCACCGACGGTGTGAACACCTTCGCGCTTGAGGCAGTTGTAGGAACGGACGG
>NZ_JASHKQ010000003.1 GCF_030056795.1 Rhodococcus sp. IEGM 1381 | reverse complement strand
CCCGGTCCCATTCCGAACCCGGAAGCTAAGCCCTCCAGCGCCGATGGTACTGCACTCGACAGGGTGTGGGAGAGTAGGACACCGCCGAACACATATTCCAGAATGCCCCGACCTTCACGGTCGGGGCATTCTGCATTTCGAAACCACCACCCCCACAACCGAACCCGTTGCACACCGATTGCCGCTCGACCCTCACCCACCACGCTCGCGATCGGACACTGACGAAGTCCCTACATCGAACACACACGTGAGCCATTGTCGGACGCGAGCAGTATTCGCCGGCGAATACGTGAGCATGCGAGACACGCGCGTACGTGTGCGCATCAGTGTGACGGCACGGGCTCACCGCCAAAGCAGTTGCCGCTGCACAGGATTCGTTGGTTCAGTAGATTGGTTCGGCGTCAGGCGTGAAGGGCTTCGGGCTCATCCGCCACGACCTCGACGTCCTTCGGATGTGCGAGGACAGTCTCCACAGACCGTCCGCGAAGGGTGACTGCATCACCGAATTCCCAACGATGTGCTTCATCGTCAGCAGCACCGTCGACGGCAGTCTTGGACGCGAGGATGGCTCCGGGGGCATTCTTTGCCAGTTCGGAGAGGCGAGCGGCCTCGTTCACCGGGTCTCCGATAACGGTGTACTCGAATCTGGATTTTGCTCCGACATTGCCGGCAACCGCGCGTCCGGCAGCGACGCCGACTGCCGCGCTGCATTCGGGGACTTCCACCAACAACCGTCGAGCAATTGCTCTTGCCGCAGCCAGTGCGGAGCCGCTGTGGTCGGAAATGTCGTTGGGGGCTCCGAAGATAGCCAGCGCTGCGTCTCCCTCGAACTTGTTGATGAAGCCACCGTGTTCGTCTACCTCGTCGACCACGACCGCGAAGAATCGGTTGAGTAGGTCCACGACCTCGGTGGGGGGCCGGGATGCCGCTAGCTCCGTCGATCCCACTAGGTCGATGAAGAACACTGCGATATCGCGTTCTTGTCCGCCGAGTTCGCTCTCGGATTGCAACGCCTTCTCTGCAACTTCGTGTCCGACGTGTCGGCCGAACAGGTCACGGATCTTCTCTCGATCACGCACACCGTCGGCCATTCGGTTGAACCCACTCTGCAGTTCGCCGAGCTCGGTGCCGTCGTATACCGCGAGGCGGACGTCCATGTTGCCCTTCTCCACCTCGGCCATCCCTGCACGCACATTGTTGATCGGGGAGGTGGTTGCGAAGCCGCCCAGCACGGTCAACGCGAGTCCGAACACGATGGTGATGCCACCCAACGCGAGGATGGAGACCGCGAGTTGAGTCGCTGTCGTTTCAGGGTTGATGAAGCGGAAGACAGCGATGATCATCAATCCGCTGACCGGCACGCCTGTGCCCAGCAGCCACGACAGAATCGAGCGGCCCATGACTCCGGCTATACGGATCCGACGTGGGTCGCCGGCTTCGAGTGCGCGAGCCGCAATGGGGCGTAGCGCGAACTCGCTGAGCAGGTAGCTGAAGGCGCAGACAACAGTGCCACCCGCCGCGATCGTGAACGCCACCTTGGGAATCGACCTCGAATCGATGATGCCGTCGATCGTCGTGAGCAGAAGCAACGCGCCGATCCAGAGAGCAATCTGAATGCGCGTCAGGCGCCACGGCATTGCCAGGGTCGCGACTTGCTCTGATCTTGTGGGTTGGCGATCCTCGATGCCCCACCGCAGGCTGCTCAGCGCCCCTGTGGTGCCCCAAACGACGCCGACCAGGAATGCGAGAAAGACGTACACCGGGACGACGATGAAATTCACCCACCAATAGCGATCCATCTCCAGAACGTTCGGGCCGGGCACGACGACACTGATCAGTACACCCACGATGACTGCACCGATCAGGTTCGACAGGATCAGGAAGACCGTCAGCAACACCTGGATTCGGATCCGACGTCGGCGGGGCGATTCGGAGGTGTCGCCGAGCAGTCGGGAACCCAGGGGAGCGGCGGATCGTCTCAATTGCGGCATGGTCGTCACAGACTAACGGGGCGCCTGCCCTATGGTGGTCGAGTGCGTTTAGTTATTGCTCGTTGCCAAGTGGACTATGTCGGCCGTCTCACCGCACACCTCCCGTCGGCTCGGCGTCTGTTGCTTGTGAAGTCCGACGGATCGGTCAGCGTGCATGCGGACGACCGGGCGTACAAGCCGCTCAACTGGATGTCTCCGCCGTGCTGGATGGTCGAGACCACCGAAGACGAGACGATCAAATGGGTCGTCACCAACAAGGCGGGCGAGGAACTTCGCATCACCATCGACGACGTCGAGCTCGACTCGAGCCACGAGTTGGGTATCGACCCCGGTTTGGTGAAAGACGGTGTGGAGGCCCATCTTCAGGAGTTGTTGGCCGAGCACGTCAGCACCTTGGGTGATGGATACACCCTCGTTCGACGCGAATACATGACGGCTATCGGCCCGGTGGATCTGCTGTGCCGCAACGCTGATGGCGGAACAGTGGCCGTCGAGATCAAGCGCCGTGGTGAGATCGACGGCGTCGAACAGTTGACCCGGTACCTGGAGCTTCTCAATCGTGACCCGCTGCTGGCCCCGGTGAGCGGAGTTTTCGCTGCACAGGTCATCAAGCCGCAGGCCAAGACGCTGGCCACCGACCGCGGCATTCGTTGTCTCACACTCGACTACGACGTCCTACGGGGAACCGAGAGTACCGAGTTCCGGCTCTTCTGACGACTGTCGGCATCGGTCGTTCGGTTCTCTACACTGGACCGGTGCCCCGTCGTAACCAACCCCGCCGACCGAATCGGAGCGGGCCGAGTGATCTCGGTCCGGCCACCGACTCTGTACTGGGTGGCAACCGGGTCGAGGTCGGTCCGGATGGAGACACGTACACGACTCGGATGATCCCGGGTGCCAAGGCCGTCAAGACGTATCGCTGCCCCGGCTGCGATCACGAGGTGCGGCCGGGCGTCGCGCATATCGTTGCGTGGCCGTCGGACGATTTCGGTGGCGCGGACAACCGCAGACATTGGCACACCGGATGTTGGAGCGGCAGAAACACGCGAGGCCTCACCCGTCGTTGGTCGTAACGGGGGAGGCCCAGCGTGTACTGCGAATTCAGGATGCCGATTCGGCCGATTCCTTCTTGTCCTCGGCCTTCGCGGCTGCCTTCTCTTCTTCCTTCTTGAGGATTGCCGTCGGGTCGGGATTGTCGAGCAGTTCGCTCTCACGGTTGACCGAGGCGAGCATGGCCGGAACCGAATCGAGCTGGCCTCGTATTCCGAGCAGCTGTGCCAGAACACGACTACGGAGCACGCGCAGCTCCTCGGCCAGTTCCTTCGAGTGCGCGATGCGTCGCTCGGCCTGTTCACTCGCGGACTGGAGCCGTCGAGCAGACTCGGTGGTCGCCTCCTCGATGCGGCGGGCAGCATCGGCCTTGCTGGACGCTTCGAGTTCCTCGAGAGCGGTGAGCACCTTGGTGCGGCGCTCGGCCATCGTGATCTCGAAGTCTTCCTGAACCTCGGCGCGCTTGGCCTCGGATTCGGCAGCCAACTTGTCGCGCTCGGCCTGCGCGGCCTCGACCACTCGAGCTGCCTCGGTGCGCGCCTGAGCCATGGTCTGCTGGTGTTCGGCTTCGAGTGCCGTTCGGCGCTCTTCGAGTTCGGCCACCAGTGACTCGTGCCGTCCGCGCAGTCGGGCACTCTCTTGCTGCGCAACGGAAATCATTTCCTCGGACTCCGAGTGCGCCTTGGCGCGTACTTCCGATGCCTCGTCCGAGGCGAGCCGCAGCATGCGTGAGATGCGATCACTCATACCCTCCGCTGTGGTGGGCGGAACCGACAGGCGATCGATGTCCTTGCGCAGTTCGTCGATCTCGTCGCGAGCGTCGTCGAGTTGCTTGGCCAGATCACGAGCCTGGGCTGCGGCCGCATCACGGTCGGCGGTCGTCAGCCGGAGCTCGGCGTCGAACCGCTCGAAGTAGTTGGTGACTTCGTCGCGATCGAACCCCTTCCGGACGATGGAAAAGGGAAGTTGCACCGTAGAAGTGCGCTCATGATCGATGGCCATGGCCGTCAATTTACCGGTGAGTCAAGTAGAGAGCCATACGGCTGATTCACAGAGTTCGATCAGTGCGCGTCGGGGTTCGGTTCGACCAGTTCGATGAGCACGCCACCGGCGTCCTTGGGATGGACGAAGTTGATCCGAGAATCGGCGGTGCCCCGGCGCGGGGCGTCGTACAGCAACCGAACGCCGCGGGCGCGAAGCTCGGTCGAGATCTCTTCGATGTCGGTGACGCGGTACGCCAACTGCTGCAGTCCCGGGCCGTTGCGGCCGATGAACTTGGCGATGGTGGACGACTCGTCGATCGGTGCGAGCAACTGCAGTGCTGCGGACTTCTCTCCGGCACCGGGGAAGGAGAGCATCGCCTCGCGGACGCCCTGCTCCTCGTTGATCTCCTCGTGCACGGCAATCATGCCGAGGTGGTCGGTGTACCAGGTGATGGCAGCGTCGAGATCAGGCACTGCAATACCGACATGGTCGATAGCCGTCACCAGGTCGGAGCGCAGTGGAGCTCCCGTGAAAGACTGCGTGCTGGAGGTCATGGCCATGACGTTAGCGCCAGCTGCGTTTCGGTGCTCCGCCCGCCGGTCTCGGAAGGGGGCGTCGGAGCGTTGATCTCGACAAGGCCGTCTTCATACTTTCGGAGGAAATCGTGACCACAACAGTCATCGTTGCCGGTGCTCGTACGCCCGTCGGGCGCTTCTCGGGTGCACTCAAGGACTTCTCGGGATCGGACCTCGGCGGGATCGCCATCAAGGGTGCACTCGAGAAGGCCGGTGTTGCTCCGGATCAGGTCGACTACGTCATCATGGGCCAGGTTCTCACCGCTGGAGCCGGCCAGATCCCGGCCCGCCAGGCCGCCGTTGCTGCCGGTATTCCGATGACCGTGCCTGCACTGACGATCAACAAGGTGTGTCTTTCCGGCGTCGACGCCATCGCGCTGGCCGATCAGCTCATTCGCGCCGGTGAGTTCGAGATCGTCGTCGCCGGTGGTCAGGAATCGATGACGCAGGCTCCACACATGCTGGAGAAGTCGCGCGCCGGGTTCAAGTACGGCGATGTCACGATGCGCGATCACCTGGCGTACGACGGTTTGTACGATATCTTCACCGACCAGGCCATGGGCGCGCTCACCGAGCAGCGCAACCAGAGTGCCGAGGCCATCAGCCGCGAAGAGCAGGACACGTTCGCTGCCGCGTCGCATCAGAAAGCCGCTGCCGCCTGGAAGAACGGCGTTTTCGACAACGAGGTTGTCGCCGTGTCGATCCCGCAGCGCAAGGGCGATCCGATCCAGTTCACGGCCGACGAAGGTATCCGAGCCGACACCACTGTCGATTCCCTCGGCAAGCTTCGACCCGCCTTCGACAGGGCCGGAACCGTCACCGCGGGATCGGCGTCGCAGATTTCCGACGGTGCTGCCGCCGTCGTCGTGATGACCAAGGAGAAGGCCGAGTCGCTCGGTTTGACCTGGCTCGCCGAGATCGGCGCTCACGGAGTGGTGGCCGGTCCCGATTCCACCCTGCAGTCGCAGCCGGCCCGCGCCATCTCCAAGGCCTGCGAGAAGGAAGGCATCGACCCGAAGGATCTCGATGTCGTCGAGATCAACGAGGCGTTCGCAGCGGTCGGAATCGCCTCGACACGCGAGCTCGGCATCGATCCGGAGATCGTGAACGTCAACGGTGGCGCGATCTCCATCGGACATCCCCTCGGCATGTCCGGTGCCCGCATCGCATTGCACTTGGCCCTCGAGCTGCAGCGACGCGGCGGTGGAGTCGGCGCAGCCGCATTGTGCGGCGGCGGTGGACAGGGCGACGCCCTCATCGTTCGAGTACCGAAGAAGTAAGACCGCGGTGGCTCTGGTCGGGAGTGAGACCAGAGCCACTACGTTCTGTCGTAGCAAACCGGGCACAATGGCTGGCATGACCAACTTCTTCAACCTGAGCAGCACGGCCACACGTTTCCGCTTCATCGCTGTGCTCGAAGCGTTCACCTGGCTGGGACTGCTGATCGGAATGGCCTTCAAGTACATCCCCGCCGATGGCAACGAGATCGGCGTGAAGATCTTCGGGCCGATCCATGGCGGCGTGTTCGTGGTGTACCTGGGCATCGCGGTGTTGACGGCAGTGAAGTTGAAGTGGGACATCAAGGCAACACTGCTGGCGCT
This sequence comes from Rhodococcus sp. IEGM 1381, assembly GCF_030056795.1. Taxonomy (GTDB): domain Bacteria; phylum Actinomycetota; class Actinomycetes; order Mycobacteriales; family Mycobacteriaceae; genus Rhodococcoides. The sequence goes on along the minus strand of NZ_JASHKQ010000003.1, from coordinate 291,425 downwards.
CGTCGCAGCGTTCCCGCCGTTCGGCACGGTGATCTTCGAGATCTGGGCCGCGCGCACCGGACGCCTCGCCGAGCTGAGCACGGGCAGGCCCGTAGCCGACGCGAAGGTTCTGTCCTGACTGCCCGCCAGTGGATGACGCATCGCGTTAGTGACAAACTGTAGGACGTGACTCGACCCGGTTCCCGTCCTCCCGTCCGCCCGTCAGCTGTCGTTCCCGCCTCGATTGCCGGTGCTGTAGACCTATCCGTTCTCAAGGACCGTCCGGCACCTGCTCCCGCGGCCGAGCCCGCCGGTGAAGCCGGGGGACTGGCACCGATCGTGGACGTGACCGCGGCGACGTTCGAGGCCGAGGTTCTGCAGCGATCCACTCAGGTCCCGGTGATCGTCGATCTCGGTTCGGCCCGCTCCCCGCAATCGCAGTCGTTGACGCGACAGCTCGGTCAAATGGCCGTCGAGGCAGGCGGCGCGTGGGTGCTGGCCCGCGTCGACGTCGATTCCAATCCTCAGATCGCGCAGGCGTTCGGTGTGCAAGCGATTCCGACGGTGGTTGCCGTTGCAGCCGGTCAGCCGCTGGCCGACTTCCAAGGAACGCAGTCGGACGAGCAACTTCGTCAGTGGCTACAGGCCGTCGAGCAGGCGACTGCGGGAAAGCTCACCGGGCCTCCCGGGGCGACTGCTGCAGAACCGGAACCCGAGATCGAGGACCCCAGAATCGTCGCTGCCGAGGAAGCCATCGACGAGGGCGACTTCGACAAGGCCGCGGCTGCGTATGAGGCGATCATCGACGCCGAACCGAAGAACACCGACGCCGTCGCGGCGCTGCGTCAAGTCAAGTTCTTGGCTCGGGTGCAGAACGTGGCACCGGACGCCATCGAGACCGCCGACGCGGATCCCACCAACATCCAGGCCCGGATCGAGGCTGCGGACGCCGAGATGGCCGGTCAGGAACCGGAACAGGCGTTCGCCCGGTTGATCGACGGCATCAAGATCAGCGCGGGCGACGACCGGACCGCACTGCGCACCCGGTTGCTCGAATTGTTCGAGTTGTTCGACCCAGCCGATCCATTGGTGGTCTCTGCACGGCGCAAGCTGGCTTCCGCTCTGTATTAGACGACGCTCAGCTGTAGCGCGAATCGCACAGCTCCTTGCCGCCGAGAACTCCCGAGCGGAAGGCGTCGACTCGGGAAAATCCGGATGGCAGCGTCGTTCCGTTGACGTCGCTGGCTGCGAGTCCGTCGCTGAGTAGGCCCGACACCGCCTCGTCGAGATCGCCGGGGGAAAGAATGACTTCGAGGCCCGTCGAACCGTTCTCGGCGCTCATCGCCGAGGTGATGACCCCGGACAGGCACGCCGAACGCAGAGCGGTCTGCGGGTCGTCGAGGGTCTGGCCCGCTTCCTTCTGCACCGCGAGCGTGTAGCGAGAGGCGAACAGCACGTAGGCGCCGTAATCACCGGACACGTTGAGCGGCAAGATGTCTCCACGCTGCGGGGTCTCGGGCTGTCCCCGCTCGGCCAGGTCCTCGACGTCGACGCCGATGGTATTGGTCGAGGGGCAGTACGACACCGGCGCAGTGGCTTCGGCGTCGGAGCATCCGACGTCCGATCCGGTGTAGTCGACGGCCGGGGGATCTGTGACGGGCAGTACCTGCTCGAAGGATCGAGTGAACGCGCCGAGGGAGTCCTCGGTAACCGGTAGTTCACCCGAGTCGTCGGGGTCATCGAAAGTCTGCGGCAACGATGCTCGACGCGAGTCGATTTCGGCCTCGTCGATGCTCGTGCAGGCCCCGGCACCGTCGGTGAAGCCGATCTGCACAGCCGTGACGCGCTCGAAGGCAGAGCCGTGCACCGATTCCGGATCGTTGGGATCGACATCGCGCACGGCGACGGTCGCGGCGAGAACGCCGTTGAGTCCGTCGGAGGTATTGATGGTGAAGTGCGGCGAATCGCCCTCTGCGACATGGCGAATGAACGCGCCGGCAAAACAGTCTGCCTGTTGCTCGGCGACAATCGTCGGAGTGTCGTCACCGACGAGTCCCGATTGATGCTGGATGGCGTGACCGTATTCGTGGGCGATAACCATCACCACCGACATCGGTCCGAATGCGTCGACCAGAGCAGGAAGCAGAATCGTGCGATCCCACCCGATCGAGTCGTCGCGCGTGCAATACGCGGCATTGGGGATACCACCGGTTCGGTCACCGCAGAACCTGACGCCGGATCCCTCGTCCTCGGACGCGTCCCACGAGACCACGTTCGAGATCGGCGTGAACGAGCCCTTGAAGAGGGCCGGGTACTGCTGGGACCAGAACTGTTGAATGTCGTCGATCGCGTTGGTGGCGAGGATGTCGGAGTCGGTGCCCTCGGCGTTCTCGACCTCGATCGTCGAATCGGGGACACCCGGGCGCGGCCCGCTCGGTCCGCTCGTGACCGGCAGTCCGGCGACGGTGAACGGGTTCTCGTAGATGGACACGGCGTTGCCGCCGACGGTCTGCGCGCACGAGGCGAGGAGGAGGAGTCCTGCAGTGGCGGCCGCGGCCAGTAGTCGGGGTGTGCGGCCGCCACTCATCTATCGCTCCAGTTTTATCCAGATCGCCCCGTTGGCGGGAAGTGCAACCTGGCCTGACGCCGGTCGACCGTGCCACGAGTGCGATGTTGCCGTCACTTCACCCAGGTTGCCCATTCCGGAGCCGCCGTATTGCGTTGCATCGGTGTTCAGGATCTCGATCCAACGGCCGGGTTCCGGTAGTCCCACACGATAGCTGCCGTGCTCGGAACCGGAGAAGTTGAAAATACACGCGATGACCGAACCATCGGACCCGTACCGCAGAAAGCTCAGCACGTTGTTCTCGGTGTCGTTGGCGTCGATCCACGAATACCCGCTCGGCGAGGTGTCGAGTGTCCACAGAGCCGGATGCGACTTGTACGTCGAGTTCAGATCGGAGACAAGGGATTTGACGCCGTTGTGTAGGGGCTCCTCGTCGATCTGGTACCAGTCGAGGCCGCGTTCCTCGGACCACTCACGGGTCTGGCCGAACTCCTGGCCCATGAACAGCAGTTGCTTGCCCGGGTGCGCCCACATATAGGCGAGCATTCCGCGCAGCCCTGCTGCCTTGGTGTAGTCGTCACCGGGCATCCGAGTCCACAGCGTCCCCTTGCCGTGCACCACCTCGTCGTGGCTGATCGGGAGCAGGTAGTTCTCGCTCCACGCATAGACGAGGGAGAAGGTGATCTCGTGGTGGTGGTAGCTGCGATGGATCGGATCACGCCCGAGGAAGCCCAGGGTGTCGTGCATCCAGCCCATGTTCCACTTCATGTTGAAGCCGAGTCCGCCGACGTTCGTCGGGCGGGTGACACCGGGCCACGCCGTCGACTCCTCGGCCACGGTGACGACGCCGCGGTGCTTCTTGTGCACCGTCGCGTTCATCTCTTGCAGGAAGGTGACGGCCTCGAGATTCTCCCGGCCGCCGTAGATGTTCGGAGACCAACCGCCCTCGGGGCGGGAGTAGTCCAGGTACAGCATCGATGCCACGGCGTCGACACGGAGGCCGTCGATGTGGAACTCGTCGATCCAGTACAGGGCGTTCGCTACGAGGAAGTTGCGCACCTCTCGGCGGCCGAAGTCGAAAACCAATGTGCCCCAGTCGAGTTGTTCACCTCGCTGCGGGTCACCGTGTTCGTAGAGCGGGCCGCCGTCGAACTGGGCCAGGGCCCATTCGTCCTTCGGGAAGTGGGCGGGAACCCAGTCGACGATGACGCCGATTCCGGCGCTGTGCAGGTGGTCGACGAAGTAGCGGAAATCGTCGGGGCTGCCGAACCGTGATGTGGGTGCGTAGTAGGACGTCACCTGGTAGCCCCACGACCCGCCGAAGGGGTGCTCGGCGACCGGGAGAAGCTCGACGTGGGTGAAGCCGGTTTCGGTGATGTACTCGGCCAATTGCTCGGCTAGTTCGCGGTAACCCAGGCCCGGTCGCCAGGACGCCAGGTGGATCTCGTAGACACTCATCGGTGCCTGCGTGGGCTCGATTTCGGCCCTGGTGTCGAGCCAGGACTCGTCGTTCCATGTGTACGACGACGTGGTGACGACCGATGCGGTCGACGGCGGAATCTCGGTGGCGAAGGCCATCGGGTCTGCCTTGTCCTTGACCGAACCGTCGGCACCGTTCACGCGGAACTTGTACAGCGCACCCGGTGCGATGTCTGGCACGAACAGCTCCCACACACCGGTCGAGCCCAGTACCCGCATGGGCCAGCTGCGGCCGGTCCAGCCGTCGAAGTCACCTACGAGTGTGACGCCCTGCGCTGCGGGGGCCCACACTGCGAACGAAGTGCCGACCACTGGACCGTCCGGCGTTGCATACGACTGCTGATGCGCGCCGAGGATGTCCCACAGCCGCTCGTGCCGACCCTCACCGAACAGGTGTAGATCGAGCTCACCGAGAGTGGGTAGGAACCGGTATCCGTCAGCGGATTCCGAGACGTGCCCGCCGGGCCACGTCACGACGAGCCGATAGTCGATCAGGTCCTCGAACGGAAGCAGCGCCGAGAAGAGTCCGTGCGCGACGTGAGTCAGCTCGTGGTCGACACCGCCGACTCGGGCGACGACCTTCTCGGCGTCGGGCTTGAGTGCTCGGATGGCCGTGCCGCCGGGTACCGGATGGGCACCGAGAACGGAATGCGGGTTGTAGTGCCGACCCGCAGCGATGAGCTCGAGATCGTTGTCGGACGGGGCTGCGACGGTGTCTTCGGGCGTCGTCGGATTCTTGGTCACGTTGAATCCACTCACTTTCGGTTGCCGCGGTAGGCCAGTTCGATTCGTGCCGGGTAGGGAATGTGGGGGAGCGTGAAGATGTGCGCCACCGACGTCCAGGGCTCGAGTCGGACGAAATTGGTGTGGCCCCAGTCGTAGTGAACGCCGCTCACCTCGTCCTTGATCGTGAGGGTGTCCTGCCAGTCGTGGCCAAGGGCAGGCATATCCAGGTGGATTGTGCCTTCCTCGGCTCCGAACGGGTTGAGGTTGATCACCACAAGAATGGAGTCGCCGGTCTGCGGGTCGAACTTCGAGTACCCGATCAGCGCTTCGTTGTCGATGGTGTGGAAGTGGATGTTGCGAAGCTGCTGCAGCGCCGGATGCGCACGCCGAATCGCGTTCAGCGTGGTGATCCAGGGCTCGAGCGACTCGCCTCGGGCGAGCGCACCCTCGAAATCACGCGGCCGCAACTGGTACTTCTCCGAGTCCAGGTACTCCTCGCTGCCCTCACGCACGGCCTGATGCTCGAACAGCTCGTAACCGGAGTAGACACCCCAGGTGGGGGCCATCGTCGCCGCGAGAGCTGCCCGGAGAGCGAACATTCCGGGCCCACCGTGCTGCAGGCTCTCGTGCAGGATGTCCGGGGTGTTGACGAACAGGTTGGGCCGCGCATCGTCGGCGCGTCGGGCATGTTCCTCGGCGAACTCGGTCAGTTCCCACTTGGCGGTACGCCAGGTGAAGTAGGTGTACGACTGAGTGAAACCGCGCTGCGCCAGCCCGTACATGCGAACCGGACGGGTGAAGGCCTCGGCGAGGAACAGTACGTCCGGGTCGGTCTTCTTGACCTCGGCGATGAGCCATTCCCAGAAGTCCGGTGGCTTGGTGTGCGGGTTGTCGACTCGGAAGACCTTGACCCCCAGCGAGATCCAATACCGGACCACGCGTAGTACCTCTTCGTAGATCCCGCGCCGGTCGTTGTCGAAGTTGACGGGGTAGATGTCCTGATACTTCTTCGGAGGGTTCTCGGCGTACGCGATCGTGCCGTCCGGCAACACGGTGAACCACTCGGAATGCGTTGCTGCCCAAGGGTGATCGGGAGCAGCCTGGAGGGCGAGATCGAGCGCCACTTCGAGGCCGTGCTCCTGCGAGGCAGCGACGAAGGCACGGAAGTCGTCCTCGGTTCCCAATTCGGGATGGATGGCGTCGTGCCCGCCGTCCTTGGATCCGATCGCCCACGGCGACCCGACGTCTTCGGGGCCCGGAGTCAACGAGTTGTTCGGACCCTTGCGGTTGATGGTGCCGATCGGGTGGATCGGCGGCAGATAGACGATGTCGAATCCCATCCGCGCGACGCGGGGGAGCTGCTCGATCGACGTGGCGAATGTGCCGTGCCTCGGCGATCCATCCTCGTTCCATCCGCCGGTCGATCGAGGGAAGAACTCGTACCAGGCACCGTTGAGAGCGAGATTGCGATCGACCCAGATGTTGACCGCGCGCGAGCGGGTCACCAGCTCGCGCAGCGGGTGCGCGAACAGCAGTTCGGCGACCGACGACGCGAACGCAGAGGACACTCGGGCAGGCAGTGGGCGGTCGGTGTCGCGCAGCGCGGCGGCGACGTCGGCCAGCAGTTGCCTGCTCTCGGCAGGAACACCGGTGGCGGCGCGCAGGAACAGCCGCGCCCCGATCTCCAGATCGTTCGCAAGTTCGTGCGCGCTCTGGCCCACTCCGAGCTTGGCTTCCACGGCGTGCCGCCAAGTGGCGATCGGATCACTCCACGCTTCGATGCGGCAGATCCAGTAACCCGGCCGAGAGGGGACGAAGACCGCGTCGAACGTGTCGGGTTCGCGGCCCGGCGTCATCGGGATGCGTTCGAGTTTGCCTCCTGGTCCGCGCACCGACAGCGTCGCGGCAACCGCGTCGTGACCCTCGCGCCACACGTCGGCGGAGACTGGAAAGGTCTCGCCCACCACGGCTTTCGCGGGGTACTTTCCGGTCGTCGTATCTGGAAGGACATTGTCGATACCAAGTCGACCTGTCACTTCACACTCCATTCTTCGCTAGAGGTATGGCTGCGCGGGCGCAACCTCTGATCGAACCGATACTGGTGTGCTTCTACTCGTCAACCGTAATGCAGCAGCGCAGATGGCGCGTGCGCCGACGCATACTGCCCGCGGAGAGCGCGGCAGCTCGAATTTCGCCGAGCCGCCCATCGACACAGGTGTCCGTAGGTAGGGTTCGATTCTGTGAAAGCTTTGCGCCGATTCACCGTCCGAGCCCACCTACCCGCCCGCTTGAATGCCCTCGCCGAGCTCTCGACAAACCTCAGGTGGTCGTGGCACTCGGCGACCCAGGATCTGTTCGAGCACGTCGATCCACTGCTGTGGACCGAACTCGAGCGCGATCCGGTGGCCGTACTGGGAGCCGTCGCACCCGCGCGGCTGGAGGAACTCGCGGCCGACGAGAGATTTCTGGCCGAGTTGGACGCGGTCGAGGCGGATCTGCACGACTACCTCGCCCGCCCGCTCTGGTACCAGAACGAGGTGTCGAAGGGGCGGGCTCTGCCGTCGGGCATCGGGTATTTCTCCATGGAGTTCGGCGTCACCGAAGTGCTGCCGAACTATTCCGGCGGGCTCGGCATCTTGGCCGGTGACCACCTCAAGGAAGCCTCGGACCTGGGCCTGCCGTTGATAGGCGTCGGGTTGCTCTACCGCTCGGGGTACTTCCGGCAGTCGCTGACCGCCGACGGGTGGCAGGCCGAGCGCTATCCGTCCCTCGACCCGCACGGTCTGCCGCTGCGGTTGCTCACCGACGACGGCGATTCTCCGGTGCTGATCCACGTGTCGATGCCGGGATCTCGCGTTCTGCGGGCGCGTGTGTGGGTCGCCCAGGTGGGACGCGTCCCACTGTTGTTGCTCGACTCCGACATTGCCGACAACGACCCCGAGCTGCGCGGGGTGACCGACCGGTTGTACGGCGGCGACCAGGATCACCGCATCAAGCAGGAGATCCTTGCGGGTATCGGCGGAGTACGAGCGATCCGGGCCTACACCCGCGCACACGGACTGCCCGACCCCGAGGTGTTCCACATGAACGAGGGCCATGCAGGCTTCCTCGGTGTCGAACGCATCCGGGAGCTGGTCACCACGGGCGCACTCGACTTCGACTCGGCTCTGGCTGCCGTGCGGGCAGGCACCGTCTTCACCACTCACACCCCGGTCCCGGCAGGAATCGACCGATTCCCTGCCGATCTCGTTCGGCACTATTTCGGCAGCGAGGATGGCGGCCCGGATTCCGCGTTGCTGCCGGGGCTGCCGATGGACCGAATTCTCGACCTCGGCGGCGAGAGCGATGCCTCCGTGTTCAACATGGCGCACATGGGATTGCGACTCGGTCAACGAGCCAACGGTGTATCGAAACTCCACGGCATCGTCAGCCGCGAGATGTTCAACGGTCTGTGGCCGGGATTCGATGCGTCCGAGGTGCCGATCGGATCGGTCACCAACGGCGTCCATGCCCCGACGTGGTCTGCTCGGGAATGGGCACAGGAGGGGGAGATGTCCTCGGAGCGCGTGTGGTCCACACGTAACTCCCTGCGTGCGCAGTTGGTGGACGAGGTACGCCGCCGAGTGCGGCGATCGGCACTCGAACGCGGTTCCACGCAAGCCGAGATCAGTTGGACTGCAAATGTTTTCGACCCAAACGTGCTGACCGTCGGGTTCGCTCGTCGCGTCCCGACGTACAAGCGACTGACTCTGATGCTGCGCGAACCCGAGCGACTGCGGGCGATGTTGCTGGACCCGGAACGACCTGTCCAACTCGTGGTCGCAGGCAAATCGCATCCCGCCGACGACGGCGGAAAGGCGCTCATTCAGCAGATCGTCAAGTTCGCTGATCAAGCCGACGTGCGGCATCGCATCGTGTTCCTGCCCGACTACGACATGTCCATGGCGCGCTTCCTGTACTGGGGATGCGATGTATGGCTGAACAATCCGCTGCGACCGCTCGAAGCGTGCGGCACCTCGGGCATGAAATCGGCACTCAACGGCGGCCTCAACCTCTCGATCCGCGACGGCTGGTGGGACGAGATGTACGACGGCGAGAACGGCTGGGCCATCCCGACGGCCGATGGTGTCACCGACGACAATCGACGGGACGATCTCGAAGCAGCTGCTCTGTACGAGCTGCTCGAACAGGCTGTTTTGCCCAAGTTCTACGACCGCGGCGAGGACGGCGTGCCCAGTCGATGGATCGAAATGGTGCGGCACACCCTCGAGCAGCTGGGCCCGAAGGTGTTGGCGTCGAGAATGGTTCAGGACTACACGCTCGGCTACTACGCGCCGGCTGCCGAGTCCGCTCGCGCGGCGTCGGCGGACGGTCACCGCGGTGCCACGGACGTGGCGTCGTACCGTCGCCGCGTCGAACAGGCTTGGAGTGCAGTCAAAGTCACCCGCGTCGACAGCGAAGGGTTACCGGACACGCCGGTGATCGGTGCGGAACTGTCGCTGCGCGCGAACGTCGACCTCGGCGGCTTGGACGCGGCGGACGTCGTGGTGCAGGCGGTGGTCGGTCGCGCCGATGACGAGGAGAACCTCACCGACATCGCGGCGACGCCCATGACCCATGTGGGTACGGAGGGCGGCGAGCACGTCTATGCCGGCGAGAGCACGCTGCCGCACAGCGGCGCAGTGGGATACACAGTGCGGGTGCTGCCGCATCACGACGGCCTGGCCTCGGATGCCGAGCTCGGTTTGGTATCGACTCCGTAGCGGTAGTAGAACTATTTTCCTGCCAGACGGGTGAGCGCCTTGCGCACCACCTCCGGGTCCGAGGTCTCCCAGAACGGAGGCAACGAGGCTCGGAGGTAACCGCCGTAGCGGGCAGTGGCCAGACGTGAATCGAGAACGGCGACAACACCTTTGTCGTCCACGCTGCGGAGCAGTCGACCTACGCCCTGCGCGAGCAGCAGGGCGGCATGGTTGGCGGCGACGGCGAGAAACCCGTTGCCGCCCCGGGATTCGACGGCCTGTTGGCGGGCTACGAGTAGTGGATCGTCGGGCCGGGGGAACGGAATACGGTCCAGAATCACCAGACTGAGCGACGGGCCCGGCACGTCGACTCCCTGCCACAGCGACAGTGTCCCGAACAACGAGGTGGCCTCGTCGTCGGCGAACTTCTGCACCAGTGCACCGGTGGAGTCGTCGCCCTGGCACAGGATCGGCGTGTCGAGACGTTCGCGCATCTCCTCAGCGGCCGCCTTGGCTGCACGCATCGACGAGAAGAGTCCGAGTGTCCGTCCTCCGGCTGCGCTGACCAGAGACTCGATTTCGTCGAGATAGGACTTGGAGAGCCCGTCGCGTCCGGGTGGTGAAAGATGCTTGGCGATGTACATGATGCCGGCGCGGGCATGATCGAACGGCGACCCGACGTCGAGCGAGTTCCAGCGGATCGACCCGGTATAGGACGGCGGTTCCACTCCCGAGGCCATGGCGGTGTCGCTGCGAGACGGCGTCTCCGCAGGCAGACCCCAGTTGACGGCCAACCCGTCGAACGACCCGCCGACGGTCAAGGTTGCCGACGTCAGGACCACGGTGGACTCGGCGAAGAGTCGCGCTCGCAACAGACCGCCGACCGAGAGCGGGGCGATACGGACCGTGCGTTTGACGTTGCCGCGGAAATCGTCGACGGCGTGCCAGACGACGTCCCTGCGTTTGGCCGGATCGGGTTCGTCGAAGGCCGTGAGAACTCGAACGGCGCTGTCGTGCACCTCGTCGACCGCGACGAGTGCGGCGCTGCGGGCCGCGGCGGCCTCGGGGTCGCTGCCCGCCATGCCCTGCTTGTTGGGGCCGATCGCGGTGCGTACTGCCCAGGCGGCGTCGCGAATGGAGGCGAGGGCCGGCCCGACGCCGTCGGGCAGAGATTGCCAGCGACTCGGGGGTAGCTCGTCGAGAATCGCGGCCCAGTTCTCGGCTGCACCTTCGAGTTGGTCCACCGTCTCTTCTTCGATCAACTTCGCACTCCGGCGAGCGGCAGCGGTGACGGTTGCCGCCGAAAGTTCCTCTGTTGCAACGCCCGTCACTCGGTCGACCAGTTCGTGAGCCTCGTCGACGACCACGACGTCGTGCTCGGGCAGGATCTGGATGCCGGTGATCGCGTCGATCGCGAGCAGGGCGTGATTGGTCACCACGACGTCGACCTGGGCAGCCTCGGTGCGGGCGCGCTCGGCGAAGCAGTCCTCGCCGACGGGGCAACGGGACTTGCCCAGGCATTCGCGCGCAGTGACGCTGACCTGACGCCAGGCCTGATCGCTGACTCCGGGCACCACGTCGTCGCGGTCGCCCGTCTCGGTCTCGGACGACCACTTGGTCAGCCGTACCACCTCGCGGCCCATACGCGAGACCGCGAACGGGTCGAACAGTTCCGCATCGGGTGCTTCCTGCGCGGCACCGGTGTGGATCTTGTTCATGCACAAGTAGTTGTTGCGGCCCTTGAGGATCGCGAACTTCGGCCGCCGACCCAGTGCCTCGGTCAGCGCGTCGGACAGGCGCGGCAGGTCGCGGTCGACCAACTGCCGCTGCAACGCGATGGTGGCCGTGGAAACGATGACGGTCTTGCCGGATTCGACCGCGTGCCTGATGCTGGGGACCAGGTAGGCGAGGGACTTTCCGGTACCGGTGCCGGCCTGCACCGCGAGATGCTCACCGGTATCGATCGAGTGTGCCACCGCCGAGGCCATCGTCAGCTGATTGCTACGTTCCTTGCCGCCCAGTGAGTGCACCGCGACCTGCAGTAGAGCGGGAACGGTTGGCAACTCGGTCTGGGGCGGCACCGAAGAAGACTACTGCCGATTGCTCACCGGGTTCGGCATCGACACTGCCCCTAGCCTTCGACGAAGCGGGTGGGTATCGCCGGTTCGCCCTGAGACAATTTCAGGCCCTCCCACGGGAGGCTGACCAACCGTCGAGCCAGTAGTTCACGGCCGTCGGCCAGCGTCGGCAGGCCGGTGACGCGCTCGCCGCCGCGGACCAACGGCGTGGTCAACGTCTCCACCGTCACATCGTCGCCGACGGTCGGAGGAGCGTCGAACGGGTGCACGATCTCCTCGACGGCGGTGCCGGTGCTGCGTGCCGTCCGCACCGCGGCCTTGGTGCCCCCGCGCGATTCCTTGTGACTGCTGCGCTTGGCGACAGGGATGCCGTCGACCGTGACCAGCTTGTAGACCATGCCCGCCGTCGGGGCACCGGAACCGGTGACCAGCGACGTGCCGACGCCGTAGGAGTCGACCGGTTCGGCCCGCAGCGCGGCGATGGCGTACTCGTCGAGGTCGCCCGAGACCACGATCTTGGTCTTCGGCGCACCCAGAGCGTCCAGCTGGTCGCGAACCTGCCGCGCGAGTACTCCGAGGTCGCCGGAGTCGATGCGTACCCCGCCGAGTTCGGGCCCGGCCACCTCGATGGCGTTGGCGACGCCCTGGGTGATGTCGTAGGTGTCGACGAGCAGAGTGGTGCTCACGCCGAGTGCTCGCACCTGCGCCGCGAATGCGGACCTTTCGTCCGGGCCGTCGACGGTGGTGTGCAGCAGGGTGAACGCATGAGCCGACGTGCCGGCGCCGGGAACGCCGTGCCGGCGGACGGCTTCGAGATTGGACGTCGCGGTGAACCCGGCGAGGTACGCCGCCCGCGATGCGGCGACGGCCGCTTCCTCGTGGGTGCGACGCGATCCCATCTCGATGATCGGCCTGGACTTCGCGGACGCCACCATCCGTGCTGCCGCCGATGCGATCGCACTGTCGTGATTGAGGATGGACAGCACCAGGGTCTCGAGGACGACGCACTCGGCGAAGGTTCCTCGGACGGTCAGCACAGGGGAACCGGGAAAGTACAGCTCCCCCTCGCGATAGCCGTCGATATCGCCGGTGAACCGGTAGTTGCGCAGCCATTCGACGGTGTCGGCATCGAGAAATTCGGCCACGATACGTAGCTCGTCCGGGCCGAAACGAAAGCGCGCGATGGCGTCGAGCACGCGGCCGGTGCCCGCGAGAACTCCGTACCGGCGGCCCGCCGGCAGCCTTCGCGCGAAGACCTCGAAGCTGCAGACACGATCTGCGTTACCGCTGGACAGAGCGGCCGAGAGCATCGTGTACTCGTACTGATCGGTCAGCAGCGCGGTACTGACGTCGTCGGTGAAAATCGCGTGATCTGTGGTCGCGTCGTTGCTCACCTCGCCTACACTACGAGCGCAGGGGCGAGCGTGTGACGCTGGCCCGACACGCCGTACCCTGTGGACATGCCTTGGTTGACGGTGGATGGAACGCTTCTGCCCGTGGACGGCGTCTCGGCAGGTGATGTTGTCGCCGCGTCACCGCAAGCGGTTCCGGCCCAGACCGAGGCCGTTGCGGCCGACGAGTCACACGACACTCCATGGGTGACGATCGTGTGGGACGACCCGGTCAACCTGATGCACTACGTGACCTACGTGTTCCAGAAGCTCTTCGGTTACAGCAAGGCCAAGGCCACCGAGCTGATGATGCAGGTGCACTCCGAGGGCAAAGCCGTCGTGTCGAGCGGTGAGCGCGACGCGATGGAAAACGATGTTCGACGCCTGCACGCGGCTGGTCTGTGGGCCACGATGCAGCAGGACAAGTAGTAGCTCACCACCTCTACGTCAGAGAAGGACATCAGCAACAGTGCGCACGTGGACGAGACGGAATTCGCTGTCCGGGGTCAAGATCAAATCCGAGATCGACGCGCGTGAGGCGGCAGTGCTTCGGTCTCTCGTCGGCTCGGTACTGGGACTGCTGCGCGACCGATCCGCCGACGCACCCAACGACGAGCTCGCCGCGCTGACCGGTCTGCGTACCGGCCACAACACTCCGCCCGACGATGCCGCGCTGGCACGGCTGCTTCCGGACTTCCACCGCGCCGATCCCAGCCACGACGAGGAGGATCCGACCGACCTCAACGGCGCTCTGCGTGGCCTCCACGAGCCCGAGATCATCGACGAGAAATTGGCGGCCGGATCGATGATCCTGGCCACGCTTCCCGAGTCCGGTGGCAAGATCGTGCTGACCCAGGAGCAAGCGGATGCATGGTTGACCGGCCTCAACGACGTGAGGCTGGCGCTCGGCACGACGCTGGGGATCAGTGCGGACACACCGGATGTCCTCGACGAGGGTGATCCTCGCGCTCCGCATCTCGATGTGTACCACTGGCTGACCTGGATGCAGGATTCACTCGTACAGGTCCTCATTCCCTAGGACGCGCGCGTGACCGCAGCCTTCTCCGAGCCCGGACCACGGGACTCCCTGACCGACGTGGCAGGTCTTCTGGTCGGTCACCATCACGAACTCGACGACGACGCCACGATGGGATCCGGTTCGGCCACCGGTGCCACCGTGGTGCGCGCGCTCGGCGGAGCGACGGCCTCAGTCGACGTCCGCGGCGGCGGGCCGGGAACGCGCGAGACCGATCTGCTCGACCCGAGCCATTCCGTGCAGCACGTCAACGCGATCCTGCTGACCGCGGGCAGTGCATACGGGCTCGCGGCCGCAGACGGCGTCATGCGATGGCTGGAAGAGCACGGTCAGGGCATTCCGATGGGCAGCCCCGATCACGTCGTTCCGATCGTGCCGGCCGCGGTGATCTTCGATCTTCCGGTCGGTGATTGGACGGCGCGTCCGACGGCGGAGTTCGGCTATCTCGCGTCGGCAGCAGCGGCGACCGAATTCGCGACGGGATCGGTCGGGGCAGGAGTCGGTGCTCGAGCCGGAGTACTCAAGGGCGGCGTGGGCACCGCGAGCACGGTGATCGAGGGCGGTCCGGCCGACGGGGTCACGGTCGCGGCGCTGATGGTCGCCAATCCGGTGGGTGCGGTGTTCGACCCCCGCACCGGATCGTTGTGGGGCACCGGCACACTCGGGCCCGCAGCGTTCGGCATGCGCAAGCCCGACGTCGACGAGTTGTGGACCGCACTGGCGCTCGAACCCAAGGGCACTGCCCTGAACACCACGATCGGTGTGGTTGCCACCGACGCGACACTGTCGTCGGCGTCGTGCAAGAGAATTGCCGTCGCGGGTCACGACGGTCTTGCTCGGGCCATCCGGCCTGCGCACTCGCCCCTCGACGGCGACACGATCTTTGCCGTGTCCACGGGCACCAGAGCCGTCACTACCGAGTCCTCGGTCCCGGCCGCGGTCTCGGCGGAGCTGCCGGTGCTGGCGGCGGTCACCGAAGCCGCGGCGATCGTCGTCGAGCGGGCCATCGTGCGTGCTCTGCTCGACGCCACCTCGGTGGCCGGCATCCCTACCTACCGTCAGATATTCCCGTCGGCGTTCGCCGCGTCGCGCGCCTGAGGGCAGGTCTCGACCCGTCCTCGAGCGGTACCGTGGAGGAACCGAGTTTGGAGGCGATCATGAGTGATATCGACAAGCTTCCCGGCGAGCGTGAGCGGCCGGTCTGGATGCAAGCCGCCGTCTTCGTCGGAGCATTCACCGCCCTGCTGTGGATCATCGAGATCATCGATGTCGCGAGCGGGTCGAGGCTCGAACGCAACGGGATCCAGGCCCGCTCGGTCGAGGGTTTGTGGGGCATTCTGTTCGCACCCGTGCTGCACGACGATTGGCAGCATCTGATCGCGAACACCGTCCCGATCCTCGTGCTCGGGTTTCTGGTGTTGCTCTCCGGACTGGCGCGTGGGCTGGCTGCCACCGGGATCATCTGGGTGGTCGGCGGCTTCGGTACCTGGCTCACCGCTGGCTCGTACACGAACACGATCGGTGCGTCGATTCTGATCTTCGGGTTCATCGCATACCTGTTGGTGCGCGGCTTCTTCACGCGCAAGCTGGGGCAACTCGCGATCGGTGTGGTGGTGTTCGTGCTGTACGGCAGCGCCCTGTGGGGCGTGCTTCCGAGTGATCCGAACATCTCATGGCAGGGACATCTGTTCGGTGCGGTGGGCGGAGTGATCGCGGCTCGACTGTTGTCAGCCGATGCGCGCGCCGATCGCGCTCGCGTGAAGGCTCTCGATCGGCCCACTCTCCGACCATGAGGTAGCTGCGGACACAGCAGCCTTCGGTGGTGAATTTCGCCGACTCGCGCTGTGAATACTGCCCGAACGTTTCTGGTGATGCTCTCGGCGTGGCAGCATGGCTTTCATGCGAATTACCGTCCTGGGATGTTCGGGCAGCGTGTCCGGACCCGATTCACCCGCGTCGGGCTACTTGCTGGAAGAAGAGGAGACCGCTCCGGTCGTTCTCGACTTCGGTCCCGGCGTGCTCGGGGCGTTGCAGCGTTTCGCCGACCCGGGGGATGTGAGTGTTCTGCTCTCGCATCTGCACGCCGATCACTGCCTCGATGTTCCAGGTCTGCTGGTGTGGCGTCGCTATCATCCGAACCCGCCGGAGGGTCGCGCGATCGTGTACGGGCCAAAGGACACGGCGTTTCGGCTCGGTGTTGCCTCGGCCGAGTGCGGTGGGCAGATCGACGATATGTCCGACACGATCGACTTGCGACGCTGGGTGGACGGCCGCACCGTGGAGTTCGGCAAGTTGTCGATTCTGACGCGGCAAGTGTTCCATCCGCCGGAGTCGTACGGCATGCGGATCACCACCGGGCAGGGCCGCACCTTCACATACAGCGGCGATACGGGAATGTGTCAGGCGGTGCGGGATCTGGCGCATGGAGCCGATGTGTTCCTGTGCGAGGCATCGTGGACCGACAGTCCCGAGCGACCCGAGGGCGTGCATCTGTCCGGAACCGAGGCCGGCCGAATCGCTCGCGAGGCCGGGGTCGGAGAATTGCTGCTCACCCACATTCCGCCGTGGACGTCTCGCGAGGACGTCATTGCCGAGGCCAAAGCGGAGTTCAGTGGACCGGTGCATGCCGTTCTTCCGGGGGACGTATTCACCGTCTGAGGACGCGCTAGGCTTCGAGTCGTGTCCAGACGAGAAGACGGCAGGGCGGACGACGAGCTCCGCAACATCAAGATCACCCGTGGATTCACCAGCCATCCGGCAGGGTCGGTGCTGGTCGAGTTCGGCAACACCAGGGTGATGTGCACGGCCAGCGTCGAGGAGGGCGTGCCGCGTTGGCGAAAGGGATCCGGCCTCGGTTGGCTCACCGCCGAATACGCGATGCTTCCGGCCGCGACGCATACCCGCAACGGCCGCGAGTCCGTCAAGGGCAAGGTCGGCGGGCGCACCCAGGAAATCTCTCGCTTGGTCGGACGTTCGCTGCGTGCTTGCATCGATCTGGCCGCCATCGGCGAGAACACCATCGCACTCGACTGCGATGTACTCCAGGCGGACGGCGGCACCCGAACTGCTGCCGTCACCGGAGCGTTCGTAGCGCTCAACGACGCCGTCACCTACCTGCGGGCAGCGGGACGCCTGGCCGATCCGCAGCCGATTTCGTGCATGATTGCCGCGGTCAGCGTCGGCGTCGTCGACGGACGGGTGCGTCTC
Organism: Rhodococcus sp. IEGM 1381; assembly: GCF_030056795.1. Lineage (GTDB taxonomy): Bacteria > Actinomycetota > Actinomycetes > Mycobacteriales > Mycobacteriaceae > Rhodococcoides. The sequence continues at coordinate 274,221 of NZ_JASHKQ010000003.1, read as the reverse complement.
GATCTGCCGTACGAAGAGGATTCGCGCGCCGAGGTCGACATGAACGTGGTCGCCACCGACACCGGCACCCTGGTGGAGATCCAGGGAACCGGAGAAGGCGCGACCTTCCCACGCACCACACTCGACAAGTTGCTCGACTCCGCGTTCGTCGGCATCGAGAAGTTGTTCGAGGTTCAGAAGGAAGCTCTGGCGTTGCCGTACCCGGGCGATCTGCCCGAGCCGGCCGCCGCGGGATCGAAGAAGAAATTCGGTGCCTGACACCAAGCTCCTGGTCGCGAGTCGCAACGCGAAGAAGCTGCGTGAACTGCGGCGGGTTCTCGACGCTGCCGGCCTCGTCGGTATCGAGTTGATCGGTCTCGACGAGGTGCCTCCCTTTCCCGAGGCACCCGAGACCGGAGCGACCTTCGAGGAGAATGCGCTCGCGAAGGCTCGCGACGGAGCGGCGGCCACCGGATTGCCTTGTGTTGCAGACGATTCCGGAATCGAGATCGATGCACTCAACGCGATGCCCGGGGTGCTGTCGGCGCGCTGGTCGGGTACTCACGGGCAGGACGAGGCCAACACCGCGCTGGTGCTGGCGCAGTTGACGGACATGCCCGACGAGCGCCGCGGGGCGGCATTCGTGTCGGCATGCGCGTTGGTGCTGCCGGGCGGCAGCGAGACCGTGGTCCGCGGGGAATGGCGGGGCGTGGTGGGGCGAGAGCCCATGGGAGAGAACGGTTTCGGCTATGACCCGATCTTCGTTCCCGAGGGCGACGGCCGCAGTGCAGCGCAGCTGAGCCCGGACGAGAAGGACGCGGCCTCCCATCGTGGCCGCGCACTACGCAAACTTGTTCCCGCGCTCGAAGAACTGACGGGGCGGTAGCTCGTGCGGACGCGCGCAGTGCTGGGGCGTACGTCGATTGCGCTCGCCGCCGCCACGGCGTTTCTGACGGGTATCCCGGCCTCGGCCACACCTACGGCAGGCTCGTTCGCCGAGGCTTTCGCATATTCGATCGCGCACCCGGGCGTGACGCCTCCGGGCTCGAACGATTACACGTGCGTCCCCAGTGCGCAGCACCCGGAACCGGTGGTGCTGGTGCACGGTTTCCTGGAGAACTCGTACGACAACTGGGCGTCCTTGTCGCCGAAGTTGGCCGAGGCCGGGTACTGCGTGTTCGCGATCGACTACGGCAACACCGGGCCTGTACCGGCGCTCGGAGCGCTCGAGTCCATCCCCGAGAGCGCTGCGGAACTGTCGACGTTCGTCGATTCCGTCCTCGCGGCAACAGGAGCCGAGAAGGTGTCGATCGTTGGCCACTCGAAGGGGGGCACGGTGCCTCGCTACTACACGCGCTTCCTCGGTGGGGATCGCACGGTGGCACGGATTGTCGCGTTGTCGCCGCCGAACTATCCGACTGCGGGCCCGCCCGTGCAGGACGACGTGCTGCAGAGACTGAACGAGGGGAGCGACACCGTTACGGGGATCAAGTACACGACGATCGTCACCCGCTACGACCAGATCGTCGTTCCGTACACCGCGTCGCTACTGACCGGTGCAGGAAACACCAACGTGGTGTTGCAGGACGTATGCCCGGCCAACGTCGTCGAGCACACAGGGATCTCCTACGATCCGCTCGCCCAGCGGTTGGTGCAGAACGCACTGGATCCGGAGAACGCGCTGCCGATCAGCTGCTGACGTCAGACGGCGAAGTCGGCTTTTACCTGCTTGGTGCGCTTGTGCTCGATGTAGAACGACAGGAACGGGACGGTTCCTGCGAGCAGTGTTCCTATGGTCCGGGCGGCAGGCCACCGCACCTTGATCGCGAGATCGACTGTCAGCACGAGGTAGACGATGTAGACCCATCCGTGCACGACAGGGATCCACGTCGGGAGGTTCTCGATCTTCAGGATGTACTTGGCGATCATTTCTGCCACTAGAACCAACAGCCAGACTCCGGTCACGTAGGCCAGAACGCGGTAACGCAGCAACGCGGATGCGATCTTCTGAGTCTTGTTCGCAGATGCCTGCGACTTCTCCGGTGCCGAACTCACGTGGTGCTCCTGTCGGTCCCGCGGGATTCGTTCAGCTCCGCGAGGTAGCTGTTGTATTCGAGTAGTTGCCGGGCCTCGGGATCGTCGAGATCGCTCATGTCAGCCGCCGGGGCATGACGTTGGGGAAGCAGGTCGAGGGGCACCTCGGTGGGACCGTCGGGTCGCGCGGCTGCCACTTCGTCCGGATCCTCGTCCTCGAGACGGACGAACTTGCGGTAGGCGTACACAACGAACGCGGCGAACAAGGGCCACTGAAACGCGTACCCCAGGTTCTGGCCGTTGCCACCGACAGACTCGAAGCGTTCCCACTGCCACCAGCCGAGGCCGAGACAGACCGCCGCTGCCACCACGACCAGCGCGATCAACGCAGGTCGACGGTTCGGGCGGGAGGTGGTCACGCTTCGACGGTACCGGAGGAGCTACTACCGGAGGTAGTCGCGTGGTGCGCGCCCGCGGTGATTCTCACCATGATCGGCCTGGGTCTTCCTACGATCGACGTCGACTCGCCCGCGCTGCCGCGAGGTGCTCTTCACATGTCGGATCTTGCAAATCTGGGAGTCTCGAGAAAGCCGGGCCGAACGACCGTTGTGCGCGAGGGGGGACTTGAACCCCCACGTCCTGAGACACTGGAACCTAAATCCAGCGCGTCTGCCAATTCCGCCACTCGCGCGTGCCGGTGAAGTCTACTACCGGTCCGCCGGCACCCGCGACGCGGTTCTTCGAGCCAGGCCGACCTCCGATTAGGCTCGCCCGGTGGTGAAGAAGGAGAACTCGTTCGACCCAGCACGCATCCTAGAGTTGCTGTGGCGAGTGGGGGCGAAGCCGAGCCGAACAGGGCTGAGCGTGGACGCGATCGTCGACGCCGCCATCGAGCTGGCGGACGCGCACGGCCTCGAGTACGTGTCGATGCGCAATGTGGCCGAGCATCTCGGGGTCGGCGCAATGTCGCTCTACACCCACGTTCCGGGGCGAGAGGAGTTGGCGGATCTGATGATCGACCGATCCCTCGCCGGCCTCTACTCGCATGTCGACGAGCCGTCCTCTGTTGCCGGTGGGTGGCGCCCTGCGCTGCGGTTCGTCGCCGAGCGCAATTGGTCTCTGTATCAACGGCATTCGTGGCTACTGGAGACAGAGGGGGCGCGGCCGGTGTTGGGTCCGCACACCAATCACAAGTACGAGGCCGAACTACGCCCCTTGGTAGAGACCGGGTTGACCGACATCGAGATCGACTCCGTGCTCACGCTCGTACTCACGCACGTCTCCGGTACAGCGCGTGCCCTCGCCGGAGTCGCGCGGGTGAAGGAGCAGTCGGGAATGACCGACGCCCAGTGGTGGTCGGCTACTGCTCCGATCCTCGAACGGGTGATGGACCGTGAACGTTTTCCGGTGTCGTCTCGGGTCGGAACGGCCGCGGCGGCGTCGTACGACGCCGCCAGCGACCCGGTGCACGCCTACCGGTTCGGGTTGGAGTGCATTCTCGACGGTGTGGAGGCGCTGATGTCTCGCTGTCAGCCTGCCGACCGCAGTTCCGCTTCGGAGTGACGCCGTTTCGCCCTGCGTGATTTGTGCTGGTATCGCCACACTGCATGCTCGAGCGAGGCGAGGTCGGTGCCGAGTGCGTTCGCTGCCGCTATGAGGATCACGGGGGAGCGGTCCTCGGCGATTCCAGCGGCGAGGTTCTGGTGGAGGGGCTCGAGTGCGTCGGCGACGAACGAGTTCCGATGTGCGGTCGCCTTGTCGGTGCGCACCCCGAGATGCATGAGCATGCACTCCCAGGTGGTCTCGCCGAGGCCAGGGATCGCGCGGAACGCATCGAATTGTTCTCTCGTGTGCTGCTCGAAATCGGCCGAGCAGCTCAACCCCACCGAGATCAACGCTTGTGCCGCCACGGCTGCAGCTGCCGCCTTGGTTCGACTGTTGCCCGGAACGAACTGACGGTTGGACAGAATCTCGACGAGCGCATCCGGATCCGAGGTCAGTTCTGCGAGGGTTGTCAAGTCGTCGAGTCGGTTATCGCCACGATGCGATCGCCATCGCGCGATCACTGCGCGGACCCCGCTGGTCGGTCCGCCGTACGGGGCTCGGGCGGAGAAAAGTGCATCGAGCAACGCGACCTCGCTCTCGCCGCGCCATCCGGGTGTCCAGTGCGGCGAACGTGATTGTGACGCAACCGATTCGATGTGCAGCAATACTGCGTCGAGTTCGTTCGGCGTGCAGATGTCTGTTACCGATGAATACATGAATTCCCCCCCGAATTCTGTCGACCACCCTCGCGAGGAGTGGTTCGAGTGTCGAAGTTAGAGGACCCCACCGACAGGGCTGGCCAGAGCTTGTCCGTGCTCGAGATCACATCACGAAAAGATAACGAAAAATACGAGGGTTTCCTCATGTTCTGCGCACCGAGGCGATCCTCTCGCCAGCGTGAATGTGGGTTACCGACGAGTTGGGTAAACAAAAAGTAATGCCGCTCGAAGGGGCGTACTCGCTGGTAGCACTCGGACGTCCGAGCAAACCTGAGGATTTCCTCATGATTTTGTGTCAATCTTGAGCAGCGCGGAGAGACCTGTCGACGACGACCGGCTCACTGCTTCTGCCGCGAAAGCCCACGACGCACTCGGGCAGCCATCACAGCGAGCGCCCCGACCCCCGAGGCGCCCACGAGAGGAATCTTCAGCCTTGACGATCAACGAGAGCACACCATCACACGGACGCGGCACGCGGGGCAACGCAGGCAAATCCCCTAGAAGCAATGGCGGCTCTCGGACTCTGGCAGATCGTTTCGCCGCGGGCGAGCCCTATGCTTTGGCATTCGGTGGTCAGGGTGCACCGTGGCTCAGCTCCCTCGAAGAGCTGGCCCGCGATTCCGCACTCGAGCCCGAACTCACCGATCTCGTCAACGAGGCTGCAGCCGTACTCGCGCCCGTCTCCGACGAGCTACTGGTCGTCCGCTCCGTGGGGTTCGACCCCATCGGCTGGATGCTCGAGCAGGATCTCGCCGACGACGACACCGTCGGCTCGTACGGACCGTCCGAGGCCGCACTGACCTCTGCCGCAGTCTCGCTTCCCGGAGTGTTCCTCACCCAGGTCGCAGCGCTGCGTGCGCTGAAGCTGCAGGGACTCGATCCCTCCCAGACCCCTCCCGTCAAGGTGGTCGGACACTCGCAGGGACTCATCGCTGCCGAGTCCGTCGCTGCGGACGGTGCGCAGGATGCGAACTTCCTCGCGATCGCTCAGCTCGTGGGTGCCGCAGCGGGTCTCGTCGGCCGCCGCCGCGGAATCATCGGAGCCGGTGACCGTGCGCCGATGGTGTCGGTCGCCAACGTCGAGCCCGAACGCCTGCAGGCCATCATCGCCGACCTCGAGATCGTCGGAGCGCCGGAGCGTTCCGCTGCACTCGCCATCCGCAACGGTCGCCGTCGCGTCGTACTCTCGGGACCGCCGGCCCAGCTGGCTCGCGTTCAGGAGAAGTGCGAGCAGATCGCTGCCGAGGAAGACCGTGAGCGCGACGCCAAGAAGCGTGGCGGTGCCGTGTTCGCTCCGGTCTTCGAGCAGCTTCCGGTCGAGATCGGCTTCCATCACCCCGCTCTCGAGGACGCTGTCGAACTCGTCAGCGCCTGGGCACAGCGCTGTGGACTCGACGTCGAGCTCGCTCGCGGCCTCGCGCAGAAGATCCTGGTCGACTCCGTGGACTGGGTCGACGCCATCGACGGCGTTGTCGACGCCGGTGCCGATTGGATCCTCGACCTCGGTCCGGGCGACCTGCTCACCCGCATGACCACTCCGGCACTGCGAGGACAGGGCGTCGGCATCATCGCCGCGTCCTCACGCGGGGGCCACCGCAATCTGCTCACTCCGGGAGCTGCACCCGAGGTGCAGCCCGCATGGTCTGCCTTTGCGCCCAAGCCGGTCACATTGCCCGACGGCCGCATCGTGGTCGAGACCTCCTTCACCAAGATGACCGGACGTTCGCCGATCCTCCTCGCCGGCATGACGCCGACGACGGTCGACGCGAAGATCGTTGCCGCAGCTGCCAATGCAGGCCACTGGGCCGAGCTCGCCGGTGGCGGCCAGGTCACCGAGGACATCTTCACCGATCGCGTCGCGGAGCTCTCCACGCTGCTCGAGCCCGGCCGGGCCATCCAGTTCAACTCGCTGTTCCTCGATCCCTACCTGTGGAAGCTGCAGCTCGGCGGTCGCCGCATCGTGCAGCGCGCTCGCGCAGCAGGTGCCGCCATCGACGGCGTCGTCGTCACAGCAGGCATCCCCGAGCTCGACGAGGCAGTCGCTCTCATCGAAGAGCTGTCCGAGGCGGGCATCAGCTACGTCTCGTTCAAGCCCGGCACCGTCGCGCAGATTCGTGCCGTCATCCGCATCGCCAACGAGGTGCCGTCCTACCAGGTCAACGTCCACATCGAAGGTGGCCGCGCAGGCGGGCACCACTCGTGGGAGGACCTCGACGACCTGCTGTTGACCACCTACGCAGAGCTGCGGTCGCGGCCCAACCTCGTCATCTGTGTCGGCGGCGGTATCGGAACCCCCGAGCGCGCAGCGGAATACCTCACCGGCACCTGGTCGGCCGTCTACGGCTACCCCAAGATGCCGCTCGACGGAATCCTCGTCGGCACGGCTGCCATGGCCACCCTCGAAGCCACCACGGCACCCGAGGTCAAGCAGCTTCTCGTCGATACACCGGGAACCCCTGACTGGGTCGGTGCCGGAACCGCCAACGGCGGAATGGCTTCGGGCCGTAGCCAGCTGGGTGCCGACATTCACGAAATCGACAACGCGGCATCGCGTTGCGGTCGACTGCTCGACGAGGTCGCCGGCAACGCCGACGCCGTGGCCGAGCGCCGCGACGAGATCATCGCTGCACTCGACGGAACCGCAAAGCCGTTCTTCGGTGACGTCGCCGAGATGACCTACCAGCAGTGGCTCGCCCGCTACCTGGATCTGGCCATCGGTACCGACTCGCGCAGCGACTTCGATTGCGGCGGTGAGTTCACCGATGCCGTGACCGAGGCACGTGAATCGGTATGGCTCGACATCACCTGGCGCACCCGCTTCCTGGAGATGCTGCAGCGCGCCGAGGCACGTCTGCACCCGGTCGATCGCGGACCCATCCCCACCCTGTTCTCGGACGCCGAGGTTCTCGAACGTCCGCGCGCAGCACTGAAGTCGCTGATCGCACAGTTCCCCGACGCCGCCGACGTGGTGCTGCACCCGGCCGACATCACCTTCTTCACCTCGCTGTGCCGGATGCCCGGCAAGCCGGTCAACTTCGTCCCCGTCGTCGACGGTGACGTGCGCCGCTGGTGGCGCAGTGACTCGCTGTGGCAGGCACACGATCCTCGCTACTCCGCCGATCAGGTCTGCATCATCCCCGGAACCGTTGCCGTCGCCGGCATCACCCGCGTGGACGAGCCGGTCGGCGAACTGCTGAACCGGTTCGAGAAGGCCACTGCGGACCAGCTTCTCGCCGAGGGTGTCGAGCCGGCGGCCATCGCCAGCCGTCGCCACGCCGAGATCGCGCCCGGACTGCTGGGCATCGTGCTGGCAGCTCCCGACGTCACCTGGGCTTCGCGGATGACGCAGAACCCCGTTGCACGCTTGGGTGGTCCGGCCGAGTGGACCGTCGATTCCGATTCTGTTGCCTCGCATCCGCAGACCGGCTCTTCGCTGACCGTGCTCGATGCCGAGCATGTGGAGCTGCTGGTTCCTCTCGCTCCGGGCAAGGAAGTACGCATCCGTCTGACGGTGCCCGCGTCCACGATCGACGGTGGCGCTCCCGTCGTCACCGCGCAGGATGCCCAGCAGGCCATGTCGGCACTGCTCGGAGTTGCTGCCGGCCAGGAGCTTCCGGCCGTCAAGGGCGGCGTCGCGCGGCTGAACATCGCGTGGATCCCCGATCTGATCGCCGACCACGCCGGCGTCACCGGTTCCGGACTGCCCGATACACTGACCGTCAGCGGCAAGGCCGTTCCTGACGTTCTGGTCGGTGCCTGCTGGCCCGCAGTCTTCGCCGTCCTCGGTGCCACTCGCAACGCTGAGGGCATCGACGTCATCGAGGGCATGCTCGACCTGGTGCACCTCGATCACAGCGTCAACCTGGTCGGTGAATTGCCCACCGACACTTCGATTCTCGTGGTCAAGGCTGCGGCAGGAGAGGTGCTCGACACCGACCTCGGTCGCGTCGTCGAGGTCACCGTCGAGATCGGTGCCATGCTCGGCGAGGGTCTCGATGCTCCCTCCGTCGCAACCCTTGTGGAGCGCTTCGCTATTCGTGGACGCACCGGCAAGGGTGAGCTGTCCGATCCGGCTCGCGCCGGCGGATCGCTCAGCGCCGACGCCAAGGACACCCCGCGTCGTCGTCGCCGTCTGGCCACCATCGTGGCCCCGCGCAACATGGCCGCGTTCGCTCAGGTCTCGGGTGACCACAACCCGATTCACACCTCGGACGCCGCAGCATTGCTCGCCGGACTCGGCAGCCCGATCGTGCACGGCATGTGGCTCTCGGCGGCTGCCCAGCAGACGGTCACCGCAGTCGATCACGCGGACACCAAGACTCCGCCGCGTCGTCTCACCGCATGGACTGCACGCTTCCTCGGCATGGTTCGCCCCGGAGCCGAGATCGACGTTCGCGTCGACCGCACCGGATTCGACCAGGGTGCAGAGCTCGTCGAGGTGTCCTGCCGTGTCGCAGGCGAACTCGTCATGGTCGCCACTGCTCGCACCGCTGCGCCGAAGACCGTCTACGCCTTCCCCGGCCAGGGCATCCAGCGCCCGGGTATGGGACTGGACGCACGGGCTCGGTCGAAGGCCGCACGTGAAGTGTGGGAGCGTGCCGACAAGCACACCCGCAGCGCGCTCGGATTCTCGATTCTCGCTGTGGTGCGCGACAACCCGACAACTCTCAAGGCGCGCGGCGTCACGCACAAGCATCCCGACGGTGTGCTGCACCTGACGCAGTTCACCCAGGTTGCGATGGCCGTTCTCGGTGTCGCACAGGTTGCCGAGCTGCGTGAATCCGGTGCGTTCGTGGAGAACTCCATCCTCGCCGGCCACTCGGTGGGTGAGTACAACGCACTCGCCGCCGTCGCCGGTGTGCTTCCGCTCGAAGCCGTCCTCGAGGTCGTCTTCCAGCGTGGCTCGGCCATGCACGCACTCGTTCCTCGTGACGAGAACGGCCGAAGCGACTACCGCATGGCAGCCATTCGTCCGTCTCAGATCGGCCTCGCCGACGAGGACGTGCAGGGCTTCGTCGCCGGTGTCGCAGCAGAGTCCGGTGAGTTCCTCGAGATCGTCAACCTCAACCTGCGCGGTTCGCAGTACGCCATTGCAGGCACGGTCGCCGGCCTCGGCGAGCTCGAGAAGAAGATCGCGGTTCGCCGGGCAGAATTCGGTGGCAAGGCCGCTTACATCATGGTTCCGGGCATCGACGTGCCGTTCCACTCGACCGTGCTGCGCGGCGGAGTCGACGACTTCCGCAACCGCCTGCAGACCTTGCTGCCCGAGCAGCTGGATCCGGCGATCCTGGTGGGGCGCTACATCCCGAACCTGGTGCCCAAGCCGTTCTCGCTGAAGCGCGAATTCGCGCAGGAGATCGCCGATTTGGTGCCGTCCGAGCCGCTGAACACCGTTCTCGCGGACTTCGATTCGTGGGCCGCACGGCCGAGTGATCTGTGCCGCGTGATCCTGACCGAGCTGCTGGCATGGCAGTTCGCCAGCCCGGTTCGGTGGATCGAGACGCAGGACCTGCTGTTCGCGGACGAGTCCGACGGTGGCATGGGCGTCGAGCGCTTCGTCGAGATCGGTCTCGGTGCAACGCCGACCGTGGCCAACCTCGCCTCGCAGACCCTCAAGCTGCCCGGCCGCTTCGGTCACCCGGTCGAGGTGCTCAACCTCGAACGTGAAGCCGCGATCGTCTACGGCACCGACACCGATCCGGCTCCGGCCGACGAGGACGAGGCAACTCCCGCTCCCGAGACCGCTGCTCCTGTAGCTGCGGCTGCTCCGGCTGCAGCACCCGCTCCGGCCGCTGCACCGTCGGGCGGACCGCGCCCCGACGACATCGCGTTCGTAGCCGCCGATGCGACCAAGATCCTGATCGGCCTGTGGACCAAACTGCAGCTCGATCAGATCGGGCCCGCCGACACCATCGAGGCACTGTGCGACGGTGTGTCCTCGCGTCGTAACCAGCTGCTCGTCGACCTCGGTTCCGAGCTCTCGCTCGGTGCCATCGACGGTGCCGCCGACGCTGACATGGGCGCACTTTCCGGCACGGTGAACAAGCTGGCCCGCACTTACAAGCCCTTCGGGCCGGTGCTCAGCGACTCCATCAACGATCACCTTCGCAAGGTCTTCGGTCCTTCGGGACGACGCCCGGCCTCGATCGCCGATCGCGTCAAGAAGACCTGGGAACTGGGCGACGGCTGGGCGCATCACGTCACTGCCGAGGTCGCACTCGGTACCCGTGACGGTGCCTCGGTCCGCGGCGGTGCGCTCGGCGGCCTGGCCGACGGCGCACTCGCCGACGGCACTGCTGTCGACAACGTCATCGATTCGGCAGTAGCAGCAGTGGCCGCACGTCGCGGCGTCGCAGTGTCGATGCCGCAAGCAGGAGGTGGAGCCGGCGGAACCGTCGACGCTGCTGCTCTGGGTGAGTTCACCGAGCACATCACCGGTCGCGACGGCGTTCTCGCCTCTGCAGCTCGGCTGGTGCTCGAACAGCTCGGGCTGGCGGAAGCTCCCAATGCACTGCTGGCCGAGGATCCCGATGCCGCTCTGGTCGAGCTTGTTTCGGCCGAACTCGGATCGGACTGGCCTCGCCTGGTCGCTCCCGCGTTCGACGCCAAGCGCGCTGTGCTGATCGACGACCGGTGGGCAACTGCCCGTGAGGATCTGGCCCGGTTGTGGCTCGGTACCGCAGGCGATGTCGCGGTCGAGTCCTTCGCCGGTGCCGGCAATGCCGTTGCAGCTCAAGCACAGTGGTGGAAGGCCAAGGCCGACTACGAGAACAAGACCGTGCTCGCCGAGACTTTCGGACGCATCGCGGACATCGCGGTCGCATCCGAGGACAAGGGCCAGTGGGCCGACGAGGTCGCGGTCGTCACCGGTGGCAGCAAGGGATCCATCGCAGCAGCGGTGACCGCCAAGCTGCTGGCCGGGGGAGCGACGGTCTTCGTCACCACTTCCAGGCTCGATGACGAGCGGCTCGGCTTCTACCGCTCGCTCTACCGCGACAACGCACGCAGCGGAGCGTCGCTGTGGGTGGTTCCGGCCAACATCGCGTCGTACACCGACGTCGATGCTCTCATCGAGTGGATCGGCAGCGACTTCATCGACACTGCCGGTGGCGCAAAGACTCTGGTCAAGGCCGCCACGACACCGACGATGCTGTTCCCGTTCGCCGCACCCCGGGTCATGGGCGAGATGTCCGACGCCGGTGCTCGCGCCGAGATGGAAATGCGCGTGCTGCTCTGGTCGGTCGAGCGTCTGATCACCGGACTGGCGAAGGTCGGCTACGACACCGACATCGACACCCACCTGCACGTGGTGCTTCCGGGATCGCCGAACCGCGGAATGTTCGGTGGCGACGGTGCTTACGGCGAATCGAAGGCTGCACTCGATGCGGTTGTCGCCAAGTGGGGCTCGGAGAAGAACTGGGCCGAGCGGGTGTCCATCGCCCATGCTCACATCGGGTGGGTGCGCGGCACCGGCCTGATGGGTGGCAACGATCCCATCGTCGAGGCCGTCGAGGCCGAGGGTGTGCGCACCTGGTCGACCGAGGAAATGGCGACCGAGCTGCTCGAACTCTGCACACCTGCCGCTCGCCGTCAGGCTGCGCAGGAGCCGATCGTCGCCGATCTCACGGGCGGCTTGGCCAACACCAAGCTCAACCTCGTCGAGCTTGCTCGGGATGCAGCTGCGGCCGCGGCCGAGAAGACCGAAGAGGCAGTGGACAACTCGGTGATCGCGGCACTGCCTGCACCGCCGCGGCTGTCGACGTCGACCACCGCTCCGGCGTGGCCGACACTGGACGTCGATCCGAAGGACCTGATCGTCATCGTCGGTGCAGGTGAGCTCGGACCGTACGGTTCGGCGCGTACCCGGTTCGAGATGGAGGTCGACGAGCAGCTCTCTGCCGCAGGCGTGCTCGAACTCGCATGGAACACCGGCCTGATCGCCTGGGAGAACGATCCCAAGCCGGGTTGGTACGACATCGAGTCCGGTGACCTGGTGCCCGAGGAGGATATCGCCGACAAGTACCACGACATCGTGGTCGAGAAGTGCGGTATCCGCACCTACGGCGACGACGGCGCGATGGTCGGCAACACCGCTCCGCTGATGACCTCGATCTTCCTCGACAACGACCTCACGTTCGTGGTCGGAACCGAGATCGATGCCCGGTCGTTCGCGGCAGCGGATCCCGAGCACACGCTGATCACGCCGGTCCCGGATTCGAGCGACTGGCAGGTCACCCGCAAGGCGGGCACCGAGATTCGCGTTCCGCGCAAGATGAAGCTCACCCGCACCGTGGGTGGACAGATTCCGACCGGATTCGATCCCACCAAGTGGGGCATCTCGCCCGACATGGTCAGCTCGGTCGACCGAGTTGCACTGTGGAACATCGTCACCACGGTCGACGCGTTCATCTCCTCGGGCTTCAACCCGTCGGAACTGATGCGCTGGGTGCACCCGACGCTGGTCGCCAACACGCAGGGCACCGGCATGGGCGGCATGGAGTCCATGCGCTCGCTGTACATCGACACCCTGCTCGGTGATGCTCGTGCGAACGACATCCTGCAGGAGGCTCTGCCGAACGTCGTTGCCGCGCACGTGGTTCAGTCGTACATCGGTAGCTACGGCGCGATGGTTCACCCCGTTGCCGCCTGTGCCACCGCGGCAGTTTCGGTCGAGGAAGGCGTCGACAAGATCAAGCTGGGCAAGGCTCAGCTGGTGGTCGCCGGCGGATTCGACGACCTGAGCACCGAAGGCATCATCGGCTTCGGCGACATGTCGGCCACCGCGGACTCGGCGGCGATGTCCGCCAAGGGAATCAGCGATCGACGCTTCTCCCGGGCCAACGATCGCAGGCGCGGCGGATTCGTCGAATCGCACGGCGGCGGAACGATTCTGCTCGCCCGCGGCGATCTGGCACTCGAGATGGGCCTGCCGGTTCTCGGAGTGGTGGCCTACGCACAGTCGTACGGCGACGGAGTGCACACCTCCATCCCGGCTCCGGGACTCGGCGCACTCAGTGCCGGTCGCGGCGGCAAGGATTCGGCACTTGCGCTCTCGCTCAACGCACTCGGCGTCAGCGCAGACGACGTGGCCGTGATCTCGAAGCACGACACGTCCACCGCAGCCAACGACCCGAACGAGGCGGAACTGCACACCCGCCTCGCCAAGGCCATCGGCCGCTCGGACGGCGCTCCGCTGTTCGTCGTCTCGCAGAAGAGCCTCACCGGACACTCGAAGGGTGGAGCGGCTGCCTGGCAGTTGATCGGCCTGTGCCAGGTGCTGGCCAACGGCGTCATCCCGCCGAACCGCAGCCTCGACTGCGTCGACGACAAGATGACCGGATTCGAGCATCTGGTGTGGGCACGGGAGCCGCTGCGCTTCGGCGACTCGGTTCCGCTCAAGGCGGGTCTGCTCACCTCGCTCGGCTTCGGGCACGTGTCCGGACTCATCGCGCTGGTGCACCCGCAGGCGTTCATCGAGGCCGTTCCGGCAGATCGGCGCGCCGAGTACGTAGCCAAGGCGAACGAGCGTCGCATCGCCGGACAGCGCAGGCTTATCTCCGCGATGGTGGGAGGCGACTCCCTGTACGAGCGGCCCGACGATCGACGGCTGGGACATGACGGGACGCCGGCCAAGGCGTCACGCGAACTGGAGGCAAACGTGTTGCTCAACGAGTCCGCTCGCCTCGGCGAGGACGATGTCTACTCTTCCGGTCTGCCGGGTGCCATCTGATGGCGATTCTGGGAGTGGGTTTCGACCTGGTGACGGTGTCCGACTTCGCCGAGCAGATGGAAAAGGTCGGCACGACGATGATTCGCGACAGCTTCACCGCGGGTGAGCGTCGACATGCAGCGACGAAGAGTTCCGATCCGACCCGCCATTACGCAGCTCGGTGGGCCGCCAAGGAAGCAGTTCTGAAGGCATGGGCGACTTCACGATTCGCGCGTCCGCCGCAGATCGGTGACAACCCGTACCCGTTGATCGAGGTCGTCAACGATGCGTGGGGCCGTCCGTCCATCAAGCTGCACGGCATCGCGCAGGAGTTCCTGCCGACGGTCAAGATTCACCTGTCGCTGACACACGACGGCGATATCGCTGCCGCAGTGGCGATCCTGGAGGAGTGAGTCCGTCCTGAAACGAGTAAGGCCCGTCCGATCCACGAGATCGGGCGGGCCTTCTTTCGTGCGGTCTCGGCCGACTCAGGAATCGCTGTCGACGGTCGATCCGCCGGAGCGCCTGCTCTCTTTCTCCGCGACGAGCAGATACGCCATCATGATTCGCTTGAGTTCGGCTACGGCGTCCTCGTGGCTCTGGCCGTCCTGCACCGAGAAATTCAGCATCGAGTAGACGATGTGCACCAGCACCTGAGCCATGAGGTTGCGACGGTGACGCGGTGTGCGCGGAGTCAACGGCCCGAGCATGCGCGAGACCTGATCGGCGAACTCTCGCTCGTGGATGACTCCGGTCGCACGAGTCGACGGCGTCGACTGCATGGCAAGCCACACCTCACGGCGCGATGGGTCGGTCATCCACATGCCCGCCATGTGGTCGACGAAGTTGTTGAGGAACCGCACCCAGTCCAGCGACGGGACCTCGCCGTCGAATTCGGCGAGCTCCTGTTGTACTCCGACGAGGTCCTGGCGATTGAGCTCGCAGACGATGACGTACTTGTTGGCGAAGAACTGGTACAGCGTGCCGATCGGCAGTTCGGCGCGCGAAGCAACTTCCTCGCAGGTGAACGACTCGAACCCCACGTCGCTGAGCAACTCACGCGAGGCCTGCAGCAGGGCGTCGAATTTGCGTTGACTGCGTTCCTGGGTGGGTCGGCGGCGCGGCATCAGTTCCTGCGTCTGTGCCGTCGACTCGAGCGCGGCGTCGAGACGGCGCGAGGACTGAGCACGAGCAGAGGATTCCACCCGGTCAGGCTATCCGGCGGACGTGCCCGGTAGCCACACCTGGTCCGTTACCTGCGGGTCGGCGGCCGAGAGTCTCGAACGAACCTGGGGTCGGCGACAACGGCCGGTTGCTACTCATGTGACAAACTCCAAGACTGATCTGGACCAATTTAACCGTCAACAGGTATGGTTCAGGGAACAGAATCAATTTCCGTGCAGGGTGATCGTCGTTCGGATCCGCTGGATGACGTTCATGGTCGGGTGCCTCCACCCTGAGCACAGGGAGACTGCAATGGCAACCATTGGTATAGCGATCGAATCTGGCTCGATGCAGACAATTCTGGTCGAGCCGACCTCAGGCGAGGTACTCGCCGATCGGACGACGCCACTGCACCCCGACGCGGCCACCGTACTGACCGAAGCGATCGCGACCATGCGCGCCGAGGCCGCGACCCTCGATACCGACGTCGACGCAATAGGCGTGGTCTATCGATCCGAGGCGGAACGCGCTGAATTCAGCGGTGCTCTCGGCGACGAACCCGTGACGCTGTGTTCGGCGACCGAGTCGTTCCTGACCTGGCTGGGTCAATCGAATGAACTCGCCGACGCGAAGACGGTGCTCCTGTATTACATGGGTGAGGCAGGCGTCTCCATCTCTCTTGCGGACGCAGCAGAGGCATCGTTCACTCCCACAAGAACCGCCGAGCTGGATTCGATGTCGCCTGAACGCATCGGCAGCACCATTCCGCTGGCGTGGGACGTAGTGGATCACTCCGGGAAGAAGCCCGAGTTCGTGGCCCTGTTCGGCGACTCGTCGAGCAATCGCGACCTCGTGGACATCCTGGCTCTCGGACTCGGCGTTCCCGTGGTGCGAGTGGGAGACGCCGATCAGATCGCCGCACGAGGGGCTGCGCTACTGGCGCTCGCGGACGGGCCCGCCCCAGTGGAAGAGGCAGTCGCAGCGCCGGTGGAGCCGTTGTCCGCCGATTCGGAGCCGGAGCAGGCTGCCGAACCCGAAGAGGCCGACGCTCAGAACACCGTCGCGACGCCACTACTCGTGACCGCTGTTTCTGCGTCCGCAGTGCCGACGGTTGCCGACTCGAAGCCATTACAGGCCGGGAGATCCGGTCGCAAGCTCGTTTTCGCGGCCGTCCTGCTGGCGGGCGTGCTGTCGGCAGGTGTCGCGGTTGCTGCGACGTTGCCGGGTGACTCGGAATCGACCGCGGAGCAGAGCGCCGCCCAGCGTGATGCCGGTGCCGATCTGGCCGGGGCAACCCGTTACGTGGACCCGATGACGACGACCGACCCGGCTGCCCTGGCCGCACCGGCACCTGCCATTGCGCCGCCACCCGAGACGATTCCTCCGCCCGAGGATTCGGCAACCGTTGCCACACCGACAACGGGCGCGTGGGCCACGCAGGATGCGCCGCCGGCCGTGGTCGCTCCGCAGCCGGCTCCCGCTCCGACGAAGGTCGACCCTCCGCAGTTCACCGTTCCGTCGGTTGTGCCGGAGCCGGGAAAGTCTCAGGAGCAACTGGAGCAAGAAGCGTGGGATCGACACTGGCAGCAAACCGGTGAGTGGATTCACCAGGAGTTGGCCGGGGGCTGACAGCGGGCGCTCCGCGTTACGAGTGATGACAGACTGGCGAGAGCCCGTCTGTCATTTTCTCGTTTGGAGGACTCATGCCTGCCGACGCACCACCCGTGGACGTTCGATCTCACATCGAAGCAGCGATGCCCCGAGCGAAAGCGGAGTTGGCAGAGCTGGTTCGGTTCACGTCGGTACACGATCCCCGGCAGTTTCCGGTCGAGGAATGCATCGGTGCGGCGCACTGGGTGCAACAGGCTTTCCTGGATGCGGGTGTTCCGGACGTCCAGCTGATCGAGACGGTCGACGGCTCACTGGCCGTTGTCGGCTCGCGTCCGGCACCCGCGGGAGCGCCGACCGTTCTGCTCTACTCGCACTACGACGTTCAGCCTCCGGGAGAGCAGAATCTCTGGGACAGTGAACCTTTCGAGCTGACCGAACGAGACGGTCGGTGGTACGGGCGAGGATCGGCCGACTGCAAGGGCAACGTGATCATGCACCTGTTGGCGCTGCGGGCGCTGGGGGAGTCGATCGGCGTCGGCGTTCGGATCGTCTGTGAGGGTTCGGAAGAGACGGGCACGGGAGGGCTCGAAGCGCTCGTGGAGCAGCGACCGGAACTGTTCGCCGCCGACGTGGTCGTCATCGGCGACACCGGGAACGCGCGAGTGGGCCTGCCGACGGTGACGACCACGCTTCGCGGTATAGCCAACGTGGTGGTACACGTGGAAACACTTGCAGGAGAGGTTCATTCCGGCATGTACGGCGGTCCAGCTCCCGATGCTCTCGCCGCGTTGGTGCAGGTGCTTTCCACGCTGCGCAACGAGCAGGGCGACACCGTGGTCGACGGTCTCGACGGAGTGCAGACGTGGGACGGAGTCGCGTACGAGACTGAGCAGTTCCGCTCCGATGCCGGGGTGCTCGACGGCGTCGGGCTGGCTGGCTCGGGCACTGTGGCCGATGCAGTGTGGGCGCGGCCCGCTCTGACCATTCTGGGGATCGACTGCCCGCCCGTCGTGGGGTCTGCGGCGGCGATCTCACCGCGTGCGTCCGCGCGGCTCAATCTGCGCGTGCCGCCGGGAATGGATCCCCGGACGGCTCAGGATGCTCTGGTGGCTCATCTTCAGGCGCGAACGCCGTGGAATGCGCGCGTCACCGTCGAGCGTGAGGCTGTCGGATCGCCCTTCCGGGCCAGGACCGACGGACCGGGCTACGCGGCACTGTCCGAGGCGCTGGAAGAGGCATTCGGGCATCCGATGGGGACCGCCGGGCAGGGCGGGTCCATTCCGCTGTGCAACGCGTTGGCTCAGGTGCTGCCGGACGCCGAGATCGTGCTGATGGGCGTCGAGGAACCTCGGTGCCGGATCCACGCTCCCAACGAGAGCGTGGACCCGACGGAGATCGAGAAGATGGCCGTCGCCGAAGCGTTGTTCCTGCAGCGGCTCGCCGGGTCAGACGGCTAGATCGCGGCGGAGTTTGGCGACGTGGCCGGTGGCGCGAACGTTGTACTGCGCCACCTCGATCTTGCCGGCCTCGTCCACGAGGAACGTGGAGCGAATGACGCCCTCGTAAACCTTGCCGTAGTTCTTCTTCTCCCCGAATGCGCCCCACGCCTGCAGCGTCGTCTTCTCCTCGTCGGAGAGCAGCGGGAACGTCAGCTCTTCCTTGTCGCGGAACTTCGCGAGCTTGGCGGGCTTGTCGGGGGAGATGCCGATGACCTCGAGGCCTTCGCCGTTCAACTCGGCGAGGCTGTCGCGGAAGTCGCAGGCCTGCTTGGTGCAGCCCGGGGTGCTCGCGGCGGGGTAGAAGTACACGATCACCTTCTTGCCTGCGTAGTCGGCGAGAGAGACGTCTTTGCCGTCGGCATCGGGCAGGGTGAACGCCGGAGCGGTGTCGCCCGGCTCGAGCTTGCTGTATTCGGTCACCGCACGAGACTATCGAAATATCGTCGTGCTCTAGGCTCGACTGCGACCGAGACTATTTGCAACAAGTTGGAGGACACGTGGCCAAGGACACCGACCGAATCGAGCGCGAGATCGAGGCCGCTCGCAATCAGCTCGCCAGCACCCTGGACGAGCTGAGCGTCCGTGCCAGCCCCAAGAACATCGTCGCCAACACCAAGCAGTCCGTCGTGGCCAAGCTCAACGAGCCGGCAGTGAAGTTCACCCTCCTCGGAGTGGGCGCAGTGGTGGCAGTTCTCGTGGTTCGCAGGATCTTCAACTGACGCAGCAGGTGCTCCGACCAGCCGATTTCACATCTGGCGGCATCTGCTGTTAATGTTTCTCCCGCACCGCAGAGAACACGCGGTGCGGATCGGCGCCATTAGCTCAGTTGGTTAGAGCAGCTGACTCTTAATCAGCGGGTCCGGGGTTCGAATCCCTGATGGCGCACAAGAAGTGCCCCTGAGCAGCATATTCGCTGGTCAGGGGCACTTTTCGTTGTCTAGGTACGACTAGGCGACCGCTAGCTTGGCAAGAATGGACAATTCTGTGACCTGCGGGTTCGCAAGTGCCGGAGGGCGTTTCGGAGACTTGACTCTTAATCGCAAATACTGGGAGTCAGGTTCCGGCTGCTATGCCGCTGACCTGCGAGTTGTGTGCCGGATTCGCACCGCCGGGTAGCTGATGGACGTCTGTGGATGCTCCAGTCATCACTTACTCATCTTTTTGAGCTTCTGCAACCGAACGCGGCCAGTATCCGCGGGCATTCCGCGGCAGTTGCTTGAGCAGTATCGGCATTCAAACGACGGCCGAGCATGAGAAGAAACAGGCAATTCCTGCGGTGTCGAGACGGACCTGGTGCTCGGTGGTGCCCACCTCGGGGAGTTCGAGGATCGTGGCGAGTTCGACGGTTTTGTCCGGTCCGCAGTCATCACGTGGAAACGTTGGCTGCACCGCTCGGACGACGGCTCGACGAGCTACATGTCGACAGGTGTTGCCGCGAGAACCGACACCAGGCACTGGGCGTCGTAGATTGAGCAGCGCGGTAGCCGCCGACGTCCTGGGTCAGTGCGCAGGTCAGGGCTCGTTTGGAGTTAGTTCTTGCCGCCGTGGATCGTGGTGCGGTGCCGTTTGCCTTGGACGGCGCTGGACCTTCCTTCGTCGCCCATGAGGCGGTCGAATGTGCGGGCAGCCGCGTGCTGGCCATTCCTGCGCAGGTGGCGGTGCATCTTGCGGCCACCGTAGAGCAACTCCTCCGGTTCGCCGACCGTGTCGCGGAGAGTGGCGGTGAGGTAGGAAGTCGGCATCGGTTTTCTTCGTGGGGAGCTCGACCCTTGCCGCCGAAGATAGTCCAGCATCAATCAGATGCGTGGCACTTACTTCAAGGTGTCGGATCAATTGGGCAGCCGCCGGTGTCATGATTCCGATATCGGCTCGCGACTGCAGGTTTAGACTGGACGGAATATTTCGTCGGCGACGACTGCGATCAGTGGGTCCACGTCTGCGACTTCAGATGCGAGACGCACAATGACAATTGCTTCACGCCATGCACTCGGTAGTTCCCCTCCGCCGGACAGAAGCATCGAACGTTGCGCTCCGAATGCACAGAGTCCCTGTTCTTTGAGCCTGGATAGGCTAGATGCGAGTGATCTCTCCGCGTCGCGAATCGCACGCCGTCCAGCGTCGACGATGTGTTCGCTTATTTCACCACAATCGCTCATTTCTTGTAGAAATTCGTCTGCTGTGTCGCAAGCTAACACCGAAGCCGGTCCCTCTTCAGGTGACTCGAATCGATAGGACATGGATCCGACGACAACGTTCCAAGCTTCTCGGCCGGACTCCAAGCGCGGCAGGGGAATGGGGTGCCCGGGTTTGACCGCTCGGAGCCGTATTGGTTCCGTTCGAGCCGAGGCACCTTCTCTTCTGTCGAGCCGTTCAGTCACCCACGTCTCGTGTGCAGACTTGATCTGCAAGAGGCGTTCGGTCGGATAGGACCCGGTGTGCTTGTCGATCATGGTGTGGTCATTGGCGCAGAGCAGGATCAGGTTGTCGTATCCGTCGATCTCGGATTCACGTATTGACCCCGCTCGTGGCCCACGCGCTCCTTGCCCCACGATATGGGCTTCTTCGCCGATAAGAACATCGTGGTCGCGGTTCGAGGCTGACCGCCGGCTCAACGGCCTCTTACACAAGGCACACAACATGCCCGAGCGTCCCCACAGTAACTTTCGATCACGGGCCTTGATCGTCATTTCTCTCCTGGTCGCTCATTACTGCTAAGTCGTCACTTCGGAACAGTGGGTCCAATGGCCATCAGCCGGAGATGGTCGAATCGGGGTCCGGTCAGGGTGCTGGGTCGTTGGAGACGGCCCGGGCTTCGTACACGGCCGTGGGAGGTGTTTAGCACAGTCCGGCCGCGCAGGTCCAGGTAGCCGGCCCCGTGGTCGTCGGAGAGCTGATGGGAAATTTAAAGACGACCATGAATGGACGCGGCCACAACGTGTTGCCCTTGGATTTAGGTTCGGACCGCCCCAACCAGTATCTTTACTGTTCGTCGGCGGAATCTCGATGGCCGCCTGAGAGGGAGGTTGCGGAGCGTGTCGTCAAATATCGAATATGCAACGGTCACAATGGGATTGAGAGCACCTCGTGTGGCCGTCATTTTTCGAAGTGAGTCGGACTGGGAGTACTTCGCCCGGATGGCGATGCGTTCTGCTAATAACACGTGGGGCGGTGCCGGATTCGTCCTGGTGCCTGCCGTCGCCGGCCCGCTTGACGGGCGACTTCGTGATGCCCTCGTTGCTTACGACCCTGACTATGTAGTGGTGTCTGGTTATACCGTCGGGGACGTCGACAACCTGACGCCAGGGACAATTGCACGAATACTCGACGAACAGGGCATCGTCGAGGCCGAGGACCGGTCACGGCTGGCGGGGGACCTTCGAGTAGAGATTGTTGACGATGCGATTCTCTCGGAAACTCGCGACTGGCTTGTAGACCAGTGCTCCTCGTACAGGATGTCGAGCGGGAGCGAGTCCAGCCACGAACGACCCTGGCATGAGCGCGAACGTGTTTTACCGACCATAGAATCTTCCGTCTTGAGTAGTCGGTCGAGCGCATTAACCTCGATGAATGAAGTACGTAGGCCGTCAGACCCCATGCCCATGGCCGCGTCGCCGTTCTTGGAGGGTGATCTTGGAGTTGCGGTCGCAATGCGTCTTGGTCAACTAGAGACGCCGAAGAAGGGACTGTCACCGCTTGGTGAAAAGGAGAGAACCGCGATCTTGCGGTGGCTCTTTCGTGCAGAGGGCAGGCACCCATCTGTGGTTCCAGACGCTGCTCTTGACCCGGGGCGCGGAATTGCGAATGGCCTACCGAGCGCGTGGGACGCCACTTCAACTGGGCTCAAAACTGTCGGTCGTGGTTCGAGCCGTCGTATCCGAAACCTCTGCGTTGTCGGCGATTCCCCGTCTGATTTCGCTTTAGCAATGATTTGGGACAGATTGTATGGAGGCGGAAAATGGATCCCGAAATCGATGCTCGACGGCGGTGACCATGACCTTATACTCCGTTTGCTGAGAGATTCCATCACGCCGCCCCTCAGTAGTAGCGGACGAGGGGCGATGGTGACCTCCATCTCGTACGATATTGAAGAAGTTGCTGACTTTCGGGATGAAGTACTGCGCGTTTCGTCTAGTTTCTCGTTGTCGGATGCAGCAGATGGGCTTCCATGGAAAATCCTCCCCGTGGTAGGGCTCGATAAAATTCTTGAGTTTGACCGCTATGGAATGCGCCACCTCGGAGTGCACGAGCAATTCAGCTCGACCACCGTGATGCCTGTTATTCGCGATATTCACGGGACAACCACGATCGCGGCCACACCGCCGCTTCCCATTGTTCAGGACGATCGCCTACAGCTTGTTTCTGATTTATCTGTGCAGATCAACTTGGATGTGGCTGATACGCCGATTCCGCCGGCCAGATACATGCCGAGTGACGTGCTCTTGCATCGGGACGAAAATCCACACGACACTTGGATTCGCGTAGCGCGCGACGGGTTGTCCTACGAGTCACTTGCTTACGGTTTCGTACCAGCTGGCTCAGCCGCAGATCAACGGCTGGCAAAACCGAGAATTAGTAAGCCCGGTATGCAGAAGTGGGCTCGGGCAATGGCAGCTCAGAGCGGTTTTAAAGCATCTTTATCCCCTGCTGGTAGACATGGTGACGTGCTTGAGGCGATGCTGGGTTCGAGGTCGAGATTGCTTGACGTCGTTTCCAGTGACTTGCTATCAGTCTTGCGCAGCTATGTCCCCCGCGCAAAGACCACGCACGAGCAGTTTCCTGGCGGCGAAGGCTGCGTAATTCGCGACACGGTGTACCTAAATTTTGACGGAATTGTAAATCTTTCCAAATTGTCTGTTGAGGCGGCCCGAGAGCAATGCGATCTACTCCTCGCTGAAACGATCCTAACCAGAGGGCTCTTGTTGGACTGCGTGATGTGCGGAACTCTAGACTTCGTGTCGATCGGAAGGTTGCAACAAACGAACACTTGTCTCCGGTGCGGGCATGCGAGTCAGCTTTCGGTTGCTCGATGGAAACAGCCCCATGACGAGCCGCACTGGTTTTATGATCTGCATCCTGTCGCAACCTCTCTCATGAGTCAGAATGGCGACGTACCTCTCCTTCTCGCCGCCTACCTTCGGTCAACGGTTAATCATCGCAATCACTACGTCGACTGTTCAGAGCTTGAGGTGTCTGACTTGTCGGGCAAGAAAGTTGCGGAAGCGGATCTGCTGGCGTACGTGGATGGCAGTGTCGTCGTTGCTGAGGCGAAGTCAACCGACGAACTGGACTCGGGCTCAAATCAGAAGAAAGCAGCCAAGAAGAGGGCATTGCTTTCCGAGATTTTCGGTGCCGACGAGATTGTGCTTGCTACTACGAAGAATTCGTGGAAACCGTCAAGCATCGAGGCGATCAATGTGGCCGTGGAACAGCATAACTGGAGGAATTCGCGGCGCCCGCGTATCCGGGAAATAGTGGGTTTGGGGACCGCTGGTGCATCTGATAGGTACATCGATTAGTCAGATACTCCAACCTTGTGTCTGCGCACTTATGGGTCGGAACCGGTCGGCAGACCCACTATCGCACATCGATCGTCGTCAGCGTCGACCGTCGATGGTGCCAGGTCCCCAATAGTCAGGCCACAGCATTCGGTCACAGCCATTGCCATTGCCGCTGAATAGTCTGAAACCGAACCGAACATTATCGGGAACTTTGCAAGTCCATCTGTTGAAGAGCGCGGACACAGTACGAGTCGGAGTCCACTTCTGGGCCGAAGACGTTGATACCGCCCTCAGACAGTTTGCCACCGTTAGCTCTGAATAAAATTTAGGCACACCAGTCCTGGTGACGACGTTGCTACCCTGCCACTTTAACGTACATTCATTCGGCGATTACTGATCCTGCAATAAGATCGCGTACCAGCAGGGGCAGTTTCTCTTCTGCGCCGGTTCGATGGGCGATTGTGTGGAGGTTGCGCCACACGAGAAGTCGGGCGTCGGCGTTGTATTGCTCGCTGAGTATGTCTTCGATGGCGTTCGTGTCACCAGGGCGGGTCGCTCTGGTTCGGGAGCGCGAGGCCGGGAAGTCGGTTTCTGTTAACACTCGATCTTTCGGGATCTGTTGCAGATGAGCGTGGTTCATTGCTGCGTTGACCGAGAAGTAGCAGTCCAGGTCGATTGCTCGTGCAATGTCCCGTGCTGTGCCGTTGAACCAGTGCAGAATGATCCCTGGATGCGGTGCGCGCTCTATTTCATCGAGCACTGCAGCGCACCGTCCGGTGCTATGCACGCTGAGCAGGACCGGCTGGCCGGATGCGGCGGCGAGGATGCGCCCGAACATGGCGTTCTGCGCGTTGGGGTCGCCGCGTCGATCGAGTCCGATTTCTCCGATAATCGCGAAGTCTGCGATTGATAGTTCGAAGGCGTCACCGTCGAACTGTTCGATCGTGCGTGGAACGCCGGGGTGCGAGCCGAGAGCCCACACGACGCGTTTACTGGTTGCAGCATGGGGGCGGAGTGTATATCGGGCTTCGTTTACCGAGCGTGTCATGGCGAAGACGACAGCGTCGTTCAGTTGGTCGAGTTGTTTAGTGCTCACATCGGCTGCGATGTGAGCGTGTACGTCAAGTGGGGGAAGGTCAGAGTGATGCATCGAGTGCTTCCATCAGTTCGATTCGTCCTGCGTTGACCATGGCAAGCATCGCGTCGTAGTCGGTGCCGGGTGGCCACGGTGCGGAAACGATCAAATCATCAACGACGGGGTCACGCATAGCCCACGTCCGGACAGCCCAAATGTCCGCGTGCCGAGCGTCGATGAGTTTGGCGCGAGCAGCAGGGGTGATGCGATCCAGTAGGTAATCAGTCGCGTCGGGGAGACCGGCTCCGAGGAACGCTCCTTTTCTGACCAGGCATGCAATACATAGGCCGCAGTTGACATTCGGACTGCCACCTTCGTATCCCAGGCCACCGTCGAGTTTGCTACACGAAATGGTTTGTGAGGCCAGAGCTAGCACTTTATCGCCGCGGTTGTCGACGGCGGCGCGGAGCATAGCGCTCTTTGTGGACATGGCGTAGGGATTGACCAGTGTGACCGGGATCGTCAGGTCCTGGAGAATGCCATTTGCCTGTTGGAACGTCCACGGGTGCGTGGACTTAGTGGACAGTGCCCCGCCCCTACTGGGCAGCATAGGCGGGTTCAGGCTGGTGAAGCCGTTCTCGGGGACGGTGACCCGTGATGCGCTGATTGCGGTGGCAGCGGCGGTCGCGAGAGTCATGAACATCAGCGATCGAGTACGAGTCGAGTTTTCTCGGGTGGTTTTCGGTGCAATTCGCACCCGTTTCCATGCGAAAGTCGGATCCCATTGCCTCAGGGCGGTATTGAGTTCATCTTGTGCGTGCACGATTGCACGGCTGTGGTCCCGGTGTCCGAGATGGAGACGAGAAGACTGTCCGTCGAATGATGCCACTGTCCCGCAGAAAGAATCGAGACCGCCTGACAGCAGCATTACTTCGTCGCGGATTTCGGCGACTTCGGAGGGGGGTGTGGCGGTCGACTGGTTGGAAACGGGCGTGAGTGTCCACGCGTCACCGGTCAGCCAGCTGAGCAGGTTGACGAGCTGCTGACCGGTAGGGCTGAGAAAGCGATCGGGGTCATCCAGGTGCACGATCACCTCCATTCGCCGGGAGAAGTAGGCTGACGACCGCGCTATCGTGCGGTCGGCGAGATAGGCAGCGACCGCGATCCTGGCGAGGTCTCGTGCAGGGGCGGTTACGTTGCCGAGAGCGGAGAACGTCCATTCAAGATCGGTGGTAACGGTATCTGATGGGTGGGTGAGGGTGGGAACTCGAAGCGCAGTCGCGTCGGACCGAGTTGGAGTGTCATCGGCGGCCATCACTTCTACAGTATCGATCAACGGGTTGTCCTCATCACTCTGAATATCGTTTCTACGAGACCTGTTGCTTTTTCGATGAAGAGTGCTGGTGAAAGAAATCGACTATTGCCTGAGGCCATTCCCTTTGCTTTCTTGAAGATGACGGGTTTAATTCGTTCCTCGAACCGTCTGACGGCGTCTCGGCTCAGCTCCCGGCGCGCGGTTTGCGATGTGAGCTCGACCAGCGCCTGTTGATAGACGTAAGAGGCCAGAAGAAAGTCGATTTGGGCGTCTTGAGTCATGGCGGGGTCTTCTGCTTGTGCCTTCAGTGTTTCGTGAGCGGCTCGACGTAATGCTTCGTCGTCGGGATGGCCGGGAGCGCCGAGGATTTCGTCGAGGATCGTCTGCTGTCGTTCCCGTGCGGTCAGTGCGCGCAGACGGTCCAGATCCAGTCCCAGCTCGGCGAGCGCGGCGCGGTCGCTGCGAGAGTAAGCCGCGCCAGCGGCGACCGCTGCCGACCCTCGCGCCACCGATTGGCGTGCGCTGCGTCCTGAGCGCGGCGTGCTGACGAATTTGGCAGTGCGGCTTCGAACGCTCGACCCGCCTGGAACGTACGGGGACGGACGTACCGAGGAGGGTGTGTACGTCGTAGACGCCCCCGGAATCGGCCGCGACTCGTGCGCCATGATAGCGCTGGCGACATTGTCGATGAGCGAATCAACAGCGGCAGCACCCAAGCTGGCTGCGCCGGCGTCGACTCCAACCGCATCGTCTGCAGCGCTGTCCCACGGCGCGGAACCACTGCCCCCGTACGCGAGCTGGGTCCCCATCAGCTCTGGCCGTTGTCGAGGCTGCGTAGTTCTTCACCTGCGAGGTTCCGTACGTCGTCTTCGATGTTCGCATCGTTGATTAGTAGTGCGAGAGTGTCCCTTGCGCCGGGAACGCTGGCAATGTCGACGACTGCCGACGGGGTCAGCAGCCGCAAGGCATGTTCCTTGACGGCGCGATGAAAGACTGCAGCCAGGCCGGGGTCGCTTTTGGCGAGCTCAGCGGCGGACGAGACAGCAATGTTCGTATCGACCGCGCCTGCGCGTTGTATTAGCCGGACTATGACGGCATTGCGTTCCTCGACGGGTAGCACGCCGACATCTTCTAGCGCCGTACGTCGCGCGGTGTCCGATATGGCGAGCAGGTCGTCCATCAAGGCCAGGGCATCGGTGGATAGCCCCTCGCCAGCACTGGCGGATGTGAACGTGGCTGCGACAGTGAGGTAGGCGTCGATTCTTCCCGCCACCGACGCCAGCCGCGGATCGGCCGACGCCCACGCTCTTGTTTCGTCGTCGACTCCCTCCGGTCTCGTATATGTCGAATCATTTAGTTCGGATCTACCCCAGGCCTCCCAATCATCTAGCAGCGATCCACGCTGCTCCGGCGGCGTCTCGACCAGCATTGCAAAAGAAGTGGGGAAACGATCCTCGAGTAGGTACAGCTTGAGCATCACTCCCAGATCGAGGGACGCCCCGCGGTCACCGGCGATCGAGACTCTGACACCCCATGCGTTGAGGAAGCGCTTGATGGCTCGTGGACTACTCCAGGTGTCGATGCTCAGGACGCGGGCGATCTGTGCTGCGAGCGCCAGGTCTTCCGGATGTGGCTTTTGGACATGATCTTCGTAAGGTCCGCTGAGGTAAGGCTTCTTCCCTTCTGATCGGCGCTGCGATACATGGTCAACCAGTGCCTGGGTACGTGCAGGATCCTCGTCACGTCGATGTGCAAGGAGCAATGCGATGTAAGTTTCTGCGTCGTCGCGCGACAACGTGGGCAACCGTATGGGTAGCTGCACAATCTTTTCGAGGTATCTGTCCGAGTAGGTGTTTCGGGCTCCCGAGTTGGTGCTGCGCTCGATCGCGAAACGAATCAGGGCTTCTTCGGCCGCGAGAACGAAGGCCATCTTGGGCACGGACAGGAACACTTTGATTGCCTCAAGAATAGCCACGACGGAGTCGGGACTGCAGCGGTCGAGATCATCGACCAGAACCATGACCTTGCGTATCCCGGTGGCGTCTCTCATCAAGGCCTCGAATTCGTCTCGAAAGCCCGCCATAGAGGTGGGTTCGTCGGCGCCGGGAGAGAATGCTTCGATCAAATCCTTCGCGTCGAGGGCGCGCGCGAGGACCATGTTGGTAAGCGTCGCACCAGCTTTGACCCATTGGATCCTTTTCAGCAGCCGCTTAGTGTCGCCAACAAAGCCCTTTTTCGTTGTCAATTTTTGTAGTACCTGTGAGATGAGCAAGGCTCGGACCTCAGCCTTGGGCAGGTCGTCGTACTCCCACGGATCGCACCGAACCACAACGAAGTCGTTTTGGTCTTCCAACTGCTTGGCGATGAGTTTGAGGGCCGACGACTTCCCACCACCCCACGACGACTGCAAGGCGACCGTGACAGGGTCCAGATCCGGGGATGACGCTGCGGAAACTACCGATTCTACGACATGCCCGAAACCCAGCATGTCGACGTCGGTCGGGTTGTCGTCCCACAGGCGGAGCTTCTCAGCAGGCATCGTTCTCTCACCTCTGTCTACAGTTCCGGACAACATTCGCGCGCATGAAGAACGTACCGCCTCGCATTTTTACTGACGCCGAAACAGGACGAAGCGTTGTCTGTGCGGAGGTTCTCGATCAGTTGCTTGGACTAAGCCCCTGCAAAAAAAGAATTTCCGCAAGTGGAACACCTCGCCGTAGGGCCGATCGATTAGCCACCGACCGCCGTTCTGTTAACCGGTAACTGTGTCTTGCCCGCTGACTGTGCCGCTTAACAAGCTCAGTCCTCGGCGGCTCAACTCGAACGAACAGACCTGGACGTTGGATCCGTCGGACCCATGTAGCGCGACGAAAGCTGCCGTACCCTTGGTCGGTGGGTTCGCGCCTTCTGCTGCCGTTCCCCGATGTCTGCATACTCCGGAGAGCAACATTATTTAGGTTGGCTGTGAAACATAAACAGTAATTGCTTGTACCACCATGTGTTTCGAGTCCTATCTCGTTGCATGACGCAAATTTGGTTGACTCCATTTTCACATTCCTGTGCCGTTCACCCGAGACCACAGCGTTAAGTGAAGTGTCATTCGATCAGCCGGTTCGTCTACGGCCGGGTTCATGACCCCTTGCGGTCCGCGAGTTGCGATCAGTTCGGCCGGTGGGGCCAGGTATGAGCTCCACAGCGTGTCTCGCAGGGCCTTGACGTGTTCGGTGAACTCGACCACCATCGGGGAGTCGTTTGACGGACCACCGGCAGCGGACACCGAGACTCCGATTGAATCGAGGACGTCAGGCGCATCGTGGAGATAGTCCGCAAACACGGTGACTGACTCAATGTCTTGAGACAGCCGATGCGCGACGTGACTATTTCGCCAGTTCATCAGAATGTCGTTGAACTCGACGCCCCGTGCGCCGCGGGCCTCGCGTAACAGGTCATCATGGTCAAGCTTGCGGCGTCTGTCGCTGACAGCCATACGGCCGTAACTGACGATCGCGGACTCCCACAGAGCGCGGCGGTGAAACGCATTGGCCGCGATATCGGAGATTTCAACCCTCGCGAGCAGGACCATGTCGACGTGGATCAGATCCGCCCACAAGGAGGCCCACTTTCCAACCCGATTCGCGTCTGCCTCGTTGAGCAACTTTCGGTGAACTCGATATGTATCGTCCGTCATAAGCTGATGTTCTCTCATCCCGTCGCGGTCGTGCCGCATAGCGCCCGGTCTGCCGTGTCGTCCGGACAAGGTGCAACTTTGTCGGGTTCGTTTCTCCCATCCGAGGCTGTGTCCCCGCGTACAGCTCCGCATAGTCGTAGCTACCTTGGCGCTATCCACGGGGTTCAGAGGGTCGGATGCGTGTGATGGTATTTGCGTTGTGAGCGCAGCAGAATCGAGGTCGATCAGTAATGACGTACCCAGATCGTCCAGAGAGCAGCACCGCCTGGGTCCCGCGGGGCTTTGCGAATCGAATAGCGCTCGCGGTGTCCGTTGCAGCGGCCGGACCCAATGTGGTGTCCGGAATAGCTGGGGAGCGGGGTGGCGGAAAGTCGTCGATATTGGACATAATCGAGACGTTCTTAACCGGCGGATGGTTTGTGTCTTCAGGTCATCACTTTCAAATGAGGTGGAGTCGAAAGTCCACGGCGGTCCGTTTAGACGATGACGGACCATGCGGGACTCAGTTGGACCGGGAGCGGGTCGACTGAGGTCATCGTTTACTCATCACTTTGCGGCGCACCCGGGTGGATTCACGCGGACGCCGATGGTCACTCGATTCGCCGAACACCCAGCTCAGCGGGCCAATGGTGGACGCGGGTGCATCCACTTGAATTGTTATCTCTCGTACAGCGGGTCCGGGGTTCGAATCCCTGATGGCGCACAAAATGACCCCTTGACCAGCAGAAATGCAGGTCAGGGGGTCATCTTTTTGCCTTGGGGTGTTAGGTCTACTCATCACTTTGAGCCGCTGATGCCTAGGTTCGGGCCCGCTGATCGGCGGTGAAGTTCGAGCAGGTCTTGCCGATTCACAGGCGCGTTTGGGCGTGACGGCGTAACCGCCACGGGCTGAGCGATTCAGATTGCCCGGCCGGCGCACCGCAACCCATCGTGATGCGGCGCGGGCGTGCCCGACGTCCGCGCCGCATCGGGTGGGTTACTACTGGGCCGGGGTGACGTTGATGCTCCAGGTGACGCCGAATCGGTCGGTGAGCATCCCGAATCCAGCGCTCCATGCAGAGGCAGCCAGCGGCTCGATGACGACGGCGTCGACGGCCAGTGCCTCCCAATAGCCCGTGAGCTCTTCGAGGGTGTCGGAACCGATCGAGACGAACAGGGCTTGGTCGGTAACTGTGGTGCCGTTCTCACGGCGGGTCGAGCCACCGCCGGCGATCGAGCCCTCGGTGTGGCCAGGGATGTCGTAACCCATCACCCGGAAGCCGTTCTCCGCGGCTACGAGACCGAAGACGACCTTGTCGGCACCGGGTAGATCGGCCGGCATACCGAAGTCCGAGTAAGTGTTGATCACGGCGTGCCCGCCGAACACGGACTGGTAGAACTCCAGTGCTGCTCGGGCGTCGCCACGGAAGTTGAGGTGGGTGGTGGTCTGAATGGTCATTTCTGCTCCTGGTGAGAACGGCGGCGGGGTGTTTCCCCGACAACATCGATCCTCACAGCCGTATAGGGCAGCTTCTGTCCTATATCCAGGCGTAATCTGGGGAAATGACAACGACCTCCCGACTGTTGAATCTGCTGTCGCTCCTGCAGACTCGACGCGACTGGCCGGGCTCTGTGCTCGCCGAGCGGCTGAACATCAGTCACCGCACGGTGCGCCGCGATGTCGACCGTCTTCGCGAGATGGGCTACAGCATCCAGGCGACGATGGGCGCCGATGGCGGCTACCGGCTCGATGCCGGCAGCGAATTGCCCCCGCTGTTGTTCGACGACGACCAGGCAGTCGCACTTGCCGTCTCCCTGCAGGTAGCGACCGTGACCGGCGTCGGCATCGAAGAAGCCGCCCTCCGAGCGCTGACCACCGTGCGGCAGGTCATGCCATCCCGACTGCGACATCGCCTGAACGCACTCGAGTTCACGACAATCTCGAGCCACCCCGGAGAAGGAGCACCCGCGTCGGTTTCTCCCGAGGTACTCATCGCGCTGTCGACGGCAGCGCGAGCCTCGGAGGTGCTGCGGTTCGACTACGCCGGACGACGCCCCGATGCCGCGTCCGGCGCCGCACTACCGCTTCGGGTCGAACCACACCACGTGGTGATCTCGCACGGCCGCTGGTACCTCGTTGCCTGGGACCTCGAGCACGATGACTGGCGCATCTTCAGCGCCCACCGCATCACACCCCGCATTCCCACTGGACCGAGATTCGCCCCTCGCGAAGTACCCGGTGGCGACGTATCCGAGTTCGTCTCCGCCCGCTTCAAAGGCTCCGAACGCACCAATCAGTGGCCCTGCACCGGGAAAGTCATCCTCGGCCGCCCCGCCAGCTACGTCCTCCCATTCGCGGGCGACGGAATCGTCGAGGACCTCGGTTCCGGACGATGCAGCCTTGAAGTCGGCTCGTGGTCCTGGGTCGCTCTTGCCGCAGCCCTCAACCGTTTCGACACCGACATCGAGGTCGTCGGCCCACCGGAACTGACCCGAGCATTCGCACAACTCGCCTCGCGTAACCGGGCAACGGCACGAGGCGACAAGCTAACCGGCTAGGGCCGAGGTCGAACGGGAAGCCCTGTCGTGGGTGCATCGGTTCAACCAGCCGCATGCATTCCTCGATCGGGTATGTTTCGCTCGTCGACTACGAAAATCCACAGCCTCGATGTCCGCAGTTGCAAAGCGCACTACACTGTTGGGCGACCTTGGGGGTGCGTCGCATCCGGCGACAATCGGTGATGGTTTCAGTGAGCGTCTAGTGACAAGCGTGTCGGACTGGCATCGAACAGCCGCGGCTCTCGGCGATGTGCGTCGACATGAAATTTGTCTGGGCAATTCGAACAGCCATCTCCCGTCTGACCCTACGCGCCGAAAACCGTCAAACCTGATTGACGGTGTGCACATGATCCCAATGGATGGCTGCGCGGCAGTGGTCAGCATGCTGACCGAGGCGTCGTCACCGTTGATGACGTAGGCGGTGGCAGTGTCGGTGGCGGAATCGACCGCAGACACAGTGCCCGGTCCTGCGTTGGTCACGTAGACGGTGCCATCGAGCACTGTTGTCAGAACGGGGTTCTTCCCGGCAGACACTGTTGATTCGACGGCGTTGGTCGCGGTGGCGATGACCGAGACCGTCCCGGACGTGGGGTTGGGGACGTAGTCGGCGTGCCCAGCGCGGCGATCACCGCCGCCGTCGACCACGCCGATGCCGAACCGTGCCCGCCTGGGGAAAGGACTGCCGGGTTCGCTACTCCCAGCTGCCGTACAGCTTCCAGTTCTCCAATTGGATCTCGAGGTCCTGAGCATCGCGTCTGCGACTGCGGAACATGTTCGCCCACCCGGTGGTTTTCACGCGATCTGTGCCCAACAGTTTCGTCTTTTTCCCGTCGACCCCGACCGCCGTAATGGACGGCCCATCATCCCCGCCTCCCTTGGTGCGGAACGACTCGATTTCCTCGCGGGCAAGTACTGCAACCACTCCGCTTCGACGACGGGTTTCCAACCGGTCCGGGTAGACCGCTGTTCTCTCGAACGGCGCCCTGAACACCTGCCACAGCGAACCCGCGATGACGACGACGAAGAAAACAAGCATCCAGGTGGGAACCCATGTCCACGTCCGGTTGACAACAAGAAAGATCACCATGAACCCACACACCGACGAGTTGAGGAGCATGTGGAAGCGTGCGTCGTGTGCACTCATCCCGATCTCGGTCAATGCGTCGTCCATGGCTTTCGCATTTTATACCCCAACGGGCTGTCAGGACGATCGGACGACGCACTGGCACAGGGGTTTTTTCGATCAGCGGTTGTCCGAGTCGAGTCGGGGACTGGCGTGGGATGCGATCAAGCTCACCGAATTGCGCCGTTCGTATCATCGTGCGCGGGCCGATCCGGACACTGAACCGCTGAGCGTGATGTTCGCGAGGATCGTCTACATCTTCGGGGGTGGTACCTACTGGGAGATCACGATGAATTCGGTGTCGTAACGTCCTCACGTGCCTTCCCCGGACGATAGTTTCTACCCAGAAAGATCCCGTATTCCGGTACCTCCGGGATGCATGTCTGCGCTCATCTCTTCGAAACGAATGGGAGTCGAGTGGCCTCAGAACTCGAAGAGCCCTGGTGGGTCCGATACAACGACGACATCCATGGTGTGATCGAATCCGGTTGGGGAGAGAACTCGTCGTTACTCTCGCCCGAAATTTGCGTTTTGCTCGCAGAAGTGGACGCTGAGTTTGTGGCCGAAGGTGGGGACTCTGGCGTTTGGCCGAACCCGCACGCGGATGGCACGTACGTGGACGAGTCGGAATTCGGACGCTGCCCCGATCCGAGCAGGTTCTTGCTCGTCGCGATCCGTGCGCAGGCATGGGTGTCGGTGCTACTCGAACGGGGTTGGGCCACCGTTACTTCCGACTTGGACTGGGCACTTCGCCCGCTCGAGTGCGGGGGAGCGGATGTGGTGCTCGCACCGCTAGCTGACGGCGCCGTTCCATTGGTATTGACCACGCACCAACCGTCCACGACAGAGCACCCTGTCAACATCTCGATAGCCGCCGGCGACCCAGCGGTCAGCCTGGCGTCTATTCCGGACTGCGCATGCGACGGATGCGACAGCGGATCCGCAGCATTGATCGAAGAAATCGACACGTGGATCCTTTCCGTCGTCGACGGATCACTCGCCGTGGCTGCTTCGTTCGAGCACTATTCGTGCCGCACATCGTTCCACTGTCAGAGCGGAACCGTCCAAAACCTCGACCGGTCCACGTCATTCACCGCTGCACCATGGCCGCAGAACTGGAGTGCGCGATCGCTGGTGTCCGAGACCTGATCAGCGTCGACGAATGTCGTTGCGGGACACTCGATCGATGGCGCTCGTACGACCGAGGAATGCAGTTTACTTGCCGCGGTGTGTCGAGGCGCTGAGCGAGGTCCACGAATCCGACGACTATCCGCATCGTTGGCCACCAGATCCGGCTGGCTGGTTGACGCCCGAGAACATGGCGGCCGCGTGGGTTGCCGAGCATGAGAATTGCATCGTCGGACACGTCGTCATCGTCGACAAGTCCGGTGTCCTCTGGGTGTCCCGACTCTTCGTGCGACCGGGATACCGGGGCTCGCTCGTCGGAGATTCGCTGTTGCGGCAGGCGCGAATTGGAGGTGCGTCGATGCTCGACGTCATCGAGCGCTCCAGCAAGGCGATCGAACTGTACGAACGCACCGGCTGGACGCTGGTCGACACGCGTCCGGCAGACTGGATCATGACAGACGGTCGTAGACCGGTCGAGCGAATCTACCGAGTGGATCCGCACTCGAACCAACTCACTGAAGCCGTTCCAAAGCGCCGGTGATCGGCGTTCCGATGCCGGTTCGACGACGTGGCACTGGCGGTGTAGCGACGAAGCGGAGACGCGGCCCGATATCCGAGTAGTGATCGTGGGCATGACTGGGCACACCCAGCAATGAAAGTCGCCCACTTCAACTCGGTGCTGTGGTCCAGTGTTCGTCGTCCCGTCGCCATAGAACAGGTTCGTCTTCGGCATAGACGCAATCAGTGTTCAACCACCACGTCGTGTCCGGATTCCAACCGGCCAATACCGTCGCACCCCTGTTGTGGGTCAGCGGTATTACGATTCCTGGTGTCGTCAGGTAGCCGAGCATGGTGAGGTGTACGGCGTCGAAGTCGTTGGCCACCGCCACCCAATCGGGAATGAACCAGTCGCGATATTCACCCGTTGTCTCGAACCAATCCGAACGCTTGGACTCCGGCACCGCCAACGGGTACGTATCGACCAGGCGAGCCCAGTCGGCGGGGGTCCTGATCTCGTACACACGAGGGTTGCCTCGGACGGTCACCGGCCACACGCGTGCTTCACCGCAGCCGGACGAATCCTCCTCCAACAGTAACTCCAACGCCCCCAGGCGCTCACGCGCGCGGGTGGTCTCCAGAGCTGAGCTCGGCGAGGGAATTGACCACCATTCTCCGCCTATTCGATTGTCCGGGCGCTCGATTCGCCACGCGCGATAGCGCTCTTCATCTTCGAGGACGTGGGCACGCCACAGGTCGAGCCCGGCACTTTCGCTTCTGTAGGGAAGGGCCGATTCGGGGAACTCATCGGCACTGTATGGATGCGCCACCATGCGCTGGCAGCTGGTATCGACCCCGTCGGACCACCACTGAGTGGCAGCGGATGCCCACATCGCAGACGCTATCGGTCGCAGTGCCGCAACAGCTTGCGGTGTGGCCAACCAGATATCTTCCTCGTCGGGCGGCTGCCAGTAGCGTGCCCAGTCCGTTGCAAATCCCAAAGGGTCGAGAACCTCCGATTCCGATAGCTCGGCGAGCGCAGCAACATCGACACCCTGCAGCACTTCGACGGCGTCCGCGAGTGTGTACGGACGGTACGGATTCGCAGCGCGTTCGTCCGCGCTGCACAGGTACCCGAGATTCGCGCAGAAAAAGCGTCCCCGCGGGGACGCCAGAACAAGCGTCGCGTAGTCCAATGTCGTGTCCGATCTTTCTACGCCTACCTCCGCGTCGAGGTCGGTGGTTTTCACGCTCGTCGAGAACTCTTGCAGACAATTGTCATGTGCTGCGCAAGTCCATTTCCGGCTCTAGCGTTCGACAGTGGTTCTCAGGTGAGTCGCCGGGCCCTCCACATTCCCACCCCACCTGCAACGAGGGCGAATGTGAGCATGAGGCCGGTTTCGATGGCTTGGAAACGCCAGAATTTGTCCTCGGTGTAGTAGCGGATGTCGAAGCGGTCGACGCCTTGGTCGCGTAGACAGTCGTCGAATCGTGCCGCGCGATCCAGGGTTTCGAGTCGAGTGCGCTCCGAACGCTCTTCGTCCGTCTCCCAGGCACGTGGATCCCAGTAGTCGTCCGGGTACGGCTGATGGCAACGATCTGTTCGAGGTCTGACACCCGCCCCGCTGCTGTCGACATACCCGGCGTGAACGACCCACGTTCCATCGGTGGTGTAGTAGGGGTTCGGGGGATATTCCGATTCGCGATACAAGCCGTTGATCGGCTCACTTTCGACGGTGGGCGATCCGTAGTGCTCGCGTGCGATCCACGTGAACGCCACCGGAACGATGAAGAGAAAGATGAAGAGGGTGGCGAGTATGGACATGACTCCGCTGCGGAACATCAGCACCAAGGTGCTGCCGACGAGCAGCATCAGCAACGTGTAAGCACCCAGAACGACGCCGGCCGTTTCGAAGTGAGGGAAGTCGAACCACGAGAAACTGACGGACGGTCCGTATAGGGCGCTCGAGGAATTTCGAGACAGGCCCGTGGCCCAATGCAGTGCCAAGCCGAGACACGTCATGGCCGCCGAGATGGGTAGGAAGACAACAATGACGGGCGCGAGGTACCACTGGATTCGACTGGTGGACTGGGTCAGTGCCAATACATGGTTACGTGCGTCCACTTCACGGGCGAATGCGGGGATTCCGACGAACATCCCGAGCAGCAACGGTAGAAGCAGTGCGCACAGTGTCGACAAGGTCAGTGCGGTCTCCGGTCTGCACGGCCCGACATCGTTCCATCGAGAACACATTCTCGAGAACGACCACGATATTTGCGGATAGCGTGGAACGTACAACCCTGCCGTCAAGGTTGCCGTGATGAGGATCGCGATGGCGCTCAGTGAGATCAGCAGAGCTGTCCGGTTCAGTCGCCATGTAGACCACATCACGGCCGTAACCACCGAATCGCGAGCGTCGACTCCGATGCGCGTATGTCACGCAACGGCGAACCGCACCGTGTTTGCCAACGGATCGAGGTATGTCGTGCTGACCGCGTTGGGTGCGACAGTCATCGAACCCCCACCCGATGGCATCGGAAAGGTGATGTCTCCTGTCAGCGGCTCGAACGCCCGAGAAGTGAAGGGCAACAGAATCAATCGATTGCCGCTTCCCTGCCCGTTCTCTTCGGCGGCCGGCCAGTAGTTCACGAATATTGCGTTGTGACACTGGCCGGTGAAGAAGGGCAGCCACGATACGGACACCGTCACCTGCCCCGGCCCGTCGTGCGGTGTGTGGACGGTTCCTGTCAATTGTCCACTGCACGGTACCGAGAAGTTCTCTCCCAGTGAGTAAGCCACCGGGAGAGGCGTCAATTCTGCGTGGTGCGCATGTGCAAGCGCCGGAACGCAGATCGTCGACGCGATGGCCGCACCCGCGACGACCGCCAATCTCGCCACAGCTCTCTTGATCATGATCGGCGACACTACAGGCCGGACAAATCCGGCTCCTGGTACCAACGCACCACCGTCGAATGTCCGACCCATGGTGCATGATCGCGGGCATCGCATGCGTCAGCCGAAAGGAACCACCATGTCGACCGAACCCGAGGCTGGCTCCGGCGTCACCGTCGTCGTCTCGCACACGACCTTGCCGAACCAACGCGACGCCGTCCGAGTCCTGTGGGAAAAGCACATGGCACCGGCCGTGCTCCACAATCCCGGGCATCTCGCTTACTACTACTGTCTCGATTCCGACGATCCCGATCGCATCTTTGCGTTTCAGCACTACCGCACCGCCGAGGATGCGGTCACATTTCTCCAGCATCCCGCCTATCGGGCGTACGAACGTGAAGTGGCACCGCTGTTGGCCGGCGCACCACAGGTACGCACCCTTGTCCCGACATGGATCAAGCCGGGGAAGTAGCGGAAAAACGGCGAACAGCGAATGCGGATCATTACTCGGGACCGCATACTTGCTCGCGAGATGAGACTCCTTTCCGTCACCTTTGCGCTCTCCGTCTTTGTCGGGTCCCTCGTTCTGTGGGCCGCACCCGTCTCGGCGGCACCAGGTAGTGCCGATTTCTACGGTGCTCCCGTCGCCGACCTCGAGGCCTTCGAGCCCGGGGCCATCGTGCGTCGAGAGCCTGTGCCGCAGCTCGACCTACTGGGGTCGCACACCGAGCGCATTCTGTACCGATCAGCGGACCCTCGTGATCGTGCGGTGGCGGTGTCGGGGCTTCTGATCACACCCACCCGTGCGTGGTCGGGGCCCGGGCCCAGGCCTGTGATCGCTTATGCGCCGGGCAGTTACGGGATCGCCGACCGCTGCTCGGGTTCGTCCGAGCTGGGACTGACCACGACGATGCCGGCGCTGCTGCCGTTGTTGGCGCAGGGATACCAGGTGGTCACAAC
This sequence comes from Rhodococcus sp. IEGM 1381, assembly GCF_030056795.1. Taxonomy (GTDB): domain Bacteria; phylum Actinomycetota; class Actinomycetes; order Mycobacteriales; family Mycobacteriaceae; genus Rhodococcoides. The sequence goes on along the minus strand of NZ_JASHKQ010000003.1, from coordinate 235,245 downwards.
GGACTACCAAGGGCTCGGAACCCCTGGCGACTATGAGTTTCTGGGCCGGGTCGCCAGCGCCCGTGCCCTGTTGGACTCGGCCCGGGCCGCGGCACGTGAGACCGACGCGCCCGTCGTGCTCTACGGATACTCGGCGGGCGGCGTTGCCTCGGCCGCCGCCGCAGAACTCGCCTCCACCTACGCGCCCGACCTGTCCGTGGTCGGTGCTTTCGTCGGTGCCGCACCGACCGATCCTGTGCTGCGTGTCGAAGGCCAGGATGGAACCGAGTGGGCCGCAACAATGCTGTACTCGATCGATGGCCTGATCGGAGCGCATCCCGACCGCGCCGACGAGATCCGTGCCCTCTTCAACGAACGCGGTCGGGTGGCTCTGGATGCGGCACTGGATTTCTGCAACACCGACGCGCTCGCGTACGGATCATTGCGGTCCGAGGACTTGACTGCCGACGGCGCGACGCTGAGCGCACTGATGACGGGGCCGGTGTTGGGGCCACTGACCGCGGCGAACACCATCGGGTTCACCGCACCCGACCTGCCCGTGATGATCGTGCAGGGCATCAACGACCGCTCCGTAGGAATCGAGCAGAGCCGGCTCCTGGCACAGCGCTGGCGTGCCGCTGGTGCCACGGATATCACTGTGCGTGAGTTGGACTTCGGAACCGATCTGGTCCCGGCATTCGACCATCCGGCCGCCAATGCCGTTGCCTACCCCGAGGTGATCGGGTGGATCGATCGACTTGTCGCGCAGGCATAATTCGATACCCAGCACGTAGTCGGTGATGTAGATCACACGCAGTCGATGTGTGCTTGCTCGTTCTCGGTTCGACTTACTCGGCGCAGCTACCAGGTACATGGCGTACCGGATAGACGTGCTGCTTTCGAGAAAGGGACCGACACAACATGATCACCACTGGAAACGAGGCCACGGTATGAGCGGCCGCAGGAGTCTGTCCAGCCGACTCTTCGAGGGTCTCGGTCGCATCACATGGGGCTACGGCAAGCGAAAGCTGGATGAACGGCGCGCACGCAAACGCGGACGGCAATAAGCCCAGCGGCGAGTGTTCGTTGGGTGTCCGATTTCGGCACCCTCGATCGGTACGGTGCAGGAATGGACGGATTCGGGATAGGCGACGGTGTCACACCGCTGAGTGGGCCCATGAGTGGTGTCTACGGAACCGTGATCTGGTTCTACGAGGAGAAGCATCAACTGTTGGTTCGCTTCGGCGGAGGTCAACAGATGTACTTCGCGGGGGACGAGTTGAAACGCTGGGGAGAATAGAAGCCCCTGCTCGTCTCACCCGGAATAATTGAAGTTTCACCGATGCTGATGGAGTCGACCATCCCGAATCGAAAGGTCCCACCGTGCATCTGGGCGTAGACAGTTTCGTCTCTTCCGTGACCGATCCGACCGACGGTCGGGTGATCGCTCCAGAGGAGCGGATGAGTCACCTGCTCGAGGAGATCGCACTCGCCGATCAGGTAGGGCTCTACTCGTTCGGCATCGGCGAGCATCACCGCAGTGAGTACTACGACTCGGCCCCGTCGATCATCCTGGCCGCCGCGGCTGCACGAACCGAGAACATCAGGCTCGGTAGCGCCGTCAAGGTGCTCAGTGCCGACGATCCAGTGCGGGTGTTCCAAGAGTTCGCCACCCTCGACCTGATCTCGAAGGGACGGATCGACCTGGTCGTGGGTCGCGGTTCCTTCACCGAATCTTTCCCTCTGTTCGGCCTGGATCTGGCCGATTACGACTCGCTCTTCGCCGAAAAGCTGGACCTCTTGCTGCAGATCCGCGACAACGTGGAGGTCACCTGGTCGGGTCGTCACCGCCCTGCGCTCAACCGTCAGGGGATCTATCCGCGCCCACTGCAGGACCCGTTGCCGATCTGGGTCGGTGTCGGCGGCACGCCCGAATCTTTCGCTCGAGCAGGACTTCTGGGACTCCCGCTGATGATCGCCATCATCGGCGGCGAACCGCGCCAGTTCGCTCCGCTCGTCGACCTGTATCGGCGCGCCGGAGCCCAAGCAGGCCACCCGCCCGAGCAGCTGAAGGTGGGTCTGCACGTGTTCGGCTTCGTCGCCGAGACCACTACGGCCGCAGCCGACACCATCTACCCCGGCTGGAACGAGATGTTCACCAAGATTTCTAGGGAGCGTGGATTCGCCCGGCCGAGCAGGCAGCAGTTCGACGCCACCTCCGGTCCGAACGGTGCGTTCTTCATGGGCGATCCGAAGACGGTGGCAGACAAGATTCTGCGAGTCGGGAAGCAACTGGGCGGTGTGGATCGACTGTCGCTTCAGATGACCAATCCACGGCTTTCGCACAGCGATCTGCTCCGCGGCATCGAATTGCTCGGCACCGAGGTCGCGCCCCTCGTGACAGGAAAATAGGGCGTACCTATTTCGAGGCCCATTCCATCTCGTCTACGCCGGCAACCGGGTTGAGCAGAGACCGAATCTCGTTGGCGTACATCGTTCGCTTTATCTCGCCCAGAACGTCGCCTCGCGTTCCGGCCAGTTCGCCGGCGCGCGCGATGGCGTCGTCGAGTAGTGAATCCGCGGCCGATACGGCATCGACCAGTCCCAGTGCCATGGCGTCGCCTCCGCCGTAGCGGCGCCCGGTGGTGAGTGCCTCGTGGAAAGCATGCGGTGCCAGCCTCGCTCGCACCATGTCGACGGTTCCCGGGCTGTAGGTCGCGCCGATGTTGACGCCGGGGAAGCAGAGGAAGCCGCGATCGGATCGCATGATTCGGTAGTCGTGCGCCATCACGAAAAATGCGGCACCGCCGAATGTGTGCCCCTGCATGGCCGCGACTGTCTGCATGGGAAGCGTCAGAAAGCGCACCAACATCTCCTGCACGGTGCCGATGAAGCGGTTTATCTGGTCGAGGTTCTCGGCACCCCACGACAGGTCCACTCCGGTGGAGAAGTACTTGCCTGTCGCTGTGGTGACGAGCGCAGCAGCACCGGAACTGGCCTGGACCTCGTCGAGCAAGGTGTTGATCTCGGCAACCCAAGACGGACTGATGCGGTTTTCGGTGTCGTCGACACCTCGGCTTCCGAGGTCCAGCACGAATACATCGGCAACGCGTTCGAGAAATGGCATTTGCCGAACGTACCCACATCTGGTTGTTCTCACTCACAACGCCGAGGGTTGCTACGAGGACTTGGTAGCCGACTCTCGACGAATCAGTTCGTGGTGGCCGTAGGTGGCACCGAGAATATCCTCGCGATTCGCCACGGAGGAGCCGACTGCGCCTGCCACCGTACCCAGGCGAAGGGGCAAGCCATCCGAGGGAGAAGTAGTCGCCCGTGGCCGCGTTACGACCGATCTGCCCGGTCAGGAAGTCCGGTGAGATGACCACTGCCGCCGAGAACAATAAAGCGCACCGGTCGCGGTGGGTGGGAGCGGAACCGACGCTCACCACTCCTGCTACTCGCGGAGATGGGTTTGTCGTCGTGCAGACCGGGTAGCGCACCTGATAGTCGATCCAGTCCAGCGAGAGGAAGTTTCCGATGCCCGCGAAGAAAAACGAAACCGAGGACCAGCCGCAACTGAAGGATCAGGGCCTGTACGAGAAGCTTCGAGAAGAAGGCAACTCGAAGGAGAAGGCTGCTCGCATCTCGAACGCAGCCGCGAAGGAAGGCAGGGAGCAGATCGGTGAGAAGGGCGGGAAGTCCGGACCCTACGATGACTGGACCGTGGACGAATTGACCGACAGAGCCAAAGAACTGGGCCTTGAGGGTTACTCGAAATTGAACAAGGAGGAGCTCATCGACGCGCTCCGACACCACTGATTCACTGCGGGCGCAGCGTTGAGTAGTACCCCTGCTGCGCTGGGTAGTAGGAGTCGAAAGTCGGCGGTGGGGTGCCGTCTCCGGCCGCGACGAACATATCCAGGTAGTACTCCCATCCCGGTCCGATGTCTCCCAGCCCGTCCGTGCTTTCGCAGCTGTGCACCAGCACGAGAACGGTCGCAGAGCCTCTCTCGGTCAGGCGGACCTCGAGCGGCCATTGGCCCTCGCCGGTCATCCGCACTGCCAGGAGGCTCGGCGGCTCACACGCGTCGATGATCATGTCCGACGCAGGCGCACCCTCCTCGAATGCCATCGTGACGCGAATAGTGTTGTTCGAGATGCGCTCCCACGGACCGAACCACAACGCCGTCCGGGACGATTCGGTGAGGCGTGCCCACACGTCCTCGCGTGGTGCTGAGATGGTTCTGGTCAATTCGAGGGCAAAGCCGCTGTCGGTGCTCCGCAATGTGCTCACGGGTGTCGGTGCCATCGAGTGATTATGCGTCTCCCACACCACTTCCGTCGAGCACCATCATCATTGCTGTTGCGCGGGCACGGTGCTCGATGGAATCGACTGGATAGCCGACCGCCTCCGATATTTTGGCCAGTCGATGCGCGACGCTGCTGTGGTGTAGATGCATCCGGTCGGCTGTCGCGCGCAAACTACCCGAACCCAGATAGGTGCGGAGAGTGCTGATGAGCTCGATCCCATGAGTGGTCGTGCGAAGTTCGGCTACGCGTACGAGATCGGGTATATCGCTGGCTGCCAGGGCATTTCCCGCCTCCAGCAGATTCAGTGCGCCGAGTCGGTCGGCAATCACAACGGGCTCGGACTCGCTTGCCTGCGCCAGTGCGAACCGAGCATTTCCGAGATGTCGGTGGATGGCAGACGCCGGCAAGGGCAACGAGACGCCCACGCGGCCGGAACCGACCCACGGAGCTGACGGTTCGCCCGGCAGGAGATACAGCACATGGTTGTCGACAGTGACCGGTGCCGATCGGCCGGCCGTCGGCGCGTGCGTTGTCGGTGGTGAGTCGGCAGTACAGATGGCAACCCGTAGGCGTGTGGTCGGCTCGATGTGCAACGCGGTCAGCGAACTCAGCAGTGCGATGTCGTCCATCGGAAACAACATCGCTCGGGTGTGTTCGGCGGCGGACGGACTGTGCCGGGGCACCAGAATGATGGCTGCGGTCAGGGCCATTCGATCTACGAGCATCTCGTCGAGAGCGAGCGCGGGACCTGCGCGCTCGATCCACACCGAGCCCATCACGACGTCGTCGACGACGACGTCCTTGTTTGCCGACCGCTGACCCGCAGCCTGAGTCAGCCAGCGGCCCTTCGGATCGCACCGCGCATGCTGGCGGTGTCCGCCGGACGCGCCGACGACGTCGATTCCCACGACGCAGTCGGCCAACGCCGCGCTGGCGCGCAGCATCGCCGAGGTATCCGCGCCGTGCCTGATCAGGGCATCGAAGTAATCGATGACGCGCACCAGGCCCGCGGAGTCGGCATCGAGCTCCGCGAGCCGGTACATCAGTCCTTGCATGAACCGACGCTACGAGGCGGGTACACGAAGGCGCAAGCCCCTACGCAGGGCGTCCAACGCCTCCGCATGCCCGCGCTTGCTCACCTCCGCGGTTGCCAGCAGCGCGGAGCCGTGAAATGTGCCGGGGAACGAATGCAATTCGACGCTCACACCCGCCCGCAGCAACCGCACCGCGTAGTCGATGCCCTCGTCACGAAGCGGATCGAGCTCCATCGTCGCGACATACGTCGCAGGAAGACCGGCCAGATCGGTGGCGCGAGCCGGGGCGGCGTAGATCGAGACGTTCGGGTCGTCCGGTCCGCTGTAGGACTCGCCGAGGTAGTACTGCCAGGACAGAATCGCATTGGGGCGGTGCCACATCGGTGTATCGACGAACTCGGTCATCGACACGGTGGTGAGGCGGTCGTCGAGTTCGGGAATCTCGAGCAGCTGGAACGCCACCGGAACGACGCCCTCGTCGCGAGCTCGAAGAACCGTTCCGGCTGCTAGGCCACCACCGGCGCTCTGCCCTCCCACGGCGATCCGCGTCGGGTCGACTCCCAATTCGCCCGCGTGCGAGTGGATGTACGTCAGCGCGGCGTAGCAGTCGTCGAGCGGCCCCGGAAACGGCGTTTCCGGGGCGAGCCGGTATTCGACGCTCGCCACTGCGAATCCGAGTTCCCGGACGACATCCAGGCAGTAGGGATCACTGGAAGCGGCTGTCCCGATTGCGAATCCGCCGCCGTGGATCCACACCAGCACAGGCAGCGGCCCGTCGGCATGTTCCGGCGTGAAGAATCGGACGACGACGTCCGGTGCACCGTCGAGCCCGGGGACGGTGAGCTCGCGTAGGGATACTCCGTCCATCGAGAGATCGGCGAGCATGGCATCGAGGAGTGCGGTGAACGTCGATCGTGCCGACGGAACGTCGCCGAAATCGAGGCTCGGAAGCATCGTGACGGCTGCGGCGAGTTCGGGGTCGAGAGTGGGGAAGGTGGTCATGAGTTCATCATCACCGCGAGTGTGTTGTGTGTCACTTGTCTGGTGGAGGAACTCTCGTCGATTCCATCCGACATGCGTCGGATCGCAGCGGTGATCAACTCCAAGCGTAAAGCTCGTCCACCAGGTCAAGGGTCCAGAGTGCAGTGAGTGGCCCACCGTCGTTGGTGAACTTGTCGGTCCGCACGATCCGGTCTGTCCGCACCGCCGGTAATCCGGTCCACAGTGGGTTGGCGTTCATCGCCTGCAGATCCTCCTCCGACGTGATTGCGGCAATCATCGCCGCGGCGTCGGACGCGGCAGTGACGTTCTCCGGTCCGTATTCGATATCCGGGGTGGCGGCGGTCCAGGCGGAGCCGAAGCGGGCTCCCACATCCTCGAGCGCGAAGGATGTCACCCGGTCGCGTCCTATCGAGATCCCGCCTTGCTCCGATGTGCTGATAGGCAGGACCGTGGTGTTCGCGATCGCGTCGGCATGCCGCAACGTGAGTTCGTCGACGCGAGTGGTGTAATCGTCGACTATCGTTCGGGCCTCGTCCTGCAGATTCAGTGCCGCGCCGATCGTTGTCACGTCCTGCTGCCAGCTGACTCCGGTGCCGGTGGAGCCCACCGGCAGTACTGGCGCGATTCGGCTGAGCTGGTCGTAGATTTCTTCGATCACTTCGTCGCGGCCGATGATCAGGTCCGGGTCGACGCGTGCAATGGCTTCGAGGTCGACTGTGTTTCGCGGATACAGCTCGGGGACGCCGTCCGCGAGCAGCATCCTGGTGGGCTCGGTCAGCGGACCGGGAATTTCGGGCGGGGCCTCGGTTTCCACGGGAATGCCGACGATGGGCAGGTCGAATGCGAGGGCGATGTCGAGGTCGCGTCGTCCGTCGATCACGACGACCGACTCGATTCGATCCGGTACTTCTACGGTGCCGAACTGCGTGGTGACCGCATGGGTCGCCGACTTTTGGGCCGCCGGCTCGGTATCTGCGCCGCAGGACGAGACCAGGGACGCAGTAAGGACCGCGCCGAGGGCTACGGACAAGTGGGGGAGTGTCTTCACGACTTAAGTAAACCAAACCTAAGTTGATTTCGAAGAACTGGTCAATGTCCTAGTGGAGTCGCACCGAAACAGGGTCTGTCTGCAACGCGCGGAAGCCTACTTCAGTATGTTCGGATTCCTGTTCATGATCACCCACTGCTTTCAAGGTGTGCTTGAGCTGACGCCGCTGCAGTTCGGCATCCACTCGTTGCCCTTCGCGGTGTCCATCGCGATCGGCGCACCCATGGCTACGGTGATCGCCCAGCGCATAGGAACTACGGCCGAAACCACTTACCTGGGACCGGTCGTGGTGTCGATGGTGCTGATGGGCCTCGGTTTGGCCATGGATCAATTGAAGGGTGTACCGCCGGTGACGGCGATGGTCTCGCCCGTGATGTAGCTCGACTCGTTCGATGCCAGGAACACATACGCCGGAGCCAGCTCCGCGGGGTGGCCGGGTCGTCCGAGAGGAACAGTTTCGCCGAACTTCTCGTACTTCTCGACCGGCATCGTGGCCGGGATCAGTGGGGTCCAAATCGGTCCTGGCGCAACGGCGTTGACTCGAATGCCACGCGCGGCCAGATCGCCGGCTAGGCCCTTGGTGAAGGCTACGATTCCCGCTTTGGTGGTGGCGTAATCCATCAGCTCCGGAGATGGATTCGATGCCTGAATCGAGGTGGTGTTGATGATGGTCGCCCCTGCGTCCATTGTTTCTGCAGCGCGTTTGGAGATCCAGAACAGGGCGTACAGATTGGTCTTCAGTACGCGATCGAACTGCTCGGTGGTGATGTCGGCGATGCCGCCCATCTGAGCCATCTGAAACGCGGCGTTGTTGACGACGATGTCGAGTCCGCCGAGAACGTCGGTCGCGGTGTCCACCAGCTGTACGCACTGATCTTCGTCGGTCAGGTCACACGCGATCGCCCTGCCGGCTCGTCCGGCACTCTCGATCAGGTCGACGGTGGCCTGAGCGTCAGGACCCTCGGATTCGAGATGAGCGATGACCACATCGGCCCCCTCGCGAGCAAAAGCCAGGGCGACGGCCCGCCCGATTCCCGAATCGCCGCCGGTGATCAAGGCCTTGCGACCGTGCAGACGGTCCGATCCTCGGTAGGAGTGCTCACCGTGATCTGGGGCGGTCACCATGTCGCGCGTGAGCCCGGGGTGGTCCAAGCGATTCTGCTCTGCCCGCTCTGGCATCGGGAATGCGGCAGTGGGGTCGGTCTTACTGAACTGGTCGGACATCGTCGATCCTCGCCTCGGTGCGTGAAGTGCTCCGGACGGCGATACGAGAGCCGCCCCGGACTCGTAGAGCGACTCACGTTCAGTGCCGATCGGAGTCGCTGTCCAGCGAGGGTTTGCCGGATGCGGCCGTCCGCAAACCTGGGCCGTCAGTACCGGCGCGGATCCGTCACGATCGCCGCCGCACCCAAGGCTTCGAGAATCATGCGTGCCGGCCGGGTCGGTGCAAAGACCTCGAGTCGACCGGCGCTGCGGGAGGCAGCGTCGATGATCACACTGGCGGCACCGGAGTAGATGAACGACACCGCCGACAAGTCCAGCAGCACAACGGTTTCCTTGCTCGAGGCCTCCCGGATCGCGTGTTCCAGATCGGCGCAGGAGTTCAGCTCGAGATCGCCGGTTGCCCGGACGACAGTCAGGTCTGCCGAGTACGACTCGGACGTGATCGAGTAGCCGGGGCGGCTGCGCACAATGGGTGCGATTCGAGATTCGAAGTGGTCGGTGACAGTCACGGTGCGAACCTCTCAGTTCGGATGGCCTAGCGACCGGCATGCTCTGGGTGGAACCCGAGGGCTACAGGTTCCGTCGCATGCCGTGCGGCAATCTTGACACCGCAACGTCACCGAATCGAGGCCTCTTCATCACGGAGCGATAGCGAATGAGTAACGAGATGGTAACGGCGGATGTGACGCAGCTGAGCGACTCTCAGGGCAAGGTGTGACCGGCAGCGATGAAGAGCCGGTACCACTCCTGCCTGCTCAAACGCAGGTCCGAACCAGCCGCGGCCTCGACCACTCGATCGGGATTCGTGGTGCCCAGCACCACCTGGATGTTCGCCGGATGCCGAGTGATCCAGGCTGTCGCGATCGCCGACGGGGTCGAGCCGTGCGACTCGGCAATCTCATCGAGTGCGGTGTTGAGTTCGGGATAATTCACTCGGTCGCCTACGAAGACGCCGGAGACGCTCCCACTCTGAAAGGGCGACCACGCCTGCAGGGTGATTCCGCGCGCCCTCGCGTAGTCCAACAATCCGTTGTCGCGATCGATCGATTGATCCTCCGAGCTCATGTTGGCGGTCAGGCCGGCCGCGATCACAGGAGAATGCACAATGCTCAGTTGCACTTGATCGAACAGAATCGGTTGCTTCACAGCAGTTTTCAGCAGCTCGATCTGTCCGGGTGTGTGGTTGGAGACGCCGAAGCCCAGGACCTTGCCCGACGCGTGCAGCTCGTCGAACGCCGCTGCCACATCCTCCGGTTCGACAAGGGTGTCCGGTCGATGCAGCAGCAACGTGTCCAGATGATCCACACCGAGCGCAGTGAGGGATTTTTCGACCGTGGTGACGATGTGATCCCTGGAGAAGTCGAACCAGCCTTCGCGTATGCCCACTTTGCTCTGAATATCGACGCGCTCGCGCTGGGTCGGAGTCAGCTTCACCGCATCTCCGAAACGCTTCTCGCACGTGTGCGGGGTGCCGCCGTAGATGTCGGCGTGGTCGAACACGGTGACTCCCACGTCGAGGGCGGTGTTCACCAACCTTCTGATCTGGTTCTCGTCCAGATCGGTGATGCGCATGAACCCCAGCACGATGCTCGAGACGATCGCGCCGGTGTGGGGGAGGGGAAAGGTGCGCACGGTGGATATCCTGTTCGAGGGTCGGGTTCAGTCCGCCGAACAGGCGGGTCCTCGGGCAACGATCGCTACTCGAACTCCAGGCGCATGGATTGCGTGGTGGCCTGCAGTATCAACACGAAGCCGGTCAGTGTCACCACGATCGGTGCCCACAGAACAACCGCGACGAATATGTCCACATCCCGCTCCATCACGATGTACACCGCGACAATGGACGTGCCGAGCAGGCATAGTGCGATGTGGGCGGCCAGACGCCACTTGTCGAAGAAGAAGCCCGCGAGCATTCCCATCGGAATGAGGAATGTACATTTTCCGAGCGTGACCTCGGGCGCAAAATTCGCAGTGATGGTGGCCCCGAAGATCGCGAGGTCGGCTATGACGACGAAGGCGAACGCCTGCCCGAGCGTCGGCCACGGACCGAACCACCAGAACGCGCCCATGATGTACGCGGCGATCATGGACGTCCATTGCACGATCGAGGGGAGCGGTGTGGTCGCCCCGTAGCCGAACGCCAGCTCGAGGGTGACCACAAGGGCCATGGACAGCGCAGCAGCCGAGACGATGCGCTTGACCACAGTGGTGATGGCGAGAGATGTCATCACCCCGACGCCCCACTGGTAATGCACGTTCGATCTGGTCGCAGCGCGAGTCATTTCGGCCCCTATCGTTCCATCGGCAACCGATTGAAACACAGCCGTCTGAGCCGAGGACCGACTTTCGCCGAGTCCCGACTCCTATGCTGCCCGTGCGGCGCATCGATCAGCTGGTCAGGCGTGCCAATAGTTCGGGAAGCGTCTCACTGATGTCGTGGCGGCTCGCGACCCGGTATCTCGCGGCGCTTCCGAGGGCGCGACGCCGATCCGAGTCGCCGATGACGGTCGAGATTGCACCGGCGAGGGCGGCGGCGTCACCGGGCTCGACGAGAATTCCGGCACCATCGGCGAGGAACTCATGGGTGCCGCCGTGGTCGGTTCCGATCACCGGCAATCCGTACGACATTGCTTCCAACACCGACAATGGACCGGCCTCCGGTGACGTACTTGCCGAAACGACCACATCCCATCTGCGCAGTGCGGATGGAGCGTCGATATGTCCGAGGAACTCGACACGGCCCGCCAGGTCGGGTCGAGACGCTCGCTCGTGGATCTCCGCGACGTACTCGCGATCACCGGGGAAGCTGCCTCCTGCCAGTTCGACACGGATATCGGGGAGGGTGGCCACGGCATCGAGAAGTACTCGATGGCCCTTCCACGGCGTGAGGAGGGCGAGTATGCCGACAACCGGCGGGGAATGCAGCTCGCCGCCGAAACGCGGTACCGGCCACTGAACTCCGTTGTGTGACACAACGACCGGAAGCCCGGCCGCACGCAGAGGTACCGCAGTGGCATCCGATACGGAGACCGCCACTCGTATTGCGGAGCGGGCGTAGCGAACGACAAGACGTTGCTTGAGAGACGTCATGGTGTCGTGGACCAGCCATGAGGCACCGCGGGGCGGGCGGGACAACGCGGCGACGGGGAGGGCGAAGAGCGAGTTGACGACAGTGGCCGTACCCGGCGCGCGGGCAATGGTGCGCACTGCACGTGATGCGGTTACCCACCGCGCGAACATCCGCATCGCCGCGATGCCTCTGGCCGCTCCTCGTTCGCCACCGAGACCGAGTTCGCCGATGGGAATGTGTCGCGTCGTCTTCGGGAGGCGATCGGCCAAAGGGCCGTTCGGACATGCGATCACGGTGTCGTGGCCGCGGCGCTCGGCCTCGTCGATCAAGTCCAACAGGACCTTTTCGGCACCGGAGACCTGCCCGGTGTGGGCCAGGAACAGCACTGTCGATTCGTCGGTCATGTGTCGGCCCGTCTGTGCAGCGAAGGTGGTTCTGGCAGATCAATACGCATCGCGGAGCAGCGCGACTGGGTCTTCACACATTCTCCGCAGCGCTGCATCCATTACGGCCACGTCGACCATCTTGCTGCAGAACGAGGCCGTGTAGGTTCGCCCACCCGCGATTTCGGCGATGAGCATCGTGCAGCCGTCCGGGCCGTCCGGTTCCAGTGATGCGGCCATCTGCGGGGGCCTGCCGTCGTCGGACCACTCGAGGTGATCGAACACTCGCACTCGCCCGAGGTCGCTGACGGCCAACCGCAACGTCTCGGGAACCTCGACGACCGAATTCTCGTCAGGTGACTGCGCCGAAGGTCGAATACGCGACGCCATATCGCGGAGATGTGACATGCCCAGTACTGCTATGGGCCAGCCGGATTCGATCACCTCACGCATTGCCGCGGCGATACCGACGGGCGTTGTGTTCGAGGGGAGGTGAAGTGGAATGCCGACGGCAAAGTTCCCGTGCGCGCTCTGCTGAGCCGGATCGAGATAGCGCCTGCTGTTGAACAACACCATGATGTGATCGTCGACGTCGACGGATTCTGCTCGTAGAGCGGCGCTCCACAGGGCAATCGAGATCGACGCAGCGGTCGCTCCAGGCAGGTTCTCGGCCGCCCAGTGCTTGAGCTCGTCGACTCTGGTTCTGCTCATGTATCCGGCGCGGCTGACTTTTCCGGCTTCCCAGTTCTCGATACGGCGACGGGGACCGGACCTGCCGTTCGTCTCCGACCGATGGCGAGCGCGCAATGCCCAGAAGTCCGCCAGCGTCCTCGGATTTCGAGAATAGTGACGCCACAGAGCGTTCCACGTCGTGCTCGGCGGCAATCCTGCGGCCAGTCCGGGAACGAGTGACCCGTCGGCATCGTCGCAGAATGCCGCCAACATGAGGACGCCGATCTGGCCGTCCCCGATTCCGTGCGAATAGTCGACAGCGAGATGGTCGTCGAACACGACCACCTCGAGTGGACCGCGTGCACCTTTCCGCGATCGAATATCGGTCAGCATCTGCCCCAGGTCTTCGGTGGGGCTGCTGCTCGATATGACATTGTCGCCGGCGATGTCGCTGCGGTACCGCCACCGTCGGGCATCCGACCGTGGTTCGAGCGCGATGTGCGGTGCCGCATCGACGTGTTCGGCGGCGGTGAGCGTTTGTCGCGTGCGCTCGATGTCGAGGCCCCGAACAGGGCCGACCGCGGTGACTATTCGGGTATCGGCGAAGACGCGATCCAGCGCAGTCGAGCGGTAACGACGCTCAGCGGACGGCATCGACGACCTCCTGCATACGACTGCGGAAGTTGGCCCTCGAGAAGCCCTCGGCCCACGCGCGAATCTCACTGCGGTCGAAGTCTCCGGGAGTGAACGATCGCATGGCCTCGGCGAACCCGGCGACGACTGCCTCGTCGGAGCCCGGCTGCACATGCAGGCCGGTCTTACCCGGAATCACGGAGTCCACGGCACCGCCGTCTCCCAGCGCGATGACCGGTGTTCCGGTTGCCATGGACTCGACGGGGACGATGCCGAAGTCCTCTACTCCCGGCATCAGAAGGGCGCGCGTCGTTCGGTGTAATTCGAGGAGCTTCTCGTGTGAAACTCGTCCGAGGAAGGTCGTTTTCGGTCCGGCGAGTTTCCGGCAGGCGTCCATCGCACGGCCGTCTCCCGCCACCACGAGGGGAACGTCGGCCACGGCGGCGGCGCGCACCGCAATGTCCGGACGCTTGTAGGGGACCAGTCGGCCGGCAAGCAAGAAGAAGTTCTCACGCTCGATCGACGGATCCGGAGTGAAGCCCTGCGTGTCGACCGGAGGATGGACCACCACGGCGTCGTCTCGGCCCCACCAGTCTTCGATCCGACGTGCGACCGCAGTCGAGTTGGCCACCACGGTCGTCAACTTCGGTGCGGCAGCGATCTCGCATCGACGGGCAACGGCCGACAGCGCCGTCAGTATCGCCGCTCCGGCTCTGCCGCCACCTTCGCCTGCGCGCAGTTCGGGGTCCCAGGCCCACCGTGCCGGGCTGTGCACGTAGGCGATCACCGGGGAGTCGGTGGCGAACACGGCCTGAGTTGCAAAGGCATGATGGCTCACCACGACTGCGTCGAAACCGCTCAGTGGCATGCGGCGAAAGGCCAACGGCATCATCGGCAGAACGGGTGCGTAGGAGCGTTGGCCCAACGCGTTGTACACACGATTGAGGCCGGACGTGTGCGGGTCCCTGCTGATTCCCGACGGAACCCCGGACGGCCGGGAGATGGGTGCGAACACCTCGGCCGCGGGCCAGTGCAGAGCAAGTTGTTCGATGACGTGCTCGGATCCGGCGATCTCGGTGAATCTCTCGTGTACGACGGCAATTCTGTCAGCTGGCATGGCGTTGGCCCTCCGGCGCGATCGTCTGCGCGGTCTGTTCTGCTCGTCGGGTCGAGTTCTTGTTCTGCAATACCAGGTGTACGGGAATGTCGAAGTCGTCCAGTCGCCGCAGCGCCGCAGTTGCGGCCTTCTTGTCCCGTCCACGTTTCGACACCAGCACCACGACGGTCTCGACGTCACCCACGTCGGTGTACTGCCACCACAGTTCCGAGAGGCCGAATTCCGATGTGACTCCACGATGTTCGGTTGTCGGTCCCTGACCCTGCGTCGACTCGAAGACCGCACCTTGCCCGACCAGCACGAGAATCAAGGTGTCGCCCTTGGGCACAGCGTGTCGCGCACTTCTGGACGCAGGCCGGTCGCCGCGCTCGAGGGCCGCGATCCGTGAAGCGACGACGGGCGGTACCGGGTCGCCGGTTGCCGGGTCGAAGTGCGCACCGTATCGACGGGATACGCGACGTGCCCAGGAGCGAGAGGGCTTGCGGCCGAGTCGTCCTCGAAGCAACACGATCAATTCGGCCGCGACGATGAGGGCAGCAAGAGCTGCGACGAGCGCCTCCGAGACCGGTTTCGGTGAGACCGGAGTGGTGCTCTGCTCGGGGTTCGACAACACAACCAGTCGATCTCCGCTCGCCGTGGCCTCGAGTTCGCTCTGGCGGGTGCGTAGTTCGGCCAACTCGGACAGCGATGCAGCCCGACTCGGATCGTCGGCGGGGAGAGCATCCACCCGCGACTGTTGTGCGTCGATGGTGGATTGTCCCTCGTCCGTTCGCTCCCGCGAGTCGCGGATCGCGTTGGCAGAGGAAGTACTTGCCATGGTCGATACCATCGCCTCGGCCAGATCTGCGGCGAGTTCGGGAGATCGGGTCGTCACCGTCACGGTCAGCAGCGCGGGTGAGGTGCCGGGAGCGAGCTCCACGCTCGAGGCCAGTTCGGCCGCGTCCATATCGGTGTCGACCTGTGAGAGGGCAGCGTCGAGCACGCCGCGATCGGTGGCCAACTCGATGAACGGTGCGCGCATCTGCTCGATGAACGCGTCACCGGGAACGAGAGTTTGGGCCGGTTCGATCTCGGCGACGATCGACGCGGCGTACTGCTTCTCGGTGAGTTCGCTCCTGAGGTAGAACACGCCCGCACCGACCAGCGCAGCAATGATCACGGCGGGCAGCAGCGTACGGACGAGCTCACGCATATGTCCCGCGAGGTCGATCGGTGGGGGCACGTCGCCCCGGTGTACGGCATCGTGGACGGACATCAACCGCGTACCCTTCCGTCGTCGATGCAAGCGGATGTACCGCTTCGGTTATTCGTGGAGCCGACGGGCTCGATGATAGCCGGGCACCAGCGCTGTTCGCGTAGCCGTGCCGTTCGTGAATGGAACTGCATATCAACAACATTGGAATAACATGTGCAGCGGTCTGTAAAAATCGCGAAACCGAACTTCGACTCCGCAGCGCGCGGAACGAACCGGGCGATGTGTCCGGTGTACCTGCGGTCTTCACTGGGAGCGTGCACGGTGTCGTCCTTTCTCGGCTGATCCCGGCAACGGTGACTCGACGAGTCCGATGGCGATGAACGCGTACAGCGAGGTTGCGACCAGTAGTGCTGCTGCAACGGACACGAGCAGCCACAGACCGGGGTAGTGCTGTACCAGAAACCAGCCCCCGACCGTCGTGGCAGTGGTGATCACGACGACGACCGAAATGGACTGCAACGGAAACAGTCTGGAAACGGGCATACTTCGCGCAATCACGATCCACAGCAGGACGAGGGTGGTTCCGATCGTCACGACGGTGGATACAGCAGCTCCGTCGTACGACATCCGCGGGATCAGGACCAGGTTCAACCCGATGTTCAGGGCCAGTCCCACCAACGCCACCACGGGGTAGTGCCGCTGCATTCCGGCCGATGCGAGCAGAAAGATGCCCAGCATCACCAACGACATCAGCGAAGCGCCGATCACGAGCAGACGGGCTGCGTGCGCTCCGTCGACGAATCTATCGCCGTACAGTAGGCCGATCAACGGCTCGGCCGACGGTACGAACGCTGCGACAGCCATCGCGCCGAACAGCGCGAACAGCAGTGCGGCCGAACGTGAGCGAGCTCGAAATGCTGTGGTGTCGTGGGGCCACGACGCGACGAGAAGGGTGCTGATCGGTGCCACCGCCGCCAACACGAAGGTGTCGATCAAGTCGGAGAATTTGTAGCCGATGGAATACAGTCCTACGGCCTCGAAGGTGTCGAGGAGGCTGAGCATCAGCATGTCGATCTTGAGCATGGCAATGGTGAGGGCGAAGCCGATCGCCAGTGGCACGGCCTCGCGCAGATACGGTCCCCAGCGGCGCACTTCGATGTGTCTCGACGGCTTCAGCCCCATGGAACGGTTGCCTATGCCGAAACCTTTTGTGACCAGCTTGAACACTTCGTTGACCACTGCCGGAAGCACGAATATCAGCAGGGTGGGGGCCAGTACGGCCGCCAACACGGTCAAGGCCAGTTGGATTGCCTGACCGGCACTTTCGGCCACGGCCACCAGCACCAGGCGGTGACGGCTCTGGAAGAGGACGCTCAAGGCATGGCCCGGTGTGGCGAACACGACCACCAATCCGCCGAGCACTGTCGCGAGTACCACCTCCGCCGGATACTGAAGTAGGAGAACGTACGCGACGGCCAGCACGTACCCCACCAACCCGAGGACGGTACGTAGAGCCAGGAACGACGATGCCGTTCGACCGATTTCTTCAGGATCGTCGTCCATCAGTTTCGCCAGTACGACGCGTCCGACTCCCAGATCGGTGACGACGGACATCAAGCCGAGCAGCGCGAAGACGAAGCTGAACTGCCCCCAGTCGTCCGGTCCGAGGGACCGCGCGATGACGACGCTGCCTGCCCATCCCAGGGCCGCGATGATCACTCGGCTGATCAGGACGGCAATCGTGGCCTTGGCCGCAGCCTTCGGATCCGCGGCGATCGCGCGGTAGTCGGGGGGCTGCTCGGTGCCGTCGAGTGCAAGGTCCTCGGCCATCAGACCGCGCCTGCGGCTCGATACGCATCGGCAGTGAGTTCCGCTGTTCGACGCCAACTGATCTCGCGGGAGGCAGCCGCTGCCGCAGAGACGAGGGCTGCGCGCGCGTCCGCGTCGAACGCGATGGGCTTCATCGCGTCCACCCAGTCGTCCACATTCTCCGATCCGACGAGTACAGCACCGTCACCGACGACGTCGGGGAGGGCACCGACGGCACTGGCGACCACCGCACCGCCCGAGGCCATGGCCTCGACGGGCGGGAGTCCGTAGCCCTCGTAGCGAGAGGCGTACGCGGTGACGGTCGCGGCAGCATAGAGGGCAGGCAGATCCTCGACATCGACGTACCCGAGCCCACGGGAATTGCGGGGAGCGTGGGGGCCGGTCGAGCCGGCCCCGGCCAGTAGGCACGGGATACCGAGGCTCTCCGCCGCGTCGGCCACCAGCTGAACGTTCTTGCGAGGCTCCACCGTTCCGACCTGCATCACAAAACGGTCCGGCAGGTCGTACTTGGACCGGACGCCGTCTATTCGGCTTTCGGTGGGGACGGCAGCCCACGCTGCGGGTGCCAGGCCGACCACGGTGGCGTCGCGCCCGCTGACTGCTTTGATCCGGTCGGCGGTGAACTGCGAGACCGCAATCAACAGATCTGCACGACGTAGCGCACGGCGAACCAACCGCTGTTCACCCGCCGCCCGAAATCGGCTCGATGCCGACGGCATATCGATGACCGAAAGATCGTGCACCGTGGCAACTGTGAAGGCTTTGGTGAGGAACGGAAGGTCGACGTCCAGGCCGTGCACGACATCACACCGACCGACGGGGAGAGCTCCGAGCACTGCGCGAGCCGCACCGCTCGTGACAGGACGCTCGATGGCCCGAACCGAGGGCGGGAGCTCGCCGACGGCGTCGCGCTGTACCACCGCGGCGAGATCGGTGTCGGACAGCCGATGTGGTAGTTCGTTCAGGAGCTCGCGAATGTAGGTCTGTACTCCGCTTCCGCCCGGCCGGAGGGCGAGCGCCCCGAAGACGATTCGTGTTGCGCTGCTGCGCATCCCACCACTCCTAACAAGAGCCAGAAATAGACATCGATCGGAAAGATCTCGAAATACGTGGAGACGAGACTGGCGAACATGGCAGCGACGATCGAAGCACCGACGCCGAGGGTGAGCGCGCCGTCGTCACCCGGTAGTGCACGGGACAGGCGCGTGCACCACATCAGTGACGTCACCAGCAGCGCCACCACCGCCCAGAGGCCGATCGGACCCAGTTCGAGCAAAGCCTTCACGTAATAGTTGTCGGGCTGGTAATTGGTCGAGAGCCCGGACTGCGTGAACGCCGTGCCCTCTGCGGTGGAGATGCGGTCTGCCGCAGAACCACTCGATCCCAGACCCGTGCCGACGGGATGGATCAGAATGCTGGCAATGATGTTGGCCCAGCCGTCGCCGCGTTGACCCAGACTGCTCGACGAGAAGAAGACCGACGTGATCTTGGGTACGAAGGGCACCGCGACTCCGACGGCCAGTGCCGCCAGAGCAAGTGGCGCGGCGAGGTATCGAAAACGCACGGCGATCAGGTAGATGACTCCGACCGCGAGCCCGAGAATAGCTCCTCGCACGATCGAACTGGACATCGCGATCACCATCATCGGAGTTGCACAGAGAAACAACATGTTTCGGCGACGGCGTGGATCGGCCAAGGCGACCGCACCACCCACGAGCAACGCCAACATCACGTACAGCCCGAACGGGAACGGCAGGTTGAACGTGCTGAATGTGCGCAGTAGTCCACCCGAGGTTCGGACCTGCGTGCCGTATTCGTAACCCAGTGACACGAGTGCGGCCGGCCCAGCCACCAGTTGGGCGATGCCGACGGCGGACGTGAACATACCCATCCCCATGAGAACGGAGACGAGGTGGTCACGGTCCGTGGCGTCGAACGGCGCGAGCCACATGACGACCACCAGCAGTACGTAGAAGAAAGTCACCTTGATGCCGAACAGGCCGACGACTCCGAAGGTAGCGAATGCGGATACGCTGCCGAACACGACGAAGACGGCAGCCGCAGGCCACCACGGCATGAACACCCGAGGAGTCGAGCCACGGATGTGACGCGGTCGGCGCAGCCACGCACACAGAACCGTGAACACGACGAGGCCTTCCTTCCAGCCGGATACGACCCCGGGAAGGGGGACGAGAACCAGAAGTCCGTGCAGTGGAACCAGTGCCGCCAACAACAACACTCCACGCTGTGGTCGGCGGTAGATCGCCGATGCCGCCGCGCAGCCGAGCGCCAGCACCACCGCTGCGCCGAAAGCCAGCGCAACGTACGTGATCACGGGGCGACCCGAACGTGGGCGTGTTCGGCGTAGACCACGATCAGTCCTCGGCGCGCTTCAGAACGGCCAGCACCGTGAGAAACAGGATCTTGACATCGAGCCAGACAGACCAGTTCTCGATGTAGTAGTTGTCCCACTCCGCTCGGTCCGCGATGGAAGTCTGGCCGCGAAGGCCGTGAACCTGAGCCCATCCCGTCACACCGGCCTTGACCCGGTGGCGCTCGCCGTACCGTCGGATCTGCATCTCGAACAGGTCGACGTATTCGGGTCTCTCCGGCCGCGGGCCGACCAAGCTCATGTCGCCGCGAAGTACATTGAGCAACTGGGGTAGTTCGTCCAGGGAGGTTTGTCGCATGATCTTGCCGATTCGCGTTCGTCGGTCGACGCCCTCGACACCACCGGGTGCGTCCCCGGCCTTCCGCTCGAACGCCGCGTCCGATGCCCGCGGCGGCCGCATGGAACGAAACTTCAGGCAATGGAACGGCAATCCGTCGCGGCCGATTCGCTCCTGCGCGAAGAAGATCGGGCCAGGGGAGCTCAGGCGCACGAGCAGCATCAGTGTCAGAAAGACGGGGGAGAGGAGCAGGAGACCGAACGCGGTCAGAACGCGGTCCAGGACACCTTTGAGAGCGAACTGCCACCCTTTGGGGTTCACGTGCGGCAACACCATCAACGGCAGGCCGCCGATGTGCTCGACGCGACTGTTGACGCCGACGGCGTCGTAGAGCCTGGGCACCACCCACACTCGTATGCCGAGTCGGTGAGCCGTCCTGATCGCGCCGACCAATACTCGGTCTTCTGTCGTAGCGAATGCCACGATCAATTCCTCTGCACCGGTCCTGCGTGCAACTGCCTCGAAATCGCTCGGCAGTCCGAGGTGCGGCAGATCGGGCAGATCGCCCCCAGTCGAGACGTCGGCGATCGGTGCCTGGCCGACGTAGCCGACCGGAGCGAGACCGTACTCGGGGAACTGGCGTGTCCGCGAAACAAGTTGGTGCGCAACCGGATCGTTACCCAGCACGATGGTCGGCGCGGCGGATCCGAACTTGGTGCGAATCATGCGCTGGACGACAACACGGATCAAGCGGGCGAGGGCGACCGTGACGCCGCTCAGCAACCACAGGCGTAGCACGACCGCGCTGGGCCGGTAGTCGGTGTTTGCCAAGAACATCACGACCAACAGCGCGAGCGACGCGAACGCGACAGCGGTTTCGGCCGGGCCGATCTCGTCGAGGAAATTGCGACGAAGGCTGCGCCTGTACATCGACTTGCCGGCGAGTATTCCGATGAGCAGCGGCAGAAAGAGCCACGGAAGCCAGCCGGCGTCGGTGAGACTCCCCGAGTACCAGAGCAATGCTCCGATCAGGGCGACAACTGCAGCGAGCACATCCACCGCAACGGTGATCGTGGTGTTGAGAGGATCGACTCGAAGCCGATCGACGAGGTGCCGACCGGCTGCAACGGTGTTTGCCTCGGCAATCTTCGGCCGAGAGTGCGGTGATTCCAGTGTTTTCGGCACAGCTACTTCCGGTGACTAGTTCGGATCGGTTGGTCCCGAATATCCCATTTAATGTATACCGGTACGAAAGCGGCCACCCGGTCGACTTATCGAAAAAGACCTGAAGTCGGTTGCAAGCCGAAAATGCTTATATTTGTCGGGAAATAACCCACTTATTCGAAAACTCGCTCGCGAATTATCCACGCCAGATCCTGAAGTATCTGTACGTGACCGGTCGTCCACTGCCTCGGTTGCTGATCCCATACGCACAGGGTGCCCACGGAGTGGCCGGCGTCGTCGGTGAGCGGAACTCCGAGGTAGGACACGAGAAGGTTGCCCTGCACAGAGGGGTGATCCTTGAGGATGTCGTTGAGTCGAGCGTCTTCGACCACCAAGGGCTGACCTAGATCGATCGCATAGCGGCAGATCGACCCATCGAGGGGGACCTCCTGCGCGCCACCGAGTTCCGCCGGAAGTCCGAGAGCGCTCTTGAAGTACTGACGCTTGTCGTCGAGAAGCGAGAATGCTGCCGACGGGGCGCTCAGCGCATCGGCGACCATGGCCACGATCCTGTCGTACCCGGCATCGGATCCGGTGTCCATCAGCCCTGTTCGGGCAACGGCGGCCAGTCTGTCGGGGTCGTCGATCGGGGTGCCGAACGCTCGCGTGACCTCAGCGGGACCGACACCCTTCTCCGAGCTCTCCTGCAGAGCGCGAAGCAGCACGCCGACGTCGGAATCGGAATCTGCAGACAGTTCTTGCACGATTCGGTCGACAACCGCTCTGCGAATGTATGCCTCGGAAGACAGACCGAGTTTGCCCGCCTGCTGGGCGAGCAACTCGTTGAGACGCTCGTCGAAACCGGGAAAGCCTGTAGTCATTGGGCAGATAGTAGTACAGGAAATGTTGTCGTACCGATGACTACTGAAGGAAGGTACTTCTGGAAACTCGCAATGGCCGCGCCTTTGCCACAATGCGCATGACAAACCGTTCGAGGAATGAGTGCATTGCGTTGTTGCTAGCATCCGCAGATGTACATGAATGCGCCCCTGCGATCGATTGCCGTTCTGGCGACTCTTATGTTGCCGTTCGTCGCGACTCCGGGAGCGGGCGCAGTTCCCGTCGTGCGGGCCCAATCGAGTCCGGCAGTGTGTGATGGACAGTCCGGGGACATTCGGATCGGTGTGTCCCCGGGTGCAGCAATCGCGACCCTGTCCACAACAGACCTCGATCGCGAACTCTCCCTTGCCAAGGACGCTGGTGCCTTCGCCGTCCGACTCGATCTGGACTGGGGCTTGATCGAGCCGACTCGCGGCGCGTTCGATTGGGCGCTGAGCGACCGCATCATCGATGCCGTGGTAGCCCATGGAATGTGCCCATACGGCATCGTCGGCTACACGCCGCGGTGGGCTCGCGTCCCCGCCGCGGTCGACGACCCGCACTCGCGCCCGGCCGACCCCGACGAATTCGCGTCGTTCGCGCGCACCGTCGTCCAGCGGTACCAGGACCGAATGAGCCTGTGGGAGGTGTGGAACGAGCCGAACCTCGTGTCGTTTTTTGCACCGGCCCCCGACGTAGCTGCCTACTCGGCGCTGCTGCAAGCCAGTTACCGCGCGATCAAACAGGTCCAGCCCGATGCCACTGTGCTCGCGGGCGGAATGGCCCCGGCCGAGACCGCGCAGGGCAACATCACCGGGACGACCTTCCTGTCCAGGATGTACGAACAAGGGGCCAATCAGTATTTCGATGCCTTCAACGTGCACCCGTACACATGGCCGTACCTACCGAACGACCCCGGGACGTCGTCGTGGAACACCGCCATGAAGATGTGGTCGATGCGAGATGTAATGGTTGCGGGCGGTGACTCGGACAAACAGATCTGGATCACGGA
Source organism: Rhodococcus sp. IEGM 1381 (assembly GCF_030056795.1). Classification (GTDB taxonomy): domain Bacteria; phylum Actinomycetota; class Actinomycetes; order Mycobacteriales; family Mycobacteriaceae; genus Rhodococcoides. The sequence goes on along the minus strand of NZ_JASHKQ010000003.1, from coordinate 212,023 downwards.
GTTCGGTGCCCCGACGGGTACCAACCCGAGCAGCGTGACCGAGCAGGTCCAGTCCGACACCATCGGGATCGTGCTCGACGCAGTTCTGGGCACCGACTGGCTCGGTCCGGCCTTCGTCTATTCGTTGCGTGACTCGGGAACCGACACCTCGGACGTCGAGCAGAACTTCGGATTGCTGCACCGCGACTGGACGCCGAAGTTGGCATACGCCCGCGTCGACGCCTATGCCGCTGAGCATTCTGCACCGTAGAACCTTCGATTCCGTCGGCGATCCACGTGGGCTATGGTCTGCTCATGATTTCGCAGCCGGGGGGCGCGGTTCCACACCGTATCGACATCACGTTCGACTCGAACGGGGTCGACTGTGCGGCCTGGCTGTACCTTCCCGACAGCACCGACCCGGCCCCGGTGATCGTCATGGCACACGGTCTCGGCGGTACCAGGGAGATGCGACTCGACGCCTATGCCGAGCGGTTCCGTGCCGTCGGGTACGCCTGCCTGGTGTTCGACTATAGCTACTTCGGGGCCAGCGGCGGTGAGCCGCGCCAGCTGCTCGATATCGAGTCTCAATTGCAGGACTGGACGTCGGCCATCGCCCATGCCCGTTCGCGTACCGATGTGGACAACGGTCGAATCGTGTTGTGGGGCTCGTCGTTCGGCGGCGGCCACGTCATCGTCGCTGCCGCCCGAGACCAGCACGTCGCGGCTGTCGTGGCGCAGTGCCCGTTCACCGACGGCATCTCGTCGGGGCTTGCGTCGAACACGTGGACGTCGATGAAGCTCTCCGGGCGAGCCCTGGGCGATCTGGCGGGGTCGGTGTTCGGTCGAGCGCCGCTGATGGTCGCCACGGCCGGGCGACCCGGAACGACCGCACTGATGACCTCACCCGACAGTTACGACGGCTATCTGGCTCTCGCGCCTGAAGCGGACGAATCGTTCCACAATCGGGTAGCGGCCAGAGTCGCGCTGCAGATCGTCCGGCACCGGCCCGGACGTCGAGCCGAGGATGTCCGATGCCCCATTCTGTTCGTCGTCTGCGAGACGGACTCGGTCGCGCCCGCGAAAGCAACCCTGCGGTACGCGCGGAAGGCTCCGCTCGGTGAGATCAGGACCTACGACGCCGGTCACTTCGAGATCTATCTGGGAGAGGCGTTCGAGAGGGTAGTGGCAGATCAGCTCGAGTTCCTCACACGCACCGTGCCGCCGAGCAGTCAGTAGACGTCGCGCACGTAGCGCTTCTCGGCAGCAAGAGCTTTGACGTAGGCCTCGGCACTGCTGGGAGCGAGCTTTCCGTGCTGGGCCACCACCCCCTTCAGTGCAGCATCGACGTCCTTGGCCATTCGCGATGCATCGCCGCAGACGTAGAAGTGGGCACCTCGAGCAATCCAGTTCCATAACTCGGCCCCGTGCTCGCGCATCCGATCCTGGACGTAGACCTTGTCTTTCTGATCGCGGGAGAAGGCAACGTCCAGGCGGCTGAGCGACCCGTCCCGCATCATCTCCGTCAGTTCGTCGCGGTAGTAGAAATCGGTATCCGCATGTTGCTCACCGAAGAACAGCCAATTCTGGCCGGTGTGACCCAGAGCCCGACGCTCGTGCAGGAACGCTCTGAACGGGGCGACGCCCGTGCCGGGGCCGACCATGATCATCGGCGTGGCGGGGTCGTCCGGTGGCTTGAAATGAGAGGACTTCTGTACGAAAATCCCCACCTCGTCGTTCGCCGCGTGGTCGGCCAGATACGTCGAGCACACGCCGCGTCGCGGAACTCCGTGCACGTTGTACCGCACCGCCGAAACAGTCACCTGTACCTCGTTGGGACTCTCCTTCGGACTCGACGAAATCGAATACAGCCGCGGCTGCAGCGGTTTGAGAATTCCGAGCCAGTCTTGTGCCGACGCGCGAACCGGATGCGCAGCAAGTACATCGATCGACTGACGACCCCACATCCAGTCGAGCAACGCATGTCTGTTGTCGGGATGCAGCATCGCTTCGAGATCGTCGACCGCGGTCCGGCGGTGGATGAACTTCAACAGATCCGGTGTCGCACGGGCGATCTCGAGGTGGCTGCGCAGCGCCGTGCGCAATGTCATGGCACCGGATCCGCTGAGATCGACACTCGTGTCTCCGTCCAGTCCGGTGGCCAGCAACCACTCGTCGACGAAAGCATCACTGTTGCGCGGCCAGACTCCGAGCGCATCACCGACCTCGTAGTCGAGTGTTCCGTCGGGTAGATGAAAGCCGAGTTGGCGCACGTCCTTCATCGATCCGCGCGAATTCAGTACTCGGTTGCGTACCAGAGTCGTGACGAGCGGAGACTTCTTGCTGTAGCGCGCCGGTGTGGCGGCATCGTGTGTGGTCTGTTCGGTCGATCGTGCAGTCCCCTCTACCGTCGTCGGCGCGACGACGCCACCTGTGGTCGAGGGGGTGGCGGCGTCATCGTCACGAAGGCGGTCCACCACTGCGTCGAGCCACGATGCCGCCTCGTCTTCGTAATCGGGTTCGCAGTCGACTCGGTCGAGGAACCGGGTAGCACCCAATTCGGAGAGGCGCTGGTCGATCTTGCGGCCGTGGCCGCAGAAGTCGGCGTAGCTCGAGTCGCCGAAAGCGAGTACTGCGTAACGGATTCCATTCAGACCGGGCACGGACTCGTCGACCAGGCTGTCCCAGAACGTAGCCCCGTTGTCCGGAGTTTCGCCGTCACCGGTGGTACTGCTGACGATCAGCACGTCTGCCTCAGCGGGCAGTCGATCGACGGTGAACGAGTCCATCGACTGCTCCGTGACGGTCAGACCTGCTCCCCTCAGATGCGAAAGACAGGTCTGTGAGTATTCCTCGGCAGTTCCGGTCTGCGAGGCCCACAGCAGAAGAAGCGGCCGCTCCGACGAGTCGGAGGAGACTGCCGGGGCCGCGGTCGGCGCGCCGTCGAAGTCGAGTCTGCGCGAATACAATCCGGCGAGAACCCCGTCGAGCCAGGCATGAGTCTCGGGGGACAGGGGTGTCTGCGCCGGCAGGGTGGGCGTTCCTACGGCCGCACGACCTGCCGCGCTGCCCAGACCCTCCAGCAACCCTGCGATATAGCTCTGTTCGACCGCGGTGAACGGTGCCGACGGGCCGGCGGGTCGGCCGACTATCGCGGCGAGTGCGTCGATCGGATCATCGGTAACGTTCTCGACCACAGGCAAAAGGGGCTTCACTGCAGCAACTTTGGTGAGTGTGACTGCGCACGCCTTGAACTCGGGTTGCTGGCTGTACGGATCGACCGCGTCGTTGGTGACCGCATTGATCGCCAGATTTTCGCCGAACTCGTCGTTCCAGTGAAACGGCGCGAAGCAGTTGCCCGGGAGAACTCGATCGGTGACGACAGCCGGGAGTACCGCACGGCCCCGTCGAGATACGATTTCCACACTGTCGCCCTCGGTCAGACCGAGACGGTCGGCGTCGATGGTATGTACCTCGACGAACGGGCCGGAATCGAGCTTGTTCAGCTTGGCGACCTTGCCGGTTTTGGTCATGGTGTGCCACTGATGGGGCAGACGACCCGTATTGAGAACGAACGGGTAGTCGTCGTCGGGCATCTCGGCAGGCGCCATGCTCGGCCTCGCGAAGAACTGTGCTCGTCCGCTGGGGGTCGGGAAGGACAGTGCGGGAATCGATCCGTCCTCGCAGACGCGTTGTCTCTGGCTGACCCCGTCGTTGAGGTAGCGGATCGGGTTTCTGGTGGTCGTGGCGTCGGGCGGGCACGGCCACTGGAGTGGATTCTCGCGTAGGCGCTCGTAGGTGACACCCCGGATGTCGTAGCCGGTCTTGGGGTTCCAGAATTGCTTGATCTCCTCGAACACCTCCTCGGCGCTCGAATAGGTGAATGCCTCCGAATATCCGAGCGCGCAGGCCATGTCGGCGATGATCTTCCAGTCCGGCAGAGCCCCGCCCGGTGCCTCGACTGCCGGTTGGAACAGCGTCAGGTTGCGCTCGGAATTGACCATCACGCCCTCGGCTTCGGTCCACAGTGCCGCGGGAAGCAAGACGTCGGCGTAGGTGTTGGTCTCGGTATCGGCGAATGCATCTTGGGTGATCACCAACTCGGCGCGTTCCAAGCCGTCGATCACTGTCGTTCGGTTGGCCACCGAGGCAACCGGATTGGTGCAGATGATCCAGCAGGCCTTGATATCCCCTGCAGCCAGCTTGGAGAACATCTCGATGGTTCCGCCGCCGACGTCGGTGCGGAGCGTCCCCTCGGGGACACCCCATCGATCCTCGACGAATTCACGGTCGGCATCCTCGACCACCGATCGCTGTCCCGGGAGTCCAGGGCCCATGTAGCCCATTTCCCGTCCGCCCATGGCGTTCGGTTGCCCGGTCAAAGAGAAGGGTCCGCTTCCGGTCTTGCAGATGGCTCCGGTGGCCAGATGAAGGTTGCACAGTGCGTTGGTGTTCCAGGTTCCGTGCGTCGACTGGTTCAGGCCCATCGTCCAGCAGCTCATCCAGTTGTTCGCATCACCGATCATCGCGGCCGCGCCGCGCAGGTCCTGCTCGTCGAGACCTGTTGCTGCACAGACCTTGTCCAGGGTGTAGTCGGCGAGAAATTCCGGCATCGCGTCCCACCCGTCGGTGAACTTCGTGATGAAGTCGGGGTCGGTGTTGCCGTCCTCGACGATGAGCGCGAGCAACCCGTTGAGCAGGGCCAGGTCCGAGCCCGGGTTCAGTTTCAGATGCAGGTGGGCCTTGTCTGCGGTGGCGGTACGTCGAGGGTCGACGACGATCAGCTTCGCGCCTGCCTTGACGCGGTCCATCATCCGCAGAAACAGAATGGGGTGGCAGTCGGCCATGTTGGAGCCGATGACGAAGAAGACGTCGGCGTGGTCGAAGTCTTCGTAGGATCCGGGCGGGCCGTCGGCACCGAGTGACTGTTTGTATCCGGTTCCCGCGCTCGCCATGCAGAGTCGTGAGTTGGATTCGATCTGGTTGGTGCCGATGAATCCCTTGGCCAACTTGTTCGACAGATACTGAGCTTCGATCGACATCTGCCCCGATACGTACAGTGCCACGGCATCGGGACCGTGCTCGTCGATGATGGTGCGGAGCCGCCCAGCGGCGTCGTTGATCGCCACCGCGGTGTCCATGCTTTCCGGGCGCTCGCCACGGCGACGCCGAATCTGCGCTTTCTCCAGCCGGCCGGGCCCGGCCAGCATGTCTGCGGTGGTCGTCCCCTTGGTGCACAGCCGGCCGAAGTTGGCCGGGTGAGACTTGTCGCCGACGGACTTGGTGACGACGGGACGTGCGTCGGCCGACGTCGAGAGGCCGCCGACCTGGAGCACCATGCCGCATCCCACACCGCAGTACGCACAGAGTGTCTTCACCGTGGTGACCATGGATTCCACAGTGCCCGGTCCAGGGTGCGCGGCCATTACACGTCAGTTAGCCGGATATGACGTTGTCCTCACCGTGCTGTGCGGGGCCCGGTGATCTCGTGTCGTGAAGCTCATCGCGTGGGGTAAGGAGGTAACACGAACTTTGTGCCTCGCGATTGGTACTCGAACGTTATTCATCGAACGGGCTGTCGAGTGGAATGTGAAGATTCTGCGCTGGCACAATCGTTCGTGTCGGGCTCGAAGTGGGAAGTGGTGTGGTTGATGAGGGTGAATCGCGGATTCGTACTCGCCGCGGTGGGAGTCGTCGCTTCGGTGGCGGTCCTGTCGGGATGCAGTTCTGCATCGGACATCTCCGAACCGTCGGTGCCCATCGATTCCAATCCCATGACCGAGCTGCTGAAGCCGAAGTTGACCTCGAGTGTCCTCGACGGAGCAGTCGGATTCTCGCCCGCCGACCCGGTGACCGTGTCGGTGGCCGACGGCAAATTGTCCTCGGTGACGATGCTCAACCCGGCTGGAGATCCGGTGTCGGGGGCAATCGCGCCCGACGGGTTGTCGTGGACCAACACCGAGCCGCTCGGCTACGACCGCGAGTATCGCGTGCAGGCCGACGCGTTCGGACTCGGGGGAGCGTCGAGCACGATCACCAGCTTCACCACCAGTCAGCCCGGTAACTTCACCAAGCCTTATGTCCTGCCGAATCCCGGTGACATCGTCGGTATCGGGCAGCCGGTCGCGGTCCAGTTCGACGAAGCGATCACCGACAAGCTTGCTGCACAGAACGCGATCACGGTGACCACGACGCCTGCCGTCGAAGGCGCGTTCTACTGGGTCAACAACAAAGAGGTTCGCTGGCGACCACAGAATTACTGGGCGCCGGGCACCAAGGTCGACGTGGCGGTGAACGTGTACGGGCGCGACCTCGGTGACGACATCTACGGCCAGGAGAACGCGACGACGTCGTTCACGATCGGTGATGCCGTCATCGCCACCGCCGACGACAACACCAAGCAGGTGACGTTCAACGTCAACGGCCAGGACGTCATCACCATGCCGACGTCGATGGGCAAGGACAGCACCCCCACCGACAACGGCGTCTACATCATCGGTGACCGTTTCGAGCATCTCGTGATGGATTCTTCGACGTACGGCGTGCCGGTGAACTCGTCCACCGGATACCGAACGCCGGTCGATTGGGCGACGCGAATGTCCTACAGCGGCATCTTCTTCCACTCCGCACCGTGGTCGGTGGGGCAACAGGGGTACTCGAACGCCTCGCACGGTTGCCTGAATCTGAGCCCGACCAATGCCAAGTGGGTCTACGACAACACCAAGCGCGGCGACATCGTCGTCGTGAAGAACACCGTCGGTGGAACGTTGTCGGGTACCGACGGTCTCGGTGATTGGAACATCCCGTGGGACGAGTGGAAAGCGGGCAACGCCACTACGGTCTGATCGGTTTCGATCGGGTGGATCAGCTTCGATCGCGGGTTTGATAGAGCGAAGGATCGATGCCGAGTGTCTTCAGGTACGCCACCGGTTCGATGCTCGAGCCGTTGTTGCGTACCTCGAAGTGCAGATGCGGTCCGGTCGAATTGCCGGTGCTGCCGACTGCGCCGAGTACGTCTCCCGGTGCCACCTCGTCGCCGACCGACACCGCGAGGCTGGACTGATGGCCGTAGTAGGTCTCGGTATTGCCGCTCTTGACCCGGACGAGCTTGCCGTAGCCGTCGCCCGCGTCCCCGGCCTGAACGACGGTTCCGCCGGTCACCGCATGGATGGGGGTCCCGCTGTCGGCGGCCAGGTCCACTCCCTGGTGGTACTGCGCGCCGTTGCCGGTCGGGTTGTTGCGTCCGCCGTAGCCGGAGGTGATGCGGTATTTGCCTGCGTCGATCGGGAGCACTGCGCCGCCGAGACCGACGGTGGGCGGTGCGGTGGGCAGTTCGATCTCGGGCACATCGACAGTGCTCGGGGCGTCCGGCGAATCCGGCGCCGACAGCAGGTCGCCGTCGAGAACGATCTCCGCGACCTGGTTGATGAGAACACCGGTGGCGTCGAGCACCGCGGCGAGTATTGCGGCCCGTTGCTGGGCGTCGGGCTGGGGGATCGGGATCTGAGGTAGTTCGATCGTGGGTTGAGCGGTGGCCACCGCTGGGCTGAGCACGCCGGTTGTGCCGATGCACAGTGCTGCCGACAAGATCGAACCCGCTATGACTCTGTGCATTCTGCGACCCACGAAAAAGCCTCCTCGTCTGCGCCCACCGCGCACCCGTCGGATGGGTGCGAGTTGGACGTAAGAACACGTTCGGTGACGCTTCGGGGCACGCTGAACTCACGTAGCAGGAAACACATGAATCACATTGGTACTTTTCTTCCCCAAAAGTGCCATTAGTAACCGTACGTCACATCAACCCCACAGGAAACCTGAAAGTTGAATTACAACAACGTAATTCGAGGTCAAGGCAGGTGCGTCGGCACCTCCGGCCGCTCCGTGACGGGTGAAATGAACGCACAAAAAAGGCCGGTCTCGCGAGGAGACCGGCCTTCTTCGTATGGGGTGAGCGACGGGACTCGAACCCGCGACATCCAGGATCACAACCTGGTGCTCTACCAGCTGAACTACGCCCACCATTGCACGCGTCCGCAGAACCTTTTCGGGCTCTGCATCAGCAGCGTCGACAATACTAGCGGGTTGAATCCGAGGTTGCTAATCCGCCCCCGATTGCGTGTCGAGTTCGGCAACAACTGCTGCGATGTCGCTGGTAGAGGGCCCCGGCGGAGCCACGAAGGCCGTCCGGCGGTAGTACTGCAACTCTTTGATCGACTCCTTGATGTCCGCCAGGGCGCGGTGCGCAAGGCCCTTGGCCGGCTGCCCGTAGTAGATCCGTGGGTACCACCGTCGGGAAAGTTCCTTGATCGAGCTGACGTCGATCATTCGGTAGTGGAGGTAGGTGTCGAGCGCGGTCATGTCGCGAGAGATGAATCCACGATCGGTCCCGATGGAGTTTCCCGCGAGCGGAACAGTTCCGGCCACCGGGACGTGCTCCTTGATGTACGCCAGTACGCGCTGCTCGGCTTCCTCCAGCGTCACCGTCGATGCGCGCACTTCGTCGGTCAAGCCCGACTTGGCGTGCATGTCGGTGACGACGGCAGGCATGTTCGCCAACGCGTCGTCATCGGCGTGGATGACGATGTCGACACCCTCTCCGAGGATGTTCAGCTCACTGTCGGTCACCAGCGCCGCAATTTCGATCAGCTTGTCCTTGCTCAGGTCCAAGCCGGTCATTTCACAGTCGATCCACACGAGTTTGTCCTGCACGCGCTCCACCCTAGTGCGAGCTGCGATGCCACTAGGGTTTGCGGTGGCGATCGAAACCAGTTCAGCACCAGCACACGTTCATGGAGGACGCGGACATGACAGTCGACCCGACGCAGCCGGCACCCACGCTCAGTCCTGCGGAGAGGGCGAAGGCAGCCAAGGCTGCCGCAGTGGAAGCCGCGCGGGTGGCTGCCGAAGCACTGGCTGCAGCCGACGCGGCCGAAGCCGAGGCACGCGCCGCGGAAGAAGGGCAAGCATCGCCGGCAACCGGTAAGGCTGCCGAGATCGCTGCCGGATACAACTCTGCGGGTGCGGCTTTGGAGCTGGGAACCGTGGTTCTCGACGGTGTCACCGACCCCACTGCCCGCATTCGAATTCCGTTGGCGACGTTGAACAGGCATGGTCTCGTTGCCGGGGCCACCGGAACCGGTAAGACGAAGACGCTGCAGGGAATTGCCGAACAGCTCTCTGCGGCAGGGGTTCCCGTCGTCATGGCCGATGTCAAAGGCGATCTGTCGGGACTGTCTGCGCCGGGTGAGGACAACGAGAAGATTCGCAGCCGCGCTGCGGACACCGGTCTCACGGACTGGGCTCCGGCCGGACACCCGGTGGAGTTTCTTTCTCTCGGCACCGAGGGAATCGGAGTGCCGGTCCGTGCCACCATCACGGCATTCGGTCCGATTTTGCTGAGTAAAGTGTTGGGGCTGAACAATACTCAAGAATCAACACTCGGTCTTATCTTTCACTGGGCCGACTCCCAGGGGCTCGCCCTGCTCGACCTCAAGGACCTGCGGTCGGTGATCATGCACCTGACGAGTGACGAGGGGAAGGCAGATCTCAAAGGCATCGGCGGGGTCTCCTCGGCAACCGCAGGCGTTATTCTTCGCGCGCTGGTCAACCTCGAAGCAGACGGAGGAGACACCTTCTTCGGTGAGCCGGAACTCGAGACCGAGGATCTGCTGCGCGTCGGACCGGACGGCAGAGGGGTCATCACTCTGTTCGAGCTCGGGGTTCAGGCGTCACGTCCGGTGATGTTCTCCACCTTCCTGATGTGGGTGCTCGCCGACCTGTTCCAGACGCTTCCCGAAGTCGGTGATATCGACAAGCCCAAGCTGGTCTTCATCTTCGACGAGGCACACCTGCTGTTCGCCGATGCGTCCAAGGCGTTCCTGCAGCAGGTGGAACAGACCGTCAAGCTCATTCGCTCGAAGGGCGTCGGCGTCTTCTTCTGCACGCAGCTGCCGACCGACGTTCCCAACGACGTGCTCTCACAATTGGGCGCACGTATTCAGCATGCTTTGCGCGCCTTCACGCCCGATGACCAGAAGGCGTTGAACAAGACGGTGCGCACGTACCCCAAGACCGACGCGTACGACCTCGAAAAGGCGCTGACGTCGTTGGGGACCGGTGAAGCAATCGTGACAGTGCTCTCGGAGAAGGGCGCGCCGACTCCGTTGGCGTGGACGAAGATTCGTCCGCCCCGCTCACTGATGGACACCATCGGCAACGACGCCATCGCCGTGGCCGCGTCGTCGAGCACCCTGTCCGCGAAGTACCGTGAAACGATCGATCGCGAGTCGGCCTACGAGCGGATGAACGCACGCGTGGCGAACGTGCCCACTCCCGCCGAGAAGTTCGACATCCCGCCTCTGCCTGCCGATCTGCCCGATCTACCCCCGAGCGAGCCGGACGGCCCGTCGGCTGCCGAGCGCATCATGGGCAACCCGGCGGTCAAGAGCTTCCTGCGATCGGCCGCCTCGGCTGCCGGGCGGGAAATCTCGCGCAGTATCTTCGGAACCGGACGACGGCGCCGGCGCTAGCTGCCGAGCTTCTTGTAGAAGCTGCCGATGATCGGTGCGGAGATGCTGCGTGGGCTGTACTGCCCGGCGACCGACATACCCTTGCTCAGCAGGCCCGGGACGACGCGCATCTTGTTCTTCGCGAGGCCGTCGAGGGACAGCTTCGCGGTGTAGGCGCTGTCGATCCACAGGAAGTCGGGAACCATCTTGTCGACGATCGAGGCCTCGGCCGGGTCGGGTGTCTCGGTGCGGACCGGGCCTGGAGCGAGCAGGGTGACGTTGACGCCGGTGCCTGCGAGCTCACCGCGCAGTGACTCCGAGAACGTGTTGACGAAGGCCTTGGTTGCCGCGTACGTCGCATTGTTGGGGATGGCCATGTTGCCTGCCGCCGAACCGGTGATGAGGATGCCACCGGCCCCGCGGCCGATCATGCCGGGCATGACCGCCAACGTGAGGTCGTGCACGGCAACGGCATTGAGTTCGACCTGATCGCGCTCGTACGCCGGGTCCAGACCGGCCACCGGTCCGAACGTCGCGATGCCCGCGTTGTTGCACAGGATGGAGATCTCGCGCTCGGAGAGCTCGGTGACCAGTGCCTGCCGCTGCTCACGATTCGACAGATCCGACGCACGCACCTCGACGGCAACGCCGTGCTCGGCCGTGAGCTTCGCAGCCAACGCCTCGAGCAGCTCGCCGCGTCGAGCCACCACGATCAGTGAATGACCACGGGCGGCGAGTTCGGTGGCCAGGGCTTCGCCGATACCGGAGGAGGCTCCGGTGACGACGGCACGGGCATCGGGGTTGGGCTTGGGCAGGCTCACGGTGAGACAGGCTAGCGGACAGATCAGATCGTGGCCGCGAGCCGGGTGCCTTGCTCTATCGCCCGTTTGGCGTCCAGCTCGGCCGCGACGTCCGCACCGCCGATGATGTGCGTGGTGGTACCCGCGGCCTTCAGCTCGTCGACCAGATCGCGAACCGACTCCTGGCCCGCGCAGATCACGATGGTGTCGACCTCGAGCAGACGCGCGCGCTCATGCTTCTCGCCGAACGAGATGTGCAGGCCCGCGTCGTCGATTCTCTCGTAGTTGACGCCCGAAAGCTGATGCACACCTTTGGCTTTGAGGGCCGCTCGGTGAACCCACCCCGTCGTTTTGGCCAGCCCTGCGCCGATGCGTCCCGGCTTGCGCTGCAGCAGATACACCTCGCGCGGTGACTGCGCGGGCACCGGTGTGGTCAACGCCCCTGGTGCGGCCTCGGGCTCGGTGACTCCCCACTCCTGCTTCCATTCCTTCAAGTCCAGCGTGGGGGAGGCGTCGGTGGTGAGGAACTCGGAGATGTCGATGCCGATTCCACCTGCACCGATGACCGCAACCCGATCACCGACGGGCTTGCCGTCCCGAACCAATTCTGCATACGACAACACCGAGGGGTGTTCGATGCCGGGGATGCTCGGAATTCGGGGAGTGACGCCGGTAGCCAGCACCACCTCGTCGAACTCACCTGCGATCAGCTCGGCGGCCGAAACTCGGCTGCCCAAGTGGAGGGCGACGTCGGCGGTGCGGAGCGCGCTGGAGAAATAGCGGATCGTCTCCGCGAATTCCTCCTTGCCGGGAATCAGCCGCGCGATTCCGAACTGACCGCCGATCTCGTCCCTGGCCTCGAACAGGCTGACGGCATGGCCGCGTTGCGCGAGATTGAGGGCTGCGGCCAAGCCTGCGGGCCCCGCTCCGACGACCGCGACCTTCTTCGTCTTCTTCGTCGGCAGCAATTGCAGGTCGATCTCGCGGCCCGCTCGGGGATTGACCAGGCACGAGACCTTCTTGTGGACGAAGGCGTGGTCGAGACAGGCCTGATTGCAGGCAATGCAGGTGTTGATCTGGTCCGCGGAGTCGGTGGCGGCCTTCTCTACCCAGAACGGATCGGCCAGCATCGGTCTGGCCATCGCGATCAGCTGCGCGTCGCCGCGGGCGAGGATGTTCTCGGCTATCTCGGGCATGTTGATGCGGTTGGATGCCGCAACGGGGATGGTGACGTACTTCTCCAGCTTGCCGGTGATGTCTGCAAATGCTGCTCGCGGAACCGAGGTGACGATGGTCGGCACCCGCGACTCGTGCCAGCCGATGTCGGTATTGATGATGTTCGCGCCTGCAGCCTCGACGTCTTCCGCCAGGGCAACGATGTCGTTCCAGCTCTGGCCCTCTTCGACCAGATCGGCCATCGACAGCCGGAACACGATGAGGAAGTCCGGGCCCACCGCAGCCCGCGTCTGTCGCACGATCTCCACGGCCATCCGACGGCGATTCTCCGCCGAACCGCCCCACTCGTCACGCCGCTTGTTGGTGCGCTCGGAGAGGAACTGATTGATGAAGTATCCCTCGCCGCCCATGATCTCGACGCCGTCGTATCCGGCGCTCTGCGCGAGCCGGGCGCAACGCACGAAGTTGCGGATCTGCCAGCGGACGCCCCTCGACGTCAACCGCCGCGGCCGAAAAGGGTTGATGGGAGCCTTGATCGACGACGCCGACACGCTCAGCGGCTGATACGAGTAACGCCCGGCGTGCAGGATCTGCAGCGCGATCTTGCCGCCCTCACGGTGTACCGCTGCGGTGATGCGCCGGTGCCGACGGGCTTCGATGCGGTTGGTGAGTTTGGCACCGAACGGCAGGAGCCAACCGGTGCGATTGGGGGCGTAGCCGCCGGTGATGATGAGGGCGACGCCGCCGCGGGCTCGCTCGGCGAAGTAGGCCGCCAAACGGCCGGTGTCGCGGGCGCGATCTTCCAGGCCGGTGTGAATCGAACCCATGATCACCCGGTTCTTCAACGTGGTTGCGCCGACGTCCAACGGCGACAACAGAATCGGATACGGGCCTGCGGTCTGCTCGGTCTTCACAGCTTCTCCAATACTTCGGTGCACCACTCGGTGAATCCTTCTTCGACGCGAATTCCGCCGCGTAGCACCAGGTATTGATGCAACGCGGTGCCGGTGAGGGCAGCGGGATCCGGAAAATCCTGCTTCTCGATCAGTCGGTAGACGTCGAGGCGGGTGGCATGAACATCGCGATGGCGGGCGACCTCGACCTTCAACGCTGCGATGTCACCGTTGGCGGCACCGCGAATCTTGACGGCGAGCTCCTCGCGTAGCTGCGAGGGATCGGTCGGCGCGGCGATCCAGCGATCGAGCTCGGCGCGGCCCGCGGCGGCGACCGAGTAGACCTTCTTGTCGGGACGGCCGTCCTGTGCGACGGCCTCACCGGTGATCCACCCGGCCCCGTCCATCCGCGTCAGCGTCCGGTAGATCTGCTGATGCGTTGCGCTCCAGAAGAAGCCGATGGACTTGTCGAACCGTCGGGCGAGCTCGTACCCCGAGCCACTGAGCTCGGTGAGGGAAACCAGAATCGCGTGTTCCAAAGCCACAACGGAGAGTATGTATGCAACGCGGTGACTATGCAACTAGGTGCACGAAAGAATTCGGATGCCGCGGTCTAGTGTTGGCAACCATGGGAACCCAGCCGGAGGCCGCCGTCGTCGGAGTCGCAACCATTCGTAAGCAGGTCACCGCCTGGGGATTCTGGGATTGGGGCTCGGCTGCGTTCAACGCCGTGATTCTCACGTTCGTGTTCTCGGTGTATCTCACCGACGCCGTCGGTGACGACCTGCCCGGCTCGATCTCGGCCACCACCTGGTTCAGCTGGTCCATCGCGCTGTCGAGTGTCGTCATCGCGCTCCTCGCGCCGGTCTGTGGGCAGTACTTCGACGCGCGCGGCAAACGCAGATGGTTGCTGGGGGTGTTGACCGGACTGACGGTCGTGGCCATGGCCGGCCTGTTCTTCGTCGAGGACGACTATCACTACCTCTGGCTCGGCCTGTTGCTGCTCGGTCTCGGATCCATCATGTTCGAGTTGGCCAGCATCCCGTACAACTCGATGCTGCGGCAGGTCTCCACTCCGGAGAACATCGGTCGGGTATCCGGATTCGGTTGGGCGATGGGCTATTTCGGCGGGATCGTGCTGCTTCTCCTGTGCTATCTGGGCTTCATCGTCGGCGACGGCGATACGCGGGGCTTACTGGGGCTCACCACCGACGGTGGCCTGAACATCAGACTCGTCGCCGTGCTCGCGGCCGTGTGGTTCGCGGTCTCGGCCATCCCGGTGATGTTCGCAGTTCCCGAAGTGCCCAGGGCCAGTGCCGATCCCAAGGCTGCACAGGCCGGGTTCGCGGAGTCCTATCGCGTTCTCTTTCGCGATGTCCGCGAGTTGTGGAGCGCAGACCGGCGCGCGGTCTACTACCTGATCGCCAGCGCACTGTTCCGAGACGGACTGGCAGGTGTCTTCACCTTCGGGGCCGTTCTCGCTGTCAGCGTCTACGGCATCGGCGCGGCGGACGTACTGCTGTTCGGCGTCGCCGCCAATGTCATCGCAGGCCTCGGTGCCATCGTCGCCGGACGGTTCGACGACAGGATCGGACCCAAGAAGGTCATCGTCTTCTCTCTCACGTCCATGATCGCGGCCGGCACCATTCTGCTGTTCGTTTCGGGACCGACGATGTTCTGGATTTTCGGGCTGATCCTGTGCCTGTTCGTGGGTCCCGCACAATCGTCTGCGCGTACCTTCCTGGCCCGACTGGCACCTCCCGGGCGCGAAGGTCAGTTCTTCGGACTGTTCGCGACGACTGGTCGTGCCGCGTCGTTCCTCGCGCCGTCGCTGTTCGGTCTGTTCGTATGGCTGTTCGACGCCGACCGCGCGGGTATCGCCGGGCTGATCATCGTCCTCGCCGCCGGACTGCTGGCGTTGCTGAAGGTGCGGGCTCCGGAGCGTGTCTGAACCGAGTCGATACGGGCCACGATCTCGGCTGTGAGTTCCCCGGGGGCTTCCTCGGGGATCCAATGAGAGATGCCGTGGAGTTCGACGAATCGGTACGGTGCATCGACGAATTCGCCGCACCGCTCGGCACCGGCTCGGCCGATGGCGGTGTCGCCGTTGCTCCAGACATAGGTGGTGGGAACGGTCACCGGTGGGAGGTTCGCGAACTCCCTCGTCATCGCGGCGTACCAACTCGATGCGGCCGTCAGCGCCCCGGGGACGGTGAGATGGCGAACGTACTCGTCGTCGAGGCTCTCGGCACCGAACATCGCGCGCAGACGCTGTGCGTCGTTCTCCACCAGAACTCGCTCGGCCTTCTCCGGCTCCCGAAGCAGGCCGAAGTACTGCGACCGCTCCTGCTGATCCGGATCCTCGCGGATGGCCCAGTTGAACGCCGCCGAATGCGGAACCGATGCCGCGGTCAGGGTGCGTACGCGGTCGGGGTGTTCGGCCGCCAGGTGCCAGGCGACCACCGCACCCCAGTCGTGTCCGACCAGGTGCGCCGACGGTAGATCGAGTGCGTCGAGCAGACCGAGGATGTCACCGGTGAGCTGCTCGATGCGATAGTGCTCGACACCGAGCGGGCGGGCTCCGGGGGAGTATCCGCGCTGATTGGGCGCGATCACGCGACAACCCGCGGCCACGAGTCCGGTTGTCACGCTCCTCCACGACGCGTTGGTCTGGGGAAAGCCGTGCAGCGCAACAACTGGAACTCCATCCGAGGGGCCCGCCATCGCAACTTCGAATACGTACGCGCCGACGCTTACCTCGGACATGAACTTCCTTTCGTGGACGTATTCTTCTCGAACGGTCAAGCCCGACGTGGTTCCCATCGGCTCATCCCGAGCATGATCATGCGGATCTGCTTCTCCGTACGCGCGATCAGATCCTTTTCGTTCTGACTACCCGGTCTGTCGATTTCCAACAGACCGACCACGGCCGTGAGCATCGTCGACACGAGAAGATCTGCCGTCATCTCCAGATCGGCGACGTCCCACTGCTCGAGACCAGGCATTCGGGAGAGATCGATGGTCAGCTCGCTGACGAACAGTCGAAGCTCGGTGGCGAAGGCGCGACGCACCTCGGTGACTCCGCCGTAGCGCTCACGACTGAGAAAGCGGAACTGATCTTCGTGAGTACGAACCTGGCGGACCAGGATGCCGAACGACTCGGTAGCCGTCTTCGCGCTCGGATTGCGGCGGGCGTCGCGCAACATCTGTCTCAGCATGCGCATGCTGTCCTCGACGAGAGCAACGCCCAGGTCCTCCATCGAGGCGAAGTGGCGGTAGAACGCAGTGGGAACGATGCCGGCCGATCGCGCGACCTCGCGCAGGCTGACACCGGCGAAGGATCGTTCACGGAGCAGGTCGAGGGTGCCCTCGATGAGGGCTTGACGCGTGCGCTCCTTGCGCTCGGCGCGGGTCCCCGGTTCTGTCACGGCGTCCAGTTTATGGGCGCGCATTCTGTGACCTCCCTTGTGGTTCTACCCGTACACCTGTCGACGGCCGTTTTTGCTCTGTAATGACCGTCACATAAACGTTGACAGGTACCGGTGTCGCTCTGTCACACTCATGTTAGTGCACAATCGTTCACTGAATGGGTCGTTGGTTTCGATCCGGTTAGGGAGGATGGAATGACGCTTCAAGAACGTCCGTCGCGACCGTCGGGTTCGCGCAAGTTCTCGCTTCTTTCCCTGTTCGAGGCCATGGCCACACCTCACGCGCTCGATCGGTACCTCGAACTCGTCGATCCTATGACGACGGTTCGCGACCTGCGCGGAGAAGTGACCGAGATACACCGGTCCACCGAAGACTCGCTGACGCTCACTATCCGCCCCACGCGTCAGTGGAAGGGCTTCAAGGCGGGTCAATTCGTCCAGGTCGGTGTCGTCATCGACGGTGTTCGCCAAACGCGCTGTTACTCGCCCGCCTGCTCGCAGTACCGCAGGGACGGCCGGATCGAACTGACGATCAAGGCGCACCCCGAAGGCTTGGTGTCGCAGTACCTGCACAAGAACGCGCATGTCGGCCTCGTGGTCAGCCTGTCGCAGGCCGACGGCACGTTCGAGCTCCCCGAACCACGCCCGGCCAAGACGTTGCTGATCAGCGGTGGCAGCGGTATCACGCCGGTGCTGTCGATGCTCAGGTCGCTGCTGGACGAGGGGTACAGCAGCGACCTGACCTTCCTGCACTACGCGTTCACCGAGAACGACGTCGCGTACAAGAAGGATCTGGAGAAGATCGCCGCCGAGCACGAGAACGTGAACATCGTCTTCGCGTACACCGAGCAGAAGACCGGCGGTGACCTGTACGGATTCTTCGGACAGGAACACCTCGACGCGGTTGCCCCGTGGTTCGCCGACGCGGACACCTTCCTGTGCGGCCCGCCGGGACTGATGAAGGGCGTGAGGTCCTTCTTCGACGACGCTGGACTGAGCGAGAGCCTGCACCTCGAGGAGTTCACGCCCTCGTTCGCGACGGTCGGCGACGACGTCACCGGTACCACCACCTTCTCGGACAGCGATGTGTCCTCGGACAACGACGGGGAAACGCTGCTCGAGCAGGCAGAAGCTGCAGGTCTCTCGCCGGCCAACGGTTGCCGGATGGGCATCTGCTTCACCTGCACCTCGGTGAAGAAGTCCGGCTGCACCAAGAACATCAAGACCGGCGAGACCGACACCGAATCCGACAAGAAGATCCAGCTCTGCGTGTCCGTTGCCGTAGGCGACGTCGACATCGACATCTAGTTCCACCCAAGACATTTCGACACACAGACCATCTCGACCCGATCGAATTGGAGATCATCAGATGCTCGGAACGATTCTCTCGATCCTGCCCACCGCGGTCCTACCGTTTCGCCGCGACGAGACGCTGCCGGACGCGCCGACCGTGCTGACCTACGAACAGGTCGAGGAGCTCGGTCGCGAGCTCGACGACCTGCGTGCCCGCACCGTCGCCAAGCTCGGTGACGAGGATCGCGAATACATCTACAAGATCATCAAGGCGCAGCGCGGCCTGGAGATCACCGGACGCGCATTGATGTACCTGCCGTTCATCCCGCCGGCGTGGCTCGCTGGTGTCGGTGCCCTCGGCGTTGCGAAGATCCTCGACAACATGGAGATCGGCCACAATGTCATGCACGGGCAGTACGACTGGATGCGCGAGCCCGGTCTGAACTCCGAGGTGTTCGAATGGGATACCGTCTGCCCGGCAGACCAGTGGAAGCATTCGCACAACTACATGCACCACACCTTCACCAACATCGTCGGTATGGACCGCGACATCGGCTACGGCATCCTCCGCATGGACCAGGACCAGAAGTGGAACCCGTACTACCTGGGCAACCCGGTCTATGCGTTTCTGCTGATGACGTTCTTCGAGTGGGGTGTCATGCTGCACGACCTCGAGACCGAGAACATCGTCGCGGGCAAGCGCAAGTGGCACGACGTCAAGCCGCTGCTGCAGGGGATGTGGCGCAAGGCAGGCAAGCAGGCGCTCAAGGACTACGTGATCTTCCCGGCGCTGACCGGACCGTTCTTCGCGTCCACCGTGGTCGGGAACGTCGCCGCCAACCTCGTCCGCAACGTGTGGACCTACTCGATCATCTTCTGTGGCCACTTCCCGACCGGAGTCCAGACCTTCAGCCAGGAGGAGACCGCCGACGAGAGCCGCGGCGAGTGGTACGTGCGTCAGATGTTGGGATCGGCCAACATCGAGGGAAGCCCGCTCTTCCACATCATGTCGGGCAACCTCTCGCACCAGATCGAGCACCACCTGTTCCCGGATCTGCCTGCGCATCGCTACCCGCAGATCGCGCCCGAGGTCAAGGCGCTGTGCGAGAAGTACGACCTGCCCTACAACACCGGCGGCTTCTTCCAGCAGATCGGCTCCGTATGGGGCAAGATCTTCAAGCTGGCCCTGCCCAACTCGCTGACAGGGTCGGCAGCTCCGGCCAGTGTTATCGTCGAGCGTAAGAAGACCAGCGCAGCGTGACGACTTCGAAGGGGGCGGTCCTGTTGGTGGGAAAGTTCGAGCGCAACAAGGACACCGTGCAGGAGTTCACCGAATCTGCCGCCAATCACGTCGGCCGGATCGTGGTGATCATCACCGGAGCCGTCCGCGACGTCACCCGTGAAATCGGAGACCTGATCACCGATGGCATCGAGATGCGGGAAGCGGCGAAGAAAGCGGAGCGTGACGCCCCGCTGGGCACCGTGATCAACGGAGAGTTCGAGACTCGCGACCGAAACTGATCTACCAACCGACGACGAAGCCGCCCGAGCCTTGCTCGGGCGGCTTCGTCGTGTCTCGGGTACGGGGGGGGCTAGCGGCGGCGCAGTCGCCACAGCGACGTGGTCTCGCGCGAGCGGGCCTCGTGCAGCACATCGGAGGAGTCGGTGGCTCGCGAGTGCGTCGGTGTGGTGTCGCTACGGTCGACAACCACCAGCCCTGCCGCGTCGAAAGCGCCGAGAAGGTCTGCGCGCGTGACCAATCCGAGCAGTTCGGCGAGGTCGGACAGGACCAACCATGCTTCGCCGTTCGATGTCAGGTGCCCACCTAGGCGGCTCAGGAAGGATTTGAGCATCCGCGAGCCCGGGTCGTAGACCGCGTGCTCGATGCCCGACGTCGGTTTTGTGGGGATCCAGGGCGGGTTGCACACGATCAGCCCAGCGCGGCCGGACGGGAAGATGTCGGTCTGCACTACCTCGACTCGATCGGTATAACCGAGCGCATCGATGTTCTCTCGTGCACAGGAGATCGATCGCGGGTCCTTGTCGGTGGCGACCACCGAGCTCACGCCGCGGCGGGCGAGTACTGCAGCCAGAACGCCCGAGCCGGTACCGATGTCGAACGCGCGGTCCGTGGGAGGCAGCGGTGTGTCGGCGACGAGTTGGATGTACTCGCCGCGAATGGGGGAGAAGACTCCGTAGTGCGGGTGAATCGAGGCGTCCAGAGCCGGTACGAAGACGCCCTTGCGACGCCACTCGTGTGCACCGACCATGCCGAGGAGTTCGCGCAACGAGAGCACGCACGGCGCGGCGTCGGGGCCGACGGCCTCCGATACTGCGGCCTGGACATCCGGTGCCCGGCCGAGATCGAGGCGGGCACTCGAATCGAGTTCCACCAGAAGCATTCCGAGCACTCGAGCGCGGCGCGCCTGGTATTGGCGATGCAGATGAAACTGCTGGGCGGGCGAGGCATCGGGCGACCGTTTGGCCGGCGGTACCCGACGGGTCATCGCGGACAACAGTTGTCGCGCATTGTTGTAGTCACCGCGCCACAGCATGGCCTCGCCGATCGTGGCCAGCTTGTAGGCCACGTCTGCGGTCGTCGAATCGTCGACGATGCGCACCACACGAGGCGCGGGAGCGCCGTTCTCCGACTGCCAGCGGGAGGTGCGTTCGCTATCGTCCTCGACCCAGGTGATGCTCACGCCGCGCTCTCGTTCACGCTGCAGTGTGCGGGTACTCCGCACTGCGATGTTGGAAGGCAAGAATATTGGGGTTGACGATGACGCCGCCCCTGATCTCGATCGCTCGCTCGATGGTGGCATCACTGCTCCAGGCCGTGGGGCCGTCGAGCACGATCCGCAGGTACGGCAACAACGATTCGCTGATCTCCCAGGTGGCCGAATTCCACAGATAGGACGGACTGTGGTCGACGGCGTAGTACCGCACGTTGTCGCCCACTGTGAACATGGGATCGGCGAACGACGTGGGCTTGGCCCACTCGAATCCCATACCCTCGTCGCAGGAGACGTCCACCACGAGGGTGCCCGGTGCGAGAGTGGGTAGGTCCTGGTTCGTCAGGAAAGTCAATGGTGAATTGGTATCCTGCAGAACGCAATTGACGATGACGTCGTGGTCGCCGAGGAAGTGTGACAATGGAACTCGACCGTCCGGAGTGAGTGCTCGACTCTGGCGAGGATCGGCGTCGTCGAGATCGAAATTGACGATGTTGGCCGAATGGATCGGCGAACTCACCGCGGTTACGCCGCGCTGCGTCAGGACGTCGACATCGTGAATGCCGTGCGCGCTCAAGGCGGTGACCGCACCGCGGGCCGTTGCACCGAATCCGATGACTGCGGCACGCAACCTACGGCCGTAGTCGCCCGTGGATCCGATCAGCTGCAATGCGTGCAACACGGAGCAGTAGCCGGCCAGCTCGTTGTTCTTGTGGAACACATGCAGATTGAACCAACCATCCTGCGTCCAGTGATTCATGGCCTCGAAGGCGATCAGTGTCAGCTTGCGATCGACGGCGATCTGCGTGAGCTTCCGGTCCTGCACGCAGTGCGGCCAACCCCACAGGATCTGGCCCGGTCGCAATTCGGACAGGTCCTCCGCCTGTGGCTTCGGCAGCAGAATCACATCGCAGTCGGCGATGAGCTGCTCGCGTGTGCGAACGCCTGCCACGTGGCCGGCGAGGTGCTCGTCCGAAATTCCGAACGGTTCGCCGTAGCCGGATTCGAGAAACATGCGGGCGCGGATATCGGCGTCGATTCGATCGAAATGAAGTGGATGAATCGGTAGTCGACGCTCATCGGGCTTGCGCGAACGTGAGAGGACTCCGAGAGTGAGCTGATGCACGTGTGACCCTTCGTTATGCGAAGTCAACCACAGCAAACCGAAGCGTCTTGCGTTCCTGCTGGTCAGAGAGTGCCCCCGGCAGGATTCGAACCTGCGACCAAGGGATTAGAAGGCCCTTGCTCTATCCCCTGAGCTACGGAGGCTGGCACGTACGGGCGAACCCGCTCGAGCACGGTTGACGAGTGTACCTTTCCGTATACGTCGATCGCGCAGGCATGGGTTGGGCGACGGCCGTAGCGGGAAAGCACGCGGTCCGAAGCAGGTCGAAGGAGGTTCGATGCACGACATCCTCGACGACGCGATGCGCGCATGGAAGTCCGACGACATCGCAGCGGTGGCAACCGTGATCCGCACGTTCGATTCTGCACCGCGTCCCGCCGGGGCGGCCATGCTGGTCGGCTCGGACGGGACGGTCTCCGGGTCGGTGTCGGGCGGCTGCGTCGAAGGCTCGGTCTACGAACTCGCGCAGGACGTCCTGCGGACCGGAACTCCGGTTCTCACTCGATATGGAGTGTCCGACGACGAGGCGTTCGCCGTCGGGCTCACCTGCGGCGGAACGCTCGACGTCTTCGTCGAAGTGTTTTCCCAACAGGCGTTCCCCGAACTCGGCTCTGTCGTGGCGGACGTGCGCGACAACATTCCCGTCGCGGTGGCGACCGTGGTTTCGCACACCGATCCGGAACGCATCGGCCGAAGGATGGTCGTCGGAGAGGCGGGCACCCGCGGTTCGCTCGGCAGTGCGCGGGCCGACGCTGCCATCGCCGACGACGCGAAAGGGCTTCTGGCAGCGGGCCGTTCGGCCGTCCTGACGTACGGGCCCGACGGTCAGCGACGAGGTGAGGGCATGGAGGTGTTCGTGTCCAGCCACGCACCGCCGCCCCGAATGCTGGTGTTCGGGGCAATCGATTTCGCAGCTGCGGTGGCGCAGCAGGGTGTTTTTCTCGGCTACCGCGTCACCGTCTGCGATGCGCGTGCCGTCTTCGCCACCCCGCAGCGATTTCCCGCCGCCGAACAGGTCGTCGTCGCCTGGCCGCACGATTACCTGGCGGAGCAGTGGTCGGCGGGCGAGTTGGACGAGCGGACCGTTGTCTGTGTGCTCACCCACGACCCCAAGTTCGATGTGCCATTACTCGAGGTCGCGTTGCGCCTGCCGACCCTGGCTTTCGTCGGTGCGATGGGCTCACGCCGCACTCATGACGACCGCACGGCTCGGTTGCGGGCTGCGGGGCTGACCGAGTCCGAACTCTCCCGGCTGGCCAGCCCGATCGGTCTCGATCTCGGTGCGCGTACGCCTCAGGAGACCGCGGTATCGATCGCGGCGGAGATCATCGCGCGCCGCTGGGGCGGCACCGGTGAACCTCTGGGCGCCCGACACGGCCGCATTCACCACGACTCGATCGAGGACGGGCACGGGGGCAAGTACGACGCTGTGTAGGACTCGCCTTTCGAGTATCGCCGATCACCTCCTACTCTGGTGGTATGGCAACGCCGGATCTCGACAAGACCGAACCCTCGACCGCTGAACTCTCGGCGGGCGATATACGGACGGACGGGGAACCGCGTTCGGCCACCACGACGGTGTTCGTCACTGCCGGCGTCATCGCCGGTGTGGTGGCCGCCCTCATCGTGATGCTCTCCGCTTCCGACGCGTTGGTGTTGCTCGGAATCCCGGACCCGGGCCCGGCCACCACCTACGGTCTGCCCGCGCTACGGGCGATCGGAGAGATCGCCGCCGTCATCGCCATCGGGTCCTTCCTGCTGGCAGCGTTTCTGGTGCCGCCGCAGAAGAACGGCGTCCTCGACGTAGACGGCTACCGGGCGGTGCGCACCGGCTCGGTCGCATCCATCGTCTGGGCTGTGTGCTCGCTTCTCCTCGTGCCCCTGACGTTGTCCGACACCTCCGGCCAGCCGTTCACGGAGGCCATCAAGCCGGCGAATCTGTGGATCGCGCTCGATCAAGTGGAGATTGCCAGTGCGTGGCGTTGGACAGCGATCATGGCCGTGGTGCTGGCGATCTTCTCGCGCACGGTGTTGCGGTGGTCCTGGACCCCCGCACTACTCGGGTTCTCCCTCGCGACGCTGCTGCCGATCGCGTTGAGCGGCCACTCGTCGGCGGGCGGGTCGCACGATGTCGCGACCAACAGCCTGATCCTGCACCTGGGGGCTGCATCATTGTGGGCAGGTGGTCTGTTCGCGTTGCTGGCGCACGTACGCAGAGGAGGCGCGCACTCCGACGTCGCGGCGCGCCGGTTCTCCACCATCGCCGGCATCTGCTTCGTCGTCATGGGTATCAGCGGCGTCATCAATGCGCTGGTTCGGGTCTCGATCGCCGACCTGTTCACCACCACCTACGGTTTGTTGATCGTGGGGAAAATCGTCGCGTTGATCGTGCTCGGTGGATTCGGGTGGATGCAACGTCGTCGGGCACTGCCCGCGCTTGTCGCCGACCCCACTGCGCGCGGACCGATGCTTCGCTTCGCAGGGGCCGAGGTGCTCGTTCTCGCCGCGACCATCGGCCTGGCCGTCGGGCTCGGGCGCACACCCCCGCCGGCCGAGATCGATCCCAACCTCACACCCGCGGAGGCGGCACTCGGATACGACCTGAGCGGCCCGCCCACGTTCGCACGAATGGCCTTCGACTGGCGCTTCGATCTGATCTTCGGCACCGCCGCAATCGTGATGGCCGTGGTGTACCTGATCGGCGTTCGTCGTCTGCGGCTGCGCGGCGACGCGTGGCCGGTGGGCCGCACCGTCGCCTGGATTCTGGGCTGCCTCACGCTGCTGATCAGCACGTCCTCGGGAATCGGTCGCTACTCCACCGCGGTGTTCAGCGTGCACATGACCGGGCACATGATGCTCTCGATGCTGGCGCCGGTCCTCCTCGCGCTCGGCGGAGCGCTGACGTTGGCGTTGCGAGTCCTGCCCGCAGCAGGCAAGGACGGTGTCCCCGGAATGCGCGAGTGGTTGCTGATCGGCCTGCACAGTCGAATTTCGCAGTTCGTGACTCACCCACTTGTGGCGGCGCTGATCTTCGTCGGCGGCTTCTACGTGCTGTACCTCGGCGGGATATTCGGAGCAGTGCTGGACAGTCACGGTGCCCACCTGCTGATGAACCTGCACTTCGTGCTCAGTGGTTACCTGTTCTACTGGACCGTCATCGGCGTCGATCCGTCGCCGCGCAAGATCGCGCCGGTCACGAAGCTGGCAGTCGTGTTCGGATCGCTGCCGTTCCATGCGTTCTTCGGCGTGGCCCTGATGAGCATGAACACCGTCATGGGTGGCTGGTTCTACCGGACCCTCGGACTGGATTGGAACTCCGATCTGCTCGGAGATCAGAAGCTCGGCGGCGGGATCGCCTGGGCCACCGGCGAAATTCCGCTTGTGCTTGTCATGTTGGCGCTGTTGATTCAGTGGTCTCGGAGTGACGACAGAGATGCCAGGCGCGGCGACCGCGCCGCCGAACGCGATCACGACGCAGACTTGGCGGCCCACAATGCGATGTTCGCCGAGCTCGCCCGACGAGATCAGACGGGCGGAAGCTAGCCGAGCGGGATCAGTCGCTCTCGGCGATCTTGGCGAGTAGCCGATTCAGCTCGACGCGTTCGGCCGACTCGAGGCCGTCGAACATCTCGGACGACACCTGACGACGCGCGTCGTCGATCCGGTCCAGCAGTGCGCGACCGGTATCGGTCAGCGTCACCAGCACGGCCCGCCGATCACTCGGATCCGGCTGCCGCGTCACCAGCTGCGCCGCTTCGAGCGAGTCGACGATGTCAGTTGCCGATCGCGCCACGATGCGGAGGTGCTCGGCGAGATCGCGCAGACGCATCGATTCCTGCTCGCGGGCCAGGACGTGCAGAGCCCGGCTCTGTGAGGGATTGAGTCCGAACGGTTCGAGGGCACTCATGTGGCTGCGCCGGATGCGACGGGCGACAGCCATGAAACTCTCGCTCAGATTGGTCGACTGTCCGGGTTCCATGAAACGGATCATAGCGAGGGTTGCTCGCAACCTCATAGTGAGGTAACCTCTGCATATTACTTCAGTGACCCTGCAGTTCAACTTCCCCGGAGGCCTACTTGGAAAGCCGACCCGAACGTTCTCTTCCCGAAACCGATCCAGCACCCGTCAGCCGAGTCCTGGCTCTGTTCACGCCCTACCGGCGCAAGATCGCCATCGTCAGCGTGATCATCGTGGCCAGTGCAATTATCGCCCTCGCCTCTCCCTTACTCCTTCGCGAACTCCTCGATCATGCAATCCCTGACCGTGACGTCACTCTCGTCACCCTCATCGCGCTCGGCATGATTGCAGTTGCAGTCGCCACCAACACCCTCGGCGTCGTACAGACCTGGATGTCCAACGGCGTCGGCCAGCAGCTCATGCACGACCTCCGCGTACAGGTCTACTCGCACCTGCAGCGGCAGTCCCTCGGATTCTTCGCTCGTACGCGCACCGGTGAGGTGCAATCGCGTATCGCCAACGACATCGGCGGTATGCAATCGGTCGTCACCAACACCGCGACGTCCATCGCACAGAACGCAACCACCGTCGTCGCGACGGTGATCGCACTCTTCCTGCTCGACTGGAAACTCGCCACGTTCTCGTTGATCATCCTGCCGGTATTCGTTCGCGTAGCGCGCCGCATCGGTGACGAGCGCCGCAAGATCTCGACCAGGCGACAGAAGTTACTCAGTGATCTGTCTGTTCAGATCGAGGAATCCCTTTCTGTCAGCGGCATTCTGCTGGGCAAGACCACCGGTTCTGCACAGGTGTTGACCGAGAAGTTCGCCGACCGATCCCACGAAGTGGCCGGCGTCGAGCTCGCAGCGATGATGGCGGGAAAGTGGCGAATGGCCACCATCGCGATCAGTTTCGCTGTCATGCCTGCACTGGTGTACTGGTTCGCCGGCATCACCATCGGCCAGGGGAGTGCCTTGACGATCGGAACTCTGGTCGCCTTCACTGCTCTGCAAACTCAATTGTTCCGGCCCACCATGCAATTGCTCAACACCGGGGTCGAGGTGCAGGCCTCACTCGCCCTGTTCGGGCGGGTGTTCGAGTACCTCGATCTTCCGATCGACGTTGCCGAGCCGGCGCAACCGGTGGCGCTGCCCCGCGAGGACGTACACGGCGACGTCGCCTTTCGAGGCGTCGATTTCACCTATGCCGCGGCGACAATTCCTACCCTGAGCGACATCGACCTCGAGGTCCCGGCCGGAAGCACTCTCGCCCTGGTCGGTGCCACCGGATCGGGTAAGACGACTCTGGGCTATCTCGTTGCGCGACTGCATGATCCGACGTCCGGATCGGTGACCATCGACGGCATCGATCTGCGGGAGATGGCGTCGGAGAACATCGCCGACCTGGTCGGCGTCGTCTCGCAGGAGACCTACCTGTTCCACGCCACCATCAGGGAGAATCTGCGGTTCGCCAAACCCGATGCCTCCGACGAGGAGATCGTCGCAGCCGCCCGAACGGCGCAGATTCACGATTTCATCGACGGACTCGACGACGGCTACGACACGATGGTCGGTGAGCGCGGATACCGGTTCTCGGGTGGTGAGAAGCAGCGGATCGCGATCGCGCGAACCGTATTGCGGAACCCGCCGATTCTGGTGCTCGACGAAGCGACCAGTGCCCTCGACAACCGCACCGAACGTGCAGTGCAAACGGCTCTCGACGGTTTGATGGAAGGTCGAACGACCATCCTCATCGCGCACCGGTTGTCCACGGTGCGCGGCGCGGACCGCATCGCAGTACTCGACCACGGGGTCGTTCGCGAGGTCGGAAGCCACGAATCTCTGTTGGAGCTCGACGGCATGTACGCCCAATTGGTCCGAGCCGCAGACGATGTCGTGGACAGTGTGGCTGCATGATCGAGACCGAGTGATCCCACTGCGGACCATCGCGGGCCGTGTCGAGTGCGAGATCGAGATCAAGAAGTCTCGGTTCGTCGCGGTCGTCGATCGCGCGGCCACCGAAGCAGACGCGCGGGTGATGATCGAATGCGCCCGTAAGGCCGATCCTGCTGCTGGGCATCACTGTTCGGCGTTCATGGTCGACGCATCATCCGCCGATCCGCGCATCGAGCGGTCCAACGACGACGGTGAACCTGGTGGCACGGCAGGGATGCCGATGCTCGAGGTGCTGCGTGGGCATCACCTGACGAATGTCGTCGCAGTGGTCAGCAGATATTTCGGTGGAACCAAGCTCGGCACCGGTGGCCTGGCCCGCGCCTACTCCGGCGCGGTGATCGAGGCGCTGACCGGAGCGGCATTTCTCACCCGGGAGCGACGCGAAATCCTGACGCTCGAACTCGATCACGCCGAGGTGGGTCGAGTCGAATCGGAACTGCGCGGGCACGGAGTATTCGTGGTGGGGACTTTCTACGCGGCCCGTGCGGTTCTGACCGTCGCGGCTGCGAACGCCGATTCGCTTGCGGCACTTGTTGCTTCGCTCACTTCCGGACGCGTGGCCCCGGTGCGCAGCGGACACATGTACGTGGAAATTCCGGACTAGCACAGTCCACCGACACTGTGGGGTCCGACGAGCCCCGATCCGGGCCGTTCATCCACAGGGCGCGCGTCTGTCCACATTTTGCGAACACGTTCACCACGGACGTCCTGCGCGTAGCAGTCTCGATCTCGATCGCAATCACGCGATACTTCAATCGAGAGGGCAGAGAACCATGTACGAAGCACAATGCGCCGTAGTCGGCACAGTTATCACCAACCCCGTCAAGCGGTCCACACCCACCGGCGACGAAGTCCTCAGCTTTCGGATGGCCAGCAACGCTCGGCGTCAGGACCGCAACACGGGTGAGTGGACCGACGGCGGAACCCTCTACCTGACGGTCACGTGCTGGCGCCGTCTGGTGCGCGGCGTGGGGGCCTCGCTGATGAAGGGCGATCCCATCATCGCCTACGGACAATTGCGAACCAACGAATACACCAACCGGGACGGACTCGAGCGCGCTGATCTCGAGATGAGCGCCAGTGCGGTCGGACCGGACCTCGCGCGGTGCAACGTCTCGATCCATCGGACCAAAGCAGTGGTGCCCGAGGCGGCGACGGACGGGGATCCTGGAGCGGCGGAACCCCTCGACAGCGATCGGGAGTCGATGGAGGACCGAGAATCGATCGACGAGGACGTCCGAGAGTCGGTACCGGCCTGAACGACTGCCGGCATCCGCCGTCCACGCTGCATCGGAAGCTGCGATCGAGTGTGGACGGCGGATGCGGGCTGGGTACCTTCTCGGGCGATGGTGTTCGGACGCGCTCGCACCGATAAGCTGGCCCTCATGGCTGAATTCATTTACACCATGAAGAAGGTGCGCAAGGCGCACGGCGACAAAGTCATCCTCGACGACGTGACGATGAGCTTCTACCCGGGAGCGAAGATCGGCGTCGTCGGCCCCAACGGCGCCGGTAAGTCCAGCATCCTCAAGATCATGGCGGGAATCGATCAGCCCGGAAACGGTGAGGCGTTCCTCGCTCCCGGTGCGTCGGTCGGCATCCTCATGCAGGAGCCGGTTCTCGACGACACCAAGACCGTTCGCGAGAACGTCGAGGACGGTCTCGGCGAAACGATGGTCCAGCTCAAGCGCTACAACGAGATCGCCGAGCTGATGGCCACCGACTACTCCGACGAGCTGATGGAGGAGATGGGCGAGCTGCAGGAAAAGCTCGACCACGCCGATGCTTGGGAGATCGACTCTCAGCTCGAACAGGCTATGGATGCGCTCCGCTGCCCGCCGCCCGAGTCTCCCGTCACCAACCTCTCCGGAGGTGAGAAGCGCCGTGTTGCGCTGTGCAAGCTGCTGCTCAGCAAGCCTGATCTGCTGCTGCTCGACGAGCCCACCAACCACCTCGACGCCGAAAGTGTGCTGTGGCTCGAGCAGCACCTGGCCGCCTACGCCGGTGCCATTCTCGCCGTGACCCACGATCGGTACTTCCTCGACCACGTCGCGCAGTGGATTGCCGAGGTCGACCGCGGACACCTGTACCCGTACGAGGGCAACTACTCCACCTACCTGGAGAAGAAGGCCGAGCGTCTCGAGGTCTCGGGCAAGAAGGACCAGAAGCTGCAGAAGCGCCTCAAGGACGAACTCGCCTGGGTTCGTTCCGGTGCCAAGGCTCGCCAAGCCAAGAGCAAGTCTCGCCTGGCTCGCTACGAGGAAATGGCAGCCGAGGCCGACAAGACCAGGAAGCTCGACTTCGACGAGATTCAGATCCCCAACCCGCCGCGACTCGGCGACGTCGTCGTCGAGGTCAAGAGCCTCGACAAGGGCTTCGACGGTCGCGTGCTGATCAAGGACCTCTCGTTCACGTTGCCGCGCAACGGCATCGTGGGTGTCATCGGACCCAACGGTGTCGGTAAGACGACGTTGTTCAAGACGATTGTCGGCCTCGAGGAGCCGGACGGCGGTGAGGTCAAGATCGGGCAGACCGTCAAGCTCAGCTACGTCGACCAGAACCGCTCGGGCATCGACCCGAAGAAGACGGTCTGGGAAACGGTCTCCGACGGGTTGGACTTCATCACCGTCGGCAGCTCCGAGTTCCCGTCCCGTGCGTACATCAGCTCGTTCGGATTCAAGGGCCACGATCAGCAGAAGCCAGCCGGAGTGCTCTCCGGTGGTGAGCGGAACCGTCTGAACCTGGCGATGACGCTCAAGCAGGGCGGCAACCTGGTCCTGCTCGACGAGCCGACCAACGACCTCGACGTCGAAACGCTCGGATCGCTCGAGAACGCGCTCGAGGAATTCCCCGGTTGCGCCGTGGTCATCTCGCACGATCGCTGGTTCCTCGACCGCACCTGCACACACATCCTGGCGTGGGAAGGTGGCTTCGGCGACAACGAGGCAGCGTGGTACTGGTACGAGGGCAACTTCGAGGGCTACGAGGCCAACAAGATCGAGCGGCTCGGGCCCGACGCAGCACGTCCGCATCGCGTCACACACCGGAAGCTGACCAGGGACTGACATGTCGGGAAGGACCTTCACCTGCACTCTCGAGGTGCGGTGGGGAGATTCCGATCGCCTCGGGCACGTCAACAACACCCGGTTCGTCGAATACCTCCAGGAAGGCCGCGTTCAGTTTCTGAACGCGGCTTTCGGGGGGCCGGGGGTACGTGGCGCGGCGGTGGTGCGCAAGCTGACCACCGATTTTCTGCATCCGATACTCGACGACTCGGGACCGTTGACGATCGAACTGTGGATCACTCGGATCGGGAACACCTCCTACGGCGTCCGACACGTTGTGACCGACCGCGACGGAACCGTCTGCGCGGATGCCGAGGCGTTGATGGTTGCGTTCGATCTCGATACCTCGTCATCGCGTCCCTTGGACGAGCACGAGCGCGGTCTTCTCACCCAGTACCTCCACGCCGGATAGAGCTGTCGAGTAGTTCTGACGCGCTGGGTCCGCGAGGTCACTGCGGTAACAGGGTGTTCGACACTAAGGTCGAGGAGTCATCGACGACCGGCGATCGGCGGGCGTCGGGAAAAATCCTCACGAGGGAGTACTCGAACACCATGCCGCGCTCGCTGGACCTGACCGACAACGACTGGGCCGACGGGCTCGACGACCGACTTCTGAGCGAGCTGGAGAACCTGCGCGCCGAGTACTTCGAGCACGTGGACACCACCGCCGTCGGGGCGTCTGCACATGCGCCCGACATCACGTCGTTCCGTCGGCACGTTCGGCTCGCTGCCCAGCGTCGGCCGGGGACGGCGAACGTAGCCGTTCACCGTCCGAGTGAGTCGGGTTCGGCAGCGCAGCAGGCCGCCGGCAGCTATCTGCAGATCGTCACCGACGACATGCCGCTCCTCGTCGAATCGATCATTTCGCTCCTCGCCCGTCTCGGCATCGAGTACACCGACGTGGTGCACCCGATTCTGTCGGTTTCGCGCGAGGCCGACGGCGTATTGACTGGCGTTTTGAGCTCGAGCGGATCGCACGAGTCCTGGATCCACGTTCAACTCCATCCCTCCACCTCCGAAGACGCGGTCGTTCGGCTCCAGTCGGAGGCGAGCCGCGTACTCGCCGACGTGCGTCAGGTCGTCGGCGACACCGATCGGATGCGTCGAGTGCAGGCAGAGGTGTCCGATCGCCTGGACGAGGTCGCTCAGCGGGCCGACGCTGCGGATCCCGAGAGTGCCGTCGAACATCGCGACGCAGCAGCGTTGCTGCGCTGGCTCGGAGACGGCCACTACACGCTGCTCGGCTACCGGCGGTACCGCATCGATCACGTCGACGGTGACCGGACCGCAACCGGCGACGAGTCGAGCAGCCTCGGGGTCCTACGCGACTCGGTGCATCACGTGGACGGTTCGGAACCTGTCGGACAGCGCGATCTGGTGGCGTTGACCCAAGGAGCGAGTCCGGCCACGGTGCATCGTGCCGTCTACCCCTATTTCGTGAGTGTTCTCGACGACGATTCCGCCGAACATCGTTTCGTCGGCGTGTTCACCGTGACCGCGCTGCACGAGAACGTGCTCGACATTCCGGTCATCGAGCGGCGGGTGCGCTCGGTGATCGCCCGCGCAGGGCACGATCTCGGATCGTTCTCGGGTCAGGCCATGCTCGAAGTGCTGCAATCGATGCCGCGCTCGGAACTGTTCGCCACTACGGCGGCGTGGCTGTTCGAGACGGCGAGTGCCGTGTTGGCGCTCGGCCGTCGTCGCAAGGTCAAGCTGTTCGTGCGGCCCGACGCCAGCGGCTCGTTCGTCTCTGCCCTGGTGTATCTGCCGCGAGATCGCTACACCACCCGCGTCCGCCTTGCCATCCAGGATCGATTGCTCCGCGAACTCGGCGGAACCTCACTCGATTACACAGCGCGCGTGACGGAATCGGATCTGGCACTGTTGCACGTGACCGTGCGTCGGGCACCCGGGACGGCGGCGACGGAGCTTTCGCCCGAGGACATCACCCGGATCGAGACGGCCCTCACCGAGACCACCAGAACCTGGGAAGATTCGCTCGGCGACGCCGTGTCCCTCGACCGTACGGTCGATCCGCTCCGAATTCAGCGGTACACCGATGCGTTCCCGGAGGCCTACAAGCAGGACTTCAGTCCGGCAAGGGCCGTGACCGACATTGCTCGCCTCGAAGCGCTCGGCGACGAGTCGATCGACATGCAGCTCTATCGCAACGAGCAGTCCGCGGTGGGCAGCTGGCGTTTCTCGCTGTACATCGGCGGCGCGGGCGTCTCGTTGTCTCAGGTGTTGCCCATCCTGCAGAGCCTCGGGGTCGAGGTGGACGACGAACGGCCGTACCCGGTGGTGCGACCGGACGGAATGTCTTGTTGGATATACGATTTCGGGCTGTCTGCTTCGCGAGAGATGCTGCGCTCGGCGATCGACGGCGACATCGACGCAGAGCTGTCCGAGGCGGGTACCGCCGACCGTGAGAGCCGGGTTCAGCACCGCTTCACCGATGCATTCGCAGCGGTGTGGAGCGGGCAGGCCGAGGCAGACCGGTTCAACGAACTGGTGATGCGCGCCGGCCTGCACTGGCGGCAGGCAGTGGTGTTGCGTGCATACGCGAAGTACCTGCGCCAGGCCGGTTTTCCCTACAGTCAGTTCAACATCGAGGGTGTCTTGCTGACGCATCCGCGAACGGCGCGGCTGCTGGTCGGCCTGTTCGAGGCGCAGTTCGACCCCGAGGTGAGCTCCGAGGAGAACGCGCAGGCGATCGGCACCCAGCTGGGGGAGCTGATCGACCAGGTCGTCAGCCTCGATGCCGACCGCATTCTGCGCAGCATGTTCGAGCTGATCCGCGCGACACTGCGCACCAACCATTTCGTGATGGGAGCCGACGGCCGTCGTCAGTACCTCTCGCTCAAGTTCGACCCGCAATCGATCGCCGAATTGCCCAAGCCGAAGCCGAAATTCGAGATCTTCGTCTACTCGCCCCGCGTCGAGGGAGTGCACCTACGATTCGGTGCCGTGGCCCGCGGCGGCCTGCGCTGGTCGGATCGACGTGAGGACTTCCGCACGGAGATTCTGGGGCTGGCGAAAGCGCAGATGGTCAAGAACGCCGTCATCGTCCCGGTCGGGGCCAAGGGCGGCTTCGTCGTCAAACGGCCGCCGGTGGTCACCGGCGAAGCCGATCGAGATCGCCAGGCATACGCCGAGGAAGGCAAGGCCTGCTATCGGCTGTTCATCGCCGGGCTGCTCGACATCACCGACAATCTCGATCGGGCAACAGGTTCGGTGTCGGTACCCGAGGGCGTCGTGCGTCGCGACGGAGACGACACCTACCTCGTCGTCGCCGCAGACAAGGGCACCGCGACGTTCTCCGACATGGCCAACGACGTTGCCGCGCAGTACGGTTTCTGGCTCGGCGACGCCTTCGCCTCCGGCGGGTCGGCGGGCTACGACCACAAGGCCATGGGTATCACGGCCAAGGGCGCGTGGGAAAGCGTCAAGCGGCACTTCCGTGAGCTCGGAATCGACACGCAGAGTCAGGATTTCACCGTCGTCGGCGTCGGCGACATGAGCGGGGACGTCTTCGGGAACGGAATGCTGCTGAGCCGGCACATTCGCCTGCTCGCCGCCTTCGATCATCGTCACATCTTTCTCGATCCCAACCCGGAGCGGGAGTCGTCGTTCGCCGAGCGAGAGCGCCTGTTCGCGCTGCCGAGGTCGTCGTGGGCGGATTACGACACCTCGCTGATCAGCGAGGGCGGCGGAGTGTGGGAGCGGACGCGTAAGTCGGTTCCCATCAGCGCAGCAGCACGTGCGGCGCTCGGCCTGGGGGACTCGGTCGAGTCGTTGTCTCCGCCGGAATTGGTGAACGCGATCCTGAAGGCTCCCGCCGATCTGCTGTGGAACGGCGGAATCGGCACCTACATCAAGGCGTCCACCGAGACCAACGCAGAGGTGGGCGACAAGGCCAACGACGCGGTTCGCGTCGACGGGATCGATGTCCGGGCCGCCGTCGTGGGGGAGGGCGGCAACCTCGGTGCCACCGCGCTGGGACGTATCGAGTACGCCGCTGCCGGCGGCAAGATCAACACCGACGCAGTCGACAACTCTGCGGGCGTCGACTGCTCCGACCACGAGGTCAACATCAAGATCCTGCTGGAGACGGCCATCACCAACGGCAACCTGGCACGTGAGGACAGAGACGAGTTGCTCGCGTCCATGACCGACGAGGTGGGCCGACTGGTGTTGTGGGACAACATCATGCAGAACGAACTGCTCGGCACGTCCAGGTTCGATGCGCCCAGTCTCGTCACCGTGCACAGTCGGGTGATCGAGGATCTGGAAGTACGTCGGGGACTCGACCGTGAGCTCGAGGCCCTGCCGGCCGAGGCCGATCTACGACGACGAAAGCAGGACGGTCGAGGACTGACGTCGCCGGAACTCGCCACGTTGATGGCACATGTGAAGCTTGCGTTGGAAGCGGAGTTGCTCGACAGCGAGCTCCCCGATAGCGACGTCTTTGCTCCGCGGTTGCCCAAGTACTTCCCCGAACCGCTACGGGAGCCGTACGCCGAGGCGATCAAGGCGCATCCGCTCCGGCGTCAGCTGGTGGCGACGACATTGGCGAACGAGGCCATCGATTGCGGCGGAATCACGTTCCCCTACAGGCTGACCGAGGATTCCGGTGCGGCGGGCACCGACGCCATTCGTGCGTTCGCCGCAGCCACCGAGATATTCGGGCTCGACGAGGTGTGGAACTCCATCCGTGCCGCGGACGTGCCGACCGCAGTCTCGGCCGAATTGCTGCTCGAATCGCGTCGCATGCTCGATCGTGTGTCGCGCTGGTTGCTCGCCAACCGCCCACAGCCCCTGGCTGTCGGAGCGGAGATCAGTCGGTATGCCGGTCAGGTGCGGGCCCTGCAACCGTCGGTGTCCACGTGGATCTCCGGGCACCAGGCCAGTGATCTCGACGCGCGGTCGGCGGCCGCGATCGAACGGGGTGCACCGGCCGAGCTGGCCCGGCGCATCTACGGCCTGCTCGACGTGTATTGCCTACTCGACATCATCGATATTGCGGACATCGTCGATCGAGACGGAGCCGAGGTAGCCGAGCTCTATTTCGCTCTCGACGCGCACATCGGAATCGACTGGCTGCTCACGGCCGTCTCGAAGTTGGCCCGTGGAGATCGTTGGCACTCGTTGGCGCGCTTGGCTCTTCGCGACGACCTGTATTCCTCGCTCCGAGGAATCACGCAGGCCGTGCTGGCCGGCGGTGAACCGGACGAGTCGGTGGCAGAGAAGATCGCGGAGTGGGAATCGACCAATTCCTCGCGCCTGGCGAGGTCGCGTGCTGCGTTGACCGAGATCGCCGAGTCGGGAACCCTGGACTTGGCAACGCTGTCGGTTGCCGCCCGCCAGGTCCGCAACATGATGCCCTGACCCGAATCCGGAGCAGTGGAATCCGCGACACTCGACCGAGAAGAGGATACGACCACGTGAGTGTGCCCGACGACCATCTGTCCGATAAACGACCTGCAACTCAGCGAGTGGGCTTTCATGCCGCTGTGGATGTGCGGTGGTCGGATATGGATGTGTACCAACACATCAACCATGCCCGGATGGTGACGCTTCTCGAAGAGGCGCGCATCCCATGGCTGTTGGTGGACGGTAGGCCGACGGCAAATCTGCGCCACGGAGCAGTGATCGCAGATCTGCACGTGAAGTATCGAGGCCAGCTTCGGCACGAGGACGGTCCCCTGGATGTCTTCATGTGGATCGATGCGGTCCGTGCGGTGGACTTCGTCGTGGGATACGAGGTGCGGGCGCGGGGTGCATCGCTGGATACTCCTGCGGCCGTGGTGGCCTCGACGCAGATCGCAGCCTTCGATATCGATGCACAGCGGTTGCGCCGGCTCACCCCCGAAGAGCGTGCGTTTCTGGTGAGCTGGCAGCGTGTATGAGCGCGTCCTGACCGTTCCCGATGCGGTCGAGCGGGAGAATCTGGCGACGTTCTGCACCAAGGCGTTGCGGTTGGACGAGGCGGCGGTGATCCGAATGCGAACCCGTGCGGACGGTGGCGTGTCCTGTTGGGCGAGCACCGGATTCGATGCGCTGGCGGCACGGGTGGTCACCGGTACCGTGGTGCCCGACGATACGTGCGCGGGGGCCGACGTGTTGGCTGCCGCACTGCAGCACGCGGACGACGGTGTGGTGGACCCCGGATTCTCGATGGACTCTGCATGGCGCGGAGCACTACCGCCGGACGGCGGATTCGAGCACCTCGACGATGTGCCGGCCCGGATACTCGTCGGGCTTGCGCAACGCGGTGCGGCACTGGCGAAGGAGCACGGAAGCAGCCACGGCCCGCCGAGTTCGCTGCTCGAACAGGAGGTGCTGCACGTCGCCGGCGACGTCGACGAGGTATCGATCTCGATGCGCACCGTATTTGCCTTGACGGCAATGGGATTCGTGCCTCATAGCGGCAGCGACCCCATGACGATCGACGTCGATCCGGATCGGATCGCCGCCGACGAGGTGGTTCGGGTACGCGTATCCCGGGTGTGGTTACGCCTCGATGCCCGCTACGGTTCGGTGTACGTTCGCCGCGCGGGGCACCAGTTGTCGCTGACGGTGGAGCGCTAGACGAGCCAGGCGGCAGCGTTGGCGTCGAGTCGGCCGTTCACCAGTGGTGCACTGGCAAGCAGTAACTCGCCAGGAGGCAGGGGGATCGGCTCGTCGGATGCGTTCAGGGCGCAGATGAGACCTCCACGTCGACGGAACGCCAGGCAGCCCGGAGGCGCTCCGTACCAATCGATTCCGGCACCGGTGAATTCCGGACGCAGAGCTCGGAGCTCGAAAGCCGTGCGGTACAGACTCAGCATCGAATGGACGTCTTCGAGTTGCGCTTCGGCGGTGTGCCCGTTCCACTCCGGCGGCATCGGCAACCAGGTTCGATCGGTGGAGGAGAACCCGAACGGCGGCTCGTGTCCTTCCCAGGGCATCGGCACCCGGCAGCCGTCGCGTCCCCGTTCGGCGTGCCCCGAGCGTTCCCACACCGGGTCCTGAAGCGCGCTGTCGGGCAGTCGCACGTTGGGCAGCCCGAGCTCGGCACCGTTGTAGACGAAGATCGTTCCGGGAAGGGCCAATTCGACCAGGATCATGGCGCGGGCGCGGGTGCGGCCGAGGTCCCCGCCGCCATACCTGGTGACCTCTCGTTCGACGTCGTGGTTGGACAGCGTCCACGTCGGAGTGCCGTCGACGAGCTCGACGGCGGCGATCGAGTTGGAGATGGCGTCGCGGATGGTCTCGGCATCGAAATCGACACTGGCCAGACGAAAGTTGAATCCCAGGTGCAGCTCGTCCGGCCTGATGTATTCGGAGAACCGGACGTTGTCCTGAACCCAGATCTCGCCCACGGTCACTGTTCCTGGAAATTCGTCCATGACGGCTCTGATTCGTCGATGCAGGTCGTGCACGTGGGGATTGTTGAACCGAGGATCGTCGTCGTCGTTTTTCATCAGGGCGTTGAGTTCGAGACTCATATCGCCCAGGTCTGCTGGTTTGGCCATGCCGTGTGCCACGTCGAGCCTGAATCCGTCCACGCCGCGGGCGAGCCAGAACCTCAATGTGCGCGCGAAATCGTCGAACACCTCGGGGTTGTCCCAGTTCAGGTCCGGCTGCTCGGGCGCGAAGATGTGCAGGTACCACTGCCCTGGGGTGCCGTCGGACTCGGTGATACGGGTCCAGGCCGGGCCGCCGAAGATACTCGGCCAGTTGTTCGGGGGCTGCGAACCATCGTCACCACGCCCGTCGCGAAAGATGTAGCGGGCCCGCTCGGCACTGCCGCGCGGTGCCGTCAGAGCCGACCGGAACCACGGGTGCTCGATGCTGGTGTGATTGGGCACCAGATCCATCGTGACCTTGATGTCGCGAGCATGCGCTTCGTCGACCAGCGCATCGAAGATTTCGAGGCTTCCGAACAGGGGGTCGATGTCGCGGGGGTCGGACACGTCGTATCCGTGATCGGCCATCGGCGATCGGGTGATGGGGCCGATCCAGACGGCGTCGATCCCCAGCAATTCGAGGTAGCCGAGCTTGTCCCGAATGCCGTCGAGGTCACCGACCCCGTCGCCGTTGGAGTCCGCGAAAGACCGGGGATAGATCTGGTAGAAGACGGCGTCCTGCCACCACAACAACTCGGAGCTCTCGATCGGATCGGTCACAACTGGCAATAGTGCCAAACGACGGGCCGTGGAACGATTCAGGGGCGCTGGGGGTCAGCTGGACCGGACACTTCGGGTCAACGTCGAGTAAAGCTTTGTGCTCATTCACATGACCGACACGTGCCTGTGGCTTTGGAAAGTGTTGTATGTTCTGCATCGGAAACCAGCAGCGGCTTCAAGCCGCGCCCGACGATGAGGACGCGACCCACGCCATGACTACGTCGACCATCGAAGCCGTACGACTCGGAGACATCGCGCTGGGTGACAGTCCCATCGAGCCGACCTGGATTCTCGAAGGGAACCCTCGCGCGCGCGTCGCCGAGTGGTCGAAGAGCATCGACGGCACGACGACCACCAACGTCTGGGACTGCACGGCCGGCCGTTTCCGCTGGTTCTTCGCGGTCGACGAGATCGTGCACATCATGGACGGTTCGGTGACTGTCTCGAGTGACGATCACGCACCGCGCACCCTGGTCGCCGGAGACGCTGCGCTCTTTCGCGCGGGCACCTGGACCGAATGGCACGTGGAGAACTACGTGCGCAAGCACGCCATCCTCCGTCAGCACCTGCCCCGGCCGGTGACCTTCGCTCTCAAGATTGCCGGTTCCCTACGCGCCCGCATGGGCAAACTCAAGACCGCTGTCGGTGGAAAGAGCCCGCAGCGCGTCGGGTCGCTGTGACCACCTGTTTGCTCAGATAGCCGAGTTCACCATCGAATTCGCGGCCATGTCCATGTAGTCCGTGAGCTGCGCACGGTGTGCGGCGTCCAACACCGACGCGTCGATGGACGCGATCGCGAT
Source organism: Rhodococcus sp. IEGM 1381 (assembly GCF_030056795.1). Taxonomy (GTDB): domain Bacteria; phylum Actinomycetota; class Actinomycetes; order Mycobacteriales; family Mycobacteriaceae; genus Rhodococcoides. The sequence goes on along the minus strand of NZ_JASHKQ010000003.1, from coordinate 172,139 downwards.
GTGCATGCATCGGAGCCATGCATCTCGTTCCATCGGCCCGATCCGAAAAGGGTTGTGCCGCATCCGCAATCGAGGATGGCCACGTTCGTCCGAGTAGGTTCGCGGACCACCCCAGTACTGCTCGAGGAACATCCGCATCCGCCGTTCGGCCGGTCCGAGATCCTCCTCGGGATACAGCGGGCGAACGATCTCGTCCTTGGCGACTTCCTCGTAGAACTTCGCCGTGAGTAACCGAAACGTCTCGGCACCGCCGATCGCGTCGTAGAACGTCTGCTGCGGTTCGGTCATCACACTCTCTCTTTTGCGTTCGACAGTGGCCTCGATCGGCGTCGCTTCCGATCATTGTCCCTCAGGAGCCGGACTCGGCCGCGACCCCACCCGGACGTCCCAACGCGTACGGCGCTTTGATGCCTGCGTCGTCGAAGGCCTCGAGGATGTCCTGATGTAGGCGGCGCTGGACGGCCCACTGGCGTCCGGGGCGCGTTTTGATCGTGATGCGGATGGTGACGGTGTCCGCGCTGACCGCATCGACTCCGAGCATCTCGGGCGGTTCGAGGATGTCGCTGTCGAAGTCGCCGGACTTCACCAACGACGCAGTGGTGCGTTCGGCCACCTCGCATGCGTGCTCGATGTTCGCCGTGTGCGAGATGGGTAGATCCAGAACGGCGACCGCGAAGCCCTGGCTCATGTTGCCTACGCGCAGAACTTCGCCGTTGCGGCAGTACCACACCGTGCCGTTGATATCTCTGATCGTGGTGACCCGCAGACCTACGCTCTCGACGGTGCCGGTGGCCTCACCGAGGTCGACCACGTCGCCGACTCCGTATTGATCCTCGAGCAGCATGAAGATTCCGGACAGGAAGTCTCGCACCAGGTTCTGGGCACCGAATCCGAGTGCGACACCCACGATTCCCGCGGACGCGATGAACGGTGCCACGTTGACGCCGATAACGTCGAGAACGGAGAGCACGAACCAGGTGAGAATCATGACCGAGACGGCCGACTTGAGCACCGAGCCGATCGTGCTGGCCCGTTGTTTGCGTCGTTCGTTGAGGATTGCGCCCTTGACGGTGCCGGACGAGCGGTCGCGAAGCGGGCGCAGCAGGATCGGTGACTTTCCGCTGCTGTTGTCGGTGAAACGGTTGATCATCCGGTGCAGACACAGGCGAAGCACTATGGCGAGGACCAGATAACCGAGAACTTGCAGCGGCCGATCGACCAGCCAGTCGCGTCCGGTATCCGTCAGCTCGAAGGCTCGGGTGTCGAGCTCGCGCAGAAGCGACGGTTCGGAAAGGGGTGATGCGGACAGAAGGGTTGATACAGACACCCGAAAAGTCTACGGAGACCCAGAATTCTCGCCAGTCATGCAGCGCATGGCGGCGGCGTTCGGCCGTCCCGAGCGTGAGGATGCGAAATGTTCACCGATCGGCAACAGGAAATGCGGAGAAAAAGGCTGTGCGCGGGCGGTGCATTCGTGTTCCACTGTGAACCGTGTTCCACGCAAGCCATGCGCGGGCGCCGACTGCTTCTGGAGTAACGCATGAAGAACTCTCAACACCGCCACCGACAACTCCCGCCCACTGAGGGCCGCACCGCGCACGACCAGCGTGAGACGGCCTCGGGGGCTTCTCCGCTGCGCGTGGTGCCGACGGCCCACGATGCCACGGGCGACGACGCCGTACCGGCGTGGGTCAAGCGCCGTGTGCTGCTCCTCAACGCCACATTCGAACCACTGACCGCGCTTCCGATGCGCCGGGCGGTGGTTCTTCTCGTTTGTGGCAAGGCCGACGTGGTGCACGACGATCCGGAAGGACCGTTCATTCGATCGGCCGGATTCTCGGTGCAGGTGCCGTCGGTGATCAGGCTGCGGACGTTCGTTCGCGTTCCGTATCGGGCACGAGTGCCCATGACCCGCGCCGCGCTGATGCATCGCGACCGCTTTCGATGCGCGTACTGCGGGAGCAAGGCGGAGACGGTCGACCACGTGGTGCCGCGAAGCCGCGGAGGCGGTCACTCGTGGGAGAACTGTGTCGCGTGTTGCGCGTCGTGCAATCACCGCAAGGCCGACAAACTCCTCAGTGAGATCGGGTGGACGTTGCGCGCGCAGCTGGTGCCACCGAAGGGTCCGCACTGGCGTCTGCTGGCGACGACGAAGGAGTTGGACCCCAGTTGGCTGGCGTATCTCGGGGAGGGTGCGGCCTGACGGCGAGCTGTACGACCATTTCGGTCACAACACCGGCCCCGACGTGGTCCGACGCGCAATTGTCGACTAACGTCACACCCTGTGAGCATTTTTGAGACCACGCTGATTTTCGGGGTGATTCCGGTTGCGGTGATCGGACTCATCGGCGCGTTGTCCTACCTGACCGACAAGCAGCCCGGTATGGATGTTCCTCCTTACCGACTGACGGACGAGTGGACGCGCGAGCCATTGCTGTGGAGCGCAACGGACGAGGTGACTCCCTTCGGAGGCCACGGATCGCACGATGCCGACGCAGCCGACTCGATCGGAGGTGCTGCAAGTGGCAAGTGGTGAACTCGTCCGCAGCGACATCAACGAAGAGGACCTGCCGTTCGGGGCTGCTGTGACCGCGAGTGGTCGCGTCTCGGTTGCTCACGAGTTCGGGACGGTCAGTCCGGTGCACCTGCCTTTTGCGACGCAGGAACTGGTGGCCCTCGACGACGCGCTGACCGAGGCTACTCGGCAGACCAAGATTCGGTTCAACATCTACATCGGTGATCTCGGTGAGAATCCGGCCGTGGGTGTCGAGTCGGTGTTTCCGGGGACACCCGACGCCGTTCGATCGATTCTGATCGCCGTCGACCCCAATCGGCACGCCCTCGAGATTCGCAGCGGTAAGCGAGTATCCAACCGAGCGACCGACCGGGTTGCACAGTTGGGTGTGACGGCCGCCCTCGGCCCGTTCCGCGACGGCAATCTGATCGACGGTCTCGTCGCCTCCGTGCGGGTGATGGCTGCGTCCATCCTCAGTCCCTAGCCTTCGCCTTCTGAGCGCGCTTCCACGACCAGGGCCGGTTGCCCCACCTCGAGGTGGAGCAACCGGCCCTGGTCGTATCTTCGGGAGCGATCAGCTCGCGTCGAACTCCCGTGCTGCGAGAGCCCGGACGACGCCGGCCCTTCCCTCGATCACCAGGCGACGCAGTGCCGGAGGCAGTTCGCCGTCCAGGAACCCGTCCGCGGCCGCGAGCGACTGTTCGCTGATCGACCAGGAGGGGTACAGCCCGATCACGACGGTCTGCGCTACCTCACTGGATCGACGAGACCAGACACCCGCGATGGCATCGAAGTAGCGGGCGACGTAGGGCTCGAGCAACTCGCCCTGGCCGGGGCCCGCGAAGCCGCCGATGATCGAGCGCGCCGTGATGTTCGGCACCGAGTCGTCGTCGACGACGGTCGTCCAGGCCTGCTCCTTTACTTCCGCGGTCGGTCGAGCGGCCCGCGCAGCCGCGGCCGACCTCGCTCCGGCGGCTGTGTTGTCCGTGCCCGCTTCTGCATCGATGACCGGCGAGTCGAGCCCGTCGGAGTCGATCGCTCCGGCCGCGGCCAGCGCCGTGACGATTCGCCACCGCAGGTCGGTATCGACGCCGAGGCCGGACAGTGACTGACCGTCGGCATCACCGTCGAGCAGGGCACGCAGCACGTCGATGTGGCGGTCGTGGAGTTCGGTCCCGGTCAGGGCGTTGACGAACGCCAGTTGATGGTCCGAGCCCGCCTCGGCACCGCGAGCCAGTTCCAGCAGCGCGTCGGCGAACTCGGGAGTGCCGTGCTCGGACGCCCACGCCGGATCGGCGTAGCTGGTGATGGCAGTCTGTGCCTGCAACAGAAGGCGTTGCACCACACCCACTTCGGTCTCGCCGCCGATTCCGCGCTGGACGAGGGCCACAAAATCTCGGGCCTTCATCTCGGCCGATCGAGTCATCTCCCACGCTGCCGACCACGCGAGCGTGCGGGGGAGTGGCTCGGCGATGTCGCCGATTCGAGACAGGAGCGTGTCGAGCGAGTCCAGGTCCAGACGCACCGCGCAGTACGTCAGATCGTCGTCGTTGACCAGCACCAGCTTGCCTCGCGAGACGCCGACCAGCGCATCGACATTCGTCGATTCGGCTGCATCGAGATCGAGCTCCACTCGGTCGGTGCGCACCAGCTTGCCGTCGACGTCGTCGTAGATGCCGACCGCGATGCGGTGGACTCGATGCTCGCCAGCACCCGGTGCGGCACCGCTCTGCCGAACCGCGAAGCGCGTGAACTTACCGTCGGCATCGACGTCGAAGTCCGGGCTCAGGGTGTTCAGGCCGGTGGTCCGCAGCCACTGCGTGCCCCAGTCGGACAGGTCGCGACCCGACGACTTCTCCAGTGCAGCAAGCAGATCCGAGAAGGTGGCATTGGCGAAGGCGTGGTCGACGAAGTAGGCCCGCAACCCGGCCAGGAAGTCTTCCTTGCCCACGTAGGCCACCAGCTGCTTGAGCACACTCGCGCCCTTGGCGTAGGTGATGCCATCGAAGTTGACCTCCACCGCGGCCAGGTCGGGGATGTCTGCAGCGATGGGATGCGTGGAGGGCAACTGGTCCTGGCGGTACGCCCAGGCTTTCTCGACGTTGGCGAACGTGGTCCACGCGTTCGTGTACTCGGTGGCCTCGGACTGGCAGAGAACCGATGCGAACGTGGCGAACGATTCGTTGAGCCACAGGTCGTCCCACCACGTCATGGTCACCAGATCGCCGAACCACATGTGGGCCATCTCGTGCAGCACGGTCTCGGCGCGACGCTCGTACGAGGCGCGTGTCACCTTGGACCGGAAGACGTAGTCCTCGAGGTACGTGACGGCGCCGGCGTTCTCCATGGCACCGGCGTTGAACTCCGGTACGAAGAGCTGGTCGTACTTGCCGAAGGCGTACGGGGTGCCGAAGTTCTCGTGGTAGAAACCGAAGCCCTGCTTGGTCTCGGTGAACAGCCGCTCCGCGTCCATGTGCTCCGCAAGCGTTGCGCGGCAGTAGATTCCGAGCGGAATGGTGCCGTGGTCGTCGGTGTAGGAGTCGGTCCACTCCGCGTACGGTCCGGCGATCAGCGCAACGAGATAGGTGCTCATCAGCGGGGTCGTGTCGAATACGTGCTCGCCCGCGGCAGGCTCGGCACCGTGCGCGGCGTTGGAGATCACGGTCCAGCTCTCCGGAGCGGTGACCTTCAGGTCGAAGGTGGCCTTGAGATCGGGCTGATCGAAGCAGGCGAACATGCGCTTGGCATCGGCGGTCTCGAACTGCGAGTACAGGTACACCGAACCGTCCGACGGATCGACGAATCGGTGCAGGCCCTCGCCGGTGTGCGAATAGAGGCAGTCCGCGTCGATCACGAGCTCGTTGTGTTCGGCCAGATTCTCGAGTGCAATGCCCGTCGACTCGTCGTAGTTCGCAGTGTCGAGGGCGGTGCCGTTGAGCGTCGCGGAGCGAATCGTGCTCGCAATGATGTCCACGAAAGTCGACGATCCGGCGGTGGCCGCGAACGTGATGGTGGTGAGCGAGCGGAATGTCTTCTCGCCCGGATTGCCTTCGCCGTCGGTGAGATCGAGAACGATCGCGTACTTCGTTTCCCCGATGATCGCCGAACGTTCGGAGGCTTGGTCACGCGTCAGGTTGGGAGCAACCACTTCAGTCGACACCTCTTCGTGTAGTTATGGGTAGTGCCGTCCATCCCATCACGTCACGAGTGGCCCGCGCTGGCCGACCGGTAGTGCGGAATGTATGCGCGGTGGGCGGTTGTTACCGCAAGAAGAGATATTGACCTCGACTTCCAAGGAGTGGACAGTGGCCGGTTCAGGACAGAAAGACACTGCGGATTTTTGGTTCGACCCACTGTGCCCGTGGTGCTGGATAACCTCGCGCTGGATTCTCGAGGTGCAGCAAGTGCGAGACATCGACGTGAATTTCCATGTGATGAGCCTGGCCGTGCTCAACGAGGGTCGCGATCTGCCCGAGGAATACGCCGCGATGATGAAGAAGGCGTGGGGCCCGGTTCGGGTGGCTATCGCCGCCGCGAAGCTGAAGGGGGACGAGATCCTCTCGCCGCTGTACAGCGCCATGGGTACGCGAATCCACAACGAGGGCAACAAGGATTTCGACGTCGTCATCGCCGAGTCGTTGGCCGAACTGGACCTGCCTGCCGATCTGGCGAAGGCAGCCGAAAGCACCGACTACGACGAGGACCTGCGCACCAGCCATCACGCAGGAATGGACAAGGTGGGCCCTGACGTGGGCACCCCGACGATCCACGTCAACGGAGTCGCATTCTTCGGCCCGGTGATCTCTCGAATCCCGCGTGGCGAAGAGGCAGGCAAGCTGTGGGACGCATCGGTGATCTTCGCGTCGTACCCGCACTTCTTCGAGCTCAAGCGCACGCGTGACGAGGATCCGCAGTTCGACTGATCGCAAAAGCCCCTCGTGCGTGGAAATTCGTAGCAGGAGTCGAACTTTCACGCACGGGGAAGCTGGGTCATGCAGCTAGGCGACGATGCGATCCGACGCGTCGGCGGTACCGAATACTCGGTTCTCGCCGACGTGGAATCGCCTCGCCGACCACGCCGCTGCCGCGGCGTCGAGAAAGTCGTCGACGACCGGCCCGTGCGGGAGGTCGTCCAGGTCGAGATGATCGCTCCACCGTCCGAGAGCGGCCAGGCGCTGTCCGACGCCCCGGCCGCTCTTCTTCGACGCGAATGTCGTCGTCGGTGACATTGCCCGAAACGAACATTCGGGATGTACCTCGACGTAGATGTCCGGATCGAAGTCCGCCTCACGCCATGCCTGCACAGCAGGCAGAATGTGCCAGGTCTGCTTGCTGATCGCTTTGCCGGTGATGCTCCGTGAGAGCTCGCAGGCCTGCTCGTACGTCGAGGCGTCGAGAACGTCGACGACCGGCGTGTGGAATATGGAGCTTCGCGCCCGGCCGAGAAACGCTTTCGCCTCGAGTTCGCTGATCCGATAGCCGTCCACAGGGAGAGACAGTGGCATGTCGACGCCCACTCGCGCGCAGTCTCGAGTGTGCTCCAACACCGCGGCCACGGAGGAGCAGCCGGTCCACGTCAGTCCCGTGCCGTCGAGGACTGCGACCACCCACGCACCCTTCGCGCCGTCGACACCGGCGAATTTCTCGGCTCGTGAGTTCACCTGTCAGACTCTAGGCATGCGCGTATACCTGGGTGCCGACCACGCCGGCCTCGAGTTCAAGAATCAGATCATCGAACACCTGACGGCAACCGGGCACGAGCCCGTGGACTGCGGTGCCTTCGACTACGACCCCGTCGACGACTACCCGGCCTTCTGCATCGACGCAGCACGACGTGTCGTCGCCGATCCGGGCAGCCGTGGACTGGTGCTCGGCGGATCCGGAAACGGCGAGCAGATCGCTGCGAACAAGGTGCCGGGCGCTCGCTGCGCACTGGCATGGAGCGTCGAAACCGCAAAGCTGGCCCGCGAGCACAACGATGCTCAGCTCATCGGCATCGGTGGCCGTATGCACACGTTGCCCGAAGCCCTCGCCATCGTCGACGCGTTTCTCGACACTCCGTTCTCGGGCGAGGAGCGCCACCAGCGCCGCATCGACATCCTGTCCGAGTACGAGCGCAGTGGCGAGGCACCCGAGGTTCCGGGAAAGTCCGCGTAGGTGCCCGAAGGCCATACCCTGCACCGACTCGCTCGGCTGCATCAACGACGGTTCGGCGGGGCACCGGTCGAGGCGAGCAGTCCCCAGGGACGGTTCACCTCCGGTGCCGCGCTGATCGACGGGCTCGTGCTCGAAAGAGCGGAGGCCTGGGGCAAACATCTGCTCCACCGGTACGAGACCGATCTGATCGTGCACATTCACCTGGGCCTGTACGGAAAGTTCACCGAACAGTCAGTGCCACTGAACGATCCGGTGGGTGCAGTACGTCTGCGCATGGTGGGGGAGAAGTACGGTGCCGATCTCCGCGGCCCCACCGCGTGCGAGATCTACACCGAAGAGCAGCTCGACGCCCTTCTGGCGCGTCTGGGGCCGGACCCGCTCCGCAAGGACGCCGACCCGGATGCGGCCTGGACTCGAATCTCGAAGTCGCGCACCGCGATCGGGACAATGCTGATGGATCAGAAGGTGCTGGCCGGGGTCGGAAACGTCTATCGCGCCGAGATCCTGTTTCGTCACGAGATCAATCCGATGCGCCCGGGGAAGGACCTCGATCGAGCCGAGTGGGACGCGATCTGGTTCGACCTCGTCGAGCTGATGAACATCGGTGTTCGACGCGGTCGCATCATCACCATCCGGCCCGAGGACGATCACGGAGACACCTACGGTGCCCGCCGACCCCGCTCCTACGTCTACCGCAGGCAGGGCTATCCCTGCCGAGTGTGCGGGGCAGAAATCCTGCACTCGGTGATGCAGGCGCGAAACCTGTTCTGGTGCCCGGTGTGTCAAGCGTCCTAGAAGTCGAACCCACCCATGTCCATGTCGCCCATCCCGCCGTCGTCCATCCCGCCGTCGTCCATGGCACCGTTTTCTTCGTTGCCACCCATGTCGTCGGTGCCGGAGTCCCCGTCGGATCCCGCAGCGGTGTCCGCCGGAACTCCGGCCATACCGGAGAACATCGCCGAGAACAGGAACATCGAACCCATTCCCCACGCGCCGGCGACCAGTGCAGGCCGCCACCACGGCTCGGAGTACCAGCCCGCGGGGACCGGACGGCCTGCTACTCGGCCGCCCGGGTAGTAGTTCGGAGTGCGGTCCGACGGATCGGGTGACGCAGCGATCTCACGGCCTTCGAAGTCGACCTTGCGCTCCTCGGTGACTCGTCCTGCCTGCTGCTGGCCGTCGATGCCCTGCACCTCAGGGCCCGGATCCATGCCCATCGCCAGGCGCGCGGCGCGGATGTAGTAGAGCCCTTCGAGCGCCGTCTGCTTGGCCAGTCGGGCCTGTTCTGGGGTGGTGGCCTGGTCGATCTGCGACCCGGCGGCGATATTGCGCTCGGACGCGTCGGCAAGGGCCTGCTTGGACGGCGTGTCGGTGCCGATCAGGTTGTAGACCTGACCGCCGAGGCGTTCGATCGACTGGCGGGCGTCGGCCTTGGCGTCGGCCAGCGCAGTTTCGGCCGACGCAGCCGAGTTCTTCTTGCTTCGCAGCACCAACAGGGCCACTGCGGCGATGACGAGGACGATCAGGACTATTTCCACTTCGGGCCTTCCGCCGACGGTGCATGTCCGGTTCGTTCGGACAATTCGGACTCCGTTTCAGGGTACGCGGACGCGAAAAAGCCCCGCACTGACAGTGCGGGGCCTTTCGATGGAGCCGATGACGAGAATCGAACTCGCGTAGCCTGTTTGGAAGACAGGGGCTCTACCATTGAGCTACATCGGCGTGCAAACAACAGTCGCGGGATCGCCAGTTCCGTCGCCTGCGTTTCCAGACTGTACCCAAAGCCGTTGCCGGATTCCAAACCGGCATGCCGCGCCGGGTTCGCCCGGACGCCATCGGTGGGGCGCCGATGAGGGGCTAGTATCGGTTGCTGTTCAATGGTGTGGGTACGACGGGGTGTGGCGCAGCTTGGTAGCGCATCCGCTTTGGGAGCGGAGGGTCGCAGGTTCAATTCCTGTCACCCCGACAAATGAGGGCCGCAGGCACGGTTCGCCGTGTTTCGCGGCGAGCGAGGTAAGACCGCAAGCCAGCACCGTAAGCACCACCAGCAAGCAAGAATTACCAGAAGGAGCATGTCCCGTGAAGAGCACCGTCGAGCAGCTGAGCCCGACGCGAGTCCGTATCAACGTTGAGGTGCCCTTCGAGGAGCTCAAGCCTGATTTCGACCGCGCGTACAAGGCTTTGGCTCAGCAGATCCGCCTCCCCGGATTCCGTCCCGGTAAGGCTCCGGCCAAGTTGCTCGAAGCGCGCGTCGGCCGTGGCGCGGTGCTCGAGCAGGTCGTCAACGACGCTCTTCCCGCCCGTTACTCCGAGGCCGTGACAAACGAAAAGGTCAAGGTCATCGGCCAGCCCGAGATCGAGATCACCAAGATCGAAGATGGCACCGAGCTCACGTTCACTGCCGAGGTCGACGTTCGTCCCGAGATCGCGCTGCCGGACTACTCGACCATGAGCGTCGTCGTCGATCCGCTCGAGATCAAAGACGAGGCGGTCGACGAGCAGCTGCAGTCGCTTCGCCAGCGCTTCGGCACCCTGACCGGTGTCGACCGCCCGGTCCAGTCCGGCGACTTCGTCTCGATCGACCTCTCGGCCACGGTCGACGGCGAGAACGTGGACGAGGCAACCGCGAGCGGACTGTCCCACGAGGTCGGCTCCGGCCAGCTCATCGAGGGACTCGACGACGCGATAATCGGCGTCTCCGCCGACGAGTCGAAGGAGTTCACCTCGACTCTGGTCGCCGGCGAGTACGCAGGCAAGGAAGCTGTGGTCACGGTCAAGGTCGTGTCCGTCAAGGAGCGCGAGCTGCCCGAAGCCGACGACGAGTTCGCCCAGCTGGCCAGCGAGTTCGATACGTTCGACGAGCTGCTCGCCGATCTGAAGACGCGCGTCGAGCGAGTCGCGAAGGTCGAGCAGGCCGGTCAGATCCGCGACAAGGTGCTCGAGACGTTGCTCGAGACGCTCGAAATTCCGGCCCCCGAGGCCGTCGTCAAGGCCGAGGTCGATTCCCAGGTGCACGAGGCCATCCACGGCCTCGATCACAACGAGGAAGCCCTCGCCGAGCTGCTCGAATCGCAGGGTTCGAGCCGCGAGGAATTCGACAAGGACGTCAAGGAAGGCGCCGAGAAGTCGGTGCGTACCCAGCTCCTTCTCGATGCGATCGCCGAGGCCGAGAACACGCAGGTCGGGCAGGAAGAGCTCACCGAGCGGATCATCTTCCAGGCGCAGCGCTACGGCATGCCGCCCGAGCAGTTCATCCAGCAGGTGCAGCAGGCCAACCAGCTCGGTGCGGTGTTCGCCGACGTCAAGCGCGGTAAGGCCCTCGCTTCGGTCGTCGAGCGCGTCACCGTGACCGACACCAACGGAGCGAGCGTCGACACGGCCGAGCTGTTCGGCAGCCCCGCCGATGCTCCTGAAGAGGTCGAAGCAGCTGATTCTTCCGAGGGCGAACAAGAGAAGTAACGCTCACAGCGAACGACGGCGGTTCCGGGACTCCGGAGCCGCCGTCTTTCGTTAGTGTCTGTGTCAGGAACCAACGATTTGTTATGAAAAGGCAGGTACCGTGACTGTTCAGAATCCGGCGGCTTCGCACGAGCAGAGTCCCGTCATGACTTCGGCCGCAGCAGGGTTGAATCTCAGCGACTCCGTGTACGAGCGTCTGCTTCAAAACCGCATCATTTTCCTCGGTACCCAGGTCGACGACGACATCGCCAACAAGTTGTGCGCCCAGATCCTGTTGCTCTCCGCCGAGGATGCCACTCGCGACATCTCGCTGTACATCAACTCGCCCGGTGGCTCGGTCACCGCGGGCATGGCCATCTTCGACACGATGGAATTCGCCGAGTGCGACATCGCGACCTACGGCATGGGTCTGGCCGCCTCGATGGGCCAGTTCCTGCTCTCGGCCGGTGCCAAGGGCAAGCGATACGCCCTGCCGCACGCGCGCATCATGATGCATCAGCCCTCCGCCGGTATCGGCGGCAGTGCATCCGACATCGCCATCATGGCCGAGCAGTTCGCGCACACCAAGCGTGAGATGGCCGAGCTCATCGCTCAGCACACCGGCCAGACCGTCGAGCAGATCACCGAGGACTCCGATCGCGACCGGTGGTTCACCGCCAAGGCCGCAAAGGAATACGGGTTCGTGGATCACGTCGTCAGCCGCGCGCAGCAGGCCGGCGGAATCGGCGAGTAAATCGGCCGGTACCGGCGACCTCGATCACTCACATCTTGGAGAAACGATGACAAACCTGTTCGATCCCAACCAGTTGCCGTCCTCGCGGTACATCCTCCCGTCCTTCGTCGAGCACTCCAGCTACGGCGTCAAGGAATCGAACCCGTACAACAAGCTGTTCGAGGAGCGCATCATCTTCCTCGGCGTCCAGGTCGACGACGCGTCGGCCAACGACGTCATGGCGCAGCTGCTGGTGCTCGAGGGGCTCGACCCCGACCGGGACATCACCATGTACATCAATTCGCCCGGCGGATCGTTCACATCGCTGATGGCGATCTACGACACCATGCAGTATGTCCGCGCCGACGTCGCGACCGTCTGCCTCGGCCAGGCCGCCTCCGCCGCTGCGGTTCTGCTCGCAGCCGGTACGCCCGGCAAGCGTGCGGCTCTGCCGAACGCACGGGTTCTGATCCACCAGCCGTCCAGCGGTGGAATCCAGGGCCAGGTCTCGGACCTCGAGATCCAGGCTGCAGAGATCGAGCGCATGCGTCGTCTCATGGAGACCACTCTCGGTCGCCACACCGGCAAGGATCCCGACGTCATCCGCAAGGACACCGATCGCGACAAGATCCTCACCGCGGAGCAGGCCAAGGACTACGGCATCATCGATACCGTGTTCGAGTACCGCAAGCTCTCCGCACAGAAGTAGAACCGCGAGTACCACCGGTCGGGCCGTAACGGTCCGGCTCGAGTTCCGGCGCCGGGCGCGAGTGAGAAACTCCGCCCGGCGATCGCGATCGGCGGCCCGAATGTCGGAACAGACGAAATCGGGTGGCGAATCACCGGAAACAACCCGCCCATGTTCGGCGAACACGGGTAGCGTCGCACCCAAGAACTCGGGCGATCGATTTCGGCATCGCGAAAGCCCGGGAAGTAGCCCACGACCTCTCGGCACAATCGGACGGCGTGGGGCGTACGCGGACAAGGAAGTAGGAACCTCCGAATGGCACGCATCGGTGACGGTGGCGATCTGCTGAAGTGCTCGTTCTGCGGCAAGAGCCAGAAGCAGGTCAAGAAGCTCATTGCTGGACCAGGGGTGTACATCTGCGATGAGTGCATCGACCTGTGCAACGAGATCATCGAGGAGGAATTGGCCGAATCGAGCGAAGTCAAGCTCGACGACCTACCCAAGCCCTCCGAGATCAAGGATTTTCTCGAGAATTACGTGATCGGTCAGGACGCTGCCAAGCGCACGCTGGCCGTTGCGGTCTACAACCACTACAAGCGCATCCAGGCCGGCGACAAGGCCCGTGATGTGCGCGGCGAGTCGGTCGAACTGGCGAAGTCCAACATCCTGATGCTCGGTCCGACGGGCTGCGGAAAGACGTATCTCGCGCAAACGTTGGCCAAGATGCTCAACGTGCCGTTCGCCATCGCCGACGCCACCGCGCTGACCGAGGCGGGTTACGTGGGCGAGGACGTCGAGAACATCCTGCTCAAGCTGATCCAGGCCGCCGATTACGACGTCAAGCGCGCCGAGACCGGCATCATCTACATCGACGAGGTCGACAAGATCGCCCGCAAGAGCGAGAACCCGTCGATCACGCGAGATGTGTCCGGTGAAGGCGTGCAGCAGGCGTTGCTGAAGATTCTGGAAGGAACTCAGGCCAGCGTGCCGCCGCAGGGCGGTCGCAAGCATCCGCACCAGGAATTCATCCAGATCGACACCACGAACGTGCTCTTCATCGTCGCTGGCGCTTTTGCCGGTCTCGAGAAGATCGTGTCCGATCGCGTCGGCAAGCGTGGTCTGGGGTTCGGGGCCGAGGTTCGCTCCAAGGCCGAGATCGACACCCAGGATCACTTCGCCGAGGTCATGCCAGAGGATCTGATCAAGTTCGGTCTGATCCCCGAGTTCATCGGACGGCTGCCGATGATCGCGTCGGTCACGAACCTGGACAAGGAGTCGCTCGTCACGATTCTGTCCGAGCCGAAGAATGCGCTGGTCAAGCAGTACCGTCGCTTGTTCGACATGGACGGCGTGGAGCTCGAGTTCACCACCGAGGCCCTCGACGCAATCGCCGACCAAGCCATTCTCCGCGGAACCGGTGCACGTGGACTGCGCGCAATCATGGAAGAAGTTCTGCTTCCGGTGATGTACGACATCCCGAGCCGCGACGACGTGGAGAAAGTCGTCGTGACTGCCGAGACCGTCAACGACAACGTGCTGCCGACCATCGTGCCGCGCAAGCCCGAGCGTCCGGAGCGCCGCGACAAGTCCGCCTGACACGGGCCGATCTACCATCTGAACGGCGAATCCCCGACCTCATCGCGAGGTCGGGGATTCGTCGTTTCTGGCTGTACTCAGCCGATGATCACCGCGTGCGCGCCGGGGGCGTCGGTCACGGCGGAAAATCGACGTCGAACCAGTGGGTCGTGGCCGGGTACGTCGATGCCGGTGCCGGCAGCGAGCTCCCGGATTCGGTCGAAGGCCCCAAACATGTCCGGCAGAGCATGCAGGATCGCGAACGGGCTGTCGTCCTCGAAGTTCTCGTAAAAATGACTGGCGTCGGAGCAGATCGATGGGTGACCCGTGATAGGAATGATCCGTGGCGGCCAGGTCGACGTCGCCGTGCTGGGGGCGATGCAGGTCAGTGTCACCGGTGATCTGGCGAACTGGCCTACGTCTCGTAGAGACCGCGCCGGGTGTGTCCGTGAACGACGTCGTGAACGCGACTGCAGCGGAACTACTGGTCGACGCTATCGTCTGACACCAGGACGCGGTCGGTGCAGGCGTAGAGGTTCATCGACCGACCTCGGAGGAATCCGATGACCGTCAGACCCGACTCGGTCGCGAGATCCACCGCCAGAGACGACGGTGCCGAGACTGCCGCGAGGATCGGTATGCCTGCCATCACGGCCTTCTGTGCGAGCTCGAACGAGGCGCGGCCACTGACCATCAGCACCATGCCGCGCAACGGAATTCGATCGTTGGTCACGGCCCAGCCGACAACCTTGTCGACGGCATTGTGGCGTCCGACGTCCTCGCGCAACACCAGCATTTCGCCGTCGGCGGTGAACAGTGCCGCGGCGTGCAGACCACCGGTCGCATCGAAGACTTTCTGCGCAGCGCGCAGTGTGTCCGGCAACCCTGCGAGGGTCTCCGAGGTGACGACGACCGTGTCGGCCGCGGGAGAGTGCTTGGTGCGCAGTCGAATTGCATCCAAGGATCCCTTACCGCACACCCCGCACGACGACGTCGTGTAGAAGTTTCGTTCGACGCCCGTCTCCGGGGGGGCGACGCCCTGGGCCAGCGTGAGGTCCAGGACGTTGTACGTGTTCGCGCCCTCGTCGTCGACCCCGTCGCAGTAACGGGCTGCAGCGATGTCGGCGCCCGAGGCGATCACGCCTTCGGTCAGCAGGAAGCCGTGTGCCAGCTCCACATCGTGTCCTGGGGTGCGCATGGTCACGGCCAATGCCTTGCCGTCGACCCGCAATTCGAGCGGCTCTTCCACCACCAGGGTGTCCGGGCGCTCGACGCGGTGCCCATCCCGAAGGCGGACCACTGGTCTGCGAGCAGTGATGCGGCCCATCAGTACCGGCTGTCTTCATGGCGAATGCGGTAGTTCATTCTTCGATTGTGGACCTCGGTGTCATCGGTCCGTCGACTCGGTGGCCATAGCCGCCGCCAACGACACCATGCGGGGATGGTCGACGAGATCCTCGACCAGCACACGCCTGCCGTCCGCGTCGGCCAACGGAACCTTCCAGTTCTCGTACTGGGTTTCGTCGGTTCCTGGCTGATTCTGGATGCGGTGTTCTCCGACGGCGTCCACGAGAGCGACACCGATCAGCAGCGACGGGCTCCGCTGGACGAGACGATGCAGAGCTTCCACGGTCCGATGATCGTCGGCGGCGGTGTCGGTGTCGAGCAACCCGCGTTCGCGCGCCAGGTCGAGAACCGCCTCGCGCTTGCGTGCATCGACCTCCTTCTCGGCGTCGATGTCGCGTTCGAGCAGACCGAGACGTGAACGCAGGTCGATGTGCTCACCCCGGAGATACCCGGCTGTGGGTGGCAGGTCGTGCGTGTTCACCGAAGTCAGGCAGAGACTGCGGTACTCCTCGGGCGCGATCGGCCCGGATTCGTCGGCTTCGAACCACAGGATCGAAGTGCCGAAAATGCCGCGTTCGGTGAGGTACTCCTGCACCATCGGTTCGAAGACACCGAGATCCTCACCGACCACCACCGCGCCCGCCCGCTCGGCCTCCAGCGCCAGGATGCCGATCAATGCTTCGTGGTCGTACTCGACATACGTTCCGCCGCCTGCATTCTCGGCCTCCTGCGGAATCCACCACAGACGGAACAGGCCCAGAATGTGGTCGACGCGGATGCCGCCGGCGTGACGAAGGATCGTGCGCAGCATGTCTCGATACGGGATGTACGCCATCTCTCGGAGGCGGTCGGGATCCCACGGTGGCTGATTCCAGTTCTGGCCCTGCTGGTTGAAATTGTCCGGCGGCGCGCCCACCGTGACACCCGAGGCGAGCACGTCCCCGAGCGCCCAGGCATCGGCTCCGCCCCGGGCCACACCGACCGCAAGGTCGTGCATGATGCCGATGTCCATGCCCGCGTCGAGCGCACCGCGTTGCGCGGCGGCGAGTTGCTCGTCGCAGATCCACTGCAGCCACATGTGGAAATCGATGCGATCGGCCAGCTTCTCGCGTTGCTCTCGGACGAAGTCGGTTCGCGGATGCGCCGCCCGATCGGTCCAGACCTGATCCTGAGGGCCGAATTTCTCGGCAAGCGCACTCCATACCGCGAAGTCGCGCAGACCGGTGCCCTCACGCTCGACGAATGCGCGGTACGCGGATTCGCGAGCCGTGCTGCGTTCGACCTTGTGAACGCGTTCCAGGGCGCGAAGTTTCGCGGTGAACGTCCGGTCCCGATCCAGCTTCTTGGTTCGCGTGTTCGCCTTGTCGAACCGTCTCGCTGCGTCGCGGACCTTGCCGAACTGTTTCGGCGAGAGTTGTGCGGTCTCGCGAATGTTCTCGACTCGGATGTAGAGCGAGTTGAAGAATCGACGCGTGGTCGGCAGGTACGGGGATGCCTCGACCGGGGTGGTCGGTCGGTCGGCGTGCAGTGGATTGACTAGAAGGTAGTCGAATCCGTGTTCGCGGCCGGCGATGTCGGCCATGTCTTCGAGATCGGCGAGATCACCGATTCCCCATGATCGTCTCGATCGCACCGAGTACAGCTGGGTGAGCAGTCCCGTCCGCTGTCGATCCGCCAGTTCCGCGTTGGGCGACAACGACTTCGGTGTGACCACCACGACCGCTTCCGAGGTTCGGACCGTGTTGTCCTCGCTGATCGTCGTCGCAGTCAGAGTGTGCCATCCGAGGGGAGCGCTGCCGGGAACGACGAACGTCGCGCGACCGATCAGGTGGCCGTCGATCTCCCGTGGATCGACCCAGACGTCTGCCTGGGGCACGTCGATCGACTCACCGTCCTCGGAGACCATCGAGACCTCCACCGGATTGCCGTGCGGCACATGCACCCACACCACTGCATCGGTGCCCTGCGTGGCCACAACCACCGGCGGTAACAGCCGCCGCCACGGCGCGTTCTCGATATCGGCCAGTGCTCGGTCGACGTCCTCGGGCGACTCGGTGGCGTAGCCACGTGCGGTGAGCACCTGTTGCAGGGTGTCGTCGCTCACTTCGTGTTCGGTGTCGTCCCAGCCCCGGTACGAGGTCGAAGTGCCGAGACGTCGGGCGAGAGTGCGAAGTGCCTGCGAATGATCCACGGTGTCGATCGTGCCAGTTCGCCGCGCCCCCGTCATCCGGGCCGGGCGGTTTCGAGTCGACCGGGGCGGGGTAGGCCGACAGGGATGAGATGGATGCGACAGTCGGTCTCTCGTGATCGGACGATCGAGACTCTTGTGGTGTCCGCGAAGATGGCGGGTGCCGCAGCGGCGGCGTGGATTCTGGCCAGCGAACTGCTGTCGATGACGCAGCCTTTCCTCGCTCCCTACGCGGCGGTGTTCCTGATCGGCGTGACGATCAGCCGAAGCCTGCGATCGGCGGCCGAGCAGATCGCCACAGTGACCGTCGGGGTGCTAGTCGCGGCACTCGTGGTTCGCGTCATCGGCGAGCCGAGTGTGGCTCTCGCCGTCAGCGTCTTCATCGGGGCTCTCGTAGGCCGTTGGTCGAAATTCGGCACGAGCGGAATCTGGATACCGGTGACCGCACTGCTGATGGTCACCTACGGATCGGCATCCGATCCGGTCGCATTGTTGGACAGGGTCATCGAGCTCGCGGTCGGTGCCGCAGTCGGTGTGGCGGTGAACGCCCTTGCAGCACCGCCGCTGTACTGGCGGGAATCGCAACATGCAGTCCAATCGGTTTCGTCGGCCGCGGGATCTCTGCTGCGGGACGTCGCCCGAGGTCTCGACCTCGAGCCTGACCGATCCGCCGTCGACGAACGGTCTTCGCAGTGGCGAGCTCGGAGCGACGCCGTTCGAGTCGAGGTGCGTCGTGCACAGGCCGCGCTGATATGGACCGACGAGAGCACTCGCGGAAACCTTCGCCGGTCGGCGGTACCCACCCGAGTGAGCCATCGATGGTGGAAAGCCACGGTCGGTGCCATCGACGCCAGTTGGACCGAATGCGGCGAATTCGTCGACGCAGCCGCCGTCGGACTCGATCCCATTGCCCCGTTCCACGTGCTCGAAGACGACGTCCGGGTCGCCGGTGCCGGGTTCGTCCGGGCCCTGGCGGACGTCGTCGAGTGCCGGTGCGATGCGCATCGCACCCAGGCTGACGTGGTCGATCGTATTGCCGCTGCGGAGGAGGCGTTGGCCGAGCTCGTGCACACGGCGGTGGCGTCCGAGCAGGAATCCGCCGGAGCGACGATGAGTGCGGGCAGGCTCGTGGGGCCGGCAACGGCAGCGCTGAGAGCGCTCACCTGAGGTCCACGTTTCTCCCGACCGTCAGGATTGAAACGCGGGGCGCTGGGTAGTCTTGCTCGGCAAACGGTAATTCAGTGCGCGGCGACGATGGGAAGTGCGGATGGCTGGGGTCAGCAAGATCGAAGAACTGGAGCGAGGTTCCGGTGCACCGGTCGAGCTGAGGGTGCGCGCCGAGGCCGACCAGCTTCCGGTGGTACGCGCCGTCGCAGAAACCCTCGTGGTTCTGAGCGACTTCACGCTCGACGACATTGCCGACGTCAAATTGGTCGTCGACGAAGTGTGTTCGCAACTGATCAAGGGCTCGGTGGTCGACTCGGAGCTCTCGTGCCTGTTCTCGGTGAGTGACTCCGGAATCCGGATCGTCGTCACGTCCACGTTGGCTGCCACGTCCGTGCCGAAGAAGGACAGCTTCGGCTGGCACGTTCTGCAAACCCTGACCGACTCCATCGAGCTGCGCGCACACGACGCAGACGACAGCGATGCGGCTCGCACGGTTGCCATCGACGTGGTCAAGCGGAGGAGCACGATCTAGTGCCGGTGCACGAACGAAGCACGCGGCGAGAGTCCGACGACTACAGCGACGTTGTCGCTCTGATTCAGCAGATGCAGGCGCTCGACGAGAATTCACCGCAGCGCCGAGTGCTGCGCGATCGCATCATCACCCGTTGCCTCCCGCTCGCCGAACACATCGCACGCCGCTTCGGCGGTCGTGGCGAAGCCCACGAGGACTTGCTGCAGGTCTCTCGTCTGGGCTTGGTCAACGCTGTCGACAGATTCGACATCGAGCGCGGATCGGACTTCGTCTCGTTCGCCGTGCCCACGATCATGGGCGAAGCTCGCCGTTACTTCCGCGACGCGGGATGGTCGGTTCGGGTGCCGCGGCGGATGAAGGAACTGAATTCGATGATCTCCCAGGCGGTGGGATCGCTGTCGCAGAAATTGGGTCGAGCGCCTACAGCCAGCGAGATCGCTGTCGAACTCGGAATCGACGTCAAGGAAGCATCGCAGGCGCTGCTTGCGCGCAGCGCGTACCAGACCGTGTCGGTCGATTCGGTGGTCAGCGAGGATCGCCTCCCGCTGATGGACACACTCGGTGCGGACGATCCCGAACTGGAAAAGATGGAGAGCTATCTCGCCGTTCGCCCTGCGCTGGAGAAATTACCCGAGCGGGAACGGCGCATCGTGGTGCTCCGCTTCTTCGGGTCGATGACTCAGACGCAGATCGCGGAGAAGGTGGGGATTTCGCAGATGCACGTCTCGCGGATCCTGGCTCGCACTCTCGCCCAGCTCCGAGAGGATCTCGGCGAGGACTGAGCCTGGCTTTGGCTAGGCTCGGTGCATGGGTACTTACGACGACGTCGACTCTTACATCGGTGCCCGGCGGGTGACCGATCTGGCCGTGAGCTCGGACCTCTCGCGAGCGGTGATAGCCGTTGCTGCACTGGATGATTCGCGGACCGAGTATCGAACGTCCTTGTGGGAGCTCGACGTCGACGGCAGGTCACCTGCCCGGCGCATCACCCACGGCGAGTGGGGTGAGAGTTCGCCGGTGTTCACCGCGTCCGGCGATCTGTTGTTCTCGCGGCGCTCGAACAAGGACGATCCGGCTCGGCTGTGGATTCTGCCTGCCGCGGGCGGCGAAGCGCGACTGCTCGAGACCCGATCCGCCGGGCTGAGCGGCATCCGGGCCGCTGGTTCGGAGGCCGTACTCGTCGGATTCTCTCCGGTATTCGGCTCGTCGAGTACCGAGGAGGACGACGACGCTCTGCGCACCGAGCGCACCGCCAACAAGGTGAATGCGATTCTGCACACCGGTGTTCCGGCGCGTTACTGGGATCACGATCTGGGTCCGGCGACGCCACACCTGTTCGTGGCTTCGTCGGACGGTTCGACCGGAGTGCGTGACCTCACCCCGGATGCACGCACAGGGCTCCACGAAGCGGCGTTCGATGTCAGTGCCGACGGTTCGTTCGTCGTGTCGACCTGGGCCCTGCCCGGTGCCTTGGCGACCGTGCGAACTGTGCTGGTGCGCATCGACACCGCGACAGGGGAGCGCACCACGATTATCGACGACGCCGATGCCGATCTGGGAGCCCCGGCGATTTCACCCGACGGCGGTTCCGTGGCGTTCGTGCGCGAGACGATCTCCACCCCCGAGGATGCGCCACGAATGACTTTGCAGCGGTACGACTTCGGCGACTCTGCGGTCTCCGATCTCGCGGCCGGTTGGGATCGGTGGCCGAGCGACCCGGTGTGGCTGCCGGACGGATCGGGATTACTGGTGACGGCCGACGACGACGGCCGGTCGCCGATCTTCGTCGTCCGCGACGGCGCGGAACCGCGTCGCCTCACACAGACGAACGATGCCTTCACACATGTGCACGTTTCCTCGGACGGCACCCGGGTGCTGGCGCTTGCCGCCTCGTATCTGGCTGCGCCGCATCCGGTCTCGATCGACCTGTCCGACGGCGCCGTCACTGCACTCGGCACCGGAGTCGATCACGGTCCGTTGCCGGGAACTCTCACCGAGGTCGACACGATCGTCGCCGACGGGGCCCGAGTACGCGGTTGGCTGGCACTGCCCGAGGGTGCGTCCGAGCTCGCACCCGCTCCGTTGCTGCTGTGGGTGCACGGCGGCCCGCTCAGTTCGTGGAACACGTGGTCGTGGCGATGGAATCCGTGGCTGATGGTCGCTCGTGGGTACGCGGTGCTGCTACCGGATCCGGCGTTGTCCACCGGCTACGGTCAAGAGTTCGTACAGCGTGGTTGGGGGGCCTGGGGCAAGGCCCCGTTCACCGACCTGATGGCGTTGACCGACGTCGCCGCGGCGCGGGACGATATCGACGACACCCGCACCGCTGCCATGGGCGGGTCCTTCGGCGGGTACATGGCCAACTGGATCGCGGGCCACACCGACCGATTCGATGCCGTCGTCACCCACGCCAGTCTCTGGGCACTCGATCAGTTCGGACCGACGACGGACGCACCGTGGTACTGGGCGCGAGAGATGTCTCCGGAGATGGCCGTGGAGAATTCCCCACACCTGTTCGTGGCGGACATAGCAACGCCGATGCTGGTGATCCACGGCGACAAGGACTATCGCGTGCCGATCGGCGAGGGCCTGCGGCTGTGGTACGAACTGCTCAGCGAGTCGGGTCTGCCGGCCGACGACGAGGGCAACACCGAGCATCGATTCCTCTACTTCCCCGCCGAGAACCACTGGATCCTGAGTCCTCAGCACGCGAAGGTTTGGTACGAGGTGGTGTGGGCATTTCTCGCGCAGCACGTACTGGGTGAGAGTGCGTCGATGCCGCGAATCCTCGGCCACTAGAATCGCCCGGTGACCAGTTCCGTGCCAGAGACCCCCGACAATCCAGCAGACCGCTTGCCCAAGAACTGGGACCCGAGCGAGGTAGAGGCCGAGCTTTACCGTTCCTGGGTGGACGCCGGGTACTTCGAGGCCGACGCCACCAGCGGCAAGCCGCCGTACTCCATCGTGTTGCCTCCTCCGAACGTCACCGGCAGCCTTCACATGGGGCACGCTCTGGATCACACACTGATGGACGCGCTGAGCCGCCGCAAGCGGATGCTCGGGTACGAGGTGCTGTGGCTACCGGGCATGGACCACGCGGGCATCGCCACGCAGACCGTGGTGGAAAAGCAGCTCGCCGCCGAGGGCAAGACCAAGGAAGAGTTCGGTCGCGAGCTGTTCATCGACAAGGTCTGGGACTGGAAGCGCGAATCCGGCGGAACCATCGGCGGCCAGATGCGACGCATCGGCGACGGTGTCGATTGGAGCCGCGAGCGTTTCACCATGGACGACGGTCTGTCCGAGGCCGTGCAGACCATGTTCAAGCGGATGTTCGACGACGGCTTGATCTACCGCGCGGAGCGGCTCGTCAACTGGTCCCCGGTGCTGCAGACCGCCATTTCCGACATCGAGGTCAAGTTCGAGGACGTCGAGGGCGAACTCGTGTCGCTCCGTTACGGTTCCCTCGACGATTCCGAGCCGCACGTGATCGTCGCGACCACGCGAGTGGAAACGATGCTCGGCGACACCGCGGTGGCGGTGCACCCCGACGACGAGAGATACAAGGCTCTGGTCGGCACAACCCTCGAGCACCCGTTCACCGGTCGGCAGATCCCGATCATCGCCGACGACTACGTCGATCCCGAATTCGGCACGGGCGCAGTGAAGATCACCCCGGCACACGACCCCAACGACTTCGAGATGGGTGTGCGGCACTCGCTGCCGATGCCGTCGATCATGGACAAGGCCGGCCGAATCACCGATACCGGAACGCAATTCGACGGTATGGACCGCTTCGAGGCACGGGTCAAGGTGCGTGAAGCTCTGGCCGATCAGGGCCGCGTCGTGGCCCAGAAGCGTCCGTACCTGCACAGCGTCGGACACTCCGAGCGCAGTGGTGAGCCCATCGAGCCGCGTCTGTCGCTGCAGTGGTGGGTCAAGGTCGACGGCCTCGCGAAGGCTGCCGGTGACGCAGTGCGCAACGGCGATACCGTCATTCACCCCAAGAGTCAGGAACCACGCTGGTTCGCCTGGGTCGACAACATGCACGACTGGTGCATCTCGCGCCAGTTGTGGTGGGGACATCGGATTCCGATCTGGTACGGACCCGACGGCGAGACCGTCTGCCTCGGACCGGGAGAGAGCGCACCCGATGGCTGGGAGCAGGATCCCGACGTCCTCGACACCTGGTTCTCGTCCGGCCTCTGGCCTTTCTCGACGATGGGGTGGCCGGAAGCCACTGCTGATCTCGAGAAGTTCTATCCCACTGGCGTTCTCGTCACCGGGTACGACATCCTCTTCTTCTGGGTCGCCCGCATGATGATGTTCGGCACCTACGTCGGAGCCGACGACGCGATCACCGCGGGCAAGCAAGGGCCGCAGGTTCCGTTCCGAGATGTGTTCCTGCACGGATTGATTCGCGACCAGTACGGCAAGAAGATGTCCAAGTCGCGCGGCAACGGAATCGATCCGCTCGATTGGGTCGACCGGTTCGGTGCAGATGCGCTGCGCTTCACGCTCGCTCGCGGCGCCAACCCGGGCGCGGACATGTCGGTCGGTGAGGACCACGCGCAGTCCTCGCGCAACTTCGCGAACAAGCTGTTCAACGCCACCAAGTTCGCCCTGATGAACGGTGCGGCACCGGCAGACCTACCCCCGCGTGCCCAGCTGACCGACGCCGACCGGTGGATCCTGGACAGGCTCGAACAGGTTCGTGCAGAGGTGGATTCGGCCTTCGACCGCTACGAGTTCAGTAAGGCCTGTGAGGCGCTCTACCACTTCGCCTGGGACGAGGTCTGCGATTGGTACCTCGAGATCGCCAAGGTGCAGTTCGCCGACGAGGCCATCGCCGCGACTACGCGCGGAGTGCTCGGAAACGTGCTCGACGCGTTGCTGCGCCTGCTGCATCCGGTCGTTCCGTTCGTGACCGAGACGCTGTGGAAGGTGCTCACCGGCGGCGAGTCCCTGGTGATCGCGGCATGGCCCGCCCCTGCCGAGGAGCCTCTCGATCACGTTGCGGCACAACGGATCGTGGACATGCAGCGACTGATCACCGAAGTCCGCCGGTTCCGCAGCGATCAGGGGCTCAAGCCCTCGCAGAAGGTCGCGGCCCGCATCGTCGGAGTATCCGAGGCGGATCTGGACGGACAGATTTCGGCGGTCACCGCTCTGGCCCGACTGACCGAGCCGGCCGAGGACTTCGCGGCCACGGCGTCGGTGGAGGTGCGACTGAGCAAAGCGACTGTGATCGTCGAACTGGACACCTCGGGCACCGTCGACCTGGTCGCCGAACGCGCTCGACTGGTGAAGGATCTCGCCGCCGCCGAGAAGGAGCTGGCGCAGACCACCGGCAAGCTCGGTAACGAGGCGTTCCTCGCGAAGGCTCCGGATGCTGTGGTGGACAAGATCAGAACGCGACAGTCCATCGCGCAGGAAGAAATCGCTCGGATCACCACGCGCATCGAATCGATGGGGAACTAAGTGACCGAGCCCGACGCTGCACTGCCGACGCCGCCGCCGAGTCCGGTCGATCTCGCCGAACTTGCGCTGGTCGAAGCCGAGCTCGACAAGCGCTGGGGAGAAACGAAGATCGAGCCGTCGACGGATCGAATCTCGGCGCTGATGGACCTTCTCGGTTCGCCGCAGAAGGCGTACCCGTCGATTCATGTGGCCGGCACCAACGGCAAGACCTCGGTCACGCGCATGATCGATGCCCTGCTCACTGCCTTCCACCGACGCACGGGCCGAACCACCAGCCCGCACCTGCAGATGGCGACCGAGCGGATCAGCATCGACGGGCGCCCCATCTCTCCGCGGCTCTACGTCGACACCTACAACGAGATCGCACCGTTCGTCGAGATGATCGACGCGCAGTCCGAGGCCGCCGGCGGACCGCGAATGAGCAAGTTCGAGGTGGTCACGGCAATGGCGTTCGCAGCGTTCGCCGAGGCTCCGGTGGAGGTCGCCGTCATCGAGGTCGGGCTCGGCGGACGCTGGGATGCCACCAACGTCGTCGACGGTGAGGTCGCTGTGATCACCCCGATCGGGCTCGATCACGTCGAATTCCTCGGCGACGATCTCGCGACGATCGCAGGGGAGAAGGCGGGGATCATCAAGAAGGCACCGGAATCGCTCGTGCCGCGGGACACCGTAGCGATCCTGGCGCAGCAGAAGCCCGAGGTATCGGATGTTCTGCTGCGGGCGGCGGTGCAAGCAGACGCTGCGGTGGCGCGGGCGGGATCGGAATTCACCGTGCTCGGCAGGCAGATCGCGGTGGGCGGTCAGCAACTGGAACTGCAGGGGCTCGGCGGGGTCTACACCGACATCTTTCTTCCGTTGCACGGCGAACATCAGGCCCACAATGCGTCCCTCGCGCTGGCGGCGGTCGAGGCGTTCTTCGGCGCGGGCCCGGATCGTCAACTCGATCAGGACACCGTCCGCGCCGCATTCGCGACGATCGTCAACCCAGGGCGACTCGAGCGGGTCCGAAATGCCCCCACTGTGTTCCTCGATGCCGCACACAACCCGCACGGAGCCGCAGCCCTCGCTGCCGCCCTCAACGACGAGTTCGACTTCCGCAAACTGGTCGGCGTCGTCAGCGTCATGGCGGACAAAGACGTCGGAGCCATTCTCGACGAACTGGAGCCGGTCTTCGACGACATCGTCGTCACTCACAACGGGTCGGCACGGGCGATGGACGTGGACGCATTGGCCGACATCGCCGTGGCCAAGTTCGGCGACGAACGCGTCGTGGTGGCGTCGACCCTGCCCGATGCCCTCGAGACAGCCATAGGACTGGCCGAGGAAGTCGCCGAGCCCGGAGAAGCAGTCTCCGGTGCCGGAGTCGTCGTCACCGGATCCGTGGTGACCGTCGGCGCAGCTCGCACTCTGTTCGGAAAGGACCCCGCGTGAGCGAGCCAGAGTTCGGACCACCCACGAACGATCCGTGGAAAGGCTTCCGCGGCGTCGTGGCGGGAACCCTCGTCCTCGAAGCCATCGTGACACTGCTGGCGTTGCCGGTGGTGGCTACCCTCGGCGGCGGCGCGACCTGGTTCTCGACGACGTACATCGTGGCGCTGGCCGTGGTGATGATTCTCGCCGCCGGCAAGCAGGGGGAGCCGTGGGCGATGAAGCTGAATCTGATTCTCCAGCTGTTCGTGCTGGCCGGGGCCGTATTCCACCTCTCGATCGGGGCGGTCGGCCTGATCTTCATCGCTGTCTGGCTGTATTTGCTCTACCTGCGCCGAGACATCACCGAACGGATCCGGCGCGGAATGCTGCCGGGGCAACGGGAATGACAGCGATCGCGCCTGTTCGGGCGATGCGGCGCGCGAAGCTGTGCTCGGGTCCACTACTGTCGTCGACGTGACCGACCGCACCCTTGTACTGATCAAGCCCGACGGAGTTGCCCGGCGTTACGTAGGAGAGATCCTCGGCCGCGTGGAGAAGAAGGGTCTGAGCATCGTCGCACTCGAGCTCAAGACCGTCTCCCGTGAACTGGCCTCGGCTCACTACGCGGAGCACGAGAGCAAGCCGTTCTTCCCCGATCTTCTCGAGTTCATCACGTCCGGACCGGTCGTGGCCGCAGTTCTCGAAGGCCCCCGCGCCATCGCCGCCTTCCGGCAGATCGCCGGCGGCACCGACCCTGTGGCCAAGGCGGTCCCCGGCACCATCCGGGGTGACCTCGCGCTCGACGGTCAGCAGAACCTGGTGCACGGGTCGGATTCGGTGGAGTCGGCCGAACGTGAGATCGCACTCTGGTTCCCAGGCCTGGCCTGACGGTTCCATCCTCGGCACTACAGCAACGCGTCCGCGCAGCCACGCCGCAACCGCTCGGTACCCGATCGGTGCGGCGTGGCGAGTACGCATCATCGTGTGTGGGATACTCGTCGGAGATCGACTCCACTGCACGAGTACGTACAGGTTTCACGCTCCACCGAAGTCAAGGCTTCACCGAAGTTCGCTAGACCGGTGTCGTGGATTCGATCGGATGACTGTCGTCTATCCGCTGCCCGTCATCGCAGATGCTCGAACGAGAGACAGGCTCGTTCGCGTTCTTGCTTGATGATCAGGCGCTCGGATCGCCGAGACACCACCATCCAGCCAGGCACTGCACACGCAGTCGTCGACCACCGAGAACTCCGACGTGGTCGTCGGTTCGAGTGCGGTGCGAGACAGTACAGCTGACGTCCAACCCGACGTGAGTACACAAGGATTGCCCTCGCGTGGCCGCGTCACACCCGACATCGGATGAACGCGCCCGGGGGCCCGAGGAGACTACGTGGCCGATCAAAGCCCGCCCGAAGATGTACAGAACGAGAACGTGGGAGGTTCGGAGCGCGACGATGCGGTGCCCCCTGTGGAAACAGGTGCGGTGTCCCAGGCGCAACCCGACACCATCGAGCTGCCCACCAGGCTGCGCGTACACGCACTGGCCAAGATTCTCGGTGTCACCAGCAAACAGCTGCTCGTCACACTGGGTGAACTCGGCATCGAAGCGCGCAGCGCCCAGTCGAGCTTGAGCCGCGACGTAGCGGAGTCCGTCCGCGACTCGGTGAACGCGCCCGCCGCACCGGTGGTCGATTCGCCCGCCGAAAGATCCGAGCCGAGCGCTCGGTCCGAGGTGCTCTCCGAGGACGTACCGTCGGCCGAGACCTCGTGGTCCGACCCGCAGCTGTTCACCAGTGCACCCGCGGCGGAACCCGAGCCGGCCCAGCCCGCGGCAACGACCGACCAGGCCACCGCAACCACGTTTGCCACTCCACTCTTCCTGCAGCCCGCCGCCGTGGATGCTGCTGCACCGGAGTCCGCGGAGTCACCGGCAGAGCCACCGGCCCGCCGTCGACGCAGTCGCAAGGCAGCGCCCAAAGACGAGGCCGCGAACGCCGACAGCACCGAGACCACAGCAACGGTCGAGAACACAGCCACGACCGCGACCGCCGCACCTCGGACCGACGAGACCGAGGCCGCCACACCCGCGGTCGACGAGTCGATTGCGTCCGACGGCTCCACCGACGATGACGGCGACGGCGACGAGTCCCAGCCACGACGCCGCAGGCGAGGGCGTCGCGGCCGGGGCCGTGGTCGCGGGGAACAGTCCTCGGACGAGAACTCGACCGACGAGAATTCGGACGACGATTCCACGGGCGACACCGACACCGACAGCACCGATTCTGCCGACGCAGAGTCGACCGAGGGGACCGATGCGGACTCGGACGAGTCATCCGCCGGTGACGACCAGCAGTCCGGCTCGGGCAGGCGTTCGCGGCGTTCGCGCACCCGAAACCGTTCCTCGGACCGGCAGAACTTCGACTCGAACGATTCTTCGGACGACAGCCGTGCAGCGGATGCCTCGGCCGAGGACAAGGACGACGAATCGGATTCGGATGCGCAGGACAACTACGACGACTCCGACAACGGTGGTTCGGAGGGAGACGGCTCCAGCCGTCGCCGTCGCCGCCGTCGCCGTCGTAAGACCGGAGCCGAGGTAGCGGCCGAGGCTGCAGCGTCCGAGGACGATCCGCCCAACACGGTCGTGCACGAGCGGGAGCCGCGGAACAAGAGCCGCGCCCCCAGGGACGAGGTCCAGGGGATCTCCGGTTCGACACGCCTCGAGGCCAAGCGTCAGCGACGGCGCGACGGCCGCGACGCCGGTCGTCGTCGACCGCCGATTCTGACCGAGTCCGAGTTCCTGGCGCGACGTGAGTCCGTGGACCGGGTCATGGTCGTGCGCGAGAAGGCCACCCCGGAGCACCCGCTGACCACACAGGTTGCCGTGCTCGAAGACGGCGTGCTCGTGGAGCACTTCGTCACCAGCAGCGCCACCGCGTCCATGGTCGGAAATGTCTATCTCGGGCGCGTCCAGAACGTGTTGCCGAGCATGGAAGCCGCATTCATCGACATCGGCCGTGGCCGCAACGGTGTGCTGTACGCCGGCGAGGTCAACTGGGATGCCGCGGGACTGGGTGGCAACTCGCGGAAGATCGAGCAGGCTCTCAAGCCGGGCGATCAGGTTCTCGTCCAGGTGAGCAAAGATCCCGTGGGGCACAAGGGTGCTCGCCTGACGACGCAACTCTCGCTCGCAGGACGCTTTCTCGTCTACGTGCCCGGTGGTAGCTCTACCGGCATCAGTCGCAAGCTGCCCGACACCGAGCGCAAGCGTCTGAAGGACATTCTCCGAGACATCGTGCCGCCCGAGGCGGGCGTCATCATCCGCACCGCGGCCGAGGGCGTCAGCGAGGAAGAGCTCGCCCGCGATGTGACGCGACTGCAGGCGCAGTGGGCGAGCATCGAGGAGCGCTCGGCCAATGCCGAGACCGGCAAGGGTGTACAGCCGCAGACGCTCTACGAAGAGCCCGACATGCTCGTCAAGGTCATTCGTGATCTGTTCAACGAGGACTTCTCGAAGCTCGTCATCGAGGGTGACAAGGCATGGACGACGACGTCGAACTACGTCGAGACCGTCGCACCGGACATGGTGGAGCGGCTGCAGCGCTACGAGGCCGATGGCAGTTCTGTCGACGTCTTCGCCGCGCATCGTATCGACGAGCAGCTGGCCAAGGCGCTCGATCGTAAGGTCTG
This sequence comes from Rhodococcus sp. IEGM 1381, assembly GCF_030056795.1. Lineage (GTDB taxonomy): Bacteria > Actinomycetota > Actinomycetes > Mycobacteriales > Mycobacteriaceae > Rhodococcoides. The sequence continues at coordinate 142,221 of NZ_JASHKQ010000003.1, read as the reverse complement.
GCTGCCTTCCGGCGGCACCCTGGTGATCGATCGCACCGAGGCGATGACCGTCGTCGACGTCAACACCGGCAAGTTCACCGGTTCGGGCGGCAACCTCGAAGAGACGGTCACTCGCAACAACATCGAGGCGGCCGAGGAAGTCGTCCGTCAGATGCGCCTGCGCGACATCGGCGGAATGATCGTGGTCGACTTCATCGACATGGTGCTCGAATCCAACCGTGATCTGGTGCTGCGCCGATTGACCGAGGCGCTGGGGCGCGACCGCACGCGTCACCAGGTCTCCGAGGTGACCTCGCTCGGGTTGGTGCAGATGACTCGAAAGAAGCTCGGTACCGGGCTCGTCGAGGCGTTCTCCACGACCTGCGAGCACTGCCAGGGACGCGGCATCATCGTGCATCCGTTCCCCATCGACGCCAAGCCGGACAACGACGGCCGATCGAATTCGTCGCGCTCTGAGTCGAGCAGCTCGGGCACGAGCAGCAGGCGGCGACGAGGCAAGGACAACAAGGCCGACGGGAACGACGGCAACGAGCGCAGCACCTCGAACTCCCAGCCAGGAGCCGCGGACGGGGCCGAGCATCCCGTTGTCGACCCGTCGATCAAGAGGGCGCACCCTGTTGCGCTGGCGATGGCGGCGCACCACGACGACGTGGTGGCCGACGTCAGCCCCGCCGATGTCGAGACATCGCCTGCGAGTGGGACTCCGGACGCAGATGCTGTCGTGACGGTTGTCTCTGCAGCCGATGTCGAGGTTGCCGCCGCGTCGGTCGCCGACGCGGAGTCGAACGCCGCTCTCGCTGCCGAGACCACCGAGTCGGTGGCCGCCGAGCCAACCGTCGAGGTCGAGCCGGTGGCACCGAAGGCTCGGCGTGGACGCCGGGTTGCGCGGAAGGCGGCTGCTCCGACCAGCGCGGCACCGGACGCCGGTGTGGTTCTCGTGGTGCCGGTTTCGGACGACACCGCCCCTGCCGGTGGGGCAGAGGCCACCGAAGCCGCGGTGTCGGAACCACTGACATCGGCGGCCGAGCAGCCTGTCGAGCCGGTGGAGGTGCCGACGGCACGTCCTCGCAGGCGGCGCGCAGCGGCGCGGCCTGCAGGTCCCCCGGTGGACATCGACGCCTAGCAGGACAGGGCAGTTTGACCCTGGCCGTCTCTCTGCCGTAACCTTGATAAGTCGCTCCCGGTGACACCGTTCTGCTGTGCCGTAGTGGTCCTGCAGGTAACAACGGTTCTCGGGTCGGTCGTGATGGTGAACATCGCTACCGGCCGTGTGGGAGCAAGCAAACACGTGACACCAGACCAGTCGTGTTGCCATGCGCAGCGCGAGCAAGTTCGAAGAAGCAAGGGGTAGCCCTCCGATGGCAACGTACGCGATCGTCAAGACCGGCGGAAAGCAGTACAAGGTCGCTGTTGGTGACCTCGTCAAGGTCGAGAAGATCGAGGGAGCGCCCGGCACTGCTGTCTCGCTTGCTCCGGTCCTCGTCGTAGACGGATCCGACCTGACCACAGATGCAGACAAGCTGGCGAAGATCTCGGTCGCCAGCGAGATCGTCGAGCACACCAAGGGCCCGAAGATCCGCATCCACAAGTTCAAGAACAAGACCGGATACCACAAGCGTCAGGGACACAGGCAGAAGCTGACTGTCCTCAAGGTCACCGGCATCAAGTAACCAGGTCTCACCGGACCCGAGTTCTTTTCAGCTGATTCACCCCGAGGAGGGTATGCAACATGGCACATAAGAAGGGTGCATCAAGCTCCCGTAACGGTCGCGACTCGAATGCGCAGCGCCTCGGCGTCAAGCGCTTCGGCGGCCAGACCGTAGGCGCAGGCGAGATCCTGGTCCGCCAGCGCGGCACGCACTTCCACCCCGGCGTCAACGTCGGCCGTGGCGGCGACGACACCCTGTTCGCACTCGCCCCCGGCGCAGTCGAATTCGGTGCCAAGCGCGGACGCAAGACCGTGAACATCGTTCCGGTCGCTGTAGAGGCCTAGTCCTTCTGCAGCGCTCGCGCTCAGGATGAATCGACTCGAGTAATAATTGCTCGATCGAACATTCACGGCGTACGTTCACAGCTCCCGATAGGGGCGGACCAGGGTCACGAGACCGGTCCGCCCCTATCGCTTTTTTCTTCCGCTTTTTCTCAGAAAGGATCGAAGACAGCTATGTCACGATTCATCGACCGCGTGGTGCTGCACGTCAGCGCCGGCAAAGGTGGCAACGGCTGCTCTTCGGTTCACCGCGAAAAGTTCAAGCCTCTCGGTGGCCCGGACGGTGGAAACGGCGGACAGGGTGGCGGTGTCATCTTCGTCGTCGACAGCAACGTCCACACTCTGCTCGACTTCCACTTCTCCAGCCACGCCAAGGCGGGCAACGGAACTCAGGGTATGGGTGGCAACCGGGAAGGTGCCAACGGAGAGGACCTGATTCTCAAGGTCCCCGACGGCACTGTCGTTCTCGACAAGAAGGGCAACGTCCTCGCCGACATGATCGGTGAGGGAACACGCTTCGACGCCGCACCGGGCGGACGTGGTGGCCTCGGCAACGCTGCACTCGCGTCCAAGGCTCGCCGGGCACCCGGATTCGCCCTGCTCGGTGAAGAGGGCATCGAGCGCGAGCTGGTCCTCGAGCTGAAGTCCGTCGCCGATGTCGGCCTCGTCGGTTTCCCGTCGGCCGGCAAGTCGTCGCTGGTCTCGGTGCTCTCCGCAGCGAAGCCGAAGATCGCCGACTACCCCTTCACCACGCTGGTACCGAATCTCGGAGTGGTCTCCAGCGGAGACACCACGTTCACCGTCGCCGACGTCCCCGGGCTGATCCCCGGAGCGAGTCAGGGTCGCGGTCTCGGACTGGACTTCCTGCGGCACCTCGAGCGCTGTGCCGTGCTGGCGCACGTAGTCGACTGCGCGACACTGGATCCGGGCCGCGACCCGATCTCCGACGTCGACGCTCTCGAAGCCGAGTTGGCCGCATACAAGCCGGCACTGTCCGGCGATGCCAGCCTGGGCGACCTCGCCGATCGTCCCCGCATCGTCGTACTGAACAAGGCAGACATTCCCGAGGGTGCCGAGCTCGCCGAGATGGTGACCGCCGAGTTCGAGTCACGCGGCTGGCCGGTGTTCACCATCTCCGCAGTGACGCGCGCCGGCCTCAAGCCGCTGACGTTCGCGTTGGCGAAGCTCGTCGAGGACTACCGCACAGCCCATCCGGCACCGGAGCCGCGGCGTCAGGTGCTTCGTCCGGTCGCTCGAAACGACGACAGCTTCAAGGTCGTCAAGGATCCGGACATCCCGGACGGCTTCATCGTTCGGGGTACGCGCCCCGAGCGGTGGGTGCGCCAGACGCAGTTCACCAACGACGAGGCCGTCGGCTACCTCGCAGACCGGCTCGCGCGTCTCGGCGTCGAGGACGCCTTGATCAAGGCCGGTGCCCAACCGGGTGCCTCGGTCACCATCGGCGAAGTGTCGTTCGACTGGGAGCCGCAGACCCCGGCCGGTGTCGAGATCACCATGACCGGCCGCGGCACCGATGCTCGACTCGATCAGGTCGAGCGCATCGGCGCATCCGAACGCAAACATGCCCGCCAAGTGCGTCGCGGGCTCGATACCGAACAGGAGTAGACGTGGTGTCGGCGCGTGAATTCGATTCGCCCGTAACGGCTCTCACCGATACCCGTCGCACGATTGCCGACGCCAAGCGCATCGTGGTCAAAATCGGATCCTCGGCGCTCACCAGTCTCGACACCGGTCTCGATCTGGGCCGACTAAATCTGCTTGCCGATGCGATCGAGTCGAGGATGCGGAGCGGCACCGACGTAGTGGTCGTCTCGTCGGGTGCGATCGGTGCAGGCATGGCACCGCTCGGCCTCACCCGACGCCCGCGCGATCTCGCAACGAAGCAGGCTGCGGCGAGTGTCGGACAGCTTGCTCTGGTCAACGCCTGGAGTTCGTCGTTTCATCGGTACGGACGCACGGTGGGGCAGGTGCTGCTGACTGCCGAGGACATCGCGCGTCGAACCAATCACCGCAATGCGCAGCGCACGTTGGATCGGCTGCGCTCACTCGGTGCGGTCGCCATCGTCAACGAGAACGACACCGTCGCCACCGCAGAGATTCGCTTCGGCGACAACGATCGCCTCGCAGCGCTGGTGGCACATCTCGTCGGTGCGGACGCACTGTTCCTGCTCTCGGATGTCGACGGGTTGTACGACGGCGATCCCCGTAAGGTTTCCGCAACGCTGATTCCGGACGTCTCCAGCCCGGAGGATCTGGACGGTGTCGTCGCCGGGTCCGGGGGAGCCCTCGGTACCGGCGGAATGGCGTCCAAGCTGTCCGCTGCCCGGCTGGCGGCCGACGCAGGTGTGCCGGTGCTGTTGGCTGCGGCGTCCGACGCTGCCCAGGCGCTGACGACGTCCGAGGTGGGTACCGCATTCGCGGCCCGGCCGACGCGGTTGTCCGCTCGTAAGTTCTGGGTACGGCATGCCGCCGATGCAGCGGGCGAACTGCACCTGGACGCAGGTGCTGTGCGAGCGGTCGTGGAGCGTCGAAGGTCATTGCTGTCCGCCGGCGTCACGTCGGTGACGGGCGCCTTTCACGGTGGAGATGTGGTCTCGCTCGTGGACCCGGACGGCACGCTGGTGGCCCGTGGGGTCGTCGCATACGACTCGGGAGAGCTGGCCGGAATGCTCGGCCGGTCGACGGGTGAATTGGCCGCAGAGCTACAGCGGCCGGTGGTTCACGCCGACGATCTGGTGCCCGCCTGATCGAGAGTGTCGGCCAGCGCCGTCGCGGTCTCGGAGCAACCCGCATGCACAGTGAGAGAGGCGAATTCGTCGCCGCGAGTGGTCCCGCGATTGACGATGACGATCGGTTTTCCGGTCTTGGACGCGTGCCTGACGAAACGTAGGCCGGACATGACGGTCAGCGAGGAGCCGAGCACCACCAGTGCGTCACTCCGGTCCACCAGATCGTAGGCCTCGGCCACGCGTGGCTTGGGTACGCTTTCGCCGAAGTAGACGATGTCGGGTTTGAGTATGCCGGAACATGTCTCGCAATCGACCATCCGGAAGTGTTCGGTGGAGGAGATGATGGCGTCGGCGTCGGGAGCGATCTCGACACCGTCCGCGGGTGCGACGGATTCGAGAAAGCCGGGATTGGCGCGATCGAGTCTTCGGGCCAACTCGAACCGCGAGATCAACCGCTCGCAGTTCAGACAGCGCACCCGGGCGTAGACGCCGTGCAGGTCGATGACGTTCCGGCTGCCGGCCTTGGTGTGCAGCATGTCGACGTTCTGGGTGATGATTCCGGTGACGACGCCTGCACGTTCGAGCCGGGCGAGCGCTCGGTGTCCGTCGTTGGGCACTGCAGCGTCCATGTGCCGCCACCCGACGTGGTTGCGGGCCCAGTAGTGACGACGGAACTCGGCGTCGCCGATGAACTGCTGGAACGTCATCGGGTTGCGAGGCGGCGACTGCGGGCCGCGATAGTCGGGAATACCGGAGTCGGTGGACATGCCCGCACCACTGACGACGGTGATCGTCCGACCGTCGAGCAGCGAGGTGAGTTGCCCGTACGTAGTCGCGGACGTGGTGAGTGCATTCACTTCGTCCAGGGTAGCGATCGATCGCAATATGGGCACCGTACCGACGCAGTCGGCCCGCACGGACGCGTGCGCGTCGGTACGGGCCGGTGTACGAGTGAGTGTTACGCAGGTACCTCGACGAGGGGGTACACGCCGTTCTCGTCGTGGGTCTCGTTGCCGACGACGGGAGGGTTGAACACGCACAGCATGCGCATCTGGGTACGCGGCTCGACCGTGTGGCGCTCGTGTCCGTTGAGCAGGTACATCGATCCCGCACCGAGCTCGTAGGTCTCTCCGGTCTCGCGGTCGGTAAGCGTTCCCTCGCCTTCGATCAACCAGACTGCCTCGACGTGGTTGGCATAGTGGAAGTTGTTCACCGTGCCGGCTTGGATCGTGGTCTCGTGGAACGAGAATCCGACCTTGTCGCCGCCGAGAATGATTCTCTTGCTGCGCCAGTTGCCGTCTTCACTCGAGATGTCACGGTCGGTGCCGGTGATCTCCTGTGTGGTGCGAACGATCATACGATGTCCTCCTTCGATATCGGTGTGTGCGAACAGGTCTTCAGGAGAGGACCTTTGCCACTGCACTTTCGATGATGTCCAGGCCGCGGTCGAGCTCGTCGATCGTCGTGGTCAACGGGGGAAGAAGCTTGACGACCTCGTCCTTGGGGCCTGCGGTCTCGACGAGCAGACGCTCGTCGTAGCACAGCTGCGACACCTTGCCGGCCAACTCGGCGTCGTCGAACACCAAGGCCTGGACCATGCCGCGACCGCGGGTCGAGATGCCGTCGAACTTGGCGCACAGCTTGATGAATCGATCCTGAATGTGCTCGCCCTTGGCGAGGGTTTCCTTCTCGAACTTGTCGTCGGACCAGTAGTGGTCGATGGCTGCCTTGGCCGTGACGAACGACGGGTTGAAGCCGCGGAAGGTGCCGTTGTGCTCACCCGTTGCCCAGACGTCCAGCTCGGGCTTGAACAGGGTCAGCGCCAGCGGCATGCCGTAGCCGCCGATGGACTTGGACAGGGTGACGATGTCCGGGGTGATGCCGGCCTCCTCGAACGAGAAGAACTGGCCGGTGCGTCCGCAGCCCATCTGCACGTCGTCGACGATCAACAGGATCTCACGGCGTGAGCACAGCTCGGCCAACGCGCGCAACCACTCCGGGCGCGCGACATTGATTCCGCCCTCGCCCTGGATGGTCTCGACGATCACCGCGGCCGGACGGTTGAATCCACTGCCCGAGTCGTCGAGAACGCGCTCGAACCACTGGAAGTCCTCGGTGACGCCGCCGAAGTAGTTGTCGTACGGCATCGGAGTGGTGTGCACCAACGGTATTCCGGCGCCAGCTCGCTTCATCGAGTTGCCGGTGACCGACAGCGCGCCGAGCGTCATGCCGTGGAATGCGTTGGTGAAGTTGATGATCGCCTCGCGGCCGGTGACCTTGCGAGCGAGCTTGAGCGCTGCCTCGACGGTGTTGGTGCCCGTCGGTCCGGGGAACTGAACCTTGTAGTCCAAGCCGCGGGGGTCGAGGATGTTCTTCTTGAACGACTCGAGGAATTCTCGCTTGGCGACGGTGGACATGTCGAGTCCGTGGGTGATGCCATCGCTGGTGATGTAGTCGACCAACGCGCTCTTGATCATGTCGTTGTTGTGGCCGTAGTTGAGTGCCCCTGCGCCACCGAAGAAATCGAGGTAGTCGTTGCCGTTTTCGTCGGTGATGACCGAGTTCTTCGCGGTGGTGAACACGGCGGGCCACTGGCGACTGTAGCTACGCACGCCGGACTCGACGGTCTCGAATATATCGGGCTTCTCTGTTGTTACGGTGTTCTTTTCGGTCATGTTCTGCTTGTTCCTTTCGTAATTCCGCGATGCGTCGGGGCCCACTGTGTAGAGCTCTTCGGCTTCGTGGCTATCAGGGAAATCGTTGGGCGCGAACAAATCCGACCTGACGATGTCGGTGCCTCGCTTACGCGCAAGACTCGTGAAGGTTGCGATGGACGCTTCGTTGTCCGGGCTGATCGTCGTTTCCAGATGCGTGATGCCCTGTGGTTCGAGGCGGTCGAGCAGCTCCATCAGCATGCGACCGGCAAGTCCCTTGCCACGCTGGTCCGCATCCACGGCGACCTGCCACACGAACAGTGTGCGCGGGGCGTCCTGGCGGATGTATCCGGTGACGAAACCGACTGCGCGGCCGTCGATACCGGATACGACGGTGGTGGCCGCGAAATCACGGCACCACAACACGTACGAGTAGCTGGAGTTGAGGTCCAGAACTCGTGAATCTCTTGCGATCTCCCAGAGCCGGACTCCGTCGGAGATCTGTGGCTTACGAAACTTCACTGCGTCCGGCGCAGTGAGCGGGGTACCTCTCAGCAATGCGGGCTTCATAGGAAATACAAACGTAACAACGTTGCCGAGGCATATCGACTGCGCCGAGAAATCGACCCCGCAATCGGACACGCTTCCCCAGGTTAACCGCCGAATGTGATGGTGCTCACATGATCGGTGCCGGTCAGGCGTTACCCAGGAATGCGCGGTATAAAACCCCGGTTTGCCGAGAATTGCTATTTCGGTGTTGCCAAGGCGAACGGCAACACTGCCGAAGCGCCCGCTGACGTCAGAGCAGACGTGGCACAGGTGAACGTCCACCCGGTGTCGGTCAGCAGATCGATCAACAGAATCGGCCCTGGTACGGACGATACGTCCGGAACCTCCCACGAGTCCACCAGCCCGGCGACCCGAAACGCCGAATTGGCGGCTGATACCGGCGGATGACCGGGCCTGACCTGCATCACCCCGAGATCCTGCAATTTGCCGACGGCCGCCAATCGCGCGGCGATCGAACGCACCAGGAGCGGGTGGGTGGGGGAGTCGAGGGCGAGAACGGCAGCGGGCCGCTGCTTCCAGTCCCAGTTGGCCAGCACTGTGATGCAGGCTTTTTCGAGAGCCTCGTTGGCAGGGGCATCGGGCGCGTCGAGCAGAGCCCGCAAGCGGCTACCCCAGCCCAGGTCGGTCAAGCGACCCAAGACACGTCCCGGCTCGTGTGGATCGGCGATCTTGCCCGAGAGAGACACGCCCAGCTTCTTCATACCGCTCGGCCACTGCTTTCTCGGCTGCAGGTCGATCCCCGGCCGATCGAGCCGTGCTCTCGCCGAATCGACCGAGGCCGCGTCGACGGAAGCAGACAGGTGCTCACCCGTGCAGTTGTCACACCGTCCGCAGCGGTCGGACTCGCTACCCGGTGCACCGAGGTCGGGATCGTCGAGCTGCCGACGCAGGAACTCCATCCGGCACCCGTCCGTGGCCTGATAGTCGATCATGGCCTGCTGTTCGCGGTCCCTCGCTTGTTCGAGGCGCTCGTAACGGGCCGCGTCGTACGTCCACTGCTCCCCGGTGGCCATCCAGCCGCCACGAACGCGTCTGACCGCTCCGTCGACGTCGAGGACCTTGAGGACCATCTCGAGCCTGCTGCGATTCAGCTCGACCAGCGGCTCCAGTGCCTGCGTCGATTGAGCCTTCTCGGTGTTCAAGGCATCTATGACCTGCCGCACCAGATGTTCGCGGGGGAAGGCGACCGAGGCGAAGTAGCTCCAGATCTGCCGATCCTCGTGGCCGGGGAGCAGCACCACATCGGCTCGTTCTGTGGCGCGCCCGGCACGGCCGACCTGCTGGTAGTACGAAATCGGAGACGATGGAGCCCCCATGTGCACCACGAAGCCGAGATCGGGCTTGTCGAACCCCATGCCGAGCGCGGACGTGGCGACGAGTGCCTTGACTCGGTTGGCGAGCAGATCACCCTCGAGCGATTCGCGCTCGGTCGGGTCCGTTTGACCGGTGTACGAGGCTACGACGTGGCCCTGATCGGTCAACAGCGCCGCGAGGTCCTTGGCCGCCGACACCGTGAGGGTGTAGATGATTCCGGACCCGGGCAGAGTCTTCAGGTGGTCGCCGAGCCAGGCGGCCCGTTCGGTGGCGTTGTCGATCTTCACCACCGCCATGCGCAGCGAATCCCGGGCGAGCCCGCCGCGCAGTACCAGGGTGTCACCGCCGCCGACGCCCAATTGTGCAGCGACGTCGTCGACCACACGGTCGTTTGCCGTTGCAGTGGTCGCGAGTACGGGGATGCCGTCGCGCAGCTCGGCGATCAGAGTACGGATACGCCGGTAGTCCGGCCTGAAATCGTGGCCCCAGTCGGAGACGCAGTGCGCCTCGTCGACCACGACGAGGCCGGCGTCCCCGGCCAGGGACGGCAGCACCTGATCGCGGAAATCGGGGTTGTTCAAACGCTCGGGACTGACCAGCAACACATCGAGCTCACCGGAGTTGACCTGCTGGTGAATGTCGTCCCACTCGGTCATGTTCCCCGAGTTGATCGTGGCTGCTCGAACGCCTGCGCGCTCGGCGGAGGCCACCTGGTTACGCATCAGCGCCAACAAGGGGGAGACGATGACGGTCGGACCCAGGCCCTGAGCGCGCAGAAGCTTCGCCGCGATGAAATAGACGGCAGACTTTCCCCAGCCTGTTCGCTGCACCACCAGAGCACGTCGACGGTGCACCACCAAGGCCTCGATCGCCGTCCACTGGTCGTCCCGCAACACAGCGTCGGGGCCGGCTAGCTCGCGCAACAACCTCTCGGCGTCATCGCGCAAGTTGCCCACGGTCGCGTGCGTCGCTGTCGTCATACCGTCCATCGTGCAGCATCGGTACGACAAGGAATCGTGCTGCATGCTCCCGGTTGGTGTCGCGGGCTCTACTCACGCCTGACTGACGCGCACCATGTTTCCGGCCGGATCGCGGAAGGCCGCGTCGCGCGCACCCCACGGCTGACTCGTCGGTTCCTGCAGAATCTCGGCGGTACCTGCCGCTCTTATCTTCTCGAACGCTGAGTCGAGGTCGTCGGCACGGAAGAGCAGGCCCGGCATTTCACCCTTGGCGAGCAGGGCGGCGATCTGATCGCCGAGTTCCTGCGAGCGGCCGGCGTGCGGCTGCGACAACACGATCTCGATCTCGGGTTGATCGCTGGGCGACAACGTGATCCAGCGGTAGCCGTCGTTGGCGACCTCGCTCTTCACCTCGAGTCCGAGGGCGTCGCGATAGAAGGCCAAGGAGGCGTCGGGGTCATCGGTATAGATGTGTACGTGGCTCAGTGAGAGTGTCATGAAGCACAGGCTAGGACGCCCCGGCCGCCGTTGCTTCTCCGATTCTGCTCGGTTCGGTGGCGGTGTCAGCTGCAGCGGCGGCACGCATCGGCCGGCCCAGAACCATGGCTCGGCAACTCGGTACCGCTCGACCGGCGCGGTGATCACGGGCGCGGTAAGCACTGGGCGTCTCGCCGACGATCTCGGTGAACCGTGAACTGAAGGAACCGAGGCTGGTACAACCCACCGCGAAGCACGCTTCGGTGACGGTCACATCTCCGCGGCGCAGCAGGGCCTTGGCGCGCTCGATTCTGCGGGTCATCAGATGGGCGTACGGCGTCTCGCCGTACGCCTCTCGGAAGCGGCGGCTGAAGTGCGCGGTGGACATCAGTGCCGTCCGGGCGAGGGTCGGCACGTCGAGAGGTTCGGCGAAGTCGCGGTCCATCCGATCACGTGCGCGACGCAGCAGTCGGAGTTCGTTCAGGTCCGGAGCGCTCATCGAGCGGCCGCATCGCGGAGTGCGTCGATCTCAGCCCGGGTGCCCGAGGATGCGCTCGCCCCGGGTCTCGTGGCTGCGAAAGAACCTGCAGCGGTTGCCCATTCGACTGCCGCCCGTGGTCCGGCGGACCATGATGCAGCCAGCGCCCCGGCGAACGCATCGCCGGCACCGGTGGTGTCGACGGCCTCGATCCGTGGTGCCGACACCTCGAACGACTGGGATCCGCGGTACCGGGCACCCTTGGCCCCCAGGGTGGTGACCACTTGTTCCACCTCGTCCGCTCGGTGTCCGATGCGAGCTTCCTCGGCCTCGTTGACCACGAGTACGTCGGTGGCTGCGACCAGGGCGTCGGGTAAGTCCTGTACCGGTGAGGGATTGAGTATCGTGATCACACCGCGAGAGTGCGCGTACTCGAATGCGGCGACCACGGTGTCGATGGGAATTTCCAACTGGCACAGTAGGATATCCGCGCCCGCGATGGCGGTGCGGTCGTCGTCGGTGAGATCGCGGACGGTGCCGTTGGCACCGGGGACGACGACGATGCTGTTCTCGGCGTGGTCGTCGACGGTGATGGTGGCGATGCCACTCGAACCTGCAGCCGTACGCACTGCAGTGTCGTCGATGCCTGCGGCCGTGAGCGTGTGGCGCAGCGTAACTCCGAATTCGTCGTCTCCGACTGCTCCGAGGAAGGCGACCGACGATCCGGCCTTCGCAGCAGCGATGGCCTGATTGGCACCTTTACCGCCCGGGGCGGTGGTGAAGGACGTACCCATCACGGTCTCCCCCGGATCGGGCAGAGACGGAGTGCGCGTGATCAGATCCATGTTGATGCTGCCGAGAACAACGATGCGGGGGTTCGAGGCGGACACGAACGAACTGTATCTCCCCACGAGCCCGGCTCGATAAAATGCCAATTGCAGATTGTTGACAATCGAACAAACGTGAGTGACGATGGCAGCCATGACAGCGTCGACTCGTACCACCCTCAGCCCGGCACTCAAGCAGGCGACCCCGATCGTCGTCGATCACGGAAAGGGCAGCTGGATCATCGGTACGGACGGGCGCAAGTACCTCGACTTCACCACTGGAATCGGCGTCACCAGCACCGGACACTGCCATCCGCGCGTGGTCGAGGCCGCGCGCGAGCAGGTAGGCAAAATCATTCACGCGCAGTACACGACCGTCATGCACCAACCGCTACTGGAGTTGACCGACAAGCTCGGCGAGGTATTGCCGTCCGGGCTCGACAGCGTGTTCTACGCCAACTCCGGCTCCGAGGCCGTCGAGGCGTCGATTCGATTGGCGCGCATGGCAACCGGGCGGCCCAACATCATTGCCTTCCACGGAGGATTCCACGGACGCACGGTAGCGGCCGCATCGTTGACCACCGCTGGAACCAAATTTCGGTCCGGCTTCTCGCCGATCATGGGCGGAGTGCACATCGCGCCGTTCCCGTACGCGTTTCGGTACGGCTGGGACATCGAGACCGCAGTCGCGTTCGCGCTGAAGGAACTCGACTACCTGTTGATGACGATGTCGAGCCCCGCCGACACCGCCGCGTTCATCATCGAACCGGTTCTCGGTGACGGTGGTTACCTGCCCACGCCGCCGGAGTTCCTCGAGGGATTGCGTGAACGCGCCGACACGCACGGCATCGTCCTGATCGTCGACGAGGTCCAAGCAGGTGTCGGGCGTACCGGAAAGTTCTGGGGGCACCAGCACTCGTCGATCACGCCGGACATCGTCATCACCGCGAAAGGGCTCGCCAGCGGATTTCCGATCTCTGCCATCGCGGCATCGACCGAGCTGATGAGCAAGGCGTGGCCGGGTTCTCAGGGCGGAACCTACGGCGGCAATGCCGTCGCCGCCGCTGCGGGCGTCGCGACCCTCGATGTCGTGCGCGACGAGGGGCTCGTCGCCAATGCAGCCGTGCAGGGCAAGGTTCTGCTCGACGGCCTGCTCACACTGAAGGCAGAGCACTCTGCCATCGGTGACGCACGTGGGCTCGGCCTGATGCAGGCGCTCGAATTCGTCGACAGTGCAGGCGATCCCGACGCTGCCGCGGCCCTCCGTGTACAGCAGGGCGCGATCGACGAAGGGCTGTTGCTGCTCACCTGCGGGGCGCTCGGCAACGTCGTCCGGATCATTCCCGCGCTGATCGTGAACGACGACGAGATGCGGCAGGGTATCGACGCGCTGTCTCGAACGCTGAAGAACGTGCTGTGACGTCTGCGCCCATCCGATCCGATGTCCCCGCACTCGTGCATCGAGTGCGGGAGACGGGGATCGATATCGACGACTCGTCTCGGCGCTTGGCCGAGTATTCCTACGACGCCTCGAACTACCGAATTCCGCCTGCAGCGGTCGTGTTCCCGCGCAGCGCCGACGAGGTGTCCACCGTGGTGTCGCTGTGCACCGCGGCCGGAGTCGCTGTGATCGGCCGCGGCGGCGGAACGTCGATGGCGGGCAACGCCATCGGCCGCGGAATCGTGCTCGACTTCTCCCGTCACATGAATCGGGTGATCTCGGTCGACACGGATTCGCGGACCGCCGTCGTGGAACCGGGCATCGTGATCTCGGAGTTGCAGCGTGAGCTGGTGGCACGCACGTCAGGAGCCTTCACGTTTGCCCCCGACCCGTCCAGCAAGACACGCGCCACGGTCGGCGGGGCCGTCGGCAACGACGCATGCGGCAATCACTCGGTTCGCTACGGTCGTACCTCGGACCACACGGTGGCGATGGACGTGGTGACAGCCGAGGGGCATCTACTGCGGGTCACCCGTAGTGGCGTGTCGGCTGTCCATGCCGAAGACGCAGCAGCAGGCATTGCGGCCGAACGTATTTCGCACGAGCTGCGCGCACTTGCGGCCGACAATCTGGCGCTGTTCAGGGTCGAGCTGGGCCGCATTCCGCGACAGGTCTCCGGATTTCATCTGTCGCATCTACTGCCCGAGAACGGGTTCGACGTCGCGCGTGCGCTCGTCGGCAGCGAGGGCACCTGTGCGGTGATCGTCTCGGTCACAGTCACGGTCGTGCCTGTACCGCCCGCCGCGTTGCTGCTCTGCCTCGGCTACGAGGATGTGGTCGCAGCTGCAGCCGACGTCATGGCGATTCTGGAATTTTCGCCGGCCGCGGTGGAGGGGATCGACGACAACATCGCGCGGACGATGGAGTACCGGCGCGGGCCGGACTCCGTGCGTGGCTTACCGGCAGGAAATGCCTGGCTGTACGTCGACCTCGACGGGGCCGACGCGGCCGAGGTCGAGGACAAAGCAGCCCGGTTGCTCGAGGAGCTCGGCCGGCTCGGACGATTGAAAGAAGGTCGCATCGTCACCGACCCGGCCGATCGAACAGCGCTGTGGCGGGTACGCGAAGACGGAGCGGGCCTGGCCACCCGCCTGGCGAGCGGTGTCGAGTCCTGGGGCGGGTGGGAGGACGCCGCCGTGGCACCGGAAAACCTGTCGGCGTATCTCACCGACCTGAATTCGCTACTGGCCGAGCACGAACTGACCGGTGTGATGTACGGCCACTTCGGTGCCGGCTGCATGCACGTGCGCATCACGTTCGATCAACGCACCGACGCCGGGCGACGGGTGATGTACGACTTCCTGCGCGCCGCAGCGCGGGTCGTCGTCAAGCACGGCGGCAGCCTGTCGGGCGAACACGGCGACGGCCGGGCACGCTCGGAACTACTGCCGGTGATGTACTCGCCGCGCATGCTCGACGCGTTCTCGCGGTTCAAGCGCGTCTGGGACCCCAGCGGGATGCTCAACCCGGGATCGATCACCGAGCCCGAGCCGATGATGGACAACCTGATGCTGCAGGGTATTCCGCAGCGAGAGTGGAAGACGACGTTCGATCTGCACCAGATCGGAACGCGAGAGGATCTGGATCCTTTCGTGCACGCCACCCAATCGTGTGTCGGTGTCGGCAAGTGCCGCACCACCTCCGGAGGCGTCATGTGCCCGAGCTTCCGCGCGACGGGCGACGAGAAGGATTCCACTCGTGGCCGCGCCCGGGTACTGCAGGAGATGGTGCGCAGCTCGCCGACCGTCGCCGACGGGTGGGCCTCGAAGGACGTGGCAGAGTCATTGGACCTGTGCCTATCGTGCAAGGCCTGTTCCTCGGACTGCCCGGTCGGGGTGGACATGGCGACGTACAAATCGGAGTTTCTCGATCATCACTATGCGGGGCGACTGCGGCCACTCTCGCACTATTCGCTGGGCTGGTTGCCCCGCTGGCTGAAGGTGACGCAGCGAACGGCACCGCTGCTCAATCGCGTACTCACCCCTCGGGTCGCGGCGATTGCGGCGAGGCTCGGCGGGTTGACCGGCGAGCGGGCGCTACCACGATTCGCGTCGACGAAGGAACTGACGAGTGCGGTGCGCATCGGTGGAGGGAAGGAGTCCGATGTCGTGCTTGTCGTCGACACGTTCACCCAGGGCTTTCGCCCCGAGGTCGCGGGCGCGGCGCAGCGCGTGCTCGAGGATTCCGGCCGCAGCACCGAATGCCGGACCGACGTGTGCTGTGGTCTGACCTGGATTTCGACGGGCCAGCTCAAGGCCGCACGCAAGCACCTCACGAAAGCCGTTGCTGCACTGGACGACGGCACCGACCGACCCATCGTCGTCACCGAACCGAGCTGCGCCGCGGCATTCCGCAAGGACATGCCCGAGTTGGTACCGACGGCCGCCGCGAGAAGGGTAGCGGCGCGGGTGCAGAGCTTCGCGGGAGCGGTGATCGATCAGGCGGCGGCGGGGTGGGTGCCCTCGGTCGAGGTTCCCGCGTCGGTGACCGTCCAGACCCACTGCCACGAATACGCCGTCTTCGGTAACGCCACGCAGCGCACGGCATTGGCGTCCGTCGGCATCGAGACGGTGACGGAAGCCACCGGATGCTGTGGAGTGGCAGGCAATTTCGGCTTCGAGAAGAGTCACTACGAGCTCAGCATGAAGGTCGCCGAACAAGCTCTCGCACCGGCTGTTCGTGCCACCGAGCCCGACACTCCGATTCTCACCGACGGATTCAGCTGCCACATGCAGGTGCGACAACTCACCGGTGATCTGACCAGTGACGCGTCCGTGCACCTGGCTCAGATACTCGATCCACGTTCGCCGAAAGGACCGCGGCAATGACGACCAGCCTTACTCGACCCTCCATCACGCCCCCCACCGACCTGTTCATCGGAGGTGCCTGGACAGCTGCAGCCTCGGCTGCTCGGTTCGACGTGATCGACCCCGCCAGCGGTGACGTGATTGCCACGGTGGCCGACGGTGGCATCGCCGAGGCCGAGAGCGCAATGGCTGCGGCAGTCGATGCCGCTGCCGAGTGGGCCGCGACTGCGCCCCGTGCCCGCAGTGAAATCCTGCGTAAGGCTTACGAATTGATCATGGCGCGGTCGGAGGAACTCGCCGCGATCATCACCGCGGAAATGGGGAAGCCGCTGGCCGACGCGCGAGGTGAAGTGGCCTACGGCGCGGAGTTCTTCCGTTGGTTCTCCGAGGAGGCCGTGCGTATCTCGGGTGATCACACCGTCACCGGGGACGGTAAGAACCGCATTGTGGTCACCCGTGCGCCGGTCGGACCGTGCATCCTGGTCACTCCGTGGAACTTCCCGCTGGCCATGGGGACTCGTAAGATCGGCCCAGCGTTGGCGGCGGGCTGCACCGTGGTGTTCAAGCCGGCGGAACAGACCCCGCTCACTGCGCTCGCTCTCGCCCAGATTCTGCACGACGCGGGTGTCCCGGCGGGCGTCGTCAATGTCGTGACCACCACTGATGCGGCGGGTGTCGTGGGCTCGTGGATGAGCAGCGGCGCGGCCCGCAAGATCAGCTTCACTGGATCGACTGCGGTGGGCAAGATTCTGCTCGAGCAAGCCGCATCGACGGTGATGCGTACCTCGATGGAGCTCGGCGGCAACGCACCCTTCATCGTCATGGACGACGCAGATCTCGCACGCGCCGTGGACGGGGCGATGGTCGCCAAGATGCGCAACATGGGTGAGGCCTGCACTGCCGCCAACCGATTCTTCGTACACCGCAGTGTCGCAGCACAGTTCGCGGACAAGCTCGCCGAGCGCATGGGTGCGTTGACGGTCGGTGCCGGTAGTGCGCACGGTACCGAGGTGGGTCCGCTGATCGACGACGCCGGCCGCACCAAGGTGCAGACACTCGTCGACGACGCCCTCGGGCGCGGCGCACGTGCGATCGTCGGGGGAGCGGCACCGGACGGACCCGGCTACTTCTACCCGCCGACAGTGCTCACGGACGTCGACTCGAATTCCGATCTGATGTCGCAGGAAATCTTCGGGCCGGTCGCGGCGATCGTGCCGTTCGACACCGAGGACGAGGTGATCGCCCTCGCGAACGACACCGAATGGGGACTCGTCGGATACGTCTTCACTCAGGACATCGATCGGGCGCTACGGATGGGGGAGCGGCTCGAGGTGGGCATGGTCGGTCTCAACACCGGCCTGGTCTCCAACCCCGCGGCACCGTTCGGTGGTGTCAAACAGTCCGGGCTGGGCCGCGAGGGCGGAAAAGTCGGAATCGACGAGTTCCTGGAGTACAAATACTTTGCCATTCCCCGAGGCTGAGAGAGGCTTTCGATCATGCCCAGTTCGAGAAGACTGACGCCCATCGACGCACGCAATACGTCGATGGTGATTGCCGACCAGATTCGCGATCGCATCATCGACGGGTCCTATGCCCCGGGAGAGCAGATCAACGAGGCGAACGTAGCCGCCGAGCTCGAAATATCACGGGGACCGGTGCGTGAGGCGCTGCAGCGTCTCAATCAAGAGGGTCTGCTGGTCAGCTACCGCAACCGGGGCGTATTCGTCGTCGAACTGAGCAGCGACGACGTCACCGAGATCTACGAGTCCCGTGCGGCGATCGAGGCCGGTGCTGCGTGGACGTTGGTCCACGGTGATCGCGACCGGCTGATCACCGCTGCCGACGAGCTCTCGGCCATCGTGATGCAGATGCAGCCGTTCATCGATCGGGCGGACTGGCGAGGTCTGGCCGAACGCGACCTGGCATTTCACACTGCCCTCGTCGCAGCGACTCGCAACAGCCGGATGTCACGGATGTACGCCACCCTCGCCGCGGAGGCGCGTATCTGTATGGCCAACCTCGAAACCGCGTACTACCGGCCCGAGGCGTTGGTGGAGGAACATCAACTGATCGTCGATCTTCTTCTCGGATCCGATTGGGACGCACTGGAAAAGGGCGTACACGAGCACATGGACACCGCCATCCACGACTTGACCCGGGCGATGGTGGAGGAGCATGCCGAACACTCGGCTCTGGCCACTCCGGGATAGATCGCTCGGCGCGCAACACAGCATTTACATCCGAAGTCTTGCGTACCTCTGGCGTAAGCGCCTAGCCTGATTGTCAACAATCTACTAAATCTCCACGATCGAAGGGGGTGCCCGTGAACGACTCATCAGACTCCGCATACGTCACCGCAATCGGACCCGACGACACCGAAGGACCGGCCGCTCCCGGTCTGGCGCGGTACCCCGATGTACCGAACAGCACGCCGATCACGTTCACCGACGAGGAGTACGCCGCCCGCCTCGCTGCCGTCCGAGAGCGGATGGCAGCGCAGAACCTCACGGCGCTCATCGTCACCGATCCCGCGAACCTCTACTACCTGCTCGGCTACAACGCCCTCTCGTTCTACACCCCGCAGATGCTGTACGTCCCGCTCGAGGGCGACATGTATTTCTTCGCCCGCGAAATGGACGCTAACGGCGCGTTTCGCACGTCGTGGCTGCCGCAGGATCGGACGTTCGGCTACCCGGAAACGTTCGTGCAGCGCAAGGACACTCACCCATTCGTCTGGGTCGCCGCGAAGCTGCGCGAACTGGGGCTGGTGAACAACTTCGAGCACGGCCAAGTGGGTCTGGAGATGGACTCGTACTACTTCAGCCCCAAGGCATTCGAGGCTCTGGTGAAGTCGCTGCCCGAATACCGATTCACCGACTCCTACGAGCTCATCAACTGGGTGCGAGTGGTCAAGTCACCCGCGGAGATTGCCCTGATGCGCGGTGCTGCACAGGTGTGTGAATCGGCGATGTCGGCTGCCTACCAGGCAATCTCGGTGGGTGAGCGGCAGTGCGACGCGGCCGCGGCCATCATGAACGCACAGGTGCGGGGCACTGCGGACTTCGGCGGCGATCATCCAGCCATCGTGCCGATGCTGCCCACCGGTGCCGGAGCCGACACCCCGCACCTGACCTGGTCGCATCAACCCTTCGTGCGGGGCGAGACCACCGTCGTCGAACTGGCCGGAGTGTTTCGGCGCTACCACATCCCGATGGCACGCACGATCGTGCTCGGAAAGCCGAGTCCGCGTTTGGATTACCTCGCAAAGTCCACCGGGGAGGCATTGAACGACGTGCTCGCAACCGTGCGGGCAGGCGTCACCGCCACCGAGCTGGCGCAGGTGTGGAACACCAGCCTGGCCAAGCACGGACTGCACAAACCGTCACGCATCGGTTACTCGATCGGCATCGCCTACGCACCCGACTGGGGTGAGCGCACAGTGAGCCTGCGCACCGACGACGAGACGGTGCTCGCCGAGAACATGACGTTCCACATCATCGGCGGAATGTGGATGGACGATTACGGATACGAGGTATCCGAGGCCGTTCGCGTCACCGAGACCGGTCTCGAAACCTTCACCGCGTACCCCCGAGAACTACTGACGAAGGAGTGAGCATGACCGCATCCACACAAGGTCGATCCGCAGGCTCCACTCCCGCCGCTCAAGGTCGTTCCGCAGGTTCCACTCCTGCCGCACCGAGTCATTCCGCAGGCTCCACTCCCAGCATTCCCTGGGCCCTGCGAACCGACAAGCTGGTGGGATCGGTGATCGATTCGTCGACATCGCTCCTCGCGGCGCAGAAACACGACATCGTGCGTTTCGCGATGGGATCTCCTGCCGCCGAGACGGTTCCGGCTGCTGCGTTCACCGAGATCGCCGGTAGCGTGCTCACCGCGGACGCGTTCGACTACGGTGCCACCGAGGGTGACCCGGGCCTGCTCGACGCGTTGCTCGCATACCTGGAGTCGGTGGGCGAGCCCACGTCCGAAGAGCGAGTGGTGATCACCTCGGGCGGGATGCAGGGCCTCGACATCGCTTGCAAGTTGTTCGTCGATCCAGGCGACCTGGTGATCGTCGAAAGCCCCACGTACACCAACGGAACCGCCACCGTACTCAGTTACGGGGGCGACATCCTCGAGGCCCCGATGGACAGCAACGGTCTGATCGTCGAGGCATTGCCTGAGCTCGTCGAGCGCGCGGGGCGGTTGCCGAAGATGATCTACGTGATTCCCAACTTCCAGAACCCGTCCGGGGTGACTCTGTCGCTCGAGCGCCGTCGGTTGCTCATCGAATTGGCACACCGTTGGGGATCGGTGATTCTCGACGACGATCCCTACGGTTTGCTTCGTTTTTCGGGTGAGTCGATCCCCAGTTTCGGCGCACTCAGTCCCAACGACCCGTTGATCTTCTCCGTACGCACGTTCTCGAAGATGATCGCGCCCGGCCTACGGGTGGGATGGGTGGACGCCGCCCCCGAGGCGCGGCAGCTGATCGTCAACGCCAAGCAGGCAATGGACACGTGCACCAACCTGCCTGCGCAGCGAATGGTGGCCGAGTACATCCGGCGCGGACTGCTCGACGAGCATCTTCGGTCGTTGGCGTCGGTGTATCTACCGCGCAAGGTCGCGATGCAGAACAGCATCGACAAGCACTTCGGTGACTCGATGTCGACGACCGACCCCGAGGGTGGCTTTTTTCTCTGGGCGACGTTGCGCGGCAACGACGTCGACTTCTCTACTCAGGACCTGTTCGAGACGGCGCTGGCCGAAGGAGTGGCCTACATACCAGGACCGGCACTGTCGGTGGGCGGAAAATTTCACGATTCGCTGCGCCTGTGCTTCGCCTCGTCGACTCCCGAACGCATCGACGAGGGAATCAGAAGACTTGCGGTGGCAGTGGAGAAGTCCAAGCACCTGCTCGCCTCCGACCCCACTCGATGACGGTCACGAGTTCCGAACGTGCCCTCCTCGATTCGATCGACGAGAAGGAAATCGTCGGTTTGACAACCGCTTTGATCGATGCAGGCGGCGAGAATCCCGGGGACACCGAGGAGATGACCGCGAAAGTCCTTGCCGAACACTGTCGCGCAGTGGGTTTCGATGTTCGGACCGTCGAGGTCGCCCCTGGCCGGCCCAACGTGTTCGTATCCATCGGGTCCGACGAACGGCCAGGGGTGCTGTTCGTGGGCCACTCCGATGTGGTGCCCGCGGGTACGGGCTGGACCACCGATCCCTTCTCCGCCGTGATTCGGGATGGCCGCATCGTCGGTCGCGGGTCCTGCGACATGAAAGGCGGCCTGGCCGCGGTGGTGGCGGCCATGACCGCCGTGCTGCGTTCCGGTCTCGCGGACGAGCACCCCATGACGTTGGCGTGCCTGGTCGACGAGGAGGACACCGGACTCGGTATCCGAGCTTTTGTCGCCGAGTCGCAGCACCGCACGTACAGCTGTTGCGTGGTGGCGGAGCCTACGGATCTGGTCACCATCTACGGCTGCAGAGGTGCGGCGAACCTGGAGATCGAAGTTCGGGGCCGATCCGCGCATGCGGGGCAACCGCGCAACGGAGCCAACGCCATCTCTGCTGCAGCACGCATCATCGCAATCATCGAGAGCTCCCAGGCCGAGCTGGACGCGAACCCAGACCCCGAACTGGGGCCGGCCACCTGGAATGTGGGCACGATAGCGGGAGGTACGGGCACCTCGATGGTCGCCGACCGGTGTGTCGTCACCGTCGACCGCCGTCTGTTACCCGGCGAGAGCGCCGCCGGAGTCGTAGGAGATCTGCGATCCCGCATCGAATCTGCGGAACTCACGGGGTCCGGTATCGATGTCGAGATCGGTATCGCAATGGAAATGCCGGGCTTTCTGACCAGCGTGAACAACGGATTGGTCACTACCGCAGTGCAATCGGTTTTCGACAACGGATTTGGCCGTTCCACTGACATCTGGACGGCATCGTGCGATGGTGGTTTTGTGGCACAGCAGATGGGAATACCTACCGTCGTGCTCGGTCCGGGGGAGATCGAAAAGCAAGCACATCGGCCGGACGAGTCCGTTGCCGTGCGGCAATTGACCGACAGCGCAAGGGCGTACGCGTTGATAGCCACCAGAATTGCTGCACTACCAGGACTTTAGCGCTGCACGAGGGGGTTGGCCGAAACGTTTGTTCGCCATCGCCGTAATGTCGAACGCTGCGAAGTACCACACCGACGCTCCACTTTGTCCACAAAAGCGAGAGGTATTTCGACCGTGACCGAAAAATCAGGGTCGGCAGCATCGCCGACCGGATATCCCCCCAGTACCGACACCCTGAGCCCGGCCGAGACCAAGATTCTCCACCGCGCCATCGGTGGATCGGCACTCGGCAACGCAGTCGAGTGGTTCGACTACGCGGTGTACGGCTATCTCGCCGTCTACATCGCCGCCAATTTCTTCCCGTCCGAGGACGGGGGAGCGAGCCTGCTCTCCACATTCGCGGTGCTGGCCGCGTCGTTCATCATTCGTCCTATCGGCGGCATCGTGCTCGGCCCGCTCGGCGACCGTATCGGTCGTCAGAAGGTCCTCGTACTGACCGTCTCGATGATGACGTTGGCCACGGCGGCGATCGGTGTGCTGCCGACGTTCGACACCATCGGCATCGCCGCACCGTTGCTGCTGCTCGTCTGCCGATTGGTGCAGGGCTTTTCCACCGGTGGTGAGTACGGCGGCGCAGCAGTGTTCATGGCCGAGTACGCGCCCGACAAGCGGCGCGGATTCTTCGGATCGTTCCTCGAATTCGGAACCCTCGCGGGCACGGTCGGCGGTGCCACCCTGTGCACCTTGCTCAACGTCGGGCTCGGTGACGAAACCATGGAGGCCTGGGGCTGGCGAATCCCGTTCCTGGTGACGCTCCCGTTGGGAATCGTTGCGCTGTGGCTGCGGACCCGGCTCGAGGATTCTCCGGTGTTCGCCGAAGCGAAGGAAGACGGCGGCACGGTCGAAGAGGGTGCAGGCGGAGCCATCACCTCGCTCAAGGCCACCATGACGTACTGGCAGCGGATCCTGATCCTGATGGGATTCGTGTTGCTGCTCAACATCGCTTATTACACGGTGCTGACGTTCTTGCCCTCGTACCTGAGCGACACGTTGGGGCACAGCACGACTCAGTCCAACTTCACCCTCGTGGCCATCATGATCATCATGATGGCGATCATCAACCCTATCGGCGCTCTGTCCGACCGGGTGGGCCGAAAGCCGTTGCTGCTGGCGGCCTGCGTGGGGTACTTCGTCTTCAGCGTTCCGCTGTTCCTGCTGATCATCAACACCGGACTGATCGGCCAGAGCATCGGCCTGCTCGGTCTCGGAGTGTTGCTGGTCATCATGTGCTCCTGCGTGTCGTCGACACTGCCTGCACTGTTCCCCACTCAGGTGCGATACGGCGCGTTCGCCATCGGATACAACGTCTCGACTGCGCTCTTCGGCGGAACGGCACCGTTGATTCTGACGTTCCTGATCGATCGAACGGGTTCCAACCTGATCCCGGGTTGGTACATGATGATCGCTGCTGCCATCGCATTCGTGCCGATCCTGTTGATGCCCGAGACGGCAGGGCGATCACTACGCGGAACCCAGTGCCCCGGTGACAACGACGACGAGGTCGCTGCGTCCGGCGTCGAACTCGTCGGCTACAAGAAGTAGAAGTGGCACCGGTTCTCGTCGTTCTGCATGCCGGCGACCTTCCCGACGGACTCGAGTCCGTCGCGGAGGTCGCCGACGTCAGATACGCCACGGCCGACACCCTGGCGGATGCCGTCGACGGTGCCGACGCGTTGCTCCTGTGGGATTTCTTCTCGCATGCAGTCGAATCCGCGTGGCCGCGCTGCGGTTCGCTGAAGTGGATCCATATCGCCGCTGCCGGCGTGGACTCGTTGATGTTCGACGAGCTGGTGGAATCCGATGTGGTGGTGACCAATTCGCGTGGTGTCTTCGATCGACCGATCGCGGAGTTCGTGCTGGCTCAAATCCTCGCGTTCGCCAAGGACTCCGAACGTTCACGCGCACTGCAGCATTCGAAGATCTGGCAACACCGCGAGACCGAACGCATCGATGGTGCACGCGCGATGATCGTGGGCACCGGAGCGATCGGTCGTGCCATCGCAAATCTGCTGAGTGCAGTGGGAATGTCGGTCTCGGGCGTGGGTCGAACAGCACGAGAAGGCGACCGAGACTTCGGCGCCGTATACGCCAGTGATGATCTGGTGGACGAAGTAGCGCGGGCCGACTACCTGGTTCTGGTTGCCCCGTTGACCGACCAGACGAGGGGTTTGGTCGACGATTCGGTGCTGGCTGCGATGAGTCTTGGCGCGCGGGTGATCAATGTGGGCCGCGGTGAGCTGCTCGATACCGAGGCTCTGTTGAAGCATCTCGGTAGCGGACACATCACCGGTGCCGCGCTGGACGTGTTCGAGACCGAGCCGCTCTCGGCCGACCATCCGTTGTGGACGGCCGAGAACGTGATCCTCACTCCGCACATGAGCGGTGACGCATCGGGGTGGAAGCAGCGACTCGCAGAGGTGTTCGCCGACAACGCACGTCGATATTTTCGGGGCGAACCCCTGCTCAATGTCGTGGACAAGAAGCTCGGTTTTGTTGTGTGAGACCTCAGTAGGCCCGCTCGTACTGCGGTGCCACGGCCGGAGTCATCTCGACACCGAGTTCGCGGGCAGCGCGCCGTGGCCAGTAGGGATCGCGCAGTAGCTCGCGCGCCAGCAGCACAGCGGTCGCCTCGCCCAGCGAAACGATATCCTCCGCCTGCTTGGGTTCGGTGATCATGCCGACCGCGGCGGCGGGCATCGTGGTCTCGTTCTGGATTCGTCGTGCGAACGGAACCTGGTAGCCGGGACCGACCGGAATCTTTGCGTGCACGTTTCCTCCGGTGGAGGTATCGACCAGATCCACCCCGTGTTCGGTGAGGATCTGCGACAACGCGACAGTCTGATCCGACGTCCAGCTAGGGGCCTCCAGTTCGGCTGTGCCCTCAGTGTTCTCGGGCTCGTCGAGCCAGTCCGTCGCCGACAGGCGGACGAACACCGGAAGCTCGGCCGGCCACACCTGACGGACCGCGTCGACCACCTCGATCAGTAGCCGGGTGCGGCCCGCGAAGTCGCCGCCGTAGGCGTCGGTGCGGGTATTGCTCGCAGGCGACAGGAACTGGTGCAAGAGGTATCCGTGCGCGCCGTGCACTTCGGCCACCTGGAACCCGGCCTTCGATGCGCGCTGCGCCGCAGAGCGAAAGTCGTCGACGATCTTCGCGATGTCGTCGCCGGTTGCCTCGCGTGGCGTCGCATAATCTCCGAAGGCGACCGCGCTCGGACCGACGGTCTCCCAGCTTCGGGGATCCTCCGCGGGCAGCGACTTGCCGCCGAGCCAGGGAGCCGCAGTGGAACCCTTGCGGCCCGCGTGTGCCAACTGGATGCCCGGGACGGAACCGAAGGACGAGATCTCGGCGACGATCTTCGCCAAGGCATCTGCCTGGGTGTCGTTCCAGATACCCAGGTCCGACGGGCTGATGCGACCCTCCGGGCTGACTGCGGTGGCTTCGGTGATGATCAGGCCTGCCCCGCCGACCGCGCGGCTCACCAGATGTGTTCGGTGCCAGTCACCCGCAGCGCCGACGTACGGGCCCGAGTCGTCGGCCGAGTACTGGCACATCGGTGCCATCCATACCCGGTTGGGGAAGGTGACTTCGCGCAGGGTCAGAGGCTCGAACAAGGCACTCACAGGTGGTTCCTCCGGTCTGTCGGTATCGACGTCCATGACGTCGGTGATCTCCACGTTGTGCTGCAACGACGCGGCGACACCGCTTCATTCCCGGCCCTATTAGTGTGTAGTTCATGACTGCTTCCGTCTCGGCCGAATCGGTGTCCACGACGCTCGACGAGCGTGAGAACGTGCACGCGGCCGCTCGTCGAGCGCGGATCGCCTCGCGTGCGCTGGCGTTGCTGACGACCGCTGAGAAGGACTCGTTGCTGCATACCGCCGCCGATGCCGTGGTTGCTGCTGCGGATTCGATCCTGGCTGCGAACGCGGCCGACATCGAAATCGCGCGGGCAGGGGGTACCGACGAGGGTCTGCTGGATCGACTGCGGTTGACCGCCTCGCGCATCGACGGCATCGCGGCAGGTCTGCGACAGGTCGCCGCGCTGCCGGATCCGATCGGCGGGGTCATCCGCGGTTCGACGCTTCCCAACGGGCTCGAGATTCGGCAGTCGAGGGTCCCACTCGGGGTGGTGGGCATGGTCTACGAGGCGCGCCCCAACGTCACCGTCGATGCGTTCGGTCTCGCGTTCAAGTCCGGCAACGCGGTGCTGTTGCGCGGTTCGTCCTCGGCGGCCCGATCCAATGCGGCATTGGTCGACGCCCTGCAAGGGGCGTTGCGCGAACACGGTCTGCCCGAGGCCGCCGTACAACTGCTGGGCAGTGCGGATCGCGCCACGGTCACCCACCTGATCCAGGCGCGCGGTCTGGTGGACGTGGTGATCCCCCGAGGGGGCGCGGGACTGATCGCTGCCGTTGTTCGCGATGCCACGGTCCCGACCATCGAGACCGGAGTCGGAAACTGCCACGTGTACGTCCACTCCTCGGCCGATCCGGACATTGCCGAGAAGATCGTGCTCAACGCCAAGACCCGCCGAGTCAGCGTCTGCAACGCGGCCGAGACCGTACTGGTCGACGCTGCGATCGCCGACACCATGGTGCCGCGGCTGCTCCAGGCGTTCCAGATGCACAGCGTCACGGTGCACGGCGACCTGCCCGGGCTGGTCCCCGCTCACGACGAGGACTGGTCGCAGGAGTACCTCTCACTCGACATCGCGCTGAAGGTCGTGGGCGGCATCGAGGAGGCGATCGAGCACATCGATCGATACGGAACCGGCCACACCGAGGCGATCGTCGCATCCGATATCGGTGCCGCGCGCGAGTTCACCCAACGCGTCGACGCGGCTGCCGTGATGGTCAATGCCTCCACCGCATTCACCGACGGCGAGCAATTCGGCTTCGGAGCCGAGATCGGTATCTCCACCCAGAAGCTGCACGCCCGAGGGCCCATGGGATTGCCCGAACTGACCTCGACCAAGTGGACCGTGTGGGGCGACGGACACGTCCGAGATGTCTGACGCCCCTGCCGTACCGACCAAACCCGATCATCAGGAGTTGTGACGTGGATCGTGCCCTACCGACGACACCCCCGCTGTTCGCGAGTGTGAACGACGTCCTCGAGCGTCTGGCAGAAACGGGCTATCTGGCCGACAAGGCCACAGCCACCTCGGTCTTTCTCGCCGACCGCCTCGGCAAGCCGCTGCTCATCGAGGGCCCGGCGGGTGTCGGCAAGACCGAACTCGCCCGCGCCGTGG
Organism: Rhodococcus sp. IEGM 1381; assembly: GCF_030056795.1. Taxonomy (GTDB): domain Bacteria; phylum Actinomycetota; class Actinomycetes; order Mycobacteriales; family Mycobacteriaceae; genus Rhodococcoides. The sequence goes on along the minus strand of NZ_JASHKQ010000003.1, from coordinate 114,505 downwards.
CCCAGACGACGGGTGCCGAGCTGGTGCGGTTGCAGTGCTACGAGGGCGTCGACGAGGCCCGCGCCCTGTACGAGTGGAACCACGCCAAGCAGATCCTGCGGATCCAGTCGGGAACCAGTGCCGATTGGGATTCGACCAAGCTGGACGTCTTCTCCGAGGAGTTCCTGCTGGCGCGGCCGCTGCTGCAGGCCATTCGGCGTACCGACCCCACCGTGCTGCTCATCGACGAGACCGACAAGGCCGACGTCGAGATCGAAGGACTGCTGCTCGAGGTGCTCAGCGACTTCGCGATCACCATTCCCGAGCTCGGTACCATCACGGCCGAGCGCACCCCGTTCGTGGTGCTGACGTCCAACGCGACTCGCGAACTGTCGGAGGCCCTCAAGCGCCGCTGCCTCTTCCTGCACCTCGACTTCCCCGACGCGGACCTCGAGCGTCGAATCCTGGCCAGTCGGGTTCCGGAACTGCCCGAGGCGATTGCCGAGCAGATGATCAAGACCGTCCGTGTACTTCGGGGAATGCAGCTCAAGAAGTTGCCTTCCGTCGCCGAGACGATCGACTGGGGTCGCACGCTGCTGGCCCTCGGAATGGACACCCTCGACGAGGATGCGGTCCGGACGACGCTGGGAGTGGTGCTCAAGCATCAGTCCGATCAGGTGCGTGCGGCCGCCGAACTGCGGCTGAACTGACATGTTGGCCCCGCACGGAATTCCCGGGCATCTGGTCGGCTTCGTCGAGGCATTGCGAAAGCGCGGAATCTCGGTGGGACCGTCGGAAACCGTAGATGCCGGACGCGTCCTGTCGGTCCTGGATCTACTCGACCGGGAAGCTGTGCGAGAGGGGCTGGCCTGCTCGTTGCTGCGACGACCGACGCACCGCGGGGTGTTCGACGCGCTCTTCGACCTATGGTTTCCGGTGGCGTCGGGCACGCGGGACTCGGGACAGATCGACACTGCGCTTCCCCGCACAGAAGGCGGCGACGTCGACATCGATGCGCTCCGAGAGCTGCTGGTGGATCTGCTGTCCGACGATTCGGCCGAGGCCGCGGAGTTGACCCAGATGCTGGCGGCGCAGATGGTGGAGGAGCTCGGTCAGTACAAATCCTCGAACGGACCGTCGTTCTCGGCCTATCAGGCCCTGCGCGACGTCGCCCCCGATACGTTGTTGCGCAAGATCCTCGATGGGCTGCTCGGCCGCGCCGACGACACACGGGATCGGCCCACCGACGACTACGAATCGGAAGTGGCCAAACGCACTGCAGCGCAACGCATCGTGGACCTTCGCAAGATGGTCGAGAGCGAGACGAGACGGAGGTCGGCAGAGAAGCTGGGCCGCGAGCGGGTAGCAAGTTACGGTGTGCCCAAGCTGGCCGAGGAAGTCGACTTCCTGCGGGCCTCGGACACGGAGATGGCGGCGCTGCGACGCAACGTCACCCCGCTGGCTCGGCTGCTTGCCTCACGACTTGCAGTGCGGCGCAGCAGAAGCAGGCACGGTTCGATCGATCTGCGACGTACCCTGCGCAAGTCGATGTCCACCGGTGGCATTCCGATCGACTTGGTGGAGCGCAAGCCGCGCCGAGCACGCCCCGAATTGGTTGTGCTGTGCGATGTTTCGGGCTCGGTCGCGGGATTCAGTAACTTCACCCTGCTGTTGGTGCATGCACTGCGAGAGCAGTTCTCGCGTGTTCGGATCTTTGCCTTCATCGATTCCACCGACGAGGTGACGCGATTCTTCGACTCCGGCTCCGACCTCGGTGCCGCGATGAGCCGCATCATCCGGGAGTCCGATCTGGTGACGTACGACGGCCACTCGGACTACGGCCACGCGCTGACGACCTTCGACGAGAAGTACGCGCATGCGGTCACCAGTCGCAGTTCGGTGTTGATTCTCGGCGACGCCCGCACCAACTACCGCGAACCCAAGCTGCCCGCGTTGGCGCATATCGTCTCGGTGGCCAAGCACGCGTACTGGCTCAATCCCGAACCGAAATCACAGTGGGGATCCGGCGATTCGGCAGCCAAGGTGTACGCCGACGTGATCGCCATGCACGAGTGCCGATCCGCCCAGCAGCTCGCCACCGTGGTCTCACGTCTGCTGCCGGTGTGAGGCGTGTGACGCCCGGCAGCGCAGCGGACGTAGAATCGGCGGTTGTGCAGCACGAATACGACCCCGGTGACGACACAGGGAAGCAGTCCGTTCGCCGATTGGGCGTGATGGGCGGCACCTTCGACCCGATACACCACGGGCACCTCGTCGCTGCCAGCGAAGTGGCGAACAAGTTCGGTCTGGACGAGGTCATCTTCGTGCCCACCGGAAACCCCTGGCAGAAGGAAGGGACAACGGTCAGCCCAGCGGAAGACCGCTACCTGATGACCGTGATCGCGACGGCGTCCAACCCCCGATTCTCCGTCAGTCGCGTGGACGTCGATCGAGAGAAGTCGACCTACACCGTCGACACCCTGCGCGATCTGCGGGCGCAGCACCCTAATGCCGAGCTCTTCTTCATCACCGGCGCGGACGCCCTCGAGTCGATCTTGACGTGGCAGAACTGGGAGGAGCTGTTCGAGCTCGCCAAGTTCGTCGGAGTCTCGCGTCCGGGGTTCGAGCTGGGCGTCGAACATCTGGCCAACCACCTCCGGTCGTTGCCTGCCGGCACCCTCACATTGATGGAAATCCCGGCACTCGCGATATCGTCGACGGACTGTCGACTTCGAGCCGGTGAGAATCGGCCTGTCTGGTACCTCGTGCCGGACGGCGTCGTGCAATACATCTCGAAGAGAAATCTCTACAGACCACGAGGCGCGCTGCGCCTCGACGGCTCCGTCACCATGTCGGAGCCGGCACCCCAGAAGAAGCAACCGGAAGGGCCGGTCACCAGCGCAATGACCGCGAACCCGAACCATACGAGTGGGAGTACACCCAAGTGACTGCAACAGCCGAAGCCGCCGAGATGGCGCGTATCGCCGCGCTCGCAGCCGACGACAAACTGGCCAGCGACGTGGTGATCCTCGACGTCTCCGACCAGCTCTACATCACCGACTGCTTCGTGATCGCCTCTGCGCCCAACGAGCGTCAGGTCAACTCGATCGTGGACAACATCGAGGATCAGCTTCGTGAAGCCGGACACAAGCCCGTCCGCCGCGAGGGGACCAAGGAAGGTCGCTGGGCGTTGTTGGACTACTCCGACATCGTCGTCCACGTCCAACACAACGAAGAGCGCAACTTCTATGCCCTCGAGCGGTTGTGGAAGGACTGCCCGACCATCGAGGTCCCCGGTCTCGGCCAGCACCCGGCTGCGGAATCGGAGCAATGATCCGACGGCTCATCCTGCTTCGGCACGGTCAGACGCAATACAACGCCACCGACCGCATGCAGGGTCAGCTCGATACCGATCTGTCCGAGCTCGGTCGCACCCAAGCCACGACGGCCGCTGCCGAGCTGGCGACGCGTGAGCCGATTCGGATCGTCTCGTCCGACTTGCGACGGGCGCTCGACACCGCCGTTGCTCTGGGGGACGCCGCCGGTGTTTCGGTGACACAGGACGAGCGGCTGCGCGAAACCCATCTCGGCGAGTGGCAGGGTCTCACCCACACCGAGGTCGACGACATCGCACCCGGCGCTCGGCCGGCATGGCGAGCCGATGCCACCGTCGCGCCACCGGGCGGGGAAAGCCGTATCGACGTCGCCCGTCGCAGTGTTCCCCTGGTTCGCGAGCTTCTGAGCGGCGTCGACGAGTGGGGTGCCGCCGGCGACCAGCGGCCACTGGTACTCGTAGCGCACGGGGGCCTGATCGCGGCACTGACGGCAGCGTTGCTCGATTTGCCGACGGACCGTTGGCCGGTGCTCGGTGGGCTCGCCAACACCAGCTGGGTACAGCTCGGCGCACACGGAGCGGGCGCTCAGCCGTCCTGGCGCCTGGACGTGTGGAACGCCTCGGCGCGAGTGGCCAGTGACGTCCTCTGACGAGATGGCGGTGCGCCCCACGCTGCTCGTGCTCGCGGACTCGCTGAGTTATTACGGACCCGAGGGCGGGCTGCCGGTGGACGATCCGCGGCTGTGGCCCAATCTGGTTGCAGCCGAGCTCGGTTGGACAGTGGATTTGGTTGCGCGCATCGGCTGGACGAGTCGTGACGCGTGGTGGGCTCTGACTCAGGATCCGCGAGTGTGGGCCGCGATTCCCCGTGCCGCTGCCGTCGTGTTCGCCATCGGCGGCATGGATTCGCTTCCCTCGCCGTTGCCTACCGCGCTGCGGGAGCAGATCCGGTACATCAGACCGCCGGCTCTGCGACGCGTGGTTCGCGCGGGATATCAAGCGGTGCAACCAGCTCTGTCACATCTGGGTTGGCCCGTTGCGCTGCCGCCGCGGCTCAGCGTCGACTACCTGGAGCAGGCCCGCGCCGCATTGGCCTACGTCCGTCCCGAACTTCCCGTCATCGGCACCTATCCGTCGGTGCACCGCTGCGATGCCTACGGGCGGGTGCACTCGGGCCGCGAGCCCGCCGTACGTGCGTTGCGGGCGTGGAGTACGGACAAGAACGTTCCGATGGTCGATCTCGCGGACGCGGTGCGCCCGAACATCGAATCCGAGGACGCGAACCCCGACGGCATCCACTGGGGGTGGGACGCGCATCGTGCGGTGGCACAGGCAATGCTCGAGGCGTTGCGACCGGCGGCTGCCTCAGCGTCGACCGTGAACCCTGCAGTGACCCCGAAGCCATGACCGTCGCCGTCGTCACCGACTCCTCGTCCTGCCTGCCTGCCACGCTTGCGGCCGAGCGGGGAATCTCGGTGGTGCCATTGCACGTACTGGTGGACGGAATCGACCATCGTGAGGGTGTGGACGAGATCCCCGAGCACTCCGCATCGGGAAATCCGGTGACCACCGCCGGCGCGTCACCGGGCGAGCTGACCGAGGTGTATGCCGCGGCTCTCGAACGCAGTCGAGGGGCCGGTGTGGTGGCGCTGCACATCTCCCGGGGGCTCTCGAGCACGTGGGAAGCAGCGCGTCAGGCCGCGGACAAGGTTGGCACTGCCGTTCGAGTGGTCGATTCCGGTTCTGCTGGAATGGGATTGGGATTTGCCGTGCTGGCGGCTGCTCGTTCGGCGGCCGGGGGAGCGGACCTGGACACGGTTTATCACGGCGCCGTCGCTGCGTCGACGACCTCGAGGTGCTTCATCGTCGTCGATCGCCTCGACCATCTGCGACGCGGAGGTCGAATCGGCACTGCCGCAGCCCTCCTCGGCACTGCACTGGCCATGAAGCCGGTGTTGCACATCAGCGGAGGCTCACTCGTGCTGCGGGAGAAGACGCGGACCTCGTCCAAGGCGCTGAACAAACTGGTCGACGCAGCCGTCGCCGCCGCATCCGAGGTCGGTGACGATTCGGGGGTTGCGCTCGCCGTGCACCATATGTTGTGCGCGGAGCGTGCCGACGATGTCGCTGCGATGCTGGCCTCTCGAATTCCGGGCTTCACCAGCATCGACGTGTATCCCTTCGGTGCAGTGCTGGGAGCGCATGTCGGACCCGGTGCCGTCGGCGTTGTCGTGGCGCCGGGACGCCGGTAGTCGCGCTGATCCCACCGATCATCCACAGGTATCGAGTTGTGCACAGGGCAATTCGCGACCAGCGTCTCGCTGCGTGTGAGTCCGGCCGCCAGAACTAGCGTTCTGATGCATGGGCGGTGACGACGATCGGGCGCACACGGTGGCGCGACTGAATGCCGTGCGCAGACAACCTGATTCCGCACGCCCGGACGGGATGCCCGCGCGCGTCGAGATGGAGGAAGCCGGCCCGGACATGACGACTCCGGAACCGGATTGGCTCATCTCGAGTTCTCCTCGGCTCGGTTCCCCGTGGTCGTCCGTACTTCCGCAACGATGGCGTTCCGCTCGGGTGGACCCGGGAAGACAGGGCGCCATCGCCCTGGCAGCAGCCGGCGTTTTTGTCGTGCTCGTCGCGGCATTCGCGGTGTTTCGAGATGCGCCGACGCCTGCACCTGCTCCACCGCTGGCCGTGGTTGCATCCGATGCGAAGGATTCGGATGTACTCACCGAACCGCTACCGGCAGTGGAGGCCGAGCTGGTCGTGAGCGTCGTCGGTCTGGTGGTACAGCCCGGACTGGTTCGGCTGCAACCGGGTTCGCGAATCGCGGACGCGATCGCCGCGGCGGGAGGACCTGTCGAGGGTGCCGATCTGTTGGCGCTCAACATGGCCGCGCGAGTGGCCGACGGTGATCAGATCGTCGTCGGTGTCGTGCCACCACAGGCACCCCCGCCAGTGAGTGGCACTTCCTCGACTCAGGGCGTTGCCGTGGGCGGTGGAATGGTGGACGGTGGGGTCCCGGCCGATCTGCCTGCGGGTTCGCCGCTCGGCGGGACGGTGGACCTCAATGCCGCCACCGTGGCCGAGTTGGACGCGTTACCCGGGGTCGGGCCGGTGACCGCGACGTCGATCGTGAGTTGGCGAGAGACCAACGGCCGCTTCATTTCTGTCGATCAGCTCGCCGAAGTGGACGGGATCGGGCCCGGAAGGCTGGCGAAGATCCGCGATCTCGTGCACATCGGATGAGCACCGACGCCGTATCGAGCGCCACTGCGCAGACCGAAGAGTTTCTGCCCTTCGATGTGCGGCTGGTTCCGGCCGTGGCGGTGTGCTGGTCGATCACCGCGGTCGGAATTCTCGGCGGCCCCGGCGCGGCGGTGGCGGCCACCGCGTCGACCTCGGTGGTGGTGTTGCTCGGTTCGCTGGTGCTGCGACGGCTGGCGACACGATGCGCCGCGCCCGGTCCCAGCTGGGCGGGAGTGGCCACGGTGATCGCGCTCGCGCTGTGCTTCGGCGGTGCAATCTGGCTTCAGATGTGCGCAGTAGCAGAACATCCCGTGGCTGCTGCCGCGGAGAAACGTGCGTGGATCACCGCATCGGTGCGGCTGGAGGAGGACCCACGCCGACTGACGTCCGCGGGACCCTCGATGGTGATGACGAAGGCAGAGTTGACTCGCGTGGACGTCGGAGGTGACGCGCTGTACGTCGGCGGACGCGTCTCGATCATCGCCCCGGAGTCGAGCTGGTCGGCGCTGCTGCCGGGTCAACAGATCACCGTCCGGGGCAGGCTCGGCGAACCGATTCGACCGGACATGACTGTAGCGGTGATCCGTGTATCGGGCCCACCCGTCAGCGTCGGTGAGCCCGGGACGATTTCTGCCGGAGCCGGCACGGTCAGATCCGAACTGACTGCGGTGGCCCAGAATTCGATGCCGCCGGATCGCGCCGGTCTGCTGCCGGGACTCGTGGTGGGGGATGTCTCGCGGATGGACGAGACCGTGGCCGAGAACTTCCGGGCAGCGGGCCTGACGCACCTGACGGCGGTGTCGGGTGCCAATTTCTCCATTCTGATCGGTGCGGTCCTGCTGGTGTTGCGCAGCATCGGGATCGGACCCCGAGCGACGGTCGCAGTCGCGTTCGTCGTGCTCGTCGCGTTCGTAATCGTGGCTCGCCCGTCGCCGAGTGTGCTTCGTGCGGCGGTGATGGGTTCGATCGGGTTGTTGGCCCTCGTTACCGGCAGGCGGCGGCAGGCCGTTCCGGCTCTGTGCGGCGCGGTGCTGGGTTTGCTCGCATGGTGGCCGAGGCTGGCGGTGGACGTCGGGTTCGTCCTGTCGGTGTTCGCCACCGCCGGACTCGTCCTGGTCGCACCGATCTGGGTCGACTGGCTCCGAGCCCGCGGCTGGCCCAGGGCAGCCGCAGAGGTGGTGGCCGTCGCTGCAGCGGCGCACGCGGTGACGGCACCGGTGGTAGCGGCGATGACGGGAACGATCAGTGTGGTGGGCGTCGTTGCGAACGTGTTGGTGGCACCGGTCGTCGCTCCGATAACGGTGGTGGGCATCGTGACGGCCGTGATCGCCACCGTCAGCACGTCTCTCGCCGAACTGACGGCGCAGCTGGCGTCGGCACCGTTGTGGTGGTTGATCACGGTGGCGCAGCGGGCCGCGTCGGTGCCGATTGCGGGCATCGTCGTTCCCGACGGTCTCCTGGGTGCAGCGCTGGCAGCCGTCGGAACGGCCACGCTGCTGGTGGCGTTGCGGTTTCGGGCGCTGCGGTGGGTTGCTGCAGTGGTGGCGATTGCGGCACTGGCCATGTGGACTGCGCACGTGCTGTGGTGAGTGGTGGGACTGTGGTGAGTGCTGGGCTGTGGTGAGTGCTCGAAAAGAAGCGGATGCCCGAGCTGTCGGCCCCACATGGCACGATCACGGGTGTGACTTCGAGTGTGGCTCCTCTGCATCTGGTTCTCGGCGACGAGGAACTTCTGATGGATCGCGCGGTAGCGTCGATCGTGGCGCAGGTGCGTGCCAATGCGGCGATTCCGGGGGAGGACCTGCCGGTCACGCGGTTGCGCACCGGCGACGCCAGCGCCCCCGAACTTGCCGAACTGCTCAGCCCGTCGCTGTTCGCGGAGGATCGCGTGGTTGTGCTCGAGGCAGCGGCCGAGGCAGGTAAGGATGCCGCGGCACTGGTGCTCGACGCCGCAACCGATCCGCCCGAGGGGGCGGTCGTGGTGGTCATGCACTCCGGCGGCGGTCGGGCCAAGGCCATGGTCGGTGCTCTGCAGAAGTGCGGCGCTCAGGTGCACGAGTGCGTCAAGCTCACCAAGCCCGCCGAACGGATCGACTTCGTTCGTGGTGAATTCCGTGCCGCCGACGTTCGCGTGAGCGGCGACGTGATCGAGGCTGTCGTCGAATCGGTCGGCAACGAACTCCGCGAATTGGCCTCGGCCTGTTCGCAGTTGGTCTCCGACACCGGCGGCAAGGTCGATCTGGCCGCAGTGCGCCAGTACTACTCGGGCAAGGCAGAAGTCTCGGGATTCGACGTCGCCGACAAAGCGGTGATCGGAGACCGAGCGGGCGCGCTCGAGGCTGTTCGCTGGGCGATGCATCGGGGAGTGGCGCACGTGCTGTTGGCCGACGCCTTGGCCGATGCCGTGCGCACCATTGCGCTGGTGGGTTCGGCCGGTCGCGGCGACCCGTTCCGAATGGCAGGCGAGTTGGGCATGCCGCCGTGGAAGATCAAGAAGGCGCAGGGTCAGGCCCGAGGCTGGAACGGTCGATCCATCGCGCAGGCGTTACGGGTTGTGGCGCAACTGAACGCCGACGTCAAGGGTCAGGCAGCGGACGCGGACTACGCGGTGGAAAGGGCGGTTTCAGAGGTCGCGGGGCTGGGCCGGTAGCACCCGCGCTCCCGTTTACCCGAGAAAGCCCAGCGACGCACGAGAAAGCCCGCTGCCTCCGTATCGGATGCAGCGGGCTCGGTCGAGCTCAGCGGTGAATCAGAGCTTGTTGACTGCGAGAGCCAGTGCCGACTTCTTGTTGGCAGCCTGGTTCTTGTGGATGACGCCCTTGCTGGCGGCCTTGTCGAGCTTGCGGCCTGCGTCGAGGAGAATCTCGGAAGCCTTGTCCTTGTCGCCCGCAGCCTGTGCCTCGCGGAACGAGCGGATGACGGTACGAAGGGAGGACTTCACCGACTGGTTGCGCAAACGTGCACGCTCGTTGGTGAGAATCCGCTTCTTCTGGGACTTGATATTGGCCACGCGTAAAATCCTTCTTGTCTTCGTCGGTATTCCGGTCAGGGCGATCCATGCTGGAATGCCCGAAGTCTGCTGCAGAGCGTTGGAGCCCTGCGCCGAAGATCGAGAATACCAGCCCGGCGGGGCAGAACCCAATTGGGTGCACCCGTGACGATGCGTTTCAAGAAATTAACGCTTCTACCGCGCCTAACTCCAGTCTCTGTAGCAACATGACCAGAATGAGTCCGCGATCGGCAACGCATGCCGCCACCAAGGCCAAAGCGACCAAAACCAAGTCAGCGGATCGCGTCGAACCCGAGGTAGACGGGGTGTTCGGGGGTTACTCCGACGTCGGAAAGTACAGTCTCGCCTTCGACGAGATGTTCGACGCGGACGGACGAACCAGGACTCCTTACAAGGGCATTCACACAGCCCTTGCCCCGGCGAACGCGTCCGACCTGGACGCGAGATCCGACGCACTGGGACGCGCATTCGTCGACCAGGGCATCACGTTCTCCCTGTCCGGCCAGGAGCGCCCGTTCCCGCTCGACCAGGTTCCCCGCGTCATCGCCGCAGGGGAGTGGTCACGGCTCGAGCGGGGCATCAAGCAACGCGTCAAAGCGCTCGAGATGTTCCTCGCCGACATCTACGGCGATCAGGAAATCCTCCGCGACGGCGTAGTGCCGAAGCGGCTGATCACCTCCTGCGAGCACTTCCACCGCGAGGCCGTCGGCATCACACCGCCCAACGGCGTGCGCATCCACGTCGCCGGAATCGACCTGGTCCGTGATGCACAGGGCACGTTCCGCGTCCTCGAGGACAATCTGCGATCGCCCTCCGGTGTGTCGTATGTCATGGAAAACCGGCGCACCATGGCCCGGGTGTTCCCGGACCTGTTCGCCAGTCACCGCGTGCGTGCCGTCGGCGATTACGCCTCGCATCTGTTGCGCGCTCTGCGCTCCGCCGCGGCTCTCAACGAAGCCGACCCCACTGTGGTGGTGCTGACCCCAGGTGTGGCCAACTCCGCGTACTTCGAGCACTCGTTGCTCGCCCGGCTGATGGGCGTCGAACTAGTCGAGGGACGCGATCTCTTCTGCCGGGACAACATCGTCTACATGCGCACCACCGAGGGTGAGCGCCAGGTCGACGTCATCTACCGACGCATCGACGACGACTACCTCGACCCCATGCAGTTCCGACCGGATTCGGTTCTGGGAGTTGCCGGCGTCGTCAACGCCGCCCGCGCAGGCAACGTCGTCATCTCGAGCGCCGTCGGCAACGGCGTCGGTGACGACAAGCTGGTCTACACCTACGTGCCCACGATCATCGACTACTACATGGGCGAGAAGCCGTTGCTCGCCAACGTCGACACGTTCCGGTGCTGGCTGGACGACGAGTGCGAGGAAGTGCTCGATCGCATCGACGAACTGGTGATCAAGCCGGTCGAAGGGTCCGGTGGTTACGGCATCGTCTTCGGACCGGACGCCTCGCCGAAGGAATTGGCGACCATCAGCAAGAAGGTTCGCGCAGATCCGCGCGGCTGGATCGCGCAGCCCGTGGTGCAGCTCTCGACCGTGCCCACCAAGATCGGCGACCGGTTGGTTCCCCGGCACGTGGACTTGCGGCCGTTCGCGGTCAACGACGGCGACGACGTCTGGGTTCTGCCCGGCGGCTTGACCCGAGTTGCGCTGCCGGAGGGTTCGTTGGTGGTCAATTCGAGCCAGGGCGGCGGCAGCAAGGACACCTGGGTGCTCGCCACCCGAACCTCGCAGGAGGAGCAGGAATTGGCGGGTGAGGAGATCGTCAGCGTTCCGCCGGAGTCGCCGATGGCCGAACAGGGCCCAGAGCTGACGATGGACCAGCAGATGAATCAGCAGCAGCAGCAACAGCAGCAGCAGCAGGCAACGAACTCGGACTCGAACGGCGGTGGACAGTAAATGCTCGCGCGCAACGCAGAGTCGCTCTACTGGATCGGACGGTACGTCGAGAGAGCGGACGACACTGCCCGCATTCTCGATGTCACCGTCCACCAGCTTCTCGAAGACGCAACGGTCGATCCCGACCACACTTCGCGAGTGTTGTTGCGGGTGCTCGGGTTCAAGCACGAGCCCGATGTCTCACTGGACGTCTGGTCGCTCACCGAGGTCGTCGCCTTCAGTCGAGACGGACTGGGTTCCATTGTGGACTCACTGTCGAGTGCCCGCGAGAACGCCCGTGGGGCAAGAGAAGTGACGTCGACCGAAATGTGGGAGTGCCTCAACACCACGTACAACGGCCTCAACGAACGGATGAGAGCGTCCAAGAGAACCGGACCGTACGAGTTCTTCAGCTACATCGAGGAGCGGGCGGCAATGTTCGCCGGACTGGCAGACTCGACGCTCAGCCGAGACGACGGATATCGCTTCCTGTTGCTCGGGCGTTCGGTGGAGCGTATCGACATGATCGTGCGGTTGCTGCTCTCCCGTGCGGGCGATCGTCCGTCCTCGCCTGCGTGGGTGACCGTCCTGCGCTCCGCGGGCGCACACGACACGTACCTGCGGACCTACCGTGGTGCGCTCGATGCGCAGCGAGTTCTCGAATTCATGTTGTTGGACAGGCTCTTTCCGCGCTCGGTGTTTTATGCACTGACCGAAGCAGAGCGCTGCCTCGACGAGCTCGACCATCAGCCGAACAGTCGCGTCGGTGCCCGTGCGGAGGCTCAGCGTTTGCTCGGCCGAGCTCGCAGTGAACTCGAATTCCTGCGTCCGGGTGCCATTCTCGACGACCTGCAGGAGCGCCTCCTGGCTCTACAGGAAACGTGCCGCGAACTCGGGGAAGCTATCTCCAAGCAGTACTTCCACGCCGCGCCGTGGGTGGCGTGGACGGACGCCGGATCCGGCGCTTACGAAGATCAATTGGAAGGTGAACTGTGAGCTGGCGTATGCGTGTGGTGCACACCACGGGCTATCAGTACGACGCACCGGTGACGTCGTCGTACAACGAAGCTCGGTTGACGCCGCGAAGTGACAACCGGCAGAACGTGATTCTGAACCGAGTCGAGACCAACCCGGTGACGCGTTCCTACCGGTACACCGACTACTGGGGTACGGCGGTGACCGCATTCGACCTGCACGCACCGCACACCGAACTCGAGGTCACCGGATCCTCGGTGGTCGAGACCGATCCCTTCGTCTATCCGGACGAGAACGCGTCCTGGGAGGAATTGGCCAGCGAGCCGGTGACCGACCGCTTCAACGAGGTGCTCGACAACACGGTCTACGTGCCGAAGAACCGCCAACTAGCCGCGGTGGCGAAGAAGCTGTCGAAAGGACTGCCGCCGCAGGAATCGGTCGTCGAAATCGCCAACTGGGTCAACCAGGAGATGTCGTACGTGCCGGGAACCACCGGGGTACATACCTCGGCCGTCGAGGCCTGGTCGGAGAAGAAGGGCGTCTGCCAGGACTACGCCCACCTGACGCTGCTGATGCTGCGCAGCATCGGTATTCCGAGTCGTTACGTCTCGGGATACCTGCACCCGAAGAAGGAAGCAGCGATCGGTGCGACCGTCGAGGGCCAGAGCCACGCCTGGATCGAGGCCTGGACCGGTGCCTGGTGGGGCTACGACCCGACCAACGCGATCGCCGTCAACGAACAGCATGTCTCGGTCGGCCTCGGCCGCGACTATGCCGATGTGCCCCCGCTCAAGGGAATCTTCTCCGGTGGCGGTTCGACGGCGCTCGACGTCGTCGTGGAAATCACGCGATTGGCCTGATGCCCGTGCGCGTTGTGCGTATCCGCGGGTACGCACAACGCGAACGAAGTCAGTTCCAGCCGAAGTCTCGACGCAATCGAGCTGCGACGGAATCGAATTGGGGCTTGCTCAGAATCGCGCCCTCGCGGCGGATACCGTCCTCTGGCACGTCGAGAACGCGATCCAAACGAATCCAGCTCGGTCGCCCCTCAGCGTCCCAGGAACCGGATCCGATCGACTGCCAGTCGCGGTCGCCGTCACGGCTGCTCTGGCTCGACAGCATCAGACCCAGCAGATTGTTGCCCTCGCGCCCGATGACCAAGACCGGGCGATCCTTGCCCTGACTGGCGTCTTCTTCGTAGGTGACCCAGGTCCAGACGATCTCGCCAGGATCGGCCTTGCCGTCCAGATCGGGGGAGTACTCGACGGTGCGGGCGCGCTGGGCCGTCGGCCTGGTCTGCGACGCCACCGGCCGGCCGGGACGCGGAGCCGGAGCGGACGTGTTGGTTGTCGTTCCACTGATTGCGTCCTTGCCCTTCTGCAGGGCACCGGACTTCTGCAGTTGACGCAGCAGTCGCGGGCCCTCACGCATCGCGATCTTGCCCAGTTCCTTGCCGAATCTGCTCCAATTGCCAGCCATCCGGCGAGTGTAGCCACCCTGACGTCGCTGCTCACAGCCCAGACTGTGGCGACGTCGAAGCCGGAGTCGGACAGCCGGGGACGGCGCATCGTTCTCGGCGTGGGACGATGGAGTTACCCGTTCGCTCATTTCGAACACGCCAGCCGAAGGATACGAGTGCCCAGCTTCGCCGACACGACGTTCACCGATCCGTCCAGGATCAGGAACTTCTGCATCATTGCCCACATCGACCACGGCAAGTCGACGTTGGCAGACCGGATGTTGCAGCTCACGGGCGTCGTCGACGACCGGTCGATGCGCGCGCAGTACCTGGACCGGATGGATATCGAGCGCGAGCGCGGAATCACCATCAAGGCGCAGAACGTGCGGCTTCCGTGGGTGAAGGACGGCGAAGAGTTCGTCCTGCACCTGATCGACACGCCCGGCCACGTCGACTTCACCTACGAGGTCTCGCGCGCGCTGGAGGCCTGCGAAGGGGCAGTGCTGTTGGTCGACGCCGCACAGGGCATCGAGGCGCAGACATTGGCCAACCTGTACCTGGCTCTCGACAAAGAGCTCACGATCATTCCGGTACTCAACAAGATCGATCTCCCCGCGGCCGACCCGGATCGCTACGCGGCCGAGATCGCCCACATCATCGGGTGCGAGGCCGACGACGTACTGCGCGTATCCGGTAAGACCGGTGTGGGCGTGGAGGAACTGCTCAACGAGGTCGTCAAGCTGGTCCCGGCTCCGGTCGGCAACCCGGACGGCCCGGCCCGCGCGATGATCTTCGACTCGGTCTACGACACTTACCGCGGCGTCGTCACGTATGTGCGAGTGGTCGACGGCGCGCTCAACCCGCGCGAGAAGGTCACGATGATGTCGACCGGCTCGACGCACGAGCTGCTCGAGGTCGGCATCGTCTCGCCCGATCCCAAGGCCACCAAGGGCTTGGGCGTCGGCGAGGTCGGTTACCTCATCACCGGAGTCAAAGACGTCCGTCAGTCGAAGGTGGGCGACACCGTCACCACCTTCCGCAAGGGCGCAACCGAGCCGCTGACCGGCTACCGCGAGCCTCGGCCGATGGTGTACTCCGGTCTCTACCCGCTCGACGGCTCGGACTACCCAGACCTGCGTGATGCTCTCGAGAAGCTGCAACTCAACGACGCGGCCTTGACCTACGAGCCGGAGACCTCCGTTGCTCTGGGCTTCGGATTCCGCTGCGGCTTCCTCGGGCTGCTGCACATGGAGATCACCCGTGAGCGACTCGAGCGAGAGTTCAACCTGGACCTGATCTCGACCTCGCCGAACGTGGTGTACCGGGTCGAAATGGAAGACGGTGCCGAGCACATCGTCACCAATCCGTCGTACTGGCCCGAGGGCAAGGCTCGGGAGGTGTTCGAGCCGATGGTCAAGTGCACGATCATCTCTCCGAGCGAGTTCATCGGCACCATCATGGAACTGTGTCAGGGTCGACGTGGCGAACTCGGCGGTATGGACTACTTGTCCGAGACCCGCGTGGAGCTGCGCTACACCATCCCGATGGCCGAGATCATCTTCGACTTCTTCGACATCCTGAAATCACGTACCCGCGGATACGCCAGCCTCGATTACGAGGAGATCGGCGAGGAGGCCGGTGAATTGGTGAAGGTCGATATTTTGTTGCAGGGTGAGGCCGTCGATGCGTTCAGCGCGATCGTCCACAAGGACGCCGCCGCGGCCTACGGCAACAAGATGACGACCAAGCTCAAGGAACTGATTCCGCGGCAGCAGTTCGAGGTACCGATTCAGGCTGCTATCGGATCGCGCATCATCGCCCGCGAGAACATCCGCGCCATCCGTAAGGACGTGCTCGCCAAGTGCTACGGCGGCGACATCAGCCGTAAGCGCAAGCTGCTCGAGAAGCAGAAGGCAGGCAAGAAGCGGATGAAGACGATCGGCCGCGTCGAGGTGCCGCAGGAAGCCTTCGTTGCGGCACTGTCCTCGGAATCGTCCACAGACAAGCCCAAGAAGTAGTCCGGAAGTAGCCTCACACCCTTTTTACCGACCGCGCGTCGCCGCTCGCCTCAGAACTGGGTGCGCGGTCGTCAACAAAGGCGCGCGGTCCCACCGAACCGTGCTGCGAGTACATTTCGAACCTGTGACTACGCCGATTCTGAAGCAATTGCGTGTGCCCGTCGTCGGTGCTCCCATGGCGGGTGGCCCGAGTACTCCCGAACTCGCCCGCGCGGTCTCGGAGGCGGGCGGTCTCGGCATGATCGCGGGCGCATTACTGACACCTGAAGCCTTTGCAGCGCAGATCGATTCGGTCCGAGGACTGTCGTTCGGTGTCAACCTCTTCCTGCCGGAGGAGCCGTCCGGTGCCGACGTCGACAGCTACGCCGAGCACCTGGCATCGTGGTTCGAGCGGTTCGACGCCGAACCAGGAGAGCTGCTGCGACGAGACGACTTCTACGGCGAAAAGTTCGCATGGCTCCTCGAGCACCCGGTACCGGTGGTCTCGAGCACGTTCGCGACGTTCGATGCGGACGAGGTAGCCCAACTGCACGCCGTCGGGACCGAGGTGTGGGCCACAGTCGCCACCGCGTCCGACGCGTCGGTGGCGACCGCCAACGGCGTCGACGCTCTCGTTGTGCAGGGGCCCGAAGCCGGTGGGCATCGAGGTACGTTCGACGGGTCGGCCCCGGACGAGCCGCTGGCCGATCTGCTCGTTGCGGTCCGCGAGATCTCGGAACTCCCTCGCATCGCTGCAGGTGGATTGATGGACGGCAACGACATTGCGCCACTGTTGGATTCGGGTGCAGCCCATGCCGCGCAGCTCGGGACGGCCCTCCTGAACACGCCTGAGGCCGGCACCAAACCAGTGCACCGCGAACAGCTGACACTGGCTCCGAACACCGCAGTGACGAGAGCGTTCTCCGGCCGTCCTGCGCGGGGTCTGGTGAACGAGTTCATGCGCGAGAACTCCGAAGCCGCTCCGCTGGCGTATCCCGATCTGCACTACCTGACCGCGCCGATGCGCGCGAAGGCCGCAGCAGCGGGCGACCCGTCGGGACTGTCGATGTGGGCCGGTACCGGCCATCGCCGCGCTCAGGCAAAGCCCGCGGCCGAGCTGATCGCCGAATGGGCGAGGCAACTCGGCCGCTGAACCTGCCCGATCAGGGGTTGGAGTGAGCCGGCTGGAAGTGTCCGGACGCCTGGGCTTCCTCGGCCCGGATGACGTGCACTACTGCGTTGATGAGGGCAAGGTGGGTGAACGCCTGCGGGAAGTTGCCGAGGTGACGGCCGGTGCGGTGGTCGATCTCTTCGGCGTAGAGCTTGAGCGGGCTCGCGTAGCCGAGTAGCCGTTCGCAGAGGTGCTTCGCGCGGGGGAGTTCGCCGATTTCCACCAGCGCAGAGACCAGCCAGAACGAGCAGATCGTGAACGTCCCTTCCTCACCTGCCAATCCGTCGTCGGTCGTGTCGGTTCGGTAGCGCAGCACCAATCCGTCCTCGGTCAACTCGTCGGCTATGGCGAGCACCGTGGCACGGATTCGCTCGTCGTCGGCCGGCAGGAATCGCAGCAGCGGTGCCAGCAGCAACGACGCGTCCAGCGACGGGTCGCCGTAGCGCTGGGTCAGCACTCCGCGTGAGTCGGTGCCGTTTTCGAGAATGTCGGCCTTGATCTCGTCCGCGATCTCGTTCCACTGGTCGGAGTAGTCCTTCTCGCCGTGGATGTCGGCGAGCTTGGCACCGCGATCGAGTGCGACCCAACACATGAGCTTCGAAGACGTGAAGTGCTGCGGTTCGCCGCGTACCTCCCAGATGCCACGGTCCGGTTTGCGCCAGTTGGCGATCGCTTCCTCGACCTGACGTTTGAGCAGCGGCCACAGGAATTCCGGGACGTGCTCACGTGACTTGACGTGCAGGTACACCGAGTCGAGCATGGTGCCCCAGATGTCGTGCTGCTCTTGGTCGTAGGCCCCGTTGCCGATCCGCACCGGCCGCGCGCCGTCGTATCCGGACAGGTGCGGTAGCTCGCTCTCGTCGAGGGTCTTCTCGCCGCCGATGCCGTACATCACCTGCAGCGGATTGACCTCGCCGTTCGCCGTCGTGGCCACGTCGGACATGAACGCGAAGAAGTCGTTGGCTTCACGGTCCAGTCCGAGCGTGTAGAGGCCCCACAGTGCGAAGGTCGAATCGCGCACCCAGGTGTAGCGGTAGTCCCAGTTGCGCTCTCCGCCTGGTGTTTCAGGGAGCGAGGTGGTCGATGCCGCCAGCAGGGCACCGGTGGGCGCGTAGGTCAGGCCCTTGAGTGTCAATGCGCTGCGCTGCAGGTAGCCCCGCCACGGGTGGTCGGGGAACCGGCCGATGGTGATCCACTGCCGCCAGCATTCGGAGGTGCGCCACATCTTCTCCGCTGCTTCCTCGAAGGTTTGCGGCGCAGGAAGGTCGGACCAGGACAGAGCGACGAACACATTGTCGCCCTCCGTCATTCGAGTTCGGGCCCGAGCCTCACGGCCCTCGATGCCGATACGAAGATTGGTGGTCAACTTCAGCGTCGGCTGGTCACCGTCCGCGCTCGCCTCGCAGGTTGCGGTGGTCTCCTCGTACACCTTGCCGGTGTACTCCCAGTTCGCGGGTGCCCGGTGGTAGTCGAAGGCGGGCTCGCAGCTCATCTCCAATTCGACTGTGCCGCTGACACATTTGATGGTGCGCAGCAGTATGTGTTCGGCATCCCAGTCGCTCGGTGCGCGCTTGTGGGTGCGAGAGCGTTGATCGGTGTTGTGCCACGGCCCCATGACGAGGGCGTCGCGCACGATCAACCAGCCGGTCTCGGTCTGCCACGTGGTCTCGACGATCAGACCGCCGGGCAGGTAGCGCCGCGCCGCGGGGACCGACTGACCGTAGGGGCCGACGCGAAAGTGGCCGGCACTGCGATCGAGAATCGCTCCGAAGATGCTGGGGGAGTCCGGCCGGGGCACACACATCCACTCGACGGACCCATTGCGCGCGATCAGACAGGTGGTCTCGCAGTCCGAGAGGAACGCGTAGTCGTCGATCGGCGGAAAGGCGCTGCGGTAGGACGTCAGGGTGGACACCGGTGCGTCGGTACTGCCCAACGCTCCCTGAACTTCGATCCCGCCCAACTCTGGGTGCCCCGATCCCATCGCGGGCTCGTCGGCCACCGGAGGCACGGGCGAAACATCTTCGAATGCCGTCATGGCGTAATCATCGACGTATCGGTGGCAGTCGTCCACTGCTGGTCGCCGATCGGCGTGGCGTGGGCACCGGACGCGCTGGTTTAAGCTGCGAGAGTGGAACCGGTTGCGCGATGGTGGGACGGCGTCGAACTGTGGGTGACGGGCTTGCCGTTCGTACCGCAGGCGATTGTCGTGCTGCTGGTCATCGTGCCGACGGCGTTCCTGCTGGCACGGGTGTTCGATCGACTCCTCGCGGTGGTTCTACGCCTGCTCGGTCGCGACGCCCGCGCTGCTCGCGAGGCGGAGTCGACGGCTGCCGCCTCCACCACGACGAAGGATGGACAGTAATGCCGCGGTCTCGGGTAACGCTGGCGCTCATCGCGCTGCTGGTGCTGGTTGTCATCGCCTGGCTGCTCACTCGGTAGGGCCTCGTCTCGACAGCTCGGCCGACAGCTGCGCCGTCGAGTCACCGGACGCGTCCGCTGAATTAGAGTCCGTCCGAAACCTCTGCTAGATTCCTGACCGTGTCTTCTGCCGCCGAGTACCGCGTCCGCCATCAGTTGGCGTTGATTGCTGTCGGCATGTTGGCAGTCGCCGATATCGACTGTTGTTGATTCGTTCCTCAGTCGAATCGATTCCGCGGGTCGCCTAGGTCTTGCCGTGCTGTGCGCGTGCGCGGGGCCCAGCTCTCCCTGGCCCTGGGCTGGGAGGCTGTCTCGAATCTTCGGTGCGGGTTTCGGTCTTGTTTCGGTTCGACGGTCTTCCGGTCCACTCTTTCGATTTCCTTCTTCGTCACATCACGAAAGGCCCCCCATAATGAGGCATAGTTCTCGTTACCTCCTGACCACGTTCGCGGCTGTGGGAACTCTGCTACTGACTGCCTGCGGTGGTGGCTCGAGCGATGCTGTCGGTGGCGGATCGGACACCGCCAGCGGTCCGGCCTTGACTCTCGTGGGATACGCCGTCCCCAAGAACGGTTGGGACGCAATCGGTCCCGCTTTCGCGGCCACCGAGGACGGCGAGGGAACCGCCATCAACGCCGACTACGGCGCGTCCGGTAACCAGTCTCGCAAGGTGGCCGACGGTGCACCCGCCGACATCGTCAATTTCTCGGTCGAACCCGATGTCACGCGACTCGTCAAGGCCGGCAAGGTCGACGAGGACTGGAACCAGAATGCTTACGGCGGAGTGCCGTTCGGTTCTGTGGTGACGATCGTCGTGCGCGAGGGCAACCCGAAGAACATTCGTACCTGGGACGACCTGATCAAGCCCGATGTGCAGGTCATCAGCCCCAGTCCACTCAGCTCCGGCTCGGCCAAGTGGAATCTCCTTGCTCCGTATGCGGCGAAGAGCAACGGCGGCCAGGACAAGCAGGCCGGTCTCGATTTCGTTCGCACCCTCGTCTCCGACCATTTCCCGGTTCAGCCCGAATCCGGCCGCGCAGCAACCGAAGCCTTCCTGCAGGGGCAGGGCGATGCGCTGCTGAGCTACGAGAACGAGGCGCTGCTGATCGAGGAACAAGGACAGAAGGTGGAGCACGTCGACGTTCCCGTCACCTTCCGCATCGACAATCCTGTGGCAGTGATCAACAGCAGTGCCAATCTCGACCGAGCCAATGCTCTGAACGATTTCATCTACACCGACGAGGGGCAGAAGATCTGGGCCGAGGCAGGCTTCCGGCCGACGAACCCGGATATCGCCTCGGAGTATTCCGACAAGTTCTTCACCCCCGAAAAGCTCTACACCATCGATGATCTCGGTGGCTGGACGCAGGTCGACGCCGATCTGTTCGGCGACAACGGCGCAATCACGACGATCTATCAGGAAAGTACTCGGTAGAGATCGATGCCATCTTCGACCACCGAAACCGCAACTGCGGGTTCGCCAGTCCCGCCCGGTACGAGACCTCGGTTTCGTGCCGGGCGAGAAGGCCGAAAGTTCAGGGGCCCTGGGTCGGTGGGGCCACTCGGTCTCGGGGTCGCTGTGTTGTGGCTCAGCGTCATCGTGCTGCTTCCGTTGGCCGCGTTGACGGTTCAGTCGTTCGACGACGGTCTGGCCGGCTTCTGGGATGCGGTCACCGTGCCGCGTGCACTGGCCACGTTCAAGGTCACCCTCCTGGTGTCCGTCGCGGCCGCAGTGATCAACCTGTTCCTGGGAACCCTCATCGCGTGGGTCCTGGTGCGGGACGAGTTCCCGGGTAAACGATTCGTCAACGCCCTGATCGATCTGCCCTTCGCACTGCCCACCATCGTCGCCAGTTTGGTGTTGCTGTCTCTCTACGGACCGGCGAGTCCGATCGGGTTGGTGTTCAACGCAACCAAGCCTGCGGTCATCGTCGCTCTGCTGTTCGTCACATTGCCGTTCGTGGTGCGTGCGGTGCAACCGGTGCTGATCGAGCTGGACAAGGACGTCGAGGAGGCGGCCGCGTCGCTCGGAGCCAACAACTGGACCATCTTCCGACGCATCGTTCTGCCGGTATTGTTGCCGGCAGTGCTGTCCGGCGGGGGCCTTGCGTTCGCACGCGCGATCGGGGAGTTCGGCTCGGTGGTGCTCATCGGCGGCAACATCCCCAACGACACCCAGGTGGCGTCGCAGTACATTCGCGAGCTGATCGAGTACGACCGGCCGATCGATGCCGCGGCTATCTCGGTGGTGCTGTTGGCTATTGCGTTTGCAGTGCTGTTCGTGCTTCGTATCATCGGAAACCGGCTGGCCAGACGTGAGGAGCAGCTCTCGTGAAGATCAGCCTTCCGGTCAAACTGTCCCTGCGCACGATTGCATTGATATATCTCGCTGTACTCGTGCTCTTTCCGCTCGCTGCCATCCTGTATCGAACGTTCGAGGACGGCGTCGTGTCGTTCTTCGAGCAGATCACAACTCCTGCGGCACAATCGGCCTTGCAGCTGTCGCTGTTGATCGTTGCCATCGTGGTACCGATCAACGTCGTCTTCGGTGTGGTCACCGCGCTGGCGTTGGTGCGGGGGCGGTTCCGCGGTAAAGGCGTAATCGAGGCGATCGTCGATCTGCCTTTCGCGGTGTCGCCGATCATCACCGGTGTCGCGCTGATTCTGCTCTGGGGTGCCAACGGGTGGTTCGGAGGCGTCGAAAGTCTCGGCTTCAAGGTGATTTTTGCGCTCCCCGGCATGGTCATAGCGACCATCTTCGTGACGCTGCCGTTCGTCGTACGCGAAGTCGAACCGGTTCTGTACGAGATAGGCGAGGAGCAGGAAGAAGCAGCATCGACCCTGGGTGCAAGCTCATGGCAGACGTTCTGGCGCATCACCCTTCCGGCGATCCGGTGGGGCCTGACCTACGGCGTCGTACTCACTGTCGCGCGTTCGCTCGGTGAGTTCGGTGCAGTCATCATGGTCTCGACCAACCTGCCCGGTATTTCGCAGACACTGACTCTGCTGGTCAATTCACGGTACGAGGACTTCAATCAACAGGGCGCGTACGCCGCGTCCACGCTGCTGATGGCGATCGCCGTCATCGTGCTGCTGCTGATGACGGTTCTCGACAAGAAGAGGACGAAGTAATGACCGAGAAATCCTCCGAGATCGAGATCTCCGTCGTCGGTGCCAACAAGCACTACGGCGATTTCGCTGCTCTCGACAACGTCAGCATCGACATCCCCAAGGGATCGCTGACGGCGCTGCTCGGCCCCAGCGGCTCTGGCAAGTCCACTCTGCTGCGCTCGATCGCCGGCCTCGAACAACTCGACTCCGGTCGGGTGGTGCTCGCCGGCCAGGACGTGACGTGGGTCAGCCCGCAGCGCCGCGAGATCGGCTTCGTCTTTCAGCACTATGCGGCGTTCAAACACCTCACGGTGCGAGACAACGTCGCGTTCGGTCTGCAGATCCGCAAACGGCCCAAGGCCGAGATCGCCAAGAAGGTCGACGAACTGCTCGAGATCGTCGGGCTGGCCGGCTTCCAGAGTCGCTACCCGGCACAGCTCTCCGGTGGCCAGCGCCAGCGCATGGCGCTGGCTCGCGCCCTCGCCGTCGACCCGCAGGTGCTTCTCCTCGACGAGCCCTTCGGTGCGCTCGACGCCAAGGTGCGCGCCGATCTACGGACGTGGCTGCGTCGCCTGCACGACGAGGTGCACGTCACGACGGTTCTGGTGACGCACGACCAGGAGGAAGCCCTCGATGTCGCGGATCGGATCGCGGTGCTCAACAAGGGCCGAATCGAGCAGGTCGGCAGCCCGGAGGATCTGTACGACAGGCCGGCCAACAATTTCGTGATGTCGTTCCTGGGCCAGGTGGCCAAGTTGAACGGACTTCTGGTGCGTCCGCACGACATTCGCGTCGGGCGTGACCCGTCGCTGGCGCAGGCACAGGCCAGCGGTACTGCAGAATCGGCCGGTGTGACGCGTGCCGTCGTCGAGCGCGTGGTGCACCTCGGCTTCGAGGTGAAGGTCGAGCTCAAGAATGCGGCAACCGGTGAACTGTTCGCCGCGCAGATCACCCGAGGCGACAGCGAGGCGCTCGGACTCCGCGAGGGCGAGACCGTCTACGTGCGAGCGACTCGGGTACCGACTATTGCCGACGCCACCGATGCGGCACGCGTAACTGCCGAGTCGTAGCGCTGCGATACCAATTCGGCCAGAGCTGGGTGAGCTCCGATCACGTCGGCGTGCACCACGTCCGGTCGGTCCGACAGTGATGCTTCTATCCGATCGGTGAGCAGTCCCGGAGCCAGGAACCACGGTGCCACGACGATGCGAGTGGCACCCATCGTGCGCAAGTGCGCGACGGCGTCCTCAGGGGACGGCTCGACGGACGTTGCGAAACAGGTCACGGCCCCTGCCCAGCCCGTCCCGGCGAGCAGCTTCTGAGCGACCACTCGGGTGCGCTGATTCGCCGGTGACACCGAGGATCCGACCGCAGCCAATGCGACGCCCACAGTCGGATCATCCAGTGCGACACCGGTATCGAGGATGCGGTCACGGACTGCCTCGATCAGGAGGCGGTCGTCGCCCAGTACGTCGGCCTGCACGATCGACACGTGCCGATGTCGGGTGCGTGCGTCGGCCAGCAGCTCCGGCAGGTCGACCTTGGCGTGAAAGGCCTTGCCCAGCAACAACGGGACGCTGACGATGTGAGTGTGTCCAGCGTCGACCACGGCGTCGACGACGTGCCCGACGCTGGGCTCGGTGAGGTCCAGGAACGCGACGCGTACGTCCAGATCCGGTCGCCGCCGACGTAGGACGTCGACGGCGCGGTGGATCGCTGCGCCCGAGCGCGGGTCACGACTGCCGTGGGCAACCGCGATCAGTGCGCTCACGCCGGAACTGCCGACCCCAGCTCGACTGCAGCCAGAGCGTTGCCGACGAGCCCGGCGGCCAGTGTGTTACCGCCCGCCGGATCGATGAGCAAGAAGCTGCCCGTGTGCCGGTTGACGGCGTAGTCGTCCGCTACGATGGGCTCGGCGACTCGCACCGAGATGCGGCCGATCTCGTTGAGCTCCAACGATTCCGGGCTTTCCTGGGCGGTGAGCTGCTGTTCGTCGAACCGCTCGATCAGAGTCCCGACGATGGCCTGGGTAGTGCGGGTTCCGTGCTTGAGCAGCAGGCGAGCGCCAGGGCGAAGCGGCTTCTCCGCCAGCCAGCACACGGTGGCCTCGAAATCGCCGATCGGCTCCGGTGCGTCCTGCGGGGAGGCGATGGTGTCGCCACGCGAGACGTCGACGTCGTCGACGAGGACGAGTGTGACACTGCGTCCAGCGTGAGCCGTGCGCAATTCGCCGTCCGCAGTATCGATGCGCTCGACCGTGGTTCTGGTACCGGAGGGCAGAATGACGACCTCGTCTCCGACGCCCACGGTGCCTGCAGCGACCTGACCGGCGTACCCACGATAGTCGGGGAATTCGGCTGTGCGGGGTCGGATCACGTACTGCACGGGGAATCGCAGACCGACCCGGTGCGGTTCGGCGTCGACCGGGACCGACTCGAGGTGCTCGATGAGGGTGGGACCGTCGTAGTACGGAGTCTTGTCGGACTTCACCGCGACGTTGTCGCCGTGCAGTGCGGACACCGGGATCTCGATGACGTCGTCGCTGGACCAGCCGAGGGAGGAGGTCAGCGAGTTGAACTCGGCCGAGATCTCGGCGAACACCGTTGCGGGGTCCTCGACCAGATCGATCTTGTTGACCGCAAGTACCAGGCGCGGAACGCCCAGGAGGGCCAGAACCGCTGCATGCCTGCGGGTCTGGGTGATCACGCCTTTGCGGGCATCGACGAGCAGGATGACCAACTGCGCCGTCGACGCGCCCGAGACGGTGTTGCGGGTGTACTGCACATGGCCAGGAGTATCGGCCAGTACGAAGGAGCGGTGCGGCGTCGCGAAGTAGCGGTAGGCAACGTCGATCGTGATGCCCTGTTCACGCTCGGCGCGCAGACCGTCGACCAGGAGAGACAGATCCGGCGTGGCCAGTCCCTTGTCGACCGACGCGCGAGTGACGGCGTCGATCTGGTCTGCCAGAACGGACTTGGTGTCGTACAACAGCCGCCCGACGAGGGTGGACTTGCCGTCGTCGACGCTACCCGCGGTGGCGAGGCGAAGGAGCTGAGTTCCTGTGCTGCTCATCAGAAGTATCCCTCTCGTTTGCGATCTTCCATGGCAGCCTCGGAGACACGGTCGTCGCCGCGCGTGGCTCCGCGTTCGGTCAGTCGAGATGCGGCGACCTCGGCGAGGATCGCTTGGTTGTCGGCGGCTTCGGACAGCACGGCACCGGTGGTGGATCCGTCGCCGACGGTGCGGTAGCGCACCGAGAGGGTCTGCAGCTCCTCGTTCTCGGCCGGTCCGCCCCATACACCGGGGGTCATCCACATGCCGTCGCGCTGGTAGACGGGGCGCTGGTGCGCGTAGTAGATGTTCGCCAGTTCCACGTCGTCGCGGGCGATGTAGCGCCAGATGTCGAGTTCGGTGAAGTTGCTGAGCGGGAACACGCGCACCTGCTCGCCGGGGGAATGCCTGCCGTTGTACAGGTTCCACAGTTCGGGGCGCTGCTTCTTGGGCTCCCATTGCCCGAAGGCGTTGCGCAGCGAAAAGATTCGCTCCTTGGCGCGGGCTCGTTCCTCGTCCCGTCGCGCTCCGCCGAAGACTGCGTCGAATCTGTTCTCGGAGATCGCGTCGAGAAGAGGCACGGTCTGCAGCGGGTTGCGGATGCCGTCGGGACGCTCGGTGAGACGCCCGTCGGCGAGGTACTCCTCGACGCTGGCCACATGCAGGCGCAGGTTGTACTTGGCGACCACGTGATCGCGAAAGTCCAGCACCTCCTGCAGGTTGTGGCCTGTGTCGACGTGGAGCAGCGCGAACGGTAGGGGAGCGGGCCAGAACGCCTTGATCGCCAGGTGCAGCAAGACGGTCGAGTCCTTGCCGCCGGAGAACAGGATGACGGGGCGCTCGAACTCGCCCGCCACCTCACGGAAGATGTGGATGGCTTCGGATTCGAGTGCGTCGAGGGTGTCGAACCGATCTGCATCGAGATGGGTTCGACCGACGGTGGCCGAGGTGAGATCGAGTGTCATGAGGCGTGCAACCCACATTCGGTCTTGGCCTTGCCGGCCCATCGACCGCTACGTGGGTCGGCGCCGGGGGCTGGTTTGACGGTGCACGGCGCGCACCCGATGGACGGATATCCCTCGTCGACGAGGGGATTGACCAGAATCGAATGTTCGTCGATGTAGGCCTGCATCTGCTCGTCCGACCACGGTGCGATCGGGTTGATCTTCACCAGGCCGAAGGCGTCGTCGAAGGAGATGAGCGGGGCGTTGGCCCGGGTGGGGGCCTCGACCCGACGGATGCCGGTGACCCACGCGCTGTAGTTCGCCAGCTCCTTCTTCAAGGGCGCGACCTTGCGCATCGCGCAGCAGCGATTGGGCTCGCGGGCGAACAGGTCCTTGCCCTCGATCGAATCCTGTTCTGCGACAGTCTTCTCGGCGCGGGCATTGACGACGTGAACACCGTAGACGGCCTCGACAGCGTCGCGCGTTCCGATGGTCTCGGCGAAGTGGTAGCCGGTGTCGAGGAACAGCACGTCCACACCCGGATGAACCTGTGCAGCGAGGTGAACGAGAACCCCGTCCTGCATGTTGGAGGCAACGATGAAGTCGCTACCGAAGTTGTCCTCGGTCCACTGGAGCAGCTCCAGCGGGCTGGCACCGTCGAGTTCGCGGGCACCGCGGTCGGCGATGTCCTTCAATTCCTCTACCGTCAAATTCATCCTGGTACTCATCGCAAATCCGCCTCGTCTGCTCGCACGGCCCATTGAGCGAACCGTTCGCCGTCCTCGCGGTGCTTGTCGAAATTGCGCACCACTCTGTCGATGTAATCTCCCAGCTCGGAGCTGTTCACCTTGTGCTGGCGTAACTTTCGGCCGAATGCACTGTCGAGTCCGAGGCTGCCTCCGAGATGAACCTGGAAACCCTCGATCTGATTCCCGGCTCCGTCGTCGACCAGAAGGCCCTTGAAACCGATGTCGGCGATCTGCGACCGTGCGCACGAGTTGGGGCAGCCGTTGATGTTGATCGTGATCGGCACGTCGAGCTTGCTGTTGATGTCGGACAGGCGCTCTTCGAGCTCCGGTACGAGAACCTGTGAACGCTTACGGGTTTCGGCGAACGAGAGCTTGCAGAACTCGATGCCGCTGCACGCCATCAGGTTCTTGCGCCAGTGCGAGGGCCGGGCAGGTAAGCCCAGCGCATCGAGGTCGGAGATCAGCTGCTCGAGCGTCTCGTCGGGAACGTCGAGGACGATCAGCTTCTGATACGGCGTGAACCGGACGCGATCCGACCCAGCCTTCTCGGCCGCGTCGGCGACGGCGGCGAGGATGGTGCCGGACACGCGGCCCGCGATGGGTGCAACACCGACGGCGTTGAGCCCGTTCTTGAGCTTCTGGATTCCGACATGATCACGGGGCCGAGCGGGCTTCTCGGGAGCTGGGCCGTCGATGAGCTTGCGGTGCAGGTACTCGTCCTCGAGGACCTGGCGGAACTTCTCGATGCCCCAGTCCTTGATGAGGAACTTCAGGCGCGCCTTGGTGCGAAGTCGGCGGTAGCCGTAGTCGCGGAAGATCGAGACGACGCCTTCCCAGACATCCGGGACGTCCTCGAGGGGAACCCATACGCCGACGCGCTGCGCGAGCATGGGATTGGTGGACAGTCCGCCGCCGACCCACAGGTCGAGTCCGGGCCCGTGCTCGGGATGTACGACGCCGACGAATGCGCAGTCGTTGATTTCGTGCACCACGTCCTGCAGGCCCGAGATCGCCGTCTTGAATTTGCGCGGCAGGTTCGAGTACTCGGGCTTACCGATGTAGCGCTCGACGATCTCGTCGATGGCCGAGGTGGGATCGATGATCTCGTCCACAGCCTCCCCGGCCAGCGGAGAGCCGAGCACGACACGCGGGCAGTCGCCGCACGCCTCGGTGGTCTTCAGTCCGACCGCTTCGATCCGACGCCAGATCTCGGGAACGTTCTCGACCTCGACCCAGTGGAACTGCACGTTCTCGCGGTCCGACAGGTCGGCGGTGTCGCGACCGAACTCCTGCGAGATCTGCGCCAGAGTGCGCAGCTGCTCGAGATTCAACGCGCCGGCATCGCACCGGATGCGCATCATGAAGTACTTCGCCTCGAGCAGATCGATGTTGTCGTCACCGGTGAAGGTGCCGTCGTATCCCTGCTCGCGCTGGGTGTAGAGGCCCCACCAGCGGAAGCGGCCGCGAAGGTCGCCCTTGTCGATGCTGTCGAAACCCTGCTTGGAATAGATGTTCTCGATGCGGGCACGCACGTTGAGCGGATTGTCGTCCTTCTTGGACTGCTCGTTGGCGTTCAGTGGCTCCCGGTAACCCAGTGCCCACTGTCCCTCGGCACGACGCTTGGTCGGCCGGGGCGTGCGCTCCCGTGGTGTGACGGAGACAGCGTCGGTGGTCGCGTCGCTGGTCGACGACATGCATTGCTCCTGCATCTTCTGTGCTGGCCGGCTTCCGTGCTGACAGTCTTCGGGTCGTCGCGCGAGATGCTCGCGACACGAGTGGGAAGCCGGTGGATCGAATGGACGTGCTCGAAGGAGGCTGGGTCAGCAGCCGGTCGTGTGTCGACACGACGCGCTGCAGACACGGCCGAGATCGACATGGCGGCGCGCCACGAGTCGAATTCCTGAGTCGGTCACGGGTGCCATTGTGCCACGTCATCGGGGCGACGGAAGACCGCGGCGGCTATTTACCCCGATTTCGGGGTAAATAGGCTGGCAGGGCTGGTGCTTTTGCACTCGGCGGCGGGTGGGGAGAAGGGCCTGCACTCTCTGGGAGACTGGAGACCGTGAATACCGTCGTACCCGTCCAGTCCACCTTCGAATTGCCGATCGAGGCGTTCGACGGCGTGGGGGACCGGGCGTTCGGGATCTACGTGCACGTTCCGTTCTGCGCCACGCGCTGCGGCTACTGCGACTTCAATACCTACACGGCTGGGGAGCTCGGTACGTCGGCGTCCCCGCAGTCCTGGTTGGAGGGCCTGCGCCGTGAACTCGACATCGCCGCGGGTCTGATCGAAGCGGGTACGGGTCGCGTTCCGACGGCCGACACCGTCTTCGTCGGCGGCGGCACACCGTCTCTACTCGGGGGTGACGGGTTGGCCGACGTACTCGGGGCGGTCCGGTCGAGTTTCGGCGTCACCGACGGCGGCGAGGTGACCACCGAATCGAACCCGGAGTCGACGTCTCCGGAGTTCTTCGACAGACTCCGCGCCGCAGGCTTCACCCGGGTCTCGCTCGGAATGCAGTCCGCCGCACCGCATGTGCTCGCAGTTCTCGATCGCACCCACACACCAGGTCGAGCGGTCGCTGCGGCTGAGGAGGCTCGCGAGGCCGGGTTCGAGCACGTCAACCTCGACCTCATCTACGGCACTCCGGGCGAGCGAGACAGCGACCTCGATCAGTCGCTTGCCGCCGTGCTCGAGGCAGGCGTCGACCATGTCTCGGCGTACGCGTTGATCGTCGAGGACGGCACGGCCATGGCCCGCAAAGTGCGCCGCGGTGAGCTGCCCGCCCCCGACGACGACGTGCTGGCGAGCCGATACGAACGCATCGATTCGGCGTTGAACTCAGCCGGCCTTTCCTGGTACGAGGTGTCGAACTGGGCTACCGATGCCGACGCGCAGTGCCGCCACAACATCGGTTATTGGGACGGCGGCGACTGGTGGGGCGCGGGGCCGGGCGCACACAGCCACATCGGCGGCACCCGGTTCTGGAACGTCAAACACCCGGCGGCATACGCCGATCGTTTGGCCACGGGAGTGCTGCCGGTGCACGGCAGCGAATTACTCAGCACCGAGGATCGACACCTGGAGGAGCTGATGTTGACCGTCCGACTCCGCACAGGAGTGCCGATGAGTGTGCTCGGGCCGGCCGAGCGCGCCGCGGCCGAACAGGCGGTCGCAGACGGGTTGATGCTGCGTCGCGGCGATCGACTGATCCTGACCGATCGAGGCCGATTGCTCGCCGACGCGGTGGTGCGCAGCATCGCTGCAGCCTGAAGACCTGTCCTAAGCACCGAGCGCGTCGTAGTCGAACACTCTGGCGTGCAACACCGTTCGGTTCCGCAGTGCTGCTCGCACTGCGCGGTGCAGACCGTCTTCGAGGTAGATGACGCCGCGAAACTGCACGGCGTGGGGGAAGAGATCGCCGTAGAAGGTGGAGTCCTCGGACAGCAATCGGTCGAGTTCGAGCACCTTCGTGGTGGTGACGATCTCGTCCAAACGGAGCTGACGTGGCGGGATTCTGGACCAGTCTCTGATGGACAGGCCGTGCTCGGGGTACGGCTTTCCGTCACGAACACCCTTGAAGATCATCGCGAGCCCCGAGCCGTCGGACCGAATCGAAAGAACGTTTCCACTCGGACCACAGTAAGGCCTTGCACGAGCATGCGTACCTCGGCTACTAGACTCGAGCGACGATTGGAAACGAGAACGGAGGTGGGCACCGATGTCGAGCACCGACGACAGGCGGTTCGAGGTTCTACGAGCGATCGTGGCGGACTACGTGTCCACCCAGGAACCCGTCGGTTCACGGGCGTTGGTCGAGCGTCACAACCTGGGCGTCTCGAGTGCCACCGTTCGCAACGACATGGCTGTTCTCGAGGCCGAGGGGTACATCGCTCAACCGCACACCAGCTCCGGTCGGGTACCGACCGACCAGGGTTATCGGCGGTTCGTCGATCGCATCGCCGAGGTCAAGCCTCTGTCTGCGGCCGAACGTCGCGCCATCCTGGAGTTTCTCGAGAACGGCGTCGACCTGGACGATGTACTGCGGCGCGGCGTCCGACTGCTGGCTCAGTTGACCCGTCAGGTTGCCGTGGTGCAGTACCCCACACTGTCGGCGTCATCGGTTCGGCATCTCGAGGTGGTGGCGCTCACCCCGGCTCGGTTGCTGCTGGTACTCATCACCGATTCGGGGCGAGTCGATCAGCGCATCGTCGAGCTCGGCGACGTCCTCGACGACGAGAATCTGTCGCAGCTGCGTCGCCTGCTCGGCAGCGCGCTGGAAGGAAAGCGACTGGCAGCCGCGTCTGTCGCGGTGGCCGAACTCGCCGAGAACGCTCCGGCCGGGCTACGGGACGCCATGATCCGGTCGGCCACGGTGCTGGTCGAATCGCTGGTCGAGCACCCCGAGGAACGCCTGGTACTCGGCGGAACGGCGAACCTGACACGCAACGCCGCGGACTTCGCCGGCGACGCGGGGTTTCCCGGGTCGCTCCGAGCGGTACTCGAGGCGCTGGAAGAACAAGTGGTGGTGCTCAAATTGCTCGCAGTGACGCAGGACACCCGCACCGTGACCGTGCGGATCGGTGAGGAAACGCAGGTCGAGGAGATGCGTGGGACGTCGGTGATTTCCACCGGCTACGGGTCGGCTGGCATGGTCCTCGGAGGAATGGGTGTTCTGGGGCCGACCCGGATGGACTACCCAGGAACAATCGCGTCGGTCGCCGCGGTTGCCAGGTACATCGGCGAGGTCCTGGCCGAGCGCTGAGACGAGCGAGAACCGATCGAAGACCGGCAGCGGGGGCACTGGCCGCCGGCACAAAGCATCAACGAACGAGATTCATTTTCTAGGACGAAAGAGACGACGTGGCACGGGATTATTACGGGACTTTGGGCGTCGGCCAGCAGGCGACGGACCAGGAGATCAAGCGCGCCTACCGAAAACTGGCGCGAGAACTGCACCCGGACGTCAACCCGGACGAGGCCGCGCAGGCCCGGTTCAAGGACATCTCCACCGCGTACGAGGTGCTCTCCGATCCGGAAAAGCGCCGCATCGTCGACCTCGGCGGCGACCCGCTCCAGCAGGGCGGCGGAGGCGGCGGCGGTGGGTTCGGTGGAGCCGGATTCGGCGGTGGCCTAGGAGATGTGTTCGAGGCATTCTTCGGCGGCGGTGCCGGTGGAGCCCAGCGCGGGCCCAAGGGTCGTGTGCAACCGGGAGCGGATTCGCTGCTGCGGACCAAACTCACCCTCGACGAGTGCGCAACCGGCGTGACCAAGCACATCACCGTCGACACCGCGATCCTGTGCGATCTGTGCACCGGCTCGGGCACCAACGGTGACTCCAAGCCTGTCCGGTGCGACACCTGCGGCGGTGCCGGTGAAGTGCAGTCGGTGCAACGCTCGTTCCTCGGCCAGGTCATGACCAGCCGGCCGTGCCCCACCTGCCGCGGCGCAGGCGAGACCATTCCCGATCCCTGCCGCAAGTGTGGCGGCGACGGACGCGTGCGCTCGCGTCGCGACATCTCGGTCAAGGTTCCCGTCGGGGTGAGCAACGGCATGCGGATCCGACTTGCCTCCCAGGGTGAGGTCGGTCCGGGCGGTGGCCCCGCCGGAGATCTGTACGTGGAAATCGTCGAGCAGCAGCACGAGGTGTTCGTCCGCGACGGTGACGATCTGCACTGCACCGTCCGCGTTCCGATGGTCGACGCCGCACTCGGCACCTCGGTGAACATCGACGCGATCATCGATGGGCCTACCGAAATTTCGATAGAACAAGGCACGCAACCGAATTCGACGACCGTGCTGCGCGGGCACGGTATGCCCAAGCTCCGTTCCGGTATTCGCGGTGACCTGCACGCGCACCTCGAGGTCATCGTGCCGACGAAGCTCGACAGTAAGCAGACCCATCTGCTCGAGCAGCTCAAGTCGATGCGAGATCGCGACTCGGCAGAGGTCGTGACGACCGGTTCGGCACACAGCGGCGGACTGTTCTCGCGGTTGCGGGAAGCGTTCAGCGGTCGTTGATCCATGGCCCCCACGGTCTTCTATCTCTCGCCGCTTCCGAAGGTCGGCGAGATCGCCGTGCTCGACGGCAAGGAAGGGCATCACGCTGCGACGGTGCGACGCATTCGCGTCGGAGAGCGGGTGTTGCTCGGTGACGGAGCGGGCGGCTTGGCCGATACGGTCGTGGCGGCTGCGGAGAAGAATCGACTCGAACTGACCGTGAACTCGCGCAGCGAGATGGCGCGTCCTACTCCGGTGGTGACGCTGGTGCAGGCATTGCCCAAGGCGGACCGGTCGGAGCTGGCGGTCGAGCTGGCCACCGAGGCCGGCGTCGATGCTGTCGTGCCCTGGCAGTCCGCGCGGTGCGTCGCACGGTGGGAGGGCGCGAAGGCCTCCAAGGGCGTCGCGAAGTGGCGCAGCACCGCGGCGGAAGCAGCCAAGCAGTCGCGTCGGGCATACATCCCCGACGTCACAGAGCTGCACGATTCGCGTGCGGTCTACGCCCTGGTGGGCGAGATCACCGGCCGCGGCGGAATCGTCGCAGTGCTGCACGAGGCCGCCATCTCGGCGTTCCGCGACCTGCCGTTCGACTCGGTACCCGAGGTGGCGATCGTCGTCGGACCCGAGGGCGGGCTCGACGACAGGGAGGTCGCCGCTCTGACCGAGGCGGGGGCAACCCCGGTGGTGCTGGGCCCCACGGTGCTGCGGACCTCGACGGCAGGAGCTGTGGCTCTCGGCGCGCTGGGCGTCCTGACCTCGCGGTGGACCCAACTACCGCCCGACTTCCAGAACGCATGAGCGCGCGGATCAAAATCGCGTACGGCGATCACCCGGAGCAATTCGGCCATCTCTATCTGCCGCCCGAGCCGGTCGATTCATCGACGCCGGTCGTCGTGGTGATTCACGGCGGATTCTGGAGCGGGGAGTACGGATCGAACCTGGGCACCCAATTCGCGCGCGCTGTTGCGGGAGCGGGTGCGGTGGCGTGGAACATCGAGTATCGACGTGTCGGCGCGGGCGGGCATTGGCCGGAGATGCAGTCCGACGTCCTCGCGGCTCTCGATGTCGTTGCCGGTGAGGTGCAACACCACGCACCGGTGGGCATCGACAATGTTCGCGTCATCGGACACTCCGCCGGCGGGCACCTGGCAGTGTGGCTCGGCGGTGAAACCGGCTCGAAGGTCCGCCCGTCGCGGATCGTCTCGCAGGCCGGTGTCCTCGATCTCGAGCCGCGCGGTGCGTCGGGCCGGACCAATCCGGCGGTCGAGGCGTTGCTGCAGGCTCGATACGAGGATGATCCGGAGCTGTACCGATCGGCCTCGCCTGCTGCCCGTGCACCCATCGGTATACCGACGATCTGCCTGCACGGGACCGAGGACGTTCAGGTCCCGGCGGCGCAGAGCAAGCAGTACGTCGAAGCTGCGAAAGCGTCCGGAGACGACGCGAAGCTGACGATCGTCCCGGGCGAGGACCACTTCGCATTCCTCAATCCGGATTCGCGGTGTTGGGCACTCTCGCTCGACGCCGTGCTGGGCGGGAGCGGCGAGTAATAGGAATGCGCATCGATGCCGCGGCGTTAAACTTCATTCGAACACCGATACATGTCACCAGAGTCGAAACAAGAGAGCAGGCCATAGCCACCACGTGAGTGAACACAGCGAATTTCCCGCCGAGCGTGATGTTCGGTCCACCTTGGAGCTCGCCCCCGAAGCAGTGATGCCATTGCTGGGACAGTCCGACGAGAACCTGCGGGCGCTCGAGCAGATGCTGACGGCAGATATCCACGTACGAGGAAACGCCGTGACGCTCACCGGAAAAGTGGCCGACGTGGCGTTGGCGGAACGGGTGATCTCCGAGTTGGCCGCGCTCGCCAAGCGCGCCCAGCCGCTGACTCCCGACGCCGTCCGTCGATCGATCGCCATGCTCACCGAAGGCGTATCGGATTCGCCGGCCGAGGTGCTGAGCTTGGACATCCTTTCTCGCCGCGGCAAGACGATCCGTCCCAAGACACTGAACCAGAAGCGGTACGTGGACGCGATCGATGCCAACACCATCGTGTTCGGCATCGGGCCGGCTGGTACCGGCAAGACGTACCTCGCGATGGCGAAGGCCGTGCAGGCGCTGCAGACCAAGCAGGTCAGCCGCATCATCCTGACGCGTCCGGCAGTGGAAGCGGGGGAGCGCCTCGGCTTTCTACCCGGAACACTGCACGAGAAGATCGACCCGTACCTGCGCCCGCTGCACGACGCGTTGCACGACATGATGGACGACGAAGCGATCCCCAAGCTGATGCAGGCAGGGGTCATCGAGGTCGCTCCGCTGGCATACATGCGCGGCCGCACGCTCAACGACGCATTCATCATTCTCGACGAGGCACAGAACACCACGGCCGAGCAGATGAAGATGTTCCTGACGCGTCTGGGGTTCGGCTCGAAGATCGTCGTCACCGGCGACGTCACCCAGGTCGATCTTCCGGGTGGCGCAAAATCAGGATTGCGTGCCGCATCCGAGATTCTCACCGACCTCGACGACATCCACTTCGCGCAGCTCACCAGCAGCGATGTGGTGCGGCACCGATTGGTCTCGGAGATCGTCGACGCGTACGAGCGGTTCGAGTCGGCCGAACAGAGTGTGATCCCCAACCGCGAGCAACGCCGTACCGGCGGACCGCGTTCGGCAAGAAGATGATTCAGACGCAGGCAACGAGAGCGTGGGTAGTGGCCAGATGAGTATCGAAGTGTCCAACGAGTCGGGGATGGACATCTCCGAACCCGAGCTGGTCTCGGTCGCACGGTTCGCGATCGCCGGCATGGACGTGCATCCCGCCGCTGAACTGTCGATGGTGCTGGTGGATTCGGCCACGATGGCGGATCTGCACATGCGGTGGATGGATCTGCCCGGTCCCACCGACGTGATGTCGTTTCCGATGGACGAGCTCGAGCCCGGCGGCCGTCCCGATGCCCCCGATCCAGGACCGGCGATGCTGGGCGATATCGTGCTTTGCCCGTCGTTCGCTGCGGATCAGGCTGCCGCTGCGGGCCATTCGCTCGAGCACGAGCTCGCATTGCTGACGGTGCACGGTGTGCTGCATCTGCTCGGTTACGACCACGCCGAGCCGGACGAAGAAAAGGAAATGTTCGAGCTGCAGAACCGTCTGCTGGCCGAGTGGTACGAGGACGCCAGGCGGGCGGAGCAGGCTGCGGAACAGGCCGCTCGCGATGCCAGGCTCCTCGGCAAGGCCGGTTTCGTCGACGGTGTCGACCGATGACCGACGCCACCTCGTCGGTCGAGGTGTGGGGTAGCACCGCGTGAGCAGTGCCGTTGCACTCATAGTTTTCGCTGTTCTTCTGGTGCCTCTCGGTGGTCTGTTCGCTGCTGTCGATTCCGCCTTGAATACGGTGTCGCGAGCGCGCATCGACGACATGGTCAAGGACGAGCGACCGGGTGCCTCCGGTCTCGTGGTCGTGGTTGCCGACCGCCCGCGCTACGTCAACTTGATGGTGTTGCTGCGCATTCTGTGCGAAATCGGCGGTACCGTCCTGCTCGCGGGCGGCCTGACTCAGCTGATCGACTCCACCACTGCGTTGGTGATCAGCGCGGTGACCATGGTGCTTGTCAGTTACGTCGTGATCGGTGTCGGTCCGAGGACTTTGGGTCGACAGCACGCGTACTCGATCGCGTTGGCGGCTGCATTTCCCCTGCGCGCACTCGGGTGGCTTCTCGGACCGATCAGCAGATTGCTCATTCTCATCGGTAACGCGATCACCCCCGGTAAGGGATTTCGCAACGGCCCCTTCGCTTCCGAGATCGAACTTCGGGAGTTGGTGGACATGGCCCGCGAGCGCGGCGTCGTGGCCGACGACGAACGTCGGATGATTCAATCGGTGTTCGAGCTGGGTGACACCTCCGCCCGTGAGGTCATGGTCCCGCGCCCCGAGATGGTGTGGATCGAGTCCGACAAGTCGGCCGGTCAGGCCACCTCGCTGGCCGTGCGCAGCGGTCACTCCCGCATCCCGGTGATCGGCGAGAACGTGGACGACGTCGTCGGCGTCGTGTACCTCAAAGACCTTGTGCAGCAGACGTACTACTCCACCGACGGCGGCCGCGGAGTGCAGGTGTCCGAGCTGATGCGTCCGGCGGTGTTCGTTCCCGACTCGAAGGCACTCGACAGTCTGCTCGCCGAGATGCAGCGAGACCGCAACCACATGGCACTGCTCGTCGACGAATACGGGGGCATCGCTGGCCTGGTGACCATCGAGGACGTCATCGAGGAAATCGTCGGCGAGATCGCCGACGAGTACGACTCGGACGAAGTAGCGCCCATCGAGGAGCTCGACGACGGTCGGTATCGAGTGTCCTCCCGAGTGCCGCTCGAAGACCTCGGTGAGATCTTCGGCATCGAGATCGAATCCGAAGAAGTCGACACGGTCGGCGGACTGCTCGGGTACGAGCTCGGCCGTGTGCCGCTGCCCGGTGCTCAGGTAATGACTCACGGACTGCTGCTGCGCGGTGAAGGTGGGGCCGACCCGAAGGGGCGCGTCCGCATCACCACCGTGCTGGTCGAAAAGATCGAACCCGACGAAGAATCCACCGAGGACGACGACTCGTCGGACGTCACTCACCAACACTGAAATCTGGAGGTGCTCTTTTGTCCGAGCAGAACAACGGTGAGTTCCGATCCGGATTCGTCTGTTTCGTAGGCCGACCCAACACCGGCAAGTCCACTCTGACCAATGCGTTGGTGGGGTCGAAGATCGCCATCACGTCCTCTCGTCCGCAGACGACGCGGCACACCATTCGCGGCATCGTGCACCGCGAGCACGCGCAACTGATCCTCGTCGACACCCCCGGATTACACCGACCCAGAACGCTTCTGGGGCAGCGACTCAACGATCTGGTGCAGGACACGTACTCCGAGGTCGACGTCATCGGCCTGTGCATCCCGGCCGACGAGAAGATCGGACCGGGTGACCGCTGGATTCTCGAGCAGGTGCGCCACATCGCCCCCAAGACCACGCTGATCGGCATCGTGACCAAGATCGACAAGGTCAAGAAGGAACGGGTCGTGCAGCAGTTGATGGCGCTGTCGAAGCTCCTCGGCGATTCGAGTCACGTAATACCGGTGTCGGCCGAATCCGGTGAGCAGGTGGAGAAGCTGGTCGATCTGTTGGCGTCGGAACTGCCACCGGGACCGGCGTTCTACCCTGACGGTGAGCTGACGGACGAGCCCGAGGAAATCCTGATGGCCGAGCTCATCCGTGAAGCCGCTCTCGAAGGCGTCCGAGACGAGTTACCCCACTCTCTGGCCGTCGTCATCGAGGAAGTCGTGCCCCGCGAAGGTCACGACAACATGCTCGACGTGCACGCGATTCTCTACGTCGAGCGGTCGAGTCAGAAGGCGATCATCATCGGTAAGGGCGGTTCGCGACTCAAAGAGGTCGGTACGGCGTCGCGATTGCAGATCGAGAAGTTGCTCGGTACCAGGATCTACCTGGACCTGCACGTGAAAATCGCCAAGGACTGGCAAACCGACCCCAAGCAGATGGGCAAGCTCGGGTTCTGACCCGGGAGCGGCTTCGCCGCATGTGCACGGAAATTCGTAGTGGGCTACGAAGTTTCGCTCACCTGGGTCCACCATGGCTCCGGGCGCCTGCGGTGCCACTGCAGCACGTTCTCGAGTTGAGCGGCCACCGACACCAACAGTGGCTCCGTTGATTCGTGCCCCATTAACTGCAGTCCGATGGGGAGCCCGCTCTTCGTCAGACCCGCGGGGACGCTCACGCTCGGCCAGCCCAGGACGTTCCACGGCCACGTGTAGGGGCAGTGCTCGGTGATGACCCGATCGGTGTCGGCGTTGGAGATGCCGTCGATGGCATCGACCCGCGGCGGGGGAGTCGCCGTCGTCGGGGCGAGCACGATGTCGTAGTCGTCGAAGAACCGGCCGATGCGGCGTCCGATGCGCGGCTCGGCAGCGCGGGCTGCGCGCAACGGGGCTCCGGCAAGGGCCCGACCGCTCTTGGCGTTGGCTCGGGTGCGCGGGTCGGCGAGGGCCGGATCGGGAAGGCAATCGAGCCACGTGGCGACGCCTGCCAGCGAGCGCGGTAAGAAGTTGAGCCCCAGCAACATTCCGTATGCGGGATCGTCGACGACCACCTGGTGTCCGAGCAAACGCAGCACAGCGGCCATCTCGTACGCCGCAGCCGCGATCTCCGGGTCCAGCGGGGCAGGCGTCGGGATGAACGGCTTGCGCAGGCTCAGCGCTATTCGCAGCGAGCCGGGGTTGCGTCCGACCGCGTCCGAGACGGTCAACGGAGCCGGACGGTGCAGATCACCGTCGTGGCCACCGGAGACCACGTCGAGCAGAAGCGCGGCGTCGGCGACCGTGCGCGCGAGCGGGCCGATGACGGTGATGCCGTTGAAGGCCTCGGCGTCCGGCCACGTCGATATCCGTCCCCGTTGCGGCTTGATGCCCACGAGATTGGTCCACGACGCCGGGATCCGGACCGAGCCCGCTCCATCGGAACCCAGTGCAGCCGAGACCAATTCGGCAGCCACTGCTGCAGAACTGCCACCCGAGGAGCCACCGGGGGTGCGCTCGCGGTCCCACGGATTGCGGGTGTGTCCGAAGGTGCCGCCGGTGAACGGCCATTGGCCCAGCTCGGGGCTGTTGGTCTTGCCCACGATCACTGCTCCCGCCGCGCGCAGTCTGCGCACCACCTCCGAGTCTGCGGTGGCAGGCGGAAAGTGCCCGGCGCAGCCGAAGGCAGTGGGCTCCCCGGTGATATCCACATCGTCCTTGACGGCGATCGGAACGCCGAGCAGGGTCGCGGTTTCACCGGCAGCGCGCAGGCGATCCGCCTCGGCGGCCTCGGCGAGTGCGGCGTCGCGGCGCACGATTCGGAAGGCATTGAGAGTGGGCTGGCTCTTCTCGATCCGGTCGAGTGATTCGGTTACCGCCTGTACCGAGGTGATACGACCCGACGCGAGTGCGGCGGCTTGGGCAACGAGAGTCGACCGATGGAAATCCACCCTGGCACAGTATCGACTTCTCTCCAGCGCGGGAAGCGGCCACCGACCCGGCACCCGTGGGAGACTGGAAGCCGTGAGGCCATACCGTGACAACGCAGTCGTCCTGCGCCAGCACAAGCTGGGTGAGGCCGACCGCATCGTCACGTTGTTGACCAGGGAGAACGGTATCGTACGGGCCGTCGCAAAAGGGGTGCGTCGCACCAAGTCCAAGTTCGGCGCGCGGCTGGAACCGTTCGCGCACATCGACGTATTGCTCTATCCGGGACGCAACCTCGACATCGTCACCCAAGTGCACACCATCGACGCGTTCGGCGGAGACATCGTCGCCGATTACGGCCGCTACACCACCGGTTGTGCCGTTCTCGAGACCGCCGAGCGGCTGGCGGGCGAGGAGCATGCACCGGCGCAGCGACTGCATCAGCTGACCGTCGGAGCGCTTCGAGCACTTGCCCAGCACGTCCGCCCTCCCGAGCTCGTGCTCGACGCTTATCTGTTGCGCGCCATGGGCTTCGCCGGATGGGCACCCGCACTGACCGATTGCGCGCGCTGCGCCGCAGTCGGGCCACATCGCGCATTTCATGTCGCCGCCGGTGGAGCGGTGTGTGTGCACTGCCGCCCGCCGGGATCGGCGACGCCGTCGACCGGGGTTCTCGATCTGATGGTCGCACTCGAGCGGGGGGAGTGGGACTACACCGTCACCACGTCCGATGCCGTTCGCAAGCAGGCCAGTGGACTGGTGGCGGCGCATCTGCAATGGCATCTGGAACGACAATTGCGCACACTTCCACTCATCGAACGCTCGCACCCGCATCAGGTGCCGCTGGCGCAACCTGACTCCGTGTTCGCCGACACCGTCGGGCAGGATGGGGACCGTGATTCGACGACGAGAGCCGCAACCCCGGCCTGACGGACAGTCGGCAGTGCGCCCTCCCGATCCGCACCCGTCGGGCGCTCGGCCGCCGATTCTGCAGCCGGAATTGATACCTCGCCACGTCGCTTTGGTGATGGACGGCAACGGCCGGTGGGCGCAGGATCGCGGTCTGCCGCGGACTGCGGGGCACGAGCAAGGCGAAGCTGTGCTCATGGATACCGTCTGCGGTTGTATCGAGATCGGTGTGCAGTGGTTGTCTGCGTACGCCTTCTCGACGGAGAACTGGAAGCGCAGTCCCGACGAGGTCAAGTTCCTGATGGGCTTCAACCGTGATGTCATTCGTCGTCGACGCGACGAGATGAACGAGATGGGCGTCCGGGTCCGCTGGGCCGGTCGGCGACCCAGGTTGTGGGGCAGCGTCATCAAAGAACTCGAAGTGGCAGAGGAGCTGACGAAGCACAACACCGTGATGACGTTGACGATGTGCGTCAATTACGGTGGGCGTGCCGAGATTGCCGATGCGACAAGGGAAATTGCCCGGCAGGTTGCCGCGGGCAAGCTGAACCCCGAGAAGATCACCGAGGCAACCGTCGCGAAGTACCTCGACGAAGCGGATATGCCGGACGTGGACTTGTTCCTGCGGCCGTCGGGGGAGCAGCGAACATCGAATTTTCTTCTGTGGCAATCCGCATATGCGGAGTTCGTGTTCCAGAAGAAGCTCTTCCCGGATTTCGATCGCCGGGACCTATGGGAGGCGTGTATCGAATTCGCTTCGCGTGATCGACGATTCGGCGGAGTGAAATATGAGTGACGAAGTACAGGGTATCGACAGCCCCGATGAGTTGACGTTGCAGACGCGTGCTCGGCTGGCGCTGTCGCAGTTTGCGACGGTCACCGTCGGCGAGGAGGGGTCACTCGGTTTCGACTACGCCGGTGCCTTGTGCTCCTTGCGGGCGGTACAGCTGTCACCCGAACTCGAGGTGCTCTCGCTCACCGCGGTGTTGGCGTGGGACAGGCCACTCAAGGCTGCTCTGCACAAGAAGGTCTCG
Source organism: Rhodococcus sp. IEGM 1381 (assembly GCF_030056795.1). Taxonomy (GTDB): domain Bacteria; phylum Actinomycetota; class Actinomycetes; order Mycobacteriales; family Mycobacteriaceae; genus Rhodococcoides. The sequence goes on along the minus strand of NZ_JASHKQ010000003.1, from coordinate 72,207 downwards.
GACCGCAATGCCGATTCGCAATTCGGCGCGATCTCCGTCAATACCCACGACAAGCTCGCAGATGTGTTGCTGCGCTACACCTTTCCGGCGAATGGGTTGGACGACGAGGCCATGCTGACGATGCTGATTCTGGTGCTGGCCGGCGTCGAGAAAGCACGCGAGGGCCTGCTGCCTTGATTTGTCAGATAAGGTTTGCCTGTACTTACTTCGAGTAGAGGCGGATGCGATGACAGCACGGTTGGCCTGAACAGCGACGGCAGTGGTGGCGGTGATCGTCCTCGGTGTGTCACTGATGGCCTGTTCGGCAGAAAGCTCGGAGGACTCGGCGGCACCATCTTCCGCCGGTGCGTTCCCGGTCGTCATCGACCACATCTACGGCAGCACGACCGTTCCGGAGAAGCCCACCCGCATAGTCACACTCGGAGTGTCCGACGCCGACGCCGTCATTGCCCTCGGCACTGTGCCGGTCGGGAACACTGGGTACACGTTCTACGAGACCGGACTCGGTCCGTGGACCGACGAGTTGGTGGGCGACGCACCATTGACGCTGCTGGGCTCGGAATCTGAACCGAACTTCGAGCTGATCGCCTCGCTGGCACCGGATTTGATCACCGGGCTCAACGCCGGCTTCGACGAGGTCACCTACGCACAACTCAGCGACATCGCCCCGACGATCGCTCGACCGGCGGGATCGGCGGCCTACGCCGTCGATCGTGAGGTGGCCACCGATACCATTGCGCGCGCGATGGGCGAATCAGAACGTGGCGAGGAGCTGAATGCGCAGACCACGGCTGCGCTCGAACAGGTGCGAGCCGCGCATCCGGAGTTCGCGGGTAAGACTGCCGCCGTTGTACTTCCGTACGACGGTCAGTTCGGCGCATACCTGCCCGGCGATGCGCGCGGCACCTTCGTCACGTCGTTGGGCTTCGGCATTCCGGACCCGATTCTGGTCGAGGACGACGGAACCAACTTCTTCGTTCCGGTCTCGGCGGAGAACATCTCCACGCTCGACGCCGATGTGGTGCTCTATCTCGGCACCGGCGACGACATCGACGTCGTGGCCGAGAATCCGATCTTCGGAACACTGGCAGCCGCCCGCAACGATGCCATCGTTCCGCTGTCCACCGATCAGCGTGGGGCGATCACGTACAACTCGGTGCTGTCCATTCCGTTCGCCATCGATTCGGTGGTGCCTCGCCTGGCGAGTGCGGTGGGCTGAAAGCCAGTCAGCGACCGGCCGCGCTGCACTGGCTGCAGGTGCCGAATATTTCGATGGTGTGGCTCACGTCGGTGAAACCATTGGACTCGGCGACACTCTGGGACCACTTCTCGACGGTGGGCCCCTCGACCTCGACGGTGAATCCGCATGCTCGGCACACCAGGTGGTGATGATGGCCCGAGGAGCAACGCCGGTAGACCGACTCGCCGTTGTCGGTGCGGAGCACATCCACCGTGCCGGCGTCGGCCAGCGTCTGGAGCGTGCGATAGACGGTTGTCAGGCCGATTCCCTCACCGCGCTTGCGTAATTCGTCGTGCAGATCCTGCGCGGACTTGAATTCCTCGATGGTGTCGAGCAAGTCCGAGATCGCACTGCGTTGCTTCGTGGCTCGTACTCCGACTACGACGGGTCGTCTCGGCGATGCGGTATCGGTGGACTTCTCGGTCACAGGTTCCGGCCTTCCTCGGCGTGGGCCACAGCGTCGACGACGATGTGGGAGAGGTGATCGTCGACCAGTCTGTACAGGACCTCGCGGCCGTTGCGTTCTCCGCGGACCACACCCGCGGCCTTGAGCACCCGGAGGTGTTGACTGATCAACGGCTGCGTGACGCCGAGAGCGACCACGAGTTCGTGGACGCATCGTTCGGATTCGCGCAACTGCAGCACGATCGCGATCCGCACCGGGGCCGCAAGCGCGCGCAGAATGTCGCCGGCCGCGGCCAGGGTCTCCTTCGGTGGAATGTGGGCCGGGGGAGCGGCGGCGAACGGGTCGTTCTCGTGCATTGGATGCTCGGGGTCTTGCCGATCCGGCGAATCTGTATGAACGGCCTGCTCGGTGGACACGGTTGCGGCTCCTTCGGTTGCCGATTCGTTCTCGGCGAACTCTCCCTGCACGATCTTTCGTCTTGGCATCAGGTTAGTGCAGTTATCGCTATTGCAAATCGTATTCATTGTGATATGCACAAATGCGCATGTCAATTCCGAACTCGACCGGTGTTCGGATTTGCCCGCCGAGCCAGATAGTCTGATCAGGGCGAAAACCGCCCGCGTCACCCCTCGAGCGATGTGACCGAGAATCACGATGTAACCGAAGATGGAGAGCTCCGCCAGTGGCACCCAAGTCCAAAGTCGAAACCGTCGCCAACCTCGCCAAGCGCAGAGGCCTCGTCTACCCGTGCGGCGAGATCTACGGCGGTACCAAGTCGGCCTGGGATTACGGCCCGTTGGGCGTCGAACTCAAGGAGAACATCAAGAAGCAGTGGTGGCGCAACATGATCACCAGCCGCGACGACACCGTCGGACTCGACTCGTCGGTGATCCTGCCCCGTCAGGTGTGGGAAGCGTCCGGTCACGTCGAGACGTTCTCCGACCCGCTGGTGGAGTCGCTGCACACGCACAAGCGTTATCGCGCCGATCACCTCATCGAGGCCTACGAAGAGAAGCACGGCCATCCGCCGGAGAACGGCCTGGCCGATATCCGCGACCCCGAGACCGGTGAGCCCGGTTCGTGGACCGAGCCGCGTGCGTTCTCGGGCCTGCTCAAGACCTTCCTCGGCCCGGTCGACAACGAAGAGGGCCTGCACTACCTGCGTCCAGAGACTGCGCAGGGCATCTTCGTCAACTTCGCCAACGTGTTGACCACCTCGCGCAAGAAGCCGCCGTTCGGTATCGGCCAGATCGGCAAGAGCTTCCGTAACGAGATCACTCCCGGAAACTTCATCTTCCGCACCCGCGAGTTCGAGCAGATGGAGATGGAATTCTTCGTCAAGCCCGGCGAGGACGACGAGTGGCATCAGTACTGGATCGACTACCGCATGAAGTGGTACACCGACCTCGGTATCGACCCGGAGAACCTGCGTCTCTACGAGCACGCCAAGGAGAAGTTGTCGCACTACTCCAAGCGCACCGTCGACATCGAGTACAAGTTCGGCTTCCAGGGCAGTGCCTGGGGTGAGCTCGAGGGCGTCGCGAACCGCACCGACTACGACCTCTCGGTGCACTCCAAGGCGTCGGGCCAGGACCTGAGCTACTACGAGCAGGCCACCGACACCCGCTACACCCCGTATGTCATCGAACCGGCCGCGGGTCTGACGCGTTCGCTGATGGCGTTCCTCGTCGACGCGTACACCGAGGACGAGGCTCCCAACGCCAAAGGCGGTGTCGACAAGCGTGTCGTGCTCAAGCTCGATCGCCGTCTCGCCCCGGTGAAGGTAGCGGTGCTCCCGCTCTCGCGTAACGCCGATCTGACGCCGAAGGCGAAAGATCTTGCGCAGCAACTGCGTCAGTACTGGAACGTCGAATTCGACGACGCCGGAGCCATCGGTCGCCGCTACCGTCGTCAGGACGAGATCGGTACCCCGTTCTGCATCACCGTCGACTTCGAAACCCTCGACGACCACGCGGTCACCATCCGCGAACGCGACACAATGGCGCAGGAGCGGGTGGCTCTCGATCAGGTCGAGGGCTACATCGCGTCCCGACTGATCGGCGCGTAAGAACTTACGACAACCGGCAGGGCCCGATCTCGTGTAGAGGTCGGGCCCTGACCAGTGTTCTGGGTCGATGGTCAGAAGCGGCCGCCACCGCCACCGAGTCCGCCGCCGCCCCCGCCGCCGCCGCCGAAGCCCCCACCGAAGCCGCCGCCCCCACTGCCGTTCAGCACGCTGTTGATCAGGATGCCGCCGAGTACTGCGCCCGCGATGTTTCCGCCGCCACTGCCCCCGCCGAAGCCGCCGCCGCGTGGCCCATGGCGGTTCTCCCAGTTCTGCACGTCGGACTGGGCGATCTGCGATGCGCGCGAGGCCAATTGGCTGGCGGCATGTGCGTGCTTGAGCGCCTCGTCCGGGTTCTCGGGTTCGAGCTGGCGTGCCGCACTCAGGTGCCGTTCGGCTTCGGACAAACGTGTACGAGCATCGGCACCCACACCGCCGCGTCGCGTGGAGATGTAGTCCGCGGCAGCGGTGATCTGCGCCTGAGCAGCTGCGATATCGCGATCGAGACGCGCCCGCAGCTGGTCCTCGGCCGCCTTCTCCGCCGACGCCACGTCGACGATCTTTTCGAGTTCGGAATCTGCTGCGGCAAGGGCGGTGTAACTGCCGAGCGGATCGGACGACTGCGCGGCCTCCGCATTCTTCAATGCGGTCTGCGCCGCGGCCACGGCGGCCTGCAGTTCGGCACCGCCGTGCTCGGTCAACCCGCGAGCCTGCTCGATGTCGCGTCGGACGTCCGCGATGGCGTCGGGCAGGGTGGCTATTGCGTGTCCGATGTCGTCGCGGGCGTGGTCGACTCCGTCGAGCAGCGATTTCGCCTGATCGAGGGCTCGTTCTGCAGTCCGAATCGCGGTGACGGCCGGGCCCTGTTTTCCTGGCGGAAGTGCTGCGGCCTTGCGGCCGGCTTCGATGTTCTCCTCGGCTAGCGCAACTCGATCCTTGGCCATCGTGACATTGTCGGCTATCGACTTCAGTGCGGTTTCGGAGAACTCCGAATGCAGTTGAGCCAGTACGGTTTCGGACTGCGGGATGCGCACCGTCAAGCCGATGATGGCTTGGGTGAGCTCGTCGAGATGCGAGCCGGCATTCATGACGAGGTCGCGGAATCCATCGAATTCCTCGACCCGAGAGTCGAGCTCGCGGTCTGCCTGGCCGCACGAGGAGATGATCTCGACGAGCATCGCCCGACGCTGATCAGGGGTTTCGGGAATGGCGTCGTCGAGGCGCTGACGGATCTCGAAGGCGGAGGCCAGAGCTTTCTTCGCGTTGTCGAACGCGGTGATGAACGGTGCGGCTGCTGAATCGCCGAATTCGCCTCGGGCGAGGGTCAATTCCTCCTCACTCGCCCGCACGGCGTTGTCGGTCTCGATCAGAATTTCCTTGGCGCGGGTGTCGAGAACGTCGATCGGGAACCGAGCCAGCGCGGCCGGGTCGCTCGGGTCGATCTTCGCCACGGCGTCCACCTCGGCGGCCACCCTGGCCTTCTTGCGCCGCGAGGAGTAGACGACTGCTCCGCCGCCTGCAACCGCCAACACACCGACACCGATCAACAGCGGTGCCGACGACTCACCGCCGCCACTCGACGCATAGGCCTCGCCGAGAGCGCCGGCAGCCGCTATGGCGGCTCCGGACCAATCCTCCTCGCCCAGTGCGGGTTCGACGTCGTTGACGCGAATATCGTCCTGCTCGGATGCGGTGATCTGCGACAGATCGTTACTGACGGCGAGGCGGTACGACCGATCGACGGTGGCCACGGCGAGCAGAACGTCGCGCTGACCGAGGTCACTTCTGGTGTACGTCTGCTCGGCCCAGCTCGCGGCCGACATGTTGTCGAAATCCGCAACGTAGGTGACCCACAGCCTGAGCTGGCTGCTGCCGTAGAGGTCGTCGATGGAGGTCTGCACCTCGGCCAGCGAATCAGGGTCGAGAGCCTGGACGTTGTCGGTGATCTGGGTGGCCAGCCGCGAGGGAGCCTCGGCGGATGCAACCCCCGGCGCGAGCAAGACCGCGGCGAACAGGGTCAGAGCACCCGTAGCGGCGAAACGACGAAATCGATGAACCGACCTACGGACTGCGGCGCTGGAGTGCCGCCGGTGCTGGACTGCCATGCGATGAAATCTACCGGCTGGGTCGCGTCCGAATCGAGCAGGTCGATCCATGACAGTTGTCATCGTGCAATCGTGACGCTCGGTCGAGGTGGATGGGCTCTGACGGCAGCAGAGTAGTTGTCATGACCACAACGAAGGCAGTCGAACTGCGCAACGTCACCAAGACCTACGGCTCGGTCCGGGCGGTGGACGGGCTCAGCCTGTCGATCGAACCGGGCGAGGTCGTCGCATTCCTAGGACCGAACGGAGCAGGAAAGACGACCACCATCGACATGATGCTCGGCCTGGCAACACCTACCACCGGGTCGGTCTCGGTGTTCGGCGGATCGCCTGCCGACGCCATCGCACAAGGCCGCATCTCGGCCGTCATGCAGACCGGAGGATTGCTGCGCGATCTGACCGTACGCGAGACCGTCGAGCTGACGTCGGCGCTGTTCTCTCACACCCGTTCGGTGAAGGAAGTGCTCACCCGCGCGGGTATCGCCGACATCGGCGACCGACGAGTCGCGAAATGCTCCGGTGGCCAGCAACAACGGCTGCGGTTCGCGCTCGCACTGCTACCCGACCCGGATCTCCTGGTGTTGGACGAGCCGACCACCGGTATGGACGTCGAGGGACGTCGCGACTTCTGGAATGCCATTCGCCAGGATGCAAGTACCGGTCGAACGGTGCTGTTCGCAACGCACTATCTCGACGAGGCCGACGCCTATGCCGATCGCATCGTGCTGGTGCGGCACGGCAAAATCGTCGCCGACGGCAGCGCCGCCGAGGTGAAGAACTTGGCCGCGGGACGCACCGTCACCGCCACGCTGCCTGGCGTCGACCAGTCGATGTTGCTCGCACTCCCCGGGGTGGACCGCGTCGAAACTCGTGGCGATCGGGTGATCGTGCACGGACGTGACTCCGACTCCGTGGCCCGCTATCTACTCAACGATGCACACGCAACCGACTTGGAAATCGTCTCGCGGAACCTCGAAGACGCGTTCCTCGCCCTGACCACCGATTCCGACAACGAGCTCGCTGGGAGCATCCGATGACCACGACCACTCATACCACCACCCGCACACCGGCCCGAGCCGTTGCGTGGGGCGGATTCTCGCCGACCTTCCTCGGACTCGAGATCCGCAGGCTGTTCCGAAACAAGCGGACCCTGATCTTCACCTTGGTGATGCCGCCGATGTTCTTCGTCATCTTCGGGACACAGTCCGGCTTCAAGGACGACTACTCCTTCGCGCAGGGCAACGTCACCGGCTACATCGCGATCAGTATGGCCGTGTACGGCGCGATGCTTGCCACCACCAGTGGGGGAGCGATGGTCTCGGTCGAACGCGCGCAGGGTTGGAGTCGGCAACTGCGTCTGACGCCGCTCAAGCCCGTCGCCTACATCGTGACCAAGGTCCTCGTGGCCATGACGATGGGTGCCGCTGCGATCGTCGTGGTGTTCGTCGTCGCGAAGTTCTTCGGAGCCGATATGCCGATCTGGGTGTGGCTCGCCTGCGGTGTGATCGCGTGGCTCGGATCTGCAGTGTTCGCCGCGTTCGGGCTGTTCATGGGTTACCTGTTGCCCTCGGAGAATGTCATGCAGATTCTCGGCCCGGTGCTCGCACTCCTGGCGCTGGCCGGTGGCCTGTTCGTTCCACTCGGGGACGATGGCTGGTTCCCGATGCTCGCCCAGTTCACCCCGCTCTACGGCCTGGCGACCGTGGCCCGGGCACCGTTCACCTCGGCCGATGCAGGCACCCTCGCGATCGCCGTGGTCAATCTGGTGGTGTGGGCTGCGGTCTTCGTCGCCGGAGCGTCGTTGCTGTTCCGAAAAGACACCAAGCGTGCCTGACGCAGAAACCACCGATCATGTCGCCCACGGAGATACCGTGGGCGACATGACCACGTTCACCGCCGACCTGCCGGAGGGGCGGGTCTGGCGATACGGCTGGATGTTCGGAGCCATCTGGCTTATCTACCTGATCTATCCGTTGAACGAGATACTTGCTCTTCCCTCGGTGGCGGCACGGGCCGCCGGGATCGTTGCGATCGTCTCTTTCGGTGTGGTGTTCACGACCACCTTCTGGCGCTTTCGCAACGGTCACCGCCGCGGAAACCCGCTGCCCACGTCCCAGGCGTGGATCGCACTCGGTGCGATGGTCGCCCTGACCGTCGCGATGAGTGCCTTGGTCGGAACCACCGGCTTCGGCGCCACCGTCTACATCGCGGTCCTGGCGATGATGACGTTGCCGGTCCGCCAAGCATGGTCGTTGGTCGCGGTGATGGTGGTGATCGTCGAATTCGTACCCCGCGCCGTTTCGTCCTGGGAGCCAGACAACTTCTTTGCGTTTCAGTTGCTGATCAGCTCGGCCGCCGCGTGGGGCATCACTCAGGTATTCCAGCGCAACCACGAATTGGCCGTTGCCAGGCAACAATTGGCTGATCTGGCAATCGTCGCCGAACGTGAGCGGATGAGCCGGGACGTACACGACATTCTCGGTCACTCTCTGACCGTCATCACCGTCAAGAGCGAGCTGGCGGGACGGCTCATCGAGATCGATCCCGCCCGCGCGGCCGTGGAGATCGCCGAACTGGAAACCCTTGCCCGGCAAGCTCTCGCCGATGTGCGCAGCACCGTCGGCGGCATGCGGCAGATCGACATCGGCACCGAACTGGCCAGTGCTCGAACAGCTCTGGTCGCCGCAGCAATCGATGTCGACCTGCCCGCTGATGCCGATGTGGTGCCGCTGAGACACCGCGAACTGTTCGGCTGGGTCCTGCGTGAAGCGGTGACCAACGTGGTTCGACACTCGCACGCGCAACACTGCCGAGTGACGCTGACGCCGTCGAGCATTTCCATCGTCGACGACGGATGCGGACCTGCCGAGGACACCTGTGGGGGAAACGGGCTTCGCGGGTTGGGTGAACGCGTGAGCGCCGCTGGTGGTTCACTGACGGTCGCCCGGGTTCCGATTGGCGGATTCAAGGTGGAGGTCGCGGCACCATGAGTATCAGACTGTTACTGGCCGACGATCAAGCTCTGGTGCGTGGAGCCCTCGCAGCACTGCTGGGTCTCGAGCACGATCTCGACGTCGTGGCGGAGGTGGGGCGAGGGGACGAAGTGGTTGCGGCTGTGCTGGAACATCGACCCGACGTCGTATTGCTCGACGTCGAGATGCCGGGCAAGAACGGGATCGACGTGGCCGCCGAGCTGACCCTGGTGGCACCCGAGTCGAGAGTGCTGATCGTCACCACGTTCGGCCGCCCCGGATACCTACGCCGCGCGATCGATGCGGGTGCGTCGGGTTTCGTGGTGAAGGACACTCCAGCCAAGCAGCTGGCCGATGCAGTTCGGCGGGTGCACATGGGGCTTCGCGTCGTCGATCCGACGCTGGCGACCGAGACCCTGACCGACGGCGTCTCGCCACTTACGGCCCGTGAGCAGGAGGTTCTCCGTGCCGCAGCTCAGGGTGGGACGGCCGGCTCCATCGCTGCCACCGTGCACCTGTCGGAGGGAACGGTGCGCAACCACCTGTCGTCTGCAATAGGAAAGACCGGTACCAGTACTCGCGCGGAAGCGGTCCGAGTGGCCGAGGACCGCGGGTGGCTGTAGCTCCCACGAGGCGCGCCGTGACCGAGCCGATGCGCGGGCCTGGCAAACTCGAGGGGTGAATTCAACTCTCGACCGAGATCCGTACGGCGACCCGTACGACGATCGGTATGCCTCGGACCCCGGTCCCGAGCGCCTCGGCTTCTTCGGAACGCTGGGACGCTGGACCGGTCGGCTGGTCGCGGGAGTGGTCCTGATGGCGGTGGTGCTGGTCGCAGGGACTGCGGTCCGGGTGTGGCAGGTTGCCCGCATCGACGACTACTCCAAGGCCGACGCCATCGTCGTGCTGGGTGCGGCGCAGTACAGCGGGACACCCTCGACGGTGTTCGAGGCTCGACTGTCCCAGGCCGCGTCGCTGTACGAGCGGGGCATCGCCCCCGAGATCGTCACCGTCGGCGGCAAGCAGGAAGGCGACCTCTTCACCGAGGCCGCGTCGGGTCGCAACTATCTGATCGAGCAGGGTGTGCCGGCCGACGCCATCGTGGCCGTCGAGACCGGCTCGGACACGCTCGAAAGCATCGAGGCCGTGAGTGACACACTCCGCAACGAGGGCAAGTCGTCGGTGGTGCTGGTCAGTGATCCATGGCATTCGCTGCGCACTCGAACCATGGCGCGTGACGCCGGGCTGGATGCATGGACCTCACCGACGCGTACCGGCCCGGCCGTCTACACCAGAGAGTCCCAGGCACACGGAATTGCCAGGGAGACAGGCGCATTGCTGTGGTACCAGCTGACCCATTTCACGGCAGACTTCTCCTACACGGCAGGCCAGTGACATGACCGGCACCTACTCGGCGCACGACGTCGAACGATTCGTCACCGAACCCCCGAAGACCGCCGGCCTCAGACCGGGGGCCAACAACGCCTCGCATCGAAGTGCTTTCGCGCGCGATCGGGCGCGGGTGTTGCACTGCGCCGCACTGCGCCGTCTCGCAGACAAGACCCAGGTGACCGGGCCTCGGGATGGAGACACTCCGCGGACTCGGCTCACGCACTCGCTGGAAGTCGCGCAGATCGGCCGCAGCATCGCCGAAGGCCTCGGCAGCGACCCCGATCTGGTCGATCTCGCGGGATTGGCCCACGACATCGGCCATCCGCCCTACGGCCACAACGGTGAACGGGCCCTCGACGAAGTGGCCACGGACTGTGGTGGGTTCGAGGGCAACGCGCAGAACCTACGCATTCTCACCGGCCTCGAGCCGAAGATTCTCGACGCCGACGGGCGCAGCGCGGGATTGAACTTGACCCGAGCATCTCTCGATGCCGCGACCAAATATCCATGGATCCGGCCGGTACCAGGCGCGAAATTCGGTGCCTACGACGACGACTCCGCGATTCTGGGCTGGGTACGTGACGGTGCTCCGGACAAGCACAAGTGCCTCGAAGCGCAGACCATGGATTGGTCCGACGACGTGGCCTACTCGGTACACGATGTCGAGGACGGCGTCATCGACGCCCGCATCGACCTACGCGCGCTGTCCGACCCGATCGAGCAACGCGCCCTCGCCGAACTCGGCGTCTCGGAATTTCGCGGACTCGATGTCGACGAGTTGATCGACGCTGCGGGCCGGTTGTGGAGGATGCCCGTCGTTATCGCCGTCGGACGCTACGACGGAACCCTCGAAGCGTCCGTCGCACTCAAGCACATGACGAGCGAACTCGTCGGGCGCTTCGCGACTGCCGCCATCGAGGGCACCCACGAGAGATACGGCACCGCGCCGTTGAGCCGGTACGACGCCGACCTCGTGGTTCCGTCGATCGTCGGCTCAGAAGTTGCGTTGCTCAAAACCATGGCGTTGCGGTACGTGATGTCCGACGCCGGTCACAAGATCCGCCAGGAGCGTCAACGTGACCGAATCCACCGCGTCGCCGAGTGGTTGCTGCGCTCGGCTCCAGGGGAGCTGGACCCCATCCTGGTCCCGGCCTGGCAGCGCGCAGAAAGCGACGGCGAACGAACCCGAGTGGTCGTCGATCAGATCGCCTCGTACACCGAAAGTCGACTCGAACTGATCGACAAGCGCTCACTGGGAGCTCAGGCCAGCTGGGGTTGATCGGCGGGTGTCGGGTGTCTGGTTCGACGCTAGACTTCACACGTGGCCGGCCGAATTCCTGAACGCGACATCGCCGCCATTCGCGAACGCACACGGATCGAAGACATAGTCGGTGACTACGTCTCTCTCAAGCGCGCGGGCGGCGACTCCATGAAGGGGTTGTGCCCCTTCCACGACGAAAAATCGCCGTCGTTCCATGTTCGGCCCAACCACGGTCACTATCACTGCTTCGGTTGCGGCGAGGGTGGTGATGCCTACTCCTTCCTCCAGAAGATCGAGCACATCTCCTTCGTGGAGGCCGTCGAGCAACTCGCCGATCGGCTGAACTACTCGATCTCCTACGAGGGCGGAGGGCCATCGGTTCAACGTGACCGCGGCACTCGAGCGCGCCTGATCGCCGCGAACGCGGCAGCGCAGGAGTTCTATGCGGGCAGGCTCAGTGGTCCTGACGCCCAGGCTGCGCGGGACTACCTCACCGAACGCAACTTCGACGGGCACGCTGCCCTTGCCTACGGCTGCGGATACGCACCCGACGGCTGGGACACTCTCACCAAACACCTGCTGGGTAAGGGCTTCGAGGCCAAGGAGATCGTGGACGCGGGCCTGGCGACACCCGGCAAGCGCGGCACGCCCATCGACCGTTTTCGGCGCCGATTGGTGTGGCCCATTCGCAGTCAGAGCGGCGACGTCATCGGTTTCGGTGCCCGCAAACTGTTCGACGACGACACGATGCCGGGAAAGTACATCAACACCCCGGAAACCATGTTGTACAAGAAGTCTCAGGTGTTGTTCGGTCTCGACCTGGCGCGCAAGGAGATCGCGAAGTCGCATCAGGCCGTCATCGTCGAGGGCTACACCGACGTCATGGCGATGCATCTGGCCGGGGTCAAGACGGCCGTGGCATCGTGCGGCACCGCATTCGGCGAGGACCACCTGGCCATGCTGCGCCGATTGATGATGGACGACAGCTACTTTCGCGGCGAAGTGATCTACACCTTCGACGGAGACGATGCCGGGCAGGCTGCCGCCATGAAGGCATTCGAGGGTGATCAGAAGATTGCCGGGCAGACCTTCGTCGCCGTCGCGCCCGACGGAATGGATCCGTGCGACCTGCGGCTGAAGTCCGGCGACAACGCCGTTCGCGATCTGGTCGCCAGACGTACCCCGATGTTTGCCTTCGTAGTGAAATCGCTACTACGAGAACATGATCTGGATACACCCGAGGGGCGCGTCGAAGCCCTGAAGAGAACCGTACCCGTGGTCGCGCGCATCAAGGACGCGTCGCTGAGGGACGAGTACGCGCGGCAATTGGCCGGCTGGACCGGTTGGGACGACACTGCGATGGTGCTCGCCCGCGTGCGCGACGAGGCGAAGAAGGGGGCTCGGGGCGACACCAGCGGCAAGCGTGTGCCGTTCGAGAAGCGTCAGGCGACGCCGACCGAGGCCCCGGCCGGGCCGCCGCGTCCGAACCCCACCGATCCGTCTCTGTGGCCGCAGCGTGAGGCTCTCAAGGCGGTACTGCAGATGCCTGCCATGGCAGGCACGGTGTTCGACTCACTCCCGCCGGAAAGCTTTCATCACCCGGCATACTCGGCCGTGCGCGATGCGGTGGCCGCTGCCGGAGGTACCGCCGCAGGACTGGGCGGAGGGGAGTGGGTCGACGCCGTGGCCAAACAGGCCAAGGACGCCGTAGTGGTGTCGTTGGTGACCGAGCTGGCCGTCGACCCGATGCGCGTGGCCGACGACGCACTCACGCGCTACATCTCGGGTGTACTCGCGAGGCTGCAGGAGGTGTGGGTCGGCCAGCAGGTGGCAGAACTCAAATCGAAGCTGCAGCGCATGTCGCCGGTCGAAAAGCCCGACGACTACAACGCGCTGTTCGGCGACCTCATCGCGCTCGAGCAGTATCGCCGGAGTCTGCTCGAGCTCGCCGTCGGAAGTGTCGCCGAGGTCGGTTAGCGGCGCAGCTGATCGCGCGGGACGTAGACCTGGGTCTCGTCGTCGATCGGTTGCATCGGCTCGAGTCGCGGCTGGGTGTTGAGGGAATCGGAGAGCTTCTGACGGCCGACCTCGATGGCCTTCTTGGTGGCCGGGGACGACGCAACGGCGCTGGCAGTCTTGCGAATCTTCTCGTACCGGCCCCGTCCTGCCTTGGCTCCGAGCACATACGCAGCTCCAGCCGCCAGTACCAAACGAATCATCAGTGGGTCCTTCCCTAGAGCGTGCGGCTGTACGTCCATCTTGCCCGACGGAGTTCCGACGAAGCTCGAGCAGGGCGATTTGGTACTCACCAGGGTGAGTGCGCTATTGTTTCCAACGGCTCGCACGAGAGTGTGACGCCGCGAGGTAATCCCCCATAGCTCAATTGGCAGAGCATTCGACTGTTAATCGAAGGGTTCCTGGTTCGAGTCCAGGTGGGGGAGCGCAATCCCCGTCCGGTTCTCCGGGCGGGGATTTTCGTCGTCCGGGTTGGTGGTACCACGGGTCCCGGTCAGTTATCAGATCGTGACGCTCTTGGCTGTATATCGATTGAATGAATCCATCCGACGGATGCCGGTTTTGTCGGTCGTCCGCGACATACTGAACGAGCGGTCCGGGAGGCTCAACAGTGCTATAAAAAACCGGATCGGTCGGTTTTAAGGGGCTTCATGAGTTTGAGTTACGCAGCAACCGTTCCACGTCACCTCGTGCATCGGCGGTCGCCGGCCGACGTGTTGTTGACCGATTACGAAACGGTGGACGGAACCCATCGGGCAGCTGTTCAGTTCCCGACGTCCCATCGGATGTTCGCTCCGATTCGTCGAACCCACGACTCACTGATGGTGGCCGAGGCTCTGCGTCAAGCGATCAGCCTGTTCTGCCACGTCAATCACGGAGTGCCACTCGACCACGTCGTCTTTATCGAGCACTCTCGCTTCGAGATTCTCGATCCGTTGTCGGTCGATGAGATCGACGATTCGCTCGTCGCCGAGTCGATCACGAGCGACGTGACGTTCGACGACACGTCGATGGACAACATGAAGTTGTCGGCCAGACTCTTGAACGGTAGCCGACTCGTTGCGTTCGGAACGGCATCCGTTCGGTCGCTCGGCCCCGAGGTCTACTCGCAGTTTCGCACCTCGTCGATGGCCGACCCCCACTTCCGGTATCTGCCGGCCGGGACCGAAGTGGTCGAGGCCTCGGCCGTAGGACGGCTCGATCCTTCCGACGTCGTGTTGGCACGGCATACCTCCGACGGGACGATCGTCGTCGCACCCGATCCTCGTAACCTGGCGATGTTCGACCATTCCGTCGAATATCTTCCCGGCGTGACCATGCTCGAAGCTGCCCGTCAGGCATTGCGTCTGGCAACCGGAACGCCGACGCTGGACTTCACTTCGTGCGAGGTGCGCTTCATGGGGTTCGCCGAGTGGGCGAATCCGTGCTCGGTGATCGTCGACACCGATTGCACGGACGGCGTGCACCGAATCCAGTTCGAGCACGACGGAGCCGTACTGTCGGCAGTGTCCGTCACGGCGACATCGGAACCGTGGCTGGCAACTAGTGAACGTTCCAGTCGATAAGAGGCCCGTCGACCACAGCCCGGACCCGTGGGAGCCGTCGGCGCGGTACAACCGAGGGCAATAGTAGATGCCACATCTCGGTCATCCGCAGCTGTAGGTCGGCGCGGCCGGTGAGCATTTCCGAGACGGTCTGCACTCCGGTGAACGACGCGACGATCAGCCTGGCGAGGGCCACGACATCCACATCGTCGACGACGTCGCCTTCGCTCTGAGCGCGGCCGGTCAGGGTGGCGATCATCTCGATCCAATCGTCGAACGATCGAGCGTTCGGATTCTGTGCCGTGGTCGATTCCAATGTCAGCCGCATACCGCCACGCGCGATCGATTCCGTCTGCAGCTGACGCGCCAGTTCCTTGGTGATGAGGATCAACGCATCGAACGCCTTCGGTGTCTGTTCGATGATGGTGACGGTGGCGGCCGTCGCCAAGGCGAGCTGCGCGTCGATCACCGCCTGCGCGAGCTCCTCCTTGGAAGAGAAATGGAAGTACATCGCGCCTTTGCTCACCCCGGCATGGGCGATGATGGTGCTCAAACTTGCTGTGCCGTAACCGAACTTGTCGAAACTGGCAGCGGCTCCCTCGAGTACGGCCTGCCTGGTGGATGCTGCACGCTCTTGCATCGGTCGACAATAGCTGTTACGCGGGTTCACGGCACAGCGTGCACAGCGATCAGCGGTAGTGACGGGAGACGACGGTGAGCAAGCGAATTGATGGCACCCTGTTTGCCATGGTCAATACGAGTGCAGGAATTCTGTTGTATCGCGTCGGTGCCGACGGTCCGGAGGTCCTGATCGCACACCCCGGCGGACCGTTCTGGGCGCGTAAGGACGACGGAGCGTGGTCGATCGTCAAAGGGCTACTGAACGAAGGCGAAGACCTGTGGACCGCGGCGCGCCGAGAGTTTCGGGAGGAAGTCGGGATGGACGTGCCCGCCGGAGAACACGTGGAGCTCGGCACCGTCACGCAGCGCGGTGGAAAGATCGTTACCGCTTTCGGCGTCGAAGCCGATCTGGACGTCTCGAATGCGGTGAGCAACACATTCGAGATCGAGTGGCCACCGAAATCCGGTGTGATGGCCTCGTTTCCCGAGGTCGACCGCATCGAATGGTTCGGACTCGCACAGGCGAGGGAGAAGCTGCTGACGGCGCAGCACCCTTTTCTCGATGCTGTGGAGACGGTTGTCGCAGCGCGATAGTTTCGGCATGCGGGACCGGGGTATCCAGCGGCCGGAAATTACGAGATTCGTAGATGCAGGGTGGGAAGTGGATCATGATGCCGACGGATGCGTCCAGCGCACAGACCATGGTGGCAACGTCTCCGTTGGAAACGGCTGTGGTGGACGCCTCGCTCTTGGAGACACGGTGGGGCGGACGCGTCGTTGCGTCGGCGTTCGTGGTGTTGGCCGCGGGGCTGTCGTGGGTATTGGCAGCCACCGCCATGATCGGCTAGTGACCATCGGTCGGTTGGCCGATACTGCTCAGCGACAACTACGAAGGGCAGCACAATGACCGACCGCAGTGTCTCCGCAACCCCACCGGCGATCGAGGTACCCAAGCGCGCCTGGCAGGCGCTGGTGGTTCTGTTGCTGGGTATGTTCATGGCACTACTCGACACCACCATCGTGAACGTGGCTCTACCGACAATCAGCACCACGTTGGACGCGTCGGAATCGGTTCTGTCGTGGATCATTTCGGGCTACGCACTGGCATTCGGCCTGGCTCTGATTCCTGCGGGCAAGGTAGGCGACCGCGTCGGTCACAAATGGGTGTTCTTCACCGGCCTCGCGTTGTTCACCGTCGCGAGCTTCGCGTGTGGTCTCGCGCAGGACGACCTTCAGTTGGTCGTTGCCAGGGTCGTACAAGGCCTGGCGGGCGGCATGTTCGTACCCGCGGTCACCGCATTCATACAGCTGCTGTTTCCGGGACCGGTGCGAGGCAAGGCTTTTGCCATCATGGGTGCAGTCATCGGAGTGTCGACTGCGCTGGGCCCCATCGTCGGAGGCCTGATCATTCAGGCGTTCGGCGACGAGAACGGGTGGCGATTGGTCTTCTGGGTCAATCTGCCCATCGGAATCGTCGGTCTGGTGGCTGCCGCTGTATTGCTACCGAAGAAGAAAGATTCCGCTCCCACGTCCCGCCCCGGAATCGACTGGCTCGGACTGGTTCTCATTTCCGTAGGACTGATAGCCCTGCTCGTTCCGTTGATCGAGGGCCAAGAACTGGGCTGGCCGCTGTGGACCTACCTGACGATCGCTGCGGGTCTGGGGCTGATCGCATCGTTCGGATGGTGGGAGGTGATCCACACCGGCCGTGGACACAATCCGCTGGTGCCACCGCGGTTGTTCACCCGCCCGGCGTTCACCGGAGGTGTGATCCTCGCGCTCGTCTACTTCGCGGCCTTCACCAGCATCTTCTTCACCATTTCGCTGCTGTGGCAGACCGGACTCGGCAATACGGCTCTGTCGTCGGGACTGGTGTCGATACCGTTCGCTATCGGCAGCATCATCGCCTCCTCGCAGAGCAACAAGCTGACCGTCCGGCTCGGTCGCACCGTTCTGATATTCGGAGCCTCGCTCGTCTCGATCGGGTTGATCTGGCTGTGGATCATCCTCGCGACCAGCTCAGCCGATACCATCTCGCACTGGACGTTACTGGTTCCACTGTTCATCGCAGGCCTCGGAAACGGTGCGTTCATTGCACCCAACGCACAGTTCATCGTCGCGACTGTCGATCGCGACGATGCAGGCGCAGCAAGCGGGGTCATCTCCACGATGCAGCGCGTCGGCTCCGCGATCGGCATTGCCGTGATCGGCAGTGTGTTGTTCGGGAGTTTGGACATCACCGGGCCCGACACCGTTGGATCGGGCTTTCTGCACGGAGCGGCCATGGCAATGGCTGTCAGCGCAGCATTCAGTGTGGTGGCGCTGGCTCTGGTCTTCGCACTCCCCAAGAAGGTTCAGGGCGCGAGCTGAGCACAGTTGCTCAGCTGTTCAAGCCCTTGCTGTGCCGATCGACGACAGACGCTGCAAGGTCGGCAATCTTCACATTCAAGTCCTGGGAAGACTTACGTAGCAGGGCGAATGCCTCGTCGCCGGACACATCGTGCAGAGCCATGATCAAACCGATGGCCTTGCCGATCTCCCTATTGCTTTCGAGCCCGTCACGGAGCGTCGACGCTTCCTGCCCGTTCATGACCGCGGCAACGGTGACCGCTGTGAACGCCGTCAGAATGATCGCCTTGCTCGCGCTGTCGGTGTCGAACACACCCGGCTGGTCGGTGAACAGGTTGAGCGCGCCCACCTTCTGATCGTCCACATTGAGTCGAAATCCCATGGCACCTCGTACCGGCGTGCGGTTCAACACACCGCGAGCCATCGCGGGCCACTGGGTGGGAGTGCGGAAGTCGGCTTCGAGCTGGGCTGCCTCGCTGGTGATCGCGTCCAGACACGGGCCTTCACCGGTAGCGCGCTCGATATCGTCGACGACGCGAGCGATGTCGTCCGAGGCTGCGACAGTAACGGGCTTCCCGTGGCGCATCAGCATCAGGCTGGCGTGATCGCAGTGCGGAACGATCAGTACGGCGGCGTTGCAGATCGCGGTGTAGATCGCCTCGGCGCTGCTGCCCCGGTACACGATGTCGGCCAGAGCGGCGAACACAGTTGCCGGGTCGGTCAACGGGCTGTCGTGCTGCGAGACGTCGTTCACTTGCAACTCCCGTCCTGTGTGATCGTTCGAGCAACCTGTACTCGATGTGAAGCAACCGTACCGCCACCGCATGGGGTGTTCGAACGGGCGGGTACCGGCAGTAGCCTCAGGTCGTGAGCGATGCGCAGGAGTCCACCGGGTTCGAGTACGGCCACGACGGACCGAAATCGATCGTGGTGGGCGTCGACGGGTCCGATTCGTCCTGGCGTGCCGCCGCCTACGCCGCTGGACTCGCCCGTAGACAACGATCGCTGCTGGTACTGGTGTACGTGCAACCCATCGCCACGGCGTCCTGGGGCCAGGCCGGCATCTCACTCGTCGAAACGGGTCAGCAGATCGCCGACGAGTTGCTCGACTACATCAGAACGTCGGCTGCCCGATTCGAGGACTTCCAGCACGTGCGGTGGGAGTTTCGCACCGCACAGGGTGATCCGTACAACGGATTGATCGCCGTCGCAGAGCAACTGCGTACCGACGCCGTCGTGGTGGGGGCGTCCGAGAATGCCGGACATCGAATCGCTGGTTCGGTGGCAGTCCGGTTGGTCAAAGCGGGACGGTGGCCGGTGACCGTGGTGCCCTGAACGATGCGAAATCGAGCCGATCTGCGGCCTGCCCTGTAAAAATAGGCAGTCACCTCGTCGGATGCGAGGCTCACGTGGTGCCGATTTCGGATCCGAGGAGTTCCATGACCGGGCTTTCGCGTAGACAATTCGTGGCTCGCGTGGGGACTCTCGCGGCGGTGTGGGGAATCGCACCCCACGTGCTGGGTCAGGCCCTGGTTGCCCGCGCGCAGCCCGCGCGCAGCCTGCGGCTGCTGCCGCGACCGGAACGCTGGCGCAGACGATCCTGCGGACCTCGAGCGGGCCCGGGCAGTATCGCGTCCTCGGTGCCGGGGCCGGGGAGCCGTACGTGCCTCGACTGGACATTCTGGGCCGAGCACCCCAGCCGTCACGGTTGCAGTCGCGGCGGTCGTTGCTCTACCTCGGGCACCTGTCGGACATGCATGTCATCGACGCGCAATCGCCCGGCCGGATCGAGCCCATGATCGTCTCCGATCACGCTGCGTGGGGTTCGGCCTTCCACCCGCAGGACCCGCTGACCGTGCACGTCACCGCTGCGATGGTGAAGGCTTTCGCCGACGCTCGGATCAGCCCGGTCACCGGCGCACCGATGGGAGCGGCGGTGGTCACCGGAGACAGCGCCGACATGCATTCCCATCTCGAATTGCGCTGGTACATCGATGTTCTCGACGGAGTCCCGGTGAGGCCCACGAGCGGTGCGGCGGACATCTTCGAGGGTGTTCAGGCGTGGCCAGAGGCGCAGTGGGCCTATCGGCCGGCCGATCCGTCGGGCGGGTCGTTCGGCGATTACGGATTCCCGACGCTTCCCGACCTTCTCACCCAGGCGATGTCGGGAACCGTCGAATCGGTGGGACTACCCGTGCCGTGGTACTCGGTCTACGGAAATCACGACACCCTCCTGCTCGGCACGTTCGATCTCTCCTCGCAGCTGCACGCGCTCGCAGTCGGGGGTCGCAAGGCGTACACCCTGGAGGCAACGGCTACATCGGCTCTGGCCGGCTATGCCTCGACGGCCAGTCCGTTGCAGCGAATGGTCGATGCACTGGGCGTCGGATCCGGTGCGCGACGGGGCTTTCGGGCGGTGTCGGCCGATTCGGCGCGATACCTGTTCGAGCAACGCGAGTTCATGGAAGAGCACTTCGAGACCACGCCGACGCCGGGGCCGATCGGCCACGGCTTCACACAACACAACCTCGATTCCGGCGAGACCTGGTGGTCGGCTGACCCCACCCCGAACATCCGCACGTTCGGACTCGACACCTGCAACGCAGTCGCCGGGCCCGACGGTGCGGTCCCGGAGCAGCAATTCGACTGGTTGGCAGAGCAATTGGAACGGGCGCAGGCCGAGAACAAGCTCGTGCTGATCTACACCCACCACAACAGCCTGACGCTGGAGAACCGGGCACAGCGGCCGGGGCAATCGGTGAAGCTCTACGGCGCAGACGAATTCGTCGATCTGCTGTTGAAATATCCGGTGGTGATCGGCTGGCTCAACGGCCACACCCACCAGAACCAGATATTGGCGCATTCGAGCGGAGGACGCGGATTCTGGGAGATCACCACCGCGTCGTGCATCGACTTCCCGCAACAGCAGCAGGTGGTCGAGATCGTCGACAACCGGGACGGGACTCTGTCGCTGTTCACGACTGTGCTCGATCACGCATCTCCGGTCACGCCCGGAAACAGCGGCAGTTACCTGGATCTCGCGTCGCGCAGCCGTGAACTGGCGGCCAACGACTGGGCCGAGAATCCTCTGATGCGACGAGGTTCGCGACTGGATCGCAACACCGAACTGCTCCTGCCGGCCCCGTTCGATCTGAGCACCATCACAGACGCCGCTCTCGAGCAGCAACACCTGGACGAGCACGCGCGTTCGATCGCCTACGAGACGAGGCAGGCCCGATGAACAGTGTTCCCAGGAAGATCTTCCTCATGTCAGCGGTGGTGGCGTGCGCGGGCTGCTCACAGACCGCAGCGCTTGCGCCGGTAGGCGGAGCCGAGCTCGGCAATCTGCGCTACGCAGTCAACGACGTCCTGCTCGAGCAGGGTATCGAGATATTGGTTGCGCCCGTGTGCTCCGGTACCGGTTCAGACATCGAATGTGCCGGCGAGACAACCGGTAACGAGGCGATTACCGGTTCGGCTACGTCGGACGACGCGAGCACCGTCGAGATCAAGGTCGGTACGAAGGTTCTCTACTCGGGTTCCGTGCAGGACGTGCTCGATCGCAATTCGACGGTCGGTGCGCCGTGAGGGGGAGCGCGGTTCTGGCTGCCGTGGTGGTCGTGTCGGCGCTGATTCAGGCGCTGACTGTGCTGGGGGATCCAGTTCCGACGTCGTCACTCGGTTTTGCGGGATTGGTTCTGGCTTCTGCTGCCGCGGTGGTACTAGCACTGTGGATCACCGCGTCGACGGCACTCGATGTGGTGAACGGCAACGCATCCGGTGCGCTGAGTCGGGCCTGGCGACGGCCGCGCGTATTGGTGTGGTGCGTGGTGTTGACCGGGGTGGCCGTCGCTCTGGCAATACTTTTTCCGCTGCTCCCGGCCATCGTGATTCTGGTTGCGTTGCTGATACTTCCAAGCGTGGCCGACGGGCAACGGAATCCGTTCCACGCAGCGTTGGCTACGGTCCGGCAGTTCCCGGGGCGGTGCGCAGTCGCGGCTGTCGTCACGATTCTGGCCTATGTCCTCGCCTGGGTCGTGGCACTGGTACTGGGTTTTTTCGTCACCGGCGTCCTGGCGGCCTTCGTAACGTGGTTGTGGTTCGGAGCCAGTGCCTCTGTGCTGCTGGTCTATTGGTCGCGGCTGTACCGAAGGGCGGCGCTGATCTGATCGCGGTCGACGGCACTCAGCCGCGAGCTCGGCGACCGGCCGCGGCCTCGGCGACGACCTGAGTGATTCGACCAGCGCGAGTGTCGTCTCGCACAGCGCTGATAATCCACCACAGCATCTGCTTGCGGGCACTGGGCGGAAAGCCGTCCCAGGTGCTCCGAGCGTTCGGGTCTCGGTTCAGCTCCGTGGTCAGCTCGAGAGGTTCCTGGAGGTCTTCGACCTGATCGGCAATCGTCCACCAGCCGTTGGTTTTCGCGGCAGCGATGGCACGGCGACCTGCTTCGGTCATGAGGCCGCGGTCCTCCATATCGGTGGCGCGTTTCCGGTTCAGACGGGTCCACTGGCTCTTGGGCCTGCGCGGCGTGAAGAGTTGCAGGCTGCGCTCCTCGTCGAGGACGGTGTTGGTGGAGTCGATCCAACCGAAGCAGATGGCTTCCTCGACGGCTTCGGGGTAGGGACAGCGTGGTCGGTCGGTGGTGGTGCGCCACGAGCACAGCCACACGCCTCGGGTCGAGGGGTGATTGCGCGCCAACCAGCTGCGCCACTGTGCCCGAGTTTCGGCGTGAATTATCGGGTAGTCGAACTTCCACGTCGCCGGGTGGTCGGATGCCGAGGACGGAGATTCTTCAGCAGTCACTGCGCGCTCCATCTCGTCGCGGTGTTGCACACTGCGATTTCGCATGCGTTCAGTGTGCCCACAATCGAGGCCATCCGATGTCCGCAATGGCGCTGAGGTGTCCATGGATCGGCACGAACATCAGGGTTCGGCTGTTGACACCGCGGTGGGGCGGGCGGGGCTCGAACCCGCGACCAATGGATTATGAGTCCACGGCTCTAACCGACTGAGCTACCGCCCCATGCTCGTACCAGGTACGAGCCTGCAGAATCGTACAGAATCCGGCCCCCTCGGTGGTGCATCGGGTGCGCTACTTGGCTCGGACCTGCACCGGGACCCCGTTGAGGATCGCGTTGGCCGAGACGGCGTCGACGCGGCCCGGGTCGGTGATGTCGTTGACACTCGGTCCTTGCACCGTCGTCGCGACCGACAACTGGACACCGGGGCGCTGATGGCCGAAGCCGTGCGGCATGCTCACCACGCCCGGCATCATCTTCTCCGATGCAGCCACCTCGATATCGACGGTTCCGGCAGCGGAGGTGACCGACACCATCGATCCGTCCTCGATACCGCGATGTGCGAGGTCGTCCGGATGTGCCAGAAGCTGATGTCGCGCTTTGCCTTTGGTGAGCCGGGTGGTGTTGTGCATCCACGAGTTGTTGCTGCGTAGGTGCCGCCGTCCGATCATCAACAACTCGTCACCACTCGGAACTGCGCTGGAATGCATCAGATCCACCAACGCGGGAAGTTCGGTGACCACCACATCCTGAATCAACTGGACACGCTTGTCCCGCGTCTTCAACTTCTGCGGAAAGCCGGGACGCAGTGGACCGAGATCGATGCCGTGCGGATTGGCCCGAAGCTTTCTCAGCGACAACCCTTTTCGTCGGCTACGGAGCAGGATGTCCAGAGTGCGAGCAGGGGACAGGCGTAGGCGGGCCTCGCCGATGATGCTCTTCGGAGTCACTCGTGCTTTCAGCCGATCGAACGTCGAACCCGCCATGCGGTTCTTGTAGCGGAGCGAGAGATCTCGGAAGATCTCCCAATCATGCTTGGCGTCAGCCTGCTTGGGTAGAACCGCGGGCGTGTATTTCGCGGTGTTGTGTACCGCGAAGGAATTGAAGATCAGGTCGTAGTGATCGCGTTCGAGCGACATCGTCGGCGGCAGAATCACGTGTGCGTGGCGCGAGGTCTCGTTGATGTAGAAGTCGAACGACACCATGAAATCCAGGGCCGCGAACGCGTCGTTCAGGGTGGTGCCACCGGGCATCGACAACACCGGATTTCCGGACAGCACCGCCATCGCGCGGATCTGGTCTTTGCCCTCGGTGGTGATCTCGTCGACAAGCGTCGAACACGGGTATTCGCCTGCGAACTCGGGAAGATCGCGAACGCGGCTGCGCCACTTGTCGAAGTGGCCGCGGCCGACGATGCCCTGCGAGATCAGATCGATCGCGGGGTCGGTCACCATCGCACCACCCGGGCGGTCGAGATTGCCCGTCACGATGTTGAGCACCTGAATTGCCCACTGACACACGGTGCCGAACTGCTGGGTCGATACCCCCATTCGGCCGTACGCCACGGCAGATTTCGCTGCGGCGAAATCACGAGCGAGAGTCGAAATCTCGTCCGCCGAGATTCCGACAACGGGGGCGACGGCCTCCGGGGTGAACTCCGCGACGAGATCGGCGAGTCGATCGGCCCCGTCGACGTAATCGGCAACCTTCACCTCGCCGTCGGCGACGACGGTGTGAATCATCGCGAGCAGCAGCAGTGCATCGCTGCCGGGCCGAACGAAGAAGTGCGTGTCGGCGATATCGGCGGTCTCGGTCTTGCGCGGATCGACCACGACCAGGCGGCCACCCCGTTTGCGCAGTGCCCGCGCTCTCTTGGCGAAATCGGGCACCGTCATCATGCTGCCGTTGGACGCCATCGGATTACCGCCGAGGACAAGAAAGAAATCGGTTCGATCGATGTCCGGGATCGGTAGCAGCAGCTGATGGCCGTACAACAGATGGTCGACCAGCTGATGTGGCAGCTGATCCAGCGAGGTGGCGGAGTAGCGATTGC
Source organism: Rhodococcus sp. IEGM 1381 (assembly GCF_030056795.1). Taxonomy (GTDB): domain Bacteria; phylum Actinomycetota; class Actinomycetes; order Mycobacteriales; family Mycobacteriaceae; genus Rhodococcoides. The sequence goes on along the minus strand of NZ_JASHKQ010000003.1, from coordinate 47,381 downwards.
GCGTCCGTAGCAGCGAGGTGAACGGAATCCCATGCGTCATCGCGCCCATCGAATGCACGTTGGGGTTTCCCTGATATATGCCGACCGCGTGGCGCCCGTACTTTTTGCGCGTCGAGACAAGACCCTCGACGACGAGGTCGTATGCCTCGCTCCACCCGATCTTCTCCCACTTGTCGCCCACCCGCTTGACCGGTGTGGTGAGTCGATCGGTATCGGCATGAAGATCGATCAGCGAGAGTGCCTTGGGGCAGATGTGGCCGCGTGAGAGTGGATCCTTCTCGTCACCCCGGATCGACACCACTGCGTCGTTCTCCACGGTGAACTCGAGCCCGCAGATCGCCTCGCACAAATTGCACGATCCATACACAACCGACATCGCATCTCCCATTCCTGTGGATCGAGAGTAGCCCGGCGGGGGACCGGGGCACTGTCATCGACCGACAATTAGGCTCTGGAGTTGTGCCTACTCTCGATCTCACAGCCTCGTGGCCCGTCGATCATGTCAGTGCCGTAGTCGTCACCGACTCCGGTATTCGTGAGAAAGTCGGCGACACCGAGAATGTCTACGAACTCGCCTCGGTGACCAAGCTGCTGAGCGCGTACGCGGTCCTCGTTGCCGTCGAGGAAGGCGCGGTGGAACTCGATCAGCCCGCAGGGCCGGAGGGTTCGACGGTGCGTCATCTGCTGGCGCACGCGTCGGGATTGGCGTTCGGCGACCGCACGGCGACGGCACCGGCCGGCACCAAGCGGATCTATTCGAGTGCAGGGTTCGAGGTGTTGGCCGAGCTGATCGAAGCCGAATCCGGCATAGCCTTCCCCGACTACCTGAACGAGGCCGTGTGCGGGCCGCTGCAGATGACGAATACGTCGCTGCCGGGATCGGCCGGTCACGGCGGCCGCTCCACGCTCGCCGATCTGACGAGGTTCGCGGCCGAGTTGCTCGCGCCGACGCTCCTGGCGTCGCAGACACTGGCGTCGGCGACAGAGGTGCAGTTTCCCGGTCTCAACGGAATCGTGCCCGGTTACGGATCACACAGGCCCTGCGACTGGGGGCTCGGGTTCGAGCTGCGGGGCGACAAGACTCCGCACTGGACCGGGAGCAACAACTCGTCGTCCACGTTCGGTCACTTCGGGCAAGCCGGAACGTTTCTGTGGGTGGATCCGGCGGTACGGACTGCATGCGTGGTGTTGACCGATCGGGCGTTCGGAGACTGGGCCAAGCCGCTGTGGCCGGAACTGTCCGACGCAGTGCTGGCGGGGTGAAACTCGTCTGTTCACAGATTGCACTGGCGCAACAGGGGTAACTCGGGGCACACTAGTACACATACGCATGGATTCACTGCAGCCAGCCGCAGCATGTCGAGGTCGTTGGGGAAGACGTCCCTCGTCGAAGCTGGAGGTAGTGCAATGCGTGGATCGAATCAGTTCGCAGAAGCGACGTCGGGTGTTGTGTACATCCACTCGTCGCCCGCTGCTCTGTGCCCGCACGTCGAATGGGCGTTGACCGACGCCCTCGATTGCCGTGCGAATTTGAAGTGGTCGGCGCAGCCTGCCTCCGATGGTCAGCTGCGCGCCACCACCGACTGGGTGGGCCCGGTCGGTACCGGCGCCACGCTTGCCGGCATCCTGCGCTCGTGGCAGATGCTGCGGTTCGAGGTGACCGAGGATGCCAGCGAAGGCGTCGACGGCGAACGGTTCTCGCACGTGCCCGGATTGGGCCTGTGGCGCGGAACGACGAGCGCGAACGGTGACGTGGTACTCGGCGAGATGCGGCTGCGCGCTCTGATGGAAAACAACCAGGGGAATTTCACTGCAGCCGTGGAGCATGCGCTCGGCTCGGACTGGGACGCTGCCCTCGAGCCGTTCCGCACCGGTGGTTCCGGAGCGGAAGTGACGTGGCTGAGCCGCGACGTCGGCTAGCCGACCGGGTTGCTGGGGCCTGAGTGTCGCGGTAGTTTCGCGAGCGTGCCTGGGTAGGCATGTGGGAACGACCGTGGAGTGGTGAGTTCGATGCTGTCGACTGGAAAAGTGATTCGATTCGACGAGTTCAAGGGGTACGGATTCGTAGCGCCGGACGAGGGCGGCGAGGACGTGTTCATTCACGTCAACGATCTGGACTTCGACAAGAGACTGTTGGCACCGGGGGTTCGAGTCGAGTACGTCGCCGTCGAAGGCGACCGAGGCCTCAAGGCCACCCAGGTGCAGATCATCGACGGTCCGGCATCGACCGCACTGGTGACCCGACACAAGCCGGACGTGCCGTTCCACAACGTTGAAATCACCGAACACGAGCAACTCGAAGATGTCATCTGCGACGTGCTGTCCGAGGGGGACTTCACCGCGGAACTGACCGAGGCTCTCCTGACCGCCAACGGCACCTTGTCAGCGGCGCAGATTCTCGATATCCGATCAGTGATACTGCGATTGGCTCACGACCACAAGTGGATCGAGAGCTGACCGGCGCTCGAGCCGCCCGCCGCCCGCCCGGGTGCTGAATGAATGCGGCTTTGTTGCATTCAGAGCGACTGGAAGCCGCATTGATCCCAAACGGGGGAGGGGTGACACCCGACGAGTTCGCGGTGCACCCCGAGACGATCAGAGTGGAATGTTCTTGTGGTTGCCCCGCGCCGCGGGAGCAGCAGCGAGTGCTTTGGTGACCGTGCTGCGAGTTTTGCTCGGCTCGATGACCTCGTCGACGACACCGATGGCCACGGCCCGCTCGACGCCACCGGCGATGCTCTCGTGCTCGACGGTGAGGCGATCGTGCAGTGCCTCACGTTCCTCTTCGGGCGCGGCGGCGAGGGCCTTCTTGTGCAGGATGCCGACGGCTGCTTTGGCGCCCATCACGGCGACCTCGGAGCCGGGCCAGGCGTACACGGCAGTGGCACCGAGTGCGCGAGCATTCATGGCGATGTACGCCCCGCCGTAGATCTTGCGCGTGACCAGGGTGACGCGAGGAACGGTCGCTTCGGCGAAGGCGTGCAACAGTTTTGCTCCGCGACGTACGACGCCTTCCCATTCCATGCTGACCCCGGGCAGGTATCCGGGAACGTCGACGACCACGATGAGCGGAATGCCGAACGCATCGCACAACCGCACGAAACGTGCTGCCTTCTCGGCGCTTTCGGAATTGAGGCAACCGCCGAGGCGAATGGGATTGTTGGCGATGACGCCGACGGTGCGGCCGCTGATGCGTCCGAGGCCGATGACGATGCTGCGGGCCCAGCCGCCCTGGAACTCCTCGAACGTCGATTCGCCTTCGACGTTGTCGAGCAGTTCGTGGACGATCGGGTGCACATCGTATGCGCGACGGTTGGATTCGGGCATCAAAGCCCGGAGATCGGTGTCGCCGTGCTCGGCGGCGGCGATGTCGAATTCGCCCTGCTCGCAGAACATCGACACCAGACGGCGGGCGCGGGTGAATGCGTCCATCTCGCTGTCGGCGACGATGTGGCAGACACCGGACTTCTTGTGGTGGGTGTCGGGGCCACCGAGCGAGGCCATGTCTACCTGCTCGCCGGTGACACTGCGGACGACGTCGGGGCCGGTGACGAACACGCGTCCCTCGGGAGCCATGATGACGACGTCGGTCAACGCAGGACCGTAGGCGGCGCCGCCGGCCGCGAAGCCGAGAACGACGGAAATCTGGGGGACGAGGCCGGACGCTCGAACCATGGCCTCGAAGACGAGTCCTACGGCATGGAGAGCTTCGACGCCCTCGGCGAGGCGAGCTCCACCGGAGTGCCATACGCCGACGAGCGGAGCGCGCTGTTCGATGGCGATATCGATGGCGGCGACAATGTGCTCGCAGCCGTCGACGCCCATGGCACCGCCCATGACGGTGGCGTCGGAGCAATACGCGATGGTGTGGACTCCGTCGATCTCACCGGAGGCCGCAAGAATGCCGGACTTGTCCCGATCGTGCAGGGGGACTGTGGTTCCGGTGTCGAACAGGTTCTCGAGGCGGGCGAGTGGATCGCGGGGATCGGTAGAAGTACCGGATCGAGTGACGGGAGCCAGAATGGTCATCGCTTGTCCTTCTTCAGGGCCCCCGTGGGGGCGAGGCCCGAACCGGGGCCGTTCACGAGGAACGGTCCCCGGTTCGGATCATGCACTGCGAGAGCGGGATTCGCTGAGTCGAAACGATCGACTCAGTGCATCACGCCTTTCCGAAGGCGAGCGCTACGTTGTGCCCACCGAATCCGAACGAGTTGTTGATCGCGTAATCGATCTGTCCGACGCGGGGCTCGCCCTTGACGACGTCGAGATCGATCTCGGGATCCTGATTCTCCAAATTCAGTGTGGGAGGGATGATTCCCTCGCGCACTGCCAGCACCGTCAGAACCGACTCGAGAGCGCCGACGGCACCGATCGAGTGGCCGAGAGCGGATTTCGGTGCGTACACCGCTGCGTGATTTCCGACTGCCTGATTGATCGCCAGCGCCTCGGCGGTGTCTCCGATGGGAGTTGCCGTTGCGTGAGCGTTCACGTGGGTGATGTCGGACTTCTGCAGGCCTGCGGTCTCGATTGCACGCTTCATAGCGCGCGCGGCACCTTTGCCCTCCGGATCGGGGGCCACGAGGTGGAACCCGTCGGAAGTGATCCCGGCACCGAGCAGGCGGGCGTGAATCGTCGCGCCGCGAGCCTTGGCGTGCTCCTCGGTCTCGATGACCATGAGCGCACCCGCTTCACCGAAGACGAAGCCGTCACGGTCCTTGTCGAACGGACGTGACGCCCCCTTCGGGTTGTCGTTGTTGGTGCTCATCGCCCGCATCATGGAGAAACTGGCGATCGGGACCGCGTCGATGTAACCCTCGACACCGCCGGTGACGACCATGTCCGCGTCGCCCATCACGATCATCCGCCACGCGTGAGCGATGGCTTCCGATCCCGAGGAGCAGGCGGAGACGGGGGTGATGACTCCGGCCTGTGCTTTGAGCTCGAGCCCGACCACCGCTGCGGGGCCGTTCGGCATGACCATCTGAACGGCGAGCGGGGATACCTTGCGGTAGCCGCCGGCCTTCATCTTGTCGTTGGCGTCGATCAACGCGTCGCCGCCACCGAGCCCGGTACCGATCGATACACCGAGGCGCAGGGGATCGACGTCGGGCGTGCCGGCGTTCTTCCATACCTCGCGACCGAGCACGGTGGCCAGCTGCTCCACGTAGCTCATCCGACGGATCTCGACCCGTGAGAGCAGACTTTGCGGGTTCACCGCGAGGTGTCCGCCGATCCGCACGGGCAGGCCGTACTCGGAGACGAAATCGTCTTCCAGAGTATGGATACCGCTGTCGCCGTTCAGCAGACCCTTCCACGTGGCATCGACGTCACCCGCAAGTGACGTTGTCGCAGCGAGGCTGGTGACGACGACACTGGGGAAGCGTCCGTTGGCGGTGGATGGGCTGGTCATGGGCCCTGTCACTCGCTCGCGGAGTCGTCGAGCTTGGCCTTGATAGCTTCTGCGGCTTCGGGGTTCTCCGCTTCGAGCTTCTGGATGTAGTTGACGGCGTCACCGACGGTGCGCAGACCTGCGAGGTCCTCGTCAGGGATCTTGACGCCGTACTTGTCCTCGGTCTGCACTGCGATCTCGACCATGGAGAGCGAGTCGATGTCGAGGTCGTCCACGAAGGACTTCTCGACGGTCACCTCGGACGGTTCGATGCCCGTGACCTCTTCGATGATCTCTGCAAGTCCGGCGATGAGGTCTTCCTGGCTGGCCACTGTTGTGGGTCCCTTCTCTTCTGTGTCGAACGCCGAAGTCATGTGCTTCGAGACGCGGTTGTGCATTTCTGCCACTCGGGGAGTGGAAGTAGATCCGCAGCGCGAGAGACTGCGGTGTGGGTTGCCGAGCTATCCGAGCTCGGCCAGTGCGGAAATGTCCGCCGGTGTCTTCAGACCGAGGTTGGCGACGCCGCGCAGTTCACGCTTGGCGATGCCGACCAGTGCGCCTGCCGGGGGCAGTTCCACAAGTCCGGTGACCTGTGCCGTGCGCAGGTAGGCGTTGCACAGATCCCATCGCACGGGGCGAGTGACCTGAGCGGCAAGCTTGTTCAGCGCATCGGCACCCGAGGTGACCGGCTGACCGTCCGAGTTGGACAGCAGGGTCCGCGACGGCTCCGAGGGAGTAATGGCAGCAGCGGCTGCGGCAACGGTGTCGCCCGCCGACGCCATGTACTTGGTATGGAACGCGCCTGCGACCGGGAGTGCGCGGACGCGAGCCTTCTCGGGCGCGCTCTCGGCCAGTTCGGCGAGCTTGGTCAGCAGGCCGGCTGCGACGATCTGCCCGGCGGCGTTCACGTTCGCCGGGGCGAGATCGAGTTCTTCGAGTCGGGCGAGGACGGCGGACTCGTCGCCGCCCAAGACTGCAGACATGCCCGTCGGCTCGAGCGCACAGGCCTTCGCCATCGCAGCGCCACGGACCGCGGCGAGGGAGACTGCGTCGTCGGAGGAGATGACGCCGGCAATGGCCGCGGCAGCAAGCTCGCCCACGGAATGTCCGGCGATGACGGCATCCTCGGGGAACAGGCCACGTGCAGCGATTTCCTCGAAAGCGAGCAAGGCAGCCGCAACGACCAGCGGCTGTGTCACCGCGGTATCGGTGATCTCCTCGGCGGTGGCCGTGGTGCCGAGACGGACGAGATCGAGGCCGGAAGCCTTGGACCACAGCGCCAGCCGGTCGGCTGCGCCGGGCAGTTCGAGCCATGGCAGCAACATGCCGGGAGTCTGGGAGCCCTGACCGGGCGCAAGCAACGCAATCACAGAGTTAAGGGAACACTGTCGGCCCATCGATCAGTGATGTCGCGCCCGATGAACTCTCGACAAGCAATTTGTGGGAACCCTACAAATCGCCTCGTGGAGATCCGCCATCGCCGGACGGTGGCTGCGCGTTACGTGACTACTTCACCGAATGTGACTTGTGTGACGTATGGGGCAGAATGGGGTGGTTCGTGATGAGTTCGAGCCAACCTTCCTACCGTTGCTGCAACTCGGAGCACGTACGCATCCCGCGGGTTGGTGGGATCGCGCCCGGTTACCTCGGCAATGCGCTTGAGGCGATAACGGACGGTATTTGGATGAACAAACAGCTGCCGTGCGCAGGTTTCCACGGCACCGCCGCAGTCCAGATAGGCGTCGAGCGTGTCGGCCAATCCGGAACCCGCCGCAGCCAACGGAACGACCACATGATCGTTCAACGCCGATATCGCCGCACCGTCGTTCAGCAGCGCACGCTCGGGAAGCAGCTCACCTGCATGCACCGGACGCGGTGCGCCCCGCCAACCCGCCACGGCCTGCATCCCGGCAAACGCCTCCACGGCGCTCGAGTGCGCCGCTCCAAGAGTGCGGGTGGTGGGACCGATGACGACGGGCCCGTCGGAGAAGTTCTGCAGCATGTCGTCGATGAAGGTGTGGTGGGCAGGCGAATCGGTGATCTGGCCGCTGACCACCATGACCAACCGCGTCCCCTGGACCACGGCCAGTGCTGCGCGTCCGTGCTTCTGCGCCACCGCGTGCACGGTTCCGACGACGGACACGCCCCGATCGTCCGGGGGAGTGCCGACCAGCACAGTCGCGGGCGCGGTGGCGTCCCAGTTCAACGTGGCCGCGCGGGAAAGCATGTCCGAGCCGGTGTCTCCGCGCACGACGGCGTCGACCACGAGGGCTTCGAGGCGGGTGTCCCAGGCTCCACGGGACTCAGCGGCACTGGCGTAGACCGATGCGGCCGCGAAACCGAGCTCGCGTCCGTATCGCAACACGGCTTCGGTCAGCGCGACCAACTGCTGATCGTTGCGTGCGAGAGCCGGAAGCCACTGCTCGAAGAACTCCATCGCCACGCGGACCATGTCGACTGTCTGGCGAAGAGTGAGGCGTCGGGCGAGGTCTTGGGGGATCACCTGAAAGGCATCGAGAGAGAAGCGGATATCGCTGTGCGGATTCTTGAGCCATTCGAGAAAGTTGTCGACGGCCGTCTGAATGAGCAGCTGGACACTCGCACGTTGGGCTGCGTCCAGATCGCCGAAGAACGGCAGCTGGCCCTGCATCGTCGTCACGGCCTCGGTCGAGAGTCGGCCGGAGAACTGCTTGACCCGTCGCAGCAGGGCGTCGGGCAGAGGATCGCGCTTCTGGCGGGAGGGTGCCAGTGAGGCGACCGGAAGGTGCACCTCGTTGTCCGACGTCAGGGAATCGCGGGTCAATGACTCGCGCAACGCTTCGCGGTAGGCGTCGCGTCGGGACACGTCGCGTGCGGACGCGCTGCCCGGTGGGTCGGGTTTCGCATCGGACATAAGGAGAACCTACGCCCGACCCCCGCCCCTATCGCGACGGACATGCTTCGCGACGTGGGACGGGGGTCGGCCGAACAGGCGTGGAACCTACGCCGAACCGGTATCGGCGAACGACGTCGGAGCAGCAGTGACGTCGTCGATCTTGTACTTCTCCGCGGCTTCGACGGCCTTGGACTTGTCGATCTCACCGGATGCTGCGAGGGCGGACAGCGCGGCGACGACGATCGACTCGGCGTCGACGTTGAACACCCGACGCGCGGCCGGACGGGTATCGGAGAACCCGAAGCCGTCGGTGCCGAGGGTGACGTAATCGCCCGGAACCCACTGGCGAATCTGGTCCGGTACTGCACGCATCCAATCCGAGGACGCGACGACCGGGCCGTTGGCGTCGGCCAGCGCGGAGGTCACGAACGGAACGCGCTTGTCGGCACCGGGATTGCGCAACGACTCCCGCTCGGCGTCGACGCCGTCGCGGCGCAACTCGCCCCAGGACGTCACCGACCAGACGGCCGAGCGCACGCCCCACTCCTCGAACAGCAACTCTCGGGCCCTGCGGGCCGAGACCATGCCGACGCCCGACGCCAGCAACTGCGCCTCGGGTCCATCGCCTTCCTGCGGGGCAGCGAATCGGTAGATGCCCCTGAGCAAGCCCTCGACGTCGAGGTTCTCCGGCTCGGCCGGCTGCACGTACGGCTCGTTGTACAGGGTGATGTAGTAGAAAATGTTCTCGCCGCCGAAGCCTTCTACGCCTTCGGTGCCGCCGTACATCCGACGCAGACCGTCCTTGACGATGTGCGCGATCTCGAACGAGAACGCCGGGTCGTAAGCCACGGCCGCCGGGTTGGTCGATGCCAACAGCAGCGAGTGACCATCGGCGTGCTGCAGACCCTCACCGGTCAGGGTGGTGCGGCCGGCGGTGGCACCGAGGACGAACCCTCGAGCCATCTGGTCTGCCGCAGCCCACAGGCCGTCGCCGGTGCGCTGGAAACCGAACATCGAGTAGAAGATGTACAGCGGGATCATGACCTCGCCGTGCGTGGCGTACGAGGTGCCGACCGCGGTGAACGACGATGTGGAACCGGCTTCGTTGATGCCCTCGTGCAGGATCTGGCCGACCGAGCTCTCCTTGTAGGCGAGCATCAGCTCCGAGTCCACCGAGGTGTACAGCTGGCCGTTGCGGTTGTAGATCTTCAGCGACGGGAACCACGAGTCCATGCCGAACGTGCGGGCCTCGTCCGGGATGATCGGCACGATTCGGTGGCCGATCTCCTTGTCTCGCAACAGCTCTTTCATGACGCGCACGAGCGCCATGGTGGTGGCGACTTCCTGCTTGCCGGAGCCCTTGCGGAGCGTCTTGTACGTGTCGTCGCCCGGCTGCGGCAGCGGCTTGACGTCCACCCGACGCTCGGGGACGAAGCCGCCGAGCTTGTTGCGACGATCGAGCATGTACTGGATCTCGGGAGCATCCGCACCGGGGTGGTAGTACGGCGGCATGTACGGATCCTTCTCGAGCTCCTCGTCGGAGATCGGGATGTGCTGGAGATCGCGGAACGTCTTGAGATCGTCGAGCGTCAGCTTCTTCATCTGGTGCGTGGCGTTACGGCCCTCGAAGTGCTTGCCGAGGGTGTAGCCCTTGATGGTGTGCGCCAGGATGACCGTCGGCTGGCCCTTGTGCGACATCGCGGCCGCGTAGGCAGCGTGCACCTTGCGGTAGTCGTGACCGCCGCGCTTGAGGTTCCAGATCTCGTCGTCGGAGAGATCCTTGACGAGCTCCTTGGTGCGTGGATCGCGGCCGAAGAAGTGATCGCGGACGTAACCGCCGTCGTTGGCCTTGTAGGTCTGGAAGTCGCCGTCGGGGGTGGTGTTCATCAGGTTGACGAGCGCGCCGTCGCGGTCTGCGTGCAGCAACGTGTCCCACTCGCGGCCCCAGACGACCTTGATGACGTTCCAGCCCGCACCGCGGAAGAACGACTCCAGTTCCTGGATGATCTTGCCGTTACCGCGCACCGGGCCGTCGAGACGCTGCAGGTTGCAGTTGACGACGAACGTGAGGTTGTCCAGACCCTCGGTGGCGGCGACGTGTGCAAGTCCACGCGATTCCGGCTCGTCCATCTCGCCGTCGCCGAGGTAGGCCCACACGTGCTGATCGGTGGTGTCCTTGATGCCGCGGTCGTTCAGGTAATGGTTGAAGCGAGCCTGGTAGATGGCGTTCATCGGGCCGAGGCCCATCGACACCGTCGGGAACTCCCAGAAGTCCTGCATCAGCCGCGGGTGCGGGTACGACGGCAGTCCGCCGCCCTCGGTCTCGTGGCTTGCTTCCTGGCGGAAGCCGTCCATGCGCTCGGCCGGGATGCGGCCCTCGAGGAAGGCGCGGGCATAGATGCCGGGGGAGGCGTGACCCTGGATGAAGATGTGGTCGCCGCCGCCCGGGTGATCCTTGCCGCGGAAGAAGTGGTTGAAGCCGACCTCGTAGAGCGCTGCGGAGGACGCGTACGTGGAGATGTGTCCGCCGACGCCGACGCCGGGACGCTGTGCGCGGTGCACCATGATGGCCGCGTTCCAGCGGATCCACGCACGGTAACGACGTTCCATCGACTCGTCGCCGGGAAACCACGGCTCGTTCTCGGTGGGGATCGTGTTGACGTAATCCGTCGACGTCAAGGACGGCAGCGCAACTCGGCGCTCGCCGGCGCGCTCGAGCAACCTCAGCATCAGGTAGCGAGCGCGGTTGGGGCCGGACCTCTCCAGCAAGCCGTCGAACGATTCGATCCACTCGTTGGTCTCGTCGTTGTCGATATCGGGCAGGTACGACGCGACACCCTCACGGATGACGCGGACCCGGCCGTCCGAGCCCTTCTTGCCTGCAGACGATGTGTTCTGCCGTTCGCCGCTGTTCACTTCGGACAACGTGTGCACTCCTCAATGTGGCGGACGCTCGGTGTGGCGCCCGGTCCCGGTAGACCCGCCCCTGTGACGGCGGTCTACTTTCCTCGTTCTCGTGATTCCTCCCCAATCCTGCTACATCTTGTTGGTTCTGGTAGTACAGAGGTCCAATACCCACCAGTAGAAATTTATGTACTCAATTTCGGCGCGGTCAGCTTGCGCGAACGGCTTCAACACTGTTCGCTTTGACTACTGCACCCACAATTCAAGGAGGTCACCACCGTGGTCGCCGCGGCGGACGCTCAGAACTACGCTCAGAAACTTGGCATAACTCGCGACATGGTCGTACAGGAGCTGGGCTGGGACGAGGACACCGACGATGATCTGCGCGCCGACGTAGAAGATGCGATCGGTGGGGAGACCCTCGACGAGGATTCCGACGAGGTGATCGATGTTGTGCTGCTGTGGTGGCGCGACGGAGACGGTGACCTGGTCGATGCACTCATGGATGCAATCGGTCCTCTTTCGGACGATGGCATCGTGTGGGTCCTCAGCCCCAAGACCGGCATGTCCGGGCACGTCGAACCCAGCGAGATTGCCGAATCCGCCCCGACCGCAGGATTGACGCAGACCTCTGCGGCAAATCTCGGCGACTGGATCGGAAGTCGATTGGTTCAACCCAAGACTCCCGCCACCAAGCGGTAGGCCGATGCTCGACACAGGAAGACGGTTCTAGATGCCGATCGAGGTTGGCGCTGTTGCGCCCGACTTCACACTCAAGGACCAGAACAATCAACTGGTCACGTTGTCGTCGTACAGGAACGTGAAAAACGTTCTGCTCGTGTTCTATCCACTGGCTTTCACCGGCACGTGCCAGGGCGAGCTGTGCAAAGTGCGCGACGAGCTACCGACGTTCGAGAACGACGACACCGCGATCCTGGCGATCTCGGTGGGTCCGCCTCCGACCCACAAGATCTGGGCCGCAGAACAGGGTTACACCTTTCCGCTGCTGTCCGACTTCTGGCCACACGGTGAAGTGGCTCAGGCGTACGGCGTGTTCAACGACAGCGCCGGATTCGCCAATCGCGGAACGTTCGTCGTCGACAAGTCCGGAATCATCAGATTCGCCGAAATGAACGGTCCCGGGGAAGCTCGAGACAGTTCATCGTGGTCCGAGGCTCTCGCACAGGTGAGCTGACCTGCGGAATTGTAGTTAGAGATCAGACACGATAAATTTCTCCAAGCGTTCCGGTGGCCCGGGGTTATCCCCAGGCCACCGGTACTCGGGCGTATAGCTCAGCGGTAGAGCTCTGGTTTTACACACCAGCGGTCGGGGGTTCGAACCCCTCTGCGCCCACCATTCACAGCGATTCTCGGCTCGCCCGAACCTCTCGCACGATCTGCTGTGCCCGGTGTTCCTCGGGCAGTCGATCACCCTTACCGAAGAGCTTGTGACGCAATGTGCCCGGTGTGTACTCGGTGCGATAGACACCCCGCCGCTGCAATTCTGGAACAACGAACCGAACGACGTCCTCGAAGGTTCCCGGTGTGATGGCGTAGGCAAGATTGAAGCCGTCCACGTCGGTCTCGTCCACCCACTCCTGCAGTTGATCTGCCACCTCACCGGGGGAGCCGACGATGCGCGGACCGGCACCACCGATGCCGCCCCACTCGGCGATATCGCGCACCGTCCATTCCGTGCCGTCGGCCCCGATCGACTGGAAAGACGCAACAAACGACTGAATCGCGTTGCTCTCGACATTTCCCAGCGGCTCGTCGAGTGCGTACCTCGACAGGTCGACGCCCATCCAGCCCGACATGAACACCAACGCGCCCTCGGCACTGGCATACGACCGATACTCGTCGTGCTTGGCGTGAGCGAGCTCGGATGTCTCGTCGGTGACGATGGTGAGCAGCTGATAGATCCGCGCGGAATACGGATCACGACCGGCGTCGCGCAATGCTCGACGAATATTCGAAACCGTCTGCGCCAGAATCTCCTTCGTGGGCGCACCGACGAAGATCGCCTCTGCATTCTGCGCCGCGAACCGTACCCCGCGCGGTGATGCCCCGGCCTGATAGATCACCGGTGTTCGCTGCGGCGACGGCTCTGCCAGATGTATACCGGGCACCGTGAAATGCTTGCCTCGGTGGCCGATTCGATGCACCTTGGTGGGATCGGTGAACACACCGGTCTCGCGATCGCGGACCACCGCGTCCTCGTCCCACGACGCCTCCCACAGCTTGTAGAGGACCTCGAGGTACTCGTCGGCGTGGTCGTAGCGATCGTCGTGCTTCAGCTGATCGTCGTGTCCCATGTTCTGCGCCGCTGACGGCAGATAACCGGTGACGACATTCCACCCGATGCGGCCGTTGGTCAGATGGTCGAGCGTGGAGAGCCGACGTGCGAACGGATACGGATGCTCGAAACCGGTACCTGCAGTGATGCCGAAGCCCAGATGCTCGGTGACGGCGGCCTGCGCGCTGACGAGCAACAGCGGGTCCGACACCGGAATCTGCGCACCGTGCCGGATGGCGGCATCGTGGTTGCCGCCGTACACGTCGTACGTGCCGAGGACGTCGGCGATGAACAAACCGTCGAACAGGCCTCGTTCCAACAGTTTCGCCAGATCGGTCCAGTAGCCGAGTTCCTTGTATCGCCACGACTGATCGAGCGGATGACGCCACAGACCGGGGGATTGATGCGCGACGCAATTCATGTCGAAGGCATTGAAGCGAATCTCGCGTGACACGGGGGAACTCCTTCGGCGGGACGACCTGTCTTCGATATCGACAGCGGTGCGACGCTACCGACGACTCAGGGCGGTGGGAACAGTTCGGATCGTGATGAGTCGATAGCTGGTCAGCAGCACTTCGATACCTCAGTGTTGCGCAGTCACATCACTGAAAAGAGCGTCGGAGCATGATCGAAATAGCGCAATTGACCAAGACGTACGGGACGGGGGAGAACGCGACCGTCGTCCTCGACCGGCTGGATTTCACGGTGCAGTCCGGGGAGATCCTGGCCGTCGTCGGCCCCAGTGGTGCCGGCAAAAGCACACTGGCTCAATGCATCAACCTGTTGACTCGGCCCACCTCGGGCTCGGTGATCGTCAACGGAGACGACCTGGCGCAGTTGAATGCCAAGCAACTTCGAGTCGCGCGGCGCCGAATCGGTACGGTGTTTCAGTCGTCGAGCCTGCTCTCGCGTCGAACCGTGGCGGAGAACGTCGCATTGCCACTCGACTTCCTGGGGGCCACGAAGGCAGAGACGGCCAGGAGGGTAGGAGAGCTTCTCGACCGAGTAGGTCTTTCCGACAAAGCCGCTCGCTATCCGTTTCAACTCTCGGGCGGACAACGCCAGCGAGTGGGAATTGCGCGAGCGTTGGCGCTTCGGCCGTCGGTGTTGCTGTCTGACGAGGCCACCTCCGGCTTGGATCCGCAGACCACCGAATCGGTGGTCGAATTGCTGCGCGAACTGCGTCGCGACCTCGACCTCGCCATCGTGTTCATCACCCACGAGATGGATACCGTTCTGCGAGCAGCTGATTCGGTGGCCAGGCTCGATCACGGCCGCATCGTCGAATCCGGGAAGCTGATCGATCTGCTGACCGACCACACGTCGGCGCTCGGCAACGAGCTGCGCCCCAGGCGTGACGACGCACAGGCTGCGGACGGCGACGTGCAATGGAACGTGACCTACGATTCGCCCGATGTTCCGCAGGACTGGATCGGGCGGCTGGGCCAGGATCTGGGCGCACCGGTCGCGCTGTTGGGAGCCTCCGTGCAGGTAGTGGCCGGAGTGGCTGTCGGCAGCGCCTCGCTCGGCATCGGTGCCCACCTGAGTGGACGCGTCCCCGGTGGACTGGAAGCGCTGGGGTTGTCGGGTTCTGCACTCACCGAGCAGCCGATCCTCGAGGCAGCGTCGTGATCGCAATTGTGGCCGCAGGAAACAAAGTTCCCGTTGACGAATTGCCTGCTCTGCTCCTGCCTGCGCTCGGCGACACCCTCACGATGGTCGGGATCGTGATGTTCATCGTGGTTCTCGTCGGTGTGCCACTCGGTGCGGTGTTATTCAACCTCGGACCCGGCGGGTTGTTCGAGAACCCGGTGCTCCATGCGCCGATCAGCTGGATCGTCAGTATCGGGCGGTCGTTGCCGTTTCTGATCTTGATGGCTGCACTGGTTCCGGTCACGCGATGGATCACCGGAACCAACATCGGTATCGCAGCCGCTGTGGTGCCGATGTCGCTGGCGGGCATCGCATTCTTCACCCGCATCGTCGAGAACTCTCTGCGCTCGGTTCCGACGTCGGTGGTCGACGTTGCCCGGGCGTCGGGCGGTTCCACACTGCAGGTCACCACCACGCAGTTGTCCGAGGCGGTGCCGTCGATCATCGGTGGACTGACCATCAACGTCATTGCCATGATCGAATACTCGGCCATAGCGGGCACCATCGGCTCAGGCGGAATCGGTTATGTTGCAGTCACATACGGATACCAGCGATTCGATCACACCGTCATGATCGCCACGATCGTCATCCTGATTCTCACCGTCGCCGCCGTCCAGCTCGTCGGCGATGCACTCGTTCGCTACACCACACCTCATCAGCGCGCCTTGCGCACTGCCTGAACCGCATTCGAAAGGTCCAATCCATCATGACAACGTCCACCGAAGCGCACGGCTTCGAGCTGAAGAACCGTCGAAAAGCGCCCTGGATCATCGCGGCCGTCGTGCTACTGATTGCCCTCGCCGTGGTTGTCCGCGTCGCGTTCTTCGGCGACACGGCATCGGCCAACGAGACCGAGGGCGCAACGCTTGTCGTCGCCACTGCTGAAGGCAATGCGTCCGAGCAGGCCCTCGTCGAATTCGTCGCCGATCAGGTAGCTCCCAAGTACGGCATCACGGTTGCATTCCGCGGACTCGCAGACAGCAACACCATCAACCGCGCGGTGAGTGAGGGCAAGGTGGCCGCCACGGTGTACCAGCACAAGCTGTGGCTGGGCCAGGTACTCGAATCCAACCCCGACTTCCAGGAAGAAGCCGCAACCCCGGTGTTCCGTTGGGGCTTCGGACTGTGGTCCGACAAGTACTCGGACCCAGCTCAACTGCCGGACGGCGCAACGGTCTCGCTCTACTCCGATCCAGCCAACGAAGCGCAGGGTCTGTGGGTGCTCGAACGAGCCGGTCTGATCACCCTCGACCCCGCCGTCGACAAGTCGACGGCCACCCAGAAGGACATCGTCGGAAACCCGAAGAACCTGAAGTTCACACTGCTGGACTTCGCTGCGCAGTCACGGGCATTGCCGGATCTCGATGCAGCAGTGGGCTATACCGAGTACTACCTCGCGGCCGGCATCCCCGTCGAGAAGCAGATCTTTGCACCGCCGGCACCGGACGAGTTCGCCGGGCAGCTCACGATCGGTAGTCGTTGGGCGGACACGGACAACATCAAGAATCTCGTCGCTGCGTTCAAGGACCCTGCGGTGCAGGAATTTCTGGCGACCGACCCGCGGGTGAAGGACATCCTGCTTCCCCTTCAGTAGGAGCACCTCGCGCCCGACGGTCCGGCACTGGACCGTCGGGCGTGTCCGTGGTGCTACGTTCGATCCGCACCCGACAGCAATGAGACGAGGCGGACGACGTGACCCGGTACGACGCGCTGACAGAACTACTCGACGAGCGGTACTCGTGCCGGCAGTTCCTGCCCAAACAGGTTTCCCGCGATGTGCTCGAGCAACTGCTGTCTGCCGCCCGGCGTACTCCCTCCTGGTCGAATACACAGTCGTGGCAGGTCATCATCACCGAGGGCGATGCCACCCGGAAGTTCTCCGAGGCCTTGGTGGAGCACGTGGCGTCCGGGGTCCCGCAACCGGACTTTCCGTTCCCGGCCAACTACAACGCCCTGCACCGCGCTCGGCGACGCGAATGCGGCGGAGCCTTGTACGAGAGCATCGGTGTGGTCAAGTCCGATACCGAGGCGACGACGCGTCAGTTCATTCGCAATTACGAATTGTTCGACGCCCCGCACGCGGCCATCATCACCACCGATGCCGATCTCGGTGTGTACGGGGCGGTCGATTGCGGGTTGTATCTACAGACCTTTCTGCTCGCGGCGCAGAGCCTCGGTCTCGGAGCGATCGCGCAGGCAGCATTGGCGGCTTACTCACCGTTTCTGCACGAGTGGTTCGACATTCCGGACGACCGGCGCGTGGTGGCGGGAATTTCCTTCGGTTACCCGGACGAGACCCACTCGATCAACGGATTTCGCACCAGCCGAGCGCCTTTGGACGAGACCGTGAGATTCGTCAGCTGAGCACGTGCGGCGTCAGCTCCGAAGACGACGAACCAGCTCGGTACCGACATCCGTGCCCGAACGCCATGCGCTTTCCACTCTGGGCGCTCCCGATGCACACCATTGATCGCCGGCGAACCCGACGAGTCGTCCGTCGCGCTGCTCGAGCGCAAAGGTGGAATCGTGCTGCGACGCAGGCTTTGCGAACGTCCATCGATGGGCGTGCGTCCAGCTGGGTGCCGTGGAGACGACCGACAGGTCGCGCAGCGCGTCGAGAACCGGAGTGATCACTCCGTCGGGCTCGGCGAGATGCTGTTGTGCACGCTCCGAGGTCGTATGAACCACCAGCACGGGTGCACCGTCCCCGCGCCGGGCACCGTCGTCGACGATGAAGGCAATATCGGGATGATCGTTGACGAAGGCCGCGTCGCGGAACGGCACATCCAACCCGTCGAATCCGCATGCGACTGCGATGACCGGTTCGTACTCGACGCCGTCGGGGACTGCGGTCAGTCGCGTCGCTTGAGGATCGGGCATCGCCACCACGACGTGGCCGTCAGGTAGGTCCGTCAACTCGGAGGATCCTTCGATATCGAAGTCTCCCAACAAGTCTCGTACCAGAGATCGGAGCCCGTTCGGGGTGGCCCATCGAACCGGGCCGGTGGTGGTGCACGGCGCAGTCTCGGGTTTGAGAATGCCGAACGTGTTGGCCCACTGGCGCGCCAAGCCCCTCGACTCCCAGTCGGCTACCACCGTCGAGAAATCCTGATCTCGGACGGTGAAGTAGCCGGCACCCAGATCGACGCGTCGTCCGTGCAACTCGGGGGAGGACATTCGCCCGCCGGGGGCGCGTCCTCTGTCGACGATGCGAAACGGCACGGCTGCGTCGTGAAGAACACGGGCGCATGCCGCGCCGGCAATTCCGGCACCGACGATGGTGATCGAGTCCGTGGTGCGCTCAGCGTCGACATTCATGGGGTCAGTATGCCCGGAGGTGGCTGAACGTAAGCCCACCGTATGTACCATGGTTTGTCTGGACAATTCGGTCACTCGCTGCGGCGCGCCCGACCTTGTGTTGGACTATCGGGATGGCAATTACCGATAAGCCAGATACCGAAGAGCACGGACTCGGCACCAGTCTCAAACCGCGGCACGTGACGATGATCTCGATAGCCGGAGTGATCGGTGCCGGATTGTTCGTCGGCTCCGCCAACGCCATCGCAACCGCAGGACCTGCGGTGCTGTTGGCCTACTTCTTCGCCGGACTCCTGGTGATCCTGGTGATGCGCATGCTCGGGGAAATGGCCACCGCCAACCCCGACACCGGTTCGTTCTCCACGTATGCGACCCGGGCACTGGGACATTGGGCCGGCTTCTCCGTCGGCTGGCTCTACTGGTGGTTCTGGGTGCTGGTGATCCCCGTCGAGGCGACCGCCGCAGCCGCCATCCTCACCAACTGGTTGGGCGGCGCGCAATGGATGTGGGCACTGATCATCGTCGTCGCCCTCACTGCGACCAATCTGATCAGCGTCGGCAACTACGGTGAATTCGAGTTCTGGTTCGCGCTGGTGAAGGTGGTGGCCATCATCGCCTTCATCGGACTCGGCATCGCAGCCATTCTGGGATGGCTACCGAACTCCGAAGTCAGTGGCGTGGAACAGCTCTGGGCCTCGGGCGGCTTCATGCCGCTCGGCTTCGGCGCGGTGATAGCCGCCATGCTCACAACGATGTTCTCGTTCATGGGATCGGAGATCGTCACCATCGCCGCCGCCGAATCCAAGGACCCGGCAAAGGGAATCACTCGCGCGACGAACTCGGTGATCTGGCGTATCTCGATCTTCTACTTCGGGTCGATCTTCATCATCGTCGCGTTGGTGCCCTGGAACGAACTGGATCCAGCAACGGGCTCGTACCAGTACGTATTGTCCAAGATGGGAATTCCCCACGCAGAAACCATCATGGACATCGTCATCCTGACCGCCGTCGCGTCGTGCCTGAATTCGGCGCTCTACACCGCGTCGCGCATGTTGTATTCGCTCGGTGATCGAGGGGATGCACCTCGGGCGGTCAAGAAGATCACGTCCAACGGAGTGCCGTGGATCGCGGTGATTGCGTCGATGGTTCTGGGGTTCCTCGCCGTTGTCGGCAACTACATCCTGCCCGAGAAGCTCTTCACCTACCTGCTGGCAACCACCGGTGCCGTCGCACTGTTCGTCTACCTCGCCATCGCCAGCAGTCAACTGGTGCTGCGACGGCAACTCGATCGCGACGGAGAACGCCCTGCCGTTCGAATGTGGCTGTACCCGTGGCTCACCTATCTGGCCATCGGGTTCATCGTCTTCGTTCTGGTGATGATGGTGGTGCGGCCGGAACAGCGGTCTTCGATCCTGCTGTCGGCGGTACTCGCGGCAGTCACGGTGATCGGTGGAGTCCTCGTTCAACGCCGAAACACGCGGCGCGACACTGTTGCCGCCCGCGTGCCCGGTGACTCGGCCTAGATCCCCGCGTAGACCTGGCGGTACAGATCGACGATCTGCTCCGCCGTCGGGACGACTGGATTGTTGCCCGGGCTGCCCGAGGCGAGAGCCTGCTCGGCCATCAGTGGCAACAGGTCGTCCCACTTCGACTTGTCGATACCGAACGTCTCAGGTGTGGGAACTTCGACCTCGCGGCACAGGGTGACGATCGCGTCCTGCAACTTGCCCCCGGCTACCTGATCCGAATCGCTTTCCGACGCCGCACCGAGCGCACGAGCGCAATCGGCATAGCGAGCCGGTGCCCCCATGATCGAGAACGCCGTGACGGCGGGCAACAGCATTGCATTCGACAGCCCGTGTGCCACATGAAAATGGGCACCGATCGGTCGGCTCATGCCGTGCACCAGACAGACGCTCGCATTCGAGAACGCCATGCCGGCCTGCGTCGAGGCGTGCATCATCGATTCCCGCGGCTGTCGGTCGTCACCGTCTCGATAAGCCCGCAGCAACGACGCGCCGATCGTGCGAATCGCACTGAGCGCCAAACCGTCGGAGATGGCGTTGGCCTTCTTGCTGACGTACGCCTCGATGGCATGCGTCAGTGCGTCGACCCCGGTATCGGCCGTCAGACGTGCGGGCATCGACATCGTCAACTCGAAGTCGATGATGGATGCGATCGGCAGAAAGGACAGGCCGGGGCACAACATTTTCTCGTCCGAGGCGACATCGGTGATGATGGTGAACTGGGTTGCCTCCGAACCACTTCCGGCCGTTGTGGGAATGGCGATGATCGGCAGGGCCGGGCCGGTCGAAAGTACGGGTGCCTTGAAGTCCCGCATCGTCCCGCCCTGCACCGCGAGAATGGCCAGTGCCTTGGCCGTGTCCATCGGACTGCCACCGCCGAACCCGATGATCGAGTCGGCCGAATGCTGCTGCACCGCATCGAGGCCCGCGACCAACGAATCGGTCGTCGGATCCGGAACGGTGCCCGAGAACAGTGCGGGCGTCTTCCCGGCCTCGGTCATGATCTGCATCAAACGATCGGCGGATCCGTTGCCGGCCATGAACGCATCGGTAACGAGCAACGGACGCGAGACATTCAGGTCGGTCAGTACCGTCCCCAGCTCTTCGACGGCGCCGCCACCCAGCTTGAGGAACCGAGGAAACGAAATATTGGCAACCATGGTGTGCTCCTTCGAGTCAGCTGTTTTCAGGGAAGCCGAGATTGATGCCGCCGTGGCTCGGGTCGAGCCAGCGGCTGGTGACGGCCTTTCCTCGGGTGAAGAAGTGCACTCCTTCGGTGCCGTGTGCGTGGCTGTCGCCGAAGAGGGAGTTCTTCCAGCCGCCGAAGCTGTAATACGCCATGGGGACCGGGATCGGCACGTTGATGCCGATCATGCCTACCTCCACCTCGTTCTGGAAGCGTCGGGCCGCGCCGCCGTCGTTGGTGAAGATGGCGGTGCCGTTGCCGTAGGGGTTGTCGTTGATGAGCGCGAGCGCGTCGTCGTAGGTGTCGACGCGGACGACCGAGAGAACCGGTCCGAAGATCTCGTCGGTGTAGACGCTCATCTCGGGCGTGACGTGGTCGATCAGCGTGGGGCCGAGCCAGAATCCGTTCTCTCCACCATCAGCCTGCACACCGCGGCCGTCGACGACGAGGGTGGCCCCGGCGGCTTCGCCTGCATCGACGTAGGAGGCGACCTTGTCTCGGTGGGCCTTGGTGACAAGCGGTCCCATGTCTGCGCCGCGGGTTCCGTCGCCGGTGACCAACGGTGTTGTGCGTTCGGCGATCTTGGCCACGAGTTCGTCGGCGATGTTGCCGACGGCGACGAGAGCGGAAATGGCCATGCATCGTTCGCCTGCAGAGCCGAAGCCTGCGTTGACCATGGCGTCGGCGGCGAGGTCGAGATCGGCATCGGGGAGGACGACGGCGTGGTTCTTGGCTCCGCCGAGGGCTTGGACGCGCTTTCCGTTGGCGGTGCCTGTGGAGTACACGTACTGGGCAATCGGGGTGGAGCCGACGAAGGAGATCGACTTGATCTTCTTGTTCTCGAGGAGCTCGTCGACGGCCACCTTGTCGCCCTGCAGGACGTTGAACACGCCGTCGGGCAGGCCCGCCTCGGACCAGAGTTCGGCGAGCCAGATGCTCGCGCTCGGGTCTTTCTCGGAGGGCTTGAGTACCACGGTGTTGCCGGCCGCGATGGCGATGGGGAAGAACCACATCGGAACCATGGCGGGGAAGTTGAAGGGCGAGATGATGCCGACCGGTCCGAGCGGCTGACGGATGGAGTAGACGTCGACGCTTGTCGATGCATTCTCTGTGTATCCACCCTTGAGTAGATGCGCAATGCCGCAGGCGAATTCGACGACTTCCTGGCCGCGCGAGATTTCACCCAAGGCGTCGGAGAGAACTTTGCCGTGCTCGGCGGTGATGATGGCGGCGAGTTCGTTCTTCTTGGCGTTCAACAGCTCTCGGAACGAGAACAGGATGGAGGTTCGCTTGGCCAGCGAAGTGTCGCGCCACGCCGGGAACGCGGCGGCGGCGGCGTCGATGACCGCGCGGGCGTCGCCGGTGTCGGCCAGGGCAAGGGTGCCGGTCACCTCGCCGGTCGCGGGGTTGGTGACGGGGGAAGTTCGGTCGGACTTGCCGGAGTAGGTCTTGCCATCGATCCAGTGTGCAATGACGTCGGTCAACGTTCGATCCTTTCCATCGGTGTGTCTCGAGTCTCACTGGTATCGATGCACATGTCAAAGCCCAAAATCGCAGGATGCCCTGCAAAAATGCACAGCAATATAGGCTGGGTGGGTGTTCAACCCAGACCACCTCCGTTACTTCCTCGAAGTGTCGAGAACGGGACGATTGACCGACGCGTCTCGTACTCTCGGCGTGGACCACACCACCGTCGGCCGTCGCATCACTGCACTCGAAAAGTCCGCCGGACAGCGGCTTTTCGACAGAACCCCGTCGGGCTGGCGGTTGACCGAGGCGGGGCGGCGGCTCGTCGGCTACGCCGAAACCGTGGAGTCGACGCTCATCGCGGCGTTCGAGGATCAGACGTCCGACACCGGATCCCTGCGCGGCACCGTCCGTATCGCGGCTCCGGACGGCTTCGGAGCCTTTGTTCTGACACCGAAACTCGGCGTACTGCGAGACAAGCACCCTGATCTCGATATCGAATTGGTCACCGCCACAGAGCACAAATCCTTGGCCACAAGAGAGTTCGACATCGCCATCACGCTGGAGCGGCCGTCGCCGAGATTCGTCGTCACGCGCAGACTGGCGACGTACTCGCTCGAGCTCTATGCCACCGAGGAGTATCTCGCCGCGATGTCGCCGATCCGTAGCGTCGACGACCTCCGAGGCCACACGCTGATTTCGTACGTCGATGCTCTGCTCGATGTCGCGCCGCTGCGAATCCTGGACTCGATCCTCCCCGAGGGCCGCGCGCAGATTCAGACCAACAACATCACCGGGCAGTGGATCGCGGCTAGATCCGGTGTGGGAATTGCGCCTTTGCCCAGCTACATCGGGGAGCCGGACGAGGCACTCACGTCGGTGCTGCCCGGCGTCGTCTCGGTCGAGCGGGCGTATTGGACGGTGGTGCCGCGAGAGTTGACCGGGTTGGCGCGGGTGAAGGCCGTCGACGAATTTCTGCGCTCGGTCGTGACCGACGAGCAGCATCTGTTTCCTGTGCCGCAGTAACTACGGGAGAACTGCACAGCGCGAGATGGCCGGTGGCAGTTAGATTTTGGATGTTCCGATGAGACGAGCGTCTCGTGATGACGGACACACGTGACGCCGACCTCAAAGAAGTGGGAAACAGCGAACATAGGGGTAACAATCTGTTACAGACACATCCGCACTGCGGATCCACACTAGATTCTGGGGGAATCATGACCTTGTTCGTAATTGCAGCCGTCGGCTTCGTAGGAATGGCAGTCGCACTGCTCAACGACGGAAGCGACATCGACTTCCGCAACCGTCAACTCGCAAGCGCGTACCGCCAACGCTGGGCCTGACACACCGGTTTTCACCACCGAATGCCCAGTTGGCAAGATTCGTGGGATGTGGACACACCCCCGAGCGATCGGCTTACTTATCGGCTACGGCCTCGATCGCGTGTTCGCAGACCCGAAGCGCTGGCATCCGGTAGCAGGATTCGGCACGACGGCACTGCACGTCGAACGAGTCCTCTACCGTGACAGCAAAGCCGTCGGAGTCGTTCATGCGTTGACGCTGATCGGTTCGGTGGCCGTTGTCGGCATCGCCTCGAGCCGCGCCACCGCCCGCTTGGGTGCACCTGCCGAGACAGTTTTGGTCGTGGCTGCCGCCTGGGCAGCGCTGGGTGGAACGTCTCTGTCCAGGGTGGGCGGGCAGATGGCGGATCACCTCGACAACGAGGATCTGGTGCGTGGGCGTGCACTGCTCCCGTCGCTGTGTGGCCGCGATCCGGAATCCCTCGACTCAGACGGTCTGGCGCGCGCCGCACTCGAATCCATCGCAGAGAACACATCCGACGCCGCCGTGGGTGTCCTGGTGTGGGGCGCGTGTGCCGGGGTGCCGGGAATTCTGGCTTACCGTGCGAGCAACACACTCGACGCCATGGTCGGCTATCGGTCCAAGAAGTATCTGCGCTTCGGTTGGGCCGCAGCGCGAATCGACGACGTGATGAACCTGGTGCCCGCCCGGGTCACCGGTCTGGCGACAGTACTGGCAGCGCCGCTGGTGCACGGCTCGCCCGTCGAGGCAGCAAAAATGTGGCGTCGCGACGCGTCGAAGCACCCCAGCCCTAATGCAGGCGTTGCCGAGGCCTCGGCCGCCGGCGCGCTGGGACTGCGGCTCGGAGGTAGAACGCAGTATCGACACGGCATCGAGAACCGGCCGACCCTGGGCGACGGGGCCTCGCCTACAGCGCGCGACCTACGTCGTGCCGTCATTCTGTCGACTCGGGTGCAGGAACTGTCGGTGACCGCGTCAGCGATCCTTGCCGTAGCGATCGGCCAGGCGAGGATCCGCAGGCGCCGTCGGGCGTGACGCTGCTCGTGCTCTTGCCCGCTTCTCGCGTCGAGTGGGAAGTGTGAATTCTTCTTCCTCGTCGTCCGGACCGGACCTGTCGTCAGGCATGGGTTCCGGTTCCCCGGACACCGCGGCGGCCAGTTCGGCACGAGACATGCGACGCTCCCTGATCTCGGCGCGAACGAAGTACGCCAGACCCAGCGGTGCCATGATGCCGAACGCCAGCCATTGCAGACCGTAGGAGAGGTAGGGCCCTGCATCTGTCTGCGGCAATTCGATCAGGCCCAGGCCGCCCGGCTGATCGTCGTCGAGCTGGAGGTACCCGTCGATCGCATCGACGCCGACCGCCGCGCCGATCTGCTCTGGATTGATGTTGTAGACCTGCAGGTGACCGTCTTCCTCGATCGGTTCCCGCGAGGTGCCCTCGGCCTGGCGCACTCGGGCGTTGAGCGTCACTTGTCCTGTAGGCGCGGGCGCGAAGTCGGGTGGTCTGGTGCCCTCCACCGGCAGCACGTATCCGCGGTTGACCAGTACGGTGGGCCCACCGTCGATCACGAACGGTGTGATGACCTCGTACGCGGGCTGTTCACGAATGCTGCGCAGCCGCACCAGTGCCTCGGAATCGGCCTCATAGGAGCCGGTCGCAATCACCCGGCGCCATTCGTCGTCGGCCGGAAAGCCGTTGGCGTTGAGGATGTCGGAGATGGGTACCGGATCTGCATCGACCGACTGGGTGATCAGGTCGTTGCGCTCGGAAGTCGAGGTGTTCTTGCCGAGCTGCCACGGGGCGAGCACGCTGAAACACAGAAATGCGAAGGCCAGCGCGACGGCGGCCAGCACCAACCACTTCGGACGCAGCAAGAACCCTAACTTCTCCACCCCACCACGGTAGCCGGGTCAGCCGGAGAGCTGAGACCGTGCCCAGTTCAACAGCCCGGGGACGGCACTTTCGATCTGCTCGCGCACCTCGGTGAACGCGGCGTCGGACGAGTAGTACGGGTCGGCGACCGACGAGTCGTCGGCGTCGGGATCGAACGATCGCAACAGGGCCACCCGATCGGCCGGCGCGCCGAGCTGCAGCAGCGCCTTCGCATGGCCGGTGTCGAGCGCGACGATCAGATCGGCCGCCAGATGGTCCGGTCCGACCTGCGCGGCCTCGTGGTCACCGTCGTAACCGTGGGCAACGAGCTCGGCGACGGTGCGCGGATCTGCGCCGTCGCCCACATGCCAGCCGCCGGTGCCCGCACTCGACACCCGCACGACATCGGCCAGACCGGCATCGCGCAGATGCGCCGCGAACACCTTCTCGGCCATCGGTGATCGGCAGATGTTGCCGGTGCAGACAAATGTCACATGCAGTGGCTCGTTCACTGACCGGCCACCGTGTTCTGCTCGAGCACCGCAGCCAACTCGTCCATGTTCGATGCGGTGAACGCGGCGTCGTCGCTCTCGCCGTCGATGCCGTAGCCCCACTCCACGTACACCGTGGGAATGCCGAATCGAGCTGCACCGTGCACGTCGTGGTCACGATCACCGATCATGATCACCCCGTCGGTGCCGCCGTCCGCGTGTTCGACGGGGTCGATGCCGAGATTGGACAGCGAGTGCGCGATGACATCGGACTTCGCTCGTCGGGTGCCGTCGTTGCTGGCACCTCCGATGAACTCGAAGTATCGAGACAGACCGAAGTGGTCGAGAATGCGAACGGCGAAGCGCTCCGACTTCGATGTCGCCACACCGAGGCGCACTCCTCGGTCCTGCAATCGAGTCAGTACTGTCTCGATGCCGTCGAATGCGGTGTTCTCGGCCCAGCCCCGCTCGTCGTACCGCTCGAAGTACGCCGCCAACGCGCGCTGTGCCGCGTTCTCGTCCAGACCCAGCCCGCGCAAGGTGTCGATCAGCGGCGGCCCGACGACCAGTGACAGCTGCTCTTCGGTCGGCTCGGGGGCGTCCACCGAGGCCAGCGCGTGGCGAAAACCGGCATGGATTCCCGGCGCGGAATCGGTCAACGTCCCATCGAGATCGAACAGGACAACGGACGCGGGGGTAGCGGCAGGCATGTTCGAAGCCTATCGGTGCGGCCTGGTTGGGAAAGCCTGCGGCTACGCTCGTCGCGATGTCCGATACAACTGCCGAACCCGACGCGCTCCTCCGCCACCACGGAGACGTGGAGGTCGAGTCCGGATTCGTCGACTTCGCCGTCAACGTGCGCGGCGACGGCCCGCCGGCATGGCTGCGGGACCGGCTGGCCACTGTACTGAGTTCGCTGGGTTCGTACCCGAGCGCTGCGGCCGAGTACGCCGCACGAGAGCAGGTGGCCGCACTCCACGGCCGCTCCCCGGACGAGGTGCTGCTGCTCAGCGGCGGGGCCGAGGGCTTCTCGATGCTGCCGCGCTTGGAGCCGCAACTCGCGGCAACGATTCATCCGTCCTTCACCGAGCCCGATTGGGTGTTGGAACAGGCGGGTGTACCGGTGCATCGGGTGATTCTGCCGGTGCCCTTCGTGCTCGACCCGACGCTCGTGCCCGATGCCGCCGACATGGTGATCATCGGCAACCCCACCAACCCGACCTCGGTTCTGCATCCACGCGAGACGGTCCTGAGCCTGCGTCGACCCGGCCGGACGGTGGTGGTCGACGAGGCCTTCGCCGACGCAGTGCTCGGAGCCGGAGAATCGGTTGCGTCGCAGCGCCTGGAGGACGTGGTGGTTCTGCGCAGCCTGACGAAGACGTGGGCGTTGGCGGGATTGCGGTGCGGATATGCACTGGGGCACCCTGACGTTCTTGCGAGGATGCAGCACGGCCGCGCGCACTGGCCGCTGGGGACTCTGCAGATCGAAGCGATCCGTGCCTGCACCGAACCCTTTGCGGCGCAGCAGGCTCGAGCCGAAGCTGAGCGCATCGATTGCGAACGAACCGAGATGATTCGGCGGCTGGGGGACCTGGGACTCTCCGTGGCAGGCCCGGCCCGGGCACCCTATCTGCTGATTCGTCTCGACGACGCCGATCTGGTTCGAGAGCGCCTGCGCACGATGGGTATTGCAGTTCGGCGCGGCGACACGTTCCCGGGCCTGGATCGCCACTATCTGCGCGTGGCGGTACGGGACTCGCAGCAGGTCGACATACTGGTGGATGCGTTGAATACCGTTCTGTGAGGAGTGCAGTGAGCATGGCAGTGACATTGGCGGACGTCATCGAGGTTCTCGACAACGCGTACCCACCGCTCCTGGCTGAGAGCTGGGACTCGGTGGGTCTGGTGTGTGGAGACCCCAAAGCTGTTGTGCAGCAAATTCTGTACACCGTCGACGTCACCGAGGCGGTGGTCGACGAGGCTATCGCGTGGGGTGCCGATCTGATCGTGGCGCACCACCCGCTGCTGCTCAAAGGTGTGGACACCGTGGCGGCCGATACCGCCAAAGGTTCGGTGATTCATCGGTTGATCAGAGCCGACTGTGCACTGTTCACCGCGCATACCAACGCGGACTCCGCCGATCCGGGTGTCTCCGACGCACTCGCAGCCGCCCTCGGCGTGATCGACACCAGGCCACTCGAGCCCATTCCCGCACCTGCACACGACAAATGGGTGGTCTTCGTACCGACCACCGACTCGGCCGCGGTACGGCAAGCCTTGTTCGACGCCGGAGCCGGACAGATCGGTGACTACAGCGAAGCGAGCTGGCAGGCGACGGGTCTCGGCCAGTTCCGTCCCGGCCCGAATGCGCACCCGACACTGGGCGTTCTCGGTGAGGTGCACACCGTGATGGAGGATCGCATCGAGATTGTCGCACCCAAAGCGCAACGCGCGCGGGTGCTTTCGGCTCTACGTCACGCGCACCCCTACGAGGAGCCCGCGTTCGACGTCGTCGAGTCCGCGGCGTTACCGTCGTGCATCGGCTTGGGGCGCATCGGTCGACTGCCGAATCCGATGACCCTCGCCGAGTTCACCGACGTCGTTCGGGACGCGTTGCCGGCCACCAGCTGGGGCGTACGAGCCGCCGGTGACCCCGACGCCACGGTCTCGGTGGTCGCGATGTGCGGGGGAGCAGGCGACTCGTTCCTTTCTGCAGTCGCGCGAACCGACGCCGACGTGTACGTCACCTCGGATCTGCGGCACCACCCCGTCGACGAACATCTGCGCGCGGGTGGGCCCGCGGTGATCGACACCGCGCACTGGGCGTCGGAGTTCCCATGGTGTGAACAGGCGCGAAGCATCGTCGACGCCGCGTTCGGTGACACGGACGGCTGGAGCAGCAGAGTTACCGACGTGCGCACCGACCCGTGGACACTGTGAGAACGGCCCGAGTGGATCCGGCTTACTCGGTTTCGCCCAGCCGGTAGGGTGATCTCTTATCAACTTCCATAGTCGCAGGAGTCATCAAGCGTGAACGTCGATCCCAAAGTGCAGGCCTCGCTACTCGAATTGGCCGGTGTGGATACCGAACTCTCGCAGATCGCCCATCGCCGCAAAAGCCTCCCCGAGCAGCAGGAGGTGGACAAGCTCGAGACCGAGCGCACCACCCGCAAGGACGCGGCGGTAACGGTGCAGATTTCGATGGACGATCTCGATCGGGACATCCGAAAACTCGAGGGCGAGGTCGACGCGGTTCGCAAGCGCGAGGCACGCGACAAGAAGATGCTCGAGAGCGGCACTATCGCGCCGAAGCAAATGACCGAACTGCAGCACGAACTCGAAAGCCTGGAACGGCGTCAGGGCCTCCTCGAAGAGGAGTTGCTCGAGGTCATGGAGCAGCGCGAGGCCAGCGAGCGGGACTACGAGCATGCCGGTGCGCAGCTGACGCAGATCGAGGACGAGCTCGTCGACGCCGGCCGCCGCCGTGACGACGCCGTCGCAGACCTCGACGCCGCTGAGAACCGCAGCGCCGAGCGTCGCGAGTCCTTGGTCTCGGGGCTGCCCGCGGATCTGCTTGCGCTCTACGAGAAGCAGCGGGCCCTCACCGGCCGTGGTGCGGCACTGCTGCAGGCCCGCCGCTGCGGCGCCTGCCGAATCGAGCTCGACCGCAACGAGATCGCGAGCATTGCCAACCAGCCGGCAGACGCACTGATTCGTTGCTCCGAGTGCAACGCAATCCTGGTACGCACCAAGGAATCCGGAATTTGAGCCAGATGTCGCGGGTTGTCGCCGAGGCCGACGGTGGATCGCGGGGGAACCCGGGGCCCGCTGGATACGGCGCAGTGGTGTTCAGCGCCGATCGCTCGCAGGTGCTAGCCGAGCGTCGGGCTTCGTTGGGAGTGGCCACCAACAACGTCGCCGAGTACAACGGCCTGATCGCTGCACTGACTGCCGCTCGTGATGTCGGTGCCCGTGAAGTTGCCGTCCGCATGGACTCCAAACTCGTCGTCGAGCAGATGTCCGGGCGCTGGAAAGTGAAGCACCCGGACATGATTCCGCTTCAGCGACAAGCGGCCCAGCTTGCTCGCGAATTCGATTCCGTCACTTATGAGTGGATTCCCCGCGCGCAGAACTCGCACGCCGACGCGCTGGCGAACGAGGCGATGGATGCCGCGGCTGAAGGCGTGGACCTGTCGGTATTGCCGGATGCCGAGCCGGTCACGAAGAAGGCCGAGTCTCCCGGGTGGACCGGAGCGATGGGGGAGCCCACACGCCTGCTGTTGTTGCGTCACGGGCAGACCCCCATGTCGGTCGATCGGCGATACTCCGGCCGCGGCAATCCTGACCTGACCGACCTGGGACAACGCCAAGCCGATTCTGCCGCAACAGTTCTCGGTTCGCGGACAGACATCGATGCCATCGTGGCCTCGCCACTCGCCCGCGCTCAACAGACCGCCTCAGCGACAGCCGACCGCCTGGGATTGCCCGTCACCACAGTCGACGGTCTCATCGAGACCGATTTCGGCGACTGGGAGGGCTTGACGTTCGGCGAGGCGAAAGAGCGATATCCAGAGCAGCATCAGGCCTGGCTCGGTACGACGTCAGCAGCACCGCCGAACGGAGAGAGTTTCGACGCGGTGCGCAAGCGCATCGAAGCAACCCGCGATCAGTTGCTCACCGAATACGCTGGAAAGACTGTTCTGGTGGTCACTCACGTGACCCCGATCAAGATGCTGCTCCAACTTGCACTCGACGTAGGCCCGTCGCTGCTCTATCGACTGCACCTCGATCTCGCGTCGCTGAGTATCGCCGAGTTCTACCCTGACGGCGGGGCCTCGGTGCGATTGGTGAACGACACCTCGCACCTGGCTTCGCCGGCTTGAACCGAGGCTCGGTTCCGTGCACGGGATCCGAGCGACAACAGTCTGGACTCATCTCGTGAGCCAGGTGCTGCGGTGTAGACGATCACCCGCACGTCGGAGCCTGCCGGCTGGAACACGTCCCCATCGAGGACCATCGACCCCACCAGAGGATGGTCGATATTCTTGCGTGCTCCCCGGTAGACGGCCGGCCGAGCGTGGTGCCAACGATCGGAGAATTCGTCGCTGCGCGCTCGAAGGTCATGGACGAGGTTGTCGAGCTCGGCGTCGTCGGGATGCGAAATTTGTGCGACGCGGAGATCGCCGACCAGCGCATCTCGATACTGTTCCCGTTGCCCGGGGTCGACCCACATGGTCGACGTGTCCTCGGTCATCTCGAACCAGACCTGGTTTCGTGAATGTCCGGACAGTTCCATCGGATTGCCCATCAGAGCGGACCATGCCGCGTTCCATCTCAGCAACCACCAATCAGCCGCGTACACCGCCGTAGGCCAGTTGTCGGCTCGGGCCAGTAACCGTTCGACGCTGTCCGGTACCGATCGATCGACGGCCGACGACGGTGCCGCGAGTCCGGCAGCTCGATACAACACTCCGGCATCGGCGAGGTCCAGGCTCAAGGCCCGAACGAGAGCAGCGACCACCGCCGCCGACGGATTCGACGCGCGACCCTGCTCCAGTTGGATCAGATAGTCCACCGAGATTCCGGCGAGTGTGGCGAGTTCTTCGCGGCGTAACCCCGACGATCGCCGAGGCCTGACGGCCGAGTCGGATGGGACGGGTGCGCTGCGGTCACGCCAGCCACGGAGCACCGACGAGAAACCCGCCGGCCGGCGTCCCTGCTGCTCTACGGTCATCTCACCACTGTGCCACCTCAGCCACTGGCGTCTTCTCGATGAAGACGTGGGTGGTACCGGCAGACCTACCGACAACTGGCATCTTCTCGATCGGATCGCCGCGTCCTAGCGTCGACGTCATGAGCACAATCACGATGATCACCGGCGGCAACAAGGGAATCGGCCACGAGACGGCACGGCGCTTACAGCGTGCCGGCCACACCGTGGTCATCGGTGCCCGCAACCGTGAGCTGGGTCGTGCTGCTGCCGCCGATCTCGGCGTCACCTTCGTCCAACTGGACGTGACCGATCAGAGCAGCGTCGACGCTGCTGCGCGCCAAGTGCGTGCGGACCATGGACGCCTCGACGTCCTGATCAACAATGCCGGCATAACCGGCGCGTTCGTTCCGCTCGAACAAGGATCTGCGGATGACGCCCGAGACGTTTTCGAAACCAACGTGTTCGGCGTCATTCGAGTGACCAACGCATTCGTGCCACTGCTCAAGGTCTCGAACCATGCACGAATCGTCAACATCTCCTCGGGTGTGGGATCCATTCAGGACACCATCGAGCACGACTACTTCGACTGGCAGGTGGTGCCGCCGATCTACGCGTCGTCCAAGACCGCCCTCAACATGCTCACGGTGAAGTACGCGCGTGCGCTCCAGATGATGCGAGTCAATGCCGCCGACCCCGGCTACACGCGCACCGATCTGAACGCCGGCAAGGGTGCACACGACGTCACGCAGGGCACCGACGAAATAGTCCGACTCGCCACGATTGCCGACGACGGACCTACCGGCACCGTGGGAAACAGTCAGGGTCTCCTCCGCTGGTGACTCATCGACCGAGTAGGCACGATTCCGGGGGTCGTGGCAATCGGATCTCGGTGCATCCGAACGGTAGGCATGAGAAACCATCTGCTGCGCTGGAAGCAGGTTCGACGAGGCCTAGACCTGCAGAGCAAGCCACAGTCCCGCCACGGCACCGACGATGGTCAGTGGAGTGGTGATGACGCCGAGAACGGTGAATGTTCGCAGATCCGCCGGCTCGTCGTTGGCCGACGCGACGCGTCGCCACAGCATGATCGCCAGCGACCCGACGTAGGTGAGGTTGGGGCCGAGGTTCACACCGATCACCGTGGCCAACAACAACGCCGGGGGAGCGTCGGCCCCGAACGCGGCCAGTAGCAGCAGCGTCGCGGGCAGGTTGTTGACGATGTTCGACGCCACCGCCGCGATGGCAGCCGCGGCGAGCAGGGACGCGAAGGTGGTGTCGAACGGCAGGATTCGCGCCAGCCAGTCGCCGATCGGGCCCGCCGTCACGCCGAGAACGACGATGCCGAGAAGAAAGACGAAGCCACAGAACGGCAGATCGGCACCGCGCAGAATGGCGCGAGGTGTGGTGTGCCGAGCGCGAAGTGCTGGGATCGCGAGCGCAATAGACCCCACCGCAGCCACCCAGAACGGTTCGATATCGAACAGTCCTGCCACCGCAAAGCCGACGAGTGTCGAGCCGAGGATGGCGAGTGTGCTTCGTGGTGCGGGGACGTCGACGGTGCCCTGCTCAGCAGAGGTGTCCGGCGGTGTGGCGATGCGAGTCAGATCCTTGCGGAAGAAGATCAGGAATATCGCGAGTTCGATGGCGACCGCGAAGATCCACGGCAGTGCCATCAGTGCCGTGAAATGCAGGAAGGTCAGTCCGGTCGCAGCGAAGGCCAGCAGGTTGGTCAGATTGGACACCGGCAGCAGAGTCGAGGCCGAATTGGACAGGTGCGCAGTGGCGTAACTGTGTGGACGCGGCGACATCCCCAGGATCCGAGCGGCACCGATGATGGCCGGTGTCAGCAGAACCACGGTGGCGTCGAGGCTCAGTACGGCTGTGGTGGCCGCGGCAGCTGCGAACACGAGGGTGAGCAGTCTGCGTGGGCTGCCCTTGGATCCGCGGCGCAGCTTCGCGGCGATCCAGGTGAACACACCGAGGGCATCCGACAGATGCGCCAGGATCAGGATGAACGCCAGAAAAACGACGGTGGGAGCGAGCTCGAGTACCTGTTCACGAGCGGCGTCGAGGCTGACGAGGCCGACGAGAAGGACAACTGCTGCCGCAGGAAGTGCAGCGACGATCTCGGGGAGACCGCGCGGGCGAACGATGGCGAAGACGAGAACGGCGGCGACCAATGCCGCAGCGAGGACGGTCACGCGAGAATCTTCACGAGAGTGCGAACGTTCCGCGTGGTGGTCGTGGCCTTGTACTTCGCCTTCGCCGTGGCTTTCCCGAACGCGCTGTCGGTGGTGTTGCCCTCGCGAACCTCCCAGTAGAGCACGCTGTTCCCCTCGGCGATCCTCTCGAGCTCGGAGTCGAGTTCTTCTGCAAGAGCTGACAATTCGGTCAAATGGCTATCGTCGCTACCGAACACCACATAAGGATGCCAGCCTTCCCGTTCGGCGTCGAACGGGTAGGACTCCACTATCGTCCCCAGTGTCGGGACGTCGAGTACGACAACCCAGGCTTGGTAGCCGAACGCCTCGGCGAGCGTGCTCTCGACCCGTGCTTTCAGGGCCGCGGCGGTCAACGGCGACTGCAGCAGTACGTTGCCGGTCGCCAGAATCGTGCGCACATTCGTGAAGCCGGTCGAGGCCAAAGCTGCACGGAGGTCGGCCATCTTGATGTTGATGCCACCGACGTTGATGCCGCGCGGCAACACGACCCACTCACTCATGGGAGGAACTGTAGTGAAGTGCTCGACAACCGCCCTTGAGTAAGTAGTTAGTAACCAGTAACTTGGTGACCATGGCGCAGCGAGAACGGATGACCGGACCCGACCGTCGAGAGCAGATCCTGCGGATCGCAGCGGACGAATTCGCTACGGCCGGACTCCACGGCGGTTCGACCGAGGCGATCGCCCGCACAGCCGGGATCACGCAGGCCTACATCTTTCGGATATTCGGAACCAAGAAGGCATTGTTCTCCGAACTGGTCGTCGCGTCCTTCGATCGCTTGGCCGACGGAATGCGTGAAGCTGCGGGAACGGACACCGGCCAACAGGCGTTGGCGTCGATGGGGGAGCGCTACTACGCCATGCTCGATGATCGAACCTCGCTGTTGTTGCAACTACAGGGAATCGCAGCATGTGGCGATCCCGAGGTCCGGGACGCGGTGCGGGCCGGCTTCGGCCGGATGTGGAACACAGTCGCGGAGGTCACCGGGCTCGACGCCGTGACCGTCAAGGCGTTTCTCGCGTTCGGCATGCTGCTCAACAGTGGTGCGGCCCTGCAGATCAACGACGTCGACGCGCCATGGGCGGACGGAGTGGGCACTCGCATCCAGGCCGGATTGTTCGACCACATCACCAGCGATACGAACCGATGAGTGCCGACGCCGAGGGCCGCGGCGAGCGCCTGTTGGTACTTGCGTTGGTGTTCGTCGGAGTGGTCGTGGCCGCTGTCGGCAGCCTCGGTGCCCCGCTGATCACCAGTGTCGCAATCACATTCGATGTCTCGCTGTCGAGTGCGCAGTGGACGTTGACTCTGGCCCTGTTGACAGGTGCCGTGACCACGCCGCTACTCGGTCGGCTGGGATCCGGTCCGCATCGGCGGGCGGCCATCCTCGGAACGCTCGGCGTCGTGTCGGTCGGTGGAGTTCTGACCGCACTGCCGCTGTCCTTCGCCTGGTTGCTCCTCGGCCGCGCGGCCCAGGGGGTGGGGCTGGCCCTGACCTCGATGCTGATGGGTGTCGCACGAGATCATCTGTCCAGCAGTCGGTCTGGTTCGACTATCGCGCTGTTGTCGGTTGCATCGACGGCGGGAGTCGGGGTGGGCTACCCGTTGGCAGGCTTTGTGACCGACCACGCCGGGATCCGCGCCGCCTACGGATTCGGCGCGGCACTGACGGTCATGGCGCTGGCGGTTGCGTGGAAGGTCATTCCACCCTCCACCCAGAAGCGAACGACTCGAATGGACGTTCCCGGTGCAGTGCTGCTCGCGCTCGTTCTGTCGTTCGTGTTGATCCTCGTGAGTGAGACCGCGCTGTGGGCGAGGCACGCATGGACGGCGGGGGTACTCGGTGCAGGGGCACTCGTCGCTGCCGCCATCTGGGTACGCGTCGAACTCTCGAGCCCGGCACCGCTCGTCGATCTCCGATTGCTCCGCCAACGGGCAGTAGTCGGTGCGAACAGCGCAATGTTCCTGGGCGGCATCGGAATGTATCTGCTGCTGACCATCGTCACGCGATTCGCGCAGACGCCTGCCAGTGCCGGATACGGCTTCGGGCTCGACGTGTTCGCCGCTGGGTTGGTTTTGGTTCCGTTCTCGGTGTTCGGATTTCTCGCGGGCAAGCTGGTACCCCGTGCACTGCGTCGAGTGGGGCCCGGCAGGGCACTCACGGTCAGCGCGCTCGTCGTCCTGGTGGCCCTCGCTCTGTTTGCCCTCGCACGCACCGACATCGTGGAACTCTGCGCGGCGATGGCAATTCTGGGCTTCGGGGTCGGTAGCTGCTCGGCTGCGCTCCCGGCCGTCGTTCTGCCCGTCGTGCCTGCGTCGGAGACGTCGAGCGCCATGAGTATCACCCAGGTGGTGCGCAGCGTCGGATTCGCCTTCGGCAGTGCGATCGGTGGGCTCGTGTTGGCCACCGGAACCAGTACAGGATCCACCTTTCCCTCGGAGGGTGCCTACACGTCGGCGGCCTGGGTAGGTGCGACCGTCACCGCTGCCGCGGCCATCGTGACTGCCACTGTTCTTCGTGGCCGGGCAGTCGCCGGACATCCAACGTGAGCCGGGTAGAGTACGCAATCGCGAACGAGTTGGCCGGACGGCTGCGGCTCGGAGGACCGGCGGATCATCTCCGTCGCGCTTCGAGCCGAGGAAAGTCCGGACTCCACAGAGCAGGGCGGTTGTTAACGGCAACCCGAGGTGACTCGCGGGACAGTGCCACAGAAAACAGACCGCCTGCGGATCGGTTTCTCGGAATCGAACTGCAGGTCAGGGTGAAACGGTGCGGTAAGAGCGCACCAGCACCCCAGGTGACTGGGGTGGCTAGGTAAACCCCGCCCGGAGCAAGGTCGAAGGCTGCATCGCGCAAGGGGTGCAGCTGCGCAGGTGCTCGAGGGCTGCTCGCCCGAGCCTGCGGGTGGACTGCTCGAGGTACCCGGCAACGGTGTGCCCAGATGGATGGTCGTCGAAGTCGAACCTGCGCAAGCGGGAACGATGGACAGGATCCGGCTTACAGGCCGACTCGTTCGCACTCACTATTTCTCGCGCGGTTCTCCTGCGGCGTCGCTCCATGGGGCACACTGGAAGTCATGACCGACGACGACACCTCCTGGTACTACGACATCACCACCAAGCAGGTCGTACAGGGCAAGCAGACCAACGCCCTCGACCGCATGGGACCGTATCCGGACAAGGCCACCGCAGAGCAGGCACTGAAGATCGCCGCGGCCCGCAACAAGGCCGCCGATTCCGACGACGACTGGAACAACTGACGGTGCTGCTCACCCGGCTGAAGGCTCCTGGCTTCGACTTCGCGGCCATCAGATCCGAGTTCGCACTATCCGAGACATTCGACGCAGATGTGATGCGCGAGGCGGTCCAAGCCCGAGATCTGCACGCCGACAGCAGAATCGACCGCACCGACATTCCGTTCGTCACCATCGACCCACCCGGCTCGAAGGACCTCGACCAAGCCGTACACATCGAGAAGACGTCCAACGGATTGGTGGTGCACTACGCGATAGCCGACGTGGGCGCACTGGTGATACCCGGGGGAGCGCTCGACGCCGAAACCCGTCGACGCGGCCAGACGTTCTATCTCCCGGACGGATCCGTGCCGTTGCATCCACGAGAGCTGTCGGAGGGTTCGGGCAGCCTGCTGGAGGGGCAGACTCGTTGCGCCGCGCTGTGGACCATCGAACTCGACGACGTCGGCGAGGCGGCCGCATGGACGGTCACCCGCGCGCTGGTGCGATCTGTCGCCCGGCTCGATTACGCCGGAGTGCAAGCGGACGTCGACGCGGGAACTCCGCATCCCTCGATCGCCGCCTTGTCGGAATTCGGATCGCAGCGGGCGAACGCGGCCAGACGCCGCGGAGCCATCGACATCACGCTGCCCGAGCAGGAAGTGGTGCCGGACGGGGCGGGCTGGCGCATCGTGCTGCAACCCCGAACGGCAGTAGACGGTTGGAACGCCGAGGTGTCGCTGCTGACGGGAATGTGCGCCGCCAGGATCATGCTCGACGCCGGAACAGGCATCGTTCGTACTCTTCCACCCGCTCCGGGCGAGGCCGTCGAAACCTTGAAGAGGACCGCCGCTGCTCTCGGAATCGATTGGCCCGCAGGCGCGTCCGCCGGAGCAGTGCTGGCAGGCCTGTCCGCCGACAAACCGTCGACACTGGCGATGATGAGCCAGGCGACCGGCTTGCTGCGCGGCGCGGACTACCTCGCGTTCGACCGCACTGCAAACACTGTCGACAGTGACGCATCGGTCGAGCATTCGGGAATCGGCGCGCCCTACGCCCATGTGACAGCGCCACTGCGTCGGCTGTCGGATCGCTTCGCCACAGAAGTGTGCCTGGCGGTCGTGGCCGGATCGCCGGTGCCCGAGTGGGCGACGCAGGCCTTACCCGAGCTACCTGCAATCATGCGCGGATCCGATTCTGCAGCGTCGAAGGTCGACCGTGCATGCGTCGACCTCACCGAGGCACACGTACTGAAAGATCGAGTGGGCGAGACGTTCGATGCGGTCGTACTTCGCGGTGCCGAGGGCAAGCGAGATGCCGAGGTGCTTGTGTCGGATCCCATCGTCATCGGCAAATGCGACGGCGAACCTCCTGCGGGGGAGTCGGTGGCGGTCCGGCTGACCCAGGCCGACACCGACTCGCGCAAGATCGCTTTCGGCTACTCGCCCGTCACGGCCTGAAGCGGTCGGTCGCCTCGACGAGGTGGTGCACGATGCCCGGCTCTGCGGCAGAGTGCCCTGCGTCGTCGACGATCACCAGATCCGCACCGGGCCAGGCCTTGTGCAGCGCCCACGCACTCGTCGCCGGGCATACGACGTCGTAGCGGCCCTGCACGATGACGCCTGGAATACCGTCGAGCAGATGGGCGTCGCGCAGCAGTTGATTTTCTTCGAGAAAGCAGTTGTTGCGAAAGTAATGGTTTTCGATACCGGCGAATGCAAGGGCGAACCGCGGATCCGAGTTGTCCTGCACTGCATCCGGTTTCGGCAGCAGGTAACTCGTTGCCGCCTCCCAGGTCGACCACGCCACCGCTGCTCGCGTCGCGGCTTCGTAGTCCTCGGACACCAATTGCCGGTGATACGCCTCGACGAGATTACCGTCGCGTTCGTCCTCCGGAATGGGCGCGAGAAACTGCTCCCACAGATCGGGGAAGATGTTGCCGGCACCGCCCCCGTAGTACCAGTCGACCTCCGACGGCCGTACGAGAAAAATTCCTCGCAGAATCAGCCCGCGCACACGATCGCGATGCGACTGGGCATAGGCCAGTGACAGCGTCGAGCCCCACGAACCGCCGAACACCAACCACGTGTCGATATCCAGGTGCTGGCGGAGCTTCTCCATGTCCGAGATCAACCGATCGGTGGTGTTGACCGACAGGTCGCCGCCGTCGGCAATGTGTGGGGTCGACTGCCCGCAGCCCCGCTGATCGAACAACACGATCCGATAGGCCTGCGGGTCGAAGTAGCGCCGCTGCAACGGATTGGTGGCACCGCCCGGGCCACCGTGCACGAACACCACCGGCGCTCCATCCGGGTTTCCGGAGACCTCCCAATAGACCTGTTGCCCGTCACCGACGTCGAGGTGCCCGGTCTGGACCGGCTCGATCTCGGGGTACAGAGTCCGCATCCTAGAAACCCACCAGACCCGAAGCCAGGTCCGGAATGTCGAGCGAGCGGATGGCCTCGTCTCGAACGTCCGAACACGTTTCCTTCGTGACGTCGTCGACGATCGCCCGGTTCTGCACCACCTGCAGGTTGATGACGCCGCTCTGTGCCGCCCAGGTCTGCACCAGAATGTTCAACCCGCCGCGGCCGAGGGTGGGACCCTGAACGCGCCAGTTGGACAGCTGCGCCTCGAGATCGGTGCACAACTGTTGCTTCTGGGCGTCGGTGATCACTGCGTTCGCGGGCGGCGCGGTGACCGTGGTCGTCGGTGCGATAGTCGTGGTGGTGGACGACGAACCGGTGTTGTTCGTACCCGTGCTGCACGCTCCAACTACAGCGAGAAGCGCAGCCGCACCGACCAGTGCGACTGCGCTTCTTCCTGCGATGGACGTCGATCCCCGTCTGATTGTCATGGCCCCGAGTGTGCCACCCGAACCTGGACGAGGCGAGGACGATCAGTAGCTGTGTTCGGGTCCGGGGAACACGCCCGAGCGAACCTCGGCAAGGTAATCTGTTGCCGCAGTGCGCAGTGAATCGCCGACGTCGGCGAACTTCTTGACGAACTTCGCGGTCTTGCCGTTGGTGTATCCGGCCATGTCCTGCCACACCAGGACCTGGGCGTCGCATTCGTTGCCCGCGCCGATGCCGACCGTCGGAATCGTCAGCTTGCGCGTGACCTGACCGGCGATGTCGGCGGGAACCATCTCCATGACGACGGCGAACGCACCGGCCTCCTGAACCGCGATGGCGTCGGCCACCAGCTGCTCGGACGCGTCGCCGCGGCCCTGCACCCGGAAGCCGCCGAGGGTGTTGACACTCTGCGGGGTGAAGCCAACGTGGGCCATCACCGGAATGCCTGCGGCGGTGATGGCGGCGATCTGGCCGGCGACGCGCTCGCCGCCTTCGAGCTTGACCGCGCCTGCGAGACCTTCCTTCATGAACCGCACCGCTGTCTCGAGAGCCTGTTGCGGCGAGGCCTCGTAGGTGCCGAAGGGCAGGTCGGCGACAACGAGGGCGTGCGGCGCACCGCGCACCACTCCGCGGACCAGCGGAAGGAGTTCGTCGACCGTGATCGGCACGGTGGTGTCGTAGCCGTAGACGACGTTCGCGGCGGAATCGCCGACGAGGAGCACCGGAACTCCGGCTTCCTCGAAAATGCGCGCACTGGAGTAGTCGTATGCGGTGAGCATTCCCCAGCGCTCGCCCTCTGCCTTCATCTGCAGCAGGTGGTGGGTGCGGGTCTTACGGGTCAAACCGGTGGGAGGTACTTCCTGAGAAGAGCCGCCGTACACAGCAGTTTCGGACATCTTTGTCCCTTTCTGGTCCTCGAGGCCCGCTCGGCGGGTCCCCGGGATGGGGTGTGATGACATCGGTGAGTCTGCCACCGCGCACGACCTGCCGGAGCGCTCCGGACAGTGCAATTCGTCACATTGGATCGGGTGCCGCGTAGTCCCGCCACCCGTTGGTGATCGGCATCCGGCGGTCGCGTCCGAAGGCACGAGAGGTGACCTTGCTGCCGATCGGATACTGACGCCGCTTGTACTCCGACGCATCGACCTTGCGAAGAATGTCCGCGACCACCACCGCGTCGAATCCGGCCGCGACGATGTCGTCGTACCCCTGATCGTTGTCGACGTACCTGAACAGGATCGCGTCGAGTTCGTCGTAGTCGGGCAACGAGTCGGTGTCGAGCTGTCCCGGCCTGAGCTCGGCGGACGGCGGCTTGTCGATGCTGGACTCGGGGATAGGAGGAATGTCTCCGCGCTCGGCAGCGGACTTGTTTCGCCACCGCGCCAACTCCCACACGAGCGATTTCGGCACGTCCTTGATCGGCGCGAAGCCGCCGACTGCATCACCGTAGATGGTCGAATAGCCAACGGCCAGTTCGGATTTGTTGCCGGTGGCCAGAACCAGATGGCCGAATGTGTTCGACAGTGCCATCAGCGCCATGCCGCGGCAGCGCGCTTGAATGTTCTCCTCGGCCAGGCCGGTCAGGTGCAGCTGGTCGACGAAGCAGGCGACCATGTCGGCAATGGGCTCGACGCGGAAGTGGATGCCGGTGCGCGACGCAAGATCTTCTGCATCGGTGCGGGAGTGGCCCGAGGAGTACGTCGACGGCATCGCCACGGCGTGCACTGCATCGCTACCGAGGGCGTCGACGGCAATGGCCGCAACCACCGCCGAGTCGATACCACCCGACAGACCCAAAGCCACCGAACGAAAGCCGTTCTTGTGCACGTAGTCTCGCAAGCCGGTCACCAGAGCGCCCCACACCTGTTCCTCTGCGCAAGCAACGTCGGAGATAAACGGCTCGGCACGCTGCCAGCCGGTGATCGCGACGTCGGGCAGAGGTACCCGATCGATGCTCCAACCGGGTACCGCCTCGGCGTTCGGACGCGGATCGGTGGGCGCGTCCACGTCGACTATGAGCAGATGCTCGACGAATTGCGGAGAGCGTCCCCAGGTGGAACCGTCGGGGCCGATGACGAAGCTCGCCCCGTCGAACACCAGCTCGTCCTGACCGCCGACCACATTCACGTAGGCGATCGGGACGCCGATCTCGGTGGCCCGGCGCGCGGCGATGGAGTGCCGTACCTCGTTCTTGCCCTGCTCGAAGGGGCTGGCGTTGAGGCAGAGCAACATGTCGACACCTGCTGCCCCGTAGGCCGCTACCGATCCGCCTGACTGCCAGATGTCTTCGCAGACAACAACTCCGAGCCTGACCTCGTTCACCTCGACGATGCTCAAGCGCGATCCGGGAGCGAAATAGCGGGCCTCGTCGAACACTCGGTACGTGGGAAGGGAGTGCTTGTCGTAGCGAGTTGTCACCCGTCCGTCGACGATCACCGCGGCGCTGTTTCGCGAGCCCTCGGCATCGCGATCGAGGTAACCCACCACCACGATGCGGTCGCCGCATCCGGCGGCATCGAGCGCAGCGGCCAATTCGGTCAGGGCTCGGGCGGATGCGGCGGCGAATGACGGCCGAAGGGCCAGATCTTCGACCGGGTATCCCGTCAGAGCCATCTCGGGAAACACCACCACGTTGGCTCCGTCGTGAGCGGCACGGACCGTCCACTCGACGATTGCGGCGGAGTTCGCCGCAAGATCGCCGACGACGGAGTTCGTCTGGGCCAGGGCGAGTCGGAGGGCCTGCACCGCATAGACGCTAGTGCTCGGCGGCCGTCCCTGCCGGGCAGCGAGAATGGAGTGGCCAGAAAGACCTGGCACGATCGTGCCATGAGAACGCGCACCAGGAGCACGGCCGTGGCGCTGTCCGCAGTTGCCGTGTTGCTCGCAGGCTGTTCCGGCCCCGAGCCCACTGCCGCACCGGAGACCTCCGCTGGTTCCGAGGCATCGTCGTCGGCATCGGTTGCCGGTCCGGTCCCCGCTCGTCTCGAGGCGTTCTACAACCAGACGCTCCAGTGGGAGTCCTGCGATCGGTACAACACCGACGGCAGCGAACTGGGGGACTCCGTCGAGTGCGCGATGGTCACCGTGCCGCTCGACTACGCCGATCCCACCGGCACGACCATCCAGGTCGCCATATCCCGGACCCGGGCGGCAGGCGAGAAGATCGGATCGATCCTGATGAACCCCGGCGGACCCGGCTCTTCGGGTTTGTATCTGGCCACGCAGGCCGATGGCACCGC
The DNA here is from genome assembly GCF_030056795.1 of Rhodococcus sp. IEGM 1381. GTDB lineage: Bacteria > Actinomycetota > Actinomycetes > Mycobacteriales > Mycobacteriaceae > Rhodococcoides. The sequence goes on along the minus strand of NZ_JASHKQ010000003.1, from coordinate 3,815 downwards.
CATCGCCGACCGCTTCGATCGCATCGGGTTCGATCCACGCGGGATCGGGGCCTCCGAACCAGAGGTGCGCTGTCTGACGCCCGAGGAGGTCGACCAGGAACGCCGCGAGCCGGACGTCGATGTCAGCCCGGAGGGCATCGCGGCCACCGAGGCGGAGCATCGGGACTATGCCGCCCAGTGCGTCGACCGGACCGGCGCAGATGTGCTCGAGCACGTCGGCACCAGGGAAGTGGTGCGCGACATGGACGTCATCCGGGCAGTTCTGGGCGACGAGAAGCTGACCTACGTCGGGTACTCCTACGGCACCCGCATCGGCACCGCGTACGCCGAGGAATTCCCGTCGAACGTTCGGGCGATGGTGCTAGACGGTGCACTCGTCCCCGATCAGTCACCCGTCGATGAGGCAGTCGCCCAGGGCGCGGCGTTTCAGACCGCGTTCGATCAGTTCGCCGCCGACTGCGCACAGACCGACACCTGCCCGCTCGGAACCGATCCGGCTCGAGCTGTCGCACAGTTCCGATCCTTGGTCGACCCACTGATCGACCGGCCCGCCGAGACGACCGATCCACGTGGCCTCAGTTACGACGACGCGATCACCGGGGCTCAGCAGGCTCTGTACTCGCAGCAGCTGTGGCGGTTGCTGCGGGCGGGATTGAACGAACTACGCGACGGTCGGGGCGACACCCTCCTCCGTCTGGCCGACACCTACTCCGGGCGGCTGGAGGACGGTAGCTACACCAACATCGACGATGCGTTCAATGCCGTCCGATGTGTGGACGGACCGCCGACCACGGATCGAGTAGCGGCCGACGAGGCCGATGCCAGGTTCCGCGCCGCCGCGCCTTATCTGGACGACGGCCGAGCCACGGGCGACGCGCCGCTCGACCTGTGCGCGTTCTGGCCGGTGCCGAATACGAGCGACCCGCACATCGTCGATGCCGAGGGGCTGCCGACGCTGGTGGTGGTGTCGACGACCAACGATCCGGCCACTCCGTATCAGGCCGGAGTGGAACTGGCTGCGCAATTGCGAGGCGACCTCGTGACCTACGACGGCACCCAGCACACGGTGGCGTTCTCGGGCGTGGGTTGCATCGACGATCCGCTGGTGAATTACCTCGTCGATCTGGTCCCGCCGGGCGACGAATTGCGCTGCTGACCCGCTACCTCACCAGCCGCGATGTGGGCAGAGAGTTTCACGAAGTGAGACCGAATTCACGATGTAACACAGATTTAACTCCGTTTGCTTAGTCTCGCGTTCATGGATCGTCAAAAGGAATTCGTGCTCCGGACTCTCGAGGAACGCGACATTCGTTTCGTCCGCCTCTGGTTCACCGACGTCCTCGGGTACCTGAAATCGGTGGCCATCGCCCCCGCCGAGCTCGAAGGGGCATTCGACGAGGGGATCGGCTTCGACGGTAGCGCCATCGAAGGGTTCGCCCGCGTATCCGAGGCCGACACCGTCGCCAAGCCGGATCCGTCGACGTTCCAGATCCTGCCGTGGTCCACCAGCAAGGGCCACCAGCACTCGGCACGGATGTTCTGCGACATCGCCATGCCCGACGGCTCGCCGTCCTGGGCCGACTCTCGCCACGTGCTGCGCCGCCAGCTGAGCAAAGCCGCAGACCTCGGATTCAGTTGCTACGTGCACCCCGAGATCGAGTTCTTTCTGCTCAAAGATGCCCCGCAGGACGGCTCACCGCCGACCCCTGCCGACAACGGCGGCTACTTCGACCAGGCCGTGCACGATTCGGCCCCGAACTTCCGCAGGCACGCCATCGACGCGCTCGAATCGATGGGAATCTCGGTGGAGTTCAGCCACCACGAGGCCGCACCAGGACAGCAGGAGATCGACCTGCGGTACGCCGACGCCCTGTCGATGGCCGACAACATCATGACCTTCCGCTATGTGGTCAAAGAGGTCGCCATCGAAGAGGGTGTGCGCGCGACGTTCATGCCCAAGCCGTTCAGCGATCAGGCCGGCTCGGCGATGCACACGCATATGAGCCTGTTCGAGGGCGACGCCAACGCGTTCCACAACCCCGACGATCCGATGCAGCTGTCGGAGACCGGCAAGTCCTTCATCGCCGGCATTCTCGAGCACGCCAACGAGATCAGTGCGGTGACCAACCAGTGGGTCAACTCCTACAAGCGGCTGGTGCGCGGCGGCGAGGCACCGACAGCGGCGTCCTGGGGACCCGCGAACCGCTCGGCCTTGATCCGCGTGCCGATGTACACCCCGAACAAGGCCTCGTCGCGTCGCGTCGAGATTCGCAGCCCAGATTCGGCCTGCAACCCGTACCTGGCGTTCGCGGTACTCCTCGCGGCCGGTCTTCGCGGAATCGAGAAGGGCTACACCCTGCCGCCCGAGGCCGAGGAAGACGTGTGGGCACTGACCTCGGCCGAGCGTCGCGCCATGGGGTACAAGGAACTGCCGGGCAATCTCGATCAGGCGCTGAACGCGATGGAAGGGTCCGAGCTGGTCGCAGAAGCGCTGGGCGAGCACGTGTTCGACTTCTTCCTGCGCAACAAGCGTCGTGAGTGGGAGGAATACCGCAGCCACGTCACGCCGTACGAGCTCAGGGCCTACCTGGGTCTTTAACAACCCAGCGTGGTCATGAGCTACGTTCTAGTCGATCGAGAATGTAGTTCCGATGCCGGCGTGGGCACCCTCGCGTCGCATTACCGACGACGGGGTAAAACTGTGGCACGCCGAGGTGGACTGTAGATGGTGCGTCCTCCGACTTCCAGATCCGTCGTTCCCGGGCCGGGCCGTCTCGGTCTCGTCGAAGAAACTGCTCCGGGCGACTTGCGCACCCTCGGTTGGACGGGTGAAGAAAGCCTCGAACTGCTGTGGTCGCTTTCTCGTGCGCCCAATGCGGACCTGGCGCTGCGCACCCTGGTACGGATGTACGAGTTGCTCGGTGCCGCTTGGTCGGAGTTCGACACAGCGCTACGCACGTACAAAGGATTTCGCGGGCGCCTACTCGGGCTGGTCGGCGCGTCGAGTGCGCTTGCAGACCACCTCGTCGCCGACGACAGCACCTGGCGTCTGCTGCTGACCAAGGAAGGTCAGGCCAGCGGAGTCTCGGCGAAGATCGAGCTCCCGAGCAAGGCGACACTGGTAGCCGAACTCCTCGAGGTTGTCGGGGCCGAGCCCGAGACCGGACCCAACGCCTCACCCGACCTGTATCGGGCGTCGATCACCGGGCCGCCCGCAGTGATCGCACTGCGTAAGAAGTACCGCGACCAGATCATGGCGCTGGCTGCATACGACCTCGCCGCGACCGTCGAGAACGAACCCGTCCTGCCGTACACGGTGGTCGGATCGCACCTGTCGGACATGGCCGACGCCGCACTCACCGCAGCATTGGCGGTCGCCGTGGCCACCGTCTGTCCTGACACCCCGTGTCCGACGCGCCTGGCCGTCGTCGCGATGGGCAAATGCGGTGCCCGCGAACTCAATTACGTCTCGGACGTCGATGTCGTGTTCGTTGCCGAACCCGCCGACGCGCAGGCCAGCCGCATCGCGGGTGAGATGATGCGCATCGGATCCTCGGCCTGCTTCGAGGTCGACGCAGCCCTGCGTCCCGAGGGTAAGCGGGGCGAACTGGTCCGCACACTGGATTCGCATGTGGCGTACTACAAGCGGTGGGCCAAGACCTGGGAGTTCCAGGCTTTGCTCAAGGCCCGGCCGATGACCGGTGACATCGCACTCGGCAACGATTACGTCGACTCGGTGAACCCGATGGTGTGGCTGGCCAGTCAGCGCGAGGACTTCGTGCCGGAAGTGCGCGCGATGCGCCGTCGGGTCGAAG
>NZ_JASHKQ010000018.1 GCF_030056795.1 Rhodococcus sp. IEGM 1381 | reverse complement strand
CGAGGAGTACAACAAACGACTGCTCGTTGCGACGACCACGTGAACCCGTCACGAATTTCCACTCACATGCGGCGAAGCCGCTCAGGCGTGCTTGGCGACCAGGTCACCCACCCGAGGCAGTGCCTCGGTGACGTTCTTCTTCGCCGAGCCACGCAGGCTGCCGTAGAACTTCTTGACGACGGACTTGTCGGTTTCCTCGATGCGCGCATCGGTCACCGAGAGCAATGCGTCGGACGCGGCGTCGCCATTGGCGGCGAGATACTGACCGAACGTGCCCTGTGGGGCAGCGTTGTACGACTGCCAGAACGGGTCGAGCTTGTCCACGAAATCGGGCCACAGGGCAGAGACCGCGCTGTCGATGTACGACGGCCCGACCTTCTTCACTGCGCCGTATCCCCCCTTGACCGCGAGTCCACTCGCGCCCTTCTTGTCGGCAACCTCGGCGTCGATCAGAGCCAGGACATCGACGCGCAGCGCGTCGGCCTTCGACTCGTCGAGCAGCGAATCCTTGAGTGCAGCAACCACTTCGAAGTTCCTCCCAGATGTGTAGCGGCCCCACGCGGACCGGGCGCAAGACTACCGCAGAAGGGCGTGGCAGCGCCGAACTCGATCGATCCACCACTGCGTGCGCTCGGCGTCGGCACCGAGTTCGATCAGGGCCTGCGCATCCGGTTCGGCGCTCCGGACCGGATACGTTCCGTCGACCACGTCCAGTGCCGGGGCGACGTCACGGACGAACAGGCTGCCCGTCCCCAATCCGCACGCGAATTCCAGATGCGGCAGCGCTGCGGCTGCGGCGAGCCCGGAGGCTATGCCGACTGCAGAATCGAGCGCACTCGACACCACCACCGGCACGCCGTACTCCGCCAACTCGCCGGCCAGTTCGAGCACCGCCCGCATCCCGCCCAGCGGAGCGACCTTCACTACCGCGATGTCGGCTCCGCCTGCCCGCACGACCCTCATCGGGTCCTCGGCTCGGCGGATGCTTTCGTCGGCGGCCACCCGTATCCCCGGCATCCGACGCCGCAGTTCGACCAACTCGGGCACGGTGGCGCACGGTTGCTCGGCGTACTCGAGCGGCCCGTCGGCGGTCAGGGCCGCCAGCGCCGTCACCGCCTCGTCGACGGTCCAGCCGCCGTTGGCGTCGATTCGGACCCGCGGCACCAGCTCGCGAACCGCGCGGACGCGTGCAACGTCGTCGGCCAGGCTCTGCCCCTTCTCGGCCACCTTCACCTTCGCCGTCTCGGCCCCGGGAGACCGACTCAGCACCGACGCCACGTCGGAGGCAGGTACCGCAGGAACCGTCGCGTTCACCGGGACGCGTCGACGCAGCGGGCTCGGCGGGCCCTCCCACGCGGCCTCGATCGCCGACGCCAACCACGGAGCCGATTCGCCGTCTTCGTACTCGGTGAACGGCGAGAACTCACCCCACCCGGCTGGCCCGTGAATCAACATCACCTCACGGGTGGTGATGCCGCGGAACTTCGTCCGCATCGGCATCGAGAGCACGTGGGCACCGTCGAGCAGGTCGTCGACCGCCGGGATCATTGCTGCCCCGGGAGCAACTGCACCATCAACGCCTCACAGTCGGCCAACAGGTTGCCGTCCAGATCCGTGAGCCGAGCGTTGATGAACGTCTTACGTCCTTCCACCCTGTCCACCGCACCCTCGACGACCAGCTCGGTGTTCAGCGGCGTCACCTTGCGGTAGTTGATGTGCAGGTACGCCGTCCGGCTGATGGGCCTGCCGTAGGCATGTTGGATCAGGCCGAAGAGGTCGTCGAACAGCAGCGGCAGCGTGCCGCCGTGCGCGGCGGAGTTACCCCCGAGATGGAAGCGCCGGAACATGCCCCGGCTGCGGACGCCGTCGGCGTCGATCTTCTCGATGATCCAGGGCATCAGCAACAGCGAGCCTCGGCCCGGCAGACGCGGAACTCGCCCGGCCGTCTGACGTCCCTCGGCCACCACGTGCGGCGTCAACAGCTCGATCAATTCTCGGGCCTTGCCTGCGGCTGCCTCGGTGACCTCCGCAGGCAGCGAGGTGGACACCGCGAGGTCCTGCACCGTCCGCAAGGCCTCGAGCAGCTGCCCGTACTCCGGCCCCACCTTCGCCGGAACGAAACGCGGGAAGCCGCCATGATGGTCGTAATCGGGGTCGGAATCGCGGTCGAGCTCGATCGGGTCGGTCATAACTGCACGCTAGCTGCACCGACCGGTCGGCACGGATGCAACCCCGACCACCGTTAAGCTGACGCCCGTGACCTTCACTCCCGAGCTGTGGCTCCCCGTTCCCGGTTTCGAAGATCTGACCGACATCACCTATCACCGGCACGTGTCCGACGCGACCGTGCGAGTTGCGTTCGATCGTCCCGAGATTCGCAACGCGTTTCGGCCGCACACTGTCGACGAGCTCTACCGCGCACTCGAGCACGCGCGGGTGAGCTCCGACGTGGGTACGGTGCTCCTCACCGGAAACGGGCCGAGCAGCAAGGACGGCGGCTGGGCCTTCTGCTCCGGCGGCGATCAGCGCATTCGTGGACGAAGTGGCTACCAGTATGCGGACGGTGAAACGGCCGAGACCGTCGACAAGGCTCGCGCGGGACGGCTGCACATTCTGGAAGTGCAGCGGTTGATCAGATTCATGCCCAAGGTCGTCATCTGTCTGGTCAACGGCTGGGCCGCGGGCGGAGGCCACAGCCTGCACGTGGTGTGCGACCTGACGTTGGCGAGCCGCGAGCATGCTCGGTTCAAGCAGACCGACGCCGACGTCGGCAGCTTCGACGGTGGCTACGGCAGCGCGTACCTGGCCAAGATGGTCGGCCAGAAGTTCGCCCGAGAGATATTTTTCCTCGGCGAGACGTACTCGGCCGAGGAGATGCACCGGATGGGCGCAGTGAACAAGGTGGTCGATCACGCCGAGCTCGAGAACACGGCCATCGAATGGGCAGCGAAGATCAACGCGAAGTCTCCACAGGCGCAACGGATGCTCAAGTACGCGTTCAACCTGCAGGACGACGGCCTGGTGGGCCAGCAGTTGTTCGCCGGTGAAGCGACTCGCCTGGCATACATGACGGACGAGGCCGTGGAGGGGCGCGACGCTTTCCTGGACAAGCGCGAGCCCGACTGGTCGCCGTTCCCTCGATATTTCTGACCCGCTCGTGAACTCCCCAGGCGGCTCGCGGAACGCACTCGTCCGGTGGTTTCTGCAGCCGTTCGATTACGCCTGGATGGCGGATTTTCAGAACTCGCGCCCCACAGGTCGACTCATCCGATGGGTGATGGCCGTCCTGACACTGAACTACGGCGCTCTCGCGGTGGTGTCCCTCTTTTCCGTCGACACCTCGCGGAGCATCGTCGCGATCGGCTGGAAAGCCGTCATGCTCGTCATGGTCGTGGTGGTCGCAGCCGCGTGGATCACCAGACCGTTCCCCGGCCGATTCGGGGTGGTGGCATTTGCCGTATTCGCCGACCTGGGCACGGCATCCGCGCTTTTGATCAACCCGATCGCGGACGCGATTCTCACGTGCGCACTGTTCGCTGTGATCGGCACCTTCTGCACGTTCTTCCTCAGCCCGCGCTGGCTGGTGGCCCATTTGTTCTTCGCAGTGGCGTGCACTGTCGCGGCCGCAGTGGCGACCCACGGCGGCGCCGACGTGGACATCGCATCGTTGATCTTCCGGACCAACGTGGTGCTGTTGGCGATTGCCGGGGTTCCGCTGACCTCGCACCTGCTGGTGACCGTCCTGACCGAGGACGCTCGAAGTTCGTTTCTCGATCCACTCACCGGGCTGCTCAATCGGCGCGGACTCGACGCGGACGTGGACGACGTGTGGCTGCTCGGGCGGGACCAGGACCGATGCGTGGCGGTGCTGGTGGTGGATATCGACCGCTTCAAATCCATCAACGACCGCTACGGGCACGAGGAAGGTGACGCAGTCATCGTGCGCGTCGCCGAGCGGCTCGGATCCCACCTCGGCGAGTACGGGGTGCTCGCCCGCACCGGCGGTGAGGAGTACCTCGCCGTGGTGTCGACGTCCCGATTGCATATCGACGCGCTGATCCACGGAGTGCGCCGAGCCCTACGTGATTCGGCCGACTCCGTCTCGGTGACCGTCAGCATCGGGGCAGCCATCGTGTACTGGGATTCGGCGCTGTGGGATCAGGACGTCGACATCGTCACCCGCGCAACACGGGTGGCGGACTCGATGATGTACGAGGCCAAAGCTGCGGGCGGCGATCGAGTGATCAAGAGCGTGCTGTAGGTCGAACCCGCGGAACGACCGTAAGTGGGCGTGGTATCCATGCGGGGTGGACATCCTCGCTTCCCGGACAATTCTGCGCCCGGCCGACTACATGAAGACCCTCGAGTTCTATCGCGACGGCCTTTCCCTTGCCGTGTTTCGGGAGTATCCCGGCGGCACGGTGTTGTTCGTGGGCCAGGGTTTGCTCGAGATCGCGTCGCATCATCGCGGCGACGAGCCAGGAACGTTCGCCGGCGCGCTGTGGCTGCAGGTACGCGACATCGATTCGGCAACCAGGGAATTGGAATCGGCTGGGATTCCGATCGTGCGCGAGGCGCGAACCGAGCCGTGGGGCCTGATCGAGATGTGGATCGAGGACCCGGACGGGATTCCGGTCGTGCTGGTGCAGATCCCGCAGGATCACCCGCTCCGACGGGACAACCGCTAACTACTGCGGGCGCTGTCGGCGATCGTGCGCAGTACCGACTGTGCCGACTGCGGCCGCGACCACAGATACCCCTGTGCCAGAGTGCACCCGAGCTCGAGTGCAGCGTCGGCCTGTTCGCGGCTCTCGATGCCTTCGACGATCATCGTCAGATCGAGGTCCTTCGCGACTCCGGCCAGCGACCTGATCATCGCCCGCCCAGCGACGGTATCGACGAACCGCGTCAGGTGACCGTCGATCTTGATGCCGTCGGGCTGCAATGTCACCAACCGTTCGAGCGAGGACCAGCCCGAACCGAAATCGTCGAGCAACACCCGGAAGCCCAGCCGATGCACGTCGTCGATGTGCCTGCGCAGCAGCGGCCCCGGTGTCACGGCGGTGGTTTCGGTGAGCTCGAGCGAGATGGACGACGGGGACACCCCGGACGATACGATGGCGCGTTCGAGGTGGCTGACGCCGTCGGGGTGGGCGAGGTGGCGTCCGGAAATGTTGACCGTCAGTCGAAGGTCGGGACGGTGGACGTGCCACTTCTTCATCTCGGCCGCGGCCTGGGTGAGCACACTGAGGTCTACGTCGATGATCAGTTCGCTGGCCTCGGCGAACGGGACGAAGTCCGCTGGTACCACCATCCCGCGGGTGGGGTGGTGCCAACGCGCCAGCGCCTCGAAGCCGACGATTTCTTCGGTCCGCAGATCCACGATCGACTGGAACCAGGGCACGATGTGACCGTCGGCGATGGAGTCGGCGATGTCGTTGTCACTGCCCAGACGGATGACGCCGGATCCGACGCGGCGATGCAGATCGAGTTGCTCCTCGAGTACCGACGCGAACTGTTCGAGTTCCTGCATCTGCTCACCCGAGAGGGATCGCGGCGTGCGATCGAGCAGGCACAGGGTGCCGATGACCAGACCTTCTCGACCGCGCAACGGAACGGAGGCGTACGACGCGATGCCGTTGTCGTCGAGGATGGCGCGCTGCCGGGTGGTGGCGTGCACGCGTCCGTGCGCTACGACTGCGGGCTCCCCGGTGCGCACCACGTCGTCGCACAGCGTGTCGGCTCGCTCGACGGTGGACACCGGCGGCCCGCCGACGTTGACCAGCGTGTACTGAGTGTCTTCGTCGAGAACGTTGAGCTGGGCGATGGCGAATCCGACGCTGCGAGCGGCGAATTCGACCGTCGACCGCAGCGCTGGCGTGGTTGCCTCGACATCGAGATATCGACGAGCGGAGTCGCTCTGTCGGCGAGACTGGGAGCGCGCGGTGTCCGCGACCTCACCGTCCACCGGCATCTCCTCACCCAAGACGACCGGGCCCGTTCTGGAACCGGATCCAGGTGAGCTTAACCGTGCAAGATCGGCAGATTCGACCGATAGCCCAACTCGGAGTGGTCACAACGACGGATAGCGCGTGTGGAGTAGCCGGTGCCGCAGCACCGCAGCGGCAAGCCGCTTGCCTTCGTCGGTCGCAACGAATCCGTCAGCCCGCGACCCGGACGTGCGATCTTGCTCCGACAACTCGAATGCTCCGAGCGCGCTCAGCTCGGCAACCAAGGCCATGGCCAGCGGCTCGGCATGCTCGGGAGCCGGAGCCTCGCCTGCGTGGGTCCATCCTTCGGCGCGTAACAGTCGCGTCAGGTCGTCGGCGCTCGTCTCCACATCGGCGACATCGTGACCGACGATCATGCGCGCAAGAATCACCTCCGCCGCGATGGTGTCCGGGTGATATGCAGTGCCGACGATGCCGCCGGTGAGCACGCGCCACAGCCCGTCCGAGCTGAGCTGCCGGGTGCGGGCAGTGGGCACCAACCGCCCGGCAGAACGTCGCAGCAGACGCACCCTCATGAGCAGGCGTCGGAGCACGAGAATCTTTTCGGTGTCGAGTTCGCGACCGACATGAGAGGGACGCTCGGCCGGAGGAAAAACGGTGTTCGCGATACTCGCCACCAACTCGTCCGGCAGGTACCCGGCATCGGTGAGAGCAACGCCGTCGCCGATGCACGAGATGAAGCTCTCCAGCCTGCGCACACAGCCGTACATCGGCTCGACGGCATCGTGCAGCGCGTCGCGCAATCCAAGATAAAGCTCTGCCCGCGGTGCGCTGTAACCACTCCAGAGTTCGATGCGGTGATCGAGCAGTTGTTCCAGCAGAATTGCCTCGGACTGGTCCCTCCCACGATCGGAGGTCAACACCGCATCGGTGACGCCGCGTAGCCGCATGGCCCGCGCATTGGCACCGAGAGGTTTACCACCCGGCTTCGAAGGTTCGAACTCGCCGGCGATGGTCGCCACTTCCAGTGTCTCGCCGATCTTTTCGACGATGACCCGCTCGATGCCGGTAGGGGCGTCCTGCCAGGTGACCAGTTCGGTGTCGAGGGCACCGATGCCCGACTGCTCGGCGGCGGCGCGGTATTTCTGCAACCAGGCCGCGTCGTCGAGTGTTCGCACGAGCTCCTCGGTGACCGCGCTGCGCGCGATATCCGCATATCCGACGCGGCCGAGGCGGTCGAGCAACTCGCCGAGCGCGCGAGCGATGTCGACGCCACGATCGGGACCCTCCGCGGCGTGCCGCAGATAGACCCAGAGGAAACACTGCACCGAATGCTGAGTGGGGCCTGCCGGCGGAGACACGCCGACCAGACCGTCCCACCCCAGACGCGCATCGGCAGCGAGCGCGGGATCGACGGAATCGAAATACGACAGAGCGGCCGAGACCGCGTCGTCCATGCCCGATCCCTTCACGGTGTTCCACTGTTCCACAGCAATACGATCCGGGGCGACGACCACCGTGCGCCACGCCACTGGAGAACTGGACATATACGGCAAAAAGGTGAACTGGAGATGAACGCAACACGACTTTCGACCACCCAAGACGAACACTTCGCAAGAAATTTCCACGAAACAGCGTTCATGTCCCACACTTTGCACCGTGAGCGCTGAATTTCTCGTACTTCTCGTGGTGGTCGTAACGGCATTGGCCTTCGACTTCACCAACGGTTTCCACGACACCGCCAATGCCATGGCGACGTCGATCGCAACGGGGGCACTCAAGCCCAAGGTTGCGGTCACCCTGTCTGCCGTCCTCAATCTGGTCGGCGCCTTCCTGTCCGTAGAGGTCGCAGCCACCGTCGCGAAGGGCATCGTCAATCTCGGCGACACCGGCGGCCAGGCCCTGCTGACCATCATCTTCGCCGGCCTCGTCGGCGGCATCCTCTGGAACCTCGCCACCTGGCTGCTCGGCATCCCGTCGAGCAGCTCGCACGCACTGTTCGGCGGCCTCATCGGTGCCACCATGGCGGGCCTGGGAACCAGCGGCGTCGTGTGGGACGGGGTGTGGAGCAAGATCGTGTTGCCCGCCGTGCTGGCCCCCATCGTCGCCGGCCTCGTGGCCACCGTCGGCACCTGGATCATCTACCGCATCACCAACGCAGTTCCCGAGAAGTCGAAGGAGCGCGGATTCCGCTGGGGCCAGATCGGTTCGGCCTCGCTCGTCTCGCTCGCACACGGCACCAACGACGCCCAGAAGACGATGGGCGTGATCTTCCTGGCGCTCGTCGCCTACGGCACCGTCTCACCCGACGCCGAAATGCCCCTGTGGGTCAAGGTCACATGTGCGCTCGCCATCGCGTTGGGCACCTACCTCGGCGGCTGGCGCGTCATCCGCACCCTGGGCAAGGGCCTGGTCGAGATCGCATCTCCGCAGGGCATGGCCGCCGAATCCTCCTCGGCTGCAATCATTCTGACGTCGAGCCACCTCGGCCTCCCGCTCTCGACCACCCAGGTTGCCACCGGCTCCATCCTCGGATCAGGAGTCGGCAAACCCGGCGCAGCAGTGCGCTGGAACGTCGCGGGCCGCATGGCCGTCGCCTGGGTCATCACCCTGCCCCTCGCCGGAGTGGTCGGCGCCGCGTGCTGGCTGCTCGCCGATACCATCGGCGGATTGCCCGGCGTCCTCGTGGTCTTCGCCATCCTCGTCGCGCTCGCCACCGTCATGTACATCCGCTCGCGCCGTGAGCCCATCGACCCGGGCAACGTCAACGCGGACTGGGACGGCGGCCTCGTGCCGGCCTCCACCGACTCCGACTCTCCCGCGAAGGTCTGAACCCCATGGACACTCTCAAGCACACGCTCGATTCGCTCTGGCAGGTCGTTATCGTGGGACTGCTGCTCGGCGCAGGCCTGCCTGCGATCTTCGCGTTCGGACTCAAGGCACTCTCGGTCGGTGAGCCCTCGGACGAGGCCACCGCCGAAGGCACCACCCGGGTGGCCCGGCCGGCAGTCGCCACTGCCGCGGCCGTCCTCTGTTTCGCAGTAGTTGTCGTCGCGATCGTGGCCGGAATCCTCTTCATCATGAAGAATTTCCTCGACAGCACATTCGGCATCTCCGTCTTCTGACACCTCCGAAAGGGTGTAGCTCCCATGACCGACTCGACCAAGACCGCATTTCCGGCCTCGGTGCTCGAATGGCTCCGAGCCGGATACCCCGAGGGCGTGCCGCCCAAGGACCGCTTCCCACTCGTTGCCCTTTTGCGCCGTGCCGCACTCACCGACGTTCAGGTGCAGGAGATCGTTCTCGAACTGGTCTCTCCCGCCAACGGCGCACTCGACGACGGTGTCATCTCGCACGACGAGATCGCGACCTACATCCGCGAACAGATCGACGCCGAGCCGACGGCCGAGGACATCTCTCGCGTCTCCGCTCGTCTGGCAGCCGGTGGTTGGCCGCTCGCGGATCCGGCGGCCCTGTAAGTCCATGTCGGTCCCGTCGTTTCTCCACTCGATCGTCGGGTGGCTTCGCGGCGGGTATCCCGACGGGGTACCCGCCGCGGATTACGTTCCCCTCCTTGCTCTTCTGAATCGGCGACTGTCCGACGACGAAGTGCAGTCGGTGATGGATGCACTCATCGCCGACGGCCAGCTGCCCGCCGACAAAGCAGGTATTTCCGTCACCATCACCAAGGTCACCAACGAGATGCCCCGGGAAGAGGACGTCAACCGGGTACGCGCGAACCTCGCCGCTGGTGGCTGGCCGCTGGCCGACCCGTTCACGCTGCGCCGCGAGGACTAACCTCGCACGTGTGCTCGAGAGCGTTCCCATTCCGACCGGACCGGCCGCGGCAGACATCCTGCCGCGGCTGAGCCGTGTGCTGGCCGGTGACGGACCGGCCCTACTTCCTGTTCCCGCCGACGATCCGCGCGAGATCGGTCGCCTACACGACGCCCTGGCACCCGGCACTCCTATCGACGACGGCGTCGCACTGGTCGTCGCAACGTCCGGCACGACGGGAATACCCAAGGGCGCCATGCTGTCTGCGGCCGCTCTGGTCGCGTCGGCGACGGCGACCGAGGAGCGACTCGGCGGGCCTGGTTCGTGGCTGCTGGCGCTGCCCGCACACCACATCGCCGGGATGCAGGTCTTGCTGCGCAGCGTTCTCGCCGGAACGTCGCCGGTGATCATGGATGTGTGCCGCGGTTTCGACCCGGTCGCCCTGATCGAGTCGGTGGGCCGGATGTCGGGTCCCCTGCGCTACACGTCACTGGTTCCCGGTCAGTTGGTGAAGGCATTCGAGAACCCCGATGCCGTTTGTGCATTGGCATCTTTGGACGCCGTATTGCTCGGCGGAGCTGCCACGCCGATTCCGTTGCGGGAGAAGGCGCATGCTGCGGGGATCCGCCTGGTACGGACCTACGGTATGAGTGAGACCGCCGGCGGCTGTGTGTACGACGGAGTTCCGTTGCGCAACACGGTGGTGCGCTTCGACGACGGCAGAGTGGTGTTGGGCGGCAGAACTCTCGCCTCGGGATACCGGAACCTGCCAGACCATCCGGCGTTCGCCGAACCGGGCTGGTTCCGCACTGACGACGCGGGAACGATGGTCGACGGGGTGCTGAGCATTACCGGCCGACTCGACGAGGCGATCTCGACGGGCGGCTTGACCGTCGTACCGCAGGTCGTCGAAGCGGCACTGGCAACGCATCCCGCCGTCCGAGAGTGCGCTGTCGTCGGATTGCCGGACGAGCGCCTCGGCCAGAAAGTGGTGGTCGCGGTGGTCGCCTCCGCGCCGGTGACGTTGGCGGAGTTGCGCTCTCACGTCGCATCGTCGTTGGACATCACGGCCGCGCCACGGGAGTTGTTTCTGGTCGAATCACTGCCGACCCGAGGCCCGGGAAAACTGAATCGAGCAGAATTGCGGGCTGTGCTGGGGAAGCGCTGAGCGGGCCGCTGTTCGACACTCCCCCGGTTGGCGGCAAACGCGCTCGCGTTTGCGCTCGATCAGCTCAGCGGCGTGCCTTGATGGTGCACCAATTCCCATCCCGATTCGATGCGACGCCACAGCGACGTTCAGCGCGCCCTCATGGCCGATGTTTGCGAAATCCAGTGCAGAAGAATGAAATCCGTACCGATTGCTCGTCCACTCAGTTCGAGTACCTCGATCTCCACGGACTCTTCGCTGCCCAGTAGGTCGAGGATCGACGCCTTGTCCCACACCGCGCCCGAGGCTCCCACTTCGGTGAAGTCCTCGGCGAGCAGGTCGGCCAGCCGGTCTGTGTCGCGTCGACAGTGCGCAGTCTGCAGCTCTCGCTCGAGGTCGAGAACTGTCGACAGGTCGGTGCCTACACAGGGTGAACCATCATGGTTGGGCGACATGAGTCACAGTCTCCCGCACAAACGCGCTCGCGTTTGCGCTCGATCAGTGTCAGGGTCAGCTCAACCCGCCATTTTTTCGTACAGGCGCTCCACGTCGGCGTCGGACCATCCCGGCGGATCGAGGATGTCGGCCCACATGCGCACCGCGTCGGCTCCGTAGCTGTGGCCGTGCCCGTCGTCGACGTCGGTGGAGAAGACCTGATCGAACGTCAACTGCCAGAACGTGACGAACGGGAACCACTGCACTCCCGGGTCGACGTCGGTGCCACGCGGTTCGTTCAGCCAGTCGGGTCGGCCGAGAATCAGATCGGGTGACCACCACACGATGGGGTCGGATGCGTGCTGCCAGTACACGATTCGCGGCTCTTCCCACGGCCCGCCGATGTCGAGGTCACCGGAAGACCCCGCGAAACGGACGTGTTCGCCGCCGTCGACGACGGGCAGAATCTCGCGGGAACCGACGTCGCGTCCACCGGTGATACGGGCCCACTGAGGAGTGAAGTTCGGGTTACCGACCCACAGGGCACCGTCGATGCGCGCGATCATGTCCTGTGCACCGCTGAACGCATCCTGCCCACCGTAGGCACCGAGGCTCTCGCCGAACAGCACCAACTTGGGTCGCGAATCTTGCGGAAGTTCGCTCCACACCGCGTAGATCGCCTCGAAGAGGGCTCGCCCGGCATCCTGCGGGGTCTGACGGTCGGCCAGAAATGCCATCGGGCTCGGTAGGAACGAGTACTGCATCGACGCAATCGCCGAATTTCCGTCGTACAGGTATTCCAAGGGGCGAGCGACGGATTCGTTGACCCAGCCTGTTCCCGTGGTGGTGGCAACGGCGAGTACCGCGCGCGAGAACGCGTCGGTGCGCTCGAGCTCGGCGACCACTCGGTCGGCGACACCCTCGATGGTCTCTGCCGACTCGACACCCGCGTACGCGCGAATCGGTTGCACCGCAGGCCTACCGGTGAATGTGCTGATCTCGTCCAAGGTGGCCCCGGACGCGACGAAGCGTCGCCCCTGTTGACCGAGCGAATCCCACGGCTCGTTCGACGCGTCCGAACCGGAAAGCTGTACGGCGCTCGGCTGTTCCACGCCCTCGTCGGTACCACGATCGGCGGCCGAAGCCGACTTCTCCGCAACGGCCACTATTCCGCGAATCAAAGCGCCGTTGACGGCGAACACCACCAGCAGCGCAACCACGATCACGCTGGCGATCCTCGCCACCGGCCTCGGTACGTACTGCTTTCCCCATCGCGTCAACGCACGGGTTGCTCGCCGCAGCAGACGGCCGAGAGCCAGCACGGCCACGGCCACCACCAACGAGAGCACCAACACCGCGATGTACAGCGGTCTGCCGGGGTCCTCCACGCCGACCAGCGTGCGGACGATCTGCTGCCACCACGAACCGAGGATGAGGAACAGCGGAATCACCACCACCGCAGCCGCGGCCAACGCCCACCACCCACGTCGACGCCACTGCTCCGGCCAGTCCGGTGACACTCCGCAGAGCCGGACCACCCAGGCAATGAGGCATCCCACGCCGTACCCGATCGCGACACTGATTCCGGTGGCCACTGCCTGCAGGTACCACACACGGGGCAGCAAGGACGGAGTCATCGACAGCGCATAGAACACGAGCGCGAAGAAGATGCCGACAGGATGCAATGCGCGGCAGTACCGATCCGCTCGTGAATCCCGCCAATACGAACGTATCGAGGCCGACCGCTGTGTGGTCACCCGCCGATCGTATTGGCCCGCCGACTGGGCCGCACCTACTTCGACGTGCAAGCATTCAACGCATGAGTGTTCTGGTCTGCTTTCACGCGCATCCCGACGACGAAGTGTTCGGCACCGGCGGGGTGATGCGTCTGGCGGCCGATGCCGGCCATCGCGTCGTACTCGTCACCGCAACCGACGGCGCCCTCGGAGAATTTCCGGACGGAATCCTCACCGAGGGAGAGACATTGGCAGAGCGCCGACGCATCGAATTGGATCGTTCGGCGGCCGTACTCGGGGTAGACCGCGTCGTTCGGTTGCACTACGCCGATTCCGGCATGGCGGGCACTCCGGAAAATGCCAACCCGGAGGCCTTCTGCAACGTCGACGTCGACACCGCGGCTGGGCGATTGGCCGACGTGTTACTCGAAGAGCAGGCCGACGTCGTCACCATCTACGACCCGAACGGTGGATACGGCCACCCCGACCACATTCAGGTGCACGTGGTCGGCAAGCGCGCGACCGAGATCGCCGAGACCCGGAACGTGTACGAGACCACGACCAATCGCGATCACATGCGTCGCCTGATGGAGGCAAATCCCCACTGGGGCGAGGAGGCGTCACCGCCGGACATGGAGACGTTCGGACTGCCGGAAACCGAGATCACTACGGTGGTCGACGTGTCGAGCGTGATCGCGGCGAAGCGGGCCGCCATGGAAGCGCACGAGACTCAGGTCGGCGATTTCGGTCCGTTTCTGCAGATGCCCATCGAACAACTCACCTCCGCCTTCGGCACCGAATGGTTCAGAAGGATGCGGGGTACCGGTGGCGTCGGCCTGACGGAGACCTCGCTGCCACTGTGACACCACACGACAGGTGACGCGTTTCGGCCGTGAGGTGCGTCGTCTCGGGATACGCGATGTCGTCGGGCACTGTCCTCAGATCGTAGGCCTCGGGCCCGAGCCCTACGAATTGACGTTTGGATTGTTTTGAGACCCTAACCAAACCGTGAGACGGTACAGTGACCTCGTCGCCTGTCTCGAGGGCGCGCAATTTACACCTGATCGCCGTCATCGAATCGGAGAGGCCGGAGAAGCGATGCGTTCGTCCGTGGGTGTGTCGCTGGGCACGTGCGGCATCCGCACGGCCCGGACCACCGAAGACGGCACCTGGACCGACGGCACCCCGTTCGACGACTGGCAGCTCTCCCCCTCCGCCGAGGACGTCGCGCGTGTGGTCCGCGGCATCGTCGATCGGCCCGACGCACCGCAATCCCTCGGCGTCGCCCACCGCAGCCCCGAGGAGCGGGCACAGATTGCCGCAGCCCTGGCCGAGGAGTACGTCTCCGACGTGCACCTCATCGACGAAACCGGCGCGGCACTGGAATACCTGCGGCCCGGACTGCCGTCCCACCACCGAACGATCGCATTGTTCGACGCCGGAGACACAGGCGTGGGCATCGACATCGTGGACGTCGAATCCGGCCGCTCCTACGGTTCGACGCGCACCACCGCCATCAGTGGGAGCGCGTTCGACGCCATCGTCCGCGAGCACATCCTCGGCCTCGGCATCGTGCGACCGCCACAGTCTCCCGACGAAGAGAGCGCACTCACGGCCTTCTGCCGAGGAATCAAAGAAGCGCTCTCCACACACCAGACCACCAGCACACCCGACGGCGAGCACGTTCTCCTCGAGCGGCACATCTTCGAATTGTCCATAGCGCGCTCCACCGAGCAGGCCGCCGCGACGGTTCGCCAGCTCGGCCTCGAGGCCGAGTTCTATCCCGACGCCGTCGTCGCCTTCGGTGGAACGTCGAATGTTCCGCTGGTCCGGGCCACCCTGGAACGCTTTCTACAGCTGCCGGTCATCGTCCCGGATCGGCCGGAGCTGGTGGTCGCCGGTGGAGCGGCTGTGCACGCCGCCCACATGGACGCGGCCCGGGTGCCGCCCCTCGTCTCACACCGACCGGCACTGACGCGGCTGGGAATGATCGCGCTGCCGATCGCGGGGGTCATCGCGGCCATCGGGCTGTTCACCGCCATCGGGTCCGGCAAGGGAGACCAACCGCTGAGTACCCCCGCCAGCGTGGGCGAGCGCGTTTCGCAGACCACATCGCCTGCGGCCGGCACTACGACGACCTCGACTATCGCGCCTGCCCCCGACGTCGCTCCGCCGCCTCCAACGACTTCCGCGCCGCCGCCTGCAGCAGATCCGGCACCCTACGTGCAGTACCAGCCGCACTATTACCCGCCGGCACCTGCGCCGGCACCCACCGTGCCGCTGCCACAGATTCCGGGCGTCCAGATGCCCGTCATTCCCCTGCCGGTATTGCCGCGTCTGCCGTTCTGACCGGCCGCGTTCTCGTCCGTCGAACGGATACGGAAGGATCGTCGCTCATGGCCACCACTGCGCAATGGATCGAAGGCGCGCGACCGCGCACACTTCCGAACGCGATCGCTCCCGTCCTCGTCGGGACCGGTGCAGCCGTGTCACTGGACGCCGGGGTGTGGTGGAAGGCGCTGCTGGCCTTGATCGTGTCGCTGGCCCTGATCGTCGGCGTCAATTTCGCCAACGACTACTCGGACGGAATCCGCGGTACCGATGACGATCGAGTTGGGCCCTTGCGCCTGGTCGGCTCCAAGGCGGCCTCCGCAGGCGCGGTCAAAAGGGCCGCCATCGGCTGCTTCGCCGTCGGTGCCGTAGCCGGACTGGCGTTGGCCGCGACCAGTGCCTGGTGGTTGGTCATCGTAGGACTGGTCTGCATAGCCGGTGCCTGGTACTACACCGGCGGCTCGAAGCCTTACGGCTACAGCGGATTCGGCGAGGTCGCAGTATTCGTGTTCTTCGGACTCGTCGCGGTTCTCGGCACGCAGTTCGTGCAAGCAGAGCAGATAGACTGGGCCGGAGTGTTGGCCGCGGTAGCCGTCGGATCGTTCTCGAGCGCCGTACTCGTCGCCAACAACCTGAGGGACATCCCCACCGACACCGAATCCGGAAAGCTCACGCTTGCAGTGCGATTGGGTGACACCCGAACTCGCTACCTGCATCTCGTACTGCTGGCGGTGCCGTTCGCGATGACAGTGGTTCTGATTGCCCGAACTCCATGGGCACTGGTGGGCTTGCTGGCACTCCCCTTCGCTGCTCGCGCGAACTCCCCGGTACGAAAGGGTGCACACGGGTTCGAATTGATTCCCGCACTACGCGATTCGGGCTTGGCGATGCTCGTCTGGGGAGCGAGCACCGGTGTTGCGTTGGCCTTCGCCTAACGCTTGTCGGGCACGAAAGCGCCGAGCAGGAAGTTCACGATCGAGATGATGATCGCGCCCCAGAACGCAGCGGCGAACCCCACGATCTCGAGGCCGTAGCCGGTCTGCGAAGACAACCAGCCCGTCAACAGCAGCATCAGTGCATTGATCACGAGGGTGAACAGTCCGAGAGTCAGGATCAGCAACGGCAGCGAGAGCAGCTTCACCATCGGCTTGATGAACGCGTTGACGATCGTGAGCACGGCTGCGATACCGAGCAGCACCACGATGTCCCACCCATCACCGCGACCCGAACTGGTGACAGTGATCCCGTCGACGAATTCCTTGGCGACCCAAATGGCTACAGCGTTGATCACGAGCCGAATCAGAAAGTTCATGGCCGCCATCGTAGGGTTCGCAGCGTTGGGCGGCTACGGCGTCCGACCTAGCAGGACCGTCGACCGCCGCTCATCGAGCGAACAATGCCGCGGTGCAGACGAGGCTCCATACTCCGTTCTGCAGACTCAGTGATCCAAGGCGACGTCGACGAACACTCGTCCGCGGTCGTCTCGAGTCGCCGTTGCGAGGCCGGCATACTGAACACCGCCGAGGTCGACGTCGACCCTCCCGCCGTTGTTCATGAAGTTTCGCCACCAGTTCTTCTTGTCCGGCATCGCAACCCCGATTTTCAGATGGTCACCTTTCCGGCTGATCGCGACCGGCAGTGAGATCTTCTTGCCGGACTTTCGGCCGGTGTAGGTCAAAATGCCCATCGTCCGTCCGAGCACCCTGTCGAGTACGGGTGCCTTCATCACGACCATGAAGATCTTGTTGAACGCTGCCGCCGACTTCTGAAATGTGTTCATCGTGTCCGCCTCCGAGCTCGCTCCCCGCGCCTGGTGCTGAGCGTAGCCGTCGTGCTTGACGACGGGCGCTCACTGCGACGACAGACCGACCTCCATCGACTCGGCGAGAGTGGTCAGGGACTCGAGAACACGCGTCCGTTGTGCACCCAATGCGTCGAACAGTCGTCCGTGAGCGTCGAGCTCGCGAGGAAAGACCTCGTCCACAACTTTTTTCCCCGTCTCGGTCAGGGTGATCGAGGCAGACCGTCGATCTTCGGCGCTGGGCACTCGGTCGATGAAACCGCGGCGTTCGAGTTTGCCGAGTGCCTTGCTCACCCCGGCGCGTGTCATGCCGAGCAACTCTGCCAACCGCACTGCCGTCACCTGCTCGACTGCGTAACGCAGGGGCACCATCAACTCCACCTCGGCGACGGAGACATCGGCGGCGGCGTATATCGGTTCGACGGCCAGATCGAGCAGCGCGACGATGCGTTTGATCTGGGCCACCACCTGCATCGGTGAAGTGTCCAGTTCTGAATTGGACTCGGTCCACCGTGCGCAGGTCAGCTCACGGAGCGAAGCATCGGTCATCGTCACCACCAATATTGTAAACCAGTTGACAGTTCTGTTACGTTCACACTTTAGCCCATCGACTTCGAGGAGCTCTCTTGACATACGACACGGTGGTCGTAGGCGGCGGACCCGCCGGGCTCAGTGCCGCAACCCTTTTGGCGCGGGCCCGTCGTCGCGTGATCGTCGTCGACGCCGGAGAGCCGCGCAACGCCCCTGCCGACCATATCCACAACTTTCTCTCGCGCGACGGTTCCACACCTGGGGACCTGCGTGCGGCCGGACGCCAGGAGGTTCTCCGGTATGACGGAGAGATTCTGCAGGGCAACGTAACTCGAATCGAGAACGGCTTCGAGATCCACCTCGGCGATGACACAGTCCTGACTTCGCGATCGGTATTGGTGGCCACCGGGCTTCGCGACGAACTACCCGACATCCCTGGAGTTCAGGAGCAGTGGGGTTCGGGGGTTCTGCACTGCCCGTACTGTCACGGCTACGAGGTACGAGATCAGCCCATAGCCGTTGTCGGCGGGTCCAACCGACCGTTCACGGTCCATCAGGCTTCGTTGATTCGACAGTGGTCGGAGGACGTCGTCTTCTTCACCAACGGCATCGAACTGAGCCACGACGAACGGCTCCGACTCGACGCTCGGTCCGTCGACGTCGTCGACGCGCCCGTTGCCCGAGTCGTCGTGCGGGATGGTCGCGTCGCCGGCATCGAGCTGTCCGACGGGACCGTCGTTCCTCGAACAGTCGTGTTCGTCGGCCCGACATTCGTCCCGAACGACACGCTCCTGACTCCGATCGGGTGCTCCCGCCTCGACAACGGGTGGGTGGCTACCGACCCGACCGGGCTCACCAGCGTCGACGGCCTGTGGACTGCAGGGAACGTCTCGGACTCTCCCGCCCAGCTGATCAATTCGGCAGCGGCAGGATCGAAGGCAGCGATCGCCATCAATCACTACCTCCTCGAACTCGATGTGACTCGGGCCGTCAGCGCACTCTGAGGTCCTTCCACCAGGGCAGAGGAATGTGTCGGTGCCTTGGTTTAGTCTTGTGGCAACGAGGTCGAATGCGTGTTCGATCTTCGGTCGCTGGGGGGTGACATGGGGCTACGAAAAAAGGCGTGGACGACGGACGATCATTCCGTGCTCGCCGACGTTCTGGGCGCGCGCCGGACGATCAACGCTGCTGTCGCTTCCGAGCTTGTTCTCATGGACGAATACGTCCGGAATCGAACGGCATGCGCATCGCCGTGGGACACCGGGGTGACCGAGAAAGATCTGTACAGCTCGGCAATCTGCGAACTGGCGGCAGCACTGTCGTCCACCTTCGCCGCCGTGAACAACAAGCTGCAGATGTGGCGTCAAGTGCGCCCTCTCGTGCGTCAAGGTTTCATCGACGGTGCACTCGACCTGGAGCGAGTCAGGACGATCCACGATCATCTGCTTCACGCCCGGCCGGAGACGGTCGTCGCCCTGGAGGCCGAAATTCTCAAAGCCGCCGGGGAGATGGCTCCGAGCACCTTGGGTCGCGAGATCGACCGACTGCTCATCGAGGCCGACGCCGACTGGGACCGCGCTGTGCGCAAGCATGCCGCCCGCACCGAGAAGCGAATCCGCCTTCGTCGCCGGGCACGGGGACTGTCCAGCCTGACCACCCTGATGACCGACGGCGAAGCCGACGAACAGCTTTCGCGGATCGACGCCGAGGTCACGCGCCTGCACCCGGAGGATCCGCGTTCGGACGACCAACGGCGAGGCGATGCCCAAACTGCATTGATGCGCGGCGAGGCACTGCAGTGTGAGTGCCCCACGTGCCAGGTGTCTCGCGAGGATGTGACGGATCCGGAGGCCCCTGATACCCACGAGTCCCCCGAGATCGGTGGTCCGAGTCCGGAGACAACCGAGCCCTCGAACACGAATTCCGACGCAACCGGTGAAACCGGTGAAACATCCAGCGACAGTTCGAGTCCCGCTCCGGACACGATGCCACCGGCCGCACCGCCACCCGAGCCTCCTGCGTCCGACACGCCGGCCCCTGATACGCCGGCCACCGATACAACGACGCGATCGCGGCCGGGTGGAGGAACGCTGATCGAAAGGTGGCGTGCCATCGTCGGGGACGACCCCATCGGCGTCCACGCCTTGTACCCCGACGGCCACGGGGGCATGAAACTCCCGCCTCCGGGCGCACTGAGCTACACGCCCAGTCGAGCTCTCTCGGCGCGAGTTCGTGCCGAACAGCCGTACTGCCTCCATCCTGGCTGCAACGTGCCTTCGGAACGATGCGACCTCGACCACATCGTCGAATTCGACCGACAACAACCCGAGAAAGGCGGCTGGACGATCCTCACGAACATCGGTCCGCGCTGCCGGCTCCACCACAACCTCAAAACTCGGAAGCTGTGGCGCACCGAACTACTCCCGGAAGGAGTCCTACATATCGTCGATCCACTCGGAAATCACTACTTCACACCGCCCGCCCTGTGAAAGTGAATCACCTAGGGTTGGTTCGGTGAGCACCGCAAATCTGACCCGGACCGAAACTCGCAGGCGATCGCGACACATCGACGGGGTGAAGTATCTCGTCTGTCTGGATCTCCTGCGGGCCGAGGACATGGATGTCGATACCTTCGAGACGGTCACGACCATCGAGTTCGACGCCACCACCGCAGCGACATGGGTCGACTTCATCGGTGCCGCTGTCGACGAGGTCACCGTCAACGGCACCGACTCTGAGGTCGATTACGACGGCGCTCGCATCCAATTGGTCGGACTCACCGAGCACAACATCGTTCGGATACGTGCACGCGGGCGATACAGCAGGTCGGGTGAAGGACTGCACCGCTTCGTCGACCCCGTAGACAACGGCGTCTACCTCTACACCCAGTACGAGCCGGCCGATGCTCGACGGGTGTTCGCAAACTTCGAGCAACCGGACCTCAAGGCCTCGTTCACGCTGACGGTCACGGCACCATCGGCATGGACAGTCTTGTCCAACCGCGCGGGGGTCACCGACGACACAGTCACTACGTTCGCCCCGACGCTGCCCATATCGACCTACATCACCGCGGTTGCGGCCGGCCCGTATCACGGCGTCGAATCATCATGGACGCGAGGCGAACTGACCGTTCCTCTCGGCGCATATTGCCGAGCCTCACTCGCCGAGCATTTCGACGCCGAGGACATCTTCGACATTACGAAGCGAGGCCTGGACTTCTTCCACGACAAATTCGACTATCCGTACCCGTTCGGTAAGTACGACCAGATCTTCGTACCCGAGTACAACCTCGGTGCCATGGAGAACCCCGGACTCGTCACGTTCACGGAATCGTACGTATTCCGTTCGGCGGCAACCGAAGCCCAGTACGAGGCCCGTGCCAACACGATCTTGCACGAGATGGCGCACATGTGGTTCGGCGACCTCGTCACGATGCAGTGGTGGGACGATCTGTGGCTCAAGGAGTCGTTCGCGGACTACATGGGTGCGTACGCATCGGCCGAGGCCACTCGATTCGCCGATGCCTGGGTCAGTTTCGCGAACCGCCGAAAGGCGTGGGCCTATCTGCAGGATCAACTCCCCACCACTCATCCGATCGTTGCCGACATCACCGATCTCGAGGCCGCCAAGCTCAACTTCGACGGCATCACCTACGCCAAGGGCGCGAGTGTGCTCAAGCAATTGGGGGCATTCGTCGGTGCCGACGCCTTCTTTGCTTCCTCCCGCAACTACTTTCGCACCCATGCCTTCGGTAACACGACTCTGACGGACCTGTTGAGCGAGATGTCCACCGCAAGCGGGCGCGATCTCGACACCTGGGCGGCAGCGTGGCTGCAGACCACCGGCGTGTCCACACTGTCCTATACGGGTAATGCGATCGAACAGACGGATCCGCGTCCGCACCGCATCGCCGTCGGACTCTACGATCTGAACGAGGACGGGAATCTGACGAGAACCCACCGCCGGGAACTCGACATCACCGAGGCGCGAACACCGGTCGACTTCGAAGATGCCGCGCTGGTTCTGCTCAACGACGACGATCTGACCTACGCCAAGATCCGATTCGACGAGCGCTCCAATGCCACCGTGCAGGCCTACCTCGATCGCATCGTCGACCCCCTCGCGCGAGGGCTCGTGTGGTCCGCGCTGTGGAATTCCACCCGGGACGCTGAGCTCTCTGCGCGCGAATACATCGATGTCGCAACCAAATTCGCACCCAACGAGCCCAAGATCGGCCTTCTCTCCGCGGTGACGGCCAACGTGGCGTTCACTCTCGGGCACTATCTTCCCGACCATCGGCGGGACGAGCCCACCCGGCAATGGTTGAATGTGTCGTGGAGGCAACTGCAGTCGAGCGAACCCGGGAGCGACGCACAGTTGGTGTGGGCGCGCGCGGTCGCATCGGCTGCGCAGCTGGACGACTTCCTCGCGGAGGATCTGCTCTCGCTGCTCGATGGCACTCTCACCATCACGGGACTGCGACTCGATCCTGATCTCCGCTGGGCATTCTGGCTGGCACTCGCCGCCACCGGCGACGCGACCTCCCACGACCTCGATGGCGAACTCGCCTCGGACGACACCTCGTCGGGGCGCACCGCTCATACCGCGGCGTCGACAGCCATTCCCGACGCCGCCGTCAAGGCGAGGGCGTGGGCCGCTGTCACCGAACGCGAGGACATCTCGAACGATGTTCTCGACGCCTTCATCACCGGCTTCGGGGCGGGTCACCGACCGGACCTCACTGCGCCCTACGACAACCGATACTTCGAGTCCATCTCGTCGTTGTGGACCTCACGCAGTATCGAGATCGCACGGCGAATCGTCGTTCGCCTCTTTCCGCAGCAGTCGTCGACCGACTCCGCAGACGCGTGGCTCGCTGACCACGAGTGGGCACCGGCTGCGCTTCGGCGCTTGGTGATCGAGCAGCGAGACCACCTGGCCCGGAGTCTGCGCGTCCAGGCCCGGCTAGGGTGACGAACATGCCTGGCCACGATGCTCGACGCTCGATCACCACCTCCGCCCTGGCCGCCGGTGGCTTGCTCGGCGGCTTCGCTGTTGCCCGACAATCGGGCAATCGACAACTCGGCGGAGCAGTTCTTGCGGCAGTCGGCGTTGCGTGCACAGCGCAGTGGCAGAAATCCTCGGGCTCGGCTCGCGCCGGCGCACTGCTCGGGACCTACCTGGTCGCGTTCGGCGCATCGCACCCGCTTGCGAAGAAGATCGGTGCGTGGCCGGCGGTCGGCACGGTCGCTGCAGCAACTGCGGTGGCCTCGTTGGTCGTGAGCAGGTAGGTCGGCTCACGGGCCCGGTCAGAACGCCCCGGTACGAATGAACTCTCCGAGAGCGGCGGTCGGTTCGTCGAGATTCATGCCCTGGTCCGCGACCCAGGTGTCGTCGAAGTACGTCTGCGAGTACCGATCTCCACCGTCACACAGCAATGTCACCACGCTGCCGCGTCGGCCTGCGGCGATCATCTCCGCGATCAATCCGAAGGCTCCCCAGATGTTGGTGCCCGTCGATCCGCCCACCCGCTTTCCGATGGCCTCCGAGGTGAATCTCGCGGCAGCGACGGACGCGGCATCGGGAACAGCGATCATTCGGTCTATCACCTGGCCGACGAACGACGGCTCGACGCGCGGTCGCCCGATCCCCTCGATGCGGGAGGACAAGCCGGTCTCGAATCCTGCGTCGCCGGTCTCGTAGCCACCGATGAACGCCGAGTTCTCTGGGTCCACCACGGCCAGTTGCGTTGCGTGCCTGCGATATCGGATGTAACGACCGATCGTGGCGCTGGTTCCACCGGTCCCTGCGCCCACCACCACCCAGTCGGGAATGGGGCATTCCTCGAGCCGGAGTTGGTCGAAGATCGACTCGGCGATGTTGTTGTTACCGCGCCAATCGGTAGCTCGCTCGGCATGGGTGAACTGGTCCATGTAGTGGGAGTCGGGTGCTGCTGCGAGCCTGTGCGCCTCGGTGTACATCTCACCCGGCCGATCGACGAAATGGCAACTCCCACCATGAGACTCAATGAGCGCGACCTTGGACGGGCTGGTGCTCCGCGGCATCACTGCGACGAACTTCAGGCCCAGCAGTCGAGCGAAGTACGCCTCACTGACGGCGGTGGAGCCCGACGAAGCCTCGATCACCGTCGTACGCTCGGTGACCCACCCGTTGCAGATCGCATAGAGGAACAGTGACCGAGCCAGCCGATGCTTCAAGCTGCCGGTGATGTGCGTGGACTCGTCTTTGAGGTATAGAGAAATCCCCCACGCTGCGGGGAGCGGGTACCGCAACAGGTGCGTGTCGGCGCTGCGTTGGGAATCGGCCTCGATCAGCCGGACGGCATTGTCGACCCAGGTTCGTGATCCCGAGCGATCGACCGATGCAGTCATTTCTTGCCGTCTTCACCGCGCAGTTTCAACTGCAGGTCCGCACGCGCGGTGCGCCGGTCCTCGTCGACTGCTGCGATGGATTCGTTGACGCGGATCCGCATCTTCTTGAACAGGAGCAGCGACAACGGCAACGAGATCAGCACTGCGAAAATCGCGGCGACGAGTACCGGAACCTCGACACCGAACAGTAAACCGACTCCGACGATGACCGCAGCGATCAGGATGACGAGGGCCAGTCGCGCGAAGGTGTAGACGCCGAGGTTCACGGCGAGGGACTTCTTGGCCGACCTACCTGGCACGGCATTTCCGCTGGTCGGTTTGCTGCTGTCGGCATTCGTCGCTTCACTCACGCCTTCCAGGTTACCGGGCTCGCCGGGCATTCCGACCCGCCCCCGCAGTGACCGATTTGTCCATTACCTCCCCTTTACCAACCTTGTATCAGTCGAGTACCTAGGGGTTCGAGTGCAACCATGGGTTCCGAACGCAGCAGACCGATATCTCCGGTTCGACGCAAATGCACCGAACCGCATCGTAGGAGGACACGACAGATGAGCGCACCCACATTCCACAAGGCTCAGGACTCACTGCTCACGCCGGGTCAGGTAGCCGCGCTTTTTCACGTCGACCCCAAGACTGTGACTCGCTGGGCACACGCCGGACGCCTCGGATCGCTCCGCACTCCCGGTGGACACCGTCGATTCCGTGAGACCGAGGTAATGCAGTTGCTGACCTCGCTGACGACCGAAGCCGGCGCACACCACTGATTCGGACGCGGTACCCAAGTACGCGCAGAATCCGCACCCGTACGAACTCATCGAACATTCTCAGGAATCTTCGACGCTCGACGGGTGCGGAGGTTGTTGCATCGCGGCTACCCTCGTAGTAGGAGGTGCGTCGTGATTTATATATTGGCGTTGATCGGCTTGGTGGCAGTGGTGGTTCTGTTCTGGAAGGCTTTCGGGCCGAGCGCAGGTGCTGCACCGACCCGCACAGTCGGACCGGATGACGATCCCGATTTTCTGTGGCGAATCAATCGTGAAGCTCGCCGCGGTGGGAAAGACGGAACCGAGGCCGGCACCGAACCGACCGAGTAGGGGTTCGGCAGCTTTCAATCGGGGCGAGAAGCGGTGGGCGAGTCCGGAAATCCGGCCGCTACCGCTGCCGCCACTTCCAGCAGCGCGGTGCGGGTGCGTCCACGGAGACGATCCAGCTCGATCTCTGCGCCCTCCTCGAGATGCGGGTCGAACGGAATCGTCCGTACATGAGCGCAGCGCTGCTCGAAGTGCTCGATGACCTTCTGTAAGTCTACTTTTCCCGCTCTGGGCCGAACGCCGTTGACCACGGCCACCGACGTGGCCACCAATGCGCGATACCCGTGAGCATCGAGCCAGTCCAACGTCGCCGAGGCGCTCCGTGCACCGTCCACCGACGCCGAGCTGACGACCACGAGAGTATCGGTGCCTTCGAGGATGCTTTCCATGGCCGAATGCATCAAACCGGTTCCACAATCCGTGATCACGATGCTGTAGAACTTCTCCAACATGTCGACCGCGCGGTCGTAGTCTTCGCCGCTGAACGCCTCCGACGCTGCCGGATCCGAGTCGGACGCCAACACCTCCAAGCGGTTGGCATTCTGCGACGTGTAGGCACGGACATCGCTGTAGCGATCCAGAGAATCTATGTCACGCAACAAGTTTCGAACGGTTGCAGTCGTTTCGCAAGGAACCTTCTGCCCCAGTGTTCCGCGGTCGGGGTTCGCATCGATCGCGATCACTCGATCACCTCGGATGTCGGCGAACGTCGACCCCAGCGTCGCGGTGGTCGTCGTCTTGCCGACTCCGCCCTTCAGTGAGAGCACCGCGACGCGATAGCACCCCACGAGCGTCCGATCCACCTGTGCGGTCAGCTCGAGCCGGCGCTGCTGGGCGGCGCTGTTACCAACATCGATTCGGCCGCCGGACATTACATACAGCGCCCGACGCCATCCGGAAACCGGTGGCACATTCGCCGATCGAACGAGCAACGAGTTGCCGAGATCGCGCGAGGAGACCGGCTGCAGAATGGGCCGATCACCCGAGAGACTCTGACCGATCGCCGCTGTGTGGGGAATCAGAAGCGGCGCGTCGACATCGCCGTGCTGCTGCTGGGGATGGAGCGGTGCGATGCGTTGCGGTTGCGGAAGTTGTGGCCACTGACCGGCCTGAGCTGGCCACTGATTCTGTGGACTCCATTCACCCTGCGACCCACCCTGGCCGTGAGGCACCACCTGCCCCTGCGGCCCGCCCGGGCCCTGGTGCGGAGCCCAGTTGTTCGGCGGAGCCCAATTGTTCTGCGGCACCCAATTGTTCTGCGGCGCTCCATAATTCTGTGGCATCCACTGCTGAGGTGGCGGTGGCCCTGATGGCACCGGCGGCATAGGCGGATTCTGGATCGGCTTCGCCTCGGGCGCTGGAGCCACGGCACTCTGCACCGCAGGAGTCGCCTGCTCAGGGAAAGCTACGGGAGTCTTGGGCTGGTTTGTCCATGTCCCGCTCGCGGTGGTTTTGTCCACCTCTTCGCCCAGCACCACCGCTTCAACAGAACCCACAGCCGCATCAGGTCCGTCGGCCCCAGTGTTTATCCCGCTCTCGGCTTCTTTACCGATTTCGGTCTGCTCGGAAGCATCTTTCGACACAACCGCAGATTCCGCGGTGACCGGCGGCGGAATAGGCGTGGGCTTGGCCTCGTGTGGCGCTACCGGTGGGTTGTCCGCGCTCTCGGGCGGCATGGTGATGGGGGTCGAGCGGAACGGTTCCCGTCGAACCGCGGGCTTCGCGTCGGATCCGGATGTGGTTTCGACGGCGGCCGCGGGCGAGTCGGTTCTCGATTCGGGGTTCACCGCCGGCTCCGGAGCTCGGTCGTCCGGCAGGTCGTCGTCCAATGGTCGGACAGGTTGCCAGTTGTTCTCGTGCCGATCGGCCATGACCGATTCCCCCCAGTTCGCGTCCTACATCCTTCGATCCGGCTCGGATGTCTCCCCCATCGAGCCGGATCGGACGCTACCAGCTGAGCGGCCTGCGCAGCGGCCGACTGCTAGTTCAGGCCCGCATAGCTGTGCAGTCCCGAGACCACCATGTTGATGATGAAGAGGTTGAACAGCATGGCGGTGAATCCGGCGACGTTGATCCACGCGGCGCGGGTGTTGCGCCAGCCGGAGGTGGCGCGGGCGTGCAGGTAGGCGGCGTAGATGATCCAGGTTATGAACGACATCGTTTCTTTGGGGTCCCAGCCCCAGAAGCGTCCCCATGCGGCCTCGGCCCAGATCGCACCGAGGATGACGCCTGCACCGAAGAGCGGGAAGGCGACGATGGTCGTCTTGTATGCGAGTCGGTCGAGGGCCTGGGCGTCGGGCAGCTTGGACGCGAATTTGCCCCAAAACCCGACGCTTTCCTCGCCGAGGGGCTGCTTGATGCGCAGCAGGAACAGCAGGCTTGCCACACCGGAGACCAGAAGGATGCCGCTGCCGACGCTGACGATGGTGACGTGGATGGGCAGCCAGTACGAGCGCAGTGCCGGGACGACCGGGGCGGCGTCGGCGTAGAGCTTGGTGGCGGCGAAGAACATCAGCACGATGATCGGTGCGAGCACGAACACGAGCATCGGACGCATCGTCTTCTTACGCAGGGCGATGACCGAGGTCAGGGCCGCGGCCGCGGTCGCCATGGTGACGAACTCGTACATGTTGCCGAGCGGGAAACGGTGCGTGGCGAATCCGCGCAGCACCACCGCGAGGACGTGCAGTGCGAGGGCCGGCGCGAGCAGCGCGAAACCCATGCTTGCGAGGCGGTCGGAGAGCGGTCGTTTCGGGGCTTCGACAACCAGTCCCGGTCGGGACTGGGCCACCGGCGCACCGGCACCGACGAGTTCTTTCGCCTGCGCGGCGGTCGCCTTGGCGGAGGCGTACTGGGCGATGAGTAGGACGAATGCGAGCACGTAGATGGTGAACGCTGATTCGAACGACCAGTCGCTGTACTGCGAGAGTGTCTCGTTGATCGGCATCGGTCAGTTCTCCTGTTTCGAGGTGTCGCCGAGCAGGCGGGTGCACAGGCGGTCGAACTCTTCGCCCCACCCCGCCTGATCGGTGCGTGCAAGTCCGCCGAGTTCTACTACAGTACGTCGTGACTCACCCTCGGCGGTGAGTCGGACCCAGATTCTGCGACGCTTGATCACCAGTGAGACCAGCAGCCCGCCCATCATGGTGATCGCGAATATCAGTACCCAGGTCTGGGCGGGATCGTGCGAGACCTGGAGGTTGACGAATTCCTCGGCCCCGTCGAACGTGACGATGGTGCCGTCGCTCAGCGTCGCCGATTCACCCGGCTTCAGGTTGACGCGGTCCTGCTTGACGAGCCTGCCCTGAGCCACCATTTCCTGATCGAGCGAGAAGATGGACTGCGGCAGCCCGGTGTCCAGTCCGGTGTCGCCCTTGTAGATGTCGATGGCGACGGCGGGATCGTTCATCGCAGGGAAGCTCGACGACAGCAGGGCCCCCTGCAACGACGCAGTCGGCGCGAACAGTCCTTCGATCGCAATCTGATTCTTCCGACGGTCCAACGGGTCGGGGTACAACCCACCGGGCGGGTCGACGCGCAGCACTCCGCTGGAGAGGAAGGTCGTCGCGTCCGTCGGTTGCCACTGAATGGTGTCGGTGCGGGTCTCACCGTTCGGGAACGTCACGGTGAAGGTCGGTGCGTAGCCGTGGCCTTGCAGGTAGACGCGGTCTCCCGCGACGCGAAGCGGATCGTTTACCTTCAGCTGATCGTCGCGCCACACGTTGTTCGTCAGGTCGTCGCCGGCCTGGTATTCGATGTTGGAAGTGAACATCTCGGCCTGGCCGTTGTCGAGGTAGTCGGCCTGAAAGTCCTTGACGCGCACGCACAGTGGCTCGAGGTCGGTGCCGTCGACGAGATTGCCTGCGCGGAACGAGTCGTAGTTCGCGGGGGTCGAGGTGCAGAACCCGGGGCCGTCGTCGGCGATCACGATGCGGTTGCCCTCGTAGCCGAGCAGTTTGCCCATGGCGATCGCGGCCAACAGCCCGACGAGGGAGAGGTGGAACACGAGGTTGCCGAGTTCACGGACGTACCCCTTCTCGGCCGAGAGCGTCACCGTCCCGTTGTCCTCGGATCGCTGGGCCACGCGCCAACCGCGAAGCTGAGCACGCACCTCTCCGGCAATGTCCTCGGGGGTTCCGTCGATGTCGTACCGACTGTGGTGCGGCAGCCGCGAGAGATTGCGGGGCGCGCGAACAGGCTTTGTACGCAACTGCTTTGCGTGCTCGATGCAGCGCGGCAGGATGCAGCCGATCAACGAGACGAACAACAGTGCGTAGATCGCGGTGAACCAGAAGCTGCCGAACACGTCGAACAGCTCGAACTTGTCCATGATCGGGCCGAGGGTCGGACGGTTGGCGATGTACTCGTCGACCTTGCCCGCGTTGAGGCTGCGTTGCGGCACCAGGGCACCGGGCACCGCGGCGAATGCCAGCAGGAACAGCAGCACCAGCGCGGTTCGCATGCTGGTCAGCCCGCGCCAGGTGTTGCGAATCAGGGCCACTCCCCCGCCCAGCACCGACTGCTTGTGGGGTGGCGACGCCTCGGTGCGCTCTTCGGTATCAGCGGTCATATCGGCAACACCACATCGGAGACGAAGGCGTCGCGTACCCAACCGACGAACTGATCCCAGGCACCGGTGACCAGTGCAATTCCTACCGCTATCAACATGATTCCGCCGAACACCTGTATCTGTCGTGCGTGTGTACGCAGCCAGCCGACGCCTCGCAGCGCGCTGACCGAACCGAACGCGAGGATCACGAACGGCAATCCCAGACCGAGGCAGTAGGCCACGATGAGGGTGACGCCGCGCGCTGCCGTCGCACCGTCGGTGCCTGCGGCGAGCGAGATGACGCCTGCGAGTGTGGGCCCGAGGCACGGGGTCCACCCGAGTGCAAACACGCCGCCGAGCAACGGAGCTCCGGCCAGTGAACCGATCTGCTTCGGCTCGAAGCGCACATCACGCTGCAAAGCAGGGATAAGTCCGACGAACACCAGACCCATGGCGATGGTGACGACGCCGCCGATGCGCATGAGCAGCTCACGGTTGATCGCCAGCACCGAAATCGCCCCGAACACCGATGCGGTCGCAAGAACGAACACCACGGTGAAGCCGAGTACGAACAGGCCCGCTGCCCCGGCCACGCGCACTCGACCGCTGCGCACCTTGGTCTTGACGGCGGCCTCGTCGGCGCTGACGGCCGGAGCGTCCGCTCCGACGACGCCGGCGAGATACGACAGATAACCCGGCACCAGCGGTACGACGCACGGCGAGGCGAAAGAGACGAGCCCGGCCAGGACGCAGGCTCCGAGGGCCAGGAACAGCGGCCCTGAGGCCGCAGCTTCCTGAAAACTCGCGCCTATCCCGGCCAGAAATGTCACGTTCACGGCTGCACTGGCTCCTCGGCTGCTATCCGTTCGACGACGGGCTGCAGATCCTCGGCGAGCAGTTCACGCAGGAATACTGCGGCGACGCGGTGCTGTCGGTCGAGCACGATGGTCGTCGGAATGACGGAGGTGGGAACGCCGCCGAGCGCGGTCAGGGTGCGCATCGGCGGGTCGTAGATCGAGGAGTAGGTGACGTTGTTGCTGACGACGAAGTCCTGTGCGGCGGTTTGTGATTCGTCGCGCACGTTGATCCCGAGAAATTCGACGCCAGAGGACTTGGTGGCCTCGTAGACCTTCTCGAGATCGTCGGCTTCACCGCGGCACGGACCGCACCACTGCCCCCAGACGTTGAGTACGACGACGTCACCGTCGTAATCCGACAGCGAGGTCGTCCTGCCCTCGGTCATCAGGTCGGGCCCGGACAGTTCGCCGAGGGCACCGCGGTCGGACGGCGGATCGTAGAAGATGTCGGTCTTGCCGCCCGGCGAGACGAACTGGAAGGTACCGCCCTGAGCAACCGCGTCGGTGCCGGTCGAACAACCGGCAACGAGGGCCACAGCGGCAACGGCGAGCAGAAACCTACGCACCGGAGATCCTCGGGTCGGACGCTCCCGCTGGCTCGGAGTAGACGAGGT
Source organism: Rhodococcus sp. IEGM 1381 (assembly GCF_030056795.1). Taxonomy (GTDB): domain Bacteria; phylum Actinomycetota; class Actinomycetes; order Mycobacteriales; family Mycobacteriaceae; genus Rhodococcoides. The sequence goes on along the minus strand of NZ_JASHKQ010000018.1, from coordinate 51,292 downwards.
CGACGAGCTGATCGCCCTCGTAGACCAGCGACGTCAGCGACGCGAGTCCGCACTGGCGATTGCGCGGGTCGTGCCAGAGCCGGTCGCCCTGCAGGAAGCGGCGAAGCGTCCACACCGGGAGTTGGTGGCTGACGCAGACGGCCTCGTGTCCGACGGCCGCGACGCGGGCAGCGTTGACGGCGGCGAGCATGCGGTGCGCAATCTGCAGGTACGGCTCGCCCCAGGACGGGGTGAACGGATCGCGCAATTTCCACCAGTGTCGTGGCCGCCGCAGTGCGCCGTCGCCCACTGCCACGCGCAGTCCCTCGAACTCGTTTCCCGCTTCGATCAGGTTCTCGTCTTCGACGATCGTCAGTCCGTGCGCGGCTGCGATGGGAGCCGCGGTCTCCTGAGCACGCAGGAGCGGAGATGCGACGACGTGAGTGATGTCGTGACCGGCGAGCGCATCCGCCACCGACTTGGCCTGCGACTGGCCTGTCACCGACAGCTTGAAGCCCGGCAGCCGTCCGTAGAGGATGCCCTTGGGGTTGTGCACCTCGCCGTGCCGGAGGACGTGCACGATCGTGCGCGTCGTCGAGTGCGGATGTGTTGCGGGGGCCTCGGTCACGTCGGGGTCCTGTTTCTCGTTAGTCGGATGGTGATCACTTCTGTGTAGACATCACAGTGGTGCTGCAGCAGCTGCGGCGGCCTTCGCGGCGGCCGGGGCCGCGTCGGCGATGATCGAGAACGCGTCGTCGTCGAGGGCTGCGGAGACGAACCAGGCCTCGAATGCGCTCGGCGGCGGATAGACACCGCGCGAGAGGAAAGCGTGGAAGAACGCCGGGTATCGCCATGTCTGCGCGGCTTTGGCCTGCGCGTAATCGGTGACGGGTCCATCGGCGAAGAACACACTCACCATACTGCCCGCGAACTGCACCTGATGGGTGACGCCTTCGGCGGTGAGGGCATCGCCGAGCAACGTTCCGAGCCGTTGCGAGTTTGCCTGCAACTTCTCGTAGACGGCTGCGTCGGCCAGTTGCAGGCTCATCAGACCGGCTGCGACGGCCACGGGGTTACCGCTGAGCGTGCCCGCCTGGTACACCGGCCCGGCCGGCGCGAGGTAGGCCATGATGTCTGCTCGGCCACCGAATGCGGCAGCGGGCAGTCCACCGGACATGACCTTGCCGAAGGTGTACAGGTCGCCTGCGACACCGTCGATGCCGTACCAACCGGCGGCGCTGACGCGGAACCCGGTCATCACCTCATCCATGATCAGCAGCGCGCCGTGCTCGGTCGCAAGACGGCGCAGTCCCTCGTTGAAGCCGGTGACCGGGGCGATCGCGCCCATGTTGCCTGCGGCGGCCTCGGTGATGATGCAGGCGATCTGGCCGGAGTTGGCCTCGAACGCGGCGGAAACAGCGGCGAGGTCGTTGTAGGGAACGACGATGGTGTCCGACGCCTGAGCACCGGTGACTCCCGGAGATGTCGGGAGTCCGAAGGTGGCCAGACCTGAACCTGCGTCGGCGAGCAGCGCATCGACGTGGCCGTGGTAGCAGCCGGAGAACTTCAGGATCTTGGTGCGGCCGGTGAATCCGCGAGCCAGACGCACCGCGCTCATGGTGGCCTCTGTGCCCGAATTCACAAGGCGAACCTGGTCGACGGGGCCGACTCGACGGACAATTTCTTCGGCGAGTTCGATTTCACGCTCGGTGGGTGCGCCGAACGACAGGCCGGTTGCCGCGGCCTTCTGGACGGCTTCGACGATGGCCGGGTGAGCGTGCCCGTGGATCATCGGGCCCCAGGACGAGATGAGGTCGACGTAGGACTTCCCGTCGGCGTCGATCATCGTGTATCCGCTGGCCTGCGTGATGAACCGTGGGGTCCCGCCGACAGATGCGAAGGCCCGCACCGGCGAGTTGACGCCACCGGGAATCACCGTGCTCGCGCGAGCGAAAAGTTGGGCCGATACGGGGGCGTCGTCGCCGAGAGAAACAGTCACGACTTCCAGTGTCCCAGGTTCGGCGAAATCACCAACTACAGGGCGTAATAATGCGCTCGCCCGACAGCCTCAGTCCTTGTCGGTTTTCTTGTCATCGGGCATGAACACCATCGCGATCAGGATGATGCCCCAGATGCCGAGGGGCCACAGAGGCCAGTAAGAGGTCGGCTCGCCGTCGGAGATCCACTGAACGGCCCAGATTCCGTTCATGACGACGGCACCGCCGAACCACCAGCGCCACTCGTCCAGATACTCGCGCCACTCGCTCCTCGTGTGAGCGACATCGACCGCTGTCGATTTCTCTGCGGCCGGCAAGTCGCGAACGACCTCGGCCAAGTCACCGCGAGTGGTCGACGCCCATACCGTGTCGAGGCGTTGTTCGTACTCGACCAACGTCAAGCGGCCCTCGCTCATGGCCAGGCCGAGTGTGTTCACGACGACCTCACGTTCGTCGTTGCTCACGCGCAGGTCGAGCCGATTGTTCTTGTCGAGATTCTTCCCCATGCGCAGCCTCCCGGTACCCGTGTCCGTTTTATCACCTTAACGGTTGAGTGAGCTGCACACCGGGTAGTTGGTTTCGATGACGAACACCGATAGAACGAACACCGACAACTCCGCGGACGGCGTCACCAAGGTCGCTGAATTGATGTCCGAAGCCGGACTCTGCATGTTCACCACAGTCGGCCGAGACGGCCACCTCATCTCGCGCCCGATGGCGCTGCAGGAAGCCGAGTTCGACGGCGACCTGTGGTTCTTCGCCGCACGCGACTCCCGCAAGGTGGCCGACATCGCGGCGAATCCAACGGTCAACGTCTCGTTTCAGTCCGGCGAAGGCTGGGTGTCCCTGTCCGGCACCGCGGCCGTCGTCGAGAACCGGACGAAGGCCGAGGAACTGTGGAACACCCGGGCGGCCACGTGGTTCGAGAAGAACCCCGATTCCCGGGAGGTGGCACTGATACACGTGGCCGCCGAAGGTGCGGAGTACTGGTCGACCCCCGGATCGAAGGTCTCGAATCTGATGGCCTACGCCAAGGCCAAGATCACCAACGAGCGGCCGAACCTCGGCGAACACGAGGTCGTCGAACTCGAACTACCTCAGACGTCGACGAACTAGTTCTGCTGGTGCCGGGGTGCTGTCGGGGGCACGTCCGGATCGCCTAGGACGTTCCGGTGGCCTGCGACGTTGCGGTCGTTCGCCACACTGCGGTCGCCGGCGATGTCCCGGTCATCTGTTGCATTGCGGCTCACGACGTTCCGATCGCCCGTCGCATTGCGGTCGCCCACGACGTCACGGTCGCCTGCGACATTCCGGTCATCTCGCACGTTGCGGTCGTGTGTCATGTTCCGGTCGTTCTTCACGTCCGGGTCGATCCGATTCGCGCGCTCGAACTCCGAGTCGACCTCGTCGCGGGACGACGCGGCGACACCCTGATGAGACTGCGCCTGCTGCGCAAGTTTCTCCGCCTCGGCGGCTTTGACGTCGGCCTCGGCCTGCGCCCGACGCGCTTTGGCCTCACTTTCGCGAGCCAGCAGCTCACGCTCCTCGACGATGGCCGCTTGATCGGCTGCCTTCTCGCGAATATCGTTCGCTTCCAGCCTCTTTCGCTCCTTGCCTTTGCGCGCCACGACCAGGGCGACGGCAACGACCAACACTACGACGACTACTGCAACGATGATCCACACTGCGGTACTCATAATTGGAACTCCCGATCTGTTTCGAATGCCGAAGCGGCAGACGTTCCCTGTCGGTTACCCGAGTAACGAATCAGTAAACTCGCCGAGCGTCGTGCGGGCGAGCGCAAGGAATTCATTCTCGTCCAACGCGCCTGCACCGCCGGGCACGCACGCGATCAGCTCGACGCCCGTCGCGAGCGGCAACTCCTCCAGGTTGACCCGCGCCGCCAGACTCGGTTCGGTCGGCCACGACCCGATGACCAGGCCGGAACACGTCACGCCCGCTGCACGCACAGCTGCGACGGTCAGCGCGCTGTGATTGAGCGTCCCCAGCTCTGCCCCTGCCACGACCAGAACCGATGAGCCGACGGCACCGGCGATATCGAGCGCGGTGAACCCTCCGGCACCCAGGCGCACCGCTACTCCGCCCGCGCCCTCGACCAGAACGAGGTCGTGGGTCTCGTCGAGTACGAGAACCGCGTCGACGACGGCGTCGAGTTCGAGCATCGGCCGACCCGATCGGCGGGCCGCGACATCGGGCGCAAGCGGCTCGGGGTACCGCGCCAGCTCGATTCCGCGAACCCCCGAAAGACGTTCCACCACATCGATATCCGACTCGTCCGTGCAATCGTCACCGATTCCGGTCTGCGCCGGTTTGCACACCGCCACGGACCGTCCACCTGCCTGTGCTGCAGCCGCGAGTGCAGCGGTGATCACGGTCTTGCCGACGCCGGTCGACGTTCCCGTCACGAGTAGAACCGTCACCACAGAACCTTCGCGAGGACCGACGCGGCACGGTCGACATCGGAATCGGTGAGATCGGCGCGCGCGGTCAGTCGGAGTCGAGACCCGTCGGCCGGAACCGACGGTGGCCGGAAGCATCCGACGCGGACGCCGAGCTCGAGGCAGTCCTCCGCCGCGCGTACCGCACGCTGCGCGTCGCCCAGGACCACCGGAACCACCGCCGATTTCGTCGGTTCGACGCCCGATGCGGCGGCCAGTTGCGTTGCTCGCACGCCGATCGAATGCACCCGGTCGGGTTCGCCACGCAGGACGGTCAGCGCGGCCGATGCTGCGCCCACCGACGCCGGGGCGAGCCCGGTGTCGAAGACGAAGGTCCGCGCACCGTGCAGCACCTGCGTGCGAACCGCTGCCGGGCCGAGTACGACGCCACCCTGCGACCCGAGTGCCTTGGACAACGTCGCGGTGATCACCAGATCGGGCGCACCAGCCAGTCCGGCGTCGTGGACGGCTCCCCGGCCGCCGTCCCCACGTACGCCCAATCCGTGCGCTTCGTCGACGACGAGCACCGCGTTCCGTCTCCGACACACCGCGTACAGCTCGGCCAGTGGCGCGAGATCGCCGTCGGCGCTGAACACCGAGTCGGTGACCACGAGGGCCCGCTGTTCGGGACGCTCACGCAACAGCTCGTCGACGTGCTCGGGATCGCAGTGCCGAGCGATGGCCACCCGTGCCCGCGACAGGCGGCAGGCGTCGATAAGCGATGCGTGCGACGCGGCGTCGGAGATAACCAGCGCGTCTCGGCCCGCCAGTGCCGTCACGATCCCGAGATTGGCGGTGTAGCCGGAGGAGAACACCAGCCCGGACTGGGCCCCGACAAAATCGGCTAGTTCCTCCTCCAGTCGCTCGTGTGCCGTCGTCGTGCCGGTGACGAGCCGCGATCCGGTGGATCCGCCGCCCCATCGGCGCACGGCAGCGCAGGCCCCGTCGACGACGGCCGGATGTCGGGCCAGGCCGAGGTAGTCGTTCGACGCCAGATCCAGAACCGTGTCCCCGGCTGTGCGGGCAATGACGACGCGCTCGAGTCCGGCCTCGCGTCGGTCGCGCGCGGCGGCGTCGAGCCACTCCAGTGCGGTCATGGCAGCACCATACTTGAACGCTGTTCAAGTATGGCTTCGGGCCACCGCCAGCATGGCGTCGGCGATGGCAGCCACCTCCGCATCGGTGCAGATGAACGGCGGCATCGCATACACCAGACGGCCGAACGGCCGCAGCCACACTCCCGCTTCGACGGCCGCTGCCGTGGCCCGTGCCATGTCCACCGGGCTGTGCATCTCGATCACCCCGATCCCGCCCAGCACCCGGACGTCGGCGACGCCCGGCAGCGAACGAGCAGGTGCCAACCCCGCTGCCAAACCCGATGCCAAACCTGCGACCTCGGCGCGCCAATCGCGCGAGAGCAGCAGTTCCACCGAGGCCACCGCGATCGCGCACGCCAGTGGATTACCCATGAACGTCGGCCCGTGCATCAGGCCTCCGGCCTCCCCGCCCGAGACCGTCGTAGCCACCTCGGTGGTGCACAGCGTCGCCGCCAGGGTCAGATAGCCGCCGGTCAATGCTTTGCCGACGCACATGATGTCTGGTGCGACGCCCGCGTGGTCGGCGGCGAACAACTGCCCGGTCCGGCCGAAGCCGGTCGCGATCTCGTCGAAGATCAGCAGCACGCCGTACTCGTCGGCCAGGCGACGCAGCTCGACCAGGTACTGCGCATCGTGAAATCGCATACCGCCGGCACCCTGCACTATCGGTTCGACGATGATCGCCGCCAGTTCGCTCGCGTGTTCGCTCAGTACCCGCTCGAATTCGGCGACGTACCCGGCGTCGAACTCCGCGGGCGGAGCCGGAGCGAACACCTGCTTCGCCAGCACTTCGGTCCACAGTGTGTGCATTCCACCATCCGGATCGCACACGCTCATCGGAGCGAACGTGTCTCCGTGGTACCCGCCGCGCCAGGTCAACAGCCGAGTGCGACCGTGCTCGCCGCGGCCACGCCAGTACTGCAACGCCATCTTCACCGCGACCTCGACCGAGACCGATCCGGAATCGGCGAGGAACACCTTGTCGAGCCCGGCGGGGGTGATCTCGACCAGCAGCTCGGCCAACCTCGCCGCCGGAGCGTGCGTCAGTCCGCCGAACATCACGTGACTCATCCGGCCCAGCTGATCGTGCGCGGCGGCGTCGAGCACCGGGTGGCGGTAGCCGTGCACCGCCGCCCACCACGAACTCATCCCGTCGATCAGCTGCCTGCCGTCGGCAAGGCTCAGTCGCACCCCGGATGCACTCTCGACCACCAGCGGTGTCCCACTCGCAGGAAACCGGCTGTAGGGGTGCCACAGGTGGTCGGAGTCGATTCGACGGACGTCCTCGGAAGTCAGCACGCCACAGCACCCTGCCACAGCAACCCAGCGGAACCGACTCCCTCACCCTCGAAGGCGAAATGTCCGAATCCGTTAGCATCGCAGCATGATGACGCCGCGCACCACGACGAGACTCGCAGGTGCCGCCCTCGTGGCAACTCTGACACTCGCTGCCTGCGGGGGTGCAGCCGAGGCACCGTCGCCCACGAGCACCACCACGGCACCGGCCTTCGCCGTCGACACCTCCACTGCGCTGGGTGCGCTCAACGACCGGATTCTGCAGTGGATCAACGGCGAGAACGCACCCGATCCCACCGAGGTGGAGGCCGTCGTCGGGCCCGAGTTGGCAGAGGCGGTCGCTCCGCTCGGCGGACTCGTCACCCCACTCGAACAATTGCGCGCCGGTGCACCGAACGTGGCCACAGGTTTCGAGGCCGGCCCCGATACCGGCGTCCTGCGCTTCACCACCGCCGGCGTCCCGGCCACGATCTCTACCTCGATCGGTGCCGACGGCAAGCTCGACGGATTCCTGGCCAAGCCCGATACCCCCGAGGTCTCGTCGTTCGACGACCTCGATGCGGCGCTGTCGAAGGTGGCCCCGAAGTACTCCTACAGTGCGTCTCGTCTCAACGGTGGTGACTGCGAGGCCGTCTACTCCACCAATGCGGACGCAGTGCTCCCGCTGGGTTCGGTGTTCAAGTTGTACGTCCTCGGCGCGCTCACCGACGAGATCGAGGCAGGCACGGTTCGGTGGAACGAGCAGCTCACCGTTCGCGACGCGACCAAGAGCGCGCCGTCGGGCGAGTTGCAGAATCTGCCCGACGGCACCGCGGTGTCGGTTCGCGAGGCCGCGGAGAAGATGATCTCGTTGTCCGACAACACCGCAACGGATCTGTTGATGGAACGACTCGGGCGCGACCGCGTCGAACGCCAGCTCGGTGTCATGGGACATCACGATCCGTCGGTCATGACGCCGATGATGGACACCCGGCAGTTCTTCGTCATCGGATTCGGCGATCCGAACATGCGGGCCGAGTGGTCGGGTGCAGACCCCAGCGGCCGGGTCGAGCTGCTGGCCCGAGCGGACGCGCGGCCACTCGAGATCGACTTCGAGAACTTCCTCGACAATCCGGCGTCGGCCGAGGGCGTCGAGTGGTTCGCCAATGCGCAGGACGTCTGTGCGGCGATGGGTTATCTCGCCTCGGGTCCGGCAGCGGAGGAGAACCGCCGGATTCTGGCGATCACTCCGGGCGTGCAGCTCGACGCCGCACTGTGGCCGTACTCGGGCTTCAAGGGCGGCAATGCACCCGGTGACCTCGCCGGCGCATTCCTGGCCACCGATGCGTCCGGTCAGGACTGGATCGTCACCGAACAATTCCAGGCCGACGGAGCGATCGATCTGATCCCGTCCAGCTACGCGTTCCTCGTTGCTCAGGAGGCATTCGCGCTACTGAAGTAGGTGTGATTTGTAACATCGATGTTACTGCTGCATTACACTCGCAGTCGTGGAGGCACAACACGAACCAGCCCAGCACGCGTGGCCGTCAGGCTTCAAAGAGTTCCTGGTCAGGGAATTCGCCGACTTCAGTCCCCTGGTCACCAGGGCTCTGGAGGACAACTGTGCGTCGCTGTTCCACGACGGTCCGTACGCGAAAACGGGCTTCTGGCGCACCTGCAGAGCGGTGTTCAAAGAATTCGTCTGGCCGGTCTGAGTTTCCGGCCCTCACGGGCGGCGGCAAAAGGTTACCGTCGAGTATGGCAACCACAACGGATCACCTTCGGAACACTCTGGACGGCCGCTGGCGAGATGTGAAGAACGAGGCGCGCACACAGCTGGCGCGCGACGAGTTCCGACCGCACTACACGCCGAACACCGTCATCGCCCGCACCAAAGCACTCGAGCAACTCAAGCTCCTCGCCGCCGCCGGTGCTGCCGACAACGGCTTCAAGAAGGAACACGGCGGTACCGGGGACGTCGGCGCAGCGGTGACGATGATCGAGATGCTCGCAATGAGCGACCTGTCGCTGATGGTCAAGGCCGGCGTCCAGTGGGGACTGTTCGGTGGTGCCATCGAAAATCTCGGCACCGAACGCCACCACGAGGCCTACGTCCCCAAGATCATCAACCTCGAACTGCTCGGCTGTTTCGCCATGACCGAGACCGGGCACGGCAGCGACGTGCAATCGCTCGAGACCACGGCCACGTACGACCCGAAGACGGACGAGTTCGTCATCAACTCTCCGACGCCGTCCTCGCGTAAGGACTACATCGGCGGTGCCGCCGAAACCGCGACCGTCGCCGCTGTGTTCGCTCAGCTCATCACCGCAGGCCCGGGCGAGGAGCCCGAAAGCCACGGCGTGCACTGCTTCTTCGTTCCACTCCGCGACGAGAACGGTGACGACCTGCCCGGTGTCACCACCTCGGACTGCCAGTACAAGGGCGGTCTTCCCGGCGTCGACAACGGCCGCCTGATGTTCGATCACGTCCGCATCCCGCGAGACAACCTGCTCAACAAGTACGCCGACGTGTCCGACGACGGTACGTACTCCTCCCCCATCGAGAACAAGTCTCGACGGTTCTTCACGATGCTCGGCACGTTGATCCGCGGCCGTGTCACGGTCGGCGGCAGTGCCGCTGCGGCGGCCCGCGTCGCCCTCGACATCGCGACGCGATACGCGTTGCAGCGCAGGCAGTTCGCTGCACCGGATTCCGATCAGGAAGTTCTGATCATGGACTATCTGGTGCATCAGCGTCGGCTGTTCCCGCTCATCGCCAAGTCCTACGCCCTGCAGTTCGCGCAGAACGAACTTGTGTCGAAGATGCACGAGTTGCAGACGGCGGACAGCCCCGACGCCGAGGAGCAGCGCGAGCTCGAGGCGCGCGCAGCCGGCCTCAAGGCTGCGAACACCTGGCATGCGACCGCCGCGATTCAGGAAGCCCGCGAAGCATGCGGCGGCGCAGGCTATCTCGCCGAGAACCGGCTGATCTCACTCAAAGCCGACACGGACGTGTTCACCACGTTCGAGGGCGACAACCATGTGCTCACTCAGCTGGTGGCCAAGGAATTGCTCACCGCGTACGCCGACGACGTCAAGTCCATGAGCCCGGTCGAATGGGTCAAGTTCGCCGCCGACATGGTCGGTGACCGAGTGGTCAAACGCACTGCGGCACAAGCGATCATGCAGACCATCCTGGACCGCCGCCAGGACAATGAGGAAGAGGGCTCGCTGTTCAACCGCGGTACTCAGGTCAAGATGTTCGAGGATCGTGAGGAATACCTGCTCTCCACCGTCGCGCGCCGGTTGCAGTCCAAGTCCAAGGAAACCAGCCCGTTCGAGGCGTTCAATGCGGTGCAGGATCACGTGCTGCACGCGGCGGGCGCGCACATCGATCGCATCATTTTCGAGGCCTTCATCGCCGGCATCGAGTCGTGCGAGGACCCCGCCACCAAGGATCTCCTCGACGAGGTCTGTGACCTGTACGCCCTCTCGGTGATTGAGAAGGACAAGGCCTGGTTCATCGAGCACCGCTACCTGTCTACCGAGCGGTCCAAGGCCGTCACCCGCGCCATCAACGAGCGCTGCCGCACACTGCGTCCGCACGCTGAGTTGCTCGTCGACGGTTTCGGTGTGCCCGACGCGTTGGTCGGTGCGGCGATGCTCGGCGAGCCGGGAGCGGGAACCGAGGAAGAGCCGGCCGCCAACCCCAGTCACGCGCACTGACGAAGTAGTACGACGCCGAGGTGCGGGTCCCCTGAGGGCCCGCACCTGGCGTCAGTTCACGTCGGGCGTGACGAGCAGAACCTTGTCCTCGGATCCGTTGTCGGTGGTGAGCAGGAAGCCACCGTCGTTCCCGACGCTGGTGAGCGAGCGAAGTCGGCCGTAGGTCCCCTCCAGCGCCTCTGCCTCGGCGACGTACTCGGTTCCGTCCTCCGACAATGCCAGGAACACCAGCTTCTCGCCCTGCTGGCTCGAGATCACCGCGGCGCCGTTCCAAGAGCCCCACTGCTCACCGTCGGTGAACGTGACGTCGGGGGTGGCGATGGTCGGATCACCCGAACTCCACACTGCGGGCAGGGCACCAGGAACCCGATCGGGGTCGGTCATGGGGACCGATTCGTCGTAGACCGACGGGCGTCGATCGGGCCGATAACCGTAGTTGCCGCCCGGCACCAACAGGTTCAGCTCGTCGTCTCGGCTCGTCCCCTGCTCGACCTCGAAGATCTGATCGGTTCCGGGACGGATCGCCAGTCCCTGCACATTGCGATGACCGAGAGTGAAGATCCGATCCGGTGCGTCGGCTGCGGCAGTGCCGTCTGCATTGACGTGTAACACTTTGCCGCCCAGCGAGTTCCGATCCTGGGGAAAGGTCGGGTTCGCGTTGTCGCCGGTACCGATGTACAGCGTGCCGTCGGGATGAGCCAGGATGCGGCACCCACCGTGACGACCGCCGTCGGCGACGGGAATGTCGTCGACGAGCGTCCCGGTGCGTGAGAGCTGCGTCCATTGCGGATCGACGGTCCACGACATCACCGCGATACGGTTGCCTGCATCGCCCCGCACACCCTGGCAGGTGTAGATCGTCCGCGACGCAGCGAAATCCGTGGCCAGCGCAATACCCATGAGGCCGGTCTCGCCGGAGGCGTAGAGATCGCCCATATCCGCATCGAGGTCGCGCACGTCTCCAACGGCGTCGCGGACGACGAAGCGTCCCGATCGTTCACCGGTCAGCACTGTGCCGTCCGGTGCCATCACTACGTCCCACGGCTTGTCGAGGCCGTCGAGCAGGGTGGTCACGGAGAGCGACGGCAGCGGTCCGGGCTCGGAGCTAGCGGATACCGACGGGCTGGTCCCGGGTGCGGCGACGTCCTCGGTGCCCTGCTGCGGTGCCGCGACCTGTTGCGCCGACCCACCCGACGAACAAGCCACGAGCACACATGCAGTCACGGCAATGATTCCGACTGTGGACACCAACTTCACGAGCAAACTCCTGACGGCGGGAACGAATGGTCCGGTTCCTCCGGTATCACCGTTTTCTCCGGATCCGAACCACCCGTGCCGCTGGATCAGGACGCGAGTCGGTACCCAGCCTCGGCGATCGCGGCGTCCACCGCTGCGGTATCGAGCGTCGCATCACTGCTCACCACAACGGAACCGGCGTCCACATCCACATCGACACCGGTGACCCCCGCGATCTCGGAGACTTCTTCCTTCACCGACGCAGCACAATGTGCGCACGTCATGCCCTCGACCGAATATGTCGTCTGCATTGTCGACTTCCCTTCTGTCGTCAGGAGCGCACGAGGCGCGCGATGGCCTCGGACGCTTCTTTCACTTTTGCGTCTGCTTCCGGCCCGCCTTGCCTCGCCGCCTCCACGACGCAACCGGCGAGGTGGGCATCGAGCAGCTTCAACGAGACCGACTGCAGCGCTTTGGTTGCGGCAGAGACCTGGGTGAGAACGTCGATGCAGTAGCGGTCGTCGGCGACCATTCGGGAAATCCCGGCCACTTGACCCTCTATCCGACGCAATCGCTTCAGCAGGTCGTCCTGCTCGGCGCTGTAGCTGCTCATAGCGTCCACTATACCCCTACCCGGTAGGGGGTGGCTCTTCCGTCCGGACTCGACGCACCGCGTCGACGATCAGCAACCCCGCGACGGTGACGGCAAGGGCCGCCAGCGCGATCCAGGACCCCGAGTAGAACGTCCCCTGATACGCCGGGGACACGTCGGGAACAGCGGGGAACTCGGTGGTTCGCACGCCCATGTTCCAGCACACCACGGCTCCGATCACCGCCAGCAGCGCGAACACGAATTCCACCCAGCCGACGGACTTCCTCACAGGTACTCCCGTTTGGCCGTTTCGAGGGCCGCGCGCAACCCCTCGTCATCCTTTGCCCAGGCCTGAACCAGCCCGCCGCCCACCAGCCGCAGCCCGATGCCGTGGCGCTTACGCGGCACACCCGAGAGCTCCCCGAGCACTCGCGCCGTCTCCCATCTCTTGGGCTCGTACTCGTCGTCGGCGTACTCGGCCGCAGGAAAGATGTCGTCGATTTCGGCGATGTCGACCGTCTCCGTGCCCTGACGCAGCGTTCGGGTGGTGAGTTCGACGCTGACGTGCATGCGAGCAGCGCGCAGCTGAACGTAGGTCAGACCGACGAGGATCAGCGAGAACAGCACGAGTGCGAACCAGTGGATCACCGGACCGGAAGCGAGCTCGACGGCGAGTACCACGAGGCAGAACACAGGCCCCCAGGCCAGCATGCGCCATCGACCACCAGGTTCGTGGAACAGCACGGTCTCACTCGCCGACATCTCACTGCTCACGCTGAAACCACTCCCGCGCCGACGGTCGGTAAACGAGAACGGCCGCGAGAACAAGGCCGACGGTGATCACCAGCGGAACGAACGGGAACACCAGTGCCGCGAAAATCAGCAGCAGAGCGGCAACTCCCGACAGCGTCACCAGAGCGCGCCGAAATCTGCGGTCACCGCCGCGGACGTGACTCGACATCAGCCCGACGGCCAATCCGACCACCCCGGAGATCACACCGAGGCCACGAAAGACGGTCAAGAACGAATTGCCCTGCTCTTCCGAGCTGAACGACGCACGAATCTGATCGGCGGGGAGCGTCAAGGCGATCATGCAGACGACGATCAGCAACACGGCCGAGGCCAGCCACAGCCAGTAGGCGGCAGAGACCACCCGAGGACGGACGATCGATGCGTCGGTGTCTGCGCTCACGCCAGACATCCTGCCACCGCGGGGTTGGAAAGGGTTCCGCAGGCAGAAATTCCGGACGGCACCCAGCACTCAGCCGGCAGAAATCCCCAACGCCATGATTGCGATCGCGGCCGAGACGGCGAGGAGCAACCCGAGCAGCGCCCAACCGGGACGGCCGCTTTCCCGGGGACAGGGCTCGCGGTCGACCACCGGCTGGGCGACGCTCGCTACTGCAGGGGTGTTCTCTGCCATGTCGGATCCGATCACTCGAAAAGATATCGAGAGTGATGCTAGTCACACAGCGGGGCTTGCGGCCGAGAACACGCCCGAAACTACCGAGCTCTGACAACTACCGCCGTCTGGACGCGACGAAGTATTCGTTGGATTCACGACGATGCATCAGGTAGATCGCCCCGGCGGCAACTACACCCTGGCCGATGCTCAGCACGCCCATCACGATGTTCATCGCCCCCGCCGTCGATGCCATGGCGAACAGATCAAGGATCGTGGTGAACACGATGAACGATCCGATGACGGTCAGCAGCATCCGGGCCCACATCTTGCCCGCGCGCATCCGCTTGACCCAGAACAGGAACAACGCCCCGAAACCGAGCACGACGAAGATGGTGACGACCAGCATCACCGTCACCATCGACTGCGTGGATTCGACGGTCATGTCCGCTGCCGCGTCCTGCGCCGCGAGTTCGTCGAGCAGAGACTGCGCAAATTCTTCACGCGCCCCGAACAGCGTCCATACCGAATACAGCGCTGAGAGAGCGCCGATCAGCGCCACTCCCCACCACAGATGGCGAGCCGTCTCGACGTCGACCGGTGCCGGTCGCGGAGTCGGCTCCAGCTCCGGGCCCGACCGCGGGAACCCGTGCTCGAGCTCCCAGCGCTGCCAATCCGGTTGCGACGGTGGATTGTTGGGCGTGTTGCTGTCGGGGTTGTTTCCCGGGGGAAAATCGTTCACAGCCAGCCCGCCACTTCGGTTGCCCAGTAGGTCAGTAGGACATCGGCACCCGCACGCCGAATTCCGACGAGCGATTCCAGCACCGCCGCGTCGCGATCTATCCAGCCGTTCTGTGCGGCGGCGGTGATCATGGCATATTCCCCGGAGATCTGATACGCCGCAACCGGAACCGGCGACATCTCGGCCACATCGCGGAGTATGTCGAGGTACGACATGGCCGGCTTGACCATCACCATGTCGGCACCCTCGGCGAGATCGAGCTCCACCTCGTGGGTGGCCTCTCGGCGATTCCGTGCGTCCTGCTGATACGTCCGGCGATCCCCCTGCAGCGACGAGCCCACGGCTTCCCGGAACGGACCGTAGAAGGCCGACGCATACTTCGCGGAGTACGCCAGCTGCCCTACCTCGACGTGACCGGCCGCGTCCAGTCCGGCGCGGATCGCACCGACCTGTCCGTCCATCATTCCGCTGGGTCCGAGCAGGTGAGCACCCGCGTCCGCCTGTGCGACGGCCATGTCGACGTAGCGCAACAGGGTGGCGTCGTTGTCGATCGAGCCGTTCTCCCCCAGCACACCGCAGTGACCGTGCGAGGTGAACTCGTCCAGACACGTGTCGGCCATGATGACCGTCGAATCCCCGAGGTCGGACTTCAGCCGAGCCAGCCCGCGGTTCAGGATTCCGTCCGGATCGGTTGCCCCCGAGCCGGTTTCGTCCTTGTCCTCGGATTTCGGCACACCGAACAGCATGACGCCGCCCACGCCTGCCGCTACGGCCTCCTCGGCCGCAGCACTCAGCGAGTCCAGCGTGTGCTGGAACACCCCGGGCATCGAGCTGATCTCCCGCGGCTCGGTGATGCCGTCGGCCACGAACATCGGCAGTATCAGATGCCGTGGCTCCAAGGACGTTTCGGCTACCAGCCGACGCAGCGCCGGGGTACGGCGCAGGCGTCGGGGGCGGTCGGTGGGGAACAAGCGAACTCCTTACGGACCGGGTGTGCTGAGCGTGAGATCCGCGACCGAGTTACCGGCGGCGCGACTTCTTTCGCGGCGGAGGCAGTGCACCCTCGGCGCGCAGGCGAGCTGCGTGCTCGGCGAGCGCCTCGACCAGCGGTCCGACCTGAGCCGACTCGGGCTGCACGTCCACGCGCAGACCGAATTCGACGGCCGTCTCGGCGGTCTTGGGGCCGATGCACGCAACGAGTGTGCGGGCGTGCGGCTTTCCGGCGATGCCGACCAGGTTCCGGACGGTGGAGCTCGACGTGAAGCACACTGCGTCGAATCCGCCGGTCTTGATCATCTCGCGGGTCTCGGCGGGGGGCGGCGCTGCCCGCACGGTGCGGTATGCGGTGACGTCGTCGATCTCCCAGCCGCGTTCGCGCAAACCTTCGGCGAGCGTTTCGGTCGCGATGTCGGCACGCGGCAACAGAACTCGATTGACCGGGTCGAACACCTCGTCGTACGGCGGGAAGTCCTCGAGCAGTCCGAGCGAGCTCTGCTCACCCGACGGCACGAGTTCGGGGTTGATGCCGAACGAACGCACCTTCGCCGCCGTTGCCTCTCCGACGCACGCGATCTTGACGCCGGAGAACGCGCGGGCGTCCAGACCGAACTCCTCGAACTTCTCCCACACTGCCCGGACGGCATTGGTGGAGGTGAAGACGACCCACTGGTAGCGGCCGTCGACCAGGCCCTTGACGGAACGTTCCATCTGGGCCGGGCTGCGCGGCGGCTCGACGGCGATGGTCGGAACTTCGATGGGGATGGCCCCGTGGGTGACGAGGCGATCGCTCATCTCACCGGCCTGGTCCTTGGTGCGCGGAACCAGCACGGTCCAGCCGTACAGTGCGCGAGACTCCCACCAGGACATCTTGTTTCGGCCCGAGACGACCTTGCCCACGGTGACGACGAGCGATCCGACGAGCTCGGATCCGGCGTCGTTGAGGGTGGCGAGGGTGGCCTCGACGGTGCGCTGCTGGCGAGTGGTGCCACGAACGGTGATGGCTGCAGGCGTCTGCGGTGCCAAACCGTGTTCGACGAGGGCACTGGCGGTTTCGGCCAGGTGACCCGACGTCGCGTGCAGCACGAGCGGGCCGGGAGCAGCAGCGAGCGCTGCCCAGTCGACCTCGCCGCGGACGTCGGCCTCGGTGTGGCCCGAGCCCAATGCCATGCCGGCGTAGCTGGGCACCGCGGATCCCGCAGGCAGGCCCGGGAGCACCTCGAACGGCACGTGCGTCCGCGCGACGGCACTGACCTCGGCGATCACCGAATCGGTGGTGAGCGGATCACCGGAAACCAGGCGAACCACGTCGTGGCCGTTCTTGGCCTCGGCGAGAAGCGTTTTGGCGACCTCAGCGGGCTCACCGAGTGCCGGACGAACCTCGACACCGTTCTCACCCGTCTCCGCGTCCCGGGGGACGTCGGCACCGACGAGCGCGGTGACGCCCTTGTCGACGTCGGGATCGGTGAATGCGAGCTCGGCCGCTCCGAGCACTTCACGTGCCCGGACCGTGAGCAGAGCCGGGTCACCCGGCCCGGATCCCACGAACAGGATCCGTCCGTTGGTGTTCTTGCGGACTGGGCTCATCGGTTGTTCTCCAGTGCTGTTTTGTATGGGTACTGCAGTTCTATCGGGGTTGCCGCGCCCCGTTTCGGAATCAGTCGAGCGGTAGCGATCGACTCTCTTCGTACGGCCGGACGGGTCGCCGTGCGTTTGGCGCGTCCGCGGACGGGTGCCGTTATGGCCCTAGACATGAGATCCACCCTGTACGTGAGAACCGGCCTGCGCTGGTTCGGTGACTGAAACGAGTTCGCGGGCACCGAGATCGAGCAGTTCGCGGGCCAGTTCTCGGCCCAGCTCCTCGGCGCGGTCGGGTGATCCGACGATCGACGCGCGGATGGTGTCGCTGCCGTCGATCGCGGCGACGCAACCGCGCAACGACAGTTCGTCGAAGATGCGGCCGTCCTCGTCGATGGATTCGACGACCTCGGCGATCGCGCCGACCGGAGCGGTGCAGCCGGCTTCGAGTTCGGCCAGCAGTCCGCGTTCGGCTGCCACCGCGGCACGCGAGTGTGCGTCGTCGAGGGTGGCGATGGCCGCCGCGAGATCGGTGTCGCCGGTGCGGCATTCGACAGCCAGGGCACCTTGAGCGGGTGCCGGCAGCAGCTGTACCGGATCGAGTGCTTCGGTGACGACGTCGAGTCGGCCGATGCGGGACAGCCCGGCGCGGGCGACGATGACGGCGTCGAGCTCGCCCGAGGCCACCTTCCCGATCCTGGTGTCGAGGTTGCCTCGCAGCGGCCGGACGTCCAATCCCTGTCCGAGAGCTCGCAATTGAGCAATCCGACGGGGTGCGGAGGTACCGACCTTCGCATCCGTGGGCAGCTCGCCCAGCACCAGCCCGTCGCGGGCCACCAGGGCGTCTCGGGGATCTTCGCGGGCCGGGATGGCCGCGATGACGAACCGATCGTCGGCTGCGGTCGGCAGATCCTTGTAGGAGTGCACGGCGATGTCGACGGTGCCGTCGGCGAGTGCCTCGCGCAGCGCTGCGGTGAAGACCCCGACGCCGATCGTCTGTACGGGTGCGGCAGACAGATCGCCCGCAGTCTTGACGATCACCAGTTCCGCCTCGACCCCTGCTGCGGCGAGAGCCACGCGCACGGTGTCGGCCTGAGT
This sequence comes from Rhodococcus sp. IEGM 1381, assembly GCF_030056795.1. GTDB lineage: Bacteria > Actinomycetota > Actinomycetes > Mycobacteriales > Mycobacteriaceae > Rhodococcoides. Next base: position 33,115 of record NZ_JASHKQ010000018.1, on the reverse strand, counting down.
GGTCGCGAGAAGGCTTCCGCGAGTACCGATCTTGACGATGTCGCTCATTCCGATCGCTCCTGACCGGCGGTGCCGCCGGGGTACGAGTCCGAGCGCAGATCGGTACGGCTGGCGGTGAAGTCGTCGACCAGCTCCAGCGAGCCGATCTCCATCGGCGTCGCCACCGCATCGACCGAACCGGGGCTCAGCTCGAACAACTCCCGCAGCGCCGCGGCGTAGGAATCCCCGCCCGGGGTGCTGGCGAGCTGCTTGACGCGCACCGTTGGCGAGTGCAGCAACTTGTCGACTACACGGCGCACGGTCCGGGCCACCTCGTCGCGCTGCGGCGAATCGAGGCCGGGCAGCCGCGACTCGAGGCGCAACAACTCGCCCTCGACCACTTCGGCCGCGCGCTGACGCAGTGCGGTGACGGTGGGGGTGACCTCGGCAAGTCGTTGCCCCGCAAGGTAACCCGAGAGTTCACTGGATACGATCTCGCGAGCCGCCGACGCGTCGTTCGCCGCAGCACCGGCTGCGGGATCGCGCTGAAGCGACTCCATGTCGAAGACGGTGATGCCCGGCAGCTGCGCCACCGCGGCGTCGACGTCGCGGGGCAGTCCGAGGTCGCAGATCACCAGCGGGTGCTCGGCGTCGCGGCCGACGAGGGCGAGGTGAGCATCGGCGATGGAGACCACGGCCCCCACCGCACCGGTACAGGTGATGAGGATGTCGGCCTCGGCCACCGCGTCGGACAGATTTTCGAGGGCGACCGACGTTGCCGCGATTCCGTTCGAGACGGCGTTCTCGGCCAGGTGGTCGGCCCGCTCGCGGGTGCGGTTGACGATGGTGAGGCCGCCGATTCCGGCGCGGCCGAGGTGCGCGACGGCGAGGCCGCCCATGGCTCCGGCTCCGAGGACGACGGCCTTGCGACCGGCGAGGGAACCGCCGAACGTCTCGGCGGCGCGATCGAGGGCCACCGAGACCACCGAGGCTCCGGCGGAGTCGATCCCGGTTTCGCTATGCACCCGCTTGCCAACGCGCAGCGCCTGCTGAGCCAGTTCGTGCATCACCCGGCCGGATGCCTGCTGCCCGTCCGAGGCGGCGTATGCCGACCGGATCTGGCCGAGGATCTGCTGCTCGCCGATGACCATCGAGTCCAGGCCGCTGGCCACTGCGAACAGATGCTCGACGGCGGCTTCGCTGTAGCGCACATAGGCGTGCTTGGTCAGGTCCGCGATCTCGAGTCCGGAGTGTTCACCGAGTACCTCGCCGACGGCCGTCAACGCGCCGTGAAAGGCGTCGACGACGGCGTAGATCTCGACGCGGTTGCACGTGGACACCACCATGACCTCGGAGATGCTTCCGCTGGCCATCAGTTTGTCGGTCAGTTTCGGGCGATCGGTGTCCGTGATCGCGACACGCTCGAGAACTGCGACGGGAGCGCTACGGTGCGATATCCCGACGAGAAGGACACTCACGGTGCAATCACCGATCCGTTTCTTGTCGAACTGTTGACTGGGCTTGGATTACCGGCGATGCGCGGGCCGTGACTGCGGCCCAGACGTGCCGTGGACGTGAGTGGAGGCGGTGAGACCGGCTGTGGCCGAGGCGCAGTGACGACGGTCGGTGCGGTCACGTCGGCCGGTTCGGACACATTGCGAGAGCTGTTGAAGGAGAGCACCTGCATCTCCACCGCCAGGTCCACCCGCCGTACCTCGACGTGTTCGGGAACGTCGAGCACCATCGGCGAGAAGCTCAGAATGCACTCGACGCCGCCTGCAACGAGCTTTTCGGCGACGACGTGCACTGCGTCGTCAGGGGTGGCGATGACGCCGATGGTCGCCTCGAGTTCACGGCAGGCCTTGTCGAGATCGTCGACGTGCCGGACGGTCAGTCCGTCGACGTCTGTGCCCACCCGAGCCGGGTCTCGGTCGAAGAGGCCGACCATGGTGAAGCCGCGACGCGCGAATCCGCCGTACCCGGCCAGCGCCTGTCCCAGATTGCCGACTCCCGCCAGTACGACGCGGTGTCCACGATCGAGTCCGAGTGCGCTCTCGATCTTGGCGCGCAGCCGTGCGACGTCGTAGCCGACACCCCGAACGCCGTTGGGGCCGAGAAAGGAGAGATCCTTGCGGAGTTTGGCCGATCCGACACCCGCTGCGGTGGCCAGTTCTTCACTGGAGACGATGAGAACGCCCTCGTCTGCGAGGATCGAGAGGACCCGCAGGTAGGTCGCCAGACGGGTGACCGTAGCCTGAGGGATGACCCGCTCTACGCCGCTGGGCGACGGGCGCTCTTCGGTCACGTCTGGGGCTCCTCGTCCGAACGGCGTCGATGCCGGTCTTCACGCTGATCCTGCGTTCGTGTCTATTTCACGAATGCTGTTCACACCACGGTAACTGCTTGTGAACGAATGAACAAAGTTGCGCATACCGGCCTTCACCTGCACACGGAGACGAATCACACGTTCTTAGGGTGCCCTGCCCGAGCCAGATCGGCCCGCAATCGGGGCACGTCCACCTCCCAGTAGCTGTGCTCGATGCCGTCGAGCAGTACCACCGGCACTCGGTCCCCGTACTCCGCACGCAGGTCAGGCGATTCCGATGCCGCCTCGTCGACGTCGACGACCGTGACGGCCACGTCGAACTCGCCGCAAACCTCGTTCAACACCTCCAGCGCGTGGGCGCACGAATGGCAGCCTGCACGGGTGAGAAGAGCCACGCCGGGGGGAGTCGTCTGCATCCGTCCACTGTGACACGTCCGCAATGGAGACGAACGTCACAGACCACTACCCCAACTGCCCGCCCTCTCGGCCGGCTTCGCTTGTCCCCCGCCGGTCCTGTCGGACCCACGACTAGGCTGTTTCAGTAACCGAGCGGGCTGCGAGGGTGACCGAGTGGGCTGCATCGAGTACTCGAGTGGGAGGAGGACCGAAGTGAGTGACGGGGGAACCGACCTGCCGATCGAGGCCACGCCCGATATCGACATGGTCGACACCGAGGATCCGCGCGGGGACAAGCAGTTCAAGCGGCGTATTCGCAGGATTCGCAACCCCTTCGGTCCGTCCGATGCAGAAGTCCGCGCCAACGTGGCGGGCCAGGCCAGTGCCGACGCCGCTCTCGCGTTGCGGATCGAGTCCGAGGGCGCGATACCGCGGGATCTCACCGCTGCGGCCTTCTTCGATGTGGACAACACCATGGTCCAGGGCGCATCGATCATTCATTTCGCTCGCGGGCTGGCTGCTCGTAAATACTTCACCAGTGGCGACTTGGCTCAATTCGCTTGGCAGCAAGTGAAATTCAGGGTCAGCGGCAAGGAGAACAGCGAGGACGTGGCCAGCGGCCGGGAGAAGGCGCTCTCGTTCATCACGGGCCGTCCCACCTCCGAACTGACCACGCTCGGCGAGGAGATCTACGACGAGGTCATCGCCGACAAGATCTGGGCCGGCACTCGTGCTCTCGCCCAGATGCACCTCGACGCCGGCCAGCAGGTGTGGCTGGTCACCGCCACTCCCCTGGAACTGGCTCAGATCATCGCCAAGCGGCTCGGCCTCACCGGGGCACTGGGAACCGTCGCCGAGAGCAAGGACGGGGTGTTCACCGGCCGCCTCGTCGGAGACATCCTCCACGGCATCGGCAAGGCGCACGCAGTGCGCTCACTGGCAGTGCGGGAAGGCCTCAATCTCAAGCGGTGCACCGCGTACTCGGACAGCCACAACGATGTTCCGATGCTTTCGCTCGTCGGGACCGCCGTGGCGATCAATCCCGATCCGGACCTTCGTGAGCTGGCCAAGAACCGGGGCTGGGAAATTCGCGACTACCGCACCGGACGCAAGGCCGCCAAGATCGGCGTTCCGACAGCGTTGGCCTTGGGCGCAGTGGGCGGCGGACTCGCTGCCGTGATCGGCCGTCGCAAGGGCTGACCCAGCCGGGCAGGGCGATCAGAGCGTCAGCTGCATCAGGGTCAGGTCGAGCCATCGGCCGAACTTGACGCCTACCTCAGGCATCTGCCCGACGGTGGCGAAGCCGAATTTCCGGTGCAGAGCGATCGAGGTGGTGTTCTCGGACTCGATGAACCCCACCAGCACGTGCACGTCGCCTGTCCTGGCCCGCTCGATCAATTCGCTGAGCAGCGCACTGGCCAGGCCACGCCGGTAGAAGTCCCGGTGGATGTACACCGAGTGCTCCACCGAGTGCCGATAACCACTCTTGACCCGCCACTGACCGTACGACGCGTAGCCGGCCACCCGGCCGTCGACCTCGGCGGTGAGGACGGGGTATCCCGCCGCGAGGCGGCCGTCGAACCAGGCCGTGCGGTCGGCGAGGTCGACCTGTTCCTCGTCCCAGATGGCAGTCGTGTTGGCGACGGCATCGTTGTGGATGTCGAGAATCTCGGGCAGGTCGTCGATGGTGGTGTTGCGAATGTGCACTGGCACAGGATAACCCGTGCGTTCACCCCAGGAAGACGTTGCGCCTCTTGGCCAGCAGTCGGTACAGCGTGTGCTGAATGGTTTCGCGAACGTGGTCGGTCAGCTCGAAGAGCACCATCGGATCCTCGAACGCGGTGGCGTCGTACGAGTCGGTAGGAATCGGCTTACCGAACTCGATGTACCACTTGGACGGCAACGGGATCAGGCCGAGCGGACCGAAGTGCGGGAAGAACGGCGTAACCGGAAAATACGGCATGCCCATCAGTCGAGCCAGTGGCGCGATGTCGCCGATCTTCGGGTAGATCTCCTCCGAGCCGACAATCGAGCACGGGATAATCGGTGCTCCGGTTCGCAGAGCCGCCGACACGAACCCGCCGCGGCCGAACCGCTGCAATTTGTAGCGCTCGCTGAACGGCTTGCCGATGCCCTTGAAGCCCTCGGGAAACACTGCTGCGAGTTCGCCGGTACGCAGCAGACGCTCGGCATCGGGGTTGCATGCCAGCGTGTGCCCGGCCTTGCGGGCGATGGTGCCGACGCCGGGCATCTCGAAAGCCATGTCGGCAGCCAACATTCGCAACGGACGGTGCGCCGGATGGTGATCGCGCACCGCGACCGACGCCATCAACGCGTCGACGGGAACCACGCCTGCGTGGTTGGCGACGACGAGTGCGCCGCCGTCCGACGGGATGTTCTCGATGCCTTTGACTTCGACGCGGAACCACTTCTCGAACAGCGGCCGCAGCAACGGAAGCCAGATGGCGTCGGCGAAATGCGGGTCGTAGCCGAACTCGTCGACGCTGTAATCGCCGGCCAGACGCCGACGTACGAATTCGGCAACGGAGGAGATCTGGTCGACAACGGCGGTCTTGGTGTCGTCGATCATCGAGAGCAACGGAGTCGGGATCACTGCCGCCGGGGCGGACGCGACTGCGGGGGCAGGGTCGAGCAGTGGCGTCGGCTCACGCGGCTCGGTGTAGGCGGAGGGGTGCCGTTCGCGCGAACCCTGCGACGCACGGACCGAGCGGCCACCGTGCAGTGGAATTACTTTGGCCACTTCACTCACCCGTCCCTCCCGAACTTCGCACTGTGTCCGAGCTACGCAGTGCTGCCAGTGCGCGCGCCGTGGATGCGCCGGTATCGACGGCCGAGAGCAGTCGATTCTCGATGCCGTCCACCCACTCGGTCCTGATGACCGGGCGCAGCGCCGCGCCGCGGACGAAGTCGTCGAACGCCTGAACCGTAGTCCACCGCGGCTCGAAGCCCAGGACCGAACGCATCCGGGTGGTGTCGAGGCCGCAGCCGAAGTGGAAGTAGTCGAGTTGCTCAGTGGTGAATTCCCGCATCATGCCGCCCATGAGAGCGCGGCCGACACTCTTGAACAATGGAAATGGAACCGGCACCTGGACGCGCCCGGCACGGCGGATCGCCTGCGACAGCATGATCGTGCCGTCGGCCCCGATGTTGAACGTGCCCGCCGGACCACCGATGGTGGCGCGCTCGAGCGCGGCGAGGGCGTCTTCCTCGTGCAGCAACTGCATACGTGCATCGCGGCCGATGATGCTCGGGATCAGCGGCGAGGTCATGTACCGCGAGATGGTGCCGTTCAATCGCGGACCGATCAGCGGTGCCATGCGGAGGATCGACACAGCGATGTCCGGTCGTCGACGGCCGAGTCCGCGAACGTATCCCTCGATGTCGATGGTGTCCCGCGCATACGCACCGTTCGGTGGGCGTCGGGCACTCATCTCCTCGGTGAACTTCACCGGATCCTTCGCGCTGCAGCCGTACACCGAGGAGGACGAACGCAGGACCACCTTCTCCACCGTCGGAGATTTCTGGCACACCGCGAACAGCTGCATCGCGCCGATGACGTTGAGGTCTTTCATCGTGGCGCGGCCCCCGGATTTGGGGGGCTTGGCCACGGTGGCAGCATGCACGACGGTATCCACGCCGGCATTACGAATCACTTTGCCGATCAACGGGTTTCGAATGTCCGCACGGACGAATTCGGCGCGGCCCATGCGTCGGAGCAGATCCTTGCTCGGCGACAGCGCATCGACGGCGATCACCCGTTCGATCTGCGGGTTCTGGGCCAGTCTGGTGACGAGGTATCCGCCGAGAAAACGACTGGCTCCGGTCACCAGGACCACTCGGGGCGCGGCAACACCACGATCGCTCGGACTCACTGCGCACCCCCAACATCGGCTCCGTCCAAAGCCTACTGGATCGGTGGGCAGACGCGAGGGTGAGAAGCAAAGCCCATCCACGAACGCCAGGAGGCCCGCCACCGATGGTGACGGGCCTCCTGGTGAAAGCTATGCCGGCAGAACTACTTGCCGAGTTTCCTGCGCTGTACGCGGGTACGACGAAGCAGCTTGCGGTGCTTCTTCTTCGACATGCGCTTGCGACGCTTCTTGATCACTGAACCCATGCGGGTGTCCTCACGTTCTTCTCTAGCGTTTTCGCGCACGCCGTTTGCGTACGCCTACCTGACAACCAAGCTCTGAGGGCTTCGAGCCAAAAGCCTTGGTCACCGAGCTGGCGCTGGGGCCACGTACTCGCCCACGGCTGCACACCGGCTGGCTGGCACGACGAGCGCCAATCCTACCGGTCCGAACCGGCACTTACGAAACCGGCCCCGCGTGCACTACTAGCCTGCGTCGAAGTACGAGGTCTCGAGATAGTCGTGAACCGCCTTGGCGTGCACACGAAAAGACCGACCCACTCGTACAGCGGGCAATTCTCCGCCGTGTACCAGCCGGTACACGGTCATTTTCGAAACCCTCATCAACGTCGCCACTTCGGCGACAGTGAGGAACTGCGTTCCGGCCAGAGCCGGTTGACCATCCGGGGACGAACCCTTGGACGGCTTGTTTATAGACGCCATAAATCCACATACCTCCGGCACGTCTCATGCGGCAGGCTTCCCCTCCTGCCGAACAGACACGCACGTGCTGCCCCCGAGCCTATAGGGACAGATGGGGTTACTGCGACGGGAGTGGGGAAAAGATTTTTCAATCTGCTGTGATGCCCATCTCAATCGATCGGGCGTTGGCAGCACCGAGAGCATCGAAAAACGCTGCTCGAAGGCCATTTCGTTCCAATTCTCGCACTGCTGCGGCCGTCGTACCGCCCGGCGAGGTCACGGCGTATCTGAGCTCGTTCGCACTCTCGTCGGACCGATCCAGCATCGCCCCGGCCCCCACCATCGTCTGAACCACGAGCGCCGACGCCACGTCGCGGGCCAATCCCAGGCCCACTCCCGCGTCGATCATGGCCTCGGCCACCAGGAAGAAATAGGCCGGACCCGACCCTGATACGGCCGTCACGGCGTCGAGCTGATGTTCCTTGACCACCACGACCTTGCCGACGGCCGAGAGGATGGAGCGGACCAGCTCGAGGTGCTCGGCGCGCGCGTACTTGCCCGGAGCCAACACGCTGACGCCCTCCCCTACGAGCATCGGGGTGTTGGGCATGACCCGAACGACAGGGAAGCCGGCGGGGAGCTTGGGCTCGAATTTCGTGGTGGGGACGCCTGCGGCCAGCGAGACAATGAGTTGTTCGCGATCGCCGTCGAGCTCGATCTTGGTGATCTCGGTCAGTGCCGCCTCGACGTCGGCCGGCTTGACCGCAAGCACGATCACGTCGGCCCCCTCGGACGCGTCGCCGACGGTGGTGGTCAGGACACCGAATTCCTTCGCGATCTCCTTGGCGCGGGCCTCGGACTTCTCGGCGACCACCAGATCGCGCACTGCATGGCCGGACTCGAGGAGTCCCGCAATCAACGCCTCGCCGATCCGTCCGCCGCCGATCACTGCAATTCTCGTCATGCGGCCAAGCCTGCCATGTCAGTTCGAGCGCGGCACCATCGCCAACTGTCTGCTCTGCACTACGACGGCACCGGTCGAATCCAGCACCACATGGTCCTCCTCGAACCACGTGCTGCCGATGACGCTGCTGGTCGCCGCCACGCGCAGCCACCCCGGCGCAGGACGGTGCCGCAGGTAGGTCGTCAACTGCACGGTCGGAGCCCAACCGAACATTCCGCGGTTCATGGTCACCGGAGCCGAGATGTCGCCGGTCATCAGTGCGAACAGCACCGCGGTGTCGATGTCGGCCTCGTCGCCCGCGAAGGGGCGCACCCACAACCGAATCTCCGCCTCGCCCGTCGCGCCGGTCAGGAACGACGCCGAGGACGCGTCGATACGCATCTCACAGCCCTTGGCGACGTGCACGATGGACGCCATCGGATGATCGCCTGCCACCGCGAGGGTCTCTGCGGGCGGCGAGGTGGCCATCGACGCCAGCGACGTCGGTGTCTCGTGGTGAGGTTCGTCGGAATCGGGACGACCGAGGGTCACCACCGCCCGCACGGCAACGCGTCCGGCCTGGGTGAGTTCGACGTCGACGTGGGAAACCTGGCGACCGCGCTTGCGCACCACCGTCGTCAGCGCAACCTCGCCGGGATCGGGAGCGGCCAGGTAGCTGACGCTCACCGCGAGCGGCTGGATCTCGGACTGCTCCGGGTCGGTCCTGACAATCTGCTGACGCGCTGCTGCCGCGCAGACGGCGAGCATCGCCCCGCCGTGCACCTTGGGACCGATGGTCCAGGTGGAGTCGATCGCGCCTGCGAACGACGCGGAGTCGGCGGTGACGTCGAGCGCGGTGAGGGTGGTGGCGGCTTTGAACGGGCTGACGGAACTCATTCCGAACAACTTACCGGCGACCTCAGGACAGGTGTGTACGGGCGAACTGCAGGGCTTGGTCGAGCATCGACGACCGCTCGGGCACGGTGCGCGCGTTCTGCGTGTTGATCTCGATCACCGCCTGGCCATCGAAGCCGCGACGAACCAGCTCGGTGCACACCTCGACGCACGGCTGACTGCCGTGCCCGGGGATCAGATGCTCGTCGACGGACGCGCCTCGGCCGTCGGCCAAATGCAGGTGTGCGATGCCCTCGCCCATCCGATCGAGCATCTCGATGGCGTCCGAGCCCGCGGTGGCCGTGTGCGAGAGGTCGAGGGTGTAATGACCGTGCCCGACGTCCGTCGGGTCGTACGACGGGGAGAACGCCGACAGGGCGGCTCCCGGACCACCTCGTCGTTCCAGTCGCTGCGCCGATTTCTCCTTGCGTCCGAAGAACCTGTCGGCACGCATCGGAAACATGTTCTCGACGGCGACCACCACGTGCGAGTTCGCTTCCAGTTCCGCTACCTGATCGGCGAAGCCCTCGCTGTACTTACGTTGCCAGCGGAACGGCGGATGCACGACGACCGTAGCCGAACCGAGCTTCTCGGCCACCTCGACCGACCGGGCCAGTTTGGCGATCGGATCCGAGCCCCACACTCGCTGCGAGATCAGCAGACACGGCGCGTGGATGGCCTGAACCGGAATCGAATACTCCCGAGAGAGTGCGGCCACCGCGTCGACGTCCTGGCTGACCGACTCGGCCCACACCATCAGTTCCACGCCGTCGTAGCCGAGTTCGGCTGCGTACCGAAAAGCCGCCTCGGTGTTCTGTGGGTACACCGATGCCGTGGACAGTCCAACGTGTATTCGCTGCGCAGCCATCGTGGTTCCAGCTCAGCCGGTACTGAGCTGGAAGGCGAGCGGGCCGAGCGTCACGAACACACCCACGGCGATCGCGATGACGATCGATATCAGATCGTCGGTGCGCCGCAGAATTCTCACCACTGCAACAAGACCGACGATCACCAGCACCGACAGCACCAGGGCGACCCATGGCAGCACGTCCCACAGTTGCTCGAAGCCCTTGAACAGCAATGCGCCGACGACGATGGCCACCACTGCCTGACCGACGAGCACGAGCCACTGCCGAACGGCGCCGCCCTTGCCCCTGGCGGCCGAAGCACGGCGGCCGGATCGGGTTGCGGGGCTCGCGTCGGCCTCGGTCTCCGGTGCCGCAGCAGTGTCCTCCTCGGCGTCGCGCTCTGAATCCGTCTCGACGAGATCGACGGCCTCGGTGGCAGCGGATGTCTCGGGTGCGTCGGTGGAAGCGACCTTGCCCGTCGTATCGGATTCCGTATCGTCCGTGCGCGCAATGCGCGCAGACACCGCCGTCTTGGCGACGTCGTCGACGTCGATCACCGCTGCTCGCGGAGTGACGTCGGTGTTGGGCTCGGCCACCTCGACCTGGCGCGGCGCGGTGAATCCTGCGGGCTTGCGGTTCCGTCCCTGTTCGGCCGCGGTGGATCCGTACGGCGGCCGATCCGGCGGCGTCGTCGGTGCAGCCGGGCGATGACCGCGCTCGGTGTCGTCGTGCGACCGGTTCAGCAGGTCACCGGCCACCGTGGTGGAGCCGGACAGCAGTTCGGGCTCGGGCTGTTGCTTCTCGCGCCTACCCACCGGTTGATACGCGGTCGGGCGAGAGCTCTGCGGCCGGGCCGGTTGCGGGCGCGAGGACGGGAAAGCGGGCGCATCGTCGGACGTGGCGCGGTCGTCGTCGTCCTCAGCTCGAGCAGGGGTCGGCGTGTCGCGGTCGGCCGGGGGCGGAGCAGGTGCGTCGACCACCGGGGCGCTACGGCTGCCCGGCTCGTCCCGGACGACCGGGATTTCACCGGTGAGCTCTGCGACGGAGATGCCACCCTTGACGCCTCGGCGACGGCGTCCACCTGTACTCAGGTTCGTCTGCTGGCCGTTTCGGGCCAACAGCTCGGCAACCGAGATCTGTCCGGTGTCTTCTGGATTGTTCTCGCTCATCTCGAACTCCCCACCAGATCGCCGTCGGTTTCGGTGTCCAGCTTCCTCAAAATCAAACCTTCCCTCAGCGCCCACGGGCAGATCTCGAGTGACTCCACCGACAATGCCCGCATGCTCGCCTCCGCTACCAATGCCCCGGCCACCAGTTGTGGCGACCTGTCGGCGCTGACGCCTTCCAATTCTGCACGGTCGGCGGCCGTCATCCGCGATATGAAGGCTATGAGTTGCCTCAAGCCGCTCGCAGTGAGCGTCCGCGTCACCCTGGGACCGGCCGCGGAGGGCGCAGCACCGGTCAAGCGAGCCAACGAACGGAATGTCTTCGACGTTCCCACGGCCCGGTCGGCGTCACCGGCCGCGAGCAACTCCTTGGCGGGGGTCGCCAACTCCGCGTCCAGCCAATCCCGGAGAACCGCGATACGACGCTTGCCCGGTGGATCCTCGTCGAGCCAATCGCGGGTGAGGCGACCGGCACCGAGTTGCAGAGAGAATGCGACGTCCGGATTCTCGTCGCTGCCGCTGGCCAGTTCGAGCGATCCGCCGCCGATGTCGAGTCCGAGAATGCGGCCGGCAGACCAGCCGTACCAGCGTCGCACCGCGAGAAATGTCAGCCGCGCCTCATCGACGCCGGACAGTGTCTGCAGGGAAACTCCGGTTTCGGCGAGTACTCGGGCGAGTACGTCCTCGGAGTTGTAGGCGTCGCGCACTGCGGAGGTGGCGAATGCCATCAGCTCACTGCAGCCCGACCGCTCGGCGATGGCTGCGAACTCACGAACCTCGTTCACGAGGCGATCCGCGCCCGCAGGGGTGATGTTTCCGTACGCATCGGTGTTCTCGGAGAGGCGCAGTGTCGCCTTGCTCGAGCTCATGGGGGTGGGGTGAGCGCCACGGTGGGCGTCCACGACAAGTAGATGCACCGTGTTGCTACCGACATCGAGCACCCCTAATCGCACAGGTCCACGGTACTGGGTCTAGCGTCGTCGTTTGTGACAGCAGGTCGTGAGCAGCCACCGTTCGCTGCAGAGGTCGAGATGGATTTCCCACGAGAATGGGTCGAATTCCCTGATCCAGACAATTCGGAACACTTGATCGCCGCCGATCTGACGTGGCTCTTGTCCAACTGGACCTGCGTGTTCGGCACTCCGGCATGCCAGGGAACCGTCGAGGGCAGGCCTGACGACGGGTGCTGCTCGCACGGCGCATTCCTGTCCGACGACGACGACAAGCGCAAGCTCGACGAGTCGGTGAAGTTGCTCACCCCGCAGGACTGGCAGCTCATGGACAAGGGTCTGGGCAAGAAGGGATACGTCGAATACGACGATCTCCACGACGAGCAGTCGCTGCGTACGCGCCGCTACAAGGGCGCGTGCATCTTCCAGAACCGTCCCGGATTCGAGGGCGGCATCGGGTGCGCGCTGCACTCGATGGCGCTGCGCAAGGGCATCGAGCCGCTCGAGGTCAAGCCTGATGTGTGCTGGCAGCTGCCGATCCGGCGCACCCAGGACTGGGTGACGCGGCCGGACGGCTCAGAGATTCTCAAGACCACCATCGGCGAATACGACCGACGCGGCTGGGGCGAGGGCGGTCTCGATCTGCACTGGTACTGCTCCGGCTCACCCGATGCTCACGTCGGCGCGAAGCAGGTGTTCGAGTCCTACAAGCCGGAATTGACGGAACTGCTCGGCAAGGCGGCCTACGACGAACTGGCATCGCTGTGCAAGCGTCGCCGTGGATTGGGTTTGATCGCAGTGCATCCGGCGACTCGTGGGGCCCAGCGCCGTTAGACCGGCTTCGCCGCAGGTGAGCGGAAACTTCGTAGCAGGGCCCGATACGATTTCCGCTCACGATCGAGCCGTGTGTCAGGGAACGATGACCGCGCGGCCCCTGATTTCGCCGGCGTGCAGTTTGTCGTAGGCGTCCGTAGCGTCGTCGAGGCTGTATCGCTCGACATGGATCACGATGGCACCCCGCTTCGCGAGTTCGACCACCTCCATCAACTCGGCACGCGAACCCCAGTTGATCGCACGGCCGGTCACATCGAGAGGAACCGTGCGCTGGCCGATCGGGACTGCGCCGCTAGCAACTCCCACCACCACAATGCGTCCTGCGGTGGACACCATGGCCGCGGCGAGGTCTGCGGTGGGCTGAATACCGACGAAATCGAAAACGACGTCTGCGCCGAGTCCACGAGTGAGTTGCTTGACGGAATCGGCTGCACCGGGCTCGGACCGATACACGTGATCCGCGCCGACTTCCGTGGCGAATTCGAGTTGCTTGTCGCCGAGGTCGAGAGCAACGACGGTCGACTGAGTCAAGGCCTTGAGTAACTGGATCGCCACGTGGCCGAGTCCGCCGGCACCGATGACGACGGCAGTGGTGCCCGGCGTGAGCTTGTCCAGCGCCGACTTGACCGCCCGGTACGGCGTCAAGCCCGCATCGGTCAGCGAGACGCTGGTGACGGGATCGAGGTCGCCGAGCGGGACCAGGTGGCGGGCGTCGTCGACAATCATGTATTCGGCCATGCCACCGTTGCTGAAGATGCCAGGCGCGCGCATCCCCTTCTCGCAATTCATCTCGTCGCCCTTGGCGCAGTGATAACAGCGTCCACAGCCCCACGGTCCGTACACGATGACCGACTCGCCGATCTCGACGTCGGTCACGCCCTCACCGATGGCTTCGACGACGCCCGCCACCTCGTGGCCAAGTGTCAGCGGAACCGGCTTGAAGAAGTACTCCTCCTCGGAGACGCCCATGATGAACTCGTCCGAGTGACAGGCTCCTGCGGCCGTCACTCGCAGCAGGATTTCCGACGCTGTGGGCGTCGGCTTCTCGACATCGACCAGTTCCGGGCGTGAGCCGATGGTTCGATACTGTAAGGCCTTCATGCAATCACTTCTCTCGTCATCGGATTCGTCAGTTGTACTTGAATCTTAAACCTTCAGAGAGAGGTCGTTACCGGCACTACCCTTCCAGCTTGTAGCCCAAGCCTCGCACCGTGACCAAATGCTCCGGCTTGGCCGGGTCGGTTTCGATCTTGGAGCGCAGTCGCTTCACGTGCACGTCCAGTGTCTTGGTGTCGCCCACATAGTCGGCTCCCCACACGCGGTCGATCAACTGCCCGCGGGTGAGCACGCGACCGGAGTTGCGCAGCAGGTACTCGAGCAGGTCGAATTCCTTGAGCGGCAACGTGATCTGCTCGGATCCCACCATCACCACATGGCGTTCGACGTCCATTCGCACCGGTCCGGCCTCGAGCACTCCGGTGTCGACTCCGCCGTCGACCTCGGCGTCGGAGCCCCGGCGCAGTACCGCGCGGATGCGGGCGATGAGCTCGCGTGCCGAGTAGGGCTTGGTGACGTAGTCGTCGGCTCCCAGTTCGAGGCCGACCACCTTGTCGATCTCGCTGTCGCGTGCGGTCACCATGATGACGGGAACGCCTGAGCGCGAGCGCAATTGCTTGCACACGTCGGTGCCGCTCATCCCGGGGAGCATGAGATCGAGCAACACGATGTCCGCTCCGGCACGATCGAATTCGGCCAGTGCCGACGGTCCGTCGCCGACGACGGTGGCCTCGAACCCTTCTTTGCGGAGCAGGAAGGCCAGTGGATCGGCCAACGACTCTTCGTCTTCCACGATCAGAACGTTGGTCACTGATTCTCTCTTTCTGTAACCGCAGCGTCGTCTTCTTCTTCGAAGTACGCGGGGATCTGGAGGGTGAAGGTGGATCCGGTGCCCAGCTTGCTCCACAGCGAGATGCTGCCGTTGTGGTTGGCTGCGACGTGTTTGGCGATGGCCAGGCCCAGGCCTGTGCCGCCGGTGGCCCGCGACCGAGCTTTGTCGACGCGGAAGAATCTCTCGAAGACGCGTTCCTGATCGGCTTTGGCGATGCCGATGCCGCGGTCGGTGACGGCGAACGCGACCTGCGAGCCGCGCAGTGCCCGGCTCACCGAGACGGGCGATCCGTTGGAGGAATATGCGATCGCGTTCTGAATGAGGTTGGCGAGCGCCGTCACCAATAGTGCTTGGTCGCCGAGTACTTCGAGTCCGCTCGGGTGATCGGTGGTTACGGAAATGCCGGCGTTCTCGGCGGCGAGCTTGGAGCGGTCCATCGCCTCGTTGACGACGGTATCGACATCGACGACATCGAGGTCGGGTAGCTTCTCGGCCCCTTGCAATCGCGAGAGCGCGATCAGCTCGGTCACCATGTTGCCCAGCCGTTTGGATTCGGCGACGACCTTGCCGCCGAAGTGCCGAACGGAATCCGGATCGTCCGCGGACTCGAGCAGCGCCTCGGCCAGCAGGCTCATCGCACCGACGGGTGTCTTGAGCTCGTGACTGACGTTGGCCACGAAGTCGCGGCGGGTCGCTTCCATCCGGACCTGCTCGGAATCGTCGTCGGCGAAGAGCACCACGAAGCGCTTGTCTTCCTTGCTGAGCAGACGTGCGACGCACCGGACGGCGATTTTGTCGCGGCCCGGTCGCGGTGCCTTGGAGCTGAGATCGACTTCGACGGGATGGCCGTCGGACAGCACTTTCGTCGCAGCAGCCCAGGCGCGCTCGTCGATGGAACGATTACGCACCAAACCGAGCTCCTCGGCCCGTGGATTCGACAGCACGACGTCGTGAAACTGATCGACGACGGCGATGCCGCTCTCCGACGCGAGCACGATCAGGTCCAGTACCTGCGACATCGTCAGGCCGGACGTAGCGCGGCGACGCTCCGAGTGTCGAGTGTTGAGGTACGGGATGAGAACACCGCCGACGAGGTATCCCACGAAGGCCGTGGCTATTGCCAGTAGTACGGCCGATGCGACACTCACACCGGAATCGTACGTTCGATGGACGGCTCACATACGCAGGGTGCAGGCATTTCCCTGGTCGTCATAGTCCTCGTCGGCAGTGTTCTTCGTTCGTTCACCTTCAGTTTCGACAAACTGCCGGTTTGTGCGCGTCGGAGTTACTTACCGCCCTGGTTTGCCACGGCAGCAGCGCCCGCGGCCGCTGCTTCCGGGTCGAGGTAGGTTCCGCCTGGGTTGGTGGGCGTCAGCTTGCCGTCGACTGCCTCGAGGTCGTATTGCAGCGGAATGCCGGTCGGGATGTTGAGCGCGGCGATGTCGTCGTCGGAGATGTTGTCGAGGTACTTGACCAGCGCGCGCAGCGAGTTCCCGTGCGCCGCCACCATGACAGTCTTCCCTGCGAGCAGATCCGCGACGATGACGTCCTCGTAGTACGGGATGAACCGATCGACGACGTCCTTCAGGCACTCGGTGAGCGGAACGCTGTCGAGGTCGGCGTAGCGCGGGTCTGCATCCTGGCTGTATTGGCTCCCGATCTCGATGGGCGGCGGCGGCGTGTCGTAGCTCCGACGCCACAGCATGAACTGCTCGTCGCCGTACTTGTCCTTGGTCTCGGCCTTGTTCAATCCCTGCAGCGCGCCGTAGTGCCGTTCGTTCAGACGCCAGTCGCGTACGACGGGGATCCAGTGCCGATCGGCAGCGTCGAGGGCGAGGTTCGCGGTGCTGATCGCGCGGCGCAACAGCGAGGTGTACAGCACGTCCGGGAGAATGCCGGCGTCCTTGATCAGCTCGCCGGCGCGCTTACCTTCTGCCTCACCCTTCGCGGTGAGGCGCACGTCCTGCCATCCGGTGAACTGATTGGACGCGTTCCATTCGCTCTCGCCGTGACGGAGCAGAATCAGGGTTCCGATACTCATGTGGTCAGTTTCTCATGCTCTACCCCGGGAGTGGAGCCTGCGGAACGACCTGATGGTGGGAGGTAGTTGGCCCGCGTGCGACCAGGACTGCGACGACGACGATCATGACGAGAGCGGTGAGGGTGATCGGGATGGGAATGACGGGGTCGAACAGCACCAACACGGCACCCACCGGAACTGCGATGTTGACGATGCGGTCCGCATTGGCTCGGATGGCGATCAACCACACTCCGAGGACGAATATCGCGATCGGAACCGTGACGGTGAACGACGCGGCGACGTCGCCGAGCTTGCTGTGTTCGGTGAGCACGTCGATCTCGACCTCGATGCCCGCCGAGAACGCGCCGGCGGCCGCGAAGATGAAGTAGTGCGCGTAGCCGTAGATCAGCGAGTTGCCGAACTTGGCGATTGCCCGGTGATGCGGCGGCCAGAAGTAGATCCACCACAGGCTCGCGGTGACGACGAGTGTGAGAACGGAAATCGAAATCAACGGTGCCAGGGCCGTCTCGTCGTGAAGCGCTTCGATGATGGCGTTGGCCGATGCGAGCAGACTTTCGCCGAGGAGTATCAGCGTGAACAGCCCGTAGCGCTCGGTGATGTGATGCGGATGCCACGGCGTCGAGCCGCTGCGTTCGGCGATCACCGGAACCGACATCTCGACAGCCGCCAGCACGAAGAACATGATGACGGCGGCTGTGCCGTCGAGCAGCACCATCCAGAGAATCCACAGAACCTGCACTCCCGCAATGCCTATCGCGTACGACAGTGCGGTCTTCCTGTACTCGCTCGACCGAGATGCTCGAACCCACTGCGTCACCATGGCCACGCGCATCACGACGTAGCCGAGTACCACGATCGCGAAATCCTTGTCCACGAAGGCAGATTCGATCCCGGCGGCAAGCACCAGTACGCCGGCCATCTGCACAACGGTCAACGCGCGATACAGCCAGTCGTCGGTGTCGAACGACGTGGCGAACCAGGTGAAGTTCATCCACGCCCACCAGATCGCGAAGAACACGAGCGCATAGCTGAGAAGACCGTCGGCAAGGTGGTTCTCGGTGAGCGCGTGATGGAGCTGCACCGCCGCGATACTCACGGCCACCACGAACACGAGGTCGAAGAACAATTCGAGGGGACTCGCGGCCCGATGCGGCTCCTTGGGATCACGCGGTCGCATCGGTGCCAGACGGGCAATGGAGAGATTCACGATCGCAGACTAAGTCATCCGATTCGCGAACGTTGTCTCGATTGTGTTGCTGTGGTTGCCTTTGCGGACATTTCGGGCATGTTCGACGGTATGCCGCGGCGATTTTCGGGACCTCACACCTTTTTTGCCGACCGCGCGCTGGGGTTCAAGGCATAGCTGGGGTGTGAGGTCGAGAGAAAGGGTGTGAGGTTGCGGACCTACTCCCCCACCCCCAGACCCGCTCCGATATCGCCGATCCGAGCTCCCACACTCTGATCGACCGCTTCGGTTTCGACGAAATAACGACGGAAAACCGAACGCATCAATTGAATGACTTCGATGTGCTGCCTGATCACAGCAGCCGCCGACCCCTCTTCCCCATCGGCAAGTCGCTTGAACTTGCGACCCAACTGTTGGGCTGACGGAAGCGTGCCGAATGCGTCGAGATCGACGAGAAACTCCGTCTGCTGCACCATGCCCTCCAGGTGGGCAATGTACGTGACGCATACAGCGTCACACTGCGCCGCAACATCTTCCGGTATCTCCAGAATTCCGGCCTCGGCCTGATCCGACAAGTGTCGCCAGTATTGCATCGAGTCGAACAGGTCCCCCGAGTTTTGTCCCACAGCCATAGCCTTCAGTTCAGTTCGAAGTAGGTGGCAGAGACGCGCGCGTGGTGCGCGCAATATTCTCGATTTCCACGCACGGATCTCTGGCTGGCTCGCTCGCCGCGCGAGTGTCGAGGACGAAGTACACCAATCCGTATTCGACTTCGAAAGCCATACCGCAGCTTCTTCCAGCGGGACGATCGGCGCGCAAAAACTGATATCCGCCCAGATCGTCGTCCTTCGAGAACTGGCCGAAGCGGTCGTTGCTTCGCAGATCGTCCAATGAGTGGAAGCCCGAGAACACTCCCAGGAAATACCACGCCCCGGGATCAGGGTCCGTCCAGATGCAGGTCATCCAATCGGTGGACAGTGGCGCGTCTCCGAACAGGTTCGTGCTCTTGCTGTCCACATCCAATCCCGCTGCCTCGACGGCACTGTCCGGAATGGTGCAGGGATCCCATGGCTCGTCCGCCACCGGCGTCGCAACCACCGAGGTCGTCGGCTCTGCAACCGGCGCGCTCTCCGTCGCCCCGCCGCATCCGGCGACCGACACCATCACACCGACCAGACCCGCCACCCACCACCGCGTAACGACACCACTCCCCTTCGTCGAACCCACCCACCCCTTGGACGCAGCGAACGCCAACCCGGTTCCACAGCAACCTCACACCCCCACTACCGACCGCGCGCCCATGATCGCCTCGGATCAGGGCCCCGCGGTCGGGAAAAGGGTGTGAGGTTCCGGAAAAACGTTGACACACACACGAACAACACCCCGCCCCACTGAGTGTGGGACGGGGTGTTGTCGTGGAACAGAGTCTTACTTTCCGGCCTCCGCGGCGCGCAGATCCTTGCGCAGAATCTTGCCTGCCGCGGACTTCGGGACGATGTCGATGAACTCGACCCGTCGTACCTTCTTGTGCGGCGACACACGCTCGGCGACGAAGGCGATGATGCCTGCCTCGTCGATCGTGGCACCCTGCTGGCGGACGACGAACGCCTTGGGGATTTCCTCGCCCTCGTCGTCGAGCACACCGATGACGGCGGCGTCGGCGATTTCCTCGTGCGTGAGCAGCAGGGCCTCGAGCTCGGCCGGGGGCACCTGGTAGCCCTTGTACTTGATCAGTTCCTTGAGGCGGTCGACGATGTACACGACACCTTCGTGGTCGGCGACGGCGATGTCGCCGGTGTGCAGGTAACCGTCGGAGTCGAGGGTCTCAGCGGTGGCGGTGGGGTTGTTGAGGTACCCGACCATCACGTTCGGTCCCTTGACCCACAGCTCACCGGGCTTGCTCAATCCCTCTGCGGGCAGCTCGATTTCCTCGAGCGTGCCCGGATCGACGAGCTTGTTCTCGGTGTTGGCCAGCGGCTGACCCACCGAGCTGAGCGGCATGTCGTCGCGATCGAACGGGATGGCGTGGCTGACGGGGCTGAGCTCACTCATGCCGTAGCCCTGGCGCACCCGTGTGTTCAACCGCTTGGCGACGGCCTTGCCGAGCTCCTCGTCCAGCGGTGCCGCTCCCGAGAAGATGGTGTGGACGCTGGAGAGGTCGTACTGGTCGATCATCGGGTGCTTGGCGAGAGCGACGGCCACCGGCGGTGCGATGAACAGGTACGTCAGCTTCTGGTCCTGGATGATGCGCAGAAATTCGACGAGGTCGAACTTCGGCATCGTCACCAGGTGCGCACGCAGCTTGAGGGCGATGTTGAGCAGCACCGTCAGACCGTAGATGTGGAAGAACGGCAGCAACGCCAGGATCGCGTCGTCGCTGTCGATGCCCACGCGCGGTTCCATCTGTGCGACGTTCGCGACGAGATTGCGGTGAGTGAGGATGACGCCCTTCGGCACACCCGTCGTACCGGAGGAGTACGGCAGCACGGCAACGTGCGTGGCCGGATCGAACGAGACCTCGGGGGCGGGCGCGCCCTGGGTCAGCAGATCGCGCAGATTCGGGTGGCCCTCGGCGCCGTCGAGCACGATGACGTGATCGGCATCGATGCCGACTTTCTCCGCGGCCGCCTTTGCCTGCGGATACAGCGGCGAGACGGTGAACAGGAACTTCGCGCCCGAGCCGGTGAGCTGCTTGGCGATGTCCTCGGCCGTGTACAGGGCGTTGATCGTCGTCGCAGTCCCGCCTGCACGAAGGATGCCGTGCAGCACCGACGCGAACGCGGGAACGTTCGGCGAATGCAGGCCGACGACATCGCCTACCTCGAGCCCGCGCGCAGCGAGCGCACCTGCAATGGCGTCGATCTGGCCGATCAGCGTCTTGTAGGTGGTGACGTCACCCGAGGTGCCGTCGATGAGCGCCGGCTTGTCCAGATCGGACTCGGCGATGGACCCGAACAAGAAGTCGTAGACGCTCAGATTCGGGATCTCGACGTCGGGAAAGGGACTGCGGAAGCTCATGGCTCTCCTTCGAAAAACTGCGGCAACAATGATCGAACCTTACAGTGAAAGCGGTCACATCGGACAGCGACCCTACCGCTGAGTCAGGTAGGGCGGTCGCTAACTTCGGGACGCGTACGGTTTGCCCGCTGCTGCCGGTCCTCGCACGTGGCCCACCAGCCCGGCGACGGCGAAGATGGTCACCACGTAGGGCAGCATCAACATGAATTCGCTCGGCACCGGAGACCCGATGATGCCCAGTACATTCTGCAGATTCGACGCGAATCCGAACAGCAGTGCGGCCAACGTCGCGCGCACCGGATCCCAACGCCCGAAGATGACCGCGGCGAGTGCGATGTAGCCGGCACCGGCCGTCATTTCCTTGCCGAAGGCTCCGACGGAACCGAGCGTGAAGTACGCACCGCCGAGTCCGGCGATGGCACCGGCGAGGCAGACGTTCCAGAATCGCGTTCGAGCCACGTTGATTCCGACGGTGTCGGCGGCTTGCGGATGCTCACCGACGGCGCGCAGTCGCAGACCCCACTTGGTGTGGAACAGGCCGAAGAACACGAGGGCTACCGCCACGTACATCAGGTACACGATCAGCGTCTGTCGAAACAGCACCGGACCGACGATCGGAATCTGCGAGAGCACCGGAATGTCGATGCGCGCAAAGCGCGGTGGCGAATTGAGCGTCTCGGCGTTCTTGGTGAGCACCACCGAGTACAGGAAGCTGGTCAGTCCGACGACCAGGACGTTGAGCACCACACCCACGATGACCTGATTGACGAAGTAGCGGATGGAGAACACCGCCAGCAAAGACGCGGTCAGTGCGCCGGCTACCAGAGCGGCGAGCAGCGCCACGTACGTCGACCCGGTGATCGACGCGACAACGGCGCTGACGAAAGCGCCTGCGAGCAACTGACCTTCGATGGCGATGTTGATGACACCGACCCGCTCGGAGATCACCCCGCCCATCGCGCCGAAGATCAGCGGTGTGCTCAGAGCGATTGCGCCGATGAGCAATCCGGGCACCGGGATGGTCTCGCCGTCGGCTGCCCACGCGAGAAAGCCGAACACGAACAGCACCGCGAACACGGCGAGCAACCACAGAGGCGTCGAGCGGTACCGCGAGGCCAGCAGCGCCGCGTAGCCGGTCATGACGGCCAGCAGTACGACCACGACCAGACCGGTACCGTACGACGGCACACCCACGGCCGGCAGCGCGAAGAAGTCGTCCTCCGATGCCAATGCGAATGTACTTGTGCCCGAACCCTTCTTGACGACGAACAGCACCAGCGCCAGCAACGTCACGACCCCGAGGATCGACGGCACCTTCCAGCTGCGACCGAGTACTGCCTCGGCGGGGGCGACGACGGGGGCGGTCACAGTGCACCCACCTTCGCGGTCTCGGCTTTCGCCAGTTTCTCTTCGCCTGGTTTGGGCAATCGGAACACCGCTCGCACCAGTGGCGGCGCAGCGATGAACAGCACGATCACCGATTGCACGACGAGCACGATGTCGATGGGTACGCCCTCGGCCGCCTGCATGGCGAACCCGCCGGCCTTGAACGCGCCGAACAGGATTCCCGCGAAGAACACGCCCCACGGTTTCGATCGGCCGAGCAGTGCGACGGTGATGGCGTCGAATCCGATTCCGGCATCGATGTCGGCGCTGAAGCCGGTAGTAACGGTGCCCAGTACCTGGGCAACTCCGGCAAGGCCGACGAGCGCACCGGACATGATCATGGCGTAGAGGTAGATCCGGTTGACGTTCATACCGGCCACCCGTGAGGCATGTGGGTTCTCGCCCACTGCCCGGAAGCGGAATCCGAGGCTGGATCGCTCGAGCAGCCACCACACCGCGACGGTCACGAAGATCACCAGCACGAAACCGAGGTGCAGGCTGTACCGGTCGCCGAACAGCTTGGGGAACACCGCAGTCGACGCGATAGGAGCCGTCTTGGGGTTGTTCGATCCCGGTGCCTGGAGCGCACCGGGGGTGCGCAGTAGGTATGAGACGAGGTAGAACGCGATGTAGTTGAGCATGATGGTGACGATCACCTCGTGAGCGCCGGTGCGCGCCTTCAGGAATCCGGAGATTCCGCCCCACACCGCGCCGCCGAGTACACCGGCGACGACGGCGACCAGCAGGTGCAATCCGGCCGGCAGGCTCACCCCGAATCCGACCCAGCCCGCGCACGCTGCAGCGATGAGCATCTGGCCTCGGCCACCGATGTTGAACATGCCGACGCGGAAGGCAAGGGCCACACCGAGTCCGGCGACGATCAAGGGAGTGGCGAACGTCAAAGTCTCGGTCAGCGGCCGGATGCCGTTCTCGAATCCGGGACGCCGGAAGTTGTACACCGAGCCCTGGAACAACGACGAGTACGCCCCGGCAACGGAATCCCAGATGGCCTTCAGCATGTCCGAGGGACGCGAGAAGAAGTAGCCTGCCGACTCCTGAACACCGGTATTGGTGGCGGCGATGAGCACGGCACCGACGATCAGCGCGAGCAGTACTGCGAGAACCGAGATGATGGCACTGCCGGTGAAGATCTGCCGGAGAACGACATGCGACTTCGAGGGCTGCTGGGATGCCGGGGGCTGCTCGGCGCTATTCACCACGCTCACCGCCCATCATCAATCCGAGTGTTTCGCGGGACGTATCCCCGGGGACGATTCCCACGATTGCTCCTCGATACATGACGGCGATGCGGTCGGCCAGTGCGGCGACCTCATCCAGTTCGCTCGAGACCACGATGACCGGGATCCCCGAATCCCGAGTGGCGACGATGCGCTTGTGCACGAATTCGATGGACCCGACGTCGATTCCGCGAGTCGGCTGCGCCGCGACGAACAGCCGCAGATCCCGGCTCAGTTCGCGTGCGAGCACAACCTTCTGCTGGTTACCACCGGACAGGCGTCCGACGGCGGTCCCGATTCCCGGTGCCCGCACATCGAATTCGCTCAGCTTCTCCGATGCGAACTTCTCCAGATAGTCGCGCTGCACCGCTCCGCGCCGCACGAACGGCATGCTGTTCGAGCGGTCGAGCATCAGATTCTCCGCGATCGAGAACTCGCCCACCAAACCGTCGACGGTACGGTCCTCCGGCACGAAGCCGACACCGGCGTCGAGCACGTCCTGCACCGTCGATCCGACGAGCGAGCGACCGTCGAGGCTGATCTTTCCGGACACGTTGTCCTGCAACCCGAGTAGAGCCTCGACGAATTCGGTCTGCCCGTTGCCCTGCACTCCGGCGACGGCGAGGATCTCCCCGGCCGCGACCTCGAGGCTGACGTCGTCGACGGTCTTGTTGCCCTGGGCGTCGAACACAGACAGATTCTCGATGACCAGCGCCGCGTCTCCCGGAGAGGCGGGATCCTTCGAGACGGTCAACTGCACATCGCGTCCCACCATCATGGCCGCGAGTTCGGTGTTGCTGGCGGTCGGTTTCGCTTCGCCGACCACCTTGCCGAGCCGGATGACGGTGATCTTGTCTGCCACTTCGCGTACTTCGCGCAGCTTGTGGGTGATGAAGACGATGGTGGTGCCCGACGCCGCTAGCTCGCGCATGATCCGCATCAGATCGTCGGTTTCCTGTGGCGTCAGGACGGCCGTCGGCTCGTCGAACACGAGCACCTTGGCCTCGCGAGAGAGTGCTTTGACGATCTCCACCCGCTGCTGGACGCCGACGGGTAGGTCGTCGACGAGTGCATCGGGATCGAGATCGAAGCCGAACCTCGCGGAGATCTCTCGTACCAGCTTTCGTGCTGCCACGAGATCGAGTCGTCCACCGAGCGAGGTGGTTTCGTTGCCGAGCACGATGTTCTCGGCCACGGTGAACACCGGAATCAGCATGAAGTGCTGATGCACCATGCCGATGCCGGCGGTCATCGCCTCGCCCGGTCCAGCGAAATTCTGCTCGACGTCGTCGAGCAGAATCTGACCCTCCTCGGCGCGATACAGGCCACTGAGCACGTTCATCAACGTGGACTTGCCTGCACCGTTCTCGCCGAGGAGGCAGTGGATCTCGCCGGATTCGACGCTCAGATCGATATGGTCGTTGGCGATCAACGAGCCGAATCGTTTGGTGATACCGCGAAGTTCGAGCTTCATGTCCCTTTACGACCGCTTGGTGCTACTTGGGTGCCGACGGCGACTCGACGGTGATGGACCCGTCGACGATGCCGGCCTTGATCGTATCCAGCTCGCCCTGCAGTGCGGGGTCGACCTTGGACTCGAAGTCGTGGAACGGTGCGATGCCGACACCGTCGTTCTCCAGGGTGCCGACGTACGGAGCGTTGTCGAACTTGTCTGCACCGGAGTTGGCCACGACCTCGTCGACGCTGGTCTTGAGGCCCTTGGTCACCGACGTGAGCAGTAGGTCGCCGACCGAGGGGTCGGACTCGAAGACGTCGGCGTCCGCACCGATCAGGGCGACCGGACGCGAGGAGTCCCGAATGGCCTGCGCCGCACTCTGATAGATGGGTCCACCGACCGGGAAGATGACGTCCGCGTTCTGGTCGATCAAGCCCTGAGCGGTGTTCTTGGCAACTTCGTTGGCGGTGAATCCACCGGTGAACGAGCCGTTCTGCGAGGGCACGTCCCAGCCGATGACGCGGACTGCCTTGCCCTTCTGCTCGTTGAAGTAGTTCACACCGTCGGCGAAACCGTCCATGAAGATGGTGACGGTAGGCAGCTGGGAGCCGCCGAAGGTACCGACCACTCCGGTCTTGCTGTAGCTCGCGGCAGCGTAACCGGCGAGGAATGCCGACTGCGACGCGTCGTAGGTCAGCGGCTTGACGTTCGGCAGATCGATCGTGGAGTCGTCGATGATCGCGAAGTCGATGTCGGAGTTGGCCTCGGCTGCCACCTTGGTGGCGTCGGCCAGGTCGAATCCGACGGTGACGATGAGGTTGCAGCCCTGATCGACGAGGTTGTTGATGTTGGGGCCGTAGTCGGTGGGCGACGCGGACTCGACGGTGCGCGGCTCGACACCCAGTTCCTGGGCGGCTTCGGTCAAACCCTCGAACCCGAGCTGGTTGAACGACTTGTCGTCGAATCCGCCACTGTCGGAAACCATGCAGGGCAGGAAGTCACTGGATTCGCCTCCACCCGATCCTTCGTTCTCGGGAGCAGATCCACAACCTGCGATCAGGGCGATGGCACCGAGCGACGCGACGCCGCCGAGTGCTGCCTTCCGCGTACTCGTGCGGGTAACGAATGACAAGATGTCCTCCAATTTAGATGTGCTTCGTCTGGTTCGGGACGCTACTCGCGCGGGCGAGGGTGCGCAGGATTTCACTCAGGTGTCGTTATCAGGTGCAGCCTGATCGCGCCGAGCCTTCTCGGGCAAGCTGCCGCCCTCACGGAGTATTCGTGCTTCGTCCTCACGCACCATCACTGCCGGTCCCGCTGCCACCACCGATGGGTTCGGCGGCGTACCGGGTCTGAATACGTTGAAGAATACGTTGAGGACCACCGCCACGATGCTGGCGGCACTGATTCCGGAATGGAAGATGGTGACGAACCAGTCCGGAAATTCGTCCCAGAAGTCGCTCGCGACAACGGGAATGAGGCCGAACGCCAAGGTCACCGCCACGATGACCACATTGGAATTGTTGTCGTAGTTCACCTTGCCGAGGGTCCGGATGCCGCTGGCTGCGACGGTTCCGAACAGCGCGATGCCTGCCCCTCCGAGTACCGGCAGTGGAACGACTCCGACGACTGCGGCAAGTACCGGCGAAAGGCCCAGTAGCGCAAGCACGCCGCCACCCACCGCGACGACGAAGCGGCTCTTGATGCCGGTCATCGCCACCAGACCCACGTTCTGCGCGAAGGCCGTCGCGGGGAAGGTGTTGAAGATCGGGGCGACGGCAGAGGACACCATGTCGGCGCGCAGTCCGTCACCGACGCGCTTGGAGTCTACGTCGGTGCCGACGACCTCACCGACGGCGAGGATGTCGGCCGTGGTCTCGACCATGATCACCAGGATCACGATGGTCATCGAGACGATCGCACCGACGGCGAAGATCGGTGACCCGAACGCGAACGGCGTCGGTACGGCCATCACGGATGCGTCACCGACACCGTCGAAGTCGGTCTTGCCGACGATCAGTGCCGCGATGGTGCCGACGACGAGTCCGAGCAGAATCGACAGCCTCGACAGCCCCGGAATCTTGGTCATCACCAGCACGGCGAGGAGGGTGAACATCGCCAGACCGATATTGGCGGGGTCGAGGTAGTTCGGGTTCGGGGCACCGCCCACCATTTCCTGGCCGGTGATCCACCGCGCTGCGACCGGCATCAGGGACAGACCGATGACGGTGATGATGCTGCCGGTCACCAGCGGCGGAAAGAAGCGAATGATCTTCGAGAAGAACGGCGCGATGGCCAAACCGATCAGCGCGGCCACCAGAACGGCACCGAGCACCGTGCGCAATCCGGTTCGGCCGTCTTCCGCACTGCCGATGATCGTCAGCACCGTCGAGACCGAGGCAAACGAAATGCCCTGCACCAGCGGCAGTTGCGAGCCGAAGAAAGGAATACCGACGGTCTGCAGCACGGTGGCCACGCCGCTGACGAACAGCGCGCACGAAATCAGCAGGGCTTGGTCGGCACCGGACAGCCCGGCCGCACCACCGACGATGATCGGTACGGCGATGACGCCACCGAACATCGAGAGAATGTGTTGCAGACCGTAACCGAACATCTGCAGCACCGGCGGGCGGGCGTCCTCGGGCCTGGTCATGAGTGTCAGGCTATGAACCGGACGTTACGGGCAGCGACACCGACCCATTTCGAGCGAGTTACGCTTGCTCGGCCTTGTCTGCTCCCACCAGGTGCTCGAACGCCTTCAGGTTCGCCAACGATTCGCCACGCGAGACCCGCCATGCCCATTCACGTTTGATGGACTCCGCGAATCCCAGTTCGAGCAGCACGTTGAAGTCGCCGTCGGCGGCCTCGAGGGTCTGACCGAAGAAGCGATCGAGTTCGTCACCGTCGACGGCCCGCAACGACATTCGGCCCACGAGATAGATATCGCCGACTTTGTCGATGGTGTAGTGCACCCCATACAGCCGACGGTTACGACGCAGCAGGTACCTGTAGACGCCCTCGAAGTTCTCGTCGGGCTTGCGGCAGACGAACGCCTCGATGCGCACCCCGTGATGTCCGACGGTCAACATCGTCGTCGTCTTCAGTTTGCGTTCCCCGGGCAGTTCGACGGTGAACACCTCACCGCGCCGTGTGTAGTCCAGTTCGCGATCCTCGAGGATCCGGTCGATCAGTTCGGCGGTCTCGCTCATGCAGTCACAGCTCCCGATCTGCGTAGTTTCGACAATCCACGGATGCGTCGCGGCGAGAACTCGCTCGGTGCCTCACCGCGGTCGAAATGGAATTTGGCCTGCCGGTAACTCTCGATGAGACCGTCCGCGGTGTGCTCCCACGAGAAGTTTCGGGCGTGCCTAGGTGCCGCACTTGCCATGTCCGCCAAAGCCGTTCGATCCGAGAGCATCGACGCGAGCGCATCGGCCCAATCCTCGGTGCGGTGCCCCTGCACCAGCCGACCGGTCTCGCCCGATCGCACGGCCACGCCGAGACCGCCGACATCGGCTGCCAACACCGGCGTTCCGCAAGCCTGGGCTTCGATCGCGACCAGGCCGAACGATTCGTTGTAACTCGGCACCGCAACGACATCCGCGGCGCGGTAGATCTGTGCCAGTCGCGACGACGGTTGCGGCGGCAGGAACGTCACGCGCGCGGTGATCCCGAGACTCTCGGCCAGATCGATGAGGCTGTCGGGCCGATCCAACCCGCTGCCCGACGGCCCGCCGACGATGAGGACCCGTAGCGGCGACGACGGATCTCGCTGCAGCACTTCGGCGGCCGCGGCGATGAGCACGTCCGGAGCCTTGAGCGGTTGGATGCGTCCGACGAATGCGACGATCGACTCGTCGGGGTTCAGACCCAGCTCGGCGCGGGCCGCGAGCTTGTCCCCCGGATTGTATTGCGCCAGATCGGCTCCCGGCGCAACCACGTCGATCGAGTCCTGAGAAGCCCCGTAGATCTCCACGAGGGACTTCGCTTCCTCGGTCGTGTTGGCGATCAGGCGGTCTGCCTCGGCCACCACTTGCTGCTCGCCGATCTGGCGCGCCGCAGGCTCCGGTGAGTCACCATGCGCCAACGATGCATTCTTGACGGCGGCGAGGGTGTGCGCGGTGTGTACCAGCGGCACTCCCCAGCGATCGCGCGCGAGCCAACCCACCTGCCCCGAGAGCCAATAGTGCGAGTGCACCAGGTCGTAGTAACCGGGCTCGTGCCGAGCTTCCTCACGCAACACTCCGGCCGCGAACGCGCACAGCTGGGTAGGCAGGTCGTGTTTGTCCAGGCCCTCGAACGGGCCCGCGACGATGTTGCGGACCAGCACTCCGGGTGCTGCCTCGACGACAGGAGCGTCGGTCGACGCCGTCGCCCGGGTGAAGATCTCGACCTCCACACCCCGCTTGGCCAGCTCTTTGGCGCTCTGCAACACGTAGACGTTCATGCCACCCGCGTCACCCGTTCCGGGCTGCGCCAGGGGGGACGTATGCAACGACAACACAGCGACCCTGCTCAGCTGGTGTCCAGTCACTCCCTCAGTGTGCACGCCTCCACATTACGTCTCGATAACTACCCCTTCAGACGACCGGGCAGGAGTGGAGCCTGCGGAACGACCAGATCGGACTTGCATTACACGCCGAGACTGTCCACGAACTCGTTTACCTCGACGAAGAACCTCTCGGGATCGGCGACGAACGGTCCGTGATCCACGCCCTCCCAATACGACGCCACGGCCGTGGGAATCAACTCCGCTGCATGACGCCCGGCGGAGACGTCGACCACGGTGTCCTCGGTGCCGTGCAGCAGGAATGCCGGCACATCGAGACTGCGTAGCAGGTCGTCGTGCCCGACGGCACGATCGAACAGGGCAGCGCGCACTCGCGGCCGGGTGGACAGGGTCAAACCGAACAGCGCCTGTGCTTGCGTCCCACGACTCTCACTGGGTCGTTCCGCAGGCTCCACTCCCGGCCCTTGTACCGGCCCGGTCAACGCGTTGCCGAAGCTACCGAGCGCCTTGATCGCAACCCTGGGCTCCTCGGCCATCGCACCGGGGATCGCCGCCCGCATGGCCGTCCCCACGCGTCCGCCCGCTTCTCCCCTACCGATGCTGGTGATCGCGCCGACCAGCACGATGCCCGCCACCGCGCCGGATCCGTGTTCGGCGAGGTAGTCACAGATCACCAGACCGCCGTAGGACCAGCCGAGGAGCACCGCGTCGGCGGTGATGCCCTCTGCAGCGAGCACCGCCTCGACGTCCCCGGCCCAGACTTTCGAGTCGTCGTACCCCGTCGCAGGGGCATCGGAGTAGCCGTGACCCCGCAGGTCGACGGCGACAACGCGGTACCGCTCGGCCAAGTTCGCCAACAATCCCTCGCCCCAGCACGCCGAGCTCTGCGCCCACCCGTGCAGCAGAACCAGTGGCCTCGCCTCGGGGTCACCGCTGACGCGGTAGACGATATTGGCTCCGTCGATCCCGATCGCCTGGCGAACCGGTCCTGCTGCAGGGGTGCTCATAGTCGGTGAACCTACGCGGCAGCCCTGCGCATCGACGCGAGCGGATCGGAGTACAGAGAGCTGAGAGAGACCACCGTCGCGGCGTATTCCTGCACCCGGTCGCCGAATCCGGTGACGCGAATATCCCGGCGTGCCAGCGTCGAATGCGCGGTGAAGGCCTCGCCCACGTGCGGGATTCCGGCCGTGTACGCGGTGAACGCCTGGCCCCCGAGTACGACGCGATCAGGATTGAACATGTCGCGCAGCAGCGCCACCGTTCGGCCCAGTATCCGAGCGCGCTCGACCAGCAGTTCGCGCGCCGCCTCCGAACCGCCCTGCGCTGCCTGGTACACCGCGGCGATACTCGGACGTGGCTGCGGCGCAGCGACATGGGTCGCTCCGCGGGCTACGCTCGCAATGATCTTGCGGTCGACGGCAGCAGCGACCACCGCTCGATCACTGATGGAGGCCTCGAGGCAGCCTCGGTTACCGCATCCGCACAGCGCCGATGATCCGGTGGGTAGGTGGGCGATGGACCCGGGGCCACTTGCCGGGGTGTGGACTCGGCCGTCGATCGTCAGTGCCATGCCTGCGGTCTCGCGAGCGTAGAAGTACAGGGAGGTTCCGCTCGAGCTCTGCGCTGCCGCGGTGTCCGACAGTCGAGGTGCGAGCAACAATTCCGAGGCTGCCATCGCCTCGACGTGCCCGGAGACCGAGATGGGAAGGCCGAGTCCGCCGCCGATGATGCCGGCGACGCGGCCGTTCTCCCACCCCAGCCGCGGGTGGTCGACGGTGCCGTTCGCGGTGTCGACGCGGCCGCCGATGGCCACCCCGACCCACAGTGGTGTGCGGCGATGCCAGCGTCCGGCAAAGGCACCCGCACTGCGAGTGACGGAAGCCAGCGCCGCATCGGAGGATCCACCTGGGGTGGGGATTTCGACAGCGCCGAGGATGCGCCCGCGCAAGTCGCTGACGGTGATGCCGGTGACGACGGCACCGATGTGGATGCCGATCGTCGAAAATGGTTCATGGTTGACCTCGAACGGCACCCGCGGCCGGCCGATCGCGCCCGATGCCGTCAGGTCCGCGCGCTCGCGCAACAGCCCGACCCCGAGCAGAGCCGATACCTGACGATTGACAGTAGCGATGCTCAATCCCGTTGTGCGAGCGGCACTGTCGCGTGAGATGGGGCCTTCGACGCAGGCCACTCGCAACACCGACGCCACAGGGCTGTCGACGATCCGCAGATCGGGTGCGACGAGTTGGACGCGCGATGCGGGAGCGGTGATCCGACCGGGCGAGCGCAGAGCGGGGCGAGCGTGGTGGTGCAGCGTGGTTACGGACATCCGTCGTGGATCCTCAGCAGTGGAGACCGTCGTCGCGAATGAACAACGACGACGGTGCGAAGTGGTGCAGGTCAAGGGGCGAGCACGGTGGTCACGAAAGACCACGACACGCGAATCGACTGTCCGTAGCGCGAAAAGGCTAGAGACAGGTTCCTTGGCCGAGACAACACAGTTCCCGAGGAAGCGGCAAGCGAGAACCGAGGGACGCGGTCACATAGGTGACCCGCATCGCGGTGGTCTCACTGGCGGACATGATTCCAAAATTAGCACTCGAAGCCCGATTGTCCAATCGGGCCCGTCCAGACGCGCTGTTTCACCCGAACTAGAATTTCCCCATGACCTCGCCCGAACACATCGCACCCGATACCCGAATCGCCGTCGTCACCGGAGCGAGTTCCGGCATCGGCGCGGCCACCGCCCGCCAACTCGCCGCCGACGGATTCCACGTGGTGATCGGTGCCCGCAGACTCGACCGGCTCGAGGAGTTGGCGTCGGACATCGGCGGCACGGCGCTGGAACTCGATGTCACGGACGAGGATTCGGTAGCGGCCTTCGCCGCGGTGATCCCGCGCGTCGACGTCCTGGTCAACAATGCAGGCGGCGCAAAGGGACTGGCTCCGGTGATCGACGCCGACCTCGACGACTGGCGCTGGATGTGGGAGACCAACGTCCTCGGCACGCTACGGGTCACGAAGTCGTTGCTGCCCAAGCTGATCGACTCCGGCGACGGCCTCATCGTGACGATCACCTCGGTCGCGGCGTTCGAGGCGTACGACAACGGCTCGGGGTACACATCCGCCAAACACGCTCAGGCCGTGCTGCATCGGACGCTACGCGGCGAACTGCTGGGTAAGCCGGTGCGGTTGACCGAGGTCGCGCCCGGTGCCGTGGAGACCGAATTCTCGCTCGTCCGCTTCGACGGTGACGCCGACAAGGCCGACGCCGTCTATCAGGGCATCACGCCACTGGTGGCGAGCGACATCGCCGAGGTGATCGGCTTCGTGGCCTCGCGCCCGTCGCACGTCAACCTCGATCAGATCATCATCAAGCCGCGCGATCAGGCCGGCCCTGGACGCTTCTCCCGCAAGTAGCCCATGTGAGTGGAACTTCGTGACGGGTTCACGTGGTCGTCGCAACGAGCAGTCGTTTGT
>NZ_JASHKQ010000017.1 GCF_030056795.1 Rhodococcus sp. IEGM 1381 | reverse complement strand
TGCCCCGACCTTCACGGTCGGGGCATTCTGCATTTCGAAACCACCACCCCCACAAGCACACCCGCGCACACTCGGGTTCGTATCAGCGAACACCGCGGCAATCGACTCCGGAAGCAGCAGTCCTCCGCGTACATGGCGAACGCGCGCGCATTCGCCATACGCTCGCGTATTCGTACCCCGACCGCTGACCAATCTCCGCGCATCTGACAAGCGCGCTCGCATTTGCCATACGCAGCGCGGAGATCAACCGGTCGTTCCCTGGGCGTTCTGTACACCGCCGCACGCGTCTGCACACACGACAGACACCGCTTCGGTCCGCACCGCTGACGGCGTCGGGATTCCGCACCCCACGAACGTCGCGCATTCGCCGGCCGCACGCACTGTCGCACCCCGACCGCTCACCTGACACGCATGCGCAAATGCAGTTGCGACCGCTTACACACGTTGAATCCGACGGCTGTGCGTTCACCAGCGTCGAAGCCTCCAGTGCTCCGATCGCACGCTGTCAGCATCGATCGTAGGGCTGAGTGCACCCGGACCTGTAGTTCCACTCGAAATCATCTATCGTGCAATCAAATTCGAGGCCACACCCCCGTCCTCGCTCTTGGATGAATTAATTCGTTGGAGTTCGCGGGTCAGGCCGTGCATGATCAAGGCACAGGCACATCGCAGAGACCGTGGAGGTGGACAATGGCAGCAGAATCGAAGTACGCAAGCCGACGAGTCGTCTGCGCTCGGTTTACGGTTATTGCCAATCATGCTCTCTGAGTAGAGCTTCGGTCCGAAGGTGATGTGGCACCCTTCGAGTTCCTCGCCGCGCAGCACATCGCTGTCTTCGGCATCCATACTTGTTGTAGGAGAACAGATGTACCACTACGAACAGATCTTGAACGAACATCGACAACGCGTCGAGCGTGGTGTCCGGAACTACGAACGGCTTCGGGTCTCGGCAGAAAGGGCAGCGAAACAGCCTGCTAGCGAAAGAAACTCGCAAGAAGTTGGGGTTGTCGACGATGGGGTATCCAACGACAGTGATAGTCCGACGTCCGAGTCCAACTTCCGCATCGGGACGTCGTCGTCCATGAGCTGAGGCTCATTGCTCGACCAGATCGGAATAGCGATCGCCCGCCGCCGCGATGAAGTCGCGAACGAACCAGCACGCAGGGACCACCCGGAGTCCCTGCGTGCTGGTGTCGTCGAGTGCGTGCTCGGTGAGTGTGGCTGCGAGTCCTCGGCCACGAAATCGAGGAAGCGTGACGGTGTGATGGAAGGTTCTGACGCCGTCGGATTCGATGTAGTCCGAGTAGCCGGCCAGCTGAGAGTCGACGTGGATCTCGAACCGGTTGTCCGCACTGTCATGGGTGATCTTCACCTGCATGGTGGTACCTCCTGGCCGAGTTCGCTCTGCTCACGGTAACCGGCACCCGTCCGACGGGGTCTTCGGCGGTTACTCGAGCGTGGGTCGAAGCAGTAGGGTGAGGTAAACCGAGTCGTGCAAGCGCCACCCGTCGCAACACCGCTCTTCATAAGTACGGGGCGCTCTCGAGGCTGAAGGTGGCAATCCGTGGAAGACACATCCGACCGGGGAATCAAGGCATTCATTCGAACCGTCGCGCAGCGCGGCGGACGCGCGGAGCGGCTGACTACGTCTCGCCGTAACCCCGTGCAGGTCTGGTCGATGGACGGGAAGTCCTCGTGCATCGTTCGAGTGCGATCGAAGGTGACCGGGGACTGGAAGGCTCGAAGGCAAGACGAGTCACTCGAGAGCGACGACACCGGATCGTCGTATTGGGTGTTCGTCGACCTTGCGAACGAAGAGCCGCGCTTCTACATGGTGTCCTCGGAAGAGATGGCTACCGATATTCGCGGAGAAGTCGATCTGTGGGTTCAGGATTCGCCTCTCCGCACCAGAACTGGGCATCACGCAATCGCGGTGGACCGGGTGGCGCATGGCAGTGAGCGGTGGGACTTGTTGGGGCTGAGCTCCACGTTGGACACCACGCTCGATGTCGGTCCCGAGCAGACATGGGTTCGTACCCCACGGGTGAAGGTGCCCCGCAAGTCGGCCAAGGCTGCCGTGGAGGAAGAAGTTGTCGACAACCGTGTGCGAGTCGTTGCCGATTGCGAGGGCTACCGGCTGAGCGGCCGCTACGACCCCGAGACTCAACGACTGGAGATCACTGCCGGACCGATGGAGGGTCGACGGTTCGACAACCCGTCGGTCGCCGCGAGTGCCGTCGCCACCCATATCAGCGGGGATGTCGAAGAGCGCGACGGTTGGCAGTTCTGGCAACTGGACACTCCCGATCGCGCTCCGCTGGGATCGTTTCAGTAAAGAACGGCAGGCCGGACAGGCTTTGTTGTGATTCCTCACCAAATTGTTCTATCAGCCATAAACGGGCCAAGGGTCGGATTAACGTAGCGCTGGTAGGACGAGCTCCCTGTTTTAGCCACTGGGTCGAATCGATGTTCGAGAGTTCGTTCGTACATCGAAGTTCGAGTATCAGCGAGCTCAACGGTCGACAGTGCGAGGGGTGCTGTCGACCGTGGGGAGAGGTTTCACCATGGAGCATTCCTACCGGTCAGGCTCAGCCCACGCGTCTCGTTTCGTGTTCCTCATCGCGCAATTCGTCGATCGGAGAATCCCGGCCGAGTTCTTCTCGGCCCAGTTTCGCGATCTGCAGAATATTCAATCCGCGTACCTCGACGCCGATGTGTCTTCCGTCATCGGAATGTTGTCGGTGGACGTCGGTGCGTACCTGGGTGACGTCGAGATCCGCGGAGTCGACTACATCGACTCCGAACAACTGTGGATGGCCGCCGGGCAGGCGTTTCGTGATCTGATGACCGTCCAGTCCGAGCACATCGAGCGTGAGGCCGGGTAACGATTCACGGCGATGTCACCGGAACCGATCGCGCTGCCGCAGTAGATCTTCGAGCCTGAATCGTCGATGGGTTCCACGCATCTCGATAGGTAGATCGCCCGCATCGGCCAACCGTCTGACATAGGTGTCGGAGACCCCGAGTACCGCCGCAGCCTGCGAGGTCGTGAGTAGCTCGTCCACCGTTCCGATTGCCACTGCTCGGCCGGTGGCCAGCTGGGTGAGGAGTTCGAGCACAGCACCGCGTGCCGCGTCGTCGAGTGGCACCGCCGAATCTCCGATTCTGACATCGACGTCCGTGCCGGTCCGCTTGTGTACGACTGCCGCGAGTTGTGTGGCCGAGCGCGAGGCGAGAGCGGGCATGACGAATCGGAAGTCCATTCGACCAGGATAGAAGTGGACAGTACGCATAGGGTCGAGGCACCCGACTCGCAAGGAGTGTCTCAGTGCCGCAGTTGTTGCATCTCGATTCGTCCGCCGACATGGTTCGTTCGATCAGCCGTCAGGTGACGTCCCGCTTCTCGGACGGCTGGCATTCGATCGGCACCGACCACTCCGTGATCCATCGAGACCTGCACTTGAATCCGCTGCCGCACCTCCCCACTTCTGCGCTGCACTGGGCACCCCACTTGCGCACTGCCGACGAAAATGTGGAGGCATCCGCCGAGGCGCTGCAGATCGAACTGATCGAAGAACTGATCTCGGCGGACGTTGTGCTCGTCGGCGCACCGATGTACAACTGGTCGATCCCGTCGACGTTGAAGGCGTGGATCGACTACGTGCACGTTCCCGGAATCACCGTCCCGTTCGACGGCGATACGGCACCCCTCGTCGGCAAACCTGCAGTTGTGGTGACCAGCCGCGGCAACGACTACACCCCCGGTACCGACGGTGCGTCGGCCGACCACACTACGGCCCAGTTGCGGCAGGTCCTCGGGGTCGCGCTCGGGATGGACGTCCACTTCGTCCCGATCGATCTGACGCTTGCCGCACGGGTGCCGGCGCTGGCACCCCGGATTCCGCAGGCGCAAGCCAATCTCGAGGCCGCGTATGCCGCCATCGATGAACTTGCTCTGCAATTGGGCGGGGCATTGCGCAGGTGAGACCCGAGTAGCCTGGCGAGGTGCTACCGAACGGCCCAGGCAACGACACCACCCGCGGCAACCGCGGATCGGGTCGGCATCGTATCCACACAGCGTCGCGTCATCGTGGCCTCGCGCTTCGGATCGGACGGGTCGTCGTTGCCACTGCTGCGGTTGCCTCGGTTGCGGTGAGCGGCATCGGATTCGCGATCTACCGAGAGGCGACCACCGGACTGACCACCTCCGACGCTCTCGACGGTATCGCGAACAACGATCCGAGCGGCAATGGCCAGGACACCAACATCCTGCTGATCGGCCTCGACAGTCGCAAGGACATGGACGGAAACGACCTGCCCGCCGAGTTCGTCACCGATGAACTGCACGCGGGAGACAGCGATGTCGGCGGCTACAACACCAATACGCTGTTGCTGGTTCATCTTCCGGCCGATGGTGGACGTGCGACCGCGTTGTCTATACCTCGTGACGACTACGTCGACGTACCCGGGTACGGCAAGCGAAAGATCAAGGAGGCGTACGGCCTTGCCAAGGCCGACGCCGATACGGAGTTGCTCGACGAGGGCGTCACCGATCCGGCCGAGCGTGAACGGCGAGCGAGAGAGGCGGGCCGGCGATCGACGTTGACTGCGGTTCGTGACCTGCTCGACGTGCCGATCGACCATTTTGCCGAAGTGAACCTCCTGGGCTTCTACGACGTGGCGACGGCCGTCGGCCCCATCCAGGTGTGCTTGAACAATCCAGTCGACGACAGTTATTCGGGGGCGAACTTTCCAGCCGGCGCTCAAGAGCTGAGCGCCTCGCAGGCGCTGTCCTTCGTACGGCAACGTCACGGCCTCGACAACGGTGATCTCGATCGAACCAAACGGCAGCAGGCTTTTGTTGCCGGGGTGATGGCCAAGCTCAGCTCCTCCGGTGTTCTCGCGAACATCGGTGAACTACGAGCGCTGGTGGCGGGAACCAAGAACGACATCGTCATCGATGCGTCGTTGGATCCGATGACGCTCGCCGGGCAGGCCGGTGCAGTCATGCAAGGCGACATCGACTTCTACACGCTGCCGATCATGGGCTACGACACGATCGACGGTCAGGACGTCAATCTCGTCGACGTCGACGCCATCAGGGCCGAGACCGCGCAGTTGATCGGCAATGCACCGCTGCCCGCACCGTCGATCACAGCGGTACCCACGCCGACCAGTGCGCCGCCGGTCGAGGTCCCTGCACCGGATCCGGATCTACCCGTGGCACCCGACCAAGGCGTCCACAGCGACGGCGGCATTCCTTGCGTCGACTGAGCCCTGCGTCGACTGAACACCCGCCGGGCAGGTCACGGCGCGCTCAGCAGAACATCCATCAGCTGTTTCTCGACCGCAGCGAACTGAGGTGTCGTCACGATGTCGAGTCCGCGTGGGCGGGGCAGGGGCACCTCGACCTGACGTCGAACATGGGCCGGCCTGGGGGAGAGGACGACGACACGATCGGAGAGGTAGACCGCCTCGCGGATGTCGTGCGTGATCATCAGCACCGTCCATCGAAACTCCGACCAGACCTGTTGCAACCAGGCCTGCATGTCGCTGCGGGTCAACGAGTCCAGCGCTCCGAACGGCTCGTCGAGCAGCAGCACCGACCGACCCTGCACCACTGTGCGCAGTAGCGCCGCTCGCTGGCGCATGCCGCCGGAGAGCTCGGACGGCCTGGCCGACTCGTATCCGTCGAGGCCGAACACCGGGAACAGTTCCCGCGCCCGCGCCCGCGCTTCTTTCTTTGCGACCCCCTGCACTTCGAGTCCGAGAGTCGTGT
Organism: Rhodococcus sp. IEGM 1381; assembly: GCF_030056795.1. Taxonomy (GTDB): domain Bacteria; phylum Actinomycetota; class Actinomycetes; order Mycobacteriales; family Mycobacteriaceae; genus Rhodococcoides. The sequence goes on along the minus strand of NZ_JASHKQ010000017.1, from coordinate 76,833 downwards.
TGTCCAGCACGGACCGCCAGGGAAACAGAAGATCCTTCTGCGGCATGTAGGCACACGGAGGTACGTCGACAGTGCCGGAATCGGGTCGGTCGAGCGCGGCCAGCATGTTGAACACCGTGCTCTTGCCGGATCCACTCGGTCCGATGATCGAGACGAACTCACCGGGCTGGACACCGAACGAAACGCCGTCGAGCACAAGCTTGTCGCCGAACGATTTGGTCAGTTCGCGAACGTCGATGCAGTTGTCCGAAGTGGTGGGGTCAGACATGTGGTCCCGCCGAACCTTGGCGTGCCCACGGGACAACCAATCGCTCCATCACGAATGTAGAGACGAAGAGGATCACACTGATCATGGCCGTGACCGCGACTGCGGCAAGGACCAGATCGGTTCGGAACGAGTTCTTCTGTTGGCTCATGTAGATGCCGAGCCCTGCACTGGCTCCGGCGTATTCGGCGAAGATCGCCCCGACGACGGCGTAGGTGATCCCGATGCGCAGTGAGGTGAAGAACCGAGGGAGAGCGGACGGTAGCCGTACGTATCGAAACTGTTGCCAGCGTGAGGCTCCCATGCTGGCGAGAAGAGATCGCGCATCGCGATCGGCTGCTGCGAAGCCCTCGATGAGCCCGATCGCCATCGGGAAGAACGTGGCCAGAGCGATCACCAAAACCTTGGGCAGCAGACCGAAGCCGAACCAGATGATCAGCAACGGTGCGATCGCAATGATCGGCAGTGTCTGCGACACGACGAAGAGCGGCACGAACGCGCGCCGGAGCCACGGCGAGAAATCCACCGCAACGGCCAGGAGCCAGGCGAGGACCGAAGAGACCGCGAAACCGACGATTGTCACCTGCAGAGTCGCAGCCGCGTTCTCGGCGATCGCATCACGTTGCGCCCAACCTTGTACGACTACGCGACCGGGCGATGGCAGCACCTGTGGGCGGATTCCGCTGATCTGGACGTAGACCTGCCAGACGGCTATCAGCGCGGCGACGACGGTGACCGCGGGCCATGCCCAGCGGACCGAGGCTCGGATTCCGCTGAACGAGAACGTGTCTCGCTCTGCGGTGGCCGGCTTATCGATCGCCGAGATAGTCATTGGTGAAGTAGGTCGACCAGTCCGGCTCGGTCGTCAGAGGGGCACCGTTCTGATCGGCCAGTACGCCGCTCTCGTACAGGAACTTCGAGTACGCCGTCCATTTGTCGAGGCTCTGTCTTCCGACCTCGCCGGAGCCATCCTTCATGTACTTCGCCGCGAGCATTTCCTGGCTCTCGAAAACGAGCGACTCGTCGGTGAAGGTTCCGGGGTTGGCGTCGATCAGATCCTGGGCAGCTCTGTCGGGATCGTCGGCAGCGAGTTGGTACCCGCGTTGCAGGGCCTGGACGAACTTCTTCGCCTCGTCCGGGTGGGCAGCGAGCCAGGGTTCGTTGCCACTGATGGTGAGGGCATATGCGTCGGGAAATCCGTAGTCGGTGTAATCGAAGTACTTCATCGGGGTTCCGCTGTGTTCGGCTTCGATGCCCTCCCATGCGAAGTAGGAGACGGTGAAGTCGGCGGTACCCGAATACACCGCCTCGTAGGCCGACGTTCCCAGGACGACGGTCTCGTATTCGCCTGTGCCACCGTCGTTCTTGATGACCTGCTGGAGTCCGGCCTGCTCGCCGGATTCGCCGAAGCCGGCATAGACCTTGCCGTCGAGTGCCTTCGGGCTCGGGATGTCGTCTCGATCCGCGCGAACTCCGATGCCGGTCGCCCAATGCTGAAGCGGTGCGAGAACGGATACGGTCTGTGCGCCCGCGGAGGTGGCGAACACCCCCGAACTCTGTGTGCTGATGCCGAACTCGGCGTTTCCGGCATCGACGAGGGTGTCCGCTGCAGTGTTGTTGTAGGGCAGAACTTCTACGTTCAAGCCGGCGTCGGCGAAGTAACCTTCTTGCAGAGCAACGTAGAGGCCGGTGTGATTGGTGTTCGGGGTCCAGTCGAGGGCGAACCGAATGGTGTCGGGATCGGTCGATTCCGAGCATCCTGCCAGTCCGGTGGTCGCCACGACCGCCGCTGCAAGCGTGGCGAAGATTCGAGTGATTCTCATGCGTACACCGCACTCTCGGCCAGGGGCCACGGAGTGGGATGTAAAGCGCTGTCCCAGAACATCAGTTCGTATCTCGACGCGACGACGAAGGCGTCGATCATCTGCTCGCGCTGATCGAGCGTCGCGGCCGCAGCGGCGTCGTCCACGAAAGTCTTTGCAGCGTCGACGATGGCATGAAATTCGGGTGCGTCGTAGGCAGCCACCCATCGCGCATAGGGGTGATCGGGATCGTGATCGAGAACCGTCTTCGCTGCTTCGGCGAGTGAGCGGCCGACATCGGCGTAGATCCAGAAACACGGCAGCACCGCCGCGGCCGCCACGGGATACGGCTCGGTTGCCGCCGTCGCGGTCAGATAGGACATGTAGCCCAGGCAAGCAGGTGAAGGCTCCGGCGTAGCCGTCGACGAGGGGAGAGAACCCCCGGTCAGCATGGCCTTGTGCGACGACGCCTCGTCCATGGCGCTCGCGGCGGCGCTCGCCCAGAATGCTCCGGCGATCGGGGTCGGCGCACGTGCCGCCAACAAGGACAGCGACTTCACGTACCCACTCAGGTAGAGCGAATCCTGCTCGAGATACCGCCGGAACGCGTCGAGCGGAAGCGTCCCCGCCCCGAGTAGTCGGAGAAACTCCAGGTCGTCGATTGCGCGTCGAACATTCTCGGAGGCATCCCACAAGAGGTCGGTGAAGCGGACCGGGTCCGCAGATACAACAGGCGTCATCGCCTTGACATCCCTTCGTCAGTATTACCTGCATCAGGTTCAGCGGGTTTGATCTCAGCATCCGCATCGGCGGACACACCCCGTGTCAGAACGAAAGCGACAGTAACACCGGTCACCAGGTGTCGATGCCGCCGCCCCTGTACCTGCGGTCCTCAGCTCACCCCAGCATGTCTTCTAGCTCCATCCCCTTGGTCTCCGTGATCTTGGCCTTGACGAAGAAGAACGACAAGGCGGCGAACAATGCGAAGCCGGCGTAGATGACCCACAGTCCCACCGATGACGTCAATGGCGGGAATGCAAGCGTCACAGCGAAATTGGCGACCCAGTTGGCTGCGGTGCCGATTCCGAGCGCCATGGCTCGCATGCGGTTGGGGAACATCTCACCGAGCATCACCCACATGATCGGACCCCAGGTCGACGCGAAGAAGATGACGAACAGGTTGGCACCGATCAATGCGATGGCACCCCACGGAGCGGGCAGCGTGATGTCGTCACCGCTGCCGATCGACTGCGAGAAGGCCACGGACGCCATGACGAGCCCGACGAACATGCCGATCGAACCCGCCAACAGCAGCTTGCGCCTGCCGATGCGGTCGACGAACAGGATCGCCACGAACGTCATGACCACGTTGATCACCGCGGTGATGACCGACGTCGTGAACGACTGGTCCTCACTGAAGCCGACCGAGCGCCACAGCGTCGTCGAGTAGTAGAAGATCGCGTTGATACCGACCAGCTGCTGCAGCACGGCCATCGTGATGCCTACCCAGACAATCGGTTGCAGGCCGAACTTCGGCCCGCGGATGTCGGCGAACGAGGAACGCGATTCCTTGCGCAGCGTCAGCCTGATCTCGTGTACGCGCTCGTCGGGATGCAGTTCACCGGTGATCTCGGCGAGGACTCGGGCGGCTTCCTCATCGAGGTGCTGACCCACCAGGTAGCGCGGGGATTCCGGAATCAGAGTTGCCAACAGCCCGTACACAAGGGCCGGCACGACGCCGACCAGGAACATCCAGCGCCATGCTTCGACGCCGAACCACAGGTCGTTCGAGGCACCATCGGCAGCACCGGCGAGGAGGGCGTCGGACAGAAGGGCGGCGAAAATGCCGATGGTGATGGCCAATTGCTGGAGCGAGGCCAGGGAGCCGCGCCACTTGGCCGGGGCGATCTCGGCGATGTAAGCCGGCGCGATCACCGACGCGATGCCGATGCCGAGTCCGCCGAGTACTCGCCAGAGCATGAGATCGGGAACGCTGAAGGCGAATGCCGAACCGACCGAGGAGATGGTGAACAAGGCCGAACCCAGCAGCATCACTCTCTTGCGTCCCCAACGGTCTGCGAGGCTGCCGGCGAACCAGGCACCCACCGCGCATCCGATCAGGGCGATCGCCACCACGAAGCCGGTGGTGAACGAGCCGAGGGAGAAGTGATCTTCGATCGAGTCGACGGCTCCGTTGATGACCGAGCTGTCGAAGCCGAACAGGAAGCCGCCCACAGCTGCGGCGACGCTGACGCCGATGACCTTTGCTGTGTGGTGGTCCGAGGTCTGATTCATGAGTGACGCACCTTCTGGCCGCGCGCACGGGCGTCGGCCGCTGGGGAGACCGTACGGCAGGGATTGTCGTACCGTCCCCGGACATTACGCCTGGTAATTCGCCGCACGAACGACACCGTCAGCGAAGGTCGAAATCCTCGGCCGAGACGGTGAAGCCATGGCCGACCTGATCGGTGCAGGTGACCCCGGACTGCTCGTCGACGCTGCACTGTAGGCCGTTGGTGGATCCGCTGCCGGGGACGGTGAGCACCTCGCCGTACGGCAGTGCCGCCGCGGGGCCGTCGAAACGATGGAACTTGGGATCGCCGAGGCTCTCGAACTTCGCCGGTGATCCAGCGATCAACTGCACGGCATTGGGTTTGACGGCCGCCTCCGAAGCGCCGCTTCCGGGAACCTTCGGTGCCGAATCGGGGAGCGAACCGTGACAACCGGCGATCGAGGTGTTCAGCACGGCGATACCGCACTCGAACTTTCCGCTGGGGCTCGAAAAGTAGTACCAGCCAGGTGCTTTGCCTGCGTAGTCGTTCGAATTGGCCTGAGCCGCTGCCGAACTCGTCGGCGTTGCCGTGGTGGACGTCGGCGGAGTCGTGGACACAGGTGAGGATGACGGCGTACTGCGGGGCGTGGCCGGAAGCGCGGTGATCGGGGTGGGACGGTCGGTGACGATCGTCGCCATCGGTGCGTCGCCTCCACCGGAACCACAGGCGGCCAGTAGGCCGACCGCCACGACTGCCGCTGCGGCACATGCGATTCTTTTCAACGTCGATTCCTTCGCTCGGGGGCGTCGACACCGAACGTGGCGTCGCCGAGCCCAGGGGTGATGTTGGTACGTTGGGCAGCGACCGAACAGGAGGCTCGATGGGCAACGCGTCCGGCTCCACCGTGTGCGTGAGCACGCCTTATGGAGACGTCCTCGGCTATCCGGTTGCCGCCGACGCATCGCCGATCGTGGCGTGGAGGGGTATTCCCTACGCGACACCGCCGGTGGGGAAGCTCAGGTTCGGATCGCCGCGGCCGTTGCAGCCGTGGTCCGGAGTGCTGGACGGTCTCGAGTTCGGCGCGATGGCACCACAGGGCCGCGACAGTCCGGTGCCGATCGATCCGTCGCTGTCGATCTCCGAGGACTGCCTCACGCTCAACGTGTGGGCCCCGCGGCCCGATGGAGAGCAACGTCCGGTACTCGTGTGGATCCACGGCGGTGCGTACTCGCTCGGATCGTCCGCTCAGCGGGTGTACGACGGGCGGAACCTGAGTGAGAACGGCGACGTGGTGGTGGTGACTGTCAACTTCCGCCTCGGTGCCTTCGGGTTCCTCGACCTGTCGTCGTTCTCCACCGACGAGCACACGTTCGAGACCAATCTCGGACTGCGAGACCAGATCGCAGCACTCGAATGGGTACGCGAATGCATCGCCGCGTTCGGTGGCGATCCCGATCGAGTCACCCTGTTCGGTGAATCCTCCGGGGGCGCATCGGTCACCACGTTGATGACGTCGCCGAAGGCCGAGGGCCTGTTCCAGCAAGCGATCGTGCAGAGTGCTCCCGCGACGTCGGTGTACGGACCCGATCGAGGTGCCGCAGTGGCGTCGAGGTTCCTGGAATTGGTAGGTGTCGATCCGGGGGACATCGGCGAGTTGTTCGACATGCATTTCAGCAGGCTGGTCACTGCGGGAGACACGCTCTGCTACGAAATTCCCACGAGAGTTCCTGGAACGCTGGGTCTTTCGCCGGTCGTGGATGGAGACATCGTTCCGCGCTACCCGGTGGCGGCGTTCCAGAAGGGTCTCTCGCACAAGATCCCACTGATCATCGGCACCAATCACGACGAGCCGTCGATCTTCCGATTCATGAAGTCCCCGCTGATGCCGATCACCTCCGACACTGTCTCGGAGATGTTCCGGGCCATTGCGCACGATCACGCCGATCTGCCCGCTTATCGCGTCGCCGAAATCATGGCGGCGTACCCGGACAGGGACAAACCGGCCGGCGCACAAGCTATGTCGCGTGATGCGGGATTCGTCATGCCGAGCATGTGGATCGCCGACGCGCACAGCAGGCACTCGCCCACATGGATGTACCGATTCGATCACGCGACGCCGATGCTCAAGGCGGCTCGCGTGGGAGCCGGACATGCAACCGAACTGCCGTACGTCTTCGGCAATTTCGGGACGCTGAACCGAGACCCCACGTTCTGGCTCGGTGGCCGTAAACCGGCGATGGCGGTGGCGGCGCGAATGCAGAGACGGTGGCTCGCTTTCGCGCGGTACGGCGTACCCGCTGCGCTCGACGCGTCCAAGCATTGGGCTCCGTACACCGAAAAAACGCGTTGGACGTTGGTGATCGACACGTCCGACGCCCTTGTCGAGGACCCCGACGGCGACATGCGCGCTGCCTGGGGCGACCGTGTTCTCGGTTTCAGCTGACAAGTCGCTCATGCGTTCTGTCGCACGGACGTTGCTGACATGAATCGAACGTAACAGCAAGAACACCAGCCGCAGGAGTCTCACCGGTAACAATCGGATGTCAGCAACCTGACGGTAGCTGCCGCTATGTTCGATGAGTGTTGATGTTCAGGATCGTCGAAGCCTCCCGTGCCGTGGCCGCGACGCGCTCGCGCAAGGTCAAGATCGAGCAGCTGAGCGCGCTGCTCGCCGAGGCGGAGACCGGTGACATCGAACCTGCTGTGTCGTGGCTGTCGGGGGAGTTGCGGCAGGGTCGAATAGGAGTCGGGTGGCGCACTCTGGCCGATCTCGACGTCACCTCCGCTGAGGTCTCGACATTGACGGTCACCGAGGTCGACGACGCGATCTCCGCGGTCGCATCGACGTCGGGTGCGGGATCGGCTGCGCGGCGAGTAGCGCTGTTGACGGACCTGTTCTCGCGCTGCACCGCGGAGGAGCGTCAGTTCCTGATCAGGCTCGTCACCGGTGAACTTCGTCAGGGCGCGCTCGAGGGAATCATGGTCGACGCGGTCGCTGCCGCCACGAACCTTCCACAGGCCCCAGTGCGCCGCGCATTCATGCTCTCGGGGCGTTTGTCTGCCACCGCGGTTGCCGCGATCACCGGTGGCGTCGAGGCGCTCGACGCGTTCCGGCTCGAGGTGGGACGCCCGGTCCGCCCGATGCTGGCCTCGCCCGCAGAATCTCTTCGCGCGGCGTGGGAGCAACTGGACGGCGACGTCACCGTCGAATACAAGCTGGACGGCGCTCGTATTCAGGTGCACCGTTCCGGAACCGACGTGAGCATCTATACGCGGACCTTGCGAGACATCACTGCGAGCGTGCCCGAGTTGGTGGAACTCGTACTCGCTCTGCCGTGCGACTCGGTGGTACTCGACGGAGAGACCCTCGCACTCGACGACGGTGGGCGGCCGCGACCGTTCCAGGAAACGATGAGCCGGTTCGGCGCCGAGAGCGCTCACGAGCTTCTGCTGCAGCCCTACTTCTTCGACTGTCTGCACCTGGATGGCACGGATCTGCTCGATGTGCCCCTCGAGCAGCGGCTGACTGCACTCGAACGAGTGGCACCGGGGCACCGAATTCCCAGTGCCGTTCGGCCCGATGCGGACGAAGCAGCGGCTCACTTCGACGCTGCGCTCGACGCCGGACACGAGGGCGTCATGCTCAAAGATCTCGGTGCGCCCTACGCCGCCGGGCGACGCGGAAAGAGCTGGCAGAAGGTCAAACCCGAGCACACCCTCGACCTTGTCGTCCTCGGAGCCGAGTGGGGATACGGCCGCCGCACGGGCTACCTGTCCAACCTGCATCTCGGAGCTCGCGACCCCGACGGCGGGGAGCCGATCATGGTCGGTAAGACGTTCAAGGGGCTGACCGACGTGCTGTTGCAATGGCAGACGGAGGAGTTCCCGAAGCACGAACGCGAGCGAGATCAGCACACCGTCTATCTACGTCCTGAGTTGATCGTCGAAATCGAGCTCGACGGCGTGCAGGTCAGCCCGCGCTATCCAGGCGGCGTTGCTCTGCGATTCGCACGCGTGCTGCGGTACCGACCCGACAAGGACCTTGCCACCGCCGACACCATCGACGCTGTGCGCGCGCTGCTGCCGAACTCCTGAGTACCTCCGGACGATTAATACATACGAAACCGGACGAACGATCCCGTAACACGGCGCAAAATATCTTGAGGGTGCAAGCCAGCGAGAGATGGAGTGCCAATGATGTCCACAGTTCGAGCTGCACTGGTCCAGAGCGCATGGACCGGTGACAAAGAATCGATGATCGCGGCACACGAGGGGTTTGCTCGGTCCGCCGCCGAGCAGGGCGCGAAAGTCGTCTGTTTCCAAGAACTTTTCTACGGCCCGTACTTCTGCCAATTGCAGGATGCGAAATTCTACGAATACGCCGAATCGGTACCCGGGCCCACCGTCGACCGTTTCGCCGCATTGGCGAAAGAGCTCGGCATCGTGATGATTCTGCCGGTGTACGAGCAAGAGCAGCCCGGCCTTCTCTACAACACCGCCGCCGTGGTCGACGCCGACGGCACCTATCTCGGCAAGTATCGAAAGCACCATATTCCCCATGTCAACGGATTCTGGGAGAAGTTCTACTTCCGACCCGGAAACCTGGGGTGGCCGGTGTTCGACACCGCGGTCGGCCGAATCGGTGTGTACATCTGCTACGACAGGCACTTTCCCGAAGGTTGGCGGGCGTTGGGCCTTGCCGGTGCCGAGATCGTCTTCAATCCCTCGGCTACCTCGCGCGGCCTGTCGAACTACCTGTGGAAGCTCGAGCAACCCGCTTCGGCCGTCGCGAACGAGTACTACGTGGGCGCGATCAACCGGGTCGGAATCGAATCCGAATACGGTGATGACGATTTCTACGGAACAAGTTACTTCGTGGACCCCGAGGGCAAATTCGTCGGCGAGGTAGCGTCGGATTCTGAACCCGAGATCATCGTTCGAGACCTGGACATGGACTTGATCAAGGTGGTGCGCGACCGATGGGCCTTCTATCGTGACCGCAGACCCGACGCCTACGGCCCACTGGTGCAACCCTGATGGCCACCACCTTCGTGCACGGTGGAACCGTGGTATCCACTACCGGCGCACACGAATTGGATGTCCTCATCGACGGTGAGGCCATTGTCGCAGTGCTGGCACCGGGCTCGGTGTCACTGGCCGCGGACCTGAAGACCTCGGCAGACGTCGTCATCGACGCCACCGGCAAGTACGTGATTCCGGGTGGCGTCGACGGACACACCCACATGGAGATGCCGTTCGGTGGCACGTTCGCATCCGACACCTTCGAAACCGGAACGCGCGCAGCGGCCTGGGGTGGTACGACGACCATCGTGGACTTCGCGATTCAGACTCCCGGCCAGCGCGTACAGGACACTCTGGCGCAGTGGCACGAGAAAGCGGCGGGGAAGTGCGCCGTCGACTACGGGTTTCATCAGATCATCGGCGACGTCACCGACGATTCCCTGAAAGCGATGAGCGAGTTGGTCTCCGAGGGTGTCACCAGCTTCAAGCTCTTCATGGCATACCCGGGTGTGTTCTACTCCGACGACGGCAAGATATTGCGCGCCATGCAGTCTGCGGCCGAAACGGGTGCATTGCTGATGATGCACGCGGAGAACGGCATTGCCATCGACGTCCTCGTGGCGCAGTCGATCGCCCGCGGAGACACCGCTCCGTACTTCCACGGCACGTCGCGGCCGTGGCAGCTCGAGGAAGAGGCGACGCACCGAGCCATCATGCTGGCCGACGTCACCGGCGCGCCGCTGTATGTCGTGCACGTATCGGCCAAGCAGGCACTCGAGCAGATTGCGCAGGCTCGGGGCAACGGGCAGAACGTGTTTGCCGAGACGTGTCCGCAGTACCTCTATCTGTCGCTGGAAGAACAGCTCGGTGCGCCGGGTTTCGAGGGGGCCAAGTGGGTCTGCTCGACGCCTCTGCGGTCGCGGGCCGAGGGGCATCAGGACGAACTGTGGCGCTACCTGCGCACCGGCGACGTGGCAACCGTCAGTACCGACCACTGCCCGTTCTGTATGAAGGACCAGAAGGAGATGGGCATCGGCGATTTTTCCAAGATTCCCAACGGAATCGGGTCGGTGGAGCATCGGATCGATTTGATGTTCCAGGGTGTGAAGAGCGGGAAGATCACCCTGGAGAAGTGGGTGGACGTCTGTTGCACCACCCCGGCCCGGATGTTCGGCATGTACCCGAAGAAGGGCGTCATCAGCCCCGGAGCCGATGCCGACATCGTGATCTACGATCCGAACGGGCATACCAGCATCGGAGTCGAGAAGACCCACCACATGAACATGGACTACTCCGCGTACGAGGGTTTCGAGATCGACGGCCACGTGGACACTGTGATCTCTCGCGGGCGAATCGTCGTCGATGGCGGATCCTATTCCGGCACTGCGGGACACGGCCGCTTCGTCCGCCGCGACCTGTCGCAGAATCTGATCTGAGCCATGGACATCGGGGTAGTGCTGCAGTGCAATCCGCCGGCGTCCCGTGTGATCGATCTGGCCAGGCAGGCCGAGACACATGGGTTTTCGCACGTATGGACTTTCGATTCGCACTTGCTGTGGCAGGAGCCGTACGTCATCTACAGCCAGATTCTGGCCGCGACGAGGCGCGTGACCGTGGGCCCGATGGTTACCAATCCGGCGACGCGCGATTGGACGGTGACGGCATCGACATTCGCGACGCTCAACGACATGTTCGGCAATCGCACGGTGTGCGGCATCGGTCGTGGCGATTCCGCAGTCCGCGCTCTCGGCGGCAAGCCGACAACGCTTGCTGCGCTGCGAGAGTCGATCGAGGTGATCGGCAGTCTTGCGAACGGGCGTAGTGCCCGGGTCGGTGAGACGACAGTGCAGTTCCCGTGGGCAGAGCACTCGAGGCTGGAGGTGTGGGTGGCGGCGTACGGACCCAAAGCCCTCGAGCTCACCGGGCAGGTAGCGGACGGCTTCATCCTGCAGTTGGCCGATCCGGATATTGCTGCCTGGACGATCGGCCGAGTGCGTGCCGCGGCAGAGCAGGCGGGCCGCGATCCTGATTCGATCTCGATCTGCGTGGCAGCTCCCGCCTACGTCACCGACGGTACCGAGGCCGGCCTCGAACATGCCCGCGACCAATGTCGGTGGTTCGGCGGGATGGTCGGTAACCATGTCGCCGATATCGTCTCGCGCTACGGCGGCGATGGCGGCGGTGTTCCACAGGCGCTCACCGACTACATCGCAGCACGTACCGGGTACGACTACAACGAGCACGGTCGAGCCGGAAACTCGCACGCAGAATTCGTTCCGAACGAGGTGATCGACAGGTTCTGCCTGCTCGGCACCCCGGCCGATCACATCGCCAAGCTGAAGGAGCTCGAGGCACTCGGCGTCGACCAGTTCTCGGTCTACCTCCAGCACGACGCCAAGGCTGCGACGCTGGAAGCGTACGGAGAGAGCATCATTCCACAGATCCGCAAGTCCGTGACGGCTACGTCGTGACCGGTGTTCTCGATCAGGCGGCAGTGGTAGCTCCTACTCCCGCCCGCTCGGCGCGCGGACTTCGTCGCCCGGTCATGGCGGTGGCTGCGATCGTGCTGTTGCTGGTGTTGTGGGAGCTGGTGAAAGTGCTGGTTCCCGAAAACGGCGTGAGTTTCGGTGGTGTGCGGGTGTTGCCGCGCACCGACGACGGCGCTCTGCCGCATGTGTGGTCGGTGTTGGCGGCGCTGACCGAGCCGGAGGTGAACGTTGCCGGGGCACGCAGTGTCGGCGCGGCGATCGTCTCGAGTGGACTGTTCACTTTCGGTCTTGCGGTGCTCGGATTCGTTCTGGGGGCGGTGGTCGGACTGGTGCTGGCCGTCGCGATGCAACGATTCGTGTGGGTGGAGCGGTCCGTGTTGCCCTACGTGATCGTCTCGCAGACGGTGCCGCTGATTGCGCTGGCACCGCTCGTCGCCGGCTGGGGCGGGAAGATTGCCATCGGCGGGTATGCCTGGCAGCCGTGGATGAGCATCACCGTCATCGCGTCGTATCTCGCGTTCTTCCCGGTGGCGGTGGGGATGTTGCGCGGGCTACGGGCACCCGACCGGGCGTCCCTGGATCTGATGCACAGTTACGCGGCCGGATGGTGGACCACGCTTCTGCGGCTACGGCTCCCAGCCGCGGTGCCGCACCTGATCCCGTCTCTGCGGCTGGCTGCTGCTGCCGCTGTGATCGGTGCAGTCGTTGCCGAGATCTCGACCGGAACCACCGGCGGGATCGGCAGGCAGATCATCGTGTTTTCGCAACAGGCGACGGGCGACGCGTCTCGCCTGTACGCAGCTGTTCTGGGTGCGGCGGTGCTCGGACTCGTGGTCTCCGGATTGGTGGCCCTGCTCGATATCGCTCTTGGTCGATACGCAGGCCGTACTCCTGCGCGAAGGGCGGATTCATGACCGTGCATGCCGTTGCCGTCGAGAGCGTCGGTAAGACGTTCGATGGAGGAGTGACAGCGCTGGACAATGTGTCGCTGTCGATCGCCCCCGGCGAATTCGTATCCTTGATCGGCCCTTCCGGCTGCGGCAAGTCGACGCTGCTTCGCGTCATCGCAGATCTCGAGCAACCCACTTCCGGCGCGGTGTCGGTGTTCGGTCTGACGGCGCGGCAAGCTCGCGTCGAACAGAAGTACGGCATCGCATTTCAACAGGCAGGGCTGCTCGATTGGCGAACAGTGCAGTCGAACGTTGCGTTGCCGCTGGAGCTGCACAAGGTGTCCAAACGAGAACGCGCGGAACGGGTACGCGAACTGCTCGAGCTCGTGGGACTCACCGATTTTGCGGAGAGCTTCCCCAGCCAGCTGTCCGGCGGTATGCAGCAACGCGTGGCGATCGCTCGTGCATTGGCCCGAACGCCGGGACTGTTGCTGATGGACGAGCCGTTCGGCGCACTCGACGAGATGACGCGCGAGAAGATGCAGAACGACTTGCTGCGCATAGCCGAGGAGTCGAGAGCAGCAGTGGTGTTCGTGACCCACTCCATTCCCGAAGCGGTGTATCTGTCCGATCGAGTGGTCGTGATGTCTCCCCGGCCGGGGAGGATCGTGGGCACGCTCACGATCGACACCTTCGAATCCGACGGGGACCCTCGTGAATCGGCGGACTTCTTCGCCGCCATCACCTCGGTTCGGGATGCACTGCACGGGCGCATAATCCGTGGTGCGGATCTCCGATGAAAGTCTGGCTGCCGCCGGTGGTGTTCGGTGTTGTCCTGCTCGGGTTGTGGCAGTTGCTGACCGTCGTCGCCGGGGTACCGTCGTTTCTCCTTCCCTCACCGAGTGCGATTGCCGAACAGTTCGCTCGTAACGTCGGCAACATCGGATCGGCAAGTGTGGCAACCGGAACCAATGCGTTGGTGGGATTGATCGCAGGATCGGTCCTCGGTCTTCTCGCAGCGATATCGGCCGTTCGCCTCAGGATCGTCGACGAACTTCTCACTCCGCTGGCGGCGGGTGCCGCAGCGGTTCCCATCGTCGCCCTCGCCCCGGTGTTCAACTCGATGTTCTCCTCGACCACCGATCTACCACGCCGCCTCGTCGTGACCATCGTCGTGTTCTTCCCGGTATTCGTCAGTGCGGCAAAAGGACTCCGTCAGATATCACCGGTGCATCAGGACCTGATGACGTCGTACGCGGTCGGCGGCTGGCAGTTCACGCGCATCGTTCGGCTCCCGTCCGCGGTGCCACACATCTTCACCGGGTTGCGGGTTGCTGCTCCGAATGCTGTCATTGCTGCCATCATCTGCGAGTACTTCGGTGGACTGCAGAACGGTTTGGGGTCGCGGATCACCTCCGCCGCTGCGAACACCGCTTACCCCCGGGCATGGGCCTACGTCGTGGGTGCCATCGCAGTCGGGTTGCTCTTCTTTATGGTCGTTCTCTTGCTCGAGAAGCTCGTGTCCCGCCGTCGTACCTAGGAGAGTTGAACGTGAAGATCACTCGAACCCCCCGACGCCTGCTGGCCGTCGCCATGGCACTGGCGGTAGTCGCCTCGGCCTGCAGCACCACCACGACCGAAACCGATACCGGTGCCGACGGGAACACCACGATCAAGCTGCAATTGCAGTGGTTCAAGCAGGGCCAGTTCGCGGGCTATCTGGCGGCCGTCGACCAGGGCTTCTACGCCGAGCAGGGACTGAACGTCGAAATATTGGACGGCGGAACGGATATCGTTCCGCAGACCGTGCTGGCGCAGGGACAGGCCGATTATGCCGTCGCGTGGGTGCCGAAAGCGCTCGCCTCCCGCGAGGCCGGGGCGGGCATCACCGACGTCGCTCAGATCTACCAGAAATCCGGCACGTTGCAGGTCTCGTTCAAGGATCAGAACATCGCCTCACCCGCCGACCTTCGTGGCAAGACCGTCGGAAACTGGGGCTACGGCAACGAATTCGAGTTGTTCGCCGGTATGACCCAAGCCGGGGTGAGTCCATCCGACGTCACGTTGGTGCAGCAGCAGTTCGACATGAACGGCCTGCTGTCCGGCGATATCGCTGCTGCACAGGCTATGTCGTACAACGAGTACGCACAGCTGCTCGAGACTGTGAACCCTGCGACCGGCTCGCTGTACACGGCGGACGACTTCAGTTCGCTGAACTGGAACGACGACGGGGTTGCCATGTTGCAGGACGCGATCTGGGCCAACACGGACAAGCTCTCCGACGAGGCCTACCAGGATCAGACCGTCAAATTCCTGGCGGCCTCGCTGAAGGGCTGGATCTTCTGCCGAGACAACGTCGAGAAGTGCCGCGACATCACCGTCGCTGCGGGGTCTACGCTCGGCGCGAGCCATCAGCTCTGGCAGGTCAACGAAGTCAACAAGTTGATCTGGCCGTCGGGCGAAGGCATCGGGATGATCGACGAGGCCGCCTGGCAGCAAACCGTGGACATCGCGAAAACCACGAAGAACGCAGAGGGCTCGACGGTGCTCACCGCTTATCCCGATGCCGAGGCCTACACCAACGAGTACGTCGGCAAGGCATTGGATTTGTTGAAGGCCGACGGTGTGGACGTCACCGGAGAGTCGTACGCTCCGATGGAGGTCACACTGGAGGAAGGCGGCAAGTAGATGGATCACGTGTTCTACTCCTGGTCGGCGCAGGCCGAACTGAACCCGATCACCGTCGAGGGTGCCGAGGGGTCGTGGTTCTGGGACGACAAGGGCAACCGATACCTGGACTTCTCTTCCCAATTGGTCAACGTCAATCTCGGACATCAACACCCCGACGTGGTGGCCGCCATCGTCGAACAGGCCCAGGTGCTGACGACTATTTCTCCGACCGTGGCCAACAACAAGCGCAGTGAACTCGCCGCGTTGATAGCCGAACGCGCCCCGGGTGATCTGAACCGGGTGTTCTTCACGACCGGAGGCGCAGAAGCCGTCGAGCATGCGGTGCGGCTGGCGCGGCAGCACACCGGGCGTACGAAGATGCTTGCCGCGTATCGCTCCTACCACGGCGGAACCGGAGTTGCGATCGGTCTCACCGGTGAGCCGCGGCGATGGGGCACCGAACCGACCAATGTGGACGTCGTACGGTTTTTCGGACCTTATCCGTATCGGTCACCCTGGGGCACAACGACTCCCGAGGACGAGACGGCCGCAGCGCTGGCGCATCTCGAACAGGTCATCGTGCTCGAGGGTGCGCAGAACATCGCCGGACTGATCCTCGAATCGGTCATCGGTACCAACGGTGTGTTGATTCCGCCGCCCGGATACCTCGCCGGGGTTCGCGCGTTGTGCGACAAGTACGGAATCGTGGACATCGCCGACGAAGTGATGGTCGGGTTCGGGCGGATCGGCGAATGGTTCGCATGTCAGGCCTGGGATGTGACACCGGATCTGATCACGTTCGCCAAGGGCGTCAACTCCGGATACGTACCCCTCGGCGGGGTCGTGATCTCGGAGAAGATCGCCTCGCAGTTCGACCACAAAGCCTATCCGGGCGGGTTGACCTACTCCGGCCACGTGCTCGGGTGCGCCGCGGGCGTGGCGTCCATCGGAGTGTTCGAGCGAGACAAAATCCTTCCGCACGTGCGTCATGTCGGCGAGGACGTACTCGGTGCGGGCCTGTGCAAGCTGGCCGAGTCTCATCCCAGCGTGGGCGAGGTGCGCGGCAAGGGATTCTTCTGGGCCGTCGAACTGGTCAAAGATGGCACGACCCGAGAGCCGCTGGTGCCCTTTGCCGCGTCGGGCAAGGATGCGGCGGCAATGGGCACCTTGACCGCGGCGGCGAAGTCACGCGGTCTGTGGCCGTTCGTTGCAGGCAACCGACTACAGATCGCGCCGCCGCTGACGACGTCCGAGGACGAGATTCGTCAGGGACTGGAAATCCTCGACGAGGTTCTGACGGTGGCAGACGGGTTCACCGTGGACGGGTGATCAGAGCACAGCACCCGGGTTGAGGATGCCCGCCGGATCGAGGGCAGTCTTGATGCGGCGGGTGAGTTCCATGACGTCTTCTCCGACTTGATCGGGTAGCCACGCCTTCTTGAGTCGACCGACGCCGTGTTCGCCGGTGATGGTGCCGCCCAACGAAATTGCCAGATCCATGATCGCTCCGAAGGCGACGTTGGCTCGGCGGGTCATATCGGCGTCCTCGGGGTCGAACACGATCAGTGGGTGAGTGTTGCCATCGCCGGCGTGAGCGATGACGGCGACCAGTACGTCGTACTTCGCGGACAGCTCGGCGATTCCATCGACGAGGGCCGGGAGGGCAGGCAGCGGAACACCGACGTCCTCGAGCAGCAGGCTGCCGAGTCGTTCGACCGCGGGAATGGCGAACCGCCGTGCGGCAGCGAAGGCCTCACCCTCGTCGGGGTCGTCGGTGGTGAATACGTCCGAGGCACCGGCCTCGGCGCACGCGGCTGCCATGATCTCTGTTTCGCGCCCCCGATCGGCACCGGGGGAGTCGGACCGAGCGATGAGCATCGCCGCGGCCTCGCGGTCGAGTCCCATCTTCATGGCGTCCTCGACGGCACAGATGGACGCGCGGTCCATGAACTCGAGCATCGACGGCCGCAAGGTACGGGTGATGGCCAGAATGGCAGTCGTCGCATCGTGCACGGACGCGAACGATGCGACCACGGTGCTGGCCGGAGGTTGCGCCGGGATCAATCGAAGAGTGATCTCGGTGATGATGCCCAGGGTGCCCTCGGATCCGACGAAGAGCTTCGCAAGGGACAGTCCCGCAACATCTTTCAGGCGTGGTCCGCCGAGTCGGACGGCAGTCCCATCGGCGAGGACGACCTCGAGTCCGAGAACGTAATCGGTGGTGACGCCGTACTTCACGCAGCACAGTCCGCCGGCGTTGGTGGCCGCATTGCCGCCGATGGAACACATCTCGAACGACGACGGATCCGGCGGGTACCACAGGCCGTGCTCGGCGACTGCCTTCTTGACTTCGGCGTTGAGCAGCCCGGGTTGTACGACGGCGATGCGGGTCACCGGATCGACGGTGATCTCGCGCATCAACTCCGTGGTGAGAACGATTCCGCCGTCGACAGCGGTGGCACCGCCCGACAAGCCCGAACCGGCACCGCGAGGAACAACCGCCACGTTGTGTTCGGTGGCCCAGCGCATGACGGCCCGAACGTCCTCGGTCGACTGTGCGCGGACCACTGCCAGTGGGGTACCTGCATTGGGGTCCTTGGCCCAATCGCGTCGGTATCCCTCGGTGATATCCGGGTCCGTGACCACAGCACCGGCAGGAAGCAGCGATTCGAGTTCGGTCAGGCGGGCATCTGCTTCCGTCGTCACCGACATCCGGTTCTCCTCACGTCGAAAATGTGACCGTCGCCACTCGAGTCTGTCACGACCTCGGGTGAGATGCGGACGAGGGATGCCTTCGCGCGTATCGAGTCACATCAGTAACACCAGCCTCAGGCGTTACCAGATCGATGCGTCGTCGACACGCAATCTTGTAGTTCGCCACGCTAGCGTCCAGCGCAGCGAACCTCGCGCCCCATGTGACGCGAGTCGACAAGGAGGCTGCACCATGATCGATCCCGGAAGTGACTCCTGGAGCTACGTGGCGGCGATGTTCTCGTACGAATTTCTCGGCGGCGGAGTCGAATACGACACCATCGAGCGGATCCATCGAGGTGAGATCGACGAGTGGGTTCAGGCCTTGACACAGTCCGGGCTGTTCGAGAAAGCCACCGTGTCGCACATTGCGGACTCGTGGCGAGCGGCACCGCGCCAGTTGTTCGACATGCTCGTCCTCGACGCGGACGAGATGACCGCACGGCGATGCTCCCTGGCGTGGTCGTCACTCGATCGGCTGGCTCCACTGGCCCGCCTGGGTTGATCGGCGTTCAACCACCCAGAATCCGAGTCCCCGAAACATCGACAACGATGGCCTGTTCGTCGGTCAAACCGTGACAGTCAACGCCATCGCGGCGTAAGCGTTGCAGAGTAGCCCATCCCGAATCGTTGTTATCCAGAACGGAATTCAGGTGGGGGACGATCGAGAAGTCCACCAGATTCAGCCCGTCCCATAGCGTGTCGATGCCGGTGGCGGGTCGAACCTCGCCGGGGTCGTCCGCGTCCTCGACTCCGATCAGTGACGGAGCCGCCACACACGCACCCGCGCTGTAACCGCCGTAGGCGATGGAGTTCCCTCGAACACGCTCGATCAGAATTTTGTCTGCGCCCGAGCGGGCGAGCTGGGCGCGCAGGACGAACGTGTTGCCGCCGCGCACCCACACCGCACCGAATCCTTCGAGGGCACGCTCGAACGCCGCCGGCCGACCCGCGTATTCGCGTAGATCCACCTCTGCCGGTCGATACCCGAGAGCGCGCAGCGGGCCGAACTCGCTGCGAAGCGAGGAATCGCGTGCCGCGGCGGGCCACGCGTCCGACGCGTTCGCAATGACGGCGAGATCGGAGGGCGGCCCGGTGAGTTGGACGAAGGCGTCGGAGTGGCCGCCGAATCGGTACGACGACAGGAACAGTTTCACGCCGTCGGTTCTCCGTTCAGCCGAGTCAGCCCGACGCGGACGGCGTCCGCGACACGATCGGGCTCGCGCAGGCGACGCGTCACGAATCCGGCCGCGAACCGCAGCCGATCACGGTGCCACCGCGGCACCACGTGGAGATGGAGGTGAAAAACCGTCTGAAATGCAGCCTTGCCGTCGTTGATGACGAGGTTGGCTCCGTCGGCGCGCAGGTCCGAGTGCCGCACCGCGCGCGACAGGGCGTGCCCGACGCGAAACACCTCGGCAGCCGCGTCCGGATGGCTCGAGTTCAGGTCGGTGGCGTGCTCGCGCGGAACGACGAGAAGGTGTCCGCGACTGATCGGCCGAATGTCGAGAAAGGCGACGGTGTGGTCGTTCTCGAACACTCGATGGGCGGGGGCGTCGCCGGCGACGATCGCACAGAAGATGCAAGATTCCACGGGTGTCACTGTAGGGTCCGATCATCAGCGATAGGCCTGTGTGACGTGCACCACAAATGCGCGTCCCGTAGTCGGGGAATGCCGAACGGACTCGATTCAGAACGAATCGGACAGTATTCCGAGTTACCCGCGGTCTGTTTCCTCTGGCTACTATCAGGGACCTTGTGCCTTGTCGCATGGGTTCGTCCACTCGTCGCAAGTTCGGGGCCGTTGGCCGACATGTGGACACCATTCAACGCAGGAAGACGGAGATTTGGATACATCGCAGAGCACTGAGAAGGGTTCGGGATCCACGACGGTCGTCGGTGTGGTTCGGGAATCGGGGGAGGGCGAGCGTCGTGTTGCTCTGGTGCCCAAGATCGTTGCCTCCCTGACGGGCAAGGGCGTCGAGATCGTCGTGGAATCGGGTGCCGGACTCGGCGCTCTGATTCCGGACGAGCTGTACGTTGCCGCTGGAGCGACGATCGGTGATCCATGGTCGGCGGATGTCGTGGTCAAGGTCGCGCCGCCGTCCGAGTCCGAGATCGCCAAGCTGACGTCGGGTTCGACGCTCATCGGATTTCTCGCACCGCGCAACGCGGAGAACAGCATCGGCGCATTGAAGGCGGCAGGAGTCCAGGCCTTCGCCGTGGAAGCGATTCCCCGTATCTCGCGCGCCCAGGTGATGGACGCGCTGTCCTCGCAGGCCAACGTTGCCGGCTACAAGTCCGTGCTGTTGGCTGCCTCGGAATCGACCAGATTCTTCCCGATGTTGACCACTGCCGCAGGCACCGTCAAGCCCGCGACCGTGCTGGTACTCGGAGTCGGGGTGGCGGGTCTGCAAGCGTTGGCTACCGCCAAACGTCTCGGCGGCCGACCCACCGGGTACGACGTGCGGCCGGAGGTGGCAGATCAGGTTCGATCCGTCGGCGCACAGTGGCTCGATCTGGGAATCGATGCAGCCGGTGAGGGTGGATACGCACGTGAGCTGACCGAAGACGAACGTGTCCAACAGCAGAAGGCGCTCGAAGAAGCCATCAAAGGCTTCGACGTGGTCATCACCACCGCACTGGTGCCCGGCCGCCCTGCGCCGAGGCTGGTCACGGCCGCGGCCGTCGAGGGAATGAAGCCCGGCAGCGTCGTCGTCGACCTGGCAGGCGAGACGGGCGGAAACTGTGAACTCACGGAGCCCGGCCAGACGGTCGTCAAGCACGACGTCACCATCTGCTCCCCGTTGAACCTCCCGGCCTCGATGCCCGAGCACGCCAGCGAGCTGTACTCGAAGAACATCTCGGCATTGCTCGAACTCATGTTGGTCGACGGCAAACTCGCCCCCGATTTCTCGGACGAGGTCCTTGCCGGTGCCTGCGTGACACGTGAGAAGGAGAACTGATGTACACCCCGCTGCTCGCGAACATCGCGATCCTGGTGCTCTCCGGGTTCGTCGGCTTCGCAGTGATCTCCAAGGTGCCCAACACCTTGCACACCCCACTGATGTCGGGAACCAACGCCATCCACGGCATCGTCGTGCTCGGCGCCCTCGTCGTGCTCGGCAAGGTCGAGGACCCCTCGATCGGCTTGCAGGTCATCTTGTTCGTCGCGTTGGTCTTCGGAACCGTCAACGTCATCGGTGGGTTCGTCGTCACCGATCGCATGTTGTCGATGTTCAAGTCCAAGCCCGTCCCCGCCAAGATCGAGAAGGGGGCTGACTCCTGATGGACAATCTCGTCAACATTCTCTACATCGTCGCCTTCGGCATGTTCATCTACGGGCTGATGGGGCTGACCGGTCCTAAGACCGCTGTGCGCGGCAACCAGATCGCTGCGGTCGGCATGTTCATCGCCGTCGTGGCAACGTTGATCTCGATCCGCGACACCGAGAACTGGATCCTGATCATCGTCGGACTCGTCGTCGGCGTCGCGCTCGGAATCCCGCCTGCACGCCGGGTGAAGATGACCGCGATGCCGCAGCTCGTGGCGCTGTTCAACGGAGTCGGCGGTGGCACGGTCGCATTGATCGCGTGGGCCGAGTTCCTCGACACGTCAGGGTTCTCGAGCTTCAACCACGGTGAATCGCCGACGGTGCACATCGTCATCGGCTCGCTGTTCGCGGCGATCATCGGTTCGATCTCGTTCTGGGGATCGCTCATCGCCTTCCTCAAGCTGCAGGAAACTCTGCCGGGCTCGCCCATCACCATCGGCAAGTTGCAGCAGCCGCTCAATGCCCTGCTGCTCATCGGCGCCGTCGCCGCTGCGGTGGTCATCGGCATCAACGCCACTCCGGGTGGCGGAGTATCCCAGTGGTGGATCGTCGCGGTTCTGGTACTCGCGGGCATTCTCGGGCTCACAGTGGTGCTGCCGATCGGCGGCGCGGACATGCCGGTGGTCATCTCGCTGCTCAACGCTCTGACGGGCTTGTCGGCAGCGGCCGCCGGTCTGGCGCTGAACAACACGGCAATGATCGTCGCGGGCATGATCGTCGGTGCGTCCGGCACGATTCTGACCAACCTCATGGCCAAGGCGATGAACCGTTCCATCCCGGCGATCGTCGCCGGTGGATTCGGCGGCGGCGATGCTGCTGCCGGTCCGGCCGGTGCAAGCGGCGGAACGGTCAAAGCAACGTCCGCAGCCGACGCGGCGATCCAGATGGCCTACGCCAACCAGGTCATCGTCGTGCCCGGATACGGGCTGGCGGTTGCGCAGGCGCAGCACGCGGTCAAAGACATGGCCAAGCTGCTCGAGTCGAAGGGCGTCGAGGTCAAGTACGCCATTCACCCCGTCGCCGGTCGTATGCCGGGGCATATGAACGTGTTGCTCGCCGAGGCCGACGTCGCGTACGACGCGATGAAGGAAATGGACGACATCAACGACGAGTTCTCCCGTACCGACGTCACGTTGGTCATCGGCGCGAACGACGTGACCAACCCCGCGGCGCGCAACGACCCGTCGAGCCCGATTCACGGGATGCCGATTCTGAACGTCGATCAGTCGAAGTCGGTCATCGTTCTCAAGCGATCGATGTCGTCGGGATTCGCGGGCATCGAGAACCCTCTGTTCTTCGCCGAGGGCACGTCGATGTTGTTCGGTGACGCGAAGAAGTCGGTCTCCGAGGTGACCGAGGAGCTCAAGGCTCTCTAGCCACGACCTCCGCTCCGACCAGGTGGGACGCTTCCGGCATCAGTTCTCGATGTCAACGGAAGCGTCCCACCTTGCGTTGGACGGCCAGCGCTGCGGTATCCAACGGGTTGCGCGCTTCGCGGGCAGCGGCATCGGGGGAGTAGAGCATGACGATCGAGCAGGCAGGCCACCACACGAAGACGACCAGAAGTGCGCTCGCGATCCCGACGATCGATGCAGCTGCGGTGATCAGGGCCGCCGCTGCCACCGCAAGTGTTGCCGCGGTACCCAGACCGAGGACCACGGATCGCCACGCTGTGGAAGCGACCATGGATGCGGCACCGAGCAGTCCTGCCGTCGCGACGAGCTGGCCGTAGGGAAGCCCGGTGGACGAGATGGACGATCCGGCGAATTCGCGAGCGAGCTCGCCGGTCACCAGAGCTCCGATGGTGCAGGCGATCACCACTCCGATTCCGTACGGCAGCTTCCGTAGTAGTGCGACCGCGGCGAGGACGGCGACGGCAATCAACACCGCGGTCACGTCGATCGCATCGAGCGCGGCGGTGGCCAGTGTGGCGACCGGTGTCGCATCCGCAGACGCAGGCGATGCCAGCTGCGGTGTCGAGATCAGGAGCACCAGTAGTGCGCTTGCGGAGAAGCCCGACACTGCCGCTCGGGTGGCGATTGCTCGTCGGCGCGGACGTGCCGAGATACCGCCGAGTGCTGCGGTGCTTTCGGTTGGACGGGATGATCGGATCGGTCCGCTCTCGAGGCTCGACGGTGACATGACAGCCACAGTGCCCGATCAGCCTGAACGCCGAGTGTGAGGAACTCGAGAACGCCCTGATGGTTACTCGGTAACAATTCGATTACAGCACCACTCCACGGCACGAAGTTGGGCTCATGTCGAGGACAGCCTCGCTCGAACCCGATGTAGGTACGTAGAACGGCCTCGATACGGGTGGAAAGAATGTTTTCGCCACCTGTAACAGTATTCAGGCCTGAAATCGGCTCGAGCCTCGCCGTAAGCGGGCGTCCGTTTCTCGGCAGTCGACGTTGGCGCTCGGTGCCACATCGGGCCGTTTACCTGGGCATAGTTCCGTCCATTGTCCCCGGTCACAGTAATTCGTAATGCGAACTATGACTTCGTTGCAAGACGTTGATTGGATGGGTCTACCTGTGTGACGATAGTCACATAGTCCGGCTCACTCGGGGCGAGACCGACCAAAAGGGCGTAGTTTCAGCCGCATCGGAAAACCGTATTCCGCCGTTACGGGAAAGTTGATAACGATCTGAACACGGTCCTCGGTACCCGTTGTAGGCGGGTATCGCTACGTATCGGACGCCGAAAACTCGAAGGAGAAGAACATGACCGCAATGTCTCAGGGACAGCTCGATATGGTCCGCGCGTTCTTTTGCAACGAGTTCCAAGCGAACTCTCTCGATCGGTCCGTCATGCCCCAGCCTACCGCTGACGCCGTGACCGAGTGGGTCCATGCGTTGGCCACCAGCGGGCTCTTCGCCCCGGCCGAGGTGCACAACATTTCCTCGGTCTGGAACGCGGAGCCGGACGCACTGGTTGCTTTGCTCGTCGGTGAAGTGGACGAGATTGCCGTCAGGCGTCACGGTGCGTCGGTGCCTGCGGCAGCGATCGCTACTCCGGCGCTGATCTCGGCCTTCGAACGCGCCAGCTGACTCTCGGTGTCTCGGCCCTCGAAAGGGCTGCGCTTCGCTACGATCATCCGATTGGATGACGGCAGTCGACGATCTTTCGTCGCGCAGCGAAATGAGGGCACTGGATGGGCGCAGTGGGTTTGGACGAAGATGCGGTGTCGACCTGGATCGCAGGATTGGGAATCGGCGCGACGTCCCCGCTGACCTATCGTCGAATCGGAAACGGGCAGTCCAATCTCACGTACGAGGTGCGTGACGCGGGAGGGTCCGCCTGGGTTCTTCGCCGGCCACCGCTCGGACACCTGCTGGCCTCGGCGCACGATGTGGTGCGCGAACATCGAATTCTCTCGGGGTTGCAGAACACTGCAGTGCCGGTTCCGAAAATGATTGCGCTCACCGAGGATTCGTCGATCTCCGACGTTCCTCTGGTGCTGATGAGTTTCGTGGACGGTGTCGTGGTCGATTCGGTCGGGGTGGCCGAGCAACTCGACATCGACCACCGTCGCCGAGTCGGGCTCGGTCTGACCGGAGCGCTCGCCGACATTCACCGCGTCGATCTCGAGTCGTCCGGTCTGGCTGACCTGGCAAGCCACAAGCCCTACGCCGCTCGTCAACTCGCCCGATGGACCAAGCAATGGGAGTCCTCCCGCACCAGGGACGTACCTGGCATCGATTCTCTCGCAGCCCGACTCGCAGCGGGCATTCCGCAGCAGCACGAAGTGGCGTTGGTGCACGGAGATTTCCACCTCAGCAACGTCATCACCGCCCGCGACGACGGTCGGGTCGCCGCGGTCGTCGACTGGGAGCTGTGCACACTCGGGGATCCGCTGGCAGACCTCGGCGGACTGCTGGCCTACTGGCCACAAGCCGACGACGGGGTCGCGGGCCCGTTCATGGCGTCGACGTTGCCCGGATTCCCCACCAGGACCGAGCTCGTCGAGTCGTACGCTCAGCACACGGGGCGCGATGTCTCCGACGTCGGATTCTGGCAGGTGTTGGCGCTGTGGAAGCTCGCGATCATCGCCGAAGGCGTCATGCGCCGAATGGAGGCGGACTCACGAAACAGAGCGATCGCGGGCGGGCCCACCACGACTCTCATCGACGACATCGTCAGCCGTGCGGTGAACACCGCCGAGGACATCGGCCTGTAGAACCGTCAGCTCGCCGAGGTTCCGATCACCAGAGTGCGTGCTGCGCTTTCGATCTCGGGTGGGATCGCGACAGGTCTACGCGTGACGCCGTCGACGTAGACGTGCACGAAACGACCCCGGGCTGCCAGTTCCAGCTCATCGTCTTCGGCTTCGCGGAACAGCGCGAGCGAGTACACGATGCTGCGGGTACCCAACTTCTCGACGGCCAGGCCGACCTGGAGGCGATCCGGAAAACTCAACTCGGACAGGTAACGACACGACGTTTCCGCCACCACGCCGATCGCCGGGAGTTCTCGGATGTCCACACCCGTCGTCTGCATC
This sequence comes from Rhodococcus sp. IEGM 1381, assembly GCF_030056795.1. Classification (GTDB taxonomy): domain Bacteria; phylum Actinomycetota; class Actinomycetes; order Mycobacteriales; family Mycobacteriaceae; genus Rhodococcoides. Next base: position 50,836 of record NZ_JASHKQ010000017.1, on the reverse strand, counting down.
AACCAACCGTTGACGGCGGTATCGAAATACGCGTAGTAGGTGACGTTGTTGACGTGGCCGTAATGGTCGTTGTCGTCCCACCGCGTCGGCACCGGCCACAATGCCGGAAAATCCGACGCACGAGACAACTCCGCGTTTTCGTTCACCTGATCCGCCATGAACGAGACACTAGCCAGTCTCCTCGGGCGCGGTAGCGAGCGGGGACCGCCGCCGCAGGATCGCCCGCACGACGAGTCCGACGACCAATGCCCAGAACGCCGATCCGATTCCGCCGAACGTCAGGCCCGATGCGGCGACGAGGAACGTCAGAACGGTCGCTTCCCTGTCCGACGCGTGTTCGAGTGCTCCGAACAACGACGCGGCGAGGGTACCCAGCAGGGCAAGTCCGGCAACGGTTTCCACCACACCGGCAGGTGCTGCGGCCACCAGCGTCGCCAGAGCCGTGGCCAACAGCGCGAGCACCAGATACGAGCAACCGGCGGAGAACGCCGCGATCCATCGCCGCTTCGGATCCGGATGTGCGCCGGGATTGGCCGACAGCGCCGCACTGATCGCGGCGAGATTGATCGTGTGACCGCCGGCGAATGCACCCAGGACGGTGCCGGTTCCGGTGACCGTCATCGACGCGCGCCACGGGATTCGGAATCCGAACGACGCCATGACAGTGGTACCGGGAATGTTCTGCGACGCCATCGTGACGATGTACAGCGGCACCGCGATCCCTATCGTGGCCTGCCAGCTCCAGTGCGGCACCGTCCAGTCGATTCCGGGAACGAGATCGGACGTTGCGATCGAGGTGCCGCTGCCGATCAAGTCCGCAGCGATGACAGCAGCCGCGGCAACGAACGCTGCGGGCACTGCCCAGCGGGTGCTGAAACGGAGAACGACGAGCCAGACGACCGCCACCGGCGCTATCAGCGCGGGGGAGTCGGCGAATGCAGCCACCGGTGCCGAGCACAGGGGTAGAAGAACCCCGGCCAACATTGCCTGCGCAAGAGGCACCGGAATTCTCGAGACCAGCGCGCCCAGTCTGGGCCACAGGCCCGTCAGGACGATCAGAACGCCGACCGTGACGAACGCGCCCACGGCGGCGGGCCACCCTCCCGCCACCACGCCGGTTCCGGCCAGCAGCGCCGCGCCCGGCGTCGACCACGCCAAGGTGATGGGCTGTCGGTATCGGCGGGCCAGCCACATCATGCCCAATGCCTGCGTCACGCACAACGCCGACAATCCTGATGCCGCCTCTGCCGGGCTGGCACCGACCGCGCGCAGCCCGGTCAGCACGACGGCGAACGAACTCGTGAAACCCACCAACGCGGCCACGATTCCAGCGCTGATGGGAGTCGAGAGTGGAATCGGTCCATAGGCGGAATCGGCAGCGGTCACGAGTGTCGATCATGCACGGTGGGTCGCGGTCTGTCGCATCTTTTCCCAGTGGACGACGGCCGCGATGTTCCTCGGGTAGCGGAATGCTGTCGAGGTGGTGCCGACGTCGCGTAGTCTTCGGTTGGACCGGACCAGTCCGTACCGCTGGTTGGGCGATTGACCGAAAGGCCGGCGCAGTGGTGATGCCTGTACATCTGAGGGACAGTCAGGTCCCGAAACACGAACAATTGCGCGCGATTCTGTTGCACCGCTGCACCAAGGAGCTCCAGCCGGGCGATTTGATGCCGAGCGAGCGCAAGCTGATGGAGGACTACGGCGTCAGCCGCATCACCGTCAGGGAAGCGATCGGGCAACTCGTCAACGACGGGCATCTGGTGCGCGTGCGCGGCAAAGGCACGTTCGTGGCCAGCCGGACCGTGCAATCTCGTCTGCATCTGGCGTCGTTCTCGGAGGAGATGCGCGCGCAGGGCCTGACACCTACGACCGTGGTGCTCTTTGCACGGCTCGAAAACCCTTCGGCGGCAACCGTTCGTGCCCTCGGCCTGGCCGACGGGGAGCAGACCTACCACGTCAAGCGTCTACGATTGGCCGACGCGGAGCCGGTGAGCGTCGACGACGGGTGGTTTCGTGCGGCGCTGCTTCCCGGTCTGATCGAACACGATCTGAGCAGGTCCGTGTACGAGGCCGTGCACACCCACTACGGCTTGACCATCGACCGGGCCGAACAGACCGTCAAAGCGACCGCGGCCGACAGTGATACGGCGACCCTGCTGGGCACCAAGCGTGGTGCGCCGGTGCTGTACTTCGACCGAGTCTCCTTCAGCGGTGACGAGCCCCTCGAACACACGGAGAGCTGGTACCGATGCGATCGATACCAGCTGTCGATGGAGGTGGAAGGGCGGCGACGCACCACGCCGCGTCGGTGAGATCAGGGCAGCTCGAACAGGGGATCACCCGTTGCCACCTCGGTGCCGATGTATGCGCTCGTGATCGAATCCGGTTTCGAATCCATCAGGACGACGGGCACGACATCGGAGTAACCCGCTGCTGCGATCGCGGCAGGGTCGTAGGTGACGACGAGATCGCCTGCCTGCACTCGATCTCCCTCGGCCGCAACGAGATCGAAGCCTTCACCTCTCATCTTCACTGTGTCGATACCGATGTGCACCAGGACGCCCGCCTTGTCGTCGGTGAAGACGACGAACGCGTGCGGATGAAGCTTGAGGATCTTGCCCGCGACCGGAGAACGAACCTCGACGGGACCGTCGCTCGCGGCCGGCCGCAGTGCGACACCGGAACCCACCATCTGCGCGGAGAACACCGGATCGGGCGCCTCGGCAAGCGAGATCACCCGACCGGCAACGGGGCTGAGGATCAGGTTGCCGTTGTTCACAGAATGTCGTCGATATCGTCTGCGAGCGTATCCGCTTCGGGGCCGACGATGACCTGAACGGCAGTGCCCTTGTGGAACACCCCGTGGGCACCGGCCGCCTTGAGTGCAGCCTCGTCGACCAACGAGCCGTCCTTCACTTCGGTACGAAGCCGAGTGATGCAGGCTTCGATCTCGACGATGTTGTCGGCACCGCCGAGGCCTTTCACGATCGCGTCCGCCTTGGACATGTTCTGTTCCTACTCTCTTCTCGACTGCAATCCTGTCGGTTGGATCACAAGTCTGGGTTGACACGAGCTTGCCACCTGGTCAAACTACAACTGGTAATGACCGGACAGTACCCCTGATGGCATCCGGTCACAACAGCAAAATCCACCCTTGACGGACCAGCCTCGAAGAGAAGGTCGCCATGACCCCGAAGAACACGGACTCGGTCGATACCGAGCCGAAGAAGGACTCCCGTTCATTGGCCGGGCTACAACGGTTCGGCCGCAGTCTCATGCTTCCCATCGCCGTTCTGCCCGCTGCAGGAATCTTGCTGCGGCTCGGCCAAGACGACTTGCTGGGCAGATTCAGCGCGCTGGAGACCGCCGCCGCCGTCATCTCGGCCGCCGGTCAGGCTGTATTCACCTGGCTTCCCCTCATCTTCGCTGTCGGTATTGCCATCGGCTGGGCCAAAAAGTCGGACGGCTCGACAGCGCTCGCTGCGGTCGTCGGATACATGGTGATGAACGGTGTCTTCACGGCAATGTCGCCGGTGGTGCTCGACGGCAAGGTCGATGCCAACGGTGACCCGGCGGTGATCGACTACGGCGTTCTCGCGGGCATCGTCATCGGTCTGCTCTCGGCAATCCTCTGGCAGCGGTTCTATCGTCAGAAGTTGCCCGATTATCTCGGCTTCTTCAGCGGCCGCCGGCTTGTGCCGATCCTGACAGCGATCACCGGTCTTGTTGTTGCCGTTGTCATGTCGTTCGTCTACCCGCTTTTCTACAGTGCGCTCAACTGGGTCGGCAACACCGTTGCCGACCACAGCGTGGTGGGCAGCGGCATCTACGGTTTCGCAAACCGCATGCTGATTCCGACCGGACTGCACCACATTTTGAATTCCGTGGTCTGGTTCCTCGTCGGCGACTACCAGGATGCGAGCGGCCAGCTGGTGCGCGGCGACCTCAACCGATTCTTTGCAGGCGACCCCTCCGCTGGAGTGTTCATGACCGGATTCTTCCCGATCATGATGTTCGCACTGCCCGCTGCGGCATTCGCGATCTACCGCAATGCCAAGCCGTCGCAGAAGAAGATCGTCGGTGGAATCATGTTGTCCACCGGCCTGACTGCCTTCGTCACCGGGATCACCGAGCCGCTCGAGTACTCGTTCATGTTCGTCGCCTGGCCGCTCTACATCATTCACGCAGTCCTGACCGGAACCTCGATGGCGCTGACCAATGCCCTCGGAATACACGACGGATTCTTCTTCTCCGCCGGTGGGATCGACTACCTGCTGAACTACGGAATCGCCACCAAGGCATGGCTGCTGATCCCCATCGGTCTCGTGTATGCGGTGATCTACTACTTCCTGTTCAGCTTCGTCATCAAGAAGTGGAACCTGCGTACCCCCGGCCGTGAGGACGATGTGGTTGCCGAACCGACCCAGGCATGACCGATTCCACCGAGACGACGCTGCGAGGTCGGGTCGTCACGAGTGAGGAGGTCATCGAGGACGGCGTGGTTGCACTGACGGGAGAACGCATCTCGTGGGTCGGACCGACTCGACTCTGGACCGGTGACGCTGTACCGCAATCCGATTCGACAATTCTCCCAGGACTGGTCGATGTGCATTGCCACGGCGGTGCGGGGGCGTCGTTCCCCGATTCCGCCGCCGCCGATCTCATGACGGCGGTGCGGCATCACCGATCCCGCGGCACTACGACGATGCTTGCCTCTCTGGTGTCGGCGCCGCCCGAACGACTGATCGGCCAGACGTCGCTGCTGGCCGCTCTGTACGAGTCCGGTGACATCGCCGGGGTGCACATCGAGGGTCCGTTTCTGTCGGTCGCCCGTTGCGGCGCACAGGATCCCGGCTCGCTCCGCGGCGGTGATCCGGGTCTGCTGGCGGACATCATCGGCGCGGGCAGGGGAGCGGTCCGATCGATGACTCTCGCACCCGAGGTCGACGGGTTCGCGGCGGTTGCGGAGATGCTGAGAGAGAACGGCATCGTGCCGAGCATCGGGCACACGGACGCCGACGCTCTCACCACCCGCAGGGGTATCGACACGCTGGGGAACGGGCCGATCACGGCCACGCACCTGTTCAACGGAATGCCGACCTGGCACCACCGAGCACCGGGGCCGGTGAGCGAATGCTTGGCATCCGCTGCGCGCGGAGGCATGGTGCTCGAATTGATCGGGGACGGAGTGCATCTCGCTGACGAGACGGTACGCGCGGTGTTCGATCTCGTCGGTGGTGCGCAGATCGCGTTGGTGTCCGACGCGATGGCCGCCGCCGGTATGTCCGATGGCCGGTATCGACTCGGGCCACTGGACGTGACCGTCCATCACTCGGTCGCGCGATTGTCTCGTGACACCGATCCCGAGACAGCACCGATCGCGGGTGGCACCGCGACGGTGTTGGACTTGGTGCGCCGGGCCGTGCAGGACGCCGGTGTGCCGTTGGTCGAGGCAGTGCGGGCGGGGTCGTCGACACCGGCGACGACGATCGGTCTGGGTTCGGATATCGGCCGTCTACAGCAGGGAATGCGAGCCGACGTGCTGGTGGTCGACGCGACATTCGAGCCGGTGCAGGTCATCAGGGGCGGAATCGCGATACAGGAGGACAGCTAGATGGAGATCGTGATCCTCGACGGGGTCGACGCGGTGGATCGAACGGCCGCGGACATCGTCGAGCGCACAGTTCGGACAACACAAAAATCCACCCCCGTACTTGGTTTGGCGACCGGATCCACGCCGGTGGGCACCTATCGCGAATTGGCGAGACGTCATCGCGACGAGGGGCTGTCTTTCTCGCACTGTCGAGCTTTTCTGCTCGACGAGTACATCGGTCTCGCGAGAAGTGCGGAGCAGTCGTACTTTTCGTTCATTCGCGAGAACTTCGTGGATCACGTCGATCTCGAGGACGCCGCGGTGTTCTCGCCCGACGGCGAAGCGCACGACATCGCAGCGGAGGCGCAGCGGTACGACGCGGCGATTGCGGAAGCGGGCGGCATCGATGTTCAGATCCTGGGAATCGGGACGGACGGCCACATCGGCTTCAACGAGCCCGGGTCCTCGTTGCGGTCCAGGACCCGGGTGAAGACTCTGACCGAACAGACCCGTACCGACAATGCCCGCTTCTTCGACTCGCCCGATGCTGTGCCACATCACGTACTGACGCAGGGCCTCGGCACCATCGACGAAGCGCGTCACCTCGTCTTGATCGCGACGGGCGAGTCGAAGGCAGAAGCGGTGGCTGCGGCTGTCGAGGGACCGTTGTCGGCACACTGCCCGGCGTCGGTGATTCAATGGCACCCGCACGTGAGCGTGCTGCTGGACGACGCTGCGGCGTCGTCCCTGGCTCTCGCGGAGTACTACCGATACGCCTACGCGAACAAGCCTCGGTGGCAACACTTGTGAATCAACTGCGGGCGAACTCCGATGCGCGGGCGATCTGCTCGTCCGACGGCCGAACCCCGGTGTAGAGAACGAACTGCTCCGCCGCTTGCAGGGCGATGACCTCGGCCCCGGTGATCACGGGCTTGTTCGCCGCTCGAGCTGCCACGATCAGCGGTGTCTCCGACGGCATGGCGACGACGTCGACGACGGACTGCGCCGCACCGATCTGTTCGTCCGTGAACGGAGTGGACTCGGCATCGGGTCCCCCGGCCATCCCGACCGGGGTGACGTTCACCAGCAGGTCCGCCGCCACTGTCTCGGCAGACCATTCGTAGCCGTAGTTCTCGGCAAGGGCCGGGCCGGTGCTCGCGTTACGGGCGACGACGGTACCGCGGCTGAAGCCCGAATCCCGCAGTGCTGCAACGACAGCCTTCGCCATGCCGCCGCTGCCGGTGACGGCCACCGAGAAATCGGGCGACACGGAATGGGTCGCCAGCAGGTTTGCTACGGCCTGATAGTCCGTGTTGTAGGCGTGCAGAACGCCGCCCTCGTTGACGATGGTGTTGACGGATTCGATGGCGCTCGCCGACTCGTGCATCACGTCGACCAGGTCGATGACGTCTTCCTTGAACGGCATGGAGACGGCGCAGCCTCGAATACCCAGCGCACGAACGCCTCCCACGGCGGCGGCAAGATCGGTGGTGGTGAATGCCTTGTAGACGAAGTTCAGGCCCAACTCGTCGTACAGATAGTTGTGGAAACGAGTTCCGAAGTTGCTCGGTCGGCCGGACAGAGACATGCAGAGCTGGGTCTCACGGTTGAGAAAGCTCCGCGACGGTGCAGTTGACATTGGTATCACCCTACGCCGCGCACGTTGTTGCAACCGATTGGAGAACGTCACGATCGGCCTCGGTGATCGGTAGTTCGTACTGGGCGGCAACGGAAAGATACTTGCCCGCGTAGAAGCAGTGGTAGGCCGCATTCGGCGGCATCCAATCCGACGGTGTCTTATCGCTTTTCGACTGATTGTCGGGCCCGTTGACAGCCAGCAACTCGAACGAGACATCATTCGCAAAAAGAACGCGCTTGTCCGGCGGCCACCCGTGCGCGCCCATGTCCCATGCTGCGGAGAGGGGGTAAACGTGATCGATCTGGACCGCGCTTCCGTCGGACTTGGTGAACTGCAACCGCTCACCGGAGTACGGGTCTGCGAGCCAACCCGACAAGACCACGCAGTCACGGGTGCCCGCGCGGAACTCTATCTCCGTCATCGACAGCGCCAATACGTTGTCGCGAGTTCCGCAACCGTCGTGGCCGCCCGGCCCGTCGTAATCGTCAGTCCAGGCGGGTCCGAACACGCAGCCTTCGCCGCTTTTGCATCCGCGCTCGTACCCCAGGGCGTCGGGCCGGGCGGCGACCACTCGAACCTGGTCCAGCAATTGCTCGAGCTGCACCCGGGTGGGGCTGCCAGGTGCAGGCGCGGCAGGGGAGAAACCGGGGATCACGGATCGGTCGCACGATCCGAACGCCGCCATCACCACCGCAGCGATCGCCAGCGCCGCCGCTACCCACAGTTTTCTCACACGCGCCCCATCATCGATCGTCCACCGTCGGCCCTCGCGGGAGCAGTATGTCGGTCGATACCGACACACTGCTGAATCCGGCTGTCAGGCCGCATTCAGCGAACTTCGACGACAACCTTGCCGGCCACGTGCCCGTTCTCGACCAGGGCGAGGGCCTCACCCGCGCGCTCGAGCGGGAACACATGGTCGACACGCGGGTTCAGCACGCCCGACGCGGTCAGGTTTGCCAACCGTGCGAACGCAGCGGTCGTGCGATCGCGATCGACTCCCGAACCACCCCATTCGGACGCCAGGACCGGATCTGCGACGCTCACGATCGGTGTCCCCGACCCGACCGCAGTCGCCGCCGCACGCAACGTCTCTCCGCCGACGAGATCGACGATGGCGTCCACCGGCCGGGTGACCGCGGCGGAGATCTCACTGCTGGATTCGAAGAATCGGGCACCTAGGCTCTCGATCCACTCCCGTTTGCCCGCGCTTGCCACTGCCACAATGGCGATACCGTCCGCCCGAGCAAGTTGCAGTACGGCCGAACCCACACCGCCACCCGCGCCGAGCACGAGAACGGTGTCGCCGGCACTCGTAGCCAATTGGCGCAGCGCGTCGTACGCGGTTCCCGCAGCCACCGGCAGAGTGGCCGCCGCGGCCCAGGAGACCGCCTCGGGCTTGTGGGCGGTGCTCGACGCGTTGAACACGGTGTACTGCGCGTAGCCTCCGTGTCCCGACGCGGTTGCCCCGAATACGTGATCGCCCACCGAAAAATCGGTCACACCGGTGCCGACATCGACGACGGTGCCCGACGCTTCCCGCCCGAGCACTGCCGGCAGGGTGATCTGCACCGTGTCTTTGCGGGTGCCCTTCCGCACCTTCCAATCCGCGGGATTCACCCCGGCGGCGCGCACCGCGACGAGTATCTGCCCCGGTCCGGGCTCGGCAACGCGTAACTCGAGGAGGGACTCGGTTTCGGGTCCGCCGTATTCGCTGAAGCCGTACGCGATCATGTGACCACTGTGCCTTATCAGCGAACCGATCGGCACCGTGCCGAGCAGCCTCGTCGGACCGCCTCACCGAGGAGAAGTCGGTGCGTCCTGATTGGATGGACCGATGTTGCACGGTCTGTGGTCCCCCGGTGCCGGGCTGATGCTGTGGGACGACGAGATCACCACCGGCGACGAACCCGATCTGCCTGCGGCCCATGCGCAGGTGCTCACCAGAACGTTTCGGCACCGTGCTGCGGTGTCGTTTCCGACAGCCGGACCCGGCGCGACCGCCCGGGCCCCGGTACAGATTCCGGCCGTCGCGCTCGCGCCGCACGATGCGGCAGACCTACTGCTGCGAACACCATCCGAGCATGCGCTGATCTCCGGCGACCTTCGTTTTCTGGCGCACGTCACCCGTGGAATCGAACGCTGGGTTCGCGGTGGGCGGGTCGTTCCTGCGCTGAAATTGATCGACGGGCAGTGGTGGCCACGGTGGCGTCTGGTCGGCGGTGAGCGTCAGCGAGCCTGGCTCAGCGAACTCGCCGTGTCGATGCCGTCGGTGCAGCGAGCGAACGAGCGACCCAGGAAAATCCTGGACGACATGGTCGACGAGCTCACCGATCCGATCGTCAGATCGCTTCTGGGCAGACCCGACTCGGAACATCCGCTACTGTCCGCTCTGGTTCGAGACGACCCGTACAGCGATGGCACGCAACAGATTTCGACCATGTTGGAGAAGTGGCGGGCAAGCCTCACCGTCGACGAACCGTCCCTGGTGTTGCGTCTGCTCGAACCCGATGACGACGAGGCCGACGCCGGCACCGACGAGTCGGCGGAGTCGTTCTGGACCTTGCAGGTGTGTTTGCGGGCGGACGGCGAAGCGCCGCGTCCGGTGCCGATGAGCCGCAAGGTCGATGCCACGTTGCTGTCGATCGCCGTGCGCAAACTCGGCGACGCAGTTGCCGCGTACCCGAGGCTGCGTGATCTGCCTTCGCAGGAAGGCACCCTGGATCTGTTGCTCCCCACCTCGGTCGTCATCGATCTGGTCGAACACGGTGCGACGGCGCTGCAGGCCACCGGCACGACGGTGTTGCTTCCGCGTGCATGGACCCGGTTGGACCCGTCGATGAGGTTGCGCGTCGAGTCACCGGCGGTGACCAAAGCTGCTGCTGATCGCGCGGTCGGTATGGACGAGTTGGTGTCCTACGACTGGCAGCTCCAACTGGGCGACATGGTGCTCACCGAGGCGGAAATGAACAGGCTCGCCGTCTCGAAGGGTGATCTCGTTCGGCTTCGTGGTCAGTGGGTGTTGGCCGACGGCGGTCAGCTCGCGCGGGCCGCGAAGTACGTCGCAGAGCATCACGGCGACGGAACCGCGCTGAGCACGCTGATGCGCGAGATGACCCTGGCCGATCCACCGCCGGCTCCGGTCCAGGACATCCGTGCCACCGGCTGGGCGGCCACGCTGCTCGAGCCCGGAGCGGCGCCGGAGAAAATCCCCGTGCCCGACGGCGTGAACGCAGTGCTCCGGCCCTACCAGCAGCGAGGACTCGACTGGCTCGCGTTCATGAGTCGGCTCGGTCTCGGAGCGGTGCTCGCCGACGATATGGGCCTGGGCAAAACACTGCAGGTGCTCACACTCCTTGCCCACGAACAACATGCGAAGCCGACGCTGCTGGTGGCACCGATGTCGGTGGTCGGCAACTGGCAGCGTGAGGCTGCGAAGTTCACGCCTGCACTTCGGGTTCTCGTGCACCACGGCCCGGCTCGGTCGAAGGGCGACGAGCTCGACCGAGAGATCGCCCAGCACGACCTGATCGTCACCACCTATGCGCTGATGGCCAAGGACCGCGCGCAGCTCTCGGAGCAGACGTGGCGCAGAGTGGTACTCGACGAGGCGCAACACATCAAGAACGCCGGCACCGTTCAAGCCAAGGCAGCGCTCGCCATCCCGGCGGAACACAAGTTGGCTCTCACCGGCACGCCCGTGGAAAACCGTCTCGACGAGCTCAGATCCATCCTCGATTTCGCCAATCCGGGAATGTTGGGAAGGCCGTCCGATTTCCGGAAGCGATTCTCGGTACCCATCGAGCGCGAGAACGACGAGAACGCCGTCTCACGCCTGCGGGCCATCACGTCGCCGTTCATTCTGCGACGCGTCAAAACCGATCCGACGGTCATCTCGGATCTGCCCGAGAAGAACGAGATGACCGTGCGCGCCAACCTCACCGCCGAACAGGCTGCGCTGTACAAGGCGGTCGTCGACGAGATGATGGCGCAGATCGCCGATGCGAAGGGAATGAAACGCAAGGGCGCGGTGCTGTCCGCGCTCACTCGTCTCAAGCAGGTGTGCAACCACCCGGCCCATTTTCTGTCCGACGGTTCGTCGGTGCTCAAGAAAGGTCAGCACCGGTCCGGCAAGATCGGGCTGGTCGAGGACATGCTCGATTCGATTCTGGGCGACAACGAAAAGGTGTTGTTGTTCACGCAGTTCAGGGAGTTCGGCGAGCTCGTTGCGCCGTATTTCGCCGATCGTTTCGGAGCCGAAGTGCCGTTCCTGCACGGCGGAGTGAGCAAGACCAAGCGCGATGCGATGGTGGATAAGTTCCAGAGCGACGACGGTCCACCGATCATGATGCTCTCGCTCAAGGCGGGCGGCACCGGACTGAATCTCACAGCCGCCAATCACGTTGTGCATCTGGACCGTTGGTGGAACCCAGCGGTCGAGAACCAGGCGACGGACCGGGCTTTCCGCATCGGGCAGCGTAAGAACGTCGAGGTACGCAAACTGTTGTGTGTCGGCACCGTGGAGGAGCGAATCGACTCGATGCTCGTCTCGAAACAGGGCCTGGCAGATCTGGCGGTGGGCACCGGGGAGAGCTGGGTGACCGAAATGGACACCGCGGAACTGCGGGAGCTGTTCCGGCTCAGCGAAGATGCGGTGGGTGAGTGATGGTCGACTTCTCGCAGTACGGCAAGCGTCGACAAGCAAAGGGCGGCATCGAGTCCCGGAACAAGCGCGGGGCCTTCGGGCAGACGTGGTGGGGCAGGCACTTCGTCGCTGCGATGGAGGACCTGGCCGATCCGGCTCGTATCGCGCGGGGGAGAACGTATGCGCGTCAGGGCCAGGTTCTCACTCTCGGTGTCGAACGTGGGCAGATCTACGGCGAGGTGCAGGGTAGCCAGCTCGAGCCGTTCTCGGCCTCGGTCACCGTCGAACCGCTGACCTCCGGTGAGGTGGCCGCGCTCGTCGATCGGGTGCGATCGAATCCTGGGATGCTTGCCGAATTGGCATCGAATGCCATTCCGCAGGCATTGGCCTCGATGTTGCTGCCGCACGACAAGGGTCAGCTCGATTTCGATTGCACGTGCCCCGACGACGGGTGGCCGTGCAAGCACGCGGCGGCGCTGATGTACATCGCAGCCGAACACATCGACGCGTCCGCGGCCACCATCCTGACGCTGCGCGGAGTAGACCTCGACCAACTGATCGAGGGCGTCGGCGACGGAGGTGACGAGTTCGATGCCGACGATTGGTTCGCCGATCGTGCGACTTTCCCCGACCTCCCCAAGGTGACGTTCGCGCCCGCAATGGACGACCTGGACCCGCTGATCCTGCGTCGAATTTTCCGCGCAGACGGATCCACCGAGGCGGAGGTCAGCCGAACCTGCGCCGATCTGAGGCAGTTCTACGACCGAATGTGACGGAATCTGGACTTACGTGGACATCCGACTATAGGATGGACGTACTTCAATTTCCAGGCTCGAGGACGGACTGATTCCATGGCTCGCGAACTCACACACTTCATCGGCGGCAAGCACGTAGCCGGAACCTCCGGAAATTTCGGGGACGTCTTCGATCCGAATACCGGCGAGGTGCAGGCTCGAGTTCCCCTCGCCGATGTGTCCGAGGTCGAGGCTGCGATCGCCGACGCCGAACAGGCTCAACGTGAGTGGGCGAAATGGAACCCGCAGCGCCGCGCACGCGTGCTCATGAAGTTCCTCGCGTTGGTGACTCGCGATATGGACGAGCTCGCGCGTCTGTTGTCCTCCGAGCACGGCAAGACCATCGCCGATGCCAAGGGCGACATCCAGCGTGGCGTCGAAGTCGTCGAATTCGCCGTCGGCGTCCCTCATCTGCTCAAGGGCGAGTACACCGAGGGGGCGGGCGGCGGCATCGACGTCTACTCGATGCGTCAGCCGCTCGGCGTTGTCGCAGGCATCACCCCGTTCAACTTCCCCGCGATGATTCCGCTGTGGAAGGCCGGCCCGGCCATTGCCTGCGGTAACGCGTTCATCCTCAAGCCCTCCGAGCGCGACCCGTCCGTTCCGCTCAAGCTCGCCGAGCTGTTCCTCGAAGCAGGACTCCCGCCGGGCGTGTTCAACGTCGTCAACGGTGACAAGACTGCTGTCGACGTACTGCTCACCGACGATCGCGTCAAGGCGATCGGTTTCGTCGGCTCGACGCCCATCGCCCAGTACATCTACGAGACGGCGGCCCAGCACGGTAAGCGCGCACAGTGCTTCGGTGGAGCCAAGAACCACGCCCTGGTGATGCCCGACGCCGATCTCGACGAGGTCGCCGACGCTCTGCTCGGTGCCGCGTACGGTTCGGCAGGCGAACGCTGCATGGCGATTTCCGTCGCGGTTCCGGTCGGCGAGGAGACCGCAGATGCGTTGGTCGCCAAGCTGACCGAGCGGGTAGCGAAGCTGAAGATCGGCCGCAGCGACGACGAGAACGCGGATTTTGGCCCGCTGGTGGGCAGCGATGCGTTGAAGCGAGTCAACGATTACACGCAGATCGGTGTGGACGAGGGTGCCGAGTTGGTCGTCGACGGGCGCGGTTTCAGCCTGGCCGGCCACGAGGGTGGATTCTTCGCGGGCGCAACACTGTTCGACAAGGTGACCACCGACATGCGCATCTACAAGGAAGAGATCTTCGGACCCGTTCTGATCGTCGTCCGCGCTAAGGACTACGAGGACGCGCTGCGCCTGCCCACCGAGCACGAATACGGCAACGGCGTCTCGATCTTCACCCGCGACGGCGACACCGCTCGCGACTTCTGCTCCCGTGTCCAGGTCGGCATGGTCGGCGTCAACGTACCCATTCCGGTGCCGATCGCGTACCACACGTTCGGTGGTTGGAAGCGTTCGGGATTCGGCGATCTGAACCAGCATGGACCGGACTCGATCCGCTTCTACACCAAGACCAAGACCGTCACTCAGCGCTGGCCGTCGGGCACGAAGGAAGCAGCTGCACAGAATCACTTCGTCATTCCGAACATGGACTGATCGGCCATGTTCACATTGAACGATGACGAGCGGGCCATCAATGACACAGCTCGCGACTTCGCGGACGAGTTCCTCGCACCGAACGCCGTCGAATGGGACCAGAAGAAGCATTTCCCGGTGGACGTTCTGCGCAAGGCCGCCGGTCTCGGGATGGGCGGCATCTACATTCGTGAGGACGTCGGTGGATCGGGCTTGACCCGAGTCGACGCCGTGCGAATTTTCGAGCAACTCGCCACCGGGGACCCCTCCATCGCGGCGTACATCTCCATCCACAACATGGTTGCCTGGATGATCGACACCTACGGAAACGACGAGCAACGGCAGCGCTGGCTTCCGGGGCTGTGCTCGATGGACCAGTTGGGTAGCTACTGCCTCACCGAACCCGGCGCCGGATCCGATGCGGCGAAGCTCGGCACCAAAGCCGTCCGCGACGGTGACGAGTACGTGCTGGACGGCGTCAAGCAGTTCATCTCCGGCGCAGGCACTTCCGAGGTGTACGTCGTCATGGCTCGTACCGGAGCGCCGGGTCCCCGCGGCATCTCGGCGTTCATCGTGCCGAAGGACACTGCAGGGCTGTCGTTCGGACCGAACGAGAAGAAGATGGGGTGGAACGCTCAGCCCACCCGCCAGGTGATCTTCGAGGGTGCCCGCGTCCCGGCTGCGAATCTGCTCGGCGGGGAAGGCGACGGATTTCGTATCGCGATGAACGGGCTCAACGGCGGACGCATCAACATCGCCGCGTGTTCGATCGGCGGCGCACAGTCCGCTCTGGACAAGGCAGTTGCCTATCTCGCCGACCGCAATGCATTCGGTGCGCGATTGCTCGACTCGCAGGCCCTGCAGTTTAGGTTGGCGGATTTCAAGACCGAACTCGAAGCCGCCAGAACCCTGTTGTGGCGAGCTGCGGATGCGTTGCAGAACGATGCAGCCGACAAGGTCGAAATGTGCGCGATGGCAAAGCGTTTCGGAACCGACACCGGATTCGAGGTCGCCAACGGCGCACTACAGCTGCTCGGCGGATACGGTTACCTCGCCGAGTACGGTGTCGAGAAAATCGTCCGTGACCTAAGGGTCCACCAGATTCTGGAAGGTACCAACGAGATCATGCGCGTCGTCGTTGCTCGTTCGATCGTGGGTGCGGCATGAGTGACGTTGTCCTCGAGGTTTTCGGTGGGATCGGTCGCATCACCCTCAATCGTCCGAAAGCCATCAACGCACTCTCGCACGCGATGGTGCAACAGATCGCTCCGACGTTGGCGCAGTGGGCAACCGACGATGCTGTCGACGCCGTCCTGTTGACCGGCGCCGGAGAACGGGGGCTCTGCGCTGGTGGCGACATCGTCTCGATCTATCACGACGCGAAAGACGGCGGTAGCGGCAGCAAGCAATTCTGGCGCGACGAGTACGTGCTCAATGCCGCGATCGCCCGATTCCCGAAGCCCTTCGTCGCGATCATGGACGGCATCGTCATGGGTGGAGGAGTAGGACTGTCCGCGCACGCGAACACTCGCATCGTGACCGAACGTTCCAAGATCGCGATGCCCGAGGTGGGCATCGGCTTCGTCCCCGATGTCGGTGGCACGTACCTACTCTCGCGTGCACCCGGCGAGATCGGCACCCACTTCGCGCTCACCACGGCGCGAATGAACGCGGCCGACGCCATCGCGGTCGGATTCGCCGACCATTACGTTCCGTCGGACAAGCTCGAGGAGTTCTACACGGCTCTCGAAACAGTCAGCGTCGGCGAGGCCGTTGCGACGTTCAGCGAGCCTGCGTCGGAGTCTGCAATCGCCGGTCAGCAGGACTGGATCGACGAATGCTACGCGGGCGACGATGTTCAAGGCATCGTCGACGCCCTGGCCGCCAGCCCGGTACCGGAGGCGCAGCAGGCAGCGAAAGACATCGCGTCCAAATCGCCGGTGTCGCTCGCGGTGACACTGCGGTCGCTTCGACGGGCGGCGACGCTGCCCTCCCTCGAGGCCGTACTCGACGAGGAATACCGCGTGTCAGTGGCGTCGCTGAGCAGCCACGATCTGGTAGAGGGTATCCGGGCACAGGTAGTCGACAAGGATCGCAATCCGCAGTGGCAGCCGGCCACATCGGCGGACGTCACGGCCGAGGACATCGACCGATACTTCGCGCCTCTCGGGGACGCCGAACTCGGCCTGGCCCGAGCACACACAGAAGGTGAGCAGTCATGAGCGAGAAAACGATCGGCTTCATCGGTCTCGGCCACATGGGTGGACCGATGGCCGCCAATCTGGCTGCGGCCGGCTACACCGTGCAAGGCTTCGATCTGGTGCCTGCGGCGCTCGAACAAGCAGCGAAAGACGGCGTCACCGTGGTGGAGTCGGCAGTCGCCGCTGTCGCAGATGCCGACATCGTCATCACGATGCTGCCCAACGGCAGGCTCGTCCTCGGGCTCTATGCGGACCTGCTGCCCGCGGCCGCACCTGGAACGTTGTTCATCGACTCCTCGACCATCGACGTCGCCGACGCCCACGCCGCGCACACGCTGGTTCGCGATGCCGGTCATCGCAGTCTCGACGCGCCGGTCTCGGGTGGAGTCGGGGGAGCCGCAGCAGGAACGCTCACCTTCATGGTGGGCGGTTCGGAGGAAGACTTCTCCTCTGCTGCAGCAGTTCTCGACGTCATGGGCCGTAAAGTGGTGCACTGCGGCGCAGCAGGCAACGGCCAGGCCGCCAAGATCTGCAACAACATGATCCTCGGAGTATCGATGATCGCCATCAGCGAGGCCTTCGTGCTGGGGGAGAAGCTCGGCCTGAGCAACCAGGCACTGTTCGACGTGGCGTCGACTGCGTCCGGTCAATGCTGGGCGCTCACCACCAACTGCCCGGTGCCCGGGCCTGTTCCGACGAGCCCGGCAAACAACGAGTACAAGCCGGGATTCGCTGCGGCACTGATGGACAAGGACCTGGGTCTGGCTGCGAATGCACTGCGCGACAACGGGGTCGAGGGAGTGCTCGGTCTGCGCGCAGCAGAACTCTACGCGCGGTTCAAGGAAACGTCCGGCGGGGGAACCGACGTGGACTTCTCCGGCATCATCAACGACATCCGCGAACGCTCGAACGGAGCCGGCCAGTGAGCGACTACGAGACCATCCTGCTCGAGCGTCGGGGACGCGTCGGCATCATCACGCTCAACCGCCCGAAGGCGTTGAACGCGCTCAACTCCCAGTTGATGCGTGAGGTCGTCTCGGTGGTCGAGGAACTCGACGCAGACTCCGAGATCGGTGCCATTCTGATCACCGGATCCGAGCGAGCCTTCGCGGCAGGTGCCGACATCAAGGAAATGCAGCCGAAGTCGTACATGGACGTCTACCTCGACGACTTCTTCGCGGCATGGGATCGATTGGCGTCGGCACGGACGCCGTTGATTGCGGCGGTCTCCGGCTATGCACTCGGCGGAGGGTGCGAGCTGGCAATGCTGTGCGATGTGCTGATTGCTTCGGACACAGCGGTCTTCGGGCAACCCGAGATCAAGCTGGGCGTCATCCCGGGGATCGGCGGGTCGCAGAGGTTGACGCGTGCGGTAGGCAAGGCCAAGGCCATGGAAATGTGTCTGACCGGTCGCAACATGAAGGTGGAGGAAGCCGAGCGCGCGGGGCTCGTCTCGCGCATCGTGCCGGCCGCGGACCTCCTCGACGACGCCATCGCGACCGCGACCACCATCGCCGAGATGTCGCTCCCGATCGCCATGATGGCAAAGCAAGCGGTGAACCGATCATTCGAGTCGAGTTTGAGCGAAGGCGTTCTGTTCGAGCGCCGGGTGTTCCATTCTGCCTTCGCAACCGAAGACCAGAAGGAAGGCATGTCGGCTTTCATCGAGAAGCGGACGCCCAGTTTCCGGCACCGCTAGGTGGCCTGCCCTACCGGTCGGGAGACAGTAGGGCGGCACCGCGGGCCGACACCAACTCCGGCATCGACGGCACAAGAGTAGGCAGACCGGTCCGCAGTTCGAGCGACCGCGCAATCGAGGTGATGTTCGCGCCGCCGCCGACCACGACGATGGACTGCGGTCTGGCCCCGGACAATTCAATCGTCTGCTCGACGAGCATGCCCGCATACCGTACGGGGCCGGCGATCAGATCGTCGAAGTCGCGCCGCGTCAGCACGTGGCGCGCGGTCCCGGACGGATCCGCCGTGCTGACGACAGAGTCGACGCTCAGTTGCTCCTTGATGGATCGGCTGGCATCGATTCCGATTCGAACCCCGTTGGTGGAGAGCAATCGACGGACCGAGTGATCGAGATCGTCTCCGCAGAACGTGGCGGTACGCCGCGTCATCAGCGTCCGTGACGATGCGAGATCGACGACGGTGACTGTGGTTCCGGTGCTACCGATATCGCACAAGACGGTGACCCCGTGGTTCGGTACCAGCCCGATGAAACGCAGATAGCGCACTTGCGCAGCGGTTTCCGGCACGAGTGACGCCGTGCGGGCGGTGCCGCGGGTAGCGACCGCGCCGGGATCGGTGGCCACCCGGTACGCGATGGCCGAGAACTGCACCGGCAATGACATCGTCGCCGCGATGGAATGTATGGCATCGACACCGGTAGCGATGGTGGTGGCCAACGACTGCCCGTGCGCGCGGCGCACCGTCCGCGACACGATGGGTGTTCGGTGCGGGCTGTCCAGATACGTCAGAATTGCGCGTGCGCCGTGCGCACCCGCCCCGACCCCCAACACCAGCACCCCGCCCCGCCCTTCAGCAGATCGACTCCGCACTCCGCACGGTCATTCCACCATGAACGGTACGGGTGTGCCATTGTGTTGTGACGAGTCACGACAGAACTCAGAACGATGTGGTTATGTCATCACTGTCGAAATCGCCTGCATCCGAACGTAGTTCCGCCAAGATTCGGATGAGTGCGATCAGCTTGTCGCGAGCGAGCCCCGGACGGGCGAACACGAGTGAGTTCAGGCGCTCGGTGGCTTCCACGGCCAACTTCCGTCCCGCGTCGGTGATTTCGACGAGAGTGGTGCGACGATCGCTCGGATGCGGAATGCGGCGAACGTATCCGACGGATTCGAGCCGGTCGACAGCATTGGTCACGCTCGTCGGGTGTACCTGTAGTCGTGCGCTCGCTTTGGCCATCGGCAATGCGCCGTTCTTGGTGAACGTCAACAACGTCAGCAGTTCGTAGCGTGAGAAGGTCAGTCCGGTCGGCTTCAAGGCCTCCTCGACCCGGGCCAGCATGATCTGTTGCGCCCGCATCAACGACGTCACGGCTGCCATGCCGTCGGCGGCGTCGGACCACCCGTGCTCGGTCCATTGGCGATGGGCCTCGGCAATGGGATCGAGTGGAAGCGGGGACGGTGCAGGCATACCCACCATCCTCCCACGGTGTCCGGTTCGAGCGTCTACCGAATCACGCTGCGGAGTGCTGCGAGTGGAACACGATCCGTGATCGTCGTTCGAGCGCGCTGCCCGACCCACCCACCCGCTCGGCGCCGAGAATATCCTGGCTGCCACTGGCCCCGACGCTGTAGAGCAGCGAACCCGTCAGATCCACGCGGGTGTCGAGTAGGTAGCGGTCCAGGCTGACGAGTGCTTGCGCGAGCAGGAGTGCGAGAACTCCGAGAACGGCGGGAATGAACCAGAACGACTCCCGTAACTTCGCCATGAATTCCTACACGGGGACAGGCTTCCCCGGCGTGTCCGAATCAATTCATCGGCGTTCGAATCACGATGATCGCAACCGTGGGCTTCGGTCGGCCGATACGGCATCGTCATCGGTGATGCGGGTGTGGCCGAGTGGCTAGGCACCGGCCTGCAAAGCCGTTCACACGGGTTCGAATCCCGTCGCTCGCTCGAAGATCGGGACCGGCCGGCTACGGTCGGTCCCGATCGATGTCGTGTCAGGCCAGCAGCGCGGGCTTTCGAGCCACGGTCACAGCCCAGTCCGCGTCGTCTCGCCAGGGCCGTAGGTCCCAGGTCGCGAAACGATGTTCGACGACGAAGCCGACCGCGGCCAAATCTGCGTCGAGTGCGGCGACGGTGTAGTCGCGATCGGTGGCAAAGCCCGTGACGAAGACCCCGCCGTCGGTCAAGTGGGCCCAGATACGTTCCAGCGCTTCCCGTTCGGTGCCCGGCTTCATGTAGACGAGTACGTTGCCTGCCGCGACTGCTGCGTCGAACGTCCGTCCCAATTCCAGCGCCGTCAGATCGGCGACATGAACGTCGAGTTCGGGGTGTGCTCGCGCGGCCTCGGCGAGAACAGGGTCGAGATCCACTCCCGTCACCCGGTGTCCGCGGCGGGCCAGTTCGGCACCGAGTCGGCCGGTACCGCATCCGGCATCGAGAATGCTCGACTCGGGTGAGACCAACGCGTCGACCATGCGGGCCTCGCCGTGCAGATCCACGCCGCGTTCGGCCAGACGGTCGAATCGCTCGATGTACCGCGTGGAATCTTCGGCTGAGTTCTCGGCTTGCCAGCGTGTGGTCACCCCGCCAGGGTAGGTGAGTCAGGTCAGTGCATCGAGGGCCGACTGGGCTTCGGCGACCCGATCGCGGGCCTTCCTGTGTGCCTCCGCTGCCGAACGGGCGCGGTCGGCGCTTGCGTCGTCTGCTTCCTGTGCCGCGTTCGACCGAGCCTTGGCCGCAGTCAGCTCCGACTGGATTCTCTCGACTTCCGCTGCAGCGCTAAGTAGTTCGGATGTCGCCCGTTCGGTGTCGGACTGTGCTTCGTTGGCTTCGATGAGCGCGGCGTCGAGGTCGGACTCGGCCGATTCGAGTTCGGCGAGCAATCGATTGCGCTCGGCGTCGTCGGCTTTCTGTCGGTCGTCCTCAGGTGAATCCTCGGTCTCCGGTGCGGGTTCCTCGGCCACATCGCCGTCGTCGGGCGGGTCGGGAACAAGTGAGAGCAGCGCGGGCCCGAAGCCGCTGTAGGTTTCGGCCGTGACGGTTCGACCCGCCCGCACGCGGTCGCGAATCTCGGGATCGGCCATCGCCGCGTTCAGGGTGTTGGCGATCTCGCGAGCAGCATTGTCGCCGACCATCACTCCGAGATCGCGTCCCAACGAGATCGCTCTTTCTGTCAGTGCGCGTATCGAAGTGCTTCGAGCAGTGGACAACTCGCGAAGACGGGGTCCATCGCCCCGCTGCTGAGCTCGTTCGAGCTGCTCGCCGAGCTCGAACAGTTCCGCGAGAGCCGATTCGTCTCGACGGGCGAGGCCGTTGACCAACCACGCAACGACCGTCGGCTTGCGGAGGGCACCGATGCGGGTGGCACCGGTTTTGTCGCCGGCTTTCTTGAACCGGGCGACGTATGCAGAGCGATGCGACACGAAATCGACGGGAGCCAGCGAATACAGGTCGTCAACGACCGTGCCGATGTGGGGGAGATCCTCGGACATCGAAGTCCACCGTCTCGTTCGAGCAGTCACAGGTGCGCGTGACGTGCGTGAAAGATGTGTGCCCCCGGCAGGATTCGAACCTGCGGCCTTTCGCTCCGGAGGCGAACGCTCTATCCCCTGAGCTACGGGGGCGCACCGGCTTCAGCCGGCGTGCCTGTTGGGCTGTACGAAAGACTAGCGCATACGTGACCGGAGCCGAAATCACCCCTCGGGCAGCGGCTGCGCACCCTTCGCGGCAAGCATCTGCTTCATCAGCGTCGATTCGCTGGTCTGGGTGGACACCATGGATTTGGCCAGGTTGATCACCGCAGGCGACTGCGCATGAGTCTGCGCGTACTCCATCATCGCCAGGCCGCCCTCGTGATGGCGCAGCATGAGCTGCAGAAACATCACGTCGACGTCCGTGCCCGTCGCCTGCCGAAGCGCGGCGAGCTCTGCGGAACTGGCCATACCGGGCATTGCCCTGGTGGGATCGGAGGACCCCGGTTCCATCGACATGCCACCCATCGAGTGGCCGTGAGAGTCGTCGGCCGTCATCCAGGTCATGTAGCCGTCGGTCGCTATCGGTGCGCGGTCCCACAGAGCCAGCCAGCCCTGCATCTGACCGACCTGATTCTGCTGCGAGGTGAGCATGTCGAATGCCAGACTCTTGACTGCCTGGTCGGGAGCATTGGTCAATGCCACCGCCGACATCTGGATCGCCTGGTTGTGGTGCACGGTCATGTCTTGTGCGAAACCGACATCGACCGAGTCCGCGGCAGGCGAGTTGTCACCGTCACGGAATGGACTCTGCACCAGAAAGCCCAGCGCGAAACCGATTGCCAGGACGGCGATCAACGCCAAGACGACCAGCGCAGTGCGCTGACTCGGCTTGGCCTCGGACGGGCGGGTGGTCGAGTCGACTGTCGATTCGGTCATCAGCTCGCGGGAACCTGAAGATCGCTGGGTAGCTGCGCTCCATCGGGCAGGCCGCCCGGCAGTCCGCCGGCCCCGCTGGTCTCACTGGCGTCGGGAGTGATGCCGGCGCCGTCCATCGGAACGGCGTCCGCGCCGGGTGCGGAGGCGTCGAACAACGGCGGGTTGTCCGGATCGAATGCGTTGTCACCTGTGCCCGGTACCGATGCGCAGCTGGCACCGACCTCTGGGTAGGCGAAGCGGTTCAGGCGCAAGGCGGAGATGAACTGCCCGATGCGTGCGTCGTCCACACTGTCCAGCTTCAGTTGGTGGCCCCAGGACTGCAGAGACACAGGGGTGTCGAGACCGGGGTAGGGCGACATCATCATCTGGGTTTCACCGTCGACGCGGTCGGCCAGCGACTGGACCTGGTCTTCGTTCAGGTCGTCGGGGTTGTAGGTGATCCAGACGGCTCCGTGCTCGAGCGAGTGCACAGCGTTCTCGGTGCGGATGGCCTCGGGGTAGACGATTCCGGTGCAGGTGGCCCACACGGCATCGTGCGGTCCACCGAAGGGCGGTGACTGGTCGTAGGCGACTCGCTGGGTACGCGCGACGTGCAAGGCCGCCGGGTACTCCTGTTTGGCGACGCCGTCTATTCCCGTCGAAGGATCCTGGTTGCTCTCGCTGGGTGCGAACTTCTGCGCTTCGGCGCGGTCCTGGTACTTGGGGTACAAGTTGATCCCGAGACCGGCGACCAAGCCGACGACCACTACGACTCCGGCAACCGTCAGCCAGGGAATCTGCCTGCCCTTGGCGGCAGGCACACCGCCCTTTTTCTTGCGAGCTGACTTCTTGTTGGCTGCGTTGATGGCTTTGTCCGCCTTCGCAGCCGACTTGTTCTGACTGCCTTTGTCGGGACCCGTTGGCATCGCTGTAGTTGCTCTCTCAGTCGAGGAAAGTTGGTGGTCGGTGTCGCTGGTCGTGCGTATCTGCTGGTGACGGCGGTGACCAAGGACCGTCCGCGCAGAGCGCCCTTACTGTACGTTCTCTGCCTGAGAGCGTGCTCAGGGCCCGCAACGAGCGCTTCGTCCGGGTGGACGGGCAGTGGATGCGAGTACGCCGCACACCAGCCAATAGGATAGCTACCTGTGACTCCTGCCGATCTTGCCGAACTGCTCCACGCGACCGCCGCGAAGGTGCTCGCCGACCGCGGCCTGGACGCATCTGTTCTGCCTGCGAAGCTGGCCGTCGAGCGTCCCCGCAACCCCGAGCACGGCGACTACGCGACCAATGTGGCTCTGCAGGTCGCGAAGAAGGCCGGTGCCGATCCGCGCGACTTCGCCGGCTGGCTCGCCGAAGCTCTCGCGGCCGAGGCCGCGATCGACAGCGCCGACGTGGCAGGCCCCGGATTCCTGAACATCAGGCTGGCCGCTGCCGCCCAGGGAGAGATCGTCGCCCGAGTACTCGCTGCAGGCGCGGCGTTCGGCAACGGATCGTCGATGGCAGAAAAGAAGGTCAACCTCGAGTTCGTCTCGGCCAACCCGACAGGTCCGGTGCACCTCGGCGGTACCAGGTGGGCCGCCGTCGGCGATGCGCTCGGTCGGATCCTGACCGCCCACGGTGCCGAGGTCACTCGCGAGTACTTCTTCAACGATCACGGCGCACAGATCGCGCGCTTCACTCACTCGCTCATCGCCGCCGCCAAGGGTGAGCCAGCACCCGACAACGGCTACGCGGGCGAATATATTGCCGAGATCGCAGCGCACGTGCTCGCCGAGCGACCCGATGCGCTCGCACTGGACACCGAGGCGCAAGAAGAGGCGTTCCGATCCATCGGCACCGAGCTGATGTTCGACCGGATCAAGGCCAATCTGCACGAGTTCGGCGTCGACTTCGATGTCTACTTCCACGAGAACTCGCTGTTCGAATCCGGAGCCGTCGAAAAGTCGGTCGAGTACCTCAAGAGCTCGGGGAGTCTCTACGAGGAAGACGGGGCCTGGTGGCTCAGGTCGACGGACTTCGGTGACGACAAGGATCGCGTCGTTATCAAGAGCGACGGCAACGCGGCCTACATCGCCGGCGATATCGCCTACTTCCAGAACAAGCGTCAGCGCGGCTTCGACCTGTGCATCTACATGCTCGGTGCCGACCACCACGGATACATCGGACGCCTCAAAGCGGCTGCGGCGGCATTCGGGGACGACCCCGAGACCGTCGAGGTGCTGATCGGACAGATGGTCAACCTGGTCCGCGACGGCGTTGCCGTGAAGATGAGCAAGCGCGCCGGAACCGTCATCACGCTCGACGACCTGGTCGACGCCATCGGCGTCGACGCCTCCCGATACGTCATGATTCGGTCGTCCGTCGACTCCAGCATCGACATCGACCTGGCCCTCTGGGCGAGTGCGAGCAACGAGAACCCGGTGTACTACGTCCAGTACGCCCATGCCCGGCTGGCCTCGCTCGCGCGCAATGCCGCCGAACTGGGAATCGTTGCGGACCAACCGGATCTGAGCCTGCTCACCCACGAGCAGGAAGGCGAGCTGATCAGGACGATCGGCGAGTACCCCCGCGTGGTGGCCAGCGCCGCCGAACTGCGCGAGCCACACCGGATTGCCCGCTACCTCGAAGAGTTGGCGGGTGCTTATCACCGTTTCTACGGTGCGTGTCGAGTACTTCCACAAGGAGACGAGGAGCCCGGACCTGTGAACACCGCACGACTGGCGTTGGGGAACGCGACCCGGCAGGTCCTGGCCAACGGCCTCGAACTGCTCGGGGTCAGCGCACCGGAGCGCATGTGAGCGCACATCCGGCAGGACCGAAGCATGCCGATGCACCCGTGAAACAGTCGACATCTCATCGCCCGGCCGACGCGTCGGAGATGACGACTCTGCCCGATCAGGTGTGGCCCCGTAATGCCGAGCGCGGACACGACGGAACGGTTCGTCTCGCCGGAGTATCGGTCTCCGATCTTGCGGAGGAGTACGGGACGCCGCTGTTCGTCATCGACGAGGACGACTTCCGTTCGCGTTGCCGCGAAATGGCAGCCGCTTTCGGAGCGCCCGAGCGAGTGCACTACGCATCCAAGGCTTTTCTGTGCGGCGAGATCGCGCGCTGGGTTGCCGACGAAGGGCTGTCGCTCGACATCTGTTCCGGTGGCGAGCTGGCTGTCGCGCTGGCCGCAGGGTTTCCAGCGAACCGAATTGCCATGCACGGCAACAACAAATCGGTCGCCGAGCTCGAGGCGGGCGTGCGCGCGGGCGTCGAGCACGTGGTTCTCGACTCCAACATCGAGATCGACCGTCTCGACGCTGTTGCCGGCGCAGCCGGTGTGGTCCAGGATGTTCTGATCCGCATCACCGTCGGCGTGGAAGCGCATACGCACGAGTTCATCGCCACGGCGCACGAGGATCAGAAGTTCGGCTTCTCGCTCGCCGATGGTTCGGCACTCGACGCGGTCCGCCGCGTGTTCGCTGCCGACAACCTTCGCCTCGTGGGACTGCACAGCCACATCGGATCGCAGATCTTCGAGGTCGACGGCTTCGAGCTCGCGGCACACAAGGTCATCGGCCTGCTCCGAGACATCGTCTCGGAATTCGGTGTCGAAAAAACCGCGCAGATCTCGACGCTGGATCTCGGTGGCGGCATGGGCATCTCGTACGTTGCCAGTGACGACCCGCCGCCGGTGGAACAGCTCGCAGCGAAGTTGACCGCCATCGTGGAGACGGAATCGGCCGCGGTGGGCTTGCCGGTTCCGACGATCGCCGTCGAACCCGGCCGTGCAATCGCCGGACCGGGCACCGTCACGCTGTACGAGGTGGGCACCATCAAGGATGTCACCGTCGACAAGGCAACGCGCAGACGCTACATCAGCGTCGACGGCGGAATGAGCGACAACATTCGCACCTCGCTCTATCAGGCGGAGTACGACTGCCGATTGGTCTCGCGAACCAGCGAGGCTCCAGCCGTTCTGGCGCGAGTGGTCGGAAAGCATTGCGAGAGCGGCGACATCGTCATCAAGAACACATGGATGCCGGCGGACGTCGGGCCGGGTGACCTGCTCGCGGTAGCGGCCACTGGGGCCTACTGCTACTCCATGTCCAGTCGCTACAACCTGCTGACGCGGCCCGCAGTGGTCGCAGTCAAGGACGGGCGAGCGCGCCTGGTTCTGCGGCGGGAAACCATCGAAGATCTGCTCAGCTTGGAGGTTCAGCCATGACATCGAAGCCGATAGGCGTCGCCGTACTCGGACTCGGAAACGTCGGCAGCGAGGTCGTTCGAATCCTCACCGAGAATGCCGAGGACTTCGAGGCGAGAATCGGTGCACCACTTGAGATTCGGGGCATCGCGGTGCGTCGGGTCGACGGCGATCGTGGAGTGCCGACCGAGCTGCTCACCGACGATCCGGCCGAGCTGGTCGGCCGCGACGACGTCGACATCGTCGTCGAGGTGCTCGGCGGCATCGACATTCCCCGCAAGCTCGTGCTCTCTGCCCTCGAGAAGGGTAAGTCCGTCATCACCGCGAACAAGGCCCTCTTGGCCGAGTACACCGGCGAACTCGCTGACGCTGCCGAGAAGTCGCGAGCCGACCTGTATTTCGAGGCGGCGGTGGCCGGAGCCATCCCGGTCGTTCGCCCACTGATGCAGTCCCTCGCGGGCGACCGCGTGAACAAGGTTGCCGGCATCGTCAACGGCACCACCAACTTCATTCTCTCCGCGATGGACGAGACGGGAGCGGACTACGCCGAAACTCTTGCCGAGGCAGGACGTCTGGGCTACGCAGAAGCCGACCCGACCGCCGACGTCGAAGGCTACGACGCGGCATCGAAGGCGGCAATTCTTGCCTCCATCGCCTTTCATACCCGCGTCACCGCAGGCGACGTCTACCGCGAGGGCATCAGTAAGATCACCTCGGACGATCTCGAAACCGCGAAATCCCTGGACTGCACCATCAAGCTGCTGGCCATCTGCGAGCGGATCGTCACGCCCAAGGGCAAGGAGCGAATTTCCGCTCGTGTCTACCCGGCGCTCGTTCCGCTGAATCACCCGTTGGCATCGGTGAACGGCGCGTTCAACGCCGTGGTCGTCGAAGCCGAGGCTGCCGGCCGCCTGATGTTCTATGGGCAGGGCGCAGGCGGTGCACCGACCGCGTCCGCTGTGCTGGGCGATCTGGTGATGGCCGCGCGCAACAAGTTCTACGGGGGACGGGGCCCACTCGAATCCAAGTACGCCAAGCTCGAGGTGGCCCCGATGGGTGACATCCTTACGCGCTACTACGTCAGCATGCAGGTCGCGGACAAGCCCGGCGTCCTGGCCACCGTGGCGGCCGAGTTCTCCAAGCGGGACGTCAGCATCTCCACCGTGCGTCAGCACGGCTCTGGTGACGGAGCCAGGCTCGTCGTCGTCACCCACCTCGCGGCCGACTCCGCATTGTCCGAAACCGTTGCATCGCTCGAGCAGCTCGATGTGGTCGTCCACGTCGCCAGCGTTCTCCGATTGGAAGGCACCACCGTATGAGCGTCCACACCCCCTGGCCCGGTCTGATCGAGGCATACCGCTCGCGTCTGGCGATCGGGCCGGACTGGAAGACCGTCACGCTGCGAGAGGGCGGAACTCCGCTGCTGCCCGCCGGGCATCTGTCCGAATTGACCGGCTGCACAGTGCATCTCAAGGTCGAAGGGCTCAATCCCACCGGTTCCTTCAAGGACCGCGGAATGACCATGGCCGTCACCGACGCACTCGCCCGGGGTCAAGAGGCCGTGCTCTGCGCCTCGACCGGCAACACCTCTGCTTCTGCTGCTGCCTATGCGGCCAAGGCCGGAATGAGCTGTGCCGTACTGGTTCCGCAGGGGAAGATCGCCATGGGCAAGCTCGCTCAGGCGGTCATGCACGGAGCCAAGATCATCCAGGTGCAGGGCAACTTCGACGATTGCCTCGAGCTGGCCCGCAAGACCACGGCCGAGTTCCCGACCATCGGTCTGGTCAACTCCGTCAATCCCGTCCGCATCGAAGGCCAGAAGACCGCGGCCTTCGAGATCTGCGACGCCCTCGGCGACGCGCCGGACATCCATGCCCTGCCGGTCGGCAACGCGGGCAACATCACCGCGTACTGGCGCGGTTATTCGGAGTACTTCCGTGACGGTCTCACCACGCGGAAGCCACGGATGCTCGGAGTCCAGGCCGCGGGTGCCGCTCCTCTGGTTCACGGTGCGCCGGTGAAGGACCCGGAAACGATCGCCACCGCAATCCGGATCGGCTCACCCGCATCCTGGAACGGTGCCGTCAACGCCAAGGAAGAATCGAACGGAGCATTCCGCGCAGCGACCGACGAGGAGATCCTTGAGGCATACCGGTTGATCGCGAAGACCGAGGGCGTGTTCGTCGAACCGGCCTCCGCGGCCAGCGTCGCCGGACTGTTGGCGGCTCGAAAGGAAGGCTGGCTCGAGCCAGGCCTGACCGTCGTCTGCACGGTGACCGGAAACGGTCTCAAGGATCCCGACACTGCTTTGGCGGGTATGCGTGTCGTAGAACCGATTTCGGTCGATCCCGTCGCTGTCGCGGCTGCGCTCGAGCTGGCCTGAGTTGACGGAATCTCCGGCTATGACGACGACACTACCGATCGGGCTCACGGTCACCGCGCGCGTTCCGGCGTCCAGTGCCAACATCGGACCCGGATTCGACAGTCTCGGAATCGCTCTGGGGCTCTACGATGAAATCGAGGTCACGACCACTGCGTCGGGGCTGAGGATTCATGTCGACGGCGAGGGCTCTGCGGATGTCCCGTGGGGTCCGACGCATCTGGTGGTGCGCGCCATCGAGCGAGGTCTCGAAGCTGCCGGAGTGTGGGCCGATGGTCTCGATGTCCACTGCCGCAACGCAATTCCCCATTCGAGGGGTCTCGGTTCGTCGGCGTCGGCTGTGGTCGGGGGTCTAGCGGCGGCCAACGCGCTCGCTGCGAAAGTCGATCCGTCCAGTGCATTGTCGGAGAGCCAGCTCGTTCAGTTGTCGTCGGAATTCGAGGGGCATCCCGACAATGCGTCGGCGAGCTGCCTCGGTGGAGCCGTCGTGTCGTGGAGCGAACCGCCCAATGCCAGTGTGACGGCGCGAAAGTACGCGGCCGTGAGGCTGGAGGTGCATCCGACCATCAGGGTCGTCGCGCTCGTGCCGTCGGAGCGCTCGTCGACCTCGCACACGCGGGGTCTGTTGCCCGAGTTGGTGCCCCATCGTGACGCGGCCTTCAACGTGAGCCGGAGTGCTCTCGTCGTGGTGGCGCTCACTCAGCGTCCGGATCTGCTGATGTCCGCAACGGAGGATCTGCTTCATCAAGGACAGCGGGCCCAAGCGCTGCCCGACACCACGCGCTGGATCGCGACTCTGCGCGCCCGATCGATCGCGGCCGTGGTCTCCGGAGCAGGACCGACCGTCATGGCGTTGTGCACCGAGGAGTTTCCGACGGATCTGCGCGATGCCGCAACCGCCGAGGGGTGGCGGGTACTCGACCTCGATGTAGCCGACGGAGTCACCATCGCGTGACAAACGCCGAGTAGGGTTCTTGCCGACTGAGGACAACGGCGCTATGGTGAACCTGTCCGTACATCGTGCGCTTCAGACGCCGGTTTCGTCAGGGCAATCAGGTCGCTGTATTCGGGGGGATTCAAACGTCCGAGTGATGTGACGCTCCTGACTCGATCTTCCCCGTGGTTCTCTGCGGTTTCGGATCGATGGTGTCGTCGACGGAGTGCGTCGAACATGAACGGCAATATCCGAGTTCGGCAGAACGTCGAACTGCGGAACGAACCCTCGGCTGCGCATCGAGCGAGCGAGGGAAGGAAAGGACCTCCGTGACCGATACGGAACTTATCTCTGCGCCCGAAACGTCACGCCGACGCGGCGGCCTGTCCGGAATGGTTCTGACCGAGCTACGCAGCCTCGCTGGCGAACTCGGCATCAAGAGCATCTCCGGCATGCGCAAGGGCGACTTGATCGCAGCCATTTCCGAGCGCCAATCCGGTGCTGCGTCTGCGAAGTCGGCCAAGTCCGACGCACCCAAGTCCGACGCTCCCAAGACGCGCCGCGCCGCTGCGTCGACACCGGCCGTCGAAGATCGACCTGCAGCAGAGGTAGCACCGGCACCCGAGGTGCCAACTGCCGACGCCTCGGCGACGCAGTCGGTCGATGCGGCAGACTCGGCTCCCGAAACCGGTCGTCGCGCACGTGGCCGCCGAGCAGCAGGTCGCCGAGCCGGTGCGCCCGATCAGCTTCCGCTCGACGACGGCGACAACTCGGCTGGAACCGAGACCGCTGCAACCGCTTCCCCTGCGGACACCGCGTCGAGCGAAAAGCAGGACGAGGGCGACAACGCCGCCCCCGAGCGGCCGCGACGCAGTCGCGGCGAGCGGAACCGTCAGGACGGATCCGACCGTGAACAGCGTGACGCCGACAGCAACCGAGACAACGCGGCTCGTGACAACGGGAGCCGTAATCAGGGCGACCGAGACACCGCTACCCGCGAGAACGGCAACCGGGACAACGGCAACCGGGAAAACGGCAACCGCAACCAGGGTGATCGGGACAATTCCAACCGTGACAACGGTGGTCGTAATCAGTCCGATCGCAACGGCCGCAACCGCAATCAGGGCGATGGTCGCAACGACAACCGCAACGACGGTCGCAACGAGGAGCGAAACAACGGTCCTCGCGACAACCGCGACAACAATCAGGACGACGAGGGCGAAGGCCGGGGTCGTCGGGGTCGTCGATTCCGTGAGCGACGTCGGGGACGCGATCGTGGCGAGGGCAACGACGGCGTCGGCGGCGGTGGACGCGAGCGCGACACCGAGATCCGTGAGGACGACGTACTCCAGCCGGTAGCCGGCATCTTGGACGTTCTCGACAACTACGCGTTCGTCCGTACCTCGGGCTACCTGGCCGGACCGAACGACGTCTACGTATCGATGAACCTCGTTCGTAAGAACGGTCTTCGTCGCGGCGATGCTGTCACCGGCGCAGTTCGAGTGGCACGCGAAGGTGAGCAGTCGACCCAGCGGCAGAAGTTCAACCCGCTCGTGCGATTGGACACTGTCAACGGGGGAGAGGTCGAGGCAGCCCGCAAGCGTCCGGAATTCGGCAAACTCACCCCGCTGTACCCCAACCAGCGTCTGCGTCTCGAGACCCAGCAGAACATCCTCACCACGCGCATCATCGACTTGGTGATGCCTATCGGTAAAGGCCAGCGTGCGCTGATCGTGAGCCCGCCGAAGGCAGGTAAGACCAGCGTTCTGCAGGCTATTGCCAACGCGATCGCCATCAACAATCCCGAGTGCTACCTGATGGTCATCCTCGTCGACGAGCGGCCCGAAGAAGTGACGGACATGCAGCGCAGCGTCAAGGGCGAGGTCATCGCGTCGACGTTCGACCGGCCGCCGGGTGATCACACGGCAGTTGCCGAGTTGGCGATCGAGCGGGCCAAGCGCCTGGTCGAAGCCGGACAGGACGTGGTGGTTCTGCTCGACTCGATCACCCGTCTGGGACGTGCGTACAACAACAGCTCGCCGGCTTCGGGACGAATCCTGTCCGGTGGTGTCGACTCGACCGCGTTGTATCCGCCGAAGCGGTTCCTCGGTGCGGCTCGAAACATCGAGCACGGTGGATCGCTGACGATCATCGCCACGGCCATGGTCGAGACCGGATCCACCGGTGACACCGTGATCTTCGAGGAGTTCAAGGGCACCGGTAACGCCGAGCTCAAACTCGATCGCAAGATCGCGGAGCGGCGCGTGTTCCCGGCGGTCGACATCAACCCGTCCAGCACCCGCCATGACGAACTGCTCCTGGCTCCCGACGAGGCGGCAGTGGTACACAAGCTGCGCCGCGTGTTGTCCGGACTCGACTCCCACCAGGCCATCGACCTGCTGGTCGACCGCCTGAAGAAGAGCAAGAACAACCTCGAGTTCCTGATGGAGGTCTCGAAGACAGCGCCCGGCGGCAACAACGACTGACCGGTCGTTTCTCGGATCGACACCCCGGGGAACAAGTCGGCAGGTGCGTGCGTTGTACGCATCTGTCGGCACAGAAGTACCGACGATTAGCAGGGCGGATGCACGCTCTGGCATAATCAACGGCCGAGTCCGGTTCCGGTTCACGTCTTCGATCGGCGAAGGCGACCCGGCGACCATTACAAAGAACGGTAAGGACACCATGAAGGCAGGAATTCACCCCGACTACACGCTGACGACAGTCGTCTGTGGTTGCGGAAATACTTTCGAGACCCGAAGCACCACCGACAAAGAGCGAATCAGCGTCGAGGTCTGCTCGCAGTGCCACCCCTTCTACACCGGCAAGCAGAAGATTCTCGACACCGGCGGCCGCGTCGCACGCTTCGAGGCTCGCTACGGCAAGCGCGCCGGCAAGAAGGCCGACGCAGACAGCTAGCTGTTCCGCCGACGCCCGTCCTGTGATTCACAGGACGGGCGTCGGCTTTTTTGTGTCCACGCCCAGTTGCACCCGCGTTCGAGAGTGAGTCATCCCCATGGCGAGAACAGTGAAGCCTTCGGCCATCGACGACATCCTTGCCGAACACTCCGGGCTCGAGCAGCAACTTGCGGACCCAGCGCTGCACAACGACCCGTCCGCGGCACGCAGAGCAGGCAAGAGGTTTGCCGAACTGGCACCGATCATGTCTGCGCACACCAAGTTGACCGCCGCTCAGGACGACCTCGAAGCCGCACGTGAGCTCGCCGCCGACGATTCGTCGTTCGCCGCCGAGATCCCCGAACTCGAGGCGACCGTGCTGCACCTCGAGCAGACCCTCACCGACCTGCTGGCACCACGCGACCCGCACGACGGCGACGACATCGTGATGGAGGTCAAGTCAGGTGAGGGCGGCGAGGAATCGGCGCTCTTCGCCGCCGATCTCGCGCGGATGTACGTGCGCTACGCAGAACGCCGTGGCTGGCGGGTGGAGGTGCTCGACGCGAACGTATCCGACCTGGGTGGGTACAAGGACGCGACCCTGTCGATCAAGACCAAGGACCCGCTCGACGGCGTGTGGGCGCGCCTGAAGTTCGAGGGTGGCGTGCACCGAGTGCAGCGAGTGCCGGTCACCGAATCTCAAGGACGCGTGCATACTTCCGCGGCCGGGATTCTGGTGTATCCCGAACCCGACGAGGTCGAAGAAGTCCAGATCGACGAAACCGATCTGCGTATCGACGTCTACCGTTCGTCCGGCAAGGGCGGCCAGGGTGTGAACACCACCGACTCCGCGGTTCGGCTCACGCACCTTCCCACGGGCATCGTGGTGACCTGCCAGAACGAGCGTTCGCAGCTGCAGAACAAGGCACGCGCGATGCAGGTTCTCGCAGCTCGCCTCCAGGCGGCCGCAGAGGAAGCAGCCAACGAAGAGGCCTCGGCCGGACGAGCCAGCCAGGTGCGTACCGTCGACCGCTCGGAGCGGATCAGAACCTACAACTACCCCGAGAACCGCATCACCGATCACCGCATCGGCTTCAAGGCGCACAACCTCGACGCCCTGCTCGACGGCGAAATGGATGCGTTGCTCGACGCGCTCGCCAAGGCGGACCGCGACGCTCGTATGCAAGCAGAATAGTTGGGGCGCAAAGCTTTTCAGATTTCGATCGGCCGGTCCACTGCTCGGTGCGATACCCTTGTTTCCAGGTTCGACCACGTACGAGCGCCCCGAGAGGCACAGCAGAATGAACCAGGCCTTGACACCCGCAGGCGAGAACGCCGTCACCGAGCTGTCGTCTCGCTACGGCATCTCGACCGACGCGGTCCGCACCATGCTCGACGCCGTCAACAACGGCCGCGGCACCATGGCACAGTTCAACATTCCTGAGCTCGGTGGCAGCGGACAGTGGATGCGCGGCGGAATGACCATGGTGGGCAACATGTTCGATCACGGACTCAAGAGCCGGGTCGACGGCCTGTGCCGTGATCTGTCTGCGGTGCTGTCGCAGCATCAGGTGTATCCACCGCGGGAGGCCGCGGGTGGTTCTTTCGGTGGTAACTCGTTCGGGTCCGGTTCGTGGTGGCCCTCGGATCTGGGTTCGCCGAGTTCGAGCGGCGGCCAGAACGGTTCGCAGTACGCGGTGTTCCCGGGGTCTCGACGCCTCGCAGTGCTCGTGGGCGGCGAACTGGCCGTGTACGACACGCTCGACCACTCTATCGGGGGAGTGCAGCAACAGCAGGGTGGTGGACCGGGATCGCTGGAGTTCACCAGCCAGTACGGCACGTTCAGTGCAGGGAGTCTGCCTCGTGTGGACCAGCAATCGAGCGGAACGAACTCGCAGAACCAGTCCGCACCGCAGGCCTACCCGCAACAGTCCTCGTCACAGCAGTCGTCGGCTCCACAGGCCTCGAACCAGTCCGGGGCCGGGGGGAACCAGGTCGGCGTCGACATCTTCGACATCACCGCTGCGATCGAGGCCCTTGCCGGATTGCACGCGAAGGGATTCCTCACCGACGACGAGTTCTTCTCCAAGAAGTCGGAGTTGCTGGGGCGCGTGTGAGTGAGTTGTCGGGGCGTCGTGGCAGTCTGAACCGGTGAGCCGCAAGCCGCTACGCCTAGCCATCCTCGAAGCAACATCGATGCTCGAGGCGGCCGGTGTGCCGAGTCCACGTGTCGATGCAGAACTTCTTGCCGCGCATCTCGTCGGTGTGGAACGTGGCCGTCTCGGTCTTGTTCCCCTCGTCGAACCCGAGCTCGTCGAGGCGTACTTCCGGACCATCGAACAGCGCGCGAAACGTATTCCGCTGCAATACATCACGGGTAAGACCTCGCTGGGCAACATCGACGTGGAAGTGGGCCCGGGCGTCTTCGTGCCGCGTCCGGAAACCGAGCTGCTGTTGGCCTGGGCTCTCGCGTTCCTCGAAAACGTGGACCGCCATCCGCCCGTGATTCTCGACCTCTGCACCGGTTCGGGTGCGCTGGCTCTGGCGATCGCCAACACCCGGCCGGACGCTGTCGTGCATGCCGTCGAGCTGGATCCGTCGGCCTTGGCGTGGGCCAGGCGTAATGCCGATCTGCGCAGCGGTGAGGGCGATACCCCGATCACCCTGCACCACGGCGACGTCACGGCACGCGATGTGTTGATCGAATTGGACGGCGCAGTCGACATGATCGTCGCGAATCCGCCCTACGTCCCGGAAGGGGCACAACTCGATCCCGAAGTGATCGATCACGATCCGCACATGGCTCTGTTCGGGGGTGCTGACGGGCTGTCGGTCATCGAGCCGATGGTCGGCAACATCGCCCGCTGGCTTCGGGTCGGCGGCGGCGTCGCGATCGAGCACGACGACTCCAACGGCGACGGGGTGGCGGCTCTGCTGTCCCGGAGACGGGTGTTCGGCGAGGTCATCGCGCATCCGGACCTGGCAGGCAGACCCAGGTTCGTCGTCGCCACCCGGGCGCACCCTGCCTCGGCCTGACGGCGGGAGCGGCACCTGACATCACTTCGTTACCGCAAGTGGAAGGATGGGCACCGTGAGTACCGTTTACGACTGCAGTGAAGCCGATGCGCGCGCTGCGGGATTGACCGCGGCCCGCGGTGCCCTCAAGTCCGGCCGACTCGTGGTGATGCCCACCGACACCCTGTACGGGATCGCCGCCGATGCCTTCGACGGCAGCGCAGTCACAGACTTGCTGCGCGCCAAGGGTAGGGGACGCGATATGCCCGTGCCTGTGCTCGTCGGCTCGTGGAACACCATCGACGGCTTGGTCCAGAGTGTCCGGCCGCGCACCCGAGATCTGATTCGCGCGTTCTGGCCCGGCGCGTTGAGCATCGTCGTCCAGCAGGCGCCGTCGCTGGCGTGGGATCTGGGTGATGCCCAGGGCACAGTCATGTTGCGTATGCCGCTGCATCCGGTCGCGCTCGAATTGCTGCGTGAGGTCGGCCCGCTCGCGGTGTCCAGCGCCAACATCTCGGGAAGCGCGCCTGCCACCACCGTGACAGAGGCTCGGGAGCAGCTGGGTGGGTCGGCGGCGGTCTATCTCGACGGGGGACCGGCAGATCATGCGGTGGCGTCGACCATCGTGGATCTGACGAGCGACCGCGCGCGAATTCTGCGGGTCGGTGCCATTCCCACCGAAAAGATTGCCGAGGTTCTCGGTGTCACCGCCGAAAGCCTGGTCCCGGGAGCGTCCTGACATGCCCGTCCGTGCTGCATGAACGTCGAGTTGCTGGCTCAGTCGAATCTGGGGGCAGGCGTTCCCATTCGGGAGCTACTGCTGGTCTTTCTCACTGCCGCCGTCGTCACGTTCTTCGCCACCGGTGGAGTCCGAGTGGCGGCGATCAAGTTCGGTGCTGTTGCCATTCCCCGCGATCGTGACGTCCACGTGCAAGCGACCCCGAGGCTCGGGGGAGTGGGCATATATGTGGGCATGCTCGCCGCCCTGCTGTTCGCGTCGCAGCTGCCTGCCCTGGCCCGGGGATTCGACGTGGCCTACAACCGCGACATTCCGGCTGCGCTGGTTGCCGGCTTCGTGATCGTGCTGGTCGGTGTCATCGACGACCGCTGGGGCCTGGACGCCCTGACCAAGTTCGTCGGGCAGGTGACGGCAGCAGGCGTGCTGGTGATCATGGGTGTCAGTTGGGTCGTGCTGTATCAGCCCTGGGGAGGTGAGCCCGGTCAGCCGGGCAGCACCTTGGTTCTCGATCAACTGCAAGCCGGACTCGTGACGGTTCTGATCACCGTCGTGATCGTCAACGCCATGAATTTCGTCGACGGTCTCGACGGGTTGGCGGCCGGTCTCGGTCTCATCTCCTCGGTGGCGATCTGCATCTTTTCGGTGGGGCTGTTGCAGGAGCAGGGCGGCGATGTGGGCGTCTACCCGCCGGCGCTGATCGCGGCAGCGCTGGCCGGTGCATGTCTGGGGTTTCTGCCGCACAACTTCCAACCCGCGCGCATCTTCATGGGTGATTCGGGCTCCATGCTCATCGGGCTGACGCTGGCCACGATCTCGACGAGTGCCTCGGGTCGGATCCCGTTGACGGCATACGGCCCTCGCGATCTGCTCGGCCTGTTGTCGCCACTTCTGCTGGTCGGTGCCGTGATGCTCATCCCGATACTCGATCTGCTGCTGGCCGTCATTCGTCGCACGCGGGCCGGACGAAGCCCTTTCAGTCCGGACAAGATGCATTTGCATCATCGACTCCTGCAAATCGGTCATTCGCATCGACGGGTGGTGCTGGTGATCTACCTGTGGGTCGGTGTGCTCGCCTTCGGGGCGGTCGGATCATCCCTGCTCGATAGGCGCATCGTCGTGCTTCTGGTCGCTGCCGGTCTCGTATTCGCGCTGGTGGTCACCGCTGTGCCTACCTTGCGGGTGGATCGATCGCGTAGGCCGGAACGTCGAAGCGCTCGCCGAGGCGGCTGATCCCATCGGCTGTTCGGGCGGTGCCCCGGTTACTCTCGACAACTGTGACCTTCACTCCGCAGTCCTTGCCCGACCAATTCGCGCCGCTTCGCGCCGCTGTCCGATACGGACTGATCGGCCTGGTGGTGCTGACGGTGGTGAGCGTCGGGATCTCCGTGGCTGCGGCCGGTACGCCCGGCCTGTGGGGATCACTGATCGGTGTGGCCATCGGCGGGGGTTTCGTCATCACGACGGCGCTCTCGGTTTCCCTCACCACCCGTTTTCCGGCCTCGGCCGTCGGAGCCCTGTTGCTCGGTGGCTGGCTGATCAAGATGGTGATCGCGCTGATCGTGCTGGTTGCGCTCAAGGACGCCGAGTTCTACAACCGCTATTCGTTGGGGCTGACGATCCTGGGGGCGCTGGTGGTTGTGCTCGGGGCCGAGGTCTTCGGGGTCGTCAAGACAAAAGTCGCCTACGTCGACAGTGCTCCATCTGCCGACCACCCCGACGACCGGTAGTACGACACGGCGTCGTAATCGGTTAAGCTGAGGCCCGCCTACACAACGTCGTAGTTCTGTTGATAAAGTTTGTATCAAGCGGTGGGCAAGACCGGGACAAAAGAGACTTTTTCCCCGGACTGGACCCCCGCAGGTAGCAGTCAGCGTGAGCTTCCTTACAGTAGGCCCGGAGTCACCGACTTCGGCAACGTAAGGTTCCGCCCTGAGAGTTGCCGAGTCGACGTGAGTCGCCGACACCCGACAGACGCTTGGCCGATGAAGACCGGGCCTCAGCCTCTGACGATTGCGAGCCGATTTTCGTCGACTTGATAGATCGTCATTGTCCGATCGAACCGCAGTCGTCACCCGGCTGCGGCCCGAACACGGGAGAGACCGCTGAGCGTCACCAACCTGGCTGCGGAGTTCCATCCGCCGTCACTATCCGATTTCTTTCCTCCCGCGGTGCTGTTCGAGGGAACCCCGTTCGAGCTCGACCGACTGATGCTCATCCGCATCCTGATGTCGGCGCTGCTGATCGTGTTCATGCTGATCGCGCTGCGCAGCCCCAAGATCGTGCCTCGCGGAATTCAGAACGTCGCCGAGATCGCTCTCGACTTCGTTCGGATCCACGTCGCGGAGGACGTGCTCGGCAAGGAACAGGGACGTCGCTTCCTGCCCGTCATCATGACGGTCTTTTTCACTGTCGTTGCGCTCAATCTCAGTGCGGTCATCCCGTTTCTGAACATCTCCTCGAATGCTCGAGTGGGTATGCCCATCGTGTTGGCCGCGGTCGCGTACGTCGCGTTCATCTATGCCGGCGTGAAAAAATTCGGCGTGGGCAAGTTCGTCAAGGGCACGATCGTCATCCCCGGCATCCCGCCGGCCATGCACGTGTTGCTCATTCCGCTCGAGTTCATCTCGAACTTCGTACTCCGCCCGTTCACGCTGACGGTGCGACTGCTGGCCAATATGATCGCCGGCCACATCATGCTCGTGCTGTTCTTCAGCGCCACGCAGTTCTTTCTCTTCGAGGCCTCCGCGGGCCTGAAGATCTTCGCTGCACCTTCCCTGGTCATGGGCTTCTTGTTCACGCTGTTCGAGATGCTGGTGATCTTCCTGCAGGCATACATCTTCGCGCTGCTGACGGCGATCTACATCGATCTGTCGCTGCACGCCGACTCGCACTGACCGACCAACAGACCGAACTAGCTACACCGCCACCTCCGACACCCGGATGTGGACCGAAGAAAGGGAACGGAAAACCGAATGAGCCTTGAACTTCTGGCCCAGGCGCAGGAAATCACCGCAAAGGGTTACGGAGCCATCGGCTACGGCCTCGCAGCGATCGGTGGTGGCATCGGCCTCGGCCTCGTCGTCGCCAAGAACATGGAAGCCACCGCTCGCCAGCCCGAGCTGGCCGGTCAGCTCCGTACGACCATGTTCCTCGGCATTGCATTCACCGAGTCCCTCGCCCTGATCGGCTTCGTCGCCGGCTTCATTCTCTGAGAGCGCGATGACAAACGCGATAACGTTGCTCGCAGCTGGGGAAGGGGAAGAACTTCCCAACCCGATGCTGCCCGCAACATACGACATCGTTTGGTCGATCGTCTGTGTCGTGATCATCGGCTTCCTGTTCTGGAAGTACGTCGTACCGCGTTTCCAGACGGTTCTCGCCGAGCGTTCCGAGCTCATCGAAGGCGGCATCAAGAAGGCCGAGCAGGCGCAGGCCGAGGCGAAGGCTGCTCTCGAGCAGTACCACGCTCAGCTCGCCGACGCTCGTTCCGAGGCTGCGCAGATCCGCGAGGAAGCGCGTACCCAGGGACAGGCGATTCTCGCCGAGATGAAGGAAAAGGCGCAGGAGGAGAGCGATCGGATCGTGGCCGCAGGCCACAGTCAGCTCGTTGCTCAGCGTCAGCAGATCGTCACCGAACTTCGTGGAGATCTCGGGCGCACGGCCGTCGAACTGGCGGAGAAGGTCATCGGAGAGCAGCTGTCCGACGACGCGAAGCGTTCCAGTTCGATCGATCGCTTCCTCAACGAGCTGGATTCCGTCACCGCGGACTCCGCATCCGGAAAGTGAGTCGAACCATGTACGCAACTTCTCGTGAGTCACTCGCCCGTACGCGGTCGGTTGCCCACGAAGCTCTGGGGTCCGCGTCGGATGGCGAGGCAACAGCTGTCGCTGCTCAGACCGGTGCCGAGTTGTTCGCCGTCGTCGAGACTCTCGACGCGCAGCGCACGTTGCGTACCGCTCTTGCCGACTCGTCGGTCGAGGGCGTTCGGCGAAGCGATCTGGCCGGAGAGGTCTTCTCCGGCCAGGTGTCGAGTGCAACGGCAACGATCGTCAAGGCCGCTGCCGGCGAAAGCTGGTCCAACGCCCGCGACCTGCTGAACTCTCTTGTCGAGTTGGGACGCGAAGCTCTGCTCCGCGCTGCGGCCGATCAGGATCAGCTGGACACGGTCGAGGACGAGTTGTTCCGACTGGGACGCATCGTGGCCGGCAACCCTCAGCTCGAGCAGGCCCTGTCGGATCGCTCGAAGCCGTCGCAGGCCAAGCGCGAACTGCTCGGTCGTCTGCTGTACGGCAAGGTCACGGCAGTCACCGAGGCGCTCGCAGTTCAGGCTGTGACGCGTCCCCGCAAGGCTGCCCCCGCGGATGTTCTGAACGGACTGGCAGATCTGGCCGCCGAACAGCGTGACCGCGCGGTTGCACACGTACGCAGCGCAGCTCCACTGAGCGACAGTCAGCTCGAGAAGCTGACCGCAACCTTGACCCGCACGTACGGCAAGCAGGTCACGGTGCACGTAGAGGTCGATACCGAACTGCTCAGCGGACTTGTCGTTCGTATCGGCGACGAGGTCATCGACGGTAGCGGGGCAGGCCGCCTCGCTGCATTGCGAAAGACGCTCAAATAGTCCGACACGGACACAGTAACGAGAAGAAGCGTCTCGACTTTCGAGACATTTCACACCGCGATCATTCGAAGGAAGAGCAGGAAACACTATGGCGGAGCTGACGATCTCCTCCGACGAGATCCGTAGCGCGATCGATAACTTCACCGCGAGCTACTCACCGGAGTCTTCCCGCGAGGAGGTCGGCACGGTTACGGACACGAGCGACGGAATCGCTCACGTGTCCGGATTGCCGTCGGCGATGTCCAACGAACTCCTGGAATTCCCCGGCGGAGTCCTCGGTGTCGCGCTGAACCTGGATGCCACCGAAATCGGTGCCGTCATCCTCGGTGACTACGAGCACATCGAAGAAGGCCAGGAAGTCAAGCGCACCGGAGACGTGCTGTCGGTCCCCGTGGGCGACGGCTACCTCGGCCGCGTCGTGGACCCCCTGGGCAAGCCCATCGACGGCCTCGGCGACATCGAGTCCTCCGAGACCCGCGCCCTCGAGCTGCAGGCTGCGTCTGTGCTCGAGCGTCAGCCCGTCGAGGAGCCGCTGCAGACCGGTATCAAGGCCATCGACGCCATGACTCCGATCGGCCGTGGCCAGCGCCAGCTCATCATCGGTGACCGCAAGACCGGCAAGACCGCCGTCTGCATCGACGCGATCCTGAACCAGAAGGCCAACTGGGAGAGCGGTGACGAGAAGAAGCAGGTTCGCTGCATCTACGTCGCCATCGGCCAGAAGGGCTCCACGATCGCAGGCGTCAAGGCTGCGCTCGAAGAGCAGGGCGCACTCGAATACACGACCATCGTCGCGGCCCCCGCGTCCGATTCGGCCGGCTTCAAGTGGCTCGCTCCGTACACCGGCTCGGCCATCGGCCAGCACTGGATGTACCAGGGCAAGCACGTCCTCATCGTGTTCGACGATCTGACCAAGCAGGCCGAGGCATACCGCGCCATCTCACTGCTGCTGCGTCGCCCGCCGGGCCGTGAGGCATACCCCGGTGACGTCTTCTACTTGCACTCCCGTCTGCTGGAGCGTTCGGCGAAGCTGTCCGATGAGCTCGGTGGTGGATCGTTGACGGCTCTGCCGATCATCGAGACCAAGGCCAACGACGTCTCGGCGTACATCCCGACCAACGTCATCTCCATCACCGACGGCCAGGTCTTCCTGGAGTCGGACCTGTTCAACAAGGGTGTTCGTCCCGCTATCAACGTGGGTATCTCGGTTTCCCGAGTCGGCGGTGCTGCACAGACCAAGGGCATGAAGAAGGTCTCCGGATCTCTTCGCCTCGAGCTCGCTCAGTTCCGTGAGCTCGAAGCCTTCTCCGCGTTCGCCTCCGATCTCGACGCGGCCTCCAAGGCGCAGCTCGAGCGCGGCGCTCGACTGGTGGAGCTGCTCAAGCAGGATCAGTACGCACCGGTTGCCGTCGAGGACCAGATCGTCTCGATCTGGCTCGCCGGA
This sequence comes from Rhodococcus sp. IEGM 1381, assembly GCF_030056795.1. Classification (GTDB taxonomy): domain Bacteria; phylum Actinomycetota; class Actinomycetes; order Mycobacteriales; family Mycobacteriaceae; genus Rhodococcoides. Next base: position 8,097 of record NZ_JASHKQ010000017.1, on the reverse strand, counting down.
CAGGGCACGTACGACTCCGTCCCGGTCGGCGACGTTCGCCGCTTCGAGACCGAGCTGCTCGAAGATCTGCACCGCAACGCCAGCGGCGTCTACGACAGCATTGCCGGTGGCAAGGCTCTCGACGACGACAACCAGAAGGCACTGACCGAAGCGACCGAGAAGTTCAAGGCCGGTTTCGTCGACTCTGACGGCAATCGCGTCGTCAACGAGGCCGAGGCAGACACTCTGAATGCCGACGAGGTCAGCCAGGAGCAGGTCAACGTCACTCGCAAGACAGTCAGCAAGTAGGCCGGCGATGACAGGTGACAAGACGAGCACAGAAGGGAGCGTGAACAGCTAGATGGCAAGCATTCTCGAGCTTCGCTCCCGCATCAAGTCGGTCAACTCGACGAAGAAGATCACCAAAGCACAAGAGTTGATCGCAACATCGCGAATCACCAAGGCGCAGGCCCGCGTTGCCGCATCGAAGCCGTACGCGGAAGAGATCACCAAGGTGCTCTCCGCATTGGCGAGTGCATCGAGCTCGCTCGATCACCCGTTGCTCAACGAGCGAACCGAGCCCAAGCGTGCCGCAGTTCTGGTCGTGACCAGTGACCGCGGTATGTGCGGTGGTTACAACTCCAACGTCCTCAAGGAATCGGAGGAGCTGTTCCAGCTCCTCCGCTCCGAGGGCAAGGATCCGGTCATCTACGTGCTCGGCGCAAAAGGCCTGGGCTACTACACATTCCGTGAGCGGGACGTGAAGGGGGCCTGGACCGGCTTCTCCCAGGAACCCGGCTACGCCGACGCAGCGAAGGCCAGTAAGCATCTGGTCGAGCTGTTCATGGCGGGCTCGGGCACCGAGGTCGACGCTCCCAACGGTGAAGGCACCGTCGAGGGCGTGGACGAGTTGCACATCGTCTACACCCGCTTCGTGTCGATGCTCACGCAGAAGCCCGAAGTTCGCCGGATGGCACCACTCGAAATCTCGTACACAGACGAGGAATTCGAGATGGGTGCGGACGCATTGACCGACTCGCCGACGGCAGACGTGCAGGCACAGTACGAGTTCGAGCCGGAGGCAGGCACTCTGCTCTCGGCGCTGCTGCCCAAGTACATCAGCACCAGGATCTACGCGTCGTTGCTCGATGCAGCAGCGTCGGAGTCCGCGGCGCGTCGTACCGCCATGAAGGCAGCGACGGACAATGCGAACGAATTGGTCGAGACCCTGAGCCGTCAGGCCAACCAGGCTCGGCAGGCCCAGATCACCCAGGAAATCAGCGAAATCGTCGGTGGCGCCAACGCGTTGGCCGACAGCGCAGGAAGTGACTAAGCAATGACCGCAGCAGTAGCCCAAGAGAACGCGAGCGGAGCGGACACTCAGTCCGGCCGTGTCGTTCGGGTCATCGGCCCCGTTGTGGACGTCGAGTTCCCGCGCGGCTCGATTCCCGCACTGTTCAACGCCCTCAACGCAGAGATCACTCTGCCGACCGTGGCCAAGACCCTGACGCTCGAGGTAGCACAGCACCTCGGCGACAACTTGGTTCGCACCATCTCGATGCAGCCGACCGACGGCCTCGTCCGCGGCACCGCTGTCGTCGACTCGGGCAAGCCGATCTCGGTTCCCGTCGGCGACGTCGTCAAGGGCCACGTATTCAACGCTCTCGGTGACTGCTTGGATACCCCCGGACTCGGCCGTGACGGTGAGCAGTGGGGCATCCACCGCAAGCCCCCAGCCTTCGACCAGCTCGAGGGCAAGACCGAGATCCTCGAGACCGGTATCAAGGTCATCGACCTTCTCACCCCGTACGTCAAGGGCGGCAAGATCGGACTGTTCGGTGGTGCCGGTGTCGGCAAGACCGTGCTGATCCAGGAAATGATCACCCGTATCGCACGTGAGTTCTCGGGCACCTCGGTGTTCGCAGGCGTCGGCGAGCGTACTCGTGAGGGCACCGACCTTCACCTCGAGATGGAAGAGATGGGCGTCCTCCAGGACACCGCCCTCGTCTTCGGCCAGATGGACGAGCCGCCGGGCACGCGTATGCGCGTCGCTCTGTCTGCACTGACCATGGCGGAGTACTTCCGCGATGTGCAGGGCCAGGACGTGTTGCTCTTCATCGACAACATCTTCCGCTTCACACAGGCAGGTTCGGAGGTGTCGACCCTTCTCGGTCGTATGCCGTCGGCCGTCGGTTACCAGCCCACGCTGGCGGACGAGATGGGTGAGCTCCAGGAGCGCATCACCTCGACCCGTGGCCGCTCGATCACCTCGCTGCAGGCGATCTACGTTCCCGCCGACGACTACACCGACCCGGCCCCGGCGACGACGTTCGCGCACCTCGATGCGACGACCGAGCTCTCGCGTCCGATTTCGCAGATGGGTATCTACCCCGCTGTGGACCCGCTGAGCTCCACCTCCCGCATCCTCGAGCCCGGCATCGTCGGCGCGGAGCACTTCCGCGTCGCCAACGAGGTCAAGCGGATTCTGCAGAAGTACAAGGAACTGCAGGACATCATCGCCATCCTCGGTATGGACGAGCTTCAGGAAGAGGACAAGGTTCTGGTCGGCCGCGCACGCCGCCTCCAGAAGTTCCTCGGCCAGAACTTCATCGTTGCCGAGAAGTTCACCGGCGAGGCCGGTTCGGTCGTGTCGCTCTCCGACACCATCGAGGCGTTCGACAAGGTCACCAAGGGTGAGTACGACCACCTTCCCGAGCAGGCCTTCAACAGCTGTGGCGGTCTCGACGATGTCGAGGCAGCCGCGAAGAAGATGGCCGGAAAGTAGACCGACGTGACTTCTTCCGAGAAGAGCGGCATGGAGGTCTCTCTGGTCGCTGTGGAGCAGAAACTCTGGTCCGGCACCGCGACCATCGTTAGTGCTCAGACCACCGAAGGTGAGATCGGCATCATGGCCGGCCACGAGCCTGTCCTCGGCCAGTTGGTCGAGGCGGGCACGGTGTCGATCACGACGACGGACGGCGAAAAGATCGTCGCCGCCGTGCACGGTGGATTTATGTCGGTGACGGGCAAGACGGTGACCGTGCTGGCGGAGTCGGCCGATTTCGCCGACGACATCGATGTGGAAGCGGCACGGTCCGTGGTGGCAGAAAACGGCGACGACCTCGAGGCCATTGCGGTGGCCAAGGGACGTATCCGCGCTGTCGAGCGGTCCTAGGTTCACGAGAAGCCGCGACGAGACCTGCGATGCACACCGGACTGATTGCTCTGATCATTCTGGTAGTGCTGCTCGCAGGGATCGTCGCGGCTTTTGCGTACCGTCTGACGGTTCTTCGCCGCGGAGGTACGGCGGCGATCATGCGGGTGCTTCCGTCCGACGGTGGCACCGGGTGGCGTCACGGCATCATTCGGTACGGCGACAACACGCTCGTGTTCTTCAAGCTTTCCAGTCTGCGACCCGGCCCCGATTATCGCCTGGGCAGGCAGGACATCCACGTGGGGGACCGGCGGACCCCGCGAGACACCGAGTTCGACATCATGACTCCGGACATCGCAGTCCTGGGGCTGTCGGACAGCGGCAAGAACTACGAAATGGCCTTGGACAGAAGTGCGTTGACCGCTTTCCTGTCTTGGGTGGAATCTCGCCCATCGGGGCGCTCGCGTCGCCGTCGACCGGCTGCGTGATCAGTTCTCGTCGGTAGCGGGTTCGTTGGATGTCCGACTCGACCCCGGCACCCACTGAACGTCGCCCTCGGGATTGGCGTACCGACTCAGAATGAACAACAGGTCCGAGAGCCGATTGAGGTACTTTGCCGGGAGCGCACTGGTCGACTCGGGGCTTGCGTGAACCGCAGCCCAGGCCGATCGTTCAGCGCGCCGGGCTACTGTCCGCGACACGTGCAGCAGTGCACCCAGTGGTGTTCCGCCCGGCAGGATGAACGACGTGAGTGCAGGCAGATCGTTGTTGAATTCGTCGCACCAGCGTTCGAGGCGGTCGATGTAGCTCTGGTCGATGCGTAGCGGCGGATACTCCGGATTCTCTACGACCGGCGTCGAGAGGTCGGCCCCCGCGTCGAACAGGTCGCTCTGGATGGTGCGTATGACCGTGTGTACCGATTCGGACGGGTTGCCCAGTGCCAGAACTACTCCGAGGCTCGCATTGGTCTCGTCGCAGTCCGCGTACGCGATCAGGCGTTCGTCGTTCTTGGAGACCCTCGAGAAATCGCTCAATCCCGTGGTCCCGTCGTCGCCGGTCCGGGTGTAGATACGAGTGAGGTGAACGGCCATGCGGCTACGGTACCGCGCGGGTGTCGGTCGGTACCGCTGGCTACGCTGTCGAAGTGAGCGAACGTTTCTTGGTCAACGGTGGTAACCGCCTCGTCGGTGAGGTGGCGGTCGGCGGCGCGAAGAACAGCGTCCTCAAACTGATGGCTGCCGCGCTCCTTGCCGAAGGCACCAGCACGATCACCAATTGCCCTGACATCTTGGATGTGCCGTTGATGGCAGAAGTGCTGCGTGGGCTCGGCTGTGAGGTCGACCTAGAGGGTTCGGTCGTTCACATCACCACCCCGGCCATGCCCAAATATCACGCCGATTTTGCTGCAGTTCGTCAGTTCCGCGCATCGGTCTGCGTTCTGGGCCCGCTGGTGGCGCGATGCAAAAGGGCTGTCGTAGCCCTGCCGGGCGGTGACGCTATCGGTTCACGACCCCTCGACATGCACCAGTCCGGTCTGCAGTTGCTGGGAGCACGCAGCGAAATTCAGCACGGATGCGTCGTGGCCGAAGCCGATGAGTTGCGCGGCGCGAATATCAGGTTGGCTTTCCCGTCCGTGGGAGCGACGGAGAACATCTTGATGGCGGCCGTGCTGGCCACCGGTGAGACCGTGATCGACAACGCGGCACGAGAACCGGACATTGTCGATGTGTGCAACATGCTCAACGAGATGGGTGCCGACGTCCGGGGCGCTGGCACGTCGACCCTCACCATCCGCGGAGTCAGCGCGCTGAAGCCGACTACTCATCGGGTCATCGGCGACCGGATCGTGGCTGCCACGTGGGGGATTGCCGCTGCGATGACTCGAGGGGATGTCCGAGTGCGGGGGGTCAACCCCAAGCACTTGTCGCTCGTTCTGGACAAGCTGCGGTCTGCCGGTGCCGAGGTGACCAGCGAGCCGGACGGCTTCCGCGTCGTTCAGCACGAACGGCCACGAGCGGTGAACTTTGCGACGTTGCCGTATCCCGGGTTTCCTACTGACCTACAACCGATGGCTATCGGCCTCGCAACCGTCGCCGACGGGACGTCGATGATCACCGAGAACGTATTCGAGGCGCGCTTCCGGTTCGTCGAGGAAATGATCCGACTGGGCGCTGACGCCCGTACCGATGGCCACCATGCTGTGGTGCGCGGTGTGCCGCAGCTCTCCAGTGCACCGGTGTGGTCGTCCGACATTCGGGCGGGGGCCGGGCTGGTGCTCGCCGGTCTGGTCGCCGACGGAACGACCGAGGTGCACGACGTGTTCCACATCGACAGGGGCTATCCACGATTCGTGGAAAATCTGACTGCTCTCGGAGGGAGTATCGAGCGGGTCAGCTGACCAGCCTTCGTTCGAGAGCGTCGACCAGCACATGGAGGGCACGATCGAATCGATCGTCCGCCACCGAGCCGTAGCCGACGACGATCCCACCCTCGGCGGTCGGCGACCGCGTCGAGTGCTCGAGGGTGGGCAGGTCGACCCCGTTCGCCGCACAGTCGGCCGCGACGTGGCGCGCCACCTCGGTGTCGAGCACGAGAACTGTATGCAGCCCGGCACCGACACCCCGAAGCTCGCCGAAGCGAGAGAGCGTGGCGGCAACGACGCGGTCACGTGCCCGATAGATCCGACGCGCGGTGCGTACGGATCGATCCCATTCGCCGTCGCGTAGCAGTGAGCTCATTGCGTGCTGGATGGGAACCGATGGGTAGTCACCGATTGCGCGACGCGTCTCGGTGATGCGCTCGACCATCGACGGGGGAGCCACCATCCATCCGAGTCGCACGCCGGCCCCCAACGTCTTCGATACGGTTCCCAGGTAGACGGCGCGGTCCGGAACGAGCTCGGTGACTGTGGGCAAAGGTGCTATGCCGTAACGGAATTCGGAATCGTAGTCGTCTTCGATGATGGCCGATCCGGTACTTCGTGCCCAGTCCGCCAGGGCACGCCTGCGACCGATGGGCATGAGCCCGCCGGTGGGGTATTGGTGTGAGGGGGTGACATAGACGGCAGGGGTCCTCGGAGGTACAGATTCGAGATCTTCGATCACAAGGCCCTCACGGTCGACGGGGACATCGTGAACGGACCACCCGCGGTGCGTCGCGAGCGCGGCGGCAGATCGGTATCCCGGATTCTCCAGTGCGAGAACATGTTCGACGCCAACGTTCGCCGAGAGCGCACCCAGAACCAAGTCGAGACCGTGAATGCTTCCCGTGGTGACGACGATCGAATCCGCGGTGGTGTGCAGTCCGCGTGCACGGCCCAGCAGATCCGCGATGCGTGTTCTCAGGTCGAGCAGGCCCGCCGGATCGGGGTAGTCGCCGGGCGGGGGCGATGTGCCGACATCTCGCCAGGCTCGCTTCCACGCTTCGGACGCGCGAGGGGGAGTCCACGGTATTCCGGGTCGGAGCGAAATGCGCTGAGCAACGGGTGGGTGTTCTTGTGCTCGGCGCGGGCTGCGGTGCGATCGGACAGCATGCGGAACATCTCGGACGTAGTTGCCAGATCCGCGACGCGCGTCGAGCCATCCTTCGGCCACGAGCTGCTCGTACGCCTTCTCCACCACCGCGCGAGCCAAGCCCACTTCGGCGGAAAGCGCTCTGGTATTGGGCAATCGGGCGCCCGGCGCAAGCACGCCGCGATCGATGGCCGCGCGGATACCGTCGGCTACCTGAACGGGCAACGTACGACGGTCGGCGCGATCGACCGTGATCGACAGCGAATTGGGCGGCAAAGTCATCGTGCGTCAACTGTCCAATGCGGTAAGTGGCCTAGCAAAGTTACTGTCTATTGGATCATGACAGTGAGCCAACCAGGCGGGATCCTGTATTCATGACGACCCATGAAGCCTTCCTGTCCCCGACGCCCAGAACAACGGTGATCCGTGGTCGGCAGCGCGCTCGAGCAGAGCGATCGGCACTTCTGGACGTTCTCCGCTCGGCTCGCCTCTGCCATCTGGGCGTAATAGTGGAGAACGTGCCGCGTGTGCTTCCGACCGTGTTCGGCGTGGATCCGGACGGCCCGGACAGGGCCGGAACCCTGTATCTGCACGGATCGGTCGCCTCCCGGAGCCTGATCGAGGCTCCGGAGCAGGACATCTGCGTGACGGTCACCGTCGTCGACGGGTTGGTCCTGGCTCGATCCGCGTTCCACCACTCGATGAACTATCGAAGTGCGGTCGTCGTTGGGCGGCCGCGTCGAGTGGAGGACGAGGAGGAGCGGATCCGCGCTTTGGACGCAATAGTCGATCAGGTAGTCCCGGGTAGGAGCTCGCACCTGCGTGCGCATACGAGGAAAGAACTTGCAGCGACCAGCGTGCTGGCGCTTCCGCTGTACGAGGCATCGGTGAAGGCACGTGCCGGCGGACCGGTCGACGACGACTCCGACATTGCCGCCGGGGGAGTGTGGGCGGGTGTTGTGCCCGTCGGTGAAAGCGTCGGGAGTGCAGAACGTGCCGATGACGTGGAACCGCACCTTGTAGAGCCGGAGCATGTAGTCGCGTTGTCTCGCTCCTGAAACCCGTTTCGCCAGAACTTCCCGCAGATATGGCTGGCGTCACACGACAGGATATGTCCGCCGAACGGAGCAGACGGGAACGCGCATGCGCTCGGACCTGCACAGATGCCCGCAATAGCTCGATTCACCTGCCGATTTGCGCGTGTGGGGTTGGTGGCGTAACTTTTGTCGGGTCAGAGCGACGGACACCGACCCGGTCTTCACGGACAGGGATACGAGGTTGGACGTGTGGCTCGGCAGGTTGTATCCCCCAAGAGTCGGGCCTTGTGTCCGAGACCAAGCTGGGATAAGCTGGAACAGTTGCCCTGGAGGCCTTCGGACTGTGTGTTCGTGGAGCTTGAGTGTGTGCGTGTTCTTTGAGAACTCAACAGTGTGTCGATGAATGTCAGTGCCG
>NZ_JASHKQ010000039.1 GCF_030056795.1 Rhodococcus sp. IEGM 1381 | reverse complement strand
CCATACCACTGCGGGTAAATTGGCCGATCTTCGTAAACGTCTCGCGGGTGCGGAGATTCCGTCCGGTGAGGCGGCGGTGGACAAGGTCCACGCCAAAGGCAAGCTCACCGCCCGCGAGAGGATCACCGCGTTGCTCGACGAGGGCTCGTTCGTCGAACTCGACGCGTTGGCGCGGCACCGGTCCCAGAATTTCGGGTTGGGGGACAACCGGCCCCTCGGCGATGGTGTCGTCACCGGCTACGGCACGGTCGATGGCCGTGATGTGTGTGTCTTCTCCCAGGACGCGACCGTCTTCGGAGGCTCGCTCGGCGAAATCTACGGCGAGA
>NZ_JASHKQ010000038.1 GCF_030056795.1 Rhodococcus sp. IEGM 1381 | reverse complement strand
CGACGGCTTCGCGGGTGGCGGAGTCGAACAGTTCGGGGATTTCCTCGCGGGTGCGCGCGACTTTCATGCCGCGGCCACCGCCACCGAACGCAGCTTTGATCGCGATCGGGAGGCCGTGTTCGTCGACGAACGCCAAAATTTCGTCGGCGTCTTTCACCGGTTCGGAGGTCCCCGGGACGGAGGGCGCTTTCGCGCGGGCAGCGATGTGGCGGGCGGTGACCTTGTCGCCGAGGTCGCGGATGGACTGCGGGGAGGGTCCGATCCAGATCAGGCCTGCATCGATCACCGCTTGGGCGAAGTCGGCGTTCTCGGAGAGGAATCCGTAGCCGGGGTGGATGGCGT
>NZ_JASHKQ010000037.1 GCF_030056795.1 Rhodococcus sp. IEGM 1381 | reverse complement strand
CAAGAAAGAACGCCTGTGCGATGCGTTCATGGCCCGCATGCACGGCGAACCCCGCTTGGCATGCCTGTGCCACCGCCCAGAGTGCCCGAAAAAAGATGCAGAGCTGACCGATCGTCGGGTGCCGTTGACGATGATCACCGTCGACATCGCCACCCTCCTCGGGTTACTGGCGAACCCGGCGTATCTGGCCGGTCACGGTTCCATCGACCCGGACCTCGCGCGGGAGTTGGCGCGCAACAGTCACTGGCAGGTCCTGCTCACCGAAGCAGTGACCCTGGCCGAGAAGCTCGGACTGGCTGTGCAGGACCCCGAGACCGGGGAATGGGAACGACGCCCGGACAGCG
>NZ_JASHKQ010000036.1 GCF_030056795.1 Rhodococcus sp. IEGM 1381 | reverse complement strand
CCCTCGATATCGATGCCTCCGAAAAAGCGGCCCGGTTCGTCCGCACGTGTGATTGTTTCAACGTTCCGATCATCACATTGGTCGATGTGCCGGGGTTCCTGCCCGGGACGGGGCAGGAGTACAACGGCATCATCCGCCGTGGCGCGAAACTGTTGTATGCCTACGGGGAGGCGACGGTCGGGAAGATCACCGTCATCACCCGGAAGGCGTACGGCGGGGCGTACGACGTGATGGGGTCCAAGCACATGGGTGCGGATGTGAATTTGGCGTGGCCGACGGCGCAGATCGCGGTGATGGGGGCCTCGGGTGCGGTCGGGTTCGTGTACCGCAAGAAACTGCTCGACGCCGCCAAGAACGGTGAGGACG
>NZ_JASHKQ010000016.1 GCF_030056795.1 Rhodococcus sp. IEGM 1381 | reverse complement strand
CGAACGCGATGATCTTGGCCATTGCGAAGTGATCCTCCGGATTGGGGGTGACACATTGCTGGCCGAGCTCGGTGCCCGCGACGGACGACCAGGGGTGTCGTTGATTCCCCGGCCTCACCGTGTCCCGACCTGGCACTCACGTGTCGAGAGTGCCAACTGCATTTCTAGCACTCGACCATGGCGAGTGCAAGGTCGACCACGGGTACCGGCCGAGGGGCGAACCACGACGACACCGATTCCGACGCCACCGCGCGACGCACGTCTCGAGCAGATGCTCAGCCGAGCCGCGATTAGTCACACACTGTTCACACCCGTACGCGTTGTTAACATCCGAATACTGTGCATCGAACCTTCGACGCTAATACCGTTGAGCGACAACGGCTTCGACGCCGAAAAATTCGGACAAAACCCTACAAATCCGACAGTAAGGATCGAAACATGTCCGATACGGTCGACACCTCGTACGACAACTCGGCGATGGACCACGAGGAAGAGGGCTACCACAAGGGCCTCAAACCTCGGCAGTTGCAGATGATCGCGATCGGTGGCGCAATCGGCACCGGCCTGTTCCTCGGCGCGGGCGGACGCCTCGCCAGCGCCGGGCCCGGCCTCTTCCTCGCCTACGCGCTCTGTGGAATCTTCGTCTTCTTCATTCTGCGTGCCCTCGGCGAGCTGGTGCTGCACCGTCCGTCGTCGGGCAGTTTCGTCTCCTACGCGCGTGAGTTCTTCGGCGAGAAAGCCGCGTTCGTCGCCGGGTGGATGTACTTCCTGAACTGGGCGATGACGGCCATCGTCGACGTCACCGCTATCGCGACGTACATGCATTACTGGGGCAGCTTCGAGGTGATCCCGCAGTGGGCCATCGCGTTGGTCGCGCTGGTCATCGTCATGAGCCTGAATCTCGTGTCGGTCAAGTGGTTCGGCGAGATGGAGTTCTGGGCGGCCATCATCAAGGTCATCGCCTTGGTGACGTTCCTGATCGTGGGCGTCGTGTTCCTCGCAGGCCGGATCCCCGTCGGTACCCAGATGCCAGGCATCAGTCTCATCACCGACAACGGCGGCTTGTTCCCGTCGGGTGCATGGCCGTTGGTCATCGTCATCTCGGGTGTTGTTTTCGCTTACGCCGCAGTCGAATTGGTGGGCACAGCGGCAGGTGAGACCGAGAACCCGGAGAAGATCATGCCGAGGGCGATCAACTCGGTCATCGCACGTATCGCACTGTTCTACGTCGGCTCGCTCGTACTGCTCGCACTGCTCATGCCGTACACCGCGTACCAGTCCGGCACCTCACCGTTCGTGACGTTCTTCTCGAGCATCGGCCTCGGCGGCGCGGGCACCATCATGAACATCGTGGTGCTCACGGCGGCACTGTCTTCCCTGAACGCCGGCCTGTACTCGACCGGCCGCATCCTGCGGTCGATGGCGATGAACGGCAGCGCGCCGGAGTTCACCAAGAAGATGACCAAGGGCGGCGTTCCGTTCGGCGGCATTCTGCTCACCTGCTTCATCACCCTGTTCGGTGTCGCCCTCAACGCTATCGCCCCCGGCGAGGCGTTCGAGATCGTGCTGAACATGTCGGCACTGGGCATCATCGCCAGCTGGGCAACCATCGTCCTGTGCCAGATCCAGCTGTTCCGCTGGTCCAAGAAGGGCATCGTGGAGCGGCCCAAGTTCCGCCTCTTCGGCGCGGCGTACACCAGCTACGCAACGCTGGTGTTCCTGTTCGGCGTGCTGGTACTGATGGCCTTCGACGCTCCGATCGGGTCGTGGACCATCGCCACCCTGGTGGTCATCATTCCCGCGCTGATCGGTGGCTGGTTCCTGGTTCGCACCAAGGTGCTCACCGTCGCCGAGGAACGGTTGGGCTACACCGGTCAGTACCCGGTGGTGGCGAATCGCCCGACCGAACCGGAGGAGTGACCCTTACACCCCGAGGAACAGGGCCCTGCATCGACTCGATGCGGGGCCCTGCCTCTTGCTGGGTCGAATCACGCGGCCGCAAGGTTGATCTGCCGAACCACTGCACGTGGATCATCGACCGACAGAACGAGCCGCTGATACTTCTCGTCCTGCAGTTCGATCACGATCGTGTCTTTGCTCCCGGTCACGCTGTAGAACGTCTTGACGCCGTCACGATGAAAAGTGCCGGCGGTCTTGCCCGGCAAGCCCAGCCCGGGTGCTCGGATTCCCTTGGGCTCGTTGGCAGCTCCCGGATCGTGGGTCGCGCCGCGAACGTGCGTCAACGGTATCCGGAGTCGACGGGTGAACGACCACAGCTTGTCCAGCCCTCGCGGTTCGACGATCAAAACGGCATCGACGACGGTCACTGAGTTCATTGATCTTCTCCTTCGATGGCGGCAGACAACGTGACGCGGGCGCGCCCGAGTAAGCGTTCGCCGAGCACTTGGGCGGCGTCCTCGGCGGCGAGGCCGAGCAGGCTCCTCGCACAGAGATCACGCACTTGGTCGTCCGAGGGTGCGAGTTCCAGCAGAGCCACGAGCAGCAGATCCAGATCCCGTTCGGTTCGGGTCAGCGCGGCGAGGAACAACCCCCGCTTGCTACCGAAAGCCTGGTAGAGACTGCCGCGATGCAGTCCGGTGACCCTCAGCAGGTCGTCGAGCGAGGTTGCCTCGTAGCCGTTGGTCCGAAACTGGTGGGCAGCCGAAGCCACGACCTCTGCCTCGTCGAAACTTCTGGTTCGTCCCACACATCGAGCTTGTCAGATAGATGACCGATCAGTCAAGAACGATCGGTCAAGAAAACCTGAGCCATCTCGATCGAGTGAACGGTGAGCGCCGCACAGGCGGTTCCGGAATCCCTGCTGCAATGGCGGCAGCGACGGCGTCGGCAAGGTCCACGCAAGTCTCGAAACGATGCGCCGGGTCCTTGGCCAACGCGCGTGCGACCACCGCGTCGAGTCCCCGCGGCAGTGACCGCCGACGCCGCGTCACCGCGGGCGGCTCGGCCGACAGATGAGCTGCGGTGATCGCGAGTGGCGTGGCCAAGGGGTACGGCGTTCGCCCCGTGAGCAATTCGACCAGCGTCGCGCCCAATGCGTAGACGTCGGTCTGCGCGCTCAGCACTCCCCCGCGGAGCAGTTCCGGTGCCGCGTAGTGGATGGACGCCAGCACCGTCCCGCCGACGACCAGCGGGGTCGAGTCCTCGACCAGACGCGCAATTCCCCAGTCGGACAACAACACCTGCTCGTAGCCGTCCACCCGCTCGGTGGAGATGAGGATGTTCGACGGTTTGACGTCCCGGTGCAGGACGCCGTTCGAGTGGGCATAGTCGAGCCCCTTGGCCACCTCGGCGACGATGCGCGCCACCCGGGAGACGTCGAGCGCGATCTGTCCGCGAGCGACCAGCCGCGCCGCGCTGTACCCGTCGACGTAATGCATCGACATCCACAGCTGCTGCTCGAACTCACCGTGTTCGTGCACCGACACGATGTTCGGATGCACCAACAGCGCAGCAACGGTGGCCTCGGTCCGAAACTTGGTACGGAGTCGCGGCGATCGTGATGCTTCGCGATCGAGGATCTTGAGCGCTTCGAGTCGATCGTGCCCGCGGCCGAGAACCAGGTACACCTCGCTCATGCCGCCGACCCCGAGGCACCGTTGCACTCGAAAGCCGGCGAAATCTGCCCCAGGCTGCAACCGGCCGGGTTTCACGGAATCACCTGTGCAGCAGTGCTACTCGCAGCACAGCGACTCCCGTGAAGGACGACCGGACGAGACCGCAGCATCGACAGAACTGTAGTCCGTCCTCGAGCGGGAGGCGACTCGGCAGTTTCGTCACCAGGGCATTCTCGTTTATGGTGTTTACCTGTACTTGACCAAGACAAGAGAAAAAGAACGGCAAACCGATAGTGGTCAGCCGATCACCTCGACTCGAGTTGTAAGGAAGTCAAGTAAGTGAAAGCAGTAAAAGAAGCGTGGGGCGGCCTGCTCAAGCCGGTCTTCGTCCCCGCATCTATCGTCATTTTTGTCATGATCGCCTTCTCGGTGATCTACGCCGGCACCGCCGCCGACGCATTCGACACGCTCAACAACGCCATCACCGACGGGGTCGGCTGGTGGTACATCCTGGCCACCACCGGATTCGTCGTTTTTGCTCTGTACTGCGGACTGAGCAAGGTCGGAAGCATTCGACTCGGACGTGACGACGAGAAGCCCGAATTCGGCGTCCTGTCCTGGTTCGCGATGCTGTTCAGCGCCGGAATGGGCATCGGGCTGGTGTTCTACGGCGTCGCCGAGCCGCTTTCGCATTACGTCACACCACCAGAGGCCGACGGTGTTCCGGGCAGCACCGACCCGGCCGCCCGTCAGGCGATGGAGCTGACGCTGTTCCACTGGGGTCTGCACGCCTGGGCCATCTACGTCGTGGTCGGCTTGGGGCTGGCCTACATGACGTACCGCAAGGGACGCCCGCTGTCCGTGCGTTGGCTGCTCGAGCCGCTCCTGGGGCGCAAGCGCATCGAGGGCGGCATCGGCCATGCGATCGACGCCGTAGCAATCATCGGCACATTGTTCGGCGTGGCCACCTCGCTCGGATTCGGTGTGCAACAGATCTCGGCCGGCCTCGAATACCTGGGTTGGGTCGATACCAACAACTGGGTGACGGTCATCATCATCGCCGCGGTCACCGGTCTCGCGACGTTCTCCGTCGTGTCCGGCGTCTCACGCGGTCTCAAATGGCTCTCCAACATCAATATGGGAATGGCCGCAGCTCTGGCAGTCTTCGTTCTGATTGCCGGACCGAGCCTGTTTCTCATGCAGTCGTGGGTGCAGAACCTCGGCGGCTACATCCAGGCATTGCCCGAGTTGATGCTGCGCACGTCACCGTTCTCCGACGACGGCTGGACCGGCGACTGGACCATCTTCTACTGGGGCTGGTGGATGAGCTGGGCACCGTTCGTCGGCATGTTCATCGCTCGCATCTCACGCGGCCGCACCATCCGCGAGTTCGTGTTCGGAGTGTTGCTGGCACCGACGATCATCGGGTCGCTGTGGTTCACGATCTTCGGCGATGCCGGCATCCTGCGTCAGCGCGAGAACGGCGACCTGTTGGTCGACGGAGCCGTCGACACCAACACGAGCCTGTTTCAGCTGCTCGACACGTTGCCGTTGGCGACGATCAGCAGCGTGCTGGCGATCTTCGTCATCGTGTTCTTCTTCGTGACATCCTCCGACTCCGGCTCGCTGGTCATCGACATCCTCTCCACCGGCGGCGACCTCGAGCCCCCGAAGATCACCCGCGTGTACTGGTCGATTCTCGAAGGCGTGGTAGCGACGGTTCTGCTCCTCATCGGCGGAACAGGATCGTTGACGGCCCTGCAAACAATGTCGATAGCCACGGCCGTGCCGTTCTCGATCATTCTGGTGCTCGCCTGCGTGTCGATGCTCAAGGCCTTCCGCTACGACGTCGCCACCACTCCGAGGTACGTACGAGTGACCTCCACGCCGGAGGTGGCGGGCAGCGAACCGGACCCTGCTCGGGCCAATCCACGCAAGAGGGCGACGGCAGGTATTTCGAGCACGTTCTCCGGCCTGACACCGTCACAGGACGGGCTGACCTCACCCACGCGCGGCGGAACCGTCGTACTGGCGGTGCACGAGGTGTCTACCGAACAGCTCGAGGTTCATCCCGAGACCGGAGCCGTCGAATACTCGAGTGACAATGCTCCCGTCGATCCACTGGGCGGCGAGGTGTTCGACACTCAGGAGTTCGCCGACTCGGCCGAGGGGCAGAAGGACAGCAAGAACCCCGGCTGACCGAACGATTTGTCTCTGGCCCTCGCGACAGGCGTCGCGGGGGTCAGAGGTTGTTCGAAGCCCAGTCGGTCAGCGCGTCGAGTGACGGGAGCAGCGCCTCACCCGACGTCGTCAGGCTGTACTCCACCGAGATCGGCGGCCCGTCCGTGACGGCGCGCGCCACCAGGCCCGCTTTGCCGAGTTCTCCGAGTCGCTCCGACAGCACCGAGTCACTGATGCCGCCGACGGCGCGGCGCAGGTCCGAGAATCCCATCGGCCCGTTCATCAGCGTCGCCAACAGCAGTCCGTTCCATCTCTTGCCGAGGAAGCCGAACGCTTTGGTCAGCGCCCCGTCACAGGCCCGAGGATCATGTGGCTGCTCGTTCATGACCATGACTCCACCCTACCGAGGTGCTACAGTCCGCCTTGCTACTTCTGAATAACTAGTGGCCTCAGAAATGAAAGCAGGGATCATGTTCATCGCAACCCTCGTCGTCTCG
This sequence comes from Rhodococcus sp. IEGM 1381, assembly GCF_030056795.1. Classification (GTDB taxonomy): domain Bacteria; phylum Actinomycetota; class Actinomycetes; order Mycobacteriales; family Mycobacteriaceae; genus Rhodococcoides. The sequence goes on along the minus strand of NZ_JASHKQ010000016.1, from coordinate 83,533 downwards.
GTACTGCTCGCCGTGGCGCTCACGTTCTCGGCGATCGGCAAACTGACGAAAAATCCCTCCGTCATCCCGATGCTCGAGCAGGTGGGCGTCCCCGCCGACAAGATTCCGTGGTTGGCCTACGCGGAGATACTCGGTGCCATCGGTCTCCTGGTCGGCCTGTTGGTCTGGCCCATCGGCGTGGCTGCTGCTGTCGGCGTCATCCTCTACTTCGTCGGCGCAGTCGGAGCGCACCTCCGTGCCAAGGACAAGGACTTCGCCCCGGCTGCCGGACTCGCCGTGTTCGCCGTCGTCGCGCTGGTTCTACGGGTGCTCAGCGCCTGACCAGTCATAGTCCATCTGGCTCGCGGTGGCGAGGGCGTGATCCGCGCCCGCCCACCGCGCGACCAGATGCAGCGCGAGATCCAGACCGGCACTGATTCCGGCCGACGTCGCCAGATCACCGTGATCGATGTACCGCACGCCCTCGTGCACAACGAGCGCGGGCCACCTTGTCCGCAGCAATTCCAGATCTTCCCAGTGCGTCGTGACCGGACGCGCATCGAGCAGTCCCGCCGCCGCGAGCACGAACGCACCGGTGCACACCGACGCGACAACCTCTGCGGTGGGTCGAATTCGCTGCAGCCACTCCAGAACTCGGCCGTCCGCTTCGACCGCGTCGACGACGCCGCCGGGAACCAAGACGAGGTCGTAGATCCGCGGATCGTCGATCGTGGTGTCGACGCCGGTCCGCATCCCACCTCGCGCGCGCACCGCTCCGTCCTCGAGCCCGACGAGCGTCACGTCGAAAGGTGCTGCGCTACCGGCACGTTCGGCAACCCGATTGGCCACCGAGAACACCTCGAACGGCCCGCAGGCGTCGAGCACCTCGACGTCGTCGAACAGCAGAATCGCAATGCTTCTCATGTCGCCTCAGCTGCTCGTGGTCGAGACGATGACGGGCACCATGACCGCGGCCATCACCGCGGTGTTGACGTCGGAGACCGCCTTGCGCACTGCCTCTCCTGCCCACTCACCCTCGGCAATCTCCTTGGCCCGCTTCTTCAACAGCTTCTTGTCCGCATCTGTGATGACCTTGTGAGTGAGATCGACTGCCGAGATGAGCGAGATCAGGGCCGCGGAATGCGGCTCGGGCGTCGTGCCGTCGACGAGCGCGCTTCGTAACGCATCTCGCAACACCTTCTCCCGCGAGGTATCGCGCGCGGGCCACGTCGTCGTCGGGAACAACCCGAGCACCTTGTCCTGCTTCTCGGTGACGAAACCCTGCGACACGAGACGCGCGGCCAGTTCCTTGGCCAGGTTCTTCTGCGACTTCTCGATCACCTTCTGCGGCTTCATCGGACGTGACGTCGTCGCCACGAGATCGAACACCCGACGCAGAACTGATTCGGTCGGTGGTTCCCCCGACACGACTACGTGATCCTTCTTGACCTGCTCATCGAGGCCGGTGATGCGGAGCGATCCACTCATGGCGAGCTCGACGACCAACGCACCGGCCAGCACCCGCGGCAACTTCGTGCTGTCGGCCAACGGCTTGCCCGACTCGTCGTCGAGCAACAACAGCAGCAGATCCTCCGCAATCAACGTCATGGAGCGAGATTACCCACAACACCGGCCCGATTTGCGGTGTTCATCTCTTCGATACCAACTGTTTCACCGGTGCCGAACGGGTCAGTTGATCAAACTCTGCCAGTTCGACGGCACCCGTTCACGCGGGCCGGGAACCGTCTGGTCGAGTGGATGATGCTGCGGCGGTGCAAGTTCCGGACCGTCGTACATCTGCTCGTCCGCGTAGTTGTAGAACCATTCCTCGCCGGGTTCGTAGCTCCGCACGAACTGATGTCGAGTGGATTCGGCGTGCTTGCTGGCGTGCTGCGACGGCGAGGAATCGCAGCACCCGATATGACCGCACTGCGCACACCGACGCAGGTGCACCCACCAGCCCTGCATCTGCGTGCACTCGACACAGCCAGGTCCCGACGGCGGAACCTGCGGGTCGATACCTTCGATGGTCATGATGCCTCCTCGACAGCGGGTTGGACTGGCAGTCTCACGATGAAGCGCGTGTTCCCAGGTTCGGACACCACCTGCAGGTCACCCTGGTGCTTCTTCACCACGATGCGCCACGAGATGTCGAGGCCGAGGCCGGTACCCTCGCCGACGGCCTTGGTGGTGAAGAACGGCTCGAAGATGCGTGACCGAATCTCCTGCGGCACACCGGGTCCGGTGTCGCAGATCTCGATCTGCACCTGATCCTCGTCCAACGACGTGCGCACTGTCAGGGTGCCCTTGGATCCCATCGCCTGCACCGCATTGTCGATCAGGTTCGTCCACACCTGGTTGAGCTCGGCGGCGTAGGCGGGAATGGATGGCACCGCCGGATCGTATTCCTTGACCACCGCGATGTCGTCACCGATCTTGCGGCCCAACATGATCAGTGTGCTGTCGAGCAACTCCCGCACATCCACGGTCTGGTACGGCGCACGGTCCATCTGCGAATACTGCTTCGCAGCACCGACCAGCGTGGAGATTCGTGTGGTCGAATCCGCAATCTCGTTCATCAGCAACTCGGTTTCGACCGTGTAGTCGATCCACCGAATCGCGCCCTCGAGCATGGCCGGATCGTCGACGGTCGCCGATACCCGATCGAGCCACGGCACATCGAGCCCCGCCGAGACGAAAGTGGGGGCCAGATCCCAGCCGTCTCGAATAGCCTTGTCCTCGAACCATTCTCCAAGTTCGTCCTCGCGGTCCGACGCCTCCATGGCCGTCAACTTGGGAGCCTTGGCCACCAACTCCACGGCCTCGTTCTGCAGTTCGACCAGACGCGCCAGGCTGGCACGGTCGAGGGTGCCGCCGGCGATCATCGCCAATTTCTGCCGCATGTGCCCCACCCGATTCCGCAACGCAGAAGTCGCCCGCACCGCGGCCGCCGCCGGGTTGTTGAGCTCGTGGGTCAACCCGGCCGACAGAGAACCCAACGCCAACAAGCGCTCTCGCTGCTCCACCACTTGCTTGGTGTTCTGATTGCCGAAGAACAATCCTTCGAGAAGATGCAAGGCCATCGGAAACCACTCGCGCACGATCGAAGCGAAGCAGTCCGCGTCGAGCACGAAGAAGCGCGAGGGCTCACTCACCCGCATCGAACCCTGGTACGTCTGCGGCACCCGATCACCCAGATATGCCTGCCACGCGCCGGCATACACCCCGCGTTGCGACGTTCGGTTGATCACCAGATCCTCGCCGCCCGAGAGCTTCGAGAGCACAACGGCACCGTCCATCAAGACGTAGAAACACGTCGCCGGGTCGCCCTCGGCGTACACCGGCCCCGGTTCGATGGTCTCGATGCGCCCGTCGCGACACAGCTCCGCGAGCTGGGAGTCGGTCAACTTCTCGAACAGAAACAGCGTCTTCAGCTCGTTCGGATCACACGCCGGCTGCGCATTCTGGTCGCTCCGCGGGCTCCGCTCCTGCCCTGTCATGGATTTGCCAGATATCTGTGCACCAGCATCACAGCCATTGCTCCCTCTCCCACTGCCGACGCGACGCGTTTGGCCGAGTCGGATCGAACGTCCCCGGCCGCGAACACCCCGGGCACACTGGTCTCGAGGTGATGCGGCAGGCGGGCGGGCGTCCACCCCGCGGGCCCGCGTCCGTCGACGACGAGATCCGGCCCGGTGACCACGAATCCATGATCGTCCCGAACGAGCACTCCGTCGAGCCACTCGGTGCGCGGTGCCGCCCCGATGAACAGGAACAGGTACTGCGCGTCGACTGTCGTGGTCTCGTCGGTGGCCCGGTTGCGCAGCGTGATCGATTCGAGGTGACCGTCGCCTGCCACGCCCACGACTTCGGTGCACGGCCGAACGCTGATCTTCGGATTCTCTTCGATCTGCTTGATCAGGTAGTACGACATCGACGCTTCGAGCGAGGTGGCACGGATCAAGATGGTGACCGACTTGGCCCCGCGTGAGAGGTACACCGCTGCCTGACCGGCCGAGTTCGCGCCGCCCACGATGTAGACGTCCTGCTCGGCGCAGCGCGCGGCCTCGGTCATCGCCGAACCGTAGAAGACCCCACGGCCGGTGAAGTCGTCGATGCCCGGTGCATCCAGCCTGCGGTAGGCGACGCCGGTGGACAGGATGATCGTCTGCGCATTGATGCTGCGGCCGTCTGCGAACCGCACTGTGCGCGCGGATCCGTTGACGTCCAGCCCCACCACGTCCTGCGTGGTGACGACCTCGGCACCGAACTTCAACGCCTGCCGACGGGCTCGCTCGGCCAGCTGCGCACCCGAGACCCCGTCGGGAAATCCCAGGTAATTCTCGATGCGAGAGCTCTGACCGGCCTGGCCGCCCGTCGCGGTCCGCTCGATCAGAGTCGTCCGCAGACCCTCCGACGCGCCGTACAGAGCCGCTCCCAGTCCTGCCGGACCGCCGCCGATCACGACGAGATCGTAGAACTCCTCCGACGGCGACACGGTCAAGCCGAGCCGGTTACCGAGTTCGGCGTCGGACGGTTCGATCAGCGCATCGCCCTCGGTGGTGATGACCACCGGGAGCCGGTCGTCGGCCACACCCGCCGCGACCAACAGACGCGCGCCCTCGGACTCGTCGGACATGTACCACCGGTAGGGCAGTTGATTGCGGGCGAGGAACTCGCGAATCTCCGACGACCGCGCAGACCAGCGGTGGCCGACGATCTTGGTGTCCTCGACGGCTCGGTGGTCGTACGCGCACCAGGCCTCGAGTTGGGCGTCGAGCACGGGGTAGAGCTTTTCCTCGGGCGGATCCCACGGCTTGAGCAAGTAGTAATCGAGATCGATGACGTTGATGGCGTCGATCGCCGCGTCGGTGTCCGCGTAGGCGGTGAGCAGGATGCGGCGGGCCGTCGGGAAAAGGTCCATGGCCTGCTCGAGAAATTCCATGCCGCTCATCTGGGGCATGCGGTAATCGGCCAACAAAATGGCGACCGGGGTGCCGCGCAGCGTGAGTTCTTTGAGTGCGTCCAGTGCCCCGGCACCGGATTCGGCGCGCACGATGCGGTACTGCTCGCCGTAGCGGCGGCGCAGGTCGCGGGCGACCGACCTCGATACTCCGGGATCGTCGTCGACACTGAGAATGACCGGTTTCATGACCCTCCAGAACTGATGCTCACCAACCTCATGAGCATGCCACCGGCTCGCCCCGAATGGGAGGCAAGCGGGCCTGGAAACAGCAGGGTCAGATGCGGCCGCGTCTGATCAGATCGAGTTCGTGTGGCGTGAGAAGTCGTTCGAGCTTCTCGGCCGGCCAGGTCCGCGGGCTCCCGCTCATCCTGGCGGTCTTCAACAGGGGTAGATCACTGCTGGTACGACGCATTATCGACTGTAATTTCACGGTGGATCACTCCGAACAATTTCTTCGTTGGTCCCGACACTCCGCTTGCTACATCGGTCAGTGTCCGCTCGGTGTTAACGCAGCAGTGGGATTTCGTCCGGCGTTTCGTGCTGAAACACGGTTTCTCGGGCCCCTCCTCGGGGTAGACATGCGTTCAAATCAACTGATCGGGGAACGTTCGTGAACACGTCGGAAAATTCAACGTCGGGCAAATCGGTGGCCGATTCGGTCCAGGACAACGGTGCCTTCGAGAAAGCGGCGCGAGCCGGGCACTTCGTCAGCGGAGTGCTGCACATTCTGATCGGGTACATCGCGGTGCGCTTGGCGTTCGGCCAGTCGGGTAACGCAGACCAGTCCGGGGCGCTGGCCGAGCTCGCGGAGAAGCCCGGCGGCAGAATCGCCCTCTGGGTTGCGGTCGTCGCCTTCGTGGCACTGGCGTTGTGGCGCATTCTGGAGGCGATCATCGGCAAGAAGTCCGACGCCGACGCCGGAAGTGCGCTGGACCGTCTCAAGGCGGCAGCGCTGGCCGTCGTCTACATCGCGTTCGCGTTCTCCACCTACGGTTTCGCGACCGGTTCCGGAAAGTCCAGCGGCCAGCAGAACGCCGGCTACTCGGCCCGGTTGATGGAATCCGGCGGCGGCAAGCTCGTGCTGATCGTCGTGGCTCTGGTCGTCATCGGTGTGGGCGGCTACCACGTCTACAAGGGCGTCTCCAAGAATTTCCTCGACGACCTCGAAGGCCACCAGGGCGGAGCCGTCGTCAAGCTCGGCATCGCCGGATATGCAGCCAAGGGCACGGCGCTGGTGGGGGCGGGCATCCTCGTCGTCGTGGCGGTACTGCAGTCCGATCCATCCAAGGCCACCGGCATCGATGGTGCCGTCAAGACCTTGGGCGCCCAGCCGTACGGGCAGGTTCTACTGGTCCTCGCCGGAGTGGGAATCGCGCTCTACGGGCTGTACGCATTCGTGCTGGCTCGCTTCGCTCGCATGTGAGCGAAAGTTCGTAGCGGGCGACGAAGTTTCGCTCACCTAGGTGGTCGGCTGTGTTCGCCACCACATAGGATGCGCACGATTGTGTGTGACAGTCAGGTGCACTTACCACGACCAATTGGAGGCCCACGTTGAGCAAGACTCTCGAAGCCACGATCGACATCGCCGCGAGCCCCGAGACGGTCTGGTCGATCGTCTCCGACCTCCAGCGCATGGGTGAGTGGAGCCCGCAGTGCAAGAAGATGAAGGTCCTCGGCGGACCGGTCGGCAAGGGCACCAAGACGCTCAACGTCAACCGCAAGGGTCTGCTCGTCTGGCCGACGACGTCCAAGGTCGTCACGTTCGAACCCAACCGTGAACTCGCTTTTCGCGTCGTCGAGAACAAGACGATCTGGTCCTACACCCTGACCCCCACCGCCACCGGGACAACCGTCGTCGAGAAGCGGGAGGCACCCAGCGGCACGTCGGCGGTGTCGTCGCTTCTGGTCAAGCGGATTCTCGGCGGCATCGACGAGTTCGACGTCGAGCTCGTGGAGGGTATGAACAGCACCCTGCGTCGCATCAAAGTCGAGAGCGAGAAGCTGGGAAAGAATTAATTTTTCTCAGGAAGGTTTCAGGTTTGTTTCCCTCGGGCATCCGTCGTTTCGAACAGACCCGTTCAACAAACACGGAAAGAGGGGGCGCAACATGACACCCACACTCGGCTGGATTGCCTGGATCATCATCGGTGGACTCGCAGGCTGGATCGGCAGCAAGATCATGAAGACCGATGCTCAGATGGGCATCATCCTGAACATTGTCGTCGGAATCATCGGTGGACTCCTGGGCGGATTCTTGCTCAGTGCAGTAGGCGTCGACGTAGCCGGTGGCGGCTTGATCTTCAGCTTCATCACATGCCTGATCGGCGCATGCATCTTGCTGTTCCTGGTCAAGCTCGTGACGGGTCGCAGCCGCGTCTGATCGACTCGCAGCTCCCGACTGCCGGGGCACCTCACGTACGCTGTGAGGGCCTCGGCAGTCGTGCGTCTGCGCCTCGACTGCTCCAGCCTCACGACTCGCCAACACCTGTCCGACGAAAAGTTAGAGGAGACCGTGGCACGCCGTCCCGCCCCGATTGGTCAACCGCCCCGCACGGGAGTGGCTCACATCGTCGACTTGGTCCGTGAAACGGTTCCACCGCTACACCCAGCAGGGCTTCCGTTCGTCGGTGGTCCGCTCGCCGTCGCCGTACTCGGCCGCCGCTCGAAGTGGGTTCGCAATGCCGGCCTCGTCGCCGCCGGAGCCTGCGCCACCTTTTTCCGCCACCCATCACGGGTGCCGCCCAATCGCCCCGGCGTCGTCGTAGCCCCGGCCGACGGTCTCGTCACACTCGTCGACACCGCCGTCCCGCCGGCCGAGCTCGATCTCGGTTCCGAGCCGGTCCCGCGCGTGAGCATCTTCCTCTCGGTCCTGGACGTGCACGTTCAGCGCGTTCCCGTCGGCGGCCGAGTGATGGAGGTCGTTCATCGCCGCGGCCAGTTCAAATCCGCCGATCTCGCCGAAGCCAGCGAGGTCAACGAACGTAACAGCATGCACATCAGGACCAACTCCGGTCAGGATGTCGCCGTCGTGCAGATCGCCGGTCTCATCGCGCGACGCATCATCAACAACGCCAAGGTGGGCGACACCCTCTCGATCGGCGACACGTACGGCCTGATCCGATTCGGCTCACGCGTCGACACCTACTTCCCCGCGGGCACGACGCTGCTGGTCGAACGCGGCCAACGCGCAGTCGGTGCCGAGACGGTCCTCGCCGAGCTGTCGCAGTAGACACCGACATGATCACCAGACGCGCCAAGCCGCCTGCTGCCATCCGTCTGCTCCCGTCCGTCGTCACGATTCTCGCGCTGTGCTCCGGTCTGTCCGCGGTCAAGTTCGCCCTCGACGGTCAGCTCGGCACCGCACTCGCGATGATCGGTGCCGCCGCCATTCTCGACGCGTTGGACGGGCGAATCGCGCGACTGCTCGACGCCACCAGCAAGATCGGTGCCGAACTGGACTCGCTGTCCGACGCCATTTCGTTCGGCGTCGCCCCGGCACTGGTCTTGTACGTCACGTTGCTCGAGGGCAGCAGCGGCGGCTGGATCGTCGCACTGGTCTACGCAGTGAGCATCGTGCTCCGGCTCGCCCGCTTCAACACGTTGCTCGACGAGGACGACACCCCCGCGTACGCCCGCGAATTCTTCACCGGCGTTCCCGCACCCGCTGGTGCCCTCATCGCGCTGGCCCCGATTGCCGCGTTCGAGGAATTCGGCGACGGATGGTGGGCGTCGTTCTACGTCGTCGCCGGGTGGTCGATCGTCACCGCGGCTCTGATCGTCAGCCGCATCCCCACCCTCGCGCTCAAGACGGTCTCGGTCCCGCCACGGCTGGCGGCCATCCTGCTGGTTCTGGTGGCTCTGCTCGCCGCCGCACTCATCACCTTCCCGCTGGTTCTCTTGATGGGACTGGTATTGGCCTACCTGGTCCACATCCCGTTCGCGGTGCGATCGCAGCGCTGGACTGCCGCGCGCCCGTACACGTGGGACGCCAAGCCGGCCGAGCGCCGCGCCGAGCGACGGGCCATCCGACGCGCGCCGGGTAACAATCGGCGGTCACAGGCTCGTCTGGGACTGCGTCGGCCTCGTAGTTAGTGCCTCGCCGCTACTGTTGACCGTGTGACCGAATCTCGCTCGAAGATGCCTGAGCTCGTTCTCACCGCCCGACTGAACACCTCGGCGGCCGACGCCAGACGAGGCGTCGTGCGACTGCATCCCGAGGTGCTCGCCGCCCTCGGCCTGCGGGAGTGGGATGCGTTGTCACTCATCGGTTCTCGGCGCACGTCGGCCGTCGTCGCCGCAGCTCCCGAGGGTTCGCCGCAGGGCACCGCACTGCTGGACGACGTCACCCTCTCCAATGCCGGCTTGCGCGAAAATGCCACTGTCGCAGTCGCACCCGTCACCGTCTACGGTGCCAAGACCGTCACGGTGACCGGCTCCGCGCTCGCCACCGGTTCCATCTCCGACGCCACCCTGCGGCAAGCGTTGCTCGGCAAGGTGTTGACGGTGGGCGACACGGTATCTCTGCTCCCCCGCGATCTGGGTCCGGGTACGTCGACGAGTTCGGCGACGCAGGCACTGTCGAGGACGTTCGGGGTTGCCTGGACCACCGAACTGTTGACGGTCTCCGCCGTCGACCCGTCGGGTGGGCCGGTGAGTGTTCAGCCCAATTCGGCGGTGAGTTGGGGCAACGGCGTCGTGAACGCCCCCGCCACAACACCATCCGCGTCGCATGCTCCCAGGGCTGCGCCCCCACGAGTGAGCGCTGCGGATCTGGTGGGTGTGAGCGCGCAGTCGGCCAAACTCACCGAGTGGCTGCGGTTGGCTTTGGACGAATCGGAACTGCTGGCAACGCTCGGTGCATCGCCGCATCTGGGAGTGCTGATCACCGGGCCGGGCGGGGTGGGCAAGGCCACGCTGGCCCGCGCGGTGATCGGTGAGCGAGCCTGCGTCGTATTGGACGGTCCGTCGATCGGCGCACTCGAGGCGTCCGCTCGCGTCGAGCGGGTCACCGCTGCGGTGGACGAACTGGCCGGTTCCGGGGTGCTGATGATCACCGACGTCGACGCACTGTTGCCGTCCGATCCCGAACCGGCGTCGACCTTCGTGCTCGACGTGCTGCGCCGGGCCGTCGACACTCCGGGTCTGGCGCTCATCGCGACGACCGCGCATCCCGAGGCCACCGACGCGCGACTACGGGGTCAGGACCTCTGCGATCGCGAGCTCACCCTGACCCTGCCCGACGCCGCCGGCCGCAAGGGATTGCTCGAACACCTGCTGAAGAAGGTGCCGCAGGAGAACGTCGATCTTGTCGAAATTTCTTCGCGAACACCGGGTTTCGTGGTCGCAGATCTCGCTGCGCTGACGCGTGAGGCGGCGTTGCGTGCCGCAGCCCGCGCGTCGGAGAACTCGGCCGCGGCCTCGTTGACTCAGGACGATCTGGTGGGCGCTCTGCAGGTGATCCGCCCGCTGTCCCGTTCGGGTAGCGAGGAGCTCGCGATCGGGAGCCTGTCCCTCGAGGACGTCGGCGACATGGTGGAGACCAAGCAGGCACTCACAGAGGCGGTGCTGTGGCCGCTACGACATCCGGATTCGTTCGCGCGCTTGGGAATCGAACCGCCGCGCGGAGTGCTGCTCTACGGTCCACCCGGATGCGGCAAGACGTTTCTGGTGCGGGCACTGGCCAGCTCCGGACAGCTCAGCGTGCACTCGGTCAAAGGCGCCGAGCTGATGGACAAGTGGGTCGGCTCCTCGGAAAAGGCTGTGCGAGAGCTCTTTCAACGCGCCCGCGATTCTGCGCCGTCGCTGATCTTTCTGGACGAGGTCGATGCACTCGTGCCTCGGCGCGGGCAGAGCTCGGATTCGGGCGTCGGCGATCGGGTCGTGGCAGCGCTGCTGACCGAGCTCGACGGCGTCGAACCGTTGCGTGACGTGGTGGTACTAGGAGCAACCAACCGGCCCGATCTGATCGACCCGGCCCTGCTGCGGCCAGGCCGACTCGAGCGTCTGGTATTCGTTCCGCCGCCGGATTCCGATGCCCGGGTGGAGATCCTGAAGGCGTCGGGCAAGTCCATTCCGCTCGCCGAGGACGTGGATCTGGAATCTCTCGCCCGCGATCTCGACGGCTACTCCGCCGCCGATTGCGCGGCGCTGCTGCGCGAGGCCGCATTGACGGCGATGCGTCGTTCGATGGATGCCGCCGCCGTCACCGCTGCCGATGTCGCCACCGCTCGGGCGACGGTCAAGCCGTCACTCGATCCCGAGCAGGTGGCGCATCTGCGGGCCTACGGGTCGTGAGCGGAAATTCGTAGCAGGCTACGAAGTTCTGTGCACGTGCGGCGAAGCCGCTCTCACTTCCAGCGGGCGAGGACCTCTTCGGCGCGCTTGGCGAGCACCATCTGGAAGATCGGCCCGAAGCTGATGCGACCGACCCCGAGGGATGCGAAGTGCGAAAGATCGCCCTCGGCGGGGTTGGCGATGGCGTTGATCGGCAGCGGGAGTTCCTCGGCCAGACGCTTGTAGTCGGCATCGTTGTGGAAGCCGACAGGGTAGAGCGAGTCGGCTCCGGCAGCGGCGGCCAGCTTCAGACGAGCGATGGCGCGGTCGACGCGATCGTTCTCGTCGCCGATCTCCTTGACGAACAGGTCGGTGCGGGCGTTGATGACCACGTGCACGTCGGTGGCGTCGGACGCCGCGCGCAGTGCTCCGACGAAGTCGGCGTGCTCCTGTGCTTCACGGAGACGTCCGCCTTCGCTGTGGACGGTGTCCTCGATGTTGAGGCCGACAGCTCCGGCCGAGATGAGGCCGTCGATCAAGCGCTTGGGGTCCTCGCCGTAGCCGGATTCGATGTCGACCGAGAGCGGTGCGTCGACAGCTCCGGAGATCTGCGTGATGCGGGCGAGCAGTTCGTCGAAGGTGATGCCCTCGTTGTCCGGCTTGCCGATGGAGTCCGAGACGGGGTGACTGCCGACGGTCAAGGCGGTGAATCCGGCGGAGACGGCAAGGTTGGCGGACCAGGCGTCCCACACCGTCGGCAGTACGACCGGGTTGCCCGGCTTGTGCAGCTCGAGCAGGGTGGTGGCTTTCTGGGACAGGTTCGTCATTGAGGACTCCTTCGCGGTGGCCGACAGAGAACGTACGTTCTCTCGACACCCAACATACGCGATTCAGTCGATCAAATCGAGGGCCTTCATCCGGTCGAACACCATGAGCGACCCCGGAGCGACGTCGGGCATCGCGGCGTACTCGTCCCGGGTGAAGTACCTGATCTCGGCGATTTCGCTGGTCGGCGTCGGATCGTCGGACAAATCGGCCAGAAAGCACGTGATTTCGAGCGGTGTCCCCTCAGGATGTCCCCAGGCCCCGCACTCGAACACTCCGAGGAGCCGAACATCGATCACGGCTGCGTCCAGTTCTTCCCTGATCTCCCGGTGCAATGCCTGCTCTGCAGTCTCACCGGGGTCGATCTTGCCGCCGGCCATGTAGAACGCGGACTTACCCACCGATCGCGCCTGGATCATTCGACGGTCCCGAACGTAGGCCAACCCGGCCGTGCGAATGAGCCTCTCATCGTTCATTCGCACTGTTCCCCTTTCGAGATACGTCCGATTTGTACCGCTGGGTCCACCGTCGACCATGCAAAGTAGGATGGAATCCGATAACCGAGGTGCCACCGTTCGGTGGCCGGTTCGTTATTTCACAAAGCCATAGGTCGAATTTCACACAGATTTCAAGACCCTACTCATCGCCGCCCTACGACCACCGCCTCGGCCTCGCCGCCGATGCGACCCGAGACGACGGAGTGATTTTTGCTCGCCATTCTTCTTGCGCACACCGCCGCCGCACTGCTCGCGCCGCTCCTCGTCCGGTGGTGGGGTCGCACTGCCTTCTTCCCGCTCGCACTCGTTCCCCTACTGAGTCTGATCTGGGTGTTCACCAACTGGAACACCGAGCAGAAGCTGAGCATCGAGTGGGTTCCCGGCCTGTCGATGGACATCGATATGCGGTTCGACTCTCTCGCCGCCATCATGTCTTTGCTGGTGCTGGGCATCGGCGCGCTGATTCTGCTGTATTGCGCCCGCTACTTCGAGGACGACGAGCCACGGCTCGGCCTGTTCGCCGCCGAAATGGTCGCGTTCTCCGGTGCCATGTTCGGCCTCATCACCAGCGACAACATGCTGGTGCTCTACATCTTCTGGGAAATCACCACCGTCCTGTCGTTCCTGCTCGTCGGCCACTACGCCGAGCGTGCCTCGAGTAGGCGCGCAGCCACCCAGGCTCTGCTCGTCACCACCGCAGGCGGGCTGGCGATGTTGGTGGGCATCATCGTCCTCGGCCAGGCCGCGGGGACGTACAACCTGTCCGAGGTCGTCACCAACGCCCCGGGCGGCTGGCTGCCCGGCGTAGCGATCGTGTTGATCCTCATCGGCGCGCTGAGCAAATCGGCCATCGTGCCGATGCACTTCTGGCTCCCCGGAGCCATGGCCGCCCCCACACCGGTCAGCGGCTACCTGCACGCCGCGGCCATGGTGAAGGCCGGCATCTACCTGGTGGCGCGCCTCGCACCGGGTTTTGCCGACTCGGGTCCGTGGCGCGCGACCATCATCAGCTTGGGGCTGCTGTCGATGATCCTGGCCGGGTGGCGAGCACTTCGTGCCTTCGACCTCAAGCTCATCCTGGCGTTCGGCACCGTCAGCCAGCTCGGCTTCCTGATGGTGCTGGTGGGCATCGGCTCCGAAAAGGCCATGCTGGCCGGCCTGACGATGGTGATCGCGCACGCGATGTTCAAGGCAACGCTGTTCATGGTCGTGGGCATCGTCGATCACACCACCGGTACGCGCGACATCCGCAAGCTCGCTCACCTGGGCAAGAAGGCGCCGTGGCTCGCCGCCATCGCAGCGCTCGCTGCCGCCAGCATGGCCGGCTTGCCCCCGATGATCGGTTTTGTCGGCAAGGAAACGGCACTGTCGGCAGTGATCGGCACGCCGACGCTGAACCCCACGGTCGCGGCAATCGTCGTCGCGGGGCTTGTCATCGGCTCGATCCTGACGGTCACCTACAGCATCCGATTCGTCTGGGGCGCGTTCGGCCGCAAGCAGCTCGAGCGTCCGAGTCCGTCGGTGAAGAACATGCACGCGCCGTCAGCACTGTTCCTGGCCGCACCTGCGTTCCTGGCGATTCTCGGCCTGATCGCAGGATTCACGTCCTCCATGGTCGATCGCATCGTCAGCCCCTACGCACGCACGCTGCCGTCGTACGGGCAGGAGCCTTACCACCTGGCGCTCTGGCACGGGTTCAACCTGCCGCTGGCGTTGACCGTCGTCGTCGTCACCGGCGGCGTCGGGCTGTTCATCGCACATCGTGTGGTCAACCGACTCAAGTTCGAGCACCCACCGCTCGGCAACGCCGACCGCATCTACGACAATGTGCTCAAGTTCATGGACACCCTGTCCATCCGCCTCACCGGCACCACGCAGCGCGGTTCGCTCCCCCTCACCCAGGGCACCATCCTGCTGACCCTGGTGCTACTGCCGATCATCGTGCTCATCGTCGGGCAGAAGCCAGGCCTGGAGTACACCCTGTGGAACACCCCGCTCCAGTTGGTCATCGGAGTGATCATGATCGCGGGCGGCCTCGGCGCAACCGTCATGCGAAACCGTCTGGCCAGCGTGATCCTCGTCGGACTCACCGGCTACGGCTGCGGCGTCATCTTCGCCATCCACGGTGCACCCGACCTCGCCCTGACTCAGTTCCTCGTCGAGACCCTGACCCTCGTGGTCTTTGTTCTGGTGCTGCGCAAGCTACCGGCCGAGGTCGACGACCAAGGTTCGGCCGGATCCCGCGGACCCCGTGCCGCGCTCGCCGTCGCCGTCGGTGCCACGGTCAGTGTGTTGGGCGCATTCGCGATGAACGCCCGCAGCGCCGCACCGGTGTCGCTGCAGTTCCCCGAGGCCGCGTACAACCTGGGCGACGGAAAGAACATCGTCAACGTGATCCTCGTCGACATCCGAGCCTGGGACACCCTCGGCGAGATCTGCGTTCTGCTCGTGGCCGCAACGGGCGTGGCCAGCCTGGTATTCCGCAACCGGCGGTTCGGCAGCGCTCCGCGGGTGTCCGACGCCCCCGCATCGAGCTCCGATGCGAACGTGGCGGCGGAGACGACGTGGCTACTCGGCGGCGATCTGATCGATCCCCGCCATCGTTCGCTGATTCTCGAAGTGACGACGCGGTTGATCTTCCCGACGATCATGGTGCTCTCGATCTACTTCTTCTTCTCCGGCCACAACGCCCCCGGCGGCGGTTTCGCCGGTGGTCTCACGGCCGGCTTGGCGTTGGTGCTGCGGTATCTCGCGGGTGGCCGCTACGAGCTCGGGGAGGCGGTGCCGATCGATGCCGGAAAGATCCTCGGACTCGGGTTGATCTTCGCGGCCGGCACCGCGGTGGCGTCGTTGTTCCTCGGCGCACCTGCGCTGTCCTCGGCGACGCTGGAAGTGACACTGCCGATTCTCGGTGACATCAAGCTCGTCACCGCATTGTTCTTCGACCTCGGTGTGTATCTCATCGTGGTCGGGTTGGTCCTCGACGTGCTGCGCAGTCTCGGCGCACGTCTCGACGCACAGGTGGAAATGCAGAGCCAAGGCCGAGTGAGCGCCCCATGACCGCTGATCTCGGAATGCTCGTCATCGTCGGCGTTCTCGTCGCCGCCGGTGTCTACCTGCTACTCGAACGCAGCATCACCAAGATGCTGCTCGGCCTCCTGCTCTTCGGCAACGGCGTCAATCTGCTGTTGCTCACCGTCGGTGGGCCGGCCGGTACGCCGCCCATCGTGGGCCGGGACAACTCCCTGGGCCAAGGCATGGCCGATCCGCTCGCGCAGGCGATGATCCTGACGGCGATCGTCATCACCATGGGTATCGCGGCCTTCGTGCTTGCACTCGCCTATCGATCGTTCACGCTCAACACCAAGGACGACATCGAGAACGACCCCGAGGACACCAAGGTCTCCCTGCGCCGGTCGATGGCCGAGGCCCCCGACCGCGACCGCTCCGACGACCCGGTGACGGGCGAACCGAGCTTCGGCGGCGATGCATTCGACTCGAAGGGCAACCCGATTCCGATCGAGCAGATCAAGAATCTGGAAGACCTCGAGTGCTACGAGGATCTGCACGACGGCGACTTCGACAACGACGACGACAACCCGGACCTCCGCGGGCTCGACGGACTGGACACGGCCGAGAAGGACGACAAGGCCGAAAACGACGAGAAGAAGGGAGACGACAAGTGACGATCTCCCCGGGCGTGATCGATGCCCTGACTCCCCTACCCGTTCTCATTCCGATGCTCGCCGCGGCTCTGACGTTGGTACTCGGCCGCAAACCCCGCGCGCAGCGCTTCATCACCATCGTCGCGCTGACTGCCGTGGTCGCGATCTCGTCGATGATGCTCTACCTCGCCGATCGCGACGGCACCAGCGCACTTCAGGTCGGCGGTTGGGATTCACCGCTCGGTATTTCCCTTGTGGTGGACCGACTTTCGGCGATGATGCTCGTCGTTTCCTCGATCGTGTTGCTCGCGGTCATGGTGTACTCGATCGGTCAGGGTATCCGCGACGGCAGTGAGAATCAGCCGGTCTCGATCTTCCTGCCGACCTACCTCGCATTGACCGCAGGCGTGTGCAACGCGTTCCTGGCCGGCGACCTGTTCAATCTGTTCGTCGGCTTCGAGGTACTGCTGGCCGCCTCGTTCGTGCTCCTGACTTTGGGAGCCAGCGCCGACCGAGTACGAGCAGGCGTCTCGTACGTGATGGTCTCGATGGTGTCCTCGCTGATCTTCCTGATCGGTATCGCGCTGGTCTACGGATCCACCGGAACGCTGAATCTGGCACATATCGCGGTGCGGATGGACGACATCCCGTCGGGCACGAGAACAGCGATCTTCGCCGTACTGCTGGTTGCGTTCGGCATCAAGGCCGCGGTGTTCCCGCTGTCGACGTGGCTTCCCGACTCGTACCCCACCGCCCCGGCTCCGGTCACCGCAGTGTTCGCCGGCTTGCTGACGAAAGTCGGTGTGTACGCGATCATTCGCGCACACACCCTGCTGTTCCCGGACGGCTCACTCGACAACGTGCTGATGGTCTGCGCGCTGCTGACGATGCTCGTCGGCATCCTCGGTTCCATCGCGCAGAGCGACATCAAACGACTGCTCTCGTTCACCCTCGTCAGCCACATCGGCTACATGATCTTCGGTGTCGCGCTGTCGACCCAATCGGGATTGTCCGGCTCGATCTATTACGTCGCGCACCACATTCTGGTTCAGACGACGCTGTTCCTCGTCGTCGGTCTGATCGAGCGCCAGGCCGGTTCGTCGTCGCTGCGGCGACTCGGCGGTTTGGCTGCGGCCAGCCCCGTGCTGGCGATCGTGTTCCTGGTCCCGGCCCTCAATCTCGGTGGTATTCCACCGTTCTCGGGCTTCATCGGCAAGGTCGCACTGCTGCAGGCCGGTAGCGAGCAGGGCAGCGTGTTGGCCTGGCTGCTCGTCGCCGGTGGCACCGTCACCAGCCTGTTGACGCTGTACGTGGTGGCGCGAGTGTGGACCAAGGCGTTCTGGCGGGCTCGCGCCGACGCCCCCGAGGGTGATCTGGCGGACAACAGCCCGTCCGCTCTGCTCGACGACTCGTCGGACATTCAGTTCGGTGACCGCGAGGACGTGGGCAAGATGCCCGCCTTCATGTTGATCCCGACCATCGGCCTCGTCGTCGTCGGTTTGGCGATGACGGTGTTCGCCGGCCGCATCATCGACATCAGCGACCGCGCCGCAGCGGATCTCCGCGATCGCTCGGTGTACATCGACGCGGTGCGCGGCGCAGAATTCGTCGGCGATCAGGCCTACGAGCAGGCTCGTGCGGACGAGGAGGGCACCCGATGAAGATGAAGATGGACCGCTCGATTCTGCTACGTCTGTGGACCCTCGCCTGGTTGACGGCTATCTGGGTTCTGTTGTGGGGCAATGTTTCTGCTGCGAACATCCTCGGCGGTATCGCGGTGGGACTGCTGATCATGGTGCTGCTGCCGTTGCCGCGGGTGCCGGTCGAGGGCCGCATCCATGTGTTCTCGCTCGTCAAACTCGCCGTCGTATTCCTTTATTACGCAATCGAATCCAGCGTCAGTGTCGCCTGGTTGGCGATCCGGCCGAAGGCCCCGCCGGTCACCGGAGTGCTGCGCTGCCGCATCGCGATCAAATCCGATCTGGTGCTCACCCTGTTCGTCGACGCGATGAACCTGGTGCCCGGCACCATGGTTCTCGAGATCGACCGAACCCGACGCTTGCTGTACGTACACGTGCTGGACATGGGCACCCAGAAGGCGGTCGACGGCTTCTACGCCTACGTCCGACATCTGGAGAAGCTGTTCATTGCCGGCTTCGAGCGCGATTCCGACTGGAAGCCCAGCCCTCTGCACTATCAGGAGTACGAGCAGTACCACGGGGTGCTCGGCGACGACCCCGTCGAGGCCGACTCGGACGCTCCTCGGGACGACAAGAAGACCGACGACAAGAGGAAGGGGGACTGGTCGTGACCGTCGTACTCGCCGTAGCCGGCGTCCTCCTGATCGCGGCCGCGATCCTGACCGCGTTCCGACTGCTCGACGGCCCCAGCACACTCGATCGACTCGTCGCCATGGACACGATTCTTGCCGTCTCCATGTGCGGCCTCGCGGTGTGGGCCGTCTACAGCCGCGACACCACGCTGGTACCGGCCATCGTCGCGCTGTCGCTGGTCAGCTTCGTCGGATCGGTCAGCATCGCACGATTCAGAGTGAGGGACGAATGAGCAACACAGTGAGAGACGAATGAGCACCGTTGCACAGGTCATTGCCTCCGTTTTCATTCTGCTGGGGGCGCTGCTGGCGTTCACCGCCGCCGTGGGCATCGTGCGCTTCCCCGATACTCTCTCGCGGATGCATGCGGCCACCAAGCCGCAGGTGGTCGGTCTGATCATGGTGTTGATCGGGGCGATCATCAGCCTGCGCGGAAACGTCGACATCTGGATGCTCGTGCTCGTCGGACTGTTCACGCTGGTGACCGCTCCGGTGATCGCGCACACCGTCGGCCGCGTGGCCTACCGAGAGCAGCGGGGTCGCGACGGCCTACTGATCGTCAACGAGATGGAACCGGACGAGTCCGATCGGTAGCTCTGGGCGAATCGGCGAAGAACACCGCGTGGAAGCCGAACGCCATGGCGGCCAGTACGCCGAGAACGAGCGGCCCGAACACCTGAGGGTGCGACGCGAACTCGGCAGCCAGGTAGCGGTAGCTCACCAATAGCGCAGCCATCGCGACGCAGCCATAGACCACCAGCGTGATTCGGGCCCGATCCCAGCCGCGCTCGGGGTCACGGAGTACGGATTCGAGGGTCAGACACAGCACTGCACCGGCCACCAGATCGACGCCGTAGTGGTAGCCGAATCCGAGAGTGGCAGCGAGCGTACCGAGCAACCACAGGGTGCCGCCGGCCCGCAACCACCACGGGCCGCGTCGGGAATGGATGAAGATGCTCAGCGCCCATGCGGTGTGCAGACTCGGCATGCAGTTTCGCGGAGTCTCCGAGTCGAAGGGGATCTCGCCGAGCGCGCCAGAGAGCGGCATGACCTGCGACGGCCACGAATCGAACGCGAACATCGGTCCCACCACCGGGAACAGCAGATAGAACACCGGTCCGACGAGTCCGATGAGCAGGAACGTGCGGAACAGGAAGTGCCTCGGCCAGGCTGCACCCGCGGCCACTCCGCGTAGCTGGTACAGCGCAACGACGATCGCCGCGACGGGCAACTGGATGTAGATCCAGTGCAGCGTTCCTTCGGCGACCGGGCCGAGGCGGTCCAGGATGTTGCCGAGCACCCAGGACGGATTCCCCAGCGCATGATCGGCGGCGTATGCGTAGTCGTCGAGAACGTAGGGCCGGACAATGGTGGTGATGTGCAACCAGGCGTCGCCCGCCTTGGTCGCGAGCAACAACAGTGCTCCCAGAGCAACGCCGCGCATCGCCCGAGTCTCACCCCGCCGGGCGACGTAGACCCCGAGCCCGACCAACACGAGAGACGGGCCGTTGCCGACCGTCAGGGTGGCGTCGAGCACCAATCGGGCACCGAGCACAGCAGCATCGATCAGCGCGGCGATGGCCAGGGTGCGCAGCCGGAGCGCAGTGTTCAGACCGACAGTGGCCAGGATCAGCGCAGCCCACGGCAGTGACATCGACTTCGGGGTGCCGAACAGGTCGTTCCACACGCTCGGCAACGGGCCGGGAAAGTTCCAGATCGTCGCGATGACCTGCAGCAACACCAAGAACGCGGCAACGAAGGCAGCGCCGACGATCAGGGGACGAACAGAGTTCTCACGTGTCGAATCGACCTCGACGCTTCCGACGTCCCCCTGCAGCACGCCGTTGATCGTAAACGGTGAGTGAACACAAAGTTAAATACAAACGGTCACAATTGGAGCTCGGTGACCAACGACTCCACGACGGCTCGCAGATCGCCGCCGTTCTGCGCAGCCACCGCACGCTGGCGTTGGTACGACGCCCCGCGCCGGGGAATGTCGGCCACCGCGGCCAACTCGTCGACGCAGTTCAATCGCACGGCCGTCGGCGTCAACTTTTCGAGCAGGTCGTGCAAGTCGTCGGTGACCAGGCGTTCGTTGCTGCTCGAGTCCAGGATGATCTCGGCGTCGAGGCCGTACCGGGCCGCTCGCCACTTGTTCTCCTGCACGTGCCACGGTGGGATGGACGGCAGTGTCTCCCCCGCTTCGAGTCGCTCGTCGAGGTGGACGATGAGGCAGTGCGTCAACGCGACGAGGGCTGCCAGCTCCCGCTTGGTCGACGCGCCGTCACACACTCGGACCTCGATGGTTCCCCACTTCGGTGCCGGCCGGATGTCCCAGTGCATGCCGCCGAGTTGCTCGATGACGCCGGTCTTGAGCTGATCGCGAACGAATCCCTCGAACTGCGACCAGTCCTCGAACTGGAACGGCAGACCGGCCGTCGGCAGTTGCTGGAACATCAGCGCCCGATTGCTGGCGTATCCGGTGTCGTTTCCAGCCCAGATCGGCGAGGAGGCCGACAACGCCAACAGGTGCGGGTATTGCAGGAGCAGCGAGTTGAGAATGGGAAAGACCTTGTGGGGCGACGAGACTCCCACGTGCACGTGCACTCCCCAGATCAGCATCTGCCGACCCCACCACTGGGTGCGCGCGATCAGCTCGTCGTAGCTCGGCGAGCTGGTGAGCTGCTGGGTGGACCACTCGGCAAACGGGTGCGTGCCCGCCGAGAACAGGTCGATTCCCAGTGGATCCGCGGCGCGGCGCACCAGGTCCAACGAGCCGCCGAGGTCCTCCATGGCCTCCCCGACGTTCTCGCACACTCCGGTGACGAGCTCGACGGTGTTGCGCAGCAGTTCCTTCGTCACCCGCGGGGTGTCCCCGGCGAGATCGCGAACGCCGTCCATGACCGCTTCGGCGGAGTTGACCAGGTCTCGCGTGTTCTTGTCGACCAGTGCGATCTCCCACTCGACGCCGAGCGTCGGGCGAGGTGAACTCGCAAAGTCGATCCGGGGAGCGCTCAAACTACTGCAGTACCGCGCACGCAGCCCGAGCACCGGCGTCGCCGGTCATCAGGGTCGTCATGTCGGGCACAGCGGCACCGTCGGGCAGTGTGTACCGCGGCGGAATGTTCGCAAAGTTGTCGGCACCCTCGTGTACGAGCACCGAGGTTCCGGCACCGCCCGCGCGCAGATCGTCGAGCGTGATCGTGTCGGTCGTGGTGACGAGTCGCCCGGTGCCGTCCTCACCGACCTGGATGGACGTGAGATCACCGCTGGACGGATGCTCGGTGCGGCCGCCGACCTGAAGGTGGCCGCCCGCAGACAGGAACGCTCCCGGTTCTCCGCCGGTGGGTGCCACCGAGTTCGGCTCGCAGGCGGCCACGGTGTGAACGTGGAAGGCGTGGAATCCGGGAGTCATGTTCTCGACCTCGGCGGTGACGGTGAGCTTCTCACCCTCGGCCGCGAACGTCACTGTGCCCACCTCGGCACCGGACGCGTTGCGGAGGGTGCCCTCGATGGTCTCCTCGGAGCCCGACTCGGACTCGGCCCGGCCGTCGCCTGCCGTAGCGGCCGCCGACGGATCGGACTCGCCGGTCCAGACCGGCGGAACCGTGCCGGGGGTATCGGAGGCAACCTCGCCGTTGCTGCAGGCAGAGAGACCGAGCGCTGCGATCGCGAGGACCGGCACCGCATAACGCAACGATCGGGTCGCCGCAGTGCGTCGCTTGAACATGTCCATCGGAAATCGCTCCTCTTTCAGGCAGTTTCGCCGGGCTCGGAAATAATAACGTGCCGCCCGATTCGACCGAACCGGGCACGTCGTCGATGTAATGAACTCTCGGGTCTCGAAAACCTATTGCGTCACGATGACGACGACGCCGACCGTGGATTCGAGCGAGGTCGGCTTGGGCTCGGCCGGGACGCCGAGTTCCGTGGCGATCGACTGCGCGGCTTGTTCCTCGCCTGCAGCAGTCCCGTAGTACACCGCCGTCTGGGCGAACTGGGCCTCGCTGAAGTTGCCGGTCTCGGCGACGTTCCATCCCCCGGCGGTCAAGGTGCTCGCGGTACCGGCCGCGAGACCGGAAACGTTGGAGTTGTTGAGCACCCGCACTTCGACGTCGCCGGAAGTACCCGAGGTGGTGGGGGCCGCGGAGCTGGTCGACGCGTCACCTGCCGGTACCTGCGCTGCCGGGGCCTGCGTCGTCGGTGCGACCGCAGCCGGCGCGCTCGTCGTCTCGGCTGCGGAGGGCTCGGCGGCCGCCTCGTCGGAATCGGAACCGGTGAGCGAGAGTGCACCGATCGCCGCGAACAGGATCGCGAGCGAAATCAACACCATGGCCAGAGCGCGGAGTGGTGGCCCGGTCTGTTCCGGGTTGGGGCTGCTCACGTACTCGACCCTAGCCGACCGTCGACGGCGGCTCGGAACACGCCGATAGTCGGACCTGCTCAGACGTCGAAACCGAGCCGACGCGCCGCGCGAGCCTTCTGCCGACTCGCCCGCAGGCGGCGCAGGCGCTTGACCAGCATCGGATCCGCGGCGAGCGATTCCGGCCGATCGACCAATGCGTTCAGAATCTGGTAGTAGCGGGTGGCCGACATGGAGAAGAGTTCCTTGATGGCCTCTTCCTTCGCTCCGGCGTACTTCCACCACTGCCGCTCGAAGGACAGGATGTCGTGCTCTCGTCGACTCAAGCCGTCTGCACCGACCTCGTTCGGATCCTGCGAGCCGTCCGAACTTCCCGGTTGCTGAGCCTGGTTCGAGTCACGCGCTGCTGCGCCGTCCATCCCACTCCTCGACTTCTCGACTCCCTGGGCCTGTGCGATCACCAACTCGTGAGACCACAGACCCTGGGGAAATCTGCTTCCCCCAGTACTGCCGGCACCCGTACGCGCACCGACCGAATTACACAGTTGTGTTTCGAGAGTCATTCAACCATGCTCGACGCCCGGGGCACGGCTCCCGCGAGGTACCGGCGCGTGGCGTGTTCGATGGGGACCGGCAGCGCACATGACCCCATGCACCACCCACTATCCTTGTCGACCATGGCAATTCTTCCCATCCGGATCGTCGGCGATCCGGTGCTGCACACCGCAACCGCTCCCGTCACCGAGTCACCCGCCGAGCTGGCCGAGCTGATCGCCGACATGTACGAGACCCTGGCCGTCGCGAACGGCGTCGGTCTCGCGGCGAATCAGGTGGGCGTCGGCAAACGACTGTTCATCTACGACTGCCCCGACCAAGGCTCGGACGGCAAGGTTTTCCGGCGACGCGGAGAGGTCGTCAACCCCGTCCTCGAGACGTCCGAGATTCCCGAAACGATGCCCGATCCCGACGACGATGACGAGGGCTGCCTGTCGGTTCCCGGCGAGCAGCACCCCACCGGCCGCGCCGACTGGGCTCGGGTGACCGGCACCGACGCGAAGGGCGATCCCGTCGACATCGAGGGCCGCGGCTTCTTCGCCCGGATGCTCCAACACGAAGTGGGTCATCTCGACGGTTTCCTCTACACCGACGTACTCATCGGACGACACGCACGGGCAGCCAAGAAGGCCATCAAGCGCGCCGGCTGGGGCGTGCCGGGGCTGAGCTGGACGCCCGGCACCGTCGACGATCCGTTCGGGCACGACGACGACGACGACAACCACAACGACGAAGACTGACCGAACCGATGATCGTCGACCAGTGAGCATTCCGGTGGGTACCCGGGTGATGCTCCGCTATCGGCTGCCGCCCGGGCACACCCATCCGATGACGGACGTGATCGGCGAACTGGTGGCGCTCGACGCCGATGCCGTCTCGGTCCGCGGCCGGGACGGCACCTTGGTGCAGGTTGCGGCCGAGCGCGTCGTAGCCTTGAAACCCCTGGGCCCGAAGCCGATTCGGACGTCGGAGATCAGGGCTCTCGAAGCTGCCGCCGCCGACGGATGGCCGGGCGTCGAGCGAGAATGGATCGACGGTTGGCAGCTGCGCTTCGGTCACGGTTTCACCGGTCGCGCCAATTCGGCGGCACCGCTCGAGCCCGGGGCGTCGACGACGCCCGAGACGCTGGCGAGAATCTCCGACCGGTACACCGCACGGGGTTTGACGCCGACGCTGTCGCTTCCCGATCGCCTCGGCGCTGCTCCGGCCGGATGGACGTCGTACAACGAGACGGCCGTCATGGCTGCAGAAATATCCAATCTCGTTCTGCGCGAAGGAGACTCGGCAGTCACCGTCACCGCGGAGCCGACCGCAGAATGGCTGACGTCACTGCACTACCAGGGCCGCGCTGCACCATACGGCGCTGCGGAAGTGGCGTCGGCGATCCACGAGGGCACCCTCGGGTTCGGCACGCTCGGTTCAGAGATCGCGGTCGGGCGAGCGGCGGTCACCACCGCCCCGGACGGTCGTCACTGGGTGGGGCTGACCTCGCTCTGGGTCTCCCCCGAACATCGCCGTAACGGTCTGGGCACACTGATGTGCGGCGAATTGGTGCGGTGGGGACGCGAGCACGGCGCAACCCACGCCTACCTGCAGGTGGCCGTCGACAACACCGTCGCGCTCGCCCTGTACCGAGACCTGGGCTTCGCCGACCATCACCACTATCGCTACGCGCGACCGGATTCATGATGGCTCGATCGGTTGAACACTCTGTCGGAGGCGTTCTATAGGGTTCCTTCCCGTGCGCTTGGCTACTTGGAATGTGAACTCCGTCCGCTCTCGTCAGGATCGAATCGTCGATTGGCTGCAGCGGTCCGATGTCGATGTGCTCGCGATGCAGGAAACCAAGTGCAAGGACGCACAGTTTCCGTATCAGCGGTTCACCGATATCGGCTACGAGGTGGCCCACGTCGGACTGAGTCAGTGGAACGGCGTCGCGATCGCGTCCCGGGTCGGTCTCGACGACGTGCAGATCGGGTTCGAGGATCAGCCCGGCTTCAGCAAGGATCCCGAGATCGATCCCGCGCAGGAAGCCCGCGCCATCGGAGCCACGTGCGACGGTGTGCGCGTCTGGAGCCTCTACGTGCCGAACGGCCGCGAGCTCGCCGACCCGCACTACACCTACAAACTCGAATGGCTCGCCGCGCTGAAGGCCGACGCTCAGGCGTGGGTTGCGGCCGATCCGGAGGCCCAGATCGCGCTCGTGGGCGACTGGAACATCGCGCCCACCGACGACGACGTCTGGGATCCGGCCCTGTTCGAGGGCAAGACCCACACCTCCCAGGCCGAGCGCGATGCCTTCGCCGCGTTCGCCGACGCCGGGTTCTCCGAGGTCACTCGGCAGTTCACACCCGAGCCCAGAACGTATACCTACTGGGACTACACACAGCTGCGGTTTCCCAAGAAGCAAGGTCTCCGCATCGATATGGCGCTGACCTCGCCCGCCCTGTCCGCCCGAATCACCGGTGCGTCGATCGACCGCGAGGAACGCAAGGGCAAGGGAGCCAGCGATCACGCTCCGGTGGTCGTCGAGATCGGCTGAGCAGGCCGGACCGAACTGCCGGCCACCGCTCGCGCGGCGATGATCGCTCCCACGGCAATCAGGATTCCGTGCGCGATCCGCACGGCCGGCGGGGTGTAGAACTGCGGGAGAAACAGCACGAATCCGGCGGCCAGCACCATCGCGTAGCGGTTCCGTAGAGCGAACAGCACCAGCCCGACGGCGATCGAGACGAGCCCGAGAGCGAACATCGTCGACTGCACAAGCGAGTAGCGAATCGGATCGGCAAGATCGATCAGGCCGGGGTTCGAATTCGCGGCGGCGTCGACACCCAAGGCATGCAGCGCGAATGTCTCTGCGCCGTAGTACGGCAGAACCAGGCCGACGCCGATCCAGGTGGTGACCACTGCGGGATCGGACCGTCGACCGCCGATTAGCACGGCCAGTCCGAGCGCGATGAAGCCGAGCATCGCGAAGGTGTGGGCCAGCACCCAGCTCGGGGATGCGAAGGCCTCCGCGCCTGCACTGCCCACCTCGTCCGAGTAGGGACGCACTGCGGGGTAGAGGGCGAACATGAGGCCGACGAAGAGGTACAGAGCTGCACGCATCGGGGAATACCAACCTTTCGAGAGCGGCGCTCTCTACAGGAAGCAGTATTCACCCTAGATGCACTCTAGGCAAGAGCAGTGCTCTCTATTCGGCGATCAGGTCCAGGAATTCCTCGTGCTGCGCCAGATAGCGCCGGACGTACGTGCAGATCGGGACGATGCGCCACTGTCGATCGCGCGCGGTGTTGAGCGAGGCTCGCACCAGCACGCCGGCCCACCCGCGATCGCCGTACTCCTCCTTGACGACGGTATGCATGAGTGCGACGACGCGGCCGTCACCCACGTCCCCGTCGCCGAAGCGGTAGCCGAGAATGCCGACGAGCTCGTCGTCGACGAAGAGATCGAATCTGCTGTGATCGACGTCGTCCTCGATGCGGACGACGGGTCGCTCGACAGGTGTCGACGGGACGGAGCGACGAGAGATGATGTGACTCATGTCACTTATGAGACCAGTGTTACCCGTGTGACGCGAGGCGAGTGCCTCGATCGTCGCCGAGTCGAGTCCTGAATGTGACCAGCCCTACCGTGACCGAGCGATACCGAACCGAGTAGCGGTCAGAGAGCGACGAGCATGTCGTTGTACTCCGGATTCGCGGCGGCGAATCGCTGCACGTAGCTGCAGACCGGCCTGACCTTCCAACCGTAGGAACGGGCGCTGTCCAGCGCGCGACGTACCAAGATTCCGGCCAAACCCTGATGACCGAAGTCCTCGGTGACGACGGTGTGCATGAAGGACACGACGTGCGTACGGGTGGCGCGCGTACCGTTTCCCTCCACCTCGAAGAATCCGACGATCCCGACGAGATCGCCGTTCAATCGAAGCTCGAAACGGTTCTGGTCATTGTTGATCGAGACATCAGCGCTAGGAGAACTCGCAAGCATGGGACGCCTCCTTCGCTGTGTGTTGAGTGGTGAACGAATGAATCCGATGTGACGTGCACCACTATTAAACATGCGTCCGGTGGCCCTGTCACCTTTTCTACCAACAAACCTTCGGATGCGTAGGTTTGTTCGTCGGTCACGAGTCGAATGCTGGTATCGGTCATAAGCTGCCCTGTTCGACGTTGTGATACAACAACATTCGAAGCGGGGCCACGTTTTCACCGTTATTTACAGGTTCGGATTCGGCCGCCGAGACGGTCGTCTCCGGCCCGCCGGTACTGTCGTCTCTCGTGAAGTTCCTACCGCTCACGCCCAACGGCGAAACTCCCGTCCGCGCGCTGACGATCGCCGGAACCGACTCCGGCGGCGGGGCCGGAATCCAGGCGGACAGCCGCACGATGGCCATGTTGGGCGTCCACGCATGCGTTGCCGTCGCAGCGGTGACGGTCCAGAACACCGTCGGCGTGACGGGCTTCCACGAGATCCCGCCCGAGATCGTCGCGGCCCAGGTTCGCTCGGTGGTCTCGGACATCGGCGTCGGCGCAGCGAAGACCGGGATGCTGGCGTCCACTGCCATCATCGAGGCGGTCACGGCCGTGTGCACCGAGGTGGGCATCGGCCGCGATCAGCCGGTGCCGCTGGTCGTCGACCCGGTATGCGCATCGATGCACGGCGATCCGCTACTGCACGCAGAAGCGCTCGACGCCATCCGCCACACCCTGTTTCCCATCGCGTCGCTGGTGACCCCCAACCTCGACGAGGTCCGGTTGATCACCGGCATCGACGTGGTCGACGACGCGTCCGCACACCGCGCCGCGGAGGCCCTGCACGGCTTGGGCGCGCAGTGGGCGCTGGTCAAGGGCGGACATCTGCGCACATCCACCCACAGCACCGACCTGCTGTTCGACGGCGACACGTTCCTCGAATTCACCAGCGACCGCATCGACACCGGCAACGATCACGGCGGCGGCGACACCCTCGCCGCGTCCATCGCGTCGGCGCTCGCACACGGATACTCGATGCCCGACGCGGTGGCGTTCGGCAAGGAGTGGGTCACCCGTTGCCTGGCCGCGTCCTACGACCTGGGTGCGGGCCACGGCCCGGTGTCACCGCTGTGGCGACTGCACGAGTCGGAGAATGCGTAGGTCGTCGGGCGCGCCCTTGATCTTGGGAGCAAAGAAGCTGCGGCGATAGGGCTTGGCGACCACGCCCAAGGCGTCGAGCACCTCCGGCGGGACCGCCTCTAGGGCCGCTGCGGAGATCATGACGTTGCCGTTTCCGCCGGTCTGCATCACGCGGGCGGCGACGGTGACGTCGACGCCGAGCCAGTCCGATCCCACCTGACGCGGACTGCCGGTGTGGATACCGACTCGCATGGTCGGGGTGTATCCATCGACATTCACGCTGTTGAGGGCACTTCGTGCTGCGAACACGGCCTCGACGGCTTTGTCCGCATCGTAGAACACGGCCATGATGCCGTCGCCCAATCTTTTCACGACGTGACCGCCGCGGAACGCGACCTCGGGTTCGACGGCTTTCGAGACCTGGCGAAGCAAAGTCAGGGTGGCGGTATCGCCCGCACGAAGCGACCACGACGAGAATCCGACGAGATCGGTGAAAACGATCGTGACATCCGCTTCGCCGCGGCCGCGACCGGCCCGCTCGAGGATCGCCTGCCACACCTGCAGGGCACCGAGGCCGACTTCACGGGAGGCACCGGGTTCGTCGTCGAGTCCGTTGGCGGCCAGAAACCGATCCGCAACGCGGGCGACGGCCAGTGCTCGTCCTGGGCCGTCGATCGACATCGGATCGCCGAACGTGGGGTCGCCGGGTAGTGCGCGACGCACACGCCGAACCGCCCCGACCACCGTGGGCGCTCGATTGGTGGTGCGGACCCACTCCACCACCGAGGAAACGACTGCGTTCACAGCATCGAGCGTAACCCACGGTTACACATACTTAGCCTTACCCTTCGGCGCGTGCGGCCTCGCGCGCAGCACCGACCGGCACTCCGTTGGGGCCCTCGACCGACTGTGCGTAGACGCCGATTCCGTAGGCGACGGCGCCGCCGTTCTTCGCCAGTGCGGCGCGGTCGACATTCGCCAGGGTGTCCTGATCGGTGTGGTAATTCTCGTCGAAGGTCTGATCGGCGGTACCGCCCCACTTCTCGGCCTGCTCGGCGGTCTTGTTCTCGTCCGCGCCACTGAACACGCCGCCCGCCGGGATGCCGGCCTCGATGAACGGGCCGTAGTCGGATCGACCGTCGAAATCGGTGCCGTCGACGGCGACATCGTCGGCGGCGAGCCGCTCGACGAAGGTGCGCTCGATGGCGTCGGATCCGGCCGGTCCCGCGGGCTCACCGACCTTGTCGGAGTCGTCGCCGTCGTACGCGAGGTAGCCGGCGTTGTGTGAGCCGATCATGTCGAAGTTCAAGTACAGAGCGATGTTTCGCTTGTCGTCGTCGGACAGGCCCTCGACGTACTTGGTGGAGCCGACGAGCCCGTCCTCCTCGGCACCCCAGAACGCGAAGCGGACCGCGTTGGTCACCTCGGGCGCACTGCCCATCTGCAGCGCCGTCTCGAGCACTGCCGATGTGCCGGTGCCGTTGTCGTTGATGCCGGGGCCCTCGGGCACGCTGTCGAGGTGAGCACCCGCCACCACAACGTTCTCGGTCGAGCCGGTGGTGGTCTGGGCGATGATGTTGCGGCTCGTGGTCGTGTCGGTCGTCGTGACGAGCGTCAACGTGACCTCGGGTGCCGCGAGGACCGCTGCGCCGTCCTCCTGGCTGACGCCGCCGGTCGGAATCTTCGCGGTCTCGGAATCGCCGAGTGTCCCCGAATCCAGCGGTCCCGGTTCGTTGTTGACGATGATCGCGGCTGCCGCACCCAATTCGGCGGCGACGGTCTGCTTCGCACCGAACGGGCACACGCCGCGCGGCACGACGGCGACGGCACCGGCCAGATCGAGGCCGGCGTAATCGGCCGCCTCGCATCCGTCTGCACCGGCGGGGGCCCCGACGACGCGTGCGGTGATGCCCTCTGCAGGTGTGGTCGGCGAATAGCTGAGCGCGAACACCGGAATCTCGGTGCCCGCGAGCGACAGGGTCTGGGTCTGCGCCTCGAAGGTCTCGAACTCGAACTCCGGAGTGGTGACGTCGAAACCGGCCGATTCGAGTTGCGAGACAACGTAATCGACACTCGCGTCGTATCCGGCGGTACCGGCGGCACGGTTTCCGTCGTGCGCGGCGGCGATCGTTTCCAATTCCTGGAGGTGCCGGACAAGAGCGTCCTCGGTGACCGCGGCCGACAGTCCCGGCCCATCGGGTGTAGCGAAAACTCTGGCCGGTTCCTCGTCCCCTGCATCGGAGGAGGACGAGCAACCGGCCAGAATCAGTACTGCGACGGCGCTACCTGCAAGCAAGGAAATCCGCATAGCGGACACCCTACCCAGACAAATCGCAGGGTGTCAGGCGTCGCGGCGATTGACGACGAACACTGCGGCACCGAAAAATACCGCCACGAAGGCGACGAAATAAATCAGGCTACCGATGGGACCCCAGTGAAAATCGATTCCGCCCGACGAGCCGAGAAAATGATCTGCGTTCGCGAACGGCAGGAACGGCTGGATCTTCGCGCCGACGTTCGGGATGATGCCGACGAGCATTTCGAGCAGCAACGGCCAAATCAGCAGGATTGCAATTGCAGCGGCCGACTGACGGAGCAAAGTGCCTACCGCGATGGCAAGAGCGACCTTCAGGAACGCCAGGATCGCCGTCCCGTAGATGACGCGCCAGGTCCCGTCGGCATCGAAGGTCAGTAATGCTCCGGCCTCGTCGCCGGCCAACGCTCTTCCGATGTAGAGGGCTCCGAATGCCAGCACGAGCGACAGCAGTGCTCCGTACGCGCCGACCAACACGGTCTTCGCGCCGAGCACACCTGCACGACTGGTCACGGCCTGAAATGTGGTCCGTATCGATCCGAACCTGTACTCGCTGGTTACCGTCAGGGCCGCGAGAATCATCAATACGAGCCCTCCGAACGTGGTGACGCCGAATCCGACGATCGTGAACGCCGTCACCGGTCCGATATCGGAGGCTTGGCCGTTCGCGGCCGCCTCCGACTGAACGCCGCTCGACGCTCCCCAGCCGAAAAGTGCCGCGAACCCGAGACCGAGCACCACGATGATCGCGCTGCACCACCACGGCGATTTGGTCGAGGTGAACTTGATTCTTTCTGCTGCCAAGACGCCCATCAGAGTGACCCACCCATCGCTTGCTGAGAATTGGCTTCTTCGCCGTGGTATTCGACTGTGTCTCCGGTGAGTTTCATGAATGCTTCCTCGAGCGAGCCTCGCTGAGAGGCCAACTCGTGCAGGGTGATTCCGGCGCGTCCGGCGATATCGCCGATCGTGTCGGTCGTGGAGTTGAGCACCACGAGCGAGGGCTGAAGCTCGTCGGTCTTGTCCGGCTCACGCACGGTGAGACCGGCCGTGGTCAGAGCCTGTCGGAGCCCGTCGAGCTGCGGGCTGCGCACGCGCACCGACGCCTCGGAGGCGTGGTCGATGAATTCCTGCACCGAGGAATCCGAGATCAGCTTGCCGCGTCCGATGACGATGAGGTGCTCTGCAGTTTGGGCCATCTCCGAAAGCAGATGGCTCGAGACCAGCACCGTGCGGCCCTCGGCTGCCAAGCGCTGCATGAACTTTCGGATCCAGACGATGCCCTCGGGGTCCAGGCCGTTGACCGGCTCGTCGAACAGCAACACCTTGGGATCGCCCAGCAGAGCGCCGGCGAGACCGAGCCGCTGCGACATGCCGAGCGAGAAGCCGCCCGCATTCTTCTTCGCGACCTCGGACAGTCCCACCAGACGCAGCACCTCGTCGACGCGGGACTTGGGGATGCCGTTGGACGCAGCCATCCACTCGAGATGAGCACGTGCCGAACGATTGGGGTGCACCCACTTGGCGTCGAGCAGAGCGCCGACGGTCCGCAGTGGCTGCTTCAGGTGGCTGTAGCTCTTGCCCTCGATGGTCGCCGAGCCCGATGTGGGTCGGTCGAGCCCGAGGATCATCCGCATGGTGGTCGACTTGCCTGCGCCGTTGGGGCCGAGGAAGCCGGTCACGATGCCAGGTTTGATGGTGAAGGTGAGGTTGTCGACCGCCGTCACCGCGCCGTATTGCTTGGTCAATCCTGCCACTTCGATCATGGGGTCAACCTTCCCCGATCGAACGCGTCCGCACATCGACCTACAGTCGCCGATCGAATCATCCTTTCGGATGACACACACCCTGAGACAGTCGGGCACATGGGCGGCACGCGGCCACATAGTCGCGCCCGCAAATGCGCGCGCGTTTGCCGGATACGACAACGCAGTCGCTCACATCGGCGAGCTGGCCTGCGCCCAGAATCGTTTCGGGATGCGTCCCGCGTGTCGGGCCTGGTAACCAGCCGCTACCGCATGTCTCATCGCCGACGCCATCAGCGCGGGATCCTTCGCCCGAGTCACCGCGGTCGCGAGCAGCACCGCGTCGCAGCCGAGTTCCATCGCGAGGGTGGCGTCGCTGGCGGTACCGATGCCGGCGTCCAGGATCACCGGCACCGTTGCGGCGTCGACGATCATCTCGATGTTGTGCGGGTTGGCGATACCGAGTCCGGTGCCGATAGGCGAGCCGAGCGGCATGACGGCCACGCAGCCGATGTCCTCCAGCCTCTTGGCCAGTACCGGGTCGTCGGTGGTGTACGGCAGCACCTGGAAGCCGTCGTCGACGAGTTGTTCTGCGGCCTTGACCAATTCGATGGCGTCGGGCAGCAGCGTGCGCTCGTCGGCGATCACTTCGAGTTTCACCCAATCGGTCTCGAGCGCCTCCCGGCCCAGCTGCGCGGTGAGCACGGCCTCGGCCGATCCTCGGCAGCCTGCGGTGTTCGGCAGCGGCGCGATGTTCAACCGGCGCAGCAGATCCAGCACTCCCGTCCCACCCGCGGCGTCGACGCGGCGCATCGCAACGGTGGTCAGTTCGGTCCCGGACGCGACGAGGGCCTCCTCGAGTACCGCGAGATTGGCCGCTCCCCCAGTGCCGGTGATGAGCCGGGAGGTGAAGGTGCGGTCCGCAATAGTCAATTCAGAGGTGGCCGAACCTGCCATGACCTCAACCACCCTGAACCGCCGTGAGAACGTCGATGGTCCAACCCTTTTCGATGCTGGTGGTGTCCCACCGACTCTTGGGCAGCACGGCTCCGTCCACGGCGACGGCGATGCCCTTCTCCGGCATTCCGAGCTTGTCGAGGAGTCGAGTCATCGTCATGTCCTCGGTGAGCAGGTGATCCTCGCCGTTGACGGTGATGCCGATGGCAACCTGTGTCATGGTGTCCTTTCGATCTGCGGGTTGTGAATGTGCAAAAAGCGTTCAGGAGTGGCGGCTTTCGCCTCGGAGATCTCTTCGCCGGTAATCAGCGCGGCTACCGCATCGGCGGTGATGGGGGCGAGCAGGATGCCATTGCGGCCGTGGCCGGTAGCGACGATCACGTTGTCGGAGAGTCTGCCGATGATCGGTAGTCCGTCCGGGCTCATGGGCCGCAATCCGGCGGCTGTTTCGTACAGCTCGTATTCGCCGATACTCGGCATGAGCCGTTCGGCGTCGGCTATCAGGTCTCGTACCCCGGCGACGGTCACCTGGGTGTCCTGCCCGGATTCGTATTGTGTTGCGCCGACGACCAATCCGTCGCCGCGTGGCACCAGGTAGATCGCCCGTCCGTGGACGGTTCCGCGAACCGTGCGGTGCGGCGGGGGCGCGGCGCTCGGTCGACGACGCAGCCGCAGGATTTCGCCCTTGACCGGCCGGACGGGCAGTGTGGGCCACAGCGCGGCCGACTGCGCCCCGGCGGCCAGGACCACCTGATCGGCGTCGGGGATGGTGTCGACCGATTCTGTGGAGAACTCCACCCCGGCATCGATGCACCCCTGCTCGAGCGCGGCGACCAGTGCCCGATTGTCGACGGACAGCTCGGTCGGTGCCAGCAAGCCGAGTCGAATGTTCTGCGCCAGAGCAGGTTCGAGCTCACGCAGCTGTGCGCGACCGAGGATCTCCAGTTCGTGTCCCTGTTCGCCCACCCACTCGGCCACGGTCCGCAAGTCGGCGGCATCGGCGGAGTCGAGGGCGACGGTCACCGATCCGGTCGCGGAGAACACGGACGGGCCGGGGAGGCGTCGGGCAAAGTCCGGCCACCGCGCCAGCGATGCAGCACCGAGATGCAGGAGTTCGTGTTCGCCCGGCCACCCCTCGGACAGCGGTGCCAGCATGCCGCCGGCCACCCAGGACGCGCCCTTACCCAGAGCTGGATCGTGAACGACGACCCGGTGGCCGTCCTGGCTCAGGCGCAGCGCCGTCGACAGCCCGATGACGCCTCCGCCGATAACGACGATGTGCACGCGATTCACGTCCTCACTCCCTGCGCCCGCATGATCGGGTTCAGGTATTGACGGTAAGGGCGGCGAACCCACTCTCAGCCCCACGATCCTCGGGACTCCCGCGATATCTCGGCCACTCCGTCGTCGGCAGCGGCCACCATGAGAATACAGTTCGCTTTGTGCATCCATCTCAGACCGCCCGCAACCAGACTCCCCGTGAGCGTCTTGCGTCCGCTCGCCTGTACCTGTGTACCGATGCCAGGCGCGACAAGGGCGATCTCGCGCAGTTCGCCGAGGCCGCGCTGTCCGGTGGCGTCGACATCATTCAGCTGCGCGACAAGAACTCTGCCGGTGAGCGCCAGTTCGGGCCGCTCGAGGCCAAGGACGAGCTCGCTGCACTGGCGATTCTGCTCGGCGCGACCAAGCGTCACGGTGCACTGCTGGCGGTCAACGACCGCGCGGACCTGGCGCTGGCCTCCGGTGCGGACGTGCTGCATCTCGGTCAGGGCGATCTGCCCGTGCACTACGCCCGCCAGATCCTCGGTCCGGACGTGGTGATCGGCCGCTCGACGCAGAACCGGGCCCAGTCCTCGCTCGCCGCGATCGAGGACGGCGTCGACTACTTCGCCGTCGGGCCGGTCTGGCCTACGCCCACCAAGCCCAACAGATCTGCCGCTGGGCTCGAGACTCTGCGGGCCACCGCGGACGCGTCGCCGGAGCGGCCGTGGTTCGCGATCGGCGGAGTCGACGCCACCAACGTGGATCAAGTTCGGGCAGCCGGTGCCGACCGCATCGTGGTGGTCCGCGCCATCACCGAGGCCCGTGACCCACAGGCGGCCGCTCGCGCGCTGGTCCAGGCTCTGCAGGCCTAGCCGGGGCACACTGGACGGAGTGTTCTCCTCCCTCGCCCCGGCCCGTCGCCGGTTCGTCCTCGCTCTCCTCGTCCTGGTTGCGGTCGGGGTCGTCGCGGTCGCAGCGGTTGTTGCGACGTCGCTCCGTACCGATGACCCCGTTGCCAGCGTCGACCAGTCGGTGCCCGGTCCGGTGCTGCTGGTCCCCGGTTTCGGCGGTTCCACCGATGCGCTCGACGTACTCGCAGCCGGGCTGCGGGAAGACGGTCGCGACGCCACCGTGGTGGCCCTGCCGGACGGTGGTGTCGGCGATCTGACCGCGCAGGCGGGCACCTTGCGTGACGCCGCCGACGCAGCTCTGACTCGGACGGGAGCAACCTCGGTCGACGTCGTGGGGTATTCCGCCGGCGGGGTGGTGGCCCGGATCTGGGCAGCCGACCTGGGCGGCACCGAGCAAGCCCGGCGCATCGTGACTCTCGGCTCCCCGCACCACGGCACCCAGGTGGCGGGGCTGGCTGCCCAGGTACTACCCGACCAGTGCCCGACGGCCTGTCAGCAGCTCGCCCCGGACAGCTCCGTGCTCGCCGCCCTGAACTCCGGCGACGAGACCCCCGAGGGGCCGCAGTGGGTGTCGATCTGGACCGACGTGGATCAGGTGGTGACCCCGCCTACCTCGGCCGAACTCGACGGGGCGATCGACATCCCCGTCCAGAGCGTGTGTGCGGACTCCACCGTCGATCACGGAAACTTGCCCCGTGATCCTCTGGTCGCCGCGATGGTCTCCGCCCAGCTGGACGGCAACTCCACCGTGCCACTCGGTGCAGGTGATTGTGCGCGGCTGCGCGAGTGAGGGCCGGCAGCTAACTCTCAGCTGGTGATGTCCTTGGTCGTGAAGTTCGCCCATGCCGCACCGAGAAGTACGAAAACGTAGACGGCCTGCAGACCGACGCCGCGGACCAGGTCGCGCATCGGCACCGGATCGCGGAACAGATCGACGAAAGCCAGCCAATACCGCGTCGGCAGGTACGGCGCGAGGGCGTCGGCCGCGTCAAGGGTCAGCAGCAACGAGCTGGCGATGAGGAAGGCCAACGCGCCCAGCGTCGCGGCGAGCGGGGAGTCGGTCAGGGTCGAGAGAAACAACCCCATGGCAGCGACTCCGAGCATGGACAGCGTCACGTAGAGCACAGCGATGACGGTGCGTACGGCGACCTGTTGATCGGTCAACACCGTGCCGGACACGCTGGAGACGCCGGCCAACGACGTGGTGTCGAACAGCGTCGTACCGACGAAATACGCGACGGCGGCCACGATGACCACGGCCAGCAGTACGAAGGCGGCCACCGAGATCAGCTTCGCCACCAGCAGCTTGGTCCGTCCCACCGGGCGGGCCAGCAGGTAGCGCAGGGTGCCGGCCTGGGCCTCCCCGGCAACGGCATCGCCGGCGATGACCGACACCGCGACGGGCAGGAACAACGGCAGCACGATGGCGAGCGCGGCGAGCGGGAAGAGCTGGCCGTTGGTGGTCACTGCAGACAGGAAGGCAGGGCCTTCGCCGGGCCGCGGACCGATGTCGGTGAGTGCCAACAGGCCCGCGACGATGGTGGGCAACAGGTTGAGCAGAAGGATGACGACCCAGGTGCGGGGTCGACTCAGCATCGCGCGCAACTCGACGCCGATCATGCGGTCACCTTCTTCCGAACGGGACCTTCGACTCGGTCGGCGCTGCTGCCGGTGACGGCGAGCACGGACTGCTCCAGACTCATCTGCTGCGTCGCCAGCTCGCTCACCCGCACCCCACCTTCGACGAGCAGTCGATTGAGCAGGGCCGAGTCGGGGTGTTCGATCACGAGCTGCTGCCCTTCACGGTGGAGCACGGTGGCGTTCTGGACTCCGGAGAGCACGGTGACGGCCTCAGCCGGATCCGGGGTGCCCACGAGCACTCGGCCGGTGGGCTGCTGGAACGCGGAGAGCTGATCCTGCAGAACGAGGCGACCCCGATCGAGCACTCCCACTCGGTCGCACAGTTGCTCCACCTCGGCCAGCAGGTGGCTGGAGAGGAACACCGTGGTGCCCTTCGCATGCAGGCCCAGGAGCAACTCTCGAATCTCGAGGATTCCCTGTGGGTCGAGACCGTTGGTCGGCTCGTCGAGTATCAGCAGCTCGGGGGTGCGCATCAGCGCCGCGGCCAAGCCGAGGCGCTGCCGCATACCGAGCGAGTACTGCTTGACCGGCCTGCGTCCCACCCCGGCGAGCCCTACCTGCTCGAGGGCCTCGCCGACGCGGGCGGTCCGGGTGCGCCGGGAACCACCCGGCCCGGCCGCGTCGAGCAGCGTGAGGTTCCGGCGTCCGGAGAGGTTGGGGTAGGCGGCGGGGTTCTCGATCAGGGCCCCCACCCGCGGCAGCACGCTCCTGCGTCGCCGCGGCATCTCCTCGCCCAGCACCTGCATCTGCCCGGAGGTGGCCAGGACCAGGCCGAGCAGCATCCGCACTGTCGTCGTCTTGCCGGAGCCGTTGGCACCGACGAAGCCGTAGATGTCTCCGGCGCGCACGTCGAGGTCGACGCCGTCGACTGCTCGCACCGATCCGTAGCTCTTGGTCAGGCCGGTCGTGCGGATCATGTGGCTGCTCCTTCGAGCTGCTGGGCGGCGGTGGCCAGGGTTTCTGCGGTGACGGTGCCGGAGAGCAGGTAGCGACGCCGGTCGGCGGTGGGCTCGGTGATCAGGACGTTGAGCGGCCCGATCGACAGCGCGACGCTGTTGCCGGTGACGACTGCGCCCGGGGCTTCCCGCAGCTGGTCGACGAGCCCGCGCGCAGCGCGGCGCGGCAGCGGAGCGGCGATCAACTCGGTCACTCCGCGGCCGTAGATTCCCACCGCACCTTGGCCGCCGCGGTCCATCAGGTCGAGTCCGGACAGAGTTGCCGGAAGACGGGCGGAGTCGATCCCGTCGGCAAACGAGGCGATGTCGAGCCCGTCCTGCTGCTGCACATCGGTTCCCGGCGGTGGGACGAAACGGACGGTGTCGGCGTCGGGGGTCCTGGAGGAGAAGTCGAGGAACGCGGTGCTGACGATAGGGCGAGTAGCCCCGTCGCCCAGCACGTCGACCTGCAGCGGCAACCCACTGTCGGGGTCGACCCACACGTCGACCTCGGTGACGGTGCTCTGCGGCTCGCTGGGGATCAGCCGGAGGCCAGGGGCGTCCCGACCGGCGATTCGGCGATCCGGCAGCCGGGTGACCTCATCGGCGCTCGCTTCGCTGAGCAACCGCTGCCCGAGCTCCGGGGGCAGCAGGTCGGCTTCGCGAGGTAGGCGCAGGTTCGGCTCGGGTACAGGTGTCACCACCGCCGTGTTCTGTTCGTAGTCCCAACTCCACAGCCGAGCCGGACTGCGATAGAGACCGCGCTCACCGGCGAGGCGCACGGTGTCGACGCGCCAGCTGTCCGGGCTGCGGTACCAGGCGCGCAGGGTCGTGGTGTCGCCCAGCAGATCCGGAAGGCCGCCGAGTCCGTCGGTCACGGGCAGAGTGACACCGCCGACCGCCTGGGCGTAGCCCGAGTACGGCGTCGCGGTGGAGGACTGGACTCGGGAGAGCAGTTCGGCCGCGGCGATGTTCGACGCGGCGACGGGCCAGCGCTCGATCACCGAGGGGGTTGCGACGAGCACGGCGATGCCGAGCACCACCGCCAGCCACCGCCACTTGTCACGCACCTACTCGACGGTACGGACGTACCCGGTGTGCTGCATGTGAGCAGAACCCAGCAGCCGTCGAGCGCCAGATTCTCTACAACCCAGTTCTGTACAACCAGCCGAGGACGGTCGACGGCGTCAACACCTGCACCGACTCGGGTAGCCGGTCGCGCAGTCCGCGGTCGGCGGTGACCAGCGCCGTCAGATCTCCGTCGAGTTGGGCCTGATCGGCCAAGGTGTCGTCGCCGCTGCCGGCGGCGAGAATCGTCCGGGTGCGTGGGTCGTTCACCACTGCGTCGCGTGCCTGGCCTTCGAGGACGGCTTCGATGCGGGTGAGCCAGCCGTACTGGCCGCTGGGCAGTTCGACGGTGCGTGGCAGCGTCTCGGCGAGCGAGGTGAGCAGTGCGCCGGTCGATCCGGCGCGGTCCTTCCACCAGCCGTTCGGTCGTGAACCGAGCACGTTGGCGGTGTCCAGCAGTACCCGGAGCGGCACGGTGCGCAGCGCCGACCAGCTCGACGCGAACCCCGGGTGCAACGGGAGGTCGGCAACGGTCGATTCCGGTACCCAGCGCAGTTCGGTGCTCTCGCCGTTGGGCACGGTGGTCAGTGGATGATCGGTATCGGCGACGACGGTGGTGTACGACCAACCGCTCGCGACGCTCGCAGTGATCCGTTCGCTCCGAACGCACAACTGTTCGGCAGCGATACCGGCTTCCTCGTGGGCCTCGCGTACGGCCGCGTGCTCCGTGCTTTCGTGAGAGTCACGGGCCCCGCCGGGCAGCGCCCACGTTCCGCCCTGGTGGCTCCACAGTGCGCGGTGCTGTAGCAGTACGAGTGGTTCTCCGGTGTTCGACGGTGCGCGGAGCAACAGTCCGGCGGCCCCGTGCTTTCCCCAGTGCCGAGAACCGTCGTCACCGATGACCCACCCGTCCCCGTCACCTCGCATGCTCACCACCCTAGGGGAATCGTCCGCCGGTAGTGACTGTGCTGTACTGGCTGCAGTACGGTCCGCCTGCTTATATGCTCGGTGACGTGATCGCGGCCGGCATTACCCCCTCCGCTGCCGTGCCTCCGACAACGGCCACTCCCGTCGGTGCCGTTGCCGGCAAGCCACCGGTTCGCTACACGATGCGTTCGACGCCTGCGCGGTTGGTCGCGATGGGAACCGCGCTGGTGGTGTTGGCGTTGACGGTCGGAAATCTCGCGTCCACGGCCGTCACCGAGCGGGTGGACACCTTGGGCACGCTGCTGGTGCGGACCGAACCGTTCGCGAACTCGGCGCAGAATCTGTACGGGGCACTGTCGGTGGCCGATTCCGCTGCCGCAACCGCGTTCATCGCCGGCGGTCTCGAACCGGCACAGGTACGCGAGCGTTACTCGCAGGCGCTCGGCGAGGCGTCGTCCGAACTGATCGCAGCCTCGGCCGGAGTGACCGAGAACGACGAGGCCACCAGCGCGGTGCTGACGCAGATCGCCGCCGGACTACCGGTGTACAGCGGTCTGGTCGAGACGGCCAGAGCCAACAACCGGAGCGGGAACCCGGTGGGGGCGGCGTATCTCGGTGAGGCCTCGACCATGATGCAGACGAGTCTGCTGCCGCTGGCCGAGAAGTTGTACACCGAGCAGGCATCACGGGTGTCCGCCGATCAGGAACGGTTCACCAGCCCGCCGTACTTCGCGATCGGGTCGGTGGTGTTCCTGCTGATGATGACCGGCCTGGCTCAGTGGTACCTCTCGCGAACGACGCGTCGAACGTTGAACGTCGGATTCCTCGGTGCCACAGCCGCTGTCGTCGGCCTGCTCGGCTGGATGCTGGTGGTGGGGCTGATCTCCTCGATCGCTACCGACCGCGCGCTCGATCGCGGCGTCACTCCGCTGAAGTCGTACACGACGGGTTTCATCATGGCTCAACAGGCCAGAGCGGACGAGACCCTCGATCTGGCGCGCCGCGGCGGCAGTCAGGATTACGGACAGTCGTTCGACGCCAACGTCTCTCGCATGTCGGAGATGTTTCAGGGTGATACCGCGGTGATCGACGCGCTGAACACGTGGTCCGGCTCGCATGCGCGAATCGATTCCGCCCTCGAAGTCGGCGACTTCAACGGCGCGGTCGCCATCGCCACCGGAACAGCAGAATCCGATTCGGCCGCCGCCTTCACCGCATTGGACAGTGTTCTGGTCGACGGAATAGAGAATGCGCGAGCCGAACTACGGTCCAACATCGACCGCTCCGTCGGCGTGTTGTCGGGCTTGTCCAACGGCGCGTACGTGCTCACCGTCGTCGCCTCGGTGGCGTTCGGTGTCGGCCTGTTCCCGAGGCTGCGTGAGTACCTGTGAGACGTCTACTCACCGTCGGCATCCTGGCCACCGCCCTGCTGGTCGGCTGCACTCCGGCGGAAAGCTCTGCGCCGCAAGTCGATACGACGTTCTCCGAACCGCCGCTGCCGGACGGCGCATCCGTGGCCGCTCGGCCGACCGAGACCTCGGCCGACGACGAGTGCGCTCGCCCCACCGCCAGCCTGCGCCCACTTCCGAGCGGCACGGATGCTCCGCCGGTACCGCAACCGACCATCGACGCACTGCGCGCGAAGGGCCGCTTGGTCGTCGGACTCGACACGGGCAGCAACCTTTTCAGCTTTCGCGACCCGATGACCGGGCAGCTGGTCGGGTTCGACGTCGACATCGCGCGGGAGATCTCGCGGGACCTCTTCGGCGATCCGAATCGGTTGGACTTTCGCATCCTCACCTCGGCGCAACGACTGGAGGCCCTGCAGGATTCCTCGGTGGACATCGTGGTGAAGACCATGACCATCACGTGCGCTCGACGCAAGGATGTCCAGTTCTCCACTGTGTATTTTCAGGCGCAGCACCGGATTCTGGTGGTGCAGGGGTCGGGTATCCGCGGCGTCGGCGACCTGGCGGGCAAGCGCGTGTGCGCGGTCGAGGGCACCACCTCGCTGCGACGACTGCAGCGAGTACAACCAGCAGCGACCGTGGTCACCGTGCCGATGTGGTCGGATTGCCTTGTGGTGCTGCAACAACGACAGGTCGACGCGGTCAGCACCGACGACGCCATTCTCGCCGGTCTTGCTGCGCAGGACCCGTACCTCGAGATCGTCGGCGACAGCCTGAGCCCGGAGCCGTACGGGGTCGGGATCAACCGCGACAACGAGGATCTGGTGCGGTTCGTCAACGGAACACTCGGACGCATTCGCGCCGACGGAACCTGGAACCGCCTCTACAACCGATGGCTGACGGTTCTCGGCCCCTCCCCCGGTCCGCCCACCGCGTCGTACAGCGACTAGGGGCATCATGGACGACGACGAACAGCAACCCACTGCCCCGGCGGCCAAGACGCAGGCAGTCTTTCGGGCCGAGTCGGGAACCGACGGAATCGAACGCACCCAAGCAGTGTCGAGAAGCCCAGCAGTGTCGAGAAACCCGGGTGCCCCGCGGACGCAGATCGACGATCGGACTGCACGGACGCCGGGACCCCTTTCCCCGGATGCCGGCTCGACCGAACGAGGAACAGCGAAATCGGCTGCAACACAGGCCGCGTCCACCCGCGCCAGGACGGGTAGGTCGAGATCCGGTCGATCGCGCAGCACCGGGATTCGACGTCGACTCGGCGGCGGGCTGGTCGATGTACCCCGGGTGGAGCCGGTCGATCCCGAAACTGCGGTGATGTCGGATCCGACGGTGCCGCAACACAAGCGGTTCTGCTGGAAGTGCAACGCCAAGGTCGGCCGCAGCGAGCCGGGCGAGCCCGACATCGCCAAGGGCGTGTGCCCGCATTGCGGCACGACGTTCGACTTCACGCCCCTGCTCGAACCGGGCGATCGAGTGGTCGGCCAGTACGACGTGCAGGGCTGTATCGCGCACGGCGGCCTGGGCTGGATCTATCTCGCCATCGACCGCAACGTCAGCGACCGCTGGGTGGTACTCAAGGGACTACTGCACTTCGGCGACGAGGAAGCTCACGCGGTCGCGGTCGCGGAGCGTCAATTCTTGGCCGAGGTAGCGCATCCCGGCGTCGTCAAGATCTACAACTTCGTCGAGCAACCCCGCAGCGACGGGTCGACGGTCGGCTTCATCGTCATGGAGTACGTCGGTGGACGGTCGTTGCGCGACATCCTCGGTACGTGCGACGGCGGAAGGATGCCCGTCGAGCAGGCACTCGCCTACGTCCTGGAAGTGCTGCCGGCACTGGGTTACCTGCATTCGATCGGCCTGGTCTACAACGACCTCAAACCCGAGAACATCATGGTTTCCGACGACCAGATCAAACTCATCGACCTCGGCGCGGTCGCTGGTATCGAGGACTACGGCTACCTGTACGGCACGGTGGGCTACCAGGCACCGGAGATCGTCAAGACGGGACCGACGGTGGCGTCGGACATCTTCACGGTGGGCCGCACGCTCGCGGTACTGACGCTGGACATGCCCTCGAAGCACGGAAAGTATCTCGACGGCCTGCCGTCGGTCGAAGATTCCGAAGTGCTGCAGCAGTTTCCGTCACTGCACCGACTGCTGCTGCGCGCCACGCACGAGAACCCCACTCGACGGTTTCGATCCGCGGACGAATTCGCCGGGCAGGCGACCGGAGTGCTGCGCGAGATTCTGGCCATCCGAACCGGCGTGGAGCGCCCCGGCCTGTCCACGGTGTTCAGCCCGCCCCGTACCACCTTCGGAACCGAGCAGTCGGTGGGCCGTACCGACACCTACGTGGACGGTACGGTGCGGCACGAACGAATGACCGCAGCCGAAGTTGTTGCGGCGCTTCCCGTCCCGCTGGTGGACCCCAACGATCCGAGCGCGCCCCTGCTCGCGGCGGCGGTACACGTCGAGCCTCGCCAGACCCTGGACTCACTGCAGCACGCCAAACGCAACGGCATCGAACGCATCACCGCAGCCTCGGACAAGACCTCGGAGCCCACGCCCTTCTCGTCTCCTGTGGACATCAGTGTCGAGATCACCCTCGCCGAGGTCAAAGCCAATCTGGATCTGGGGAACGTCGTCGAGGCCACCGAGATTTTGGCCAAGGTACAGTCCGAGGACCACGCCGCCGATCCGTGGCGGG
Source organism: Rhodococcus sp. IEGM 1381 (assembly GCF_030056795.1). GTDB lineage: Bacteria > Actinomycetota > Actinomycetes > Mycobacteriales > Mycobacteriaceae > Rhodococcoides. The sequence goes on along the minus strand of NZ_JASHKQ010000016.1, from coordinate 39,069 downwards.
TGCAGTGGTACGCGGGCCTGATCGCCCTGCTGCATCACGAATACGACTCTGCGTTCACCAGTTTCGACAACGTACTCGGGGCGATGCCCGGAGAGCTGGCCCCCAAGCTCGCTCTCGGTGCCACCTCGGAATTGCTCGGTCATGTCGCCGCAGGCAAAGCCGACGAAGCCGAGAAGTGGCGGGCCCGAGCCGAGGGCCTCTATCGAGCGGTCTGGCGTACCAACCGCGGAATCGTGAGCTCGGCGTTCGGCTTGGCCCGGCAGTTGCAGCGGCGCGGCGATCAGACCGGGGCCATCGCCGCTCTCGACCAGGTACCGATCAGTTCACGGCACTACTCGATGGCGCGCATGACCAGCGTGCTGACGCTGCTGATGGATCGCTCGCGAGCCGAACTGTCCGAGGCCGACTTCCGTTCCGCCGCACGCCGAGTTGCGCTGCTACCCAAGGCAGAGAGCCGGGCACTGCAGATGCGGACGCTGGTGCTCGCGATGGCGCTGGACTGGATCGTCTCCGGCCACGCCGCCACGGCCGAACGCGAGCCGATTCTCAGCGTCCCGTTCACCGAGGACGGATTGCGGCGTGGCACCGAGAAGGGGCTGCGGGCGTTGGCCCGCAACGCCACCGATCGCGCGCATCGCTTCTCACTGGTGGACCTGGCCAATGCAATCCGGCCCCGTTCGCTGTTCTAGCCGCGAACCAGATCGTCCGTCGCCCGAGCAATCGCCAGCTCCTCGTTGGTCGGCACCACCAACACGGTCACGGTCGCCGAATCGGTCGAGATGACCCGAGCCTGCTTGCTGCGCAGCGCATTACGCTCCGGGTCGATCTCGATGCCGAACCCCTCGAGGTTCGCCAGCGCGTCGGCACGCACGGCGGCCGCGTTCTCTCCGACACCCGCAGTGAACGTGATGACGTCGAGCCGGCCGAGTCCGAGCATGTATGCGCCGATGTACTTGCGCAGGCGATGGATGTAGACGTCGTAGGCCAGCCGCGCGGAGGCGTCGCCGTCGTCGATCCGTTGCTGCAGTTGCCTGAAGTCGTTGACGCCGGACAATCCGATCAGTCCGGAACGACGGTTCAGCAGGGCATCGATGTCGTCGACGCTCATACCTGCGCTGCGGCGCAGGTGCATGATGACGCCGGGGTCGATGTCGCCACTGCGAGTCCCCATGACCAGCCCCTCGAGCGGGGTCAGACCCATCGAGGTGTCGACCGCTTTGCCACCGGAGACCGCGGAGGCCGAGGCTCCGTTGCCCAGGTGCAGCACGATCTGGTTCAGCTCTGTCAGATCGCGTCCCAAGAACTGCGCCACCTGGTCCGAGACGTAGTGGTGCGAGGTGCCGTGGAAGCCGTAACGCCTGATGTCGTGCTCGGCGGCGACGGTCGCATCGATGGCATAGGTCGCGGCTGCGTCGGGCAGAGAATGAAAGAAGGCCGTGTCGAACACCGCCACGTGCGGCACGTTCGGCAGCTGCTTCCTGGCAACTTCGATACCGAGCACGTTCGGCGGATTGTGAAGCGGCGCAAGACTGCTCAGGTTCGAGATCTGCTGTACGACAGCGTCGTCGATGATCGTCGGGCGGTAGAACACCGTCCCGCCATGAACGACTCGGTGCCCGACGGCGGTGACGTCGGAGCCCAATTCGATTCCGGCGTCGGCGAGCATCTCGAACGCCACAGCCAGACCGGTACCGTGATCCTCGATGTGCTGGGTACGCTCGACGCTCTCGCCACGATGGTCGAGTTCGACGCGGCCGTCGGATTCACCGATACGCTCGACGAGCCCACTGGCCAGCGACTCTCCAGTGCCGGGGTCGACCAATTGGAACTTGACCGACGACGACCCGGAGTTGACGACGAGGATGCTCACGATTCGCTGCTCTCCTTGGCTGCGTTGGCAATACCTTGTGCCTGAATAGCCGTGATGGCAACGGTGTTGACGATGTCCTCGACCAGCGCACCGCGCGAGAGATCGTTGACGGGCTTGCGTAGGCCCTGCAGAACGGGTCCGACGGCAACCGCACCGGCGCTGCGCTGGACGGCCTTGTAGGTGTTGTTACCGGTGTTGAGGTCCGGGAAGATGAATACCGTGGCGCGGCCGGCCACCTCGGAGTCGGGCAGCTTCGACGCGGCGACGGACGGCTCGATCGCCGCGTCGTACTGGATCGGACCTTCTACGAGGAGTTCCGGATTTCGTTCGCGCACAATCGCAGTGGCCTGTCGGACCTTGTCCACATCGGCTCCGGAACCGGATTCTCCGGTGGAGTAGGACAGCATGGCCACCCGCGGCTCGACGCCGAACTGGGCCGCCGTCTGCGCCGAGGACACCGCGATGTCGGCGAGCTGCTCGGCCGTCGGGTCCGGCACGACGGCGCAGTCACCGTAGGCGAGTACTCGATCGGACAGGCACATCAGGAAGATCGACGACACCGTCGACACTCCCTCGGTGGTCTTGATGATCTCGAACGACGGCTTGATGGTGTGCGCGGTGGTGTGCGCTGCGCCCGAGACCATGCCGTCGGCGATTCCCTTGTGCACCATCATCGTTCCGAAGTACGAGATGTCGGCCATGATCTCGCGGGCGCGTTCGATCGTCATGCCCTTGTGCTTGCGCAGTTCGGTGTATTCGGCCGCGAAGTCCTCGGTGTACTCGCAGTTGTTGGGATCGAGGACAGTGGCTTTGTCGAGGTCGACACCCAGTTCCGACGCACGTCGGCGAACAGGACCCTCCTCGCCGAGGATCGTGAGGTCTGCAACCTGACGCTGCAGCAGACGGCCGGCAGCCCGAAGGATGCGATCGTCGCCGCCCTCGGGGAGGACGATGTGCTTGCGGTCGGCGCGTGCCCGGTGGATCAGCTGGTACTCGAACATCTGCGGCGTCGTGATGGTGGGGATGGCGATGTCGAGCCGTCCCAGAAGGGTTTTCGCGTCCACTCGCTGTTCCATCAACCCCAGTGCGGTGTCGACCTTGCGCTGCGATCCCACCGCGACGCGGCCTCGGGTCTGCGCCGCGGCAGAGGCGGTGTCGAACGTGCCGAGGTCGGTGGTGAGGATCGGCAGCCGGGGGCCGAGTCCCGCCACCAGACGTGCGATGGCCGGATGGGGCTCGATGCCGCCGTTCATGATGATGCCGGCCAGTGACGGAAAGCCCTCGGCCTCATGGGCATTGACCAATGCGAGCAGCACGTCCGATCGATCCGCAGGCGCGATGACGACGACGCCTTCGGTGAGGCGCTCGAGGATGTGCTCGGCCGTCATGCCACCGACCATGACCCGCAACGCTTCTCGCTGCAGCAGCGATGAGTCACCACTGTAGAGAGTGCCGTCGACAGCGTCGAGCAGCTCGGCCATGGTCGGGGCCACGAGGAGGGGGATCTCCGGCAGGCTCCAGGCAGGCACCCCAACCGAGGCCAACGCATCGGTGACCGCATCGAGATCGTCGGGGGCACAGCGATTTGCCACGATCGCGGCCAGATGAGCGTGATGCTGGCGTAGTTCGGCCTGGCACAGGGCAGCCAACTGTGCGATCTCGTCGGGTGTGCGGTCGGATCCACGCAGTGCGAGCAGCACCGGGGCACCGAGGTTGACGGCGATCCGGGCGTTGAAGCCGAGCTCACTGGGGCTGCCGACATCGGTGTAGTCGCTGCCCACGATCACCACGGCGTCGCACTGAGCGGCCACCTCGTGATAGCGATTGACGATCTCACTGAGCGCTGCATCCTGATCGGCGTGCACCTGCTCGTACGTGACGCCGAGCGACTGCTCGTACGTCAGATCGGCGGTGGTGTGCTCGACGAGAAGTTCCAGAATGTAATCGGGTTCGTCCGTGGAGCGAGCGATGGGCCGAAACACCCCTACTCGGGCGGCCGTCGCGGCGAGCATCTGCAGCACACCCAACGCAATGGTGGATTTGCCGGAGTCTCCTTCCGGTGACGCGACATAGATGCTGGAGGGATACATTCCGGCCGTCTCGGCACTGGTGGGCTCAGCCATGGTCGCTAGCCTAGTAGTGGGGTGGGGTGTTGACACCGGGTGCAGTCGGGTTGTCCCATGAACCATGGCCGAATCACCGTTTCCGGATGTTCGCTGGGGCAGCGAGACCTCGTTCATCCGCAATCCCGCCGTCAAGTTCGCGTCGACCAAGCCCGGTTCCTGGGTGATCAGGAACCTTGCGGGCGTCGACCGCTGGTTGTTGACCAAATCCGACGGCCGGTTCACCGTCCTCGGCCCCATCGCGGCACCGGTGGTGTTGCTGACCACCACCGGCCGCAAATCCGGCAAGCCGAGGACGAGCCCGCTGCTGTACTACCGGGAGGCCGACAAGATCTATGTCGTGGGCTCCAATTTCGGTCAGCAACATCACCCGGCATGGACGTCCAACCTCCTCGCCGATCCGAAGGCCGTGGTGGCCATCGGCGGCAAGAAGATTCCGGTGACGGCCACCCGAATCACCGGCGAGGAGAAGGCCCGCATCTACCGACAGTTCGACGCGATGGTCGAGGTGTACGGCGAGTACGAGACCCGGACCGACCGCGACATGCGACTGTTCGCACTCACGGCCGATCTCGGTGGTTCCTCGTAACTAACCGAGCTTGCGCAGGCGCGGCGCGAGGTCCTTCTCGAAGAGTTCCAAGAACCGCTTCTGATCGTGACCCGGAGCGTGGAACACCAAGTGGTTCAGGCCGGCGTCGGTGTACTGCTTGACCTTCTCCACGGCCTCGTCCGGGTCCGATGCCACGATCCACCGCTTGGCAACCTGCTCGATCGGCAGTTCGTCTGCGGCCTTCTCCATCTCGATCGGGTCGTCGATCGAATGCTTCTGCTCGGGCGTCAGCGACAACGGTGCCCAGAAGCGGCAGTTCTCCAGCGCCAGTTCGGGATCGGTGTCGTAGCTGATCTTGATCTCGATCATCTTGTCGATCTCACCGGCGTCGCGCTCGGCCTTGCCCGCGCCCTCTTCCACGGCCGGAAGCAGCTTGTCGGTGTAGAGCTCCATGCCCTTGCCCGAGGTGCAGATGAAACCGTCGCCCGCGCGTCCTGCATACCGCGCGACGACGGGTCCGCCGGCCGCGATGTACACCGGGATGCCGCCCTCGGGGACGTCGTAGATCGACGCGCCCTTGGTCGTGAAGTACTCGCCCTCGAAGTCGACGCGATCGCCGAGCCACAGCTCGCGCATCAGCCGTACCGACTCACGCAGCCGAGCGAAACGCTCCTTGAACTCGGGCCATTCGCCGGTGAATCCGGTGGCGATCTCATTGAGGGCCTCACCGGTACCCACACCCAGCATGATGCGTCCGGGATACAGGCAGCCCATCGTCGCGAATGCCTGGGCGATGACCGACGGGTTGTAGCGGAACGTCGGCGTGAGCACCGAGGTACCGAGCTGAATCGTGTTCGTCCGCTCACCGACGGCAGTCATCCAGGCGAGCGAGAACGGCGCATGCCCGCCCTCGTGCCGCCACGGCTGAAAATGGTCGCTGACCGTCGCGGAGTCCATACCGTGCTGCTCGGCGAGAACACCGAGCTCGACCAACTCACGCGGCCCGAACTGCTCCGCCGATGCCTTGTATCCAAGCTTGAGACCCTGCGCCACGCCGAACTCCTGTCGTTGGTCTTCCTAGTTCTTCGATTGTGCACCCGCGGTGGTTGCGGCTTACCCCAAGGGTCGTTCCGCAGGCTCCACTCCGCCTCGCGGGTCGTTCCGCAGGCTCCACTCCTGCTGCTACTGGATCCCCAGAACGGTGACCACTGCAGCCAATACCGCGACAACTGCTATGCCGACCGCGAAGATCCACAGGTCTCGAGACTGCGGCATCGGTGCACCGTTCTCCAGGGCATCGCGAACACGCATCCACCGCCGCAGGCCGATGACCGGTGCCGCGGCGGCGAGTCCGATCAGAACCAGACCGAGTGCCGTCCGCACCCATCCGGTACTGAAATCCGGAACGAGGTGGACGATCGCGATTCCCCCTGCGAGTAGCCCGAGCGAGGTCCGCAGCCACGCGAGAAAGGTGCGTTCGCTGGCGAGCGTGAACCGCTCGTCGGGGCGCGTCACGCGCGTGCGGTCATGCGCTCGCGAATCAGATGGGCGACGAGTTCAGGATCGTCGGGGGTGAAAACCGGCGAGATGCGGCGGATAGTCAGCACCACTGCAGTGTCCTTCTTGGGGCGCATCACGTCCAGCGGAAGCCACTGATCGATCCATGGCGCTCCCCACAATCGCCACCGACCGTTCCAGTTACCGAGAACGGCGGTGTCGACGGCGCGAATCCGGTCGTACGGAACGAACTTCTTCGTGGCGACGGGAAAGTAGTAGTACCGCAGCGTGACGCCGAACTGGTCGAGAAGGATCAGTCCGTCGTCGTAGATGACGCCCACATTCATTCGCACAGGTAACGATACGTCTCGCGGGGACAGGTTCGCAACGGCAGATTTCAGAACTTGTCGGTGTCCACCGATAGAGTTCGTTTTGTTCGAACATGCGTTCTTGTTTCGGGTCACCGGGGGGTGAAAAGGGATGGCTGTACCGATCGTGTCGTTGGAGGCGTTGACTGCTGCCGCACAGGCAGAAAATCGTCAGGCGGCCCGTAAGATCAACGCCTGCTATACCGTGCACTGCGACTGGATCACACTCGATGTCAAGCACAAGCACTACAGCCGATACGGACGCACCGAAATGGCCGTCGCGTTGGGTTGTTCTGCCACCGTCGCCGAATCGTATGTGTCCGTCGGCGTTGCTTTGCATACCCGGCTTCCGTTGGTGAAGACCGCGTTCGAGGCCGGGGAGCTCGACCTCCCTCGCGTACGGACGGTGTGCCGGATCCTCGACAACCTCTCCGACGAGATCGTCACATTGGTCGAGGATGAGATCGTCGAGGCTGCCCGCCGGTCGTCACCGGGTCCGCTGGAGAAGGAGATCTGGGACATCCTGCTGCGGGTCGCCCCGGAAGAAGCAGCAGCACTACGGGAATTCGCGAAGAGATTCCGCACCGTCACCTACAGCCCCGCCGGGGAACTGGCCCGCATCCGAGCAGAGCTGACAGCACCCGAAGCCGCCGCCGCATGGCAGCTCCTCGAAGAGATGGCCGACACGCTCTGCCCGAAAGACCCCCGCGGTAAGAAAGAACGCCTGTGCGATGCATTCATGGCCCGCATGCACGGAGAACCCCGCCTGACATGCCTGTGCCAACGAGAGAACTGCCCTAAAACAGATGCAAAGCTGCCGGATCGCCGGGTGCCGTTGACGATGATCACCGTCGACATCGCCACCCTCATCGCACTAATCGCGAACCCGGCGTACCTGGCCGGGCACGGTTCCATCGACCCCGATCTCGCGCGGGAGTTGGCGCGCAACAGTCAGTGGCAGATCCTGCTCACCGACGCAGTCACCCTCGCCGAGAAACTCGGGCTGGCCGTGCAGAACCCGGCAACCGGGGAATGGGAACGACGCCTACACAGCGAGAAGGCAGGGGCAGCAACAGGACCCGAGACGGGAACAGACGCCGACGCGCGCGCAGACGTAGACGTAGACGCGGCTGCCGATGCGGACGCCGACAGAGACGCGGACTCGGCTACCGATACCGCTACGACTGCTCATGCTGATGGAGGAATGGGGTCGGCCACGGATTCAGGTAGGGAGGCTGATTCCTCGACCGAACCGACCTCGGACAATTCACCTGCACCTGCACCCGCTCCTGCGCGTGCACCGGGGAACACCTCGGCACCGGCACCCGAGGCAGGGGAGGCACCGGAGTCACCCGCAGACGAGGTCGACGAGACCGAGCAGAACGACGAGTCCACACCCGTACCTGTGACCGACCCGCCGACAACTCCGGACCCAGACGCAACCGATCCTGTCCGGAAACACGCAGCGACACCCGCTTCGGCACCGGTGACCGACCCGCGGGCGGAGGCACCGTCAGCCACCGGTGCTGATGCAGCTGCATCGCCCGAACCCGCGTCAGCTTCACGATCACCTGCGGAACAGACATCGCCGGCACCCGATATCGCACCGAACTCTTCGGAGTCACGCTCTTCCACAACACCATCCGACTCCGCCACATCCGGTTCGACGTCAGCCCAAGGCCCGGCACCAGGAACAGACGCGGCCGCCGCTGCCACCAACCGACACCAGTGTCGCCTGGGATCACTGACCTCAGCTGCAGCCCTGTTCTGCACCCACACACCCGTCGGCAAGGGCACACGGCACAGCTCTGCCCTCGACCTGCCCTCCGCGATTCACCGCAACAACCGGACGATCCACACAGCACACCGCACACCCACAAACCACACTCTGGCAGGCATCTACCTCAGCAACGCATCCCTCGCCGCGGCACTCGAAGCCGCCATCGCCGCCGACCCCACCCTCGGAAAATCCGTCGCACGCGACCCACTGACCGACCGCGCCCTGATCTACCGACCCGACGCCCTCACCACCGCCGCAGTCCGACTCCGCGACCGACACTGCCGCTTCCCCGGCTGCCACCGCCCCGCCGACCGCTGCCAACTCGACCACGTGATCCCCTTCGACCACACCAACCCCCTCGGCGGCGGCTGGACCACCGTCAACAACCTCCAATGCCTCTGCGAATACCACCACACCGTCAAAACCGCCGGCTACTGGAAAGCCGTCATGCTCCCCGGCGGCGCCATCCTATGGACCTCCACCTCGAAGACCACCCGAATCACCCTGCCCGCCAACGGCACAGCCGTACCCATCCTCGGCAACGACCTGAGGCCACACATCCCTACCAAACCCAAACGATCCGGCATCATCGCCTACCCCGACCCACCCGAAACCGACGAACCAGAAGCAGCTGCCGACGACACAGACGAACCGCCCTTCTAGGTGTGCGCTCCTCAGTCGGCATGCCCCGTGTTCGGTGCGGGTGTTCGGACCAACGTGAGGTGCGATGTCCGCCGTAGCTCGAATCCGATGGACAGGTAGAGGTCGATGGCGCGCACGTTCGCAGCCGATACGTGCAGGAACGGCTCCTCGCCACGGGCGCGGATACCGTGACCGACCGCGCGCACCAGGTCCGTGGCCAAACCCTGCCCTCGGAATGCCGGGTCGGTGCACACCGCGCTGATTTCCGTCCACCCCGGCGGGTGCATGCGCTCACCGGCCATCGCGATCAGCGCACCGTCGCGTCGAACTCCGAGGTACGTGCCGAGCTCGATGGTCCGGGGCAGGAACGGCCCGGGCTCGGTACGGCGGACCAGATCGAGCATCTCGGGGACGTCTGCTGCCGTGAGCTCCACGGCCTCAGCGAAAGGCTGCGTCTCGAGGTGCGTGCCGATCAGCTGCACCAAACCGAAGGTCTCAACGTGCGACCACCCCTCGGGCAGTGCGCGTTCCGGCCCGTTCAGCGCCACCACGGTTCGCGGACCGAACAGGGCCTCGATGTCGTCCCAGTCCTGCGGATCGAGAACGTCAGGGTGCACGAGGAACGGCGACACGTCGGGATCCGCCCGCATGACCCGTCCGCGACTGACAGCAAAGCGCGAGAGCGCGCCGTCGAGGGAATTGCGGACGGGGTCGTCGAGGGGATGAGCGGACACAGCAAATAGAGTCGCACGAACGGTCGACGGGCAACGCACCGATAGTTCTGACACCAATACTTATACCGGTATAGTTATTCGTCACACGACGAAAGGCATCACATGATCGAGATTCTCCCACCCAGCAAGATCCCCCTCGCACGCAAATCCGGCGCTCTGGTCGCCGAGATTCTCGGGACCGTCCGCCAGCGTGCCACCGTCGGCACCAACCTGCTCGAGATCGACGAGTGGACCAAAGACATCATCCTCGGGGCCGGGGCAACGTCCTGCTATGTCGACTATGCGCCGTCCTTCGGCCGCGGTCCGTTCGGCCACTACATCTGCACCTCCGTCAACGATGCTGTGCTGCATGGCCTTCCGCATGACTACGCGTTGGTCGACGGCGATCTGCTGACTCTCGATCTCGCCGTGGTCCTCGGCGGCGTGGCCGCGGACTCTGCCATCAGCTTCGTAGTCGGCGAGCCGCGAAAAGAAGACACCGCCATGATCGACGCCACCGAGCGGGCTCTGGCCGCAGGAATTGCTGCGGCTCGGCCGGGAAACAAGATAGGCGACATCTCGCATGCCATCGGCGCGGTCCTCGGCGCGGCGGGCTACCCGATCAACATGCAATTCGGCGGCCACGGCATCGGGTCCACGATGCATCAGGACCCACATGTGTCCAACAACGGGCGGCCGGGCCGCGGCTACGGCCTTCGCCCCGGCCTGATGCTGGCACTGGAGCCCTGGATCATGGAAGACACCGATGAACTCGTCACCGATGACGACGGCTGGACTCTGCGCAGTACGACGGGATGCCGCACTGCGCACAGCGAGCACACGGTGGTCATCACCGACGACGGTGCCGAGATCATGACCATGCGGGCCTGACTACAGGCGCTTCTCGAAGGTGTTCGAGAACGGCAGGACCTCGTAGGGAGGAAACACCGGGATTCGGGTGTAACCGCTCTTCTCGTACAGCCGAACTGCGTCGGGCTGCCTGTCCCCGGTCTGCAGTATCAATCGCGACAGGCCCTGTTCACGGGCGGCACTCTCCGACGCCTGCAGCAGGGCAGCCGACACTCCCGTGCCGCGATGGTCGGGATGAACGAACATCCGCTTGAGCTCGAGGTCGGAGCCGTTCCAGCGCAGCGCTGCGTGTCCGACGGGATACTCCACACCTTCCGAGTCACGGAGATACACGACGAACGTCCGGTGCACAGTGCTCTCGTCGACGGCGTTGGCCTGGGTCTTCGACATCAGAGCGAGGCGGTCTGCGTAACGGGGACCCACCTCGGCGGCCATCGCTGCGCGAAGGGTTTCGGCGTCGGGATGATCCCAGTCGACGGCACGGGTGAACAGAACGGCGCGGGGTCGGCATACATCGGTCACAACCGATCGCAACACGTCGACGATCACCGGTCAACTGTTCCGATCACGGTGAGCAGATCCCTGGTGCCCGAGCCCGCCGTCGATCACCCTGTGACGGTGAACAAGAACTGTTGCTGCCCACGCTGACCAACCGCCCGGTATCCGCAGCACACCCTTGTCTCAGGAGCCTCCCGCCATGACCACCGAAGCCACCGTCGTTGTCCACATCTCCGATTCCGGCACATCATCCCTGCAAGGATTGACCCGACCGCAGTTGCACGCGCTCGCCGACGCTCTCCGCATCGCCGCCAAAAGCTATGCGCCGCATGCGAAGATCCTCACGCGATTCGATGTGCGGGTCAACGATCTGAACGCTCCCCTGGTCATCGACATCCCCGCCCGCGACGTGATCCTCGGCGGCAAGAGCGTTCGACTCAGTCATACCGAGTTCGAGATTTTCGCGTATTTGGCGCGGCATCCACGCGTCGTCGTTGCGAGATCCGAACTCAACACATCCGACGGCGGACGCAGCGTCGACGTCCACCTGTCGCGGGTTCGAACCAAACTCGGCCAGTTCGGTCGACTGATCACCACAGTCAGAGGAACCGGATACCGCTTCGATCCGGAACCGGGAATACGCGTCATCACCGAGCCGACGGTATTGCGTAGCGCCTGACCGTTACTGCGGCAGAGCAGCAGTTCTGCGCCGACGGTTTCGCCGAACCACCACGAACACGAGCAGAGCAACCAGAACCACGGCGATCACTGCACCGAGTGCTGTCGCGCCGCGGAAGCCCGGCGCGCTGGTGTCGAGGGTGCGTTCACCAGCATGGGCCGCGTTGCTGGTGCCGAGGACGATCGTGAGCGTCAACAGGTTCGGGATGGCGGTAACGACAGCCAGGATCACAGATACGACGGCCAATGGCTTGCCCGCCCTACCCTTGCGGACCGACCAGGCGCTCCAGAAAAACACCAGCGGCGCGAACGTGCAGACGATGCCGAACAACAGACCCCACAGAATGCCCTTGGTGAACGTACGGTCGGCCAGTTCTTCGACCCGAAGACTCCACCAGCGCGGAAGAAACGCCGCCAGGACGAAGTAGGCGATCAACAACACAACGATGCCGCCTCCGACGAGGATGCCCCGCCTCTTCCAGTTCGCCGAGCTGGTCGACGGTGCGGGCGTAGTCGGATCGGCAGTCATGAGGACATCGTAGATCGTGCAGAGCTGTACCTCACTCGAGTCGAGACCCGATCGTTAGCTTCCATCGTCGACGCGCGTCCCGGACAGCTCCGTGCTCGTGCCGAGTTCGAATCACGATGAGCCGAACCATTCCGTTTCGTTCGACAGGGGGCCATCGTCAGACTTCATGACAACTAGCTCTATCCGAACGTCCGTCGTTCCCTTCGTGATCAATGCCAGTGGTACCGGGGTCGCCCAGCACCTCGTCGCCGAGGGCGATGCAGGCCACCAGTTCGACACCGATGCCTATCCCGCATTCGGCGGCAAGGACGAGGCACCCAGCCCGTTGTTCTACGCGCTCGGCGCGCTGACCTCGTGCAACCAGGTGACAGCGGCCCTCGTCGCCAAGGATCTGGGAATCACCCTCGGCGAGTTCACGTTTCGCATCCAGGGCGATCTCGACACTGCGGTACTGGTCAACGGTGACGAAGGAAATGCGAACTTCGACGCCGTGAAGGTCGAGGCCACGGTTCAGACCGACGCCGACGAGGAGACCTTCGACAAGTTCGTCTCCGAGGTCGCGCGCCGTTGCCCGGTGACCCAGCTCTTCGTGCGCAGTGGCCTGGAGTTCGTGAACGAATGGTCGCGCGCAGAGTTGAGCTGACCGAGCTCGTCCCTCGACCCGACTCGATGGCATCACCCAAGTGATAGGGGTTGACGTCGAATCCGTCGACCACCCGGTGCCGCACCAGTTCGGCCCATCGATCGGCCAGTGCCCCAGGCGTTCCGGAATGGAATCGGGACTCAGGCGAGATTCCGAGTGCCAGTTCGCGGTAGCGAGGTCGTCGTACGCAGGTAAACACCGTGACGAATGGCCGAACGACGATAGGCTGCCTCGTCATGGTGGCCGTTTCCCTGCGCGATTGGCTAGTCGACTCGGATCCAGCGCTGCGTTGGCAGGTGGAGCGCGATCTCTTGGACGAACCGTCCGGAGTTTGGGAAGCAACTCGCGCCCGAGTTGCCACCGAAGGTTTCGGTGCAAGGCTTCTTGCGCTGCAGGATCCGGACGGGCAATGGGCCGGCGGCGCATTCTTCCCTGCGGATTTCGATAGTTCTGCGGCTCCGGGGCAACCCTGGACTGCGACCACTTGGTCGCTGAATTCGCTGCGCGAGTGGGGTCTCGACCCCGCTGTCCTGCGAGCGCGCGCCGCACGGTCGAGTTGCTCGACGAGAACAGTCGCTGGGAGTACGACAACCTTCCTTACTGGGGCGGAGAGGTGGACTGCTGCATCAATGCGTGGACGGTCGCCAACGGGGCGTGGCTGGGTGCAGACGTCGAGGGCATCGTTCAATGGTTTCTCGAACACCAGCTACCGGACGGTGGATGGAACTGTGAGTGGGTCGAGGGATCCACCCGCTCCTCGTTTCACTCGACACTGAACTCGTTGAAAGGATTGCTGCAGTACGACATAGCCTTCGGCGGCACCGACGAGACTCGAGCTGCCCGGCAAACCGGTGAAGAATACTTGCTGAGGCGAAAACTTCTGTACACCCTGTCCACGGGCAAGCACGTCGGGCCATGGGTGGATCAATTCTTCCACCCATCCCGTTGGACCTACAGCGCCCTCGATGCCGCCGACTACTTTCGGCAGGCCTCCCTGCTCGATGGGACGGCGCCGGATCCCCGCATGGAGGAGGCAATAGGAGTCGTCAGGGCCGCCCGCCAGAGCGATGGAACGTGGTTGCAGGGTCGTCCACATCCAGGTCAGGTGTGGTTCGATATCGACGCACCAGAGGGCGAACGCTCGAAGTGGCTGACATTGATCGCAGCCCGAGTGCTGACGTGGTGGGATTTCTACTACCGCTGATCGTGCTTGCGTGCCCCGGCCCGCGGCGTGAGCGATAGGGCCACAACGCTCGCACCAGCAGACCCACTGGCAACCCGATCCACATCCACCTCAGATCGCCCGTCGACCACGATGCACCAGCACCGACCACGGTGATGCAAGTGCCGAGCCCGATACGAATCAGATTCACCCCGAACGTACCTCGACCGAATTCGACTCCGTCACGGGTGAACGCAACCGCACCGACGATGAAGCTCAGAGCCGACAGCCACCAGATCGTTCGTGCCGCGGACTCGACCTCCCCCGATGCCGCGAGCATCTGCATCGTCAGTGGACCGATTGCGAAAACAACTGCTGCCGAGCCACTTCCGAGCCCGATAGATCCGATCAGCACGGTCCTCTCCACCGCCGCCCGCTCCGCGTCCGATCGAGACGACGACACCAGAATCTGAGCCGCAGACTTCCACCCTTCGACGGCCAGCACCACCAGCAACCACACCTGATACACCACCAGATGCGCGGCCGCGTCCACCGCCGAGGATCGCACTGCGGCTGCAGTCATCGCCAGCGTCGCGGCGCCGAGAAGCCCCGAACGTACCGCGAGCAAACCCGCTGCGGCAACAGAAGATTGCCATCGATCCCGTCCGCTGCCGGATGACGCCGTTCGCAACCACAATCCGCGGCGTGCCAACATCCGCCATCCGACCGCAGCAACGGCCAACTGCGCCAGACCCGATGCGGCACCGACGCCCGGGATCCCGAGATCCATCGAGACAGAGACAACGACGATTCCCACGTGTATCACCGCCCCGCCCAACGCAAGTGCGGTGACGTCGGAGACGTGCCCGGCCCCGCGAAGCGCGCCGTAGCCGGCGAGTACCACTGCCGACACCGGCAACCCTGCGGCCCGCACCAGCAGGTAGGCGCGGGCATCACCCTCGGCGACGGTCGACAACGCGAACAGCGTGACGCCGCAGGCGAGCACGAGGCCCCACACCGCCGCGAGAGCGGCCGATCTTCGTACAGCCGCCTGTAGCCCCGCTCGGTCTCCTGCTACCCGGAACCGCGCAATCTGGGTCGTCTGCGCAAACATCAACGGAGTGAGCAGCCACGTCGTCGTGGTCACCACACCGGCCCCGAGGGCAAGCGCACTCTGCTCGGACACTCCTAGGTACCCGGCCGCTGCAGTGTCGGCGAGACCGCTCAGCGGCTCCGCGAGCAGGGCCAAGCCGGCCAGTCCTGCCAGTCGCAATGCCGAGCGGAGGATTGCCGTGTTCACGACACCTTTCGTCGATGCTGACGCACATGAGTACGAGTAGCGCACCGGCGAGTGCAGAAGCGTTGGCGCGCAGAGCGACTGAAGTCCACGAATGCACGTTCGCACGAGTCGCACACTCCCAACCGCAGTGCACCGGACGGGTCGGCCAACACGGTCGCGAGCGCGACCAGACAGTTGGTCCGCAATCGTTCGGCGATTCCCGTCGTCGCATCGTCGTAGTGCAGGTGCGGAGCGAAGTCGTGCGAAATCGATACGGTGACACGAACATCGACCGATGCCAACACGTCGTTGAGCCGCTCGGCGGCTGACGTCGGAGTCTCGGCCTCGAACACCGGCGAGATTTCGCGGGCACACCGTTCGAGGACCGCGTGGGCATGCGCGATTGCAGCAGCTCCGGCGACCCCACGATGTCTTATGGGCAGCGATTCCCGCACCAGCAACGCAGCGACCCAATCATGGTCCAGAGTGTGAGACTTCCAGGCGTTGACAATCTCGGCCGCCAACTCGGCGGCAGGTCTGTGAACGGTCATGACGCCAGTCTGCAGTAAGCGTCTACTTCAATTCAACGCTTACCTTACGCGGGTAGTCAGCCGCGGATGCCGAAGTCGACGGCAGCGTGGGTGCACGCAGGCTGCGACCCGAGGTGATCGATGATCGCCGCCAGTCGCTCTTTCAGCCAGTTCATGCACGTGACGCTAGGCACCACGACATGATTGTGCACCCCTTGCGATCACGCTGATTCGAAAGCCAGGTGCCGGCCTGCCGAGACCTCACACCCCTGGTACCGACCGATCACCCCCACTCAGACCTGAGTCGGGGTGATCGGTCGGGAAAACAGGTGTGAAGTTGCGCCCGGACACGTCAGGGAATCAGAACGAACTTTCCGCGTGGGTGCGTCGACTGCAATTCAGCATGCGCCTTCGCCGCGTCGGCGAGCGGGAACGTCTTGGCAACCGTCACCTCGAACACGCCTGCCCCTGCCTGCTCCAGCAGCACCGGTGATGCGAGGCGTCGACGCTCCATGCTCGCCGGCCCACCAACGGTGAGAAACCCGTCCGCCGAGGCCCGCCCGAAGGCTGCAGTGCTCACCAATCTCGATCTGTCCGTGAGTAATTCGAGAGACACGTCGACGGCCTCGTCGGTACCCACCGTGTCGATTGCCGCATCGACCCCATTGGGTGCGGCTGCTCGTACACGGTCGATCAGTCCGTCGCCGTATTCGACGGGCTCGGCACCGTAGGCCCGGAGTGCATCGTGGTTCTGTCGGCGCGCAGTCCCGATGACGGTGGCGCCGCGCTCCAGAGCGAGCTGAGCCACCACGGACCCGACGCCGCCTGCCGCGCCGTGCACGAGAACAGTGTCTCCGCTCTTGATACCGACGGATTCCAGTGCGTCGTAAGCAGTTCCAGCCACGGCCAGTACACCCGCGGCAATTTTCCAGTCCAAGGCTTCCGGCTTCGAAAGCACGAACCGCGCGGGAACCAGAATCCGCTCGGCGTACGTACCGTTCTGGCCGGACACGACCACCGCGTCGCCGACGGCGATAGTCCCGCCCGGGCCCTCGACGGCTCCGCCGACAGCAACCACGATGCCCGACGCCTCACTGCCCAACGCTATCGGAAGCTTCGACGCGTCGGTGCCGAATGCACCGCTGTAGCTCTTGTAATCGAAGGGGTTGACGCCGATTGCCTTGACCTCGACCAGAACTTCGCCTTCGGATGGTTCGGGCAGCTCACGTTCGACGATCTCGATGGCGTCCGGTCCGCCGTAGGACGCTGCAACTGCAACTTGTGTCATGCGCGGTACAACGGTCACCACGACGCAAATGTTCCGCTCAGACCCGCAGGCGCGGCAGTCCCCATTCTTTACCGAGCAATTCGTACGAGCGCAGCCGGTCCGCATGGTCGTGCGTGGCCGAGGTGATCACCAGTTCGTCGGCTCCGGTGGCTCGCTGTAGACCATCGAGCTTTTCGGCGACTGTCGCAGCAGACCCGACGACCTGTGTGCCCACTCGATCCGCGACGAGCTGATACTCCTTGTCGGTCAGGGGTGTCACATTTTTCGGATTCGGATACTCGATCGCACCTCTACCGCTGCGAATGCTGTGTACCCATTGCGGGAAAGACGCTGCAAGCTCTCGGGCCCGCGAATCCGTTTCTGCGACAACCACATCGGCCGACACCGCCACGTACGGCGAGGACAGCCGAGCCGACGGCACGAAAGCACGGCGATACTCGTCGATCGCCTCGAGAGTCGTACCCGGGCTGAAGTGATAGCTCGCCGCGAACGGCAGACCACGGGCACCTGCCTCACGGGCAGTCGGCCCAGCACTGCTGCCGAACAGCCACAGCGCCACGTCGGCCCCGACACCCGGGCGTGCCGTCAACGGCACCCCGTCGCGCTCGTAGCTACCGGCAAGCAACGCAGCGAGGTCGTCGAGTTGCTCATGGAAATCTGGGGCCTGAGCGTGGGGTTGCTGCAACGCAGCCAAAGACGCAGCCAGCAGCGGGGTCTTGCGCGGGGTCGCCGCAGCGGGGGCAACCGGGAACAGTCCACCGGGCTCCGAAGCCACCGCGCGTTCGGGCGCAGCCTGTTGCGCACCGGCCAGGGCTGCTGCTCTGCGCTGCCCGGATCGACCGACACCCAGATCGATGCGTCCCGGATACAGAGCGTCAACTGTCCCGAAGGATTCGACGACGGCAGCAGCTGTTGTGAAACCGAGCTGGACCGCGGCCGATCCGACGCGAATCCAATTGGTGGCAGCGGCAATCAGACCGATCAACACTGCGGGTGAAGAACTGGCCGCCGCCACAAAGTGGTGCTCGGCCACCCAATAGCGCTCGTAACCCCACTCCTCGGTCTGGCGTGCAAGGTCGACCGTGTTTCGCAGCGCGTGCTGGACGGTCGACCCCTCGCTGATCGGGGACAGATCGAGAACGGACAACGGAACTCGCGTCATCTCGGGTTCTTCTCCCCTGCCTCGACAGCGACAGTCAGCCTGTTCTCGGCAGGCGCGACCGGGCACGTGGCGTAGTCGGTGAACGCGCACGGAAGGTTGGATGCCCGGTTGAAATCGAGAACGACGGTGCCGTCTACCGGAGCGGGCACTGCCAGGATCCGCGCAGCCGGATAGGTGGTCACCCCGCTCGTGGCATCGGTGAACAGGACCTTCAGACCATTGCCGGTGCCCCCGAACGCAATCAGCCGCTGCGCGGTGCCGGCCAGCTCGAAGTCCAGAGTGCCCACGGCCGAGTGGTGGTGTTCGAGTCCTTCCACCACGGCCCCGGTCGTGACGGTGACCGGCGAGTCGTACGGGGTGAACGTCCCGGTGGCAAGGAACTTCTCGTTCGGCTCGTAGGCCGGGATACCGTCGTAGGACTGCAGGGTTTGTGCTCTCGGGTCGTGTACCCGCAGCGCGACGGAACCGGTCCGACGGATCACCTCGATCCGCCGATCGCCGTCCTCGACCAGGATGCCCGGGGCTCCCTCCACCGGATTCAGCGCCGTCACGCCGTCGAACCCCTCGACGGTCACCGAGTCGGCATTGGCCTTCCAACGGCCGGGAAGGTCCGCGACGGTCTCGAATTCATCCGTCAACCAGTACAAACCGGTCAAGGACACCCAACCCAGAGGATCACCGTAGGACGCCTCTCGGTCGGCATGCCATTGCTTCCAGTCCTGCTCGAAATCGCTCATGATGCTCGCACTCCTTCACGCTGTTCGTACGGGTGCCGCAGACCGAGATGGTCGCGCAAGGTGGTTCCGGCGTATTCGGTGCGGAAGCTACCGCGGTCCTGAAGTTCCGGAATCACTCTATCGACGAATTCATCGAGGCCGGCTGGGGTGATGTGCGGGACGAGGATGAAGCCGTCGCTCGCGTTGTTCTGCACGTAGCTGTCGATTTCCTCGGCCACGTGCGCAGGGGTTCCGACGAACTGCTGCCGCGTCGTCATCGCGATGATCAGTTCACGAATGCTCAGGTTGTCTGCTTCCGCGCGCTCGCGGTACCGCTGGGCGATGGTTCTGGGGTCGCCGTGTCTCGCACGCCCACGGGTGATGGACACGTCACCGTTGGGTTCGATATCGGGCAACGGACCGTCCGGGTCGTACGCGGACAGGTCCTGTCCCCACACCTGTTCGAGGAACGAAATAGCCGTCTTACCGCTCACCTGCTGATGCCGGATGTGGTCCGCCTTCTCGGCGGCGTCCTGCGCCGAATCACCGAGCACGAACGTCGCGGCGGGCAGCACTTTCAGGTCGTCGTGCTCGCGGCCGTACTTGGCGAGCCGACCCTTGACGTCGGAGTAGAACTTCTGTCCGTCCTCTAGCGTGCCGTGGATGGTGAAGATGGCGTCAGCCTTCGCCGCACCGAATTCGCGGCCCTGGTCGGAATCGCCTGCCTGCAACAGAACTGGATGCCCCTGCGGACTACGCGGCAGTGTGAAGCGGCCCTCGACCTCGAACTGCGGCCCGGTATGCCTCACGGTTCGGATCTCGGACTCGCGACCGAAGATTCCCCGCTCCCGATCGACGACGAACGCGTCGGACTGCCAAGAATCCCAGAGCCTTCGCGCAACGTCGATGATTTCGTTGGCCCGCACGTAACGGTCGGCACGATCGAGATAGCCGCCTCGCCTGAAGTTCTCGCCGGTGAACGCATCCGAGGACGTCACCATGTTCCATGCCGCCCTACCGTCGGACAGATGGTCCAGCGACGAGAATTGTTTAGCAAGCTCGAACGGTTCGTTGAACGTGGTGTTGATCGTCCCGGCCAGTCCGAGCTTGGTCGTCACCGATGCAAGAGCGTTGAGGACGGTGAGGGTGTCGGGTCTTCCGACGACATCGAGGTCATGGATCTTGTTGCGATGCTCGCGAAGTCGCAGTCCCTCGGCGAGGAAGAAGAAGTCGAACAGGCCGCGCTCGGCCGATTCCGCGAGGTGCACGAACGAATCGAACTCGATCTGGCTCTTCGATTCCGGATCTGCCCAGACGGTCGTGTTGTTGACGCCGGGGAAATGGGCACCCAGATGTATCTGCTTCTTCGTCACAGGCTCTTCCCTTCGAGTGCATAGCGATTGGCGGGACGCGTCAGGCCGAGACGCTCGCGCAGAGTCGATCCGCTGCGGTTGTCGGTGGCCGG
This sequence comes from Rhodococcus sp. IEGM 1381, assembly GCF_030056795.1. Classification (GTDB taxonomy): domain Bacteria; phylum Actinomycetota; class Actinomycetes; order Mycobacteriales; family Mycobacteriaceae; genus Rhodococcoides. The sequence goes on along the minus strand of NZ_JASHKQ010000016.1, from coordinate 18,706 downwards.
TAGTGATCGGATTCCCGACGGCAACGCGAGCGGTACCAGCGTCACACCGTCCAGACCGGCTGCTTCGATGGAACCCAAGAGCAGATGCAGCCCGGCGAGATCGCCGATATGCGACACGCTCTCAGCGGCCCTGACGTTCCCCGCCCAGTTGTCGAGCTGAGCGAGTTCTTCAGCGGCATAATTGGATACCAAGGTCTCCACGTCCAGCAGAACGAACACGTCGGCCGGGTCCCGGCCTTCGGCAACGACGGCCCGTCGAATGCGGGCGGCGGTCGTTGCCGCATCATCGACCGTGTCGGCGACGATTCGGACGATGCCGGCACGCGCAGCGGCCACCGACACGGACTCCGTGGAGTCGCCACGAATTACGACCAGCGGCTGTCCCTGAGGAGACCTCGGAGTGATCGACGGACCCTTGACCGAGAAGTTCTCACCCTCGAAGTCGATGTAGTGCAGCTTGTCTCGGTCGATGAACCGCCCCGACTCGACATCACGGATCTCCGCGTCGTCTTCCCAGCTGTCCCAGAGCCTGGTGACGACCTCGATTGCCTCGTCCGCTTCGCGCCACAGGCTGTCGTTGTCCTGCTCCGCTTTCCGACCGAACAGCGCTGCCTGCTCGGCACCCGGACTCACCTCGACCTGCCATCCGGCCCGACCGTGGGAAGCGAAATCGAGGCTCGCGATCTGCTTCGAGATGTGGAACGGCTCGGTGTGCGTAACGGTGATCGTGGGCACCAGCCCGATCTTCTCGGTGAGGGCGGCTACCCGCGCCGCGATGGCTGCGGCCTCGAGAGTACGACTGGCGAACGAATCGCCCAGGAACGCGAGATCGACACCCGCTCGGTCTGCAGCCTGGAGCTGGTCGACCCAGAACCCTGCTGTGTACAGGTCTTCGGCGCGAGAATCGGGACGACGCCAGGCCTGCGGATGTGCGCCGGTGCCTTTCAGCTCTATCGCGGTCAGGAACAGCTTGTCAGACACTGGTGCTCGCTTTCTCGTGCGCGCTTCCGGGTATGGCCCCGAGTAGCTCGCGGGTGTAGTCCTGCTGTGGATTGTCGAACAGTGCTGCGGTGTCGCCGTATTCCACGATGGCGCCGGATTGCATGACGGCCACGGTGTCGCTGATTTGACGTACCACGGCCAGATCGTGCGAGATGAAGAGGTAGCTCAGACCCAGCTCGGACTGCAAGTCGTCGAGCAGCGTCAGGATCTGTGCTTGCACCGATACGTCGAGGGCCGAGACCGGCTCGTCGAGCACCACCAGTTCCGGTGCGAGAGCCAACGCTCGGGCGATGGCTACGCGCTGGCGCTGCCCGCCGGAGAGCTCGGCCGGCCGGCGGGCCAGGTAATCGCCGGTGAGCGCCACCTGATCGAGCAGCGTCCGGGCACGCTCGGAACGCTCACGCGAGGAACCGACCGTGAACGCGTCCAACGGTTCTCGCACGATCTCGCCGACCCGCAACTTCGGGTTCAGTGAGGCGTACGGGTTCTGATAGACGATCTGAACACGCCGCCGCAGTTCGCGCCTGGCCTTGCCACGCAGACCGGTGATGTCCACACCGTCGAACGTGACCGAACCCGACGACGCGGTCTCGAGACCGATCGCGATGCGCGCCAAAGTAGACTTGCCGGAACCGGATTCGCCGACGAGCGACACGGTGCGCCCACGTTCGACGGTCAACGTGGCTCCCTTGACCGCATCGAGGTGGACGCCGCGGCCTATGGTGAACCGCTTCGAGACGTCGCTGACCGTCAGTATCGGCTCGCCGACCGTGGTACGCGTGGGTCGTACGGTTGTGTTCAGCGACGGTGCCGCGGCCAACAGTTGACGCGTATATGCGTGCGTCGGATATGCCAGTACCTCTGCGGTGGGGCCGGTTTCGACAATCCGGCCCGCGCTCATGACGATGAGGCGATCGGCTCTATCCGCAGCGACACCCAGGTCATGAGTGATCAGCAGGACAGCGGCACCGGTTTCGGCGATCCTGGCGTCGAGATGGTCGAGGATGCGTCGCTGCACGGTGACGTCCAGGGCGCTGGTCGGCTCGTCGGCGATCACCAGTTCCGGGCGGCACGCGAGAGCGATTCCGATCAACACGCGCTGACGCTGCCCACCGGACAGGTCCTGCGGATACTGCCGCGCCCGCACCTCGGGGTTGTCCAGACCGGCTTCGGTGAGGATGCGAATTGCCTCGACCTTCGCGGACCGGCGATCTGCGAGGCCGTGCACCCGCAGCACCTCGGCAACCTGGTCGCCGACGCGAACCACCGGGTTCAGTGAGGTGGTCGGATCCTGCGGGACGAGCCCGATATGACGGCCGCGCAACCGGTTCAACGTCTTGTCCAAGGCTGTGTCGAGCCGCTGCCCGTCGAACGTCACCGATCCGCCCACGATGCGGCCGGAACCCGCGAGCAGACCGATGAGGGCGTGGGCAATCGTCGACTTTCCGGACCCCGACTCACCGACCACGGCCACCACTTCACCGCGGTCGACGGTGAACCCGATGCCGGAGACTGCGGTCGTCTCACCGTAATTCACGTGCAGATTCTCTACTTCGAGAATGGGGCTCATTGTGATCGCCTCTCGAGTGCATGCCCTAGGCGGTGCGCGGACACGACGACGGCCACGATCACCAATCCCGGCAGTGTGGTCATCCACCAGGCCGTGGCCAGGAAGTTGCGGCCCTCGGAAATCAGCGATCCCCACTCCGGGGTGGGCGGAGCAGCGCCGAAACCGAGGAAGCTCAGCGCCGATACCGCAAGAACCGCCATACCGAATTCGACTGCAGCGAGTGCGATCACAGGGCCGCACGAGTTTCTGAGGATGTGCCTGCGGAAGACATCGAACCACCGCACACCCGAGGCGTAAGCCGCTTCGACGTACAGCGATCTGCGCACCCGCAGTACCTCCGAGCGCATCACTCTGGCGAAATTGGCAATCAGCGTGACGCCGACGGCGATAGCGACGTTGACGGTGCCGAAGCCCAGAGCGGTCACCAGCGCCAACGAGAGCAACAACGTTGGAATCGACAGCAACACATCGACAATTCGCATCAGCACCGCGTCGACGATTCCGCCGACGGCCCCCGAAACCAGACCGATGATCGAGCCGACCACCAGGGCGATACCGACTGCCAATAGCGTTGCCGTCAGAGACAGTCCGGAACCATGGACCACTCGGGTGAATACGTCACGGCCGATGTTGTCGGTGCCGAACCAATGCGACGCGCTGGGTGCCTGGAGCTTGTCCGCCGGTGTACCCACCAGCGGGTCGCCGCTTGCGAAGACAGACGGGAACAGCGCGAACCCGAGCGCCAGCAACAGCACGATCACGGAGGCACCGAGCCAGATGTGTTTCAACACATCCCGCGGACCCCGTCGCCGCGTGGGTGCCGGTGCTTCTTCGCCTGCCACAGGAATTGCCGATTGGGCGGCAGGTTCACGAATCAAAATGTCAGACATGGGCTTTCTCCGGTTCTGTACTGGCCTGCGCGGGCCGGTACTCGCGCACGATGCGCGGATCGATCAGCGGATAGAGCAGGTCGACTGCGAGATTGACCAGGACGAAGACCAGCGAGGTCAGAACGACGATGCCTTGCACCACCGGAATGTCCTGGGCCAGCACCGATGTCTGGGTCAGCCGTCCGACTCCGGCGCGCGAGAACACCGTCTCGACCACCACCGATCCGGCCAGCAGGGTGCCCACCAAGACTCCGGCAATCGTGAAGGCCGGGATCGAGGACAGTCGCAGAACGTGTCGCGTCTGCACACGAAGGCGTGAGACCCCCTTGGCGCGAGCCACATCCACGAACGGCTGCTTCCACGTGGTGGCCATGCTGGTAGCCAAGACCTGAGCGATGACAGCACCGGTCGGCAGTGCCAGTGTCACCGCAGGCAGCACCAACGACGCTGCCCCGTCGTCACCGAACGCCGGGAACCAGCGCAGTCGGAACGAGAACAGTTGCAGCAGCAGTAGTCCTACCCAGAACGTCGGCACCGCCACCCCGAGCGGTGGGAGCGCGAGCAGCAGGTTCTTCAGCCATACGATCTGGGTGTACGTGGCTGCGTAGGCCACCGCTGATCCGAATACGACGGCCAGCACCAGGGCCGTCCCCGCCAAGCCGAGTGTGCTGGGCACCGCGTCGAGAATGGCCGTCGTCACCGGCTGGCCGGTGGCGATGGACAATCCGAAATCACCCTGCACGGCCCCAACCAGCGAGTGCCAGTACTGCACCAGCACCGGCTGATCGAGACCGTAACGAGCCTGCAGTTCAGCGATCGCCGCAGCATCTGCCGGGGTTCCCGAGCCGGCCGAGTCCACGGCAAGACTGACCGGGTCCGAGGGAAGGAGGAACAGCACGATGAACGAGATCGTGAACGCAGCCCACAGCACCGCCAGTGCCTGCAGTACTCGCTGTCCGATGTAGCGGGTCATGGCTCTACTGCCCGCTCAGCCAAGTGTCGAAGAACTGCAGGCGAGCGGACGCCTCGAACTTCAGATCCTGCAATGTCGACGCCGCGCCGACGGCCTGCGACAGCTCGATCGTGGGAATCCACAATCCATTGTCGAGCACCTGCTGCTGCGCGGTTGCGAGGATCTCGTTGCGCGCCGCAACGTCGGTGGTCGAGAGCTGATCGGTCAACGAGGCGTCCAGATCCGGAATCGGGCCGCGCGCGTTCAAGTTCCGTCCGTCCACGGCAAACGAGGTGCGCAGAATGTCACCGTCGGCGCGTGTGCTGTTGTAGTACGTGGAGTCGTAGTCCTTCGTGCCCTGCCGTGCCGTCGCCTCCGAATTGGAGACCAGCTCGAGCTGTAGGTCGACACCCACCGCGCGCAATTGCTGCTGGGTCAGCTCCAGAATCGCCTGGTTGCCGGCGAACACCGCTGAATACATGACCTTGAAACTCAGCCTCTGCCCGTCCTTTTCACGGATGCCGCCTCCACCGGGAACCCATCCGGCCGCGTCGAGTAGCGACTTCGCCTTCTCGGGATCGTAGGTGACATCGGCGAGCTCGACGTAACCCGGGGTGGCGCTGGCCAACGTGCTTGTCGCTGTTCGGAAGTCGGGTCCGAGGACCGTATCGACGAGTTCCTGACGGTTGATCGCCGGCACCAAGGCCGTCCGGACGGCGGGGTCCTGTAGCGCACCGCGAGTGACGTTGGGCTGAATGCCGAACGGAACGCCCGGATTGGATGCCGTCAGGATCCGGCCACCGGTCGCCTCGATCTGTGGAGCGTCCTGCGGTAGCGCGTCGCTGACGGCATCGAGCTGGTCAGACGAAAGACTGCCGGTACGTACACCCGATTCGGGCACGATGGTGAACTCGATACGGTCCAGGTACGCCTCGCCCTCGTGACCGAATACCGCAGAGCCCCAGTTGTATCCGGTGCGCTTGGCCAAGATGACGGAACGGTCCTGCTGGTAGTCCGCGTAGGTGAACGGTCCCGATCCGATGTTGGTACCCAAGCACCGCGACTCGGCCGACTGTGCCGACGTTGCAGTGGACTGAATTCCGAGCTGAGGCGTCGAACTCGCCTGCAGGAACTGCGCATTGGGTGCCGAGAAGTCGATGCGGACCGTGAGCGGGTCGACGACCGTGGCACCTTGATATCCGGTCAGGTAACTGGCAGCGAGCGGTGCCTTGGCGGCACCGAGAGCACCGGTGATGGCGTCGAAATTGTCCTTTACGGCGGTGGCATCGAGCGGGGTGCCGTCACTGAACGTCACACCGTCTTTCAGCTGGAAGGTGAAGGACTTCGCGTCGGCGCCGACCTCCCAACTCTCAGCCAACCATGGCTCTACTTCTCCGGTTTCAGGGTTCTGGTCGGTAAGCGAATCGACCACCTGCCGGGTGACGTAGATGGTTTGATTTGTACCCGCCTGAGCCGGGTCGGAGCAGGTAGGAGCCCCGGACAGGCCGTAACGCAGCGTCCCTCCGGACTGCGGTGGGCCCGCGTCGGCGGCCGAGGTGTTGGCGCTACCTGCGCACCCGGCGAGCAGTGTGGCGGTGGCGGCGATTACTCCGGCCACCAAAAGAACAGGGCGAGTGGACACGTGGGTGTCTCCGGTATCTGGTCGATCGCACGAGAACTCCCGCGTCCGAGCCATGTGTGCCCAGGAAGGAGAACGTGCAGATGATGAGGTGTGGTGTCGAAAAGTACGGTGCCGAAATGTCAGCTAAGACAGGTCGAACCGTTCAGACGGCACAGATCGACATGAATCCGGCGACATCCGTCGACGAAACCTGAGGCGACTCGAGTATTCACGTGCGTTTCCTCCATCGGTCCCGGCGGTAGCACCCTCACCCGACAAGCGGGGGGTTGCTGCGACGTCATCGAGCCAGGTCTCTCGGTCGCTCTGGATGGTCCTACGTTCCCGATACTACGAGAGGGTCCGCGCAGTTGCCAACTTGGGTGAGGATCGGCGCGGTTTCCCGCGTGCACTCCTACATCGACATGAGAACGTAGAAGCATGAAGGACGAGACGGAAATGCCGTTGTCGGGAGGCAACAGCACCGTCGTTCACCGGGTGGCCGAGACGGTGCGTCGAGTAACGGGAGACCACTCGGCTGCCGTACACGATCTCCTGAAAGAGTTGGAGCACAAGGGTTATCCCTACGCTCCGCGCTTTCTGGGAGTGGATGGTCAGGGCCGAGAAATACTCACGTATCGGCATGGGACTGCGGGGAACTACCCGATGCCGGCCGCCATTCGCAGCGTCGACGCTTTGGAGAGCGCTGTCCGGATCTTAAGTCGATTGCACCACCTCACCGTCGGTCTGCGGTTGCCCGTCGGCCACGCCCGACATCTGCCCGACGGCGTCGAACCCGAGGTGGTCTGCCACTGGGATGCATCTCCGTACAACTTCGTCTTCGAGGGATCCAGAGCCGTCGCGTTGATCGATTTCGACGAAGCCGGGCCGGGGCGACGCATCGACGATCTGGCCTATTTCGCCTATCGATTCGCGCCACTCTGCAGTGCCGACAACTTCTCCGACGGAGGATGGTCCCCGAACACCGATCGATGGGACAGGCTGCGCCGAATCTTCACGATCTGTCCCGACCCTCGGGCCGACGAACTCTCCGACATCGTCATCGCCAGACTCGGGGCATTGAAACTCGCAGTCAGGGACGGGCCGAACCACGAGCACGGTGCCCTGTATTCGCGAGATCAACTGTTCATCGATCGGAACCGAGACCGAATAGTCGACGCCATTGTCGCCGCGGCGAAAGCTGTCCCCGGATCCGACTGCACGCTTTGAGGAATACCTCGTCCGAGTGAACTGCTGACCTCCAACATCGGCGTGATGCTGTCCCGGTCGAATACGGCTCCGACCTCGAACATGGCGTTCGTCGTGCTTCGAACGGACAGGTCGCGGCCGCCGACGGCTCGCTATCTGCTCGATCAATTCCAGCAAGCAATTGCGCATCAACGCAGCCGGCATGTGAACGGAAAATCGCCATCGAAATCCGCTGAATCCGCGCGTTCGGCAACGACTGTTCCGCGACTGTCAATCAAACGGCTACCGACAGTTCAGCGCTCTCGCTGCCGACATGACCTGAATCAGTATGCTGCTCAGCTAAATTCGACTCGCATCTGTTCACATACTCAACCCAATACCCGACTGTGTCGCCAGCGGCGGCAAACCTATCCAGCACGTCCATGCACAGCCAGGTCGCGACCGAGAAGTCCTGTTCCACCCCGTCGAGCCCCATGAGTGCCAACTCGTCCCCCACGGCGATGAGAGCTCGATCGACACCGGAACTACCGCGCTCGAGCCATCCCAAAGCCCTTCGGAGATACTCCCAATCGGCCGCGGGCACAGACTCGGCGGCCGATTGCCTGCACAATTCTGCCGTCGCAACGAGCGCGTCCACAACCGGCGTCGACAGTGCACCGTCGAGTTCGACGAGTATGCCCCGATCGGAATCGATGAGGTCGGCCATGTAGCGCCAACGGGCCGGAAGGGCAACATCCTCCGGCCACAGGTCCGTCGTACCGAACTGGAGTCGAGTGATCAGTTCCTTCGGTGAACTGCACGAAGCGGCGAAACGAAATGCGTCGTTCATGTCGATCATCCCCACTGGGTCAACACACAACATCGGACACCGGCTCGACACTCGAGTTCGGAGATACAGCCAAGCAGTGGCTTTCGTCACCGATGCAAGCAACGATGCTGTGGTCGCTACGTCCGCCTTGGGGGATATTGAACGCCGCCACCAGCATTTACGCGACTCGTCGTTACGAAAAATCGACAACGTCACACTTGTGGCCGATGTGTAATCCGCCACATAGTGCGGTGCTACGACTCGGCCGTTTCGACAGCCGAGTGCGAGCGGGAACGCATGTTCGAAAACTTGTCGGTGGGTCGCGATAGATTCTCTACATGCTTTCGGGGGACGGCGGATCAGGGGTGGACGGCATCGAGACGGTGCCGCCCGCCCCTGAGGTGTCCGATCCAGAATTGTCGGTGCTGGTGGATCGGGTCGAGTCCGCGGTCGCCGAGCTGGCCGGGCAGGGGTCGGTGTCGTGGACGAACGCCGACCGACGTGCGGTGATCCAACGCATGGACGCCCTCACCAGGTCTGTCACTGCCTACTCGCACACCTGGCTCAACGAATTGATCGCTCAACACGGTCTCGATGTGTATCCAGGCTCGGTGCCGTGCTCGGTGGCGTGGATGCTGCGGATCACCCCACGAACAGCGGGCGCTCGGGTGCGTCTGGCTGCGGAATTGGGTGACCGAACCGCGTTCTCCGGTGAGGTCCTCCCGCCCCTGTTGCCGAGGACCGCGGACGCGTTGCGGGCGGGGTTGCTCGATGCCAAGCATGTACAGATGATCCGCGAATTCTTCCGCCATCTGCCCTCGAGTGTCGATCCGCAGACGCGGGACCTCGCCGAAGAGCAATTGGTGGGGTACGCATCGACCAGACGCCCCGACGACTTCGCTCCGTTGGTGGCGAACCTGGACTCGATCCTCAACCCCGACGGCGACTACGACGAGGACGAAGACGGTAAGGCCAAGCCACGCAAACGACGCGATGCGTTCTTCTATCTCGGTGAGCAGGGTGCCGACGGGATGTCGGAAGGAAGCTTCTGCGTCGACCCCGAACTACGCGCCTACCTCGAGGCTTTGTTCTCCAAGGCCGCGAAGCCGGGAGTGAACAACCCTGCAGACCCGACGTCGGTCGTCCACGAGACCGAAGACGACAGCAAGTCCGGCGCGCCGCAGCCCGAGCCGACGTCCCGCGATGCAGGGTCGAGCGATGCAGGCCTGTGGAGTGAGTCGGGTTGCGATGGTAACGATGGCGGGCGGCCCGGCCGTGACACGGCCAACGAGAGTGAAGGCGGACGCTGCGACTGCGAAGGTGGTCTCGACTGTGGTTGCGGCACAGAGCCCGAAGACATGCTCGACTCCGACGACTCCGACGACTCCGACGACTCCGACGGCTCCGACGACGCTGCAGACACTGCTGAACCCGGCGGCCACTCCGCATCCGACGCCGGCGGCGACGATGACCTTGACGATGATGCACCGGACACCGCAGTGCGGGACGCTGCTGCCGCGCGGGATATGCGCACCCAGAACGAACGCCGACACGACGCCCTGAAGATGGCACTTCGGCACACACTCGCCTCCGGGACTCTCGGGACACACCGTGGCCTGCCTGTCACCGCTATCGTCACCATGACTCTGAAGGACCTCGAAGCCGGCTGCGGTTACGCCATGACCGCCACCGGATCCCGCGTCTCGATTCGCGACGCGATCCGAATGGCCTCGCACGCCCACCATTACCTGACCATTTTCGACGACGACGGCAGAGCCCTGTACCTGGGCCGATCCAAACGCATCGCCTCCGCCGACCAACGCATCGTGCTCATCGCCCGCGATCGTGGCTGCAGCTTCCCCTCGTGCACCCGCCCGGCGACCTGGTGCCAAGCCCACCACGTCACCGACTGGGTCGAGGGCGGACCCACCGACATCGACTCCCTGACCTTCGGCTGCGACATGCACCACGCACTCGTCGGCACCGGGCCCGGCAAGTGGGCGACGACCAAAACCGGAGCAGGACATCGATATCCGGGCCGCACGCTGTGGCACCCACCCACAGGAATGGACCCCAGGCGCCGCGGGCTGATCAATCACGCACACCATCCAGAAGAAGTGCTGTACCCACCCGACCAGCACAACGACTTCACCGAGACCGGCGATGCAGGCGACGAGGAACCACGACAACCCGCCTAGCGACCCACACCAGTATCAGGGCACAGCCCTGTCTGCAGTCGACCCTGCGCTTAAGCCAACGGAATGCCGCACATCGGGAGATCCACGGTTGCGCCCAATACCGCTCAAGTCTTCGATGAGGGCAACGACCATCGGAGGGGCGCAAGCACATGGCGTACGACGAGCTTCTCAGAGCGCGTTGTCGGGATCCTCTCTGATCAGTAAAGTCTGCGCGAGCAGAAGATGTTCGGCGGTCTGGCATTCCTGGTGCGGGACAAGATGGTGGTTTGTGTCGGCAGAGGCAGTGCGCTACTGGTTCGGGTTGATGGGGTCCGTGAACCCGAATACCTCCAGCGCGACGGAGCCCACCACGCTGTCATGGGCCGCAATCGCTCGATCGGCCAAAGGTGGATCACCGTCGACGTAATGGCACTGACGGGCGAATCGGCGCTGGAATTCTGGATCGCCGCGGCGCTCAATCACAACACCAACGCGAAAGGCTGACGACGACGACACGCCCCTGCGACGTCATCGAGCCAAGGTCTCTCGGTCGCTCTGGATGGTGCCAGGAATCTATAGAACTTCAGATTGAAAAGTCAAGTGCGAGTGTTACTTCGGGTTTGCATTCACGATGATTTCAACCCATGCCACCCGCCTGATCGGCCTGGTGTCAGCTGAAGGCACCCCGGTATCGGGCCGCCGGATGCGACGCGGGCAGCCTGTCCCGTCCGGTGAGTTTGCCTCGAACGGTGCCCTGTCCGTACTCGCGTTGCGCAAGCCCGCGCTGCTGAAGAACCGGCGTCAGATGCTCGATGAACTCCAGGTAGCTGCCCGGGATCGTCGAGTTGATGACGTTGATCCCGTCGACCCCGACGGCGCGCCACTGCTCGAGCCGGTCTGCGATGGATTCCGGCGTTCCCACGACACGGCCGCTACGACTCCGCATCCGGGCAAGATCTCGGACGGTGGGTTCCCGGTCGGGTATGGCCTCTCGGAGCCACTGCAATGTACTCAGTGAACCTTGTGCCTCGACCTCCCCGATCGGCGTATCGAGATCGTAGAAACCGAGGTCCACGCCGATCCCGCCTGCAGCGTGCGCGATGATCGCGGACTCGTCGACGTACTCGTCCAGCTCGGCGGCTTTACGTGCCGCTTCGGCCTCGGTGCTCCCGATGACGAACGACAGACCCTGGAAGAATTCGAGGTCCTCCGCGGACCTACCGGCCTCGACGACCAGACGGCGCGTGTCGGAGATGAGCGAGCGCGCGGCCTCGGGTGTCGGAGAAGCAATGAACTGGGCCTCGGCGTTACGCGCGGCGAAGCGTCGGCCTGTCGGAGATGATCCGGCCTGGAACAACAACGGCGTCCGCTGCGGAGACGGAGCCACGAGATGCGGGCCCTCGACGCTGTAGCGCGCGCCGACATGATCGATCTTGTGCACCTTCGAGAAGTCGCCGTGCCGACCGGATTCTTTGTCCTGCAACAACGCTCCGTCGTCCCACGACCCTTCCCACAGCTTGTACACAACATCGACGTACTCGTCCGCCCAGGCATATCGATCCTCGTGGAGAGCCATATCTCCGAAGCCGAAGTTGCGCCAGGCGTTGGGCGACAGACTCGTCACGATGTTCCAGGCGATGCGGCCACCCGACGCGTGATCGAGCGTGGACATCTTCCGCGCGAAGTTGAACGGATGCTCCTGCAGAATCGACGACGTCAACGCGATACCGAGATGCTCTGTCGCATAAGCGATCGCCGACGCGATCACGGTGGGATCGTTGCTGGGAATCTGCAATCCGGATTCGACGAACTTCTCCCACGAACCCTGATAGTCGTCGTACAGTCCCACGACATCGGCAAAGAATATGAAATCGAACTTGCCGCGCTCGAGTTCTTTCGCCAACGACACCCAATGCTCCAACGAGGAGAAATCGGTCTGCTCCGCCTCCGGCTTGCGCCACGCACCGTGCACGATATGAGACGTGGTGTTCATGACGAATGCGGAAAACCTGAGCGGCCGAGTCATACCGCCACCATGCCACGAACACTCACGACCCGACGATGCTGGAACACACCGCGGACGTCAGCAGCGCACCGAGCATAGGCCCCTCGAATCAGCCTGATTTCAACCATTGCGTCGCGCCCTCGACGCGGCGAGCCTTTTCGGTAGCGAATCGTTCTGTGCGGGCTGGGTCTCGCGCAGCGTCGACGAAAGGAATGGGTCGCCACGATGCCGAACAGCTCTGCCACGTCGAAGAACACCGCAATCGCCATGATCGAACGCAGAATCTCCTCCACCGCCGAAACCTGGAACTGGCAGATCGATGCACTGTGCCGAGGTCAGGACTCGGAGATCTTCTTCTCCCCGTCGGGTGAGGGGCGAACGGCGCGTCGCCAACGCGAGGATCGCGCCAAGCAGGTGTGCGCCGGCTGCGGAGTGCTCGACGCATGCAAGCGGTTCGCGTTGGCAGCCAACGAACCGTTCGGAGTGTGGGGTGGCACGACGGCCCGCGAACGGCTGGTGCACCGCGCTAATTCACGACGTACCGACGAGCGGCAGGCGAGCTAGTAGCAGGAGCGCAGCCGGCGGAACGACCCGGTAGTTCACAATGGACGGGTGAGCGAAACCGAGAAGCCCCAGCAGTGGACGTACCTGATGGACATGGACGGCGTGCTCGTCCACGAGGATCACCTGATCCCCGGTGCCGACACGTTCCTCGCCGAGCTGCAGGCCAACGAGATCCCGTTCATCGTGCTGACGAACAATTCCATCCGTACCCCACGTGACCTGCGGGCCCGTCTAGCATTCACCGGTCTGGACATTCCGGAGAAGTCCATCTGGACCTCCGCTCTCGCCACCGCGACGTTCCTCGGAAATCAGCGGCCCGGGGGCAGCGCGTACGTCGTCGGCGAGTCGGGTCTGACCACGGCCCTGCACGACATCGGCTACACGCTCACCGACTCGAGCCCCGACTACGTGGTGCTCGGTGAGACCCGCACCTACTCGTTCGAGGCCATCACCACCGCCATTCGTCTCGTCGAAAAGGGCTCGCGCTTCATCGCCACCAACCCCGACGCCACCGGACCGTCCCGCGAAGGCTCGCTGCCGGCGACCGGATCGGTGGCCGCTCTCATCACCAAGGCAACCGGCAAAGAGCCGTACTACGTGGGCAAGCCCAACGCGTTGATGATGCGTTCGGCGTTGCGCGCGATCGGCGGACATTCCGAGAACACGCTGATGATCGGCGACCGGATGGACACCGACGTGCTCTCCGGTCTCGAAGCCGGGCTGCAGACCATCCTGGTCCTCACCGGGATCTCGACCGTCCAATCCGTCGAGCAGTATCCGTACCGCCCCACCAAGGTCCTCGATTCCGTCGCAGACCTGGTGGGCCGCACTCAGAACCCGTTCTGATGACACTCGAATTCGTACTCTCCCGCCAGGATCACCATGTCGTCGGACTGGGCGTCCGGCACGCTTTTCCCGATATCTCCGACGCGGTGGCCGCGGTCCGCAAGGGCCGAAACGTCGTCGGCGCACTGCCTTTCGACATGTCCGACGCCACCGCGCTGATCGAACCGGAGGAGTTCTACCGACTCGACGGCCCCTGGTCGACATCGGACGAACTGCCGCCGTTGCCGATGGTCACCGTCGCACGTCAGATTCCCGATCCTGACGTCCATGTGCAGCGAGTGCGGGATGTCATCGAGCAAGTGAAAGCCGGTGTGGCCGATAAGATCGTGCTGGCGCGGGCCATCGAATTGGCCGCGGATTCACCGATCGATCCCGCCTCGATGTTGAGCGCTTTGGTTTCCCGCGATCCGATGGGCAACGGCTTTCTGGCGGACCTTTCTCCCACTGGCGACTCGGGTGGGCACATCGTCGGCTCGAGTCCCGAGTTGCTGGTTCGCAAGCGCGGCAACATCGTCAGCTGCCATCCGTTTGCCGGAACGGCTGCGCGTTCCACCGATCCAGACGAAGAAGTACGCATCTCCGCGGCGTTGGCAGCCAGCGCCAAGGATCAGGCCGAGCACCGATTCGTCGTCGACGAGATCCGTGCTGCGTTGGAGCCGTACTGCGAGACGCTCGATGTGCCCGAGTCACCCCAACTCAGCAGCACTCCACAGCTATGGCACCTGTCGACGCCCATCGTCGGCACCTTGGCCGATCCCGCGACCACTGCACTCGACCTCGCGCTGGCACTACATCCCACCGCTGCCGTCGCCGGCGTTCCCCGAGCCGCGGCCATGGCTGCGATCGCAAACGTCGAGGGCTCACGCGGCTTCTACGCCGGTGCCGTCGGGTGGACCGACGGCAGCGGCGACGGCGAATGGATGGTTACGATTCGCTGCATCGAACTCTCGGCGGATGGGCTGACCGGAACGGCCACCGCAGGTGGCGGCATCGTCGAAGATTCCGACCCCGACGCCGAACTCGACGAAACGACAGCCAAATTCAGGACCGTGCTCAGCGTCTTCGAGCCCTGACCCGGACCAGGCCGAGCAGCCAGACCCTCGGCCCCGCTACTTCAGTGCCTGGTCCAGGTCTCCGATCAGATCCTCAACGTCCTCGAGGCCGATGGAAATGCGCACGACGCCGTCGGTGATGCCCACTGCTGCACGACCTTCCGGCCCCATGGCGCGGTGCGTGGTGGTGGCCGGGTGAGTGATGAGCGACTTCGCGTCGCCCAGGTTGTTGGAGATGTCGACGATGCGCAACGCGTCGAGCACCTCGAAGGCGCGCTTCTTGCCCTCCCCCTCAGTCGCTTCGAGCTCGAAGGTCACGACGGTACCGCCGCCCGACATCTGAGACTTCGCCAACTCGTACTGCGGATGAGATTGCAGGAACGGGTATTTCACCCAGCGCACCGCAGGGTGAGCTTCGAGGAACTCGGCGATCTGCAGCGCCGAGTTCACCGAATGCCGCACCCGCACCGGCATCGTCTCCAGTCCCTTGAGCAGCGTCCAGGCATTGAACGGGCTCAAAGCCGGGCCGGTGTGCCGCATCAGCGTCTGCACCGGGCCTTCGATGTATTCCTTCGAGCCCAGGATTGCCCCGCCGAGTACCCGGCCCTGACCGTCGATGTGCTTGGTGCCCGAGTACACGACCACGTCGGCCCCGAGTTCGAGACTGCGCTGCAGCAGCGGCGTCGCGAACACGTTGTCCAGCACCACCGTTGCTCCGGCAGCATGCGCCAGCTCGGAAACGCGCCTGACATCGACCAACGACTGCATCGGGTTGGACGGGGTCTCGAAGAACACCGCCGTCGTCGGCACCGACAGCGCCTGCTCCCACTGCTCGAGGTCTTCGCCGTCGACGAAGACGGTCTCGACTCCCCAGCGCGGCAGAATCTCGTTGCACACCACGAAGCACGACCCGAAAAGGCTACGCGCAGCGACCAATCGGTCACCGGCCTTCAGGAGTGCGCCGAGCGCGGTGAACACCGCGGACATGCCACTGGACGTCCCGAAGCATGCCTCGGCACCCTCGATCAACCGCAGCCGCTCTTCGAACATCTTCACTGTCGGGTTGCCGTAACGCGAGTACACGAAATGATCGATGTCGCCGGTGAACGCCTGCTCGGCCGCACCGGCACTCTCGTACACGAAACCCGAAGAGAGATAGAGCGCTTCGGCGTTCTCGTCGAACCCGGATCGCATCAGGCCGCCGCGTACTCCCAGCGTTGCCTGACCCACCCCGTCGGGCAGCGGCTTCTCGAAACCCCCACCTTTGGGAAGGTTCGTCACGACTGCCTCCAGGGCAACCCGACCGCACGCCAACCCGTGGCTCCGCGGTGGCCGTCGGCGTCGGTGGCACCTTCGAAGCCGTCGAGCACGTTGTAGGACGGACCGATGCCCGCTGCCGTCGCGGCTTCGGCGGCACCGATGGACCGCTGACCGGAGCGGCACAGGAAGACCACCGGCCGATCGCCTTCCACGCCTGCGGCTTTCAGGTCATCGACGAAGTCGGTGTTGCGGGCACCGTCGGGGTAGCTGACCCACTCGATCAGGTGCGTCGGGCGGTCGATGTCCGAGGTGTCCGGGACGCCGACGTACTGCCACTCGGCGCGCGTCCGAACGTCCACGAGCACGGCCTCGGGGTTGCTCTGCAACAACTCCCAGGCCGCTTCCGGGGTTATGTCGCCTGCATAGGTCACTGGATCAGCCTTCCGTCACTTGCCGTTACGTCACACATACCAAGATCAGACATTGCACACCAGCCACTTGTCGTCGACGCGGACGAACTTCCACTGGTCGTCGGTCTGCACTCCGGACTTCTCTTCCTTCAGCGGGACCTTCACCACACCGCGGTCGCCGTTGACCTCGTACTCCGACGGCACCCCGTCGATGGACGTCTCGCCGTTGCTATCGACCTCGCTTGCGCGATCGGTTCGGTACTGCGCGTCGTCGCCGGTAATGAGGAGCGCAACCTGGTCGAAGCACGTGTTCTCGCGCAACAGATCCGCATCGCCGGAGTTCTGTGCCTCGAGGAATCCGTCGACGGCGTCGGTGAGCAGCTGGGCCTGCGTCACGTTGTTCTCGGCGGGGGCGAACTTCGACGCCGCGAAAATGCCGACGAGCACAACGACGACGATGCCCGCAGCGATGATGAACGGCCACGCATTGGGCGGACGCTGCTCACCGGAGTCTGCGGCCGCTTGGGAAGCGTTGTTGCGTGCTTCCTCACGACTGTCGACCCACTGCTGCCTACGTTCACTCCACGACGCCATGCGGCCAATCTTCCTCGATCCGACGGGCCCGGCACTATCGGGGTCCGACGGGAATGTCTCCTCGCAACGTGATGCGGTGCATCTTGCGGTGCTCGGTGCCGTAATCACGATTGGCGTAGTGCGAGGTGCTGCGGTTGTCCCACAGCACCAGATCGCCGAGACGCCAGCGGTGTCGCACGACGTGTTCGGGCTTGGTGAGGTGCGCATACAACAAATCCAGGATTCCGCGGCTCTCGGCCTCCGACACGCCCACGATGTGGGAGGTGAAACCCGGATTGACGAACAGCCCCTTGCGGCCGGTTTCCGGATGCACCCGCACGACGGGATGTTCGACGGGGACCAGCGCTGTGACTTCCTTGCCGTCCCACACGTTGCCCTTACCGCCGCGCTTCTGCGCGAGGTAGTAGCCGAACTCGCGGTTGCCGTCGTGAATTGCGTTGAGCCCATCGATCATTCGACGTACCGGCGCCGAGAGGGACTCGTAGGCGAGCTGGCTGTCGGCCCAGTTGGTGTCGCCGCCGTGTGGTGGCAGGACGACGGGCCGCAGGATCGAACCCATCGGTGGACGCTCCATGAACGTCACGTCGGTGTGCCAGACGTCGGCGAAACCGTTGTCCTGACTGTCGAGCGCGTAGACCTCGGGGGCGACGTGCCCACTGTCGTGCACCGGGTGACCGGCCGTGAGGTCGCCGAGACGACGGCCGAATTCGACGTGTGCGGCGTCGTCGAGAGTCTGCCCGCGCAGCACCAGAACCTTGTGCTCGACGAGCGCTCGGCACACGGCGTGAATCTGCGCATCGGACGCCGAGGCGACGTCGAGGCCGATGACCTCGGCACCGAACGACGGACCGAGCTTGTCGAGCGTGAGGGTGGCGGTCTGTTCCAGGGTGGTCATGTGTCCTCGGATCTGTACACGGCGAAGGGCTGATTCAGGCAGCGCTGCCGTCGATAGAGGGGTTCCCGTCCTGTTCAGGGAGGGGATGGGCGTCGGGTCAGGTCACCGACAACACATGTTGGTGCAGGTACGACAGAAGTCGACGGTGAACCGTCGGACCAGGTATGTCGTCTGCACGGGTCAATTCCTACCGGAAACCGGGAAATACGGCAAGTTGCCCACTGCCCCAGCTCAGGTGATGCTTAATTTATGCTGGGGTGTCCGCACTTCCCTCGAAGAAGGTAGCTCGCTGCACATGACTGATCAGACTCGTCCTCTCCGCGTCGCCATCGTCGGTGCCGGACCGGCAGGCATCTACGCCGCCGACGCGCTCATGAAGTCCGACCACAATGTCAGCGGACCGGGCGTGAGCATCGACCTCTTCGAACGGATGCCCGCCCCGTTCGGACTCATCCGCTACGGCGTCGCCCCCGACCACCCCCGCATCAAAGGCATCATCACCGCCCTGCACAAGGTCCTCGACAAGCCACAGGTCCGCCTCCTCGGCAACATCGACTACGGCACCGACATCAACCTCGACGACCTACGCCGCTTCTACGACGCCGTCATCTTCTCCACCGGAGCCAACGCCGACCGCGCCCTGAACATCCCCGGCATCGACCTCGACGGCAGCTACGGCGCCGCAGACTTCGTCTCCTGGTACGACGGCCACCCCGACGTCCCCCGCACCTGGCCCCTCGACGCCGAGAAAGTCGCCGTCCTCGGCGTCGGAAACGTCGCCCTCGACGTCGCACGCGTCCTCGCCAAAACCGGCGACGAACTGCTCCCCACCGAGATCCCGGCCAACGTCTACG
>NZ_JASHKQ010000002.1 GCF_030056795.1 Rhodococcus sp. IEGM 1381 | reverse complement strand
TCTCGCCGTAGATTTCGCCGAGCGAGCCTCCGAAGACGGTCGCGTCCTGGGAGAACACGCACACATCGCGGCCGTCGACGGTGCCGTAGCCGGTGACGACACCGTCACCGAAGGGCCGGTTGTCGGCCAACCCGAAGTTCTGGGAGCGGTGCCGGGCCAGGGCGTCGAGTTCGACGAACGAGCCCTCGTCGAGCAACGCAGTGATCCGCTCCCGCGCGGTCAACTTGCCCTTCGCATGGACCCGCTCCACCGCCGCCTCACCCGACGGATGCTCCGCACCCGCGAGACGTTTACGAAGATCGGCCAATTTACCCGCAGTGGTATGGATATCGGGTGTTTCGGCCGACCCGGGTGCAGTGGAATCCTGGACGCTGGTCATGGGGCAACACTTTAACTGCGAGTGTGATCTGCGACCCGACCGAGGGTGGTTCGCCGAGGGCGTCCGTCGTTGCCGAGCCCATATGCTGGTGCTCATGTGGACAAACCTCGATCGCCCACCGCTCGACGTCCGCGCACTTCGGCGGGCGCTGGTGGACGGACCGCAGGCGTCGTGGTCCCGTCTGGACGTGGTGACCGAAACCGGTTCGACCAACGCCGATCTGGTGGCAGGGGTAGTGAACTATGCCGACCGGACCGCGCTGATCGCAGAGCACCAGGACAACGGTCGCGGTCGGCACTCGAGATCGTTCTCCGGCGCGCCTCGGTCGCAGATCCTTCTGTCGATGCTGCTGAAGTTTCCAGGGATCGATCCAGCGGTGCTCGGATGGCTGCCGTTGATGACCGGAATCGCTCTGGTCGACGCGTTACGAACCGTCGGCGAAGTCGATGCGCGACTGAAGTGGCCCAACGACGTCCTCATCCGAGGCAAGAAGGTCTCGGGCATCCTCGCTGAGGTTGCTGCGCACGGACCGTCCCCGACGGTGGTCATCGGTCTGGGGGTCAACGTCTCGATGACCGCGGACGAGTTACCGGTGTCCACGGCCACGTCGCTCGCTCTCGAGAAGGCAGCGGTTCTCGATCGCGACACGTTGGTGCGCGCGATTCTGCGGGGGGTGGCTGCCGAAGTGGACTCGTGGCGTGACTCGAACTGGAGTACCGATGCGCTCGCGCACCGGTACCGGGATCGGTGCGGCACCATAGGGCAACGCGTTCGAGTCGACCTCCCCGGCGGCGAGGAGAAGTTCGGCACCGCCGTCGACGTCGACGAGCACGGCAGAATTGTGATCGAGATGGAGAATCCCGATTCCGGTTTGCTGGCGGTCGCGGCCGGTGACGTCACTCATCTCCGACCCGTCACGTGAGACCATCTCAGCTCGACGGATGCAGTAGCAACTAGTCAGGAGTGCACGTGGGGTATCCACAAGATGCGTTGGCCGATGAGGAAGAGCTACTGCTCCATCGTCACCCGCACTGGAAGATGCTGATACTCCCGTCGATCACGTTCGTGCTCGTCGCAGGCGTCGCCGGTGTGGCCCTCGGCGTCGCGAGTGCGCGACTGCAATCGACCGCCGCGCAGGTCGCCATGATCGCCGCGGCAGTGGTGTGGGCGGCGATCGTGGGATGGCGTTGTCTGGTTCCGCTGATCAGTTGGAAGTGCACGCACTTCATCGTCACCGACCGGCGTGTGTTGATTCGCCAGGGCGTGCTGACCCACTCCGGCATCGATATTCCGATGAGTCGGATCAGCAACGTGCAGTTTCGCCACGGACTGCTCGATCGGATGCTGGGCACCGGAACACTCATCATTGCCTCGGCGTCGGACGATCCACTCGAGTTCGACGACATTCCGCATGTCCAGCGTGTCCATTCCCTGCTCTACCAGCAGGTATTCGACTCGATGGAGTACCGCCGCGAGTCCGTGCACGGCCGAGAGGCTGCATTCGAGCCGATGCCCGACGATTCGCCCGCCGACTCCAAACCCGGATGGCGCGCTGGAAAACGCAGGTAACACAGGCTGTTCTCACTTTCGATCCGTAGGGTGACCGATGTGACCGACGTGCTGCTTGCCGAAGACGACGAAGCTATCGCTGCGCCCCTGTCCCGCGCTCTCGGGCGTGAGGGGTACACGGTGACCGTCGAACAGACCGGCCCTGCCACCCTCCAACGCGCCTTGGATGGCAAGTTCGACCTGCTGATCCTCGACCTGGGCCTCCCGGGTATGGACGGGCTCGAGGTGTGCCGGCAGGTGCGGGCCAACCGATCCGAGCTGGCCGTCCTCATGCTCACCGCGCGAACCGACGAGGTCGATTTTGTAGTCGGCCTCGATGCCGGCGCAGACGACTACGTCGGCAAGCCCTTCCGGCTCGCCGAGCTCATGGCCCGTGTACGTGCCCTGCTCCGCCGGCGTGGGGCGGGGGAGGACTCGCCGATCGAGGTCGGGGCCATTCGCCTCGAACCAGCGGCGCGCCGCGTCCTCGTCGGTGGCACCGAGATCTCGCTCGCGAACAAGGAATACGAGCTGCTGAAGGTCTTGCTCGACCACGCGGGTCAAGTGGTCTCACGCGATGTGATTCTGCGTGAGGTCTGGGGCGATGCCGAGCTGCGCGGATCGAAGACTCTCGACATGCACATGTCTTGGCTGCGTCGCAAGATCGGCGACGAGGGACCCGTTGCCGAGCGTCGTATCGCGACGGTGCGCGGCGTCGGATTCCGCATCAACAGCGACTAGTCGTCGATGCGGCGTCGGATTCTGGTCTCGATTCTCGCTGTCGTCGTCATGACGGCGCTGTTACTCGGTTTGCCTCTGATGTACACGGCGTGGTTGTGGGTCGAGGACTTCACCCGCAACGACCTGCAAGCCCGTCTCGACCGCATGGCGGCGGAGATCATTTCGCAGGAGGGGTCGGCAGGTCTGATCGAAGGCCAACTCGACATCGGTTCGCTTCGATTGGCGATCCCTCAGGGGGGACGGCTGGTGGTCATCTACCCGACCCCCGAGGATGCTGCGTCGCGGGCAGACATCGGCCAGGCGTTCGTGGATCGGCCACTCGTGGAGTCGTTGTCCATGGGTACCTCGGGTTCACTGCGACTCGAAGTGCCGTCCGACGACATGCGGTCCCTTCAACGCCAGGCGCTCGGAGCGGTGACTCTCGTGGTACTCGCGTCCGCGATGGCAGGCACGGTCGTCGCGGTTCTGACGGCCAAGCGCTTGGCCGATCCGCTGCAGGACGTGGCCCGGCGCGCCGCCCGACTTGCCGAGGGCGACTTTCGGCCGGACCCGCGACGGCACGGGATTGCTGAGCTCGACCGTGTCTCGGAAGTACTCGACTCAGCCACTGTCGAGATCGCCGGCCGTCTGCAGCGTGAACACACGCTGGTCGCCGATGTCTCTCACCAGCTCCGCAGCCGCTTGACGGCGGTCCGGCTACGTCTCGACGAAATTTCCACGCACCCGGATCCTGCGGTGGTGGACGAGGCAAACGAGGCGATGGACCAGGTCGACCGTTTGACGCTCGCCATCGACGAGCTCGTCCGGTCCTCCCGCAGTGACGGTGCGGCAGGCGCTCACGAAGTCTCGGTCATCGAGGAACTGACCGGGACCGTCGTCGAATGGCAGCGCAATTTCGAGGATGCAGGCCGCAGCCTGGAGCTCAAGGGCGACATGGACCTCAAGGCGTCGGTAACGGGATCACGCCTGCGGGAGGCGGTGTCGGTATTGGTCGACAATTCGCTGGTGCACGGCGACGGTACCTGCACAGTCGCCGTCCGGGCGGTCTCGGCGGTCGAGAGCACCGATCGACGGCGGGAACGACTGGTCTGCGTGGAGGTATCCGACGAGGGGCCGGGTGTGAGCAACGAACTTGCGCCACACGTCTTCGATCGCGGGTTCTCCGGTGCCGGATCCACCGGTGTGGGGTTGGCGCTGGCTCGGGCTCTGATCGAAGCGGATGGCGGGAGGCTGGAATTGCAACGTCGCCGGCCTGCGCTGTTCTCGGTGTTCATACCGGCTTGGCGTGAGCCCTCGCCCGCGGTGCCGCGCCGTGAGCCGCGTTGAGAATGGTCAGGGCTGGTCGAGTGCGTCTGCAGCGGCGCTAGGGCCCTCGTTGCGCTCGGCGTCGATCTCGAGAATTGTGCGCGCGTTGTCCTCGGGAAATGCGAAACGTCGCAGTGCCCAGAACCGGAACGCCATCTGAAGAAGATTGCCGATGATGTAGTTCAGGACGAAGTCGATGATGACGACCATCGTCAGGGACTCGTTGGTGTCGCGGATGTCGAAGATGTTGTTCGCGATCCACAGCGGACCGGCAGCAATGAGCACGCCGATGCCGCTGATGCCGAAGAAGAGCAGGGCCTCGTGGTGTCTCTCGCGTCCGCCGCGGTGCTTGAAGGCCCACTCGCGATTGAGAAAGTAGCTCAGCAGCGTGGCGAGCACGCCCGAGATGATCTTGGCGATCACCGGCTTCTGCTCGAGCACCGTCAAGCTCAGCGAATAGAAGATGACGAGGTCGAAGACCATCGTCGTGCCACCCACGATTGCGAACTTGATCAGCTCGCTGTGCCGAATCGCAAGATCCCTGATGGGCTTGGGTAAGCGTCGAAGCACGCTATCGATCGTCGGCACAACCGTGAAGTCTACGAAACGTACAACCGATCCGACGAACCGACGCTCTGATCATCAGGGTTTCCACAGGTCCTCGCTGGGCCGACAGTCTCGTGTGCGGCTGCCGGTTCGGACCGAAGGCGCACGACATGACACCATGGTGAGCCGTGACAGGTACCGAACCGCGCCCCACAGCTGCGCGCCCGTCGTCGACCGGAATGCCCGTGGTCACGATGATCGGCGGCGGTCAGCTCGCGCGAATGACCCACCAATCCGCCATCGAGCTCGGGCAGACGCTCCGGGTCCTGGCCGCGGGCGCGGACGAACCGGCAGCCCAGGTGAGCCCCGACGTCGTCTTCGGTCACCACGACGACCTCGAGGCGCTGCGCACTGCCGCGACCGGTTCCAACGCGCTCACCTTCGACCACGAGCACGTGCCGACCGAGCACCTCGAGACTCTGGTCGCCGAAGGCGTCAACGTGCAGCCGCCACCGAGCGCGTTGATCTTTGCGCAGGACAAACTGCGGATGCGTCGCAAGCTGGCAGAACTGGGCGCGCCCGGCCCCGCCTACTCGGAGGTCGCGTGGGCGCAGGACGCCATCGCGTTCGGAGACGAACACGGGTGGCCGGTGGTCCTCAAGGCCGTACGCGGTGGGTACGACGGCCGCGGTGTCTGGATGCCCGCAGACGCCGAGGAAGCAGAGGCCATCGTCACAGCTCAACTCGACCTGGGTGTACCGCTCATGGTGGAGGAGAAGGTCGCGATGCGCCGCGAGCTGTCGGCCATGGTCGCACGATCGCCGTTCGGTCAGGGTGCAGCGTGGCCCGTCGTGCAGACCGTGCAGCGCAACGGCCAGTGCGCCGTCGTGCTGGCACCTGCTCCCGATCTCGACGAGGACGTGGCCACCTTCGCGGGCCGGCTCGCACTCGACATCGCAGGCGCGCTCGGTGTCGTAGGAGATCTGGCGGTCGAGCTGTTCGAGACCACCTCGGGCAAGCTGCTGGTGAACGAGCTGGCGATGAGGCCGCATAATTCCGGACACTGGACCATGGACGGGTGCCGCACCTCGCAGTTCGAGCAACATCTGCGCGCGGTGTTGGACTATCCACTCGGAGACACCGACCCACTTGCTCCCCTCACCGTGATGGCCAACATTCTGGGCGCGCCGGAGGCACCGGAGATGACGATGGACGAGCGGCTGCATCACCTGTTCGCCCGCATGCCCGATGCGAAGGTGCACCTGTACGGAAAAGGTGAGCGCAAGGACCGCAAGATCGGCCACGTGAACATCCTGGGCTCGTCGTCCGGTTCCCTCGCCGATCCCGCCTACGTGGCCTCGGTGCGCGAGCGGGCCGAACGTGCAGCGCACTGGATGTCGCACGCCGAATGGACCGACGGATGGGACCCGCACGATGACTGACAACACTCCTGCTGTAGGCCTGATCATGGGCAGCGACTCCGACTGGCCGACTATGGAAGCTGCTGCAGAAGCGTTGGCGGAGTTCGGTATTCGGTTCGAGGTCGGCGTCGTCTCGGCCCACCGAACCCCGCAGCGGATGCTCGACTATGCCCGCGAGGCCGCTGGTCGTGGCATCAAGGTGATCATCGCCGGCGCCGGGGGAGCGGCGCACCTGCCCGGCATGGTGGCGTCGGCGACGCCATTGCCGGTCATCGGTGTGCCGGTGCCACTGAAGTACCTCGACGGTATGGATTCGCTGCTCTCGATAGTTCAGATGCCCGCGGGCGTTCCCGTGGCCACGGTGTCCATCGGCGGTGCCCGCAACGCGGGGCTGCTCGCTGTCCGGATTCTGGGGGCGTCCGATCCCGCGCTGCGAGAACGAATGTCCGCGTTCCAGGCTTCACTCGAGGCCATGGTTCTGGAAAAGGACAAAGCTCTGCGCACCACGTTGTTGGGGTGAGGACGGCTGTGTCTCGGCACGAGCAGATTCGGCGAGCCGGACGGGGTCGGTGGCAGTCCATGCTGGTGACGCGGCTGGCGTTGGTCTACGCGCGCGTGTGGCGCGGAACCGCGCACTTCGACGACGAGTTCTCGATCTTCGTCTGTACCGGCCTGCGCGGTGGATTCGGGCGTGGCGGAACGACATTCGGTGGCGCTTACCTGACGAAAGGCAACACTGCCCGTCGGGTACTGCGGCACGAGGCCGTGCACGCGGATCAGTGGGCGCGTTTCGGGTTGACGTTCCCGTTTCGATACGTCGCCGAGGAAATGCGGCACCGTGGGTCTGCGAACAAATACGAAATCCAGGCCGGTCTCGCAGACGGCGGTTATAGACCGCCAGGGTGAGTGCTGCGCTCTCACGGTGAGGGCCTGAAGTTCAGGTCAGGGTTGCGGTGACCTTCTCGGTCTGGGCACGTCGATCGGACTTTCCCTCGTCCGCATTGATCACCTGAACCAGCGAGGCTCCTGCGACGAGCACCGACAGCAGACCCTCGATGATCTCGTCGGGGGTGTTCCAAGATGCCGTCGACAGCACGCGATCGGCGGCAGTCCACGAACGGGTGTCGGCACCGGCGCGGGCGGCAGTGAGCACCTCGTCCACCGAACGACCGTCAAGTGCCGCTGCCCCGCTTCCGCCTCCCGAGACCCGGAACTGATCGCCGTGCACCCGCACCGAGGTTGCGTAATCGGTCATTCCGATCGGCAGATCGGGGACAGCCTTACCGAACGCGTCGAGTGAGAAAGCCAGCACCTCGTCGACATCCGGGGCCTCGGCAAGGCGATCTGCCGACACCATGGCCACGTCTGCGGAGTCGTCGGCACCCAGGACCACCTCGCCGCCGGCCCACCACGTCCCCAGCAGTACGGCGGCCGTCTGCCAGTGTGCGGGCAACAGCACGCTGACTTTGCCGCCGACCTCGAACGCGAACTCGTCGCGTAACAGGTTGGCGGTCTTGGCGGCCCAATTCGCGAGCGTCACCGCCGAGACCTCTACCCGCTCGCCGGTCGCATCGTCGTAGAACGTGATGCGCGGACCGGCCGGGTCAGCGGCGAGAATCGGGTCGAGCAAGGTCTGAGTCAGATTCGAGGCCACACCACGCACCCTAGATGACGACTCTGCACGCCTGTTCACACGCTGCGGTCCTGACGTCGACGGCCATCTCAGTTGACACACATCGGGCCGGTGGAGCTGGCGTCGATCGGAGCCGCGGGTGCCTCGGGAATGGCTGTACCGGCCTCGGGTGCAATGGTTTCGGCCGTTGCCGCCTGGCCGGAACCGGGGCCCGCGTAGTCGTCGGCGAGGACTACCCGAACGGTGTTCGACGCCAGCGTGTCGTCCGCGGTGATCTGCAGTCCGCCGAGCGCGACCGAGACAGCGCGCGCGGCGTCACTGTCGACGTCGGCAGACTGGATGCGGCTCGCCGAGATGGATGTGCCCTCGTAGTTTCCGATGGTCCCGCCGACGTACCCCAACGCAGTCAGGGAACCGGCGACGCCGTTGGCGAGTCCTTCGATTCCGCTGTCGTTCGCGACGTCCACCGTCACCGTCGACGGTTCGACCTGCGGGGCGTCGGAATTCTCGGCGTTCGCCTCCGCCGAATTCCCATCGCCGAGCAAACTCGCGACGTACTTCTTCACCGCAGCAGGATCGACCTGGACGATCGATTCGCCGTAGTCGGTCGTGGCGTTGATGTCGACGGCGGGGATGGTCTCGAACTTGACCTTTCCTCCGGCGAGATCCTGGAGGCGAGTAGCGAATTGCAGTATGTCCCAGTCGGAATCGAGTGTCACCGAACGCTGCACCGCGGTGCTGAGTTGACCCAGTTTGCCGGGATTGCTCAGTGTCTTGGCGCTCAACACACTCCGAACGAGCGAGGCCATGAACACCTGCTGGCGCACGATCCGGTCCAGGTCTCCGCGGGGAAGATCGTGCCGCTGTCGAACGAAGCTCAGAGCCTGTGAGCCGGCCAGCTTCTGCTCGCCGGCCGGGAAGTTCGCACCCGAGAGTGGTTCTTGCACGGGGTTGTTCAGGCACACCTCGACGCCGCCGACGGCATCGGTCAACAGTACGAAGCCCAGCAAGCCCACCTCGGCGTAGTGATCGACGGTGATCCCGGTCAAGTTGGCGACCGAATCGATCAGAGCCTCGCGCCCGGCCTCGGTGGCCTGGGACTCCGCATCGGCGTCCGCAGTACCCTGCTCCACCAATTCCAGCCGCTTGTTCTCCTTGGTCGCGCCGTACGCGGCGTTGATCTTCGACATCCCGATGCCTGGTACCTCCACATACGAATCGCGTGGGATGGAAATGGCAGTGGCCGACGATCCGTCGTTCGGGACGCGGATCAACACGATCGTGTCGGTGTTCGACGCCACCTCTTCACCGGCGTTGAGA
Source organism: Rhodococcus sp. IEGM 1381 (assembly GCF_030056795.1). Taxonomy (GTDB): domain Bacteria; phylum Actinomycetota; class Actinomycetes; order Mycobacteriales; family Mycobacteriaceae; genus Rhodococcoides. Next base: position 414,433 of record NZ_JASHKQ010000002.1, on the reverse strand, counting down.
GATGCGAGTTCCTCGGGCGACAGCGCGTTGCCGTGGGCGTCGGTGCGGCTGTCCGTACCGACCATCAGGATGTCGACCGCACCGTCTGCCGCGCCGCCGAGACCGAGACCACCTGCGGTGGCGATGTTCGATCGCAGGCTGTCGACACTGCGCCACGCGAAACCGGTCACGAGGAGAACGAGGATCGACAGGACTGCGATAGCTACGTGAGTCGCGGGCCAACGGCGACGGCTACCTGTAGTAGGAGCGCCGAGCTCGGATTCTGGTTGCCCGACGGGACCGCGGGGATCGCGCTGCCGTGTCCGGTGCGAATTCCCGGTCGATTCGCCGCGGCCGCGTTCGCGGGGGCGGCGCCGACTGCGCTGTTCTTCGTCGGGGTGTCGACGTGCGGTACGTGCATCGAGATCGTCGGGGCGGTACGCGCCGCGTGCATCGGAACCGTCGGGTCGCCGGGGAGTGCGCCGCCGCGGCGGGGGAGTGCGCTCACCTCCGGGCGTGCCTGAATCTCGTGGCACCGTTCACGACCCTCTCTCGTTCCGACTGACCTCGGCAGCCGACTGCTTTCGTTCTTCCCCCGCCGTTCGAAGGTTACTTGTCGGCGGTCGCTGCCTCGCCCAACCGAACTCGGCGTGCCACACTTGGCAACCGTGAATGCGATCCTGGTAACCGGTGCACACGGCCAGTTGGGCCGCCGAGTGGTGGCTCTCGCCGCAGAGCGAGGTAGGGGTGCGGAGGTTTTCGCGTATTCGTCCGCCGACCTGGACATCACCGACCCCGATGCGGTCGCTGCCGCGGTGAGTGCGGGAGCAACGGTGATCAACTGTGCTGCTTACACCGCGGTCGACGCTGCCGAGACCGACGAGGCCAGGGCCATGGCCGTCAATGCAAACGGCCCTCGAAATCTTGCGCGCGCCTGCGGGCGTGTCGGTGCCCGGTTGATCCACGTCTCCACCGATTATGTGTTCGACGGCACAGCGAACGAACCGTACGAGGTCGACGCGAAGGCCGCGCCGCAGTCGGCGTACGGACGCACCAAGCTCGCCGGCGAGCTCGCCGTGCGCGAGGAGTTGCCCGAGGCCGTCGTCGTGCGGACCGCGTGGGTGTACGACAACATCGGCAAGAACTTCGTGACCACGATGCGACGGCTCGAAGGCGAGCGCGAGACCCTCTCGGTGGTGAACGACCAGATCGGGTCGCCCACGTTCGCCCTCGACCTGGCGTCGGGCCTGCTCGAGATCGAAGCCGACCCGACCGTGGTGGGTCGGACGCTGCACTACACCAACGCGGGCCAGGCGAGCTGGTTCGACCTCGCTCGCGCGGTGTTCACGCACATCGGTGCCGATGCCGAGCGAGTGCAGCCGTGCTCGAGCGCCGAATACGTCGTACCGGCTCCCCGACCGGCCTACTCGGTCCTCTCGCCGGCCGCCTGGGTCGACGCAGGCCTGACGCCGGCGCGCCCGTGGTCGGACGCGCTGACGGCAGCCTTGACGCAGTCGAGGTGAGGGTTTCATCCACTCTCGGGCTAGTCTTGCCCGCGTGAGTTCCGAGCTGGCCGTGGTGACGGTGACCTATTCGCCCGGCGAATACCTGGATCAATTTCTGACGTCTCTGCGTCAGGCCACGACGCGCCCCTATCGGGTGATAATGACCGACAACGGCTCGGTCGACGGCACACCAGAGGCAGCCGAGGCAGCATTCGACGAGGCCGAGTTGCTGCGCACCGGCGCGAACATCGGTTACGGAGCAGCGGTCAATCGCGCGGTCGCCGCCGTGGACCCGGCCGTCGAGTTCGTCGTCGTGGCCAACCCCGACGTGCGCTGGCATCCCGGTTCGCTCGACGGACTCCTCGACGCAGCGGCTCGGTGGCCGCGCGCAGGTTCTCTCGGTCCGCTCATTCGCGAGCCCGACGGCTCTCGTTACCCGTCGGCTCGATCGGTGCCCGATCTGACGTCGGGTGCGGGACACGCGTTACTGGGCAAGCTGTGGCCGAAGAACCCGTGGACGCAGCGGTATCGCCAGGAGAACGAGACGGTGACCGAGCGCCCCGTGGGATGGCTGTCGGGATCGTGCCTGTTGCTGCGGCGGTCGGCGTTCGATTCGATCGACGGATTCGACTCGCGCTACTTCATGTACATGGAGGACGTCGATCTCGGTGACCGGCTCGGCAGAGCGGGCTGGCACAACGTCTACGTTCCCGGTGTCGACGTCACCCACTCGAAAGGCCATGCAGCAGGACGGCATCCGGAAGTGATGTTGCCTGCACATCACACCAGTGCGTACCGCTTCCAGGCCGACAGGCACGCGCGGACGTGGCAGGCTCCCTTACGATTGGCTCTGCGCGCTGGTCTCGGTCTTCGCTCGAAGATCGTTGTGACCTCGGCGCTTCGGGCCCGCGCAGTTGACGGACAACTCACGGACGAGAGAACAGAGGCTGGACATGTCGGATAGTTCCCCATCGGTCGCCGCACGTACCGATGCAGTCATTCTGGTCGGCGGCAAGGGAACTCGGCTCAGGCCGCTGACGCTCTCGGCACCGAAGCCGATGCTCCCCACCGCCGGACTGCCGTTCCTGACCCATCTCTTGGCCCGCATCAAGGCCGCGGGTATCGAGCATGTCGTCCTCGGAACGTCGTTCAAAGCCGAAGTGTTCGAGCAGCATTTCGGAGACGGATCCGCGCTCGGCATCGATCTCGAATACGTCTTCGAGACCGAGCCGCTCGGCACCGGCGGAGGCATCAGGAACGTTCTACCGCAACTGCGCGCCGAGAACGTCATGGTCTTCAACGGGGACGTGCTGGGCGGCACCGATCTGACGGCAGTTCTCGATACGCACCGAACCACCGACGCCGATGTCACTTTGCATCTGGTTCGGGTCGGCGACCCGCGGGCGTTCGGTTGTGTGCCCACCGACGAATCCGGCCGCGTGACAGCGTTTCTCGAGAAGACGCAGGATCCGCCGACGGACCAGATCAACGCCGGTTGCTACGTTTTCAAGCGCGAGATCATCGAGTCGATCCCGGCCGGCCGGCCGGTGTCGGTGGAGCGAGAAGTGTTTCCTGCCTTGCTCGCCGAGGGCAAGAAGGTCTATGGACACGTCGACAGCGCGTACTGGCGTGACATGGGTACGCCGGAAGACTTCGTCAAGGGCTCGGCCGATCTGGTCCGTGGCATCGCGCCGTCGCCTGCGCTGCAGGGAGATCGCGGTGAATCCTTGGTTCACCCGAGCGCAGGGGTGGCACCGGGCGCACTGTTGATCGGCGGCACCGTCGTCGGCCGGGGGGCCGAGATCGGAGCGGGAGCTCGCTTGGACGGTGCCGTCGTGTTCGACGGTGCGGTCGTCGAGGCGGGGGCCGTCGTCGAGCGATCCATTCTGGGCTTCGGTTCCCGCATCGGACCTCGCGCTCTGGTGCGTGACGCGGTCATCGGCGACGGTGCCGACATCGGCGCTCGGTGCGAACTGCTCCGTGGCGCGCGGGTGTGGCCCGGCGTCAAGCTGCCCGACGGCGGAGTGCGTTTCTCCACCGACGTCTGACGCGTTCGGCCTTCTCTATCGGCGACGCGCGGCGAGCGAGACGAGATGATCGATCGTCTCGCGTTCGGCCGCGTCGGGCAGGGCGTCCACCGGCCACCATCGAAGATCCGTCGACTCCTCGCTTCGCATCGCCCGGGCACCGTCCGGGGCGTACACCAGGAACCTCAGGTCGAGGTGCCGGGTCGCCTTGCCCAGGGAGCACGTGATCGGGTGCGTGTGTGCCGAGAGCAGTGCCGGATCGATGGTCAGACCAGCGATCCCGGATTCCTCGGTGGCCTCACGCAGTGCCGCGTCGACCACCGTGTGGTCCGTCGGTTCGCAGTGGCCGCCCAGTTGAATCCACCGGCCGACCTTCGGATGAAGAGTCAGCAGCACGTGGGTTCCCGATTCGTTCAGCACCAGCGAGGACGCCGTGAAGTGGCCGGCCTCGTTTGCGCGCAGACAGGCATCCGGGTTGCTGTGGAGAAAAGCAAGCATCGTGTGCCGGAGCGATTCGTCGCTCGAATCGGACGGTGCCCATCGGTCGAGCGATGCTCCGACCGAATTCCACAGAGTCGAATGAGGCGGCGTCGACGTCGACACGACTCAGAGCTCCAACAGCGATGACCCGGGCACCACCGGATCGCGCACCGTCGACGGCTCGCTGGGGTGCCCGATTGCGATGGCACCCATGGCTTTCCAATCTGCACGCAGTCCGAGTTCGGCGCGCACTGTGTCGGCCGCGAAAATGGTGGAGCCGATCCAGCAGCTGCCCAGTCCCCGTACCGCAAGGGCGACGAGCAGACCCTGGACGGCGGCACCGACCGCCACGGTGAACATCGTGTCCTCGGCGGCTCGACGCCTGTCGTCGGGGTACGAGTGCGCGCCGTCGGGCACACAGAACGGAACGACGATTTCCGGTGCGTCGAACAGAATGTCACCGCGGCTCAGTCGCGCGGCGATGCGCTCCGTGCTGAGGCCGTCGTCGGTCAGGTCGGCGCGCCACTGCTCGCGCATCGTCTCGAGCAGCCGACGCCGCAGCGCCGGGGTTCTGACCCACACGAACCGGACCGGTCGAGTGTGGTGCGGGGCAGGGGCGGTGAGAGCGTCGGCGACCGAAGCTCGAATCAGTTCGGGATCGACCGAGTCCGAGGAGAACGAGCGCACCGACCGTCTCAGCAGCAGAGCCTCCCGTCGGCCACGATCGAGTGCTTCGGCGGTTCCGAGCCAGAACAAGTCGTCCTCGCCGCCGCGGAGGAGAGCCGCCGCGGTGGAACCGTCGTCGACCGGAGCCAAGCCGCGTACGACGGCGATCGGGACACCTCCCAGCTTGCCTTTCACCAGATCGCCTGCGGCAGCGAGCTCGTCCGCGATCGCGACCTCGGTGACCACGAGCTCGTTGCCCTGACCGTCCTCGGCCCCGGCATAGGCGTGCAGAACCGGGAGGCCCGCTGCGCCGATGGCGGCGTCGGTCTGCCCGATTCGCCAAGCGCGCCCCATGGTGTCGGTGACGACCACCGCCACTGTCACCCCGAGCAAGTCGCCGAGAGCTGCGCGCAGGGCTGCGGCGCTGGCGTCGGGATTCTCGGGCAGCAGTGCCAGTTCGCCACCGTCGACGTTGGAGCCGTCGATGCCCGACGCGGCCTGCACGATTCCCAGCCGGTTCTCGGTGATGAGGGTTCGGCCCTTGCGCGCAACGATGCGCACCGCTTCCTGCTCCACCAGCACTCTGCGGGCAGCGTCTCGCTCGTCCGCAGAGTGCGGTGCCTGCACCAACCGGCCCTCGACCTTGGAGACGATCTTGCTGGTGACGATCAAGATGTCGCCGTTGCGCAGCCAGGGCGCTCGCTCGGCGATCGCCGAAGCCAGGTCGTCACACGGCCTGAATTCCGGGAGCCCGGTGATCGGCAGTATTTCGATGGAGCCGCCCGGTGCATGATCGCTCGGTACCGGAGACATCGAGGCGGTCTCGCGCGGATCGGTCACAGGTCGAGTCCAGCCGCGAGCAGCGCGGTCCGCGCCATCACCGCTGTGGTCTTCGGGTCGGTCATCAGCAACGGTACCGACTGCACGTCCACTCCGTCGACGACCGCGGCGTCGGTGGTGTGCACCAGCCACGCGTCGAGAATGCCAGTACCGCTTCGGCTTCCGTAGTAGCGGCCCACCGCCTGTGCTGTGGTGTCGACACCGATGACGGACAGGCACTCGTCGGCCATGCCGCGCAACGGCTTACCGTCGACGATGGGGGAGAGGCCGACCACCTTGGCCGTTGTGGTCCGGAGAGCCCCGCGGATACCCGGCACCGCTAGGATCGCGCCGACGCTCACCACCGGGTTGGAAGGCGCCAGGACGACCGCATCGGCTTCTGCTATTGCCTCCACCACTCCCGGTGCCGGAGTTGCCTGTTCGGCACCGATGTTGGCGAAACTGTGGGTCGGGATCTGCGCTCGATAACGAACCCACCACTCCTGGAAGTGAATTGCGCGTTGCTGCTCGCCGCTCGGATCGTCCGGATCGGTGACGACCACGTGAGTTTCCGACCGATCGTCGGTCACGGGCAGCAACCGGACGCCCGGTTGCCACCGGTTGCAGAGAGCTTCGGTGACGGCCGACAGGGGAAATCCGGTGCGCAACATCCGACTGCGGATCAGGTGTGTGGCGATGTCACGGTCACCGAGTCCGAACCAGTCGGGATCGGCACCGTAGGCCGCCAACTCGTCACGAGCGTTCCAGGTCTCGGCGATGCGGCCCCAACCGCGATCGGTGTCGATTCCACCACCGAGGGTGTACATGCACGTATCGAGATCCGGGCAGATGCGAAGGCCGTGCATCCATACGTCGTCGCCTACATTGACCACGGCGGTTATCTCGTGCTCGGGGTTGTCGCCGAACAAGGATTTCAGACCCTGAAGGAACCGCGCGCCACCGACGCCACCGACCAGAACAGTAACTTTCACAACGCACGAGCCTAGTGGGGTTGCAGCGGTGCCGGGCGAGCGCCCACCCGGTGCTGCACCCGTACGATCGGACCGTGTGCAGGTGCCGTAACCGCCGCGACACGCACGGGACGGGCTCCGATTCGGGGAGACAGCCGATTTCGGGCATGTGATGGTATTGGATTTGCGCGATCGGCTTGACCGCGACACACCTGTGCGTGTCTAATCACAGGTATGTCATTCAGTGTTCGCAGCACGAGTTCGATTGCAGCGAACCTGGTTTCGAACACTCGTTCCCTTCCTGTTTGTCCCTGAGTGGACGTCGAGTAGAGGTCGAGGGTCGGACGAACGCATGGTGCGTTCGGTCGTGCCAGTTCGATCGAATACCTGCGCGGGGCAAGGTGTTCGAGCACACGAAGATCGAAAGTATCTGCGCTACCACAGGTGAGGAGGCGGAAGCGATGTATGACGAGCACGTGACACGTGATCAGCGGGGCGGACCCACTGCACATCTCAGCGCTGTCGACGACGCGCCGCAGACCGAGTCCGACAACGGGGCAGATTCGAGCGTCACGACCGACGCGGGTTCTGCGTACGTGGCCCGAACGATCGAGACGCAGATCGAGACCGACGCCGATACCGACATCGACTCCGACGCAGACCTGATGCCCTTCGTTGCCGAGTCGGTTCCACCGGCCAAGCCGTTCCTCAGTCTCGTCGCAGGTTTCGACGAGATGTTCGAGGAGATCGAGGATCAGTGGCAGGAGCGCGCGCTGTGCGCCCAGACCGATCCTGAGGCCTTCTTCCCCGAGAAGGGTGGCTCGACCCGCGAGGCGAAGCGAATCTGTCTCGGCTGCGAGGTCAAGGACGAATGCCTCGAGTACGCGCTCGCCAACGACGAGCGGTTCGGTATCTGGGGTGGGCTGTCCGAGCGGGAACGGCGTCGACTCAAGCGCGGTATCGGCTGAGCGCTCCACCGAACATTGGTTGTGCTCGGCCTTTCACTGTGCGACCGTCATTCCGCGGCGCTGTTCGGATCCACCTCGTCCGGGTCGATCCCGAGATACGTCGCTACCTGCTCCACCAAAACCTCGAACAACAGGTCTTCCAGATCTTCAGGGTGCTTTGCGCGACGCTCGAGCGGTCGCCGGAACAGCACCACCCTGGCGCGTGTCGTCTCTCCGCGCTTGTCTATGCCGGCCGGCACCAGCCGCGACAACGGCACCGGACCCTCTGCCACAACTTCGGGTGGCCATGTCACGGACTCCGGATCCAGTGCCCTGATCTTGGGTACGTCGTCGACGGCGATGTCCAGCTTCGAGAGTTTGTCGTGCCATCGATGATCGATTCGAGCGAACGCATTGAGCACGAGTCGGTCGAACTTCTCCGCTCGTGAGCGCCTGGCTGGGAGGTCCTCGGGCAGAACCGGTCCGCGGATGCCGCGGCCGTGCCGTGCCACGGACCGAGAGGTGATCCTGCGCGCGGAGGAGAATCGAGGCATAGGGGGAGGTTATCGCGCCCGTCCGGTGTGTCGGTCGTTCGGTCGGTTGCACCTACCGGATAGTCTGCATTCGTGAGATCACTGCGTGGCTGCTGCAGGCCTGGTTGCAACCGTTCTGCTGTTGCAACTCTCACGTACGTCTACTCCGATTCGACCGCGGTCGTCGGACCGCTGGCCACCGTGGACGAGCCCCATTCGTGGGATCTGTGCGAGATTCACGCGTCGACGACCACTGCGCCGAAGGGCTGGGAGCTCGTACGGTACGAGGGTGGCTACTCGACGTCGACGCCCGACGAGGACGACCTGACGGCACTGGCCGAGGCAGTTCGTGAGGCGGGCCGCGGCGATCGCGTCCGATCCGAGGACCGTGAGATCGATCGGTCCGCGTCTCGTCCGTCCGACGGTGAACGGCGATCCGCCCCGGCCGTCCGAACCGGCAGGCGTGGTCACCTTCGAGTTCTTCCCGACCCCACGTCCTGAGCCGCCGCGAACACCGGTGGGGTGTAGCGACGTCCGAATGGCCGGTCCGACTGCCGTCTGGCAAGGTTTTCCAGCAGGACCGAAACGGTCTGTGCCGTTCGGCCGATACTGGTGCGGACGCACCGTCACACACGCTCGACGACGCCGATGTGCGGCGTCGCAAGAACGATCACCAGGAGAATCTTCGTGGCCCGAACCGCAGAGTCCGTCAACGCCGTCATCAAGGCCTACGACGTCCGTGGCGTCGTCGGTGAGCAGATCGACGAGGCGTTCGTGCGAGACGTCGGGGCCGCGTTCGCACGCCTGGTTCGCGACGAGGCGGGGGCCGCGCGGTCGGTCGTGATCGGCCACGACATGCGTGATTCGTCGCCTGCGCTGTCTCGGGCCTTTGCCGACGGTGTCACCGCTCAAGGACTCGACGTGGTCCACATCGGCCTGGCGTCCACCGATCAGCTGTACTTCGCCTCGGGCCTGCTCGAATGCCCGGGGGCGATGTTCACCGCCAGTCACAATCCGGCGAAGTACAACGGGATCAAGCTCTGCCGCGCCGGCGCGAAGCCGGTGGGACAGGACACCGGTCTGGCAACCGTCAAGGCCGAATTGGTGGAAGGGGTACCCGAGTTCGACGGCCCGGCCGGAACGGTGACCTCCCGCGACGTCCTCGACGAGTACGTGCAGTTCTTGCGAGACCTGGTCGATCTGTCGGGAATCGGTTCCATGAAGATCGCCGTCGACGCAGGCAACGGAATGGGCGGGCACACCGTGCCTGCAGTGTTCGGACCGTTGCCGGTGACGATCGAGCCGTTGTTCTTCGAACTCGACGGCAGCTTCCCCAACCACGAGGCCAATCCACTCGATCCGGCGAATCTGGTGGATCTGCAGCGTTTCGTCGTCGAGACCGGCTCCGCTATCGGGCTCGCGTTCGACGGCGACGCCGATCGCTGCTTCGTCGTAGACGAGAAGGGCGACCCGGTTTCGCCCTCTGCCGTCACCTGTCTGGTGGCCGAGCGCGAACTGGCCAAGGAGCCGGGCGCGGTCATCATTCACAACCTCATCACCTCCCGTTCCGTGCCTGAGCTGGTCACCGAGCTCGGTGGCACGCCGGTACGAACCCGCGTCGGCCACTCCTTCATCAAGCAGCAGATGGCCGACACCGGAGCCATCTTCGGTGGAGAACACTCTGCGCACTACTACTTCCGCGACTTCTGGGGTGCCGACTCCGGCATGCTCGCCGCGTTGCATGTCCTTGCCGCTTTCGGTGCACAGGACCGCCCCCTGTCGGAGATGATGGCCGCCTACGAGACCTACAGCGCATCGGGCGAGATCAACTCGACCGTCGACGACGCGGCAACTCGTACCGAGGCCGTGCTCGCGGCGTTCGCCGATCGAACCTCGGGCATCGACCGACTCGACGGCGTGACAGTCGATCTCGCCGACGGTTCCTGGTTCAACCTGAGGGCCTCGAACACCGAACCGCTGCTCCGACTGAACGTGGAAGCTCGAACCGGCGCGGATGTGGATGCCCTTTCGACCGAGATATTGGGCATCGTTCGCGCCGGACTGGAATAGTGGTTACCGAGGGTTCATGAGTGGGTAAGCGTTCGTTTCCGGTCGGTTACGAAGGGGAGGTGTCGCAGCCATGACCGCAGTGTCGTCTCTGGTCGATCTCGACGATGCCGATGCTCTCATCGCGGCCGATCGCGAGGGTGCATTGCGCAGTGCTGCACTGGCGGGCGCGCAGGTTCGCGCCGTCGCGACGGCGGTGGACGAAGCGGTGCTGGCCCGGTTGGCCGATCTGCGCCCCCGAAGCGTGGTGATCGTGACCGGTGACGGTCGCAGCAGTCGGGCGGCGTCACTTCTCGTCGCAGCGCTCGGTGACCGACTCGGTGTTCCACTGGTCCGAAGTACCGGAACGCCGCCATGGATCGGCCCGCTCGATGTGGTGGTGGTGGCCGGCGACGACGCCGGAGATCCGCGCCTCGCCGAGTCCGTGGATGCCGCAGCGCGTCGCGGCGCGGAAGTGGTGGTGGTAGCACCCGAGGAAGGGCCGCTGCGTGCCGTCCGAGGGGCGAGGGTCATGTGGTTGCCGCCGCGAATCGCGGTCCGTGATCACAACGCTCTGATGCGGTATCTCGCCGCATTCGTCGCTGTTCTCGGTGCGGTTGCCGGCGGATCGTGGAAGACGTTGCTGCCCAATCTGTCTCGTCTGGCCGATCTGCTCGACGCCGAGGCGGTGCGAAACAGCCCATCCAACGAGGTGTTCCACAACCCGGCCAAGGCTCTCGCCAGTGGGATGAACGGTCGGCGGGTGGTGCTGTCCGGCAGCGGTCCGGCAGCCGTCGAGGTGGCTCGGCACGGCAGCGAGGTGCTGCTACGTGTTGCCGGTGTGCTCGTCGGTGCCGGAGAGCTCGGCGACGTCATCGCCGCATCCGTCCGGGCATCGACTGTCGAATCTGCCAACACGGCACAAACATTCGATTCCTTCTTCCACGACGAGCAGCTCGACGGCCCGCCGCCGGCACTGCCGATGCGCGTCATCGTCGTCGCATCCGACGTCGATCGCGCGATGACCGAACGACGAGTGGCCGGTGTGCCCGAGTCGGAATTGTTGCTCGCCGAGTCGAGTGAGGCATTGTTCGGCGGCGCGAGGCCGGGGTCCGAACTCGACATCGCCGCCACGTCTCCCGGTCCGGCTACACTTTCGGTGCTCGACACCATGTCCGTGTTGGCGACGCGGTTGGACACGACCGCCGCGTATCTGCTGTTGATGGGCGGTAGCTAGTGCAGCTCTTGCGTGGCGCGGTTCGGTCGTACGCATGGGGGTCGCGTACCGCTCTGGCCAGAATTCAGGGTCGCCCGGTTCCGTCCGATCATCCCGAGGCCGAGATCTGGCTCGGTGCTCACCCGGCAGATTCGGCGCATGTGGTGCACGAGGCCGGCAGCACCCCACTGCTGACATTGATAGACGGGGATCCGGCGACGCAGCTGGGAAGCTCGGCTCAGCAGTACGAGTCCCGACTGCCGTACCTGCTGAAACTGCTTGCTGCAGAAGAGCCTTTGTCGTTGCAGGCCCACCCAAGCAGTGCCCAGGCCCGTGAAGGCTTCGCGCGCGAGAATGCGGCCGGTGTCCCCATCGATTCTTCGGTGCGCAACTATCGGGATCCGAATCACAAGCCGGAACTGATCGTGGCGCTCACCGAGTTCGAGGCACTGGCAGGCTTCCGAAGCCCCACGGAGACCGTGGAACTGCTCGACGCGTTGGCTGTCTCCGCGCTCGGTGGATATCGAACATTGCTTGCCGCACAGCCCGATGCGTCCGGACTGCGTACGGTGTTCACCTCGTGGATCACGCTTCCCGGGCAGTCGCTGGACGATATTCTTCCGGCCGTTGCCCAGGGATGCATCGATTATCTTTCCGGTCCCGCGCGCACGGACGGTGGACGATTCGCGGCCGAGGCCAGGACCCTGCTCGAGCTCGGCGAGTCCTATCCCGGCGACGCCGGTGTGCTCGCAGCACTGCTGCTCAACAGAGTGACCTTGACTCCCGGCCAGGGCCTGTACCTGGACGCCGGAAACTTGCACGCTTACCTGCGCGGTACCGGAGTGGAAATCATGGCGAACTCCGACAACGTGTTGCGCGGAGGACTGACTCCCAAGCACGTCGACGTTCCAGAATTGCTGCGCGTACTGGACTTCGAGCCGGCCGACATCTCTCCCATCACTCCGGGTGAGGACGATAGGCCCACCTACCTGTACCGCACGCCTGCACCGGAATTCGCGCTGAGTCGGACGGCGGTGCCAGCGGGGGAGACGGTCGAGATACCCGGATCCGGTCCCCGAATCCTGCTGTGTACCGACGGAACCGTCGTGGCGAGTACCGGTGGCCGACAGTCCGGGCTGACGGTGCCGCAGGGCAGCTCGGCCTGGATACCGGCAGCGGATCGATCGGTCACCGTGACTGCCGATTCGGGCGTGGCCGAGGTGTTCGTGGCCTCCGTCGGCCGCCTGTAGATCCCTTCCGGCCTGTCGTACTTGTGCGGAGGTCTCTTCGAACTGCCGAAGTGCGCGAGCGGCGTGCCCGAAGGCAATAGTCTGGTGTCACAGTGAACTCTGCGACGGGTGTGATCCGTGGACAGAGACGAATACGCGCTACGGAGGTCCGATGAGCAGAGCAGACCGGCCGGCCAAGACCCCGCGCACGACGGGGTGGTTCCGGACCAAATCGATCGAGCAGTCGATCGAGGACACCGACGAGCCGGATACCAAACTCCGGAAAGAACTCGGTTCCTGGGACCTCACCGTGTTCGGCGTCGCCGTTGCCGTCGGTGCAGGCATCTTCACCCTGACCGCGCGAACCGCCGGAAACGTGGCGGGACCGGCGGTGTCGGTGGCGTTCGTGCTCGCGGCGATCGCCTGCGGTCTGGCGGCACTGTGTTACGCGGAGTTCGCCTCGACGGTTCCCGTTGCCGGCAGCGCGTACACGTTCTCCTATGCCGCGTTCGGTGAGTTCATCGCCTGGATCATCGGCTGGGATCTGATCCTCGAGTTCGGTCTGGCGGCTGCCGTTGTGGCCAAGGCGTGGTCGTTGTACCTGGGAGATCTGCTCGGTACGGCCGCACCTGTGCTCCAGATCGGTTCGCTGAACTTCGACTGGGGCGCACTGCTCATCGTGGTGGTGCTGACGGTGCTCATCGCATCGGGCACCAAGTTGTCCTCGCGGGTCTCGCTCGTGATCACTGCAATCAAGGTGGTCGTCGTTCTCTTCGTCGTCGTGCTCGGTGCCTTCTACATCAAGGTCTCCAACTACGACCCGTACATTCCTCCGTCGCAGCCCGGCTCCACCGGCGAAGGCCTCCGTCAGTCACTGTTCTCGTTCGTCACCGGTGCGGGCGGCAGCTCCTTCGGCTGGTACGGACTGCTGGCCGCGGCGTCCCTGGTGTTCTTCGCGTTCATCGGCTTCGACGTGGTCGCGACGACGGCGGAAGAGACCAAGGAGCCGCAGAAGGCACTGCCGCGCGGCATCCTCGGTTCCCTCGCGATCGTGACCGTGCTCTACGTGGCCGTCACCCTCGTGCTGACCGGAATGGTGAAGTACACCGATTTGGCGGGCGACAGTGCAACGCTGGCAACGGCGTTCGAGCTGAACGGCCTGACCTGGGCCAAGAACATCATCTCGTTCGGCGCGCTTGCCGGCCTCACGACCGTGGTGATGGTGTTGATGCTGGGCCAGACCCGGGTGCTCTTCGCGATGTCGCGAGACGGATTGGTGCCGCGTGGATTGGCCCACACCGGAAAGAAGGGCACGCCGGTTCGGACGACGATTCTCGTGGGCGTCATCGTCGGCCTTCTCGCGGCCTTCGTTCCACTGGGCACGCTCGAGGAAATGGTGAACATCGGAACGCTGTTCGCATTCGTGCTCGTGTCGGCGGGTGTTCTGGTTCTGCGCAAGACTCGACCGGACCTCGAGCGCGGCTTCCGGGTGCCGTGGGTTCCGCTGGTGCCGATCCTTGCCGTGCTCGCGTGCCTGTGGTTGATGCTGAACCTGTCGGTGGAGACGTGGCTGCGCTTCCTGGTCTGGATGGCCGCGGGTGTCGTGATCTACGTGCTGTACAGCAGGCGTCATTCGGTGATGGGACTGCGGGAAGCAGAGAAGGTGAAGACCGAGAAGTAGCCGGTGCGGTCTTTGGAGCCCGTCCTACGATGCCCGGTCGAATTCGGTCGGTGTCACATCGAACCGCGAGAATGTTATACCCTCGAAAACAGACTTGGAGGACTCATACGGTTCGATGAGAGGGTGTTGAAGCAGTGAGTGCGGACGGCCGAATCACTTCCACGAAGGATTCGGGTGTCGCTTTCGGGGGGCGGGATTCGACGGCCGGCGAACGTTCGCTTCGCTGGCAGGGCAACAAACGCTATTTGTGGATGCTGGGGCTGTTGGCCCCGGCATCGGCACTGCTGCCGTCACAGTTGGTTTACTGGACGGGCATGCAGATCTTCTGGTGGAGCGGTGTTCTGGTGTTCTTCGTGATCATTCCGGTGATCGACCTGATCGCCGGTGAGGACGGGCACAACCCGGACGAGTCGGCGAGTGAGAAACTGCAGAACGATCGCTACTACCGCTGGTGTACCTACCTCTTTCTCCCCATTCAGTTCATCGGGCTGATCGTCGCGTGCTGGATGTGGGCGTACGGCGAGCTGGCCGTAGTGGACAAGATCGGGCTCGCCGTGACGGTGGGGCTGGTGGCAGGCACCGGTATCAACGCCGCTCACGAGCTTGGTCATCGCATCGAGCAGCACGAACGGTGGCTGGCCAAGATCGCGCTGTCTCAGACGCTCTACGGGCACTTCTTCGTCGAACACAACCGCGGTCATCACGTTCGGGTAGCGACTCCGGACGATCCCGCAAGCGCGCGGCTCGGCGAGAGCGTGTGGACCTTCGTGCCGCGCAGCACGGTGTTGGGGCTCGTCTCCGCGTGGAGGCTCGAGGCGCAGCGTCTGCGGCGCAAGGGTCGCTCGGTCGCGAGCCCTACCAATGCGCTGCTCCACACCTGGTTACTGAGCGCAGTGCTGTTCGGCACGTTGCTGGTCACCTTCGGCCCGGCCATCGCGCCGTATCTACTGCTGCAGGCCGTGGTCGGATTCGTGCTCCTCGAGATGGTGAACTACGTGGAGCACTACGCCTTGCTCCGCGAGACGAACGACCGCGGCAAATACGTTCGATGCTCACCCCGTCACAGCTGGAACAGCGACAGAATCTGCACCAACATATTTCTCTACCACCTGCAACGGCACAGCGACCATCACGCCAATCCCGGCAAGCGTTATCAGACCCTGCTCTCCTGCGACGAAGCTCCGCAGCTGCCGGCCGGATACGCGTCGATGGTGATCCTTGCCGCAATCCCGCCGCTGTGGCGTCGAGTGATGGACCCACGGGTACACGCGCACTACCAAGGCGATGTCACCCGTGCCAACATCCTTCCCCGCAAGCGCGCCCGAATTCTGGCGCGAGCCGGACGAAACGGATAGTGCAGACGGTCGGTGCGGACTCGTCCCGCCGGGCAGTCGGTACTTCCTCCGCGCGGACCCGATAGCCTGGTGGACAGACACTCAGTCAACAGGAGAGGCAAGATGACGACCTCAGTTACGTCAGTATCGGCACTCACCGTGGAACACCGCGGTGGAATCGACTTCAAGGTCGCAGACCTGTCGCTGGCAGAATTCGGCCGCAAGGAGATCAGACTCGCCGAGCACGAGATGCCCGGTCTGATCGCGCTGCGTCGCGAATACGCGGACGTTCAGCCGCTCAAGGGAGCCCGGGTTTCGGGATCGCTGCACATGACGGTGCAGACCGCCGTGCTGATCGAGACCCTGGTGGCACTCGGGGCCGAGGTTCGCTGGGCGTCGTGCAACATCTTCTCCACACAGGATCACGCGGCTGCGGCCGTGGTCGTCGGACCGTACGGAACCGTCGAGGATCCCAAGGGCGTTCCGGTGTTCGCCTGGAAGGGCGAAAGCCTCGAGGAGTACTGGTGGGCGGCCGAGCAGATGCTCACGTGGCCCGAGCAGCCGGCCAACATGATCCTCGACGACGGCGGTGACGCCACGATGCTGGTATTGCGCGGCGCGCAGTTCGAGAAGGCGGGCGTGGTTCCGCCGACCGACGACGATCACGATTCGGACGAGTACAAGGTGTTCCTCGGTCTCCTCCGTCGTTCGCTCGAAGCGTCGAAGACCAAGTGGACCGAGGTAGCCGCGTCCGTTCAGGGCGTGACCGAGGAGACCACCACCGGTGTGCTCCGGCTCTACCAGTTCGCGGCCGCGGGAGAACTCACGTTCCCTGCCATCAACGTCAACGACTCGGTGACCAAGAGCAAGTTCGACAACAAGTACGGCACGCGCCACTCGCTGATCGACGGCATCAACCGGGGCACCGACGTCCTCATCGGCGGCAAGGCCATTCTGGTGTGCGGCTACGGCGACGTGGGCAAGGGCTGTGCCGAGGCGCTCAAGGGCCAGGGTGCACGTGTGACCGTCACCGAGGCCGACCCGATCAACGCGCTGCAGGCGCTCATGGACGGCTTCGACGTGCGCACGGTCGAAGAATTCATCGAGCAGGCCGACATCGTGATCACCTCGACGGGCAACCTGTCGATCATCACGTTCGAGCACATGCGCAAGATGAAGCACCAGGCAATCCTCGGCAACATCGGCCACTTCGACAACGAGATCGACATGGCCGGTCTGGAGAAGGCCCCCGATGTCACGCGCATCAACATCAAGCCGCAGGTCGACGAGTACCAGTTCAAGGACGGGCACTCGATCATCGTGCTCTCCGAGGGACGCTTGCTGAACCTCGGCAACGCGACGGGTCACCCGTCGTTCGTCATGAGCAACAGCTTCTCCAATCAGGTCATCGCTCAGATCGAACTGTGGACCAAGCCGGACGAGTACGACAACGAGGTCTACCGCCTGCCCAAGCACCTGGACGAAAAGGTCGCGCGGATCCACGTCGAAGCGCTCGGTGGCTCGATCACCAAGCTCACCAAGGAGCAGGCCGAGTACATCGGAGTGGACGTCGAGGGCCCGTACAAGCCCGAGCACTACCGCTACTGACCCACGGTGGGACTGCTTTTCGTCATCGAAGGAGTCGACGGTGCGGGCAAGAACACGCTCGCCCGTCGGCTCGTTTCGGCATGGGAACGCGACGGCCTCCACGTCGCGCGCATCGGATTTCCGCGGTACGACCGATCGGTGCACGCCGATCTTGCGGCGGAGGCGCTGCACGGCGAACACGGCGATACCGCCGGTAGTGTGCACGCGATGGCTCTGCTGTTCGCGCTCGATCGCCGGGATGCGGTCGACGAGATCCGAAAGCTGCTCTCGCACAACGATGTAGTTCTTCTCGATCGGTACGTGGCGTCCAATGCCGCGTACACGGCTGCTCGGTTGGAGCAGACTGCGGACGGCGGGGCCGTCGAGTGGATCAGAGCGCTCGAATTCGAGCGTTTCGGAGTTCCGATTCCGGACACTCAGATTTTGCTCGACGTGCCCGTGGCACTCGCCGCCGAGCGGGCTGCGGCGCGCGAGAGTGCGGACGCCGCCCGGACCCGGGACGCGTACGAGCTGGACGGCTCGCTCCAGAGCCGAACGTCGGCCGTGTACGGCGCTCTCGCGGCGGCGAACTGGGTGTCGCCGTGGCATGTCGTCACCGCCGACGTAGATCCCGATCGACTCGCCGCCGAGTTGACCAATCAGCCATCAGGCGAGCCGAGAGTGACACCATAGGAGTATGAAGCCTCGGATTCTGGTTGTGGACGACGATTCGGCTCTGGCGGAGATGCTCACCATCGTGTTGCGCGGTGAGGGATTCGAGCCCTTCGTGGTCGGAGACGGCACCCAAGCATTGGCGGCCGTGCGCGAGAACCGGCCGGATCTGGTGTTGCTGGACCTGATGCTTCCCGGTATGAACGGCATCGACGTATGCCGCGTACTGCGGGCCGATTCTGGCGTTCCGATCGTGATGCTGACGGCCAAGACCGACACCGTCGATGTCGTGCTGGGCCTCGAATCCGGCGCAGACGACTACATCATGAAGCCCTTCAAGCCCAAGGAACTGGTCGCACGCGTTCGAGCGCGCCTGCGCAGGACCGAGGACGAACCCGCCGAATTGTTGTCCATCGCAGACATCGTGATCGACGTGCCCGCACACAAGGTCAGCCGCGGCGACGAACTGGTGTCGCTGACACCACTCGAGTTCGATCTGTTGGTGGCGTTGGCTCGCAAGCCGCGACAGGTGTTCACCCGAGAGGTCTTGCTCGAACAAGTGTGGGGCTACCGTCATGCGGCCGACACCCGACTGGTCAACGTGCACGTGCAGCGCCTGCGCGCCAAAGTCGAGAAGGACCCGGAGAACCCGGAGGTGGTGTTGACCGTGAGGGGGGTCGGTTACAAGGCCGGACCGCCGTGATCGGTTTCTCCCATTCTCGGCGGCGAATCAACGGCAAATTCTCCCCTCTGCTGCGGTGGTTTCGTTCGCTGAGTACATCGCTGGGCCATGCCTGGCGACGGTCCTTGCAGCTCCGCGTCGTCGTGTCGACCTTGACGTTGTCTTTGGTGGTCATCCTCATCCTCGGTGTGGTGTTGACCTCCCAGATCACCGATCGGCTACTCGAAGCCAAGTTGTCTGCGGCCACCGAGGAACTAGACAGATCGCGAACCACCGTCGAGGGCAACCTCGCTGGTGCCGACGATTCGAGTGGACTCGCGACGCGCCTCGAACGAGCGCGAGCAGCACTGACCAACCAGGACCTGGACGCCGCCTCGACCACCGGGTCGGCGGGATCGTTCGATCCGGTGTTGATCGTCGAAGGTGACGCCACCCGGGCCGAGGCGTCGGTCGGGCCGGTAGATCAGATCCCGAGCAGCCTGCGCGACTTCGTCAAGAAAGGCCTGATCAGTTCGCAGTACGCGACCGTGACCGACAGTGACGGCGGCTACTCCGGATCGGCACTGATCATGGGATCGCCCACCGGATCCGACATCTCGGCTCTGCAGCTCTACCTGATCTTCCCGTTGGCCAGCGAGGACCGAACACTCTCGCTCGTCCGCGGAACGTTGTTCATCGGCGCAGTGGTGCTTCTGGTGCTGCTCGCCGCGATCGCGATGCTCGTCGCACGGCAGGTGGTGCTGCCCATTCGATCCGCCTCGCGCATCGCGGTACGTTTCGCCGACGGCAGGCTCAAGGAGCGCATGCCGGTTCGCGGTGAGGACGACATGGCCAGGCTCGCGATGTCGTTCAACGAGATGGCCGAGAGCCTGTCCAAGCAGATCACCCAGCTCGAGGAATTCGGCAACCTGCAGCGCCGGTTCACCTCCGATGTCAGCCACGAACTGCGGACCCCACTCACGACCGTGCGCATGGCCGCGGACCTCATCCACGACGCCAGCGACGATCTCGAACCCGCACTCAAGAGATCGTCGGAGCTGCTGGTCAACGAGCTGGATCGCTTCGAGACTCTGCTCGGCGACCTGCTCGAGATCAGTCGACACGACGCGGGTGTGGCCGAACTGGCTGCCGAACAGCTCGATCTTCGGATGTGCGCGCGCGCCGCGGTGTCCACCGTTCGGCACCTGGCGCGCGAGACCGGTACCGAAGTGATCGTCGACATGCCCGAGACCGCGGTCGTCGCCGAGGTGGACCCCAGGCGAGTGGAGCGGATTCTGCGGAACCTTCTGGCCAACGCACTCGATCACGGCGAAGGCAAGCCAGTGCTGCTGCGGCTCCGTTCGGACGCCGACGCGGCAGCATTCGTGGTGCGCGATCAGGGAATCGGCCTGCGACCGGGAGAAGAGAAGCTGGTGTTCAACCGGTTCTGGCGCTCGGATCCCTCACGCGTCCGTCGCTCCGGCGGTACCGGACTCGGGCTGGCGATCAGCGTCGAGGACGCCCGACTGCACGACGGTAAGCTCGAAGCGTGGGGTGCAGTAGGGGAAGGTGCATGCTTTCGACTCACCCTGCCACTCGTGCGCGGACACAAGGTGATCGGATCTCCGCTGCCCCTCAAGCCCAGCACCAAGAAGTACGCGCAGGGGCAGCCGATTCCGGCGATCACCGCACAGAAGACGTCGGCACCGGAGTCGGTGACGTGATTCGATCGGCTCGTCGCGGTAGTCGGGTACTGGCGATCTGCGCACTCGCGATCGCGCTCGTCGGTGGCTGCGCCAGCCTGCCCGAGTCCTCCAGTCCGCAGGCAATCGGAACCCTGACAGATGGTGCGGTGCCGACGAGTGCCCCGGCCCCCGAACCCGGACGCGAGCCGGATCGCTTGCTGGACGACTTCTTCGAGGCCAGCGCCGTCTCCGCCAACAGGCATCAGGCCGCTCGGCAATTTCTCACCGAGGAGGCGTCGGGAACCTGGGACGACGGAGCGCGAACCGTCGTCGCGGACCGGATCGACACCTTGTCCGGACCTCGTACGTCCGAGACCGCGCAGTTCACGATTCGTTCGACGAAGGCCGGGATGCTGGCCTCGGGCGGGGAATACCAGGCAGGTTCGGACACCTTCGACGTTGCGATCGAGATGACGCGGGTGGACGGACAATGGCGCATCTCCAAGCTTCCGCCCGGTGTCGTCATCGATCGGTCCGCATTTCTGAACACGTATCAGCAGCGATCGCTCTACTTCGTGGATCCTCTCGGCGGCGTGCTCGTGCCCGAGGTGCGCTGGACGAGCGGATCGCAGGACCAGCTGGCCAATCAACTCGTGCAGCTGCTCATCGACGGTCCCAAGTCGGCTCTGTCGGCGGCAGTGAGCAACGAACTGTCCGACGACGTGAGCATTCGCGGACCCATCACCAAGGCCGACGGTCAGACCTCTCAGGTGGGGGTGGGGCTCGGCGGCATCAAGATCGACTTCGGCGGCCTGCAGAACAAGGGTGACCGCGATCGCGAACTCCTTGCCGCTCAGGTGATCTGGACCCTGGCGTCGGCCGAGGTGGCCGGCCCGTACGTGCTGCTGGCCGACGGTCAACCGATCGACACGACCAAGCCCGACGGGTGGACGACCGCAGGCGTCGATTCCTTCGATCCACTCGGGGGCACCGACGCCGGCATCGGGCTGCACGCCCTCGCGTCGGGGGGATTGCTCCGGGTCGACGAGGCGGAGACCACACCCGCCCCCGGGTACTTCGGACAGGCGCGCAATCTGCGCTCGGTGGCGTTGTCCAACGACGGCACTCTCGTGGCTGGAGTCGCCGACACCGGGCGCCCTGCGCCTGCCCCGTCGAGCACTCTCATGGTGGGCAGCTACGACGGTGGCGCGTTCCCGGTGGCCGAAGGGCAGTCGATCACGCGGCCCACCTGGGGGGCGGACGACAACGCGGCCTGGGCGGTGATCGACGGCACCAATGTCATCCGAGCCGCTCGTGATCCCTCCACCGGTCAGGTCTCCGTGATCCCCGTCGACGCCTCCGCCGTCACGACCCTGGGCACCCGAATCACCGAACTGCGATTGGCCCGCGACGGCGTACGAGCAGCGCTCATCGTCGACGGCGTCGTGTACGTGGCGACGGTGGTGCGCGATCCGACGGGCGTGTACTCGTTGACCTCGCCCCGCGCGGTGGCCATCGGACTGGGCAGTGACGCCACCAGTTTGGACTGGTCCACCGGAGACACCATCGTGATCGCGAGAGTCGCCACGGACACACCGGTGGTGCAGGTGACGGTCGATGGTTCCAGGATGGACGCCCTTCCGTCGCGCAACCTGACCACTCCGGTGCTGGCGGTCGATGCGTCGCCGGAAACGGAGTACGTGGCCGACGCGCGTGCGGTGTTCGCGCTCAACAACGCCGATCCGGTCGGCGACCGTTACTGGCGCGAGGTCACCGGCCTGGCCGGCGTGAAAGCAGTGCCGATTCTGCCCGGCTGATGTCGGCGAGTCGCGTGTCGGTGGGTGCAGGCAGACTCGGCGCTCATGCGAACACTCCTCGATCTGGTTCTCCCGCTCGAGTGCGCCGGTTGTGGAGTGCCGGGGGAGAACTGGTGCCGGGCGTGTGGCGAGGCACTGTTCGTCCCACCCATCCCCGTTCGTCCGCGTGTCGATCCCGGTGTGCCTTGTTGGGCTCTCGGCACGTACAGCGGACCGCGTCGCAGCGCCGTCATCGCCATGAAGGAACGGGGTCGCCGGTCGGTGGCTCGGCCACTCGGACGTGCGTTGGCAGTGGCCGTCGGACATCTGCGCGAGGCGGGTGAGATCGATCCTCCGGAGCTCGGCTCGCTGATTCTGGTCTGCGCCCCCTCTCGGGCCCGTGCGGCCCGGGCACGCGGGGGTGATCCTGTTCTGCGATGCGCTCGGATCGCCGCCGAAGAATTGGCACCGGAGCGAGTTCTCGTGCCCGAGTTGCTGCGCATGTCCGGTGGAGCCAAAGATTCGGTCGGGTTGTCGGCCGGTCAACGTCAGCACAACGTGGCGGGTCGGATCGAGGCCGTCGGGGTGCGTCGTCCACGGGTCGGCGGAGCTGCGTCGCAGGCGGCGGCTTTCGCCGTTCTGTTGATCGACGACGTCGTGACCACCGGTGCCACACTGGCCGAATCGGCAAGAGTGTTAAGCGATTTCGGAGTACCTATCGCCGGCGCACTCGTCGTGGCGAGTGCCTGACTACGCCCGAGGAAGACACGCCGACAACCAATTCGTGGTGAACGGTGGCACACGAGTCGATGACCGACTAACGTCGCGGACACGCACCCACTGGACAAGATGCGAGGTGATGCCCCGGACTCTGATGCCGGAAGGTTCCCCATTCGGCATGCACACTTGCCACGTCCAACAGTGGGCGTGGCCGATATCGGGAGGTACGCGTGACGACCCCTTCACAAGCCTCGGTTTTCTTCGACGAGAAGCCTTCGGAAGAACCCGCCAAGAGCAACGCGGACGTTGTGGTCAAGGGCCGCAACGTCGAGATACCGGATCATTTCCGGATATACGTCTCCGAAAAACTTGCTCGCCTCGAGCGCTTCGACCCCTCCATCTACTTGTTCGATGTCGAACTGCAGCACGAACGAAATCGCCGCCAGGCCAAAGCATGTCAACGCGTGGAGATCACCGCGAAGGGCAAGGGTCCCGTTGTTCGTGCCGAAGCGTGCGCCGACAGTTTCTATGCCGCTCTCGAAGCGGTGACGTCGAAACTCGAGAGCAGACTCAGGCGAACCAAGGACCGTCGGAAGGTTCATTACGGAGAGAAACGGCCCGTCTCCGTTGCCGAGGCCACCGCCGAACTCGCCGAGGACGACACGCTCGCACTCGACCCCGATACGAAGCTCGATTCTTTCGAGGACGATCAGAGCGGCCCCGGGCACATCGTGCGCACCAAGACCCACTCGGCCGCTCCCATGAGCGTCGACGATGCACTGTACGAGATGGAGCTCGTCGGCCACGATTTCTTCCTGTTCCACGACAGCGCCACCGACCGACCATCGGTCGTGTATCGACGGCACGCCTTCGATTACGGCTTGATCAGACTCACCTGACCCGCCCGTTCGCGGTGGCAGAATTCGTTCGCCGTCCGTGAAATCACATCACCACTGCAGGCTCGATGCCGGAGGATATGATCCCCACGTCGAGCCTGCAGTGCTGTATCGATGCCGTGTCGGTGTTGTCCGGATGGCGAACCCGGGATGTCCTACGACCGACACTCGGTTTGCCGCGCCCGCAGCGGCACCGCCTACCATGGACGCGTTCGGGTCACCCGCCGCGCAGATGCCGTGGTGATGGACCCGTGAGCTCGTACAGTGATGCAGTGTTGTTCGCAACGCAGCGTTGTTGGTGATGCAGTTGTTCGTGTCAGTACCCGTGAACCGAGGATCGAGGACGAGAAAGCCCGTGCCGTCGCTGTCGTTTTCCAAGCTGCTCCGTGTTGGTGAAGGTCGCATGGTCAAGCGGCTCAAGAACATCGCTGACCACGTCTCGACCCTGTCTCCCGACGTCGAGAGCCTTTCCGACGACGAATTGCGCGGCAAAACCGCGGAGTTCAGGGAGAGGTACTCCGCAGGGGAGAGCCTGGACCAGCTGTTGCCCGAGGCCTTCTCGGTTGCTCGTGAGGCGTCGTGGCGCGTTCTCTCGCAGAAGCACTTCGATGTTCAGGTGATGGGCGGTGCCGCTCTGCACTTCGGCAATATCGCCGAGATGAAGACCGGTGAGGGCAAGACACTGACCTGTGTTCTTCCCGCTTACCTCAACGCCATCTCGGGCGACGGTGTGCACGTGGTGACGGTCAACGACTATCTGGCCAAGCGTGACTCGGAGTGGATGGGCCGCGTCCATCGCTTCCTCGGAATGTCGGTCGACGTGATCCTCTCCGGTATGACGCCGGTCGAACGCCGCGCCGCGTACGCCGCCGACATCACCTACGGCACCAACAACGAGTTCGGGTTCGACTACCTGCGCGACAACATGACGCACTCGCTCGACGACCTCGTGCAGCGTGGGCACAACTTCGCCGTCGTCGACGAGGTCGACTCGATCCTCATCGACGAAGCTCGAACGCCGCTGATCATCTCGGGGCCGGCCGACGCGTCGAGCAAGTGGTACGGCGAGTTCGCCCGTATCGCGCCGATGTTGAAGGTGGACACCCACTACGAGGTCGACATTCGCAAGCGGACCATCGGCGTGCACGAGGCAGGCGTCGAATTGGTCGAGGATCAGCTCGGCATCGACAACCTGTACGAGGCCGCCAACTCGCCGCTGGTGAACTACCTGAACAACGCGATCAAGGCCAAAGAGCTCTACTCCAAGGACAAGGACTACATCGTCCGCGACGGCGAGGTCATCATCGTCGACGAGTTCACCGGTCGCATCCTGGTGGGACGCCGCTACAACGAAGGCATGCACCAGGCGATCGAGGCCAAGGAGAAGGTGGAGATCAAGGCCGAGAACCAGACTCTGGCCACGATCACACTGCAGAACTACTTCCGCCTGTACGACAAGCTCTCGGGCATGACCGGTACTGCCGAGACCGAGGCCGCAGAGCTGCATCAGATCTACGGTTTGGGCGTCATTCCGATTCCGACGAACCGTCCGATGGTCCGCGTGGACAACGGAGACCTGATCTACAAGACCGAAGAGGCCAAGTTCGACGCCGTGGTCGACGATGTGGTCGAGCGGCACGAGAAGGGTCAGCCGGTGCTCATCGGTACCACCAGCGTCGAGCGCTCGGAGTACCTGTCGAAGCAGTTCACCAAGCGGGGCGTGGCCCACAACGTGCTGAACGCGAAGTTCCACGAGCAGGAAGCGACCATCATCGCCGAGGCCGGTCGTCAGGGCGCGGTGACGGTCGCTACCAACATGGCCGGCCGCGGTACCGACGTCGTTCTCGGTGGCAACCCGGATATCCTCGCCGACCTGCAGCTGCGGAAGCAGGGCCTGGACCCGGTCGAGACCCCCGAGGAGTACGAGGCCGCGTGGGAGCCTGCTCTGGAGGAGGTCAAGGCGCAGGTCAAGGCCGACGCGGATACTGTTCGCGAGGCCGGTGGCCTGTACGTGCTCGGTACCGAGCGGCACGATTCGCGCCGTATCGACAACCAGCTTCGAGGCCGCTCCGGGCGTCAGGGTGATCCGGGAGAATCGCGTTTCTACCTGTCGCTGGGCGACGAGTTGATGCGTCGATTCAACGGCGGCGCACTCGAGTCGATCATGACCCGGCTCAACCTGCCCGACGATGTGCCGATCGAGGCCAAGATGGTGTCCAAGGCCATCAAGAGTGCGCAGACGCAGGTCGAGCAGCAGAACTTCGAGATTCGCAAGAACGTCCTCAAGTACGACGAGGTGATGAACCAGCAGCGAACCGTCATCTACGAGGAGCGGCGGCGCATCCTCGAGGGTGCCGACATGGAGGGGCAGGTCGAGGGGATGATCACCGACGTGATCACCGCCTACGTCGACGGTGGCACCGCTGAGGGGTATGTGGAGGACTGGGATCTCGAGCAGCTGTGGTCCGCACTCAAGACTCTGTACCCGGTCGGCCTGGAACACAAGGTTCTGGCAGGCGAGAACGAGGACGGCGAAAAGGGCGACCTGAGCCGCGACGAACTACGTGAGGCGCTGCTCGAGGACGCGCGGGCGGCTTACGCCAGCCGTGAAGCCGAGATCGACGGTATCGCCGGCGAGAACGGGATGCGCGAACTCGAGCGGAGAGTGCTGCTGTCCGTGCTCGACCGCAAGTGGCGTGAGCACCTCTACGAGATGGATTACCTCAAAGAGGGCATCGGCCTGCGTGCGATGGCGCAGCGCGACCCGCTGGTCGAGTATCAGCGCGAGGGCTATGACATGTTCCAGGGCATGCTCGACGGTCTGAAAGAGGAGTCGGTCGGCTTCCTGTTCAACCTGCAGGTCGAGGCGACGCCGGCTCCGACAGGACCTGCGGCCTCGGCAGGTCTCGCCGTGGCTCCGGGACTGGCCTCTCCGGTGGGTTCCGGCCGCCCGGCAACGACACCCGCCGCAGCACCCGCACCGACGGCTCCGGCACCGACGGCTCCGGCACCGACGGCTCCGGCACCCACTGCTCCGGCACCCACTGCTCCGGCACCTACCGCTCCTGCAGTGCCCTCGGCTCTGCGGGCGAAGGGTCTCGAAGAGCAGGAAGAGCAGAGATTGACCTTTTCCGGTCCGGCCGAGGGCGGCGGCACCGATGTCCGCCGATCGGGTGCGTCGGCCGGCGGCACTGAATCCACCGCCGATGGCACTCGCCGCGAGCGTCGCGAAGCGGCGAGGGCGCAGAGCAAGGCCCCGAAGAAGGCAGCTCGCTCCAAGCGCAAAAAGTAGGGGATCACGGTCGCCTCACCGCGAGGTGAGCCTCACCCCACTCGCAATGAGGTGACGGTCCACCCGGGACGGCGAGGATCGACTGCCAGTTCGATCCGGCCGGCGAAAGCGAACATTCGCGGTCCGCGGGTGTAGGAGCCGAATATTTCCGCGGAGACATCGGACTGGTACACGACGTGCACTCGGTGTACGGCGGCGAATCCGAGCCGTCTCCCCGGCGGTGGGTTCCGCACGATGGTTCGCACCAGGTCGATCATCGGGGTGGTGAACAACACAGAGAGTTGATCTGCACTGCGGCGGCGGTCGATCACTTCGATCAACATGCGCATCGCGCGGTCGGCCGACAACCGTGCGTCGGCGGGCACGACCGGCCGACCGGCCGGCTCGGCGCGACGTCGAGAACGGTTGCTGCGCACCGGCGTTCGGTGCACCACCGGCCTCGGCTCGGCGGCTGCCGCCGGATCCCACGTGTGGACGGTCGTGGACGAGAGCGGCGGCTCGAAGGGAGCGGCACGTGAGAGGAAGCAGTGCGGCTCGGCGGGTAGTCGGGGGCTCGGCCCGGTAATACTGGGGGTGTCGGGCGGTTCGTTCGATTCCATGACGCTCACACCGACATTGACGGTCCATGGCGGCGTTCGGTTCCCCGACGAACCAGGTCGATTCCCGCGACACGAGTCCTCGAACGACCCCGCGACCGGCGGTCGTCCGCCACGTACTCTAGGTTCGAGCCACACCGCGCGCTCGACCTACTCGAACGGGTGCGAACTCCACGCAAGGACGGAGACTGGAACACGCGATGGCGACCAGGCTGACAGCGCAGGATGCGTCGTTCTACTTTCTCGAGGCCAGTAGCAGTCCTATGCACCTCGGCTCGCTCGCAATCTTTCGAACCCCGCGCAGCGGCTTCAGTTACGAGCGTCTGCTGTCGTTGGTCGAACAGCGATTGGCGCTGGTTCCTCGGTATCGGCAGAAAGTTCGCGAAGTCGCCTTCGGGCTCGCCAGACCGGTATGGGTCGACGACGCGGATTTCGACATCACCTACCACATCCGGCGCTCGGCGCTTCCGAAGCCGGGTTCGGATGATCAGTTGCACGATCTGATTGCACGGCTGACCTCGCGACCCCTCGACCGCACTCGGCCACTGTGGGAGATGTATCTGGTCGAGGGACTGTCGAAGAACCGTTTCGCCATCTTCACCAAGTCCCACTCGGCGCTCGTCGACGGCGAGCACGCACTCGACATCGGTCAGGTCATCCTCGACGCGAGCAAGAATCCGCCGCCGGTTGCCGAGGAACTGTGGATGCCCGCTCGCGAGCCGAAGGATTCTGCCCTCGTCATCGACGCGCTGACCGAGTTGGTCGTGCGGCCGGGGGAGAGTCTCGAGTCTCTGCGTGGCGCAGTGAACGGTATGGCCGGTGTCGCGGGTGACGCGGTGCGTGCTGCGGCCAAGGTTGCGGCCTTGTTGCGCACCGCAACCCAGAGCGCTCCGTCGAGTCCGCTCAACGCTCCGATTTCGCGAAACCGCAGATTCGCGGTGGCCAAGACCGAGCTGTCGGACTATCGCAAGATCCATAATCGCTTCGGTTGCTCGATCAACGACGTGGTGCTCGCGGTCGTCACCGGCGCGCTGCGAAACTGGTTGCTTTCGAGAGGCGAACCCGTGACCGCCTCGTCGACGGTCCGGGCCATGGTGCCGATGTCGGTCTACGTCTCCGCCGATCGTGTCGGCTTCGGCGATGTGGGCGACAGGCCTGCCGAGCCGACCGAGGACGATCGCAGCGAGATCTCGTCCTTCCTCGTGGACCTGCCCGTCGGTGAATCGAACGCGGTGGTTCGGCTCTCGCACATCGCGCATGCCACCGAGGCGCACGCCCATCAGAGTCGCGGCGTCACCGCGCAGACGCTGATGCGCATCACCGGATTCGCGCCTGCGAGTCTGCACGCCATGGGCGCGCGGGCAGGCAGTCGACTGTCTCAGCGGGTGTTCAACCTGATCGTGACCAACGCTCCCGGACCGCAGTTTCCCCTCTACGTCGGCGGCGCACGCATGCTCGAGATGTATCCGGTCTCGCCGTTGTTCGAGAACCAGGCGATGAGTATCGGGTTGACGTCGTACGACGGTTTCGTGTTCTTCGGGCTCAATGCCGATCGAGGTGCCATGCCCGACGTTGACGTGGTGACGGCGTTGCTGCACGAGGCGTTGGAAGAATTGGTCGACGCGAGTAACGAATCGAGAGTGTGAGGTCTTCTGCAATGCGTGTCTACGTTCCAGCGACGCTGGAGTTCTTGAGAGTGTTGTCGGCGGACGGTGAATTCAGCCCGGTCTCGCGGACGGCGTTCGCGGTGACGCCGACTCTGCGTGAGGCATATTCCTCCGGCGACGACGAGGAACTGGCCGAGGTGGCGATGGGGGAGGCCGCTCGGGCCTCGCTGCGCTTGATCGCAGCGGCCGTCGACGACGAAGCCGACACCGGCACGGTCGCCGAGGGTGTGGTGTATCGGCGAGCGGTGATCGCAGCCGATGTGGAAGAACCCACCCTGCGACCCGATCTCGACGATGCCGTCGTCCGGTTGAAGGAGCCCCTACGGATGGATCAAGTCGCGTCGGTGCACGTCGATCTCGAAGGGGCCGAATCGGCAGTCGCCAAGGCTGCGGCGGCCGTCGATGCTGCCGACATGGGTGACGCCGACGCGGAGTTCGTCCTCGGAGACGCCGAGGATCACACGTTGGCGTGGTACGCCCCACAGGAGTTGCCGTTTCTCCTCGAACTGCTGTGATTTCGCTGTGATCGTCCCTGCGCCATTGCTGCGAAGGTGACCCTGACCCCGAACCTACGGTAGCGTAACCTCGATGGCCGGATGCGGCTCGGAGTCTCGATCGAGGGGATGGAACACCCGATGGATGTGAAGAAGTGGCTGGAAGCTCCTGCGGCCGACGTCTCGGCACCCAGGCGTCCCAGACTGAACATGGTGCGCGGTGCTTTCACCCGCATCACCACTCCCTTGTTGCCGGACGACTACCTGCATCTGGCGAACCCGTTGTGGTCGGCGCGTGAGTTGCGAGGCCGCATCGTGCGCGTGGAGCAGGAGACCGCGACCGCGGTGACGCTGGTGATCAGGCCTGGTTGGGGCTTCAATTTCGACTACAAGCCGGGTCAGTACATCGGAATCGGCTTGCACCTCGGCGGACGGTGGCACTGGCGGTCGTACTCGTTGACCTCGCCGCCGAACTGGGAAGACAAACTCATTTCCATCACGGTCAAGGCGATGCCCGAGGGCTTCCTGTCCTCGCACCTCGTCGGCGGCGTGCCGCAGGGAACAATTGTTCGCCTGGCCGCTCCGAAGGGAAATTTCGCACTGCCGGTTCCGCCGCCGAACAAGATCCTGTTCGTCACTGCGGGTAGCGGCATCACTCCGATCATCTCGATGCTGCGGGCACTGGATCGACACGGGGACATGCCCGACACGGTGCACATCCACTCGGCTCCCACCGAGGACGAGGTCATGTTCGCCGCGGAACTTTCCGCGTTGGAGAAATCTCATCCCAACTTCACCTCCCATGTGCAGCTGACGCGATCCGACGGCAAGTTCGCGCTGGCCTCGCTCGACGAGTTGTACCCCGATTGGCGGACGCGCGACACCTGGGCCTGTGGCCCCGCGGCTCTCCTCGAAGAGATCGAGAAGACCTGGAAGCGCGAGGGCATCGAGGACAGACTTCACCTCGAGAGGTTCGAGATCTCCAGAGCCGATACCTCCGGTGCAGGCGGCACCGTGACGTTCTCCAAATCGGACAAGAACGTTGCTGTCGACGGGGCCACGAGCCTGCTCGAAGCCGGCGAGAGTCTCGGCGTTCAGATGCCGTTCGGCTGCCGGATGGGTATTTGCCAGACATGTGTGGTGCCGTTGACTTCGGGGCATGTAATAGACCTGCGGTCGGGTAAGGAACACAGCGAGGGTGACCGCGTACAAACGTGCATTTCCGCTGCTGCAGGCAACTGCACATTGGAACTGTAGGTCTGTTTCTCGCACACGACCTTCTCAGGCCGCTCGGTTACGCTGACGTAGGTTGCCCACGCCGAAACCCGATATTTCGGGCTCTGTACACAACTGTTGGAGGACCCCGGTGGCCATCACCGACATCAAAGAGTTCGCTCACCTCAGCGAAGAGGACATGGAAGCGTTCGGTCGTGAACTGGACGCTGTTCGTCGAGACGTCGAGGACAGTCGCGGCGAGCGAGATGCTGCGTACATTCGCCGCACCATCCGTTTGCAGCGACTGCTGGAACTCGGCGGTCGTGCAGTGCTGCTCGGCAGTAAGTACCGGCCGGCTTGGATTGCCGGCACGGCGATGCTCAGTGTCGCGAAGATCATCGAAAACATGGAACTCGGGCACAATGTGATGCACGGGCAGTGGGACTGGATGAACGACCCGGAGATCCATTCCGTGTCGTGGGAGTGGGACCAGACCGGGCCGTCCGAGCAGTGGAAACGCGCCCACAACTACTCGCACCACACGTATACCAACATCGTCGGTATGGACGACGACATCGGCTTCGGCATCCTGCGGATGACCCGAGACGAGCCGTGGAAGCCGATCAACCTGATTCAGCCGCTCGCCAACATCGTGCTGGCCACCACGTTCGAGTGGGGCATCGCGTTGCACGATTACGACGCTCAGAAGCAGTTGGACGGCGAGGACGAGAAGGGTCTGTTCAAGTCACCCGCGAGCCGCGCTTTCGCGCGCAAGATCGCCAAGCAGGTCGGCAAGGACTTCGTCCTGTTCCCGGCGATGTCCGGCCCGGCGTGGAAATCCACGTTGACCGCCAATGCCACGGCCAACCTGGTCCGCAACCTGTGGGCCTACGCGGTGATCTTCTGCGGTCACTTCCCGGACGGTGCAGAGAAGTTCACGATCGGGCAGTTCGAGACCGAGACGCGTCCCGAGTGGTACTTGCGCCAGATGCTGGGCAGTGCGAACTTCGAGGCCGGTCCGGTCATGGCCTTCATGAGTGGCAACTTGTGCTATCAGATCGAGCACCACATGTTCCCGGATCTGCCGAGCAACCGGTACTCGGAGATAGCCGAGAAGGTGCACGCCCTGTGCGAGAAGTACGACCTGCCGTACACGACCGGATCGCTCGGAAAGCAGTACCTGCTTGCTCTGCGGACCATCCACAAGCTGTCGCTGCCCGACAAGTGGTTGCGCGCCACGTCCGACGACGCTCCCGAAACATCGTCCGAGCGGCGATGGCGGGTGGGCGATTCGCCCGCCGTTCACGCCCTGAGGATCGACCCGCTCACCGGACAGCGCCGAGGCTTGCGCTCGGCCATGCAGGAGGCGCGCGTGACCTTGCGCAACGCCAAGAAGGAAGCCAAGCGTCAGGCGAAGGCTCTTCGTCGTTCGGGCGACCGCGTTCGATTGTGAATCGTCACACAGATTTCCGCCCGTAACCTACGGAACCGTAAGTTACGGTACGGTAGGTGACGGAATTGCACACGGCCTGATTATGCGAGCTGTGTGTCCACGACTGCCAGGAGGTTGTTTCCCATGGCGATTACGGACGTCAAAGAATACGCGCATCTGACCGATGCCGACATCGAAACGTTGGGCCACGAACTCGACGCCATCCGACGCGACATCGAGGCATCCCGCGGCGAACGCGACGCCCGGTATGTCAAGAACACGATCCGCCTGCAGCGCTCCCTCGATATCGGCGGCAGAGCTGTGCTGTTCGCCAGCCGCCGCCGTCCGGCGTGGCTGGTCGGAACTGCCATGCTCGGGGTCGCCAAGATCATCGAGAACATGGAACTGGGCCACAACGTCATGCACGGCCAGTGGGACTGGATGAACGACCCCGAGATCCACTCCACTTCGTGGGAGTGGGACAACACGGGGCCGTCGGCGCACTGGAAGCAGACGCACAACTACATCCACCACAAGTACACGAATATCCTGGGCATGGACGACGATGTGGGCTACGGCCTGCTTCGGGTCACCCGAGACCAGCGATGGAAGCCGTTCAACCTCGGCAACCCCGTCTACAACCTGCTGCTGCAACTGTTCTTCGAATACGGCGTAGCGTTGCAGCACCTCGAACTGGGGAAGGTCGCCAAGGGACGCGTGCCGCGCGAGGAGTTCGAGCAGAAGCGGCGCGAGGTTCTCGAGAAGGTCGGCAAGCAGATCGGCAAGGATTACATCCTGCATCCGCTGCTGACCGGTCCTGCCTGGAAGAGCACGTTGACCGCGAACATCGTCGCCAACATGATGCGCAACGTGTGGACCAACACGGTCATCTTCTGCGGTCACTTCCCGGACGGTGCCGAAAAATTCACCAAGTCCGACATGGAAGGCGAGACACAGGGGCAGTGGTACCTGCGTCAGATGCTCGGCAGCGCGAACTTCAATGCCGGTCCCGTCATGGAGTTCATGAGTGGCAACCTGTGCTACCAGATCGAGCACCACCTGTTCCCCGACCTTCCCAGTAATCGACTGCGCGAGATCAAGGTTCGGGTTCTCGAGCTCGCCGAGAAGTACGACCTGCCGTACACGACCGGTTCGATCGTGCACCAGTACTTCCTGTCGTGGCGCACCATCGCGAAGCTGTCGCTGCCCAACAAGTACTTGAAGGCAACAAGCGACGACGCCCCCGAGACCGCGTCGGAGCGTAAGTGGGCCGATGCTCCCGCCGGTCTGTTCACCGTCGACCCGGAGACCGGTAAGCGTCGCGGTCTACGCACCGCAATCGCAGAAACCAAGAAGCGCAAGGGAATTCGCAAGCTTGTCGGTTCCGCCGCGTAAGCACTCTCGATCGCGAGCAAGCCTGGTCGCAGTCGACTCCTCCAACGAGTCGGTTGCTACCAGGCTTCGTTCGTTCGATCGGCTTCGAGAAGTAGGCGGACCGACGACGACACCTTCCGAGGGCGTTGCCCGTTCTGTCGGGTTAGCCTGCCCCTTTGGTGAATTGACGCGATGACATCATCGCCGGCAACGTGCGGTCGTCGACCTGCGTCCCATGGCGGGTTTTCGGCGCGGAGGCCCGTCAGTCGCTGCGGACGATCATGTCCACGGCCGCCTCGATGACGTCGTCGCTCGGGACGGTGTCGAACATCAGCGACGGGCAGGCGACCACGCCGGCGAGCATGGAGATGGCCGCTTCCAATTGTGGTCCTTGGAAGGACTTTTCGAGCATCTGCCGGACTGGACGCTGCGCATTGGTGTTGATGGCGTCCCGCAGTCGACTCACGGTTTCGACGCTCGCCCACTGGGACATGGCAATGAGCACGCGATCGAGCCGCAGCTCGATCACTGCGTGGCGAAACAACTTCAATTCGGCGATCAAGTCGATCCGCAGGTCGCCGGTGGCCTCGTGGTGAGGCATGTCCCCCATGGCATCGAGTGCGACGAGCACGAGGTCGATTTTGGAAGGCCAATGTGAGTACAGGGTCGTCTTGGAGTACCCGGCGATCTCGGCTACTCGGGCGTGGGTCAATGCGTCCGAACCCTCTTGGGTGAGAACCGCCAAAGCGCTACGCGCGACGTCCGCTCGGGTGCGGGCTACCCGCGAGTCGGCGGGCACCGTGAGCTGCTCGAGCTTCTGACCGAATGCCATGTGTGGTTCACCTCGCCTCACGTGTGAAGCGGCTGAATATACGCCGCTGCGTTCAAAATAGCTGATGTACAGAAAGATCAGTTCTGGATTGATTAATCACTAGTGAACTTATAGTTCAGTACAGTACGGTTAGTTCGTCCGGTAAGTAACACGCGCTCAAAGGTGAGAGATGATTCCCGAGGAACTAACTCAGTCACAGTTCGACACGGTGTACAACTTTTTGTCCCTGGTCATCGCCGCGCAGTTGTTCGGTTCGCTGTTCCTGCTCGCAGCTCAGCCACGGGTGCTTGCGCGGTATCGCCAGGCCCTGGTTATCTCTGCGATCGTGTGTGGCATCGCTGCGTACCACTACTTCCGCATCTTCGAATCCTTCAAGTCCGCGTTCGTCACCGACGCCCAAGGTGGGCGCGGAACGTACGTGCAGGCGGTGGGCGAGTCCTTCAACGAGGGGTATCGCTACGTCGACTGGTTGCTCACGGTCCCGCTGCTGCTGACCGAGCTCATCGTCGTTCTGGCACTCGCCAAGAAGCTGCAGGCTTCGTTGCTCTACCGACTGATTCCGGCGTCTGCTCTGATGATCGCACTGGGCTACCCGGGTGAGATCAGTGCTGACAACACCATTCGAAACGTCTTCGGATTGCTGTCCACCATCCCGTTCCTTTACATCCTCTACGTGCTCTTCGTAGAGCTGACGCGTTCGCTCGACCGGCAGCCCCCGGCAGTGCGGCAAACCGTCAGTCGGATGAGGATTCTTCTCCTGGCCACCTGGGGTGTGTACCCGATCGCATACATCATCCCGCTGTACTTCTCGGACGCCGGAGCCACGGCATGGGTTGCGAAGCAGGGTGGATACTCGATCGCCGACATCCTTGCAAAGGTGCTGTACGGCCTGTTGATCTACAAGATCGCTCGCCTGAAGTCCTTCGCCGATGACCCCGATTTCGCGGCGCGGGAAAATGAGCTCGAAGTTCGGCCCGCGTCGGCCGGGACGAACGGCTCGTAGCGCACGATCGTGAGTGTCACGAAACAATCGGGCGACTCGACGACAAGCACCACCGCCCCGCTGCTGACTGCTGCGACATGGTCGCGGTGGTTGGTGGTGGGGACGGTGGTGATGTCGTGCGGCCACATGTTCGGGCTGCCCGCCATCACCGCGCCGGTGGCGTTGGTTGTCGCGGGCCTGGCTTTCCTCGCAGGTATCCCGCACGGGGCGATCGACCATCTGATGGCAAAGCGATTGTCGGGGGGTACCCCGCTACTGGCGGTAGCCGCGGTCTACGTGGGCGCGGCTGCCGCAGCATGGGCACTGCTGCAATGGGTCGGTCCGATCGCCTTGGTCGCGGCCGTGCTGTTCAGCGCGGTGCATTTCGGATTGGGAGAACTCGAGGTCTCCCGGTTGCTGACAGCGTGGCGGCCACGACGGATTCCGGCTGCTGCGATCGTCGTAGCGGGCTCCGGTGCTCTCGTGTTGCCGCTGGCGCGTTCGGGCGATCAGCTCCTTCGAGTGGCGACAGCTGTTTCGCCGGAGTTGGCCGTCCTCATTTCGGCTGCGCCGGTTCAGACAGCACTGTTGTCGACATGGTGCGTTGCGGCGTCCGTCGCAGTGGCCGCCGCCCTGCGGTCGGGTCATCGAACCGTGGCGCTCGACGTCGTGCTCATCGGTGCACTGGGGATGGCGGCGCCACCGTTGGTGGCCTTTGCGGTCTGGTTCGGGTGCTGGCACGCGCTGCGCCACACCGCCCGATTGTTGACGGTCGAGCCCGGCTGCGCCGCACTCCTCGGCGATGGTCGGGGGCGAGCGGCGACCTGGCGGCTGGTTCGGCTTTCCGCAGTGCCGTCGCTGGCGGCGTTGACAGCGGTGCTCGCCCTCGGCTGGTTCACCGTTGCGTCACCGAACCCGACGACGATGGTGGCCGAAGTGCTGCGCCTCCTGCTCGCGCTCACCGTGCCGCACATGGTGGTGGTCTGGTGGCTCGATTCTGTACCTTTTCGGCGGGTGCACGGGCCCGGCGCACAACCGGCTGCCGCACCGTCACCATCGAAGTTCCAACGCAGACTTCGACCGCTGCCGAATCCCTACCTGTCCATAGCTACCAAGCGTCGTTCGTTCGAACGGCCTCGAGGAGTAGGCGAACTGCCGCGACGCGACGGGCCGCGTCTCCGGTGAGGGAGTCGAGCGCACATTCGGGATCGGCCGGAGGGCCGAGGTGGGTGCACCCACGTGGGCAGTCTTCGATCGTGTCGGCCAGATCGGAGAACGCGGCGACGACGTTCTCCGGTGAGATGTGCGCCAGTCCGAACGACCGGATACCCGGAGTGTCGACTACCCAGCCGCCGCCCGGCAGCGGTAGTGCCACCGACTGAGTCGAGGTGTGTCGGCCCTTTCCGACGCCCGAGACCACCCCGGTGGCCCGATAGGCATCGGGAACCAATCTGTTGACGAGCGTGGATTTTCCGACGCCTGAGTGGCCGATGAGGGCGGTCACCTCGTTCGTCAGCATCGCGGTCAATTCGGTGAGGTCCTCGGACTGGCCTGCCAACACCACAGGGACATCGAGATCGGCGAACGCTGCGGTGAAGTCCTCGGGGGCGGCCAAGTCGCTCTTCGTCAGGCACAGTACGGGTTCGAGCCCACCGACGTAGGCAGCGACCAGCGCTCGTTCTACGAAACCGGTGCGCGGCGGCGGGTCTGCGAGTGCCGCCACGATGAGCAACCTGTCTGCATTGGCCACCACGACGCGCTCGAACGGGTCGGTGTCGTCCGCGGTGCGCCGCAGGACCGTGCGGCGTTCGGCCACGCGCACGATACGAGCCAGGGTGTCGACCTTGCCCGACAGGTCTCCCACTATGTCGACTTCGTCGCCCACCACGATCGGGGTCCGGCCCAGCTCGCGGGCGCGCATCGTCACGACCGGTCGGGTAGGGTCGCCGCCGAGCACACAGCCCCATCGTCCTCGGTCGACCGAGACGACCATTCCTGCTTCGGCGTCGTTGTGTTCGGGTCGAGTCTTGGTGCGTGGGCGAGAACTCTTGCCCGGTCGAATGCGGACGTCGGATTCGTCGTATCGACGGGCGGTCAGGAGCCGACCTCGCTCGATGCGGTAGTGGACAGCATTGCGTCCCAAAGCTTCTCGAAGCCCGGAAGGGTCTTGGCCGTGGTTCCGATGTCGTCGACCACGACGCCGGGTACGCGTAATCCGACGATGGCACCGGCCGTGGCCATTCGGTGGTCGGCGTAGGCGCGCCAGCTGCCGCCGTGCAGCGGTGCCGGATCGATCCTGATGCCGTCGTCGGTCTCCGCTGCACGCCCACCGAGCCGGACGATTTCCGTGGTGAGCGCCGCGAGTCGGTCGGTCTCGTGACCACGCAGGTGAGCGATTCCACGAAGAATCGACGGTCCCTCGGCGAGGGCTGCGAGCGCCGCGACCGTCGGTGTCAGCTCGCCGACATCGTGGAGATCGAAGTCTATGCCGCGCAACGTATCCGGACCCTCCACCGTCAGGGTGCCGGCAGTCAGATCGACCCGAGCGCCCATCAGCGCGAGGATCTCGCGGATCGCGTCACCGGGCTGGGTGGTCGACTGCGGCCAATTCGGAACGCGCACTCTGCCTCTCGTGACTGCTGCAGCGGCCAGGAACGGCGTGGCATTGGACAGATCCGGCTCGATGATCCACTCGATCGGTGTGATCGGACCCGGGTACACACGCCAGGTGTTCGCGTCACCACCGGATTCGGGAGTGTCCACGCGCACTCCGGCTCGCCTCAACATTTCCACGGTCATGTCGATGTGCGGCATGGACGGAACGGGCTTACCGGTGTGGTGGATCTCGATTCCCTCGTCGAAAGCCGCCGCCGAGAGCATCAGACCGGAGACGAACTGCGAGGATCCCGAGGCGTCGATCTCGACGGATCCGCCGCGCAGTGACCCCGTACCGCGCATCGTGAACGGAAGCGCGCTGCCGCCGATCTCGGCACCCACGGCGCGCAGTGCGTCGAGGATCGTGTCGAGAGGGCGGATGCGTGCCTGCTCGTCGCCGTCGAACGACACTTCGCCATCGGCGAGTGCAGCGAGAGGCGGCACGAAGCGCATGACGGTACCTGCCAGCCCGCAGTCCACCGATCCGCCGTGCAGCGGTGCCGGGGTGACTCTCAATGTCGTCTTGTCGTCGACTGCGGCGGTGATCTCGATCCCCAGAGTCGTCAGAGCGTCGATCATGAGGTCGGTGTCACGGCTGCGTAGTGCACCGGTGATCGTCGACGGGCCGGATGCGAGGGAGGCGATGATCAGTGCGCGATTGGTGATGGATTTCGATCCGGGCAGAGTGACTGTCGCATCGACGGGTGCGGCCGCGACGGGTGCTGTCCAATTGCTCACGCGTCCATCTTCGCTCATTCGCGATCAGCGCGCGGCGATGGGAGCGGTTGTGGCGAGGGTGAGCCGGACGAGGTCGGCCGGGGCGAGTTCGATTTCGAGGCCGCGGCGGCCTGCGCTGCACAGAATCGTCTCGAACTTCAGAGCGGAGTCGTCGATCGCTGTGGGCAGAGATCGGCGTTGCCCCAGAGGTGAAATTCCACCGAAGACGTAGCCGGAGGAACGTTCAGCGGCAGCCCTGTCGGCCATTGCAATCTTTCTGGTGGACAGAGCGGTCGCCGCGGCCTTGAGTGAGAGCATCCCTGTGACAGGGACGATCGCGACGGCGAGTGACCGGTCCGCCCGTTCGACGATCAGGGTCTTGAAAACTTGTTCCGGTCTGACCCCGAGTCGATCGACGAGTACCTGCGCCGCCTCCTCGCCGAAGGATTGCGCTCTCGGATCGTGGTCGTACGTATGTACGACGTGCGCCACCTTTCGCGCGGTGAGCAGCGCGAGAGCGGGGGTCGACGCAGCCATCCGCTGAACTCTAGTTCCGGCGCGGGAACACGGCGGCGGCGACCTGTGTTGTGTAACCACAGATACGGATGCAGGCGGAAGGAATGACGAATGGCAGTGCTGACCGCGGGACGTCCCCTCGCGTTGAAGGGGGTGATCTCTTCGCAGAAGTCGACTTCGGGCGCGGTAGCCTGGGCGGTGGAAGCTATCGAAGGGATCAGCGTGACAGAAGCCAGCAATCCCGTCGCTCCAGTAGACGACGAGAAGGCGATCGCGGAGCAGAGGGCAGCCGAGACCGGTGTGCAGTTGACCGAGCGCTTCGAGCGCGACGCGCTGCCGATGCTCGATCAGCTCTACGGCGCGGCGTTGCGGATGACGCGAAACCCCGCCGACGCCGAGGACCTGGTTCAGGAAACGTTCGTGAAGGCCTACTCGGCTTTCCGGTCGTTCCGTGAGGGTACGAACCTGAAGGCCTGGCTGTACCGGATCCTCACCAACACTTACATCAACTCCTACCGCAAGAAGCAGCGCCAGCCCGCTCAGTACCCCACCGACGAGATCAGCGACTGGCAGCTCGCTGCGACCGCCGAGCACACGTCGACAGGACTGCGCTCCGCCGAGGTGGAGGCGCTGGACGCGTTGCCGGACGACGACATCAAAGCGGCGTTGCAGTCCCTTCCCGAAGAGTTTCGGATGGCCGTCTACTACGCCGATGTAGAAGGCTTTCCGTACAAGGAGATCGCCGAGATCATGGGAACTCCTATCGGAACAGTGATGTCGCGTCTGCACCGCGGACGCAAACAACTGCGCGGACTGCTGGCCGATGTGGCACGTGAGCGTGGATTCAACCGGGACGGCGCAGTCGACCGGCACGAGCAGGAGGTAGTCCAGTGACGGGCACCGGAAACACAGACGGAGACGAGCAGTTCGAGCGACTCGACTGCTCGGCAGTCATCGCGGACGTGTGGATCATGCTCGACAACGAGTGTGACGAGGCCAGCCGGACGCGACTGCAGAGGCACATCGACGAGTGCGGGTCGTGCTTCGAGGCCTACGGAATCGAAGAGAAGGTCAAGAGACTGATCTCGCGCAAATGTGGAGGAGACCAGGCTCCGGCCGGTCTCCGTGAACGGCTCAGCATCGAGATCCGACGGACCGTGCTCACTCGGCAAATCGACTCCGAGTAGCCGACGACGGGGCGAAAGAAGACGGGTCGAACGAATACAGGGCGAACGACGAGGGGCCGAGAAGCAACTGCTTCTCGGCCCCTCGCGGCTTGTGGCAAACCGTCAGCTGTTCGGACGTTTGCCGTGGTTGGCCTTGTTGCCCTTACGAGCACGCTTCTTACGTCCACGCTTTCCCATGATGGGCTCCTCTCGTTTGTTCACTACAGTCTCCCACGTGTGATTGGCTTACTGTGACGGGCCTGGTCTCCGGTGGGTGTCCAGCGCAGTTCGTGGTGACGTGAGAGAGGGGTTCGCCGATGTCCGAGGACGTTCGCGCGGAGATGGTGTCCACGGTGTTTCAGGTGGTCGTAACCCGAGGCGACGCGGTCGAGGTGGGTGACACCCTGGTGATCCTGGAGTCGATGAAGATGGAAATTCCGGTGCTGGCCGAGACGGCGGGCACGGTCACGTCCGTGGACGTGGCCGTCGGCGACGTCATTCAACAAGGCGACCTCATCGCCGTCGTATCCTGAGCCACGGCCGACCGATATCTCGTGTCGACCCTCAGTGACCTGTTGGCCGAACACACCGACCTCCCGGGCGTTGCGGTCGACCACCTGCAACGTGTCGTGGGGGAGTGGCAGCTCTTGGCCGACCTCTCGTTCGCGGACGTGCTGTTGTGGGTCGGTACCGACGACGTGTCCAGCGGAACCGCCGACGTGCTGTGCGTTGCCCAGTGTCGGCCGACCACTGCGCCGACGGTGTTCACCCACGACATCGTGGGCACGGCGATCTCGGAGTCCGAGCATCCTGACGTGATGATTGCACTGCAGCAGCAGGAGATCGTGCACGGAGGCGTACTGACGCGAAGCGAGGCCATCCCGGTGCGCTGCGGCGAGCACGTGATCGCGGTGCTCACGCGTGACACCAACCCGGCGCAGCTTCGACCGCCCAGTGCGCTCGAGGTGGCCTACCGTGAATGCGCCGACGATCTGTGTCTGATGATCAGCGAAGGAACGTTTCCCACACCGGAGGAGCGCACCGACGTGAACTCGTCTCCCCGAGCAGGCGACGGGTTCATTCGCGTGGACACCGAGGGCAGGGTGGACTACGCGAGCCCCAACGCTCTTTCGGCCTACCACCGGATGGGACTGACGACGGAACTGTCCGGCCGAGACCTCGCGTCGGTCACTCGATCGCTGGTCACCGACCCGTTCGACTCGCAAGAGGTTGCCGACCACATTCGGTCGTCCCTCAGTGGCAATGTAGGCCATCGTATGGAGGTCGATGCCCGCGGTGCCACCGTCCTCGTGCGCACTCTGGCGCTGCAGCCCCGTGGGCGGTCGGCAGGTGCTGCAGTGCTCGTCCGTGATGTCACGGAGGTGAAGCGACGCGATCGTGCCCTGCTCAGCAAGGACGCGACCATTCGGGAGATCCATCATCGAGTGAAGAACAACCTGCAGACCGTCGCGGCCCTGCTCCGGCTGCAGTCTCGTCGACTGGAGAACGAGGAAGCACGCACAGCGCTGGCGGAATCGGTCCGTCGGGTGACGTCCATCGCGGTGGTACACGAAATGTTGTCGATGTCGGTGGACGAGGAAGTTGACCTCGACGAGATCGTCGACCGCTTGGTGCCGATAATGCTCGACATCGCGACGGTCAATCCGCGGGTCCGGGTAGCACGCGAAGGCAAGCTCGGAGTCTTCTCGGCAGAGCGAGCAACACCGCTGGTGATGGTGCTGACCGAATTGGTACAGAACGCGATGGAGCACGGTTTCGACGCCGGATCTGCCGGAGTGGTGAGAATCAGCGCCGATCGCTCCGCGAAATGGCTGGACGTGGTCATCCACGACGACGGGCGTGGGTTACCGAGCGGGTTCTCGCTGGAGCGCTCGGACGGGCTCGGCCTACAGATCGTTCGCACCTTGGTGTCGGTGGAGCTGAACGGATCGCTCGGCCTACATCCTGCAGCGGGTGGGGGGACGGACGCGATGCTCAGGGTTCCATTGGGACGACGCGTTCCGAGACCATGATGGAAGACTCGATGAACAGTGCGTTACGTTGTCCCGACGCCACAGGACACAGAAAAGCCCGGTAGTCGCGTATGCGAGTACCGGGCTTTTCCGCGTTGTCGTGTAGTACGTCCTAGACGGAGCTACGTGCGCGCGTACGTGCGTTGCGTCGCTTGAGTGCACGGCGCTCGTCCTCACTCATTGCGCCCCATACTCCTGCGTCCTGGCCGGATTCGAGTGCCCAGGACAGGCATTCAGCGGTGACGGGGCACCGAGTACAGACGACTTTGGCATCGGCGATCTGCGCGAGCGCCGGACCACTGTTTCCCACCGGGAAAAATAGTTCCGGATCTTCATCGCGACAAATTGCCTTGTGGCGCCAGTCCATCCTCTGCTCCTTACCGGGCGCCGAAGCGCCGTTTCGTTTCTCTTCTGTTCACGAGTGGGTAACCAATGTTTCCGCACTGTTGCTTGTGAATGCTTTCACGAACTCAGGTGAAGTCAAGGGATACGCGCGTGACCGTGGTCAAGCTCACTCTGTTAGGCTCGCTTTAGCCTTCTGCGCTCCTTTGTACCCCGAGCGGCCGGATTTCGCTCGTTTTTTCGCAGGAGACTGTCGTCCTGGCATCTCTGTGCACTAGAAACGACCGCGTATCACCTGGTCGGAGCGACAACTTCCAACGCGTCGGGCGTGGCGAAGAACTCAGCTTCCGTACGTTCGCCCAAGTAGTCACCATCCATTTGCAACCCGACCGGCTCCGTGGAAGAAATTCGGACACTTGGAACGTCATCGATGCGAATCAGCTTGCGAGACTTGGGTTCTGCGCCCTTGGTCAGCATCTGACGAGACACCCGCAGTGTGGGGAACAGGGCAGTCGAGCGCATGCCGAACACTCCGAGACCCGAATCGAAACCGGTGCCCGGATTGGTGTGCACCGGCCGCTCGTTCATGTACGTCCACGGACTCGAATTCGAGAC
This sequence comes from Rhodococcus sp. IEGM 1381, assembly GCF_030056795.1. Taxonomy (GTDB): domain Bacteria; phylum Actinomycetota; class Actinomycetes; order Mycobacteriales; family Mycobacteriaceae; genus Rhodococcoides. The sequence goes on along the minus strand of NZ_JASHKQ010000002.1, from coordinate 371,055 downwards.
GAACGCGTAGTGCACCTCGTCGAACGGCTCCTGCCCGGGAACCTCCACCGTCAAGCGGGCAGGACGCCGCTTGAGCTTGAAGAATTCCTGAACCGCCGATCGAACGTACCGGGTCGCCGATACCGGCTTTCCATCCTTACGACCGGCATCGATCGCCCGACACACTTCCGCATCCCAACCCATGCCCGCATTGAACGTGAACCATCGGTTGTCGCAGTGTCCCAACCCGATCGTCCGCCGAGCTCGCGCATCGAGCAGGCCGATCAACTGATTCGTCGCCGCGACCGGATCGGCCGCGATACCGAGGGACCGCGCGAACACGTTCGCACTGCCGCCGGGAACGACGGCGAGCGGCGGAATGGCACCGATCGTCACCGCCTGCATCGACGTCGGCAACGGCACTCCGAGCAAACCGTTGATGACCTCGTTGACCGTGCCGTCACCGCCGTGCACGATCACCAGACCCATCCCGTCCTCACGGGCACTCCGCGCGAGCTCGGACGCATGATCACGATGAGTCGTCTGCGCAACGGTCACCCGCACCCGACTGGACAACGCATGGGCCAGCAGATCCCGAGCCGCAGCCGTCGTAGAAGTCGCATTGGGGTTGACGATCAACAGCGCACGCACGAGAACCAACACTATCGGGACCGTTCCGCAGGCTTCACTCCCGCCTGGAGTGGGTCGTTCCACACGCTCCACTCTCGGGTCCTAGGCTGGTCGCGTGCCCACATCGACACCCGAGAACCTCAGTCCGCCGGCCACCTTCCGATCCGCCGGGGTCCTCGTCGCAGCACAGGGCGCGGCCTCCTTGATTGCCGCGTTCGTTCTACTCGTTCGGGCGGTCTCCGGAGAAGGAGACAACGCTGTCGCCAACGGGTACGGCACCGCCGGGTGGTTCGGCGTACTGGGTGTCGGAGTCGGGGCTGCGGGCGTCGCCCTCATCCTCGGCAAACGCTGGGGCAGGGCCATCGCCACCGTCGTGCAGCTGCTGCTGCTGCCCGTCGTCTGGTCGTTGTTGACCGGATCGCACCAGACCGTCTACGGCGTCGTTCTCGGCATCGTGGTGATCGCTGTGCTCGTTCTGCTGTTCAGCCCGCCCTCATCGCGGTGGATGGCAGCCGAATACAGCGACGTCGACGACGAGCTCGGCTGAACCGGACCGGTCACCGCGCCGTCGCGGCCAACTCGGCCAACGCATCCTCGGTCAACCGGAACGTGGTCCACTCGTCCTGCGGCTGCGCACCCAACGATCGGTAGAAGCCGATCGACGGGGTATTCCAGTCCAGCACCGACCAGGTCATCCGCGTGTAGTCGTGGGCGACGCACTCGGCAGCCAACGCGGCGAGCAATCCTCTTCCGAAGCCTCCTCCGCGCGCGGCGGGCTGCACGTAGAGGTCCTCCAGATAGATACCGTTGACACCGTCCCACGTAGAGAAGTTCAGGAACCAGAGTGCGCACCCCACCACGACCCCCTCCTGCTCGGCGACGTGCGCGAACACCGACGGCTGGGCACCGAACAGCGCACGACGAAGGTGCTCGTCGCGAACGGTGCACAGAGACGACGACTTCTCGTACTCAGCGAGCTCGTGGACCAAACCGGTTATGGCGGGAACATCGGCCTCGGTGGCGCGGCGGATCATCGACTGCCTTCCTTCCGAGTGGACGCTGCGGTCAGGATCGACGGGTGCACGTTGTGGGCGACGAGCTGGCGGAACGAATGCTCGAAACCGAGAAGCGAATACGCGGCAGGCGAGAGTGCAAACCGCTTGCCCTCGGTGATCGGAGCCTCGGTCCAGCCGGCGATGAGTGCGCGGGAGAAGTGGCCGTGACCGACCAACACGACGTCACGATCACTCAGCAACGGTAGGACGACCGAGAGCACCAGCTCTACCCGCACGGCGATGTCACCGATCGACTCTCCACCGGGACAGGGATGCGTCCACACGGTCCAGTGCGGAACCGTCTCGTGGATCTGCGTCGACGTAGTGCCCTCGTAGTCGCCGTAGTCCCACTCCGACAACGCATCCCACGTTCGGTCGACATGCAGGCCCGCCAGGTCGGCGGTTCTACGGGCGCGCTCCCTCGGACTCGAGATCACCAAGGGATCGCGCAACTTCAGCAGGTGCAGCAGTGACCCGGCGTCGACGGCCTGTTGCTCGCCGACGGTCGTGAGAGGGACGTCGGTGCTTCCGGTGTGTTTACCGGCCAGGGCCCATTCGGTCTCCCCGTGCCGCAGGAGGACAACTCTGCCGGCCTCGACGCCGCCGTGTGTGGTCATGGAGACGATCATGCCTGTAGCCATGATGTGGCCTTTGTCATAGGCACCCTGGATATATGTCCGAAAATTCCATTGAGCACAGCCATACCGGACGGCTACCCTCACTTGAATCTTCGCCGCCGCCGCACGCCACCGCTGCGACCCCCTGCGTGCGGCCTCGGCACGCCTCGTAGCTTTCGACCACCGATCTGGAGAACCATGACCGACCTGAGCAAGCCCGCGGCGACCGAGGCACCGCAGAAGCTCGACGGAGCGCTGTTGAAAATTGCCGGCGTCGTGGTACTCGGCGCGATCATGTCCATCCTCGACGTCACCGTCGTCAGCGTCGCTCTCCGGACATTCACCGACGTGTTCGACACGACGTATGCCAACGCCGCGTGGACGATGACGGGCTACACGCTCGCGCTCGCAACCGTCATACCGCTGACCGGGTGGGCCGCCGATCGTTTCGGAACCAAACGCCTCTACATCACCGCGCTCGTGCTGTTCGTGCTCGGTTCGGTGCTGTGCAGCTTCGCCTGGGACATCACCTCGCTCATCGTGTTCCGAGTGCTGCAAGGGCTCGGGGGCGGAATGCTGATGCCGCTGGGCATGACGATCATGACCCGCGCTGCCGGTCCCGAGCGCATCGGCCGAGTGATGGCCGTGCTGGGTGTTCCCATGCTCATCGGGCCCATCGCAGGCCCCATTCTCGGCGGCTGGCTGATCGAGGCAGCGAGCTGGCACTGGATCTTCCTGATCAACCTGCCGATCGGCATCGTTGCGCTCGTTGCCGCTGTGGCCATCTTCCCCAAGGACAATCCGACTCCGTCCGAATCCTTCGACTTCCGCGGCATGCTGATGCTCTCGCCGGGTCTGGCACTGTTTCTCTACGGCGCGTCCTCGGTCGTCGAAACCGAAACCGTCCTTGCCGTGAAGGTGCTGGCTCCGGTCCTCGTCGGCCTGGTGTTGATCGTCCTGTTCGTCTTCCACGCACTCCGTGTGGAGCACCCGCTGATCGATTTGCGACTGTTCAGGAACCGATCGCTGTCCGTGGCCGTGATCACCACGACGCTGTTCATGGTGGCCTTCATGGGCGCGGGTCTGCTGTTCCCGAGCTATTTCCTGCTTCGCGGCGAAACGACGTTGACCGCCGGGCTGCTGCTTGCCCCGCAGGGCATCGGCGCGATGATCGCGATGCCGATCGCGGGGGTGATCGCCGACAAGACCGGCCCCGGCAGAATCGTGCTCGTGGGCATGGTGCTCATCACCGCGGGTATGGCGGTGTTCACTCAGGTGGGTACAAGCACGTCCTACACGGTGCTGATCGGCGCCCTGTTCGTGATGGGACTCGGCCTCGGTTCGACGATGATGCCGATCATGACGGCGGCCCTGCAGACGCTGACCGACGAAACCGTCGCGCGCGGCTCCACCTTGATGAACATCGTTCAGCAGGCCGCCGGCTCGATCGGTACCGCCCTGATGTCAGTGGTGCTGACAGCTCAGCAGAAGCCCGCACTGACCGCCACCGACCAGGCCGATGCGTTCGACATCTCGGCCAGAGCTTTCGGTACCACCTTCATGGTTGCCTTGGTTCTGATCGTCGCCACGTTCGTACCCGCGTTCTTCCTGCCCCGAACCAAGCACGTGAGCGAGGGGTCGGCGGCACCGATCGTCCTGCACTGACGCGCCCGAGAGGTGCCGAACTCTCGCTCATCCGCAGAATGTAGGCAAGGATCAAAGCCGTGACGACAATTCTTGCGGTAGCGAATCAGAAGGGCGGCGTGGCCAAGACCACCACGGTGGCCTCGCTCGCAGCAGCGCTGCACGCGCTCGATCGACGCGTCCTGGTGGTCGACCTCGACCCGCAAGGCTGCCTGACGTTCTCTCTGGGGCACAACCCCGACAAGCTCGATTCCTCCGTACACGAGGTGTTGACCGGGGACGCCAAGGTGGAGGATGTGCTGATCGAAACGGCGGAAGGAATCGTCCTGTTGCCGGCTACGATCGATCTCGCCGGTGCCGAAGCGCTACTGCTGATGCGGGCGGGTCGCGAATTCGCACTCAAGCGCGCGCTCGCTCCCATTCTCGACGACTTCGACGTCGTTGTCATCGATTGCCCGCCGTCGCTGGGGGTACTGACCCTCAACGGACTCACTGCCGCGCAGTCGGTGTTGGTACCTCTGCAGTGCGAAACCCTCGCCCATCGGGGAGTGGGGCAGCTGTTGCGAACCGTGTCCGAGGTGCAGCAGATCACCAACCCCGACCTGACGCTGCTCGGTGCGCTCCCCACATTGTTCGATGCTCGCACCACCCACAGCAGGGACGTGCTGGGCGATGTCTCCGACCGATATTCGCTCCCGGTCCTCGCGCCGCCGATCCCGCGGACCGTTCGCTTCGCCGAGGCCAGCGCGTCGGGCGCGACGGTGCTGTCGGGACGAAAGAACAAGGGCGCGCAGGCGTATCGAGAACTCGCCGAGAACCTACTGGCGCACTGGAACGACGGAGCCGAGCTGAAGACCTACGATCCGGCTGTATAGCACCAGGCTGGTGACGGCCTGATCAACCAAGAGCGACCACGTCGTCACCGCGCTGCTCGACGATCACATCGCCGATCACCGACGTCTGCACCGGACCGATGTAGTCGCCTCGGTCGACGGATATGTCGTCGATCGGCACGCCGGTGGCGAGATCGACCACCGCGATACCGACGGGCACGGGGACGAGCAGCCGGCCGGCCATGACGGCTCCGCTTCCGAGGGCCCCGGGGATGGACCACACGGGGGACAAGCCGGTGGAATCGAGCGCCTGTACCCCGGCACCGGTGAACCAGGTGAACACCGAACCTGCCTTCGTCGCAGGCGAATTCGGTGAGTCCTGCTCGGGGGACAGGTTGGAAGCCAAGTTGGATTCGGATATCCGCGAAGCCGTGTCGTCGTAGAGTCCGATTCGGTCGGGCGCGCCGTTCTCGGCTGGAAGGTACAGCGCGACAACGTTTCCGGTGACGGCAATGATGTGTCCGGCAGTAGGGGAGTCGGGCCCGGGAACGAGTTCGGGCACTACCGTCGACCCGTACTCTTCGGGTTCACTCGCGTCCTTGGGGGCAGGGTTGATCAGAGACAAGCGCGCGGCCGCTTCGCCCGGGCACTGCTCCAGCACGGCTGTCCGCGAGTTCGTCGACGCCGAGGACAGCAGGGTGCACCCGGTTCTCGGCTGACTACCCGGATTGACCGGGGCGTCGACTCGGCCGTACTCGAGGGTGCGCACCATGTCCGATCGCCACAACTCCATGCGGGCGTCGCCCCTCGACGTCACGTAGGTGCCGTCGGATGACAGGCGAACCGCATCGTCGGCGTCGGAAGTGCGCTGCGCCTTGCGCTTACCGGTGGATCCGTCGAGTTCGGTCACCTGGGAGCAACCGCGATCGTCGCGGTAGACCGCGACTGCCGTGTTCCATGCCGAGACCACCGAGCACAGTGGGAGATCGCGTGTGTACGACCAGGACTGCTCACCCGACCGCGGATTGCGGCCGAGGACGGAGCCGCCGTCGGCAGTCACCACCGTGGATCCGGCGACGACGGGAGCCGGGGTACGCGTCGAATCCGTTGCCGCGCTCGGCGCACGCCACAGTTCGGTGAGGGCTGTGGGCACCGACGCTGCCGGCTCGGGCTGAGGCAGCGGCTCTACGGCCGAAATCGACGTGGTACCGCGGGCATCGCCGGTCAACCAGGCAATGCTCGCGGCCACGACCACCACAACCGCGATGACTGCGGCGACAACGAGGTCGGTTCTCGTCCGACGTTCTGGAGCCAACACGAAGGGAGACTACTCCGAATCGCTCGCAGTCGACGGTCCGACATCGGCCGAGGATCCAGTGGAACGACGGCGCCTGCGGCGGCGCGGGGCGGTCTTGGTGGCCGTGTCGGCGGACGCAGTATCGGTCGTATCCGATTGTCCGACAACCGAAGTCGCGGCAGATGTGGAATCGTTCGACGCCGCGGCGGAGCCTGCGGTGTTGTCGCCGCCCTGCCCTGCGCGAGTGCGACGGCGACTGCGTGAGCGGCGGGGCTTGGTCGCCGCCGACGCCGCGTCGGCCGCAGGCGCTGCCGCGCCGGTCTCGCTGTCTTCCTCTGTCTTCTCCGGGGCGCGCGAGGGTGCTGTGCGCACAGTGCCGGTGGCGTCCGTGGCGATACCGAGGTCGGTGAACAGGTGCGGCGAGCTCGAATAGGTCTCGACCGGATCCGGCATACCGAGATCGAGCGCCTTGTCGATCAGCTGCCAGCGGGGGATGTCGTCCCAGTCGACCAGGGTGACTGCGATGCCCGTGCGTCCGGCACGGCCGGTGCGACCGATGCGGTGGACGTAGGTCTTCTCGTCCTCGGGGCACTGGTAGTTGATGACGTGGGTGACGTCGTCGATGTCGATGCCGCGTGCAGCGACGTCGGTGGCCACCAGGACGTCGATCTTGCCGGTGCGGAACGCCTTCAGAGCCTTCTCGCGTTGGACCTGACCGAGGTCACCGTGCACCGCACCGACCGAGTAGCCACGCTCGGCCAGCTCGTCTGCGACCTTCTGAGCGGTGCGCTTGGTGCGAGTGAACACCATCGTCGCGCCGCGGCCCTCAGCTTTGAGGACCTTGGCGACCATCTCGACTTTGTCGAGTGCGTGTGCCCGGTAGACGTGCTGTGCGGTGCGGTCGTGGACGGCGGAGGACTCCGCTTCTTCGGCTCGGATGTGCGTCGGCTGCGTCAGGAACGTGCGCGCCAGCGTGATGATCGGGCCGGGCATCGTGGCAGAGAACAGCATCGTTTGACGCTTGTCGGGCACCATGCCGAGGATGCGTTCGATGTCGGGAAGGAACCCGAGGTCGAGCATCTCGTCGGCTTCGTCGAGAACCAGTACGCCGACTTTGCCCAGAATCAGGTGGTTCTGCTTGGCGAGGTCGAGCAGACGGCCGGGAGTTCCGACGACGACGTCGACCCCGTTCTGCAGCGCGCTGATCTGCGCCTCGTACGGGCGGCCACCGTAGATCGAAAGTACCTTGACGGGGCCGTTGGCACCGCTGAGGTATTTCGAGGCGTTCTCGAGATCGGAGCTGACCTGGACGCACAGTTCGCGGGTCGGCACGATGATCAGGGCACGCGGAGTGCCGTCGAGCGGGGTGGTGCCGGAGTTGTCCGTAGCGAGCCGGTGCAGAAGTGGAACACCGAAGCCGAACGTCTTGCCCATGCCGGTACGTGCCTGACCGATGAGGTCGTCGCCCGCGATGGCGAGCGGCAGCGTCAGCTCCTGGATGGCGAAGGTGCGCTCGATTCCCATCTCGGAGAGCGCGCGAACGATGGCCGCGTCGACGTTCAGTTCTGCGAACGTAGGAGGTACGTGGGTGTCGTCCAGTTGAGCCGACAACGTCGTGTCGCCGGTCTCGGATTCTTGGTCGATGACTATCTTGCTCAGGGGACTGGCCTTCCTCGTGTTCGAACGCGCGCACAAGGAAGGGCACAGGCCTATTGCCGGCCGAAGTCGATGCCCTCAATCCGATGTGATGTCGCCGTCAGCCTCAGCGCGGCCACGGACTGCGAAGTCCGCTGCGGCGAAGCTGTCGAGGCGACCCGGATCAGGTGCGCACACATTATCGATGACCATCGCGTGTTCTTCGGTCCGTTCCATCGGTCCGCGAGCGACGATCGAGCACCATGGTAGCTTGCCGAGCCGAATTCACCATCGTCGGCCGGTCGCGGCAGGTACGACGCGCGCCGCGGCGGGGCGTCGCTCACGGGACTACGATTGCCACCCATGGGAGCCCACTCGCCGGAGTCGTCGTCGTCCATAGATGCATCCATCACGCTCGTCGAGTCGGACGAGCCGGCCATCGCGCACGATCACCCGGGAGTTCCGGACCTGTTCGCGGTCCTGGCCTACGGCGAGATCTCGGCGTTCTATCGCCTGGCCGAGGATGCGCGAATGGCTCCGTCTATGGAGGGGCGCGTGGCCCTGGCCAGCATGGCGGCGGCGGAGATGAGCCACTTCGAGACGCTGGAACGAGCGTTGTCCGTTCGAGGTCTCGACGTGTATGCCTCGATGGCTCCGTTCGTGCGTGCCCTGGACGAATATCACGCATCGACTACTCCGTCGACGTGGTTGGAGTCCCTGGTCAAGGCATACGTGGGCGACGGGATCGCAGCGGATTTCTACCGGCAGATCGCGCACAGCCTCGATCCCGATGTCGCGGAGATCGTGCGAGATGTGCTGGCCGAGACCGGACATTCGGAGTTCGTCGTCCACGAAGTATCCGCGAGGGTTCGCGCGAGCTCGCAGGACAAGGCGCGGCTGATGCTGTGGGGCCGCCGTCTGCTCGGCGAAGCCATCACCCAGGCGCAGTTCGTGCTCGCACAGCGCGAGTCGTTGACCGATCTCGTCATCACTGCCTCGGGCGACCTCAACGGAGTAGTCGCACTGTTCGATCGGATGCAGGAACAGCACTCGGAGCGGATGTCCTCACTCGGCCTGGACTGACCCGTCCGACGCCGGCGTTCGCTGACAGCACAGGGCGGTGTTCGCTGACAGCACAGGGCGTCGGGCGGCTGGGCCGACCCTGCTGCACTAGCCTGGCGTGAGCAGAGTTGTCGAGAGTTCGGAGGTTGACCGTGGAGGTCAAGATCGGTGTTTCGGAGAGTTCCCGTGAGCTCGTCGTGAACAGCACGCAGTCCCCGGCCGAGGTCGAAGCGCTCGTATCGACCGCCTTCGCCGGTAAGGACGGAGTGTTGTCGTTGGAGGACGAGAAGGGACGCAAGTTCTTGATTCAGGCCGCCAAGGTGTCGTACGTCGAGATCGGTCCGTCCGATGCTCGGAGGGTCGGATTCGCGACCTCCTGAGACGGCCGGGAAAAGCAACGCACGCCCCTCACTCGACTTCGAGTGAGGGGCGTGTGGCGTAAACGGGACGAGCGCTTACGGGGCTTGCAGCGGAACGTGCGACAGACCGCCCCAGGCCAGCGACACCGTGGTGTCCACCGCGTCTTCCTTGGAAATGGGCCGGTCGGCTTCCAGCCAGTATCGGGCGGTGAACTGGCTTGCTCCCACCAGACCGACGGCGAGCACGCGAGCCCGATACGGGTCGAGTCCCGAGTCGTGAGCGACCAGATCGAAAACGGCGTCGACGCACGCTTCGGTCGCCTGCTCCACGCGCGAGTTGACCTGAGGATCGCCCATCAGATCGGACTCGAAAACCAGGCGGAAGCCCTGCGTGTCGGTGTCGACGAAGTCGTAGAACGCCAGTACCGCGGCGCGTACGCGCTGTCGGTTGTCGGTGGTCGAGCGAAGGGCCTGTCGAACGCCCGCGATCAACGTGTCGACATAGCTCTGCAGCACCGCCAGATACAGCTCCAGCTTCCCGGGGAAGTGCTGGTACAGGACCGGTTTGCTGACACCCGCGCATTCGGCGATCTCGTCCATTCCGGACGCGTGATAGCCGCGGGTCACGAAAATTTCGCTCGCAGCGGCGAGCAGCTGCGCCCGACGGGCATCGCGTGGCAGCCGTGCGCTGCGTCGATTGCCGGTGGTGGCCGGCCGGTCCGAGGACCTCCGGTCGTCGAGATCTGTCATCAATTCCGTTCCCATCCGCGTCGACAACTGCGCTCGTCTTGGTTCGACAGCGAGCGATCCGTCATGAACTTCCGGCGGGTGGCCATGGGTTCGGATCACTCGTAGCGCAGATCACGGGCAACGATACTCGTGGCGTCCGGCACGGTCGGGATCCTGGGGGACCGGTAGCGAATTACATCGAAGCCGAATGACGTCGAATGGTTTGTTTGTAGGATGTTTCCGTACCGAGAACCCGATAGTTCCGATCTCGTTGTCGGCGTGCCGAGCAGCGGGCGGTGAGGATTGTGAGATCGTGATCGAGTGACTGACCGAGGCGGGCCGCGAATCCGCGGTGGTGTGCAGTCGGGCGGCGTCGACGACGAGTACGACGATCGGTCGGACGATTTTCCACGCACGGTGGGTAGCCGCGGGTCTCATCAACCATTGCGCGCACAGTGGGATCCGACGCAGCGCGAAGTCAAGCAACGCAATCGTCGACCCGAACGCGACGTTCGTAAGCAGAGCAAGATCGGAAAGTTCGCCTCGACGTACGGCTGGCGGGCGTACGCGGTTCCCATTCTGATCGTGGTCACCGCGCTCGTGGTATTCGACGCCGTGCGCACCGGCGACCCGGTCACCGGCAACACGGCGCAGTCCACCAATGCCGATCCCGGGTTCGGCACTCTGAGCTCGGATACGACATCGGGCACCGGAATCATCGGTGTACCGCCACAGGCGGACGGTAATTTCGCGTCGTCGATCTCCTCGGGTGAACTGCCGGACGGTGGCCCCTTCGCGGTCCAAGGTGCCGGAACGTGGCACACCGTGGCCGGTTCCACCGAGCAGGTGGGCCAAGGCACCGAGCGGGTGTTCACGTACACGGTCGAGGTGGAGGACGGTGTCGACACGGTCGGATTCGGCGGCGACGAGTCGTTCGGCCGCCTGGTGGACCAGACACTCGCCAATCCCAAGAGCTGGACGAACGACCCGCGATTCGCGTTTCGGCGAATCGATCAGGGTGATCCCGATTTCAGGATCTCTCTGACGTCGCAGATGTCCATCCGGCAGGCCTGCGGTTACGACATTCAACTCGAAGTCTCCTGCTACAACCCGGGCATCGAGCGAGTAGTCCTGAACGAACCGAGATGGGTTCGCGGGGCGATCTCGTTTCAAGGAGACATCGGCTCGTACCGCCAGTATCAGATCAACCACGAGGTGGGCCACGCAATCGGCTACCAGCAGCACCAGCCGTGCGAGACCGACGGTGGCCTGGCACCGGTGATGATGCAGCAGACGTTCGGCACGTCCAACGACGACATCGCGCGACTGGATCCGGAGGGTGTGGTCCCCATGGACGGCAAAACATGTCGCTTCAATCCGTGGCCGTACCCACGGGCATGATCGGCTGGGTTTCGGACTGGTTGGGGATTAGGTTCGAACGTGGCGATCGGGGTCACCGCCGCCGTGTCGAGTCGAGGAGCGTCGCTGCATCGTGGTCCACCTACCTCCGCTGGTCGAACCCGCGGGCGAACTGACGCCCGGGGACGTCGCGCGATACAGCCGCCATCTGATCATTCCCAGCGTGGGAATGGACGGTCAGAAGCGCCTGCGCAACGCCCGCGTACTCGTCGTCGGTGCCGGAGGACTGGGTTCACCTGCACTGCTCTATTTGGCAGCCGCAGGTGTCGGGACTCTGGGAATCGTGGAATTCGACGATGTCGAACTGTCCAATCTGCAACGGCAGATTATCCACGGCCGGTCCGACGTGGGTCGTCCGAAGGCCGACAGTGCCAGGGACTCGATTCTCGAACTCAACGACGGCGTCGAGGTGACGTTGCACAGGGTCCGACTGGATTCTTCGAACGCGCTCGAACTTTTCGGGCACTACGATCTCGTTCTCGACGGCACCGACAATTTTGCAACCCGATACCTCGTCAACGATGCAGCCGCCTTGGTCGGCATTCCGTACGTGTGGGGTTCGATCTATCGATTCGAAGGCCAGGTTTCGGTGTTCTGGGATGGCGCGCCGGGGGGAGCGGGCATCAATTATCGCGACCTGTATCCCGAGCCCCCGCCGCCGGGCATGGTGCCTTCGTGTGCAGAAGGTGGCGTGCTGGGAGTGTTGTGCGCCTCGATCGGTTCGATCATGGTGACCGAGGCCATCAAGCTGATCACCGGAATCGGCGATACGCTGTTGGGTCGATTGATGATCTACGACGCCCTGGCGATGAGCTATCGAACGGTGCGGTTGACCCGCGATCCGCATCGGACTCCGATCACCGAGTTGATCGACTACGAGGCGTTCTGTGGAGTTGTTCCGGCCGTCGAATCCGCAGGCGAGGAAGTTACCCCCGTGCAGCTACTGGCAATGATGGAGTCCGGGCGCGAGGTAGCTCTGATCGACGTGCGTGAACCGGTCGAGTGGGACATCGTTCGCATCGACGGCGCACGCCTGATTCCGAAGGATCGAATCCTCTCCGGTGCGGCCATGGCCGAACTACCGCAGCACGTGCCGATCGTGCTCTACTGCAAAACCGGTATCAGGTCCGCGGAAGTGCTCGGTGCAGTGGTCGGTGCCGGTTTTGCCGATGCGTCCCATCTGCAGGGCGGAATAGTGGAGTGGGCCAAGCAAATAGACCCCGGTTTGCCCATCTACTGAAGCGGTGCGTGTGTGCGCGTCGTCCGCAGTGGCGCACCGATCGGCGGTAGCGTGGCGAGCGTGAGCTCTGTCGAACCCCCTCAGCACGTGATCTCTACGTTCGGGCTGCGCGATGTCGAGCCGGCGCCCCTCGGCGCGGACTGGGACGGAGGGTGGCGTCTGGGTGACGTCGTGCTGTCTCCGGTAGCCGACCACGCCCGCGCAGCCTGGTCGGCCAAGGTGCGTGAGACGTTGACGGTGGACGGAGTTCGACTCGCTCGCCCTGTGCGTTCCACCGACGGTCGCTACGTCGTGTCGGGCTGGCGCGCAGACACCTTCGTCCCCGGCGAACCCGAGCCCCGGCACGACGAGGTGGTCTCGTTGTCGTTGCGTCTGCACTCGGCGACGGCGCAACTCGAGCGTCCGCGATTCCTGGTTCAGCCGCCCGTCGCACCCTGGGCAGATGTGGACGTGTTCGTCGCGGCCGACAGAGCGGCATGGGAGGCCGTCCCCCTCCGATCGGCGCGCGGTGCAGGCGCACCCGAGCCGTCCTCCAGCGACGGCAAAAGCAGTCTCGAGTTGGTCAAACAGCTTGCGACACTGCGTAAACCTGTCGAGTCACCGGATCAACTGGTACACGGTGACCTGTTCGGAACGGTGTTGTTCTCGGGCAGCGACGCACCCGGAATCAGCGACATCACGCCGTACTGGCGTCCAGCGCCGTGGGCCGCTGGAGTAGCGGTGGTGGATGCGCTGTCCTGGGGTGACGCCGACGACGGTCTGGTGGGTCGCTGGGACGATCTACCCGAGTGGCCACAGATGCTGCTGCGCGCGTTGATGTTTCGTCTCGCCGTTCACGCGCTTCATCCGCGTTCGACGTCGGAGGCCTTTCCAGGTCTGGCACGAACAGCAGACCTGGTGCGCCTCATCCTGTGAATTCCGCTGCGGGAGCTGTGAATTCCGCTGCGCGAGCTGGGGGTTCGGACAGTTCGTGGAACAGTGATCGGGCGGCATCCGTCGCGCGGGTGGCGTCACCGTCGATGACTGCGTCGACCAGAGCGGTGTGCTCGGCAACGTAGTCGTCGTCGTGATCGAGGACATGGTCCCTCATCGCCTCGTGGATCACCGGAAGCAATGAGTCGTAGAACTCCAGATAGATAGCGTTGTGGCTTGCTGCGACGATGGCGCGGTGCAGGTGCGCGTCGATCCGGACCGCGTCCGCCAGTGGGGTCTCGTCCGACCACGCCGTGTTGCGATCCTTCAGCGCGCCCAGCATGACCCGGATGTCCTCGTCGTCGCGTCGGTCCGCGGCGAGCGCAGCCGCAGTGACCTCGAGTGTCTCGCGGAGTTCGGTGACGTCGCGGTGCCGGGCGTCCGAGAAGTACTTACCCAGGGTGCCGCCGAGGTCGGAGCAGGTCATGACGAAGGTGCCCGAACCCTGCCTGCGCTCGACCATGCCGGCGTGCACGAGAGCTTGGACCGCTTCGCGAACGGTGTTGCGACCGGTGCCGGTGATCTCGCACAGTTCTGGCTCGGTGGGGATGCGGGTGCCCACCGGCCATCGCTGCGACGTGATCTCGTCGCGCAACTGTGCGGTGACCTGGGTTATCAGGCTCGATCGCTGGACCTGCCGCACGTGGGCTCCTCGGGCTGTGAACGTTTCGCGGTCGATAGTAATGCTTTGCACCCGATGATCCGGTCATCCTATGATTGCGTAGTGAGTGCGCCTACCGTTTCCGAGATCACCCCGACCGGCACTTCGCTCGTCCGCGGCCGCATATTGGTATTCGCCGCCATCGTTCTTTCCGCGCTGACACTGCGCGCTGCAGTGACGTCCATCAGCCCGTTGTTCGGCAGGATCGCTGCGGATCTGCAGTTCGGAGATTCCGTGATCGGCATCGTCGGGATGCTGCCGCCGGCGATGTTCGCGGTCTTCGGCTTGGCCACGCCTTTTCTGGCCAAGCGCACCGGCCTCGAGCGAGCAGCGCTGTTGGCCATGGCGCTCACCACCGTGGGCATGGCGAGTCGGGCATTCGCGCCGAATACCGCATCGTTGCTCGCGCTGTCCGCGATCGCGCTCGCTGGTATGGGCATCGGGAACGTCGTCATCCCGCCTCTGGTGAAGCGGTACTTCTCGGATCGACTCGCGTTGGTCAGCACCATCTATATCTGCACGATGCAGATCAGCACGATGATTCCGCCGCTGCTGGCGGTTCCGGTCGCGGACGCCCACGGGTGGCGGGTCTCCATCGGAGTATGGGCAATCGTCGGAGTTGCCGCAGCACTGCCGTGGCTCGGGGTCGTGATCGCTAGACGCGGTCGCGACACGAAGGACACCTCGGCCGAGGCGGGTTCGGCGGCTGTGCACACCCGGCACGTCGGTCGGATTCACCGCTCCTCGATGGCGTGGGGAATGGTCATGATGTTCGCGATGACGTCGCTGATCACGTACTCGATGCTCACCTGGTTGCCGACCCTGTTGATCGACTCGGGCATCGGCGAAGGCTTGGCCGGTGCTTCTGTCGCTGCATTCGGTGCGATGGGCCTCATCACGTCATTGGCTACTCCGACTCTGTGCGCGAAGATGCGCAATCCGTTCGGCCTCGTTATTGTCGCCGCGGTCTGCTATTTCGGCGGCTTCTCCGGTCTGCACTGGTCTCCTGCGTCCGGGACGGTGCTGTGGGTGTGCCTGATAGGACTCGGCACGATGACCTTTCCGATGTCGCTCACGCTGATCAACCTCAGGACTCGTACCGCGGCGGGATCGTCCTCGCTGTCGGGGTTCACCCAGGGGCTGGGTTATGTGGTGTCCTCGACCGGGCCGATTTTGTTCGGCTTGTTGCACACCGAGTCCGGGGGCTGGGGACTTCCGCTGGTTCTGTTGACCGGATGTGTGGCGGTGCTGCTGGTCGGCGGGTTTCTGTGCTGCCGACCGCGGATGCTCGAAGACACCTGGTGACGCTCGGCGAATGGTGACGCTTCAGCTCACGTCGTGACGCCGGCGCGGGTGAGACCAAGTTAATCTTTCGAGTCACCGCACGCAGCGCCGCGGCAACATGGCTTTCCTATGTTCGGTTCACACACCGATCAGGAGGCCACACGTGACCAGCCTTTCTCGTAGCGCTTCGGCAGACGCCGGCTCAGCGACCACCGCGCCCGTTCCCCCCGGAACCGTTCCTGTTTCCGTCGACCATCACATTGCGCACTGGAACTCCGAGGACGTCGAGGCCTGGGAAGCAGGCGGCAAGCAGATCGCCAAGCGCAACCTGATCTGGTCGGTCGTCGCCGAGCACGTAGGTTTCTCGATCTGGTCGATCTGGTCGGTGATGGTGCTGTTCATGCCGTTGTCGGTCTACGGCATCGATGCAGCGGGCAAGTTCTTCCTCGTTGCCGTTCCCACCCTCGTCGGTGCCATCCTGCGGATTCCCTACACGTTCGCCACCGCCAAGTTCGGTGGGCGAAACTGGACCATCTTCAGCGCATTGGTGCTGCTGATTCCGACGGTGCTGACGATGTATTTCATGCTGAACCCGGCGTCGTACACCACGTACATCATCGTGGCGGCGTTCGCCGGCCTCGGCGGCGGCAACTTCGCATCCTCCATGACGAACATCAACGCGTTCTATCCCCAGCGCGAAAAGGGTTGGGCGCTCGGACTGAATGCAGGCGGCGGCAACATCGGCGTGCCCGTCATCCAGCTCATCGGGTTGCTCGTCATCGCCACCATCGGCAACACCGCGCCCGAGATCGTCTGCGCCGTATATCTCGTGTTCATCGCGGGCGCCGCCGTCGGTGCCGCGTTGTACATGGACAATCTCGACAACCAGAAGACCAACGGCCGCTCCATGATCGACGTGCTGAAGTTCTCCGATGCGTGGTGGATCGCCTTCCTCTACATCGGTACCTTCGGCTCGTTCATCGGCTTCAGTTTCGCGTTCGGCCAGGTGCTGCAGATCAACTTCCTCGCCGGACTCACCGACGG
The DNA here is from genome assembly GCF_030056795.1 of Rhodococcus sp. IEGM 1381. Taxonomy (GTDB): domain Bacteria; phylum Actinomycetota; class Actinomycetes; order Mycobacteriales; family Mycobacteriaceae; genus Rhodococcoides. Next base: position 354,595 of record NZ_JASHKQ010000002.1, on the reverse strand, counting down.
GGCCCCGGCAACCCCTGCGCTTCAGGCGCAGGCATCGCTGCAGGCCGCTCAGATCGCCTTCATCGGACCGTTGCTGGGATCGCTGTCGCGGCCGTTCGGCGGCAAGCTCGCAGACAAGATCGGCGGCGGCAAGATCACCCTGTACACGTTCGTGGCCATGACGTTCGCCACCGGAATTCTGGTCGCGGCCAGTACCTGGGACGACTCGACGCCCGGCGCGGCCAGCGGCACGGTCATGGTGCTCTTCGTCATCGGATTCATCGCACTCTTCTTGCTCTCGGGCCTGGGCAACGGATCGGTCTACAAAATGATCCCGGCCATCTTCGCCGCAAAATCGGTTGCGCTGCAGGGTATGACGGTCGACGAGCAGCAGCACTGGTCGCGCAAGATGTCCGGTGCTCTCATCGGTATTGCCGGTGCGATCGGCGCGCTCGGCGGCGTCGGAATCAATCTGGTTCTGAGAGCGTCGTACTCGGGCACTGCGAAGTCCGCGACGACCGCGTTCTGGGTGTTCCTCGGCTTCTACATCGTGTGCGCGATCGTCACCTGGGCGATCTACCTGCGCAAGACCAGCTCTGCCGCTGCCGACGCACCGGTAGCCGTCTGACGCACTCTCGTTGGACGCACGAAAAACTCTGCACGGCAACGCAAATTCGGAAGGACCCGCAATGAAGAACGCGGTAGTGGTAGGTCATGGAATGGTCGGGCACCGATTCGTCGAAGCGTTGCGTGCGCGCGACGAGGCGGCCGAGTGGAAGGTCACGGTCCTCTGCGAGGAAGCGTTGCCGGCGTACGACCGAGTGGGCCTGTCGTCCTACGTCGGTGCCTGGGACCACAAGGAGCTGGCGCTGGCGGGTAACGACTATCCCGGTGACAGACTCGTCGAGATGCGCACCGGAGTGCGTGCCGATCGCATCGACCGTGACCACCGGACCGTCGAGACGTCCGCGGGCGACACGGTCGAGTACGACGCGCTCGTGCTCGCCACCGGGTCCTATCCGTTCGTGCCGCCGATCCCCGGGCACGATCTACCTGCCTGCTTCGTCTACCGGACCCTCGACGACCTGGACAAGATCCGTGCCCGGGCGGACGCAGCGGGTCCTGGTGCGGTGGGGGTCGTCGTCGGCGGAGGTCTACTCGGTCTCGAAGCGGCAAACGCGCTGCAGAAGATGGGCATGACCCCGCACGTCATCGAGTTCGCTCCACGATTGATGCCGCTGCAGGTCGACGAGGGCGGAGGCGCGCTGTTGGCTCGTCTGGTCACCGAACTCGGGCTGAACGTCCATGTGGGAGTCGGTACATCGTCGATATCCGAGAACGACAGCGCCGGCCTGACGGTCGAGCTGAGCGACGGCAGCACCATCGACGCCGCTCTGTTGGTGTTCTCGGCCGGTGTGCGTCCCCAGGATCGGCTGGCTCGCGAGAGTGGCCTCGAGGTCGGCGAGCGCGGCGGCATCATGGTCGACATCGGTTGCACTACATCCGATCCCGCCGTATTCGCGATCGGCGAGTGTGCCGCAGTCGAGGGTCGATGCTACGGCCTGGTTGCCCCTGGATACTCGACGGCAGAGGTGGTGGCCGACCGATTGCTCGGCGGCGCGGCGCAATTCCCGGGTGCCGACATGTCCACCAAACTCAAGCTCATGGGCGTCGATGTCGCGAGCTTCGGCGACGCGATGGCGGCCACTCCGGGTGCTCTCGAGGTGGTGTTCAGTGATGCGCCCAAGGGGACGTACGCCAAGCTCGTCGTGACCGACGATGCGAAGACTCTCCTCGGCGGCATCCTCGTCGGCGACGCTTCCGCGTACTCGCTGCTGCGTCCGCTCGTCGGACGAGAATTGCCCGGCGACCCAGGAGCCCTCATCTCACCGGCAGCCGAACAGGTCGGTATCGGTGCGCTGCCCGACGACGCCGAGATCTGCTCCTGCAACGGCGTGAACAAGGGCGCCATCTGCTCGGCGATCGCCGACGGAGCCTGCGATCTGGCGGCTGTGAAGAGCTGCACCACCGCAGGCACCACCTGTGGCGGATGTCTGCCGTCCATCAAGTCGTTGTTGGCGGCATCCGGGGTGGTGCTCTCGAAGTCGTTGTGCGAGCACTTCTCTCAATCCAGGGCCGAGCTGTTCGAGATCGTTCGGGCGACGAACACACGCACCTTCTCGTCGCTGATCGCCAAGTACGGCAGCGGAACCGGCTGCGACATCTGCAAGCCCGTCGTCGCATCGATCCTCGCGTCGACGTCGTCCGATCACATTCTTGACGGCGAGCAGGCCTCGCTGCAGGACACCAACGATCACTTCCTGGCCAACATCCAGAAGAACGGCACGTACTCGGTGGTCCCGCGGATGCCCGGCGGCGAGTGCACGCCCGAACAGCTCATCGTCATCGGCGAGGTCGCTCGCGATTTCGGGCTCTACACCAAGGTGACCGGCGGACAGCGCATCGATATGTTCGGTGCCCGCGTCGAGCAGCTGCCTGCGATCTGGAAGCGCCTCGTCGACGCAGGCATGGAATCGGGCCAGGCGTACGGGAAGTCGCTGCGGACGGTCAAGAGCTGCGTCGGATCCAGCTGGTGCCGCTACGGCGTGCAGGACTCGGTGGGGATGGCCGTCGACCTCGAGAACCGATATCGAGGGCTGAGGTCCCCGCACAAGATCAAGTTCGGTGTCTCGGGCTGTGCGCGCGAGTGCGCCGAGGCCCGCGGCAAGGACGTCGGAATCATCGCGACCGAGGGTGGTTGGAACCTCTACGTCGGCGGAAACGGCGGGCAGTCACCCAAGCATGCTCAGTTGCTCGCCTCCAACCTCGACGATGCCACCTTGGTCAGCTTCATCGACCGCTACTTGATGTTCTACGTCCGCACCGCAGATCGACTGCAACGGACCGCTCCGTGGCTCGAGTCGCTCGACGGGGGACTCGATCATCTCAAAGCCGTCGTGTGCGACGACAGACTCGGCATCGGTGCGGAACTCGAAGCCGACATGGAGCGCCACGTCGCCGGCTACAAGGACGAGTGGGCAGGCGTGCTCGAGGACGACGAGAAGCTCGGTCGATTCGTCTCGTTCGTCAATGCCCCGAGCGAGGCCGATCCCACCATCGCGTTCGACGAGTCCGGAGCCCGCAAGGTCCCCGTATTGATGGGAATGCCGCGTATCGGCGCGTGAGGTGATCCTGACAACCGGCAGGTCACGAAACTGAGCGCATGTGCACAGGTGAGTAATCGCGACTTAACGGCCTAGAAACACGAGCAGCGTCAAATAGCTGACCAGGAGGTACGCCATGACTGTCATCGATTCCCTTACATCGGTACCGAACGATCTTTCGCGAGAGTGGACCCCGGCCTGCACACACGACACGCTGATTCCGGGGCGCGGGGTAGCGGTGCTCCTGCGCGGCGGCACCCAAGCGGCGCTGTTTCTGCTCGACGACGGACGACTGTTCGCGGTGGGCAACATCGATCCGTTCGGACGCGCAGCGGTGATGTCGCGCGGCCTCGTGGGCGACCGCGGTGGCGAGCCCACGGTCGCATCGCCGTTGCTCAAGCAGGTCTTCTCCTTGGTCGACGGGCGCTGCCTCGACGATGTGGAGGTCGGTCTCGGATCCTTCGAGGTCTCCTGCGTCGAGGGTGTCGTGCTCGTCCGCGGCGGCTCTACGTGAGCGAAATCGCGGGGGCAGGAACGCCTCTGGCCGGGTTCGCCGTCGGGATCACGGCGTCGCGTCGGGCCGAGGAATTCGCAACTCTGCTCGAGCGGCGGGGAGCAACCGTGATGCATGCCCCCGCGATCCGCATCATCCCGCTCGCGGACGATGCCGAGCTGGAACGCGTGACTGCCGCGATCATTGCGGATCCACCCGAAATTACCGTCGCCACCACGGGGATCGGATTCCGGGGCTGGGTCGAGGCCGCAGACGGATGGGGGCGGGCAGAAGAACTCGGTTCGGCGCTCGGGGCGTCTCGGTTGCTGGCCCGCGGCCCCAAGGCAACCGGCGCGATCAGGGCCGCCGATCTCCGCGAGGAATGGTCGCCCGCCTCCGAATCCTCCGCGGAGGTCCTCGAGCACCTACTCGCCGAGGGGGTCGAAGGCAAACGTATCGCCGTGCAACTGCACGGCGCGACGACCGAATGGGAGCCGATTCCGGACTTCTGCGAGGTACTGCGCTGTGCTGGAGCCGAAGTGGTTCCGGTACCGGTGTATCGCTGGACGGCCCCCGACGACCAGGGCCCGATGGACCGGATGATCGAAGCCGTCGTCGTCGGCGATCTGGACGCTGTCAGCTTCACCTCGGCACCCGCGGTGGCGTCGATGCTGATGCGCGCCGACGAGAACGGGGTGCTCGAACCCCTGCTGCAATCGCTGCGCACGCGGGTACTTCCGGTCTGTGTCGGGCCGGTGACGGCGGCACCCCTCGAACAACTGAACGTGGCCACCACACAGCCCGCGCGGGCGCGTTTGGGAGCACTGGCGCGGCACATCGCCGAGGAACTACCGAGACGAACCGGTCGACTGCACGCAGGCGGACACGTGGTCAGTGTCCGCGGCAGATGTGTGGTGGTCGACGGTGAAGTGCGGACGGTGTCGCCGGCCGGAATGGCACTGATGAAGACCCTGGCTCGCAATCCCGGCCGCGTCGTCTCCCGGGAGGCCTTGCTCGCGTCCTTGCCCGGTGGGGGAGGTGACACCCACGCGGTCGAAACAGCGATGACCAGACTCCGGTCCTCTCTCGGCGCGCCGAAGGCGATCCAGACCGTGGTCAAGCGTGGGTATCGGATCGCACTCGATCACGTCGAGACCGAATCGGACTGTGATACCGACGAGCCCGCCGTGCACGCGCGTGTGGCCGTCGTAGACGGGGGAAAGTACTGATGACACCGAAGCTGGTGCTGGTCGCGCACGGCACCCGAAATCCGCGTGGTGTCGAGATGATCGCCGCACTGGCCGACGCGGTATCGACCCGGATCGGTACCACCCGTGTGGCATTCGTCGACGTACTCGGACCTTCCCCGGCCGAGGTGTTGAGAGACACGCCGGAGTCGGCGGTCGTCGTTCCCGCCTTCCTGGCGTCGGGGTACCACGTCCACACCGACGTACCGCGAGAAATTGCCGACAGCGCTCATGCCTCGGTCGCGGTAACCCGTGCTCTTGGGCCGGACCCCGTACTCGCTGAGGTCATGCTCGATCGGTTACGCGACGCCGGTTGGCGCACAGGCGATTCGATCGTGCTCGCCGCCGCAGGGTCGTCCGACCCCCGGGCGCTGGCAGAACACGTTCGAGCATCAGCGATGCTGGCCGACGTCGCGAGAGGCCCGGTGCGCATCGGGTACGTCGCCACCGCTGTCCCCACTGTGTCCGAGGCGGTGTCGGCTCTGCGGGAGGAGGGACACGCTCGAATCTTCGTTGCGTCGTATCTGTTGGCGCGCGGGCTCTTTCACAATCGTTTGGCCGACGCAGGTGCAGACGGCCTCGGTGAGCCGTTGGGGGTCCATCCAGCAATCGTCGATCTGGTGGTGGCCCGCTACTTCGAGGGCGTTCGATCCCTGGACAGTGAATCGTTCAGTACGGCAACGGAAGAATGGTCACCGGTTCGTCGGCGCTGATCTCGGCCGGGACCAGTGCGAGCGCATCCCGGCCGACCAGGTGAGCGAGATGTGCAGTGCGTACCTCTGTATCTGCCCGCCAACGCGTGCCGTCGACGGTGACAGGGACGATGCGTGGGACCGCAGATCGAACGTCCGCGGCATTGGACAACAGACCCATTCGTGGTGGACGCACCGTTCTGCCGGTCAACGCGTCGACGATCGCGGGCGCCGTCAGCAGTGCCGTAACGACGGCCGCCAGGGGGTTGCCGGGTAAGCCGAGAACCACTGTACCGTCGGGCAGCGCCGCGGTGATCTGGGATCCGCCGGGTCTGACACGCATCCGGCCGACGATGGATTCAGCGTCGAGTGTCGCCAGTGTCGTGCGCAGCTGATCGGCGGCACCGCCACCGGTCGCTCCGACCACGATGACGACGTCCAGGTCCTGCGTGCGAGTCAGGACGTCTCGAAATTCCGTGGCCGAGTCGTCGAGCAGTGTCACATCGACGACCGCGATGCCGCAGTGCGCCAGGTACTCCGGCAACACCGATCCGAGAACGTCTCGGGTCTCGCCGGGGGCCAGTGGCCCGCTTGATCGAATCTCGTTGCCGCTGATCACTATTCGACCACGAACCGGACCGCGCACCGTCACGTCGGGAACTTCCGCGCTGGCGGCGAGAGACCGTACCGCCGCATCGATCGGAGTTCCGGTGGCGACGAGTTCGGTGCCCGGCAGCCAGTCCTCGCCGCACCGACGGGTGTCGTCGGACTGCGCTGTGGTCGACAGTCGACGCACCGACCCGTCCGGATCGTGGGTCACGTGCTCGTCGCGCACCACCGACGTCGCGCCGGGCGGGAGCGCAGCACCGGTCGCGATGCGCACCGCTGTTCCGGCGGTGAGTCCGGCGATGTCGACACTTCCGGCGTAGGCGATGTCGGGCCGCAGCGTCCACGGCTCGGAGCCGCAGACGGCGTAACCGTCCATCGCGGAGATGTCGACTGCCGGCAGTGCGGTCTGGGACACGAGGGGTTCTGCGAGGACGGTTCCGGCACTGTCCGGCAGGGAAATTCGACGGATCGGAAGGGGAGGGAGACTGCGTCGAATGCGCTCCAATGCGTCGGCGACCTCGAGCGTCCGAGACGGCTGCGCGGCGAGGCGAGCGGCCAGAAGGTCGGCAGGGGTGTCGCAGTCCTCGATATCGGGAAGCGTGATGACCTGATGATCGACCGGAACGATCCGGCGCATCGGTGCACCTTCTACCGAATCCAGCTGTGCCATAAGGGCTCGTAGCGTTGAATGCTGCCACACCCCCAGTAGGAACTGCGTGCGGCCTGCGCTGTCGCGAGCGAATACTGCACGTGCTGAGGAGTGCGCGATGGAATCGATCAGGGACCCTATTGCGGCGGAGTCGAGGAGTGGAATGTCCGCCGCGACGACGGCCACCAGGTCTGCAGTGTGCTCCGAATGTGCACTGTCATCGAGGGAGCGGAGTCCCGCGGCCAGGGCCGCAACGGGCCCACCGCCGGCAGGCGACTCGCGGGTCTGGACGACATGGTCCGCCACACCGTCGCGTGGTGGACCCACCAGAACCGTTCGGCGGCAGTTCGATACGGCGTCCACTGCGATGTCGACCATTCGACGGCCGCCGACGGTCAAGGCCGGCTTGTCCACCTCCTGCGGCGACATCGGATGCTCGGGATCGGCCATCCTCGATCCGCGACCGCCGGCGAGGACGATCGCATCGCAGACCGGCGTCATGGTGCGGGCGCTGTCATGTCGGCAGAGGCACGTTCTGCAGCCGAACCTGACCGCGTGCAATGGTCTTGCCGCTGTCGGAGGCAGTGATCGTCACCAGCCACAATTGTTGAACACGACCCTGCTGCAACGGTTCTGCGACAACGTCGACGCGACCGCCCTTGCTCGCGCGGAGAAAGTCGGTGCCGTTGTGCACTCCTACCGCGAACTCACCGCGGTCCTTCACCGCTTCACTTGCACCGATGCTCGCGGCGCTCTCGACAGCGGTCGTGTAGACCCCGCCGTGTACGACTCCCCACGGGGTGAAGTGCTCGTCCGTCAAGTCGATGTGACCCGCCACCCGGGTGCCCGAGACCTCGTCGACGACGAGTCCGGCAGAGGCGACGAAGGTGCTCGCCTTCGACAGGGCGAACTTCGCCGTGGGGCGGGGATCGAATTGCCCGAGCCCGTCTCTGATGTTCATCCTCCGAGGTTAGTGGTCGACTCGACCGGCGATGGGAGCGCCCCGAAGTCGAATCGAATCGACTTCAGCGGCACTCGGCCGTCGTGGACTGCCACTCCTTCGCTGCGCAGCGTCTCGAGCTGCCGGGTGGCGAGGTGCCGGGCGGGCCTGCCACTGACTCCGAGGACGCGATGCCACGGGAGGTCGGCGGAGTCGGTGCGCATGATCCATCCCACGATGCGCGGACTCGACAGGTCGGCAGCGGCCGCGATGTCCCCGTACGTGGCGACGAATCCTGAGGGAATCGACGCGACCAGCGCGCGGACACGTTCGACCTGAGCCTCGGTGATCGGGGCCATCTAGAGCACGGATCGCACCAGCTCGGCCACCTCGACCGGCTTGGCCTGGCCGACCATGTGATCGCAGTCGAGTTCGACGGTACGCAGGTTCTCACCGAGTTGTTCCCGCAGTGCAGCAAGGAATTCGTCGGTGACATAAGGAGGTTCGACGCGCATGGCCCGAACCACGATGGTCGGGACGCTCTCGGCGGGCACGACGATCGGACGAGCGAGCTCACCCCACGTGGCAACGATCGCCGGAATCGACATTCGCCACGCCACCTTTCCGCCGTCGGCGGGAACCAGATGGTCGGCGACCTCGCGGTCGAGCAATTCGGTGGGCACGTCCGCCCACGCCCCGTGGATCTTCTCCGATCGCGCCTCAGCGGCGTCGGTGTAGTCCGGGGACTTCGCGGTGGCCTCGGCCACCTCGAGCAGCTCGTCCGGCGGCAGCGCGATCGCGGGATCGAGCAGAACCAGCGCCCGCACCGCGTCCGGGAACCTCTGCGCGAGATGGACGGCCAACGCGCCGCCGTACGAATGTCCGAGCACCACGACCGGACCGCGCGCGTGGGCGTCCAGCACGGCCTTCAGAGCCGTGACCTGCGCATCGATGTCCCAGGGCGGCGTGGCCGGGGAATAGCCGTGGCCGATCAGATCCGGAGCCAGAATTCGGGCTTCGGGCAGGTGATTCTCGGCGAGATCCCACCAGCGGGCACCGTGGCCGGTCACACCGTGAACGGCGAGGATTTCAGGACCGTCTTCGGGTCCGAACGTATGCAGATTCAACTCGGGCACGTCGACCACTATGCCGCATGGCGTGCCGCCGCGGATTCTGCCGGTCCAGTGCGGACGCCTCGGCACCGAGGCGAGCGTTGTCGGTGGTCCGTGATTGCATCTGTACTCATGAGCACGGACGGCAGACACGGCGCGACGGTGACCCTCGTCCGGGCACCCAAGGTGGCTCGGCCCGCCCGCACGTGGTCCGGCGCGGCTGCTCAGCTTCTCTCGTCACGACCGGATTCGGCGGCCGACGCGGCGCATGGTGCTCCGCGTTGGAATCCGTGGCAGATCCTTGGTGGCCCCGGCACGGGTAAGACCTCGCTCGTGGCCGACTACGCCGTCTCGCGCATCGTGACCGGTGATCCGGAGTCGGTTCTGGTGCTCACGCAGTCCAAACGGGCGGCAACCGCGGTGCGCGAGGTGATCACCTCCGGCCTCTTCAGTGGAGACCACGCGCTGAGGGCGACACGTGAACCGTTGGTTCGTACAGTGCACTCCTATGCCTTTGCGGTGCTCAGACTCCAGGCGTCTCTGTACGGCAACCCGCCACCGCGGTTGCTGACCGGTGCCGAGCAGGACGCCGTGGTGCGCGAGATGCTGCGGGGCGACCTCGAGGACGGTGCCGCCGAGTGGCCGGATAGGTTGCGTCCGGCGCTCGGCACCGCGGGGTTCGTGACCGCGGTGCGGGACATGATGCTCAGGTCCGCCGAACGCGGTATCGGGCCGGAAGACCTGATAAAACTCGGTCGCAAGCACAGCAAACCCGAGTGGGTTGCGGTCGGACGGTTCGCCGCTCGGTACGAACAAGCCATGTTGCTGCGCGGGGCAGTGGGCGTCGAAGCTGCGGGAGCCACGGCACCGGGTCTGGATGCCGCCGAGCTCATCGGTGCCGCGCTGATGGCGTTCGCCACCGATCCGGAACTTCTGCGCAGTGAACGTGCCCGCATCCGTCACCTCGTCGTCGACGATGCCCAGCACCTCGATCCGCAAGCGGCACAATTGGTTCGACTGATCGGTACCGATACCGAATCGACCGTCGTCGCGGGGGATCCCGATCAATCCGTGTTCACTTTTCGTGGTGCCGATCCCGCATTCGTGGCCGACCTGGTCGAGGTGAATTCGCCACGGCGAGTGGTGCTGACGCGCAATCACCGGTCCGTGCCGGAGGTTGCCGAGCTGACCGACATCATGGCGAGGCGTTTGCCCGGGCTCGGTCGGCACCGGTGTCCCGAGCCGGTGGCCGTTGCCCGATTCGGCAACCCTGCGGCGCGGGTGCACGTCGCGTCCTCGCCGGCCAAGGAAGCCGCGATCATCGCCGACGCCATGCGGCGGGCTCATCTGATCGACGGTATGCCGTGGTCCGAGATGGCCATCGTGGTGCGGTCGGTGCCCAGGACCGTTGCACCGTTGCGCCGGGCGCTGCACGCAGCAGGTGTTCCGATGGTCACGCCCACCTCCGAGCTTCCGCTGCATCGCCAGCACGGGGCGGTGGGTCTACTGCTGGTGCTGCGGGCGATCTCCGATCCGACCTTCGACGGTGAAGATGCACTGGCATTGCTGTCCGGGCCGATCGGCGGAGCCGATCCGGTGGGTCTCCGTCGACTGCGTAGGGGCATGAGAAGACTCGAGCTCGCATCGGGCGGTGAACGCGACTCGGCCCAACTTCTCAGGGGCGTCCTCACCGAGGATTCTCGCGGAAAGACCGGATGGATCGGCGGACTGTCGGATGTGGAGTCCGCGCCACTGCGCAAAGCCCTCGGGGTGATCCGAAAGGCCAGGGCGGTTGCCCGGACGGGCCGCGGTGTCGAGGACGTGTTGTGGGCAGCCTGGCAGGCATCGGGTCTCGAACGTCGCTGGGCGGGAGCGTCCGCGTGGGGTGGCTCGGCCGGTGCCCAGGCAGACCGTGACCTCGATGCAGTGGTTGCGTTGTTCGACGCGGCGGCCGCCTATGTCGACAGGCTGCCGCGGGCACAGATCGGCGGATTTCTCGATTACATTGCGCAGCAGGAGATTCCCACTCTGAATTCTCATCGCGCCACGGTTCGAGCCGACGCTGTCACCCTGCTCAGTGCGCACTCTGCTGCGGGTCGGGAATGGGAGCTCGTTGCGGTGGCCGGGGTTCAGGAAGGTCTGTGGCCGGGGCTTCGAGCGCGCGGAAGCCTCCTCGGGACCGACACACTGGTCGACCTCGTGTCCGGGAAGTTCGACGCCGGAGCAGCACTCGACGGGCGTCTGTCGAAGTCGGCACCGCTGCTCGCCGAGGAGCGCACGCTGTTTCTGGTTGCGTGCAGTCGCGCTCGATCGACTCTGCTCGTCACTGCTGTCGATTCCAGTACCGGAGATGCCGACCTCGTCCGTTCGCGCTTCGTCGACGAACTGCGCGGGGTGGACGTCGGTGGCGAGCCGCTCCTTCTGCCCGAAGCGCCCGAGTCCGCACATCGGGTGTTGGCGCTGCCGATGCTGGTTGCCGAGCTGCGCAGTGTCGTGTGCGATCCAGTCGTTGCCGAACATGATCCGGACAAGCGAGCCCGAGCTGCTCGCCATCTGGCAACTCTCGCCGATGCTGGTGTCCGAGGCGCACATCCGGACGAGTGGTTCGGGGTGGCAGGGCTCAGCACCGACGCTCCGTTGTGGCAGCTCGGCGACGGTCCGGTGCCACTGTCGCCGTCGACGGTGGAACAACTCACCACCTGTCCGCTGCGGTGGATGCTCGAACGTCACGGCGGCAACGATGGCTCCAACACCCATGCGGTCACCGGCACTCTCGTGCACACTCTCGTCCAGGCAGTGGCCGGCCGGATACCACCGGACCAACTTCGTCGTGCACTCGAAACGGCCTGGGATGCAGTCGATCTCGGTTCGCAGTGGTACTCGCGGCACGAGTTGGATCGAACCGGGGCCATGCTGGAGACATTCGAGAGTTGGCTGCAGGGGAGTCGAGGCGAGCTCACCGAGGCCGGCGTCGAGGTGCGCGTCGAGGGCATACTCGAGGCCCGCTCGGACGACGAGCCGGCGGTCGCGTTGCGTGGACGCATCGACCGACTCGAACACGACCCGGACGGTCGGCCGGTGATCATCGACGTCAAGACGGCGAAGACCGTCATGTCGAAGGAGGACGCACGTAACCACCATCAGCTCGCCACCTACCAGGTTGCTGCTGCAGCCGGCGCGATCGAGGGCGAGCCCGCCGGCGAACCCGGCGGAGCCCGGCTGGTGTTCGTTGCCAAACCGCACAACAAGGACGGGGCGACTCAGCGCGTACAGGAAGTTCCGACACCGGAGAAACTCGAGGAGTGGCGGGACACCGTGCACCAGGCCGCATCGGCCACACAGGGGCCGACATTCGAGGCGCGGGTGAACGATGGCTGCAGACACTGCCCGGTCAAATCGAGTTGCCCAGCGCACGAGACCGGACGGCAGGTGACCGAGCAATGACGGCATCGACGCGAGCGCGTGCCGGCGCTGCGCGCGTGACACCGGTCGAACTCGCGCGGGCCCTCGGCCAGAAGCATCCGCCGACCGACGAGCAGGCTGCCGTGATCGCAGCCGCGCCCGGCCCGATGCTCGTGGTGGCAGGAGCTGGGGCGGGCAAGACCGAGACGATGGCGGCCCGTGTGGTGTGGATGGTGGCCAACGGTTTCGTCGACCCGGACCAGGTGCTCGGCCTGACCTTCACTCGAAAGGCTGCGCAGCAGTTGACGTCTCGGATCAGGGCGCGGCTGGCGCGGCTGGCCGGATCCGATCTGGTGCGCGCACTCGATCCCAGTCTGGCACTGCGCGAACGGATTCTCGGTGCCGAGCCCGAAGTGGGCACGTATCACTCGTATGCAGGCCGACTGCTCACCGAGCACGGCTTGCTACTGCCGATCGAACCGTCCGCGACACTGCTCTCGGAAACCGAACTGTGGCAGCTGGCGCACCGCGTCGTCAGCACCTGGGACGGCGACCTGGACACCGATCGAAACCCCACGTCGGTGACCGAGGCGGTACTGGCGCTCTCGGGCCAGTTGGCCGAGCATCTCGTCGATCCCGATGAACTGCGCCAGGCACACGTGGAGTTGGAGAAACTGGTACACACGCTGGGGCCTGGTCCGCGACAACGCGGTGGCCCGACCAAAGAGCTGATGAACATCCTCGACGCGCAGCATCAACGAATCGGGTTGTTGCCGTTGGTGGAACGGCTGGGCCAGACTCTGCGCCGGGAGGGCGCACTGGATTTCGGCTCGCAGATGTCGATGGCGGCGCGGGTCGCGGCCGATCATGCCGAGGTGGGAATGGCCGAACGGCAACGTTTTCGGCTCGTGTTGCTCGACGAATACCAGGACACCGGGCATGCCCAACGCGTCCTGCTGTCCTCACTGTTCGGATCCGGCGGCGACCCAACCTTGGCGTTGACGGCCGTCGGCGATCCGATGCAATCGATCTACGGCTGGCGCGGTGCCTCGGCAGCGAACCTGCCACGGTTCGCCACCGACTTTCCGCAGGCCGACGGCGGCCCCGCCCCTCGACTGGAACTACTCACCAGCTGGAGAAATCCGCCCGAAGCGCTGACTCTGGCGAATCTGATCACCGATCCGCTGCGCCGCGTCGGTGTTCCGGTACCGACTCTGCGGGCGCGTCCGGGAGCCGTTCCCGGAGACGTCCGAATTGCCGTCACCGATACGGTTCTGGGCGAACGCGAGTGGATTGCCGACCGGATCGCGGGGGAGTACCGCTCGGCCCTCGAGCAGGATCGGCCACCGCCCACCGCTGCAGTACTGGTCCGACGCAACGCCGATGCCGAACCGATCGCAGAGGTACTGCGCAGTCGTGGGTTGCCGGTGGAGGTCGTCGGGCTCGGCGGATTGCTGCACGTTCCCGAGGTGGCAGACATCATCGCGATGCTGCGACTGGTCGCCGACCCGACTGCCGGCAGTTCCGCGATGCGCATCCTCACCGGTTCTCGGTGGCAGATCGGGCCGACGGATCTGCGGGCACTCTCCCAGCGCGCCCGAGAACTCGAGATCCGCAGCGGGTTCGGCACCGCGGGTCGGGTCGACGACCCCGAGACGTTGGACGCCGCACTCGGCAGCGCACTGCCGGGCGAGCAGTCCGAGCAGGCGGGCCTGGCAGACGCCATAGCCGATCCAGGTCCGGCCGAGCGGTACTCGGAGGTCGGCTACCGGCGGATCGTCGCCCTCGCGGGTGAACTGCACCTGCTGCGCGACCGAATCGGGCAACCGCTGACGGAATTGGTCGGCGACATCGAGCGGATCATGAACATCGGCGTCGAAGCGCAAGCCCGGACACCGATCGGTACCGACGGGGCAGTCGGCCGCGAACACTTGGATGCATTTGCCCACGTGGTGGCCGATTACGGAGACAATCCCACCGCCACGGTGACCGGGTTTCTGTCGTTCCTCGCTGCCGCGGAGACGGTCGAGGACGGTCTCGCTCCCGGCGAGGTCGACGTCGCCCCACATCGAGTTCAGGTGCTCACTGTCCACTCCGCGAAGGGCCTCGAATGGGAGGTCGTGGCCGTGCCGCACGTAGCGAAGGGCGTGTTCCCGTCCTCGAACGCGTCCTCGACCTGGCTCGGAGCCATGGCCGAACTTCCGCCGTCGCTGCGCGGTGATCGCGCACTGGACGGTGAGGGCTCCGAGGGTGTTCCGGTTCTCGAGCTCGACCAGCTGTACAACCGCAAGGACCTCGAGGATGCAGTGAAGAGCCACAAGGATGCGCTGGCCCGGCGCCGGCTCGCGGAGGACCGGCGACTGTTCTACGTGGCTCTGACCCGAACCGAACGGGTGCTGTTGGTGTCTGCGCACCACTGGGACCACACGTCGACGAAGTCGCGTGGGCCGTCGGAGTTTCTCGACGAGTTGCACAGGCAGGTCAGCGGATCCGACGACCCCGCGGCTGTGATCGAGCAGTGGGCCCCGGCTCCGGAGGACGGAGTGCAGAACCCACTCGGGGCTGTGCCGCACACGGCATCCTGGCCGCGAGACCCGCTCGGACCAAGGCGTGGTGCGGTCGAGAGCGGTGCGCGGGAGGTGCTACACGCACTGGCAGATGGTGTTGCAGCGCAGCCCAATTCGAGTGAGAGCACTGACGACCCAACCTTGACCGACCCGGAGAACTGGGCAGCCGATGTCGAGACCCTGCTGGCGGAGCGGACAGCGAGATCCGTCGCGGGAGTCGACGTGGCCTTACCAGGCAACCTGTCGGTGACGCAGTTGGTGGACCTGGCCGCAGATCCCGATGGCCTGGCATCGCGACTGCGTAGGCCGTTGCCGTTTCCTCCGAACCCGTTGGCGCGCAGAGGAACTGCATTTCACGCCTGGGTCGAGCGGCGGTTCGGTGCAACCCGGTTGCTCGATCTCGACGAGTTACCGGGTTCGGCCGATACAGGTGCGTCGGCCGACGTCGACCTGGAAACGTTGCAGCAGGCGTTTCTGGACTCGGAATGGTCGTTGCGCAGCCCGGTGGAGGTGGAGGTCCCGTTCGAAACGTCCGTTGCGGGCACGGTGCTGCGCGGTCGAATCGACGCCGTGTTCGCGGACCCCGACGGCGGCTGGACCGTCGTCGACTGGAAAACCGGTGCAGAGCCGACGGCGTCGGAACAGCAGGCAGTGTCGATGCAACTCGCGGCCTACCGGTTGGCGTGGGCCGAGCTGATGTCGATCGGGCGGGCCGAACCGGTTTCGCTGGACCGCGTACGCGCGGCGTTCCACTATGTCCGCAGCGGCCACACCATCTCGCCCGAGAACCTTCCGGACGCAACAGCTTTGGCCGAACTTCTCGAGGGCCCGGCCGCGGCGACGTCGATCGACTCTACGGCGCGTTCCGACGAGCCTTCAGAGCCTCGGTGATCAGCGGGATCTGCAGCGGCAGACGGGCGATCATGGCTGCTTTGAGCGCCGGTGAAGTCTTGGAGCTCTGCACGTACTTCCATGCGAGGTTGATGTTGGCGGGGAAGACCGTGACGAACAGAGCGGCCGCCAGTGCGCCGCCCAGACGGCGCGTCGCAGGAGCAGCCAGTGTCGCGGCCACCGCGAGCTCGGCGACCCCCGATACCTGGGTGTACGTGCGAGCCGAACCCGGCAGTGCCGTCGGAACCTGCGCGTCGAAGAACGTCGGGGTGACGAAGTGGAGGATGCCGGCTCCGGTGAGCAGTCCGGCGAGGCGCAGTGCGGCTGCCTGACTTGGTCGCTGTGTCATGCACTTACCGTGCCACATCCCGAGTCGTCGGCACAGATTCGTTGCATGGGGTTACGCTGCGTGCCGTGAATGATCTCGACTTCTGCGCACACTTCGGCGGGCGACGTGGCAGGTAGGTTGCGCGCGCGCCTGAGCGACAGTGGCGCGTTGACCGACAAGCCCGACTTCGCGCTCGTCGGAGTGCTTCGAGTCCCGGAGCTCGAATCGAGTCCGTGGAGCGCGATCTACAAACGGGTACTGATGGCGCTCAGCATCCTGTTTCTCGCAGCGTTCGTCGTGTACCTCGACCGCGACGGTTACAGCGACAACCAGAACGGCGAACTGTCCTTCCTGGACGCGTTCTACTATGCGACGGTATCGCTGTCGACGACGGGATACGGTGACATCGCGCCGATGAGCCCGTCGGCGCGGCTGGTCAATATTCTCGTCATCACACCACTTCGGGTCCTGTTCCTCATTTTGCTGGTCGGAACGACGCTGTCGGTTCTCACCGAGCGGTCGAGACAAGCATTCAAAATTCAGCGATGGAGACGCAGCGTGCGCAATCACACCGTGGTCATCGGTTTCGGCACCAAGGGCCGAACCGCAGTCGACGCGATGCTCGGAGACGGTGTACCGGCGTCCGATATCGTCGTGGTCGACACCGATCAGACGGTGCTCGATGCCGCGTCGGCCCTGGGCCTGGTCACCGTCCACGGCTCGGCGACCAAGTCCGACGTGCTCCGACTCACCGGAGCCCAGCATGCATCGGCCATCATCGTGGCGACCAATCGAGACGACACCGCGGTGCTGGTGACTCTGACCGCTCGCGAGATCGCTCCCAAGGCCAAGATCGTCGCAGCCATCAGAGAAGCGGAGAACACCCATCTGCTGCGTCAGTCCGGTGCTGATTCGGTGGTCGTTTCCTCGGAGACCGCGGGCCGGTTGCTCGGCATCGCCACGTCCACACCGTCCGTGGTGGAGATGATCGAGGACTTGTTGACGCCCGAGGCAGGCTTCGCGATTGCTGAGCGCGAAGTCGAACGCGACGAGGTGGGAGGCTCTCCGCGGCATCTCACCGACATCGTGCTCGGAGTCGTGCGGGGCGGCAAACTTTTCCGGGTCGGCACTCCGGAAGTCGATGCCGTCGAGGCGTCCGATCGCCTGCTGTACATCCGTCGTGTGGGTGAGTAACGAAGTCCGAGTAGGGTTCCGAGCGTGCCGAAATTCCACCTCTCAGACCCACCTCGCCTCTCCCGGTCACCGCTGAACAGGGCCGAGGAATTACGCCGAGACACTGCCGTACTCGCAGCAGGCTGGTCGACCGGCCGACTGCTGAACGTCGACGGCAGAGGCAGATTCGGCGTCGACGAGGACGGTCTGATCCTCACTCCCGCCGTCGATGTTGCACCGGAACCGACGGCTGACGCGGTCTTTCTCGGAATCCATGGGGACCGGCACCTGTGGACCAGGCGGGTGGAGATCGTGGAGGGCACGCTCGGCGACCTACGCACCGACGGTGATCGCCTGGACAGCACTGCACTGTCGATGGTGACCGGCGCGTTGGCGATCCTCAATTGGCATGCGAGCGCACAGTTCAGCTCGCTCGACGGCGCGCCGTCGGTTCCGTCGAACGCGGGGTGGTCTCGCACCAGTACGTCCACCCGCCACGAGGAATTTCCCCGTACCGATCCCGCAGTCATCTGCCTGGTCCACGACGGCCGCGACAGAGTGCTGCTGGCACGCGCACCGGCCTGGCCCGAGCGGCGATTTTCGGTTCTGGCGGGTTTCGTCGAGGCCGGCGAATCCCTGGAAACCTGTGTGGCACGGGAGATCAAGGAAGAGGTCGGCCTCGACGTCTCCGACATCGACTACCTGGGCAGCCAGCCGTGGCCGTTCCCGCGTTCGGTGATGATCGGGTTCTCGGCTGTCGCCGACCCGGAGCAGCCGTTGCTTTTCCAGGATGGCGAGATTGCCGAAGCCCACTGGTTCGATCGAGCCGAGGTTGTCGCGGCGCTGGAACTGGGCGATTGGGGATCTGAGTCGACCTCCCGATTGCTGCTTCCCGGATCCATCTCGATCGCGCGCGGAATGCTCGAAGCGTGGGCGGCCACGGTCTGACGCGCGATCAGAGCGACAGCGCGCGCTTGACTTCGGCGAGACCGGGATTGGTTGCAGTCGAGCCGTCGGCGAAGAGGACGGTCGGCACCACGTGGTTGCCGTTGTTGACGCTTCCGACGAAGTCGGCGGCTTCCGGGTTCTGCTCGATGTCGATCTCGGCGTATGTAATTCCCGCCTCGTCGAGCTGGGTCTTGAGTCGGCGGCAGTAACCGCACCACGTCGTGGAGTAGACGGTGAGGGCGGCTGGGTTCTGCGGAGTGTTCTCGGTAGTGGTCACGACAAGAGTCAACAGGAGCACCGACGCCATTGTTCCGGCAGGTTCAGGCCCGGGCGGAACTGTCGGTGCGCACTGACACAATGGTCCACATGGCTGACGACGCGATGACCACCGGACTGGATCCGGAGCAATCCGCGGCGGTACTGGCTCCTCGCGGCCCGGTGTGCGTTCTCGCCGGTGCCGGCACGGGCAAGACCCGCACGATCACTCGACGCATCGCGCACCTCGTCTCGGCGGGGCATGTGTCCTCGGGGCAGGTACTGGCGGTGACGTTCACCGCTCGCGCGGCCGGCGAGATGCGCGGCCGCCTGCGCGAGCTCGGGGTCGGGGGAGACGGACCTCCCGTGCAGGCCCGTACGTTCCACGCCGCGGCGATGCGGCAACTCAAGTACTTCTGGCCGCAGGTCGTCGGAGACACCGGCTGGCAGCTACTCGATCGCAAGTTCACAGTTGTTTCGCAGGCGGCGAATCGCGCCGGAGTGTCGACCTCGACCGACGCGATCCGCGATCTCGCAGGTGAGATCGAGTGGGCCAAGGGATCGTTGATCGCACCCGAGGACTACCCGCGTATCGCGGCGAGCAATCGCCGCGACGTTCCGATGGATGCCGCCAAGGTCGCTGCCGTGTACGCCGGGTACGAGGAGCTCAAGTCTCGTGGCGGTGACGGCATGTTGCTCGATTTCGACGACCTCCTCCTGCACACTGCCGCAGCTCTGGAAGAGCACTCGTCGGTGGCCGACGAGTTCCGCGAGCGCTACCGCTGCTTCGTCGTCGACGAATACCAGGACGTGACACCCCTGCAACAACGAGTGCTCGACGCCTGGGTGGGCGATCGCGACGATCTCACCGTCGTCGGCGACGCGAACCAGACGATCTATTCGTTCACCGGCGCGTCCCCTCGATATCTGCTCGACTTCTCTCGCAAGTACCCCGAGGCGACCGTGGTTCGGCTCGAACGTGACTACCGGTCGACGCCGGAGGTGGTGTCGCTGGCGAATCGTGTCATCGGAGCCGCTCGTGGACGTATTGCCGGCACCCGGCTGCAATTGATCGGGCAGCGGGAGCCAGGGCCCGAGCCGGAGTTCTTCGAGTACGACGACGAGCCGGCGGAGGCCGATGGTGTGGCACGGGCGGTCAAGAGGTTGATCTCCAAGGGGGTCGAGCCGGCCGAGATCGCGATTCTGTACCGCATCAACGCTCAGTCGGAGGCGCACGAGCAGGCGTTGACCGAAATGAAGATTCCGTATCAGGTGCGCGGCGGGGAGGGGTTCTTCACCAGACCGGAGGTGCGGCAGGGAGTCAATGCGCTGCGGCAGGCGGCCGGTCGTGACGATCTACCCGACGGCGCGCAGTCCGGCGATGGCCTGACGGCTCTGGTGCGGGCCGTGCTCGCACCGCTGGGCCTGACGGCGACCGAGCCGACCGGTGCGCAGGCCCGCGAGAAATGGGCGTCGTTGGGCGGTCTGGTGCAACTCACCGAGGAACTTCTCGTTCACGAGCCGGACCTGACCCTCGAGAAGTTGCTGGGGGAGCTCGCTGCGCGTGCCGAGGCGCGGCATCCTCCGACGGTGCAGGGTGTGACTCTGGCCTCCTTGCACGCAGCGAAGGGGCTGGAGTGGGACGCGGTGTTCATCGTCGGTCTCGCCGACGGAACTCTGCCGATCTCGCACGCGATCGGCAACGACCCGAGCGCCAACAACGAGGCCGCGATCGAGGAGGAACGCAGACTGCTCTACGTCGGTGTCACGCGCGCCCGAGTGCACCTGCATCTGTCCTGGGCGCTCGCCCGCAACGAGGGTGGGCGCAAGTCTCGCCGGCGATCCAGGTTTCTCATCGGTCTCGTGCCCGAGGATTCGCCCGCCTCGCGTATCGCCGCACCCGCTGCCAAGAAATCCGGACCCAAGTGCCGGTTGTGTGGAAAGCCGTTGATCGGGACGTCCGCGACCATGCTCGGTCGATGTGAAAGCTGTCCGTCGAACGTCGATATCGCACTGCTCGATGCGCTGAAGTCGTGGCGATTGGACAAGTCCCGCGAACTGAAGGTGCCCGCGTACGTGGTGTTCAGCGACAACACGCTGACGGCCATCGCGGAGCAGCAACCGCAGGACGAGCGTGGGCTGGTCGCGATTCCGGGAATCGGGGCCAAGAAACTGGAGCGGTTCGGCGAAGAAGTCCTCACCGTGGTGCGGGCCTCGGACACGTGAAGCGGAGGTATGAAAATCTCCGTGAAACCGCAGGTAGAAAATAACTTGTGCAGATATCGGCGGGGGGCTTAGTCTGTTTCACGTGCGGCGGGAGATCGCGCACTGTCCATTCCGCCTACGAGACCAGAACAGGAGCTGAAAAAATGATCAACACATTCCACGCCGCCGTTGCCGACGCAACCGTCGCGTTCAGCCCTGTCCTCGGCACGGCACCATTCGGAGTTGCCCCCCTCGGCACTCATGCCGCCGCCGCAGGCTCTGTTGCGCAGACGTGGATTCGTTCCTCCGCTTTCGGCCCCATCCACGAGTCCGCATATGCGGCCTCGGGGTCGAATTCCGCCCAGGTCGCCCTGGCACCGGGAGCGAAAGCCGTTGCTCAGGCAACCCGACGTCACCGCGCACCACGTGCGTCCGTGCTCGACAGCAGACACCGACTTCACTGTCGGTAGACGCTTCGACAAGCCCCACCAGGCCACGGACCCGCACTCGCGGACCGTGGCCTTTCTCGTTCAGGTAGTTCCTCTATCCGAGCGTGAGGCCGACAGGTTCGCATCACCCCTCGAACCGATAACGACGCCGCACGAAAAGTAGAGGAGACCGACGTGTCAACCGCCACGATCCGGACGACATGCCGACCAGAGTCCGAAAGTGCCTACGCTGCACAGGGTTCGACCGAAATGAGCTCGACCGAATTGGCCGAGCTGCAGCTGTCGGTACCCTGCCGAGCGGCCAACCCCGACATGTGGTTCGCCGACACCCCCGCCGAACTCGAGCAGGCGAAGGCGCTGTGCGCTCAGTGCCCCATCCGGCGTACCTGCCTGGATGCGGCATTGGACCGTGCCGAGCCCTGGGGCGTGTGGGGCGGGGAGATCCTCGATCAGGGAGTGGTCATCGCCCGGAAGCGTCCTCGCGGACGACCACGTAAGAACGCAGCATGATCTCCGGAACGGATACCCGGCTTCACCGAATCGTTCAGTCGGTGAAGCCGGGCATCCACTCGGTGAGGATTGCCATGTACGGCGCGTAGGCGTCGAGCTGGGCGCAGATTCCCACCAGTCCACCGAGAACGCGGAAGATCATCACGTATTCGGCGGGCATGTTCAATGCTCGAACAGTGCGAAACTGAGCACTGTTGAAATCTGCGGCAGTACCCGCAGCCTTCTGCAGCCACGCGCGGGTGAAGTGGAACGATTCGGTGTGGATCGGGTCGGTGAAGGGACGCAGGTAGTCCGCGATTTCTTTCTCTGTCACCGTTCGGCCCGGCACCACGAAGCCGCTCTCGGTGAACAACACCACGAGTTCGTCGAATTTCTCGTCGCGCGCGAGCGAGACCATCCGGCCGAGAGCGGGTGGAAGACCGTCGGGCATCGGAGCGCACGCACCGAAATCGATGACACCCATGCGCCCGTCTTCGAGCATCATGAAGTTTCCCGGATGCGGGTCGGCGTGCAACAACTTCGCCCGAGCGGGTGACGCGAATGCGAACAGGGCCAGGAGCTCGCCCGCCCGGTTACGTTCCTCGGCCGTACCGCTGGCAATGACGTCCGCCAACGGTCTACCCGTCATCCATTCGCTGACAACGACTTTGGGTGCACTGGCAACGATTTTGGGAATTGCGAATTGTGGATCTCCCGCGAACTCCTTACTGAAGACCCGCTGATTCGTGGCCTCGATACGGTAGTCGAGCTCGTCCTCGGTGCGGGCAGTGAGCTCCTCGAGCACCGGCTTGACGTCGGTGCCCGCGAGCACGGTGCTGAACAGGTTCGCGAAACGCGACAGAGTCTTGAGGTCGGAGCGCAATGCATCGTCCGCACCCGGGTACTGAATTTTTACTGCGACGTCCCGTCCGTCCGACCACGTGGCCCGGTGCACCTGGCCGATGCTCGCCGAGGCAATCGCAGTGTCGTCGAAATCGAGAAAGCGCGATCGCCACGCCGTTCCGAGTTGTTGATCCAACACTCTGTGGACCGTCTTTGCCGGCATGGGCGGACCCTGGGCCTGGAGTTTGGTCAGCGCTTCCCGGTACGGCTCGGAATACTCCTCCGGAACGGCGGCCTCCATCACCGAGAGCATCTGCCCCAGCTTCATGGCACCGCCCTTGAGCTCCCCGAGAACGGAGAAGAGCTGTTCTGCGGCTTTCGCGGCCATGTCCGCATCGATCTCGTCGCGATTTCCGCCGGCAAGCTTCTTGCCGAAGCCCACAGCAGCACGCCCCGCCATTCCCAGTGGAATGCTGGCCAGTTTTGCAGTACGAGTCGATCCACGGCGCGGTATGTCAGACACAGCTCCATCATGGCTGAACCTTCCGACAATTGCTCGGACCGTCCTGTTCCGACCCGTATCGGCCGAGGTGACCGCGTCGGTTCAATGCCAGCAATCACAGTGCGGATGCTTGGACCACAGTCTTTTGTGCACCGTGGTTGCGCGTGCTGCGAGATCCAGCTCCATCGTGCAGTCGGCGGTTTCGGGCATCGATCCGTCGGAACGGCCGATGAGAGGTTCGAGCTGGGCGAATGCAAACGCCGCCGTGGCCAGCACCGTCGCGCTGCTGGCCTGGCCGACAGTGCCGAGCAGCTGAGCCGACAGATGCGGCCACTCCGGATCGAGGTCGCAGCGAGTCAGATCCGCGCAGCGTAGGCAACTCGTTCGGCCGGGCAGCACGAAGGGGCCGACCACACCCTTCCCGTCCCGTAGCCGCACCTGAAGATGTGGGATGCACATACGCACCAGATCGGTCACCAATCGAGGCTCGGCGACCAGATCGTCAGCGAGTACGACGATGTCGTAGGTCCACGAATTCACCGTCGACTGTGGGTAACGCGTGGGCGTCAGGCTCGATCGGCTCACCGCGGCGCTGGTCCGGCTCAGGCCCGAGGCCAACGCGTCCGATAGCGGACCTCGCCCCACCAGGTGGACGGTCCGCACCGTCCCCGGCCGGTCCGGCGTAGCGTGCGGCGACGCGGCGAACCCGCTGGTGCCGTGCATCAGCAACCCGGACTCTTCCAACTCGCCGAGCATCGCCGACGTTCGATTGGCGGAGAGCCCCAATGTCATTGCATGACAGACGATATGAGGTCTCGATCGGCCTGCGGCGAGGAGCCGGAGCAGTTCGAGTATCGAACCCGGCTCGGCACCGGGAGGCGGAGTGACGACGACGCTGGTCTCGGGGCTCCAGCCCAGTTGAACGGTGCCGTCCCGTCGAGGCAGGATTGCCACCGCAGGATCGAGTCGAACGGTCGGTGTGATCATGGAACACACTCTGACAGCGAACACTCCCGTTCACACCCGCCCGAGGCACGTTATCCACAGGGTGGCTGTGCCTCCGAGCAGGCGTTCGACGGAGAAGTGGAACTCGTGCGAAAACCAGTGCGTCAGCTTGTGGATGAACCCTTTTCGGGATCACCGTCGGTGCTCTCGTCGTCCTTGCCCGCGGCCTGTTCGGCTTCCGCGCGTTCTTTGGCCTCCATCGCCTCCAGCTGTGCAATGGGGTCATCGAAGTTCGACGTTCCACCACCGACTACGCGGTCGATGAACGCCGCAGGATTGTCCAGGTCCGACGAGTCGGGCAGCAGGTCGGGATGAGCCCACACGCCGTCTCGTCCCTCGATGTCGGCTGCGGCGAGGAGTTGGCGCCATAGGTCTGCCGCCTCGCGGACCTTGCGGGGGCGGAGTTCGAGGCCGACCAACGTGGCAAAGGTCTGCTCCGCCGGGCCACCGGACGCCCGACGTCGGCGGATGGTCTCGCCGAGTGCCACGGCTCCGGGCAGCCGGTCGCCCAGCGCAGCCGCGACCACGGTCTCGACCCAACCTTCGACCAGGGCCAGCAACGTCTCCAGACGTTCGAGTGCATGCTTCTGCCCCGGCGTCGTCTGCGGCTCGAAGGCACCCTGCTGCAGAATTGCTTCGATTTTCGACGGATCGGTCAGCGCGGACGGGTCGAGGCCCGCTGCTGCCTCCTCGATAGCCGAGAAGTCCATCCGGATCCCGCGCGCATACTCCTCGACTGTGGCCAGTACCCGTTGCCGCAACCACGGAATATGGCTGTAGAGCCGCTGGTGTGCGGCCTCCCTCGCGGCGAGGAACACCAGAACCTCACGCTCGGGTTGCTCGAGACCCTCACTGAACGACGCGATTGCCGACGGCAACAACGCCGCCGTGCCCGACGGTCCGAGCGGTAGGCCGATGTCGGTGGAGGTGAGTACTTCCTTGGAGAGCTGACCGAGTGCTTGGCCGAGCTGCGAACCGAAGGCCATTCCGCCCATCTGCGTCAGCATGCCCATCATCGGACCGGCCATCTGCTGAGCCTCGGCGGGAAGGCCGGATGTCCACATGCCCGAAATCTGCTCGGCTACGGGATCGCACAGTCGCTTCCAGGTCTCGATCGTGTTGTCGAGCCAGTCGACCGGCGTCCACGCAACGGTCTTCGTAGCACCGGCCGGCAGCGTCGTCGCCCCGTCCAACCACAGCTCGGCCAGGTGTGCGGCATCGGTGATCGCCTCACGCTCGCCTGCCGATACCGGGCTGAAATCACCCATCTGCTGACGAGCCAGCTGCTTGGCCAAGTCGTAGTTCACCGGTCCGGAACCGGCCCCACCGGCAGCGCCCATGCCGCTGAGCATCTGTCCGAACTGGGTGAGCATTTGGCCCAGCTGTGCGGGGTCGAAGCCCTCGGCACCGAAGCCGAAACCGGCAGGATTGCCCGAACCGTCCGGGTCCTTCTTCTTGTCCGGGTCGTCGTCGGAGGCACCGAAACCAAAATTGCTCATGTCTCAACGGTACAAGCCATGTGCACGCGGAGCGCAGAAGATCGTCACGCTGACGGCGAACAGAACAGGCTCGGCACTACGCGCAACGGACTACGGCAGGGGCGGTATCCACGGCACCGCGCGTTCGGATCTAGTGTCTACCGAGTGAACCGAAGGATCGCCACTCTTGTCGCTGCGCTGGTACCGGTGCTGGTGCTGGGCGTCACCGGATCGGTCGTCACCGTTCCGTTCGCCGCCCTCGGCCCCGGCCCCACATACAACACCCTCGGCGATGTCGACGGGGTGCCAGTGGTGCAGATCGACGGAACCGACGTCGACCCGACGGCAGGGCATCTGAACATGACGACCGTGGCCGTGCGTGACCAGCTCAATCTGTTCGAGGCCATCGGTTTCTGGGCGAGCGGCCGTCAGGGCCTCGTTCCGCGCGAAGAGGTATATCCGCCGGACAAGTCGAAGGAAGAAGTGCAGGAGGGCAACCAAGCGGATTTCGAGGAGTCCGAGTCCAGCGCTGAACTTGCCGCCCTGCACCACCTGGATCTGCCTGTGTCGCTGGCTGTGGCGAGTGTGGCCGAGGACGGACCCGCCGCCGGGGTGCTGAACGTGGGGGACACGCTCGTCTCGGTCGGCGGCAGCCCGGTAGCCACCGCGTCGGCAGTGCGTGAGGCTGTCAGCGCCCGAGCGCCGGGCGATTCGCTGGACATCGAGTACGTGCGAGAAGGTACGACGCAGACGAATGCGGTGGTGTTGGGAGCGCGGCCCGACGACGCGTCCAAGGGCTATCTCGGCGTCACTCCCGAAGAGCAGCCCGGCGTCCCGTTCGAGGTGAAGTTCAACCTCGCCGACGTCGGCGGACCTTCGGCCGGACTGATGTTCAGCCTCGCCGTGGTGGACAAGCTCAGTCCCGGTGAATTGAGCAACGGAGAGTTCGTAGCAGGCACCGGAACCATCGATGCCGACGGAACGGTCGGCCCGATCGGCGGCATTCCGTACAAGCTGATCGCTGCCCGTGAAGCGGGGGCCACCACGTTCTTGGTTCCGGACGCGAACTGCGGTGAGGCAATACAGAACGTCCCCGACGGACTCCGCCTGGTACGCGTCGAATCACTGGACGGCGCTGTCGAGGCGCTGCAGGCGATCGGCTCCGGTGCCGACGCGCCGTCCTGCACCTGACCTGTTTCGAGTTCTGGCGTCGACGACCCGGCTAGTCGTCTTCGACGGTGTCGAAGGTGGCGTAGAGCCCATGTACGACGTTGGGTGCCAGATTCTCTGCGACGCGGAGGTCGATCGGCGCGAAGGGGTCTGCGTCCTCGTCCGGATGCAACTGCAGCAGCGTCAGAGATGGGCCGTCCTCGAGGACCGCGACGATCAACCGTGCATCCCGCTTCTCGGGATGGTTCTCGGCGGCCGAGCGCGCCGCTCGGTCTGCTGCGTCCGGATCGGCGAGCAACGGCACCAAGGCGTCGTCGAGGGTCGATTCGGCGGCCGGGGGAAGTACGACGATCTCTTCCACCAGAGCGCATCCGACGACACCCTCGGGCCACGTCGTGGTGGCGAGGAATTCGTCCAGGGCCGGGGAGCCGCCGGTGATGTCCTCGGGGAGCGAGTGCTGCTGAATCGGAGTCAGTGCAGCGCCGTCGGACAAATCGTCGAGCAGACCGGGTTCTGCTGCTGCGAGAGTCGCAGTGGGCACCAAGGCGAACATCTGGGGGGCCTGGTGCCATCCGCCTGCATCGACGAAGTCCGCCACTTCGCGCGCGCACCGGGCCAAAGCCTGGGCCACATCCTGTCCACCCGACTCGGGGTCGAACTCGTCACCGAAATCGTCTCGGCCGGGCAGTCCGTCGCTGTCTTTGCTCACGGCACTATCCTCGCATCCGGATGGTTCTACAGATGCCGACCGTCCTGACCTGCGGTCCACAGTGGCCGCAGTACGGGCGTCGCAGCCGTAGGATCAACGTACGTACAGTAGGGCGAAACGGACATGCGGTGCACGGAATGTGCACCGCCTTAGTCATCTGCGGCGCCGTCGGCGTCGCCCGAAGTTGGAGTGTGGCTCGTGGGCATGAGGCCCCCCACCGGTATGCCGTCGTTGTCGCGGCGAAGCCGGATCTTGCTCGTATTGGCCTTGGTAGCAGCAGGTCTGCTACTGATCGGTCCCCGTCTGATCGACATGTACACCAATTGGCTGTGGTTCGGCGAAGTCGACTTCCGTGGCGTCTACACCACCACTCTGTTGACGCGGTTGGTGATCTTCCTCGTCGTCGCTCTGGTCGTCGGCCTCATCGTTTTCGCCGCCTTGCTGTTGGCGTATCGC
Source organism: Rhodococcus sp. IEGM 1381 (assembly GCF_030056795.1). Taxonomy (GTDB): domain Bacteria; phylum Actinomycetota; class Actinomycetes; order Mycobacteriales; family Mycobacteriaceae; genus Rhodococcoides. The sequence goes on along the minus strand of NZ_JASHKQ010000002.1, from coordinate 326,840 downwards.
AACCGTCCGGTGTTCGTTCCGGTGGCCGGTCCCAATGATCCGATCGCGCGGTACCGCACCACGGTGATGAGCCGTTTGCGCCTGTTCGGCATCGGAATTCCGGTGGTGTTCGGATTCCTGTCCGGCATGATCGCCCAGACCAACTGGGTGACGGTGCAGCTGTTCCTGCACGGCGGAGACTTCGGCCAGACCGACCCGCAGTTCGGCCTGGACGTCGGGTTCTATTCGTTCGACCTACCGTTCTACCGATTCATTCTCAACTGGCTCTTCGTTGCCATCTTGGTTGCCTTCTTCGCGAACCTGGTGACGCAGTACGTATTCGGCGGGATCCGGCTCGCCGGACGCGAGGGAGCACTCACCCGCTCGGCGCGAATTCAATTGGCCGTCATCGCGGGCAGCTTCGTTCTGCTCAAGGCCGTGGCCTACTGGTTCGACCGGTACACGTTGTTGTCCAGCGGTCGCAAGGAGCCGACATTCACCGGAGCCGGATTCACCGACATCAATGCCGTGTTGCCGGCGAAACTCATTCTCCTGGCCATTGCAGTGATCTGTGCGATCGCGTTCTTCTCCGCAATTTTCCTGCGCGACCTCAGAATTCCGGCGTTGGCAACGGCATTGCTGGTGCTCTCGTCCATTCTGATCGGTGCAGTCTGGCCGTTGGTGATGGAGCAGTTCTCGGTGCGTCCGAACGCGGCCGACAAGGAGAGCACGTACATCGAGCGCAACATCGCGGCCACCCGAGCCGCGTACGGGTTGACCGATGACGTGGTCACCTATCGGAACTACTCCGGCGAAGCAGCGTTGAGCCCCGGCGAGGTGGCGTCGGAGTCGGCGACGATGTCCAACATCCGTCTGCTCGACCCGAACATCCTGGCACCCACCTTCACCCAGCAGCGTCAGATCCGGAACTTCTACGGGTTCCCCGACACGCTGGCCGTGGACCGGTACCCGGATGCAGACGGCAACCTACGCGATTACGTCGTTGCCGCGCGCGAGATCTCACCGCAGACGCTCGACGCGAACCAGCGCGACTGGATCAACCGGCACACGGTGTTCACTCACGGAAACGGCTTCGTGGCAGCACCCGCCAACTCCGTCGACGAAGCCGTCGCCGACGAATCCAGCGGCGGACGGGGCGGTTACCCCAACTATCAGGTGAACTGGATCGAGAACGATGCCGAGGGCTCGATTCGCAAGGACGGCCCCGGCGACCTCGATCAGCCGCGCATCTACTTCGGACCGGTCATCGCCAATTCCGATGCCGACTACTCGATCGTCGGCTCCACCGGCGAGCCTCGCGAGTACGACACCGACAGCAAGAGCTACACCTACGACGGTGCGGCCGGGGTCGACATCGGTAATTTCTTCAACCGTCTGGTGTTCGCCAGCAAGTACGCCGAGCGCAACATCCTCTTCTCGAGTGTGATCGGTGACGAGTCGAAGATTCTGTTCAACCGTGATCCCCGTGACAGGGTCCAAAAGGTTGCACCCTGGTTGACCACCGACGGATCGACCTACCCGGCGATAGTCGAGGGCAAGCTCGTCTGGATCATCGACGGATACACCACGTTGGACAACTTCCCGTATGCCCAGCGGATGTCGCTCGAAGACGCCACTGCCGACAGCATCGAGTCGACCACGACGCGTGCGCTGCCGAGCCAGGAAGTGTCGTACATCCGAAACTCGGTCAAAGCGACTGTCGATGCCTACGACGGCACCGTCAAGCTCTACGAGCAGGACGAGAACGATCCGGTGCTCAAGGCATGGGAAGGCGTGTTCCCCGGAACCGTCATCCCGAAGGATCAGGTGTCTCCCGAATTGCGGGACCACTTCCGATACCCGGAGGACCTGTTCAAGGTCCAGCGTGAGCTGCTCACCAAGTACCACGTGAACGATCCGCGAGAGTTCTTCACCAACAACGCCTTCTGGGAGGTTCCGACCGACCCGACGGCGGAGAACACCTCGGCCAAGCAGCCGCCGTACTACGTGGTCGCGTCCGATGTCTCCAACGAGGAGAACCAGGCGTCGTTCCAGCTGACCAGCGCGTTGGTCGGCTACCGGCGTGAAGTTCTCGGCGCGTACGTCAGTGCAGATTCCGATCCGGAGAATTACGGCAAGATCACCGTGCTGAGATTGCCGACGGATACATCCACTCAGGGTCCGAATCAGGTGCAGAACCAGATGACGACAACGACGGACGTGTCCGAGAGCCTGGGCATCGTGCGCCGTGAGAACACCGTCGAGTTCGGCAACCTGCTGACCCTGCCGGTCGGCAACGGTGGGTTGATCTACGTGGAGCCCGTGTACGCCTCGCGTACCAACGAGGCATCGGCGTATCCGCAGTTGATTCGAGTGCTGGTCTCGTACGAGGGTCGAGTCGGCTATGCCGCGACCCTGCCCGAAGCCATCGAGCAGGTGTTCGGAGCGGGTGCCGGACGGACCGTCACCGCACCCGGTGAGACCGACGGCACCACCCAGCCGGGTGCTGTGCCGGAGACGACGCCGTCCGACGGTGGCACGCCTTCGGCAACTCCGGCACCGGCCACCGGTTCTTCGACGACCCGGGACGCGGCCGTCACCGGGTTGAATTCCGCACTGTCGGCTGTGCGCTCTGCGCAGCAGAGCGGAAATCTCGCGGAGCTCGGCACAGCGCTGGAGAACCTCCAGACCGCCGTCGACACCTACAACCGGGCAGGTAGTTGATCGGTACGGCCACGGCCTGCTGACATGAGCGAAGGAGCCGCCTCACCGAATGGTGAGGCGGCTCCTTCGTTGTTCGTCACCTGCTCGCGTGCGTCGCACACATGCGTGGTGCAGAGGCAGTTCGTGAGAACTGCCGGGTGATCAGCGTCCGAGGGGCGCGAGCACCGGAGCGTTCGCAGCGACGAGGTGCTGGAACTGCGTGCTCAGGCCGTACTGGTCGGCGAGCTTGGATGCTGCGTCGAACGCGCCCTGTGCAGCCTGTGTAGCGGCTGCAGCCTCCGGTGCGACGGCCGGTGCGGGTGCCGGAGCCGGTGCTGCCTTCGGCGCGGGTGCGGCCTCGGGCTCGGGTGTCGAGGCACCGGTGGTCAGCTGCTGACCGCATACGGGCCATGCGCCCGGTCCCTGGCTCTGCAAGGTGTTCTCCGCTACGCGAATCTGCTCGGCCTTGGAGGCGTTGGCCGGTGATCCGGAACCGCCGTTGGCCGTCCAGGTGCTCTGCGAGAACTGCAGGCCACCGTAATAGCCGTTTCCGGTGTTGATGCTCCAGTTGCCACCACTTTCGCACTGTGCGACGCCGTCCCAGTTGTGGGTGGCTGCGCTGGCGGTTCCGGCAGAGAGGCCGAGGGGGATTGCTACGGCGGCACCTGCGATGGCGGCCAATCCGAGTGCACGCTTGCCGAAATTGTTCTGTGTGGTCATTCGGGGTGAATCCTCTCCGCGCTCGACTGGCGCGACTGGCCTGCAATCGTTTCGCCGGTGTGTTGGCGAGAATGACCAGGCACTTCGTATCGTCGCGGCTCTGCCCCCGTACGTCTTGGGGACCACACCCGCGGGGCAGAGCGAAGGGAGCGGCGGGGTGGTGCAGGCCCAGCGGTTTAGGGCCGTCCGTGAAGGTAGTCGAGGATTCTCGTACCGTCACGGAGCGGAAATGGGACGGTCCCAGACCACATGGTGGGACAGATGGGTGTCTTTTGCCAGCTCAGTAGGGCTCGTGGCGCTAATGTTCCCTCTTCGTAACCCGACCGTTATGTGATGCGAAACACGCAGCAAAAGAGACGCGGAGCACTATTTTTGATCCCCTTCGACGTGATAACCGCGCAGTGATGCTGTCTCGAGTGCACGCGATCTGTGGGCGTGAAGGCGCACGAATGTCACGTGATTTGCATTGGCCGTACGCGCGGGAGTAACTTCGTAGATGCATCGCGGGGTGGAGCAGCTCGGTAGCTCGCTGGGCTCATAACCCAGAGGTCGCAGGTTCAAATCCTGTCCCCGCTACCACTACGAAAGAGGCCCAAGACTATCGTCTTGGGCCTCTTTCGTGTTCTTATCGGGGCATGATCCGACCGGCTGCGCCACTGTGTCGACAGGGGCGGCTCGCATGATTCTCCCGGCCGTCAGAGACACTCGACTGATCACTGTGCATCGAGGCGGCCTACTGTCCGACGACGACCATCGAAGCCTCGCGCTCTGGTCGGCCGAGTGTGCCGAACATGTGCTCGGCTTGTTCGAGGGGACCGAGCCTTCCGATTCGCGGCCGCGTGAGGCTATCGAGGGCATTCGGGCGTGGATGCGCGGTGAACTCGCGATGATGGCGACCCGCGCCCTCGGCGGCCACAGCATGGGTGCGGCAAGGCCCCTGAGCGGCGCTGCACGATTTGCCGCCTACGCCGCCGGCCAGGCCGCGTGTGTGGCACACGTACCCGAACACGACCTGGGAGCGGCTGCCTACGCCATCAAGGCGGTTCGTGCTGCCGCGCTTCCAGGCACAGAGGAATTCGCGCGGCGTGAGGAACTTCAGTGGCAGCGGGATCGACTACCGGACAGTGTGCGCGAACTGGTGCTGGAAGACCAGAAGAACAGAAACAGGATCTGCTGGTCCGTTTTCAGCGACTGATCCGCCGAACACCGCTGCGGGTGTTCACTGGACATCGAGGGTTCAGTCCGAGACCTGCTCGCGCGCATCGTCACTGGTGATCGTCTCGGACTCGTCGTCGTCATCGGCGGTGAGGTCGACCGTGTCCACACCCTCGAGTGCCGTCAGTTCTTGCTCTGCCTCTGCGATGAGGCCCTTCGCGTTCTCTTCGATTTTCTTGACCCACTCCGCCATGACGGTCACACCCTTCACTCGATCGTGTACCACCGGTCTACCAGACTTTCTGCCCCTACGATCCATCGTGTGCACTCTCGAACCTCACGACTCGATCTCCATGTGCCGGTTGCTGCCGATCTCGATGCGCTGTACGAGATCTGCAGCGATCCGCAGTCGTGGACACACTTCCCGAGCCTGCGACACACCGAAATCGGCACGACCGAACGAATGTTGTTGGGCTGGGTGGAGCAGTGGCGGCGGGATGGACTGGGCACCTGGATCATTCGTGTTCGCGGTAGGGACGCGATCAGCGGCTACGGAGGTTGTTCCCTGCGGCGGAATGCGTTCTGGAATCTCGGCTACCGTCTTCATCCGGACGTGCACGGTAAGGGATACGCCACCGAGATGTGCGAGGCCGCCATCGAGAGCGCACACCAGTCGCGGTCCGAATTGCCGGTCGTGGCGTACCTCCTCGAACACAACGTCGCGTCGGCCAAGGTGGCCGAGCGCGTGGGGCTCACGCTCCTCACACGCGGGCCCGATATCGGCAACCCGAATCCGAAGGCGATCCGCCTGGTGTACGCAGATCGGCCGTTGAGCTCGATTCAGGTGGCCTCTGTTCTGTCCGCCTGAGCGCTGCTGTTCACATCGGCCAACCGACGTCGGAGCAGTCGCTTCTCCGGTGCGGTTCGTGCGCGGTCCAGTGCCTGTCGATACTGCTCTGCTGCCTCGCCGAGCCAGCCCAGTCGGTGCAGCAGATCGGCTTTCGCCATCCGGTACGGGTGGTAGCGGCGCAGCGACGGCTCGTCGGCAAGCAGGTCCAGCTCGTGCAGGCCGGCTGCGGGACCGTCGCGCATGGCAAGAGCAACCGCTCGGTTCAGAGCGACGATCGCATTCGGGCTCTGAGTCATCAGTACGTCGTACAGAGCAACGATTTGGTGCCAGTCCGTACTGTCGGTGTTCGGCGACTCATCGTGCAGCGCGGCGATCGCAGCCTGCACCGCATAGGGTCCGCTCGGTCCGCTGCGGAGAGCGTCGACCACGAGTTGCGTACCTTCGGTGACGAACTCGGCGTTCCACAATCGCCGGTCCTGATCGGCCAGCAGCACGATATCGCCGTACACGTCGATCCGTGCGCGGCGTCTGGCGTCGGTCAACAACATCAACGCCAGTAGGCCGGTCACCTCGGACTCTGTCGGCAGTGCCGCGTGCAGCAGTCGGCCCATGCTGATCGCTTCGGTGGTGAGGTCGATGCGCCCCACTCGGTCGCCCGACGTCGCCGAGTACCCCTCGGTGAAGATCGAATAGACGACTTCGAGCACCATCGGCACTCTGCCGGCCAACTCGTCCGAGCCCGGAACACGAAAGGGTATGTGGGCGACGCGAATCTTGTTCTTGGCTCGCACTATTCGTTGTGCTGCCGTGGCCGGAGGGATAAGCAGCGCACGGGCGACCTCGGCGGTGGTGAGACCGGCCAGGCATCGAAGGGTCAACGCGAGGCGGTCTCCGGCTGCAAGCGCCGGATGCGTGCAGGTGAAGAACAACTGCAGTCGGTCGTCGGGTATATCTTCGTCGAGCGAGTTCGGCGGGTGCGGTTCGCTGCGATCCGAATCGGCCTGCAGCACTCCGATTTTCGCGGCGAGCGTCTGATCGCGTCGCAGGCGATCGACTGCCTTTCGGCGGGCAGTAGTGAGCAACCAGGCTCCGCGCTTGGACGGTATGCCATCGATTGGCCAATGCTTCAGGGCTGCCTCGATGGCATCCGACGTCACCTCCTCGGCGAGATCGAGATCGCGGTAGCGCTGCACCAACGACGCGAGCAGCATCGAGCGCTCGGCTCGGAAGACCGAGTCGAGCGCTCGATGAACCTCGGACTCGCTCACCGAACGGTCCGGCAGGTCAGAATTCTGCGAGTGGACGAACGATCACGGTGCCGCCGTCCTTCGAGCCGGGGCATCGCGTTGCCCATTCGAGTGCGGCATCGAGGTCGGGAACGTCGATCACGTCGTAGCCGCCCAGTACTTCGTGTGACTCGGCGTACGGCCCGTCGGTGACGGTGCGTTCTCCGGTGGTGGCATCGACGCGCACCGCCGTGGCAGTGGTGAGATCCGCCATGGCGTGACCGGAGACGTAGACGCCCGCCTCCTTCATCTCTTTCTCGTATGTCATCCAGTCCTCCACGCTGCTGCAGCCCGGCGCTGAGCCTGGCGCGGTGTTCGCGTTGATCAAGAGGATGTACTTCATGGTGCGCTCCTGGGTTCGATACCTCGGTGTCGCGGCGCGAGTCGCCGTACGTGAAGACGACGCTCGAGAAGACACGATATCGACACCGGCGACCGAAAATTTTCGAGTGCACGAAAAAGCGGCATCGGATTTATGGTCCGATGCCGCCTTCTTCACTGCGTGGCTCGACGACGAGCCAGATGTGTCACTTCAGTTCTGCCGACGACTTCCCGAGTACGCGACGGGCAACGATCAGCTGCTGAATCTGCTGGGTGCCTTCGAAGATGTCGAGAATCTTGGAGTCGCGGCTCCACTTCTCGAGCAGCGGACGCTCGGAGTAGCCGTACGTGCCTGCAAGCTCCACTGCCTTGAGCGTGATGTCGACGGCCGAGCGACCGGCCTTCGCCTTGGACATCGAGGCCTGCAGGGAGTTGGGCTCCTTGTTGTCGGCCATCCACGCTGCGCGCAGTGCGAGCAGGTGTGCAGCTTCCCAATCCGCTTCCAGGCGTAGGAATTCTGCAGCGGCCGCGTGCTGGTTGTAGGCGGGGGTCTCGTAGGAAATCTCGACTCCGGCGTCGACCAGGATGGACCGCAACTCCTCGAGTGCCGCGCGCGCGACGCCGATTGCCATACCTGCGACCAGAGGACGGGTGTTGTCGAACGTCTGCATGACGCCGGCAAAACCCTTTTCGACGTTCACCTCGGCCGTACCGAGGAGGTTGTCCTTCGGAATGCGGCAGTCTTCGAGCAGCAGTGCTGCGGTGTCGGACGCCTTGATTCCCAGCTTGTGCTCGAGGCGTGCGACCGACAGGCCCGGAGCGTCACGCGGGACGACGAACGACTTGATGGCCGCACGGCCGAGGGACTTGTCGACCGTTGCCCAGACGACGATGTGTGAGGAACGTTCGCCGGCGGTCACGTAGATCTTCTCGCCGTTGAGCACCCACTCGTCTCCGTCGAGCACGGCGGTGGTGGTGACGGCTGCGGAGTCCGAGCCGAAGCCGGGCTCGGTGATGGCCATCGAAGCCCACACCTTGCCGAAGCGCTCTAGCTGCTCGTCGGTGGACACCGCAGCGATCGCCGAGTTGCCGAGTCCCTGGTAGGGGATCGACAGGGTGAGGCCGACGTCGCCCCAGCACGTCTCGATCACGTTCACCAGAGCGGACATGTTGCCGCCGTTGGAATTCGCGGTCTTGCTGGGCTTGGGAGCGGACTCGCTGTCCTTTTCGCGGCCACCGGCAGCGCCGCCGATTTCGCCACCGGCGTCGGACATGCCTTCGACCATCGACGCCATCGTGTCGAGTTCCACCGGGTACTCGTGCTCGGCGAGGTCGTATTTGCGGGAAATGGGGCGGAAGATCTCGGCAGCGACCTGGTGAGCCTGATTCGCCTGCGCCCGAAGCTTCTTGGGAAGTTCAAGATTGATCATCGTGTATGTCCTTGGGTGAGTGCCATGGAATTCGGGGCGGCGAGCTAGATGAGAACGATGCCCTCGGCGACGCCGACGGACCGCAGATCGCGGTACCAGCGCTCCACCGGGTGCTCCTTGGTGAAGCCGTGACCGCCGAGCAGCTGCACGCCGTCGGAACCGATCTGCATGCCCTTCTCGGAGGCGAGTCGACGAGCCAGCGCAGACTCGCGAGTGAACGACAGTCCCTGCTCGGCGCGAGACGCACCACGCAGCGTGACCAACCGCATGCCGTCGAGCTCGATGGCGATGTTGGCGACCATGAAGGCCACGGCCTGACGGTTGCTGATCGGCTCACCGAAGGCGACACGGTCGTTGACGTACGGAACGACGTAGTCGAGTACGGCCTGGCTGGTACCGACGGCAAGTGATGCCCAGCCCAGTCGCGCGAGGCCGATGGCAGCGCTGTACTCGGCGGCCCGCTGATCTGCGTCACCGTCGCCGAGAAGAGCCGATTCGGGAACTGCGACGTCGGTCAGGATCAGGCGGCCCAGGCCCGCTGCGCGCAGGCCCATGCTCGGGTCGGCTTCGACGACCAAGCCCTTGGAGTCGGACTCGACGATGAAGAATGTCGGGCGGCCCTCGAGTTCCGCTGCGATGACGAACAGCTCGGAGCTTCCGGCAGCGGGCACAAGACTCTTGACGCCGTTGAGCTTGTAGCCGCTGGGGGACCGGACGGCCTTGGTCTGCAGTGCGTACGGGTCGAACAATGCGCGTGGCTCGTTGACGACCACTGCGGCGTTCGGCACCTTCTCGCCGACGAATGCCGGGAGGTAGGTCTTCTGCTGGGCGTCCGTACCCCACTGGGTGAGGGCCACGGCTACACCGCTGGGGGCGAGGATCGGCAGAGCCAGGCCCATGTCGCCGTGTGCAAGAGCTTCGGCGACGAGCGAGTTGGTGACGGCTCCGCGCTCGGTGGCGGCACCGTCGAGTTCCTCGGGGACGTTGATCAGCGTGATGCCGAGCTCGGCGGATCGACGAACCAGGTCCTCCGGGGAGGAGGCGTTGTGATCTGCGTCGAAGGCGGCCGGCCGGAGGATTTCCTCGGCGAACTCCTTGACCGTCTCGACGATCATGCGCTGTTCGTCGTCGGGCGTCAGGTCGAAGTAGCTCAGGTTCTTGGTGGCACCGTCGTCGAGGCGTTTCGGCTTGCCGCCTCCGGTGACCTTGGCGAATGTGCGATTGGCCGCGCCGAGTGTCTTGAACCCGGTCTTGGTGCTCTCGTACGTCACCCGGTCGATGGTCTGTCGGAGGTTGTACTTCTCCGCCAGTTCCGATCCGGTGATGGCAGTCAGAACGCGCATGGCGGTTCCGATCGCATCTCTCTTGAACGGGTTGAGGCCAACCGCAGAAGTATCGCGGGGCACCTTCGGGCGCTTCGCGTCGACCACACTGTCTTGCTTGCTCATGATCACCAGTTCCTCGGCGTCGGTCACGGACTTCACAGATCTTACTCCCGAGTAAGTTAGCTGTCTACTGTCGAGTAAGGACCGGTGGCGCACGACACCCCAGCGGCAGTTCGTATCCTGCGTCGTATCGGTGTGACAGGCTGTTTCCGTGCATCCGACAGCTCAGATCTTCGCCGCCCTTGCCGCGGCCCTTCACGTCGTCATCTTCGTCATGGAGAGTGTGGTGTGGAGCAAGCCCGCAGTGTGGTCGCGCTTCGGAGTCGCGAGCCAGCACGACGCCGACGTCGTGAAGCCGATGGCCTTCAATCAGGGCTTCTACAACCTGTTTCTCGCCGTCGGAATCGTGGTCGGACTCGTCGTAGGTGGATCCGCGGGTGACGCGATCGTCTACTTCGCGTGCGCGAGCATCGTCGGAGCGGCGCTGGTGCTGGCCACCGGCGGTGCCAAGTACTTCCGGGCCGCATTCGTCCAGGGCGTCACGCCGCTGATTGCGTTGGTTCTCGCCGCAGTTCTCTAGTCGACGTTCACGCGTCGGGAGACAGGCGCGTGAGTACCTCTCGTTGGACCAGGCCGTTGCTGGCCAGTGCGCTGCCTCCGTGTGGCCCAGCGGTGCCGTCGAGTGCGCTGAAGTTGCCGCCGGCCTCGCGAACGAGAATGTCGAGTGCCGCCAGGTCCCACAGTGATACCTCGGGTTCGACGGCGATATCGACAGCCCCTTCGGCAACCAGGCAGTAGGAGAAGAAGTCGCCATATGCCCGCACCCGCCACACGGCATCGGTGAGATCGAGGAATTTGTCTCTGATACCGAGATCGGACCAGCCGGAGAGGCTGGAGAAGCTCAGACTCGCCGACGCCAACGAATCGACCTTCGAGACCGTGATCCTGCGCGGAGTACCCCTGTCCGAGGCCGTCCAGGCTCCCTGATCGTGTGCGGCCCACCACCGCCGGTTCAATGCCGGGGCGCTGACGACTCCGACTCGCGGTACGCCGTCGTCCAGCAGAGCGATCAACGTGGCCCACACGGGCACGCCGCGCACGAAGTTCTTCGTGCCGTCGATGGGATCCACTACCCATTGCCGGCCGCTGAAGGTCGCGGTGCCGCCGAACTCCTCACCCAGCAACGCATCATTCGGACGCTGTGAGCCGAGCTCGGTGCGAATCATCGTCTCCACGGCCAGATCGGCGTCACTCACCGGGGTGAGATCCGGCTTGGAGTCCACCGAGAGATCCAAGGCCAGAAATCGTCGACGGGTGATGGCGTCGGCCTCGTCGGCGAGCCTGAGAGCAAGGGCAAGATCGGCGGAGTAGTCGGTCACCGGAGAAGACTATCGCCGCGAACGGGCCTGCTCGTACGCGGCGATATGTCGGGCTGGCCCTATCCGGTGACTTCGTTCAGCTTTCCGGTTGCAACATCGAAGACGAAGCCTCGTATTGATTCGTGCTTCGTGACGAACGGGCTCTGCTCGATGCGTGCCAGCGATTGGCGAACATCGCGGTCCAGGTCGGGGAATGCTTCTGCTGCCCAGTTCGGCTTGATTCCGGTCTCGTCCTGAAGATCGTTCTTGAACTCGTCGTCGGTGAACGTGAGCATGCCGCAATCGGTGTGATGGATCAGGATGATCTCCCTGGTGCCGAGCAGACGCTGGCTGATCGCCAGCGACCTGATCTCGTCGTCGGTGATCACACCGCCCGCATTACGGATGACGTGGGCTTCGCCGTCGGCCAAGCCGAGGATTCGATACACGTCCAGTCGAGCGTCCATGCACGCCACCACCGCTACGTGCTTCGACGGCGGCAGAGGCAGGGGACCGTCGAACTGGGCGGCGTACGCCTTGTTGTTTTCGAGGTACTGATCGGTGACGGTCATAAGTCGCTCCTGTGTACTGCAGGTGTGGCCGACACCGGGCGGTGACAGGCATGTCGACATGCGAATATGTCGATGAGCCGAAAACTAACAGTCTCCGGGTGGCCTGACGAGAGTTGAAATCAGCACGGTTCGAACCCTCGACCACGGTGCCCATTCGTCTCGGGCGGTGCCGTCGGGGCTCGGGGGCGGTCGGGCGAGGGTTCGCGTGCCGGTAACCTTGACTCTCGTGCATCCCGACGTTTCTGCAGACCTGGCCGAGCTCGACACCACTCTGTCCACTGTCGAGTCGGTTCTCGACGTCGAGGAACTGCGGCGACGCATCGACGAGCTGGAACACCAGGCAGCCTCGCCTGATCTGTGGAACGACCAGGAGCACGCGCAGCAGGTGACCAGTCAGCTCTCCCATGCCCAGGCCGAACTGCGCCGCGTGGAGGAGCTTCGGCAGCGTCTCGAGGACATGCCTGTTCTGTACGAGCTCGCCGAGGGTGAAGAAGGTGAGGCAGCCGCGTCTGCCACCGCCGATGCCGACGCCGAGCGCGCATCACTGCGCGAGGACATCGCCGCCATGGAAGTGCGGACCCTGCTGTCCGGGGAGTACGACGCCCGCGACGCGCTGGTCAACATCCGTTCCGGTGCCGGCGGAATCGATGCCGCCGACTGGGCGGAGATGCTCATGCGCATGTACATCCGCTGGGCCGAGAAGCATGGCTACGGGGTCGAGGTCTACGACACGTCCTACGCCGAAGAGGCCGGAATCAAGAGTGCGACGTTCGCCGTCAAGGCTCCTTACACTTACGGCACGCTGTCGGTCGAGCAGGGCACGCACCGGCTCGTCCGGATCAGCCCGTTCGACAACCAGGGTCGACGCCAGACCTCCTTCGCGGAGGTCGAAGTACTCCCGGTCGTCGAGACCACCGACCACATCGAGATCCCCGAGAACGACATTCGGGTGGACGTCTACCGCTCGTCCGGACCGGGCGGACAGTCGGTCAACACCACCGACTCCGCCGTACGATTGACGCACATTCCAACCGGCATCGTGGTGACCTGTCAGAACGAGAAGTCGCAGCTGCAGAACAAGGTATCCGCCATGCGAGTGCTGCAGGCCAAGCTCCTCGAGGTCAAGCGCAAGGAAGAGCGCGCCGAGATGGACGCCCTCAAGGGCGATGGCGGTAGCTCGTGGGGTAACCAGATGCGCTCGTACGTGCTGCACCCGTATCAGATGGTCAAAGATTTGCGTACCGAGTACGAGGTGAACAACCCGTCTACTGTTCTCGACGGGGACATCGACGGATTTCTGGAGTCGGGAATCCGCTGGCGCATGCGAGGGGAGCAGTAGATGACCGGTCATTCCGCAGGCTCCACTCCGTCGATCCGATGACAGCCTGGTTGAACCCGACGCTCGACCTGAAGCTGAACGCCCTCGGGATCGTTCTGTACATCCTCGGCGGAATGCTGGCCGCGCGGTTCGTCACCTGGACCGGATCTCGCATCACTGCCCGCATCGACCAGAACTACCAGCACAGCGACGCCCTCGTGCGGTCCGAGGCCGCCAAACACCGTCACGCCCTGGCTCAGGTCATCACCTGGGTGCTGGTCACGCTCATCTACATCCTGGTCACCATCGAGGTGCTCCGCCGCTTCGGTTTCGGCGTCGGTGGTCTTGTGGCCCCCGCAACGGTCATCGGCGCGGCTCTGGGCTTCGGCGCTCAGCGCGTGGTGCAGGACATACTGGCCGGATTCTTCATCATCACCGAGCGCCAGTACGGCTTCGGTGACGTCGTGCAGATCGCGGTCAACGGCTCGAACGAGGACGCAGAGGGCACCGTCGAGGACGTCACGCTACGGGTGACCCGGGTGCGGAGCGTCGACGGTGAGGTCATCACGATCCCGAACGGGCAGATCGTCAAGGCGATCAACCTATCTAAGGATTGGGCTCGCGCCGTCGTCGACGTTCCTGTCCCCAGTACCGCCGATCTCACCCAGGTCAACGCGCTGCTCCGTGCAGTCGGCCGTGACGCATTCGCCGACACGCGGTTGCGTCCGCTCCTGCTCGACGAACCGACCGTGATGGGCGTGGAGAGCATCGAGGTGGGGCAGGTCAACGTGCGCTTGGTCGCGCGGACGCTGCCGGGCAAGCAATTCCAGGTGGGGCGAGAGCTTCGAGTGAGAGTGGCCGCTGCCCTGCAACCCGAGGGCATCAACGTTGCCCCGGACGTCAGTACGGCCGGGGTCGCACCCGAATCGTCAGTGCGAGATCGGACAGGCGACCAGTGAGTACACCCGACACCGGAACCGAACGCTCGCAACGAAATTGGCGGCAGTGGCGCATTCCGAACAAGATCTACGGCCGCGTCCGCACGTCCACCGTGGCGTTCGGTATCTGCTTCGTGCTCACAGGCCTGTTCTACGGCCAGGTCAGTGCCGATATCGCCGAAAGGGACAAGCAAATGATCGAGGGCCCGGTCGCTGTCGATCCGTCCGAGCTCACCCCCTACACCCAGCCTCAGACCTCCGAGCCGCGATATACGACAACCACGGTCTCGCCGACACCGTCGGCCACCGTCGATCCGGAGCCATCGGGAAGCGTCGAAGAGACCGGTGGGCAGGCGTCGACCACGACCGCACCGCCGACGACCACCGCGCCGTTCGGCGTGCCGATTCCACCGGCGATTCAGTCGCTGATACCCACCCAACCTGCGCCGACATCCGCGCGCTGAGTCCGTCTTTACCGTCTCTCGGGACTCGCCGCGGCACCCGCACGGTTCCGACTGTTACCGGCGGGTAAGGACTACACTGGCGACCCGTGATCAGCACCTCGAATGTGTCCAAGTCCTACAAGACCTCCACCAGGCCCGCCCTGGACAAGGTGACGGTCTCCATCGACAAGGGTGAGTTCGTGTTCCTGATCGGCCCGTCCGGGTCGGGCAAGTCGACGTTCATGCGGCTGCTCCTCAAGGAGGAGACGCCCACCTCCGGTGACATCCACGTTGCCGACTTCCACGTGAACCGGCTGGCGGCCCGTCGCGTCCCGCGACTGCGGCAGAGCATGGGCTGCGTCTTTCAGGACTTTCGTCTCCTGCAGCAGAAGACCGTGGTGGAGAACGTTGCCTTCGCGCTCGAGGTGATCGGCAAGCCGCGCTCGATGATCAAGCGCACAGTCCCCGAGGTGCTGGACCTGGTGGGACTCGGCGGCAAGTCCGATCGGCTGCCCAACGAGCTGTCCGGTGGCGAACAGCAGCGCGTGGCCATCGCTCGGGCTTTCGTGAATCGCCCGCTCGTTCTGCTCGCGGACGAGCCGACCGGAAACCTCGATCCGGACACCAGCCAGGACATCATGCTGCTGCTCGAGCGCATCAACCGCACCGGAACCACGGTCCTGATGGCGACCCACGACAACCACATCGTCGATTCGATGCGGCGCCGCGTAGTCGAGCTGGACAACGGACGAGTCGTTCGTGACGAGGCCCGCGGGGTCTACGGTGTCGGGCGCTGACGCCGCCCTACCGGACAGGACCGCTCAGACTTCTCGACCGAACGAATCGAAGGGCTCGGATTCCGCGATGCGCGCAAGTTTCATCTTCAGTGAGGTCCTCACCGGACTTCGCCGCAACATCACCATGACGATCGCCATGATCTTGACGACCGCCATTTCGCTCGGCCTGTTCGGCGGGGGATTACTCGTCGTGCAGATGGCGGGAAAGACCCAGCAGATCTTCCTCGACAGAGTGGAAGTGCAGATCTTTCTCACCGATGACATCTCGGCAACAGATGCCGACTGCGCACAGGAGACCTGTGCCACCCTGCGATCGGATCTGGAGAACACCCCATCGGTGGTCTCGGTGCAATACCTCAACCGCGAGGATGCGGTGAAGGACGCAACCGAGCGAGTGTTCAAGGATCAGCCCGAACTGGCCGAGCTTGTCAGTGCCGACAGCTTTCCCGCGTCGTTCAAGGTTCGCCTCAGTGATCCCGAGCGGTTCGGAGTGATCAACGACAACTTCGAGAATCGACCGGGCGTGCAGAGCGTGCTCAATCAACGCGATCTGGTCGAGCGATTGTTCAGCGTGCTCAACGGTGTGCGGAACGCTGCCTTCGCGATCGCCACGGTGCAGGCGATCGCCGCGATTCTCTTGATAGCCAACATGGTTCAGATTGCTGCGTTCACCAGACGAACCGAGGTCGGCATCATGCGGTTGGTCGGTGCCACTCGCTGGTACACCCAGCTGCCGTTCCTGCTCGAGGCGGTGGTGGCGGCACTGATCGGATCTGCGCTCGCCATTGCCGGCCTGTTCACAGCGAAGAACATGTTCATCGACGATGTTCTCTCGGAGGTGTATCAGGCCAACATCCTGGCCCGGATATCGAACAGTGACGTCCTCCTCGTCTCGCCGTTCCTCGCGCTGGTGGGAGTCGGCATGGCAGCAGTGACGGCGTACATCACGCTGCGCCTGTACGTGCGCGAATAAATCCGCTTGCCGTTCGGTTCTATGCTGGAGCGGTTGCCCGTGGAACCGATCCCCGCGGCGAACGCTCGAGAAAGGGCCCTGCAGTGAGAGAGAAGGGCCGCAAGGCCATCGCGACCAATCGCAAGGCGCGGCACAACTACTCCATCCTCGATGTCGTCGAGGCCGGAGTTGCCCTCGTCGGAACCGAGGTCAAGAGCCTGCGTGACGGCAAGGCCTCGCTGGTCGACGCCTTCGCAACCGTCGACGACGGCGAAATCTGGCTGCGGGGGCTGCACATCGCGGAATACACGCTCGGTAGCTGGACCAACCATGCACCGCGTCGTAACCGCAAACTCCTCCTTCACCGCCGCGAGATCGACCGCCTGGCAAGCAAGGTGAAAGAGGGAAACCTGACGCTGGTGCCGTTGTCGATGTATTTCTCCGACGGCAAGGTCAAGGTCGAACTGGCGCTGGCCAAGGGCAAGCAGGACTACGACAAGAGACAGTCGCTGGCCAAGCGCACCGCCGAACGCGAGGTCACTCGTGAGCTGGGGCGTCGTGTGAAGGGAATGCGCTGACCGCTGTTCTGCTCGCTCTGGTAGCTGCCGTCGGCTATGGGGTGAGCGATTTCGTCGGCGGTGTCGCATCCCGCCGGGTCGCCGCCCTCCGGGTGGTCATCGTGTCCTACCCGCTGTCTCTGGTGATCGTTCTGCTCGTCGCACCGTTCGTCGGCGGCACGATCGAACTCTCGGCGATGTTGTGGGGACTGGCCTCGGGTGTTGCCGGCGGCGTCGCGGTGTGGTGGTTCTACCTCGCGCTCGCGGCCGGGCCGATGGCAGTGGTCTCGCCTGTCACCGCGGTACTGGTCGCCGGAATTCCGGTGCTGGTCGGTTTGTGGATCGGTGAGCGGCCGGGCGTCATCGCGTTCGTCGGCATTGCGGTGGCACTGGTAGCAGTGGTGCTCGTCAGCAAGGAGTCGCCCGACGAAGTGACCGGTGAAGTGGCAGGCGGTCGGGAGATGAGGTTCACCCGAACCGTGGCCTGGTTGACGGTCGGTTCGGGCGTGACGTTCGCATTCGCGTTCATTTTTCTGCACCAGATCGGCGATGGCAGTGGACTGTGGCCGCTTGCGGCGTCGCGTGCATCGGCAACCGCGGTGGTCTGGGTGGTAGCCCTGGCTTCCGGGCACTTCTCGCCCCCGCACGGCAGCGTGCTCAAACTTGCGGCGTTCGTCAGCGTGCTCGACGTGGTCGCCAATGCCGCCTTGATCTACGCCTATCAGGACGGTCTTCTCTCGTTGGTGAGCGTCATCGCTTCGTTGTATCCGGCAGCAACGGTCTTGCTGGCCATGGTGATGCTCGGCGAAAGAGTCGGCACTCTGCAGAAGATCGGAATGGCGCTGGCGCTCGGCGCGATCGCGATGATCGCCCTCGCAGGTTGAACTCACCCGCTCGGGGGTAATGACCTCGTTTATGACAGCTTCCGATTCGCCGTCCGACATCCCCGCGGCTCAGGACGACGGACGCCCTCCCCTCGTCCTGGTGACCGGTGCCACGGGATACCTGGGCGGGCGTCTGGCACCGCGTCTGCTCGACGAGGGGTACCGGGTCCGAGTGCTTGCTCGCACCCCAAGCAAGCTCGACAACGTGCCGTGGGCGGCGGACGTCGAGATCGTCAAGGGCGATCTGAGCGACCGGGAATCGCTGAAGGAGGCGCTGACCGGAGTCGACATCATGTATTACCTGGTGCACTCGATGGGCACCGCAGGCCATTCAGATTTCGCCGATACCGAACGCGACAGCGCCGAGAACGTTGCGGCCGTTGCTGCCGAGTGCGGCGTCGGTCGCATCGTGTACCTCGGCGGACTGCACCCGCCTACCGGGGAGTTGTCGCCCCACCTGAAGTCTCGTGCCGAGGTAGGTCGCATTCTGATCGAGTCGGGCGTTCCCACCGTGGTGCTGCAGGCGGGGGTGGTTATCGGATCGGGTTCGGCGTCGTTCGAGATGATTCGCCACCTGACCAACCGGCTTCCGGTGATGACCACGCCGCGGTGGGTACACAATCGAATCCAGCCCATCGCTGTGCGCGACGTGTTGCACTACCTGATCGGGGCCGCGAGCGCGCCGATCGCCGAATCCCGGACCTTCGATATCGGTGGTCCCGACGTCATGCAGTACGGAGAGATGATGAACATCTACGCCGACGTCGCCGGCTTGAGGCAGCGCCGCATCATCGTGCTTCCGGTGTTGACTCCGCGTTTGGCCGGCCACTGGATCGGGCTGGTCACACCCATTCCCCGCGGGCTGGCGATGCCGCTCATCGAATCGCTGCAGTACGACGCCGTCGGTCACGAGATGGACATCGACGCCGTCGTACCGCGCCCGGACGGCGGTTTGACCGGCTACCGAGATTCCGTGAGATTGGCCCTGCGCAAGATCGACGACGGCGAGGTCGAGACGAGGTGGACCGACGCCACCGGTACCGCGGCACCGTCGGATCCGCTGCCCTCGGATCCGGATTGGGCCGGGGAGGTCGTCTACACCGACACCCGGGTTGCCCGCAGCGCAGCGCAGTCGACCGCGATCAGGCCCGCACTCGAGCGATTGGCCGACGCCGACGTTCTCACCGGCTGGCATCGCGACGCCACCGGACCCGACGCTTCGGCGTCGGGCACCGAACACACCACCCGGCTCAAGTCTTCGACCCGGCTGCCCGGCGAGGCGTGGCTGGATCTCACGGTGGGCGGAACCGCGAAGCAGCCGACGATCGAGCAGCGGTTGGTGTTCTTCCCGCGCGGACTGGCCGGTCGCGCAGTCTGGTACGCGTCTCTGCCGGCACGGTTGGTCGTGGCGCGCCGAATGCTGCGCACTGTCGTGCAGCGTGTGGACGCCGATGCCGCATCGCACGCGACGGATCGCCGTGCCGACAGTTAATGGGATGAATGTGGCCATCCGAGGCGTTACACTGAACAGCCCGGACACGGTGTTCGGGAACATACGGGGCTGAACGGTTTCGACTTTGTATGTTGAGTCAGGGGAAGCGTGTCGGTGCAGGCGAGAGACCACCGTAAGCGTCATCGCAACCTTATAAGCGCCGATTCCAATCAGCGCGACTACGCACTCGCTGCCTAAGTAGCGACTGCGTGTCTGTCAGTCCGGGCTTGCCCTCGGCCCGGGTGCTGGCATCAGCTAGAGGGCTCACCGATTCATCCGGCCGCGGGATGATGAGGAACATCAAACAGTGGCTGGGATCGTCATCCTGACTTGTTCGCGAGATCGGGAGATCCAAGTAGAGACATAGCGGACTGCACACGGAGAAGCCCTGGCAATGCAGCAGAGGACCCGGGTTCGATTCCCGGCAGCTCCACCGCAGAAGACCGGGCCGAGAGACACACTCTCGGCCCGGTCTTCTTGTCTGTGTCGGACAGGTCACAATCGCCCCTTTCGAACCGATCCCACCCGAAGCGGCCGCGGTGCCGAATAACCGGCATGAGTAACGAGCCGACTCCAGTACTGCGCACCGGCAGGCGGGTGTCCGATCCTGCGTTGGTCGTGTTGGTCCTTGGCGGCGGAAAGGACGTGAGCCGGGCGCGCAGCAGATCGTGGCACCTGGCCGGTCTGCGAATGTGGCCGTTCACCTGGACGCTTCGGCGGGCAGGCCGAGCACGCGGCATATCGGTTCAACAGCTGCAGTACCGGTTCCGCGGCTGGAACGCCCCCGAACGGACGGCGGTCGAGGACGCCCGGTGGGCACTGAACCGAATCCGCGCCGAGCATCCCGACGTTCACGTGGTGGTCGTCGGCCATTCGATGGGTGGCCGCACAGCCGCTGCCCTGATCGACGACCCTTCTATCGTGGGTGTCGTCGCCTTGGCCCCGTGGTGGCCGGAGGGGGCGGAGGCCGATGCGTTCGGACCGGGTAAGAAGCTGCTCGTGATGCACGGAACTGCCGACAGGTGGACCGATCCGCGAACCTCACTCCGGGCGACCGAACGTGCGGTGGAGCGCGGGGCGACTGCTCGCTACCTCTCCGTTCCGGGTGGGCATTTCATGCTCCGCAATCCGCGGCTCTGGTCGCAGGCCACGCGTGACTTCGTTCTCGGTATCGCCGCCGATGCGCAGGTCGACTGCATGGGCAAACAGTCGTGACGCGCCGTCGCGTCGCGGTGGTAGGGAGTGGCGTCGCCGGCCTGACGGCCGCATACGCACTGTCGAAGAACTCGTCGGTGACGTTGTACGAGGCGGACTCCCGCCTCGGCGGCCATGCGGACACCCACTACGTGGACGGCCCCGCCGGTCCGGTGGGCGTCGACACCGGTTTCATCGTGCACAACGACCGGACGTATCCGACGCTGCTTCGACTGTTCGACGAGCTCGATGTGCCCACTCAGGATTCGGACATGAGCATGTCCGTGCGCTGCGACGGGTGCGGGCTCGAGTACTCGGGTGGCCAGGGCATGCGCGGAATCCTCGCGCAACGCACGGCGGTGTTCAAGCCGCGATTCGTGTCGATGTTGCTCGATGTCAAGCGGTTTCACCGGCTGGCGACCGAACTTCTGGACAATCCGGATTCGGTGGATTCCGAGACCACACTCGGTACATTTCTCGACGACCATTCGTTCTCGGCATATTTCGAGTCCCACTTCATGACGCCGTTGGTGTCGGCGGTGTGGTCGTGTGATCCGGACACTGCGCTCGCTTACCCGGCTCGCTACCTGTTCTCCTTTCTTCGGCACCACGGAATGCTCACCGTCACAGGATCTCCCACCTGGCGCACCGTCACGGGCGGGTCGATCGAATACGTTCGCCGGGTTGCGTCGCACATCGACGAGGTGTTGATCGATACCCCGGTGCGCGCGGTCTACAAGTCGCAGGACTCCGTGCAGATCCGGGACGGCCACGACGACCTGCGCACGTTCGACGCAGCCGTGGTCGCAGTCCATCCCGGTGCAGCGCTGAAGATGCTCGCAGAACCGACTGCGCTCGAACACAGCGTTCTCGGAGCGATGCCGTATTCGGTCAATCACACTGCTCTGCACACCGACTCGTCGGTGCTGCCGCGAAACACCAGGGCACGGGCCTCGTGGAATTACCACCTCCCGACCTGCACCGCCAGGCCCGATCGGGTGCTGGTCAGCTACGACCTGACGAGGTTGCAGCGCTTGGACGAAACCGATCGAAGGATGCTGGTCACCCTCGGTGGAGCGGATCGCATCGACCCGAACACGGTACTCGACGAAATGACCTACGAGCACCCGCAGTACACCCCCGAATCCGTGGCAGCGCAGCGTCGTCTGCCCGAATTGGACACCGACACGGTGGCGTTCGCCGGGGCGTACCACGGCTGGGGATTCCACGAGGACGGTGCGTTGTCCGGAGCGCGCGCTGCACAACGGGTGGGGGCCACGTGGCTTTGACGTCCGTTCTGCCGGCCACCCGCGCACACGGAGCGGCGCTGTATCTCACTCGGATCGATCACGTGCGACGCGCGCCGATTCGAAACACGTTCTCGTACAAGAGTTACAGCTGGTTCGTCGACCTCGACGCACTCCCCGAGTTGCCCCGGATACTGCGACCGCTGGCCTCGTTCGATCCCCGTGACCACCTCGGTGACCCCGACGCCACCCTTCGCGAGAACGTCGACGCGTTCCTGGCGGAGAACGGTATCGATCTGGGCGGCGGACGGATCACGATGCTGGCCAGCGCGCGGGTGTTCGGGCACACGTTCAACCCATTGAGTGTGTACTGGTGTCACGATCGTGACGGAGAGCTCCGCTGCGTGGTGGCGGAGGTGCACAACACCTACGGCGAGCGATACCGGTATCTGCTGCACACCGATCATCGCGGCGCGGCCCGCACGACCAAGGAGTTCTACGTCTCGCCGTTCAACGACGTCGACGGTGAATACTCCATGCGGCTACCCGAGCCGGACGCAGCACTCCGGCTGTCGATCGTCCTCGAACGGCCCGATCAGCCTCCGTTCGTGGCAACCGTCGACGGCCGTCGACGCGAGGTGACGACGCGGTCGATTCTTCGAACCGCACTCGAGATCCCGATTGCGCCGTTGCGAGTGGTGGTACAGATCCGCTGGCAAGGAATTCGGCTCTGGGCGCGGGGTCTGAAGATCGTGCAGAAACCTGCCCCTCCGGGGGAACGAAAATTCCAGAAGGAAGGGGCCCACAGATGACAACTGTGTCGAAATCCAATTCTGTGTCGAACCCGTACGGTTCCGCTGCCGGTCCGCACCCGTCGGTCGATCCGCGGGTCTGGCCTCAGATCGCCCATGTTCCCGGAGGTATGAAGGTTACTGCCGCCGCGCCGGTCGCCGACTTCCTCTTCCGTCGTGCGGTCGCGGGATTGCAGGTCCGGGTGGAGATGCCCGACGGCGAAGTGATCGGGGCAGGGTCGGCCGACGCGCCGCTGATGACCGTCTATCGGCCACACGACTTCGCCGCACGGGTCGGCGACAGTGGACTCATCGGATTCGGTGAGGCATACATGGCCGGAGACTGGGATGCCGAGGACCTCACTGCTGTGCTCGAGGTCTTCGCCCGGCGAATGGCGTCGCTGATTCCGAAGTCCCTGCAGCGCCTCCGAGGGCTCTATATTCCCAAACCTCCACGGAGCGAGCGGAATACGACCAAGAACACGCGATCCAACATCTCCCGGCACTACGATCTGTCGAACGACCTCTTCGAACTCTTCCTCGACGAGACGATGACTTACTCGAGTGCGTTGTTCGCCGGATCGGGAAGCGGCAACGACAGTGAGGAACTCGCCGACGCTCAGTGTCGAAAGATCGATCGGCTACTCGACCGCGCGGGCGTCGGCGATGGAACCAGGGTCCTCGAAATCGGCACCGGATGGGGCGAGCTGGCTATCCGTGCGGCCGCTCGTGGTGCGACGGTACGCTCGGTGACATTGTCGACCGAACAGCAGGAACTGGCGCGTAAACGTTGTGCCGCTGCGGGTTACGGAGATCGAATCCAGATAGATCTCCTCGACTATCGTCTGGTCGACGGCGAGTACGACGCGATCGTGTCGGTCGAGATGATCGAGGCCGTCGGTCACCAGTACTGGGGAACGTACTTCGAGACGATCGACTCGTTGCTCGCGCCGGGTGGGCGGGTTGCCCTCCAGGCCATCACGATGCCGCACGACCGGATGCTGGCTACTCGAAACACGTACACCTGGGTGCACAAGTACATCTTTCCCGGCGGGTTCCTACCGTCGGTGCGGGCCATCGAGGAGGTGACCGAGCAGCACACCTCGCTTCGGGTTCGCGAGCGTCTGTCCATGGGAGACCACTACGCGCGAACCCTCGCACTGTGGGACAGTCGCTTCAGCGAATGCCGCAGCGAGGCAGAGGACCTCGGTTTCGACGAGGTGTTCGCGCGAATGTGGCACTTCTACCTGTGCTACTCGGAGGCCGGATTTCGATCCGGGTACCTCGATGTTCAGCAGATCGTGCTCGACCGAAGGGACAACCGATGACCACCTCGACACCCACCGTGGACCGGACCGATCGAAGTGTCGGTGTCGCGCATCGGATTGCCGAGTTGATAGAACCCCTGGTGGGTGGTCCGCTTCCCGTCCGGCTGCAGGCGTGGGACGGATCCGTTGCAGGAGATGCCGCGGCACCGAGGGTGCTGTTGCGGAGCCCGAGCGCCCTTCGTCGATTGCTGTGGAGCCCCGGTGAACTCGGTGCTGCGCAGGCGTACGTCACCGGGGAACTGGACGTCGAGGGCGATCTTGCCGCGGCCCTCGATCACGTCTGGGGTGTGGTGCGTGAGCGCCGACTCTCGGCCGTCCGACCGGGGCCGGCGTCGCTACTGCGATTGGCAAGACTGGCAAAGGATCTCGGAGTGTTCGGCCGACCACTACCACCGCCCATGTCGCAGGCTTCGGTGAAGGGCCGGCTGCACTCGATGCTCCGTGACCGCGCTGCGATCAGCCATCACTACGATCTCTCCAACGACTTCTACGAACTCGTACTCGACTCGCACATGGCGTACTCGTCGGCGTACTGGACCTCGGATTCGCCGGACTACACCCTCGATGATGCCCAGCGCGACAAACTCGACCTCGTCTGTCGCAAGATCGGGCTCGACAAGGGTGTAGGGCAACGCTTTCTCGACGTCGGCTGCGGCTGGGGTTCGCTGAGCCTGCACGCGGCTCAGGAGTACGGAGCGCAGGTCGTCGGAGTGACCATCTCGCGCGAACAGAAAGCCTTCATCGACAAGCGAATCGCCGACCGAGGACTGCAGGACAAGGTCGAGATCCGGATCCAGGATTATCGGGAAATTCCGGACGGGCCTTTCGACGCGGTGGCGTCGATCGAAATGGGTGAGCATGTGGGGGAGTCCAATTACCCGACCTACACCGCCGCACTGCATGCCAACGTCAAGCCGGGTGGACGGGTGCTGATCCAGCAGATGTCGCGGAGGGAAGGCGACAACCCCGGCGGCGGAGCATTCATCGAATCGTTCATCGCGCCGGACATGTACATGCGCCCGGTCGGGCGGACAGTCGCAATGATCGAGGAGGCCGGACTCGAGGTTCGCGACGTGCACGCCCTTCGGGAGCATTACGTCCGAACCGTCGACGTCTGGACCGAGCGCTTCGAGGCGCGCTTCGACGACGTGGTGGCGATGGTCGGGGAAGAGGTCGCACGCGTATGGCGGCTGTACTTGATCGGCGGTGGAATGGCGTTCCGGGACAACAGGATGGGCGTCGACCAGATCCTGGCGGTCAGGTCCGAGAACGGACCGTCCGAGATGGAACCGGTGCGGCCGACCTGGACCACCACCGGATGAACTGGTCGGACTTCCTGACCGTATCGCTGGCGAGCCTCGGCGGTACCGCAGTCCTGATGATCGTCACCGTCCTCATCGGTGCGCGTATCGGACGGCACAACGTCGTGGACGTGACGTGGGGCGGCGGCTTCGTTCTGATCGCGCTGATCTCGGCTGCGACCGGAACAGGTGAATTATGGCGTCGATTGCTTCTGCTCGCGCTCGTCGGTGTATGGGGACTTCGTCTTGCACTGCATGTCTTTCAGCGCTCACGCGGGCACGGTGAGGATCCGCGATACACCGAGCTGCTGTCCAAGGCCACCGGAAACAAAACCGTGTATGCCCTGCGCAAGATCTATCTGACGCAGGCGGTTGCAGTGTGGTTCGTGTCCCTGCCGTTGCAGGTATCCGCTGTCGCACACGGATCGGTCCCAACCGTCGTCGTACTCGGCGTACTGGTCTGGATGCTCGGATGGACGTTCGAGGCAGTGGGCGATGCGCAGTTGAAAGCCTTCAAGGCCGACGCGTCGAACAAGGGCAAGATCATGGATCGTGGTCTGTGGTCCTGGACTCGGCATCCCAACTACTTCGGCGACGCCGCGGTGTGGTGGGGCTTGTTCCTCGTCTCGGCGTCGGCGTGGCCCGGAGTGTTCACGCTCCTGTCTCCCATCGCGATGACGTACTTTCTGGTGTTCGCCACCGGTGCCCGGTTGCTCGAGCGCAGCATGGAAAAGCGGCCGGGGTATCGCGAGTACCAGCAGCGGACCAGCTATTTCCTCCCTCGTCCGCCGAAAGGACCCAGCAAGTAGCTCGTGGGCGAGGTGGCGGCGTTAGGGTTGGTCGAGGAGTTCGATTCATCGATCGAATTCGGTTCGTCCACAAACGAGGAGGCGCATCGTGGCGCACGAGAGAGCTGGAACCACTGCGTTGCCGGAGGATCTGGTGGATCTTTCGCAACTCGTGACGGCGTACTACTCGCGGATTCCCGATGTGTCGGAGCCGAGCCAGCAGGTGGTCTTCGGCACGTCCGGGCATCGCGGATCGAGCTTGGATTCGGCGTTCAACGAGGCTCACATCGTGGCGACGACGCAGGCGATCGTGGAATACCGCGCTGCGCAGGGGATCACCGGGCCCCTGTTCATCGGCCGGGACACTCACGCCTTGTCCGAACCCGCATGGACGACGGCGCTGGAGGTGTTGGCCGCCAACGACGTCGACGTACTCGTCGATTCCGGAGACCGGTACACCCCGACCCCTGCCGTCAGTCATGCCATCCTTCGCTACAACGAGTCGGGACCGGCCGCGAAGGCCGACGGCATCGTGGTCACACCGTCCCACAATCCGCCACGGGACGGCGGCTTCAAGTACAACCCTCCGCACGGCGGACCGGCCGACAGTGACGCGACGTCGATCATCGCTGCACGTGCCAACGATCTTCTGCGCGAGGGTATCTCGGGCATCAAGCGCGTGACGCTGGCGCAGGCCTTCGCGGGAAGCGTCTCGCGGTACGACTTCCTCGGCACCTACGTGGACGACCTGCCGAACGTAGTCGATCTCGATGCGATCCGCGCGGCTGGGATTCGCATCGGTGCCGATCCGCTCGGCGGCGCCAGTGTCGACTACTGGGACGCCATCGCCGAGCGCCACAACCTGGATCTGACCGTCGTCAATCCGTTGGTGGACGGCACGTTCCGCTTCATGACGCTCGACACGGACGGCAAGATCAGGATGGATTGCTCGTCGCCCAATGCGATGGCGTCGCTCATCGCTGCCCGCGACCGCTTCGACATCTCCACCGGTAACGATGCAGACTCCGATCGACATGGGATCGTCACTCCCGACGGTGGTCTGATGAACCCCAATCACTACCTCGCGGTTGCCATCGACTATCTGTTCACCCACCGCCCCGGATGGTCGCCGACGGCGGCGGTGGGCAAGACACTGGTGAGTTCGTCGATGATCGACCGCGTCGTCGCAGGACTAGGCCGTCGTCTGCTCGAGGTGCCGGTCGGATTCAAGTGGTTCGTGCCGGGCCTATTGGCAGGCGAGCTCGGCTTCGGTGGTGAGGAAAGCGCCGGTGCGTCGTTCCTCCGACACGACGGTCGGGTCTGGACCACCGACAAGGACGGCATCACCCTCGCGCTGCTGGCGTCGGAGATCACCGCGGTCACCGGGTCGACGCCGTCTCAGCGTTACGCGGAGTTCACCGCAAAGTTCGGCGATCCCTCGTACGCTCGCGTCGACGCACCGGCCACGCGTGAGCAGAAGTCCGTGCTCGCCAAGCTCTCGCCCGACCAGATCACTGCCACCGAGTTGGCCGGCGAAACGATCACCGCCACGCTGACCGAGGCTCCGGGGAACGGGGCCGCGCTGGGTGGGCTGAAGGTGACGACGGAGAGCGCCTGGTTCGCGGCTCGTCCGTCCGGAACCGAGGACGTCTACAAGATCTACGCGGAATCGTTCCACGGCAAGGAGCACCTGGCCGAGGTCCAAGCTGCAGCACGCGAATTGGTGTCCTCCGCACTCGAGAGCTCGTGACGAACTCGCCCACACCCGATCCGTCCGATTCTGCCGAGCACGAGGGTTCGACTCCCGAGGCGGCATCGAAACCGGGAACCACACTCCCACCCGAGATTTGGGTGCTTGTGTCGGCGGCGTTCGTCATCGCTCTCGGTTTCGGCATCGTCGCCCCCGCCCTGCCGCAGTTCGCCCGTGAATTCGGGGTCGGCGTCGCTGCTGCGTCTGCGGTGATCAGTGCATTTGCTCTGATGCGGTTGGTGTTCGCCCCGGCAAGTGGCTCGCTGGTTCAGCGGCTCGGTGAGCGACCGGTCTACCTGATCGGACTGATGATCGTTGCGGTGTCGACCGGTGCGTGCGCCCTGGCTCAGACGTACTGGCAGTTGCTGGTCTTTCGCGGCCTCGGCGGAATCGGGTCGACGATGTTCTCGGTGTCTGCTCTCGGTCTGCTGATCAGGATCAGTCCGCCCACCAGCCGTGGTCGCATCTCGGGCCTGTATGCGACCGCCTTCTTGCTCGGAACCATCGGTGGTCCGCTCGTCGGCGGTGCGCTCGTCGGATTCGGTCTGCGGGTGCCGTTCGTCATCTATGCCGTCGCTCTCGTGATCGCCGCTGCCGTCGTGTACTTCACCCTCGGCAATTCCGATCTCGTGAAGCCGGATAAGGGCGCGGCACCGCCGACGATGTCGCTGCTCGTCGCACTCCGAATCCCGTCATATCGAGCCGCATTGGCGTCGAACTTCGCCAACGGTTGGGCAGTGTTCGGTGTCCGGGTGGCGTTGGTGCCGTTGTTCGTCGTCGAGGCGATGCAGCGATCCGAGGTCTTCGTCGGTATTGCTCTGACCGTGTTCGCAGTGGGAAATGCGGTGGTACTCACCAGTGCCGGCCGGCTCTCCGATGTGCGCGGACGTAAGCCCTTCATGGTGGGTGGTTTGGCGGTGTGCGGCCTGGGAACGGTCGTGATGGGATACGTGCACGATCCGGTGCTGTTTCTGGTGGTGTCGTTTGTCGCCGGGATCGGTTCGGGTCTGATGAGTCCAGCGCAGCAGGCATCGGTTGCCGATGTGATCGGATCGAAAGCGCGCGGAGGGCCGGTGCTGGCTGCTTTCCA
Organism: Rhodococcus sp. IEGM 1381; assembly: GCF_030056795.1. Classification (GTDB taxonomy): domain Bacteria; phylum Actinomycetota; class Actinomycetes; order Mycobacteriales; family Mycobacteriaceae; genus Rhodococcoides. The sequence continues at coordinate 298,211 of NZ_JASHKQ010000002.1, read as the reverse complement.
GATGGCCTCCGATGTCGGCGCGGTGATCGGCCCGATCGTGGCGGGCTTGATCGTGCAGCAGGCCTCGTTCGGTCCCGCTTTCGCTGTGACGGGTGCACTGCTGCTGGTGGCCGGAATCTGGTGGTCTCGCGTTCCGGACACCCTCGGGCGCGAACGCAGCTGACGCGTATATCCGTAGTATTCGCTCTGTGAGTCAGAAGAAGATGTCGAGCACGAAACACACGCCGCAGGCTACGTCCAACACAGTGACGTACGTATTGGGCGGTATCGCATTCGTCGTGGTGGTGATCGTCATCGTGGTTGCGATCATGTGGCAGAGCGGAAGCGACGCCCCACGCAACGATGGCTACGGAACCGTGAAGAATCCTGAGGTCGAATTGTCGTTGCCAGGTGACGGTGTGGTGCAGCTGGCGCGTCCGGGAGCGCAGCGTGTGATCGATGTCTACGAGGATGCGATGTGCCCGTTCTGCGGTGATCTCGAAGCGAAGCACGGTCAGGAATTGGCTCAGAAGATCGACGACGGCGTTGTCTCGGTGAATTACCACCTGGTCAATTTTCTCAATCCGCAGTCGGCCTCGGGTGACTATTCGACACGGGCCGTCGCGGCGTCGCACTGTGTGGCAGCGACGGAGAACGCCCGAGTCTACTCCGCTTTTCACGGCGGGTTGTTCGACTCCGAATTCCGCCCAGGCGAAGGCGCAGACTCGGACAGAACCGACGCCGAACTAGCGGAGCTCGCTCGTTCCTCCGGAGCGAGCGAGCTGGCAACGGAGTGCATAGCCAGCGGCGCGCAACGCGACGCCGCGGTGACGGACGCGAACACCGGACGGGACGCGCTGGCGGCGTCGGGAGCGCGCGGGACCCCGGGGGTACTGGTCGACGGACAGGTGGTCGATGCTCTCGGTGACTCGGAATGGCTGGCCTCGATCAACTGATCCACTGCCATGGGTGCGGCCGGTGGTCGAGTTCTCGGTACCGGCCGGACCAGGTGATTTGTTGCTGTTGCGACCGATGGTGTAACTTCGTTCGAGCAACCGCATGAGCGGTTGCACGCAGTAACTCGGGGCTATGGCGCAGCTGGTAGCGCACCACACTGGCAGTGTGGGGGTCAGGGGTTCGAGTCCCCTTAGCTCCACCGAGATTGTTGGATCCACCGAGGTATTCTGTTTCAGGAAACAAAAAAGCGCCGCTCTCGAGCGGCGCTTTTTCTTGCTTCGGTGCTGTAGGTGAGCGGTGACTCAGTGGGCTGCGTCGAAGGCCTGCTCGACCTCGGCGGGAATTCTGCCTCGTGCGGAGATATTGTGGCCGTTCGCCTTGGCCCATTCTCGGATGGCTTTGGTTTGATTGGCGTCGCGCTTCGCACCGGTTGCAGAAGTACTCGACTTCTTCGTCCGCTTTCCACCGACCTTGGTGGAGTGTTCGATGTAATAGTCGAGCTTTCGATGAAATTCCTTGGCGTTCTTGTCGCTCAGGTCGATTTCGTAGCTGACCCCGTTGACCGAATAGGTTATGTGTTCGCCACCCGATTCGATCGGTTTTTCGTCGATGTCGTCGACCAATTGCACATAGACTTTTCTGGCCATGCTGAAGCTCTCCAATGGTGCAGGGGATGATGCGGGGATGTCCAGATCGAACTGAGACGACTATACGGCCGGACAATGTGTTTATCCACGCGGGCCGGGGAATTGTTACTCGATTCGCAGAATTGTCAGGAATCGAATCAAGCGGTGACCGAAACGCTGAGGTGTATGCGAGAACATTGCCCCGACGCGATGTCGGTCCTTATCGAAATCAAAGACTGACTGGCCGGTTCGTGAGCGCTTTTCCATCCCCGAGTCGGTTCGCGATGGTCCGAGTGGGGGAGTCGGCGCGCTGTTCTGAGAAGCAACGGCGCGTTCGCAACAGATCGATTACGAAACGCACTCATTTCACTAACGAAAGATTTTCCAAGGCGCGTCGATGACGACATCTGGTTCACTTGAGGCGCAAGTGTCTGCTGTTTCGTGTGTGTCCCGTGTTATCGGCGACTCGCTCCGATCAGCGCAACCGAGGGGCCGAGAGGGGAGTAGCGCCACCAGTCACTCCGGTGCGCTCGAGAGCATATGAAATCTGCACGAATCACCAGGTCGGCAACAGCGGTCCTGATGTGCGCGGGAATACTCGGTGCGGGTGTCATCGTCGCCGCCCCTGCCATGGCTGCACCAACCACACCGTCACCGTCGGCTACTGGTAGCGAGTTGTCGGGTAAGACGGTTTTCCTCGACCCGGGCCACCAGGGCACCGCACATTCGGAGAACCTGCAGCGCCAGGTGAACGACGGACGCGGCGGGACGAAGGATTGCCAGACCACCGGAATGACCACCGTGGACGGCGTGCCCGAGCACACGATCAACTGGAAAGTCAGCGAACTCGTAAGGTCGAGTCTGGAGAGCCTGGGTGCAACGGTGAAGACGAGCCGAGCCGACGACTCGGGGTGGGGCGGATGCGTCGACGACAGGGCGCGCGCCGCGAGCGAGTCCGGAGCCGACGTCGCCGTGAGTATTCACGCGGACTCCACGAGCGCGACGACCGATGACGGCAAGCACGGATTTCATCTGATAGTGCCCACGTTGCCTATTCCGAACGCAGCGGCCGATGAGGCCCAGTCCGAAGGAGGGCGTTCGGCGTCGAGCCTGATGCGAGACTCGTACGTTCGGGCCGGCTTCGCCCCCGCGAACTATGCAGGCGTGGACGAGGGAATTCAGGAGCGCTCGGATGTGGCCGGGCCCGCACTGACCACTGTCCCGCTGGTCTTCGTCGAAATGGGCAACGGATCGAACCCCGACGATGCGGCCCTTCTCGAGAGCTCCGACGGTCAGTTGAAGCACGCAATCACAATTTCGACCGGAATAATCGACTATCTGCTCGGTGCCGAGACGTCGCCCACGACCGCGGCCACACCGGCCGCGACGACTGCCGCGGCCCCCGCCGAGACGACCGACAACGCTGCCCCTGCCACACCGTCGGCCACCGGAGCGAAGACCGCAGTCGAGGGCCGTAGTTCGCTCTCTCGATTGCTCGAAAGCGTCTCTCCGTACATTCAGACGTTCGGCGTCGACGGTCTGAAGGGGCTCGCGACCCCGGACAACGTCAGCAGTGTGTCCACCTTCGCGCAAGGCCTGCTGAAACAGATTGTCGCTGCCCGGTAGTCTCGGACGCCGTGACGCGTCGAAGAATTCCGGTGGTGATAGTCGCGGGCTTTCTCGGCGCGGGCAAGACGACTCTGCTCAATCACCTGCTGCGTAACGATGCCGGAATTCGAATCGGCGTCGTGGTCAACGATTTCGGAGCGATCAACGTCGACTCCATGCTCGTGGCGGGGCAGGTCGACTCGATGGTCTCCCTCGGTAACGGATGCATCTGTTGCGCGGTGGACATCAGCGACATGGATGCAATGTTCGACGCCCTCGCGCATCGCCGTTCGGCGATCGATGTCATCGTGGTCGAAGCCAGTGGCCTCGCCGAACCTCGCAATCTGATCCGAATGGTCCGAGGCAGCGAGAACGAGTTCATCGTCTACGGCGGGCTCGTGGGGGTCGTCGACGCGGTGGAGTTTCCGCAGACCCGCGTACTGCATCCCGAGATCGACCAGCATCTGCAGTTGGCCGATCTGGTGGTGTTGAACAAATCGGATGCGGTCTCGGATTCCGGTCGCTCCGCAGTCGTATCCACCGTGCGCTCCATCGTGGGGGACGTCCCCGTCGTCCCGGTCGCGTTCGGTCGGGTGGATCCGCTGCTGCTGTTCGACCGGCGGGAGAACCTGTCGGTCGAATCGGCGATCGCCGTTCAATTGTCGTTCGACGAGCTCCTACGGGAGAACCACAGCGACGACGACCACGAGCATCACCTGCACGCCCAGTACGCTCACACCGAATTTGTCAGCACCGATCCCATCGAACCGCGGCGAATGGTCGAGTTTCTGGAGAATCCCACCGGAAATCTTTACCGCATCAAAGGTTTCGTGCACTTCGCCATAGCGGGCTATTCGCAGAAGTTCATCGTGCACACCGTAGGCCGACACATTCGGTTCGAGACGACGTCGTGGGCGCGGGGTGAGACCGAGCAGACCTCACTGGTGCTCATCGGTACAGACCTCGATGCAGCGGCCGTCGAGACACGACTACGCGCATGCGTCCGGGAGCGATCCGAGCACTGCGATGCGTCGTCGATGCTTCCTGTCCACCGTTATCTGGACGCCGGGTAGAACTCCTACAGTCCGACCCATTCGGTGCGTCCGCCCTCGAATCCTTGCCGCTTCCAGATCGGGACCTCGGCCTTGATGCGTTCGACCAATCGCGCGCAGGCTTCGAATGCTTCTGCGCGATGGGCCGATCCGACGGCTGCCACGAGCGCGAGGTCGCCGACGCGCAAGTCTCCGACGCGATGTACCGCCGCGACCTCGAGGCCGGTCTCGGCGGAGACCTCGGAGCAGCATCTGTTCAAGAAGCGTTCCGCGTCGGGATGGGCGCGGTATTCGAGAGTTTCCACCGCCTGGCCACCATCGTGGTTGCGGACTATCCCGCTGAACAGAACTACGGCACCGTGGCGTGAATCCTGTACGGCTGCCTCCACTTCGGCGGTGCTCAACGGTTCACTGGAAATTCGAGCGACGAGTTCACTCATCGTGGGGTCCCCCTCCGGCGATCTGTGCCAACACGTGGTCGAGTAGTGGATCGAGAACCGCGAGACCGTCCTTGACGCCTCCCGGCGAGCCCGGCAGATTGACTGTCAGCGTGCGGCCGATGAGCCCCGAAACCCCTCGGCTGAGCACCGCGTGTGGCGTCGCGGACGTTCCGCGGGTGCGAATCGCGTCGGCGATCCCCGGCATGTCGATGTCAAGAAGAGCTGCGGTTGCCTCGGGAGTCGCATCGGTGGGGGATACGCCGGTGCCTCCGGTGCTGACGATCAACGACGGTTCGCCGCGCAACGCGTCCCGCAGGCCCACTGCTATGTCGGCGTCGGCATACACCAGCGGACCCCGCACGCTGAAGCCTCGATCGGTCAACCAGGACGCGATGGTGGGGCCGGTGGTGTCCGGTCGAGTTCCGTTCGCGCCGCCGGTGGAAGCCACCAGCACCACTGCGGATCGCGTCGTGTCGAACGTCGGGGCAGCGTCGGCGGCGGGGGTGATCGGTTCCCCGTCTCGCTGCCAATAGCCATGCTTGCCACCGTCTTTGGTGATCAGTCGAACGCCGTTCATCGTGGCACCCGGGTCGACGGCCTTGACCATGTCGTGCAGCGTCAGTCCGGCGACCGCGACCGCGGTCAAGGCCTCCATCTCCACTCCGGTGCGTCCGGTGGTGCGCGCCGTGGCCTCGACCGTGATGGACGAGTCGGTGAAACCGAACGAGATCTTCACCGACGAGAGCGCGAGCTGATGGCACAGTGGGATCAGCTCCGACGTACGCTTCGCCGCCGAGATGCCCGCGATGCGGGCAGTGGCGAGTACATCGGCCTTGGGCATGTCGTCCGCCCGCACGAGCGCGATGACCTCGGCAGTGGTGACGAACTCACCGGCGGCGACGGCCGTGCGCGAGGTCTCCTTCTTGTGTGCCACATCGACCATGCGAGCGCGGCCTTGATCGTCGAGATGAGACAGGTGTGTTTGCGGTGCGTCGGTGGTCACAGCGGCCATACCTCCACGTCGGATCCTGCAGCGAGTTCGGTTGTCTCTGAGTCGATGTCGATCAGAACGTCGGCCCATGCCAGCGCCGCGACCAGATGGGAGCCCGGGCCTGCCACGAGCTGCACTCGGCCGTCGTCACGCAATCGGCCACGAAGAAGCTGTCGACGGCCCGGCGGTGACACGACGGATTCGTGCAAGGTCGCTGTGCTGGGGATTATTGGAGGAAGACCGGCTGCTCGCCGAACTATGTTGCGCGCGAACATGATGTACGAAACAACCGTACTGACGGGGTTGCCGGGGAAGCTGAGTACAGGAATACCGTCGAACAGTGTCATGCCCTGCGGCCCGCCCGGCTGCATACGGACCGACCCGAAGGTGCCGCCGAGCGGCCCGAGGACGTCCTTGACCACCTCGAAGTCACCCATCGAGACGCCGCCGGACGTGATGATCAGTTCCGCCGATCGTCTTGCTTCGTCGAGAACCTCGCGAAATCGCTTCGGGTCGTCGGAGCTACGCGCGACCGCAACCACTTCCGCGCCGCTGGCCCGTAGGTGTGCCGCGAGAGTGATGCCGTTCGAGTCGTAGATCTGGCCGGGAGTGAGAGTCGATCCGGCCTCGACCAGTTCGGCACCGGTGGTCACGACGGCCACGCGCGGACGCGAACGCACGTCGACCTCGGCAAAACCTACAGCCGCGAGAACCGAGATGTGCCGGGGTTCGAGTACCCGACCGGCCTCGACCAGAACTGTTCCGACGCGCACGTCGCTTCCCTGTTCACGAACGAATTCGCCTGCGCCGCGGCCTCTTTCGATCGTCACCGAACCAGCCGACGGTATCGTGGTGTCCTCGACGGGGACGATGGTGTCGGCCCCGTCGGGAATGGGTGCGCCGGTCATGATCTTCGCCGCGCTGCCTGGAACGAGAGCGGCCGATTCCGTAGGGCCTGCGGCGATGATCGTCGAGACCTCCAGCGTCACCGGGGTCGTGGTGACGGAACGAGAATCGACTGCGTAACCATCCATCTGCGAATTTCGGAACAGTGGCAGATCGACCGGCGACCGCACATCCTCGAACGAGACTCGTCCCAGGGCCTCGGCCAGGGGGATTCGCTGCTCAGTTCTGGTGCCCAGCGCCGCGAGAAGAGTCTCGACCGCGGCGGCATGCTCCTCGACGGATACCGCGCTCACTGCGCTGGTCCGGTGATCGCGCGCTTGTGCTCAGCAGTCATGGGTGCCAATCCTAAGCACGCCGACAATGCCGACGAGTGTGGGCTGCGGCATACTGGGTAGACATGCTTACGACAGGCGTGTTCGAGATCGACGAAGGTGAGGTACGAGGTGACGGTGGACAGTGTCACCTCGCTGGGCATTCCGGTGTTCGGCGGTGTTGCTCCGACCGATCGGTCGCCGCTGGTGAATTCCGTGGCGGATCGGCCGGATGTACCCCATCTGATCGACCGCTTCGGCCGAGTCGCGCGCGATTTGCGTATCTCCATCACCGAGAAGTGCTCGTTGCGGTGCACCTACTGCATGCCGGAGGAGGGGCTTCCGGCCATTCCTGCCGCGAACCTGCTCACGCCGGCCGAGATCGCGCGAGTGGTGTCGGTGTCCGTGCGGCTGCTGGGTATTCGCGACGTGCGGTTCACCGGCGGCGAGCCCCTCATGCGCCGCGACCTCGACGAGATTCTGCGACTGTGCTCCGATGTTGCGGCAGGTGTACCGCTGTCGATGACCACCAACGCAGTCGGTCTGGAGCATCGGGCCGCGGCATTGGTCGATGCCGGGTTGACCCGAGTCAACGTGTCCCTGGATTCGGTCGACCGCGAAGATTTCGCGCGGCTGACCCGACGCGACCGACTGCCGTCGGTGCTGGCCGGCATCCGAGCGGCGAAGCGAGCAGGCATCGGTCCGGTGAAGATCAACGCAGTTCTGATGCGCGACACCCTGTCCGGTGCAGTCGATCTACTGCGCTGGTGTCTCGACGAAGGGGTGGCACTCCGATTCATCGAGCAGATGCCGCTCGATGCCGACCACGAGTGGGCTCGCGCGAACATGATCGATGCCCAGACCTTGCTAGACGAGTTGTCCACCGAGTTCGTTTTGCGTGAGGTAGGGCGCGCCGATCCGTCGGCACCGGCCGAGGAGTGGAGCGTCGACGGTACCGACGCCACCGTCGGAATCATTGCGTCGGTCACGCGCTCGTTCTGCGGAGAGTGCGACCGCACGAGAGTGACCGCCGAAGGAACCATTCGGTCCTGCCTGTTCAGCGACGATGAAACCGATCTGCGCGCGGCGCTGCGGGGCGGTGCCACCGACGACGAGTTGGCCGCCGTGTGGCGCGGAGCGATGTGGAACAAATGGGCCGGACACGGTATCGACGCCGAGGGTTTTGTGCCACCGACCCGCAGTATGGGGGCCATCGGTGGTTGACCTGCAGTCGAGCGGGGATACCGAGCCCTCGACCGAGGTCGAAGTGCGGTACTTCGCCGCTGCCGTCGACGCGTCGGGGTGCGACTCGGAGTACGTCACCGTGCCCATCGGAGCCACTCTCGCCGACCTGCGAGAGGTGATCCGGTCCCGGCACGGCGCGCCGATGGACCCGATCCTGCGAGTGTCTGCCTATCTCGTCGGCGAGGACCTCACGCGCGATCTGGGCCGTGCGATCGGCAGCCGGGTCGACGTGTTGCCGCCGTTCGCGGGCGGCTGATCGTTGGGTTCGGCCCGGCGTCCGGCCGCCCGGCTCAGTGGGAGCTCTTCCACCAGTCGTCGAACGGCGTCACCGGCACCGCACGCTTGTGGCGGGTCGCCATGAACATCTTCTCCAGCTTGTCGGCGACGTCGTCGGAGACGTCTTTGCCCTCGAGATAGTCGTCGATCTGCTCGTACGTCACGCCGAGTGCCTCCTCGTCCGGCAGTGCAGGACGATCGTCCTCGAGGTCTGCCGTGGGGACTTTTCGCCACGTGCTCTCCGGTGCACCGAGTTCACGGAGCAGAGCGGCACCCTGACGCTTGCTCAGGCCCGTGAGGGGAGTCAGGTCGACACCACCGTCGCCGAATTTGGTGAAGAACCCGGTGACGGCCTCGGCCGCGTGGTCGGTACCGACCACGACGTAGCCGAGTTCTCCGGCGATGGCGTATTGCGCGACCATGCGCTGGCGAGCCTTTATGTTGCCCCGAACGAAATCGCGGACCTCGGCGGTTCCCAGTGCGTCTGCCGTGGCGGCCGCCGACGCGTCGGCAGCCGCCTTGATGTTGACCGTCACCGTCCGATCAGGGTCGATGAACCGGAGCGCTATCGACGCATCGTCCTCGTCGGCCTGTACGCCGTAGGGGAGTCGAACGGCGACGAACTCGGCCTCGTGGCCGTCGGCTCGCAGCTCCGTGACGGCCCGTTGGGCGAGCTTGCCGGTGAGTGTGCTGTCCTGCCCGCCACTGATACCGAGCACGAAGCCCGTCGCAGGGGTCGACGACAGATAATCCTTGAGAAAGTCCACCCTCCGGCGAACCTCCGTGACCGGATCGATGGTCGATTGCACTGCCAGCTCACGCATGATGCTCGTGCGCACTTCCGAGTTGATGAATCCCATCAGCTCATACTAATGACGTCGGCAGGTACGCGGCCGTGCGTACACGCCATGCGTAGGGTCGATCTTCGTGAGTGGACCCTCCGATACGTTCGTAAAACGAAACCCCCAGGCGCTTCCCGACTTCTTTGCCGCCGAGGCAACCGGGCTCCACTGGCTCGGCGAGGCGGGCGCGCCTGTAGTTCGAGTCCTCGGGTACGGGCCGACACACATCGAACTCGAACGCCTGATCGCGGCGCATCCGACGCAGCCCGCGGCGAGAAGATTCGGTGAAGCGTTGGCACTGATGCACAACGGTGGAGCTGATGGATTCGGCGCGCCGCCGGCAGGCTCCGACGGTGCGCCCTTCTCCGGCCGATTGTTCATCGGGGCTCGGCCCATGAGCAATTCGGTGCACCGGACGTGGGGTGAGTTCTACGCAGCCCGCCGGGTACTGCCGTTTCTGCGAATCGCCGTCGACGCGGGCACCGTGACGCCCACTGAGGCTGCCACCGTCGAATCGGCGTGCCGACGCGTTGCGGGCGGCGATTTCGACGATGCGGAGCCGCCCAGCCGAATTCACGGAGATCTGTGGAGCGGCAACGTGTTCTGGACCGAGGAAGGCGTGGTGATGATCGACCCGGCGGCGCACGGCGGGCACCGTGAGACCGATCTGGCAATGTTGGCGCTCTTCGGGTGCCCCCTCCTGGAGGACATCGTCGACGGGTACGAGACGGTACATCCGCTGCGAGCAGGGTGGCGACACCGTATTCCGCTGCACCAATTGCACCCACTCGCGGTCCACGCAGCGGGGCACGGTCGCCCTTACGGTGTGGCGTTGCACACCGCGGCCATGGCACTCGAGAGGATTTGAGCCGGGCGAGCTATGGAGCGCGAGTTACTCTGCGTACCAAGTCTTCCCAGCCGTCGGCCAGCCTGTCCATCGGCATTCCGAGATCGCGATACTGGTGTAGCACCAGGGTGGCTTCGAGTGGTGTGAGGAGCCAGTGCGTCAGCAGTGGGAGATCCCCGTCCACGCCGGCTGCGCGGAGCAGCGAGAGCACGTGAGTGAAGTTGACCTTGTGTGCCGGGGCAGAGTAACGAGCGTCTGCCGACGTCTCGGCAGCGCGCAACACCTCGCCCTGAACGTTGACGAACTCGAGACGAGCCCGGCCGAAGGCGACGAGACGGTCGATCGGATCGGCCCCGGGACCGAGTGGTGGCTCGCCGAACATGAACGAGCGTTGCAAATTCTGCTCGGTGTGATCGAGAAGCGCTCGCATCAGCCCAGCGCGGTTGCCGAAACGGCGGAACACGGTGCCTTTGCCCACTCCGGCCTTGGTCGCCACCGCATCCATGGTGATGGCGTCGGCTCCGATGGTCGCCACCAGATCCGCTGCTGCGTCGAGCAACAGCCGACGGTTGCGCGCTGCGTCGCACCGCTCGGAGTCCTCACCCGCAATGGGCAGCATGGGGCCGGTCACGGAACTCAGCCTACCCCGCCGGGGAACATATGTGGACCATGGTCCGTTTGGATGGTATGAATTGACGTGACGATCACGTCAACCGAACTTTCGAAGGAAGATCTCATGTCAGACGCTCACGTACTCGTTCTCGTCGGAAGCCTGCGCGCCGAATCGGTGAACAAGCAGATTGCCGAGACTGCTGTCACTGTGGCACCCGCCGGTGCCGAGATCGTGGTCTACGACGGACTCGGAGATGTCCCCTTCTACAACGAGGATATCGACGTCGAGGGATCCGTACCGGTTGCCGCGCTCGCTCTGCGGGCTGCTGCCGAGAAGGCGTCGGCCCTTCTGATGGTGACGCCCGAATACAACGGCACGATTCCTGCCGTGCTGAAGAACGCCATCGACTGGCTCTCGCGCCCCTACGGTGCGGGTGCCATGGTGGGCAAGCCGGTCGTCGTCATCAGTGCATCGCCCAGCGGCAACGGAGCCAAGTGGGCGCACGAGGACACGAGCAAGGCCGTTCGTATCGCCGGTGGGTCGGTGCTCGAGGACGTCCAGCTGTCCATCGGCGGCACCATCGACAAGTTCGGCTCGGCTCACCCGAGCGAGAACGCCGAGGTTGCCGGAGAGATCGGACACGTGGTGGCCGAGTTGGTCAAAGCCTCGAACGATCTCGTGAGTGCCTGAACCCTTCGTGGTATCGGTAATCGTTTTCATGTAGAGTGAATTCATGAAGGTGAGAAACTCTCTGAAATCGCTCAAGAAAAAGCCCGGTGCGCAGGTGGTCCGCCGCCACGGGGTGGTGTTCGTGATCAACAAGAAAGAGCCGCGGTTCAAGGCGCGTCAACGCTGACGGTCGCGCACACGACGACGGCCCCCTCGGAGCTATTTCCGAGGGGGCCGTTCTCGTGCGTAGGGGAAGCGGTGGCCGTAGGGGGACATCACTGTCTGTATCGCAGTGAGTAGTGACCAGTGACACGATCGAATTGTGACGTGCGACACGCCGGGGTGGCGGGTCGGTCCTCCGCCGGCAACGCCGTGACCAGCGAATACCAAGCATGTTGTTCGCAACATCTCGTGTTGTAGTCAGATGCCGGACACTAGGTGTAGTGTTTGACCGACCGAGAGGCCACAACTCGAAGAACCAGCGAAAGCGGGTTCGAGCAGGTCGAAGTCGCCCTGAGCGGGAGATGTTCTCGGTGCATACGCAGAGCACATCGGTCGCCGTCGGTGCACCCGATGGCGACAACGGAAAGAGGGACACCATGAGCATCACCGTTTACACCAAGCCTGCCTGCGTCCAGTGCAATGCCACCTACCGCGCTCTCGACAAAGCGGGCATCGAGTACTCGGTCGTCGACATCTCGCAGGACCCCGAGGCGCGTGACTACGTCATGGCTCTCGGCTACCTGCAGGCTCCTGTCGTCGTCGCCGGTGACGATCACTGGTCCGGCTTCCGTCCGGATCGCATCAAGACCCTCGCAGTGAACGCTGCTTGAACAGAACAAGAAAGTGAGTGAGCGGTGAGTTCGCAACCGCAGTCGTCCCACTCACTGGTGTATTTCTCCAGCGCATCCGAGAACACGCATCGCTTCGTCTCGAAGCTGGACATCCCCGCAACGCGCATTCCGCTTCGTGATCCCGACGGGACGTTTCGAGTCCATTCCCCCTACGTCCTCGTCGTTCCGACGTATGGGGGAGGAACCACCTACGCCGGGCGTGACACCAACTATGTCCCCAAGCGCGTGATCAAGTTTCTCAACGACGAGCACAACCGATCGTTGATACGAGCGGTCATCGCTGCCGGAAACACAAATTTCGGAGATTCGTTCTGCTTCGCCGGAGACGTCATTTCGCAGAAATGTGCGGTTCCGTATCTGTACCGATTCGAATTGATGGGCACCCCCGAGGACGTAGTGCGAGTCCGCGAGGGACTGGAGGACTTCTGGGAACGTGAAGTCCGCCGCGCTGCCCACACGCACTAGAGCACTACCCACCACATACCAGTAGGAGCATCGCCGTGGCACCGACCATCACCGACGCAGCACCCGCGCCCGCAACCATTCGCGGCGACGGCGACATGGACTACCACGCGCTCAACGCGATGCTCAATCTTTACGGCCCCAACGGCGAGATCCAGTTCGAGAAGGACCGCGAGGCTGCTAATCAGTACTTCCTGCAGCACGTCAACCAGAACACGGTGTTCTTCCACGACCTGGACGAGAAGCTGGACTACCTGGTCGAGGAGAACTATTACGAGCCCGAGGTTCTCGATCAGTATTCGCGTGAGTTCGTCAAGTTCCTGATCAATCACGCGTACTCGAAGAAGTTCCGATTCCCCACGTTCCTCGGTGCGTTCAAGTACTACACCTCGTACACGCTCAAGACGTTCGACGGCAAGCGTTACCTCGAACGCTTCGAGGACCGCGTGTGCATGGTGGCGCTGACGCTTGCAGCCGGTGACGAAGCTTTGGCCACCGATCTCGTGGACGAGATCATCGCCGGCCGATTCCAGCCCGCGACGCCCACCTTCCTCAACTCCGGCAAGAAACAGCGCGGCGAGCCCGTCTCGTGCTTCCTGCTACGCATCGAAGACAACATGGAGTCCATCGGACGATCCATCAATTCGGCGTTGCAGCTGTCCAAGCGCGGCGGCGGAGTTGCATTGCTGCTGAGCAACATTCGCGAAGCGGGTGCGCCGATCAAGCGCATCGAGAATCAGTCGTCCGGTGTCATCCCGATCATGAAGCTCCTCGAGGACTCGTTCTCGTACGCCAACCAGCTCGGGGCACGTCAGGGCGCGGGCGCGGTGTACTTGCACGCGCATCACCCCGACGTCTACAAGTTCCTCGACACCAAGCGTGAGAACGCGGACGAGAAGATCCGCATCAAGACGCTGTCCCTCGGAATCGTCATCCCGGACATCACGTTCGAGCTGGCGAAGAAGAACGAGGACATGTACCTGTTCTCGCCGTACGACGTGGAGCGCATCTACGGAGTGCCGTTTGCCGATATCGACGTCTCCGAGAAGTATTACGAGATGGTCGACGACAAGAGGATTCGCAAGACCAAGATCAAGTCGCGCGAGTTCTTCCAGACTCTCGCCGAGCTGCAGTTCGAGTCCGGCTACCCGTACATCATGTATGAGGACACCGTCAATCGCGCGAACCCGGTCAAGGGCAAGATCACTCACTCCAACCTGTGCTCGGAGATTCTCCAGGTCTCGACGCCGTCGACGTTCAACGACGACCTCTCGTACAGTCATGTCGGCAAGGACATCTCGTGCAACCTGGGCTCGCTGAACATCGCGAAGACGATGGATTCACCCGACTTCGGTAAGACCATCGCCGTCGCCATCCGCGGTCTGACCGCGGTCTCGGACCAGACGCACATCTTCTCCGTGCCGTCGATCGAGCAGGGCAACAACGATTCACACGCAATCGGTCTCGGGCAGATGAATCTGCACGGCTACCTCGCTCGCGAGCGTATTCACTACGGTTCCACCGAGGGAATCGATTTCACCAACATCTACTTCTACACCGTGCTGTTCCATGCGATTCAAGCGTCGAACCAACTGGCGAAGGCGCGCGGCCAATACTTCAAGGGCTTCCCGGATTCCAAGTATGCGTCGGGCGAGTTCTTCGACAAGTACACCGACCAGGTCTGGGAACCCGCTACGCCCAAGGTCGCGAAGTTGTTCGCCGACTCCGATGTCTCCATTCCGACGCAGGCCGACTGGACTGCGCTGAAGGCGTCGGTGCAGGAGTACGGAATCTACAACCAGAACCTGCAGGCCGTGCCGCCGACCGGATCCATCTCGTACATCAACAACTCCACCTCGTCGATTCACCCGGTGGCGTCGAAGATCGAGATTCGAAAAGAAGGCAAGATCGGCCGCGTGTACTACCCGGCACCGTACCTCGACAACGACAACCTGGACTACTACCAGGACGCGTACGAGATCGGGTACGAGAAGATCATCGACACCTACGCTGCCGCAACACAACACGTCGATCAGGGCCTGTCGTTGACGCTGTTCTTCAAGGACACCGCCACCACTCGCGACATCAACCGCGCGCAGATCTATGCATGGCGCAAGGGCATCAAGACGCTGTACTACATCCGTCTGCGTCAGATGGCCCTCGAGGGCACTGAGGTCGAGGGTTGCGTCTCCTGCATGCTGTAGCCGATTCGGTCGATCGACCTGTGGCGATACCGTGATGTCAGGGCCCGATGCGGACCATGATCAGGCATGGTCACCGAAGCGGACGACGAGGTCGAATCCGACGTCGACGTGACAATGGCTCGGAAGGATTCGATTCCTTCCGAGCCATCGCCACGTGGTCGATATGCTCGCCGTCGGGTACCTCGCCGCCGATTGGCGGAATGGGATCCCAACACTCGTGGCCACGATGCGCTGCAGACGGTTCTTGCGCAGAACGCGATACGAGTTCAGGAGTTGCTGCCGATCCGGTACGCCCGGATGTCCGCGTCGCCATGGATATATTGTCTTGGTGCCGCCGCAGTGATGGCCGCAGACCTCGCGTCGACGCCGGGACGAAACTTGTATTTCGACCTCCGCGATTTCGACGAAACTCTGCCCGGCCCGTTCGAGTGGGACCTGAAGCGACTCGCCACCTCCCTCGTGGTTCTCGGACGCGAGAACGGGTGTGGCCATGCCGCGTTCCGATCGGGCGGTCGCCGGTGGGGGACCTGAACTTCTACGTTCGACAATTCCGCGACATGAAGGTGCCTATGCCGATCAGAACGAGCGCGATCACGCGCAACTGGTCGGTGCCATCGAGGCCGGAACGGTCCCGTGCTCGGTGGGCGGTGACCGTTGACTCGTGAGATTACGGTCGTTCGGCGGCAACACTCCGGGCACACTTTGTAGTGCCTCCCGGAACTGTCGGACACAACGGGTAGTGTTCGTGTCAGCGACTTTTCACGCAGCATCATCCCCACTTCTCGCTCATCGACCTGTAGGTAGGCACCCATGGTAAAGCTCATCGATCGCGTCTCCGCGATCAACTGGAATCGGGTCCAGGACGACAAGGACTCCGAAGTGTGGGAGCGCCTCACCAGTAACTTCTGGTTGCCGGAGAAGGTGCCGGTGTCCAACGACATCCCGTCGTGGGCAACATTGACCGCCGTCGAGAAGCAGTTGACGATGCGCGTGTTCACCGGGCTGACGCTGCTCGACACCATTCAGGGCACCGTCGGTGCCGTCAGTCTCATTCCCGACGCGATCACTCCCCATGAAGAAGCGGTGTACACCAACATCGCGTTCATGGAGTCGGTGCACGCGAAGAGCTACAGCTCCATCTTCTCCACCCTCAGCTCCACGCGTGACATCGACGACGCGTTCCGCTGGTCCGAGGAGAACGTCAACCTTCAGCGCAAAGCCGAGATCGTGCTGAACTTCTATCACGGTGATGACCCGCTCAAGCGCAAGGTGGCGTCGACTCTGCTCGAGTCGTTCCTCTTTTACTCCGGCTTCTACCTGCCGATGTACTGGTCCTCACGGGCCAAGCTGACCAACACTGCGGACCTGATCAGGCTGATCATTCGCGATGAGGCCGTCCACGGGTACTACATCGGATACAAGTACCAGAAGGGTCTCGAGAAGGTCAGCGAGGAGCGGCGCGAGGAACTCAAGAACTACACGTTCGAGTTGCTGTTCGAGTTGTACGACAACGAGGTCGAGTACACCCAGGATTTGTACGACGAGATCGGTCTGACCGAGGACGTCAAGAAGTTCCTGCGCTACAACGCCAACAAGGCACTGAACAACCTCGGCTACGAGGGCCTTTTCCCCAAGGACGAGACGGATGTGAACCCGGCGATTCTGTCGGCACTGTCACCCAACGCCGACGAGAACCACGACTTCTTCTCCGGCTCGGGATCCTCGTACGTCATCGGAAAGGCCGTCAACACCGAAGACGAGGACTGGGACTTCTAGAGACTCGTTCGAGCGTCGGGCCGCTCACTCTTTCGGTGGGCGGCCCGACGCTCGAATATCCTTGGCCTCCTTGGGTATTCGACCCTGGCCGCTCGATGCTCGACGGAGCAGGAACTCGATCTGTGCGTTGGTACGAGATGGCGCAAATCCCGCTTGCACATCATGGATCGACCGGGGGACAGTTCGGGGGAACTGTGTACACGTTGGGTGGGGAGTCAGCGCCTGAACCACGCCGACGGGTCGTCGGCGATGGCTTTCTCGATTCGCAGTCGTGAAGTTGCCGTGAGGTTTTCGGGTAGTCCGTCGAGCGCGAACCAGGCTACGTCGAGATTCTCGTCGTCGGCGACGTGAGGGGTGCCCGCGACGTAGCGGGCGACGAATGTGATGTCCAAATACTGCGCGACGTCGCCGTTGGGGTACGTGATCGGCTCCGTTACGTCGACGCTCGTCAGCCGCACGATCGTGGCCTCCACGCCGGTCTCCTCGCGAATCTCCCGCAGCGCAGCCGGTGCAGGTTCTTCGCCGGGCTCCAGGATTCCGGAGACCACGGCCCAGGTGCTGTTGTCTGCTCGCAGAGTCAGCAGCACTCGGCGGTCGGCGTCGACAACGACCGCACTGACACCGGACAACCAGAGCGGTGACGTACCGACGACGCTGCGGAGCGCTTGCACGAATTCCGGGATGGGCATCGCGTCAGGACGCGTAGGCGTTCAGGGATGCGGACAGATCGGCCAGGACGGCGCGCGCCGCGACGACTCCACTACCGGACCAGACCGTGTCGTTCACCGCGAACACTCGCCCGTCGGTGACCGAGCCGAGAGCGTGCCATTCGTCGCTGTCCATCACCTCGCGGCCGAAGGTCTCGCCATCGGTGCCGGCGAATCGCACATACACGATGTCGCCTTCGACCGGATCGAGGGCGTCCGACGCTACGGAGAAATCGGCATCGCGCTGGCTTTGCGGCCGCGCAACACCCACTTCGGCGAGCACCTGGCCGGCAAAGGAGTTCGGGCCGTCCACCTCGATGGTGTCCGCACCGAACCGGATGACCGACGCCTGCGACTGCGCGGCGTCGATCTCGCGACCGACTCGCTCGGCATCCGCGGAGAACGAGGCGAGCTGTTCGAAACCAGCTTGCCCGCGGCCCAATGCTGCCGCGGACTGCAGAAAGGTGTTCTTCCAGCCCTGTCCGGTCCCGGTGAACACGGTCGGCGCGATGGCGTTCAGGGAGTCGTAGGTGTCGGCGCCGAGAGAATCGGCACCGAGGATCAGATCTGGGTCGAGCGAAGCGATCGCCCCGAGGTCGGGAGCTCCGACCGGGCCGACCGACGGAACGGACGCCAAGCCCGTACCCAGGTACAACGGTTGGTCTCCGTCTCCACGGAAATCGGGATCGAGCGTCGCCGCGCCGACAACGCGTTCCCAGATTCCGACCGCGCAGCTGGCGTCGAGGCCCGCAGCGTCGAGAACGACGATGCGCTGTGGATCGGCAGGGATGGCGCTGATTCCCTCGGCGTGCCCTACGGGACGGGTATCGCCTTCGGCTCCGGTCCGGTCCAGTGGGGCCAGAGCGGGACACAGTCCTTCGGTGTCGCGGTTGTTACCTACGACACCCGCTCCGGCGATGTTCGTCGTACTGCGAACGATGGTGGACGCGTCGTCCTGCGCCTCGGAATCGGAACAGCCGACCAACGTCACAGCCGCGGCAAGGCACGCCGCAACGACAGCGCCGGTCCGGCGCGGTGCACACGAACGGGGGACTCGCAGGTGGAGTGGCAACGCGGGACTTCCTTCGACGGGTCGGGTGGTCTCACACAGTATCGGAAGGCCGTTCTCGCAGAACACTCGAACGGGCACCGGCGAGGCCACGGAATCGACCGCGCTCGCACCGTGCCCGCTGCGGCGGAAAGGCCCACAGCGCAGGCAGATCGCCCGATCCGGGCGGTGTCGAATCAGTCCAATACGACACACGGTAGGACCGGTTCGGCAAGTGTCGGTCCGACGGTCTACGATTCGAGTAGCGCACGACTAGATGACGTCGCCTCGTGGTTCGGGGTCGGACGCGCAATCAGGAGGATCTGTGACTGCCTTAGCGCCTAGGCCCGCTCCCGCGGTGGATGCCGCTCGGCCGTTCCCGCCGAGGATGGGACCGAAGGGTTCGTTCCTGCACAAAGCAGTGACGACGACCGATCCCAAGGTCTTGGGGATCATGTACATCGCGACCTCGTTCGCGTTCTTCCTCGTCGGTGGACTGATGGCGCTGCTGATGCGCGCCGAGTTGGCCGTTCCGGGAATGCAGTTCCTGTCCAACGAGCAGTACAACCAGCTGTTCACCATGCACGGCACCATCATGCTGCTGCTGTACGCGACGCCTATCGTGTTCGGGTTCGCCAACTACATCCTCCCGCTGCAGATCGGTGCACCCGACGTCGCGTTCCCGCGGTTGAACGCGTTCTCGTACTGGCTTTATCTTTTCGGTGCCTTGATCACCACAGCTGGGTTCATCACTCCCGGTGGCGCAGCAGACTTCGGATGGACCGCGTACACCCCGCTGACGTCGGCTCTGCACTCACCGGGTGTGGGTGCAGACCTGTGGATCATGGGTCTGGCCATCGCCGGTCTCGGCACCATCCTCGGTGGCGTCAACATGATCACCACGGTGATCTGCCTGCGTGCCCCCGGTATGACGATGTTCCGGATGCCGATTTTCACCTGGAACATCTTGGTGACGTCGATCCTGATCCTGCTGGCCTTCCCGCTGCTGACAGCGGCGCTCCTCGGCTTGGCGGCGGACCGCCACCTGGGTGCGCACCTGTTCGACCCGGCAACCGGTGGAGTGCTGTTGTGGCAGCACCTGTTCTGGTTCTTCGGGCACCCCGAGGTCTACATCATCGCGCTGCCGTTCTTCGGAATCGTCTCCGAGATCTTCCCAGTCTTCTCTCGCAAGCCGATCTTCGGCTACTCGGGACTGATCTACGCGACGATCGCGATCGCCGCCCTCTCCATTGCGGTGTGGGCGCACCACATGTACGCCACCGGTGCAGTGTTGCTGCCGTTCTTCTCGTTCATGACGTTCCTGATCGCCGTGCCCACAGGTGTGAAGATCTTCAACTGGGTCGGCACCATGTGGCGCGGTCAAGTGACACTCGAAACACCGATGCTGTTCGCGATCGGGTTCCTGATCACCTTCGTCTTCGGCGGATTGACGGGCGTTCTGCTGGCGTCGCCGCCGATCGACTTCCAGGTCACCGACACCTACTTCGTCGTCGCTCACTTCCACTACGTGGTGTTCGGCACAGTGGTGTTCGCTACGTACGCCGGCATCTACTTCTGGTTCCCCAAGATGACGGGCCGGATGATGGACGAGGCCCTCGGCAAGTGGCACTTCTGGCTGACGTTCTTCGGCTTCCACGCCACGTTCCTCGTCCAGCACTGGCTCGGAAACGAGGGAATGCCGCGTCGCTACGCCGACTACCTGCCTTCCGACGGGTTCACCGAGTTGAACATCATCTCCACCATCGGTGCATTCATCCTCGGTGCCTCGACATTGCCGTTCGTCTGGAACGTCTTCAAGTCCTACCGCTACGGCGAGGTCGTCACGGTCGACGATCCATGGGGCTACGGCAATTCGCTGGAATGGGCTACCTCGTGCCCGCCGCCGAGGCACAACTTCACCGAGCTGCCTCGTATCCGGTCCGAGCGTCCGGCATTCGAGTTGCACTACCCGCACATGGTCGAGCGGATGCGCGCTGAAGCTCACGTGGGGCCGGGTGCGCACGGTGGTAAGACCACCGCCGTACTCGAGCAGGCCCGCCGTGCTCCACTCGCGACCAGCGATCACGAAGGGTCCGGAGACCCCGACCCCAAGTAGCCCGCAGCACAGCGAGAGCCCCTCCCGGCCACCGGGTGGGGCTCTTCGCTTGCGACAATCTCGTGACGCGTTCGGGTTCGCCCGTTCATTGCGAGGTGACACGAAGACGTATCCGGCCACTGGCCGAGTGAAGGGGAGATCCGGTGAAGTCGAACGACACCGCAGTGCTGGTGACGGTGACGGGACCCGACAAGCCGGGCGTCACCTCGGTGCTCTTCGCGGCATTGTCTCGGCACGAAGTGAGCCTTCTCGACGTGGAACAGGTGGTCATTCGCGGCAGGCTGACCCTCGGTGTCTTGTTGACCTGTCCGCGCGATCCCGAAGCGCTGCAGGAGGAGCTCGAGGACGCCATGGCGACGGTCGGGGTCCATGTCGACGTCGAGATCGGCGCTGCGCAGAGTGGTGGTCGGAGTTTGGGCACCCATGTCGTCGTTGTTCTCGGGCGACCCGTGACCGCGCGAGCCTTCAGCACCATCTCGCGCGAGTTGGCCCGTCAGGGCGCGAATATCGACTCCATTCGCGGAATTGCGGACTACCCCGTGACGGGGCTCGAACTGCAGGTGACCGCAACCGACACATCGCCGGACGCCGATGTTGCACTCCGTTCCGGTCTCGCGGCGATCGCAGCAGGGATCGGTGTGGACGTCGCAGTCGAGAGGGCCGGCATCGCGCGTCGATCGAAGCGTCTCATCGTGTTCGACGTCGACTCCACACTGGTACAGGGCGAGGTCATCGAGATGTTGGCTGCACGTGCCGGCCGCGAAGACGAGGTGAGGGCTGTCACCGAAGCAGCGATGCGAGGCGAGATCGATTTCACGGAGTCGCTCGAACAGCGGGTCGCCGTACTGGCCGGTCTCGATGAATCGGTCATCGACGAGGTGGGAGAGAGTCTGGAGCTCACGGCGGGGGCACGGACCACCATTCGTACCCTTCGGCGACTCGGGTTCGCGTGTGGAGTCGTCTCCGGAGGTTTCAGGCAGGTCATCGAAGGTCTGGCCCACGAACTCGAACTGGACTACGTCAAAGCCAACACTCTCGAGATCGTCGACGGCAAACTCACCGGCCGGGTGATCGGTGAAGTTATCGACCGAGCGGCGAAGGCGACCGCTCTACGCGAGTTCGCAGCACAATCGGGAGTGCCGATGGAGCAGACGGTGGCGGTCGGCGACGGAGCCAACGACATCGACATGCTCACTGCGGCCGGCCTCGGCGTCGCCTTCAACGCCAAGCCTGCCTTGCGCGAAATTGCCGACACCGCCATTTCGCATCCGTACCTCGACGCGGTGCTGTTCATCCTCGGCGTCACTCGCCACGAGATCGAAGCTGCGGATGCCGTCGACGGGGGAGTCCGTCGCGTCCCGATCCCATGATCGGCGAGTACTCGGCCGGCAGTCCCGAGGCCAGCAGTCCCGAGGTCGGCGATCCCGAGATCGGCGATGCGACGCGTGAGGTGACCGGCGAGAACGACGCAGAAGAGTTTCGGGCCGAGAACACGTTCGACTCGCGTCACGCCGAACTCGCCCGTGGATACGGGGGAGCCGAGGATCCATCGGACCCTGCGGCCGTACTGGCCATGCCGTTGGTCCTGCACATTCCGAAGACGGATCCGCCGTTGCGCAGCGAGTTGCTCGAGGCAGCCGCGCGGGCAACGGTGGCGCTGTGCCTCGACCCGCGTGTGGGTTCAGGTGCCTCGTGGCACGATGCCTTCACGGAATGGACGTCGGCTCGAATTCGTAAAGTTGCTCGTCGGGCACGGGGTGCGCAATGGACCGCCGCACAGGAGGTCCCGGGGGTCACGGTCGACGTGGGCGGTGCATCGGCGCGAGCACTGGTCCCCGGTCGTGTCGGGGATCTCGATCCGAGGATAAAACGCCTGCAGATCGGTGGCACCGATGTTCCATCCGACGAAGCACCCGCACCAGCGGCAGGTCCGGTGCTGTGGGTCGACGCGTCCTTGTCCATGACGGTGGGCAAGGCGGCCGCGCAGGTGGGGCATGCCTCGATGTTGCTTGCCGGAGCGATGAGCGTGAAGGAGTGCCGAGAGTGGGCGTCGGCAGGCTACCCGTGCTCGGTGCGTCCGGCCGATCCACAGCAGTGGGCCCGCGCGTTGGACGAGGTTCGCGGCGGACGTGCCGTCGCGGTGCGCGATGCGGGCTTCACCGAAGTGGCGCCGGGCTCGACGACGGTGATCGCCGTTCGCTGAGTTGGCGTGTTCCAAGTGGGGGTCCACTGTTGCAGAACTGGCTATGCATAACGTATCCAGTACTGCCGGAGACTGGGAGCATGTTCACCTCACCACTTCGCGCAGTCCGCGGTCGTCGTCTCCCGTCCAGGTTGGCTGCCCTCTATGTCGGGCTGTGGCTGTACGGGGCGTCCATGTCCTTGATGATCGCCGGTGG
Source organism: Rhodococcus sp. IEGM 1381 (assembly GCF_030056795.1). Taxonomy (GTDB): domain Bacteria; phylum Actinomycetota; class Actinomycetes; order Mycobacteriales; family Mycobacteriaceae; genus Rhodococcoides. The sequence continues at coordinate 275,283 of NZ_JASHKQ010000002.1, read as the reverse complement.
TCTCGGTGTCAATCCCTGGGACGTGTTTCATCAGGGCCTCGAAAGCCACGTCTCGCTCAGCTTCGGGACCATCACCGCGATCACCGGAGTGGCCGTCTTGCTGATGTGGATTCCGCTGCGGCAACGTCCGGGTCTGGGGACCGTGAGCAACGTCGTGGTGATCGCCGTGGCCGTAGATGCGACGTCGGCACTGTTGCCGCATCTCGACGGACTCGTGATTCGATCGCTGGCCATGGTGTCGGGGATCGTTGTGAACGCCTTCGCTACGGCCCTGTACATCGGTGCCGGAATGGGCCCGGGCCCACGTGACGGTTTGATGACCGGTCTGGTGGCCAGAACCGGGTGGTCGATCCGGCTCACCCGTACCGGAATCGAGTTGACCGTTGTGCTCACCGGTTGGCTGCTCGGCGGCACGCTGGGGCTGGGAACGGTGCTCTACGCCCTCGGAGTCGGTCCGCTCGTGCAGTTGTTCATGACCTACCTGCCCGCGCTGCGGAACACCAGCACCGTGGAGCCGGTCACCGAAATAGTCGAACCTGCCTCCAGTGCAGCAGTATTGGGCGGCACTCCGTCCGGGTACGACGAATCGAGTACCGGGACGAACCGGGACGTCGACCAACTCGGGCAGGCCAGGGTGATCTCAGCGGGTCCGCCCGAGTGCAGGATCAAGAGCGAGCTCGCATCGTCGACCTGCCCGCCGTCCGAGGCGTAGGACCGGACGTCGGAACCGTCGACCCACGCCGTGATCGTCCGTACCGAGTCGTCGTTCCACCGATCTGTATCGAATTCCCTACCGGCAGAGTCGAACCACACCAGGTCCGGTCTGCCGGTCGGAGTTGCGCGGCCGGTGAAGAATTCCTGCTGTCGCAGCGTCGGAGCGCTCGCCCGGACGCGGAGCAATCGGCCGACGAATCGAATCATGTTCTGATCGGCGCGGTTCCAGTCGATCGCCCACGCGTCCTCGATCGGTGCATCCTGGGGAACGCAGTACGCGTTGTTGTTTCCGGACTGCGTGTGGCCCAGTTCGTCGCCGGCCAGCAGCATCGGCGTGCCGGTGGACAGGGTCAACGTGGCGAGTAGGGCGCGCATGTGGCGACCACGGGCGTCGAGTACGGACGGATCGTCGGTTTCGCCCTCGACGCCGTGGTTGACCGAAGAGTTGTTGTCGGTTCCGTCTCGGTTCTCTTCTCCGTTGGCTCCGTTGTGCTTTCGTTCGTACGACACCAGATCGCGGGCGGTGAATCCGTCGTGTGCGGTGACGAAGTTGATCGACGCCCATGGCAGTCGGCGGCTGCCCGCGAACAGATCCTCGGAACCGGCCAGTCGGGAGGCCAGTTCACGGACGCCGTGTTGGCCTGCCCAGAAGCCTCGAACCGTGTCGCGGTAGCGGTCGTTCCATTCCGACCACGCCACTCCGAAATTTCCGACCTGGTAGCCGGCGCCGGTGGCGTCCCACGGCTCGGCAATCAGCTTGACCTGGGCCAGGAGGGGATCCACGGCTATCGCGGTCAGCAGCGGTGCGCGAGGATCGAATCGCCAACCACCGGGCCGGCCGAGAGTGCTCGCGAGGTCGAACCGGAACCCGTCGACTCCCATTTCGTCGACCCAGTAGCGCAGGCTGTCGCACACCATGCGCACGACCGCGGGCGACGCCGAGTCGAGAGTGTTGCCGCAGCCGGTCAGGTCGACGTCCGATCCGCGTCCGTCGAGGAGGTAGTAGCCGGGAGCGTCGAGGCCGCGCCAACTGATCGACGGACCGTCGACCGCGGACTCGCACGTGTGGTTGTAGACGACGTCGAGGATCACCTCGATCCCCGCGCCGTGCAATGCGTCGACCATGGTGCGGAACTCGTCGACCTCATCGCCGGGAACCGCGGCGAACCGTGGATCCGGTGCGAAGTACGCCCCCGTCGAGTAACCCCAGTGATTCCGCATTCCGCGGGCTCGCACACCCGGCTCGGTGAAGGTGGTGTGAACCGGCAGCAATTCGACCGACGTGATGCCGATGCGCGCGAGATGTTCGAGCACCGCGGGTTGGGCCAGTCCCAGGTAGGTGCCGCGAAGATGTTGGGGGACAGCAGGATTACGGGCAGTGAACGATCCCACGTGCAGCTCGAAGAGAACGGTACGGTCCCAGGGCACGGACGGGCGCGCCGGTCGACCGGCGCGAGCGAGAGGTGCGCGAACCACGGCGAGGGGGAGGTGCCCGAGCGAATCGCGAGTGCTCGGCACCCCGAACGGATCGTCTTCGTACGCCAACAGAGCCGACGGGTCTCCGAATTCTCCGCTGACCTGACGGGCGGAGGGGTCGAGCAGAATTTTCGCACCGTTGAATCGACGTCCATCGTGCGGATCCCACCGGCCGTGTGCTCGGAAGCCGTATCGGTCACCGGGTCGAACGCCCGGAACGAAGCCGTGTCGAACTCCGAACGTACTGGTCGTCAGTTCTACTCGCCGTTCGCCGCCCTCCGGATCGATCAGGCACACCTCGACGCCATCGGCCTCGGGCGCGTGGACTGCAAATTGAGTGCCAGTCGCCATCGCCGTGGCACCGAGAGGGAACGGCGATCCAGGTGGATTGGAGCCAGTTTCCTGGTCCTCTGTTCGACGGGCACTGGTGGGCAGTTCGTGATTGGGCGACACGCGTGCACATCCTGCCGTGAATGCAGGGTCGATGTGCGGGAAGATAGGCGTCGTGTCTGAACCGGATCCCGACCTGCTCGTAGATTTCACCGACGTCGTCGTCCGCCGTGGTGGTGTGACCTTGGTGGGGCCCGTCACCTGGAAGGTGGAACTGGACGAACGGTGGGTCGTCCTCGGGCCGAACGGTGCCGGAAAGACGTCGTTGCTGCGCATCGCGGCGGCCGAGATCCACCCGACATCGGGTGTCGCCCACGTTCTCGGCGAGGTCATGGGCAAAGCCGACGTCTCCGAACTCCGGCCACGGATCGGGTTGTCGTCGTCCTCGCTGGCCCACCGCATTCCGGCCGACGAGCTCGTGTCCGATCTCGTGGTCTCCGCCGGGTACTCCGTGCTGGGACGCTGGCGCGAGAAGTACGACGCAGTCGACACCGAACGCGCGGTGGAGATGCTGGAGAGTCTCGGTGCCGAGCATCTCGCCACTCGCACCTACGGCACCCTCTCGGAAGGCGAACGCAAGCGGGTCCTGATCGCGCGTGCGTTGATGACCGACCCCGAACTGCTGCTGCTCGACGAGCCTGCGGCGGGTCTCGACCTCGGCGGTCGCGAAGAACTGGTGGCACGTCTTGCCGATATCGCCGCCGACCCGGATTCTCCCGCCACCGTGCTGATCACCCATCACGTCGAGGAAATCCCCCCGGGTTTCAGTCACGCGTTGCTGCTCAAAGAAGGCGGTGTGGTGGCCCAGGGGCTGGTGGACGATGTCATCACCGCCGAGAACCTCACCGAGGCGTTCAGCCAGTCGATCGCGCTCGACCGTGTCGACGGCCGCTTCTTCGCCCGCCGCACTCGGGCTGCCGGCGCGCACCGACGCTAGCGCTGGACCGCCCCGATCTCGCTGAGCTGCTCAGCGGTACGTTGCCGATATGAGCTCGAACAGTGCTGCCGATCACGTACCGGCGCGTGATGCCGCGACGGTCATCCTGATCCGTGACGGAGGTTCGCGTTCCGAGATCGAAGTATTTCTTCTCGAACGGGTCGGCGGAATGGCCTTCGCGGGTGGAATGACGGTATTTCCCGGAGGCGGTGTCGACCCATCGGACGCCGCGGCCGACGTCGGGTGGGCAGGGCCACCGCCTTCGTGGTGGGCCGAACGCCTCGGAACCGACGAGGGCAAGGCACAAGCGCTGGTGTGCGCCGCGGCGCGCGAGACGTTCGAGGAGTGCGGGGTCCTGCTGGCCGGGTCGGCACCGGATTCCATCGTTGTCGACACTGCCCCGTTCGCTGCGGAGCGAGGTCGACTCGAGCGCCGCGAACTCTCGTTCGCAGAATTTCTCACCGCACACGACCTGGTGCTGCGCTCGGATCTGCTTCGGCCGTGGTCTCACTGGCTCACGCCGGTGGGCGAAGCGCGACGGTACGACACTCGGTTCTTCGTCGCAGTGCTCCCGGAAGGCCAGAAGGCGGACGGGGAGACCAGCGAAGCAGCGTCGGTGAGTTGGCGTTCGACCGGTGATGCATTGGCGGATTGGCGAAAGGGAAACACCATCCTGCTCCCACCGACATGGAGCCAGTTGGACGCACTGTCTCGGTTCGACACCGTCGCCGACGTTGCCGATCACGAACGTGACATCACCCCGATCCTGCCGATTCTCACCCGTGAGGACGGCGCGGTCCGGGTGGTCTTCGACGGGGACGATGCGTACTACGCCGGAGCCCGACATCCCTGGGCCGATCGCTGAACTGTTGCCGGGGTAGCCTTTCCGCCCATGGCTGAGTTCGTGAATCTCGAAGTATCCGACGGTATCGGCACCATTCGCCTGGACCGACCGCCGATGAATGCACTCGATCGTCAGATGCAGGAAGAGATTCGCTCGGCGGCTCGGGAAGCGACCGTGAACGCTGACGTCAAGGCGGTCGTCGTCTACGGCGGCGAGAAAGTGTTCGCAGCCGGTGCCGACATCAAGGAGATGGTGGCACTGTCGGCGGCGGAAATGGCGGAGATCGCCGGGGACCTGCAGTCCGCTCTGGGCTCACTGAGCACCATCCCCAAGCCGGTAGTCGCGGCCGTGACCGGATACGCGCTCGGCGGGGGACTCGAGGTCGCTCTCGGCGCCGATCGTCGAATTGCGGGAGACAACGCCAAGTTCGGTGTTCCCGAAGTGCTCCTCGGTGTCATTCCCGGCGGCGGCGGCACTCAACGACTGGCGCGGCTGATCGGCCCGAGTCGCGCGAAGGACATGGTCTTCACCGGCCGATTCGTCGGAGCGGAGGAGGCACTGCGGATCGGTCTGGTGGACGAGGTGGTGGCCCCCGACGAGGTATACAACGCTGCGCGGGCGTGGGCGATGCAGTTCACTGCTGGAGCATCGCGGGCGCTCGCCGCCGCAAAAGCGTCGATCGATCAGGGACTCGACGTCGATCTCACCAACGGCCTTCGTATCGAGGCCCAGCAGTTCGCGGCTCTGTTCGCTACCGACGATCGCACGATCGGGATGAAGTCCTTCGTGGCCGACGGCCCGGGCAAAGCGACCTTCACCGGCCGGTGACGCAGTCCCCGACGACCGACGGAGTTGTTTCACAGCTACCGGATAGTAGGCTCGCCTGATGACTGCAAGCCCCCACGACGGTGTGAATCGATCGATCTCCAGTGTGACGGCCCCGGCCGGGGCCGATGACCGGATGGTCGATCCTGCACCGAACCCGCACGCCACTGCCGAGCAGGTCGAGGCCGCGCGATCGGACACCAAACTGGCGCAGGTGCTCTACCACGACTGGGAAGCCGAGACCTACGACGACAAATGGTCGATTTCCTACGACGAGCGTTGCATCGAATACGCCCGTGGCAGGTTCGATCAGGCTGTTTCCGGTGACGCCGCGGCGCAATCGGCTCTGCCGTACGGCCGCGCCTTGGAGTTGGGCTGTGGAACCGGTTTCTTCCTGCTCAACCTGATGCAGGCGGGAATCGCCGATAAGGGCTCCGTCACCGACCTGTCTCCGGGAATGGTGAAGGTTGCTCTGCGCAATGCCGGGCATCTCGGTCTCGACGTGGACGGTCGCGTTGCCGATGCAGAGACCATTCCCTACGACGACAACACGTTCGATCTGGTGGTCGGGCACGCTGTGCTCCACCACATCCCGGATGTCGAACAATCCCTGCGCGAGGTGTTGCGCGTCCTCAAGCCCGGCGGGCGATTCGTCTTCGCAGGCGAACCCACCACCGTCGGCAACTTCTACGCTCGCTGGCTGGGGCGCATCACCTGGGAAACGACCACTCGCGTGACCAAGTTGCCGTTCCTGGCGAGCTGGCGCAAGCCGCAGGAGGAGCTCGACGAGTCTTCGCGAGCCGCTACGCTCGAGGCCGTCGTCGACCTGCACACGTTCGATCCCACCGACCTGGAGAGCATCGCGCTGTCGGCCGGTGCCGAGCGCGTGCAGGCGAACACCGAAGAGTTTGCCGCCGCTCTGCTCGGGTGGCCGGTGCGGACGTTCGAGGCGGCAGTCCCCGCGGGGAAACTGGGCTGGAACTGGGCGAAATTCGCCTTCGGCGGTTGGAAGACACTGAGCTGGGTCGACGAGAACGTGCTGCAGCACGTGGTGCCGCGCGGGCTGTTCTACAACGTGATGATCACCGGCACCAAACCCGCTCCTCGCGCTTGATCGGCTCGGACCGCCGCAGACTCTGCGCTCGAGTCCGCTGATGGGCTACGAATTCACCGGCACCGACCTCGACTTCCTACGAAGCGAGGCCGGTGCCGGAGCTCTTGCTGCGGTCGACGATCTCGAGCTGAACGCTCGAACGTCGGTGCGCGACACAGCCTCGGTGCGCACTCGCTTCCCCGACCACGCGAGCGCCCTGATCGAAACTGTCACGGTCCGCCGCAAGGCCCGAGTGAAACTGATCGACTCCGATCATTGGCTGGTGACCGACGACGCCGTCCAGCAAGCCACTCCGACGCTCGTCGCCTGCAGGCGCGCGACTCGACTGGCCGGCCGTCGAGTACACGATGTCACGTGCTCCATCGGCAGTGAACTGGCCGTGCTGGTCGGATCGGCCGAGTTGGCGGTGGGGAGCGATCTCGACCCGATCCGGCTTCGGATGGCCGCGCACAACGTGCCTGCTGCCACGCTGCTGCGGGCCGACGCACTGACACCGACGACGCGGGGGACCGTCGTCGTCGCTGATCCTGGTCGCCGAGCGGGCGGGCGGCGACGCCATGATCCGGCAGCGCTGCAACCTCCGTTACCGGACCTGTTCGACGCCTATCGCGGCCGAGATCTGGTTGTCAAATGTGCTCCCGGTCTCGACTTCGACGCTGTCGATTGGCCCGGCGAGATCGAGGTGGTCTCGCTCGACGGGGGAGTGCGCGAAGCGTGCCTCTGGTCGGAAGGGCTCAGCGAGAGGGGCGTTCGGCGTCGTGCGGCAGTTCTTCGATCCGATGGCAGCGCGCTGGACATCACCGATGCCGAATCCGACGACATTCCGGTTCGGCCGCCAGGGCGCTACATCGTCGACCCCGACGGCGCTGTGGTCAGGGCTGGTCTGGTTCGTCACTACGGCGCCAGATTCGGTCTGTGGCAACTCGATCCGAGGATCGCATACCTGACCGGGGATACGGTACCTGCGGGGGTACGCGGCTTTCGGATTCTGGAGCAGTCCAAGTTCTCCGAGAAAGTGCTTCGGCAGCAACTGAATCGGATGGATTGCGGCTCGGTCGAGATTCTCGTGCGCGGAGTCGACGTGGATCCCGCTACACTGCGGCCCAAGCTCAAGCTTCGCGGAACCGTCGCGCACTCGGTGGTGATCACCCGCATCGATCGGTCCGCGGTGTCCTTCGTCTGTTCGCCCGGGGCGACGGATCAGTCGGTGTAGGTGAAGATCTCACCCAGGTAGCTCGCGGTGACGACCTGTCCGTCCGGCCCGATGGACGTGCCGACCGTGGCACCGACGACGTCGGGAACAGGCTGTGAGTCCACTGTGTTGCCGGTAGCCGAATCGAAGGTGAGCAGCGCCAGTCCGGTGCCGTCGCGGACGACGGTGTGGCCGCGGCCGTCTGCGGATTGTGCTGCTGTTCCTGCTTGTTCGATGTCGTCGCGCACCCAGACTCGCTCGACGGAATCGCCGTTGTCGCGCAATCCCATCAGGGTGCCGTCACCGCCGGCGGGAACGATGGTGCCGTCCGCGGCGATCGACGGGGATGCCCCGACTCCCAGTCCGGTGCCCTCGGTCCACTTCTGTAGCCCGTCTGCGGTGTCGAACGCGGTCAACCGGCCGTCGACGTCCGCCACGTAGACCGTCGACCCGTCCTCGGACAACACCGGAGACGACGCGACTCCTGCGGGCAGGAGGTCCGAGGACCAGCGTTCGGTGAGTCCGGGGGATCCGTCGCGGTTGTATTGCAATGAAACAAGTTGCGGCGCAATCGAACCCGGACGCCACAGTGTGAGATAGATTGCTCCGGTTGCGGTGTCGACCGCTGGTGCGGCGGGGACGAGGCATTCCGACCCTCCCACACTGCATTCGGCGAGCCCGGTGTCGACCGGCTGAAAATCCGAGTTCGGATCGGTGAGGAAGTTCGGCGTCGGAACGAGATCGAGGATGGGCACTCGAAGCTGCCCGTTCTGGGTGTCCAGAACGCTGACCTGACCCATCTGGGTCACCGAGAGCACGCTCCCGTCCCCGAGGAACTGAGCGGACTTCGGCACCCCGTACGCCGGTGTCCGCCAACGAAGTTGCCCGTGATCGTTGTACGAGTTCATGCCGCCGTCGTCACCGATGTACACGTTGATCGCGGAGTCGACGGTGGGCGTTGAGGTCACGACCGATGGCCCGACGCGATTGCACCAACGCTTGCGAGCGGAGTCGATCTCGAAGGAAAAGAGGTTGCACCCGGATTCGGTGGCGGCGGTGACGAACATCTGACCCGTCGAGCCGATGGACACCGGAGAGCTCACGGTGCCGCCGGTGGGCCGGGTCCAGTCCAACGTGAGGGGAGAGTCGACAGACACTGCGGTCGATCCACTGTTGTTCGCGTTCGCGTGGGAGGCGGGCCACGAATCGGGTGAGAGCGGTTCGATTGCGGTGGTGTCGGAACTGCAACCGCTCAGGGTCACCAGCACAAACGCAGCGGCGAACGCAGTGACCTTTCTGCCGGTCCTGCCGTGGGCCCTGACGCCGTGCATCGATCGCTCCCCATAAGGTCTTCCGTGCCCGACGCGGTGCCGGGGCGTCCTGCTCTCCTGCGCCGACTGGCAACAGTCGACAGGCAACCCTAGCCCGCCGACGGGTGCAGGCAGAGTGCGGGCGAACGAGAAACTAGGGTGAACGACCATGACGAGTATGTGGAACGCGCCGCTGCGGACACGCTGGCGCGGGTCGAGACGACGCGATACCGAGCAGGCGCGTTTCCTCACGCGTGCGTCCCTCGATTGGGTGCTCGCGAACAAGGCGTACACACCCTGGTATCTCGTGCGGTACTACCGACTGGCGAAGTTCAAGCTGGCCAATCCGCACGTGATCCTCAAGGGGATGGTGTTTCTCGGCAAGAACGTCGAGATCCACTCCACCCCCGAGCTTTCGCGTCTCGAGATCGGGCGCTGGGTACACATCGGCGACGGCAATGCCATTCGTTGCCACGAGGGTTCGCTGCGGATCGGCGACAAGGTGGTGTTCGGCAAGGACAATGTCGTCAATACCTACCTCGATATCGAGATCGGCGCGTCGACACTGGTGGCCGATTGGTGCTACATCTGCGATTTCGACCACCGGATGGACGATGTGAACATGCCCATCAAGGATCAGGGAATCGTGAAGGGGCCCGTGAGAATAGGGCCGGACACCTGGATCGCCGCCAAGGTGACGATTCTGCGCGAGACCAGGATCGGGCGCGGCTGCGTTCTCGGTGCCCATGCCGTGGTCAAGGGCGAGATCCCCGATTACAGCATCGCCGTCGGTGCCCCTGCCAAAGTCGTCCGCAACCGCAAGGACGCCTGGGAAGCCGGTGCCGCAGAGCGCGCGAAATACATTGCGGCGCTGGAGGACATTGCGCGCAAGAAGGCCCTCGGTCAGGCCGAGGCGGCGCGGGAGAGCTGACAGCGAGGTGCACGGAATTTGGTCGCCCACCACGAAGTTCCGTGCGCGTCAGGCGGCTCAGGTACGGCCAGGAAGGGCGCGTTCGACGATGTGCGGACGGCCCAGAGGATGTCGAACTTTACGCTTGGCTTCCAGGTAGACCCGGGCCGTCGATTCGGCGACGTGTTTCCAGTCGAAGTCGACAGTGAGGCGTTCTCGGGCCGCTACCGCGCGTTCCTGCGCGGCGTCGGTGTTGTCGAGCACCCTCCGCACGGCCGCGGCCAGCCCGGCGACGTCCGCGGGCGCGAAGGACAGTCCGGTGACACCGTCGACGATTGCTTCGCCGAGTCCACCTGCCGTGGACGCGACCAACGGAGTGCCTGCGGCCGCGGCCTCGAGGGCGATGATGCCGAACGGTTCGTATCGGCTCGGCAGGACGATGGCGTCGGCTCCGTGCAGCCAACCGAGCAACTCGGTGTGGTCCAGGTTGCCCAGGAAGGACACTGCCCGGCTCACCCGGTGAGTGCGCGCCAGCCCGGCCAACCACCCGAACTGCGTTCCCTCACCGGCGATGTGCAGAGTGGTACCCGGGTGGCTCCGCCGAATACGAGGTAGGGCGGCGATTGCGTCCTGGATGCCCTTCTCGTATTCGAGCCGGCCGACGTAGAGCAGCTTGGCGGGCTCGGATCTGGGCTCTCGTCGCCGGAAGCTCCAGGTGGATCCGTCGATTCCGTTGCGAATGACCTTCACCGTCGACTCGGACACACCGAACAACGTGGTCACCTCGTCTCGCATCGACGCCGAGCAGGTGATGACCGCATCCGAGTCGTTGGCCAGCCACCATTCGACGGAATGCACCTGACGGTTGACGGGACCGGAGATCCAGCCACTGTGACGTCCGGCCTCGGTGGCGTGGATGGTCGAGACGAGAGGTACGTCGTAGAACTCGGCCAGAGCGATGGCGGGGTGCGCAACGAGCCAGTCGTGGGCATGGACGACGTCGGGCTGCCAGCCCTCGCCCAGGCCCGGCTTGCCCAGCGCGACACCGGCCCGGACCATCGCGTGGCCCATCGCGAGGGTCCACGCGAGCATGTCTTCCCCGAAGACGAAGTGAGCCGGGTCTTCCGCGACGGCAACGACGAGCACGCCGTCCTCGATGTGATGCGAGGTCGGGTGTGTGGCGGCGTCGGTACCGGTGGGTCGACGCGACAGAACCACGACCTCGTGTCCGCAGCGGACCAGTTCGGTCGCCAGGTGATGAACGTGCCGACCGAGTCCGCCGACCACCACGGGAGGGTATTCCCACGACACCATCAGGATCTTCATCGACGTCCCCCTGCTGGTTCAGGCTCGCTGCCACGGTGCGCGCCGGGCAGGCGGCGCGCGTCCAACGCGGGGAACAATCCGTCCGCGCGGTTCCACTGCCTAGCCAGTTCGGCCGCCCGGGTTGTCGAACCGTCGCTGGCCGCAGCAGCGATCTCGCGCAGCGCGTGCGCGTGGACGTGCGCGCGTTCCCGCGCATAACCGGCGGCGGAGTCCTTGCTGACCATGAATGCCCAGTCGCTGGCCACTGCCATCAGTGTCTCACGCAGTATCTGATCGCTGACCCGATTGCGTAGTTCGGGCCCACCGATGCGGCGTCGGTCCGCCCGAGCGGCGTCGACGGCGTCGAGCGCGGTACCGGAGACCTCGGAATTGAGCGCCACCAGGTCGGCGACATCGTCTCCTGCCCACACTCGCCAGTCCTTGCCCGATCCCCACGACGAATCCTGCAGTTCGAGCGGTGCACCGACGTACCCCTGCTCGCGTGCGTCGTTCAGCGTGCCGACGGTGATTCCGGCCGCCGGGAGTGCGCGCATGAGCTTTTCGAGCCACTGGGGGCCCTCGTGCCACCAGTGTCCGAACAGCTCGGTGTCGAATGCGGCCACGACCAGAGCGTCGCGGCCGATCCGATCGGATTCCGAGACCAGGCGTCGACGAACCACGTCCACGAAGTCTGCGACGTGGCGATCCACCGTGGCCGCAGCCCGCTCGGGATCGTAGGGGGCCTTGTCGTTCGAGGCGACCGTGCGGCCGGTGACTCGGGCGGGTTTGAGACCCGTGTCGTGATCGTAGGTGTGGAAATCCCGATAGGCACCGTGTCCCGGATAACCCGATCTGGGTGACCAGACGCGATAGCTGACCGGAAGATCTCGGCCGAACGCGACAACGTCCGAATCCCACACGGTCCTGCCGAGGGAGGTGTCACCGCGCATCGCGGGGCCGTCGACCATGAAGTGCGAGACGCCGGTCGCCGCGTACTCGGATTCCATCCCGGGGGTGAAGCCGCATTCCGGTGCCCAGATGCCCGACGGGGCGGTGCCCCAGCGTGCCTGGGCGTCCAGCAGACCTTCTCGGAGAGAAAATTCACGCAGACGCGGATGGAGCAGGGGCTGGAACGGGTGCGCGAGCGGTCCGCCCAACAACTCGACCGTCCCGGCATCGAGCAGCGGCCGAAGCACTGCGGATCCGCCGTGCCGCCAGCGTGTCTCGAATTGTTGCAGGGCAGCGGCCGCACCTCGGTGTTCGCGAACGGACAGTTCGCGATCGGCGGCTTCGTGGGCGCGCAATTGCCAATTGCCAAGCCAGTGATGCATACCCGACAGGCAGTGCGGATCGTCGAGTTGGGCGGCCAGAACCGGGGTGACACCGAGTGACAGCACATCGGTGTGGCCGTCGTCGGCCAGTCGCTCCAGGGCCGCGATGAGCGGCAGGTAGCAGTCGGCCCAGGACTGGTAGAGCCATTCCTCGCCTACGGGCCATCTGCCGTGATTGGCCAACCACGGGAGGTGGGAGTGCAGCACCAGAGAGAACATGCCCGGCACGGTGGTGCCGGATGTCACCCGATCACCGAAGTCGAGCTCTTGTGGGCGATTGCAACCAGGTCGAGGCTCTCGTCGATGCGGTCGGCGGCGATCTCGAAGTCGTCGATCGTGATCGCCGCGACGTCCTCGGCAAGCTCGGTCGGCCACGGCTCGCCCGCCAGAGCCCGTTCGATCTGCGCGTCGATGAAGGAACCGCCGTGTTTGGCATCGAGGGCGGCCAACGTGCTGCCGTGTCGGACCCCGACGAGTTGGGTGACCTCGAGGCGAGCGTCGACGAGAAGTTCGGTCAGCTCGGCGGCGTCGAGCTCGCGGGTGTGGAACGGATTGAGCGGTGTGTCGCGGCCCGGCGAGAACGTGATCCGGTTGGGTGTGCTGATCAAGAGCGTGCCGCCGGGTTTGAGAATCCGATGCACTTCGGCGAGGAACGCGCCCTGGTCCCAGAGGTGCTCGATCACCTGGAAGTTGACGACGACGTCGACGGTGGAATCGGCGAACGGAAGGCGGTCGAGGTTGCCGCGCAGCATCGTCACCCGGGGGTAGCGCGCACGCACGTGCGAGGCTGCAGAGGCGTCGTAGTCGAGACCGATGACTTGCGTTGCAACATCGGCAATCATGTTGGCCCCGTAGCCTTCTCCCGATCCGGCCTCGAGTACGGTGCGGTCTCGGCACCGCTCGACCAGGTCTCGGTAGACCACCTCGTGTCGGCGGAACCAGTAGTTCTCCTCGGCGATACCCGGCACTGTTCTCTCGCCGGTGAGGGGGAGTGGTTCCGGTACCGGTGCCTGAGCCGAAGAATCGTTCACCGACGGAAGGTTAGTGGAGGCGTGGGAGAGGTAAGCCAACGTGGTCTCCGTAACAGTCGGGGCGCAGATGTATGGTCGGACGGACGGGGAGGTAAGTTACCCATGAGTAACTACGGTGAGGTAACCTCGTCTCAGGCCGTAGAACTGCACCACCAGAACTGCACGAACCGTTAGAACACTCACGATCAGCAGAACATGACCAGGAGGTCGACGCAGACCCATGACGAACATCGTTGTTTTGATCAAACAGGTTCCAGACACGTGGTCCGAGCGCAAGCTCACCGACGGTGACTACACCCTCGATCGCGAGGCTGCCGACGCCGTCCTCGACGAGATCAACGAGCGGGCCGTCGAAGAGGCATTGCTCATCAAGGAAGCTCAGGGCGGTGAGGTGAAGGTTCTGTCCGCAGGCCCCGATCGCGCCACCGACGCGATTCGCAAGGCTCTGTCGATGGGTGCGGACAGCGCAGTGCACCTCAACGATCCGAGCCTGCACGGCTCCGATGCCATCCAGACCGGGTACGCCCTGGCTGCAGCGTTGGGCAACGTCGCATTCGAGAACGACGAGCCGGCCGATCTCATCATCGCCGGCAACGAGGCCACCGATGGACGGACCGGTGCAGTCCCCGCGATCATTGCCGAATACCTGCAGATTCCGGCGCTGACGCAGATGCGCAAGCTCATCGTCGCCGACGGCAAGGTCACCGGCGAGCGCGAGACCGACGAGGGCATCTTCGGCCTCGAGGCCACGCTGCCCGCCATCGTGAGCGTCACCGAGAAGATCAACGAGCCCCGGTTTCCGTCGTTCAAGGGCATCATGGCCGCCAAGAAGAAGACGGTGCAGACCATCACGTTGGCCGACATCGGTGTCGAGGACGGCATCGTCGGTGTCGACAATGCGGGCACGACGGTTACCTCGTCGACCCCCAAGCCTCCCAAGACTGCCGGCGAGCGGCTGACCGACGAGGGCGACGGCGGCGACAAGATCTCCGCCTACCTCGTAGGCCAGAAGATCATCTGATCCCGCCCCACCGAGCAATCGAAGACAAACGAGGAGCAAGTCATGGCAGAAGTACTCGTGCTCGTGGAGCACGTCGAGGGAACACTGAAGAAGGTCAGCTCCGAGCTGATCACCGCCGCTCGCGCACTGGGTGAGCCGTCCGCGGTCGTCACCGGCCCGGTCGGCACCACCGACAAGGTGGCCGACGCGCTGACCGAAGCCGGTGCCGAGAAGATCTATGCCGCCGAGTCCGACGACATCGACGGATTCCTGGTCACCCCGAAGGTCGACGTCCTGTCGGCACTCGCGGAGTCGGTCTCGCCTGCGGCGATCATCACCGCGGCCACGATCGAGGGCAAGGAAGTTGCGGGACGGCTCGCTGCGCGCTTGGGCTCGGGCTACCACAACGACGTCGTCTCGCTGAACGACGACGGCAGTGCCGTCTACTCGATCTTCGGCGGCGCGTTCACCGTCGAGGCGAAGGCGAACGGCGACGTTCCGGTCATCTCGCTGCGTCCCGGCGCAGTCGAGGCCGAGCCGAAGGCCGGAGCAGGAACTCGCGAAACCGTCGAGGTGCCGGCGCAGGAAGACGGCACCGTCAAGGTCACCTCGCGTGACCCGATCGTGGGCGGCGACCGTCCGGAGCTCACCGAGGCGACAGTCGTCGTCTCCGGCGGACGTGGCGTCGGCAGCGCCGACAAGTTCTCGGTCGTCGAGGAGCTCGCCGATTCGCTCGGTGCCGCAGTCGGTGCCTCGCGCGCTGCCGTCGACTCCGGTTACTACCCGGGCCAGTTCCAGGTGGGCCAGACGGGTAAGACCGTCTCCCCGCAGCTGTACGTTGCACTCGGCATTTCCGGAGCCATCCAGCACCGCGCCGGAATGCAGACCTCGAAGACCATCGTCGCAGTGAACAAGGACGAAGAGGCTCCCATCTTCGAGATCGCCGACTACGGCATCGTCGGTGACCTGTTCAACGTCGCGCCGCAGCTGACCGACGCAGTCAAGAAGCACAAGGGATAGCCACAGTCGCTGTTCTGCGAGAAGGCCCTCACCGCGTCGACGGTGGGGGCCTTCTCCCGTGAGGCGGGGCAACCTTGTTCATGCAAACTCTTCCGACACGTTCCCCCGTCGACGCCCGGTAGTCTTCCTGGCTCGTTAGACACACCTCATGACCACTTCCGTCATGAGCTCGACTGCATCGATCGTCCCGGCCACCGACCGCTACTCACTCGTGTTGTCCACCGACCCGGAGCACCGACTCGCGGCGCAGCGTTTGCGCTACGAGGTGTTCGCGTCCGAGCCGGGATTTGCTGTTCCCACCGACCCCGACGGCCTCGACGCCGATCGGTTCGACGAATTCTGTGATCACCTTCTCGTCCGTGACCAGTGGACCGACGCGTTCGTCGGCTGCTACCGCATGTTGCCGCCACCGGCCGCGGTGGCGGCAGGCGGCTACTACACGGCAACCGAATTCGATATCTCCGCGCTCGATCCCGTCGGCATGAACATCGTCGAAATGGGCAGAGCCGCAGTACATCCCGACCATCGATCCGGATCGGTCCTCGGCCTGATGTGGGCGGGAATACTGCACTACCTCGACGTGACGGGGTACGAGTGGGTGATGGGCTGCGTGTCGGTTCCCATGCAATCGGCATCGGGTGAACCTCTCGGAGCCAATGTCCGAAGCGTTAGAGACCGCTTGTTGGACAAGCATGCAACGACGCCGGATCGACGGGTCCGGCCCTACGCTCCGGTCGTCGTCGACGGAGTCGACCTGGCCGACATCGCACCCGCGAAGCGAACGTCCATGCCGCCGTTGATGAACGGATACCTCCGACTCGGGGCCTCCATCTGCGGTGAGCCTGCACACGACCCCGACTTCGGTGTGGCGGATTTCGTAGCGTTGCTCGGGCTGCACGAGGCCAACACCCGCTATCTCGATCGGTTACGTTCGGCTGCAACGACATTCGAGTCGGGTACCCGGTGACGCAGCCGATCGTGCATGCTCATGCGTGGATGCCGTCTTCGCCGTGCAGCGACGGTTGTCTACCGAAGAACCCGCCGACGGTGAGACGGATCGTTCTCGTCCTGCGCATCGTACTGGCGCTGACTGCGTTCGGATTGCTGCCGGTGTTGGTCGTACTCGGCGTGCCCTTTCCTCGGGTTCGTCGTTCGCTGACACGTCTCGGCGCTCGGATGCTGTTGCTGGCCATCGGCATCGACCTCACAGTCCTCGATGCCCGCTCGGAACGGGAACGATCTCGAACATCCGGGGGAGCTCTGCATGTCGCCGGGCACATCTCCTGGACCGATGTCGTCGTGCTAACCGCTGTCCGGCCCTCGACCTTCGTCGCACGCGCGGACTTGGTCGACTGGCCGGTGCTCGGACGGCTGGCGCGGGCCATGAAGGTGGTCCCCATCGATCGAGCCCGCCTGCATCAGCTGCCCGGTGTCGTCGAGCAGGTGGCCGAACGAGTCCGAGCAGGTGGATCCGTCGTCGTATTCCCCGAGGCCACCACCTGGTGTGGGCGCGCCTACGGCTCGCTGCGCCCGGCGTTGTTGCAGGCGGCCATCGATTCCGAGACCTGGGTGCAGCCGATCCGGCTGCGGTACCTCGACCGAACCGGAGAGCAGACCACGTCGACCTGCTTCGTCGGAGACGAAACAATCGGCGCGTCCATCGGCCGGATCTTCCGACTTCGAGGACTGCGCGCGGAAGTGGAGTTCACGGCACCGGAGGCACCCGGCAGCGATCGGCGTGACCTTGCTCGCCGCTGTGAGGTGGCGATCCGTCGCGACGACGTGTACGACCCCACAGTGCACGAGGTCGTGGCCGAAGCCGAGCGCCGCCCGAGTGCCCCGACGGTTGCGGCAGCCTGACCGATGTGAGCGCGGACCCACCTCGCGCAGGTAGGTCCGCGCTCCGGGCAGCGGGTATCGTCTAGCCTGTTATGCCTTCCGTGCGCAGTACGACTGCTACCGTCCCGTCTCGGCCACCGGTGTACCTCGATCACGCAGCAACGACCCCGATGTTGCCGAGCGCCATCGAGGCGATGAACTCTGTGTTCACCACCGTCGGAAACGCGTCCTCGCTGCACACCTCCGGTCGGTCCGCCCGGCGTCGAGTGGAGGAATCTCGCGAGTCGATAGCCGCAGACCTCGGCGCACGCCCGTCCGAGGTGATCTTCACCTCCGGTGGCACCGAAAGCGACAACCTCGCCGTGAAGGGCATTTTTGCCGCGCGCCGTGACTCCGACCCCACGCTGACCAGAATCATCGCGAGCTCGGTCGAACACCATGCCGTACTCGACGCCGTGGAATGGCTGGTTGCCCACGACGGTGCTGTTGTCACCTGGCTCCCGGTCGACACCGACGGCCGGGTGACTCCTGAGGTACTGAGGGCCGAACTGGCCCTGCACGCAGACGAGACCGCCCTCGTCACCGTGATGTGGGCGAACAACGAGATCGGTACCGTCATGCCGATCGTCGAGCTGGCAGCCGTCGCCGCCGAATACGGCGTCCCGATGCACAGTGACGCGATCCAAGCTGTCCCGCATCTGCCCGTGAGTTTCGCGGACAGTGGTCTGTCTGCGCTGAGCATCGCTGCGCACAAGTTCGGTGGACCCCAGGGCGTCGGCGCACTGCTGCTGGGTCGTCAGGTTCCGTGTGTTCCGTTGTTCCACGGCGGTGGCCACGAGCGAGACGTGCGTTCGGGCACTCCGGACACCGCAGGTGTCGTCGCTATGGCAGCTGCGCTACGGTCGACCACCCAGAATGCGTCACGGCATCGTGCCGAACTGAGTGCATTGCGCGATCGGTTGATCGCAGGAATTCGAGACACTGTTCCCGACGTCATCCTCAATGGTCCCGAGGGCGACGACCGGTTGGCGGGAAACGTCCATTTCACGTTCCCCGGCTGTGAGGGCGATTCGCTGTTGATGCTGCTCGACGCCGCGGGCATAGAATGCTCGACGGGCTCCGCGTGTACTGCGGGCGTGGCCAGTGCCAGTCATGTACTGATCGCGCTCGGCCTCGATCCTGGCGTCGCCCGTGGATCGTTGCGGTTCTCCCTGGGGGCCGGATCGTCCGATGCAGACATCACCACTGTGCTTGCGGCGCTGCCGCAGGTCGTCGAACGTGCTCGTGCCGCCGGACTGGCCGGCGTCGGAGCTCGAGGAGGAAATCGCTGATGCGTGTTCTGGCTGCTATGAGCGGGGGAGTCGACTCGGCGGTGGCCGCGGCTCGTGCCGTGGACGAAGGCCACGATGTCGTCGGCGTTCACCTGGCACTGTCGAGTGCTCCCGGTGCGCTCCGCACGGGTTCGCGCGGCTGCTGCTCGAAAGAGGACGCCGGTGACGCTCGCCGGGCCGCCGACGTGCTCGGAATACCCTTCTACGTCTGGGATTTCGCTGATCGGTTCAAAGAGGACGTCATCGACGACTTCGTGGCGTCGTACGCAGCGGGCGAAACTCCCAACCCCTGCCTGCGGTGCAACGAGAAGATCAAGTTCTCCGCGTTGTCGGACCGCGCTCTTGCACTCGGCTTCGACGCCGTGGCCACCGGACACTACGCCCAGCTGCACGACGGAGTGCTACGCCGGGCCGTGGACGCGGACAAGGACCAGTCCTACGTCTTGGCCGTGCTCAACCAGGGCCAACTCTCGCGTGCGATGTTCCCCATCGGCGACACTCCGAAGTCCGAGATTCGCGAAGAGGCAGCCGAGCGCGGGCTGGCCGTTGCGGACAAGCCGGACAGTCACGACATCTGTTTCATCCCTTCGGGGGACACGCGCGCCTTCCTCGGAGCACACATCGGAGTGCGACCGGGCAAGGTTGTCGACTCCGACACCGGAGTCGAACTGGCCGACCACGACGGTGTGCACGGTTTCACCATCGGACAACGCAAGGGACTCGGAGTCGAAGGTCCGGCCGCCGACGGCCGTCCGCGCTATGTCACGTCGATCGAGCCCGACAGCGGTACCGTCATGGTCGGTTCCGCTCACAAGCTCGATGTCTGGGCCATCAGCGGAGACCGTGCGGTGTGGACCGAAGGCGTTGCCCCGACCGGTCCTATCGAGTGCATAGTCCAGGTTCGCGCGCACGGCGGGCTGACCGACGCCGTCGCCGAGGCAGTGGGCGACGGCGTGGAGATCCAGTTGCGCGCTCCACTCACCGGAGTTGCCAAGGGGCAGGCAGCGGTGTTGTACCGCAAGGACATTCACGGAGACATCGTCATCGGTAGCTCGACCATCTCGGGCACTCGATCCGAGCGCGAGTGACCCCGAGCGATTTCGCAGGACTTGCAACCGGTATCGGTTCCTGGCCGGGCACCGACATCCGTGAGGCTGCCGCAATCGTCCTCGGCGAGTTCGACGAGCTACCGCACATCGTCGAGCTCCCGGCACGCGGACTGGGTGCGGACACGATCGGGCGAACCGGAGCCATCATGGTCGACGTCGAACTCGACGTGCGCACGTCCGGATACCGTGTCGTGCCCCGTCCGATGCTTGCCGGTCGTCGGGCCAGCGATTTTCTCGCCGAGGACCTCGATGTGCTCGAGGAGTTGTGGGAGGTCTCGGGGCTTCGCGGCAGCGGCCGCACCATCAAGGTTCAGGCCGCTGGACCGTTCACGATGGCAGCTCAGGTCGAACTTCGGCACGGGCATCGGGCATTGACCGACCGCGGTGCCGTCCGGCATTTCACCGAAGCCCTCGGTGAGGGGCTTCGCCAGCACTGCGCGGAAGTGGCGCGTCGGCTCGGCGTCGACGTCGTGGTTCAGCTCGACGAGCCCAGTCTCGCAGCCGTTCTGGCCGGGAGCCTGTCGGGGATCACCGGGCTCGATACCGTGCGTCCGGTTCCCGAACCGGACGCACTCGAACTGCTCGACTCGCTCATCGAGACCATTGCGCTCCCGGTCGTGGTGCATTGCTGCGACTCGGATGTCCCTTTCGATCTGCTTCGCCGCTCGGGGGCGGCCGCGGTTGCCGTGGACGCGACCGGGCTGCGCCGCACCGACTTCGACGGAATCGGCGAGCTGCTGCAGACTGGAAAGACGCTGATGCTCGGCTTGATTCCACCGCACGCCCCCGAGCGGCCCACGGGTTGGCGGGAACTCGCGGAGCCGGGTGTGATCTTGATCGACCGCCTCGGGTTCGATCGTTCTGTGCTCGCTTCACAGATTTCGGTGACGCCCAGTTGCGGTCTGGCCGGCAGCACGCCGGAGTGGGCCCGTCGCGCAACAGGACTCGCCCGCGACGTGGTCACTGCATTCGCCGACTCGCCCGATTCGTTGTGAGGTCGCACAGTCGGATCGAGTGACCGGCTCCGACTGCGCGGCCTCGCGCCCACGAGTACTGGGACGTCGAACAGGTGTGACACTATTCACATGGCCGTCGGGGGTCTATCGAATCTGTGGGAGTTCGGAACGTGGCATCAGGCGGTCGCGACTTCGATGAGGTTGCCTCCCTCCGACGTTCTGGCCGACACCGTCGAGCTGTGTTGGCCAAACTCGCTGTCGCAACCTCCGACTGGTACCGAGCGCCGCACGATTTCGGGTGGATTCTGAACCACAGATCGACCCGCCCGCTGACCGGAATCATTCGCGCCGTCTTCGGCACGGCAACTCTGATGTATACGCTGACGTCGATTCTGATGCTCTTCAGTGACCTGGGGCCTCGCGGAACGACTGCGATCGTCTGGGTTGTGCTGGTGCTCGCGATTCAGGTTGCCGTCGCCGCCCGGTGTGTGTTCGGGCCGATCCCGGGAAAGAAGTGGTTCGTCGACTTTCTCGCCTTCGGCGACATCCTCACGACCTCGGTGTTGATTCTGTACGACCCCATCGCCTCACTCATCGTAACTGTGCTGTTCGCCATCACGGGCGCACTGTGCACCTACTTCTTGAGCCCACGCTTGCTGGTGACGCACTTGGTGTGGACCGCCACGTTCATCGTCGGCTTCGGCATTCGTGACGGTGATGAACGACGACGTCGACTACATCGACGGGCCCGCTGTCGCGACCGCCACGGTGGTGTTGTTGCTGGCGACCGTGGGAGTGCCGGTGTTCGCTCAGGTTGCGTGGACGACGCTGTCCAACGACGCCAAGCGTTCGGTCCTCGATCCACTGACCGGGGTGTACAACCGGCGAGGCATCGACAGCGAACTGCTCGACCTGTGGCAGCACGCCCACTCTCGGGACATGTCGATGGCGTTCATGGTCGTCGACATCGACAAGTTCAAGTCCGTCAACGACCGATTCGGGCACAGCCGCGGCGACGACGTGATCGTGCGAGTCGCCGACCGACTGCGCCGCCTGGTTCGGCACCAGGGTGGAGTCCTCGCCCGAACCGGTGGCGAAGAATTCCTCGTAGCCGTAGCCGTAGCCGTAGCCGTAGCCGTAGCCGTGGTCGGCGACGCGCGGGGAATGGTCGATCTCGGCTTCGACATCGTCCGGGTGCTCTGCGACGGCCGGGACGATATCCCCGTCACCGTCAGTGTTGGAATGGGTTTGCTGCGCGAGGACTCGGCCCTGTGGGACGTGGGAACGTCGGTGGTCGGTAGAGCGGCACGCACGGCGGACGCCGCGATGTACCGGTCCAAGCAGTCCGGCGGCAACAGTTTGGTGATCGACGAGATCTGAGTCCGCAATCTTCCCGTAGCTCGGTGCGCCGGTGTGCTCGCCCGAGACCTCTGCGATGATCGTCCGATGTATCGGCTATCGGATGCCCAACGACGGGGACTGCCTGCCGGAGTGCTGTTGTCTGTGATGGCCTCGGTGCTCGGCGGCATCTACTCCGACTCCTTCGTGACGGGTTTCGCATTGACCGCCGGTATCTGCGCGGTGGCGCTCGTGGCTGCGACGCTGTTGCTGGGACTCATGGGTCGCTAGTCGCACGGTGTCGGCCGATGGGTCACTGTCGGTGGGGTCGGATAATCTTCGAGACGTGCCAGAGCCGACCGAACTACCCGCAGGAACCGACGACAGCGCAGGGTCAGTCGGTGTGGAACTCGATGCCGCGTCCTCTGCCGATCGCGAGCGATGGCAGACGCTGGCCGAGGAAGTGCGCGGCCACCAGTTCCGCTACTACGTTCGCGATTCGCCCATCGTGTCCGACGGCGAATTCGATGCTCTGCTGCGTGAGCTCAACGATCTCGAAGATGCACACCCGGATCTACGGACCGCGGACTCGCCGACCCAACTCGTCGGAGGCGGCTTCGCGACGGAATTCACCGCCGTGGACCATCTGGAACGAATGCTGAGCCTGGACAACGTGTTCGACCACGACGAGCTTCGCGCCTGGGCAAAACGAGTCGAGACCGAGGCCGGACCGGATCTGCACTACCTGTGCGAGGTCAAGATCGACGGCGTCGCGCTGAATCTGGTGTACGAGAACGGCACTCTCGTTCGTGGTGCCACCCGCGGCGACGGACGCACGGGCGAGGACGTGACCCTCAACGCACGCACTATCGACGACATCCCGGACACCCTGACGGGCAGTGCGGAGTACCCGGTGCCGGAGGTGCTGGAAGTGCGTGGGGAGGTTTTCTTCCGCCTCGCGGATTTCCAGGCCCTCAACGCCTCACTCGTGGAGGAGGGCAAGCCGCCGTTCGCCAATCCGCGAAACTCCGCGGCAGGGTCGCTGCGACAGAAGAATCCTGCCTTCACCTCCAAGCGACGCCTGGGAATGATCTGCCACGGGTTCGGGCGCATGGTGGGCTTCACCCCCGATTCGCAGTGGCACGCCTACGAGGCACTCCGAGCGTGGGGCTTGCCGATCTCCACGCACACCACACGGGTGCGGGGGATCGACGAGGTCGTCGAGAAGGTCGTCTACTGGGACCAGCACCGACACGACGTCGAACACGAGATCGACGGTCTGGTGGTCAAGATCGACGAGATGTCGCTGCATCGGCGTTTGGGAACGACGTCTCGAGCACCGAGGTGGGCGATCGCCTACAAGTACCCACCCGAGGAGGTCACGACGACTCTGCTCGACATCCGTGTCAGCGTGGGCAGGACGGGCCGAGTGACCCCGTTCGCGTACATGACTCCGGTTCTCGTAGCTGGTTCGACGGTGTCGTTGGCAACTCTGCACAACGCCTCCGAGGTCAAGCGTAAGGGCGTGTTGATCGGCGACACGGTGACCATCCGCAAGGCGGGTGAGGTCATTCCGGAGGTTCTCGGACCTGTCGTCGACGCCAGGACCGGTGACGAGACCGAGTTCGTCATGCCTACCGAGTGCCCGGAGTGCTCGACGCCATTGGCTCCGGCCAAGGAGGGTGATGCAGACCTGCGCTGCCCCAACTCGCAGTTCTGCCCGGCGCAACGGCGCGAACGGGTGTTCTTCGTGGCCGAGCGGCAGCGGTTCGATATCGAAGGACTCGGGTACGAGGCTGCATCCGACCTGTTGACCACCGGTGCCATCGAGGACGAGGGCGATCTGTTCTCGCTCACCGAAACGGACTTGATGAAGACGGCGATCTTTCGTACCAAATCGAGGGCCCTCTCGGCCACCGGTCGCAAGCTGCTCGACAACTTGGCGGTGGCGAGGAACCAGCCGCTCTGGCGCGTCCTGGTCAGCCTGTCCATCCGGCACGTGGGGCCATCGGCGGCCCGCGCGTTGGCCGGAGAGTTCGGCAGTCTCGAACGTATCGAGGCGGCGTCGGTCGAGGAACTGTCTGCGGTCGACGGGGTGGGTGGCACCATCGCGGCCGCTGTCTCGGAATGGTTCGGCGTCGACTGGCATCGAGCCATCGTCGACAAATGGCGGGCCGCCGGCGTACGGATGGAAGACGAGCGCGATGCGTCCATCGAGCGAAATCTCGAAGGGCTGTCGATCGTCGTCACCGGATCGCTGACCTCGTACTCACGTGACGAGGCCAAGGAGGCGATCCTGCTCCGAGGCGGGAAGGCGGCGGGTTCGGTGTCGAAGAAAACTGCGTTCGTCGTCGTCGGCGAGTCCCCGGGATCCAAGCACGACAAGGCGATCGAGCTCGGCGTACCCGTACTGGACGAGTCGGGGTTCACTCGGTTGTTGACCGAAGGACCTCAGGCGGTGGCACCCGCCGATATCGAACCTGGATCGGACGACTGACCTGATGCGACAGCGTCAGGTCAGTACGGTGGCCACGATGCCGGCGAGGTAACCGAGCCGGGCAACCTCCGACGGTCGAAACTCCGGCCCACCCGGCCTTCCCAGCATGAGGACGGTGCCGGTGTTTCCGAGCGGAGCGGCGGCGATCTGAGTATCCATGTCTCGCCACACCTGCGGAACCCATTCTGCATCTGCGTCCAGCGCAGCGGGAGCCGCAAGGGGGAACCAGGGCAGCTCGGCGGCATGGGTCTCGGGTGCTCCGGAGCTACCCACCAGGCGGAACGGGCCGTGCGCGTTGGTGGCGACAATGGTGCTCCACCCCACTCGCAGAACCCGAGGGGCACCGTCGACCAGTACCTGCAGTCGGTCGTCGGACGCAGCGGCGACGCGATCGATCAATTCCAATTCGCGGTGGGTGTCGAGGACTCCGGTGTACGGCCGGATGGAATCGACCCGAACATCGTCGAGGTTCTCGGCGGCCGTGATCAGCGTGTCGGGAAGCGAACCGGGCGCGACGTCGACCACCAGATCGTCGACTGCGTATCCGTCACCGCGTTCGATGACGTCGAGGGAGAGGATGTCTGCGCCGACCGAACCGAGCGCGACGGCCAACGATCCGAGACTGCCCGGCCGGTCCGGCAGTTGAACGCGGAGCAAGTAGGACATGTCACGCTCCCTTTCGACTTCTGGCGTACTTCGGCCACCCAGCGCAACGAATCGTTGCTGACGGGCGGAAAGGGAACATCTGCACCCCGGCGCGAGCAATCCTTGCATCTTCGACCTGTTCGGCACGTCCCGCAACGCGGGCAGTGACAATTCTGACACCCGGAGTGCCCACGAGGAGTGCGTGAAGCGTGCGCGACGTTCCACACTAGGCTGGACGGCATTCGCGGACCCGTTCGGTTCGCCCTGCAAACACGGGGTCGTTTCGTTCGGCTCCACTCCTACAGTGTGAAAGGGGTCTACGCGGTGCCTGACATCTCCCGCGACGAGGTCGCTCACCTCGCCCGGCTGTCGCGCTTGGCTCTCAGCGACGCCGAACTCGACGAGTTCGCCGGTCAGCTGGATTCGATTCTTCACCACGTCAAAGCCGTGGCGGAGGTGGCTACGGACGATGTTCCGCCGACGGCCAACCCCAGCGAGATCGTCAACGTGACGCGCCCCGACACGACTGTTCCCGGACTGACGCCGGAGCAGTCGCTCGCCGGCGCACCGAACGCGGAAGAGGGCCGTTTCGCGGTGCCGCAGATCCTGGGGGAGAGCGAATGACCGACCTGACGAAGCTCGATGCATCCGAGCTCGCCACCCGAATTCACGCGCGCGAGATCAGCGCAGTCGAGGTGACCCAGGCGCATCTCGACCGGATCTCGGAGGTCGATGGAGACCTGCACGCATTCCTGCACGTCGCAGCAGTCGAGGCGCTCTCCGCGGCGACCGACGTCGATGCGGGACTGTCTGTAGGTCGTGCGCCCGCGTCCGCTCTGGCCGGGGTCCCTCTGGCCCTCAAGGACGTGTTCACCACGACCGACATGCCGACGACAGCCGGCTCGAAGATTCTCGACGGCTGGGTTTCGCCGTACGACGCGACGCTGACCTCGAAGCTACGAGCAGCGGGTATCCCGGTGCTGGGCAAGACCAACATGGACGAGTTCGCGATGGGCTCGTCGACCGAGAACTCCGCGTACGGGCCGACCAAGAACCCGTGGGACACGACCCGGATCCCCGGCGGCTCGGGGGGCGGCAGCGCGGCGGCGCTCGCCTCGTACCAGGCACCGTTGGCCATCGGCACCGACACCGGCGGATCGATTCGCCAGCCGGCCGCGCTGACCGGCACCGTGGGAACCAAGCCGACCTACGGCAGTGTCTCGCGCTACGGTTTGATCGCCTGTGCATCCTCTCTCGACCAGGGCGGTCCGTGCGGTCGCACGGTGCTCGATACCGCGCTGCTGCACGAGGTGATCGCCGGATACGATCCGCGGGACTCCACATCCGTCGATACGGCAGTTCGGCCGGTCGTCGCAGCGGCACGGGAGGGCGCTCGCGGCGACCTGTCCGGCGTTCGTGTCGGGGTTGTCAAGGAATTGCATTCCGACAGTTACCAGCCCGGTGTGATCTCGTCCTTCGATGCCGCGGTGACCACACTCACCGAACTCGGTGCCGAGGTCGTCGAGGTCTCCTGCCCCAATTTCGTACACGCGTTGGCCGCGTACTACCTGATTCTGCCGTCCGAGGTGTCGTCCAACCTGGCTCGATTCGACGGTATGCGATACGGCTTGCGGGCCGGTGACGACGGCAAGCACAGCGCCGAGCAGGTCATGGCCATCACGCGTGCCGAAGGGTTCGGGCCGGAAGTCAAGCGCCGCATCATGATCGGGACGTACGCGCTCTCGGCCGGGTACTACGACGCTTACTACGGTTCAGCTCTGAAGGTGCGCACGCTCATTGCACGCGACTTCGATGCCGCCTACGAGAAGGTCGACGTGCTGGTGTCGCCGACGACCCCGACAACGGCATTCCCGTTGGGGGAGAAGGTGGACGATCCGATGGCGATGTATCTCAACGACCTGTGCACGCTGCCGACGAACCTCGCGGGCCATTGCGCGATGTCGGTACCGTCAGGTCTTGCCTCCGAAGACGGTCTGCCCGTGGGACTTCAGATCATGGCTCCGGCGTTTGCGGACGAGCGTCTTTATCGTGTCGGTGCCGCGTACGAGGCCGCTCGCGGCGATCTGAGGTAGTTCGAGTTGCTGCATCGGTGGGCTGCAGACCTCGCTCATCTACCTCTGCTCTCCGGTGCGGTGCCGACAGTCGCATTGACGGTGGCGGCGGTACTGTCGCTGGCCACGATCGGTGCCGTCGCCGTGCGGGTTCGGCGAGGCTCAGGGCTGGGGCGGGTGTTCGGTTCGCTGAGCGCCCTGGGTCTGCTGGCAGCGGTACTGGTTGCAGCGGCTGTACTCACCAATCTGGCCGTCACACGGTATCCGACGGTGGCGCTCGCTCTTGGGCGTCAACCTGTCGTCCCGGTCGAGGGCCACGGCAGACTGGTCGATCTCGAGGTGCCCGGCACGGTGTCGCACTTCGACGCGCGGCCCGCGACGATCTACCTTCCGGCCTCGTACGACGCCGGTGCCGACGACCTGCCGGTGCTGGTGCTGCTCACCGGACAACCCGGTCACGTCGTCGACTGGATCGAGGGTGGCCGCTTGATGCAGACGATGGACGCTTTCGCGGCCCGTCACGAGGGTGTTGCCCCGATCGTCGTCGTTGCCGATGGTCTCGGTGACACCGAGGCCAATCCGATGTGCATGGACTCGAACCTCGGAAATGCGGCGACCTACCTCACCGTCGATGTGCCGCAATGGGTTCGGTCGAACTTCCGGGCGTCCCCGGATCCGCGGGCATGGGCGGTCGGCGGGTATTCCTACGGAGGAACCTGCGCCCTGCAGCTTGCGGTGACTGCACCGTCCGTGTACCCGACGTTTCTGGATATCTCCGGTGAGGACGAGCAACGTCGCGGTACGAGAAGCGAATCGGTTGCCGCAGCATTCGGAGTTGACACTCCGGCGAGCGAGGCTCGATTCGAGCGAACTACACCACTGAACATACTGTTGCACAACAGCTTTCCTGATTCGGCTGGTGCCTTTGTCGCCGGTTCCGAAGACGAAGAATTCAGGCCGCAGACCGAGCGTGCCTTCGAGGCTGCTGTGGCTGCCGGTCTCGACGTTCATTACAGCGAGTTGCCCGGCGGACACTCGATGCGGGTATGGGCTCCGGCCTTGGAGGACGAGATGGACTGGCTCGGAAAACGATTGGGGCTGCTCGACTGACTCACCGGCACAGCGGCATGCTGGTGCCCTGGTCGATTCCGTATCGATGGCCGTGGCCGGCCTCCACGTCGAGCGCCGCGGCCAGATCGACGGACGTCTGGACGAAGCTGACGAGCGGTAGCCACATCGGCGTCGGCGCATCGTGACGGGTTGCCGTCGGATCGGGCGCCGACCACAGCAGATCTGCAGACCATCGGACGACGGGGTCCGATGAATTGGCGAGCACCGTTGCGCCGTCGGTGTTCACGGCTCCGGCAGGTGGACCTGCCCATACTGCTCCGCAGACGAGTGGATCGGTTCGACGAAAAGACAGATAGGCGCCGCTGCCCGCCACCGCCCCCAGACTCTGGCCGTACACGACGATCTGTGGCGGTGTCGATTTCGTGGCTGCCCGCGCTGCGACCGCATGTGCAACTGCCTCGGCCGAGCTGCGTGCGTCGTCCTCGGCGAACATGAACGTCGCCCAGCTCGGCTTGTTCGAGTACTGCACCGCCACGGTCGCGACATCCCCGCCGAATCTGCGTTCGGCACCTGTGACCGCATTCTCGTCCACCCATCCCGATCCGGTCGGTATCGCGACGACCACCACACTGCGATCGAAAGCGCCCGCGCGTTCCATGTCCGCGACGGCCAACGCGACCCGTCGATCGAGCGTGGGCGCCGAGTCGAGGCCGACGTAGGTGCGCACGGTACCGGGGACGAAGCCGCGGACGCGAACTTTCTGCCTTCTCTACCCAACGTGCTCCACGGAACGAGCGAGTCGGGACCACCTGATCTCGTCGTCGCAATCGGTGCGGTCACCGTATCGTGCACTTCCGAGTTCGAGGCCGAGAAAGAACTGGACATGGCCGACCAGAGCGCGGGCGCGGCGACGACGTACGACAGCACGCCGACGACCGCGATCAGAACGACCGTTCGCACACCGCCGAGCGCAGTGCCCACTCTCCGGGTGCCGAGACCGATACCCCACAGAGCGAGAGCGACGCATGCCGCTCCACCGATGATTTCGACGGCGTAGTGCCAGTCCACTGCTCGGGTGGCCATCGCGGCTCGTAATTCGTTCTGCCACAGAATGTTCGAGTACAGCGCGCCGATAGAGATCACTGTTCCAGCGCCCGCTGTCCACGCCCGCGCGCCGAATCCAGCGGGTCCCCGCGTGCCGAGAGCGTGCCTGGCCGACCACGCGAGGGCGAGCGCGATCGCCATCGATACACCGATCAACAGTGCTTGGGTGACGGCTGGACGGGGGAGCAGCGCAGGAGCCGACGACATCGCCACTGCAGCTGTGAGCGCAATCGAGGTCCCGATTCGCGGCAGCCGTAAGCCCGTCGAGAGTGTCGGTGCAACAGAAGTCCCAGCAGAGCCGATTCGCCCGGAGGATCCGGTGATCGTGGCGATCATGCGTGTTCGCCGATCTCGGGTACTGATATTCGCGTGCGCACGTATCGGCCCGTCAGAAGAACCGACAGTGTCATCAGGGCAAAGGCTGCGCCGCCCAGCGCGATCGGCAGTGCGGGTTCGGCCACCGGTGTGCCGAACGACTGCCGCCACGAATTCATGTCCACGGCCGCAGCGGCCACCGAGGCGGCGGCGTCGCAGGCCCGGCGGGATCCGTCATCGGTTCGCTCGATGCAGGCGGCGTGCAGACGGCTTTCCAACCGACCATCGATGGCTCGGCGCCAGTGCGGGTCCACGGTCTTGCCCGTCGCGGCGGCATACCGTATGAGGTCGTAGCCCAGATCGTGTGCTTTGCAGGCGGATTCGAACTCCGTCGGCAGCGGCACGGGTGAAGAACAGTCCCCGTGAGGATTGCCTGCCATGGCGTCGAGCACTATCGGTCGGTAGCCCATCACCGATGCGAAGTCGGCGGGGATCGCTCGGGTCGCCGCGTCTGCCGAGTCGGTGACGAGCGCGCGCATCGCTACGGCGACGGGCGATGTTTTGTCGGGTGCGGACAACGGGGACGACGCGGCACCGGTGGTCGCAATCATCGCTACCGTGCCCGCGGCGATGCACATCAGGATGCGAGAAGTGTTCCTGTTCATGGCTTTCGACGCTACGAAGCGAGTTGCCCGACGCACATCGCGCCGAGGTCTCGTTCTGCAGTGACTGTCGGTCTCGGTCTGCGACCGGTTCGATACCGCAGGTGTGTGCGGAACTGATACTCAGGTATGACGTCCTCGTCGGTCCACACTCCCTAGGCTCGGTCCGTGCGCAAGAACAGATCACGAGAATCGAAGCCAGGAGCGGCGAGGCGTCGGGTACCGACTCGAATTGCCGGTGTCCGTTCGGTCGACGCGCTGATCGTCGTCGTCGGTGCGGTGCTGTA
Source organism: Rhodococcus sp. IEGM 1381 (assembly GCF_030056795.1). Classification (GTDB taxonomy): domain Bacteria; phylum Actinomycetota; class Actinomycetes; order Mycobacteriales; family Mycobacteriaceae; genus Rhodococcoides. The sequence continues at coordinate 244,658 of NZ_JASHKQ010000002.1, read as the reverse complement.
TTCGATCGCATGGCCGACACTGTCGGTCACCCATCATGTCTCGGGGCCGTTGATGCCTATCGTCGGCGCACTCGCGGCCTTCCCGTTCGTGCTGATTCGAGTCAATCCCGCGTTGGGGTGGGCGGTGTCGGCGCTGTCCGCCCTGGTCATTCCGGTAGCGTTCGACCGCACTCCGGGCTACGACTATCCGTGGCAGGTAGTGCACATACTCGTTCTGTTGGCGCTGTTGTTCGCCGTCGCGCTGCGATCTCCGCCGGCGGTGCTGCTGCTGGCCTGGTTGACCAGCATGCTGGTGTTCTTCGCGTACATGCCGGGCTCGGACGGAGTCGGTTGGTCGGTCGGTCTCACGGCAGTCGTCGTGTTCGGACTGTTGATCCGCTGGCTCGTCCTCTCCCGCAGGCAACTTGCCCGGCAGGAGGAGGTCAGCGAACTCGAGCGCACCAGGCGCACGGTTCTCGAGGAGAAGGCGAAGATCGCTCGAGATCTGCACGACGTCGTCGCGCATCACATGTCCATGGTGGTCGTGCAGGCGCAGAGTGCGCCGTATCGACTCGACGACGTATCCGAGGCCGCCGCGCTGGAATTCGCGTCGATCGGTGCCACGGCGCGCGAGGCACTCAACGAGATTCGAGGAATGCTCGGTGTACTCCGCAGTGATGGTCAGCAGTGGCAGGACGCACCGGCACCGAATGCACTCGATCTCGAACGCGCCCTCCACGCGAGCCGCAAGGCCGGGATGGACGTGCGCTGGAACATTACCGGACCAATCGAATCGATCTCCGAGACAACAGGACTGGCGCTCTACAGAATCCTCCAGGAGTCGTTGTCCAATGCTGCGCGCCATGCCTCCGAGGCTCCGGTGACCGTCGACATCACGGTCACGCCGAGCAACGTTGCCATGACCGTGGTCAACGCGCCGTCGCCGAACATCGGTGTCGGACGTGTCGCTGGGGCTGATACCGGCGGGCACGGGATAGCGGGCATGCGAGACCGAGCACGGGCAGCACACGGGTGGCTGCACGCTTCCGCCCTACCGGACGGCGGATTCGAGGTCGCGGTGCATGTGCCCCACGGGCTACCGACTTCGGCGGCACCGTTGGTCACGGACGAACTCGCCTAGGCTGACGACGTGGTGACAACGGTCTTCATCGCCGACGACCAAGCGATGGTGCGGCAGGGGTTCGGTGCGCTTCTCGGCGCTCAGGCCGATATCTCGGTGATCGGGGACGCCGACAACGGCAGGACGGCGGTCAGCGAGGTTGCTCGACTGCTGCCCGACGTGGTGCTGATGGACGTTCGGATGCCGGAGATGAACGGTCTCGATGCCGCGCGAGCAATCCTCTCTGCCTCCCTCCCGTCGCCGGTGCGCATCCTGATGCTGACGACATTCGACATCGACGACTATGTCTACGAGGCGCTGGCGCTCGGCGCGAGCGGCTTTCTGCTCAAGGATGCGCCGGCCGAGGAATTGATTCGAGGTGTGCGCGTCGTCGCCGGCGGCGAGGCCCTGCTGGCGCCGTCGGTGACCAGACGGCTCATCGCGGACGTCACCGCCCGCCGCGGGGCGCGACGCCACACGTCGCCGCGTCTGAGCGATCTGACTCCGCGCGAACGCGAGGTGCTCGAACTCATTGCCACCGGCATGTCCAATTCCGAGATCGCGGGCTCGCTGTTCCTGGCCGAACAGACCGTCAAAACCCATGTGGGCAAGGTCCTGGCCAAGCTCGGCCTACGCGATCGTGCCCAGGCTGTGGTGCTGGCCTACGAGACCGGCGTTGTGACGCCGAAGTGAGCGGCGGGTGGTACCGACGCGCGCAGCGCTCCACGCCCCATTAGGCTGACGACCGTTGTTGGGTCCACTCACGGATCTGTAAGCAGAGAGGCGAAAATCGATGCGCATCGGAGTTCTGACCGGAGGCGGCGATTGCCCAGGGCTCAATGCGGTGATCCGCGCAGTGGTACGTACCGCCGACGCGCGGTACGGCTCCACCGTCGTCGGCTTCCAGGACGGATGGCGCGGCCTTCTCGAGGATCGTCGCGTGCAACTGCGCAACGACGACCGCAACGACCGGTTGCTCACCAAAGGTGGCACGATGCTCGGCACCGCGCGCACCAACCCGGATGTGTTGCGCGCCGGGCTCGATCGAGTCAAGCAGACCCTCGAAGACAACGGCATCGACGTGTTGATTCCGATCGGTGGCGAAGGCACCCTCACTGCTGCCGCCTGGTTGTCGGAAGAGGGAGTGCCGGTGGTGGGGGTGCCCAAGACCATCGACAACGACATCGATTGCACCGACGTCACGTTCGGCTTCGACACGGCCCTGACGATCGCCACCGACGCGATCGACCGTTTGCACAGCACTGCCGAATCCCATCAGCGGGTGATGCTCGTCGAGGTGATGGGTCGGCACGCGGGGTGGATTGCGCTGCACGCCGGATTGGCGTCGGGCTCGCACATGACGCTCATCCCGGAGCAGCCGTTCGACGTCGAGGAAGTATGCACGTTGGTGCGCAAGCGTTTTCAGCGTGGAGATTCACACTTCATCTGCGTCGTCGCCGAGGGAGCCAAGCCGATGGAGGGCTCGATGAAGCTACTCGACGGTGGCATCGACGAGTTCGGTCACGTTCGGTTCACCGGAGTCGCGCACCAGCTCGGTGTCGAGATCGAACGACGCATCAACAAGGAAGTTCGCACCACTGTGCTCGGGCACGTTCAGCGCGGTGGAACCCCCACGCCCTACGACCGCGTGCTCGCGACGCGATTCGGCGTCAACGCGACAGACGCGGCGCACGCCGGTGACTTCGGCAAGATGGTCTCGTTGCGGGGCACCGAGATCGGCTTGGTGTCCTTGGCCGAGGCGACCAAGCAGCTCAAGCGGGTACCGCAGACCCGGTACGACGACGCCGCCGCGTTCTTCGGCTGAACCGGTGCCTCGCGCGAGGTCACATGCGACCGGCGGCCTCTTGGATCTCGGCCTCGCGTGCTTCGGTCTCGCGGCGCAGTTGGCGTCGTCGCCGCGCGGCCTCGAAGCGCTGAGCGCCGACATCGGTCGTCGGCAGCAACTGGGGCAGGGTCGTGGGCTTTCCGTCGTCGCCGATAGCGACCATGGTGAAGTAGCAACTGTTGGTGTGTCGTAGCTCACCGCGCTGAATGTTCTCGGTCTCCACTCGAATCCCGACTTCCATCGAGGTGCGGCCGGTGTAATTGACCGACGCCGAGAAGGTGACGAGTTCACCGACGTGGATGGGCTCGCGAAAGACCACTCGATCGACCGACAGAGTGACCACGTACGCCCCGGCGTAGCGGCTGGCACAGGCATACGCCACTTGGTCCAGGAATTTCAGAATGGTGCCGCCGTGGACGTTGCCGGAAAAATTCGCCATGTCCGGGGTCATCAGCACGGTCATCGACAGCGTCTGCTTCTCGGTGTGCGTCACCCGTGCACGGTAGCGAGTGCACGTGGTTACTCGCGCGTCGTACGCAATGCATAAACTACGGACCATGACTGCTGCAACCGTCGATCTGATCGATTACGACGATGTGCTCGCCACGTTCGACCCCGTGTTGGGCATGGAGGTGCACGTGGAGTTGGGTACGGAGACCAAGATGTTCTGCGGTTGCCCCACCGCGTTCGGTGCCGAACCCAACACGCAGGTGTGCCCGGTGTGCCTGAGCCTTCCCGGCGCGCTACCGGTGGTCAACGCCGCTGCCGTGGAGTCTGCGATCCGTATCGGATTGGCGCTCAATTGCTCGATCACTCCGTGGGGTCGGTTCGCTCGTAAGAACTACTTCTACCCGGATCAGCCGAAGAACTATCAGATTTCGCAGTACGACGAGCCCATCGCCACCGAGGGCTACCTCGATGTTCTGCTCGACGACGGCAGCACGTTCCGCGTCGAGATCGAGCGCGCGCACATGGAAGAGGACACCGGCAAATCGACGCACGTCGGCGGAGCGACCGGCCGCATCGAGGGAGCGTCGCATTCGCTGCTCGATTACAACCGTGCCGGTGTGCCGCTGGTGGAGATCGTGACGAAGACGATCACGGGAACCGGAGCCCGCGCGCCCGAAGTGGCACGTGCCTACGTCACCGCACTCCGAGATTTGTTGAAGTCGCTGAACGTCTCCGACGTACGGATGGATCAGGGTTCGCTGCGCTGTGATGCCAACGTATCGCTGATGAAGAAGACCGCCACCGAACTCGGCACCCGCACCGAGACGAAGAACGTCAACTCGCTCAAGAGTGTCGAGGTTGCCGTTCGGTACGAGATGCGCCGTCAGGCAGCGGTTCTCGAATCCGGCGGAGAAGTGACGCAGGAGACTCGGCACTTCCAGGAATCCGACGGCACTACCACCAAAGGCCGCAAGAAGGAGACCGCAGAGGACTACCGGTACTTTCCCGAGCCTGATCTTGCGCCGGTCGCTCCGAACGCGGACTGGATCGAGGAGCTCCGCGGGACCCTGCCCGAGCTTCCGTGGTTGCGACGCGGCCGGATCCAGAAGGATTGGGGCGTCTCCGACGAGGAAATGCGCGACCTGGTGAACTCCGGTGCACTCGAGCTCGTCGCGGCAACGGTGGACGCAGGTGCGTCGCCACAGGCAGCGAGGTCCTGGTGGGTGTCGTACCTGTCGCAGCAAGCCAATGTGGCCGGAGTGGAGCTGGACGATCTGTCGATCACACCGGCCCAGGTGGCGGAAGTCGCCGCGTTGGTCTCCGACGGCAAGCTCAACAACAATGGTGCCCGTCAGGTGGTGGACGGGGTGCTGGCAGGCGAGGGCGAGCCGGCTCAGGTGATGGCCGACCGTAACCTCGTATTGGAGAAAGACGACACGAAGCTCCAAGCCGCCGTCGACGAGGCACTTGCCGCGAATCCCGGTGTGGTGGAGAAGATCCGCAGCGGCAAGGTTCAAGCTGCCGGTGCCATCGTGGGTGCGGTGATGAAGGCGACCCGCGGTCAAGCCGACGCGGCCCGCGTCAAGGAGCTCGTCCTCGAGGCCTGCGGCCAGTCCTGATCGTCGATATCGACTGTGGCCGAGTGCAATTTGCGCTCGGCCGCAGCCGTTTCTCGATCAGTCGACACCGCCTGCGCCTCCACCTGGGAAGGGCACCTTGACGACGCGGTCGTCGGTGGGGCCGGGCTCCGCACCGCTCTTGTTCACAGTTCCGACCAAGATCTGACCGTCGGCCGAGCTCGTTGCCCCGTTCAGCTGCCCGTAGCGGTCCTGGATCAGCAGCGTCGGTTCGGCCGACACAGCTCCGGTGTTTGCATCGGTGGTCAGTGCTGCAACAGCTTTCGCCGTCGTGAGGGCTACGGCCACACCGCCGTCGCCTGCTGCGCATCCAGCTACGCCGGGGCGGTCCGGCCACGTCCATACCGGAGAGAACACCGCGCCGAGTTTGTCGATGCGCTGCAAGCGGTCTTCGATCGCGGTGCGGTCGGTCACGTAGATGTTCCCGGCACCGTCGGTGCACACATCGCCTGCCGTCCCGATTCCGCTCAGTGCGATCTGCGGACGCGGGGGATTGGACGTCGGGGACAATGACGTCACCCGTAACAGCTTGCCGGACAAAGAATCCGGGCTCGCGGCTGCGGCCGGGTCGCCGTTGTCGCCGGTGAGGACGAGCAGCTCGGTCGGGGTGTAGAAATCGATGGACCCACGATTGCCCGTCGCGCCGCGAGGAATGCCGGTCAAGATGTCCTTGGGAACGTCGCCGGGAGCGAGCCGAACCACCCTGGTGTCCGAGGGTGTGGTGACGAGGGCGTAGAGCAGCCTGTCCTCGGCGTACGTCGGAGAGAGCGCAATGTCGAGCAGGCCACCGTCACCGGTTCCATCGACCGCAATCCTGGCCACCTCGAGCGGTGTTCGACCGGCCGCAACCTCCATGATGCGACCGGTGCGGCGCTCGGCAACCAGCGCGCTCTGTCCGTCGGGGAGTGCGACGAGGCCGCCGGTGGTGTCCAGACACGTCGCGATCACCGAGGGGTCGGGATCGACGCAGGGACCCGACGGCGGGGGCGGAGCATTCGGATCCGACGAAGGCGGTGCCTCGCTGGGGGTCGTCGGTTTCAACTCGGCCGCACCGACCTCGGGTGCAGGGGTGAACGGCGACGAATTCGAGTCGTCGAAGCGGGCGCACCCGGCGAGCATGGCGGCCGTCATCGTGAGTGCGACGACAGCGGCAGTGGCACTTCGAGGTGACGCTCCGACCGGCTTCATCCTTCGAACGGTACGTCAGCAGTGACGCGGACTCGCCACGCGGCCATGAGGGGAATCGGCGCATATCGGCTCTACTGTGGAGAGGTGACCGATACACCGCGCGACCCCAACCGGCCGGACCAGTCGTACGAACCGGCCGAGAGCCCGTACGACAATCCCACCGAACAGATCCCACCCTCGCGCTCTGCGTCCGGTACATCCGCCTCGGATCGATTGCCTCGAACCGACGACGAGCTCGACTTCCCGTACTCGTCCACGTCCGACGCGCGTTCTTCCGACGCGCGTTCGTCCGATACCAGTTCGACCGATGCGCAACCGACCGAGAAGATCCAGGCCTATCGGCCGTCGACTTACGCGGATTCGTCCACCACCGGCGCGTCGGCCGACAGCACGTCCTCGACCGCATACGCCGATCACTCCACCGAGTACCTCGGTACCTCGGCGGGCGCGGGAGCCGCAGGGGCCAGGGCGGCAGTCACCTCGGAGCCCGAGGTTCGCACCGAGACCGTCGAGGTTCCTGCTCGTCGTGGTAGCACCGATCTCGGCTTGTTCGTCCTGCGCGTGGCGATAGGGGCGGTATTCCTCGGTCACGGCCTGCAGAAACTGGTCGGCCTGTGGGATGGGCCGGGACTCGACGGATTCCAGAACTTGCTGGAGACCTCGGGCTTTCGCTACTCGGAGATTCTCGCGATCGCGGCTGCTGCGGGCGAGACGCTGGGCGGCGCGTTGTTGATCCTGGGTCTGGCGACACCCCTTGCGGGCGCAGCCGTGCTGGCGACGATCATCAATGCGTGGTGCTTCAAGCAGGCCGCAGAGCCCGGATTGCAGTTCTCCGGTAGCAGCGGCGTCGAATACGAGACAGTTCTCGGTTTCGCCGCGGCCGCAATCATTCTCACGGGCCCGGGAAAGATCGCCTTCGACGGTCGCCGCGGGTGGGCCACTCGACCGCGAATCGGATCGCTGCTTGCACTCGTCGTCGGCATCGCCGCCGGAGTCTGCATCTGGATCTTCCTCAACGGAGCCAACCCCGTCGTTCGCTGATCTCCGACACCTATCGAACCAATGTGCGTGGTACTTCGTAGTCCGCTACGAAGTACCACGCACATGTTTTTCCCTCAGGGCACGTAGCGGACGGCACCCTTGTCGGCCGACGTCGCCAGGGCCGCATATGCGCGCAAGGCAGTAGTGACCGTGCGCTGGCGGTCCACCGGCTGCCACGGGCGCTCGGACGCCGTCATCTTCGCTCGGCGGGTCTCGAGGGTCTCGTCGTCGACGAGGATTTCGAGGGTGCGTGAGGCGACGTCGATCCGAACCTGGTCACCGTTCTCGACGAGCCCGATGACTCCGCCTGCTGCGGCCTCGGGCGAGATGTGCCCGATGGACAGGCCCGAGGTTCCGCCGGAGAAGCGGCCATCGGTGATCAGCGCGCAGACCTTGCCCAGACCGGCACCCTTCAGAAACGCCGTCGGGTGCAGCATCTCCTGCATGCCGGGGCCGCCTTTGGGTCCCTCGTAGCGAACGACCAGCACGTCGCCGGGTTGGATCTTCTTCTGCAGGATGGCCGAGACGGCCTCTTCCTGTGATTCGACGACCAGGGCCGGGCCCTGGAACGCGAACAGGTCCTCGTCGATGCCTGCGGTCTTGAGGATGGCACCGTCGACCGCGATGTTGCCGCGGAGCACCACCAGGCCACCTTCGACCGTGTACGCATGCTCGAGATCGCGGATGCAGCCGCCGGCGGCGTCGGTGTCGAGAGTCGACCAGCGATTACTCGTGGAGAACGGTTCGACGGTTCGGACTCCGCCGGGAGCGGCGTGGAACAGCTCGATCGCTTCGTCGGACGCCTTTCCGGATCGGATGTCCCAGGTGTCGAGCCACTCGTCGAAGCTCTTCGTGTGCACGGTCGAGACGTCGGTTTCGAGCAGGTTCGCGCGACGCAGTTCGCCGAGGAGAGCCGGAATTCCGCCGGCGCGGTGCACGTCTTCCATGTGGTAATCGGAATTGGGGGAGACCTTCGCCAGGCACGGGACCTTGCGGCTGATGGCGTCGATGGTCTCGAGGTCGAAGTCGACCTCACCTTCCTGCGCGGCAGCGAGGGTGTGCAGCACCGTGTTGGTCGATCCGCCCATCGCCACATCCAGTGCCATGGCATTGCGAAACGCGGCCGGCGTGGCGATGTTGCGAGGGAGAACGGACTCGTCCTCGTCGCGGTAGTACTTCAACGCGGCATCGACGATCGTGGTGCCGGCCCGCGTGAACAGGGCGCGGCGGGCCTGGTGAGTAGCCAGGGTCGAACCGTTTCCGGGCAGTGCGAGTCCGAGAGCCTCGGTGAGACAGTTCATCGAGTTCGCAGTGAACATTCCCGAGCAGGATCCGCAGGTGGGGCACGCACTGCGCTCGACCTCGTCGAGGCCTTCCTCGGACACAGCGTCGTTCGCGCTGGCGGAGATCGCGGTGATCAGGTCGGTCGGTCCCTGTGCGACGCCGCCGACGACGACGGCCTTGCCCGCCTCCATCGGTCCGCCCGAGACGAAGACGGCCGGGATGTTCAGGCGCATCGCGGCATTGAGCATGCCGGGAGTGATCTTGTCGCAGTTGGAGATGCACACCAGCGCGTCGGCGGTGTGGGCGTTGGCCATGTACTCGACGGAATCGGCGATGATCTCGCGGCTGGGCAGCGAGTACAGCATGCCGCCGTGGCCCATGGCGATGCCGTCGTCGACGGCGATCGTGTGGAATTCTCGGGGAACGCCGCCGGCCGCGCGGACGGCGTCGGCGACGATCTCGCCCACGTTTTTCAGGTGCACGTGGCCCGGGACGAACTGGGTGTACGAGTTCGCGATGGCGACGATGGGTTTACCGAAATCCGAATCCGTCATTCCGGTGGCGCGCCACAGCGAGCGTGCGCCCGCGGCGTTGCGTCCGACTGTGGTGACCCGTGAGCGTAGCGGCGGCATGTGCGTAGTCCTCGTTCGTTGCAGCGGTTTCTCGCACGGGCGAGGCTACTCGCCGTCGGCTACCGGTCGGTCGGTGCCTGCTCGCCCTCGGCGTCGTCGCCTTCCGCTCGGGCCTTGTCTTCTGCGGCAGCGGCAGCGGCGTACGGATCGGTGATGCGGCCGCCGCTGGCAGCCGCGAGTTGGGGGAGGAGATCGAACCGCACCAGCGGCAGCGACTTCTCGCTCTTGTCGCTCAGCACGACGCGCGCCCAGCGGCGATCCGGGAAATGCAGACCCGTCACCGAATTCCACTCGATCACGTCCGAACCCACGAACCTTCGAGCGGTGATCGCGTCCGGAGTGACGACGGTGCGCACCCGAAGCACCCAGACGAACGCAACGACCGGCAGGATCAGCAGCCAGCCCAGAGCCGCGGGCCAGCTGAACGCCGGCAGCGCTGTGCCGAAGAGCAGAAGCGCCACGCCGAGCAGTGCAAGGCGCGGCATGCGAATGACCTGCGTGGTCGACGGTTGCTGACCCTCGGCACCGTTCGGTGCCTCGGAGGCAGTGTGGGATGATGAAAGAGGTGGTTCGGACTGCTGCGGAGACGACACCCATTCATCTTCGCATTGCATCTACGCGATCTCACATAATGGGATTGCGTCGTGACGAGTTTGACTCTTCCCTGTGCGCGCGCCTACCGTCGAGCGCGTGAAGCGGAATTGGATACTCGTAATCGGCCGGCGCGTCAACGCCTGAGCCGGTTGTTCAAACTCGCATCGACGCGCCACCCTCGTACAGCACTCGCTGACGGGGGTTTTTTCTTGCCCAGAGATCGCCCAGCAATTTCACATTCCTGAGGAAGCAATCAGTGAGCGCACCAACCGCACGCCCGGGGCCCACGACTCGTAAGTCGGGGCCGGCCGCAAGCCCGTCGACCAGCAGCCCGTCCGCAGAAGCGGCGACCAACGGATCGCGACGTCACGTCGCCCCGGAAAAGGTCTCCGGTGCGCAGTCGGTCGTACGTGCCCTCGAAGAACTCGACGTCGACACCGTATTCGGCATTCCCGGTGGCGCGGTTCTTCCGATCTACGATCCGCTCTTCGACTCGAAGAAGGTCAGGCACGTCCTCGTTCGTCACGAGCAGGGCGCAGGCCACGCCGCGACCGGATACGCCCAGGCCACCGGACGCGTCGGCGTCTGCATGGCAACGTCGGGCCCAGGCGCGACGAACCTCGTCACCCCGCTCGCCGATGCGCAGATGGACTCGGTGCCGATCGTTGCCATCACCGGTCAGGTCGCCCGCAGTCTCATCGGTACCGACGGCTTCCAGGAAGCCGACATCTCGGGAATCACGATGCCCGTCACCAAGCACAACTTCCTCATCACCGACGGTGCCGACATCCCGCGCATCATGGCCGAGGCGTTCTACATCGCGTCCTCCGGTCGCCCCGGTGCCGTGCTCGTCGACATCCCCAAGGATGTGCTGCAAGCGCAGACCACGTTCTCGTGGCCGCCGGAGATGCGTCTGCCCGGCTATCGCCCGGTGACCAAGCCGCACGGCAAGCAGGTTCGTGAGGCGGCGCGCTACATCGCCGACGCCGCGCAGCCGGTGCTCTACGTGGGTGGTGGCGTCATCAAGGCCAACGCCTCGGCAGAGCTGCTCGAGCTCGCCGAATTGACCGGAATCCCTGTCGTCACCACTCTGATGGCTCGCGGTGTGTTCCCCGACTCTCATCAGCTCAATCTGGGGATGCCGGGTATGCACGGCACCGTCGCCGCAGTCGCCGCGCTGCAGCGCAGCGACCTGCTGATCACGCTCGGGGCCCGGTTCGACGACCGCGTCACCGGCCAGCTCTCGTCGTTCGCGCCGAACGCCAAGGTCATCCACGCCGATATCGACCCGGCCGAGATCGGCAAGAACCGGTACGCGGACGTGCCGATCGTCGGTGACTGCCGCGAGGTCATCACCGAGCTCATCGAAGCGCTTCGCGCAGATCGCGCTACCGGAACCACGCTCGACCTCGAACAGTGGTGGGTCTACCTCGACGGCATCCGCAAGACCTATCCGCTGAGCTATGACCGCCCGTCCGACGGATCCATGTCGCCCGAGTTCGTCATCTCCTCGGTCGGCAAGTTCGCCGGACCCGACGCGATCTACTGCGCTGGAGTCGGCCAGCACCAGATGTGGGCCGCACAGTTCATCAGCTACGAGAAGCCGCGTACGTGGCTCAACTCGGGCGGCCTCGGCACGATGGGATACGCGGTTCCGGCCGCCATGGGGGCCAAGATGGGCCTCCCCGACGCCGAGGTGTGGGCCATCGACGGTGACGGCTGCTTCCAGATGACCAACCAGGAACTCGCGACGTGCGCGGTCGAGGGCATCCCGATCAAGGTCGCGCTCATCAACAACGGCAACCTCGGCATGGTCCGCCAGTGGCAGACCCTGTTCTACGAGGAGCGTTATTCCAACACCAACCTCGGTACCCACGGTGCCGTCCGTATCCCCGATTTCTTGAAGCTCGCCGAGGCATTGGGTTGCGTCGGCCTGCGGTGCGAGCGGGAAGAGGACGTGGACGCGGTGATCGCCCAGGCCCGCGCGATCAACGATCGTCCGGTCGTCATCGACTTCATCGTGGGAGCAGACGCTCAGGTGTGGCCGATGGTGGCAGCCGGAACCGGTAACGACGAGATCATGGCCGCCCGCGGCATTCGTCCGCTGTTCGACGAGGACGAGACCGTGGGTAGCGAGCCAGGAATCGACGAGGCCATGGAACGCGAGCAGGCACCACACCCGCAGAACAACGACGTGAAAGGCACCGACCAGTGAGCACCAGTCATACCCTCAGCGTCCTCGTCGAGGACAAGCCAGGTGTGCTGGCTCGCGTCGCTGCACTGTTCTCGCGGCGCGGCTTCAACATCTCGTCACTCGCCGTCGGCGGCACCGAGATCCCCGAGATCTCGCGCATGACGATCGTGGTGACCGTCGACGAGTTTCCGCTCGAGCAGGTCACCAAGCAGCTCAACAAGCTCATCAACGTCATCAAGATCGTCGAGCAGGACGACGATTCCTCGGTGGCGCGCGAACTGCTGCTGATCAAGGTGCGTGCCGACGCCAGCGTCCGTAGCGAGGTCATCGAAACGGTGAACCTGTTCCGCGCCAAGGTGATCGACGTATCCCCCGAGGCCGTCACGGTCGAGGCGACGGGCACCCGCTCGAAGCTCGATGCGTTGCTGAAGATGTTGGACCCCTATGGAATTCGAGAAATAGTCCAGTCGGGAGTCGTTGCCGTCGGACGTGGACCGAAATCGATCACTGCGTCGCGCTAGCGACCGAAGTGACGAACGAGCGTTAAACCCAAGAGGAAAGGTAACAACCAGTGGCAGTCGAGATGTTCTACGACGACGATGCTGATCTGTCGATCATCCAGGGCCGCAAGGTCGCTGTGATCGGATACGGAAGCCAGGGCCACGCGCACTCGCTGAGCCTGCGCGATTCCGGCGTCGATGTTCGCATCGGCCTGGCAGCGGGCTCGAAGTCCCGCGCCAAGGCGGAGGAGCAGGGCCTGAAGGTCGGCACGCCCGCCGAGGTGTCCGAGTGGGCCGACGTGATCATGGTGCTCGCACCCGATACCGCTCAGGCCAAGATCTTCTCCGAAGAGATCGAGCCCAACCTGAAGGACGGCGACGCGCTGTTCTTCGGCCACGGCCTCAACATCCACTTCGACCTGATCAAGGCTCCGGAGTTCGTCACCGTCGGCATGGTCGCCCCCAAGGGTCCCGGCCACCTCGTGCGTCGCCAGTTCGTCGACGGCAAGGGCGTTCCCGCGCTCATCGCCATCGACCAGGACCCGAAGGGCGAGGGCCAGGCATTGGCACTGTCGTGGGCCAAGGGCATCGGCGGAACCCGCGCAGGCGTCATCAAGACCACGTTCAAGGAAGAGACCGAGACCGACCTCTTCGGCGAGCAAGCCGTTCTGTGCGGTGGCACCGAGGAGCTCGTCAAGATCGGCTTCGAGGTCATGGTCGAGGCCGGCTACGCGCCCGAGATGGCGTACTTCGAGGTTCTGCACGAGCTCAAGCTCATCGTCGACCTCATGTACGAGGGCGGCATCGCTCGCATGAACTACTCGGTGTCCGACACCGCGGAGTTCGGCGGCTACCTCTCGGGACCTCGCGTCATCGACGCAGGCACCAAGGAGCGCATGAAGGCAATTCTGGCCGACATCCAGTCGGGTGAGTTCACTCGTCGCCTGGTGGCCAACGTCGAGAACGGCAACACCGAGCTCGAGGGCCTGCGCAAGGCGAACGCCGAGCACCCCATCGAGGTCACCGGCAAGAAGCTGCGCGACCTGATGAGCTGGGTCGATCGTCCGATCACCGAAACGGCATGATTCTCGTCGAATCGCGTTTGCACGAACACTGATCGAAGGGCACCGCTACGTAGGTGGCGGTGCCCTTCGGTGCGTGCCCGACGGTGGCGTCGCAGCTCGACGTTGCCGGCCACTAAACTGTTTCTGCTGCACCAGCTCCGAATTTTTACCGTCAACAGTCTCGAACCGACTTAGGGAGTTCTTCACGTGAGCCAGCCAGGCCGTCCTGTCGTTCTGATCGCCGACAAACTTGCGCAGTCCACCGTCGAGGCACTGGGTGACGGCGTCGAGGTCCGTTGGGTCGACGGCCCGGATCGTCCCGCGCTGCTCGCTGCGGTTCCTGAGGCCGACGCAATCCTCGTGCGCTCCGCGACCACGGTCGACGCCGAGGTACTCGCTGCCGGGACCAATCTCAAGATCGTCGCCCGCGCCGGCGTCGGCCTGGACAACGTCGACGTACCCGCAGCCACCGAGCGCGGCGTCCTCGTCGTCAACGCACCGACCTCGAACATCCACACCGCCGCCGAGCACGCAGTCACGTTGCTTCTCGCGGCCGCGCGCCAGATTCCCGCTGCTGACGCCACCCTGCGTCAGCACGAGTGGAAGCGCAGCAAGTTCAACGGTGTCGAGATCTTCGGCAAGACCGTCGGTGTCGTGGGCCTCGGCCGCATCGGTCAGTTGTTCGCGCAGCGTCTCGCCGCATTCGAGACGCACATCATCGCCTACGACCCCTACGTTTCCGCTGCCCGCGCGGCGCAGCTCGGTATCGAACTGGTGAGCTTGGACGAGCTGCTCGAGCGCGCAGACATGTTCTCGGTGCACCTGCCGAAGACGCCCGAGACCAAGGGCATCATCGGCAAGGAAGCCCTCGCCAAGACCAAGCCGGGTGTCATCGTCGTCAACGCCGCTCGCGGTGGTCTGGTCGACGAGCAGGCGCTGGCCGACGCCATCACCAGCGGTCATGTGTTCGCCGCCGGTATCGACGTCTACGCCTCCGAGCCGTGCACCGACAGCCCGTTGTTCGAGCTGCCCCAGGTCGTCGTCACCCCGCACCTCGGCGCATCGACCACCGAGGCCCAGGACCGCGCAGGCACCGATGTGGCCAAGTCCGTGTTGCTCGCTCTTGCAGGCGAATTCGTGCCCGACGCGGTCAACGTCAAGGGTGGAGCCGTCGGCGAAGAGGTCTCGCCATGGCTCGAGATCGTGCGCAAGCAGGGCGTACTGCTGGGCGCACTGTCCACCGAGCTTCCCACGTCGCTCTCGGTCGACGTGCGCGGAGAACTCGCCAGCGAGGACGTTCAGATTCTGAAGCTGTCTGCGTTGCGCGGTCTGTTCTCGGCCGTGATCGAGGATTCGGTCACCTTCGTCAACGCGCCCTCGCTCGCCGACGAGCGCGGTGTCACCGCCGAGGTGACGACCGCTCCCGAAAGCGAGAACCACCGCAGCGTCGTCGACGTCCGGGCCGTGTACGGCGACGGAACGGTCCTGAACGTCGCCGGAACTCTCACCGGAACGACGCAGGTCGAGAAGATCGTCAACATCAACGGTCGCAACTTCGATCTGCGCGCCGAGGGAAAGAACCTCATCGTCAACTACGCAGATCAGCCCGGCAGTCTCGGCCGGATCGGCACGCTGCTCGGCGACGCCGGCATCGACATCCAGGCCGCTGCGCTCAGCCAGGACTCCGAGGGTGACGGCGCAACTATTCTGTTGCGCGTCGACAAGGACGTTCCGGCGGAGTTGAGCGCGAGCATCGCCACCGCGGTCGGCGCGTCCACCATCGAGCTGGTCGATCTGTCCTGATCGCTCGAAGCCGATCGGACAGAAATCGAACGAACACACGAGGAGTGAGATGAAGCTGGCCGTCATCGCCGGGGACGGAATCGGACCTGAGGTCGTCGCCGAGGCGCTTGCCGTGCTCGACGTGGTCGCGCCCGGTACCGAGAAGACCGAGTACGACCTCGGTGCGCGTCGCTACAACGCCACCGGGGAGCTGCTACCGGACTCGGTGTTGGCGGAACTGCGTGAGCACGACGCAATCCTGCTGGGAGCCATCGGTGATCCGTCGGTACCCAGTGGTGTGCTCGAACGCGGACTGCTGCTGCGCGCTCGCTTCGCGCTCGATCACCACATCAATCTGCGTCCGGCCAAGCTGTATCCCGGAGTTGTCGGCCCGCTGGCCGGCGACAAGGAGATCGACGTCGTCGTCGTGCGCGAGGGCACCGAGGGGCCCTACACCGGAAACGGTGGTGCGCTTCGGGTCGGTACGCCGCACGAGGTGGCCACCGAGGTCAGCGTCAACACGCGCTACGGCGTGGAGCGGGTGGTGCGCAACGGCTTCGAGCGAGCGCTCACTCGGAAGAAGCATCTGACGCTGCTGCACAAGACCAATGTGCTGACCTTCGCAGGCAGCCTGTGGGCTCGCACCGTCGACGAGGTCGCCGCGGAGTTCCCGGACGTCGAGGTCGCATATCAGCACATCGATGCCGCGATGATTCACCTCGTCACCGATCCCGGCCGGTTCGATGTGATCGTCACCGACAATCTGTTCGGCGACATCGTGACCGACCTCTCGGCCGCAGTGACCGGCGGAATCGGTTTGGCCGCAAGCGGAAACATCGATGCGACCGGTACCAACCCGAGCATGTTCGAGCCGGTTCACGGTAGTGCGCCCGACATCGCGGGACAGCAGAAGGCCGATCCGACCGCTGCCATCCTGTCGGTGTCGCTGCTACTCGATCATCTCGGCGATGCGGCGGGAGCCGCGCGAGTGGAATCCGCTGTCGCAGCGGATCTCGCGCAGCGAGGAACCACCGCGGCATCGACGAAAGAGATCGGCGCACGAATCGCCGCTCGCTTGTAGCTCGACGTCACGAAATGCCACGGTAGGCCGACTGCCCACCGTGGCATTTCGTGTTTCTCGGACATCCCCGCCGTGCCGGATCAGCCGGTGCTGTCGGCCTTCTCGTCGGGAATCTCGGGACGTGGATCGTCGGGGACGATCGGCACGGAGAGTGCGGGGAAGATCGCCGACACCAGGAATGCGATGGGAAAGCTGACCGCCGCAAGGGCCCCGAACACCGGCGGCACGGCCGACGCGAACACGTATTGACTCGTGTTCTGTACGCCGAGGGCGCGTCCGCTCCAATACGGTCCTGATATCTCGGCAACAGCGGTGAAGGCAAGACCGTTCGGGGCAACGGTGGCGACGGACGCGACGACGAGTAAGACGATCGCGACGGGGGAGTCGAACCAGTCGGCCACTCCGAGTCCGAGCATGCTGACGGCGGCAGTCACCGCGACCCACCGCAGGGGCCGCATGCGGCTGCCGACCCGATCGGACAGCGCGCCGACGCTCATCCGGCCCAGTGCGCCGAGAATTTGCGTCACCGTGACGAGGACGCCCGCCGCCGCTGCCGTCCATCCTCGGTCGGTCATCAGCCATACGAGCGCATACGTCCAGACCACGTACTGCGGAACCACCAAGAGGATCGACGTGGCATGAATGCGCCACAGTTGCCTGCTCCCTCGGTATGGATTGTCGAGCAAACCCTGCACCGCGGCATCGACGCGATTCGGACGCGGGGGGTCGACGACCGCGAGACACAGGAGTGCGGCCGTTGCGCACACGGCAGCGGGTACGAGCAATGCCGCTCCGACGCCGTGGTCCCGGGCGATGGGTGGGATGGTCAGTGCCGCAACGGCCACGCCCAGCGGGACCGACATCTGCCTGATGCCCATCGCCAATCCACGGCGATGCGGCGGGAACCATCCCACCACGACTCGTCCGCTCGCGCTGTTCGCACTGGCGGCTGCCATGCCGCCGGTCAGCAGAAGAACGGCCAGCACCGGAATGGAGGCGCTGGCCACTGCAGCGACACTCGCGGCGGCCGTGAGCCCCAGCCCGATCACCAGGACGAGACGTTCGCCGATCCGGTCGACGAGTACGCCCCATGCGATGAGGGTCAACATGATGCCGACGGTCGGCATCGCAACGACGAATCCTGCCGTGGCAAGGCCGAGTCCTCGGTCGTCGTGCAGCGAAGGTATGAGAAATGCAGCACCGTTGATGAAGACGGCACCTGCAGTCTGCGCAAGCATTCCGAGTACGAGCATGAACCAGCGCCGTGCCTCGCCGATGCCGGCCAACTGCTCGGTGGTGTTCATTCGGCTCTCTCTGTTCTCTGATCGTCCCACTATGTGGACTTGATATCTTGAGATGTGGAAATTGTCGAAGACATTACACCGGCGAAAGATCGACGGATCGGACGGCGTCGACGTGAGGCGAACGACGGTCGATAGACTTCTGGCATGCGTCTCGGTCGAATTGCAAGTCCTGATGGTGTGGCATTCGTGAGTATCGAAGGTGACGGTGACTCGCAGACTGCGAAGGAAATTGCCGAACATCCTTTCGGCACACCCACGTTCACGGGTCGGTCGTGGCCGCTGGCCGACGTACGACTGCTCGCGCCCATCCTTGCCAGCAAGGTCATCGCCATCGGCAAGAACTACGCCGCTCACGCGGCCGAGATGGGCGGTGAGGCACCGAAGGACCCCGTGATCTTCATCAAGCCGAACACCTCCATCGTCGGCCCGGGCGCGGCCATCGTGCTGCCGTCGTCATCGAACGAGGTGCACTACGAAGGTGAACTGGCCATTGTGATCGGTCGTCCTTGCAAGGATGTTCCCGCGTCGAAGGCCTACGAGGTGGTGCTCGGATATACCGTCGCCAACGACGTCTCGGCCCGTGACCACCAGAAGAACGACGGACAGTGGACTCGCGCGAAGGGGCACGACACCTTCTGCCCACTGGGGCCGTGGATCGAGACCTCGCTCGATCCCTCCGATCTGGAGATCAAGACCGAGGTCGACGGTGTCGTCAAGCAGCGGAGCCGCACTTCGCTTCTGCTGCACGACATTCCGAAGATCATCGAGTGGGTGTCCGCGGTGATGACGCTGCTCCCCGGCGACGTCATTCTCACTGGAACCCCTGAGGGAGTGGGACCCATCGTCGACGGTGACAGTGTGTCGATCACCGTCGAGGGAATCGGTACCCTGACCAATCCCGTCGCAGCGAAGAAGTAGGGCAACGATGACCACTCCAGCAGACGTTCGCGTCCGATTCTGCCCGTCTCCCACCGGTACCCCGCACGTCGGACTGATCCGAACAGCGCTGTTCAACTGGGCGTTCGCCCGGCATCACGGTGGAACTTTCGTCTTTCGCATCGAGGACACGGACGCCGCACGCGACTCCGAGGAGTCCTACGCCGCCCTGCTCGACGCATTGCGCTGGCTCGGTCTCGACTGGGACGAAGGTCCAGAGGTGAGCGGTCCGTACGAGCCCTACCGTCAGTCTTTGCGCCGAGATCAGCACACGGCCGTCGTTCGACAGTTACTCGACGCCGGTGAAGCCTACGAATCGTTTTCCACGCCCGAGGAAGTCGAAGCTCGCCACAAGGCCGCCGGACGCGACCCCAAGCTCGGCTACGACAACTTCGACCGCGATCTGACTCCGGAGCAGCGGCAGGGCTTTCTGGACGAGGGGCGTGGAGCCGTCGTACGGCTGCGTATGCCCGATCACGATCTGACCTGGAACGACCTCGTACGCGGGGAGACCACGTTCAAGGCGGGAACCGTACCGGACTTCGCGTTGACCCGCGGTAACGGAGTTCCGCTGTACACGTTGGTCAATCCCGTCGACGACGCACTGATGAAGATCACCCATGTGCTGCGCGGCGAAGACCTGCTGTCGTCGACCCCTCGTCAGCTCGCCCTCTACGAGGCGCTGATCCGAATCGGCGTCGCCGATCGGACCCCGGAGTTCGGGCATCTGCCGTTCGTGATGGGCCAGGGCAACAAGAAGCTGTCCAAGCGTGATCCCGAAGCCGATCTCTTCATCCACCGCGATCGGGGATTCATCCCCGAGGGGTTGCTGAACTATCTCGCCCTTCTCGGGTGGGGCATCTCGGACGACCACGACGTCTTCTCGCTCGACGAGATGGTGGCGGCGTTCGAGATCTCGTCGGTCAATTCCAACCCGGCTCGCTTCGATCAGAAGAAGGCCGATGCGATCAACGCCGAGCACATCCGAATGCTGCCGGCCGACGACTTCGCAGCCCGGTTGCGTCAGTATCTGGTTGCGCAAGGACATCTCGTCGAACCGATCGACGAGAAGGTCTTCGCGGTCGCCGCGGACCTGGTACAGACCCGCATTGTCGTGCTGTCGGACGCGTGGGGACTGCTGAAATTCTTGTTCGTCGACGAGGCGGATTTCGAGATCGATCCCGCTGCTGCAGCCAAGAACCTCGGCCCCGATGCCGCACCCGTTCTCGACGCAGCCATCGATGCGTTGACGGCGTTGTCGACGTGGACCACAGTCGACGTGGAGGCAACTCTCAAGGACGCGTTGATCGAGAAGCTCGAACTCAAGCCGCGCAAGGCTTTTGCTCCGGTTCGAGTGGGAGTGACAGGATCGCACATCAGCCCGCCGCTCTACGAGTCCATGGAACTGCTCGGCCGCGAGAGGACTCTCGCTCGCCTGGCTGCCGCACGCACTCGTATCGCGTGACGGCGGTTCGTCGCGGGCCGTCACGGTCGGTCGGAGATCTCGACACATGAGCGTCGCCGATCGACTGGACCGACTGCAGCGCAGGCGGCCGGTTCTCGGATATCCCATTGCGGTGGTGTACAAGTTCGTCGACGATCAGGGCGGGTACCTTGCCGCCCTGATCACCTACTACGCCTTCGTCTCGCTGTTTCCCGCGCTCCTGTTGTTCTCCACGGTGCTGGGCATCGTGTTGGTCGGCAGCCCGGAACTGCAGCAACAGATTCTGAGCTCGGCGCTCGGTCAGATCCCGGTGATCGGTGACGAACTGGGCAGGCCCGAACGCCTCGGCGGAGGCACCGTCGGTCTGGTGGTAGGTGTCCTGGGCTCCCTGTACGGCGGTCTCGGGGTGGCCGTGGCGCTCCAGAACGCAATGAACACGGCCTGGACGGTGCCGAAGAACCTACGGCCGGATCCCATTCGGGCCCGGGTGCGCGGATTGGGTCTGCTGAGCACGGTCGGTCTGGCGGTCCTGGCCGTCACGGCACTCAATGTGCTCAGTGCTGCAGGATATTTCGGTCCGGAATCGGGCCTCGTGGTGTTCGTGGTCGGCACAGTTTTCTATGTAGGCGTGTTCGTCGTCGCGTTCCGGCTCGCGACAGCGCGACCGGTGTCGATCGGAGAGGTTCTTCCCGGAGCTGTCGTAGCCGGTGTGATCTGGCAGCTGTTGCAGACCTTCGGCAGTGTCTACGTGAAGTACGTCGTCAGCACCGCGACGGTCACCAACGGTGTGTTCGCTGTCGTGCTCGGACTGTTGGCGTTTCTGTACGTGACGTCGGTATCGATCGTGCTGTGCATCGAGATCAACGTCGTTCGCGTCGATCGGCTCTTTCCGCGAGCCCTTCTGGCCCCCTTCACCGACGACGTGGAACTGACCGAAGGTGACAAGCTCACCTACACCGGACAGGCAGAAGCGCAGCGCAGCAGCGCATTCGAGGAAATCGACGTCACGTTCGGGGATCCACCACGCGCTCAGTCGGAACCCGAATCCGACTCCGACTCCGACTCCGAATCGGAAGCCGAAACGCCGTAGGAGCGGTCGATTCTCGTCTCCATCGGAAACCGCACGGCCGTATCGCCGAACATCAGCCGAGTGGCCGACAATGCAGCCGCTGCAACGGCTTCCGACACGCGGTCGACATCGACCGTCGGGCAATGCACCACGACCTCGTCGTGTTGAAAGAACACCAGCTCGCTACTGCCGGCTCCGATCTCGTCGCGCAACCGGCCGCGCAGATCGGCCAACAAGCACAACGCCCATTCCGCAGCGGTGGCCTGTACTACGAAGTTACGGGTGAATCGTCCACGCGCGTGCGCGTCACCACTGGACCACCAGTGCGCCGAGGGCGGTGGGCAGGCTCGTCCCAGCCACGAGTGGACCACCTCGCCGCGCTCACCGGCGCGGGCAGCCTCCTCCACCGAGGCGACGGCACCGGGGAACCTGGCCCGCAGCCGTGTCAGCAGTCCGCGAGCCTCACCCGACGTCGCGCCGTACAGCACTCCGAGAACGGCGACCTTGGCCTTGCCGCGATCACCCTCGAACGACTCTGCGGCCACCGGTGCGTACAGATCAGCGGTACCGGCAGCGGCAACCATGCGTGGGTCGCCGGACATCGCCGCAAGAATGCGGGGTTCGAGTTGACCGGCATCGGCGGCGACGAACGTATGTCCGGGATCGGCGATTACGCTGGCTCGCAACGGTTTCGGAATCTGCAGGCCGCCCCCGCCGCGGCTTGCCCATCGGCCCGAGACCACGGCGCCGGGAACGTAGACCGGCCGGAACCGATCGCCCCGTACCCACGACTCCAGCCAAGCCCATCCATTCGTACTGTGCAATTTCGAGAGATCACGATGGCGCAGCAGCAGGGGGACGGCAGGGTGATCGATCTCGCGGATGACGTGTGCGCGAGTCGATGTCAGTTCGATTCCGGAGCGTGCGAACGCGGCCACCACTTCCACCGGAGACGAAGGATTGACGCGTCGGCCGAACGCCGACGAGATCTCGCTTTCCAGCCGAACCAGAGCCGGGGGGAGAGAACCGTCGACCGGACGGGCCCCGAGCATCGACTCGAGATGACGCCGATGCGCCGCTGCCGAGAACGGCAATCCGCCGTGGGTCATCTCTGCAGCGGCCAGACCCCCGGCCGATTCCGCCGCCGCCAGTAGTTGCAGTGCGCGGTCGGTACCGATGGACTCGAATTGACTCCGGTACTCGGTGAACACTGCTGCAGGGTCGGACTGCGGATCCGCGTCGAACAGTCCCGGTCGCAGGTCTGCGGGTACGGATGGAACAGCTGCGGAGCCGGTTCGCATCGCCAGAATCGCGCCGACCAGTGCGAGATCGTGGCAACGGCGCACGCGTACCCCACGTTCGAGGAGACGAGGGTAGATCCGGCTGGTGTCCTCCCATACCCATCTCGGCCGTTCGGACGCCTCGAGATCGGCAACTGCTGCAGCCGGATCCTCGACCACAGTGGGAACGCCTCGGATCGAACAGTCGTCGTCGAGATACGTCAGTACCGCCTGCTCGCCGCGAGGTACGAGCACGACCTTCATCGGGCTGTGCGGTGTGTGCGAGCGGTCACGGAGACCAAGTCTGCTGCACGTGCCAGTCGAGGTGCAGTGCGGGCTCGTGGATCGGTGAGAGACGCCGGTCCAGCGCCGGCAGTGCGCGCCGGCAGCGTAGTTCTGGATGCTCTGAGCAGCCGATTTGGAGAATTGGTATGCACCTTTGATAGTCTTTATCCCGGCTCGAAACGCAGTGCACATCGATGTTGGTGGGCAGTTCGATTCAAGTCCATTGGGGTATGGTGTAATTGGCAACACAGCGGTTTCTGGTACCGCCATTCTAGGTTCGAGTCCTGGTACCCCAGCGAGCAGGTAATGGCGATTTTGTCGCCGGTGCCGAGGCAGTTAAGCTGACTCGGCACTCACAAGCTCGAAACAATGCAGGTGAAGTTCCTGGCCCCGTCGTCTAGCGGCCTAGGACGCCGCCCTCTCAAGGCGGTAGCGCGGGTTCGAATCCCGTCGGGGCTACAACTGACAACACCCTCTCGATCCTCGGATCGGGAGGGTGTTGTCGTTTCGGGCCGGATGCTTTACACGCTCTTGCGACGGAACATCTTCTGATGGTCGGCCGGTCCGTGGGTGCTGTTGACCTTCGGTCCACCGTCTTTGTGCTCGACGGAACTGTGGGCCTTGCTGTTCTTCTGTTCCAGAACTTCGCGGAACTTCTTCTTCAGTTCTTCACTGCCGGATTCGGGCATGGGTGACTCCTCGCAGTCGACGACCGGCCGGTTGGGCCGCTCGAGACGAAGGTACCCCACTCGCGCGATGCGATCAGGTTGTTTTTTCGGTCGGGCCACCGAAGTCCGCCGATACCGGTCAGAGCCGCTTGTGCAGCGCGTCGGCTGCGGCGAGAAGATCCGCGGCCCAGCGCGCACCGGGCTTGCGTCCGATTCGATCGATGGGTCCGGACACCGAGATCGCCGCCACCACAGTGTCGTTGCCGTCGCGAACAGGCGCCGCCACGCTTGCGACGCCTGGTTCGCGCTCGCCCGCGCTCTGCGCCCAACCGCGGCGTCGTACTTCGATGAGGACGCGCTCGCCGAATTCTGCATCGGGCAGAACGGCTCTTTGAGTATGCGAGTCTGCCCATGCCAGAAGAACTTTGGCACCGGAACCGGCTGTCATCGGCAGCCGCGCGCCGACGAGCACCGTGTCTCGAAGGCCTGTCGGGGGCTCCATGGACGCCACGCAGACGCGTACCGTTCCCTCCCGCCGATAGATCTGCACACTTTCACCGGTGATTTCGCGCAGGCGTGGGAGCACGGAGGCGGCTGCGTCGAGCAATGCGTCGGACGCGCTCGCCGCGAGTTCTCCGAGGCCCGGCCCGGTGTGCCACAGTCCGTCGGCATCTCGAACGAGTAGTCGGTGGGTCTCCAGGCCGACTGCGAGTCGGTGAGCGGTGGCGCGGGGCAGGTCGGTGCGAGCGCACAGATCGCCGAGATTGCAGGGCTTCTCGGCCACCGCATGCAGCACTGCCATTGCCTTGTCGAGTACACCGATCCCACTCGATTTGTCGACGAGGCCGCCCAGGCTATGCTGTCTCATAGAACGATATTAGCCTCCCGAATGCTGAGATCGCACAATTGCGAGATCTCCTGCGTGCCGAGAGGCATGATGTCGAGACGAGACGCCAGGTGAACCAGCGAAGTTCGCCGACGCGACGACAGGAAGACGAGGTCGACGACACCGATGTCCGAAACACCGAAGACTTTGGCGGAGAAGGTATGGGACCAGCACGTGGTGGTCCGAGGTGGAGGAGAAGGCGGCGCGCGTGAGCCCGATCTGATCTACATCGATCTTCACCTCGTGCACGAGGTGACGAGTCCGCAGGCGTTCGACGGTTTGCGGTTGGCCGGCCGTGGGCTTCGACGCCCCGATCTGACGATCGCGACCGAGGATCACAATGTCCCGACGGCCGATATCTTCGCCCCCATCGCAGATCTCGTCTCCCGCACCCAGGTGGACACCCTTCGCCGAAACTGCGAGGAATTCGGAGTACGGCTGTACCCGATGGGCGATCTCGATCAGGGCATCGTGCACATCATCGGGCCCCAGCTGGGTCTGACCCAGCCCGGGATGACCGTCGTGTGCGGAGACAGTCACACCTCGACGCACGGTGCCTTCGGCTCGATCGCCATGGGCATCGGTACCAGTGAGGTCGAGCACGTGATGGCCACGCAGACTCTCTCTCTGCGGCCGTTCAAGACGATGGCGATCACCGTCGACGGAGAGCTCGCACCCGGCGTGACGAGCAAGGACCTGATTCTTGCAGTCATTGCCAAGATCGGTACCGGTGGCGGACAGGGCTACGTTCTCGAGTACCGCGGTGAGGCCATCCGCAAGCTGTCGATGGAAGCGCGAATGACCATCTGCAACATGTCGATCGAAGCCGGTGCGAGGGCAGGCATGATCGCACCCGACGACATCACCTACGAGTATCTGAAGGGGCGCCCGCACGCTCCGCAGGGAGCCGACTGGGACGCAGCAGTGGCGTCGTGGAACGAGCTGGCGACGGATCCGGATGCCGTGTTCGACAACGAGGTCCACATCGATGCCGATACGTTGACGCCGTTCGTCACGTGGGGCACCAATCCGGGTCAGGGTGCGCCGCTGGGAAGTACGGTGCCCGATCCGGAGGCGATGACCGACGAGGGCGAGCGGTTGTCGGCGCAGAAGGCCCTGCAGTACATGGGTCTCGAGGCCGGCACGCCGATCCGTGAGATCGCCGTCGACACCGTGTTCGTCGGTTCCTGCACCAATGGTCGGATCGAGGATCTGCGTGCCGTTGCGTCCGTTCTCGAGGGGCACCGAGTTGCCGAGGGAGTGCGAATGTTGGTGGTACCCGGCTCCATGCGGGTACGAGCGCAGGCGGAGGAGGAAGGCCTCGGCGACATCTTCACTGCCGCAGGGGCCGAATGGCGCCAGGCCGGCTGTTCGATGTGCCTCGGGATGAATCCGGACCAATTGGTGGCGGGTGAGCGATCGGCGTCGACCTCGAACCGCAATTTCGAGGGCAGGCAGGGCAAAGGCGGTCGTACTCATCTCGTCTCGCCTCTTGTTGCAGCTGCTACCGCAATCCGCGGAACCTTGTCCTCTCCGGCAGATCTCGCGTAGAACGCGTCCTCGCTCGGATCGATCGACCCATAGGAGAAAATTCGATGGAAGCTTTCACCCGGCACACCGGTATCGGAGTTCCGCTTCGGCGGTCGAATGTCGACACCGATCAGATAATCCCCGCGGTCTACCTCAAGCGGGTGACGCGCACCGGATTCGAGGACGGGTTGTTCGCCGCGTGGCGCTCGGATCCGAACTTCATCCTGAATCTCGAGCCGTACAACCGTGGCTCGGTACTCGTAGCCGGACCCGATTTCGGTACGGGATCGTCACGCGAACATGCCGTCTGGGCGCTGTCGGACTTCGGTTTCAGGGTTGTGATCGCGTCCCGGTTCGCCGATATCTTCCGTGGAAACTCGGGTAAAGCAGGGCTGCTGGCGGCCGAAGTGGAACAGTCGGACGTCGAATTGCTGTGGAAAGCCTTAGAAGAACAGCCCGGTCTGGAGATAATTGTCGACCTCGTCGACAAGACCGTAACGGCTGGAACTTTGGTGGTGCGCTTCGCGATTGACGACTACACCCGGTGGCGTCTGCTGGAAGGTCTGGACGACATCGGATTGACATTACGCCAGGTCGAGGCCATTACGGAGTATGAAAAGTCAAGGCCTTCATACAAACCCCTGACGCTCCCGGCGCGGATCGAGACCCCGATCGAAAGCTGACCGGGTGGGGGTCCGACACGCTATGGGGCCGTGAATCATTCCGCGACACCAAAATGAAAATTGGCGTGGCGCATAGACTCTTGACGACTTGGGGTTTACCGTTGTAGTAGTCGGTCCGACGATGGGCCACCATATAGCGGAGGAAATTCCATGAACAAGGCAGAGCTGATCGACGCCCTGACCGAGAAGTTGGGGTCTGACAGGCGGAGCGCCACAGAGGCTGTCGAGAACATCGTCGACACCATCGTGCGTGCAGTACACCGCGGCGAGAGTGTCACGATCACAGGCTTCGGCGTGTTCGAGCAGCGTCGTCGCGCAGCACGTGTTGCGCGCAACCCCCGCACCGGCGAGACCGTTCGCGTCAAGCCGACCAACGTTCCGGCGTTCCGTCCGGGTGCGCAGTTCAAGGCAGTCATCGCCGGCGGACAGAAGTTGCCTGCCACCGGTCCCGCCGTCAAGCGCGGTTCCGCTGCGGCTCCGGCCAAGAAGACTGCGGCGGCAAAGAAGACGGCTGCGAAGAAGGCAGCCGTGAAGACGACCGCCCGCAAGGCAACCACCGCTGCCGCCAAGAAGGCTGCACCGGCCAAGACCACCGCTCGCAAGGCTGCGGCTCCCGCGAAGACCGCCGCCAAGAAGGCAGCTCCCGCGAAGACCACGGCGCGTAAGACAGTTGCAAAGAAGGCTCCGGCCAAGACAACTGCTCGCAAGGCCGCAACGACGGCTGCGCCCGCCAAGAAGGCTCCGGCCAAGACGGCAGCCAAGAAGACCGTAGCCAAGAAGGCGCCGGCGAAGAAGGCTCCGGCCAAGAAGGCCCCCGCAAAGCGCGCAGCGAAGAAGTAGAGCCTGCAGGCTTCGCATCTCGCACGAACGACAGTAAGGCCCCCGAGTCGGGGGCCTTACTGTCGTTCGTTTTGCGTCCCCTAGCCGCCGGTGACGAGGGTGGGTAGGGGGCTGGCGATGTGGTCGGCCGCAACGAGTCTGCCGTCGTGACGCGAGAGCACCCACACGCTGCCTTTTCGATTCCTGTTGGCAGGCAACGTGATTCCGTCCTTTTCGGCCCACCAGCGCATCAGGTCGGGGATCACCTTGCCCTGGCTGCAGACAACGGGCGTGCCGGGCAGCTCGGCTATGTCGCGAGCGCGGTGGCGCCCCTTGCGCGGGTCATCGGCGTAACCCTCCTCGGACAGCAGGTGCTCCGGACTTATCTCCGCCCCCAACGATTCTGCGAACGGAGCAACCGTCTGAACACACCGGGTACGGTCGGCCGAGTACACCGCGTCGGCCCCGAATGCCCGAAGCAGCGAGACCAGTGACTCGGCCTGTCGTCGTCCGGTCTTGTCGAGCGGACGATCGACGTCGTTGCCCTTGTACCGCGAGCGCGATCCGGCACTGCCGTGACGGACCAACAGGACGGTCGAGGTGTCGGCGGGTGTGGCCACGAACCGGCGAAGAATCTTGTGGTCCATGGGATACGAGAGTTCGCGACCGATGTCCGCGGGTGCTATCCAGCGCACCTCGTCCACCTCTGCGTTGGGGACGAACTCGCCACCGGTTGCCTCGGCCGCCCAGTAGAGGACCTTCTTCATCCGGCGGTGGCCCGGGATCGGGTACGTGACGTAGGACAGCGACCGTCCCAGTCGTGAGTCGAATCCGGTCTCCTCCTTGACTTCTCGGACTGCCGCATCGACTGCGGTCTCACCGGGATCGAGTTTTCCCTTGGGGAACGACCAGTCGTCGTACTTGGGCCTGTGCACCAACGCGATCTCGACGGCACCGTCGCTGCGCGGCGATCGTCGCCACAGAACGGAGCCGGCCGCAAAGATGTTGGCGCGAGGGGAGCCATCGGAGGTTCCCATCAGGACGCCTGATTCCTCCGGCTACGCATCAACTCCACCTGATGCTCACGGACTGTCTCACCCTGCGCCGGTGAGGCGACCCAGCCGCCGTCCGGTCCCAACTCCCAGCAGCGCGTGGTGGGGTCGAGGGCGGAATCGAAGATCTCGCTCAGCTGGTTCGCCAGCCGCGTGTCCTTGACCTGAGCCATCACCTCGACTCGGCGATCGAGGTTGCGGTGCATCATGTCCGCACTGCCGATCCAGAACTCGTCGGCACCCTGAAAATGCAGAACTCGCGAGTGTTCGAGGAATCTGCCCAGGATGGAGCGAACCTCGATGTTCTCCGACAGTCCTGGAACTCCCGGCTTGAGCGCGCAGATACCGCGAACCACCACCTTGACCGAAACGCCTGCGATGGACGCGCGGTACAGCGCGTCGATGACCTGCTCGTCGACCAACGCGTTCGCCTTGAGACGAATCCCCGCCGCACGTCCCTGCTTGAGGTGTTCGACCTCGGCCTCGATGCGTTCGACGATGCCGCGGCGCACTCCGTACGGTGCAACGAGGAGGTTGCGGTACTTGGACTTTCGTGAGTAGCCGGTGAGCGAGTTGAACAGATCGGTGAGGTCGGCACCGATTTCCGGGGACGACGTGAACAAACCGACGTCCTCGTAGATGCGTGCTGTCTTGGGGTTGTAGTTGCCGGTTCCGATGTGGCAATACCGGCGAATGACCGACCCTTCTCGGCGCACCACGAGACAGGTCTTGCAGTGCGTCTTGAGGCCGACGAGGCCGTACACCACGTGCACGCCTGCCTTTTCCAGCTTGCGAGCCCACTCGATGTTGGCCTGCTCGTCGAAACGTGCCTTGATCTCGACCAGTGCAACCACCTGTTTGCCCGCACCGGCTGCATCGACGAGCGCATTGACGATCGGGGAATCTCCCGACGTGCGATACAGCGTCTGCTTGATGGCGAGCACCTGCGGGTCGGCCGCTGCTTGCTCGATGAAGCGTTGAACGCTGGTGGAGAACGAATCGTACGGATGATGCACCAGGACATCGCCGTCGCGCAGTGTCGAGAACACGCTCTTGGGGGTCTCGCGCTCGCCGAACGCCGGATGGGTCGCCGGAACGAAGGGTGCGTCCTTCAGATTGGGACGGTCGACGCTGTAGACCTGCCACAGGCACGACAGATCGAGCAGTCCGGGTACCTGGATGACGTCGCCGGGATCGACATCGAGTTCACGCAGCAGCAATTCGAGCATGTGCTCGGTCATGTCGTCGGCGATCTCGAGGCGGACCGGTGAGCCGAAACGCCTGCGGGCCAGCTCGCGCTCGAGCGCCTGCAGCAGATCCTCGTCGCGGTCTTCCTCGACCTCGAAATCGGCGTTGCGCGTGATGCGGAACGCGTGAGACTCGACGACCTGCATGCCGGGGAAGAGTACGTCGAGGTGCGCCGAGATCAACTCCTCCATCGACAGAAAGGCGTCGATGCGATGGGAGCCTTCGCCGCGCTTGACCCGCACGAAGCGATCGACGTTGTCGGGGACCTTCACGCGAGCGAAATGCTCACCGGTTGTGGAGTAATCCTTCACCGTCACAGCGAGATTGAGGCTCAGGCCGCTGATGTAAGGGAACGGGTGAGCGGGGTCGACGGCCAGTGGTGTGAGTACCGGAAAGACCTGTTCGGTGAAGTACT
Source organism: Rhodococcus sp. IEGM 1381 (assembly GCF_030056795.1). Taxonomy (GTDB): domain Bacteria; phylum Actinomycetota; class Actinomycetes; order Mycobacteriales; family Mycobacteriaceae; genus Rhodococcoides. The sequence continues at coordinate 214,647 of NZ_JASHKQ010000002.1, read as the reverse complement.
GCGAGAGCCGGGCACGTTCGTCGCTGTCCAGATCCGACCACCGGATGATCGCGATGCCTTCGGCGGTGAGCTCCGGCAGAATCGAATCCAGCAGCACTCGCGCATGTTTGAGTGCCAGCTCTTGAGTGCGTTGGCCGATCACCGCGAGCTGTTCGCGCGGAGTCATACCGTCGGCGGATCTGACGGAGAGACCGGTTTCGTCGCGACGTTTGAGGCCGGCCACTCGGACCATGTAGAACTCGTCGAGATTCGACGCGTAGATCGCGAGAAACTTGGCCCGTTCGAGTAGGGGGAGCGACGAGTCCTCTGCCAGAGCGAGGACACGTGAATTGAAGTCGAGCCAGCTCAATTCCCGGTTGAGGTAGCGATTTTCGGGGAGCACGGTGGCGATGTCCACCGACTCCGGAGTGGCAGCCGGTAGTGCGGAGGGGATGCTCGGCATCGTCGCTGCGATCGGAGCGCTCCAAACCGGCTCCGAACCGGTGCCCGCCCCGGTCTCCATGGACGGATCTTCGTTCGCTGGCTGTGTGTCGTCTCTGCTCACCGGACGATCATCCCCCATACCCGGCGTGGGTGAAACTCCGATGGGCGAAACTCGCTCACGCAGTTGTCGCCGATGCGTCGTCGTTCCAACCGAGCGAGCGCAGGACGGCCACCGTCGCCGGTCCTACCCCGAGTCGGTGTGCTCTGCGGACGTCGACTGCTGTGTCGACGTCGAGCCGCAGACCCGGCCAGATGCCGTCGAGTTTCGATGCTCCGGACTCTGCGTGGCGGCGCGCGGAGTCCACCCCGAACAGTGGTGCGAGCTCGCCGGGGGAGTCCTTGAGGATCAAAGCGGCGGTACCGGTGCCGTGATGATCGACCACCAGTGATCGGCCTCCGCGGCGCGCAGAGGCGTATGCCTGAGCGAGTTCGGCGGGACGCATGGCCGGCAGGTCGGCTTGCAGCGCGATGATGTCGACACGGGCGGCGGCGTCATGCCCGCGTCGGTGGCCGATTACCTCTTCGCGCCGCAACACGGCCGCCGCGGACGCGAACGCGTGGTTGAGACGCGCGTCCGGTGGCTGTGCGGGATCGCCGACCGGCTCGTCGAACACTCGTGCGCCGATCCTTCGGGCGGTCTCTGCGACGAGGGGATCAGGGGTGACCACCGTCACCAAATCCACCACCGACACGGCGCCTGCGGCGGCCACGGTGTCGCTGAGCATCGCGAGCACCAATCGTGTTCGCTCGGGACCCGAGAATTCTGCCGCCAAGCGTGACTTCGCCGCCGCGAGATCCTTCACTGCGATGAGGACTGCGACGATGCGGCGCGCAGGGTCGGACGACGCGGCCACTCGGTCGCCGTCGTCGGATCGTGTTGCACCCATGGTGCTCGATCCTGCCAGCGTCGCGGATCTGTGCCGACTCCGACCGCCCGAGCAGGTTGTCGAGTTAGGGTGATGCGCGCGAAGAACGAGGGCATCGGCAAGCAGGTGAGGGGTTGGCGGTATGAGCAGAGCAGCGGTAATGGGTTCGGGGTCGTGGGGAACGGCATTCGCGAAAGTATTGGCCGATGCCGGGACCGACGTCACGATGTGGGCCCGCCGTGAAGAGCTCGCTGCATCCATCACCGACGACCACGAGAACAAGGACTACCTTCCGGGTATCGAGCTGCCCTCGTCGATCCGCGCGTCAAGCGATCCCGCTCGTGCTCTCGACGGAGCCGACATCGTGGTGTTGGCCGTGCCGTCGCAGAGTCTGCGCACCAACCTGGGGGAGTGGACCGACTCGATCCCGCCGCACGCGACACTGCTGTCGTTGGCCAAAGGAATCGAGACCGGAACGCTCATGCGCATGAGCCAGGTGATCGCTCAGGTCACCGGAGCAGATCCGAGTCGGGTGGCGTGTCTGTCCGGGCCCAACCTTGCGCGCCCGATCGCCGAGGGACAGCCTGCCGCCACCGTCATCGCATGCTCGGACTCCCAGCGTGCCCTCGAGATCCAGAAGTCCTGCGCCACCGGTTACTTTCGGCCGTACACGAACTCCGATGTCATCGGTGCCGAGATCGGTGGAGCGTGCAAGAACGTCATCGCTCTCGCGTGCGGGATGGCCAGTGGCGTCGGGTACGGAGAGAACACTCTCGCATCGATCATGACCAGAGGTTTGGCCGAGATCATCCGACTCGGCGTAGCACTCGGTGCCACGCCGTCGACACTGTCCGGTCTGGCCGGCGTCGGCGACCTCGTCGCCACGTGTTCCTCGCCCCTCTCGCGCAACCGCACATTCGGTGAGCGCCTCGGTTCGGGTGGTTCCCTCGAAAGCGCGCAGGAAGCTGCGCACGGTCAGGTTGCCGAAGGTGTGAAGTCCTGCACATCGGTGCGTGCGCTCGCCGAGAGCTACGACGTGGAGATGCCGCTGACCGATGCGGTGCACCGGGTGTGTCACGGGGGCATGTCCGTTCCGGACGCGGTCGGTCACCTGTTGGGACGACGTATCAAGCCCGAGTGAAGCCGTGTTCGCGGCCTCGCGACCGACAGGGCGAATCCGCGTCGAGCACGTAGCGACGGTACGGTTTCTCATCGTGAGTACTCCCCGCATCAAAGTTGCCGTCGTCTTCGGTGGCCGCAGCAGTGAGCACGCCGTGTCCTGTGTATCGGCAGGTAGCGTGCTGCAGAATCTCGATCCGGCCAAGTACGAGGTGGTTCCGGTGGGCATCACCCCGGACGGTGCCTGGGTTCTCGGCTCCTCCGATGCCAGTGCACTGACGATTCACGACCGGGTGCTGCCGACCGTGAACAAGGCCGGTGCGGCACTCACCCTCAGTACCGACCCGGGCCACGCCGGTGCGCTGATCGCTCTCGGCGAGGGAGAGGGCGCAACGGTCTTCACATCTGTCGACGTGGTGTTCCCTGTACTGCACGGTCCGTACGGCGAGGACGGAACACTGCAGGGCCTGCTCGAGTTGGCGGGCGTCCCGTACGTCGGGCCAGGGGTGTTGGCCAGCGCGGCCGGCATGGACAAGGAATTCACCAAGAAGCTGCTCGGTGCCGAAGGGCTTCCGATCGGTCGCCAGGTGGTACTTCGCCGCGGCGTCGACGACCTCACCACTGTCGAGCGAGACCGGATCGGGTTGCCCGCGTTCGTCAAACCGGCCAGAGGCGGATCGTCGATCGGTATCTCCCGCATCACCGAGTGGGATCAATTGGACGCCGCGATCGCCGTCGCGCGTGACCACGACCCCAAGGTGATCGTCGAGGGAATGATCCACGGCCGCGAGGTCGAGTGCGGTGTCCTCGAATTTCCGGACGGCACGGTGCGCGCGAGCGCCGTTGCCGAAATCCGCATTCCGGACGCAGAGGTCGACGATCACGCTTTCTACGACTTCGACACCAAATACCTCGACGACGTCAGCGAATTCGATATCCCGGCTGCACTCGACGATGCGACCAGCGACCGCATTCGCGAACTCGCCGTTGCCGCGTTCCGGGCGTTGGACTGTCAGGGGCTGGCGCGAGTGGACTTCTTCGTCACCGAAGACGGCCCGGTCATCAACGAGATCAACACGATGCCCGGATTCACCTCCATCTCGATGTACCCCAAGATGTGGGCGGAATCCGGTGTCGACTACCCGACGCTGATCACCACCTTGATCGACACCGCGCTCGCCCGCGGGACGGGATTGCGCTAGCTCCGTCGGCTACTGCAACGGAGCCGGATCGAGTGGCTGCTGAGGTAGTGCGTTCGACACCGCCGATGACGTATCCTGCAGCGGCGTCGGCCCGGAATCGCCCGGAATCGTCAGGGCGATGTAGACACCTCGATCGACGACGAACCATGTGCTGGCGTCGATTCCGTCGTCCTCCCCGGACACCTCGAACCACTGGACGCCGTTGATGACCTGCAGCGGCGCAGCCACATCGAAGCCGACGGGACGGGTCAGCCCGCAGCGCAACACGACAGGCTCTGCGTTCTCCTCGGACGAGACCCACGCGCGAACCCCAGCCGGTGCAGGGTCGGCCAGCTCGGCTGCGGTGTAGTCGCCCAGATTCTCGGGCAGAGCGTCGAGCAACGACGCGCATTGCGCACTCGTGGCGTCGGGGGAGTCGACCGGGCCCAACGCGACCGGATCGTGGACCGGAGAGCGGTTCACCGCAATGGCGGCAACCAGAACCCCGACCACCAACGCAACCGGCAACGCGATCGCAGTGGCGATCACGGCGGGGTGTCGTTGTTCGCGGATGCCGTCGGTGTCGGTCCTGCCGTCGGTGTCGTCGTGGGCGTCGTTGCCGGGGTCGGTCGAGCTCACGAGCTATCCGACCGACGCGGTCGGCTGTGGAGCGACCGGACAGGTGAGAGTGCGAGTGATGGCGTCCACCTTCTGGATGCGGGAGACGATCTCGGCAACCTCGGCGTCGGATGCACCGTCGGCGCGCGCGATGACGTCGTAGGGCCCGACGACGGCCTCCGCGGAGACCACTCCGTCGACGGCCTCGATCTGCTGCGCGACTGCCGTCGCGCGGCCCACCTCGGTCTGAACGAGAACGAATGCTTGCACCATCGGTGGTCCCTTTCCCTGCCGGACTTCTCGACTGTAAATTGGGTCGGCTACGTTCTCTGTGCACGTAACCCTGCAGCGTCGGTGCTGTCCCGGCCGCCGCTAAAAGGTACCGCAGGCGGGCCACGCGCTCCGCGCGAGTCCGTCGCGCACGCATCGCGTTCTCGAGGAGGAACATCATCGACGACCCCGGCACCGAGTCGGCCACAGACACCGAACCTACCGTCGCGCAGGTCGGCGAATTCGAGGTCATCTCCCGCGCCGTCGCAGACCGTGTGCAACCTCCGTCGACCATCGTCGGGCCCGGTGACGACGCCGCCGTCGTCGCCGCGCCCGACGGAAGAATCGCGGCATCGACGGATATGTTGGTGCACGGCAGGCATTTTCGGCTGGACTGGTCCAGTCCGGTGCAGATCGGCCGCAAGGCTATCGCGCAGAACGGCGCGGACATCGCCGCGATGGGCGCTCGGTGTTCGGGTTTTCTCGTTTCTCTCGGATGTCCGGCCGATACGCCGGTGCGTGTGACCGACGGCCTCAACGAGGGTATGTGGCTCGAGGCGGTGGCCGCGGGATCGGCCATCGTCGGTGGTGATGTGGTTCAGTCACCGGAGCTGGTGATCTCGGTCACCGCCCTCGGTGATCTCCAGGGCAGGGCACCGGTGCTGCGATCGGGTGCGCGTGTCGGTGACCTGATCGCCTACGCGGGGCGGCTCGGCTGGTCGGCCGCCGGACTCGCTCTACTGCTGGCGGACATGGACAGAACGGGCCACGACGCTGTGCTCGACGCACATCGAGTTCCCGTCCCGCCGTACCGCGCCGGGGTCGGGGCCGCCGAGGCCGGCGCGACGTCACTCACCGACGTCTCCGATGGATTGTTGTCCGACCTGGGCCACATAGCCGATGCTTCGAACGTCCGAATGGACATCGATCCCGAGCTGCTGGACATTCCCGCCGAATTGCGTTCGGCAGCAACGGCAGTGGGAGTCGATCCGCTGGATTGGGTACTCACCGGCGGTGAGGATCATGCTCTCGTCGGCACGTTCGGCGATCACAGTGCCGTTCCGGCGGAGTGGACGGTGATCGGCCGTGTCGAGCACCTCGGTGACGATCGGGCGAGTCGGGTGACTGTCGACGGCCGCGTCCATTCGGGTAGATCGGGGTGGACGAGCTTCGAGAGCGAGTGAACGCGGCCGACGTCCGATCGAGTCGGCTAAGTTCCTGAGATGGCTATCTACGCACTCGGAGATCGTGAACCCGACATTCATCCCGACGCCTACGTCCATCCCGACGCGGTCGTCATCGGCGCGGTGACTCTGGCGGCCGGATCGTCCGTGTGGCCCACCGCAGTTCTGCGGGCGGACTACGGCACGATCACCATCGGCGCGGGGACCAACGTCCAGGACGGGACGGTGGTGCACTGCACACCGATCGACGCGACGGTGATCGGCTCCGGATGCGTACTCGGGCACAATGCGCACGTCGAAGGTGCGGTCATCGGAGACAACTGCCTCATCGCCTCGGGCTCGGTGGTGCTGAACGGCTCGAAGATCGGGGCGGGTTCGATCGTAGGGGCGGGAGCAGTGGTGCCGTTCAAGTTCGTCGTTCCCGAACGTTCCATGGCGCTCGGTGTTCCAGCGAAGATCCGGGAGGGGTACCAAGTCCCCGAGGGGCATGTGGACATCAACGTACAGATGTACTCGGCCAATGCCGCGTACTACCGTGACGCGCTGCGCCGGATCGACCGATGACGCCCCGGCCGCTCGCCGAGAGCGTCGAATCGGGGTGGGCGGACGCCCTTGCTCCCGTCGAGTCGAATGTTGCTGCGATGGGCGACTTTCTACGGGAAGAGCTTGCCGCCGGTCGGCACTACTTGCCTGCGGGCGAGAACGTTCTACGCGCTTTCCGCTATCCCTTCGACCGAGTCCGGGTCCTCATCGTCGGTCAGGATCCGTATCCGACACCGGGACACGCAGTGGGACTGAGCTTTTCCGTTGCACCGGACGTGAGACCCGTGCCGCGCAGCTTGAGCAACATCTTCAAGGAGTACTCCGACGACCTGGGGTTACCCACGCCGAGCAACGGTGATCTCACACCATGGTCGGACCGCGGTGTGATGTTGCTGAACAGGGTGCTCACCGTCGAACCTTCCCAGGCCGCATCGCACCGAAAGAAGGGGTGGGAAGCGGTGACGGAGCAGGCGATTCGGGCTCTCGTCGCCCGAGCCGAGAATCCCGCCGCGCCGGGTCTGGTCGCGATTCTGTGGGGACGCGACGCGGCAACTCTGAAGCCGATGCTCGGATCTGTGCCGTACATCGAATCTGCGCACCCGTCACCGCTGTCCGCGTCACGCGGGTTCTTCGGGTCCAAGCCTTTCAGCCGGGTCAACGAGTTGTTGGTCGAGGGGGGAGACGAACCGATCGACTGGACGTTGCCCTGATCGGACGTTGCCGTAATCGGATCAGGAGAAATCGGGACGACGCTTCTCCACGAACGCGTCGACGCCCTCTCGTCCGGCCGGTGACGATGCGGCCGTCGAAATCGACGCGGCCTCGGCATCCAACTGCTGTGCCAGACTTGCTGATTCGGAGGCCTGTAACAGTGATTTGATGCCCCGGTACGCCGACGTCGGCCCGACGGCAAGGGTTCGAGCGAGGCGTTCGGCCTCGTTGTCGACGATGTCGTCGCCCACCAGTCGGCTGAGAATCCCGAGACGAACTGCTTCCTCCCCGTTGATGATCGAGTCGTTGAGAAGAATGTCCATCGCGCGGCCCGAACCGACGATGCGGGGCAGCGTCCACGACATTCCCCCGTCCGGAGTGAAGCCGATCGAGGGATACGCGGGTCGAAGCTTGGTGGACGGTCCGCCGATGGCGATATCCGTGAGACACACCAGGCTCATGCCCGCACCTGCCGCCCATCCGTGTACACCGGCGACGATCGGGACGGTGACGGCGGCAAGTTCACGAACGAACGTATGGAACGTGTCTGCGACGGAACCGACGAAGGCACCGCGATCGGCAGCACCGGCGAAAGCGCGCACATTGCCGCCGGCGCAGAAATTGGGCCCCCGACCGATGAGCAGGACGCTTCCGATCGCAGTTGCACCGGCGTTGACGGAGCGGAGGGTCGAGGTGCCGTCGTCGATGCCCTGGAGATCGAGCGAGGCACCGCCTGCCTCGGTGGCGACGACGATGCGCAGTACACCGTCCTCGATGCTGACCTTGCTGGAAATGTCTGCGTCCGAATAAGTCACGTTCGGGACTCTAACCGACATTTCTGGTCCGCCGTGGGGCCGCCGTGCTCGGGCACGGATGCGCGAGCCTGCTGCCGGGACCGCTACCGGGGTCGAAGACGGGGCAGCCGGACGCTGAAGACCGTGCTCGAATCCACCCGGTCGACGGTGATGGTGCCGCCGTGCAGGCGCACGTTCTCGACGGCGAGGGACAGTCCGAGACCGCTGCCCTCGCTGCGTCCACGAGCGGTGTCCACCTTGTAGAACCGTCGGAAGATCGCGTGGCTGTCGTCCGGTGATATCCCGGGCCCGTGGTCCACCACTGTCACGTCCACCCACTCGGGACGAGCGTTCATCTCCACGCGTACGGGGGGCTCGCCGTGACGCAGTGCATTACCCACGAGATTTGCGACCACCACGTCGATGCGTCGCGGATCCACGGTGGCGTCGATACTGTCCGGCCCACGCAGTTCGACGCTCTCTGCCCATCCGCGGCGGGTCAGTGAGCGTCGGACGAGCCCGACGAGGTCGACATCGTCGAGAACGAGGCGCGCCTGTTGCGCGTCGTGACGAGACATCTCGATGAGATCCTCGACGAGCCGAGTGAGCTTCCCGATCTCACCGCTGACGATCCGGGCAGCTGCTCCCGCATCGGGCGAGAGTTGGGGGATCTCCTCTCGAAGAATCTCGCCCACCGGAACGAGTGCTGCCAGTGGAGTTCTCAGCTCATGGGAGACGTCGGCGACGAACCTGCGCGCCTGCTCTTCCGACTCCTCCAACCCGCGAATGACCGTCTCGTTTCTGGCGATCATGGTGTTGAAGGTCGTCGTCAGCTCGGCGAGTTCGGTCACGCCCTCTTCGGAGAGTCGAACACTCAGATCACCGTCGGCGGCGCGGGCAGCGGCCCGATCGAGGCGTCGGAGTGGACGCACCAGGGTCGAGGCGATCCACAATCCGAGCAGCCCACTGACCAGTACTCCGCCCGCCATGGTGAGGCCTACGGCGCGCAGAAGATCGTCGAACTTGTCCTGCACGCCCTCGAGCGGTCGAATGGCGAGGACCGTGACCGAAGTTTCGTCGCCGTCCGGGTCGGTCGCCTCGAAGACACGGACGGACATGGCCAGCATGATCCGTTCGGAGTCGAGTCGGACGAAACGGATGATTCCGCGACCGTCCACCCCGGCCAGAAAGTCGGGGGAGAGCGTGGCCGGGTCGACCGAACCCCGTCGTACTTCGTCGTCGCCGACGAGCAACGTCGTGTCCGACGGAAAGAATTGTCCCAGTTCGGATGCCGTCGTTCGGGTCACCTGGGCCCCGTCGGCATCCCGGAGCTCGTCGCGGAACTGCGCCGTCGCCACGTCCTGCGCGTTGGAGTAGATCCACGATCGCGCCATTAACGACACCACACCGGCTGTTGCACCGGCGATGATCACGACGATGGTGATGAACACGAGGACGAGTCGGGTACGCAGGCCGTCGACTCGCAGCCGGGACAGCATCAACGAACCGGGCCGGGATCGAATCGATATCCGAACCCGCCACCGTTTCGATGGCGGCCGGTGCAGCGGGATCGTCCTCGATTTTTCCGCGTAATCTCTGGATCGCGGCGTCGACGATTCGGGAGTCACCGAGGTAGTCCTGATCCCATGCTGCAGACAACAATTGGCCTCGGCTGAGCACGTGACCCATGTTCTCGGTCAGGGCGAGCAGGAGCCGAAGCTCGGTCGGCGTCAGCGTCAGCAGAGTTCCGCCCTTTCTCACCTGTAGCGACGAACGGTCGACTGTCACATTGCCGTACTGCTCCACGATTGCGGTTGCCGCGGCCGCGGCGGGGGTCGTGTCGGTCGATCGTCTGACCACAGCCTTGATGCGCGCGTCCAGGACTCGTGGGCTTGTCGGTTTGACGACGTAGTCGTCCGCGCCGGCTTCCAGACCCGCAACGGTGTCGATGTCATCGGAGCGGGCCGTGAGGATGATGATCGGGATCGAACTCTGCGCTCGGATCCGTCGGCAGATCTCGTAGCCGTCGGCTCCGGGGAGACCGAGGTCGAGCAAGACGATCTCGGCGGAGGTGATTGCGTTGTCGAGATCACCGTTGCCGTCGGGGCGATGGTCGACTCGGTGACCGAGGCGGTTCAGCCCCAACGTCATTGCTTCGGCCACAGCTGGATCGTCCTCCACGAAGAGAATGTTCACCATGTCGAAGACCTTGTGCAGTAGGGGCGATAGCGATCGGCCAAGGGTACAGGGCTCACACCTGCGCGAGACGTTCGTTGTCGGGGTCCGCCAGCGTCGAATGTCGGGGGTCGGAGATCCTGATCGGAAATGCGGACACCGCCAGGGCATAGCATCCGACGAGCAGCAGCGCGCCCAGCGCGTCACTGGGGCGGTGCCATTTCAGGACGACGACCGACACGGCAGTTCCGAGGATGAGCAGTGCTCCGTTGATCGCGACGATGATCCGCCAGCGGCGAGCGGTTGCGAGGTAGACCGCACAGACGACAGCTGTGACGCAGGTGAGGGTGCCGCTGGGAAAGGAGTTGTGCTGGACGAGGCCGTCCAGGTTCGGTCGATCGAGCGAATACTTGAGAATCCAGGCCGTCGCAATCGGTCCGAGTGTCAAGATTCCTGCTCGCAGCGCAAGTGCAATCCTGTTGCCGCTGAACATGATCAGAAATGCGACGAGAACCGCTCCTGCGGCCGAGACCGGTGCGATGAGGTCGACGAATTCGGCGCAGACGTCGACGAGGTCCCCGGACAATGTTTCGGCGCTCACCATCAGTTCCTGATCCACCGTTTGGCCTGCGGTCGTCAACCCGCCCAGCCAGTAGACGACGACTCCCAGGTTCAGCAGTGCCAGCGCGGCGACCAGTCGTCTCGGTTCGACCCGTGTCATCGTCGGCCCTCCGCCCGTTCGTCGGACGGGTCGTCGAGTGGGACCGGGCAGGTGCCGCCGGCAGTGGTCGCCACCTCGAAGTGCCACATTTCGTTGGCATAGGTCTGGCACAGGCCGTAGTCGTTGCCGTGTTGGATCATCCAGTCGGCGGCATCCGTCGGTCCGACATCCACCGCTCGTCCGATGACATGCTTGGAATTGTTCGGGGTTTGCACCCATCGTCTGGCTTCGTCGGTGCTGCCGTAGCGGGTCACGGCATCGTCGAACAAGCGTTGCTGGTACGCCGCGGAACGCCATCCGGAGGTGACGTACACATCCACTCCGGACGATCTCGCGTCGGCAGCAGCGGAGTGCAGTGCCATGAGCAGAACGGGGTCGAGACGGGCCAGTGCGGGAAGATCGGTGCTGTCGAGGTCTATTCGGTCGTCTATCTCACCGCCGGCCGGCCCCGAGTCGGGCTGACTTTCCGGATAGTGTGCGGCTGTCGGCGTGTCGGGCACTGCGTTCGAGCATGCCGTGAGCGTCAGCGCTGCGAGCGCCGTGACGAAGAGTGTGCGTGTGGTCGCCATGCGTTCGAGACTGCTCGGCCGGTGTCACCGGCCAGTGCCCATGATTCGCCATTGTCGTCACGGTTCCGACCGGCTGTGTAACAGAACAGAACGGAACGGAAACGGAGGCTCACATGACTGTGCCCCGCCTCCGAATACTGGGGGCGGGGCACAGATCTCGCACGCAGTCGAGGCCGTGGAGGAAAACGAAGAGCGAGGCCGAAATCAGCCCCGGACCACCTTGCCTGCCTTCAAGCAGGAGGTGCACACGTTCATGCGCTTGGAGTTACCAGGCGCAACCTGAGCGTGAACGGTCTGGATATTCGGGTTCCAACGACGGTTGGTCCGTCGGTGCGAGTGCGAGACCGACTTACCGAAGCCGGGCCCCTTGGCGCATACGTCGCAGACGGCAGCCATAGTCGCGAACTCCTTGATAGATGTTGATCGATACATGTGGTCGAAGACATCGAAACGAACTGCGTGCAGATGCAAGGATTGCAATGCGTGAAGATCGCCTCGAGGCAACCCTGCAAGAATAGCGGCGCAGCACGCAATCACCAAACTGCCACCGCAGACGCTGCTCTGGGCTCACTGACGGCACCCGACGATCCTGCCCGACTAAGCTTCGGGCACTGTCCGCGACCGGAGTTCGGACAAGGGTATCGATGGAACGCGGGGGAGGCTGCTCGACGTGGTCGACGTTCTCGATTCGATCGATGCCGCGGCCCTGCGACGGTGGGCCTACCGGTGCGTCGATTCGCTCACTGCCCGGTGCGACGAGATCAATGCGCTCAACGTGTTCCCGATCCCCGATTCGGACACCGGTACCAATCTGATGTTCACCTTCCGGGCCGCGGTGGAGTCGATGCGAGGGGCCGGACCCGCCGCCGACACCCGTGCCATCGGGCGTGCACTGGCCGTCGGCGCGGTGGCGGGTGCCCGCGGCAACTCGGGCGTGATCGTCTCCCAGTTGCTGCGCGCGGTTGCCGAGGCTGCAGCGGACGGCCCATTGGACACCGTCTCGATCCAGGCGATGCTGCGACGCGCGCAGGTCCTGGTCTCGGATGCGGTGAGCGTTCCCGTCGAGGGCACGATGCTCACTGTGCTCGCCGCCGCCGGCCGCGATGCTGCGGCGCACGACGCCAATGTCGACCTCTCCACGCTGGTGATCGACATCGCCGAGGCCACTGCTCGCGCCCTCGACAGCACGACCGACCAACTTGTCGAACTCCGCGAGGCCGGGGTCGTGGACGCCGGAGCGCTCGGGCTCTCGGTCGTTTTCGATGCGCTGGTCGAAGTGGTGACCGGCCGTATCCCGCCGCGCAGGCGCTACCACCGCCCACGAAATCGTGAACGGACACTCGTGGGCGACGGTTCGAGCCCCACGAACGGCTGTACCGGAACACCCGAGACTGTGATGGGGTCCACACACGGCCGGCCCCTGGGGTACGAGGTGGTCTACGTCGTCCACGGGATCGACGACGCGCAGGCAACCGCACTCCGCGCGGCTCTGTCCGACCTCGGCGACTCGGTAGTGGTTGCCGGTGACGGATCCGGGGCCTGGTCTGCGCACGTCCACACCGCAGATCCCGGCGCTGCCGTCGATTGCGGCATCGGCACCGGAAGCGTTCGCGGGGTACGTATCTCGTGTTTCGGCTTGGCCGAGTTCGGTGCTGGGGTCGGCGGCGACGCACGCCGTGGGCCGGCGTTGTCGGTGGGACGCGATATTTTGGCGCTGGTGGCCGGTGACGGTGCCGCTGATCTCTACATTCAGGAAGGCGCGACGGTGGTGCGGTGTGACGAGCCGATCGACTCCTCGGTACTGCTGCGAGCAATTGTCGCAACCAAGCATCGCGAGGTGTTGGTGTTGCCGAACGGGGCGTTGTCGGCGCAAGAACTGGTTGCCGTCGGTGCCGCTGCCCGAGCCGACGGCAAGGACGTGATGATGCTGCCGTGCTCGGCGATGGTGCAGGGATTGGCCGCGCTCGCGGTGCACGACGCCGCCAGGGCTGCGGTCGACGACGCGTTCACGATGTCGGAGGCGGCGGCGGGAACCAGGTGGGGTTCACTACGCATCGCGCAGGAGCGGTCGCTCACGTGGGTGGGTATGTGCGAGCCGGGCGACAGCATCGGCCTGGCGGGGCAGGAGGTGGTGATCGTCGCCGCGCGTCCGCTCGACGCGGGGTGCCGTCTGATCGATCAGCTTCTGGCCACCGGCGCAGAGATGGTGACGGTGCTCGTCGGGGCTCAGACTTCGGCGGACTTCGGTGCCCAGCTGGCCGAGTACGTGACGGGCGCGCATCCTGGGGTCGACGTGGTGGTCTACGCAGGTGGGCAGCCCGGAGACCTCGTGCAATTCGGAGTGGAATAGGGAATTTCGGATATGGCAATGCTGGTGGACCGGCTCGATCACGTTCTCGGAGTCGCGGCGGCGACCCCGCTCGCAGACACCTTCGGTATTCATACCGTCGAGGATCTGCTGCGGCACTATCCGCATCGATACATGACGCACGGTTCCGAGCTCGGCGAAAGCGAGCCCCCCGAGGGCGAGCACATCACCATCGTCGCCACGGTCGAGTCCGCGACGCTGCGTTCGATGAAGAATCGCAACGGCCAGTTCCTCGCAGTGACGCTTGCCGCCGACGGACAGCGGATCGAGGCCACCTTCTTCAGTCCGCACAAGCTCAAGCACGTAGTCGTCCCCGGTCGGCGGGGAATGTTCTCCGGCAAGGTGAAGTACTTCGGTAAGCGGTGGAATCTCACCCACCCCAGCTATGTCATCTTGGGCGGAGACGACAACGACGGAGCCGTCGTGCCCGCGGGTCGCATCGTCGGTGGTGGAACTCTGGCCGGTCTGGCCCGCGGTGCGGTAGACGCGTCGGGAGCCGTCGACATGTCGGTGTTCGATCGGGCGTTCGTTCCGATCTACGCGGCCACCAAGGACGTCGAGAGTTGGACGTTCATGCGTTGCGTGCGGCAGGTCCTCGACCAACTCGACGATGTGACCGATCCGCTCCCCGAATCGGTGCGCCGAGAACGTGGACTCGTCGACATCGACACCGCGCTGCGGTCGGTCCATTTTCCCGACACCGCGCAGGACAAGGACTCCGCCCGTGAGCGGCTCAAATTCGACGAGGCTCTCGCCGTACAGCTCGTCCTCGCCGACCGTCGACGCGACGCATCGACTCGGGTGGCCGCGCGATGCCCGCCGATCACCGACGGCATCGCCGTCGAGTTCGATCGCCGACTGCCGTTCGAGCTGACGGCCGGTCAGCACGACGTCGCGGCCGAGATCGCCAACGATCTGTCTGCACCACATCCGATGTCGAGGCTGTTGCAGGGTGAAGTCGGCTCGGGCAAGACCATCGTCGCGCTGCGGGCGATGTTGCAGGTGATCGATGCCGGTCATCAGTGTGCGTTGCTGGCACCCACCGAGGTGCTCGCCTCCCAGCATGCGCGATCGATCAGGTCGATGCTCGGCAGTCTTGCCGCCGGTGGCGAGCTCGGATCGCACGAGCTCGCGACCAAAGTCGCTCTGCTGACCGGTTCGATGTCCACTGCGGCCAAGCGCTCCGCCTTGCTCGATGCCGTGACCGGAGATGCCGGGATCGTGATCGGTACCCACGCCCTGATCGAGGATCGCGTGGAGTTTCTCGATCTCGCGATGGTCGTCGTGGACGAACAACACCGATTCGGCGTCGAGCAGCGAGATGCGTTGCGGGCCAAAGCCCGCGGCAATACCAGTCCCCACTTGCTCGTGATGACAGCGACACCGATCCCGCGCACCATCGCGATGTCGACGCTCGGCGATCTCGAAACGTCGGTACTGAGGGAACTTCCTCGCGGCCGGTCACCGATCATCAGCAACGTAGTGCCTGCCAGAGCCAAGCCGGCGTGGGTGGATCGAGTGTGGCAACGCATCCGTGAGGAAGTCGCTGCCGGACGTCAGGCGTACGTGGTCTGCTCGCGGATCGGCGACGGCGACGACGCCGAGACGGGTAAGAAGACCGCTTCGAAATCCGACGACGGGCCGGAAACCACGGCCGCGGTGGATATGTACGACACCCTCGCGGCTGGTCCCATGCACGATCTCCGGGTGGGGTTGCTGCACGGGCGGCTGTCGGGTGACGACAAGGACATCACCATGTCCGAGTTCAATTCGGGAGAGATCGACGTCCTCGTCTGTACGACGGTAGTCGAAGTGGGCGTCGACGTTCCCAATGCGACGGTCATGGTGATCATGGACGCCGACCGATTCGGGGTCAGTCAACTCCATCAGTTGCGCGGTCGAATCGGTCGAGGCGGACACCAGGGTCTCTGCATCATGATCAGCTACCTCAGTCCCATGGGCGGTTCGTTCGCCCGGCTCGAGGCGGTGGCCGCGACCAACGACGGCTTCGAGCTGGCAAAACTGGACCTCGCCACCCGGCGAGAAGGTGACGTACTAGGTGCCGCGCAGTCCGGCACGGTCAGCGGCCTCAGACTGCTGTCGTTCATCGACGACGAGGACACCATCGCCGATGCGCAGGACTGCGCGCGGACGTTGTTCGCACGAGACCCGTCGTTGGCGAACGATCCTGGCATCGCGTCGATGATGCGGTCGGCCTGGCGATCGGACCGGGTCGATTACCTCCAGAAGTCTTGACCGACATCGAGCCCCTACTGCACCGTTTCAGTCGAAAGAATCGAACAATTCGTCCCGAATGGTGAGATCAGTAAGCCTCGGAGGCCCATGCTGCCGGGTAAGTTGAGCCAATGTTCTCCAAAGTTTTGGTTGCCAACCGCGGCGAGATCGCCATCCGTGCCTTCCGTGCTTCCTACGAACTCGGTGCCTCCACCGTTGCGGTGTTTCCGTTCGAGGACCGAAACTCGGTGCACCGGACGAAAGCCGACGAGGCATATCAGATCGGGGAGAAGGGCCATCCGGTACGGGCGTACCTCTCGGTCGACGAAATCGTCGCCGCCGCCAAGCGGAGCGGGGCCGACGCGGTGTACCCCGGGTACGGATTCCTCTCCGAGAACCCGGATCTGGCCGCAGCGTGTGTCGAGGCCGGCATCACCTTCGTCGGCCCCTCCGCCGATGTACTGGAGCTGACCGGCAACAAGGCACGCGCAATCGCGGCGGCGAAAGCCGCAGGGCTTCCGGTTCTGGCGTCGTCGGAACCCTCGTCCGACATCGACGAGCTCGTCGCAGCGTCGGAGACCATGACCTTCCCCCTGTTCGTCAAGGCGGTCGCAGGCGGCGGTGGCCGAGGGATGCGACGAGTTGCCGAACCGGCGCAGTTGCGTGAGTCCATCGAAGCGGCTGCGCGCGAGGCGGAGTCGGCTTTCGGAGATGCGACGGTATTCCTCGAGCAGGCCGTGATCGATCCTCGGCACATCGAAGTTCAGATACTCGCCGACGGCGAGGGCAACGTGGTGCACCTGTTCGAGCGTGACTGCAGCGTGCAGCGACGGCACCAGAAGGTCATCGAATTGGCTCCGGCACCGAACCTGCCCCCGGGGTTGCGCGAGAAGATCTGCGCCGATGCAGTCGCATTCGCGAAGCAGATCGGATACTCGTGTGCCGGTACCGTCGAGTTCCTGCTCGACACCCGCGGCAACCATGTCTTCATCGAGATGAATCCTCGAATTCAGGTGGAGCACACCGTCACCGAAGAGGTGACCGATGTGGACCTGGTGCAGTCCCAGTTGCGGATCGCCTCGGGGGAGACGCTCGCGGACCTCGGTCTGCAGCAGGAGAACATCGTGTTGCGCGGTGCCGCATTGCAGTGCCGCATCACCACCGAGGATCCGGCCAACGGTTTTCGACCCGACGTCGGCCGCATCACCGCCTACCGCACTCCCGGCGGTGCCGGTGTTCGGCTGGACGGTGGCACCACGCTGGGCGCGGAGGTCGGCGCATATTTCGATTCCATGCTCGTCAAGCTCACCTGCCGCGGCCGTGATTTCGACACCGCAGTGGCGCGTGCCCGACGTGCGGTGGCAGAGTTCAGGATTCGCGGCGTCGCGACGAACATCCCCTTCCTGCAAGCGGTTCTGGTCGACCCCGACTTCACCGCAGGGCGCGTCACCACCTCGTTCATCGAGGAGCGACCGGAACTACTGACGTCGCGCTCCTCGGGTGACCGTGGCACCAAGATTCTCACCTACCTGGCCGACGTGACGGTCAACAAGCCGCACGGTGAGCGTCCGTCCCCGGTGTACCCGCACGACAAACTTCCAGCTGTCGATTTCTCCGCGCCGATTCCCGACGGTTCGCGTCAGCGACTGCTCGCACTCGGGCCCGAGGGTTTTGCCCGAGATCTGCGCAACCAGAAGGCACTCGGCGTCACCGACACCACCTTCCGTGACGCGCACCAGTCCTTGCTGGCCACGCGTGTGCGCACGAGCGGATTGCTCGGTGTGGCCCCGTACGTGTCCCGCACGACGCCGCAGTTGCTCTCCATCGAGGCGTGGGGTGGTGCGACTTACGATGTGGCGCTGCGGTTCCTGCACGAGGATCCGTGGGAGCGACTTGCGAGTCTTCGAGAAGCCGTCCCCAACATCGCAATTCAGATGCTGCTGCGCGGTAGGAACACAGTCGGCTACACCCCGTATCCGGAGAAGGTGACCCGCAGTTTCGTCGCCGAGGCCACCGACACCGGAATCGACATCTTCCGCATTTTCGATGCTCTCAACAATGTCGATCAGATGCGCCCCGCAATCGATGCGGTGCGCGAAACCGGGACTGCGCTGGCCGAAGTGGCACTGAGCTACACCGGGGACCTGTCCAACCCGAACGAAGACCTGTATACCCTCGACTATTACTTGAAGTTGGCCGAGCAGATCGTCGATGCTGGAGCGCATGTACTCGCCATCAAGGACATGGCAGGGCTGCTTCGCGCACCAGCAGCCAAGACGTTGGTGACGGCGCTACGGTCGAACTTCGATTTGCCCGTACATGTGCACACGCACGACACACCCGGTGGTCAATTGGCCACCTACTTGGCAGCGTGGGAGGCCGGTGCCGACGCCGTCGACGGTGCCAGCGCGGCGATGGCCGGAACCACCAGTCAGCCCGCGCTGTCGGCGATCGTCGCGGCGGCGGCCCACACCGACCGGGACACCGGACTGGATCTGCAGGCCGTCTGCGATCTCGAGCCCTACTGGGAGGCCGTACGAAAGGTCTACGCGCCCTTCGAGTCCG
Source organism: Rhodococcus sp. IEGM 1381 (assembly GCF_030056795.1). GTDB lineage: Bacteria > Actinomycetota > Actinomycetes > Mycobacteriales > Mycobacteriaceae > Rhodococcoides. The sequence continues at coordinate 196,245 of NZ_JASHKQ010000002.1, read as the reverse complement.
GACTGCCGGCACCGACCGGCCGCGTCTACACCCACGAGATTCCCGGCGGTCAACTCTCCAACTTGCGGCAGCAAGCCATTTCGCTCGGACTCGGTGATCGGTTCGAGACGGTCGAGGCCAATTACGCCGCAGCAGACCGGATGTTGGGTCGCCTGACCAAGGTGACGCCGAGCTCGAAGGTCGTCGGTGATCTGGCCCTGGCTCTGGTCGGTGCGGGAGCATCGGCCGAAGAGTTCGCCGAGGACCCGAGTCGATACGACATCCCCGATTCGGTGATCGGATTCCTCCGTGGCGATCTGGGAACTCCTGCAGGTGGCTGGCCCGAGCCGCTGCGCACCAAGGCTCTCGAAGGCCGAGGTGCGGGCAAGCCGGTGACGCCGCTGACCGACGAGGACGAGAAGAGTCTCGACGGCACGTCTGCGCAACGCCGTACGACTCTCAATCGCCTGCTCTTTCCCGGCCCGACGGCGGAACTCGAGGCACACCGCGAGAAGTACGGCGATACGACCCGGTTGTCGGCCAACCAGTTCTTCTACGGGCTGCGTCAAGGTGAGGAGCATCGCGTCACCCTGGAGAAGGGAGTCGAACTGCTCATCGGGCTCGAAGCCATCTCCGACCCCGACGAGCGTGGCATGCGCACCGTCATGTGCATCCTCAACGGTCAGCTGCGACCGGTGTCGGTGCGCGATCGATCCATCTCGAGCGAGGTGCCGACGGTCGAGAAAGCGGACCGATCGAATTCCGGTCACATCCCGGCACCGTTCGCCGGTGTCGTAACCCTGTCTGTCGAAGAGGGACAGAAGATCTCGGCGGGTGACACCATCGCCACCATCGAGGCGATGAAGATGGAGGCGGCGATCACCGCGCCTCGCGGCGGCACGGTGACCCGGCTGGCAATCTCGGGTGTTCAGCAGGTCGAGGGTGGCGATCTGCTCGTCGTCGTCGGTGGGGGGTCGACGGGCGAAGAGGCCGGGAGCGAATGACGCGGATCGTGGCGGGTGTTGCAGGGGGCCGACGTCTGTCGGTTCCGGGCCAGGGCACTCGCCCGACATCCGAGCGTGTGCGGGAGGCTCTGTTCAGCTCGCTCGAGAGCCGGATGGACTTCGACGGTGCCGCGGTTCTCGATCTGTTCGCAGGATCGGGGGCGCTCGGGCTCGAAGCGCTCTCGCGTGGCGCATCGTCGGCGGTGCTGGTCGAGTCCGACGCGCGAGCGGCGGCGGTGGTGCGCCAGAACGTAGATTCGGTCGGGCTACCCGGTGCGTCGGTCAAGTGCGCACCGGTGGCCTCGGTATTGGCCGGTTCACCGGATGCGGAATACGACCTGGTGCTCGCCGACCCGCCGTATGCCGTCACCGACAGCGCGGTGACGGGTCTGCTGAACAGACTCGTCACTGGGGGATGGCTCGCGCCCGACGCAGTGGTCGTGCTCGAACGGTCTTCGCGCTCGCCGGAGACCGACTGGCCGGCTGGACTGGTCCCGGAGAAGTCGAAGAAGTACGGGCAGAGTCGAATCGAGATTGCGATCTGCACTCCAACGGTTGGCTGATAAGTTCGCGGGCATGACTGGCGCACTGTGTCCTGGATCCTTCGACCCGGTGACCAATGGTCATCTCGACATTTTCGAGCGAGCCGCTGCCGCGTTCGACGAGGTAGTGGTCACGGTGATGGTGAACAAGAGCAAGAAGGGCATGTTCAGCATCGACGAGCGAATCGAGATGCTCGAGGTCGCCACGGAGCATCTGCCCAACGTCAGGATCGGATCGTGGTACGGCCTGCTGGTCGATTATGCGCGGCAAGAAGGCTTTTCGGCAATAGTCAAAGGTCTGCGCAGCTCGGTCGATTTCGACTACGAGTTGCAGATGGCGCAGATGAATCGAACCCTCACCGGGGTGGATACGCTGTTCCTCCCGGCGAATCCAGCGCACAGCTTTCTGTCCAGTTCGCTGATCAAGGAAGTCGCGACCTTCGGGGGAGACGTCACGGGGATGCTGCCGCCGTTCGTACAGGAGCGACTGACCGCTCGTATAGCCGAGCGCGGCGCCGACTAGTTCGCGGAGCGACACACCGGGCGGGTATAGCGGCGACGCGCGTCTGGGCAGGCAGACTGTTAAGCGCAGCACTGTGTGGCTCGACCGCCCGGCGGTCGGCACGTGCAGTGGCAGATTCGACGATTGGGGAAACCGGTGTACCGCGTATTCGAGGCGCTCGACGAGCTCGTCGCCATTGTCGAGGAGGCGCGCGGCGTTCCGATGACTGCCGGGTGCGTCGTCCCCCGCGGCGATGTCCTGGAACTGCTCGACGACGTCCGTGACGCTATTCCCGGCGAACTCGACGATGCGCAGGACGTTCTGGATCATCGCGACAAGCTGGTGGGCGATGCCCGGGCCACGGCCGAGAAGACGGTGACCACCGCCAACGCCGAGGCTCAGGACACCGTCGAGAACGCGAGGGATTCTGCCGATCGCATTCTCGCCGACGCCAAGGCGCAGGCGGATCGCATGGTGTCGGAGGCATCGGCGCATGCCGACCAGCTCGTGGCCGATGCCGAGGCAGAAGCAGAGCGGACGGTGCTCGAGGGTCAGCGCGAGTACGAGGAATTGACCGTTCGAGCCCGCACCGAGGCCGACCGAATGATCGAGTCGGGCACGATGTCGTACGAGCGATCGGTGGCCGACGGCACCGCCGAACAGAACCGGTTGGTGTCCCAGACCGAGGTGGTGCAGACCGCGCACGCCGAGTCGGCGCGAGTGATCGACGGTGCCCATGCCGAATCCGATCGGATGCGTAGCGAGTGCGACGTGTACGTCGACACCAAACTCGCGGAGTTCGAGGAGTTCCTCAGTGGCACCATTCGCTCCGTTGGCCGCGGACGTCAGCAACTTCGAACCGGTTCCGGCGTCCCGGAATACGGCAGCGAGCCGTACGGTGAACCGTCGTACGGCAGCCAGGAAGGCCGTCGCAGCCGACACTGAGGGCGGTGATTTGCCCTCGTATGCACGCATGCGTATCGTTGTGAGGTTGCTTACCGACAGTAGGCATACCGACAGTAAGGAAGAACAGCCGTGCCCCCGCCCAAGAGAACGACCCGTCCCGAAGTGGACGGCGGATTCGTTCTGGACATCCTCAACCTCGGTCGTCGACCCGGGTCGACGAAGACCGTCGAGCGGACGGTTCCGGCTCCTTCCCGAATCGGCCTCGATGCGATCGCCATCGAAGCCGGTGTTCCGGTCTCGCTCGATCTGCAATTGCAGGCGGTATCGGAGGGCGTTCTCGTCACCGGTTCCGTTCGAGCTGCCACTGCCGGCGAGTGCACACGGTGCCTCGATCCGGTCAGCGGCAACGTCGACGTCTACCTGACCGAACTGTTCGCTTACCCGAACAGCATCACGGAGGAGACCACGGATGCGGACGAGATCCACCGCATCGTCGACGACCTGATAGACCTCGAACCCGTCATCGTCGACGCGGTCGGTTTGGAGCTTCCACTCCACCCCGTCTGCAGTGACGAGTGCGAGGGATTGTGCTCAGAATGCGGCGTTCGCCTGGCGATTGCTGAATCCGGCCACAGTCACGATACAATTGATCCTCGCTGGGCTGGACTTGCAGCCAAATTTGGCGTGGATCCAGAACCGAGCACAGAACTTGTGAACAACGAAGCCGAGGAGAAGTAAGTGGCTGTCCCGAAGCGCAAAATGTCGCGTTCCAACACGAGGTCGCGTCGTGCACAGTGGAAAACCACTGCGCCCACCCTCGTGACGTGCCCCAACCGTGGGTGCGGCGAGAAGACGCTGCCCCACATCGCGTGCCCCTCGTGCGGTACCTACAAGGGCCGCCAGGTCGTCGCAGCGGTCTGATTCCCGCTCCAGTGACCAACGAAGTAGTGGATCGGCACAACAACGATTCACGGAAGAATAGTTCTACTGCCGTCAGCGGCGGGGACGACCGAGAGTCGCTCCTCGCCGCTATCGGTGTTTCTCTGTCGGAACCGCTGTTGACCCTGGCTCTGACGCATCGTTCGTTCGCCTACGAGCACGGTGGTCTGCCTACCAACGAGCGCCTCGAGTTCCTGGGCGACTCGGTGCTCGGTCTCGCGGTGACGGAGCATCTCTACGCGGTGCACCCCACCAAGTCCGAGGGCCAGCTGGCCAAGATTCGGGCGAGTGTGGTGAACATGCACGCCTTGGCGGAAGTAGCGCGCGGTCTCGGTGACGGCGGTCTGGGTCGGCATCTGCTGCTGGGCAAGGGCGAGGAGCAGACCGGCGGACGCGACAAGCCGAGCATTCTGGCCGACGGCATGGAATCGATGCTGGGTGCGATACACCTGCAACACGGCATCGACGTCGCTCGCACCGTCGTTCTGACACTGTTCGCCGGCCTGTTGGACCGCGCTCCCAAGCTCGGTGCAGGTCTGGACTGGAAGACGAGCCTGCAGGAATTGACTGCAGAACGTGCCCTCGGCGTTCCCGCGTACGAGATTGCGTCCACCGGGCCCGACCACGACAAAGAATTCACTGCCACCGTATTGATCGGCGGATTTCCCCGGGGCGTCGGAGTCGGTCGATCGAAGAAAGAAGCCGAGCAGAAGGCAGCCAGTTTGGCGTGGAATACGCTGTCGGGCAACGACATTGCCGTAGTCGACGCGCCCTCGACCAACCCTTCCTGATGCCCGAACTGCCCGAGGTCGAAGTCGTCAGGCTCGGTCTGGAATCCCACGTGGTGGGCAAGACCATCGACTCGGTGGAGGTACTGCACCCCCGTGCCGTGCGTCGACACGATCTCGGTGGCCTCGATCTGATCGGTCAGCTGCGGGGTCAGCGCGTCTCCTCGGCTCGGCGCCGTGGGAAGTATCTGTGGCTGGTGATGGAGCCCGGCGACTTCGCTACTGTCGTGCACCTGGGTATGAGTGGACAGATGCTGGTGCAGCCGCCGTCCGCGCCGGACGAGAAGCACCTGCGGATTCGGGCACGACTCGACGACGGTACCGATCTTCGTTTCGTGGACCAGCGAACATTCGGTGGCTGGGCTCTCGCCCCGATCGTGACGGTGGACGGTACACCGGTACCCGAACCGGTGGCCCACATCGCGCGAGACCCTATGGACCCGCTGTTCGACGCCGAATCCGTGGTGAACGTGTTGCGCGGCAAGCACACCGAGATCAAGCGGGCTGTCCTCGATCAGACCGTGCTGTCCGGTGTGGGCAACATCTACGCAGACGAGGCTCTGTGGCGGGCGAAGATTCACGGCAACCGCATCGCAGAAACGTTGACCCGGCCTGCTCTTCGTCGACTGCTGACCGCCGTGCATGCGGTGATGGGGGAGGCCCTGGCGCAGGGTGGTACCTCGTTCGATGCACTGTACGTCAACGTCAACGGTCAGTCCGGCTACTTCGACAGGTCGCTCGATGCCTACGGACAGGAAGGTCTGCCCTGTTCACGATGCGGAGCACCGATCAGGCGTGAGAAGTTCATGAACCGCTCCTCGTTCAGCTGCCCCACCTGCCAGCCGCGACCCCGACACCTTCGGACCTGACACTCAACAGGTCATTCCGCAGGCTCCACTCCTGTGCATAGGTCATTCCGCAGGCTCCACTCCTGGGCCGCCCGCCTAGTATCTCGGTCATGGCAGAACAGAGCACGCCGACCAACCTTTGGGTCGAGCGCACAGGCACCCGTCGTTACACCGGCCGCAGTTCGAGAGGAGCCGAGGTACTCATCGGTTCCGAGTCGGTCGAGGGCGTCTTCACCCCCGGTGAGCTGCTCAAGATCGCGCTCGCAGCGTGCACCGGTATGAGTTCGGACGTACCGCTCTCGCGTCGACTGGGTGACGACTACACCGCGACCGTCGAGGTCTCCGGTACCGCAGATCGTGAGAACGAGCGGTACCCGGAATTGAACGAAATCCTCCGCGTCGACCTCAGCGCGATGGACCCCGATGCGCAGCAGCGACTGCTCACCGTCGTCGAGCGGGCGATCGACAAGGTCTGCACGGTGGGGCGGACCCTGAAGGCCGGTACGACGATCAACTTGGACATCGACGTGGACGCCTGATGAAGGTGGGGGCAGCCGCCGTCGCGGCGGGCCTTGTTCTCGCTGCGTCGGTTGCCCTGTCTCCCATCGCGGAGGCGTCGAGCACCTGCACTCCGTGGTCGGTGAGCACGGTGGCGTCGGGATTCGGGATGCTCGAGAATCTGGAGTTCGACGGCAGAGGCTCCATGATCGTCTCCGAGACCTCACCGATCGGGCCGGGCGCTCTGCGTACCGTCGCGCCGAACGGAGACAGGGGCACTCTCCTTTCGGGCGTCGGGTCGCCCGGTGGACTGGTACGGGACGGCAGCTCTCTTTTGTTCACGACCGGAAACAGCGCTGACGCAGGACTTTTCGATACGCGCACCGGAACGATCGAGAAGATCGATCTCGGCTCGGGCACCAGGTCGACGTACGCGTCGGGCCTGACGATGCCCAACGGGCTGGCCCGCTCCGCCACGGGTGATCTGTTCACCACCCGCAATCTCGGCGGCGCGTCGGGGCTCACTCGCATCACCAGCGACGGCGCGGGGTCGGTGGGTTCGGTGTCGACGGTGCGGACCGATCTGGGTTCGGCCAACGGCATAGGCATCGGCGGCGGAAAGATCTACGTGGCCACTACGTTCGATCCGGAATCGACGGTGACGGTGCTCGACGAGAAGGACCCGGCCGGGCCGTCCTCGCGCATTCGCGTCGAGGGAATCGGACCGCTCACGATGTCCGACGATCTGACCGTGGCCGACGACGGAACGGTCTATCTCGCACAGAATCTCGCGGGCAGGGTGGTCCGTCTCGATCCCGAGACCGGCTCGTCCTGCGTCATCGCGACGGGGGTGCCGTTGACCTCGTCGGTTGCTTTCGGCGGAGTGGGATTCGATTCGGATGCGTTGTACGCCACGAGTTTCGACGGAACCGTCCGAAAGATGACTCCGGTATGACGGACGAACGGCTGACGGCATGGGTGCACGGCCTGGTTCAGGGGGTCGGGTTTCGTTGGTGGACTCGCTCGCGTGCGCTGGAGCTGGGATTGGTCGGGCACGCGACCAACCACGCGGACGGACGTGTTCTGGTGATAGCCGAGGGCCCGCGTCAGCGCCTCGACGCGCTCCTGGAATTGCTCCGAGGCGGCGGCACCCCGGGCAGGGTCACCCTGGTCGTCGAGAGTTGGGAGAGCGCCCGCGGCGGCCTCACGGGCTTCGTGGAACGGTGACCCGCCGCCGCCCGCGGACGGCTCGGCGCACATCGCTGCGTACTACCGGTAAAGTACGGACGCTATGTATCTCAAGAGTCTGACGCTCAAGGGCTTCAAGTCCTTTGCTTCGGCGACGACTCTTCGTTTCGAGCCTGGAATCACCTGTGTGGTCGGCCCCAACGGCTCCGGCAAATCCAACGTTGTGGACGCTCTGACCTGGGTGATGGGTGAGCAAGGTGCCAAGGCGTTGCGCGGCGGGAAGATGGAGGACGTCATCTTCGCGGGTACGTCCGGGCGCGCACCCCTCGGCCGCGCCGAGGTGACTCTGACCATCGACAACTCGGACGGTGCGCTACCGATCGACTACTCCGAGGTCTCGATCACCCGACGCATGTTCCGGGACGGCGCCGGTGAATACGAGATCAACGGCAGCTCGTGCCGGTTGATGGACGTCCAGGAGTTGCTCAGCGACTCCGGCATCGGCCGCGAGATGCACGTGATCGTCGGTCAGGGTCGGCTGGCGGCGATCCTGGAATCGCGTCCCGAGGACCGGCGGGCCTTCATCGAGGAAGCAGCCGGTGTGCTCAAGCACCGCAAGCGCAAGGAAAAGGCGGTTCGCAAGCTCGACGCGATGCAGGCGAATCTCGCGCGGTTGACCGATCTCACAACCGAATTGCGCCGTCAACTCAAGCCACTGGGCAGGCAGGCCGAGGTTGCGCGTCGCGCGCAGACCGTGCAGGCAGATTTGCGTGACGCTCGGCTGCGGTTGGTCGCCGACGACCTGGTGTCCAGACGGGAAGAGTTCGCGAACCAGACCCAGGACGAGGAAGCGGCTCGCGAGCAGTACGCGATGGTGCAGGATGCCCTCGAAGCCGGAACCGTAGCGCTCGCGGAACACGAGCAGGCGGTGGCACGGCTGACACCGAGCGCCGAAGCGGCCGGGCAGACGTGGTTTCGACTCTCGGCGTTGGCCGAACGCGTGAATGCGACGGTACGCATCGCGCACGAACGAGCTCGGCATCTGGACGCCGTCCAGAGCACCGGTCGCGGGCAGGATCCGGACGAGCTCGAAGCACAGGCCGAGCGCGTCGCCGAGGAAGAAATGGAACTCGTCGAGGCCGTCGAGATGGCGCGGGAAACCCTCGAAGCGGCCCGCGAGCAGCTCGCCGAGCGCGAATCCGCTGCCGCAGCCGCCGAGCGTGCCCACCTCGCCGCAGTACGCGCGGTTGCCGATCGCCGTGAAGGATTCGCGCGCCTGTCCGGCCGAGTCGACACTTTCAGAACCAAGGTCGAGTCCATCGACGCCGAAGTAGCGCGGCTCTCGGTGGCCATCGACGAGGCCAGAGAACGCGGCGAGTCGGCTCAACGTGAGTTCGAGAGCGTCCAGGATCAGATCGGCACCCTCGACGCGAGTGAGCTCAGCCTCGACACCCATTACGAAAGAGCGGTCGCCGCTCTACGCCATGCCGACGCCCGGGTATCGGAATTGCAGGCCGAAGAGCGCATCGCGGGTAAGAGGGTGGCATCGTTCGAGGCCAGGATCGAGGCGCTCACCATGGGCCTCGAACGCAAGGACGGTGCCGGTTGGCTGGTGGAGAACCAGCAGGACGGTCTGTCCGGTCTGCTCGCCGGCCATCTCACGGTCGAGCCGGGGTACGAGATCGCGGTGGCCGTCGCGATGGGTCCAGCGGCCGATGCCGCGCACGCCGAATCGTTCGATGCCGCGCGCGCTGCCGTGCTGGCCCTACGCGCTGCCGACGGCGGTCGCGCGTCCATCGTGCACAGTAATGCTGTTGCGGCACAACCGAATCAACGGCCCACGCTGCCGAACGGTGCTCGGTGGGCACTCGACCTGATCGAGTATCCGGATCGGTTGGCCGGGGCGATGGCGGCATTGCTCGACGGTGTGGTGGTTGTCGACTCGCTCGACGCGGCGCACCGGCTCGTCTCCGATTCGAGTGAATTGCGTGCCGTGACCACGGACGGTGACGTCGTCGAACCAGGTTGGGTGACAGGCGGATCGGACCGTCGACCCAGCACCCTGGAAGTACAGTCGGCGATCGACACGTCGACGGTGGAGCTGACGGCGGCCGTACGCCGGGCCGAGGAGCTCGACGCTGCGCTCTCGGGTGCGTTGGCGGAGCAGCGCGACCGGCGTGAATCCGCCGAGCAGGCACTCGCAGCCCTGAACGAATCCGATGCTGCGATGGCCGCTGTGTACGAGCAGTTGGGCCGCTTGGGGCAGCTGGCGCGTTCGGCGCACGCAGAATCCGCGCGCCTGACGACGCAGCGTAGTTCCGCCGAAGCGAGCCGCGAAGAAGCGATCGAGCGCCTGGCCGAGCTCGAGGACAGTCTGCGGACGGCAGAGGACGAACAGAACGGTTTCGCGGGAGACGGCGAGAGCGGTGACGCGGCGACCACCATGGAGCGCGAGATGGCGGCTGCGGCACTGACCGAAGTGCGCGCGGTGGAGGTCGAGGCGCGGCTGAATGTACGCACCGCCGAGGAGCGCGCGCAGTCGGTGCGGGGACGAGCCGATTCGCTGCGCCGGGCGGCGCGAGCCGAGCGCGAGGCCCGGGCGCGAGCCGAACGCGAAGGCGCAGCTCGGCGGCATGCGGCCGCAGTGGCTGCTGCCGTCGGCGAATCGGGTGAGGACCTCGCCGCTCGACTGGCGTCGGTGGTGGCTGCGGCGGCACGAAGACGCGATGAGCTTTCCGCCGAACGTGCCACGCGCACAGTCGAACTCGACAAGGTCAAGGAACAGGTTCGAGCCCTGCAGGGCCAGCTTGCGTCGATCACCGACGCCGTCCACCGGGACGAGGTCGCTCGTGCGCAGGCTGCGCTGCGAATAGAACAACTCGAAACGACGATTCTCGAACAACACGGGATCGGCCTCGACGATCTGGTGGCCGAGTACGGCCCCGATGCGACGCTGCCCCCGACCGAGCTCGAGATGGCAGAGTACGAGGCCGCCAAGGAACGCGGTGAGCAGGTTGTGGCCCCCGCGCCGATGCCGTTCGATCGCGCCACCCAGGAGCAGCGGGCCAAACGTGCCGAACGCGATCTCGCCACACTCGGCAAGGTGAACCCGTTGGCTCTCGAAGAGTTCGCAGCCCTCGAAGAGCGCTACAATTTCTTGTCCACTCAACTCGAGGACGTCAAGTCCGCGCGCAAGGACTTGCTCGGCGTGGTCGCCGACGTCGACGACCGCATCCTGCAGGTCTTCACCGAGGCCTGGCTGGACGTCGAACGAGAATTCACCGGCGTGTTCGCCAAACTCTTTCCCGGCGGCGAAGGACGGCTGATTCTGACCGACCCGTCGGACATGCTCACCACTGGAATCGAGGTCGAGGCGCGTCCACCCGGCAAGAAGGTCAAGCGGTTGTCCTTGCTCTCGGGCGGCGAGAAGTCGCTGACTGCGGTGGCCATGTTGGTGGCTATCTTCCGCGCCCGGCCGTCGCCGTTCTACGTGATGGACGAGGTCGAAGCAGCCCTGGACGACACCAACCTGCGACGACTCATCGGGTTGTTCGAGCAGCTCCGCGAGAAGTCGCAGCTGATCGTCATCACGCACCAGAAGCCGACAATGGAAGTGGCCGACGCGTTGTACGGCGTCAGCATGCGCGGTGACGGCATCACGACGGTCATCTCCCAGCGACTGAACCGAGAACGCGTCGCGGTGGATGTAGCCGAGCCGGAGACACCACCCGTCGTAGAACCGGACACGGTCTCGTAGGACCGGTCCAGACTGCCTACTGCTTCGGGTAGAGCTGATCGGAGTAGGACGGCCCGTAATATTCGCGCAGCTCCTCGACGGTCTCGGGGGCCTGCGGAATCAACGCCTTCGTCAGGGACGCGACATCGGGAATGGACTCCGCATCCCAACTCTCCGGCTGCCACAACTTGGACCGCATGAACGCCTTGGCGCAATGGTGGAACACCTGCTCGATGTCGACGACGAGGCACATGATCGGTCGGTGGCCCTTGACCTGCAGTTCGTCGAAGAACGGTGCATCGGTCACCAGTGACGCGCGACCGGCGATGCGCAGAGTGTCACCTCGCCCCGGCACGAAGAAGTTCAGTCCGACGAACGGGTTCTCGAGAATGTTCCGATAGCCGTCCATCCGACGATTGCCGGGACGTTCGGCAAGTGCAATCGTGGCGTCGTCGATGACGTGGACCAGGCTGCCGGGCGGGTCACCTTTGGGGGAGACGTCGCATCGTCCGCTCGCGTCCGAGGTACCCATCAGGCAAAAAGGCGAGGCAGCGAGCCATTGCACGTCCAGCGGGTGCAGTGTGCTGCGGTCCTTGTTCGCGGCTCGAAAGCTCGGCTGGCCGAACATCTCCGTTAATCGGTCGGCGTCGCGCACCGTCGTCCACTCCATGACTTCAGATGCTATCGACACGGCTCGGGTGGGGGACAGTGCATTTCTCGGGCGGAGCACCACCGGTGACGAACGGCCGTGAACGCCTGACAGGATGGGGTACGTGAGTAACCAAGCGTGGATCATCGTCGCGGCGATCGCCGCTGTCCTACTGGTCGTTCTCGTCGTCGGGCTGGTGCTCTCCCGCCGACGGAGAGTGTCGCTCAAGTCGGACGAAGCGGCGCGGATCGAGGACGCGGCCACCAAGGACAGATCCGGTGGCTACACGGCGGGTAGTGGTTTCTCGTTCAGCCAGGGCACGGCGACCGCTGAGCCCGTCCCGCCTGCGCCGAAGCCCGTCCCGCCTGCGCCGAAGCCCGTCCCGCCTGCCCCGAAGCCCGTCGAGACCGCGCCGAAGCCCGTCGAGACCTCCCCGGTCGAGCCGACGCCGGAGGCACCCACTCCCGCCCAGGACGAGCCCGAGGTGCTCGAACCCGAGGTGCCGGTCGTCGAGCATCAGGTGCCGGTTGCCGAGCCAGCCGTGCCGGAACCCACCCCGGATGCCGACGCTCCTGCTCCTCGACTGGACACCATCGATCCCACCGAGGGTCGGCTGGATCGTCTCCGCGGTCGCCTGGCGCGCTCTCAGTCCGCTGTGGGCAAGAGCTTGCTCGGATTGCTCGGCGGCGGTGACCTGGACGAGGATTCCTGGGAAGAGGTCGAGGACACCCTGCTGATCGCCGATATCGGTTCTGCGACCACCGCAGAGATCATGCGCACCCTGCGCGAGCAGATGGCGGCGCGCAGTATTCGCACCGAGTCCGACGCGCGAGCACTTCTGCGCGAGATTCTCGTTGCGCAACTTCATCCCGAGTTCGATCGGTCGATTCGGGCGCTTCCACACGACGGTGCGCCTGCCGTGCTGCTGGTGGTCGGAGTCAACGGCACCGGCAAGACCACGACCACCGGCAAGCTTGCTCGGGTTCTGGTCGCCGACGGGCGACGGGTGTTGCTCGGTGCCGCCGACACGTTCCGCGCGGCCGCGGCCGATCAGTTGCAGACCTGGGCCGAGCGAGTCGGTGCCGAGGTGGTGCGCGGCAAGGAGAACGCAGATCCGGCTGCGGTTGCATTCGACGCGGTGAGCAAGGGAATCGAGAACGGTGTCGACGTGGTTCTGGTCGACACGGCGGGACGCCTGCACACCAAATCCGGTCTGATGGACGAGCTGAGCAAGGTCAAGCGTGTCATCGAGAAGCGGGCCCACGTCGACGACGTTCTGCTCGTTCTCGATGCGACCGTCGGCCAGAACGGGCTGACACAGGCTCGTGTCTTCGCGGAGATCGTCGACATCACCGGTGTGGTGTTGACCAAACTGGACGGAACCGCCAAGGGTGGCATCGTTTTTCAGGTGCAGCGGGAGCTCGGAGTACCCGTCAAGCTCGTCGGTCTCGGCGAGGGTGCGGACGATTTGGCTCCGTTCGAGCCGGGAGCGTTCGTCGACGCGCTGCTCGGCTGATCGAGCCCTTCGGGTTGCCCGCGAACCGGGCGAGAATCACAAACGCCAGCACGAAACCTTTTTGCAACAGAATTCGGTCATGCGTTCACATATCCGAAACACGCGAGTGTCACGGATGAAACTTCGTGAAACCACTCTTCTCCTCAGGTAGCCAGCCGCGCATGGCTGGGCCAGAAGGAGGAGGCTCAAGGTGGATTTCCCCACAATCGGTGCAGCGGACACCGGGGACACTGCGTGGATGCTGACAAGCGCCGCGCTCGTGTTGCTCATGACCCCGGGTTTGGCGTTCTTCTACGGTGGCATGGTTCGCGCTAAGAGTGTTCTGAACATGATCATGATGAGCGTCGGAGCCATGGGTGTCGTGGGCATTCTTTGGGTGCTGTTCGGCTACTCGATGGTCTTCGGCGAGGACAAGAGCAACATCATCGGTGATCCGTTCCAGTTCTTCGGCCTCAAAGGGCTGATCGGTGGTTCGTACCTCGCCGAGACCGACGACGCAGGCGCGGTGATCGCCGATTCTGCGATACCACTCGTCGGCACGATTCCGGCGACCGTGTTCGTCGCCTTCCAGGCAATGTTCGCCATCATCACGGTGGCGCTGATTTCCGGTGCCGTCGCAGATCGGCTCAAGTTCGGACCGTGGCTGTTGTTCGCCGGTCTTTGGGCGACGCTGGTTTACTTCCCGGTAGCGCACTGGGTGTTCTCCTTCGACGCAGTGACCACCGAGACCGGCGGTTGGATTGCCAACAAGCTGGCTGCGATCGACTTCGCCGGCGGAACCGCCGTCCACATCAATGCCGGTGCAGCCGGTTTGGTGCTGTGCATCATTCTCGGCAAGCGAAAAGGCTGGCCCGGGACGCCTTTCAGGCCGCACAACTTGACGCTCGTCATGCTCGGCGCAGGTCTCCTCTGGTTCGGCTGGTTCGGCTTCAATGCCGGCTCCGCTGTTGGTTCCAATGGAATCGCAGGCGCAACGTTCGTCACCACCGTGGTCGCGACATGCGCTGCCATGTTGGCGTGGTTGCTGGTGGAGCGCATTCGTGATGGTCACGCCACCACTCTCGGCGCAGCGTCGGGCATTGTTGCGGGCCTGGTCGCCATCACACCGTCGTGCTCGTCGGTCGACATCTACGGCGCACTCGCCATCGGTGTCGTTGCTGGTGCGTTGTGTGCACTCGCGGTCGGCCTCAAGTACAGGTTCGGATTCGACGACTCGCTCGACGTGGTCGGTGTTCACCTGGTCGGCGGCATCGTCGGCACTCTGCTGGTCGGCTTCGTCGCTACAGCCGACGCGCCGGCAGGCATCGACGGGCTCTTCTACGGCGGCGGCGCGGATCAGCTCTGGCGTCAGGCGGTAGGTGCAGGTGCAGTACTGCTCTACTCCCTCGTGGGCACCACTGTGGTTGCATTGATCGTGAAGTACACAGTTGGTTTGCGTGTAAGCGATGAGGGTGAGTCACTCGGAGTTGATGAGTCGGAGCACGCAGAAACTGCCTACGACTTCGCCGCACTCGGCGGAAGTTCGGCAGTGGGTCGCGTGACCGGCAAGGAGGTATAGGGAAATGAAGCTGATCACGGCAATCGTCAAACCGTTCACCCTGGAGGACGTCAAGACGGGGCTGGAGCAGGCCGGCGTACTCGGAATGACCGTCAGTGAGGTTCAGGGCTACGGTCGCCAGAAGGGTCACACCGAGGTCTACCGAGGTGCGGAGTACTCAGTCGACTTCGTTCCTAAGGTGCGCGTCGAGGTAGTCGTCGACGACGCTGCTGTCGAGAAGGTCGTCGAGGTCATCGTCGAGGCTGCTCGCACCGGCAAGATCGGTGACGGCAAGGTCTGGGTTTCCCCGGTCGATTCGGTCATCCGAGTCCGCACCGGAGAACGTGGCGCCGATGCACTCTGACCCCAAAGGGTCTCGGGCCGGGGGCCCCGGTTCTGGCGCGAAAGCGTCAGGATCGGGGCCTTCGGTCTCCACGGGCTCCGCATCGAAGGGGACGAGCGATGGTGCAGCAGATCTCGCTCGCGCCAGAAAACAACTACTCGACGGCGGCACGCGCAACCGTCGCCTCGATGCTCCGTCGCTGAGGCAGGCTCTGGTCGATCTCCACGAGTTCTGGCTGACCACCAAAGGTGCCGAGCTGGGGATCAAACCGGACTCGGGCTTTGCGATCGTCGCTGTAGGCGGTCTGGCGCGCCGTGAACTGCTGCCGTACTCGGATCTGGATCTGATACTGCTGCACGACGATCTCGAACCGCGAATCGTGGCCGACGTCGCCGACAAGCTCTGGTATCCCCTGTGGGACGCCCATATCAAGCTCGACCACAGTGTGCGCACGGTGCCGCAGGCTCTACAAGTAGCCGCGGCCGATATGACGGCAGCGCTCGGGATGCTCGAGGCCCGCCATATCGCCGGCGACGTCGAGTTGAGCAATCTGCTCATCGGCGGCGTACGTCGACAGTGGCGCACCGGAATTCGTGGACGCTTCGACGAGCTGATCGAGCAGACCCGCGGCCGGTGGGCGCGTAGCGGTGAAATCGCCCACCGCGCCGAGCCCGAGCTCAAGAGTGGTCGCGGCGGATTGCGTGACGTTCAGCTTCTCGACGCCCTCTCCATCGCTCAACTCACCGATGGTATGCCCGGCCTCGGACCCGAATCACCGGGTGGTGGTTTGGCATTCGCGCACGGACGACTACTGGACGTCCGCACCGAACTGCACCGTGTTGCCGGCCGAGCGCGGGATCAACTGCGCGCGCAAGACGCCGATGAAATCGGTGCCGCGCTCCGCATCGGCGATCGCTTCGATCTTGCACGCGTGCTGAGCGATTCGGCTCGCACCATCAGTTACTCGGTCGATGTCGGACTGCGCACTGCCGGCAATTCGCTGCCGAGGAAGGGCCTTTCACGTCTGCGTCGAGTGCCGGTTCGTCGTCCACTGGACGAGGGGGTCGTCGAACACGCCGGTGAGGTGGTGCTCGCTCGTGACGCACGACCGAACAAGGATCCGGGCCTGATCATGCGCGTCGCCGCGGCATCGGCACAGACCGGAATGCCGATGTCGGCATCGACACTCAACCGGTTGTCGGACAGTGCACCCGAACTCCGCGAGCCCTGGCCGAAGGAGGCTCTGAACGATCTGCTCGTGTTGCTCGGATCGGGTCGCAAAGCCATCGCGGCCATCGAAGCGCTCGATCGAACCGGCCTGTGGGGCCGTCTCATTCCGGAGTGGGGCGCAGTGCGCGACCTACCGCCGCGAGATGCGGTGCACACGTGGACCGTCGATCGGCATCTGGTCGAAACTGCGTCCTACGCAAGCGCATTGACCACCAGAGTTGCGCGCCCGGATCTGCTGGTTCTCGGTGCGCTGATACATGACATAGGCAAGGGGCGCGGCGGCGACCACAGCGTCGTCGGTGCGGATCTCGCAATCCAGATCGGTAACAGGCTCGGGCTGTGGCCGTCCGATGTAGCGCTGCTGACGTCGATGGTGAGATATCACCTGCTGCTGCCGGAGACCGCCACCCGGCGCGACCTCGACGACCCTGCAACCGTGCAGACCGTCGTCGACGCACTCGGTGCCGACACCATCCTGCTGGAGCTGCTTCATGCTCTCGCCGAAGCGGATTCGCTCGCCACTGGTCCCGGAGTCTGGGGGGACTGGAAGGCGTCGCTCATTCGCGAGCTCGTGCGACGCTGTCGATTGGTGATGGCGGGGGAGTCTTTGCCATCCCCGGATCCACTCGACCCGGCCCACATCGAGCTGGCCGCGCGGGGAGGTGTGCACGTCGACATCGCGCCGACCGACGGGCTCCACACCTTCGTCGTCACGGTCGTCGCGCCCGACACCCCGGGACTGCTGTCGGACGCTGCAGGAGTTCTGGCGCTGCACTCGCTGCGTGTGCTCTCGGCCTCGCTCGGTAGTCACGAGGGGTCGGCGATCAACTCGTTCGACGTTGCACCGCTGTTCGGAGCTCCGCCACAGGCCGGTCTACTCCGACAGGAGATCATCCGCGCGCAGGCCGGAGAGCTGGACCTCGTCGCGGTACTCGACGCCAAGGAACGCGACGCCAGAGCGGAGACCGTCGAGGACGACGGCGAGGATTTGGCAGTGCCGGTTCTGTACGCTCAGGCTCCGCCTCGGGTGCTGTGGTTCGACGACCACGAACCAGGTCAGGTTGTGCTCGAACTACGAGCAGAAGACCGGCTCGGTCTTCTCTGCCGACTGGCCAGTGCCATCGAACAGCAGGGATCGGACATCCGCTGGGCTCGAGTGTCGACACTGGGCAGCTCGGTGGTCGATTCCTTCTGCATCGACCTGGCGGGAACGGACAGTAGGGCAGTCCGAGAGGATCTCGAACGAGCACTGCTCGCGGTTGTACCGGCCCCGGAACCGCCCAAGCCGCCGGAGAAACCCGAGGGCACCTGACAGCTGGTCGGAACACAACCGCACACCGACCCTCCATGGTGACTTCTCATGAACTTACGGCCGGTGGGTTTACCTCCGATATCAATTTGTTATGTTTGTCACCACACGCAGGACGACTCGGCGAGATCACTTCTGCAGACTCCACACTGCCGGACCGAAGAGCCGTTTCTGCAGGCTCCACTGCTCGAACGACGAAAGTCTTTCCTGCAGGCTCCACTGCTGCTAATGCGAGAGGCACGAACTGTGGGATCCCACCGACGGTCGAACATCTACACACCGGCCGAGATAGCATCGGATGCGACGCCCGGCAAACACCGCGCCGCAGAAGTGACCCCGGATACCGGTCGACGGGCCGCGACCATCGTTGCGGCTACCGGTGCGATCGTCGTCGGCGCGACGTCGATGGGGGCAGGCACCGCGGGTGCCGCTCCGATCCCCGAGCCGCCCGCAGCAGGTTTTCCCTTTGCCGTCCCAGAGGGGCTGCTGCCCGCGGGATTCGAGCTACCCCAGTTCGTACCCCCGCAGTTCGAGGTCCCGCAGTTCGTACCCCCGCAGTTCGTACCCCCGCAATTCGTTCCACCGCAGTCGGCGCCCCCGTCGCAGCCGGCACCGTCCGAGGCCGCACCGGCAGCGGAGCCGAGCCCCGGTCCGCTCGCGGCATTCGGAGTGACCGATCCCGGTGCTGCAGCGCAACAATGGCTCGACGACGTAGGCCTGGGCCAGATGGGTGCCGGCGCGTCACCGCTCGAGAGTCTGCGTTCGCTGAAGACGGCCACGGTCCAGCCCGTGGCGGGGGTGCTGACGTCCAATTTCGGATCACGATGGGGTGCACAGCACAGCGGCCTCGATATCGCTGCACCCATCGGGACCCCCATCTACGCGGCCGCCGACGGCACGGTGTCCGACGCGGGACCGGCATCCGGGTTCGGTCTCTGGGTGAAGGTGCAGCACGACGACGGCACCGAGACGATCTATGGGCACGTCAACGATTTCTCGGTACAGCCCGGTCAGCGCGTGTCGGCCGGCGAGCAGATCGCCACGGTGGGCAATCGTGGCCAATCGACCGGTCCGCATCTGCACTTCGAGGTGCACGATCCCTCAGGCGTCAAGGTCGATCCCGCATCGTGGCTCTCGACGCGGGGAGTGGCAGTGACGTGGAACGATTCCGCGCGCAACGCCTGACCCGGCTCCCTCTCCGAACGACACGTCCGTCCGGCGAACGACACGGCTGCTGCACGCCCCAGCGACGGCAGGTCATGCTGGCGCTAGTCTGGTGACCGTGCCGGATTCGGCTCGTTTTCGGTGATCGGCTAGCTCAGGAGTGCATTAGGTGTTCGAATCCCTTTCCGACAGGTTGGCCGGGACTCTCAAGGACCTGCGTGGCAAAGGTCGACTGTCCGGTGCGGATATCGACGCCACGGCGCGCGAGATCCGACTGGCCCTGCTCGAAGCGGACGTGGCCCTGCCCGTCGTGCGGGAGTTCATCAACCGCATCAAGGTCCGCGCCAAAGGTGCCGAGGTATCGGGAGCGCTCAACCCGGCGCAGCAGGTAGTCAAGATCGTCAACGAGGAACTCGTCGGCATCCTCGGCGGCGAGACCCGCAGACTCGTCTTCGCCAAGAACCCGCCCACGGTGATCATGCTCGCCGGCCTGCAGGGCTCGGGTAAGACGACACTGGCCGGAAAGCTGGCCAAATGGCTCAAGGGCCAGGGCCACACCCCGTTGCTCGTCGCGTGCGACCTACAGCGCCCCGGTGCCGTCAGCCAGCTCCAGATCGTGGGCGAGCGCGCGGGCGCAGCCGTGTTCGCACCGCATCCCGGCACGTCGATCGGTGGCGGTGACAATGCACTCGGTGTCTCGGCTGCGGATCCTGTCGAGGTCGCGCGGGCCGGCATTGCCGAGGCGCGAAGCAAGCAGTACGACGTGGTCATCGTCGACACCGCCGGCCGCCTCGGCATCGACACCGAGCTGATGAGTCAGGCCGCTGGGATTCGCGATGCGGTCGAGCCGGACGAAACCTTGTTCGTTCTCGACGCCATGGTCGGCCAGGATGCCGTCAGCACCGCCCAGGCGTTCCGCGACGGAGTCGGCTTCACCGGCGTCGTGCTCACCAAGCTCGACGGCGACGCTCGTGGTGGTGCAGCACTGAGTGTCCGCGAGGTGACTGGACAGCCCATCATGTTCGCGTCGACCGGCGAGAAGCTCGAAGATTTCGACGTCTTCCACCCCGACCGTATGGCCAGCCGGATCCTCGGTATGGGTGACGTTCTCAGCCTCATCGAACAAGCCGAGCAGCACTTCGACGCCGAACAGGCCGAAGCGACCGCCAACAAGATCGGCTCGGGACAGCTCACACTCGACGACTTCCTCGAGCAGATGATGGCCGTCCGCAAGATGGGGCCCATCGGAAATCTGTTGGGCATGTTGCCCGGCGCGGGTCAGATGAAGGAACTCGCCAACGTCGACGAGAAGCAACTCGACCGCGTTCAGGCGATCATTCGAGGCATGACGCCGCAGGAGCGAACCGACCCGAAGATCATCAACGCGTCGCGGCGACTGCGAATCGCGAACGGCTCGGGCGTCAAGGTGTCCGACGTCAACCAACTGGTCGATCGATTCTTCGAGGCGCGCAAGATGATGTCGGCGATGGCCGGACGCATGGGCATGCCGGGCGCGCGCAAGCAGGTGCGGAACAACAAGAAGGGCAAGAAAGGCAAGAAGGGTGCTCGCGGCCCGACACAGCCGAAGATCCGCGGTGGATTGCCCGGAATGCCGGGCGGAATGCCGGCGGGAATGCCCGATCTGTCGTCCATGCCCAAGGGCCTCGACCAGTTGCCGCCAGGGCTCGAGGGTATCGATCTCTCTCAGCTGAAACTGCCGAAGAAGTAAGCGCCACACGTGTCGGCAATGCGGGTGCGGGGCCGCGGACTGCCGGACGGGTCCGACATCGATCTCTGGATCGACAACGGCTTCCTGTCCGTGGACCCGATTGCGGACGCGGATTTCGTGCACGACGGAGGCTGGATCTTGCCCGGCCTCGTCGATGCCCACTGCCATGTGGGGATCGAATACGGCGGGGGACACACTGACCTGACCGGCTCGATCCGACAGGCCCAAACCGAGCGAGGCGTCGGCGCGCTGCTACTTCGCGACGCCGGGTCTCCGGTCGACACCCGCGAGTTGGACGAGCGGGACGACCTTCCTCGGATCATCAGAGCAGGCCGACATATCGCATCGCCGAAGCGGTACATACCGGGTCTGGCGATCGATATCGAGGACGCGTCGCAGCTGCCCGAGGCAGTTGCACAGCAAGCTCGATTCGGTGATGGCTGGGTCAAGCTCGTCGGCGATTGGATCGATCGCTCGGTAGGCGATCTTCGGCCGCTGTGGGACGACTCGATCCTCGTCGACGCCATAGCTGCTGCTCATGCCGAGGGCGCGCGGGTGACCGCCCATGTATTCGGCGAGGATGCGCTCCCCGGACTGATCGCGGCGGGAATCGACTGCATCGAACACGGCACCGGTCTGACCGACGAGACCATCGAGATGATGGTCGATCACCGAACCGCTCTCGTGCCGACGCTCATCAACATCGAGACGTTTCCCGGAATCGCAGATTCCGCCACCCGGTACCCCGTGTACGCCCGGCACATGCGGGCGCTGCACGCCCGCGTCGCCGACACCGTCGGACGGGCCCATGATGCCGGGATTTCCATCTATGCGGGAACCGATGCCGGTGGGTCGATCGCACACGGTCGCATCGCCGACGAGGTCGCGGCACTCGCGCGCGTCGGACTCTCGCCGACGGACGCCCTCGGTGCTGCCTGCTGGGACGCCCGGTCCTGGCTGGGACGGCCGGGGCTCGAGCACGGCGCACCCGCAGACCTCGTCGTCTACTCCGAGGATCCACGCGGAGGACCGGACGTGCTGGCCAACCCGGAGCTGGTGATCTTGCGCGGACGCGTGACCGACCGAGGCCGCCACACGACGAGCAGATCGGGAGCCGAGGATGACTGATCCGTACAACAGCGGCGGGCAGTTCGATCCGAACCGCCCGAGCTGGGCCGGAATGGCACCGATGAATCATGTTCAGCAGCAAGGCTCGGGCCTGTCCGAGACCTACTGGCGGGCCGAACAGGCCGCGCAGCAGCGTCGACGTGGCCAGCGATGGGGACTACCGGCGGCAGCGCTCGTTCTCGGCCTCAACCTGGCGGGCTTCCTGCTTCTCGGACTCCTCGTGACGACCGAGACCTCTCCGCTGTTCGTCGTGGGCATCATGATTCCCAGCCTGCTCGCCGCCGGACTGGCCGTGGCGATCTCGATGTCTCGTGGCAACGGTCCCGTCGTGGATTTCGGTCTTCCCAGATCCACTTCCGAACTGCTCGGTCAGGTTCGATCCGGATTGGCCTGGGGTGGTGTCGCGGTGGTCGGCGGTCTGCTCCTCGGGCTGGTGCTGTTGTCGAGCCTCGACCTCGACCTCGAGGACCAGACCCCACTGGGCAACGTCACGGATACAGCTGTCGGATGGAAAGTTGCTCTGGCCGTGTGGATCTGGATCGGTGCACCGATCTGCGAGGAAACGATGTTTCGCGGCATACTGTGGGGCGCGCTCGAGAAGCGCACCCGCCCGA
Source organism: Rhodococcus sp. IEGM 1381 (assembly GCF_030056795.1). Taxonomy (GTDB): domain Bacteria; phylum Actinomycetota; class Actinomycetes; order Mycobacteriales; family Mycobacteriaceae; genus Rhodococcoides. The sequence continues at coordinate 174,096 of NZ_JASHKQ010000002.1, read as the reverse complement.
TGCCGATGGCCTGGCTGGGCAATCGTTGGGTGGTGCTGGCGATCACCGCTGTCGTGTTCGCCGTCTGGCATCGTGAATGGTGGCGCTTCGTGGTCCTACTGTGGGGTGGACTGGCGATCGGCATCGCCAGAATGCGAACCGGCTCGGTCGTGGCGTCCACGACCGCGCACTCGATGAACAACACCCTCCCGGCCCTGGTGATCCTGCTTGCCTGAGCGAGTCGTTGTCGAGGGCGATTCACGGTTCGCGGTGCTCGTCTGGCACAATGAACAGCTGTTCGCCCGTCTTCCGGTTACGTACCGCGCGGCGGTCACAACAACCTTCAACGCAAAACCGGGTTCGCATGCCGTGCGAACCGCTGAATTGCGCCGTGACCAACTTTCGAAAGGCTCCACCAGAACATGGCTGTCAAGATCAAGCTCATGCGTATCGGCAAGATCCGCACCCCGCACTACCGCGTCGTCATCTCCGACGCTCGCACCCGCCGCAACGGCCGTGCGATCGAGACCATCGGCACGTACGAGCCCAAGCAGGACCCCAGCATCATCGAGATCAACTCCGAGCGTGCGCAGTACTGGCTGGGTGTCGGCGCGCAGCCGACCGAGCCTGTCGAGGCCCTGCTGAAGATCACCGGTGACTGGCAGAAGTTCAAGGGTCTGCCCGGCACCGAGGGAACCCTCCGCCTCGCCGAGCCCAAGCCGTCGAAGCTCGACCTGTTCAACGCCGCACTGGCGCAGGCAGATTCCGAGCCGCAGGGCGAGGCCACCACGGCGAAGAAGAAGAAGGCTCCGAAGTCCGACGACGCCGCTGCGGAGAGCACGGACGCTGCAGCAACCGAGACGGCAGACGCGCCGGCCGCCGAGGCTGCTGAGAAGTGAGTGCCGTTGTCGCCGATGCCGTCGAACATCTCGTTCGTGGCATCGTCGCCAATCCCGATGACGTTCGCGTCGAGATGATCACCGGCCGTCGTGGTCGCACCGTGGAGGTCCACGTGCACCCCGACGATTTGGGTAAGGTCATCGGTCGCGGCGGTCGCACCGCTACGGCGCTGCGCACACTCGTCTCGGGTATCGGTGGTCGCGGCATTCGTGTCGATGTGGTCGACACGGACCACTAGGTCACGTAAACAACCATGGAGCTGGTCATCGGCCGTGTTGCCAAGTCGCACGGCATCAAAGGCGAAATCGTCGTCGAGGTTCGCACCGACGATCCCGACGATCGCTTCGCAGTGGGTACCGTTCTTTGCGGCCGCAAGCCCCGATCGAACGCTGCTCCGGCTTCGTACACGGTGGACGCCGTCCGGGAACACTCCGGGCGGCTTCTGCTGCGTCTGAACGGCATCGACGACAAGACGACCGCTGACCAGATCCGCGGAACTCTGTTCATCGTCGAGTCCACGGATTTGCCGCCGTCCGACGATCCGGACGAATTCTACGATCACGAACTCGAAGGACTCACCGTCGTTCTGACCGACGGCTCGGCAGTGGGAACGGTCCGCGAGGTCCTGCACTCGGCAGCGGGGGAGTTGCTCTCCATCCGGCCGAATGCGAAGTTCGGCGGAGACACCCGCGCCGAAATTCTCGTTCCCTTCGTGGCGGCGATTGTGACGTCGGTGTCGTTGGCCGACAAGACGATCGAGATCGATCCGCCCGAGGGCCTGCTGGACCCGGAGTAGATCGTGCGCCTCGACGTTGTCACCATTTTCCCCGAATACCTGACACCGCTGCGAACTGCATTGTTGGGCAAGGCAATCGACCGCGGTCTTGTCTCTGTCGAGGTTCACGATCTGCGATCGTGGACCCATGACGTGCACAAGGCCGTCGACGATTCACCTTATGGGGGCGGACCTGGCATGGTCATGAAGCCGACGGTCTGGGGCGATGCCCTCGACCACGTACTGACCGAGGATTCGCTCCTCGTCGTTCCCACTCCCGCCGGTGTTCCGTTCACCCAGCGCACGGCCGAACGGTGGTCGACCGAGCAACATCTGGTGTTCGCGTGCGGCCGGTACGAAGGTATCGACCAGCGGGTCTTCGACGACGCGTCCCGCCGCGTACGCGTCGAAGAAGTCAGTATCGGCGACTACGTGCTCATCGGCGGCGAGGCGGCTGTCTTGGTGATGGCCGAGGCGGTAGTTCGACTCATGCCCGGAGTGCTCGGCAATCAACAGTCGCACCAAGAGGATTCGTTCTCCGACGGTCTGCTCGAGGGGCCGAGCTACACGCGTCCGGCCCAGTGGCGCGAACTCGACGTTCCCGATGTCCTTCTCTCCGGCGATCACGCGAAGATAGCGGCATGGCGTCGGGCCCAGTCTTTGACACGGACCGCCGAGCGTCGCCCGGATCTGCTCGGCGACTGAGCAATTCAGCTGATCGAACCGCCGGGAAAAAGCATGGAGACGAATCCGGTGAGAGTGTCCCTGGCATGTAAGGCGCTGGCGTCGTCACTCACATCGACCACCGCAGTGTCCGGATAGCTCTCCATGTCGTCGGCATAGAAGATGTCCTCTCGTGACGACAGAGCCAGGACATAACGATTGTCGACTCCGATCGTTCCGGTGGACAGGTGCACCCAGCGATCGGCTACACAGCACATCCAGCCCTGTTTCACGGCGTGCACACTCTCGCCCGGTAGACCGTCGACGATGCCGAAATGCTGTTTGTAGCCGTCTGCGGCTATCGGTGCCGAACGCCGCAGCATGCCGATGATGACGTCCGTCGACGCAGTCGTCAGCCCGCCGCTGCCGTTGAGCAGGCCCGCGTAGTAGCCGACCAGGTCGCTGGGCGTTGTTTCGGTGTTGTACCACTCGTCGTCGCCCGGTGCGGTGGTGTTCGTCAAGCCGTATCGGGCCGCGACTGCGCGGACTATGTCCGACGTGCCGTAGCGGTACCACAGGGTGTACGCGGCATTGTCGTCGGACAGCTCCAGCATGTCGGTCATGGTGGCCAGTTCGTCGGCCGAGACAGGGCGGTTCTCCGCCTGCGCTCGGAACATCACTTCGTCGGCGATGAAGAGTTTGGACACCGATGCGGTTTCGACCTGTATGTCGGCGTTACTGCTGTAAAAAGACCCGGTCTGGCGGTCGAGCAGTGCGAAGTCGACGTCGGCACCTCGGGCCTGCGCAGACGCGATCGCCATGGGGACTCGGGCTTCGAGGGCTACGCCGTCGACCTTCTGCATATCGGGAAAGGGTGACGCAGACGTCTCTGCTGTTTCCTTGGCGGCAGAGTCACCCATCTGATCGTCCGGCGGAACCGAGCAGCCTGCGGCAAGTAGTAAGGATGCGCAGGTCGCAGCCAGGAAGCGAGACCCCCTGACCATGCGCGCATCTCTCCCAGACGTTGAACCGCTGACCGACCTATCCCACAGTAGCGGTAGGGTCCATCGCCGTGACCACTGCTCTGAAATCTGTGAACAAGCGCATAGCCGAAGAACTCGACGTCCGTGAGGAACAGGTTCGCGCCGCCGTCGAACTGCTCGACGGAGGATCGACGGTTCCGTTCATCGCGCGCTATCGCAAAGAAGTCACCGGCACCCTCGACGATGCACAGCTGCGTCAGCTCGACGAGCGGCTGCGGTACCTACGGGAGCTCGACGAGCGCAGAGACGCCGTCATCGAATCCATCCGTAGTCAGGGCAAACTCGACGACGCCCTCGATCAGTCTCTGATGCTCGCCGAAACCAAGGCGCGCGTCGAGGACATCTATCTGCCGTTCAAGCCCAAGCGTCGGACGAAGGCCCAGATTGCGCGTGAAGCGGGGCACGAGCCCGTAGCCGATGCGCTGTTCTCCGACCCCACGACGGATCCTGCGCAGTTCGATCAGGAGCAGCTCGATGGCGCGCGTGCGATTCTCGTCGAGCGTTTTGCCGAGGACGCCGACCTGGTGGGTGAACTACGCGAACTGATGTGGACCTCCGGCAAGCTCGTTGCCACGGTCCGCAAGGGCAAGGAGGAAGAGGGTGCCAAGTTCTCCGACTACTTCGAGTTCTCCGAACCCTTCACGAGCCTGCCCTCGCATCGCATCCTCGCCACCCTCAGAGGCGAGAAGGAAGAAGTACTCTCGCTCGGATTCGAGCCCGAGCGCGAAGAACCGACCCCCGGGGTGCCCAGCGTCTACGAGGGTCGGATCGCCACCAAGTTCGGGATCGCGAATCGAGGACGGCCCGCCGACAAGTGGCTGCTCGATACCGTCCGGTGGGCGTGGCGCACCAAGATGCTGGTGACCGTCTCCCTCGATACCCGGATGCGACTGCGTCAATCCGCCGAGAAGGACGCCGTCGACGTGTTCGCGAGCAACCTCAAGGACCTGCTGCTCGCCGCGCCGGCGGGCAACCGCACCACGATGGGCCTGGACCCGGGCTTCCGTACCGGCACCAAGGTCGCCATCGTCGACGCGACCGGAAAGGTCGTCGACTACGACACCATCTATCCCCACAAGCCGCAGGGCAAGTGGGATCAGGCTGTGGCCACTCTCGCCGGCCTCGCGGCCAAGCACAAAGTGGAGCTCATCGCCATCGGAAACGGTACGGCGTCACGTGAAACCGATTCTCTGGCAGCAGAATTGATTGCCAAGTTCCCGGCTGCGAATCTGACCAAAGTGGTGGTCTCCGAGGCCGGTGCCTCGGTCTACTCGGCGTCGGCGTACGCATCGAGTGAGTTGCCCGAACTCGACGTCTCGATCCGCGGCGCGGTCTCGATCGCTCGCAGGCTGCAGGATCCGTTGGCCGAGCTGGTCAAGATCGATCCCAAGTCCATCGGCGTCGGCCAGTATCAGCACGACATCTCCGAAACTCTGCTCGCCCGGTCCCTCGGGGCCGTCGTCGAGGATGCGGTGAACGCGGTCGGTGTCGACGTCAACACAGCGTCGGTGCCCCTGCTGTCGCGGGTATCCGGAATTGCCGGCTCGCTTGCCGAGAGCATCGTGGCGCACCGCGACCTGAACGGACCGTTCGCCAGCCGCAGCACCCTCAAGGACGTACCGCGCTTGGGCCCCAAAGCTTTCGAGCAGTGCGCCGGGTTCCTTCGCATCTCCGGGGGAGAGGATCCACTCGATCGGTCGAGCGTGCACCCGGAGGCGTACCCCGTAGTGCGCCGCATCGTCGGCAAGGCCGGCGTCGGAGTGCGCGAAGTGGTCGGCAACACGGCCCTGCTGCGCCGCCTCGATCCCGCGGAATTCGTCGACGAACGATTCGGGTTGCCCACTGTCACCGACATCATCTCCGAGCTGGAGAAGCCGGGACGCGACCCGCGTCCGGAGTTCAAGACCGCCACTTTCGCAGCCGGTATCGAGAAGGTGGCCGACCTGAAGCCGGGGATGACGCTCGAAGGTGTCGTGACCAACGTGGCGGCGTTCGGTGCTTTCGTCGACGTCGGTGTGCATCAGGACGGTCTCGTTCACGTCTCTGCGATGTCGCACAACTTCATAAAGGACCCGCGTGAGGTCGTCAAGTCCGGTGACGTCGTACGCGTCAAGGTCATGGAGGTCGACCTCCCTCGTCAGCGCATCGGGTTGAGCCTGCGACTGGACGACGAGCCTGGGGCCTCCGCCGGAAAGGACGCCCCACGTGGACAACAGGGCGAACGTCCGCGGGGCCAGGGGCGAGCCGGCGGTGCCGACCAGGGCAGTCGTGGACGAGATTCGCGTCCCCAGCGTGAACGGCGGGGCGGCGGCCAGCAGGCCGCACCGGCGGCCGGTTCGATGGCCGAGGCGCTGCGGAAGGCCGGTTTCGGAAAATAGCGACTGCTCGGTGGTCGATGCCGTCCTGAGCGACCCGGATCACGAATAGTGTGGAGTCCGATTCACCGGCCGTTCGGTAGGAAGGGCGTGAGACGCACGTGAGGTGGTTGCAACACGGGGTCATCGATCACGGTCGTCTGCCACTGCTGTGTTTCCTGCTGGGACTGCTCGTGGGTTTTCTGCTGATCCGTCTCAGCGTCAGGATGATCCGCGCGGACGTGAAGTGGTGGCCCGGCAACATCACTCCCGGTGGGCAACACATACATCACGTCGTGTTCGGGATCGTGTTGATGCTGCTGGCAGGAATCGGGCTGATCGCGGTGTACGTCGACGGATCGCAAACGATCGGCGCGGTGCTGGCCGCCATCTTCGGCATCGGCGCTGCGCTCGTCCTCGACGAGTTCGCGTTGATCTTCTACCTCCGCGACGTCTACTGGTCGGAACAGGGCCGCACGTCGGTCGATGCCGTCTTCGCGGCCCTGGCGTTCACCGGTCTGCTGCTGCTCGGCTTCCATCCGTTGGAGCTGTTGAGCCCGGCAGACTTTCGGGCCGACCCCGATCCGTGGGTGCGCAGCGCGCTGGCAGTCTTGGCGCTCGTCAACCTGGCCCTGTGCGTGATCGTCCTGCTCAAGGGCAAGATCTGGACCGGGTTGGTAGGACTGTTCGTCCTGCCGATCCTCGTGCTGGCGGCAATTCGATTGAGCAGGCCGAGCGCGCCGTGGGCGAGGTGGCGCTACACCAGCAGGCCGAAAAAGATGGAGCGAGCTCTGCGACGTGAGAAGCGCTGGCGCAGGCCGCTGATCAGAGCCAAGATCTACATGCAGGACGCGATCGCAGGCAAGCCCAGCATCGTCCATGCACGCGAGGCCACCGAGGACGAGTTGGCGCGTGTCGTGGTGCCGGCACCGGTGTCGGTCGCTGCCGTCTCACCCCGCGAGGAGTCGATTTCGCCGTAGGCATGATGGTCTGGCACAATGGTTGGGTTGCCTCAAGCAGGCACGGACCTCACTCGGAGTACGAACCAGTCGAGCCGCGCAGTCAGCGAGCCGCTCGGTTCCTCTACTCAAGCGCAGAACGCAAGGATGGCACAACCGATGAACACTCTGGACTTTCTCGACAATCAGTCGCTGCGTGGCGACATCCCCGATTTCCGCCCCGGCGACACACTGAACGTGCACGTCAAGGTCATCGAAGGCTCGAAGGAGCGCATTCAGATCTTCAAGGGCGTCGTCATCCGACGTCAGGGCGGTGGCGTTCGCGAGACGTTCACGGTTCGTAAGGTCTCGTTCGGTGTCGGCGTCGAGCGCACCTTCCCGGTGCACAGCCCCAACATCGCGCAGTTCGAGGTCCTCACCCGCGGTGACGTCCGTCGCGCCAAGCTCTACTACCTCCGCGATCTGCGTGGCAAGGCTGCCAAGATCAAGGAAAAGCGCTGACCGGTTCCGCCCGGCTCCACATAGTTCCCATCATGCCGCGTCGCCCGTTCGGGCGACGCGGCATGATGCGTCTCGGACCGATTGCATGCATTCGCACTACCCCTGCCGCGACAACCGGCGGTCCGAAACGCCGGTGCACAGACCGTCCGGCCGTGCAGGCAAGCGTTCCGGCTAACCTGTTGACGTGACGCAGTCCCCACAGGATCCGACCGATGAGCCCGACGACGAGTCTTCGCAGAACAAGCGTCGGGATCGCAAGCCCCGATCGTTCTGGCGAGAGCTTCCGATTCTCATTCTGGTAGCGCTGGTGTTGAGTTTTCTGCTCCAGACATTCGTCGCTCGGGTGTACCTGATCCCGTCCGAATCGATGGAGCCGACTCTGCACGGCTGCGCGGGCTGTACCGGCGACCGGATCGTGGTCGAAAAGATCGGTTACCGCTTCGGTGACCCGAAGCCCGGCGACATCGTCGTCTTTCGTGGTCCGGATTCGTGGAACGACGAATTCGTCTCGCAACGATCCGATAATTCGGTTGTCCGCGGGGCTCAAGAAGTGGGCTCCTTGATCGGAGTGGTCGCTCCGGACGAGAACGATCTGGTCAAACGCGTCATTGCCACCGGCGGTCAAACCGTCGAGTGCTGTGACGAGCAAGGCCGAGTACTCGTCGATGGGAAGCCGTTGGACGAGCCGTACATTCAGATGGATTTCCCGTTCGCTCCGGGGACGATGACCTGTGACACCGAGCTGAAGTCGGGACGATGCTTCGACCCCGTCACCGTCCCCGAGGGCAATATCTGGGTGATGGGAGACAACCGGAGCAACTCACGAGACTCCCGCTATCACATCACGGACGAATTCACCGGTACCGTTCCGCTCGACAACGTGATAGGCAAGGCCGTCTTCATCGCGCTGCCACCGTCACGGACCGGCCTCCTGGATTCTCCCGACATCCAAGGTCGATGACGACGGCCCCCCGCCGCGTGCCTCGTGCACGAGCGACTCTGACGCGGTCGTCGTGGCCGCCACGTCCGGTCATCCGGCGGGCTGCCGGTTTGCGGACGATGGAGTCGGCCTTGGAACGCGGAGGTCTCGGGCCGGTTGCGGGTGTGGACGAGGCAGGTAGGGGAGCGTGTGCCGGTCCGTTGACGGTCGCGGCATGTGTACTCGGCGCGCGCGCCCATGCCGCGCTGGCAGACCTCGACGACTCGAAGAAGTTGACCGAGCGTCGACGCGAGGAACTGTTCCCCAAGATCCAGAAGCTGGCGCTGGCATGGAGCGTGGTGTTCATCGACGCTGCCGAGGTCGATCGCATCGGGGTGCACGTAGCGAACATCGAGGGAATGCGTCGCGCAGTGGCCGGGCTCGGAGTGACCCCCGGGTACGTGCTCACCGACGGTTTTCGGGTGCCCGGCCTGCCGGTTCCGTCGTTACCGGTGATCGGCGGCGACGCCACCGCCGCGTGCATCGCTGCCGCGAGTGTGTTGGCGAAGGTCTCGCGCGATCGGCTGATGGTGGAGATGGACGAAGAGATTCCGGGCTACGGCTTTGCCATCCACAAGGGCTACAGCACGCGGGCTCATTCGGCCGCCATGATCGCTCTCGGCCCCAGCAGAGAACATCGAATGTCGTATGCGAATGTCGCTGCGGCGGCCGCGGGCTCGGCTGGAGGCCCGTCTGTGGGTCGTGCCGCAAGCCCCCCGCGAGACGACGACGCCGTGGGGCGAATGGACTGCCACGACGCAGGTGCGCGATGATTGCTTTTCACGCCCGACTGGAGGATGAAAGAGACCGATGAGTGCCGAAGATCTCGAAAAGTACGAAACCGAGATGGAGCTCTCGCTGTACCGCGAGTATCGGGACATCGTAGGTCAGTTCAACTACGTGGTCGAAACCGAACGTCGGTTCTATCTGGCGAACTCCGTCGAACTCATTCCGCACAACGCCGACGGTGAAATCTACTTCGAATTGCGGATGTCGGATTCGTGGGTGTGGGACATGTATCGCCCCGCCCGTTTCGTCAAGCATGTCCGAGTGATCACGTTCAAAGACGTCAACATCGAAGAGCTGGACAAACCAGACCTTCGCCTTCCGGAATAGCCGGCTGCGGCTAACGTCGCGGCACGCCCGTAGTCGACGTCGGCTCGCGTACGTGTGAAACACACCGGGCCTCGCGCCGACGGGTTGCCGAACCGGTAGTTCCCGGTTTCGATCGTGATTGCCGGAGAAAATTGGACAGCCGACCAAATCGTTCCGCATGTCCTGTTTCATCGTTGGTTTCGGCGGGGGCTAGCTCCGGCAGGAAACGGCGCGGTAGGTTTTCGTCACGAAAGTGACTGCGCAACAAGAGTATTGGACTTGAACGCCTATTTTCTCGAAATAGTCCGCCATATCTGGACCGATATTCACCGATTCGACACGTCGCGTAACGCGTGTAGTTCTTTGCGCAGATACGAGAATGGGTGGTACAACTTGAATATACATCCCCCAGACGTGTAAGAGGTACGAGATGGCACGCAAGACGCTTGTCCAGATGATCGACGATGTCGATGGATCGGTAATCAAAGACGGTCAAGGTGAATCCATCGAATTCGGCATCGGTGGAAACCAGTACCGCATCGATTTGAACCTCAAACATGCGAACGAATTGCACGAACAGTTGGCTTTCTGGATCGAGCACGCAGAGAAGGTCTCCGGACGCCGTACCCGTAAGGGCGGCGCTGCTCCGGCACCGGTTCGCGGCAAAGTCGATCTTCAGGACATTCGGGCATGGGCACGCGAGAACGGCCACGAGGTCAGTGCTCGCGGCCGCATCAGTCAGGATGTGCAGGCAGCCTACGAAGCCGCCCACTGATCATCCGTTAGCACTGACCCCGTCGGTGCCCGACAACGCACCACCGGCAGCCTCCCGGTGCCGACTCTCGGCATAAGCTCCGTCCGAATTCTGAATTCGGGCGGAGTTTTTTGTGTGTGTCGGCCACTGGTTTCGTGCGCGTGTTGGCCACTGTCACCCGGCCGTTGAAACTCGTCCCAGGGTGTAACACGAAGGTCCGACAATGCCGGCAATTCTTCCCGGTACATCTGCCCGTTCGTCCACAGGCGAGCGGTTGTCCACAGGCTAATCGCCCACCTGCGCATTCTTTGTCTGACCTCGATTCGGACGTGCCACCTTCGGTACCACCGAATCGGCCGCGAAGCACGGCCGGAGAGTGGAGGAATGCGGATATGGCGACCAATCAGGAACTCGGTGCGCGCGGTGAGGACCTCGCGGTGCGTCATCTCGAGGACATCGGACTCGATGTGATCGAGCGGAACTGGCGACATCGATCCGGTGAACTCGACATCATTGCGCGCGACGGTGACACCATGGTTTTCGTCGAGGTGAAGACGCGTTCGGGAATTGGGTACGGAACGCCGGCCGAGGCTGTGACGTACACCAAGCAGGTGCGGATCAGAGGGCTCGCGCTGTCTTGGCTTGCCCTGCAACAGGGTCCTTGGGTGCAGATCAGATTCGACGTGATCGCGATCGTGGTCGGGCGAGACGACAATCCGGTGATCACTCACATCCGGGCTGCGTTCTGATGCCACTCGGGAGAGCGCATTCGGTTGCGGTCAACGGTGTCGACGGCGTGCTGGTGGAAATCGAAGCCGATATCGGGCAGGGATTGCCCGGCACGCATCTGGTCGGTCTGCCCGATACTGCGTTGAACGAATCGCGAGATCGCGTGAAAGCTGCCGTGAAGAACTCGGGTGGCACGTGGCCGGACAGCCGGGTGATTCTCGCGCTGTCGCCCGCAACGTTGCCCAAGGGCGGATCGGTGTACGACCTCGCTCTCGCGTTGTCTGTTCTCGATGCGGCGAAGGCCATACCGCGCGGGAGTCTTTCGGAGACCGTGTTTCTGGGCGAACTTGCTCTGGACGGCAGGCTGAGGGCAGTTCGCGGGGTCTTGCCTGGGGTGCTTGCGGTCAAGGGTGCGGGCTGGCAACGGGTGGTGGTTCCGATGCAGTGTCTACCCGAGGCGGGCCTGGTGGACGGTATCGACGTGCTGGGCGCGGGCTCGCTCGGGGATGTCGTTGCGTGGCTTCGCGGCGAGCAAGCCCTGGAGTCGCCGGTGCCGACCGAGTGGCACCAGGAGATCTATCCGGATCTCAGCGATGTAGCCGGGCAGGCGGATGCGCGGTGGGCTCTGGAAGTAGCGGCAGCCGGAGCGCATCACATCATGCTGACCGGACCGCCGGGAATCGGCAAAACGATGTTGGCGCAGCGTCTTCCGGGAATTCTGCCACCGCTGACCGAGTCCGAGGCGCTCGAGGTGACAGCCATCCATTCGGTGGCCGGGCTGTTGACCACTGCGCGTCCGCTCATCACATCGCCGCCGTTCATCGCACCTCATCATTCGACGTCGGTGAGCGCCTTGGTGGGTGGTGGAACGGGAATGGCCAAACCAGGAGCGGTCAGTCGCGCGCATCGAGGCGTCCTGTTTCTGGACGAGTGCGCCGAGATGAGCGTTCGCGTACTGGAGGCTCTGCGGACTCCTCTGGAGGACGGCGAGATTCGTATTGCACGTCGAGACGGTGTGGCCAGATATCCAGCTCGGTTCCAGTTGGTTCTGGCGGCGAATCCGTGCCCGTGTGCACCTGCGCGACAGGTCGATTGCGTTTGTGCGCCCACTGCTCGGCGCAAATATCTCGGAAAGCTCTCGGGGCCGTTGCTGGACCGTGTCGATCTCCGCATACAGATGATGGGCGTCGCTACGGGAGCGCTGGTCGACGAAGTGGGGGAGGGAACGAGTGAGATCCGCGCACGCGTGACCGGAGCCAGGGACGCGGCCGCGCAGCGGTGGCAGGATTTCGGCTGGAGAACAAATGCAGAAGTCCCGGGACCAGCTCTGCGGCAACGATTTCGGCTGGCGCGCTCGACGCTCGCGCCGGTGGAACGTGCGTTGCGGAACGGATCTTTGACTGCGCGGGGAGCAGACAGGGCAATACGGGTGGCGTGGACGTTGAGCGACCTCGCAGGTGGCACGGTTCCCGGTGCCGACGAGGTCGGAGCAGCACTGGATTTCCGCGACAGGGGAGTGGCATGACCCACGATGCACGCCGACTCGCGTGGGCATATCTGTCTCGAGCGGCGCAAGGCCCGCATCGACTCGTCGTCGACCATGCCGCTGCGCACGGCCCGGAAGCGGCCGCCGCGGCGGTGCGGGCAGGCCGATTGGGCGAGCGTCTCGAGGTGCGGTCCCACATCGACACCGCTGCAGCAGATCTCGATCATATCGCCGCGCTCGGTGGACGGCTGATCACTCCCGACGACGACGAGTGGCCGGCGTGGAGATTCCTCGGCTTCGACGGTTCGGGTCTGAACGGCGGTGTGGACACCTGTCCCCCGATTGCGTTGTGGGCGCTCGGAAATCGGCCCGTCGCAACTGCTACCGAACGATCGGTGTCGATCGTCGGGACCCGTGCATCGAGCCCGTACGGGGATCACGTGACCGCAGAAATTTCGGCAGACTTGGCACTCGACGGCTGGACCATCATTTCCGGAGCGGCCTTCGGGATCGACGCCGCGGCGCATCGGGCGGCTCTCGGAGTAGAGGGAACGACGATAGCGGTGCTCGCCTGTGGGGTCGACCGTGCGTATCCGGCGGGGCACTCGCGATTGCTGCGACAGATAGCCGATCACGGACTGGTCCTGAGCGAATACGCACCGGGCACCACCCCTGCCAAACATCGCTTCCTCGCTCGCAACAGACTCGTTGCGGCACTCGGTTCGGCGGTGGTGGTGGTCGAGGCCGGGTGGCGCAGCGGGGCTCGTAACACCGCGGCATGGGCGACGAAACTGGGTCGCCCGGTACTCGCGGTTCCCGGCCCTGTCACATCACCCACATCCAAGGGGTGCCATCGCATGATTCGCGACGGGGAGGCTGTGCTGGTGTCGAGCTCGCACGATGTCGTTGCCGAGGCCGGTGCCCTTGGATCGCCCGAGGAGTGGCGGCCTGACCTCTTTCGCGAGACGGATGCGCTCTCGGAGACCGGATTGCTGATCTACGACGCGTTGCCGGCAACCGGGTCGCTGTCGAGCCGCGAGTTGTCCGAACAGTCCGGTGTGCCGATCGGCAAGGTGCGCGCTGCACTGCCAGTGCTGGAAATGGACGGTTTCGTTGCCAGCGACGAGACAGGATGGTTCCGCGTGGTGCGGGGATGAACACCACCTTTGCCGAGCCCCGAAGGTAGGGTGTTAGGTAATGCTTAGTCGGTGCAGCACGCATCGGCGTCGTTCGCTCGAAGAGGGGTCCGAAGTGCCACGCAAGAAAACCACCCTGTCCGTCCTGCGCACCGAGGCGCTCACCCCGCACATGTACAGGGTTCATCTCGGCGGAGACAATTTCGAGGACTTCGACGCGATCGACGAGACCGACGCCTACGTCAAGCTGTTCTTCGGAACCGACGACGACCCGATCATGCGCACCTATACCGTTCGATCCGTCGACACCAGTGCGCGCGAGATCGCGATCGACTTCGTGGTGCACGGCGACGAAGGAGTTGCCGGGCCGTGGGCTACCCGGGCGAAGCCGGGGGACGAGATGTCGTTCTTCGGCCCGTCCGGTGGGTACGCCCCTCGACCCGATGCGGACTGGCATCTGTTCGCAGGCGACGAATCGGCGATTCCCGCTATCTCGGCCGCTGTGGAGGCGTTGCCGGAGGACGCCATCGCCAAAGTGTTCATCGAAGTTGCCGACCGCCACGACGAGATCTACATGGAAACGCTCGCCGTCGTCGATGTCACCTGGGTTCACCGCGGGGCATCCTCGAACGAAGTCGGCGACGATCGAGCCGGCGACAACGCTCCCTTGATCGCCGCAGTCAAGGACACGGAATGGCTGCCCGGCCAGGCGCAAGTTTTCGTGCACGGTGAGGCGCAGGCCGTGATGCACAACATCCGGCCCTACATTCGCAAGGAGCGTGGTGTCGGTGCCGAGTGGGCATCGATCTCGGGTTACTGGCGTCGGGGGCGGACCGAGGAGAACTTCCGAGTGTGGAAGCGCGAGCTCGCACAGGCCGAAGCCGGGGTCGACGCCTGAACGGGCGACGGCTCGTGACGGTCGGCGTGTCCGGTTGTCGCGGAGCGTGGGAGCGCTCAAGCTGAGCCGATGACCGATTCGCTGCCGCCCCACCTCGGCATCCACATCGAGGAGTTCGCCGAACACCTTCGACTCGGTCGAGAGCGCTCCGAGCACACCATCCGCGCCTACGTCGCGGATGCTCGATCGCTCCTCGCGCATCTCGCGGACTCCAACCCCGATGCGACCATCGCAGATCTCGACCTCAACGCTGTGCGCTCCTGGTTGGCGAAGTATTCGGCGGCCGGCGCGGCCAGAACCTCGATGGCCAGGCGAACCTCGTCCGCGCGGACCTTCGGCAAGTGGCTCGAGCGGGTGGGAGCGGTGAAGATCGGGCCTGCAGAACGGCTGGCAGCACCATCGAGTCACCGGACTCTGCCCGGTGTACTGCGCCACAATCAGGCGGCCGAGGCACTGGCCGCTGCCGAATCGGGTGCTGCCGAGCTCGATCCGATTGCGCTGCGAGACCGGCTCATCGTCGAGCTCCTGTACGCAACCGGGGTCCGCGTCGGTGAACTGTGCGGACTGGACATCGACGACGTCGACACCGATCGCCGCCTGATTCGCGTTCTGGGTAAAGGAAACAAGGAACGTTCTGCGCCGTACGGTGTGCCGGCAGCACACGCTCTGGAGAACTGGCTCGTCAGCGGCAGGCCGGAGTTGGTCGACGAGCGATCCGGGGCGGCGCTGTTGCTGGGTAGGCGAGGTGGGCGGCTCGACCAACGACAGGCCAGAACAGCAGTTCATGCGGTGCTCGATACCGTTCCCGGTGGCCCCAGCCTCGGTCCACACGGCTTGCGGCACACCGCAGCGACCCATCTCCTCGAAGGCGGTGCCGATCTCAGGGTGGTGCAGGAGTTGCTCGGGCATGCCTCCCTCGCGACCACACAGATCTACACACACGTATCGGTCGAACGGTTGCGTGCCGTGCACGATCAGGCTCACCCCCGAGCGTGAGTCGAGCGTCGGCGGCGTTACGTTTGGTAGCGTCATCACCGACCAACCAGACCGAATACGGGGGACCGTGGACCGCGACCGACCGCAAGGTACTTCGGAGCCGTGGTCGATGCATGGCCGTCAGGACGTCGCGGCGGAGGGGCAGGAGCCCGGCGGCCGAAGCGGCACAGCACCGGAGAACGGTTCTCGGCCGTCATCGCCAGAGCCGATTCCTCGATCGCGTTCGACACCTCGGCAGCCGCCACCCTGGCAGACGCCGGACTCGATCGACCGACGGACCGTTCCGCCGCGGTACAACCCACCCGTGCCGCTCGAGCCGGGACCGGTGGCCGCAGAGCCCGACCGACACTTGCCCGCACAGTCGCGACCCGAGGAGTTCCCGGCACCTTCTGGAGGCTGGTCGCCGCAACCGTGGGCGGGTGCCCCGAACCCGTATCGGCCCAACAGTCAGGATCTGGGCGCGGATTCGCTGCTCAAGCGTCCCAAGCGTGCGTCGAACTCCGGATGGCGTCGAGGCGTTCACCGGCTGACCGGTGGTGTCATCAATCCGGGTGAGTCGACGGCGGAGGAGCGGTACCGAAATCAGGTCGAGCGCATCCGCCAGCCGGTGCTCGGTGACTACCGGATCGCGTTCCTCTCCCTCAAGGGTGGGGTCGGCAAGACGACGACCACTCTCGGCCTCGGCTCGACGTTCGCGTCGTTGCGGGGAGATTGCGTCATCGCCGTGGACGCGAATCCCGATTTCGGCACCCTCGGAGAGCGGGTTCCGCGGCAGACGTCGTCGACCGTCCGCGACCTGTTGGCAGCCGCACCGAGTATTCGGCGCTACTCGGACATTCGCGAGCACACCTCGCAGGCACCGAGTCGCTTGGAAGTGCTTGCCGGAGAGCGTGATCCAGCAGCCTCCGAGATGTTCGGCGAAGAGGATTACCGTGCCGTCATCGACATGCTGCAGGTGTACTACAACCTGATCCTGACCGATTGCGGAACCGGCATCATGCACTCGGCGATGAACGGCGTTCTGCAACTGGCGAACGCGCTCGTAATGGTGAGCTCTCCGGCGGTCGACGGTGCTCGCAGTGCCGCGGCGACATTGGACTGGCTCGAGCTGCACGGGTACGGACACCTGGTCGAGCGAACGGTAGTAGTGATCAGCTCGGTTCGTCCTGGCTCGTCGGCAGTGGACATGAACCTGCTGCAGCAGCATTTCCTCGAGCGCTGTCGTGCCGTCCTCGTGGTCCCGTTCGACGAGCATCTTGCCGAGGGTGCCGTGGTAGATCTCGACATGTTGCGCCCCCAGACCAGAAGCGCATTCGTCGAGCTCGCCGCCATGGTCGCGGACGATTTTCCTGCAGCGTCCGGCAGACACTCCGGCCCCGCGCGCTGACTGTCACCGGCTCGGTCCGTCCACTGGTTTCAATCTGATCGGACGGGTGCGCACCAGAGCGGTCGGATCGAGGTATTCGCGGCCCCGCCTGATGCCCCAGTGCAGACATGTGGACGAGCAGCCCTCGTGTCCGGACGCCAACGAACCCAGCACCGTTCCGCGTCGGACCCGGGTTCCTGCTGCAACCGAGGCCGTCACCGGCTCGTACGTCGATCGCAGTCCTCCCGGATGGTCCACCGATACGACGGGCTTTCCCGCGACCGAACCGGCGAACACCACCGTGCCGTCGGCCACCGCCAGTACCGATCGGCCCTCGTCGGCGGCGAGGTCGACACCGCGGTGTCCGGGAAGCCAATTCTGGTCAGGACGGTCGAACGGGGTGACGATGCGAGGCTTCGGTTGCAACGGCCAGGTGAAGTCGCTCGGAGCGGCCGATGCCACCGCCGTCGAGAGCGAGAGGCCGACCACGACGCCGATCGACGATGCCCGAAGTGCGAGACGAATGTTCACCCGTCGACCATCTCCCGAATCCGAGCACCGAAACGAAAGCGAACGTCGATTGTGGACGACGGACTTGTTTGTCCACAGGTAGCGGAATCTCTTGACAGTCGGGCCTGGTTATGACGGGGGGCGCGGCAGGTCTACACTCGTCGATGCGGCCTGTGCGTGCACGGGTCGACTTCGCGCGTCCGCTTTCATCGCATCGACTGTCAAGGCAGAACTGATGATGCGATAACCGGTTGTCGGCGGTCCTGGGAATCCTTGTGGTTCGCAGGTCCGGCAACTCCAGCGGCCGCCAGGGCAGAGGTCACCGACACTCTGCGTCAACCGCACCATCGAAAGAGAGTTCTTCAGCCATGGCTGTAGTAACAATGAAGCAGCTGCTCGACAGCGGCACACACTTCGGACACCAGACCCGTCGCTGGAACCCGAAGATGAAGCGATTCATCTTCACCGACCGCAACGGCATCTACATCATCGACTTGCAGCAGACTCTGACCTTCATCGACAGGGCCTACGAGTTCGTCAAAGAGACCGTTGCCCACGGTGGCACGGTTCTGTTCGTCGGCACCAAGAAGCAGGCGCAGGAGTCCATTGCCGCTGAGGCGACTCGCGTGGGCATGCCCTACGTGAACCAGCGCTGGCTCGGTGGCATGCTCACCAACTTCCAGACCGTCCACAAGCGTCTGGTCCGCCTCAAGGAGCTCGAGGCGATGGAGCAGACCGGTGGCTTCGAGGGACGCACCAAGAAGGAAATCCTCATGCTCACGCGTGAGATGACCAAGCTGGATCGCACGCTCGGTGGTATCCGGGACATGGCCAAGGTTCCGTCGGCCATCTGGATCGTCGACACCAACAAGGAGCATCTTGCGGTCGCCGAGGCTCGTAAGTTGAACATCCCGGTCATCGCGATCCTCGATACCAACTGCGATCCCGACGTGGTCGACTACCCGATCCCGGGCAACGACGACGCGATCCGTTCCGCTGCGCTGCTGACCAAGGTCGTCGCATCCGCAGTCGCCGAGGGCGTGCAGGCGCGAGCAGGTCAGAACACTGCATCCGACGCCAAGCCCGAGGTCGGCGCAGGCGAGCCCCTCGCAGAATGGGAGCTCGAGCAGCTCCAGCAGGCATCACCGGCAGCAGAAGCTCCGGCAACCGAAGCTGCGGCAGCAGAGGAAGCTCCGGCAACCGACGCTCCCGCTGCAGAGGCTCCGGCAGCAGAGGAAGCACCGGCCGCTCAGGCTTGATCGAATTCGGTCCCGGTTCACCCTCAGGGGTGGGCCGGGGCCGCTTCGGTATGTCAGGGTGGTCGTTGCGTTCGCTGTGAAGTGAGCCCGTCGATCATGCCCTGAGAACAGCATTTTTCGTCAACGCCCGTACCCAGACTTTGAGGAGGCTCGCCCACGATGGCGAACTACACTGCCGCCGACGTCAAGCGGCTCCGTGAGCTCACCGGCTCCGGAATGATGGACTGCAAGAACGCGCTCGCCGAGAACGACGGCGACTACGACAAGGCCGTCGAGTACCTGCGCATCAAGGGTGCCAAGGACGTCGGCAAGCGCGCCGAGCGCAACACCGCCGAAGGCCTCGTCGTCGCCGAGGGTGGAGTGCTCGTCGAGATCAACTCCGAGACCGACTTCGTGGCCAAGAACGACGAGTTCCAGACGTTCGCCGCGTCCGTTGCGGCGACGGCGGCAGCTGGCAAGCCGGCCGACGTCGATGCTCTCAAGGCGCTCGATCTGAACGGCAAGACTGTCGAAACGGCTCTGAACGAGTTGTCGGCCAAGATCGGCGAGAAGCTCGAAATTCGCCGCGTCGTGTCCTACGACGGCAACACCGCGACGTACCTGCACAAGCGCAGCGCGGACCTGCCGCCTGCCGTCGGCGTACTGGTCGAATACACCGGTGACGGCGACGCCGCAGGCGATGCCGCGCGTGCTGCGGCCATGCAGATCGCCGCGCTCAAGGCCAAGTACGTCAGCCGCGACGAGGTCCCCGAGGATCTGGTGGCGGCCGAGCGTCGGATCGCCGAAGAGACCGCTCGTGAAGAAGGCAAGCCGGAGCAGGCTCTGCCGAAGATCGTCGAAGGTCGCGTCAACGGATTCTTCAAGGACGTCGTTCTCACCGAGCAGAAGTCGGTTCAGGACGGCAACAAGACCGTGAAGGCCATTCTCGACGAGGCCGGCGTGACCATCACCCGCTTCTCTCGATTCGAGGTCGGAGCCAGCTAGTCTGCGCACCTGTCGGTCGAGGCGATGCCGTTCATTCGATTCCATCGAGTGGGCGGCATCGTTCGTGCGCGAGGCAGGTCGGAGCCGTGTCCACCGATCGGGTGCCGATAGGGCAGGATGATCGGTGAGTAAACCGTAGTGTTCGACGAGTACCGAGGAGAGCTATGACCGATCCGGCCCCTGACCGTCCCGGGTTCCGACGTGTGATGCTCAAACTGGGTGGGGAGATGTTCGGTGGCGGCCAAGTGGGGCTCGACCCGGATGTCGTGAACAACGTTGCCGAGCAGATCGCCGAAGTGGTGGCTACCGGAGTTCAGGTCGCGGTGGTGATCGGTGGCGGGAACTTCTTCCGTGGTGCAGAACTGCAGCAGCGCGGAATGGATCGATCTCGCTCGGACTACATGGGCATGCTCGGCACGGTCATGAATTGCCTTGCGCTGCAAGATTTCCTGGAAAAGCAGGGGGTCGCCACCAGAGTGCAGACGGCAATCACGATGGGCCAGGTCGCGGAGCCGTACCTACCGTTACGCGCGCGCAGGCACTTGGAGAAGGGCCGCGTCGTGATCTTCGGTGCCGGGATGGGGATGCCGTACTTCTCCACCGACACCACGGCCGCGCAGCGCGCTCTCGAAATCGGAGCCGAGGTGCTGCTGATGGCAAAGGGCGTCGACGGTGTTTACTCGGCCGATCCGCGTCTGGACCCCGACGCCACGATGTTCGACACGATCACCCACCGAGAGGCGATCGAGCAGGGACTCAAAGTCGCCGACGCGACGGCTTTCAGCCTCTGCATGGACAATCAGATGCCGATGTTGGTGTTCAATTTGTTGGTTCAAGGAAACATTGCTCGCGCAGTGGCGGGCGAGAAGATCGGCACGCTGGTCACGTCGTGAACGTCACCGACAAGGCCGCGGGCGAATCGAGAACGAAGACGATGGAGGACAGATCGTGATTGACGAAGCTCTCTTCGACGCCGAAGAGAAGATGGAAAAGGCCGTATCGGTTGCACGTGACGATCTGTCCTCGATCCGCACCGGGCGCGCCAACCCGGGCATGTTCTCCCGCATCGTCATCGAGTACTACGGAGCGCTTACGCCGATCACCCAGCTGGCCAGCATCAGTGTGCCTGAGGCGCGGCTGGTGGTGATCAAGCCGTACGAGTCGAACCAGCTGGGGCCGATCGAAACCGCGATCCGCAACTCGGACCTCGGGGTGAACCCCACGAACGACGGCAACCTGATCCGAATCGGTGTGCCGCAGTTGACCGAGGAACGACGCCGCGAATTCGTGAAGCAGGCGAAGGGCAAGGGCGAGGACGCGAAGGTCTCCATTCGCAACGTGCGCCGCAAGACGATGGAGGAGCTCAAGCGGATCCAGAAAGACGGCGAAGCGGGGGAGGACGACGTCGTACGCGCGGAAAACGAGCTGGACAAGACAACCGCCAAGTACACGGCGTCGGTGGACGATCTCGTCAAGCGCAAAGAGGGCGAGTTGATGGAGGTCTGACCTCCGAGAGGAGTGGCTTTCACGACGGCAGACGATGAATCGCGAGGAGTTGACGACAGTGGTGGGACCGGATCGGCAGGAGGGCAGCGGTACGCCCGCTGCCTCGTCCGGGGTCGCTGCCGCGAAGTCCGCCGGGAAAGCCGGCCGTAATCTGCCTGCCGCGATCGGCGTCGGCGGCAGTTTGGGTATCGGGTTGATTCTCGTGCTCGTATTCGTCCCGCTGGTGTGGATCGGTGTCGTCGCGGTTGCGTTGGCCGTTGCGACATACGAGGTGTCCAAGCGGCTCCGTGAGGGCGGTGTGCTGGTTCCTCGCATCCCGCTGATTCTCGGCGGTCAGGCCATGATCTGGCTGGGCTGGCCATTCGGTGCCGTGGGAGTACTCAGTGCCGCTGTGGGCACCGTGGTGGTGTGCATGGTGTGGCTGTTGCTCCGGCAAGGCTTCGGTACTGCACCCAAGAACTATCTCGAAGAGCTCTCCGTCACCGTTCTGGTGGCGTGTTGGCTGCCGCTCCTGGCCTCGTTCGCCGTTCTGATGGTTCTGCAGGACAACGGTGCCGGCCGCATCCTGGTGTTCGTCATCGGCGTCGTGTGTTCGGATGTCGGCGGTTACATCGCCGGCGTGTTGTTCGGGAAACACCCGATGGCACCGGCGATCAGCCCGAAGAAGTCCTGGGAGGGGCTCGTCGGGTCGCTCATCTTCTGTGTCATCGGTTGCCTGCTGACGGTGACCCTGATCCTCGAGGCGAACTCGATGATCGGTGTGTTGCTGGGGGTCGTGCTGGTCGTCACGGGCACCCTGGGCGACCTCATAGAATCGCAGGTCAAGCGTGACCTGCGAATCAAGGACATGGGCTCGTTGCTCCCCGGGCACGGCGGCATCATGGACAGACTCGACTCGCTGCTGCCCTCGGCGTTCGTTGCGTGGCTCGTCTTCACCGTGTTGCTCTGAAACGACTCCGTCGGACGATGCGCAGTTATCGCGGCGGGGTGATCCCCAGTCCCAACATCTGGCACTGGCCACATCTGTACGAGGCAGAGAACCGCGCTCAAGATGTCGACGGTGCCGTGTTCGAGGCAATCAGGTCGGTCGCGGACTGGGCTTCCAAGACAGTCGTCGATGTCGGCTGCGGAAGCGGATTTCACCTTCCGATCTTTGCCGCCAATGCCGAAAGTGTGCTGGGCGTCGAGCCGCACGAACCGCTTGCGGCCGCGGCGAGATCGCGGGTTGCCGGCCTCTCGAACGTGGAGGTGAAGGCCGCTCGAGCAGAGTCGCTACCCGTCGCCGACGGGAGTGTCGATCTCGTTCATGCCCGCACGGCGTACTTTTTCGGCCCCGGCTGCGGTCCGGGTATCCGCGAGGCGATGCGAGTCCTCCGGCCCGGCGGCGCGCTGGTCGTCGTCGACCTCGACGCGACGGCGTCTCCGTACGGTGACTGGATGCGTGCGGATCTTCCGCAGTACGATCCGGCGGCCGTCGAGGCATTCTTCGAAGCGCAGGGGTTCGAGTTGCTCCGCGTCGGCACCAGATGGACGTTTCCCGACCGTCGGATCTTGCGCGAGGTGTTGGGAATCGAGTTCTCACCGCGAGTGGCGCGTGTCGCGGCACGGGAGGTAGACGGACGAACCCTGGATGTGCGTTATCGCATCCACGTTCGGTACAAACCGAGGGGAGTCGAGTTGCGCTGAGGTGGGCCGGCGCACCTCAGCGCCGAGTGATCAGGACGAGGAGATTCCGAAAACCTGGGCGAGTTCGCTGATCTTGAGCGCCTTCGCCAGCCGAGGCAAGTCGCTACCGTCTTTGACGTGGGCACCGTCGGCACCGAGAGCATCGATTACATCGCGGGCCCAGGACACGTCCGTGGGTGAGGGCGCCAATTCGCGGTTGACGATGGCCACCTGATCGGTGTGCATGCAGAGTTTGCCTGCCATGCCCATCGACAGCGTCACGGCTGCATCGCGTCCGAGGATGCTGTCGTTCGCGGTCAACGTCGGACCGTCGATGGGTCCGGGTAGTCGTGCTACGCGGGAGGAGACGACCAGACGCGAGCGTGGGTAGGCCATGGCCAGTGGATCGTCGCTCATACCGGTGTCGCGTCGAAAGTCGCCGCTGCCGAAAGCGAGACGGAAAGTCGAATCTGCGCGGGCGATTTCAGTCGCGGCTTCGAGACCCATGGCCGACTCCACCAACGCCAGAATCGGCGTACCGGGTGTCAGGCGGGCCGCGGTCGCCTCGACCTGCCCACCGCTTTCGGTCTTGGCGAGCATGACGCCGACCAGACCGGGGAGGCCGGACAACGCAGCGAGGTCATCGGCCCAGTACGGGGTCGTGGCATCGTTGATGCGCACCCATGCGGAATTGCCCTGGCCCAGCCACCGAACGACAGCCTCGCGTGCAGCGGGCTTCTTGGCCGGGGCAACGGCGTCCTCGATGTCGAGGATGACGGCATCGACTCCCGACGCCACGGCATCGCTGAAGGTGTCGGGCTTGGTTGCGGGCACCAGCAGCCAGGAGCGCGCGCGGTCGGGGGCAACGCCGGATGCCACTGGTGTCTCCATGAAAGTTGTCACGTCATGCTCCTCGAGTGAAGTGGGGCACCCACAGCCTGATCGATTCAGTGAGTCAGCGCCAGCTTCTGTACATAGTGTTCACGAGCCGCGTTACTTCTTTTTCGCGGAGCGCCGCACCTGAAGGATTCGAGCCCCTCCCACCATGGCCATCACCAGGGCACCCGCGATCGCGGCCAGCAACATGCTGATACCGAGCGGCAGATCGAGCTGCCAAGCGAAGATCTGCACGGTGACCGAGTCGAGGTTCTGCACGATGAACACGAGGAGAATGACGAGAACCACGGCTCCCACCACGAGGCCGGTCCATAGGGCAGCGGTACGAGTGTGGGCGATATCCGTCGAACCGGCGGCCTGACGCTCGGGAACGAAGTCCGGATCGGGCGCCGAATGACCGTCCGAATCCGGAGTGGTGATCGGGGCGAGGTCGCCCGAGGCACTGTGGGCGCCGGGCAGCCCCGCGCTCGACTTGTCGAGCGATGTCTCGTGACTGTCTTCAGCTCTGGTGGCCATGTCGATGATCCTTCCGCACGTGGAGGTCGAATGCACGCGCATCCGACCACGACGCCGATACCCGCCGGGTGCCGGTCGGAAACAGGCGCGAATAGGACTGCGAGGCAATCAGGTGGACAATGGAAGCATGCAGCGTCAGCGAAAGATGGGGGGTGGAGTATGAGTGACTCCGCCGAGGCAACGAACACGTCGACCGAGCAGAAGCGGCCCAATCTCCCCTTGGTTTTCACTGCACCGCGTCGCGGTATGCCGTCGCGTCACCTCGCCGACCTGGACAAAGAGGGTCTCCGTGAGGCGGTGAAGGCGCTGGGCCTGCCTGCGTTCCGGGCGGATCAGCTGGCGCGCCACTACTACGCGCGACTCGAAGCGGACACCACCAAGATGACCGACCTTCCGGCCGAGGCGCGCGAGAAGGTCGGTGCCGATCTCTTCCCCACGTTGTTGACGCCGATCAAGCACCTGGCATGTGACGACGGTGACACTCGAAAGACCCTGTGGAAGGCGAACGACGGGACTTTGCTCGAGAGCGTTCTGATGCGGTACCCGGATCGGGCGACTCTGTGTATCTCCAGTCAGGCCGGGTGCGGAATGGCCTGTCCCTTCTGTGCGACCGGCCAGGCCGGTCTGACGAGGAACCTGTCGACGGCCGAGATCGTCGACCAGGTCCGTTCGGCTGCCGCCGATCTGCGTGACGGGGTGGTCCACGGCGGGGAAGGCCGCTTGTCGAACGTGGTGTTCATGGGGATGGGCGAGCCACTGGCCAATTACAAACGCGTCGTCGCGGCGGTGCGCAAGATCGTCTCACCCGCACCCGACGGTCTGGGACTCTCACAACGTTCGGTCACCGTGTCGACGGTCGGTCTGGCTCCGGCCATTCGCAAGTTGGCCGACGAGGGATTGTCCGTCACGTTGGCAGTGTCGTTGCACACGCCAGACGATGAGCTCCGCGACACGTTGGTTCCGGTCAACAACCGGTGGTCGGTGGCGGAGGTTCTCTCCGCGGCTCGGTACTACGCCGATCAGACCGGTCGACGCGTCTCGATCGAGTACGCGATGATCAGGGACGTCAACGATCAGCCGTGGCGAGCAGACATGTTGGGCAAGAAGTTGCACAAGGCGCTCGGATCACGAGTCCACGTGAATCTGATCCCACTCAATCCGACTCCGGGCAGCGAGTGGGATGCCAGCCCGAAGCCGGTGGAGCGAGAATTCGTCAGACGAGTGATTGCGCAGGGCGTCTCGTGCACGGTGCGCGACACCCGTGGCCAGGAGATCGCCGCGGCGTGCGGTCAGCTCGCAGCCGAGAACTGACCGGCCGCTAGCGGGGCTTGCGGCGAACGATCACGTCACGCACGACCAGCCCGACCAGTGTGACGGCAAAACCGATCAGCCACAGATCCTCGACCTTGCCGGTGTGGTTGCCGATGATCATGAAGAGCAGGAACGCGGCGACGACAATGGCGGCCACGCGCATCGCGCGGTTCGATTCGCCACTCCACCCCCACTCGGCGGACGGCACGTCCGGAACCTCGTGACGGGTATCGACGACCTGGTCGTACGAAGCGGTTTCCAGTTCGTTGTTTGCCACCGGTCGGTCCTCTCGGGTGATGATTCACGTTGACGTGCGCACGAGGCGTCGAGGCTGCCGCGTTGGGACAATATTGGCATACGACCGCCCGTCGTAGCCATCAGGGTTGTGCTCACCCGGCAGGAGTATCGACTTCGGTGAGAGACTGCCTCGGTGACGTCCGAGCGCCTTCCTCACCCGCTGACCCAGTTCCCGCTGAGCTACCCCCGTGACATGGTCGGGTACGGCCGAACACCACCGGACGCCCAATGGCCGGGAGAGGCGAACATCGCCGTCCAGTTCGTCCTCAACTACGAGGAGGGCGCGGAGAACAATGTGCTCGACGGCGACACCAAGTCCGAGACGTTCCTGTCGGAAATGATTGGTGCACAAGCTTTTCCGAACCGCCACATGAGTATGGAGTCCCTGTACGAGTACGGATCCAGGGCTGGTGTGTGGCGAGTACTGCGGGCATTCGAGAAACGAGATCTACCGCTGACGGTGTTCGCCGTCGCGAAAGCCATGCAGCGGAATCCGGAGGTCGTTGCCGCACTGGCAGAGCTGGGCCACGAGATCGCGTGCCACGGGCTGCGATGGCTTTCCTACCAACAGATCGACGAGAACGTCGAGCGTGAGCACATGGCCGAGGCGGTGGCGATCCTGACGGAGCTGACCGGCTCGGCCCCGTTGGGGTGGTACACCGGCCGCGATTCACCGAACACCCGATCACTCGTCGTCGAACACGGTGGATTCGTCTACGACTCCGATTCCTACGCCGATGACCTGCCCTACTGGGAGAAGGTGTCCACGGGTAGTGGGACGGTCCATCACCTGGTGGTGCCGTACGCCCTCGATACCAACGATATGCGATTCGCCTCGCCGGGTGGCTTTTCGACCGGAGACGAGTTCTTCGCACATCTACGGGACGCGTTCGACGTGCTCTACGCCGAAGGCGAGCACGGCAGCCCCAAGATGCTTTCGGTCGGATTGCACTGTCGACTGGTCGGCAGGCCTGCTCGCATCGCGGCCCTCGAACGCTTTCTCGATCACGTGCAATCGCACGAGAAAGTATGGGTCGCCAAGCGAATCGACATCGCCGAGCACTGGCGCGCCGTACACCCGCCCTCCGCCTGACTCAGCGCGGCGGCCGGCAGGCCTTTGCCAGCGCAGCGAGATACCGGTCGGTGAACAGTGCCTGGACACGCCTTCCCACCGGGCCGCCGAGCCTGGTGTACCAGCGGCCGGGTCTCGAAAACGCGGTGATGTGCGCGCTGACGGTTCCATCCGCGGGGGAGTAGTCGACGTGGAACAACTCTTCCCCGGACTCGGGATGGCCATCGAGTGTGCCGTAGGCGAAGCCCTGTCGGTTGGCTTCGTCGATGACGTAGACGACCCGGCACGGGATTCGGACGGGCCCGAGGGTGAAAACGACCACCGCGTCGGGAACGGCGGAATCCCCGCTCGAATGGATCTTCAGGCCTGCACCCCGGTGCATGTCCCACCGCATCAGGGCATCCGCTGCGGCAACGAAGTCCTCGAGCCCGGACCCGATGACCTGCGACCTCTCGACGTGGTGGTAGCCCGCCGGGAAGGGTCCTTTCGTCGCCCCCACATCGGTGTAGTTGAACGATGCTGCGCTGTACTTCGAGACGTCCATGCCTTCCACCCTGCCAGCATCGGCGGAGCGCATAGGGGTTTCTCAGGCTCGGTAGGCAACAATGGACCGGTGCCAGACCATAGTGGAACGATCACCTCGGATCGCCCCGAGCCGATCCGCGTGCTCTTGTTGGGGAGTACCGGTTCGATCGGAACCCAAGCGCTCGACGTCATTGCAGCCGACCCGGATCGCTTCGTCGTCGTCGGTCTCGCAGCGGGCGGTGGAAACATCGATCTGCTTCGTCGTCAGATCGCCGACACCGGTGTCCAACGTGTCGCCGTCGCCGACCGGGACGCCGCAGCCGCGCTCGATTTTCCCGGAACACTCAGTGGGCCACGGGCAGCCACCGAGCTCGTCGAGACGACTCCGGCGGACGTCGTGCTCAACGCGCTGGTGGGTTCGCTCGGTCTCGAACCGACGCTCGCGGCGCTGAAAACCGGTGCCCGGCTTGCATTGGCCAACAAGGAATCGCTGGTGGCAGGCGGCGAGCTCGTACTGGCCGCTGCCGCCCCCGGGCAAATCGTGCCGGTGGACTCGGAGCACTCGGCGCTGGCACAGTGCCTACGAAGCGGCACCCGCGGCGAGGTGGATCGGTTGATCCTGACTGCGTCGGGTGGACCGTTCCGAGGGTGGACCGAGACCGAACTGAAGTCGGTCACCCCGAAGCAGGCCGCGGCGCATCCCACCTGGTCGATGGGCCCGATGAATACCTTGAACTCGGCCACCCTGGTGAACAAGGGGCTCGAGTTGATCGAGGCGCATCTGCTCTTCGGAGTGCCCTACGACAAGATCGACGTGACCGTTCACCGGCAATCCATCGTGCATTCCATGGTCACGTTCGTCGATGGCTCCACCATCGCCCAGGCCAGCCCGCCGGATATGAAGTTGCCTATCGGTCTGGCGCTCGGGTGGCCCGATCGTGTGCCCGATGTAGCGCGCGCACTCGACTTCACATCGGCGTTCTCCTGGGACTTCGAGCCGCTGGACGATCGAGTGTTTCCCGCCGTACAGCTCGCACGCGAGGCGGGCATTCTGGGCGGTTGCATGACTGCGGTGTACAACGCGTCCAACGAGATCGCGGCCGAGGCATTCTTGGCCGGACACATCGAATTCCCGCAGATCGTGCAGACGGTGCGTGCGGTAGTCGACGACGGTAATGCGGACTGGTCGGCGGTGCCGACTACCGTGGACGATATTCTCGCGGCGGATTCCTGGGCTCGCGCACATGCGCGTGAGCTCCTGAAGCAGAAGGGCCTCTGACTCACATGGTGTTCGCACTCGGCGTCGTGCTGTTCGCCGTCGGCATCGGTGTGTCGATCGCGCTGCACGAGGCAGGACACATGTGGACCGCGAAAGCGCTCGGCATGAAGGTCCGTCGGTATTACATCGGTTTCGGTCCCAAAATTTTCTCCTTCCGGCGCGGTGAAACCGAATACGGTCTCAAGGCGATCCCGGCCGGAGGATTCTGCGACATCGCCGGAATGACGGCGATCGACGAGCTTGCACCCGACGAGGTCGAGCGAGCGATGTACCGCCAGAAAACGTGGAAGCGCATCGTCGTCATGGTCGGCGGCATCGCGATGAACTTCGTGCTCGGCATCGTGCTGGTATACGCATTGGTTCTGGGCTGGGGCACACCGGACCGGGTGACTCCGACGACGACGGTTCAAGGCGTCGTCTGCGTCAGCACGACACAGACGCAGGACGGTGAACTCTCGGATTGCTCGGGAGACGGTCCGGCAGCTGCTGCTGGACTGCTCACGGGCGACATCATCACCGCTGTGAACGGTGAGCCCAAAGAGGAATGGGCCGACGTCGTTCTCGCTGTTCGCGACTCGACCGGGTCGGTCGAGTTGACGGTCCAACGCGACGGTGCGTCACAGACTCTCAGCGTGCCGATACTCCAGGTTCAGCGCTACGTTGTCGATCCTGAGACCAAAGCGAAGAATTCGACGACCGTGGGCGCGATCGGTGTCACCGGCGGTCCGCCGCCGAATATTCGGTACAACCCGCTCGAGGCGGTACCCGAGACGTTCGTCTTCACCGGCGACATCTTCGTCCAGACCGGCAAAGCGCTCGTGCAGCTTCCCACCAAGGTGCAGGCGTTGTGGGAGTCGATCTTCGGCGGCGAACGTGGACTCGACACTCCGATGAGCGTCGTGGGTGCGAGCGTCATCGGCGGCCAGGCTGCCGAGAACGACAACTGGTCACTGTTCGTCGGATTGCTTGCGTCCCTGAACTTCTTCCTCGGTGCGTTCAATATCGTGCCGCTGTTGCCGTTGGACGGTGGACACATCGCCGTGACCATCTACGAGCGCATTCGCAACATCTTCCGCAACCGTCGAGGCCTGCCCGACGGTGCGCCGGTGGACTACATGAAACTGATGCCCGTCACTTACGTGGTCATCGTCGTTTTCATCGGGTTCTCCTTGTTGACGCTCACGGCGGACATTGTCAACCCGATTCAATTGTTCTAAGTAGACTCGACAGTCGTAGCTAGGAAAGAAGGCCACTGTGTCCGTGTCAGTCGGATTGGGAATGCCCGCACCGCCGGTGCCCGTACTCGCGCCACGTCGAAAGACCAGGCAGCTCCAGGTCGGTTCGGTGGGAGTGGGTAGTGACAGCCCTATTTCGGTGCAGTCGATGACAACCACCAAAACTCACGACATCAACGCGACGCTGCAGCAGATCGCTGAGCTGACGGCGTCGGGCTGCGACATCGTGCGTGTGGCATGCCCCACACAGGATGATGCGGATGCATTGTCGATCATTGCCAGGAAGAGCCAGATTCCGGTGATCGCCGACATCCATTTCCAGCCCAAGTACATCTTCGCCGCGATCGATGCGGGCTGCGCCGCGGTGCGCGTCAATCCTGGGAACATCAAGGAATTCGACGGTCGCGTCAAGGAAGTCGCCAAGGCTGCCGGAGACGCAAACATACCGATCCGCATCGGCGTGAATGCCGGATCGCTCGACCCCCGCCTGATGAAGAAGTACGGCAAGGCCACGCCGGAGGCGCTCGTCGAATCCGCGCTGTGGGAGGCAGGCCTGTTCGAGGAACACGGTTTCGGCGACATCAAGATCTCGGTCAAGCACAACGACCCTGTGATCATGGTCGCCGCGTACGAGCAACTCGCTGCGCAGTGCGACTACCCGCTGCACCTCGGCGTCACCGAGGCCGGGCCCGCGTTTCAGGGGACCATCAAGTCCGCAGTCGCCTTCGGCGCGTTGCTGTCCAAGGGGATCGGCGACACCATTCGCGTCTCCTTGTCGGCACCGCCTGCGGAGGAGATCAAGGTGGGCAACCAGATTCTGCAGTCCTTCAATCTCCGCCCCCGCAAGCTCGAGATCGTCTCCTGCCCGTCGTGTGGGCGGGCACAGGTCGACGTGTACACCCTCGCCGACGAGGTCACCGCGGGCCTGGAGGGGATGGAAATTCCGCTCCGCGTCGCCGTCATGGGCTGCGTCGTCAACGGGCCGGGCGAGGCGCGCGACGCTGATCTGGGCGTGGCGTCGGGCAACGGCAAGGGTCAGATCTTCGTCAAGGGCAAGGTCATCAAGACGGTGCCCGAGGCGCAGATAGTGGAGACCTTGATCGAGGAAGCAATGCGCATCGCCGAGGAATTCGAGAAGGACGAGTCTGCAGACGGCGGCGCTCCGGTGGTGACCGTCAGCTGAGCAGGATGAACCGGTCATCATCCGGTTTGTCGCACTGCCACCGGGGGAACACGTTCTCTGGAATGATTCGGTGCACGCTCGGTCGATGTGTACGCGGTAGGTGGGTCAGGAGGTCGGTAGGTGCTCAAGCTCCTCGGTGCGAAGCCTCTCGGTAATCGAGACACCGCACACGTGCTGCGGGTGCTCGACGCCGACCCGGTCGCGACCTGCATGGTCGCGGCCAGGGTACAAGAATCCGGACTGGATCCGAGGTCGTTTCACGGTGAGATGTGGAGCAGGGGCGGCCCGGACGAATCTTTGTGCTTCTACGGAGCGAACCTCGTCCCACTGCTCGGATCGGGCGACGACCTCCGGTCGTTCGCAGACCGCGCGTGCCGCGGCCCCCGATTGTGTTCCTCGCTGGTCGGTCGGGCCGAACTGACACTTCCACTGTGGGAGATGCTCGAGACCGACTGGGGCCCAGCCCGGGAGGTCCGCGGTGAGCAACCACTACTGGCCACGTCGGTGCGTTCGTCTTTGCCACCTGATCCTCAGGTCCGTCTCGTTCGACCCGACGAGCTGGACGTGTATCTCACTGCGGCCGTGGCCATGTTCATCGAGGAAGTCGGAGTCGACCCCCGGCAGAACGACGGCGGCCGTGGATACAGACGCCGGATCTCGAGTCTCATTGCGGCGCAGCGGGCCTGGGCTCGATTCGAAGACGGCCGAGTGGTGTTCAAGGCCGAAATCGGATCGCAGTCGGCGACGGTGGGCCAGATTCAGGGAGTGTGGGTTCACCCCGACCGGCGTGGACACGGTCTCGGCGCGTCCGGTACCGCGGCAGTGGTCGACTCGGTAGTTCGTCAGGGCCGCACCGCCAGCCTGTACGTCAACAGCTTCAACTACGTCGCCCGGCGGGCGTACGCGAAAATCGGCCTGACTCAGGTGGCAACCTTCACCACGGTATTGCTCGATTAGCTTGTCGCGAACCGCGTTTCGCTGCCAACGGTAAGCGGTGCGCCCTATTACGATGGGGCGCAATGAGATCACGTTGTGCAACCGAGATGCGGTATCGAGTCGGCGTGGTGCTTGCGATCGGAGCCGTGGTTGCTGCCTTGCTCACCGGGTGTACCCCCAAGCCCGACGGCCCGGAGCCCGCGGCCCAGGCTTTTCTTGCCGCCTTCGAGTCCAATGACATCGCAGCCGCCGCTGCGGACACCGACAAGCCCGATGCCGCCACCACCGCACTGACCGAGGCGTGGACCAATCTGCAGGCCCAGTCCCTGGACGCCCAGACGACGTCGGTGAAGGTCGACGGAGACACCGCCACGGTCGGGTACACGTACACATGGCAGCTGCCGAAGGATCGGGTGTGGACCTACGACGGTCAGCTGAACATGGGGCGCAGCGAGGGCGACTGGGTGGTGCGCTGGACGGCGTCGGACATCCATCCCAAGCTCGGCGACACCCAAACCATGTCGCTGCGCTCGACGGCAGCCCCGAGGGCCCGCGTCAACGAGCGTTCCGGGACCGACGTGTTGGTGCCCGGTGTCGTGCATCGAATCAAGTTCGACGCAGCGAATGCGAACAATGTGGTGGCATCAGCGACTGCGTTGTCGACTTTGTTGACCCCGTTCGACGCGTCGATCACGGCCCAGTCCATCGTCGAGTCGGCCACCTCGGTCGACGGCGAATATCCGGTGGCGCTGCTGCGTGAGAGCGACTTTCAGCCCATCTCGGCAGCGCTCACCGAGATTCCCGGTGTCACGGCGTCCGACGAGTCGGATCTGGTGTCGACCGATCCCACATTCGCGCCGGATCTGGTCGGTCAGGTCAAGAAGGCCGTCATCGACGAGGTCGACGGTCAGGCGGGCTGGAGTGTGGTGACCAGCAACCGCAACGGCGTCGACGTCGATGTCCTGACCGACACTCCGCCGCAGCCTGCTCCGTCGTTCTCGATCAGTCTCGATCGCAATATTCAGGTCGCGGCGCAGCGAGCGGTGAACGCGCGTACCGAACAGGCGATGACGGTGGTCATCCAACCGTCGACGGGTGCGATCCTCGCGGTGGCGCAGAACCCGGCCGCCGATCGGGACGGACCGGTGGCGTCCGCCGGTCTCTACCCGCCCGGATCGACGTTCAAGATCATCACCGCCGGCGCGGCCATTTCGAGCGGACTGGCGACCCCGGGCAGTACCGTTCCGTGTCCGGGTCGCATCGAGATCGGTGAGCGCAGTGTGCCCAACTACAACGAGTTCGCGCTCGGCGACGTGACGATGAGTACCGCGTTCACTCGATCGTGCAATACCTCGTTCGCGAAGCTGGCGAGTGAGATGTCGCCCAACGCGTTGACCGTCGCGGCATCTCAGTTCGGCGTCGGCCCGGATTACGACGTCGTCGGGCTGCCGACCGACTCGGGTTCGGTGCCCCCGGCGGACGAGCTCGTCCAACGCACCGAGGACGGCTTCGGTCAGGGCAAGGTGGTCGTCTCTACCTTCGGCATGGCCTTGGCTGCGGCGACGGTGGCCCACGGTTCGACTCCGGTGCCGAACCTGTTGGTGGGACGCGACACGGTGATCACCGGCGATCACCCGCCGATCGAACCGGCGATGGTCGACGGGCTACGTGGAATGATGCGATCGGTGGTCACCAGCGGTACGGCCGAGCGCATCGCAGATCAGGGTGAGGTCTATGGAAAGACCGGTGAGGCCGAGGTCGACGGCGGCTCGCACTCGTGGTTCGTCGGCTATCGAGGCGACATTGCGTTTGCCACGCTCGTGGTGCGCGGGGGCAGCTCGGACAACGCTGTCGCGGTGACCCGGGAGATGTTCGAGCAGCTGCCGCCGGGGTACTGAGCGACGAGCGGGTGCGGCGGATCAGGCCGTCACGATGCCCAGCCGACGGCACGCCACCACGGCTTCGTATCGGGTGTGCGACTCGGTTTTTCGCATCACGCTTCGCATGTACGACTTGACCGTTTCGGCACCGATCGACAGGCGCTGCGCAACCTCGATGTTGGTGCAGCCCAACGCAACCTGCGAGATGACGTCGATTTCACGCGGCGTCAACAGCAGTGTCGACTGCGGTACGGTGCCGTCCAGGTGCACCTCGGCGGACGACGCTCCCTGGCCGAGGGTCGCTGCGATGCGGGCAGTGACCAGATCGAGTCTGCGCCGGATCTTCTCATCACCCACGGAGCGAGCGAGATCGGCCAGCTCCTCGTGAACGCTGCGCAGTTCGGCCGCCCGCGAGAGATCCGAATCGAGAATCGAACGGGTGGTCGCCAGTAGACGAACCCTGCGGTCGACCTCGTCGCGAACGGCGATCTCCTGCCCGAGGCGTCGCGCGGCTGCCGTCATGATGTCGCCGACGCGATCGCCCAGCGGACCGCGCTCGCGTACCGCGGCATACATCACTATGCGAGCGACTCCCGCCACCACCACGGGCATCGCGAGGATCGACTTGAGGCCTTCTCCCAGCACCGGTCGATCGAAGTGATGGGTGATCGACATGGACGATCCGTAATCGCTCACGGCTGCCGGTCTGCGTTGCTCCATGACGCGTCCACCGAGACCAGACCGAGGTGGGATGGCGAGTCCGTCGAGGCCGCGGGTGCGGGTGCCCTGGAACTCGCTCAGATACAGAGTCTCCGAAGAGACTTCGCCGCCGAACACGACGGGCACATCCGATGTTGCCGCCACCTGGCGTAGTTCTGCCCGCAGGGCGTCGCCGTCACGAGGGCGGAGCAGATTCGAGTGGACCACGGTGCTTCCCTTCCTCGAGTCGGCAATCAGCGGCGAACGTGACCCAGATCATATCCGCCTGTCGGAACGATGATTCGATTGCCCGGGCATCCGTGCGCTGAGCGGAGTGCCGGTACGAGGCCGACTACTCTGGGACCCATGTCTGTGACCGCCGAGAGCAAGCCCCGTCAGCCACTCGTACCAGGCGTCGTATCGCCCGTCCTTGCGGTGCCCACCTCGATCGAGCGGCCCGAGTACGCGTGGAAGTCGACCGTCGCCGAAGGCAGCGAACCGTGGGTGCAGACTCCCGAGGTCATCGAGAAGATGCGGGTGGCGTCCACGATCGCAGCCAGGGCTCTCCAGGAAGCGGGCAGGGCGGTGGCACCGGGAGTAACGACCGACGAGCTCGACCGGATCGCTCACGAGTACATGATCGATCACGGCGCGTACCCGTCCACCTTGGGGTACAAGGGTTTTCCCAAGTCCTGCTGCACCTCGCTCAACGAGGTCATCTGTCACGGCATTCCCGATTCGACGGTGATTCAGGACGGCGACATCGTCAACATCGACGTCACCGCATTCATCGACGGTGTTCACGGCGATACCAACGCAACCTTCCTGGCCGGCAACGTCTCCGAGGAAGCCCGCCTGCTCGTCGAGCGCACGGACGAGGCCACTATGAGGGCCATCAAGGCCGTCAAGCCGGGTCGCGCCCTCAACGTTGTGGGCCGGGTCATCGAGTCGTATGCGCATCGGTTCGGGTACGGAGTGGTCGAGGATTTCACCGGACACGGCATCGGTACCACCTTCCACAACGGTCTCGTCGTTCTGCACTACGACCAGCCGTCTGTGGACACCGTCATCGAGCCGGGAATGACCTTCACGATCGAGCCGATGATCAACCTGGGCACGATCAACGCCGAGATGTGGGACGACGGCTGGACGGTGGTCACGCACGACAAGAAGTGGACCGCGCAGTTCGAGCACACCCTTGTGGTGACCGAGACGGGCAGCGAGATTCTGACCCTGCCGTGAGCGGAGCCTGCGGAGTGAATAGAAAAACAATGCCGTGAGTCTGAAAGGTGCCCTGCTGGTTGCGGGGACGACGTCGGATGCGGGTAAGAGTGTGTTGGTTGCCGGTCTGTGTCGCATGTTGGCGAGACGGGGCGTTCGGGTGGCTCCGTTCAAGGCGCAGAACATGTCCAACAATTCTGTGGTCACGCTCGACGGCGGTGAGATCGGGAGGGCGCAGGCGATGCAGGCGGCGGCCTGCGGCCTCGAGCCGAGTGTCCGCTTCAATCCGGTGCTGCTCAAACCCGGAAGTGACCGGACCTCGCAGTTGGTGGTGCGCGGGCGCGCGGTGGCGCAGGTGAGTGCGAGCAACTACATCGAGCATCGGACAGCTCTGCGGGCGGTCGTGGCCGACGAGTTGGCCTCTCTGCGTGCGGAATTCGACGTGGTGATCTGCGAGGGAGCGGGTTCGCCCGCCGAGATCAATCTGCGCGCGACAGATTTGGCCAATATGGGACTGGCGACTGCGGCTGCTCTGCCGGTGATCGTGGTGGGCGACATCGACCGCGGGGGAGTGCTCGCCCACCTGTTCGGCACCGTTGCCGTGTTGTCTCCGGAAGATCAGGCGCTCGTCGCCGGGTTCGTGATCAACAAGTTTCGAGGCGATCCGGCGCTGTTGGTACCTGGTCTCGACCAGTTGCGCGCCCTGACCGGCCGGCCGACGTACGGAGTCGTTCCGTTCGCGGACGGATTGTGGATGGACGCGGAGGATTCCCTCGGAACAGTTGCCGATGCTCCGGTGGGCAGGCCACGTCCTCCCGTCGGATCCCAGTGGCTACGTGTTGCGGCGGTGCGTTTGCCGAGAATCTCCAACACGACCGATGTCGAGGCGCTGGCGTGCGAGCCGGGAGTGTCGGTGCACTGGGTCACCGAGCCCTCTCGGCTCGACGACGCGGACTTGGTGGTCGTCCCCGGCAGCAAGTCCACGGTGTCGGATCTGGAGTGGTTGCGGCGCAACGGTCTTGCTCGTGCCATTTCCGAGCGCGCCGCCGCGGGTCGGCCGGTTCTGGGTATCTGCGGCGGCTACCAGATGCTCGGCCGAACCATCTCGGACGCGGTGGAGTCGGGTGTCGGTGTGGTCGAGGGGCTCGGTATGCTCGATCTCGATATCGAGTTCGCAGCCGATAAAGTACTCGCGCAGGTGTCGGGTCGGGCAGAGCGGTTCGGCGCACATTCCTTGTCCGGGTACGAGATTCATCACGGACGGGTTGTTCGTAGCGGGGACGATGCATTGTTGACTGCGGCGTCGGGCGTTCGCGAGGGCAGTGTGCGTGGCAGCGTCGTCGGAACTCACTGGCACGGCCTTCTCGAGTCCGACGATTTCAGACGGTCGTTCCTTGCCTGGGTGGCGGCGAAATCGGGCCGTGCAGGCTTCGTGGTGGCCCCCGCTACGTCGGTTGCGGCACTGCGGGAGCAGCAGTTGGACCTGCTGGCCGATCTGGTGGAAGACAACCTCGACGTCGACGCCGTACTCGATCTCATCGAGCACGGCGTCGATCCCGACATCGAAACGATTCTCACGCAGTTGCTTTGAGCAGACCCAACCAGCTGGCCACGGACAGCACGGCGGTGATGATCAACGGAACGACCACCAGCAGAAGAATCCGTGGGGTGTCGGTGAAGAAGCTGCCGATGTTCGGCCACCATCGCTGCCAGGTCACGAGAATCGAGCCGCCGCCGAAGAGTACGAGTACTCCGAGTCCGAGGGTGAACAGTCCGTTGACACGGTACCGCCGATAGACGACGCCGATGAATGCGCCGATGCCGCCCATCACCAGCATTCCGGTCACGAGGGCTGCCCACTGGAGTACAGGATTGTCAGTGGCAAATCGAGCGATTCCAAACATTCGGATCTTCTCGCCGAATCCACCAGTGGCGGCCTCGATGACCGACATCACGTAGACGATCGTGCCGATCGCGACGGATTGTGTGACGCCAACCAGTGCTGTTGCCGTGAGGAATTCACGCCGTGTGATGCTCAAGCCCAGCGCGTAGGGAAAGACCTGGGTGATGGCGGTGAGGTAGAACGCGAGCGCGAAGCCGTACACCGCGAAAACTCCGCCGGTGAAGTTCGACTCTGCATCCGTGTCCGGAATGACGGAGAAAAGGCCGTAGGTGATGACGAAAACGATGGTGAGAATGCCCAGCGGCCACGCGAATGTCGTTGCCCAGGAAGTGTTGTGGATTCGAGCGACATTCAATATTCGTTTCATGACACTTTCTCCTGCGCTTCGACGGTGGTGCGTTCGATGATCAACTGCTGCAACGGAACCGCTTCGATGGTAAGACCGGCTGCTGCTCCGTCGGATTTCTGCCGGTCGGTCAGTCGGCCGTCGATCGTGGCCCGAGCGCTCGCGCCGAGTGCTGTGCGATGCAGGGTTCGATGGCCCGAGGCGAACGAGTCGACGGCGCGGGTCGGTCCGGTGATCTCGAAGGCGCTCTCGCGTAGATCGTCCGAGTCGGCGTCGAGCAGAATCTTTCCCTTGTCGATGAGGATCACGTGTTCGATCAGATCGCTGACCTCGTCGATGAGGTGAGTGGACAGAACGACGGTCCTGGGGTGCTCGGCGTAGTCGGCCAGCAATCTGTCGTAGAACAGGTGTCGCGAGACCGCATCGAGGCCGAGATAGGGCTCGTCGAAGAATGTCAGCGGCGCGCGCGATGCGAGTCCGATGACGATGCCGAGCGCCGACGTCATTCCTCGGGACAGTTTCTTGATCTTGCGTCCGGTGGGGAGATCGAAATCTCGAAGTAGTTCGACGGCGAAGTCGTTGTCCCACTGGGGGAGAATGTGTGCTGCATGCGAGATGGCGTGCTTGATCTTCAGGTCGTCGGGATACTTCTGGCTCTCCTTGACGAAGCACACGTTGCTCAGTGCTTGTGCGTTCTCCCACGGGTGCTGATCGAACACCGAAACCTCGCCGGCGCTCTGACGCATCTGCGCGGTCATCATCTGCATGACGGTGGTCTTGCCTGCGCCGTTTCGGCCCAGAAAGCCGTAGATCTTGTTCTGCTCGATCTCGAAACTGACATCGTCGACAGCGGTGAACGTGCCGAACTTCTTGGTCAGGTGAGTGGCCGACGCGGCGATGGTGCCGGGTTCGCCGATCGAGCCGAGAGTGTGGACGCTCATCGTGCTGCCTCCCAGTTGTCGAGCATGGTCTTGAGTTCGTCGACGGTCATGCCGAGCTTGCGTGCCTCGGTGACCAACGGATCGATGTACTGACGGGCGAAGAGGTCGCGGCGGCGGAATCGGAGAGCGTCCCGAG
The DNA here is from genome assembly GCF_030056795.1 of Rhodococcus sp. IEGM 1381. Lineage (GTDB taxonomy): Bacteria > Actinomycetota > Actinomycetes > Mycobacteriales > Mycobacteriaceae > Rhodococcoides. The sequence goes on along the minus strand of NZ_JASHKQ010000002.1, from coordinate 135,182 downwards.
CCCCTGAGGTGACGAACATGCCGATTCCTCGCTTCTTGTAGACGACGCCATCGGCGACGAGTTTGGCGAGCCCTTTGCCCGCGGTTGCCGGATTGATTCGATGGAACGCGGCGAGCTCGTTCGTCGAAGGGACCTGCTCCTCCTCGGCCAACGAGCCGTCGATGATGGAGTTCTCGACGAGCTCGGCGATCTGCAAGAAGATCGGCCTGCCCTCGTCCATCAGAACCGCCGACTGTCCACGGAGGTTGCTTGCCTCACTGGTTCATTACTCATGTAACTAACCATAGGACCGATGCGGTACTTGCGCAAGAGGCAGTACCGTCGTCGTCATGGAGTTCACGCATGTGAGTGCTGCGGGCGGGCAATGTTCGGTGCGAGTTGCGGGCCCCGACAGTCGGCACGCCGTTCTGTTGCTTCCCGATGCAGGCGATTCGGTGGATGTGTACGACGCCGTCAGTGAGCGGCTGCACAATTCGGACCTGAAAACCGTTGCGCTGGAAAGCATCGACGGTGTGAGCGACGAGGCCATCCTGGCTGTTCTCGACGAGCTGAAGCTGTCGTGGGTACACCTCGTCGGCAGCGGCGCGGGTGCAGAACCTGCATGGATGCTGGCAGCGAAAACCTTCGGACGGTTCGCCAGCCTGATCGCTGTGAACCGCTGCCACCCGGCGGTCGCCGACGAGCAAGGCACGGTGCGGGCCGCCGACTGCCCGCCCGTCGAATTGCCGACGACGCTGGTCGTCGGCAATTCACTCGGCCGGGCAGCCGCGGATGCCAGCGGCCGGTTCGTCTACTCGGATTTTCGGGTTGTCCAGCTCGACGGGGTCGACAACATCCCCGCCGACGCGTCGGCGGCGCTGGCCACAGAGATCGTGCTCCGTACCAGTCCCTGGTAGACGGTCGAAACTACAGTTCGAGCCCCAACAGAGCGTTCTCGACAACCTCGGGCAGTCCTGGGTGAATCCAGTACTGGCCCCGAGCCATGTCCTGGGCAGACAACCCGAAGCTCATGGCCTGGATGAGGGGTTGGATCAGGGTCGGGGCCTGTGCGCCGATGATGTGGGCTCCGAGGATCTTTCCGGTGCCCTTCTCGGCGATGATCTTGCACAGACCTTCGCTGTCCTCCATCGCCCAGCCGTAGGCGACGTCGCCGTAGTTCTGCACTTTGACCGTGATGTCCAACCCCGCGTCGCGGGCCTGTTCTTCGGTCATGCCCACCTCGGCGATCTGCGGATCGGTGAACACCGCCGCAGGAACGAACCGATGGTCGTTCTCGCGGAGTGCCGAGGTGTCGCCGTTCCACGCGTCCTGCAGCAGGTTGTACTGAACGACCCGAGCTTCCTGGTTGGCCACGTGCTTGAGCTGGTACGGCGACGAGACGTCGCCGAGCGCGAACACTCCCTCGGCCGTGGTGCGGCCGAATTCGTCCACCACGATGCGGCCTTCGTCATCGAGCTCGATGCCTGCCGTGCCCAGATCGAGCCTGTCTCCGTTCGGTTCCCGGCCCACGGCGACGAGAAACGCGTCGCCCAGGACCTTGGTGCCGTCAGCCAGTTCGACGCCGTGCAGCGTGCCCTCGGTCACAGCGCGGGTCTCACCGGCGTCGAGATGGACGTCCCACTTGGCGCGTGCGAGTTCGGTGAATCGCTTGGAGATATCGGCGTCGAGCGCGCGCAGCAGCCCGTCTTTCCTGGCGACGATCGAAACCTTGGAACCGAGGGCTGAGAACACATGCGCGAATTCTGCTGCGATGTAACCGGATCCGAGAATCACCAGATGCTCGGGAAGCTCCGGCAGCCGCATCACGTCACTGTTGGTGTGATAGGGGACACCGGAATCGGCAATGGCCTGGGGCACTGTCGGACGTGATCCGGCCGCAATGACGATCTGGTCGGCAGTGATGACCGTGCCGGTACCGGTATCGATCGTGCGGGGGCCGACGAACGTCGCGTGGCCCTCGAACAATGTGACGTTGGGGCTGCCCGCGGCGCGGTATCGCTTACCGCCCTCGGAGATGGGGTCGATCCGTCCGAAGACGCGGTCGACGATGTCGCGCCAGCGCACCGCGTCGACGTGGGCGTCGACTCCGTACTTCGCCGAGTCTCGTACCGTCCGAGCGACTTCGGCTGCATAGACGAACATCTTGGTGGGGATACATCCGACGTTGAGGCACGTGCCACCGAACGTGGAATTCTCCTCGAGCAGAGCGATCTTCTTGTTGTCGAAGCGTGAATCGGCGATCGAGTTTCCCGATCCGGAGCCGATGATCGCGATGTCGAAGTGCTCGGTCATGAAATGTGCCCGCTCTCGCTGTGGTCCTTGCCCGACGCATGGTCGGTGCTCTCTCCTCGGTGCAACCACTCGAGCCATTCGTCCATTTCCTCGAATGCCCGTGTCCGTGGGCCCTCGGTGGACAGAAACACGTCGTGGCGGGCTCCCTCGATGGGCACGATCGTCGTACGGTCCCCCAGGCAACCGGCCCAGCGCGCGATCTGGCGAACATCCAGAACGGCATCCGCGGCGTCGACGGCCGAGCTGTAACGGCGGGAAAAGTGCGTCACCTTCGAGCGAAGAATCAGCGAGGGAACGCCGATGTCGAGGCCCCGGTGCAGCTCGGCGTGTCCGTGGCGGACGGCGCGAATCCACCCGAATGTGATGGGAAAGCCTGCGAGCGGTTTCCAGTCGAGGTCGTAGTCCCACTCGCCGTTCTCCGACGCAGCGAGCGACAAACCGTATGTGTCGAGCCCACTACCGGGGACCTGCGTCTTGGACCGGAATCGGCCGATCACGTCGATCGCTGCGGTCCCGACACTGCGAATGGCGGGTGGGCCCTGCAGGTCGAACCACGGACTGTTGAGAACGACTCCCGCCAAGCCCAACCCGGCCGACCCGCCCTCCTGACGGTTGAGGCGGCTGAGCCACAGCGGGAGAACGAGGCCGCCCGTGGAGTGCGCCATCAGCAGTACCGAGGCGTCCGCGCGCTCGGTGCGTACCAGGCTCAGTGCTTCGTTCAACTCGGCGTCGTACATCGCCAGATCGGTCACGAAATGCGCAGTCTGGCCCTCGCGGCGCGAACGCCCGCACTTGCGCAGGTCCAGAGCGTAGAACGCGTATCCCTTCGCCGCGAAGTGCTCGGCGATGTGTCGCTGGAAGAAGTAGTCGGTGAAACCGTGAACGTAGATCACCGCGCGCTCGAAGTTCGAGGCACCGGACGGTTGATACCGCACCAGCGTGGCCTCGACCTGGCCCTCTCCGTCCGGATCGTCACCGAGTGGAATGGTCGTCTGTTCGTAGCCGTCGCCGAGGACGTCGGGCACCCAGGTAGTCACAGATCACAACTGTAGTGGGCGCCGCGAGCGGCGTCCGAGGAGCACAATCGAGAGCGGGTTGACGTGGTGTCCGATGGGGTAGGCCCAGCTAGTAACCTGACCGCATCGGGTGAATAGCCCTCTACAGCAGAGTTCTCCGGTCGAGACCTCCACAGACAAGGAAGTCGATTCTCCAGTGTCCAAAGAAGAGCAGGGTAAGCGGATCAAGACCGACGTCGTTCTGGTCGGTGCCGGAATCATGAGCGCCACCCTCGGTGCGCTGCTCCGTCAGCTCGAGCCGAACTGGTCGATCGACGTCTACGAGCGTCTCGATGCTGCGGCGGCCGAGAGCAGCGACGCGTGGAACAACGCTGGTACCGGCCACTCGGCACTGTGCGAATTGAACTACACGCCGCAGAACAAGGACGGCAGTGTCGACATCTCCAAGGCGCTCAACGTCAACGAGCAGTTCCAGGTGTCGCGGCAGTTCTGGGCCCACGGTATCGAGACCGGCGTGCTCTCCGACGCCAAGAATTTCATCAACCCCATTCCGCACGTGAGCTTCGTGCACGGGGCAGAGAACGCGAAGTACTTGCGTGCGCGGTACGAGGCGCTCGTCGGCAACCCGCTGTTCGCCGGAATGGAATTCATCGATTCCAAGGACGAGTTCTCGGCGCGACTGCCGTTGATGGCGAAGGGCCGCGACTTCTCCGATCCGGTGGCGCTGAACTGGAGCCAGGAGGGCACTGACGTCGACTTCGGCGCACTCACCAAGCAGCTCCTCAACTACCTGTCGGCGGCGGGCGGAACCGTCCACTTCGGCCATGATGTGCGCAACATCACCAAGCAGTCCGACGGCACCTGGGACGTCAAGGTCGCCAATCAGCGAACCGGTGAGAAGAAGACCGTCAACGCCAAGTTCGTGTTCGTCGGCGCAGGCGGCGGAGCACTGCACCTGCTGCAGAAGTCCGGTATCGCGGAGATCAAGGGATTCGGCGGATTCCCGGTCAGCGGCGAGTGGCTGCGGTGCACCAACCCCGAACTGATCGAGCAGCATTCGGCCAAGGTGTACGGCAAGGCCTCGGTGGGCGCTCCTCCCATGTCCGTGCCGCATCTCGACACCCGGGTGATCAACGGTGAGCAGGGTCTGCTGTTCGGCCCGTACGCCGGTTGGTCCCCCAAGTTCCTCAAGCAGGGCAAGATCACCGACCTGCCCGGCTCGGTCAAGCCCGGCAACCTGATGTCGATGCTCGGCGTCGGCGTGACCGAACTCGGGCTCGTCAAGTACCTCGTCAGCGAGCTGGCGCAGTCCCAGGCCGATCGGGTGGAGACTCTGCGTGAGTTCGCCCCCTCGGTTATCGGTAAGGACTGGGAGCTCGTCACCGCAGGTCAGCGAGTGCAGGTCATCCGTAAGAAGGGTCGCGGCGGCGTGCTCGAGTTCGGCACCGCTGTGGTCAACGCTGCCGACGGCACGATCGCCGGACTGCTCGGTGCCTCGCCCGGTGCGTCCACCGCCGTCCCGGCCATGCTGGACGTGCTCCAGCGGTGCTTCGGCGACAAGTACGACGCGTGGCAGCCCAAGCTCAAGGAAATGGTCCCGTCCCTCGGGGTGAAGCTGGCCCAGAACAGCTCGTTGTTCGACGAGGTCTGGAGTTGGACGTCCAAGACACTGGAGCTCGAAAACTCGCGTGAGCTCGCACAGCCCACGGGTGTGTGATAGCAAAAGGTATGAATACGCAAGCAGCAGCTCTCAAACGATCATGGGCACTAGACCTGTCCAACAACACGTTGTACGACCTGTTGAAGCTGCGTGTCGAGGTGTTCGTGGTCGAGCAGGCATGTGCCTATCCGGAGTTGGACGGTCGTGACCTGCTGACCGAGACACGACACTTCTGGCTCGAACGAGACGGCGAGGTGGTGTGCACTCTCCGTCTGCTCGAGGAGCACGACGACGGGGAGAAGGCGTTCCGCATCGGCCGCCTGTGCACCCAGCGCTCGGCCCGAGGGCAGGGCCACACCACGCGTATCCTGCGGGCAGCGCTCGCCGAGGTCGGCTCCGCGCCGTGCCGCATCAATGCTCAGAGCTACCTCGTCGACATGTATGCCAAGCACGGCTTCCTGCCCGACGGTGAGGAAGTTCTCGAGGACGGTATTCCGCACACCCCGATGCGTCGGGGCGGCGGCACCGCGTGGAGCGAGGCCTGACCTCCTGCAGTACTCGATGAACGAATGCCACACACGGCCCTACCGTGTGTGGCATTCGTTCGTTCGGCGGTAGTGTTCCGTTCGAAGTCGGTTGCGGAGAAGTCCTGTACGAATCAGGCGCGGTCCCGCCACTGTGTTCAGGAGTTTCTTCGCTTAAGCAGATTCTCCTGTCAGCCAGATCGCCGCCCGGCTTCGCGTTTTTCTACCGAACGCCCGGCGCGGAACTCCGGGCACGAAGGGACATAGCTGTGCAGCAAGGTGGAAGTGTTCCCGAACCGGGATATCCGTTCAGTGCGATCGTCGGACAGGACCAACTGCGGTTGTCGCTGATTCTGTGCGCCGTGCATCCCGGTATCGGCGGTGTACTGGTCCGCGGCGAGAAAGGCACCGCCAAATCGACCGTGGTGCGTGCGCTCGCGACGCTGCTGCCGGCAGTGGAAGACGAGGATGGATCGCGGCCGGCGAAGCTCGTCGAGCTTCCGGTCGGTGCCACCGAGGATCGAGTGGTCGGGTCCATCGACCTCGAGAAGGTGCTGCGTGACGGCGAACGTGCCTTCCAACCTGGCCTGCTTGCGGCCGCGCATCGCGGAGTTCTCTACGTCGACGAAGTCAATCTGCTGCACGATCACCTGGTCGACGTATTGCTCGACGCGGCCGCGATGGGTCGCGTACACGTCGAGCGTGACGGTGTATCACATTCGCACCCAGCACAATTCGTCTTGGTCGGCACGATGAATCCCGAGGAGGGTGAGCTGCGACCGCAGCTGCTCGACCGGTTCGGTCTCGCAGTGGACGTGACGGCATCGCGCGATGTGGATGTTCGGATGAACGTCGTCCGCCGCCGGATGAACTACGAGCGCGATCCGGACGCGTTCGCCGCCCAGTTCCGCGACGACGACATCGCGGTGGCCGAGCAGATTCTGGCCGCACGGAAGATCCTCGACGATGTGGAGTTGAGCGACAAGGAGCTTCGGCGCATCGCGGCCCTCTGCGCGTCCTTCGACGTCGACGGCATGCGCGCCGATCTGGTGCTGGCTCGCACTGCGTCCGCCCACGCGGCGTGGCGGGGTGCCAGCGAGGTGGCCGAGGAAGACGTGCGGGTCGCCGCAGAGCTGGCACTACCGCATCGGCGTCGACGCGATCCGTTCGACGAGCCGGGCATCGACGACAAGCAGTTGGACGACGCCATGCGCGACGCCGCGGAACAGGCCGAGCAGCAACCGGATCCAGATCCCGACCCGACGCCCGACGGCGACGGGGGAGCGCCGGTGCCGGACAGTGCCGAAGGGACCGAGCGTTCGGAGTCTTCCCCGTCGTCGCCCGACACCGAGACCTCGGAGCCGCGCACTCCTGAGCCACAGCCTTCGGGAGCGGGCAAGAACAAGCAGGCAGGAACTCCGGGTGCCCAGTTCAAGGCCCGGCTGCTCGAGGTTCCCGGAGTGGGAGAGGGCGCGCCGGGTCGACGCTCGCGGTCACGCTCCACACACGGACGGTCGGTACGGCCCACAGTCGAGCGAGGCAAAGGCCTGCATCTGATCGGCACGTTGTTCGCCGCCGCGGAGCAGCAGGTCGTCCGCGGCCGCACCTCCGGCCGGTTGAAGCTCGAGCCTGCCGATCTGCGGGGCGCGATCAAGGAGGGGCGAGAGGGCAACTTGATCGTCTTCGTCGTCGATGCCTCGGGATCGATGGCGGCACGAGATCGACTCTCCGCGGTGACCGGTGCGGTGCTGTCGTTGTTGCGCGATGCGTATCAACGCCGTGACAAGGTCGCCGTCATCACCGTGCGCGGTAAGGAAGCCGAGACGGTATTGCCGCCGACGTCATCGGTGGATGTGGCCGTGACGCGGTTGCGCAACATGAAGACCGGTGGTCGGTCTCCGTTGGCGCAGGGATTTCTGAAGGCCCGGGATCTGGTTCTACGAGAACGGGTTCGAGACCCGCTGCGCCGCGCATTGCTGGTTGCTCTGACCGACGGCCGAGCGACCGGAGGCACCGACCCCGTCGGACGAGCGCGCATAGCCGCAGGACGTATCGCGTCGGACAAGATCGCCTCGGTCGTCGTCGACTGCGAATCGGGAATGGTCCGTCTCGGCCTGGCCGCCGATTTCGCGGCCCGCCTCGGTGGTGGCTACGTGGCGCTGGAAGATCTGTCGGCCGAACAGGTCACCGCCGTCGTCCGCGCAGCGGCGTAGGGGGCGCGCGATGCCTCAGGGTGTACCCGCTCCCGGCACTGTTCCGCAGGACGGACTCACGACGCGTCAGCGCCGCAATCTGCCCGTCCTCGCCGTCCATACCGGCCCGGGCAAAGGGAAATCGACCGCTGCGTTCGGCATGGCGTTGCGGGCGTGGAACCAAGGGTTCGACGTCGGAGTGTTCCAGTTCGTCAAGAGTGCCAAGTGGAAAGTCGGCGAGGAAGCGGCGTTTCGGACTCTCGGCGACCTGCACGAGAGCACCGGTATCGGCGGAGCCGTCGAATGGCACAAGATGGGCGAGGGCTGGTCGTGGACTCGCAAGAAGGGCAGTGACGTGGACCATGCCGAGGCAGCGGCCGAGGGCTGGCGGGAGATCGCCCGGCGGATCGAGCAGCAGTCACACCGCTTCTACGTGTTGGACGAGTTCACCTACCCGCTCAAGTGGGGTTGGGTCGATGTGGCGGAGGTGGTCGAGGTTCTGACGCATCGGCCGGGCAACCAACACGTCGTCATCACCGGCCGGGATGCGCCCCGTGAGCTCATCGAGGCCGCGGATCTGGTCACCGAGATGGACAAGGTCAAGCATCCGATGGATGCCGGCCGCAAAGGTCAGCGAGGAATCGAATGGTGAATCCGTCGTGCCCCGCCGTGGTCATCGCGGCCCCTGCCTCGGGCAGCGGTAAGACAACGGTGGCCACCGGGCTGATGGGCGCACTACGTGCTGCCGGCCGAAAGGTCGCACCGTTCAAGGTGGGTCCGGATTACATCGACCCCGGCTATCACGGTCTGGCGGCCGGGCTCCCCGGACGCAATCTCGATGCGGTCATGGTGGGTGCCGATCGAATCGGACCCCTTTTTCGGCACGGCAGCCGGGGCTGCGACATCGCGGTCGTCGAAGGCGTCATGGGACTGTTCGACGGCAAGATCGACATGACCGGCCCCGGGGAGGCGTCCGCCGAGGGATCGACCGCACGGGTGGCGGCGATGCTCGGTGCCCCGGTGATTCTTGTGATCGACGCCCGCGGCCACAGTCAGTCGCTCGCGGCTGTGCTGCACGGGTTCTCGACGTTCGACCCCAGCGTTCGTATAGGCGGTGTGATCCTCAACCGGGTCGGCAGCGAACGCCATCAGGATGTGTTGCGTCAAGCGTGCGAGCGGGTGGGTGTGCCGTTGCTCGGCGCGTTGCCGAGAATGAGCGAATTGGTCGTTCCGTCACGACATCTGGGCCTGATCACCGCCGTCGAACACGGTGGAGCCGCCACCGATGCGGTCGATGCGATGAGCGCACTGGTGGCACAGTTCGTCGATGTGGAGGCAGTGAGCGCCTTGGCTCGCTCGTCGATACTCGCGCCGGAGTGGGATCCGGTACAGGAGGTTCGTAGGTCCGAAGGATCGCCGGTCGTCGCGGTGGCAGGTGGTCCCGCATTCACCTTCGGATACACCGAGCATGTGGAACTTCTGCGCGCAGCCGGGGCCGACGTCGCTGTATTCGACCCACTACGCGACGGGTTGCCCACCGGTACAGCAGCAGTCGTGCTGCCCGGCGGATTCCCAGAGGAACACGCTGCCGCGCTGGCAGCGAACGAACTGTTGCTTGCCGACATCAGGACGGCAGCGGCGCGGGGTTTGCCCGTTCACGCAGAATGCGCCGGATTGCTCTATCTGGCGACACAATTGGACGGTCATGCAATGGCGGGCGTCGTCGATGTCGACGCGGAATTCGGGAACACGCTCACTCTCGGGTATCGCGACGCGGTCGCCCTCGAAGCGTCGCCTCTGTTCGACGCGGGAACCCGTGTCACCGGCCACGAGTTCCATCGCACGAAGCTCGTCGCAGTGCGCGAGGCCGCCCCGGCGGCCTGGGGTTGGCATCGGCAGCGACCGGACGGCAGAACCGCCGCTCGCGAAGGCTTCGTCCGCGGCGGAGTGCATGCGTCCTACCTGCACACACATGCCGCGGGAAATCCCGAGTCCATCACCCGATTCGTCTCCGGCGCAGTCGATTACGCGCGCGTCTAGGCTCGTCGGCGATGCGGGTCGTGGTCGGAATCGGTGCCCGAGCAGGTGTCGATGCGGCCGAGATGGTTTACGCGATCGCGGCTGTACTGCGGCCGGATTGGCGGGTCGAGGCCATCGCCTCGATCGACAGGAAAGCGGATCTGGTGGCGGCGGTGGCGTCGAGCATGGGGGTTCGGGCGATTACCTTCACGGCCGCGGAACTGTCTGTAGCGCGGACCGTGACGTCCTCGGATCGGGTATCTCGCGCGGTGGGGACGGGAAGCGTGGCAGAGGCCGCCGCGCTCCTCGCTGCGGGCTCGGCCGAGACGCTGGTGCCCAGGACGGTTCGGAGCGCGATCACCGTTGCCGTGGCTGGTGTGACCGGCGGTCAGGTGCTAACGGCGACGTTGTCCTCCACCCAATCGCGAAGATGAGCCAGCGGAGCCGATGCACTCGACCCCAACGGGGTGAGTCGGTACTCGACACGCAGTGGAACCTCGGGAAAGACTGTGCGTGTGAGCAGTCCGTGCTCCTCGAGGCGGCGTAGCGACTGAGTCAGGACCTTCGGGCTCACCCCGTCGAGCGCATTCTTGATCGCGCCGAATCGCAGGGGACCCGACTCGAGCACGCCGATAATGAGGGCGCTCCACTTGTTTGCCAGCAGGTCGAGCATGTCTCGGCACGGGCACGCGGCGGCATACACGTCGTTGCGTTCGCAGTCGGTCATCGGTGATCTTTCGTCGGTGTACTTGGCGCGGCGTCCAGTATCGAATGGCATCATAGTACCTATTGGGAACTAGGTGCCCTTGACGGTAACCAGGGTGGCCGGTCCACGCTGTGAGAATGACCGAAACGATGAAAGCAGTCGCGTACACCCGCCCACTCCCGATCGACGACCCAGCGAGCTTGACCGACGTCGTCGCTCCGGTTCCTGTTCTCGGACCGAGCGACCTACTCGTGGAAGTTCTCGCCGTATCGGTCAATCCGGTCGATGTAAAGGTTCGCGCCGGTACCGACCCGGGGGGTCAGCCGAAGATCCTGGGCTACGACGCCGCAGGAGTGGTCCGAGCCGTCGGGACCGATGTCGAGATGTTCGCTCCGGGCGACGAGGTCTTTTACGCGGGGAGCATTGCCAGGCCAGGGACGAACTCACACCTGCACGCGGTCGACGAGAAGATAGTTGCCAAAAAGCCGGCCAGCCTCGATTTCGCAGGCGCGGCCGCGCTCCCGTTGACAGCCATCACGGCCTGGGAAGGATTGTTCGACAAACTGCGAATCACCACCGAATCCACTGGAACGCTGTTGATGGTCGGTGCGACCGGCGGCGTGGGATCGATGGTTTTGCAACTGATTCGGGCACTGGTGCCAGGGCTGAAGCTCATCGCGACCGTCTCGGATGCGGACGGGGAAGCGTGGGTGCGCTCGCTCGGTGCTCACGAGGTAGTCGACCGCCGTGAGAATCTGCGCAAGAGCGTGCGCGCTCTTGCTCCCGAGGGGATCGAATTCGTATTCACCACGCATTCCTCGGGTCAGGTCGAGACCTACGTCGAGTTGTTGAAGCCGTTCGGTCAGGTCGTTGCCATCGATGATCCCGAGCGCCTCGATGTTCTGGCATTGAAGTCGAAATCGCTCTCCTGGCATTGGGAGTTCATGTTCGCGCGAGCGCTTGCCGGAACCGCGGACCGGATTCGGCAACACGAACTGTTGACTGCAGTCGCCGACATGATCGACGCCGGGACGATGCGGACAACGGCGACGACAGTGCTGAGACCCCTCGATGCCGAGCAGCTGCGCGCTGCGCACCGGATCGTGGAGGATGGCCACGTGCGTGGCAAGGTGGTGGTCGCCGAGGTTGAGTGAAAACTGGTCGACCGAGTGTCGAAATCCACAGACTGACTGGCGAAATCCGGCCGACGAGGGCACTGTGAATCGAATGACCTCCGACAGCCTTGTCCTTCTCGGCCCGATCGTTCGATACGTCGGTACCGAGACTGCGACCCTCTGGTTCGAGATGGCCGAATCGACGACGGTAACGGTCGTGACCGACGTCGGCGTCCGCGGCGCAGAACGAACCTGGGGTGTGCACGGCCACCACTACGCGCTGGTTCCGCTCGAGGGACTACCCGCCAATTCGGCGGTGCGCTACGAGGTGTTCGTCGATGAGCGCAAGGTCTGGCCGCGTGAAGGCCATACTGCGGCCATCCACACCGTCGACGCCCAGGGGCCCGTCACGTTGGCGTTCGGATCGTGCCGGCGAGGCGACAACTACAGCGAGGAATCTCTGAAACAGATCGGAGCCGACGCGTTGGCCGGACTGGGCAACGCGCTGATCGAGGAGGATCCGAGTCGGTGGCCGCAGGCATTGCTGCTTCTCGGTGATCAGGTCTACGCCGACGACCCGTCGCCGGAGATCGTCGAACGCCTGCAGGCGCGACGGCAGTCGGGGCAGGGGCCGACAAGCGCGGTCGGTACCGATGCAGAGAACGAGATCTGCGATTTCGAGGAGTACTCCTGGCTGTACCGGGAATCGTGGGGACTCGAACCGGTCCGAACACTGATGGCGAGCATCCCGTCGTGCATGATCCTCGACGACCACGATCTGCGTGACGACTGGAATTCGTCCGCGTCCTGGCGTCGGGACATCGTGACTCGGCCGTGGTGGAACGATCGCGTGATCGGCGCGTACTCGTCGTACTGGGTGTATCAACACCTGGGCAATCTGTCGCCGAAGGAGTTGGCTCAGGACGAGATGTACGCCGCGGTTCGATCGGCCGCCAACGACGCAGAGCGGGAGAAGTTGCTGTCCGACTTCGCTTTACGAATCGACCGCCATCCCGAAACCGGACGCTGGAGTTTCTACCGCGACTTCGGCGATACGCGGCTGATCATGATCGATTCGCGGTGCTCGCGAAACCTGGATCCGAACAACAGAGAGATGGTCGACGAGAAGGAGTGGGCGTGGGTACGCGAGCGCGCGCTCGAAGCGACTCCGCGGCACCTGCTGTTCGGTTCTTCGCTGCCCTACCTCATGCTGCCTGCACTGCACTACCTGGAACAGTGGAACGAGGCTGTGGCGCAGGGTAGTTGGGGTTCCATGCCGGCCAAGGTGGCCGAGAAGATGCGAATCGGGCTCGACCTCGAACACTGGGCCGCCTTCACCAATTCGTTCAACGACATGGCGGCGTTGACTCGTGAGCTCTCCCGCGGCGAGAACAAGCCGGCCTCCATCATGTGGCTGTCCGGCGACGTGCATTGCTCCTACGTGGCGAACGCGAACTTCGGTGTCGGTGGGCAAGATGTGCCTGCCACCTATCAACTGACCATGTCTCCGTTCCGCAATCCGCTCGATCTCCCGATCCGCGCGGTCAACAAGCTGGCCATCAAACGTCCTGCAGCTCGGATTCTGTCGAAACTCGCTCGAGCCGCGCACGTAGGCCCCTCCGGAGTCGAATGGCAGGCAGAGGCGGGACCGTGGTTCGACAACGGCGTCATGCTGTTGACCCTGCACGGTGATTCGGCGCGGTTGCAGGTGCGCCATGCTCACGTCGACGATGCCGGTGAGCAGGTTCTGACCGAGACGTCGACCCTGGCCCTCGCCTAGAGAACACTTGGCCCTCGCCTGAAGAGACGAGCGCAGTCGTAAACGATTGGCCATCGAAGGGCCGATGAGGTTGGCTGGTTCGTTGTGGCGCACCTCGAACTCAACGACATCGTGTACTTCCTGCCCGACGGCAGGCAGCTGTTGAACGGAGTCGGATTTCGAGTGGGCGACGGTGCCAAGACGGCATTGATCGGCCCGAACGGAACCGGCAAGACGACACTGACGCGGATCATCGCGGGCGACGAGACCGCCGACGAGGGTTCGGTGTCGAGTTCCGGCTCGCTCGGCGTGATGCGGCAGTTCGTCGGTCAATTGCGCGACGACTCGACCGTGCGCGACCTGCTGCTCTCCGTTGCGTCGCCGGCCGTCCGCGGTGCGGCTGCGGCACTCGACGATGCCGAGAACACGATGATCGAGATCGACGACGAGAAGACCCAGATGAAGTACGCCCAGGCACTGTCGGATTGGGGTGACGTCGGCGGTTACGATCTCGAGCCGTTCTGGGACAAGGTCACCACCGCCGCACTGGGCATGCCGTTCGACCGGGCCAAGTGGCGTGCCGCGTCGACGCTCAGTGGCGGTGAACAGAAGCGTCTGGTGCTCGAAGCACTCTTCGCGGGGCCCGACAATCTGTTGCTTCTCGACGAGCCGGACAACTATCTCGACGTGCCTGGCAAGCGTTGGCTCGAGGCGACCATTCGCGACTCGGACAAGTCGGTACTGTTCATCAGCCACGATCGCGAACTGATCGCCAACGCCGCGAACCGAATCGTGACCCTCGAACCGGGTGTGAGCGGTGCGACGTCCTGGGTGCACGGTGGGGGGTTCGCGACCTATCACGCCGCACGTGAGGACCGGAATGCTCGTCTCGACGAATTGCGGCGGCGGTGGGACGAGGAACTGGTCAAACTTCGTGCGCTCGTGCTGCGTCTGCGTGAGAAGGCCAAATTCAACGACGGGGTAGCCGCCCGATACCACGCGTCCCAGACCCGCTTGGCCAAGTTCGAGGAGGCCGGACCCCCGGAGGCGGTACCGCTCAAACAGCACGTCACCGTACGGCTGCGTGGAGGGCGAACGGCCAAGCGTGCGTTGGTGTGCACTGCTCTGGAATTGACCGGTCTGATCAAGCCTTTCGACACCGAAATCTGGTACGGAGACCGCGTTGCGGTGTTGGGGTCCAACGGTTCCGGCAAGTCGCACTTTCTGCGGCTGCTCGCCAACGGTGGTACCGACCCGGAGAAGGAGCACGAGCCGGTCCAGGAACTGGCACTCGACCCCGTGCCTCATACCGGCACGGCGGTCCTCGGTGCGCGCGTGCGTCCGGGACTGTTCGCGCAAACCCACACTCGCCCGGATCTCGCGGGCAACACGCTGCTCGACATCTTGCATATGGGCAACGAACACCGTGACGGCATGGGCCGGGAAGCCGCGGGCCGGGCACTGGACCGCTACGGTCTGGCCCGTGCTGCCGAGCAGTCCTACGACAATCTCTCGGGCGGCCAACAGGCCCGCGTGCAGATCCTGCTTCTCGAACTCTCCGGTGCAACGCTGCTGCTGCTGGACGAGCCGACCGACAACCTCGACCTCGTGTCCGCCGATGCCCTCGAGGACGCGATCGCGGCGTTCGAGGGCACCGTGATCGCGGTCACCCATGACCGCTGGTTCGCCCGTAGTTTCGATCGATTCCTCGTGTTCGGCAGCACCGGTCAGGCCTACGAATCCGATGAGCCCATATGGGACGAAAAGCGGGTGCAGCGCGCGCGGTAGCGTTTCCTCTCGTGAACGCGACTGACTCTCCCTATCTGGTCGGCCTCAATCTGGAAGGTCGACGCGTCGTCGTGGTCGGCGGCGGCACCGTCGCGCAGCGTCGATTGCCGCTGCTGATCTCCTGTGGTGCCGTGGTACACGTCATCACTCGGGAGGCGACGCCCGCTGTGGAGGCGATGGCGACGGCCGGTCAGGTGACCATCGAGTTGCGTGACTACCGCGAGGGCGACCTCGCCGACGCCTGGTATGCCGTCGCGTGCACCGACGAGGCCGACACCAACATCGCTATCGTCGCCGAGGCCACCGCGTCCAAGATCTTCTGCGTTCGAGCCGACATCGCCAAGGACGGCACCGCGGTCACCCCGGCCTCAGCCGAATGGGACGGGCTGACCCTCGGTGTCCTCGCCGGCGGCGAGCACCGTCGATCGGCCGCAGTACGCAATGCCGTCGTCGAAGCTCTGCAGTCCGGTGTGGTCGCCGACTCGGCCCATGCGCCGTTGACGGGCGTCGCGCTGGTCGGCGGCGGACCCGGCGATCCGGACCTCATCACTGTCCGCGGGCGCAGGCTGCTCGCTTATGCCGACGTCGTGGTGGCCGATCGGCTCGCACCGCCCGAGCTGTTGGCCGAACTGGGGCCGCACGTGGAGGTCATCGATGCCTCGAAGATTCCATACGGCCGTGCCATGGCGCAGGAAGCGATCAATCAAGCGTTGATCGACGGCGCCAAAGCAGGCAAATTCGTCGTTCGGCTCAAGGGCGGTGACCCCTACGTGTTCGGTCGGGGATACGAGGAGCTCGAAGCGCTGGCTGCCGAGGGAATCCCCGTGATCGTCGTGCCCGGCATCACCAGTGCCATCTCGGTGCCCTCGTCCGCAGGCATTCCGGTGACGCATCGCGCCGTCACCCACGAGTTCGTGGTCGTCAGTGGTCACGTGGCACCCGATCACCCCGATTCGTTGGTCGACTGGGACGCGCTCGCCAAGCTCAAGGGCACGATCGTGCTGCTGATGGCCGTCGAGCGTATCGGGAAGTTCGCCGAGGTGCTCGTCGCCGGCGGACGGCCGTCGGACACCCCGGTCATCGTTGTGCAGGAGGGAACCATGCGTACTCAGCGGGAAGTTCGGGCGGACCTGAGCACCGTCGCCGAGGCCGTTCGTGAAGCAGGGATCAGGCCTCCTGCCATTGTGGTTATCGGGACTGTTGCCGGTTTTTCCGTGAACGCCGGTAACGTGAACGCTCGTGCCTGAGTCTTCGATGTCCCAGACCTCCGCCACCGAGATCAAATATCCGGTGACGACCCGAGCGTTCGGGATGGCGATCATAGTCCTGAGCGGCCTGCAGTTGATGGTTGTGCTCGACGGCACCGTCGCCAACCTGGCCCTGGCACCGTTGCAGGCGGACCTGGGACTGTCCGACGCCGGTCGCAACTGGGTGTTGACGTCCTATGCTCTGGCTTTCGGTGGGCTGATGCTGCTCGGCGGCAGGCTCGGCGATGCATTCGGGCGCAAGAAGATGTTCCTGGCCGGCGTCGTGCTGTTCACGATCGCGTCTCTGCTGTGCGGTCTCGCGGTCAACGAAGCCACGCTGGTAGCAGCCCGCGCGCTCCAGGGGGTCGGGGCCGCGGTGGCGTCGCCTACGGCGTTTGCGCTGGTGGCGACCACCTTCGCACCCGGCCCGGTGCGAAATCAAGCCATCGCGATCTATGCGGCCATGACGGGTGTCGGTTCCATTGCCGGGCTCATAATCGGCGGTGCGTTGACCGAGGTGTCCTGGCGCTGGATCTTCCTGATCAACGTGCCGATCGGTGTGGTCATCGTGGTGCTCGCGGTCGTGTCGCTGCAGGAGACGGTGGGCGCGAAGTTGCCCCTCGACGTTCCCGGCGCGATTCTGGCCACACTGGGCTGCACCGGCGTGGTCCTGGCCTTGAGCGAGGGCACCGAACTGGGCTGGACCAGCCCGATCGTCATCGTCTCGCTGATCGCCGGATTGCTCTTTCTCGGACTGTTCCTTCTGGTCGAGCGTCGTGCCGACAATCCGCTTCTGCCGTTCTCGCTGTTCCGCAACCGGGATCGGGTCGCGACCTTCGTGGCCATCTTCTTCGCCGGCGGAGTGATGTTCTGCCTCGCCGCGTACGTGGCCCTGTTCGTTCAGGACATCCTGGGATACAGCCCGCTTCATGCCGGTCTGGCGTTCGTGCCGTTCGCCTTCGGACTCGGCGCCGCGGCCTTCCTGGCTTCGCAACTGGTGACCCGAATCGCTCCCCGCTGGTTGATTCTGAGCGGTGCCGTCATCATGGTCGGCTGGCTCATGGTGTCGGTCACGACGATGAACGCGGACTCGTCGTACTTTCCCGGACTGTTCTTTCCCGTCATCGGCATCGGCTTCGGTGTCGGCCTGACGGTGGTGCCGCTCCCGCTGTGTGCCATCGCGGGGGTGAGCCCCACCGAGATAGGGCCGTTGACGGCGATTTCCTTGGTTGCTCAAACCCTCGGTGGCCCGCTGGCCTTGGCCGTCATCGGTGCGTTGGTCACCTCGCGCACCATCTCGCTGGGCGGGACATCCGGGCCGGCGACACTGATGAACGACAGCCAACTCGATGCACTGAGTTCCGGCTACATGTTCGCGCTGTTCTGCTGCGCCGTCTGCGCCGTGATAGCCGGCCTCGCGGCCCTCTTCATCCGATTCACCCCGCAGCAGGTCGCCCAGGCCCAGGCCGCGCAGGAAGACGCGCAGAAGGGCTGAGGGTTTGTTTGCCCAGAAGATATTCGGATGCCCACCTGTACAGGTAGGCAACCGAATATTCCGTGGGCAATCGTCAACCGATGTGGGCGTCGTCGGCCGCGGCCTGGCCCGAATCCCAGCCCTCGGCGTCCAGGCGTGGACCGCGCATCGGCTTCGCCGTCGGGAACAGTCGATCGAATTCGGCCTCGACGGCGACGGTCTGCGCAGCCAGAACAGGGAGCAGATCGGCCGAGTCGACCGCGACCTCCTCCAGTGCGTGTGCATCGGCGTCGGTGAGGCGGTCGCCGATGCGGACGGCATATGCGTACAGGAATGCCTTGCCGAACGCTGCCGATCCGGCCTTTTTGCGCTTCTTCGCCTGCGGTGAATGCCCGAGGGCGCGAGTTGCCTGGACCAGCAGAGAGGTGAACAGCAACTCGGTTTGTTCCACATCCACCGGAGCTCCGACCAGGGTTGCGACGGCGAACTCCGGGTCCCAGATCGCCTTGACGCGGTTGGCGCTCCCGACGACGTGCAGCAGTTGCGCCTTGGCTGGGGCATGGGGGCCGTCGACATGTACCCGCCGGCCGTGAATGTCGATGTGTCCCTGGGAGAGCAGCATGGTGTCGATCGAGTAGCGCGTCATCAGCTCCTGCGCCTTGGCCGTCAGCGTCTCGGCCTCCTCCTCGAAGTCCGTGGCGTCGGCCTTGGCCAGTAGGCCGCGAATCTTGCTCAGCATCTTGGTGTTCGGTGAGTCGGAGCCGGCAACACCCGTCACCGTGGGACGAGTGCGCGGCCAGAGGGATGGCTTGGGGCCTAGCTGAGGCCACCGGGGGAGTGTCTGCCATTGCCCGAGCAGCGTGAGCACGTCGAGCCACTGATCACTGGCAGCGATGTAATCGGACTTACCGGAGGAGGTCAGATATGCGGTCAGGAAGTCGGGGGTGGACTCGACCCTCGTCGCAATTTTCGGGAACTGTTCGCAGATGGAGGACATCTGATCCACCCAGTCCTGCGGGGCCCGCGAGTCCGCATCGGTGAGATCGGCTTGATGCAGCAGTGCCGCCGCCGCGAGGGTGGTCACGGCCATCGTATGCTGACGCCGCACAACATGCACCAAATCCAGCGGCTGCCAACCGTTTTGGTACAGGGCCTCGATCATGTTCGTCAGCGCCCGCGTGCCGAACTCGGTTGCATCCAGCGACACCAGCCGGTCGGCGACGTCGTCGGCGACGCGTTGGCTCTTGGTCTTGCCCACGGACGCGTCGGCTCCCGTGCGGAGCAGACCGGGAATATCGCTCATTCGGTGAGCACGATCAGTTCGGTCGTCGACGCCACTTCGACTCGAAGACCCGCTTTCGATGCCACGCGCGCAACGGCTTTCACGTCTTTGGGCTCGGCGGTGGTCAGGGTCAACGCGCGTGCCAACAGTCCCTTGTGATGCTTGTTGAAGTGGCTCACCACCGAACGCGTGCCATTCGGCTTCTCGGTGAGCACTGTCGCGGTGATCGCGCCCGGGACGGGACCGAGCTGTTGATAGGTGCCCGAGCGCAGGTCGACGACGATGCCTTCGTCTTCGGCGCATATGGCATCGGAGAGCTCCGGCTTCCAGTGTGATCGCAGCGTGCCGAAGTCGGGAATCGTCGATCCGCCGGAGAGCCGATACGACGGAATCGGATCGGACGCGCGGACGGCTCCGAACAACGCCGAGCCGATCCACAATCTCGCGTCCGCTCGGGCGCGACCGGCCCTGGTGAACGACGGCGCATCGAGTGCGTCGTAGAGCACGCCGGTGTACCGCTGCAGGGCGGGCGTGGTGGGGGAGGTCCACAATCGGGCGTTGCGTTCGATCTCGTCGACCTGGGTAGGGCCGAGGCCGAGTGCGGTGATGGAGGCGTCGACGTCGCCGGAGAGCTCGACCACGGCGTCGGCGAGCTTTCGGCGGAGGGGCAACAACGACGGCAACGCCAGTCGGTCCAGATCGAGGGGTGCTCCGGAACCGCCGTCGGACTTCGTCTCGGAGGGAGGAAGCAGAATCAGCACGGTAGTCAAGGCTACTCACTGCACGGCCACCTGCTCACAGGTGCTGCGCAACCGACTAGTCTGACAACCCGTGATCACCCGTCTTTCGCAGCTGTTCCTCCGTACCCTTCGCGACGACCCGGCCGATGCCGAGGTCGACAGTCACAAGCTGTTGGTCCGCGCCGGTTACGTTCGTCGTATCGCGCCGGGTGTCTACTCCTGGCTCCCGCTGGGTCTGCGGGTGCTGCGCCAGGTCGAACGCGTCGTGCGCGAGGAGATGAACGCCATCGGCGCTCAGGAGATCTGCTTGCCCGCTCTGCTGCCGCGCGAGCCCTACGAGACCACCAATCGGTGGACCGAATACGGCGACGCGCTGTTCCGGCTGCAGGACCGCAAGGGCAACGACATGCTGCTGGGGCCCACCCACGAAGAGCTGTTCGCACTGACGGTGAAGGCCGAGTACAACTCGTACAAGGATCTTCCGGTCACGCTGTACCAGATCCAGACCAAATACCGTGACGAGGAGCGCCCCCGCGCAGGCATTCTGCGCGGCCGCGAATTCGTCATGAAGGACTCGTACTCCTTCGATATGGACGAGGACGGACTGAAGAAGTCCTACGCCGCCCATCGCGAGGCCTACCAGCGCATCTTCGCCAGGCTCGGCGTCTCCTATGTCATCGTCGCTGCGACGTCCGGTGCCATGGGCGGCAGTGCCTCCGAGGAATTCCTTGCCGAGAGCGACATCGGCGAAGACACGTACGTTCGATGCGTCGAGTCGGGTTACGCGGCCAACGTGGAGGCCGTCACGACACCGGCACCCGAGCCGCTCCCCATCGAGGGGCAGCCGGCTGCGGTCGACTACGAGACGGGCGATACCCCGACCATCGCGACTCTCGTCGAGTGGGCCAACGGTGCCGATCTGGGCCGCACCGTCACCGGGGCCGACACTCTCAAGAACATCCTGCTCAAGGTCCGCAATGCCGAGGGGGAGTGGGAGTTGCTCGCCGTCGGCCTGCCCGGCGACCGTGAGGTGGACGAGAAGCGGCTCGAAGCATCGCTCGAACCCGCCGAGTTCGCCTTGCTGACCGACGCGGATTTCGCGGCCAATCCGTTCCTGATCAAGGGGTACATCGGACCGCGCGCGTTGCAGGCCAACGGAGTTCGCTATCTCGTGGACCCGAGGGTCGTCGACGGGACGTCGTGGATCACCGGCGCGGATATCAAGGGCAAGCATGTGGTGAACCTCGTGGCCGGTCGTGACTTCGTTCCCGACGGCACCATCGAAGCGGCCGAGGTACGCGACGGTGACATGTCTCCCGACGGTCGTGGTCCGCTCGTCAGCGCCCGCGGGATCGAGATCGGACACATCTTCCAGCTCGGGTACAAGTACACCGACGCGTTCTCGGTCGATGTCCTCGGCGAGGCCGGTAAGCCCGTTCGCCTGGTGCAGGGTTCCTACGGCGTCGGTGTCTCGCGTCTGGTTGCCGTGATCGCCGAGCAGATGCATGACGACAAGGGCCTGCGGTGGCCGTCCGAGGTTGCGCCTGCCGATGTTCATCTGGTGATCGCGAACAAGGACGACGCTGCGCGAACGGGTGCGGAATCCATTGCAGCGCAACTGGATACACAAGGAATAGAGGTTCTGTTCGACGATCGCAAGGCGTCGCCGGGAGTGAAGTTCAAGGACTCGGAACTGATCGGCGTTCCGCTCGTGGTCGTTCTCGGCCGCGGCTGGGCCGGCGGCAAGGTCGAGATCCGTGACCGCTTCTCCGGTGAGAGTCGCGAACTGGACATCGATTCGGCGGTCGAGGAGATCGTGAAGGCCGTGCGGCACACCCCGTAAGGCAGTCTCGCGATCTTTCTGCGCGGTCGTTTACCCGCTGGTAGCTTCGGGGCAACGACTAGGAGAGGTCACACCGTGGCTCAGTATGCGCTGTTCGATCCGAAGACCTTCGACCCGGCCGAACTCGACGAGGACTCTCGCCGACAGCTGCGCGCACTGATCGAATGGTTCGAGAGCCGCGGTAAAGGCAGGCTGTTGGCGGACGATCTCGACAGCGTCTGGCCCGCAGACTTTCTGGAATTCGTCGCCGAGCAGAAGTTGTTCGCAACGTTCTCCACACCGGCCGCGTACGCCGACGGATCGCCGAACACACGATGGGACGCCGCGCGCAACGCTGCGCTCAGCGAGATTCTCGGGTTCTACGGTCTGGCGTACTGGTACACCTGGCAGGTCACCGTGCTCGGGCTCGGGCCGATCTGGATGAGTGCCAACGACGACGCCAAGCGGCGCGCAGCGATGGAACTCGACCGCGGCGGAGTCATGGCCTTCGGCTTGTCGGAGCGGGCACACGGTGCCGACGTGTATTCCACCGACATGCTGTTGACGCCCGCCATCGACGACGCCGGCCTCGAGTTCACCGCATCGGGGGAGAAGTACTACATCGGAAACGGCAACGTGGCCGGGATGGTGTCGGTGTTCGGTCGGCGCACCGATATCGAGGGACCGGATTCGTACGTGTTCTTCGTAGCCGACAGCACGCATCCCGCGTATCTGCTGCGCGAAAGTGTCGTACACGGTCAGATGTACGTCAGTACGTTCTCGCTCGAGAGCTACCCCGTCCGCAAGCAGGACATTCTGCACACCGGTGCCGATGCCTTCTCGGCGGCACTGAACACGGTGAACGTCGGCAAGTTCAATCTCTGCACCGGTTCGGTCGGCATCTGCGAGCATGCGTTCTACGAGGCGATCACACATGCGAACAACCGAATTCTCTACGGAAATCGCGTCACCGATTTTCCGCACGTACGTAGTGCATTCGTCGACGGTTACTCGCGCCTGATCGCGATGAAACTCTTCAGCGCCCGAGCGGTGGACTACTTCCGTGCTGCCGGACCCGAGGACCGGCGCTACCTGCTGTTCAATCCGATGACCAAGGCCAAGGTCACCTCGGAGGGCGAAACCGTCGTTCGGCTGTTGCACGACGTCATCGCAGCCAAGGGGTACGAGAAGAACACCTACTTCCGTGAGGCCGCCCAGCTGATCGGAACACTTCCCAAGCTCGAGGGCACCGTGCACGTCAACGTCGCGCTGATGCTCAAGTTCATGCCGGCATACATGTTCTCGCCCACCGACTACCCCGACGTCGGCACCGAAACCGAGGCGGTCGACGACAGCTTCTTCTTCGCTCAGGGTCCGGCCCGCGGTGCGAGCTCGGTGCGGTTCCACGACTGGAATCCGGTGTACGAGAAGCACTCCGGTATCCCCAATGTCGGACGGTTCTACGAGCAGGCGCAGGCGTTCAGGTCGTTTCTCGCCGAGTGCGCGCCCGACGAAGCGCAGCAGAAGGACCTCGACTTTCTGCTCGTGGTGGGCCACCTGTTCTCGCTCGTCGTCTACGGACACCTCCTGCTCGAGCAGGCCGACGAGATCTCGAACGAGATGATGGACCAGATCTTCGATTTCCAGATCAGGGACTTCTCCGGTTATGCCGTCGCGCTGTACGGGAAGCCGTCGTCGACTGCTGCGCAACAACAATGGGCTCTCGATGCTGTTCGTAAGCCGGTGGTCGATGCGGGACGTTTCGAGACGGTCTGGAACGAGGTCGTCACGTACGACGGTCGGTACGAGATGCGTCCGTAGTCTTCACAGCTGTCCGGAATCGGCTGGAACGAGCTTGGTTCCGAACGCGCACATCGTCATCTCGTGCAGTCCGGCGCTGTCCTCCGGATGCTCCGGTGCCTGCATCGACATCAGGACATTGAGCAGCATTCCGTGCGCGATGAACTGCCGAGCCTGATCTTCCGAACACCCGGTTCCGTTGCGGATCTGGCTGTAGATCGCGCCCATGCCTTCTCTGGCCTGACGGCCGATCTCGGGTACCGCCCCTGCTCCGAACCCGTGCATCATGACCATCAGCAGGTCGCGATCGGCCACCAGATCGGCGTAGGCGCCGCCGAGGTCGGCCCAGGTCTCGTCGTCGGCTGGGTCCAGGGGGCCCGAGGCCAGCACTCCGTCGAACGCCGTCATGATGCCGTCGATGGAGCGTTGAAAGACCAGCCGAAACAATTCGACTTTGGTTCCGAACATCCGGACCACGTACGGCTGCGATACGCCCGCTTCCTTCGCCACCGCATCGGTACTCGTTCCGGCAAACCCCCCGCGTGCGAACGCACGGGTCGCTGCGTCGAGGACGAGTTCTCGACGGTCGGCCGCGTCCATCCGGGTTGCTTTGGGCTTGGGCGTGGGAGTGTCGGACATGTTGACAGGTTATCAGTCGATAACTTACTGTCGTTCATAAGTAATCATTCGATGCTTACAAGCTCGAGACGGGACGTTCGCCATGACCGCTACAGCCTCTCCGCCTGCAAAGCACCCCGCCGCTCGGTCGATTCCGGTGTGGCTGGGAATCCTCGCGGCATCCCTACCGATGTTCATGGCAACACTCGACAATCTGGTGATGACCAGCGCGCTGCCGGTCATTCAGCAGGATCTGAACGCCTCGGTCGGCCAGCTGCAGTGGTTCCTCAACGCCTACACCCTGAGCTTCGCCACGTTCATGCTCACCGCGGCGACGCTCGGTGACAGGTGGGGCAGACGGGCGGTGTTCCTCGGCGGCATCGCGATCTTCACGGTCGCCTCGGTGGCCAGCGCGCTCGCCACGAGCCCGGCCATGCTCATCGCGGCGCGGGCTGTGCAGGGCGTAGGTGCTGCCGCGATCATGCCGTTGTCGTTGACCCTGCTCGCCGCGGTGGTACCGATGGGCAAGCGCGCCATGGCAATCGGAATCTGGGGCGGAGTCTCGGGCCTCGGTGTCGCCCTGGGACCGGTGGTCGGTGGAGCCGTGGTCGACGGCATCTCCTGGCAGGCGATCTTCTGGATCAACGTTCCAGTCGCACTCGTTGCAGTACCGCTCGCCTACATAGCGCTCGAGGAATCGGCGGGACGGACCCAGCCGCTCGATCTGCTCGGTGTGGTGCTCGCCGGCGGTGGCGTCTTTCTACTGGTGTGGGCGGTGGTTCACGGCAACGACGACGGATGGGCGTCGACCACAGTGCTCACCAGTGCCGTCGGGTCTGCCGTGTTGCTCGTCGCGTTTGTCGTGCGGGCGTCTCGCACCCGGTATTCGGTACTGCCGTTGGCGCTGTTCCGATCACGCAGTTTCACCCTCGCCAACGTCATCGGAATCACGTTCTCGCTCGGCATGTTCGGAGCGGTGTTCCTTCTTGCGCAGTACCTGCAGATAGTCATGCACTACACACCGTTCCAGGCAGGTCTGCGTACGCTGCCCTGGACCGCAGCGCCGATGGTGGTCGCGCCGATGGCTGGACTGTTGGCCGAGCGGGTCGGGCTGCGTGGATTGCTGGTCAGCGGCTTGGCGCTCCAGTCGGTGTCGCTGGTGTGGATGGCTCTGATCCTCGGGCCCGACACCGAGTACCTGTCCATGGTCCCAGCGCTACTGATGGCCGGCGTCGGCATGGGACTGACGTTCGCGCCGTCCGCGACGGCGGTGTTGCGAGACATGAAGGTCGACAATCACGCCACGGCGAGCAGCGCGAACTCCACGATGCGCGAAGTGGGTATCGCGCTGGGGATCGCGGTGCTGACCGCCGTGTTCATCGGTAACGGCGGATCGTTGACGCCCACCGGATACACCGACGCCCTGGCACCGGCCCTACTCGTCGGCGCGGGAGCAGTCGCGATCGGACTGGTCGCGGCACTGTTCATGCCGGGTCGTTCCGCCGCTGGGGCGGAGGCCGTCACGGTCGACCGGGAAATGCCGTCGACGAGGGTGTGACTCCCAGGATCTGTTGCCACGTCGCGAGCCGCACCGCGGCGTCGGTCAACGCTTGGACTCCCATCTCGCGCGTACCACCGGACTGGCTGCGTTCTATCAGCGAACGCCACGCCACACACGTGTCGATCTCGGCCTGGGCAGCCAACTGAGTGGCCGAGATCGCGTCGGTCACCGGAAACGGTGATGCGTATGCCGGATCGGGGAGGGGGACGGCGACACTGGCTGCCTGGAGCGCGTCGATGGTCGCGTCTCTGCGCGCACGATGGGCAGCAGTGTTCGATGCGACCAGATCGGCGCGCGTGGGGTTGGAGAACGCCGCGACGACACCGTAAGCGAATACTGCCGCATACTCGGCTTCGAGGGCGTCGACCAGGCCTTGCTGTTCCGGACCCAGATCACTCATGCCAGCACCACCAGAGCCGACACCGTGCACGACGCACTGATCGAACCGAGAAGACCGGCCCGATAACCGCTTTCGTTTCGAGCCGCTTCCGCTGCACTGCGAGCGGACGTGGTCAACGTCTCCCGCACCGCCGCGATGTCCGGTGGCGGAGCCGGGGGCGCGACGGTGGTCGTGCTGGCTGGCACGGTGGTATCGGTCGAGGAGGTGTCGGTCGTTGCACCGGTGGCGCGGGCGATCTCGGTGTCGAGCGCATCGGCATGCTCTGTCCGCTGAGCCGCAACGACCCCGAGCGCAGCTGCGTAGTCGGGAATCGCGGTCGCTGCCGCGGTGGCATCCGCTGCGTCGCTGCGGGCAGCACGTAACTGTGCGGTCAGAGAATCGAGCGCGGGGCCGGAGATCTCGTCCTCGGCGCAGGCCGCAACGGTGGAGACGGTGGCCGCAGACAGGGCTGCGGCACCGGCGAGTCGGAACAACCCGCGGCGAGTGAGCGCAAAGGGGGCGATCGGCGTGGGCACCCCGACATCGTGCCAGACCGCAGCTCCTGCACGTGCCATGCCCGCGTGTCGTGACGGCGTGCGTGGTCACGAGCAGTGTCGTCGGGGCGGTAGTCTGTTGGTTCGGCAAACGCAGTCCGGCGCCCGCTCGTCGGATCGCCCACAACTACACACGAGGAGTTCGCGACATGCCTGTTCCGTCCAAGGAGAGGGTTGTCGAACTACTCTCCGACCTCGTTCGAGAACGGGGCTACGACCTCGAAGACGTGAACGTCGTAGCAGCAGGCAAGCACAGCGCGGTGCGCATCATGGTCGATCGAGAAGAGGGCATCGACCTGGACGCGCTCCCGGACCTGAGCCGCGAGATCTCCGACGCCTTCGACGCCGTGACGGATTTCGGTGAAGCGCCGTACACGCTCGAAGTCACCACTCCCGGAATCGATCGGCCGCTGACCGAGGCGCGGCATTGGCGTCGGGCTCGCGGACGCAAGGTGCGCATCGAATTGGCCGAGGGCAAGCTGGACGGTCGGGTCGGTCTACTCGACGGAGATTCGGTCACCGTGGTGATCAAGGAGAAGGGCGTGCTGTCGACTCGGTCGATAGTTCTGACAGATGTTGTGAAAGCTGTTGTGCAGGTGGAATTCTCAAGGCCCACCGCCGAAGAGATGGACTTGGCGGGTGGCGTGGTCGGCAGCAGGCCCTCGCCTGCGAACACCGACGAAATCGTGGATGTGGAAGCACCGGAAGAAGGGTCGAACAAGTGAATATCGACATTGCCGCACTGCGGGCGATCGAGGCGGACAAGGGAGTTCCGATCGAGATGGTGATCTCGACTATCCAGACCGCGTTGTTGACCGCCTACCGACACACCGAGGGGCACCAGTCCAACGCGTGGATCGATGTCGATCGCAAGACCGGTTCCGTTCGCGTGATGGCCAAGGAAATCGACGCGGACGGCAACGTGATCTCCGAATGGGACGACACCCCGGAGGGGTTCGGGCGTATCGCAGCCACCACCGCGCGACAGGTCATTCTGCAGCGCTTGCGCGACGCCGAACACGAGCGGTCGTTCGGTGAGTACTCCACTCACGAGGGTGAGATCGTCAACGGCGTCATCCAGCGCGACACGCGCGCCAACGCCAAGGGAACCGTCATCGTGCGCATCGGCAGCGATGCCAACGGTGCCGACGGACTCCTGCCTCCCGCCGAACAGGTTCCGGGTGAAACGTACGAGCACGGCGAACGCATCAAGTGCTACGTCGTCGGAGTCGCTCGAGGCAACCGGGGTCCGCAGATCACGCTCTCACGCACCCATCCGAATCTGGTGCGCAAACTGTTCGCCCTCGAGGTACCGGAGATAGCCGACGGTTCCGTGGACATCGTGGCGGTCGCACGCGAGTCGGGTCATCGGTCGAAGATCGCCGTCGCCTCCACGGTGTCGGGACTCAACGCCAAAGGTGCCTGTATCGGACCGATGGGGCAGCGGGTGCGGAATGTGATGAGTGAACTGGCGGGCGAGAAGATCGACATCATCGATTTCGACGAGGACCCGGCCACGTTCGTCGGCAATGCGCTCTCACCTTCCAAGGTTGTCTCTGTGACGGTCGTGGACGCTGCTGCTCGCGCGGCTCGTGTTGTGGTTCCGGAGTACCAGCTTTCCCTCGCGATCGGCAAAGAAGGACAGAACGCTCGACTAGCCGCTCGACTGACCGGTTGGCGTATCGATATCCGCAGTGATGCGGCGGCACCCGAGACGACCAGCGCATAGGGCCGGAATGCGGAGTTCGAGGCAATACAGCGGTAGAGTGGTCGATGGTTCGGTAACGAAGTCTCTTTCCAGAAGCATGAACGCGAGTATCCGGTTGTGAAAGCCCGGCCGATTCGTACATGCGTCGGGTGCAGAGAGCGAGTTCCGGCCGCCGATCTGTTGAGGATCGTGGTTCGAGAAGCTGGTTCGCACGAATTCGCTCTCGTCCCCGACATCCGGCATTCGATGTCCGGCCGTGGTGCGTGGTTGCACTACAGCCGAGAATGCCTGCACAATGCGGAGCGACGCCGAGTTTTCGGTCGTGCGTTTCGGATATCGGGAAATGTGGAATCGTCCGCAGTGACAGTCGTGCTCGACGAGCACGACCGATTACCGGCCGAGGATACGACAAGAGCAACACCCGTCGACAAGAACAGGCAACAGCACTGATGAGCACACCGTGAAGCACCAACGATGAACGTCCATCGGAGATAACCCGAGGTCGTGCGGGCACCAAGCCTCGCTCGGCCTCTCAGTGAGGAGAGCAGTGGCAGGCAAGGCCCGCGTGCACGAGTTGGCAAAAGAACTCGGTGTCACCAGTAAGGAACTACTCGCACGGCTCAAAGAGCAGGGCGAGTTCGTCAAGTCCGCATCATCCACAGTCGAGGCCCCGGTGGCTCGTCGACTTCGTGAGTCCTTCCCGTCCGAAACCTCGGACGCGTCGGCAACCACCGCATCTGCACCCAACGGCCGCGCAGCAGCAGATCGCGCCGCTGGTAGCACCGCGAAGCCGGGCACAGCAAAGCCGGTTGGACCCCGTCCGGGCCCCAAGCCTGCACCCCGCCAGGCAGAGCCGGAAGCACCCGCAGCCCCGGTAGCACAGGCACCCGTCGAAGCAGCCCCGGCTGCGCCCGCTACTCCGGCACCGGCTGCGCCCGCCGCGCAGCCCGCTGCGCCGGTCGAGCAGGCTCCGGCCGCGTCGGCCGACACCGCCGACGCAAGCCAGGCCCCGGCAGCACCCAAGCCCGCAGGTCCCGGCCCCAAGCCAGGCCCCAAGGCTCCGCGTGTCGGTAACAACCCGTACTCCTCGGCCCCCGTGGAACGACCGGCTCCTCGGCCGGCTCCCGGTGCCCCCCGCCCCGGCGGCGGACGTCCCGCTCCCGGACAGGGTGGGCCTCGTCCCGCCACACCGTCGGCCGGCAGCCGCCCGGCTCCCGGTCAGGGTGGGCCTCGTCCCGCTCCGGGCCAGGCCGGACCTCGTCCGAGCCCGGGCTCGATGCCTCCTCGCCCCAATCCGGGTGCGATGCCGACCCGTTCGGCTCGACCGGGACCCGCAGCAGGACGCCCCGGTCGCCCCGGCGGCGCACCGGGCGGACGTCCAGGTGGCGGCGGCGGCGGTGGCTACCGCGGCGGTGGCGCTCCCGGCGCTCCCGGTGGTGCCCCCGCAGGCGGCGCTCCCGCAGGCGGCTTCCGTGGCCGTCCCGGCGGCGGTGGCCGTCCCGGTCAGCGCGGTGCAGCAGCAGGTGCCTTCGGTCGTCCCGGCGGAGCAGTCCGTCGTGGCCGTAAGTCGAAGCGGGCGAAACGCGCCGAGTACGAGAGCATGCAGGCTCCCGCAGTCGGCGGCGTCAGGCTTCCCCGCGGCAACGGTGAGACCATCCGTCTCGCCCGCGGCGCATCGCTGTCGGACTTCGCGGACAAGATCGACGCGAACCCGGCCGCGCTGGTGCAGGCCCTGTTCAACCTCGGCGAGATGGTCACTGCAACGCAGTCGGTCAACGACGAAACGCTGGAGCTGCTCGGCGGCGAGATGAACTACGTCGTTCAGGTCGTCAGCCCCGAGGACGAAGATCGTGAACTGCTCGACTCGTTCGATCTCACCTACGGCGAGGACGCCGGCGGCGAGGAAGATCTCGAGCAGCGTCCCCCGGTGGTCACCGTCATGGGCCACGTCGACCACGGCAAGACGCGACTGCTGGACTCGATTCGTAACACCACGGTGCGCGAAGGCGAGGCCGGCGGCATCACGCAGCACATCGGTGCGTACCAGGTGTTGACCGAGCTCGAGGGCAACGAACGTCTCGTGACGTTCATCGACACTCCCGGTCACGAGGCCTTCACGGCCATGCGTGCCCGTGGTGCCAAGGCCACCGACCTCGCGATCCTCGTGGTTGCAGCCGACGACGGCGTCATGCCGCAGACGGTGGAGGCGATCAACCACGCCCAGGCGGCCGATGTGCCGATCGTGGTCGCGGTGAACAAGATCGACAAGGAAGGCGCGAACCCGGACAAGATCCGGCAGCAGCTGACCGAATACGGTCTGGTCGCCGAGGAGTACGGCGGCGAGACCATGTTCGTCGACATCTCCGCCAAGCAGGGCACCAACATCGATGCCCTTCTCGAAGCGGTGCTGCTGACGGCCGACGCATCACTCGATCTGCGCGCCAACCCGGACATGGAGGCTCAGGGTGTTGCCATCGAGGCGCACCTCGACCGTGGTCGTGGGCCGGTCGCGACCGTGCTCATCGCTCGCGGAACGCTCCGTGTCGGTGACTCGATCGTTGCCGGCGACGCGTACGGACGCGTCCGCCGAATGGTCGACGAGCACGGCGAGGACGTCACCGAAGCGTTGCCGTCCCGGCCCGTGCAGGTCATCGGCTTCACGTCGGTGCCCGGTGCAGGTGACAACCTTCTGGTCGTCGACGAGGACCGGATCGCACGTCAGATCGCCGACCGTCGAAACGCACGCAAGCGGAACGCGCTCGCAGCGAAGAGTCGTAAGCGCATCAGCCTCGACGATCTCGATGCAGCTCTGAAGGAGACTTCGCAGCTCAACTTGATCCTCAAGGGTGACAACTCGGGAACCGTGGAGGCTCTCGAAGAGGCGCTGCTCGGAATTCAGATCGACGACGAGGTCGAACTGCGCGTCATCGACCGCGGTGTCGGTGGCGTCACGGAGACCAACGTCAACCTGGCGTCGGCATCCAACGCGATCATCATCGGCTTCAACGTTCGAGCGGAGGGCAAAGCCACCGAGCTGGCCAACCGCGAAGGCGTCGACATCCGGTACTACTCGGTGATCTACCAGGCGATCGACGAGATCGAGAAGGCCCTCAAGGGCATGCTCAAGCCGGTGTACGAGGAGGTTGCCCTCGGGCAGGCCGAGATCCGCGCGCTGTTCCGTTCCTCCAAGGTCGGAAACATCGCCGGTTGCCTCGTCACCTCCGGTACGATCCGTCGCAACGCGAAGGCACGACTCATCCGAGACAGTGCCGTTGTTGCGGAAACCGTCACGATCTCCTCGCTTCGCCGCGAGAAGGACGACGCGACGGAGGTCCGTGAGGGCTACGAGTGTGGTTTGACGGTGACGTACTCCGACATCAAGGTGGGCGATGTCATCGAGGCGTACGAACTCCGTGAAAAGCCGCGCGACTAGAACGGATGCGGAGCCGTTCGGCTCCGCATCCGGTCGCGTCGGCTCGGTGGTGAAGCCAGGGGAGTGACACTGCGCTCCGACTTTCGAGCCGGTGGTGGTACGACAGTTGTACCGCCGCCGGCTTTGTCGTCGAAGCCGATCGAAGGACGTCAGCGTGTATCTGGGTGCTCTGGAGTTGGACGTGTTGTTGGGGGACGTACGTTCGCTGGCCGAGAAGCGATCGATGATGGAACCGGTACTGGGTGATCTGCAGCGGTTGGGAGTGTCGGCTGCGGAAACCGGTGAACGAGAACGTATTCGACGGTCGCTGTTGGGAGTCGCGGCCGCTGGTACCGATGTGGACCGGCTGCACGACAAGCTGGACGAATGCGAACGGCACGTCGCCGAACGCCACGATCTGGAATTGTTGGCAGTACGTCGGAGAATATTCGGACCCGAGGATTGATTCGGGACGTCCTGTCGAGCACTGTTCGACAGGCGTGTACATCGCAGCCGCCGGGACGTCGCACTTCGGTCGACGTCCGGCCATGAAAGAGGAGTGTGATTGTCGTGGTGGATCAGGCCAGGGCTCGTAAGTTGTCCAAGCGAATCGCCGCCATCGTTGCAACGGCGATCGATCACGAGATCAAAGATCCGCGGCTCGCGTTCGTGACCATCACCGATACCAAAGTCACCGCTGACCTGCACGACGCGACGGTGTACTACACCGTGATGGGCGAAGACCTCGATACTCCGCCCGATCTGCAGGCTGCCGCGGCAGGACTGGAGAAGGCCAAGGGTGTGCTGCGCTCGAAGGTCGGAGCCGGAACGGGTGTGCGGTACACACCGACATTGACGTTCGTGACCGACACGGTGCCCGACACCGCGCGCCACATGGAAGACCTTCTCGAACGTGCCCGCGTGGCCGACGAGGAGCTGGCCCGCGCCCGTGCGAACGCCAAACCTGCCGGAGACCCGGACCCGTACAAGGCCCCGCGCGAAGTCGCAGACGTCGAGCCGGCCGAAGCCGACTGACATGTCCGATGGTTCGGGGGCAGCGTCGCAGCAGGACGAGGATTTCGCACGGGCGATCGAGATGCTCGAAGGTGCATCTTCGGTGACCGTTCTGTGCCACGTGCAGCCCGACGCGGACACGATCGGTAGCGGGCTGGCGCTCGGTTCGGTACTCGAACGCCGTGGCACCGAGGTGCAGGTGGCCTTCGCGGCACCGGCATTTCTGCCCGAGTCGATGAACGAGCTGCCGGGCCGGCACCTGTTGGTCGACGCCGACAAGGTGGCCGAAACGGTGGATCTGGTCGTCACGGTGGATGCCGGAAGTCGGGGCCGGTTGGGTTCGTTGGGTGACCGGCTCGACTCTGCGTCGGCCAGCCTCGTCATCGATCATCACCGCAGCAACACCCGTTTCGGAACTGTCAACGTGGTGCATGCGTCAGCGGAATCGACCACTGCTGTGATCGCGCGACTGTTGGACCAGTGGGGTGTCGAGATCGACGCCGATCTGGCGCACCTTTTGTTCGCCGGCCTTGTCACCGACACCGGATCGTTCCGCTGGGTACGCCCGGGTTCGCATCTGCTGGCCGAGAGACTGTTGGCCACGGGGATCGACGGCGCCCACATTGCCCGCAAGCTGCTCGACACCCACCCGTTCGACTGGCTGCCGATGCTCGGGTCCGTTCTCGGTTCGGCATCCTTGATTCCCGACGCAGCAGGCGGACGAGGGCTTGTGTACGCCGTCATTCGGAGCGAGGATTCGGCCGGACTGCGTTCCGAGGAGATCGAGAGCGTGATCGACATCGTGCGCACCACCTCCGAAGCCGAGGTGGCCGCAGTGCTCAAGCAACAGGACTTCGGCTCGGTATGGGTGGTCTCCCTGCGCTCGAAGACCGAGGTCGACGTCTCGGCGGTGGCGTGTGAACTCGGCGGCGGCGGGCACCGCAATGCGGCCGGCTACACCGCCACCGGCGACCTGCCCGACGTGATCGAAGCGCTGCGCGAGGCCCTCTCGGCGTCGTGAGCTCCACTCCGGTCACCGCTCGAAGAATTCTCGGCCTGTCGCTGCCCTCCCTCGGCGTCCTCGCCGCAGAACCTCTCTACCTGTTGTTCGATGCCGCCGTGGTCGGCAGGCTGGGTGCCTTGGCCCTTGCAGGCCTGGCCATCGGCGGGCTCGTGCTGGCCCAGGTCAGCACCCAGCTGACCTTTCTGTCCTACGGCACAACCGCGCGAGCGGCTCGCATGCACGGTGCCGGTCGCGAACGCGATGCCGTCGGCGAGGGTGTGCAGGCAACATGGTTGGCCTTCGCGATCGGTATCGCCATCGTCGCGGTGATGCAGCTCGCGGCCGAGCCCGTGGTGTCGGTCTTGACCGGAGGTGGCGACATCGCCGCTGAGGCGATCGCGTGGCTGCGCATCGCGCTGATGGGTGTGCCGTTCATCCTGATCTCGTTGGCCGGAAACGGGTGGATGCGCGGTGTCCAGAACACCGTGACACCGCTACGTTTCGTCGTGCTCGGCTTCGGTGTGTCGGCGGTACTGTGCCCGTTTCTGGTTCACGGGTTGTTCGGGTTCCCGCGGTTGGAGCTGGTCGGATCGGCCGTGGCCAACGTGATCGGTCAGGGCGTAGCGGGTGCATTGTTCGTCGTCGCGGTGGTTCGAGAAAGCACCGAACTGCGTCCGCGCTGGTCGGTGATGCGTGCGCAGTTGGTACTCGGTCGCGATCTCATCGTGCGCAGCCTCGCGTTCCAGGCCTGCTTCCTCTCCGCAGCCGCGGTCGCGTCGAGGTTCGGGGCCGCCTCGGTCGCCGCGAACCAGGTGGTGCTGCACATGTGGAACCTGGTGTCGCTCATGCTCGATTCGCTGGCAATTGCGGCACAGACCCTCGTCGGGGCCGCGTTGGGAGCCGGCAGGACCGAGGACGCGCGGGCACTGGCATGGCGATTGACGGCGTGGTCGACGGTATTCGCCGTGGTCCTGGCCGACGCGTTCGCCGTCGGGCGTTCGTTTGTCCCAGGCCTGTTCACCAGCGATGCGTCGGTCATCGATCAGATGCACGGGATCTGGTGGATCTTCGTTGCGATCATTCCCATTGCCGGCGTGGTGTTCGCGTTGGACGGAGTGCTGCTCGGCAGTGGCGATGCAGCGTTCCTACGGAACGCCACCATGGCATGTGCCGTCGTGGGGTTCCTTCCGTTCATCTGGTCCGCTCTGGTCTTCGACTGGGGGTTGGTGGGGATCTGGATCGGACTCGGTGTCTTCGTCGCCTTGCGCATGCTCGCGGTGGCCGGGCGAGTGCTGTCCGGTAAGTGGCTGGTGATCGGCAGCGATCGTCAATTACGACGGTGACGGCAACGCGGGATGCAGTGCCACTTCGAGGCTTTTCACCACGAAGAACACGCTGCGCCCCGGCTCGAGCTCGAGATCGGAGACTGCTGCCGGGGTGATGTCGGCGGCCATTCCGGGCGAGCCGTCGGGATGCGGACGGGATCGGACGCGAATACCGGAGCCCTGCACCTCCATCTCGTCGATCACGACCTCGAAGACGTTCCGCGGACTGGCATGAGGGGCTGTCGGGTGCACCGAGACCGCGGCGGGGGAGAAGACCGCGACCAGCGAGGTTCCAGTGACGTGTTGCCCTGATCCATGGACCGTCAGGCCCCAGCTCGTGGTCAGGGCGGTCGTGCCGTCGGCATCGGCCGCGCGGCCGGAGAGCAGGTTGACTCCGGCGATGCGGGCACCGAATTCGCTTCGGGGAGCGGCGAGTACCTCGGCAACCGACCCTCGCTCGACCACGCGCCCGCCGTCGACGATCGCGACCGAGTCGGCCAGCGCGACGACGTCGAGCAGATCGTGGGTGACGATCAGTGCCGTGCGAGAACTTTCGCGCACTACCGAGCGCAGCACTCTGCGGAGCGCCGGTGCTGTCTCGACGTCCAACGCCGCAAGAGGTTCGTCGAGCAGCAACAGTCGAGGATCGGCTGCGAGGGCACGTGCGATGGCTATGCGTTGGGCCTGCCCACCGGACAGTTGGTCCGGGCGACGACCGGCCAGATGAGAGGCTCCTACCGCGGCGAGCCACGTGTCGGCCACAGTCTTCGAGGACGCTCGACTCTCACCCGCGCTCCGCGGCGCGAAGGCGACGTTCGTTCGAGCGTCCATGTGGGGAAACAGCAGTGCGTCCTGCGCGAGAGTGGCAACACCTCGCGCGTGTATCGGGACGAAGGTTTTCGTCGACGTGTCGGTCAACATCTCCTCGCCGAGTCGGACGACGCCGTCGTCGGGTGTCACAGATCCCGACACCAGCTGCAGCAGTGTCGATTTGCCGGCCCCGTTGGGTCCGAGGATGGCAACGGTCTCACCCTCCTCGACGTCGAGTTCGATGTCGATGCCGCGGACATCGAGAGTGGCACGCACATGCAGTGAGCTCATAGTGAACCCGCTGAGCGAGTACCACGCGCGGTGACCACGACGAGGGCCGCAACCAGGATCAGCACCAGCGACAGCGCCACCGCGGCATCGGGATCGGCCTCGCGCTGCAGATAGATCTCCAGCGGCAAGGTTCGGGTGACTCCTTCGAGCGAGCCGGCGAAGGTCAAGGTCGCTCCGAATTCGCCGAGTGCGCGTGCGAACGCGAGAACGATACCGGATATCAGTCCGGGCAAGATCAGGGGAATGGTGACGCGGCGCAGAACGGTGGTCGGAGTTGCTCCCAGAGTCGCGGCCACCACGTCGTAGCGACTTCCGGCCGTGCGCAATGCGCCTTCGACGCTCACGACGAGGAACGGCAGCGAGACGAACACCTGCGCCAACACGACGGCTGAGGTGGTGAACGCGATTCGGATACCGAACGCATCGAGATGTTCACCCAGCAATCCCTGGCGTCCGAAGGTGTAGAGCAGCGCGATGCCGCCGACCACCGGCGGCAGAACGAGGGGGAGTACGACGAGGGAGCGAAGAATCGATAGCCCCCGAACAGCGCTGCGCGAGAGAACGATTGCCATCGGTACGCCCAGCAGCAAGCACACCACCGTGCTGGCTGTGGCTGTTTTCAGGCTCAGGATCAGCGCCGCGACCGCAGACTCCGAGGTGACGAGGCCGACGAAGTTCGACCAGTCGATGCGGGTGAACATCGCGGCAAGGGGTGCCACGACAACGAGCGCGCCGACGGCCGCCGGAACGAAGATCCACCGCGGTACCCCGACCGCCGACCGCCCGCCATCGGCGACGCGCACGGTCACGGAGCGGCGAAGCCGGCTCGGGCGAGGACGTCTCGGCCGACCGGTCCGGTGACGAACTCGGCGAACGCGCGAGCGGTGGCGTCGTTCTCGGACCCACTCAGTGTCGCAACCGGATAGGTGTTGACGGCTTCGCTCGCTTCCGGGAACGGCACTGCTGTCACGGAGTCACCCGCCCCTGCTGCGTCGGTGACATAAACCAGCCCGGCATCGGCTTGACCCGACGTGACTTTGCCCAGTACATCGGTGACCGACGATTCCTCGCTCACCGCCGGGATGTCCGCGCCGGTTGCGGCTTCCACGGCTGCCGTCGCCGCACCGCACGGCACCTGAGGTGCACAGATGACCGTCAGAATGTCGGGGTTCGCCAGATCTGCGAACGACGTGATGCGATCCGGGTTGCCCGGCGCGGTGACGATGGTCAGAGTGTTGGAGGCGAAGTCGACGGGATCACCCGCGACCACGCCGGCGTCGACGGCCATCGTCATGTTCTTCGTATCCGCCGAGGCGAAGACATCGGCGGGTGCCCCGGAGATCAGCTGCGTGGCCAGGTCGGAGGATCCGGCAAAGCTGAACTCGACCGAGGTACCGGGATGCTCGGCCTCGAATCGCGTACCGAGTTCGGTGAACGTCGCGCGCAGCGATGCTGCGGCGAAGACGGTGATGTCACCCCCGACGGCATCGCCGGTCGCGGCGGGATCGGAGGCGTCGGATTCGGACGCCCCGCCGCATCCGGCGAGGACCAGAGTGACGGCAACAAGAGCCGCGAATGCCGGTCTGAGTGTCTGCACTGAAATCTCCTGCGATCTAGGGTGTCTCGACGATGACCGTCGTGGCCTTGACCACCGCGACGGTCACCTTGCCGGGCTCGAGTCCGAGTTCACGAACGGACCCGGTACTCATCAGGGACACGATGGAGAAGGGCCCACACTGCATGGTGACCTCGCTCATCACTGTGTCCGAGACGACTTCGGTGACCAGCCCGACCAGACGGTTGCGGGCAGAACTGCCGCCGGACGCCACTTCGGGTGGGGGAGCGGCATGCTCGCTTGCATAGGCGGCGAGGTCACGCCCGGCAATCACTTTGCGCCCTGTCTCGTCCTCGAACGAGGCCAGTGTGCCGCTGTCGATCCACCTCCGCACGGTGTCGTCACTGACGCCGAGCAGTGCGGCGGCGTCTCGAATACGGACCGGAGGCACCGTCATCGAAACACCTGTGCTGCCCTGGGTGTCCGCAAAAGCGTCATGAGAGGCAGCATATACCCGAATCTGCGGTCGTTATGACCGGATTGCCTCCAGGCGGGCTGGGGCCGTCGACCGCGACGCGGGCTAGCGCTTCACCCCGCTTGGATGCGCCGCGGAATCTCGGTGGAGGATTGAGCGTTGATACGTTCTCGGACGGTTCGGCGACTCGACGTCGACGGCCGAACGGATCGGAAGGGGTCATCAGTGGCAGCGAAGCTGTGGGCAGTGAGCGACATTCACGTCGGACATCGGGGCAACAGGCCCGTCACCGAGGACATCTACCCCGAGTCTCCCGACGACTGGCTGATCGTGGCCGGCGACGTGTCGGAGAAGACCGACGACATCAAGTGGGCGCTCGAACTGCTGCGTAGTCGTTTCGCGAAGGTCATCTGGGTTCCCGGAAACCACGAGCTGTGGACGACGGTGAAAGATCCCGTCCAGATCCACGGAGCGGCCCGATACGAGTACTTGGTCAACCTGTGCCGTGAGATCGACGTCGTCACTCCGGAGGATCCGTACCTGCTGTGGGAGGGGGAGGGTGGTCCGGCGACAATAGTGCCGATGTTTCTGCTGTACGACTACAGCTTCCTGCCACAGGGAGCTCGGGACAAGGAGCACGGTCTGGCGATCGCGCGAGAGAAGAACGTCGTCGCCACGGATGAATTTCTGTTGTCCTCGCAGCCGTACGCCACGCGGGACGCGTGGTGTCATGCGCGTATCGAAGCCACTCGTGACCGTCTCGATGCCCTCGATACCACCGTTCCCACGGTGCTGATCAACCACTTTCCGATGGTCCGTCAGCCGACCGAGGTGCTCTTCTACCCGGAGTTCGCGTTGTGGTGCGGGTCCACTCTCACGGCG
The DNA here is from genome assembly GCF_030056795.1 of Rhodococcus sp. IEGM 1381. Classification (GTDB taxonomy): domain Bacteria; phylum Actinomycetota; class Actinomycetes; order Mycobacteriales; family Mycobacteriaceae; genus Rhodococcoides. The sequence goes on along the minus strand of NZ_JASHKQ010000002.1, from coordinate 96,159 downwards.
GATTGGCACACGAGGTACAACGCGATCTGCTCGGTGTACGGGCACCTGCACATTCCGCGGACCACCTACTACGACGGCGTCCGCTTCGAGGAGGTTTCGGTGGGCTACCCGCGCGAGTGGCAGCGCCGTGGACTGCCGAAGAACGTTCTGCGACAAATTCTTCCGGTTCCCGAGTATCCGCCGGGGTCGTTGAACAAATGGGGCGGGCACTTCACCGTGACGCCCGAGATGGAGGCAGAAGTCGAGAAGATGAGGGCGGGCAAGTGATCGAATCCATACTTCCGAACGGTGTGGTCTCGGCCGAGCTGTTCGTCGACCCACCGGATTTGGTGCCCCACCCACTCGAAGCGCCGTTGGTCGCCAAGGCGGTGGACAAGCGCAAGCGTGAGTTCACCTCGGCTCGGCACTGTGCTCGAGTGGCGATGGGGAAGTTGGGCGTGGAGCCCGCACCGATCATGCGGGGCAAATCCGGTGCGCCGCAGTGGCCGAAGGGTGTGGTCGGATCGTTGACGCACTGCGACGGTTATCGCGGTGCCGTGCTGGCCTATTCGATGCAGGTGCGATCGGTGGGCATCGACGCCGAGCCGCACGGGCCTCTACCCGACGGTGTGCTGGAGGCGGTGAGCCTGAAGGCGGAGCGAGACTGGCTCGCGACCGCGGGCCGTGAGGACGTCCACTGGGATCGAGTGTTGTTCTGCGCCAAGGAAGCAACGTACAAGGCCTGGGAGCCGTTGACCGGTCGGTGGCTCGGTTTCGAGGACGCGCACATCACCTTCGAGCGCACCGGCTCCGGTGACGACATCTCCGGGACGTTCCGGTCCGAACTGCTGGTGCCCGGCGATACCGTCTCCGGGCCTCCACTGACGTCGTTCGACGGTCGATGGATGGTGGCCGGCGGACTGGTGATGACGGCGATCTCGGTGATGTGACGACCGGCTCGTCGCGCCTGGCACAATGCTCTCTCGTGAGTGCTCGCGAAAAGATTTCGTCCGGTCTCGTCGGTGCCGGCTTACTGGTGGTCGACAAAGGACCGGGCGTGACGAGTCACGATGTCGTGGCGTCGTGTCGAAAACTGTTGCGTACCAGAAAGGTCGGCCACGCGGGAACTCTCGATCCCATGGCGACCGGAGTGCTGGTGCTCGGTGTGGAGCGGGCGACCAAGATGCTCGGCCTGCTCTCGTTGACCACCAAGTCGTACACCGCGACGGTCCGGCTCGGCCGCAGCACGACGACAGACGACGCCGAGGGCGACGTTCTGACGGACGTCTCGGCTTCCCACCTGTCCGATTCGGACATCTCGACCGCGATCTCCGATTTGACCGGTGACATCGAACAGGTACCGGCGAGTGTCAGTGCCATCAAGGTCGACGGACAGCGAGCACACAAGCTGTCTCGAGCCGGGGAGGAGTTCACCCTCGCCGCCCGGAAGGTCAGTGTCACGCGATTCGATGTGACGGCCAGGCGTGATGTCGTCGAGCACGAAGCCACCTTCGTCGACCTCGATGTGGAGGTGGATTGCACGTCGGGGACGTACGTGCGCGCGCTGGCCCGAGATCTCGGTGCGGCGCTGGGCGTCGGCGGTCACCTGACTGTGCTGCGCCGCACACGCGTCGGTCCGTTCACACTCGAGCACGCCCGGACGCTGGAGGAGTTGGCCGAGGATCCGGCCGTCAGTCTCGATATCGACGAGGCCTCACGCACCGCCTTTCCGCACCGGCAGATCGATGCAGGCGAGGCGGAGGCACTGAGCCAGGGCCGCTGGCTGGATCCGATCGGAATCGATGGGGTGTACGCGGCCGTCGATCCGACCGGTCACACCATTGCTCTGCTTCAGGAGAAGGGCAAGCGCGCCAGTTCGGTCATGGTCGTGCGGCCCGCGACCTTGCGCGGGCACTGAACCTGCCCGGCGATCAGTTCGCGGGAACCATCCAGATCGCCTCGGCGGCGCGATGGCCGAGGTCGATGGAATCCGTGGCGTCGTCCCGCGCAAGTTCGATGGCAACGGTGCCGGCGTAGTCACGTCGTTCGATCACCGTGATCGGCAGGTCGAGCGTGATGCCGACCGAATCGAAGTAGCGGAGCATCGCCGGATCGGAGTCGGAGATTCGGGCAACTCGGCCGGACTGTCCGTCGAGGTACTCACTGAGGCGGGTCGCGGACGGCGTATCGATCGCGCCGTCGACCGAGGGAATCGGATCTCCGTGCGGATCCCGTTCGGGATGGCCCAATTTGGCGTCGATCCGGTCCATCATCAGATCCGAGACGGCGTGCTCGAGAATCTCTGCCTCGTCGTGCACTTCGTCCCAGCCGTAACCCAGTTCTCGGACCAGATAGGTCTCGATCAGACGGTGCCGACGCACCATGCCGATGGCCGCCAGGCGACCCTTCTCGGTCAGTGAGATGGCCCCGTAGCGGGCGTGGTCGACCATGCCCTGATCGGCGAGCTTGCGGATCGCCTCGGACACCGTCGAGGCGGAGACACCGATGCGCTCGGAGAGCATCTTGGTGCTGACGGAGTCCTCACTCCATTCACTGGCGGTCCAGATGACCTTGAGGTAGTCCTGCGCAACCGCGGACAGCTGGACGCCCTCGTCGGCCGGTGCAGGATCGGTTTTTTGTTGCGCCACGCCGCCGAGCTTAGGCAATCCAATGGAAAAAGACATCTCACCGGGCCGGAGCCACCGGCACGCGACCGCGTTGTCTCAGAGCGCGGGTGACGATGCCCTGTGATGGGCTCAGCAGGTAGGCGAACACGAAGACGAGTCCCTGGGTGAGCACGACGCTGCCTCCTGAGGACACGTCGAGGTAGAAGCTGGCGTAGATCCCCACCAGCGCGCAACCCACCGAAATAAGCGGTGCCAGCACCAGCATGCGGCCGAAGCTGTGTGTGAGCAGGTACGCCGACGCGCCGGGAGTGATGAGCATCGCCACCACCAGGATGACGCCGACGGCCTGGAGTGCAACCACGGTGGTCAGCGCCAGCAGGGTCAGCATGACGGCCGAGATCACCGTGGGATTGATTCCGACGGCGCGTGCCTGGGTGCGATCGAAGGCGAAGAGCGTGAAGTCGCGACGTTTGACGATCATGACGGTCAGCGCGATTCCGCCGAGGACGAACACCTGCACCATGTCGGCCTGCGAGACGCCGAGCAGATTGCCGAACAGGATGTGATTGAGGTCGATCTGGCTGGGAAACTTCGAGATCAGGACGACGCCGAGCGCGAACAAGGTGGTGAAGACGACGCCGATGGCGGCGTCTTCCTTGACGATGGTGGTGTTACGGACGACTCCGATGGCACCGACCGCGATGAGGGCGAACAGTAGCGCTCCGATCGCGAACGGTGCACCGAGCAGATACGACAGCGCGACACCGGGCAGAACGGCGTGCGAGACCGCGTCGCCCATCAGAGACCAGCCGATGAGGACGAGCCAACAGCTCAGCACCGCGCACACGATCGACGCGGTGACAGTGACCAGGAGCGCCCGTTGCATGAAGGTGTATTCGAGTGGGTCCACGAGAAAGTCGATCACGTACACGGTTCAGCTCGCTTCCGAGGTTCGGGTTGCCGGTCGTGGAGTGCCTGCGCCCAGCTCGTCGATCTTCGACGGATCGATGCCGAACGCCAGCGCAAGGTTCTCGGGGCGAAGTACCTCGACCGGACTGCCGTGCATCAGCACCCGCTGTTGGAGCAGGATCGCCTCGTCGCACAGGTCCGGCAGGGCATGCAGATCGTGGGTGGACACGAGAACCGATGCACCGTGTGCTGCGAGCTCGCGCAGCAGTCGGGTAATGGTTGCCTCGGTCTTCTTGTCCACTCCGGCGAAGGGCTCGTCGAGCAAGAGCAACGACGCCTCCTGGGCAATGGCGCGGGCCACGAACGCGCGCTTGCGTTGGCCACCGGAGAGCTGGCCGATCTGGCGGTTCGCGAGATCGGCGAGGTCGACGCGCTGCAGGGCCTCGTCGACGGCGCGCCGATCGGCCGCTCGGGGAGTACGGAGAAGATTCTGCTTTCCGTATCGGCCCATCATCACCACGTCCCGCACGCTGATCGGGAACGTCCAGTCGACCGATTCCGCCTGGGGTACATAGCTGACAGTGCCTGCCTTGCGCGCCTGGGCGGGGTCGCCGCCGAACACGGTGATGGAGCCGGAGTTGGGCTTGACCACGCCCATGACGGCCTTGAACAGCGTCGACTTGCCCGATCCGTTCATGCCGACCAACCCGCACACCCGCCCTGGTGCGAGTGTGAGGCTGGCATCGACGAGAGCCACGACGTCGCGGTATCGCACGTTGACGGTGTCGACCGTCAGCGCTGCTCCGTTCTGGTGCGGGGCCGTGTCGTGCTGCGTCCCAGTCGTCCGGGTCATTGTTCTCCTACCAGTGCGTCGGCGATCAACCGTGCGTCGTAGCGCAGTAGATCCAGGTATGTGGGTACGGGGCCGGCCGCATCGCTCAGTGAGTCGACGTAGAGCTTCCCCCCGAATCGAGCGCCGGTGTCCTCGGCGACCTGCAGCTGCGCCTTGTCCGAGACGGTCGATTCGCAGAACACGGCGGGTACAGCGTTGTCGCGAACGAAATCGATGGTGCGCACCACCTGCTTCGGCGTTCCTTCCTGCTCGGCGTTGACCGGCCACAGGTAGGCCTCCTGCAGGTCGAAGTCACGGGCCAGATAGCCGAATGCACCTTCACAGGTGACGAGTGCACGCTGACGTTCGGGCAGCGCGGAGAGGTCGGCGTCGAGTTCGGTACCGACCTCGCGGAGTTGTCCGACGTACGCGACCGCGTTCGCTCGGTAGTCGTCGGTGTTGGCGGGATCGAGTGCGACGAACGCGTCGGCGATGTTCTTCACGTAGGTCTCGGCGACGAGCGGCGACATCCAGGCGTGTGGGTTGGCCTTTCCCGCGTAGGCATCGTCGCGAATGTAGACCGGCTCCACGTTCGCACTCACCACGGCGTGTGGTGCGGGAACACGTTCGACGAATTTCTCGAACCAGGACTCCAGGCCGAGCCCGTTGTCCAGGATCAGCTCGGCCTGCTCGGCGGTGCGTAGGTCTCCCGGGGTCGGCTCGTAGCCGTGTATCTCGGCACCGGCCTTTGTGATCGATTCCACTCGTAAGTGTTCGCCGGCGACGTTCGCGGCCATGTCGGCAAGGACGGTGAACGTCGTCAGCACTAGCGGTCTGCCGTCGTCGAGTGCCGCCGGATCGTCGTCGCCCACCTCGCGGGCACAGCTGGTCGACGCCACGACCAGGAGGCCGGCCACCACCCAGCTCATGACGACGCGCCGAGTGCGAAATCCACTCGAGCGAAGAAAAAAGTTAGGCACCCCGAAATATTTACCGTGGGGATACCTTTTTGTCCATACCTGCCATCTGCGACACGCCTGGCCGAGAGTGACCGAGCGGCCGTCGGGCCGTAGGCTTCGCGGTGTGCAGAGATGGCGAGGTCTCGACGATGTACCTGCCGACTGGGGTCGGTGCGTGCTCACGATCGGCGTCTTCGACGGCGTCCATCGCGGACACGCGCAACTGATCGGCCGAGCGGTGGCCGCTGCGAAGAAGCGCGGCGTTCCCAGCGTGCTCATGACGTTCGATCCTCACCCGATGGAAGTCGTGCGCCCGGGGAGTCATCCTGCTCAATTGACAACCCTGACGAGGCGAGCCGAGCTCGCCGAAGAACTGGGAATCGACGTGTTCTGTGTCATGCCGTTCACGCCCGAGCTGATGAAACTCACCCCCGACCGATACGTGCACGAGATCCTGATCGAACGCCTGCACGTTGCCGAAGTGGTCGTCGGCGAGAACTTCACCTACGGGAAGAAGGCCCTCGGTACCGTCCCCATGCTGCGCAAGATCGGCGAACGGTCCGGATTCGCAGTCGACGGAGTCAACCTGCTCGCCGAGCATGCCGTGACGTTCTCCTCGACGTACATCAGATCGTGCGTGGACGCCGGTGACGTCACTGCAGCCACGGCCGCGCTCGGGCGACCGCACCGGGTCGAGGGTGTCGTCGTGCACGGAGACGGCCGAGGTCGCCAAATGGGTTATCCGACAGCCAATGTCGCGCCGCCCATGTACTCGGCCATTCCCGCCGACGGCGTCTACGCGGCATGGTTCACCGTGCTCGGGCCGGGTCCGATCATGGGGACGGTCACGCCGGGGGAGCGACATCCTGCCGCCGTGTCGGTGGGCACCAATCCCACGTTCTCGGGTCGCACCAGAACCGTCGAGGCGTTCGTACTCGACGGTGAAGCCGACCTGTACGGGCAGCATGTGGCGGTCGACTTCGTCGAGCGGCTGCGCGGGATGGAGAAATTCGATTCGATGGAGGCGCTCGTGGAGGAAATGGGCCGTGACGCCGACCGTGCCCGCTCCATTCTGGCGGCGAGCACAGCCTGATAGGCTGTCCCCTCGGTGCTCGCTGCGGTCCGTGGCGGCTGTACCGGCTTCGATCCCGCTGGTTCGATCGGCGGGACGCGTTGCTTCCTTTCACGCGGACGTCATTGATCAGGAGTAGTACCAGTGGCATTGACCACCGAACAGAAGAAGGCCGTTCTCGGCGAGTACGGCTTGCACCCCACCGACACGGGCTCGCCCGAGGCGCAGGTTGCAATGCTCACCAAGCGCATCGTCGACTTGACCGAGCACCTCAAGATGCACAAGCACGACCACCACTCCCGCCGCGGCCTGCTGCTGCTGGTCGGACGTCGTCGTCGCCTGCTCAAGTACATCGCGAAGGTCGACGTCACCCGCTACCGCTCGCTCATCGAGCGTCTGGGTCTGCGTCGATAATTCGCATCGACGCGAGGTTGTCACCGATGCATGGTTCGACGCGCCGGTGTACACCCGACTCGCAGCAATAGTGCAGTAGCCAACGAGGCGGTGCTTAGACTGTTCCTCGTTGGCTATCTGTGTTTGTACCGCAAGAACAGTTTCGCCAGCACGAGAAAGCGGATGCACGGCATCCGCACACCGCCGTGTATGCCTGTCACGCCGTGGTGACGGTCTTCGGTAGTGGCCTTTCGGATACGAGATCCGGTGGGCTTCGATCGATGGCCGCCTCCGCGCAGCCGCGTCCCGAGAGAAGATCTCGTCGGATGGACGGCACAGGTATGCCGCCACAGCCAGGAGGGCTCGTGGTGTGTCCACGCGGGCACGGCAAAGACGAGAGGACGAGAACAGAACACATGTCGGAAACCACAACTTTGGACGTCGAAGAAGGCGTCTACGAAGCCACTGCGATCATCGACAACGGCACGTTCGGCAAGCGGACCATCCGCTTCGAGACCGGCCGCCTTGCACAGCAAGCCGCGGGCGCAGTCGCCGCGTACCTCGATGAGGACACCATGCTGCTGTCGGCAACGACCGCAGGCAAGCACCCCCGTGAGGGATTCGATTTCTTCCCGTTGACGGTCGACGTCGAAGAGCGCATGTACGCCGCGGGCCGTATCCCCGGATCGTTCTTCCGCCGTGAGGGCCGTCCGTCCACCGACGCCATCCTCACCTGCCGTCTCATCGACCGGCCGCTGCGTCCGACGTTCGTCGACGGACTACGCAACGAGATCCAGGTCGTCATCACCGTCCTGAGCCTGAACCCCGCCGACCTGTACGACGTCGTCGCGATCAACGCGGCATCGGCCTCGACTCAGATCGCCGGCCTGCCGTTCTCCGGCCCGATCGGTGGCGTCCGCGTCGCACTGATCGACAAGCAGTGGGTCGCCTTCCCGACCAACGAGCAGCTCGAGAAGGCCGTGTTCAACATGGTCGTTGCGGGCCGTATCGTCTCCGGCTCCGGTGCCGACGCAGACGTCGCCATCATGATGGTCGAAGCCGAGGCCACCGAGAACGTCATCGAGCTCATCGAGGGTGGCGCCACCGCACCCAACGAGGCAGTCGTCGCCGAGGGCCTCGAGGCATCGAAGCCCTTCATCGCAGCACTGTGTACCGCGCAGCAGGAGCTCGCGTCCAAGGCCGCCAAGCCCACCGGCGACTACCCGGTCTTCCCGGCGTACCAGACGGACGTCTTCGAGGCCGTCGAGAACGCCGCGAAGATCCCGCTGAACGAGGCACTGACCATTGCGGGCAAGGCCGAGCGCGAGAGCAAGCTCGACGAGGTCAAGGCTCAGGTCATGACGTCCGTCGGAGACAGCTTCGCCGGCCGCGAGAAGGAAATCGGTGCGGCATTCCGCGCACTGACCAAGAAGTCGGTTCGCCAGCGCATCCTCACCGATCACTTCCGCATCGACGGCCGCGGCATCACCGACATCCGGTCGCTGTCCGCCGAGGTCGCGATCATCCCGCGTACCCACGGATCGGCCCTGTTCGAGCGCGGCGAGACCCAGATCCTGGGCGTCACCACCCTCGACATGGTCAAGATGGCGCAGCAGGTCGACTCGCTCGGGCCCGAGACGTCCAAGCGCTACATGCACCATTACAACTTCCCGCCGTACTCCACCGGTGAGACCGGCCGCGTCGGTTCGCCGAAGCGTCGCGAGATCGGCCACGGCGCACTCGCCGAGCGCGCCCTGCTGCCGGTTCTGCCCAGCCAGGCAGAGTTCCCGTACGCCATCCGCCAGGTCTCCGAGGCACTGAGCTCCAACGGCTCGACCTCGATGGGCTCGGTCTGCGCATCGACCCTGTCGCTGCTCAATGCCGGTGTGCCGCTGCGTGCCCCGGTTGCCGGCATCGCCATGGGCCTCGTGTCCGACGAGGTCGACGGCGAGACTCGTTACGTCGCACTCACCGACATCCTCGGTGCCGAGGACGCGTTCGGCGACATGGACTTCAAGGTCGCCGGAACCAAGGACTTCGTCACGGCGCTGCAGCTCGACACCAAGCTCGACGGCATCCCCTCCAAGGTGCTCGCCGGCGCGCTGTCGCAGGCCAAGGATGCTCGCACGACGATCCTCGAGGTCATGGCCGAGGCCATCGACACCCCGGACGAGATGAGCCCGTACGCACCTCGCGTCACCGCGATCAAGGTGCCGGTCGACAAGATCGGCGAGGTCATCGGGCCCAAGGGCAAGATGATCAACTCCATCACCGAGCAGACCGGTGCCAACATTTCGATCGAAGATGACGGCACTGTCTACGTCGGTGCAGCGGACGGCCCGTCCGCTCAGGCCGCGATCGACATGATCAACGCCATCGCGAACCCGCAGCTGCCGAAGGTCGGCGAGCGATTCCTCGGAACCGTCGTCAAGACCACGGCATTCGGTGCATTCGTCTCGCTGCTCCCGGGCCGCGACGGACTGGTGCACATCTCGAAGCTCGGTAACGGCAAGCGCATCAACAAGGTCGAGGACGTCGTGAGCGTCGGATCCAAGTTGCGCGTCGAGATCGCCGATATCGACAACCGCGGCAAGATCAGCCTCGTTCCCGTCGAAGACGACAACGCTGCTGCTCCCGCCGACGCTCCCGAGGCACCCGCCGAGGTCAGCGCTGAGTAAGAAGCAACCGAGCCGAACGGTACGTCCCCTCGGGACGTACCGTTCGGCCGTTCCAGAGAGCACCGGCATGGATACGGGCGTGCAGCGCACGACTCTGCCCGGAGGTCTTCGGGTCGTCACCGAATTCGTGCCCGGGGTTCGCTCGGCCTCGGTCGGCGTGTGGGTCGGAGTCGGATCGCGGGACGAGCAACCTAGTGTTGCCGGAGCCGCGCACTTCCTCGAGCATCTGCTGTTCAAGTCGACTCCCACGCGCAGTGCGCTCGAGATCGCCCAGGTGATGGACGGTGTCGGGGGAGAGCTGAACGCGTTCACCTCCAAGGAGAGCACCTGCTTCTACGCCCACGTGCTCGACGAGGACGTGGCAATGGCCATCGACCTGGTCAGTGACGTCGTGCTTCGTGGTCGGTGCCGCTCGGCCGATGTGGACGTCGAGCGGCAGGTGGTTCTCGAAGAGATCTCCATGCGCGACGACGATCCCGAGGATCTGCTGGGAGATGCCTTCCTGGAAGCGATGTTCGGTGATCACCCCATCGGGCGTCCGATCATCGGATCCGTCGAATCCATCGAATCGATGACCCGTTCCCAACTGCACTCGTTTCACGTTCGCCGCTACACCCCGCAGCGCATGGTCGTTGCGGTCGCGGGCAACGTCGATCACAAGCAGATCGTCTCGCTCGTGCGCCGCGCATTCTCCGGCCATCTGGAGAAGGGTGTGCGACCGGCCGAAAGACGAGGTGGCACAGCGCGATTGCGCAACGCTCCCACGTTGAGCCTGACCACCCGTGACAGTGAGCAGGCGCATCTGTGCCTGGGCGTGCGGGCGTTCGGTCGACACGAAGGGCATCGCTGGGCGTTGTCGGTGCTCAATTCGGCTGTGGGCGGCGGGCTCAGTTCTCGCTTGTTCCAGGAGATCCGGGAAGAGCGAGGCTTGGCTTATTCGGTGTACTCCTCGGTGGACACGTTTGCCGACAGCGGTGCGTTCTCGGTGTATGCGGGATGCCAGCCGGAGAATCTGGGCGAGGTCACCACGGTGATTCGTGAGGTCTTGGCCAAGGTTGCGGCCGAGGGCATCACCGATGCGGAGTGTGCTCGCGCGAAGGGCTCGTTGCGCGGCGGACTGGTTCTGGGCTTGGAAGACTCGGGTTCCCGGATGAACCGTATCGGTCGCAGCGAACTGAACTACGGCAATCACCGCGACGTCACCGACACGCTCTCGCGCATCGACAGCGTCGGCAACGACGAGGTGCGCGAGGTCGCCGCCGTATTGCTCGATCGTCCGTTCGGTGCCGCGGTGGTCGGTCCGTACAAGAACGCTCGTCAGTTGCCGGCATCGGTCAAGTCTCTGGTTCGATAGCGTCGGCGATCACGTCGCGCACTGCGCAGCGGATCAGTCCCGGCACCGCCGAGGTGTCGTTGATCGGCTCGAACGCTCGGGTGGAGTGGAGCGCCGCAATTCCGTGCACGGAGGTCCACAGTCTCAATGCTGTGAACTGTGGATTCTCCGGCGCGACGGCACCGACCGACTCGATCAGTGCATCGAACAGCGGGCGTGAGGTATCGCGAAGATCCTCACCCGAACCCTCGAGCATGTCGTGTCGAAAGATCAGCGCGAACATCGCCGGTCGGTCCACTGCGAACTCCACGTACGCGTGTGCCATCGCATCGAGAGCGCCCAGGGGCGAATCCGACTGCAATGAAGCCTCTTTCATTTTCCCGCCGAGATCGACGAGACCGACCTCGGCCACGGCTGCAGCGAGAGCGTTCAGCGTCGGGAAGTATCGCCGAGGGGCACCGTGCGACACCCCTGCCTCTCTGGTTACCGCTCTGATGGTCAACCCATCCAGCCCATCGCGGTCGAGCAATTGCACACCTGTGCCGACCAATCGTGTCCTGAGGTTGTCTGGCACGTAGACATTGTCTACTCTCGGCCGTGACGTCGTCCAGCCGAGAGGATCGATCGATGTGGTACCTGCTCTTCAAATATGTGTTGATCGGTCCGATTCTCCGCGTTCTCGGACGTCCGTCGGTGGTCGGTGGAGACAATCTCCCGACGACGGGACCGGTGATCATCGCCGGCAACCACCTCACCGTCGTCGACTCGTTCTTTCTCGTCCTCCTGGTTCGTCGCCGGGTCACGTTCATCGCCAAGAGCGAGTACTTCACCGGCCGGGGAATCAAGGGCGCGGCGCTTCGTTGGTTCTACAGCGCGACAGGTCAGGTTCCCGTCGACCGCAGCGGGGCAGACGCGTCGGCTCCGGCGCTCCAGGCCGCGAAAAGCATTCTGCGACAACGGAAGGTGTGGGCGGTGTACCCGGAAGGGACGCGATCTCCCGACGGCCGGTTGTACAAGGGCAAGACCGGGCTGGCGAGAGTGGCGATCGAGACCGGAGCGCCCGTCGTGCCGGTGGTGATGCACGGGACGCTCGGGGTCAATCCGGTGGGCTCGAGGATCTGGCGGCCGGGCAAGGTGCGCATGGTCGTCGGCGAACCATTGGATTTCACGAGATACGCAGGGGGAGAGAACAGTAAAGCCATTCTGCGGGCGATCACCGATGAGGTGATGACTGCGCTGGCGAACCTGTCGGGGCAGGAATACGTCGACGTGTACGCCGCGACGGTCAAGGACGCGGCATGAGAAGCTCGGACGTGCTGGCACGGGGCAGAACAGTCCTCATCACCGGCGTCGGTCGGAGGGAGGGAATCGGTTTCGCCATCACCCGCCGGCTGTTGCGTGACGACAGCACACGCGTTTTCGCGCACTCGTGCGACGGCTACGACGTCACCGAGCCATGGGGGGTCGGCACACCGGGAGCACAGGAGGTCTTGGCCGAGTTGTCCACCGCTACCGACAGGCTCGGCCACCTCGACATCGATTTCGTCGATCCGGCGGCACCGGCGACTCTGTTCGACGCGGCCGAATCCACGTTCGGCAGCATCGATTCTCTGGTGGTCAACCACGCCCGATCACAACTGGGAGAGCTGGCGACGTTGACCGCAGAAGCGCTCGATCTGACGTGGGCGGTGAACGTACGAGCATCTCTGCTTTTGGTGCAGGAGTTCGCGCGGCGCTACGAGAATCATCCCGACGGTGGTCGCGTCGTACTGTTCACCTCTGGTCAGGACCAGGGGCCCATGCCGACCGAAATTCCCTACGCGGTGAGCAAAGGTGCCATCGCGTCGATCACCCCGACTTTGGCCGATTCGGTGATCGAGCGAGGCATCACGGTGAACACGATCAATCCGGGTCCCACCGATACCGGCTGGGCCAGCGCTGATGTGAACGAATTCGTAGAACGCCACATGCCGCGCGGTCGGTGGAACTCGCCCGAGGAGGCTGCGGCCGTCGTGGCGATGTTGCTCTCGCCCGATTCGGGTTCGATCACCGGTCAGGTCATCGGTGCCGAAGGCGGATTCCGACGCTTCACGCCGTGATGGCGGCCGGTTCGTCGGTCACAACTTCTTCTTGCCCAGCAACAACTTCCAGGGCACCAAGGCCGATTCGAGCTGTACCGACAGGCTCATCTTGGATTCGCCCTCGCTACGCTCCTCGAACGTGATCGGCACCTCGGCGAGAGCGAGGCCGTGCTTGACGGTTCGGTAGTTCATCTCGACCTGGAACGCGTACCCGTTGCTCTCGACCGACGCCACATCGATGGTGCGCAGAGTGCGCGCGTGCCACGCTTTGAATCCTGCCGTCGCGTCCTTGACACCGAGTCGCAGGATCGTATTGACGTAGAAGTTCGCCCAGGCCGACAGCGCCTTGCGGTGCCAGGGCCAATCTGCGGCAACGGCACCGCCGGGAACGTATCGCGATCCGAGAACCACGGCCGCATCGGTGGTGTTCAGCTTGTCGATCATCGCCGGGATCACCTCGGTGGGGTGCGAGAGATCGGCGTCCATCTGGATCACGATGTCCGCGCCTTCGTCGAGAGCCCGCGTCATACCCGCGACGTATGCACGGCCGAGTCCGTTCTTCTCGGTGCGGTGGAGAACACTGATGTCGAGAGGGCCGTCGATGGCCAATTTATCGGCGATGTCGCCGGTACCGTCGGGCGAATTGTCGTCGACCACCAGCACCCCGAGCCCCTCGATCTTCAACCCAGCCAGCAGCTCGACGAGCTTGGGGAGGTTCTCTCGTTCGTTGTACGTCGGTACAACGACGGTGGTCTTCGGGGCGACTCGTTCCGTACTCACCACCGTATGATCCGTGATCAGGGGTCCCGATCCAAATATCGGACATGATCGGCCGTGTCGGTTCGGCGTTTCAGCCCTCTGTCGAACCCTCGATCGTCCATCGACGAGTTGCGTCGACGAACATTCCGTCGCGCAGTATCGGAACGCAGCCAGTCGAGCCGGTCTCGGCGGCGATCACCACGTCCTCGGGATGCCCCATCGCGGTCAATTCCTGTCCGGACGCGCATCGCAGCAGCTCGGAGGCCAGACCCTGCTTCACGGCCCGCCAGGCCGCTGCTGCCGCCACCGCCTCCGCAGACGCGTCGGCGGCTCCGGAATCGAGAAGTTCGGCGATGACCGCACCCGCACCCCACAGGTCCTCGACTGCGGGACGCAGTGATGCGTCGGGCCACCGTTCGCCGGACGCTATGACGGCAATCACGGCGGTCGGGTTCTCGGCACGTATCCACTTCGCGACCGCCGCCGCATTTCTCAACGATGCGCCCACGCACAGCCCGGCCCGGCTCGCGAGTTCGTGCGAGATGGTGGAGCCGTTGGGTGATGGCAACACCAGACGGGCGGGTGGTGGAGTATTTCGGATACTGGCCGGGCACAGGCTGATCCGGCCCGGTGAGCCCACCGAACGGCCGACGGCGAGGACTGCGTCGAACTCCTCGGCCAGCTGCGAGGCTCGGTCGTCGCGCCATCGGCACGGAATCACGTCGATACCCGCATCGATCGCCACCGTCAGCGTCGTCGTGAACGACAGAACGTCGACGATCACGGCGATGTCCGCCCCGTCGACGATTGCATCGGCCCCCGAGAGACCCCACTCGAATCGGACTCCGTGCGCGCGCTGGGACAGTCCGGGATCGACAGGCATTGCCGAACGGTAGCAAAGCAGGCGATGGTGCTACCTTCGGCGCGTAATCGAGTGGGGGAGCCGAGGATGCAGTCGGAGCTGGATACGAAGGTGATCGTCCTCGCGGCCGGTCTTCTGTTGCTGTGGGCTCTGGGGTTGGGGGTGCTGAAATATCGCCAGATGTCGACCTCGGCGGACGGGACGGCGCATCGATACGTCGACATCGCCCATCGAGCGGCGCTGATGTACTCGTTCGCCGCGCTGGTGCTGGCAGTCCTGGCGCACTTCAGTGCCTGGTCGGTTCCGGTCGATCTGACCGCCGCATCGGTGGTGTTGCTGTTCTTCGTGGGTGCGATCGCCGGATACACCGTGCACGGTATTCGGCGTGACACCGAGAACCAGTTCGTCCACCCGGTCGCGGGAACGCACGTGTTCATGGTGGCGCTGATCATCGGCGAAATCGGAGGAACTGCAGTATTGGTGATCGGCTTCGCAGTTGGGCAGTTCGGTACGAGCTGAGGCCCGTGTGACGGCAGCTACTACCGGGGGTCGAGGTAGAGCTCTGCGGTCTCGGTGGCGACCGCAGAGACTGCGGCGGCGAGTTCGGGCTCCAGGTCGAGGGCCCGGGTGAGCCTCTCGCCGCGAAGGCCCTGTGTCCGAAGGAGCTCCCAGGCCTGCTCGACGAGCCGAACCGAGGTGGGATGATCCAATTCGGGGCGGTTCGACCGCAGTGCTGTTGCAGCCCAATCGGCGTCGAACGTCCCGTTGGGCGGTCCGAACACGCGCTCACCCGATGAATAGCTCTTCGGCTCCATGCTCCGACGCTAGCAGGATCGACGGCCGGCGCAATCGTGACCGAATTGCGTCGAAGCAGCACTACCGAACCGAGCGGTTTCTTCGATACCGTGCGGGGATGAACGACGGCCGCCGCTCCGCCCCGGTTGCGTCCCCGGTCGTCGGATCTCTTCTGGTTGTTCTGCTCGCGGGCTGCTCCGGTGGTGACGTGACACCTCGAGTCGACGAGGTCTCGGCGAGCACCAACTACACCACGGTCACGGGTTCCGTGGTGGTCGGAGATCCGTTCGCTGTTCCGGGTCCCAGCGCACCTTCAACCGCCGTGATTCCCCCTGTGGCCGAGCTTCCCCCGAGTCTCGACGGGGCCAGTTACCCGGAAATATCGCCGGTCGGAGTCACCGATGTCGTGTTCGGGGGGTCGTCGGCCGTCGAATATCGGCTGGCAGGCAACGGTCCGGTGTCGTACACCGTGAGGTACGTCGACGAGGCGGTCCGGTATGCCACGAGTGAGCCTGTGGCGGTGCCCGGAAAGTCCGTACTGCAGGTCGATCTGTCGGGCACGTCGACGGAGTCCGATGACAGCGTCTCGGCCTACGCCGGGCCGGAACGAACTCGCAACGATGCAGGTTCCGCCGTGGTCTCGGTCGACTTTCTGGCCGATCCCGGCGGAATCTCGCAATCGTTCATCGGTGTGGGTACCGATCGACCCGAGTTCACGGTGACCACCACGAAAAGTCCCGCCGCGGTGATCGTCACCATCGGATCCTGATCGACACTGCGAACGTCGAATGCACGTTCGCCCTGGCAGTTTCGGCCCCTCCTCCTCGACCGCGCGGTAGCATCGCCGGTGTGTCCGACGCCACTGCGAGAGAGAATCGACCTGCTCGTGTGCGGGTGCTGGTCTACAGCAGCAACGCCGAGACTCGCGCTCAGGTGAAGTCTGCAGTGGGAACCCGACCGAATCCGGCGCTCGGCGAGATCGACTACGTGGACGTCGCTACGGCGGCCGTCGTCATCGAGCACATGGATGCGGGCGGAGTCGATTTGGCCATCCTCGACGGTGAGTCCTCGCCCGTCGGAGGCCTCGGCTTGGCGAAGCAGCTCAAGGACGAGATCGACCCGTGCCCGCCGGTGCTGGTGCTCATCGGGCGCCCCGACGACAGGTGGTTGGCAGACTGGTCACGCGCCGAGGCTGCCGTTCCCCACCCCGTAGATCCGATCAGGCTGGGACGTGCAGTGGTGGCTCTGCTGGGGCAGCGCTCGGCGAGCGTGGCATCGGGCATGCAGCCGTAATCAGGCCGATACGGCCGTGTCTGTGGAAGCGGGCACCTTCAGCACGAAGCGATGGATCAGTCCGGCGAGTACCGCTCCGAGAACGGGAAAGATCACGAACACCCATAGCTGAGACAGGGCGGGTCCGCCTGCGACCAGGGCAGGACCGAAGGATCGAGCCGGGTTCACCGACGTCGAATCGATACCGATGCCGAGCAAGTGCAGGACCGTGAGGGTCAAGCCGATCGGAATTCCCGCTGCCAGCGCAGGATGGACCGAGCGCGCCGTGGTTGCCAAGACGACCAGGACGAGAGTGGCTGTGGCGATCGTCTCGAACACTGCGACCGAGACCAAGTCGTATTCTCCCGGCGACGAACCGGCGAAACCGTTGGTGCCCAGACTGTCCGAGGACAGCGAATACCCCGGGCGGCCCGAGGCGAGCGCCAGTACGACCAATGCGCCGATCAATGCGCCGACGGCTTGAGCAACGATGTAGAACGCTGCAGTGATCGGGGTGATCGCGCGGGCGATCAGTGCCCCTACTGTCACGGCCGGGTTGATGTGGCAGCCGGAGATCGGGCCGATCGCGTAGACGAGGGCGAGCAAGGTGAGCCCGAATGCCAGTGCGATGCCTGGCGTCCCCACGGTGTCGCCCGCGATGACGGCAGTGCCGACACCGAAAATGACCAACAGGGCAGTGCCGAGTCCCTCGGCGCCGAGCGCTGAGATGGAAATCGACTTCATCGTCTCTCCTTCGTTTTGGCGGCGGCCCGGGTCGGGCGGCCGGAAATGTTCGGAGATTGGTCGTCACCCGCGACATGGACCGCATGTGAATGACAAGTGATATGAATCACAGCCGTGAGCCGGGTTCTGGGGCGGGTGACCCATGCGCGTCAACGCTTTACGAAATTGGACTGCTCGAAATCCCGCGAGATCCGTACCGAACCCATACTGTGTGTTTCAGGTCACATTGGTACGGTCGTCGCATTTACCTCGCGTCGGCGCGGACGTCGATCGAGGGAGCGGATGCCCGAATGAACGCCTACGTTCCGATTCTCGTTCTCGGTGTCATTGCGATCGTGTTCGCGGTGTTCTCGGTGATGGTCGGCACCATGGTGGGGCCCGCGCGATACAACCGCGCCAAATTCGACGCCTACGAATGCGGCATCGAGCCGACGATGCATGCGCCTACGGGCCAACGATTTCCAGTGAAGTTCTACTTGACCGCGATGCTGTTCATCATCTTCGACATCGAGATCGTCTTTCTCTATCCGTGGGCCGTCCACCTCGACGTATTGGGAGCATTCGGGCTCGTCGCCATGGCGCTGTTCGTCGTCAACGTGTCGGTCGCCTACGTCTACGAGTGGCGGCGAGGCGGACTCGGTTGGGACTGATTCGTCGAAGAACGCTGACCTGTTGTCCATAGTGCGAAAGCGAAAGAGCGTGATCGATGGGACTCGAAGAAAAGCTACCCAGTGGATTTCTGTTGACCACCGTCGAAGGGTTGGCCGGATACGCCCGTAAGGGTTCGCTGTGGCCGGCTACATTCGGTCTCGCGTGCTGCGCGATCGAGATGATGGCTACCACGTCCGGTCGGTTCGACCTCGCCCGATTCGGCATGGAAGCGTTTCGTGCGTCTCCGCGCCAAGCGGATCTGATGATCGTGGCGGGGCGCGTCAGCCAGAAGATGGGTCCGGTGCTGCGGCAGGTGTACGACCAGATGGCCGAACCCAAATGGGTCCTGGCCATGGGGGTCTGCGCGTCCTCGGGCGGAATGTTCAACAATTACGCGGTGGTGCAAGGCGTCGACCACATCGTTCCCGTCGACATCTATCTGCCGGGTTGCCCGCCTCGGCCTGAGATGTTGCTCAACGCAATCCTCGAGCTGCACAAGAAGATTCAGCAAATGCCGCTCGGCGTCAACCGCGAGCAGGTGCGCGCGGCAGCCGAAGCCGCGGCGCTGTCGTCCACCCCGACGATCGATCTCAAAGGGCTGCTGCGATGACCGCGCACGGACCCCGCGGGATGTTCGGTGTCCAGGGCACCGGTGACACATCCGGTTACGGCCGACTGCAGCCGCCGGTGGCAGCGATCGACACCGCCGTGCGGCCCTATGGCGGCTATTTCGATGCTTTGGTCGACCGGCTGGCTGCAGTTCTCGAAGCCGGTGTTGTGTCGTACGAGGATGCCGTCGAACGCGTGGTGACCCATCGGGGCGAGTTGACGCTGCATCTTGCGCGACAGCACGTCTGCGCGGTGGCCCGTGCGCTGCGCGACGACGACGAGCTGCGATTCGAATTGTGCACGGGCGCATCGGGTGTGCACTATCCGGATCAGATCGGTCGTGAATTGCATGCGGTGTATCACCTTGTCTCCATCACACACGGACGTCGCCTGCGACTCGAAGTTGCCGTGCCCGATGCGGATCCACACACGCCCTCGCTGTGCGGGGTGTATCCCACCAACGACTGGCACGAACGCGAGGTCTACGACTTCTTCGGCATCGTGTTCGACGGTCACCCTGCACTGACGCGTATCGAGATGCCCGACGACTGGGTCGGTCACCCGCAACGCAAGGATTATCCGCTGGGCGGAATCCCCATCGAGTACAAGGGCGCTCGGGTCGCGCCCCCGAACGAGCGCAGGTCGTACAACTGATGAGCGCAACAGACGAAACCATCTATGCGGTGTCGGGCCAGGACTGGGACGACGTCGTCGAACTGGCGCGTGGGTCCTGCACCGAACGGATCGTGGTGAACATGGGTCCGCAACACCCGTCCACCCACGGGGTACTGCGGTTGATTCTCGAGATCGAGGGCGAGACCGTCACCGAGGCTCGATGCGGGATCGGATACCTGCACACCGGAATCGAGAAGAACCTCGAGTATCGCAACTGGACCCAGGGCGTCACGTTCGTCACCCGCATGGACTACTTGTCGCCGTTCTTCAACGAAACGGCGTACTGCCTCGGCGTGGAGAAGCTGCTCGACATCACCGACGACATTCCCGAGCGCGCGACGGTGATCCGAGTGATGCTGATGGAGCTGAATCGAATTTCGTCCCACTTGGTTGCATTGGCAACGGGCGGAATGGAATTGGGTGCCGTTACCGCGATGCTGTTCGGCTTCCGTGAGCGAGAGCTGATCCTCGACGTCTTCGAGGCCATCACCGGGCTTCGGATGAATCACGCTTACATCCGTCCTGGAGGGCTGTCTCAGGATCTCCCGGACGATGCGATCGAGAAGGTGCGCGAGCTTCTCAGGGTGCTGCCCGGACGCCTTCGAGATCTCGAACTCATGCTCAACGACAACCCGATCTGGAAGGCCAGAACCGAGAACGTCGGCTACCTGGACCTCACCGGATGCATGGCTCTCGGCGTCACCGGCCCGGTGCTTCGATCGACCGGACTGCCCTACGATCTGCGCCGGTCCGATCCCTACTGCGGATACGAGAGCTACGAGTTCGACGTGGTGACCGACACCGGAAGTGACTGTTACGGGCGCTATCTGATCCGGGTGGAGGAGATGAAGGAGTCACTCAAGATCGTCGAACAGACCCTCGATCGCTTGCGTCCGGGACCAGTCGTCATCGACGACAAGAAGATCGCCTGGCCTGCCGATCTGGTCTCGGGACCCGATGGCCTGGGCAACTCGCAGGATCACGTGCGTACCATCATGAACACCTCGATGGAATCGCTGATCCACCACTTCAAACTGGTGACCGAGGGGATGCGAGTCCCGGCGGGGCAGGTGCTGTCAACGGTGGAATCACCGCGAGGTGAGCTGGGCGTCCACATCGTCAGCGACGGCGGATCACGGCCGTACCGAGTGCATTTCAGAGATCCGTCCTTCACCAATCTGCAGGCAGTGGCCGCGATGTGCGAGGGCGGCATGATCTCCGACGTCATCGCTGCGGTCGCCAGTATCGACCCGGTGATGGGTGGGGTGGACCGATGACTGCGCAGCCGCACTCGGAGCCGGTTCTGATTCAACTCGGAGCCCGCCCGGACGAGGCGGTGCAACTGGCCGGGCCGGGTGCGCGAAGCTCGTATCCCGCCGCGGTGCTCGCCCGGCTGCGTGCCGACGCCGAGATCGTTGTCGCACGCTATCCGCAGGCAAGATCGGCACTGCTGCCGTTGTTGCACCTCGTGCAATCCGAGGACGGCTATCTCACCCCCGCCGGAATCGAATTCTGTTCCGACTTACTCGAACTCACCGGTGCGGAGGTCGCGGCCGTCGCGACGTTCTACTCGATGTACCGCCGCGAGCCCACGGGGACGTACCGCGTCGGCGTGTGCACCAATACCCTCTGCGCCGTCATGGGCGGCGACGCCATCATGGACACCCTGCGCGACCACCTCGACGTCGACCACGGCGAGACGACCGCCGACGGCACCATCACTCTCGAGCACATCGAATGCAACGCCGCGTGCGACTACGCACCGGTGATGATGGTCAATTGGGAGTTCTTCGACAACAGCACCCCGTCGTCTGCGCGGGATCTGGTCGATGCACTTCGATCCGGTGCCCCGGTCACCCCGACGCGTGGAGCACCACTGTGCACGTTCCGTGAGACCGAACGAATTCTCGCCGGATTTCCCGACGACCGCCGCGGGGCGGTCGAATCGTCCGGTAGCGCAGGCGAAGCCACTCTCTCCGGCCTGCGGTACGCGCAAGAGCACGCGATGTCTGCTCCCGAGGCCGTATCGCGACCGGACGACGGGCACCCCGATGTCGAGACCCCCGATGTCGGAGCCGAAGCAGCGGAGACAGTGCGAGACAAGCCCGCACCGGCACCCTCGGCCACCGTGCCACCACAGCCGAACACCACCGAGACCGATCCATCGACGAAGGGGGAGTGACATGGCCCTGACGCCGGTCTTGAGCGAGTTCTGGGACGAGAAGGACTCGTGGACTCTCGATACCTACCGAAGTCACGACGGATACGCGGGGCTCGAGAAGGCCATTGCGATGGACCCCGACGACCTCATCGCCTTCGTCAAGGAATCCGGCCTACGTGGCCGGGGTGGTGCGGGCTTTCCGACCGGAACGAAGTGGAGCTTCATCCCCCAGAATGACGGCAAAGAGCACTATCTGGTGGTCAATGCCGACGAGTCCGAGCCGGGTACCTGCAAGGACATGCCGCTGCTGATGGCGAGTCCGCATACGCTGATCGAGGGAATAGTCATCGCCGCGTACGCAATTCGCGCATCGCACGCCTTCGTGTACGTCCGAGGTGAAGTGGTGCCGGTGCTACGCAGGCTGCAGGCCGCGGTCGCCGAGGCCTACGCGGCGGGCTATCTGGGGAAGGGCGTTCTCGGATCGAGTTTCGACCTCGAGTTGGTGATCCACGCCGGGGCGGGTGCGTACATCTGCGGCGAGGAGACAGCCCTGCTCGATTCGTTGGAGGGTCGGCGGGGGCAACCTCGGCTGCGGCCACCGTTCCCCGCAGTGGCGGGCCTGTACGCGCGCCCGACCGTGGTGAACAACGTCGAATCGATTGCCAGCGTTCCAGTGATCCTGCGCAAGGGAATCGAGTGGTTCCGGTCGATGGGTAGCGAAAAGTCACCCGGATTCACGCTGTATTCCATCTCGGGCCACGTCTGCCGTCCTGGCCAGTACGAGGCGCCGTTGGGGATCACGCTGCGGGAGTTGCTCGGCTACGCGGGCGGGATCAGACCGGGACAAGAATTGAAGTTCTGGACGCCGGGAGGATCCTCGACGCCGATGTTCACCAGCGACCATCTCGATGTCCCACTCGACTACGAAGGCGTCGGTGCCGCCGGATCGATGTTGGGTACCAAAGCACTGCAGATCTTCGACGACACGACATGTGTGGTGCGAGCGGTGTTGCGGTGGACCGAGTTCTACGCACACGAATCCTGCGGCAAATGCACACCGTGCCGGGAGGGGACCTACTGGCTGGTGCAGATACTTCGACGTCTCGACGGTGGTACCGGCACCGAGGGCGACCTGGCCACTCTTCTCGACATCGCGGACGGCATCGCCGGAAAGTCCTTCTGCGCGTTGGGAGACGGTGCCGCCAGTCCGATCGTGTCCTCACTGAAGTACTTCCGCGACGAATACATCCGTCACGTCACCGAGCAGGGATGCCCGTTCGACCCGCACCGATCGACCCTGATGGCAGAGGAGCTGACGTCATGACTGCACAGCCTGAGCAGTCGGTCACGCGAGTGGAGATCGTGACATTGACCATCGACGACCACGAGATCAGTGTTCCCAAGGGCACATTGGTGATTCGCGCTGCCGAGTTGATGGGAGTGCAGATACCGCGCTTCTGCGATCATCCGCTGCTCGATCCTGTGGGTGCCTGCCGGCAATGTCTGGTCGATGTCGAGGGGCAGCGCAAGCCGTTGGCGTCCTGTACGACGACGGTGGCCGACGGCATGGTCGTGCGCACGCAGGTGACGTCGGAGGCGGCGAACAAGGCGCAACGAGGCGTGATGGAACTCTTGCTCATCAACCACCCCCTCGATTGCCCGGTGTGCGACAAGGGCGGTGAATGTCCTCTGCAGAACCAGGCAATGGCTGCGGGCCGCACCGAGTCCAGGTTCACCGAGACCAAACGTACCTATCCCAAGCCGATTCCGCTGTCGGCCGAGGTTCTGCTGGATCGAGAACGCTGTGTGCTGTGCGCTCGGTGCACTCGCTTCGCGGCCCAGGTTGCCGGAGATCCGTCCATCGAGTTGCTCGAACGAGGTGCGGTGCAGCAGGTGGGCATCTTCGGTAACGAACCGTTCGATTCCTACTTCTCGGGAAATACGGTCCAGATCTGCCCGGTGGGGGCACTGACGAACACCGAGTATCGGTTCCGGGCCCGACCCTACGACCTGACCTCGTCGCCGAGCGTGTGCGAGCACTGTGCAGGCGGCTGCGCTCAACGTACCGACCACCGACGCGGCAAGGTTCTTCGACGTCTGGCGGGAGACGATCCTCAGGTCAACGAGGAATGGAACTGTGACAAGGGCCGCTGGGCGTTCCATTACGCCTCCGAGCCGGACCGCATCACCGCACCGATGATCCGGGACGAGTCGGGCGCGTTGATAGAGACGTCGTGGTCGGCCGCACTGGCCGCCGCAGCAACCGGATTGGCCGCGTCCGTCGGTCGTGCGGCGGTACTCGTGGGCGGAAGATCGACCCTCGAAGACTCCTACGCGTACGCCAAATTCGCTCGAACGGTACTGCACACCAACGATATCGACTTTCGCAACCGTACCCACAGCGCAGAGGAAGCGGACTTCCTGGCCGGTCGTATCGCAGGGACCGGGTTGGGAGTCACCTATACCGACCTCGAGAACGCCCCCGTGGTGGTGTTGGTCGGCTTCGAGCCCGAGGAAGAATCGCCACTGGTGTTCCTGAGACTGCGCAAGGCGCACCGTACTCGGGGCCTGGTGGTGGCTTCGGTCGCACCCTTGGCAAGTCGAGGTCTACGCAAACTCGATGGTGTTCTGCTGCAATCGCTTCCAGGCGACGAGCCGCACTGGCTCGACGCATTGCACGTCGGCGATCGAGGCACCGAATCGATTGCCCAACTCCTCCGCGAGCCAGGTTCGATCGTTCTCGTCGGAGAGCGGCTCGGCGGAGTCTCCGGCGGACTGTCCGCAGCGTCGAAGTTGGCCGACGACACCGGAGCGACGTTGGCGTGGATTCCGCGGCGAGCGGGAGAACGCGGCGCGCTCGACGCGGGCGCGCTGCCGAATGTGTTGCCGGGCGGGCGGCCGGTCGCCGATGCGTCGGCGCGCGCCGAGGTGGCAGCCGTGTGGGGAGTGGCCGAACTTCCCGCTGACGTGGGTCGCGATACCGCCGCGATACTGGCGGATGCCGGTCCCGATCGCGCTCTGATCACTGCTGGTATCGATCCGGACGATCTACCCGATCCGCGCGGTGCACTCGATGCGGTGGACCGCTCGGCGTTCGTGGTCAGTCTCGAACTTCGACACAGCGCGGTCACCGAGCGCGCCGATGTGGTGTTCCCGGTGGCACCGGTGGTCGACAAACAGGGAACCTTCGTGGACTGGGAGGGAAGACCACGAGCATTCGACACTGCACTCGGGGCAGGCGCGGTACTGCCCGATCAGCGCGTTCTCGATGCCATCGCCGAACAGATGGGGGTCGAGCTGTCGCTGCCCGACGCGGTTGCAGCGCGCAATGAGCTGGCTCGTTTCGGTGGCTGGAACGGATCGCGGATCGCCGTGGCCCGAGTGAGTCCGCGCGCGGAAACGCCGTCGCTCGAGCCCGGGGAGGCGATTCTGGCCACGTGGCGGATGCTCATCGATTCTGGTCGGATGCAGGACGGCGAGGTCGATCTCGCGAAGACCGGTCGCCCGCCCGCGGTCCGACTGTCCGCGGCGACTGCGTCGACGATCGAAGCGGAGGCCGGTGACTGGGTGAGTGTCGAGACGGACGGTGGCTCGATCACGTTGCCGCTGGAAGTCACCGATCTACCCGACAACGTGGTGTGGGTACCGATGAATTCGCCCGGTTCCTCGGTGTACCGCTCACTCGGCACAGAGTCGGGTGCGGTGGTCAGGCTTCGCAGGGCACAGCCTGAGGAACGACCCGAGGGTGAGGCATCGTGATCGTCTCCGCGCCGACCGATCTGTCGATGTTCGGCACCGACCCGTGGTGGTTGGTGATCGGCAAGGCCCTGGCGGTCTTCGTATTCTTGGTTCTCACACCGCTCGTTGCGATCTATGCCGAACGCAAGATCATGGCGTGGATGCAGATGCGCGTCGGGCCCAATCGGGTAGGCCCGTGGGGACTGTTGCAGTCGCTGATGGACGGGATCAAGCTTGCACTGAAGGAGGGAATCACTCCGACGGGCGTCGACAAGCCGATTTACATTCTGGCTCCGATCATTTCGGTGGTCCCTGCCTTCATGGCCTTCGCGGTGATTCCGTTCGGGCCCGAGGTGTCGGTGTTCGGCACCACGACTCCGCTGCAGATGACAGACCTGCCGGTGGGGGTTCTGTACATCCTCGCGGTCACTTCGGTGGGTGTGTACGGAATCGTCCTTGCCGGCTGGGCGTCGAATTCGACGTATCCATTGCTGGGCGCACTGCGTTCGACGGCGCAGGTCATTTCCTACGAGGTTGCTATGGGCCTGTCGTTCGCTGCGGTATTCCTGTACGCGGGGACCATGTCGACCTCCGGAATCGTTGCGGCGCAACAGGACACCTGGTACGTCTTCTTGCTCTTGCCGTCGTTCCTGGTGTACGTGACGGCGATGGTCGGTGAAACCAATCGCGCGCCCTTCGACCTGCCCGAGGCCGAAGGGGAATTGGTGGGCGGGTTCCACACCGAGTACTCCTCCTTGCGCTTCGCGATGTTCATGCTGGCCGAGTACATCAACATGGTCACGGTGTCGGCGCTCGCGACAACGTTGTTCCTGGGCGGCTGGCGAGCTCCGATTCCGTTGAGTCTGTGGAGCGGTGCCAATTCCGGATGGTGGCCGGTGCTGTGGTTCGTCGCCAAGGTGTGGGTGTTCCTGTTCATCTTCATCTGGTTGCGGTCGACGTTGCCGAGGTTGCGTTACGACCAATTCATGAACTTCGGCTGGAAGATTCTCATTCCCGTCGCGCTGATCTGGGTGATGGTGATCGCGACGGTGCGGGTACTCGGGGCCGGTAGGTACGACGTGCCTCTGGTCACGTTCGTCGCGTCGATGATCTTCGCGGTCGCCGTGCTGGGTTCTCTGCTGCTCATGCTGCGAAAGCGCGCACGTATCCGGAACGTTCCGCCTCCGCCGCCCACCGAAGAATTCGATGCTGCGGCAGGCGGATTCCCCATTCCTCCCATCCTCGAGCAGGGCACAACGATTGCGAGCCGGCACGCCGGAGCGCGGTCACACCCGGCCCGGTCACAGAAGGAGAACGCCGATGCCTGAATTCCTCGGTCCCATCGCCGGATTCGGCGTCACCTTCGCCACGATGTTCAAGAAACCCGAGACCGAGCTGTATCCGGAGGAGAAGAAGCCGACCGAGGTTCGCTACCACGGTCGGCATCAGCTCAACAGATACGCCGACGGCCTGGAGAAGTGCATCGGCTGCGAGCTCTGCGCGTGGGCCTGTCCGGCCGACGCGATCTACGTCGAAGGAGCCGACAACACCGAGACCGAGCGATTCTCGCCGGGCGAGCGATACGGCGGGGTCTATCAGATCAACTATCTTCGGTGCATCGGCTGCGGATTGTGTGTGGAGGCCTGCCCCACAAGGGCTCTGACGATGACCAACGAATACGAACTCGCCGGTGACAACCGAGCAGACCTGATCTACGAGAAGGATTCGCTCCTGGCACCGCTGGAGCCGGACATGGTGGCACCACCGCACGCGATGGCACCGGGGCGTTCGGCCGAGGACTACTACCGCGGCACCGTGACCGGTGCCGAGAGCGAGGCCGAAACCGATCGCGGTCCGGTTCGATGACTGCCACAGTGCAGCTCGCCCTCGAGGCAACCTCAACCGGTGAGGCAGTGCAATTCTGGACCCTCGGTGTAGTCGCGGTCCTCGGTGCTCTCGGTGTGGTGATGAGCACGAAAGCTGTCTACTCTGCACTGTTTCTCGCCGCCACCATGGTGGTGCTCGCGACCTTTTATATGGCGCAGGGGGCGCTGTTTCTCGGTGTCGTGCAGATCGTCGTCTACACCGGCGCAGTGATGATGCTGTTCCTGTTCGTCCTGATGCTCGTCGGGGTCGACACCTCGGAGTCCTTGACCGAGACATTGCGAGGGCACCGTATCGCGGCCGTCGTCATCGGAATCGGCTTCGGGCTGTTGATCATCGGGGTATTGCTGCGCGACTCGGCACGCGCCGGTCGACTGGATTTCGTCGGGCTCGACGCGGCCAACTCCACAGGAAACGTCGAAGGCCTGGCCGAGCTGATCTTCGTCGAGTACGTATGGGCATTCGAGCTGACCGGAGCGCTGTTGATCACTGCCACCATCGGTGCGATGATCCTGGCGCACCGGGAGGCCCTGGGTCCGGTGAAGGGTCAGCGAGAGATGTCGCAGGACCGGTTCCGTGACGGCTCCAGGGTGACACCGTTGCCGAGTCCCGGTGTGTTCGCTCGTCACAACGGCGTCGATCGCCGCGCTCTGCTACCGGACGGAAGCGAGTCGGAGTCGTCCGTCAATGCTCTGTTCGCCGATCGACGGAGCCAGTACAAGGTGGACGGGGGTGACGCGCGATGAATCCCGAGAACTACCTCTATCTGTCGGTTCTGCTGTTCACGATCGGCGCGGCGGGAGTCATCGTCAGACGCAACGCCATCATCGTGTTCATGTGCATCGAATTGATGCTCAACGCAGTCAATCTCGCGTTCGTCACGTTCTCCCGCATGCACGGCAATCTCGACGGCCAGTTGTTCGCGTTCTTCACCATGGTGGTCGCTGCTGCCGAGGTGGTGGTGGGCCTGGCGATCATCATGGCCATCTTCCGTTCTCGTCGCTCGATCTCGATGGACGAGAACTCTCTGATGAAGAACTGACGGGGGAGCAGAAACGATGTCGATCCTGTGGCTTCTTCCGGGTCTGCCGGCGTTCGGTGCGGCCGTCCTGCTGCTCGGTGGCCGGCGCTGCAACCCGTGGGGGCACCTGGCTGCGACGGCTGCAGCGGTGTCGTCGTTCTTGGTGGCAGCACTGGTGTTCGCCTCGATGCTCGGGCGTGACGGGCCGAACCGAGCGATCACCGAGACTCTGTTCCGCTGGGTTCCCGTCGACGAATTGCAGGTCGACTTCGGACTCCGCGCCGATCAGCTGTCGATCTGCTTCGTCCTGTTGATCACCGGAGTCGGGTCGCTCATTCATGTGTACTCGATCGGATACATGAGCCACGACGCGGAGCGTCGGCGCTTCTTCGCGTACCTCAATCTGTTTCTCGCCGCCATGCTGCTGCTGGTGCTGTCCGACAACTTCCTCGGCCTGTATCTGGGGTGGGAGGGCGTCGGCCTCGCGTCGTACCTGCTCATCGGATTCTGGCAGCACAAGCCGTCGGCAGCCTCGGCAGCTCGAAAAGCGTTCGTGGTCAACCGCGTCGGCGATATCGGCCTGGCGATCGCCCTGATGATCATGTTCGTGAACTTCGGATCGGTGCAATACGACGTGGTGTTCGCCGGAATCGGGGATGCGAGTGAATCGGTGGCCACCGCGATGGCGCTGATGTTGCTGCTGGCCGCCTGCGGAAAGTCGGCGCAGGTGCCGCTGCAATCGTGGCTCGGCGACGCGATGGAGGGACCCACTCCTGTCTCCGCACTGATTCACGCGGCGACGATGGTGACCGCCGGGGTGTATCTCATCGTCCGATCCGGACCGGTGTTCGAGGCGTCGCCAGCCGCCCGCGCAGCGACCGTCACGGTCGGCGCGGTGACGTTGCTGTTCGGTGCCGTGATCGGTTGTGCGAAGGACGACATCAAGAAGGCGCTCGCGGCCTCGACGATGAGTCAGATCGGGTACATGGTGCTCGCAGCCGGACTCGGCCCGTCCGGCTATGCCTTCGCCATCGTGCTGTTGCTCTCGCACGGGTTCTTCAAGGCAGGACTGTTCCTGGGGGCCGGCTCGGTGATGCACGCGATGAACGACGAGACCGACATGCGACGGTTCGGCGGGCTCCGGGCCGCGATGCCGATCACGTTCGTCACGTTCGGTCTCGGCTACCTCGCCATCATCGGAGTTCCTCCGTTCTCCGGCTTCTTCGCCAAGGATCCGATCATCGAGATCGCATTTGCGGCCGGGGGAGCGACAGGTGTGGTGCTGGGCTGCGTGACGTTGCTCGGTGCGGGTCTGACCGCGTTCTACATGACTCGGGTGATGCTGATGACGTTCTTCGGCCCGAAACGGTGGGCAGCGCAGGCACATCCGCACGAGGCGTCGGCGACGATGACGGCCCCGATGGTTCTGTTGGCCGTCGGCTCGGTGGCATCGGGAGCCTTCCTCGCGGTGGGTGGACGCCTCGAGACGTGGCTGGAACCGGTGGTGGGATCGGCGCACGAGGAGCACGCGATACCTGCCTGGGTCGTCACGGTCGCAGTTCTGGGAGTCGTACTCGTGGGCGCAGGCGTCGCTTACCGGAAGTACATCGCTCGCGACGTTCCCCCGACTCCACCCGAGGACGTATCGGTGCTGACCAGAGCGGCACGCGCCGATCTGTACGGCGACGCCTTCAACGAGGCCGCCTTCATGCGACCGGGTCAAAAGCTTACGAACACTATGGTATTCGCCGACAAGGCGGGTATCGACGCGGTCGTGGATGGGGTGGGGAGATCGATCGGCGGAGTGTCGAGTCGGTCCAGGCGGCTGCAAACCGGTTTCGTGCGGTCCTATGCGTTGGCGATGTTCGCCGGGGCCGTTCTCGTCGTGCTGATGGTGGTGGTCCTGTGACGTTTCCCTGGTTGACGACACTGCCCTGGTTGACCGTCCTGTGGGTTCTGCCGATTCTCGGCGCGATTGTCGTCGCCCTGGTGCCGGCCGATCGTCCGACGACCGCGCGTGGCGTCGCCGTGGGGTTCGCTACCGGCACACTCGCGGCGTCGGTGGTACTTGCCGTGGCATTCGACTCCGGTGGCGATCGCTACCAGTTTCTCGAAGACCATTCCTGGATAGCGGCATTCGGTGCGCGATACACGCTCGGCCTCGATGGAATAGGCCTCGTGCTGGTGTTGCTCACCACCGTTCTGACCCCACTGCTCCTCGTCGCGGGCTGGAACGACGGCAGCCGGGTGGCGAACTACGGATCGCACCGGGTCTCGCACACCTACATGGCATTGATCCTGGTGGTCGAGTCCATGGTGATCGTCTCGTTCCTCGCACTGGACGTATTGCTGTTCTACATCTTCTTCGAGGCGATGCTGATTCCGATGTACTTCCTCATCGGTGGTTTCGGCGGTTCCGAGCGCACGCGCGCCGCAGTGAAGTTCTTGCTGTACAACCTGTTCGGTGGCCTGGTGATGCTGGCTGCCGTCATCGGGTTGTACGTCGTCACGGCCAGGCCCGACGGCCCGTTCGACGGCGGCACGTTCGATCTACGCGCGATCGCGGATGCGGCGGCATCGGGCGGGCTCGGCGTGGATCCTGCGGTGCTCAATGCCCTGTTTCTCGGTTTCATGCTCGCGTTCGCGATCAAGGCACCGCTGTGGCCGTTCCATACGTGGCTCCCCGACGCCGCAGTGCAGTCCACCCCTGCGACGGCGGTGCTGATGATGTCGGTGGTGGACAAGGTCGGTACGTTCGCGATGCTGCGCTTCTGTCTCGAGCTCTTTCCCGAGTCGTCGCAGACGTTCGCCCCGTGGATCATCACGCTCGCGGTGATCGGAATCGTCTACGGCGCGATCCTGGCGATCGGTCAGACCGACATGATGAGACTCATTGCCTACACCTCTATTTCGCACTTCGGGTTCATCATCCTCGGCATCTTCGCGATGACCGGTCAGAGCCAAGCCGGTGCCACCCTGTACATGGTCAACCACGGAATCTCCACCGCCGCATTGTTCTTGATCGCAGGCTTTCTCGTGTCCCGTCGTGGTTCACGCGCGATCGCCGACTACGGCGGCGTTCAGAAGGTCGCGCCGGTGCTCGCCGGAACGTTTCTCATCTCTGGTCTTGCCACGCTCTCACTACCCGGACTGGCCCCGTTCATCAGTGAGTTGCTGGTGCTGATCGGCACATTCGGTCGATACGGCGTCGCCGCGATCGTGGCAACCAGTGCGCTCGTTCTGTCGGCGATCTATATTCTCTGGCTCTATCAGCGGGTGATGACGGGTCCGGTCCGAGAGGGTAACGAGAAGATCTCCGATCTGGTGCCCCGAGAAACGATGGTGGTGGTGCCGTTGCTCGCGCTGCTGATCGTGTTCGGGGTGTACCCGAAACCGGCACTCGATGTCATCACTCCGGCAGTGCAATCCACGATCGTCGACAGTGCAGGAGGTCAACGATGACCACTCCCGAGGTGCAGTACGGACTGCTGTCGCCCATGTTGATCGTCTTCGGTGTCGCGGTTCTCGGGGTCCTCGTCGAAGCGTTCGTGCCGATGCGAGCACGTCGCGCAACGCATTTGGTGCTTGCACTCGTGGGGTTGGTGGCGGCTCTGGCGGCCGTTCTCGGCCTGGCCGGCACCGAGGCATATGCGATGAACGGGGCTGTGGCCATCGACGGTCCGACGCTGTTTCTGCAGGGAACCATTGTGCTGGTGGCAATCCCGGCCGTGGCTTTGTTGGCGGAGCGCACCGTCGCCGTCACCGGGGCCGGAACCGAGCGCCGCATCGATTCGTTCACTCCGCAGGCCTCGACCACTCCGGGCAGCGTGGCGGAGAAGGAGGCCATCGACGCCGGTGTTGCCCAGACGGAGGTCTTTCCACTGGCGATGTTCGCGATCGGCGGCATGCTGTTGTTTCCGGCGTCCACCGATCTGCTGACGATGTTCGTCGCGCTGGAGGTACTGTCTCTGCCGCTGTATCTACTGTGCGGTCTGGCGCGGCGACGGCGGCTGCTCTCCCAGGAAGCGGCGCTGAAATACTTTCTTCTCGGCGCATTCTCGTCCGCGTTCTTCCTGTTCGGAGTCGCGTTCCTGTACGGCTATGCCGGTACCGTCGGATTGGACGGCATTGCCGACGCCATCGCCGCAGACGGCCAGGGGAGATCGCTCGCTCTGATCGGAACCGCACTGCTGGCCGTGGGTTTGCTGTTCAAAGTCGGTGCGGTGCCCTTTCATTCGTGGATTCCAGACGTCTACCAAGGTTCACCGACGCCGGTGACGGCGCTGATGGCCACCGTGACCAAGGTGGCGGCCTTCGGTGCGATTCTGCGAATCTTCGGAATGGCACTGCCCGGTCTCGAGTCGAGTTGGCGGCCGATGCTGTGGGTGATCGCCATCGCGACGATGGTGCTCGGTTCGGTTGTTGCAGTGACGCAGACCGACGTCAAACGCATGCTGGCCTACTCGTCCGTGGCGCACACCGGGTTCATCCTCACCGGAGTGACCGCGCTGGGTAATTCAGGTGATGTGGGTGATTCGGGTGTCTCGGCCACGATGTTCTACCTGCTTGCTTACGCCTTCAGCACGTTGGGTGGATTCGCCATTATCGGTCTGGCCCGAGACGAACGCGGTGAGGTGGGCGACCTGGAGCGGTGGGCCGGTGTCGGTCGACGCTCACCGCTCGTTGCCGCAGTGTTCGGATTGTTCCTGCTCTCGTTCGCCGGTATCCCGCTCACCAGCGGCTTCATCGGCAAGTTCGCGGTGTTCAGCGCGGCCTCGGGTGCCGGGGGAGCAGCACTGGTCGTGGTCGGTGTGGTGTGCAGTGCAATCGCGGCGTTCTTCTACGTGCGAGTGATAGTGCTGATGTTCTTCACCGATCCCACAGACCGGACCGTCACCATGGTGCGTCCTACCGCGCCGGTGTCATGCGCGATCGGGGTCTCGGTGCTCGTCACCGTGGCACTGGGAGTCTTTCCTCAACCCGTTCTCGACATCGCCGCGCGAGCTGGGAACTTCCTCTAGCTCGTACGGGCCTACTTCACGGACTTCATTCGCTGCTTCCACGTGTGCGAGCCTGTGCCGACCGGGATTCCACCGATGGCTCCCGAGAGGCCGAACGACGGCATGTTGACGTAGATCGCCTCACTGTTCTGTGCTGTCGCGGTATAGGTTTCGTGCCATACGCCGACATGACCGGTCGCAGCGACCGATCGGTTGAAGGCGCGCCAGGCGGGTGCATGTGGTGCGTCGGGATCGGAGGCAAATCGCGTCAGGTCTTCCGCGTTGCGCCAATAGCTGACCAGCATGGTGGTGCGGCCCAACCACGAGTGGTAGCCGAGCAGTCCGGAGGCTGGATCCTGCTCGAGATGGCTGAGGATCCGAGGCATCGCGCGCACCGCGGGAAGCCAGGAGCGAACGGCAAGGGGATTGTTGATACGCATTCCGATGAGAAAGACCGTGACGGTGTCGCGGTCGGCTTCGACCGTGCGGCGGCCGTCGATGATGGATGGCATGACGTGTTCCCGTCTGTTCGGGTGTCGAGCGATTTCTGTGACACTGTTATAAAACACTGTTGTGGTAAGTTTCGCAAGTGGCGAGACCCAGAATTCACGATTCCGAACTACGCACCCGGCTACTCGAAGCCGCGGCGGAAAGCGTTGCGCAACACGGCGTCGACTCGCTGTCACTCCGTAAGCTCGCGGCCGCGCAGGGCACTTCGACCACAGCCATCTATTCGCTGTTCGGTGGTCGCGCCGAACTGCTGGTGGCCCTGTTCGCTGCGTCGTTCTCGAGTTTCGGTGACGCGCAGCGCAGCGTTTCCGTCACCGGCGACCCCGAGGTCGATCTACGCGAACTTGCCGTTGCGTACCGGCACTGGGCTCTGCACAACCCGCATCTATACGCGGTGATGTTCGGCGGCGTACTCGGTCCGGTCGATGTATCCGAAGAGGCACAACTCGCCGCCGCAGCGATGGACCCGCTTCGGGAGGCGGTAGCGCGCGCCGTCGCGGTCGGCACCATGAGCGGCGCATCGGTCGACTTGATCAGCCATTCGTTCTGGGCGATCGTGCACGGGTTGGTGTCGCTGGAGTTGGCGATGCCCACGAATCCCGACGACGAGATTCGTCGTGCGATGTTCGACGCCGGGACGGAGTCGGTACTGCGAGGGTGGACGCGTCAGTAGGTGCGCGGTATCCCGAGGATCTTGGTGGCGTCGACGGTCATGCCCAACCGTGCCGTCGGAGCGAGCGCGGGAAGGTCCGGGAGATCGTCGGGAGTGTCTGTCGCAGCACCGATCACGTCGGCACCAGCGATCTCAAAGTCGGAGATCGCTCGTCGAAGGTGGCTGGGAGTTGTTGCGAGCACCAGATTCACAGCACCGATCTCCGCGGCCAGCGAGGTGGCGCGCTGCGCGTTCTGTACCGTCGAATTCGCGGTGGCCTCGGTGTGAATGCGGTCGGCCGCGATCTCGTTGTCGATCAGCCAATTCTTCATCGCTTCGGCCTCGGTGATGCCGCTCTGCGGATTTCCACCGGTGACGACGATGGGCGATTCGGGGGAGCGCTCTGCGACCGCGACGGCGGCCCGTAGCCGCTCGACCAACTCCGGGGCCATGCTGCCGTCTCTGTTCAGACCGAGACCGAGCACCACGATCGCGGTACGCGGCCCGTCGGTGTCCGGTGCGAAGTCGATCGTCTCGGTCGCGGCTCGGTCGATGACGGCGATGGCTCGATCGACAGCATCGGCGAGCATAGGAGACAGGGTGCGGAGGCGAGCCGAGTGTTGTGCACGCGCGTCGGCATCGGCGGTGGCATAGAACGTCTGCAGCGCTGCCACATTGGCATCGTCCGGTGCCGCGGCCGCAACGGCATCCAGTGCGGCGAAACCGGCAACGTATCGGCCCTTGACCAGAGCATTCTGTGCATCGTTGTACTGCTGTGCGTCGGCCGAACGTGGTGCGTCTGTAACCGCCGTGACCTGGGTCGACGTATCGGTCTTGGCGGTCGACGGGTCGGGCTGGGCCATCGCCGAGCCCATGCCCGTGCCGAGGGCAAGTGCAGCCGCACAGGTGACCACAGCGACGCGAATCGTCGGTTGTGCTCGGCCGGATCGCACTGTCGATAGCCCTCCTGAACGGTGACGGGTTTCCGCCACCCTAGCTCAGTTAGGTACCAGTGTGACTGGTGTGATCCAAGTTTCTCGAGTTACACCAATGTACTTCTGAGCAGGCCGTCTTCACCCGTCACAGCGTGACGGGGGCGCGTCCGCGATCGGCCGGTTCGATGGTCACCTCGGCGTCGGGAAGAAAAACACGCTCGGTCGTCGTGGTTCCGTCGACGCCATCGGTGACAGTCACCGCTACGCTCTCGGCTATCTGCCCGGCGCTTTCGATGAACCCGGTCGCGACACCCTCCTCGATGAGGAGATGATCACCCACCAACAGAAGAAGCTCGTCCGCCGTCACCGTTCGCCTGCCGCCCACATCTTCGATAGTCATGAACCCCACCGTAATGCGAATTGTCCGAATGGGTCGTTGCTCGGGCTCATACTCTGTTCGGGCGGGTCGTTCGGCTGAATTCACTCCATGCTCGACAATCGCAGCATGAGCTTCACAGCACCCACGCCCGATCCCGTCGACGGTCCGCTCGTCGGTGACGACAGACCGATTCTCGAAGGAGTGCTGCGCTGGCATCGAGCTACGTTGATGAACATCTGCGCCGGTGCAGATGCCGAACAGCTTGCGCGCCGCCCCTCCTCGCACTCGACGCTCTCCCTCCTCGGACTCGTCCGTCACCTCGCGAAGGTCGAACGCATCTGGTTTCGAGAGCGGCTGGCTTCGATGTCGTTCCAGCCGATGTACGACGCCGCGTTGGGAAAGGACTTCGACTTCCTGGGAGCGACGGCATCGAGTGCCGAGTCGGACTTCGCGCGATTCGCTGCCGAGTGCGCGGCCTCGGACGTGGTCGCTGCCCAACACTCGTTCGAGGATCCGGTCGATTTTCGAGGCGGGCCGATGTCAC
Source organism: Rhodococcus sp. IEGM 1381 (assembly GCF_030056795.1). GTDB lineage: Bacteria > Actinomycetota > Actinomycetes > Mycobacteriales > Mycobacteriaceae > Rhodococcoides. The sequence continues at coordinate 60,105 of NZ_JASHKQ010000002.1, read as the reverse complement.
TGAGGATGGTCTACGTGCACATGATCGGCGAATATGCGCGGCACAACGGGCACGCGGACATCATCCGCGAACAGATCGATGGAGTCACCGGCCGCTGAGGGCATACCGTAGACACACCAACAGGCCCCCACACGGAAGAAGGTGTCGAGTGACCGACTCCGATGCAGGATTCGATCCGACCTCACTGCGGCCGTCGTTGTTCGTCGACGGGCAGTGGCAGGGGTCCGGTGACGGTGGGACCCGCGACATCGTCGATCCGTCCGACGGCAGCACGGTGGCCGTCGTGGACGAGGCCACGCCCGACGACGCTTTGCGCGCGGTGGCAGCGGCGCGGTCGGCGTTCGACGATGGGCCGTGGCGCTCGGTGACGGTGGGTGAGCGCAGTGATCTGCTCAATCGCATCGCAGACTTGCTCCAACGGGACAAGGCGAAGTTGGCGCACATCGAGACCCTCGATACCGGCAAGACGTTCGGCGAGAGTGAGATCGACATCGACGACGTCACGTCGGTGTTCCGCTTCTATGCCGATCTCGCTGTGGTTCAAGCAGATCGACTGATCGATGTCGACCGGCCCGAAATTCTCAGCCGCGTAGTACACGAGCCGATCGGTGTGTGCGTCATGATCGCACCGTGGAACTACCCGCTGCTGCAGATCTCGTGGAAGATCGCCCCGGCGCTTGCGGCCGGTTGCACGATGGTACTCAAACCGAGCGAAGTGACCCCGCTGAGCACCATCGCATTCACCAAGCTGGTCGAGGAAGCAGGTGTACCTGAGGGTGTGGTGAATCTGCTGCAGGGCAGCGGCGCAGTCCTCGGAGATGCGCTCACCAGAAACCGTGACGTCGATTTCATTTCCTTTACCGGTGGGCTGGCGACAGGCAGGCATATCCTGGCCGCTGCGGCCGAGAACGTCACCAAGGTAGCCGTCGAACTCGGCGGCAAGAATCCGCACATCGTGTTCGCCGACGCGGTGGCCGACGAGCAGTCGTTCGCCGACTCGGTCGACAACGTGCTGACGGGAGTGTTTCTGCATTCAGGTCAGGTGTGTTCGGCTGGTACACGACTGATCATCGAGGAATCCGTGGCCGACCGGTTCGTGGCCGCTGTGGCAGAGCGCGCGAAGACCATCGTGATGGGGCCGGGTATGGACCCGGCCAGCGAGACCGGACCGCTGGTGTCGCAGGCGCAGCGCGAGAAGATCGAAGGCTTCGTCGCGGGCGGCATCGACGAGGGCGCGACGCTGGTTGTCGGCGGAACGAAACCGGACGATGCTGCTCTGGAGAAGGGCAGCTATTTCCTCCCTACGATTTTCGATCATTGCAATCGGTCCATGAATATCGTGCAGGAGGAGACATTCGGGCCCATACTCACTGTGGAGCGCTTCGACACCGAGGCCGAAGCGCTGCTGCTGGGCAACGATACGAATTACGGTCTCGCCGCGGGAGTTCGTACCTCCGACGCCGCACGAGGCGAAAGAATGGTGCGTGGGCTTCGCCATGGAACGGTGTGGCTCAACGACTTCGGTGTCTACACGGCGGCCGCAGAATGGGGCGGCTTCAAGCAGTCCGGGAACGGCCGCGAACTCGGTCCGTCCGGTATGTCCGAATATCAAGAAGCGAAGCATATTTGGCACAACACCTCACCTACAGCGGCGGGGTGGTTCGGTACCCGATAGAGCACGATGGGAAAGGCCACAGGCATGGCATTACTGAACGACAACTCGAGCGGGATGGACGATTTCGGCTACAAGGAATCGCTCGACCGCAGTCTCGGCAAATTCGCCAGCTTCGCCGCAGGCGTCAGCTACATCTCGATTCTCACCGGCACGTTCCAGCTGTTCTACTTCGGTTTCGGCACCGCCGGGCCGGCGTACCTGTGGTCGTGGCCTGCGGTCTTCGTCGGTCAGCTCTGCGTGGCACTGTGCTTCATGGAGTTGGCCGCGAAGTATCCGGTGGCGGGATCGGTGTACAACTGGTCGAAGCTGTTGGGCCGCAGGATCGTCGGTTGGTCGGCGGGCTGGTTGATGCTCACGGCATCGATCGTGACACTGGCCGCCGTTGCCCTGGCTCTGCAGCTGAATTTGCCGCGCATCTGGAGCGGATTTCAGATCATCGGTGACGGCTCGGGTGCCACTGACTTCGCGGCCAACGCAGTACTGCTCGGTGCCATTCTGATCGCCATCACCACCTTGATCAACGCGCTGGGCGTTCGACTGATGGCAATGATCAACAGTGCGGGTGTGTTCATCGAACTCGTTGCGGCTGTTCTCATCGCGATCCTGCTCGCGGCCAACATCACTCGGGGGCCCGAGGTGTTTTTCTCCTCCAACGGCTACGGTGCCGGTGAGAGCGGCGGCTACCTCGGTGCCTTCCTGGTCGCGTCGCTGGCGTCGGGTTACGTCATGTACGGATTCGACACCGCGAGTTCGCTCGGGGAGGAAACCGTCGAACCTCGGCGCACCGCCCCCAAAGCGATCTTTCGCGCCATCCTCGCCTCGTTCGTCATCGGCGGAGCCATCCTGGTGTTCGCCGTCATGGCCGCGCCGGACCTGAACGATCCTTCCCTCGGCAGCCCCGACGGCAGCCTGCAGTCCATCGTCGAATCGGTGATGTGGGGCCCGCTGGGCACCGTCTTCCTCATCTGCATCGTCATTGCGGTCTTCGTCTGCTCACTGGCGGTGCACACCGCGGCGATCCGGCTCACGTTCGCCATGGCGCGAGACAACGCGTTGCCCTTCGGGGAGAGTCTGGCCAAGGTGAATCCGAAGACCCAGACCCCGGTGGTGCCCGCGGTGACCATCGGCGTGCTGGCCATCGTCATTCTCGTCGTCAACATCGGTCAGCCGCAGATCTTCACGGTCCTCACCTCGATCGCGATCATCATGATCTACCTCGCGTATCTGATGGTCACCGGGCCGCTGTTGGTCAAACGAGTGAAGGGCGAGTGGCCGCCGGCAGATCTGAAGCCCGGCGGGTACTTCACGATGGGCAGGTGGGGCCTGCCGGTCAACATCGCGGCAGTGGTGTGGGGCGCAGGGATGGCGATCAACCTCGCGTGGCCGCGCGAGGCCGTGTACGGAACCCCCTGGTACAACACGTTCGGTGCGTTCGTCTACATCGGTGGCATCCTGGGCGTAGGCCTGCTGTGGTACGCAGTCAAGGGACGCAAGCACATCGGCACTCTGAAATCACATGCCTCCACGGGCGACTAGAAGGAGCGTGCAGTGACAGACACCCAGTTCGATTACGTCGTCGCAGGTGGCGGGACGGCGGGGTGTGTCCTCGCTGCGCGGCTGAGCGAGGACCCCTCCGTCAGTGTCTGCCTCGTCGAAGCCGGGCCAACCGACGTCGGCGACAAGGCAATTCTCGAACTGGCGGAGTGGATGCATCTGCTCGACTCCGGCTACGACTGGGACTATCCCGTCGAACCGCAGGAGCGCGGCAACAGCTTCATGCGGCACGCGCGGGCAAAAGTGCTCGGTGGCTGCTCCTCGCACAACTCCTGCATCGCCTTTCACCCGCCTGCGGAAACCCTCGACGATTGGGCGGCCGCCGGCGCGACGGGGTGGGGCGCGTCGGACATCCTGCCGTTCGTCGCGCGCGTGGAGAACAACGACACCGGCCGTGGACACGACGGCCCCGTGCGGATCCGCGATGTGCCGCCGAACGATCCTTGCGGTGCGGCAGTGCTCGAATCGGCCGCCGGGATAGGTCTTCCCACAGTCGCATTCAACCGCGGAACACCTGTACTCAACGGTGCCGGCTGGTTCCAGATCAATGCGGGTGAGGATGGCTCACGTATGTCGACCTCCCATGCTTACCTGCACCCGATCATCGGATCGCGGCCCAACCTCGCGGTGCGCACCGACTGCTGGATCAGCGAAATTCTGATCGACGAGTCACTGACCGCGACGGGTGTGCGGTACCAACGCCCCGACCTGACCGGCTACGACACCGTCTCGGCGCGCCGCGAGGTGATCGTCACCGCCGGTGCCATCGACACTCCGAAGTTGTTGATGCTCTCCGGAATCGGACCGGCGGCACAGTTGCAGGAGATGGGGATCACAGTTCGGGTCGATTCACCCGGAGTGGGCGAGAACCTCGACGACCACGTCGAAGGACTGGTGTTCTGGGAGGCGAGCAAGCCGATGGTCACCACGTCGTCGCAGTGGTGGGAGATCGGGGTGTTTGCGCAGACCGACTCGTCACTGAACTATCCCGACATCATGATGCATTACGGCAGTGTTCCGTTCGACATGAACACCCTCCGTTGGGGCTATCCGACCACCGACAACGGCTTCTGTTTGACGCCCAACGTGACCCAGGGGCGCTCGCGCGGCACGGTTCGATTGCGCAGCAGGGACTTTCGTGATCGCGCCAAGGTGGATCCGCGCTATTTCACCGACCCGGACGGCCACGACGACGCGGTGATGCTGGCCGGTCTGAAGCTGGCGCGTTCTATTGCCGCAGACGGTCCACTCTCGGGATGGATCGAACGCGAACTCGCCCCCGGGCCCGAGGCCGTCACCGACGACGACCTGCTCGACTACGTGCACAAGACGCACAACACGGTCTATCACCCGGCAGGCACTGCCCGGATGGGATCGGTGGACGACGCCATGGCCGTCCTCGATCCCGAGCTTCGCGTCAAGGGAATCTCGCGTTTGCGCGTCGTCGACGCGTCGGCGATGCCGAAGTTGCCGTACGTCAATCCCAACATCACGGTGATGACCATGGCGGAGAAATGCGCCGACCTGATCCGTGGCGGATAGACCGGCGCTTACCGAGTTCCTCGGTGCGCACCCACCGTTCCAGGGCGCGTCACCGGCCGTACTGGTCGATATCGCCGCAGCAGCCGTCGAACTCGACTGTGCCGGTGGCGCATGGGTTGTGGACCCGACGTCGAAGCCCGACGTCGCCGACACCGTATGGGTGGTGCGTACCGGTCGGGTGGTGATAGTGCACCCCGACGACACCTCGCCCGCCGACGTACCGATCGACACCATCGGTCCGGGCGGGGTCTTCGGTTTCTCGGCGTTGCTCGCCGGTGGGACGGTCGAATTCTGTGCGCGCGCCACCGAGCCGAGTACCGTCCTTCGGTTGCCCGGGGAGCTGATTCGACCGCTGTTCGCAACGCCCACCGGGCTGGCGTTTCTGGCCGACGCCGTCACCTCGGCCACGACCCATCGCGGTGGGGCGGCCGAGGGTAGTGCCGGCCGTGCCGTCGGCGAACTGCTGTCGGCACCACCGGTGTTCACATCCGTCGGCACCTCCGTCCGAGACGCAGTTCGGCACATGACCGAGCAGGGCAGCTCGTACGTCCTGGTTCCGCTTCGCGGTTCGCGCTACGGAATATTCACCGACCGTGACCTCAGAGTGCGCGTGGTTGCCGCAGGAATCGGCGTCGACACCCCGGTAGAGCACGTCATGACGTCGCCCGCCGAGACGGTCACCGCGGACCGGTCGGCCGGCACCGTCCTGATGGACATGCTCGAGCTGGGGCTGCGGCACATGCCCGTATTGTCCAGCCGAGGCGAGGTCCTCGGCGTCGTCGAGGACTCCGATCTGCATGCCGTGTCGACCCGTCGCAGCTTCGTGGTTCGTCGTGCGGTGACCTCGGCAGCGACATCGGCCGAACTCGCCGACGCGGGAAGGCTCGTTCCGGGATTGGTAGCGGACCTGTTCCGGGGTGGGACCGACGCCGTGGCGGTGAGCGCAATCCTGTCCGTCGTGGTCGACAGCCTCGTTCGCCGAGCCGTGGAGATCGAATGGGCGGCGCGACCCGAAGTACCTCGACACAACTTCGCCTGGATCACCCTGGGCAGTGTTGCGCGTAGAGAAGCAATGCCGTCCTCCGACGTCGACAGTGCACTGAGCTGGTCGGACGCCACAGCCGACCCCGAACTGAACACGCGATCGAGATCGGTGCCGAGAACCCGCGACGAAGCGCTGATGGACTTGGCAGCTCGCGTGCACGTGAGCCTCGACGGTGCCGGGCTGCCGTCGGACACCAACGGTGCGGTTGCGAGCTCGCCGAGATTCGCACGCTCGGCCGGGCAGTGGGAGAGTGCCGCGGCCCACTGGCTCAGCAACCCCTTCGGCGAACGGGGCAATCCGGCTGGGGATTCTGGGCTGATCATGTCGTCGTTGATGATCGACGGCAGGGTGGTCTGGGGGCCGAGGAAGCTGAACACCGTTCCCGAGGCCTATCGCCGACTCCTGGTCGATCACCCGGACGCATTGCGGTTGCAGCTGCGTGACGCGTTGGCGGGCCGGGCCCGGCTGCGCTCGCTGCGAGACGTGCTGGCCCGGCGCGGCGGCACGTTCGACCTCAAAGCTCACGCTTTGACCCCCATCGTCAACCTCGCTCGCTGGGGTGGGCTCTCGGTCGGCATGGCCTCCGCCTCCACCCCGGCGCGGCTCGCGGCAGCGTCGGGCAACGGAATGCTTTCCGACGAAGATGTCGCGGCACTCACCGAAGTGTTCGCCCTGCTTCAACGCTTACGGCTGGCGCATCAGATCGATCAGATCACCGCCGGCCACCGGCCCGGTGACGTGCTGGTCATGGCCGACCTGTCACCCCTGGAGCGCAGTCTGCTCACCGACGGAGTCCGAGAGATCGCCGCGGTGCAACGCCGGGTCGGCTACCTCGCTGCCAATGTCGGCGTGCATCGCTGACCGCCAACGACCAGACTGTGTGCCGTGACCACCAATCCCGTGAGCGTTCCTACCCCGTCGACCGTCGAGCACTCTCGGTTGGCGGAATCACCCGGCGTCAGCGGCCCGTGGCGTCAGTGGGGTCCGTACCTGGCAGGACGGCAGTGGGGCACGGTGCGCGAAGACTACTCGGAGGACGGAAACGCGTGGGCGTCGTTCCCGTTCGATCAGGCGCACAAGCGGGCCTACCGCTGGGGTGAGGACGGCATCGGCGGTATCTGTGATCGCTTCGGGTTCCTCAATTTTTCGTTCGCGCTGTGGAATCGCAAAGACCCCATTCTCAAGGAGCGGCTGTTCGGTCTGGCCAACGAGGAGGGCAATCACGGCGAAGACGTCAAGGAGTACTTCTGGGCGGTCGACGGAACACCGACGCACAGTTGGATGCAGTGGCTCTACCGCTATCCGCATGCGGAGTATCCCTATGCCCTCCTGCGAGAAGAGAATTCACGACGCGGTCGTGACGACCGCGAGTACGAGTTGGCCGACACCGGCATCCTCGAGGAGAACCGGTTCTTCGACGTGCAGGTCACGTACGCGAAGGCCTCACCCGACGACATCTGCATCACCATTTCCATCACCAACAACGGCCCAGAGTCTGCGTCGGTAGATCTGCTGCCGCACCTGTGGTTGCGTAACACGTGGTCGTGGGGACGCGACGACCGCGGCGGTGTCCTGGATCGGTTGACCCCTCCGGACCTGCTGGCCGGCGGCCTCGCGGCCATCACCGTCGACCACGGATTTCTCGGTCGCTACTACCTGAGTGCGGAGGGTTCGCCCGCAGTTCTGTTCTGCGACAACGAAACCAACGCCGAAGCGCTGTGGGGACAGGAGAATCTCTCGGCCTATCCCAAGGATGGAATCGGGCGGCGAGTCGTCGACGGCGACGTCGATGCCGTCAACCCCGAGCAGACCGGAACGAAGGCTGCATTCTGGTATCGGTTCGACGACATCGCGCCCGGTGCAACGGAATCGGTGAAACTGCGGCTGTCGCCCAACCGGCCGGACGAGCAGACGTTCGGGACCGGATTCGACGCGGTCAACGTTGATCGTCGGGTGGAGGCGGACGAGTTCTACGGCGCGGTGATCGGTGCGGAGCTCACCGACACCGATCGGCACGTGGCACGGCGCGCCTACGCCGGACTGTTGTGGACGAAGCAGCTCTACCGGTACGACGTCGAAGAGTGGATCGAAGGCGACAAGGTGGGGGCGCCGGCACCGGAGTCGAGGCAGGACCCGCGTGGTCGTAATGCGCACTGGCGGCACCTCGCGTTGGCCGATGTGATTTCGATGCCCGACGAGTGGGAGTACCCCTGGTTCGCGGCTTGGGACTTGGCCTTTCATGCGATTCCGTTGGCGCACGTGGACGCCGATTTCGCCAAGGAACAGTTGGTTCTGATGTGCCGAGAATGGGCCATGCACCCCAACGGCCAACTCCCGGCGTACGAATGGGAGTTCGGCGACGTCAATCCACCCGTGCATGCCTGGGCTGCGTGGCACGTCTACCGGATCGACGGCTACCGAGACCGCGAATTTCTGGTTCGGGTGTTCACCAAGCTTCTGCTGAACTTCGCCTGGTGGGTCAACCGCAAGGACTCCGAGGGCTCGAACATCTTCGAGGGTGGGTTTCTCGGCATGGACAACATCGGCTTGTTCAACCGATCCGCACCGCTGCCCCCCGGTTTCCGTCTCGAGCAGTCCGACGCCACGAGTTGGATGGCGTTCTACTGCCAGCAGATGTTCAAGATCGCGCTCGAACTCGCGCGGCACGACAGCGCCTGGGACGACGTCGCAACCAAGTTCTTCTCGCACTTCCTCTCCATCGCCAAGGCAGTCAATTCGTTCGGCTCCCAGCATATTTCGCTGTGGCACGAAGAGGACGGGTTCTTCTACGACGTCCTCGTCCAACCCGAGGGCGACGCGGTACCGATGCGCGTTCGGTCCATGGTGGGTCTGCTGCCCATCCTCGGTGCCACCGAGATTCCGCCGTGGGTAGCGGAGGAATGTCCCGATCTGACTGCTCGCCTGCGGTGGATCCAGCGTCGGCGACCTGAGATGGTCAGTCCGCTGCTGGCGCGGCGTGAGGGCGGCGAGGTACGGATGCTGCTTACGCTCGTCCAGCCCGAGCGGCTCAAGAGAATACTTGCGCGCATGTTCGATTCCGAGGAGTTCCTGTCGCAGTTCGGGATTCGATCGCTCTCGGCCTCGTACCGCGAACCGGTCACCTTCGACGTCGACGGCCGCAGCCTGTCCATCGAGTACGAACCGGGGGAGTCGCGCACCGGAATGTTCGGCGGCAATTCCAATTGGCGCGGTCCGGTGTGGTTCCCCGTCAACGTGCTGCTGGCCGACAAGCTTCGCGCCTACGGTCGGTACTACGGCGACTCGTTCACCATCGAGATCCCCACGGGCTCGGGCAACCACCGCACCCTCACGGACGCGGCGGATCTGATCGACAACGGTCTCGCCGGCCTGTTCCGGCCGGTGGACGGGAAGAGGCCGGCGGACGGCAATCGCATCGAATCCAGTGCCGACCCGCTGTGGAGCGAGCACCCCAGCTTCAACGAGTACTTCGACGGGGACACCGGAGAGGGACTCGGTGCCACCCACCAAACAGGGTGGACTGCGCTGGTTGCGCACCTGCTCAGGCCACGTCTGCCGCTGTAATGCGGCTCCGCCGCAGTGGTGCGATTATGTGCGCTCCGCCGCACTTTTTCACACCACTGCGGCGCAGCCGCATAGTCTTGCGGGATGAAGATTCGCGGCGCAGTACTCGAAGAAATCGGCCGATCTCGTCCCTTCGCGGACTCACATCCCATCACGATCTCCGACCTCGAACTCGGCTCGCCGGGTGAGGGCGAACTGCTCATCAGAATCGAAGCGGCGGGGCTGTGTCACTCTGATCTGTCGGTAGTCGACGGCAATCGTGTTCGACCGGTTCCGATGCTGCTCGGCCACGAAGCTGCAGGCCGCGTCGAGGAAGTCGGCGCCGGCGTCGACGACATCACGGTCGGAACCCGCGTCGTCATGACCTTCCTGCCTCGCTGCGGTGACTGCGCCGGGTGCGCCACCGACGGCCAGATGCCCTGCGTCGTGGGTAGCGCGTCGAACAACGCCGGCACGTTGCTCGGCGGAGGCATCAAATTGCACCGCGACGGTGCCGAGATCAAGCATCACCTCGGAGTCTCCGGATTTGCGACACACGCTGTTGTCAGCCGAAAGTCGGTGGTGCCGGTAGATGACGACATCCCAGCCGATATTGCGGCCGTCCTCGGGTGTGCGGTACTGACCGGCGGCGGGGCAGTGCTCAACGCAGGAACTCCGAAGCCCGGGCAGTCGGTGATGGTGGTCGGCCTCGGCGGAGTAGGCATGGCGGCGGTCCTGACGGCGGTATCGGTCGGTGCCGGTGAGGTGATCGGTGTCGACGGCGTCCCGGACAAGCTTTCCACCGCGACCGATCTCGGTGCGACACAGGTCTACTCACCCGCCGAGCTTGCAGAGAAAGGCATCAAGGCCGACATCGTGATCGAGGCCGCAGGTAACGCCCGCGCCTTCGAGACTGCGGTCGCGGCAACCGCTCCCGGTGGTAAGACCATTACCGTCGGACTTCCCGCGCCCGACGCACGGTCGTCCATCTCGCCCTTGGGCTTGGTGGCGGAAGCGCGCACGATCATCGGCAGCTACCTGGGCTCGGCCGTCCCGGCGCGTGATATTCCGACCTACGCCCAGATGTGGCGCGAGGGTCGGCTCCCCGTCGAGAAGCTGATCTCCTCGCGTATCACGTTGGACGAGATCAACCGCGGCATGGACGAATTGGCCGACGGTCACGCGATCCGTCAGGTCATCGTCTTCGACTGAGCATCAGCCGTGCGACGCCGTGGCCACCCAACGGCCGCGCTGCTTCGAGATCTCGATGGGATGATCGAAACAGACACTGATGTTGTCGGTGGTCAGCACAGTGTCGACAGCACCTTGCTTCAGTACTCTTCCGTTGCGGACCAAGAGCGCGTGCGTGGTCGAGGCCGGAATTTCCTCGAGGTGATGCGTCACCAGAATGCTGGCCAGGTTCGGGTGCTCGGCCCGCAGCGAGTCGAGCGCACTCAGGAGTTGTTCGCGGGCAGCGAGATCGAGTCCGGTGGCGGGCTCGTCGAGCAGCAACACCGCAGGATCGGGAAGCAGAGCGCGCGCGATGAGCGCTCTGCCACGTTCTCCCTGCGAGAGCGTGTGCCACGACGCATCGGCACGATGGGTGACCCCGAGGGACTCGATCAGCCGGTGAGCGCGTGCGACCTCGTTCTCGGTGGCCGACCACCGGGGAATCAGGTCGGGCGTGTTCGTCAGCCCGGTCAGCACCACCTGAAACAACGTCAGCGGAGCGTCGATCCTCAGCCTTGGATCGACGTGGCCGATGTGCGTGCGCAATTCCCGCATGTCCACCCGGCCAAGGCGATGACCCAGAACGTGCACGGCACCGTGGGTGGGATGGACGACGGCACCCAGCAAGCTCAGCAGGGTGCTCTTACCGGCACCGTTTGCTCCGAGCAACACCCAATGCTCGCCCTCGTCGACCCTCATCGTGGCGTCGCTGAGCAGGTATCGGCCCCCGCGCACCAGATCGACTCGGTCGGCGAACAGAACAGTGGACGTCACCGGACGACCGTAGCTGCCGGTGCGGACCACGGGGAAAGTAGGCTCTGAGGTCGGTAGGGCCTCGAGACGACGAAGAAACGAGTGTGGGTACGACGTGAGTGCAACGGCACCAGTTCGAGTAGGGGTACTGGGATCGCGAGGCAAGGTCGGGCAGGCGATCTGCGCCGCCGTCGAGGCAGCCGACGACCTCGAGCTCGTGGCAACCGTCGACCAAGGCGATCCGCTGGCGAATCTGGTCGACAGCGGTGCCCAGGTGGTCGTGGATTTCACCCATCCCGATGTGGTGATGGACAACCTGCAGTTCCTGATCGAGCACGGCATCCACGCCGTTGTCGGCACCACCGGTTTCGACGAGCCGCGGCTCGAACAAGTCCGCGAATGGCTGGCCGGGTCCCCGGAAACGGGAGTGTTGATCGCCCCCAACTTCGCCATCGGTGCAGTGTTGTCGATGCGCTTCGCTCAGCAGGCCGCTCGGTTCTTCGATTCCGTCGAGGTGATCGAACTGCATCACCCCAACAAGGCCGACGCGCCGTCGGGCACGGCGTATCGCACTGCCGCGCTGATCGCCGAAGCGCGTGCCGCCGCAGGCACTGCGCCCAGCCCCGATGCGACGACGACAGAACTGGACGGTGCACGTGGTGCAGACGTCGAGGGGGTGCGTGTGCATTCGATCAGGCTCGCGGGACTCGTTGCGCATCAGGAGGTTCTGCTGGGAACGCAGGGCGAGACGCTGAGTATCCGACACGACTCGCTGGACCGGACGTCGTTCGCTCCGGGCGTGCTCCTCGGAGTCCGAGAGATCGTGGCCCGACCGGGGCTGACCGTCGGTCTCGACCCGCTACTGGATCTGTGAGCTGATCGACTGTGAACAAAGCGACCAAAGTCGTCGCCATCATCGCGGTGATGGTGCTGATCCTCGGCTTTTACTTCTTTCTGCTGGGCCAGCGCGGAGTGACCCTGATCCAGAACGGCGGGGTAGCCAGTATCGCTCTGGGGATCGGGGTCATCCTCCTGCCGATCGTCGGATTGTGGATCGTGTGGGCGACGCTCAAAGCGGGCTTCGACCATCAGCGGCTGGCGTCACGCATGCGGGAGGAAGGCCTCGAACTCGACGTCGACGACCTTCCGCGGATGCCGTCGGGTCGGATCGAGCGCGATGCCGCCGACGAGCTGTTCCAGCAGATCAAGGCCGAGTGGGAAAAGGATCCGGACAACTGGCGAAGCTCGTACCGGCTTGCGCGGGCATACGACTATGCGGGCGATCGTGGGCGAGCGCGCGAGACCATGAAACGCGCGGTGGAACTGGAACGCGCAGAGAGCTGACGGTCGATGGCGCGTACTCTGCTGGTCGTTCATCACACTCCGAGCCCGCTCACTCGCGAGTTGCTCGAGGCCGTTCTCGCCGGTGCGCGTGATCCCGAGATCACCGGGGTGGACGTGCGCAGTGTGCCTGCTCTCGGCGCGACAGTCCCGGATGTGCTCGATGCCGACGGTTTCCTCTTCGGCACGCCTGCCAATTTCGGATACATGAGCGGGGCGCTCAAGCACTAGTATGGTCAATCAAAACATACATTGACCAACGTGATGACCTGCGAAAACGTGGGCATCCGAACTAGGGAGTGCCAACATGCCCGTCTACGTGACCACCACAACCTCTGCCCCGACGTTCTGGGGCCGCGACATCATCACAGAGGCTCAAGCGTTGGAACTTCTGGTCTACGCCGCAGGTGGTGGGTCAACTGTCTCTTACAAACAGGTTGACCACGGATATTTGATGGTCACCATCGAGGACCGTTCCAGCGAGCAGACTCAGAGCACCGTCCTTGTGTTCAAGCCTGCAACATCACAAGAGACCGAATTTGCCGAACATTTTCCTGACTTCGCGGACCTGTTGGGCAAGCGTGAACCGATCGAGCACAACGCAGAGCAGCTAACCGAAATCACGGACCCGACTACCGGTGATACCTACACGGACATCGTTGACCAGGATAACAACGTTGTGGACGGTTTTGTTCGTAAGCCTCAGGTGTCAGACCGCCAGGTTCCGAAGAAGAAAGATCAGTAGCGATGAAGGCGGCTATCTACTGCCGTATCAGCAAGGCCCGGAGGACCGATGAGGATGACGCGGACACTCTGGGTGTGGATCGGCAGGAATCGTTGTGCAGAAAGCTCGCAGCAGCTCAGGGTTACGACGTTGTCGATGTGTTCGTAGACAACGATCTGAGCGGTAAAGCGGGTGTGGTGCGTCCACAGTTCGAGGCTCTGAAAACGGCTGTATCGGACAACGGTATCGATGTGGTCATGGTCTGGAAAACGGATCGTTTGAGCCGGGACCGTATCGCTCTGCAACTCTTTTACGAGCTTCTGCGCAAACATGGCGTTCGATTGCATACCGAGCAGGAGGGTGTAATCACTCTCGATACCCCCGATGGTCAGCTCATGGCGGGAATCAGAGCAGAACTTGCACAATACGAACGTGGCGTGATTGCCGAACGTGTCAAAGCTCAGAAAACACAAGCAGCACAATCTGGTCGTGTCCTAGGTGGTAGATATCGTCTCTACGGCTATGAGGACAAGCACCGAACAAAGATCGATGCAGCAGAAGCCAAGGTCATCAAAAAAATGGCCAAGGATTATCTTGCAGGTAAGTCGATTCATTCGATAGCTCGATCTTTGAACGAGACAAATATTCCTAGCCTCAACGGTGCCAAGTGGATGACACAACAAGTCAAACGAATCTTGCGCAATCCTGCCTATGCTGGTTTGCGGGTGTTCAATGGCGAAGTTGTTGCAGATGGACAATGGCCGAAGATATTGGATTTGAGTACTCATCAGGCTTTGGTGGAAAAGCTCACTTCTTATCCCGCGCAAAACCGTGACCACAACCGCAAATATCTTCTGAGCGGTATTTTGTACTGCACATTGTGCAACACTAGGATGGTAGGCGGTAAGACAGCGTTCCCGTCGTATCGTTGTACGGTCAATCAAGGCGGTTGCGGCCGTTTGAGCCGAAATGCAGCAAAAGTCGATGCATTTGTATTGGAACTGACAGCCAAAGCTATTGCACGGTTACCGAAGGTGGAGCCTGAACGGGACACCAGCGAATTGGATGCGATCAATGCGGACATAGATTCTCTGAGCAATGCAAGAGCAGAGCAAATCATTCCTATGGCCGAATACATCAAGCAGTATCAGATTTTGAAGAAGAAAAAAGAATCTTTGGTCAAGGCGGCAGCTACGACAAAGTTACCCACCACAGATCCACAGAAGTTCCTTGATATGGATGACATCGATGTGCAGCGTGAAATCATCCGCAAATTCTTTCCGGCAATAGGGGTCAAGCAGTCACGTAAAGGTGTCAGGTTCAGTCATGACCAATTGAAGTTCGATTGATCAGCTGAGAAGTTGTTGAACTTTTGCGCTGAGTTCTTCTGTGTATTCAATGCGATCCAAGATGTTCTGAATGAATTGTTCTTTTGATTCTGTCAATGGTCATTAGCTCTCACTATCTTCGTGCCCCGGCACAAAGGCCGTGTCTTCCCCTTGAGCGTAGCGCAGCAGGCGAGCAGATGCGTCTAGCGCACCAAAGAATTGATAAAGGCTCTGAGCATCAAAGAAAGAATGGATGAAACAGCCAGGCTATCGGTTGGAATCTTTATGGAGAAAGATCAGCCATTACCCAAATGTGGGGCAGGCGCTCAGATCGACGCTAAGCCAAGAACAGCATCAGGCGCATACCTCAGCTAGGCTCGATCGGCACAATAAATCTGAGACCGTTTCTGCATGTCAGCGGCTCAGGAGATAAGCAAATTTATTCGGCAAATCGGGAACACTCAGCAGCATTCGAGCGTTGAAGGGGTATAGGCACCGAATGGACGCCTAAGCGCGGGGAGCGACAGAAATCCCGCGTGCATTTTTGCTATACTGATAACAGAGCTTCAACCACCGGGACCAGCGGCGAGAGGATGCACGAACTAAACTTTCTTTAGATATAGAGAATATCATGCCCCCGTGACTACTGGTCCTAGTCGCGGGGGTTTCTCTATATGAAAGAAAGAAGGACTACATGAATACATTAGAAAAAACGTTAGACAACTTTGAACTGATTGATGGAACAAAACTCAAGCGTATTGCGATTGAAGTATTTGGAGAGCAAAAGGCAAAGCATCTTATCAATGGTGGTTGGATCGTGCCGGGAACAGAGACTCAGACTGAACCGGGGAAGTGGCAGAAGAAACCTTTGGTGAGCTGGTCATCCGATGATGGATACTTTGTTGACTATCAGAAGCACATTGAGAACAACTATCTAATGAACGGGTTTGCAGCTCTAGCGGTCATATGCGGCCAAGAGTCGGGTTTCGGGGCCGTTGACTTCGATGATGCACCGATCATCGATCCTGAGACAATGCAGAACGCCAACGTGAAGACAGCTCGAAGCAATGGACATCACATCTGGTTCGAGAATCGCGGGGGATATTACAGAGGACAAACTAAGGGTTATGACATTCTTGCGGACAAATGCCTTTGCTACTTCTACTCGGAAGTTTCACCACGAGAAGTACTGAGCAACAAGATCGTCTTTACCATTGAGGAGATAGCTTCACGCAATCATCTTGATTTGAAACCTTGCATCAAGTCTTCTCCTTCTACCTTACCGTTAAGAATAGATGGTAAGAATATTGGTAAGAATGTAGGTAAGAATGTATATGAAACAGCAGTAGATGAGGCATCGTGCGTCGTGTTAAACACGACGCAGGCAGAGTCAGCGTTGGAGCGTGCCCACAGTCTCGGGTTCGACGTGAAGGTCGATTGGATCAAAAAGAACAGAATCAGCAGCATGAAAGGTGCAAAGGAAGGTAGGAGAAAAGATATGTTTTGGCATTACAGTTGTCAGTTCGTCTCATTGCAGATCGAAACAGGAGAATTAAAGGCGGCAGCTATGGCGGGGGGATTGACAGAAAGTGAAGTAGAAGAAGAATTAGAGTCTGCAAAACAGTATGTGGACCTGGGAATGTACATTCAGATCATCGATTACTGCATGGGATGGAGAGAAAGAGTCGATCAGCTCAAGGGCCTAGGCCAGGCGCAGCAGCAGGTCATCGAGTTCATCATGACAGCAGCGATTGAGCAGAACGATCTAGCTCCGTCCATCTCACAGCTCTATGTCGCTGAGCAGCTTGGATTGAAACAGCCGAACGTGAACGCGATTATGAAGTCACTTCATCTGGTCAAGGGCATAATTGTTCCGAAAGAAAACGGGTACAAACCGGGGAGCAGCCATAAGAATCCCTTCAACTATCAACTGAGTTGGGAGCGCCAGCCAATTAACAAGGTGCTCGATCACGACGAGTATCTGATGAAGATCAATGACGAGCGTAATGCTTGGCCTGAGCCGGTTCGATCAAATCCGGTCGAGGTGCTTAACACGACAACTGCGGAGCCTAGGACAGCAACCACGGTGATTAGCACCGCAACTAATGAAATATCCGACAGAGACAGACGCGAGTACACCAGATGGTTCTATGACAATGGCGGGGATGGATTGAGCCTCGAAGACTTCATTCAGAAATGTCATAGAGAAGCGAAAGAATTAGACTGGTAGATTTGCTATACTTAGGTTTCTAACATTTCAATGATTGTTGTTGGTTCCATCGCCCCGCTAGGATAACCCTTCATCTTAGCGGGGCACCTTCATAAAGTGATACAATTATGGTGAATCACTTCCCATAATGATTCAATCTGATTACGGTATTGCCTACCTCAAGTAATCAAATCCAGACCCCCTGCCGCTCTTATTGGTTTAGCCCGGCAGGGGGTCATTTCTATGCGCAGCAAAAGAAATATATCTTCAAAAATGGTATTATGGATAAGTAATGAAGAAGTGCGGTAAGTGTAGAGAAACAAAGCTCGATGAAGATTTCAGTATCCGTAAGGATTTGGCAGATGGACGTTTCCCATACTGCCTAGATTGCGTGCATGAGTACAACAGGGACTATTACCTGCGTAACGCTCAGAAGATCAAAGACAAGGCTAACGCCAGATACTCCACCGATGCAGAATACAGACGCAGACGTGCGGAGTACATGAAGGCTTATCGTGCCCGTAAGCGTGGTCAGCAATGAACTATGTCAAGGTTGAGAAGTTCAGTTGCAAAGTCCATAGGCTCGATGATTGCTCATGCGCGGCTAAAAGATTGTGGCTCATGCAGTGGGTGATCGAGGAATGAAGACGTGCTCAAGGTGCAAAGAAGCTAAGCCATTGGATGACTTCTACATCGGCAACAAGAACCACGATGGTCGTCAGGCTCGATGCAAAGAATGCTGTAAGAGTCAGAACAACTTGAATCGCGGCAGGTCGACGGCCAGAGCATCGTTTCACGTTTCGGCGGGGGATGAAGAGATAGAGCTTGAACTCATCGGTCTAATCAAACAGCTACAGCAGAGACATAGCGTCAAGATAAACGTGAGCATCAGAGCAGGCTTGATCGGCACATTTAGTGTGGTGCACGCATGAGCGATAAGCGTATCCATTCAGCGAAGTGGTCTCGATTAGCAAAGAAGATTCTCATACGTGACAGCTATGAGTGTGCAATCGATGGTTGTGATACCCCCGCGACTACGGTCGATCATGTTCGACCCTCATCGAAGTATCCCGAGCTGTTTTGGGATGAAGACAACCTTGTTGCAATGTGTGCCAAGCACAACTTCTCTAAAGGTGCCAGAGAAGCGGGGGAGACAAGAAATACCTGGTACAACCCAGACTGGTTTCCCCCTGATTACATCGCAGAGAAGATGAAGCAATGAAGATGGACGATGATTTAGCCAATTTGGCGGGGAAGATAGAAAGAAACAAAGATAGAGCCAACGAGATTAAAGCTTTGTTGGAAGAGTTAGAAGATAGATTAAATACATTGAGAGAAAGGGTAGAGCCGGAATAGATGATGAAGCAGTGTACAAAATGCAAAGGGACGAAAGGATTGGATAGCTTTCACAAGGGCAACAGCAAAGATGGATTGTCCTACTGGTGCAAGGACTGTCATCGTGATTACAGCTTGAACCGATACACAAAATCTACACGAGAACTACTGACAATTGAACAGAAGCGTGAGAACAAGCGCATAGCTAAGCAGATGCAGCGTGCTCAATGGTCAGAAGAACGTAGAGAGATGGAGAAGATCAACAAACGCTTACGTCGATACAATATCGATCTTGAGCGTTACCGTTCGCTCTACTCGAATAGCGATAGCCGATGTTATGCGTGCAATAGACCGGAGTCAGAGGTTGGGACATTGAACATAGATCACGATCACGATTGCTGTAGCTCAGCGTACTCATGCGGGGATTGTGTAAGAGGATTGCTGTGCAGTGAATGCAATACGTCTCTAGGTCTCATGCATGAATCAACAGATCGAATCGTTGGACTTATGTCGTATGCCATTCAGTACAGGCGCACGGGTGCAATGAATGGCCATGCATGGAAACGAATGGACACATCAGCTTCATGCAGGCCAATGAATAACCATGCATCGATGTATAGGGGTGCGTTTTTCCGAGGAGACGCCACGACCCCACAGAGGAGCATCTCTACTTTTCGTCGGCCTTTACGCCAAAGGTTACAAACGGTAATGAATGAACAGCAGAAACCATTCATGGGCACTGCATATTATGCATGGATCATGCATGAGCGCAGACGCAAACAGGCGCATTCGAGCGCACACAGAAGCAACAGAAAGGAATTGAATTGAGTTAATGCCGAAGAAAGATGTAAACGAAAACAGATTGAATCGCTTGAGCGAATATAGCTACGAATCAAGCGTAGATAAGTACGTAGAGAAGAACAAAGACTTCATCGATGATGATTGTCTGCCGTTGATCACTCAGCTCATCCATATCGCAGCAACCTTGGATGGAAAAGCAGAGGGTAACCGTCAGACCAGCGGAACTGTCATCAACGAGTGGCGCATGAGCTTCACAGCGCTTCAGAAGATGATTTTGGATGAGCGCCAGCGCCAGCATGACGCGAAAATCGCAGCAGAGCTTGCCGAGCAGGTCGACCCCGATGTCGAAGCACTAGGGGATTTCATCTAGTGCTTTTGCCTGCCGAGTACACCAAACCGCTTAGCGCCAACTTCACCAGCGCACTTACAGAGTCGGACATCGAGCGAGTCAATCGCTTCTACATGTTGCCGGGGCAATCGTTGGACCCTTGGCAAATCTGGTTGATGCGCTCTGTCCTCGAAACCTACCCACCAGATCATGCCGATGAGCGTCTACGAGGGAAGCTGCGATACCGCGAAGGTGTGCTCATCGAAGTACCCCGCCAGGTGGGCAAGACAACCGTTCTGGGTGCCTTGATGTTCCTGGGGTACCTCAAGTCAGCCAAACGAGGCCATGTGGTGAAGATGGGATGCGTAGCGAGCTCGGTTCAGCAGGCAACCATCTTGTTCGACCGCGTTGTGATGCCGATTCACCAGGTCGAGGCCCTGTCGAAGCGTCACACGGTCAACAGGCAACAGCGAACGTTGCGTCCTAGGGACAACGCGATCATGGCCGAACTCAAGGCTTACGCGACCGTACAGCCGAAGAATCTGCAATCGATCCCGTTCTCAGCGCCAGCGTCCATTGCCGTTGTGGTGGACGAAGTGCACCTCTTGGACCCTCAGGTCTATACGAACATGAAGATCGGTCTACAGGCTCAGCCGGATTCGATCCTGGTGGGCATCACATCAGCAGGTGACGAGCTGTCTACGCTCTTGCATCAGCTTGAGGCATACGGCACCGGAGCTATGCAGGGACTTCACGAGCGTTTCGGTTTCTTTCGCTACTACGCCCCGGAGACGATGGACGGGGAGTACCCGCTACGTAGCCGAGAGATGATTTCAGCCGCGAATCCTGCCGTTGAGTGTGGACGCATCCCGTTCGAGCAGGTGCTCGAAGAGACAGCATCGATTCCGGACCATGAGTACACCCGTTACATCTTGGGTCGTCACGGTCAGGCAGAGAATCTGTTCCTCCCATTGGCGATGTGGACCAAATCCGCTGGTCAAGGAGTGCCGGCGGATGCTCGTAGGGGAGCAGTGTTCGCCATTGACCGTACGGAGCACTGGGACTTCGCAAGCATCGTTGCGGCCAACATGGTCGACGGGAAGATCTGTACCGAGGTCGTTGCAACCATAAAAAATCCGACCACGGACAAGCTCACAGAGATCTGTAGACAGCTCTACCGCAGTCACAGAGGCATCTTTGTGATGGATGCGATCACTCTCAAAGAGCTACGAGTAAATCTCAGGGAGAAGTACCACCTTCCCGTTGAGTTCTACAACGTTCAACAGCTCGCACAAGCTACATCAGTAACCTTTTCACTCGCAGCTACCAATCGTTTGGTCCACAAGAATGATCCGGTGATGGTTAAGCAACGTGCGGTAGCTCTTACCGTTGCGTCGGGGGACGGGTACAAAATAAGCACCAAAGATTCTCCTTCTGATATCGATTCAATCAAATCAATGGCTATGGCCGTGCATTATGCAGATAGCAGAAACAGAGAGAAACTTCAAACAATTAGTGCGTAAATATGGTATAATTACTGTAACGATATGGGATATTTAGCTAAACTATTTGGGTTTGAAACACTAACGCCATTAGAAATACGAGAAGGTTCAGAAGGTTCTGCCGGTGGAGATAGTCCGCTAACCGGGATAATTCCTCCTGCCCGAAGTAATACATTGTTACATAAGCCAAGCGAATTGGTTCGCATCGACATTGTTTTCAGATCGATGCAGTATCTATCGACATTGGTTTCAGAGCTTGATCTAGAGACATTCGTGGACAATGAGAAGCAAGATAACTTGCCGCTCATCAACAAGCCCGATCCTTTCCAGTCTCGCAAAGCGTTCATTCAGGAGACTGTCTCGTCGATGGTTCTTCATGGTGAAGCATTCTGGCGTGTGACTCGAAATGCTCGCAATGAAGCTACAGCTTTGGAAATCATCGATCCCGAAGCAGTGACAGTCGAGAAGCGTAACGGCGTCATTGTGTACTTCATCGGTCAGTCGCAGATCAGACGTGACTCTATTAGGCATCTCAAGCTCAACAGAGTGCCGGGACAGCTCAGAGGTATGGGAGCCATTCAGGCCGCACCAGGAGTCTTCAGATTTGCTCTCATGTTGCAGGACTACATCGAACAGTTCTTCAACATCGGCATTACTCCACGAGGTCTGTTGACGACCAAAGATCACATCAACATCGATGATATGCAGGATGCGGCAGACGGTTTCATCAAATTCTTGAAGGACCATCAGCAACTAGCGGTATTACCGTCTGGTCTCGATTACAAGTCGATCAATCTCGATCCCAATGCAACCAACTTCATCGAAGTATTGCATGAGGTGAACTTGCAGCTATGTCGCTTGTTGGGTGTCCCAGCAGAGGCAATGGAAGCTCAGACGCAAAGCAGCACAACTTACCAGAACTTACAGCAGGCTAATACTCGATTCTTGCAGGGAACACTCAACAGATTCTTGGATGAAATCGAAGATCATTTCTCAGACCTATTGCCGGGTCGTCGTACGGTCAAGTTCAAAGAAGAAGACCTTTTGAGACTCGATCCAAAAGCTCAGCGTGAAGCAGAAAAGATCGACATCGAGAACGGCACAGTTACCGCTAACGAGATTAGAGCAACACGAGGATTACCACCTTTGGCCGTAGCGCCGGTGGAGCAGGACGATAAAAATAAGGAACAACCAAACGAAAATGGAGATTAGAGAACTATCAGGTATTGAACTCAGAGCAGAACAGCGCGAAGTCATCGGAATTGCGGTTCCGTATGACCAGGTAGCAGAGGTTCGCGCCGGGGGATACAAAGAGCGTTTCGAGTTCGGTTCAATCGCAGATCACAGCGAAGGACCGGTTTACTACCGTCACGATCATCAGGACAATGGTCTAGCTATCGGCTACATCAAGGAATCTACTTCTGATTCCAAAGGTCTCAAGGTTGTGGCGAAGATTCACAAGAACGCCAAGGGTGACAAAGTCCTATCTGATATTGCAGCAGGCAGAATCAAAGGTTTCTCTGTCGGTTTCGTGCCATTGGAGCACAGAGACGAAGACGGAGTTTTAGTAAGAACAAAAATAGATTTGCAGGAGATTTCTCTTGCGGAATTACCCGTTTATGCGGGTGCGGCTCTTTTAGAAGTACGCGAAAATAACAAGAAAGTAGATGATGAAGAAGATATGTCAGAAATCAATGACAAGCTTTCTAGCGATGTTACGGAGCTTAGAGAGACCGTATCCGAACTAGATCGCAAAATGAGTGTCCTCGAGACACGTGAGTCAAATGACTCATCAGCAGTAAAAGAATACCGCTCAGGTGGAGACTTTCTCAAGGCTCTAGCTACAGGCGCAGATGAAGCAAAGATTCAGGTACGTGCTTTCACAGGCGCGACAACTGTAGATGCGGATGCTATTCGTCCAGCTTGGGTTAATCAGACTCTCAAGCTCGTAGAAAAGCAGCGCATCGTAAAGAATCTCTTTGCGTCAGCACCATTGCCAGGCACAGGAAACTCAATCGAGTATCCATATGTAAAGACTGAAACAGGTGCCGTTGGCGTTCAGTCAGCAGAAGGTGCCGATCTGCCTTACCTAGAGCTAGTAATCGACACAGCGACAGCTCCCGTAGTTACTCATGGTGGCTACAGCTCATTGAGCCGTCAGGCTATCGAGCGCTCAGACGTTGCCTACCTTGAATCAGTTCTACGTTTCCAGGCTATCTCTTACGGAAACTCAACCGAATCCGCAGTACAGGCAGCGTTGGCCGGTGCAGCAGGAGTCAACTCTGTAGAGCTTGCAGGAGCGACAAACTCAGCGAAGACAGCAGCGATGTACCTCGAAGCGGTGATCGATGCGAAAGCAGCTATCGATGACAACTCCAAGGGTCTACAGGCCGACGTGATTTTGGTCAGCCGTGACGTTCACAAGAAGCTGTCACTTCTCGTGGATACAACAGGCCGTCCATTGTTCGTTCTCAATGGCGATGGTGTGAACTCATTCGGTTCAATCCCAGCAGGACGCCTCGCGGGTGTAATCGATAACACACCATTGGTTGTAGGAAAGAATCTGGCAGCAGGAACAATCGTTGTTGCATCAGCTCAGGCTCTTACATCTTACGAGTCACCAGGTGCGCCAGTTGCATTGCAAGATGAGAACATCATCAACCTCACAAAGGATTTCAGCCTTTACGGCTACTTTGCGGTTGCAGTGAACGACGCTAAGGGCATCACAAAGATTGTAGACGCGAGCTGATCATGAGCACCGACATATACGTAGATACATTCCTTGATTCTTACGACAACGTCGACGGCGTAACAGTTCAGATGTTCTCCGAGTTCGTTGGCATCACTGCCGATCAGAACGATGACCCGAATCTCAAGAGAAACTTGGATTCAGCGGGAAGCATGATCGATGCTTTTCTGGGTGTTCGTAAGTCGAAGGTTCCCGTACCTGTGTATATGTCGGTGCATCTCAAGGTGGCGCAGCAGCTCTACTTTGCGGATACCAAAGACACCAGCACATCAGGTCAGTACGGCCAGGATGGAACGTTCGTAACCGTACGTCCCAAAGATCCGATGCATTACGCCTACCCCATCTTACGCAAGTTCGTTGGGTGGTTCTGATGAAAAACGATCTTGGAGCAATCTACAACTACAAAGAGAGCATCGGTTTAGCTCTCGGGGAATTGGGTGTCGATGTTTACGGTACCGGCTACATCTTGGGCGGTGGAATGAGAAAGCAAGCTCCACCTTATGTCCAGATGTACCCAGCAGAGGATTACATACAAGTTGTCAATCCAACATTGGGCGAGAACGATTTCAGCATTGCAATTCGCTTGAATCTTTCGATAATCGCGGGGCCGGAAGACAAAGAGTCATCTATGCGTGACTTGGACGACCTATTGAAGAAGTGTTTATCGGTAGTCAGAAACTTGGACGATGTCGAGGTTACGAGTTTCGTTGCCATTGACAGAGACGGTGGACGACTACTTGCAGCAAACATTGCTTTTAGCAATGAATTAACTATTGAAGAAGGAGAATTATAATGGCGATTGCCAATGGAAAATTGAAGTCTATCTTTGCGCTACGCGTTGCGGGAACAGACTACGTGTCTGACATCACATCTTTCGATCTGACATCAGATGAAGCTGAAAGCGATTCAACTACATTTGCTGAGTACAACGCAGGTGCAAACCGTGCATGGACTTTGACAGTGAATGCAGCGTGGGACGGCGGTTCAGCAGGATCATTGCATGACTATCTATGGAACAACGCAGGAGCATCAGCAGCGTTCGATATTCAGCCTCATGCAGGTACAACAAGTGCAGCAAAGCCACGTTATACCGGTACGGTTCGTATTCCGAACAGACCGGATATTTCAGCGGAAGCTGGAACGGATGCGACTTTCGAGTTCACATTCGACGTGATCGGCACACCTAACAAGGTTCTTTCAGGAACTGGCGTTTAATCATGATTGACATCTCGATCACTGTCGAAGGTGCAGGAGAAATAATTGCAAAGCTAGGCGTTCTGTCCGGTTCATTGCATCAATTCTCCGGTGCTTTCGACAGGATCGGGACGTTAATGTTCGACAATGCAATCGATGAGGCACCCGAATTTACGGGAGCGTTGATCGGTAGTCATCGTCTCAGAAGCACGAACATGCAGGCAACCGTGACAGCAGGTGGCGGGGGACGTAGAAGTCATGGTGGTGGCATCTATGTAGCAGCTCAACACAATGGTGGTTTTGCCAGAGGCTCATATGGACCTCACCGAGTAGGACCAAATCCGTGGATGGATCGAGCATTGATTGCATCGACTCCACGAGCTATCGCAATTATCGAAGAAGAAGTAGACATCAAAATCAAACAAGCCGGACTTTGATCCGGGGAAATGGGAAAACAATGCAAGACTTAAAACTAATGGAACTAAACCTTATCGAGAAGCTTTCAGGTGAACGCATCGAGAACGATCATCACACATTCGAGTTCCAGGCAGCTATCGGATATGTCATCTCGATTCGCTCAAACAAAGAAGCTCGCAGCAGATCATTCGGTCTTCATCGTGAAGCTTTCGAAGAATACATGTGGGACACATCGGTCGAAGATTTGAACGAGGCAGCAAAAGAAGCTGGCTTCAGCAATGACGATGAGGACCCAGAAGTAAAAAAAGACTAGACATCGAAGACCAGCAGACCTTGGACAAACTCATGGTCTGCCGAGCCTTCAACATCGATTATCTGCGCATCGGTGAAATGAGTCATCGTGAGTTTCAACTCGCAAAGGCTTATGTAGAAGCAGAATACAACAACGGAAAGGAATAAGCGTATAACTCAATGGCCAATCAGGTAAAAATTCAGATCAAAGCTACAGCCGATACCGGAGCTATCAAGCAGGTTCAGGCGCAGCTAGCAGCTCTCAAAGACAAGAGGGTCAAAGTTCACGTAGACATCGATAAATCTTCGATGCGAGCTTTGGACGACCTCAAACGTAATCGCATCAAGGTCGAGGTTGATCAGGAGTCGATTCGTCAGCTCAGGGAGCAGACACAGCGTGTTCGTGTTGATCTGGACGAAGCCGGTTACAGAGGCCAGATTGAGACGCTCACCCGTCCCCGTGTGCAGACCGTGGTGGTTCGCACCAATGGACGTTCGGTTGCTACAACAGCAAGAACAATCAAGGCTCTTGGACGCACCATCCAGGGGACAACCGTTGCAGCAGCTTTGCTCGGTACAGCAGCTATCGGTCTGGGTTCCGCAGCAGTTGCCAGCCCCATAGCCTTAGCAGCGGCGTTCGGTGCAGCAGGTGTTGCCGGTGGAGCGCTCTCAACGGTCATCACTGCCGGTATCGCAGGTGGACTCATCGCGTCAGCGGCCAGGGCGCAAGAGGTACGTGACCACTTCAGCTACATGGCCAACGATGTCTCAACCGCCATGAAGGGCGTAACCCAGAACCTCGAACAGCCGTTGGTCCGTACCGCCACAGCTCTCGGAGCCGCCTTCTACGCGGTAGAGCCGAGCCTACGCAGAGTCTCTGGACTCACAGAGGGATTGCTCAACCAGTTCAACGACACCCTGCCTGCCATAGCGGACCAGGCAGGACCAGCATTCGAGAAGATGTTCAACGCCGGTTTGCCGGGGATGCAGAAGCTCATTGCCACGATGCCAAGGATCACAGAAGCATTCGGCAACTTCTTTCAGACCTTAGGTGACTCGCCAGAGGTTCAGAATCTCATTGCAGGGTTCATCGAAGGTATTCCCGGTGGTATCGAGTCGGTAGCTGGTTTCATCGACAAAGCAGCCAAAGGCTATTACAAGATCAAAGAGTTTTGGAACTCAGACGATATGAAGCCTATGCGCGAAGGTCTGGAACGTTTCGCTGAGAACTTCTCTAACATCGATTGGTCCCGAGCATCACAAGGTTTCAAGGACTTGATGAACTCAACCGGTGATCTTTTCGGAAACATCGATTTGCAGGATGCAGCAGATACTATCGGTGAGATTGCCGGTGGACTATCTAACGTTGTTGACTTCATCGATGGTATCGGTTTGAAGTCAGCTATCTTGGGTGGTATCGGTGCATTCATTGCCGGTGGCATCTTGGCGGCATTCGGTCGACAGTTCGCCAAAGCTTTAGCAGGTAAAATTGCCGGTGCGTTGTTGGGTGGAGCGATCACAGATGCAGTCGAGACAGTAGCAGATACAGTTTCAGATATTTTGGGTAATGCTATCGGCAATGCCATTGGAACAGGCATCGGAGCATTCCTGGGTAACCTAGCCGGCTCATGGTTAGCAGACCTATTCAAAAATGATGACTTCGATGTCAACGTGAACATCAAAGAGGTCAATTGGCCTGATGGTTCCGACTCATTGGATATCAAGGCAAAGATTTCATCGGTCGAGATGCCAGCAGACCTAGCAGCAGTCAACATTGTGGCCAAGATCAGCGGACTTGAAGGTCTGCCTACATCAGGTAATGCAATCGCTATCCCGGTGACCTACATCGATCCTGGTTTCGTAGCAGCAGCTCAGACCTTGAGTGTTCCGGTTGTCTATAGCGATCCAGGCTTTGCACCAGCTGCGGTTACGGTTCCGATTGTTTGGGGTCCATTACCCGAGATTCCAACTCCACCAGCAGTGACGGTGCCTCTTGAAGTGGACACCAGTGGCATTGCAGGTCAGATTTCGGGTGTCGCGATTCCATCTGTCGAAGTTCCCGTAACGGTCAACACCAGTCAGAACGGTAGAACTTTCTGGGACTTTGCGCGTGGATTCTTGGACAACGCTACAGCTCAGTTGGAAGCAATCGTGACCTTGAGCTATGAAGCTCCCGAGCAACCAACAATCCCACCGGTTGAAGTGAACGTGAACTACAAAACTGATGGTGTGACTTTGCCGGTTCCACCACCTGTGACTGTTCCGGTGAACTACACCATTCCACCTTTGAACATTCCGGTGCCGCCAGCGGTACAGGTTCCGGTCTCATTCAACATCGAAGCAATGAACATTCCGACTCCACCAGCAGTCAATGTTCAGGTGACCTCGAATGCATCAGCGGTTGCAGCAGAACTCAACGGCATTCCTAAGTCATTGCAGTCGACTCATACCGTGACAACCAATGCAGCAGCAGCAAGAGCAGAAATCATGTCATTGAACGGTTTGAACACTTCAAGTACGCACACCATCAACACAGTCAGAACCGGGGACACCGGAGAAGGAGCACCTAGATAATGAAAATGCCAACCAGAATCATCAACGGTTTCAACAGCGTCAAAGTTCAGATCGAGCAGCAGCGTGAAGATGTAGCGGTACCTGATGGAATTGCAATCAGCAACGGTATGTATGACAAGGATTTGTCTTACGATCTTCCCGCTTCTGCAACTGTACCTATGGGTATGAACAAAAACGGTAATCAGACATTGCCGTACGACACATGGCAGGACATCACCGGTTGGGTAGCTCGATCAGGCTTTGCGGGAACAGTCATCAGCAACAACGGTCTGGTTGTAGGCCAGGCGCAGAGAGCGAAGATCAGTGTTCGTTTGGCGTTGGTCGGTGGTATCTGGGTGAACTACTCATCAGCGGTACGAATCGTGGTCAATGGCGCGGTGGTGAAGACATCATCGAGTCACACAACAACCCTGAGCGGTAGCCATATTCTTGATGTCAAAGCGGGCGATGTCATCAAGATTCAAGTATGGACAAAGTTCTACAGCATGTTCTTTGGAGTCAGAAACAATCTATCGGTGACTCTGAGCGGGGGATCGAACAGCTATGTTTCCTTTGCCAAAGCTAAACCAGGTGTTGTTGATTTTGCCAATGATCTTGTCTTTGCGGAGGACACCAGAATCTATGAAACATCAACAGGCATCTACGTAATGCCCGATGGTAAGAAGAAAACTTTAGGAATGTCTCGTGTCACAGCAACATGGTCCGGTTCTACATCAACTGATGTGACGGTGAGAAAGGCATCAGGAACAGATTATTTGACACAAGTCGAAGTGGACGCAACACCATCAGGTGACAACAATGTGACCAAATATACATCGGTTAGCCTGGGTCCGATCTTGGCTCAGTCGAAGATTCCATATCCGGTGGAAGCGGGAATGCTTTTGAACTTTGGTGGAACTCTCTATGTGCGTAGAACAGGAACGCAGGAGCGAACAGAGGAAGATTTGGCTACCGCTATGAATGTGAGATTTGCAGTGTGGGGCAAAGGTAAAACATCGGATGAATACGGTGAGCATGATTTGGATTTGGAACTAGCTTTCTATGAATCTGCGTTGCAGACATCGGGAACAACCAGCCGCAGCATGATCACTTACACGGTTCCGGCTCAAGCAAACGATATTGTTGTGCCTGCAAATATCGATCAAGTCTATTTCGTTGCAACATTGAAACAGACTGCTGTGAACGAATACGCATCGGGAACATTCGAGAACAACGAACGTGCAGGTACAGCAGCAGCTTATTTCGGTACCAGCAATGCAGACCCTCTGTTCATCAAGGTCGAATTGCCGCAGTCGGAACAGAATACCTACAGGCATCCTTTGAGTGCAACAGGTGTTGCTTTGAAGAATCGCAAGTACTTCGAAAACATGATTAGACCGAAAGCGTTGACATTCTTCGGGAACAATTCAGCCGTATCTCTGGACATCTACACGTCAATCAACAAGGTTCGTGGCTCATTGATCGGCACATGGACTGCATCGGCGGGGGAGCGTAAGACAATCACGGTCGAATCGGCTACAGGACAGATCGAACTTGTTTCGTCAAATCCATTCTGGGTGGAGTCATGCAAAGCAATCAGCTATGACTCTCTCAATGAGACTCAGACAACTTTGGAGCGTATCGAGTGGAGTGATGTTAGCGATCCGGTCAACAACATCATTGCGGTCAGAAATGAATACGGCATAAGCAAGCTTCAGATAGCGTTCGTCTCCGATGAGCTTGCAGATTCTTCGCTTCTCATGCCGGGCAAAAGAGTACGACTTCTGATGAACCATTACGGCTCCAGCAAAGTTGCAAACGGTACAGCTAGCTACAACACAATCTTTACCGGGATGATCCGTGACTACAGAGTCAAGTTCGATTATCTCAATAAGCCGTTCATCGAAGTCACTGTCGAAGATGCACATAGGGCGTTGGCAGATACAGATGGAAAATATCTCTACGATCTGCCCGGTGAGTACGGTCCGATGCTTAACGGTCTGGGAGAGTCTTCCTTCATCAATGGCGTCGAAGTATCCGGTTCATGGAAGAACAAAACCGATAGCGCTAAGAATCAACCGTCTGCATTTGTTGACGGGATGAAGGTCGAAGAGTGCTTTGCAGCGGTCAGAAACTCAAACAAGGGTTTCGTGTATGTCGACAGATTCAATGCCATTCAGTACAAGTCATCGGTCAGCGTTGAACCTAAGCTTATTCTGTCCGATAGATACGCCACAGGTGACATCAGCTATTCACGATTGGACAAAGGCACCGACACAGAAGAAGTCATCAACCAGGTGAAGCCTAGTGAGTATCGTTTGGATTTGGAAGATCTGAAAGACAGAACTGTTGATTCGGAGCTACCCGCAGATATCGAACCGATTCAAACGTTCAACGAGACATCTCAGTGGTGGTACGACCAGCAGTCAATTCGTTCATTCGGTCCCAGAGAAGCCAACTTCACGGTTGTACGCGGGACCGGAAAGATGGAAGACATCAGAAATGAAGAACTAGGACCAGGTTTCCACGATTGGGCAGATGCAATCATGGACGATTACGTTCTAGCTAAGAACAAGATTTCGAGAGTGATGATCATTCCTGACAACTTCTATGACTTGAAGCGTCTGTCCGAGCTGGACATCTTCGATGCGGTCAAAATCATCTGGAAGAACGAGCAGCACACTTGTTTTATCAGAAAGATGGAATGGTCATTTGTTGATAATCATGTTCGATTAGAGCTGTACTTTACGAGAGAAT
The DNA here is from genome assembly GCF_030056795.1 of Rhodococcus sp. IEGM 1381. GTDB lineage: Bacteria > Actinomycetota > Actinomycetes > Mycobacteriales > Mycobacteriaceae > Rhodococcoides. Next base: position 29,234 of record NZ_JASHKQ010000002.1, on the reverse strand, counting down.
CATCAGGTGTGGCATGGGTTCCCTCGATTGAAACAGTCATCATTGGCGCGGGTTATCAAGATATTTACAGCGACAGATATTGATGCGCTATTTTGATATACTTGAACTAACCCAGTAACCATGACTACTGCGAAGGTCTCAGCTTAGAACTTTCTATTCTTGTCCCCCTCTGTGTGTCATGGCCAGAGGTGGACATTTTTGTTTAGAAAGTAGTGAACATGGTTGAGAGTATGTAAGGCATGTAAAGTTGAGAAAGAGTTAGAAGAGTATCCGGTGCAGCAATCTTGCATCGGTGGTAGAAACCCTAGATGCGGAGATTGTCATCGTGAGCGCAGAAATAAGCGTCAACGCGATAGATTAGCCAATGACGAAGATTTCAGATTGAGGCGAAATTCGCAATGTCGCGGGTACGATAAAGCTCGACGATCAGACCCAATCAAAGCGGTAGCTGAGAAGACTAGAAAAAAGAGAAACAGTCGAAATCATAGATATGGTTTAAAAGAAGACGCGTTCTTGCAAATGCTCCAAGATCAAAATCACGGTTGCAAAATCTGTGGTGGTACGAACTCTGATGGTAGAAGTCTGCATATAGACCATAATCATTCGTGTTGTCCCGGTAGAACTTCATGCGGTCAATGCGTGAGAGGTTTGCTCTGTTCGGCGTGCAACGTAGCAATCGGGTTCATGCGCGACGATCCCCAGCGTCTACGAGCAGCAGCGGATTATCTCGAATCTTAAATGCATTGTTCCCGGTGGGTCTTACTCTGATCTGTACTTCGATATCTATTAGAAACTAAGAACTGTGACGGTTTTGAGGCGTGTCTGAATTTAGTTGTAACTTGATTCTGCGTTTCTTTTTTACTCCAGTTGCGATCTGTGCTTCATATATCAGTTGATCGTAAATTAGTCTCAATTTTGCTTCATCTGTCGTGTAGCTCTCAGCTGCCTTACGTATCGAGTCGATACTTTTCGTTGGGTCATTCAGGTAGTCGTTTACGAATGGAATAATGTTGTTGCCGTCGTCTGTTTTATTGAATTCGTAGATTTCTTCTGCCCTGGCATGCACAACTTTACTTCCGCATATGCTCAATATGATCATTTTTGAGTTCATTCCGTCCAGCGCTACAAGAAGTTTTTCGAGCTGAACCATCAATGCATCGCCTCGTGGAAAATTTGGGCCTAGCAGGTTATTTTTCGTGAGGTTGTATGAATCGGATTTTTCAATTAGTTCGGCAACCGCAGTGGTGATCGTTGTTCTTCGCCAATTCTCTAGGTCCCTTGTTTTGCTGGTCCGGTGAATCACGAACCAACCGATGAGGGCAACGAGCACAGCAGAACCAATGGTCCACCAGGGCGTTTTAGACTGCACAATGATTTCTTGAACCGGCGCTTGAGCTAGCAACATGTCTGAATCTTAAGTGCACCGGGTGTTCCTCTGGCACATCCCCATGTGGTGGTTACACCCGGTGCATGGCTAACGGTACGGCAAAACCGCTGGTCGCGACATACGGTTTGGGCGAACATAGAAGCACTTCTTCGACACGGTCTACTACCCATGCCTGGACGCCGTCGCCGGAAAGCCCTATGGCGCATGGATTCACGGCAACAACGACACCGTGGGTGCTGCACGCGGTGTCGAGACCATCGCGTCGGGCTGGGGATTGGAGAGGGTGTTCGGCACCCTGCACCTCGCCGACGGAGGTAAGGCGGCGCGCGAGCGCTGCTACGAACTGGGCGGCACGGTCTCGGCTGGCCTGTCCGACTGAAGAGTGCCGGCAATGCCCGTGGAGGAACCAGGGTTGACGCAGCCGGGCCAAGACCTCGAAGTCTGTTACGAAAACTCGAGGTCTGTTCCGAAAAACTACTGACTCAGTCGGAATCGGCGGGGGAGTGGGGTCGCAGAACGTCGTCGGCCGGGATCGACAACGGAATTTCCAGGAGCCGTTCCGGCCAACTCGGGTACGCGGGTCTGATCCACACTCGGTTGTCGTCGAGTTGCGTCATCAGCACCCGACGCCACTGCCAATCATCCTGCGGGGTGAGGAGATCGGTCTCTGACTGCAGAGGCAGTGGGGCTTTCGTCCAGTGCGGCAACGACAGTGATGCCAGTCCGCGTTCTTCCAGGGCGGCAATCGCGTCCTCCAACGACACACCCTGCGCAACAGTGATTCCCACCGGATTGACGGCATCGACCAGATATCCCTCGTCGTGTTCGTCGTGCGGAGTCGATCCACTCGAGCTGTGTACGACAGTCCACCCGATCACCTCGCCGTCCGAGGCCCGCTTCACCGGCAATCTGCTGCGCCACCGTTCGATATCCACTGTCCCTAGAATACGCGGCCTCGAGGATGCGCGGCTCGAAGAAGTGAGTTCGGCGAAGAAACTACGTCCGATTGTGAGCAGGCAGGGCGGTGCTCGTGTTTGACTGCAGGGGATTAGTCGATCTTTGTACCGCTCTCGATACCAAGGGATTTCGATGACCCTCCCCATTCTCGACCGCTCCAGGATCGTGGCCACGCCCGAGTGGAGCCGTTGGTTGATACCGCCGGCAGCACTGTCGATCCACCTCGCGATCGGATCTGCGTACGCATGGAGCGTATTCAAGAACGCAATCTCGCAGCCCGATGCCCTGGGACTCAGCGGAACCGTCACTGCGATTCCGTTCCAGCTCGCCATCGTGATGCTCGGACTGTCGGCCGCAATCTTCGGGACCAGAGTGGAGAAGAACGGTCCGCGCTGGGCGATGGCCGTTTCTCTGGTCTTCTTCGTATCGGGACTGCTCATTTCCGCACTCGGCATGGCACTCGGCCAGTTCTGGCTGGTGATCTTCGGGTACGGGTTCGTCGGCGGTATCGGCCTCGGAATCGGATACATCTCGCCCGTGTCGACGCTGATGAAGTGGTTCCCGGACAGGCCGGGAATGGCCACCGGTATCGCCATAATGGGCTTCGGTGGTGGGGCACTGATCGCGTCACCGCTCACCAGCCAACTGATGGTGAACTTCGGCGGCTTCACCGATGGTTCGATCGCCAAGACGTTCCTCACCCTGGGCGTCGGATACGCGGTGTTCATGGCGCTGGGAGTCGCGCTCATCAGAGTGCCCGCCGAAGGGTGGACACCGGCCGGATGGACCCCGCCGGCCGCGTCGGCGATGATCTCTACGCACAACGTGTCGGCCGCGAATGCCGTCAAGACTCCGCAGTTCTGGTTGTTGTGGGTTGTGTTGTGTTTCAACGTCACTGCCGGCATCGGAATCCTCGAGCGAGGCTCGGGCATTTATCAGGACTTCTTTCCCGACGCGACCTCGCCGGAGTCTCTGGCTGCTGCGGCCGCCGGGTTCGTCGCCTTCCTCTCGCTGACCAACATGATCGGACGATTCGTCTGGTCGTCGGTGTCCGATGCGGTGGGCCGCAAGAACATCTACCGGATGTATCTGGGTGTCGGCGCGCTGCTCTACCTGTACATCGCACTGTTCACCAACACGAACAAGATCCTCTTCATGGTGTCGGCACTGTTGATCCTGTCGTTCTACGGCGCGGGATTCGCGACCGTTCCGGCCTACCTCAAGGACCTCTTCGGTACGTACCAGGTGGGCGCAATTCACGGACGACTGCTCACCGCATGGTCCGTGGCAGGTGTTCTGGGGCCACTGATCGTCAACGCCATCGCCGACGCAGGAGAGCCGGGAACCACCGCGCGATACCTCCCGGCCTTCTACGTGATGATCGGATTGTTGGTCGTCGGGTTCCTGGCCAACGAAGCCATCAAACCGGTGGCGTCGAAATTCCACGAATCCGACCACTCGGATTCTGCATCCACCACAGGAGCGAAGGCATGAGCGGCGGACAGAAGCAGGTCACGATGGTGGCCGCATGGGCGTGGGTTGCCGTGCCGTTCGCCTACGGACTGTACGAACTTATCCTCAAGGCAGCGAACCTGTTCAGCACCTGACCCGCCGTGTCGGTGGGCCGTGACAAGGTGGTCCGATGCAGGAGATGAGTGCAGCGGCCGCTCGTCGCACCGCTCTGGCCGCCCAAGGGTTGGCATCGAGGCGGTCGCGTACTCGGCCGGCTAGCAAGGCCGCGGTTCACGCAGCCATCGAGACCACCGGTTTGCTGCAGATCGACTCGGTGTCGGTGGTGGTCCGAGCGCATTACGCGCCGGCATTCAGCCGCGTCGGTGCCTACGACCGAACAATCGTCGACGACGCTGCCTGGACCGACACGGCGCGACGACCCCGACGGATGGTGGAGTACTGGGCGCACGAGGCAGCGTTGCTGCCGGTGGAGGACTGGCCGCTGATGCGGTGGCGCATGGAGTTGTATCGACACGGTCGATGGGGTGGAGCCGCCCGCATTCTCGACCGTGAACCCACGCTGGTGGACGATGTTCTCGCCGTGATCGGAGAGCACGGCGCGGCCAGTGCGGGTGAGATAGAAAAGCATCTGGACGTCGAGAAGGCCGGGCGCAAGGGGCCCTGGTGGGATCGAAGCGACGTCAAGGTCGTCTGCGAGCAACTCTTCGCTGCCGGAGTGGTGAGCGTGCCGGCACGGTCCGGGTTCGTTCGGCAGTACGACCTCAGCGAACGGGTGCTTCCCGAAGCCGTGCTGCGCCGGCGCGTCGAAGAATCGGATGCGGTGCGGGCGCTGATCGAAAAGTCCTCTCGCGCACTGGGAATCGGTACCGAGCCGGACCTACGGGATTTTTATCGGCTCTCCCAGAAGCAGTCCAAGGCCGCGATCGCCGACTTGGTGGAAGACGGCGTTCTCGAGCAGGTGTCGGTCCGAGGGTGGAATGCGCCGGCCTACCTGCATCGAGACGCCAGAACACCGCGAACCGCAACGGCGGCCGCCCTGCTGTGCCCGTTCGATCCGATGATTTTCTTCAGGCCGCGAGTGGAGCGGATCTTCGGGTTCCATTACCGCATCGAGATCTACACCCCGCAGCACAAGCGGATTCACGGTTACTACGTCTTTCCCTTCTTGCTCGACGGCCACTTGGTGGCACGCGTCGACCTGAAGGCGGTGCGGGCGCAATCCGAACTGCACGTCGTCGCGGCGTACGTCGAGGGGGACCGCGACGCGCGCGACATCGCTCCACGACTGCGGGACGTTCTCCGGGAGATGGCCGACTGGCTCGAACTCGAACGTGTGGTGGTGGGTGAGCGGGGCGACCTCGTGGCAGCGTTGCGCTGAATTCTGCCGAAAGGCGCGTTCTGCCGAAGTGCGCCGTTCTGCCGAAGTGCACGTCGGCAGGATCGGTGCCACTATTTCCACTGTGACTTCGCGCCGGACAGACACCGCCTCCGAACTTCCACCCCAGGTCGTCGTGCTGTTCGGGGCGACAGGAGACCTGGCCAAACGAAAACTCCTGTCCGGAATGATGCACCTGGCATTGTCCGAGCTCGCACCGAACATCCGCGTCGTCGGCACATCGCTCGAAGAGATGTCGACCGATGAATTCCGCGCTCTCGCTCGCGAATCGATCAACACCCACTCGAGTCGCAAAGTCGGAGACGAGCAATGGAGTCGTTTTGCCTCGCGACTGACCTACGTGTCGCAGAAAGCAGGACCGGCGGCGCTGGGGGAGGCCGTCGCCGAGGCCGAGATCGAACTCGGGGGAAGCTCCAAACGGCTGCACTACCTGTCCGTTCCGCCGAGAGCTGCACTCGCAGTGGTGGATACGCTCGCATCGGCAGATCTGGTGAAGCGTTCTCGGATCATCATGGAGAAGCCGTTCGGCACCGACCTCGAGAGCGCGATCGCCTTGAATGCACGGGTGCACGAAACGTTCGACGAGGACCAGATCTTCCGGATCGATCACTTTCTCGGGAAGGAACCGGCGCAGAACATCCTGGCGTTTCGTTTCGCCAACGGCTTGTTCGAGCCGATCTGGAACCGCAACTTCATCGATCACGTGCAGATCGACATCCCGGAGAAGCTCGCCCTCGACGGTCGAGCAGGGTTCTACGAATCCACCGGCGCGTACAAGGACATGGTGGTCACCCATCTGTTCCAGGTGCTGGCCTTCATGGCGATGGAACCGCCGACGGCCCTCGAGCCCCGCGCGATCAGTGAAGAGAAGAACAAGGTCTTCCGATCGATGGTGCCGCTGGAACCGAAAAATGTTGTGCGAGGGCAGTATACGGGATATCGATCGGAGGAAGGAGTGGCGCCCGATTCCGACACCGACACCTTCGTGGCCCTCAAATGCGAAATCGACAACTGGCGCTGGGCCGGTGTGCCGTTCTACCTCCGTAGCGGGAAACGTCTCGCCGAAGGCCAACGCATCATCTCGATAGCGTTCCGAGAGCCACCGAAGAGTATGTTCCCGGCCGGTTCCGGGGTCGGCGCTCAAGGCCCGGATCATCTGACCTTCGACCTGGCGGACGCATCCAAGGTGTCGCTGTCGTTTTACGGCAAGCGGCCCGGGCCCGGGATGCGCCTGGACAAACTCAGCATGCAGTTCGCCATTCACGAAACCGAACGCGCCGGCGACGTCCTCGAGGCCTATGAGCGGTTGATCCTCGACGCCATGTACGGCGACCACACGCTCTTCACCACTGCCGAGGGCATCGAACGACTGTGGCAGGTATCGGAGCCGTTGCTCGCGGATCCGCCGCCGGTGCGCCTGTACTCACCGGGATCGTGGGGCCCCAACGCAATTCATCAACTCATCGCGCCGCACGCCTGGCGGCTCCCGTTCGAGCGGGAGTGGCGCGAGAAGAAGTAGCGCCTCGAAACCTCAGTTGTTCCAACCCCGGTCCTTGCGCATCTGATCACGCAGAGCGCCCTGAACCGCTTGCGACAACCACGAATTGAGAGATACGCCGCTGTTGTTGGCGGCATCCTCGGCGCGTTCCTTGATCTGTTCGACCAGCCGAAGCGTCACTCGTCGTACTTCGCCGGAGACGTCGTCCATCGTTGGGTAGTCCTCGGCTTCGGGTGCGTCGGTTACGCCCATGTCCACAATCGGAATGTCGCGTCGTACATCGGCGTGCGCCTGGGTGCCGTCGAGGCGAACGGTGACGGTGTGATCCTCCAGTTCGTTCGAGACTTCGGCCGCGAAATCCGACAGCGCGGTCAGCAGCATCAATCTGGCCGAGGCCTCCGCGGTCTTCCCGAGTGCCTCCGCCGTCTGCCGGGTGTGTTCGTCTCCCAGGGCCGCGGCCGCAAGAAGATCGGTGCGTAACGACTCGGTGTACTTGTCCAATTCCATGACGCCAGTGTGACGTCATTGCTGACGTCAGTCAAGGCGCTATCATGGCGTCGCCCGATCTGTGATGACGTCACGCGTCGCCGAATACGGCGGACCGCACTTAGTGTTGTGCGGTGTCATCAGAAATCGAACGTAGAGCGGTGCCCCGAACGGTCGCGCTGAAAGTGCAACTCGTTGCTCGGACCGAATTCGTCCCGCCGGCGGACATTCCGTGGGACACCGACGCCGACGGCGGACAGGCTCTGGTCGAGTTCGCCGGACGTGCGTGCTACCAAAGTTGGTCCAAACCCAATCCCCGAACCGCCACCAATGCGTCGTACCTGCGCCATCTGCTCGACGTCGGGCACCTGTCGGTGCTCGAGCACGCGAGCGTGAGCTTCTACATCACCGGTATCTCCCGGTCGTGCACGCACGAGCTGATTCGCCACCGGCACTTCTCCTACTCTCAGCTCTCGCAGCGTTTCGTTCCCGAGCACGACGCCAATGTCGTTCTGCCGCCCGCGATCGAGGGGGACCCCGAGCTCGAAGCATTGTTCGCGACCGCGACGGAGGCGAGTCGCGCGGCCTACACCGAACTGCTCGGTGCCCTCGAAGGCAAGTTGGAGTCGGTCACCAATGCCGCGTTGCGCGGCAAGCAGGCGCGGCAGGCAGCGAGATCGGTACTGCCGAACGCGACCGAGACACGCGTGGTGGTCAGCGGAAACTACCGCGCATGGCGTCATTTCGTGTCGATGCGTGCCTCGGAGCATGCGGACGTCGAAATTCGCCGCGTTGCCGTCGAATGTCTGCGTAAGCTCGTGTCAGTGGCTCCGGACGTGTTCGGTGACTTCGAGATCTCGACGTTGCCGGACGGTACGGAAGTGGCCCGCAGCCCGTTCGTGACCGAGGTGTAGCGGCAAGGTTCGGAATGGGTCTGATCCGGGTACACCCGCCTTGGTGTCAGCGGGGAGTCCCGCTGCGCGAGAGTGTGCAAAGCACCGGGTAATCTGCTGCCATGACCTACGGTGACGCCGCTCATTCCGTTGCGCCTGTGTTCGGTACGGTGCTCACCGCGATGGTGACCCCGTTCACGGCGGACGGTAAGTTGGATATCGATGCCGGTGTTCGCCTGGCGCACCACCTCGTCGAGCAGGGCAACGATGGACTGGTTCTGGCCGGCACGACCGGTGAATCGCCCACCACCACCGAGAACGAGAAGCTCGAGCTGCTGCGTGCCGTGATCGCCGCGGTGGGTCATCGAGCTCGCATCATCGCTGGAGCCGGAAGCAACGACACAGCGCACAGTGTGGAATTGGCCCGCGATGCCGCTCGTGCAGGTGCGCACGGTCTCCTTGTTGTCACCCCGTATTACTCGCGGCCACCTCAGGCCGGGTTGTACGCCCACTTCACCGCAGTCGCGAACGCCACCGACCTGCCCGTGATGCTCTACGACATCCCTCCCCGCTCCGTCGTTCCTATCGAGACCGAGACCTTGCGCCGACTCGCCGAGCACCCCCGGATCCTCGCGGTCAAGGACGCCAAGGGAGATCTGAATGCGGGGGCGGAACTGATCGCCTCGACAGGCCTGCAGTTCTACTCCGGCGACGATCCACTGAACCTTCCGTGGCTCTCGGTCGGGGCGACGGGCTTCGTCAGTGTCATCGGTCACCTCGTTCCAGCTCGCCTCCGCGAACTGCACACCGCCTTCATGATGGGTGACATTGCGCGGGCGCAGGCCATCAACGTCAGCCTCATTCCGGTCATTCGCTCGGTCGCGCGCCTCGGTGGCGTCAGCGCCTCGAAGGCCGGCCTCCGCCTCATCGGAATCGATGTCGGCGAACCACGACTTCCCCAGGTGCCACCGAGCATCGACCACATCGAATTGCTCGCAGCGGAGCTGCGGGCGGCAGGAGTTCTTGTATGACACGACCGAACAGATCGCGCGGACGCGCAACCCGAAACGCCGGACCGCCGTCCGAGCGGCCGGCCCCCACCCAGAGCCGGCCGTCAGGCGCCCGGCAGGGCAAGCCGATGGTGCAGAACTCGGCGCGGACTCATCGTCCCGACAAGCGCCGCGAGTTCGATCCGACACAGCGACTGGGTACTCCGCCCAAGGCACCGTTCAAAGGCCTACGTGTGGTTGCGCTGGGTGGTATCGGCGAAATCGGCCGCAACATGACCGTGTTCGAGCACCAGGGCAAGTTGCTGATCATCGACTGCGGCGTGCTCTTTCCCGAGGACCAGCAACCCGGTGTCGACCTGATCCTGCCCGATTTCCGGCACATCGAGAACCGTATGGCCGACGTCGAAGCAGTGGTTCTGACGCACGGTCACGAGGATCACATCGGAGCAGTCCCGTTCTTGCTGCGCCTGCGGCCCGATCTGCCCGTCGTCGGATCCAAGTTCACTCTCGCTCTGGTAGCGGCGAAGTGTCGTGAGCATCGGCTGCGCCCGAATCTCGTCGAGGTCATCGAGGGTCAGCACACCCAGCACGGTCCGTTCGACTGCGAGTACTTCGCGGTGAATCATTCGATCCCCGACGCTTTGGCCATTGCCATCAGGACCGATGCCGGCCTCGTCCTGCACACGGGAGACATCAAGCTCGACCAGCTACCTCTGGACGGTCGCCTGACCGACCTCGCTGGTTTCTCGCGCCTGGGCGACGAGGGAGTGGACTTGTTCTTGGTCGACTCCACCAACGCGGAGGTACCCGGTTTCGTCACCCCCGAACGCGAGATCGGTGGTGTCCTCGACACCGTCATCGGCAAGGCGAAGCAACGCGTCATCGTGGCGTCGTTCGCCAGTCACGTGCACCGCATCCAACAAGTCATCGACGTTGCCGAGCGGTACAACCGTCGCGTCGCGTTCGTCGGACGCTCGATTGTGCGCAACATGCAGATCGCCCAGGATCTGGGCTATCTGCGGGTGCCCGACGGCCTCGAGGTCAATGTCGACACTGCCGCAACACTTCCCGACGATCGGTTGGTGCTCATCTCCACCGGCTCGCAGGGCGAGCCGTTGTCGGCGCTGTCCCGGATGGCTCGGGGCGAGCACCGCCAGATCAACGTCAAGGCCAACGATCTGGTCGTCTTGGCGTCCTCGCTCATTCCCGGCAACGAGAACTCCGTGTTCGCAGTGGTCAATGGCCTCGCCAAGCGCGGTGCGACCGTTGTGACGCAGCAGAACGCGAAGGTCCACGTCTCGGGTCACGCGTCGGCGGGGGAACTGCTGTACCTGTACAACGCGGTTCGGCCGACCAACGCCATGCCGGTGCACGGCGAATGGCGTCACCTACGGGCCAATGCCGCGCTGGCGAAGGCAACCGGTATTCCCGAGGACCGCGTGGTGCTGGCCGAGGACGGCGTGGTGGTCGACATGGTCGACGGGCTCGCCGAGATCGTCGGGCAGGTCCCGGTCGGTCACGTGTACGTCGACGGCCTCTCGGTCGGTGACGTCGGCGATTCGACGCTGTCGGATCGTCTCGTGCTCGGCGAGGGCGGCTTCATCGCGATCAGTGTTGCCGTCGATTCGGCTACCGGCCGGGCGGTGACCGCGCCCGAGGTGTCCGGTCGCGGCTTCTCCGACGATCCGGCGGCCCTCAAGGAGGCCGGACAACTCGTGGAGGCCGAACTGCAGCGGCTGGCCTCGGACGGAGTTTCCGATACTCACCGCATCGCACAAGCGGTGCGCCGAGTCGTGGGTCGGTGGGTAGCGGACAAGTATCGCCGCAAGCCGATGATCGTTCCGACCATCATTGCGGTCAAGCCGCAACCGCAGGCCGGCCAGATCATCTAGACCAGCAGTCGCCAGAGTCCGATCAGTCCGAGTACGACGATGGCACCGCGTAGGGCCGCCGGCGACAGCCGGCGGCCGTACCGGGCTCCGACTGCACCACCGATCAACGATCCGACGGCGATCAGACCGGCGGCCTGCCAACTGATGTCGTCGAATCGAAAAATCGTGAAGGCCACTGCTGCAACGATATTCACCACGAGCGATAGCAAGTTCTTGGCTGCATTCATCCGCTGCATCGTCTCGGGCAGCAGGGCGCCCATCACTCCGATGAGCAGTATTCCCTGTGCCGCAGTGAAATAGCCGCCGTAGATGCCGACCAGCAGAGTGCCGATGGTGACCAGTGCCATTCGGCCCCGACCGATCTGGTTCGCCGCCTTGCCCGCCGCTTCCGACCGCCGTTTGGCCCAGGCTTGGATTTTCGGTTGTGCAACAACGAGAATCAACGCACCGATGAGCAATACCGGAACCACCGAGGCGAATACTTTTTCCGGTAGGTGCAGCAGCAGCCATGCTCCACCGAGCGCTCCGACGAAGGACGCGGGCAATTGCCACCGCAGTCGATGCCACTGTCCGCGCAGTTCTCGGCGATACCCCCACGTGCCCGAGACGCTTCCCGCCACCAATCCGATTGCGTTGGACATCGTGGCGACCACCGGGGGATACCCGAACGCGACAAGCGTCGGAAACGTGATCAACGTTCCGGAACCGACGACGGCGTTGATGGCACCGGCACCGAGGCCGGCGAGCAGGATGACGACAATTTCCGATACCGGCACTGTTACGAGGCTACCCAGACCGGGCGGCGAAGCCTCCGGCAGGATGCCGCCGATCCGGGGTGGACGTAACGTGGTGCACGTGAGCCTCGCCCAGGATGAACGTTCCCAGCTTGTTCGGACCCTTCTCGACGTCGGTCCCGATGCGCCGACGCTGTGCGGTGAGTGGACCGCTGCCGATCTGGCCGCGCACCTCGTCGTCCGCGAGCGACGGCTCGACGCGTCGCCGGGGATCCTTCTGCCGCCACTCGCCGGATACACGGAGCGGGTTCAGCGTTCCGTCGCGAATCGACCGTTCGCAGCCGTGGTCGAGGACGTTCGCACGGGGCCGCCGATGTGGTCGCCGTTCGCGCTTCTGGATCCGCTGATCAACCTTGGCGAGATGTTCGTCCACCACGAGGATCTGCGCCGTGCGACCGGTAGTTGGACGCGACGAGTACTGCCGGTTGCGGTGGAGAAGCGTCTGTGGCCGCAGGTTCGATTCATCGGGCGCGCCGGCCACCGCTCCGCGCCGATTCCGGTGCACGCTCGCACTCCGGACGGCCGTGCAGCCACGTTCAAGGGTGGCTCCGGTGCCGGTGTGACGGTGGTGGGGGAGCCGTCCGAACTGCTTCTCTACGCATTCGGCCGAGACCAGCTGGAGGTCGAGTTCGAGGGTTCGGCGAGCGATATCGCTGCGGTGAAGGCGCTCGATCTGAGCTTCTGACGCACATCCTGTCCGCTGTTACTGGTGTTGCGGATGGTTTCGACGGGGCTGTTGCGACTAGCCTGGGTGCATGGCAGGAAAGACCAGCACCTCCACCGCCAGGGCCGGATCCAGCGGATCCGGTTCTTCGCGCGCGTCCGGCACCGCTCGTAAGTCCGGCACCGGCCGCACCGCACGAACCGTCACGACGCCGAAGAAGCCCACCGCGCCGCGCAACCCGGCGACCACTCGGGCGAGCGCGTCATCTCGCGGTAAGGGACCTGCGAGAGGAGCAGCGTCGCGGCGACCGCCCACCAAGAAGAAGTCACGCGGTGCGCTCGACGCGATCGGCCGCGGAATCGCGTCCACGTGGTCGATGGCGGCACGAGGTGTAGGTGCCACGACCAGGACGGTCGGTAAGGCCGCCGACATCGAGCACGGACACCGTCGGGACGGAATTGCTCTCGGGCTGATAGCCGTCAGCGTCGTCGTTGCCGCGAGCGTGTGGTTCAGTGCCGGGGGCCCTGTCGGTCAATGGATCGAGGTGGGTATCCGGGCCGTCATCGGTGACGCCGGTTATGTGGCACCGGTTCTCGGTATTGCCATCGCGGTCGTTCTGATGCGGTCAGAACCCCGTCCCGAGGTGCGCCCTCGGCTGGTTCTGGGCTCGATTCTTCTCGGCCTCCCTATCCTCGGCCTATGGCACATGGCCGCCGGCTCGCCGACCGACTCCGCCGGCAGGTCCGAGGGTGCGGGCTTCGTCGGCTACGTGGCGGGCGGGCCGATCGCCGACGGCCTCACCGTCTGGTTGGCAGTGCCCCTGCTTCTGCTTGCCGGCCTGTTCGGAGTGCTGTTGCTCACGGGTACCACCGTGCGCGACGTACCGGACCGCATGCGTGCGCTTTTCGGCACCGACAGTCGGGGCGACGAATACGAGGACTACGACCCGGCCGATTTCGGTTCCGAATTCGGAGACGAGGGCTACGGCGACTACGACTCCAACTTCGATGCCGACGGCTATCCGGTCCACGGCGGCGCAGACCCCTACGACAACTATCCGACCGAGGAGTACATCCCGGTCGCGAAGCCGCCGCGCGCTCGCAAGACCCAGTCTCCGGAGGCGGCGACCGAGGTCATCGCGCCTGCGGCTGCCGCAGTGCCGGTACCTGAAGCGCCTGCCGCGCCTGCGCGACCGAAGCCCAAGCCGATCGTCAAGGCGGCCGAACCGAAGCCGGCACCCGAGGACGACAAGATCGTCGTCGATCGCGTCGTCGATGGGGATTACACGCTTCCGTCGTTGTCGCTGCTCATCGACGGCGACCCGCCCAAGACGCGCAGCCAGGCCAACGACGCCATGATCGAGGCCATCTCCGAGGTCCTCGAGCAGTTCAAGATCGACGCCGCGGTCACCGGATTCACCCGAGGCCCGACGGTCACCCGCTACGAAGTCGAACTCGGTCCCGGTGTCAAGGTCGAGAAGATCACCGCGCTCGCACGCAACATCGCGTACGCGGTCGCGACCGACAACGTTCGTCTGCTCGCGCCCATTCCGGGTAAATCGGCGGTCGGTATCGAGGTGCCGAACTCGGACCGTGAGATGGTGCGACTGGCCGACGTACTCACCGCGCCGTCGACGCGTAAGGATCACCATCCCCTGGTGATCGGCCTCGGCAAGGACATCGAAGGCGATTTCGTCAGTGCCAACCTTGCCAAGATGCCGCACCTGTTGGTCGCCGGGTCCACCGGATCCGGTAAGTCGAGCTTCGTGAACTCGATGCTGGTGTCGTTGCTCGCGCGGGCGACCCCGGACGAGGTTCGGATGATTCTGATCGACCCGAAGATGGTGGAGCTGACGCCGTACGAGGGCATTCCGCACCTCATCACCCCGATCATCACGCAGCCCAAGAAGGCTGCCGCGGCGCTGGCCTGGCTCGTCGAGGAGATGGAGCAGCGCTACCAGGACATGCAGATCAACAAGGTCCGCCACATCGACGACTTCAACAAGAAGGTCCGCTCGGGCGACATCACTGCACCCCTGGGCAGTGAACGCGTCTACCGGCCCTACCCGTACATCCTCGCGATCGTCGACGAGCTCGCCGACCTGATGATGACCGCCCCGCGCGACGTCGAGGAAGCGATCGTGCGGATCACGCAGAAGGCCCGCGCCGCCGGTATCCACCTGGTGCTCGCCACCCAGCGACCCTCGGTCGACGTCGTGACCGGTCTGATCAAGACGAACGTCCCGTCGCGTCTTGCCTTCGCGACATCGTCGTTGACGGACTCCCGAGTCATCCTGGACCAACCGGGTGCCGAGAAGTTGATCGGTATGGGCGACGCGCTCTTCCTGCCGATGGGGGCAGGAAAGCCGACACGTCTGCAGGGTGCGTTCATCACCGACGAGGAAATCGCGGCGGTCGTCGACTTCGCCAAGAACCAGGCCGAGCCGGAGTACAACGACACCGTCACCGCCGCGAAGGTCTCGGACAAGAAGGATGTCGACGCCGACATCGGCGACGACCTCGACGTACTGTTGCAGGCGGTCGAACTCGTCGTGACCAGCCAGTTCGGTTCGACGTCGATGCTGCAGCGCAAACTACGCGTCGGCTTCGCCAAGGCCGGGCGCTTGATGGATCTGATGGAGAACCGCGGAGTGGTGGGGCCGAGCGAGGGATCGAAGGCTCGCGAAGTGCTCGTCAAACCGGACGAGCTCGACGGTCTGCTGTGGTCGATCAAGGGTGGCGACCCGGACGAGCAGCCGGCGTCGGACGAGTTCTGACGGCTCCGAGGTTTCCTGAGCCGGGTGAATGGACCATTGCAGCCCTGGGCGGTGCAATGGTCCATTCACGTGGGCCGGGTGAGCGGAGCGATCAGGACGTGAAAGTGCCCATCACCGGAGTCCATTCGTCGAACGTGGCCGACTCGATCAGGTTCTCGATCGCGAACGGATCCTGCGCGAAGAGCGTTTCGACGGTCGCAGCGTCCGGCCCCTCGACCAGCAACAATGCCCCGCTGCCGTCGGCGTAGGGGCCACTCGAAACCAGAGTCTTCTGCTCGAGCAGGTCGGCCAGCCAGGCACGGTGGGCTGCGCGATGGGTGTCGCGGCCGTCCGTGGTGCTGGGGGAGTAGGTGTAGCTGACGGCGATGAGGGGCATGGAGCTCTCTTCCGAATTCGAGGGTTGTCCGGAGAATTCTGTCAGAGAGACAGCAGCATTCGAGTGTTGCCCAGAGTGTTCGGTTTGACGTAGCTCAGGTCCAGGAACTCCGCAACGCCGGTGTCGTACGACCGGCACATCTCCGCGTAGACCTCGGCGGTGACGGGGGTTCCGTCGATCTCGGCGAATCCGTGCCGAGAGAAGAAGTCCACCTCGAACGTCAACACGAACACTTTCTGCAACGCCAGATCGCGCGCGACCTCGACGAGTTTGGCGACGATGAGATGCCCGGCACCGTGCCCTTTCGCGGCGGGGTCGACGGCCACTGTTCGCACCTCGCCGAGATCGGCCCAGAGCACATGCAAGGCCCCGCACCCGATGACCTCGCCGTGACGTTCGGCAATCCAGAATTCCTGTACCGCTTCGTAGAGCGTGACGAGGTTCTTCTCGAGCAGAATCCGGCCGGCGTAGATGTCGATCAAGCGCTTGATCTCGGGAATGTCCGAGGTCTTCGCACGACGCACGGTGAGGGTGTCGTCGTGTGCGGAGCGGCGGTCCGTGGTCTCGGAATATGCGTCGGATTCGGGATTTGCGGTGTTGCGACTCGCCCGATTCGGCCCAGAAGTCATGGGGTGAACAGTAGTCAGTACCCCAACCGATAAACTTTTCGTGTGTCGTTCAGTGAGCTGTGTCCCCGTCTCGGCGGGTGGACGCTGCGCGAGGGTGGATCCACCGCCGGAATCGGCACTGTCGGCTCGCGAGTTCCACGATGACCGGCCCGGTTGCGCCTGATCAGGGCGTCCCGTCGAGCAGTGGTGAACCGAACGGCCGTGCCCCGGTCAGCGGTGCCTCCCGTGCCGTAAGTGGTGCGCGCGGCACAGATTTGCCACATGGCAACGCCGCCCCCGGTAGTACGGACGACGTGCCGTTGCTCAACATTGCCAACATTTTGACGATTCTTCGAATCGCGCTGGTGCCGGTGTTCCTCGCGGCGTTGTTCGTGGGGGACGGCCACGACACCACCTGGCGTCTGACTGCCACCGCGGTCTTCGCTGTTGCCGCCATCACCGATCGGATCGACGGCCAGGTGGCGCGTAAGTACGGTCTGGTCACCGATTTCGGGAAGATGGCAGACCCCATCGCAGACAAGGCTCTGATCGGCGCCGCGCTCGTCGGTCTGTCGATGTTGGGAGATCTGTCCTGGTGGGTGACCGTGATCATCGGGGTGCGGGAAATCGGCATCACCGCGGTGCGCTTCGCAGTCATCCGGCATGGCGTCATCCCGGCCGGTCGCGGCGGCAAGGTCAAAACTCTGGTGCAGACATTCGCCATCGGCGTCTACTTGTGCCCGCTGCCGAGTGCGGTCGATCCGGTCGCGATGACGCTGATGGCTCTCGCGGTGCTGCTGACCGTCTATACCGGCATCGATTACGTGGTGCAGGCCGTGCGGCTGCGCCGAGGTGTGTCCGCCTCGTGAACGCGTCGGCGGGATACAGTCTTGGCAAACGTGTCGGAGGTGCTTCGGCGCGTGTTGGAGTGAACGGGCATATAGGGTCGGGAACCAATCGGCCCGACTGGGACGTTGAACATTCTGACGGCTCCGGACGAACGAGATATGAACGTTGTCGTCTCGACGGCTCGGCCGTCGGTACGGACACCAACGAGGAGGAGCGAGATGGCGCTGCTATTGCGTGAAGCACTCGGCGACAGTCTGCGGCGTACTCGCGTCGCACAGAGCCGAACCCTGCGTGAAGTCTCGAATACTGCACGCGTGAGCCTCGGGTATCTCTCCGAGGTGGAACGTGGCCGTAAGGAGGCGTCGAGCGAACTGCTCGCCGCGATCTGCGATGCCCTCGCCGTCCCGCTGTCGGATGTCATGAGTGATGTCAGCGTGACACTGTCCGACGCGTCCATCGCGGCCGCCCGACTCGACGAGGCGGCCGTCGCCACTCGCATCGACGGCGATACCCGTGTCGTGATTCCCGCACCTGCTGCCAGAGCTCTCGCTGCCGCCTAAGATCGGAAAAGTACTCCGTTTCCACTCCTGACCCAGACCAGACACCCGACTTTTTCAGCACGGACAGGTTCATTTCGGTCACTGCGAGAGCAGCCGACCCGTACGCGGCCACCGCGGCGCAACAGATGGAGGCAGGACCACCCCATGGCTAATCCTTTCGTCAAGGCCTGGAAATACATGATGGCGCTCTTCAATTCCAAGATCGACGAGAAGGCCGACCCCAAGGTTCAGATTCAGCAGGCGATCGAAGATGCGCAGCGGCAGCATCAGGCTCTGTCCCAGCAGGCTGCGTCCGTCATCGGTAATCAGCGTCAGCTCGAGATGAAGCTCAGCCGGCAGCTGGACGAGGTCGAAAAGCTCAATGCGAACGCTCGACAGGCGGTCACGCTGGCAGACCAGGCCGCCACAGCGGGTGATATCGAGAAGGCCACGCAGTACACCAATGCTGCCGAGGCGTTCGCCGCCCAACTGGTGACCGCCGAGCAGAGCGTCGAAGACCTGAAAGTTCTGCACGATCAGTCCCTGCAGGCCGCCACGCAGGCCAAGAAGGCCGTCGAGCAGAACGCAATGGCACTGCAGTCCAAGGTCGCCGAACGCACCAAGCTGCTCAGCCAGCTCGAGCAGGCGAAAATGCAGGAGAAGGTCAGCGAATCGCTGCGTTCGATGGACAGCACGCTGTCCGCGCCCGGTAACACTCCGAGCCTGGACGCTGTCCGCGACAAGATCGAGCGCCGCTACGCCGATGCTCTCGGTTCGGCGGAGTTGGCTCAGAACACCGTTTCGGGTCGCATGCTCGAGGTCCAGCAGGCGTCGGTGCAGATGGCGGGCCACAGCCGGCTCGAGCAGATTCGCGCGTCGATGGCAGGAGACTCGCTGCCGTCCGGCGATTCTGCGGCCAAGCCTTCGATTGCCAAGTCTCCGAACGCAACGCCCGAGCCCCCGGCACAGGCGTGATCGTGCGGATGAACACGCCTGTCGACTGACATCACTCTCGGCATGGGCAGGAAAGAACACGAATCGGGCCGGTCGCGTAAGCGGCCGGCCGTTTCGCTCGATCGGGACTCCATTGCTGCGGCGGTTGCGGAGTCCGGCGCAGTGGTCAGGTCTCTGGCGGAATCGGCGCGCAGCGTCGGCACGTCGGTGTTCGATGCTGCCGGCCGTCGAAAAGACCCTCGGGCCAGGCATCTGAAGAAGATTCGTCGAGCCAGACGACGAGGAATCCGGTTCGGAGCCGTCTCCACCACGACGGCAGCGGGAACAGCAGGACTGGCTGTGCTGTCTGCTCCGGAGTGGTCGCTGTTCGTCGGCGGCGGAGGTGCCGCGCTCATGGCCGTCCCGGCTGTGTTCGCCGTTACCCGGTTACGCCGGCTGCGATCCCAGCCGGTACCCGTAGGGATACCGGCCAGGCGCATGTTGCCTCAACGCGGATCTGCCGCATACGAACCGATGGCCCGGCTGGCCGGAGCCGAGAAGAGTTTGTTCGAGCTGTTGGGAATTCTGGCGCGATCCGAGACGATCGGGACCGACGAGGTGGAAGACACGATCGGTGCGGCCACGGATGCTGCCCAGGGCCTCCAGGGTGTCGCCGTCGACATCGCAGCTCTCGAACGTGCAGGCGCAGCCAGCCTTGCCACGCGTGAACATCTGCGCACCGGAATAGATTCGGCTGCAGCCGACCTCGCGGCCGGAGTCGATCAGTACGAACAACTCGTCGCGGCCGCCGCACGGATGACCGGACCGGCGGCATTCACATCGACGACGGTTGTGGACGTCCACCGCCGCGAGCTCGAATCGGCCACTGACCGATTGCAAGGATGGGCCGAGGCACTCACCGAGATCGATCGGATTCGGGCGCGGCACCGCTGACACAATTCAGGGTTCACCCCGATGTGCTCGGAGCGCACCGATGTCAAGATCGATGTACGCGACACGACACGGTGCGCGTCGATACGGTTGGAGTTCCGCATGTTCTGGAAAGTACTCGGATTCATCGTCCTGATCTGGATCGCGCTCGCGCTTCTGGGCACCATCATCAAGGGTGTGTTCTGGCTGGTTGTGGCCGGTGCCATCGTGTTGGGGCTGGTGTGGCTGTACAAGGCGATCTCGTCGAACGACGACCACCCTTCGCTCAAGTACTGACTCGTCGGTCCTTCCACCCTGGTGACGAGAAACTCCGGTCCACGAACACCCGTACAGCACCCGGTACGGACTGCACTGTGACCGGCAGTTCACCGACGCATTCACCGTCCGCATATGCGACTATCCCCTCGCACCTCAGGGTGACCCGCTTCGATCTATAGGTATCGACCTCTGGGAGATCGATGTGCGTTCCCCGGTAGAGGGTAGGCGACATCCTGAGAAGTCGAGTTCGACTCACTCCCCGCACGACGGTGATGTCGAGCAGACCGTCGTCCACCCGAGCTGCAGGGCATATCGCCATCCCGCCGCCGTAACAGCTGCCGTTCCCGACGGCGATCAGCGTGGCGTCGACCCGAAGTTCGGCATCGTCCAATTCCATGACGTAAGAAAGCTTTTCGAGCGTGGCCAATTGCAGGATCATGGCTGCGTCGTAGCGCAGGGGACCGCCGAACCACCGAAGTCGACTGGCTCTCTCGGTGACCAGGGAATCGAAACCACTGGACAAAACGGTTGCAAACCACCGGTCACCGGCGCGACCCAAATCGATCGTTCGCGTCAGATCGTCGGCGACGACGTCGGCTGCCCGGACTGCATCGCCCCGAGGTATCCCCAGAACGCGGGCCAGATCGTTTCCGGTGCCCGCAGGTATCAGACCCATCGGGGTGTCGGTGCCGGCGAGGACCTGAACCACGAGATTGACCAGCCCGTCGCCGCCGACCGCGATCACGGCGTCAGTTCCGCTGTCGACGGCTCTGTTCAACAATGCCAACGCGTCTCCTGGGGTACGGCCTTCGATGGCCGTGACGTGAATCTCGCGCTCGCGAAGTCGTGCCACGGCGCGCCGACCGGTGTGCGCTGCGCGACCACGACCGGCCGTCGGATTGGTCAGCACTGTTACCGATCGGGTCATGGTCGTCCGGATTCGTCGGTCACGTCGATCAGCTTGCCAGGGTTGACGATTACCGTGTCGGCGACCGGCGCTATTCCCCGTCGACTGTCTTCGGCGTAGATTGCCGATGCGTGTTGTCAGGCGACTCGAGGACCGAATGCGCCCGAAGCCGTGAGGTATAGTAACGAAATTACTTGCTTCGGCCCGCGGTACAGATTTTCGGCCCATATTGTGAAGGGTGGCACGTGACCGAGCGACCGGTATCGAGTCCTGCCTCGTCTCGGTCCGCGCATCCGTCCGAGATGGATGCGCCCGAGAAGTCGATCGAAGACACTGTCCTCGACGCGGCCCGATCGTGCATCCTCGAGCATGGAGTCAGGCGCACCACCCTGGCCGAGATCGCCCGACGAGCCGAGGTCAGCAGACCGACTGTCTACCGACGATGGACGGATACACGGGCGGTGGTTTCCAGCCTGCTCACCCGCGAGATCAGCGCACTCATTCCCAGCTTCGACGCGACCGCATCCGGTCGAGACCAGATCGTGACCGCCGTGGACCAGGCTGCCGATCGGATCCGAATTCACCCGCTTTTCGTGAAGATTCTCCGTTCCGATTCCGATGTGCTGGCCACGTACATCCTGCATCGGCTCGGTACCAGCCAGTCGTTGATCATCGATACGCTGTCGTCTTTGATTGTTGTGGGACAAGGTGATTCGTCTATTCGTGCGGGGGATCCCGCGACGTTGGCAACGATGTTGCTGTTGATGGTGCAGTCGGCTGTCCAGTCCGCCGAGATGGTGTCCGAGCGCATCCCCGGTGCCGAGGTGATGCACCAGATGGCGTACGCGGTCGATGCCTATCTGCGTCCCCGGAGCGCGTGACGGGCCCTCGTTCACCTTCGGTGATCCTCGATACGGCGTCGAGCTCGTCGAATGGGGTGTGGCACGCTGGGTCGATGCGAGTTGCAGTGGTGGCCGGGCCCGATCCGGGGCATGCGTTTCCGGCCATTGCCCTGTCCCTGTTGTTTCGTGCGGCCGGTGACGAACCGGTCCTGTTCACCGGAAGTCGTTGGGTGCCCGATGCCCGTGCGCTCGGGCTGCGGACCTTCCCGTTGGGCGGGTTGGCACCGAGACCGGAGGACGACGATCTGGACGCCGGACAGCGTATTCACTCTCGCGCGGCCTTCGTCGCCACCGAATTGTTGCCCGACCTCGAGCGGGAGAACGTCGACCTCGTGGTGTCCGACATTCTGACGGCAGGAGGGGGCATGGCTGCCGAACGTCTCGGCACACCCTGGGTCGAGCTCTCGCCCCATCCCCTGTATTCACCCTCGAAAGGGTTGCCGCCCATCGGAAGTGGGTTGGCTCCCGGCACCGGTCTTCGTGGCAGGCTGCGCGATACCGTGATGCGCGCGCTGACGGCACGCTCGATTGCGCAGGGACGGACTCAACGCTCCCTCGCCAGGACGAGTATCGGGCTACCCGCCCGGGATCCGGGCCCGAGCGCTCGGCTGGTTGCCACCATTCCCGCGTTGGAGGTGGAGCGTCCCGACTGGCCGGAGGACGCGCACCTGATCGGTCCGTTGCTGTGGGAGCCCACCGACGATGTGCTCGAGCTGCCCGACGGCAAATCGCCGTTGGTGATGGTCGCCCCGTCGACGGCATTCACCGGTGCCGAGGGAATGCTCGAGATGGCACTGAAAGGGTTGGACGGCACCGAAGTTCGGGTAGTGGCGTCGGTTCTCGACGGGGCCCCCGACGTATTGCCGAACTGGGCGAATGCGGGGCTCGGTCGGCAGGACGAACTTCTGCGTCACGCCGATGTGGTGGTGTGCGGGGGTGGCCATGGCATGTTGGCCAAAGCTCTCATGCACGGAGTTCCGGTGGTGACCGTGCCCGGTGGCGGTGATCAGTGGGAGCTGGCGAATCGGGCTGCGCGGCAGGGGAGCGCCATGATCGTGCGACCCCCTACGGCAACCTCCATCGCCGGCGCGGTGGCCGACGTTCTCGCCGATCCGCGATTCGCCCGGGCTGCAGCCGCGGCAGCGGCCGGCGCGAATTCCGTCGGAGATCCGGTGGCGGTATGTCACGAGGTCCTCGCCCGGAGCGCGCGAGGGACGGGACGTTAGGGTTGACGATGTGCGTCTGACCGAATTTCGTGAACTGCTCACCGAGGAGTTCGGCTCCGTTCGAGGCAATTCCCTGCTGACCGATCATGTTCTGTCCGGCATCGGACGAACCGGGGCTCAGGCCATCGAGGAGGGCGTCGACCCGAGGGAAGTCTGGCGCTCGATCTGCTACGAGTTCGACGTTCCGAGAGAACGCTGGTAGCGCTCCGTAGATCGGATCGAGTTTGCTCGGCGTGTCGAACGTCGTGGTAGTTGACTCGAACACGTGTTCCCCTATGCTGGTGTCAACGGTTGCTGAGCGGTCCAGAGAAACTTCTTGTCGGTACCCCGTTCTAGCGTTACCGACGACAAAGCTGATCGACACGACACAGCTGAACGACACGACACAGGGAGCTCACGATGGCTGCATACGATCGCGACAAAGCACTCGATCTCGCTCTTGCGCAGATCGACAAGAACTTCGGCAAAGGTTCGGTGATGCGCCTCGGTGACGAGGTCCGCCAGCCCATCGCCGTCATCCCCACCGGATCGATCGCGCTCGATGTGGCACTCGGCATCGGAGGGTTGCCGCGTGGACGTGTCATCGAGGTCTACGGCCCGGAGTCCTCGGGTAAGACCACCGTCGCCTTGCACGCGGTGGCCAGTGCTCAGCGGGCCGGCGGCATCGCCGCCTTCATCGACGCGGAGCACGCACTGGATCCGGACTACGCGAAGAAGCTCGGTGTCGACACCGATGCTCTGCTGGTCTCGCAGCCCGACACCGGTGAGCAAGCCCTCGAGATCGCCGACATGCTGATCCGTTCGGGCGCACTCGATATCGTCGTGATCGACTCGGTGGCGGCACTCGTACCGCGCGCCGAGATCGAAGGCGAGATGGGCGACAGTCACGTGGGTCTGCAGGCGCGCCTGATGAGCCAGGCGCTACGCAAGATCACCGGTGCCATGAGCAACTCCGGCACCACCGTCATCTTCATCAACCAGCTGCGCGAGAAGATCGGCGTCATGTTCGGCTCTCCCGAAACCACCACCGGTGGTAAGGCATTGAAGTTCTACGCCTCGGTTCGCCTCGACATCCGCCGCATCGAGACCCTGAAGGACGGAACCGACGCCATCGGTAACCGCACTCGGGTCAAGGTCGTCAAGAACAAGGTCGCGCCGCCGTTCAAGCAGGCCGAGTTCGACATCATCTACGGCAAGGGCATCAGCCGTGAGGGCTCGTTGATCGACATGGGCGTCGAGCACGGCTTCATCCGCAAGTCGGGTTCGTGGTTCACCTATGAGGGCGATCAACTCGGCCAGGGCAAGGAGAACGCCCGCAAGTTCATGCTCGAGAACCCCGATGTGCGGGACGAGATCGAGAAGAAGATCATGGAGAAGCTGCAGATCGGCGCGGACGTCACCGCGGAGGAGCCTGCAGTCGCTCCGGTGGACT
This sequence comes from Rhodococcus sp. IEGM 1381, assembly GCF_030056795.1. Lineage (GTDB taxonomy): Bacteria > Actinomycetota > Actinomycetes > Mycobacteriales > Mycobacteriaceae > Rhodococcoides. The sequence goes on along the minus strand of NZ_JASHKQ010000002.1, from coordinate 5,027 downwards.
TCTAACCCGTTGCCGCTGTGCAGCAACGAGACGAGGGTGGCGGCACCGAAACGCAGGCGAAAGATGTCTGCCTTCGGTTGCTGACCGACCGAGCGCGCAGCAGGCACGAACTCGAAACGAGTCTTTCCAAGAAGGGATTCACCGCAGAGATCGCGAATGCAGTTCTCGACCGTCTCGAAAAAGCGAAACTCGTCGATGACGAATCGTTCGCGCAGCAGTGGGTCCACTCTCGGCACAAGTACTCCGGCAAGGGTAAACGCGCCTTGAGCATGGAACTCCGAACCAAGGGCGTCAGTAGCGAACTCGCGGCACATGCGTTGGATCTGATCGATGCCGACGACGAGCGCCACCGTGCAGGTGAATTGGTACGCAAGCGATTTCGTACCCTGAGGCTGCCGGATTCGAGTGGTCCGGATGCCCGTGTGGAGCGAGACAAGGTAGTCCGCAAGCTGGTCGGTATGCTCGCTCGCCGCGGATACTCGCAAGGAATGGCATTTGCGGTGGTCAAAGAAGAACTCGACCGCGCAGGTGCAGACACCGAAGACTTCGACGGCCCCGACTCGATGTGATCGTCCACCTCGAGCCGGTGCCGTCGAGAAACAGTAAGGCCCGCAACACCATCGGTGTTGCGGGCCTTACTTGTCCAGGGCTTCCCAGATGTTACAACCGACGTGACGTCAGGCTGCCTGTCCGCCGTCGAAAGCAGGAACGACGGCAGTGGTGCCCGCCTTGCGCTTGCGCGAACGCAGACGACGTTCGACTACGGTGGCCAACTTCGTCAACGCGGAGTTGATGATGATCATGATGACGGCAACGATGATCAGCGAGGGCAGGTAGTTACTGTAGAACGCGCCCACCTGCTGTCCCGAACGGACGACCTCGACGTAGCCGATGACGTAACCGAGCGCCGAGTCCTTCAGCGCCACCACCATCTGCGAAATGATCGCAGGCAACATCGCGGTGACGGCCTGGGGGAGCAGGACCAGGAGCATGACCTGGCTCTTGCGCATCCCGAGCGCCGACGCGGCTTCGCGCTGACCCTTCGGCAGTGAATTGACTCCAGCCCGGACGATCTCGGCGATGACCGATCCGTTGTACAGAGTCAGACCGGTAACCACCGCGGCCAACGCCAGGTACTTGACCTTGAAGACCTCGTAATCCGCGTACACCGCGTACAAGAAGATCATGAGGATCAGGACGGGCACCGCGCGGAACACCTCGACGAAAGCGCCACTGATCACCCGCACCACCCGGTGATCGGAGAGCCTGCCGATACCGAGGGCCGCACCGAGGACGAGCGCGAACACGATCGACAGTGCCGCGGCGATCAACGTTCCTTGGATGCCGGGCAACAAATAGGTTGTCCACGTTGTCGATTCGAGGAACGGACTCCACTTGTCAGCGGTCAGCTGGCCTTTGGAGTCGAGTGCGCGATAGATCAGGAACGCGATTCCCATGGAGACGACGGCAACTACGCCCGACAGAATGCGATACCGCAGAACTGCCTTGGGTCCGGGAACGTCGTACAGAACTGCTACTGCATCACTCATTACGACACCGCCAATCGCTTGCTGACGTACCCGAACAGCAACCCAGTCGGGAGCGTCAGGATCATGAAGCCGAGAGCAAAGATGCCGCCGACGACAAAGATCGCGGCTTCGTTCTCGATCATCTCCTTCATTAAGAATGATGCCTCAACGACACCGATCACCGATGCAATGGTCGTGTTCTTGGTCAATGCAATCAAAACGCTGCCTAGCGGGCCGACAACTGCTCTGAAAGCTTGTGGAAGAACAACAATGGAGATGTTCTGGGTAAATGTCATGCCAAGGGAGCGTCCGGCCTCGGCCTGACCAACCGGGACCGTGTTGATTCCGGACCGAAGAGACTCAGCGACAAAGGATGCGGTGTAAATACTCAACCCGAGTACCGCCAGTCGGAAGTTGTTGTCGACGAGCCCGGTTGGCGATGCCTCTGGCGCGAGGGCTAACCCAAGGGTTTGAAAAAGGCCGAATGAGGTGAACAGAATGATTAGCGTTAGTGGGGTGTTTCGAAAGATCGTCACGTACACAGTTGCGATCGCTCGGGCAATCGGGATCGGTGAGACGCGCATAGCTGCGATCACCGTGCCGATGATCAGCGCACCGATCGCCGACAGCGCTGTCAGCTGGATCGTCGTGACGAATACCTCGACGAGTTGACTGCCGTACTTGCTCAATAGGTTCAAGGTGCCTCAGGTCCTTACGGCTCAGAGAGAACTCACGCCGCCGAGCTCCGCCGCCAGCGGCGCGGGAGCGGAGCTCGGGGGCTCTAGGAATCAGTAACGATCGACGGTGGGTGCATCGGGCAGTGGGTAACCCGAGGCACCGACGGTCTGATCGAATGCCTGCTCCCAGGCACCGCTGGAGATCATTTCTTCGATGGCGTCGTTGATCTTGTTGCGTCCGTCGGTGTCGTCCTTGTTCAGGCCGATGCCGTAGTTCTCGGTGGTGAACGGCTCGCCGACGACCTTGAGCTTGCCCGGGAACTGCGCTGCATAGCCGGCGAGGATGATGTCGTCGGTGGTAACGGCATCGATGCGGCCGTTGTTTAGTGCCTCTACACACGCCGAGTATGTATCGTAGTTCTGGAGCTGCACGCCGGGGTACTCGTCGGCGATATTCTGAGCCGGCGTCGAACCGGAGACAGAGCAGAGCCTCTTTCCTTCGAGAGAGGCAGGTCCGGTGATGTCGGTGTTGTCTTCTCGTACGAGCAACGATTGTCCTGCCACGAAGTACGGTCCGGCGAAGCCGACCTTCTCCTTGCGGGTGTCGGTGATCGAGTAGGTGGCGACGATGTAGTCGACCTCACCGTTTTCGATCAGGGTCTCGCGCTGTGCCGAGGGAGACTCCTTGAATTCGATGTTCGCCTCGTCGACGCCGAGCTTGCCGGCGACGTACTTGGCGACCTCGACGTCGAATCCGCTGAAGGTGCCGTCCGGATTGCGCAGACCGAGGCCGGGCTGATCGAACTTGATGCCGACGATGAGGTTGCCGGATTCGGCGCTGCTCGAGATGGTGCGGGCCTCTTCGCCGCCGCCGCAGGCAGTGGCGACGATGGAGAGAGCGGCGATGGCGACACCGAAGCGAAGCGGTCGGGTGATTCTCACAGTGAATGTCCTTAAGGATCGGTTCGGGTATTCGGGGTGAACGGTGAAGCGGGTCAGTGACCGAGGATCTTGCCCAGAAAGTCCTTGGCGCGTTCGGACTTCGGGGACTTGAAGAAGGTTTCGGGATCGGTGTCCTCGACGACGGCTCCGTCTGCCATGAAGATGACGCGGTCGCCTGCCTTGCGGGCGAAGCCCATCTCGTGGGTGACGACGAGCATCGTCATGCCCTCCTTGGCAAGCGAGGTCATGACGTCGAGTACCTCGTTGACCATTTCGGGGTCGAGGGCCGAGGTGGGCTCGTCGAACAGCATCACCTTGGGGTTCATGGCGAGAGACCGGGCGATGGCGACACGCTGCTGCTGACCACCGGAGAGCTGAGCGGGGTACTTGTCGGCCTGGTTGGCGATGCCCACGCGTTCGAGCAGAGCCAACGCGCTCTTCTCTGCCTCGTCCTTCTTCTGCTTGCGCACCTTCATGGGCGCGAGCATGACGTTCTGCAGGATTGTCTTGTGTGCGAACAGATTGAACGACTGGAACACCATGCCCACGTCGGCACGCAGTGCCGCAAGAGCCTTTCCTTCGGCGGGGAGTAGATCTCCGTCGACCTCGATGGCACCGGAATCGATCGGCTCCAACCGGTTGATCGTTCGGCACAGAGTCGACTTACCCGATCCGGAAGGACCCACGACGATGACGACCTGACCGGCCGGCACTTCCAGGTTGATGTCCTTGAGGACGTGCAGATCACCGAAATGTTTGTCGACGGATTTGAGCGAGATCATCGAAGGTGCGCCCGGCGGGGGTGTCGATGCCGGCGCGTCGGTGGCGTGCGTCATAAGACGAAACCCTATGCGTAGTTTCCTCGCCGACCGGCGTTTTCGCCTGCCATCTTCGATTATGTAATGGAAACTTTACTGTTGGCACGCATCGGCCCTGCACAGTCTGCAGTGACGCCCGCGACCCCGGCGGGCCGGTCGGCGTGATGGACGTACCCTGGAGGGGTGCAGACTAGTGTTTTTTCGACCGTGGACGTGGCCGATCGCGGGAGTCCCGATCCCGTGCCGGTGACCGACCCGTCGGCGGCAGTTCCCCGCAGCTACGAGGTGCGCACGCACGGTTGCCAGATGAACGTCCATGACTCCGAGCGGCTGTCGGGTCTGTTGGAGGAGGCCGGCTACGTTCCGGCGGACGACGGCACCGATGCCGACCTCGTCGTCTTCAACACCTGTGCGGTGCGGGAGAACGCCGACAACAAGCTCTACGGCAACCTCGGCATGTTGCGGCCCGCGAAGACGCGAAATCCCAACATGCAGATCGCCGTAGGCGGCTGCCTGGCGCAGAAGGATCGCAGCACCGTCGTGGAGAAGGCTCCGTGGGTCGACGTCGTTTTCGGCACCCACAACATCGGTTCGTTGCCGGTGTTGCTCGAGCGCGCCCGGCACAACGACGAGGCGCAGGTGGAGATCCTCGAGTCGCTCGAGGCCTTCCCGTCCACCCTGCCCGCGAAGCGAGAGTCGACCTACGCGGGTTGGGTGTCGATCTCCGTGGGCTGCAACAACACCTGCACGTTCTGTATCGTCCCGGCGCTGCGCGGCAAGGAGATCGATCGTCGACCCGGCGACATCCTCGCCGAGGTGCAGGCTTTGGTGGATCAGGGTGTACTCGAGGTGACGCTGCTCGGCCAGAACGTCAATGCCTACGGGGCCTCGTTCGCCGATCCGGACATGCCTCGTGATCGCGGCGCGTTCGCATCGTTGCTGACCGCCTGCGGCTCGATCGAGGGGCTCGAGCGAGTGCGGTTCACGTCTCCGCACCCGGCCGAATTCACCGATGACGTGATCGAGGCGATGGCGTCGACCCCGAACATCTGTCCCACTCT
>NZ_JASHKQ010000035.1 GCF_030056795.1 Rhodococcus sp. IEGM 1381 | reverse complement strand
GGCTGTGCAGGACCCCGAGACCGGGGAATGGGAACGACGCCCGGACAGCGAGACGACAGGGACTGCAACAGGACCCGAGATGGGAACTGGCGCCGACGCCGACGCGCGCGCAGACGTAGTCGTAGACGCCGCTGCCGATGCGGACGCCGACAGAGACGCGGACTCGGCTACTGATGCCGCTACAGCTGCTGATGGAGATGGGGGAATGGGGTCGGCCACGGATTCGGGTAGGGAGGCTGCTTCGGCGACCGAACCGACCTCGGCCAATTCACCTCCACCTGCACCCGCTCCTGCGCGTGCACCGGGGAACACCTCGGCACCGGCACCAGAGTCACCCGCAGACGAGGTCGACGAGACCGAGCAGAACGACGAGTCCACACCCG
>NZ_JASHKQ010000034.1 GCF_030056795.1 Rhodococcus sp. IEGM 1381 | reverse complement strand
CGGATCACCCGCACCGCGATCTCACCACGATTGGCAACAAGAACCTTGGTGATCTTTCGACGAGAATCGGACGTGGTCATAGTGTCGAGTTCCTTCACTGGCCGTAACGGGCATTGACGAAAAGAGCTGGGGCACCGGCGAGTCCATACCGATGCATATCCTCGGGTCGGCCCCACAGATCGAGCACCGGCAAAGATTCTTCGACCACGGTCGGCCGCGCAGCGGACAACACAGCAACAACAGCAGCTATGTCGGTGTCGGTCGGACATCCTCGAAACGACCAACTACCTGACGCTGCAACATGATTCGCTGCGCTCACTGCGTCATGATTCGCTTCGCTCATAGGGGAATGTTTCCGTGTTTCTTGGGTGGGAGGGTGACTTGTTTGCGT
>NZ_JASHKQ010000015.1 GCF_030056795.1 Rhodococcus sp. IEGM 1381 | reverse complement strand
GCGGCCGCCCGCGATCGACATCAGCTCACGTGACGACGTTCCGATGGCCTTGGTCACCGAGTTCCCCGGTGAGAAACTGAGCGCGCCCGCGCCCGAAAGACCAATCCTCATCGGAGTTTTCGATGAAGGTGACGATGAGATCCTCGCGATCGAGGCCGCACCCTCGGTGTAGACGACTGCACAGCAGGCTGTACAACGCCACCTTCTGCGTGCGTGTTCGGGGACGCGAAACGACTTCGACCATGACGAGCTTGTCCGACCGCTCGAGTCCCAGACAGGTATCCATGGCTACCATTTCGTGCCGTGGATGAGTTGTCGCTATCTGATAGCGGTCTTCTGCAGGAACGCCGAAGGCCGCTACTAGGGCACCGTGCGCGATATCGAGCAAGGCTCCGATCTCGTCGGCGCTACGACCCTCGATGAAGTGAAAACGCAACAAAGGCATCTCAGGACTCCGCCGGGTCGGAGATCCAACTGCCGTGAAACCCATACGGAACTCGGGCCGGCAAAACGATGCGGGCTACAGGGTCCCCCGTGAAATCTGTTGCGTCGAGTATCTGCAGTTCCGAAGGAGCACCAGCGACACCTGACACCAGAGACATCAGCCATCCGTCGTCCTCGTTCGACGATTCGGGTGCCGCGACGAAGTAGGCTTCGCCTGGAATCTGCGTTTTCTCGAAGCGGCGCACCTCGTCGGTTCCCGTGAACGTGTCGTACTTGATCAGTTCGTAGCCGTCGGCGCCGCCCACTCGTGGATAGCCGACCGCGTAGATGTGCTGGTGGGCTCGTCCGGTTCGGTCGACGTTGATGGTGGGGAATTCGATGGCTCGATCATCGAGGTGTTCCTCACGCACGGTCCGGGCGTGCACATCGAGGGTCCAGCGGTACAGGTAGGCCTCGGGAAGTGGATTTCGGGCGTCGAGGTCGCCCGGCACATGATCGACGTACCCTCCGAGCCGCGCCCAGCTGATATCCCAGCGGTCCGGCACAACCCTGTTTCCCTCCAACACGATTCGGCCCTGATCGTCCTCGCGGGCATTCGCTGTGTGGATGATCCAGCACGGGTCCACAGTGATCCAGATCGTGTCGGTGCCGATGCCGTTACGGGGCAGGATGCCGATTCGCGGCTCGTGGCTCTCGTTCCACCTGAACGGCATGGCGTTCGTGACGGTCGGGTCGGCAACTACCGGAAGGTCGAAGAAGACGACGTAATGCTCCGTGAGGGCGAAATCATGCATGAGTGGCACTTCGGGAAGCTCGATTGCAGTACTGCGCAACAACTTCCCGCCCGAAGACGCGACGTGGTACTTCAGATGCGGTTGCTCGGGCAGGTAGGAGTCGAAGAAATGGAGTTCGCCGGTGCGTGGATCGGATTTCGGGTGCGCCGTCATCCCAGTATCCAGTCGACCGTCGAAGTCGAAGACCCCGAGGGTGTTCAGATCACCGTCCACCTCGTACGGAAGTCCAGCCTCGGCCAGGGCGAGGATGCGCCCGGCGTAGGGAACCACGCTCGTGTTGGCCGCGGTGACAGACCGGTCTCTGTTCGGTACGAAGAAGTCGTAGTTCGCGGGGGCAGGGGTGGAGCGCACCCACCGGTTGCGGTACCACTCCGCATGTCCGTTCCGGATACGTATTCCGTGCAGCATTCCGTGGCCTGCCCAGGCGTGCCCCGGATCCTGCCCGGGATGTGCGTTCGGTCCGTTACGGACGTACATACCTGACAGGACACGGGGCAAAGTCCCGATCACGTCGAGCGGTTGTGCGTCTGTCTCGGCCGCCGCCGGCTCGAACGCGCCGGTCAGATACAACGGGGTCGCACTGGTGGTCACAGAAACTCCTTCGGTCGCGAACTTGTGGTCACTTTTTATAGTAATCAACAAAGTTAATATAGCAAGAGCGCTCGTCGAAGGAGTCATGTTCGATTCGACGGGCCCCTATGCCCAGGGCCCGCGGCCGTGTTCGCACTTCTCCTGATGTCCGACCGTCGACGATTCGGACGGGTCGATCCACTCACCGCCGAACCTGACACGAAGGACCGCGCCGCCACACAGATTCGTCGACAGCATGCTCGAGGACCCGACCGGACACAGTTCGCCCGGCCCGCGAGCGAAACTGACAGCACACCTGCTCATCGCCGGCGCGTCCGAGGTAATGGCGACGTGGCTCGACGGCAAGGTTGCCTGAGGCGCGCCGAGAGGTTGCCGGCTGCTTGGTAGCGCTTGTAATCGGCGGCGCATCAGAGCCAACGATTTCGATGTCGTAACCGACCCGAAGTCGACCGACCCGTAACCGCGCACCTCGCCGCGTCGACCCACAAAGCCGCTTTTGCTGCGGGCATCAGCCAGCGCCCAGTCAAGTCAGGACAAAGGAACAGCAGGGCCGAAGCGCGCGGCGTCCTGGACAGTGCGCGCTTTCAGCTCGACTTCCACTGCTACCCCGGCACGGCTTTAACGTTCGAGGCGGCCTTGACGCCACTGGGAAAGCCGCTGTCAGCGGCGTGACGCTGGACTGTATTCGCAAAAGCAATCGCGGCGGGGGTCGCCGGTAGGCCGTGAGGAGCGACCAGTCCGGTCGTGCGATGGACGACCGGGCCGGCGAGTGGTACGGCATACAGGTCGCCGAGCCCGTAACCGGTAATTTCGAGGGCGGGGAGGGCGCTGACGCCGAGCCCGCCGCGAATCAGCCCGCCCAGGGTTGCGACTGTAGCGGCACCGATCTCGATTGCGAGATCGATTCCTGTGTCGTGCATTACGCGGTCGACGAGTAGCCGGATGCTGGTTCCCTCTCGCGTGGTGACGAAAGGAACCTGCTTGAAGTCTGCCCACAGGCGCGGGCTGACGCGTGCCCACTCGGGGTCGCTCGAGACCGAGTAGAACTCTTCCACCCATACCGGAGTGGCTTTGAATCGTGCGTCGTCAGGAACGCATGTGGTCAGTGCGATTTCCGCTCGGCCGCTGAGGAGTAGTTGCTCAACCTCGTCGTGCGGCCCGTCCCAGATGTTGATCTCGAGGTTCGGGTGCTCTCGATGCAGTACCTCGAGAATTCCAGGAAGAAGTACAGCTGCAATCGACGGCAACGTAGCGATGGACAACGCACCGCGTTCTACTCTGGCGTACTGGTCGATCGCCGCAAGGCCAGAGCTGAGAGTGCTGAGGACGTGGTTCAGTAGCGGTAGGAGCCGGTCGCAGATCGGCGTCGGGATGACCGTCCGCGTCGTGCGTTCGAACAGTCGTGTCGAAATCGCGCGTTCAGCGTCTCGAATAAGTCTTGACAACGACGGCTGCGACAGACGCATCGACCGCGCCGCGGCGGAGAAGCTTCGCAAACGGGCCACCTCGCAGATTGCCCGCATCTCGGTCAAGGTCAAGTCGGTGGCCGCCACGATGCCGAAGTCTATCTTCTCATTTATTTGATTCGCAAATGAATCGTGTCCAAAATTCGGAACTATGGAGTGACCCGCAGCATTCCTCCCCTTGAGTTCGAGGCCTAGCTTAGGAACACACCCCGATGTCAAACCGAAGGAGTTGTTTTGCAGGCCAACGACTTAGAGTGGTCGGAGTTCGAGATGGGTCAGGAATTCAAGTCCATCACCCGGACGATCACCGAATCCGACGTGACCTTGTTCGGGGCTTTGAGTGGCGACCTCGCCGAACACCACGTCAGCATCCAGGTCGCGGAGTCAGCCGAGTTCGGCGGCCGAATTGCGCATGGCTTGCTTGTCCTCTCTTACGGGCACGGCCTGATGCTCGGCTCCGGACTTGTACGTACGAACGTCATCGCGTTCCTTGGCATCGAGAACTGGAATTTCCGTGCTCCTGTTGCTCTCGGTGACACCATCCATGTGGTCTTCCGCGTCGCCGAGCTTCGCGTCAGCAGGTCCAACCCAGATCGCGGCGTCCTCGGCTTCGACGTAGAGATTCTCAACCAACGCGACGAGGTCGTTCAGTCCGGCAGACAGAACCTACTTCTCCGTACCGGAAAGGAAGCAGCTTGATGGTGGACATACTCGACAACGTCCGCGTACTCGACTTCACGCAACTCGAACAGGGCCCGTCTGGAACGCAGGTGCTGGCCGATTTCGGTGCGGAGGTCATCAAGATCGAGAAGATCGATGTAGGCGAGATCGGCAGGCAGCACTGGCCTCGTGTTCGCGGCATGAGCCCCCACTGGGCCGCGAACAATCGAAACAAGCTGAGTTTGAGTATCGATCTGAAGAATCCTGAATCTCGTGCAATTCTCGACCGACTTCTTGAGACAACCGACATCGTCGCAAGTAACTTCCGGCCCGGTGTGATGGAACGACTCGGACTCGGGCATGAGCAGCTTTCCGTGATCAACCCGCGAATCATCTCTGCTTACGCCTCGGGTTATGGACAGACCGGACCCTATCGCGATCGTCGCGGGCAGGACTTGGTCGCACAGGCGCTCGGCGGTCTGATGGCGTTGACTGGGGACCAGACGACCGGCCCCCTGGCAAGCGGTACCTACGCTGTGGATTACATGGCGGCGATGCATTTTGCGCAAGGGATGTTACTTGCCCTACTGGCCAGAGATCGGACAGGAAGCGGACAAATCGTGGATGCGAACCTGCTCAGTTCTGCGGTGGCGATGCACCTGCAAGAAGGGACCACCCACCTCAACACTGGTCGCGACTATCCCCGTCCTACGCGAGGAATCGCACACAGCCATACCTCCGCGCTGTACGCGACGTATGGAACACGGGACAGCAAGGCCCTGGTCCTCGTCGGAGAGCTGTTCGTCGACGAGCCCTGGCAGCGAGTGTCTCGTGCACTAGGGCTCTCCGACGAGATCGCGAACGATCCGCGATTCCAGACCCAGGACGGCTTGCTCGCCAACACCGAAGAGACCTACGACATTCTCCGTCAGCGGCTCGGGGAGTTCGACCTGGACGAGGCGCTCGAACGATTCGATTCCGAGGATTTGCTGGCAGCTCCGGTCAACGACTACGAGGCTGTCTTCAACGATCCACAGGTAATCCACAACGGCATGATTGCCGAGACAACACACCCCCAGGTCGGCGACATAAAGCTGGTCGGCATGCCGGTGCGACTGTCGAACACACCGGGCCGAGTGCGCACAGCGCCCCCGAGCGTCGGCGAACACAACGAACAGATCTTGAGGTCCATTGGATTCACCACCGAGGAGCTTCGAAGCTGGCAGAAAGCTGGAGTTGTCGGCTCGGAGGCTCACGACCTCACACCGGAGGAGGATGCCCAATGGGGCTGACTCAGGCCGCCGAATCGTTGCGAGACCGCGTAGTGCTCATTACGGGAGCCTCCGGCGGGATCGGCGGAGATCTGGCGCGTTCGCTGTACCGATCCGATGCGCGACTCGCTCTCGCCTGCGGACACAACGAACTCGAACGGGTCTCCGACATAGACCCGAACGCACGCGCTTCCGTGCGGGCGGAAGTCGACGTCACCTCGACCGATTCGATCAATGTTCTCGTCGACGAAGCACTGGACCGATTCGGACGAATCGATAGCATCGTGACGACCGCAGGTGTCATGGAGCAATTGTCCATCGACGATTTGGACGAGTCGACGTGGTCGAAAGTGTTGGCGGTCAATCTCACTGGGACATTTCTAACAATCAAGTCGGCCTTGCCCGCGTTGCGCCGGTCCAAATCGGCCTCGGTGGTGACGCTGTCATCGCAGCTGGCATACACGGGCGCGAGGGATGCTGTTGCGTACAGCGCGTCCAAAGCTGGCGTCCTAGGTCTCACCAGGGCGCTCGCCCGCGAGCTTGCGCCGGACATCCGCGTCAATTCTGTTGCACCAGGACCAATCCGAACCCCTATGACGGCTCGTCACGCGGAACCCGCATGGGAGAAATCGAAGACGGACAAACTCGCACTCGGCCGATTCGGGGAAACCAGCGAAGTGGTTCCGCTGATCGAAATGCTTCTTTCCGAGGGCAGTTCGTACGTCACGGGTCAGACGTTGTCGCCCAACGGCGGCGGCTATCTGAGCTAGCTTCACTACGGACTTCGCGCCTTGTCAGTTCGTACCTGTTCGTCCACACCATCCGACGCACTATCGATGGAGATATCACATGTCCACTATTCCTGACGCGGCGTCCGGCACGGCCCGTACGCAATCAGCGCCGCGCAGAGTCGCTCTCGCCGGTGGTATCGGCACACTGGTTGAATATTACGATTTCGCCTTGTACGGCTATATGGCCACGATAATCGCGCCACTTTTCTTCCCCAGCGATGATCCCGTCGCCGCGTTACTGTCCACGCTGATCGTCTTCGCGCTTGCATATGTCGTACGGCCGCTGGGTGGCATCTTCTTCGGACACATCGGCGATAAATACGGTCGCCGAAAAGCTCTGATGATCACCATCATCGGAATCGGATTGGCGAACACGGCAATTGGACTCTTACCGACGCACGCAACGATTGGGATACTCGCACCCACCCTGCTCATCCTGGTCCGAGTGATACAGGGCTTCTTCGCAGGTGGTGAAGTTGGCGGCGCAGCAACCGTCATCGCCGAAGCCGCACCTCCGGGCAAGAAAGCGGCCTTCGGTGCGTTTGTTCCCATGGGAACAAACGGCGGTTTCGCACTCGCGTCGGCTGTTGCCGGTATCGTTACCGGAATCGCCACCGCTGACCAGCTCAACGACTGGGCATGGCGAATCCCGTTTCTCATTGCCTTGCCCCTTACCATTATCTGTTTCCTAGTTCGACGCACGCTTCCGGACATCGACAAGGAGCTCGATCTCAGCTCCAAGCATTCCGTTCCGCTGCTGCGTGTTCTGCGCCACTACCCGGGATCCCTGGCCAAGGCACTCGGCATCGGAATTGCGATGCAGGGCGGTGCGTATATCGGTCTGACATTCATGACGATCTACCTCGTCAATAACCTCGGGTACAACCGGACGAATGTGTACTGGCTGACCACCGGCATCATCATTCTTGCGGTTGCCGCGATGCCACTAACCGGTCGACTCTCCGACCGTATCGGACCGCTCAAGGTGGCATTGATCGGAATCCTCGGATACACAATCCTCACCTACCCGGCGCTCGTAGTGATGGGGATGGGTAATTTCCTGTTCGCCTCCATTGCCTATTTCTTCATCATGATCAACATGAGCTTTCTGCAGGTCGCATCGTTCACACTCTCACCCCAGCTGTTCGATGACGAGGTGCGTTATACCGGAATGGCTCTGGTCACGAACTTCTCGGTCGTGATCGCAGGAGGTAGCGCCCCGTACGTTGCCACGCTTCTCGTCGAGAAGACCGGAGACCTGCGTTCGCCCTATTACTTCGTCTTGGTCGCGAGCTGTATCGGTCTGATCGCGGTCGCCACTCTGTGGAAGCAACGCAAAACCCTCGGCTGACCCAACGCGAGCACGGAGATACAGTGAGCACACAATTGACAACCCTTGTCGCCACAGCGGTAGGCGAGCGCACGGAGGTTATAGTCCGGCCACCCGTCGAGTGGCGAACGCATCCTGGGCACTTCACGCAGCGGCGGGTATACGCGGCCGCCCATGTCATCCCTCGCGTGGGGGCACAGAATGTCCCAGGCGCTCCGGCTGATATCGACTGGGACAGCACGCTTGCGTTCCGACGACACCTGTTCGAGTATGGATTCGGCGTCGCCGAGGCGATGGACACCGCGCAGCGGAATATGGGCCTGGACTGGCCGGCAACCAAGGAACTGATTACCCGTAGCACCAAGGAAGCCCACGCGGTCGGGGCGCACATCATCTCGGGTGTGAACACCGATCACCGGACCGGCCCTCTGACCGTCGGAGGGATCACCGACGCCTACCTCGAGCAACTCGCGGTGGTCGAAAGCTCCGGGTCCGACGCCATTCTCATGCCATCGAGGCACCTCACTGCGGTCGGCGCATCGGCCGACGAATACAAGGCGGTCTACGCCGAGGTGATCTCGCAAGCCACCAATCCGGTCACCCTGCACTGGCTGGGCGAAGCGTTCGACCCACATCTGCGTGGCTATTGGGGGACCACCGAGTACGCGGACGCATCGGAAACGCTGTTGCAGATCATCTCGGGAAATCCTGGAAAGGTCGTCGGCGTCAAAGTTTCTCTTTTGTCGGAGGAACTGGAGATCGACCTCAGATCACGGCTCCCTCGAGGGTCATCGTTATTCACCGGCGACGACTTCAACTATCCAACGTTGATCAGAGGCGACGGCCGGCGCTACTCCGATGCGTTACTGGGCGCGTTCGCCGCCGTCGCTCCTGCGGCGTCGTCGGCACTGCGAGCACTCGACGACGGAGACCTCGCTACTTACGACGCAGTCATGGAATCCACAGTTGCGCTATCCCGGAAGATATTCGAGCCCCCGACATTCAACTACAAGACCGGAATCGCATTCCTGTCCTGGCTGTGCGGGCATCAGCCGGCATTCGAGATGGTCGCAGGACTACATGCCAACCGTTCCGCCGTGCACCTGTCCAGCGTATTCACGCTCGCCAACACCGCCGGCCTACTGGGCGATCCGGAACTCGCCACACACCGATTCAACGCATGGGCCAGCACCGTCGGAATCCGATGATGACCGACATCGGAATGTCCAAGGGTGGTGTGATCGAGATGGTGAAGCAGCGCTATCACGATCTGATTCTCTCAAGCCTGATCGCATGAGAGTTCTCTTCGCCCCCGATTCCTTCAAAGGCTCCATCGACGCTGTCGATGCCGCCGCGGCATTGATCGAGGGGTGGGCTGCTGTCCGCAGCGATGACGACCTGGTGTCGATGCCGCAGGCAGACGGGGGCGAAGGGACACTCGACGTGCTCGCAGCGTGCTCGGCGGGCTCGACGTGGTCGTCCACGTCCGGTGTCTGCGGCCCGGACGGTCGGCCGGTCGATGTGCGGTGGCTCAGACTCGCAGACGGTCGGGCGGTGATCGAGCTGGCGGAGTCCTCGGGCATCGCGATGATGGAGTCGCTGAATGCATTCACTGCGACGACGCGCGGGCTCGGTGAGGTGATCCGGGCAAGCGGCTCGGATCGGATGTCAGTGGCCCTTGGGGGCTCGGCGTCCACCGACGGCGGGCTGGGAGTGCTTCGCGCGCTCGGTGTTCGGGTTCTGGACGAATCAGGTCGGGACGTCCCTGAAGGTGGCGCCGGGTTGGTGGCGGCCCGGTCGGTGGACGCGTCGGGACTGGCGTGGGTGCCGTCCGATATCGAATTGCTGACCGATACGCGTGCGGTGTTGTTCGGACCCGACGGTGCCGCGCACGTCTTCGGGCCGCAGAAGGGTGCGTCGGCCGCCGACATCGAGGTACTCGACGAGGCATTGAAGCGTTGGGCCGATCTGCTCGCCGCAGTCGGCCTGTCGGCCGACCCGTCCACGCCGGGAACCGGTGCTGCTGGCGGAGCGGGATTCGGGATGTGCACGTTGGGGGCTCGTGTATCCAGCGGGGCGGAACGGGTGTCGGAGCTGACGGGACTTCCGGCTGCTGTTCCTGCCACCGACCTCGTGGTGACGGGTGAGGGCAAATTCGATCGCACGTCGCTGACGGGCAAGCTCGTCGGACACGTGATCCAAATCTGTTCGGACGCTCGCGTTCCGGTGACTGTGGTCGCCGGGGCCGTGGATTCGGACGTCGAGGTGCGGACAGTGTCGCTGACGGAGCTTGCCGGCAGCAGTGAGGCGGCCATGGCGGATCCGCGACGATGGTTGATCGAAGCTGGTCAACAGTTGGCCAGACTTGCTGGTCGAGACTCGGTGGTGGGATCGCCCCGCGGCTAGTATCAGAAGCACTGTTCACTCGGTCTGCCAGAACCGGACTACGAAGAGTGAAAGAACTTACTACCTCTGCGCGAGATCATCGAATAGCGTCCACCACTCGGGTTGACGTTTGCGATCGCATCGATAGAGCCGTGCGGCAGACGGACCTGAGACCGTATTGAGTTGACTCCTACGACGTGACAACACCTCGGCGAAGGTGACTTGATGGCCACTCCCCCTGCTCACTTCGACCAACTTCACTTAATCGCCGAACCTTCGAGTTGGACTCGACACTGCAGCCGCTATCGGCTATCCCCCGCCCGATGGGCCCACCGTCGCTGGACCGCGGCCGAAAGAAGTTCCGCGACATAGGGCCTCGTCCGGACGACAGACGGGCCAACATCAATACACACCCTTGACCTCTCGAATGACGAGAGGGTGTACGGATGGATGCGGGGCATACTGGTAGATGGCGAGACGATGAGCGGCTCGGATCTCGACGCGTTCGGCCGGGAGTGGGTACGTCAGTCCGATACGGGGATCATGTCGGTTCCCACCGCCGCCAGCCGTCGCAACATCTCAGGTGGCATCCGGTCATGCGCACGCATCGCGAGGCCGTCGACGATCATGCTCGCGACGTGGGCGATCGCGAGAGTATCTGCGTTCGAGGAGATTTGACCGTCTTCGATCCCGAAATCGAGCTTGGCCTCGAAGCGGCGCAGTCCGTCGTCGCCGATGGCGGCCAGCGCGCGTGCAACATCGCTGTCGCGGTCCACCAAGCTCGCTGTCGAGAGGGTGACCAGACACCCTAAGTGTGGGCCTGGCGCGGTGATCACACTCACCGTGTCCTCGAAAAGTTGCCTGAATGCACTCATCACGTGCGGCTCACGCTCGAAGGCATCCCACACTGGATCCCAGTAGGTGCGCTCGTAGTACTCCAGGACGTCGAGAAAGAGTTGCGCTTTGCTGCCGAACGCCGCGTACAGGCTCGGAGGTTTGATCCCGATACCCGCACACAACTCACTGACGGACGTCCCCTCGTAGCCGTGTTGCCAAAACATGTCCATCGCCGATTCGAGGGCGAGCTGCTTGTCGAAGCCCCGACTACGTCCCCTCGCAGCGCCCTTCGGTGTCCCCTCGAGCATGGCAGCCTCCCGTTTGACGAATTCTGTAACGTCCACTACATTAGCATCTGTAGCGCGCGCTACAGATCCCCAAACGATGCCGAGGAGCACCTATGACCGACAAGACCTACGTCGAGGAATACACAGCCGTCGTGAAGACGCTGTCGAAGTATCTCGAAAGCTGCGCCAAGGCAGACAGCTCGATCATGCAGCCTGCTTTCCATCCCGACGCCGCGATGTTCACTGTGGGCGAGTCCGGAGTCACGCGCGCACCCATCCAGGCGCTGTTCGATGGAATCGACAACGATTTCACGCCTTCGACCCCCAACTCGGCAATCGTGACCGTCGACATCGTCGGCACTGTCGCCAGTGCGCGCGTCGACTCCGACAACCTCGACGGCTTCCGGTTCAGCGACTTCTTTCACCTGCTCGAGGCCAACGGTGAGTGGCAGATCGTGGCAAAGACGTTCCACACGCACTCGACACCCACGAACTGACGACCGTAACCACCGCCGACATCGGGGCTGCCGGCCTCGTTCCATCATCTTTCGCTGGCGGGTTGCCAGCAATTCAGGAGTTCCCCTTGTCTTCAACACTGCTCGAGCCATACGAAATCCGCGGAGTGACGTTCCGGAACCGTGTCGCCATGTCACCGATGTGCATGCACTCGGCCACGGCCGAGGGAGTCGCAACCGACTTCCACGTCATGCACTACGGAGCCCGCGCACTCGGCGGCGCGGGTCTGGTCATGACCGAGACCGCTGCGGTCACCTCGAACGGCCCGATCGGCCCAGGCGACCTCGGGATCTGGGATGACTCTCAGATCCCGAACCTGAGCCGCATCGTCGACGCCGTACACCTGGTCGGCGGACGTATCGGTGTGCAAATCGGCCACGCCGGACGCCAACTGGGGATACCCGAGCGCACCGCCGTCGCTCCCTCTGCGATCGCGTGGGGCCCGGACTCCCGCGTCCCCGAGGAACTGACCCAGGAGGGCATCGCGGACATCGTGGACGCGTTCCGCGCCGCCACCCACCGCGCAATCGAAGCCGGGTTCGACGTCATCGAAGTTCATGCTGCCCACGGCTTCCTGCTCAACGAATTCCTCTCCCCGATCTCGAACAAGCGAACCGACGAGTACGGCGGCGATCATGTGGGCCGCTACCGCATCGTCCGCGAAGTTCTCGACGCGGTGCGCGACGAGTGGAGTGGCCCCCTGTTCGTCCGGATTTCCTCGACCGACTACGTCGACGAAGGAAACACCCCCGACGACTACGTCGTCTTCGGTAGGTGGATGAAAGAACAGGGAGTAGATCTCATCGACGTCTCGTCGGGCGGCTCCGCACCGGTCAAGGTGTCCTCGTTCCCCGGATTCCAGGTTCCCGCAGCTGAGCGCATCCGGCGCGAGGTCGGCATCCGCACCGGCGCAGTCGGGCGCATCGAATCAGGACAGCAAGCGGAAGACATCGTGCGTAACGGACGCGCTGACGTCGTACTCATCGGGCGCGAGATGCTCAAGGATCCGTTCTGGGTACGCACGGCTGCCGATGAACTTCGAGAACCGATCGAAGCTCCGGCGCAGTACACGCGGTACGGATCAGCGTGGCAGCGCACCCAGCCTCCACTGCCTGCAGCCCCGATGCACGAGACAGTCGCAGTGTAAAGCGACCACGAGTGGTTCATCCGAAAAACAGTCTCCTGCGCACGCATCGCACTCGAACCCGTCGGTAATATCGGATGGACCCCTCGAACGGACCACGGGATCGATCTACCGAGACTCCCGCCTACTCATCTTTACTCGAATCGGGTCGATCTCAATCGTCGGCCCCAGCGACCTGAGCCGGAGGCAGAAGTTCAGCTAGGAGGTTGGTCCAGGGTTGGCAGCGGTGCGGTGGCTGCGTTGATCGACTACATCGCCGACAACGAGGCCGAGCTGTTCGCCGTCTGATCGAAGCGTCGTTTTCCACTGTCGAAAAGTAGCCGCGGAACGGGGATCTTCAAAGGCTGGAGAGCCACAACTGCCGACGCCCAGCACGAAGCTTGATCTAGACGATCCACACCCAGTGTGCTTTCCGTACGCTTGAGACGCGCCACCAACACATGCCACCGGCGCTCGAACATCCAGCAGAAAATGCGTCCACCATGCGATTCCATACAGCCGACAGTCCATTCGCCGTCGGAACCGGGCGGCGGTGGCCGGTCCGACAGGTCGTAGGGTCTTCGCTCCGACCCAATCCACCAGAAGCGGTACAAGGTAACTGTTCGATCGAGCTGCCTGCTACCGATCTGGGTGGAGATAGTTTCCCGCGTCCGAGCGTCTATCTAGCGAGTGCAACAGTTCTGAAGAACGTCACCGAGACCGATCCGTCGTTGACGTATCGGTACACCCGATCACTGCGCAGGCGAGCCGACTCCCCTGCCGCAATGACAGCAACCTCGTTGTCAGCGGTGAGCGTCAGTTGACCGTCGGTGACGTGGAACAGCTCGAACGAACCCTGCGCGTCGGGCATTCCGCCGTAACTGTCCCCCGGCATCAGCATCCACGACCACAGGTCAGCCGCACGCACACCTGGCGTCGACACGAGCAGATGCGCGCTGCTACCTGCCGGTGATGTCCACACCAGAAGATGCTCCTCGGCCGGAACGACTTCGATCGCTGCTTCGCCCGGAACGGTGTCGCTGAGCAGCTCGGTGAAATCGGTCCCCAGGCTGCGCGCGATCCGAGTCACGGCCACGAGACTCGGATTCGCCTGCCCGTGTTCGATCTGCGTCAACAATCGTCTGCTGACCTCGGCCTGATCCGCCAACTGCTGCACCGTCAGCTCCCGCGCGATGCGCAACGAACGAATGCGCGATCCCACCTGATTCAGAAAACTAAGAGTAAGAACTCCGTCTTCGGTGGAGTCGCGATCAGCTGGCTCACTCACACCGCGAAGAGCTGCTCGATGTCCGCGAATGCCTTGAACTCCAACGCATTACCCGATGGATCGAGGAAGAACATCGTCCACTGTTCCCCCTTCTCACCCTTGAAGCGCACGTATGGATCGATGACGAACTTCGTGTCCACAGCCTGCAGACGTCCCGCGAGCTCCTGGAACTCGTCGACACTGAGCACCAAACCGAAATGCGGTACCGGGACCTCGTGCCCATCAACAGGATTGGTGCCTCGAACACCCTGATCGGGGCTGCCACCCACCTCATGGGTGACGACCTGATGTCCACGCACATTCCAGTCGGTCCATTTGGTGTCGGAGCGTCCACGAGAGAAGCCGAGGACGTCACCGTAGAAGCGCCTGGCCGCCTCGATGTCATGCACCGGAATAGCGAGGTGAAAAGGAGGAACAGTGCTGGTACTTTCGGTCGTTGTCATACGAGCAGAATACTGCTCATTCAATGAGCATGCAAGTGCTCATTGTTGATCGATTTTCTTGCGCCCGGTCAGAGCGTGTGGGGCCAGAAGAAGCGCTACATCTTCCGCCGTCAACAACCCGGATTCGATGGCCAGGTCCGCCACCGTTCGATCCGACGCCAAAGCTCGCGCAGCCAGCTCGGTGGCGGCGTCGTACCCGATACGAGGATTCAATGCCGTGACCACACCGGCCGACCGCTCGACCGTCGACCGCATTCTGTCGACGTTCGCCGTGATGCCAGGGATGCACCGTTCCGCGAGCGTCCGCGCAGCGTTTGCCAGGTGCATGATCGAATCCAGGAGCTTGTGCGCGATCAACGGCTCGAATGCGTTGAGCTGCAGCTGTCCGGCCTCCGCCGCCATAGTGATCGCCAGATCGTTACCGATCACTTCGTACGCCACTTGAGTCACCACTTCAGGAATGACAGGGTTGACCTTCCCGGGCATGATCGATGAACCAGCCTGCACCGCAGGAAGATTGATCTCGCCGAAACCCGCGCGTGGCCCCGAGGACAGTAGACGCAGATCGTTGCAGATCTTCGACACCTTCACGGCCGTCCGTTTCAGTGTCCCGCTGATCTGCACGAACGCACCGACGTCCTGAGTGGCTTCGAGCAGATCCGTCGCAGTGACGAGCTCGAGTCCGGTGAGCCGGCTCAGTTCTGCACGCACCATCTCGGCGTACCTCGGGTGGGAGTTGAGACCGGTCCCGATGGCGGTGCCCCCGAGATTGATCTCGTCGATCAGTCGCGCGGCCTCGTCCAGGCGGTGGATGTCCTCCCCGATCATGACGGCGTAGGTACCGAACTCCTGACCGAGCGTCATCGGAACAGCGTCCTGAAGCTGAGTGCGCCCCATCTTGATCACGTCGGCGAACTCCAACGCTTTCGCTGCACATGCCGCCGCCAACTGTGCCAGCGCTGCTTCCAGATCCGACAGCGTCGACCGAACAGCGAGCTTCACTGCCGTTGGATAGACGTCGTTGGTGCTCTGACCGAGGTTCACGTGTTCGAGAGGATGCACGCAGGTGTACGTGCTACGAGTGCGTCCCATCAACTCGAGCGCACGGTTGGCGATAACCTCATTGGCATTCATGTTCGTCGACGTTCCCGCGCCACCCTGAATCACGTCGACGACGAACTGCTCGTGCAGTGCCCCATCGGCAATCTCCCGGCATGCCGCGATGATCGCATCCGCCTTGACCGCGTCGAGTAGCCCGAGCTCCCGATTGGAGAACGCCGCCGCCGACTTGGTCAGTGCCAGCGCCCGAACGAGTGCCGGATACTTCGAAATGGGCACTCCGGTGATCGGGAAGTTCTCGAGCGCCCGGAGGGTGTGCACACCCCAATAGACATCCGACGGCACGTCGCGGTCGCCGAGCAGGTCATGCTCGCTACGATGCAACCCGGCCATCACGACACGACCGCATCGAGCACCAACATGTGCCCGGGAAAGTGCGTCGCAGAATAAGCGAGACCAGCCTTCCCCAGCGCCAATTGGGGCGTGACGCCGCAATCCCAGAACACCGGAACCTGCTCCTCACCAACTCCGGCGAAGACACCGAAGTCCGGCCGGGTGAGGTCGTCGATGCCCAGTTCCGCAGGATTGCCGACGTGTACAGGCGACCCGTGGCCAGTTGGATATCGACCGGACACCGCGATAGCGGTGCCGACGAGATTCGAAGCGACCGGACGCATGCTGACAGCAAGTGGGCCGTCGAACATGCTTGCGGCCCCGTCGGTTCGGAGGATGCGATCGGTGATGTAAACCGGCGGCGGCGTCGTCGCGACAGGGATTCCCGCCCGACGCAACGGGCCGTCGAACGTGTGACTGCATCCTAGCGCGAAGGCGACGGAATCCTGCTTCCACCAACCGCTGAGATCTGTCGGCTCGTCGACGACAGCGCCGTGATCCCAGATGCGATAACGCGGGACCATCGTCGAAATGTCCACGACGCAGCCTTGATAGACGAGCGTGGGATCTCCCGGCTGCGTCCGCGCCAGCAGCGGGCACACCGTCGGATGCGCTACGCAATAGGCCTCGAACGCCTCGGCGGCGTGGGCCGGCACCACGACCAAGTTCGCTTGCTGGTGATCGTCGAGCAAACCTGCAGTCGCACAGGTCCATTCGCCCCTGGCTATGGCTGTTCGCAGCTCTGCGGCGTCGGCTGGGATCGTCGACGTCACAGGAGTGCCTCCTTCGCGGATTCACGAACCGTCGTGAGTGTCACGAGTGCGAGCACAGCCGCGAAGATCAACAAGAATCCTGGCATGAGCAGATTGTCCGTCTTGGAGATCAGATACGTCGCGAGGTAGGGAGTCAGACCGCCGCCGACGATTGTTCCGATGTTGAACGCGAAGGACAGTCCGGTATAGCGCACCCGCGTCGGGAACTGTTCTGCGTACGTCGGGTATGTGACGGACTGGACGATCGGCATAGGCAGTGCGAGAACTACCATCGCGCCGACCGCAAGCGCGAAGCTGCCCTGATCCATGACGATCATCGCTGGCAGAACCAGGATGGCGTAGCCGAGGAAGCCGACAGTGATGACCTTCTTGCGGCCGACCTTGTCAGACAGGCCACCGAAGATCGGCATCAGCGTCGCGACGAAGAGACTGATGGCGCCCATGATCCAGAATGTGTTGGACTTCGAGTATCCGAGATAGGTCGTCAAGTAGATGTTCATGAAGATCAGTCCGACCCAGTAGCCCGTGTTGGACCCGATCGCCAGGAAGATGACCTTGAACATCGCACCGGTGTGTTCGGTGAATACCTCTCGCAGTGGTGTTTTCGCTGGCTCCTCGCGTTCGGAGGCGGCGAGGAATTCGTGCGAGTCCTCGAGCTTGCTGCGTGCCACGAGCGTCAGTGCGATCAGGGGCAGCGCGAGCAGGAACGGTATGCGCCAACCGAAGTCGCGCACCTGTTCATCGGTCAGAATCGTACTTGTCAAGCCCGCGACCAGTGCTGCAGTGCCGCCACCGAGAGCAACACCGACAGGTGTGAACGCTCCGAAAAATCCTCGGCGGCCGTTCGGTGCCGACTCCGCGAGGTAGGTCGCCGAACCCGTAACTTCACCGCCCGCGAAGAAGCCCTGCGCGAGTCGGACGAGCAGGAGGGCCAACGGCGCGAGGACGCCGACTGTTTCTGCGGTCGGCAGGAGACCCACAACGGCGGTCGCGGTGCCCATGCCTACCACTGTCGTGATCAGAACCGGCTTGCGACCTATTCGGTCACCCAGCCGTCCGAGAACGATGCCGCCCAGCGGACGCATCAGGAATGCGCTACCGAACACCGCGAGGGTCGACAACAACGACGCCGTCGGGTCGCTACTGGGGAAGAACAACGGCCCGATCACGACGGCAAGGTAGCCGTAGACGCCGAACTCGTAGTACTCGACGGCGGTGCCGGCGGCGGCTGCCACCGCAGCACGGCGCGCATTCTTCGGCCTCACGTCGTTCGCGGGTGGAGTCGTTGCTCCGGGTACTGTTGTCATGGAATGTCTCCAATTCGATGAGGTTCGATGGCGTTCGCGTTGGACCGGACAGTTCAGGCGCGATACGACACCGTTGAGTGGGCGACGCTTCCCTCGCGGCCGTCGGCAGGATTGCCGTCCTGCTGATGGCCCGGGGATGGATGGTTGTCGTTGTCGGGTCAGGGAAACTTGTCGTACAGTTCGGAGAATCGGACCGACGACCCCACTGCGGCTTGCCCCAGAAGGTCGAGGTCGTCCTCCGTGACCACCCCGATGACGGGGTACCCCCCGGTCACTGGATGATCGGCCAGAAAGATGATCGGCTCTCCCGACGGGGGAACTTGTATGGCACCCAACGCCATACCTTCACTGCGAAGGTCTACGGAGCCGATTGCCAAAGGGGGTCCGGCTAGGCGGACACCGACACGATTGCTGTTGGACCCCACCGTCCATCGCGTCGACATCAGCGACTGCCTGTCTTTCAGGTCGAACAGCGAGTCCCGCGGACCCCACCGAAAGCGCAGATCGACAGTGCCATTCGGGTATCTCGATCGGGCCAGTTCGAGTGGCACGTCCGGAACCTCGTCCGTGGCGGCACTCAGCTCGAACTCGTCTCCGGCCGTGAGCGGCCGCGGTCCGAGCCCGGACAGCGCATCGGTGCTGGCTGAACCGAATGTCTTTTCGGCCCGAACGCCACCGGCGACAGAGACGTAGACCCTGATGCCCGCGGTCGGCCTTCCGACTGAAAGTCGTTGCCCTGCGCGGAGGAACACCCGCTCGGGCTCTCGCACCACACGACCGTCGACACGCACCTCGACCGGCGCACCGGTGACGGCCACGTAGCGTGACTCGGTCAAGTCCAGTGTCAACCCACCGAACAGGTTCTCGAACACTGCAGCGTCCTCGGCGTTGCCGGTGAGCCGGTTGGCCAAGTGTGCCGCAGCGCGGTCGACCGGGCCCGAAGCCGTGATACCGAGGTGTGCGTAGCCCGCACGTCCACCGTCCTGGATGGTCGTCGATGCTCCGGGATCGCAGATGCGTACACGCGACGCCAGCGGCTGCATCGACGAGAGTGGGTCCACCCTCGATACCGTTTCCGTGAGGGTCACCGGACCACCCACTCGAACACGACGCGATCTCCGACCGAGAGCCGACTTGGGTTGTCCCACGAGGTGTTCCACAGAACAACGTCGGTGTGACCGATGATGTGCCAACCTCCCGGGGTCCCGCCGGGATACACGACGGTCTGAGTACCAGCGATCGCGATGGCTCCCCCGTCGACCCGCGGTCTCGGCGACATACGGCGAGGTAACGCCAGTTGATCCGGACAGCCGTCGATGTAGGCGAATCCGGGGGCGAAACCGAAGAATCCCACCGTGTGGATCGACTCCGAATGACACGACGCGACCTCGTCGACCGTGATGTCCAGACCAGCCGCCACGTCGGCGATGTCTTCCCCGTCGTAGACAACCGGGATCGTGATCGTCCGTCCGTGCTGCTGCTCGGCGTGTTCGGTCAACGAGTTGTCGGTCAGAAGTTCGACGACGTGCGCCTCGAGGTCCGACATGTCGTGGGGCCGATGCGCGGTGAACAGAATCGACGCTGCTGCGGGGACGACGTCTTCCAGAAGAGCGGACCAGTCGCTGGCTCGAACTGCGGCAATCCATGCCGGAATATGTTGGGGCACAACGTCTACCAACCATCCGCGGTCCCCCGCACGATGCATCCGCCGATCGATGGTGATCATGCGCGACGCCCGATTGGAGTCAGATCGAACCCGTCGTTCGCCAACGCCTTGCGCGTGTGGGTCGCAATCTCGACCGCACCGGCGGTGTCACTGTGGACACACAGTGCAACTGCGTCGTACGACGCCGGAAGCACCCTGACCACAACGCCGTCCACGGACTCGACCGCGCCTGTGTGCACCATGGTCAAGGCGCGATCGGCCGCAGCTTCGGCGTCCGTGATCAGTGCAGCGGGATGACGACGACTGACAAGCCGCGCCGACGACGTGTAGTTCCGGTCTACGAACACCTCGGCGATCGTCGGAATTCCTGCTCCTGCGGCCATGGACCACACCTCGGTGTCGAACTGACACAGAATGGGTAGCGTCGGATCGACGAGCTTCACTGCGTCGACGATCGCGCGTGCGTGCCCCACGTGATCGGCTGCCACGTTGTACAGCGCGCCATGGGCTTTGACGTACGCGACCTCGGAACCGGCGATCCGCGCAAACGCTTGAAGGGCGCCGATCTGGTACACGATGTCGTTGACAAGCCTCGATACTTCGACGTCGATGAACCGTCGGCCGAAACCGGCGAGATCGTTGTACGAAACCTGCGCGCCGATCGAGACACCACGAGCCGCGGCCATCGCTGTGGTCTCGCGCAAGATGTCGGGATCACCGGCATGAAAGCCGCACGCGATGTTCGCAGCACTGACGGTGTCCAACAGCGGTCCGTCGTCGGTGCGTCCCCAAACACCGAATCCTTCACCGATATCGGTGTCCATATGCACTGCCGTTTCGATGCTCACAGCTTTGCCCTCCAATACGTGTTCATGTCGTCGGCCGAGTTCTCCCAGGCACGGTGTAGGCCCGTCTGACCACCCTCGATGTGGGCGAGGATGAGATCGGCCAACCCCTTCTCGTCACCGGCGGAGAGGGCCTCGACCATCCCCTTGTGCTCGCACTGCACCCGCTCGTACGCATTGGTGCCGTGAACGTAGAAGCGGGAGTACGGCTCGAGCCGGTGATACATCTGGGCGATGACCTCGTAGCGCATCGGCAGCCTCGACAGCCGGTACATATCGAGGTGAAACGACAGATTGGTGCGTGACCAGGTGTCCGCGCCAGCGCTGGAGACGTCGTCCATGTCCTCGGCCATGGCCTCGAATCGCGAAATATCGCGTCGGGATACCCGCTCGACGACGTGCCCCGCGAAGCTGGGTTCGATCAGCCGGCGGAGATCGTAGATTTCGTCGATCTCCTCGATATCGAGCGCGGTGACGAACGTTCCGCGCCCACGCTCGGATCGAAGCAGCCCTTCCCCGACAAGGGTTCGGAGCGACTCACGCAACGGGATGCGCGAGACCCCGAATCGATCGGCCAGCTCTTCCTGCACCAAACGGTGACCGGGAGGGTAGACGCCCTCGACGATCGCTGTACGCAGCTGGGAGGTCAGATCACCACCGTCGATGCGGTGCGGTCCACGAGTCTCGAAAGCCATATACGTTGTATACACTGCATCCAGAGATGAACGGGTCGAAATTTGAAGATTCGAGAAATCCTTAACCCAGAGGACCCGCGGCGTAACACGCGCGACACACCGCGCAGTGCCCGGCAGGCAACCAGGTCTCGACGAACCGTGATGCACTGCGGGAGCCTTCCGCGGAATCGACCGATGTAGTCGGGGACGAGCCGCTACTTCACGCTCACGGTGATCGGGTCACCGTTGCGGTGATGCCTCCTTCAGCGAAGCTCAGTAATGCCTGGTGACGTTCGGCGATGTCGTGGGTGTGCATGCGTCCTCCAGTGAGGCTGTCGAGCCGGAGATTGTTCGAGTAGGTGTGCATGGCGGCGGCCACAAGGTGGAGGTATGCGTCTTGAACTACCACCTCGTCCGCCTCAGGGAACAGTGTGTGGAGTTGGGCGATGAAGTCGGCAGCAATGGTGTTGAAATCGTCGACGATCAGGCGTCCGATCGAGTGCCCGGAGTTGGCGAGTTGGGCGATGAGCCGAAAGTAGTTGTCCCACCCTGGGTTGCCGGAGCGGCAGCGCATCGGCTCGGTGAAAGCGTCGATCAGTACGCGTAGACGCACTGCCCGAGCTCCACGGCCCGGAAGCTTCGCCAAACGGGCACGCCGATCGTCGTTGAGTGGTCTGATTCGTCGAGCCAGAACCGCTTGGAAAAGACTTTCTTTGCCGCCGAATTGCTCACTGACCGAGGCCAATCGAGTGTTGGCACCATCGGTGATGTCGCGGATGCTGACTCCGAAATAGCCACGGTCGGCGAACAGTTTCTCGGCCGTGTCGAGCAGCCGGGTTTGCAGTTCGGCACGGTTGGCGTCCCGTGCGGTGCGAGGTGGCGGGTTTTCTGAGGTGGTTCCGGTCACGAACCGAGTATGTCGTGTCGGATATTGCCGATCCCGTCGATGCCGAGTTCCATGGTGTCCCCCGGCGACAACCAGTGACCGGTCTCCATACCACTACCCCCGGGCAGGGTGCCGGTGGCGAACAGCTCACCGGGTCGCAGGATCTCGGAGCGGGAGGCATGGGTCAAGACTTCCCCGATTCCGTGCTGCATTCCGGCACTGGACACAGTGGACACGATGGTGCCATTGATACTCACCGTGCCCTGCAGAGAGTCGATGCGGGGCAGGATCTCGTCGGCGGTGACGGCGATTTCCGAGAGTGAGGTCGCGAAGTGCTTGGACTTCTGCGGTCCGAATCCGCTGTCCATCTCGGAGCGCCGGACATCCCGAGCACTGAAGTCGTTCAGGACGACGAACGCCCCGATGGCATCCAGAGCCTCATCGGGAGTGGCATCGAACAACCCGCGTGCCAGTACGAACCCGATCTCGAGTTCGTAGTCCAACGCGCGCGAGTAGGAAGGAACGGCGATCACTGTGACCGAGGGTACGAAGGTGAGCGCATTGGACATGCAATACATGGGTTGTGTGCAGAACAGCTGCTTGGGTCGCAGAAGCGGAAAGGTACGTCGGGTGAGAGCCTCGACGGCCGTGACCACTCGTTCCTGCATCGGATGCAATTGTCGAAGCAAACCTCGGCTGGCATCGATGGCATGCTTTTCGTAGAGCATGAAGTCCCGGAACGACGCCGGCTGCAACGGCAGCACCATCGAACTGTTTCGGAGATGTTCGTCGGCGCGGGCCAACTCCCACTCGAGGTCGAAAATCTGCCCGCCCAGGGCCGACCCGTCGAGGGTGGATTGCCAGGACGCGCCGCACGCCGAGCTCTGCCGCTGCAACCCGTCCTGAGTCCGTATCCGTCGCAGTTTCATCGCTCGGTTCCTTTCGAAGACGGAACGTGTGTTCCGCAAAGTGTGGATGATGGTAAAGCCGGAACGCTCGTTCCGAAAGGGGTGAGGGCTCGTCGGAGGGAAATATCCAGCGAGGACATCGGCGTCGAGGGGACCGCCGCGAGCTGGGTGCTGTTGCGCGACGTGCTGAGCCTGTCCGTCCGGGCGGCGTCTCATCCAAACCTGGCGAGCAATAGGACGCGATCGCCGAACCAGGTTGATGACGGTTGCGCCCTGTCCTAGCAGGTCGATGAGCAGCACTGACCATGTATATTGCCGCGCAGGTGGCGAGCTGAGCCGCCTTCATCACCCTCGACGGTCGATCCCGGAGGAAGACATGAAGATTCGCTCTACAGTGATTCTGTCGACAGCTGCGGCGCTGATCGGCGGCGCGGGACTGTTGACCCCCATCGCCGATGCCGCGCCGGCCACATCCATCGATGTACTTCCGCGACTGATCGACGGTGCCGCGGCGGGCTATGCGCTGTCCTACTCGACCACCGACGAACACGGCCGTCCTGCAATTGCCCGCGGACAGGTCTATCTCCCGTCGGGCACTCCCCCACCCGGCGGATGGCCGGTCGTATCGTGGGCCAAAGGCACCGTCGGCATCGGTGATTCGTGTGCCATGAGCACAGCGCTGGACGACGGGGCCGCCGAGGACCCGTTGGCTGTCGAACTGTCGAAGCCGCTGCTCACCCAACTTCTCCGAAGCGGTGCGGCCGTTGTCTCGACGGATTACATCGGACTCGGAACCTCGGATGCCCATCACTATCTCAACAGCGTCTCGGAGGCGAACGCCGTCACCGACATCGTCAGGGCAGCAGCGGACGAACTCCCCGAGCTGTCACGAACCTGGGTGGCTGCAGGGCACTCCCAAGGTGGCGCTGCTGCACTCGCCGCCGGAGCACGTGCCGACATCTACGGAGCACCGTCGGACTTTCGCGGTGTGATGTCATTCGCACCGTCCTCGAACCTCGAGGCCATTCTGCCGTTGCTCTCCCCCACCGTGCCCCGCATTGCGCAACTCGACAGCGTCACGGCCACCCTGATCTATGTTCTGTACGGACTCAGGGACTCTCGGCCCGATCTCGATGTCGACAGTTATCTCAGCGAGGTCGGCCGCAGCTACGTCGGGCAAGCCGAAGCCAGCTGCATCTCCGACCTTCGGCAGGACGTGATTGGTGTTGCTCCACAACAACTCCTGACCCGATCGCTGTCCGACCCCGCGATGACCTCGGCTCTGCGGGAATACCTGTCGGTGCCGACTAAAGGTTACAGCCGGCCAGTGGTGATCGAACAAGGACTGGCCGACACAGTCGTACCGCCGGCGCTGACGACCGCCTTGTCGGCTGAACTGCTGGCACGCGGCGTCAGCGACGTGACTTACTTGCCCTTACCCGGCGCCACTCACTACGACATCATCGCTGCCACCGTCGACGACGCCCTGCCCCGAATCCTCAGGCTGCTGAGGTGAACAGAACCAGAGGTGTCCGGTGCCGAATTAGTTGTCCGCGTTCCACACCGCTGACTTTCGGTCCGTAGCTGCATTCATAAAGTCGAGCGCCCACAGGACCCTCGACACCGTCCACGCCGGCGAGTTCGACGACATCACCGTCGATTCGGCGGCCAGGCCGTCGCGACCATGACAGCGAGGCAGTGCGAGGAGTTTTTAGCAGCCCTGGTTCGGCAGCAATCTCCGCAAGGCGCACTGAAGCGTCCCGGGCTTATTGCCGCTCCTACGCTTACAACATCTCCGGGCGGAGGGCCGATTCCTGACTGTATTGAACCTCCTCGAATTCGTCCGGTGTGAGGTAGCCGAGGGTGCTGTGCAGGCTGCGTTGGTTGAACCAATCGACCCACCCCATCGTGGCGAACTCGACATTGTCGATGGTCCTCAGGGGGCCATTCAGGAACGGACTCCGCTTCGATACCGCCTCGGTCTTGAACAATCCAATTTCGCTCTTCGCCAACGCATTGTCGTAGGCATCCCCGACACTGCCGATCGATGCCGCAATACTCTCCAACACAAGCGTTTCCGCAAACGTGATCGACGTGTACTGGACCGGCGTCGCTGTGGTGAATGAGCCCTGAGCCGACGCGATGCCACCCGACGATCGCTCGAGAGAAGCAGTCGATGACGAACGCGACGTAGACGAACCCCGCCCACGTTCTGGTGTACGTGAAGTCATTGCCCAATTCCGATTCGGGTCCTCGGATGTGACATCACGATCGAACAGGTCAGGGGCCCGTGTAGCGTTCTTGCCGCCGTGAATCGTGGTGCGGTGCCGTTTGCCTCGAACGACGCAGGACATTCTTTCATCCGTCATGAGGCGGTCGATTGTGCAGGCAGCAGCGTGATGGCCCTTCCTGCGCAGGTAGCGGTTCATCTCGCGGCGACCATAAAGCTATTCCGGTTCGCAAACTGTGTCGCCGAGAGCGGCGGTGAGGTAGGCGTCGGAGATCGCGCGGGCCGACGGTGGTGCACTCTTCCAATTTCGATACGCGCGTGGGGCGACCTGCACGCCCTGCTCGGTGAGCACGCGGCAGATCGATTCGACCCGGTGGTTCTGTGCAGGCATCTGATCGATGAACTGGACTATCTGCGGCGACGAGGTGGGGGCACCTCCCGCTTGCGGGGGACGAGCTCCCTCGCGAAGAAAATCGATGCCGACTTTCTTAAATCTCGTTGGCGTCCTTGAGATCTCGGTTCTACGCTCGAGCTCCTTGATGCGCTGTTGCTCCTTGACCGTTTGCACCGAGAGCTTGGGTGGCATCGATCTGAGCCTGGCATGTCCAGAGCCGGAACGACTCCACGCCGACTCCCAATTTCGGTCCGATCGTTCTGCACGCGCGCGCCGTACACGGAGTTGTACTCGTGGAGATGGTCGAGGACCATCTTCACCGCACGTTGCTCGGCCGAGTAAAACTTCGACATGCCGCTTCATCCTTCACAAAGAACGAAGCGGCATCAAACCCAGGACGGTTTACCTGGCATGCAACCGACGATCAGGTGGCTGTGGCCTCGGCGTTCTCGGCCTCGTTTCGGACAGGCGGCAAAAAAGCGAACCCTCGATAGCCGCTGCTCACCACATCGTCGCAGATCGCTCGGTACCCGGCCGCACCACCCAGATACAGCATGACGGCTCGCGGCTTACCGGGCACGTTGGAACCGACGTACCAGGAATCGGCAGTCGGCATCAGTGTCGTCTCGGCTACCGCGTTGCTGTGGTCCACCCATTCGTCCTGGGCCGTGAGCTCCGCCTCCATCACC
Source organism: Rhodococcus sp. IEGM 1381 (assembly GCF_030056795.1). Lineage (GTDB taxonomy): Bacteria > Actinomycetota > Actinomycetes > Mycobacteriales > Mycobacteriaceae > Rhodococcoides. Next base: position 71,655 of record NZ_JASHKQ010000015.1, on the reverse strand, counting down.
GACGCACGTGCGTCTCGCATGTGCGCGATTGCGTCTGCAGCGAAATCGACGTGGTCCTCGATCGCGAGGGGCATGTTGTAGAGCACGGACGGACTCTGCGGGCCGGTGATCAGGAACAGGTTGGGGAAGTCGTGCACCATGACACCGAGGTAAGTTCTGGGGCCGTTCGACCACGCGTCGTTCAGGGACTTGCCCTCTTTGCCCCTGATACCCAGCTTCAGCAGCGGACCTGTCATGGCGTCGAAGCCGGTGGCAAGTACGAGTACGTCCAGATCGACGTTGCCGAGATCGGTGCGTACGCCTGTCGGTGTGACCGACTCGATCGGATGCGTGCGGACATCGACAAGGTCGACGTTGTCACGATTGAACGTCTCGTAATAGTCGATCTCCAGTGGCGGGCGTTTGGTTCCGTACGCGTGCCCGTCGGGTGCCAACAGTTCTGCCAGCTCGGGGTCTTCGACCCTGGCTCGGATGCGGTCACGGATGTACTCGGACACAGTGTCGTTGGCAGCCTTGTCGAACATGACGTCCTGGAAGCTGTCCGAGGCGATCGAGAAGCCGCCGGCATCCCAGCATTCGTCGAACGTCCTACGGCGCTCCGCCTCCGATACGGCGAGAGCAGAAGGTTGCGCCTTGTCGTACGGGATGCCGACGAAACTGTTGCGTGACGCCTCCCGGATCCGTGCGTACTCCTCCTTGACGGCTTTCACCCGCTGCTCGTCGGACGGTCCGTTACCGATAGGTGTCGCGTAATTGGCGGTCCGTTGGAAGACCGTGAGGTGGTCGGCAATCTTGGAGACCTCCTGGATGACCTGGATGCCGGTGGAACCGGTGCCGATCACCCCGACGCGCTTACCGGCGAAATCGACGCCGCTGTGCGGCCACCGTCCGGTGAGGTAGACCTCGCCGGCGAACGAGTCGATGCCCTCGATGTCGACGGCCTTGGGGACGGACAGGTTCCCCGTCCCACAGATCACGTAGTCGGCCGTGAAGACCGTCCCCGTGTCGGTCCGCACGGTCCACCGGCCATCGATCCACTCCATGGACTCGATAGTGGTGTCGAACAACATGTTTCTTCGCAGGTCGAACTTGTCGACGACGTAGTTCAGGTACTCGAGAATCTCGGGCTGTGATGCGAATTTCTCCGTCCAGGTCCATTCCTGCTGCACTTCGTCCGAGAACGAGTAGCTGTAATGAATGCTCTCGATGTCGCAGCGCGAACCGGGGTACCGGTTCCAGTACCACGTACCTCCGATGTCACCGGCGGTGTCGACCGTCAACACGTTCAGGCCGAGCTGATCTCGTAACTTGTGCGTGGCATAGATTCCTGCGAAACCTGTTCCGACCACGATCGCGTCGTAGTCGGTCGGTCGATCACTGGCGTTACTGGTCATGGTCAATCCTCCTGGGATGGGTTGCGTTCGAGCCGAGCCGAGCCGACTGTCGAGCTCGCGGTGATCCGCCGGCGACGAGCACCGTCACGAGTCAGCTATCGAGATGGGAAACGACATGATCGATCACGTTGTCCGCGACCCATTTCGGCTTCTCGACCGCCACCGCGTGGGCGCCGTCACCGATAGTCACGAGGTGTGCGTTCGGGATCTCGCGTGCATACGCCCTCCCGTGCTCGAGGTCGATCAACTTGTCCAACTCGCCCCAGAGCACGAGCGTCGACGCCGACACAGCGCCGAGCAGGTCCATAAGCTCTGGATCTGCACAGTTCGACTCACGCGCGAACCGGCTGAACGCCAGCGCGTTTCGCTGCACCTCGCGCATGAAGGCGTCATCCGGCTCGGCCGGCATGAGTGAGAAGAATGCCGCCGGGTCGTGGAACAGCGTGTCGACGGTCCACTGCAGATCGGCGTCGAACTCGTAGGTGATCGGGTGGTCCGTGAGATGGAGGCCGGCAGCGTCGACGAGCACCAAACTATCCACCGCATCAGGATGGCGCGCGGCGAGTTCGGCACCGATCCATCCGCCGAACGAAGATCCGACGACCGTCAACGGGCGCTGCAGACCGAGATCGGCCACGACCGAAGCATAAAGGTGCGCAATGTCTTCGACGGTTCTTACGTTGGAGAACTCGGACGAACGGCCGAACCCCGGATGGCTCGGTGCATGAACTGTGAAACGTTCCGCCAGCAACCCGTGGACAGGAAGCCATGCACCCGCCGAGCCCGCGTCGTGCAGGAACAGCAGGGGTGGCCCTTCTCCGCCAACGAGCATGTCGAGCGTCTCGCCGTGCAGGTCCATCGGCCGCGATTCGGGTTCCGGTGACCGAAGGTCGTCCGTACCGATTTCAGTGGCATTCACAATACGTTTCCTCTCACGAAGGGAGACTGGGTGCTGAGATCCAGGTCACTCCTAATTCCAGGCAACGTTAAGCGAGTGACGATGGCGCCGCCAGCCGGTTCGCGACGTCTCATGTCCGAAACACGCACGGCGACAAAAACTCACACCTGATCGCGTCTTTGCTCGCAGTCATGACCGCATGCATCGACCGGAGTGTCACGAACGGCGCGCACAGCACACAGGGCGACAGCGGAACTGCCCGACGGCACGGTCAGCGTGACTTATGTGACGGAAGGCAGCTCACCGTCAGCCGGCACCGTTCTTGCGGCTCGCCTCGGGGTCACGAATGGGTGCGAAGTCGCGACCGCAGTGTTTCCGAGGGCAACTCGCCGAAGCGCTGGTGGTACGTGTGCGCGAATCTACCGACGTGGGAGAAACCCCACTTGAGTGCAATGTCCGTGACTCTCGGGTTTGCGAGGTCGGACTGGATCAGTTCGCGGCGCACCTCGTCGAGCCGAATGTCGCGAACGTACTCGGACGGCGAGCAGCCCACATCCCGAGTGAAGCCGGCCTGCAGCGCCCGAATGCTCACCCCCGCGTGCTGGGCCATCATCGCCACCGTGATCGGTTCGCCGAGATGTTCCCGAGCGAAGTCGATAGCGTGCCGCACGTAGGGAGCACGTGCGGGACGGTCGTGACGCTCGAGGCGCTCCCAGTAGTTGTTCGGATGCCAGAGCAGGAGGGCATTGAGTACCAGTTCGTTGACCACCGATGCGCTGGCGCGAGTACTCAGGCCTGACGGGTCCATCTGACGTTGCGCGGCGTCCGCCCTCAGCAGCTCGAACACCGAGCGCCACCGCGAGCCTCGGGGTCCGCCGAAGTCGAGACTCAACTTCGTCTCCAGCGGCACCGTCAACGGCCCGTGTACGAGGCCACGGAGATGCTCTTCCACTGCTTCACGTTCGATGCGAACGATCGCCAGCGCGGCATCTGCCGACCACGTCATTCGTAGCGGCGCTCCGGGGGACGGCACCGACGCGAGAGTCGACGACGTGAGGATGCGCTCGCCACCGCACTGGACGAGGGCCGAACCATCGACCGGCAGCATCAGGCAGTAGCACGACGCCGGATCCGGTGCGCTGATCTCTACTTCGGTCCCGTATCGCAGATAGGAGAATGTCACAGCGCCCTGTTGAGAGGCGAAGAAGCGAACATTGAGGCGGGAGCGGTCGACGGACTTCATCCATGCCTTGTGAGGGTTGATGATTCCGGACACCATGGCGCTCGCCTGCTCGAAGTCGGCGCCGGTGAACACCGGATAGCCTTCCAACCCCAGCATGATCGGCATGTTCGACATTGATGCTCCTGGACTCCGCGCGCAGAACAAAACCCGATTATTCGAATCGGCTAAGCAACTGCGTGACACCCCAACCGGACCAGATGGTAAAGAGTGATGCTACACCCGTTTCACCGAAAGGCGCGGGGCGAGACTTTGTGGAGCAGTGCCATCTGCGCCGGTCAGACGGCATTTTGTCCGGTCCGACCGCAGCCGGCTGTGCCTTCGGGCGAGTCCGGTCGGCAGAGGCGCATCACCCGGTGCCACAGCACTCAATCGCGACTACCCAACAGGCGGGCCGGTAGACCATCTCCACCGCGCACCCGTCTCAATCCTCGAACGCCCAGTCCGCCGTCCGACTCGATGACGGTTCCGGTCATCGCTCCGCTCTCCGATCCGGCGGCGAGCAACAGGTATGCGCCGGTGTGGTCTTCAGGCGAGGAAAAGACGCGCAGCGGAGCAATCGCCGCAATGGAGTCGACATCTCCTCCACCACCGCCCGCACGCTGAGGGCCCGATACCGCAGTCCCGAACGCGGCCGGGCTGGCGATGCTGGTCCTCGTAGCGCCAGGTGCCACGGCGTTGACCCGGACGTGAGGCGCGAACTCGTGCGCCAATTGCCGCATCACCCCCAGGGCCGCGTGCTTGCTCGCGATGTATACGACCCCGCCGCCGTCCGGCCAGAAAGACGAGTTCGACAGCGTGACCACGATGCATCCCCGTGAGGACACCAGAGCCGGGAGTGCTGCTTTGGCGATGTGGATGAGGCCTTTGACATTGACGTCGAAGATCTGCGCGAAAGCGTCATCGATACGGTCGGCCGGTAAGTCCACCAGTTCGGTGAACCGATCACCGAGCCCCGCGTTCGCGACGACGATGTCCAACTTGCCGAACGCACTGAGCGCCAACGCAACCGCGGCATCGTTCTGTGTGCCCGAGCGAACGTCGGTCACGATGGTCGCAACCCGGTCCCCGTGCTCGTTGCGTACGTCGTCCAGTCGTGACTCGTCGATGTCGGCGACCACGACACGTGCGCCCTCGGCGATGTACCGGTCGACCACGGCGCGCCCGATCCCGGAACCCCCGCCGGTCACGAGCGCGACGTCGTCTTCGAGCCAGCGCTTCCCCTGATCTGTGGGCATGTCAGACCACCGCCATCGGGATGTCGACGACTGTTCGGTCCAAAGCCGCTCGGACAGCCGCCAGCGGACGCGTGAGTCCGTACGCAATGCCTCCGACAAGCGTGTCGTCGACATAGGCGCGAGCACAGAAATCGTCGTCGGGTGATCCTGCGACGACGTCGAATCGGTTCGCGAGTCGAGGGAGACCGACGCTGGACAATCGGGTTCCGAAGTGGTCTGACCAGAAACTGGGGATCGACCCGAACGGTTCGGCCGTACTCCCGGCGAGCAGCGCGGTCGCCGCCGCGCCGGCTTGTTCGACCGCGTTGCTCCAGTGCTCCACTCGCATCGTCATCCCGCCGAAGGCGGCGTTCGGCCATCGCACGATATCGCCGGCGGCCACGACGTCGTTCATTCCGAGCACATGCAGCGTCGAATCACAGAGCACGCCGTCGGAGATGTCGGCGCCGGCTCCATCCAGCCACCCCACGTTGGGCCGGGCACCGACAGCGACGACGACGTGATCGGCCTCGATTCGGGTCCCGTCCGATAACTCGACGTGGTGAACACCGTCGACGTGCTCGGCCGCGGACACAGTGTGTCCGACGTGAGTCTCGATGCCGGCGTGGTCCGACAAGGCTCGTACGCGCGCGCTGGCCAGCGGGCCGGCCGGAGCCAGAGGAGCATCCATGCCACACACTGTGACCCGCGCACCGACGGCTCGGGCCGACGACGCGATTTCGATGCCGATGAATCCGCATCCGATGATCAACAGACGGGTCGAAGGTGTCAGCGCGTCTGCCAGTCGCCTCGCGGATGCTCTCGAACGGATGTGGTGCACGGTGTCCGACGAGGCGCCGAATGCCGGCAGCGTTCTCGACCCGCTGCCGGTCGCGATGACCAACCCGTCGTACGGGATAGTTCGACCACCGAGTGTCGTCACATTCTTCTCGACCGAGTCGATCGAGGCCACCGCGTCCCCGAGTGACCAGCACGCGTCGAGGTCCGTGTCGATGGTCAGTGCGGTGTCGTCATCGCTGCATTCGCCGCGAAGGACCTCTTTGGACAACGGTGGACGGTCGTAGGGCATGGCCTCCTCGTCCCCGATGATGGTCAGTGTTCCCGAGAAGCTTTCGCGTCGTAGCGCTTCCGCTGCCCGAACGCCGGCCAGCGACGCACCGACGACGACGATGCGATCGAACGTCTTCATGTTGTCTCCTCGAGATTCCAGGATGCGATATCGTCCGCCGTCTCGACACGGACGAGTCGGTGATCGCGGGTGCGGCAGTGAGAAAGGGACCGCGGGCACGGAGTCGAGGACCAACCGGGCCATGACGGCACGGTGCCGCTCGGCCTGCCGTACGCGTCGGTCAGGCCGAGCGACACCGTGATCCTGTGGATGTGCTTTCCCCGAATGACCACAGTGCTCATGAAGGAACGTGTCCGACAGGCCCGCGTGACTAGATGAAGAAACTCAGGTTGAAGGACTTGAGCACCGTCTGGTCGAGCAGAATACGGCGATTCCTGAGCAGCAGTTCACCATTGGGCGCGCGGGTGAGCACGTCGTCGCGTCGGCCGGGGAACAGGTCCGGCGTCTGGTCGGACCGTGCTCGTGTGACGAAGAACTGTGACGTCACAGCGTAGTCGTCACCGGCATGTGCGACAGTCGTGTTCGTCACGAGATGGCGGGTGCGGGATCCGGGCTGTTCGGCCCATGCCATGTTCGTGGCCAGTCGGTTGATGCGCATTCGGATGGAGGCGTGATCGTCCATGTAGTAGTCCATGTCGTCACGAAAACCGGCCCCGTCCTTCGGCATCAAACTGAGCCGCACCGGCATCATGTAGGAGATCTCCGGGTGAAGGGTGGCGTACCAGTCGTCGAGAAGACCGCTATCGAGCAGGTGGACCTCCCGGGTGATCCAGTCCAGCACCTCGTTATGGAGAGCCGATCCGTTCCCGCATGCCGACTTTGCGGCGTTCACGCCGGTCATCGGTCGTTCTCCGACCGAGCAGCCGCAGGGTCCGTCTCGGTCAACCAGCGGAGCCATTCCCCGTAGAAGGCGAGCTGGGTGCGCTCCCCGTAGGAACCGGGGTACGCGTGGCCGGGGCCGGGGAACGTCGGATCCGCCGGCACGTCGAGGGCCATGCCGTGGTGCAGGTTGTAGCGCTGCGCAATCTTCCCGCTGTTGACCGCTGTGCAGTCCTCCCAGTTTTCGGTGTCGTCCTGCTCGAACGTTCCCGACGGGCCGAACGTCCGCACGTATGCCTCCGCTGTCTCCTGCTTGAACGACTGCGGAGAGTCTTTGTCCACGAACAGATAGGAGTGGATCCGCGTGCGATTGTGAGCCACGGGCTCCCAGAACCGGAACGACAGGAACGGGGTCGGCGGCAGCCCCTCGGCCCTGGCCACCAACACGTGCAGGAAAGAGAAGTTCGGGAACACCGTCCCCACGCTGAAGGAAATGTTCTCCATCACCTGCTGTTGCTCTGTGCTCAGGGTGCTGTTCATCCGCGGGATCATGTCGCGCGGCACTCCGAGGTAGTTGTAGTCCGGCGGGCCCGGAACGACATGCAGGACGTGCCCGCCCTCTGCCTGGATCAGATACCCACCCGACAACGCCATCGGATCGGCCGGAACCAGACCCAGTTCCACCATGCTGCCGTGAGCGGTGTAGATGTGGAAATTGTCACCGGTGAAGTTGTCCGTGGCGAACTTCCAGTTCGCGGCCGCCTCCCATACGTGGGGGACACCGACAACCTCGGTGCCGGCCGGGGTTCGGTTGGCGATCAGATCCAGATAGAAGGTCATCTTCCCCAGGAAGTCTCCCAGGGCGGGCGCCTCGGCGCTCCACGTACCGAAGATGAACCCCGCGTACGAATCGACCTGCGTCACCGGGATCAGGCCCAACTCTTCCTTCACCAACCGTGACTCGTCGTACAACTGCTCGGCGAACACACCTGCGAGCGACCCATCTCGGTTGTAGGCCCACCCGTGGTACACGCACCGCATGAATTTCAGGTTGTCTCGGTCCGCGCGACACACGCGCATACCGCGATGTCGGCACGAGTTCAGGAACGCACGGACCTTATGGTCGTCGCCCATTATCAGCACCACCGGCTCGCCGGCGAGTGTGCGTGTGATCGTGTCGCCTGGTTTGGTGAACTCGGACTCGTGCGCGAGAAAGTTCCATGCCCGACGGAAGATTCGTTCCTTCTCCAACTCGAATATCTCCGGGTCACCGTAGATGCGCCGAGAGATGTGACCCCCCGCTTCGTCCACGAGATCACGGAGATCGGTCCCGTCCGCGAGAATATTGCTCCACGCGCGTGTCGGTGTAATCGTCATACCACAACCCTCACTGTCCGTACTGCACTGTCGTACCCCGGGCACATCATCACCAGGAACCGAAACTCGTTGCGCGTTTGGGTTTACCGGCGGAATCACCGGCATCGCCCGTTCTGTCGTCCGCGCTGAACCCGACCGAAATCATTCCGTCGTCTGCCACCTCCACGGCGTGAACAGGAAGTGGGCCACACGTGGGCCCCAGCTGCAACGACCCGTCCACGGTGTCGAACAGCGCACCGTGCAGGGGGCACTCCACCAGACCGTCTGCGTCGACCGGTTGGTCACCGAGCAGGGTCCGAAGATGCGTACACCATGGAGAGGTGGCTCGTACGCCGCTGTCGAGCCGGACCAGAAGAATTTTCCGATCACCGACATCGACCACGGACGCCGAGCCCACTCGCAGGTCATTCACCGAGATGCCCGTCGGCACCGGAGGCGTGATCACCGATCGCTCCGGTAGTGAGCGATACTCGGTGGGCCGGTGAGGAATTCGCCGATTCCCTCGACGAATGCCGATCCGACCGATGACGACAGTGCGCGCTTCGAGGCATCGGCGTCCGCCCACTCGATCACCAAGACCACCTCGTCCCCGGTCACCGCGTGCAACACCCTGGACGACACCACCTCCGGTTGATCGAAATAGGGATTTCCACGGAGAAAATCCGACAGGGCATTGAGTTGATCCACTCGAATCAGTAACCGCACCAACTCGAATCGAGATGAGTCTGAAGCCATGAAGCGACTGTATTGAACCGCCGGCTCGCCTCCAAGACGTTCGCGTACATCACGTGCGCACTCCGGACACCCACGTCGCGATTCGGATACGCCACCGCGGTTACAAGCAAATCACGTCGGTCGACAGCTTCTTGCTGTTTCCACTTGTTCGCTTCTGCTTGCAGACTTCATGTCGCGCTGTCCCGTCAGGTGACGTGGCCCACCCCAGAGCGGTGGTCGCGCATCGCGAATCTGCACAATCACCCATCACGAGGAGTTGATCATCGACATGACATCGATCGCCGACAACATCACCGGACGCCCGGTGACGATCATCGGGTCAGGAATGCTGGGCCGCCGTATCGGCCTGATGCTTGCCAGTCGCGGCGGTGTCGTACGACTGTACGATCCGTCGGAAGCAGCCAGGGAAAGTGCCGGCCAGTTCATCCTCGGCCAACTTCCCGCCGTGGTCGCCCAGCTCGGGGGTGAGGAGAAGGGTCACCGCATCGGCACAGTCGAGCTGCACGACACTATCGCCGACGCTGTGTCGGGGGCAGGGTTCATCGTCGAGGCGGCCCCGGAATCAGCGTCAGTGAAACGGGACATTTTGGGCGAACTCGACCGGTTGGCAGAACCGACCGCAATCGTTGCGTCGAACTCGTCGTCGTACGTCGTCGCAGACTTCATGGACGTGCTGAGCACACCAGAACGCGTGTTGAACGTGCACTTCCACAATCCGCCCCACTACCTAGCAGTCGATGTGATGAGCAGCGAACACACGACCGACGAGGTGGTGAAGGGTGTCGAGGAGGTCCTGACGACGTTCGGACTTCACCCTTTCCGGTCGGAGAAGGCGGACGCAGGGTTCCCGTTCAACCGACTGCTGGAGGCGTTGACGCGCGAAGCGTGTCTCATGATCGCCGACGGGACATCCACGGCCGAGGTCATCGACTCGATCTGGAAGGTGGACACCGGTCTCGAGTGGGGTCCCTGCTCGATCATGGACGAGATCGGGCTCGACGTGGTGCTCGCGATCGAGAAGCACCGACTCGAAACGAACCCCGCACTTCCCTCCGTCGCAGCTGATGTCATGACGGAACTCGTGAACCGCGGGACGTTGGGCCGCAAGAGCGGTCAAGGATTCTTCGACTACCGAGGAATCGCGTCGGAGTAGAACCGATGGCGGCTGCGATCGTAGACGTGCTCACAACGTCGTATCTCCGCGAGAGTCGCGCGCCAAGCGGGCAACCACATCGACAAATTCCTGTACGAGACAGGATTTTCGGCCCCTGACCCACCCCACGCTGACGAGGAGCGGCGTCACGTCGATCACGGGAACAGCACTCACACCGGGGTGAGCGGTGTACCGAGTGACGGACATCGGCGCCGTGGAGAAGCCCTTGCCTCCTGCGGCCGCAAGCAACCATTCCTGTGCTGTTCCCACCGACGCTCCGACGGGGCGCGATCCAATTTCTTCGCTGAGCGCAAGAGCATCACTCCATGCCTTGACCGCAGGCATGTTGTCCGCACCGTCGATCACGATTGCGGGCAGGTCCAGAAAGTCGGCCGGCGTGAGGAAGCGCCGCTGGGCCAGAACGTGCCCGTTGGGTACCAAGCACACTCGATCCTCTGCCATCACGGTCATCGTCTCGATGTCTGGATGACCCGCGTGGTGCGAGAGCAAGGCGACGTCCGTGGTGCCTGCCAGCAAGCCGTTGAACGGATCGTCGAAAACGTGAGAACGGAATGCGAGCGTGAGTTCGGCATGTCGATCCTGCATCACGTCGATGGCCTCAACCTGAAGGTCGATCGAATGGGCGAGAAAACCTATCGTGAGAATACGGTCCGATGGGGACCCCGCTCGCCGTGCTCGCTGCACTCCACGTTCGAACGATTCGAGCGCGGTGTCGACCGCAGACCGAAATTCGTGACCCGCGGCCGTGAGCTCGACTCGGTGTGTCGACCGCGTGAACAACGGAGTCCCGATCTCACGCTCCAGGTGTTTGATCTGCGCACTCAAGAGTTGTTGTGTGATGTGCATTTCCGTGGCAGCACGCGTGAAGTTCAGCACGCGCGCGAGCACAAGGAAACGCGACATCTCCACGGTGCTCACAGCGGGTGAACGTGCTGTCACGTCAGTGTCCTGTTTCCACTCTCATCGGCGAGGTCGAATCGCAACCGGCGTTCATCTCGCTGACACCCAGCGCCGGGCGTACCCGATTCCGTAAGGAAATCAATCAGATATCGAGCGGTGGACCTCGTCACCTCTCCCGGATGATCGTACCGACTCCGCCATGGTCGGCCGGTACACCCACCGAGATCGACATCGATCTTATCGAGCCGCGAGACTCCGGCTCTCTGGGTGCCTTTAGGCACTGACTGGTAGGCGCCGGACCCACTCGCTGTGCGGCTGCCATCGCAGTCCGGGTCGAGGCGCCGACGCTCTCGTCGACGCCATCGTCCGGCGCCGCCGCAAAGTGTATGTGCCGGGCGCACTCCGAGGCGTCGACAAGTTTCGCGGAGTGTTCACCGGCGCGCTGTGGAACATGATTCTCCGTCCGAGGATGCGCAAAACGGTACTCCTGATGGAACGCAGGATTCTCGAGAGCAGGGCGCGCGCTGCGCTCACGCGTCGATAGCCACCCGATCGAGGTACGCCGCGACGGTGTGCAGGATCTGCCGACCGGCCTCGCCGCGCTCGGCCTCCACGATCATTCGTGCGGCGCGAACGAGGCCGACGTCATCGGCGTCTGCTGATGCAGACCCGCGAGTTATCCACGATCACCGCGTCACGCCGAGGTCGAGTCCTCGATGACGGCAGCCACCAGATCGGGATCGTCCCACGTCGGAACGTGCCCGAGATGTTTGTGTGCGACGACCGCAACGAGCGACGGCAGCTTCCCCAAGTCGGTTTCCGCTGCACGGATGAGCGGGTCCCTGCCCCCGAAGACCACCGTGATCGGGACATCGATCTCATGACCGCCGTCGAAGCGGGTGCCTTCCAGTGCAGACATCGTGCGGTCGAAGTCGCACGTAGCGAGGTTACGTGCATCGTCCGCGGCCACCGCCGACGGAATGCGCCACGGACGTCCGAACAGGCCGAACAGGACGACGGTCCGCAGCATCGAGCGACGCATGAGAGACGCCGCACCCGGAAGGCGAGAACCGTTGACCCACACGGAGAAGAGCACTTGCCGTCGCACACGAGCAGTGCCGCCCGTAGAACGCCACAGACCGGCGGGCATGAGTGCACACACCGACCTCGCCCGACCACGGCGCGCGAGCTCCAGCGAGAGCCAACCGCCGAGCGAATTCCCGACGAGGTGCGCACTGCTCCATCCGAGTTCGTCCAACAACAGCTCCACCCGATCCGCCAGCCGTGCCGGTGAAGGTGCATCACCGAGCGGCTCGCTCTCTCCGAAGCCCGGGAGATCGATCGAGACGGTGTCGAAGTGTTCTGCCAGTATCGGAATCACCGGGTCCCACATGTGATGACGGTGCCCGATTCCATGAATCAGGAGCATGGGAGCTCCCCGGCCGGTCCTGCTGTAGCGAGGCAGTCCGGAGACATCGATGTCGGTCATGTGACAAGTATCCGTCCGAGACGGACGTCGTCAAGGTGGACTGTGGCGAGTACCTGTCCCCTGAGTCGGGACACCCGACAACCGTGACCACTGGATGGGCGCGCCTTGGCCGACACGCGTCACCCCCCGTCGGGTCTGGTCCCCCGTCATCCTTATGGTGGTCGTACCGAAGCCGATCGACGCCCTTCAGAGGCCGGGTGTGAGGACGTCGAGGAGGGCAGGACGACCGGACCGCACCACGGCGACAGCCTCGGAGAGTTGCTCGGCCAACACGTCGGGGTCCGAGATGGGCCCCGACCCCCAGATACCGAACGACCGCGCCATCCCCGCCAGATCGACCGGCGGATCCGACAAACCCGCACCGACATACCGGCGATCCTCACGATGCCCGCGCGCACGCCCGATCTCGATGGAATGCCCCACAGTGTTCCCGTACTGACGGTTGTTGTTCACCACGATCAACACCGGAAGAGACTTGTGCGCAGCAGTCCACAACGCCGACGGCAGAAACAACAGGTCACCGTCATTCTGAACATCGACCGTGATGGTCCCCGGCTGCTGAGCCAACGCCACCCCCAGCGCACCGCTGACGCCATAACCCAAACCGCCACCGGCACCCCACCCCGCGTACTGCCTCGGCCGATCCAACGCCAGATACCGATGCTCGAGGTGACTGTTCGTCCCGCCCCCCAACACATAATCCGTACCGTCCAACGCCCGCGCCAACTCCACCTGCAACCGCTCCAACGGAACCGACCCGTCCGCCGTCGCCTGCGCACCCGACGCCCACCACCGCGCACGCGCCGCACGAACACGCTCACCGATCTCCGACGTGCGACGGGCAACGAGGTCCACATCGAGCGGCTCCGCCCGCAGACGCGACAGAATCGCCGACACCGCCGCTGACGAGGACGCCGTCACGTGACGATCCCCGGGCACCATCTCCTGGTAGTCGTGCGCCCACGACCGCAACTTCAGACTCGACAAGGACACATTCAACAGCGTCAAACCACGATCACCGCGCCGCTCACGCAACGGAGTGTGAATGTCCTCGACATCGAGCGCCAGAACAACATCCGCCTCGCCGAGAAGACCCTCGACGTGCATGCCGGCGAGCGGGTGCGTCGTGGGAAAGGCGTGGCGCACACCGGTATCGATGACGGGAGCGCCCAGGGCTTCCGCCAACGCGACCAGGTCACCGAATGCTTCAGGCGTCTCGCCGGCGTACCCCGCCAACACGACAGGGCGCACCGCGCGGCGCAGCACATCGACGAGCCACGCGGTATCGGCAACACTTGGCGCCGGATCACTCGGCACCGGGAATCGGCCGATCCCACCCGCGACGAAATCAGCCGGCAACGGATCTTCCTGAAGATCGAAGTCATAGCACAGATAGACAGGCCCCCCGGGGGCACTGGTCGCCGCCGACCGAGCACGCGCCATCGACTCCTCGATGCTGTACACATCGTGCGGCTCGTCGTCCCACACCAGAAAGTCACGCACGATGTTCGCCTGCACCGACGCCGTATGAATCCAATCGATCCACGGCCGACGCCGAGCCTTCGACTTCGGCCCCGTCCCACCGATCAACAACATCGGAGCACGATCACACCACGCGTTGTAGATCGCCATACTCGCATTCTGCAACCCGACCACATTGTGCAACATCGCCGCCATCGGCTTACCCGCAGCCTTCGAATACCCCTGCGCCATACTGACAGCCACCATCTCGTGCATACACAACGAAATCTCCGGCGCATTCGGAGTGTGCACCAACGAATCGTGAATCCCCCGGAAACTCGCCCCCGGATTGAACGCGACATGCTCGATACCCGACTCCATCAACAAGTCGACGATCAAATCCGACCCGTAACGCGTGTTCTCAGCTGATGCCACTATGACTCCATTCAAATGTCTACGTATACAAAGAGACCTCTACCGAATAGCGCTGTCGATTGAGCCCTTTGAGCTCCCTCGCCGACGCGCGGTCCTCATTCCATGAAGGACGGCGGAGGCAATGGGCCCCACGTGTTCAACGTCTTGGTCATACGGTCGCCCGGCTGCCATCCAATGGCTTCGCTCTCATCATCGAGAATGTGAACCATGTCCGAGAACAGTTCGATGCGCAGTCCCGAGCTCGGATCGCATACGTACACGAACAAGCTTCGACCGGGACGATGACGACCCGGACCGTACTCGATCTTGAATCCCGCGTTGTCGAGGTGGTCCAGGACCGGCTGGTAGGCGTGCCAGCCACCTACCTCCAGTCCGAGATGATGGACAGCTCGGATCCCTCCGGGACGAAGCGCGACATTGTGATGCTCACTACCAGTCCTGAGCCAGTACAAATCCTCCCCGATGTACTCCGAAAGGCGAAGGCCCAGTGTCTCTTCGAGAAAGTTGGCTGTGCGCGTAGGCGAAGGCGACTTCAGATTCACATGCCCCATCCGCCGCGGTCTCAGGACAGATTTCGGTGGCAGGTCCACATGAAGGTTCGACTCGAGTTCGAAGGACATCCGGATCTCGGTCGTCGGATCGACGACCGAGACCGACGTGTCGGAGGACCGGGTGGCCCCGAGCAGTCGCGAGAGCTCACCCAACTCGGCATCGGCAGGGAGTGCGAACACAAGGTCTCGCACCGACAACTCCACCCCCGATACCAATTCGATCGCACCCTGACCGCGTCCTGCGTGGTACTCGCCTTCGCAGACTGCCATGAGACGGTCGTCGACTTCGATGATCTCGAGGTCCAATCCGTCTGCGAAGAACGCTGCCGTTTCCTGAGGATCAGGTACCGTGACGACGATCCTCTCGAGGGTGCCGGCCGGCTTACGCCCCTCACGCATCGACGGCCACGTACTGCAGGTCGAGGTAGTCGTGAAGACCTTCTCGACCCCCCTCGCGTCCGAGACCGGACTGTTTGATACCGCCGAACGGCGCAGCCGCGTTGGACACGATGGGCCGGTTCAGAGCGACCATCCCGAAATCCAGACGTGCAGCGATGCGGAGTCCTTCTTCGGCACCCGAGGTGTACAGATACGCCACAAGCCCGTACTCGGTGGAGTTAGCGATGGAGATCGCGTCGTCGATGTCGCGGAAGCTCGTCACCGCGGCGATCGGTCCGAAGATTTCCTCTCGGAAGACGTTGGCATCGGGACTGACGTCGGTCAGCACGGTCGGCTCGAAGAATGTGCCCGGACCCGTCATCGCCTTACCGCCTGCAGTCAGACGGGCCCCCCGGTGGACTGCGTCGGACACGAACTCTGTCAGCTTCGCGCGTGCAGTCTCGTCGATGACCGGTCCTACCTGGGTCTGGGTATCCAACCCATGACCCACCACGAGGGCGCTCATCCGCTCGCTGAGCCGACGGCCGAATTCCTCGACCAGCGATTCGTGAACCAGGAAGCGGTTGGCGGCCGTGCACGCCTCGCCCATGTTGCGCATCTTGGCGATCATCGCTCCGTCGACCGCCTTGTCCAGATCGGCGTCGGCGGTCACGATGAACGGGGCGTTGCCACCGAGTTCCATCGACGGTCGGACGATGTTCTCGCCGCACTGCGCGACCAGAGCGCGCCCCACCAGGGTCGAGCCGGTGAACGAAACCTTGCGGATACGACCGTCGGACAGAAGTGCCGCGCATACCCCGCGTGCGTTGCGGGTCGTGACCACGTTCAGGACGCCGTCGGGAAGGCCGGCCGACACCAGAAGGTCGGCAAACTTCAGCGAGGTCAACGGCGTCTGCGCCGCCGGCTTCAACACAGAAGTACAACCGGCCGCAATGGCCGCGGCCACCTTCCGCGTGGCCATCGCCAGTGGGAAGTTCCAGGGTGTGATCAGCAGGCACGGGCCGATCGGACGCCGCGAGATGAGCATGCGGGAACCGCCGTCCGGCGAGGTCCGATAATCACCCTGGATGTGCGATACCTCCTCGGAGTACCACCGCAGGAACTCCGCACCGTAATCCACCTCGGCACGCGCTTCGGCGATGGGCTTGCCCATTTCCAGGGAAATAAGGCGCGCGAAGTCCTCGCGCTGCTCCGTCAGCAGATCGAACGCGCGCCTCAACAACTCCGCGCGTTCTCGAGTCGACGTCGCCGCCCACCGGGATGCAGCAGCCACGGCCGAATCCAGTGCGCCCATGGCCTGGTCGACAGACGAGTCGGCGACGGATGCAATGACATCTCCGGTGGCTGGATCGATCACATCGAAAGTGCTGTCGACGTCGACCCATGTGCCGCCGATCAACAACCCGCTCGGCATTCCTTCGGTCGCGAGGGGCGAATAGTCCTGTGTCGTCATGCCAGTTCCTTCTTTCTCACCGGGGCTCCGGTCTTCAACTCGCTCAAATTTCCGATGTCACGACCGAGGCCCGCCTCCGCGGCCTTCGCTATCAGGACAGCACTGAGTGCAAGATCCTGCACGGCGGTACCGACCGACTTGAAGACAGCGAGATCCCGCTCCGGGTCGGAGAGTCGTGGCCCTGCCCACTCGGGAAGGGACACCAGTGCCCCGTCCGAGAGCGCGCCGCACGCCAATGCTGCGGCAACGTCGCCGGATTCCGTCAGCACCTGCGCGACGTCGTCGACCAACACCGAATGGGCCCTGGCGAAGGTGTCGTCGTCCAACTCCCGTAGGTCCGGTCTGGTCGAGCCGATCGACAGCACCGTGGCACCGCGGGCGAACGACTTACCGTTCACCACCGGCTCACTCGCCTTGGTCGCCAGAACCGTGACGGCGTGAGCGGCGCACACTGCGTCCGCCGAATCCACGGCCACGATGTCGATACCGAGATCGGTACTCATCCGAGCAGCGAAGCTCTCTCGCTTGTCCTGCGAGCGGCTGTAGACGGACACGTGGCTCAAGGGCCACAGGCGCGCGAATGCACGCAGGTGACCCTCGGCCTCGAAGCCGGTACCGATCAGCCCGAGGGACGACACTCCATCCGGCACCAGCAGGTGCCCCGCCAATGCCGTCGTCGCCGCAGTGCGGTACTTGGTGATCTCAGCGGCGTCCAGCGTCGCGAGCAACTCGCCGCTGTCCTGCCGATAGACCAGGATCAGATAGCGATTGCCCACTCCCCTCGCCAGGGTCATGATCTTGGCTCCCATGAATTCACCGAGAGCGGCGGGCATGACCCGGAGGAACCCGGTGGCGACATCGACGTCGATCCGCGGGGGAAGTTGCTCCGCGCCGGCGCGCTGCGATTCCAACGCCATGACGGCGGCGTCGAACGCCACGGTTTCGTCGCAGAGACCGCCGATCACGCCGCTGTCGAGATGGATCGTCACCGAACCCTGCCGGCGTAGAAGTCAGCATCGTCGTCCGGGAACTCGAAGCCGGAGGCGACGAGGCCGCCGCGCAGTGACTTCATCTGTCCCGGCGCGATGCGCATCTGCGGCATACGCAGCAGTCCACCGTTGAAGCCGTGCAGCCACGACATGTACTTCCACCCGTTTCGATGGATCAGGTTGGCTCCCGCGAAGGTGCCGTGGAAGGCGCCCTTCGCCTCTCGGCCGGCGTTGTAGCTCCAGAAGATCTTCATCGCTTCGTCGAACCGTCCGGCGTTCAACTCGCTCATGACGCGCGGCACACGATCACCGTAGGAGTCGTATCCACTTGTCCCCCACCAGCGCACGCCGAACATCTTCGACAGCGCCGGAGCGTGCTGCTCCATCGGGTTCTGAACGATGACGTACGGACTGCACTTTTCGTGGACCTCGACGAACGACGTCATCAGCGCACTTCCGCCGCCTTCGTACTTGAGCGCGGCCGCGGTCTCGATCTTGCTCATCTCCACCATCGCCTCGACCGGGAAGCCGTTGGGGGCGAGGGGTTTGAATCCCCATGTCGACGCGCCGAAGAGGATCATCGCCAAATCGGTGCGGTCGGTGATGTAGCGCGTGTGCTCGACGATGTCGGCAGCGCTCTTGGGACGGAATGCAGGCGGGTAGGACAGCAGGCCCGCCTCGGCGCCGAGTGCGGTGGCAAGCTGCGCTACCTCGAGGGACTGCTCCACCGTGTCGAAGCTCAGGTGGGCCACGATCTTGAACCCCTCCGGAGCTGCTTCCATGGCGACTTCGAGGAAGCGCTTGTACTCCTCGAACGTCGTGCCGCTCTCGGAGGCGACCAGCGTTCCCCAGAATCCCAGTTCAGCGGCGCGAGCAATGTCGTGACGAATGCCGTTTTCGTTCAGACCGGAGAAGTCCTCCGAGAACGAAGGCAGGGTGACAGCGCAGCCACCCTCCCATTCGGTGAGTGCACGTTCCTTGATGTCGCTACGGCGGTACGCGAGTGCCATGTCTAATTGCCTTTCGAGGTGGAGTGAGAGATGGAGAAGGGTTCGTAGACCCATCTCCCGCTGGTGAACCACGGTTTCGCCGCCAGGGCGTCCCGTCGTGGGGTGTCTCGTGCTGCTGCCCGCTCCGGTGCGTCGAGCACAGCCGGGTTCGCGATCTCGTGCAGCGCCAGGTGCGTCCAGGGATGGCCGGCGAAGCCGGGCCGTACGAGGAAACGTCGGACGCGGAGCCAGCCGGGCACCTTCATGAGGAGTGGGACGTGCTCGTCTTCGTACCAGCCGTCGAACTCCGCACGGTCCTCGTCCGGCACGGAGAAGGCGACCACGTACAGCGTGTGATCTGTACCGGTGGCATCCGACGCGAGTTCGGGTGAGGTATCGGAGATCTGGTCGGTGATATAGCGCGTGAAGCCGTCGACACGTTCCAGAATGCGAGCGGTCCGCTCCGGAGGGTTCTTCTTCAGGTCGTCGTATTCCGGGGTATCGAGCGCCGCCATGTCGTCGAGGAAGTAGCACGCCAGGTGCCAAGGCTCGGCATCCTGGCGGTAACGCAAGGCATGACTGAATCCGGGGATGGCCATCCTCTGCGGGATGTGTTCGGAGTCGTACCAGTCGTCGAAATCCTCGCGTAGGTCGGCAGGAGGGGCCATCTGAGAGAACAGAAGTCCTTTGCTCATCGCAGTCCATCTCCCACGGCGTCGGCCTTGGTGAGCCCACCGATGCGGTGATGGAGTCGACCGCGGGTGGCCATAGCGGCGATGACAGCAATTTCGTCCGCGCGGGGCCCTGTCGGCAGTGACACCGTGATGGCGTCGTAGAACTCCCGGACGAACAATGCCTTCTTGTATGCCAACGGCACGTCGATCACCGTTCCGACGGTCCCCATCTTCGTGGCAGAGGTGACCCAGCCGGTACCTCCGATGCCGTCGCGCATCGCGTCGCCGAATGGGGTCGTGAGGCAGGCGACACCATGCTCCTGCTCGCCGGCGAGGCCGACGACGGCGCCCTTGCCGCAGCTCTCTGCCTCGGCACCGCCGAGCGCAGCCTTGCACCTACGCACCAGCTCGATCGCCAGATCACCGCTGGGTTCGAGCAGTTCCGACAAGTCGTCGCTGAACGGCCTGCCGGCGTAGGGATTCTTGATGACGGCCGTGACAGCCGCCTTGATCAGTGGGACATCGGCGCGGGGGCCGTTGTCGTGGTGCACTTCCTCGACCGAGGTGTACCAGGTGCGCACTTCGAGTTGGTTCATGTGGCTCCTTTCGTGATGGAGGGTCAGTGACCCGCGGATGAGGAGTCCGAGGCGTGGCCCCGGACTGTGATCGAGCGGCCGGCAGCGGGCGTGTTGCGACTCTTCGTGTATCGGACGACGCCGTCGGTGATGGCTGAGCACACACCGGGCACATCGCCGACCTCGAGCGCTTCGGCCCAGGTGGTACCGACCGACCCGAGCGGTGCGTCGAGAAGGAGTAGGTCAGCGGGGCGGCCGACCTCGAGACGGCCGGCCTGGAGCCCGAAGACATCGGCGACCCGTCCGGTCATGGAGGCGATAGCTTCCTCGACCGACAATCCACCCAGGGACACGAGTTCGGCACTGAGATGCCAGAGCGCCAGCGGGACCACTCCGGTACCTGTCGGCGTATCGCTGGCGATCAGGATTCGGTCGAGTTGACCGTGCTGAGTGGCCAGACGGCACAGGTCCAGCGACGATCGAAGGTTCCCGGCCATCACGAGTTGCAGCGCCATGGACCCCTCGACGACGAGCCGCTCGTTGTCCTCGGGCGTCATGGCCGTCGGTCCACCGTTCGAGTGAAACGACACGTCGGGTTTGATCTCGAGAAGCGCTGCCGCGTCCATTCGCTCCAACGTGCCGGGGATGCTCCCGCCACCTGTGTGGACCGTGACGACGATGCCGGCTTTACGTGCGTCCCGCACGATCGGCACGTAGTCGTAGGGCGACGAGAAGGCACCGAAGCCGCCCTTGGCCAGCCACACTCCCTGCTCACGCAGGTAGGCGAAGTCGTCGTAGGTGAGTCCGGGTTCGAGGATGACCGACCCGGCGTGCACTGTCATGCCTCCGGGACGGAAATTCTGAAACGAACGCTGCGCCGCGATCGCCAGTGCTTTGACACCCTCCGGGTCGGTGGGCCGCCCGGGGACGTGTACCTCGCTGGCACTGATGGCACGTGTGACTCCCCCGTGCACGTAGCTCTCGAGGAAGCCGACGGTCTGTTGTCTCGGAGTGAAGTCACCGAAGGTCGAGTGCACATGGGAGTCGATGAGTCCCGGTACGGCTCCGACGCCCCGAGCATCGATGAGAACTTCGTGGTCGTCGTGACCCACATCCGCACTGTCGCCGATCCACTCGATCAGACCCTCCCGGATGATCATCGCGTCGCCTGCGAGACCTGTACCTGAGGAATCGCCGATGTGGCTGAGGCCGATGTTGATGATGGCAAGACTCATGCTGCTCCTCCGAGGTCGTGTGAAAGCCATGTGTAAACTGTATACACTATTAGTGAGGCATGGGGAAACCCTCATCCCCTCGGATCACCCTTCGTCCACCGAAATAGCCATGACCGGGCACATCGGGATGGCCGCCAGGACGGCGGCCTGCTCCTCGGCTGTCTCGGCGACGATCTTGAGGAGGACAGCCTGTCCTCTATCGTCGATGTCGAAAAATTCGGGCGCTGCGGCCAGGCAGTTCGCGTATCCCTGGCAGACGGACAGATCGAGATTGACTTTCACAGGAAAACCCCCAAGTTTTTGGTGGACATGGATGCCTGGTCGAGAAGGATGCGGCGGTTCGAGATCAGCCATGCGTCCTCGTGTGGACGAAGAGTGTCCTGCCGCTGGCCGACGATCAGATCGTGAGCACCCAGATCGCCCCGGCTGCGGTAGAGCAGCATGTTGGTGCGTACAACGAGCGCTTCGCTGCCAACGGACACCACCCTCACGTTGGTGATGAGCCGGCGCGTCAACGAGGGAGGGTCCTCTGCCCACGCCACGTCTGTTCTCAGACGCTTGACCCGCAGGGTCAGCGAGCTCTTGGTGTCGTCGAAGTGTCCAAGCTCCTCGATGACATCGGATGCCGGACTCTTACGGTTCACCCGGATCGGGGCGAAGTATTCGACATCGTCGGCGAACAGCTCGAGCCACTCCTCGAAACGTCGCTCGTCGAGCAGATCGGCCTCGAGGATGTAGAAGTCCTCGAGCGCGATGCGCGTCGCGAGATCGACCAGGGGCCGGGTCATCGCGAACCTCCGTCCAACACCATGTTGCGCCACACTCCGTAATAGGAGCGTGCGGCCGACTCACTGAACTTGCCGTCGAAAACATCTCCGGGACCGGGAAACTCGTCCTTGCTCAACGGAGTCGCGTCGATGCCCATCGCGTAATGGAGCATGAACTCGTCGTCGCGGTACAGGGCGTTGTCGGACGATTTGGTCTGCATTTCCCAGTTCTCGGTGTCGTCCTGATCGAACATGCCCGAAGAGCTGAAGGTCTGCGTGTACATCCGGCGCCCGAGCTTCTTCCACCACTCAGGCGCGTTCTTCTCCACGAGGTGCCACGACCAGACCTGTGTGCGGCCGGGGCCGGCCGGCTGCCACACGCGCAGCATCGCGCCGGCAACACGCTTCCCCTCGACCTCGATGAAATTCGGAATCAGAAAGGTGAAGTTCGGGAAGATGTTGCCGTGCATGTTCTTCAGCCGCGACAGCGTCTCGAACTGGCCGGCGTCGAGGTTGTCGCGGTACTCGTCCTGCAATTCGGCTGGGAAGTACGACTTCTCGTCGAAGTGCACCCCGACCCCGAGCCCGTGACCGGCGCCGGGGTCGACGTGGTACCCGTCGCGCCCGAAGTCGACGCCCTTCACCAGACCGAGACGCGTCAAGAACGAATGAGCCGTAGCCGTGTGATAAGCGTCCGATGCGAAGTTGTCGGCGGGGAGACGCCAACTCGTAGGGACGACCCACCGCTCAGGAACACCGACGACTTCCATTTCGGCACGACCGACGATCAGGTCGAGATACCAAGCTGCGTTACCTAGATGGTCCTCGAGCGACAGCCCTTCCTTCGCCCACGTCGCAAAGATAAGACCCTTGTAAACCTCGGTACGGGCCTCGACGAGGTGAAAGGCCTTCCGGTCAAGGCCTTCCGGATATGCGACCTTCTCGAACGGCGCGCCCATCAAGGTGCCGATGAAGTCGCCTTTCGAACCGTACGTGAAGCCGTGATAAGGACAGCGCCAGTTGTTCACCTCGCCGAAGTCCTCACAGGCAAGCCTCATGCCCCGGTGACGACATGCGTTCAAGAACACGCGTACCACCGCATCATCGCCACGACCTACGATGACCGACTCCTCGCCCATTGTTCGAGTGACGAAGGAACCTGGATTCGGCACCTCGGAAACGTGACCGACGAACTGCCAGGCTTTGGGGAATACCCGCTCCAAGTCGAGCTCATAGACGTCCGGATCGGTGTAGACGAACAACGGAATCTCACCCAGCTCGGGACGCACCGTCGACCGGATCCTGTCTTCCAGTGCTCGCCGGCCTGCCACGTCGTATCGACTCATGTAGACAGAATACACTTCAAGCGCCTTCCCATGCACCCTTCTCTGACAAACGAGTTCGATTCATCGGATATTCGTAGGGAAGTCGACGACACCCTCGAGGACGTCTCGGGGTGCGCGCCCCCAAGACCGTAGTTTCGCGCGCGGTATCGACCGGACGAGAACGTTGTCGACTGGAGACAAGTCCCGAACGGCAGTGGAGTCGATGACGAATTCACACTTTCCACCATCACCATGGCCGCGCCATCGTGTCGAGCCATGACTCGAACGACGTCTGTGTCCTGATCGAGCCCACGTGCAATGCGCGGGTCGTGGTCGCCTACAAAACCGAACAACGACGTGTCCGGGCACTCGGAAACGATTGCCTGCGCGATCACCTCGCTGACACTCACCGGACGGATTCAGTGGGGGTCGGTCGCATTGCGACCCGAAGCCTGGTGGGCAGAATCCCGCCGTCCGCGCGGGCGGCGTAGAGGTACACAACCCCGAGGAACGCTACGAGAACTATCACCTCGCTGACACTCTGGCCCAGGTAGCGCGCCGAGTAACCCTGGATGGATGCGACAACCACCGCACCGACGACGGCCATGCCATCGCGACCGAGTCCGACGATGGACACCGCCATGAACGAGTAGATCGCAATGACGTCCCCGCCGTTGTAGGCGATCCCCTGGGTCGGGGCGATGAGAAAGCCCGCGAAACCAGCGAGGAGCCCGGAGAGCGTGAAAGCCAACGTGCGGAAGGATGCGACTCGCAATCCCAAAGCTCTGGCAGCCGACGGACTTACGGCTGCGGCCCTCATCGCGCGACCCATGTCCGTCCTCCGGAAGAACATGAAAAGCGCACCTGCGACTACCGCAGTCGCGAACCACATCAACAGCGACTGCTTGGCTATGAGCACCCCGCCGACGTCGATAGTTCCCGGCAGTAGTTCCTGCGGGCGCGTCACGGTGCTCGGACTCAGTTTGAATGAGACCTGAACCAGGATCAGACCGAGTCCGATCGTCAGAATCAGCGGGGCGAGTCCGCGCTCGTCGAGGCCCAGCGAGGCAAGAGGGCGAAGGACGAGCCGTTCGGCAACGAAAGCGATGACACCGGCGGAGATGACAGCCAACAGCCCTGCGAGCCAGGGCGAGTCGATCCCCCACGAACTTTGGAACCGAAAGCTGAGGATCGCACCGAGAATGTAGAACTGTCCGATGGCGAAGTTCAGGTATCCGCAGGTGTTGTAGACGACATTCCAGCCGAGTCCGATCAACAGGTAGGCGGCCGTCATCGTCAACACGAACTCGGTCGTTTGCAGGAAATCGATCATGATGTCGCTCCCGTGGCGAAGTAGTCACTGGTGAGGTCGCTGACGTCGGCGCCCTCGGCCGGCTCGTCTCGAGTGATCCGCCCTTGTTGAAGTACGACGCAGCGATCGGCGGCACCGACTGCCTCCATGACCCGCTGCTCGACCAGCACAACTGCGCGGCCATCATCGGCGAGAGCGCGACACGTGTCCAGAACTTGATGCCAGACGATCGGAGCGAGACCCATCGACGGCTCGTCGAGCAACAACACCTTCGGATCGGTGATGAGCGCGCGCCCGAAGGCCACCATTTGTTTCTCTCCGCCCGACAGTGTCGTGACATCCTGCCTCAGTCGTTCACCGACTTTCGGAAACACCTCTATTGCGCGGGCGATGCCCGCTTCTGCCTCAGCTCCGGTCAGGCGCGCTGCTTTGGCCGCGACTCTGAGGTTCTCCCACACGGTCAGACCCGGGAACAGACCGTGCCCCTCGGGCACCAGACCCACGCCGAGTCGAGTGCGCTCGTGCACCGGTTTTCCCGACAGTTCCGAACCGTCCACCGAGACGGTGCCTGATGTCGCGCGAAGCGTTCCGATGATGGTTGTCAACAGGGTGGTCTTGCCGGCGCCGTTCGGCCCGGCGAGCAGGACCAGCTCGCCGGGGCGCGCAACCAGGTCGATACCGTGCAGAACCGCGAGGTCACCATGCCCGGCGTGTAGACCCCGGATCTCGAGTCCCGTCGAGCTCATGACATCTCCTCCTCGATCTTCGTTCGCCCACGCGGACCTCGGCCCACGTACGACTCCTGGAATTCTGCGGAGGCGAAAACCTCCTCGGTCGGACCGTGCATGAGGAGCCGCCCTCGGTCGAGCGCGATGATGTCGTGTGCCAGAAGCCGAACGAAGGGCAAGTTGTGCTCCACGACGACCACGGTGCATCCGGTCGCGTGTAGCCCGCGGACAACCTCGGCGAATTCCCGAGCCTCCGAGTCGTTCAGACCTGATGACGGCTCGTCGAGCAGGACCAATCGGGGCCGACTTGCTATGGCGCGAGCCATCTCCACGAGCCGGCGTGTACCGAAGGTCAATTCGGCGACGTCGTCCTCGTGGCCCTCGGTCAGTCCGACGTCTGCCAGCGCGCGTTCGGCGCGGCGGCGGCGCTCCCCTTCCGACACGAAGGACTCTCCACGTGCGCCGTGATCGACACCCAACAGGACGTTGTCGATGATGCTGAGACTCGAGACCAGCCTCAGCCGCTGATAGGTCCTGGTGATGCCTGCGCGAGCGCGACCGCTTCGGGTGACGGTCGTGATGTCCGCGCCGTCGATGAGGATCGAGCCGGCGCTCGGTTGTTGCTCAGCCGCTACCAAGTCGAGAAGTGTCGTCTTTCCGGCACCGTTCGGGCCTATGAGGGCCGTCAAGGAACCGGCGGTCAACGTGATCGAGACGTCACCGACGGCCGTCAACTCCCCGTAGCGCTTCGTCAGGCCTCTGATCTCGAGTGCAAGGGGATCGACAGCGACCGGTGCGGCGTCGGTCTCCATCACGATCGGCTTTCGAGCATGTTTGCCACGCAACGGAACAAGTCCCGAGAAGTCTCCCCAGCTCGGCCACAGTCCGCGGGGAAAGAACAGAACGGTCAGCACCACAAGGACGCCGAGGAGCGCGAACCGGTAGTCGGAATAGTCGCCGAGGACCACGAAGCTGCCTTGGTAGATGAAAGCTCCGAAGAGCGCGCCGATCAGTCTGCCGTTGCCTCCGATGATCACCGCTAGGGCCAAGGCGAAAGACTCGAAGAGACCGAACCCGTTCGAGGAGACGAATCCGTAGGCTGCCGCGTAGACACCCCCGGCAAGACCGCCGAGTAGTCCTCCCACCACGAAGACTTCACGCTTGAGCATCCAGGGGTTACCTCCGAACCCGGCCAAGACACTCTCGTCCTGGTGCAGTGCGTGGATTGCGCGGCGGGAATGACTTCTGCCGTACCGCAGATGCAGCCCGATGATGATCAAGGCAAGCAGAACGAGCGACAGGATCAGGTACGACTCCGCACTCTTGAAAGAGATGCCGAAAAGTTCGAGGTACGGAACGCCGGAGATACCGCTGTTACCGCCCGGGATCCAGTCCCCCGTGCTGATCGCGCGATCGACCAGGAGGGCCACCGTGATGGTCGCCAGTGCAAGATAGTCGCCTCGTGCTCGCAACACGGGAGAGACCACGAGTGCCAGGACGCCGCCACCTCCGATCGCGCAGAGGAGTCCGACCCACGGCGGTAGACCACCGTCGACAGTAATTCCTGCGTAGAAGTAGGCACCGGCCAGGACGAACGACGCTTGGCACAGGGAGATCTGTCCGGCACTTCCCAGCACCAGTCCGAGCCCCACGGTGGCGATGCCCCAGATCGCGGTGAGGGACAGCATGAGTACGACACTCTGCGCCTGAACAAGCACCGCGACGACATACACAATGACGATCGCCGTCCGAATCAGCGCTCCCGCCTTGATCTTTCGCGCAGTCACCGCTATATCGTCCGAAACCGTCAGTGCGGACGTCATTTCGGCTGCCACGTGCCGTCGGAGCCGACCACGACTGGGACATGCATGCCGACGCCGTCATTACCTCGATGATCGTCTTCGGTCCAAACACCGCGTTGCCACACGCCCTCGAAGGTGAAATTGTTCTGCAGGGCGGCCTGCAGGTTGTCACCTCCGGTGCCATCGGCGGCTTCGTAGGCCTGCTTTGCGATCCAGACGGAGTCCCATCCGGCAGCGAGCACGGCGTCCCTCGTCCCGACAACCTTCAAGTACTCGTCGACTGCAGCGCGCTGCTGCGGATTGGCCGACGACTTCGGATCGAACAACGAGGGCAGTAGATTGACGATTTGCCCGCCGGGCTTCGCCGCGTCGTTCACCAGTCCCGCCGCGATGTCGTCCGACGACAGGCAGTTCATCAACATGATGTTCCCGGTGAACCCGAGCGCCTTCGCGTCGGCGACGCCGGCGAGCACCGTCGGCGTGCACTGTGTGAACCACAGGGCATCGACGCCTTGGGCAATGACCCGCTGAATGCTGGCTTTGTAACTCGTCGCTTCTGGATCGGTTCGCTCGATGACCGCATCGACCCCCTTCTCCGCGAAGGCAGGGGGAACGAGACGGTCGATGTCGTCCCCGCTCTGCGCCTTCTCCGCAAAAACTCCGATCCGGTTGCCGTACTTCGACAGCTCTTCCGAATACGCCTGAACCGTGACGTCGTACGGTGATCCGACACCGAACATCCTCGACGTCTCATCCGGTAACGGGTCGGTGCTGAGGCACAGAGCTACCAGGTCGAGCCGTTCGGCGGCTGGACCTTCTGCAGCGCAGGAGGCACCGAAGGCGCCTCCGAGCACCATGCTGATTCCGCTCTCGTCGAATGCGCGAAGGATGCCCACAGCCTTGGCCGGATCACCCGCGCTGTCGCGCACGTCGAGCTGGACCTGACGTCCGTTGATGCCCCCGTTCTTGTTCACGTCGTCGACGGCGGCCTCCATTCCGTTGACGACGAGCCCGAGAACCGGGACCGGACCGGTCTGTTCCGCGATCACACCGAGGACGAGTGGTCCGTCCTCGGCAGCGTCGGTCGACCCGCCGCACGCGGTCGCCATGAGCGAGAGGGCGAGGGCCGCTGCCCCCGTGGCCAGAGTTCGAGATGTGCGCATTGTTTCGTCCTTCCGCCGGCTCGAGGCCGACCCGTTTTCGGTGGACTGCGTTGGGAAGATTGTGACTACTGTATTCATTCTGTCGGCCCGCGCATCGGATTTGGACTTTCCGGACCGCGTCACCTACGCATGAGTGAACCCGTTGAACTAGGGTTCAATGCAATACATGTCACACAACGTTGACAGAAACGACACACTTCTCGCACGACGGTTCGGTGTCCAGCGCCCTGCCGGGAGTAGGAAGCGGAGCGGTCATGCCTCAGGCGTGGACACCGGCGTCTGCCTGCATCAGCCGCCCTGCGGCCAGGACCGCATCACACGTGTGCATGACGTGCTGAACGGAGGCCTCCCGCGCGCCGGCCGCGTCGCCTGCCTCGATCAAGTCGAGGATGTGGTCGTGCTCATCGCAGGTTTCTGCAGGCCGATGCACACCATTACCTTTCGACCACAGGCGGCTGTAACGCTGCGACCGCATCTGCAGCGGCTGCAACACGCCCATACCCTCCTCGGACTTCGCCGCCGCGAAGAGCAGGGAGTGGAACTCGCGGTTGAGCTCGAGCCAGGACGGATGGTGCGCCTCGTTGCGAAGCAGCTCGTTGATTTCTCGGGCTCGCAGAATCACACTCGGGTCGATCGACGGTATTGCGCGCTCGATCAACCATCCTTCTATCAACCCGCGCAGCATGAACACATCAGCCAGGCGGTGAGGATCCGTCCCTCGGACGTAGGACAGCTTGTGAGCGTGGGACTGGATGAGCCCCTCCGCCTGAAGTTGACGAAGCGCTTCTCGTACCGGGACACGCGAAACCCCGAAGTGGGAGGCCAGATCGACCTGGTTCAGCTGGGTTCCGTCTGCCAGGACGCCGTCGTTGATGGCTCGGCGCAGTGACTCGACGATGTGGTCGGCGGTGATCCGTCGTCCGGACAGACTCGACCCGACCTCGATCATCGAGAAGTTCGATGGCGCGTTCATGTACACAGAATACATGTCATGTCCACATTTTTCGGATACCGATCGATGCGCAGTGTCGACAGAAACCTCGAGTCACGGCCGTTCTGCCGGCTCGGATCAGCGCTAGGACGGGGTGACGGATGAGTAGCGCCCCCCGATGACCCATTCTGCGACCACCAGCCTGTCGTGAGCGTCGACGGCCACGGCGTGGGGAGAATTGAATCGGCCGGCAACGAGCTCGGTCGGTCGTTGGGCGACGCGGCCTTCGCCCAACGCGTTGGGCCACCCGGGACGCCCTTTGGCGTCAGGATTGTCACCGACGTGCCCGACGAGTCGATCGTCCTCGCCCAAGAGCGTCAACCGACCGTTGAGCTCGACCACGGCAAGGGCTCCGGCCCACATCGCAATGCCGCTCGGGGAATCCAGGAACTCCTCACCGACAAGCCGTGAGAACCGCCCCTCGAGGTCGTAGACCGCGATGCGCGCGTTACCGCGATCCGTGACGTACAACTCGGGGGACTTGCCCGGACGCCGGTCCACGAAAACCGAGTGCGGGCAGTCGAAACGTCCGGCCCCTTCGGAGCCGGTGAGGGTCGCGATGTGCTGACCTGCGCTGTCGAACCGGTGGACCACGTTGCTCCCGTACCCGTCTGCGACCCAGATGTCGCCCCTACCACCGAACCTCGTCTCGTCGACGGCGACGGCAGTGGGCGCATACGGCGCATACGGACCGGGAGCGTCGTCGGTCACGGCTACCGGGGTGGGCAGCGAGCGAACGATCTCTCCCGCGATCGTCATCTGCACGACCCTGCCGGGCGTTCTCGTCACATCGAGACCCGCTCCGAAGAATGGTGGGAGCTTCGGGCTGCCCGCGCCGTGTCCGCACGCGATCGCGAACCCGGGATCGGCGATCCACACGAGATCGCGGTCGCCCTCGCGCACGACGGTCACGCCGTGCCCCTCCGTCAATTCCGTCTCGGCGATGCTGACCACGGACCCGCCACTGTCGATCACGACGAGCTGGCCCGCATGAAACCCGACCAGTTCACCCGTCGCTGTGAAAGCGATGCCGTGATGGGCAAACGCCTTGTCTGCTCCGGGAACAGCGGACAGGTCGGCCCAATCGGAATCGACCTCGGACGACGACAACTTGGCGCTGATACTCACAGTGCTCCTCGATGATGGTGACTCGCGTGAACGCGATGGAATGATGCCCCGAATTCGATGCCGGAAGTCCCGGTTCGACGTGTGGGCTCGAAGCTCGACGGCGACGGGTCCGACCTTCCCCACGTTCGGGGCTACGATCATCGCCCACTGAGCAGGACGATGCCACTACCCGATGTGATGGATCCGACCACACGTATGGGTGGCTCGGGCCGCGTCGTCGAAGAACGCCGGCCACGATCCCGCCGGGGACCGGTCCGAATTGTTCGGAGCCGTGATCATAAGCGCGGCACGATGTCTCGGCACGACGACGCAAAAGCCTGTGCCCGCCGACTGAGCTGAACAGCCGCCGAGTGGGCCAACACCAGCTCGTTGGTGAGGGGATCGTCGTGTATCGGCACTTGAACCAGACCTCGGCCGCCGTGCGAGTAGTCGACCGACGGCCAGCCGAGCATCGTTGCGTAGCCGAGACCACGGCTGACGAGTGCGTGGGCCATGTCGAAGGTCGAGACGTAGTGCCGGACGCTCGGTTGGAAACCCGCTGCAGCGAACAGCGCTCGGTGGTACTCCCGGCTCGGCGCGTTGTCGAGCATGATCAACGGATGGGGTGCGAGTTCGTCCAACCCGACAGATCCCCGTCCCGCGAGCGGGTGATCGGGATCGAACACGGCGTACGGACGTCCGGTCCGCAACGGTTCGACCACGATGTCGTGCACCCGGTTCTGATCGTAGAGAAGGGCGATCTCACATCGGCCCGACGCGAGGGACTCGGCAAGCTTGTCCGAGGGGGCCTCGATGAAGTCGACGACGATCTCCGGCTGGCGTTCGGCGAAGACCTTCAACAACTCCGGTAGAACGAATGGTGCCGCCAGACTCGTGCAGCCGACGACCAGCGACCCGCGGAGCACATCCGCCTCGTCCTTGACGAACGACCGGACCTGTTCGGCGTGCGCCAGCAGGGCGCGCGCCCTGGGGAGCACCCGACGTCCCGCTTCCGTCAACTGGAGTGGTTGCCCCTTCGCCCGGACCAGCAATTGAGTGTCGATGCTCGACTCCAACTGCGCGATCGACAGAGATATCGCGGACTGCGACACGTACAGACGTCGAGACGCCTCCGTCATGGTTCCCGCGTCGACCGCAGCAACGAAGTATTCGAGCTGTCTGAGGTTCATCACGTCATGAGTATTGCTCATACTCACCGTGAGCAGAATCTATTTTCCAAATAGTGGGTTACCTGGCCATCATTGATCCATGACCACTGCAGCTCACACCTCGAACTCGGAACGACACACTGATGTCGATCCCTACAGTGATCGGTACTTTGCGGACCCCTACCCCGATCAGGAGCGGGTACGCGAGCTGGGTCCCGCCGTGTGGCTCGACCGGTACAACTGCTGGGGCCTCGCACGGGCTGAGCACGTCGAGATGGCGCTTCGCGATCACGAGACGTTCTGCTCCAGCCGCGGGGTGGGCCATCTGGATCTGTCGAAGGGCGAACTGTTTCGCACGCAGAGCCTGGTGATCGAGGCGGATCCTCCTGATCATACCCGGGCACGTCGAGTGCTGTCGCGGGTGCTCGGCCCCAAAACTGTGAAAGCGTTGAAGGAAAGCTTTCGGTCGGAGGCCGAGGCCATTATCGATCCTCTTGTCGAACGGGGACGATTCGACGGTTTCGCCGACATCGCAGAAGCTTTTCCGTTGAAGGTATTCCCTGATCAACTCGGCCTCCCTCCAGGAGACGAGCGCAAAAAACTTCCCCTGATCGGGGCGCTGGCATTCAACGCCTTCGGTCCGATGAACTCGCTCATGGAGCGCTCGCTGGAGAACGCCGACGAACTGATGAAGTACGTCGCACTGAATTGTCGACGCGAGAATCTCCGCGCCGGCAGTCTCGGAGCCATGGTGCACGAATATGCCGCCGAAGAAGGGTACTCGGACGACGACGGTGGCATGCTCGTTCGAAACTTCCTGATCGCCGGCGTCGACACCACCATGAACGGCATCGGCAATGCGCTGTTCTGTCTCGCTACTCATCCCGACCAGTTCGCGGCATTGCGCGCCGACCGTACACTGGTCAGGTCCGCCTTCGAGGAGAGCATCAGGTTCGAATCTCCTGTTCAGGCCTTCTATCGCACACTCACCCGTGATGTTCGAGTCGAGGACGTCACCCTCCGCAAGGACGACAAGGTGTTGCTGTTCCTCGCGGCCGCCAACCGCGATCCACGGCGATGGGACCGGCCGGACGAATACGACATCCAGCGCGGACCGAACGGACATGTCGGATTCGGTGCAGGGATTCACGCGTGCGTCGGTCAGATGTTGGCCCGCTTGGAAGGAGAAAGTGTGCTCGGTGTGCTGGCAGACAAGGTGAAGGCATTGACCCTCGACGGCGAACCGGTCCGAAAGTTCAACAACACCTTGCGAGGCTTCGCCAGTCTCCCGTTGCGGATAGAGGCAGCCTGATGCCGAGAATCACATTCGTACCGGCCGAGGGCCATTCGCGGACCGTCGAGACGGCGTCCGGAACCACCCTCAAGGACGCGGCAGTCGATAACGGCATCAACGGAATCATTGCCGAGTGCGGCGGAAATGCTATGTGCGCAACCTGTCACGTGTATGTCGGCCAGGAATGGCTGGACCGAATTCCCGGACCGGATGAGGTGGAAGACGAACTGCTCGGCGACACTGCGTCCCCGCGAGAAAGCAACAGTCGCCTGAGCTGTCAGATCTCGGTGATCGATGATCTCGATGGAATGACCGTCCATGTTCCTCGGGACCAGGAATGAGCGACTCGACGGTCGTGATCGTCGGTGCGGGACACGCGGGTGTTCAGGTTGCCGCGTCGCTCCGTCAACACGACTCGGAGCTGCCGATCGTTCTGATCGGAGACGAGGACGGCATGCCTTACCAGCGGCCTCCTCTGTCGAAGGACTTCCTGAACAGTGGTGGCCTTCGACAGCTCGATCTCCTGCGACCGGCCGAGTTCTTCCAGGACAACGACATTGCCCTGCGACAGGGACACCACGCGGTGGCTCTGCACCGAGAAGCACGAGAGGTGGAACTGAGCTCCGGCGAACGTATCGGCTACGCGAACGTGGTGCTGGCAACCGGTGCACGCCCCCGCCCACTCGCCGTCGACGGTAACGCACTACCCGGAGTGCACTATCTGGCTACCGCGCAGGATGCACGGGACATGGCGCCGCGATTGACGCCCCATGCTCGGGTCGTTGTCGTGGGTGCCGGTTTCATCGGGTTGGAAGTGGCCGCTGCTGCTCGAAAGCTCGGGAGCACCGTGACCGTGCTGGAGGCCGCTCGACGATCCATGTCTCGTGCCCTGTCACCGGAGTCCGCCGACTTCTTGGTCTCCGAGCACCGCCGCGCGGGAGTCGATGTGCTCACCGGGACCGTTGTCGACACGATTCTCGGCGACCAGCGCGACGGCGTGACAGGTGTGCGCTGCACGAACGGGGTGACGATCGCAGCTGACCTCGTAGTGATCGGTATAGGCGTGGTGGCTGCAGACGGTCTTGCCCGGCAAGCACATCTACCCACCGACAATGGAATAATTGTGGACGAGATGCTTCGCACCGAGGATCCGGCCATATGGGCTGTGGGCGATTGCTGCCGCTTTCCCACGTCCGAATCGCGGTCGATCCGCCTCGAATCTGTTCAGAACGCCAGCGACCAGGCCAAAGCGGTCGCGCAGTCCATCGTTGGGACCCCGACTCCGTTTGCGGCAGTTCCCTGGTTCTGGACCACTCAGTTCGGTCACAAGGTCCAGATCGCGGGTCTGCTGGACGGCTACGATAGCCACGTTCTTCGTCGAGAATCGGCGAGCAGCTTCTCGGTACTGCTGTATCGCGGGTCGCAACTCGTCGCGGTCGAGTCGATCAACCGTCCGCTCGATCACCTTGCTGCTCGCAAGCTGTTGGCGGCCGGCATCTCGCCGTCGTCGAGTGACGCAGCTGATCTGTCCGTCGACCTGCGGGTGCTGGCCCGGCAGGTTGCATAGGCCCATCCCAGTGACGTCGACCCTCACCGGAGACGTAGGGCCTTCCCATCTTTCCAGGCCGTCGTATGGCCGCCGCGAAGGAAAACACGTAGTGTATTCACTATACAGTTGGAGGTGATTCCATGACACAGGATGCCGTTGCTCTCGTCCGCGCTCATCTGGAGGCGGAGGACCGACAGGACCTCGACGCCACAATGGCGACTTTCAGTCAAGAATGCTGGTACTCGATTCCCACTCAGGGATATCTTCTGCGGGGCCAGGAAGCGGTCCGCGCTCACTACGCATCGCTCTTCGGGTCGTTTCCCGACCTCGTCAACGAGGAGGTCACCTTGCACGACGCCGGTGACCGTGTCTTTGCGACGATTGTCGTCCGACGCCATCATCGCGGAGCGTGGGGTCCTTTCCCCGCTACCGGTCGCGAGGTGGTCACCCACGCCCTGGCGGAATTTCCGGTCGGCACAGACGGGCTGCTCGAGGCCGAGATAGTGCACATCAACCCGCTCGAAGCACTTCATCAGATCGGGGTGGTCCCGACGCAGAGTGTCATGGAGTTAGCGCACCTTTATCACCAAACCACCTCATGACCATGGCGCTACTCGAGGGACAGATCGCCATTGTCACGGGCGCGTCTCGCGGCATCGGCGGCGGGGCGGCGCTCGCGCTGGCCCGAGCAGGAGCCGGCGTCGGCTTGATCGCTCGAAATGCCACTGCTCTGAGTGAACTCGAAGCCACTATCCGGGGGCAGGGCGTGGGCAAAGTCTCGCTCCGCGTCGCCGACGTCGCCGACCCCGTGAAACTGCGACATGCTGTCGAGAGCCTCTCCGAGGAGCTCGGCCCGCCGTCGATCCTGGTCAACAACGCCGGCGCCATCGATCGCACTGCCACGGAGGAGATGACGGAGGAGTCGTGGCGACGCGTGTTCGATACCAATGTGGGCGGTGCCGTGACGGCGGCCCGCGCG
Source organism: Rhodococcus sp. IEGM 1381 (assembly GCF_030056795.1). GTDB lineage: Bacteria > Actinomycetota > Actinomycetes > Mycobacteriales > Mycobacteriaceae > Rhodococcoides. The sequence goes on along the minus strand of NZ_JASHKQ010000015.1, from coordinate 36,315 downwards.
GTCCTGCCCTCGATGAAGGAACTCGGCGGCGGTTCGATCATCAACGTCGCGTCGCTGAGCGCACATTTCGGCGTCCGGCGCGCCTCGTCGTACGGAGCGAGCAAGTCCGCGCTCCTAGGGCTGACCCGGGCGCTCGCCTTGGAATGGGCCCCTCATCACATTCGCGTGAATGCCATCACGCCCGGGTACATAGCCACGGATTTCACGGCGAAGCTCACTCAGAACAGCGAGCGGACGGCGAGCATCTTGGCTCGCATCCCGCTCGGGCGTTGGGGCTCACCCCAGGACATCGCGGGCACCGTCGTCTATCTCGGATCATCTCTTTCCGACTATGTCACCGGACAGGTCGTCGTCGTCGACGGCGGCTACAGCATCGACGGCTGATCCCAAGCACAGCAACAGAACAGGAATGAACATGACACGACAGACCGACGCTCCCCGCTGGTGGACGACTATGGTCACCGACGCAGACCCGGACGCCTACAGCAAGGGAATCTGGTCCGTTAAGAACACACTGGGAACGCGACCGGCTCTTCTGGTCATCGACGTCGTACGCGCCTTCACCGGTGAGGAAGGACAGTCGATGGAGGAGGCGACAGCCGACTTCCCTACTTCCTGCGGACCGAACGCATGGGAGTCGATGGATCCCCTGAAGAGGGTGATCGACCTGGCCGAAGGTCAAGGGTGGCCCATCGTTTACACCACTGCTCTCACCGGCATGGCCTCGATCTACGGCGGGACTGTGAAGGGCGATGGTTCCTCGGGCGCATCGGCCATGGACAAACCGGAATCTCAAGACATCCCGGACGCCATCACGCCGCCCGAGTCCGCGGTCGTGTTCGCAAAACCGAAGGCAAGCGCATTCTTCGACACCGCCTTGATGTCCTACCTCGTACGACAAGGCGTCGACTCGGTGATCGTGACCGGCGGGACAACCTCTGGCTGCGTCCGCGCGACCGTCATCGACTCCCACTCACACGGATATCCGACCTTCGTCATCGAGGATGCGGTGTTCGACCGCTCGCGATTGAGTCACGGGGTGAACCTCTTCGAGATGAATGCGAAGTACGCCGACGCCATTACGGCCGACCAACTCGCCGACATCGCGCTGCAACGCTGACCGATGCCATTCGATCGAAGGTGAGTGCTTCATGTCCGAACATCAGGGCGTCCCTCTGATTCAGCTGGGAAGCAACGTCACGATCCCCCAGCTCGGATTCGGCGTCTTCCAGGTTCCGCCCGATGCCACAGCCGACGTGGCAACGGACGCCCTGAACATCGGGTACCGGCATATCGACACCGCCGCAGGATATCGGAACGAGCCCGGCGTCGGCGAAGCACTCCGCCGCGTCGGGCTCGACCGTGAGGACGTGTTCATAACGACCAAGTGCTTCAACGATTCTCATGGCTACGAGCCGGCCAAGCGGGCGTTGGACGTCAGCTTGTCCCAGCTGGGGGTCGATTACGTCGACCTGTACTTGATTCACTGGCCCGTTCCGTCGCGTGATCTCTACGTCGACACCTGGCGAGCTTTGATCGACATGCAGCGCTCCGGACTGACCCGAGCAATCGGTGTTGCAAACTTTCAGCCCCGACACCTCGACCGCCTGCTATTCGAAACCGGCGTCACGCCGGCCATCAACCAAGTCGAACTGCACCCGCTCTTCACCCAGACCGGACTTCGAGAGAAGCACCGCGACCTGGGGGTCGTGACGGAAGCGTGGAGCCCCCTGGCTCGTGGCCAGGTCTTGAACCATCCGACGCTGCGTGAAATCGCCGAGTCGTACGGGCGTACCCCGAGTCAGATAGTCATCAGGTGGCATCTTCAGCTGGGCAACGTCGTCATTCCGAAGTCCGACAAGACTGCTCGCTTGCGGGAGAACTTCGACGTGTTCGACTTCGAGCTCGTTTCCGATGACATCCGCCGTATCAGCAGCCTCGATACCGGCTTGCGCATCGGCCCCGATCCCGACACACTGGTCGACCCGCGGAAGCCGCGCTGAGACCGAAGACTTCTCCGGTCTGCCGAACAGTGTGTCGGAAACGGGTGGTTCAGACGCAGCTCGCGGCAAACGCCAGGCGGTCCTGGTTCAATTGTCGACCCCCGAGATGATGGTCGGTGTTGTGTCCGCAATTCGGGTAGATCCCCGCATCGACGCGTGGGGACGCTGTGAAGAGCGCCGAGAACACGGCCAGCGATTCTGCATCCACAGGCTGCATGGAATCGTGTTCGCTGAGGCGGATCTGGACCGGGACGGTAACGCCGGCCGCCACCTTCTCCACCTCGAGCGGCCATTGCGACACCCACTCACGGATCTCGATCGCGGGTGCCGGTGCGATGCACGACGCGGCAGCGGCGAATACGCTTTCGTCGTACGATCCCTCGGGGCCGTAGAACATACTTCTGATGGCCTCGGGACCGAGTGCCAACGGAAGGTGGATCGGCATATCGACCAACGATCCGGCGAGGTCGGTCATGCTGGGAACGATCAGTCCTGACGTACCGTCGATACTCACCCCGAGCAATGGCCAGCGTCGATCCATCCCCGCAATACGAAGGGCGATGGTTGCGCCGAAGGAATGCCCTACAAGGATGATTCCAGGCCGACCGTCGCCGTGTTTCTGCCAGGCATCGTCGATAGCCTGTTCGATGATCCGTGACTGAGTGGGGTACCAGTCCGTCTCCACGGTAAGTGGCCCGCTCTCACCGTATGCGGGTCGATCGATGGCGAGCGCCGCATGTCCCCGTTCGTAAGCGCTCGCCATGAAACACGAATCCCCTACCTCGAAATAGCCTCCTGTGTAACCGCCGCCGGGAATGCAGACGATCAAGGCCGTTTCTCGGTCACCGCCGTCTGTCCGGCTGGCAGCAATGGGGTGGCCGGCTCCGTCGAGAATCTCGCGTACCGAAAGATGTTGCGACATAGTGATGTGACTTTCCGCTCGAGTGACCAGATTGACGGGGACCGCGATGGCCGAGATACCCAACAGGCCAGTCGAACCCTTATGTACACTGTATTCATTTACGCCTGGTGCAACAATGTCGAGATTTCCGAGCGCCCTACCCGTTTTCGCGGATTTGCTGGCCGCCGCGATCGGCCCACCCGTACTGCGGGACCCACCCCAGGACGGTCCTGGCGGCACTCGCATCTATCAGCGATTCGCGTGAGGCCGGAGACGGTTCCCCACGCGTCCACGGAACCTCGGGCACATGTTCCGCCACGAGTTCGACCGTCGGGCGATCCGCCCCGATCTCTCCGGAGCTGAGCAGGAGCCTGACATGGCCCGGATCAGGACACTCGAGCGCGGCGGCGAATGCCGTCGCGACGTCACGGACGTCCACGAACGTGGCCAGGTGCCATGCACGGCCCGGCGCCGGGGGCAACTCGGTGGCCTGCACCAGCGACGCCCATGCACCGGCGTCGGCGACGAAGACCGGACGCAGACAGATGGTTGAGATGCCACTCTCCCGAGTGAAGGCTTCGCACATCTCCTCGGCCAGCCACTTCGACAATGCGTAGGGCTTGGACGGCAGCCCCCTGTGCGCATCATCGACCGGGAGGTAGTCGGGATCGCGTTCCAGCAAGCCCAGCGCCTTGCCCGACGAGCAGTACACCACGCGTTCGACGCCGGCCGACTCTGCAGCGAGAAGGACGTTCCAGGTACCGACGAGATTGATGCTCATCACCTGGTCGGGATCGTCCCGATCACCTGGAAGTCCCGCCAAGTGCACGATGGCGTCGTGGCCGGATGCGGCGGCCCTCACAGCCGCCGCATCGCGGATGTCATCACCCGAGGCAATGTCGTATCCGGTGACCTGATGCCCTCGGAGTTCCAACTCGGTTCTCACGACCGTACCCAGGATCCCCCGGTCACCGGTCAACAGGACTCGCATCGGCTTCAATCCTGTGCGCCGAAGAAGCGTTCGTGCAGGTCGTCGCCGCCGCGGACGCGCCGAAGGCCTCGGATACCGAGACCACCGTCGCTTTGTACGACGGTGCCGGTCATGGCCTTGTTCTCGGCGCGGGCAGCAACCAGGACGAACGCACCGGCGTGGTCCGAAGGATCCGCGTGGAGATTCATCGGCGTTGCGCGCTCCACCTCGGCGTCCGCATTCGACGGGTGGGTATGCGCGCGAATCGGCTTTCCGTTCTCGTCGGTCCCGAACGCTTCCGGGATCCGGATATTGGTCTTGGTGCCACCCGGGGCCACGGCGTTGACCCGCACTGCCGGTGCCCATTCGTGGGCCAGCTGACGGATGATGCCGAGCGCCGCGTGCTTGCTCGAGATGTACATGACACCGCCGCCGTCGGGGTAGAACGACGAATTGGACAGCGTGATGAGGAATGTCCCGTTGGTGCGCACCAATTCCTTCATCGCCGCCTTCGCGCCGAGGATGGGCCCCAGGACGTTCACGTCGAACACTTGCCTGTAGGCGTCGGTCAGCCGGTCCTCCGGAATGTCGATCAACTCGATGAACCTGTCACCCATGCCGGCGTTGGCAAGGAAGATATCCAGCTTTCCGAAAGTGTCCACTGCATGCGCAACCAACCGCTGGTTGTCCCCCATCGAGCAGGCGTCGGCGACCATCGTGCTCACGGCATCACCGTGGTCCGCCTTGACCGCCTGAAGAACAGCGTCGTCGATGTCCGACACCACAACTTTCGCACCTTCGGCGACGTAGCGATCGACCACTGCACGACCGATACCCGAACCACCACCGGTGACGATCGCAACCTCACCGTTGAGCCATCCTGCCATTGTTTCCTCCTGCTTGTGTAGAACGTTCGAATGAATCAAGTGAGCAGCACGCGATGCTCACCAGTCGAGAAGGACTTCGAGCGAACCGTCGACTACCCGGGACTCCAATGTCCACAGCGGCTCCTTGGCGGGACCCTTTATCACCTCGCCGCCGGCGTCGGCCTTGAATCGCGCGCCGTGCATCTGGCACTCGATTTCACAGCCGCGGCGTAGCCGCGCAGCGCTGAACTGGAAGTCGGCGTGGGGGCACGTCGCGTCGTACACGTGGAGCCCCTCTGCCGTGGTCGCGACGATCAACGGGCGCCCCTCGACGACATGTGTTGTGAGGAAACCCTCTCGGAGCTCCGCAACCGACACGACTGGAACGAACGTTTCAGATTCCACGGCGATGACCTATCAGAAGAAGATGCTGAGGTTGGTACCGGTGATCACCGTCTGGTCGACCAAGATGGTCCGTCGCTTGATCTTGAACGAATCGCCCTCTCGGACGAGCCGGTCGTGACGCGATCCGGTGAACATCTGGTAATCCCGATCCTGGCGGGTGCGGGTGATGAAGAAGTTCGATCGAGCCGCCACTTCGCCGTTCTCGGGATCCGAACCCAGGCGAAGGTTGCTCACGAAGTGACGCGTCCTCGACGGCGGGGTTTCGGCCCAGGCGAACTCGGTCTCCAGTCGCCTGGCACGGGTGTACAAGGTCTGCCAGTCGTCGGTGAAGAAGTCGAAGTCGTGGAAACCGTCACCGTCTGTCAGAAACTGCGTGGTGCGCACCGGCATTCTGTACTCGGTGTCCTTGGTGAAGAGCTCGACCCAGGTCATGTAGCCGTACTGGTCGAGCAGCTCCGCCTCGTTGTGGTAGAACTCCAGAAGTTCGCCGTAAAGTTCGGTATTCGGCAACACAGCGGGGAGCTCTGCATCCCTGGTCAAGATGTCCTTCAAGCTCATTTTCCCTCCCCCAGCTTCTTGCGGCCGGCCCATCCCTGGGTCATGAAGGTCAGCCACGCGGCGTACCAGCTCCGCTGGGTGTACTCGCCGTAGGCCACGTCGTAGGCCTCGCCGGGACCCTTCCAACTTTCGTCGACGGGCCGATTGATTCCCATCCTGTGATGCATCGTGTGCTGCCTCGCTGCAGGACCAAGCGACATTTTTGTGCAGTCCTCCCAGTTCTCCATGTCGTCTTGGTCGTAGATGCCCGCAGGGCCGAAGGTGCGCACGTACGTCTCGTACGAATCCTTCGCGTCCGCCGGGTCGGCATCGTTGTCGATCAGGAACCACGAGAACATCCGTGACCGGGTAGGGCTGATGGGGACCTCCATTCGGAGGTTGAGGAAAGGAAATTCCTTCTGGCCCATCGTCCCGCTGCTCATGAGCTGGAGCCAGTGGAAGTTCGGGAAGACGGTGCCCGCGCTGTACGCGAGGTCCTTGCTCATCTCGACCTGCTCGGGCGTCAGGTTGTCGGCGAACTTGTCCCGCAAGTGCTGCGGCAGTCCCATGTACTTGTAATCGTCGGTCGGCGCACCTCCCGTGATGTGCAGGATGTGACCTTCCTCGGCCACGATCATCTCACCGTGGCCTCCGAAGTTCGGGTCGTTGGGCAACATGCCGAGGTCCACCAGGCTGTGGTGTGCGTAGTAGACGTGAAAGTTGTCGGTGAAGTTGTCGGCGGAGAACTTCCAGCCTGTCTCGGCCTCCCAGATCTGTGGCGTACCAACGACCTTCACGCCGCCCGTGCGATTGATGATGATGTCCAGGTAGTACTTCATATCCCCGAGAAATTCATCCAGGGGCGGTGCTTCTGCGTCCCACGTGGCGAAGATCAGCCCGTGGTAGCTGCCGAGCTGGGCCACCGGAATCAGGCCGTACTTGTCCTTCTGAAGCTCACCCTCCCCGTAGTACTCCTCACCCTGGGCCGACAGGAGGTCGCCGTTGTTCTTGTACGCCCAACCGTGGTACGAGCAACGGAGAAACGACGTGTTCTCTCGGTCCGTCCGACACACCCTCATGCCGCGATGACGGCACGAGTTCAGGAAGACTCGAATCTCACCCTCGTCGTCCCGCAAGAAAAGTGCGGGATCCATACCCACCAGCCGAGTGATGACATCGCCCGGCTCGGGAATTTCCGACTCGTGTCCGACGAAGAACCAAGCCTTGCCGAAAATCTTTTCCTTTTCCATCTCGAAAATTTCGGCGTCGGTATAGATCCGCCGCGAGATCAAGCCCGCGTGGGGGTCGACGATGTCCTCGAGCGCTTCGCCGTTGGACAGCAGCGTGCGAGTGGTGCTGCGGGGTTGCTCTGAAACTGTGGTCATTGCTCAGCTCCTACAAGATGCGGCGGGTGATGCTCTACCTGACGGAGTGATTTCCGCCCGGGACCTCGGGATGGCGGCACAGGGTTATCGGTGTGATGCGAACCACAAGGCGAGTTCGAGTCTGCTACTTGAACCAAGGTTCAACGCAAGTGGTGTATACAGTATTAATATGGGTGTCACACCCGAAAACTTCTCTTAACAGGAGCGACATGCCCGAGGTGATTTCGTCACGAGCTACCAGCACCGAGCTTGTACCGATCGATGAGGTGGTACGTCGCTTCGGACTGAAATCGTCCGCGCTGCGCTACTACGAGCGCCGCGGGTTGATTTCGCCGGCCGACATGCACGCCGGCAAGCGGTGGTACGGCCCGCGCGAGATACGACGGATCGCGATCATCATGTTCTGGCAGCGCTCGGGACTGATGTCGCTCGAGGTGATCGGAGAACTCCTGGACGGTTCTCCTCGGGGCGAATCCTGGCAGGAGACCGTCGCACACCACGTAGAAGATCTCAGACGCAGAATCGAGCAGATGCAGCAGGTCGAGGCCCACTTCCGTCAAGCACTGGCGTGCACCCACGACTCCCTCGACAGCTGTCCCGAGTACGAGCAGCTCATCTCCCATGCTTCGGAGATACCGCCGGTGGCGGCCGAACAGATCTTGGTTCGGGCGTCACACCACTGATCGCGACATCGCGCTGGTGATCGGACCGCACACGCGCTGTGCATCAGCGTGTTTCGGTAGATTCTGACGGGTCCCCCAGCGGGACGTTCCACGCGTCGTATCCGTAGACCCAGTCCACGAGGTCCCTGCCCGTTCGCGCGAAGGTGTTGCCCGCAGACACCACTTGCATCTGCGAAGTACGGTGCTTCCGCGTCGCTTCGAAGAGCCTGAAGGCGGGAGACCAATCGCCGGGCGCAACGGTGTCGATGCACCGAGCGAGGACCGCGGCGTCCTCGATCGCCATCGCGGCACCCTGACCCATGTGCGGCATCATCGGGTGCGCTGCATCTCCCATCAACACCACATTGCCCTCGCTCCATCGCACGAGCGGGTCACGATCGGCCAGTGCCCACTTGTGAACCTCCGGCAAGCCGTCGATGACCCGCTGAACCACGGGATGAAACCCCTCGAATGCAGTTCTCAGTGTTCCGAGATCACCTTTGGCAGACCAGGACTCGACATCGAAGTCCGGTTCTGGAACGACGCCCATGGCGTACACCTCATCACGCGCAGCGTTGAGGTGATAGACGATCATGTGGCGATCGGCTGACCACCACTTGACGTTGTCCTCCACATCGTGTCCCCCGAGCGCAGAGGCCGAGAACGTCGCCCGGTACCCGACTCGCCCGGAGAAGCGCAACGCCTGTGGCCCCAAGAGAACATGGCGGACGACCGAGTTGATGCCGTCTGCGCCGACCACCGCGCCGACGAACTCGCTGCGCCCGTCCGCGAAGCGCAACTCGACCCGGTCTCCCCGCTCGACACAATCGACCAGCTTGCTGCCCCAATGCACGGTGTCAGGTGGGACAGTGGATAGCAAAGCGTTGTAGAGCGCGGCACGATGGAGCAGGAGATAGGGCGCGCCGTACGCTGCCTCGGCGGTTGCGCCCAGCGGAATCCTGTTCGTGATCTCGCCTGTGTCGAAGGTCCGGTGAACGAACTCGGCCGGCGCGAAGGCCGCACTGGCAAGGCGAGGCCCCACACCGAGCTCGCTGAGCACCTTGATGGCGTTGGGGCTCTGCTGGATTCCGGCACCGACACGAGCGAGTCGATCCGCCTGTTCGTACACCTTGACCGGCCTCCCGCGAGCGGTCAACGCCCCGGCCAGGGTCAGCCCTGCGATACCGCTACCGATGATCGCCAGAGGAAGCACTTCCGTCACCGAACCTCTCCTCCCAGTTCACCCATCTGCCACACTCTCCCGCGGAAGAACCCGATCAGCCCAGCAGACGATCGAGCGAGGTCTTGGCCTCACCCAAGCGAGTGTGGACAACCTTCTGTTCCAGGTAGGTCAGAAGTTCGTCCTTGGATTCCTCGCGGCCGAGAGCGCTGTTCTTGGTACCGCCGAAGGGTGTCCCGAAGTAGTGGCGGGTCGAGTCGTTGATCCACACGTACCCGGCGTCGAGTGCATCGGCAGTCTTGTGGGCGATCGACAGGTCGTTGGTCCACACACTGGCCGTCAATCCGAGGTCGAGTCCGTTGGCCTCGCTCATCATCGTGTCGTAGTCGCTCCACTTGAAGACCGACACGACCGGGCCGAAGATCTCCTCCCGACCGATTCGCATGGCGGGGGTCACGTCCGCGAACAGCGCGGGATTGATGAAGTTGCCGCCCGAAGGCACTCCATCCGGTCGATCTCCACCGCGGACGAGAGTCGCACCCTCCGCGACGCCGGACTCGACGTAACCGTTGACCCGGTTCCAGTGAGCCTGGCTCACCACCGGACCCACGTCGGTGTTCTCGTCGTACGCGATACCGACCCGGTACTGGGCAAGGCGGGCGGCCATACGGTGGACGAACTCATCGTGAATCTTCGCGTGCACGAGAATGCGCGAGTTCGATCCGCACGACTGACCCTGGCACACATCGAGATTCATGCCGTAGATAGCCCCCTCGACCGCGAGGTCCAGATCGACATCCGGGAACACGATCATCGCGTTCTTGCCGCCGAGCTCGAGCGAGAGATGCTTGACATTGCCGGACTCGGCTGCGCGACGCTGAATCAGAAGACCCGTGCCGACGGAACCTGTGAACGCCAGTCGCTTGATGTCCGGATGAGTCACGATCGCGTCGCCTGTCGCCGCATCGCCCGTGACGATATTGACCACACCGGGTGGGAATGCCTCGTTGAACAGCTCGGCCAGCGCAAGCGTCGACAGAGAGGTCTCGTCGGAGGGCTTCATCACCAGGGTGTTGCCCGTGATCAACGAGGGCAGCGGACGGGTGATGGCGAACATGACCGGGTGGTTGAACGCCGTGATGCGGCCGACGACGCCGAATGGACGGTGGGCCGTGTAGTGCAGATTTCCCGGACTCGCAGGATAGACATCACCGGTGAGCGACTTCGCGAGAGCCGGCCACCCGTCCAGGTACGCGCTGCAGAGATCGATATCGGTGCGCATCGCTGTGACTGGGTTGCCACAATCGATGGCGTCCAGCATGGCCAGCCGCTCGCGATTACGGCTGATCAGATCGGCGAACGTGGCGAAACAACGGGCGCGGCCCGCCACCCCGAGATCCGCCCATGCCGGCTGCGCTTTCTGCGCGGCGCGAGTAGCTGCCTCCACATCCGCCGTTGTCCCGCGCGGGATATCTGTCAGCTTGTCGCCGGTGGACGGATCGAGCACCTGCTGGGTGGCACCACTCTCACTGTCGACGAGCTGTCCCCCGATCAGCATCTTGAAGTCCTGCGATGTGACGAAGGTGGAGATCGGATCGGCAACCTGGGTGTCAGTCATGCTGGGGAGTTGTCCTCTCGGCTTTGAACGATTGGGAATGTTGCACATCAGAAGGGCGGCCGCAGGCCGACGTCGCCATCGGCACCACATTCTCGGTACTGATCACGTCCGCGTCACTCGAAGTCTCGGCGGTCGCGAGGTGGCGCTCCGATCGCTGGAGTCGTGGCCATCACCGCAATGTGTATTCAGTAGACACCACCGCCACCAGTACGTCAACGTTTAACTCGGATCGACCGGGCTGTCAACCCATGAACATGCCGCCGTTGACCTGGAGTACCTGACCGGTGATGTACCGCGATTCGGCCCCGAGGAGAAACATGATCGGGTCGACCACCTCGCCGACATCCCCGAGGCGACCCATGGGAATAGCGGAAATCGCCGATCGTTCGTCGAAATTCACGTTCGCGTCCGTCATTGCCGTACGAATCGGACCCGGGGCCACGGCATTGCACCGGATTCCGTTCGCGGCGTGCTCGAGGGCCACCGACCTGGCCAAGGCCTCGATCGCCGACTTCGCCGCCGCATAATGTGCGCCGAAGGAATAGCCTTTTCGCGCCAAACCGCTCGACAACATGACGATTGCTCCGTCGCCCCGGCTCCGCATCCCGGGCAGTAACGCACGCGTGGCCAGAAAGGCGCTCGTCAGAGATACATCCATGACTGAGCTCCACTCTGCCAGGCTCATGTCGACGACCGAGCTCCGTCTGACCAGACCCGCGCTGCACACCAACCGAGTCGGCTCGCCGAGCTCATCCTGGATGCGGGAGACTGCAGCGGTCACTGCAGCTTCGTCGGTCACGTCACACGGGAGCGACACGGTTGCCCGCGCGTTGATTTCCAGGTCGAGAACCGCGACCTTGGATCCCTGTTTCACCAGCGCGTCGACGACCCCCCGGCCGATGTCTCCCGCGCCACCGGTAACTACCGCAATCGTGGTCATCGGATCCGACCCCGCTCGGTGATGCACCGTGACCTGCGAAGAGTACGGCGACCGTCGTTCGCTCCGGCTCGGTCCCCCACCCGAGGTTTACCGTCAGCTGCCGCGTGGGACATTGAGCTCTTCATGGTGTACACAGTATCCACTTCCAATCCTTGCGTCAGGGCGGGCATGAAACATCAGCTCGACCTCGCATCAAGGCAGCAAGCTCGGAGCGAGAATGAATTCCCATTTTTCGATAAATTCTGGAGAGGTGAAACTTGACGGTGTTCTCACTGATTCCCAGCTCCGCGGCAACGGACCTACTCCGTCCACCTGCGACGATCCGGTCGAGCACCTCGCGTTCTCGGTCACTGAGACCGGCGACGTCTCCGATGTGGTCGTCGACCCCGGGGGGATCCAGCGGCAACACGACCGAGATGGTGGACCCCCACCCACTGACCGCGGACACGTCGAGTTGCCCGCGCATCGCCGCGACCCTCAGTTGTAGGGAGCGAAGTTCGACGCTGCCGGACGACAGGTCCCCGTTGCCATCGTCCCTGATGTCTATCAGCAGATTACGTCCGTCACAGTCCCACTGCACTCTTACTTTGCGAACAGCGGATCGATCGACCAGCACGGTGAGCGCGCACCTCACCACAGCCCTCGCACCGTGGGCTATCTCGCTCGGAAGTGCGCGACCGTCGAGTGGGGGAACAACGAATTGAACGTCGACGTCATGCTGATCGAGCACGGGGTGGAGGTCTGTTCTCAGACGCTCGAACGCCGTTGCCACCGGTTCTTCCGCAGACGTGAGGATTCGCTCGGATACCGTCCGCACCTGACTCGCCGCCTCGGTCGCGAGAGCGATCGCAGCCCGACGGGCGGCACGATCACTGGTATCGACCGACCGCAGAACACCCAACAGCGACTGCAACGTGGTCATGTACTGATCGGCCAGCTCGCACACTGCTGTGGCACGCATGCCGGCAGCAGACCGAGACCGCCGGAGGAAATCCGGCGAAGCTTCCTCAGCGTGCCGGATCACTCGCTGGACCACCACATGCCACAACCGTGGGAGGACCGCCTCCAACTCGTCACTTCCCGGATCGGTCATGATCAGCAGTGCTCCACCTTCGTCCGCCACCACCAGTACGGGCTGAGGCGCACCCCCCACCGACGCCGTGAACCGCACGCTTCCGCCCGCGGTCGCCCTCTCCCGTATCGACGTCGACTCGGTAAGAGTGAGCCGACGCCGATACGCATAGGCAGGGGGTGGTTCGGGCGCCGGCTCGTGACCGTCGAAACCGACCACGAACAATGCCGAATGCGGGACGATCGATCCGAGACTCGTCGAGAGTGTGGGCACGAGCGCATCCGCGGGCGTCTCACACACACCCAGGATTGCGTCGACGACGTCCAGGTCGAGTCGAACGGCGTCGGACGTCTCGCCCACACTCATGCGTCGATGCCCCGGAAGCACTCGATCACAGCGAACCGGCCGACCCGGTCCGAACTTCTTCTCCTCATCCAGGCACCACGACATCCGTCCGAGAATTGTCGGAAGCGGGAACAACCTGTCGATCACGACCGGCTCCGGCTCCGAAGACCGCCTGCAAGACTGCCAACACTGTCATCACGATGAGGGGCGTGTGCCACGACCCGGTGGCGTCTCGCAACGCACCCAGCGCGACGGGACCGCAGGCGGCAAGGAGGTACCCCACAGTTTGGGCCATACCTGCCAAAGACGCTGCCGAATCCGAGTCGGGTGCGCGCAGGCCCTGGAAGGACAGAGCCAGGACCAGGCATGATCCACCGCCCAGTCCGATCAAGACCACGCTCAACCACGACATCGATGGGAAGATGACCATCACCGCCAAGCCTGCGGCGCACACCAGTGAGGACACCGTTGCGACAGCCGACAGATCGAGCCTCCCGCGAGTGAGCAGCGGTACGGCCGTGCTGGTGACAAGCCCCGTCACCTGAAACACCGTCAGTTGCCATCCAGCACTCTGCGACGACACGCCGACCTCGGCGACGATGCTCGGTAGCCACTGAATCAATGCATAGAAAGCCACCGACTGCAGTCCCATGAAAATGCTGACCTGCCACGCCAACTTCGACGACCACACGGACACCCGCCCCACCGACGGTGTGTCGATCTTTCCTACAGACTCCGCTCCGAAGCGCGTGAACATCACGTAGACCAGGGCGATGACGCCGAGGACACACCACACGCTCAGCGACGACCGCCAGCCGCCGGGCAACAGGTTGCTGAACGGCACTGCAATACCCGACGCCAGGGCTGCGACGATGCCCATCACGGTGACGTAGAAGCCGGTCACTCGGCCGATTCGATCAGCCGGTACCGATCGCCGTATCACGGCGGGCAACAGGACGTTGCCGATCGCGATTCCGATGGCCAGCACGACAGTTCCGGCGAACAGCCATGCAACGCCCGGCAGCGAACGCAGGACGATTCCGACAGACAATGCCATCAACGCCCCGACGAGCAAGCGGTAGGACCCGACCTTGCGTGATGCACCGCGTACGAGCGGAGACGTAGCAGCGAAAGCCAGCAGAGGAAGCGTGCCCAGTATCCCTGCCGCCGTAGTGCTCAGACCCGTGTCGGCCTGAATGAACGGCAGCACCGAGCCCACGCCCGTCAGCGACGCTCGAAGATTTGCGGCGACGAGTGCGGCACCGATCAGAAATACAAGGGGCACCACAGTCGAGTTCGCGAGGGGTTTCCTCGTCTCGGTCTGCCCACTCGATACACGGGTCATCAGTGTTCCTCCTTGCTGGTGTGGTTCTTGTGCAGGCGACGTGTCAGCGCCACCAGGAGAGACGAGGCGTGTCTCGCCTGCACCTCGTCCCGCGCCGCGATCGCCCCGACCAATTCTCGGTGGAGGCGCTCGTGTTCGGCGTCCGACGACTCGATGATCATCAAAGGTGTCACCACGTCCATGAGAGCGGCCTCGAGGTGGTCGTAGATCTCCACCAACAACGAGTTGCGACCGAGGGCGATCACTTCTCGGTGAAATTCGAGGTCTCGTTCCGCATACTCCTCGACAGATATCGCCCGTGATCGCGACACGGCGTCGAGCAGCTCCTCCAACCTCCGCACGTCCTCGGGCATCGCGTATCGAGCCGCCTCGCCGGCCGCGTACTCCTCCAACAAGAACCTCAATGCCAGGACGTCTTCCGCAGGCGATGTTGCCGAACGCCTCATCAGCGCACCCCGGAGCTCACTGGACGACATGACATACGTGCCGTCGCCGACTCGCGCCTCCAGCAGTCCGGTGTGCACCAGCGCGCGGACCGCCTCTCGCACGGTATTTCTGCTTACGTCGAAGTGATCGACCAATTCGTGCTCCGACGGGATCCGGCCACCCACGGGCCACTGACCCGATGCAATGAGAGCGCGCATCCGATCGGCTGCTCGCTCGGACAGCGTTGATCGACGTTCCAACGGACTCAACTCAGACATCCCTATACCTCCAAATGTAGGACATCTGGACTATAGCACTTCGTCCTTGGGTACGAGCAACCCAGCGTGACGACGGACTCCGACACTCCCGCAACGTTGACTGTCAGTTACTACAGCGCTGTAGTTTTTTCCTTCACCGGTGTTTCTTTCTTGCCGACCCTGAGGCCGGCGATTCAGGAAGCCCGCTCGCGCGGGCACCCATTCGAGCGCTCGAGGGAAAGACACCATGCAATTGGGCATCATGATCAACTTCGGTACCGACGTACGCGATCGTGTGGACGAAGTCGTGGCGATGGAAGGGGTCGGGCTCGACATCGTTCATCTGGCAGAGGGCTACAGTTACGACGCGGTCAGCGCGCTCGGATTCCTGGCAGCTCGGACTTCGACTCTCAGGTTGGCCACGGGAATACTCCAGATCTACACTCGAACACCAACTTTGACAGCCATGACGGCGGCCGGTCTGGACAATCTGTCTCGCGGCAGATTCGTTCTCGGGGTGGGTGCCTCGGGCCCTCAGGTCATCGAGGGCTTCCACGGCGTCCCCTTCGATGCACCAGTGGCACGAACCCGCGAACTCATCGACATCTGCCGGAAAGTGTGGCGGCGGGAGCGACTCGTCCACGACGGTCGGCATTACCACATTCCGCTGTCGGCGGAGCAAGGCACCGGTGTCGGCAAGGCCTTGAAATTGGTCCACACACCGGACCGAGCCTCGATCCCCGTCGTGGTCGCCGCGTTGGGGCGTCGCAACGTCGAGATGACAGCGGAAGTCGCCGACGGGTGGATGCCGACGATGTTCGATCCGTCCCGTTACCAAACGGTCTGGGGCAAATCTCTGGCGGCAGGGTCAGCGAAACGCGATGCGTCCCTGTGGGATCTGAAGATCACGGTCTCCCCGCCCCTGGCCATCGGTCCGGATGCGGACGCGTACCTACCTCAGGTCAAGGCCCACCTCGCCTTCTACATCGGCGGTATGGGTTCCCGGAAGCAAAATTTCTACCACGACGTGGCGACGGCTTACGGGTACGGCGACGACGCGGAGCGGATCCAGGAACTCTTTCTCAGCGGTCGACAGGAGCAGGCGATCGCCGCAGTACCCGACGAATTCGCGTATTCGACGTCGTGGATCGGTGACGCGGGCACCGTGGCGAGACGAGTGGAGGCGTTCGCTGCGGCCGGCGACAAGAGCATCCGGACAGCGCTCTCGCTCGACGACACCCACAGGTCTGCCAGAACCGGGAGCTTGCGGTCGGCGTCCGCGGTATTCCGCGCGTGCAGCGTCGGCCGCAGGAGCTTGGTGCACCGCTCGATTGCCACCTGACGGCCTCGGCCGAACATGGCCGCAACCGCCGGATTCGGATGCGCGTCGAACTCCAGCCGCCACGAATCCGGCCGTGCCAACACGATCGCGAGAAGTCGACGAAAGCCGTCGACGAACACCGCGCGGTCAGGCCGAATCGAGCGCTCGGGCAGCGCGTCGATCACTCCCCCGATGATGTACGCCTCCTCTCGATGCACGAGAGCCTCGATCGACGCCACCCTGTCAGGAAATCACGAATAAGTCACCGGCCTGGTGACGCATGCTCGTGCCGCCACGGCAACCATCGTCACCGCTCCCACGCCGCGTTCCACGGCTATGGCGAGCGCAGAGTCGAGAACCGCAGGACGACGGCGTTCCGGCCCCAGGTGTTCGGCACGGACACGGGTGGCGTTTCGGGTGTCCACAGTCGGCCGTCCCTGCGATGTCGATGGAGTTCACCGAACCTACAGCGCTGTCCGATCTGCGTTCGCGTCAGTCTCCCGCGTCGATCCGCTCGATACGAACCGGCACATTCTTGTGCCATGGATTGCCGAAGAACTTGTCGCGGCGGGTGACCGACGTCAGCGTGTTGAGGGGCACGCCGACCACAGTGTCGACCCCATCGTTCGTGGGGTAGGAGACTCCCATCCCGTTCGGCAGGGAGACGTGACCTGGCTGCATCACATCTGTCACCTCCACCACCGTTGATGCGCTACCCGTCTCTGTGACCAGGCGCACGGTATCGCCCGTGGTCACGTTCAACGACGTTGCGTCCGAGGGACACATACGCAGCGAACCCTGTTTGTCGCGTCGTCGCCACCCGGGATCGCGAATGATGACGTTGGCGGTGAAGGCCCGCCGTTCGCCGGCGGACAGGATGAAGGGGTAGTCAGCGCTGGTATAGCAGGGATCTTCTGAGTCGAGCAGCCTGATCTCGTCGAGCAGCTCGGGAATCGACGCGTGGATCTTGCCGTCTGCATGACGGATATAGCGCCACGCATCCTCGTATCGGTCGTCGGTGAACGTCACACCCTGGGGATTGGCAATGATGGCGTCGAAGAGTTGATCTCCCTGAGCGGCTCCGCTCCGTGTGAACCCCGCTCGCCGTGCGGCATCAGGATTGGCAATGCACGCGAGGTGCGCCAGACCCCAGATCAGCGCAGTGGACTCCTTGCCCTCCCCGAGTGTGGGGCCGAGGGTTCGGTAGAGGATGTACGGCAGAAGTCCTGCCAGCTGCGGCTTCTGTTCCAGTGTCGCGAACAGCGTGAGGGTGAACGCCGACCGACCCACGTCCGCTGCGGCGCGCAAGGCCACCAGGACATCGTCGTCCACACTTCCGAGCCGGTCGATGAGTTCGGCATAGATGTCCGGCTCGGATCGAGTTCCCGGCATCGGCGGCATCAGTGGATTTCGTAACTGAAAGGTGTTGTGCGGAAAGTGCAGGGTGAACAGTGAGGCTTCGTACTTCTCGAACTGACTGGACGCAGGGAGAACATAGTCGGCCTCCCTCGCGGTCTCGGTGAGCGCGACATCCACCACGACACTGAGCTCCAGACTGCGTATCGCGCGCCGGAAGCGAGCACTGTCGGCGAGTGAGTGCAGCGGGTTCGACGAGTCGATCCAGATGGCGCGCAAACGATCCGGATGATCGTTCAGTATCTCGTCCGCTATCGAGTTCGCGGGAATCAACCCAGAGATGATGCGGGCACCCGTGACGGGTGTGAAGCCCGTCTGCGCGGGGTTGCCGAGTGTATCGGCGAGGGGTGTCGCGACGGCCACCGATGAGGAAGCGAAGAAGTACGACAAAGACAGCAGCGCCACATGCTCGAACACAACGCCGGGAACACGACGACCGACCACCCGACTCGAGACCCACCGCATCATGCCGGCTCCGCGGCGCATCGCCTGCCGACCGACTGTGCGTCGTGCCGCGTCCAGTGCCGGCTTCTTCTCACGGGGAACGGGAAACCAGATACCCGCGATCGGGAATACCCATGAGTGCATGTTCATTCCGCCGGGTTTGGCGAAACTGCCGGTGAGCACCCACATCAACTTCTGCAAGTAGGCGCAGACGGTGGCATTGGGTGACTGCTGGATCCCGAGGTCTTCGTAGGTCGCGACGCTCTTTGCCCGCCCGATGCGCCGAGCCGCGGCACGGATGCTCGCCTCGGGCACACCACATCGCCGTGAGTAGTCCGTGATGTCGACACCGCGCAGCAGTGCCAGGACGTCCTCCACCCCCACGGTGTGCTCGGAGAGCCATTCGTGGGCTATCAGATCTTCCTGCACCAGCGTCGCATCGAGTGCGGCGAGGCACCAGGCGTCCGTTCCCGGCTTCACCTGAAGATGGTGATCTGCCAGGTCCGCGGTCTCGCTTCTGCGTGGGTCGATGACGATGATCGACCGATCCGGGTCGCGAGCGAGTTCCTTGAGCGTGGGACGTGCCCGGGCCAGGCCGTGCGACTGCCACGGATTCTTGCCGACGAACACCGCTACCTCGGCATTGTCGAAGTCACCCGAGGTGTGACTGCCGTAGAGCTCGCCGTCGACGAAGCCTTCGCTGGTCTTCTCCTGCGCCAGCGCATTCGAGGTGTACTTGGCGCCGACAGCGTGGAACAGGGAGCGGCCGTACGCGCCGCCGAGGTGGTTCCCCTGGCCGCCGCCGCCGTAGAAGAAGATGCGCTCGCCTCCGTGAGTTGCGCGAACTGCACGCAATCGCTCGGCGATCTCGTCGAGCGCGGTGGTCCAGTCGATCTCCTCGTAGGTCCCGTCCGGACGCCGGCGAAGCGGGGTGTCGATGCGGTGAGGGCCGTTCTGGTAGTGATCCAGTCTCAGCGGCTTCTCGCAGCTGTAACCCTGCGAACCTGGATGCTCCTTGTCGCCCCTGATCTTGACGAGTTGCCGATCCTGAACCTTCACCTCGATACCGCAGTTGCACTCGCAGAGAATGCAAGCCGTCTTCTGCCACGTGTCGGTGTTGTTGCTCTCGGTCACAGGGGTCTCTTCTCGCTCGTCGTCGTGCATCGATCGAAGTGATGGTGTCGTTCAGAGCGTGGACACCACGGCCGAGGGCCGCGCGAGATCACGCCCCGGTCGCGTCAGGCGTCGGTGGCACGACCGGCGACCACGGATCCGCGGTAGTCGGCCTTGACTCCGTCCAACCCACGCTCGAGGGAGTACTTCAGCATCCGGTGCCCGCCGCGCTCGGCGAGCCGCCGCACGGGTCTGACCCGCATTGCCAGACCCGCCCCACGCAGGACACTTGCTCCGAGTCGTACAGCCGTTTCCGCGACCGGCCGGGGTTCGAGACCCAACGTGTCACGGGGATCATTGCCCCCGGCCGTCGCCACCATCGACGGCGAGAGAAGTTGGCGTGCGACAGCGTGATTGAGCCGCTTCGACCGTCCGAACACCGCCATTGTCGCTGTGCCGTTCACCAACTCCTGCATGAGAGGTTTTGTCTTGGCATTCGTTCCGGCCAGCGCTTCGTGAATGCGCAATTGGATGGCGAACTCTTCCTCGTGGTCACGTCCGAGCAATTGGTTGTTCGCACCTTCTATGCGGGACACCCACCGCCACATCAGAGCGAATCCATCACGTTCCTCACGGGAAACTTTGCCGCCGAAGTACTCCATGATATTCACCCGGTACTGACCGAAGATGTACGTGGCTCCTGCAGTCGCGAGTTGGCTGATCGGTACCCCGGTCTCGTACCGCGGCCATTGCCCGCCACGTTCGATTCCCATCCGAATCATGGTGTGCATGAAGCGAATTCGAACCCATAGGATCCAGCTCTCGCCGCCCGGCAACATGCCGTCGACATCGAGCGCACCGATGAAGCCTGTCGCGGTCTCCCAGAACCGCCGTCGAAAATCGCCGCCGCCGGCCAGTCGACCGGTCGATCCCATCACCTCCGAGGTCGACGGATCCAGGTACGTCATGGGAAGAGCTCCGTGCACTCCGAACAGCATTCCCATGGGATTGCGGCGACCGATCCCTGCACCCACCCGCAGTGCGTCCACGTCGAGCCAGCTCGGGACGGCCTCCGCATCGGCGAAGAAGTTCACGGCTTCCGACAAGCCCTGCCGCTCGAGTGCGCGCGCGTTTGCGTAGATGTCCCCGCCCATCAGTTTGCGAGCCCGCATCGTCCCGATCAGGGCCTCACACAAGGGGTCACCGATCCTGTTCCAGGACTCGACATCGATGTCCTCCACAGGAAGGTACGACTCGGCTCCCGGAGTGCAGGCGAGCTCCACCAGAGCTTTCACGCGATCGGTTTCGACGGGCTGCTTCAGCGATGGAACGGTCATACTCACGCCTCACGGTCGATGGCAATTTACACCGATCGGTGTAACAGTGCCGACGGTAGTACACCACTTGGTATAGTGGCAAGAGGTGAGAAGGGAGCACGATGACCGCGCGCGACAGATTGGTCCACAGCACAATCGACCTGATGCGTCGGCACGGAGTGGCCGGTACCGGGGTTGCCGAGATCCTCGACCACGGGCGAGTGTCGCGACGCTCGATCTACCTCAACTTCCCCGACGGCAAGGCGGGTCTCGTCGACGAGGCCACCCGCGTGGCCGGCGCCTACATCGACAACCGGATCGCTCTCTGCAGCGACGCGCCCACACCGGTTGGTGCGCTCGAAGCCTTCATCGGTGACTGGAAAGCTGTGGTCTCGGGCAGCGGTTTCACGGCAGGGTGCCCGGTGACAGCGGCAGCGATGTCCCGGTCGAACATCCCGTCCGCATCCGATCTGGCCGGCGATGCATTCAGGCAATGGACAGTCACGATCAGCGCGTCACTACGCGGTCACGGCATCGCGGACCCCGCCGCAACCGCGCTCGCGAACACCGTTGTCGCGGCAGTCTCGGGCGCCATCGTGATAAGCGTCGCGCAGAGGTCGCTCGACGCCCTGAACGACGTCGAGACACAGATGTCGATGCTGATCGACCATCAGATCGCGCTGGGCTCACTCCCCCGCACCGACAATGCCGAACAGGAAGGGCGAACGGTCTCACCGCAGACCGGGGAGTGACGGTGTACTCCCCAGATCCTGAGTGCCGAGCACCGATACCAGCTCGAGCTTCTCGGCGGCCTGGCTGCCTGGCTCGGCCGAGTAGACGACAACGTACAGGTCGCTGTGCTCCAGCCGGAGCAGGTCGCAGTCCAACGTCAACAAGCCCACCTGCGGAACCTCGATCGTCTTGTGCCAGGCCTCGAACCGTCCCACGGCACCCGCGTCCCACAGCTCAGCGAACCGCCCACTGTGGGTCCGCATGTCAGCGATCAGGCGCCGCAGTCGTTGATCCGCCGGATAGCGGGCCGCGGTCCTGCGCAGCTGCGAGACCATGCCGCTCTCGCAGGCGCTGCGTTCCTCCCGGGTGTGCCGCACCCGGGTCGGTGCACCCATGAAGAAGCGCCATGCGTCGTTCCGCTCGATCCCGCGCAAGCCGGACGGGTCGCCCATCAGCGCCGCATACATCGGGTTGGCCAACAGCAATGTCATAGCTGCGTCATGGACCGCGACGGGCGCGTCGACGAGTCGATCCAGCAACCGCTGGACGCTGGGCGTGATGAACCCGGGTACTACCTGCGGACCCGGCGGCACCAGCTCCGCAAGACCGTACAGGTATGCACGCTCGTCCCCGGACAGCCGCAGCGCCCTGGTCAGTGCCTCGACCACCTGCCCCGAGGGATTGGCTGCCCGTCCCTGTTCGAGGCGCGTGAGGTAATCGGCCGAAATTCCGGCCAGCATGGCCAGCTCCTCGCGCCGCAGACCGGCCGCCCGCCGGCGACCACCGGCGGGCAGTCCCGCCGCCTCCGGTGTGACACAGTCGCGCCAGCGCCGCAGCGTCTGTCCGAATTCCGTCGCCGTCATGCCCCCCAGTGAACACCGCTCGGCCGTGCTTGTGCCTGGCCCCCACAATCCTAGGAAGAAGGTCCTCCTGGCTGATCGTGCCGCCGCCCCGAAGACTGGGCACATGACGACAACACTGATCACCGGAGCAAACAAAGGCCTCGGTCACGAGACCGCCCGCCAGCTCATCGCCGCGGGCCACACCGTCTACGTGAGTGCCCGCGACGCCGAACGCGGGCGTCGGACCGCCGAGGAGCTGGGCGCACGGTTCGTACTCATCGACGTCACCGACGACGCCACGGTCGAGGCGGCAGCCAAGACCATCACCGCCGACGGCGGGCTCGATGTCCTGATCAACAACGCCGGCATCGCGAGCAGGGCCGACGCCCAGAGCGAGTCCAGCGCCGCGTCGGTGACCGCCGACTCGATGCGAGACACCTTCGAGACGAATGCCTTCGGCGTCGTCCGCGTCACCCACGCCTTCCTACCCTTGCTGCAACGCTCAGCCGCACCGGTGGTGGTCAACGTCGTCGGCGGCCTCGCCTCGCTGACCAACCTCTCCGACCCCACGTCCCCCACGCACTTCTACCCGGGCTTCGTCTACCCGGCGTCCAAGATCGTGGTCAACATGCTCACCGTGCAATACGCCAAGGCGTTCCCGGACATACGGATCAACTCCGTCGAGCCCGGCTTCATCAAAACGGACCTCAACGACAACACCGGCATGCAGTCTGTCGAGGAGGGCGCACAGCTGATCGTCCGCATGGCACAGATCGGCACCGACGGCCCAACAGGGTGCTACCTCGACGCCAACGGCCCGCTGCCCTGGTGAGCCCACTCACTCGAGCAGCAGCACGAAGTCACAGAGCGACTATCCGAAGAACCCCGAACCGGCTGCCACCGGTACGGATTCGCGCACTCTGAAACGGAGCCCCATGACAAAGCTTTCGGCCCTCGAGGACCCGACAAATGCACCCGATCTGCTTCTCGTGCACGGTGCATGGCACGGCCCGTGGGCCTGGGACCTCCTGATCCCGCACCTCCCCGGCGTCGTTCGCACGGTCGCACTTCCGTCCAGCGGGGCCGAACCCAGTGCGCTGGGCGGCCATGCCGAGGACGTCGACGCGATCAGAACCGCATTGGCAGAAAACTCTGACAGGCCCACTGTCGTCGTAGCCCACTCGGGCAGTGGCCTCTCGACGACCCGGGCTGTCTGCGGGCAGCAGCACGTCGTCGGCGTCGTGTACGTGGCCGCGCTCGTGGCCGACGTCGGCCAGCGCGTGGCCGACCTGTTCGAGGGCCCGCCGCCGACCTGGTGGGACCTGCATCCAGAGGAGGGATACGTCGACGCGCGCACCCCACTGCCCACCTTCTACAACGACGTGCCCACGGACATCGCGGAGTCCTGCGCCGCCCGGCTCACACACCAATCACTCGCCGGAGATGAGGTGGAGCTGACCGACGCCGCATGGCGTCACATGCCGACCGCCTACGTGATCTGCGATCACGACCGTGCCATCGCACCGTCCGTCCAGGAGCAGATGGCGAAACATTCCGTCCGGGTTCACCACCTACCGAGCGGGCACTCACCGTTCCTGTCGATGCCCGACGCACTCGCCACGGTGATCCGCAGCGAGAGTGAGGAGTTCATGCGCGTCAGCACTGATCAGGATGAGGAGCCTCGATGATTCGGGGTAGGCGGATCAAGGGCGACATTCGTGTCTGCACCTCCATGGAGTACTGACCTGGTTCACGACGAAGACCCTGCCTCGACAGAGACAGGGTCTTCGTCACACCGCCGGTGTCGCCGAACCTGTACGGCGCACGTCGTTCATCGGTGAATCGCGTGGAAAGCTCGCTCGAGCGCAACTCCACGTCTTCGCCGCCAGACGTTCTTCATACGTCCGACGGCCAACTCGCACCCATGTCGGAATCGAGAACGTGGCTTCTCGGCCAGTGGCTCAGCAACTCGCCGACGGTCAGCGGTGTGAGACTGACTCCGACCGGACGAAGCAACTCGTCCGACTGAAACACCGTGGCGGGCCACTCGAATCTCTGCGAGGTCCCGTCCAACACCATGACCAGAACGCGTCGGTAGCCCGGATCGACGTACCACAACTCAGGGATTCCCATGCGTCCATACGCGAGTCGCTTCGGCCCCAGGATGTATCGACTGGTCGATTCTGTGCGAAATTCGACGACGAGGTTCGGCTTCGCACTGATCGAATCCTCGACCACCAGAGTTGGTCTGAGTTCGGTGTTCTTTCCCAGGGTGCACAACGGCCGATCGACCACACGCACACCCTTGTCAACCAGCGCGGCACCCAGCACACCGATCGCGCCGTCGATGCAGTCCGCGAGTAACGCGGTGGGTTGTACAACGGCGAATTCTTCGCCGAAGACCAACTCACGCATCGACGGAGCCCGGCTGCACATCGCTGAGCGAATTGAATTTCGTTCCCATCAACAGACGCCACTGGCTCCAGAATTGCCGAAGACGATTGTCGTCGCCGCGCTCGCCCTCGCTGGCGTCCTGACCACGCGCGATGACACTGTAGGGGAGCTTGCGCGAGGTCAAGCCTTCTTGCTGGGCCAGGAAGATCGGGTAATCCTCGATCTCCAGTGGATTCTGGAACCACGTCTTCTGAGCGAGCTTGCGATTCTCCATGACCTCGTCGTCGTCACCGACAAGTCCGAGGGTGAGGTTGTGCAGAACCACCTTGTCAGGTGACAAGACGTGCTGAGTATCGATCGACACCACATTGGATCTCAGTGTCACAGTCGAATCGGGAAACAGGTTCACGATGTAGCCGTCCCCGACTTCTACACCCGGCAACGGGTTCTTGCGAAGTTGCTCCCATAGTTCCGGTTCCATACCTTCTGGATCCATCCCCAACTGCTGAACAGCGTGTCCGTTGTCGTGCAAACTGTAACGCCCCGCCGGGCTCGCCGCACGGAAGAACGGGTGCACGAATGGTACGTGGTACCCATCACGAACGTTCTCGGCAAACACCTTCCAGTTCACCGGCATCTCCATACTCCAACGGCTGATGACGGTGAACTCGGCGTTGGCCAGAGGGGTTGCCATAGTTGAGTGCACCGTCGGTCCGAGCCATTCGACCACTGAGGTCGGGGCCTTGCCGAAATGTACGAACACCAATCCCAACGTCGATTCGCAGGTGAATTCGATCAGGTTGTGGTCCGATTTTTCGAAGCCGGTGCCCTCGTACGACTTTGCTCCGCTGAGGCCGACCAGCTCACCTTCGAGCGAGTAGACCCAGAAGTGGTACGGGCATCTGAACGCCGAAGCGTGGCCGGCGTCTTCGGAAACCACCTTGCACGCGCGATGCCGGCATACGTTGAGGTACGCGCGGAGGTCACGGTTCTTGTCGCGCGCGATGATCACCGGCGCACCTGCCAACGTCGTCGTGACGAAATCGCCCGGCTCGGTCAGCTCGCTTTCGTGACACGCGAGCAACCAGCTCTGCCCGAAGATATCCGAGACTTCTTTCTCGTACGTAGCGGCGTCGTAATAGACGCTGCTGTCCACGACGCGATCGAACGGTAGCGACGAACTGGCGTTGACTGTTTCAGGCATGAGCGCCTTCCTTTCGAGGAGGGAATTGCGCCGGCCGACGACCGGGGCATACATGAGGGAGAATCATCCACAATTCGCCCGAGGTTCGAGGTGGTCCACGTCGCGGGATGCATCCGGAAAATCGGATGAAACAATCACCCGATTCCGGGTGACTCGACTAGACGTGGTGTCGTTGTGCTCGGGATCGTGTCCGAATGTCAGGTCGTTTTGTGGTTTCGACCTCGCATTGCGGTCGACCCAGCTCAGGTGGTTTCTTTCGAGTACCAGGTTGCAATCTCATCTGCCGTCGCGAACCACACATCGTCGAACGAACTCATGTGCTCGAGAGCTTCGGCAAAGTATCGGGTTCGGTTCGGCTGGCCCGACAGGAACGGATGTAGTCCGAGTCCGAATACGCGGGGCCACTCGTCACCCTCGCTGCGCATCTGGTCGAACTGATCGATCACGGTCTGTTTGAACTCAGGACCCGTATGACCGTGCAAGACATAGGAGGGTATGTCATTGACCTCAGTGCTGTACGGGACTGACAGTAAACGCTGTCCAGCGACGTCGAGGTCGAAAGGCTGGTCGTCGATTCCCCAGTCGAGGTTGTAGGTGTAGCCCAGTTCGGCCAACAGTTGGTTGGTATTCGGGGAGGCCGTGAGCGAGGGGCCCAGCCAACCCTTGGGCCTCGAGCCGGTGGCTCGTTCCAGTTCATCCGAGACCTCGGTGATGTACTGACGCTCCTCGTCCAACGACATGCCTGCCTGCCATGTCGAGTTCGTCTTACCGTGAGCAACCCACGTCCATCCTCGCTCGACGCCGGCAGCCACTATGGCCGGGTAGTGCTCCGCGACTTCACTGTTCACAATCGGGGTCGGTCGGATCTTCAACCTGTCGAACACCTCCAACATGCGCCAGAAGCCGACCCGCGGACCGTAGTCTCGCCAACCGGCGTTCGTTGGATCCGGGGTCAGGCCCGCCGTGAACGGAGCCAAGCTCAACGCCGGCTTACCGTATTCGTAATGCTCGATATTCAGACCGAACCACACTGCAATGCGTTTACCGTCGGGCAGGCGCATCTTCGGCCGGTCCACTATTGCCGAATACGTGTAGATTGGATTGTTCATCTCGTGCTCCTGAGTTCGGTGGTCATGAACCGAGCGATCGGTTCCACGATGGTCGGTTTCGTGATGCCGGTGGTTCGGCTTTCCGCGGGTTGCCGATGGTACGGACGTCAGACCGCGGATTCCGCGAGGACCTTGGCGGCTTTGACCAGCTTGATGCGGAACATCGCCACCGCTCTGGGTATCCCGTACGCGACGCCACCGACGAACGTGTCGCCGGCATACGCCGCAGCGGCGAACCGGCCGGACTCCACATCACCCTGTGTCAGCTCGAACCTGGTAGCGAGAGCCAGCGCGCCGATGCCCTGCAGACGAACGCCGAAGTGATCCGACCAGAAGCTCGGCATACCCGCGAATGGCTCGGCGCTCTCCCCCCGAACCGCGGCACGTGCTACTGCCTGCCCCTGCTCGACGGCATTGCTCCAATGTTCGACACGCAAGGAAGCCCCGAATGCCGGGTGCGGCCAGCGCGCGATGTCCCCGGCGGCGAATACGTCAGGGAACCCGACCACGCGCAGGTCGGCGCCGCACACGACACCGTTGTCCAGCGGGAGTCCGGAGGTCTCGAGCCACTCCACGTTGGGCATGGATCCGCATGCGACCACGACCTGATCGGCGTCGACAACGGTGCCGTCGGACAACGTGACGCGATGGGCGCCGCTCTCGGTGATCTCGGCTGTCGAGACACCGAATCCGGTGTGCAGCACCACGCCGTTGGTCTGGAGCAATGCTGTACACGCTTGCGTCGCGAGCGGCCCGGCCGGGGCCAGCGGGGCGTCCAGGCCGACCATTGTCACGTCGGCACCCAGCGTGCGAGCGGACGAGGCGACCTCGACGCCGATGAAACCGCAACCGATGACCAGCAGTCGCGTGCCCTCTCCGAGTACAGCTCTGAGCCGCAACGCGTCATCGACCGTGCGGACCGTATGGACCGTCTCGCTGTGGCCGAAGGTCGGAAGGGTGCGCGCTCGGCTGCCCGTGGCGAGTACGACCTGGTCGTAGCCGACCTCTTTCCCGCCCTCTATCTCGACCACACGACGCTGAGTGTTCAACCCGATCGCGGGTCGGCCCAGCTCCCACGTCACGTCCAACTCGGGGTCGCGCATCAAGAGGACATCGTCCGCGGTCATCACCCCGGTGAGCACCTCTTTGGACAGCGGGGGTCGGTCGTACGGGTCGGCGGCCTCGTCGCCGATGACGACGACTTCGCCTGTGTAGCCTTCGGCTCGCAGTCCCTCGGCAGCGCGGAGACCTGCCAGCGAGGCGCCCACGACAACGATGCGGCCGCCCGGCGGGACGGCGCTTACAGCGGAGTTCGGCTGGACGGTGGAGTTCGGAGGTGTTTCGGAATCGTGGCTCATGACGGCAGCTTCTTCGTAAGTCGTTGGGTCGGATCAGGTCTGCGGTGCGGTCGATCCGCATCTTGCACCTAGTGTATTCATTCTACACTGTACGTAAAGAGGGTGCGACGGATCACTTTTGCGTCACATCTACCTCAATCGAATAATCGGGACCCGAGATCATCACCACCCCGGACCCGCCGAAGACCCCGCACGCCGAGGCCACCGTCGGTCTCGATCACCGATCCGGTCATTGCCGACGATTGAACTCGCGAACCGGCCAGCACATACGCTCCGGTGTGATCCGACGGCTGCGCGAACATGTCGAGGGGAGTTGTGGCACGTACTGCCGCGGCGCGATCATTCGGGTCCACGCCCGGTGGGTTCCGCGGACCCTTTCCTGCGGCCCCGATTCCACTCGGGCTGGTGAAACCGGTCTCGGTGGCACCGGGAGACACCCCGTTGACCCGAACCGTGGGCGCGAGCTCGTGCGCCAATTGGCGAACCACTCCCAGTGCCGCGTGCTTGCTGGCCACGTAGATCACTCCACCACCGTCGGGGTAGAACGACGAATTCGACAATGTCACGACCACGGATCCGTGCGTCCTCACGAGCTGTGCCAGTGCCGCCTTCACACTGACGATGACGCCCTTGACGTTGATGTCGAACACTTGCCGGAAGGCAGTGTCGATCGCGGAGGGTTCGAGGTCGACGAGTTCGGCGAAACGGTCGCCGAGTCCCGCGTTGGCCACCAGCACATCCAGCTTCCCGAAACGGTCGACAGCGAGGTCGACCGCGGCGACGCAGTCGTCGTAGGAACGGACGTCAGCGACGATCGTCGCCACTGTGTCGCCGTGGATGTCACGGACCTCGTCAAGCCGCTCGGAATCGATGTCGGTGACCACCACACGAGCGCCTTCTGCGACATACCGGTCGACGACCGCCCGTCCGATTCCCGATCCCCCACCTGTCACCAGTGCGACTTCGCCGCCCAGCCATGTCACAGTAGGTCGACCGAACTGATGCTCGCAGGCCGACACCGGGTCGCCCCGCCCACGACAGACGCAATCGCGCGGTCGGGCCTGTCATTCGTCGTCACGACGGATCCGTTCGCATGTGTCTAGAGGCCGGGTGTGAGGACGTCGAGGAGGGCAGGACGACCGGACCGCACCACGGCGACAGCCTCGGAGAGTTGCTCGGCCAACACGTCGGGGTCCGAGATGGGCCCCGACCCCCAGATACCGAACGACCGCGCCATCCCCGCCAGATCGACCGGCGGATCCGACAAACCCGCACCGACATACCGGCGATCCTCACGATGCCCGCGCGCACGCCCGATCTCGATGGAATGCCCCACAGTGTTCCCGTACTGACGGTTGTTGTTCACCACGATCAACACCGGAAGAGACTTGTGCGCAGCAGTCCACAACGCCGACGGCAGAAACAACAGGTCACCGTCATTCTGAACATCGACCGTGATGGTCCCCGGCTGCTGAGCCAACGCCACCCCCAGCGCACCGCTGACGCCATAACCCAAACCGCCACCGGCACCCCACCCCGCGTACTGCCTCGGCCGATCCAACGCCAGATACCGATGCTCGAGGTGACTGTTCGTCCCGCCCCCCAACACATAATCCGTACCGTCCAACGCCCGCGCCAACTCCACCTGCAACCGCTCCAACGGAACCGACCCGTCCGCCGTCGCCTGCGCACCCGACGCCCACCACCGCGCACGCGCCGCACGAACACGCTCACCGATCTCCGACGTGCGACGGGCAACGAGGTCCACATCGAGCGGCTCCGCCCGCAGACGCGACAGAATCGCCGACACCGCCGCTGACGAGGACGCCGTCACGTGACGATCCCCGGGCACCATCTCCTGGTAGTCGTGCGCCCACGACCGCAACTTCAGACTCGACAAGGACACATTCAACAGCGTCAAACCACGATCACCGCGCCGCTCACGCAACGGAGTGTGAATGTCCTCGACATCGAGCGCCAGAACAACATCCGCCTCGCCGAGAAGACCCTCGACGTGCATGCCGGCGAGCGGGTGCGTCGTGGGAAAGGCGTGGCGCACACCGGTATCGATGACGGGAGCGCCCAGGGCTTCCGCCAACGCGACCAGGTCACCGAATGCTTCAGGCGTCTCGCCGGCGTACCCCGCCAACACGACAGGGCGCACCGCGCGGCGCAGCACATCGACGAGCCACGCGGTATCGGCAACACTTGGCGCCGGATCACTCGGCACCGGGAATCGGCCGATCCCACCCGCGACGAAATCAGCCGGCAACGGATCTTCCTGAAGATCGAAGTCATAGCACAGATAGACAGGCCCCCCGGGGGCACTGGTCGCCGCCGACCGAGCACGCGCCATCGACTCCTCGATGCTGTACACATCGTGCGGCTCGTCGTCCCACACCAGAAAGTCACGCACGATGTTCGCCTGCACCGACGCCGTATGAATCCAATCGATCCACGGCCGACGCCGAGCCTTCGACTTCGGCCCCGTCCCACCGATCAACAACATCGGAGCACGATCACACCACGCGTTGTAGATCGCCATACTCGCATTCTGCAACCCGACCACATTGTGCAACATCGCCGCCATCGGCTTACCCGCAGCCTTCGAATACCCCTGCGCCATACTGACAGCCACCATCTCGTGCATACACAACGAAATCTCCGGCGCATTCGGAGTGTGCACCAACGAATCGTGAATCCCCCGGAAACTCGCCCCCGGATTGAACGCGACATGCTCGATACCCGACTCCATCAACAAGTCGACGATCAAATCCGACCCGTAACGCGTGTTCTCAGCTGATGCCACTATGACTCCATTCAAATGTCTACAGTATACAGAAGTACCTTACAGAACACTCCGGGAAATGGCGCCGCTTCCGCCGCGTTCCGTGCGTCGCATACCGCGGTCTTCAGTGAGACCCTAGGTCCGAATACATGATCGTTCCGCCGTCCGAGTGGCGTCGCCATCCGCACCCGGGAGGATCGGCGGCCACTGTGTCGACGCGAGCCGATAGGCGGGACGCCACCGGCACTCACATCTGTGTCCGGCCGATCCCGTAGACCGACGCGATCGGAAGGTAGTCGTTCCCGCTGACACTGCCTGCTCCCGGAGGTGTTGCAGCTTCAGCGGGATCAGGGAACACCCGCGGATCCAAGAATCGCGAGCCCGCACGGAGCGGAGCGCATGGTGATCGTCGCCTACCGAGCGTGCCGTACAACGGAGCGATCAGGCCGACGACGGCTTCGTGCACAGTCGTGTTGCCGTCGGTGAGCTCGACTATCGAGCGGTTCAGAGCAGGTTCGGCCAGTACTCCAGCGATGAAGCGGCGACGTTGTCGCTTCGAACATCCCCGTGCTCGATCGCCGGCCCGGCGGTGACCAGACCGTCCCCCGGTTCATCGGTCAGGATGCCGGGCGGACGACGACCCAGTCCAGATCGGTGCGCGCGAGATGGACATCGGCGGTCTTCTTGCGCCGATGACGAAGGTGTTCATGGTGGTCCTCTTCCTGGAGTGCGTAGGCGTACTGCTCGATGAAACGCGGGCCTGCGCCCAGTTCTGCGGCCACGTTGTTCGCCCAGGACGAGTCTCGGAGCATGGCCCGACCGATGAACACGGCGTCGGCGGAGGCGATCGAGCCGGGTTCGGTGACATCGAAGGTCGACGCGACCGCACGTCCGCCGGCCGACTCGATGTCGGACACCAGCTCGTCGAGGCCATCTTGATCACGGTCGCCGGCGACGATGCATGCGACCAGCTCTGCCAATGCGCGTGCAGTCGCACCGCCGATCCCGGACGAGGTGCCGTGATGACGACAACTCTGCCTTCGAGGTGGTTCATGTTCTCTCCCGATCCGGGATGGTGGGCGTCGTCAGCGTGCGTACTGGTGGTAAACCTTCGCGATGATCTGCCACCGTCCGTCCTGCTCGAGGAGGGTGTGGAAATCGATGTAGTCGGCGCCGATGGCGTCGTTCTCCATATCGACCTTGACCACAGCCGTCGTGGGAGTGAGACCGAGAACATCGATGCGGGTCGGGCTGTCCGGTGCGGTGCCGTTCTCGCGGACGAAGTATCGATGCCCACATCGCATTCTTCGGGGAACTGACCTGGTTCAGGCAGGTCTGGTTATCGCCCGAGTTCTCCGGTCGCATGATTCAGGCGAACCGAATCCACGACAACGAACTGGCCTACTATCTGGCGTCGACGATCATCGAACTCCGACCCGATGCGCCGGACGTATCCCTCGACGTGATGGCCACGTTCTTCATCGGGATGCTCGACAAGGGCGTCGATCTCGCGTACCGACAAAACCATCGTGACGGAAACGACGCAATCCTCGCGGAGACGAATCGATCGAGCATCGCCTCGGTCGCAACGTTTCTCCCTGATCGGAGTTCCTGACGCGACCCCGGCGTTCCAGCAGGTCGTTGAACACGACAATGCGTCTTCGCGTCAGTGAACGGCGACTGTCAGTCCAGGAAGACGACTGCACTGCGTCAGAAGTCGAGTAAAACAGCGCCGTGCTTCGCAGCAGTGGCATCGCGTTCGGAGCGAGTCGTCATCGGCGGAACGCGGGCCGGCAGTCGCACCCGCAACTGTGATACCCGCTGCGACCGCAAAGTCGGTTTGCGCTGCGCTATCCATGATCCATCCCTACACTGTGTACTGTCTACACTTTTTCGCGTTGGCCCGACAATCAACACGTCGAGCCGGGCCTCACCGTCGAGGTCGAAGGTCGAGGCTTCATCCTCGAACGCCCGCTGGCCGGGCGCACAACAACCATTCGGACGATCGTCGCCGACCGACCCCAAGGACGCCATCTTGAGCGAGCCGACCTACACACGCACCACCGCGTCGGAGATCACCCTGATCAATTGGCCCTACCTCGTTCTGGTTTTCGCTGCCGTCGTGCTCGACGGCTACGACACCATCGCGCTCGGGCTCTCGGTGCCCGCCCTCTCCAGAGACTGGGGCGAGGCACCGTCGCATTTCACCCCCGCGCTGGCGTTGACCAGCGTCGGTGCGGCGATCGGCTACATCGCCGTCGGGCGCCTCACCGCCCGCTACGGCTGTCGCAACGTCATCCTGGTCGCGGTAGCCGTATTCACGATCGGTTCACTGCTCACCGCATGGGCGGGGTCGATCGTCGAGCTCACCGCGTTGCGGTTCATCACTGGCCTCGGCCTCGGTGCCGTAGTGCCCGCGGCGGTGGCCCAGGCGGCAGCCCTCAACCCGGCCCGGCTACGCCAGTCCATCGCTGTCTTCGTCAGCATGGGGATCTCGCTCGGGTCTCTCATCGCCGGTATCGCCGGTAGTCAGTTGGTGTCGAACTTCGGGTGGCCGTCAGTTTTCATCGCGGGTGCAGTCGCTTCCGCAGTGCTACTGCCGTTCCTCTGGTTCGCATTGCCCGACGAGCGAGCGGTGATCGGACACGTTGCAGCCGCAGAGGCCAAGCACAGCGCCTCGGTTGCTCGGCTGTTCGACCCCGCCGTGCGCTCTCGCACATTGCTTCTGTGGGGCTTCGCGTTCCTCGTCTTCTCGGTGTTCTTCATTTTCTCCTCGTGGCTCCCGACGCTCCTCACCAGCTACGGGTTCAGCACAGGACTGGCGCCGCTCGGCTCGGCAGCACTCGGCGTGGGCAGCATCATCGGCGCCGGAATCCTCATCGTCGGAGTTCTGAAGTACAGATTGACCACGGTGATTGCGTGCACCACGGTCGCCGCCATCGTGTTTCTGATGATCTCTGCGTTCCTCGGACCAGACAAAGCGCTGCTTCTCATCGTCTTCGGCGGCGTCGGCCTCGGACTGCAAGCCGGAATGATCGGACAAGCCGCGGTGGCGCTGTCCATCTACCCCCAACGTACCGCTGTGACCGGGCTCGGTTGGTCGACGTCGATGGGTCGCCTCGGATCGGTCGTCGGACCGATTCTGGGCGGAGCGCTCATCGGACTCGGAACTGGAACC
Organism: Rhodococcus sp. IEGM 1381; assembly: GCF_030056795.1. Lineage (GTDB taxonomy): Bacteria > Actinomycetota > Actinomycetes > Mycobacteriales > Mycobacteriaceae > Rhodococcoides. Next base: position 2,188 of record NZ_JASHKQ010000015.1, on the reverse strand, counting down.
AGCACAATTGTGTTGCTTGCGTGCATCCCGGTGTTTGCGGGCCTGCTGATGATGCTCGCGCTCGGCCGGATGCGTGTGAAAATCCACACTCCCGACACTGCCACCATGCCATCCTTGTAGACGGTGGCATGTGAGATTCTCCGACCGAAAATGCACCCGAGATGTTGCGGGTCATGAGGTCGTAGTCACTCGTTAGCTGTCCCCGAAGTGGGACACCGGCGGTGCCTCAAGAATGACGACAATCACGCCGAGGAAAGCGACTTCGCCTTGCGACTCGACCCCAATCATGCTCTCGCTCAACCCCGTCCCGAAGACGGGAGGGGAAGGCTGATCTTCGAATGCATCGGCGGAAGCCGTGATTACGCAGTCGCCTACTCGTCAATGACAATCCTCGCTTATCTCCGACCGCCGCGGTGCCTTCGGACAACGCCGGTAAACGGCACGATCGGCGACGCCAGATCCCACGGTGTCCTGTGAACCCGCAACTCAGCTATAAGACATGGCGGGAGTGGCCGCAGGAAGCATTCTGGTTCTTGGCGGAAGGTCTCGCAGCCACGGTCGCCTCGGAGATACCGCACGACCCCGCCTACTGGGCGGAGAAACGAGTACAACGTAGAACCGACCGCTCATTCAAGAGGATTGTCGGAATCTGAGCGACATCGGACAGTTGAGTGCGTGCCTTTCGCCAACCGCCCCGATGAGGTGACCAATCTGTTCGGTTTCGCGACGGCTCAGCCCTTCGATACTGGTCGCCGAACGACTATTGCTCGAAGCGATTCCCGGCGGCATCGAACCCGCATTCGCCGACACAATCTTCTGATTGAGCGCGCAGAACGTCGACCAGCATCGTTCCCGAGGCTGCCATTTCGCGTCAAGCGAACGACGCACTGCAGTTCTGCGCGCTGCGTTTTTCGCTACCTCCTGCTCGGCCAAACCTAGGCTCTGTCGGTGCGAAACATGTTCGGTACAGACGATTCACCTTCGATGTCGGACAAACTGCGCTGCCGCTAACCCTGTGCCAACCAGTCTCAATCACGACAAGTCGACGTTTGCTGCGCGTCGTCAGGAGGCGGGGCACAGTTCTGGATCTCCCCGGTCTCGAGATATGCGCGGGAACTTTCCTCCGTCTTGACGTCCGGGCAGTGCGCGTGATGGTCGAATCCAGTCGCTCACACAGACTCTAGTTCGATCATGCCCACCACGAGCGGACCCGAAGCTGCAACTGGCCGGCTGTCGAGCATCGCCGTGACCACATCGACGATGTAGTCGGCGCTACGCCCTGTATCGATAGTCACCATCGTCATCGGCGGCAGCACGACAAGCAAGCGGGCCGGCCAGCCGAGAATACCCATACGCGACTCGTTAGCTGCAAAAGAAGAGAGCATCCTTTCGAAGCCAGAGAAGGCCATAAACGCGAATAAAGGGATTAACGCGACCCTCCACAGCATTTCCGTCCTCATCTGCCCCCTCTGGCTAAGACGATCCACGACGATGGAAAATCCGATGTTGTCGCGCTCTGCGTCGAGCCAGATCAGGCCGGTGGCAGTAATTAGCAGCATTACCATCTCGGTGAAGTCGTAGGATGATGGCAACGCTTGCCCAACTATATTGCGGGCGGCAATGTCCAGGAGCAAAGGGATCGTGACAGCGACGGTAACGCCAACGTTGACAAAGACGTGCGCCCATGTCATTGCCCTGAGGGCTTTTCTTATTGAAGCCACAACATCCTCCTAGCTGGCTGCGTCTGGCAGCCAGGTCACAAGCACTGGAACGAAGAAAAGCACCACGACGACAAAGAGGTCAACGAAGTAGTAGGGCCATACGCCGCGGATGAACGTGTTGTTGGAGGCGTCTAGGCACACTCAAAGGAAGAAGCCTTGATGGAAGCCGCAAGCAGCTTCGAGTAGCGCCGTCTCTTCTGTCCTGCGGATTTCTCCATCAGCAATGTTCTACGCTCGCTCGGACAACCCCCAGTGGGCGGTTGGTCCGGGCAAGTCCACGTGGATTCGTTGGCGTGTTCGAGCGCCGATCCAGAGCAGTTAATTTGAGTTGTGACGTTCTGCGACACCGAAGTGCGTGTTCGAACCAGGACCGAAGCGCTGTGAACACGGGAGATATGGTGCCCCCAGTCGGACTCGAACCGACACTGTGCGGATTTTAAGTCCGCTGCCTCTGCCAATTGGGCTAT
>NZ_JASHKQ010000030.1 GCF_030056795.1 Rhodococcus sp. IEGM 1381 | reverse complement strand
CGTCACGGGCCGTTTTCGCATGATTATCTCGGGTATCAGTAGCACCGTCCGCATATGGTTGCCCGATGCAGACGGTCCCCATTCAGATGCCCGACGGTTCGACGGTGCCGGTGTCGCTCTTTCCCGGTGAAGGCCGAGACGATGCGCCCGTCATCGTGATACTTCCTGGGCTGGGCATTCCTGGTGGTTACTACCGGCTGTTCGCAGAAGCGCTCGTGGCACGCGGTTTTCACGCCGCGATCGGCGACCTACGCGGGCAGGGCGACAGTGTCCCAAGACCGAGTTCGGCGAGTCGGTACGGCTATCAGGAATTGGTGTCGGTCGATTTTCCGGCGATCTTCGAGGTGGTTCGGGAGCAGTTCCCGGAGGCGACGCCCTACCTTCTCGGTCACAGCATGGGTGGGCAGCTCGGGTCGATGTACGCCGCCCGCATCCGGGGCAGGCTCGGTGGATTGATTCTGGTGGCGTCCGGGTCGCCGTATCACCGTGGCTTCGGTACGACCCGCGGCGTCCCGCTGTACGTGGGCGCGGCCGCAATGGCGATCACCAGCAGCATCGCTGGATTCTGGCCGGGGGACCGAATCGGTATCGGCGGCTTCGGTCGTCAATCGCGTGTTCTCATCGATGATTGGTCCCGATTCGCGCGCACCGGATCGATCGAGCCGGCGGGGGCGGACATGGACTACGAGGAACGCATGGGCCGTCTGACACTTCCGGTGCTCGCGGTGACCATCGAAGGTGACGACCTCGCACCGCGCGGCTCGATGGAGAATCTGACGGCCAAGCTCGCGAACGCCGAGATCACCACCGAACACATCGACGAGCCACTGGGCCACAACGGCTGGATTCGTAAGCCCACGGCGGTGGCCGATCTGGTGGCCCGATGGATGCACCGCTGAGAACACTCGGCGGCGACCGCCTCGGTCGTTTGGATTAATTTCTAAGATACGTTCCAACCAATCCCCGGTTTTGGTGTAAAACACCTTTGACTCAACTTTTGTTCTGCCGAAGATAGCGAGCACGTGCATGAACGGCCTGGGGGCTTCCGCTCGACGGATCGGTAAGGGTTTGCTCGTCGTCGCGTGCATCGTCGCGATGGCGTCACAGGGGACGGCTGTTGCCGCGCCGAACGTGGATCACGCCTCGACGTCATACGTGGTGCGCACGGAGGAAGCCGACGACGTGGCGATGACGGCGTTCGTCCACTCGGCGGCGATGGATCGAACGATTCCGCTCAAGATCCTGCGCTCACCCGACCGGACGGCTCCGAGCCCCACGCTGTACCTGCTCAACGGCGCGGGCGGCGGAATCGACGGAATGGATTGGTACACCCAGACCGACGTCGTCTCGTTCTTCGCCGACAAGAACGTCAACGTGGTGACGCCGGTGGGTGGGGCCTACTCCTACTACACGGACTGGCAGCACGACGATCCCGTCCTCGGCCGGAACAAGTGGGAAACCTTCCTGACGCGCGAACTACCGCCCCTCCTCGACGAGCTTTTGAAGACGAACGGGCGCAACGTCATTGCCGGAATATCGATGGCTGCAACGTCGGTGCTCAATTTGGCAGCCCACAATCCGGGGCTGTTCCGCGCGGTCGGTTCCTACAGTGGCTGCGCCTCGACCACCGACCCACTGGGCCGTGCCTACGTCAAGACCGTCGCATCGTTGGCTCTCGGAACCGACGTGACCAACATGTGGGGCCCGGACGGCGATCCCGACTGGATTCGCAACGACGCAGTCCTCAACGCCGAGAAGCTGCGTGGAACCGCGCTGTACATCTCCAATGGCAGCGGTAAGGCGGGTGCATCGGACACTCTGGATGGGACCAATCCCAACGGACCTGGCTTCGTGTTGCTCAACCAGATGGTGGTGGGCGGCGCGATCGAGGTCGCCACCGGCGACTGCACCAGGCGACTGAAGAGCGTACTCGAAAAGCTGGACATACCAGCCCATTTCGAGCTACGAGACCGAGGGACCCACTCGTGGGGTTATTGGCAGGACGACCTCCACAACTCCTGGCCGATATTCGAGCGGGCTCTCGCGGGCTGACATCAACGACGCCCGAGGTGCCGCCACAGAAACTCGTAGGTCAACGCCGTCTTGAACGCCAACTGCGCATTGTCCGACGCCCCGCCGTGTCCACCTTCGATGTTCTCGTAGTAGCTCACGTCGTGGCCGAGTTCGGCCAGTGATGCGGCCATCTTGCGGGCATGTCCGGGGTGGACGCGGTCGTCCCGCGTCGACGTCGCGATCAGGATCGGTGGGTACCGGCGCTCCGACGCGGTAACCACGTTCTGGTACGGCGAGTACTGCGAGATGAACTCCCACTCGGTCGGGTCGTCGGGATCGCCGTACTCGGCCACCCAGGACGCGCCCGCGAGCAGCAGGTGGTATCGCTTCATGTCCAGTAGTGGGACCTGGCATACCAACGCGCCGAACAGTTCCGGGTACTTCGTCACCATGATGCCCATCAACAGGCCGCCGTTGCTACCGCCCTGCGCGGCCAACTGTTCGGTGGTGGTGATGCCTCGAGTGACGAGATCGCGTGCGACAGCGGCGAAGTCCTCGTGCACCAGATGGCGTCCGGCGCGTAGTACCTGGGTGTGCCAGGACGGCCCGTACTCGCCGCCGCCGCGGATGTTGGCCACGACGTAGGTGCCACCACGTTCGAGCCACGCGCGTCCGGTCGCGCCGCTGTAGCCGGGGGTCATCGAGATCTCGAAGCCGCCGTAGCCGTACAGCAGCGTGGGACCGGGACCGGCGTCGAGGCGGCGGACGACGAAGTAGGGGATCTGTGTTCCGTCGTCCGAGCGGGCGAAGAACTGCTCCACCGTCATGCCTTCGGCGTCGAAGAACGCCGGGGCCTGCTTGAGGACGTCCAGCTCGCCGCCCACCGTGCCCACCAGCAGTGTCGCCGGAGTGAGGTAGCCGGAGGAGGAGAGGAAGAACTCGTCACCGTTCTCCTCGGCGTCGGTGCCGATGATCTCGGTGGACGTCAGGTCCGACAACCCGTCGATCGTGGCGGCGTCCCACTCCTTCGCACCTGGTTTCAGGACGTGCAACTGAGTTCGTACGTCCTGCAGCGTCACCAACAGCAGGTAGTTCTCGGTCCAGGCGTACTGATGTAGCGAAGTATGCTCGTCTGGGGCGAACAGAACCGTCAAAGATGCTGTGCTGGAAATGAACTCGTCGAAATCTGCAGCGAGCAGTGCGCCGGCCGGGTAGGTGGTGTCGCCGACAGTCCACGGCGTCATGGTGCGGACCAGCAACCAGTTCTCGTGCACCGAGGTCGACGCATCGGTCGGAGTCAGGATTCGGGTCAACGCAGATCCATCGAGTACGTAGGTCTCGGAGTTGTAGAAGTCGGTGGCCCGCTGGACGAAGTCGCGCTCGAAGCCCGGGGTGCGATCGTGCCAGGCGGAGATCGAGATGTCCTGCGGCGCGCCTTCGAAGACGGTCTCGGCCTCGACGAGGGGAGTGCCGCGCCGCCACCGCTTGGTGATCCGCGGGTAGCCCGACTCGGTCAGTGAACCGTCCCCGAAATCGGTTCCGACGAAGACGGTGTCGGCATCGATCCAGCCGATGTCGGTCTTGGCCTCGGGTAGCGCGAATCCGCCGTCCTCCGGGGCGCGGAACGTGCGGGAGTCGAGATCGAACTCGCGCACCACCGTCGCGTCGGCTCCGCCGCGGGAGAGAGTGACCAGCGCCAGCCTCTGATCGGGCCGCAGCACCTGGGCGCCGCCCCAGACCCAGTTCTCGCCCTCGCTCTCGGCCAGCGCGTCCAAGTCGAGCAGAACGTCCCACACCGGATTCTCGGTTCGGTACTCGTCCATCGTGGTTCGACGCCAGAGACCGCGGACGTGTTCGCCGTCGCGCCAGAAGTTGTACAGAAACTGCCCGCGGCGGCGGGCGTACGGAATACGGGCGTCCGTGTCGAGAATCTCTCGAATGCTCGCCTCGGTGGCCTCGAAGGCCGTGCCGCTCAGCGCCTCGACCGTCACCTCGTTCTTCTCGCGCACCCACGCGAGCGCAGCGTCGCCGGTGACGTCTTCGAGCCAGAGGTACGGGTCGTCCGAAATTGCCATTCCACAGTTCTAGCAGCAGACGCGTCCTCGGGTCGGCCGGCGATCGGAAGGCTACCGACGGGTAACGAAGACCAGGTCGAGACAGTACGGCAGAGCACGACTACGCTGAGGTCTCGTGACCTCACACTATGACGTCGTTGTCCTCGGAGCCGGTCCCGGTGGGTACGTCGCTGCTATCCGCGCGGCACAACTCGGACTCAGCACTGCCATCATCGAGAAGAAGTACTGGGGCGGTGTGTGCCTGAACGTCGGCTGCATCCCCTCCAAGGCCCTTCTCCGTAACGCCGAGTTGGCGCATCTCTTCACCAAAGAGGCCAAGCTGTTCGGTATTTCGGGTGAAGCGTCCTTCGACTTCGGCGCGGCGTTCGACCGCAGCCGCAAGGTTGCCGACGGCCGCGTCAAGGGCATTCACTTCCTGATGAAGAAGAACAAGATCCCCGAGTACGACGGCAAGGGCACGTTCACCGACGCCAACACCATCGAGGTCGAGCTGACCAAGGGCGGCACCGAGACGATCACGTTCGACAACGCGATCATCTCGACCGGTAGCACCACCAAGCTGCTGCCCGGCACCGAGCTGAGCAAGAACGTCGTCACGTACGAAGAGCAGATCATGACCAAGGAGCTCCCGGGCTCCATTCTCATCGTCGGCGCGGGCGCGATCGGCATGGAGTTCGGCTACATCCTCAAGAATTACGGGGTCGACGTCACCGTCGTCGAGTACCTCGATCGCGCGCTTCCCAACGAGGACAAGGACATCTCGAAGGAAATCGAGAAGCAGTACAAGAAGCTCGGCGTCAAGATCATCACCGCTGCCGGTGTGCAGAGCATCGACGACGACGGCTCCAAGGTCACCGTCGAGATCAAGCACAACAAGTCCGGCGAGAGCGAGACGTTCACCGTCG
>NZ_JASHKQ010000014.1 GCF_030056795.1 Rhodococcus sp. IEGM 1381 | reverse complement strand
TCACCGATGACGTGATCGAGGCGATGGCGTCGACCCCGAACATCTGTCCCACTCTGCACATGCCGCTGCAGTCCGGATCGGATCGAATCCTCAAGGCGATGCGCAGGTCCTATCGGCAGACGAAGTTCATGGGCATCATCGACAAGGTGCGTGCGGCCATGCCGCACGCAGCGATCACCACCGACATCATCGTCGGCTTCCCGGGCGAGACCGAAGAGGATTTCGAGCAGACCCTGGACGTGGTGCGACGCGCGAAGTTCGCCAACGCCTACACCTTTCAGTACTCGAAGCGTCCCGGTACCCCGGCCGCCGACATGCCCGATCAGGTACCCAAAGAGGTTGTGCAAGAACGGTATCTGCGGTTGATCGCGTTGCAGGAAGAGATCGTTCTCGCCGCCAACCAGGCGCTCATCGGAACCGAGGTCGAACTGCTCGTCGCCACCGGTGAAGGTCGCAAGAATGCCGCTACGCATCGGATGAGCGGTCGAGCACGAGACGGTCGACTCGTGCACTTTGCCGTCGACGCCGAGAGAGCGAGCAAGATTCGCCCGGGCGACGTCGTGACGACCACCCTCACCGCGGCCGCTCCGTACCACCTCATCGCCGATGCGGGAGTGCTCACGCACCGCCGCACGGCCGCAGGCGACGCGCACGAACGCGGCGTCATGCCGAAGACGGCACCGATCGGTGTCGGCCTCGGACTACCCTCGATCGGCGCACCGGCGCCGCTTCCGGTTCAGACAGGATGCACCGTATGACCGAGACAGACGGACCCGACCGCGTCGTACCTTCTCGATCCGCAGAGGAACTCGAACGAACCGAGAGAGCGGTGATGACCGAGTTGGACCCTGGCGCGCGGGCCATGGTCGTGGCCGGGCTGGTGCTGGTCCTACTGGTCACGTTCGCGTTGCCGCACACCGGATCTGCCAGCGGATTCGATGTGCTCTCGGGTAGCGACGCGGCAGTAGCAGAATCGATCGCGCTGCCGTCGCGCATCTTCGTCGTGCTGGTACTGACGTTCGGTGTGGTCATGTCCGTACTCGCGCTGGTGACCCGCATGTGGGCGTTGGCCTGGGCGGCGCTTGCCGGCTGCGCGGTGTCGTCGGTGTTCGGGATGCTCTCGATCTGGTCGCGGCAGACCGTGCCGGACAACCTGCAGGGCAGCGGACCAGGACTCGGTCTGATCATTGCCTGGATTGCTGTGATCGCGCTGACGTTCCACTGGCTCAAAGCCGTGTGGAACAAGACGAATTCGCAACTCGCGGCTCAGGAACAGCGACGCATCGCGGCCGCGTCGGGCGAACAGAAGCTGCGACTGTGGGACGGCCACTCGGCCCCGTAGACCGAACCGGCCGCCTCCCCGGTCCCGAAGAGGAGGCGGCGGAACGGCTCGACGTGTCGAGTCACAACTCGTCGACGGCGCTCTCGGCCGCGTCGGCCCACTCACGCCACTGCTGTGCCTGGGCCAGCGCACGCTCGGCGTCCTTCGTCTTTCCTGCTGCCGTCGCCTTCGCCGCCTGATCCTCGAACTGGGCTACCCGTTCGCGGAACTGAGCAGCGCGGGCGACAGCCTCGGGGTCGGAACGACGCCACTGCGACTCCACCGCGTCGTGCACGGACTTCTCGATCGCGCGTAGTTTGCCTTCGAGCTCCTGCATTTTTTCACGCGGAACCTTGCCGATGGCATCCCACTTGTCCTGCAGATCCCGCAGGGCCGAGCGGGCGGCGTCGAGATCCTTGCTCGGATCGATGTGGGTTCTGGCCAACAGGGCTTCCTTGGCCTCGGCGTTGGCATCGAACTCGGCGTCCCGCTCGGAGGCCGCGGCGTTTCGGGCCGCGAAGAAGACGTCCTGGGCAGCTTTGAAGTTCTTCCACAGGGCGTCGTCGGCGTCGCGTGGAGCCCGCCCGGACGCCTTCCACTCCACCAGGAGATCGCGGAATGCGGCCGCGGTGGGACCCCAGTCCGTAGACGAGGACAACGCTGTAGCGCGCTCGACCAACTCTTCCTTACGGACTTTCGCTGCCCCTCGCTCGCGATCGAGATCGGCGAAGTGCGCGCCGCGGCGGCGGTTGAAGTTCTCCCGGGCCTTGGAGTAGCGCTTCCACAAGGCGTCGTCGATCTTGCGGTCGACCCCGCGGATCGTCTTCCACTCGTCGAGAATTTCGCGTAGCCGATCTCCGGCCTGCTTCCATTGTGTCGATTCGCCGCCGATCTGCTCGGCCTCGACCGCGAGAGCCTCCTTGCGAGCAGTGTGCTCGGCTCGTTCGAGTTCTTTCTCGTGCTTGGCCACGGCCGCTGCGGCGTCGGAGTGCTCGATGACGGCGTCGAGTCGTCGGGCGAGCAGGTCGAGATCGCCGATGACCGCTGCGGTCGGCAGACTCTCCAGCAACGAGGAGGCTGCGGCCTTGGTCTTCTTGGCATCGCCGGTGCCCGAAGTCAATCGAGCCTCGAGCAGACCGACCTCCGTGGCCAGGTCGTCGTAGCGCCGACCGAAATGCGCGAGGCCCTCGGCTGCGTCGCCGGCCTGCCAGGACCCGATCTGCCGCTCGCCGTCAGCGGTGGTCACCCACGCAGCGCCGTCGTTGTCGACTCTGCCGAATTTACTGGGATCGCTTGCCGGGGCAACCGTCGGAACCACAGTGGTGACGTGCGAGGAGGTCGGGTGGGGCTTGGCTCCGGCCGAACCGCCGGGACGAGGAGAACCAGCACCTGGGCCGCCGGGCTTGGGTCCACCACCGGGCTTGGGTCCCCCGCCTGGCTTGGGGCCGCTGCCGGGCTTCGGTGCGTTGCCTGGCTCGGATTCGCCGGGGGTCGAGGTGCCGGGCTGGGCGGCACCGGGGGTAGGGGCAGGTACATCCGAGGATGTGGCCTCGGTGGGCGTGCCGGCGTTCGGGTCGGTCATTGTTCCTCATCTCTGCCGCGCGTCACGGCTGCCTTCACTCGCGATCTGGACACCATTGAACTAGGTGACGACCGATCGGACCATTGAAACAGCTCAGACGACTCGAGGTGGACTCGTCGGGCCAAGTCGCGCCACCGACTAGCGTGGTGTTCGTGTTTCGTGCCGCGGCCCTGGTGCCCTCCCCACCGTTGCTCGTCCCCGAACTGACGGGCTCCAGTGCGGCCGAGACGGCCGATCTTCGTGCCGCCGCGGTCGAGGCGGTGACGCAGCTGACGTCGAAAGTCGACCGGTGGATCGCGATCGGTGTCGATCACACCGAAGGAACGTACGACGCGACCACAGTCGGTACGTTTCGCGGCTTCGGCGTCGACGTCGTGGTGCGACTGTCCGATCGACCGTTGTCGACTCTGCCGGACCCAGAACTGCCGTTGACCGTCCTGATCGCCGGTTGGTTGCGCGGAGCGAGTGATCCAGACTCTGCGGTCGAGGTCCGGACGGTCCCCGCAGATGCGAGTGCCCAGTGGTGCGCGACACTCGGCGCGGAGCTGCGGCGCGAACTCGACGCGTCATCCGAGAGCTGGGGCATTCTGGTGCTGGCAGACGGCGCGAACACGCTGACTGCGAAGGCACCGGGCTCGTTCGACGAGCGGGCCGAAGCGATTCAGCGGAGGATCGACGATGCCCTCGCCGCGGCCGATGTCGATGCGCTGGCGCAGCTCGATGAGGACTTGTGCGCGGCAGTCGGCGTAACCGGACGGGCGGCATGGCAGGTACTGGCGGCCGCGGTCGGCTCGGACGCCATCACGGCTACCGAGCTGTACCGCCTGGCTCCCTTCGGCGTCGGGTACTACGTCGGAACGTGGTCCCGTGCCTGACGAACCCGACTCGCACGACCCGGCGACGACCCCGATCGCAGTGATCGGGCCGACGGCCACGGGCAAGTCCGATCTGGCTCTCGATCTGGCCGAGACGCTCGGCGGCGAGATCGTCAACATCGACGCGATGCAGCAGTACCGGGGGATGGACATCGGGACCGCGAAACTGCCGGCGGCAGACCGTCGCGGCATACCGCACCACCAGTTGGATGTGCTCGAGGTCACCGATATCGCGACCGTTGCGCGCTACCAGGGCGCTGCCGTCTCGGACGTCGACGACATCCGATCCAGAGGTCGGCGACCGATCATCGTCGGGGGATCGATGATGTACGTGCAGTCACTGCTCGACGAGTGGGCTTTTCCGGCCACGGATCCGGTCGTCCGCGCGAAATGGGAAGACGTGCTCGACCGCGACGGGGTCGACGAGATCCATCGCGCGTTGACGGCGGCCGATCCCGAGGCCGCCGCGTCCATTCTGCCCACCGACGGTCGTCGCATGGTCCGTGCGCTGGAGGTGGTGGAGCTGACCGGGCAACCGTTCGCGGCATCGGCACCTAAGATCGGTGAACCACGTTGGGGCACAATCATATTGGGAGTCGATCGCGACACTGCTGAGCTGGACGCGCGAATCGATACCCGCACCCGGCTGATGTTCGACACCGGACTGCTCGACGAGGTGGAGAGCCTGCTCGGGCTCGGATTGCGTGAAGGGGTCACGGCGTCGCGGGCGATCGGGTACGCGCAGGCTCTCGAGGTACTGGCGGGGGAATACGACATCGAGCACGCCCGCGAGCGCACGTTCATCGGTACCAGGCGTTACGTGCGACGGCAGCGTTCCTGGTTCCGCCGAGACGACCGGGTGTGCTGGCTCGACGGCGCGTCGTCCACGTTGACCTCGGACGCCCTGGGTGTCATCGACCCCCCGTAGACTGGGGGCCATGGAATTCGCCAAAGGCCACGGAACGCAGAACGATTTCGTCGTACTGCCGGATCCGTCAGCCGAGCTCGAACTCACCAGGTCGGCAGTTGCGGTGTTGTGCGATCGACGCCAGGGCATCGGTGCCGACGGCATTCTGCGCGTCGCCCGAGCCGGTGTGCTCCGAGATGCAGGCGTGCTCGATCGACTGCCGTCGGGTGTCGAGCCCGAGGACTGGTTCATGGACTATCGCAACGGCGACGGCACGATAGCCGAGATGTGCGGCAACGGCGTTCGCGTGTTCGCCCACTATCTGCGCGTGCGCGACCTCGAACATCGCGATCAGTTCGTGGTGGGTTCGCGGGCCGGTGCGCGCGCGGTGACGGTGCACTCGTTCGACGACACCGACGCCGACGTCACCGTTGCGATGGGTGATGTCACGTTGATGGGCTCGAGCTCGGTGACCATTGCGGGTGGCTCGTACGAGGGCGTCGGGATAGACGTCGGCAACCCGCATCTGGCCTGCGTCGACGGCACGCTCACCCGTGCGGCTCTCGGCGCGCTCGACCTGTCCGCACCGCCGACGCTGGACACCGAGTTCTTTCCCCGCGGTGCAAACGTGGAGCTGCTGACCAGGCTGGACGACGGCGGCGTCGAGATGCGGGTGTTCGAGCGTGGCGTCGGCGAGACGCGCTCGTGTGGCACTGGCACGGTGGCCGCGGCCGCGGCGGCGCTGTCGTACGAGGGCCTCGAGACCGGTGAGGTGAGCGTCGGTGTACTCGGTGGTCGGGTTCGCGTGAACATCGATCACGTCGGTGCCACCCTCCGTGGGCCTTCGGTCCTGCTCGCCCGCGGCGAGATCGACGACCGATGGTTCGAGGCCCAGAACTGACGTCTCCTCGGGCCTGATGTGTGTGCGGAGCCGAAACCCGCGTGCACACGCTGGGATTTTCGTGGATCATGGGGGATGTATGACGAACTCACATGAAACATCACCTGCGGGCGAACCGGTCGACCAGAATGCCGACGGTTCACCCGATACCGCATCTGCATGGACCCGCGAGGAATCCGACGCGTGGTCGAGGCGGCTGGCCCGATCTCCGCTCAACGACGAGGACTCGCCGTCCTCGGGTGACATGCAACTCGAAGAACGCACCGCGCTGCGACGAGTGGCCGGACTGTCCACCGAGCTCACCGACGTCACCGAGGTCGAGTATCGACAGCTACGCCTCGAACGCGTCGTGCTGGTCGGAGTGTGGACCACCGGGACTGCTGCGCAGGCGGAGTCCAGCATGACCGAACTTGCGGCGCTGGCCGAGACGGCAGGCTCGGAGGTACTCGAAGCGTTGATGCAACGGCGCGACAAGCCCGATGCTGCGACGTACATCGGTTCCGGTAAGGCAAAAGAGGTCCGCGACATCGTGCTCGCGACCGGAGCCGACACGGTGATCTGCGACGGCGAACTGACCCCCGCCCAGCTCAACGCGCTGGAGAAGGTCGTCAAGGTGAAGGTCATCGACCGCACCGCGCTGATCCTCGACATCTTCGCGCAGCATGCGACGTCGCGAGAGGGCAAGGCGCAGGTTGCTTTCGCTCAGATGGAGTACATGTTGCCCAGGCTTCGCGGCTGGGGTGAATCGATGTCGCGTCAGGCCGGTGGACGCGCAGGCAGCAACGGCGGTGTCGGTCTGCGTGGACCGGGTGAAACGAAGATCGAAACCGACCGCCGACGCATTCGTGAGCGGATGGCCAAGCTGCGCCGCGAGATCAAGGGTATGAAGCAGGCCCGCGACACCAAACGGGAACAGCGACTGAGCGGCACGGTGCCGTCCATCGCGATCGTCGGTTACACCAACGCGGGCAAGTCGAGTCTGCTGAACGCGTTGACCGGTTCCGGCGTGTTGGTTCAGAATGCGTTGTTCGCCACCCTCGATCCCACGACGCGTAAGTCGACTCTCGAGGACGGCCGCGCGATCGTGCTGACCGATACCGTCGGCTTCGTCCGGCATCTCCCGACTCAGTTGGTCGAGGCCTTCCGCTCGACGCTCGAGGAGGTCACCGATGCCGATCTGCTGCTGCACGTGGTCGACGGCTCCGATCCGCTGCCGCTCGATCAGATCAAGGCCGTCCGTGAAGTGATCACCGACGTGGTTCGCGAGCAGGATGCGAAGATGCCGCCGGAATTGTTGGTGGTCAACAAGATCGACGCTGCCGACCCGGTGCAGCTCACGCAGTTGCGCGGCCTGCTGGACGGCGCGCGATTCGTCTCGGCCAAGACCGGTGAGGGTATCGACGCGTTGCGCGATCACCTCGGCGAGATCCTGTCCGAGCCCGACGTACTGGTGGACGTCCTCGTGCCGTACACCCGCGGCGATCTGGTCGCACGGATCCACACCGACGGTCGAATCGTGCAGTCCACGCACGAAGAGGACGGCACTCGCGTCGAAGCTCGGGTACCGCAGTCTCTGGCAGCTGCGCTCGTCGAGTTCACGGCTATCGTCCCCAGCGCCTGACGTCTATGGGGCCACGGCTGGTGGTGCGTGGCGTTGCGGCGTCTGTGGTCGCCACCGCCACCACGTTCTCCGGAACGGCGTTCGCTGCACCGATCGACACGCAAACATACTGTCTGCCAACTGATCCCGGTCTCGCGGAACTGTCCGGGATGACGTCGATCGACGGTGTTCTGTACGCGATCGGAGACAGTGGAGCCGACGATCGGGTCGCGGTGCTCGACGCGAACTGTGCTGTAGAACGGTGGATCGACGTACCCGTCGACCCGTACGACGTCGAGGACCTGACCGCGTACGACGGTTCGCTGTGGTTGGCCGACATCGGCGACAACCAGATGCGTCGCGACACAGTGGCATTGACGCGAATGGACCCGACGACGGGCGCGGGCGAACTGCACCGGCTCACGTACCCCGACGGCGCGCACGACGCCGAGACGGTGTTGATCGAACCCGGCGGTCGACCGGTGATCGTCACCAAGGAACTCTCGGGCGTCAGCGGAGTGTACGTACCTGCAGGCGACGAATCCGTCGCCGATCTGACCAGCCCGGGGCCGACGCCGATGCGCAAGGTGGGCGATCTGGCGTTCACCGCGACGGACACGGTCGGTGGGCCGCCGTTCGTGGTGGGATCCATTCTGGCGACCGGGGGAGCGGTGACCGAAGACGGCATCGTCGCCGCGGTACGCACATACACCGACGCGTACCTGTTCCAGCCGACCGATGGCGACATCGCGTCTGCTCTGGTCGACCCTGCTGCGCCGCGCGCGGTGGTGCCGCTGCCCGATCAGCCGCAAGGCGAGGCCATGGCTTTCACCGACGACGGATCGCTGCTCATCGCATCGGAGGCCGGCTTCGGACCGACAACGGGGACGCTTCCCCCCATTCTGGGGATTCCCGACGCGGCCGTGCTGGATGTTTCCGCGCCCACACCTGCTGCGGAAGAACAGAATTCGCCGGTCGTGGTGGATGAGCAGTCTTCGCAAACGCCGGCAGCGACGGACTCGGAATGGATATTCCGAGCGGCCGTCGCTGCCGGGGTGGTGCTGATCGCCGGAGCGGTGGGATTCACCGTCCGGCGATCGAGGCGTTCTCGCTAGCGCTCTGGTCAGGCGTCCAGATCAGCTTCGACGAGTGCGACCACCTTGTCGAGTGCTGTCTGGTCGTCACTGCTGACGGTGACTTCGGTGCCCTTGGTGGCTCCGAGCGTCATGATCATCAGGGCCGAACCTGCGTCCACCGGCTCCGAGTCGGCCACTGCGAGGGTGACGTCCACGCCGGCTTCGGCGACGGCGTCGGCGATCAGTGCTGCGGGACGAGCGTGCAGACCGATCGAGGATCCGACGGCGACTGTGGTGCTGGGCATGTGCTGCTCCTTCGTAGTGGGTTCGTTGCGATCGTAACGAGTGTCAGACGCCGGCGAGTGCGGGATCGATTTCGGCGTCGGACGGGGCGTTCTTACCCTTGATGAACTGTTTGGCGGAGACGACCAGGAACGCGGCCACGATGGTGCCCACGGCCAGCGAGATGAGGAATCCGAGTAGGTTCCCGATGGCTACGAAGACGAAGATGCCACCGTGCGGGGCACTGAGGGTGACGTCGAACGCCATGATCATCGCGCCGGTCACGGCGCCACCGGCCATCATCGAGGGGATGACGCGGAACGGATCGGCAGCAGCGAACGGGATCGCGCCCTCGGAGATGAATGCTGCTCCGAGGAACCAGGCAGCCTTGCCGTTCTCGCGCTCGGCCTCGGTGAACAGACGCGACCGAACGGTCGAGGCGAGGGCCATCGCCAGCGGCGGCACCATGCCGGCTGCCATGACCGCTGCCATGATGCGTAGTGACGCGGTGTCGGTGACAGACAGGCCTGCCGTTGCGAAGGCGTAGGCAGCCTTGTTGACCGGTCCGCCGAGGTCGAAGCACATCATCAGGCCGAGAATGATGCCGAGGACGATCACCGCAGAGCCGCTGAGGCCGTTGAGCCAGTCGGTCAGCCCACTGGTGATAGCTGCGAGCGGCTTTCCGAGGACCAAGAACATGAGACCACCGACAACGAGCGAAGCAACGAGAGGGATGACGACCACCGGCATGAGACCGCGCAGGACGGCGGGGATCTTCCACCGACTGACCCACAGAGCGACGAAGCCGGCGATGAGGCCACCGACCAGACCACCGATGAAGCCTGCGCCCACGAGCACAGCCACCGCGCCGGCGGTGAATCCCGGTGCGAGGCCCGGCCGGTCGGCGATGGCGTACGAAATGTAGCCGGCCAGCGCGGGAACCAGGAAACTGAAGGACAGCGCTCCGATTTGGAATAGCACGGCACCCAGATAGATCTTCAAACCGCCGTCGGGCAGTTCGGTGAGTGAATAATTCACTACGACGTCGGCCGCGATGTCCTTGATTTCGAAGCCACCGATAAAGAATCCCAGAGCGATCAGCAGACCACCGGCAGCGACGAACGGAATCATGTAGCTGACGCCGGTCAGCAGGATCTGCCGCAGTCGGGTGCCCCAGCCGAGTTCGCCGGCCGAGTCGTTCGAACCGGCCGCGACCGCGGTACCGCCGACACGGGCTGCATCGGGGTTCAGCGCGGCGCGAAGGGCTTCGGTGAGCATGACGTCGGGCTCGTTGATGGCGCGCTTGACGCCCGAGGAGATGACGGGCTTGCCGGCGAAACGCTCGCGGCCCTTGACGCCCACATCGGTGGCGAAGATGACTGCTTCGGCTCCGGCGATGATCGAGGGATCCAACGGCGTGCTGCCGCTCGAGCCCTGGGTCTCGACGTGGACGGTGACTCCGGCACGCTCTCCTGCTGCCACGAGGGAGTCGGCAGCCATGTAGGTGTGCGCGATTCCGGTGGGGCAGGCGGTGACGGCGACGATGTGCTTCGGGGCCGACGACGCCTCCGCGGGGGTGTCCGCCGCGCTGTGCTTGGCGGTGGAGACAGGTGCAGCGGCAGGAGTGGCTGCGGCGGGGTTGGCCGCCGGGTTGATGACCCCGTCGACGAGCGAGACGATCTCGGCTGCCGAGGACGCGTTGCGCAGCGAGGTGACGAACTCCGGCTTGACCAGTGCCCGCGCCAGGCTGGAGAGCAACTTCATGTGCGCGGAACCGGCACCGGCCGGCGCAGCGATGAGGAACACCAGATCGGCGGGGCCGTCGGGGGCACCGAAATCGACCTTCGGGCTGAGCCTGGCGAACCCGAGCGAGGCCGAAGTGACCGCCTCGGAGCGGCAGTGGGGGATGGCGATGCCGCCGGGTAGGCCGGTGGCCGACTGTGCTTCGCGGGCCAGAGCGGCGTCGCGCAGGGCATCGGTGTCGGTTGCGCGACCCGCTGAGGCCAGAACACCTGCGAGGCGTTCGATGACGGCTTCCTTGGATTCGCCGAGATCGGCGTCGAGGAGGATCAGATCCTCGGCGATGATCTGCTGATCTTCGGTGGGGGTGGACATTGTGCAGACTCCTAGAGACGATTCGAAGAAGGGGAGAGTGTGGACGGGGTGACGGGCGTGGGGATGTCGAGCGCACGGACCGTCACCGAATTCGGGTGGGTCTGCTCGGGCAGGGGAAGCGTGGTGCCTGGAAGTGCGGTTGCTGCCGTTCCGTAGGCGACGGCGCGGCGAAGTTTGTCTGCGTTGGAACAGTTTTCGGCATCGGCGAGGATGTAGCCGGCCAGCGAGGAATCGCCTGCACCGACCGTGCTCACCGCGGTGATCGGAGGCGGACTGGCATACCAGGAACCGTTTTCGGTTACCAGAACGGCCCCGGCACTACCGAGGGTGGCCAGTACCGCGCCGACACCTCGGCCCAGAAGAATTGTGCTGGCAGCGATCGCGGCTGTCGGATCACCCAGTGCTGCTGCGCTTTCCAGCTCATCGGAATCGTACCCGGTGAGCTGGGCAAGTTCCTCGGAATTGGGTTTGATCAGATCCGGTGCCGATGCCGGAAATGCGTGTGCGAGAGCGAGGAGAGGCTCGTCGGACGTATCCACCGCAACCTTTGCCGAGGTGGCCCGCAGCGCAATGACGAGCTCGGCATACCAGTCGACGGGCAGGCCGGGCGGGAGAGAACCCGACAGAACGACCCATTCGGCGTCCACCGCGAGAGTGAGGATCCGCTTGCGCAGTTCGGCGCGGGTCTGCTCCGACACCGTTGCGCCCGGCTCGTTGATCTTGGTGGTCGTACCACCGATCTCGCTGACCGTGATGTTGGTTCGGGCCGGCCCCGACGTCGGGACTGCCGAGTAGTGCACTCCTTTCGCGGCCATCGCGTCGAGCAGCGGGTCGCCGACGTTGGCCGGGAGAACTGCCAACGCCTCGACTCCGGATCCGCCGAGGACACGAGCGACGTTGACGCCCTTGCCACCCGGGTCTGTGGCCGACGTCGATGCCCGGTGCACGCCGCCGCGGACGAGCGGTGCGTCGAGTGTGACCGTGCGGTCCATGCTCGGGTTGGCCGTGAGTGTGACCATCATGCGATCACCACCTCGATTCCTTTGTCGCTGAGATTCTTACGGTCGTCGGTCGAGATGTCGCTGTCGGTGACGATGACGTCGATGGACTCCACTCGGGCGAAACTCACCAGGTGCTCGCGGCCGATCTTCGACGAATCTGCCAGTACGACAACATGATTCGCCGCGTCGACCATCGCACGCTTGACTGCAGCCTCGTCGCTGTCCGGGGTGGACAGCCCGTGCCCGACGCTGATGGCGTTGGTGCCGATGAACGCGACGTCCACCCGAAGCCATTCGAGGGCCCGCAGTGCTTCGTCGCCGACGGCCGCCTGAGTGGTTCCGCGTACGCGTCCACCGAGCAACCGAAGATTGATGCTCGGCATGGTGGCAGCTCGAGCGGCGATCGGTACCGCGTTGGTCACCAATGTCAGTTCGCGATCGTGTGGAAGCAGACCTGCCAGCCGGCCCGTGGTAGTACCGGCGTCGAACACCGCGCTGCCGCCCACAGGCGGCAGGAAGGACAACGCCGCGGCTGCGATTGCGTCCTTCTGGTCTGCGCGAGTGAATTCTCGCTCGGAGACGCCGGGCTCGAGTGTGGTCAGTGCTGATGCGGGTACTGCTCCACCGTGGACGCGACGGACGACTCCCATTCGATCGAGAGTGGCGAGGTCGCGCCGCACGGTTTCGGTGGTGACGCCGTACGTGGCAGAAAGATCGTTGACGGAGACACGGCCATGTGTACTGATCAGTTCGGCAATCGCGTGCTGTCGTTCTTCGGCGTACACCTGCGTCTCCTTCCCGGTTGATGTTGCTTTATGTTGTTTTACGCCCGTGTGTGTTGACATGTCAAGGCTTTGGAGTAATCTCGGTCACAACACAGGCAAGCAATTGGGTGCGCCACAGCTCGCCGAACAGTACGAAGACCTTTTGTTCACGCAGGATCCGAGGAGGACCACATGACGGGATCGGTTAGCACCGCTTCGACCGGACACGCAGACACGACAGTCGATGCTGCCGGGACCGGAGCAGCGCAGACGACACTGCGCGGCACGCCCGTCGTACCCGGTGTCGGATACGGTCCCGTCATTCGTCCCGGTGCCCGTCCGTCCATTCCCGTCGATACCGGCGAGGTGGCCGAGGCCGATCGGGAGTCCGAGAAGGCTGTGTTCGATGCCGCGGCGAACGCCGTCGCCACTCGATTGCGCGGTCGCGCGCAGCTGGCGACGGGAGCCGCTTCGGAGGTTCTGTCGGCCAACGCCGCGATGGCAACCGACCGTGGATGGCTCGGTGCTGCTCGCTCGTCGATCGCCAAGGGCAGTTCTGCCGTCACCGCAACCGCTGCGGCCACCGAGAAATTCGCTGCCATGTTCACCCAGCTCGGTGGCCTGATGGCCGAGCGAGTGACAGACCTACGCGACATCCGCGACCGCGTCATCGCCGAGATCCTGGGTGTTCCGGAGCCCGGTGTTCCCGTACCGGCCGAACCGTCGATCCTGTTTGCCGACGACCTTGCGCCGGCCGACACCGCAGGCCTGGACCCCACCTTGATCGTCGGACTGGCGACCTCGCTCGGAGGTCCGACCAGCCACACCGCGATCATCGCCCGTCAGCTCGGCATCCCGTGCATCGTCGCCGTGGCGGGCCTCGACGACATCGCCGCGGGTACGAACGCATCTGTCGACGGAACCAGCGGCCGCATCGACCTCGAACCCGACGCCGGTTCGGCCCGCGCTGCGGTGGTTTCCGCCCGCGACGAGCTCGACAGAGTGTCCCAGTGGGTCGGCCCCGGCAGGACTGCCGACGGCCATGCGGTCGACATCCTCGCCAACGTGCAGGACGGCGCGGGTGCCCGGGCAGCGCGATCGAGCGCAGCGGACGGTGTCGGTCTGTTCCGCACCGAACTGTGCTTCCTGGACCGCGATTCCGAACCCACCGTCGACGAGCAGGCCGAGATCTACGCCCAGGTGCTCGACGCATTCGAAGGCAAGAAGGTCGTCGTGCGCACCCTCGACGCCGGCTCGGACAAGCCGCTGCGGTTCGCCACCCATCCCGACGAGGCCAATCCGGCACTGGGCATTCGTGGCATTCGCATCGCCGAGGCCGATCGCGGCATTCTGTATCGACAGCTCGACGGGATCGCTGCGGCCGCGAAGGCGACCGACTCGTCCCCGTGGGTGATGGCTCCGATGATTGCGACCGCGCAGGAAGCGAAGGACTTCGCCGCCGACGTTCGTGAGCGTGGGCTCACGCCCGGCGTCATGATCGAGGTGCCGGCTGCCGCACTGCTCGCCGAACACATTCTCCAGCACGTGGATTTTCTGTCCATCGGCACCAACGACCTGGCCCAGTACACGATGGCCGCCGACCGGATGTCTGCCCAGCTCGCCGGTCTGACCGATCCATGGCAGCCGGCGGTACTGGCCCTGGTGGCACACACCGCTGCCGCAGGAGCCAAGGCCGGCAAGCCGGTCGGCGTCTGCGGCGAGGCCGCTGCCGATCCGCTACTGGCCTGTGTGTTGGTCGGACTCGGCATCACTTCCCTGTCTGCTGCATCGGCCGCCGTCGCGCATGTGGGTTCCAAGTTGGCCACGGTCACGCTCGAACAGTGCAAGGCCGCAGCCGCGGCTGCTTTGAAGACCGATAGCACTGCCGCCGCCCGTGAGGCAGTGAGCGCGATCCTCGGCTGACGCAATAGTCTTTTCCCATCATGAGAAATCTGGGTTGGACGCTGCACGGAAACGGAAAGACCGTCGAGGCCGGGGCGGTGGTAGCACCGGACGAACGGTTGTCGTGGCCGCGCACCATCGGCATCGGGATGCAGCACGTCGTCGCCATGTTCGGTGCAACACTGCTCGTTCCGACGATCACCGGTTTCCCGGTCTCGACGACACTGCTGTTCTCGGGCATCGGAACGGTGCTGTTCCTGATCATCACCAGGGGGCGGGTGCCCAGCTACCTGGGGTCGTCCTTCGCATTCCTGGCTCCACTCGGCGCCACCCAGGCCAACGGCCCGGCCGCGCAACTCGGCGCCGTCCTGTGTGTCGGTGTCGTGCTTGCGGCCATCGGTGTCGTCGTCAAGATCGCCGGTCGGCGCGTCCTCGACGCAGCGATGCCGCCAGTGGTGACCGGCGCGGTGGTCGTGTTGATCGGGCTCAATCTGGCCCCGGCCGCAACGACGTCGTTCGAGGCGCAGCCCTTGATCGCTGCAGTGACGCTGGTTGCCATTCTGCTGGCCACGGCCGTAGGACCGGGACTGCTCGGCCGGCTCGGAATTCTGCTCGGTGTCGTCGTGGGCTGGGTTTTCGCTGCCGTCACCGGCGGAATCGCGCAACCACGCCTCGACGCCCTGAGTGCGGCCAGCTGGATCGGTCTGCCCGAGTTTCGTGGACCGTCGTTCGAGCTGTCGGTGATCCTGGTGGCGTTGCCGGTGGTGATCGTCCTGGTCGCCGAGAACGTCGGACACGTCAAAGCGGTCGCGGCGATGACCGGCAAGAACCTCGACGACGTGGCCGGTGACGCGCTGATTGCCGACGGGTTGGCGACCACTCTGGCCGGAGCCGCTGGTGGCTCGGGCACCACCACGTATGCAGAGAACATCGGGGTCATGGCCGCTACGCGCGTTTATTCGACGGCCGCGTACTGGGTCGCGGCCTTCACCGCGATAGTGCTGGCGTTTTCGCCCAAGTTCGGTGCGCTGATCTTCACCGTCCCCGACGGGGTCATCGGGGGAGCGACCCTGGTTCTGTACGGACTCATCGGACTACTGGGCGTCCGCATCTGGACCGATGCCAAAGTGGACTTCGCCGATCCGGTCAACCTGATCGTCGTCGCCGCGGCGCTCGTTGCGGGCATCGGCGACCTCACGCTGTCGGTCGGATCGATCGAACTCGGCGGTATCGCGTGGGGTTCGCTCGGCATCCTGGTCGGCTATCCGATCGTCTCGGCTCTCGCGAAAAGCACCGCGAACCGGCGGACTTAGCGAGGGCGGTCACGGATCGCGCACGTTTTGGTCATCGACCCCCGACTCACCGCGAACGTACTGTTGAACGGTGACGTCAGTCGCACCGACGACCGCGCTGTGACACCCCTTTCTCGCGGTAGACGACGGTGCGCACCGAACAAGGAGATCTGCGTGGAACGCACACTTTTCGAGCCAGAGCACGAACTGTTCCGGGAGTCGTACAGGAAGTTTCTCGAACAGCACGTTGCCCCCAATCACGCGAAATGGGAAGAGCAGAACATCGTCGACCGCGGCGTCTGGGTCGAGGCCGGTAAGCAGGGCTTCCTCGGAACTGCCGCACCTGAGGAGTTCGGCGGCGGCGGCGTCAAGGACTTTCGGTACAACGCCATCGTCACCGAGGAAACCACTCGCGGCGGCTACAGCGGCATCGGCTTCACCCTGCACAACGACGTCGTCGCGCCGTACTTCATCGAGTTGGCCAACGACGAGCAGAAGCAGCGTTGGCTCCCCGGATTCTGTTCGGGTGAGCTGATCACCGCTATCGCCATGACCGAGCCGGGTACCGGAAGCGACCTGCAGGGCATCAAGACCAAGGCCGTTCGCGACGGCGACGACTGGGTGCTCAACGGCTCGAAGACGTTCATCACCAACGGAATCAACGCCGATTTGATCATCGTCGTGGCGTGCACCGACCCCGAAAAGGGTGCCCAGGGCTTCAGCCTGCTGGTCGTCGAGCGCGATATGCCCGGTTTCGAGCGTGGCCGCAACCTCGACAAGATCGGGATGAAGGCCCAGGACACAGCCGAACTCAGCTTCACCGACGTTCGCGTGCCCGCGGCCAACCTGCTGGGCGAGGAAGGCATGGGCTTCATCTATCTCATGCAGAATCTTCCTCAGGAACGGCTCTCGATCGCTGTTGTCGCTGCTGCGGCCATGGAATCGGCGCTGGACATGACCATCCAATACTGCCGAGACCGCAAGGCCTTCGGAAAGTCGATCGGCAAGTTCCAGAACACCCGATTCGTGTTGGCGGAGTTGGCCACCGAAACCACCGCCACGCGCATCATGGTGGACAAGTTCATCGAGCTGCTCAACGAAGACAAGTTGACCGTCCAAGAAGCCGCGATGGCGAAATGGTGGACCACCGAAAATCAGGTCAAGCTGATCGACCGGTGCCTGCAGCTGCACGGCGGCTACGGCTACATGAAGGAATACCCGATCGCCAAGGCCTACATGGATTCTCGTGTGCAGACCATCTACGGCGGCACCACCGAGATCATGAAGGAGATCATCGGCCGCGGATTGAACCTGTGATTCGCTGATCCGACGAACGCGAAGGGCCGCAGCACATGTGCTGCGGCCCTTCGCGTGTCACTGCAGAGACGTTGCGCTACAGCTTGCGCATCACGGTGACGACCTTGCCGAGGATGGCAGCGTTGTTACCCGGGATCGGCTCGAACAGCGGGTTGTGCGGCAGCAGCCACACCTCACCCTTGGACCGCTTGAACGTCTTGACGGTCGCTTCGCCGTCGATCATCGCGGCCACGATGTCTCCGTTGTCTGCTACGGATTGCTGCCGAACCACAACCCAGTCGCCGTCACAGATGGCCGCGTCGATCATCGACTCGCCGACGACCTTCAACAGAAACAAGGAACCCTGACCGACCAACTCGCGGGGGAGCGGAAACACATCCTCGATGGCTTCTTCGGCCAGGATCGGTCCACCGGCCGCGATCCGTCCCAGAACGGGTACGAACGTCGGAGTCGGCAACCGGTCCTGTTCCTCGGACGAACCGTCGACCGCGGCGGCGGCTTGATCGGCCTGCACCTCGTCGAGGCCGCGAACGTCGACCGCGCGCGGGCGATTGGCGTCGCGCCGCAGGAATCCCTTCCTCTCCAGAGTGCGCAACTGATGGGCAACCGACGACGTCGACGTCAGGCCGACGGCGTCACCGATCTCACGAATGCTCGGCGGGTAGCCGCGCTCGGTCACCGAAGCTCGGATGACCTCGAGTACCTTTCGCTGTCGCTCCGTCAGGCCGGCGCTGATGTCGGTGCCGACTTCCATGGCCTTGGGCGTCGGTTCCGCGGCAGGCTTCCCCGCCGCGACCTTCGTGGTGGCGGAAGTGGCCGTCTTGGAACCCGTCGTCTTGGAACCCGTGGTCGACCTCGTCGAGGTCTGGTCCTTCATGCTGTCGGCCTCCTGCTGATGTCCTGGATCCGGTCTGCGTGGTTCGGTCTGCGCGGACTGGAGTTGATGGTGTCGACTCGTGTGGCGTGTGGTTTCTGACACGAATCTAGCGTGTATCAGCTGTTGAATCAAACATCTGTTCGACTCGTGTCGCGTTTTCTGCAGACTTTGTCGGAGGCTCGTGATAGAACTTCGAACAAGCGTCCATCGAACGCCTGATCGAACAATCGATCCAATGAGCGAAGACGAGGTTCCGATGACCATCACCACCGATCGCCCCACCACCGCAGGTGTCCGTACCCGGTCCACTGTCGTCGAGCGTCGTCGCCGTGCTCGTCCCGCGCTGCGAAGTTCCATCGAGACGCGCGGTGCGCAGACGACTCCATGCCTGCCGGTTCTGGAGCCGTCTTGGACCGACGTCACCGACCGCGAGGCCGCCGATCGCGAATTCGACGAGACCTCGGCGCACTTCGCCGGTCAGCCGGTCCGGATGCGATCGGTGGTGATGTGGGTGCTTGCAGTTGTCGTCGTCGCCGGTGGCTTGATCGGCATGGCGAACCTACGAGCCGCGTCATCCGACGCAGGGGTGCAGCCGGCCGGTGTGGTCGAGGTTCACGATGGAGCGGTAGTCGAGTACGCGCCCGGCAGATGACCACCGGCCCCATCGCACACACCAATGACTGAGTATCCTCTACTGACTGCCCCGACACGCATGTTCGACGTCGGTGCATCGGCTACGACGGAGGCTCCTTCATGCATTGCCCGTTCTGCAGGCACCCCGACTCACGCGTGGTCGATTCGCGTGAAATGGACGAGGGGCAAGCAATACGGCGTCGTCGTTCCTGCCCGGAATGCGGTCGACGATTCACGACTGTCGAGGCCGCAGTGCTCGCCGTCGTGAAGCGCAGCGGAGTCACCGAACCGTTCAGCCGTGAGAAGGTCGTCAAGGGAGTGCGCAGGGCCTGCCAGGGCAGAGATGTCGACAACGATGCCTTGAATCTCTTGGCTCAGCAGGTGGAAGACGCCATCCGCGCCGCCGGTTCCGCCGAAATTCCCAGCAACGAGGTGGGGTTGGCCATTCTCGGTCCATTGCGCGACCTGGATGAGGTCGCGTATCTGCGATTTGCGTCCGTGTATCGCTCGTTCAGCTCGGCCGAGGATTTCGAGAAGGAAATCCGTGAGCTGCGCAAGCACCGGGAGTCTGCCGACATCGACTGACGGCTCCGCGCGTCAGCGCGCCTGATCGGAGATCGCCTTCTCGATGCGCTTCTCCGAGACCGGGTACGCAGTCCGAACTCCTTGCGCGAACAGCCCTACCCGCAATTCTTCGATCATCCAGAACAGCTCCTGCACGCCCGCGCTGTTCTTTCGGCTTTCCGGAAGCGAATCCAGCAGCCGTCCGTACGAGGCGTAGACGCGGTCGAGTACGTCCATCGCAGCCGCATCACGGCCTGCGCTGCTCGGAAGCGTGGCCAACCTCTTGGTCGCCGCAGCGAGGTATCGCGGCAGATCCGCCAGTCTGCGAGAACCGAATTCGGTGACGAAGCCCCGAAAGACCAATCCTTCGAGCTGCTCGCGCACATCCTCGGCAGGCTCACCCGATGCCGCCTGCAATTGCCCTGATACGGCAAGAGCTGCAGTCAATACGGGGCGTACGAGGGCCAGCACCGCGGCAGTGCGCTGTGGAACCTCGGCATTGACCGATGCTCGAAGTTTCTCGAAAGCCTCCGGATCTCGAACCGGTCCTCCGTGCGCGTCCATTGCTTCCTCGACCGCAATGACTCGGCATTCCTCGAGGAGCGCATCGACACTTCCGTACGGATTCTGTCCGAGGGCAAGGCGTTCGGCAGTCGAGAGACCGGCCAGCAGAGCTTTGGTACCTTTCGGTGCCGTCGACAACAGTAACGTCCGTGTTCCGGAGCGCATCGCTGCTCGCTGTTGGGCGGGGGTGCTCAGGACTCGTACCGCAACGCCCGGTCCTTCCGGCACCAACGCCGGGTATCCGGTGACCTTCTGTCCGCCCACATCACGGGTGACGGTCGACTCCAGTCGGCCCAGAGTGCCCGAGGTCCACGCCAGAGTGGGCGCGCGCTCCGCGTCGCCGACCGCACTCGCAACCTGGCGACCGACTTCGCCGGACAAACTGGTGCGCAGAACGGTCAGATCCTTGTTGCTGCCCAACACCGTTCCGGTCGGGTCGACGGCCGCGAAAGTCATCTTCAGGTGGTCGGGCAGCGCCGCGGTGTCGAAGTCCTTCGCGGTGATGTGGCACTGTGCAGCCCGCGACAGCTCGCGTGCCAATGCCGTCACCAGAGTTTCCGCGCGAGGCTTCATGACCGCCAACGCCGCCGCGGCGAAATCGGGGGCAGGAACGACGTTGCGGCGCAGAGCTTTCGGGAGCGACTTGATCAACGCCGTCACCAACTCCGCGCGCATCCCTGGAACCAGCCAGTCGAATCCCACCGGCTGTACCTGAGCGAGCAGCGCTATCGGAATTCGTGCGGTGACTCCATCGGCGGCCGTACCTGGCTCGAACTGATAGGTCAGCGGAAACTGGATCTCACCCTGTCGCCACGCGTCGGGATACGCACCGGTGAGCACCGAGGCCGCGTCGGAGTTGACGACTGTGTCCGTCGTGAAATCCAGGAGGGACGGGTCGTGTCGACGGGCCTTCTTCCACCACGTGTCGAAGTGTCGCGCCGACACCGCTTCCGGGGCAATACGCGCATCGTAGAAGTCGAACAGTGCATCGTCGTCCACGACGATGTCGCGTCGCCGAGCACGGTGCTCGAGTTCACCGACGTCGTCCAGTAGAGCCCGGTTCTTGTGGAAGAACGCATGCTGGGTCTTCCATTCGCCCTCCACCAGTGCGTGTCTGATGAACAACTCACGTGACGCCTCCGCGTCGATGCGGTGGTAGTTCACCGGTCGCTGCGTGACCAACGGAATGCCGTACAGCGTCACCCGCTCGTAGGCCATCGCGGATTCGCGCTTGATGGACCAGTGCGGTTCCGAGTACGTCCGCTTGACCAGGTGCGGTGCGAGGCGCTCGGCCCATTCGGGTTCGATGCGAGCGGCCATTCGGCCCCACAGGCGTCCGGTCTCCACCAGTTCGGCGGCCATGACCCACCGCGGGGGCTTCTTGAACAGCCCGGACCCAGGGAAGATCGCGAAGTGCGCTCCGCGTGCGCCCAGAAACTCGCGCTTGTCACCCTCCCTGAGTCCGATGTGGGAGAGCAGGCCCGACAACAGTGCTTGGTGCAGAGCAGTCTCGGTGGAGTCGGCATCGGGCACCGTCCAGCCGAGCCCGCGGGTGATCTGACGCAGTTGGCCGTGAAGATCCTGCCACTCGCGAATCCGCAGGTAGTGCAGAAATTCGGTGCGGCACATGCGCCGGAACTGGTTGGACGACAGCTCGTTACGTTGTTCGCGTAGATACGTCCACAGCTTCACGTAGGCCAGAAAGTCGGAGTTCTCGACTGCGAAGCGGGCGTGTTTTTCGTCCGCGGCCTGCTGATGCTCGGCGGGCCGTTCCCGAACGTCCTGAATCGACAGGGCCGCCACCACCACCAGTGCGTCCCGCAGCGACCCGTTGCCGTTGGCCTCGACCAACATTCGCGCCATTCGCGGATCGACCGGCAGAGCCGAGAGTTCCCGGCCGATGGGGGTGAGTTCCGCGGTGCCGTCCTTGGTAGCCGGCTTCAGGGCCCCCAGTTCTTCGAGTAGGCCGATGCCGTCCCGAATGCTGCGCGGGTCCGGCGGCTCGACGAACGGGAAGGCATCGATCTTGCCGAGCCCGAGGGCAGTCATCTGCAAAATGACCGACGCCAGGTTGGTGCGCAGGATCTCCGGCTCGGTGAACTGCGGCCGCGACTCGAAGTCTTCTTCCGAGTACAACCGGATGCAGATGCCGTCGGCGACGCGGCCGCAGCGGCCGGCTCGCTGCCGCGCCGATGCCTGGGAGATCGGTTCGATGGGCAGTCGTTGTACCTTGGTGCGCAACGAGTATCGCGAGATACGAGCCGTGCCGGGATCGACGACGTACCGAATGCCGGGAACTGTCAACGACGTCTCCGCAACGTTCGTCGAGAGCACCACCCGTCGGCCCGAGTGTGGTGAGAACACCCGATGCTGTTCCGCCGCAGACAATCTCGCGTACAGCGGTACGATCTCGGTGTTGCGCAGGTTGCGGTCGTTCAATGCATCCGCGGTGTCGCGGATCTCGCGTTCACCGGACAGGAACACCAGAATGTCGCCGTCGCCCTCGGCCATGAGTTCGTCGATAGCCTGGCAGGTGGCATCGACAGGATCGAGGTCGATCGTCGTGTCGCCGGCGTCGACGGTCAGTGGCCGGTAGCGCATTTCGACCGGGAATGTGCGGCCGGAAACCTCGATGATC
This sequence comes from Rhodococcus sp. IEGM 1381, assembly GCF_030056795.1. GTDB lineage: Bacteria > Actinomycetota > Actinomycetes > Mycobacteriales > Mycobacteriaceae > Rhodococcoides. The sequence goes on along the minus strand of NZ_JASHKQ010000014.1, from coordinate 85,428 downwards.
GGGGCGGGTACGCCGCCGCGGGCGAAGTGTTGGGCAAATCGTTCCGGATCGATCGTCGCCGAGGTGATGATGATCTTCAGATCGGGTCGCCGGGGGAGTAGTTGCGCGAGGTAGCCCAGGATGAAGTCGATGTTGAGGCTGCGTTCGTGGGCCTCGTCGATGATGAGGGTGTCGTACTGGCGAAGCAGTCTGTCTCGCTGAATCTCGGCGAGCAGAATGCCGTCGGTCATGAGCTTGACGAGGGTCGAATCCGACGACTGATCGGTGAATCTCACCTTGTAGCCGATGGATTCGCCCAGGGGCTCGCCGACCTCCTCGGCAATGCGCTCGGCCACCGTGCGAGCGGCGAGCCGGCGCGGTTGAGTGTGACCGATCGACCCGCGAATTCCGCGACCGAGTGCGAGACAGATCTTCGGAATCTGGGTGGTCTTGCCCGAGCCGGTTTCACCGGCGACGATCACGACCTGGTGCTCGGCGATTGCGGCGGAGATGTCGTCCTTGCGGAGGCTGACCGGAAGCGACTCGGGGAAATCGAGGGTGGGGACCGCAGCTCTGCGATGGGCGACCACGGCTTCGGCGCGAGCGACATCGCGATCGAGGGCGGCGAACGCGTCGTCGGTGCGGGCCTTGTCCAGTCGCCGCCGCAACCGGTTCTCGTCGCGGATGGTGACGTCTGCCAGACGTGTGGCGAGAGAATTTCGCTGACCGGACGGATTCGAGGTAGACATACTCACACCAGGATATCCGTATCGACGCAACCTTCGTGAATGCCGGCCGCGACTGTGCCAGGATCGCCGCATGAGCATCTGGCACGATGTGACCGCGGAGCCGCGAACGCCGGTAACGATCAGGACGCTGAGGGTGCTGTTCGCGGCCCTCACCGCCGCGGCTCTCGTGTCCATCGTCGTGAACGGGCTTGGCTCCCCGACGTTCTCGTTGGTCAATTACTTCAGCTACTTCACCGTGATCAGCAACGTCTTGACGGTGCTCGTACTCGTCGTGGGCGGCGTGATCGATCCGCGGTCTCCGGGTTGGCAGCTCGTTCGCGGAGCAGTGACGCTCTACATGGTGATCACCGGCATCATCTACGCGGTTCTTCTCGCGAACATCGACGTGGGCGTGGCGGATCCGTGGACCAACAACGTGGTGCATCGCATCATGCCCGTGGTCCTTCTGCTCGATTGGATTCTCGCTCCACCGCGGCGGCAGATCTCCGAATCGCGCGGTCTGACGTGGTTGCTGTTCCCGCTGATCTACGGGATCTACACCTTGGTCCGTGGACCCGTCGTCGACTGGTATCCCTATCCATTCCTCGACCCGCGCAGTCAGGGATATCTCGCACTGACTGTCGGGCTGGTCGTTCTCACCGTCGCCTTTGCACTGATGGCCCTGGCGGTGAATGCCGTCGGGCGGCTCGCGGGACGGTGGAGGTATGGACCGAACTCGATCGAGAAATACTCCACTACTGTGTAGCGCATGTCTTCCGACCTGGATCCAGCAGCCGAGCGAACCTCCACCACGCACTCGTCCGCGCTGTGGCACGGCTTCGCCGACATGGGCGCCGTCACCGCCAGCGGCCCGTTCGTCGTTTCGCGAGGCGAGGGTGCGTACATCTTCGACAACGAGGGCACGAAGTATCTCGACGCCACCGCCGGCCTGTGGTTCACCAACGTCGGCCACGGACGTCGCGAGATCGCCGACGCTGTCGCAAAACAGCTGAGCTCGATTGCCCACTACTCGAATTTCGGCGACTTCGTTCCCGAGACCACGCTGGCTCTCGCTGATCGCCTCGCTGCTATCGCGCCGGTTCCGGGCAGCAAGATCTTCTTCACCTCGGGTGGATCGGACTCCATCGACACCGCCGCGAAGCTCGCACGCCGCTACTGGGTGGAAATGGGACAACCGTCCAAGAAGCTGATCGTCGGTCGGCAGAAGGCATACCACGGCATGCACGTCGCAGGTACCTCGTTGGCCGGCATCCCGGTCAACAAGGAGCACTACGGCGAACTCATGGCCGACGCCAGGACGGTCTCGTGGGACGACGCGAAGTCACTGCTAGCGCTGATCGAGGAGGTCGGCGCGGAGAATGTGGCTGCGTTCTTCTGCGAGCCGGTGATCGGAGCAGGCGGAATCTACTTACCGCCGGAGGGCTACCTGCGCGAGGTCCGGCAGATCTGCCGCGACAACGACGTCCTGTTCGTGGCCGACGAAGTGGTCACTGGGTTCGGCCGCATCGGCGGTAGCTGGTTCGCTTCGACGCGCTTCGAGCTCGAACCCGATCTGATGACGACCGCCAAGGGGCTGACGTCGGGATATGTGCCCATGGGTGCAGTGTTCATCGCCCCGAAGATCGCCGAACCGTTCTTCACCGGCGGAGTCTGGTGGCGACACGGCTACACCTACGGCGGCCATGCAGGCGCTGCCGCCGCAGCGATGGCCAACCTCGACATCATCGAGCGCGAAGAACTGTTGACGCACTCCAAGCGCATCGAAGCCGCACTGCACACGCACCTCGCGCCACTGGCCGAACACGATCGGGTCTCGGAAATCCGCAGCGGAATCGGCGCGGTTGCCGCAGTTCAGCTCGCCGACCCGGCCGAGGCGCTACCGTTCGTCAAAACACTGCGTGCGCATGGGGTTTCGGGCCGCGCCGCCGGTCAGGGTGCGATGCAGATATCGCCGGCATTCGTCATGACGGACGCCGAGATCGAAGAGCTGGCCTCGCGAATCCTCAGCGCCCTCGGCTGAACCGGAGCTTGCTACGGAGCTGCTGCCCCCGCGAGAGCGGGGGAGCAGCTATCGGTGCCGGTTCACCCGAGAGAGCCGCGAACCGCTGGTGTAGCTGATCGCGTACTTCGGTCGGCGCGTAGGCGCGCCGCTTACGCTCGGAGCGCACCACCAGTGCCCCGGTGGCCGCGACACCGGCCATCCCGGCGAGGCCGAGAGCTTTCCACACGTTCATTCGGCAACCGTACCGTCACGACGTGCCGAGGCCGATCCACCATGACCTAGGGTGATAGGCATGAACCCGTCTCGAATCAGCCTCGATACCGCCGTCGATGCCACCAGGACGGGCGACATCTGGATCTTCCGCGGAGAGTCGACGGCCGATCGTGCAATTCAGGCGCTGACCAACAGCCCGGTCAATCACGTCGGAATGGCCGTTGTGATCGACGACCTGCCGCCCCTGATGTGGCACGCAGAACTGGGAAAGTCGTTGCAGGACATGTGGACCGGTAACTTTCAGCGCGGTGTGCAGCTCCACGATCTGCGTGCGGCCGTCACCCAGTGGGCCACGAAGTACCAACAGCGTTGCTGGCTGCGGCAATTGGACGAACCTGTCACGAAGGACCAGGAAGACGCCCTGCTGCGCACGATAGCTCGGATGGACGGAACAGCGTTTCCCACCACAGCCGCGCTCGCCGGTCGGTGGTTCCGGGGGCGGGTGCCGACGCTGCGGCGACAACGCGAGCAGGACGCAGCTACCCTCGAAACCGCCTACTGCGCAGAGGTGGTCGCCATGACCTACGACTCGATGGGATTGCTCACCGGCAACAAGAAGGCCAATTGGTTCGACCCCGGAAAGTTCTGGAGCGGCGACCGACTCCCACTGGCTGCGGGCTTCCGGCTGGGCGAGGAAATCGGAGTGGACGTGCCGCTCACACCGTGATCGACGCGTCGATCACGGTGCGTCCGCCCAGTTCCACCCATCCGTCGTCGTCGATCGTGGTGCGCAACCGCGAGCCTGCTCCCTGCACGATGAGCAGACCGCGCCCGAGTTCTCCGGTGAGCCGGACGGCGGCGGCGCCGGTCGCCTCGTCCTCGGCGATACCCATCACGGGCGCGAACATGCGCGATCGCAGCGCCCCGTCCTTCTCGTCGGTCCAGGCCCAGACATAGTGGTGCCCACTGTCGTAGGCGCTCGGGTCGGCCGCGGCCACCTCGGCGGCATCGCGAACCTGATGGAAGGTGAAGTTCGGAGCCCAGTCGGCGCGGGCGCGAACCCAGGTGTCGTCGTCGTAGCGGATGCTCAACGGCCCGGCGGGAACGGCGAGGGTGCTCACCGGATGACCTTGCTCGCGGAGCCACCAGGACAGTCCCACTGTGGGGTGTCCGGCGAAGGGCAGCTCCACCGCGGGGGTGTAGATGGTGGCCGAGGCTGTACCCGGTTCGGTGAGTTCGACGAACACCGTCTCACTGAAGCCGAGTTCAGCGGCGAACCGCTGTCGGTCGTTCTCCGCTACGGCGTCGGCGGAAACGATCCCGAGCGGGTTGCCGAACCCGCCGTGAGGATCGGTGAAGACTCGGACGACAGACACCTCGACAGTCATGCCGGGACGGTACCAAAAGGCTCTCGCGTGGTAGCTGCAGACGTCAGCCGGCGGTGATCACGATCTCGTCGAACACGATCTCGCCGGCGGCATCGGATTCCGGCACGTCGACAATCCCGTCGAGCGACCAACCGTGGTCGCCGTCCGGATCCTCGAGTACCTGACGCACCGTGGTGGATTCTAAACCGACATTCAGGGTGAACAGTGCCGGACCACGGGCCGAGGGACCGGTTCCGATCTCGCCGTACTCGTCGAAGAACGGATCCAGCTCGACTTCCCAATCCGGACCGTCGTCCAGTTCGTCGAGCACATTCCACTGGCGACGCGCCGCCAGGTCGACCCGACGGAAAATCGCGTTACGGGCCAGCACCCGGAATGCCCTGGGATTGGCCGAGATCGGACGCGGCGCGTCGGATCCGTAAGCCTCGACGAGGGCTTCGGGCTCGGCGCCGGGGTCGGTTAGGTTCTCCCACTCGTCGAGCAGGCTCGAATCCACTTGTCGGACGAGTTCGCCCAGCCATTCGGTGATGTCCTGAACCTCTTCCGTTCGAGATTCCGGCGGAACCGTCTGGCGCAGTGTGCGATAGGCGTCGGCGAGATAGCGCAGCACCAGTCCCTCCGATCGCATCAAACCATAGTGACTGATCAGCTCGGCGAAGGTCATCGCTCGCTCGACCATGTCGCGTACGACGGATTTGGGCGACAGCCCGATCTCGGAGAGCCAGGGGTGGGTGCCGCGGTAGATTTCGAACGCCGGAACCAGCAGTTCTGCAAGAGGTTTCGGCCAGGTGACCTCCTCGAGCAACTCCATTCTCTCGTCGTACTCGATACCGTCGGCCTTCATCTGCGAGACCGCCTCACCGCGCGCAGCATGCTGCTGCGCCATCAGGATCTGGCGAGGATCGTCGAGCGTCGATTCGATGATCGACACCACATCGAGTGCGTGGGTCGGTGACTCGACGTCGAGAAGCTCGAATGATGCGACCGCGAAGGTGGACAGCGGCTGGTTGAGTGCGAAATCCGGTTGTAGGTCCACGGTCAGTCGAGCGTGTCGACCGTCGGCGTCCGGCTCCTCGAGTTGCTCGACGATGCCCGCGTCGACCAACCCGCGATACAGCGAGAGTGCACGCAGAATGTGTTTGCGTTGAGCGGGCCGGGTCTCGTGGTTGTCTTCGAGCAGGTGGCGCATGGCGTAGAAGCAATTGCCCGGCCGTGCAATGACGTTGAGCAACATTGCGTTGCTCACCGAGAACCGGGAGGTGAGCGGCTCGGGGCTTGCCGTGATGATCCGGTCGAATGTCGGCTCGCCCCACGAGACGAAACCGTCGGGTGCCTTCTTGCGCTGCACACGCTTGAGCTTCTTGGGATCGTCGCCGGCCCTGGCCACCAGCCGCGCATTCTCTATGTCGTGCTCCGGGGCCTCGACGACGACCGTGCCGAGCGTGTCGTATCCCGCCCGGCCCGCGCGGCCCGCGATCTGATGGAACTCGCGGGCCCGAAGCTTGCGGGTCCTGATGCCGTCGTACTTGGTGAGTCCGGTGAACAGCACCGTCCGAATGGGAACGTTGATCCCCACGCCCAATGTGTCGGTCCCACAGATCACCTTGAGCAGGCCGTCCTGCGCGAGCTTCTCGACCAAGCGCCGATACTTGGGCAGCATGCCGGCGTGGTGCACGCCGATGCCGTGTCGGACCAGCCTCGACAGGGTCTTGCCGAAACCGGTGGTGAATCGAAAATTGCCGATGGCCTCCGCGATCTCGGCTTTCTCCTGTTTCGACGCGACGTTGACGCTCGTCAATGCCTGAGCGCGTTCGAGAGCCGAAGCCTGAGTGAAATGCACGACGTACACCGGCGCGAGGTGTGTCTGCACCAGTTCTTCGATGGTCTCGCTGACCGGTGTCGTGACGTACGAGAACATCAACGGAACCGGACGCTCGGTGCCGGAGACGACCGTCGTGGTTCGTCCGGTGCGTCTGGTCAGATCGTCTCGGAAGAACGACACGTCGCCCAGCGTCGCCGACATCAACAGGAACTGAGCGTGCGGCAGCTCGATGAGCGGAACCTGCCAGGCCCACCCTCGATCGGGTTCGGAGTAGTAATGGAACTCGTCCATGATCACCTGACCGATGTCCGAGCCGGCACCCTGGCGCAAGGCGAGGTTCGCCACGATCTCGGCAGTGGCGCAGATGATCGGGGCTCCGGAATTGACGGACGCGTCGCCGGTCATCATGCCGACGTTCTGGGCACCGAAGATCTCGCACAGGGCAAAGAACTTCTCACTGACCAGTGCCTTGATCGGTGCGGTGTAGAAGCTGCGAATACCTGCGGCCATCGCGGCGTAATGGGCCCCGATGGCCACCATCGACTTACCCGACCCGGTGGGCGTCGCGAGGATGACATTGGAGCCGGAGACCAGCTCGATGAGGGCTTCCTCTTGCGCGGGATAGAGCGTCAGACCTCGATCGGCGGTCCAGCTGGTGAAGGTGTCGAACAGGACGTCCGGGTCGACGCCGTCGGAATTCTCGGCGGAGACATCGGGAATCAGTTCGGTGAGGAGCACCTCTACAGGCTATGTGGGATGTGCCGTCCGTCCCGCATCGACACCGAGCGTCCGTGGCCGAGGCGACGCCTCAGGTCGCGCTGCGCTCGTCGGAACCCATGGCACCGAGAACGGCCATCCGGGTGCTGGCGCTTCCGGTGATCATGTCCTCGCCGACGCCGGTGATGAGCAGATTCCGCCACCGCACCTCGTCGAAGGTCAGAGACGGGGTCGAGTCGATGAAGTCCTCCACCACCTGCAGGAAACGCATGGGGTCGTCACGGAACGGGAAATGTCCGGAGTTCTCGAACACCTCGAGAGTCGAGCCCGGCATGGCCGAGTGGGCGAGGCGTGCATGGCTGACCGGAATGACGGAATCTTGATCACCCCAGACGAGCAGGACGGGCAGGTTCTCGGTGAGATAACAGCGGTCCAGCATCGTGACCACCTGACCTCGCCAGTCCACCACAGCGCGCAGGGTCCGCAGATACGCCTCGTACGTGGTCGGTGCCGGCAGCTCGCTCAACACCCGAATCAGATCCGGGGTGTCGTGCAGCAGCGAACCGGGTCGCAGTGGTGAGCTGTGCAGCTTGCTGAGTATCCCGCCGGCCAGCTTGACCGCGGGTATCGCGCCCGGTAGGCGGAGTAGTTTGACCGCCTCGCTCAGGAACGGCATCGACGCGAGCCGAAGAATGGGGTGCACGTCCTTGGTGACTCCACCGGAGGACACCAGCGCCAGCCTGTCGACCATGTTGGGAAACTGGTAGGCGAACTGCATCGCAACGCCACCACCGAGTGAATGGCCGATGACGGTGACGTGCTCGATGCCGAGAACCGAGAGCAGGTCGCGCATGCCGTTCGCGTACGCGGCGACGGAGTAATCCGCGCGGGGCTTGTCCGAGCGTCCGTGTCCGAGAAGATCCGGCGCAATCACGGTGTAGTTCTTCGCGAGGTGCGGAATCACCTCGTTCCACGTCTCGGAGTTGTCGCCGATCCCATGGATCAACAACACCACCGGGCCCTCACCGGCCATGCGAAACGCTCGCCGATATCCGTGAATGGTCCGGAAGATCAGCCGTGGTTCTTCGTCGGGCACCGGGCGAAGCTTGCGACTGCGCGGAGTGGTAGCCATGTGCGACTCCTGACATTCCCTGGTGCGCCGCACGCGCGACGCAGTACGGCGTCGCCGTGTACGAGTGTGTTGACGGTACGTACCGGAGTACGTGTCGCTACGACTCTCGCACGAGATGACGTTCAGGGCAGAATATCGAGCGTATTTGCGGTTACAGGTATGTTTCGATCCGCTCCCGCTGTCCGATTCGACCGTTGGTACGACTCCACGCTGTGACTACTCACACCGTCGTCGGGTGTCGCATCACTGCCGTTCGGTGTCGTCGCCCTCGTCGAGGCCGGCTTGTTCGGCCAGGAAACGCTCGAATTCGGCACCGAGCTCGTCCCCGCTCGGCAGCGGCTCGTCACCGGCCAGCAACGTCGACTGCTGCTCCTGTGCGGCGACGTACGTGTCGTATTGACGCTCGAGCGCCTGCACCACCGACTGCACCTCGTCGTTTCCGGTGATGTGCTCGTTCACCTGCTCGCGAACTCGCGCCGCGGCCTCGCCGAGTGCCGCGAGCGGAAGATCGAGCTCGGCGGCCTCGCTGACGTTCTCGAGCAGAGTCTCGGCAGCGCCTGGGTAGTCCGTCTGGGCGAGGTAATGCGGAACGTGCACCGAGAAACCCATCGACTCGTGGCCGTGCTGTGCCATCCGAAGCTCGAGCAGCGAGGACGCACTTCCGGGCACCTGCAGGTCGCCCGCCCAGCTGTTTCCCTCTTTGACCAGCTCTCGGTCGCTGGCATGGGCTGTGACCCCGAGCGGGCGCGTGTGCGGAATTGCCATCGGGATGGAGCCGAGACCGATGGTGCGCCGAACACCGAGCTGCTCGGCGAGGAGGCGGACGGCGGTGGTGAACTTCTCCCACCGCAGATCCGGCTCCATACCGGCCAGAAGCAGGAACGGGGTACCGGATCTGTCCTTGACTGCGTAAAGGTTCAACTCGGGGGCGTCGTAGTCCGAGAAGTGGTCGGACTTGAATGTCATCGTCGGCCGACGGGACCGGTAGTCGATCAACTCGTCGACGTCGAACGACGCCACCAATTCGGATTCGAGGCTTTCGCGCAGATGGGTCGTCGCCAACTTCACTGCGTGACCGGCGTCGGAGAATCCCTCCAGGCCGTGCACGAGGACGGGTCCGACGCCGTCGTCGGAGAAGATTTGCGGTGCCGGAAATTCCAGCTCGTACATCTTCGACTGTTCGGTCATGGCCGGGCCCCTTTCGGATCGACTCGTCGGTACCTCGATGCGAGATCCGGGTCAGAATACGCCGACCCTCTGTATGCACCGTGTACGCGCCGACGTCGAACGTGGCGAATCACTGATGGAAAGAACAACCGGACGGCCGTCGTTCATTCCCCAAGTGGTCGTCGGGGTTCCGAGGGATGCCCGTCAGCGGTCGAAGTTGGCCAGCGCGCGGATCTTGTTGGTGACATCCAGCGCGGCAACCTTGTACGCCTCGGACAGCGTCGGGTAGTTGAACACGGCGTCGACGAGGTAGTCGACGGTACCGCCGCATCCCATGACTGCCTGTCCGATGTGCACCAGATCCGTGGCACCGGACCCGAAGATGTGCACACCGAGGATCGACCGGTCTTCGGTGGAGACGAGCAACTTCAACATTCCGTACGAGTCACCGGCAATCTGGCCGCGGGCCAGTTCGCGGTATCTGGATACCCCCACCTCGTAGGGAATCGACCCCTTCGTCAGATCTACCTCCGTCGCACCGACGTACGACACCTCCGGGATCGAATAGATGCCGATGGGCTGGAGGTCGGTCAGTTTCGCGCTGGACTCACCGAACGCGTGATACGCCGCCAGCCTGCCCTGATCCATCGACGTCGCGGCCAGCGCTGGGAACCCGATCACATCGCCGACTGCGTAGATGTGATCGACCTTGGTCTGGAAATGCTCGTCGACGAAGATGCGACCGCGCGCGTCCGCCTCGAGTCCCGCGTTCTTCAGTTCGAGTGCCGTGGTCAGTCCCTGGCGTCCGGCCGAGTACATCACCGTCTCCGCTGGAATGCGCTTGCCGCTTGCGAGCGTGGTGACGGTACCGTTCGGGCCGACGTCGACCGCGGTGACCGCCTCGCCGAATCGGAACGTCACGGCGAGATCGCGGAGATGGAACTGCAACGACTCGATGATCTCGCGATCGCAGAAGTCGAGCATCGAATCGCGTTTCTCGACGACCGTGACCTTGGTGCCGAGGGCCGCGAACATCGACGCATATTCGATCCCGATCACACCTGCTCCGACGACCACCATCGAAGCCGGGATGAATTCGAGATTGAGTATTCCGTCGGAGTCGAGTACTCGGTAGTCGTCGAACGCGACGTCCGCGGGACGGGCCGGCGCGGTTCCGGTGGCGATCACGACGTTGGCGGCTGTCACGGTGATGCGTTCGCCTCGCGAATCGTCCTCGATCGCGATGGTGTTGGCATCGACGAACCGGCCGACACCGATGATCAGTTCGATGCGGTTGCGCAGCAATTGCGAGCGCACCACCTCGATCTCCTTGCCGATGACATGCTGGGTTCGCGCTAGCAGATCGGCCGGAGTGATGTCGGCCTTCACCCGGTAGCTGGCCCCGTACAGCTCACGTTGGTTCATGCCCGTGAGGTAGAGAACGGCCTCGCGCAGCGTCTTCGACGGGATGGTCCCGGTATTGACGCAGACCCCACCGAGCATGTGTCCCTTCTCCACGATCGCCACTCGCTTGCCGAGCTTCGCAGCCGCGATGGCCGCCTTCTGGCCGCCGGGGCCGGAGCCGATGACCACCAGGTCGTACTCCATGGGTTCAGACATTGCTCATAGATACCGGTCGCACGCAAAGACTGCGTGCCCACCCGGTCACAACCTTGTGAACTCCACGATTCGGTACGCCGAACCCATGCAGATGTCGCCACGTGCTGATGCGTTGTGCGAGGCTGAACCGAGCACGCAACACACGATTTTCAGTGGAGGAACACATGCCGCAGCAGGTCCGCGCCGTCGTCGCCAAGAGCAAGGGCGCACCCGTCTCCATCGAGACGATCACCATCCCCGATCCCGGCCCCAACGAGGTCGTCGTGAAGATCCAGGCCTGCGGGGTGTGCCACACCGACCTGCACTACCGCGAAGGCGGCATCAACGACGAATTCCCGTTCCTGCTCGGACACGAAGCCGCCGGCATCGTCGAGACCATCGGCGACCGCGTCGAGCACGTCGAGGTCGGCGACTTCGTCGTACTCAACTGGCGCGCGGTGTGCGGGGAATGTCGAGCCTGCAAGCGCGGCACCCCGTGGTACTGCTTCGACACCCACAACGCCGCCCAGAAGATGACCCTCGCCGACGGCACCGAGCTGACACCGGCTCTGGGAATCGGCGCGTTCGCCGAGAAGACCCTCGTCCACGAAGGCCAGTGCACCAAGGTCGCTGCCGACGCCGATCCCGCGGTCGTCGGGCTGCTCGGCTGTGGAGTGATGGCCGGACTGGGAGCGGCGATGAACACCGGCCACGTCTCACGCGGTGATTCGGTGGCCGTGATCGGCTGCGGCGGTGTCGGTGATGCCGCGATCGCCGGAGCGCGCCTGGCCGGGGCGTCGACGATCATCGCCGTGGACCGTGACAAAGGAAAACTCGACTGGGCCCTCGAACTCGGAGCCACCCACACCGTCGACTCCTCAGTTTTCGACGCGGTCGAGGCCATCCAAGAGCTCACCGGCGGCTTCGGTGCCGACGTGGTCATCGATGCCGTCGGCCGCCCGGAGACCTGGAAGCAAGCCTTCTACGCCCGCGATCTCGCCGGAACCGTCGTGCTCGTCGGTGTCCCGACCCCGGAGATGACCCTCGAGATGCCGCTCATCGACTTCTTCTCCCGCGGCGGATCGCTCAAATCCTCCTGGTACGGCGACTGCCTACCCGAGCGCGACTTCCCGCAGCTGGTGGATCTGTATCAGCAGGGCCGGTTGCCGCTCGAGAAGTTCGTTTCCGAGCGCATCGGCATCGAGGACGTCGAGGCTGCATTCGACAAGATGCATCAGGGCACCGTGCTGCGTTCGGTGGTGGTTCTGTGAGCGGGACATTTCGTGTCCAGAACGTCGTGACTTCAGGAACGTTCAGCCTCGACGGTGGCACCTGGGACGTGGACAACAACATCTGGCTGATCGGTGACGACGACGAGGTCGTCATCGTCGACGCCGCCCACACCGCGGCCCCTATCGTCGACGCGGTGGCCGGCCGGACTGTCAAGGCAATCATCTGCACCCACGGTCACAACGATCACGTGACCGTCGCCCCCGAGCTCGCCGACACCCTGGATGCGCCGATTCTGCTGCACCCCGCCGACGACATGCTGTGGGAGCAGACTCACCCGGGGGTCGGGCACTCGACCCTCGAGGACGGTCAGCGCGTCACCGTCGCGGGAACCGACATCCTGGCGCTGCACACCCCCGGACATTCACCCGGCTCGACGTGCCTGTACCTGCCCGAAGCGGGGGAGTTGTTCTCCGGCGACACCTTGTTCTCCGGCGGTCCGGGAGCCACCGGACGGTCGTACTCGGATTTCCCGACCATCATCGGGTCCATCCGCGACCGGCTCTTCGCGCTTCCCGCCGACACCCGCGTCAACACCGGACACGGAGACGGAACCCGTATCGGCGACGAGGCACCACACCTCGAGGAATGGATCGCCCGCGGCAGCTGAATTTGCGACACTGCGGTAGGTCGCCTGCCGCGTTCGAGGTGGTCGGAATGAGACAGTGGTGGGACGCCGGAGCGTGTGCTGCGGCGTCCCACCGACCCGAAGAGGACGTCTTGTGAGCCCCGCCGCACGCAGAACCCACCTGTCCATCACCGCGACCTCGGCGGCGATCGCAGCTCTCGTGCTGGCCGGCTGCAGCTCCACCGTTACGGGAACCCCCGAACCCAGCGCCGGCAGTACGACGGCGTCGCAATCCGGGACAGATCTGAACACACTGCTGATCGACCCGTCGAGCTTTCCGGCACCGTACGACGCCCTGGTGCTGCCCCAGCAGGCCATCTCGCAGGCGGCCCCCGACCTCAGCGGAATACCCGCCGGTGCAGAGGTCAGCCCAGCCGGATGCAAGCCGGCCGATCAGGACTTCGGCCCCACCGGCACGGCCATGATCGTCGGCACCGACAACGACAGCCGGTCGACCATCTCCATCGAATTGACCGCAGTCGACGAGCCGCTCTCGACCCGAATGGAGCAGCTCGAACAGTGCGGCGAGGTGACGGCCACCAAATCGGGCGCCACCTCGACGGTGACCTCCACGTTGACCCCTGCACCTCCGATCGATGCGGACGACACCTTGGCCGTCCGTCAGACGGTGGCGTCGGGAGCCGGTGGCGACGCGGTCACTCAGTCGATGCTGACGCTGATGGCACAGATCGACGACGTGCGGGTGGCGGCCACCTTCATGTCGTTCGGTTCCGAGACGCCCGACGCGATGACGCTGGACGAGCTCTTCACCGCGGCGGTGCAGAAGGTCAAGCAGGGGTGACCCGCGCCTAGCAGAAGGGGCCGACAGATATCGGTCGACAACTGCGCGTGCGGCGCGGTTCGTCCACAGAAGGCTCGTTCTCCACAGGGCTTTACGGAAGCCCAGCTCGCGCTGCGTTCCACGATCACAGTGCCGCGAGAATTTCGGTCATGTACACACCGACGAATTCTCACGACAACTTCGACTCTCGCCGCCGCGTGCGACTCGGCGACGCCAGCGATCTCATGGCAGCGGTCCCGGCCATGCTCGGCTTTCATCCCCACCGTTCCATCGTGCTCATCGCGGTCAAGGACGGCGGCGCGAGCGTGGGTCCCACGATGCGTCACGACCTGGTGCTGGCAGGTGAGCACATCGATCGGCGCGCCGGCAGCGGTACCCGGGCGACACCGGAGATGCTCGACGTCATCGGCTATCTGGCCGGCTATTGCGCGTCCGAGAACATCCCTGCCGTCATCGCGGTGTTCGTCGACGACCGCCTCGATCGGGCCGTCAGAGGTACCCATCTGCTCGATGTCGAGGCTGTGGTGGGGGAGCTGGTCACCACTCTTGCATCGTTCGGGATAGAGCTCTGTGCGGCCCTCGCGGCGGCGGAGATCGCCGACTCCGCCGTGTGGTGGTCGGTGTCCGGGCCGCAGCGGCACGGCCGAATATCCGATCCGTCGACGTCACCGCTGACCGTCGCCCGCGTGCTCGACGGCTACTCGGTACGACGGTCGAGGCGCGAGCTGGCCGAGACCATCGCGCCGGGCCCCGAAGGCACAGTACGGGCCGTGGCCGCCGAGATCGCGCGCCTCGGTCCCGGCGGACGTTCTCGCACCGATGAATTGACAGCGGTCCTGTCGTACGTCGCGCGGGCCCCGTACGACACAGAACTGGACCCGGTCGACATTGCTCGGATCGCAGTCGCGATCCGAGCGGTTCAGGTTCGCGACGCGTTGCTTGCCTTGACACTCGGTGACGATGCGGGGTTTGTCGAGGAATTCTGGGCGATGATCTCCCGCTTGCTCCCACGGCGCGAAAGAGCCATCGCTGCAACGCTTCTGGCGTTCAGCGCGTACGTTCGCGGCGACGGACCGATGGCTCGTATCGCGATCGATGCGGCCCTGGAAGCGGACGAGAAATACAGCCTGGCGCGATTGCTGGACAGATCGCTCAGAGCCGGTGCCGGCCCGGAACTGGTTCGCGAAGTCGCCGAGAGTGGATTCGCGTGTGCACGTGCATGCGGCGTTCGGCTACCCGGCGACCCGTTCGGTCGACGCTGACTGCGATGTCAGCTCGTCAGCGTGCGGCGTGGGAACGATCGCCCAGTTGCTGCAGAAAAGCCCAGGCGTCGGCCACGATTCGATCGAGATCGGTCAGCTCCGGCGACCACTTCAGCTCCTCCATTGCTCGTGCACTGGAGGCGATCAGAACGGCAGGATCGCCCGTGCGCCGGGGAGCGTGTTCGACGGTGATGGGCAGGCCGGTGACCCTCTCGCAGGACGAGATGACCTCGTGTACGGAGAAGCCGGTACCACTACCGAGGTTGTAGATGGTGTGCTCACCCGGCTGCGCCGCGTCGACCGCAAGAATGTGCGCCTCGGCAAGATCCGCGACGTGGATGTAGTCCCGGACCGCTGTGCCGTCGGGAGTGGGCCAGTCGGTGCCGAATACCGAGATCTTGTCGCGCTGCCCGAGCGCAACCTGCAGCACGAGCGGAATCAGATGGGTCTCGACGACGCGATTCTCACCGAAGCCGTTGTAGGCACCGGCGACGTTGAAGTAGCGGAGGCTGGTGGCGGCGAGACCGTACGCCGACGCGTAGGACGTGATCGCATGGTCGATCGCGAGCTTGGTGGCACCGTAGGGATTGGTCGGCCGGGTAGGGGCATCCTCGGTGATCGGCGTCTTCTCGGGCTCGCCGTAGGTGGCCGCAGTCGAGGAGAACACCAGTTTCGGAGTTCCGGAAGCCCGCATTGCGTCGAGCAGGGCCAGCGAGGTGACGACGTTCCCGCTCCAGTATTTGTCGGGTGCAACCACCGACTCACCCACGAGCGACTGCGCGGCGAAGTGCAGTACGGCGTCGAACCCGCCGCCGCTCAGCACCTCCGCAGCCACGTCTTTGACGTCACCTTCGACGAACGTGGCACCACCGGGTACAGCGTCCCGATTCCCGGTGCACAGGTTGTCCACGACGACGACATCGTGGCCGCGCTCGACAAGCACGGCCGCACAGACGCTGCCGACGTATCCCCCACCACCGGTAACCAGAAGCTTCACTGTTCGCTCTCCCTCACACGCTTACGGCACCGCCGACAGTGTGAGGTCAGACCCTCTTCACCTGGACGGCGTGTGCCATTTCATCGGATATGTCGACACCGCTGTGCCCTGGCACGGTGATCGTGACGGACCCGGGCTTGGCCTCGACTGTAACCCGAGCGTCGGGAACAACGCCCGCTTCACGAAGCTGCGCGATCACTTCGGGGTCGGACTGAACATGCTCGGCCAGGCGGCGTACGACCACTGCGGTCGGCTGGCCGACCGGCACATCGGTGAGACGGATGAGAGCCTCGGGAGCAAGGGTCGACTGACCGAGACCGAGCTCGGCCAATCCCGGGATGGGGTTTCCGTAAGGCGATGTGGTCGGGTTGTTCAGCACGGTGACCAGACGACGCTCGACTTCCTCGCTCATCACGTGTTCCCAACGGCACGCCTCGGCGTGTACGTCTTCCCAACGCAGACCGATGATGTCCACGAGCAGCCGCTCCGCCAAGCGGTGCTTGCGCATGACGGCAACCGCCAGACTGCGACCCTTCTCGGTCAGCTCCAGGTGCCGGTCTCCCGCGACGGACAACAAGCCGTCGCGCTCCATCCGCGCAACAGTTTGGCTGACGGTGGGACCGCTTTGTTCGAGCCGCTCGGCGATTCGCGCGCGGAGCGGAATCACACCCTCTTCTTCCAAATCGTAGATCGTCCGGAGATACATCTCCGTGGTGTCGACCAGATCCTTCACACTCAACCCCTTCGTCGGGCTCGATCCTACCGTCAGCGCCCCGAAATCGGCGCTGCACCCAACCGGCATGGGCGCTGCACCCAACCGGCATGGGCGCGGCGCACCACAACGGTGCTCGTCGTTTCCCGTGGTTTCTCACAGGGGGACAGATGGCACAACACCGGAACCGTGCCACACCATTCCACCCGACAACGTAGTTTTGTCCGTATGTCTGACAAGGCGACACGCGCCGCTGAGTACATCCCGAACCGCCCCGAGGACATCGTCGTGTGGAGCGAGGACTACCTCGGCTATCGGTGGAGCGACGACCACCCGATGAATCCCACTCGACTCGATCTGACAATGGCACTCGCCACCGACATCGGAGTGCTCGCGGGAGTCGAACTCGTCGAGCCCGCTGCCGCCCCGGATTCCGAGCTGTTGCGATTTCACACCAGCGCCTACATCGAGGCGGTCAAACGGGCACCGTCGCAGGGCCCGGCCCTGCGTGATCCCGACGACGTCGTTCACGGGCTCGGTTCCGACGACAACCCGGTGTTTCCGCAGATGCACGAGGCGAGCGCCATGCTGGCCGGCGGTTCGTTGGCCGCAGCCCGCGAGATCGCGTCGGGTCGTGCCCGCCGCGCGGTGAGTATCGGTGGCGGGATGCACCATGCCATGGCCGACTGGGCCTCGGGCTTCTGCGTCTACAACGACGCCGCGATCGCCATCTCGTGGTTGCTGGACAACGGATTCGACAGAATTGCCTACATCGACGTCGACGCCCATCACGGTGACGGCGTTCAGGCCGCTTTTCTCGGCGACCCCCGCGTACTCACCGTCTCCCTGCACCAACATCCAGCGACGTTGTGGCCGAACACCGGTTGGTCGACCGAGGTGGGAACCGAAGGCGGTGAAGGAACCTCGATCAACGTCCCGTTGCTGCCGGGCACCGCGGATCGATTGTGGTTGCGTGCGTTCCACGCGATCGTGCCCGGTGCCGTCGGGGCGTTCAAGCCCCAGATCATCGTCAGTCAATGCGGTGTGGACAGCCACCGCGAGGATCCCCTCGCCGATCTCGCCCTGACCGTCGACGGCCAGAATGCCGCGTTCCTGGCCATGCGCGATCTCGCCGACAAGCACTGCGAGGGCAGATGGTTGGCCGTCGGCGGCGGAGGATACGGCCTCGTGCGTGTGGTCCCGCGGTCGTGGACGTACCTCATCGCCGCCGCACTCGGCCGCGAGATCGATCCAACCTCAGCGCTGCCGGACACCTGGCGTGAGCGAGTGCGGACGATGGCACCGAGTGTCGACCTCCCACAGACGATGGGTGACGGGGGAGACGTGGACTATCCCGCCTGGGACGGACCCGGTGGGTCTCTCGCCGGAACCGACGGCACCGACAGGGCGCTCGAACGCGTCGACTCGGCGATCACAGCCACCCGCCGGGCAGTGTTTCCGCTGCTCGGCCTCGATCCGGAGGACCCGCGTGACTGATCGGACCGGCACCTCGTCGTCGAACTCCTCGTCCGACGACCCTGCCGCTGAGCCCAGCGCACACGACCTGGCACGAGAGCGCGCGGAAACGTCGTTCCCGCGTCATTGGGTTGCCGACGTACTGACCTCCGACGGTGGCGTCGTGCATCTGCGTCCCATCGTCCCGTCGGACTCCGAGCGCATCGTCGCCTTCCACGGTCGACTTTCCGAACGGACTAGGTACCTGCGATATTTCGGTCCGTACCCCACCATGCCTCAGCGTGACGTGCTCAACTTCACCACCGTCGATCACCACGACCGCGTTGCGTTCGTGGCCGTACTCGGCGACGACATCATCGCGGTCGGCCGGTACGAACGTCTGCCCGAGGGCGACGGCAACTCGGCCGAAGTGGCCTTCGTCGTTGCCGACGCACACCAAGGCCGCGGACTCGGACCTATCCTGCTCGAGCATCTCGCAGGAGCCGCCGCCGAGAACGGCGTCAACATGTTCGTCGCCGAGGTGCTCGCCGAGAACCGGAACATGGTCACGGTCTTCCGGGAAGCGGGCTACCAGGTCAGCAGGTCCTTCGAGGGTGGCGTACTGCGGCTGGAATTTGCCATCGATCCGAGCGAGGCGTTGCTGTCGGTGCGCAATTCACGTGAGCGCGCCGCCGAGGCGCGCAGCGTACGGAACGTGCTCAGCCCCCGGTCCGTGGCCGTGATCGGAGCGTCGACGGACAGCTCGAAGGTGGGCAACGCGGTGCTCGCCAATCTGCTGGCCGGCAACTTCACCGGCCCGGTCTATCCGGTCAATGCAGACCACCGGTCGGTCCGCGGCGTTCGTGCCTACGCCACGGTGCACGACATTCCAGACCCGGTCGACCTCGCGATCGCAGCGGTTCCGGCCGACGCCATCGACGCGGTACTCGACGACTGTCTGGATAAGGGTGTCAAAGCACTGTTGGTGGTGTCGGGTGGATTCGGCGAGACCGGGCCTGCGGGGCAGGAGAGCGAGCGCAGGTTGGTACTCGCAGCGAGGGCGCACGGGATGCGATTGATCGGGCCCAATGCGCTGGGAGTGGCGAACACCGACCCCGAGTTCGGGTTGAACGCCACCCTCGCTCCGCATCTGCCGACGCCCGGCAACGTCGGTTTCTTCTGCCAGTCCGGCGCTCTCGGCATCGCGATCCTGGACGAGGCCGCCAACCGCAGGCTCGGTCTCTCGACGTTCGTCTCGGCAGGTAACCGAGCCGACGTGTCCGGCAACGACCTGTTGCAGTACTGGGACTCGGACCCGGCAACCGAGGTGATCCTGCTGTACCTCGAAAGCTTCGGTAACCCGAGAAAGTTCACCAGAATCGCTCGCCGGGTGGCGCGCAGCAAACCCATCATCGCCGTCAAGAGTGGACGCGGAGCCGTTCCGCCCGCACATGCGATCGGCGCCGATATCGACGATTCGATCGTGCGTGCTCTGTTCGCACAGGCAGGCGTCATCCAGGTCGACACCATCTCGGAATTGTTCGACTGCGCGGTCCTGTTCGGTAATCAGCCTCTGCCGGTCGGACCGAGGGTCGCAGTCGTCGGGAACTCGACGGCGCTCGGTGTGCTGGCGGTCGATGCTGCGCGGGCCAAGGGATTGCACGCGAGCACCCCGATCGATGTCGGCCCGCAAGCCGGTCCCGAGAATTTCGCCGAGGCCGTCTCGTCGGCACTGGCCGCGTCGGACATCGACGCCGTCATCGTCGTGTTCGTACCTCCGGTTGCCGTCGAGGTCGAACCGTTCGCGGCGGCTCTGGGAAACGCTGTCCGTGGTTCCGACAAGCCCGTGCTGTCGACGTTTCTCGCCACCGAAGGGATTCCCGACGTACTGGCCGTGCGCGGACCGAGCGGTCATCCGATTCGTGGTTCGGTTCCCTCGTACTCGAGCCCGGAGCGGGCGGTTGCTGCTCTGGCCGCGGCATGGCGCTACTCCTCGTGGCGGTCGCGACCGGTGTCGAACCTGGTTCGGCCCAAGAGCATCGATTCCGAGGGTGCGAAGAACCTGGTCGAGCGATGGCGTTCGGCCGGCAACCGGGGACGTTGGCTGTCGGATTTCGAGACCGCAGAACTGCTGGCCTGCTACGGGCTGGAGGTCGTGCCGTTCCGCGTCGTGACCGACGAGGACGAGGCCGTGGCCGCAGCCGACGAACTGGGCTACCCGGTGGCGGTGAAAGCGACGGGCGAACGGTGGCGGCATAGGCCCGATCTCGGGGGAGTTCGTCTGGACATGGCCGACGCTTCCGCAGTGCGGGTGGCGTACCGCAATCTGGCAGCCGATTCGGGCGAGCCGCTGCTGCACGTCCAGCGGATGGCTGTCAAAGGAATCGGCTGCGTCGTACGGGTTCAGGACGACCCCTCGTTCGGCTCGCTCATCTCGTTCGGCCTGGCCGGCGTCATCTCGGACCTGTTGGGCGACCGGGCGTTTCGGGTACTTCCACTGACCGAGGACGAAGCTGCCCAATTGATCGACGCGCCGAAGGCGGCACCGCTACTGTCCGGTTATCGCAATGCGGTGCCTGTCGACAAGAAGGCCCTGATCGATCTGGTTCAGCGGATATCCGCACTCGCAGAGGACATCCCGGATATCAGGGAGATTTCGTGCGAGCCGGTGCTGGCGTCCGCCGACGGCGCGCAGATCACCGATGCGCGCGTGCGTATCGGGCCCGAACCGACCAAGGCCGATCTCGGCCCGCGTCGGCTGCGCTGAACGAGGCAGGCTTCGAAATGGCGGAAGCCGAGTCGACATCCCGGGGGAGGGAATGTCGGCTCGGCTACCGCATGAGGTGGTGCGAACGGGGATGCTCACCGCCGCTCCACCGGTCGGTGGCTGCGGTCAGCTGGCGTAGGACCGCAACTTTTCGGCGCGGTCGCCCTGCCGCAGCTTGACCATCACCTCGCGCTCGATCTGGCGAACACGCTCACGAGACAGACCGAACAGCTTGCCGATCTGATCGAGAGTGCGGGGCTGCCCGTCGTCGAGGCCGTAGCGAAGTCGAATGACCTGCTGCTCACGCTCGTCGAGTGTGCCGAGCACTACTCGGACGTCGCTGTGCAGCAAACCGGCGATGACGGCATTCTCGGCCGACGTCGCCTCCGAGTCCTCGATGAAGTCTCCGAGGGGTGCTTCCTCGTCGCTGCCGACCGGCATGTCCAGGCTGACCGGGTCGCGGCTGTGATCGAGCAGATCGGCGATCTTCTCGACGGCAATGCCGGATTCGCTCGACAACTCCTCGTCGGTCGCCTCACGGCCGAGCTGCTGATGGAGCTCACGCTTGATTCTGGCCAGCTTGTTGACCTGTTCGACGAGGTGGACAGGCAGCCGGATGGTGCGGCTCTGATCGGCCATGCCGCGGGTGATGGCCTGCCGGATCCACCAGGTCGCGTACGTGGAGAACTTGAAGCCCTTGGCGTAGTCGAATTTCTCCATTGCGCGAATCAGACCGAGGTTGCCCTCCTGGATCAGGTCGAGCAGAGGCATACCGCGACCGGTGTAGCGCTTGGCGAGAGAGACGACCAGGCGAAGGTTGGCTTCGAGCAAGTGGCTCCGCGCTGCGCTACCGTCACGAACGATGATGGCGAGGTTGCGCTTCTTGACCGCGCTCAGACGCTTGGTGTTCTCGAGAACCTGCTTGGCGTACAGACCAGCCTCGATCCTCTTTGCGAGATCGACTTCTTCGGCAGCCGTCAGCAGTGCCGTGCGACCGATACCGTTGAGGTATACGCGAACGAGATCGGCTGCTGGGCTCTGGGCGTCCAGATCGGCGTCGGTGGGCCGTGGACGAATCGTGGTGCTGGGGCTGGTCATGACTTGCCTCCTGGTCGGTGGTGTCTCACAAGGTTCAACGCTCGGGAGACTCCGATAAGTTCCCACGCCGATCCTTCTGATACCCGCGTGACCAGGGTTTACGTCATGGTTGTCCTGAGAAGTTGCTGAGAACTGAGACCGCTGGGAACAGCGCCTTGCGCGAGGCACTCTGCGGCGGTCTCATCGGGCCGGTCGAACCAGGCCATGCCGGACGAGCCCCTGCATCATCGTCACGGCGTGCGCAGCCAGATCTTCGGGGTCTTCGTCGTGCGCAGCGGCGAGCAACTCGACCAGTTCGCCGACCGGCAGACCATCGGGTCGGAGGCCGGCGAGCAATGCTGCACCCAGTTCGTCGATGTCGTGCTGCCATTGCGGGCCGTTGCCGCGGTGAACCCGCACCGCCACCGGAGCCCAACCCTCGTCGCCGGGTATGTAGACGCGTTCGAGTGCCGTGTTCGGGTCCAGAGTGAGCACCGAGTCGAGAATGTCGTGCTCGCGCAGCCAGGCCAACCGCGCGAAGTACTCGATCGATTCGTTTCCGAGAGGGTCCGAGAAGCCATGCGTAAGTTCCTCGGCGAGAAGATCGGTCGGTGTGTCGGTACGGCGGAGATAGACGAAGCCGAAGCCGATTCCCTCCACGTCGGCGGCGGCGAAGTGGTCGAGCCATGACTGCGCAACCGCGGCCGCGTCGGGATCGCGGGGGTCGAGGCCGCCGTCGCGCATCCAGGTACCGACATAGAGAGCCGGATCGGCGACGTCGCGTTCGACGACCCAGGCGTCGATCCCGTGCGCAGGCAGCCACGACGCCACCCGCGTGCGCCAGTCCTCGCCTCGGACATGGACCCAGGACGCCAGGATGGCAGCCGTGCCGCCCGGGGCCAGGTGCTCCGGGGCCTGCCCGATCATCAACGCGCTTGCACCGTCGAGGTCGAGCCCGGAATCGCGATAGGAATGCTGCACTTCGGCGCGCCCTACGACGAACGGTGGGTTGGCCACGATGCGATCGAACCGGCGCCCTGCCACCGGCTCGAACCACGACCCGTGCAGCAACTCGACCTCGAGGCCGTTGATCGCCATTGTCGCGGCCGCGAGATCCATGGATCTCGGGCTGATATCGGTTGCGGTCACCTGCTCGGCGTAGCCGCGGGCGTGGACAGCTTGGACGCCGCAGCCGGTGCCGACATCCAGAACGGTCGAGACCGGGGACGTGGGCGTCCCTCGCAGCAGTGACAGCGAGGCCTGGCCGACGCCCAGTACGTGGTCGGCCGCGGTCTCGGCTACCCGCATGCTGCCGTCCGGATCCGAGACGATCCACCGGGTGCCGTGTCCGGCATCGAGCGGTCGAATGTCGAGCAACGTCCGCACCGCGGATCCGGAGCGGTGGAGAATGCCGGCCGCGACGGCGTCGGCGACGCTCAAGGGGGCGATGGCGTCGGCGACCTCGGACTCGGGGCAATCGTCGACCAGAAGAAACAGGCGCACAAGTACACCCAGCGCGCCGGAGCCCCAGCTGGCGTTGCGGACAGGGACCGGCTCACTGCGTCCGAGTGCCGCGTGAGCGTCGTCGCCGAGCATCGCCAGGACGCCGTCCGCGTCGTACCCGCTTCGCTCGAAGGCCTGTCGGAGTTGCGAGCATGCGGCGATCAGCGGGGGAGTGGAAGTCGGTGCAGTCACTGCGCAAGTGTCGCATCGGCACTCCGGCCGGTGTCAGTCGTCGCCCGGTTCGATCACTCGGTGATTGCTCGATTCCAACTGTGGCTTGTCCACGGTTCGGTAGTCGTACCGGCTCATTTCGTCCTTCGTGCGCGGCGGTCGATCGTTGGCGATCAACACCGCCATCCACGGCAGCGGAATGGACGCGCCGACGATCGCCATGGAGATCCACGGGTTCATCCACATTCCGTAAGCGAGGGCAGCCAGCACCAACGCCGGGATACGAAAGGACATGATGAACATGTACTTTCGTACACGCTTCTTGTGCTGCTCTTCGACCGACTGTTGTGCCTCGGTGATCAGTACAGGCCCATCCGGCGAGTCGCTGTACGCGCTGCCGTCGAACCCTGGGGTCCTTGTCATACCTCCACTGTGGCACTACCGCTCACAGAATGCATACGACGAGCTGTGGAACCGGTTACCCCCTGCTGTGGATCCACGGATTAATCTGTGTTCATGAGCACTCAGACGAAGGACCGTCCCGACATTGCGCCGGACGAGACCACCGAGGACGACCGGCCGAAGTTCTTCCATTACGTGAAGAAGAACAAGATCGCCGAGAGTGCCGTGATGGGTACACACGTGGTCGCACTGTGCGGTGAGGTGTTTCCTGTCACCAAGTCCGCAAAGCCCGGA
Source organism: Rhodococcus sp. IEGM 1381 (assembly GCF_030056795.1). Classification (GTDB taxonomy): domain Bacteria; phylum Actinomycetota; class Actinomycetes; order Mycobacteriales; family Mycobacteriaceae; genus Rhodococcoides. The sequence continues at coordinate 61,300 of NZ_JASHKQ010000014.1, read as the reverse complement.
TCTCCCGTGTGCCCCGACTGCAAGAAGATCTACGAGGGCCTGAAGAAAGGCGAGTGACGACCTACTCGGCTGTGGGCTCGGGGCGATCCGGCCGGGCACGATCTCCCGCCAGTTTGATCGGTCCCGTGGCGAGCCGTCGAGCAACGGCAGTCATCGGTCCCGACGGCTTCTCGTCGGTGGCTGCCTGCGCCGCGATCCACTCGCGCATCTGGTCCATTCGAGTTGCCCGGGCCGGCCAGAACTCCTGAATCGTGGCGTTGAACTCGGCTCCGAGAACGACGGCGAAGCCGAGGAAGAACGTGAACAGCAAGAATGCGATCGGCGTGGCGAGCGCGCCGTAGGTGTACCCCGTGCTCGTCACCCAGGTGAGGTATCGGCGGAGCACCGCACTGGCGATCATGAAGAACACGCCTGCGAGCAATGCCCCACCGAGCAGTCGGTGCCACGGCAGCGAGGTGTGCAGAGCGAGCTTGTACAGAGTGGTCAGACCGATGATCAGAAGCAGACCGACGGCCGGGTAATAGAAGAAGTCGATCAGTTCGCTGCCGAAAGTGATCCACGAATCGGGCAATATCTGCTGGACGTACACCGGTCCGAGTGCGACGAGAGGAAGCACGAACACCGCGATGATCAGAAAGCCGACGTAGAGAAGCAGCGCGAAGAACCTTTGCCAGACGGGATTTCGCGCGTCGGCCTGTCCATGCGCTTCGACGATGGAGTCCACGAACGTCGAGATCGCTGACGAGCCGGCCCACAGCGACAGCAGGAAGCCGACCGAGACGATCTCGCCGCTACCTTGCGCAAGAACGTCTCTGACGGTCGGAGCGATGATCTGATCGACCACACTGCTGCTGAAGAGTGTGTTGCTGAAGGTGATGATCTTCGACTCGATGATATCGACGGTGTTGGGGCCGAACCACCCGCCGACGAATCCCAGGCTGCCCAGCACGCCGAGAAGGAGCGGCGGCAGCGAGAGGGTCTGCCAGAACGCCGCCGTGGCGGCCTTGCTGAAGATCGAGTCGTCCCACGCTTTGCTCAGGGTGCGCAGCGTCACTTTCCACACCGCACGTATCGGCTTTCTCGCCGACAACCGTTCCGGTGTCGGCGTTACGCCTGTTGACTCACTCATGGTCGCTCCAGCATTCCTGACGAAAGGCGTCTTCGCCTAACGACCGACCCGCCGTGTCGCGTCCGGTTCACCCCAGCGATGCGGGATCGGCCGGTGTGGAGCGATAGGCTCCTCGGCGGACACTGCAGGGCTACCGAGAGCGCGAGGAATTACATCGATGCCAGGAACCGGCGGCCAGTGAGCGCTGACATGTTCGATCCCACACCACAATCCGAGCAGGTAGCTGCCCCCGTGAGCGGGGGAGCGCCGCTGCGCGCGTGGCAGCGGCGTGCGTTGACGAAGTACCTGGTGGCCTCACCGAAGGACTTCCTGGCCGTCGCGACACCGGGCGCGGGTAAGACGACGTTCGCTCTGCGCGTGGCTGCGGAGTTACTGGCCCATCGCACGGTCGATCAGGTGACCGTCGTGGCACCCACCGAGCACCTCAAGCATCAGTGGGCGGAGTCGGCGGCGAGGGTGGGGATCGCTCTGGACTCACGCTTCTCGAACTCGACCGGTCAGACGTCCAGCGACTATCACGGCGTGGTCGTGACGTACGCACAGATCGCCTCGCATCCGTTCAAGCATCGGGTGCGTACCGAAGCGCGCAAGACCCTTGTGATCCTCGACGAGATTCACCACGGCGGCGATGCGAAGAGCTGGGGAGAAGGCATTCGCGAGGCCTTCGGCGACGCCACCCGACGTCTCGCACTGACCGGTACCCCGTTCCGTAGCGACGACAGTCCCATTCCGTTCGTCAACTACGAACCGGACCAGGACGGGTTGATGCGGTCCAAGGCGGACCACTCGTACGGGTATTCCGACGCGTTGGCCGACGGCGTCGTTCGACCGGTGGTCTTTCTTGCATATTCCGGAGAAGCGCGTTGGCGAGACAGCGCGGGTGAGGAATACACCGCCCGACTGGGCGAGCCGCTCAGTGCCGAGCAGACCGCGCGGGCTTGGCGGACAGCACTCGACCCGCAGGGCGACTGGATGCCCGCCGTGCTGTTGGCTGCCAATACCCGTCTGGCTCAGCTTCGTGCGGGCGGAATGCCCGACGCGGGCGGGCTCGTGATTGCCACCGATCAGACGGTGGCGCGGGCGTACGCGAAGCTCATCGAGGTGATCACGGGGGAGACGCCGGCCATCGTCCTGTCGGACGATCCCACGTCCTCGGCTCGGATCGCCGAGTTCGGCAAGAGCGACCAGCGGTGGATGGTGGCCGTTCGGATGGTGTCCGAGGGCGTCGACGTGCCGCGTTTGGCTGTCGGCGTGTACGCGACCAGTGCGTCGACTCCGCTGTACTTCGCGCAGGCAATCGGTCGATTCGTGCGGTCGCGGCGCAAGGGAGAGACGGCGAGTGTCTTCCTGCCGTCGGTACCGGTGCTGCTGGATCTCGCATCTCAGCTCGAGGCGCAGCGTGACCACATTCTCGGCAAGCCGCACCGCGAGAAAGACGGATTCGACGACGAGCTCCTGGCCGATGCGAACAAGCAGAAGGACGAACTCGGCGAGGAGGAGAAGGCGTACACCTCCCTGGGCGCGGACGCCGAACTCGACCAGGTCATCTACGACGGTTCCTCGTTCGGAACCGCGACGTTCTCGGGCAGCGACGAGGAAGCGGATTACCTCGGGTTGCCCGGGCTGCTCGACGCCACGCAGATGCGCGACCTGCTGCGTCAGCGTCAGCAGGAACAGATCGACAAGCCCGCGGCCGGCCCGTCTGTTCCAGCCCCTCCCGTCGTCAACGACAGGGCCGCCAGTGCGGGCCAGCTTGCCGGCCTGAGGCGTGAACTGAACAGTTTGGTTGCGGTGTACCACCATCGCACCGGAAAGCCGCACGGTGTGATTCACGGCGATCTACGACGCATCTGCGGCGGCCCGCCGACGGCGATGGCGTCGGCCGATCAATTGGGCGAGCGGATCGCTCAGTTGCGAAAGATGTAAAGCGGGCACACGAAAGAACGGACGGTCTGCAGACCGTCCGTTCTTTCGTGAGATTCGATCGTGGCGAACCTGTGTCCCCCGACGTCTCGGTGGATTACACCGTGGAGTCCGATTCGGTCATCACCGTTGCGTTCACTTCACGCAGACGGGCTTCGTGCTCGGCGGCGTGGTGACCGCAGAAGAGAAGTTCTCCACCGGTCGAGAGCACGACACGCGCGCGAGCCCCTGCACCGCACCGGTCGCACCGGTCCGCTGCTGTCAATTGTGGGCTGGTCAATGTTCCGGGCATGACTCCTCCGTACTGGCTTGCGGGTTGTCCCGTTCGCCTGGGGCCGGTCCGCCGCGTCGGTATGGCGCGGTTCGTTCACTCTGTCAGACGTATGGCGGTCACGCGTTGTTCCCGAGCGCGTTTCTTTGTGTTGTCACTAACACGAAACATGCCTCACGAGCTGGAACGTCGTGAAATCTGTTCGCTGAGAGCAGACACGGCTCGCAGCGAGCCGCGGCAGTAGGGTCGCCGTTGTGGCTTCGACTTCTCATTCGCTGTCCGGCGCATCGAAGCTGGGTATTCCGTCGCTGTTCGTGATCGGTGCGGTGTGCATGTACGTCGGTGCGGCGATCGGTGTCTTCTTGTTCGACACCGTCGATCCGGCCGCGGTGGCGTGGCTGCGGGGTTTCGGCGCGGCTCTGGTGTTGGTGGTCTGGCGGCGGCCCTGGCGGCACCGCGCCGGGGCGGGCGGCACGTGGTCCGTGCGGCGACTGTGCACGGCAGCCGCGTTCGGCGGTGCGACGATCGGCATGAACGCGATGTTCTACGAGGCCATCGCCCGGCTTCCGCTGGGCGCGGCAGTAGCAATCGAGTTTCTCGGGCCCATCGCGGTCGCAGCAGCCGGTTCGAGGAAACCGGGCGACGTGTGTGCGCTGCTCCTGGTCGTTGCCGGCGTCGGTGCCATCGCCTCCGCGCAGTTCGAGGGCGGCGAAGTGGGCCTGGTAGGAATCGCATTCGCGCTGGGTTCGGCGGCCTTGTGGGCCGCCTACATCGTCCTGGGTAAGTCCGTTGCCGATGCAGGTCAGGGTCTCGACGACATGGCTGCCGGGTTCGGCATCGCGTCGGTGATTCTTGCCGTGCCGTTGTTCGGGCCGTTTGCACTCGCTCATGCCGACGCTCTGGGGGACTGGCGGATCTGGGTTCTGGGATTGGGCGTCGGTCTGCTGTCGAGTGTGGTTCCGTACGTTCTCGATCAGTACGTCCTGGTGCGAGTCGGGAGGGCGCGGTTCGCTCTGCTGCTGGCGCTTCTCCCGGCGACGGCCACGGTGGTCGGCGCCGTGGTCCTGACTCAGATTCCCACCACCCTGGAGGCTGTCGGAATCGCGGCTGTCATCGCGGCGGTGGTCGTCGGTGGGCTCCCATCCGGCAGAGATCGCGGCGTTGTCGACGTTCCGCCGCCCTGACGGGGGCTCCACCCGGCAGAATGAAGTCGTGACCAGTAAGCAGGACGACCTCGTTCACATCTGCACCGCAGGGGAGTGGTTGTCGATGCGGGGGCAGGCCGAATACGTACCGGACTCGTACGGCGAGGTGGGCTTCGTCCACCTGTCGACGCCGCAGCAAGTGCATCTGCCTGCAAATCGGCTGTTCCCGGGGCGAGAGGATCTCGTTCTGCTCCGTCTGGATCCCGCTCGACTGAATGCACCCGTTCGATGGGAACCCGGCGTGCCGTCCGATCCGGAGTCCATGCGCTTTCCACATTTGTACGGGCCGCTACCGATCGCGGCCGTCACGGCAGTGCTCGACTATCGGCCCGGGCCGGATGGATCGTTCTCGGTGCCACCGATGTGACGACACCGTGCCCTGACGACGAGAACGACGACCGCCGATCTCGAGGATCGACGGTCGTCGTTGTTCGAATCGGGTCACTCAGTCCAGGTAGTCGCGCAAGACCTGTGAACGGGACGGGTGACGCAGCTTGGACATCGTCTTGGATTCGATCTGGCGGATTCGCTCACGGGTGACCCCGTACACCTGTCCGATCTCGTCGAGGGTGCGCGGCTGGCCGTCGGTGAGGCCGAAGCGCAGACGGACCACGCCGGCTTCACGCTCGGAAAGAGTCTCGAGCACCGACTGGAGCTGGTCCTGCAGCAGCGTGAACGACACTGCGTCGACGGCAACGACTGCCTCGGAGTCCTCGATGAAATCACCGAGCTGGCTGTCGCCCTCGTCGCCGATGGTCTGGTCGAGGGAGATCGGTTCACGCGCGTACTGCTGGATCTCCAGCACCTTTTCGGGTGTGATGTCCATTTCCTTGGCGAGCTCTTCGGGAGTGGGCTCGCGACCCAGGTCCTGAAGCAGTTCGCGTTGGATGCGGCCGAGCTTGTTGATGACCTCGACCATGTGAACCGGGATACGAATAGTGCGGGCCTGATCGGCCATGGCCCGAGTGATGGCCTGTCGGATCCACCAGGTGGCGTACGTGGAGAACTTGTAGCCCTTGGTGTAGTCGAACTTCTCGACTGCGCGAATGAGACCGAGGTTGCCCTCCTGAATCAGGTCCAGGAAGGCCATGCCACGACCGGTGTAGCGCTTTGCGAGCGAGACGACGAGCCGAAGGTTGGCTTCGAGCAAGTGGTTCTTGGCGCGGTTGCCGTCACGGCAGATCCACGTCATGTCGCGACGCTGCGCGACGGGGAGCTTCTCGCCCTTCTCCGCGGATTCGCGCATCTTCTCGACTGCGAACAGGCCTGCCTCGATGCGCTTGGCCAGTTCGACTTCCTCCTCGGCGTTGAGGAGGGCGACCTTGCCGATCTGCTTGAGGTAGGCGCGGACGGAGTCGGCGGAGGCCGTGAGTTCGGCGTCCTTGCGGGCCTGCCGGAGCGCCTCGGATTCTTCTTCGTCCCAGACGAAGTCACCGGAAGCCTTGTCTTCGGCGGTCGGCTCGGTGGTGGCGTCCTCTTCGGTGTCGTCACCAGCGGCGACGACCTCGACGACATCGTTCGCGGCAGCGGCGAGGTCGCCCTCAGAGATGTCGATGTCTTCGATGCCGGGGGTGCTCTCTTCGGCGTCGTCCCCGGTCGCGGGTGTTGCTGTCTTCTTTGCTGCGGCCTTCTTCGCCGGTGCCTTCTTGGCTGCGGCGCGCTTGGCGGGTGCCTTCTTGGCCGGTGCCTTCGCAGCGGGTGCCTTGACAGCAGGTGCAGGTGCCGCAGACTCGGTCTCGGAATCTACGGTCTGACGGATATCGGTGGCTGCCACGTACGCCCTTTCGTGACGAAGTCGTGCGGCGTCACGCCAGAGTTGTTTCCGGCGGAGAGGTCTTGGGATTCGGGCCGGCTGCGTACCGGCACACACCATTGTAACGACCTCTCAGGAGTTTGTTACCGACCCTCGTCCTACGCGGGTGGCGACGCCGCGTGTCAGTGCGCCGATCCAGCGGATGTGCCGGTTTCTGCGGACGGAACTGCGCTGTCCGCAGCGAGTGCGGCACCGACGATCCCGGCAGTGTTCAGCAAGGTTGCCGGCACCACGGGAGTGCGGTTCGTCAGATGTGGAATCCACTTCTCGCTCTTGCGGCTGATCCCGCCACCGGCGATGAACAGATCCGGCCACAGCAGCGCCTCGAACGTCGCCAGAACCTTCGAGACCTCCTTGGCCCATTCCTTGTACGACAACCCCTGATTCTCCTTGACCGACGACGCTGCACGGTGCTCGGCTTCCTTGCCGTCGATCTCCATGTGGCCGAATTCGGTGTTGGGCAGCAGCACCCCGTTGTGCAGCACTGCCGAGCCGATCCCGGTGCCGAACGTCAGTAGTACGACGACACCGTCCTTGCCCTTGCCGCCGCCGTACTTGTCCTCGGCGATTCCGGCCGCATCGGCATCGTTGAGGACGGTGATGTTCTCGGTTCCGATGGCCTCGGCGAACAGCGCTCGGGCGTCGGTGTCGATCCAGGACTTGTCGATGTTGGCCGCCGAACGAGCCACGCCGTTGGTCACCACGGCGGGAAGTGTGACGCCTACCGGACCGGTCCACTCGAAGTGAGCGACGATCTCCGCGACGGTTCGCGCGACGGCATCCGGCGTGGACGGCTGGGGAGTCTCGATCTTGTAGCGGTCGCCGACGAGGTCACCGGTGCTCAGGTCGACGATTCCGCCTTTGATGCCGCTGCCGCCGACGTCGACGCCGAATCCGTGGCGCGCCGCCCCGCCGGGGGTGTTGTCCGAACCTGCCTGTGTCATGTGGATGCCGCTCCTGGCCTGATCGAATCCGTGTGGTGCCGTCGCTTCCGAACAATAGTGCCGTTTCGGTGTTCGTGGAACGCCGACGTGGCCCCGATGTGCTCGGTGAGTCGCTGCGGTGGTGCTCGGCCGTCGGTGTGTGTTGCGATGTACGTGTGCCGAAATCAGACGGATCGCAGAACGACACCGCCAGTACGCAATTGCCCGGAACGCCGGTGCCGGCGGGAGGGTCGGACACCGAACCGAACACGCGAGACGTGGACGTGCTGCACGAGGTTGCCGTTCGTGTCGCGACGCGTGCCGCCGAGCACGTCCGACTGCGGCGACCGCAGGTGTTCGGTGGCGGTTCGGGTGTCGATGACGAGGCAGTGCAGTCCAAGAGCACGCCGACCGATCCGGTGACTGTCGTGGACACCGAGACCGAACGCGTTCTGCGCGAGATGTTGGCGCAGCTGCGGCCGTCGGATTCCATTCTCGGGGAAGAGGAAGGGAGCGAGGACGAGTCGCTCGACGGTGTGCGGTGGGTACTGGACCCGATCGACGGGACCGTGAATTTCATGTACGGAATCCCGGCCTACGCGGTGTCGGTTGCCGTTCAGATCGACGGTGTGAGTGTGGCGGGGGCCGTGGTCGACGTTGCTCGCGATCTCGTCTACTCCGCTGCCAAAGGCCGCGGTGCCACCGTACGGGGGGCCGACGGCACGCAGGAGCAACTGCGGTGCTCGGACGTCACCGAATTGTCGATGACGTTGCTGGCCACCGGATTCGGCTACGGGTCGGGTCGCCGTGCGGTACAGGGCGCGATCATCTCCGAATTGCTTCCTCAGGTACGAGATATCCGCCGGATCGGATCGGCAGCGCTCGACCTGTGCATGGTCGCGGCCGGCGCAGTCGACGCGCACTTCGAGCACGGGCTCAGTCCGTGGGACTGGGCCGCGGGTGCGCTCATCGCGGCCGAGGCCGGAGCGGTGGTGCGGCTGCCGGCCGCGAACTCGACGAGTGCGCACGGCTCTGCGACCGTGGCTATGGCTCCCGGAATCTCGAACGCGTTCCTTGCCGCGTTGCGCAGCGCAGGCGCTCTCGATCCGATTCCGGGTTGACGGGTCGACTCGCCGTCAGCAGCGGGATACGCGCGCTGCAGCGAGTAGGTCTGGATCGAGTGGCTGCGGTGCGGCATCCGGTGCTGTACCAGCAAGCGTTCGCAGCACCTCTTCTGCGTCGTCGTTCGGCTGGATCGCGCTGAAGTAGGTACCTAGAGCGAGATCGACCGAGTCGTCGGTGCGGGAATCTTCGATGAGCTCCGCGCAGGGCGCGACGAGCCAGACCGCGCTGGCCGCAGCGACCCCGGCCGCACCGAAACGAATCTGGCCCTGGCACTGCATGTTCTGATCGACGTAGACCGGATCGTTGCCGACCTGGACGTCCGGTGCGCTTGCGAAACCGTAATCGATGAGCTGGGCCGCTACCAGAGCCGCCTGGCCGCGCTCACCGTTGGCGTTGAAGACACGCACCTTCGATGCGGACAGAGCCGCGGGCGCGACGTCGAGCAGCGTGTCGGGGTCGACCTCGTCACCCAGCGGAGCGGGCTGCGTGCCGTCGGTGGCCGCCGTGGTGGTCGGCGTATTGCATTCGGCGGTTGCGGAGGTGGCCTCGGATGTCGTGAACACCTTGACCCAGACGAGCACGCCGAGCAGAGCCAGCACCGTGAACACTGCGATGATGGGAAATGCCCGGCGGCGACGGAACGGACGACCTCGATCGTCGGCCGAACGGCCTTCGGTGATCAGAGAAACCACAGTTGATCTTCGCCTTTCCTTCGGCTGCCGCCGAGACCGGTCACAGGGTCGGTTCACACCGACGCGGTGCCTACTGTAGATGCCCGCGGTGCCAGGCGGCGGCACACTCGGGCCGACCCCTCTCGGATGCGGAGCGCAACTCCCGTTTCTGAGCCGAAAACCCGCACTGCGAAGCCTTCGGTGGATCGCGGAATGAAGACGGCCGCCCCGGTGTTGATGCGGCGTGCATGCAGGTAATGGACCCACCGGCGATTCGGTTTCAACTTTGTCACCGGCTTCGGCTATTGTCTGGCGGCCGCGGTGCTTCGAGAATCGGACGCCGGTGCACCATCGATCAGGTGAGCGAGGTCTCGAACGGGTTTCAACCTTCGAGTTTTGGGAACTACCCGGTGTAGTTTCGGGCACCGCGCGACGACGAACGATTCGATCAGGCACGAACAATCGGTGGGAGTGAGCAAGCGCCCTCTTCGCAGCCGACGGCCACAAGCCGACCACAACGGCAACTCCCACCACACACACCACGAAGATGAGGGGTACGAGAACAATGGCAACCGACTACGACGCACCGAGAAGAACAGAATCCGATGACGTGTCGGAGGATTCGCTCGAAGAATTGAAAGCTCGGCGCAACGAGGCCCAGTCCGCAGTGGTCGACGTGGACGAATCCGACACCGCGGAGTCGTTCGAGCTTCCGGGTGCAGACCTGTCCGGTGAGGAGCTCTCGGTTCGAGTGGTTCCCAAGCAGGCGGACGAGTTCACCTGTTCGAGCTGCTTCCTGGTTCATCACCGGAGCCGACTGGCCAGCGACGCCAACGGCGTACTGATGTGCCGCGACTGCGCGGCATGATCTTCTCCGCACAGACCTGACCGTCGGCTCGGGTCTGTGCGTCGGTTCTCCGACCATCGGTCGGGTGGGGGATCAGCGTGCCTCGACGCCGTGAGCAGACAGCACCGCCAGTAACGCGTCGGGGCGTTTGGTGCTGATCAGCCAATACGGTGTGGGATCGTCCGGATCGTCGAGAACCACGATCACCATCTGCTTCACCCAGGTGCGGTGCTGTACGAAAGCCAGCGGATCGAGCTGTCTGCCCAGTGCCGCACTTTTTGCTGTTCCAGGGACGACTGCCGCCCTGGCTGCAACCGCGAGCGGTAGGTGTGCTTTCCCTACACGCAATTCGACGTCGGTCGAACCGGTTCCGGCCACCACCTCGACGCGCAGCCTGCTGAAGGTGAACAGTGCCCAGGCGAGGAGCGGCAGCAACACGACGTACGGCAACCATGCGCGGATACCCGGTGCGCCCATGTGAATCTCCGCCGCCAGCAACACCGCTACGGCGGCCCCCGCTGCCCACCACCAGATCGGCACCCAGAGCCGCTCGGAGTAGAGCACCGAGTCGGTGGACCCGGTGCTGGGAGTGGAATTGCCGGAGTCCGGGTTCGCGGGTTCGGTCTGTCGATCTGCAGTCACGAGCACCAGGGTAGTCGCCACACCGAGACACGAGCGGGCCAGCGTAGTCTCGTTCGACGTGAGCGACGAAGTCCCCGAGGCCGGCAAGGATCCGTCCGCCGACCGAACCCCGAACCCCGTGTGGCCTGCATCTCCGCTGACCGAGGTGCGGGTCCGTCGACTCGACCCCGAGCTACCGATACCCACCCGTGCGCACGAGGGTGACGCAGGAGTGGATCTGCGGATCACGGCTCCGGTCACGATCGCGCCGGGCGAACGTGTGCTGGTGGGAACCGGTATCGCGGTCGCTCTTCCGCTGGGAACCGTCGGGCTGATTCATCCGCGCTCGGGCCTGGCGGCGAAATCGGGGCTGTCGGTCGTCAACACCCCGGGCACGATCGATGCCGGATACCGCGGCGAGATCAAGGTCTGTCTGATCAACCACGACCTGCATTCCCCAATCGTGCTGGACCGGGGCGACCGTATCGCTCAGCTGGTCGTACAGCGGGTCGAGCTGGTGACGTTCGTCGAGGTCGACGAGTTGGACGACACCGTTCGAGGGGCCGGTGGTCACGGGTCGACCGGCGGCCATGCGAGTCTGAAGCAGTGAGTTCCGCCACGGAGTCGGTCGGTGGCAGGCACCGTGGAAGCAACCGAGAAGAAGAGGGCTGAACATGTTCGGACGGCGTAAGAAGAACGACGCCGGCAGTGCCTCCGCACCCGGTGCGGAGGCATTCGTCGATGGAGTCGAGGACAGGGAGCCCGCGGACACCGGAGCCGACGGACCCCACGATTTGGAGGACCTCGACGACGATCGCGAGACCGTAGCGAAGACGCGTCTCGACCTCGGTTCGGTGTTGATTCCGCTTCCTGAAGGCGGCCAACTCCAGGTCGAGATGTCGCAGGCGGGCAGCCCGCAGGCAGTGCACATCGTCACCCAGTTCGGGCGCATCACCATCGCTGCGTACGCGGCACCCAAATCGCCCGGTCAGTGGCGCGAGGTGGCGGCAGACCTGGCGACATCGCTTCGCAACGACAAGGCCGAGACCACGGTCGAGACGGGGCCGTGGGGACGTGAGCTGCACGGCGTCACCGCTAATGCCGATCTTCGTTTCATCGGAGTCGACGGCTATCGGTGGATGGTCCGATGCGTGCTCGCCGGGCCGTCGGGTGCCGTGGGTGAGGGGCAGCCGCTCGTCCAACTCGCACATACGATTCTTCGGCAGACCGTGGTCGACCGGGGGACCGATCCGCATCCCGTCCGAACACCGCTGCCGGTGGTGCTGCCGCAGGTGCTGGCCGAGCAACTTGCTGCCGCCTCACAACAGCAGGCGGCAGCGCAGCAATCTCCACAACCCGAGTCCGAACCTGTTGCACCGCAACAGAATTCGGTCCCGCAACAAAATTCGGCACCTTCGACACCGGAGCAGAGTTCGGTGCCGCAGTCGACTGCGGCCGAGCGCGATCGAGCGCCGCGACGCGGGGCGTCGGGATCGGCAATTCAGCAATTGGGCGGTTGAGGCGACCGCAGGTCGAGACCGTCGACAACCGCCCGGCCGAGACATCCCGCGTCGCTGCCGATCATGTCCAGCGTCACCGTTCTGAGCACGCAGTTCGGTAGCGCCCGCGCCCAGTTTCGCGCCACGTCGATGGGATGCACCGCGTCGTCCGACGCGCCGACGACGACGGTCGGCGGCTCGATCCGCGCGAGCTCGTCGAGTTCGAGGCTACGGTGTCGCGCCGCCTCCTCCAAGGCGTCGGGAAGGGCCGGCCATTGAGCGGCCCAGGATCGCCGCAGGGTGCGAGCGAGCCATTCGGGGCTCGACGACGACATGGCCGTAGTGACGGCATCGAGCCCCACCTCGCGCAGCGATCGAGCGGTGAACTGGGCGCTGAGGGCCGCGGGAGTGCCTGTCGGGTCGCCGGTCCATGCCGGTAGAACCAGGGCCAGCGCTGCAGTGCTCGACGCGTTGTCGGCGGCCCATCGTGCTGCGACCGCGGCACCGAGGGAGATTCCTGCGACGACGATTCGGCCGTGCCTGCGCGTTGCGGCGTTGAGCGCGTCGACATAGCTCGCGACCACGCCGGTGGGATCGGGATCGACTGCGATGGTGGTCAATCCCACACCGGTGAACGCTGCAGAGAATGCGTCTTCGGCAAACCGGGCGTCCGATCCCGTGCCAGGTAGAACGACCGCGGCGAGGGTGTCGAATCGGCAGTGCACGACACGATTGTGCACGGCTTCGGTTCCGAGTGTGGCGGTGGTTGGTCAGTGTGACATTTCGGGTCTACAGTGGCGAAGTACCCGCCCTGACGAGGCAAACCCCCACGTCGCCGCAGTTGCTTCCAGGAGTGGAGCCTGCGGAATGACCTATACCGCTGGCTCGCGGAGCCTGCGGAACGACTCACACCGCTGGAGCGCACAATGGCACCCGCTGCCGCAGGATACTTTCGCCGGTTGACGCGAAAGTTGACCGAGGACATCGATCAGCTCGACGCTGAGGAGATGGCCGAATCTTCCGAAGCGTCCGGTGCCCGCCGCGCGTGCGATTGCTCGCGCGGCGAGGAAGTCACGATGTTGGGTCGGTTGCGCAGTGTGGAGGCGTGCTCCAAGGCTGCCAACGCAAACATCGAAGCAGAGTTCTTCGACGGGACCGACACGGTGACGCTCGTGTGGATCGGTCGCCGGAAGATCGCCGGTATCGAGCCGGGCAAGACCGTCCTCGTTCGTGGACGCGTCGGCGAACGCGACGGACGCAAGATCGTCTACAACCCCTACTACGAACTGCGCGACGACAGCTGACCGTCGCAGGTATGGCACTCTCGTTGTGGTGACCAACAGTGACGATGCCGTGCCGCCTCCCACGACGCCGGAACTTGCGACCGATGCGCCGACGCCGGACAGTGTCGAGAAGGTGGCCCCTACCGTTCTCGAACAGCTCGGCGGTCTGAGCGGGCTCGTCTATTCCACGTTGCCGGTCATCGTCTTCGTTCCGGCCAACAGCTACTTCGGCCTGGCCGTGGCCCTGTGGTCTGCACTCGGCGTGGCCGCTGCGGTCCTGGTGTGGCGTCTGGTTCAGCGCAGTCCCATTCAGCCTGCGATTTCAGGATTCTTCGGTGTCGGCATCTGCGCGTTCATCGCGTACCGCACCGGGGATGCCAAGGGCTATTTCCTGTTCGGCATCTACACCTCGCTGGTCTACGGCGGAGCATTCGTGTTGTCGGTACTCGCGCGCTGGCCGCTGGTCGGAGTCATCTGGGGTTACCTCAACGGCAAGGGAACGGCGTGGCGTCACAACCGGTCGGCTGTGCGCTTCTACGACGTGGCGACGATCGCGTGGGCGGCGGTGTTCGCCGCCAGGTACGTCGTCCAGTCGCAGCTCTACGACTCGGATCAGACCGGCTGGCTGGCCGTTGCGCGAATCGGTATGGGTTGGCCGCTCACCGGAGTAGCGCTACTGGTCACGCTGTGGGCCGTGCGTCGGGCCGATCACACGCTGGAGGTCGCGTCGAGTGCGGATCGGACCGACGGAACAAAGCCGTCAGATCAGACCGACCGCAGCACGTAGTTCGTTCTCTACTTCTTTCGCCGCGACGAACAGTAGTTCGTCGCCGCCCTCGAGCGGGTCGTCGTGCTGTGGCACGATCACTCGGCCGCCGCGCAGAATCGTCACCAAGGCAGCGTCCCTGGGCAATTGAAGCTTTCGGACCGGCTTTCCTGCGAGCGGAGTGTTCTCGGGCAGCGTGATCTCGACGAGGTTGGCCTGTCCCTTGCGGAATGTCATCAGATGCACGAGGTCTCCGACCGAGACTGCCTCTTCGACCAGTGACGCGAGCATGCGCGGCGTCGATACCGCGACGTCGACACCCCACGCGGAGTCGAACAGCCACTCGTTACGTGGATCGTTGACTCGGGCCACCACACGATCGACACCGAATTCGGTCTTGGCCAGCAGACTGAGCACCAGGTTGGCCTTGTCGTCGCCCGTGGCGGCGATCACCACGTCGTAGTTTTCGAGATGAGCGGCTTCGAGCAAGCTCAGCTCGCACGCGTCGGCCAGTACCCATTCGGCTTCCGGTATCGCCGCCTGATCGACGTGGTCGAGCTTGCGTTCGAGGAGCATCACGTTGTGCTCGCTGCGGATCAACTCGCGTGCAATGGATCTGCCGACTGCGCCGGCGCCGGCGATGGCGACTTTCATGGCTTCCCGTTCGGGTCGATGGGGGCGGTGGAGAACGTGCGTGCGGACATCAGTCGTCCGACGGCGGTGGGTTGCCCGCGAGTGCGATGGCTTCGGCGACGGTGCCAGACACGGCGGCGACGTACACTTCGTCACCGGCCTGGATCACGGTGCGTTTGTCCGGTAGCAACCCGACGCCGAATCGGATGACGAATGCCGCCCGCGAACGCGTCGACTCTTCGAGGACCGAGAGCTTCTTGCCGATCCAGGCGTCGTGGAAGTCGAGGAGGACGACGGCCACGCTGCCGGACGGATCGCGCCATTTGGTGGTCGGATCGTCACGCAGCAGATTGTGTAGAAATCGGTCGGTCGCCCAAGGGACCGTGGCCACGGTCGGGATGCCGAGGCGTTCGTAGACCGCGGCGCGTTTGGCGTCGTAGATTCTCGCCACCACTTTGTCGACTCCGAAGGTCTCGCGCGCGACGCGGGCGGAGATGATGTTGGAGTTGTCGCCGGAAGAGACAGCGGCGAAAGCCTCGGCCTTCTCGATTCCCGCACTCACCAACACGTCTCGGTCGAAACCCATGCCGACGACGCGGTGTCCGCCGAAGTCGGGATCGAGTCGCAGAAATGCTGTTTCGTCGCGATCGATGATCGCTACTTCGTGGCCGATGCGTTCGAGCGCCCCGGCCAGCGATGCGCCGACGCGGCCACATCCCATCACAACTACGTACAACGCCCAGCTCCGTCCCGATCTCGATTGTCGACCACTGCCGACCGACACTGCCACGACGGGCAGGCGTGCACCAACGTATCGGGGGATTGGTCGCGGGATCGACCGAGGGTGGGCTCCGACGCAGTTTCGGGCGCGTGGTTGAGACGTCGGCAGGCGGACGGCCTACGCTTCTGTCCGTGTCCAAGGTCTCGACTGCCGCCAAGCGGCTAGTGCTCGGTAAGCCGTTCCGTAGCGACAAGCTCGGTCATACGTTGCTTCCCAAGCGAATCGCGTTGCCGGTGTTCGCCTCGGATGCCATGTCGTCGGTGGCCTATGCCCCCGAGGAGATCTTTCTGGTGTTGTCGGTGGCGGGTATTTCGGCGGTCGCGTTCACCCCGTGGATCGGTCTCGCCGTGTGCGTGGTGATGGCCGTGGTCGTGGCCAGTTATCGACAGAACGTGCACGCCTATCCGTCCGGCGGCGGCGACTACGAGGTCGCGACCACCAATCTCGGTCCCGCGGCCGGATTGACGGTCGGCAGCGCGTTGCTGGTCGACTACGTGCTGACCGTGGCGGTATCGATCTCGGCAGCCGCGTCGAACATCGGGTCGGCGGTGCCCTTCGTCGCCGAGCACAAAGTGCTGTTCGCTGTGGTGGCCATCGTGTTCGTCACCTCGATCAATCTGCGGGGCATCCGGGAGTCCGGGGCTGCGTTCGCGATCCCGACCTACGCCTTCATGGGCGGCATGTTCCTTATGTTGGTGTATGGCCTGGTCCGGGTCTACCTGCTCGGCGACGACATCCATGCGGAATCGGCAGCCTTCGATCTGAAGGCAGAGGATTCGCACCTGTACGGAATCGCGTTCGCGTTCCTCATCGCACGGGCCTTCTCGTCGGGTTGTGCGGCGCTGACCGGGGTGGAGGCCATCAGCAACGGAGTACCCGCATTCGAGAAGCCGAAGTCGCGTAACGCAGCGACGACGCTGTTGCTTCTCGGGGCGATCGGCATCACATTGCTGATGGGCATCATCGTGCTCGCACAGAAGATCGGTATCAAGTACGCCATGGATCCCGATATTCAGCTGATCGGTGCGCCGGAGGGCTATCAGCAGAAGACGCTCATCGCGCAGCTTGCGGAGACGGTATTCAGCGGATTCCCTGCCGGATTCTTCTTCATCACCACCGTGACGGCCCTCATTCTGGTACTGGCGGCAAACACCGCCTTCAACGGCTTTCCCGTTCTCGGTTCGGTCCTGGCCCAGGACCGGTACCTCCCGAGGCAGCTGCACACCCGTGGCGATCGGCTCGCCTTCAGCAACGGCATCCTGTTTCTGTCCGGTGCGGCAATCGTCTTCGTCGTCGCCTTCGGAGCCGAGGTCACCAAGCTCATTCAGCTCTACATCGTCGGAGTGTTCGTCTCCTTCACGCTCAGCCAGACCGGCATGATTCGGCACTGGACGCGTCTGCTCCGATCCGAGACCGACAGTGAGCAGCGCCGCAAGATGCAGCGTTCGCGTGTGGTCAACAGTGTCGGTCTTGCCATGACGGCAACGGTGCTCGTGATCGTGTTGATCACCAAGTTCGCCGCTGGAGCATGGATTGCGATCGTGGCCATGGTGGCGATCTTCGTAGTGATGCGCATGATCAGGAAGCACTACGACACCGTGGCGCGCGAACTCGAAGACGAGGTGTGGGACGGAGTTCTGCCCAGCCGTACCCATTCGATCGTGCTGGTGTCGAAGTTGCACATGCCCACCCTGCGGGCACTGGCCTACGCGCGGGCCACCAGGCCCGACACGCTCGAAGCCGTGACCGTCAACGTCGACGAGGCCGACACCCGCGCGCTGGTACGCGAATGGGAGGCCAGTGACGTGACGGTGCCGCTCAAGGTCGTCGAGTCGCCGTACCGCGAAGTGACCAAACCGGTTCTGGACTACGTCAAGCGTGTTCGACGCGACTCACCGCGTGATGTCGTCACCGTCTTCATCCCCGAATACGTCGTGGGTCACTGGTGGGAGCAGGTCCTGCACAACCAGAGCGCGTTGCGACTGAAGTCCCGACTGCTGTTTCAACCGGGAGTGATGGTCACCAGCGTGCCCTGGCAGTTGCGTTCGTCCGAGAAGGCCAAGCGCGAGGTGCTCGGCAACGCACCGGGTGCGTCGCGTCGCGGCTACGAGCCTCCGGCGGGCAAGTGACCGAGAGCTGGTTCGGCCTTCTGCTCGAGGTCGAGCTCGGTGCGCCGGGACACGGTGGGTTCTGCGTGGCTCGCCACGAAGGTCGAGTCGTGTTCGTTCGTCATGGGCTTCCCGGAGAGCGGGTCGTGGCCCGGGTGACCGAGGACCGAGGTGGATCGTTCTGCCGAGCCGATGCCGTGGAAATCCTGTCGCCGTCCGCGGACCGGGTGGATACGCGCTGCCCCATCGCCGGACCGGGCGGATCCGGATGCTGCGATTACTCCCACACCACTGCCGATGCAGGCCGTCGACTGAAGTCTTTCGTCGTCGCCGAGCAACTTCGACGCGTCGCCGGAGTCGAGCGTGAGGTGCTCGTCGAGGAGCTACCGGGGACCGGCGACGGCACCGGGTGGCGAACCCGCGTTCGACTGGCCGTCGATTCCGGCGGGCGGCCCGGCTACCACCGCTATCGCAGTAGCTCGATTGTCAGCGAATTGTCTTGTCCGCAAATGGATTCCGTAGCTTTCGAAGGATTGTCGGGCCAGCAGTGGCGGCCGGGTGCGGAACTGCAAGTGGTGCTCGACGGAGCCGGTAGGCGGCACGTCGTGGAGATCGCCCCGGCTCAGCTCTCGACCACCGGGCGCAGATCTCCGGGTCGCCGCGGGGCGTCGGCGCGCCGGGCAGCGTCTTCTCGGGCACGACCGGAGAAGGCCGTGATCGGGTCGGGTCGAGTGACGGAATACGTCTCGGACAGGGCCTTTACCCTCGACGCCACCGGCTTCTGGCAAGCCCATCGAGGTGCTGCCCAGGTCTACACCGACGTGGTGACGGACTGGACGGACGCGACCCCTGGCGACGGCGCTTGGGATCTGTACGGCGGTGTCGGGGTGTTCGCGGCGTCTCTCGCCGCTGGGGTCGGGCCGGAAGGACACGTGACCAGCGTCGAGTTCTCCCGCCGCGCGGCCGAAGACGGACGTTCGGCGCTGGCCGACCTCACGCAGGTCTCGTTCGTGCCAGGACGCGTGGAGCGTTCGATGGATGCATTGGCCGAGCCGGTGGCAATAGCGGTGCTCGATCCACCTCGCGCGGGAGCTGGACGCGACGTGATCGACGCCCTCGCCGCCCGAGGTCCTCGTTCGGTGGTGCACATCGGCTGTGATCCCGCGTCGTTCGCGCGAGACGTGAGCCTGTACCGGGCCGCGGGATACGAGCTCACCGACATCCGCGCCTTCGACGCGTTTCCTCTGACCAGTCACGTGGAATGCATCGGACGTTTCGTCAGAAAGTAGGGTTCGACGACCCGGTGACCGCGAAGTCCTACTCGACCAATTCGGCACTGTCGATCGGTTGGGCCCTCGACGCCGTGGTGCCCGAGGTGGCGCGCACCCTGGAGTGATCGATCACGCGGGACGAGCAACCTCGGCGACGGGGGCGAAGCTCTCGGTGGGTACCGACACGATGCGTTGGGCCCCGCACTGGCAGCCCTCGTATCCGACGAGACCCTCGCTCGTGTGGTGGGTGGAACGAGTTGTCCAGCTGTGTTCTGTGTGCATACATCCACTGTGATGTAATGGTCTTGTGCATATCAACCCTTACGGTGAATACGCGGTGAAACTCGGTATCGATCTGCTCAATACTCCGCCCACCTCGGCGACCGAACTGGGCGAGCGCTGCGTCGATGCGGGCCTGGTTCCCGATTGGACGGCCACCGATGCCGATCTGGCCGACACGCTCGACTTCCTCGGTCAGTGGGCGCATGTCGTGGACGCCGACACCGAGAACGAGCGAGCACAGGCACTCAACGTCCTGCTGGCTCGAGCGGCGGCGTACCCGAGGTTGACCGACCATGCGGGAGACGGTTGGCACATGCACTATCGCGATCCCAATATCGCCCTCGGCGGCGTCATCCGAGCTCTGGTGAGCGTCGGCACCGCGTTGCATCTGACGGGACGCGGCATGTCCCGCCTGTCTCGCTGCGCTGCGGCCGACTGCTCGCTCGCCTTTGCGGACACGTCGCGAACGGGCACGCAACGGTACTGCGGAACGGTGTGTTCCAATCGCGACGCGGTGCGCCGGCATCGAGCGCGCGCAGCGTCTTGACCGGCTGACGTATCGAACTGCAGCGGTATCCGTACTGCAGCGGTATCGAACTGCAGCTAGGACTTTCGGTTGTACAGCCGCATCGTGATCGGTCCGAACACCGCCAGCAGAACGGCGCACAGCACCAGTGTCACTCCCAATTGACCGGTGTCGACATCGCCCTGCATCAGGCCGCGCAGAGACGTCACCAGGAAGCTGACCGGGTTGACGTCGACGAAGGCACGCAACCAACCGGGCATGGTGTTGGGATCGACGAAGATGTTGCTCGCAAATGTCAGCGGAAACAGGATGAACATCGACACACCCATGACTGCGGCCTCGGTGCGCACGATCATGGCGATCATCGTCCAGATCCAGGACAGGCAGAACGAGAACACCAGCAGCAGAGCTATCGAGGCCACTACGCCGACGAGACCGCCCTGCGGCCTGAACCCGAGGACCAAGCCAAGAATCAGCACGATCACCGAAGCGAGCGTGTAGCGGACCACGTCTCCGAGCAGCGCGCCGACCAACGGCGACGGACGCCAGATGGGCAGCGAACGGAAACGATCGAACACCCCCTTCTCGATGTCCTTGTTCATCGTCACACCCGTGTACATCGTGATCATCACCACGGTCTGCACCAGAATGCCGGGAAGCAGAAACTGGATGTACGCGTCGGTCGACCCGGCCAGTGCGCCGCCGAACAAGTACGTGAACAGCAGCGTGAACATGATCGGGAAGGCCGTCACGTCGAACAGTTGCTCGGGCACGTGTTTGATCTTGAGCAGCGCCCGCCACCCGAAGCTCAGCGACGTGGACAGCGACGAGGGCCGCGGGGGACGAGGGCCGGCCGCGCCGAGCACATCGATGATGGTCGAGGCCTGCGGCGTCGACTGCTGGGCTTCGGCGGTCACGACACAACCTCCCGATCGGATGTGGACAAGGCGGTCGTTCCTGCAGGCTCCACTCCCGCTTCGTGCCCTGTCAGGGCCAGGAACACCTCGTCCAAGCTCGGCTGGCCGAGGGTGAAGGCCGCAATCGAGATTCCCGCTGTCTCGAGTGCTGGCAGCACGGGCGCGGCCTGTGCCGGGTTGTCGAGACGCGCCGTGACGGTCGACGGATCCGGATCTTCCGTTACGGTGCCGCCGAGCAGATCTCGCAGGATCCGCGCGGCCGCAGTTCGTTGCGCCGCGTCGAGAACCCGGAGGTGCAGCGAGTTCGATCCCACCGATGCTTTCAACTCGCCGGTCGTACCTTCTGCGATGACTTTGCCGTGGTCGATGACCGCGACACGCCCGGCCAATTGATCGGCTTCGTCGAGATACTGGGTTGTCAGAAGCACTGTCGTCCCGCCTGCCACCAGAGCACGGATGATCTCCCATACGTGGTTTCGGCTGCGCGGATCGAGTCCGGTGGTGGGTTCGTCCAGAAAGATCAGCTCGGGGGTGACGATGATGCTGGCGGCGATGTCGATACGTCGGCGCATTCCGCCGGAGTAGGTTTTGACCTGTCTCGGGCCGGCGTCGGCGATGTCGAACGCGGCCAGCAACTGCTCGGACCGCGACCGGGCAGCAGGCCGGGAGTAGCCGAGCAATCGTGCCAGCAGAACCAGATTTTCCGTACCGGTCAGATCCTCGTCCAACGAGGCGAATTGGCCTGTCAGAGCGACCTTCTGCCGCACGGCCTCGGGTTCGCTCGCCACATCGTGCCCCAACACGCGTGCGCTACCCCCGTCGATGGGGAGCAGGGTGGCTAGCATTCGGATGGTCGTGGTCTTGCCTGCACCGTTGGGCCCCAGGACGCCGTAGACCCCGCCGGACGGGATGGACAGATCGACGCCGTCGACGGCGACGTTCGACCCGAATCTCTTGACCAGACCGCGTGTCTCGATGGCCGCCATGTCTCTCGATTCCTCCAGTGGGCCGATCGCCCGATTACCCACGATTGTCCGATTCTCCACCAAGGATGAATCGCGGTCCAGCTCGGTGCAAACGAATTCGTGAACCCGAACCATCCTCCGGCCGGTTTGTTCCGAATATGTACCGCGGCGGGAAAACGTGGAGGTTTCGATATGAGAGCACTATGACCACTAGTGTCGTGTTCGATGAACTCGATCATGAACCCGTCTGTTGGGACGACCTTTCGATGAGCGCGCCGTTGTCCGGATCGTCGGATGCCAGCCGTGACCGGGTGGCCGACGGCGCCGATGGCTACACGGACGACAGCGCGGTATGCGCCGTTCCCAGTCCACAGTTGAAGAATTTGCGAGCCGAGGAGACTGACCGTCTTCGACGGCTCATGGCATCGGTTGCACAGGGCGATCGGGCGGCATTCGCAGAGTTGTACGACGCCACGTCCGCTCGCGTCTACGGCATGGTGCTGCGAGTGCTTCGCGACCCGGGATACAGCGAGGAGACTGCGCAGGAGGTGTTCCTCCAGATCTGGCGCGCAGCACCGAATTACGACCCGAACCAGGGGAGCCCACTCGCCTGGATCATGACGCTGGCTCACCGCCGGGCTGTCGATCGCGTCCGCAGCGAGCAGTCGGGTACCGACCGTGAGGCGGCGTACGGCGCAGTGAGCCACACGCCCGAACACGACGAAGTGCTCGAGACGGTGACTCAGCGGCTCGAATCGGAGGCCGTGGTGGCCTGTCTCGAAACTCTGACCGATACGCAGAGCGAGTCGGTACGAATGGCTTATTACAGCGGATACACCTACCGCGAAGTTGCGGAGCGGCTCGGGGTCGCCGTTCCTACCATCAAGTCGCGCATACGAGACGGATTGATCAAATTGAAGACATGTCTGGGGGTGATCCCGCAATGAGCGAGTCGTCACGGCAACGACTGATCGAGGACGCGGAGATCTACGCTCTCCACGCGACCACCGAGTCGGAGCGACGCGACATCGAGACCGAACGGCTTCGCGTCGACGACACCGCGCGCGCTCAATTCGACGTTCTCGTCAGCGAAATCCAGGAGACTTTGGCTTTGGCTGCGGCGATCGATGCGAAGCCCGCCCCCGATCGGCTGCGTCAGATGGTGATCGACCGAACAGCAACAAGCGACCAGGAACCTACGGTCCGCGAGCTACCTCCGAACGTGACCCCGCTGCACCGGCATCGGCGCGAGCGCTCGAAGTCCTGGCGCTACTCGATGATGTCGGCCGCTGCAGCGGTGGTCGTTGCCGTCGGCGGCGTGGTGGTCGTCACGCAGACGATGGGTAACGATCCCCAGCCGTCGCAGGCGGACCAGATCGTCGCTGCACCGGATGCGCGGCGGACCTCGGCTGAGTTCCCCGGTGGCGGTTCGGCAACGGTCGCTTACTCACTGTCGCGGAACGCTGTCGTGGTTTCTCTGGACGGGGTTCCGCAGCCGCCGCCCGGCCGCGTCTATCAGATGTGGTTCGTCGAGGGTTCGCCTCGATCGGCCGGCGTCGTGACCGAGGATCAGCTCACGTCGGAATCGGGCACGGTGGTCGACGGACTCGGGGCATCGACGAACTTCGCGTTCTCCCTCGAGCCTGCAGGCGGGTCGCCGCAGCCCACAGAGGTGCTCACGATGCTGACGTTGGGTGCCTGACCGTTTCACGTTCGCCTCGGGCGGTTCGACCTTCGGTGTCAGATACCGATGTCGAACCGCCCGAGCGTTCTGATCACCGCGGCCATCTGGCCGTACGCACCGGTGGCCAGATTCTCCAGGAGAGCAAGCTTGACCTCGGGCGCGTCCTGAGTCAGCGCCTCGAAGTGCGGTACCGACACCACCACGAGGTCGACCGGTGTGTCTGCCACCATGTCGAGCAGAAACGGCACTGCCATCAACAGCGGCATCTCGCCGAAGCTCATCCCGGGCGACAGAGTCGTGATCCGATGCGTGCCACCATCGGCCGACACGGTGGTCGACGTCACCTCTCCGCGCAGCATCAGAAACAGGCCTGCGGCCGCGGCACCGTGATGCACGATGATGTCTCCGCGCGCATAGTGCCGCTTCTCGAGATAGGGACTCACCGCCTCGTACTGGGCGGCCGACAGTCCTTCGAGCAACGGATGCTCGGCTGGTGTGATCTCGGTGGGCTGTCGAAGACCTGCGCAATGTCGATCGAGCAGAAGGTTCTCGGCCCACTGGATGGCCGACCCCAGGCTCGAATAGACCCGACCCGCCGGATCGGCCGGGTCGAGACTGGACGCAGTGTGTCCCATGATCGTTCGCGGATCCACCAGACACACCACACAGCCGTGTTCGGCCAGATCCCGGCGAAGATCCTCGAACATGCTGCGAGCGATGGCACTGACCTCGTCGACGCCGCGGACGTCGATGACGAGTGCGTCGAGCTCTCGATCCAGATTTCCGATCTCACGGACTGCGGTCTCGGCGCCGGAGAACAGCAGGTCGCCGTGCAATTCGTACACCCGGGCGCGGTCTCCCACCGCGGCCAGGGTGGCCTGTTCGACGTCGGAGCGCCTTTTGCGTGACGGTGCCTCGGTGAGCACGTATCGACGCCGGATCGAGGACTTCGCCGCTCGTGTGACGTGCAGGAAGTGCAGTTCGAGCCGGCTCGAGAGTTCTCGGCAGGCGGCGACCCCGCGCACGCTGTTTCCATGGGAGTCGAGCCGCGGCGAGTAGACGGCGATCCCCATCTGTCCCGGCAGTACCGCGAGAATCCCGCCACCGACTCCGCTCTTGGCCGGCATTCCCACCTGCGCAACCCAATCGCCTGCGCCGTCGTACATCCCGCACGTGGTCATGACCGACAACACCCGTTCGACCAGAGCAGGTGCCAGGGCCCGTTCTCGGGTGCGCGGATTGACACCGTTGTTGGCCATGGTTGCCGCCATCATCGCAAGGTCCGCCGCGGTGACATTTATCGAGCACTGACGAAAGTACAGATCGACGGCGGCGTCCGGGCCGTGTTCGATGATGTCGAACGAGCGGAGCATGTATCCGATCGCACGGTTCCGGTTGCCGGTGCGCGCCTCCGAACGGTAGACGGCATCGTTGAAGGTCAAAGATCTCCCTGCATAGCGTGAGTAGGAGGCCCGAATTCGCTCGAACCGATCCTGCGGAGTACTTCCGGCGATGAGAGATGCCGACGTGATCGCACCCGCGTTGATCATCGGGTTGCGCGGTCGCTCGGTGACGGGGTCGAGGCTGATCTCGTTGAACGGCTCGCCGGACGGCTCGATATCGATCTTGTTCGCCACGGCATCGAGTCCGCGATCGGCCAGAGCCAGCGCGTAGGTGAACGGCTTGGAGATCGATTGGATCGTGAAGGGTAGTCGAGTGTCGCCGACCTCGTAGACGTAACCGTCGGTGGTAGTCAGCGCTATTCCGAAGCCGTCCGGCGTGACAGCGGCAAGCTCTGGAATGTAGTCCGCCACCTGCCCGGTCGTGTCGTCTCGGCACAGTTCGTGAACCCGGCACAGGATGGCATCGACGACGTTGCTCATGGTCGTCACTGTATGTGGTGTCCTGTCGGTCACCCTCGAGGTTAGGGGCGGCTGATCTGGGGCATCTCGGTGTTCGACGGTAGTGTCACCGACACCACGCTGGGCGGAGCAGCGCGGGGACAACAACTCCGTAGACTGAATTGTCCAGTGTGTTTTTCGGCCGGAGGGAGCGATCTCGTTGGGTGTCCTAGCGCGAATTCAGACGCCCGAGGACTTGCGTGACCTCGGTAGCACCGAGCTGGCCGAGCTGGCTCGCGAGATCCGTGCATTCCTCGTCGAGAAGGTGTCCGCCACGGGTGGCCACCTCGGGCCCAATCTGGGCGTGGTGGAGCTGACGTTGGCGATCCACCGGATCTTCGACTCGCCGCGCGATCCCGTCATCTTCGATACCGGCCACCAGGCCTACGTCCACAAGATGCTGACCGGTCGCACCGGAATGTTCGACACGTTGCGCAAGCAGGGCGGCCTCTCGGGCTATCCGTCCCGGACCGAGAGCGAACACGATTGGGTGGAGTCTTCGCACGCGTCGGCCTCGTTGTCCTACGCCGACGGCTTGGCCAAGGCATTCGCGCTCAAGGGCGAGACCGATCGGCACGTCGTCGCCGTCGTCGGTGACGGTGCGCTCACCGGCGGCATGTGCTGGGAAGCGCTGAACAACATCGCGGCAGGGCGCAACCGATCCTTGGTCATCGTCGTCAACGACAACGGGCGCTCGTACGCTCCGACCATCGGCGGTTTGGCCGATCATCTGGCAGCCCTGCGACTCCAGCCCGAGTACGAGAAGATCCTGGACAACGGGCGCCGCATCGTGCGCAAGATCCCCGTCGTCGGGCCCACCGCCTACCGGATGCTCCACGGCATGAAGGCAGGCGTGAAAGACGCCATCAGTCCACAAGTGATGTTCACCGATCTCGGCATCAAATATCTGGGGCCTGTCGACGGCCACGATCAGCACGCGATGGAGTCGGCACTGCGCCGAGCCAAGGCTTACGGCGGTCCGGTCATCGTTCACGCAGTGACGCGCAAGGGCATGGGCTACGTCCATGCCGAGAACGACGTCGCCGACCAGATGCACGCCACCGGAGTCATCGATCCGGCGACTGGACTCGCTCGATCGAAATCGGCACCGGACTGGACCTCGGTGTTTTCGGCGGCACTGATAGAACAGGGCGAGCGGAACGAGGATGTCGTCGCGATCACCGCTGCGATGGCCGCGCCCACGGGCCTCGCCGCTTTCGGTCTTCGGTTCCCGGACCGACTGTTCGACGTCGGCATCGCCGAGCAACATGCGATGACATCGGCTGCCGGGCTCGCACTCGGTGGGATGCATCCGGTGGTTGCCATCTACTCGACCTTCCTCAATCGTGCGTTCGATCAGCTGCTGATGGACGTGGCCTTGCTCGGACTACCGGTCACCGTGGTGCTGGACCGCGCGGGCGTCACCGGTGCCGACGGTGCCAGCCACAACGGCATGTGGGACATGTCTCTGCTCGGCATCGTCCCCGGCATGAAAGTTGCAGCACCGCGAGATGCCGAGACTTTGCGGGAAGAGCTGGCCGAGGCGATCTCGACATCCGACGGACCCACTGCGCTGCGCTTCCCGAAGGGTGCAGTCACCGAGACCGTGTCGGCCGTGCGCAGGCTGGACGGCATCGTAGATGTGTTGACCGAGCCCTCCGATGCGACGGGGGACGTGCTGATCGTTGCGGTCGGTGTATTCGGTTCACTTGCGCTCGACGCGGCGAAGAAACTCCACGATGCCGGGATCTCGGCGGCCGTCGTCGATCCGCGCTGGGTTCTGCCCATTCCGCAATCGTTGCTGAAGCTGGCCGAGGACTATCGAATGGTCGTCACCATCGAGGACAGCGGTCTGCACGGCGGGATCGGCTCGGCTCTTTCTGCGGCGCTGCGAGGAGCGGGCGTCGACACCCCCTGTCGGGATCTCGGTGTGCCACAACGTTTCCTGGACCACGCATCGCGCGAGCAGCTACACCACGAACTCGGTCTCACCTGCGAGGACGTCGTGCAGCGTGTCTCGGACTGGGTGAAGAGTCTCTGATCGCCGGCGACGGGCTATGCGCCCGTCGCCCACTCGCTGACCCGAACCTGGTCGATCAGATGGGCCGTTGCGAATGGGTCGTGTGCGAACATGCGTTCCACACTTTCCTTGTCCACGCCTTCGACGATCATGGTCGCGCCGGTGTGGTCGGCCAGCGGGCTCGATGACCGGAGGATCTTGCGGCGCTCGAGTTCGCGCAGCCACGCGCGATGGTCGGTCCGGTGATCGTCACGGCCTGAGGATGTTTCGGGTGAGTACGCGTACTCGACGACGAACATCGGCATGTCAGATCACCATGTCCTCGAGCTCCATACCCTTGGTCTCCCTGATCTTGTACTTGACGAAGAAGAACGACAGGATTGCAAAGAACGCGAAGAACGAATAGATGAATCCGAGCCCTATGGTGTCGGATAGTGGCGGGAATGCAAGGGTGATGGCGAAGTTGGCAACCCAATTCGCCGCGGTACTGATGCCGAGTGCGACGGCACGCATTCGGTTGGGGAACATTTCTCCGAGCATCACCCACATGATCGGTCCCCAGGTAGCGGCAAAGAAGACGACGAACAGGTTTGCACCCACCAGCGCGACGGGACCCCATGGTGACGGCAACTCCAGTTGGTCGCCGCTGCCCACTGCCTGAGTGAACGAGACGGCCGCGAGTACCAGGCCGACGAACATTCCGATCGAGCCGATCATGAGCAGATTTCGACGTCCGAAGCGATCGACGAACAAGATGGCGACGAACGTCATCGAGACGTTGATGACCGAAGTGATGACCGACGTGACGAACGACTGATTCTCGCTGAACCCCACGGACTTCCACAGAGTCGTCGAATAATAAAAGATGGCATTGATTCCGACGAGCTGTTGCAGGATCGCCATCGTGATGCCGACCCAGACAATGGGTTGCAAACCGAATTTGGGTCCGCGAATGTCGCCGAACGACGACGTGGACTCCCGGCGCAAGGTCAGCCGGATTTCCTTGACTCGCTCGTTCGGGTTCACTTCTCCGGAGATCTCACCGAGAATGCGAGCCGCTTCCTCGTCGGGGTGTTTGCCGACGAGGTATCTCGGTGACTCCGGAATCAGTGTGGCGAGAAAGCCGTAGACGAGAGCGGGTGCCACGCCGACGAGGAACATCCATCGCCAGGCTTCGAGACCGAACCACAGATCGTTCGATGGCCCGCCGGCCGCGTTCTGCAGTACCGCGTCCGAGAGGAGAGCGGCGAAGATGCCGACGGTGATCGCCAGCTGTTGCAACGACGCCAATCCGCCGCGATAACGAGCAGGCGCGATTTCCGAGATGTAGGCGGGTGCGATCACCGACGCGATTCCGATGCCCAGTCCGCCGAGCACTCGCCAGAGCATCAGATCCGGGACGCTGAAGGCGAACCCGGAGCCCACGGACGAGATGGTGAACAGTGCAGAACCGAGCAGCATCACCTTCTTGCGGCCCCAGCTGTCGGCGAGCCGGCCGGCGAACCAAGCACCGACCGCACAGCCGAGAAGCGCGATTGCCACCGCGAAGCCGGTGACGAACGACGACAAAGCGAAGTTTTCCTGGATGGAATCGACCGCGCCGTTGACAACAGACGAGTCGAACCCGAACAGGAAGCCGCCGACTGCAGCGGCAATGGTGACTCCGATAACTTTGGCGGTGTACCGATCGGTTGATTGCGTCATCGCGTGACCCAGCTTTCGAGGTGAACCAGCGTCCATGGTGGTCGTTCGCCATCATCGTCCTCGCGCCTGAGACATGGGAGCGGAATGGGCTTCCATTTCGACTCCGGTCGGTTTCGGCTCATGCGAAGGGCGAATTGTCCGATATTCCGCTGGTCGAACTCGACGTTATGAACGGTATTTCACCGAATGTCGTCCATAACGTCGAGTTCGGCGGCACGATCATTGTGCTTGTGCGGCCAACCATTGATCGAAGGTCCGTCGACCGTGATCCGAATCCTTTGTGGTGACCAGCGTTCCGTCTCGCATCGCGCGACCGTATGCGCCGGGAATCGGAATCTCGAGCACCAGGCCTCGGGCACCGATAGCCCGTGCGTAGCGCCGCACCATCTCGGCCATGCGTTCTTCACGTGGTCCACCGAGGTCTGCGACTCGGCCGGCCGGAGACTGCTCCGCCAGGTCGATCAGTCGTTCGCCAACCTCGCGTGCGGCGACAGGTTGCGAGACCATCTTCGGGATGATGCTCACCGGACCGTGCGACATCTGTGCACGGATCTGGCCGGCGAATTCGTGGAACTGAGTGGCTCGAAGAATCGTCCACGGCACGGTTCCGGCGCGAACAATCCTTTCCTGCTCCACCTTTCCGGCGTAATACGCATGCGGGGCCTGGTCGATTCCCACGATGGACAGCGCCACGTGATGACCGACACCGGCCTCGGTCTCGGCCGTCAGTAAGTTGCGGGTGACGGCGGCGAAGAACGCCGTCGATTCTTTTGCCGAGATCGTCCGCGTCGACGCGACGTCGATCACCGCCTCGATGCCGGACAACGCGCCCGACAGTCCAGAGCCGCTCACGAGATTTATGCCCGCCGATCGCGACAGCACGACCACATCGTGTCCGCGTTCCCGAGCTACCTCGACGACATGCGTTCCGACGGTTCCTGTTCCACCGGCTACGGCCAACTTCATTGCGACTTCCACCTGTTCTTCGTACGAGGGTCGGACCCGACGAGTTGGGGGTCTCGATTCTCTGACGATGTAGCCGACAACAATGTATGAGCGGGTGTCAGGGCCAGTGTCGGAGTTTGTCCGGATTGAGAACGATCCAAATGTCGGCCACCACCCCGTCCGTGGTGTCGAACCCGATGACGCCGAACACGCCGCCGCCCCGTCGGATCACGATGCCGGACAGGCCGTTGACGGCCTCGATGGACCACGCCAGGTCGGTGGACTTGGCGGTGATGCCGCGGACGAAACGAGCGACTCGGTCGGAGCCCACAACAGGATTGCGGGCCGCCGAGACTTGCCCGCCTCCGTCGCTGATCAGGGTGACATCAGGGTCGAGCAACGAGACGAGCGTTGCAAGGTCACCGTCTCTCGAGGCCCTCGCGAAGGCGCGGACGACGCGATCGTGCTCGATAGGGTCGGCAGAGGTGAGGTGGCGGCTGTGCACGTGTTTTCGGGCGGCTGACGCGAGTTGGCGGCATGCAGCAGGGGAGCGGTCGAGTACGGCCGCGATGTCGTCGAACGGAACGGCGAATGCATCGTGCAGCACGAATGCGACTCGCTGCGCAGGACCGAGCGATTCGAGAACGACGAGTAAGGCGAGAGTCACCGAATCCTGTTGTGCGACTTGGTCGGCCGGGTCGGCGGCCGTCGAATCCACCGAGTGCAGGCCGCAGACGGGTTCCGGCAACCATTGACCGACGTAGTTCTCACGGCGAACGCGGGCCGAGCCGAGCATGTCGAGACAGATCCGGCCGACGACGCGGGTGAGCCACGCGGCGGGAACGTCGATGGCGTCGCGTTCGACATCGGTGAGTCGGTACCACCGAACCAGAGCCTCGGACGCAGCGTCTTCGGCGTCGCTGTAGGAACCGAGCATTCGATAGCCGATGCCGATCAGCCGACCGCGTTCGTTGTTCATCGGGACAGACCCTATCCCGACGCGAAAAAACCGAGTTCGAGGTTACGGTGGGAAATCCGGAGAAATCCGTCCATAACCTCGAACTCGGCGGGCGGTGCTAGACGCTGGCTACGCCCGGAGCGAGGAACCGCTGACCGGTTGCGGCCTCGGATGCACCGCTACGGTCCAGGTACGGGGTGATGCCGCCGTTCCAGAATCCGAAGCCGCCGCCGAGAAGCAGGCAGAGGTCGATGTCCTCGGCCGCCGCGACAACGCCTTCGTCGAGCATGATCTTGATCTCGTCGGCGATTGCGTTGCGGGTGCGCTCGAGCACCTGCTCGGCAGTGGACGGCGAATCTCCCTGTGGCCACAGTGCAGCCACCTCGGGATCTACGACCTGGCCCTCGGGCCCGTAGGTCCATACGCCCGGCTTCTTCGCCTCGACGAGTGCACGGAATCCGGGGGAGTCCTTGAACCGCTCCGGGTATGCCTCGCCGAGAGTTTCCGCGGTGTGCAGTGCCACCGCCGGACCGACGAGGGCCAGCAGGGTCAGCGGACTCATCGGCATGCCGAGTTCGCCCACAGCGCCGTCGGCGACGTCGAACGGCGTGCCTTCGTCGATGGCGCTGATGATCTCGTTGGACGCGCGGGTGACGAGACGGTTGAAGACGAATCCGGGGAGATCAGCCGACAATACGGCCGACTTCTTCAGTGTCTTGGCCGTCGCGAATGCCGTTGCGAGAGTGGCATCGTCGGTCTTCTCGCCCTTGACGACCTCGAGCAGCGGAAGAACGGCCACGGGGTTGAAGAAGTGGAAGCCGACGACCCGCTCGGGGTGCTTCAGATCGGCCGCCATCTTCGTGATCGACAACGAAGAGGTGTTGGTCGCGAGAATCGTTTCGGCAGAGACGAACTCCTCGACCTCGGCGAACACCTTCTTCTTGACGTCGAGGTTTTCGAAGACTGCCTCGATGACGAAGTCGGTGTTCGCGAAAGCGGACTTGTCGATCGAGCCGGAAACCAACGCCTTCAACCGATTTGCGGCATCGGGGGACAGGCGCTTCTTGCCGAGCAGCTTGTCGATCTCACCGTGGACGTAGCCGACACCCTTGTCGATGCGCTCCTGATCGATGTCGGTGAGGATCACCGGCACCTTGAGCTGCCGCACGAACAGCAAGGCGAGCTGGCTGGCCATCAAACCGGCACCGACGATGCCGACACCGGAGATCTTGCGGGCGAGGGACTTGTCGGGTGCACCGGCGGGACGCTTTGCGCGCTTCTGCACCAGATCGAAGGCGTACAGCCCGGCGCGGAGCTCGTCCTTGACCAGCAACGTGGACAGGGCCTCGTCCTCGGCCGCGAAGGCTTTGTCGAGCGAGGTCGAATCGGTGATGTCGGTGTTCTTGGCGAGCTCGAGCAGCTCCACCGCGGCGACGGGGCCGGGGGCGAAGTTGTTGGTCTTGCCCGCGACGATGCCCTTGGCGCGTGCGATGGCGTCGTCCCAGGCCTGTCCGCGGTCGATCTCTGGACGGGCAGGTGTGATCTCGCCCTTGATGACCTGAGCGGCCCACGCGAGGGACTGCTCCAGGAAATCGGCTCCGCCGAAGAGGGCGTCGGCGATACCGAGGTCGAGTGCCTGCTGCGGCTTGAGGACGCGGTTCTGGTTCAGTGCGTTCTCGATCACCACAGTCACGGCATTGGATGCTCCGATGATGTTGGGAAGCAACTGAGTTCCGCCCCATCCCGGTACCAGGCCGAGGAAAGCCTCGGGCAGGCCGAGCGCAGCAGCATTCTCCGCGACGGTCCGGTAGTGCGAGTGCAGTCCCACTTCGAGGCCACCGCCGAGTGCGGCACCGTTGATGAAGGCGAACGTCGGAATCGTGGACTCGCGCAGGCGTCGGAACACCTTGTGGCCGAGTTGCCCGATCTGCAGCGCCTCGTCCTTGGTCTTGATGTTCGGCACGCCGTTGAGGTCGGCACCTACTGCGAAGATGAATGGCTTGCCGGTGACGGCGACGGCCACCGGTTTCGCTGCGAAGGCCTCGTCGAGGGCGGCGTCGAACTTGGCCAGTCCGCCGGGACCGAAGGTCGACGGCTTGGTGTGATCGAAGCCGTTGTCCAAGGTCACCAAGGCGATGGAGCCGTCGAGCCCCGGGACGGAGATGATCTTGGTGAATGCGTTCGTGACTACCTCGTCGGTGAAGGCAGTGGTGATGTCACTCATTTGGCTGCTCCCGAGTAATCAGCGTGGTTGGGGTTCTCCCAGATGACGGTGCCGCCCATGCCGAGACCGATGCACATGGTCGTCAGGCCGTAGCGGACGTCGGGCTGCTGAGCGAACTGGCGGCTCAGCTGGGTCATCAGGCGCACGCCCGAGGATGCGAGGGGGTGGCCACACGCGATGGCACCGCCCCACTGGTTGACGCGGGGATCGTCGTCGGCGATGCCGTAGTGCTCGAGGAAGGCAAGTACCTGGATGGCGAACGCCTCGTTGATCTCGAACAGGCCGATGTCTTCGATGCTCAATCCCGTTCGGCCGAGCAGCTTCTCGGTGGCGGGGACCGGTCCGATGCCCATGACGGCCGGGTCGACGCCGGCGAAGCTGAAGCCGACCATCCGCATGCCGATGTTCAGGCCGAGTTCGTGCGCGGTGTCCTCGCCGGCGAGGATCGCGGCGGTGGCTCCGTCGTTGAGTCCCGCGGCGTTTCCTGCGGTGACGCGGCCGGCAGGGCGGAACGGCGTCTTGAGCTTGGCGAGATCTTCGACGGTGGTGCCGGGGCGAGGCGGCTCGTCTTCGGTGGCCAGGCCCCATCCCGCGGCGGACTTGGTGGCGACGGGCACGAGGGTGTCGGCGATGTAGCCGGCCTTTTTGGCTGTGTCGTACTTGTTCTGGCTGGCGACGGCATAGGCGTCGGTGCGGTCCTTGGTGATGCTCGGGAACCGGTCGTGCAGGTTCTCGGCGGTGTTGCCCATCACCAGGGCACTGGGATCGACCAGCTTGTCGGCGAGGAAGCGCGGGTTGGGGTCGACGCCCTCACCCATCGGGTGGCGACCCATGTGCTCGACGCCACCGGCGATGACGACGTCGTACTGGCCGAAGCCGATGCCCGATCCGGTGGTGGTCACCGAGGTCATCGCACCCGCACACATGCGGTCGATCGCGAATCCGGGGACGCTGCGGGGGAGCCCGGCCAGCAGGGCGGACGTGCGGCCGATGGTGAGCCCCTGGTCACCGGTCTGCGTGGTCGCAGCGATCGCGACCTCGTCGATACGCTCGGGAGGAAGATTGGGGTTCTTACGGAGAAGTTCGCGGATCGCCTTGACGACGAGGTCGTCGGCGCGAGTGTCGGCGTACATGCCCTTGGGGCCTGCCTTGCCGAACGGGGTACGGATGCCGTCGACGAAGACAACATTCCTTTGTGAGCTGGTGGACGCGGGTACAGACACGCTTTTCGATCCTCCCGAGAAGATGCGGTCGACTCGCCCGGGTGCCCGGACGCGCCCCTACTGTAGCGGGGATTACCCGTCGGTAACTTGGGAAGGGTGCAGTGCCTTCGCCAGTACCGGCACCACCAGCGTGCGCTGCCATGGTCGAGCGCCGCCCTCGGTCAGACGGGCGTCGATCAGCTCGGCCGGGTTCACATCGGAATCGTTCGGACTCTGCCAATCCCACACCAGTCGGCGCAGCAGATCCGGCATCAACAGATTCTCGACCGGAACCGACACCGATTCGCTCAGCTCGGTCATCGCCGCTCGTACGTCGGCGAGCCGCGCTGCTGCGTCGGGATCGCGGCGGGCCCACCGATTGACCGGGGGCGGACCGTCGAAAGACGCTGCCATCGAGGGTAATTCGGAGGTCGGGAGCGCCCGCGCACGAGTCAGGGCCGAGGCCCACAATCGGGACGATCTGCGCTGACGTGGACCACCGAAGACCGGTAGTTGCTCGAGCTCGCGCGAGGATTTCGGGTCCGCTGTCGCCGCCGCCACGATCGCCGAGTCGGGCAACACCCGGCTCGGTGCCACATCGCGCTTGGCCGCCAACTCGTCTCGCGCGATCCACAATTCGCGAACGGCAGCGAGGGTGCGGGGAGATTTGATTGCGTGAATGCCCGATGTCCGACGCCATCTGTCGGTCTTGGGTTTGGGCGGCCCGAGAGTGAGAATGTGGGCGAATTCCTGTGCTGCCCATTCCGTCTTGCCCTGCCGTTCGAGCTCCTCGGCCATTGCGTCGCGCAGTTCGAGCAGCACCTCGACGTCGAGTGCTGCGTAGTTGAGCCAGGTATCGGGGAGGGGCCGGGTGGACCAGTCCGCAGCACCGTGTCCCTTCTGCAGCGCGAGTCCGAGGGTGCGTTCGACGATGGCGCCGAGGCCGACGCGCTCGAATCCGGCGAGACGGCCGGCGAGCTCGGTGTCGTAGAGCGTGGCGGGGACCAGGCCGAGTTCGGCCAGTCCCGGGAGGTCCTGATCGGCGGAGTGCAGCACCCATTCGAGGGGGTTGATCACCTCGGCGAGTGGAGCTAGATCGCCGGTGACCGGGATCGGATCGAGCAGAACGGTGCCGGCTCCGCGGCGACGAAACTGCAGCAGGTAGGCGCGCTGGGAGTACCGAAAGCCCGACGCGCGTTCGGCATCGACCGCGAGAGGCCCGTGACCTGCGGCGAGGAGCTTGGCGGCCGCGAGAACGGCGTCCGGTGTGTCCACGACATCGGGCACGCCGTCAGCCGGGGCGAGCAACGGAACGGCGACAGGCTCGTTGACCTGCTCGTCCGACGTGGCGTCGTCCGACGTGGTGTCGGGGGAACTCTCGGCTGACATGGACAGTGACTCTAAGCCCTACGGTCGGCGGGTCCGGAGACTATGTCCGGCTGGAACTGCGTTGACCGAGGGTCGTGATGCCCGCGGGCGGTAGACCCGCCGCGTACGCGAGAACCTCGCAGAAGGCCTCGACATGCGTCGAGAGGTCCTCGGACGTCGCAGTCCAGGACGCGCGAAGTTCGAGTTGATGGGCCTTGGGGGGACCTGCGATGTCGCCGTAACGCACCGAGCTGGTCGAGGTGACGGTGCCGCCGAGTGCGTTGAGCGGCTCCGACCGGGACTCCAGTGCGTCGACCAGCCAACTCCAGCCGACCTCGGGGAGCAGCGGATCGTCGGCCAGCGATTCGTCGACGTCCGCTTGAATGTAGGCGACCAATCGAAGCGTCCCGTTCCAGGCTTCTGCCCCGTCGGGGTCGTACAGCAGAATCAAGCGACCGAACGCGTCGCCGTCGCTCTGTTCGTCAACCTGCTCGGAATCCGGGTGCTTGACCTCGGCCCCGATGGCGTAGCTGTAGGGCGCCAGTCGCTGCGGCGGCCGGATCGGACCGATTTCGATCGCCGGATGTACCTGGGCCCGATGCATCGCGTCGATGGCGGCGCGGAAAGGCGCAGGTTCGGCGGTGGATTCGGGTTCGGTCACGTGGTCGGACGTTAGACGCGTCACGTTGTCCGGCGGCGGAGGCGCGCCGAGCCGTGATGGAACCGAAGTGGGTGTGTCGCCCTTGATGGCAGAAGCTTTCCTGACGCGTGGCAGCATGGAACCCGATGAACGCCGAAGCGCACACCACAGCCCCCGCCCGTCGAGAACTCCCGGACGCGCCGTTCTTGGCCGCGATCGCCGGTGAAACGCCCTCGCGTCGGCCGATGTGGTTCATGCGTCAGGCCGGCAGGTCGCTCCCCGAATACCGAAAGATCCGCGCCGGCATCGGCATGCTGGATTCGTGCTTCCGGCCGGATCTGGTGGCCGAGATCACGCTGCAACCGGTCCGCCGACACGATGTGGATGCGGCAATCCTGTTCTCGGACATCGTGGTTCCGCTCAAGGCTGCCGGTATCGATCTCGACATCGTCGCCGGCACCGGTCCGGTCGTGGCTCAGCCGGTGCGTTCGGCGGCCGATGTGGCAGCGCTGCCCACATTGACCGCCGATCAGGTCGAGCCGGTGGCCGACGCGGTGCGGATCCTCACCCGAGAGCTCTCGGGCACGCCGCTCATCGGCTTCGCCGGAGCGCCGTTCACCCTCGCGTCCTACCTGGTCGAGGGTGGCCCCAGTCGCAATCACGAGAAGACGAAGGCGCTGATGCGCTCGGACCCGGCGACCTGGCATGCCCTGCTCGACGCACTGGCGACCACGACGATCACCTTCTTGCAAGCTCAGTTGGCCGCCGGAGTGGACGCGGTGCAGGTGTTCGACTCGTGGGCGGGTGCGCTGTCGCTGGCCGACTACCGCGAGTACGTGCTGCCGCATTCGACGCGAGTGTTCGACGCCGTGTCATCGGCCGGCGTTCCCAAGATCCATTTCGGGGTCGGTACCGGCGAGTTGCTCGGTGCCATGGGTGAGGCCGGTGCCGATGTGGTCGGTGTCGACTGGCGGATTCCGCTCGACGACGCCGTGCACCGAGTCGGCGGCGGCAAGGTGCTGCAGGGAAATCTCGATCCCGCGGTGCTGTTCGCCGGCTGGGATGCCGTCGAGGCCGAAGTTCGACGTATCGCCGCCGAAGCCGACCGCGCGGTGGCTGCCGGTGCGCGGGGGCATGTGTTCAACCTCGGCCACGGCGTGTTGCCCGACACCGATCCCGAGATTCTGACCCGGGTGGTATCGCTGGTGCATTCGTTGTGACGGTGCGGCGCTACGCCGTGGTCGGCGGCGGGATCTCCGGCCTGGTCGCGGCGTATCGCCTCCGGCAGGCCTGTGGACCCGATGCGGAGATCACTCTCGTCGAGGCGTCCCCTCGCCTCGGTGGCACCCTGCGGACCACCGAGGTCGGTACCGAGTCGCTCGATGTCGGCGCGGAAGCGTTCATCGGTCGTCGTCCGGAAGTACCGGCTCTGCTCGCCGAACTCGGCCTGTCGGATCAGCTGGTGCACCCGTCGTCGGCGCGTCCGCTGGTCTACTCCGGCGGTCGGACGCATCCCCTCCCTCTCGGCACCTTGATGGGCATACCGTCCTCGGCCGACTCGGTGCGGAATCTGGTGGACAGCGAAGTGCTGCGCACGATCGAGACCGAGACCGCACGTCCGTTCGCCTGGACTGCGGGCTCGGACGTCAGCGTCGCCGATCTCGTGGGTAGCCGCTTCGGCTCCCAGGTCGTGAGCCGTTCGGTCGACCCGTTGCTCGGTGGCGTGTACTCCGGCTCGGCGAGCTCGATCGGCGTCCGGGCTGCACTTCCGACGTTGGCAGCCGCATTGGACGGCGGGGCATCGAGCCTGACCGAGGCAGTGCTGGCGGCTCTTCCCGCGCCGTCGCCTGGACCGGTGTTCGGCGGGCTGCGCGACGGCTATGCGGTGTTGCTCGATGCTCTGATCGCCGCGACCGGCGCCCGAACGATCGTCGACGCAGGCATCGGCGAGGTACGCCGTGAGGCGAACGGCTGGTTCGTCGATCGCGTGGGCGTTGTCGACGGCGTGGTCTTGGCGGTACCCGCGCCCGTCCTCGGTCACCTCGTCGCCGCGGTGGCACCCGAGGCGTCGCGGGCTGCGCGAAGTATCGAGCTGGCGTCGTCGGTCGTCGTGGCGCTGGCCTTTCCGAAAGTGACCGACCTGCCGCAGAATTCGGGCATTCTCGTGGCGACGGACGCGGGCCTGGATGTCAAGGCGTTCACGCTGTCGAGTCGTAAGTGGCCGCATCTCGGGGATCGTGACGCGGTACTGCTGCGGGCCTCGCTCGGCCGGTTCGGCGACTCCACGGCCTCGGACCGATCCGACGAGGAGTCGATCGAGACCGCGTTGAACGATCTGCGGACGGTAGCCGGCATCGATGTGCGACCGCTGGCCGCGACAGTGCAGCGCTGGCCGGGCGGCTTGCCTCAGTACGCGCCCGGGCACCTCGATCGCGTCGCCGCCGTCGAGTCCGGCGTCGCCGATCTACCCGGCCTCGAGGTCACCGGAGCCTGGCAGCGCGGCGTCGGTGTACCCGCATGTATTGCGTCCGCCACCACCGCTGCCGCCCGGTTGATCGAAGTGGCACGATAGGGCCATGGCACGCCTCGATTACTCAGCGCTCAATTCGACACTCCGCTATCTGATGTTCTCGGTCTACAAGGTCACGCCCGGTGTGCTGGGCGACGATCGGGCCGCAGCAGCCAAGGAGGCGAAAGTCTTCTTCGAAGGCCGTGAAGACAAGGGCGTCGCAGTGCGGGGTGTGTACGACATTGCCGGCATGCGCGCCGACGCCGATTTCATGGTCTGGACTCATGCCGAGCGCATCGAGGACCTGCAAGCCACCTACTCCGACTTCCGGCGCACCACCGCGCTGGGCAAGGCAAGCACTCCGGTCTGGAGCAACACCGCACTGCACCGCCCGGCGGAGTTCAACAAGAGTCACGTCCCGGCCTTCATCGCGGGTGAGGATCCGGGCGCGTACATCTGCGTCTACCCGTTCGTCCGGTCGATCGACTGGTATCTGCTGCCCGACGACGAGCGCCGCACGATGCTCGCCGACCACGGCAAGGCCGCCCGTGACTACAAGGACGTTCGCGCGAACACCGTGCCATCGTTCGCACTGGGCGACTACGAGTGGATTCTGGCGTTCGAAGCTCCCGAATTGGACCGCATCGTCGATCTGATGCGGGATCTTCGTGCTACCGAAGCGCGGCGGCACGTGCGTGAGGAGATCCCGTTCTTCACCGGCCCGCGGGTCGAGGTGGACGCACTCGTCGAATCGCTGCCGTGACCACGACGGGCACATCGACGATCGAGGCCGTTCTGTTCGACTTCTCGGGCACGCTGTTTCGGCTCGAGGAGGATCCGACCTGGTTCGACGGGATCCATGACGCAGACGGCACCCCGGTCGACGGTGCCGGAGCTGCGGAACTTATGCGACGCATGACCGCGCCGGTAGGCGAGACGGTCGAGTTCGACGATGCGACGCGTCATGCATGGCGAAACCGAGACCTGGATCCGGCACTGCACCGGCAGGCCTATCTGCATGTGCTCGCGCAGTCCGGTGTCAGCGACCCACAGCAGGCCGAGTCGGTGTACGGACGCGTGATCGACGCAGACTCCTGGACGCCGTATCCGGACACCGAGGCGGTGCTGAAAAGGCTTGCGCGCGAGTCGGTTCGGGTCGGGGTACTGAGCAACATCGCCTTCGACATCCGTCCCGCGTTCGTCGATCGCGGTCTCGACCGGTATGTCGACGAGTTCGTGCTCTCGTTCGAGGTAGGTCATGTCAAACCGCAGCCCGAGATCTTCCGGCACGCAGTGGCGAGTTTGGGCGTCGACCCTGCGGCGACATTGATGGTGGGCGACAGCGCCGAGGCCGACGGTGCGGCGCAGGAGATCGGGTGCAGCTTCGCGCTCGTCGATCCCGCACCGACATCCGAGCGTCCCGATGCACTGCTGACAGCGTTGAGCGCGTTCGGAATTCGATGACCGGAGTGGCGGGCGTCCAGCACATGGGCCACTGGGGCATGTTTCGTGCCGAGTCGGATGGACGCGACGTCACCGCTGTTCATCCCGAGGTCTCGGACAGCAATCCTTCCCCGGTGTTGGGCAACCTCGTCGGGTCGGTGACTCATCGATCGCGCGTTACCTCACCTGCGGTACGCAGAGGCTGGCTCGAGCGCGGCCCGGGGCCGACCGACGACCGGGGCAGCGACGAGTTCGTCGAGGTCTCCTGGGGCGAGCTGACAGACCTACTGTCGGACGAATTGCGCAGAGTCGTCGGCACATACGGCAACAACGCCATCTACGGCGGCTCGTACGGGTGGGCAAGTGCCGGACGGTTCCATCATGCGCAGAGCCAGGTGCACCGCTTTCTGAACTGCATCGGCGGCTACACCCGATCGGTGCACAGCTACTCCCTGGGTGCGACCGGCGTCATCATGCCGCACGTGCTCGGTGCGCATTGGAAGATGTTCTCGCGCTCCACGTCCTGGAACGTGATCGCCGCGCACACCGAACTACTCGTGGCCTTCGGTGGGGTTCCGGTGAAGAACACCGGCATCAATCACGGCGGTACGTCGGATCATCCGACGGTCGACTCGCTCGACGCGATGCGTGCCCGCGGCGGACAGATTGTCACTGTCAGTCCGCTGCGCAACGACATGAACGGCGACGCTCGATGGATTGCGCCGCGACCCGGTAGCGACGTCGCGATGATGTTGGCTCTCGCATTCGTGCTCGCTGACGAAAAGTTGCACGACACAGGCTTTCTCGACATGTACTGCGAGGGCTATCCGGAGTTCGAGCGGTACCTGCTCGGCGTCTCGGACGGCACACCCAAGACCCCGCAGTGGGCGTCGACGATCTGCGGTGTCGAGGCTGCGCTGATTGCGGATCTCGCTCGGGAGATGGCGTCGAAACGCACGATGGTGACGGTCACCTGGTCGCTGCAGCGGACTCGACACGGCGAGCAGGCCCCGTGGATGGGCGTCACCCTGGCGGCGATGCTGGGTGGGATCGGCGTTCCGGGCGCAGGATTCGGCCACGGGTACGGGTCGATGAACGAGCCCGGTCTGGCCCCAGTGCCGTATCCGTTACCGACTCTGCCACAGGGAATCAATCCGGTGCCCGATCTGATTCCGGTGGCGGCTGTCTCGGACATGTTGCTAGATCCCGGTGGCGAATTCGACTACGACGGTCAGCGATTGACGTATCCGGACATCAAGGTCGTCTACTGGGCCGGCGGCAATCCGTTCCACCACCACCAGGATCTCGGACGGCTTCGTCGCGCCCTCGGTAGACCCGACACCGTCGTGGTGCACGATCCCTACTGGACACCGATGGCCAAGCACGCCGACATCGTCGTCCCGTCGACGACGTCACTGGAACGATCGGATCTGAGCTGCACACGCAACGATCCGTTGCTCGTCGCCATGGAGCCGGCCGCCCAGCGATTTGCCGATTCGCGTGACGATTACGACACTTTCGCTGAGCTGGCCACGAAACTCGGTGTGGGGAAGCAGTTCACCGAGGGGCGTACCTCGGAGCAGTGGCTCGAGCATCTGTACGGGCAGTGGCGCGGATATTTGCGAGCCGGGGGCGTCGATACTCCGGAATACGATGATTTCCGGCATGAGGGGTCGTTCCGAATGCAGACCGAGGACGATCTGACGTTCCTCCAAGATTTTCGAACCGATCCCGTCGGGAACGCCCTGCGCACCCCGAGCGGCAAGATCGAGATCTTCTCGGCCACGGTGGCGGGCTTCGACTACGACGACTGCCGAGGGCATCCGATGTGGTTCGAGCCGCAGGAGTGGCTGGGCGGGCCACGCGCTCAGCAGTTTCCGTTGCACCTGATTGCCAATCAGCCACGCACCAGGCTGCACAGTCAGCTCGATCACGGTGCGGTGAGCCGAAACTCGAAGATTCAGGACCGCGAGCCGATACGCGTGCACCCGTCCGCGGCCGCGGACAGGGGATTCGCGGACGGTGACGTCGTGCGGGTGTTCAACGACCGCGGTTCGTGCCTGGCCGGTGTGGTCGTCGACGACGCAATGTTGGAATCGGTCGTTCAGTTGTCGACCGGGGCATGGTACGACCCGCTCGATCCGGCTGATCCCGGTTCGATGTGCAAGCACGGCAGCGTGAATGTGCTCACCGCAGACGACGGGGCGTCCTCGCTGTCACGTGGATGCACCGGACAGCATGTGCTGGTGGAGATCGAACGCTACGACGAACCGCTGCCGCCGATCACCGCGTTCGATCCACCTGTTCGATCAGGGGTCAGAACACGACCCGAGAGATGATCTCGGCGACCAGCGCCGGCTTGTCCTCGCCCTCGATCTGCAATGTTCCCGCTGTCACCATCTGTAGTGCTCCGCCGGATACCTCTTCGACGGAGACGAGGGTGGTATGCAGGCGCACGTGGGCTCCGACCTTCACCGGGTTGATGAAGCGAACCTTGTTGGAGCCGTAGTTGATTCCGAGCTTGGTGTTCTCGATGGTGTAGATCTGCCAGTTGAGCATCGACACCAGGGACAGGCTCAGGAATCCGTGTGCGATCGGCGCGCCGAACGGGCTTTCCTTCTTCGCCCGCTCGACGTCCACGTGAATCCACTGGTGATCGCCGGTGGCGTCTGCGAAGGTGTTGACCCGTTCCTGGGTGATCTGCAGCCAGTCACTGGTGCCGAGGTCTTCGCCGACGGCCGCTTTGATCTGCTCTGGTGAGGTGAAAGTGCGCATGCTCACAGTATGGCTCGAGCAGAGCGGATCAAGACGCAGGCTTGAGTACCAGTGAGATCGAGTTGATGCAGTAGCGCTGATCGGTCGGCGTGGGGTAGCCCTCGCCCTCGAACACGTGGCCGAGGTGACTGTGGCAGTTGCGGCAGACGACCTCGACACGGCGCATTCCGAGCGTGGTGTCCTCGTTGAGGATCACGGCGTCGCTGTCGGCCGGATCGAAGAACGACGGCCAGCCGCAGTGAGATTCGAACTTCTCGGTGCTGCGGAACAATTCGGCTCCGCAGGCTCGGCATTCGTAGATGCCCTCGGTGGTGGTGTCGGTGTACTCGCCGACGCCCGGGCGCTCGGTGCCTGCTTGGCGGAGCACCGCGTATTCCTCGGGGGTCAGCTTCTCGCGCCACTGTGCGTCGGTGAGCTGGACGGCGGGAGCGGAGTTGTTGTCGGTGGCTGAACTCATGCTCTCACGCTAATACGATTTGTCGGGCTATGCCGTTTTCGCTGGTGGCGCGCTCGGCAGCAGGTAGCTCGGTTCGATTCCGTCGTCGAGTCGTCCTTCGCTTCGAGCGGCGAAATAGCGTCCGACGAGAACACCGAAGATGACCACGATCAGCAGCGCCCACCCGAAGGTGGTCCGGAGGTAATCCAGGGCACGGCCGGTTTCGATCCACCGTCCGGACAGCCATCGGTCGTAGTTCATGAACCCGTAGATCGCG
Source organism: Rhodococcus sp. IEGM 1381 (assembly GCF_030056795.1). Classification (GTDB taxonomy): domain Bacteria; phylum Actinomycetota; class Actinomycetes; order Mycobacteriales; family Mycobacteriaceae; genus Rhodococcoides. Next base: position 17,655 of record NZ_JASHKQ010000014.1, on the reverse strand, counting down.
AGCCAGGCGGGCCAGTTGCGGAGTACTGAGTTCTTCAACACGACACTCATGAGCAGCGGGAACAGCATCATCGAGTAGTACATCTGGCCCAGGGAGCCCAGCAACCAGTGCGCGGTGAGGATCAATCCCGATGTGGTCGCGAAGAAGAACAGACGGTCTTCGCGGCAGTACCGGTACAGCAGCCACAGCGACACCAGAACCATGATTCCCAGAACCGCGCGGATGCCGAGGGTGAGCAGTTCGGGAACACCGTAGTAGCGACCGTTACCGACGACAGCACTGTTGAAGTAGTCGCGAGTCTGCAGCAGGTACGGCAGCGTCCGGTCGATGAAGTTCATCGGGTCGACCGACAGCGGCCAGGCGATGGCCATCATCACCACGGGGATCGCGATCGAGGTGATGAAGACCTTCCACTGACGCGTCATCAGAGGAAGCAGCAGCAGCGGCGCGAGCATCGGCTTGATCGCCAGAGTCAGGCCCATGGCAACGCCGGCCGACAGGTCTTTGCGTTGGAGTAGAAACCCGAGAAACGCTACTTCACCGAGGAGGACGAAGCCGTTGAAGTTGGTGAACACCAACGTGTTCGTCACCGTCTCGCTGACGAATGCGGCGAGGAGCAGCGCGGGAGCGGCAACCGAGTCGAGTCGGAATCCGAAGATGCGCAACAGGATGTAGAGCGCCACGAGAATTGCGATGGTGCTGGCGATGATGAAGAACCAGCGAGATCGCTCGGGGTCGATGATGGCTATGGGGGAGAGCAACATCGTCGCGCTCGGTTGATACAGGTAGTGCGGGTCGACGGAGTCGAAGTTCGCCGTATACACCGGCTGGCGATTCAGGAACGCCAGAGCTGCGCTGTACACGGGATTGAAGTCGTTGGTGATATCACCGTTGACCGCCTTGACGACCACCCGCTGGATCACGGTCATGATGGCGATGGGCCACAGGGCGTACTTGATTACCTCGGCGGTCGTCCGCCCTGAGCGCGGCTCCAGAAAGCTAAGTGACACCCGCGAACGGTACCCGAGCCGGTGCCGCACCAGCGAAAGGACACCCCGCGCCGGAGTCCGGTCGAGGAATCAGGCGGGACAGACGGTGCCGTCGGTCGGAAGCGCAGTATCGAGCGCGTAATTCACCACAGTGCTCTGCAGACACTGTGATCCGCCGAGGCTCGGGTGTCCGCTGCCCTGCCACGCCGCCGACGCCACTGCCGCGCCGGTTGCCCCGACCAGCCCGGTGACCGAGGACAGGCCTCCGTTGCCGACGATCGGGTCGCCCGCGTTCGACAGGACCAGTACCGGAACGTCCAACGAGGTGGGCAGGGGGATCGACGGTGCCGTCGGCCAGGAGGAGCACAGCAACGCTGTCAAGGCGGCGTCGGTGCCGTAGACCGGGTAGCGGTCGGTCCATTGCGACGACAGGTCACGCACGCCCTGCGGAGACGGCCACTGCTGGCCGTCCGTGCAGCGGGAAACGAACTGCCCGTCGGTGCCGTACGCATTTCGACCTCGTTCGGCGAGGGCGAGCAGAGCCGCGGTGTCGGATCCAGCCGCTGCGGACAGGGTCGTGGACAGGGCGGTGGCCCGAGTCGACGCGTCCCCTGCTGTCGATGCGAGTGCGAAGGTGATGCCGTCGAGAATTTCGTGAGTGGACAGCGGTGCGAACTCGCCACCGGCGGCGCGTCGGAGCAGCTGCTCCACAGCAGCCGTCGGATCGGCTCCGAGTGAGCAGTTCAGCGCGACGCATCGTTGTGCGAACGCCGCGAAGGCGGCTTCCTTGCCCTGCGTCCGTTGCTCGGCCAGCGTGATCTGATCGGTATTGACCCCGGGCGGCGAATCGAGAATCAGACGCGAGATGTTGTCCGGGAACTTCGCCGCGTAGGCCAACGCGGTGAGCGCACCGTTCCCGGATCCGATCACTCCGATCTGATCCAGGCCCCAGAGCTGCCGCAGACGGTCGAGATCGTCCGCGGCGTAGGTGGTTCCGAAGGCGAGCTCCTGTGGCTGCAGTGTGTCGGTGCACTCGATGGTGGCGTCTCGGCCCGCGTCGAATGCGCGGTCGGCGGTATCGGCGTCGGATCTGGTGAACTGCCCCAGGGCATCGACTGCAGTCTTGGTAGGGGACTGGAGGGTGTCGTCGATGCAGTCCACAGCGGTGGAGCGGCCGATCCCGCGTCGATCAACGGCGACGATGGGGTGAGCTTCCAGCAGTGTCGAGAGCGGACCGGCTGCCATTGTCGCCAGTGTGGCGATCGAGGATCGATCGGAGCCGGAGGTGAACAGCAGCGGACCAGCATCGGCCGGTGTTCCATCGAGCCGGGCGCGCAGTGCGCCGACGGCGAACGTGCCGAACATCTGCCCGCTGGCATCGACGTCGGCCTCGTACTCCGCGCACTCGAGTGTCAGTCCGGGCGTGGTGGAGGTGAGCCCGAACGTCCCGAGAGTGGCGGCGGTGCAGTCGGCCCAGTCGAGATCGGTCGTCGGCACGGCGAGTGCAGCCGGTTCCGGCGGAGCCTCTGCGGACGGCTCGCCGGGCTGACCGGGGGACCGTTGCTCCACTGCGACATCGGGCCGGATCGACGGCCCGGCGCCGCAGGCCGCGCACATCGTGGCCAGGACGAGGACGGCGGCGAGCAACGTACGTTTCTGCGTCACCGTGCGAGGCTATCGACTTTTCGATCGATGCCGCACCGCTCGCTGCTCATGGCCTACGCACCCAGCGTGTGAGCAGCGTGCCGTCCGATGCAGCGAGAACGTGCGCTCGCTGCATCGGTGTGTCGGAGGCACCGGCGGAGTGGGCGATGCGGCCCGCCTCTCCGGCAACGAGCATCGGCGAGATCGTCAGGCACAGATCGTCCGCCGCACCGTCGGATGCGAGTTGCCCGAACAGTCCTGGTCCGCCCTCGCACAGGATGCGGCGAAATCCGAGGTCGCTCAGCGTCTTCACGATGTCTTCGGTCGACACCGTTTCACCGGACACCTCGATCACCGTTGCGCCCGCGGAACGCAGCGCGGCCACCTTCGAGGTGTCCGCCGCCGCCGAGGTCAGCACCACCGGCTGCACTTCGGTGTCGGTGACGAGCCGAGACTCGGCATCGATCGAGCCGGTGGCGGTGACCACCACGATCGTGGGAATCGGTACCAATCCGTTCGCTACTCGACGTGCTTTCGCCTCGGCGGACAGCGAGACGCCGCCGTAGTTCTCGGCGCGAGCAGTTCCGGCCCCGACGAGAACGGCGTCGCACAGCTCTCGCAGAATGCCGAACAGTCGGGCGTCGGCGGGGGTTCCCAGGCCCGCCGACTTACCGTTCGCGGTGACAGATCCGTCGATGCTGGTGACGAAGTTGGTGCGGATCCACGGTCGGCCCAGGTCTGCTGGGTAGGCGTACAGGTCGCGGATGGCATCGTCGTCGAGTGTCGACCCGACGGTGAGCGCGGACTCGGCTGCCTGCTCGGATGTGAAGTAGGTCCCAATATCGAGAAGCTGCATGAGAGAGATCAGACCACGTCGTTACGCTCGTCCAATGCCCGCACGCCTTGTCGACCGAAATCCCGTGGTCCCCTCCGATCAGCTGATCGCGCAGATGGTCCCGCCGGCGATGTTCGACGACGTCAGCTTCTCCTCGTACATCCCCGACCCCAAGGAGCCCACCCAGGCTGCTGCGGTCGCGAAGGCCGAGGAATTCGCGAGCAAGGTTCAGAAGATTCGAGGCAAGGGCAAGCGCGGGCTGTTCGGTAAGAAGACGCCGGCCATCGGTGCGGGCCTGTACCTCGACGGCGGCTTCGGTGTGGGCAAGACCCACTTGCTGGCCTCGATCTACCACAGTGTTCCCGAGCCCAAGGCGTTCGGCACGTTCGTCGAGCTGACCCACGTCGTCGGGGCACTCGGCTTCAACAAGGCGCTCGAAGAACTTTCGGGCCACAGCGTGCTGTGCATCGATGAGTTCGAGCTCGACGATCCGGGCGACACGATGCTGGTTTCGCGGCTGCTTTCCGAACTTTCGCAGCGTGGAGTGTCCATCGTCGCGACGTCGAACACTCTGCCCGGTCAGCTCGGTGAGGGTCGTTTTGCCGCCGAGGACTTCCTGCGCGAAATCAAGAAGCTCGGTTCGATCTTCGAGTCCGTCCGTGTCGACGGCCCCGACTACCGCCACCGCGATCTGCCCCCGGCTCCCGAGCCCACATCCGAGTCCGAGCTGATCGAGCGCGCCGACACCGTCGACGGCGCAACCTTGGACGACTTCGACGAGCTGCTGGCACACCTGAGCACGCTGCACCCTTCTCGCTACGGCAAGTTGCTCGACGGAGTTCCCGCGGTGTTTCTGAAGAATGTGCACCCGGCATCGGATCAGGCCATCGCGCTGCGACTGGTCGTCCTTGCCGACCGCCTGTACGACGCGGGCATCCCGGTAACGGCCTCGGGCAGCAAACTCGACGAGATCTTCACCGAGGAGATGTTGGCCGGCGGATACCGCAAGAAGTACCTGCGCGCCACTTCTCGTCTGCTTGCGTTGTCCCGCTTCGCCGCCGTCGGATGAGTCAGCCGACGGGTAGTTCCGTCTCCATCACATAGTCGTCCTCGGTTCGGCCGCCTACGACGAAGGTCTTGGTTCCGGCAATCCTGAAACCGTGTTTGCGATAGAACTTCTGCGCCCGCTCGTTCTCCTGGTTGACTCCGAGCCAGGAGCCCGCACAGCCGATCTCGCTCGCATGGTCCAGGGCAGCGGTCATCAAGCGGCCCGCCACTCCGGTACCGTGCCCGGTCGGTCTCACGTACAGCTTGCTGACTTCCAGTGTCGGCAAATGTGTGAGAGACGCTCGTATGTGCGGGTCCGACGGGTCTCCGACTACCAGCATCGCGTAACCGAGCAATTCTCTCACGGCGCCGTCGTCGACCAGTACCACCTTCGATGCGTCAGCGACGTAGGTCTGAAAGTGCTTGACAGACAACGTGTTCGAGATGAAACTCTCGATGTCTTCGGGGCGGGTTCCTGACGGGCAAGCGAGCGGGAAGGTGACAGCGGCCAATTCGGCCAGCCCGGGTGCATCGTCGATCGTGGCAACGCGAACGGTCACAGCAGATCCACCGCGTTCTTCGCATCCCGCAGAGACAGGCCGGTTCGATCGCGCAGCAGTTTGATGGCGGAGATAGCTTTTCCTTCCGATTTCAGTGACTGCAAACGCGGAATCAGATCGTCCCAGGGTGTCGGACCGGACTGAGCCGCGTCGACGATGGTGGACGAGGTCGGAAAGGGTTCGCCGCGTTGAACGCTTTCGATCGCGTTCTTCGCTTCGAGGAGACTGGCACCTGTCCGTTCACGAAAGATCTTGATGGCCTGGATCTTCTTGTTCGCCGCCAACAACTGGTGAATGTCTGCACGGGCATTGCCGTCGAGGCCGATCAACCCGATGCTGCGCGATGTCTCCGGGCCCGAGCCGGGCTTCTTTCGGGCCAACAACCATGCTGCAAGCACCGCGGCATCGACGAGGACCAGAGCAACGATGAACCATCCCCAGGTCGGCATGCCTTAGTAGACCACTTCAGCGTGACGGGTCGAAGGGCGGGACGACTACCGAAGAATCGGAGAACAACGAGACGGCTCCGGCAAGGGTTTTCGTCGCCGCGTCGTACTTGATCGGAGCGAGGTCGTGGCCCGCGCCCTCGATGTCGACGAGCATTGTGGGGGCCGGGACGAGAGCGAGCGCAGCGCTCAGTTCGGCAGTGGTGCCGAACGGGTCCTTCGTGCCGTGCACCACCACCGTCGGTATTCGCAGTTCAGGAAGGTGCTGTGTACGAGCCCTTTCCGGCTTGCCCGGTGGGTGCAGGGGATAGGAGGTCAGAACGAGTCCGTCGACGAGATCCGGGCGTTCGGCCGCGATCATCGACCCCTGCCTGCCGCCGTAGGAATGCCCACCGAAGGCGATGAAACCCGATGTCTCGACGCGGAGGCCGTCGATCGCCGCAGCGATGCCCAGCCGATCCTCGGCCGACCGAGACGGGTGCGGCGGGCCCTTGGGTTTGCGAACTCGAAACGGGAGGTCGAACCGCAGCACCGTGAACCCGGCTGCCGACCACACCACGGCAATGCGCTGCAGCAGAAGCGACTCGCAGTTGCCGCCCGCGCCGTGAGTGAGAGCGAGTCCGCCACGTGACGGTGTGGACGGTGTGTGCAGATAGGCGACGCCCCCGCCGAGTTCGATATCGGCGGGGGCGTCGGGACCATCGAGTTCAGGCATCGTGCGAGGACGTTACCTTTTCGGCGTGGTCGGTGTCCGTGCTGTCGGTTTCGGAGCTGTCGGATGCACCCTGATCGTCGGCGTCGACGAGCTCACCGTCGTCGTCGACCATGTCGGCGAATGCGGTCCCGGCGACGGTGCCGTTCGTTCCCGGTAGCGCCACGGTGGGCCGGGCACCGGGTCGATAGCGATCGTCGAGCCCTTCGACGGATTTCTTTGCCTCCTCCATGGTGGCGTCGTCGACTGTGGGTTCGCTCTGAGCATCGTCCGACACGTGAGTGTCCTTCCATCGAAGTGTGTGCGTCATCTCCACTGTGCACTTCTATGGCGTGAATCACCACAATTGATTCGTGAAGCACAAAAAAGACCCCCTCGAAAGGGGGTCTGATCTGTCTGACTCTGGTGCGCGATACTGGGATTGAACCAGTGACCTCTTCCGTGTCAGGGAAGCGCTCTCCCGCTGAGCTAATCGCGCATGTCCTCGCATCGATTCTGCAATCGATGCACTAGCGAGGTGGAGACGGGAATCGAACCCGTGTGCACGGCTTTGCAGGCCGTTGCCTCACCACTCGGCCACTCCACCATGGGTCGAGACCCTCGAGCGGATGACGGGATTCGAACCCGCGACCCTCACCTTGGCAAGGTGATGCGCTACCACTGCGCCACATCCGCATACCCCGGAGGCGCTCACTGCTGGGCAGTTGTTGTCTCCGTGGTGCGGGGAAAACATTAACCCAACGGGAGTGAAACTCACAAATCTCGTGGTCAGCAGCTGATTCGGCCGAATCGGTCCCTGTGAACGGTGTGAAAGCAGTGGCGTGATGGCATTGCCCGGGCGCTGTGACCGTGTGTTCGGCGCTCGGGCAGGCGATTCGGTTCGCCGTGGCACCTCGTGTTAATGTTTTGCCTCGTTCGGTCCCGTGGCTCAGTGGGAGAGCGTCCGCTTCACACGCGGAAGGTCGCTGGTTCGATCCCAGCCGGGACCACAGAATGCAAGGCCCGCACCCATGTCGGTGCGGGCTTTCTTGCGTCCGAGGCCGGTAGCCTGAGCCGGTGAGCACCGAACAATCGAAGCCCGACGCCATTGACGACCAGAATCCGGTGGACAAGGCGAAGGTGAAACACCGGCGCTTTCGGGCGCGTATCGCCGAGAACAAGTCTCTCGATCTGGGCTACCGAATCACGGTCGGAGTCGTCGGAACCATCGTGCTCATCTTGGGTGTGCTTGCCATTCCTTATCCCGGGCCGGGTTGGCTGATCGTGTTCGCGGGACTGGGCATCCTGGCGTCGGAATTCGCGTGGGCCAAGAGTGCACTGCGATTCGTCCGTAAGAGATACGACGCTTTCATGGCCTGGTTCTCGAAGCAGTCGATGTTCGTCAAGGGTCTGGGCGTGCTGTTCACCACGGTCGTGGTGCTCGCAACCCTGTGGCTGCTCGGAACGTTCGCGCTGGTCGGCGGCTGGTTCGGGCTCGACTGGACGTGGTTCGAAAGTCCGATCTGACGAACGCGCCGCGCTGAGGGCCGACGAGGGGCTCGATGCCGATAGGCTGTCGGAGGCCTTCCTGGCCAGAAGAACCGATCGAGGAGTATATCGCTGTGAGCATGCCCGTTGTCGCCACCGTTCCGCCCGCCCGCATCATGGTGCCGGCAGGAACTACGGCAGGTACGGCGCTCCGCGACACCGGTCTGCCGAACAAGGGTCCCGACGCCATCGTCGTAGTGCGCGATCCCGACGGCAAGCTGCGCGATCTGTCCTGGTCGCCGGAGGGCGACATCGAGGTCGAGCCCGTGCCGGCGAACACAGAGGACGGCCGAAGCGTCATCAGGCATTCGGCGGCTCACGTTCTGGCCCAGGCCGTCCAAGAACTCTTTCCCGATGCCAAGTTGGGTATCGGACCGTTCATCAAGGACGGCTTCTACTACGACTTCGACGTGACAGCACCGTTCACTCCCGAGGATCTGACTGCCCTCGAGAAGAAGATGAAGCAGATCGTCAAAGCTGGACAACGGTTCTCGCGTCGGGTGTACGAATCGGTCGAGCAGGCTCGCGAAGAACTGGCGAACGAGCCGTACAAGCTCGAGTTGATCGACGACAAGTCCGGAATAGACGATCCAGAGGTCATGGAGGTCGGCGGGGGAGAGCTGACCGCATACGACAACCTCAATCCCCGGACCGGCGAGCGCATCTGGGGCGATCTGTGCCGCGGCCCCCACATCCCCACCACCAAATACGTTCCGGCGTTCAAGCTGACCCGCAGTTCGGCAGCCTACTGGCGCGGCAACCAGGACAACGCGGATCTGCAGCGCATCTACGGAACCGCCTGGGAGTCCACCGAGGCACTCGACGCTCATCTCGAACTGTTGGCCGAGGCCGAGCGCCGCGATCACCGCAAGCTCGGGTCCGAGCTGGACCTGTTCAGCTTTCCCGATGAGCTCGGCTCCGGACTTCCGGTGTTCCACCCGAAGGGCGGTGTGATCCGCAACGAGCTCGAGAACTACTCCCGCCAGCGGCACATCGAAGAGGGCTACGAGTTCGTCAACACCCCGCACATCACGAAGGGCCATCTCTACGAGGTCTCGGGCCACCTCGACTGGTACCGAGACGGCATGTTCCCGGCGATGCATCTCGACGCCGAACTCGACGAGAACGGTGACGTACGCAAGCCCGGCCAGGACTACTACCTCAAGCCGATGAACTGCCCGATGCACAATCTCATTTTCCGCTCCCGCGGCCGCTCGTACCGTGAGTTGCCGTTGCGCCTCTTCGAGTTCGGCTCGGTCTACCGCTACGAGAAGTCCGGAGTCATCCATGGTCTGACCCGTGTGCGCGGCATGACCCAGGACGACGCACACATCTTCTGCACCCGCGAGCAGATGCGCGGCGAACTCACCAGCACCCTGGAATTCGTCCTCGGCCTGCTCAAGGATTACGGTCTCGACGATTTCTACCTCGAGCTCTCGACCCGCAACCCGGAGAAGTCCGTCGGTAGCGACGAGGTCTGGGAAGAGGCGACCAATACGCTCGCCGAGGTCGCGGCGGCGTCGGGTCTGGATCTGGTGCCCGATCCGGGCGGTGCGGCGTTCTACGGACCCAAGATCTCCGTGCAGGCCAAGGATGCTCTGGGCCGCACCTGGCAGATGTCGACCATACAGCTCGACTTCAACCTGCCCGAACGGTTCGAGCTCGAATACACCGCCTCCGGCGGAGTCAAGGAGCGCCCGGTGATGATCCACCGCGCGCTGTTCGGTTCGATCGAGCGATTCTTCGGCGTACTCACCGAGCATTACGCCGGCGCATTCCCGGCCTGGCTCGCCCCGGTCCAGGTAGTGGGCATCCCGGTTGCCGAGGTACACCAGGATCACCTGTTCTCGGTGGTGAAGGAGCTCAAGAAGCTCGGGGTGCGCGCCGAGGTGGACGCCAGTGACGATCGGATGCAGAAGAAGATCTTCAACCAGACCGCACAGAAGATCCCCTTCATGCTTCTCGCCGGCGAACGCGACGTCGAAGCCGGTGCCGTCAGCTTCCGATTCCGTGACGGAACTCAGGTCAACGGTGTTCCGGTTGCGCAGGCAGTAGCAACGATCACCGACTGGATCTCCCAGCGCAACAATGCATCACCGACCGCCGAACTCGTGCAGACCAGTACCGCAGGAGTGAGTTGACATGCCCGATCAGGACGAGTCGATCGTCGCCACCGGAGCCGGTGAGCCCGATCGGTTGCAGCGACTGTGGACCCCACATCGGATGTCCTACATAGCCGAGGCCCCGCAGGCCTCGGCCAAGTCGAGTGAGCCGTTCTCCGACATCCCGAAGATGAGCGACGAGGACGGGCTGGTGGTCGCGCGCGGCGAATCGGTGTACGCGGTACTCAACCTGTATCCGTACAACCCCGGCCACACGATGATCGTTCCGTACCGCCGGGTCGCGGCACTCGAAGATCTCACGCCCGCCGAGAGCGCCGAGTTGATGGCATTCACCCAACAGATGATTCGCGTCATCAAGACGGTGTCTCGCCCGCACGGCTTCAACGTGGGCCTCAATCTTGGTGCCGCAGCAGGCGGATCGTTGGCCGAGCACCTGCACCAGCACATCGTCCCGCGCTGGGGCGGCGACGCGAACTTCATCACGGTGATCGGCGGTGCCAAGGTGATGCCGCAGTTACTCCGCGACACTCGGGCCCTGCTCGCGTCGGCCTGGAACGAATGAACCACAGGCGAGAGGAGCACGCGCCGTGCTGAGTATTTTCGGCCGTGCGCCGGTGTCGAAGGTAACCGCTCCGCTCGGACGCGCCCTCAACAGCACCGGCCTGACACCCGACTCGGTGACCCTCATCGGCACCATCGTCACTGTTACGGCGGCAGTGACGATGTACCCCGCCGGCTACCTGTGGTGGGGTTCGATCGTCATCACGCTGTTCGTTCTCTTCGACATGCTCGACGGAGCCATGGCACGGGCCAGGGGCGGTGGCACCAAGTACGGGGCCGTCCTCGATGCGACGTGCGATCGGGTGGCCGACGGCGCAATCTTCGGTGGCCTGGCCTGGTGGGCAGTGACTTCCGAGCAGAACAAGCCGTTGCTCGTGGCCACGCTGATCTGTCTGGTCACCTCACAGGTGATCTCGTACGCGAAGGCGCGGGCCGAGGCCAGCGGACTCTCGGCCGACGGTGGTTGGATCGAGCGCCCGGATCGCCTCGTCATCGTTCTCGTCGGAGCCGGATTGACCGGCGTGGGTAGGCATTTCGATATTCCGTGGATGGACAGCCTCATCTACCCGGCGATGTGGGTGCTCGCTGCCCTGAGCATCGTGACGGTGTTCCAACGCGTGCTGGCCGTCCGCGGGTCCGACGGGGCTCGCGACATCATCGTGCCCCCGACTGCTCCTGCCCCCGACGATGGTGACGTGGCCGCGTCGTGAACGTCTCCGACAGAGCCAGCGACCTCGGATATGCAGCCGGGTGGCGACTGGTCCGATCGCTGCCGGAGGGTGTGGCGAGAAGTCTCTTCGATCGCGGTGCCGATATCGCGTCCACCCGAAACGGTGGCCCGGACCAATTGCGGCGCAATCTCGCTCGTGTCCTCGGGACAACCCCCGGCGAGGTCCCCGACGAGTTGATTCGCGACAGCGTCCGGTCGTACGCCCGCTACTGGCGCGAGGCGTTCCGGTTGCCGTCGATGGATCTGGCCGCCCAGGCCGCCGTCATCGACCGGTGTGTGAACGGACAAGAGCATCTCGAGGCTGCTCTGGCGGCGGGCAAGGGTGCCGTGCTGGCGCTGCCGCACAGTGGCAACTGGGACATGGCCGGAATGTGGCTGGTACGCAAGCACGGTGGTCTCTCGACAGTTGCCGAACGACTGAAACCCGAATCGCTGTACCAGAGGTTCGTTGCTTATCGGGAAAGCCTCGGCTTCGAGATCTTCCCGCTCAGCGGCGGTGAGCAGCCGCCTCTGCAGGCGCTGAGCGAGCGCCTGCGCGAGAACAAGGTGGTCTGCCTCCTCGGTGAACGAGACCTCGCCAAGCATGGAGTGCCGGTGACCTTCTTCGGTGAACCGACCCGGATGCCCGCGGGGGCCGCGAAGCTGGCGATCGACACCGGGGCGACGCTGCTGCCGGTGCACGGTTACTTCGACGGTGACGGCTGGGGTTTCGATATTTTTCCGGCGGTGGATGTCGCGCACGGAATCGATGTCGCCACACAAGCATTGGCAGATCACTTTGCTGCCGGCATTCGGGCACACCCGGCCGACTGGCACATGCTCCAACCCCTGTGGATGAGCGACTGGTCGGCCGAACGACGCGCCCGAATCGAGGGCGCGTGAAGATCGGTATGGTCTGCCCGTACTCGTTCGACGTTCCCGGCGGGGTGCAGGCGCACGTCCAGCAGTTGGCGGAGGTGTTCATCGAGCGCGGGCATCGGGTGAGTGTGTTGGCACCGGCGTCGGAGGACGTCGAGCTGCCGGAGTTCGTGGTGTCGGCGGGGGAGGCGCTCGCAATTCCCTACAACGGATCGGTCGCGCGTCTTCGATTCGGACCGGTGACGTATTCCCGAATCCGAAAGTGGATCTCGGACAACGATTTCGACGTATTGCACATCCACGAACCGAACGCTCCGAGTCTGTCGATGCTGGCCCTCAAGGCCGCGGACGGTCCGATCGTGGCGACGTTCCACACCTCCACCACGAAGTCCTTGGTGCTCAGCACGTTCCAGGGCGTCCTGCGTCCGTACCACGAGAAGATCAGTGGCCGGATCGCCGTATCGGAGCTTGCTCGACGCTGGCAGGTCGAGGCACTGGGATCCGACGCCGTCGAGATCCCCAACGGCGTCGACGTGCCCGCGTTCGCCGATGCCGCTGTGCTGGAGGGCTATCCCCGAGCCGGCCGTACGGTGCTCTTCCTCGGCCGATTCGACGAACCGCGAAAGGGAATGGCCGTTCTGCTCGGTGCCCTGCCCGCACTGGTCGAATCACATCCGGACATCGAGATCCTCGTCGTCGGCCGCGGCGACGAGGACGAACTGCGCAAGGACGCAGGCGCACTGTCGTCACACCTGACCTTCCTGGGGCAGGTGGACGACGCGACGAAAGCCTCCGCGATGCGCAGTGCCGATGTCTACTGCGCCCCGAATCTCGGCGGGGAAAGCTTCGGAATTGTGCTCGTCGAGGCGATGGCGGCCGGAACACCGGTCGTGGCAAGCGAACTCGATGCCTTCCGCAGGGTGCTCAAGGACGGCACCTGCGGACTGCTGGTGCCGATCGAGGATTCCGATGCGCTCGCCGCGGCAGTCACCTCGATCCTGGACGACGACGCCGTCCGAGACCGCCTGGTCGACGCCGCCTCGATTGCGGTGGCCACTTACGACTGGCCCGTCGTCGCCGAGCAGATTCTGCGGGTCTACGAGACCGTCACTCTCGGCGGGCAGAAAGTGCGAGCGTCGACCTGATGACCCTCTCTGCCGTCACAATTCTGGTGCTCGGGCTGATTGCAGTCCTGATTCTCGTCGTCGGTCTGTGGGCCTACGGGACGGCAAATCGACTCGATCGCTTGCACGTGCGCACCGACCTCGCGTGGCAGTCCCTCGACGCCGCACTCGCCCGCCGTGCCGTCGTCGCGCGTGCAGTGTCCGCTGCCACCCGCGACTCGGTGCCGTCGAGCAGAGAACTGGCGGCGCTGGCGGACCGAGCCGAGCGAGCCGACCGGTCGCAACGAGAAGAAGCCGAGAACGCGGTATCGATGGCGCTCGCGGTCGTCGAACCGAATGAGCTTCCCCCGCAACTGGTTGCGGAATTGGCCGACGCCGAAGCGCGCGTACTGATTGCGCGGCGGTTCCACAACGATGCCGTGCGCGACACTCTGGCGTTGCGCATCCGTCGACCGGTCCGGTGGTTGCATCTCGGTGGAACGGCCGCACTGCCGTCGTACTTCGAGATCGCGGAGCGTTCTGCCGCCGCGACGTTCGGCAGCGAGAATCGTGCCACTCCGCGGACCTCCGCGCGGGTGGTATTGCTCGACGAGCGCGGCCGCGTACTGCTGTTGCGAGGCCACGATCCGACCGTGCCCGATACCTTCTTCTGGTTCACGATCGGTGGGGCAGTGGAGAAGGGTGAATCGCTCCGCGAGGCAGCGGTGCGAGAAGTGCACGAAGAAACGGGATTGCGCGTTGCCGCAGCCGATCTACGCGGTCCGTTGTGGCGGCGAGTTGCCACGTTCCCGTTCAACGGAACATTGATCAGGTCCGAGGAACTGTTCTTCGCGCACCGAACGCAGGAGTTCGAACCCGAGAGTGCAGGCTTCACCGACTTCGAGCGACGGACCGTGACCGGACATCAGTGGTGCACAGAGTCCGACATCCGGGCTCTCAGCGCGCTCGGCGAGAACGTCTATCCCCAGGACCTGGCGGAACTGCTCGACGAGGTGAACGTGGCTCTCGCTCGACGCGGCGACCCGGACGTGCGCGCGATTCGGTAGGCATCTGGACCCTTTCGAGCAGTCCAGCAGTCTTCAAGTGGTTATGGGAATCGCGCGGGCGAAGGCCTACTGTTCTGGGCGCGACATCGCGCTGCGCGCGATCGCACCTATCAGCCCGGAGCGCCGCAACAGCGTCGAAGAACACAGGAGTTTCCCTTGACTACCCCACACGCCTCGAACACGCCCGCCGCATCGGTCGACGGTGGATCCGGCGAAAACGGAGTCGGTACCGCGCGCGTCAAGCGGGGTATGGCCGAGATGCTCAAGGGCGGCGTCATCATGGACGTGGTCACCGCCGATCAGGCCAAGATCGCCGAGGACGCCGGAGCGGTGGCCGTGATGGCTCTCGAGCGCGTTCCAGCCGACATTCGCGCCCAGGGCGGGGTGTCGCGAATGAGCGATCCCGACATGATCGACAGCATCATTTCCTCGGTCAGCATCCCGGTGATGGCGAAGGCGCGCATCGGGCACTTCGTCGAGGCGCAGATCCTGCAGAGCCTGGGTGTCGACTACATCGACGAGTCCGAGGTGCTCACCCCGGCCGACTACGCCAATCACATCGACAAGTGGAAGTACACCGTTCCTTTCGTGTGCGGTGCCACCAACCTGGGTGAGGCTCTACGCCGAATCACCGAGGGCGCGGCCATGATTCGCTCCAAGGGTGAGGCCGGCACCGGTGACGTCTCGAATGCGACGACGCACATGCGCAAGATCCGCGACGAGATTCGCCGACTCACCTCGCTGCCCGAGGACGAGCTGTACGTAGCGGCGAAGGAACTGCAGGCACCGTACGACCTCGTCGTCGAGATCGCCCGCGCCGGCAAGTTGCCCGTCACGCTTTTCACCGCCGGTGGCATCGCCACGCCCGCCGATGCGGCGATGATGATGCAGCTCGGAGCCGAGGGTGTCTTTGTCGGATCGGGAATCTTCAAGTCCGGCAACCCCAAGGAACGCGCGGAGGCAATCGTCAAGGCCACCACGTTCTTCGACGACCCCGACGTACTTGCGAAGGTCTCGCGTGGCCTCGGTGAGGCGATGGTCGGCATCAATGTCGACGACCTCCCCGTCGGACACCGGCTCGCCGAGCGCGGTTGGTGACGGGCTTCTAGGGTCGGCGTTCCAAGGCCGGGCGGTCCGGATGGTCCCATCGGACCAAAAAATCTGGTCGGCCGGCGGAACGGTCCGACCGATCCAGGCTGTCGTAATACGTCGTCAGCGGCTCGCAGGTCCATTCTTCTGCCGAATCGGTCCTACGTCGTAGCGCAGTCTCGGACAAACGAAGGTGCACCGACAGATCGACGTCGAGGCCTCGCCCGAGCAGCATGGGACCGGCAATGAAAACGATCTCGTACGGCGCTGCCGGGACGCTGCGGGCGCGGGCCGATCGATCGGTTGCTTCATCCCACAGCCGGGGCAGGAAGTGACCTCGACCACCGGGTCGCAGCGGTGCGATGACCTCCCGAGACACGGCGTCGTAGTCGAACCACAGTGTGCGATAGCTCAATTCGTCGTGGCGCGAATATTCGAATCGGATCGACGCTGGTCGAACGTAGTCGTGCAGATCGACCACGCTGGCCGAACGTCCGCTGGAGCGGGCGTGTTCTGCTGTGCGCGAGGCGAACTCGACGGGCCGCGCAGCATCGGCACCGTCGACCACAACGATCGTTCGTGCGTCGGCGGGACAGGAATCGACGATCGATTCCATGAGGAGATCGGGAAAGATCGGCACAGGTTGACCCACACCGACCATCCTGCCTGGTCGATCCATTGTTAGCCTGATCCACTGGAGAAAGGTGGGCACCAGCAATGGCCAGTATCGAGGACATTCTCGAATTGGAACGGATCGAGAACGACATCTATCGGGGACGGACGTTCCCGAGTCGTCTACCCCGGACGTTCGGCGGCCAGGTTGCGGGCCAGGCGCTCGTCGCGGCTGTGCGCACAGTTGCCCCCGAGTTTCGTGTGCACTCGCTGCACGGCTACTTTCTGCGGCCGGGCAACCCCAACGAGCCGGCCGTGTTCATGGTCGATCGAATCCGCGACGGACGGTCGTTCTGCACGCGCCGCGTCACCGGAATTCAGCACGGCAAAGCAATATTCACGATGTCCGCATCGTTCCACGGCGACGACGACGGTATTTCTCATCAGGACCTCATGCCCGAGGTCGTCGGCCCGGAGACTCTGCCCGATCCGACTACCCTCGCCGAGTACGACAACTCGTACTACAAGGAGTGGTCGGAATGGGACATCCGTCTCATTCCCGACGACCAGACCGTCAAGCATCCGAGTTTCGCTGCGCAGCAGCGCGTCTGGTTCCGCTATCGCGACACTCTGCCCGACGATCAGGTGTTCCACGTCTGCGCACTCGCCTACATGAGCGACATGACGTTGATCGGCTCCGCCAAGGTGCCGCATCCGGACGCCGTCACTCAGACCGCCTCCCTCGATCACGCGCTGTGGTTCCTGCGTCCGTTCCGGGCAGATGAATGGTTGCTCTACGACCAGACGTCACCGTCCGCGGATTTCGGCCGGGCACTGGCTCAGGGGCGAATTTTCGACACGTCCGGACGCATGGTTGCTGCGGTGGTGCAAGAAGGGCTGATGCGTTACGAGCGCGACACCAGCAAATCCAACGTCGATCCCTTCGGAGTGAAGTGAACGCTCCGACCATCGGAGTTCTGGCATTGCAGGGCGACGTTCGCGAACATCTGGCCGCACTCGAGTCGAGTGGTGCGCACGGCGTCACGGTGCGGCGTCCGTCCGAACTCGCACAGATCGACGGGCTGATCATCCCCGGTGGGGAATCGACGACCATGAGCAACCTGCTCGGTGTGTTCGATCTTCTCGAACCGCTGCAAGCCCGATTGGCCGAGGGCATGCCCGCATACGGATCGTGCGCGGGCATGATCTTGCTGGCGTCCGAGATTCTCGATACCAGGCCCGACGCGCGGCATCTCGACTGCCTCGATATCACCGTGCGGCGCAACGCTTTCGGTCGTCAGGTCGACTCCTTCGAGACCGATCTCGACGTCATCGACATCGACGGTGGTCCGGTGCGAGCGGTGTTCATTCGGGCACCCTGGGTCGAGCGCGTCGGCGAACACGTCGAGGTCCTCGCCACCGTGCCCCATGGACCGGCCGCGGGACGTGTGGTGGCCGTGAGGCAGAACTCGGTGCTGGCGACGAGCTTCCATCCCGAGGTGACCGGTGACGATCGTGTGCACCGACTCTTCGTCGACATGGTGCGCCGCAGTTAGAAACGGTGCGCCGCCGTTTCGAACCCGCCGGAGCAGGTCGGTCCCGAGCGCGGTAGCGGGCGAGTAAAGTCGACAACACTGATTTCGAGCAGGAAGGGGCTCTATCGCATGAGCGGCCACTCAAAATGGGCCACCACCAAGCACAAGAAGGCGGTGATCGACGCCCGACGTGGCAAGTCTTTCGCCAAACTCATCA
>NZ_JASHKQ010000033.1 GCF_030056795.1 Rhodococcus sp. IEGM 1381 | reverse complement strand
TCTTCGCCTCGAAAACCCTGAACGGGCGGTTGGCGTTGAAAGGTGACTTCGATGCGATCACCGGAGAAAAACTCCTCACCGCCCTCTCACCGTTGACCGAACCCCACCCCGCAGTCGACGGCACCCCCGACGAGCGCAGCCCCGCCAGGCGACGCGCTGACGCGTTCGGACACATCCTCGACCAATACCTCGCCTCCAGTAATCGCCCCATTGAAGGCGGAGAACGCCCGCACCTCAACCTGCACATCCGATTGCAGGACCTCACCAACCTCCGCAACACCGCAGCAGGCGCAGGCGTGGACAGCAACGAGAATGGCAGCACCGCAACCGAATCCGGAAACGAGACCCATGCAGCCATCGCCGATCGTGGCGCGTATCGGGACTTGTTCGGCGACGGCACCACCGTCGGGTGGCTGCCGTGGATGGGACCGCTCTCCCGCAACTCGTCCCGGCAGTTGGCGTGTGATTGCATCC
>NZ_JASHKQ010000013.1 GCF_030056795.1 Rhodococcus sp. IEGM 1381 | reverse complement strand
ACCTGCCGAGCAACAATCGCGCCGACGCGCCCCGCACCGCACCGTCGGATCCGATCACCGGGTCGATCGAGGACTCGCTGACCGCCGAGGACCTCGAACTCGACACCCTGATCCCCGATTCACCGAACACTCCCTACGACATGCACGAGGTCATCACCCGGATCCTCGACGACGACGAATTCCTCGAAGTCCAAGAAGGGCGGGCCCGCAACATCATCGTCGGGTTCGGGCGCATCGACGGCCGATCGGTGGGGATCGTCGCCAACCAACCGACCCAGTTCGCGGGCACCCTCGATATCGATGCCTCCGAAAAAGCGGCCCGGTTCGTCCGCACGTGTGATTGCTTCAACGTCCCGATCATCACCCTGGTCGATGTGCCCGGGTTCCTGCCCGGCACCGGCCAGGAATACAACGGCATCATCCGACGCGGCGCGAAACTGCTCTACGCCTACGGCGAAGCGACCGTCGGGAAGATCACCGTCATCACCCGCAAAGCGTACGGCGGCGCGTACGACGTGATGGGATCCAAGCACATGGGAGCCGACGTCAACCTCGCCTGGCCGACCGCGCAGATCGCCGTCATGGGAGCCTCCGGTGCCGTCGGGTTCGTGTACCGCAAGAAACTGCTCGACGCCGCCAAGAACGGTGAGGACGTCGATGCGTTACGCCTGACGTTGCAGCAGGAATACGAGGACACCCTCGTCAACCCGTACGTCGCTGCCGAACGCGGCTACCTCGACGCCGTCATACCCCCGAGTCACACCCGCGGCCAGATCGTGACCGCACTACGCCTGCTCGAACGCAAACAAGTCACCCTCCCACCCAAGAAACACGGAAACATTCCCCTATGAGCGCAGCGAATCATGACGCAGTGAACGGCGAGGTCGTGGTAGCGGAGGACGAGACCTCCGCCGCGTCTCCGGAAGTTCGCGTGGTGAAGGGCAATCCGAGCGACGAGGAACTGGCCGCGCTGGTGGCAGTTTTGACAGCTGCCCAGGGTGGACCTGCATCGGTAGGCGATCCCCTGCCTGCGGAGCTGTGGGGTTCGCCGGAGCTGTTGCATCGCCGCTTCGCGGCACAGTCGGCGTACTCGTACGCAGCCTCGGGCCGCTACTCGCGGTGACTGTGCCATCTCCGGAGGACGATCGGCGTCCGATACGACTGGTCCTGGCGTCTGCTTCCCCGGCCCGTTTGTCGGTGCTGCGCGGAGCCGGCGTCGAACCGATCGTCCAGGTATCGGGCGTGGACGAGGATGCGCTCACCGAGGCTCTCGGGCCCTCTGCGTCTCCGGAAACGGTGGTGACGGAATTGGCCAGAGCCAAGGCGGCCGCAGTGGCCGAGACGTTCACGGACTCGACACAGGATCTCGTGATCGTGGGCTGCGATTCGATGCTGTCGATCGGCGGCGAACTACACGGCAAGCCGCATTCGGTCGAGGTGGCGCGGGAGCGATGGCAGTTTCTGGCGGGAAACAGCGGCGAGCTGCTGACCGGCCATGCAGTGCTTCGAGTGACGGCCGGCGTCGTCGTGGCGCAGGCCGCGGCGCACAGTTCGACCGTCGTGCACTTCGCGACGCCGTCGTCGGTCGACCTCGAGGCCTACCTCGCCTCCGGTGAGCCGCTTCTGGTTGCGGGGGCCTTCACGCTGGACGGGCTCGGTGGTTGGTTCGTGGACCGTATCGAGGGTGACCCGTCCTCCGTGATCGGCATAGGCCTACCGCTGGTGCGAACCCTGTTGAACCGGGTGGGGACGTCCTTGGCCGAGCTGTGGGGTCGAGCCTCGTCCTAGCCGCACCGGTGTCAGGGCAGCAGGTCGATCAATTCGCGAGCCCACTCCTCGGCCATGGTCTTGGGCTTGACGTTGGACGAGCTGTCGTGCCGAGCGTGGCTGCCGATCTGCTTGCCACCGAGTTCGGTGAGCTTCTCGGCAATGATCTCGCCGCCGCGGTTGAATGTGTCCTCGTATACCCGGTCGCCCAGTCCGAACACTGCGAACTGAAGCCCCGCGAGGTCAGGAGCGTCTTCGACGAGTGCATCGAAGAAGGGCTCTGCACCGGTGGGGAGCTCGCCGTCGCCGTAGGTGGAGCAGATGATCACGTGGACGTCGTCCGTGTCGATGTCGGACACCTCGTACTCGAGCATGTCGCGTACCTCGGCGTCATGATCGCTCAGAACGTCCGCAATCTTGTCGGCGACCTCCTCGGCCGTACCGGTCTCGGACCCGAACAACACGACCACTGCCATGGATCGCTCCCCTTTCTGACACCTGCTCGAACACTCGAACAGTCGGCAAGCATAGCGGCATCGGGGATCCGGTCGAAAATCCGTGTGCACCTACATTTGTGATGTGTCTCGAGGTCACCAGAATTCGGACGTCAGACCCCAACTGTCGTATTCCGCCTCGACGAGCCCACGCAGGTGTTCCTTGCTGGGGAATCTGTCCGGATCGAGCCCGGTCACGCACAGAGTCGCGCGGTCGCCCGACTCGTTCCACCACGCGCTGACGCCGCCTCCAGTGCGTCGCAGCAGTGCCACATCGGTGTTCTGTGTGATCGACCTCATTGCCACCGCGGTGGCGTCGACACCCCCGATGGTGCGCAGCGCGACACCTCGGCTGCCGAGATTCGAGCACAGACACAGCGGTGCCGACCCGGATGCGGCAAGTTTGGCCACGATCGCGTCGGGCAGTAGTTGCATCAGGGGTTTGAGCAGCTCGAAGGTTGTCGTGACAGTCCGGTCGGCCTGGGCCCGGAACGCCTGTTTGCTAGAGGCTCGAATCGGCCCCAGATCGTCGCGGTACGCCCCTCCTGCGTCGACGTGGATCGAGACGCCGGATGTCGCGTTGGCTCGCCGATCTCCCGCCCTCCTGGTGCTGACCGGGAGAGCGACACGAACCCGCTCCTCCGTGGTGATTCGTCCACTGCGGGTCAAGATTCCGAGCACGACAGCAACCAGCAGACTGTTGGAGCTGCCACCTTTGCTCGCTGCAGCAGCAGACCAGTCCGCGGACATGCAGTCCACGACAACGGTGCTCGGCACCCACGCGCCCTCCGCAGGTGCAACCATCGCGCGCGGGCGATCCCCGTTCGCGTCAGTGGTGTTTTTCGGGGCGGTGGAGCCAACGTCGGTGGATAGCGAGCCTGCGCCCGTGGTCCGTGCTCGCACCGTCTCGACCGCGGCACCGCCGAGAGCACGTGCTGCACCCGAGATCGCCGCACCGATCCGACCGACTCCGTCGACGATGTCGGCACCGGAGCGACCCGACACCGAGTCGGAATCGTCGAGCCCGACTCGCTCGAAATCGTCGGGAACCGCGCGCCCGGTCAGCGCGGCCGCGGCAGCCGAGGTCAGAGCACCTCCGTCGCCGACGACGTGGGAGCCAACCAACGACACGATCGTGCCGCCACCGTCGACCGCTGTGGCGGACAACCGCCACGCCGGTCCCTCGATCGGGTCCAACCTCACGGCGGCCTCGTCCTCGATCCATCGGTCCACTGCCGCGCGAACGATCGGTGATGCGACGACGATGGGATCGGCCGGTCTGCGGGCAGCGGTCCAACTGTCACGCGCTCCGGGGACTCGTACCCGCCGAACGGATCGATCGATAGGGCCTGCGGCGAGCAGGTGCCACATCGCTTCGAGTGCGTCGACCGAGACCGGTTGGTCGAATCGCCAGACGATCTGATTGACCACGGGTACCCCGAGAACGCATTCCATGCGGAGGAAGAGGTCGTCGTCGTACGTCAGTCTTTCCACCACGAGAGCCTATCGCTGTGGGCGTACGCACGCAGATGGGCCGCAATTGTGTTTCCCACCATATGTTTTCCGTATCGAACCGAGGCCGACGGTACTGATAGGTTGTCCTCGATCCGAAGTCGACGTGCTGCGAAGGACCGTATGAAGTTCGTGATGCCCTTCAACGGGAGCCGCGGTGACGTGACACCCGGTGTGGCGCTAGGTGTCGAACTTGCCCATCGCGGACACGATGTGGTGTTCGGCGCACCCCCCAATCTGGTGGACTTCGCGCGCTCGAACACGGCTGGCTCCGAACGTGTGCACGTGGTCTCGTTCGGCCCGGACACCCATCGCCTGTTGGAGTCGGAGCTGATTCGGGTGCGGATCAAGTCGGCGAACCCGCGGACCCGAATGACGGCACTCGCGGAATTGGCCAATCACGGTTGGGACCAGATGACGGCCGAGCTCGCGCAGATGTCGGAAGGCAGCGACGCGATCGTCACCGGCTCGCTGGGGCAGGAAATGGCGTTCAACATGGCCGAGGCGACCGGCAATGCCTTTGTCGCCCTGCACTATTGCCCGCTCCGGCGAAACAGTGTCGTCCCGGTGATTCCGGGGGTCGGCCTGCCGGGCACTGTCAACCGATCGATGTGGGCGCTGGCCGAGGCACTGCGTTGGAAGTCGATGAAGACTCGCGAGAACTCCCAGCGAAGAACCCTCGGATTGGCAACGACCCGCGATTCGTTACCCAGACGATCCGAGCGGTACGGCGGCGTCGAGATTCAGGCCTACGAGTCGGCACTGTTTCCCGGCCTGGCCGAGCAATGGGGGCCGCTGCGTCCGTTCGTCGGATTTCTCGGGCTGAGCACCGGGCGGCAGGAGACCGATCCCGCACTAGAGCGATGGCTGCATGCGGGCCCCGCACCGGTGTACTTCGGATTCGGCAGTATGCCGGTTCCCGACCCCGCAGCGCTGTTGCGCATGATCGACAACGTAACCGGAGAGCTGGGTCTCCGGGCCCTGGTCTGTGCCGGCTGGAGCGATCTCACCGGTGCCGAATCGATTGAGGCGCGGACGAATCCGAACATCATGATCGTAGAATCGGTCGATCATGCGAGCGTGTTTCCGCGGTGTCTTGCAGCTGTCCACCACGGTGGTGCAGGCACGACGGCCGCGAGTGCGCGCGCAGGCCTGCCGACACTCGTGTGCTGGTTCAGCGCCGATCAGCCGTTCTGGGGAGCTGCGCTTGCCAGAATCGGGGCCGGAGCAAGTACGAAATTCTCGGCCTTGTCCGAACCCGTTCTACTACAAGGAATTACCGACATCACCACCGACGCAGCCAGAAGTGCGGCACGGGAGCTCGCAGACACCGTGGCACCGACCGAAGCAGCCGTGGCGGCCGCCGCAGATATCGCCGAGGCCACTGCGCGCGACCACTGACACACTCACCAGAAGTGCGCGGACAGTCCCCATCTAGTCAACGCGGCGGCCACGTGGTCACTCAGCGCTCGGCTATCGGGGAATCGCTCGGGGTCCATGGCGTGAACGGTCAGGGTGACGCTGGCGTCCGTCTCGCACACCCAGGCCGTGAGCCCACCGTCCAGCGATCGAGCGAACTCCGCGTTGGCACCGAAGAAAGTCGCTCTGCCGGACACCGCACGAGCTCGGACACCTGCCACCGTGCTGAAGTCGTCGGGCAACACACCCAGATTGGACGCCAACCCCTCGGCACCGTCCCGAGGCTGCGGAACGCGCGCAACCACGGCGTCGGGCAGCATCTGAACGAGAGCCTGGGAGATTCCGGCGGGCGCGCGACCCGCCGCCTGCGTCGCGGCGAACGCAGTGAACGCCGCCTTGCTGATCGACCGGATCTGCGACAGGTCGAGCGCGGTGGCGTCGGTGACGGGGACGTCGATCTTGACGATCTTGGTTGCGTTGGAACGGATATCGGTGTCGGCGCGATCACTGACGGGCAGCGACCACTGCACGGTGTCGCCGATCGAGGCGCGTCCGGCGTTCCCGGACGCGGCCGTCAAAACCGCGATGAACAGCGAGTTCGACGTGCCGCCCCATTTTTTGGCCACCGCATTCCACGTGGCGGCGTCCACCTCGGCAACCACGTGAGGCGATGTCCACCCCGAGTCGGCCGTCGGGTCGATCGCGACCTCGGAGCGCCGCGGGCTCACCCGGGGGGATACGAGCGTCGGTGCGGATCGGGTCGGGATCGGCAGGGCTGCTACCGCGGAGTTCAGCAGCCAGCCGGCGGCGGATCGAAGTTGCTCCACCGCGTCGTTCACGTCCGCGCCGATCGCCGCCAATCCGTGCTCGGCTGGATTCAGCCGCGGTTGCTCGGCCCGGGAATTCGCTGAGTTGGAATTCGCGGACCGGAACGCGGCGACCAATGCGCCGCCATCAGCGACCATGTGCGAGGCAGTCAACGACACAACGGTCCCTCCGTTCGCCAGTGGCGCGGCCGCCAACCGCCAGCCGAGGCCTGTCTCGGGGTCGATATCCGAACCGAGGCGGCAGTCGGCCCAAGCCAGCACCTCCGAAGACTCGATGGAATCGGGATGAAAATCGAGCGGGTGAGAGACCGAGGAGTTCACCCAACGTTCACGAGCAGTGGGCACCGACGGCGCACACACGCGACGCGCAAGCAAACCGTCGGATAGGTTGTCGCGTAGTTTTTCCAGCTGTTCCCGCTGGACCGATTCGTCGAACCACCAAAGGAACTGGTTGTAGACGGGATATCCGATGCCGTGGTGCATTCGCAAGAATAGGTGATCGGCAAATCCAATTCGAGTCACGCGCCGAACCTACTACAACCACGCGACGAAGCAGCGGTATGAATTCGTCCGTGAAATGCATTGGTATTTTGCAATAGGTGCGTCGACAATCGGCCCGGCCTGTGTCTCGCGTCATGTTCACGGCGCTCGGTGGCGTGGGTCGCTCACACCCGAAGACCGACGCACGACGTACATCGATTGTGATTCATCATCAAGACAGACTGCGAAGACGCTGAATTGGTCGTACGATACGACAACCGAGCACGAACTCCGCTCGTGAACGAGGACCGGCGGTCAAGAGCTTCGGTAGTGAGAAGTATTACTTTTACGCGTCGCGAAATAGTTCCATGTAGCCCCTATCGTGACTTCGTGACTCACTTCGGGTCGACAGCAATGACGTTGTTCTTTCAATGCGGAAAGCAGCAATCAGATAAACGACGAGTCGAATACACCGTCACACGACACCTCGCTTTACCTACACGGCTCGACCGTAATCGAACCCTTGCCGATACCGAACTGACGCCGAACACCGCTGGCCGGGCCCGGAATGGAAGAGGACTCACATGGAATACACCGAACTCGCCGACTACCCACTTCCCGCCGGACGACTGACCGAGTGGGTCCCACGCGTCGACGACGACGGGTGGGCATCGGACTCACGTGGCCTGTCGTTCACTCACCAGGATCATTGCGAGCGCAGCGCACCGGGTTCGTGGATCGGGACCGTGTTCGAGATTCATCGCCGCTACGACGTCGAGGCAGTGCGAGCGACCATCGTTGCGTACATGGGACGACACGAGGCCTTCCGAACCAAGGTCCGTCGCGATGAGGAATCCGGAGCGTGGCAGCGCTACACCGCGCCTACAGATGCTGTGCGGGTCATCGATCGCGCGCACACCGAACCACGAACCGAAACACAGGTTTTCAGCCATCTGCACTCCTGGTTCGGCGAGACGGTATCGCCGACGGCATGGCCGCACTTCGTACTGGCGACGATCGAACCCGACGATGCCTCACGTGCCCTCTCGAACGGACCCGGGGAGTCGTTCCTGCTCGCATTTGCTGCCGACCACTCGGTGATGGATGCCTACAGCCAGATCTACGCCATCAACGAGATCGACCGGCTGTACGCGCAGGCCCTCGAGGGCACCGATCCGGCTTTGCCCGAGGTGGGCAGTTATGTGGACTTCAGTCAGTCCGAGCGCGAGCTGGGCGACACCCTGACCAGCGACCACAGTGCCGTCCGCACGTGGCAGGACTTCCTGGCCGTGGAGAACGGACGCTTTCCAGGCTTCCCGCTTCCCGTGGCGGTCGAACGGGCGTCCACGACCGACGGTCCTGCCGCTCAGAGCAGCATCTCTTCGTGGCTACTGACCGCGGATCAGTCGGACGCCGTGAACGCCGCGTGCCGCGCCGCCGGGTACAACATGCAGGCCGGGATACTCGCGGCCTTGGCGGTGACGAACGCGCGCCTGTCCGGCCGCACGTCGCTACGCACCGTGATGCCGATGCACACGCGAGACGAACAGAAATGGGCGGCGTCGGTCGGCTGGTACGTCGGGATCCTGCCGATGGAGATCCAACTCGACAACGCGCGCACCTTCGGCGAGGCGCTGGAGGCCGCGGCGGCGGCGGGCTCTGCGAACAAGGGGCTCGCGCGCATGCCTTACTCCAAGATCGCCCAGATTCTCGAGTCGACGGAGATCCCCCGATTCGTCGTCTCGTACATCGACCTGAGGTTTCTTCCGGACGCCGCCCAGTGGCAGGCTCGCAAGGGTCGCGCATTGCGGAGCAACTGCCACGCGGACGACGAGGTCTACTTCTGGGTCAACCGGACGCTCGAGGGGCTGAACATCTCGGCCCGGTTCCCCAGCTCGGATGTCGCGTCCACCAACGTTCATCGCTTCATCACCGAGTTCGTGGCCGTACTGACTGCGGTGATCGATTCCGACGGCGGTGCCGATACGGTGCTCACGTCGGTCTCGCAGTCGGTCACCGTCGCCGCGGAGTAAGACACTCGACCGGCCCGCGGCTCCTATCGCAAAGGATGAAGCAAAGATGATCATCACCGCCATGGGCAGCTGGAATCCTGCCCCGGGCAGGCTGCTCGAGTGGCATCCAACTCCGGCTGCCCAGGCGCGAGCCGCAACGGCACCGGTCGATTCGACTCCGCCCTCGTTTCTGCAGGAAGACCATATGAAGGCGGCGT
Organism: Rhodococcus sp. IEGM 1381; assembly: GCF_030056795.1. Classification (GTDB taxonomy): domain Bacteria; phylum Actinomycetota; class Actinomycetes; order Mycobacteriales; family Mycobacteriaceae; genus Rhodococcoides. Next base: position 102,701 of record NZ_JASHKQ010000013.1, on the reverse strand, counting down.
GGGCAGCGCGGCAGCGCGGTGATGTTCATACCGCGTACACCGGGGTGGCGACCGAGATCGACGGCGACGTGGACACCGCTGCGATGAGCCGCGCCTTGGCGGCCTACGTCCTTCGTCACGAGGGCCTCCGATGCTGGTTCGAGGTGGAGAGCACCGGGGTCGTACGCCACCTCACGGAACCCGAGGTCGCCGAATTCGAGGCACTGGACGCCGGCGAGTCTACGGACGACGACGAGTTTCAACGCTATGTGCGGCGGCGCTTCTCGACCGAGGCCACCGCAGATGTCTGGCCCGGATTCGTTATCGGCGTCGTGTCGAGGCCGGGGAGCTTCACGTTGTACTACGGCGCGGACCACGCGTTCACCGATGGCGGTTCGCAGGCGTTGGTCGTCAGCGAACTCGCCGATCTGTATGCGCTCGAGATCGGCGGTCGGGCACCGAAGCCGGCGGAGGCAGGCAGCCACCTCGCGTACGCCGCAGAGGAGCGAGCGCGAGCCGCGACATACGGGCCCGACTCCCCCGAGATCACCGCGTGGCGAGACATTTTCACCAGGCACGACGGATCGATGCCACGATTCCCACTCGATCTGGGACTCGCTCCAGGGGAACGAGCCCCGGTCCGTATCGTCGAACGCCATCTCTTGAACGCAGGCGAGGTGGCGGCGTTCGACGCGGCATGCAAGGCCGCTGGGGCCCGGATGAGCAGCGGCATATTCGCCGCCGTCGGGATCACCGATTTCGAACTGGCAGGCACCGCAGAGTATTTCGGGATCACCGTGCTGAGCACCCGTCACCACGGCGACTACGGACAATCTCAGGGTTGGTTCGTCAATTTCGCGCCGGTCGCGTTCGAGGTGGCAGGCAACGAGAAATTCTCCGATGTCGCGGCACTGGCCCACTCGGGCTTCGAACAGGCCAAGCAGATCGCGGAGGCACCCGTGCACGCCGTACTGGGCGCACTCGCCGCAGACGGCACCCTGGGCAGCGAGTTGGCTGTCAGCCCGAACATGCTCTCCTACATCGACTTTCGCTGGTTTCCCGGAGTCGGACGGGACGCGGACACGCGGGCGAAGCATTTCACCGGAGAAGGATCCACATCGAACGCATCGATGTGGATCAACCGAGACGGTGAGCACCTGTACCTGGTAGCGCAGACCCCCGATACCGATACCGCTGCCGCATCGGTGGAGCGCTACCACGCGCATTTGGCACATGTGCTCGAAACCATTGCACGCGAGGGCAATTACGCGCTCTCCCTCGACCATCTCGTTCAGGAGCCGGCCGGTGCAGGTCACCTCGATCACTGAGTACGCCCCTCGGGCAGGTACCCTGGTCGAATTCTCTGCACGCGTCGTCGGCGATCCGGAGCCGTCGTCGATTCCGCCGTCGTTCAACCAGCGGTTTCACCTGGGTGACCTCGGCGAGGCCGAACGCGTGTGGATCGCCGGAGCGTTCGACGTACCGGGCAGCCTCGATGTCGAAGCACTCAGGTGGGCGTTCGGGTACCTGATCGACCGCCACGACACGCTGCGAAGCTCGTTCGTTTCGACGACAACCGGTATCGAGCGGATGCTCTACGGGCCAGGTGCGATCGAGATGAGACACTCCGCCCGATCCGCCTTCTCCTCGACACCCACGCTCCGAGACCACCTCCGGACCGCACTCGAACTGCACTGCGATGCACGGCGATTCCCGTCGTACACTTGTTTCGGAATCGATCGACCGGACACTTCCACGGTGTTGTGCGCATTCGACCACGTCAACGTCGACGCCATGTCGATAGCAGTCGTCGTCGACGAGATCCACGCCCTGTACGACGCCTACCGCCGCTGCCCCTCGAACCCGAAAATCGATCTACCTCCGGTCGATGGTTTCGTCGAGTACTGCCGTATCGAAGCCACCGAACCACTCGTGAACCCCGCGGACGAACGAATGGCGGCGTGGTCGAACTTCCTCCTCGAGTGCGGCGGCACCACACCGAGGTTCCCGGTCGATCTCGGAGTCGCAGAGGGTGAAACAGCCGTGCAGGCCACGACGGTGAACACACTGCTCGACGCCTCGCAGACCCTCGACTTCGAGCACCTTTGCGCCCGATACGGTGCCGGAATGTTCGCAGGGGTCGTCGCGGCGATCGCGCAGGCCGTTGCCTGCATCGGCGGGCCGGATCACGTGCCCTTACTGTTCCCACTGCACACCCGACACCGTCCGCAGTTCTCTCGTGCACTCGGCTGGTTCACCACCAACGCCCCGATGATCGTGCCCGTCCGAGCCGACCTACCCGACACGGTCCGCGCCGCCCACAGCGCGTTTCGCTCGGCTCTCCCGCTCAGCACCGTTCCGATCCCGCAGGTTCTGGCCAACCTCGGGGACGCATTCACGCTGTCGCGGCAGGACGTGTTCATGGTGTCGTACGTCGACTACACCAAAGTCGATGGACACGAACGGTTCGACGAGTCCAACGCCCATCACATCAGCAACGCCACCGTGTCCGACGATGCCCAGTTCTGGATCTCCCGCACACGATCGGGCTTGGCATTGCGATCCCGTTTCCCCGATACCGCGGTGGCGCGCTCGGTGATGACCGCGTTCGTCGACGAGCTCGGCACTCTGATGCGTGCGTCCACCGCGGACGCAGGCATCGGTGCGCTGACGACCTGACCGCACTCAGATCAGCAGGCTCCGCTCGCACCTCTCGGCGGCGATACCGCATAGGATCGACGGTGCAGACCGTTCACCCCCGGGCGGGCCGCCAGACGAATATCTTCCGTAGGAGCCGATACGTGCCTGTACCAACCGATTCCAACGCAACGTACGCCGACTATGCGCATCCGGATCGACTCGTATCGAACGAATGGCTCTCCGCCCATCTCGGTACCCCGGGCCTCCGCGTCGTCGAATCCGACGAGGACGTGTTGCTCTACGACGTCGGCCACATCCCCGGCGCGGTCAAGATCGACTGGCATCTGGACCTCAACGACCCGGTCACCCGCGACTACATCGATGGCGACCAGTTCGCGAAACTGATGAGCCGCAAGGGCATTTCGCGAGACGACACCATCGTCGTCTACGGCGACAAGAGCAACTGGTGGGCTGCCTACGCGCTGTGGGTGTTCACCCTGTTCGGTCATCAGGACGTGCGTCTGCTCGACGGTGGGCGCGACGCCTGGCTGTCCGAAAATCGCGACACCACTCTCGACGTACCCGAGTTCCCGGAAACCGATTACCCGGTGATCGAACGTAACGACGCACCCATTCGCGCGTTCGCGTCCGATGTGCTCGGCTCACTCGGCACGGTGCCGCTGATCGACGTGCGCTCCCCCGCCGAGTACACCGGCGAACGCACCCACATGCCCGATTACCCGGAAGAAGGCGCATTGCGCGGCGGGCACATTCCCACTGCCGTCAGCATCCCCTGGGCCAAGGCGGCCGCGCCCGATGGACGCTTCCGCTCACGCAAGGAATTGGACGAGATCTACGCCGGTACCTCCGCAACCGACGACGTGATCGCGTACTGCCGTATCGGTGAGAGGTCGAGCCACACCTGGTTCGTTCTGACCCATCTGCTGGGTTACGACTCGGTCCGCAACTACGACGGCTCGTGGACCGAATGGGGCAACGCCGTTCGAGTTCCGATCGCCAAAGGCGAGGAGCCCGGATCGGCACCGGCCACTCGATGAGCGCGCTTCCGGAATCACTCGCCGAGATAGTCGAGGACTTCGCCGCGGTGGAGGGACAAGACAAGCTGCAGCTGCTGCTGGAGTTCAGTCGAGAACTCCCTCCCCTGCCGGAGCACTTGGCTCAGGATGCGATGGAGCCGGTGCCGGAGTGCCAGTCGCCGCTGTTCCTGTCGGTCGATGCCGGTGACCCGACGCAGATTCGTCTGTACTTCAGCGCCCCGCCCGAAGCCCCGACCACCCGCGGGTTCGCCTCGATCCTCGCGCAGGGGCTCGACGGGCTCAGCGCTGAGCAGATTCTCGATGTGCCGGACGACTTCTACTCGGCTCTCGGGCTGAGCGATGCGGTCAGCCCGTTGCGGCTGCGCGGGATGTCGGCGATGTTGGCTCGGATCAAGCGGCACCTGCGCTGACTGCGCACGCCGCTGTCGTCTTGATCGATACATCACGTGATCGGTAGACTCCTCGAACGAGCGTCGATGCTCTATTCACCCTCACCCCTGATGTGGTCGAACGAAGGCTGGTTGCTGCCGACATGGAGTTCACGGAGTTAGCGGACTACGCGGTTCCCGCAGGCACGCTCACCGAGTGGATACCCAGCGTCGGCCCGCAGGCACGCACTCCTGAGGCCGCAGGGTGGCGTTCGGACACTCGACCGACGTCCTACGTCCACGAGGCGCACCTTCGTACGAGTCTGAGCAGTCCCCGTCGTGGCCGAGAATCGTGGCTCGGCGCGGCTTTCGAGGTCGCAGGCCCCCTGAACAAGCCCGCATTCCGGCAAGCGGTTCTCAACTGGATCGACCGGCACGAAGCCATGCGCTCGAGTGCGTCGATCGACGAGACGACGGGCGAGATGTCGCGGGTGACCGCCGCAGAAGGAGCCATCGGCATCTGGCAGGTGGAGCAGGAGCGGTGCAGCCAGTCGAGTGAAGTCTTCGAGCACCTGCAATATCTGTTCGACGAGTTCACCTCACCGCTGATCTGGCCCGCGTACGCCTTCGTCACTCTCGAACCGCTCGACGACACGCGCCCGATCACCGTGTTCTTCGCGGCCGATCATTCGATCATCGACGGTCTGTCCACGGTTCTGGTCGCGCACGAGATCGCCGCCCTGTACGGAGAGGAACTCGGTGGCCCGCCTGCCGCCCTGTTCGAGGCCGGCAGTTACCTCGATTTCGGTTCCTCCGAACGCGAGCGTCATGCCGAACTCGAGCATTCTCACGATGCGGTGAGAATGTGGCGGGACTTCCTCGTCGACGGCGACGGTGAATTACCTGCGTTTCCGCTCGATATCGGCGATCCGAGCCCGGAGGACGTGCCGCAAGGCGGTCTGTCCGCGTGGGTGCTCGACGCCGAGCAGGCCGACTCGTTCTCGACGGCCTGCCGTAAGACAGGACACAGCCTGTTCGCCGGACTGCTCGCGGTCCTGGCCATCACCGCCGGCGAGCTGGGCGGCGGAACTCGCTTCCGCACGGTTACTCCGGTGCACACCCGCGACGAACCTCAGTGGGCATCCGCGCTGGGATGGTTCGTCGGACTGTGCCCCATCTCCTTCGACATCGACGGCGACGGTTCGTTCGGTTCGGTGATCGCAGCCGCCTCGGCGGAAGTGAAGAAGACCAAACCGATCGCCCGCGTTCCTCTCGATCGGGTGTTCACCACTCTCGGCTACTCCGCCCGCCCACGTTTCGTCGTCTCGTTCATGGACGTGCGGTTTGCGCCTGCGGCCGAGCACTGGCCGGACTGGAATGCCCGTGCGCTACGCAGCAAGCAGTATCAACACGACGTGTACGTGTGGATCAACCGCACCCCGCAGGGGATCAACATCGCTGCTCGTTACCCCAACACAGAGCAGGCCACGGCACGGGTCCACGAGTACATCGGCGCCCTGCGCAGACTGCTGACAGAAGTCGCGGACACCGGGATCGCCCGGATCCCCGGCACCGCCCCCGAGCCGTTCCGTGACGGCCACATCGACAGCAGTCGGATCGCTACCAGTCAGTAGCCCAGGTCCACTCGGCGCGGCGGTGCAGTCCGATTACAGCGATGAGGGGGCCGGTGCTTAGACTCCGACGTGACGTTCGCAACGATGAAAATACATCCGTAGGAGGCTCAGTGCCCAGCCATGCCAGTGCTCAGATCACCAAGGTTCTTGTTGCCAATCGTGGTGAGATCGCGGTGCGGGTGATCCGTGCGGCTGCTGATGCCGGGTTGGGCAGTGTCGCTGTCTACGCCGAGCCCGATGCCGATGCCCCGTTCGTACGCCTCGCCGACGAAGCATTCGCCCTCGGTGGCCAGACATCAGCGGAGTCGTATCTGGTGATCGACAAAATCCTCGACGCCGCCGCCAAGTCCGGAGCCGACGCCATCCACCCCGGCTACGGATTCCTCTCCGAGAACGCCGACTTCGCCCAAGCCGTCATCGACGCAGGACTGATCTGGATCGGACCGTCCCCACAATCGATCCGCGACCTCGGCGACAAGGTCACCGCCCGCCACATCGCCGCCCGCGCGAAAGCCCCCTCCGTCCCCGGCACCTCCGAACCGGTCAAGGGCGCCGACGAAATCCTCGCCTTCGCCGACGAACACGGCCTCCCCATCGCGATCAAAGCCGCATTCGGTGGCGGCGGCCGCGGCATGAAAGTCGCCCGCACCCGCGAGGAAATCCCCGAACTGTTCGACTCCGCCACCCGCGAAGCCGTCGCCGCGTTCGGGCGTGGGGAATGCTTCGTCGAGCGCTACCTCGACAAGCCCCGCCACGTCGAAGCGCAGGTCATCGCCGATCAGCACGGCAACGTCATCGTCGCCGGCACCCGCGACTGCTCCCTGCAACGCCGCTTCCAGAAACTCGTCGAAGAAGCCCCCGCCCCGTTCCTCACCGACGCCCAACGCAAAGAAATCCACTCCAGCGCCAAAGCCATCTGCCTCGAAGCCGGCTACTACGGCGCCGGGACCGTCGAATACCTCGTCGGCCAAGACGGACTCGTGAGCTTCCTCGAGGTCAACACCCGCCTGCAGGTCGAACACCCCGTCACCGAGGAAACCTCCGGCATCGACCTGGTCCTGCAGCAGTTCCGTATCGCCAACGGCGAGGAACTGTCCATCACCGAAGATCCCGAACCGCGAGGGCATTCCTTCGAGTTCCGGATCAACGGCGAAGACGCCGGCCGTGGATTCCTGCCCGCCCCCGGACCGGTCACCACCTTCACCGCCCCCTCCGGCCCGGGTGTGCGCGTCGACTCCGGTGTCGAATCCGGCTCGGTGATCGGTGGCCAGTTCGATTCGATGCTCGCCAAGCTCATCGTCACCGGAGCCACCCGCGAACAAGCGCTCGCCCGCTCGCGTCGCGCATTGGCCGAATTCGATGTCCAAGGGTTGGCGACGGTCATCCCGTTCCACGCCGCGGTGGTCTCCGACCCGGCGTTCATCGGCGACGGGGACTCGTTCTCCGTCCACACCCGCTGGATCGAAACCGAATGGGACAACCAGGTTCCTCCGTTCACCGCAGGGCAGCCCCTCGACGACGACGAGGACCCACTGCCCCGCCAGCAGGTGGTCGTCGAGGTCGGTGGCCGCCGCGTCGAGGTCTCCCTCCCCGGGGAACTCTCCCTCGGCGGCGGTGGCAACGGCAACGGGCCTGCCGGCGCGGTGCGGCGTAAACCGAAAGCCCGCACCCGAGGCGGTGCCGGTGCCGGAGCCGCGTCCGGTGATGCGGTGACCGCACCGATGCAGGGGACCGTGGTCAAGGTCGCCGTCACCGAAGGCCAGAGTGTCGAATCCGGTGACCTCATCGCTGTCCTGGAAGCGATGAAAATGGAAAACCCCGTCACCGCCCACAAAGGCGGCACCATCACCGGCCTGAGCGTCACCGCAGGCGACGCCATCACCCAAGGCACCGTCCTCACAGAAATCAAATAGCGACATATCGGTAGCGATGCGAATTTCAGCTCGAATCCAGGCCGTGGATAGCGTTACCCTGTAGCGATGTCCGAGCTTCCGGAAATTCGTATCGGTACTGCTGATCGGGAAAAGGCGCTCGACGCGCTGAGCCTGCACTTCAGCGAGGGACGACTCACGGTCCCCGAGTTCGACGAGCGCAGCGCCACTATCGCTTCTGCCACGACGCGCGGGGAGCTCGACACGGTATTCGTCGACCTCCCCGCCGCGTCGACACCGCCGCACACGCCTGCTCGGCTCGGGCAGTCGCCTGCTCCGGCCGAGACCGGCGGCGGTCTCGATTGGCGCGCAGTGGTCATGCCGCTGGTCATCTTCGGTTCGTTGGCCTTGTTCTTCCTCACCGATTTCGAGAGCAAGTGGCTCTTCTTCCTCCTCATCCCGCTCGCTGGTGCACTGCTGTCCGCAAGCGGACATTCGAAGAGTCCGAAGAAAAAGAAGAAGGAGCGTTGAGGGCACTTCTGTTCGACGTGTTCGGCACCGTCGTCGACTGGCGTACCAGCATCGCCCGCGAGGTCCGAAATCAGTGTGGGCCGGATGTCGACAGCTACTCCTTCGCAGACCGCTGGCGCAGCATGTACCAGCCGGCGATGGAGGAGGTTCGGTCCGGCCGCAGGCCCTTCACCCGGCTCGACGTACTGCATCTGGAATCGCTCCGAGTCGTGTTGGCAGAGTTCGACATTCGGCCGGCCGAGGATCGCATTGCCGCATTGAACCAGGCGTGGCATCGATTGGATCCCTGGCCGGATTCGGTGCCCGGACTCACCCGGCTTCATACCGAATTCGTCATCGCCCCGCTCTCGAACGGGAACATCTCACTGCTGCTCGACATGGCCAAGAACGCCGGACTGCCGTGGGATGCAATCCTCGGCGCAGAACCGGTCCAGGCGTACAAACCCACGCCCGACGCGTATCTGCGTACCGCGGACATTCTCGGTCTGGAGCCGAGCGAGTGCATGATGGTCGCCGCACACAACAGTGATCTCGCTGCGGCTGCAGACTGCGGCTTCGCTACCGCCTTCGTCGCCCGGCCACTCGAACACGGACCGAGTCAGACCACCGATCTCGTTGCGGAGGCCGACTGGACCTATCACGTCGACTCGATCGATTCTCTCGCAACGCAATTGGGTTGCTGACTGCACCTCTCGCTCAGGGCCGAGTCAGAGGTATGAGCTGGTGCGCAATCCACGCGTCCACGTCGCTGTGCGACCGGAATCGAACGATCGCCAGCTCCGGACGGCGCACACTCAGTCGCTGCACCCGCTCGGTCGTCAGCCGGTAAGTGCTCCAGGCCCACCGGACGATGTACTCGCGATCGAAGAAGATCCGGTGCAACGGCGGCTCGATGTTGCCGTTCCACAGCTCATGTCTGCCGAACCTGCGTCGCAAGGTCCGAATTGTCACCTGCCGCATGACTGTTGAACGCGGCAGGTCGAGCCAAAGGAACAGGTCTGCCCGATCAGCGAGACGGTCTCGGACCTTGGTGTACTGCCACTCGGTAATCCACGACGGCCGCGCGAGAAACTTGTCCACATCCGACTCGAAGGTGGGGCGCGGCGTCCAATTCGGACCATGGAACAGGCCGTCGATCTCGACGTGTTCGATACCGAGTATCGACCCGATGCGAGTGGCCAGCGCGGTCTTGCCGGAACCGGGCGTCCCCGCGACGACAATTCGGGCGGGACGAGACTGCAGAGAGACGCCGGGTCCGAAGATCACGATCGCTTGCGTGCCAGCAGGAATGCCTGGGGCGTCGACTCGTATCCCATCGGCGCTCGATGCACGCGGACGTCCACCGCGAAGTTCGCCTCGACGAGCATGGTCTCGATCGCATCGGAATCGAGACGATAGGCGTCGTACGAAACCGAGTGTCCGTAGACATGTTCGAGTCGCACCCGCTCGTCGCCGGATTGAAATGCCAGCAGCAATAGCCCGTCCGGCATCAGCACTCGGTTCAGTTCCGCGAAGACCGCAGGCAGCTGCTCGGGAGGAGTGTGGATGATCGAGTACCAGGCCACGATTCCGGCGAGCGAGCCGTCCCCCGCAACCAACGCCTCCATCGACCCGACGTGGAATCGCAGGTGCGGGTAATCGCGCCGCGCAACCTCGATCATGTTGGGCGACAAATCGATTCCGGCCACCTCAAGGCCGAGGCGGTGCAGGTGATCGGTGATGCGACCGGATCCACATCCCACTTCCAGAACGTGTCCGCCCGGCACTCGGTCTGCGAATGTCGCCAACAGTCCGTGCTCGAGATGCCGGCCGTCGAGTTCTTCGCGAACGAGTTCGGCGTAGCTCTCCGCAACGGTGTCGTAAGCGGTCCTCGTCATCGAAACATGCTCCGGCTCGGCCACGGTAGTTACCGTACCGGCTCGCCCTGCCCTGTCAGATACGAGTGCGTGAGCATTTCGAGGAAGTGCCCGGTGGGGTCGCGGAAACACACCCCGCGGCCACAGTGAGCGGTGTTGACAGTGCCGGGCTGGGTCATCCGAGGATCGGCCGAGTGTTCGATGCGGCTGCCGACCAACCGTGCGTACGCGGCGTCGAACAACTCCTCGGTCACCCGAGTCGCTCGTGACCGACCGAACATCGCGGTGACCAGCATCGCCGTCACGAATTGGCGGCCCGGCGACGTCGCGGGTTCGCTTGCTGCGGATAGAAGACCTTCATCGCCGCCCGCAGGGACAGATCGTCGGGGTCCAGAAATATCGACCAGTAGCTTCTCGGAGCCGGGACGTGGATCGCCAGCCCCGAACCTCCCTGAGAGAGAACTTCGAGCGCGTCTTCGTATCCGACGATCAACTCGAGCCGGTATGGCTGACTCACGATAGCGTTGTAACTGTCGACCAGATCATCTCTGACCAGTGCCGTCCACACAGTGGTGGCACTACTCAGAGAAAGGTCCACCCTTAGTTGCATCACTGTCGGCGAGTCATCCGCCGCGTAGGCGGCGTCGAGCAGAGTCTCATTGCTGATCTCCCGCTCCGTCACGTTCGTCGACGGGGCTCCTCTGTACACGCCGTCCGAATCCGAATCGTCGCGTAACTCCTCGAAGCTCAAGTTCGCGACGGCCAAATTGCTTTCGATTGTGGCAAGGAGTCGTGGGACCACACGGAACGGAGCGCCCGCGTCCGACGGATCCCGTTTCGGTGCTACCACGAGGATGGGATGCTCGGCGTCGTCACACGCGTGCCTGTCGACGACGAAAAAGTAGTCAGGCAGCGGCGAGTCGATCGAACCGACAAGGTCCGCGACCGAAAGATCCACGAACTCAGGGTTGTCGACCACCGTGAGGATGCTTTGGGCTTCGATCCCCCCGGCCTGAGTGTGCATCGCTTGAGCTTCCCTCGCGACCAGTTCCCATGCCTTGGCATCACCGAAATGCGTACGGATCAGTAAGGATTGGCCTTCTGGGAGAGTTGGCATAGCTACGACGATAGCGTTTTCCCGCCAAAGCTTTGCCGCTCCGAATTTCTGGGATCAGCTGTTGACGAGTTGACTGGCCCGTTGGAAAGTCACGCCGAGCAGCGCGCCGATGTCTCGGACGGGCACCTGGGCATCGGCGAGTTTCTTGGCGAAGGCCTCGGTGCTCGCTCTGACACGGGCTTCGTCCTCGGCCAGCTGCGCTCGTTGCGTCGCGATCTCGGCGATACGAACTGCCAGATCCTCCCCCCCGGGTTCGAGCTCGATGTGCTGGTCGATCTCGACGTCGGCGAGGGCGACACCGGTTTCGAGGGCGATGAGCTCTTTCGCCGCTGTGGGGACATCGTGGACGCGACGCGCCTGGGTGAGGGCATCGAGTTCGGGGACAACGATCATCCACCACTTGCCGTCCCTGGTCACCGACACCGAATAGGTCTTGCTCACTGCTGGGCCTCCTTCATCGCTGCGAGGATCTTGCGGTAGACGCCGGGCGAGATAGTCCTATGCCCGTCGGGCACAGTTACTTTGACCGCACCGTCGGCCGAGACCCACGTACTGTGCGATCCGACCGTGCGTACCGAGGTAAACCCGGCCGCTGTGAGGGCCTTGACCACTCTCCGCGTGGGCTGCTCGGAAACCATGACTTTAGTCTAGTCGATTGGACAATTCCTAGTCAAGTAAGCTAGACGTATTTTGTATAAGTACATATGAGGGCAATTGTGCCGTGAGTGCACCCGGCCGGTCCATTGCATTGTCCACGTTGATGGATCGGCCGGTGGCGTAGTGCAGCTGTGTCATGATACGTGCTCGGGCGGTCATCTCGATTGTTTCAGCAGTGGTTGCTGGTCCGTCGATAGTTCGGATTCGCATGGTGACGGTTGTGTTGTGGGGTACCGACAGATCATGTTGCGCTGCAACAGCTTGAAGGCTGGACCGCGCGTGTACGAGATTCCTATTGGGTCTGTGGTCGGGGCGTGGCAGGACGGAGATCAGCGGAGTTCGAATGGGCGGACGCCCCCGCGGGGTGGCCTGGCACTGCTCACAGTGCGTCCTGGTTCGTGGGTAACGAAGAAGGCCCACACCCCGGTGGTCGGGTGCGGGCCTCGAGGCCATCGAGTTCGTCGCGAACCAGGTCGGCGTAGCTTTCGGCAACGGTGTCGTAGGCTGCCCTCGTCATCGAAACATGCTGCTGCTCGGTCACAGCGGCTACGGTACCGGCTCGCCCTGCGCTGTCAGGTACGAGTGCGTCAGCATCTCGAGGAAGTGACTGGTCGGATCGCGGAAATACACTCCGCGACCACCATGGCCGGCATTGACGGCGCCGGGCAGGGTCATCCGAGGGTCGGCCCAGTGTTCGATTCCGCCGCCGACCAACCGGGCGTATGCTGCGTCGAACAGTTCCTCGCTCACCCGAAAGGCGTAGTGCTGGAACTGAATGTCCTCGAATGGGGGTTCCGCGAATTGGATCAGAGTTCCATCGGTGAGCTGCACGTTGACGAACGATCCCCACGACGCCGCTTCCGGCAGTGCGAACATCTCGCGAAAGAACGCCGCAGAATCGGAACTGTTCTGCGCAAAGATTATGGTGTGATCGAACGAGATGGACATGCGCTGCCTCCTGGGCAGTACGACGCCTCCATGCTTGACGCAGTCCGTCATCGACACGCGACGCTGCGCCAGATAGTTCCACGGGCCACTGTTCTATGTCAACCCCTCGTGCATTGACCGGTGAATTTGTGCCCGCACAGTGGTCTTCTCCGGTGACAGCATTTTCGAGGAAAGGAATCCGACCATGGTCGGCAGACTTCTGTTCGTTCACGGTGCCGGTGGATTCGTCGACGACGCGGAGCTGGCGCGGGGATTGGCGCAGACTCTGGAACTCGAACTTCGAATGCCGGAGCTGTCCGACAGCGCAATGGGTTTCGAGGACTGGGCCGAGCCCATTCGGCAACACCTGAATCAGCTCGGACCCGAAGATGTGGTGGTTTCTCATTCCTTCGGCGCGTCGATCCTGGTCAGGGTGTTGGCCGAGAGAGGCCGGGAACACCCGCGACGGGCCGCACTGTTGGCCATGCCTGACTGGACTTCACGTGGGTGGGACGTCACCGACTACGCGTTCACCGAATCCGAATCCGAATCCGAGCCCGAGCCCGAGCCCGAGACCGATCTGACGTTGTTCCATTGCCGGGACGACGACGTCGTTCCCGTTTCTCACCTGGCGCTGAACTCCGCTACGTTCCCATCGGCGACCGTCGTCGCGTTCCCGACCGGTGGTCATCAGTTCGACGGCATGATCGACGCCGTTGCCGCCGAGATCCGCAGATTCGGGCGTCCCCGCGGGGACGCTTCTACTGGTCCCGATCCTCGTCGTCGATGACGAGATCGACTCGGTACGCCAGCAGTTCGACCGACTCGATCCTGCTGACCCCGTCGACAGCCTGGATGAAATCGTACGCGTCGCCTCCTGCTCCGCACCCGAAGCAGTGAAAACGTTGCCGACTCGGTCGAACATGCAGACTGGGTGTCCGCTCACCGTGCACCGGGCACAGAGCCTTCATCGAGTCGAGTCCTGAGCGGACGAGTGGCGTCCGCTCGCCGATCAAGTCTTCGAGCACGACCGCGGCGCGGATGGCATCTACTGTTCGATCGGGAATGCGCCGCTCCATGACTTCCACGCTACCGCCGACGGTCCCGCTCACCGATAGTCATGATCGATTCCCGTTGCCCACTGCGAACATTCGACGGCACTCACGTCGTCGCGGCCTTTCAGGAAGCCCCGGGCACCGAAATCGCCCGACGCCGATGTCGCGGCTGCCTCGAAATGACGCCGAGCCAAGACGACCGGATGACCGGGGCGGCCGTCGAACACGGCTCTGGCGAGACCGGTCCCCTTTGCAGCGTCGAGAACCGCCCGCACCACCTCGGCTCCTACGTCCGGGGTATCGACCACGTGCACCACTGCGTAGTCCGCGTCCGACGCCGCCGTCAGCCCGGCCTCGAACGACGCACTCATTCCTTGTTCCCACCGGGGTGCGTACACGGCGATCGCCCCGTCGGGGACAGGGACATCGGCCGCACCCAGCACCACGATCACTCGGTCGCAGCCGCCGTCGCGTAATGCATGTACTGCCGTGCGAAGCCACAGGCCGTCGTGAGCGAGCACTTTCGGCGAGCCGTACCGCGTTCCGGCACCCGCAGCCAGGAGCACTCCCACGGCAGAGTCGGACACCCTGGCTCCTTCCGTCGCTGGGCCGGTATTGGATGTTCGCACAACGGCCACGTCGAGTATGCCCCGAAGTTTGTGCTCGCTCGACTAGCGGGGATAGGCGCGATGACCGATTCTTAGTGCACTTCTCCTGCAGCGTCGCAGGAATCCTGCCCTGTTGCTTCCGCGAGGTGCCCACCCATGTCCGTCAAGCCCACCACACGCAAACGTGTCCATCCTGTCGACGAAGTGCTCCCCGTTCCGAAACTTGCCGCCTACGGGTTTCAACATGTCGTCGCGTTCTACGCCGGCGCGGTCCTGGTGCCGATCATCATCGGCAGCGCGATCGGACTGACCAACGAACAACTGATCCACCTGATCAATGCCGACCTCTTCACCTGTGGCATCGCGTCGATCATTCAATCGGTCGGATTCTGGAAGATCGGTGTCCGCCTGCCGCTGCTGCAAGGTGTGACGTTCGCCGGTGTCTCTCCGGTGATCGCAATCGCGATGGCGAACGGCGGCGGCACCGAGGGGTTGCTGTACGTCTACGGCGCCGTCATCGTGGCCGGACTCGTCACGTTCTTCATGGCACCGTACTTCAGTAGGCTGCTGCGCTTCTTCCCTCCGGTGGTGACCGGCACCGTGATCACGATCATCGGTGTCGCCTTGCTGCCGGTGGCCGTCAACGACGCGGTGACCAATCCCGCTACTCACGAACAGGACCCGACCAACGGGCGGTGGATGGCGTACGCGATCGGGACACTGCTGATCATCGTGTTGATCCAACGGTTCTTCAAGGGATTCATGGCCACTATCGCCGTGCTCCTGGGACTCGTCATCGGCAGCGCGGTCGCATTCGTGCTGGGAGACATGAACTTCGACGGCACCTCGGAAGCATCGTGGGTCGGTTTCACGCAGCCCTTCCTGTTCGGCGTGCCCAAATTCAGTGTCATCGCCATCATTTCGATGATTGTCGTCATGCTCATCATCGCGGTCGAAACCACCGGCAGCGTGTACGCGACCGGTGAGATCGTCGGCAAACGCATCAAGAAGGACGACATCGCCGCGACCCTGCGTGCAGACGGCGTTGCCACCGTCATCGGCGGCACGTTCAACTCGTTTCCTTACACGGCGTTTTCGGAAAATGTCGGTCTGGTCCGGCTGACCGGCGTTCGTAGTCGATGGGTGGTGGCCACCGCCGGTGGCATCATGATTCTGCTCGGCTTGCTGCCCAAGACCGCGGCCGTCGTCGCGTCGATTCCCCCACCGGTGCTCGGTGGTGCCGCGCTGGCCCTGTTCGCGACCGTCGCCGTGGTCGGAATCCAGACGCTGTCGAAGGTGGACTTCACCGATCACCGCAACCTGATCATCGTCGCTACCAGTCTCGGACTGGCGATGCTCGTCACCATCCAGCCCACGGTCTCGGAAGGCGTGCCGGACTGGCTTGCAATGCTGTTCGGCAGCGGCATCGTTCTGGGCGCTGTCTCGGCAATCGTGCTCAACGTGTTGTTCTTCCACATCGGAAATCGTGGACAGGCGGTGGCAGGCGGACCCGGTAAGGGCATCACACTCGACCAGGTCAACGAGATGTCCTCCGAGGATTTCGCCGCCACATTCGGCGGCTTGGTGCAGGGAACTCCGTGGGTGGTCGAGCGCGCGTACCAGCAACGACCCTTTGCCGATGCCCACGGTTTGCGCGAGGCGTTCCAGGAGTCACTGCTGGCCGGCACCACCGAGGAGCAGATCGAACTGATCAACAGCTATCCCGATCTCGGCAGCGAAGACGCCACCGGCACGCTCAACGCCGCCGACCACGTGGGATTGTCCAACCTGGAGGAGGACGAGCACGACAACATCGTGCAACTTGCCGCCGAATACCGCGAGCACTTCGGCTTTCCGCTGGTGATCTGCGCGCGGGAGACCGAGCGCTACGATCGAGTCCTGGCCAACGGTTGGTCACGCGTCGAGAATGCGCCGTCGGCAGAGCGGTCGTTTGCCATGATCGAGATAGCCAAGATCGCGAACTACCGATTCGACGATCTTGTGGCGGATGCCAACCCGATCGCGGCCGCGCGATTCGGTCGCATCAACGACTTCAGATAGCGAGCGCGAGTTGCTGCACGAATGGATAGGGCTCGACGGGTTCAATCGGCTCGGTGATCGACAAGCGATGCACGCACTCTACGAGTGTTGTGCGTCGTCGATCTGGGCCCGTCGAGTTGCCCAGGGCCGCCCGTTCGACAGTCGAGATTTACTGTTGGACAGAGCAGATCGAGTGCTCGCCGAGCTATCCGAAGCCGAGATCGATCATGCGCTCGACGGCCATCCCCGAATCGGCGGTAAGGCCGACAACCCGTCGTCGAAGCGCGAGCAGGCGGCGGTGACGACCGCCGGCACCGCGGTGCGCGAGAAGTTGGCGGCGGGAAACCTTGCGTACGAAAACAAGTTCGGCCATGTCTATCTGGTGTGTGCCACCGGCCGATCGGCCGAGGACCTGCTCGTTATCCTCGAGGAGAGGCTCGACAACGATGCCGAAACCGAAAGACGGGTGCTCCGCGTGGAACTGGCCAAGATCAATCGAATTCGCCTCGGCCGCATGCTGGGTCCAGAGCAGTGACCGGGCTGTCCACGCACGTGCTCGACGCCACCTCGGGGACACCGGCGGTCGGGGTGCGGGTGCGGTTGTTCCACCCCGAGAAAGGTGAGATCTCCACCGCCACCACGGATGGGGACGGACGCATCGGTGAAGTCGTACCAGGGCCGATCGATCCGGGCGTCTACCGCCTCTCGTTCGACACGGGTGACTACTTCGAGGCGACAGAGACACCGAGTTTCTATCCCGAGGTGTCCATCTCGTTCACTGTGACCGATTCCGATGCGCATTACCACGTGCCTTTGCTGTTGTCCCCCTTCGCTTATTCGACCTATCGCGGGAGCTGACATGACCGACCTGACCGGCAAGATCGTCCTCGGATCCAATCAGTACGGCAAGGCGGAGAACCGCGTGGTGCGGATCTATCGAGACTCGCCGCGGCACGAAATCCACGACATCAACGTCTCGAGCGCACTGCGCGGCAACTTCTCCCCTGCGCATCTGGTGGGTGATCAGTCCAACGTGCTGCCCACCGACACCCAGAAGCAGACCGCGTACGCGTATGCCAAGACCAAGGGCCTACTGCACCTCGAGAGTTACGGCCTCGATCTGGCTCGCCACTACGTCGACGACGTCGAGCCCGTCGACGGTGCCCGCATCGAGCTCGAGGAGTATGCCTGGGCTCGAGCGGTCATCGACGGCGTCGAGCACGATCACACATGGACGCGCAAGGGCGAGGAGATCCGCACGTCGGCCGTCACCGTCGAAGGCAAGGGCGATGCCCAACGGACGTGGGTGATCAGCGGCTTCAAGGAGATGGTGATCCTGAAGTCGACGGGGTCGGAATTCCACGGCTTCCTCGAGGACGACTTGACCGTTCTCGAGCCCACCACCGACCGCGTTATGGCGACGTCACTGACGGCGCAATGGCGTTACACCATAACCGATGTCGAGTGGGACGCGGTGTACGAGGGCGTGAAGGCCGCGATGATCGAAAGGTTCGCCAATCTGCAGTCCTTGGCGTTGCAGCAGACGTTGTATGCCATGGGTGAGGCAGTGCTCGAGAAGTATCCGTTCATCGCCGAGATCTCCATGTCGGCACCGAACAAGCACCACTTCCTGTACGACCTCGGCAGGTTCGACATCGAGAACAACCTCGAGGTGTTCAACGCCGACGATCGTCCTTACGGTCTGATTCAGGCGGCGGTCGAACGCGAGGATGCCCCGGATGCCGGAAGTGCCTGGCGAACGTACTCTGTCGTCGGGTGAGTGCGCTGCAATCACGTGTGCAGTGCAGCAGACCACTCCACCAAGGGAGTCAGGGCACGCCAGGCGTCGCGCACCTTCGTCGCGGCTTTCGGTGTCTTCAGCCACTCGGGTGAGCCGAAGTGTTTACCGGCGGTGAGCGACTTGTGCCGAAGGAGGTCGATGCGTGGGTGATCGATCTCGAATCCGCGCGGTTTGGTCTTGAGCGTGTCTCCGCCGATCTCGTAGCCGGCCTTGGTCAGCGCCGCGATGATTCGTTCGAGTTCGGCCCCGCGCACATCGTCGTCGACGGTGCGGCGGTAGCGGGCAACACCGTCGGTCGAGGAGTTGTAGAAGCCGCCGGCGACGAAGAGCCCGGCGGGGTCGATCTGAACGTAGTAGCCCAAACTGTCACCGCGAGCAACGAATCCGCCCTGATGGGTCTTGTACGGGGTCTTGTCCTTGGAGAATCGAACATCGCGGTACGGGCGGAACACCTTGGCGTTGCCGAACTCCGGTTCGAGAGTCGCCAACAGCGCCGTCATCGGTCCCTTGACCGCGTTGTCGTAGACCTCTTTGTGCTCGTTCCACCAGAGCTTGCTGTTGTCCGCCTCGAGGTCCTCGTAGAAGTCCAGCGCAGCAAAAGGGATTCCGGTGAAGCCAGTCATACCGCGATCCTATGCCGCTCCCGTGGCCGACGACCGAGGGATGGATTGCAGGGCGAGGTAGACGTCCAGTCTGTCCTCTGTCGAGCCCAGGTCGCGGCCGAGTAGTTCCTCGACACGCTTGATTCGATACCGGACGGTGTTGAGGTGCACATGCAACGAGTCGGCGGTTCGATTCCATGATCCGCCGGTGGCGAGAAACTCACGAAGTGTGTCGATCAGACCGGCGTCGGCGCGCCGGTCGTACTCGAGCAGGGGTGCCAGAACATGCTCGACGAAAGATCGCCGCACGTCGTCGGGCAGTGCCGACAGCATCGACACTGCCGAGGTCAGCTGCGCACCGGTGGTGACAGTGACGGGGCCGGTCCCCTGCCTGCTCATGTCGAGGGCGTGCCGGGCCGAACGCAGCGCACCGTCGATGGTGAGCCCGGTGGCCTCCGAGCTGACGCCCACGAGCAGACGGCTGCGGCCGATACCGGAACCCAAGCGGGACAATCGGGTTCGGAGAGTCTGAGCGATGTATGGATCCTCGGTGTTCACGATCGCGACGATGTCGCCGTGTGTGCTGGCACCGACGCAGCCGACGCCGAAGGAGGTCAGAGTGTCGCTGAGCACTGTCCGCAGCATCTCGCGCAGATCGGCCTTACCGCTGTGCACGATCCTGATGACGACCAGCGGACGGTCTGGATCGACGGCTGCCTGACGGAGCCGAGTCAGCGCCTCGGGCCTGGTGCTGTCGGCTTCGATCAATGCCACTGCCTGGTCTGCTATTTCGCGCCGGACCAACCGTCCTTCCTCGCGTCGAGCACGATCGAGGGCGGCGATGGCGGCCAGCTGACCGAACGCGTCGGAGATCGCTGGAGGGAACGTGTCCCTGTCTCCCGCCACCGCGAGGAACCACCGCGTGGTTCTCTGCGCGAGCGACGGGCCGATTCCGAAGATGCTGTACGACTCACCGTCGCTGAGAGTTGTTGTCGTGGGTAGCCTTTCGGAGGACAGCGCGGCGTGCGTCAATGTGTCGACGTCGGCATCGGAGAACGCGACCACTTCGGCGACCAGCCGGCGCCCGGTAGCGGTGAAGATCAGGCATGCCATCCCCGTTTCCCTGGAGGTGTGCAGGGCCAGCTCGTCGAGGGCCCTTCCGTCTGCGACCGCGGTGAGCAGTTGGCGGTGCCGAACGAGGGAGCTGTTGAGCGAGGCGATGCGATCACCGGTGACTCTCCCGACGAGGAACTCGGTCACCTCGCCGAAGGAGACATTGTCGGGTACGGCGAGCAACGGCAGTCCGTGCCGCTCACATGCGTCGATCAGATCCGGTGGAATGTGGCCGAGCAATCCCTCACCCGCCGCCAGTGCCGAGGCCCCGGATTCTGCGACCGCCCGGACGAACACCTCGCTGTCGGCCGGCGTTCGACGCCACACGAGACCGGTGATGACCAATTCACCGCCGGCGATGTAGCGCGACGGATCCGGCAGATCGGTGGTGTACGTCCACCGCAACGTGCGGCCCAGAGCGTCGGGGTCGGAGGTGAGCAATCGAATGCAGAGCCCTGTGGCGTCGAGCAAGTCCTTGACCTGCACTGTCGCCCTCCCCCGCTCGGCATCACTGCGCTTGTTCGAGGCAACACTAGGTGCGGGTTGTTTCCGCCGAGTTTCGGACGGATCGCCGGACCACCGAAGATCGGTAACAGAAGCTCACTAGAGTTCGAGGTGACACATCGGGTGGTGGACCTGCCGGCGCGGTGGACCCTCCCGGCGAGGATGAGGTGAACGAAGACCATGGATCTCGGCACTGTCGACAACGTTCTGCTTCCCAGCTCCCGAGCGGACCTGCCACCGGGACGCGAGGACACCGCAGTACTCGCAGGTGGTACCTGGTTGTTCTCGGAGAAGCAGGATCATCTGACCACCCTCGTCGATATCACCGCCCTGGGCTGGGAGCCGCTGACGGTCACCGAGACCGGGCTCGAGATCGCCGCCACGTGCACGATCGAGACGCTGGCGCGATTCGAGTCGCCGTGGCCTGCCACCGCACTGTTTCCTCGCTGCGCTGCAGCACTGTTGGCCTCGTTCAAGATCTGGAAAACCGCCACCGTCGGCGGCAACATCGCGTTGGCCCTGCCCGCCGGTGCGATGATCTCGGCCACCGCAGCCCTCGACGGCATCGGGCAGGTGTGGTCGGCAGACGGTCGCGAACACGACTACGACATCGCGATCGACGATCTGATCACCGGACCGAATACCAATGCTCTTCGTCCTGGAGACGTGTTGCGCAGCATCGAGATTCCGCGGTATGCACTCGAGGCGAGGACGGCGATGCGCAAGCTCGCACTCTCACCACTCGGCCGATCGGCCGCGGTGGTGATCGGGCGAGTCGACGCCGGCGGCGAGTTCGTTCTGACGGTCAGCGCATCGACCGTCCGCCCGTTCGTACTTCGCTTTCCGGCTCTGCCGACGGCCAACGAACTCGACGACGCGCTGGCCGAGACAATCGGTCCCGAGCACTGGTTCGACGACCCCCACGGTGCGCCGGACTGGCGTCGACACATCAGTTGTACTGCAGCCCAGCAGATTCGCGAGGAGTTGTCATGATCGTCGACATCAACGGGGTACCGACCGACGTCGACCCGCGGCCGGGCCAGTGCCTACGAACCATGCTCCGCGAACACGAACATTTCGAGGTGAAGAAAGGCTGCGACGCAGGCGATTGCGGAGCATGTTCGGTGCTCGTCGACGGTGAGCCGGTGCATTCGTGCATCTTCCCCGCATTCCGTGCCGCGAACCGATCCGTGACCACCGTTACCGGGCTCGGCACTCCGGACGACCTGCATCCCATGCAGAGCCGCTTCGTCGAGGCCGCGGGCTTCCAGTGTGGGTTCTGCACGGCGGGCATGGTCGTCACTGCATCGACCCTGACCGAGAACGATATGGACGAACTCCCCGAGCGGCTGAAGGGAAATCTGTGTCGCTGCACCGGGTACCGGGCTATAGCCGATGCCGTCTGTGGTGTGGTGAACACCGAGAAAGCCGTCGACGGACCGGCCTGCGGGCGGTCCGTCGCTGCGCCGGCCAGCGCCCGGATCGTCACCGGAACCGAGCCCTACACCCTCGATCACTCACCCCAAGGGCTGCTGCACGCCACGGTGCTCGGCAGCCCGCATGCGCATGCGCGCATCGTCGCCATCGACGTCACTGCCGCGGAGCGAGTGCCCGGGGTTGTGCTCGTGCTCACCGCGAAAGACAGCCCCACGACCGCATTTTCGACGGCACGCCACGATCGCCGCGTCGACGATCCCGACGACACCCACGTACTCGACACCGTCGTGCGCTTCATCGGCCAACGGGTAGCGATCGTGGTCGCAGATTCGGTCGCTGCCGCGGAGGAAGGGTGCCGCGCAGTCATCGTCGAGTACGACGTGCTGCCCGCAGTGTTCGATCCCGAATCCGCGCTCGAACCCGGTGCGCCGAAGATTCACGGCGACAAGGATGCGACGGCTCGCATTGCGGATCCGTCACGAAATCTGGTGGCGGAGTTGCACGGCAGTACCGGAGACGTCGACACCGCGGTCCGCGATGCAGCGGCGGTCGTCACCGGACGGTGGACGACGCAGCGAGTACAACACGTACACCTGGAGACCCACGGCACCATCGGGTGGCTGGACGAGACCGGGAAGCTCAATCTGCGCACCAGCACTCAGGTTCCGTTTCTGGTACGCGACGAGATCTGCCAGATCTTCGGCCTTCCGCGCGAAGGTGTGCGGGTGTTCACCGCCCGTGTCGGCGGCGGCTTCGGCGGCAAGCAGGAGTTGCTGACCGAGGACGTCGTGGCGCTGGCAGTGCTCCGCACCGGTCGACCCGTGCAATTCGAGTTCACGCGTACCGACGAGTTCACAGTCTCACCGTTGCGTCACCCGTTCCGGGTCGACGTCACCGCTGCCGCGAGCGCCGACGGCACGTTGACCGCGTTGTCGATCGACGTTCTCACCGATGCCGGCGCCTACGGCAATCACAGTGCCGGAGTGATGTTCCACGGGTGCGGCGAGTCCGTCGCGATCTACCGGTGCGCCAACAAGCGGGTCGATGCGAAGACCGTCTACACCAACAACATTCCGTCCGGGGCGTTCCGTGGCTATGGACTGGGACAGGTGATGTTCGCGATCGAATCGGCAATGGACGATCTCGCGAGAGAGATCGACGTCGATCCGTTCGAATTTCGACGACGCAACGTGATCGTCCCCGGCGACGACATCGTCGCCGCGCATCTCGAGGACGACGACCTGCAGTTCGGAAGCTACGGCCTCGATCAGTGCATCGACCTCGCCCAGGCAGCCATGCGACACGGGAACGGTGAGCATGCGCCGACGGGATGGAAAGTCGGCGAAGGAATGGCGGTGGCCATGATCGCGACCATTCCACCACGCGGCCATCGCGCCGAGACGTCGGTAGCATTGCTGCCCGAGGGTCGATACGAGATACACGTCGGAACAGCGGAATTCGGCAACGGGACCACTACCGTGCACACTCAGATCGCGGCGAGCGAGTTGGGTACCTCGGTCGATCGCATTCAGGTTTGTCAGTCCGACACCGATTCCACCACCTACGACACCGGTGCCTTCGGTTCGGCGGGCACCGTGGTGGCAGGCAAGGCTCTCTACGCGGCGGTCCGTGCATTGTCGGCCCGGATTCTCGATCTCGCCGGAACCGTTACCGGACAACGGCACTCGGACTGCACGCTGGGGCCCGAAGGCGTGCGGTGCGGCGATCGGTTCGTCACCCTCGACGACATCTTGGCGAAGGCGGGAGGATCGCTGGTCACCGAGGGCAACAGCGGCGGGCTACCGCGATCTCTGGCGTTCAATGTTCAAGCCTTCCGGGTGGCGGTGGACGAGGACACCGGCACCGTCCAGATTCTGCACTCGGTACAAAGCGCGGACGCAGGAACGGTGATGAACCCGCAGCAGTGCCGCGGCCAGGTCGAAGGTGGCGTTGCACAGGCTATCGGCAGCGCCCTGTACGAGGAGATCCGTACCGACAGTGCCGGTCTGGTAACCACCGATTCCATCCGGAGCTATCACGTTCCGCAGTTCGCGGATATTCCTCGGACCGAAGTACTGTTCGCCGACACCTACGACCGGTTGGGCCCGTTCGGTGCGAAGTCGATGAGCGAGTCACCGTACAACCCGGTCGCTCCTGCTTTGGCAAACGCTATCCGCGACGCCGTGGGGGCCAGACTGTACGACCTACCGATGTCCTCGGACCGCGTGTGGCGGGCCGTCAGCGGTCGTAGAACGTCTGCAGAATGATGGTGCTGCGTGTCTGCACGTTGGCGGTTGCCCTGATTTCCTGCAGCAGGCGCTCGAGCGCACGGGGCGACTCGACCCGCACCAACAGCACGTAGCTTTCCTCGCCGGCAACCGAATGGCACGATTCGATGGCTGAGAGGTGCTTCAATCTGGCGGGAGCGTCGTCGGGTTGGGCCGGGTCGATGGGAGTGATTGCCACGAAGGCCGACAACGGCCGGCCCAGGGCTTCCGGATCCACCTGGGCGGTGTAGCCACGGATCACGCGCCGCGACTCCAGCCGTCGAACTCTGGATTGGACGGCCGAGACGGACAGGGAAGCCTTCTCCGCCAGCGTCGCCAACGTGGCGCGGCCGTCGGACACCAGCTCGTCGATGATCAAGCGATCGACGCGATCGAGATTTTCACTCACCTGCGCAATGTAGCCCAGTTCCGGGACGAATCAGCACGCAGGACCGTTTCCGCCGACCGAATCGGTGTTTGCGCCTCTTTCTGTTCGAACATCGGCGGTCACACGAACAGCGGCGGTAGAGCGAGAACCATGACGGCCGACCAACTGACGTGCGTGAGTATCGGTGCCAGGATTCCTCCCGAGGCACGCCGCTGAAGACCCATCACGTACCCCAGCAGAACAGCGGCGAAGCCGAGCATCGGATTCCCGGATGCGAGAGTGGCGATCGCGTACACGACGGTCGAGATGATCACCGGGTTCTTCACGCCGATCGCCGAGTACAGCGCCCCGCGGAAGAAGATCTCCTCCGCGACGCCGTTGAGCAGCGCGATGAAGACGATCAGCACCAGCGAGCCCACCCTGGCGTGCGCGAGCACGTTCTCGGTGAAGTCGGCCAGCGGCGGAATCTGCCGTACGACCAGACCGCCGAGCATGAATACCCCGCCCACGGCGAGACCGATCAGGATGGGTGTGACGATCGGCCTACGGATCGAACCGCCGACCACGATGCGTCCCAGATGCAAGGGGCCCGACAGCAGTCCGCCTGCCGTCCATACCGCAGCAAGCACCAGCGTCAGTGCGTAGAACGACGGATCGCCGGGCTCGACCTTGAGCGAAAAGTAGAGCACTGTGGCACCGATCACCAATGTGATCAAGACGATGATCCGTCGCTTGCGGAACGCCGCGTCGGATTCTCGGTGATCGCGCTCGACAGGATCGACCAGCGCGGACTTCATCACGTTCAGCGCGGTCGTCGACCACGTTCCCATCACGCCTCCTCGGTATCGGTCAAGCGACGCACGGCCGATGCCACGCGCCGGTTCACACCGGCCACCACGTCCAGGTTGGTTCGCACCGCTGCCGCAACGGGCTTCGCGGACAGCAGTCGACGCCCGCCGAGGGCCTCGATCAAGCTCCACGTCCGGTCGGAGGACGCCGCCACACCGCGACGCCGGATTCCCAGCGCATCTCCGCCACTCCACGCCGCGTCCGTGTTCGCCAACCGGAGCGGATCCTTCAGCGCGCACACACCGGGAGGCTCACCCACCATGCCCCGCACACTACGGGCCATGGCGTCTGCGATGGTGGTCAGACCATGTGGAGGGTCGGGCACGAGTTCGCGTATTCGGCTCTCCGACGTCGTCATCGTGTTGTGCAGCGACCCCACCAGATCCTCGGCGAGCCCGGCGGGAACAGGGATGATCCGGCCGATCACCTTGCCGGCGAGTGAGGTAGGCACGAAGGGCACCGGGACCCCGATCCGTTGAAGACCGGCAGCTTCGACGTACGCGAACACCAGATCGCGGTAAGGCACCACGTCCGGCCCACCGATGTCGTACGAGCCCGCCGGCACCGTCTCGCCGTCGGCGGACGCCACCAGATAGTGCAGCACGTCGTCGACGGCGATCGGCTGCACGGGCTCGGCAAGCCAGCTCGGCAGCGGCAATACCGGCAAGCGGTCGGCGAGGTAGCGCAACATCTCGTAGGACGTCGAACCGGCACCCAGGACGATGGCGGCTCGGAGCCAGACCAACTCGACGCCGTCCACCGTCAACGCTTCCCCGACGTCCGCACGACTCGCGAGATGCTCGGAGAGGTGGTCGTCGTCGGGTACGAAGCCACCCAGATAGACGATCCGCCGCACACCCGCCCGGGCCGCAGCCGCGGCGAACTGCTCGGCGGACCGTCGATCCTGCACGCGATAGTCGGACTCACCGATGGCGTGCACCAGGTAGTACGCAACATCGATGTCGCCGGATTCTGCGAAGGCAGCGGCACACGACTGCTGGTCGGTGACATCCAGCGATACCGCCGTGACGGAGTCGTAGAAGTCGAAGGTTCTCAGGTTGCTCGGCGTACGAGATCCGACCACGACGTCGGCATCCTCGGCCACCAGAGCTGCCACCAGCCGCGACCCGATGTATCCGCTGGCACCGGTGACGAGGGCTCTCATGCTATGAGGCTAACGGCACTCGAGGCGTGGTGTCGGTGTGGCATTGTCGCTCCTATGGCTCTGGTGTTGGCAGGTGTGGTGCTCCCCGATCCACTCGGTACCGAAACGGTGCTCCGGCGCGGAGTCGCGGTGGCGCGGGTCGGTGTGAGCTGGATGATCACCACAACCGAATTTGCGCTTACCCTGCCCGGCCGAATCGAAGCACTGATGAACCACATAGAGACATTGATGACACGCATCGACCGGGTGATCGACTCGGCCGACGCCGTCGTCGCCCGCGTGCAGCGAACGACTGGTGCCGCCGACGAGGTCGTCGCATCGGCATCGGTCGCCTCGCACACTGCGCTCGAGCTGATCGAACTGTTCGATCCCATCGCCAAGCAGGCCGAGCCGATGGCGCGCAGGTTCATCGACAACCTGTCCGACGAAGAGGTCGACGCCGCCATCGCCATGGTCGATCAGCTACCCGGCCTTCTCGATCACATGGAAGCCCTGCTCCCCATTCTCGCGACCCTCGACACGGTGTCCCCCGAGATTCACGAGTTGCTCGGAGTCACCAAAGATGTCCGACGCGCGGTCATCGGCATCCCCGGGTTCAAGTTCTTCCGTAACCGAGGTGAGGACAAACTGGCCGACGAAGAGCGCACCGAAGACTAAGTACTACTTGACGAAGGCGAAATCCTCACCCGCGTGAAAACGGGCCAGGGTCTCCGAGATGGATCGTCGTGATGGCGGATGAAATGCGAAGGCGTGCAATGCCGATGCCACGTAAGCGATTTCGGGTGACTTGATGAAGCCGATCCCGCCGAGCGATTCGATGGCAGCCGAACTACTGCGGACCAGCGCGTCACGTATCGCGATGCGGTTGAACAACAACTTTACCGAGATGTCCTGTCCGCGTTCACCTTCGTCGAAGGCACGGGCCACGTTTTCGATAGCCGCCATGGACACCTCGAGTTCGGCCGCCGCCCGAACATAGCCCTCGTAATCGCCCTTGTTCTGCTCGAGCATCCGCTCGAGCAGAGAAGTCGCCGCACCGATGTAGTTGGCGGAGATCAACATGCCGAACCAAAGGTAGCCGGTCATCTCGTGCACGCCATCGGGGTCGTCGTGCTTGTTGGGCAGGACCAGACTCGCAGGCACCTCGACGTCTTCGAGCAACACTTCTTCGCTCTGTGCGCCGGCCAGGATGTCGGTGGTCCAGAACGGCTTCACGCTCATACCCGGTAGGCTGGCCGGAATCAGCGCGACGGCGCGGTCACCGGAGTCGATCTCGACACTGCAGGTCAGCAAATCCATCGAACGCGCAAGACTGCACGGCTTCTTGCTTCCGTTGACGACGTAGTTGTCGCCCTTCTTCACTGCTGTCATCGTCGGAATGAACACACTTCCGCCGGTGACGCCCTCGGAGAATCCGGAAGCGACGATCGCCTTCTGTTCGACCAATCCCTTGATCAATGCTCGGTCGTCCTCGGTGGCATCGCGAGCGAACTCCGTCAGGGAGGCGAGTGAGAGATGGTGCATCGTGGTTCCCGCGCCGAGAGAGGGCGAGCGAGACCCGATGGCCCTCTGCGCCCGGACCGCGTCGATGGCCGGAGCACCGAGACCGCCCAGTTCGCCTGGAACCACCAGACCGGTACCGCCGAACTCCCGAAACTTGTCGATTGCGTCCGAATCTCGCGACTCGAGTCGGTCCAGCGGGGTTGCGTCCAGATAGTTCAGCAAACCAGGCATGTACTTCTCGAGCGTTTCTCTTTCGCGCACCATTAATCCGGTCACAGTTCATCTCCTTGTGTCACTAATTGATTGTGTGTCACTAATTGAGTGCAGCGACGATCGTTTGTACCATTACTTGATCGCGACAAAGCGGTCGAAGTCCATAAACGCAGCAGTTGAGCGGGTGAATTCGCGCTGGCCTTCAAGGTACCCCGCGACCTGGGCAGATAAACTAAAGATTTCGTAAAATTTGGACTGCTAAAAATACCCAAATCAGTTTTTCAGACTGATTAACCAACCGATTTCCGATGCGGGCCCGTCATTGTGAACATCGAATATTCTTCCGACGAATACCAATCGTATTTGCCGCCCGCTCCGAATGAACTCATGAATTCGCGGCAATCCACAATCAACTCTGTGAGGAGTTCTGGTACAAGATGGTCGTCAACAGATTGATGAAACGACTCGGCGGAGACGAGCGCGTGGACCTGCTGCGCGCGTTCCGCGAAGCCGATCTGGCTCCGTACTTTCGCAAAATGGAATCCGCCGTAGCGCCGGTAGTGCGCGTCGAGGGCAACGACAAGATCATGCTCGGTTCCAACAACTACCTCGGCATCGCCGACCATCCGAAGGTTGTCGAGGGTGCCCGGAACGCACTCGACACGTTCGGCAGCGCTGTTACCGGGAGTCGCTTGCTGAACGGGACTTTGGACCTCCACATCGAACTCGAACACGAGATCGCCCAGTGGCACGGAACCGACGACGCACTCGTCTTCACCACCGGCTATCAAACGAATCTCGGAACGATCAGTGCAATCGTCGGCCCCGGTGACACCATCATCGTCGATTCGGCGGCGCACGCATCTATCCGCGACGGCAGCGCTCTCTCGGGCGCGTCGGTGGTCAAGTTCAAGCACAACGACATGGCCGATCTCGAAGCCAAACTCCAGCAGCCTGTCGTCGACGACGGGGCCGTGCTGGTCATCGTCGACGGCCTGTATTCCATGGAGGGCGATCTCGCACCGCTCGACGCGGTATCCGAGCTGTGTATCCGCTATCACGCAGCGCTGATGGTCGACGAAGCCCACAGCGTCGGCATCTACGGGCCCGAACTCACCGGAGCCGCCGAGCTGTTCGGCATCACCAACGACGTCGACGTCACTATGGCATCGCTGTCGAAGAGCCCCAGCTCCACCGGCGGGTTCGTCACCGGATCGAGTGACTTGATAGACACCCTTCGGGTCAAGGCGCGCGCCTTCCTGTTCTCGACCTCCGGCGTGCCTGCTGCAGTGGGTGCCGCGTTGGCTTCCGTCCGTCTGATCCGTAGCGACGAGGGTAAGGATCGGGCTCGGCGCGTACTCGACAACGCCGAGATTTTGCGCGGCGGATTGCAATCGGCTGGGCTCGACGTAGCGGGCCGCTCCGCGACCCCGCACGGAGATACTGCAGCCCCCATTGTCTCACTCCACATCGGCGACGACCTCGTGGCGATGAGCCTGTGGAAGAACCTGTACGACCGTGGCATCTTCACCAGCGCCGCTTTGCATCCCGCCGTACCTAAGTCCGGTGCGATACTTCGCCTGTGCGTGATGGCAACTCACACCGAACAGCAGCTGTCGACCGCCACGGAGCAGATCATCGAGGCCGTAGCAGGGCTGCCCGAATGAGCGACCACGCCCGCGGCTTGCGTATCGCGGTCACCGGAGCCACCAGTGACTTCGCGGCCGCGATACTTCCGAGGCTGTTCGAGGATCCCGAAGTGGACGCGGTCATCGGGATAGCCCGTCGCCCAGCACGAATCGCGCACCCGAAGTTCACCTCGCTGCGCTCGGACATTCGCTC
Organism: Rhodococcus sp. IEGM 1381; assembly: GCF_030056795.1. GTDB lineage: Bacteria > Actinomycetota > Actinomycetes > Mycobacteriales > Mycobacteriaceae > Rhodococcoides. The sequence continues at coordinate 72,676 of NZ_JASHKQ010000013.1, read as the reverse complement.
TCCCGACCTTGAGGAGACGTTCGCCGGATGCGACGTCGTCCTGCACTTGGCGTTCGTGGTCGAGGAGCTCAAGGACAAGGCCGAAACCCACGACATCAATCTCCGCGGCTCACGCAACGTCATCGATTCGGCCTATCGAGCGGGCGTGGCGCGAGTGGTCATTGCGTCGAGCATCAACGCATACGGCGCCGACATCGCTCCGGAGCCCCTCACCGAGAACAGTTATCCTGCAGGCGATCCCAATCGCTACTACTTCTACGACAAGGCCGAGGTGGAACATTATGCGGAGTGGTGGCTCCGTAGGCACCCCGGTGAGATGACCATCTGCATGTTGCGGTGCACATACATCATCGGACCCGACTTCGCCAACGACGGGATCGACCAGTTCACCGGGCTGATCGGTGCATTCCCGGAGGCGGACAGGGCGTCGTATCAATTCCTCTACCAGGACGACATGGCCGACGCCTTCCACCGCGCGGCCAAGACCGACCTCACCGGCCCGTACAACCTGGGTCCTGTGGATTGGGTCGGTGTGCGCGAACTCGCCGCGATGCAGGGTCAGTTGATGTTCGACGTTCCGCAGAAAGCTGCAACGCATGTGGCGAACGTGGCATTCCGACTGGGGCTCACCCCCTTCTCCGGCCAGTGGGTCACACCGGGCGAACCCATCGTCGATTCCTCGGCTCTCGGCCGCGCCACCGGTTGGGCACCGACACTCACGGCACACGAGAGTGCAGCGGTGATGATTCTGCTGCAAGGCAAATCATTGGTACGACGCGAGGATGCACTAGAGCGTCACATTGCCTGCGAAGCGGCCTTGCGTTCGGCCTCCGACGCGCTCGGACTGACTCGCACAGACGTAGCCGCCCTGGATGTGGAGCATCGGCAGTTGGACGCCGGGGACTCATCCGTACACACCGAGATTCATCGCTCGTCGACCGGATCCGGCAGCTCCGTGGTTCTCGTGGCCGATGCCGGTCTCCACGCGCGCTATCTCACGCCCTTGGCCGCAGAGATCGCGGCCGGCGGAGTCGACGTCGTGATACTGGATCTACCTGGACACGGCTTGAGCACCGGGACCCGAGGGAAGTCCTCGGCCGCTCAGACCGTCGACGCTGTCGATGCTGCACTGCGCTTCGCTCGGACCGAACTGGACACCGCGCCCGTCGCGCTGCGTAGCGGTACTCGCCACACCGTGGACACCCTGGCCGGCGGGCTTCGGCGGCGAGTGACCGGGTGGACCACCTGGGAAGAGCCCACGCGCCCCGACGGGCTGTTGCCATCGAGAACTCTCATCGACGGGTCGACCGATCTTCCGTACGTGTCGACGGCGGCCGACGCGCTCGCCTATTGCTTCGGGCCGATCGGCCTCAGCGCCACCAGCTGACGGCCGCTCGGACACGAGCAACCCACGACGACACCCGGCCAGTGCCGGGTGTCGTTGCAGGGTTTGCGGACACGACTGTGCGCTCCCGCTCCAGGCGATCCACTTCGGCCCTGTTCGTTCGCCATCTATCCATCCATGCGTCGACGTCGACCGGCCCCAACGGAACGATCGGCGGCGTCGGAAACCGAATCCAGTCGACTATGCGAGCGTTCAACTCGTCGAGAACATCTCGTGCCGAGTCCTCGCGACGAACACCTATCAGCGTGGACGGCAGCCGCTCGATCTCCTTGCGAAGTTGCAGCGCGGTGGGCAACAACGCGTCGACCGGGAGATTCTCTCGCTTCAGGTAACCGCGAACCCACCACAGCTCGTCCCGGGGATCGCCCACCGGAATCGGTTTACCGGCACCCTCGAGCCCGTCGAAGGCACCCTCGTCCTGGGCCTGACGGATTTGCTTGTCCACCCAGGACTGGAACGTCACTCCTGGCTTCTTGCGTTCGGTCACCCGATCGACTGTAGAACCGATGCTGTGAGGTTCGCCAGGTCGACCTGCGGACACAATGAGTCGTGTGTGGTCAGCCGTACTCGGCGACCAACCGGTCGAATTCGTCGCGGTCGATCACCTGCGGCTCGTTGATCGCGAGCGCCTGCGCGTACTTGCTCGCCAGGTGGTAGTCACGACCGAGCGGCCCCTGCTCGGCATCGTCCTCGTCGGACTGGATGCTCGCTCCCGGGGGAACCTCGTTCTGCAGGCCGTTGGTCTTGCTGCCGAGCAGAGCGTCGAGTTTCGCGGAAATCTTCTGCATGGTCTCTTGGTCGTCGTTCATGGCGACGGGGTACCCGAATCGAAGGAAACAACACGGGCTCGGTGAACCGGAGCTGCACGGGGATTATCTGTCGGCGCCCCGGGGCATGATGGTGGGATGGCCAGGCACGGTATCGGCACGGGAGCACCGGAAGAGCTGTCGGTGATGGAGAAGCTGTCGCGGCCTACTCGCGAGTGGTTCACCGGCGCTTTTCCGGCCCCCACGTCCGCACAGCTGGGTGCCTGGTCGTCGATCTCGAGCGGCGCTCACACTCTCGTCGTCGCACCGACCGGATCGGGCAAGACCCTCTCGGCGTTTCTGTGGGCCCTGGACGAGCTGGCGCAACTGGGTGCGGACAGCAAGCGCAAGACCAAGGTTCTCTACATTTCCCCACTCAAGGCCCTCGCTGTCGACGTCGAGCGAAACCTGCGCGCGCCCCTGGTCGGCATTACCCAAACTGCCAAACGACTCGGCCTCGACCCACCCGAGATCTCCGTGGGTGTGCGCTCCGGTGACACCAGCCCTGCCGATCGCCGGAACATGCTCAAGACTCCCCCGGACATTCTGATCACTACCCCGGAGTCACTGTTTCTCATGCTCACCTCGGCAGCGCGAGACATTTTGGCCGAGGTCGACACCGTGATCGTCGACGAGGTGCACGCCGTCGCCGGCACCAAGCGCGGTGCGCACCTCGCGGTGTCCCTCGAACGGCTCGACGCGATGCTGGAAAAGCCCGCTCAGCGGATCGGCCTGTCCGCGACGGTGCGCCCCCACGAGGAAGTGGGCCGCTTCCTGGCCGGCGCAGCCCCCATCCGAATCGTCGCGCCACCTTCCCCCAAGACGTTCGACCTCACGGTCCAGGTGCCCGTCGAGGACATGACCGAACTGGGCGTCACCGATCCCAATGCCGACACCTCGGCCGCTCCCCCGGCGCAGGGGTCGATCTGGCCGCACGTCGAGGAGAAGATGGTCGATCTCATCCTCGAACACAAATCGTGCATCGTCTTTGCCAACTCGCGACGGCTCGCCGAACGGCTGACCGCGCGCTTGAACGAGGTCTACGCCGAACGAATCGGCGACGGAGTGGAGACACAACACAAGCCCCCTTCCCAGGTCGGCACACCGAACGACGTGAACCACGGTGCCGACCCCTTGCTGGCTCGAGCTCATCACGGCAGCGTGAGCAAGGATCAGCGTGCACTGATCGAGGACGATCTGAAGACCGGTCGGCTGCGCTGCGTCGTGGCCACCAGCAGCCTCGAACTCGGAATCGACATGGGCGCAGTCGATCTGGTCGTCCAAGTCGAAGCGCCTCCGTCGGTGGCGAGCGGATTGCAACGCGTCGGACGCGCGGGCCACCAGGTCGGCGAGATCTCCAAGGGTGTGCTCTTCCCCAAGCACCGCACCGATCTGATCCACTGCGCCGTCACCGTCGAACGCATGACGTCGGGCAAGATCGAGGCACTGTTCGTACCCGCCAACCCCCTCGACGTCCTGGCCCAGCAGACCGTTGCGGCGTCCGCCCTCGAACCCATCGACGCCGAGGACTGGTTCGAATCCGTCCGTCGCACAGGCAGTTTCGCGACCCTGCCCCGATCGGCCTACGAATCGACTCTGGATCTGCTCTCGGGCCGTTACCCCTCGGACGAGTTCGCCGAACTCCGCCCCAGGCTCGTGTGGGACCGCGACGCCAACACCCTCACCGGCCGCCCGGGGTCGCAGCGATTGGCCGTCACCTCCGGCGGCACCATCCCCGACCGCGGACTGTTCACCGTCTACATGGTCGGCGAAAAGCAGTCCAGAGTAGGCGAACTCGACGAAGAGATGGTCTACGAATCACGAGTGGGTGACGTCTTCGCGCTCGGTGCCACCAGCTGGCGCATAGAGGAGATCACCCACGACCGGGTGTTGGTCAGCCCGGCGTACGGCCAACCGGGCAGGCTCCCGTTCTGGCACGGCGACGGTCTCGGTCGACCGGCAGAACTGGGTCAGGCTCTGGGCGAGTTCCTGCGGAGCACCACCGACCGCAGCAACCTGGCCGAACGACTGAGCAACGACGGTCTCGACGCCAACGCGGTCAGCAACCTGATCGCCTTGCTCGACGAGCAGCTCGAAGCAACCGGCCAACTCCCCACCGACAAGACGATGATCGTCGAAAGGTTCCGCGACGAACTCGGCGACTGGCGACTGGTGCTGCACTCCACCTACGGCCAACAGGTACACGCCCCGTGGGCACTCGCGGTGGGCGCGAGGCTGATCGAGCGCTACGGCATCGACGCCGCACCCACAGCCTCCGACGACGGCATCATCGTCCGGCTGCCCGATACCGACGATCAGCCGCCGGGCGCGGAGCTGTTCGTGTTCGAGCGCGACGAGATTGCCGACATCGTCACCGAGCAGGTCGGCGGATCGGCATTGTTCGCGTCCAGATTTCGCGAATGTGCCGCTCGCGCACTACTTCTGCCCCGTCGCAACCCAGGTAAGCGGGCCCCGCTGTGGCAACAGCGGCAGCGTTCGGCGCAGTTGCTCGACGTCGCTCGTAAGTACCCCACGTTCCCGATCCTGCTCGAAACCGTCCGCGAATGCCTGCAGGACGTCTACGACCTGCCCGCTCTCGAAGACATCCTGGCCCGCATCGGTCGGCGCCAGATAAGGATCGTCGACGTCGAGACGCCGTCACCGTCACCGTTCGCAAACTCACTGTTGTTCAACTACGTCGGCGCGTTCATGTACGAGGGCGACAGCCCGTTGGCCGAACGTCGAGCGGCCGCGCTGTCTCTCGACTCTGCGCTGCTGGCCGAGTTGCTCGGACGCGTCGAGCTGCGAGAGCTTCTCGACGACAGCGTCATCACCACAACGGAACTCGAATTACAGAGACTCCCCGAGGACCGACACGCCAAGGACATCGAGGGCGTGGCAGATCTGCTGCGGCTGCTCGGTCCGCTGACTGTCGACGAAGTCGGCCTGCGCACCAACGGCGACGAATACCCGCAGTGGCTCACCGAACTGGCCGCTGCCAAACGCGCAATGGAGGTCTCGTTCGCCGGCAAGAACTGGTGGACGGCCATCGAGGACGCCGCTCGGCTGCGCGATGCCCTGGGCGTTCCACTCCCGATCGGCACTCCCGCCGCGTTCATCGAGCCGGTCGACGACCCGCTGGTGGATCTCGTCAGCCGGTACGCCCGAACCCACGGCCCGTTCACCCTCGACGCCGCGGCGGCGCGGTTCGGAGTCGGTACCGCCGTGGTACGCGACGTTCTACGCCGACTGGCCGTCGACAAACGTGTCGTCGAGGGCGAATTCCGCCCTGGCGCAACGGGTAGCGAATGGTGCGACGCCGAAGTTCTCCGGCGCATACGGCGCAGATCGCTCGCTGCGGCCAGGCAGGAAGTCGAACCCGTCTCCACCGCCACCCTCGGCCGTTTCCTGCCCGCATGGCAGCACGTGGACAGTCGACGCCTGAGCGGAATCGACGGCGTCGCGACCGTGATCGAACAACTTGCCGGCGTTCCCGTTCCGGCATCGGCATGGGAATCCCTCGTGCTCTCGTCACGGGTGACCGATTACAGCCCGGCGATGCTCGACGAGCTCACCTCCACCGGTGAGGTGTTGTGGTCGGGGCACGGTGCGATCTCGTCCAAGGACGGCTGGGTGAGCCTGCACATGGCCGACACCGCACCCCTCACCCTCGTGCCTGCAGCCGAATCCGACCTGTCGGAGTTGCAGATTCGAATACAGGACGCCGTCGCGGGCGGCGGTGCGTACTTCTTCCGGCAGCTCTCCGACACCGTCGGCAGTACCGACGACACCGCTCTGCAGGCTGCGCTCTGGGAGCTGGTGTGGGCCGGACGGCTCAGCAACGACACGTTCGCCCCACTGCGAGCGCTCTTGAACTCCACAGCCATTCGCTCGGCCCCGAGTCATCGAGCACCTCGTCGAACACCGCGGCTGCGTTCCTACCGTCAGTTCGAGCGGCCGTCACTGCCCACCCGCACCGGCCCCCCAACGGCCGGCGGTCGATGGTCACGATTGCCCGAACTCGAACCCGACCTCACTGTCCGCGCACATGCCACCGCCGACGTGCTGCTCGAACGCTACGGCGTGGTGACCCGCGGCTCGGTGATGAACGAAGGGGTCCCCGGCGGATTCGCCACGATGTACAAGGTGCTGACCGGGTTCGAGGACTCCGGTCGCTGCCGTCGTGGCTATTTCGTCGACTCCCTCGGTGGTGCTCAGTTCTCCACCTCCGACGTCGTCGACCGGTTGCGCAGCTACGACGAACCGAAGAAGAACGCCAGCGCCGTCGTACTCGCGTCGTGCGATCCGGCCAACCCCTACGGCGGAGCACTGCCTTGGCCGAAAGCCGGAAGCGGCGAGGCTGGTGTCGCAGAGAAGCCGGACGAGACGACGAAGCATCGGCCGGGCCGCAAGGCCGGTGCATTGGTGGTGCTCGTACGAGGCGAATTGACAATGTTCGTCGAACGCGGCGGAAAGTCTGTGCTGACGTTCGGCGAGAATGCCGAGGACATCGGCTCTGCGGCAACCGCATTGGCGGCTACCGTCCGACGCGGCGGTGTCGACAAGTTGCTGGTCGAGCGGATCAACGGTCACGACATCCACGGCACCGACTTCTCCAAGACATTGACCGAGGCTGGTTTCTCGGCGACTCCCCGGGGACTACGTCTCCGACGCTGAAGCACCGCAACACTTCCCAGAAAACGAGAGAGGACGCAGATGCCCGAGGGCGATACGGTCTGGCGCGCTGCCAACACCTTGCGCACTGCACTGGAGGGACAGCAGCTCACGACGTGCGATGTGCGCGTTCCTCGTTACGCCACGGTGGATTTCACCGGAAGGACCGTCGATTCCGTGGCCTCTCGGGGCAAACATCTCCTGATTCGAGTGGGCGACTACTCCATCCATTCGCATTTGAAGATGGAGGGCACCTGGCATGTCTACGCGCCCGGCGCTCGGTGGCGTCGACCGGCGTTCCAGGCACGCATCATCTTGAACACCGCGAACGCGCAGGCCATCGGGTTCGAACTCGGAGTGCTCGACATCATCGACAACGAGGACGAGGCCGTCGGTTACCTCGGACCGGATCTGCTGGGTCCCGACTGGGACCCAGACGTCGCCCTGGCCAATCTGGAGTCCGATCCGGCTCGTCCCGTCGGACTCGCTCTGCTCGATCAGCGCAACATCGCCGGGCTCGGCAACGTCTATCGAAACGAGATCTGCTTTCTGCGTGGAATCGACCCGCGTACACCCGTCGCCGAAGCCGGCGACCTGAAGAAGACGATCGACCTGTCCTATCGATTGATCATGGCCAACAAGGATCGAAACCAGCGGGTCACCACTGGAGATCGACGACCCGGCCGGCACTTCTGGGTGTACGGCCGGGAGAACAAGCCGTGCCGACGGTGCGGAACCACCATCGAGTTCGGGCTCATCGGTGACAACCCTCTCGAGGAGCGGCAGATTTACTATTGCCCGCACTGTCAACACTGAGATGTGGCGAGATGGTCCGGTCCATGGTGTCCTTTTCGACGAACCCCGTTCGTCCTTCGTGTGTAGGTCGGCGAACGGCGCCGACCACGACGATTCCTCAGGAGCTCCAATGACCACGTACGCAGCCATCGTCTACACCCACGACGCCGATTGGACTTCACCCGAGGCCGCGGACGAGATGGCCGAATACGGTGCATTCAGTGCCGTGGCCGGACCAGCCATCACCGGGGGCGCGGTCCTCTATCCCACGTCGACCGCCACGACGGTGCGCGTGTCGGGAGGAAAGGGGGGTGACGTACTGACTACGGACGGTCCCTTCGCCGAAGCAAAGGAGGTGCTCGCCGGGTTCTTCCTCCTCGAGGCGCAGGACCTCGACGCAGCGATCGCACTGGCAGCCCAGATCCCGGCGGCGTGGAACGGAGCAATCGAAGTGCGGCCGATCATCCCGATGGCTCAGTGAGCACACCGGCCGAGCACCTGTCGGCCGTGGTTCGTGACGAGGGTCGCCGCGTGCTGGCGACCCTCGTTCGCACCACCGGCAGTTTTGCCGTCGCCGAGGACGCAGTCTCCGAGGCTGTGGTGACTGCACTCGCTCACTGGCCCAGATCGGGTGTTCCCGACAATCCGCGTGCCTGGCTCACGACCGTGGCACGCAACAAGGCGCTCGACATCATCAGACGCGAGGCCGGGCGCACCGCGAAGGAACGAGAGGCGGCGGATCTCGCCGTGCTGAACCGGAATTGGAGCGAGAGCGATGAGTCCGCGATCGCCGACGATCTGTTGCGGTTGGTCTTCACCTGCGCTCACCCGACGCTCTCCGTCGAGGCGCAGGTGGCACTGAGCCTGCGCACCCTCTGCGGGCTCGCGACTGCCGACGTCGCCCGCTTGATGCTCGTGCCCGAGGCCACCATGTCCAAAAGGCTCACGCGCGCGAAGAAGAAGATCGCAGCTGCCAATATTCCATACCGAGTACCGGATTCGGCGGAGTTACCGCAGCGACTCGACGCGGTGGCCACCACGGTGTACCTGATGTTCACTGCCGGCCATCTCGGCGGCGAGACGCTGGTGCGGCCTCAACTATGTGACGAGGCACTTCGGTTGGCCCGCCTGATGATCGACCTCATGCCGGACGAGCCGTCACTTCGAGGTCTGCTGGCACTCATGCTGTTCACGGACTCGCGCCGGGCCACGAGGACCGATGAAACGGGCGGCCTGGTCAGGCTCGAGGATCAGGACAGATCCCGCTGGAATCGAGAGGCGATCGAAGAGGGCACACGGTTGATGAACAGTGCATTGCGTCGCAACGACTCTCGGCCGAGCCGTTACACCTTTCAGGCAGCCATCGCAGCATGTCACTCCTGTGCGGCGACCTACGCCGACACCGACTGGTCTCGGATCGTCGTGCTGTACGACGCGCTTGCCGTCGTCGAGAACACACCGATCGTGGCACTGAACCGAGGTGTGGCCGTTGGGGAAAGCCAGGGTCCTGCCGCCGGACTCGATGCCCTCGACGCCATCGACTCGCTGTCCGGGCACTATCTCTGGCATGCCTGTCGAGCTGCGATGCTGGATCGACTCGGCCGGGTGGAGGAGGCCAGAAGTGCACGAACGACCGCTCTGACTCTCGACCCGTCGCCGGCCGAAAGGGCGTTCCTCCGAGCGCAGCTCGAATCGCCTTCGCGCCTCGATCAGCACCGCCGGGAACAAACCTGACGGCTCACTGTCAGATGAGACCAAGCCTGCTCACAGCTTTGCCGATCACCATGGATCCCATGTTGACACTGGCGATACTCACCCTGCTGATCATGGCCGTCTCCGGCGCGACGGCGGCTCGCGCACCGCGGACACTGGTTCGACAGCGCTGACTCAGAACCCGCGAACCGGTTCCAGAATTTCCTGTCGGGCCTCCGGAGCGACAACCCGCAGCGCGTCCGCCGACTCGTCGTCGGGCTGGCGCTGCGATTCGATTTCGGCCTCCACCCGGGCGCGGTAGGTCTCGACTTCACGATCGGCCATGGCCTCGTCCCAGCCCAGAACGGGAGCGATCAACGCTGCTACCTGACCCGCGCAGTTCATCCCGCGGTGTGAGTACTCGATGGAAATCCGGGTACGACGCGACAGCACGTCCTCCAGGTGCAACGCGCCCTCCGCCGCCGCTGCGTAGACCACCTCGACCTGCAGGTAGGACGGTGCGTCGGTGAGTGGTTGCAGCAGTTCGGGTTTGCCGTCCGCCATCGCCAACACCTCGTCGATCAACGAACCGTATCGGTCCAGCAGGTGCGTCACCCGATGTGGATGCAAGTTGTACATCTCGCCCAGATGCGGTGCCTGATTGACCAGGGCGAAGTAACCGTCGGCACCGACGAGGGGCACCTTCTCGGTGATCGAGGACGCGACCCGCACCGGGATGTCCTCCGCCGCCAGATCGACGGCGTCCTCGGCCATCACTCGGTATGTCGTGTACTTGCCGCCGGCGATGGCGATGAGTCCCGGTGCCACCCGAGCGACCGCGTGCTCACGAGAGAGCTTGGAGGTCTCGTCGCTCTCGCCTGCCAGCAGTGGCCGTAGGCCCGCGTACACACCGTCGATGTCCTCGTGGGTGAGCGGCGTGACGAGCACGCCGTTGACCTCACCCAGGATGTAGTCGATGTCGGCTTTGGTCGCGGCCGGATGCGCGAGATCGAGATTCCAGTCGGTGTCGGTGGTACCGATGATCCAGTGCGCTCCCCACGGGATGATGAAGAGTACGGATTTCTCGGTGCGCAGAATGATCGCGGCTTCGCTGACGATTCGGTCGCGCGGCACCACGATGTGCACACCCTTCGATGCACGCACCCGAAACCGTCCGCGCATATTGGACAACGACTGGATCTCGTCGGTCCATACACCGGTGGCGTTGATCACCACGTGTGCGCGCACTTCGGTGGTGGCACCGGTTTCCGAATCGCGCACTCGCACACCCGATACCCGATCTGCCTCACGCAGGAACCCGACAACTTGGGTGGATGTACGAACCACTGCGCCGTAGTGAGCGGCCGTTCTGGCGACAGTCATGGTGTGCCGGGCATCGTCGACAACGGTGTCGTAGTACCGAATTCCGCCGATCAGCGACTTCCGCTTGATACCGGGCGACATCCGCAATGCGCCGGACCGCGTCAGATGCTTCTGCTGCGGAACCGATTTGGCCCCACCCATCCGGTCGTAGAGAAAGATGCCCGCGGCGATGTACGGGCGCTCCCACACACGATGGGTGAGCGGGAACAGAAACTTCAACGGCTTGACCAGGTGCGGTGCGAGTGTGGACAACGAGAGTTCCCGCTCGTGCAGAGCCTCGCGCACGAGCCCGAACTCGAGCTGCTCGAGGTAACGAAGGCCGCCGTGGAACATCTTGGACGACCGAGACGACGTTCCCGACGCATAATCTCGAGCCTCGACCAAAGCCACTTTCAGACCCCGCGTCGCCGCGTCGAGGGCCGCACCGGAGCCGACGACGCCACCGCCGACGACCACTACGTCGAACTGCTCGCTTCCGAGCTGGTCCCACGCCTCCACCCGCTGGGTGGGTCCGAGGAACTTCGTGTTCGATCGGTTGCTCACTGTGACGCTCCCTATCCGTCGAAAAACCCCGCGCACTACGTGCATGTCAGGTTACCGCCCCAGGTCCGCCACGCGCAGAACCTGCTGGCGACGCTCAGTGAGCGCGGATGGACGCGTGTGCAGCACCCAATCGCCGTACTGCCTCTGCCAGCTCTGCCGGCGTCGATCCCGCGAAGCTCAGCCGGAGCGAGCGTCCATACTGCTCGGCCGACGCAAACGCCGAGCCTGGAACGAAGGCAACCCCATGCTCCAGGGCGGCCGCGAGCAGCTCGTCCGTGCCGGTCCCATCCTCGAACGTGGCCCAGGCGAACATTCCACCCGTCGGGCGCGAGACCGTGAGCCGCGCGGAGAACTGGGCATCGAGCGCAGCCGTCAATGCCGTTGCACGGCAGGCATACTCGCGACGTAAAGTCGCCAAGTGGGCGTCCAACCACGCAGTGTCACCGAGCATGTTCGCTGCCATCAGCTGCGTCATCGAGGAACCGCACAGATCGGCACCCTGCTTGAGCAGTTCCACAGCCGCACACACGGCGGGCGGAGCGACGAACCAGCCGACACGCAGCGTCGGAGCGAGGATCTTCGACGCACTCGACAGCCGGATGACGCGATCGCCGAAACAGGCTATCGGCGGCGGCGGTGCGCCCGTACCGTGCGTAGAGCCTGTTGCGGCGAACCAGATCTCGCCGTACGGGTCGTCCTCGATCACCCAGAATCCGTAGTGATCCGCGAGCGCCGCGAGGTGCCGCCGACGCTGCTCGCTCATCGTGACCCCGCGAGGGTTGTGGAAGTTGGCAACCGTGTGGACCACGGCCGGACGCAGGCCCGCCGTCAACCGTCGTTCGAGTTCCGCGGTATCCATCCCGTCGGCGTCGATTTCGATTGCCTCGATCCGTGCCTCGGCGATCGAGAACACCTGCAGCGCACCGGTATACGCGGGCTCGTCGACGACGACAACGGCACCCGGGTCGATCAGCGCCTGGGCGAGCAACGTCAGCGCTTGTTGCGATCCGTGCGTGACGACGACGGTGTCCGCCGGCACTTCCACTCCCCCGCGCACGGCGCTCTCTCTCGACGCGATCACGCTGCGCAGCGTGCGATGGCCGGCGGTCTCGCAGTACTGGACGGCATCAGGGCTCCGCAGCACCGCCTCGGCAGCTGCCGCGATGCGGGCGACGGGGATCAGATCCGTGGCCGGCAGACCTCCTGCCAGGCTGATGACGTCGTCACGTGCGGTCAGGGCGAGAAGATCGCGAATGGCCGAGCTGGAGAGCGATGCGGTACGTCGGGCCAAGCCGACGGGGCGGTGAGTAGAAGACATGAAAGAGACTCCGGGGCAGCAGGAACGAAGGAACGGCCCGCGGATCCGCTGAGTCGAGGAGAGAGCGGACGGGTGTGTCCGCTCTCTCGACTGTCTCACGTGCTACCGAAATATGAAACGCAATTCTCACATAGTGAGATCAGTCCAGATCGTCGTGTGCCATCAGCTGACGCGCAGCCTCGATGACCGATCCCGACAACGACGGGTACACCGAGAACGTGTTCGCCAGGTCGTTCACCGACAGATTGTTCTGCACCGCCATCGCGATCGGCAGAATCAGCTCCGATGCACTCGGGGCCACCACGACGCCGCCGATGACGACGCCGGTGGCCGGGCGGCAGAAGATCTTGACGAAGCCGCGCTTGAGGCCGCTCATCTTCGCTCGGGGATTTGTGGTCAGTGGCAGCATCACCACGCGCGCCGGTACGTCACCGGCGTCGATCTTGGACTGCGCGACGCCGACCGACGCGATCTCGGGCCGTGTGAATACCGCCGACGCCACGGTCTTGAGCTTGATCGGACTGACGGCCTGACCCAGCGCGTGGTACATCGCGATGCGGCCCTGCATCGCCGCGACCGAGGCCAGCGGCAGCAGACCGGTGCAGTCACCGGCTGCGTAGATGCCCGCGACCGCAGTGCGAGATACGCGGTCCACCCGCAGGTACCCCCCCTTGTCGAGTTCGATGCCCACCTTCTCGAGTCCGAGACCCGAGGTGTTGGGAACCGATCCGACGGTCATCAGCGCGTGGCTGCCCTCGACGGTGCGACCGTCCGACAGCGTGACGAGAACGCCGTCGTCGGTGCGGACCACCGAATCGGCTCGAGCATGTTTGACGAGGGTGACGCCTCGTTCGTTGAACGCGTCCTCGAGGACCAGAGCGGCGTCCTCGTCCTCGTGCGGAAGCACGCGGTCGCGACTCGAGACCGCGGTGACCTTGACGCCCATCTCGGTGTAGGCCGAGACGAACTCGGCACCGGTCACACCGGATCCGACGACCACCAGGTGCTCGGGTAGGGCCTCGAGGTCGTAGAGCTGACGCCAGTTGAGAATGCGTTCGCCGTCGGGTTCGGCTCCCTTGACCACGCGGGGACGGGCACCGGTCGCGATGAGAACGACGTCGGCGTCCAGGATTCGCTCCTCACCGTCGGCCAGCACGGCCTTGATCTGATGCGAGGCCATACCGACGTGGGTGTCGATCATCTCGGCGCGGCCGGCCAGAAGTTCGACGCCGACCGAGGTGACGCGGTGAGCGATGTCGGCCGACTGTGCCTGCGCGAGACTCTTGACTCGGTCGTGAATTTTCGGAAGCGCGACGGCGGCCTGCGATGGATCGAGCGAAATGCCCAGGTCGCTGGCTCGACGCATCTCGGTGCGAATGCCGGTCGAGGCGATGAACGTCTTCGACGGCACGCAGTCCCAAAGAACGCAGGCACCACCGATACCGTCGGAATCGACGAGCGTCACCTGTCCGCCGTGCTGGGCGGCTACCAATGCTGCTTCGTACCCTGCCGGACCACCACCGATGATCACAATCCGGGTCATTGATCCTCTTCTCGCGTGCTCGACATTCTCTCGCCTGGTCTCCTCAACGGTATTGCAGAGGCTGCCCCGGCGCGTCGGTAGGGCTGGCTTCGATCACCCGACAAGGGAGCGGACCTGCGACGACTCACCGAAACAGGACCACGACGCGTCAACCGGCACCGATACGGTTTAGGCTGGCCGACGTGCCAATTTATGCCGCCTACGGATCGAACATGCATCCGGAGCAGATGTTGCAGCGATGCCCTCACTCGCCCCTGTCGGGAACCGGGTGGCTGCACGGATGGCGGTTGACCTTCGGCGGCGGCGACATCGGCTGGGAAGGCGCACTCGCCACGGTCGTGGAGGATCCCGACTCGCAGGTCTTCGTCGTGCTCTACGACGTATCGGACGAGGACGAGGAAAGTCTGGATCGCTGGGAAGGCTCCGAACTCGGCATTCACCGCAAGATCCGACTACGCATCGAAACCGGCCGGGAGCCGGTACTGGCGTGGATGTACGTGCTCGACGCCTACGAGGGTGGCCTGCCGTCGGCCCGCTATCTCGGAGTGATGGCGGAAGCAGCCGAAATTGCCGGTGCCCCAGCCGAATACGTGCGAGACCTACGAACCCGCAACAGCCGCAACGTCGGTCCCGGCACAGCCTCGTAGCTCGAAGGACAGATCAGAAGTAGTTCTTCATCACCGACGCCACCCAGGTCGGCTCGGTCACGTCCGCACGCTTCGGAACCATGGACTGCAGGAACGGTTCGACGTCGAGGACAGGTGAACCATCGATCGCGTCGAGACCCCGGACTCGGATGCGCAGTCCGTCGACGTCGACGATCTCGCACCGCGACACTCCGAGATGGTTGGGCCGGTCCTTGACGCGTTGGGCGAGGATTCCCACCCGAGGAAGCGTCATGTCACCGCGGGGGTGGCGCGAGCCGATGGTCGTCGCGGCCGGATCGAACGATTCCGATCGGCGACACATCGAAAGTCATCTCGTTCCCTGCCCCTAGTTCGGATCCAGTGCGATTCCGGTCATCACCTTCACGCCCACGGCCAGTGCTCGCTCGTCGAGATCGAACGTGGGCTGATGAATGTCGAGTTGAGGGCCGGTACCGGGCCAGACGCCCAGCCGAGCCATCGCCCCCGGCACCCTTTCCAGGTACCACGAGAAGTCCTCGCCGCCACCGGACTGCGCGGTATCGGCGAGGGCCGTCGGCCCCACCCGCTCGATCGCCTTCTCGAAGGTGTGCGTGGACGCTGGGTCGTTGACCACGGGAGGCACGCCTCGTCGGTAGTGCAACTCGAATTGCACCCCGGTGGGTGCGAGCAATCCGGTGACGATCTCGCGGACCAACGGTTCGAGCAAGGCCCAGGTCTCGTGATCGCCGGTGCGGACGGTACCGGTCAGCATGCCGGTCTGCGGAATGGCGTTGGGGGCCTGGCCCGCCACCACCGCTCCCCACACCATGACCGTGCTGGTCCGGGGATCGATGCGCCTGCTGAGCATCCCGGGCAGGCCGGTGATGACCGTGCCGAGGGCGTACACGAGATCCGTCGTCAGGTGCGGCCGCGACGTGTGACCGCCGGGTGAGTCCAGCCGCAGCTCGACGGTGTCGGCGGCGGAGGTGATGGCCCCGACACGTACGCCGACCTGACCGACCTCGAGCCGCGGATCACAGTGCAGCGCAAAGATCTTGGTGACACCGTCGAGCGCTCCCGCGGCCACTGCGTCGAGCGCACCCCCGGGCATGACCTCCTCGGCGGGCTGAAAGATCAGGCGCACGCCGTACTGCAGGTCCGGCAGGGACGCCAGCGCCAGCCCGGTCGCGAGCAACACCGTGGTGTGCGCGTCGTGGCCGCAGGCGTGCGACACCCCGGGCACAGTCGACGAATACGCCGCGCCGGTCTTCTCGTGCAGCGGCAGGGCGTCCATGTCTGCCCGCAACGCGACACGAGGACCGTCGGGTCCGATGTCACAGATCAACCCCGTTCCGCCGGGGAGGGGCTTGGGTGACAGACCCGCTGCTTCCAGTTGTTCGATCACAAATGCGGTGGTGCCGAATTCGCGTCGAGCGAGTTCCGGGTTGGCGTGAATGTGCCGCCGCCACAGTGCCAGATCTGCAGTGTGCGACTGGATCCACCGATCGATCTCGGCCTCACGAGAGTTCACAGCTGCCCAGCCGATCGGGCACTCACGCCGTCGAGCAGGCGGGCCCGAGTGCTGGGATCGGCTGCAGCACGCGCAGCAGTTCTGGCCAGACCGAGGGCTCCGTCGCGCAATGCTCGGTCGGCGGACTCGGTGACGCACGCAGCGGCGAACTCAGGCTGATGCGTCACCGCCCCGCCTGCGTCGAGCCCGACGACGGGATGGATACCGGGTAGAACATTCGTCACGTTTCCCATGTCTGTGCTGCCCAACGGGCGAAATCCTTCCAAATCCGGAGCCAACGGCGATCGGCCCAACGCTTCGATCTCCTGACGAAAAGCCGCAACCAGCCACGAATCCGGCGTCAACGCCGCGTATGTCGGTGACACCGTACGAATCTCGTGAGTACACCCGGTGGCGAGTGCCCCGGCCTCGAAACACGCGAACGCCTTGGTTCTCAGCGCCTCGAGCGACTCCGTGGTGTTCGCCCGCAGGTAGTAGAGCAACTCGGCATGGCCGGGAACGATGTTCGGCGCCGCCCCGCCGTCGCTGACGATGCCGTGGAACTGCTGACCGGGCGCCAGATGCTGACGCAGCAGACCGAGCGCCACCTGGCTGATGGTGACCGCATCGCCAGCGTTGATTCCCCACTCGGGAGCGGCCGACGCGTGCGCGGCGCGGCCGGTGAACTTCACGGCGACGTCGGCCAGAGCCAGCGAGGTCGCACCGACGATGTCGAAGGGTCCGGGGTGGACCATCAGCGCCGCGCCGATGCCGTCGAACACTCCGCGCTCGAGCATCAGCACCTTGCCTCCGCCGGTCTCTTCGGCCGGGGTGCCGAGCACTCGGACGGTGATGCCAAGAGAGTCGGCGACCGGAGCGAGCGCAAGCGCAGCCCCCACCGCGGAACCCGCAATGATGTTGTGCCCGCACGCATGACCGATCTCGGGCAGCGCGTCGTACTCCGCACAGATCCCGATCACCAGGTCGCCGCTACCGAACGACGCGGTGAACGCGGTGTCCATGCCTGCGACGGCCGTCTCGACCTCGAAATCGTGGGCTCGGAGCGTGTCGAGAATCTTGGCGACACTGCGATGTTCCTCGAACGCCAGCTCCGGTTCCGCGTGAATCGAGTGCGAGAGCGCGACCACTTCGTCCGTGGCGGTGGCGAGGGCGCGGTCCATTGCCTCGCCGACCGCAGCGCTGTTCGATTCGTCGATCACGAGAGACAGTGTGTCACTAGCGCGGCCGATAGTCGGAACGGCTGTGCCGAGTTGCGGAAAGAGACGGGGCTTCTACTTTCCGAAGCTGAAGTTGCTGTCGTCGGTGGCGGTGTTCAACGCGGCCAGCAGATCCACGTGAATACGACTCTTGATCCCCGCCAGGTTCGCGCCGCGGGTGCTGGTCAGTGCTGCGGCCTTGGCGACCGCGTCGGAGACCAGCGATTCCTCGGGAGCCGTCGACTCGACTATTCCCGCGGCCTGCGCGTCGGCACCGCCGTAGCGGCGTCCGGTCGTCATCGCGTCGACAGCGGTCTGTTTGGGCAACCGGGAGTTGATCAGTGCGGACATTCCGACGGTGAACGGCATGTTCAGGTTGACCTCGGGCAAGCAGTAGAAACCGCGATCGACGCGTTGGATGCGGAAGTCGTGCGAGGTGGCGAACATTGCGCCCGCCCCGAACGCGTGCCCCTGCACCGCGGCGACGGTAGCCATCGGAAACGAGAGGAGCCGGGTGTAGAGCGTGTGCACGCGGTCGAGGTACCAGGTGATCTTGTCCAGGTTGGCGAAGAGCCAATCGGTGTCGAGACCGTTGGTGTAGAACTTGCCCGCCGACGTGGTGACCAGCGCCGCCGGACCGGTCGCCGCCTCGACCTCGTCGAGCAACGCGTGGACGGCGTCGATCCAGTCCGGGTGGAACCGATTCTCCGGATTGTTCGCACCGTCCTGGGCACCGAGGAACAGGATGTGGACGTCGCCGTCGCGTTCGAGATAGGGCATGCAGCGGATACTACTCGGGGGTAACTTGCTGGTGGCAACCTCCATCGGTCGCACATCCATCGCGCCGATCTCCTACTGTTGATCATCGTGGCAATCACCGACGCACATGAGACCGACCCCGTGACCGACCCCGAGGGGGCCGCGCGCACCGCCGCCGACGCTCTCGCCGCGGCAACCGGAGTCGACACCCATTCCGTGGCCATCGTCCTCGGCTCCGGCTGGCAGGCTGCAGCCGATGTCTTCGGCTCCCCCACCGCGACCGTGCGAATGGCAGACCTGCCCGGTTTCGCGCCGCCGTCGGCTTCGGGTCACTCGGGCACCATCACCTCGGTGGACGTCGGTGGTACCCACACCCTGCTGCTGCAGGGCCGCACCCACGCCTACGAAGGTCACGACCTACGACGCGTCGTGCACCCCGTGCGCACCGCGATCGCCGCAGGCGCGACGACCGTCGTGCTGACCAACGCCGCAGGCGGAATCCGCGAAGGCATGAGCGTCGGGCAGCCCGTCCTGATTTCCGACCACCTCAACCTCACCGCACGTTCGCCTCTCGTCGGTGCCGAGTTCGTGGATCTGGTCGACGCGTACTCCCCTGAACTCCGCGCTCTTGCAGCCGAGATCGATCCGTCGCTCGAAGACGGCGTCTACGCGGGTCTGCCCGGTCCCCACTACGAGACGCCTGCCGAGATCCGAATGCTGCGCACTCTCGGAGCAGACCTCGTGGGTATGTCGACGGTGCACGAGACGATCGCCGCGAGGGCGAAGGGCGCTCGAGTCCTCGGCATCTCGCTGGTCACCAATCTTGCGGCCGGAATGACCGGCGAGCACCTGAACCACACCGAAGTGCTCGCCGCCGGTAAGGATTCCGCTGCCCGGATGGGTGCCTTGCTGCACGAATTGGTTACTCGACTGTGACCGAGGAGCTCGCCGAACGTGTACAGCGCTGGATCGCCGGCGACCCGGACCCCGCTACCCGCGAGGAACTTCACGGCCTGTCCGATGCCGAGCTCACCGATCGGTTCAGCGGCCCACTGACGTTCGGCACGGCGGGCTTGAGAGGACCGGTACGCGCAGGACCGAACGGCATGAACGTGGCGGTGGTGGTGAAGACCACCGCCGGTATCGCAGCATGGTTGATCGAGAAGGGCCTCGGCGGGTCGACCGTCGTCGTCGGTCGCGACGCCAGAACCGGCTCCGAACAGTTCGCTTTCGCGGCTGCGGAAACCCTGTCCGCTCAGGGCTTCTCGGTGGTGTTGCTGCCTCGACCACTCCCGACTCCCGTCGTCGCCTTTGCGGTACGGGCCCTCGGTGCCGAGCTCGGCGTGCAGATCACAGCGTCACACAACCCCGCGGCGGACAACGGCTACAAGGTGTACCTCCGCGGCGGCTCGCAACTGATCCCGCCGAGTGACGCGGAGATCGAGGCGCTGATCGCCGCCACCGGCGACGCGGTCGACGTTCCCCGTTCGATCGTCGAACCCAGCGGTACCGACATCGCTGCGCGCTACCTCGATTCGGTTGTTGCACTGCCTCGTTCGACGCGCCGAGATATTCGCATCGCCCTCACGGCACTGCACGGCGTCGGCGGCGAGCTGGCCACCGCTGCGCTGCGTGGAGCAGGGTTCCGCGACGTCCAGGTGGTCGAGGAACAATTCGAGCCCGACCCCACGTTCCCCACCGTCACGTTCCCCAACCCCGAGGAGCCGGGCGCTGCCGATGCGGTGCTGGCTCTCGCGGCCGAGATCGATGCCGATATCGCGATCGCCCTCGACCCCGATGCCGATCGTTGTGCAGTCGGAGTTCCGGGGCCGGACGGTTGGCGAATGCTGACCGGGGACCAGACCGGAGCCCTGCTCGCGAACTATCTGCTGAGCGATTCGACGGCCGACCCGTTGGTGGCCAACACCATCGTCTCGTCGCAGCTGCTCTCCGCGCTCGCTCCGGCGCGTGGTGCCCGCTATGCCCGCACCCTGACCGGTTTCAAGTGGTTGGTCCGCGCCGGCGACGGCCTCGTGTACGCATACGAGGAAGCAATCGGGCACTGCGTCGATCCGAATGTGGTACGCGACAAGGACGGCATCTCGGCGGCGGTGGTGCTCGCGGATCTGGCCGCCGGACTGAAACTGGACCGCCGCACGCTCCTCGACGTACTCGACGACCTCGCGGTCGAGTTCGGTGTGCACCTGGGTTCACAGGTGTCGCGGCGGGTCGAGGACCTCGCCGAGATCGGGAACATGATGCGCAGGTTGCGTACCGAACCGCCGACTCACCTGGCGGGCCGCCCTGTGGCCATACTGGACTACGCCGACCGCGACGACGAATTGCGTACCGACGCAGTCGAGATCGGCGGATCGGGGCTACGGGTGATCGTGCGGCCGTCCGGTACCGAACCCAAACTCAAGGCCTATCTCGAAGTTGTCGAGCAGGTCGACAACCGAGACGACCTGACGAGAGCGCGGGCGACGGCGGGCGAGCTGCTGGCCGAGCTGACAACCTTCGCCCAGCAGCTCTAGACGCGGCGGACGCCAGGAGTCAAAACAGCGCCGATTGCACCGCGGGCAGGTCAGAGGTGAAGGCACCGAGTTCTATTCGCCGACCCTTGAGTGCTGCCAGATCCACGACGTAGGTGTCGTCGTCCACGGTGGCGATCACCGCCTGCCCGACGCATGTCCTGATCGCGAGTCCGTGAGACCCGGTCGCGACATCCGCGGGGTAGGCGACGCGACTGACGTTCTCGCTCAACGCTTCACGCCCAACAGGAGGCGTCCACCGGTCGTCGATCGGGGTGCACCCTGCGATGCCCGCGCCGGTCAACATCTCGCGGACCTGTGCTGCGCGGCGGGCGGTGGCGGCGTCGAGCTTCTCGACGTCGATCGGAAGACACAGCGAGGCCGCTTTCGCCGCGGATCGCACTGCTTGCCGAAGCCCCATCGACTCGGTCACGAGATCCTCGGCCACCCGAACGGCTTTCCCATCGTCGGCGTGGGCGACGTACCGCGCACTGATGGCACCCTGCTCGGCGAGCCGGCCCCACTTGCGCGTGTCGGCAGCCGTGCCGATCTTGAACGCTCCGTTGGCGAAAGCAGCTAGATAGAGCCAATGTGGCTGCATGACATGCTTTTCCAGATCACGCGAGACGAAACCGCTGCGATGCACGGTGTGCACGAACCTGAAGCTGTCCTTACCGGCGCACGTCTCGCACTGCCCCGACCCGACAGCCCGCTCCCGGCCGGGGCACGGAACGTAGCGCGGTGGACCGTCGGCCCGGAAGGCCGTTCGCCCGGTGCAGTAGCGATCGGTCGAGGCACCCAGCGCACGGAAACCGAGCCTGCGCCCGACCAATTCGTGGAACTCGATCTGCTCGGTGTCGATATCGAGTACCCGCAGCTGTGGAGATGGCATCAGGAGTGGAGCTTGCGGAACGTCCGTTGGCGTCGGCGATGCATTCGAGGGCCAGGAGACCCCGAGCACCAAGCGGGCGGCGGTAGCGGAGGTCAGCGCGGACCGAACTGACGATCGCCGGCGTCACCGAGGCCGGGGACGATGAACGCATTCTCGTTCAGGCCGTCGTCGATGCTCGCCGCCACCAATCGCACCGGCAGGCCCGAGGCTTCGAGCGCGGCAACACCTTCGGGAGCGGCCACGACGCAGATGGCCGTTACCTCCGCCGCACCGCGACCGACGAGCAGTTCGATCGTGTGCACCATGGAACCGCCGGTGGCCAGCATGGGATCGAGCACGTACACCGGCGTCTGCGACAGGTCGTCGGGCAAGGACTCCATGTAAGGAACGGGCTGGTGGGTCTCCTCGTCCCGGGCCATCCCCACGAAACCGACGCGGGACTGCGGGATGAGGCTGCTGGCCTTCTCGACCATGCCGAGACCTGCACGCAGTACCGGTACGAGCAACGGCGGTCGAGCCAGCCTGGTTCCTTCGGTCACGGCGACGGGGGTACGCACTTCGAAGGTGTCGATGGCGGCGTCTCGGGTGGCCTCGTAGACCAGCATGTGGGTGAGTTGACGAAGAGCCGTCCGGAACGTGGCGTTGTCGCTGCGCTCATCCCGCATCGTGGTGAGCAGAGCTGCGGCCAGTGGGTGGTCGACCACGTGTGTTTCCATGCCGTCCAGGATAGGACTTCGGGGGTCGGACGCGAACGGCAAGTCACGGGAACCGAATGGCGGGCATCCGCGTCGAACCAGTTGGGCGTCGCACTCGGCGGCTTACGAATCGATTGCTTTCTCAGGGGGCACTGATGGCCGAACTCGTCGTCGATACCGAGGGGGTCCTCGCATACGGTGCGGTGGCGTCGACCATGGCCCAACAGATCGCCGCAGCGGGTGCCGCCGCTGCTGCCTGCGGGCCCGCTGTGCTCGCACCGGTATTCGGCCTGATCGGACAGGAATTTCTCGGTGCTGCCGCCGGTACCCACCTGGCGCACACCGACGCCGTGGTGCGCTTGGCCGGGGCAGTGGCGAGCATCGGTTCCGCGGCCACGGCGTCGGCCGTGTCGTACGCCCTCACCGATGCCGGCACCGGCGCAACCGTCGCGGGCTCGGCTGCCGGTATCGCGCCGGACGCGCGGTAGCGGCCATGATCGATCTGTTGGCCCGTCCGATCGTCGATCTGCTCGGTGCCTTCGGCAACGGAGCGGTTCCCACCGGGGGTCCGGCCGACGTGCTTCGTGTGTCCTCGGCAGCGATCGAGGCAGCGCAGGGAGTCGGCAGGGTCGCGATCACCGAGCTCGCCGCGAATTGGAACGGTGAGGCCGCCGACGCCGCAATTCGGTACGCCGAGAACGCGCACTCGTCCGCGATCGCCCTCGTGGACCACGCCGACGACATCGCTGCCGTCGTCGATCAGGCCTGCCGCGATACCAATCAGGGTTTCCTCGAACTGCAGGCCATCGCGGCGTCGTTCGTGGGCATCGCACTCTCGGCCGGACCGATCATCGCTACACCGGTAGGGCAGACCATGCTGATCTCGGCAGCCATCGAGCACCTCGAGCGGGCTCTGGTTGTGATTGCCCGTGTTCGCGCCGAATTGGCCGCGCACACTGCGAAAGTCGGGGCACTCGCTGCTCCGCCGACGGTGCCCGCGCCCGTGGGCGGAGGGCCGGCTCCGGCCCCCGGATCCCCCTCGAATCTCATGACCTCACCTGCGACGTCGCAGGTGATCGAGGCCGGCGAGAAATTGGCGAAGACGTTCGCGCAGTCGTTGTCCTCCCCTGATACCGGAGCCGACGCGCCGGGTGGCGGTGGCGGTGGCGGTGGCGCACTGAACTATCTGGGTGATCCGGGCTCCGATTCTTCCCGGTCGACCGACAGCGCCGGTCGCGGTGTCGAGGTGCGGTTGCCCGACGGCAGTATCGTCACCGCACCGAACCCCGAGGCCGCCGGTGCCGTACGTAGTGCATTGACGCAACAGGGCGTGCCCTACGCGTGGGGCGGAACCACTCCGGGCAGCGGACTCGACTGCAGCGGATTGACGCAGTGGGCGTATTCGCAGCAGGGCGTCGAGATCCCCCGTCTGGCTCAGGAACAGGGAATCGGCTCGGCCGTGGCACCGGGTGAGGTGATGCCCGGCGACCTTGCGGTCTGGGACGGCCACGTGGCCATGGTCATCGGCAACGGCCAGCTGGTCGAAGCCGGAGATCCGGTGCAGGTCGGACCGATCCGAACGACCAACAGCGGTATGGGCTTCAAGGGCTTCTACCGTCCGACCGAATGAGAGCCGATCGAATGAAGGGCCAGACGATGACCGACTCCACCCTCACCGTCCTCAGCGCGGTATCGGGCACCAGATCGGGATCGGTGACAGTGCGCTCCACCGAACACGGGCTACCGATCGCAGTTGCCATCGACGAGCGCGAACTGCGTTACGGCGGAGGCGCATTGGCAACGACGATTCTGCAGCAATGCGAGCGAGCGAGCGCCGCAGCCCGCGCCCAGCGTCGTATCCTGCTGGCCGAGGACGGAGTTCCTGCCGACGTACTCGACCGCCTCGGACTACCCACGAGCGCCCGAGTGGCTGCCGCTGCGAACGAGCACCTGGCCGAGGACGTCGCACCCGCGAGTTGGCTGAGGCAGGCATGACCCACACGCACTCCACCGAACTCGACGCTCTGGTCGGCGGGGCCAGGCACCGGCTGGACACCCTGCGCGAGACTCACGAGCGACTGGACCGCATCAGGTTTCGAGTCACCTCTCCGGACAACCTGGTGACCGTCGTCGCCGATGGATCCGGTGCCATGGTCGAACTCGAACTCGCCGAGAACCTCGGATCGGTGACCGCTCGTGTACTCGCGTCGACGATCACCTCCGTGGCTGCCGAGGCCGCCGCTGGGGCACTCGACCACCGCGAAAGCATCCTGCAAAGTCTGCAAGCGTCGTTCACAGACTCCTGAGATAGGCTTCGCGCCATGGCTGGAGACATCATCCCGATCGAACTCGGTCTCACCGCCGGTGACTTCTCGACACTGTGGGCACCGGAGTGGCGAGAAGGCGACGACGAGTGGGAGGCATTCCTCGGACACGAGGAAGATCTGTATGGATTCTCGACCGTCGCAGAGCTCGCGGCGTTCGTCCGATCCGACGACGACAACGATCTCACCGACCATCCGTCGTGGCCGGTGGTCTCCGCTCTGGCGGCGTACGAGCTCGAGCCCGACGATCTGCATCACTTCGATCTGGTGTCGGTACCCGAGTTGGTGGCCTCGGACCCCGAAGCCGACGTCCTCGCCGAACTGCAGGCAACCTTCGACATCGTCGCCTCCATCGGCGATGTGTGCGAATTGCGCCCCGTCACAAGCTTTTTCGGAACCAATCCGTTCGTGGGGGCAGTCGGCGGAGGCGTCGAGAACTTCCTCGGCCGCGAGGGAGCCGAATTGTGGGATCGCATCGGAGCGGCGGTTGCCAAACACTGGGACGACGTGCTGGACGCGGTCGACTCCATCGTCACCTCCCCCGACGTCGACTCTGCTGCCGTTGCCGTAGCAGAAGCCGAGATCACAGCCGCGGCGGAGAATGCCGTGGACGCCGATGACGCCACGGACGACATCGACTCCGATTCCGACGACGAAGACGAAGACGAAGACGACAATTCCGACGCCGAGGATGTCGATCGTGATCCGATCGCCGCGGCGGCCGCCGAGGAGACGTTCTGGACCACTGTCGGGATCGATCCGATTCGCATCATCACCTCGGACGACACGCTGTACACCCTGCGTTGCTATCTCGGCGACAAACCGGTGTTCCTCGGCCGCGGCGGTGCGATCAGTGTGTTCGGCTCCGAGCGCTCGCTCGCCCGGTACCTGGCCGATGATCACGACCACGATCTGGCGCAGGTCAGCACGTACTCCGACATTCAGACTGCCGCTATCGACGGCTCGCTCGACATCGAAATCACCGACGACAACGTGTACGTGCTTCCCGGCCTTGCCGACGATCTCGCCGAGGGCCCGACTGCCGTCGATGCCGATCAGCTGGATCTGGCCGTCGAATTGTTCACCGATGCAGCCGAGTTCGCCGGTGACAACTCCGTCGAGGAGGCGCTCCCCACGTCCACGCCGTTGGGCTGGTACGTCTCGTACACACTCGAACCGAGCCCCGATCGGCTCGCTCCGAGCGCGCCGTTCGCCGTCGAGGCCGAAGCATGGCGCGCTCTCGAGCGCGAGTTCGAGGGCCGGCTCCGCAAGAAGTAGTGCCCGGCCTCGCACGCAGGATCAGCCGATCAGGACCGCATAACCGGGTTTGATGACGTCGTCGATCAGCGCCAGTCGCTCGTCGAACGGTAGAAACGCGGACTTCATCGCATTGATGGTGAACCGCTCCAGATCGCTCCAACCGTAGCCGAACGTCTCGACGAGCTTGACCATCTCGCGACTCATGGACGTGTCACTCATCAACCGGTTGTCCGTATTCACGGTGACCCGAAAGCGTAGGCGTGCAAGCAGATCGAACGGGTGTGTCGCCAAGGACTCGACCGCGCCGGTCTGCACGTTGGAGCTCGGGCAGAGTTCGAGCGGCATTCGGGTGTCACGCACGTATGCGGCCAGCAAACCGAGCGTAGGCGAGCCGTCGGCCTCGCGGGTGATGTCGTCGGTGATCCGAACTCCGTGACCGAGCCTGTCGGTCCCGCAGAACGCCACTGCTTCCTGAATCGACGGCAGACCGAACGCTTCGCCCGCGTGAATGGTGAAGTGCGCGTTGCTTGCTCGCATGTACTCGAAGGCATCGAGGTGGCGGCTGGGAGGGAAGCCCGCTTCGGCACCGGCGATGTCGAAGCCGACGACACCGCGATCGCGGAATCGAACCGTCAGCTCGGCGATCTCCCGCGACCGAGCCGCATGTCGCATCGCGGTGAGCAGGGTGCCGATCGTGATGTTCTTGCCTCGCACCTTGGCTGCGGAGATTCCCGCCTCGAAACCTGCGAGCGTGTGGGTGACGACCTCGTCGAGGGTCAGCCCGCGTTCGAGATGCTGCTCCGGGGCGAAGCGCACCTCGGCATAGACGACGCCGTCATCGGCAAGATCCTCGGCGCATTCGCGCGCTACTCGAAACAGTCCCTCGGGAGTCTGCATCACGGCCACCGTGTGCGCGAACGTCTCGAGGTAGCGCACGAGCGAGCCGCTGTCGGCGGACTCACGGAACCATTCGCCCAATGCGGCGCCGTCGGTGGCGGGGAGTCCGTCGTAGCCACACTCGTCGGCCAGTTCCAGCACGGTCTGCGGTCGAAGTCCGCCATCGAGGTGATCGTGCAGCAACGCCTTCGGAGCTGTCCTGATCGACGCGAGATCGAGTGGCGCACTGCCACCGATCGAAGACTGTGTGTTCTCCGTGGTGCTCATGTGTCGACGGTAGCGCGCAGCCCGTGCGTCCGCGCGTCCGCCGGAGCCCCTCGGCGAGTCCGCGGATTCCGGTGAACCCTGCTACTTCTGCGACCTATTTCGTTGCATTGTTACTCCGATGAAAACAATTCCGTCGATACACAGCGAATCGGCGACGGAAATCGTAGTGTTCATCCAACACACGCGACCGATTCTGTCGGGTCTCCTTCCGACGTCCTCGGTCGACTCGAACCTCGGAGAGACCTATGTCGATTGCGGAACCGCCGAACACCATTCCGGGTAAGGGACTCAACACCGGCGCTCTCGGGTTGGTCGGCAACATCGTCATCGGACTGTCGGCGGTGGCACCGGCATACAGTCTGGCCGCCACCCTCGGCTACGTCGTTCTGGCGGTCGGCGACAAAGCACCGTCGATGTTCCTCATCGCTTTCGTCCCGATGCTGCTCACGGCCTTCGCCTACCGAGAACTGGGACGCGACACCCCGGACTGCGGAACGTCGTTCACCTGGGGCACCAAGGCGTTCGGCCCGTGGGTCGGCTGGATGGCGGGATGGGGGCTGGCAGTCTCGGCGATCATTGTGCTCGCCAACGTTGCCGAGATCGCTGCCATCTATCTGTTCGAGTTCCTCGGCCTGTCGGACTTGGCGGAGTCGACTGCGGCCAAGGTCGCACTCGGTTCGTTCTTCATCGTCTCGATGACCTACGTCAGTTTTCGCGGCATCCTGATCAGCGAACGCATGCAGAACGTGCTGCTGGTCGTGCAGTTCGGTGTCCTCATCGGAGTGTCGGTGACGGCTCTGGTCAAGGTGGGGACCGGCACCGCCGGACCTCAGGCCATCACGCCCCAGTGGAGTTGGTTGGTTCCCACCGGGGTGACGATGTCCGACGCGGCCCAGGCCATCATCCTGTGCATCTTCATCTACTGGGGATGGGACGCCTGCCTGGCCGTCGGCGAGGAAACGAAGGATTCGGAGAAGACGCCGGGACGCGCCGCGGTGATCACCACGCTGATCCTCGTCGCCACGTACGTTCTCGTCGGATACGCCGTGCAGTCGTTCGCCGGCTTCGGCGATACCGGCATCGGCCTGAACAATCCGGACAACGTCGACGACGTGCTCACCATTCTCGGAGATCCCGTCGCCGGCTCGATCGTGGCGTCCTTGCTGTTGCTGACCGTCTCGATCTCGGCACTGTCCTCTACTCAGACGACCATTCTGCCCACGGCCCGAGGAACCCTGTCGATGGCTGTGTACGAGGCTATTCCGAAGCGGTTCGCCAGCGTGCACCCCAAGTACATGACCCCCGGCTTCGGCACGCTCGTGATGGGGGCCGCGGCCCTGCTGTTCTACCTGGTGCTCACCTTCGTCAGCGCCAACGCGCTGCAGGATTCGGTGGCGTCGCTCGGGCTCGCGGTCGCGTTCTACTACGGCATCACCGCGTATGCGTGCACCTGGTACTTCCGCCGCACGCTGCTGACGTCCGTCCGAAACCTGTTCATGCGCGGCATCTTTCCGTTACTCGGTGGACTGTCGATGACGTGGGCGTTCGTGCAGAGCGCAATCGACATGATCAAGCCCGACTACGGTTACACCGTCTACGGTCCGATCGGCGGAGTGTTCGTCCTCGGCGTCGGCATGCTGGTACTCGGAATCCCGCTGATGCTGCTGTGCTTCGTGGGCAACAAGGACTTCTTCCAGGGCAAGACACTCACCGCGTCCACCGAAGTCAAGGTTCCGGACACTTACTAGAAGAGAAGGACCGAAACTCATGAAGATCACCGTCGGCTACCTCGCCACTCCCAGCGGCGACGACGGCGTAGCCCTGGCCATCGCCCTCGCTCGTGCCCTCGACGCCTCAATCGACATCGTGCTGGTCGTGTCCGTGGACGAACCGGTCATGGAAGGCAGCGGCCCGTACCGAAAAGTGCTGGAGGCGAAAGCGAAGGGTTGGGTGGACGACGCCGCTGCCCAGGTCCCGTCGGACATCGCGGTTACCACCCATGTGCTCTCGCACGAGTCTTTCGCCCGGGCCCTCATCGACTTCGCGGTACAGACCGATGCCGACATGATCGTCGTCGGCGGCGCGGGCGACGGTCTGCTGAATCGGCATTCGATCGGGTCGGTTGCCGGTCAGCTTCTGCACGCCTCCGAAGTGCCGCTGGCACTCGCACCTCGGGGCTACCGGCTCTCCGACGCTCCGATCACCGACCTCACCGTCGCTGTCCCCACCCGGGCATCGGCCCCGAATCCGTTGCCGTTCGCGATCGCTCTTGCCAGCGCCGCACACGTGCCGGTCCGGTTGGTGTCGCTGGTGTCTCTCGAACCGACCGGAGCACCGAGCGACGAGACCTCCCTCGACACGCGTCGACGACAGGTCGCCGCCGCGCAGGAGAATCTCGAGCATGCGGCCCGCACTCTCCCCGACATCGACGGCTTGCAGTCGATCGTCGCCGACGGGTCTTCGTTGGACGAGGCCATGGGCAACCTCGACTGGAAGCCGGGCGACGTGCTGTTCCTCGGATCGAGTGGATTGGCAAGCCCCAAGCGGGTATTCCTCGGATCGAGTGCGGCCAAGATACTGCGGGCCGCCCCGGTGCCCGTGGTCGTCGTTCCGCACGAGTAGTGCCAAGGCAGTGGTGCGGTCGAGTGCCGTGGGCAGCACTCAACCGCACCACTGCCGCAGGCACTCAGCTGTCGAAGCCCAGACCCAGCGCGTCCATTCCCTTGAGCCACAGGCCGCGCTTTCCGCCGTTGCGGTCGGCTCGGGCGAATTCTGCGCGGGTGATGTTGATGCCGATGGATCTGATCGGCTCGGGCGGAAACGGCAGCGGCATGCTGCGCACCATCTTCAGTCGCGTTCGTTCGGTGTCCTTGCCGTCGAGTAGGTCGAGAGCGGTGCGGGCTCCGAAGTGGGACGCGCCGACGCC
This sequence comes from Rhodococcus sp. IEGM 1381, assembly GCF_030056795.1. GTDB lineage: Bacteria > Actinomycetota > Actinomycetes > Mycobacteriales > Mycobacteriaceae > Rhodococcoides. The sequence goes on along the minus strand of NZ_JASHKQ010000013.1, from coordinate 42,613 downwards.
GAGCCCGGTGAACCCGGCCACCGTCGCCACCCGTCCGTTCATACCGAGATCCCAGAACGCACTGAACCGCGAGCAGGTGTCGATCGATCCGCCCCAGGCATGGGTGGCGCGGATTCCTTCGAGGCCGGGGAACATCTGCAGCAGGTGTTCGGCGAGCAATGCGAACTCTTCGGGATGTTGGGTTCGGCGCGGGTCGGTGTCGCTACCGTAGAAGTAGTGCGCGTCCCACCCGCCGAACAAGATGCGATTGTCCGACGTCAACCGGAAGTAGTGGAATCTGTTGCCGGAGTCTGCCAATCCTTCACGGCCGGACCAGCCGATGTCGGCGAGCTGCGAGGGACTCAGCGGTTCGGTCATGATGACGTAGTCCCACACCGGCACGATCCAGTGGCGGAGTTTGCGCCGCAACGACTTCGATGCCGAGGTGGCCAGCAGAACCTTGGCCGCTTCGATGGTTCCGTAGCCTGTCGTCACCCGAATACCATTGCCGGACTTGTCGATCGACAGTGCCTTGGTGTTCTCGTGAATGTGTACGCCGAGAGACTCGGCCGCGTCGGCCAGGCCCCAGGCCAGTTTGGCGGGGTCGATCATCGCGACGTCGGGGTCGAACAGTGCACCGCGCGCCATCGGCGAGGTTATCCGGGACTGCACTGCGGCAACGTCGAGATATTCCATCGGTTGTGACAGGCGCGCTGCCTCGTCGCCGAGCTCGCGCAGATCGTCGACCTGCCACTCGAAGTTCGCGATGTCGAGCTCGCCGGTGCGTTCGATGTCGGCGTCGATTCCGTACTTCTCCGCGGTCGCGCAGATCGCGTCGAGCGTCTCCGTCCCCATCCGCAGCAGGTCCGGTAGTTCGTCGGCATACCGGTCAATTCCATTGCCGAGACCGTGCGTCAGGCTGGCCGCACAGAAGCCGCCATTGCGGCCGGTCGCCCCTTCCGCGATGCGGTCGCCTTCGAGCAACACGATCGATCTGTCGGGATTCTCTTCGGCCGCGTGCACCGCCGCCCACAGGCCGGTGAATCCGCCGCCGACTATCACCAGATCCGCTGTCGCAGAGCCGGTGTGCCTACTGCGCGGAGCGGGCCGTCCGGGACGGTCGAGCCAGTAGGACTCCGGCGTGGCACCCGCCACCATTGCTACACCGCGCTCGGAGGGCTCGGTGGCCCACATTCCGTTCACCAGGCATCCTCCTGAACGTCAGGGCCCGCTGCGGCGAACACTGTTCGATGCCAAGGCTTTCGGGCGATCCCGGTGATGTCGGTCATGACGTGCTTGACGGTGAGGTACTCGTCCAGCGAATAGCTCGACATGTCCTTGCCGAAGCCCGAGGCTCCGAATCCTCCGTGTGGCATCTCGCTGATGATCGGAATGTGATCGTTGATCCATACGCAGCCGGCGGCGATCTCGCGCGTCGCTCGTCCTGCGCGGTACACGTCTCGGGTCCACGCGGAGGCCGCGAGTCCGAACGCAGTGTCGTTGGCGCGCCGAATTGCATCGTCGTCACCGTGATGCTTGGACACCGTGAGCACCGGGCCGAACACCTCGTCGCGATAGATTTCGTCCTGCTCGCCCACATCGGCGACCAATGTCGGCGGGTAGAAGGCACCCCGGCCGTCCGGAACGCTGCCTCCGGTGACGATCCTGGCTCCGGTGTCGCGAGCCCGATTCACCATGGCCGCGACACGATCGCGATGTGCGATCGAGATCAACGAACCCATGTCGGTCGCCGGATCGGTCGGGTCTCCCACCACGACGCGTCCCATCAACTCGGCCACTCCAGCGACGAAGTCGTCGTAGAGGGATTCTGCGACGATGGCGCGGGTGGCCGCCGTGCAGTCCTGGCCCCCGTTGATCAACGATCCGGCGACGGCACCGTGAATGGCGGCATCGAGATCCGCGTCGTCGAAGACAACCAGCGGGGCCTTGCCGCCCAGTTCGAGCTGCACCCGAGTGCCGTGGACGGCGGCCTGCGCCATGACTCGCCTGCCGACGGGGGTCGAGCCGGTGAAGGTCATCAGATCCAGGCCCTCGTGCGAGGACAACGCGACCCCGGCGTCTTCTCCGGTTCCGGTGACCACGTTGAACACGCCGTCGGGAACTCCTGCCTCTGTGGCCAAGCGCGCCAGACGCAGTGTGGTCAGCGGAGTGAGTTCGCTGGGCTTGAGCACGATGGCGCACCCTGCAGCGAGTGCCGGAATTGCCTTCCACACCGCCATCTGCAGCGGATAGTTCCACGGGGTGATCGACCCGACGACTCCGATGGCGTCGCGCCGAATCGACGAGGTGTGCTCACCCGAGTACTCGGCGGTGGCCTTGCCGTCGAGGTGCCGTGCGGCTCCGGCGAAGAATTCGATGTTGTCGATGCTGCCCGGCACGTCGAATTCCTGTGCCAGTCGCACGGCCTTGCCGGTCTGCGCCACTTCCTCGGCCGCGAAGTTCTCGGCATCGGCGTCAACCAGCCGAGCCAACTCCGTCAGGACCTCGCTGCGCTGCGCGGGCGTTGCGCGGGACCATTCCGGACATGCCGACCGCGCATGTGCGAGTGCCGAATCGACGTCGTCTGCCGTGGCCAGCCCGACCTCGGCCACGACCGCCCCCGTCGCGGGATCGTCGACGACATATCGCTGACCACTACCGTCCACCGCGCGTCCGTCGATCCAACAACCAGGAATGTTCGCCATACCTGCACAGTACCGCCGAATCTACTGATTCTCTCCTTTTCATGCCTCGCGACAACTGATTCTGTCGTCCGAATCGACAATTGATACGCATTTCATCGTCGAAGGGTTGTGTTCACCACCACGACAATGACAAGATCGACGCATGCCCGAGCAGCCACCCATCGCACTCGACGACGTCTCCAAGGCGATCATCGAACAACTCCAGGAGGACGGGCGACGCTCGTACGCCGCGATCGGCAAAGCCGTCGGCCTCTCGGAAGCCGCTGTCCGCCAACGCGTTCAACGTCTGACGGACTCCGGCGTCATGCAGATCGTCGCGGTGACCGATCCGGTACAGGTCGGATTCAAACGGCAGGCCATGATCGGTATCAAGTGCACCGGAGACAGCTATGCACTGTCCGAGGAGCTGTCTGCCATCGACGCGATCGACTACGTAGTCCTGACCGCAGGGTCGTTCGACGTCGTCGTAGAAGTGGTGTGCGAGGACGACGAACAGCTTCTGCAGATTCTCAACAAGCAGATCCGCAGCCTGGACGGTGTCACCAGTACCGAAACCCTGGTCTATCTCAAACTCGTCAAACAGCAATACAATTGGGGAACACGATGACACGAACGACAGCCGAACTCGACGCCTCCGCAGCCAAGCACCTGTGGGGCCACTTCACCCGCCACGGAGCCGGGGTCACGCCCCCGATCATCACCCGCGGTGAAGGTTCGACCATCTGGGACTCGAACGGCAAGAGTTACATCGACGGACTGTCGGGCCTGTTCGTGGTTCAGGTGGGGCACGGCCGCGAAGAACTGGCCGAGGCCGCGGCCAAGCAGGCCAAGGAATTGGCCTTCTTCCCGCTGTGGTCGTACGTCACCGAACCGGCCGTCGAACTTGCCGAGCGCCTCGCCGGTTACGCCCCGGGCGACCTGAACCGGGTCTTCTTCACCACCGGTGGCGGCGAGGCCGTCGAGAGCGCATGGAAGCTGGCCAAGCAGTACTTCAAGAAGGTCGGCAAGCCCGGTAAACACAAGGTGATCTCGCGGGCCATCGCCTATCACGGCACCCCACAGGGTGCGCTCGCGATCACCGGAATCCCTGCGCTCAAAGAGCCTTTCGAGCCGTTGACGCCGGGCGCGTTCCGAGTCCCGAACACCAACATCTACCGCGCTCCCGCTCCCCTGGACACCGATCCGAAGGCGTTCGGAATATGGGCTGCGGATCGCATCGCCGAGGCCATCGAATTCGAGGGCCCCGACTCGGTGGCCGCGGTGTTCCTCGAGCCGGTCCAGAATGCCGGGGGTTGCTTCCCGCCCCCGCCCGGATACTTCGAGCGGGTCCGCGAGATCTGCGACCGCTACGACGTCCTCTTGGTCTCGGACGAGGTGATCTGTGCCTTCGGACGGATCGGATCGATGTTCGCGTGCAACGACTTCGGCTATGTTCCCGACATCATCACCTGCGCTAAGGGATTGACCTCGGGCTACTCCCCGATCGGCGCAATGATCGCCTCCGACAGACTGTTCGAGCCGTTCGACGACGGCACATCCAGTTTCGCCCACGGCTACACCTTCGGCGGCCACCCCGTCTCCGCTGCGGTCGCCATGGCCAATCTCGACATCTTCGAGCGCGAGGGAATCAACGCGCATGTCGCAGACAAGGCACCGGCGTTTCGCACGACGCTCGAGAAACTGCACGATCTGCCGATCGTCGGAGACGTGCGCGGTGAAGGGTTCTTCTACGGCATCGAACTGGTCAAGGACAAAGCCACGAAGGAAACGTTCAGCGATGCCGAAGCAGAACGCATCCTCCGCGGGTTCCTGTCAACCGCTCTGTTCGACGCAGGGCTGTACTGCCGCGCCGACGATCGCGGCGATCCGGTAGTACAGCTCGCTCCGCCACTCATCTGCGGCCAGAAGGAGTTCGACGAGATGGAACAGATTCTGCGCAGCGTGTTGACCGAGGCGGGGAACCTGATCTGACCGAAACTGCTACTGGCCGATGCGGTCGATGACGAGAGGGCTCGGCGCGACAGCCGTGGCACCGATTTCCCAGCTGCCGTCGAGCGCCTGCTGCGCGTACTCGAAACGCTCGGGGGTGTCGGTGTACAGGGTTGCGAGCCGATCCCCGGCCCGCACCCGATCGCCCGGCTTGGCGTGCAGCCGCACACCGGCTGCGCTCTGCACCGGCTCACCCTGACGTTCTCGGCCTGCCCCCAGCCGCCACGCCGCGAGTCCGACTCCCATCGCGTCCAGCCCGGTGACGATGCCGTCCTGCGTCGCGGTGAATTCCTGGCTCTCCCGGGCGACGGGCAGCGCGGCGTCGGGATCCCCGCCCTGCGCGGCGATCATGGTTTTCCACCGGTCCATGGCAGACCCGTCGGCGAGCTTGTCGGCCGGATCGATGCCCTCGATCCCGGCCGCGGCGAGCATGGTGCGTGCCAGCGTGATCGTCAGCTCGACGATGTCGGCGGGGCCGCCTCCGGCGAGTACCTCGACGGACTCCTGCACTTCGAGTGCATTGCCTGCGGTGAGCCCGAGCGGGGTGTCCATCGCCGTCAGCACCGCCAGAGTGCGCACACCCGCATCGGTTCCGAGCTCGACCATCGCGGTCGCGAGTTCGCGCGCATCGTCGACGTTCTTCATGAACGCGCCGCCGCCGACCTTCACGTCCAACACCAGTGCGCCGGTGCCCTCGGCGATCTTCTTGCTCATGATCGAGCTGGCGATCAGCGGAATCGACTCGACGGTTCCGGTGACGTCCCGCAGTGCATAGAGCTTCTTGTCGGCCGGAGCCAGATCTGCACCGGCGGCGCAGACGACCGCACCCACGAACGGATCGGCCAGGATGCGATGCATCTCCTCACCGCTGAGGTCAGCTCGCCACCCGGGGATGGACTCGAGCTTGTCGAGTGTCCCGCCGGTGTGGCCCAGTCCTCGACCCGACAGTTGCGGCACCGCTGCCCCGCACGCGGCAACCAAAGGGGCGAGCGGCAGCGTGATCTTGTCTCCGACACCGCCGGTCGAGTGCTTGTCGACGGTGGGCAGCGGCAGCGCCGAGAAATCCATGCGGGTGCCCGAGGCAATCATCGCGTTGGTCCACGTACTCAGTTCCCGACGGGACAATCCCCGCAACAGAATTGCCATCGCCAGTGCCGACATCTGTTCCGGCGCGACGGTTCCGCGCGTGAACTCGGCAATCACCCACTCGATCTGTTCGTCGTCGAGAACGCGGCCGTCGCGCTTGGCGCTGATGATCGATACGGCGTCAGGCATGGTTGTTCACGCGTCCTTCGTCGAGGTTGTCGGGGCCGAATGCATCCGGGAGCAACTCTGCCAGTCGACGCGGTCCCGAGGTGGTGTCGACGAGCAGATCCGGGCCGCCGAACTCGAACAGCAACTGTCGACATCGCCCGCACGGCATCAGGATCTCGCGCCGAGAATCGCAGCAGGAGAACGCCACGAGCCTGCCGCCGCCGCTCGAGTGCAGGTTCGAGACCAACCCACATTCGGCGCAGAGCCCCAAACCGTATGAGACATTTTCCACATTGCACCCGGTCACTATTCGATTGTCGTCCACCAGAGCGGCCGCACCGACCGGAAAGTTCGAGTACGGGGCGTAGGCATGTCGCATCGCCTCATGAGCATTGTCGCGCAACGTATTCCAGTCGATTCCGTCCATGGTTCCCCATCCAATCACGCCGTCTGAATTGATGCAGAAATCTGCCCCGAACTTCGATTACGAATTGGGAAGGCAAACCTAACACCGAATTTCGGCACCGTACGAAGCTCGAGTCGAATTAGTTCCGTGTTTCGAATGGGTTTACAGTTTCGAGTAAGCGGCTAGTACAACCAGCACTAGGGCCGAATCGCGACAAATCGAGCCAGGCAAGACCGGCTACCGGGGCTCGACGCGTCCACCAACGACGTTGGAGGCATTGCACTCGATGAGTAGCACAACGGAAGTCGCTCCGGTCAAGGAGCACAAGCGGTCGCTGTACCGCGGGGATCCGGGCATGTGGTCCTGGGTTCTTCATCGAATCACAGGCGTGTTGGTCTTCTTCTTTTTGTTCGTCCACGTCCTCGACACGGCAATGGTCCGGGTCAACCCCGAGACGTATGACGCCATCATCGAGACCTACAAGACTCCGCTCGTCGGCCTGATGGAACTCGGCCTCGTCGCGGCTGTTCTGTACCACGCGTTGAACGGCATCCGCGTCATGCTGATCGATTTCTGGGGCAAGGGACCGCAGTACCAGAAGCCGATGCTGTGGGTCATCGGAGTCGTCTGGCTCGTCGTCATGATCCCGGGCGCGGGACGAATCTTCTACAACATGTTCACGGCAGGTAGCAACTGATGTCCACGACACACGGCCCCGAGGCCAAGTCACTCGGTACGAACTACGACCGTCCGGCCAGCTTGGCCAACCCGCGTTCACCGCGCCGGCAGAGCAAGGGCAACTTCGAACTCTACGCGTGGCTGTTCATGCGCTTCTCCGGTCTGGCACTCGTCGTGCTCGTGCTGGGACACATGTTCATCATGCTGATGCTCGACGACGGCGTGCACCGCATCAACTTCGCCTTCGTCGCCGGTCGTTGGGCCAGTCCGTTCTGGCAGTTCTGGGACCTGACGATGCTGTGGCTCGCTCAGCTGCACGGCGGTAACGGCCTGCGCACAATCATCGCGGACTACTCCCGCAAGGACACGACGCGATTCTGGCTGACCACGCTGCTGGTGCTGTCGATGATCCTCATCATGGGCGTCGGCACCTACGTCATCTTCACGTTCGATCCCAACATCTCGGCGAGCTAAGGACACTGACGCTTACATGCAGGAACATCGTTACGACGTACTGATCGTCGGCGCAGGCGGTGCCGGTATGCGTGCTGCGATCGAAGCCGGACCCCGCGCTCGCACCGCCGTACTGACCAAGCTCTACCCCACTCGTTCGCACACCGGTGCAGCCCAGGGCGGCATGTGCGCCGCGCTGGCGAACGTGGAGGAAGACAACTGGGAGTGGCACACGTTCGACACCGTCAAGGGCGGCGACTACCTCGCCGACCAGGACGCCGTGGAGATCATGGCGAAGGAAGCAATCGACGCCGTTCTCGACCTCGAGAAGATGGGTCTTCCGTTCAACCGGACGCCCGAGGGCAAGATCGATCAGCGACGGTTCGGAGGCCACACCCGCGACCACGGCAAAGCACCGGTTCGCCGTGCGTGCTACGCAGCCGACCGCACCGGCCACATGATTCTGCAGACGCTCTACCAGAACTGCGTCAAGCACGACGTCGAGTTCTACAACGAGTTCTATGCACTGGATCTGTGCCTGACCGAAACCGACGACGGCCCCGTCGCAACGGGCATCATCGCCTACGAGCTCTCCACCGGCGAGCTGCACATCTTCCACGCGAAGTCGATCGTCTTCGCCACCGGCGGATCGGGCCGCATCTACAAGACGACCTCGAACGCGCACACGCTCACCGGCGACGGCATGAGCATCGTGTTCCGCAAGGGTCTTCCCTTGGAGGACATGGAGTTCCACCAGTTCCACCCGACCGGTCTGGCCGGGCTCGGCATCCTCATCTCCGAGGCGGTCCGCGGCGAGGGTGGCATTCTTCGCAACGAGGAAGGCGAGCGCTTCATGGAGCGTTACGCCCCCACCATCAAGGACCTCGCGCCACGCGACATCGTCGCGCGCTCGATGGTGCTCGAGGTGCTCGAGGGTCGCGGCGGCGGACCCAACAAGGATTACGTCTACATCGACGTCACACACATCCCCGAGGAAGTTCTCAATGAGAAGCTCCCCGACATCATGGAGTTCTCGCGCACTTACCTCGGCGTGGACCCCGTGAAGGAACCGGTACCGGTGTACCCGACGTGCCACTACGTGATGGGTGGTATCCCCACCAAGATTCACGGTGAGGTGTTGCGCAACAACACCGACATCGTGCCCGGTCTGTACGCCGCGGGCGAATGTGCCTGTGTGTCGGTACACGGAGCCAACCGTCTCGGCACCAACTCGCTGCTCGACATCAACGTCTTCGGGCGTCGTGCCGGCATCGCTGCGGCCGAGTACGCCAACTCCGTGGACTTCACCCCGCTCCCCGAGGAGCCGGCGAAGATGGTCCAGGACTGGCTCGAGCTGATCCTGTCCGACCACGGTCACGAGCGCGCGGCCGACATCCGCACCGAGATGCAACAGTCCATGGACAACAATGCGTCGGTGTTCCGTACGGAGGAGCGCCTCGAGACGGCGCTCAAGGATGTGCGGTCACTGAAGGAGCGGTACAACAAGATCACCGTCGAGGACAAGGGCAAGCGCTACAACAGCGACCTGCTCGAAGCCATCGAACTCGGCTTCCTGCTCGAAATGGCGGAGGTCACGGTCGTCGGTGCACTCAACCGGAAGGAATCTCGCGGCGGACACGCGCGCGAGGACTACCCCGAGCGCAACGATGCCGAGTACATGAAGCACACCATGGCCTACAAAGAGGGCGAAGGTCTGCTCACCGAGATCCGCTTGGATTACAAGCCGGTAATCCAAACACGCTACGAGCCGATGGAGCGGAAGTACTGACATGAGCGCACCCACACTGGACAAGAAGTCGGACAAGAAGGATCTGCCGCCCGTCCCCGAAGGCGCGGTGATGGTCAACCTCAAGATCGCGCGCTTCAACCCCGAGAGCGGCGAGGGACAGCGATGGGACACCTTCCAGGTCCCGACCCTGACCACCGATCGTCTGCTGAACCTGCTCCTGTACGTGAAGGGCTACCTCGACGGCACCCTGACGTTCCGACGTTCGTGCGCGCACGGCGTCTGCGGCAGCGACGCAATGCGCATCAACGGCGTCAACCGTCTCGCCTGCAAGGTGCTGATGCGCGACATGCTCCCCAAGGACTCGTCGAAGACGCTCAACATCACCATCGAGCCCATCAAGGGTCTGCCGGTGGAGAAGGACCTCATCGTCGACATGGAACCCTTCTTCGACGCGTTCCGCGCCGTGAAGCCGTTCCTGATGACGACCGGCAACGAGCCGACCCGTGAGCGGATTCAATCCGCCGCGGACCGCGCCCGGTTCGACGACACCACCAAGTGCATCCTGTGCGCGTGCTGCACGACCTCGTGCCCCGTGTTCTGGAGCGACGGCAGCTACTTCGGCCCCGCTGCGATCGTGAATGCACACCGGTTCATCTTCGACAGCCGTGACGAGGGCGCAACCGAACGTCTGGACATCCTCAACGACGTCGAGGGTGTGTGGCGTTGCCGCACCACCTTCAACTGCACCGACGCATGCCCCCGCGGTATCCAGGTGACCAAGGCGATTCAGGAAGTCAAGCGCGCGTTGCTCTTCGCACGCTGATCGTCGGTTCCCATCGGGAACCACAGTGGCCCCCATGCAGACAGTCTGCATGGGGGCTTTCGCGTCGTATCAGAGTGCCGGCCCCCGCGGGATTCGATCTCGTCGCTCGAGCGAGATGAGGTGTTTCTGATGGAATCAGGGGGTTGATTCGCAGGTCGAAAGGGATCAGGCTCGAGTTCGGACTCTGCACCTGGCCATCGAGAGGACTTTCACCATGACCACCGGCACCAGCACAACCCGGACCGGACGGCTCGGAGAAGACGACTGCGACATCGATCGATTCCGTGAATCGGTATCGGAGCAGGTCGACCTCGCGAACTATCCGCATGCAGCGAGCGTGCGCGAGAACGTTCTGATCTACGACGCCCGCTCGGTCGAGGGCCTCGATGTCCCGACACGCGAGGCGGTGCAGAACGAGCTCGCCCAGGCTCTGCTCACCGGGCCCGGCATCGTCGTGTTCGAGGGCGCCTTCACCGAAGACCACGGTGTCCGTGAGGCCACCGACTACTTCATGGACACCATCGCCGGTCAGCACGCGGCAGGGACGAATTCGGGCGATCACTTCGCGGAGCCCGGTGCCAACGATCGCGTCTGGTCTGCGTTGCAGAAGCTGGCCGTCGATCGGCCCGAGGTGTTCACGAAGTACTACGCCAACGATGTGCTCGCATTGGTGTCGCACGCGTGGTTGGGACCGATGTATCAGGTGACGTCCTCGATCAACGTCGTCAACCCGGGCGGTCGAGCCCAGAATCCTCACCGTGATTACCACCTGGGATTCATGTCCATCGACACCGCCGCTGCATTCCCGGCACACGTACACCGACTGTCGCCTGCCCTGACTCTGCAGGGAGCCGTCGCACACTGCGACATGCCGCTCGAGAGCGGGCCGACCATGTACTTACCGTTCTCACAGCGGTACGAACCGGGTTACATCGCATTCAATTTGCCCGAGTTCCGGGAGTACTTCGCGCAGAACTACATTCAACTACCCCTTCGGGTCGGCGACGCCGTCTTCTTCAATCCGGCACTGTTCCATGCTGCCGGACACAACACCACGAATGGCATCCGCCGGATAGCGAATTTGTTGCAGGTGTCGTCGCCATTCGGTCGGGCGATCGACACCGTCGACCGCAAGGCCGTTGTCGAGGCCATCTATCCGTCTCTGCTTCGGATGGCGTCGAGCAGCAGCGCCGCTTCCGTCGAGAACGTCATTGCGGCGTCGGCCGAGGGATACGCATTCCCCACCAACCTCGATCGCGACCGACCGACGACCGGCCTGGCGGGCGAGACCCAGGCCGAACTTCTCGCGCGCGCCGTCGACGCCGCAATGCCTGCGGCCGAGTTGACGACACTGCTCGAGGCTCAGAGCCGGCGCCACAGCATCTGACCCTCTCGACTCACGACCGAACTTCTCGGGCCCTCTCCGGTCTCGACCGGTCACCCGTTGTTGTAGCGGGTCAGGACATGGATCCGCGAGGCCTCGTTGACCACGCCGTCCAGTGCGCCCCTCGCCTGCATGATCATCCGGCAGGCCAACCGTGCGTCGGCGCGCAGTTCGTGATGCAGAACTGCGGACACCGCACCGGACCGCAGCAGCACCCGATTGTCCTCGTCGAGGTCGTGGCCGATGAACACCCGACACCGGCGCCCTGCTGCCTCGAACGCCCTGACGATCGCTGTGTTCCCGCCCCCGATCGAATAGACGGCCTCGATCGCCGGATGCCGGCCGAGGGCGTCCACGACGAGAGACTCGACCGTCGCGTCCAGACCGTCGGTACCGGCGAGCTCGACGACGGTGCGCCCGAATCCCGCACCCCGCTCTGCCGCAAGGGTGCGCAGAGTTGCCCGAAATCCCATTTCGCGTTCTTCTTCGCCACGAAAGGTGTTGCTGCTGAGCGTTATCAGCACCTCTCGGTCCACGTCCCCGAGCCACTGATCGACCAGAAACGCGGCAGTGGCACCCGCCGCGCGATTGTCGATGCCTACGTACCCGAGGCGGTCCGAGGCCGATACGTCGGTCACGTAAGTCACCACCGGCACGCCGGTGCCGACCACGGCGTCGATCGCCTGAGCGACGTCGGGATCGTCCGGGGCTTTGAGGATGACTCCATGGGTGCCGCGGGCGGCGAGCTTTCCGAGGGTCTCGACCATGGCAGGTACCGATTCGGTATCTCGAAAGTGGAATCTGCATCGGACGAGCGCAGGCGAGAGCATCGGCAGTTCGGCCTCGATCGCGGTACGGAACTCGGCCGAGAATCGTGGCGGCGTCTGCATCACGACGTCGAACAGAAACTTGCGACCGTTGAGTCGAAGTTGCGATCGCTGCTTGTCCAGGTCTGTGATCGCCTGCTGCACTTCGGCTCTGGTGTCCTGCCGCACCCCCGGCCTGTCGTGCAGAACACGATCGACCGTGGCTTCGCTCAGACCGGCCTGCTGCGCAATCTCGCGGACCTTGAATCGATGCCTCACACCGACCTCGTTTCGTGATGCCTTTTTGAGGGGTTTTGACTGTTGATCGTAACCTCATCGGCCGCAACACTGAACGCATGAATTCCTACCTGTCCGGCGCACCCCTGCTCGAGAACTCCGTCGTTCTCGTCAGTGGCGGAACCCAGGGCGTCGGTGCGGGCGTTGTTCGAGCTGCTGCGCGAGAGGGTGCTGCAGTCGCCTTCACCGGCCGACGCGTCGACGTCGGTTCGGCCTTGCAGGACGAGTTGAACGCCGCCGGACACTCCACACATTTCATCGAGGCCGACGTGTCGGACCCCGACTCCGCTCGCGGGTCGGTCGAGCGCACGGTGGACAGGTTCGGACGAATAGACGCTCTGTGCAATGCAGCCGGGCTCACCACGCGGGGCACACTGCTGGACACCACTCCGGAGTTGTTCGATCACCACATCGGCGTCAATCTGCGCGGCCCCTTCTTCACGATGCAAGCAGCAGTGCAGAACATGCTCTCGCGCAGTGCAGCCGGGACCATCGTCAACGTCATCTCGATTGCCGAGCACGGCGGCCAGTCCTTTCTCGCCCCCTACGTCGCGGCCAAAGCCGGACTGGCCGGTCTGACGAAGAACGCGGCCTACGCGCACCGGTGGGATCGCATCCGCATCAACGGGCTGAACATCGGCTGGACCGAGACCGAGGGCGAGACCGAGATACAGAAGCGCTTCCACGGTGGTGACGACGACTGGGCCGCCACCGCGAACAACAGAGTCCCCATGGGCAAGCTCGGCCAAGTCGACGAGATTGCCGACTTCGTCGTTCTCCTGCTCTCCTCGCGCAGTGGAGTAGTCACCGGTTCCGTCATCGACTGGGATCAAACGATCATCGGAGGGCAGGACTGATGGGATCGCGGATCGGCGTCATCGGACTCGGACGCATCGGCGCGTTCCACGTCGACACGCTCAGCACACTCGACGGCGTAGACGGCCTCGTCGTCACGGACGAGCGTCAGGAAGTGACCGACTCGGTGGCGCAGAAATCCGGTGCCACAGCGGTCTCGTCCGCCGCGGAGATGATCGCGTCGGGGGTCGATGGAGTTGTCGTCGCCGCCGCAACGTCCGCGCACGCGGGGCTGGTTCTGGCGTGTGTCGATGCCGGGATACCGGTGTTCTGCGAAAAGCCCATTGCCTTCACCGCGGCCGAAAGTCTCGCTGTGGTGCAACGAATCTCGGGCTGCTCCGTGCCGGTTCAGATCGGGTACAACCGGCGATTCGATCCCGCCTTCGTCGCAGCCAAGGCCGCCGTTGTCTCGGGCGATCTAGGCCGACTACATACCGTCCGCTCGACCACCCTCGATCCTGCTCCCCCGCCGATGTCGTACATCGCCACCTCCGGTGGCATCTTCCGAGACTGCAGTGTGCACGATTTCGATATCGTTCGATGGGTCGTCGGACACGAGGTCGTCGAGGTGTACGCAGCAGGGTCGAACCAGGGTGATCCCGAGTTCTCCGCCGTCGGCGACGTCGACACGGCAACTACGACAATCACTTTCGAGAACGGCACGCTGGGCGTCGTATCCAACACCCGATACAACGGACGCGGTTACGACTGTCGCCTCGAAGTACACGGCAGCGACGATACCGTCGTGGCCGGGTGGGATCAGCAGGTACCGGTGCGCAACCTCGACGCGGGCGCAACGTTCCCCGATTCCACACCGCACAGCTTCTTCATGGACCGCTTCGAGTCGGCCTACCAGGCCGAACTGTCTGCCTTTCTGCGGGTCGTCGCCGGCGACATCCCCTCACCGTGCACGGCGCGCGACGCCCTCGAGGTCGCGTGGATTGCCGAGGCCGCAACAATGTCCTTACAACAGCACCGACCGGTGCGGATCGACGAGGTACGTCCATGAGCGCCATTCGTATTGCTGGAGCACCTATCTCGTGGGGAGTGTGCGAGGTTCCCGGATGGGGCTACCAAATTCCGGCAGACCGCGTGCTGACCGAGATGCGCGGAGCAGGACTGACGGCCACGGAAGTGGGACCGGAGGGATTCCTCCCTGCCGAGCCCGCCGAACTCGCACAGACTCTGCAACGCTACGGCCTGACCTCCGTCGGCGGGTTCGCTCCGGTCCTGCTGCACGACCGAGATCACGACCCGGTTCCAGGCATCGGGCCACTGCTCGACGCGTTCGTCGCGAGCCGCGCCGAGGTTCTCGTCCTCGCCGCCACCACCGGCAGCGAAGGCTACGACTCACGCCCCATCCTGAACGATGATCAATGGACAACGTTGCTGCTCAACCTCGATCGGCTGCACGCTGCCGCCGACAGCCGAGGCATCCGTGCCGTTCTGCACCCACACGTGGGCACCATGATCGAGAAGCGCGACGAAGTGTTCCGGGTGCTCGATGGATCGAGCATCCCACTGTGTCTCGATACCGGCCACCTACTCATCGGTGGGACCGATCCGGTGGAACTGGTGACCGTCGCGCCCGAGCGCATCACCCACGCTCACCTCAAGGACGTATCTCTTCCCTTGGCCGCCAAGGTGCAATCGGGCGAGCTCACCTACACCGAGGCTGTCTCCCAAGGCATGTACACCCCGCTCGGTACCGGCGATGTCGACATATCCTCGGTCGTGAACCATCTGCTGGACGCAGGTTTCGAGGGCTGGTTCGTACTGGAACAGGACACCATCCTGTCCGAGGAGCCGTCGGGCGAGGGACCGGTTCGCGATGTCGTTGCCAGTGTCGAATTCTTGCGCAGCATCGTGAGATCGCGCGCGGGGGTACCCGCGTGAGCGTGCTGCGCATCGGCATTCTGGGGGCGTCCCGGATCGCGGAACACGCTCTCGTCGAACCAGCGCGCATTCTCGGTCACCGTCTGGTCGCGTGCGCGGCACGAGACCGCACGCGAGCGGAGAATTTCGCCGAAAGATTCGGAGTGGAGCGGGTTCTCGACTCGTACCAGGACGTCGTCGACGATCCGGAGGTCGACGTCGTGTACAACCCACTGGCAAATGCGTTGCACGCACCGTGGAATCTCGCGTCGATCCGCGCCGGCAAACCGGTACTCACCGAGAAGCCCTCCGCAAGAACCGCGTTCGAGGCCGATGAAGTTCGTCGAGCCGCGTCGGAAGCCGAAGTCCCGGTCATGGAGGGGTTCCACTATCTGTTCCACCCGGTCACCGAGCGCTTGCAGCAGTTGGCGAGCGACGGCACGCTCGGAGACGTGCTTCGCATCGAGACGATCACCCACATGCCTGCCCCGGCGGAGGGTGACCCCAGGTGGTCCCCCGAACTGTCCGGCGGTGCCATGATGGACCTCGGGTGCTACGGCCTGCACGCGCAACGACTGTTCGGAACGACGGTCGGCGGCGACCCGAGCATCACGGCAGCCCGCCTCACCCCACACCCGTCCGGAGTGGACGCTGCCTTCGAGGTCGATCTGACATTTCCCACCGGTGCCACCGGCTCGGTTATCGGCTCCATGACCGCACCGGAGTACGACTTCCGGATCAAGATCATCGGTTGCCGCGGAGAAGCGTTGGCGCACAACTTCATCAAACCGAACGAAGACGATCGCGTCACGACGATCGTGAACGGCGACCGCACAACCGAGCACCTCGGTACGCGTTCGTCGTACACCTACCAGCTCGAGGCGTTCGCCAACCACGTTCTGCACGGCGGTTCTGTGCCGCTGGACACCGACGACGCAGTGCAGAACATGCAGATGATCGACCGAGTCCTCGAGATCGCCTCGCGCACCGACATCAGACGAACGCGCTGAAGCCCGTCACGCCGCGTCCGACGATCAGATTGTTGATCTGCGCAGTGCCCTCGTAGGAGTACAGCGCCTCGGCATCGGCGAAGAACCTGATGACATCATGCTCGATCAGAATTCCGTTGCCGCCCATGATCTCTCGGGCCCAACTCACCACCTCGCGCAGTCACGTCGTACAGAACGTCTTCGCGAGCGCTGCATGCTCGTCGTAGTGGACGCCGTTGTCCTGCAACTGCGAGACCCGAATCGCCATGCTGAGTGATGCAGTGATGTTGGCGGTCATCCGTGCGATGAGATCTGAGATCAGCTGGAACGAGGCGATCGGAGCGCCGAACTGCTCGCGTTCACGTGCGTAGGCCACGGCTCGCTCGTACGCACCCATCATCACACCCACCGCTTGGAACGCGACCCCTCCACGCGTGAGCCGAAGTACCTTGGCGGTGTCGGCGAACGAGTTGGCGTCGGCGAGCTTGTTGTCGAGCGGCACTCGGCAGTTCTCCAGATGGATATCGGCGTTCTCGACTGCGCGTAGCGAATACTTGCCCTCGATCTTCTCCGCCCGGAACCCCTCGAATTCCTTTTCCACCACGAAGCCCTTGACCTCGCCGTCGGCCTCGTCCTTGGCGAAGACGATGGTCAGGTCTGCAAAGGTGGCGTTGCCGATCCAGCGCTTGCTGCCGTTGAGAATCCAGTGATCGCCCTCTAGACGCGCCGTAGTCTCGAGCCCTCCCGCGACATCGGATCCACCGTGCGGTTCGGACAGGCCGAAGGCACCGATCGTCTCCATCCGGCGCATGGACGGTAACCACCGCGCACGTTGTTCCTCCGAGCCCAGGATCGAAATGCTGCTCATCGCCAGCGAGCTGTGGACGCTGAACATCGTTCCCGTCGACGGATCGACCCGAGCGAACTCCATCTCCAGCCATCCGGTGAGCAGCTTGCGCGAGGCCTTGCGATCAGCGAACGCGTAACCGAGACCGGTGATCTCGAGCTGGTCGATCATCGGCAACAGGTGCACCGGAGAGGTGGCCTTCTCCCAGAATTCGTTGGCCCTCGGCGCGACCTCATCCTGCAGGAACCGACGAGTGCGCAGTACTGCCTCGACCTCGGCGTCGTCGAGCATGCCCTGATACCCGAAAAAATCGGATTCGAGAAAGTCCGGCGACAGTGGTCCGAGGGGCTTGTGTTCGCTCATGGTCGGCTCCTTCGTCTGGCACCTCCGTCGGGCACCGCTACCGTTCGTCTACCCGCCGATCCCGATTCTCACGCCCCGCCGAGGCGATGCACTCAGCGTGTGCCGTTACGGGCGTACTCGGCGACAGCGTCGATATTGGTCGAGTCGATGAACGCGGGCCCGGTCAGCACCGGGGTGCCGCCGCCGATCGTGTTGCCGTTGTTGAGGTAGAGCCACAGCGAGTCGATGGCCAGGTAACCCTGCAGGTAGGGCTGCTGATCGATGGCCCACGCAACGTCGCCCGACTCGATCGCATCGACGAGTGCGGCGTTGGTGTCGAACGTGACGATCGTGGCGTCGCTGCCCGCATTGTTCTTGGACTGCACCGCCGTCAGAGCGATCGGAGCGGCCAGCGCGATGACGTGGTCGATGGTCGGGTCCTGCTGCAGCTTGGCGGTGACGGTCGCCTCCACGGACGGCAAGTCCTTGCTGTTGACGTTGAGGATCTCCGTGCTGCCGCCTGTGAACCCCTGTTTCACTCCGGCGCAGCGAGACTCGAGTGACACTGCGCCCTGCTCGTGGATGATGCACAGCGTCGTGCGTGCACCGTCCTCCGTGAGTCGCGCGCCTGCCGCACGGCCTGCGATGGTCTCGTCCTGGCCGAAGTACTGCTGGACTTCCATGTCCTTCCAGGAGTCGTAGCCGGAATTGAACGCGACGACCGGGATGCCCGCGGCGGTCGCGGCCTCGACGGAGGGGGCCATCGCGTCGGGTTTGGCCAGAGTGACCGCGATACCGTCGACCTTCGAGTCGATCGCACTCTGGACGAGGTTGGCCTGGTTGGGCGCCTCGGGATCTGCGGAGTAGCGCAGTTCGATGTTGTCCTTGGCCGCGGCGGCCTCGGCACCCTTGCGAACCAGATCCCAGAAGGTGTCGCCGGGAACCTCGTGAGTGATCATCGCGATCGTTGCCAACGGCGTGTCGGCGACGCCCGCGTTGCTTCCCTCGTCCGACGATCGGGGAGCACCACCGGTGCTCGAACAGGCAGCAAGCGTCAGTGCCACAACCGCTCCGAGCGCGACGACGATATGCCCGCGCCCAGTCCGAACCCGCACCGCACCCGAACCTACGGAGCCGAGGACCTGTCGAAACGGCATTGCACTTCCTCTCGGTAAACCGACGAGTCCGATCTCACCGGCCTGGTCGCGCCCGAACGGATGCGGTACCCGTCGGACATGTTGTCGATCATCTGTCAGGGCAATAGGACTCGTGCGAGCACCGGCGGCCCCCGACGAGATGAGAGAACTCTCATCGGTGACTCACGTACCCACAATGCGCCGTCGTCAGACTCGGCTGTGTGCGAACCATCATCGTCTCGGCCCTGGGACTGCTCACGCTCGCCGTGCTCGTCGCAGCATTGCTGACGACTCGATCGACGGGCGAGCAGACCCCGTTGCCCGCACCCATCGTCGCACCCGCCGCACCCGTGCAATCCGCCCCGGGTACCCCGCAACCCGTTCCCCCAGCACCGGAACCGGGCGATCCCGCGCCCACCACTGCGCCCACCACCGCGCCACAGCCGGTGGCACCGGACGGATTCGTGCCCCCGCCGCCGCTGCCGCCTGCCGACTGGGACGATGACTTCGACGACGACTGGGATGACGATGACGACGACTGACCCTGCTGCGAGACCGACCACGTGATGCGGACGCGACTGCTCCCACTACGCCCGACGAGCGCTCGGAGCCGCATCTTCTCGTGGGTGCTGCTGCTGGTGCTGGCGTCTCTGGCGGCCGTCACCGTCACCACCTGGCTGCTCATGATCCGCGCGACCGACAATCGCATGCGCGAATCGCTGCGCACCGAGATCGCCGAGTTCACCACCCTCACCGACGCAGGCGTCGATCCAGGAACCGGCGCACCGTTCGTCGACATCAACGACGTGCTCCGCGTGGTGATCACCTACAACCTCGCTCGCCCCAACGAGAAGTTCCTGGGTTACGTGGACGGCGCTTTCGCCGTGCAGAGCAGGCAGCAGGCACCGGTGCGTCTCTCCGACGACACCGGCTTCACCGCCGAGGTCGGTACCGTCACCGCGCCGGTCGAGGGTTCGTATTCGAGTGCGGCAGGTGAAGTGGTGTACCTCGCGGTGCCGGTCTCCCTGGCGGGCGACCCGGTGACCGGGGTCGTGGTCGCCGCCTACTTCGCCGACCAGGAACGCGCGTCGGCCGACGAGACCGCGACCCTGATGCTCGTCGTCGGCGGCGTCACCTCGGTGCTGGCGGCAGCAGGGGCGTGGTTCGTCGCGGGCCGCATCATGTCGCCGATCAGACACATCACCGCCACCGCCAGAACGATCACCGAGACCGACCTGTCCGGCCGAATCACCGACGCCAGAACGACGGGTCGAGGCGACGACATCGGAGCCCTGATCGACACCCTGAACTCGATGCTCGACCGAATCGAGTCCGGCGCGGCGAGTCAGCGCCGATTCCTCGACGATGCAGGCCACGAGCTCCGCACTCCCATCACCATCGTCCGAGGTCATCTCGATGTGCTCGACCACGGCGACCCCGCCGACGTTCGAGATACCGTCGCGCTCGTCGACGACGAACTCGATCGAATGAACCGACTCGTCGCAGACCTGTTGCTGCTCACCCGGGCCGACCAGACGAGCTTCGTCACGCCGGTGGACACCGATGTCGACGCGCTCACTCGAAGCGTGTTCGACAAGGTGACCACCCTCGCCGACCGGGAATGGGTGCTGGAGGCGAGCGCAACCGTCCACGCGTCGCTCGACGCGCAACGACTGACCCAGGCACTGCTGGCGTTGGCGGACAACGCAACTCACCACACGATACCCGGCAGTCGCGTCGGCATCGGATCACAACTGTCCGACGGTGACATCCGGTTCTGGGTCACAGACTCGGGCCCGGGAATCGAGCGCGACGAGCAGGAACGAATCTTCGAGCGCTTCGCCCGCGGTCGCAACGGAACCAGACGCACCGAGGGCGCGGGGCTCGGATTGTCCATCGTCACCGCCATCGCACAGGCCCATGGTGGACGGGTGAGTGTCGGCAGCGCACCGGGACACGGGGCCACGTTCACCATCACGATTCCACTGACCGATTCCCTACCCCCGCAGAAGGATCGACCATGGCCCGCATCCTGATCGCCGAAGACGAACCCCGCATAGCCTCATTCGTCCACAAGGGGCTGCGAGCGAGCGGTTTCAGCACGACGACCGTCTCCGACGGCAGATCCGCGTACGAACACGCCCGCAGCGGTGACTTCGATCTGGTGGTACTCGACATCGGGTTGCCGATCATGGACGGCTTCGAGGTACTGCAGCGACTGCGTGGAGAGCAGTGCGAGATACCGGTGATCGTGTTGACCGCCCGCGACAGCGTCCACGACGTGGTGTCCGGTCTCGAGACCGGTGCCGACGACTACATGGCCAAGCCGTTCCGATTCGAGGAACTGCTGGCGCGCATCCGAGTTCGCCTGGGCACCAAACGAACCGTCGACACCACGCAGCTCGCGGTCGCCGACCTCACCCTCGACCTGCGTACTCGGCGAGCTGTGGTGGGAGACCGAACCGTCGACCTGTCGGCCCGTGAGTTCGCCCTGGCCGAGACCTTCATGCGCCACCCCGGCCAGGTCCTCTCGCGAGAGCAACTCCTGTCGCAGGTGTGGGGCTACGACTTCGACCCGGGATCGAATGTCGTCGACGTCTACGTCCGCTACCTTCGGGCGAAATTCGGCGCCGCACGAATCGAGACCGTCCGCGGAATGGGATACCGACTGTCCGAGACATGAGTGGCGTCGGCCGGTGCCGACGCCACTGCTCGAGTATCAGTCGTCCCAGTCGTTCTCGTCGTCCAGATCGTCGTCCCAGTCGTTGTCGTCGTCCAGGCTGTCGTCCAGGTCGTCGTCCAGATCATCGTTGCGGTCGTCCAGATCATCGTTGCGGTCGTCCAGATCATCGTTGCGGTCGTCCCAGTCGTCGTCGCGACCGTCGCGATCATCGCGATCATCGTTGCGGTCGTCCCAGTCGTCGTCGTAGCGGTCGTCCGGGATCTGGGTCGGTGCGGGCTGCTGGGGAGCTGCCGGCGGGTTCGGAGCCGAATCTGCCTCCGACAGAGGCTGTTCCACCGAGATCGAAGACGGCCGCTGCTGGGTGGGGTCGTCATCGGCGATCGCGAGTGCGCCGACGCTTCCGAGGGTGACGACAACGGCTGCTGCGCCGACGATCATGAACTTTCCTGGCATTCTCATGTCTGCTCCTTCGATCCGAGTTCTGTGGGCCACCGTTTCGGTGATGACTCAACGATCGCTGTCGAACGTGAGAACCGAAGGAGCACAACATGAGCGAGTTCTCATACTGGCGACGGGCGCGTGCCGCGACGCGAGGGGCGACATTCGGCCGTTGCCGGTGACGATGCCGGGACAAGAGCCGGAACGGTCGTTCGGGCGATGCTCGCCGGTGGGTCGCCACGTCGACCGACCCCCGAGCGCCTATGGTGATTCGCGATGAAAAGGATTCGAGTGTGCGTGGCCGTGTCGGCAGTGTCGATGGTTCTCGTCGGCATCGGCTGTGGACCGGCTCTGGCGCAACCCGCCGCCGAGCCACCGGCGGTGACGACGACACCGCCGTTCACGACGCCCGACACCGACAGCTGCCCGTTCGCCGCGTCACCTCCCCCGGCGATCGACCTGTCCGAGGTACCGGCCCCTGGAGGCACTGCCCCGCAACCACTCCCGATTCCCGCTGAGGCCGTCGGCGGGGATCGGCTCGCCGAGTGTGGAGCGGTGCTGCCGGACGGGGCTCCCCCTTTGCCTGCCGATATCTCGGCCACCGGGTTCGTGGTGGCCGATATGGACTCCGGCTCCGTTCTGGCCGCCAAGGATCCGCACGGGCGGCATCGGCCGGCGAGCACGATCAAGGTGCTACTTGCGATCGTCGCCCTCGACGAGCTGAACTTGAATTCCCAGATCACCGCGACCGCAGAGGACGCCGATGCCGAGGGCAGTGCCGTCGGCATCGGAGAGAACGGTGTCTACACCAATCTCCAATTGATGCAGGGCCTGGTGATGGCATCGGGAAACGATGCAGCGCACGCGTTGTCCAGGCAGTTGGGCGGCGACGCGGCCACCGTGGACAAGATGAATGCCAAGGCCGCAGAACTGGGTGCGCTCGACACTCGCACGGCCACGCCGTCGGGTCTCGACGGTCCGGGCATGGCGAGCTCTGCCTACGATCTGGCATTGATCTATCGCGCGGCCATGCGTGATCCGACCTTCGCGCAACTGATTTCGACCGAGACCGTTCAGTTTCCCGGCTACCCGAAGGATCCCACGATCCCGGACGACCAAGACCGGCCCGGGTTCACCCTCTCCAACGACAATCAGCTGCTCTACAACTACGAGGGAGCACTCGGAGGCAAGACCGGGTACACCGACGATGCTCGCCAGACATTCGTCGCAGGAGCAGAACGGGGCGACCGGCGGCTCGTCGTGACGATCATGAAGGGTGACGTGCTGCCGATCCGCCCGTGGGAGCAAGCGGCCCGCCTGTTGGACTACGGGTTCGCGCTCGATTCGAGCCGCGGCATAGGCGAACTCGTGGAGCCGCAGTCGACGTCCGCGGTGACGAGCACACGCGCGCCCGAGGCCACGCCGACTCTCGCCCAGCCACCCGCATCGGCGTCGGGGTCGAGCTCCCGCCAGTCCGAGATGCAGGCCCAAGGCGACACCGTCGTTCGCATCGCGATAGGTGTCATCGGTGCGATCGTGGTGATCGGACTGCTGTGGGGAGCTCGACGGCTTTCGCGCAACCGCTGAACCGCGTCCACCGACAGAGCGGTCGCGAGCAATTCAGCGGCGTCTGTTGCGCAATCCCGCGACGCCGAGAGCGGCGAGGGCACCAGCACCCACCAGCGCCAGGCCACCCGTCACGGACGGTCCTTCGCTGACCTCGACCCTCGTGTTGATCACCGCCGGGTCCGGGGCCGGAACATGAGCTTCGGCCAGACTTTCGCGAGTCGTCGCGGCGAACGACGTGGAGAACAGCACGAGCCGCGACGTCGTGAACACGAACACCAGCAGACCGATGATGGGTCCGAAGACCACGCCTGCAGGACCGCTCGTCACCGATGCCAGGTAGATGGCACCGAGTTGCTTGAAGATCTCGAACCCGACGGCAGCGAGCAACGCACCTTTGGCCGCGCTGCGCCACGACACCGGCTCGCGCGGCAGCCGCGAGATCACCCAGGTGAACAACGCCCAGGTGCCCGCCAGCGCGAGGAGAATCGAGAAGACGCGCAGTGCGACACCCACTCCTGGGACGGAATCGAGATTGGCCCACTCGAGAATGCTGCGCATCAGGTCACCACCGGCCAGTGCCGACAACGCCAGCGACAGCACCAGTGCGGTCCCCAGCCCGAGCAGCGCGGCGAAATCCTTGGCCTTGGTGGCCAGAAAACCGCCCTGCTCGTGCTGGCTCTCCCACATGGCGGTCAGTGCCTCGCGCAGGTTTGCGATCCAACCGAGACCGGCATACAGGGCACCGAGCAGACCGATGATGCCGACGCTCGTCCGAGATTCGATGGCCGTCTGGATCAGCGAACTGATGGTCTCACCGAAGCTGCCGGGCACGTTCTCGGCAATCTGCGACTGGATTTCGGCAAGCCATTCGGGCTGATTCACCAGCACGAACCCGGCGATCGCGAATGCGACCATCAGCAGCGGGAACAGGGCCAGCACACTGAAATACGTCATGCCTGCCGCGTAGTAGTCGCCCTTCTGGCCCTGATACCGCTGCGCAGCAACAACGGTGTGATCGAGCCACGGCCACCGTGTGCGCCGGTCGTCGAGGATCGCCTTGAAATCGGGCATGGCACTCACCTTCTCGCTGTCGTCGGCTGCTGTCGGATCGTGTCGCCACGGTGCCGCGCCTCGAAGTACTCTTTGCCGAAATCCAGCACGCCCAAACTCGGTGTGCCGTAGATGCTATGCACCCGGCGGCAGGAAACCCACCCTGTCGTAGACCTGAGCGAGCGTTCGACTCGCCACTTCCCTGGCTCGATGCGCACCGGCCGTGAGGATGCGATCGAGTTCGGCCACATCGGCCATGAACCCGTCCATCCGCTCCCGTAGCGGAACGACGAACTCGGTCAGAACGTCGGCGGTGTCGGACTTGAGGTCGCCATATCCCTTGCCCGCGTACCCGGCAACGAGATCGTCGATACTCGCGCCCGACAGCGCAGACTGAATCACCAGCAGGTTGCTGACGCCCGCTTTGTTCTCCGGATCGAACACGATGTCGCGTTCGTTGTCCGTCACTGCCGAACGGATCTTCTTCGCCGACACCTTCGGATCGTCGAGAATGTTGACGATGCCCGCCGGATTCGACGAGGACTTGCTCATCTTCGCGGTGGGATCCTGCAGATCGAAGATCTTCGCGGTGCCCTTGATGATGTGCGCATCGGGCACGACGAACGTCTTCTTGAACCGCGTGTTGAAACGCTGCGCCAGATCGCGAGTCAACTCCAGGTGTTGCCGCTGATCCTCGCCCACGGGCACCAGGTTCGGCCGATAGAGCAGGATGTCGGCGGCCTGCAGAATCGGGTAGGTGAACAGTCCGACGCTGGTGTGATCGCGACCCTGCTTGGCGGACTTGTCCTTGAACTGTGTCATCCGCGCAGCTTCGCCGAATCCGGTGATGCAGTTCAGAACCCACGCCAACTGCGCATGCTCGGGCACCTGACTCTGGACGAACAGCGTCGACTTCTCGGGATCGATTCCCACCGCGAGCAACTGCGCAGCGGCCACTCGGGTGCGGCGACGCAGTTCCTTCGGGTCCTGCGGAACGGTGATCGCATGCAGGTCCGGGATGAAGTAGAACGCGTCGAACTCGTCCTGCAACTCCACCCAGTTCCGCACCGCACCCAGGTAGTTACCGAGATGGAACGAATCGGCAGTCGGTTGGATGCCGGAGAGCACCCGCCGACGCGGACCCTGCGGAGTGTCGATGGAGTCGGAAGAAGACATGCCGCAATCTTTTCACGAACCCATCGACGCCCACTTCCTGCCTAGCGGTAGCGCACTGTCACCGGCGCGTGATCGGACCATCGCTGGTCGTATGCCTCGGCCCGCTCGGTGATCGCTTCCTTGGCGCGCTCGGCCAGATCACTCGTGGCCAACTGATAGTCGATCCGCCAGCCGGCGTCGTTGTCGAAGGCCTTGCCGCGGTAGGACCACCAGCTGTACGGACCTTCGACGCCCGGGTGCAGCGCCCGCACGACGTCGGTCCAGGGGGCCTTCTCGGCGAGCAACCGCGTCACCCACTCGCGTTCCTCGGTCAGGAAGCCGGAGTTCTTGCGGTTGGTCTTCCATGCCTTCAGATCGGCCTCGGTGTGGGCGATGTTCCAATCGCCGCACACCACCACGTCACGATTATCGGACTTCGCGGCCTTGGCCGTCTTGGCCAGATACTTCGCGAACGCCTTCATGAAGCGTTCCTTCTCGTCCTGACGCTCGGTACCCACCTCGCCTGACGGCAAGTACAGGCTCGCAACGGTGACGTCGCCGAAGTCGCCTTCGATGTAGCGACCTACGTCGGCGAATTCGGCCGCCCCGATGCCGGTGCGAATCGCATCGGGAGCCGCCTTCGACAGCAACGCCACCCCGTTGCGTCCTTTGGCGGACGGCTCGGCCGAGGCCAGGTGCCAGCCCGCATCGAGGGCCGGGGCCAGCGCCTTGGTCAGTTCGCCGTCGTTGGCGCGGGTTTCCTGCAAGCAGATGACGTCGGCATCGGTGGTCTCGAGCCACGGCAGCATGCCCTTGCGAACAGCTGCGCGAATTCCGTTGACGTTGACAGTGGAAACAGTGATCGGCACGCCGACGACGGTAGCGGAGCCCACCGACAGACGGCACGTGGGCTTCTTGCCCGAGGTCATCCCTGCAGGCTCCACTCCCGCTCGTGGGAGCCGTCACCGCCGGCCGGCTACCGACGCCTCGGCTTGGCCCCGGGTTTCGGCGCGGAGACCGCCGATGTCACCTCCGGCGAGATACTCGGTTCTCGATCGATGCGTCGGTAGACGAGGTGCTGCTGGGCGTAGGTCCAGATGTTGTTGCTCACCCAGTACAGCAGCACCGCGACCGGAAGTACCGGCCCACCGACGAGCACGCCTGCCGGGAACACCCAGAGCACGAGCTTGTTCATGATCGCCGTCTGCGGGTTGGCGATCGCCGCTGCGTCCTGCCGGGCGACGGACGCCCGCGAGTTCATATGCGTCGCCACCGCAGCGACGATCATCAACGGGACGGCAACGAACGCAATGCTCCAGACCGACGGCACTCCCCCGAACGGACCGAAAGCCTCCAGCACCTCCCGAGAGCTGTTGACGGCAGCAGAGATCGGCGCGCCGAAGAGCCGGGCGTCGAGAAAGGACTGCACATCGGCGGCGCTGAAGACGTAGTTCGCGGTGTTCGCATTTTCCTGCGCCGTCATACCGAGATGACCGAATCCGGTACCGGTTCGGTTGAACGAGCGCAGCACGTGCAGCAGACCGATGAAGACCGGGCCCTGCGCCAGCAGGGGTAGGCACCCCATCAAGGGGTTGAAACCGTGTTCCTGCTGCAACTTCCGCATCTCGGTTGCCTGTCGAGCACGGTCCCCGGAGTACTTCTTCTGCACGGCCTTGATCTGTGGTTGGAGCCTTTTCATGGCGAGCTGGGAACGAATCTGGCTGACGAACGGCTTGATCAGTAACGCACGCAGTGTGAAGACAAGGAATATCACCGCCAAGGCCCAGGCGAAGCCGTTGTCGGGGCCGAGCACGGACCCGAAGACTTTGTGCCAGAACCACAGCACCGCGGAGACGGGATAGTAGACGACATCGAGCATGGTGGAGCACCTCACTGTGAGAGAAGTCGGTCGGTTGGCGTCTCGACCGGATCTCGCAGTGGCTCAGGAGAACTGGAGCCACCGGTCCGGTCCATGGACCGGACCGGGCGCTCTGGGCATGGGGCGACCTGGCGCATCGGGTTGCTGTTGCCTGCGATAGGACCCGCGAAGTCTCCGCCCGTCCGCGCCTGCAGCGCACGACGACAGCGGTGCGATCACTGCGAGGTCGGACGGCGCACCGAGGACGACCAGGGACGCCGCGACCAGCGCACCGAACATCGCTATCTGTGCGGCGGGTTGTGCGTCGACGACGGTGAAGACGACGAGCAGGACGGCGAGGACGCCGACCAGCGTCCCGGCGTAGCGTCGAATCGCCAGACGAAGGGTTCGAGAATGGAGCATCTTCAGTTCCTTGGGACAGCCTCGCGGACAACGGGTTGCGAAGGTGTGGGGGAACTGTCGAGCTACAGTGCCCCCACCAGTGCACCGGGTGCTCGTGGCTGTGGGCGGCCCGGGGCATCCGGGCGATCCTGACGCCGGAACGAACCTCGGAGGTGGCGTTCCTCGGCGGTGGGGCCGATATTCGGCAGCAGGCCCAGCAGTGCCGGAACATCGATACGGTGCGCAATCAGCATCAGCGTTGCCAGCGCCGCGACGAGGATCAGCGCCACGTCTGCGGTCGCGGTCGGCATCGTCAGGTACAGCGACACGAGGAGCAACGAAGTGACGACCATGCTCTGGTATCTCATCGCGCACCTCCCTGTTTCCGACGCCTGCCCGATGGTTCGAGTCGTTGCTCAGGGTACAGATACCGATGGGTCCGTGCACAGGTGCCAGGTATCGCCGACGAACACCGGACCGCGAGCTTCTACGCAGGGACGCACGTAGTCGGGCAGTCGCTCGAGTTCTGCGTCCGCGTCGGCCGACAACCCACCCACATAGGACGTATCGATGCGTCCAGTCTGCTCGAAGCGATCGACGTTGTGCCGTGCGATGTACGCATCCGGATTCAGAGCCGCCAGCGCGAGCACGGTCAGAACTGCACCGACTCCCACTGCTCGCGGAAGCCAGCGGCCCGACATCCGAACGCCCGAGACCAGCAGCAGTACGAAGACCGATCCCAGCCACCACTCGACGGCAGTGACGAACAACCTGAGCGTCGTGTAGCCGTACTGCTGCTCGTACAACGACATTCGGTGCAGGGCTGACGCAACGATCACCAACGACAGCAGGCACAGCCCTCCGAGCAGGGCCCGCAATGCACTTCGATCGCGCCGATCCTCGCGTCGAGCCTTCGCGACCGTGACGGCGATGACGAGCAGTGTCAGTACCGTGACCGCGAGCAATTGCCAGAAGCCCTGCCGGGCGTATTCGGCATTGGTCAGACCTTCGGTGGTCACGACGTGCCCCTGCCCGCCGAACAGCGTCGGCACCTGGAAGGCGACGAACACGACGAACAGGGCTACCACCGCCCCGAGGGGAACCATCCACTCCCACAACCGCAGTGTTCGACGCGGCGACGGTGCCAGGCGATCGAACCGAGGCGGATGCAGTGCAACGTATGCCACGGCAAGCGCACCTGCTGCGGTGAACACGAAGACGAGAGTGCGTCCGACGATCGACGCGGCATCGAACTCGGGCGTCACCGCGCCCAGTGCATCCGCGAAACGCTTGTCGGCCGCACCGAACAACGCCGCGAACACGACGCAGAGCGCCACAGTCACGACGGCCACCATGCCGATCCGCACCGGCCGAGGCCCCTCCAGATCGATCGAACCGGCTCCGCGTCGGGTCCACCGAGCCACGCGCACCGGTAGAAACAACGGCAGGAGAGCGCCGAGTGCAATTCCCGTCCACGTCCAGGCACGGGAGAGCACCACCACTCCGACCACGATGGCAAGCGTCGTCGACATCGTCACGATCCACTCGGCCGCTCTCAGTGCGGACACACTCGCCAGTGCCAGCACTCCTGCCACGCCCGCCCATTCCCACCGCGATAACCTGCCGCTGCGCGCTGCGAGCACGACGACCACGAAGGTCACGGCAGTGATCAGCACACCGAACGTGTTGTTCACCAACGTCACTGCACCGATCAGTCCGGCAAGAGCCGACCCGAGGAGCGCCGCGCGAGGGGGCTGCGAATACCGCAGCACCGGCCAGGTGCGCGGCCCCCAGGGAAAGCGCCCGTGCTTCGTTCTCGGATGAATCGGAATGTCGATCGTGCTCATGGCTTTTCCTTCTTGTGTGTTTCGGGCATGGAAGGTCGGCGGCTGCAGTCCGGAGAAGAGCAGTCGCGGTTCGGATGGATCGTGAAAGTCAGTGCTCGGGGATGGCCACTCTGATGTGGCAGCCGAATTCGCTGTCGAGAACTTCGATGGTTCCGCCGTGCAGTTCGGTGGCCCAGCGGGCGATGCCGAGGCCGAGACCTGTTCCGCCGTCGGTGGATCCGCCGCGAGTGAATCGGTCGAACACCGCATGGCGATCGGCGAGCGCGATGCCTGGGCCCTGGTCGACGACGTCGAATGCGTACGCTCCACCGATTCGATGGGCCCGCAGCGTCACGGTGCTCGAATGGGGTGAATGCCGCACGGCGTTGTCGACGAGGTTGGTGATCACCTGGGTCATGCGAGATCGGTCGGCCACGACGGTCGAATCGCCGGGCGCGACAACGATCGACACTCGTTCTCGGTGAACGGAGGTCGCATCCTCGAGGAATTGCCGTACCGCGAACTCCTCCGGGGCAATGGAGAGAACACCGCCCTCCACCCGCGACAGGTCGAGCAGTTCGTTGACCAGATCGCCGAGTCTCTCGGTCTGGCTCAGCGCCACCGACAGTGTTGCGGGATTCGCGTCGGTCACCCCGTCGACCATGTTCTCCAATACTGCACGCAGCGCCGCGATGGGCGTCTTCAACTCGTGCGAGACATTGCCGATCAGTTCTCGGCGATACTTCTCGGCGGCTTCCAGATCGTCTGCCATGGTGTTGAACGCGGTGGCGAGCTCTCCCACCTCGTCCCGCGAGGTGGCCCGCACTCGTTTCGAGTAGTCGCCGCGCGCCATCGCCTTGGCCGCCGAGGTCATCTCGCGCAGCGGCGACGTCATTCCGTGAGCGACGAATTGTGTTGCGGCCAAGGAGACCACGAGCGCCGCGAGCAGGGTGTAGCGAAACTGCCAGCCCGCCCCGATCCAGAAGACGACACTGGCCAACACCAACACCGTGCCTACGACGAACGAGACCTTGAGCTTGAACGAGCGCAAGGGATCCAGCGGGCGCGGCAGCATGGGCATCATCGCGGCGACTCCACGGCATACCCGACGCCGTGCACCGTTCGAATGAGATCGCCACCGAGCTTGCGGCGCAATGCTTTCACGTGAGAGTCGACGGTTCGACTGCTTGCGGAATCGTCCCAGCCCCACAATTGCGACAGCAGGGTCTCTCGTGAGACCGCCGTACGGGGACGAGCAGCAAGATAAGCCAGGATGTCGAATTCCGTTCTGGTCAAATGGATGTCACCGGATTCATTGGACACGCGTCGTTCACGGTGATCGATCTGCAGGTCGCCGATTCGGACGGAGTTCGATTCGACGGTCGCCGATCGCTCGGCGCGGCGAATCAGCGCGTGCACGCGAGCGACCAACTCCCGCATGCTGAACGGCTTGCCCAGATAGTCGTCCGCGCCGACGCCCAGGCCGACGAGCATGTCGGTCTCGTCGGACTTGGCCGTCAGCATCAACACCGGCACCGGCCGGGATACTTGAATACGGCGGCACACCTCGAGCCCGTCGAAACCGGGCAGCATCAGGTCGAGAACCACGAGGTCGGGATCGAATTGCGCACAGGCCTCGACAGCGGTGGGGCCATCGGCCGCGGTGACGACCTGGTACCCCTCGCCGCGGAGCCGCGCTGCGACGGCGTCGGAGATCGTGGGCTCGTCGTCCACGACGAGAACTGTGCGGCTCATGAGAACTGACCCTAGAGGGCGCAGATGGAGGACTCCGTCGGGAAATGTGGAGGTTCGGTGAAGGTTCGAGCCGGACCGTCAGGTCGATCCCGAACTCGACTGCACGTCTGTTTTAGGGCCGGCTATCCTTCCGTTTGTTAGCCAACCCTTCCGAAAGGCGTATCGATGCACCCCCGACCACTACGCACGACTCTGGCGGTGTGTGCGATAGCGCTGACCACCGCAGGACTGCTCAGCGCTTGCTCGAACTCGAGTGACGAGGCGTCGCCCACCGCAGGGCCGGACACGGGCTCCCCGTCCAGCTCGTCCGCATTTCCGGTCACGATCGAGCACGCGTTCGGTCAGACCGTCGTTCCCGCGAAACCCACTCGCATCGTCGTGGCGGGGTACACCGAGCAGGACACCGTGCTGGCGCTCGGCGTCATACCCGTCGGCGTCACGGAGTGGTACGGCGAACAGCCGTACGCAACCTGGCCCTGGGCTCAAGCAGCGTTGGGTGACGCGCAGCCCGAGGTTCTCTCGAACGTCGGCGATGGATTCGAGACGGAAAAGATCGCCGCACTCGAGCCCGATCTGATCATCGCCACCAATGCCGGCCTGACGGCGGACACGTACGACACACTCAGCGACATCGCACCGACGCTCGCGCAGTCCGACACGTCGACCGCCTACTTCGAGCCCTGGGACGTCCAGGCCGAGAAGATCGGACGCGCACTGGGCCAGAAGACCGAGGTCGATGCGTTGATCGACGACGTGAACCAGAAGTTCGCGGACGCCGCGGCCGCACATCCGGAGTTTGCCGGCAAGAACGCGATCTTCTTGCAGAACGCGTTCTACGAGGGCAAGGCGATTGCGTACCAGGACGGACTGAGCACCGACTTTCTCACCAAGCTCGGCTTCACGATTCCCGACGACATCGACGCGTACGTTCCGGCGGACGGTAGTGCTCAGGCCAGTATTCCGATGGAGAACCTGTCTGTCCTCAACGTCGCCGACGTGTTGATCTGGGGAACCGAGGGGCCCAGCGACCGCGCCCAGTTGGAGAAAGAAGCGGTGTACAACGCGCTGGAGCCGGTGCAGGACGGCAATCTTGTCTTCACCGACGGGGTGACGGCCGGTGCGATCTACTTCACCAGCGTGCTGAGCCTGCCGTACGTCATCGACAAGCTGACTCCGGCGCTGACCGAAGCACTCGGCGGAACGGCAGCGACGATCACCAGCTGACAGGACCGGGTCGCCTACTGTGCGGCCGCGCGCCTGTCCATCCACATGGCGGTGGCCAGCACACCGAGACCGGCCACCGCCAGGCCCGAGCCGACGGCGGCGGGTGCCGTGTAGCCGAAGCCGGCGGCAATCACGGCTCCACCGACTGCTGCACCGATGGCATTGGCCAGGTTGAATGCAGCGTGGTTCAGCGATGCGGCCAGCGTTTGGGCGTCCTCGGCCACGTCCATCAACCTCGTCTGGAGGCCGGGTACGACCGAGGAGCCGGCCGCGCCGATCAGGAACACCAGGAGCAGAGCGGTGATCGGATTGTGTGCCGCCACCACGAACAGCGCCAAGAACACTGCAGTCGCGGCCAGGCCGACGAAGGTGCCCTTGAGCTGGTACCGGTCGGCCAGCCAGCCACCGGCATAGTTGCCCGCGACCATCCCGAGTCCATAGATCATCAGGGCGACCGGAACGAGCGCGCGAGCGAGACCGGCGACATCGGTCAGCGTCGACGCGATGTAGGTGTAGACCGCGAACATGCCACCGAATCCGACGATGCCCACGAACAGGGTCATCCACACCTGGCTCCGGCGCAGTGCACCGAGCTCGGTGATGGGGCTGGTGGTCGGCATGGCGTCGAGTCGCGGCATCCACACAGCGAGCGCGGCGACGGTGAGGGCACCGATGACCGCCACGAGAGCGAACGCACTGCGCCAACCGAGCGCCTGCCCGATCCAGGTTGCCACCGGTACGCCGACGACGTTGGCGACCGAGAGTCCCATCATCACCATTGCGACGGCTTTGGCTCGTTTGCCCGGTTCGGCGAGGTGGGCAGCCACCAGCGCGGCCACTCCGAAGTACGCACCGTGCGGCAGGCCCGCGACGAATCGCGAGGCGACGAGCTCGTTGAAACTGGGTGCGAACACCGTGCCGAGGTTGCCCAGAGTGAAGGCGACCATCAACACCAGCAGCAACATCCGCCGTGGAACGCGTGCAGCCAGGGCAGCGATGGTGGGTGCTCCGACCACGACGCCGAGAGCGTAGGCAGAGATCATGTGGCCCGCAGAGGGCTCGGAGATCCCCATCGTGGTGGCGATGTCCGGCAGCAAGCCCATCGACGCGAATTCCGTGGTGCCGATGCCGAAGCCGCCGATGGACAGGGCCAACATGGCGAGCCTGCGACGGGTCGAGTGCGGCCGATGACCGACACTCAGACCACTCGACACCTTGCCGCGCACAGCGCTGACTCGGGAAAGAGCGGAATCGGTGACAGTCACAGCGGTACTACCTTCGTTTCGATCGGGGAAATGAACAACAAGAACGGTGGCTCGCCGAATCGATTCAGCACGGGGGAACCGAGTAAGAGAACAGCCAACCAGACCATTGTCTTCCCTCCGGCAACTCGTTTTCGAGTCGCAGCGCGGTGATTGTCCTCACCCGAGCATCTGCTCGAGCCTCACCGGCCGCCGCGCCGAGCCCTTGTTCCGCTGACACGTCCCCACCCGCTAAGATCTTCGCCAGGTCATGAGTGCCAGCATCGAGCCCCGGCTTGCTGGCCGGCAACCCTCCAACCGCGGTGGGGTGCCCCGGGTGAACGACCGGGCCGATCCGGCACGCCGAGTGCCGAATCGACAAGCGCGGGTCCGCAGGAAGCGGACCCACTGAATCTTCGGCCTCCTGGGGTCGAGGCCTGTCAGGAGGTTCTCTCATGTGTTGCTGTACCGATACGCCCCGTAACGCTCGACTTCTCGAGCATCATTCGACATTCGATTCGTCTTAGACAGACTCGTCTCAGAAAACGGAGTATCACCAGCCATGACCGATTCGACCCCCGACGTCGTCGACGCCACCGGAGCACCCACCGAGGATCCGTTCACCGACCCGTCGGCCAACTGGAGCTTCGAGACCAAGCAGATCCACTCGGGTCAGACCCCGGACGGCGCTACCAACGCCCGCGCATTGCCGATCTACCAGACCACCTCGTACACGTTCGACAACACCGATCACGCGGCTGCATTGTTCGGCCTCGCAGAGCCGGGCAACATCTACACCCGCATCATCAACCCCACCCAGGACGTCGTGGAGCAGCGCATCGCCGCTCTCGAAGGTGGCGTCGCTGCCCTGCTGCTCGCGTCGGGTCAGGCGGCCGAGACGTTTGCGATTCTCAACCTCGCCGAGGCAGGAGACCACATCGTCTCAAGCCCTCGACTGTACGGCGGTACGTACAACCTCTTCCACTACACGCTCCCCAAGCTGGGCATCACCGTCTCGTTCGTCGACGATCCCGATGATCTCGAGCAGTGGCGAGCCGCGATCACGCCGTCGACCAAGGCGTTCTACGGTGAGTCGATCTCCAACCCGAAGAACGACATTCTCGACATCCCCGGCATCTCGGCGGTGGCCCACGAAAACGGCATCCCGTTGATCGTGGACAACACAGTGGCAACGCCGTACCTGCTGCAGCCGTTGAAGCACGGTGCCGACATCGTCGTGCACTCGGCGACCAAGTACCTGGGCGGGCACGGCACGGCGATCGCGGGCGTCATCGTCGACGGTGGCACCTTCGATTGGACGCAGGGCCGTCACCCGAACTTCACCACCGCGGACCCCAGCTACCACGGTGTGGTCTTCGCCGATCTCGGCGCACCTGCATTCGCATTGAAAGCACGCGTGCAGCTGCTGCGTGACATCGGTGCGGCGGTCTCCCCGTTCAACGCCTTCCTCATCAGCCAGGGCATCGAGACGTTGAGCCTCCGAATCGAGCGGCACGTGGCGAACGCTCAGAAGGTGGCCGAGTTCCTCGCCGGCCGCGACGATGTCGTCTCGATCAACTACGCCGGACTCGAATCGTCGCCGTGGTACCGACGCGGCCAGGAGTTGTTGCCCAAGGGGCAAGGTGCGATCGTCGCGTTCGAGTTGAAGGGCGGCGTGGACGCGGGCAAGAAGTTCGTCAACGCGCTCACACTGCACAGCCACGTCGCTAACATCGGAGACGTGCGCTCACTCGTCATTCATCCCGCGTCCACCACCCATTCCCAGCTGACTCCCGACGAGCAGCTGGCATCGGGAGTGACGCCAGGTCTGGTTCGTCTGGCCGTGGGAATCGAAGGAATCGACGACATCATCGCCGATCTCGAGGTCGGCTTCAGCGCGGCGGCATCTTGAGTCACAGCTGCGACACAGGCGTTCGTCCGGAGGCGGTTCTTCCGTCTCCGGACGGGCGTCTGGGCACCATCGACATCGGCGCTCTCGATCTCGAGAACGGCGCGCGCATCCCTCAGGTCACTGTCGCGGTGCAGCGGTGGGGCGAACTCGCCACCGACCGCAGCAACGTCGTGCTCGTCGAACATGCACTGACGGGCGATTCGCATGTGTCGGGCCCGCCGGACGCAGATCATGCACTGCCCGGTTGGTGGAACGGAATGGTCGGACCCGGGCGCCCTATCGACACCGACGAGTGGTGCGTGGTGGCGACCAACGTGCTCGGCGGGTGCGGCGGCACCACCGGACCGAGCAGTATCTCGCCCGACGGCACACCGTATGGGTCGACGTTCCCCGAAATCTCCATCCGTGACCAGGTCGCGGCCGAGGCAGCCGTCGCCGACGCTTTGGGCATCGACCGCTTCGCCGCTGTCGTCGGCGGCTCGATGGGCGGCATGCGCACCCTCGAGTGGATAGTGAGTCGCCCCGATCGAGTGGCAGCGGCACTCGTTCTGGCCGTTGGAGCCCGGGCAACAGCCGACCAGATCGGCACGCAGACAACGCAGATCGCCGCGATCAAGGCGGATCCGGGGTGGCTCGGTGGCAATTACCACGCCACCGGCACGTCTCCGACGGCCGGACTGGGTATCGCGCGACGCATCGCGCATCTGACGTATCGCACCGAGAGCGAACTCGACATCCGGTTCGGCAACTCTCCGCAGAACGACGAAGATCCGTGGGCCGGCGGCCGCTACTCGGTACAGAGCTACCTCGAGCATCAGGCCGCAAAGCTGGTCAATCGATTCGACGCGGCGACGTATGTCCTACTCACCGAGGCAATGAACCGTCACGATGTGGGTCGTGGCCGCGGCGGTGTAGCCGAAGCTCTTGCGTCGGTACCGGTTCCGACCATCGTCGGCGGAGTCGATTCGGATCGTCTCTATCCACTGCGCTTGCAGAAGGAGATCGCTCGCGAACTCCCCCAGTGCCGCGGACTCGAAGTTATCCAATCTCGCGACGGTCACGACGGGTTCCTCACCGAAGCCGATTCCGTGGCGAAACTGCTCGCCGAGACGATGGAACTCGCTCGCCTCGGACGCCGCTGAAACCGACGGGCAAGATCAGTCGGTTCCCAGTGGGTCGATCGACAGCGACAAGAACACGATCGCTCCGCCGACGCAGCCCAACGCGAGCACGTCGAATCCACGACTGCGCACGCTGAGGGTTCCGACCCGGGATTCCGGCAGGCACAACCGCAGCACCGCGGCCAGTAATGCCGCACAACCGAAGATGAACGCGCCGCGCCGCCAGCGATCCGCCAGCACCAGAACGAGCGCAGCAAGCACGACGACCGACACCGCGACGATCGGTAGGTTACGCGCCACGGCTGCACGAAATCCCTGATCGGATTCAGCCCGTGAATCCTTGGCGGCGTTCATGCTCGGATCGCTCAGCTCTCGGCTGCGGTGCGCTCGGCACGCTCGACGACGTTGGTGAGCAAGAAGGCTCGGGTTAGGGGTCCGACGCCACCGGGGTTGGGCGAGAGGAAACCTGCCACATCGGCAACACCGTCGGCGACGTCCCCGCGCAATCCGTCCTCGGTGCGGGTCACGCCGACATCGAGCACGGCGGCACCGGGCTTGACCATGTCTGGGGTGATCAATCCGGGAACTCCGGCGGCGGCAACGATGATATCGGCGCGCGAGACCTCGGCAGCAAGATCGCGAGTTCCGGTGTGGCACAACGTTACCGTAGCGTTCTCCGACCGCCTCGTGAGCAACAGCCCGATGGGTCGACCTACAGTGACGCCGCGGCCGATGACCACCGCGTGCGCGCCGTCGAGTGTCACGTCGTAACGACGCAGCAGGTGCACGATGCCACGCGGCGTGCACGGCAGCGCAGCGTCCTTACCGAGCACCAGACGTCCCAGGTTGATCGGATGGAGGCCGTCGGCGTCCTTATCCGGATCGATCCGCTCCAGAGCAGCATTCTCGTCGAGATGCTTCGGCAACGGCAGCTGCACGATGTATCCGGTGCAGTCGGGGTTGGCGTTGAGTTCGTCGATGACTGCTTCGAGATCCGACTGGGTGATGTCCGCGGGCAGATCGCGACGAATCGAGGTGATCCCGACCTTGGCGCAGTCGTTGTGCTTGCCACGGACGTACGCCGCAGATCCCGGGTCGTCGCCCACCAAGACTGTGGCCAGTCCCGGGGTGATGCCCTGCTCCCGCAGCGCCGCCACGCGGGCGGTGAGATCGACGAATATCTCGTCACGGGTCGCTTTGCCATCGAGGATCGTTGCAGTCACAGGGCTATTGTTCCAGGCTCGGGGTCGGCCGTGCCGCGCCGGTCCGAAGACCGCGTCAGCCCTCCACGACGAGACCGTGCGCTCCCGCGTATGCCACGGCCTGCATCAGCTCGATCTTGGCACCCCGCACACTCGCGCTGACCCACAGAGACGGATCGACCACTGCTCCGCGTAGATCGGCCTCGTCGAACTTGGCGTCGACGGTGCGGGCTCCCGCGAAATCGACCGAGCGCACTGTTGCTTTCCGAAAATCTGCAGACACCAGGTTCGCCTCCCGCATCCGGCACCCCGTGAGGTCGAGACCGCGCAGGTCGACGTTCCCCAACGCCGCGAGAGTGAAATCGACCTCGTCATAGGTCGCGGGCCGCATCCGGCTGTCCACGAACACCGAACCCATCATGGTCGAGTGCCGAAATGTACTGTGCTGCAGATTCGTCCGAGTGAAGGTGCACGAGCGAAAGGCAGAATTCGTGTGGATCGATTCGGTCAGGTCGGTGCCGGTGAAATCGCATTCGGTGAACACGACCGAGTCGGTTCGCACTCCACTCATGTCGGCATCACGAAAGGTGCACCGGACGAATTGCCTGCCGTTCCATTCCTGCCCGTCCAGTCGAGTGTCGGAAAAATCTTCACCGATGATCTGCTCGTCGTCCACCTGCCCCATACTTCCCCGGTTCGTGGTGGCAGAGTGAACCGGGTGTTTCGACTGATGTTCTTCGAGCCCCGAATCCCCCAGAACACCGGCAACGCAATTCGCCTGGTCGCCGGCACCGGATGCGAACTGCACCTGGTGGGTCCCCTCGGTTTCGACATGTCCGAGCCGAAACTCAAACGGGCCGGCTTGGACTACCACGATCTGGCGTCCGTCACCGTGCACCGAGACCTGCCGTCGGCCTGGTCTGCTCTGGCACCGACGCGAGTGTTCGCCTACACCGCCCACGCCACACGCTCCTACGCCGACGTCGCGTACGAGCCCGGCGATGTCCTCCTCTTCGGGCCGGAACCCACAGGACTCCCCGACGAGGTCCTCGAAGACCCGCACGTGACCGATCGCCTTCGCATCCCGATGATTCCCGGCCGTCGATCGCTCAACCTCGCCAACGCAGCGGCGGTGACGATGTACGAGGCATGGCGGCAACACGGGTACGAGGGCAGCGTCTGACGGGTTTGCGTTCGAGTGCGCTCGAAGCCCTAGCTTGCCGTTCATGACACAAACACCCGCGACACCACGACCCACTCGCAACTGGCTGATCACCGGGGCATCGTCCGGGTTGGGACGGGCGCTGACCGTAGCGGCCCTGGAAGCAGGCGACACCGTCGTCGCGGCCATGCGGCGCCCCGAACGTATCGGCGACCTGATGGCCGAGTTCCCGGAGTCGTTACTGCCCATTGCTTTCGACGTCCGAGACACCGCATCCGCGCCGACCGTCGTCGAGAGGGCGATCGATCGATTCGGACGGGTCGACGTGCTCGTCAACAACGGTGGCGTCGGGCAGATCGGTGCTGCCGAGGAAATCGACGACGCACGACTGCGCGACATGCTCGAACAGCATGTCGTCGGACCCGCCGCCCTGACCAGGGCCGTGCTGCCGGGAATGCGTGCGCGGGGCACAGGAACGATCGTGCAGATGAGTAGCCAGGGCGGCCGCATCTCGTTTCCCGGAGCCGGTTCCTACTCGGCTGGAAAATTCGCACTGGAGGGTTGGTCGGAGGCACTGTCCGGCGAGGTCGCACCGTTCGGGATTCGAGTTCTGATCGTCGAGCCGAGCCGCTTTCGAACCGGCTTCAACGGTGCCGACGTGCTCGAACAAGCCGCATCCGGCGTTGTGTACGCCGACGCTCTCGGCGCGATGAGAGCCGACATGCTCTCCGCGAACGGTCGACAGGAAGGCGATCCGAACCGCGCGGCTCGAATCATCCGTGACCTGGTCGAGGCCGAATCTGCTC
Source organism: Rhodococcus sp. IEGM 1381 (assembly GCF_030056795.1). Lineage (GTDB taxonomy): Bacteria > Actinomycetota > Actinomycetes > Mycobacteriales > Mycobacteriaceae > Rhodococcoides. The sequence goes on along the minus strand of NZ_JASHKQ010000013.1, from coordinate 2,641 downwards.
CCCTGCGCATTCCTCTCGGACGCGAAGCGGTCCGTCGGCTTCACGAGTCGTACCGCAGAGAACTGTCCTCGCTCGAAACCCACGCGGAGTTGTCGGAGAGCGCGGACTTCCCGGGCGTACCCGAGTCCGTCCGCCCGGCCTGACGCCACCGGCCGGACTATCTTCTGTACCCATGGCGACGATGGATCTGATGAACAAGGCGCTGGCAGCCGCGGCCGATTCGGACGTACCGCTGACCGTCGACCTGGTGCACGAGCTGATCGAACCCGGTGAGATCGCCGAACCCCTCGGCATTGCCGAGGTTGCCGAACTCCTCGATATCTCAGCACACACTCTCCGCTACTACGAACGGTGTGGCCTGATCGAGGTGGCCCGCGATGGGCTCGACCATCGAAGCTACGACAACGTAGCTGTTCGCAGACTCGTGTTCCTCACCCGCATGCGGTTGTCGGGCATGCCGATGCGCGACTTGCAGCACTATGTCGAACTGGTCGACGGCGGGGAGCACACCGTTCCGGAACGACTCGACATGCTCGTAGAGCATCGAGACACCGTCCGACGCCGCATCCGAGAACTGCAACTCTCGCTGGTGGCAACCGAATACAAAATTGCCACCTACGGCGGTACAACCGGACCCTGAGGCTGCGAGGTCAAGGCGAAGCCCGGACCGGTTCGGGCGGGCCGTCCCCTTCCTCGGACGCGAAATCAATTGTGAGCGTCGATAAATGGCCAGGCGGTTCTTCTGTGACAACGAACCGTCGCACGTGCCCTGACGGCTCGATACTGTCGATCCTGTCTCGATGACATCGGCAATGTTCGACGCGTCTGAGCCCAGCGGCGGTCGACAGCTGTCGGTAACGATTTCCTTGCGATCGGCGGGCATCGGCGCTTGCGTCCGTGCCCCGCCGCCGGCCGAGTCCGGCGTGCCAGAGCGTGCTGATCCGAACGCCGAAATACGAAGCGATGGAGGAGAATTCGATTGATCTACCGTACAGCAGAACAGTGCCGTGGACGCATGACCGGCGGCCACGACAGCCGCGGCGAGGGTACGGAAAATCGGACTTCCACGGCGATTCATTCCCGGATGTCAGCGGCACCGTTACACAAACCGCAGCGGCTTGCTGCCGTGAACGACTCGAGCGGGGTACCGTGTGCCGCACCGACCCGTTTCGCTCGTGAAGGAGCTTTCTGTTGTTCTCTGTTTCCCAGCCCCGCCGTTCTTCGCCCTCCTCCTCCACCACGCGCACGTCGAGTCGGTTCGGTAGCCGAATTGCCCGCACCGCAGCAATATTCGCTCTCGGCTCAGGAATGACCGCCGCGGCGCTGGTGGGTGCCGGCACCGCGTCGGCCGCCCCCGTCAACTGCGTGTCTCCGCCTTCGGCCAACGACATCCAGGTCGACGGCACCGCGAGCTGCGGCGCCACCTCGAACGGCACCGGTCGGGCCACGGCCGGGGCTGCCGACAGTGGCACGGCGGTCAGCGTCAACGACGGTCCCGGCGCGACGACCACGTATGCCAACGGATTCGGCGTCGCACTCGGAGCGAGCAAGAATGCGGGCACGGCCTACGCCCTCGCGCTCGGCGGGGGCATCGCACACTCCTGGGCCGACGCCGGCCAGACGACTCTCGCCGTCGCCGGATGGGGATCCGGTGCCACATCCGAGGGTCAGGGTGTCGATTGCGTCGGCCCGCTGTCTCTCGCTCTGAATCTTTCCAGCGGCCAGTTCTGCGTCCTCGGTAGCTGATTCTTCAGGGACACAATTCTCGTCGGGTCGAACGGAGCCGATTACCCCCAGCTACTGCTCGAGGTAATCGGCTCCGCCCACGTAGACAACATGCCCTGATCGTTCGATCGCATCGACGCATGCTGCCACCACAGCCGTAGCGAATTCAGCGACTGTCGGAAGCGCACCGCATGCGGTGCGAGCGGCCACCGCGTCGGGGTTTCGACGTTCCAGCAGAGTGACGACGGTGGTTCCGTCGATCATGTCACCCGAGACGACGACCAATTCGATTCCGCGCGAATTGAAATCGGGGATCGAATCGCGCAGGCCGTATTTTCCCGCACGCTTGCTCGCGGCAATGGGCTCGCACTCGACCGGGACCGGCTTGCGGCCGTGAAAATGCGCCTGATGGCTGGCGAGAAAGACAATGCGCGAGCCCGGTTTCCTCGAACTCAGGCGATGCACCGACGATATCCCGTCCAGCGTTCTCGCCACCAGGTTGCGCACCTCGTCGACGCTCGGGTGCTTCTCGAGGCCCCCGAGGGCTCCTATCGCCTCACCGAACTCGATGACGAGCTTGGGCCGGCACTCGAACCGCTCTGGCAGTGGGCGCAACGATGGAACGATAGAACGAAGGCAACGACACCGACGGTTACCGCCCCTGAACAGGAGAATCAGCTCGATCGTCGTGCCTCTTCCGTTTCCTGTCGGTGGCTCGGGTTACTGTTCTTCTTGTTCGAACAGGCGTTCTTGTTTCGGGTCACCGGGGGGTGAAAAGGGATGGCAGTACCGACCGTGTCACTGGAGGCGTTGACCGCTGCCGCACAAGCAGAAAACCGTCAGGCGGCCCGCAAGATCGCAGCCTGCTACCGCGTGCACTGCGACTGGATCACACTCGATGTCGAGCACAAGCACT
>NZ_JASHKQ010000001.1 GCF_030056795.1 Rhodococcus sp. IEGM 1381 | reverse complement strand
ACTCGAACCGACACTGTGCGGATTTTAAGTCCGCTGCCTCTGCCAATTGGGCTATGGGGGCCACCGCCGGAGTCGCGCTCCGGCGGTGACGATCATATCGGGCTACTACTGGGCCGGAATGACCGGCGGCACGAAGTCGAAGGTCATACCGAGAAGCCACACGAGCAACAGGACCACCGGGAAGTGAAAGATGAACTGCAGGAACGTGAATCCGATCAGATCGCGTGCGCGCAGACCCAGAACGGCCAGCAAGGGCAGCATGAAGAACGGGTTGATCAGGTTCGGCAGCGCCTCTGCGACGTTGTAGATCTGGACGGTCCAGCCCAGGTTCATCTGCACATCGGTGGCCGACTGCATCACGTACGGCGCTTCGACGAGCCACTTGCCGCCGCCGGAGGGAACGAACAATCCGAGCACGACGGTGTAAACGGCGATGACCACCGCGAAGCCGCCGCCGCTACCGATGTCGGTGAAGAAATTTGCGAGGTGCTCGGAGATCGTGATGCCTCCCCTGCCCTCCGCCTTGGTCAACATGGCCGCCATCGCTGCGTACGGCGGAAACTGCACCAAGATGCCTGCGGTGGCCGGAACTGCCTTGCTGACCGAATCGAGGAATCGGCGCGGAGTGCCGTGCAGTACGAGCCCGAGCATCAGAAACACCAGGAGGTACCCGTTCAGGCTGCTGACCACCGACAGCACCGGCAGTGTCAACAGTTGGGAGACAAGCCATCCCAGAGTCATCGCGCCGGCGAACAGCGGAAGAATGCGGCTGTATTCGAGCCACTCCCCCGGCCTGGTGCGCGGAGCCGGTTCAGCAACGGTGTCGTCCAGATCGATCTTCATGTCTGCGGCAGTCTTGATCGCGGCCCCCTTGGGAGCCGACACGTGTGCGATGACGACTGTCAGAACGATGATGATCACGCACATCAGCAGTGACTGCCACGTGAAAATTGTTGTCCCGAAGTCCAATACACCGGTGATGGACAACAGCGCGGGTGGCAAGGAACTTGCAGTCGCCTGCAACTGCGCAGCCGAGGACGACATTCCCAGCGCCCAGACGGCTCCGAGTCCCATGAACGCAGCAGCACCCAGCGCCCGGTAGTCCACTTTCAAATCGTCACGCCGCGCGATGGCCCTCGCCAACAAACCCGCGAACACCAAGCTCAGTCCCCAGTTCAGGAACGACACCGAACAGGACAGCAGCGCAACGAAACTGACTGCGCTACTGGAACTCTTGGGCACCTGCGCCAACCGAGTGATCAATCTGGCGACCGGTGGAGAGGTGGCCACGACGTAGCCGGTGAGAACGACCATCGCCATCTGCAGCGTGAAGGCGGTCAGGTCCCAGAACCCGTTTCCGAATGCGTCGACCACATTCTGCGGAGACGACCCGTTGGCGAAGGCAGCGACAGCAACGACCACCACGCCGACGAGGGCGAAGATGTACGCATCGGGGAACCACTTCTCGGTCCCCTTGGCGAGCGCTTGCGCTACGCGAGCCAGGCCTCGCTCGGCCGGTGCCTGCTCGGCGGCTGACGTCATCGGTGGTCCTCACCTCGAAGGTAGCCGTGACGTGGGCCACAGCACCTGTAAGGCTTCACCGAAACATGCAGCGATGCAACCTACATCGCCGCAGACCGTATCTGCAGAATTGCAGATCAGATCTTGATGGACATCGCGATTCCGTCGAGGATGTCGTGCTCACTGACCGTCAGCGAGCTCACGGCACCGCGTCGCTCGAATTCCTCGGCCAACACACTGCAGACGATTGCTCCGCCGCCGATGACGTCGACCCGTCCGGGATGCATGGGGCCCAACGCACTTCGCTGCGTGTGGGTCATGCCTATCAGGTCCTCGCATACCTCGAACAACTCCGAGAAGGGAACACGGGACAAGTGCACTGCGTCGGCGTCGTACTCGGGTAGTTCTTTGGCGATGGCCGCGATGGTCGTCATCGTGCCGGCCACCCCCACCCAGCTCGACGCGTCGCCGATCGACACGTCCTCGAATGCCTCGGCCAACTTCTCGCGGGCGTACTCACGCGCACCGTTGATCTCGTCTGCGGTGGGAGGATCCGAATGCAGGAATCGTTCGGTCAGACGGACGCAGCCGATGTTGGCCGAGAACGCCGCCTTCACGCCTTTGGCGTCGCCCAGTACGAGCTCGGTGGAACCGCCACCCAGATCGACAACAAGGAACGGCCCTGCAGCAGCATCGAGTTCACCGACTGCGCCGGCGAAGGACAACCGCGCCTCCTCGTCACCGGTGATCACCTCGGCTTCGGCACCGGGGATCACTTTGCCGAGTACCTCGCGCACCATCGAGAAGAAGTCCTCGCGATTGGACGCGTCCCGGGTGGCCGAGGTGGCGACCATCCTCACCGCCGTGGCCCCGGTCTTACGAATGATCTCCGCGTACTCGACCAATGCCACGCGGGTGCGTTCGATGGCCTCGGGCACGAACGCTCCCGTCGCGTCGACTCCCTGACCGAGTCGCACGATCCGCATCTCGCGGGCGACGTCGGCGAGTGACTTGCCGTTGTTGTCTGCGACGAGAAGGCGGATCGAGTTGGTGCCGCAATCGATCGCTGCAACCCTGGTCATTGTTTCTCCGCACGTAGTTCTTCGATGGTCGGCCAGTCGGCCGGAATAGCTTTGCCCCGCAACGAGTTCTCGGCCGCGAGCGCAACGGACTCGTCACCCAACGGGTTGACACCCGGGCCCTTGGCCAACGAGTGGCCGATCAACACGTGCAGGCACTTGACGCGATCGGGCATGCCGCCGCCGGTGAAATCTGTTCCGAGAGATTCGATCTCGTCACGCTCGGCCAGATACGACTGATGGGCGCGCAAGTACGCAGCAGCCAATTCTGGATCGGTACCGAGACGCTCGGTCATTTCCCGCATCACCCCGGCCGATTCCTGCCGGCTCGCCTCGGCTGTCAGCCGAGGATCCGTCAAGTAGAACAGGGTGGGAAAAGGCGTACCGTCGGGCAACTTCGGGGCGGTTTTCACCACGCCCGGCCTACCGTCCGGAGATCGGTACGCGATCTCGAGTACGCCACGCGGTTCACGTCCGAGCTGCGATGCGACCGCATCGAGATCTTCCTGCGAGACTGCCGAGGAATTCACCCGACCGGTCCTCCTTCTGGTTCTGGCACCGGCACGGCCGGCGCGGGTTCTGGCTGTACGACGGGCATCGGCGCGGACGTCGGCTCCGCTGGCTCGTTCGAACCCTGCGGCTGAACTGCGGTGTTCCAGAGGTCGGTGTACCAGGGACCCGTCGGCGCACTGTCGGTGGCGAGTTCCTCCAGGGTCTTGCCGTAGTCGCCGGGCAACTGCACCTGGTACGGCGTCTCCCCCGGCATCACGAACCGCAGTCGTTCACGAGCGTCGGCGGCGATGCGCGATGGTTCGTCGAGCTGAGATTTCTGTGTCCGGAGGTCGTCGACATCGTTCTGCAGAGCCTGCCGCTCGGCCAACACGGACTCGAGCTCGCTGCGCTGCGAGAAGTAGGTGCGTAGCGGTACTGCGAGCGTCAACGCCAGCGCGCACACCACAACGCCGAGAATGACGGCCCGTCCTGTGGACAGTCCGAGGAACGTCCGCTCCGGCATCTTGGGCCGACGAACACCGACGCGCCGGGGAGCGGCCTTGCCGCCGACCACCGCGTCGCGCACCTGCTCCGATGTTTCCGGCGGGGCGGCCGGCCGGCCGGAGGCGTTCTCGTCACGAGAGACGCCCCCGGACTTCGACCGACTCGAAGAGGAGGAGCGGCCGCGGGGTCGGGGATCACGTCCACCTGGACTGGTCCCGGACCTTCCGCGCCGTGCCATCATTCATCTCCACTTCGTGCGATACGTACCTGCCTGCTATCCCTCGTAATTGAACCGGGGGAAAGACAACTCGCCGGCGTAACGCGCCGCGTCGCCCAGAGCTTCTTCGATACGCAGCAACTGGTTGTACTTGGCGACGCGCTCGCTTCGAGCCGGAGCACCGGTCTTGATCTGGCCGCTGCCGACGGCAACCGCCAGGTCAGCGATGGTGGTGTCCTCGGTCTCGCCGGACCGGTGGCTCATCATCGTCTTGTAACCGTTGCGGTGCGCCAGATCGACTGCGTCGAGGGTCTCGGTGAGCGTGCCGATCTGGTTGACCTTCACCAGCAGCGCGTTGGCCGCACCCTTGACGATGCCGTCTTCGAGACGCTCGGGGTTGGTGACGAACAGGTCGTCGCCGACGAGCTGAACCTTGTCGCCGATCGATTCGGTGAGGGCAACCCAGCCGTCCCAGTCGTTTTCGTCGAGCGGATCCTCGATGGAGACCAGGGGGTAGGCGTCGACGAGTTCGCCGTAGAAGGCCGACATCTGCTCGGCGGACTTGGTCTCACGCTCGAAGGCGTAGCCCGTGCCCGCGGTGTAGAACTCAGTGGCTGCTACGTCGAGCGCGAGGGCGACATCCTGGCCGGGCTTGAGGCCGGTCTTGCCGATGGCCTCGAGGATCAGGTCGAGTGCTGCCTTGGTGCCGGCGAGATCGGGAGCGAAGCCGCCCTCGTCGCCGAGTCCGGTGGACAGGCCCTTGGCCTTGAGCACGGACTTGAGTGCGTGGTAGACCTCGGCACCCCAGCGCAGCGACTCCTTGAACGTGGGCGCACCGATCGGCGCGATCATGAATTCCTGGACGTCGACGCCACTGTCGGCGTGTGCGCCGCCATTGATGATGTTCATCATCGGCACCGGGAGGATGTGTGCGTTCGGTCCGCCGAGGTAGCGAAAGAGCTCGAGTCCGGTGGACTCGGCAGCAGCCTTGGCGACGGCGAGCGAGACACCCAGCAGGGAGTTCGCGCCGAGGCGGGACTTGTCGGGAGTGCCGTCGAGATCCAGCAGAGCCTGGTCGACGGTGCGCTGCTCGATGGCGTCAAGGCCGATGACCGCGGGCGCAATCTCGTCGAGCACCGCGTTGACGGCCTTCTCGACGCCCTTGCCGCCGTAGCGGTCTCCGCCGTCACGAAGCTCGACGGCCTCGTGCTCACCGGTGGATGCGCCGGAGGGGACGGCTGCGCGGGTCAACGTCCCGTCGTCCAATGCGACCTCGACCTCAACCGTGGGGTTGCCACGGGAATCGAGGATCTCGCGAGCTCCGACCTGCTCAATGATGGCCACGAATGCTTCTCCTAGTAACGGGGACCGGCGGACTGTGCCGGATGCAAGACTAGCCGCTCCCCTGCACAGCCCGCGATACACGGACTTCTACGGCCTGGTGCCCACCGAGTACGCGGCTGCACGATCCCGCACGTCACGCAGATACTGACCCGAGAGGTTGTAGGCCATCAACGCCGTCTCCCAGCCCTGTGCCGTCCGCAGATCGCCGCCCCGGGCGCACAGGTAGCGAGCCGCGGTCAACGCCGCATCGTCGATGTTGTCCGGATCTGCGATGCCGTCGCCGTTGGCGTCGACACCCCATTTCTTCCACGTCTCGGGGATGAATTGCATGGGACCCATCGCTCGATCGAACTCGGCATCACCGTCCATGACGCCGCCGTCGGTGTCCGGAATCTCCGCGACACCCGGCCCGCCGTCGAGAGGAATGCCGCGGATCGGCGGTGTGACGAGGCCGTCGGGCTGCACCGAGGATCCTTGGAACGTGCCGTGCCGGCTCTCGATGTAGCCGATGCCTGCGAGTGTCGTCCACGCGATTCCGCAGTCCGCGTCCGTCTCGGTCATGATCGCGGCCGCGTGCCCGTACGACGCGAGAGCCGTCACCGCGATACCCAACGCGTCGGTCTGCGGTTCGGCCCACGCGAGCAACAGATCGGCTGTCCGGCCGGGCGCGTTGAACTCGATGGCAGGCACGGCGGTACCCGGTCCGGGCGGGATGCCCTCGGGAATTTCACGCTTCGGCTCGATGCTGCCGCATGCCGTGAGCGCAAGGAGGACCGACGCGGTGGCGAGCACGCAGATTCGTGAGATCACCTCACCATCCTGCACACGCAAGGTAATAGAAAGCTAAAGGCCCGGAAAAACCCAGTTCAACGTGCATTCGACCGGCGTTGCAGGGTGTATGTTTCTGTCAACCTTCACGCATGAGGGTCGCCTACCCTTCGCGAGGGAAGGCGTACCAATGTTAGACGCACCGCAGGAGCACGATCCATGCCAGTTCTCGCCGCCGCAGGCTCAGCGCCGTCGATCGCCACCCAGATGTTCGGCAGTGGCTTGATCGGTCTCCGAGAGGGTCTCGAGACCGGCATCGTCGTCATGATCCTCGTCGCGTTCCTCGTCAAAGCGAACCGGCGCGATGCACTCAAATGGGTGTGGCTGGGCGTCGGGCTGGCCGTCGCCATGGTCGCCGCGGTCTTCTTCGTCATCCACTACGGCACATCGACGGTCACCGGACTGACCGCCGAGATCATCGCAGGCGCAGCATCGCTGGTGGCGGTCGCCATCGTGACGGCGATGGTGCTGTGGATGCGGACCGCCGCGAAGAACATCTCCGGCGAACTGCGGGCGAATATGGAGAAAGCACTCACCGTCGGACCTGCTGCAGTGCTGACGCTCTCGTTCTTCGCCGTCGGCCGCGAAGGCGTCGAAACCGCATTGCTCATGGTCGGCTACGCCGAGAACACCAACGGCAGCTTGTGGCCGCTGCTCGGTCTTCTATTCGGCATCGTCGTCGCTGCCGTGCTGACGGTGTTCCTGTACTTCGGTGCCGTGCGCATCAACTTTGGCGTCTTCTTCAAGTACACCGGCATCTTCCTCATCGTGGTCGCCGCCGGAATCCTCGCCTACGGCATCCGCGCACTGCAGATCGGCGGAGTTCTGCCCGGTGGCAGTGCTGTCGCCTTCGACATCAGCGCTCACTTCGACGCCTCGAGCTGGTACGGCACCGTGCTGGGCGGCATCTTCAACTTCCGCCCCGAACCCACTGTCCTCCAAGCGATTGCATGGGTGCTCTACATCATCGTCGTGTTGTTCCTCTTCCTCCGCCCGGTCCGCGTTCCGACGGCTCCCGAGCCTGTACTTCAGAACTCCTGAAAGGCACCACCATCATGCGTCGTTCCACCTTCGCTCTGGCCGCGGTCGCGGTTCTGCCGATAGCCCTGGCCGGATGCACCGAGAAGTCGTCCAATGAGGCCGCATCGGGCGATATCGCCGTCACCGCGACCGACTCCTCCTGCGACGTGAGCGCATCCGAGGGCACCACCGGTAACTCGACCTTCCAGATCACCAACAACGGCAGCAAGGTCACCGAGTTCTACGTCTACGGCGACGGCGACCGCGTCATGGGCGAGGTCGAAAACATCGGACCCGGCCTGACCCGTCAGCTCATCGTCGCCCTGCCCGACCCCGGCACCTACCAAACCGCCTGCAGGGCAGGCATGGTGGGCGACGGTGTCCGCGCCGATTACGTCGTCACCGGCGACTCCGTCCGCACCGCAGGCGAGGACGGGCTCCTCACCGAGGCCGCCGCCGGCTACAAGCGCTACGTCGTCAGCCAGATCGACGCGTTGCAGGACACCACGGCATCCTTCGTGACCGCCGTCAAGAGCGGGGACGTAGCGGTAGCCAAGGCCCAGTTCCCCATTGCGCGTAGCTATTACGAGCGTATCGAGCCCGTGGCCGAGAGCTTCCCCGACGACCTCGACCCACGCATCGACCTGCGTGAGCCGGACGTGGAGCCAGGTGCCGAGTGGACCGGATTCCACCGAATCGAGAAGGACCTGTGGTCGCAGGGGCTGCAGCCGGACACCAACGCGATGGCCGATCAGCTCGAGGCCGACATCACCGAACTCGCCGACAAGATCAAGGCCGACGACTTCACCATCGACCCCATTCAGGTGGCCGGTGGCGCACAGGGATTGCTCGACGAGGTAGCCAAGACCAAGATCAGCGGTGAAGAGGACTTCTTCTCGCACACCGACCTGTGGGACTTCCAAGCGAACGTCGACGGCTCCCAGGCCGCCATCGCCGCGGTGCGCCCGATCCTCGACGAGCGCAACGCCGAGCTCGGCACTGCCATCGATGCCCGCTTCGCAGAACTCGACGCCGAACTCGCCAAGTACCGCAGCGGCGACGGCTTCGTCTTCTACGACACGGTCACCGAACCGCAACGTCAGGAACTTTCGAACAAGATCGATGCATTGTCCGCCGAAGTGAGCCAGGTGCAGGGTGTCGTTGCCGAACAATAAGACTGGACAATTTTCCCGACGGCGCCTGTTCGGTGCCGTCGGGACGGGGGCTGCACTCGTCGGAGTGGGAGCCATCGCCGGACACGCGACGGCGTCGGGTGCCGAGCTGCCCACATCGGATGTCGTCGAATTCCGTGGCGACCACCAGGCTGGAATCGTCACCCCGGCACAGGATCGCATGCACTTCGTCGCGTTCGACATCACCACCGACTCACGCGACGATGTCGTTGCGCTGCTGAAGAAGTGGACTCTGATGGCCGAACGTCTCACCAAGGGTGAGGAGACGTTCGACGGCGGCGCCGTCGACGGTGGCGAGTACAACGTGCCGTCCGATACCGGCGAGGCACTCGGCCTGACTGCGTCGTCGCTGACGTTGACGATCGGATTCGGTCCGTCGATGTTCGACCGATTCGATCTGGCTTCGAAAAGGCCTGCGTCGCTTGCCGATCTGCAGCACTTCCCTGCCGACAACCTCGATCCCCGACGCTCCGGCGGCGACCTCTGCATCCAGGCCTGCGCCGACGACCCCCAGGTTGCCGTCCACGCGATCCGCAACCTCGCTCGCGTCGGGTTCGGCACCGTCTCGGTGAAGTGGTCGCAACTCGGCTTCGGTCGAACCTCGTCCACCTCGACCACCCAGGCAACGCCGCGAAACCTGTTCGGCTTCAAGGATGGAACGGCCAACCTCAAAGCCGAGGACCCGTCGTTGCTGGACGAGAACGTGTGGGTTGCTTCCGATGACGATCAGGAATGGATGGCAGGCGGCTCTTACCTCGTAGCGCGTCGAATCCGCATGCTCATCGAATCATGGGACCGCACCACGCTGAAGGAACAAGAGCGAGTGATCGGGCGCAGCAAGGGATCCGGTGCCCCGCTCGGTCAGAAGGACGAGTTCGACGCACTCGATTTCGAGTCACAGGGCCCCGAGGGCACATTCATCGACAAGACTGCGCACGTGCGCCTGGCGTCGAAGGAAAACCTCGGTGGCGTCCAACTCCTGCGTCGGGGATACAACTTCACCGACGGATCCGACGGCTTCGGACACCTCGACGCCGGACTGTTCTTCATCGCCTACTGCCGCGACCCACTGACCCAATTCGTCCCGATGCAATTGGCCCTGTCCCGCAAGGACGCATTGAACGAATACATCCAACACGTGGGCTCTGCGGTGTTCGCTTGTCCCCCCGGCGTCGGAGAATCCGAATACTGGGGTTCGACGCTGTTCGAGTAGGTCGGTTGCCCGTTTGCTGGTGAATGGACCCTCCCCGGTTCGGATCAATGCGGCTTTGTTGCATTCTGGCGACTGAAACCCACATTGATCCCAACCGAGGGACGAGGGGTGGGACTCTGGACGCGGGCGGGTGAACCCTGAGTCCAGCGGAGAACACCGAACCATCTGGGTGTCAACTTTCGACGTAGGGTCATAAATTTCGTTCTTTTGCAACAGTTTTCGGAGATATTTCGAGTTTGACAGAACTGTGCGGCCTGCTTATGTTCTAGCGGTTCGGATTCGTCGCCGACTGCTCCTCGAAGGGATTCATGCCCCTCCCCCAGACCCCCGAGAGTTCTACGTCTTCGCACGCCACGTATCTCGTCGATCGTCATATGTTTGCCCTGTGGACCTGGTCGTCCGGCAGTGTCGGATCTCCCCCGCCCGTCGGTGATGCCCAGACGGTCACGCTGGCAGTTCCGACACCGGACCTTTCGGGGTTCGAGGTATCCGACGTCGACTGCGCGTTGATAGAGCCCGATCGACTTGCCGACGTTGTTCTCGATTCTCCCGGTGCCTCGGTCGATGCGTGGCGGACGCACCTCACGGGCGGCGATTCTGCCGTGCCGATCGCTGGGCATGCGGTTCCCGATGCCACCGGGAAAGCGGTGACATCGGCGGAACACGCCGTCACCGCCTTTCGCCATACGACGGCGGTCGCCGCAGAACTGCGCACAGCGCTTGTCGCAGAGATGCGGCCCTACCAGGTGCGCGGCGTGAGTTGGCTTCGTGAGACCGTGTCCGCCCACGGCGGTGCGGTGCTCGCGGACGAGATGGGGCTCGGCAAGACACTGCAGGCAATCGGCTACCTCGTCGGGCGCGCCGACGAGGGGCCGCAGGTGGTGGTGAGTCCGACGTCGCTGGTCGGGAACTGGGCACACGAGATCGCTCGGTTTGCGCCGGACCTGTCGACCGTGATTTGGCGCGGAGTGCCGCTGCCTGCGATGGACCCGAGAACGGTAGTGCTCACCGGGTATCCGACATTGCGCACGCACGGTGAGCAAATCAGCGATCTCCGTTGGGCCACTGCAGTATTCGACGAGGCGCAAGTGTTGAAGAACCCGCGCACACAGATCTCGAAGGCCGCACGAACCATCGACGCCGACGCGACCATCGCGATGACAGGCACACCCGTCGAGAATCATCTCGAGGAATTCTGGGCGCTGCTCAACCTCGTCGCACCGCAATTGTTCGGGAACAAGACCCAGTTCCGGCGTCGCTTCGTCACACCGATTGCGGGCGGTTCCGCTGTCGCCGCCAACCGGCTCCGGGCAGCGATCGAACCGGTTGTGCTGATGCGAAAGAAGTCTCAGGTCGCCGGATCGCTTCCTCCGAAGATTCATGCGGACCTGATATGCGACCTCACCGAGGAACAGCAGCGGTTGTACGACCGCGTCCTCGATCAGGCGATCGACGACGGCTTCGGCGATGGCGTGCAACGCCAGGCCCGCGTGCTGGCGGCTCTGACCGCACTGAAGCAAGTCTGCAATCACCCGGCACTGGTCACGGGCGACTCCGACGATCTGCCGGGGCGGTCGGGGAAGCTCGACCTCTGCACCGACATCGTGGCCAACAACCTCGAAACCGATTCGCCAACAATCATCTTCACTCAATATCGCAAGACCGGCGAGCTTCTCGTGCGGCACTTCGCCGAGCAGTTCCGAGTGTCGGTGCCGTTCTTTCACGGTGGCCTGAATCAGGAACAACGGGCAGATATCGTTCGACGCTTCCAGTCCGACGGCGGTCCTACCGTACTGGTTCTGAGCCTCAAAGCCGGCGGCACCGGGCTCACGCTGACGCGCGCGGCAGACGTCATCCATTTCGACCGATGGTGGAACCCAGCCGTCGAAGCGCAGGCTTCGGATCGCGTGCACCGGATCGGGCAGACTCGCACCGTCACCATCACCACGCTGACCAGCGACACCACCATCGAGGAGCACATTGCGGCCATGCACTCGCGAAAATCGACGCTGTCCGACGTCGCCGATATGTCGGGTGTAGCCGAGCTGGCGAAGCTGGACGACGACCGGCTCGTCGACACTCTGCGCCGCAAGCGAAGCCGCTGACATGGCGGACGACGACTTCGGCTACACAGCGTGGGGGCGAGACTGGGTTCGACTCGCCCAGCCGTTACGCGTGACCCGACCCGACCCACGGATGCCCCGCGCCCGCGCGCTGGCGAAGGGCGCAAAAGTGGAGGTGACGATCAGTGCCGGCAAGATCCGAGGAGCCGTCGAACACGGGCGCACAATACCTGAGGTGTTCCTCGAGGTGGCACCGATGTCGTCACCTGCTCTGAACATCATCACCACCCAATTACAGGGCACCCGAACAATTCTCACCGACGAGATGTACCGCGCATGCACCGAGCGAGGTCATCCGCCTGTACCCACGCTCACCCGGGTCGAGTGCACATGTTCCGACAGCACCGGTCGTTGCGTCCACGTACTGGCCGTCTTCTACGACGTGGCCCGGCGCATCGACGACGACCCGCGACTTGCCCTCGATGTTCTGACTCCGTCCGACGGCCCTCACGAATCCGCGGCGATCCCACAGCGATGGACCGCACTCGATGCCCTTGATCCCGCCGACTACTTCACTGTGCGATAGTCGGTGTCGAGCTCAGTTCAACGATGAGTTTGTGCAGTCGCTTCGGTCTACACGTCGTACACCTTCGTCATCGACATCGGGAGCACACATGGGACAGCTGGTTCGGGTACAGAATTTCACCGTTTCGAGCGATGGGATCGCTGCGGGAGTGGACCAGAGCTTCGAGAGCCCGTTCGGTCTCGACCATCTGGCACTGATGAGGTGGTACTTCGCCACCGCCAGCTTTCCTGGAAACGCCGGTTCGGGCGGCAGTCACGGTCTGGACGACTACTTCGCCCGCGACTTCGCGAACAATATCGGTGCCGAGATCATGGGCCGACACAAGTTCGGACCTCAGCGCGGGCCGTGGGCCGACCACGAATGGCAGGGCTGGTGGGGCGAGGAGCCGCCGTTCCACACCCCCGTTTTCGTACTGACCCACCACGAGCGGCCGTCGATCACACTGTCCGACACAACGTTTCACTTCGTCGACGGCGAACCCGCCGAGGTGTTGAAACAGGCAAAGGAGGCGGCCGATGGTAAGGACGTGCGCCTCGGCGGTGGCGTCACCAGCATCCGGGAATTCCTCGACGCCGATCTCGTCGACACCATGCACATCGCCGTCGCGCCCATCAAATTCGGCTCGGGTCTGAAGCTGTGGGATTCGCCCGACGAGTTGAACGACAGATTCGAGCACGAGGTCGTCCCCAGCAGCAGCGGCGTCACGCATCACCTGTTCTGGCGCAAGTAACAGCAGGCTCTCGGTTCAGGGCGTGAGGGCGATCGCCGCGCAGAACAGCAGCACTGGACCGATCAAAACCAGAGCGACAATTATTAAGCAAACCACCATGATTCGGCTCGGTGCCGATCGACGCATCCCGAGCACCGACGTGACGAAGCTGGCGAACCACGCGAAGACGGCGAAGCCGGTCCCGACCCGCAAACCAGTCCGTGCCGAGCGGTCGTAGTCGAAACCCATCAACAAATCAGTCGCTACCGGGTTGGCGAGCGCCCAGTAGGTGGCAAAGCCCGCCACCAACATCAGCGCGCCGCCGAGGGCCGTCCAACCGCCGGTCCATGTCTTCTCGGATTCTCGTTCGATCAGGTTCGTTGTCATGACCGATAGCCTGGCCGACCAGACACCACGCACACATGAGTAGCGCTACTCGAGAGATCTGAGCAATTTCCGCCCGCGTGGATGGCGCACTGCATACGTCTGAACAGTGCAATGGTCCATTGACGCGGCTGGGTGGTGGAGTGAAGTCAGCCCCGCAAACCCCAGTGCTCGATCCAATCCAGTGCCGACATCTCTCCGGGCGCGATGCCCGCGTTACGGGCGGATGCTTCGGCGTTGCGGATCAGGGATGCAAAATCCAATACCCGACGCCGCAGTGCGTCCTCGGCACTTTCTCCACCGTGCGAATGGTCGACCCCGATGTGTACGACGCGAAGGCCGTCGGGAACGAGTTCGTCGGGTAGGCCGGCCTTGGTGGCTCGTCCGATCACCTTTTGAGTCAGGGCGAGTGACGGCTGCGACAAGGCGATGCCGTCGATGCAGGATCCTCGCGCCTTCTCCGACGCCTTCTTCTCTTCCCAGGCGCGCTCTTGTTCGACGATGTCGATCGGTCCGCCGTCCCGGCGACCGAGGTGCGGGCTGCGGTGGGTCAGTTTGGCAACAAGTCCCGCGGCTACATCGTCGATATCGAATGCATTCTCGGCGGCGTTCTGAGCAATTCTGGAGTGAAAGAGCACCTGCAGCAACAGGTCTCCGAGTTCCTCGCGCAGGTCGTTCAGGTTCCCTGCGGCTATCGCGTCGAGAAGTTCGTAGGTTTCTTCCAACAGGTAGCCGCGCAGCGATTCGTGGGTCTGCTGCGCTTCCCAGCCACCGACGGTGTGCAAACGGTCCATCAAGTGCACCGCCGCGATCACGTCGTCACCGGGCAACTTCTCGGCAGCGATGACTCGTTCTCCGCGCGCGATCCGGTCCTGGACGTCGGGGTTGGCCGGGTCGGTGCTGACCAGAACAGGATCGACGGCATCGGGCGCAGCGGTGCCGGAGAACAGCCATCGCACCCTCACCGGCACTTCTTCGGTGAATTGCACTGCACCACCGAGGAATTCGACAGCATCGACGGGTACCTGTGCCGGACGAACGGGGTCGAGCAGAACTACCGTCACCGCTACACCCCCACTGTTTGCTCCAACAAGACCGACCGAGATGGCTTCCCGTCCAAGGATAGGATGAGATCGGCGATGAACTGCACCAATTCGACGTCGCGTACGCGCGCCGCCCCCACGCCGCCACCCTCGACGCGAGGCAGCGGCAACTGCACCACCCCGGTCGTCGCCCGGTAGGTGGCGCTGGGATAGAGCCGCTTGAGGCGAATTTGCTTGGAGTCGGGCAACTCCATCGGAGCCAGTTTGACCTGGGTTCCGGCGACGTTGACGTCGGTCAAGCCGTACTCCTTGGCGATCAGCCTCAACTTCGCGATGGAGACCAGACGGCCGACCTCCTCGGGAAGGGGCCCGTACCGGTCGACGAGTTCGTCGATGACGGCGTCGATACCAGCAGAATCGGCTGCCGCAGCGAGTTTTCGGTAGCCCTCGAGGCGCAACCGGTCGCTGGTGACGTAGTCGGGTGGAATGTTGGCGTCGACGGGAAGGTCGATGCGGACTTCCTTGGGCGCCTCGTCGGTGGTGATGGGTTTTCCGTCGGCGGCCGCGCGGTACGCCTCGACCGCCTCACCGACGAGCCGAACGTACAGGTCGAATCCGACGCCTGCGACGTGTCCGGACTGCTCTGCTCCCAGAACGTTTCCGGCACCACGGATCTCGAGGTCCTTCATCGCCACAGCCATACCGGCACCGAGGTCGGAGTTCTGCGAGATGGTCGCCAGCCGGTCGTAGGCGGTCTCGGTGAGCGGCTTCTCCGGTGGATACAGGAAGTACGCGTAGCCGCGTTCGCGGCTGCGCCCCACTCGGCCACGGAGCTGATGCAGCTGGGACAGGCCGAGCGAATCGGACCGCTCCACGATGAGTGTGTTGGCATTGGAGATGTCCAGGCCGGTCTCGATGATGGTGGTACACACCAGCACATCGGTCTCACGTTGCCAGAACCCCTGCACGGTGCGTTCGAGTGTTTCCTCGTTCATCTGACCGTGCGCGGTCGCGACCCTGGCCTCGGGCACCAGATCACGAATCTTCTTGGCGGCCTTGTCGATCGAGCTGACTCGGTTGTGTACGAAGAACACCTGACCGTCACGCAGCAACTCGCGCCTGATGGCGGCCGCGACCTGCTTGTCGTTGTACGCGCCGACGTATGTGAGCACCGGGTGGCGCTCCTCGGGCGGGGTGAGAATGGTGGACATCTCGCGGATGCCGGCCAGGCTCATCTCGAGGGTTCGCGGAATCGGCGTCGCCGACATCGTCAGCACGTCGACGTGCGTGCGGAGCGACTTGATGTGCTCCTTGTGCTCGACGCCGAAACGCTGCTCCTCGTCCACGATGACCAGACCGAGGTCTTTCCAGGCCACACCGGTCTGCAGCAACCTGTGTGTGCCAACGACGATATCGACTGTGCCGTCGGCCAACCCGGCCATGACTTCCTTGGACTCGGACCCGTGCGTGAAGCGGGAGAGCCCCTTCACCGTCACCGGGAACGACGCCATGCGCGCGGTGAAGGTCTGCAGATGCTGTTGCGCCAGAAGCGTTGTCGGAACCAGGACGGCCACCTGCTTGCCGTCCTGCACCGCCTTGAACGCGGCGCGCACTGCGATTTCGGTCTTGCCGTACCCGACATCGCCGAGAATGACGCGGTCCATCGGGACCGCCTTCTCCATGTCGGCTTTCACGTCGGTGATGGCGGTCATCTGGTCGACCGTCTCGGTGAATCCGAACGCATCTTCCATCTCGAGCTGCCATGGAGTGTCGGGGCCGAAAGCGTGTCCGGGAGCTGCCTGCCGAGCAGCGTACAGCTGCACCAGCTCGCCAGCGATCTCACGAACTGCCTTGCGCGCCTTGCGTTTGGTGTTGGCCCAGTCGGATCCTCCGAGCTTGCTCAGAGACGGCAGCTCGCCTCCGACGTAACGCGAGAGCTGATCGAGCGAGTCCATGGGGACGAATAAGCGGTCCCCGGGATGGCCGCGCTTGCTCGGCGCGTACTCGACGACGAGGTATTCGCGTCGGGCACCACCGATGGTGCGTTCTACCATCTCGACGAATCGGCCGATGCCATGCTGATCGTGCACGACACTGTCGCCGGCGACGAGCGCGAGGGGATCGACCTGATTGCGACGCTTGGCCGGAAGCTTGCGCCCCTCCCCCGCCGCGGCGACGCGGTTGCCGGTCAGATCGCTTTCGGTGACGACGACGAGCTTTGCATCGGGGAACACCAGGCCGTCGTGCAGCGATCCACAGAGGACGTTGACGACGTCCGGGACCGGAACGGCGCCGGAATCGAGATGCGCTGCAGGCACTTCGGCCTCGGCGAGGCGTTCGATTATGCGGGTGGCGGTACCGGCACCCGCGACGGAGATGACTGCGCAACCACCGGTGGCGATGTGCGCCCGCAGCGTCGCGAACAGGGCCGTCAACGCTTCCTCGGACCCCCGCACCTCCGGCACCGAGTCGACAGCGAGTTCGACTTCTTCGCCGTTTCCAGAGGCGAGTGGGCTGATGGTCCACCACGGCCGACCGTGAACCTGAGCGGACTCGCGAACCTGTCGCAGTGACCGATACGCCGAGGCACCGAGATCGAGGGACGCACCTTCGAGGCTGGAAGTGTCGAGGGTCGAAGTATCCAGTGGCGCGGCTCCGCCGATCGACGCTGCCGTCCACGACGCCTCGAGGAATTCCTGCCCGGTGCGCACCAGATCTGTTGCGCGCGTGCGGATTCTCTCAGGGTCGCAGAGCAGGACGTGTGTTCCGGCGGGGAGCGTATCGGCGAGCAGTTGCAGTTCGCCCGGCTGCAGCAGTGGAAGCAACGCCTCCATTCCCTCCACTGGGACTCCGGCGGAGAGCTTGTCCAGCATCTCCACCAGCGCCGCATCACCCGCGTTGTCGGCGGCGAGCACCGCGGCGCGATCGCGGACCTCCTGAGTCAGAAGCAACTCGCGGCACGGCGGAGCAATGACCAGATCGACCTCGTGATCAGGCAACGAACGCTGATCGGAGACCGCGAACGCGCGGAGTTCGGTGATCTCGTCGCCCCAGAATTCCACGCGCACTGGATGATCTGCCGTCGGCGAGAAGAGGTCGAGGATGCCGCCGCGGACGGCGAACTCGCCACGCTTGCCCACCATGTCCACACGCAGATATCCGAACTCGACGAGACGGTGGATCAACCCGTCGAAGTCGATGTCCAGCCCGACCTTCAAGGTCACAGGCTCGATTTCACCGAGGCCAGGGGCCATCGGCTGAACCAGCGAACGCACGGTAGTGACGATGACGCGCAGCGGTTGGCCGTAATCGGCGTCAGCCGGGCGAGCCAGCCGGCGAAGCACGTCGAGGCGTTTGCCGACCGTGTCTGCGCTCGGCGACAGGCGTTCGTGCGGAAGCGTCTCCCATGACGGGAACATCGCGACACCGTCGCCGAAAATCTGGCGGAGTTCGGCCGTGAGATCGTCCGCTTCACGTCCTGTTGCGGTGACGATCAGCAACTGGGTGTGCTGCGCGATCGCAGCAGCGACGAACGGACGAACCGAGTGCGGACCGATGAGAGTGTGCTCGGCGGTGCCGATCGCGTCGGCAACAGCCACCATCGACGAATCCGTCAGCGCAACGCTGGCCAGACCCGACAGTTGAAGCGCCGCGTCGGGAACGATCGGGGCCGGCCCGGATGGCGAAACGGCAGGCAGAGAATCGGAAGACAACAGCAATGCTCCTACAAGCGATTCGAGGCGACGGCTGCGCATGCACAGTCATCAGCGAGTCTATGGGAGTACGCCGACACCCCGGCAGGCGGGAGACACGCGGGCTCAGCTCAGAGCTGCGTCGAGCATCGCTGCGAGTGATTCAGCGGCAGCAGCCGAGTCGTAATCCGGGTCGTGCAGGCATTCGGTGACGATCGCGTCGATCGCGCCGCCGGTGATGATGGCGAGCGTGCGCGAATCGACGCCCTGAACACCACGAACTCGTACGGACGCGTCGATGATGTCGGCCAACGGCCGCCATCGCTGCTCCGGCGTATGCCCGGCCGTGGAGTTTCCCAGCGCCTCGATCAGCATACGCGTGTGCCGGGGGTGAGCGCGGAGATGACCGACCATGGCACGTACGTATGCCTGAGGACCTTCCTGCTTGGGAACTTCCCCGACCGCAGCAGCCACGTCCTGGACGAGCGCATCGAGAACGCAGCGATACGCCGCTTCCACTACCGCATCCTTGCTTCGGAAGTGGTACAGCACAGCCGCTTTGGTGATGCCGGCGTTGTCTGCGATGCGCGCGAGCGAGACGTTCGAGTAGCCGTGCTCGGCGACCGCAGCGATCGTGACGTCGATCAGCTGCGCGCGCCGGGTGCGTTCGATGAAGCTCGGTTCCTTCGTTGCCACGGACGCCAGCTTACCGTACGGTAAAAATACTTACCGATCGGTTAGGAGACCATACATGAACGAACGAGTACCGAAAAGACGCCGTCGATACCTCCAGGTCGCAGCCGGGGCGTTGACCGTCGGCGCGCTCGCCCTCACGTTCGCACTCCGATCCCCGTCACCTGTGGGGCATTGGAACAGCGCCGCAAGCGAGGACCGATTTCTCGCCGCGTACGACCGCGCCTTCGAAGACTTGCCCACCCCGGCGGAGACAATCGAAGTTCGCACCGACTACGGCGTCGTCCGCGTATATCGGTTCGCCGGGACCGGAGGCTCGACGCACCCGCTACTTCTACTGCCCGGGCGGTCTTCCGCAACCCCGGTCTGGGCTGCGAATCTTCCGGGCCTGCTGACGATCGGGGACGTCTACACCGTCGATCTACTGGGCGAACCGGGACGCAGCATCCAGGAACGGCCGATCACCGACGACGAGGACCAGGCCGCGTGGCTCGAACAGACACTCGACGCTCTGCCCGCCGACAAGGTGCATGTGATCGGGCTGTCCATCGGTGGGTGGACGGCGGCCAATCTGGCAGTGCACGACAGCTCTCACATCGCCTCCCTGACACTGATCGACCCGGTGGAGGTGTTTTCCGACATCCCGTGGAACACCGCGATCCGCGCTCTCCCTGCCGCCGTACCGTGGCTGCCGAAATCCTGGCGGGACAGCTTCAACTCCTACACCGCCGGCGGTGCCGAGGTACAGAACGTTCCGATTGCAGACATGATCGAGGCCGGAATGCAGGGATACTCGCTGAAACTGCCACAGCCCACGCGCATTACCGAGCAGCGCCTCTCGACACTCGACGCGCCGGTGCTGGCCTTCATCGCAGGCAGGTCTGTGATGCACGACGCCGATGACGCCGTCGCCACAGCAGAAAAAGCGCTTCCCGACGGGACGGTGCGGCTCTACCCCGACGCCTCACACGCGATCAACGGCGAATACCCGGATCGACTCCGAGACGACATTGCGGGCTTCGTTGCGAAGAACTCGTGAATTACGGGCCGAAGCGAATGACTCGGCGGGCGGCGAATTCACGGAAGTAGTCCAACTTGTTGGCAGGCACCAACGCCGGCAGCAGGTAGTACCAGAGGCGCTCCATACGCGAGGGCAATTCCTCGGTAGTAGAGGTGGCGACCGCGACCATGTGCGCGCCGGTGAGAATCTCGAGTACGAGCGAACCGATGGTGCGCGAATCCGAGTTGGGATCGATGTCTCCCTGCGCGATCGCCTTGGCGGCGAGCCTGTCGAACGACTCGCTCCACCCGGCCATCACATTGCCCTCGGTGCCTCGGTAATCACCGATCTGATGGCTCAACCTGAGCATTGCCGAGACCATGGGATCGCTGACCGAGAGGTCGACGACGATGTAGGAGATGCCGATAGCCGCCTCCAGGGCGGGAATTCGACCGTCGTTGAACTGCGAGCAGGCCGTGGTCAAGCGAGTGTTGCCCTCGTCGATGACCGCGCGCGCCAATTCTTCCTTGGAGCCGAAATGGAAGTACAGCGCGCCTTTGGTGACCTGAGACTGAGAAATGATTTCGCTGAGGCTCGCGTTCGCGTACCCGAGGCGCAAGAAAACGTTCGCTGCGCCCGCGAGCACGGTGTCGCGGGTGATTTCAGCGCGGGCCTGCCTGACCATGGGTTCCGCCTTCGCAATTCTGTACTGCCACTGCGCAAATTACGCCCGAACGGTACCACTGAGTGGCTTTACGTCTCATGCCAACATGCATCGGTCCGGTTGAGCACTACGCCGAGAGTGACGGAGCTCTCATGGACGACAAAGGGGACGATACCCCTTTTTTCACCGCGAAGAGACGAAACCGAGTACTCATTCCTCGGTTAGTCGAGGGTTCGCTTCCAGGTTTGTCAACCCGTTCCAGCACAGGTTGACAACATGTGCCGCCACCACTTCCTTGGACGGAGTGCGCACGTCCAGCCACCACTGCGCCGTCATCGACACCATTCCGACCAGCGCCTGGGCGTACATCGGGGCGAACTCGGGATCGAGGCCGCGGCGCGAGAAGTCTTCGGCCAGCATGTGTCCGACGCGTCCGATGGCTTCGTTGAGCAGTGACGAGTACTTGCCGTCCTCGGCAGAGGCAGGGGAATCACGAACGAGAATGCGGAAACCGTCGGTCCGATCCTCGATGTAGGTCAGCAGGGCAAGTGCGACACGTTCGACGCGAATTCGCGACCGATTGAGATCGAGCGATTTGGTGATCATGCCCAGCAACGTGGACATCTCACGGTCGACGATGACGGCATAGAGGCCTTCTTTACCGCCGAAATGTTCGTAGACGACCGGCTTGGACACGTTGGCCCGTCCGGCGATCTCCTCCACCGACGCGGCCTCGTAGCCACGTTCGGCGAACAGCGTCCGTCCCACCTCGATCAACTGCTCACGACGCTGGGTCCCGGTCATCCGAACCCGAGGTGAGCGTTCTTGCTCCGAGGCTGACATGGAAACCGCTTCCGTTACCGACCGTGCATTCCTGACGCCGGAATCGACGACCACCTCACCCTAGCGATGCCCGATCCAGGTAGGAGTGGAGCCTGCGGAACGACCAGAACGAGCAGGAGTGGAGCCTGTCGGAACGACCAGAACGAGTAGGAGTGGAGCCTGCGGAACGACCGGAGTGGACGGTTGGCGTGCCGGTGGGAACGACGGAGGAGGTCTGTTACGCGTCGCGGTTCGACTCACCACTACCTCTCATGCGAGGATCGTTCCGCTCGGTGGGAGCGCAACGGCTTCACGAATGCGTCGTTCGATTCGTTGGCCACTGTCTGTACCACCGGTCGATTATCCGCCGTGGTGTAATGGCAGCACCTCTGATTTTGGTTCAGATAGTTCAGGTTCGAGTCCTGGCGGCGGAGCGAGCAACATCATTCACGCATGCCCGTCTTTCGCGTTACCGCCTGAGGAGCTCAATGCCTGTGCAGACCGCCGTGGTCGTTCTCGCTGCGGGTGCAGGTACCCGAATGCGCTCGAAGACCCCGAAAGTTCTGCATCCTCTGGCCGGCCGCACGATGCTCGCGCACGCCCTCCACGCGGCCGCCGACCTCGGGCCCGACCACCTGGTGACCGTCGTCGGACACGATCGTGAACGAGTCTCTGCCGCCGTGCACGATCTCGCTGCCACCCTGGGCCGCACCATTCATACCGCTGTCCAGGATCGACAGTTGGGTACCGGACATGCCGTGCAGTGCGGCCTGGCCGCGCTCCCGGACGACTTCGAAGGCACGATCCTCGTCACCGCGGCCGACGTCCCGCTGCTCGACGGACACACCCTCAAGGCCTTGCTCGACGAGCATCTGAGCGCTCCCCGCCCCGCGGCCGCGACGGTGCTGACCTTCGTCCCGGACGATGCCAACGGCTACGGCCGCATCGTTCGCACCGACGACGGCGAGGTGGCCGAGATCGTCGAACACGCCGATGCCACCCCCGCTCAGGTGCTGATCAACGAGGTCAACTCCGGCGTCTACGCATTCGACGCGGTGGCGCTGCGCACCGCACTCGGCAAACTCAGCACCGCCAATGCCCAGCACGAGCTGTATCTGACCGACGTCGTCAAGATCAGCAAGGCCGACGGCAAGGCCGTCTACGGCACCCAACTCGCCGATCCCGATCTGGTGGTGGGCGTCAACGACCGTGTCCAGCTCTCGCATGTCACGTCGGTACTCAATCGCCACATCATCGAGCGGCACATGCGAGCAGGCGTCACCGTCGTGGACCCGTCGACCACGTGGATCGACATCGATGTCACCCTCGGTGCGGACGTTCGCCTCGAGCCCGGCGTGCAGCTGCACGGCAAGACCCATATCGCCGACGACGCGGTCGTCGGGCCGGATTCGACCCTGCGTGACGTCGAGATCGGGGAGCGCGCGTCGGTGGTGCGAACCCACGCCGAGCAGGCCGTGATCGGACCGGACGCGACGGTGGGACCGTTCACCTACCTGCGTCCCGGGACCGTTCTCGGCGAGGGCGGCAAGCTCGGAGCGTACGTCGAGACGAAGAACTCGACGATCGGCAAACACACCAAGGTCCCCCACCTCACCTACGTCGGCGACGCCACGATCGGCGAGCACAGCAACATCGGCTGCTCCAACGTCTTCGCCAACTACGACGGTGTCAACAAGAGCCGCACGGAAATCGGATCCCACGTACGGACCGGTTCCGACTCGACGTTCGTCGCTCCCGTTCACGTGGGCGACGGCGCTTACACCGGCGCAGGAACAGTGATTCGGGAGGATGTCCCTCCCGGCGCACTGGCCGTCTCCAGTGGCAAGCAACGCAATATCGAAGGCTGGGTCATCGACAACAGGCCCGGAACCGAAGCTGCGCAGGCAGCGGCGCTCGCAGATCGTGATCGGCACGAACAAAAGGACGGCGAACAGTAGTGAGCACCCCCAATTGGATCGACAACCAGAAGAACCTGATGTTGTTCTCGGGTCGAGCACATCCGGAGTTGGCCGAGCAGGTCGCCAAGGAACTGGGCATCGAGATCACCCCGCAGACGGCACGTGACTTCGCCAACGGCGAGATCTTCGTACGCTTCGAGGAGTCGGTCCGCGGATCGGACGCGTTCGTTCTGCAGTCGCATCCGTTCCCGCTCAACACCTGGCTGATGGAACAGCTGATCATGATCGACGCTCTCAAGCGTGGATCGGCCAAGCGCATCACCGCGATCCTCCCGTTCTACCCGTACGCCCGCCAGGACAAGAAGCACCGCGGCCGTGAGCCCATCTCCGCTCGCCTCGTCGCCGATCTGCTCAAGACCGCGGGTGCCGACCGCATCATCACCGTCGACCTGCACACCGATCAGATTCAGGGCTTCTTCGACGGCCCCGTCGATCACATGCACGCGCACAGCCAGCTCGCCGATCACATCCGCGGCAAGTACAGCCTCGAGCACATCACCGTCGTCTCCCCCGACTCCGGCCGCGTCCGTGTCGCCGAGAAGTGGGCGGACTCCTTCGGCGGCGCACCGCTGGCCTTCATCCACAAGACGCGTGATCCGCTGGTGCCCAACCAGGTCAAGTCCAACCGCGTCGTCGGCGAGGTCGAGGGCCGCACCTGCATCCTGATCGACGACATGATCGACACCGGCGGCACCATCGCAGGAGCGGTGAAGGTGCTCAAGGAAGCCGGCGCGGGCGACGTCGTCATCGCGGCGACCCACGGCGTTCTGTCCAGCCCGGCCGCCGAGCGCCTCGCCAACTGCGGTGCCAAGGAAGTCGTCGTCACCAACACCCTCCCGATCAGCGACGAGAAGCGCTTCGAGACGCTCACCGAGCTGTCGATCGCCCCCCTGCTGGCCCGCACCATCCGCGAGGTCTTCGAAAACGGTTCCGTCACCAGCCTTTTCGACGGCAGCGCCTAGTACCCCTGGGTCGTTCCGCAGGCTCCACTCCCGACCTCCAGGTCTGTTTCACCCCGCCCTGCCCACTCTCCGTCCGCACTGCATGAACTACGTCACGTCGGTGACCGGAATATGCAGCTCGCGAGACGGGGGTGTGTGGGGCGGGTTTCGTTGTCACCTAAGATGACTCGTCGTGATCGACGCGCACTCTCTCAACGGCCCGGCTGGAACTACTACCGTCAGAATTGCTCGATGGACGCCGGGCGGGTGCGTCTGGTGCGGCAGCACCGACGGCGTCGAAACCTTTCGGAACGAGCCTCGCTGCGGTCTGTGCCGCGAGAAGGAAGCCGTCATCGACGAGGCCAAGCACTTCATCGGAATGTACGGTCTGCGGCCCCTGGGCGGCACCCTCGCATCCGAGGACGACGAAGAGCGCGAGTACCGCGTCACCGCCCGCGATGCACGTGAGGTCCTCAACCGCATTCGACTCGAGAAGCTCCCCGACCCGGCCGCCGTGCGCAAGGCGTTGCGCCCCAGGGCCGCTGCCGCGGTGAGCGCCGCGGCGTCGACGTCCACCCCGGCCAAGGCTCCGACCAAGAAGTCGCAGGCAGGTGTCTCCGGAATCGACGCGATCGAGCTCGAGTCCCGAGTGCACAAGTTGCTGAACCAACTCACGACCGTCGACGAGCAGATCAGCGCCCTCGATGGCGTACAGGGCCTCCCCGCACGCGCTCGCATGAAGGATCTCGAACGCCAGCGGACCACCGTGCTGACGACACTGGCTGCGCTCGAGAAGGCTCGTCGCCGCACCAACTGATCCACGTAGTCTGATCGAGTGCTGCGCAAGCGTTCGATCTCACGGCAGGTGCTCGATGCCACCTATGCGGTCGTCTTCGTTCTGCTGCTGCTGGCGTCCACCCTGAACGGAGTCGCCGGTACCGCAGGTGTGGGTGTTCTGGTCGGGTTCGGCATCGCATTGGCCATCCGGCGCCGATCACCACGATGGTCGTTGGCGCTCGCCTGGGTGCTGGCCGTCGTGCAGATGGTCGGCGGAGTGCTCCCCCTGTCGGCGAATACCGCGATCTTCGCAATTCTTTATTGCTCGGCCGCCTACGGCGACAACCTGGTTCGACGCCTCGGGCTCGTCTCGGCCGTCGTCGGCGGCGTGATAGCCGCGCTGTATCTCGCGTACGTGGACGGCGATCCGTTCAGCGCGCCCAGAGAGGAGGTGATCCGGGAACCCCGCCTCGTGCAGTTCGCCTTCCTTCTTGCCGGCCTGTGGGCCATGCTCGGGTTGTCCTGGGCATTGGGTCGCCTCGCCTACGCCCGGCGCACCGCCATCGAATCCGCACATGCACGCGAGCTCGCGGAGGTGCATCAGGCCCGGGCCGAACACGAGGTCGCAATCGAGCAGGAGCGCAACCGAATTGCCCGCGACATGCACGACATCGTGGCGCATTCACTGGCCGTGGTGATCGCTCAGGCCGACGGGGCGCGCTATGTGCGCACCGTCGACCCCGCTGCCGTCGACACCGCACTGACGGCCATCTCCGGCACCGCCCGAGATGCGCTGTCCGATGTCCGGGTGCTGTTGGGACAACTTCGGCACAGTCAAGGCGATCTGCCGAATCCGACGCCGGGAGACCTCGAGCGTCTGCTCGACCAGATGCGCGCCACCGGGCTGACCATCGACTCTTCGGTCGACACCACAGAGGTTCCGTTGGGAGCAGGAGCGCACCTGGCGCTGTACCGCATCGCGCAGGAATCGTTGACCAATGCACTGCGCCACGGCGACCCACACAAGCCGGTGACTGTCGCCATCGAATCCGATTCCGCCGGCATCGAACTGACGGTGCGCAACAGCATGTCCTCGACGCGGCCGATGTCGGCATCAGTCGGTCACGGCGTCGCCGGCATGAAGGAACGCGCCGGCCTCTCCGGCGGTACCTGCACCGCGTCCGGCGACGGCTCGACCTGGTCTGTGACAGCGTGGCTGCCCGCAGCCACATCTACGAAGGGAATCGGCTGATGTCCGATCGGATCAAGGTCGCTCTCGTCGACGATCAACAACTGTTCCGAGCCGGTATTCGCATGCTCATCTCCTCGCAACCCGACCTCGAATTCGTGGGCGAAGCGGGTAACGGTGAAGAGGCCGTCGATCTCGCCGCGTCGGCCACCCCCGACGTGATGCTCATGGACATCAGGATGCCGGTGCTCGACGGTATCGCCGCGACCGAGCAGATTTTGGCGGCCTCCGACACTCCTCCGCGCATTCTGGTACTCACGACGTTCGACCTGGACGAGAGCGCGGCGCGGGCCATTCGTTCGGGGGCAAGCGGATTCGTGCTCAAGGATGCCGACCCGGAGTTTCTGCTCGCGGCGATCCGTACGGTTCATGCCGGAAACTCGGTGATCGCTGCGTCCGCGACGACCGGTTTGCTGGCGCATTTCACTCCGACGCCTCCGGTTCCGACGGTGCCGGCCGCGTTCGGGACCCTCACTGCGCGGGAGAAGGAGCTCTTTCGGCTCACAGCCCGTGGGTTGAGCAACTCCGAGATTGCCGAGCTGGAGTACTTGAGCGAGGCGACGGTGAAGACGCACATCAGTCGCATCTTCGCCAAGCTTCAACTGCGTGACCGAGTGCAGTTGGTGGTCTACGCATTCGAGCACGGACTCACCGGAGACTGACGCGGAAGTCATCCTGCAGATGTACGACGCGAAGACTCGCGCCTGATTACTTCGATCCGGCGAATTCATAGCGTTGTGGGCATGACGATCACAGCAGGCCCTGTTGCACGGGCATTCCAGGTCAGTAAGCATTTCGGCGACTCGTCCAATCCGGTGAGTGCGCTCGACAATGTATCTCTCGACATCCACGGCGGCCAGTTCACCGCCATCATGGGACCGTCCGGTTCCGGCAAATCGACGCTCATGCACGTCATGGCCGGGCTGGACAACGCCAGCTCGGGTCACCTGATGCTGGCCGGTGCAGACATCACCTCGGCCAACGACGACGCTCTGACGACGCTGCGACGCAAGCAGGTCGGCTTCATCTTCCAGTCCTTCAATCTTGTTCCTACGCTGGACGTTCGGGGCAACATCCTGTTGCCGTTCGAGCTCGACGGCCGCGCCCCCAGTGAGCAGGAGTCGGCCTGGATCGAGCAGCTGATCGACACCCTGGGACTGCTGGGTCGGGTGAACCACCGTCCACATCAGCTCTCGGGCGGGCAGCAGCAGCGCGTCGCGATCGCCCGCGCGCTGGGTACTCGACCGCATCTCATCTTCGCCGACGAGCCCACCGGCAACCTCGATTCCCGCACCGGCCGCGAGGTTCTCGGCCTCCTGGCCGCAGCGGTGCGCGAGTACGGCCAGTCGATCGTCATGGTCACCCACGATCCCATCGCAGCCAGTTACGCCGATCGCATCGTCTTCCTCGCCGACGGGCGCATCGTCAACGAGCTCGGGCGTTCGAGCGCGGAACAGATTTCGAGCTACATGCTGGGAATGGAGCACGCATCATGAACGGGTTGACTTCTGCTCGGGCGTCGAAAGAGCACGGTGCCAGCATTCTGGTGACGTCGTTGGCGTCGTTCTTCGGAGTGGTGTTGATTCAGGCGACTGCATTTCTGGTCGATATCTTCGGGAATTCAGACGGCGACAGTAATGACATCAACGCGCTGTACAGCGTGGCGTTGGTGTTCATCGGCTTGGCGTTGTACGTCGCGGCGGTGGTCACGTCGAACACGTTCGCGACGATCGTCGCCGGGCGCACCCGCACCATCGCACTACTTCGTCTGCTGGGGGCCCGCTCTCGTGACCTCCGCCGATCGGTCGCACGCGAGGGCCTCGTCGTCGGATTGTTCGGTGGCGCAGTCGGGATGGTCCTCGGCGTCGGCACCAGTCACTTGGCCCGGGCCATTGCGGTCTCGGCCGGTCAGTTGCCGGATGTGCAGTACACCACCGTACAGCCATTGGTGATTCTGCCGGTCGTGATCGTGGTGCTGACGACGACCGTCGCGTCGTATGCAGGGTCTCGAAAGGTTCTGGACGTCACACCCGTTCAGGCAACCGGAGGTGCAGTCGACACAGGTGTGGAGGCTCCGCGGTCGCGTCGGATCAGGACCGCGCTTTCGATCGTGCTCATCGCCGGCGGAATAATTCTGCTCGGTCTCGGGATCCTGATCGGGATGGTGAACCCGGGCGGTGTGCTGGTGGCATTCCTCGGTGGTGTCGCATCGTTCACCGGAATCATGGTCGGGGCGTACCGCATTCTGCCCGCGACGCTACGGCTGGTGGGGAGGATGTCGGGCCGTGGACCCGCTGCCCGATTGGCGTCCGCCAACGCGATTCGCTATCCGGATCGCAGTACCCGAACCGCGGTGGGACTGTTGATCGGGGTGACGTTGGTGACGACGTTCGCGGTCGCGATGTACAGCTACCGGTCGATGCTCGTCAACGACTACGACGAGGCCACGGTGGGTCAGGTCCTCACTGTGACAGTGGGAATCATGACGGGACTCATCGGCTTCTCGGCCGTCATCGCGGCCGTCGGAATGGTGAACAACCTGCTGCTGAGCATTCTGCAGCGCACCCGTGAGATCGGTCTATTGCGTGCCCTCGGGTTCACCCGCAAGCAGATTCGAGCGATGATTGTCTCGGAGAGCACTCAGATGGTGGTTGCATCGATGGGCTTCGGGCTGATCCTCGGCATCGGGTACGGCTGGGCCGCAGCACAATCGCTGCTGGGCTCACTGGATTCGCGCGGGCTCACCGCGCCTACCCTGCCGTGGGCGGTCATCGCCGGAACAGTGCTGTGCGGTGGACTCCTCGCACTCGGTGCCTCATTGACCCCGGCGCGACGTGCCAATCAAATTTCGCCGGTACTCGCATTGGCGGACGCCTGATCTCTAGGCTTCGGGCCGGGTTGCGCACTATCGACGCTGATCGACGGGATCCCGTCGATCGGCGGCCGTAGTGTGCAGTGGTGCCCCCCATGCCGAGCTGGCCTGTGGATAACGTCATCGAGTTATCCACAGTTGCGAAATTGCCACTGTTGCATGGGCAGCACAACGGCAACGGTGTAGCGATGGGGGTTTACACGGTGCAGCAATTGGTGGCGCAAGGGCTCAGTACGAGCACGATTTCGAGGCGATCGCAGTCGGGAGAGCTCTTACGCCTGCTGCCGAAGGTCTACGCGACGGAGAAACCGGACTACTTCGGACTGTGCACCGGTGCGACTCTGTGGAGACCGGATGCCGCACTGAGCCATGAAAGTGCGGCCTGGTTGTGGGGACTGATCGACTATGAACCGCGTCTGGTCGATGTCACTGTTGGCCCAACCGGCCAGTCGAGGTCGGTCCCCTGGATTCGAGTTCATCGCCGGGTTCTGCACGACGTCACCACGCGCCGAGGCATACGGGTGGTCTCACTGGAGCAGACATTCGTCGATGTGGCGACCTGCTTGTCGACGCGTGATCTCGAAAAGTTCTTCGACAACGCCATCGACCATCACCTGCCGTGGCGTCGGGTCGCCGAATTGTGTACCACGGCAAAGGGAATGAACGGCATGGCTGCCGTTCGCAAACAGCTCCGAACATGTTGCCCGAGGACACGATCCGAGCCGGAGCGCGTGGTAGCGCGGGCATTGACAGCTCGCCACTTCACAATGGAGATCAATGCACGCGTAGGGAAGTTCTACGGCGACCTGGTCGACTTTTCCGCACGAGTCATAGTCGAAATCGATGGCCGAGAGTTTCACACGGATCCCACAACGTTCAACAACGATCGTCGACGGCAGAACGAGTTGGTGCTCGATGGATGGTTGGTGCTGCGATACTCGGCGGCAACGGCGCTTGCGGACCTCGATCGCGTCGTGGACGAAATCATCGCCGTGGTGCGGCGTCGCCGGAAGTCGATTGCGGGGACGGATCGCCGACTGCCGTAGGTTTGCGCTCACAGCGGGCCGGGTTGCGCACTATCGACGCCGATCGACGGGATCCCGTCGATCGGCGTCGGTAGCGTGCAATAGTGCCCGCCATGTCAGACCGAGTAGTCGCTACCCACCCTTGCGCGCGAGGATGAGCGCGAAGCGCGATTCTGCATCGGACCACAGATGCTCGACGTCGAATCCCGCTGCCGCGAGTTCTTCGGTAATGCCCTCCGGTCGGAATTTCGCCGAGATCTCGGTGCGCAGGTCCTCACCGGCGTCGAAGTGCACGTGCAGATCGAGATCGGCGAGGTACACCTCCTGCGGCGACGTAGCCCGGAGCCGCATCTCGATCCACTCCTGCTCGGCGTTCCAGAGCGCGACGTGCTCGAACGCATCTGCGTCGAAGTCTCCACCCAAGCGAGAGTTGATCACCGACAGCACGTTTCGATTGAACTTCGCCGTCACCCCTGCCGCGTCGTCGTACGCCGGAACCAGAACCTTGGGGTCGATGACCAGGCCGACACCGATTAGCAGGTGTTCGCCGGGATCCAGAGCGTCGGCGATGGCCTTCAAAAATTCCTCGCGCTCCTCGGGAATGAGGTTGCCCAGGGTGCCGCCGAGGAACGCAATCGTCCGCCGAAGGCCGTTCGGCAGATTGTGCAGCGTATCGGTGAAATCGCTGACGATGCCGTGCACCTCGAGGGCGGGGAACTCCTGGTTGATCTGCTCGATGGCCCCCTCGAGAGCAGTGACTGATACATCCTGCGGCACATAGGCTTTCAACGAACCGTGCTTGACCCCTGCAGCGAGCAGGATCTTCGTCTTCTCCGACGAGCCCGAGCCCAACTCGATCAACATCGTCGATTCGGTAGCCTCGGCGATGTCGAGGGCATGTTCTTCGAGGAGCGCCCGCTCGGTGCGGGTCGGATAATACTCTGGCAGCACGGTGATCTGCTCGAACAACTCGCTGCCCAGTGCATCGTAGAAGTACTTGGGCGAGAGCCACTTCGGCGAGGACGTCAACCCGTCTCTCACGTCCTTGCGTAGCTCGTCCACCAGTGCTGTGTCTGCGAGATGTACCTCGACAGTGCTCATGTGTGCTCCTCTTCATCGAGACGGGAAACGGTGAATTCCGATGCCGTGGCGACGACAAGACTGCGGTCGTCGATGTGCATCCAGTCGGAAGCTTCGTCGGTTGGTTCGGACGCAATGGTGACGGCGTCCTCGGAACGGCGGACAGACAATGCGTGGTGCACTGCGGTGGCGTACATGTTCTCCCCATCGCCGAGGAGAAAGTTGAGCCTGGACCCCGGCGCGCGCGCTTCGATGCGCCGGACCAACGTGGCAAGGGCTACCGGCGGGTCGAGGGTTGCGAGCAACTGCCGCAGCATGATCCAGATCGCGGCCGCGTCGGTCGGAGCCGGCAACGTGAGTGCATCGACCGGTGGCACCTCGGACCACAGGTCGGTCAGCGAGTGCGGCCAGCCGCGTACCACGCCGTTGTGGCTGAAGGCCCAGCGGCCGTCGGTGAACGGCGCGCAGGCAGACCGTTCCACCGGCATGCCCACCGTGGCCGACCGCACCGCAGCGATCACCGACGTCGAATCGAGCTGCGGCAGAACGTCGTCCACCGCCGGATCGGTCCAGATGGGCATCGGATTGCGGTAGCTGCGAACTGAACCGTCCTGCCACCAGGCGACGCCGAAGCCGTCGGCGTTCACGGTGCCGCCGCCGCGCATGTCGTTGGGGGCATACGACTGAACGCGGAGACTGTGGTCACCGCCGGTGAGCACTCCCCCGACCGACGTGCGAGGGCCTAGATACCCCAGGTGACGGCACATTCAGCTGGGCTCGACATCGCGGGCCAACCGGAACCCACTGAAGATCTGCCGGCGAATCGGGTGATCCCAGTTGCGGAACGTTCCTCGGCACGCCACTTCGTCGGTACCGAACGAGCCGCCGCGCAACACCTTGTAATCGCCTCGCAGAAATACCTCGGAGTACTCGGCGTAGGGGAACGCCTCGAATCCGGGGTACGCCTCGAAGTCCGAGGAAGTCCATTCCCAGACATCACCGATGAGGTGGTGCACGCCGTCCGCGGACGCACCGTCCGGGTACGCGCCCACGTCCGCCGGCTCCAGGTGCCGCTGATTCAGATTGGTATGCGCAGCAGTGGGTTCGGCGTCGCCCCACGGGTAGGCGCGGCTGATACCGGTCGTGGCATCGAAGCGCGCGGCCTTCTCCCACTCCGCCTCCGTCGGTAGGCGCTTGCCCACCCAGCGGGCGTAGGCGTCGGCCTCGAACCAGCACACGTGCACGACGGGTTGGTGCGGACGCACCGGACGGCGCACCCCGAAGCTACGACGCCACCACGTGCCATCGGAATCGCGCTCCCAGAATTGCGGAGCGCTGAGGTCGGCCTCGACGCGATGCTGCCAACCCTTCTCGGTCCACAGATCGCGGCGCCGGTAGCCGCCGTCCTCGATGAATTCGACGAACTGCGCGTTGGTGACTGGGGCGCGGTCCATGGCGAACGTCGGCACGTGCACCGTGTGGGCCGGACGTTCGTTGTCCAGCGCCCACGGGTCGAGCGAGGTGCCCATCGAGAACGACCCACCGGTGATGATCGCCTCACCCGAGACCTGAACCACAGACACAGGCGGCGCTGGGGCAGCGAGAACAGCTGGCCCAGAGCGCAATTGATGCGTCGCAAGCATGGTCTCGTCGTGCTGCTGCTCGTGTTGCGCGATCATGCCGAACGCGAAGCCGTGATTCTCGACCGGTCTGCCCTCGAACGTGCTGCGGTCGAGCACGTCCCAGGCCTTGTCTCGAACGGTCTGCACGTAGACGCGCGCCTCGTCGGGAGTGAGCAACGGAAGCGAGGTGCGCGAGGACCGCGAGTGTTTGAATGCGTCGTAGAGCTCGTCGATATCGGGACGAACGGGATCACGACCCCCGACGTCGCGAACCAACCAGAGTTCTTCCTGACTTCCGATGTGCGCGAGATCCCAGACAAGAGGGCTCATCAACGGCGAATGCTGAGCCATCAGTTCGGTTTCGTCCACACAATCGGTGAGTGCCGCACTGCGAGCCCGACCGCGACCGAGGACCGTCTCTATCCTGTTCCTGAGTTGTTCGGCGCTCACACCGATTCCTTTCGAGTGTGGAATGCCCGCGTCGCGGTGTCGAATTCGCTCGGGGGCTCGCCGGAGTGACATCGGCGAGCGGCCTCCAATAGGTAGTCGGCGTGCTCGCCGCCGAACTCCGCCGCGAGGTGCAGCAATTCGGTTGCGGCCGAGCGGAGATCACGGTCATCGAGCCCGACGCGAGCCGCGTCGAGCCAACGTCCGGCGGTACCTGCTCCGATCTCGGTGGCGCGAGCCACCAGCTCGGGTGTCGACAACAGCGCCTCGAACGCCGCCGCAGGAACCACCCACTGCCCGTCCGGTTGGGCATCGAGGTAACGGATCTCGAGGTGACCGCACGCGCGAACCTGGGGGAACAGGGTGGTCAGATGATAGTCGAGATCCCCGTAGGTAGGGGCGCGTCCGACGACGCCTGGATCGGCCAACCACTGCGCGAACGTCGTACCCGCAGGCGCTTCCCAGTTCTGGTCGACACCATGTATGCAGAGCAGCGGAACGTCGAGAGCCCACCGTGCGTAGTCGGCAATCGGGTCTCCGGTATTGGGAACCGCGGTTCTGCTGGAATCCGTTCTACTGGAATCGAGTTCGAGCCACGTCCGCATTCGCTGGGACGCCCACATTCCATCGGGGGCTCCTTCGAGTTCCGGGGACCGCGCGAATGCCGCCACGAAGGCCGGGCCGATGACGTGGAGCATTCGCCAACGCGCGGCAACCTCGGCCCGATCACGACCGGCGTCGACACTCACCTGCGCGGCAGCCGTGTTGCACATCATCAATTTGCCATAGGGACCGATGGTGGTGAATCGGTTCTCCATAGCGCAGTATCTCGGCAATACGAGGAGTCGTTCCGGAGCGCGGCTGGTATCGGCGGGAACCGCGAGGATGCTGATGCCGGAGCCGTCGAGCATGTCTCGCAACAACCGGGCGTCGGCGTCGAGCACGGTTGCGAGATCGGAAACGGATGTATAAGGCGAACTGGACAATTCGACTTGGCCGCCGGGTTCGACGGTGACGATACTTCCGCCCGGCAACGTCAGGGCGGGCGACTCGGGGGCGATACTGCGCGGGGAGTGATCACCGAGTGCAGTTGCCAGCAAAGAGAGGTTGGGACGCGTTCCGTCGTCGAGGGCAGTGAGCCACTCGAGTTCGGCACCGATCAGCGCCGGTGGACCCAGCTTGAAACACACCTTCGACACGTATGCCTCGGCTGCTGGGCGCGTACTCAGCTCGAGGGACTTCTCGTTGGACGACACTTTTTCCTTCTTTCCGCACTCACCACGTTCTTCGCTACCGAACGTACCCAGCTGCGGGGATCGAAAACGCTGTGATCCCGCGTCGTAACGAGGCTACAGATTGTGCAACCCTGATGCCGAGAGTTCGTGACAGGAAGGACGACCGATGCTCGATCAGGACCGCATTCGCCGCGACACCCCCGGTGCGTCGGGACGGGTGTTTCTCGACAGCGCCGGCTCCTCGTTGCCCCCCACCGTCGTCCTCGACACCGCGATCGCGCACCTGCGCCGGGAAGCGGAAATCGGTGGCTACCGGGCCGCAACCGAACGAGCGAACGACCTCGCCGCGGTGAAGACATCGATCGGAACATTGATCGGGGCTTCGGCGTCGAGCATCGCACTGAGCGATTCCGCGACGCGCGCCTGGACCGACTTCTTCTACTCGGTGCCGCTCTCCCCCGGTGATCGAATCCTTCTGTGCCAGGCCGAATACGCCAGCAACGCGATCTGCGCTTTGCACCGCGCCGAGGTCACCGGAGCCACCGTGGAGGTGATTCCGAGCGACGAGTCGGGACGGATCGACGTCGACGCGCTGGCAATCATGCTCGACGATCGCGTGAAGCTGGTCTCGGTGGTGCACGCACCCACCAACAGTGGCCTGATCAACCCCGCCCGCGCCATCGCCGATCTTGCCCACCGACACGGCGCCCTGGTACTGCTCGACGCCTGCCAGTCCATCGGACAGATACGCGTCGACGTCGAGGAGCTCGGTGTCGACGCACTCTCTGCCACCGGACGCAAGTGGCTCCGCGGCCCGCGCGGAACCGGATTTCTCTACCTGCGTCCAGGATTGGCGTCGACGTTGCATCCACCGGCCCTCGACTTGCACAGCGCTCGATGGGACGACGCCTCCACCTACCGAATGGCCGACGACGCCACGCGATTCGAGTTCTGGGAATGCGACGTCGCGGCCAGGCTCGCGCTCGGTGCTGCCGTCGACTACCTGCTCGAACTCGGTATCGACAACGTCGAGGACGCAGTCGCCGAACGTGCCGAATACCTGCGCGCCGGACTCCCAAAAATCCCCGGGGTGACGGTGCAGGATCTAGGCGATCGCAAGAGTGGCATCGTCTCCTTCACCGTCGACGGTGAAGATCCTGTGACTGTCCGTGACCGACTCGCCGCCGAGGACGTGACAGTGACCGTCAGCCATCGCAGCTCGACGCGACTGGACATGACAGGCCGGGGACTCGACGCCATCGTTCGTGCATCTCCGCACTACTTCGTCACTTTCGCCGAACTGGACACGATGCTCACTGCGCTCGCAGGTGCACGAAACTTCGGCACCTGGACCGAAGTTCCGCTCACATAGGCAGCCACACCGATTGCCGAGACCGCCAGCCCACCGACTCCCACCCAGGTGATCGCATCGCCGAACATGAGCCAGGCCCACACCATGGTCGTCGGCGGAGTCAGGTAGAGCAGCACGCTGGCGCGGGTGGGCCCGTTGCGACGCACCACGAACAGATACGCGCCGTATGCACCGAAGGTCGACAGCACCACCGTCCAGACGCCGGCCAACCCGAAACCCACTGTCATCGGCGGTGCGGCATCTCCGGCCAGCATGCTCCATGTCATGAATCCGGCTGCGCTGATCGAACATTGGATGGCCATCGACAGCGCGATCGGCTCCTTCGGTGCCAGGATTCGCTGACCGATGGTCCCTATCGACAAGGCCAGCATCCCGGCGGCCGGTAGCAGGTAGACGGGCCAGGCGAGATCCGCACCGGACATGTCCCCCACCACGACCAGCGACACCCCGACGATGCCGACGACTAGTCCCAGACTCTGCCTCGGCCCGACGCGTTCGCCGAAGATCCTGCTCGACGCCAACGCGACCAGCAGCGGCTGCAGGGCGGCGATCAGCGCGGCGACACCTGGCGGCACGCCCATCCCGATGCCGGTGATGGTGGCACCGAGGTAGAGGAACTGGCAGAACAGGCCCAGGACGGCGTGGATTCGGATGGCGTGCCAGGTCGGTGTCAGCCTTCGGTATCGGCACCACGCGATCAGCAGCACCACGGCCGCGACATAGCGCCAGGCCAGCAGCGTGTGCGCGGGGGCTTCCGCCGTACCGAGTTCGGCTCCGATGAAGCCCGAACTCCACAGCACCACCAGGGCCGTACCTGCGACGGCGTCAAAATTCGCTTTCATGCCTCGATGTAAACATACAGGTCTGTATACTCGCAGTGCACCTGCTTCTCACCAGCACTTTCGGAAGGTATCCATGCTCGACAAGCCACTCACCCCCGCCGGAGAACGCATTCTCACCGTCGCCAGCGAGCTGTTCTACGCCCGCGGGATCCGTGCCGTCGGCGTCGACCTCATCGCCGAGGAGGCCGGCACCACCAAGAAGACCCTGTACGACCGCTTCGGCTCCAAGGACGGCCTGGTGCAGCGGTACCTCACCCGCCGTTACGGCCTGTGGTGCGAGCACGTGAGCCGGTACGTCGAGTCCCTCACCCCGGGCGACGCGCGCATCCTGGGGGTGTACGACGCCCTCGATCTATGGATGCGCGACAACCATCGCGGCTGCGGATTCGTCAACGCGTTCGCCGAGTTCGGCGGCACCGACAGCCCAGTACTCGAGATCATCAAGTCCGAGAAGGAATGGACCAGATCGCTGTTCGCGCAATTGGCCGCCGACGCCGGGTACGCCGACGCCGAACAGCTGGGATCGCGACTGTCGGTACTGCACGAGGGTGCGGTGGTGATGGGAACCGCGGGCGGCCGCGATGATGCGATATCCGTGGCGCGTGG
Organism: Rhodococcus sp. IEGM 1381; assembly: GCF_030056795.1. GTDB lineage: Bacteria > Actinomycetota > Actinomycetes > Mycobacteriales > Mycobacteriaceae > Rhodococcoides. Next base: position 2,064,723 of record NZ_JASHKQ010000001.1, on the reverse strand, counting down.
TGTTGCCGCCGAGTTGCTCGCTGCGCTCGCAGGTGCACGAAAGTTCGTAGCAGGGGTCGAACTTCCGCGCACATGACGTGGTCGTGTATTGTCTTCCAGGTTGTCTCGGCGAGGGTAGATCCACGATTTCAGGATCCACCGTTATCGACGCGGCTCGGCCCCGTTGGCCGCGCTCGATCGTGTCCGCCCCGACGAGCTTGACCGCCCGACGAAGTACGCCGCACGAACCACAGTTATCAGGAGCATGTAGCACCATGGCATCGAAGACCAACAATCTCACCGCACTCGTTCGCACCGAATTCGGCAAGGGCGCTGCTCGTCGCACCCGTCGTGACGGCCTCGTTCCCGCCGTGCTGTACGGACACGCCACCGATCCCCAGCACCTCGCGCTGGACGCTCGCGCGTTCGCAGCCGTGCTGCGTAACGACGGCACCAACGCCGTGCTGACCCTCGACATCGACGGCAAGTCGCAGCTCGCGCTCACCAAGTCGATCGTCGTGCACCCGATCCGTCGCAGCATCGAGCACGCCGACCTCCTCGTCCTGAAGAAGGGCGAGCGCGTCACCGTCGAGGTCAACATCATCGTCGAAGGCGACGCCGCGCCGGGCACCCTGGTCGTCACCGACTCCACGTACATCGAGATCGAGGCCGACGCGCTGGAAATCCCGGAGAACTTCGTCATCTCCGTCGAGGACAACCAGATCGACACCCAGTACTACGCGCGCGACGTCGAGCTGCCTGACGGCGTCACCCTGATGTCCGACCCCGAGCAGCTGCTCGTCAACGTCACCGAGGCACCGTCCGAGGAAGAGCTCGAGGCCGACGGCGAAGGCACCGAGCCGATCTCCGAAGAGGGAGAGGCCGAGACTCAGGAAGAAGCAGAGTCCGAGGACGAGGACGAGAGCAAGGACAGCGACAGCTGATCTCGCTCCACCGACCGCGTACGACGCGCTGCTCCCACACCGGGAGCAGCGCGTCGTTCGTTTCGAAGGCGTGATGAGACAATGACGACCGTGAGTGATGACCCCGAAGCGCCGGCCCTGATCGTAGGCCTCGGCAATCCCGGCCCGCAGTACGAAAAGACCCGCCACAACGTCGGTTTCATGGTTGCCGACGCCCTGGCCGGACGCATCGGCGGGGCGTTCTCCTCGCACAAGAAGTCCAATTCCGACATAGTGCAGGCTCGTCTGGGTCGACGCTCGGTGGTCGTCGCCAAGCCGCGCACGTTCATGAATCTCTCGGGCCAGCCGGTGGCGGCGCTGGCCCGGTTCTTCTCCATCGACGCAGCGAACATCGCGGTGGTGCACGACGAGTTGGACATCGACTTCGGCGCTCTCCGACTCAAACTCGGCGGCGGCGAAGGTGGGCACAACGGGCTGCGCTCGATCTCGCAGCATCTGAGCACCAAGGACTATCTGCGGGTTCGCGTCGGCGTCGGACGCCCGCCCGGACGAATGGATCCCGCGTCGTTCGTCCTCAAGCCGTTCTCGGCCGCCGAACGCAAGGATCTCGGCGTCGTCGTCGAAGAAGCCGCGGACGCCGCCGAACTCCTGCTCTCGGCCGGACTCGAAGCGGCGCAGAACAGGGTGCACCCGCGCTGAACAGGGAACCGCGCGCCCCCATTACGAACCGAGCGCCGGTTCTCGCCTCCGAGCGCACGCGCGCACCCGACAGAAAGGGTGTGAGGTTCCCCCGACGCCTCAGTTGAGCAGTGACGCCGAATTGGCCCGTCGCAGTTTGCCGCTCGATGTCTTGGGAATGCTGCCCGGCCCCAACACCGCAACGGTTCGCGGCCGCACGCCGACCTCCGAGTGCACGGCGTGGACCACCTCACGTTCGATGCGCTTGACCTCGTCGGAATTGTCGATGTCGTTGGTTTCCACTGCTACAGCGAAACTTTCACGCTTGTCGCCTGCATCGAGCCGGATGGCGACGGCATTGCCCGGTCGCACACCTGCGACGGTTTGTGCTGCCCGTTCGATGTCGGTGGGATAGATGTTGCGACCGCCCATGATGATGACGTCCTTGATGCGTCCGCATACGACCACAAGTTCTTCCTCGGTGATGTAGCCGACGTCGCCCGTATCGAGCCAGCCGTCGGCGTCGAGCGGCGAGACCGGCCCCTCGACGGTGATGTATCCGGGTGTGACGGCCTTGCCCCGCACTTCGATGATGCCGACACCGCGGGCGGTCAGCACCTGCCCCTCCTTGTCGACGACGCGGCCCTCGAGGCCTGGCACGAACTTGCCGAGTGTGGCGAGAGATCGAGTGTTGCCACGGGTGGACGGAACGGCTCGACCCAGAGTCTCGAGCAGGTCCGCGTCGACCACATCGATCACCTGACCTCGAGCGGGGTCCGGAATCGACACCGCCAGAGTGGTTTCCGCCATTCCGTACACCGGAGCGAGCGCCAAGGGGTTGAGCTTGTACCGGGCGCCGGCCTCTGCCAACGCGATCATCGTGTCCGGATCGACAGGCTCGGCCCCGTTCCAGGCGTAACGCAGAGTGGACAGGTCGAGGTCCAGATCGTCCTCGGCCTGCCGCAACCGACGCGCAAGCAGTGAATACGCGAAATTCGGTGCTGCCGTGACGGTTCCGCGGTACTTGTGGATGAGCTTGGCCCATAGCAGCGGTGAACGCAGAAAGTCCAGCGGAGTGATGCTGACGACCTCGGCACCGACTTGCATCGGCACCGAAAGAAAGCCCACCATCCCCATGTCGTGGAACAGCGGCAGCCAACTGACCATCACGTCGGACTCGACATCGAACTCTATGCGGTCGATCATCGCGTACGCATTGACGTAGAAGTTCTCGTGCGTGATCCGTACGGCTTTCGGTGAACCGGTCGAACCGGACGTGAGCTGCTGCAACGCGATATCGGCCTCCGCCGTCGGCACCGGGTCGATATCGCGGCCGGTCTTCATGTCCTCGATCTTCAACACGGTGATGCCGCGCTCCTCGAGCACCGCGGCGGCGATATCGAACGGGGCCCCGAGAACGACGGCCTTGGCCTCGATCATCCGCACGACGGTCTCGGTGTCCTCGCCCCACACGGCGAGGTCGGTCCGCGGAGTCGGCTGATGCAGCATCGTCACCGATGCCCCGCGCATCCACGTCGCCTGGCACGCAGGCGCGATGTCCACCGGCTGACCGGCCAGGATCCCGATCGCGTCACCGTGTTCGACGCCTGCGTCGGCCAGGGCCCCGGCCATTCGCCGCGCCTGCTCGTGGATCTCACCCCAGGACTGCCGAAGCGCCTCGTCGGGCTCGCCGGTGACCAGACCGTGCTTGCTGGTGCTCGCGGTCTCGAACATCTCTTCGGTGAACTTGCTCAACGCACGTCTCCTCGTGAGGTGAATCCCGCCCCACCGAACACAGTAGGCAGTCCCGCCCCGCCCGCGAGGCACAACAGGCCGCGTATCCTGAGAATTCGAACGCAGGATTTCTGCCCGGTCACCGTGTCGGTGCCGCCTTCTACGAGAATGAGGTTTTCGTGAGTACCCCGTCCAGTACCCCCGACGTCGACGCAGCGCTCGAAGGGTCCGGACCGGCAGTGCTGGACGAATCCGGGCCCTCTCGAAGCCCGGCGAAAGAGCTCGAGACCGAGGTCGCGAGGCGTCGAACATTCGCGGTGATCTCTCACCCCGACGCCGGTAAATCGACGCTCACCGAGGCACTCGCACTGCATGCCCGCGTCATCTCCGAGGCCGGAGCCATCCACGGCAAAGCCGGCCGCCGCTCCACCGTCTCGGACTGGATGGAGATGGAGAAGGCGCGCGGCATCTCGGTGAGTTCGACTGCGCTGCAGTTCAATTACCACACTTCACCCGATGCCGAGATCACCAACGTCATCAACCTCGTCGACACTCCGGGCCACGCCGACTTCTCCGAGGACACCTACCGCGTGCTGACCGCCGTCGACGCGGCCGTGATGCTCATCGACGCCGCCAAGGGACTGGAGCCGCAAACGCTCAAGCTGTTCCAGGTGTGTCGTCAGTTCGGCATCCCGGTGATCACGGTGATCAACAAGTGGGACCGCCCGGGCCAGTCGCCGCTGGAGCTGCTCGACGAGATCGAGTCGAGGATCGGCCTCACCCCGACGCCGCTGTACTGGCCCGTCGGCATTGCGGGCGATTTCCGCGGGCTGCTCGACGTGCAGGACGGCAGCTACATCCGCTTCACCCGCACCGCGGGCGGGGCGACCATCGCTCCCGAGGAATTCATGTCGGCCGCGGCGGCCGCCGAACGCGAGGGCGTCGACTGGGAGACCGCCGTCGAGGAGAGCGATCTACTGATCTCGAGCGGTCAGGAGCACGATCAGGAGATGTTCCTGGCCGGCCAGACGTCGCCGGTGATCTTCGGCTCGGCCATGCTCAACTTCGGTGTCCGGCAGATTCTCGACACCCTGGTGGCACTTGCTCCCCCGCCGGGATCCCGTGAGGACGCGTCCGGCGGTGTGCGCGAGGTGACCGATCCGTTCAGCGCCGTGGTGTTCAAGGTGCAGGCCGGCATGGACACCGCCCACCGCGACCGCCTCGCGTTCATGCGCGTCGTGTCCGGTGTTTTCGAACGCGGAATGGTCGTCACGCACGCCCAGACCAAGAAGCCGTTCACCACCAAGTACGCCCTGACGGTGTTCGGCCGCGACCGCACGACGGTCGAGAACGCATACCCCGGAGACATCGTCGGCCTCGTCAACGCGACCGCGCTGGCTCCAGGCCACACCCTGTACTCCGACAAGAAGGTCGAGTTCCCGCCGATCCCGTCGTTCGCGCCCGAGCACTTCTCGGCACTACGCGTCGACAGCGCAGACAAGTACAAGAAGTTCCGCCGCGCCGTGGAGCAGCTCGACTCCGAGGGTGTGGTTCAGGTGTTGCGCAACGACATTCGCGGCGACGCGTCCCCGGTGCTCGCCGCGGTCGGTCCGATGCAGTTCGAGGTGGTCACCGCACGAATGAAGACCGAGTTCGGCGTCGACGCTCGGATGGAACCGCTCGGGTACTCCTTGGCCCGGCGGACCGACGCGGCGTCGGCCGTCGAACTGGGTCGCCAGCGCGGAGTCGAAATCTTCACCCGGACCGACGGAGCCCTACTGGCGCTGGTCAGCGACAAATGGCGCCTGCAGTACATCCAGAAGGAAATGCCCGAGCTGACCCTCGAGCCGCTCGTCGCCGCGGGCGATCAGTAGCCCCCCTGTGCTGATCGATCTGCTCGACGCCGAATTCAGCGTGTTCGGCCACCCCGTGCTGTGGCGTGAGGTGGTCGGCAACGGATTCGGGCTGCTCTCGGCCATCGGCGGTATGCGACGCGTCGTGTGGGCGTGGCCGGTGGGCATCATCGGAAATGCGTTGCTGTTCACCGTATTTCTGGGCGGGGTGTTCCACACACCGCAGGCACTCGATCTCTACGGCCAGGCCGGACGCCAGCTGATGTTCATCGCCGTGAGTGTCTACGGGCTGGTGCGCTGGATGCGAGATTCCAAGCGATCGGGGGCCGCTGTGCTCCCGCGGTGGGGTACGGCGCGAGAACGGACGGCCATGCTCGTGGTCGCGGTCGTCGGCACGGTGGTGTTCGCGCAGCTGTTCGGCTATCTGGGCTCGTTCGGCAAATGGGCCGACGCGTGGATCTTCACCGGATCGATGCTCGCCACCTTCGGAATGGCGCGCGGCCTCACCGAGTTCTGGCTGATCTGGATCGCCGTGGACGTAGTGGGGGTACCACTGCTCATCGTCGCCGGTTTTTACCCGTCCGCAGCTCTCTACGTGGTGTACGCCGCGTTCGTCGCCTGGGGATTTGCCGTGTGGTTAAGGATTCAGAACAAATACATCGGTCAAAAAATGGCGTCTTAAACAATCGTGATGCTACCCTCAGCGTGTCCGAACAAACTTAGAGTACGTTTCAGCGCGCTCGACGCCGGGTGACTCGTCCTGATCGGTATCCGATCGTGACATCTCGACACCGAGCCACCTGGGAACACGATGAAGTGGAAGACGACATGACACAGGGATCGAACTACCCATTGGCCGGGATCAAGGTCGGTGGCGCTCCCGCGCATCGTTTGGCGACGCCGCCGAAGTCCGACTCCGCTTCGCCCAAAAGTGCCCGCACCGATTCTTCGGCGGCAGCGCCCGCCGAGAAGGCGGTCGAGGCCGCAACCACCGAGAAATCGGCCGTAGCGGCCACGCCCACCGAGAAGGCGTCTGCAACAACGCCTGCACCAGCAACGTCGTCCGCCACGGATTCAGCGAACCCCCGCGCGGATCGACGTCGTCCAGAGAAGCCCGCCACGGAATCGAACGAGGTTGAAGTGACTACAAGCGATCAGATCTCAGAACACGGCCTGCCCACCAACGGCCGCTCCACGTCGCACGGATCGGCCGCCGGCTCCACGCCGACGCTCGGCCGTGGCCAGGCACCCGATCGTCGTACTGCCATGGGTGTCGCCTCGGTACGCATCGCAGGCCGGCTGACCCAGAACGAGCTCGGCAGCCGCACCGGTGACATCCGCACCCCCGACACCTCCGTCGGCCCCGACGAGCTGCTTCAGCTTCTCGGTGAATACCTCGTCTCGGGTGGCCTGCAGAACCCCGAGATCCACGTGCGTTCCAACGGCCAGACCATCGTGCTGGACCTGCAGAACCCGGCCAAGGGTTACCGCTGACCCCAGACGGTCACAACAGCTGCTGGAAGGCCTCTGGTCGCACCATTTCGAGTACCAGAGGCTTCCACTGCGGTGCACGGTCCTTGTCGACCAATACCGCGCGTACCCCCTCGGCGAAGTCCGGCTCGGTGATGATCCAGGTCGCCATTCGCAACTCGCGGTCCAGGCATTCCCGCAACGTGCTGTCTGCTCCGCGCGCAATCAGCGCGTCGGTGGCCATCAGGGACGTCGGGGACAGCGTCGCCAGCTGAGTTTTGGTCGTGCGCGACCACGATGTATCGCACTCGAGCGCGTCGATGATGTCGACGAGAGACTCCTTCTCGAACACCGCTGCCACCGCCTCCGCGTCGAACGACAGCTCTGTCGACGACGGTGCCGTGGTGTGACGCTCCAGCGCTTCGTCGATATCGGTGCCGGCGAGGATGTCGGCTTTCAGCTCGTTCACTACCTCGCTCGGGCAGAAGTGCGTGGCCAATCCGAGTGCGAGTGCGTCCGGTCCGGTGATGCGCGTACCCGTGAGCGCCAGGTAACGCCCGACACGACCGGGCAGTCGCGACAGAAAATAACTCGACCCAACGTCCGGCACGAAGCCGATCGCCGTCTCCGGCATGGCCAGTACCGCGTTCTCGGTGACGATGCGAATGCTGCCGTGAATCGAGATGCCCAGACCTCCACCGAAGGCTGCTGCCTCGATGACGGCGACGTACGGCTTGGGATAGTTCGCGATCAGTTCGTCGAGATCGTATTCCGCGGCGAAGTACTGCGGACCCGCGTCGTGGTCGCCGTCGACGACCGACTGCCGAATCGCCTTGATGTCTCCGCCTGCGCAGAACGCCCGCGGCGATCCACTCGTCACCAGAACCGACGCGACCGCGTCGTCGTCTCGCCACGCATCGAGAGCGTTTCGGATGCCGTCGATCATGGCACCGTTCAACGAGTTCAGAGCCTCCGGCCGATTCAGGACGATATGTCCGACCCCGCCGGACACCTCGGCTTCGACAACGGCCACTGTTGACTCCTTCTCACGCGCATCGTTCGACGCGTAACAGTAGCGCGCTATTCGCGAGACTCCACCGATCGCGGACGCGCATCACCGGGGATGTCGGCAGGTCGACACGGCCTCTCCTCCGCGGTGAACCATCCGCGATACAGAAACAGCTGGCCGAGCACCGGACTCTGAACCTTGATCTCGATGCGATGCCGCTCCTCGGCTGCGTCCCACCACTCCCGACCGATCGTCAGCGCCGACGCCACCTTCGGCAACTTCGGTGCCAGCGGGCCGAGCAGGAATCTCGGCACTTCGCTCTCGAGTATCAGCCCGCCCTCGTCGTCGACCTCACACCTGGTGTGCACCACCATGTCCGAGGAGAACCCCAGATAGTCCAGGGCATACGCGTCGGATTCCGCCGAGGACACCATCACCGAGTTCATCCCTTGCGGGTGGCCGACAAAGGCGAAACGACGCACGAATGACAATGTCTCGCGGCCCAGTTCGTCGACATACGCATAGTTGGCGATGCTGAACGGCACGTCCTTGCCCACACCGGCGGGAAAGAGTCCACGCTTGCGGCCGGCCCACAGCAACGGCGGCGGTACCAGCCGAGAGTGTGTCATCTCCTCCATCACGCCCACCCCGAATTGGGCCAGATGGTCCGAGGACTGCAACCCGAAGCGCCATTGAACCTTGGGATGCAGACGGGAGAAATCCGAACCGAGTACTTCCGCGACCACCGATGCCATGTCTCCAGTATGCGCAGCGCGCACGTGAGCGAAACTTCGTAGCGGGCGACGGGCCAGGAGTGGAGCCTGCGGAACGACCCATTACTCAGCCACTCACATGCCGCAGGCTCTACTCCAACTCGGCGGCCAGTTCCATCCACCGTTCCTCGGCAACGTCCTTGTCCGCAACGACCTGCTTGAGCTCGGTGTCGAGAGCGACGAGCGTGCTCTGCTCGGTGGACGCGTCGACGAGTTCGGCATGCAGCTCGACCTCACGCTTGGAGAGCCGAAGGACGAGCTTCTCGAGCTTGCTGAGTTCCTTGCGGGCTGCGCGCTCCGAGGCCGCGTCACGGGTTGCCTTGCGCGGTGCCACGCCGGTGGTCAACGAGTCCGGCGTCGCGTCGGCGGCGAGGACGGCCCGCCTGCGCAGGTACTCCTCGATGCCGCCGGGCAGGTTGGTGAGCTTGCCGTCGCCGAACAGTGCCCACGTCGAGTCACAGATGCGCTCGATCAGGTACCGGTCGTGACTGATGACGACGAGCGTGCCCGCCCAACCGTCCAGGATGTCCTCGAGCTGCTGCAGGGTGTCGATGTCCAGGTCGTTGGTGGGCTCGTCGAGCAGCAGCACGTTCGGCTCGGCCATCAGGACTCGCGTCAACTGCAGCCGACGACGTTCGCCACCGGAGAGATCTCCGACCGGGGTGCGCTGGCGGGCTGGGGTGAAGCCCAGCCTCTCCGCGAGCTGCCCAGCAGAAATCTCCTTGTCGCCCAACGTGATCCGCTCGGCCACTTCCTTGACCGCGTCGAGCACACGCAGTTTCTTGGGCAGGTCGTCCAATTCCTGCTTCAGCCAACCGATCTTGACGGTCTGGCCCTGAATGCGCTTGCCCGCGGCGGGCTGCAGTTCACCGGCGAGCGTGCGGAGCATCGTCGTCTTACCCGAACCGTTGACGCCGACCAGACCGACGCGCTCGCCGGGCGCCAGACGCCACGTGAAGTCCTTGACCAACTCACGGCCGTCGGGGGTTTCCAGGCGCGCGTCCTCGAGTTCGATGACAACCTTGCCCAGCCGACGCTGAGCGAAGGAGGACAGTGCTACGGAGTCACGAGGCGGCGGTACATCGGCGATCAATGCCTCGGCGGCCTCGATGCGGTACTTGGGCTTGGACGTTCGAGCAGGAGCGCCGCGGCGCAGCCACGCAAGTTCCTTGCGGGCGAGGTTTCGACGCCGCTCCTCGGATGCGTCGGCCTGCCGGGACCGTTCGGCGCGCGCGAAGACCCAATCGTTGTAGCCACCCTCGTAGGTTTCGATACCACCGCCCACGACCTCCCACGTCTGATTGGCGACGGTATCGAGGAACCACCGATCGTGAGTGACCACGACGAGTGCGCTGCGACGCGAAACCAGGTGCGCAGCGAGCCATTGCACTCCTTCGACGTCCAGGTGGTTGGTGGGCTCGTCGAGCACGAGCAAGTCCAGGTCCTGTACGAGTGCAGCAGCCAGCGCGACGCGACGCCGCTCGCCGCCGGACAGGTTGTCGATCGACGCGTCGAGCCCCGAGCTGCCCACCGGTCCGAGATCGGCGATGCCGATGCCCGTCAGGATGTTGCGCACCCGAGAATCGCCGGCCCATTCGTGCTCGGCCATTCCGAGTGGGTCGAGCACCACCTGGCCGACGGTCGACCCGGGCGGGAGCACACCGCGCTGGGTGACGACGGCCATCCGCAGGCCGTTGACTCGGCTGACGCGTCCGGAATCGGGCGGTTCGAGACCGGCCAGAACCTCGAGCGTGGTGGTCTTGCCACCGCCGTTGAGGCCCACCATGCCGATGCGCTCGCCCTCCTGCACACCGAGGGAGACGCCGTCGAGCAGCGGTTTGACGCCGAAGGACTTGCTGACGTTTTCGAGATTGACGAGATTGACCATCAGGAAAAACCAATCGATTCATTAGTGACAACACGAGCGCCGGGAACCGGCCCACTCGCAACACGGACGGTGCGGCACACGCCGGCACCGGACAGTTCAGCGCTCACCGACACCGCCGCGTCGGCGTCGGCACACAGAAACGCACACGTGGGGCCCGAGCCCGAGACGATGCCGGCCAACGCCCCGGCCGTGACCCCCGCTCGAAGGGTGCGACGCAGCTGTGGCATCAGCGACACCGCAGCGGCCTGCAGATCGTTGCCGAGCAACGGAGCCAGTGCCCGCGCATCGCCGGACGTGAGCGCATGCATCAGGTCCTCGGTGCCACCGAGACGAGGCGGATTGCCCTTGGCCCGCAACTCGTCGAGCTCGTTGTACACCGCGGGCGTTTGCAGACCGCCCTTGGCCAAGGCCAGCACCCAATGAAAACTGTTGCGCGAGAGCACCGGAAGCAACTTCTCACCGCGTCCTGTTCCCACCGCGGTGCCGCCGTGCAACGAGAACGGCACGTCGCTACCGAGTTCGGCCGCAACCTCGTCGAGCTCGTCGCGAGAGAGATCCAGATGCCACATCGCGTTGAGCGCCACCAGCGTCGCGGCAGCATCGGCACTTCCACCTGCCATGCCTCCGGCCACCGGAATGCCCTTGTCGATAGTGATCTCCACCGACGGCTCCCGGCCGACTCGACGCCCCAGCAACACCGCGGCCTTCCACACCAGATTCCGTGAATCGGTGGGAACCACCTTCGCGTCGTCGCCGCGCACCCGAACCGAGAGCGACGTGGCCGGAATCACCGACAGCTCGTCGGACAGCGAGAGCGCCTGGAACACCGTCGTCAACTCGTGAAAGCCATCGGGTCGCAGGTCACCGACCGAAAGATGCAAATTCACCTTCGACGGGGCCCGAACGACAACGGGGGTGGGAACGACAGACAGCACGAGTAACCACAATAGTGGAGAAACAGCGGTCGAGTTCACCACCAGGGTTTTGCATGCGGACCGAATATGTCCGCATTGCGTGGCAATGTGTTGGCATGAAAGCTCCGTCATGAAGGAAACCTCGGCTCGGCTGCTGCGATTGCTGTCCCTACTCCAGACCCGTCGCGACTGGGCGGGTGCGGAGCTGGCGGAGCGGCTCGATGTCACCCCGCGGACGCTACGACGCGATGTGGACAAGCTGCGCGATATCGGTTACCCGGTCAATGCGACGCCGGGGGTCGGCGGCGGCTATCAGCTCGGCGCCGGTGCCGAGATGCCGCCGCTGCTGCTCGACGACGACGAGGCACTGGCGGTGGCGTTCGGGTTGCAATCCGCCGCCGGAGGGTCGGTGGCAGGCATCGGCGAGGCGTCGCTACGGGCACTGACGAAGCTTCGGCAGGTGATGCCGTCGCGCATCCAGCATCGGCTCGATGCGCTGCGAATCGATGTGGTGGAACAGACGCCGAGTTCTGCGGTGGACGCCTCGGTGCTGTCGACGGTGGCGGCGGTGTGTCACGGGCACGAGCGGCTGCGATTCGACTACCGCAAGCACGACGGTTCCGAGTCCAGACGTGAGGTGGAGCCGTACAGCCTGGTGCGGGCGGGGGCGCGCTGGTATCTGCTGGGATGGGATGTGCTGCGCGAGGATTGGCGATCGTATCGAGTGGATCGCCTGATTCCGAAGATTCCGACGGGACCTCGGTTCACCCCGCGAGAGTTGCCCGCCGGCGGGGCGGCCGCGTTCGTCTCGAAGGGAATCGATCGCGCGATCACTGCGGTGCAGGCGAGGATCGCGCTGCATGCACCGATCGAGACCATCGCTCCGATGATCGACGAACAATGGGGCGCAATCGAATCCATCGACGAGCACACCTGTGCGGTGATGCTGTCGGGCGATTCGCTGCCGTCGATCGCGCGGTGGCTGGCGGCGTTCGACACCGATTTCACCGTGCTCGATCCACCGGAACTACGCGAGGAATGCCGAGTCGTGGCAGAGCGGCACGCGAGACTGACCGACCGGTACCTGGCGGCGGTTCACTCTCCGGTAACCGACGCGTGAGTCAATGGACCGATGACGTCACCACTCGGCTTCGACCCGAAGTTTCTGTCCGACATCGACGTTCCGTTGCCCGATCGCGCGGGCGTGGTGGTACTTCCGTACACGCACTTCTCGGTGTCCATCGACCCCGACCGACGCCTCGCCGCGGTCACCGGCGTCAACATCGACGGCGCGAGCTTGAAGGATGTCGAGCGGGGCGACGATTGGCGATTGGACGACCGACTGCCGGCGTCACAGCAGGCCGGTAACGAGCTGTACGCGAACAACGACCTCGATCGCGGACACCTGGTTCGCCGGCGAGACCCGGTGTGGGGTGAGCTGTCTGTGGCCACACGCGCCAACCAGGACACCTTCCACTACACGGTGTGCGCTCCGCAGACGGCCACGCTGAACCAATCCAAAACACTCTGGCTGGGGCTCGAGGATTACGTTCTGGGGTACGCAGAGCAATACGGCCAACGGCTTTCGGTGTTCAGCGGCTGCGTCTTCGCCGACGACGATCCGATCTACCGAGGCATCGCCATTCCGCGACAGTTCTTCAAAATTGCTGTGTGGTCGCAGGATTCGAGTCCTGCGTGCACAGGCTACGTTCTGGACCAGTCGCCGTCTCTCGACCCGATCCTCGACAAACCGCTGCGACTCGAGACCGATCCCCCGCCCCTCGGCCCGTACCGGACGTACCAGGTTCCGGTGGCCGACATCGCGTCGGCGACGGGTCTGGCACTGGACCGACTGATCGATGCCGATCGTTACGCACCGGTGGCCGCGGCCCGTGCCGAGGCGTCGAAGTGGACCGAGCTGACACGCCTGTCCGACATCCACCTATGAACAAACCACTTGGTTCGATACGGAATCGTGACGCGCAACGGCGCGGACTGCCAATAGCATTGCTCAGCATCTGACGAAGCGTCGACGAACAGGGGTTCGACATGCGAAGACGATGCACGACGGCAATGGTGGCGCTTGCGATGGCGGTGGCAGCGCTGTTCGTCTCGGGTGGCACGGCGGCGGCTGCACCGCACTCACATCTCGCGACCGTATCGATCCCGAGCGCATATCCCTGGGAAGCGCCGTATTCGCTCGACGTCAACGGTTACAGCGGCCTGAGATCGGACTACGGCGGGCCGTATCGCGCCTTCCTGGCGATCAACGCGATGCCGAGGACGACCGACCCGATCTACAGCCAGACGTGGCGGTTCCTCTCGTTCGCATCACACACCGAGGTGCAGTGGCGCAACACGACGACAGGAGCGTCGGGTGTTGTCCACCAGGATCGAACGGCCAACTACCCCTGGGGTGAGGCGTTCATCGATACCGGTCTCGGGTGGGTCGAATACACGATCACGCTCACCTCGGGCGCATTGATCCAGCAGCTCAATGCGCAACGCGTCACGTCGTCCGGCGCACTCGAAGTGACCCTGAACCCGTTCTGACGGTCAGGCTTCGGTAGCGGCCAGACGGACGAAGGCTGCGGCGTCGATGGTCTCGCCGCGAGCCGTCGGGTCGATTCCGGCCGCGCGGAGTCGCCGTTCGGCGGCGACCGGGGAACCGGCCCACCCCGCCAGGGCTGCTCGTAAAGTCTTGCGCCGCTGCGCGAATGCGGCATCGATCACGGAGAAGACAGCCTTGCGATGCGCTGCGTCCGTCGGCCACGGTGGCTCGGCGTACCGATCGATGCGCACCAGGCCCGACTCGACTTTGGGTACCGGCCAGAACACCGAACGACCAACTGCGCCTGCCCTTTTGACATCGCCGAAGAATCTGGCCTTGACGCTGGGGATGCCGTAGATCTTGCTTCCCGGCACCGCGGCCAGTCGATCGGCCACCTCGGCCTGGACCATCACCACGGCCACCCGAAGACTCGGCAGTTCCGAAAACAGATGGATCAGCACGGGAACCGCGACGTTGTAGGGAAGATTGGCCACCAAGGCAGTCGGCTCCCCGGCGATGTCCGCGGCTCGGATACGAAGGGCGTCGGCCTCGATGACCGTCAGTCGGTCGGCCAGGGTCGGGGCCCGGTCGGCCACCGTGATCGGCAGACGGGTGGCGAGCTTGGGGTCGATCTCGACGGCGATGACGGCCTCGGCGACATCGAGCAGCGCGAGTGTCAGCGATCCGAGGCCGGGACCGACCTCGAGAACCGTGTCCTGTGGGCCGACGCCGGCCGAGGCGACGATGCGTCGGACGGTGTTGGCGTCGTGTACGAAGTTCTGGCCGAGCTGCTTGGTGGGACGCACATCGAGCTCGGCGGCCAGGGAGCGCACCTCGGCGGGGCCGAGCAGAGCCGCAGCTCCCCTCACATGTTCGGACACGGCGGAAACTCTACGTGGGCAGGAGTGGAGCCCGCGGAACGACCCGAGGCAGTCAGCGATAACCCAAGCGCGAGGTGCATGCCGGCCATGCGCCCCAACCCTGGGACTTCTGCGTCACCGATGCGATGGCGATCTGCTCCTCGCGGGTAGCGAGATCGGCGCGCGGAGCGTACTTGAGGCCGCCCTGGCGTTCCCAGGTGTTCTGGTCGAACTGCACGCCGCCGTAGAAACCGTTGCCGGTGTTGATTGCCCAGTTGCCGGTTGCCTCGCACTGGGCAAGCGCGTCCCAGATCGCCCCGTCCTGTACCGGCGGCACCTCGGTGCCGGGCTTGGCTCCGACGCGAACGGTCTTGGGCTGCGCGGGCACCGTGACCACTTCGTCGACCTTGTCGCGGCCGACCTCGACACCGTTGACCATGTTGATCTTCCAGGTGATGTCGGAGACACCGGGAGCGCCGGGGTTCTCGACGACGGTCTTGCTCATGTTCATCGTCGGATCCTCGATGCGCTGCTCGGGAGCATCGACGTCGGTGGTCTCGGTCTTGGTGACTGTCCGATCGCGCGTCACGACGATCTCCGCGCCGTCGGTGACGGTGGCGTCCGGATCCGGGGTGACGGTATCGGCCTCTTCCAGCGGCTTGCCCGCTGCTTCGAGGAATTCACGCACGGTCGGTGCGGCCAGGGTCACCGGAGTTGCGGGCGCTCCGCCGTCGACGAGCGCGACGTTCTTGGGCAGCACTACTTCGAGCTCGGTGCCGTCGAGGGGCAAGCGTTCGGAGCGCGAGGCGGATACGTGCACGTCCTCGGCCAGTCCGGTCTGCTGCAGTGCCTCGTCGACGGTCAGCGCGGTGGTCCAGATGTCCTCGGGCTTGCCGTCCACGTTCAGCGTGATCTCACGAGCGCGGCGCAGCACCACGGTGTCGCCGTCGCTCAGGCCGGAATCGGGAGCGGGAACAACCAGATCCTTGTCCGACGGCGCGTAGCCGGCGTCGACCAAGGCGCTGTTGACGTCGGTTTTCATCGTGCTCAGCGAAATCATGTCGCCGTCGACGTCGATGGTCACGGTCTTGTGACGGCTCACGGCCATCACGCCACCGGCGACGAGCGTCATCAACAGGGCCGCGATGACCAGGTAGAGCGTGGTCGAATGGGCCGAGTTGAGACGTCTGATAGTCGACAAGTTTCGTATTCCTGGCGGTTGCGAGCGTGACTCGGTACGCAAAACGCCGAGTTCGGTCACGGTACGGTAACGAATTAGTACCCACGCCGCAACTTCAGCTGCTACAGGCCGTACACCCGCTCGGCATTGGCGGTGGCGTGCGCCGCCAGCTCTGCCGGATGCTGGCCGCGAATCTCGGCCAAGGCCCGGGCCGTGTACGGCAGACAGTACGGCTCGTTCGGGGCACCACGGAACGGATGTGGAGTGAGGAACGGAGCATCCGTTTCCACCAGCACCAGCTCGTCGGGCACCAGCACCGCGGCCTCACGCAGGGCATGCGCGTTCTTGAAACTCACGGTTCCGGAAAAACTGAGAACGTACCCGGCGTCGACGCAGGCCCGTGCGGTCTCCGGTCCTCCGGAGAAGCAGTGGAAGATCACCGTCTCGGGAGCACCCTCCGATCTCAGAACAGCCAGCAGGTCCTCGTCTGCCTCACGGTTGTGGATCATCAACGGTTTGCCCAGCCGCTTCGCCAGGTCGATGTGCCAGCGAAACCCCTCGTGTTGCTCGGCCACCGTCGCGCACCCGTCGAGCTTGCCGGGCCAGTAGTAGTCCAGCCCTGTCTCACCGACGGCAACCACGCGGGGATCCGATGCCAATCGCTCGATCTCGGCCTTGGCGTCGTCGTCGAGCACGTTCGCGCGGGTGGGGTGAATGGCCACCGCGGCCCACACCCGCGGATCCCAGGACGCTGCGTCGACGGCGAAGCGGGCAGCATCGAGATCGTCGGCGATCGTGACCACGCGGGTGACGCCGACGGACTCGGCCTTGTCCACGATCGCGGCCACACTCGCCGCGTCGGTCGCACCGCACGCATCGAGGTGGGTGTGCGCGTCGACGAGGGTGCCGACGGGCTCGGGCAACGGTGGTGCGGGACGTTCTCTACTCACGATCGTTAGAGTAGGCGCACCATGACTGCGCCAGCTGATGCCTCACGGCCACCCTTCTACGTCACCACGGCGATCGCGTACCCCAACGGCGCTCCCCACATCGGGCACGCCTACGAGTACATCGCCACCGACGCCATCGCGCGCTTCAAGCGCCTCGACGGTTACGACGTGCGATTCCTGACGGGAACCGACGAGCACGGGCTCAAGATGCAGCAGACCGCCCAGACCGAGGGCATCGACGTCCGCGACTTGGCAGCACGCAACTCCGACGCGTTCCAGACTGCGCAGGATCTGCTGAAGATCTCGTATGGACGCTTCATCCGCACCACCGACGCCGACCACCACGCCGCGAGCCAGGAACTGTGGCGACGGATGGAAGCGAACGGAGACATCTATCTCGACGCGTTCTCCGGCTGGTACTCGGTACGCGACGAGGCGTTCTACACCGAGGCCGAAACCACCCTCGCCGAGGACGGCTCCCGCGTCGCGACGGAGACCAACACTCCCGTCGAGTGGACCGAGGAACCGTCGTACTTCTTCCGGCTCTCGAACTACCAGGACAAGCTCCTCGCGCTGTACGACGCGTCGCCGGACTTCATTGCGCCCAACACGCGCCGAAACGAGATCGTGAATTTCGTCAAGGGCGGTCTACGGGACCTGTCGATCTCCCGAACCACGTTCGACTGGGGTGTACCTGTTCCCGGCGATCCCGCGCACGTGATGTACGTCTGGGTCGACGCGTTGACCAACTACCTCACCGGTGCCGGCTATCCCGAGACGGAATCCGAGGCGTACCGGAAGTTCTGGCCGGCCGATCTGCACATCATCGGCAAGGACATCACGCGCTTCCACACCGTCTACTGGCCTGCGTTCCTGATGTCTGCGGGTATCGAGCTACCCAAGCGGGTGTTCGTGCACGGGTTCCTGAACGTCAAGGGCGAGAAGATGTCCAAGTCTCTCGGCAACGTGCTGGATCCGCAGTCGTTGGTGGAGAACTACGGCCTCGATCCGGTGCGCTTCTTCTTCCTGCGCGAGGTCTCGTTCGGTCAGGACGGTAGCTACAGCCACGAGGCCATCGTGGCCCGCGTCAATGCCGATCTGTCCAACGAACTCGGCAACCTCGCGCAGCGATCGCTGACGATGGTCGCCAAGAACCTCGACGGCGCGCTCCCGACCCCGGGTGAGTTCACCGCCGAGGACGAGGCGATGCTGGCCCGCGCGGACGCGCTGCTGGAGATCTGCCGACGCGAGTTCGACGTGCAGGCAATACATTCCGCGCTCGAGGCGATCTGGTCGGTACTCGGTGAGACCAACCGCTACTTCTCACTGCAGCAGCCCTGGGTGCTACGCAAGACCGACCCCGATCGCATGGCCACCGTGCTGTACGTGACGATCGAGGTGCTGCGCATCGTGAGCATCCTGGCCCAGCCCGTCATGCCCGATTCCGCGTCGCGCATCCTCGACCTGCTCGGTGCAGCGAACCGCGAATTTGCCAATGTGGCAACACGTTCGGTACCCGGCTCGGCACTACCGACCCCGACGCCGGTGTTCCCCAAGTACGAGTAGAGCGCTGCGCGCATGTGAGCGGAACTTCGACCCCCACTACGAACTTCCACTCACATGCGGCGAAGCCGCTCTCACAAGGTCTTCTCCAACTCCTCCAACGTGTTCTCCAGGTGCGTCAGCATGCGCTGCAGGTGCGGCACACTGCGTCGACACCCGATGAGTCCGAAGTTCAACGAGTCACCGTTGCTGGCGACGGTGATGTTGAGCGCCAGCCCGTCGGCCACGATCGACGCCGGGTACATGCCGTCCAGTTTCGCGCCGTTCCAGTACAGCTCTTCCTTGGACCCGGGCACGTTGGAGATGATGACGTTGAACGGCGGCGGGGTGTAATCGACGAATCCCGGCACCGGACCGAACAGCAACGGGGCCATGATGATTGCGCCGACGGCGAGCGCTTCGAGGGTGTTGAGCTCGCTCATCATCTGCTTGCCCTTGACGGTCGAATCCTTGATCCGCTCCAGCCTCACGATCGGATCCGATTCGTCGGTGGCCAGATTGCACAGGATGGTCGTCACCGAGTTTCCGGCGTCCTTGCCGTCCCCCTCCTTGCGCAGCGACACCGGGACCATCGCGATCAAAGGCTCCTCGGGCAACGCGTTCTGATCGATGAGATATGCGCGCAGAGCTCCGGCGCACATCGCGAGCACCATGTCGTTGAGCGTGGCGTCGAGCGCTGTGCCGACCGTGCGAATGCGCTCGATCGACCAACTCTCGGCGGCGAAGCGGCGGGCTCCACCGATCGGCACGTTGAACATCGTCCGCGGCGCTTGCAGCGGCAGCTGTGCCCCTTCTTTCTTCAACGCACGCAACCCGATTCGAGCTGTTGCGGGGGCGAAGTCGACCAAATCACCGACGATCTTGCGTCCCGCCGAGAGCCCGCTACCCAGCTGCGCCAACCGCCCCGGCTGCTCGGTGACGACCTGCTTCTTGCGCTTACGGAACAACGACGGGTCCCACGTGGCGACGCCGCTCCGATCGTCCGGGTCGGTACTGAGAGTCCGCTGCATCAGCTTCAACGCGCTCACACCGTCGACCAACGAGTGATGCACCTTGGTGTACAACGCAACTCGACCGTCGGCCAAGCCCTCGATGATATGCAGCTCCCACATCGGCCGATAGCGATCCAGCGGTGCACTGTGGTTGAGGGACAGGAACTGGAACAGCTCGCGAATTCGTCCGGGTGCCGGAAGGACCGTGCGGCGAACGTGGTACTCGAAGTCGACATCCGGGTCGAAGGCCCAGGCCAGATTGCCCATGATCTGTACGGGCCGCGCTGGGCGCTTTCGGAAGAGCTCGTGCACCTCACCGGTGGTGAACTTGCGGTGCACTTCCTCGGCGAACTCGTGTGGATCGCCCGGCGGGACGAACAACTCCAGCCCGCCCACGTGCATCGGGTGCTCCCGTGACTCGGCGATCAGAAACATCGATTCGGTGATGGGCATGAGTGCCATGAGCTGTCCCTTTTCCATTTGTTTTCGGTCACGGTACGGCACCGAATGTGACTCAGAACACGACCTTACGTCGGGTCACGAAAAGCTACCCGCTATTGTCCGTTACCAGGGGTTCCAAATAGAGCGGGGTTCCAACGCACGGCGCACACGCGCCGCGCAACGACAACGGGGATGGAGGCGACGGTTATGAATCCGGCGCTCACCGTAGTGAAATCGACCGACCCGGCGGCCACCGCACGCCGACGCGACATCCGTGGCGCGAGCCTGCAGTCGCGGATCCTGTCCAAGTACCTGCAGTTCACCGTCCGCCCGTTTCTGACCGTGTGGGCGCAGGCTCCCTCGCTTCCGTGGCCGATGGGGCTGGTCGATTACGCCGGACTGCTCGTCCCGCAGATCAGCGGCACCACACGCAGTCGCGTCATGCTCGCCGAATGCGAGGCCGAGTGGATCCGCGCCGAGGGCACCGGCACCGATCGCGTGGTCCTCTATCTGCACGGCGGCGCCTTCGTCTGCTGCGGCCTGCGCACCCACCGCCGGATGACCTCACGGGTCTCCAAGCACGTCGACGGCTCGGTTCTCTCGGTCGACTACCGCATGATGCCGCGCAATCCGATCAGCCACGCTGTCGAGGACGGCGTCGACGCGTACCGTTTCCTTCTCGATTCCGGCTACCGCCCAGAGCAGATCATCCTCGGCGGCGACTCGGCCGGTGGGTATCTCGCGTTCATGGTCACCCTGGCGCTACGCACCGTCGGCTTGCCCGCACCCGCCGGACTCTTCACCATGTCTCCCCTGACCGATATGGACCCCTCCCGCAAACTCGACCACGAGAACGCGTCGAAGTGTTCGGTCTTTCCGTCCAACGCAGTTCCCGCACTGACCGCACTGGCCGATCGCGTCGACGCGCGCATCGTCGTCGAGGGCCAACAGGGCCCGCGGGTCTCGCCCGTCGACGGAGATCTCACCGGCCTGCCGCCGGTGTTGATTCAGGTCGGTTCGACCGAAATGGTCTATGCCGACTCCGAACTCATGGCTCAGCGCCTCGCGGTCGCCGGAGTCGACTGCGAACTTCAGGTGTACGAGGACCAGGTCCACGTGTTCCAGGCAGCCGATTTCGTCCCCGAAGCCCGACGCGCGCTACACGCCATCGGCGAGTTCGCTCGGAACGTCAGCCCCCGTACAGAAAGCTGAGATACCTTCTCCCCATGGCAGTCACAGTGAACAAGTCCATCGATATCGACGCCGACGCAGCGACAATTCTCGACGTCCTCGCGGACGTCGAAGGCATCCCCTCATGGTCTCCGGTGCACAAGAAGTGCGAGGTGGTCGATCGCTTCGACGACGGTCGGCCGAAACACGTCAAGATGAACGTCTCGATCATCGGCGTCAACGACGAGCAGTTGGTCGAGTACACCTGGAGCGAGAACGAAGTGTCGTGGACCTTGGTGGAAAGCACTCAGCAGAAGGCCCAGGACGGCCGGTACACGTTGACGCCCAAGGACAACGGCACCCATGTCGAGTTCGAGCTGACGGTCGATCCGAAGATTCCGCTACCAGGCTTCCTGGTGAAGAAGGGAACCAAGACGATCCTCGAGGCAGCCACCGAGGGTCTGCGTCAGCAAGTGGTGGGCTGACCCGCTACTGCTCTTTCCGCGCAGCGAGAACGGCCTCGTAGACCTCACGCTTGGAGACGCCGTCGACCGCCACCTGGGCGCAGGCGTCTTTCAACCGCATGCCCGACGCCACCAGCGTTTCCACGTCGGCCACGAGATCCTCGGGCTCCTCGGCGACGGCGACCGCTCCTTCGAGTACGACGGTGATCTCGCCGCGCACCCCGCCCCTCGCCCAGTCGAGCAACTCCCCCAGGCCGCCGCGTCGGACCTCCTCGTAGGTCTTGGTGAGCTCTCGGCACACCGCGGCGCGGCGATCGGGACCGAGTACGTGCACGGCGTCTTCGAGACACGCGACGAGGCGATGCGGGGCCTCGAAGAAGACGATGGCCCGCGGTTCGGCGAGCACCGACTGGAAGTAGGTGCGCCGCTGGCCCTGCTTACGCGGCGCGAACCCGTCGAAGCAGAACCGTTCGACCGGCAGACCGGACAACGCGAGCGCAGTCGTGACGGCCGACGGACCGGGCAGACAGGTCACCGGCAGATCCGCATCGACGCACGCGGCCACGAGGCGGTAGCCGGGATCGCTCACCGACGGCATCCCGGCGTCGGTCACCAGCAGAACCATCTTGCCCTCGGCCACGGCCTCGACCAGCGCCGGCAGGCGAGCCGTCTCGACCTGGTCGTAGAAACTGACCACCCGTCCTGCGATCACCACGCCGAGCGAGGACGCGAGTTGTTTGGTGCGCCGGGTGTCCTCGGCGGCGACGACATCGGCACTGCCGAGGGCATCACGCAGGCGCTGCGAGGCATCACCGACGTCGCCCATCGGGGTGGCGGCAAGGATGAGCATGCCTCCAGTGTCCCGCATGCAGCGCAGTGGCCTGTCACGCACCGCGGATCAACGCCTACGATCGGTACGTGACCTTGCTGACCTCTGAGCGCTCCGGCGACCGGTCGATGGTCAGTCCCGGGCCCACGGTTGCCGCGCGCGACTGGTTCCACGACACCGATGCCAGACGCGGCTGGATCGTCACCCTCGTCATCACCGTCGTCTGCGCGATCACGCGATTCACGATGCTGCGCTACCCCACCGACGCGGGAACCCCGGTCTTCGACGAAAAGCACTATGCCCCGCAGGGCTACCAGGTACTCACCGGCGGCGGGCTCGAGGACAATCCGGCGTACGGCCTGGTGGTGCATCCACCGGTCGGCAAGCAGCTGATCGCCGTCGGGGAAGCGCTGTTCGGTTACAACGGGTGGGGTTGGCGTTTCTCGTCGGCCGTGGCCGGAACCCTGTTGGTGCTGTTGGTGATTCGGATCGTGCGACGCCTCGCACGATCGACGCTGGTCGGTGCCATCGCTGGCATTCTGCTGATCGTCGACGGAGTGACCTTCGTCAGCAGTCGGATCGGCATGCTGGACATCTTTCTCGCGCTGTTCGTCACCGCGGCACTGGGTTGCCTGATCGTCGACCGCGACGACATGCGACAACGGCTGTCGCGAGTGCGCGACGAGGGCCGCATGGACGCGAGTGCGCTCGGTCCGCGAATGGGTGTGCGATGGTGGCGATTCGGAGCCGGAATCATGCTGGGGCTCGCCTGCGGCACCAAGTGGTCCGGTCTGTACTTCATTGCGTTCTTCGGATTGCTGAGTGTGGCATTCGATCTGGCCGCCCGCCGCTCGTACGGCGTCGAGCGTCCATGGCGGGGTGCGGCACTGCGAGACATCGGGCCCGCGCTGTATGCGCTGGTGATCGTCCCCATTGCGGTGTATCTGATGACGTGGTGGGCATGGCTCACCTCCGAGACCGGCGTCTACCGCCACGAGGTCGGCAGCGGCATCGGTGCCGGAGGTCCGTTCTCGTTCGTCCCCGGTGCGCTGCGCTCCCTCTGGTTCTACAGCGGTAGCGTGCTGAAATTCCATGAGGGCCTAACCAATTCGGCCGGCAATCGGCATCCGTGGGAGTCGAAGCCGTGGACGTGGCCGATGGGCCTGCGTCCGATGCTCTACTACTTCGCCGACGGTGAGAACGTATCCGGCTGCTCGGCGTCCTCGTGCGTGAAGGCGATCATGCTGATCGGCACACCCGCGATGTGGTGGCTGGCGTTGCCGATGCTGGCCTGGACGATCTGGTCGGTGGCCGTCAGGCGCGACTGGCGTTATGCCGCAGTGCTGGTCGGCTACTCCGCAGCGCTGCTGCCCTGGTTCACCACGCTGGACCGGCAGATGTACTACTTCTACGCGGTGGCGCTCGCCCCGTTCATGGTGATGGGCTTCGCGTTGGTGCTGGGCGACATCATCGGCAAGGCGACGGCGTCAGCGGAACGGCGAGGTACCGGGCTACTACTGGTCGCCCTGTACCTCGCCGTGGTGATCGCGAATTTCGTCTGGCTGTGGCCGATCCTCACCGCGATGCCCATCTCGCCGCAGATGTGGCAGCAACAGCTGTGGCTGCCGAGTTGGCGTTGATCGACTAGGCGAGCAGTGCTGTCTTGCCTTTGGTGAGTCCGTCGATGCTGATGCGGCCTGCACCGAACGAGGCCAACAGCAGCGCGCCGACACCGAGGGCGACGACGAGTTCGTAGCCGTTGTCCGTTGCGAACACACCGTGCTCGAAGTGGACGAAGATTGCAGCCCCGAGCATGTCGAGGAACAGCAGCAGGCCGGCGATAGGGGTGAAGATTCCCAACACGAGCGCGCCTCCGCCGATGAGTTCCACGAACGTGGCGAAGTACGCGGACGCCGTGGGGAGCGGAATGTTCATCATCTCGAAACTGGCCGCGGCACCGTCGAGGCCGTAGGTGTTCAGCTTCTGCCAGCCGTGAGCGATGAAGACGACTCCCAGACCGATGCGGGCTACGAGGGCGACGGCGTCGCGGACGAGGGTGGAGTTCATGAGCATCCTTCTGACACGACTACATGGGCCGAACCACCATGTCAGAAGTATGTTGAAGCGTCAACTTAGCGGTCGTTTGCACCCTTGAGCGCGGCTTCCAGGAACGATCGAGCCTGGTCGTCTTCCAAACCGATGGACCGGACCGTTTTGACGAATTCCGTCGCCGCTCGGGCCGCGATATCGCGCGAGGGATCGCCGCCCGAAGCGACGAACGAACCCGACCGTCCGCGCGTCTCGATGACGCCCTGCTGTTCGAGCTCTCGGTACGTCTTCGCTACCGTGTTCGGTGCGATCTTCAGCTCCTCGGCGAGACCGCGAACCGTCGGAATCTTGGTACCGGCAATGAGATCTCCCGACCGCACCAGCCCGAGAATTTGCATCCTCAACTGCTCGAACACCGGTGTCGTATTCGACGAATCGATATGAACGCGCACAGTCCGTGCCTTAACCGAGCGCGTCGACTGCGTCGACGATGGACGTCGAACCGGACGTCAACATCAGAGTCTTGTGCACTGCTCCGCCGGTATCGAGCAGCTGCGCGATCACGGCGGCCACATCGGCGCGCGTCACCTCACCCAATTCGAGGGGCGGCTCGGTGAGCGATACCGAGTGCGTGGGGTCCTCGTCCGTCAGTTTGCCCGGACGCAGAATGGTCCAGTCGAGGCCCGATCTCGCCGAAACATTCTCTTCGGCAGCTGTTTTGGCGTTGATGTAGGCCTTCCAGCCATCATCCAAGTCCTCTGCCACCGGCTCTCCCGCACCGAACGAGCTGATCAGCACGTACCGGCGAACACCGGCCTTCTCGGCCGCGTCGGCCAGCAGGACCGCACCCGCGCGGTCGACGGTGTCCTTACGCTCCGGACCGCTGTTGGGTCCGGCACCGGCCGCGAACACCACTCCGTCGGCACCGTCGAGTACTGCCGCCAACTCGTCGACGGACGCAGACTCTAGATCGATCACCTGCGGCAGCGCGCCGAGTGCTGTGACGGCATCGACGTGGTCGCCGTTGCGAATCAACGACACCGCGCGATCTCCGTGCGCCGTCAACACCTGCGTCAGATGCTGGGCGATCTGACCGTGCCCACCTGCAATGACAATCCGCTTGTCGGTCATGAAAAACAACTCCCGTTCCTGGCGTGAATCTGTCGGCGGGCTACCCGCGTGGCAAGATTGCAAACATGACCGCTACCGCGACCATCTATCACAATCCGCGGTGCAATACCTCTCGCACCGCGTTGAAATTGATCGAGGAAGCGGGCGTCACCCCGCGAGTGATCCGATACCTCGAGTCACCGCCCACCGAGCACGAGCTACGCACCCTGCTCGCCGACGCCGGTCTCGAACCCCGGCAGGCCGTTCGTACCCGCGAGAGCATCTACAAGGAACTGGGCCTCGGATCCGCGGACGACGATGCGTTGATCGCCGCGATGATCGAGCACCCGATTCTGATCGAACGCCCGATTGTGGTGACGGAGAAGGGAACCGTGCTGGCGCGACCCGCCGACAAGGTGCACACCGTTCTCTGACGCCCCCACCCCGCGCCTTCGATCCTCATGGCCTCGGTGGACAGCTCGCGCCCCAGGCAGGCAACACCTGAAGTAATGTCGAGGTCGTGCCGATGCCCGAGTGGAACGTTCGTGAGCTGACTCCAGGCCAACTCTCCGAGCGCAGTGGAGTTGCCGTGTCTGCGCTCCACTTCTACGAGAAACAGGGGCTGATCACCAGCCGCCGAACCACGGGCAATCAGCGCAGATTCCACCGCGAGACTTTGCGGCGCGTCGCATTCATCCGTATCTCACAGAAGGTCGGAATTCCGCTGGCCGAGATTCGGCAGGCACTCAGCGAGCTTCCGGACGAGCGGACGCCGACGCGTGAGGACTGGGCCCGCCTCTCGACGCGGTGGCATCGCGAACTCGATTCTCGGATAGAACAATTGACCAGACTGCGAGACAACCTCACCGGGTGTATCGGCTGCGGATGTCTATCTCTTGCCGGCTGCGCTCTGGCCAATCCGCACGACGAGCTGTCTCATTCGGGCCCGGGTGCACGCACGCTGGATGTCGATTTCGACGACCCCTCCACGCGACGCGGCACCAACAATTTCGAGAATTGATCGTTGGCGCGCTGCAGGACGAATTCGTAGGGCGGCGAGAATTTGCGGGCCATCCAGTAGCCGAACCTGATGTCGTTGGAGGAGTACACGAGGTACTTGCGTTTGGCGATTCCGGCGAGAATGGCATCGGCGACCACGGACGGTTCGACGGCGCGCTTCTCGAACCTATGCTGCAACTTCTGCACACGCGGATCGTCCCGATCGACGCCGGCAATCTGAAGTGTGTCCACCAGACCGGTTTTGACGCCGCCCGGCACCACCAGGCTGACACCGATTCCATGGCGCTTGAGGTCGTACTTGAGCACCTCGGACACTCCGCGCAGGCCGTACTTGCTTGCGCTGTACGCAGCGTGCCACGGGAGAGGAATCAAACCGGCCGCGGACGAGACGTTGACCAGATGACCGCCGCGTCCGGCCTCGACCATCGGCGGCAGAAACTTCTCGATGATGTGAATCGGCCCCATGAGATTGACGTCGACCATCGACTTCCAGTGCCGGTGCTCCAGGTTCTCGACGGTTCCCCACGCCGAGATGCCGGCAACGTTCATCACCACGTCGAGGCTGCCGAACTCGGCATGGATGTCGTCCGCGAACGCGGTGACCGCATCGAAATCGGACACATCGAACGGCAACGAATGGCTGACGGTACCGCCCGCGCGGCCGACCATGTCCACCGTCTCGGCCAATCCTGGGCCGTTGATATCGGTGAGGAAGAGCTCCGCTCCCACCCCTGCCGCAGCGATGGCCGTCGCCCGACCGATTCCGCTGCCCGCGCCCGTGATCAACGTCTTTTTGCCGCGCAGATCGTAAGTAGCCATCGAAGCCTGTATCCCCCACCGGTTGCCACGTGCAGTTCGGTTTCGACCCTACGCGGTGACGACCGACAGGGTTGTCACAATCTTTGCGACATCTCGTCTCGGTAGTCGGCAATGGTGTGCTCGATACGCGCAGCGTCGTCGTCCGCACCGCGTTTGCGCGCGTCGTCCGCGCGCTGTTGCAAGGTGCCGATCGCTTTCCGCAATTCGTTGTCCGACATTCTCGTATTCTGGGCAGTGTGTTCCATGTCACACAGTGTGCCCGGTGTGCAGAAGCCCGGCAAGCACTACCCGATCACGAATCTCTCGGTACGAAACTTCTCAGACGGTGACGGATGCAGAAGTGATGTTCTCGCGCACGAAACTGGACAGACTCCGTGCTGCGAATTCACGGAAGTAGGCGAGCTTGTCGGCGGGCACGAGCGATGGAAGCACGGTGTTCCATACCTTTTCCATCCGTGAGGGCGCGTCTTCGAGACGCGACTGCGCCTCGGACACCATCAGGACTCCGGCGAGCATTTCGCACACCAGGAGTGCCGCGTTGCCCGCGTCCAGATGATCGGCAACGTCGCCGTGCTCGATCGCCCGCTCGAAGAGATGCTCGAAGATGTTTCCCCAAGTGCCGAACACACTGCCACGCGCGGTGTCGGAACCGTCGATCTCCATCTGCAACCGGTACATGACTCGAACCAAAGGATCCGAGGCCGCGAGCTCGAGCACGGAATACGAGATGCCGATGACGGATTCGAGCGCCGGGCTGCGACTGTCGACCAGGCCTGCACACGCGGTGGACACCCGCTCGTGGCCTTCGTCGACGATCGCGCGGGCCAGCTCTTCCTTGGACGCGAAGTGGAAGTACAACGCTCCCTTGGTCACGCCGGATTGCGCAGAAACCTGACTGAGCGTGGCATTTGCGTGCCCCACCTCGAGAAAGAGATCTGCCGCGGCGCGTAGTGCGGCTGCGCGCGTTGCTTCTGCTCTGAGTTGTCTCACCATGTTGCTGCACCCCTGCTCTGTCGACCTTGCGATGACATCGACGCCCTGTCCACGCTGCCTGCCCGTCGACCGACGGCGTGAGGGCCGAATTGACGACGCCCCATCGGGCCGACTGCGCTCGGTAATAGTAACCGGTTCGATGCTGACTTTGTGATTCGAAAGTGACAATTGCGTGAAGAAGGTTCCGTTTACAAAACAATTGAAATGAAAAGTTCCACTTCTCCGGATTTTGTAACGACTTCCACTTCCTCTTTGTACGCCCGAAAAATTGCCCCGGACGCCACACAGTCGTCGACCTGAGCCCACACGTCCTCGATAGGGTCCGCCAAAGAACCACTCGGCATGAATACTGCAAACACACCGGTCGGTATTGAAACGAATACATCCCCCGCGTCGACGTCGGCGGGAGAATCCACCGAAACGGCGACGACTGCATTGACCGTGCCGTGCGGATCCGGCACATACACAGTGGACACTTGATTCGCACCGATGTGCTTCTCGCGCACGCGATCTCGCAAGAATCGCATCCATTCGCTACCACTGGATTCGGCACCGGCTTCCACTCTCGGCGCAACCAATCCGCTGAACAGTTCCGCACTGCGCGCTGTCACCCTGAAGCTCACGACGAACCACCGGGCATAGTGATCGCCAGATAGAGATCGATTTTGTATGCATGCGGATAACACTCGTAATCGCCGGTGAACGACCGCACTATCTCACCCTGCTCCTCCGCATGATCGATCTGAGTCCACAGTCGAGTGAGAACCTCGGGGAAATACCCCACTGCAGAAAATCGTGCATATTTCGCGGCAGGAACTTTCGCGACGAGATGTCCACGCGCAACTTGGCTGAGAGAGGAACACAGATAACCGACTATTTGTGTGTTGTAAGAGCCGATACCGGGGGCGAAGTCGGTATAGATCGAAGCCAACGGACCCGATGTGTCCTGATTGAGCACCGCAGACCAGGCCTGATCCAAAGCGGGGTCGTCGAGCCTGCCGAGTGCCCGTTTGGGGCTGCGAACTGGTAGACCGGCAACCCACGTCTCGGGGAGGTCGACGATCTCGAACGACATTCACACTCCCAAGAGACGTTGCAGGGGCAGATCCTGTGCTCGGAACCGGTCCGTTCGAGGATATCGCCCGTCAATCTACCGGCCCGACGGGCAAGTGGATCGTCGATGGATCAACCATACCGTCAGCCCCTTTTGATTGCTAACCAACTTCTGCACGTACAGCGGATGCTCCGGTCGCTCTCAGGTGTCGAGCCGCCAGTGCCGCGACGACCAGCACGAAGCCGCCGACGCTCAGCCATGGCAGCAGATCGATCGCGGAGGCTGCGAAGGTGCCACCGACGAATCCGCCTGCAGCGATGGCGAGGTTCACCAGCGCGACGTTGAGCGTCGCCGCGAACCCGCCGCCCAGCGCCACGACCGCGGTGGTCACGATCGGAAGCGCGGCCATCTGCGCGGCACCCCACACCGCCAGCGCGGGAAACACCACCGCCGCGGCCCCACCGGACAGCGCAAGCGCGGCCACCGCCGACATCGCAATCACGGCGAGCACGGTCACCCAGAACGTATCGGCGCGTCCGCCCAGGTAGCCCCCGATGGCATTGCCCAGCAATCCCGCTACGCCGAATACCCCCAGCCCCACCGAAATGCCGCCGGAACCCATTCCGGCCGACTGCTCGAGGTAGACCCCGAGGTAGGGGAAGAAGAAGTTGGACACGAGCAGAATTCCGACGGCCACTCCCAGCAAGCCGAGCACGCCGGGCACGGCGACCACCCGCAGCTGGTGGATGCCCCCACGTACTCCCGTCCCCTCGATTCGACGCGGCAGAACGGTCCACAGACCCACTGCCAGCACCGCTCCGAGCGCCGCCAGCGCCACGAACACTGCACGCCACCCGGCGACCCCGCCGAGATACGTGCCGATCGGTGCCCCGAGGAACATCGCGCTCATCAGACCCCCGAAGACCAGAGACACGGCCTTTCCTCGCGCCTCCGGGGAGACGAAGGTGGTGACGGTGCTGACGGCCACGCCGAGCGCGACTCCCTGCGTCGCCGCGGACGCGATGCGCCCGATCAGAAGCACCGGAAGTCCGGGCGCTGCGGCGGCAACCAGGTTCGCCGCCGCGAAGACGACCAGCAGCGCGGTCAGCAGTGCGCGCGGGTGACGATGAGCCAGTGAGAGGCCCAGTGGGATGGCGAGAATTCCGACGGAGAGCGCATACAGAGTGACGGTGAGCCCGGCGGCACCGACGGTGGTCTCCAGATCCCGGGCCAGCTGAGGAACGAGTCCGATGGCCACGAACTCCGCTGTTCCGATCACGAATGCGACGGCGGCGAGCAACAGGACAGGGGGCGACAGCAGAGATCGCTGCTGCATGTGAACAGAATCGGTGGACGTCATGCCGACGACGCTAGAACCGAATCGGTATAGGATCAAAGACGAATTTGCAGTGCAGTGTATAGACAATCCCTATAGGAGCCGGCGCATGAGTATCCGCCAATACGAATATGCACTCGCCGTAGCCGAGGAGGGGTCGGTGACCGCGGCGGCCGAAAAGCTCCGCGTCGCTCAGCCGTCGATCTCGCAGCAGATCAGGTCGCTGGAGAAGGAACTCGGCGTGGAACTGTTCGTCAGGAATTCTCGCGGACTGAGCCTCACCGTCGCCGGACGCGCTTTCGTCAAGGAGGCATCGATCGCGGTCTCCGCCGCTCGCCGCGCTCGCGCTGCCGCGACGGCCTGCTCCGGAACAGTTGCCGGCGAGCTCGTCGTCGTCGTCGAGACCGGACTGGGGATGTGCCAACTCCCACGAGCCATAGGAGAGTTGCGGCGACGGTATCCCAGCCTCGAGGTGACCCTGTACGAGGAGTCGGACCCCCAGGCCATCGACCGCTTGGTGCGCACCGGCGAGGCAGACCTGGTGCTGTCCAGCGACTACGGCCACTACGATCCGAATGCCACGGTCATCGGCGACGAATCCTATGTCGTCGTACTGTGCGAGGGTCACCCGCTGTTGACCGAGAAGGTATTGACGCTGAAAGAACTGGCGTTCGAGCCGTGGGTTCGACTTCGACGGGGCAGTGCTCGCGACGACGTCATCACGCTCGCACTTCGCTCGCAGTCGTTGTCGGTATCGACCGTCGCGCGCGCGTCCCAACTGGCCACTGCGGTCAAGCTGGCTTCGGAGGGTCTGGGTGTCACACTGATACCGGCCTCAGCCCTCCCGCCGGGCTACGGACACCTTGCGCGCCCACTCGATCCCCCGGTGTCGCATGCCGTTCGCGCAAGCGTCCGCTCGCCGTCCGGTCCCGCCGAGTCTGCATTGCTCGACTATCTGGGCCACGAGAATTGGTGTGGTCTCGACCTCGTTCACGCCTGAGACCGACCATTCATCTCTGTGATTCTCGGACGAAACGGACTTTGTGGATATCGCTCCGGAGATGATTCGATATCCGAGGAATCCGACTACTTATTACACTGCTGCCATTCATCGTCGAGCTACCGAGAATTCACTTTCCGGAGGCAGCCGCAAATCGATCTTCGCGAATAGCAGACAGATGTCGATCGGGTGTAACGCTTGTGTCGGAATGCGATACCGGCAGAATGCGCGAATCACATGTGGACAACATGCGTGTCAGCGGCCAATGAACAGTGTGCAGAACCATATCCGCGACCAACAATCGACGCAGCGACTTGCCCGCCAGGTTGTGGAACGCCCAGGTCCGGTAGGAGCTCAGTACATAGTGGCGGTATTCGAGTGGCGGTGTGAGCAGTCGACGCCCCGATACCTCGACACACATGGACTTGATCTGCGCGATGCGCAGCCCGACGCGGTAGAGGCACAGGGAAAGATCGATGTCTTCGTGCAGGTCGGTTCGCACACTCACTCGGTCGCGGGCCGCCTCCCAGGCGGAGCGGCGAATGGCGAAGTTGTTGCCGGATGCTGCAGATACCCGCAGCTCATCGGTTTTCCGCTTGGTCGTGTACTTGACGAAGGCCCGGTAGGGAGCGGCCCAAGGCGAGTCGTAAAGGTAGATCGGCCCGGTCACCGCAGCGTAGTCCAGCCGTCGATCGAAGAAGTCCAGAACCGATTTCGCCCAGCCTGCGCCGACGTGTGTGTCGGCGTCGATGCGTCCGATGATCGATCCGCTCGCGTGATCGAAACCGGCGTTTCGTGCGTGTACAACTCCCCGCTCGAACTCGGCCACGAGTGTCACCATCGGGAATCGACGTCGGCGATCGAGCACGATCGCAGCAGTGTCATCGGTGGAGTTGTTGTCGACGACGATGATTTCGTGAATGTGTTCTTGCTGCTCGAGCAGTGCATCCAAGCATTCACCCAAGTGGGCGGACTCGTTGAATGCAGGAACAACGATCGAAAGAGTGTTCACCCGTGCCAACCCCTGACGAATTGTTTTCGGCAATCGTGTGGCTCGATTCGCTTGCAGAATTCATGTGTCCCGAAATGCGAGCCGCGGACGAATCTGATGCTACCTCACTATTGCGGGAAGATAATCGTCGATTTATGCATGATAAACAATGTGAATCACGGTCAAATATCCTCGAACGTACTTCGGATCTCGCGATTAACGATGAAACGGGTACTTATCCGGTTTATCCGCAGTGAGCCGACTCGCCCCTGAACCATCGACCGCCGTAGACGACCGCCTGGGCACCTACTCGTAGCGCACGTCAGCGGATCACGTTCAACCGTGCTTCGTTGAGCACGACAACTCCGTCGCGGATACCGAACAGTTCGACCTCGTCCGACAGTCCCTCTGTGTTTCCGAGTAGCCCTTCCACCGACACCGGTTCCCGGCGTGATCCCGTGCTCGGATCGACCGCAACGATCTCCTCGAAATCGGACAACCAGACGGCATCGTCGTGCAACACCTCCGGAGTGACCGGGAGCGGCTCGACGGTCGACGGCCACGCCGGCTCGCCCGAGTGGAGATCGAGCGCGGCGGCTCCACCCGCCAACACGACGTTCCCGACAATCGCGACGTCGCCTGTGTACAGGCAGCCGTACTCGTCTTGGGCGCAGGACCAGATCATCCGGCCCGTCGAGGGGTCGAACGCATTGCCGTTCAACAGAACTGGGTCGTCCTGCTGCGCCGGTGCGTCGATCGTGATTCGTTGATAGACCTCGGCGTCGACGGTTCCGAGTACACGGCCGCGCATATCGACCACGTCGGTTCGATACTCGAACAGGTCACTGCAATGCCGTCCCAGGACGAAACGGACATCGCTCCCGCGAACCGAACGCGCACGGACGCAGTCCGGCACACCGAAATTCGAGATGACGGCTCCGGCCGCCGGATCGAACACGACGGTGGACGAGAGAAAATTGGTGACGCCCAGCCCACCCACGAATTCGATCATGTCGCCGGGCAGCGACATTCCCACGTACGCATCTTCCACCGACAGAGACCACCGCGAATCCGGGTCGTCGAGCGTCCCACGGTGAATTCTCGTGGTGTAGCCGTCGATCGCGCCTTCCATCACGTAGATGTCGGTGCCGTCCGTCGCCACGCTGAAGATCTCCCACCCGGTTGCGTGCCGGGAGACCGTACCGTCGGCCGTGTTCACCGCAACGACGTCGCTTCCGCTGCTACACAACATCAGTGCACCGAGCAGTGATGTGGAGCAATTCGAGATACCCTCCGCCGACGTCGTCCACTGCACCTCCCCGGTCGAAGCGTCGAGCCCGACCAACTCGGACTTGTCGAATTCCCGGGTTTCCTGGTTCGTCACACCGACCTCGGTCACCAGAACATCGCCTGCCTCGATGACGCCGCCGACCTTCTCACCGAACCGCCCGCCCACCGGGTCCTGAAAGGTAGCGAACTCGTTACCCAGCACATCGGAGGCATCGAGAGTCCACACCGCACCTGGCGACGTCGGCGTAGACCGTTCGAGAGGTTCGCTCTGCTGCGCAGTGGTACCGACCGACACCACAGCTGCACCGACGCTGACGAGTGCCGCGACCGCGCTGATCGCCAGCCGTCGATAGACATTCACAGGGCATCGAGCCCTTCGGCCGTGGCGATGACGCGCAGAGTATCGGCATCGAGCGGTTCGTCCGGGTTCTCGGCGTGTGAACGCACCTGCACCTGCGTACCCGACGGGTAGGTGACCGTAACCGATCGGCGCATCCCACCGCTCGAACCCGATTCCGGTGCAGGCGAATACGAATACGGCGATTCGTCGATCTGGAGCACTGCTCCGCCGTCGAGCGTCTCCGTCGACAGAGGCCTGCTGGCATAGGCGGGGTCGTACACGTCTGGGATCGTCGGCAGTTCTTGGCCCCCGCGAATGGAGATGGACAGGTCTGCACCGGTGTCGAGCACGTCGACGTGCGTGCACACGACACCGGTATCGAAGGCCGCCAGCATCAACGTGTTCAGACCACGATCGAAGCGCAGTCCCGTGTCGATGCGCTCCAGGGCGGTGTTCAACGATTTCGCCGACGCGGCATCGATTTTCGCGCCACCCGAGGAGAACGCGAACGAGTTGTCGCAGGCCTCGGCCGGTTCGGGGGTACCGGACGGAATCGCAGCGGCGATCCTGAGCTGCGG
This sequence comes from Rhodococcus sp. IEGM 1381, assembly GCF_030056795.1. Lineage (GTDB taxonomy): Bacteria > Actinomycetota > Actinomycetes > Mycobacteriales > Mycobacteriaceae > Rhodococcoides. Next base: position 2,029,922 of record NZ_JASHKQ010000001.1, on the reverse strand, counting down.
CAGCGACACGATGGTCTTCAATTCGTCGATGGTGAGCACGACGTCCCGCTCACCGACATTCGTCGACTGAAATCCTTCGCTGTCCGATGCTGTCGCACTGATCCGCGAGCCGTCCGGGGCGTAGGCCACGACCGACCGGAAGTTTGTCCGGTCGTCGCCGTACTCGTACCAGGACTCGTTTGTGCCCACTATCGTGCCGTCCCTCGCGGTCGTGCGCTCCTGGAGGGCGCCGGCGACGCAGGGAGGAACATCTGTGCCCGCCGCGGAGACATCGACGGCGAGCAGGCCCAGCGTCTCACCACGCCACATCTCGGCCGAAGCCGATGCGAACCCCGGCGGCGGCGGGTCTCCCGGTTCACTCGAAGTCTGCGGAATCGGCTGAAAGACGAGCGATTCGCGGGTACTTCCGAATGCGACGTCGACGCCGTCCGGCAGGGCATCGCCGAGTGCTTCGGTCATCATCACCGACCGGGGCCCCGAGTACCACGGGTACTGCGGGTTGTCGTAACTGTCTGCACTGGTGACGAATCGTCCCCACGTGCCGGATTCGGGGACGGGGCGTTCGACGTTGTCGCAACCCGGGATGGTGGTGGGAAATGCGAGCTCGGGACTGCGGAAAGTGGTGTCCACCGGCTCGGAGGTCGGCTCCGGCGCGTCGACTGCGGTCACCTCCGGCGTCGTTGCCGAACCGATTCGCGTGTCGGGTTGTTGCACGTCACCGCGTTCCAGGACTGCCGCGACACACACTCCGACAGCAACGATCGAGACGATCGTCAGCGCGTCTGCCAACAGTCCGGCGCGACGAGGACCGAGGCGACTGAGCACCGGACAAACATACAGTTGCCGATGCGAACCAGACTCGCGTTATCAGCGGAAGCGCACTCTCCGACATCGACCTGCGCATAAAAACAGGCCCGATCGACAGTGTCGATCGGGCCTGTAATCGAATGCGGTGTGGAGCTGAGGGGAATCGAACCCCTGACCTTCTCGATGCGAACGAGACGCGCTACCAACTGCGCCACAGCCCCTTTGCCGTCATCGAGACCGACTGGGTAACTCTAGCAAAGCCGTGTCTGACGGCCGCTACGCGCCCTGCGCCCGGCGCAACTTCCGATCCTCGTCACGGCTGGCCTGGAACGGCTCGTCGTAGTGGTCGAGATGCTCGAACTCGGGATCCTCGTCGTCGATCTCGAGCACAACCGCGCCGGGTCGACGCAGGCGCTGCGGGACGAGCTCGAGCTCTTCGTCGGTCTCCGATTCCACCCCGAGCCGGGACCGGCCCATTCGGGTGAGCCGACGCCGGCGCACCTCTTCCTCGATCTGCACCTGCCGACGCAGGTAGTACAAGTAACCGACGAGGACGGCGGCGGACAGACCGCACAGCCACCAGATCGTCGGAGAAATGATGAACGCCAATGCCGCTGTGGTGATCGCGGCGAAAACCAGACCCAGCACTGCGCGCTGCCGAAAGGCATACCGCGCAGCGCGGGCGATCGCGTCTGCCTCGGGATCGAAACCACCGCGGCCGCGTCGGCGAGGCACAAAGTCGTCGTCGACGACGCCGGGCTCGTGCGCGGCTGATCTCTCGCGCGCTGGTTCCTGATCCGGTGCGTCGCGTTCGAGGTCGTTCTCTGCTGCGTGAGTGTCCATCGGGTCCTCCGCGGTACCGGGTAGATCGGGTGAGTCTGAACGAACGGACGCCAGGGTCGGGCCGAAGATTTCACGGGCCGGCGCGGAGACTCGGAGGTCGTCCTCCGGTCGCCAGTCAGGATCGCTGCGGTGGCCGGTCGCTGGGCCGCGCTGCTTTCGCTTGGTGCCACCCCGATGCAGCACGCGCGTGGCGAGCGCCGCATCCGTGGTCTGCATGATCTGGGGACGCTTGGTCATCAGCATGGGAAGAAGAACGAAGAGCCAGACGGCCACGAGACCGATCCAGATGATCGAGTTCGGCATCGGCGATGTTCTCCTCCCTTGGGCAACGGCGACAGTCGTGACGACATCAGGCTATGGGGAGGAGGTGCAAGAACCACGCAGACGCGCCGACCCGAATTACACTCCTGTCACTTTGACAACAGGAGTGCCATCTCTTCGGGGCAGATCAGGCCCATGCGGCCCGTCCCGAACGGACCAACCGATCGACGACGGTTCCCTGTACTTCACCGGAGGTGATGGCCACGAGCTTGTGATCGCGCCATTCACCGTCGACGTCCAGGTACTTGTAGAGCAAACCTTCTTCGCGGAACCCGACATTGCGCAACACTGCCTGACTGGCGAGATTTTCCGGTCGCACAGTTGCTTCCACGCGATGCAGTCCGACGGGGCCGAAGCAGTGGTCGAGTCCGAGCGCGAGTGCCGCCGTAGCGACGCCCTTACCGTTGACCTCCTTGGACACCCAGTAGCCGATCCACGCGGACCGCAACGCGCCGCGCACGATGTTTCCGGTGGTGATCTGACCACAGAATTCGCCGTCGACCTCGATGACCATGGGCAACATGTGCCCTTTGCGGGCCTCGGACTTGAGACCCGAACACAGGGTGGGCCAGGACGAGATGTGGTGCCGTGAATTCCAGCTGCCCTCGCCACTGGGCTCCCAGGGCTCGAGGTGGGCGCGGTCTTCGGTGCGAATCCGGCTCCAGGCTGCCGCGTCTCGCACCCGTACGGGCCGTAGCGTGACGGTTCCGCCGGCCACTCTCACAGGACCCAATTTCGCCGGCCAACCTGGGTGGCTCGACCACGTTCGCGGCATCCGTCGATCGTATGCGCTACGCGCAGTGGTGCGCCTAAGCGCCCCAGGCAGCACCTGGCCACGCCACTGGCGTCAGCCTCTCTGAGCGAGGAAAGAGACCTTCACTTCTTCGCCGGTGCGGATTTCGGTGACCTCGGGATCGATGACGACCAGGCAATTCGCCTCGGCGAGTGTCGCGAGAAGGTGCGACGACGATCCCGGCGCGCCCCCGAGTGCCTGAACCAGATACTCGCCCGTGCCCTCGTCGCGCATGAGTTGGCCGCGAAGAAATCCCTTGCGGTCCTCGATCGAGGTGATCGGAGCTACGGTCCGCGCCGTCACGGTCCGACGCATCGGCTGTCGTCGCCCGAGTGCGATGCGAATCAACGGACGCACCATCACCTCGAACACCACCAGCGCACTGACGGGGTTCGCCGGCAGCAAGAAGGTGGGTACTTCGTCACGTCCGAGTTGGCCGAACCCCTGGACCGACCCGGGGTGCATGGCGACTCGCTCGACCTCCATGTCGCCGAGCTCACCGAGCGCCTCCCGCACCCCGTCCGACGCACCGCCGCCCACTGCCCCGGCGATGACGACGATCTCGGATCGGATCAATTGGCCCTCGACCACCTCGCGCAGACGCTTGGGATCGGTACTGACGATCCCGACGCGGTTGACGTCGGCTCCGGCGTCACGCGCTGCGGCGGCGAGTGCGTAGGAGTTGACGTCGTACACCTGTCCGGGCCCTGGGGTCCGATCGGTGTCGACCAGTTCGCCGCCCACGGAGATCACCGACAGCCGGGGACGCGGGTGTACCAGCACCTTGTCGCGGCCGACCGCTGCGAGCAGTCCGACCTGAGCTGCGCCGATGATCGTGCCTGCACGAACAGCCACGTCGCCGGGTTGGACGTCGTCGCCGATCTTGCGGACGTAGTCACCCGAGCGCACCGGCCGGAACACTTTGACGCGGGCACGACCGCTGTCGGTGCGATCCAGCGGCAGCACCGCATCGGCCAGGGTCGGCAGTGGCGCGCCGGTATCGACGCGCACTGCTTGCCGTGGTTGCAGACGGATGGGTTGACGCGATCCGGCCGAGACCTCGCCGACGACGGGCAGCGTCAGGTCGATGCGCTCGTCTTCCTCGTTACGCAGATCCGTACCGGCCGCTGCCACGTCCACGCTGCGCACTGCGTAGCCGTCGATCGCCGCCTGATCGAAACCGGGAAGGGGACGCTCGGTGACCACTTCTTCGGCACACAGCAGGCCCTGTGCTTCCGAGATGGCGACCCGAACAGGCCGTGGAGCCACCGCTGCGGCGGTCACTCTGGTCTGCTGATCTTCGACCGAGCGCATCTGGCCCTTCCTCTAATACATCGACCCGCGATGCTATTCGTACGTTGTCAGTTCCGGTGCCCAGCTGTCGCTCAAGCGCTCGTTCAGCCATTCGCGCAGCGCCGGACCGTAGTCGTCACGTTGCAAAGCAAAGTCAACCGCAGCGCGCAGGTATCCCCCGGGATTTCCGAGGTCGTGTCTCGATCCGCGGTGCACCACGACGTGGACGGGGTGGCCTTCTTCGATCAGCAGCGCAATGGCATCGGTGAGTTGTAGCTCTCCACCCGCGCCGGGCTTTATTCGACGCAGCGCGTCGAAGATCGCGCGATCGAGCAGGTAACGGCCTGCGGCAACCAGATTGGACGGGGCGTCCTCCTGCTTGGGCTTCTCGACCATTCCGGTGACCTTGAGAACGTTCGGGTTGACCGCGTCGGGCACGATCTCGACGGAGAAGACGCCGTAGGAGGAGACCTTGTCGTCGGGAACCTCGATGGCGCACAGCACCGAGCCGCCGCGCTTGGCGCGCACACGAGCCATGACGTCGAGCACGCCCCGCGGCATCACCAGATCGTCGGGAAGCAGCACTGCGACCGAATCCTCGTCGTCGTCGAGGGCTTCTTCGGCACAGGCGACAGCATGCCCGAGCCCGAGGGGTTCGTGCTGAATGACCGACTGCACGTCGAGGAGTTTGGGGGCGACGCGCACCTTTTCGAGCATTTCGAGCTTGCCGCTCGCTTCGAGCTTCTTTTCCAGAACGAGGTCCTCGACGAAGTGGGCGACGACACCGTCCTTGCCGGGTGAGGTGACGATGACCAACCGCTGCGCACCGGAATCTGCCGCTTCTCCGGCGACGAGTTCGATACCGGGTGTGTCGACGACCGGAAGCAGTTCCTTCGGAACGGTTTTCGTGGCCGGCAGGAACCGGGTGCCCATGCCTGCGGCAGGAACGATGGCCGTGCGGAAATGCACAGGCGTGGCGGCGGTCGTCGCGGTAACGGCTTCTGTCATGGTGCTCACCCTATCCATGGTTTCTGGTGATCTGCTCGCCGTGTGCTGCGTTTTACCCCCGAGTGCATATCGTTGAACGACTGCACAGGAAGGGTGAGTGAACCGTTGTGAACGTTCCCGAATTCTCGGAGAACACGCCCAAGGATCATTGGCGGGCACATGTCCTCGCCGAACGCCGACTGCTCGACGATGCGCAGCGCGCGGTGGAGTCCTCCGCACTCTGCCATGTCGTGGCCGAGTTGGCGGCCGAACACCCGTCGGTGGCCGCGTACGTGCCGGTCGGCCGGGAGCCGGGTTCTTTTCAGATGCTCGACGCGATGGCCGCGGCCGGCTCCACCGTCCTGCTTCCGAGTGCGCACGAGCCGGGACCGTTGCGCTGGGTGGTGTACTCCGGGAGCGAATCGTTGGTGGCTGCCCCCTTCGGCCTGCGCGAGCCGTCCGGACCGATCCTCGATCCCGATGCCGTGGCGGCTTGTTCGCTGGTGCTGATTCCGGCGCTGGCCGTCGATCGGCGTGGCGTCAGACTGGGACGCGGCGCGGGGTTCTACGACCGAACACTCGACCTGTGCGGACCCGCCGCGATGCTGGTCGCGGTGGTGCGCGACAGCGAACTGGTGGACCGACTACCGGACGAGCCACACGACCGAAAGGTGACGCACGCGTTGACCCCCGGGGGTGGACTCGTACGCTTGGGTACGGAATAACATTCCGATTCGATTGGTTGGCACTCCTGACTGTAGAGTGCTAATGCTCTCCCCAGTTTCGAAGAACAGATAAGACACCGGCGGTGTTCGGCCTCGGCTCGCAGAGCAGCCAATCTCCTCGGTGACCAGCGCGGAGGAAACACGATGCCCACATACTCATACGCCTGCACCGAGTGCGACAACCGATTCGACATCGTCCAGTCCTTCACCGACGACACGTTGACGGTGTGCCCGGCGTGCTCCGGCAAGCTTCGAAAGCTGTTCAATTCCGTCGGCATCGTCTTCAAGGGCAGCGGCTTCTACCGCACCGACAGTCGAGGTGGCTCGGGCACGTCGAGCGAGGGCGCTGGCGAGAAGAAGTCCGATGCTGCCGCCGCGAAGTCGGACTCGAAGTCCGAGTCCAAGTCCGACTCCAAGCCCGCCGAGAAGAAATCTTCCGATTCGTCGTCGTCGAGCTCCTCGTCTTCGTCGTCCACCACGAAAGCTGCTGCAAGCCAGTAGCTTTCCGCTTCATCCACAGGCCGGGCCGTTATCCACAGCCCGGCCTTTTCGGCGTTCGAAGCGTCCTCGTCGGCGATAGCGTTCCAGCATGACCGCTCGCAAGAACCGACTCGACTCGACTCTGCTCGATCGCATCACCCTGCGGCCGGCGTGGGTCGGCTCCCCGAAGTTCCGGCGAGTGGCGGCAGGCGCATTGGTGGCACTTGCAGCGGTCTTGTTCGTAGACGAGGCTGCCGGCGACGACCGAGTCGAAGTGATCACCGCAGGCCGCGATCTGACGCCCGGGACGGTACTCACGCCGGCCGATGTGGTCATCAGCGACTGGGACTCCGCCACTGTCCCCGAGGGCGCACTGCTCGATACGGGCGCAGTGGACGGCCAGACGCTCACCGGGCCGGTACGAGCGGGCGAATTGCTCACCGACGTACGCCTACTCGGATCTCGGACCGCCACGACGGCACTGGGGACCGAGGCGCGCGTCGTACCGGTGCATCTCGCGGACGCGGGAGTGAGCGACCTGCTGCGTGAGGGCGATCAGGTCGACGTGTTGACCGTCGAGGTACAAGAAGACCCGAACGCCGTTCCCGCGGCCCGAGTGCTGGCGTCGGGCGCGGTGGTCGTACTCGTGTCCGCCGACGCCGGGGGCAGCAGACAACGAGATCGCGTGGTGCTGCTTGCGTTACCGACCGACGATGCGACGACGGTGGCCGCCGCGTCGTTGGTCAGCGCTCTGACGGTGACCCTGCACTAACGTTTCTCGAGACAGAACACACCGAAGGTTGGGAGAAGGGCTCATGCTCAAAGGCTTCAAGGATTTTCTACTCCGCGGCAACGTCGTGGACCTCGCAGTTGCAGTGGTCGTCGGTGCGGCATTCACCGCCATCGTCACCGCTTTCACCACCAACATCATCAACCCCCTCGTCGCGGCCGTCGGCGGCAGCAACGAACTGGGATGGGGCATCAAAATCCTGTCGGACAACGATGCGACGTTCATCAATCTCGGAGCCGTCGTCACGGCGATCATCAACTTCATCATCATCGCGGCAGTGGTCTACTTCGTACTGATCCTGCCGGTGAACACCGCGAAGAAGCGCTACGTCAGCAAGGCCGAAAAAGAACTGAGCGACGTCGACGTGCTGGTGCAGATTCGCGACATCCTTGCAGGGGGAAGCGCAGCAGGACAGAAACTGTCGACTGCGGCCGACACCACCGGAGGTAGCGGCGAGGCAATCGACGCCACGCCGGACTTGGGCAAGCACTCCAAGGACTGACTTCAATTTGCCCGCAGCTGCGGGCCACCGATACGAATGAATGCGCCATTCACGCAATGAGATTGCGTGACTGGCACATTCATTCTTTCGGGCATGCAGCAGGGTCATCCGTTTGAATGATCAGGTGGCGCAAACTCGACGCGAACAGTCGTGGGGATTTTAAGATCCGTTTACTTCGACGTCGCCAGGGATGTCGATCTTTACGAAGGGCTTCCCGTGTCAACACAAAAGGCAAAGTACGCGGCAACAGTCAAGCCATGGACAATCACATGCCTAGCTGCCAGCATCGCCATCGTTATCGGAAGCCTCGGACCGTGGGTGACCATTTTTGCCTTCAGCCAGAACGGGACCGAGGGCGACGGTGCAATCACGGTCGCGTTAGGAGGACTCGCAGCCCTCTTGTCGGTCGTTGTCATAGTTCGCGAGGGGAGGGCCTTGCTTGGGGACCGCTACATCACCCCCTTACTTGCCTTGGTTGTCAGCATCATTGCGCTCTACGACGTGGCGAACGTTGGGAATACCAAGGGAAACTTCATGGGCGCACAGATTGGCCCCTCGGTCGGATGGGGTTTGTGGCTGGTCCTGATCGGAGGACTAACACTCCTGGCCGCATCCATACTGGTGGCCGCCAAAGGCAAGAATCTGTAGAAACACGGTTGCCGTTTAAGTCGACACAAAACGAATCGATTCCTCGTAACGACTGAATGCGCCATTTACGCTGCCTAACAGCGTGAATGGCGCATTCATCCGTTCAGGGGATGCGATGGAGCGCAACCCGGGAGTACTCAGTTGGTGAAGGTAGACCGCGGGAGTTCGTCGAGGGTGATTGTGGTTGCGTCTGCTTCACATGCAGAGGCCACGGCCGCGGCGTTGTCGACGAAGGCCTTACCGGACTCGCTGTCCGTGGTCGAGAGTTCCAGAGTGTCCGCGGGCAGTGCATCCGCGAATGTCGTCAGCGAGGTTGCGACGTCGCCGGACGCGGTGCCGGACAGCGCAGTCAGCTTGTCGACGGCGGCTTGCTTGTCGGACGTCCACTTGTCGATGTTCTCTGCTGTCCCCGGCCCTGCTGCGACGAGTGCAACGAACGCGTTGTGATCGGCGGCGAAGGTGGTGCAGACATCGGTGTTCTCGCCGGTAGAAGCGGTCTCGTCGCTGCTGCTGCAGCCGGTCACAATCGCGACGGCAGCGGCCGCTCCAGCTACCAAGGCGGTGAACCGGGATTTCGGGTACGTCACTACGTGAACCTTCCTTGAAGTCGAACCATGCTCTAGCCGAACATAGTTCAGGCCCGCACGGAGAGATCCATGCGGGCCTGAACTGTATGAAGTTACTTCACCGAGCTACAACCGATCGAAATCAGTTGAGGCGAACCGGTGCGCCGTAGGTGACTGCGACGTCGCCCGTTGCGCTGGTGAGCGAAACGTACGGACGGATGGTGACATTGCCGAGGATCTTGGTGGCCGTGCCGTGCAGGTTGGCGATCTGGATGGAACCGGTGGTGCCGGCTGCGTCACCCTCGGAGGAGGTCAGGTCGGCTTCTTCGCCGACGACCGCGATCGCGCTCTCGGACTGAACGACGCCGGGGCCGGTTCCGAGGTTGATGAAGCCGGTGGCCTGAGGAATCAGGTCGACGCCGATGTCCAGGCCGCTGCTCGAGGTGGCTTCGGTGCCGATGGGTCCGACCGAAGGCGCGGTGCCGTCGAGCGGGAACTCAGCCGGGATGCTCGACTCGTTGCCGCTGGAGATGCCCAGGCTGGCGGTAGGCGAAGCCCACTCGACGTCGATGCCGCCGTCGAGGCTCAGCGGGTAGCCGATCTGGTAACCGATCTTGATGGTGCCCTCGAAGTCGTCTGCCGACGGACCCTGAACGTCCCAGGACGCGCGGCCGTTAGCGAACCACTCACGAGTGATGGGGCTGCCGTCGAGCGGAGCAACACCATTGATGAAGGTGTCGGACAGCGTCACCGTCACGGTGTTGCCGTCAGCGTCGACGATCGAGTTCGAGCTGTCGACAGCGGCGGAAGCGGTTCCGGTACCGAGTACCAGGCCGACTACCGAAGCGCTGGCAGCAACTGCGACGCTCATGGACTTGAGTCCCCGGCTGCGCCGCGACTTCTGGATCTCCGTCATTTATTCCTCATCATGTTCAGTCCCAGCGCGGTGTCGCACGGGGAAGCTTGTGGCTTTCACCCTCGAACTAGATCGCACGCAACGATGCGTACGAGCCCGAGCCAGATGGAGCCGTGAAGGCCACATCCTCGATCCAACTGTTCCGAGATTAAGGGCGCGGCACCTGTTGGTCCCACGCCCTGCTGTCGGAAGCTGAGGGGAACATTAGAGGAGATGCCTGACCGTGACAATCCCTAGGATCGGCGCCCAAACGTTGCCGACCCGTGATGTGTTTCGGCGGCGTGAACAACTTTCACAGCCGTGTTAGCGATAACCCGAGTCACAGCATCTCTCGGAGGCGTCGAACTGTTACATCGGCCTCATTCGAATAAACCGACCCTGATGTGGGAATACTCCGACGCAACCATGTCCGGATCATCGGAACAGTCCGGTCAGCGCGGCGTCCGCAACGTCCGTTTCAGAACTTTTCGTCCGGAGCTACTACCGAGTAACTCGCTAACGCTAGGTAAACGAGTAACTAACAGACCTGTCATTCCAGCCAAGAAAATGTGTCGTGGATCACATCAAAAGTAATGAGGTGGTCGCTGCTGCTTCAACCATTCGTCCGACTGCGAACCGCTCGAGTCCGCATCCGGGCCGTCGTTTCGCTCGTCCCCAGTCGTATCGGGGAGTACTTCGCCGAAGATGCGAGCGAGCCGGGCCCGTTCTGCTCGGGCCCGGCTCGCTTGGTCTTCGGCCGATCGATCGTCGTTCGGCTCGTTCATCGGTGTCGCTACGCGTCCAGCCCTGACAGCTCGGCGATGACCTGGCTCGCCAATGGCGTCAGTGTGGCCATGCCGTCGCGGATGGCAGCACGTGAGGACGCCAGGTTGACCACCAGGGTGCTACCGGACACGCCGACCAAACCTCTGGACAGGCCCGCATCCAGTGAGCCGGCTGCCAGACCCGACGAACGCAGCGCCTCGCTGATGCCCGGGATCTCGCGATCGAGTACCTCAGCGGTGACATCGGGCGTCACATCTCGCGGCGAGACGCCGGTGCCGCCGATGGATACCACCAGATCGACACCGCCGATCACCGCTGTATTGAGCGCGTTTCGCACGTCTACTTCGTCGGCAGTCACTGCAACAACGCCGTCGACGAGAAAACCTGCCTCGGTCAACAGTTCGGTGACGAGAGGTCCCGTCGAATCCTTCTCGGTGCTGTGCGCAGTCCGGTCGTCCACGATGACGACCAACGCGCGCCCTGCCAGTGGTGCGTCGAGTTCCATACCGCTCACCGTAGTAGTAAGGCCTCCACCCGGCTCACGCTGTGCATAAATCGTTGCAACCGTCCCGTGTCTGCCCGCTTCCCGCAACATCAGCGACCGCCCGGGAAGGAGGGAACCTGGAAGGGCAATTGCTGTTCCTGCTGCTGCGTCTGAGGCTGCTGCTGAGCCGCGGCAGGCTCTGCGGTTCCGAGCGTCACCGTCGCCGTCTTCTCACTGCCACCATCGGTGTAGGTGACGGTGACCGAGTCTCCCGGAGCGTGCGAGCGAACCGCCGCGATCAATGCGTCGCCGCTCGAGATGATGCGGTCGTCGAGCTTGGTGATCACGGCACCCTTGGGAATTCCTGCCGATGCCGCCGGGCCACCCTCGGTGGCCTCGACGACGGTGGCACCGTTGGCGTCGTCCTGCGACGGCACCTGGACCCCGATCATGGCCTGGGTCGCCTTGCCGGTGGTGGTCAACTCGTCGGCGATGCGCTTGGCCTGATCCACCGGTATTGCGAACCCGAGCCCGATCGAGCCGCTCTGCGCACCGGATCCCTCGCTACCGCCGAGTGTGGCGATTGCGGTGTTGATACCGATCAGCTGGCCGTCGGTGTTGACTAGCGCACCGCCGGAGTTGCCCGGGTTGATCGCAGCGTCGGTCTGGATGGCGTCGATGACCGAGTTCTGATTGCCGGACTCACCGGAGGTCGACACCGGTCGGTTGAGTGACGACACGATGCCGGTGGTGACGGTGCCCGCCAAGCCGAGCGGTGAACCGATCGCGACAACCTGCTGTCCTACTTCGAGATTCGACGACGAACCGAGTTCGATAGGCGTCAGATTGGTTTTGCCCTCGGCCTTGATGACGGCCATGTCCGACACCGAATCGGCACCGACGATCGTGGCGTCGGCCACCGAGCCGTCCGAGAAGGCAACGGTGAGTTTGCCGTTGGCTCCTGCGCCCGTCGCAACGTGGTTGTTGGTGAGGATCAAGCCGTCGCTGCTGAGGATGACGCCCGAGCCCTCACCCTCTTCCTGCGAACCCTTGACCTGAATCTGCACCACGCTCGGGAGAACCTTGTTCGCGACGGCCTGAACGGAGCCATCGGGGAAGTTCGCGGCCGGTTGCGCGGCTGTGACAGTCGAGTTCAACGAATTGCTGACTGCGCCACCGTTATTGTTCGCGTTGTTGGTCGCGATCGCGCCGACCGCGCCGCCGATTCCTCCGCCGACCAGAACGAGCGCGATGGCTCCGGCCACCAGCGCCGAGCGACCGGGCCGGGTCCTCACAGCACCCTGCGCCGAATTCGACTGCGGTGCAACGTGCTGCGGCTGAGCGTGGGCCTGCGTGGACGCCTGGGGATGACCTTGCTGGCCGTACGGCCCGTAGCCGGGCTGGTAGGCCCCCTGCCCGTAGCCGGCGTACTGCTGCGGGTAACCCTGCTGTGGCGGTTGCGACCCTGCGTTGTGGGGTTGAGTCTGCTGGGACGGGAACTGCTGCGTCGGGTGCTGCTGAGTGGAATCCTGCTGAGCCGGATTCTGCTGAGTCGGATGCTGCTGGGCCGAGTAGTTCTGCTCGTCGCCGCCCGAAGCCCGGTTTGCCGGATACTGCTCGGACCCGGCACCCTGTCCGGGCTGTTCGGATTCGTTACGGTCGTCACTCATCGTTGCTGCTTCCTTCAGTAGGGACCCAGAGGTCCGCCCGCCTTCTTGCTACTCACTGTGCAGGGCGGTACTGAGAGCGCGCTGAGATCCGGCTATCAGTTTGCCGAGAGTGTGCGGGGATCCGTGGCACTCTCGCCCGGCAGCACGATCCGAATGAGCGCACCGCCGCGTTCGGATACCTCGACCCCGATGGTGCCGCCGTGCTTGACGACCACCTGTCGCACGATGGCAAGACCCAGGCCACTTCCGGGCATCGAACGCGACGCCGTGGAGCGGTAGAAGCGCTCGAACACCAGCTCCCGATCTTCCTCGGGGATACCCGGGCCCGCGTCGTCCACCGTCAACTCGAGTAGACCATCACCGATCTGCCGCATGGCGATTCGCACCTCGCCGCCGCTCGGACTCCATTTCGCCGCGTTGTCGAGCACGTTCAGCACTGCCCGCGACAGTCCCGCCTGGTCGCCGTAGACGAACCACGGCATCAGCGTTGCGTCGAAGTCGATTTCGTTGCGGCGTCGGCGTGCTCGTTCGAGGCTCCGTTCGACGGCATCGGCCAGGTCGACACGCTCGAACACTGTCTCCGGTGCGTCCTCACGCGCCAGATCGACCAGATCTCCTACCAGCGTTGACAGTTCTTGAATCTGCGCCACCACGTCGGTTCGCAATTCGGCCATGTCGTCGTCCGGAATTGATGGCGCACCGGGGCGACCGGCCGCGATGAGCAACTCCATGTTGGTCCGAAGCGATGTCAACGGGGTCCGAAGTTCGTGGCCTGCGTCGGCGACCAATCTGCTCTGCCTGCCCCGAGATTCGGCGAGTGCACGGAGCATGGTGTTGAAACTCTCTGTCAGCCGAGCCAATTCGTCGTCACCGGTCACCGGGATCGGCGTCAGATCATCGGTACGCGCCACTCGTTCGGCCGCGGCTGTCAATCGAGCAATCGGCCGTAAACCGGTGCGGCCCACAGCCATGCCTGCTCCGGCAGCCAACACCACTCCGAAGCCACCGACGATCAACAGGACCCACGCCAGTCGATCGAGTACTTCTCCGGTGGGCAACAGCCGCTGTGCGACTACGAGTGTGCTGCCGTCCTTGGTGCGGATGGCCAACACTCGCTGATCATCGAGCGTCCGCAGCGACGATTCCTGATCTCCGCGCACCACGGCGAGTTCGGCGTCGCCGATCGGGACCTTGGGCCCGGGTGGGTTGTAGCTCGACATGTCCGGATAGATCAACGCCACGCTCACGTCGGTGCTGTACAACGTGGCACCGGCGACGAACCGTGGATCATAGGAAACAAGGGTCGACTCTGCCAATGCTGATGCACGAGAACGCAATTGCGTGTCCACATCGCCGTACAGTGCTCGTGAGACAACGGTGTACGCGGCAATGGCCATGACCGCCACCGCGATTGCGACGACCGAGGCGGCCAGCAGCGTCACCCGCCAGCGCAACGACACCGACCGAGTCAGCGGAGTCGGCGGCCGCATCGCTGCAGGAGGTCTCGTCGCGGTAGGCGAGCTTCCGCCGACGTCGGCCGTCTTACGTCCGAACGGAGCGACCATCACGGGGGCGTTTCGCGTAGGACGTACCCGACACCGCGAACGGTGTGGATCAGCCGCGACTCCCCCTCCGCCTCGGTCTTGCGTCGCAGGTACCCGACATACACCTCGAGCGCGTTGCCCGACGTCGGGAAGTCGTAGCCCCAGACTTCTTCGAGGATTCGACTTCTGGTGAGGACTCGACGCGGATTGGCCATCAGCATCTCGAGCAACGAGAATTCGGTTCGGGTGAGGCTGATGGAGCGTTCGGCACGCGAGACCTCCCGGGTGACCGGGTCCATCGACAGGTCCGCGAACGTCATGGTCTCCGAGTCGATGCCCGCCTCCATCGCGGTGCGCCGTAGCAATGCCCGCAGCCGGGCCAGTAGTTCTTCGAGCGCGAACGGCTTCGGCAGGTAATCGTCGGCACCCGCATCGAGACCGGCGACGCGCTCGGACACAGAATCCCGAGCCGTCAGCACGAGAATCGGCAGGTCGTCGCCCACGCTGCGCAAACGCCTGCACACTTCGAGGCCGTCGAGCCGAGGCATCATCACGTCGAGTACCAACGCATCCGGCCGCCCCGCCGCTACCTGCTCGAGCGCGTCGAGCCCGTCGACCGCCAGGTCCACGGTGTAACCGTTGAACGTCAGCGACCTGCGCAACGACTCACGCACCGCTCGATCGTCGTCGACCACCAATATCCGCATTCGTACAGTTTGTCCTGGTCGACTGAGATCTGTCTGAGAGGGGTACCTACTCCACCTAGGGCACGGGAAGGTTCCGTGCGAGCGGAAGGTTCCACTTCCGCCACAGCGCAAGCAGACGCAACCCCGTCGCGAGCACTGTTCCCACCACGAGTCCCACGTTCTCCGGCAGTGCCAGAACATCGGCCAACACGACGGTCGACGCGCCGAGCAACGCCGGCAGGGCATACAGGTCTCGATGTAGCAAAAGGGGTACTTCGTTGACCAGCACGTCTCGGATCACGCCGCCGGCCACCGCCGTCGTGGTGCCGATGAGAGCTCCTGACAGGGCGCTCCCGCCGGACGCCAACGCGATCGTCGCACCGGTCGACGCGAACAGTCCCATCCCGAACGCGTCGAGCACGAGAACGCCGCGTCGCACCTTGCCCATCTGTCGATGAGCACCGAAGACGGCCAGCGACGCACAGAAGCCGACGGTGATGTTCGGCCACGTGTCCAACGACGTCGGAGGGTGGATTCCGAGAAGCAGATCACGAATGATCCCACCGCCGATGCCCGTCGTGATGCCGACGACGCAGACCCCGAACAGATCCAACCGGCGGTGCACTCCGACCAGAGCACCCGACGCCGCGAAGACTGCGATACCGATGTAGCCGAGGAGGTCGAGAAGCATCGGATCAGCATGTCACGGGACTGACAGCAGGTTCACAGCAACATCCGAGGCTCGACTCAGCATCGGCGAGCAGGGTCGTGTCATCAGCGATTCCGCCTCACCGAGGAGAACATCATGCGTATCGGATTCAAGAAGACCATCGCCACGATCGCCGTAGCCGGTGCCCTCTCGCTCGGTGGCAGCGCCATCGCCCAGGCCGCGCCGGATCGGGCCACGATTCCTGCTGTCGCGGGCAGCTCGGAATCGGACGCCCTGCAGGCGCTCTCGGACGCCGGTTTCACCGACGTCACCACCGACTACGACCGCACCGACGCCACCGTGATCGGAACGAATTTCCAGGCCGGAACCAAGGTCAGCGAAAACGCGTCCATTCTGGTGATCGTCGGCAACGGCTAGCTCGACCGCAACAGGATCGACGTCGAGCAGCCGCTGCTCCAGGGCACGTGCGTGACATGCACTTGCTGCTGCGCCGCCACGTTGTTTCAGGCGATAGTCTCGATCTGGTGCCGTCCGGCACATCTGTTTCTCGAACCGAGGTGACCCGAAGTGCCGATCGTCGACAACGCCGTCTACGTCGAGGGGAAGCGAACCGCGAATCCCGAAAGCCTCGATATCACTTTCGAGTGCATGCGAGATCGCCACGGAATGGCATGGATTGGCCTCTACCGACCCGAGCTCAGCGAAATCAACGCTGTAGCAACCGAATTCGGGCTGCATCGACTGGCCGTCGAGGACGCCATTGCGGCCCATCAACGGCCGAAGCTCGAACGCTATGCCGAGCAGCTCTTCGTCGTACTACGCCCCGCCAGATACATCGACGAGACCGAAAAGGTCGAATTCGGCGAATTGCACATTTTTCTCGGCGCAGATTTCGTGGTCACCATTCGCCACGCCGAATCGCCCGAACTCGGCAAGGTGCGGCACCGGCTCGAGGAATCTCCCGAACTGCTCGGACTGGGGCCCGAAGCGATCCTGTACGGCATCCTCGACCAAGTCGTCGACGAATACGTTCCCGTCATCAAGGGCTTGCAAACCGACATCGACGAGATCGAGGATCAACTGTTCACCGGCGATCCGAGCGTGTCGCGCCGAATCTATTCGCTGTTGCGTGAGGTATCCGAATTCGATCGTGCTGCCAAGCCTTTGGTCGATATGATCGAATCGCTCAAGCGTGGGTCGGACAAGTATCACGTCGACGTCGAATTGCAGCGAAATCTTCGCGACGTGCTGGACCACGCGATCCGTATCTCGGACCGCATCGAGGCGTTCCGGTCCAATCTGCAGAACGCGATGACCGTGCACTCCACCATGGTGGCGCAGCAGCAGAACGAAGAAATGCGCAACATGACCCAGGTCAGCCTAGAACAGAACGAACAGGTCAAGCGTATTTCATCATGGGGCGCAATACTTTTCGCGCCCTCGCTCATCGCCGCCATCTACGGCATGAACTTCGACGACATGCCCGAGTTGAAATGGCAGTTCGGCTACCCACTCGCACTGGTTGCCATGGTGATCTGTTCCAGCGCACTGTATGTGGTGTTCAAACGCCAGAAGTGGTTGTAGAGCGGCTTCGCCGCATGTGCATGGAACTTCGTAGCAGGGGTCGAAGTTCCATGCACATGGGGACCTAGGACGAGCCGAATATCGGACCCACCGGGATGTCTCGCTCGAACGTCAGCCGATCGAACTCGTTGCCGTATTCGTCGATGGCACCGATGGTCATCGTGCTGGCCTTGATGCCCGGAATACCCGGCACCACATCGACTCTGACGAACGAGTAGTTGAGGAATCGCACCCGAGACCAGGTGATGGACTCGGCCGACTTGGTGCCGTCCGGTGCCCATACATAGCTGTTCGGAACTGCCGTGTCGGGTAACTCGTTGCCTCGGTAGCTGACGCCTTCGCCGTCCTGGAACGTGTACCTGGGACGACCGCCTCCGCCGACGGTGTAATACACGGTGCCGTCGGTCTTTCCACTGACGGTCGCATTGTCTCCAGCGACCCGCGTCGCGCGGTTGCCACGGATGGGATCGGTGCGCTCGAAGACGTGATTGTGAGCCTGGAGCACCACATCCACCTCGTATTTGTCGAACAGCGAAACCCAGGCGTCGCGCACGCCACCGTCGCTCGCGTGGGTGGACGTCGTCGAATACGCGCAGTGATGGAAGAAGCAGACGATGAAGTCGATGTTCGGATCTGCCCGATACTTCGCGAGAGTCTGCTCCACCCAGGTGTTCTGGGCTCCCCCGCTGTACCCGGTGTTGGCCTTGATCTCGTAGCTCACGTCGTTCGCGTCGAGCGAGAGAACGGCGGTGTTGCCGTAGACGAACGAGTAGGCCGACGGACATCCCTTGGGCCCGGTGGTCGGCTGATCGAGCCGCGCGGCGTGGCCGCCGTAGCCGTCGGGGCTGTACAGCGCCTCCATGTCGTGATTGCCGGTGGCAAACAACCACGGAGCGGTGGACGCGCTCGCCTCGATCGCCTGAAAGTAGCCGTCCCAGACGAAGGGGTTGAACTTGTCGAACCCCTTCGGCGGTGTCTGTCCGTGCTTCGCGAACTGGGGAGGAAGTCCGGCACCGGATGGGTCGGCGTACGCGATGTCGCCGGCCAGGATATGGAAGTCCGGACGCGAGGCCTCGATCGCGCGATTGATGTTGCGCGCGTGCTTGACCGATGGTTCGTTGTCCGCCTTGTAGTACAGGTCGTCGTAGTCTCCGGCCACCAGACCCGCCGGCTGCGATGGGGTTTCGTCGACGCCCTGATCACCCATCATTGTGAACCGGAACGGAGCGATACGACCGGTCGGCAGCGCCGGAGACGCGCTCCGGATGTCGCTGACGAAGCCGTCGGCGGTGCGCCAGCGGTAGTAGTGCGGCAGCTTGGGCGTCAGATTGTCGACGGGTACGTGCACGTAGTACTGCTCGGCCGAGAGAATCCCACCGTCGGTCTGCGGCACCTGGCTGATCAGGTTGCGCACCTCGGCGGACGTCGTCGCGCCCAGTGCCGGTGTGGGGCCGTGGTCGAGAAAGACGCCGGTGAGACCCGGGTTACGCGAGAGTTGAGCGGAGAACCGCAGCTGCGTCGCCGGGTCGTTTCCGAATCCCATGTGCCGTCCGGCCACGGCCAGCGGGGCGTCCTGCGCATAGGCAGTGCGAGCGAACACCGAATTCCCGACGCCTACCGCGGCAGCCGTCGCGGCCGCTCCCACCAGGAAATTTCGTCGACTGACCGGGTGCCGCCGCAGGAACGACCGATGCCAGTCGTGCTGCTCGGCCATCGTCATGTTTTCGGCGAGCGTGCCCGGGATTCCGGTCGCGACTGTCTCGCCTGCGGGATTGAGCGTCATGAATCGATGGTGACCGCAGTGCCCCCTCGCGCGCTGAACAGAACGGAGCACTTCAGGTGAACAGACGGGGAACAGCGATGCACAACGGGACGAACGCGGACAATCCCGCCATGCCCGGAACTTCGTAACCGCGACGAAGTCCCGGGCACGACGAGAAAATGCTCAGGTCCCCTTGACGTTGAGGATCTGCCGCAGCTCGTGCTCGATGTTCACCAGGTCGCGGGCGTCCTCCATCACGACATCGATGGACTTGTAGGCGTCCGGAATCTCGTCGATGAAGTCTGCACTGTCCCGGAACTCGATCCCCTTCATTCGCTCCTGCAGGTCCTCGTGGGTGAACCGCTTCCTGGCCTCGGTCCTCGAGAACTGCCGACCGGCACCGTGAGGAGCCGAGCACAGCCCGGCCCGTGAGCCCTTACCGACGACCACGTAGGAACGAGTTCCCATCGACCCGGGGATGATCGCCTTGACGCCCTCGTGTGCGTCTACCGCACCCTTACGCGTAAGCCACACATCCTTCTGAGCATGAATTTCCTTCACCGTGTAGTTGTGATGGCAATTGATCCGCTCGACCTCGCGATGATCGTCGGTTCCCATCCACTCGGCGAATACCGCACTGAACCTGTCCATCATCTCGGCCCGATTGAGGTACGCGAAGCGCTGAGCCCACTTCAGTTCTCGGAGGTACTGTCCGAATTCATGGGAGCTCTCTGGCAGGTAGGCCAGATCCTTGTTGGGCAACGGGATCCACCACTGCGCACACAGACGCTGTGCGATCGCGATGTGCTTCTTGGCGATCTTGTTGCCGACACCCCTCGACCCACTGTGCAGAAACAGCCACACCCGATCGGTCTCGTCGAGGCACAACTCGATGTAGTGATTTCCGCCGCCCAACGAACCGAGTTGCTCACGCCACTGCGGTGAGTGGTTCAGCTCGACACCGTCCTTGGCCGCCAACTCCTCGAGCTCGACCAGCTTGGGCGCAGTGAACTCCCAACGATCGACACCGACGTTGTAGTTGCCGGGCGAGAGGGGGATGCTGGCCTCGATTGCGAGTCGAAGATCCTTCAGGTTCCGTCCGTCGAGGTCGCCGAAGGTGAATTCCGTTCGGACGCCGATCATTCCGCAGCCGATATCGACACCGACGGCGGCCGGAATAACAGCGCCCAGCGTAGGAATCACTGTTCCTACGGCGCTTCCCATACCGCTGTGGGCGTCGGGCATCAGAGCGACGTGCGGATGCACGAACGGCATCGATGCTGTTTCGCGAGCCTGCTCGAGCGTATTGTCCTCGACCTGTGACGCCCAATTGAGCAGCCGTAAGCCCACCTTGTTCGGGGGCATGATGTTCCTTTCTGCCCCCTCCACGAGAGAGCTATTCGATGGGTCGCTTCACGAACTGTGCCTGTTTGCAACGGAGAGCAGCACGTAGTTCGGGCGAATATGCGCGCAGCACAATGCTCAGTCCGGCTCTCGTATCGAGAGTCGCACAGGGCAGACAAGTGGCACGCATGGCGATGACCCTATCGAGCGAAACGTGTCCGACGCGAGCGATTTACGTCGAACGGCGAGGATGGAAGGGACGCGGGACGGAGTGCACGGTATGGGCATGCGCGAGCGGGATCCCGTCGATGGGGCCCAACAGTGCGCAAGCTTGCCCAAGACGCCGGTCCCTAGACTCCCCCACCGAATGCGAGTCCCAGCAGATACGTCGCCCCCGCCGCGCCATAGCCGATGGCCAGCTGTCGCAGTGCACGTTTGACGGGCGGGCCACCGCTGAGGAGGCCCACCACCAGGCCGGTGCAGATCAGTGCCAGCCCAACAAGGACGGCCGCAACGGCAAGGGCCACATAGCCTTCGAGACCGAACAGGTACGGCAACACCGGGATGACGGCACCCGAGGCGAAGAAGCAGAAGCTGGCTCCGGCCGCGCCCAGTCCGGTTCCGACGGACTCGTGCTCGTCGACGTCGGGGGCCATCTCATCGTCGGTGGGCAACGACTGCAACACTTCCGACGCTTTGGCGTCGGCCTCCTCGTGTGTCATTCCCCGGGCCCGGTACACCAGCGCCAGTTCGTTGGCGTCGACGTCCAGATGCTGCACGGCATCGCGCGCCGCACTGTCCGGGGACGACGCCTCGAGCAGTTCACGTTGCGAGCGCACCGAGACGTATTCGCCCGCACCCATCGACAGCGCACCGGCGAGCAGGCCGGCCAGCCCGGTGACCAGAACGATCTGATTGGACACCCCGGAACCGCTGATGCCAAGGACCAGAGCCAGGTTGCTCACCAGCCCGTCGTTGGCACCGAATACTGCAGCCCGAAACGTGCCGGACAGCCGATTGCGACCACGCGCGGCGAGCGCTCTGATGACCTCGGCGTGAATCTGCTCGTCCGCGGTCATCGCCTCTGTTGCATCGGCGTCCGTGGCGTACGGTGAGCGAGTCTCGGCTCGCTGCGCCAACGCGAGTACGAATACCGAACCGAAGCGACGCGCCAGGACACCGAGGATTCGAGTGCGGATGTCGCCTTTCAGCGGCATGCCGACCCGTTCACCCAGCAAATTTCGCCAGTGCTGCTCGTGGCGGCCTTCCGCATCGGCGAGCTCGAGCAATATTTCTCGCTCCTCGCCGGTGCGTCGGCCTGCCAGATCGCGATAGACGGCGGCCTCGGCCCGCTCGTCGGCGAGGTATTGCCGCCATCGCTTCACGTCTTTCGCTGACGGTGCCATCTGACTCATCGGACAAACGTACTGGGGTCAGCTCGGGTCGTACACCCCGGACTGCACTGCTTTGACCAGTCTGCGGGGAACCCGAAACTCCGCGCCCTGGAAACGCACCGTCACCAGATCCGGCGCGACGGCTTTCCACTGGGCGCGACGACTCCGCGTGTTCGAGCGTGACATCTTCCTCTTCGGAACAGCCATGGCTCAGAGGTCCTTTCGGCTTCGACGGCCGTATCGCTTCTCGAACTTCTCGACGCGTCCCTGGGTGTCCATCACGCGCGCGGCTCCGGTCCAGAAAGGGTGCGATTCGGACGAGACGTCGACGACGACCAGCGGGTAGGTGTTGCCGTCTTCCCACTCGGTCTCGCGAACCGACGTAACGGTCGATCTGGTGAGAAACTTGTTTCCGGTACTCGAATCCTGAAACACCACAGGGTGGTAGTCGGGATGGATGTCTGGCTTCATTCTGTTGCCTCTCGTGACTGTTCTGCGTACGGGGATTCACTGCTCTCGCAGGGGTCTTCGTGCCACTGGCCGAACGGGTCGGTCCAGGTGGACCACAAAGCGGGGTCGGTCATCTCGTCGTCGGAGACCAACGCCCACTGCAGAGTGCGGTCGATCTCGGTGGGGTCGGCCTGATGGATCAAAATCACCAGGGAAGTGTCTCGATCACCGAACTGCTCGTCCCACCGCAGCGCTGCCATCGCTCGTCGAGTGGTATCGATACGCTCTTGTTGCACCGGAGTCATTGCAGCAAGCCACTTTCCGGCGCTCGCCACCCGCAATCCGCCGCCGGCTGATTCGATCCACAGCGCCTCGTCGGGCTGCGTCGCAACCCAGGCCCGTCCGCGGGCAGTGACGACGCCGTCGAGCAACACGTCGATGGCCTCGTGCAAACGTTCGGGATGAAAGGGCCGGGTTGCGGTGAATTCGACGAGTGCGACTCCGCAGTCGACCGTCAATGGGGGCTGACCCCGCAGCAGCGGCGAATGGGCATCGATGATCGCACCGCGCCGGGCGTCGGCGGGCACAGACGCGAGAAGCGCCGGGGCGTCGACCATTGCGTCGTGAGCGACCCAGACAACAGGTGCGTTCGGGGCCAACCGCGCGAGGACAGCAGAAAGCCGAGCACGTTCCCACGCATCGACCTCGGGACCGGCGGTGACGACGAGGGCGTCGGCGTAATCGACCTGGCCGACGACCAACTGCGCGACGGTTCGATCGTCGTCACCACTGGCGACGACGCCTCGATCGGCCAACGCGTCGTCGCCGGTGGCGTCGGCCAACCAGGTTGCGGCATCGAGGCAGCCGATCACGGCATCGATACGCACATCCCGCGAGGCCGGGCCGTCGATCTGCCCGACGACGCCCGCCACGACGACGTTCTCGACGGCCCAGCACAACGCCTCGGGTTCGAGTGCGGGGTCCATCGCGAGCACGATGCGATCGACACTGCTGCGCGTCGACAGAGCACGCAGCAGCGGCAGCAGGTCCTCGCGGAGCGTGCAGGACACACAGCCGTGCGCCAGTTCCAGGATGGTCTCTCGGGGATTCTCGCCCAGTACAGAGAGCGTGCGCCGCACGACGCCCTCGGTGACGCGGCTCAGGTCGTGGCGGACTGCAACGGTCCCGGGCGCGAGTAGCGACGTCACCACTGCGTCCATGGCTCCGGTCCAGCCGGAGACGAGGACCATCGGGGTTCGATCGTCCGGTGAGTTGTTCACGAGCACCCTTCTTCTCGACAACGATTTTCATTACCTACGAATGCACGCTACATTCGTGAACACGCTTTGTCGAAAACGATTGTCATAACGGCAAGAAAGGAGTGCTCATGTCTGCGCACTGCCAAGTCACCGGCCGCACCCCCGGCTTCGGAAAGTCGGTCTCGCACTCCCACGTGCGCACCAGCCGCAGGTGGGACCCCAACATCCAGCGCAAGACGTACTACGCACCGAGCCTCGGCCGACGCGTCACCCTCACCCTCTCGACCAAGGGCATCAAGACCATCGACCGCGACGGCATCGATGCCGTGGTCGCCAAGATCCGCGCACGTGGGGAGAAGATCTGATGGGCAAGAGCACCGACGTCCGACCGATCGTGAAACTCAAATCGACTGCCGGTACCGGCTACACCTACGTCACCCGCAAGAACCGTCGCAACGACCCCGACCGCTTGGTGATGAAGAAGTACGACCCGGTCGTCCGCAAGCACGTCGATTTTCGGGAAGAGCGTTAGTTATGGCGAAGAAGTCCAAGATCGAGAAGAACGAGCAGCGCAAGGTGATCGTCGCCCGCTGGGCAACGCGTCGCGCGGAGCTCAAGGAGATCGTTCGCAAGCCCTCGAGCAGCGATTCCGAGCGCGCACGGGCCCAAGCAGCACTGCAGCGTCTGCCACGCGATTCGAGTCCGGTACGATTGCGCAATCGTGACGCTGCGGATGGACGTCCGCGCGGTTACCTACGGAAATTCGGGCTGTCCCGCGTGAAAATGCGCGAGATGGCACACCGTGGGGAGCTGCCAGGCGTCCACAAGTCGAGCTGGTAAGGGAAAAGGTAGAGATGGCAGTCAAGAGAGCACCGTCGAAGAAGGTCCGCGCAGAGGCGGGTCGTCGACCGAAGAAGAACCCGTTGAATGCCGCCAAGGTCACCACGGTGGACTACAAGGACATCAACCTTCTTCGTCAGTTCATTTCCGACCGCGGCAAGATCCGTAGCCGTCGGGTCACCGGGCTCACCCCGCAGCAGCAGCGCCAGGTCGCTGTCGCAGTGAAGAACGCTCGTGAAATGGCATTGCTGCCGTTCACCAGCCGCTGAATCAGCTTTCGAGAAAGGCCACGTAGCCATCCGGCTACGTGGCCTTTCTGTCGTTCCCTATCAAGAGATGAGCACTTCGACGATGTCCGGCGTTCTCGAAGGCTTCACCGTCATTTTCGTGGTCATCGCACTGGGTTACCTGCTGGCACATCTGAAAGTGCTCGGCGAGCATGGCCAATTCGTCCTCAGTCGTCTCGTGTTCTTCGTCGCGACTCCGTCACTGCTGTTCGTCACCTTGGCGAACTCGGACCTGTCGGTCATCCTCTCGCCAGTGTTGGCCGTCGCCGGCTCCACTGCACTGCTCGTCGGAGCCATCTATTTCGTCATAGCGAAGCTCGCGCTGAAACGGGCCGTGCCCGACGCGACTGTCGGTGCGCTGGCAAGTTCGTACGTCAACGCCGCCAACCTGGGCATCCCGATCGCCGTGTTCGTACTGGGCGACGCCAACTTCGTCGCTCCCCTGCTGCTGTTCCAGATCATGATCTACACGCCGATCGCCGTGACCATCCTCGACATCTCCACCAAGATCGACGAGGTCTCACTGTTCAAGACCATAACCACACCGTTCAGAAACCCGATCGTGCTGGCCGGAGCCGCGGGGCTCGTTCTGTCGATCACGGGATTCGAGCTGCCCGAGGCGTTGATGCAGCCGTTCCAACTCGTCGGAAATGCGTCCGTACCCGGCGCTTTGCTCGCCTTCGGTCTGTCCCTCTACGGTGCCCGCGTACTGCAGAAGGGCATCAGTCCGCGGCGGGATGTTGCCTTGGCAACAGTGTTCAAAATGGCGCTGCAGCCACTGCTCGGCTACCTCATGGCCCGGTTCGTCTTCGGTCTCGACGGTCACGACCTGTTCGCCATCGTCGTCGTGTCGGCACTGCCCACCGCGCAGAACGTGTTCGTCTTCGCCAGCCGCTACCAGCGCGGAGTGGTACTCGCCCGTGACACTGCGTTCGTGACCACGCTCGTGTCGATCCCCGTCATCGCACTCGTGACGGTGTTCCTCGCGTGAGCCGAACACAAAGGTTCTCCTCAGCTCCCGGCGCTAGTTTGGAAGCATGAGGTTTCTCGCTGCAGGTGTCATGTTGTGCCTGCTGCTGGCGGGCTGCAGTACGGCCTCCGGTGGCGACGAGGACACAACGCCCACGGTCGGTTCCACCACACCCGTCGGCCACATCCAGCAGCCCAGCGCCCCTCCGGTTCCACACGAGGTTCCCGTCGGCGACGTCGGCACGATGTTCGAGCCGACTCCTGACCTGATCCGCGCCACCACCACTCCCTTCGAGTCGTGGAGCCAGGTTTCCCCCAACACCATCGCGGTGCACTTCGTGACCGGAACTCCGGAGTGCTACGGGGCCGACGCCACGGTGACCGAGACCGACTCGACCGTCACCGTCGAGTTGCGCACCGGCACCAGGCCCGACGCTGCCGACAAGTCCTGCATCATGGTCGCTGTCTACGCGACCATGCAGATGACATTGGCATCGCCTCTCGGTAGCCGCACCATCCTGAATGCGGCCTGACCGCTACGCAGGTAGGGTCCGAGCGGTGAGCGATCATCTCCCCGACCGAGATCGAAGCCGAGTACGGGCTGCCGACGCAGACAGGAACCTCGTCGCGCAGTTACTCAGCGATGCTTTCGCGAACGGCCAGCTCACCGTGAGCGAGTACGACGAACGCACTGCCGCGGTGTACCAGGCCAAAACCTACGGCGAACTGGATCTGCTGACCGGCGATCTGGCACTGACTCCGCCTCCCGCGTCCGCACCGTCGGGTGGTTCCGCGAACGACCGCGTGATCGCGATCATGAGTGGTGCCGTGCGCAAGGGAGAGTGGGCCGCCGCGTCGCGCATCGATGCGTTCGCCTTCTGGGGTGGCATCGAACTCGACCTACGCCGAGCCTCGTTCTCCGCAGCCGACACCACCATCAACTGTGTGGCCATCATGGGCGGCATCGAGGTCACCGTGCCGCCCGGAGTGAGCGTCGAAGTCCGCGGCATGGGCATCATGGGCGGTTTCGAGCACGTCAGCGCGACGCATCCGGGTGCGCCGCGCGTGATCATCACCGGCTTCGCTTTCTGGGGTGGCGTCAGCGTCGATATCAAGGCTCCCCACAAGTGAGCTAGGACCGCCGACGCTTGAGGTAGTCGCTCACCACCGCAGCACCCAGCCCGTCCAGGTCCGGCGCGATGACTCGCCCGCCCACTCGTTCGGCCATCTTGTCGACAACTCTGGCCAGGCCGGGGTCGTCACCGAGCCGGAAGATCGTCACCTGCGCACCGAGTTTCGCGACGGTATCGAGCTCGCGAACGGTCAGTCCCAATGTCTTGGAGGACGGCGGGTAGTCGAAGTACGCATGGCCGTCCGGCTCGAGATGAGCAGTCGGCTCACCGTCGGTGACGATCAGGACCACCGGCTGTGCGTTGGGATAACGCCGCAGATGCCGTACTGCCAACATCAGTGCGTGGTGCAGATTGGTGCCCTGATCGTAGGCACCATCCAACCCCGCCAGCTCCGACGCCGTCAATGTCTTTGCGTGCCTGCCGAATCCGATCAGTTGCAGATCGTCTCCGCGAAACCTGGTGCTGACGAGGTGATTGAGAGCCAGTGCGGTGCGCTTCATCGGCACCCAACGGCCGTCCATCACCATCGAGAACGAGGTATCGACCAGCAGGGCCACGGCCGCCTGCGTTCGAGTCTCGGTCTCGCTGATCTCGACATCGGTCACCTGCAGCTGCACCGGAAAACCCGATCCTGTTGCCGCCGAGCGCAGTACCGCGTTGTTGACCGTGCGCGTGACATCCCACGGTTCGGTGTCGCCGAACTCCCACGCCCGCGACGCTCCCGTCGGCTCGCCCATCGCACCCGCCTTGCGAGTGTCCCGCTCGCCGCCGCGTCGAGACAACTTTCCCGCGACGTCCTTGAGCGCGGACTGCCCCAGCTGACGCATTGCCTTGGGTGACAGACGCCATTGCCCGTCGGCACCCTTGTCCATGAATCCCTGCTGCTGCAGAGCCTTTTCGAGCTCCGAGAGCATCCGCGCATCGGCCGCAGCCTCCGGCCCGAGTTGCTTCAGCAGAGCATCGGCGTCGATGTCGTCGAGGGCAGCTCCGTTGTACTGCTGCGAGAGTTGGTTTCCCAAATTCTCGAGATCGGCGATGTCCTGAAGTGCGCCGGTGCCGTCGCCCAGACCCATACCGTTCTCGCCGCGGAAGTTCTGCGAGCCGTCCCAGTCCTCACCGGGCCGTGCCTGCTGCAGGTTCTGATCGAGTTGATCGAGCTGACTGAGCAGGTTCGAGTCACCGAAAGCCTGCTGCGCCAATGCATCCAACTCGGCCCGCTGCTCGGGGGTCAGAGAGTTACGCAGCCGCTGCGCCGCCGCGGCCCGCTGCGCGAGCGAGTCCAGCAACTCGTCGACGTTCTTCGGGTTCTCCGGGAAGTGCTGACCGTGCTTGTTCATGAACTCGTCGAATTGCTCGTCGGTGTCCTCACCCTTGTTGTGGGCGTCGAGCAATTCGTTGAGGTCCTTCAACATCTCGCTGATGGCCTGGCGGTCCTCGTCGGTGGCACCTTCGAGGGCCTGCTTCATGCCCGCAAAACGCTGATCGAGCATTTCGCGTCCGAGCAGGTCCTTGATCTTCTCGTAGTTCTCTCGCCCCTCCGACGAACGCCAGTCGTAGTCCGAAAGCTCCTGCACCGCTTGGGCAGTGGACGGTGAGAGATCGCCGATCTGCATCTCCTGGAACCGCGCATCATCGTCGAGGGCACGCGCCAACGCCTTGCGCTCCTCGAGCACAGCCTTGTCCAGCAGCTCACGCACCTCCTGCAGGGTGCCGTCGAGGTTGTTCTTCTTCAACAGGTCTCGTCGCCGCTTGGCGGCCTGAGCGGCCAGGTCGTCGAGCCCACGCATGTTCTTCGTCCCACGCCGCAGCATCTCCTGCAATGCCCGACGCGGCGACGCGCCCTCGAGCACATCCTCGCCGATGGCGTCGAGCGCCTCGCGCAGATCCACCGGTGGTGCAAGGGGATCCGGCCCGTCGTGATACCGCCCGTATCTGGAGCGACGCATCAGCTGTACACCGTCTGACCGTCGTCGTCCGGGTCCTTGGAGATCCGGCGCGCGAGGTAGAGACCTTCGAGCGCGAGTTCGACCGCGGCTGCCTTCTCGCCGTCCGAGGTCGCGTTCAGCCGCTCGTGGATGTCGCCGATGACCTCGACGTCGGGTAGCTCGTCGAGCAGAGCTTTGGCGGTGATCCGGTCGCCGGTCACGATCGGCTCGCCCGTCTCGACCGCTGTCACCAGCGCTGCGAGGTTGATGCCGCCGAGATGTGCTCGAACGGTATCCGCCGTCGCGCGGCGCAGCATGTGCTCGAGAACTTCGATTTCGCGTCCTTCCTCGCCGGACTCGAATTCGACCTTGCCGCGCAGCACCTCGATGATGGTGCCGAGATCGACGGGCCGGGCCACGGGCTCGGCCTCGCCGAGTATCGCGGCCCGGTGAACGGCTGCGGCAGCAATGGTTTCGGCGGCCGCGATCGCGAATCGAGCGGAGACGCCGGAGCGCTGGTCCACCGACGGCGACTCCCGCAGCAGTCGAGTGAAGCGAGCGAGCACCTCGAGCAGGTAGGTCGGGACGGCGGCCTGAAGATCCGCTTCCTGATCGATGACGGCTACTTCGTCGTCCAGTTCGAGGGGGTAGTGCGTCCTGATCTCGGCACCGAAGCGGTCCTTGAGCGGGGTGATGATGCGTCCGCGATTGGTGTAGTCCTCGGGGTTGGCGCTCGCCACCAGCATGACGTCGAGTGGCAGCCGGAGGGTGTAGCCGCGGACCTGGATGTCGCGCTCTTCCATGACGTTGAGCAGCGAGACCTGGATGCGCTCGGCGAGGTCCGGTAGCTCGTTGATCGCCACGATGCCGCGATGGCTGCGCGGAACGAGCCCGAAGTGAATGGTCTCCGGGTCGCCGAGGCTGCGGCCCTCGGCCACCTTCACCGGATCGACATCGCCGACGAGGTCGGCCACCGACGTATCCGGGGTGGCGAGCTTCTCGGCGTATCGCTCGCTGCGGTGCCGCCACTCGACAGGCAGGTCGTCGCCGAGTTCTCCGGCTTTACGAATACTGGCAGGCGTGATCGGCTCGTACGGATGTTCCCCGAGTTCGGCTCCGGCGATCACCGGCACCCACTCGTCGAGCAGCAGATTCAGGGTGCGCAGCAGTCGCGTCTTGCCCTGACCACGCTCGCCGAGCAGAACCACGTCGTGACCGGCCAGAATCGCACGCTCGAATTGCGGCAACACAGTGGAGCCGAAGCCGACGATCCCCGGCCACGGATCGTCGCCGTCACGCAATGCCTTCAGAAGATTCTCCCGCAACTCCTCCTTGATCGACCGCTGCCGATGTCCGGATGCCTTGAGTTCGCCGAGAGTGGAGATGCCAGGTTTGGTAGAGGTCACTTCTCCACGCTACGAGCGTTTGGCAATTGCTGCCATCGAGAGCGGAGTTCCCGTCCCGCCCAACTCGAAGTTATGGACATAAATCGGGCAAATTCCGTCCATAACTTCGAGTTCGGCGGTCGATGCACACCTAAGCCCGAAGTCGAGCACAGCTTTGTAACTGTGGACAACTATTTTGTTCATCCACAGCCAGCGCTCGGCCCACTTTTCGCATGAATCCGATGCCACTGTGCATGGATGGACAGCGCACCGTTCGTCGGATCCGAGGCTATGGCCAACGGATTGGTCACCCGCCAAGACCTGCGACATCACTTCCGTCGCATCTATCGTGACGTTTACATCGACCCGGGCTGCGAACTGGATGCGCCGACCAAAGCCAGAGCAGCGTGGTTGTTCTCCCGAGGCAAGGGAGTGGTCTCCGGCGTCAGTGCCGCGGCAATCCACGGATCGGGCTGGATCTCGGCAGACCACGATGCCGAGCTCATCTGGGCTGAACACAGACGGAAGTTCGACGGGCTTCGGATCGGCTTCGACGAGCTGGCACCGAACGAAATCGAGACTATCGACGGGTTGATCGTCACCACTGCCGCCCGAACTGCCTACGATCTGGGGCGTCGTGCACCCTTCGGTTCCGCTGTGGCGCGCCTGGATGCACTGTGTCGTGCGACCGGGGTAGGCATCTCGGACATCACCCGGCTTGCCGAACGTCATGGCGGGGCTCGCGGGATCGTCCAGTTGAGGAAAGTGCTCGACGTCGTCGATGCCGGCGCCGAATCACCGCAGGAGACACGCACCAGACTGGCACTGATGGCCGCCGGCCTGCCTCGACCGCAAACCCAGATCGAGGTGGTGGGGTCCGACGGCAGAGTGTTCGCACGCATCGACATCGGATGGGCACGCTGGAAAGTCGCGGTGGAGTACGACGGCGAGCAGCACTGGTCCGACGAAAGGCAGCGAGCCTGGGACATCGAGCGTCAACACTTACTCGAGGCACTCGGCTGGACCGTGATCAGGGTGAGCGCACTGCAACTGCGCACCGATCCGTGGGGCGTCGCAGCGCGGGTTCGCGACAAATTGCGCGCCGCGGGGGCAAAGGTCTAGCCGAGCTCGAAGTTATGGACGGATTTCTCCAGAAATCCATCCATAACTTCGAGCTCGGCACCAGGGGCTAGTGAGCGAAGTGCCGCGAACCCGTCAGGTACAGCGTCACGCCTGCGTCCTGTGCGGCAGCGATCACTTCGTTGTCGCGCACCGAACCACCCGGCTGCACAACCGCTTTGACGCCTGCACTCATCAGGACCTGCAAACCGTCGGGGAACGGGAAGAAGGCATCGGAGGACGCCACCGAACCGGCGGCGCGATCCCCGGCCCGCTGCACGGCGAGATGGGCCGCGTCGACGCGGTTGACCTGGCCCATTCCGACGCCGACCGACGCACCGTCGTGGGCGAGCAGAATCGCGTTCGACTTGACGGCTCTTCCTGCGCGCCAAGCGAATTCGAGATCCTTCAGAGTCTGCTCGTCAGCAGGTTCGCCGGCCGCGAGTGTCCAGTTGGCCGGATTGTCGCCGTCTGCGTCGAGTACGTCGCGCTGCTGCAGCAATGCGCCGCCCGAAATCGGCTTGAGCTCGACGCCGGACGTGGGCGGTGCCTCCGCCAGAAGGACGCGAATGTTCTTCTTGCGCTGCAATACTCCGAGGGCACCGTCGGCGTAGGACGGCGCGATGATGACCTCGGTGAAGATCTCGGCAACCTGCTCGGCCATCTCGACGGTGATCTCACGGTTGGCTGCGATGACGCCACCGTATGCGCTCACCGGATCACATGCGTGCGCCTTGCGATGCGCCTCCGCGATGTCTTTGCCGACGGCGATGCCGCACGGGTTCGCGTGCTTGATGATCGCGACGGTGGGTTCGGCATGATCGAAGGCCGCCCGCCAGGCCGCGTCGGAATCGGTGAAGTTGTTGTACGACATCTCTTTACCGTGCATCTGCTCCGCCTGCGCGATGCCCGTGCCCGCAGGATCGACGTACAGCGCCGCAGCCTGGTGCGGGTTCTCGCCGTAGCGAAGCACGGCCGCACGGTCCCAGGTTCCGCCGATCCACTCGGGGAACGAGGACTCGGACTCGGACTCGACCAGCACACTACTCATCCACGACGCCACCGCGACGTCGTAGGCAGCGGTGTGCTGAAATGCCTGCGCTGCAAGCGAAGTCCGCTCGGCGAGGGTGAATCCGCCACCTGCGACGGCAGTCAGCACGTCCTCGTAACGGTTGGGGTCGACAACCACGGCAACCGACGGGTGGTTCTTGGCCGCGGCACGCACCATCGACGGTCCGCCGATGTCGATCTGCTCGACGCATTCGTCGGGCGTCGCACCACTGGCGACGGTCTCGGTGAACGGATACAGGTTCACCACGACGAGCTCGAACGCTTCGATGCCCAGCTCTTCCAGCTGCGAGAGATGTTCGGGCTTACGGGTATCGGCGAGCACTCCGGCGTGTACCCGAGGATGCAGTGTCTTGACGCGTCCCTCGAGG
This sequence comes from Rhodococcus sp. IEGM 1381, assembly GCF_030056795.1. Lineage (GTDB taxonomy): Bacteria > Actinomycetota > Actinomycetes > Mycobacteriales > Mycobacteriaceae > Rhodococcoides. The sequence continues at coordinate 1,997,542 of NZ_JASHKQ010000001.1, read as the reverse complement.
GTCTCGGGAAATCCGGTGAGGTCCTCGACCTTGGTCACCGGGATTCCGGCGTCGGCGATCTTGCTCGCCGTCGATCCGGTGGACACCAAAGCGACGCCCGCGCCGTGCAAGCCGGTCGCCAGTTCGATCAGTCCGGTCTTGTCGTAGACGCTGACCAGTGCGCGGCGCACTGCTTTACGTTCACTCATCGGATTATCTGAGCCTTTCGTCCATCGGAGGTGACACCTGTGGTGGCCATGGCTGCGATCACATCGACCAGCAACCGTCGCTCGACAGTCTTGATGCGTTCGTGCAACGCGGCTTCGTCGTCGTCGTCGAGAACGGGAACGGCTTCCTGCGCCAGGATCGGCCCGGTATCGACGCCGGAATCGACCAGATGAACCGTCGAACCGGTCAGTTTGACGCCGTGATCGAGTGCATCCCGAACGGCGTGCGCACCCGGAAACGACGGCAGGAGCGCGGGGTGAGTGTTGACGATACGTCCGGCGAAGTCCTCGAGAAATCGCTCGCCGAGAATCTTCATGAAGCCCGCGGTGACGACCAGATCCGGCTCGAAGCTCGAGGCAGCATCGGTGAGCGCAACATCCCACTCGGCACGATCGGCATAGTCCCGCAGCCCGATCCGAAAGTGCGGTATCCCGGCCTCGTCCGCACGCCGGACTGCGTCGCAGTCCCGATCGACTCCGACGGCGACGATGCGCGCGGGATAATTCTCGGTCACCGTCGCATCGACGAGCGACTGCAGCAGCGAGCCGGTCCCCGACGCGAGGACGACGACCCGCGCGGGTGTCTCACGCAAGGCAGTCAGCGCACTACTCCTGAGGTATCGAGGGGATCGTTCGAGCCAGCAGAAAGCCTAGTCGCTGCGCCCCACACACCGACTACCGGGCAGGTCCGTCCTCCGCGGCGTCCTTGTCCCCGGGTGGGGCGACGATCTCGGCGTCCAACGGTTCGTCGTTATCGGCATCGACCGCCGGCTCAGCAGTCGGTTCCTGGGCTGGCTCGGCCGGAAGTTCGTCCACGACCTCGGCCTCGACGACCTCCTCGACGTGATCGTCTGCCTTTTGCTCGGCGGGAGCAGCTTCGATCGCCACCTCGGCGGCGGGCACCACCACCGGGGTCGGTTCGTCGGGTTCGGGTTCGGGTTCTGCTCGACGCCACACGACGATGGCCGCGGATATCGTGCCCGCGACGGCGAGCCATGCGAAGGTCAACAGTCCGAAGCTCCAGACGGTCACCTCGACGGTTCCGAAGGTGCCGAGGCTTCCACCTGCGGCGTATCCGAACAGGGCTGCGAGTACTCCGGCAGCAGCTGCCACCACCCACACCGAAGACACTGCTACCTGGATGTCGGCGCTGCGGATGGCGCAGTCTCGGCCGAGCAACAGCCCCGCACCGATCGGGACGGCGAGCATGACGACCCAGATCGTCTGCGCAGGCCCTTCAGGGAGGACGGCCAGGATCGGCAACGGCGGAAGCGGGCCACCACTCGTCGCGAAGAGGCTCACCGATGCGTCGCCGAAACCAGCTGTGGACCCGGTCGCCACCGCGAGCGCGCCGATCAAGACGTTGGGGAGGTAGAGCACCGACAGGACAGTCAGGCCGAGCATTCCGACGACATCTCGGCCACCTTCGACCAATGCACCGACGGTTTCCCAGGAGGCGAGCAGGGCGAGCAGAACCACGGCCGCGCCACCTGCGACGAGGATCGACAGTGCGCGCACGAACGGTGCGACGAGGGCACGAACCCATTCCGGGAGACCGCGGCGGAGGACCTGGGAATCCCAGCGCGCAAGGATCAACCCGGTTCCGGACGCAGCCGCGTGCACGCCGGCTACCCAGGAGAAAGCCGCGAGAGCATTGGGGCTCGACAGGCCGATAACGGTGGACGCGTCCCCGGCAACGGCCAAGGCGATAGCGGTGACGGCGAGCGGGCCGGCCATCGAGGCGGCGAACACCCATCGAACCATGCGGCGTTCGGTGTCCGGATCCACCGCGCGGTGGACGGTGCGGGCAACGGACCAGCCGATGATCAGGGTCGGCAGTAGTGGTGCGACACCGAGGGACGTACCGCCGATGGTCAGGGGAACCAGATGCACGGCAAACCACGTGCCGGCGATCGCTCCGAGGGTTCCGGTGAGATCACTGTTCACCGAGACGAGAGTGAGCAGAACGAGGGTGGTGGCGATCACCACGACCAGCCCGGAGGTCTTGAACGCCACGGCGGCAAGCATGCGCGACTGGTCCGGGGTAGGCCCGGTGCCGACCCGGGCAGTCCTCGCGGCCGCGCGTCGAGTGTCTCGGTTCAATAGATCGCTCATCGCAACGAGAGTCGCATCAACTTCGCGGCACGCCGGTCAGGCGCGCCGCGAAGCTGGATGTGATGCCAGAATCAGTCGCGCTTCTCGTCGTCGACTGCGGGCGTGGCGCCGAACGACTGTGTGGGCGCGCCGTAGGGCGTCGACTGATCGCCCGATGCGGACTCCTCGGGCTTCACCGGGGGCTGGCCGTAGCCCGACGGCTGACCGTACTGATACTGATTCGGGGGGTACGCCTGCCCCGCGGCGGGAGTTCCCGGACCGGTGTACGGCGGCGGTGAGTAGCCGCCCTGCGGCGAGGTGTTGGGCGCGGATTGACCGCCGTACGCCGGCTGCCCACCTGGGTTGTACGAATGCTGACCCGACGCCTGTCCACTCGGAGCCTGACCGTAGTTCGAGGGAGCTCCCGGAGCCTGCCCGTACGACGGCGGATTGCTGTAGTTCTGGGGCTGCGACGGCCCACCGAACGATGTCGTGGGCGCGTTGTACGGGTTCTGCTGGCCGTAGCCGGCCTGCTGGTTCTGACTGCCGTAGCCCGCGGGCTTGGGGGCAGGTGCCTTGACGATGCCCGCGTCGAACAGCAATGCGACCACGGCGGCGGCGGCCTGAACGAAGCCGAGCACCAGCACCAGGATTGCGCCGATACCGAGCGAGCTGGTGGTGCTGGCGAACTCGTTGCCCTCGGCGCTCGGCAGACTGAACGACTGGAAGACCAGTACCAGGAAGCCGGTGATCGCCAAGGCGGCAACCACGGCCTGGTTCTTGGCATCCTTCTGCAGCAGCGACGCGCCGGCGATCAAGCCGGCGGCCAGCAACAGCGCTACCGACACCGCGCTGCCACCGGAAGCGAAGAACGTAGTGCTGAACGACGTTTGGATGCTGCTCGGCAGTTCCTGCGCCGAGCTGACTTCGGCAGTGACGAGATCGAGCAATCCGAGCAGGAAGTTCACGACACCGAGGCCGAGCACCACGAACGTGAGAATCCTCGGCAGGTTCGTCAGGCCCGATCCGGGCGACTTACGTTCGGGTGCAGCAGATCCGGGCGCCGAGGTCCCAGGCGCGCCGGGCGCCGAGGTGCCCGGCACAGGAGGCCCGAAAGGATTGGATACCGACGGTTGGTGGAACGGCTGGCCCTGACCGTGGCCCTGCGCAGGCGACGGAGGCTGATTCGGCGAGGAGGACGGTCCGTACGACGGTCCGCCTCCGCCGTAGCCACCAGGGTTGGAGCCCCCGTTTTCAGGGCTGCCGGGCGAGTAGGTCATCGCGTCTCCTCATCCTGATAGTTACGTACCCAGGGTCGGTCGGGTCCTGTCGACTCACGCTACTGCACGGACCCGACCGATCCAGGCACTCCAGGTCAACGGGCCGCGACGAGCTCCTGCTCGTCGGCCTCGGCAGCCTCGAGTTCCCGCACCAGCGGTAGCACCCTGGCTCCGAAGTACTCGATCTCCTCCTGGAAGTGCAGGAAGCCACCGAGAATCAGGTCGACGCCACGGCGACGGTAGGCAACGATCCGCTCGGCCACTTGCTCCGGTGTTCCGATCAACTGCGTCTTGAACCCGTCGTTGTACTGCACGAGATCCTCGAACGACGAATCGGCCCACATTCCCTTCTTGTCCCCGGTCGAGTTACCGGCCTGCTGCACTGCTCCCTTGAAACCTTCGACAGCAGGCTTGTTGGCCTTCTCGATGATCTCGCGCAACGTGTCTCGGGCTTCCTTCTCGGTATCACGCGCGATGATGAACCCGTTCAGCCCGAACTTCACCTCGCGCTGGTGATCACGCGCGATGCGTCGGAGATTGTCGAGTTGCTCGGTGACGCCGTCGAAATCCTTGCCGTTGCTGAAGTACCAATCCGAGTATCGGCCGGCATTCTCCTGTGCTGCAGAAGAATTGCCGCCCTGGAACAATTCGGGGTTGGGTCGGTCAGGAGTGTTCAGCGGCTTGGGCTTGAGGGTGAAGTCATGGATCCGATAGAAGTCGCCCCGGAAGTCGACATCGTCCTCGGTCCAGATCTTGCGTAGTACCTGCAGGAATTCGGCGCTGCGACGGTATCTTTCGTCGTGCTCGAGCCACGGTTCACCCAGGTGGGTGAACTCGTCCTTGAACCAGCCACTGACGACGTTCACTGCGAAGCGGCCGTTGGACAGGTGATCCGCGGTCGCGCCGAGCTTGGCCAGTACCGCCGGTTGCCACAGCCCGGGGTGCACGGCTGCAATCACTTTGAGGCGTTCGGTGGCCAGCAGGAGCGCGAGCGAGAAGCTGGTGGATTCGTGCTGGAACTCCGCGCCGTAACTTGCCTCGTACCGCACCTGACTGAGCGCGTACTCGAAGCCGTTGTTCTCGGCGGTCTGCGCCAGCTTCTTGTTGTACTCGTAATCCCAGCTGGTGCGTTGCTCGATGGTGCTGGTGACCAGACCACCCGAGACATTGGGGACCCAATACGCGAACTTGATTGCGTCGGAGATCTTTTCGGTGCTCACAGTGCTCCTCCTACGGACGTGTTCTACGAGTACCAGGTGGGCTCGGGCAGCTCGCCGGTGAGAACCCAGCGGCCCACCTCGCGTCGCTTGTAGGCAACCGGATCGTGCAGGGTGTGGGTTCGCACGTTGCGCCAGAAGCGGTCGAAGCCGTACTTGCTGGCCGTCGCACGCGCACCGAGGGCCTCGAACACCGTCGAGGTGATCTCGAGCGACACCTCGGTGGCGCGAGCCTTGACTGCTGCCACCCGAACCTCGTGATCACCGCGCTCCTCGGCGGTGACGTTCCAGGCGTTGTCGTGAATCTTCCTACCGTCCAACGCCACGGCATCGGCCAGAGCTTCGACGGCCCACAGCTTGGACGTCAGGTCTCCGTAGATGTCGATGATGTACGGCTCGTCGACGGCCTTGTCGACGGTGCTGTGCAGCCACGCACGGGTCTTGTCCTTGGTGTACGACGCCGCCTCCTCGAGAGCACCCCTCGCGATTCCGAGGTAGAAGTTGACGAATACCAGCTGGATGGTCGGAACGTTGAGCGTGTTGTACACACGTGACTGAAAGGCTTTGTCCACGAATCCTGCTGCGCTGGCCCAGTCGACGCGAACCTTGTCGATGGTCACGCTGCCGCTCTCGGTCTGACGCTGGCCGATGTTGTCCCAGTCATCGTGGAAAGACAAGCCCTCGATGTTGGACGGCACAATCGCGAACACGTGATCGGTGCTGCCCTCGAGCGCACCTTCGAGCACGGTCACGTCCGAGACGCGGCTGCCGGTGGAGAAGGTCTTGGAACCGTCGAACACGATGGTGTCACCCTCGTCGGTGACGGCAACGTCGTTGTCGCGGGGATTGACGGCTCCGCCGAAGAACCACTTGTTCTTCGTGGCGTCGGCTTCGACGGCCTCGATCTGCTCGGGGGTACCGACCAGACGCGCAGCCCAGAACCACAACAGGTGGTAGCCCAGCAGCTGGCCGATGGAACCGTCGGCTGCGGCGACGGTTCTGATCACCTGGTACGCCGTCGGCCAATCCTGGCCTGCGCCACCGTGTTCGACGGGGCCGAGCAGGGTGACGAGACCGGCGTCCTTGAGTAGCTGAATTTCGGCGGAGGGGGCCTCACGTCCCTTGTCGCGGGCGACAGCGTCGACGGCGAGGAGTTGAGCCACCTCACCGGCGCGAGAAATCCATCCGGCAGCGGCGGTGGGAGCGTCGGGCCAGTTCTTGGTGAGAGCACGATTTTCTGTGGTTGTCATGACGCACAGTGAAGTCCTGCGCCGAAGCAATGACCACAGTTCGATTCATCGTGATTCCAACCCGATCGTCAGCTACGCAGAATCTTCGTCATCGCCTTGCCCTTGGCGAGTTCGTCGATCAGTTTGTCCAACAGCCGGATCCTCTTCATCAGCGGGTCCTCGACATTCTCGACGCGGATGCCGCAGACCACTCCGGTGATCAGCGTCGCGTTCGGATTCAGGTTCGCTGCCGCGAAGAAGTCCTCGAACGTCGTCTCGGCCTCGAGATGTCGATCGAGGGTGGCTTGGTCGAATCCGGTGAACCACCGAATGATCTCGTCGACCTCCGCTGCGGTGCGGCCCTTTCGCTCGACCTTGTTGATGTAGAGCCGATGGACCGTCACAAAAGCGGTGGTGAAGATGTTGTGCACGATGGTCAATCTAGTCCACTGGTGTGCCCGCACCGCGTGAATGTCACATTGCCGCGCCCAGACGTATGCAGTGGTCCATTCACGCGCCCGGATCGCGGCGCGAGCGCACGAAAAAGCCCGCCACCGGATTCGGTGGCGGGCTTCTTACGAGTGAAACTTACTTCACAGAAAGCGATTCCAGGATTTCGCGCGCGAGGGCAGCGGTCTCGGACGGCGTCTTGCCGACCTTGACGCCTGCGGCCTCGAGTGCGTCCTTCTTCGCCTGCGCCGTTCCCAGCGAGCCGGAGACGATGGCACCGGCGTGGCCCATGGTCTTGCCCTCGGGAGCGGTGAAGCCTGCGACGTAGCCGACGACCGGCTTGGTCACGTTGGCCTTGATGTAATCGGCTGCACGCTCTTCGGCGTCGCCGCCGATCTCACCGATCATGACGATGATCTTGGTCTCGGGGTCCGCCTCGAACGCCTCGATGGCGTCGATGTGGGTGGTTCCGATGACCGGGTCGCCGCCGATGCCGATGGCCGTCGAGAATCCGAAGTCGCGGAGCTCGAACATCATCTGGTAGGTCAGCGTGCCGCTCTTGGAGACCAGGCCGATGGGGCCGGTTCCCGAGATGTTGGCGGGCGTGATGCCGACCAATGCCTCACCGGGAGTGATGATTCCGGGGCAGTTCGGGCCGATGATGCGGGTCTTCTTGCCCTTCTCCACGTTGTAGGCCCACGCGTACGCGGAGTCCTGCACGGGGATGCCCTCGGTGATGACGACGAGCAGCGGGATCTCCGCGTCGATCGCCTCGACGATGGCGTCCTTGGAGAATGCCGGCGGCACGAACGCGATGGACACGTCGGCTCCGGTCTTCTCCATGGCCTCGGCGACCGAAGCGAACACCGGCAATTCGATGTCGTTGCCCTGAGCGTCGACGTGCTTGACCGTGGTTCCGGCCTTGCGTGCGTTGACGCCACCGACGACCTGGGTGCCGGCCTTCAGCATCAGGGCGGTGTGCTTGGTGCCTTCGCCGCCGGTGATGCCCTGGACGATGACCTTGTTGTCCTTGTTCAGAAAGATAGACATATTTTCCTCTACTTCGCTGCCAGCTCGGCGGCCTTGTCGGCGCCCTCGTCCATGGTTCCGGCGAGCGTCACCAGCGGGTGCGCGGCGTCGGCGAGAATCTTGCGGCCCTCTTCGACCTTGTTGCCGTCGAGACGGACGACCAGCGGCTTGTTGGCGTCGTCGCCCAGCTTCTTCAGCGCGCCGACGATGCCGTTGGCGACCGCGTCACACGAGGTGATGCCACCGAAGACGTTGACGAACACGCTCTTGACCTGCTCGTCACCGAGGATGACGTCGAGGCCTGCGGCCATGACCTCGGCCGAAGCTCCGCCGCCGATGTCGAGGAAGTTGGCGGGCTTGACGCCGCCGTGTGCCTCGCCTGCGTATGCGACGACGTCGAGGGTCGACATGACAAGTCCTGCACCGTTTCCGATGATTCCGACCTGTCCGTCGAGCTTGACGTAGTTGAGGTCGTTCTCCTTGGCCTTGGCCTCGAGGGGGTCGGCTGCGTCCTTGTCCTCGAACTCGGCGTGGCCGGCCTGGCGGAAGTCTGCGTTGGCGTCGAGCGTCACCTTGCCGTCGAGGGCCAGGATCTGATCGTCGGGGGTGCGAACCAGCGGGTTGACCTCGACCAGGAGAGCGTCTTCGTTGATGAAGACCTCCCACAGCTTCTGGATGGTCACCGCAGCGGCGTCGAGCACCTCGGCGGGCAGCTTGCCCTTCTCGGCGATCTCACGAGCGAAAGCGAGGTCGACGCCCTTGACTGCGTCGACCGGGATACGTGCGAGTGCGTCGGGGTTCTCCTCCGCCGTCACCTCGATCTCGACTCCACCCTCGACCGAACACATCGCGAGGTAGGTGCGGTTGGTGCGATCGAGCAGGAAGGAGATGTAGTACTCCTCGGCGATGTCGGAGGCTTCTGCGACGAGAAGCTTCTTGACGACATGGCCCTTGATGTCGAGTCCGAGAATCGCCTCTGCGTTCTCGGTGGCTGCTGCGACGTCCTTGGAGTACTTGACTCCGCCGGCCTTGCCGCGGCCGCCGACCTTGACCTGCGCCTTGACCATTACTGGCTTGCCGATTTCTTCGGCAATCTGTGTTGCTCCGGCGACCGTGTCGGTGACACGACCGGCGGAGGTGGGTACGCCATGCTTGGCGAACAATTCCTTCGCCTGGTATTCGAAGAGATCCATCAGCTCACCGTCTCGTCTACGTTGACGCCCGCTCCAGGGGTGTGAGCGGGTCTGAGCATGGACTTTATCCAGGTGCCCCGACGGCGCATCGGGCGCATGCATGCTATGTGGCCTATCTCACCGCTACGGGTGGGATGAAATGGCCGTCACCGATCGGCGCGGCGGGCCGAAAGTGCCGCAGCGACACCGAGAACGACGATTCCCACCACCAAAGGCAGAACGGCGGGCCCCATCACCGGATCCGTTGCACGCGCAGATGTCAGCGGCCACGACGCGAGATGAACGATGCCGGCGACGGCCGCAGCCGCGAGCAGAACGCTGCCCCGGGCGGCCCGGGCACGCGCGGCGACGAGGGCTGCGACGACGATGCCGACGGCGAGCACCATCTGCCCCCAGGTATCCCAACCCCACGGAAATTCGGTGACGGTTGCAGCGGTGACGTCGCTGCCCCGATACAGCGGCAGCGCCAGGCCGATCGCGAGGAGAGCCGCACCGAACAACCCGACGCCCAGCACGACGCCGTCCGTCGACACGTCCATGGATGTGTCGACATCGTCGCGTTCGGCCGATCCGGCGAACAGTGCCAGCAGTCCGGTGACTGCCGCTGCAACGACGCCCGCGATGATCGCAAGAGCGCCGATGCCGGTACTCACTCCGTCCACGTCCTCGGCAAGCACCACCGATTGCAACACCGACGCCGCCGCCGACACCGCGCCGAGCCAGAACAATCCCACGAACGGGCGTGCAGCAGAGGCGAACTCGGAGAACAGCAGCGGCACCGAACCCAGAATCATCACGAAGCCGGCGACCAACACCACCCGGGTGGCCAGAATCTGCGGCACGGCGGTGCCCGAGTCGGTCTCGAGAATCGGCAGCAACGATCCGACGACGAACAGCGCGCCGGCGAGAACACCTGCACCGCCTGCTGCGGCATGCCACTTGTTCGATCCGGGATTGGTCGATCCCGGACCGGCAACGCCGCGGGCACCTCGCGCACCCACTTCGCGTTCCTGCGCTCTCTGCAGCGCGCGACGGTCGCGGGCAGCGGCGACGGGTGCAAGCGCTGCGCCGCAGATCAGCAGTCCGATCCCGGCCGCCGTCCCCAGATAGGCACCGAGACCGGCACTCACCCGAGCGCCGGTGCTCAGTCCGGCGAGCAGACCTACGCCCGCGAACCCCAGCACGCCGAGTCCGGCTCCCACGGCCGCGCCCGACGCCACCAGCGGCGACAGCGAGGCCAGCGCCGACGCAACCACCACGAGTGCCGCGATACCGACGAGGCCGGATCCCACGGCGACGAACACTGGCGATTCCACGACGGCGGTCACGATCACCACCGGGTCATCCGAGCGATACAGCGACGAGAACGCCGCGACGGCCGCGAGCACACCGAACGCGCCGAGAAGCGCCCCGAGCAGCGAACCGACCCGCCCCGCCGACGCGCGCCCCACATGCTCGGAATACACCGAGTGGCCATACCCGTCACCCAGCCCGGCGCGATGCACGGCGGACCACCCCGCAACGCCCGCCAGAACCGACGCTGCGTGACCGACGAGCAGAATCTGGGCACCGGCGGTGGCGTCGAGCATGGCGGCGCTCAGGGGACGGAAGAGTTCGAGCCGATTCGCGTCGATCGGATCCGACAGCAGGGCGACGTCCAGTAGTGCGATGCCGAGTGCCACCGCGCCGTACCCGGCCAGCAGTGCCGCGGCGAACTCGATACGCCTCGTGGCCGCACCCACCGCCGCTGCGACGGCGACCAGGACCGGAAGAGCAACGGAAAGAAGGGCGGCCGACGCGGCACCGCTTCCCACCGGCGAACCGTCGACGCTTCGGACGACGCCGATGAGTGGGGCCGCCACCGCGGCTGCTGCAGCGATCAGAGCGAATACGACAGCAGCTACGAAGCGCGACGTGGGTGACGGATCGTCCGCTCTTCCGCCCGGCCCATCCAGCGGCTCGATTCGTTGCGGTTCCGCACGCTCGGAACCGCGGGCGGACGAGTCGTCGAAGGTGGGAGTCGGCATTCGGACCACGGTATCGGCTGGATCGAAGGAAGAACCGTTACTGTCGACCCGGTGTCTCTTGCAGGATGTGGTCCGTCACGACATAAACCCTGGTGGGGCTGTGAGCCATCTCACATATGACACGAGTTTGGTCTGTTAACTTGCGCGCCCCGCAATCATTTCGTTACCGTCTGCCGAGTCTTTCAGTAACGGCCAGGTCACGGATAACGGAGGTTGTAGGTCTTGCAGCAACACCGTGCGTCCTTCACCTCCAGCCGGTTCTCTCGACCCGCCGCTGAAGACGCGACCACGGTCTACAGCTACGAACCTGCCGACGACCACAGCGCGTACGACGCCTACTCCTACCCCGCGTATCAATATGCCGAGGCCGAGTTCGTCGACACCGCCTACGTCGCACCCGACGAAGCACCGACCGTCGTCACGACGTTCGCGACCACCGCAGACGCCACCCCCGTGGCCCGTCGCGGCGGCGCCCACAGAATTCCGCTTCCCCCCACCGCCCTCAAAGGCCGCGCTGCCGTTCTCGCCGTGGCCGCAGGCGCTGTCGTAGCTGCAGGCCAGGCCGTCATCAACGACGACTCGCCCGCGACGGTCGCCACCTCCGAGTACGCGCTCGCCGCCGGTGAAGCACCCGCGGCCGCTGCAATCGCAGCCACCACTGCCCCGCAAACGGCCGCACTCGACGCAGATTCGTCGAGCGCAATGCCGTCGCAGGCACCGCAGATTCTCAGCGTCGCGGCACCGGCCGATCTGAGCCAGTTCAACGACTTGCTCGCCAAGGGTCAGCGCTTCAGCGAAGAGCGTGCCGCACGTGAAGCAGCCGCCCGCCGGCCGCTGTTCGCTCTCCCCGCGCAGGGCACCTACACCTCCAACTTCGGCACACGCTGGGGCGTTCTGCATGCCGGTGTCGACGTCGCCAACGCCATCGGAACTCCGATCTACGCTGTTGCCGACGGCAAGGTCATCGACTCCGGTCCGGCTGCAGGCTTCGGTATGTGGGTACGTGTACAGCACGCCGACGGCACGATCACCGTCTACGGCCACGTCGACACCACTACGGTCTCGGTCGGTCAAGACGTCATGGCGGGAGACCAGATCGCCACCATGGGCAACCGCGGCTTCTCCACCGGACCGCACCTGCACTTCGAGGTCCACCTCCCGGGCGAAGTCAAGATCGACCCGCTCCCCTGGCTCGCCTCCCGAGGGATCTCCCTCGGACCCGAAATGGACTGAGTTCACTTCCACTACTGCACAACAAGCCGGACCCCGCTTTCGCAGGGCCCGGCTTTCGCGTTGTCGGCGCTTCTACAGCTTGGTCATCGGCACGCCACCGATGAGCATCATCTTGACGCGGCCGGCCGAACCGAAGTCGATCAGGACCATCGCTTTGATTCCGGCACCGGTCGATTCAAGCACCGTACCCAGTCCATATTTGTCGTGACTGACTCGATCCCCCACGGCAAGAACGAGATTGGAATTGCGCCCCTTGGCGGCACCGAAGCTGGGCGACGAGCCCTGGCCGCGTGACGAGGAGCCGCCTGAGCCATAACCACCGGAGCCGTACCCGCCGCCAGAGCCGTAACTGTTCGAGCCGTAGCTGCCGGATCTGCCACCCCCGATCGCGCGGCCGCCCCCGGTGCCGGGATCCTCACGTCGCCAATCGATCAGGTGTTGCGGAACTTCTTGCAGGAATCGAGATTCCGGGTTCGCGATGGGCTGGCCCCACGCCGACCGCATGATCGCGCGCGTGAGGTAGAGCCGCTGCCGTGCGCGCGTGATACCCACGTAGGCCAGGCGGCGTTCCTCGGACAGTTCGTTGGGGTCACCCAGTGCTCGCATGTGCGGGAATTGGCCGTCCTCCCAACCCGTCACGAAAACGACCGGAAACTCCAGGCCTTTCGCGGTGTGCAGCGTCATCAATGTGACGACTCCGGTGCCGGAGTCGGGAATCTGATCGGTATCGGCCACCAGGGAGACCCGTTCGAGGAACGCAGCTAGCGAACCGGGTTCGGCCAACCCGTCGACGCCGCCGTCGTCCTCGCTTCGGTCGTCGCCTGTCTCGAGCGCCTCTTCCGCCACCGCGGCTTGGTTTCGCGCCTCTGACGTGAACTCCCTTGCCACACTGACGAGTTCGTTGAGGTTATCGAGCCGCGCACCGTCCTGCGGGTCACTGCTGGCTTCGAGTTCGGCGCGGTAGCCCGTGCGGTCGAGAACGGCTTCGACGACATCGCCGATATCCGCGATGTCGTTTCCGTCGCCGTCGGTCGCGGTGAGTACGGCACGCAGTTCGTCGAGCAGTTCCATGAACTGTGCGATCAGCTTCTGCTGCCGAGAGTTGAGCAACGCCACCTTGCCCGCAGCCGCGTCGTGCAGGGCGCGCGAGAAGCTGATGTCACGTTGCTCCGCGTGGACGGCGACACACGCCTCGGCACGATCGCCGATACCTCGGCGCGGGGTGTTCAGGATGCGTCGCATGCTGACGGTGTCGTCCTCGTTGGACAGCACCCGCAGATACGCAACCAGGTCCCGGACTTCCTTGCGCTCGTAGAACCGGACGCCGCCGACGACCTTGTAGGGCAGACCGAGTCGAATGAAGATCTCCTCGAGCGCACGCGAGGAGTTGTTGGTTCGATAGAACACCGCTACCTCGTCGAAGCGCACGTCTTTGCCGTCGACGAGTCGATCGATCTCCGAAGCCACGAACGACGCCTCGTCGTGCTCGTTGTCTGCGACATAGCCGACGATCAGCTCGCCTTCGCCGGTGTCGGTCCACAACTTCTTCTCGCGTCGGCCGGTGTTGCGTGAGATCACGGCATTGGCGGCCGAGAGAATGTTCTGCGTCGATCGGTAGTTCTGCTCGAGCAAGATGGTGCGCGCGTCGGGGTAGTCGCGCTCGAATTCCTCGATGTTGCGGATCGTCGCGCCACGGAAGGCATAGATGGATTGATCTGCGTCGCCCACCACGCACAGCTCACCCGGAGCGACGGTGCCTTCGAGTGCGCCGTCGGCATCGGGGGTGCCGACCAGTTCGCGGACCAACATGTACTGCGCGTGGTTGGTGTCCTGGTACTCGTCGACCAGAACGTGCCGGAACCGGCGGCGGTAGTACTGCGCCACCTGAGGGAAGGCCTGCAGCATTCCCACCGTTTCGCCGATGAGGTCGTCGAAGTCCATGGCATTGGCCGCGCGCAGCCGCTGCTGGTAGATGCCGTAGATCTTGGCGACGAGCCGCGGCAGTTCGGCGGGATCACCGTCGGCGTCCAGGGCCGCCTTGTCGGGCACGATCAGCTCGTTCTTCAGATTCGAGATCGCCGTCGACAGCAGTCGCGCCGAGAACTTCTTGGTGTCGATCTGCAGATCCTTGGAGATCATCGTCAGCAATCGCCGTGAGTCGTCGGCGTCGTAGATCGAGAAGTTCGAATTCAGACCCGGCAGCAACGCCGCCTGCGCCCGCAGAATTCGCACACAACTCGAGTGGAACGTCGATACCCACATCGCATTAGCCCGCGGTCCCACCAGACCGGCGACTCGCTCGCGCATCTCTGCGGCGGCCTTGTTGGTGAACGTGATGGCCAGAATCTGACCTGGCGACACCCCGCGTTCGGCGAGCAGATACGCGATACGACGCGTCAGCACCGCCGTCTTGCCCGAACCGGCTCCAGCCACGATGAGCAGCGGCGATCCGGTGTGTACAACGGCCTCACGCTGCTGCGGATTGAGCCCTTCCAGCAGCGCGTCGGACGCAGAGTTCTTACGGGACGCGAGGCCTTGGAGGAATGTGTTCATCGTCAGGTCAGGTTACCGGCGCGTACCGACAAACCCACATCGCGTGGTCCCGGCCTCGACGGATGACTTTTCAGGACGGTCGGCCCGTGGCACACTGGATCGGTGATCGAAAAAACCGTACGTCATCGCCTGCGTCGGGTCGGCCGCTCCTCGGCCACACGTGCGGGAGCCTGTCGATAGACGCAACGCCCCTGGTTCCAGGCGGGGGGCTCGAAGGCCCGGACAGGAAATTCGAGCCGGAACCGAGCCGCCAGGTGATGCAGTTCCGAATACGAAAGGCGTAACGGTGACGGACGACGCAGCGATCCAAGATGTGACCCGAGGAGAGACGATGGCCATGACGACGAAGATCGACTCAGAGACTGCAGTGCCTTCCAGCGAGGCCGAGATCAACGATTTGCGGCAGGAAATCGACCGCCTCGATGCCGAGATCCTGACGGCCATCAAGCGTCGCTCCGAGGTCTCGCAGATCATCGGCCGCACCCGTATGGCCTCCGGCGGTCCGCGCCTGGTGCACAGCCGCGAAATGAAGGTCCTCGAGCGTTTCAGCAGCCTCGGTCAGGAAGGCCACACGCTGGCCATGCTCCTGCTCCGTCTCGGTCGCGGTCGCCTCGGACACTGATCGACCCTCCGGTTGGGCGCGCGGTGTGCACGCCCAACCGTTAGCTCTACTTCAATGCGATGTACTTGGTCTCGAGGTACTCCTCGATGCCCTCGGATCCGCCCTCACGGCCGAATCCGGATTCCTTGACTCCACCGAACGGCGCTGCCGCGTCCGAGATCACTCCGCGGTTGACGCCCACCATGCCGCTGTCGATGGCGTCGGCGACCCGTAGCGCGCGGTCCAGGTTCTCGGTGTAGATGTACGACGCCAGTCCGTACTCGGTGGCGTTGGCCGCGTCGATACCTTGCTGTTCGGTGTCGAAGCCGACGATGGGAGCCACGGGGCCGAACACTTCCTCTTTCAGGATCCTGGCCTTCGCTGGAACGTCGGTGAGCACGGTCGCCGGGTAGAAGTACCCATCTCCGCCCGGTGCGGTACCGCCCAGCGCGACCGTCGCGCCCTTCTCCACTGCGTCGTCGACGAGCTCCTGCACGGTCTCGAGTTGGTCTGCGTTGATCAGCGGGCCCAGCTTGGTGTCGGGGTCGACGCCGGGTCCGAGTTTCATCTCGGACATCTTCGCCACCAACTTGGTGGTGAACTCCTCACGAACGCTGTTGTGCACGTGCAGCCGGTTCGCCGCCGTGCAGGCCTCTCCGCCGTTGCGCATCTTCGCCAGCATCGCGCCGTCCACTGCGTCGTCTATGTTCGCGTCGTCGAACACCACGAACGGGGCATTGCCACCGAGTTCCATCGACGTCCGCAGCAACCTCGTCGTGGACTTCTGGACGAGTGATTTGCCGACGCCCGTGGACCCGGTGAAGGTGAGTTTGCGTAGCCGCGAATCTTCCAGCAGCGGCCCGGTGACGTCGCCGGACTTCGACGTCGTCAGTACCGAGAGCACACCTTCGGGCAAGCCGACCTCGTCGAAGATCTGCGCGAGCAGCAGCATCGTCAGCGGGGTCTCGCGGGCCGGCTTGACCACGATGGTGCAGCCGGCAGCCAGAGCAGGCCCGATCTTCCTGGTGCCCATCGCCAACGGGAAGTTCCACGGGGTGATCGCCAACACCGGACCGACCGGAGCCTTGGTGACGAGAATTCGACCGTTGCCCGCGGGTGCCGGGGTGTAGCGGCCGCCGATGCGCACTGCTTCCTCGGCGAACCAACGAAAGAACTCGGCCCCGTACTTCACTTCGGCCTTGGACTCGGCGAGTGCTTTGCCCATCTCGAGTGTCATCAGCAGCGCGATGTCGTCGGCGCGTTCGGTGACCTTCTCGAAGGCCGCTCGCAGGATCTCGCTGCGCTCGCGCGCGGGCGTTGCCGCCCAACTCTTCTGCGCCGCAGCGGCGGCGTCGAGCGCCTTCATCGCGTCGGCGGGCGATGCGTCGGCCACCTCGGTCAGGGGCTTGCCGGTCGCCGGATCGTTCACCGCGAACGTCTTGCCTCCCTCCGCGTCGACGGCCTTGCCGCCGATCCACAGTTTTGCCGGAATCGATTCGATCAATGCACGTTGGTCCATACCGTCCATGATGCCTCCGCAGCGCCTGATGCAAACGACAAACGACGCGCGCGCGACTCGGCACCGCATTACTGTTGGTTCGTATGAGCGTCGATATCACCGGCACGGATGCCTGGCAGAAGCTGACCGATCACCACTCCACGATCGCTGATACTCATCTTCGGACATTGTTCGCCGAGGACGCCGACCGAGCACGCACGTTCACCCTCGACGCCGCCGATCTTCATATCGACTACAGCAAGCACCGAATCACTCGCGAGACCGTCGAGTTGCTCGTCGAGCTCGCCCGCACCGCCGATGTCGAAGGCAAGCGCGACGCGATGTTCTCGGGCGAGCACATCAACACCTCCGAGGACCGCGCCGTTCTGCACACCGCGCTGCGTCTACCAGCCGACGCGTCGTTGACCGTCGACGGCCAGAACGTCGTCGCCGATGTCCACGAAGTCCTCACTGCCATGGGCGAATTCACCGATCGAGTACGTTCGGGCGAATGGGTCGGTGCCACCGGCGACAAGATCTCCACCGTCGTCAACATCGGCATCGGCGGATCCGACCTCGGACCGGTCATGGTCTACAACGCGCTCCGGCACTACGCCGATGCGGGGATTTCCGCGAAGTTCGTCTCGAACGTCGACCCAGCCGATCTCGTCGGTGCGCTCGACGGACTCGATCCGGCATCGACGCTGTTCATCATCGCGTCCAAGACGTTCTCCACCCTCGAGACGTTGACCAACGCGACCGCGGCCCGTCGCTGGCTCGTCGACGCACTCGGTGAAGACGCCGTCGCCAAGCACTTCGTCGCCGTGTCGACCAACGCCGAGCGCGTCGCGGACTTCGGTATCGACACCGCCAACATGTTCGGCTTCTGGGACTGGGTCGGCGGACGGTACTCCGTCGATTCCGCAATCGGGTTGTCGGTCATGGCCGTTGTGGGCAAAGAGGCGTTCAGCGAATTCCTGGACGGGTTTCATCGCATCGACGAGCACTTCCGGTTGACGCCGCTCGCCGAGAACGCGCCGGTTCTGCTCGGCTTGATCGGCCTGTGGTACAGCTCCTTCTTCGGCGCGGAAACCCGTGCAGTGCTGCCGTATTCGAATGACCTCTCCCGCTTCGCCGCGTACCTGCAGCAGTTGACGATGGAATCCAACGGCAAGTCCGTCAAGGCCGACGGCTCCCCCGTCACCACACCCACCGGCGAGATCTTCTGGGGCGAGCCGGGCACCAACGGCCAGCATGCCTTCTACCAATTGCTGCACCAGGGAACACGTTTGGTGCCTGCAGACTTCATCGGATTTGCCGAGCCCACCGACGATCTACCCACCCGCGACGGCACCGGCTCGATGCACGACCTGCTGATGAGCAACTTCTTCGCCCAGACCAAGGTGCTCGCCTTCGGCAAGACGGCCGAGGAGATCGCCGCCGAGGACACACCGGCAGATGTGGTGCCGCACAGGGTGATGCCCGGCAATCGACCGTCCACCTCGATTCTCGCGTCGAAACTCACGCCGTCGGTGGTCGGCCAATTGATCGCCCTGTACGAGCATCAGGTCTTCGTCGAAGGCGTCATCTGGGGCGTCGACTCCTACGATCAATGGGGCGTCGAACTGGGCAAGACCCAGGCCCTCGAACTGACACCGGTACTCATCGATTCCGAAGCTCCTGCTGCACAGTCGGATTCATCGACCGACTCCCTGGTGCGCTGGTACCGATCGCAGCGGGGTCGTTCGAGTTAGACCTCAGTCCGCGGATCCACGCCCTTCGTCGTAATCGACACCCCACCCGCGGGGCGCAGATTGCTGCGGAGGGCGTGAATCTTCTGCACATGGATCCGCACAGGCTCCCGCTGCGTCCAATCGGGCATGGACTTCGATCGACCTGGGCTGTTCAGTCGCGCCGACGCACACCGGGCGGGCTTCACCGACAACGATCTACGGCGCGCGCGAACACAAGGGTCGATCGTTGCAATTCGCCCAGGGTGGTACCTGCGAGACCACGTGCTCCGCACGCTCGACGGCCCGCAGCAACACGCGATTCTCGCCCAGGCCACCTATCTCGATTCCGTCGACGGCGCGGTCCTCAGTCATGTGTCGGCGGCAGTCATCCATGGCTTCGACGTCTGGAACGTCCCGCTCGACCGGGTACACATGACAATCGGAGCGGGATATCCGAGTAAGCGCACCCGTAGGCGTGAGCTGCACGGAACCACGCTCGAAGACAACGAGTGGGTCCACCTCACATCGGGCGCTCGGCAGACCTTTCAACCGGGCTCACTGCCGGTCACCAACCCCGCACGGACGATTGTCGATATCGCGCGATCCGTTCCGCTCGAGCAAGCCGTCTGCACAGGCGACTACGCCCTGAGACACGCTCGCGTCACGCACGTGGAGCTGGCACAGTCGATCATGTCGGCCAAGCACCGCACCGGCATCGGACGTGCTCGACGTGCGGTCGAGATGATGTCGGACCGAAGCGACAGTGTCGGAGAAACACGTGCGCGCTTGATCTTCGAAGCAGTCACGCCTGTGCTGTGCAATCAGTCCGTGTACGACGACAACGGGGACTTCCTCGCTCGGGTGGACCACGTGTTTCCTGATCTCGGCGAAGTGATCGGTGAGTTCGACGGAGTGTACAAGTACGGTGCCGAACCGCGCCGCGCCGTTCTGGCCGAGAAGGAGCGCCACAACCGCCTGCTCGAGCAGGGGCGGACAGTGTTCCGCTACGGCTGGGGCGATCTCGCGAACCCCAGCGTGTTGATTGAACGGTTGTCGGCCGCGCACCGTCGCGCGTTGCGGCAAGGCCCGCCTAGTGGTTGGTTCACCGAGCTGCCGCTACCCAAATCCACGCCGCTACCGGTAATCGACGCACCGTTCAGAGGGAGTGGATTACCACGAGGGGCGTAAATCCCCGAACGGCCATCACACCCGAGCCAACACCGCCGCCGTATCGACTCCCGTCGGCAGGGTGCCGAAGGCGATGCCCCAGTCGCGGTCGAGTCGAGTGGCACAGAAGGCATCGGCCACAGCGGGATTCCCGTGCATCACCAGCTGCGCACCCTGGAAGGTCAGAGCCATCAGCTCGACGACTCGCCTGGCCCGGTACTCCATGTCGGAGGTATCGGAGAGCTCCTTGCCGACGCGGGCGATGGCGTCGTCCAGTCGAGAATCCACGCCCGACGCCTGGCCGATCTCACCGAAGAAGGCCTCGACGCTGTCCGGCTGCCGTGCCAACGCACGCAGGGAATCGAGTGCGGCAACGTTGCCGGAGCCTTCCCAGATCGACATCAACGGCGATTCGCGGAACAACCGAGGCATACCCGATTCCTCGACATAGCCGTTGCCGCCGAGACATTCGAGGGCTTCGGCGGCATGTGCCGGTGCCCGCTTGCACACCCAGTACTTGGTGATGGCCAACGCGATTCGGCGCAGCGCACTTTCTTGCTCGTCGCCGCGGGCCGATCCGTCGGTAGCCTGCGCCAAGCGAATCATCGCGGCGGTCGCGGCCTCGGATTCGATGGTCAAGTCTGCCAGCACGTTTCGCATCAGTGGCTGATCGATCAGCTGCGCGCCGAACGCTGCTCGATGACGGGCATGATGAACCGCGCGGACGGTGGCGTTGCGAATTCCCGCCGCAGATCCGATGACGCAGTCCAACCTGGTCATGTTGACCATCTCGATGATGGTGCGCACGCCGCGTCCCTCCTCGCCGACGAGCCAACCGGTCGCCCCGTGATACTCGAGCTCGCCGGATGCATTCGACTTGTTGCCCAGCTTGTCCTTCAAGCGCTGCAGCATCATTCGGTTACGGGTGCCGTCGGGCAGGACGCGCGGCAGCATGAAACACGACAGCCCGCCCGGTGCCTGCGCCAAGGTGAGAAACATGTCCGACATCGGCGCAGAGGTGAACCACTTGTGGCCGACGATCGAATACGTCCCGTCCGACGACGGGGTGGCGGTGGTGGTGTTGGCGCGGACGTCGGATCCGCCCTGCTTCTCCGTCATCGACATACCGGCGATCAGTCCACGTTTCTCGGACGGCACACGCAGACCGAAGTCGTATTCCCGCGAGGCCAACAGCGGCTCGTATTGTGCTGCCAGAGAGGGGTTGTGCCGCAACGCCGGTACGACGGCGTAGGTCATCGAGATGGGACACATATGACCCGCCTCGGTTTGTCCCCAGACGTAGAACTTCGCGGCGCGGGCAACATGTGCACCCACACGATCGTCGGTCCAGGGGCTGGCATGCAGTCCGTGCTCGACGGCGACGGTCATCAAATCGTGCCAGTGCGGGTGGAATTCGACCTCGTCGATGCGATGACCGTAGCGATCGTGAGTCTTCAACACCGGTGGGTTCTCGTTGGCGAGCCGCCCCCAGTCCTGGGCCTCAGCTCCGCCGGCGAGGGCTCCCAGCTGCCGAACCTCGTCGAGCGCCCAGCCGCCACCGGCCCGCGCCAGGCCGTCGAGCAACGACGTGTCTGCGGATGTGTCGTACGGACTCAGGTCGACTGCCTGATTGAATACCTCATGCGTGTCCATCTCGAACTCCTAACGCGCGCAACGACAAAGCGACCAGACCCGGGACCGGATCCTTGGATTCGTGTGAAGACAACGGACCGACCAGCACTTCACCGACGGCACCGACCAGACCTGCTGCCGAGATCGCCGCGTCCTGCTCGGGGATCTCTCCGGCGGCGATGCCTGCCGCGATCGCGTCGGCGAATGCCTCGGTGAATTTCCGCCGGAAAACCAACCGCTCGGCGTCGACGGCCGGATCCACCGGTTCGGCGAGCAGCGCGTACGCCATCGTTCGGTTCTTCAGGGCTCGTCCGGCGAAGGTCTCCACCACTGCCGTCACCCGCTCGGCCGTGCTTCCGTACCCGGCAACGGCGACCACGGCGGCGACCTCGCGGCCGCAGACCTCGCGGAAGATGGCGACCACCAGGTCCGCCTTGCCTTCGAAGTGGGTATAGACGCTGCCTGCGGATACTCCCGCGGCCGCGGCGACCGACGCGATCGACAGCCCTGCGTAGCCGTGCGTCGAGAGCACCTCGATGGCCGCTGCGAACAGCTTCTCGCGGCCGGCGTCGAGCCTGGCTTGCACCGCGGGGGTTCGGCGATAGGGCATGCCAAGGATTGAAGCACTGATTCGCTGCTTCACGCAAGAGAACTCGAGTAGGGTTCACAGACATGCCGGTACGGATCGAACGATCAGGCCCCGTCACCACAATTGTTCTGTCGCGCCCGGAGGTGCGGAACGCCGTCGACGGCCCCACCGCCCAAGAGCTGACTCAGGCTTTCGAGGAGTTCGATGCCGACGAGGCCGCATCGGTGGCGGTGCTGTGGGGCGAGGGTGGCACGTTCTGCTCGGGAGCCGACCTCGAGGCGCTCGGCACAACCCGCTCGAACCACGCGACCGAACACGGTGACGGCCCGATGGGTCCGACGCGAATGCGGTTGTCCAAGCCGGTCATCGCGGCGGTCTCCGGGTACGCCGTCGCAGGCGGACTCGAACTGGCACTGTGGTGCGACCTACGCATCGCCGAGGACGACGCCACATTCGGCGTGTTCTGCCGCCGGTGGGGTGTTCCGTTGATCGACGGCGGCACAGTGCGATTGCCGCGCGTCATCGGTACCGGTCGGGCGATGGACATGATCCTCACCGGTCGCGCCGTCGATGCACAGGAAGCTCTGAACATCGGGCTGATCAGCCGAGTCGTTCCGGTGGGGCGGGCCCGCTCGGAAGCCGAGGCCTTGGCCGCCGAACTCGCTCTGCTGCCCCAGACCTGCATGCGCGAGGATCGGCTGTCCGTCCTCGAACAGGACGGCATGGACGAAGAGTCCGCGCTGAGAAACGAGTTTCGGCACGGTGCCATCTCGATCACCGCCGACGCGCTCTCCGGCGCGAGCAGGTTCGTCTCGGGCGCGGGACGCCACGGCACCCCGAGTCCGTGATCTCCACGCGCCTGTCGGTGATCGACGAGATCTTCCTCCGCACCCATCGTGGATATGGCATACCCATTGCACTGCAGGGTATCTGGCGTACGACCGAGACGGTGGACAAGCAAGAACTCGCCCGGGTACACCGCGAATTGGCCGTCGGGCAACTCGGCCGCCGAGTCGGCAAGCCCCGCATACCCGGTGCCCGACTCCGCTGGGACATCTCACCGCAGTCGCTTCCGCTCGTGTACGGCACCGAGCCGGTCGACGACATCATCGGATGGGCCGATTCGCAGGCCGACGTTCCACTCGACCCGCAGTACGGCCCCGGTTGGCGATTGACGGCCACTCCCCTCGCACCCGGTGGCACCGTGGTGTCGTTGGTGTGCTCGCACGCACTGGCAGACGCGCGAGGTCTCATAGATGCTGCCGCACAGGCATTCTCCGGCGGCACAACACCCGCGCCCGTCCCGCGCCCTGGCTCGGATGCCAGGGACTCGATCACGATGATCCTGACCGTCCTCGTTCGATCCATCGCAGCGACGGCAAAGTTGTGGGTCAGCAAGAAGGCCCGCGCCGAACTACGTGCGTTCACCGCCGCCGACACCGGTGGCGTCGCCCCGCACCGGGCTCGGCAGATGTACGCGGTCATCGTCGACGTCGATGCCGAGGAATGGGATTCGGCGGCAAAGAGTGTCGGCGGTTCGGCCAATTCCTTGTTCGTCTCCGTCGTGGCTGCCGCGATGAGAGAACTCGGCTCACCCGCCATGACCGTCGACATCCCCTTCCGCACCGGATCCGGTGATGCAAACTCGATCGGCATGGCCACCGTCGCCGTCCGTGGAGACGACTCGCCCGCGGACATCCGGATCGCCTGCAAGGCCGCATTCGGAGCTCCCGTCGGAGCGCCGGCCGGCTATCCACCGGAGATCGTCCAGCTGCTCCCCCACCGCATCGCCGCGAAACTGACGTCGACACCGGGACGCGGAGAAGTGTTGTGCTCCAACATCGGCGATATCCCGAGAGCCGTTACCACCCTCGGTCCCCACCGATCGTGTGGGCTGGCCACTCGGGCGATCCACCCGAATACGTCGGACGCAGTGTCCACCATCAGAATGTCGACCTACATCTCTCGAATGAACGGCAACTACACGCTCTCGCTCGTGTGCACCGACGACGCCCTGGTCGGTTCGTCGGCCGAGCTCACCTCAGCGGTACAACGAGCTCTCGCGACGCGAAACCTGGCCGGTAAACCCTGGTAGGTCTACCGTGGTCGCCATGAACGAGCACGATATCCACACCAAGATCCAGCAGCTCATCGCCACCGAGCACAAGCTCCGCAGCGAGACCCAGGCCGGCGACATCGACACGGATACCGAGAAGGCCGAATTGGCCTCCCTCGAGCACGCCCTCGATCAGTGCTGGGACCTGCTGCGCCAGCGCCGCGCACGCATCGACGCAGGCAAGAACCCCGATACCGCAACCGCCAACAGCGTTGGCCAAGTCGAGGGGTACTTGCAATAAATCTGGTCGTTCCTGCAGGCTCCACTCCCGCCAGTAGTCAGACCATTCGATCCGTCAGCACGTTCGGCAGAAACCGCAGCGCCGCGTCGATGCCTCGCCACTTGAGGCCGGGCAGCGCGGCGCGGCGGGTTTCGCTCTCGATCGCGTCGACCATCGCGGTCACACCCTGGTCCAGAGTGGCTGTGAGAGCGGCACTGTCGCCTGCCTTGGCGGACATGTCGGTGGCGATGAAGCCCGGCAGCAGGGTGGTGACGGCGATGTCGGTTCGGGCCAGTTCGGTCGCCAGCGATTCGCCCAGCGAGGCCACTGCAGCCTTGCTCGCCGAGTAGGCCGCCTTGGCTCCCGGCAGTCCGCGGTCGGCACTGATGGACGAGACGAACACCAGGTGCCCACGTTTCTGCTCGCGGAAGATCGACAGCGCGGCCTCGGCCTGCGACAGGGCCCCGACGAAGTTGGTGCGTGCGGTCTGCAGATTGGCCTCGGCCCGCCCTGTGCCGATCTTCGCGCCCTTGCCGAGCCCAGCATTGACGATGACTCGATCGAGGCCACCCAGTTCGTCTCGCAACGTGCTGAACACCTCGCCCACCGCGTCGTGATCGGTGACGTCGAGGGCACGGACCGAGACGGTGATGTTCGGGTTCTGGTGCATCAACTCGACGCGAAGTTCGTCGAGTCGCTCCACCCGTCTGGCACACAGTGCCAGATCGCGGCCCATGGCGGCGAACCGTCGGGCCATTTCCTCACCGAGCCCCGAGCTCGCTCCGGTGATCAGAATCTTGTTCCGAGTGGTCGCCATAAACGGCGAGCCTATGTCACTGTGGACCGATGGCCCCAGAGAGCTCGAAATTCGATGTCATCGTCATCGGCGGTGGCCCGGTCGGCGAGAACGCCGCACAGTACGCAATACAGGGCAGCGATCGCACCGCCGTGATCGTCGAACATGAACTACTCGGCGGTGAATGCTCCTACTGGGCCTGCATGCCCAGCAAGGCTCTGCTGCGTCCGAGCGAGGTTCTCGACATCGCGCGAAACATGCCGGGAGTCAAAGAGTTGGTCGGTGATCAGCCCCTCGATGCCGACGCCGTTCTGGCACGACGCGAGTCCTACACCCACAGCCTGGACGATTCCTCGCAGGTGACGTGGGCCGAGTCGGCCGGCATCTCGGTGATCCGTGGCCACGGGCGACTCACCGGGGCCAAGACCGTCGAGGTCGACGGCCGCACACTCACTGCCCGCCACGCTGTTGTCCTCGCCACCGGAACCACCGCATCGGTACCGAACACCCCCGGCCTGCGCGACGCCCAGCCGTGGATCTCCCGCGATGCCACCAACATTCACGAGACGCCCGGGCACATCGCGGTGATCGGCGGTGGCGTCGTCGCGACGGAGGCGGCCACCTGGTTGCTCTCTCTCGGAGCGAAGGTGACGATGATCGTGCGCGGATCGTCGCTGCTGGCCGGTTCCGAACCGTTCGCCGGTGAACTGGTCGCCGACGCACTGAAACAGCGCGGCGCAACGATCATGCTCGACGCCTCCCTCGAGTCCGTGTCACGAGAGAACCCTGCCGCCACCGGCATCGGTCGAATTCACGGCGGCCCGGTCTCTCTCGTCGTCGACGGTGGCGAGATCACGGTCGACGAAGTGCTCGTCGCTGCGGGACGTACTCCGGCCAGCTCGGACCTCGGCTTGTCGAGCCTCGGCCTCGACGAGGGCCACTACATCGACGTCGACGATCACCTGTCGGTTCCGGGTCACGACTGGCTGTACGCAGTGGGTGACGTCAACGGCCGTGCGCCGCTGACGCACATGGGGAAGTATCAGGGCCGGGTGGCCGGCGACGTCATTGCCGCCAGGGCCGAAGGAAAGCCGCTAAACCAGAAGCGATTCCGCGCCACGGCAGACCACGGTCAGATCCCCCAGGTGGTGTTCACGCCGGTCGAGGTGGCGTCCGTCGGACTGACCGAGGCACAGGCCCGAGAAGAAGGCATCGACGTCGAGATCGTCGCGCAGGACATCGCCGTCGCGGGTTCGTCTCTGCAGCAGGACGATTACTCGGGCCGGGCGCAGCTGGTGATCGACCGCGCCACCGACACGATAGTGGGCGCAACGTTCGTCGGGCCGGGCGTGGCCGAGCTAGTTCATGCCGCCACTGTCGCGGTGGTCGGTAAGGTTTCGCTCGACGATCTATGGCATGCGGTGCCGTCGTATCCGACGGTCAGCGAGATCTGGCTCCGGCTCCTCGAGGTTCGTCGAACAGCCGATCACTGACGCATGTAGGCGGCGGCGATGCCCTCGTAAGTCTTCGGGTCGGCACGCTTTATACGCAGGGCCACCAGGACCCCGAGGATCGCGGCGAGGATCAGCACCACGGGAATCGCGTTGACGATCGCAGAATCGGAGCCGGTCAGGATGCTGTAATGCGTTCCGGCGAGTACCAATCCGGTCATGAACCCGGCGAAGCCGATGCCGGGGGCAATTCCGGTGCGCCACAGTGAGCGATCCGGATGGCCGATGAAGAACACCACCACCGACAGCGCCGCAGCGGCTTGAAGGGCGATCACCCCGAGGGTGCCGAGGCCGATGGCACCGGCGGCGTAGATCAGGTACGGGTCGGCACCGGTCACCGCGAACGCGACCAGCGAGAGTGCGGCAACGACCGAGGCGGTGACGCTGCCGATGTGCGGGCTCGAGTGACGCGGGTGAATTCGGCCCAGCCGCACCGGAAGTACGCGCTCTCGCCCCAGAGCGAACAGATATCGACTGGCCGCGTTGTGCACGGCGAGATACGACGCGAGCACACTGGTGCACAGCAGCACCGCGGTACCGTCGTACAGCACTGTTCCTCCGTACTGCCGCGCCAGCGTGAACAGAAGATTGCCCAGTTCGGTCTGGGCCAGCACCGGTGCGTCGACTCCCCCCGCGGCCCCGACGATGATCCAACTCGTCAGCACGTAGAAGACCGCGATGAGCGTCACCGCGATGAATGTCGCGCGCGGGATGCTGCGCCTGGGATCCTTGGTTTCCTCGCCGTACAGTGCTGCAGACTCGAAACCGATGAAACTCGAAAAGGCGAACATCATCGCTATCCCCAGCGATCCGGAGAACACCTGCGTCGGGGTGAACGACTCCAATGGCACCGCCGCGGTTCCCTTGTCACCCACCACCAAGACGTTGAACACCGTCAGAAAAGCAAACTCGAGCACCATCAGCGTTCCCAACACCTTGGCCGAGAGGTCGGCATTTCGGAAGCCGAGGAAAGCGACAATCACGACAGCGGCTGCCGTGAAGATGTACCACGGAATGTCGATACCGGAATCGGCGAATACCAGATGCGTGAAATATCCGAATGCGCCCGAAAGCCCGCACGCCAGCGAGGTATACGCGACAACTGCGACATATGCGGCAGCAACGCCGGGCGGCTTCCCCAGCGCCAGACCGATGTAGGTGTAGAACGCACCGGTGCTGTACACCTGCTGGCTGATCGCCGCGAATCCCACCGAGAAGCACAGCAGCACAACAGCACTGATCGCATAGGCAGCCGGCAGACCGGCACCGTTTCCACGTATCAGAGCCAACGGTACGTTGCCGATCATGGCCGCCATCGGCGCCGCGGCGGCGACAACGAGAAAGACAACTCGACCGGTGGTGAGAGTGCGTCGATCGGACATCGTCCGGACGCTACTCGCAGAGGGAGCAGAATGCTGACGTGGAAACGACAGGGCTGACAAGTCTCGCAGCACCCGTCCATCGTGGCCGCCGATTCGACACACCTCGAGCGCGTCCGCAACGGCGCGATCAGTTCGGTGTTGATCCTGATCCCGTTCGGTGTCGCGTTCACCTTGCCCGCACTGTGGTCGCTGATGATCCTGTTCCTGACCAAGCCCATCGATCTCCTGGTGAAGCGGGCGACCGGGTAGATTGGCCTGGTGAGTACCGAGAGCACGTCGAAGCAACAGCCGCTTCTCGTGCTGGGCAAGATCACCGAGATACTCGACGCCTTCTCGTTCGACCGTCCCTCGTTGACTCTCGGTGAGATTCAACAGACCACCGGACTGCCGACATCGACTGTGCAGCGTCTGGTCACCAATCTGGTGCAGCAGGGATTTCTGGACCGGAGCGGCGATCGCATTCGCATCGGGGTGCGTATGGCCTACTGGGCCGCGACGGCGACCAAGGACCTCGACGTACTATCGGTCGTCAACCCGATACTCAAGGACATGCGCGATCTGACGACCGAAACGGCGTGCTTCTTTCGGCCCGAACAGAGTTATCGTGTGTGCGTCGCGATCGCCGAGACGCGGCATGCGTTGCGACGAGACATGTATGTAGGCAAGGTCATCCCGCTCAGCGCGGGATCGGCCAGTCGCGTCCTGCTGGCCTGGGATTCGGAACTGGCCGAGCGTGTTCTCTCCCGCGAGCTCGAATCGATGACCGAGCAGACGGTGACCGAGGCCGAGACGATGCGAGCCCTGTTGGCGCAGACCAGGTCCGACGGCTACGCGATCACTACCGGTGAGCGCGAAACCGGAGCGTCGGGCCTGTCCGCTCCGGTGTTCGACTCGGCGGCGGACATCGTCGGTGCGGTCACGATCAGCGGCCCGACCTTGCGGATGCCGCAATTGCAGTGCGAGGGCTGGGTGGATCTGCTGATTTCGCATGCCGAGCAGATGACGAGAACCCTGGGCGGCCGCTACCCCGCGTGACCCCACGCGTCGGGATTCACCGGATGCGGCGGCATCGAGCCACCGAACATCGCTGCTGCGTTGGTGGCGCACAGCCGTGCCATCTCCGAACGCACCGACACCGTTGCGCTCCCCACGTGTGGGAGCAACACCGTGTTCGGTAGCGACGCCAGCCCCGGCTCGAGGGCTGGCTCACGCTCGTAGACGTCCAAACCCGCTGCGGCAACGGTGCCCTCGCGAAGCGCAGTCACCAATGCAGCCTCGTCGATCACCGGACCCCGCGCAGTGTTGATCACGATCGCCGACGGCTTCATCGCCGCGAGTACTTGCGCGTTCACCAGATGCTGCGTGGAATCCGACAACGGCACATGGAGGGACAGGAAGTCGCTGGTCGTGACGATCTCTTCCCAGGACGCGTGCACGACACGGCCCGCGAACTCCCCGAGCTCGTTCTCGGAGACCTCTCGGTCGCCGGGCGGGCGGGGACAGAACTTGACCGTCATACCGAAGCCGAGTGCTCGGCGAGCGGTGGCGCGGGCAATGCGACCGAAGCCGGCCAACCCCAGCACCCGACCCGAGACATCGCTGCCGAGAAGCAGTTCCGGCTCCCATCCGGTGAACGAGCCAGAGCGGACGAACGCGTCGGCCTCGACGGCGCGGCGCGCAGTGGACAGGATGAGCAGCATCGCGATGTCCGCGGTCGAATCTGTCAACACCCCAGGGGTATTGGCGACCGTGACGCCGCGTTCGGTTGCGGCCGCGATGTCGATGTTGTCGAATCCGACGGCGTAGTTGGAGATCCCGGTGATCGATGCCGAGGCCAGCAGCTCGGCGTCGAACCGGTCGCGCAACTGGGAGACCACAACCGCGTAGTCCCCCGAAGCGCAGGCCTCGACCAACTGCTCGTGATCGACCTCCCGTAGGTCCACTTCCCCGGCGGCGCGCAGGATTTCCATTCCCGGGGCCGGGATCTCGGTGGTGACGAGGATGCGACTCATGCGACCCACTCGAAAGCACGTGCCTCGGACCGTGCACCCTGAACAGCTTTCGATCTCATGGGCTCGCCCAGTTCGGTGAGCAACTCCTCCGACAGAGTCGCCATGGCGGCAAGGGTTTTCGGCTCGAACCAGGCCGGCCGTGTCGCAAAGAGAATGTCCTCCGACGAGGTGTTGCCGCTGGCACCGGGGGCGAAAGGACAACCGCCCAGTCCGCCGAGCGAACCGTCGACCATCGTTGCTCCGGCGGAGATCGCAGCAAGAGTGTTCGCAACGCCCAGGCCCCAGGTGTCGTGACCGTGGAACACCACTCTGCGATCCGGAGTTTCGGCGCGCACCCGCGAGATCAGTGACGACACCTGAACCGGCACGGCCTGTCCTAGGGTGTCGCACACAACGATGTCGGTTGCGCCCGTTGCTCGTTCGTCGTTGGCGATCGCGATTACCCGATCCGGTGGCACCTGCCCCTCGAACGGGCAGGTGAAGGACGTCGCGATGCACAGCTCGATCTCACCGCCCACCGATCGCGTGATGTCGATGGCATCGGGCATGGCCGCCAGCGACACCTCGGTGGTACGACCGATGTTGGCCTGATTGTGCGAGTCCGACGCGGAGAAGCAGTACTGAAAGTTTCGAGCCCCGGCGGCAGCGGCCTTCTCGACGTGACGTGGAGTGGCGACCCACACCCAGCATCGCGCGAGTTCCTCGGCGGTCAGTTCACCGATGACCTCGAGGGTGTTGGCCATCGGCGGCACCTTGTCGCCCCTCGCCATCGACCCGATCTCGAGCGACGGTACACCGAGTTCGATGAGCGCCCTGATGATTTCGAGCTTGCGTTCGGTGGAGAGCATCTTGCCGGTGAGCTGAAGTCCATCGCGCATCGTGACGTCGCGCAGCTCCGCAGCGGGAGTGAATCGGTACATCTACAGGCCCATCTCTTCGTCGGTGCGACCGAGCAGGGTCGACAGTACTTCTCGGGTGTGTTCGCCCAGATCCGGTCCGACCGAACGAATCGGCAGGGACGCATCGCCGATCACCGGAACGACACCGACAAATCCGACGTCGGCCGGCTCGTCGCCTCCGGTGTCGACCTGGAAGTGCTGAATCATGTTGCGGGCGGCGTATTGTTCGTCGGCGACGATATCGGCCGCCGTGTAGATCGGTCCCGACGGCACCCCGGCGGCGTCGAGAATCTTCAAAGCCTGTTCGCGCGAGTGCAATCCGGTCCAGGCCGAGATAGCGGCGTCCAACTCGTCGCGTCGACGCCACCGACCGGCGTTGGATGCCAGTTCTGGATCGGCTCCCAGATCGGGACGGTCGATGGTCTCCATGTAGCGCTGGAAGATGGCGTCGCCGTTGCCGGCGATGATGATCGAATGACCATCGTTGCACGGGTATGCGTTCGACGGTGCGATGCCCTCCATCCGGCCGCCCGTCCGTTCACGCTCGACGCCATAGGCGAGGTAATCCGGGATCAGCGATTCCATCATCGACAGAATCGATTCGTTCAGTGCCACATCGATGGAACGTTGCGCCAGCGTGAGCGGGGTCTGCTGATCCGGTGCCTGCGCCGCCCGCAAAGTCTGTCGCTGAAACAGGGCCATGACACATCCGAAGGCCGCGTACAGACCAGCAATCGAGTCGCCGATCGAGACACCGACTCGCACCGGTGGCCGGTCCGGATCACCGACGAGGTTACGGAAACCGCCGTATGCCTCTGCGACAGCGGCGAATCCGGGTCGTTGCGACATCGGGCCGGTCTGCCCGAAGGCCGAGATACGCGTGATGATCAGTTCGGGGTTGGCTGCGCTGAGCACCTCCGGTGAGATGCCCCATTTCTCCAGAGTGCCGGGCCGGAAGTTCTCGAGCACGATGTCGCATTTGGCGGCGAGCTCGACGACGTCCTTACGCCCCTGCTCGGTGCGCAGGTCCAGCACGATCGACTTCTTGTTCCGGTTGATCGTGCGGTAGAGCATCGACGTGGTGCCCGAGTACAACCGCCAGTTTCGCAGTTCGTCTCCGGTTCCCGGCCGTTCGACCTTGATCACCTCGGCACCGAAATCGGCGAGCATGCGAGCCGCAGTGGGGGCGGCGATGTAGTTGCCGAGTTCGAGAACTCGAACTCCGCTGAGCGGCAGTGCCATCGTGTTCCTTTCGATACTCACAGGAGAAAAGCTCACAGGATCCAGTTCATGGGCACGATCAGCGCGATGGCACAGCGACGACGGTGTTGATCACGATCCACATATCGGACATCGGCAATTCTTCCCGCTGGATTCAATGACCGACGCCATGGCGCGCGGTTCGATGTGATCCGTCACACCAATACTCATATTATGGGCACAGATTTGCTTCGTGAGCAAGCAGGTGGGTCGCCTTCGCCGCCGGAGGTGCAATGACGATGAGGTCAGATCGGCTGGGCACGCATGACCGACAGCGCTGCACGTGCCGCATCCAGCTCGACCGGGGAGCGCACCGCCAACTCCCCGACCCGCAAAGTGCCGTCGGACAGCGGTTCGATACGAAGCCCGCCGCGACCGATAAGCGCCTTGCGCGCACCGTCGGCCACCATGCGGTCCATCCAGGCGCACGGGTGAGCCGGCCGGCCGCCGCGGAACGTGATCCAGCCGTCGCCGGAGTTCAGCTGAAACTCCACCCCTCGCAGCGGGTCCAGTTCGAGCCCGCGAACCACGACGTTGCGCCTGGCCACGGCCGGATCGGGCACCTCGACACCGAGCACGACCCCCACCGCTTCCCAGGCCTCGACGGCCAGGAGGCTCACCGCAGCTTCCGTGTGTGCCTTCACGCCGAAGAAGCGATCACCGCGGATGCCCTTGTGGGCCACGATCTCGACACTGGACGGCAGATCGGTCGGTACCTCGGCCGGGCCGTCCTTGGACCTCCCGAAGTACGCGTGCGTCGGTGCTCGCAGCAGCTGCACGATCTCGGCGCGATATTCGAAAGACATGCATTCGAGTCTGCCCGGTGCCGAACCCCGCCGGTTCTTACCCGAGAGTAAGGACCGATCAGTACACTCGCGACATGGCTGTGACGACACGCGTGACCACCTCCGACGGCATCATCGAGGGCAAGCCCGTCGGTGACCTCACCACCTGGCGAGGCATTCCCTATGCCGCTCCGCCCGTCGGCCCGCTTCGATTTCGAGCGCCGCAACCCACTCAGCCGTGGGAGGGCGTGCGCGACGCCACCGAGTGGGGCAACGCCTCGATCCAGCACAAGCGCGGCACGATGTTGGCGATCGGCAAGTACCAGCCGTCCAGCGAGGACTGCCTGACGCTCAATGTGCTCTCTCCCAGTGCACCGAGCGCGAACCCGCGTCCGGTCATGGTGTTCATCCATGGCGGCGCGTACACCCTGGGCACGTCGGCCACGCCCCTGTACGGCGGCGGCTCGCTGGTGCGCCGCTCGCTGAAGGACGGCGACGGCATCATCTACGTCTCGGTCAACTACCGACTCGGCGCATTGGGCTACCTCGACATGTCCCAGTTCTCCACTCCCGAACGGCCGTTCGACTCCAACCTCGGTTTACGGGATCAAGTTGCGGCCCTGGAATGGGTACAGCGCAATATCGCCGAGTTCGGCGGCGATCCGAACAACGTCACCGTCTTCGGCGAGTCGGCCGGTGGAAACGCCGTCACCACGCTGATGACCGTCCCCTCCGCGAAAGGTCTGTTCGCCCAGGCTATTTCCGAGAGTTCGGCACCCGGCATGACCGCCACCAAGGAGCGCGCCGATCAGTGGGCGCGCGAGTACGTGGGCTATCTCGGCGGCACCGCCGAGAACGCTGCCGAGACCCTGGAGAACGCCGAGGTACTGCGGCTCGGACGGGCCGGCACCAAGCTCGGCCTCACCACATTGCACCGCACTCCGGGCCTGCTCCCGTTCGGCCCGGTGATCGACGGCGACTTTCTGCCGGTAAGCCCGGTCGAGGCCTATGCGAACGGCACCGCACACCGCGTCCCACTCATCATCGGCACCAATGCCCGTGAAGGAACACTGTTTCCGAAGTTCCTCGACGCACTACCCACCAACCCCGAGCGCATCACCAAGCTGTTCTCGCTCACCGACCCCGACGCCGAAGCCGTGGTTACTTCAGGCTACCGGGGCTACCCGAACGAACGCGCCGCCATCGACTTCGGTGGGGATTTCACCTTCTGGAAGCCGTCACTGGAAGTGGCCGAGGGACATTCGCGTTACGCATCGACGTACTTCTACCGGTTCGACTTCGCGCCGCGGTCGATGAAGGTACTGGGCCTCGACGCCACCCACGGGTTCGAGTTGTTCGCCGTGTTCGGCATCAGCGAAACGCTGTTCGGCAAGGCGCTCACGCTCGCCGGCGGGCGAAAGGCCTTTTCCGACGTCACCGAGCACGTGCAGTCGCAGTGGATTGCGTTCGCCACCAACGGAAAGCCGCTGGACACGTGGCCGGAGTACGACGAGACCGACCGCAAGACTTTGATCTTCGACACCCGCACCCGGGTACAGAAGGATCCGCGCAGCGACCGGCGCAAGGCGTGGGAAGGCTACCGCGGCTACGACAGCCAGAAACTCGAACCCGTTACTTGAGCAGACGCGACATGCGGCGGTCGGCGAGAATCTTGCCGGCCGTCTGGCACGTGGCGCAGTACTGAAACGATCGATCGACGTACGCGACTTCGCGTACCGGGTCGCCGCACACCGGGCACGGCAGTCCGGTCCTGGAATGCACCCGCATGCCCGATCGCTTCTCCCCCTTCAGCCGCGCCGCGTCCTGCCCGGCCGAGCGCGCCACCGCGTCGGACAGCACCGAGCGCATCGCCGCGTAGAGCGCCGCGACGGATTCGGGATCGAGCTTGCTCGACGACGCGAACGGCGAGAGCTTCGCGACGTGCAATATCTCATCCGAGTAGGCGTTGCCGATGCCGGCCAACAAGGACTGGTCCACCAATGAGGTCTTCAGTCGCGCAGTGGTGCTTCCGAGAATCTCGGCGAACTCGAGCTCGGTGACCGTCAGCGCATCGGGTCCGAGCCGCGCGATGCTCGCGACCTGCGCAGGATCACGGACCACCCAGACCGCCAACCGCTTTTTGGTACCGGCTTCGGTCAGGTCGATGGCGGGCGTCGCTCCTTCGGGGGTGAAGAAATGGATGCGCAGGGCCAACGGGCCCTTGCCGGGCTTGGGCGGCGCGGCGCTGGGATTGTCCACCCACCGCAGCCACCCGCCGCGCGAGAGGTGCGTGATCAACCACAGGTCACCGGCTCGCAGTGCCAGGTGCTTGCCGAAACGGGCGGCATCGGTGACGTCCTTGCCCTGCAGCTCGGTGAGCGGCGGATCGAACGTCTTGAGAACACTGAGCGCTGCGATGTCGATGCGTCCGATCACGGCACCGACGGCGTGCTCGCGCAGAAAGCCGGCAAGGGCTTCCACCTCGGGTAATTCCGGCATGTGTCCAGTATGCAGCTACCATGACCGTCGTGATGGTTCCGACTCCGTACGAAGATCTGCTGCGCCACATCCAAGGCACCGGGACTGCGAAGTCCGACCGGACTGGCACGGGCACCACCAGCGTGTTCGGGCATCAGATGCGCTTCGATCTGGCAGCGGGTTTCCCGTTGATCACCACCAAGAAGGTCCATCTCAAGTCGATCGTGTACGAGTTGCTGTGGTTCCTGCGGGGCGATTCCAACGCCACGTGGCTACAGGAGCGCGGCGTGAGCATCTGGGACGAGTGGGCAGCTCCGGACGGTGAACTCGGCCCGGTCTACGGAGTTCAGTGGCGATCGTGGCCCACCCCGTCCGGCGAGCACATCGACCAGATCAGCCAGGTCATCGAGACTCTGAAGACGAATCCGGATTCGCGTCGGATGATCGTCTCGGCCTGGAACGTCGGCGAGATCCCGCGGATGGCACTGCCGCCCTGCCATGCGTTCTTCCAGTTCTACGTGGCCGACGGCAAGCTCTCGTGCCAGCTGTACCAGCGCAGCGCGGACATGTTCCTCGGCGTGCCGTTCAACATCGCCAGCTACGCACTGCTCACGCACATGGTGGCGGCGCAGACCGGGCTCGAAGTGGGCGAGTTCGTGTGGACCGGCGGCGATTGCCACATCTACGACAACCACCGCGAGCAGGTTGCCGAGCAGCTCTCCCGTGAGGCATATCCGTACCCCACTCTGAAACTGGCACAACGGGATTCGATCTTCGACTACACCTTCGAGGACATCGAGATAGTGGACTACCGGCATCACCCGGCAATCAAGGCCCCGGTCGCGGTGTGAGTGCCGAGCGATTCGTCGGTCTGATCTGGGCTCAGAGCCGGGCCGGAACCATCGGTGATGAGGGTGGCATCCCCTGGCGGATTCCCGAGGACATGGCGCACTTCAAAGCCACGACGGCCGAACACTCGGTCATCATGGGCCGCAAGACCTGGGATTCACTGCCCGCGAAGTTCCGTCCGTTGCCTGGGCGTCGCAACATCGTGGTCACCCGCAATTCCTCGTGGTCCGAAGACGGTGCCGAGAGCGCATCGAGTGTCGCCGACGCCGTGGCCCGGGTGGGTGACGACCCGGTCTGGATCATCGGCGGCGGCGAAATCTATCGCAGTGCAATGAGTATCGCGACCCACCTCGAAGTCACCGAGGTCGATCTCGACGTCCACGGCGACACCGGCGCTCCTGAAATTCCGGCCGGCTGGACCGCGAAGGCGGGCGAGTGGCAGAGCAGCCGTGTGAACGGAACTCGGTTCCGCTGGGTGGAGTACGGAAAGGCTACCCAACCTTCCTGAGCGCGTTCAGGATTCCCCCGTCGCGACCGCAGGCCGTGCGTCATACTGACGATCATGGACAAGAAGTCACTCACCGCACTTGCCCGCCAACAACTCAAGCTTGCCGTCGGCGCGTCGAGTGGCCGCAGTTCGCAGACGGTGTACGGCGGTCATCGACGCCACTTGAGGCAGACCGTCGTGGCTCTGGCCGCCGGTAACAAGTTGGCCGAACACGACCTGTCCGGCGAATCCACGGTCCTGGTCCTGAGTGGAAAGCTCGAACTGATCAGCGGCGAGCGATCCTGGAAGGGCTCGACCGGCGACTTGCTCGTCATCCCCGACGCCCGCCACAGCGTCGAGGCCCTCGAAGACGTGAGCTTTCTGCTGACCGTCGCTATGTGAGCGCTTTCCTCACTACCAGCACCGGGCAGTCCGCAGTGTTGACGAGTGCGAAACTCGTGGACCCCAGCAGCATTCCACCGAATCCGCCGCGTCCCCGGTTGCCCACCACAACCAATGCCGCGGTTTCGGACAGGCCACTGAGAACTCGTACCGGTCGGTCCTGAGCCACGATGCGCTGCACCTCCACCTCGGGAAACCGCTCCTGCCAGCCGGCGAGACTCTCGGCCAGCAGCGCCTCTTCACCCTCGGCAATGGCGTGCCAATCCTTGGGCGCGCGGC
The DNA here is from genome assembly GCF_030056795.1 of Rhodococcus sp. IEGM 1381. Classification (GTDB taxonomy): domain Bacteria; phylum Actinomycetota; class Actinomycetes; order Mycobacteriales; family Mycobacteriaceae; genus Rhodococcoides. Next base: position 1,960,335 of record NZ_JASHKQ010000001.1, on the reverse strand, counting down.
CGAACGATTGCGTCAGATCCACATCTGACCACACGTGTACCGCGATCAACACGGCCGCACGAGCCGACGCTTCGGCGAACGCCCACTCGACGGCAGCCTGGTTGACGTCCGATCCATCGATGCCGACGACGACCGGGCCCTCGGCTACCGGGCGACCGTCGATGTCACGGCCCCGCACCACTGCCACCGGCGAGACGGTGTGCGCCGCCAAAGACAATGTGACAGCGCCGGATTCACTCGCACCGATCACCAGAATCTCGGCCTGCGCCGAGACGCCGATGAGAACGTCCATGACGCCCCCCTCGATGGCACTCGACGTCACCTCGAACGCGGGATCGTCGACGACCAGAGCGGCCAGAGTCTCTGCCGCGACCAACCTGGACTTGGCTGTCGCAACGAATTCCGTTGCTTCTCCAGCAAATTCGCTCAGGTCGACAACTCCCGGCATGTCGACGGCTGTGACGATGTGCAACCGCCGATCGCGTCGGTACGCGCAGAGGGCGGCCCAGATCACTGCCTTGTCCGCCGCGGCGGATCCGTCTATACCGACGATGATCGGTCGAGAGCCTGTCACGATGGGGGCCTCCGGTCGTTGCCCCGAATACGAGGTGTGGAGCGTGAAGAAGAGCAGGAGTTCAGGTTAGCCGATGGACCCCGCCGAGGTAGGTGGTGTCAGCTGGCGCGCAATGCGTTTGCGTACTCCTGGGTTCGCATGGCGCTGCGCTCGGTGGTGGCGGCCTGGGCATCGAGGTGGTCCAGATAGTCCGCCAGTTGATCGCGACTGCGCGCTCCGGCACCGAGATCGGTCCGCTCGAAGATGCGCCACTGGGCCAACATGGGTCGCAGCACCTCGTCGAGGTGGCGGCCGAGGTCGTAGATGCCATCGCGCGCAATGAGCATCGCACTGCGGGCGAAACCCGGCAGGTTGGTACCCGGCAGCTGGAAGTTCATGACGACCTCGGTGATGGCGGTGACCGTAAGGCCTGGTGCCACGGCGAGCGCAGCCGAAACCAGGTCCGCGAAGAATCGGACGTGCAGTTCCTGATCCGCGATGATGCGTCCGAGGAGACGATCCGCTACCGGATCATGGCACTGGTCCGCGGTGTTGCGATGACTGATGCTCGAGACCGACTCGTCCAGGGCCACCTGAACCAGTGACCGGAGCAGGTGTGCGCCGTTCATCGGGGAGTCGAATCCCACCGTCATACATTGCGCTCGAGCTCGTCCGAGGGCGACCGGATCGACGCTACGGGTGGCGACCAGGTAATCGGTGACAGCCGCCGCATGCCGACGACGTTCGTTGCTCCAGTCCGTGAGCCAGGACGGCCAGGCACCGATCTCGGTTGCCACCGCATCCCGCCGGTAGAGCGGAATGTTCTGCTCGACGAGAAGATTGGTCACCAACGCGGCTTTCGCAGTTTCGGTCAGCGTCGAGGGACGCGATCCCCAGTACATCTCGGCGCGGACGAAGTCGGCCGGTTCCCACTGAACGGACTCGGCGCGGTGACGGGCGAGATTCTCCTCGATGGTCGGGCGCAATTCCCGGAGAACAGTGAACTGACCGATATCACTGTGCATGCTCGTCCTTTCGTCGCCCACTCCCAGCGAGATCAAGGTAGATGTGCGCTGCACACGCCGTGAACGGCTTCGCGATTGTTTAGTGCAAGTCGCAGCCGACCACGCCACTCCCTCGAGATAGATCACAACGAGTTTTGCCGAAACCATGGATCACACGTAGTTAACAACCTATGATCGATCCTGTTAGAGGCCAGGAAACAAACTTGAAGTACGAAAACACCGCGGTTTTACGCTCGATTGCATAGATTGAGCCGTGGAAGCGCGTTGATACGCGTGAGTAAGTTTGCAGTCCGAATGACCTGAAGAACCAACACGAAGGGTTGATCTGTGACCGTTCACAACTCGACTAGCCTCGGAATTATGGTCGCGGGTCAGCCTGCGTCGGCTCCTCTTCGCGACTTCCGCGCGGTGGCACGGCTCCTGGTAGGGCATTTCGCAGCCAACACACCCTGCGGGTCGTTGCCGGGTGAGCAGCTCCACGGCGACGTCACCGAATTCACCGTCAAGTGCATCAGCATCGCCGTGCAGATGCTCGACGAACGCCGCGCTCCGGCCGAGTCCGACCTGGCCGAGCTCCGCGCCAAGGCCAGTCAGTGGGCTCGCGAAGGAGTTCCGCTCGAATCCGTGCTCAGCGTCTACCACGAGGGCATCCAGATCGGTTGGAACCTGGTGTCGAAGCGGGCGGGCGAGGGCGACGCAGCACAGCTGATCGAGGCCGCGCGCATGTTCGTGCTGCTGTCGGAGAAGGTATCCATCGCCGCCAGCAAGAGCTACGTCGAAGAACTGCAAGCAGTGGCCAGCGAACACCACACTGCAGCGCACACTCTGGTCACCTCACTTCTCAGCGGCCACAACGCGGTGTCGATGGCACGTCAGTCCGGCATCGAACTCGCCGACAGTTACCTCGTGCTCGCCATCTCGGTGCCGCCGCACCCGGACGAGAACGACCCCAACATCCAAAAGACGGTTGCCGCTCGCAGAAAGCTGCGTCGCGTGCAGGCCGAACTGGCCACGATCTGCGGCCGTACTCCCCTGTCCCTGCTGAGCACCGAGGGTGGCACCGTCCTGATTCCCGGTGTCCACGACGACGAGTGGGTCGAAGCCCTGGTGCATCGTATCGGTACCGCCGCGGAGGTGCCCGTCACCGTCACAGCCGAGCAGGCCGCCACCGCGGACATCCCCACCGCAGCCGATCAGGTCCACGAACTGCTGTCCCTGGCCCATCAACTGCACCGCCCGTCCGGCCTGTACCGCATGGACGACCTCGTGCTGGAGTACCAGCTGACGCGTCCGGGCCCCGGCCGACGCCACCTGACTCAGATCCTCGAGCCGCTCGATTCGTCACCCGAGCTGCTCGAGACCCTCGAGATCCACATCTCGCACGATCTGAACCGGCAGCGGTCTGCTCGCCAGCTCCATCTGCACACCAACACCGTGGACTACCGCCTCAAGCGGATCGCACAGCTCACCGGCTTCGACCCCACGCGTCCGTCCGGAATTCGACACCTGCAGGCGGCACTGGTGGCCCGTCGACTCGAATCCTCACGCGGCGCAGCCTGATCTGACAGTTCCGACCGGTTTCTCGATCCGACGGCAGGTAGCGTCGAAGATACATTCGAGAAGCAAGGGGATTCGTCCGTGGCGAAGTTGATGCTGGAGTTGTCCGGGGTGGTCAAGGAGTACCCCACCGGGGAGCAACCGGTACGGGCGTTGGACGGCATCGATCTCACGATCGAGGGCGGCCAGTTCGTCTCGCTCGTCGCACCATCCGGTGCCGGCAAGTCGACGCTGCTGCACATGCTCGGCGCTCTCGACACCCCCACGTCGGGTTCCATCCGGTTCAACGACGTCGAGGTCACGACCCTCGACGACAACGCACAATCCGATTTCCGACGTCATCAGGTGGGCTTCGTCTTTCAGTTCTTCAATCTGTTGCCGACGATGTCGGCGTGGGAGAACGTCGCTGTCCCCAAGTTGCTGGACGGCACACCCATCAAGAAGGCCAAGGCCGACGCGATGCGACTGCTCGAGATGGTGGGTCTCTCGCAACGATCCGAGCACCGGCCGGCGCAGCTGTCCGGCGGCCAGATCCAACGCATCGCGATCGCCCGAGCATTGATGATGAACCCGGCACTGTTGATCGCCGACGAACCCACCGGCAATCTCGACTCGAAGACCTCCCACAACATCCTCGAAATACTGGCCGACGTGGCACACGCCAGCGAGGGGCGGCGAGCAGTGGTGATGGCAACCCACGATCTCGAGGCGGCGCGCTCCACCGATCGCATCGTCAGCATGATCGACGGCCGCGTCGAGACCGACACACCGACGGCCGGTCTCGATCGGTGATCGGGACCGCGCTCAGCAGATTTCGAGTCATCAGCCTTCGCGACCTCCGCATGCACTGGGTGCGTTCGCTCGTCTCGGCCGGAGTCGTCGCGGTTGCAGCCGGGTTGCTCATCGCCGTGCTCGGCACGTACGGGTCGTTGACCGGATCGGTCGAACGTCTCGCGGTGACGATCGCAGGCAACGCGAGTTACGAAGTCGTCGGCGTCACCGACTCGGGCTTCGACCAGAGCGAACTCGACGTGGTGCGCACCGTTCCCGGCGTCGACACCGCGGTTCCCCTGCTGCGCAGCACCGTTCGGTCCGATATCGGTGATCTGACGGTTCTCGGTGTCGACGCGTCCATCACGGCACTGCAGTCGGATCTGCAGGGCGCGGTCGGCAATGCGGCAGGGCTGTTGACTGATCCTTCCGGTGTACTGGTCGGTGCCGCAACGGGTCTGAAACAGGGTGACACCGTCACCATCGACGACGTTCCGACGGCGGTGGTCGGCGTGGTCGACGGCCCGGGTACACAGCGCATCGGTGGGGGCATGTTCGCAGTCGCGCTCCTTCCCGCTGCGCAGGCGCTGACCGACCGCCCTGGTGAGCTCGACTCGATCTTCGTCCTCGGCAGCGGCGACAGTCTGCGTTCCGACCTCGACGCCGCGGTCTCCGGCCGAGTGTCGGTGATGAATCCGGACTTCCGGGCCGAGCGCGCGAACCAGGCGATGAGCTTGACGCGCAATGCCACGCTGATGGTCTCGCTCATCGCGTTCGTCGTCGCGGCCTTCCTCGTCTTCAACGTCATGAACATGGCCATCGCGAAGCGTCGACCCACCATCTCGCTTCTTCGAGCCGTCGGGGGACGCCGCGCGGATATCGTCCGCGACTTGCTGTTCGAGTCCGTTCTCGTCGGACTGGTCGGCGGTGCCGTCGGTGTTCCCCTGGGAATCGCGATGGGCCGCATTGCCATCGAGAGCCTTCCACCGTTCCTGTCGCAGGCATTCGACGCACGAATCGAGTACGTGTTGCCCGGTTTTGCGATTCCCGTGGCGATCGCGGCGTGCGTACTCGCCTGTGTCGGTGCCTCGGCCGTCGCTGCGGTACAGGTGTATCGCATCTCGCCGATCGAGGCACTCGCCGTCGGCGGCGGGGAAACGGCAGCCGGACCGCGTCGCCGATTTGTTGCTGCTGCCTCTGCGTTCGGCCTCGTCGCTATCGCCGGATCGTTCGTGTTCGCCGTCAACGTCGACGGACAACTGACCCTCGGTGCCGGTGCGTTGTTCATGTTCGGGGTCGTCGCGCTGTGCGTCGGGGGGACAGGACCGATCGTGTCGGCCACGGCCGCAGTCCCTCGCCGCTGGGGTGGTGCCGGCCGACTGGCCACCGCCACCATCGAACGGGCGCCGCGACGGATCTGGGCAACGGTGATGACGATCGTGATTGCGGTGGGAGTCAGTGTTGGAGTGTCGGGTTCCTTGACCAACATGACCGACTCGGCGGCCGAATCGCTGTCTTCGTTGGCGGACACCGACCTGTACGTGTCGATGACTTCACCCGACGCCATACCGTCGGGCCCCATCGTTCCTAACGAGGTGGAAGAAACCGTCGCATCGACTCCCGGTGTGTCTCGCATCGTCGAGGGGCAGTGGGCCTACGCCACGATCGACGACGAACTGGTGTCCATCCAGGGCGTCGCCGATGGCAGCAATGCGGTGACACTCGCGTCGCTCACCGACGACGTGCGTTCCCAGGTGCTCGCCGGTGACGGTGTGGTGCTGTCCCAGGGGTTCGGCAGAACGTTGGGTGTCTCGGTGGGCGACTACATCGACCTCCCGACGCCGACCGGCGTGCAGAACGTGCGGGTGCTGGATCTGGTGGACTACATCAATGCCGCGGGCGGCACGATGGCGATCTCGTTGGACTCGATGCAGCGCTGGTACGACCGACCCGGCGCGACCTATCTCGAGATCAGCGTCGACGGAGACGTTGCCGCCGTTCAGGATTCGTTGCGTTCGACATTGCCGCCCGAGGCCTTTGTCTACACCGGAGATGCCGCACTCGAGGGCACAAGCGCTGCCATCAGACAGTCCGGCGCATTGGCCATCGCGTTGCAATGGATCGTCGCGCTCGTGGCTGCGGTCGCGTTGCTCAACACATTGACGCTGTCGGTCCTGGAGCGTCGACGTGAACTCGGCGTACTACGGGCCATGGGCGGTGGACGGGGAACTCTTGCCCGAATGGTGTTGGCGGAGGCACTGTCGGTCGGCATCGTGGGCGGTGTGCTCGGCCTGATCATCGGTGCGGGTCTGCAATACCTGAGCACGCTGATCCTGGGAGCCAGCATCGGAATTCCGGTCGCCTACACCGCGAGCTGGTCGGTGCTGCTGTACGGACTCGTAGCCCTCGGGCTGTCACTGCTGGGTTCCGCTCCACCTGCCGTACACGCCTCTCGACTGAACATCGTCGACGCCATTGCGGCGGATTAGGTGGCGGGCGGGGCCTCCGGAATTCGCAAATGCGCGCGCGTCTGTCAGGTGCGAGCGCAATAGTGTGACGAGCCTGCGCGCGTCTGACGAATGCGCTCGCGTGTCGCGAATGCGGGCGCGTTTGTGGAGGAGTGATCGCCCGCGATATCCAGTGTTTCGTCGGCATCGAATGGTCGCCGACTACACCGCTCACCAGCACCGCACCGCCCTGAACCTGATCTCGTCACTGACCGGGAAAGTGACGAGCAGCGGCAGCCTGCTTCACGATCGACACGGTGGGCCGCTAGACTAGCGAGCGCGATGTGGGCCAGCTGAGCATCTCGACAGCGAACCCACCCGCAACCGATTGTTCCAAGGATCGAAAAGTGTTGCTGTGCAGCAGTTTACGACCAACAGAACAGTTGCCAGCCTTCGTAGCTCAGGGGATAGAGCAACCCTCTCCTAAAGGGTAGGTCGCAGGTTCGAATCCTGCCGAGGGCACCACAGAGCAGATTCCGCGACCCCTCCCGCAGTTTCGTATACCTGTTGCGAACCCACAAAAACGCCCGTACTATCGAACATGCATTCGAGTGCTGGGGAGGAACTCGTGGTCACAGCTGTACCAGATTCGCCACTCACATCAGATGAAGTGCTGCGCTTCGTCGCGCGTCTTCAGTCGTCCGATTTCGATGTCGACGCAGCAGCCGGGATCGATTTGATCTCCGCTCTCGAGACGGTCAAGTGCGTCAGCGTGGCAACGCAAGCCGTGGTGACCGATGCCGTCGCAACAGCCATCAGCGCCGAGCGCAAAGAACTCGGCAAGCCGAAAGCTCAGTGGCGCAGTGGGATTGCGTCGCAGATCGGTCTGGCCCGACGCGAATCACCGAACCGCGGGGGCACTCATCTGGGACTCGCTCGTGCCCTGGTGCACGAAATGCCGCACACTCTCGCGCGCCTGAGAGCCGGCGAACTGAACGAATGGCGCGTCATGATCCTCGCTCGCGAGACCGCGTGCCTCACCGTCGACGATCGCCGCACCATAGACGAACGACTGTGTGCAGACCCCGCCACCCTGGCCGGTGCAGGCGACCGCACCGTCGAGGGTCGCGCCCGCGCACTCGCCAACGAGCTCGACGCCGCCTCCCAGGTCAAGAGACGCGCCAAGGCCTACGCAGCACGTCGCACCAGCACCCGCCCGGCACCCGAATCGATGGGCTTCTTCACTGCATTGACGTCGATGGAGAAGACAGTCTGTATGTGGGCCACGCTGCGGCGCGATGCCGACACCATCATCAATTCCGGCGGCGGCGACACACGCACCCGCGACCAGATCATGGCCGACCTGGTGTTCGAGAGGATCACCGGCGCATCGGCGGCTCAAGGTCCGCCGGTGACCGTCGACATCGTGATCTCGGACTCGACCCTCCTTGCCGGTGGTGACACGTCCGCATATCTGCACGGCTACGGCGACATTCCGTCCGACGTCGCCCGGCAACTCATCCGAGACGCACTCGACAGTGAGACACACGTCGCATTGCGACGCCTCTATGCCCATCCGAAATCCGAAGCACTGACGGCTGTGGAGTCCGTATCGCGGGCTTTTCCCACCGCGCTGGGACGCCTCATCGATCTCCGAGATCGCACCTGCCGCACCCCGTGGTGTGACGCGCCGATCCGACACCACGATCACATCAGGCCATACTCCGCAGGTGGCAAAACCAGCGCCGAGAACGGCGCAGGCCTTTGTGCCGCATGCAATTACGCGAAAGAAGGGGAAGGGTGGACGGCCGAAGCGCTGCGAGACAAACGCAATGCGCGACATCGCTACAGGCTCATCTCACCCACGGGGCACACCTATGACTCGAGTGCGCCGCCGATGCCGGTGGTCGAGCTCTACAACTCGCGGATCGAGAACGTGATGATCACCGGTCTCTTCGACGACGATGCCGCATGACAGGTCGCTGCGGGAAGAGACCGAGCCACAACTCGGTTACACTCGGTGACGACGCGCGTAACTGCACGTCAGACGTCGTGGAATGCTCCCGAACCTCCATGTGCACCCTGCACAGGCTTCTCTTACGGCGATCGAAACTGCCCACCGGCAGTCTCGCCACCTTGCATCTCGGCCCAAGGCCCGCAGGTGCAACACCCTGCCCGAAAGGCACTTTTCATCACTATGACGACCCCACAAACTTTTGCTGCACTCGGCGTACCCCAGGCCATCGCGGATGTACTCGCGAGCCAGGGCAAGACCGAGGCATTCCCAATCCAGGCCGACACACTCCCCGACACGCTGCAGGGACGCGACGTACTCGGACGCGGAAAGACCGGCAGCGGTAAAACACTCGCATTCGCCATCCCGATGGTCGCTCGCCTCGCAGGCCAGCTTGCCGGCAACCGCAAGCCCGGCCGCCCGCGTGGCCTGATTCTCGCGCCGACGCGTGAGCTCGCCACCCAGATCGCCGTCGCGATCGAGCCGCTCGCCTCCGCATACTCGCTGAAGGTCACCACGATCTTCGGTGGTGTGTCGCAGGTTCGCCAGGTCTCCGCACTCAAGGGCGGAGTAGACATCGTCGTCGCCTGCCCCGGTCGCCTCGAAGACCTGATGAAGCAGCGCCACCTCACGCTCGACGGCGTTCAGATCACCGTCCTCGACGAGGCCGACCACATGGCCGATCTGGGCTTCCTGCCCGTCGTCACCCGCATCCTCGCCGCCACCCCGGACAAGGGCCAGCGCATGCTGTTCTCGGCGACCCTGGACAACGGCGTCGACAAGCTGGTCAAGCGCTTCCTGCACAACCAGATCACGCACTCAGTCGACGAGGCCACCTCACACGTCGAGGCCATGACACACAGCGTCTTCGAGGTCGACGGCGTCGAAGCCAAGAAGAAGCTCGTCCATCAGCTCGCCTCGGGCACCGGACGACGCATCCTGTTCATGCGCACCAAGCACCAGGCCCGCAAGCTGGCCAAGCAGCTCACCGACGCCGGAATCCCGTCCGTCGACCTGCACGGCAACCTCTCGCAGGCCGCACGCGACCGCAACCTCGCAGCCTTCTCCTCCGGCCAGGCCCGCGTTCTCGTCGCCACCGACGTCGCAGCCCGCGGCGTCCACGTCGACGACGTTCAGTTGGTCGTCCACGTCGATCCCCCGGCCGAGCACAAGGCGTACCTGCACCGCTCCGGCCGCACGGCGCGCGCCGGAAGCGCCGGCGACGTCGTGACCGTCGTTCTGCCCGAGCAGCGCAAGGACACTGCAGTGCTGCTGCGCAAGGCCGACATCAAGGTCACCCCGATCCGCGTCACCGCCGACTCGCCTGCCGTGGCGAACCTCGTCGGCGAGCAGGCCCGCTACGTCGAGCCTGCACCGCGAGTCGAGCAGGCCCCGGCCCGCACCGGAGCCCCGCGCAACAACAACGCCCGACGCGGCGGCCCGGCCCGCTCGGGTGGTCAGCCGCGCAGTGGTGGTCAGCCGCGTTCCGGCGGACAGCCGCGTAGCGGTGGCGGCGGCCACAGCCGTCGTGCAGCAGGACCGGCCACGAGCCAGCGCAGCCGCTGATCTCGGCCTGAGCGCGGAAAGCCCTTTTTACGAGGGCTTTCCGCGCTTTCCTGTTCTGATGCTCACCACCGCAGCCACCGCACAGAGGCCGGCCGCGCCGAACCACGCCATGGTGTACGCGCCGGTTGCGTCCCGTACGACGCCTGCGACGACCGATGCGATACCGGCACCGATCTGGTGTGAGGCGAACACCCAGCCGAACACCAGCGAACCTCGATTACCGAAGACCTCTCGACACAGCGCAATCGTGGGCGGAACCGTTGCCACCCAATCCAACCCGTAGATCACCACGAAGATGACGATCGACGGCTGGATGGTCGCGGACAGCAACCACGGCAGGAACAGCAGCGACACTCCACGAAATCCGTAGTACGCAGCCAGTAGGTAGCGCGGGTCGACGCGATCGGTGAGCCACCCCGATCCGATAGTCCCGACGATGTCGAAGATTCCCACCACCGCCAGCAGTCCCGCTGCGGTGGTTTCGTGCATTCCGTGGTCGTGTGCGGACGGGATGAAGTGAGTTCCGATGAGCCCGTTCGTCGTTGCGCCACAGATCGCGAAGCCCAGCACCAGAGCCCAGAACGTACGGACGCGGCTCGCATCACGCAACGCCTGCACTGCTGCCCGCGCAGGATTCACGCCAGAGACTGGCGCAGGCGGGAGGTAATCCGCAGGCGCGCCGTACGGCGTCACGCCTATGTCCGCCGGCATGTTTCGCAGCCAGCGCAGGACGAACGGGACCACGATCAGCGAGCCACCCGCGATGAGGAACGAGGCCGCGCGCCAACCGGACTTGTCGACGAGTTGCGCGATCAGCGGCAGGAAGATCAGCTGCCCCGTCGCGCTGCCTGCCGTCAGGATGCCCGACACGAGGCCACGGCGACTCACGAACCACCGGTTGGTCACCACCGCCGCGAAGACCAGAGCCATCGATCCCGTGCCGAGCCCGATCATGACGCCCCAGGTCAGCACCAACTGCCACGCCTGGGTCACGAACACGCTCAGAGCACTGCCCGCTGCCACGACGACCAACGCCGTCGACGTCACCGCTCGGATCCCGAAGCGATCCATCAGGGCTGCGGCGAACGGAGCCGTCAGGCCGAAGAGCACAAGATTGACGCCGACCGCCAACGACAGCATCGACCGCGGCCAACCGAACTCCTCCTGCAACGGCACCATCAACACGCTCGGTGCCGCCCGGAAGCCTGCTGCACCGACAAGGGCGAGGAATGCCACCGCGGCGACGGTCCACGCCGGATGAATCCGCCTGCGGGTCCCGATCTCGGAAGTCACGCAAACAGTGTGCCTCAGCCGAGCTGGCACACTGGAGCGGTGACCGTCAGTTCTTCTCGCACTCCGAAGTCAAGGCCCCTCGGTCCCCAGGAATTGGCGACCGCCGCGGTCATGAGCAGCTTCACAGTCGCGTTGACGGTGATCGGTGTACTCGTGCCCATGGCAGCGATTCTTCAGGTCGTCGCGGCCATTCCGATGTCGGTGGTCGCACTTCGGTATCGCACGCGCGCGCTTGTCACCGCTGCGGTAGCAGGCACCCTCGTCGGATTCGTCGCTGCCGGTACTCAGACAGCCCTCACCGTGGCCAGCGCCGCACTGTTGGGCGGCCTGGTCGGGCGCGCGAAGCGCAAGAAGCAAGGACTGTTCGGCGTCTTGGTCACCTCGATGGTCGTCGGGCCGGCGCTCGGAGCCTTGACGGTGTTGCTGCTCCTCATTCTCGTTCCGCTACGCACGTTGTTCCTCGACACCCTCCGCAACACCCTGGAGGGAGTGTCCAGGTTGCTCGAGCGCACGTCGGCCCTGCAAGGTGCCGCCGATGTGCTCCGCAGCAGCTCCACCGCCGTGCTCGACAACTGGTGGTGGTGGGTGGGCGGTTCGATCGCGTTCGGGATCGTCAGCGGAACGCTGTTCGCCTGGCTGATCCTCACCGCCATCCTGGACCGTCTCTCCACCATCCCCACTCCCGAGGCTCTCGTCTCGAGCACCGACGACGAGGAGATCGGGCCGCTGCCGGTCACCCTCACCTCGGTCGGATATCGGTACCCGGGAAGCGTCACAGCTGCGTTGACCGGAGTCGCTCTGCGCATCGAACGGGGTGAATTCGTGACGATCGTCGGTCACAACGGCTCCGGCAAATCGACCCTGACGAGGATCCTCGCCGGCCTGGAACCGTCGGAAGGCACCGTGAACAGGCCCGGCGCAACCGGTCTCGGCCGGTACGGTGGCACCGCCATGGTCCTGCAGCGACCCGAGAGCCAGATCCTCGGGACCCGCGTCGCCGACGACGTGGTGTGGGGACTGCCGCCCGGCGACTCCCGTCCCGACGTCGACGCCTTGCTCGACGAGGTGGGTCTCGGCGGCATGGGTGCCCGCGACACCGCATCCCTGTCCGGCGGCGAGATGCAGCGCCTGGCCGTGGCGGCGGCTCTGGCTCGCCGTCCCGCCCTGCTCATTGCCGATGAGGCAACCGCCATGATCGACGCTGCCGGCCGCGAGCATCTGGTCTCGCTCCTCGCCGAACTACCTCGCAGACATGGCATGTCGGTCGTGCTCGTCACCCACCATCTCTCGGAAACTGTTGCCGCAGATCGCGTCGTGCACCTGCACGAGGGGTATCAGGTACGGCACGACTCGGCATGGATGCAACCGAATACCGCAAATTCTGCTGTATCGCATGATAATTCGAGCCAACGCCTGCTCGAGGTGGCCGACGTTCGGCACACCTACAATCGGCGCACTCCCTGGGCGCAGACCGCACTGAACGGGATCGACATCACCGTCAAGCGTGGTGAAGGGGTCCTCGTTCTCGGCGGAAACGGCTCGGGTAAGTCCACTCTCGCCTGGATCATGGCCGGACTCACCGGCCCGACGAAGGGCACCGCGCAGCTCGACGGCAAGGCCATGACCACGCGGGTGGGCGACGTCGGACTGGCGTTCCAGCATTCCCGCCTGCAGTTGCAGCGTCGCACCGTCTCCGAGGACATCGCCGCGGCAGCCGGGCCCGAAACAGGTTCTGCCACAGTCTCGGCCGCCATGGATGCGGTCGGCCTCGACAGGTCTTTGGCTGCTCGCGAGATCGATTCGCTCAGCGGTGGTCAGATGCGACGCGTCGTGCTGGCCGGGCTCATCGCACGTCGGCCTCGCGTGCTGGTTCTCGACGAGCCTTTGGCCGGCCTCGATCCACCCGGCCGCGACGACATCATCGGTGTTCTCGCCGGACTGCGTGAACGCGGCGTCGCGATCGTCGTCATCTCACACGATGTGGACGGCATGGACACCGTCTGCAGCCGCACCATCACGATGTCCGACGGCCACATCGTCTCCGACTCGATCCTGGGGAGTGTGCCCTCGTGACCACCGTCGTATTGCGTCAGGTCCCGCGATTCTCGCCGATCCATCGCCTGTGGGCCGGTACCAAACTCGTCGTCGTCCTGCTCCTCAGTGTCACTCTCGTGGTGGCACCGACGTGGCCTGCGCTCGGAATCGTGTTCGGGCTGTTGGTGATCGCGGCGATCATTGCGCATGTTCCGATCACGGCACTGCCACGTCCACCGTGGTGGATCTGGGCATTGTTCGGCGTCGGAGCCTTGATCAATCTGCCGATCGGCGGCGCAGCAGTGCTGGTGTACCTGCGTGCGACGCTCTTCGTCTTCGTGCTGCTCGGTGCATCGATGATGATCGGCTGGACCACCTCGATGAGTGACGTCGCCCCGGCCGTATCGAAACTCGGCGCACCGCTGAAGAAGCTGAAACTGCCGGTCGACGAGTGGGCGATCGCCGTGGCGTTGAGCCTGCGATCGCTTCCGCTGTTGATCGAAGAGATGCGAACCCTCAACGCGGCCCGACGCCTTCGCCCCAAGCCCGTTGTCAACAGTGCCTCCGACAATTCGCTGGTCGACATCGTCACGACGGTCATGTCGGTGGCCATCCGACGGGCCGACGAGATGGGTACCGCCATCACTGCTCGCGGCGGCACCGGGATGATCACCGCCACCGACTCTCGCTTCAAGGCCTCGGACGCGGTGACGCTGGCCGTGGTGACGGTGGCCTGCGCCGCAGCGATCGCGATCAGCTTCCTGTGAGGCTGGACTACTCGCCTGCCAAGCGTTCGGTGCGCGAGTTCAGGGCCTTGACGAACACATCGGGGATGTCGCGCGGATCCTCGGCCACGTAGCTCGTTCCGCCCGTGACCGCCGAAATCTGCTGCAGCGCAACGGGATCTGCATCACTGGTGACGCCGACCGTGATGATCACGATGGGACGCACCGGATCCTGCTCCTTCTGCAGGGCGGTGAGGAGTTGGTCGAGGGAAATGCTGCCGTTGTCCTCGTTCGCTCCGTCGGTGAGGATGATGACGCTGTTGACGTAGTTGGGGTCGTAGCCCTCCTTGACCCGTCGGAACGCCGCCAGAGTGGTGTCGTAGAGCCCGGTCCCGCCTCCGACCAGAGCCGGCAACCCTCGGATGGAATCGAGGATCGCATCTCGCTGCGATTTGCCGTCAAAAGTACCGTCGGCCTTGCCCATCGGCACGAGTTCACGGTAGTCCTGCTGGCCACCACCGAGTCCGATGGAAAACGCCCACAACCCCATCTCTGTCTGATCGCTGAAGAGCGAGTTGGCGCCGACGGACGCGTCCACCGTCAACGCGATGCGAGTCGAGTCACCCGATTTCGCGGCCATCGAACCGGATACGTCCTCGACGACGAGAGTGCGCAGCGGCAGTGCGAGTACGGCCCAATCTCTCAGTGTCGTCTCGATGGACAGGGGGTTCTTGATCTCCAGCGACGCAACGGATCCGACTCCCTTGCCGTCGGGCAGCGGGGTACCGCTCGCTGTTCGGAAGCCGGCCGCGACGAGCGTGTCGGTGGCCGACTGGGTGGCCAGGACCGATGCCAATGCCGCTCCGGCTTCCTTGACGCGGTCGTAATCGGGCCCGGCCGGAGCGGTCACTGCCAACGGATAGTTGAGGAAGTAGCTGCCGGTCGGCGGAACCGACTCGGTGAGCGACGCACTCGGGTTGTCTGCCTCGTACTTGATCAACGCCTGCTCGGTGGCCACGCTGGTCCCACCCTCGGCGGCCACCTGGGCCACGAGATCCGGGGTGTCGTGCGGAGCGTCGGCAATCCGACCGAAATCCTGCGCCATGGGTACCAGAGCTGCGGACACGGCCTTGGCGTCCGAGATCGCGACCTCGGATTCGGCAAGTGCGCCGAGAATGGCCGCATTCGATGCACTGCTGGTGAGGGGATCTCCGATGCGTTGCCCGGGAAGTTGCAACAGACCGAGCCAGGTGTCGGTAACCGGCACGGCATCGGACGTGGAGACCAGGACGGGCAACGTGTTCGCGACGGAGGTCTTGGCCAACTCGGGCAGAGCACCGGTCGAGCGGAGGGTCTTGAGCAGCCACAACGTCGAATCCGGGATCCACAGGTCCGGGCGGTTCTCGGTGCCCGCGATCTCCGTCGCGGTGTCGGTGGGACGTTCGGAGCGGATGTCGAAGTTCACGCACCCGCGATCGACCTCGCCGGCCTGGGAGACGATCTGCTGTACCGGCTCGGCGATGGAGTTGTCCACTGCCAGCGACACGGTGTCGAGGGAATCACAGGAATCCGCACCGGATGCGCGGACGGCCTGGACGCCGAACCAACCGCCGACCACGACAACCACTGCTGCGAGGGCGACGACCACCAAAGTCGAGATAGGCCCGAATCTGCGACTACTACCGCTGTGACGTCCTGACATAGCTGGCTCCCCCTTCGATCCTCATCACAGCAGACATGACGAGATCCCGAACTCCCGCGCAGCGAAGCACCTCGCTGCATGTGGTGCACACCATAGCGGGTCAGGGGTTCTCGAGCCCGACCTCCGGTGACGGAGGACGAACGACGCGTCCGCCGTCAGGCAACGAACAGAGCGAGCCGACGCACAGGGCGTCGGCTCGCTACTGACTGCGAGATGTCAGGCCGCGCCACTCGGAATCGGTCGATCCTCGTCGCGCCTCGGGTCCAGCTCCATGGCTTCGCTCTTGGAGAGTTCACTCGCGGCGAAGGTCGGATCGTCGGCGAAGGACTTGATCCGCGCAATTCGGTAGATGATCAGACCGTAGAGAGCCTTCGCGAGAATATCGGCTATCGAGTAACCGATCTGCTTGCCGGTCCAGGCCGCAGCACCGTCGATTCCCAACTGCGGCAACAGGTATGCAATCGGGTACACACCCCACGTGATCAGCAGCAGAAGCCTGAGCTGACTGATCGACTTGCGCACCTGTTCCGGTTGATTGTCGAGGGACTTCGTCACCTCTACGAACAGCACGTAGAGAATGTAGACGAAGGGAATGGACGACAGCGTTCCGAAGAGGTTTCGAATTCCATTGTCCCCGCTGAGTTCTCCGGGATATCCGAGTGCGATCATCAGCGCCGCGGCAGGGATGAGCCGCAGCAGCAGACTGGCCTGAAGCTTGCGGGCGAGCGCCAGTACAGCGACCAACTCGAGGAGAAGCAACGGCACGGTGAGCAGCCAGTCGACGTATCGGTAGCCCTCGTTGAATCCCTCTCCGACAACTTGACTGTAGCTGCCGCGTCCGCCGACAGCGTCGGTCTGAAAAGAGTTGTTGAACGAGTTGAAGATTCGGAAGTAGTGGTACGCGGCGATGCCGCACACGACTGCCGCAACGCACATGGCTTGCCTGTACCGGGGCAGAATTCTGGGAAGACAGGCGATCATGAACAACGCTGCAAAGAGCTGCGACGCAATGACCAACGAGAAGATGTTGTAGATGGTGTCGTACTGGGCAGTGGTGAGAGTGTCAGGAATCACAGGGTGTCCTCCGGTCAGAAGAGAGCGAAGTTCGCTGGTGAGGAGAGGACGACCGGGAGTGTCAATAACCTGTCGTGGTCTGAAGACCGCTGCGAACTATCTCGAACGCTAGACCCGGCGCCGGCAAAGAGGTGCCCGAAGTCGACTATTCGAATATTTCCCTTCGACGGTCCCGCGAATTACCCAGAACTCTCGCGAATTTCGTTGTCGTCGCCAACGTTTCGGGTCGATGCCGTTAGCGACCAGAACGGCTTTTCAGCGCATTGACGAAGACATTCGGGATCTCGGCCGGATTTCGCGCTACGAAGCTCGAGCCGCCGGTGGCTGCAGAAATTTGCTGCAGCACACCGGCATCGGCGTCATCGGTGATGCCGATGGTGACGATGACGACAGGCCTGGACGGGTCCTGCTCGGCACGCAGAGTCGACAACAGCTGGTCGAGCGAGATGCTGTCGGGATCCTCGTTGGTGCCGTCGGTGAGAATGATGACGCTGTTGACCGCGTTGGGGTCGTAACCCTCCTGCACGGTGCGGAACGCAGCCAACGTGGTGTCGTACAGGCCGGTACCGCCCCCGACCAGAGATGGAAGGGTTCGAGTCTGTTGCAGCAGCACCTCGCGCTGACTGGTGTTGCCGACCTTCTCGTCCATCTTCCGGATCGGTGCCAGCTCTTTGTAGTCCTGGCTGCCGCCGCCGAGTCCGATCGAAAATGCCCACAATCCCATCGACGCGTTGTCGGGGAACAGGCGATTGCCGGTCTCGCTGGCCTGCACCGTCATGGCGATGCGCGTGTTCGCACCTGCGCTGTAGTTCATCGATCCGGAGACGTCTTCCATCACCAATGCCCGCGAGGGAAGCGCCAACACCTGATACTGCTTGAGGGTCGACTCGGCGGCCTGCTGATCGGCAATCGTCAGGGGCGTCACCTCCCCGATCCCACGGTCGGAATCCAGCACTGCATCGTCCGCTCCGCGGAATCCGGCCTCGGACAACGCCTGTTGGCCTTGCTCGGATTCGATGGCCGCCGCCAAAGCCGTTCCGACGGACTTCGCGGCCTCGTGTCGGTCGTCCGCAGGCTCGGTCACGGCCAACGGAAAGTTCAGGAAGACGCTGCCCGTCGGCGGTACCGTCGCGCCGAGATCTCCGTCGTTGTCGGTCTGGTACTGCAGGAAGGTCTGCTCCGAGACCACCGCGACTCCGCCGTCGGCGACCACGTCGTCCAGACGGGCGTTCGGATCGGCCTCACCGCGGGTGGCAGCCTGAGCCTGTGCGATGGGAACGAGAGCCGCCGAGACCGAGTCGAGGGCTTTCTCGTCCGATCCGGCCTCGGCCACCGCGCCCAGGATCGCCGCGTCGGACATGGTGTTGGTCAACGGGTTTCCGATACGCAGGCCTTCGAGTTTCAAGGCAGTGAGCCACGTGTCGAAGAACGGCACCTCGTCCTTGCGGGCAGCGAGCACAGCGGGGGTACTGGCCACCGATTGACTCGCGAGGTCGATCAGCGACGCGGTGGACCGGACGGTCTTGCCGACCCACAGCGACGAATCCGGAATCCAGAGAGAGGGCGCATCGGCACCCTTGGCCACCGCGGCCGAGACCTGACCCGATTCGCTCGCGGTCACGTCGATCCGAGCGCAATCCAGATCTTCGGCGGACGTGCCGTCGACGATCTTCTGCAGCACCGGCGCGATCGCGGGGTCCGCGGCCAGCGAGTAGGACGCGGGGTCGCCGCATTCGGAACCGAGGGCCTTCTGTGCGACGACCACGCCACCTGCGACCACCACGAGGAGGGCAGCGGCAATGACGCCGTACTTCACCACTCCCCTACTGCTCGTCGTGGACGACGAAGCACTGTGTCTACCGGGCATGACATGACCTCTCCGTAGCGAGCGAGAGGGAGAAGATCATCCACCCCGCCGTTCGGTTCGCCAGATACTACGTCAGGCGTAGATCTTGACGAACGTCTTCAACGAGTTCTCGATGTCGCCCTTGAGTGCACGGGCCACGCCCGAACCGATCGGACCGAACAGCGGCGCACCGCCCAGGTTGACGTCGATCGTGATCTCGGAACCGTCGCCTTTCGGTGTCACCGTCAGGTTCAGACCGATCTTCACCCCGCCCTTGCCATTGCCCTTGAGCTCGAGCTTCTTGGGCGGATCGTAGGACTCGATCTTCCAGGAAACCCGGTTGCGCATGCCCTTCACGCTCGCGATGGAGTCCAGAGTGGTGCCGACGGCCAGCTGCTCGGGCAGCTCCCCGCGCCACGCTTCGTGGATGGAGAGCCACTGCTCGTATCCGGACAGGTCGGACGCATGCGCCCACGTCTGCTCGGGGGTCAGTGGGACGTCGAGGGAAACCTTCAGCTTGGCCACAGCAGGGATGGTAACCGCTGAACGAAAAGTGCCCGTGTGAGGCCTTGCTCACACGGGCACTTCTCGATCGGATCTGCGGGTGTATCAGTGCGAGCTGGCCTTTTCCGCACCGATGCCGGTGAGGGAGCGAACCTCCATTTCGGCCTGCTTGTCGGTGTTCTCGGTGTCTTTCGAGATCAGTGTTCCGACGATGCCGAGGATGAATGCCAGCGGGATCGACACGATGCCCGGGTTGGAGAGCGGGAACCAGGCGAAGTCCGAGCCGGGAACCATCGACGTCGGCGATCCGGAGACGGCCGGGGAGAAGATGATCAGCACGATCGTCGAGATCAGGCCTCCGTACATGCTGAACAGTGCGCCGGTGGTGGTGAAGCGACGCCAGAACAGCGAGTACAGGATGGTCGGCAGGTTCGCGGCCGCAGCGACGGCGAACGCGAGAGCCACCAGGAAGGCGATGTTCTGCCCGTTGGCGAGGATGCCGAGGCCGATGGCCAGGATGCCGATGACGACGGCCGTGATCCGCGAGACCTTGACCTGCTTCTTGTCGTCGACCTTGCCCTTCTTGATGACGCTCGCATAGATGTCGTGAGCGAACGACGCCGACGCGGTGATCGTCAAGCCGGCGACCACGGCGAGGATGGTCGCGAAGGCAACCGCCGAGATGACGCCGAGCAGAATGACGCCGCCGAGCTCGAACGCCAACAGCGGGGCCGCGGAGTTCTGACCACCGGCCGAGGCCAGGATGCGGTCCGGTCCGACGATCGCTGCGGCACCGTAGCCGAGCACGAGGGTGAACAGGTAGAACGCACCGATGAGCGCGATGGCCCACACGACGCTGCGACGAGCTTCCTTGGCGGTGGGCACCGTGTAGAAGCGCATCAGCACGTGCGGCAGACCCGCAGTGCCGAGCACGAGTGCGATACCGAGCGAGAGGAAGTTGATCTTCGAGGTGGCGCTGCCGCCGTACTGGGCACCGGGCTCGATGACGTCGCGCGCTGCGACGGCGTCGCTTGCCGACGAGGACACCATGGCCTGTGCGCTACCGAGCAGCTCGGAGAAGTTCAGGCCGAACTTGGCGAGCACGAGAACGGTCATGAATGCGGCGCCGGCGATGAGCAGAACGGCCTTGATGATCTGCACCCAGGTGGTGCCCTTCATGCCGCCGATGAGCACGTACGCGATCATCAGCACACCGACGATGGCGATGACGATGGACTGCCCGGTGCGGTCGGAGATGTCGAGCAGCAATGCGACGAGTCCGCCGGCACCTGCCATCTGTGCAAGCAGGTAGAACAGCGAGACGGTCAAGGTGGACAACGCGGCCGCGGTGCGAACCGGGCCTTGCTTGAGCCGGAAGCTCAGCACGTCCGCCATGGTGAATTTGCCGGTGTTCCTGAGCAACTCGGCGACCAGGAGCAGGGCGACGAGCCAAGCGACGAGGAAGCCGATGGAGTACAGGAAGCCGTCGTAGCCATAGACGGCGATGGCACCGGCGATACCGAGAAAGCTTGCCGCAGAGAGGTAGTCACCGGCGATGGCGACGCCGTTCTGCGGTCCGGAGAATCCGCCACCGGCGGTGAAGAACTCCGCGGAGGTCGCGTTCTTCTTCGATGCGCGAATGACGACGGCCATCGTGATGAGGACGAACGCACCGAAGATCGCGATGTTGACGAGCGGTTCACCGACGGTGGTGTCGGCGGCCTGGGCTAATACGTTCACGACTTGGCTCCCTGGGAGGCTTCCATCTCGGCGCGCAAGGCTGCGGCGCGAGGATCGAGTTCACGGTTGGCGAACTTCACATAGATGCCGGTGATGGCGAACGTCGTGACGAACTGGCCGAGGCCGAGCAGCAGGCCGACGTTGATGTTGCCCCACACCTTGGTCGACATGAAGTCGACGGCGTAGGTGCTCAGCAGCACGTAGACGACGTACCAGACCAGGAAGAACCCGGCCATCGGGAACACGAAGCTACGCAGGCGACGTCGGAGTTCCTGGAACTCCGGACTGGCCTGCATGTCTACGAACGCTTGCGCGTCCGGTGGCGAATTGGTTTCCGGTGCGGTCACCTTGGACTCCTGAAGTAGATGTGAGCTCTAGCTGAGTCGGAACAGTAGTGAGAGTCAGGTCACAAAATCAGGAGGTGGCGTCGATCACACGGTGGGCTGCGGGAGTGTGCGACGAGCGGTCGAGAATGGCGGCCGAGCGGTGCGCCCTACAGTTCGCGCTCTCGGTCTTTGCCCATGTCGAGGCCCTCGGGCAGGTGCAGTCGGGCGAAGATGCGGGAGATGTCCGACGGCACCGTTTTTCGGGTGGCGAGGCTGACGACGATCATCGCGGCGAAGGCGACGGGAACGCTGACCGCGGCCGGGTAGCCGAGTATCGCTGCCGCCCAACCGCCGAGGATGCCGTCGGAGATGGGGGTGACGACGGAGATCGACGCGGCCACGAGGGAGATCCCGCCGCCGAGGAGCAGTCCGGTTGCTGCTCCTGCTGCGGTCAGTCCGCGCCACCAGATACCGAGTACGAGCAGTGGACACAGGGTGGACGCCGCAACGGCGAACACGAGCCCGACTGTGCGTGAAAGGTCGAGTGAGACAACGCCGATCGACAGGGCAAGCGGTACAGCGCCGGCGAGTATCGCGGCGACGCGGAAGTCTCGCACTTTGCCCGAGAGCACATCGGTACTCAACACTCCGGCGATGCTGACCAGCAGACCGGACGAGGTCGACAGGAATGCTGCGATGGCGCCGGCGGCCACGAGAGCGGCGAGCAGCTGCCCCGGAATTCCGGACAGCACCGAGCCGGGCAACAGCAGTACCGCGGCGTCCGATGCCCCGGTGATGAGCAGTTGCGGCACGTACAGGCGAGCGAAGACGCCGAGCACCGTCGGGAACAGGTAGAACATGCCGAGCAACGCAAGGACGGTCAACGAGGTGAGTCGCGCGGCTCGGCCGTCCGGGTTGGTGTAGAACCGCACCAGCACGTGCGGCAGGCCGAGGGTTCCGAGGAACGTGGCCAGAATCAGCGAATGCACCTGATACAGCGGATGCGCGCCGCCCAGTCCCCCGCCGGGCATCGACCACGCCCGGTCGGTCGTCGGCGCTCCCGCCACCACGGGGACGGGCGAGCCTGCGTCCAAGGTGAGCGAAGTGCCTGATCCGAGGCGGTGTTCACCGGCCTCGATGCGGATCCGCCCGTCGACGCTCTCGTCGTCGAGGGTGCCCGCCACGGATACGACGATCGGCGAATCCACCTGTACGAGAACATCGGTGGTGATGTCGACCACGGTCTCCTCGGACACCGTCGGTGGGGCCGGGCTGCCGACGCTACGGTCGTCGGCGAAGAAGTACACGGCCAACACCAAGGCCGGGATCGCGATCGCGGTGAGCTTGAGCCAGTACTGGAACGCCTGCACGAAGGTGATAGAGCGCATTCCGCCGCCGACGACGTTGGCGATCACGATGAGCCCTACAGCCAGGGCCCCGACCCAGCCCGGTACTCCGAGGAGGATGTTCAAGGTCAGGCCCGCGCCCTGGAACTGCGGCACCAGATACAGCGCGCAGATGATCACCACCACCAGCATGGCCACGGTCCGCAACCACGGTGCACCGAGCCGGAATTCGACGAAATCCGGCACCGTGTACGCACCACTCCGGCGCAGGGGCGCGGCGACGAACAGCAGCAGACCCAGGTAGCCCGCGGTGAAGCCCACGGGATACCACAGCGCATCGGCACCGTATTTGGCTATGAGACCGGCGACACCGAGAAACGATGCAGCAGAAAGATATTCACCGCTGATGGCCGCGGCGTTCCACCGCGGACCGACGGAACGTGAGGCCACCAGAAAGTCCGACGTGGTCCGGGCCAACCGAACTCCGTAGACGCCGATGCCGACGGTGGCCGCAGCTGCCAGAAGCAGCGCGATCACCGTTGCGACGGGAATGGACTGGTTCACCGACGCCTAGTCCTCGACCAGACCGACGAACTCCGTCTCGTTGCGCTCGGCCCGGCGCACGTACGCCCAGCCGACCCCGAAGAGCAGCGGATAGATCGCCACCCCCAGCACCAACCACGGCAACCCGATACCCAGCAGCGCGACATCGGTGAAACGTTCGAGCAGCACGACCGACAGTGGGATTGCGAACAGTATCGACAGCGTCATCACCGCCAACCGCACCGACAGCAGCAGCTGGGCACGAACGAGACTACGAACCAGAGCGTCGCCCACCTCGGTTTGCTCCTGCACTTCGACGCGGGTGCGCACCATCCGTGCGCCGCGACGCTGCGAGAGTACGACGCGCTGCCGATGCGGTTGACTCACCGCGCACCCCTGATCATCGCGACGACCACGATTGCAGCGGCCCGCGGACCAGTCTGTCCTTGAGCTCCCTGGCGTGCCTGCGGCTCACCGGCAACTCGCAGGCGGCCAGATCACCACTTCCACGCACGCACACCACCAGACCCGAACCGACGCTACGGATTCCCGTCACCAGTCGCAGCGAGACCAGATAGGAGCGGTGTACCCGTAGGAATCCCGAATCGGCCCAGCGACTTTCGAGTGCCGAGATCGGTATCCGCACGAGATGAGAGCCAGTACCGGTATGCAATCTGGCGTAGTCACCGTCGGCCTCGACCCATGCGACCGAGGACCGATGCACCAACGTGGTGGTTCCGCCGAGTTCGACCGGAATGACCTCGTCGGCTGAGGTGTCGGCGGACTGCACCGGTCGACGGCGGGCAACCAGGACGCGTCGAACCGCCTCGGCGAGCCGATCCTCACGCAGTGGCTTGAGCAGATAGTCCACGGCACCCAGATCGTATGCGGCGAGGGCCCGATCGTCGTGGGCGGTGACGAACACGACGGCGGGTGGCCGCGCGAACGCCGACAGAATGCCGGCCAGCTCGAGTCCGTCGAGGCCGGGCATATTGATGTCGAGAAACACGGCATCGACAACCGGTTGTGCGGAGGACTGCTGGAGCTGCCGCAATGCGGTGGTCGCGTCCTGCGCGGTGAACACCTCGGCGACGGCATCCTGCTCGCGTAGCAGGAAGGCGAGTTCGTCCAACGCGGGGCGCTCGTCGTCCACCGCGAGCACGACCAATCCGCGTCCGCCCGTGGTTTCGGCCTGCGTCATGCCCGCACACCCGGCCTGAATTTCGGCACGCGCATGCTCACCTTGGTGCCTGCGCCCGGTGCGGTGTCCACGACGAGACCGTAGTCGTTTCCGAAGGCCGCCCGCAGCCGATCGTCCACGTTCGCCAATCCGACATGAGCCGCGTCCTCGGTGTGCAGGCTGCCCGACCGCAGCACCTCGGGGTCCATCCCCACGCCGTCGTCCTCGATGCTGATCACCGCGTCGGTGCCCTCGTCGGCGGCGATGATCGTCACGCGGCCGCCGTCGGCCTTGCCGGACAGACCGTGCCGAACGGCATTCTCGACGAGCGGCTGCAGCGCGAGGAACGGCAGCGCAACCCCCAACACCTCGGGCGCGACCTGCAACGAGACCTGCAAAGAATCACCGAAGCGAGCACGCTCGAGCGTCAGGTACCGGTCGATGTTGCGAAGTTCGTCCGCGAGCACGGTGAACTCGCCGGCATTGCGGAACGAATATCGAGTGAAATCGGCGAACTCGAGCACCAGTTCCCGGGCCCGATCGGGATCGGTACGGACGAACGACGCGATGGTGCCCAGTGCGTTGTAGATGAAGTGCGGGCTGATCTGCGCCCGGAGCGCCCGCACCTCGGCGCGGTCCAACCGAGCCCTCGACGCATCGAGTTCGGCGAGCTCGATCTGCCCACACGCGTAGCGAGCGACCTCGGCGATGGCACCGAGCACGCCCGGTCCCGGCTCGTCGACCATGGCCGCACCCAACACCCCGACCACCGGCGAATCGTCGACTACCAGCGGCTGCGCCACCAGCGCCTTCACCGGGTGGATCGAACCGAGCGGCAGACGCACCAACACTCGCCGCTGCCCGTCCACGGCTCGATTCGCCGCCTCCACGAACGCCGGTGTCAGCTCCTCCCACGGACCGTCCCAGGCCAGCAGGGAACCGTCGGGATCGCAGATACCCAGTGCGTCCGCCCCGGTCAGTACCCGCAGATGAGGCGCCGCGACCGATGCAGAACGGGCGTCGAGACCGTCGCGCAGCGGCTTGGCCGCCAGCGATGCGGTGTGCAGGGTGGAGTGCACGGCTCGTTCGGCCGGTGTGGTCAGATCACGTCGACCACGCAGGCTGATGACTGCGATCACCGTGACGATCAGCGCCACGATCACCGCCAGCCAGGCCAAGGCCGCCGTCATGGCACGCACGTACTCGAAGTCGGTACGTTCAGGAATCGTTCGACGAGCCAGTCGACGCCGATGCCGTTGGCCGCCAGATCGGCATGCCCCTGCTGCGGTTCGGAGCGCAACTCGACGTCGTCGCCCAACGCGCAGGCTTTCGTCGCGGCGGCACGCGTCCACTGCGGATCGATCAGGTCGTCCCGCTCGCCGATCAGTACCAACAAAGGGACCTCGGTGCGAGACTTCGGCAACGCCACCGATGCAAGCCAGTCCGACATTCGGTTCGCCGCCTGGTCCGTGGCCGGGAGTGCGTCGGCCGGATCGATGACGGCTCCGGCGTCGGCTTTGGAGAAGCCGAGCAGATCGCTGCACGCCGTCAGTGCAGTCACGTTGTCTGCGAACGATCCGCGAATGTAGTCCGAGCGGTCGACGCTCGATTCCACCGCGTGCAGACCCTCTACGAGGTACGGCACCAGCAACTGGCGCGCCAAGGTCTGTTCGGTCTCGGGTGCGAAGAATCGAGTGGCATCGGCCACCGGAGAGAGCGCCGCGGCACCCACCAACTGCAAGCCGTCACCGTAGTCGGCATTGCGTTCGGCAGCGGCCCAGACTGCTTGTCCACCTTGAGAAGTACCTACCGCGCCCCACCGGGTGCCGACGTCGGGCACCACGTTGCGGGCCGCTCGAACCGCGTCGATGACGTCGTAGGCGGCGGCGTCTCGGTCGAGGTAGGCCGGATCCCCTGGTGTGCCGAGCCCCTGGTAGTCGGTCACCACCACCACGGTGCCGCGCTCGAGGAACGGCGTCACCAATCCGACGGTGCCCAACAGATTCGGGTAGAGCGAGGGTGCGCATTCGTCGGTGACGCCGGTGGTGCCGTGCCCCACCGACACGATCGGCCAGCCGCCCGCAGGCGCAGAACCTCTGGGCACGAACACCGTTCCCGACGTCTCGGTACCGCCACCGCTCACCCCGTCGGTGGTGCGGTAGACGATCTTGAAGGCCGTCCCGCCGAGGTACGCGACGCCGATGTCGACCTGGCCCAGCTGCATCGCCGACACGATAGCGCCGCGCTCGGAGCCCTCGGGCGCAGCAATCGCTGCCGGGACGGACGGTTCGGGTGGCACCACCGGCGCGCTGCAGGCGGACAGTGCGAACGCCAGTGCCGCGGCCGCCACCAACCCGCTCGACCTCACTGTCTCTGCGCTCCTACATTGCGTTCGTCTACATCGTGCGTCGTTCGATGCGGGCTTCGGCCGCAATCTCTTCCACGTCCAGACCATTCAACACTGCGCGCAGAGCTTCGTCGTCCAACTCCCCCGAGTCCCGGGCGGCGACCAGCGCCGCCCGCTGCGCGACCAGCACGTTGTGCCGCAGGGTATCGAACAGCGCTCCGGCCGCGGCGATTCGCTTCTCTCGATCCTCGGTCTCGTCCGCGTCCAACCGTGCCCGTACCGAACGGCGAACACGCGAGATCACCTCGCTTACCCGATCGCTGTCGACCCCCTCGATTCCGTCCTTCGCAGCACGCTCGAGGTAGGTCTCGGCGGCGGTGCGGGCGATGGCCTGCGAAAGCAATCGCTGATTGTCGGTGCGTTGCTGCTCGAGTGGATCGGCGACGTCGAGTCGGCGGATCAGCAGCGGAAGCGTCAAGCCCTGCAGCAGCAACGTTCCGACCGCGACGACGAATGCGACGGCCTGAATCACAGCGCGACCGGGGAATTCGTCCCCCACCACCGTCGTCAACGGCACACCGGCGGCCGCGGCAAGCGTCACCACTCCGCGCATACCTGCCCACGAGAGCACCAGGTTCTGCTGCCAGCTCAGACCGGTCTCGCGTGGCGCCTTTCGCCGAAACAGTCTGCGAAACAACATGTGTCGACCCGAATTGACGAAAATCCAGGCAGGACGGACAGCCATGACCACTACGAGCACCACCAGCGCATACCCGAATACATGATGGACCGGCAACCCCTCGCGTTGCACTTCCTCGATCACGAATTTCAGCTGTAAACCCATGTAGGCGAACACGAATGCCTCGAGGAGCAGATCCAGCGTCGGCCACACCTGACGTTCCTGGACCCGAGTGGTGACCGAGACGTCTGCGGTGATGCGGCCCAACACGAAGCCGGCGGTGACAACGGCAAGGACACCGGAGGCGTGAATTTCCTCCGCCGCCAGATAGGCCGCGAACGGCAGCACGAGACCGAGCACTGTCTCGAGGGCCGAATCTGCGATGCGCTTGCGGATGAACCGGACGATGCGCGACAGGACCAGCCCGACCAGAACGCCCCCGACGATCTCGTATCCGAAGAACAACACCGGTGAACCCAGTTCGATGCGGCTACCCGTCACCGACGCCACGGCCAGGGTGAACAGGGTCAACGCGGCCGCGTCGTTCACCAGGCTCTCCCCGGTCAGGATGGCCATCATTCTCGCGGGGAGGCCGAGCTTGCGGCCGACGGAGATCGCAGACACCGCATCGGGTGGGGCCACAACGGCACCGAGCACCAGGGCCGCACCGAGCGTCAGTTCGGGAATCAGCAGATTCGCGAACCAGCCCACGGCGACCGTCGTCACGATCACCATGACCAGTCCGAGCCGAAGAATCTGGCCGAGGTTCCGCCGGAAGGTGACGAACGAGAAGTCGAGCGCGGCCGAGTAGAGCAGCGGCGGAAGCACCACGCCGAGGATCAGCTGGGGCGAGAGACTGACATGCGGAACGCCGGGAACGAAGGACGCGATGGACCCGACGGTGACCAGAACGAGCGGGACCTGTAGGTCCAGACGCTTGGCGAAACCGGCGACGGCAATCGCGAAGATGACTACGAGAAGAAGAATCGGTCCGTCCACCGAGACGATTGTGCCGTCAGCCGCACACTACGGCGCGACCGACGGCCGCAACGACGAGCTCCGGACGACCGATAGGTCCTACTTGTCCAGAATTGCCTTCTTGGCTGCTTCCTGGACCTTGTCGATTTTGTCGGAGTACTTGCCGCCGGTCTTGTTGTCGATGAAGTCCCCCGCCTTCTCTACGACGTCGTCGATCTTGTCCGAGTTCTCGGCCGCAAGGTCCTTGCCCTTGTCGACGATGCCCTTCAGATTGTCTGCGAAGCCCATGACTCTCTCCTACCTTCTGGGTTGAAACCGAACACTGGCCAGCTTACGTTTTGTGCTGCCTGTTGCGCAGTGTTGTTCCGATCCGGTGGGCGACCTCGACGAGCGCGATACCGATTCCGCCGATGATCAGTGCACTGGTGGTGGCTCCGATGTTGGACGGGTCGAGTTTGAAGAAGCTACGGCAGAACGGGATTGCGAACAGCAACAGGTAGCCGCCGACCGATCCGGAGAGCAGCAGGATCTTCCACCAGTTGTAGGGCCGTGCGACAACGGCCAACACCCACAGCGCGATCATGATCAGGGTGATCAGTGCGGTCGTGCTGGCCTGCGTCACCTGAAACTCGGTGGCGTTCGGGCCCGCGTACACCAGCAGGTAGGAGACGAACGTGCACGAGCCGACGATCAGTCCGGACGGGACGGCCAGCCGCATCACCCGTGAGACGAACCCGCTGCGCGCTCGCTCGTTGTTGGGCGCAAGCGAGAGCACGAACGCCGGAATGCCGATGGTGAACCACGCCGCGATCGTCACGTGCCGCGGTAGGAACGGATACGGAATCGGCTCGAAGTGGAAGATCTGCGACAGCACGCCCGAGAGCCCGATGAGAAACGCCAACAGCACCGAATACACGGTCTTGGTGAGGAACAGGTTGGAGACTCGCTCGATGTTGCCGATGACGCGTCGCCCCTCCCCCACGACGTAGGGCAGAGTGGCGAACTTGTTGTCCAACAACACGATCTGCGCGACGGCTCGCGTCGCCGCACTTCCCGAACCCATCGAGACGCCGATATCGGCGTCCTTGAGCGCGAGGACGTCGTTGACGCCGTCGCCGGTCATCGCGACCGTGTGGCCACGAGATTGCAACGCGCCTACCATCGCCCGCTTCTGATCGGGCCGGACGCGGCCGAACGTGGTGGAACTCGCAAGAGCGTCGGCCAACTGCTCCGAGTCCTCGGGCAGCTCTCGCGCGTCGATCGGGGCGTCGCCGCCGGGTAGGCCGAGTGATCCGGCGACCGCACCGACCGAGACGGCATTGTCACCGGAGATCACCTTCACCTGTACGTGCTGACTTGCGAAGTAGTCCAACGTCTCTCGGGCGTCCTCGCGAACCTTCTGCTCGAGAATCACCAGCGCTCGCGGGGTGACGACACCGGGTGCATCCGGGGCGTCGACCGGGATGTCACTGCTGGCGAGCAGCAATACCCGCAGGCCTTTCGATCCTGTGGATTCGGCGAGTCGAGCCGTCTCGGAGCCTGGGTCGAGCAGTACGTCCGGAGCACCGAGGAGCCAGTTTCCGTGCTCGCCGTACGACAGCCCACTCCACTTCTTGGCCGAGGAGAACGGGGCGACGGCCGTCTGCGTCCACCCGGGAGCGTCCGGATACGCCTCGCCCACGGCCTGCACACTGGCATTGGGCCGCGGATCGTTGTTCGCCAGAGACGCGAGAGCTGCTGAGACGGAATCGGAGTCGTGCTCATCGATGAGCACCAACTCGGACAGACGCATACCGTTCTCGGTCAGGGTGCCGGTCTTGTCGGCACACACCACGTCGACACGGGCGAGTCCTTCGATCGCCGGCAGCTCCTGCACCAGGCATTGCCGTTGACCGAGCCGAATCACACCCACCGCGAACGCGATCGAGGTCATCAGTACCAGGCCCTCGGGGACCATCGGAACGAGCGCGGCCACCATGCCGTTGAGGGCCGGCTTCAAAGCCTGCCCGCTGGAGAACAATTGGTTGTAGATGATCAGCGCACCGGCCGGAATCATCAGGTACGTGATGAACTTCAAGATCTTGTCGATACCGCTACGCAGCTCGGACTTGACCAGGGTGAACTTGCTGGCCTCCTCGGCGAGCTTGGCCGCGTAGGCATCGCGCCCCACCTTCGTCGCGCGATACGCACCGCTGCCCGCGACCACAAAGCTGCCCGAAAGTACTTGCGCTGCCTGAAGTTTGTGCACCGCGTCAGCTTCACCGGTGAGCAGCGACTCGTCGATCTCGAGGCTCGCGGTCTCGATCACCTCGCCGTCGACGACGATCTGATCACCGGGCCCCAGTTCGACGACGTCGCCGAGAACGACCTCGTCGGGCGGAATCTGTTGCGAGACACCGTCGCGTCGCACCTGAGGCTTGTTCTGACCGACGATCGCCAGCCGATCCAGCGTGCGCTTGGCGCGAATCTCCTGAATGATGCCGATGCCGCTGTTCGCGACGATCAACAGCCCGAACATTCCGTCGATCACCGAACCCGTCGAGAGCACGATGATCAACAGCACACCGAGAATCGCGTTGATGCGGGTGAACACGTTGCCACGGACGATGTCGCGGACAGACCGACTGGCCCGCGCCGGCACATCGTTGGACTTGCCCTCGGCCCTGAGCCTGGCGACATCCGCCTGGGTCAGCCCGGAATCACGCTGCGCATCGGCGTCGATAGACATGCGTGCAGCTTAATGGGGTTCGGTCAGCCCAGCCGAGCCCACCAACGATCGTCGTGCAGGGTTCGCGTGCCGTCTATTCGCTGGCCCGGCATCGGCACCGCCACCTGCACTCCGACGTCCTGCGCGGCGGCGTGCAGGCGCACGATCGGCTCGGACCACGGGTGAAAAGCCAGGTTGAACGTCGCCCAGTGAATAGGCACGAAGATGCCCGACGCCGTCAGATCGATGTGCGCCGTGACCGCTTCCTCGGGGTTCATGTGGATGTCGGGCCACCGCACGTCGTAGGCCCCGACGGGAAGCAGCGTCAGATCGAACGGTCCGTAGTTGCTGCCGATCTCCGCGAACTTCGGTGTGTAGCCGGTGTCGCCACCGAAGAAGACCCGACGAATCGGACCGGCGAAGGCCCAGGACGCCCACTGCGTCGAGTCCCGGGTCAGACCGCGGCCCGAGAAGTGCCGAGCTTCGGTGCAGGTGACGGTGAGGCCGCCGATGCTCGTCTGCTCGTCCCAGTCCAATTCGATGATGCGATCTTCGGGCACCCGCCACTTGCGCAGATGCGCCCCGATTCCCAGCGGCACCACGAACGGGGCCGACTGCGCGGCGGCCAGCTTCTGCACGGTCGCCTTGTCGAGATGGTCGTAATGGTCGTGGGAGATCACGATGGCGTCGACCGTCGGCAGATCTCTCAACTCGACCGGCGTCGGATGCAACCGCGCCGGCCCCACCACCGAGGACGGGGAGACGCGATTGCTCCACACCGGATCGGCGAGAACGCGATAGCCGTCGACCTCGATGAGCACACTCGAATGTCCGTACCAGGTGACCGCAAGCTCACCCGCATCCACGGGAGCGATCGGCGGTGCCAACGGAATCGGGCGTTGGGGCCTGCCCTTGCCGCGGTCGGTGACGAGCGAGACGAGCATGTTCTGCTGCCCCTTCTCGCCGCGCCCCGGCACGTAGCTGGAACTGGGGTCGGAGTTGTGGAACCGGCGATCGCGATACCGCGGAGACCCGGCCGCGTAAGGAGTGATCTGCGCCCGTCGGGCACCGATGGCCGACGGCAGACCCCACAGCGCACGCGCCAACCATGCCCCGCTGATCGCTGCCGTGGCTCCCAGTACGAACTTCGTCTTCGTCACGTCACCACAGTAGGCGGCGCCGACGTCTTCGCAGCTCACCCGTAGCCTTGCCCTAGAATGCTCGCGTCGGTTTTGCTGCTAGAAGGGGAGACATTGAGTACCGAACAGCTCGAATTCCAGGCGGAGACGCGTCAGCTCCTGGATCTGATGGTGCACTCCATCTACTCCAACAAGGACAGCTTTCTCCGTGAACTGATCTCGAACTCCTCGGACGCGCTGGACAAGCTGCGCCTGGAGTCGTACCGCAACAAGGACCTGGACGTCGACGTCTCGGATCTGCACATCGAGATCGACATCGACTCCGCGGCCCGCACCCTCACCATCCGCGACAACGGCATCGGCATGTCGCGCGCGGAGGTCATCGACCTGATCGGCACGCTGGCGAAGTCCGGCACCGCCGAGGTGCGCAAGAAGCTCAAGGAAGCCAAGGATGCAGCTGCTTCCGAGGAACTGATCGGCCAGTTCGGCATCGGCTTCTACTCCACGTTCATGGTGGCCGAGAAGGTCACGCTGCTCACCCGCAAGGCCGGCGAGAGCACTGCCACCAAGTGGGAGTCCACCGGCGAGGGCACCTACGAGATCACCGACGTCGACGACGCGCCGCAGGGCTCCTCGGTGACGCTGGCGCTCAAGCCCGCCGACGAGGAAGACCACCTCCACGACTACGCGTCCGAACGCAAGATCAAGGAACTGGTCAAGAAGTACTCCGACTTCATCGCCTGGCCCATTCGCATCGACGTCGAGAAGCGCGTCAAGAGTGAAGAGGAAGGCGGCGAGGACACCGTCACGATCGAGACGGAGACGATCAACTCGCAGAAGGCGCTGTGGACTCGCTCCAAGGACGAGGTGTCCGAGGAGGAGTACAAGGAGTTCTACAAGCACGTCAGCCATGCCTGGGACGAGCCGCTCGAGGTCATCCCGTTCAAGGCCGAGGGCACGTTCGAATACCAAGCGCTGCTGTTCATTCCGTCGCAGGCACCGTTCGACCTGTTCATGCGCGAGAGCAAGGCGGGCGTGCACTTGTACGTCAAGCGCGTGTTCATCATGGACGACTCGCAGGAACTGCTGCCCGAGTACCTGCGGTTCGTCAAGGGTGTCGTCGACGCAGCGGACCTCTCGCTCAACGTCTCTCGTGAAATCCTGCAGCAGGATCGGCAGATTCGCGCGATCCGTCGCAGGTTGACGCGCAAGGTGCTCTCGACGGTCAAGGAACTGCAGAGCGAGCAGCCCGACAAGTACAAGACCTTGTGGTCGCAGTTCGGCACGGTCCTCAAGGAGGGCCTGATCTCCGACAACGACAACCGCGAAACCCTGTTGGGCATCGCGTCGTTCGCGTCCACGAACTCCGAGGAGGGCGTCACCACTCTCGCCGAGTACGTGGACCGGATGAAGGACGGCCAGCAGCAGATCTACTACATGACGGGCGAATCGCGTCAGCAGATCGAGAGCTCGCCGCACATGGAGGCGTTCAAGGCTCGCGGGCTCGAGGTGCTGCTGCTCACCGATTCTGTCGACGAGGTGTGGGTCGGCAACGTCACCGACTTCGACGGAAAGTCGTTCCAGTCCATCGCCAAAGGCGAGGTGGATCTCGACACGGAAGAGGAGAAGAAGGAGTCCGAGGCCAAGCGGGAGGAGCAGGACAAGGAATTCGCAGACTTGCTGACCTGGCTCACCGAGACCCTCGGCGAGGACGTGAAGGAGGTACGTCTGTCGACGCGACTGACGACGTCACCGGCCTGCGTCGTCGGCGACGAATTCAGCTTCTCCCCGCAGCTCGAGAAGATGTACAAGGCCTCGGGCCAGTTCGTGCCGACCTCCAAGCGGATCCTCGAACTCAACCCCACCCATGATCTGGTGACGGGATTGAAGAAGGCCCGCGAGGATCGCAGCGATGACCCGCACCTCGCCGAGACTGCCGAATTGCTCTACGCGACGGCCTTGTTGGCCGAAGGCACCGAGCTCAAGGATCCGGCGAAGTTCTCTCGCTTGCTTGCTGATCGGTTGACGCGCACCATCTGAGCGGCTTCGCCGCATGTGAGTGGAACTTCGTAGCCTGCTACGAAGTTCCACTCACACGATGATTCACTGCGGGGGCAGGATGTGCTCCCCCGTCTTGTCGGTGCTCAGCGACAGTGAACTGATGTACTGCTTCTCTCCGTTGGGCCCGGGCACGTTCGACGCGATCATGTCGGGTCGCTCGAACTCCATGCCGCTGACGTGGCACAGCAGGGTGACGTCGGTCGGATTCCCGTGCTCGTCGAACATCGGAATATCGATACCGTCATCGGTGCGTCGCAGGTAGTACTTGCCCTTGGTCGCCACTGCCAGGATGGGCGGAAGTACCAGAGCGAGAACGAGAGCCACGATCGGTGAGTACGGCTTGATGGCCGGTCCGAATGCGCCGAAGAACACCAGAATCGATAGGATCGCCGACGCCGCCATGGATCCGAAACCGACCGGGTTGATGTTGTAGAGCATGCCGCGTCGGAACTCGGGCACCTTGGGTGAGAGCTTGAGGATGTACTTGTTGAACACGATGTCCGAGGCCACGACGGCAATCCATGCGATACCGCAGTTGGCGTAGAAGCCGAGGATGTTGTTGAGGAAGCTGAACATGTTGGCTTCCATCAGGACCAGCGCGATCGCGAGGTTGAAGAGCACGAAGACCATGCGGCCCGGGTAGGTCTTGGTGATGCGGGTGTAGGAGTTGGTCCACGCCAGCGATCCGGAATACGCGTTGGTGACGTTGATCTTGATCTGGCTGATGACGACCAGGATCACCGCGAGCGTCATGGCGAGCCAGCCGGGCATGAAGTTCTCGTAGATTTCCAGGAACTGGTGCACCGGCTCGTTGGCGATGGTGGATCCGTCGACGACGTTGGCGATCAGGTACACGGCGAGGAAGAGGCCGACGACCTGCTTGAGTGCACCGAAGATCACCCAGCCCGGTCCGGCGAGTATGACTGCGGTCCACCAGCGCCGCTTGTTCTCCGGTGTCTTGGGCGGCATGAACCGGAGGTAGTCGATCTGCTCGGCGATCTGGGCGATGAGCGAGAGGCAGACGCCTGCAGCCAACATCACCGAGCCGAGGTTGACACCCTTACCTGCCTCGCCATCGGCTCCGCCGTAGGCCATGAACTGCCCGACCGAGTCGGGATTGCTGACCACCAGGTACACGAACGGCAGCACCATCAGCACCAGCCACAGCGGAGTGGTCCAGACCTGAAGCTTGGCAAGGGCTTTCATGCCGTAGATGACCAGCGGGATGACCATGATCGTGGAGACCGCGTAGCCGATGGGCAGCGGAATGTTCAGTCCCAGTTCGAGTCCCTGCGCCATGATCGAGCCCTCGAGCGCGAAGAAGATGAAGGTGAACGTCGCGAAGATGACGTTGGTGACCACCGAGCCGTAGTAGCCGAATCCGCTTCCCCGCGTGATCAGGTCGAGGTCGATGTTGTATCGAGCAGCATAGTATGCGAGCGGAAGCCCGGTCAGGAAGATCACGACCGCGAAAACCAGGATGCCCCAGAGTGCGTTGCCGGTTCCGTAGGAGATTCCGATGTTGGCACCGATGGCGAAGTCCGCGAGATACGCGATGCCGCCGAGCGCGGACGTCGCGACAACACCGGTTCCCCATTTACGGTAGCTACGCGGCGCAAAGCGCAGCGTGTAGTCCTCGAGCGTCTCTTTCAGCGCGGTGTCTGTCGGCGCAGGCTGTACGGCGGTCATGGATCAGTAACGTAGAACCACCAAGTTGCCGGAGTGTCTTGCGTTGATGTAGCTGGTGTTACTCATTCCGGCGTTTCGGACATTCGCTGCTGAGACCCGCCGTCGACGCCGTATCAGGCGGCCGCGCGGGCGTCCAGCAGCGAGAAGTTCGACAGTTCGGCACGAAGCATGTTCATAGCCCGATGCTGGGCCACCCGCACGGCTCCGGCCGTCATTCCGAGGGCAGCACCGGTTTGCGGTGCCGTCAGACCCCACACCACTCGCATCAGAATGATCTTGCGATACTTCGTCGGCAGGGTGTCCATCAGAGCCTCCGCGTGACTGCGCAGTTCGCCGCCGAGAGCGAGCTGCTCCGGCCCGGCATCCTGCGACTGCTCTTCGGGCATTTCGTCGATGGAAAACGTCTGTCGAAGTACCGATTTACGCGCGGCGTCGGCCAACTTGTGAGCCGCTATTCCGTACACGAAGGCCATGAAGGGCTTGCCCATGTCGCGGTACTTGGGAATGGCGGTGACCAAGGCGAGGCATACGTCCTGCACCACATCGTCGGCGGCGACGTCGAGATTGCCGATTCGGGCGGCGCAATATCTGCGTACCGGCGGCTGGATCAGTACGAGCACCTGCTCGAGGGCGGTTCTATCTCCCGCGACGGCCTGCGGTACTACCTCGTCGAGCCTGTCCACGCCCATGGCCGATCTCCTCACTGGCAACGCGCGCCCTCACCTGAACGCTCATGAGTGCTTCGGCGCAGATTCCCGCTCGGCTTGGTCGCATCGGCTACCACATCCGAAGTAAATGTGATTCAAGTAACACGGCGTGTCGTGAGAGCGAAGTACCGGGCAACAACCGAAGTCGCAGCACGTGACCCTCACACCCGCGGAGCGCACATGAACACCAGCGAGCAGGCCAATCAGGTCGGGCGCCGCAGCACCGTCGCTACCGGCGATGGCACTGCGCTGGCGGTTCGTGAATTCGGATGTCCAAATGCGCCTCTGACCGCGGTATTCGTGCACGGGCACTGCCTGCGCATGCAGTCGTGGACCGACCTGCGCCGGCAGGTGGAACACACGTGGGGAGACGGCGTCCGAATCGTCATGTACGACCACCGCGGTCATGGGGAATCGAGTGCGGCCGCGCCGGAGAGCTGCACCATCGATCAGCTCGGTGAGGACCTGGCCGACGTGATCCGCGCTGTCGTCCCGGTGGGGCCGTTCGTCGTGATCGGACACTCGATGGGCGGCATGACGGCGCTCTCCTACGCGCGTCAGTACCCGGACGCCATCGGCTCGCGCCTGGTAGGGGTCGGGTTGATCGCAACGTCCGCGGGCGGGATCACCGACGACGGGCTCGGCAGTTGCCTCGCGCATCCGGCCGTGTCGGCGTTTCAGGCAGCTGTTCGACGCGCCCCTCGACTGATGTCGGGTGCCAAGAGGCTCAGTCGCGGAGTGTGCGCCCCAATCGTCAGGACGGCGGGATGCGGCTCCCACAAAGTCAGCCCGCGGGTGGTCACGCTGGCGACGGCCATGCTCGGCGATACGTCGATCGTGACGATGGCAGCGTTCCTCGGGGCGTTCCGCGGTCTCGACGAAGTGGCCGGTCTGGCGGCACTGGCCTCGATTCCCACTCTGGTGCTGTGCGGCTCGGACGATCTGATGACGCCGATGCGACACTCGGAAACCCTCGCCTCCCACCTTCCCGACGCGCGGTTGGTGCGCGTCGCGCAGGCCGGACACATGGTGATTCTCGAACGAGCACACGAGGTGGCGGACGCCATCGTCGAACTCGTCACGGCAGCCCGACGGGCTCACGTGGGGGATCTCGCTCTGGCACGCTAGTACCTTTCGACGACTGTGGCCCGCACCGGATATCCGATGCGGGCCACAGCACTGTTGTCGAGGCGGTGTTACTTCTTGACTGCGGGCGGAGCGTTGAGGAGCTGGACGAACGGTGCGGCGTTGCTGGCGATAGCGGACAGGCCACCCACAGCGGTGCCGGCGAGCGACGCGGTCGAGCCGAGAAGCAACGCGCCACCGATGCAGCCTGCAATGGTTCCCGGTCCGAACAGCACAACCGTCGGAGCCGAAACTACGCCCATCGCAATTGCTCCGAGGACACATCCGCCCACGAGACCGGTTGCAGCGCCGAGGAATCCGCCGACCGAAGCAGACAGCGCGAGGTTGTCCTTGACGCCCGCGACTGCGGCGGGCAGGTCGACCTGCTGCAGGCCGGGGAGGGTGGTGGAGAGCGGGGTTGCCGCGGCAGGCGAGACATCAGCGGTCAGGGTGGCGTGGTTACCGTCGATCACGGCGGCGACGGGGTGCGAGAATCCGTCGGCGGCAATGGCCAGCGGAACCGAGTCGACCAGTGCGCCATTGGCGTCACGGACCACGAGGTGGTTGTCTTCGTTGCTCAGGGTGCCGGCCGTCGTGTCGACGAGGACCTGGTTGCCGGCCTGGGTGACGTTCCACCCGACGGCAGCGGCGGGAGCCGGTGCCGGATCCGCGTAGGCGGTGCCCATGGCGGTCGTCATCGCTGCAATGACCAATGCGGACGTTGCCGCGAATCGAGTCAGCTTCATGTTCCTCTGTCTTTCGTCGTGTCCATCTCTCGATACCGAGCAGCGAAAAACTATGGGCACAACAAGCGAGTAGAGCGAACCGAAGATGAACGAACGGGGTCGAACCGAACAACGATCGATCGCATCAACCCGAAAGGGACAGAACGACTTTCAGCGACCGATCGGTTCGTAAAGGGCGTGTACGGGTTGTCCCTACTTACCGAAAAGGCCAGGCTTGTTGCTGCCTCCGTGGCCCACCCCGAAGTCGTAGGCGGACTCGGCGTGCTCGTGCTCGTCGAGGCCGTCGGCTTCGTGCTGCGCGTCGGCGCGCACGCCCATGACCGCCTTGATCGCGAACGCGATGCCGGTGGTGACCACCGCGCAGTAGACGAACACCGCCACCACCGCGATCGCCTGCACCCCCAGCTGATGCAGGCCGCCGCCGTAGAACAGCCCGTCCACACCCGCCGGCATCTGCGCACTGGCCACGAGCCCGATCATCAGCGTGCCGACGATGCCACCGACGAGATGCACGCCGACGACGTCGAGTGAATCGTCGTAGCCGAAGCGGTATTTGAGGCCGATGGCCAGAGCACACAGAGCACCCGACGCGATGCCGATTGCCGCGGCACCTATCGGGGTGACCGCCGCGCACGACGGTGTGATGGCCACCAGACCGGCCACGACACCCGAGGCTGCGCCGAACGATGTGGCGTGACCGTCCCGCCACTTCTCGACGACGAGCCACGCCGCCATGGACATCGCTCCAGCACCCATAGTGTTCACCAGGGCCACTGCGGCGACGCCGTCCGCGGCCAACGACGATCCCGCGTTGAAGCCGAACCAGCCGAACCACAGCAACCCGGCACCGAGCATGACCGCCGGAAGGTTGTGGGGGCGCATGGGATCTCGCGGCCAGCCACGACGCTTGCCGACTACGAGCGCGAGCACCAGCCCGGCAACTCCGGCGTTGATCTCTACGGCCGTGCCGCCGGCGAAGTCGATCGCGCCGAGCTTGTTGGTCAACCATCCGCCGAACTCACTGGTGAGCCCGTCGAGCGAGAACACCCAGTGCGCCACCGGAAAATACACCAGAGTGGACCACAACGCCGCGAACAGCACCCATGGAACGAACCGCATCCGGTCTGCGACAGCACCGGAAATCAACGCCACCGTCACCATGGCGAACCCCGCTTGGAACGCCGCGAACACCAGTGCCGGAACGGTTCCCACCAACGGAATCGACACCGCTCCCCCGGCCGAGGTGTACACCCCGCCCAACAGACCCTCGAAACCGGCGTACTGCAACGGGTTTCCGATCCACCCGCCGATCACGTTGTCGCCGAACACCATCGAGAACCCGAACGCCAACCACAACAGCCACACCACGGCGATGGCCGACAGGCTCATCATCATCATGTTGAGCACACTCTTCGAGCGCACCATGCCGCCGTAGAAGAAGGCCAGGCCGGGCGTCATCAGCAAGACCAGCGCGGTGCTGGCCAGCAGCCATGCGGTATCGCCCGCATCGGGCGCGCCGGAGATCACCTGCCCACGAACTTCGGTGCGCGCTTCTCGGATCGGGCGCGGCGCGCTTCCTTCATGTCCTCACTGCTCCACGCGGCCTCGAACGCCGCATGCTGCTCCGGCGTCGGATCATCGTGTATCTCATCGTCGTTGAACACGAGCTTGAGATGACGCAAAGACAGCGGAGCGAGCTCGGTGATCGACTCGGCCCACTTCATCGCCGCATCGACGTCACCGAGTTTGTTCGCCAACCCGCAGGTGAAGGCCTGCTCGGCATACACCCGCTCCCCGCCGAGCAGAATCGTGCGGGCAACTCCCCCGCCTGCGAGCGCAGCCAACCGCCGGATGGTCCAGTTGCTCACCGCGATACCCAGCCGCGTCGACGGAATCTCGAAAAAAGCGTCAGGCGCGACCACACGCAGATCGCAGGCGATCGCCAACTGGGTGCCTGCCCCCACAGCCGGGCCGTTGATCGCCGCGACCACCGGAATCGACACGGACTCGACGGCGATCAACATCTCCTCGAGGATCTGCCCGAACGATTCCGGAAACGCATCCCCCGTCAGATCCGCACCCGCGCAGAAGCTGGTGCCCTGACCGGTGATGACGAGAACCCGCGCCCCCTCACGCTCGGCCTGTTCCACACCGTGGCGCACCGCAAGACACAGCTCCGTGTTCAACGCATTGCGTCGATCCGGGCGCTGCAATTCGAGAGTGACGACATCGCCGTCACGAGAGAGTCCGATCACGAGTGCAGAGGTTACCGACCAGTACCGGTTTTACCTACTGGGTGGCTGATCTACTGGTAGCCGTGATCGACACTCGAGTTGCCGTCATCGGCGCGGGGCAGGCCGGACTCTCGGCCGGCTACCACCTCCGCCGAGCGGGCCTGGACGCAGGCGCAGGCTTCGTGATGCTGGACAGCGCCCCCGGCCCCGGCGGCGCCTGGCAATTCCGGTGGCCTTCGCTGACGCTGAGCACCGTCAACGGGGTACACGACCTGCCCGGCATGACCTTCGCCGAAACGCTGGGTGACGAGCCGGCCGAGTCTGTTCCGGCCGCCGACGCCGTCCCCCGCTACTACCGCGAGTACGAGGAACGCTTCGAACTGCATGTTCGACGCCCCGTCACGGTCACCGTCGTGTGCGATCGCGAACCTCTCTTCCGGGTCGAGGCCGGCGAGACGGTCGTCATGGCCGAGGGATTGATCAACGCCACCGGAACGTGGGAGAGGCCCTTCGTACCGCATTACGACGGAGCCGAGACGTTCACCGGCAGGCAAGTGCACACGAAGGATTACCGGAC
This sequence comes from Rhodococcus sp. IEGM 1381, assembly GCF_030056795.1. Lineage (GTDB taxonomy): Bacteria > Actinomycetota > Actinomycetes > Mycobacteriales > Mycobacteriaceae > Rhodococcoides. The sequence goes on along the minus strand of NZ_JASHKQ010000001.1, from coordinate 1,919,100 downwards.
GGCCGACGAGTTCGCCGGCAAGCACGTCGTGGTGGTGGGCGGCGGGATCTCGGCCGTCCAGCTCCTGGACGAGATTTCCCAGGTGACGACCACAACATGGGTGACGCGCCGACCACCGGTGTTCCGGGACGGCGAGTTCGATCAGAATGCCGGACGCACGGCCGTGGCGATGGTCGAAGAGCGGGTGCGGGCGGGCCTGCCACCCGGCTCGGTCGTGTCGGTGACCGGGCTGCTGCTGACGCCGTCGTTGGCCGCTGCACGGCAGCGCGGCGCGCTCGAGCGCAAGCCGATGTTCTCGCGGATCACCGCAGATTCGGTGGTGTGGGACGACGGATCGAGCCAACAAGCGGACGTGATTCTGTGGGCCACCGGTTTTCGCAGCGCACTCGACGACCTGGCTCCTCTGCGCTTGCGCGGGCACGGTGGAGGAATCGTCATGGACGGCCGACTCGCCACTCGAGTGGCAGCCAACCATCGCGTCCACTTGCTCGGCTACGGGCCGTCCGCCAGCACGATCGGAGCCAACCGCGCCGGACGAGCTGCGGTGACGGAGCTGCTCGAAACGCTGGGCTAGGAGAGCTGCTCGGTCACGAACTTCGCCAGCGCGCCCAATCGCGCCCGGCTCGGCATCGAGGTCGGGACGCCCAACGCGTCCAACGGGGCCGACGTCACCGGCCCCACGCAGATCGCGGCGACGGGGCCTCGAAGCGCGTCCAGGAACGCGTCGAGCAGGCCGTTGTCCTTCGCGGTCGAGAGCAGGGACGCGACGGCGGGGGCGCTGGTGAACGTCACCGCGTCCACCCGATGGTCGATGATCTGCTCCAGCAAGTCGATGAGCGGGGCCTGATCCACGGGACGGATCCAGCGGTACACCGGGATCGGTCGGACATGTGCGCCGAGCTCGCTCAACGCGTCGCTCAGGTGAATCGTCGGTTCCCACTCGGTGATGACCCCGTGCAGCTGAACCGCGACGTCCACTCCGGAAACACCTTCGGCGGCAAGATGATCGGATACTTCCTGCGAGGCCTCGGTGGCCGGCGACCACTCTTCACGAAGCCCCGTGCCGCGAATTGCTCCGCGCGCCTTGGGACCTCGGGCAATGATTCGCGTGTGCCCCAGTGCGGTCAGAAGGTCTTCGCGCATACCCCAGTCGGCGGCCGCATCGAGCCAGCCCCGAAAACCGATGCCGGTACTGATCACGACGATCTGCGGTGGAAGCTCGACTATGCCCTCCGTGGCCGACTTCAACTCGGAGTCGTCGATCAGGGGCAGAACGTGAATCGCCGCGGCGTGAACGATGTTCGCGCCGCGGCGTTCGAGCATGGTGGCCAATTCGTCCGCGCGCCGCTCGGCGGTGAGGGCAACGGTCTTGCCGTCGAGCGGTTCCGACATGGGTACAGACTAGGCCCCCGACGTGCCTGGAACTGACAGGTCAGCTGCTGAACTTGTCCGGGTCCGGGCCGGTGCGGCCGTCGGCGGAGTCCAGTGCATTGATCTGCTGAATTTCGTCGTTGCTGAGCTCGAACCCGAACACGTCGAAGTTGCTCGCGATGCGCTCCGGGGTGACGGACTTGGGGATCACGACGTTGCCGAGCTGGATGTGCCAGCGCAGGATCACCTGCGCCGGAGTGACTCCGTGCGCCTCGGCGATGGGTGTGAAGGCCGGATCGTCCAGCACGGTGCCGGAGCCGAGCGGGCTCCAGGCCTCGGTGGCGATGCCCTTCGAGGTGTGGAAAGCGCGCAGCTCTTCCTGAATCAGACGCGGATGCAGCTCGATCTGGTTGACCGACGGCGTCTCGCCGACCGCGTCGATCAGCTTCTCGAGGGTGGGAATGGTGAAGTTGGAGACGCCGATCGAACCGATGCGGCCATCGGCCTTGAGCTTCTGGAAAGCCTTGAAGGTATCGATGTACTTGTCGCGATCGAGCTGCTGCCAGTGAATGAGGTACAGGTCGAGGTATTCGAGTCCGAGGCGATCCATGCTCGCGTCGAACGCCTGCAGGGTGGAGTCGTAGCCCTGATCGTCGTTCCACAACTTGGTGGTGATGAACAGCTCGTCGCGGGCAATGCCGGACTCCGCGATCGCCTTGCCGGTGCCGGCCTCGTTCTCGTACACCTTGGCGGTGTCGATGCTGCGGTACCCGACCTTCAGCGCCTCGGCCACTGCGGCCTGGGCACCGTCGTCGGGAACCTGCCATACACCGAACCCGAGCTGGGGGATGGACGTGCCGTCGTTGAGCACGATGGTCGGGACAGTACTGGTCTCGGCTGAATACGTCATACGAATGGCAACGGTGGGTGGGGTGGTGTTGTTCCCGCCCCCTATGGTTTCGGGTGTGACTGCCACCTTGCGCATCGACGATCTCGCCGCTTTTCACGGCGATCGGACTCTGTTCTCCGGCCTCGACCTGACGGTGACCGAGGGCGATGTGATCGGGCTCGTCGGCGCGAACGGCGCGGGCAAGTCGACGTTGTTGACGCTGCTCGCCGGAGTGGGGACGGCCGATCACGAGGGTGAGATCTACACGAGCCCACCCGACGCGACCGTCGGCTATCTGGCGCAGGAGCCCGAACGGATCGCCGGGGAAACGGTGCTGGACTTTCTCGGTCGGCGGACTGGAGTCACGGCGGCCGAATCCACGATGAACGAGGCCGCCGAGGCTCTTGGTTCGAGTGACGAGGACCTCTACACCCCGGCACTGGAGAAGTGGCTGGCGCTCGGCGGCGCGGATCTGGCGGAGCGAACGGCGAAGGTGCTGGCGGACCTGGGCCTCGAGGTCGACGGCAGCGCCCTCATGACCGACCTGTCGGGTGGGCAGGCTGCGCGCGCCGGTCTCGCCGCGATTCTGCTCGCCCGTTACGACATTCTTCTGCTCGACGAGCCCACCAACGATCTCGATCTGGCAGGCCTCGAGCAACTCGAGCAGTTCGTCGTCGCGACGCGGGCGGCGATAGTCGTCGTCAGTCACGATCGCGAGTTTCTGGCGCGGACGGTGACAGGCGTTGTCGAGCTCGATCGAGCGCAGCGTCGCATCGATGTGTACGACGGCAGCTACCAGTCCTATCTGGCGGAACGCGAGATTGCGCGCCAGCATGCGCGGGAGAAGTACGACGAGTTCGCAGACACCAAGTCGACGTTGGAGTCTCGGGCGCAGATGCAGCGGAACTGGATGGAGTCGGGCGTGCGCAATGCACGTCGGAAGGCCACCGACAACGACAAGATCGCTCGCAAGACCCGCGCCGAGTCGACCGAGAAGCAGGCCGCCAAAGCTCGTCAGACACAGCGCCGCATCGAGCGACTCGAAGTAGTCGAGGAACCCCGCAAGGAATGGGAACTGCGAATGGAAATCGCGGCGGCTCCTCGCAGCGGCACCGTCGTGTCGGTGTTGGGCGGTGCTCTCGTGCAGCGATCCGGGTTCACGTTCGGACCGGTGACGACGCAGATCGAGTGGGGTGATCGAATTCTGATCACTGGCCCGAACGGCTCCGGCAAGACGACGCTGCTGTCGGTACTGCTGGGCAGGCTCAGCCCGGACGAGGGCACGGCCTCACTGGGATCCGGTGTCGCCGTCGGTGAAATCGACCAGGCGCGAACGCATTTCGTCGGCGAGGGGACGGTGTCCGGCGCGTTGAGCGCGGCAGTTCCCGAGTGGCCCGATGCCGAGGTCCGCACCCTGTTGGCGAAGTTCGGACTGCGCGGCGACGATGCACTGCGGCCCGCATCGTCGCTCTCGCCCGGTGAGCGAACCCGCGCCGCACTCGCTCTACTGCAGGCCCGTGGCGTAAATCTGCTGGTGTTGGACGAGCCGACCAACCACCTCGACCTGCCCGCCATCGAGCAACTCGAACGCGCGATGGAGAACTTCGAGGGAACGTTGTTGCTGGTGACCCACGACCGCAGAATGCTCGACACCGTTCGCAGCACTCGTCACTGGACGATGGCCGACGGACAGCTGTCGGAGTTGTAGTCGCGGTGATCTAAATCGAGTGCAGCTGACCGCGGTGAGCGCGGTCAGCTGCACCCGATTCACGTCAGCTCAGCAAAATCGCGTTCACCTCGGCTGCGGGATGTATCGGCAACGTGTGATGTGTGGCTCCGCCGAGTATCACGGTTCTCGCTGCAGGCAGTGCAGTTCGGACTGCCGCCTCGATGCGAGCGGCGTTGTGCACCTTGCCCTTCCCTGCCAGCACCACTGTGGTCGCGACACCGAAGTTCTCGAAGGCAGCAGGCTTCGGCCGTTTCGGCACGATGGTCTTGGTCGTCGGGGCGTGCGCGGCTCCCAGAGCAAGTGTGTCGAGCCAATCCGAATCCAGCTGCGCGCCATCGGTTTCCCATCGAACGAAGCTACGCTGCCGCTTCTCGTTGGGAGACAGCAGTATCGGCAGGGCATGAAGCAGGTACCGCGGACTCATGGAGCCGAAGCAGGAATTGGGATCGAGTAGCGTCAGCGCATCGACGCGGTTCTCGTGACGCAGCGCGTATGCCAGAGCGATCATCGCGCCGTAGGAGTGGCCGCAGAGCGCCGCGGTTGGCAGGTTCAACTCGTCGAAGACGGCCGACAACCAACCCAACAGCTCCTCGACAGAGTCGATGGCACGGTCACCTGGGTCGTTCCGCAGGCTCCACTCCTGCCCACCGGGCACGCTCCGACCGACGTCGCCCATCAGGTCCACCGCGTACACCCGATAGTGCCGTGCGAGCGCGTCGACATTGGCGAACCAGACGGTCGACGTCGCTCCCGCGCCCGGTAGCAGCACCAACGCCGGACCATCAACCGGTCCGCAGGCGTTGACCCGCGTGGTCCCGTGCGGGGTGTTCACATTCATCACCTCGACCTCGACCGGCCACTTCTGCAGAACTCGGTCGTACGCGGCATAGAACTCGTCGACTGTCGACATCTCCGGCCCCTTAATCTCTCGATGATCGAGATAGTAGACAATGAAGAGACTTCGCGTCCAGCATCTCCCGAGGGGTCAGCACATGACACAGCCCACCTCTACCGTCCATCAGCTACGCGCACTGACCGTCGACCTCGACCTTCTGGGCGCGGAGTTCGCGCAGAGACATGCGCTCCACCCGACGGATATCCGGGCGCTGATCTGCCTCCTCGACGCGGACCGAGCCGGAACGCGCGCCACGCCCGGCTGGCTAGGAACCCAGCTGGGCCTGGAATCCGCATCGGTCACGGCCCTGGTCGATCGAATGAGCAAGCGTGACTTGGTATCACGCGAAGCGGACCCATCCGATCGCCGGCGAGTACTGCTGCGCGTGACCGCTCATGCGTCGGAACTCGGCACCACGTTCTTCGGCCCCGTCATCGGCCGTGCAGTCGACGAGCTGGCGCGTTTCACACCCGAGCAGCGGGCGACGATCGACGAGTTCCTGACGACGATGCGCGCCATCGTCGCCGACGCCCGGGAGCAACAGGAAACGTAGCCGACTCGAACAGTCCGTTATTACCCGTTGACAGATCGTTGGGTTTATACAACACTTCATTGTCATGAGCCCCATCAAGCGCGGTACCGCGCTCCCGATCTTCAACAGGGTGGGTGTTCTGCGGGCAGAACGAAAGATGAGCCGCGCGCAACTGGCCGAACTCGTCGAAGTGAATCCCCAGACGGTGGGTGCCCTCGAACGAGGCGACCACTACCCGAGCTTGGACCTCGCGATGCGGATCTGCGACGTCTTCGATCTGCCGATCGAAGCAGTGTTCTCGCGCACCGAACTCGGACCACTCTCGGCCGAACTCTTCCGAAAGGAGAAGGATCGATGACCAAGCCCGAGCCCAGCTTATTCACCCGCTACCAGGAATCCCGCACGCAAATGTTCCTGGACAGCGACAAGCACTACGCCAACTGGCTACCGTCACTACGACCCCAGGCCCGACGCCGAAAATTCGTGATCTTCTTGATGGTGTTGCTCGTTGCATCTGCCGGCTTCGCACTTTCGGACCCGGTGTTCAAGTGGGGAATCGGTTCCTGGGGGATCTGCTATGCCGTATTCGCCTTCGCGGCCATCGTCCTCGGGATCGTGTCCCCCAGGGAAGCCGAAGCCCCAGCAGACGCACTCGACGAACTCGAAATCCAAAAGCGCAACGCGGCCCGATCGATCGGCCTGACGATCACTCGGATTCTCGGAACCGCAGCTGCTGCCTACCTACTTTTCGGATCGGTATTCAGCGAAACGAACCTCGGTGTATCGGGCGCCGCACTGGTGCTGACGGCATTGAGCGCCGGGGGATCGACTCCCGCAATGCTTCTCGCGTGGACCACTCCCGATCACGATCCCGAGGACGGCTGAGATCATGAGCGAACGACCTGACATCCTCACCCGCTACCAGGCCTATCGCACGCGGCGATTCCTGGAGAACGACGCCAACACCAGACACTGGCTCCCGAAGTGGCGGACGCAGCATCGACGCCGCATTCTCGCCGTTGCCGTGATTGTCGCCGACCTGACCTTCCTTGTCATCAGCATCTCGACACTGTTCTTCCCGTGGGCTGCCATCGTCTGGATTCCGGCCGTGGTGATCTTCCTGCCGATCTGGACAGCTCTACAGACGGTGTCCGGCCGCCACAGTGATGCACCCAAGGGCGCACTCGACGAGTGGGAGATACAGCAGCGCAACGACGCTCGGTCCATCGGACTCACCGTCACACAGGGGTTGGTCCTGCTCGCGGCCTTTGCGCTGATCTTCCTGTCGACCGCCTTTCCTGACCTCCCTCGTCTCGCCTACGCCGGCGGCGGCTGGACCGCCGCGGCACTGATGATCGGAATCTCTACTCCCGCAGTCATTCTCACCTGGATCACCCCCGATCCAGAACTCGAAGATCTCGACCAGCAGTAACGACCGAAAGGGCACCATGAGCACCCTCACGATCGACTCCGTCTCCAAGAGATACGGCGACAAGATCGCCCTGGACAACCTGAGTTTCGACGTCCGGCCGGGCGAGCTGTTCGGCTTCGTCGGCAGCAACGGCGCGGGCAAGACCACCACGATGCGCATCGCATTGGGCGTACTGTCTGCAGATTCCGGCCAGGTTCTGTTGGGCGGCAAGCCTGTCGACCTCGACGTTCGCCGCACCATCGGCTACATGCCCGAGGAACGTGGCCTGTATCCGAAGATGAAGGTCGGCCCGCAATTGGCGTACATGGCCGAGCTGCACGGCTTGTCGTCCAAGGACGCCAAGGCCGCGGTGATTCGCTGGACCGAACGTCTGGGCATCGACGAGCGGGTCAACGACACCGTCGACGCGCTGAGCCTGGGTAATCAGCAGCGCGTGCAGTTGGCCGCCGCACTGGTGCACGACCCCGCAGTTCTCGTGCTGGACGAGCCGTTCTCTGGCCTCGACCCGATCGCCGTCGACGTCATGAGCGAGGTCCTGCGCGAAAAGGCCGCTGCCGGAGTGCCGGTGGTGTTCTCGAGCCACCAGCTCGATCTGGTGCAACGCCTGTGCGACCGCGTCGGCATCATCGCCGCCGGGTCGATGAAAGCCGTCGGCACCGTCGACGAACTACGCGGATCGGGAGATTCGCACCTGCACGTCCACGCACCGAACGCTGCCCCCGGATGGGCGTCGGGCATCGACGGAGTGAGCATCCTCGGCCAGAGCGACGGCATCACCGTTCTGGGGTTGGCACCGGGAGCCGACGATCAATCAGTTCTGCGGGCCGCGCTCGCGACCGGGCCGGTACACGAATTCTCCATCCAGAAACCTTCCCTGAGCGACCTGTTCCGAGAGGCGGTAGTGGCATGAGCTCACAACTGAATTCCTTCAGCGCGGTCTCACTGATCGCCAAGCGCGAGTTCACCGTTCAGGTGATGAAGAAGAGCTTCGTCATCAGCAACGTCATCATTCTGGCCGTCATCGTCGGCGGAATCATCGCATTCTCGATCTTCTCCGGCAGCGGCGACGAAGAGCGCGACGTCGTCGGCATCGCGGGCAATCAGTCCATCGCGGCCGTAGTGGAAGCAACCGGCGACGCCGTCGGTTCTCCGGTCGAAGTTCGCGAGATCGCCGACGCCGCGGCCGCACGGAGCGGCGTCGAATCGGGAGATCTCGATGTGGCGTTGGTCCCGGACGGCACTGCGGGCGCGTACACGGCAGTCACCGACTCCGATCTGGCCGGGACCTTGAGAGCAGTCGTCGAAGGCAGTGTCGCGACGCAGGCGACCAATACTGCACTGGCGCAACAGGGCGTAGACCAGAACGTGCTCGCCGCCGCAGCGAATGCCGCGACGGTCACTGTCGACGCGATCGATCCGCCGGACCCCGAAGCCGGTCAGCGGACCGCTCTGGCCCTGTCGGCAGTATTCCTGCTCTACGCCCAGATCATCGGCTTCGGCATGTACGTCGCGATGGGCGTCGTCGAAGAGAAGTCCTCACGTGTCGTCGAACTGCTGCTCTCCACCGTTCGCCCACTGCAGCTGCTGTGGGGCAAGATCCTCGGCATCGGTGCGGTCGGCATCCTGCAGCTCGCACTGTACGGAATTGCCGGTGTGGGAGCAGGATTGGGCACGGGCGTACTCACCGTCACCGGCGCCGCGGTCAGTGTCTTCGCTGCCACGCTGGCCTGGTTCATCCTGGGCTTTGCCTTCTTCGCGGTGCTCTATGCGGCGGGCGGGTCGATGGTCTCGCGGCAGGAGGACGTGAACTCGACGACAATGCCGCTCCTGATCCTGATCATGGCAATGTTCTTCGCCGCCTTCTACTCAGTCAGCGATCCGGAAAGCACACTCGCGAACACATTGAGCTGGATCCCCCCGTTCTCCGCGATCATGATGCCGTTGCGCATCGCCGCCGGCGTGACCTCACCGGTGCAGATCGTCGGATCGGCGGTCCTGATGATCGTCACCACCGCAATCCTGGCGATGGGTGCAGCGAAGATCTACCAGCGCTCCATTCTGCGAATCGGCAAGACCGTCTCCTGGAAGGAAGCGTTTGCTCGCTAGGGTTCGCTGCGTAGGCTCCCCGATATGAGCCCACGGACATCCGCCGCCGAGATTCTCGACTCCGTTCTCGACGGCGGATCGTTCGTGTCGTGGGACTCCACGCCCGTGGACGTCCATCCTGGGGAGTCCTATCTGAGGGACCTGGCCAAGGCTCGCGAGAAGAGTGGCGTCGACGAATCGGTGTCGACGGGCGAGGGCACCATCGAGGGTCGACGCGTGGTGATCATCGCCTGCGAGTTCGCCTTTCTCGCCGGGTCCATCGGCGTTGCGGCGGCCGAGCGCATCACCTCCGCTGTCGAACGCGCCACCGCCGAACGGTTGCCGCTGATCGCCTCCCCCACGTCCGGTGGAACACGGATGCAGGAGGGCACACTCGCGTTCGTGCAGATGGTCAAGATCGCCGCTGCCGTCACCGCGCACAAGATGGCACATCTGCCATACCTGGTGTACCTCCGCAATCCCACGACCGGCGGGGTGTTCGCATCCTGGGGATCGTTGGCCCACGTCACCGTCGCCGAACCCGGAGCACTCATCGGCTTCCTCGGCCCCCGCGTCTATCAGGCGTTGTACGACAAGCCTTTTCCTAACGGAGTCCAGACCGCCGAGAACCTCTACCAACACGGGGTCATCGACGGGGTGGTGCCGGTCGATCAGTTGAGAAATCTGCTCACCCGAGCCCTGCGGGTGATCGTCGACGCCCCGACGTGGACCGATATCGCTGATGACAGTCCCGCACCCATGATCGAGCGGTCGGCCTGGCATTCGGTGCAGTCGTCGCGTCGCACCGATCGCCCCGGAATTCGTCAACTGATCGAACATGCTGCCACCGAGCAGGTTCCACTCAGTGGTACCGGGCAGGGCGAGGCCGATACCTCGATTCTGTTGTCGCTGTGCCGCATCCGCGGTATCTCCTGCGTGTTGTTCGGAAACGACCGGAGCAGCAGCTCGGCCAGCGCGACAATGGGCCCGGCGGCATTGCGCGAGGCCCGGCGCGGAATGCGGCTGGCCGAGGAACTACGTATCCCTCTGGTGCTCGTGATCGATACGTTCGGCGCAGCACTGTCCAAGGAAGCCGAGGAAGGCGGCCTGGCACCCGAGATCGCACGCTCCATTTCGGATCTGGTCACCGTCGACACTCCCACGGTCTCGGTGCTGCTCGGCCAGGGCACCGGCGGCGGAGCACTCGCGCTGCTGCCTGCCGATAGAGTCCTGTGCGCTCAGAACGCCTGGCTCGCACCACTTCCGCCCGAGGGTGCCAGTGCCATCGTGCACCGCGATACCGTCCACGCTGCAGAGATGGCCGAGGCACAGGGCATCAGGTCGATCGATCTAATGCGCGACGGCATCGTCGACGTCATCGTTCCCGAACTCCCCGACGCCGCCGACGAACCGGCTGCGTTCTCCGGTCGCATCGCCGATGCCATCGCCCGCGAACTGCACGCGCTGTCGACCGTCGATCCCGCCGCCCGCGCTCAGTCCAGACTCGGTCGCTACCGCACGCTGGGATGAGCGGCTTCGCCGCATGTGAGCGGGCGCCCCCAATAGGTCGTTCCGCAGGCTCCACTCCCGCCGACCCCCGCTACGAGTTTTCGTGCACCTGCGAGGTCACGAGCGCTACCACGTCACCCGCGCGCAGGTCGGCGGGTAGCTCCACCGGACTGACACAGCTGCGCCCTGGGCTGTGCACGTCGACCTTGACCACCGGACCCACCGAATGTCGGTTGACCACCACGGCCTGCAGCAGGTCACCGAACTCGGCATCGACGCCCACTTCGCCTGCGATGACCGAGCGCACCCGAGTCACCAGAATGCGGCCCCACTGCACCGGAGTGCCCTGAGCATCGGCAAGATCCTCCAGTGCAACGCCGTCGACGGTGATTCGGCCGCACACACAGTGCGTATCGGCGGGCCACAGCGATGGATCGCACCGCGCAACATAGGCGGAACCGAGAGACGGAAGCATGTCCAGAAGAGTCATGAGAAGCAGTCTTGCGCCGCGCGGTGCCGTCGAACAGAGGTGTTGACGCAATCTTGACGGCGCAGCATCGAATATTGACGCAGACCGGCACCAGTACACAAAACTGTACTCACTGGTACATTCAGTCGGGTGATTGCAGACGACGTCTATCGCCGCGGCCGAGCCGGCCTGCCCTCGTGGATCACCGACTACGACGGCCGCCGCACCGAACTTCCAATCGCGCGCTGGATGGGCGGAACCCATTCGACGGTCGAAGACATCCGGGCGGACGAAGCCTCGATTGCCTTCTGCAGCGGCCCCACCCTCGACCTCGGCTGTGGACCAGGGCGTTTGACCGAAGCTCTCACCCGCGCCGGCGTTCCCGCTCTGGGAGTCGACACATCCTCGGTCGCTGTGGAGATGACGAATCACCGGGGTGGATTCGCTGTGGAACAGGACATATTCTCGGCACTCCCCAGCGCCGGCCAATGGTCACACGTACTGCTCGCAGACGGCAACATCGGCATCGGTGGTGATCCTGCCGCGCTACTGGCGACGGTTCGAGCACTGCTGCACGAGAGCGGGACGGCCATCGTCGAAGTCGAGTCCACGTCCGATGTCGACGATCGGAACCGAATGGTCCGATGGGAAACCGAGGACTCGGTGGGCGAGTGGTTCACTTGGGCCAGCGTCGGCGCGAGCGCGCTGTACGCGCTGGCGGTGACCACGGGCCTTCGAGTCCGTCGAACCATCGAATCGAACGGACGAGTGTTCGTGGAACTCGCTGTTCACAGCATCGACCGAGGAGCCGAGGACCCGTGAGCAAGGAGCTGCCGAGAACGGCCAAGGGCAGACGAACCAGAGCTGCGATCGTCGACGCCGCAGCATCGATGATGTACACCCACGGCGTTGCCGGGACGACTCTCGACGACGTACTCACCGCGTCCGAGACCGGAAAATCGCAGCTCTATCACTACTTTTCCGATAAGTCGGACCTGGTCGAAGCTGTTATCGCACGTCAACTCGAACGCGTTCTCGCCGCCCAGCCACGACTGGCTCACATCGACAGCCTCGAGGACATCGACGCATGGGCCGCCGAGATCGTCCGCAATCACGAGCAGCCTGGAGGGCCGTTCTCGTGCCCCCTCGGTTCGCTCGCTGCTGAACTCAAGAACGACGCGGCGTTCGTTCCCACCCTGCACGCCGCGTTCCGACGCTGGGAGCAACCACTCGAGCAGGGACTTCATCGCATGATCGACCGAGGCGAACTCGACGTGGCGACCGATCCGGCCGCCGCCGCCGCTACCTTGATCGCCTCACTGCAAGGCGGAATGCTGATCGCCCGCATCGCGGGCGATGTGCAACCGCTGCGCGACACGCTTGACGCAGCAGTTGCCGCGTTGCGTCGGCGCGCAACCTGAGAACTGACGCCGGGACGAACCCTGGCGAAAGGACCGCCAGTGAGCTAACCTCGACCTCACAGTTTGTACTATTGGGTACAAAAGTGGAGACGGGAACCAGAATGCAACGAATTCCCACGTTCCGTAGCCCGATCCGCGGCGTCTGGTTCACGTCGGTCCTCGCCTCCGTCCTGCTCGTCGCGCTGCCGATCGTCACGATCACCGGTCTCATCTCCTGGGCCGCCTACGGTCCTCAATTCGGCCAAGCCATGCCGGGCGACGTCGGATGGCTACGGATACCGTCGTTCGACTGGCCGACGGAGCCCGCCTGGCTGTACCGGCTCACCCAAGGCCTCCATGTGGGGCTCGGACTGGTCATGGTGCCGATCGTGCTGGCCAAGCTGTGGTCGGTGATCCCGAAATTGATCGAGATGCCCCCGATTCGCAGTGTCGCGCATCTTCTCGAGCGAATATCGTTGCTGGCGTTGGTCGGTGGCATCCTCTTCGAGATCATCACCGGTGTGCTGAACATTCAGTACGACTACGTCTTCGGATTCAGTTTCTACACCGCGCACTACTGGGGTGCCTGGGTGTTCATCGCCGGATTCCTCGCCCACGTAGTGCTGAAGTTTCCGACCATGGTCACGGCGCTGCGAACCAGACCGTTCCTGGAACTGATGCGCATCAAGGTGGCCGACACGGTACCCGACGCCGATGACGAATCAGGTTTGGCCACAACCGATCCCGCTCCAGCAACGATCAGCCGACGCGGAGCGCTCACGCTCGTCGGCGGCAGCGCACTGTTCGTCGCCGTCCTCAGCGCCGGACAGACGACGGGCGGCTTTCTTCGCGATGCGGCGATCCTGCTCCCCCGCGGGCGGTCCTACGGCAACGGACCCAACGACTTTCAGATCAATCGGACTGCACAGTCTGCCGGCGTCACCGATGCGCAGACCGGAGATTCATGGCGGCTGACCGTGCGGGCCGGCAGTACCGAGGTCGTGCTCAGTAGAGCCCAACTCGAGCAGATGCCCATGCACACCGTCGAACTCCCGATTTCCTGTGTCGAAGGCTGGTCGACGGTGCAGACGTGGACCGGTGTTCGGCTGCGCGATCTCGCCGCAGTCGCGGGCATCGACGCCGTCGACACCGGTGAAGTACGTTCCCTGGAGCCGGTCGGGTCCTTCAACCGAGTCACCTTCGGGGGACACCAGATGATGCATCCCGACTCGCTTCTCGCCCTTCGGGTGAACGGGGCGGACCTGTCTCTCGATCACGGTTATCCCGCTCGCATCATGATGCCGGCGATTCCCGGGGTACATGCCACCAAGTGGATCGAATCCATCGAATTCTTCGGGGAGAACGCATGAGCACGTTTCGGGCGCGCTACGGCGCCGGCCCGCTGCATCTGGCCGTGACGGCCTGCTGCCTCGCACTGGCCGTTGTCGTGGTCCTGACGATCGGCTTTCCAGCACTGTGGAACACCGACGTGTGGTGGCAGTCCATCGGCCTCTGGTTCGTCGGTGCCGCCGTCGTGCACGATGCGATCCTGTTTCCGCTGTATGCCGTGCTCGACAGAACTCTGGTTGCTCGACTGGGCAGGTTCGTCAACGCGGTTCGCATCCCTGCGCTCGGTGCGGGTCTGAGCCTGCTGCTCTTCGCACCGGGGATCTTCTCGCACGGAAGCGAGACGTACGAGGCCGCCACGGGTCTGACGCAGGAGCCGTACGCAATGCGATGGTTGCTGTTGGTAGCGGGCATGTTCGCGGCCAGCGCAGGGTTCTACGGTGGCCGCGAAGTGCTCCGGACGCTACGTTCACGCCCCGTTGGCGATAACTCGAAACGGCAGGACGTGCCCAACTAGGCTCGGCACATGAGTGGTGAGTATCGGCAGGCCTTCGACGACAGCATCGACAACCGCGAGCAATTCTGGCTCGATGCCGCAACGGGAGTCGACTGGGATACACCGCCTACCAGCGCGTTCGACGGCTCGCAGTGGTTTCCTGGGGCCCGTCTGAACACCTGCTTCAACGCCCTCGACCGGCACGTCGACGCCGGGCACGGCGACCGGACCGCGTTGATCTACGACTCGGCGATGCTCGGACTCACCCGCAGCTACACCTACGCCGAACTGCTCGACCAGGTCGCTCGCTTCGCCGGGGTACTCCGCGGGCAGGGCGTAGGGCCGGGCGACCGCGTGGTGATCTACCTACCGATGATTCCCGAGGCCGTCGTCGCGATGCTGGCGTGTGCGCGACTCGGTGCGGTGCACTCGGTGGTCTTCGGCGGCTTCGCGGCCAAGGAGCTCGCAGCGCGCATCGACGACGCCGAGCCAGTGCTGCTGATCACCGCGAGCGGTGGATTCGAGCCGGGGCGCGTCATCGAATACCTTCCCCTGGTGCAGCGCGCCCTCACTCTGACGACCGCCGACGCACCGTCGGTGATCGTGAAATCACGAGAGGGAATTCCCGGCGACCACGACTGGCTGGACTGGGACACCCTCATCGCCGACGCCACCGCCGCACAACCGGTTTCGGTGCTGGCTACCGCTCCGCTGTACATCCTCTATACCTCGGGAACAACGGGTAAGCCCAAGGGCGTGGTACGCGACAACGGCGGCCATGCGGTCGCGTTGACGTGGTCGATGCGCAACATCTACGACGTGGGGCCCGGCCAGGTGATGTGGACGGCGTCCGATGTCGGCTGGGTCGTCGGACATTCGTACATCGTCTACGCACCGCTCTTCGCCGGTGCCACAACGGTTCTGTACGAGGGCAAGCCCGTCGGCACTCCAGATGCAGGCGCATTCTGGCGGGTGATCCAGGATCACGGTGTCCGCGCCCTGTTCACCGCACCGACTGCGCTGCGCGCGATCCGCAAGGTCGATCCCCACGCCGCCGAGCTCGAGAAATACGACACCTCCTCGCTCGAAACTCTGTTCGTCGCCGGAGAACGCCTGGATCCCGATACCTACGAGTGGATTTCGCGCACGCTCGATCGACCGGTGGTCGACCACTGGTGGCAGACCGAGACCGGGTGGGCGATCTGCGCCAATCTTCGGGGCCTGGAGCCACTTCCGATCAAACCCGGATCGCCGACGGTACCGGTACCCGGCTTCCAGGTGGGCATCCTCGACGCGTCGGGCAATCCGGTGGACGCAGGCACCGAGGGCAACATCGTCGTGCAGCTGCCACTGCCGCCGGGAGCACTGGTAGGTCTGTGGAACGACGAATCACGTTTCCAGCGTTCGTATCTCGATACGTTCCCCGGCTACTACCTCACCGGCGATTCCGGCTACATCGACGCCGACGGCTACGTCTACGTACTCGGGCGCAGCGACGACGTCATCAATGTCGCCGGCCACCGTCTGTCGACCGGGTCGATGGAGGCGGTGCTCGCCGGCCACCCCGCCGTGGCCGAATGCGCTGTCATCGGGATCCATGACGATCTCAAGGGCCAGCGCCCCAGCGGTTACGTAGTGCTCAAGGCCGGGGAGAACATCACCGAGGAGCAGTTGCGTACCGAATTGGTGGCCATGGTGCGCGATCAAATAGGCGCGCTGGCGACGTTCCGCGACGTGACGGTCGTCGGAGCGCTTCCGAAGACCCGATCGGGCAAGATCCTGAGGAAGACGATGCGCCAGATCGTCGCCGGCGAGGAGTACGGCGTGCCGTCGACCATCGAGGATCCAGCCGTCCTCGATGCACTGGAGAAGTTGCTCGGCCGTCGACCGAGCAGCTAACGTGTGGGGTCCGGCTGCACGGCGGCGACTGATGTGGCCTCGGAGTGCTTGGAACGCAGCGCCTCGGACCACGTAACCCGCGCTCCCGTCTTCAGGATCGATCGCTGGTAGACCCGAGCAGCAATCCAGGACACCCCCAGGCACGCGCCGATCATGATGACGAACGTGCCGATGATTTGGACAGCGTCGGTGTCGCCGGTCGCAATTCGGATCGGCATCAGTGACGCCGAGAACGGTGGGATCCAACTCATCACTCGCACGAATCCCGAGTCGAGTGAGTTGATACCGAAGATCGCGACGTAAAGGGTCGCCATCGACAGGATCGCAAGCGGCATGGAGGCTGCACCGAGCTCTTCCTGCCGCGACACCATCGCGCCTGTGGCGGCGTACAGCGTCGAGAAGAACAAGTACCCGAGCAGAAACCACGCCACCGACGCAAGCATCATCGATATCGCAACCGACGGTACGTCCAAGAGTCCGGTGAGAGAGGCAGTGACGGTGGCCAGAACCCCCAACACCATCACTTCGAAGAATGCCACGAGACCGATGCCGAGAATTTTGCCCCACAGAAGATGTAGAGGACGCACCGCTGCGAGAAGCAGTTCGACGATCCGTGACGATTTCTCCTCGACAACTCCTGCCGCAACCATGGTGCCTCCCAACATGATCGACATCAACAGCACGATGACGCCGACCATCGCGACAGCGATTCGCTGGTCCCGGTACGGTTCTGGAGGATTCGCCGGCACTACAGCAAGTGCGGAATCCGCCGCGGCCTCGCTGGAAATCTGAGAGAAATCGATATTCCGTTCGGCAAGCACCTCGGTGACGGCGCGCGTAGCAACGGCACCTCGAACAACCGTTTCCAATGCAGTGTCCACCGTGTCCGGCGTGTAGGCGGTGTAACCGTCGCCATCCGATCGAAGTACCAGCGCGAGGGCGAGGTCCCCACTCGCGGTCGCCGTGCGGGCACTCGGTTCATCGGGGATTTGCACCATCTCGATTCGCGCGCCCGAGGCACCGGCCTCATCGGAGATCGCCTGCGAGACAACCTGATCGACTCCGACGAGACCAACCCTCTGCGTGTCGTCACTACCGCTACCGAGAATCGACCACACCGAAATCCCGCCGACCACGACCGCGATCAAGACAATGTTGCTGAGAAGAAACGACTTGGCGCGCACTCTCGTGCGAATTTCCCGGGAAGCGATCAGTGACACTGCCTCACGCGCCCGTAGGCGAGTCTCGGTGGTTCGTTCTTTCATTGCGCCACAACCTCTCTGAACAGAGTGCTCAACGACGGTCTCTCCTGCGCAAACCGATGGACAGGGCCCAGTTCGAGTGCGGCTTGCAGGATTGCTTGCTCGTCGGCACCAGGCGACAGCGAGAGTTCCACCGTTCCAGGGCTGTACACCGCGTCGACGACACCGGGCAGTCCATCGGCCCACCCTGTCGCGCCTCTCCCGTCGATGCGAAGCGTGCTGGCTCCTCTCGAGCGCAGGTCGTCGACTGACCCCAGCGCACGCATGCGTCCCCCAGCGATGATGCCGACTCGATCGCACAACCGCTCCACCAGTTCGAGTTGGTGACTCGAGAACAGGATCGGAACTCCCTCGGCTGCTTGCTCTTTCAAGACATCGCTCATCACATCGACCGCGATGGGGTCCAGACCCGAAAATGGCTCGTCGAGAACGAGAACCGTTGGATCGTGAACGAGTGCCGCAGCGAGTTGAGCGCGCTGCTGATTTCCCAGACTGAGGTCGCCGACGTTGTCGTCGGCACGTTCGTGCAGACCGAGCCGGCGAATCCAACGCTCCGCGTTTTCGGCCGCTCGCTCTCTCGTCGCGCCGTGCAATCTCGCAAGGTACCGAAGCTGTTCCACCACTGCCATCTTGGGATACAGCCCACGCTCCTCCGGCATGTATCCGATCGACCGCCTCGACCGGTGGTCCAGTTCGCGACCATCGAGGAGAACGCGGCCGGCATCTGCCGACTGCACGCCGAGCACGATCCTCATGGTGGTGGACTTCCCTGCTCCGTTACTGCCGACGAAGCCGAAGATCTCACCGGGCTGGACCGAGAAAGTCATATCCACGAGTGCAGAGACAACTCCATAAGATTTGTGGACGCCATCCACAGTCAGCGCGCCCCCGTGTCGGTTGACAGTCACGTGTTTCCTCTCGTCGAGTTCTTCGAGGCATGGAATCGACGACTGCTTCGCTACAACGCCGTCGAGAATCGATCGTCTGCGGCCGAGTGTAGGACGCGATGTCCGTCTTGCATAGCCCTGTATCCATGCACCGCTCTACGAAACATTTTGCAGAGGAACAAATTTGGTCAATATGGACAAACTCAATACTTCAACTAATTAGTTCACATAAAGTTCACTTACCAAACAGCGCGGATGGTATGTCGCATCAGTTACTCTCGGTAACGATCTCGCGTTACGGCTCCTGCCAGATGCTCACCGCTCACCAAGCAGAGAGGCACACCAATTGTGACGACCTTCCGATTGTCCCCGGCCGAGATGTTTCCGGGCCTCGAGGCACTGTTGTCCAACCGCGGGCTAGGCGTGCTGGAAGCGTCGGACAGACACAGTTTCTACGGACGGAACGAAACCCTCGCCGGTACCACCAGTCTCGGCGATCGATTGTTCGCCAAACGCTTCCTCGGCGACACCGACGCCGAACGGTTTCAGCGAACGGTGCTTGCCGAATCTCTGTGTACCGAGGGCTTCACGACTCCTCGCATCGTTGCCACGGACCCAGAGAATTCTCTGATCGTGTTCGAGCAGATCGTCGAAGCACGCTCCGGGCTGGAGCTCAGCGTCGAGAAGGGCGCGTTGACGACCGATCAAGCCCGACGGTGCGGAGAGCTGACCGCGGCAATTCACAACATCGCCCCCGCTTCGGTGACACCCCATCCTCACCCGACGTGGCGTCTGATCGGGATCACGGAGGTCACTCTCGACCGATATCTCGGCGCCACGGCCGCCGAAATTGCAGTATGGCAATTACTCCATGCAGACATGGAACTCGCGCGTTCGATCGACACACTGCTACGGGACGAGGTCGGCGACGTACCGATCCACGGCGACCTCCGGTTCGACCAGTTCCTGTTTTCGAATGACGACACATACATTCTGGACCTAGAAGATCTCCAACTCGGTGACCGAGCGCGTGATCTCGGTTCCATGGTGGGCGAATGGCTGTACTACGCGATCGCAGATGTACCTTCGCTGCTGGCCGGCGAATCCGAGGACCCGAACGTCACCCGAGAACTGGTCAGCGAGGTAGCGGCGGCCCAATTCGAGAACGCAAAGCCACTGGTCCGGGCCTTCACCGACGGGTATCGAGGGCGTGTGACCCACCTCGATGCGTCCAACACAGATCACTGCAGGCCGTTACCGGAACGCGTCGCGGCCTTCGCCGGCTGGCATCTGTGGGACCGAATGATTGCGCTTGCCGGTTCCATGTCGTCTGTTTCGGCCGTGGCGCGGGCCGCGGCGGGGATCGGCCGATCGTTGGTCTTGCAACCAGAATCACACGCACACAGTTTGGGAATCGAGGGACTGATCCGATGACCACCACCGCCGACACGAAATCCGGTCTGCTGGCCGACCTCCTCGACGATATTTCCGTCGATCTCGAATCCACCTCTGCGCAATACGCAGGCGACACGATAGACGCTCGAACGCGTGGAGCGCTCATCGCCCGTTTGTCGGACCGTATCTATGTGCGCGAGCACGCGGGCCGGGATCCGAAAGCCGCCCAATTCGTCAAGCGGGGTTCAGGCAACGCGTTCGAGCACGACATCGCCTCTGCAGCAGCTGACTTCGTGTCGGTAACGCCGGTCGACATCGTGGATCGACGGGACGCCGACCGGTGGATCGTGATGCATCAGGGAGTGAGAATTGCCGTTCCGGCGCGATCGGTGACAGAGACAAGGGACGGGGCGTCGATTCGGCTCGACGGCCGCAGACCACGGGTATCGCCCGGCTTCTTTCTGGTCCGCGGCAGTCGCCGTCCTTTCGTCGGCCGCGGCACGCTGGTGCGGCTGTACTGCACCGTAGACAATCCGGTTGCCGCGCTCGGGCTCTGGCGGACCCTGGTTCGATTCCTCGGAGAGCAAGATGTGCCGTGGCAGATGAAGATGATCTCGGACGCGCCACTGTTGGGTAGAAACGATTCTCTTGTCATCTACTTCCCACGCCGAGCATGGCCCACAATTCCGGCTGTGGTCGAGGCAATCGCGTTGTCCGATACGACGTCCGATCGTCACTCACCGTTCACCACACGCGTGGGACCAGGAATTTCCTACGCCTTCGAGCCGGCCGACCCCGACCCTCGATCCACTGCGATGAGCTTCGGACAACATCGCTCGACTGCCGTGGCGGAAGCGCTGATCAGTCATGCGGCCGGTTCCGCCCTGACCGCGAAGCCGAAAAGTGAATACCTGGTCGAGCGCCTCGCCGCCCGTGGAATCGATCCAACGGACCTCAGTCGCAATCTTTCTTCCCCTATTGTTCCGTGGCTCGACGAAATGCGAAAGGACTGAACTCATGTCGGTCGAATCATTCGACGTGGTCGTCGTCGGAGGTGGTCCAGCCGGTTCCATAGCGGCTACCTCTCTCGCCGATCGCGGTCGATCCGTACTGGTTCTCGAATCGGAAAGCTTCCCGCGCTACCACATCGGCGAATCATTCGTTACCGGGTTCGTTCCAATACTCGAAGAAGTAGGCATCACCCAAGCCGATATGGACGCCCGATTTCAGAAGAAACTTGGGATATCCCTGATCTGGGGGCATGATCCCGGCCCGTGGCGAACGCCGTTCGGATTGGCAAGCCGCTACACCCACTCGTGGCACGTCGATCGCGCGCAGTTCGATCTCCTGCTGTTGGACAACGCGCGCAATCATGGTGCTGTGGTTCGGGAGCAAGCGAAGGTGACGTCCGTGTCGGAAACCGACGGAGTCGTGACGGGGCTGAGATATCGCGCCGACGATGCCGAACACATCGTCTCTGCCTCGGTCGTATTGGATTGCAGCGGGCAGGCAAGGGTAGTGACCCGCGGGCGGGCCGAGGTCGAGTTTCACGAAGATCTCCGCAACGTGGCGATATGGGGGTACGGCGACTTCACGCCGTACTCGGATGAGTCGGAAAACGACATTCTGATCGAGTCCATGAACGACGGCGGGTGGCTGTGGACCATACCGCTGGCAAAGAACAGGGCAAGCGTGGGACACGTTTTGCCCGCATCCCAATTACGCCGATCGATGAGTGACGGCACACGCACCGTTGCGGATGTGTTTCACGATGCCATCGAGCGCTCGACGGTCACCAAACACGCCGTCCCGCCTCGTGCAGGATTCGACGATGCCCAATTACGCACGGCCCGCGACTGGTCGCACACATCGGATCGGTTTCACGGCCCCGGTTGGATGGCGGCCGGCGACGCGGCCGCTTTCGTCGACCCTCTCTTCTCCTCCGGAGTCTTTCTTGCCGGATCGGCCGGGTGGCTCGCCGCGAAAAGTATCGACGCAGCTCTGATGCCGGGTAACACCGCGGCCGCTCCTTTCGAGGCGTACGAACGGATCTATCGCCAATTGGTCGACGACATACTCGGCTACGTTCGATACTTCTACGATCCCCACCGGAAGCGCGAAGATTACATGCAGCGCGCACAAGCTCAGGGCGAATACTTGACCCGTACAAGTGAAATCGGATTCATTACATTGATCGCGGGAGTGAACCGGTTACCGGACATTCTCGACTTCGAGCCGATGGGAATGGAGAAAATTTCGGAAACCATGGCCAAAGCGCAGCGATCGATTATCGAATCCGATGCAGCCGTTGCGAAAAAGCTGCACGCAAGTTAGCATAAGTAAGTAATTCGTTTCGGAGATACTTCACACGAGGAGAAAACAATGTCCAACGTTCTTTTCGATTCCATCGACACGTACACCGCCCCAGCCGACATGGTGGCGTCCGCCGCCTCGGCGGCACCCGCTTCGATCGAGTCGTCTGCTGCAGTAACTATTTCGATCATCTCGGTCACGAGCGGCGTCGATACCGCACTCACCTTCAAGTACAACTGCTGAGTCAGTTTTCGCCTGCCGTGCACTCTCGACGTTACCGGAGTGCACGGCTACGGAAATTTCCGACAGCGCCGCCGAAAGGTTCGGATAATCACGATGCACACTCGGACACTCGTGCGGACACTCGACAATGGAATTACAGTCATCGCGGGCGAAATACGAAGTTCCACAGTGGCCGCGGTTTCGACTTCTTTTGCTCATGGGTTCGACCAAGACTCTGGTAATCCCGGTTTGTCACATTTGTTCGAGCATCTTGCCGTACGGGGGATTTCGAGGTTGGCCGACGATCCTCTGGTCAATGGACGCACTTTTCGGGACTCGATGACCATCGCGCAGATCGTGCCTGCTTCGCGCATCGGCAACGCACTGTCCACTCTGCAAACGATCGGCGTGCACGGCATTATCGACGAAGACGACGTGCGGGCCGAGACAGCGGCAGTGACCAACGAGCTGAACGTCATGGAGTCGACGCCCTACGGCGGATTTCCCTGGCGGATTCTGCCTGCCGCCCTGCACCCGGCTACCGCACACGGCAGTGACGGGTACGGCCGACCCGACAACCTCCCCACGCCAGGTGACACCGTGGATGCGTTCGTTACCGCGTGGCGGCCCGACCGGCTGGTGGTCTCTGTACTGTGCAGCCCCGAAAGAGTCGGCTGCGTGCTGGAACAAGCATCTCACATTCTCGAAGGAGTTCCCGCCGCTCTGGGCGCACCCATTCCACCGGATCCCGACGGTCAGGTCGAGAAGTGCTCACCCTTCGTTCGCGCGGGTCGCCACGCCGCGGTAGCGATCGGAGTGAGGATCGCGTCCATGATCGAAGACCAGAAAGAGTACGCTACCGCCGTTGTCACTGCTCAATGGATTTCGACGTTCGGCAATGTAGCCGCCCGAACCGCCGGACATTCGCTGGTCGCTCTGGATGCCTCGGTCGGGTACTTCGGTACCGCCACGACAGCCGGGCCCGAGACGTTCGTTCTGTGCTTCACCGGCGGGACGCACGCCGAACAGCTGGCAACGACAGCACACCTCGTCTGCGAAGAGTTCGCACACTCGATCGACGCGGAGAGTGCGGCACGAAGCGCGGTTGCGTCGGCCGTGCAGATCGGAACAGCCCTCGACGACAACGAGTTCTACGCAAGCGCGCTCGCACGGTGTCAGCAGTTATTCGGAGACCACACCGCTCTCGACCGGCTCAGGATCGCAGTTCGATCCGTGACGTCATCAGACGTCGAAGCGTTCGTCCACACGCTACTCACACGGCACAACAACTGGGTCGGTATCGATGCGCACGGATACTGATTTCCTCGGCGCGCCTGCAGTGTCCATCGAAACTGACTCCAGCCAGGCTCTTCTCAGCCCGTTCGCATCGGAGATATGTTTTGGAACCGTCTCGCTCCCGGTTCCACGATGGGTCGCGGCAACGGTTTCGATCGATACCACGACCTTCGTCGGCAATCATCACGCCGGCACACTCGCTTACAACGACGACCGTACCGCTTTGTGCGCAGAGTTCACTGCCACTCCCGAGGCAGGCGAATCGGCCTTGCGTAATTGCCTGACGAATCTGCGTTCTGCCGTCGCGCGGTTTGCCACGAGACCACCTGTCACAGAACAACTCCCGCCAATACACTCCACTCTTGCCGTTGGCTCGGCCGAAGCCAGTCTGTATCGGGAATTGAGGCCGACCAGTACCACGACAACGGTACGACGGGATCTCGTTCCCCTGGTATGCCTGGGTGGCGCATTCGACACCGACCGAATGATCGACGTGATCACCGAATCGACCGCCACAATCACCGTGACCGATATCGTGGGTGGATCCGTCTTCGCGCACGTCGGAGACTCCTGCGAACCGTGGGTGCACGTCGAGAACGGCGCAAACGCGGTCGTAACCATGGCTGTTGCCACCGACTTCATCGGTAGCGATTTCCCTGAGACACAGTTGGTGTCGGCTCTTCTCGGATCTACGCGTAACTCCCTGTTGATCGGCAAGCTGCGCGAGCAGACAGGAATAGCCTACGAGGTGTGGTCCGGGGTCGAGTCTCGGGCAGGTAGGCACGTTGTCCTCGCCCACGCACGCGTTGCACACAGCAAGGTCCGAGACTGTGTCGACAACATGACAGCGGTGTGTACCGACCTCGAGGGAGGGGTGCCTCGTCCAACTCTGACAGCCGCGGCCGCAACCGTTTCGACGCGCCACAACTATGCAGCATCGTCCGGACGGGGCCTGCTGTCGATGGCGTCGTCCTATTACGCGGCAGGGGTTCCGCTCCGCAGGTTGGCCGATATCGACCAGCACCTTCACCGACTACTGGAGTCCTCGTGGACTCCAGCGTTGCGTACGATACGGAGGTCCCGGTGAAATTGTCGTTGATCGTAGGACGGGCGCCCGACGCACCAGCCGACCTACTCCCCTTCGCAGAGTTGGCGAGTGGTTTCGAGACCACCCTGTGGACCGGGCAGGCCAATCTCGGATCAGCAGCGTCGATGTTCGCCTATGCTGCCGGTGCCGGTCGATCGTCGGCGGTCGGATTTTCCGTCGCGCTGATGGGAATGCGGCCGGCGTCCACTGCTGCACTCGAGGTGACTGCGCATGCTCAGATGTCGCGACAGCCGGTAGCTTTCGGCGTCGGACCGGGTTCGATCGAGTATCAGGAAAGCTGGCTCGGGCACCGTATACGGAAGCCGATTCAGGCCACGCGCCTGTATGTCGAGGAGTTCCGCGCGCATACGGACCGCTTGCGAATGCAGATCGAGAGCAGGGGAACCCACCTCCCAGGCATCGAAATCGGAGTCGGGGTGCTCCGGCCGGCAATGGCCGAAATGGTAGGCGAAACAGCCGATTTCGCAGTGACGTGGTTGTGCCCGCCGAAGTACTTACATGATGTCGTCGTTCCGGCAATGAAGCGTGGCGCTGAACGACTGGGTCGGCCGACGCCACGGCTGGTCGCGGTCAACCCGCTGTATGAATCGGGACACGGGATTCCCGCAAACGTTCTGGTCGAGTCGCCGCATCTCGGTATGCCGCATTACCTCGACATGCTGCGTAGAGCCGGTCTGGACGTGGGTGACGACAGACGGCGAAACGCCGAGGTGTTGGCGGCATCGACGGCCGTGCTCGATGCGGAAAGCGCTCGACTGTCCTCACTGTTGAAAGCCTATCGATCGGCAGGAGTCGACGAGTTGGTTCTCAACACCAGCGGCATGCAGGCTTATTTCGGCACTGCGGCGGCGTGCGGTGCAGTGCGGGCAGTCCTGGAACAACACCAGGAGGACTTCGATGAGTGAGACGACATACGGATCGAGTTTCGTCACCACGTCCGTCACAACTCACGACACCGGCGGATGGCAGTGGTCGAAGATTCGCGGTCCCGCATCCAGCGACCCGTGGCACCCCGGTCGAGTTCCGAACCACGCAGCCGGCGCGGCCCGGTTCATCGGTCCCAACAGTGCAACAAGCGACGCGGCCACCTGGGTGTCATCCGGGTACGACAGTGTGGCGGCGGTCGTTCTGGACGATGCCGGCATGATCGCCGAATACGTGCCTGCAATCGTGTCGGCTGTTCGATCGGTTCGCCTCGTCGCGCAATTGCACGGTGCGGGCGCCGAGAATTCTCCGGCACCGATCGCGGCGACGGTCAACTGGTTGGCCTCAGCGGGACATGGTTCGGCGGACCTGCAGTCCAGATTGAGCGACTTGCAATGGTCCACGGCGCGGGGGGCGGTGAACGCCATCACACGATGTGCCGGACCAGTGGCCTGTCACGGCCTGTTCGGCCTTGGCAACATGGTCGCCGTCGGCACCGGCATCGAAGTGCTGAGCGGACCCTGGCGATCGAGCGCATCAGCGGAATACGATGTCGGCTGCCTCCTCGGAGAACTTCGCGAGTTGCACGCTCGAAGCATAGTTCTGGGCGAGAATGGCCAGGCAATCCGAGAGGCGCATAACGAAATCCGCGCCGCCGCCACCGAAATTGGATACGACGCCGAGGCCATCGACTCAGCAGAAATATTCCGACTGATCTCGCACTACCGCGAATTCGCCTCGAGCATGGGCGATCCGACTGCCATGGAATCCATGGCCGACGTCATCGCGAGCACAGTGTGAACAGCGACGGCACCGGACGGTCACGACTTCTCTACGTGGTCACCGGTGGTTTTCAAGCTGCTCTCGCCCTGGACCGAGTGGCGGCGGCCCAACACGGTGGACGCTTCGAGGTCCAAGTAATACTGACCAAATCTGCCCAACGGTTCCTCACCCGAGTCGCACTCGGCGCACTCGCGCAACGCGCACCGCTGATCGACGCTTTCGATGAATACGATCACGCGTTACACGTCGAGCTCGCGGACTGGGCCGATGGCGTGATCGTTCATCCCGCGACTATGGACTTCGTTGCCCGACTTGCCCACGGGTTCGGAAACTCCCCGGCGATGCTGGCAGTCCAATGCACGCGAGCCCCGGTGGTGGTCTGCCCGTCACTGCCACCGGGCGGTGCCCTCAACGAGGGCTATCGCGACAACGTACGACGACTGTCGCTGCGCGACAACGTCTCTGTGGTGGCACCGGTCTCCGGAATCAGCGCGAGCTCCGGAAGCGAAGGTATCGGCGTATGCGTTCCGTTCGAACAGGCATTGTCCGCCTTGGCCGACCTGAAATCGGACATGCTCGAATAATATTCTCAAATCTATTGCCTCACAACATATTTGAGCGTAAGTTCGGAAAAGTCCGATACAATCCTCACACGCAGAAGAAAGGCATCGACATGAAGAACGACCTGTTCGGCGATCTCACCCGCTTCACTTCCTCGGACGAACTGACAGCTTCGTCGCTCTCCGAGGCACCCGCCAGCAGCGACCCGATCAGCACTATCGGTCTCAGCATCGCCGGTTTCACGGCCGGGGCGACGACGGTCAAAATCGTCTGCTGATCCGCTGCGGTACTGCACAGTTCGGTCATCGATCAACAAGTCCGAACTGTGTAGTACCGCTTTTGCTTCAGACTCGAGGGTCGTCCTGCATGTGAATCGAAGGAGTCGCAATGACGTTCGAACGAATAATGTCAGGTGCCACACTGGTGTGCATCGCCCTGGGCCTTGTGCTCGTGTTCGGCCTCGGCGAGGTGGCCGGCTGGGGCCTGATAGCCGTCGGCCTCGGTGTCGGTGTAGTGACGCTGTCCGCGCGACGCCACACCGGCAACCACTGACGGTACGATGGTCGCCGCTGCCGTCCTGATATCGGCGGTGGTGGGGAGTGCCCTCCTGGGCCGTCTGGCGTCGATGTTCAAGCAACCCATTGTTCTCGGTTCGATGGTGTGGGGGATACTGTCTGCCACGGCTTTTCACGGCTTGGCCCCCTCTGCATCGGCTGTACTCGCCGACTCACACTCACTGCCCAGCGAAGTGGGGAACCTCGGGCTGATTCTGGTTGTCGCCGCCGTGGCGCACAGCGTCAGGGCACTACGCCTTCAGAGCGACGGGCCGACCGGCTGGGTGCGGCATTCCGCGGCCATTGTCGTGGCCGTCGCCGGTCCAGGCATACTGGCAGCGACCGTAATCTTCGGCCTCGGGACGCCGCAACTTCTCATACCCACAACCCTGCCGAGCTCGCTTTTTCTCGTCCTTGCGGTCTCGGTAACCGCCGTCCCGGTCCTGGCGTCCATTGTCCGAGAGGCCGGCATCTCCGACCACGTTGCCGTTCGCCGTTGTATGACCGTTTCGATTCTCACCGATGGTGTCGCCTGGCTCGGACTCACAGCCTTGCTGTTGGCGACAGTGTCGGCCACATCGTGGGACGGTGGGGATGCGATTCATGCAGCAATTCTTGCGTTGGCCGGAGCCGCCGGCTCCCTCGTCGCCGGTTCGACCGTAAGTGTCCGAGTAGCAACCGCGGCCATCATCGTTTCTGCCGTCAGCCTTGGGTACGCAGCAGATATCGTGGGTGCGCATCCGTCCATCGGTGCGGCGATCGCAGGGATCTCCATGCGGCCGAGCAGCGCGGTCGCAGCCGCATTCGTCAAGCTCGAGCCTTGGCTGCACAGGTTGCTGCTACCGATCTTCATTGTGGTGGCATCAGCTCACGCTCCGCTACAACTTCTTGGGCAAGCCGGAGTGTCTGCCGCCACCACTGTGTCGTGGCTGTTGGGGCTGTGTTTGTTCGTCAAATTTGTACCAGGAATTGCCTCTGGCATCGGGTTCGGAATGAGAACCATGGATTGTTTCATCTACTCGTCGTTACTGAACTGCCGTGGAGTGACCGAATTGGTCATCGCGTCGATAGGACTTCGATCGGGTTTACTCACACCCGTCGGATTTGCCTGCCTCGCGATAGTTGCGCTCATCAGCACTGTATTCACTGGACCTGTCGCCGCGCTGGCGCGCCTGTCACGCAAGACCTGCGTCGATTCACCGCAGCCGCTTCGGCGGTAATACGAGCAACCATGGCCGAAACCCGCGCGCCAGAGGGACGTCCCGCGCGATAGCGTCGTGGGCATGACAGATCTCGACACCCGACCTGCCGTCGACTGGCTCGCCCTCGGTGCAGTCACCGTCACGGTGGTCTCGTGGGCCTCGGCCTTCGTTGCGATTCGCGGCGTCGGCGAGTCGTTCGGTGCCGGCCCGCTGGCGTTGGGCCGGCTGCTCATCGGATCCTTCGCACTCGGCGCGATAGTTCTCGTCAGAAGACAGTGGGTCAAGCCGAATCGGACGCAGTGGCTGCAGATCATCAGCATCGGCGTCTTCTGGTTCGGCATCTACAACGTCTCCCTCAATGCCGCCGAACAGCGCGTCGACGCCGGCACGACGTCGATGATCATTCAGATCGGACCCATTCTGGTCGCCCTGTTCGCGGGTCTGCTTCTGGGCGAGGGCTTTCCGAAGTGGTTGGTGATCGGTGCAGGCATCGCGTTCGCCGGGGCAGTCATGGTGGGTGTCGTCACCGCCGTCACCACCACCTCGACCACCAAGACGGACGCCGACTTCCTCGGCATCGCACTGTGCCTGGTCTCCGCGGTGACCTACGCCATCGGAGTGCTCAGCCAGAAGCCGGTGCTTCGGACGATCCCGGGACTTCAGGTCACGTGGATGGCGTGCACCATCGGCGCGGTGTGCACGCTGCCCTTCGCGCCTGCTCTGCTCGACGACCTGTCGACCGCCTCGTCCGGAGCCACCGGCGGACTAATCTACCTGGGCCTGGTGCCGACCGCACTCGCGTTCAGCACCTGGGCATACGCGTTGACGCGAATGAACGCAGGCAAGCTCGGCATCACCACGTACGCCGTGCCGCCGATCACCATCACTCTGGCCTGGTTGTTGCTCGGGGAGATACCGCACATTCTCGCAGTGGTCGGCGGTGTCATCTGCCTCGTCGGAGTCGGCTTGTCCCGCAAGCGTTGACGCGTCACAAGGCCTTGAACCGTGCGATCGCCACTTCCCGCTCGTGCTTGTGGTCGACGATCGGCTCCGGATAATCCTTGGGTCGACCGAACTTCAACGTGTGCACTGCTTTTCCTTCTTCACCGCGCAGCTCCGGCACCCAGCGTCGTACATAGTCGCCGGTGGGGTCGAACTTCTCGCCCTGGGTGATGGGGTTGAACACACGGAAGTACGGCGAGGCGTCGGTACCGGTTCCCGCGGTCCATTGCCAACCGTGCTGGTTGCTGGCCAGATCGCCGTCGACGAGATGCTGCATGAAGTAGCGCGCTCCCCGCCACCACGGCAGGTGCAGATCCTTGACGAGGAACGACGCGACGATCATGCGGACCCGGTTGTGCATCCATTTCTCCGAGTTCAACTGCCGCATACCGGCATCGACGATCGGGAAGCCCGTCTCACCCTTGCACCACGCCTCGAACAACTCGTCGGCGTGCTTGCCGGAGTCCAGTTCGATCGCGTCGAACTTCTTGACGTAGTTTTCCCGGGCACTGTCGGGACGCTGAAAGAGTATGTCGCCGTAAAAGTCTCGCCAGCAGATCTGCCGACGGTACGACGCGGACCCCTCGCTGCGAAGCTTGCCGAGGTCGGCCAACATCGTCCGCGGGTGAATGGTTCCGTACTTCAGATGCACCGACATCCGGCTCGTAGAATCAAGGTCGGGACGGTTGCGCTCATCGTCGTACGCGGATACCTCGTCGAGGAATTCCTTCCACTGCTTCGACGCGGCCGCCTCGCCGGCTGCAAAGTCGGACGCCTCGCTCTCTGTGGGAATCTTTGCGCGCCGAACACCTTTCACTCCGTCCGGGTCGATCCACTCCACGGTCTTCGCGGACGTGTCCGCCGGTCCGCGCCAGCCGTGTTCCAACCATTGGCGCGAGTACGGCGTGAATACCTTGTACGGCTCCCCGTCGTTCTTGAGGATCCGTCCGGGGGCGACCGTATACGGAGACCCGGTCTCGACCAAGTTCACCTTTTCGCCGACACGCTTGTCTCGCTCGCGCCCGTACGGGCCGTAGTCGGCACTGATATGGACGTCTTCGGCGTCGATCGCCTTCGCCACCTTCGGGACCACCGTCTCGGGGTCGCCGTGCACCACCATCAACCTGCCGTCGAGCTGCTCGTTCAGTGCCTCGAGAGATCTAAAGAGGAAGTCCTTGCGCGGACCACCGGAGGGCTTCAGCAAGCGGTCGTCGAGCACGAACAGTCCGAGTACCGGATCTCCCGACTCGGCGGCGGCGGTGAGTGTGGGCAGATCCCCCAGACGGAGGTCACGGCGAAACCATACGAGCGACATGCACCCAGTCTTACCCACCGTCGCGGCCGGCAACCCACACCATCGCCCCGCGCAATTCTCAGAGAACCGCCAACGACGACTCACCAAGGCCGCAACATGGGCCTCTACCTTGGGAAACACAGAAGAGAAAAGGAGAACACCATGTCGAACACCCGCCCCTTCCCCGGCGCTCTTTCCCTGGTGAACAGCACCTGCACCTTCGAGAAGTACTACGAACAGCTCTACGCCAAGGCTCCGGCACTCGCATGGTCACTCGATGCCGACACCGGCCGCCGCAGTGCGCTCGAGGAGTTCTTCGCCAAGACGCCCGAGGAACGCCGAACCACCGTCGACAGTTGGGTTGCCTAGCATTGGACCGGTGACCGAATCGTCGAGTACCCCCGCCACCGTCCTCGTCGTCGATGACGATGCCGACGTGTTGTCGTCGTTGCAACGCGGACTGCGCCTGTCCGGGTTCACCGTCATCACCGCATCCGACGGCGCGGAGGCGCTCGGCGTGGTGTCCAGGACCTCGCCCGACGCGATCGTGCTCGACATCAATATGCCGGTGCTCGACGGGGCCAGCGTGGTGACCGCGTTGCGTGCGATGGGTAACGACATCCCGATCTGCGTGCTCAGTGCCCGAAGCTCGGTGGACGATCGCATCGCCGGGCTCGAATCCGGTGCCGACGACTACCTCACCAAGCCGTTCGTGCTGGCCGAACTCGTTGCGAGGATCCGCGCAATGCTGCGGCGGCGCAGCACCAATCCAGTTGTACCGGTAGCAGATTCAGGTGTACCGAACTCGGCGGTGGCCATCGGTAGCCTCGTGGTCGACATCCCCGGTTATCGCGTGCATCGCTGCGGAGTCGACATCGACCTGACCAAGCGGGAATTCGAGCTGCTGGCAATTCTGGCGCGGAACAAGGGCGTGGTCCTCACGCGTGAGCGATTGCTCGAGTTGGTGTGGGGTTACGACTTCGTCGCCGACACCAACGTCGTCGACGTGTTCGTCGGCTATCTTCGTCGCAAACTCGAATCCGATGGTTCTCCGCGCATCCTGCACACCGTCCGCGGCGTCGGATTCGTCGTCCGAGACGCCGCATGAGCTTCTCGCTGCGTGCCCGCGTCGCTGCCGCCACGGCCCTCGGCGCCACCCTCGTCGTTGCCGCACTCGCGGTGGTCACCTCGGTCGCCATCTCTCGCAACAACGTCAATCAGCTCGACGAACGGTTGACGACAGCGTCACAGGTGCTGGTCCCGAACTCGTCGACGTTGGAGGCCTTCATCGATCAACTCTCCGGCGCATTCGCCGTCACCATTCGCAGCGGTGACATCGTGGTCGCGTCCACACCGACGCGGCTGCCCGCACTGGATACCGGATCGCAGACCGTCGACGTGGACGGCCAACGGTTCCGCGTCTACACGGCAGTATCGACCGTGGTCTCGACCATCTCCATTTCGATCGGAGTGCCGGCCCTCGAGGCACAACAGGTGACCGACGAGCAACAAAAACAGGTGCTGATGCTGGGGCTGGTTGCGATTGCCGTGTCCACGGGCCTGGGCTGGCTGTTCGGCGGGCGAGCCGTCAGACCGCTGGTGACGTTGACCCGGCAGGTCAGCGCGCAGCCACCGACCGCGCCCGAGACCCGCACCGGCGTCACCGAGGCCGACGCACTCGCAGTCGCCATCGGGGGCATGCTGACCAGACTCAACGAGGCACAGGACCGCACCAATGCTGCACTCGACACCGCACGTGACTTCGCGGCCGTCTCCGCACACGAACTGCGCACCCCACTGACGGCGATGCGCACCGACATCGAGGTCTTGCGAACCCTCGACCTCCAGCCCGCGCAGCAACGCGAGATTCTGGGCGACCTCGAGCGAACGCAGGGGCGGGTGGAGACGACGCTGACCGCGCTGGAACGACTCGCGTCGGGCGAACTGTCCAGTGAGGGTGACAGAGTCGAGACCGACATCATCGACATCTGCGACGTCGCGGCCCAGGACGCGCAGAGACTGCACCCCGAACTCGACATACGCGTGGAGTCCGCTCCCGATTCCGAGATCACGATGCGCGCACTACCGACCGGTCTGCGATTGGCCGTCGACAACGTGATCGGCAACGCCGTCCGGCACGGCAACGCCGTCCGGCACGGCAACGCAACCTCGATCGTCATCACTGTTGAACGGATGCACACGATGGTGCGCGTTCTGATCGACGACAACGGATCCGGCGTTCCCGTCGACGAACGCGAATCGGTGTTCGGCCGCTTCGAGCGCGGAACCAGGGCAGCCAAGGGCGGCTCGGGACTCGGCCTGGCGCTGGTTGCGCAGCAGGCCGAATTGCACGGTGGCCGTGTCTACTTCACCGACAGTCCGCTGGGCGGTGCGCGCCTGGTGATGGAGTTGCAGATTCGCTAGATTGCGGCATTCGTTACGCAGGAGAAACCCGCGGGATCGTCCGATGCGAGGAGAATGGACTCGTGCACTCGTCGACGGATTTCATCGTTCCCATCATCGACATCTCGCCGTACGTTCTGGGTGACAGCTCCCCAGGCACCGACGCCACCGCACGCCGAAGCGTGGCATCGGAGGTCGACCATGCATGCAGCACAGTCGGTTTCATGCAGATCGTCGGCCACGGCATCCGGGACGAGGTCGTTGCCGGGCTCGCGTTGGCGATGGATTCGTTCTTCGGACTCGACCCGGCGCAGAAATCGGCCTACATCTGCCCGCCCGAGCTCAACCGCGGCTACACCGCCCCGAAGAGCGAAACGTTGAGCCTGAGTCTCGGACTCGATTCGGCATCGGGCATGAACGACTACTTCGAGGCGTTCAACGTCGGCACCGGTGAGCCGAACACCTGGCCCGAGTCGGCCGAGTTTCGGAGCGCCGTCGAACTGTATTTCGCCGAAGCTGCCCGCGTGGCACGGACGCTGACCGGGGTGTTCGCCGATGCACTCGGGGAATCGCCGAACCTGTTCTCACGCATCACCGATCAGTCACTCGACACACTGCGAATGAACAACTACGCACTCGATCCGGGCACCGACGTCCCGGAGCGCGAACTCACCGGAATGAGCGAGCACACCGACTACGGATTGGTGACGGTGCTCTGGGCCGATCGGGTACCCGGCCTACAGGTCCTCGGTGCCGACCGGCTGTGGCACGACGTGCAGCCTGCCGAGGGCGCGATACTGGTGAATCTGGGTGATCTGACAGCCCGACTGACCAACGATCGCTGGATGTCGACTTGCATCGCGTGCGGCCACCGGTATTGGGCGGAACGATTCAACGTAGGCGTTCTGCCGCCTTCTTCCACGACGGCAACCTCGACGCGGTGATCGCACCGTTGGCGTCGTGCGTCGAGACAGGCGCAGTACCCCGGTACCGACCGGTGACCGTGGCCGAACACATTCGGGCAAAGCTGGCAGGTTCCCGAGGCGGAACGGCGAATGCCTCGGCAACCCGCGAAGCCGAGCGGGTACGACGCGCTGTTACTTCACGTCCAGCAGGTCGATGACGAACACGAGGGTCTTGCCGGAGAGGCGGTGACCTGCGCCGGCGGGGCCGTACGCGAGCTCCGGCGGAATGGTCAGCTGACGACGTCCGCCGACCTTCATTCCGGGAATGCCGTCCTGCCAGCCCTGAATCAGGCCCTGCAGCGGGAACTGAATGGATTCGCCGCGGTTCCAGGACGAATCGAACTCTTCGCCCGAGTCGAACTCGACACCGACGTAGTGCACCTCGACGTTGCCGCCTGCAACTGCCTCTGCGCCGTCACCCTCGACGAGGTCGACCGCCACCAGGTCCAAGGGTGCGGGTCCGGCCTGAAATTCGATCACTGGCTTCGTCACTGAAGTCTCCTGCGGTTGATGCCGGCCCGCCGACGCCGGCTGTGAAGCTCTGGGCATATTCCGCTTCGACTTTACGTCGTGACCGTCAGCCGATCGGAGCTGGCATCAAATTCGTCTTGTATTCGCAGGTCAGAGCATTGCCGGTCGTGGGGTCGGCCATCTCGACCTTCCAGGCGTCGGAGAACTGATTCACCCCGTGGTGCATCGAGATGGTGCCCGAGATCAAAACCGTTCCACGCGAGAACAGTCCACGTTCGGTGAGTACATCGAGCCAGTACTGCGGGGCGAGAAGATCGCCGAGCGTTCCGGTCTGAATGAGTGCTCCGTCGGCCCATGCGGTCAGGGTGATGTCGTCCAATCGAGCGGCCACATCGGTCAAGCGCCACGCGCCGGTACCCAGCACGTCGGGGGCGGCGTTCTTGCTCCATGCGACGCTGTGAACCTCCAGGTCACGGTCGGTGTGATCACACGCAACCGTGAGCAACACGTCGTCGATCGTGTTGCCCAGGACAACCAGGGCCCACTCGGCCTCGCCCGAGGTGCGGCCGTGCTGGACGGCGACGGTATCGGTCTGCTGCGCCAGGTACGGCGAGATGGGGTACAGCGCCGGGGTCACAGTCGGGGCGGGGACTCCCAGCTCGGCCAACTCCGCGATGTGCGACGCCACCTCCTCCTGGTTGCGGCCCGCGTACCCCGCGTTGAGCAGCGTGGTGACCTCGACCGACTCGATCGTGCCGTCGGGCAACGTGAATGTGAGCATTAGTAAGGACCCTCTCCTCGTAAATTTTCTGTTTCCGATACGCCCAAAGCCTTGCGCATACGTCTTGTATACAGCAAGTATGGAGCACGTACAACGGATAGAGTGATCCCAGGCACACGAAGGAGTCGTCATGACCGAACCTGTTTCGGTGGATAGAAAAGGCCTGGCCAAGGCCTTCGCGGCCAGCCTGACCGGAACGGCATTGGAGTGGTACGACTTCGCCGTCTACTCGGCCGCCGCAGCGCTGGTGTTCCCGCTGGTCTTCTTCCCGGACAGCGACCCGCTGACCGGAACACTGTTGGCCTTCTCGACATACGCCGTCGGGTACATCGCCCGTCCGGTCGGTGGTTTCGTCTTCGGCCGCCTCGGCGACGTGATCGGGCGAAAGCAGCTACTCGTGATCACCCTGCTGTTGATCGGCGTCACGACATTCGCCATCGGCTTGATCCCCGGATACGACACCATCGGCATCGCGGCCCCGATCATCCTCGTCACGATGCGGTTCTGCCAGGGCGTTGCCGTCGGCGGCGAGTGGGGCGGTGCCGTTCTGCTCTCCAGCGAATACGGCGATCCCCGCAAGCGCGGCTTCTGGTCCTCCGCCGCGCAGATCGGTCCACCGGCAGGCAACTTGCTCGCCAACGGCGCGCTTGCAATCCTGACGCTGTCGCTGACCGACCAGCAGTTCGAGTCCTGGGGATGGCGGGTGGCATTCCTCTTCTCGGCCGTGCTCGTCGGGTTCGGTTTGTGGATCCGCCTGAAGCTCGAGGACACCCCGGTGTTCAAGGCACTCCAGGAAAGCGGCGATCGCTCCGAAGCGCCGATCAGCGAGGTGTTCAAGACCGAACTGCGACCACTGCTGGCAGGCATCATGTCTCGGGTCGCACCGGACGTCATCTACGCACTGTTCACGGTCTTCTCGATCACGTACGGCACTCAGAAGTTGGGGTTCGAGCGCAGCGAGGTACTCACGGCCATTCTGATCGGATCGGCGTGCCAGCTCGGCCTGATCCCGCTCGCCGGAGCAGTGTCCGACCGGATCAACCGGCGTCTCGTCTACGGCGTCGCAGCCGTGGGCGGTGTTGCCTGGAGCGCGATCTTCTTCCTCGTCATCGGCGGAGGATCTCTACCGCTGCTGATCCTGGGTGTGGTTGTGGGCCTGGCGTTCCACTCGTTCATGTACGGGCCACAGGCCGCGTTCGTCACCGAGCAGTTCAGCGTGCGATTGCGCTCCACCGGTAGCTCGTTGGCTTACACGATCGCCGGGGTGTTCGGTGGTGCGATGGCCCCGCTGATCTTCGTCTACCTGTTGGACAAGACGGACAGTTGGGTGCCGATCGCCGGGTACATAGTGATCGTCGGTGCCGTGACACTCGTCGGCCTCGCACTCGGCCGCAACCCCGACCCCACCGAGGACGAGCACTACGTGCTGCTGAACCAGGAGCACGAAAAGGCTACGCGCGCAGCAGAGTCTGAAGTGTGACCTCGAGGTGAGCGTCGATCTTCTCGTGTACCAGGCCCTCATCGCCCGCACCGAGTGCGTCGATGATGGCCTGGTGCTCGGCGCACACCCGATGCTGCCGGTTGGCAGCGGTGAACAACGCACTCAAGCCCACGCGAAGCTGGCGCGCTCGCAGACCGGCATACGTACGAGAGAGCAGATCGCTTCCCGCCGAATCGATCAGACTCTGATGAAACGTGCCGTCCCAGTCGATGAACTGCTTGGGCGCATCCGCATCGCCCGAGTTCATCAGCAACTCCTGCTGCGTCAGCGCATTCTGCATCGCCGCGATCGGCGCATCACCGGCGCGCAGCGCTCGGGTGGCCGCGTGCCGCTCGAGGACGCCGCGCAGATCCATCAGTTCGGCGATCTGCCGTCCGGACATCGCCGGCACGTGCGCGCCGCGCTTGGGCACCATCTCGACCAGACCCTCGGACTGCAACATCAGCAGCGCTTCTCGAACCGGCGTGCGCGATACGCCGATGCGCGTGGCGAGCTCCTGCTCGTTGAGAAAAGTGCCGGTGGCGGCCGGTGACGACAGCACCTGATCGCGCACGAACAGATACGCCTTCTCCCTCCCCGACAGCGGCTGCATACGATATGTATACCTGTCTTCCTCCGACGAAACCAGGAGTCACACCGTGAGCTCGTCCATTCGCATCAGCCTCGCCCAGATCACCAGCGGCGAACACCCCTCCGAGAATCTCGAACTCATCGACACGCACGCCCGTGCAGCCGCACATGCCGGATCGGACGTCGTCGTGTTTCCGGAGGCGACGATGCGCTGCTTCGGCGGACCCATCCGAAAGTTCGCACAGCCGCTCGACGGCGAATGGGCCAACGCGGTGCGCTCCATCGCGTCGGACGCCGGCATCACCGTCGTCGCGGGGATGTTCACTCCCGCCGCGAATGACCGAGTGACCAACACACTGCTCGTCACCGGCCCCGGCACCGATGCGAGCTACGACAAGATTCACCTGTTCGATGCATTCGGATTCGCCGAATCCGACACCGTCGCACCGGGTTCGGACCCCTTGGTGGTGGACATCGCCGGAATTCGGGTGGGCTTCGCGACCTGCTACGACATTCGATTCCCGGCGCTGTTCCAGAAACTCGGCGACCTCGGCGCGGAACTCGTTGTGGTTCCGGCATCGTGGGGATCGGGTGACGGCAAAGTGGATCAGTGGACGCTGCTCGCCCGCGCACGCGCGTTGGATTCGACGACGTTCATCGCAGCCTGCGACCAGGCCGAACCCGCTGCCGCCGAGGGAAATGCACCATTGGGCGTGGGACACAGCATCGTCTGCTCCCCCACCGGCGAAATTCTCGGTCAGCTGGACGCGACGCCCGGCATGCTGACCATCGACATCGATACCGCACTGGTCGACGCCGTGCGGAAGACGCTGCCGGTCCTG
This sequence comes from Rhodococcus sp. IEGM 1381, assembly GCF_030056795.1. Taxonomy (GTDB): domain Bacteria; phylum Actinomycetota; class Actinomycetes; order Mycobacteriales; family Mycobacteriaceae; genus Rhodococcoides. The sequence continues at coordinate 1,880,711 of NZ_JASHKQ010000001.1, read as the reverse complement.
AAGAACCGCAAGCACTTCGACGCCTGACGGTGCCGCGAACTCGAAGTTGTGGACGGAATTCGGCCGAATCGCGTCCATAACTTCGAGTTCGGCACGGGGATACAACAATGCCGCCGGCTCCCGAGGGGAGCCGGCGGCGTTGTTGTGCAGTACTGGCTAGCGGGAGCTGACGTCCTGGTAGTCACGCTCGGTGTAACCGGTGTAGATCTGGCGCGGACGGCCGATCTTGCCGGTCGTGTCCTCGTTCTGCTCGCGCCAGTGCGCGATCCAGCCCGGGAGACGACCCATCGCGAACAACACCGTGAACATGCGCGGCGGGAAGCCCATCGCGCGGTAGATCAGGCCGGTGTAGAAGTCCACGTTGGGGTACAGCTTGCGCTCGACGAAGTAGTCGTCGGTGAGTGCCGTTTCCTCGAGCTTGAGGGCGATGTCGAGCAACTCGTCGCCGTTGCCCAGCTTGCCGAGGATCGTGTGCGCAGTTTCCTTGACCAGCGTCGCGCGCGGATCGAAGTTCTTGTACACACGGTGTCCGAAGCCCATGAGCTTGACGCCGTCTTCCTTGTTCTTCACTCGACGCAAGAAGTCCGTGGCGTCGCCGCCCTCGGCCTTGATCTTGTCGAGCATCTCGAGCACGGCCTGGTTGGCTCCGCCGTGCAGCGGGCCCCACAGCGCGTTGATGCCGCCGGAGATCGAGGTGAACAGGTTGGCCTGCGAGGATCCGACGAGGCGCACCGTCGAGGTGGAGCAGTTCTGCTCGTGGTCGGCATGCAGGATGAGCAGCATGTCGAGTGCCTTGACGATCTCGGGATCGACCTCGTACGGCTCGGCCGGGAAGCCGAACGTCAGGCGCAGGAAGTTCTCGACCAGGCTCTTCGAGTTGTCCGGGTACAGGAACGGCTGACCGACGGACTTCTTGTAGGCGTACGCCGCGATGGTCGGCAACTTGGCCAGCAAGCGGATGGTCGAGAGTTCGACCTGCTCCGGATCGTTGGGGTCCAGCGAATCCTGGTAGTACGCCGACAGCGCGTTGACGGCGCTCGACAACACCGGCATCGGGTGCGCGTTACGCGGGAATCCGTCGAAGAATCGCTTGAGATCCTCGTGCAGCAGGGTGTGCCGCTGGATCTTGTCGGTGAACTTCTCGAGCTGGTCCTCCGACGGCAGCTCCCCGTAGATCAGCAGGTAGCTGACCTCGATGAACGAAGACTTGCCCGCGAGCTGTTCGATCGGGTAACCGCGGTAGCGCAGGATGCCTGCGTCACCGTCGATGTAGGTGATGGCCGACTTGGTCGATGCGGTGTTGACGAATCCGCCGTCCAACGTCGTGTAACCAGTGGTAGCCAGCAACTTTCCCAGTTCGATGCCGTTGTTGCCTTCGGAGGCCTCGGCAATCGACATGGAATATTCGCCACCGGGATAGGTGAGGGTGGCTTTGGCATCATTCTCAGCGGGCACGAATGGTCCCTCTCGAACTCGTGTAACGGACACGTACTTAAAACGGACAGATCTAACGTCGATAGTGAAACTAGTCTCTCGACGCCTCGGACGCCCAGGGAGGGTCGGCACCGGGTCGTGAAACCGTGATTGCCGCTGCCTTCGCGGCGAACTCGAGCGCTTGCTGCCAATCTTGCTTGCTCATCTCCTGCACCGCGTTCGATGTGATAATGCTCTCCTTCTGCAAAAAGCTCAGCAGAGCGCCGTGGACGGTGTCACCAGCGCCGATCGTGTCGACCACGTCGACAGCCACACCCGGCACCGAGATCTCGTCGGTTGCAGTGAAGACGGAGATGCCGTCGCCGCCGCGGGTCATGACCACTGCGGTCACCCCTGCCGCGAGCCAGTCGTCGACGGTGGTGCCCTGGGTTCCGAGCCCCAACCAGAACGAGTCGTCCTCGGACACCTTGAGAATGTCGATGCTGGGCAGCCACGAGCGAAAGCGGTCGCGAAACCCGTCGGCGGTGATGTCGCCGCTGGTGCTGTCGATGGCGGCGGGGCGAATGTTGGGGTCGAGCATCGTGAGCTTGCCCGCTGCTCGCGCCCGGTGCAGCAGGCCCGCGTACATCGACGCGCCGGGCTCGTAGAGCAGAGAGAGCGTGCCGAACGAGAGCACGCTGATCTCTTCGGGCAGGTCGCCGGGATCGGCCACCAGCCGATCGGCGGTGCCGTCGGCATAGAACGAGTACTCGGCACTGCCGTCCTCGGCGAGCGTGGTCATCGCCAGTGTGGTCGGCTCGTCGCCGCGCTGCACCCACGAGATGTCGACGCCTGCGTCGCGCAGACTCGCCAGGATCTGCTCACCGAAGGGGTCGCGGGATATCCGTGAGAGATACGCGACGGGCGAACCCAATCGACCGATCGCGACGGCGACGTTGAACGGTCCGCCGCCGAGTTTGGGTGCGAGCAGCGGCCCCTCGTGCACCGGGACCAAGTCGACCAATGCTTCACCGCACACCAGAATCGTCACTTCTCGTACCTCATTCCCCAGGTGCCCGACCAGGTTTGCCCCGGCTCGAGCACGATCAGATCGATCTCGGAGTTCAACGCATCGGGTGGACACGTCATCGGCTCGATCGCCAACGCACGCCCCCGATCGGGATACGCCTGATCATTGGCCGGATCGGCGGTGAACACCTGAACCCAACCGAAACTGCTATCGGTCCACAACACGGTCGCGGTGCCGTCAGGGCCACGCAGAACATGGTTCGCACGGCCGTCGCCGTCGGGCAGCGACGCACTGAACGGGGTGTCCAGCTGCACGCCCTGCAGCGCGCGCGGCTCACGGAAGTCGTACTCGCTATCGGCCGTCGGAACCGAATTCCCCACGGGCAGATTGCGCACCGGATCGAGCGGCAGCCGAGTCCCGGCCGAGAGTTCGAGCGTGCACTCGTCGAGCGGCACATCCCCCACTCGGACGTACGTGTGGAAACCCATCCCGTACGGCGCGGCCGAATCACCGGTGTTCTTCGCAGACGCGGTCACGGTGAGACCGTCCGCCGACAGCTCGTGCACCACCGTCACAGTCAAGGAGAACGGCCATCCCTGATGCGTCCCCACGTCCACGCTCTGCTCGACGCGAGAGTCGGTGTGCTGGACCAGCGTCCACGCCACGCGTCGGACGAATCCGTGGCTGGCGTTGTTGCGCGAGGGCTCGGAGATCTCCAACCGATGTTCGACGCCTTCGAAGGCGAACGTCCCGTCGGCCGTCCGGTTGGGCCACGGGGCCAACACCAGCCCCGCCGACAGCGGCGGCTTCGAACCCGCCGCCCACGTCTCGGTGAGCGCGGCACCGTCGTACTCGAGAACCCGCAGGCCCGCTCCGACGGCAGCGATGTCTGCCCGATACTTGCCGCTCGTCAACGAGTAGGTCTGTGCGTCAGCCATGACCGCCATTGTTCACCACCACACCCACTCGATAGCGAATGAATGCCGGAAGAGCCAGCGCTGCGATCGAGACACCGATGACGACCAGCACGCCGCCGCCGGCCGCGGCGGCTGCTGTCCCCACCGACGCGGCTGCGGCACCGTGCAGCACGTCACCGATGCGAGGCCCTCCCGCGACGACGACGATGAAGACACCTTGCAGTCGGCCGCGCATCTCGTCGGTCGCGACCGTCTGCAGCATCGTGCTGCGGAACGCCGCCGAGATCATGTCGGCCCCGCCGCCGAGGGCCAGGAACGCCAGCGCGAACCACAGGGCAACGGCGGTCGCACCGTCAGTGGCTGCGCCGACGGCGACGCCGAACCCGATCATCGCCACGCCCCACACGACGATGCAGATCAGCACCGCCAGGCCCTGCCTGCGCACTCGCGGCAGCCAGCCGGAGAACACACCGCCGAGCACCGCGCCCGCGGACATCGCCGCGAACAACATGCCCAGTACCGGCCCGCCCGACGCTGGATCGCCGAAACTCTCGTGCGCGATCTGCGGGAACAGTGCGCGGGGCATACCGAACACCATGGCGATGATGTCGACGACGAACGATGCCAGCAGCACCTTCTGGGTGGCGAGATACGCGAAACCGTCGAACACCGAACGCAATCCGGCTCGCTGACCCGACTTCGCCGGCGGAATTCCCGGCAGCCGGATGACGGCCCACAGGGTTGCGAACAACGCGATGGTGTCGATCAGGTAGAGAGTCTCGAGTCCGATGTAGTAGATCAGGATGCCTGCACTGAGCGGGCCGGCGATCGCACCGAAGCTGAACACCGTCATGTTCAGAGAGTTCGCAGCCGGTAGCTGTTCGGCAGGCAGAATCCTGGGCAGAATCGCGCTGCGGGTCGGCTGATTCACGGCGAAGAACGCCTGTTGAACTGCCAAGAGCACCAGGATGATCCACACGTTGTTCAGACCGAGGAACGCCTGCAGCCAGAACAGCGCGGATGTTCCGATCAGACCGCAGGTGGTGATCATCAGCAGGGTGCGGCGGTCCATCACATCGGCCAGCGCGCCGCCCCACAGGCCGAACACGATGAGCGGCACGAGGGCGAACACACCCGTCAGGCCCACATAGGCGGAGCTCAGCGTGATCTGAAATACCTGTTGCGGCACAGCAACAATGGAGAGCTGAGCACCGATGACGGTGACGATGTTGGCCAGCCACAGCCGACGGTAGGCCGGAGTCTTCAGCGGTGTCGTATCGGCAAGAATGCCGCGCAACCCGCTCACGGCTGCAGACGCTCGATCACACCACTTGCCACCGTCAGGCGAATCCTGTTGTGCATACGGCTGGTTCGGCCCTGCCAGAATTCGACCGTCTCGGGCTCGACGCGAAAGCCGCCCCAATTCGGGGGCACCGGAACATCGGTACCGTCGAACGTTGCGGTGACCTCGGCCAGCTTGGCGGCCAGGTCTTCCCGCGAGCCGACGGGTCGTGATTGCTCGGACGCCCACGCCCCCAGCTGGGAGCCGCGGGGCCTGGTGCGCCAATAGGTTTCGGTGGTCTCGGCGTCGACCCTGACCACCGAGCCGCGCACGGTGAGCTGCCGGGCGCTCGCGATCCATGGGAAGGTCACCGACGCGTAGGGAGTCACGGCGAGCGCACGGGCCTTGTCCGAGTCGTAATTGGTGTAGAAGACCACGCCGTCGGGATCGAGACCCTTGCACAGCACGGTGCGAGTAGCGGGTCTGCCTGCCTCGTCGACGGTCCCCAACACGATGGCATTGGGCTCGGGTAGATCTGCCGCTACCGCGTCGGCCAACCACTGCTGCGCCAGTGGGAACCACCCGCCGACCAGAGCGTCGACATCGAGGTCTTCGGGCTCGCCGTAGTCGACTCGCATGTGCGCCAGGCGCTGTTCATCTGCAGACACGAACCCAGACGCTACTCCCGCGTACATGCTCGCTATGGTTCTGGCACAGTACGCCCGGATGCGGCGCAGAGCCGGGCGTAAACGCGACGAGGGAGTCCACAGGCCATGGCTGTTCAACACGTTCCCGAGGATTTCGTCTCCGGTCTCGAAGGTGTCGTCGCCTTCACCTCCGATATCGCCGAACCCGACAAGGACGGCGGCGCACTGCGCTACCGCGGTGTCGACATCGAAGAACTCGTCGCGCAGAACGTCACCTTCGGCGATGTCTGGGCCCTTCTCGTCGACGGCGCGTTCGGGCGTGGTCTCCCACCGGCCGAGCCCTTCCCCCTCCCGATTCACACCGGCGACGTTCGCGTCGACGTCCAAGCCGGCCTGGCGATGCTCGCGCCCATCTGGGGCTACCAGCCGCTGCTCGACATCGACGACACCACGGCCCGCGACAACCTCGCCCGCGCGTCGGTGATGGCCTTGTCCTATGTCGCCCAGTCCGCTCGCGGCATCTACCAGCCCGCCGTCCCACAGAGCCGCATCGATCAGGCTGCGACCGTCACCGAACGCTTCATGGTCCGCTGGAAGGGCGAACCCGACCCCGCTCACGTCGCCGCCATCGACGCGTACTGGGTCTCGGCCGCTGAACACGGCATGAACGCCTCGACGTTCACCGCCCGCGTGATCGCCTCCACCGGAGCAGACGTCGCCGCCTGCCTCTCCGGTGCCATCGGCGCGATGTCGGGCCCTCTGCACGGCGGTGCGCCTGCTCGCGTGCTGCCGATGATCGAGGAAGTCGAGAGGACCGGGGACGCTCGCGCCCTGATCACCGGCATCCTGGACCGCAAGGAAAAGCTCATGGGCTTCGGGCATCGCGTCTACCGCGCCGAGGATCCTCGCGCCCGCGTGCTGCGCGCCACTGCTAAGCGGCTGAACGCACCCCGCTACGAGGTTGCCGCCGCGCTCGAACAAGCCGCGCTGACCGAACTGCGTGAGCGCCGCCCCGACCGCGCCATCGAGACCAACGTCGAATTCTGGGCCGCGGTGATCCTCGACTTCGCCGAGGTGCCGGCCCACATGATGCCTGCCATGTTCACCTGCGGTCGTACAGCCGGCTGGTGCGCGCACATCATGGAGCAGAAGCGCCTCGGCAAGCTCGTTCGCCCGGCCGCCCTCTACACCGGCCCCGAACCCCGCACCCCCGAGTCCGTCGACGGCTGGGAGCTGATCCGGTAGTCAGCGGTGTCATGGCACCCGACTAGCCTGTGGGTGCCATATTCCATCGACGCTAGGACGCGCTACTCCATGGCCGATTTGCCGATCATTCCCGCCGATCTCCTGCCCGCCGACGGACGCTTCGGTTGCGGCCCGTCCAAGGTTCGCCCCGAGCAGCTGCAATCCCTGGTCGACGTCGGCGCGTCCGTGTTCGGCACCAGCCACCGTCAGAAGCCCGTCAAGGACGTCGTCGGACGCGTGCGCAGTGGCTTGAAGGACCTGTTCTCGCTCCCCGAGGGCTACCAGGTGGTGCTCGGCAACGGTGGCACCACGGCGTTCTGGGACGCCGCTGCGTTCGGCCTCATTCGCGAGAAGTCGCTGCACCTCACCAACGGCGAGTTCAGCTCCAAGTTCGCCTCGGTGGCCAAGAACAACCCCTTCATCGGTGATCCCATCGTCGTCAAGGCCGAGCCGGGCAGTGCACCCGAGCCCACCTCCGACCCGTCCGTCGACCTCATCGGTTGGGCGCACAACGAGACGTCCACGGGCGTGGCCATTCCGGTCAGCCGTCCGGCCGGCTCCGAGAACGCCCTCATCGCGATCGACGCCACCTCCGGTGCCGGCGGTCTTCCGGTGAACGTCGCAGATTCCGACGTCTACTACTTCGCGCCGCAGAAATGCTTCGCCGCCGACGGTGGGCTGTGGGTCGCTCTGATGAGCCCGGCCGCGCTTGCCCGCGTCGACGAGATCGCCTCCAGCGGCCGTTGGGTACCGGACTTCCTGTCTCTGCCGATCGCCGTCGACAACAGCAGCAAGGACCAGACGTACAACACCCCGGCCGTGGCGACTCTGCTGCTGTTCGCGGATCAGATCGAGTGGCTCAACGGCAAGGGCGGCTTGGACTGGGCCACTGCGCGCACCGCCGATTCGTCCTCGCGCCTGTACGACTGGGCCGAGAAGAGCGAGTTCGCAACGCCGTTCGTGACCAACCCGGATCACCGCAGCCAGGTTGTCGGAACCATCGACTTCGACGAGAAGGTCGACGCAGCTCAGGTCGCCAAGATCCTGCGCGCCAACGGCGTCGTCGACACCGAGCCGTATCGCAAGCTCGGCCGCAACCAGTTGCGTGTCGGTATGTTCCCCGCGATCGAGCCGGACGACATCACCGCGCTGACGAAGAGCATCGACTGGGTCGTCTCCGCGCTGTGAGCTAGTTCCCAGCAAGATCCCAGCTGAGTCGCTCCCTTCGAGGCCTACACTTGCGTTCAAGTACGCAAGCGTAACGACCTCGGAGGGAGCGCTCGTATGTTCGGGCTCCTGGCACTCGCGCTGCGGATTCGCGTGACACTGGTCTACTGCACCCTCGCGGTGGCAGGGACCGTAGCGCTCGGCCAGATCGGGCCGCACGACCGCTGGCACGTGCTGCATGCGGCGAGTACGAACCTGCACAATCTGACCGACGGCCATCTCGCCACCCTCGTCACGAGCGTCTTTCTCACCGAAGGTCGGGTGAACTGGCTGTGGCTTGCCGGAGTCGCATTCTTGTTCGCCGTCGCCGAATGGGTGTCCGGATGGCGACGGTTTCTACTCACCTTCAGCGCCGGCCACATCGGCGCGACGGCACTGGTTGCCGTCGGCCTGTTCATCGGCATACGCGTAGATTGGTTGGCCGACTCGCTGGCGATGGCAGTCGACGTCGGGGTCAGCTACGCAGCAGCAGCGGTGGCCGGGTCCATGATTCGTTACCTGCCGATGCCGTGGCGGCTGGGCTGGGCCGCACTCTGGATCGCGGTCGTCGCCGTCGGCGGAATATCGAACCCGTCGTTCACCGCCGTCGGACACGCGGTCGCCCTGAGCATCGGCCTCGGCCTGGGCGCGTTGTATCTGAAGCGGGACGTATCGATGTTGCGTCACAAGGCAATTGACGCAACATCCGCCGATCGAGTGCAGTCGAGCCCGCAGCTGTCTACTCTCTGATAGAGAAACGATGGCCGGCGGAGCGATGCGTGTCGAACACCCACCGAAACCATCGGGTGAACTAGGGTCGAATTCGACGGTATCGCGAGCCGGCGCGATGAGGAGGTCACAGTGCGAGACTTACACGTGGTGGGTCTCGAGGCCGACGGAAAGTTCGTCGTGTGCGCAGATCCCAAGACCGGCGACAGATTCCGGCTTCCGGCCGACGACAAGCTCCGCGCGGCCTCTCGCGGCGACATCGCTCGACTAGGACAGATTGAGATCGAAATGGACAGCTTGCTTCGGCCGAAGGAAATTCAGGCTCGAATTCGGAGTGGAGCGACCATCGAACAGGTCGCCGCCGATTCCGGAATGGCCGTCAGCCGCGTCGAGGTGTTTGCTCACCCTGTTCTGCTCGAGCGCTCGCAGGCCGCGTCGATGGCTCAGGCCGGCCATCCGCTGCGCCACGACGGGCCCGCCGTCCAGACTCTGCTCGACATCGTCACTCTCGCCTTCCGAGCTCGCGGCCACAATCTCGACGACGCCGAGTGGGACGCCTGGCGCGACGAGGACAACAAGTGGGTCGCACAGCTGAAGTGGCAGGCGGGACGCACCACCAACAAGGCCCACTGGCAGTTCCTGCCCGACGGGCACGGCGGCACCATCGCGCCACTCGACGACACCGCACACGAACTGATCGATCCCGACTTCGGACGCCAGCTACGTGGTCTGGCTCCGGTACGCGCCCTTGCGCCCGCAGCGGCAGACGACGAGGCCTCGCAGCAGAGCTTCGACGAGTACTACGGAACCACCTCGGACAGCGAATTGGACGCCGAGACGGTCGAGATCGAGGCCGACGAGGCCCCGGCCCCCGAGGTCGATCAGCCGCGCGAGCCGGTGGCCAGAGACCCCAAGCCCGCACCCAGGCCTGCACCCGGTCACGGCGGTAAGGACAAACGCGGCAAACCGGCCATGCCGTCCTGGGAAGACGTGCTGCTCGGCGTCCGCAGCAGCGGTCACAACTGACTTCGTCGATGACCGATTTACCGCTCGGTTACAAAACGCCGACGCTCACGCCGTAGGCTTCCGACGAAGCTTACGGAGAGAGAGGTGCCGGTAGTGGGGGCCAAAGCGTCAACGATCTGGTACGTGGACACACCGGATCCGATTTCTGTCCTCCGAGAGGCAACCACCTCGGACTGGAATGCTGCGACGGCCCTCGTCGGCCGTCTGTACCCCCACATGACGGCTGTGCCCCTCGCCCAGGGTCCGATATCGACATCGGCAGGTGTGGACGACGATCACGTCTTCATCGGCTGCTATCCGGGCGTGACCGTGGTGTGCGGGTCCAATATTTCGGTCCCGACACCCTCAACGCTTCCCGAATCCTTCACTCGCCCTCTGGCATCCGAGCACACCTACCTCGTCGCATCGGATCCACAGCACGCGTGGGGCGCGTTCGCGTACTGGGAGCGCGGTGAATTTCGGCGATCGTTCAGCGCTACTCCGGTGTACATCTACGAGGACGCGGGCCTACCGCTGGTGTGGGAGCGGTCGTTCTGGGCCGGTGAGCATCCGCTGATCTATCCCCCCGGAGTGATGCCGGATCCACAGTCGCTGCCGTTTCACCCGCAGGAATTCGCCGAGGCCGCCAACGCTCAGTGGCTCGGATTCCGCTACACCGGTGCCCCGCACCCCGGTGAATTCGATCCGGCCACACTGCCGGTCTGCGGCTTCACGATGTACGTTCCCGGGCAGGAGCCACCGCCGCCGAACCAGCAGAGCCGAGGCTCGAACGGATCGAGTGGCCAGGCTCCCATGCCGGACGCCTCGGAGCAGACGGCACCGCGACCGAAGAAGCGTTGGTTCTCGCGCAAATAGGCGAGTCAGAAGGCCAGCGCCGCCAGTGCCACGAAGCTCAGGATGGAACCCATGCCGGCTCCGTAGACAGCCCAGCGCCAGACCGGGACGGCGAGCCAACGCAGAACCGTCGGGGCTGCGCCTGCCACGACGACGATGTTCAAGCCGATCGCGAGCAGCGGATGAATTCTCGCCAGTTCCAGGCCGAAGGCCGTCAAGGCCACTGCCACCAGTGTCGCCGAGATCAAGGCGATCGGAAGACCGGTCCAGCGAACACCTGGGTCGCGATCGGTCACGTCAGACGCACCCGTTCGTAGAATCCCATTGCCGCCGCTGTCGCGACGTTGAGTGAATCGGTGCCCGGTGCCATCGGGATGCGAGCACGAATGTCTGTGGCGCGCATGGCATGTTCGGTCAGACCTGGGCCCTCTGCGCCGAGCAGCAGTGCGACCTTCTCCCCTGTCATCGCCGTGGCCAGCGATACGGCCTCGGGATTGGGCGTCAATGAGATCAGCTGAAAACCATGCGCGCGAACACTATCGAGACCACGCGGCCACTCGGGCACCTTCGCGAAGGGCACACGCAGCACATGCCCCATCGACACCCGTACCGACCGCCGGTACAGCGGATCCGCGCACGCGGCACCGAACAGCACAGCATCGACGCCGAGGCCGGCCGCATTCCGGAACATCGACCCGAGATTCTCGTGGTCGTTGACGCCCTCGAGAATCGCAACCGTTTTCGCGCCGGCCAGCACCTCGTCCAGATCGAGGGCCGGCGGCCTGTTCGCCGCCGCCAACACGCCACGATTGAGATGGAAGCCGACGACCTCGGCCATCACCTCAGCCGACGTCCGATAGAACGGAACATCCGATTCTGCAAGGTCGTCGCGCAACGCGTCGAGCCGTCGATCCACGCCGAGCAGGCTGATCATCGGAAAACGCGAACTCAACAGGCGCTGTGCAACCAGCACTCCCTCGGCGATCACCAAGCCTTTGCCCTCGGGCAGATCGGGTCGCCTGTCCGAGGAGTTGAGGTCGCGAAAATCGTCCAGCCGGGGGTCGAGAGGATCGTCGACATCGATTACATGAACCACCCGCTCATCTTGTCACCCGCACTTCTGGCAGTCCCCCGGCGAAGGTCTACTTCTGTATGGAAAAGTAAAGAACGATGACTACCGACGAATCGATCACCATCCGCACCGCCTCCGACCACGACTGGGATGCCGTCGCGCTACTCGACGCCCACGCGTTCGGCGAGCATCAGAACGCCGAGGATCTCGCCGAGACGCAGATCCTGACCAAGTCCGAACACGTGTACTTGGCATGGGACGGCGAGACCCCGGTGGGTGTCGCCATGCACTTCCCGATGTCGGTGACCGTTCCGGGCGGCGCGCAGGTCGAGGCGTCGGGAGTCTCCTGGGTGTCGGTCGCACCGACGCATCGCCGACGCGGCATCCTGCGATCGATGTTCACCCAGCAGCACCGGGCTCTGAACGACGCGGGTGCGCCGCTGTCGCTGCTGACAGCCAGCGAGGCGACGATCTACGGACGCTTCGGATACGGACCGGTGACCGAGGAGATCAGCGTCTCGATCGACCGTCGGTTCGCGCAGTTCCGCAAGGACGCTCCCCCGGCGACGGGTGTGCGGCTGATCGAATCGGCCGAGGCCACCGAACTGCTCCCGAACATCTACCAACGGTGGCAGCAGCGGACCGCAGGCGCGCAGCCCAAGCCGCCGATCCGCTGGGAGCGATTCTTCGCCGATCGCGAGAACCGACGCGGCGGACTGACCGCACTGTTCTTCATCGTCCACTCCGACGGTTACGTCGCCTACCGCCGCGGACGCAATCCCAGCCGGGTGGTGGTGGAAGAATTCATCGCGGTGACCGACGACGCGTACGCCGCGCTGTGGCAGATCCTGGTCGGGGTCGACCTGGTCGACACCATCGAAGTCCGGCAGGCACGGGACGAAGTACTGCCGTTCCTGCTGACCAACAACCGGCTACCGAAGGTCACGGCTCACCATGACGCTCTGTGGGCCCGCATCATGCACGTCGAGGCAGCTCTCGAGGCGCGTACCTACGCTCTCGACACGTCGCTGATCATCGCCGTCCGTGATCCGTTCCTCGAAGCGGGCGGTACCTATTCGTTCACCGTGGACGATGGCAAGGCGACCTGCACCCGGGTGGAATCCGAACCGGACATCGAACTCGACATCGATGTGCTCGCCAGCATCTACTTCGGCACCCACCGGGCTCGGTTGTTCGCCGCGGCAAACCGCCTCACCGCCCGCAACGAGGAATCTCTGCATGCGCTGGATCTGACGTTCGGAACAGCGCGCCCGGCCGTCATGGGCTGGGGTTTCTAGAGCGGGCTGTTCGGCTTGTCGAGCGCGGTCGCCGAGCCGCCTTGCATCCGCAGGGCGGCGCACAGCGTCACCGCGATCAGCACCGCCATGTAGGCGATGAATTCGACACTGCCGTGACCGCTCGTGGCGTGGTAGATCAACGGTGCCGTGCCTCCGAAGAGGGAGTTCGCCACCGCGTAGCCGAAGCCGACGCCCAGCGCTCGGATGTGTGGGGGAAACACTTCCGCCTTGGCGATGCCGTTCACGGACAGGTAGCACGTGAGTACCAAAAATGCGCTCACCAGGATGGCGAGGACAGCAAGTGGGGATGCGAGATGTGCGGTCGCCGGCACCAACGCACCGGTGGCAGGGATCCCCAGCACCCCGAATACGACGAGCAGGGGCTTTCTGCCGATGCGGTCGCTCAATGCACCGCCGACCGGCTGCAGCACCACGAGCACCACTAAGGCAGCGAGCACGAGGCCGGTCGCGGTGAGCTCTCCCCTGTCACCGTCCGCGGCGAAGAACGTCTCGCGAACGATCGAGGGAACCGTGACGGTGAAGGTGTAGAACGCCGCGCTTCCTCCGGCGGTCAGCAGGAACACCCAAGTCAACGGACGCCAGTGATCGCGAAACAGCGCTCCCATCGTGGCGTCTCGGTCTGCCTGGGGTGCTTTCGATTCTCGCGGGGCGCGATCGAGTCCGCGCGCCCACCACAGCGACGCCAGCCCGGCCGCGCCTCCCGCGGCGAACGCGAGCCGAAAGCCCCACTCGGAGATTGCCGCACGGTCGGTGCTCGCGAGCAGCACGAATAGACAAGTCTGCGCGAGCACGAGGCCGCCGACGATGGTCGTGGCCTGGAACGAGGCGAAGAATCCACGATGACCTCGCGTGCCCGACTCGGAGAGCAACACCGTCGCCGCTGCATATTCGCCACCGGTTGCGATGCCCTGGACGATGCTCACGACCGCGAGGATCACCGCCGCCCAGGCACCGATTTCGTCGACCGTCGGTGTGACCGCCAGAGCAACCGATCCGGCCGACATGAGCGTGACTGCCGCGACGAGCGCGAACTGTCGGCCTCGCGCGTCCGCGAGCCTGCCGAACAGCCACGAGCCGAGCGGGCGTACGACGAAGGTCAGTGCGAAGAGTCCGTAGACGTACACGAGTGAGTTCGTCGAGGCCGGATCGAAGAACTCGGTCCGAAAGTACGGCGCGAAGGTCGCGTACAGGTACAGGTTGAACCACTGCACGAGGTTCGGCACCGAGCCCACCAGAATGACGCGCATCTGCGTACGACGGCCGGATCCAGCTGCCGGCCTCGCCGGGTCGGTGCGATTCACGAGCTGAAAGTACCCGAACACGTGCGTTCACGCAGGTGAGCCGTTTATCCCGCCAAACCGTTGGTGCAAGCGAAGTGCTCTGCCTGAGCCCGATCACGTAGCTGCGCCTTGGCGAACAGATGATTGATGTGGGTCCAGCCTCGCCCGTCCGGTCCGGCGACGAGCAGTATCCGGCACGAGCAGTATCAGGCACGAGCAGTATCAGGCACGGGATGCGCCTCGCGGGACGACGAAGGATGTGACGGCGGCGACGACCAGGATTGCAGTCCCGACCGTGAACGCGAGCTGGTATCCGTCGACGGTGGCCGCTGCCCCGTCCAGACCGGATCCGTCGCTGCGACCTATGGCCAGGCTGACCAGGACCGCGAGACCCACCGCGCCCGCTACTTGCTGCAGCGACTGCCGACCCGCCGTCCTCAGCCGGGAGCGGGCTCGGCACCGGCGGCGCGGCTGACCTCGGCCAGGCGCTGCTCCAGGAAGGCGCGCTCCGCGGTGTTCGCCGTGAGCTCCAGCGCGCGCCGGTACGACTGAGCCGCGCCGGCGGCGTCGCCGAGGCGGCGCAGCAGATCGGCGCGGGTGGCGGGAAGGTACGGGTAGTCGGCGAGCCGGGGATCGGTCGACAGCTCGTCGAGGAGCGGCAGGGCGGCGGCCGGACCGTCGGCGAACGCCACGGCGGCGGCACGGTTGAGCGCGACCACGGGGGTGTTCCATACCGCCAGCAGCCGGTCGTAGAGGTGCACGACGCGCGGCCAGTCGGTCTGCTCCACGGACGGTGCCATCGCGTGCACACCGGCGATCGCCGCCAGCAGGGTGAACCGCCCCGGTGGGCCGGATGCCAGCGCCCCGGCCGTCACCGTGAGCCCCTCCAGAATCGCGCGCTGGTCCCATCGCGTCCGGTCCTGGTCGGCGAGCAGAAGTAGCCGGCCCTGCTCGGCGGTCCGGGCGGCCCGGCGCGCGTCGGTGAGGAGCAGCAGGCCCAGCAGACCGCGGGTCTCGGCCTGCTCGGGGAGCAGCGCGGCGAGGGTGCGCGCGAGGTACAGGGCCCGGTCGCAGAGCTCCTCTCGGACGAGCGCGTCCCCCTCTCCGGCCGTGTGGCCGGTGCTGAAGAGAAGGTGGACGGCGGTGAGCACGCTGTCCAGGCGCTCGGGCAGCTCCGCCCGGCCCGGAACCCGGTAGGGGATCCGCGCCTGAGAGATCTTCTTCTTGGCCCGGGTGATCCGTGCCGCCATCGTCGGCTCGGACACCAGGAAGGCCCGGGCGACGTCGGGCGTGGGAACGCCGCAGACCAGGCGCAGGGTGAGGGCGATGCGGGCCTCGGGAGCGAGGGTGGGGTGGCAACAGGTGAACACCAGCCGAAGCCGGTCGTCCGGCACGGCGGCATCGTGCCAGTCCAGGTCGGCCGGGTCGTGCGGATCGACGGTGGCCGGCTCCACGAGCAGCGGGAGCTTGCGCCGGAGGGTGACCTCGCGACGCAGCCGGTCGAGCGCCTTGTTCCGCGCCGCGGTGGTCAGCCACGCGCCGGGCCGCTCCGGGACGCCGTCCCGGGTCCAAGCCTGCAGCGCGCTGACGTACGCCTCCTGCGCGCACTCCTCCGCGACGTCCAGGTCGCCTGCGACGCGCACCGTGGCGGACAGCACGAAGGCCCACTCGGAGCGGTGGGCATGCGCCAGCGCGGCAGCGACCGCGTCCGCCTGCACGGCGGACGCGGTCGCATCGTCGCTCGGAGCGGTCAGAACGGGTTCGTCGTCGGATCCACGACCGGGCGGACCTCGACGCCGCCGCCGGGGGCCGGGGCCGGGCACAGCTTGGCGATCTCGACGGCGTGGTCGAGGTCGCGCGCCTCGACGACGTAGATGCCGTTGAGGGCCTCCTTGGTCTCGACGAACGGCCCGTCCGTCACCGTGGCGCCGCCCTTGATCGAGGTGGCAGTCGTCGGGGGCGCCAGCGCCTGCCCGCCCACCAGGGAACCACCGAGCGCGAAGACCTGCTCGACGAACTTGCTGTGGGCGTCGATCACCGCGGGCCACGCCTCGGGCGAGATGTTCGCGTAGAACGCCGGGTCTTCGTA
Organism: Rhodococcus sp. IEGM 1381; assembly: GCF_030056795.1. GTDB lineage: Bacteria > Actinomycetota > Actinomycetes > Mycobacteriales > Mycobacteriaceae > Rhodococcoides. The sequence continues at coordinate 1,864,622 of NZ_JASHKQ010000001.1, read as the reverse complement.
GATGAGGATCGCGTACTGGGACATGGAGCTGCCTCCTGCATTAGGTCGCGGGCCGGTCTGTCCGGCTCCGTCATTGACTACGACGAACATCCCGCTGCCGAATCGACAGCTAGGCCAATTTTTCTTCAAGTCTTTGTACGGCGCCGCCGCCTTGCTTGCCGGAGTCCGCTTCGCGAGCCTAGTTGTACTCGCCTGACACGTTCATGACAGTCGGCTGATCGGGGGAAGGCCTCCAGTGGATGAGGGGGCTCGTCCAGTGTTGTGAAACTCGCGCGAGGGGGTAAGAGCGTTGCTGCGCTCGGCGCTGGTGAGGAAGAACTGCCGGTGTGCCCACCCGACCTGCAGCGTGCGGTTGTCACGCTCGACCTTGCGGTTCCGCCAGGGGCAGTGGGGCCGAACGAAGACGTGCTCGGCGCTGAGGTCCGCCATGGCTTCCCATCGGACCGTCTCTTCGACTACAGCGTCGGAGGCAATGACAGAGCATGACTTTTGTCATGGCTGGACCGTGACGGTGTCACTTCAGGTCATGATGCGCTGCACTGTTTTCGGTGGTTCGGGCGCAGCAGACTCGTAGTCATGAAACAACCAGACGAAGGAAATCTGTTCACCGATCTGATGGAGCTCGGACCGGCTCCGACCATGGCACGTGAGATCGTCGTCATCGTCATCAGCCTTGCCATAGTTGCCGTGCTGTTCGCGGTCGTCGGTACTTCGCTTCCGGCGTGCGTCGCACTCGGCGTCATCGTCGCCTTCATGGGCGTTCGGTTCGTCATCGGAATGCGCCAGTGGGGAAAGCAATCATGACCATCATCGATGTCGACGGCATGACGCGTCGCTACGGCTCGGGCAAGAACGCGTACGAGGCCGTCCAGGCTCTCGATCTACATATCGCCGAGGGTGAGCTGTTCGGATTGCTGGGCACCAACGGGGCCGGCAAGACCTCCACTCTCGAAGTGATTCAGGGCCTTTCGCGGCCCAGCAAGGGCACGGTGCGGATCATGGGAATGGATCCGGTTGCCGATCGACGTAAGGTGCGCCCCGCTCTTGGCATCATGTTGCAGAAGGGCGGCCTGCCACAGGATCTGACGACCGCCGAGAGTCTGCGGATGTGGGCCGGCACCTGCAGCGATCCGTTGCCGGTGACCGAGGTGCTCGGTCGCGTCGACCTGGCCGATCGCGCCGATACTCGGGTCAAGTTTCTCTCCGGCGGCGAGCAGCGCAGGCTGGACCTCGCCTGCGCGATCATCAGCCGTCCGCGCATCCTGTTCCTGGACGAGCCCACCACCGGTCTCGATCCCGAAAGTCGCCGCAACACATGGCGGTTGATACAGGAGCTGAAGAACTCCGGCGTGACGATCATGTTGACGACGCACTACCTGGACGAGGCCGAGTCGCTGTGCGATCGACTCGCTATCATGCACCGCGGCAAAGTTGTTCGCAGTGGCACCGTGGACGAGGTGGTCGCCGACCATCCGGCGAAGATCGAATTGAAGGCTCCCGGCACGGCGCTGCCGTCGCTGCCGGGTACGTCGATGGACGTCTCCGGTGACACCGTGTCGATCGAAACAGCCTCGGTACAGGACACCTTGACCGACCTGTTGCTTTGGGCTCGGGACAACAGGGTGACCTTGCACGGTCTCGACGCCCGAGCGGCGTCGCTGGAGACCGTGTTCCTCTCCATCGCAGACGAATTCGACAACTCCACTGTGAACGACCCAGCCAATGACAAGACCGAGGTGATGAGCGCATGAGCACGATGACCGCCCTGTCGCGAGCAGAGTTCACACTGCTCGGACGCAACCGAGTACTACTCTTCAACGCGATTGTTCTGCCGCTCGTGATACCGATAGCCCTACTGGCCGTCGGCAAGGCCAACGAATTGACCGATGTGGTCGTTGCGGGCGCGCTGGAACTCTTCGTACTGATTCTCCTGGTGTTCATGGTGTTCTACAACATGCTCTCGATCTACGCGACGCGTCGAGACGAGTTGGTGCTCAAGCGACTTCGTACCGGAGAGAGTTCGGACGTCCAGATCCTCCTCGGCCCAGCGATACCCTCCCTGATACTGACCGTAATCCTCGGCCTGGTCGTCAGCGCAGTGGTGCTGGCCTTCGGTGGACCGGTTCCCACCAATGCCCTGCTCGTCGCCGTCGCACTTCTAGGTGGTGCCGCGTTGTTCGCGGCTCTGGCGCTGATCACCTCCGCGTTCACTCGTAACGCCGAGGCCGCCCAGATCACCAGCCTGCCGGTCATCCTGATCGCCATGGCCGGCTCGGCAATGCTGCGCGAGGTCCTTCCCGAGTCGTTCAGCCGATTCGTCGAACTCACTCCGATGGCTGCCGTGTCGGATCTGTTGAACCTCGGCTGGTTCGGCACCACGACCCCCGGCGAGGCGTCGATCGGCTTCGCCGCCACCTTCTCCGAGGCCGCGATGCCGCTGGCGGTGATGCTGGCCTGGATCGTCGGCAGCTTGCTGATCGGCCGAACGCACTTCCGCTGGGAACCGCGATCCTAGATCACACCGGGACACCACCGTCTGCAAGGCTGGAGACCATGAAGTTGCACGAATACCTCAACCCACTGCACGGCTGGGACGACAGCAGTGCAGTGGACAAGGTTCGCGTGTACACCCGCCAATCGTTTCTGCTGATCATCGTCGCCATCGCCGTCGGAACCATAGCGGTGTCGGTGACGAACGAGGATTACCTGTCGGTCACGGCAATCGGCGTCTGCGCTGCAGCAGGTTTCGCGACCGTGCAACGAACTGCCGCGCTCGGAGGCGCGTCGAAGGCAAGCCCTCGGATCCCGTTGGCCATCATGTGTGTCGCCGCCGCCGTCGCTATGGTGATCGGCGACACCACCACCAGGCTCGGCGCCGTGGTCATCCTCGCAAGCGCGGCGGGAACCGTGCTTGCGCTGCGGTGGTACCTGATGGCCTCCGTCCTCGTCGCTGCCGTCGCTATGGCCCTGGGAACACCGATGCCCGACGCCATACTCGTGGGCGGCTTCATCGGCGCGATGGCCTGCACCGCCCAATTGTCGGCCTGGTTGCTGCGCATCGTCACCGAACTCGACGCCACCCGCGACGCCGCCGCCGCACTCTCGGTTGCCGAGGAGCGTTTGCGATTCTCGCGAGATCTGCACGATGTCGTCGGACGCGCACTCTCGGCCATCGCCGTCAAGAGCGAACTCGCCGCCACGCTGGCTCGTCGGGGTGACGACCGAGCGGCAGGCCAGATGGACGAGGTTCGCCTCCTGGCCCAGGAATCCATGGCCGACGCCAGAAAGCTGGTGCGGGGCTACCGATCGGTCGATGTGGCGTCGGAACTCGACGGAGCTCGATCGCTGCTGTCCGCCGCAGGCATCTCCACCGAACTGGTCGGCGAGACATCGGTCCTGTCCGAGCGCGCGGCCGAGGCGGCCGCCTGGGTGGTCCGCGAGGGAGTCACGAACATCCTGCGACATTCCGAGGCCACCTACTGCCGAATCGAGCTGACCGACAACAGCATTCGACTGATCAACGATCATCCGCAACCATCGGCCGGCCGCGACGACGGCACCGGCCTGAGCGGCCTACGCGAAAGGTTGGTCGCAGTGGGCGGCACCTTGACCGCGGAAAAGACCAGCGACGACTTCTCCCTCACGGCGACGTTGCCGACATCGCCCCAGAACCCTAGGACCACAACATGATCCGAGTCCTGTTGGCCGACGACGAGAATCTGATTCGATCGGCGCTGGCGACCATGCTCGACCTCGAGGACGATATCGAGATCGTCGGTCAAGCCGACTCCGGAGAGATGGCACTGACCGCGGCGGCCGCACTCACACCCGACGTGGCGGTGCTGGACTTGCAGATGGGCGGGATCGACGGCATCGAGACGGCCCAGAAGATTGCCGAGACGTTGCCCTCCTGTGCGTCGATCATCGTCACCAGCCACGGTCGACCGGGCTACCTGAAGAAGGCACTGGAGGCCGGAGTGCGCGGGTTCCTGCCGAAGACCACCTCGGCCGCCACCCTGGCCGAGGTGGTGCGCACCGTGCACGGCGGCGGGCGCTACGTCGATCCGACGCTCGCCGCGGAAGCCATCGGGGCCGGGGACTCACCGCTCACACCTCGTGAGGCCGATGTGCTCGAGTTCGCCGCCGACGGCGCATCGATCGCGGAGATCGCACAACGCGCGCATCTGTCGCCGGGGACCACTCGCAACTATCTGTCCGCCGCCGCTGCGAAGCTCGGCGCGGCGAATCGGCACGAGGCCTGCGCACTGGCCCGGCGTCACGGCTGGATCTGACGAGCGTCAGACCTTGCTTCCGACGGCCACCGTGTCGAGGGTGGGCAGCCGGTGACCGTCGGCGGGCGGCAACACGGTGATCCGCAAGTTGTTGTGCCGCAGCAGATACACGGCTGCGAACAGCCCCGTGGCCAGTGAGATGACGCCGCCGAACACGAGCGGTGCGCGTGGATCGAGGACGTCGGCGAGCCAGCCGAGCACCGGGCTGCCCAGCGGGGTTCCGCCCAGGAAGCACAGCATGTAGATGCCCATCACGCGTCCGCGCATGTCGGACGGTACCGACATCTGCAGAATGTTCATCGCCGACGTCGTGAACGTCAGCGTCAATGCGCCGGTGGGCACCAACAGGATTGCCACCAGAACGTAAGTGGGCATCAACCCCACGAGTAGCTCGAACAGCCCGAACGCGATGACTGCACCGATGAAGAGCCGCAATCGCGGGGCCGTGGCACGCCGGGCCGCCAGGGTCGCTCCCGCCAACGTGCCGACCGCGAGGGTGGTCGAGAGCAATCCGTATGCGTCGGCACCGCTACCGAACGTGTTGCGCGCCAACACCGACAGACTCAGGGGGAAGTTGAGACCGAACGTCGAGACCATGAACACCGTCGCCAGCAACACTCGCAGGTCTCCCCGCCCCCAGACATACCGAAAGCCCTCCCGCACCTGACCTTTGGCTCGCGGGGCCGGTTCGACACGGAACAGTTGTCCGACGTTCATCGCCACCAGGGCACCGAACACCGCGGCGAACGACACCGCGTTGATCAGGAACACCCAGCCGGTACCGACGAGGGTGATCAGCACCCCGGACACTGCAGGCCCGACGATCCGCGCCATGTTGAAGGTCATCGAGTTCAACGCGATCGCGTTGGAGAGAGTTTCCTTGCCGACCATCTCGATGGTGAACGATTGGCGCACCGGCGCGTCGATGGCGGACGAGCAGCCGAGGATGAAGGCAATGACGTAGACGTGCCACAGCTCGACCATGTTGCCGACGTCGAGCACGCCGAGCACCAGACCGCAGACTGCGGCGAACACCTGGGTGATCATGAGGAGCTTGCGCTTGTCGTACCGGTCTGCGAGTACTCCGCCCCACACCGAGAGAAACAGCGTCGGCCCGAATTGCAGGGCCATGACGATGCCGACGGCGAAGCCGTTGCCGCCGGACAGCGTCAGCACGAGCCAGTCCTGGGCAACCCGCTGCATCCACGTTCCGACCAGCGAGACGATCTGCCCTGACGCCCACAATCGGTAGTTGCGAGTCTTCAGAGCAGCGAACATCGACGAACCGGACGTAGAGGAAGCAGGGGCCACCATTCAAATAATAAACCTAGGTAACTACTCGGAGTCGCTCACCAGGGCACCGATGATGTTCACCGCGTCACGCAGAACGCCGAGCTGCTCGGCCGTGAGGCCCGCGAGCTGCGCGGTCATCCATGCCTCGCGCGCGCTCGCCTCGTCGGCGATCAGCTCCTGACCGGCAGGCGACAGCGAGACGATCACCTGGCGTCCATCGGTGGGGTGCGGCGTGCGCACCACGAGGCCGAGTTCGGCCAACGACGCGATCACCCGCGTCATCGACGGCGGCTGCACCTTCTCCCGCGCAGCCAACGCACCGGGCGTCATGTCGCCCTCCCGACTCAGCGTGGCCAAAGCGGACAGCTGAGTCAGTGACACTTGCGAGTCCACTCGCCTACCCCGAAGGTGACGAGTCAACCTCACCACCGCAAGCGACAGATCGCTTGCCAATTCCCGATTGTCTTTAACTATGTTTCCCGACGTCACAGCGCAGAGAATACGCCTTGGTACCGACCGCGCGTCATGTAACCGCCTCGGTGATGGGTCCGACCGCGAAATATGCAACAAACAGCAGTGCAACAATCCACAACAGGGGATGTACCGACTTAGCGCGGCCGGAACCGACTGCCAGCACGACCCAGGTGATGAAACCGACGCCGATCCCGTTGGCGATCGAATACGTGAACGGCATCACCACGATGGTCAAGAAGGCGGGCAGCGCGTAATCGAAGCGCTTGAAGTCGATATCGAGTACCTGCCCGATCATCAGCGCACCCACCACGACCAGGGCCGGAGCGGCCGCTTCGATCGGGACGACGGCCGTGAGCGGAGTGAAGAACATGGCCAGCAAGAACAGCAGTCCAGTAACCACGTTGGCCAGCCCGGTGCGGGCACCCTCGGCGATTCCGGACGCCGATTCCACGAACACTGTGTTCGACGACGCCGACGCACCGCCACCGACGATCGCTCCGGCACCCTCGACCACCAGAGCCTTGCCGATGTTCGGCAGTTTTCCATCCTTGTCCAGATTCGCTTCTTTGCCCAGGCCGGTCATCGTGCCCATCGCATCGAAGAAGTTGGCGAGCACGAGCGTGAAGACCAACAGGCTTGCGGCCAGTACGCCGATGCGAGTGAACGCTCCGAAGAGATCGACGTTGCCGACCAGCGACAAATCGGGAGACTGCACCAACTGACTCGGCAACTGCGGCACCGACAGATTCCATCCCTTGGGGTCGACGCCGTTGGAGGGCCCCACATCGGTGACGGCCTCGATGATCGCCGCGAAGATCGTCGTGACGACGATGCCGATCAGCAGTCCCCCGCGGACCTTGCGCACTACGAGTACACCCATGAGCAACAGCCCGAACACGAAGATGACCGTCGGCCACGACGCAATCGACCCGTCGATGCCGAGCCCGACGGGAACCGTCGTACCTGCGGCGTCGGGGATACGGCGCACGAAGCCGGAGTCGACCAGCCCGATGAACGCGATGAACGCGCCGATACCGGCGGCGATCGCAGCTTTGAGCTCCGCCGGGATCGCGTTGAAGACCGCCGTGCGGAATCCGGTGACGGCCAGCAGCACGATGATGATGCCGTCGATGACCACCAGCCCCATCGCCTCGGGCCACGTCACCTGCGGTGCGATGGTCACGGCAAGCAACGTGTTGATGCCAAGGCCCGCCGCGATACCGAAGGGGTAGTTCGCGATGATGCCGAATGCGATGCTCATGAACCCGGCGACCAGCGCTGTCACGGCGGCAACCTGGGCCACCGGCAGGATGTTGCCGAGCACGTCGGTCTTGGCCGCTGCGTCGTCGGCTGAGAAACTACCGAGGATCAACGGATTCAGGACGACGATGTAGGCCATGGCCACGAAAGTGACCACGCCTCCCCGCACCTCGGACCCCACCGTCGAGCCGCGCTCGGTGATCTTGAAGTAGTTGTCGAGTAGCCGCGACGACAATTGCATGAGCGAACGATAAAGCACACTGCGAGACTTGGGGAAATATGGTGGCGTAGCGTGATTTTGTGGCCGACCTCCCCCAGATCCCGCGCAGCCTCACCGATCCGGTGCCGGTGTTGGCGATCGGCATACTCGGCTGGATCGTCGCGCTGGTGGTGTTCACCGCCACCGGAGACCGCACCGATGACGCACTCGCGACATGTTGGTCGGGACTGGCGGTCGGTGCCGTAGGCTTCGGAATCTTCCTGATACAGAGAGCGGCGTCACGTCGCGGAAGTAAAACCGCCCAGCGCGGCCTCGATTGAGACCAGCATCACGTTAGCTCGATCACCACACCGCCCTGACGTGGGCAAACTAACCCCTCAGCCGGTTGAGTAACACAAAGTTAACGTGGACCATGGGTTATGTCAGTTCAGATAACCTCTCGATCCACGAAAGCCAGGCCATGAAGATCGTCGCTCAGTACCGCAATCGCCGTAACCACGTCCGCTCGCTCCGCGCCCTCTACGCACGCGCCAACGCTGTCTCCAGCCCGGCCATGCGCGACGAGCTGCTCGTCATCGCCCAGCGCTCGGATTTCTCGCGCTGATCAGCTTGACGGCATAGATCCATCCCAGCCCCCACAGGGCACCGAACACCCAGCCGGCCAGTACGTCCGTGGTCCAATGCGCACCCAGATAGATCCGAGAGAATCCGATCAGCAGGGCCGCGACCACCGGTAGCGCACGCAGTACCGGCCGATGCAGCCACGGAGTGGACGATCGCAGTATCACCGCGATCGCCACCGTGGCAAGCAACATCGACATCATCGCGTGGCCAGACGGAAACGAATGGCTCGCAATATCCACCAGCCGCTCCGGAATCGGTGGACGCTCCCGCGCGAATGCGAATTTGAGCGCATTCATCAGACCCCAGCCGGTGAGCATCGAACCCGCGACGACAACGGCATCCGATCTGCGTCCGAGGCGAAGCACCGCAACGACGACCACCGCGGACAACAGAAACATCGACACCGTGTTGCCGAGTGTGGTGACGATCCAGAACACCGTAGTGAGCCAGTCGACTCGATGCTCGACCATCCAGTCCAGCACTGTGGCGTCAAAGCCCACGAGGTCGCTCCCAACTCTCCGCGCAGTGCACGGTTCCGTCTGCGGTAACCCATACAGGCACGGCGTGGTCACCACTGATGTCCCCGGTCAATCGGACCACCAGTTCCCGGTGCACCACCACCCCTCCGGATGGCAGCGTCGATCCCATTACTGCACAGGCCAATACCGCTCCGGGTTCGCGGTCCCAAGAGCTGACGCGTCCGACTCCGAGCACTTCTCCGCTGACTACCTTCGACGCCGGCCTGATGTCGAGAACGTCTGCCAAAGCGGCCGCGGTAGCCATGTCCGAGAGAACTGCAGCCTCCGGCGGTACGACGCTTGCCAGCCACGGCGTGTCGATCACCAACGCATCCGACGCGTCGATGACCGCTCCGCCGAGAGTGCGGACTCGATCCGGTGGGTCGATGTCGGCAATGTCGATGAGACCGTCGACAACCGCGGTCGCAATCAGCGTGTGAGTACGTGCGATCACCGCCGGGGTCGGACTCCGCCGTGGATCCGACAGAGCCTGGATCAGTGTCCGGGCGGTCTCGACGCTGTTGCAGGTCGATGCGCCGAGTACGGCCGACAGCTCGTCGGCGCGCGGGTGATCCAGCGGATCGAGCAGGCCTGCGAATGTCTCGTCGGACGGCGCTCGGAACGCACTCAGGGGCACCCTCTGCATCCGCGCATGACGCCTGAGCCACCACGCGGTGTAGCCGTCGCGATCGGTCAGTGCCGCGCCGGTACTCGGATCGTCGAGCAGAACGGTCAACGCCTCGGACCACGCGTCCGAACGAACGAGATCGAGATCTCGGACTGCGAGCAGCGTCTCCGGTTCCGCGGACAGGCCGGACCACCACGCCGACTCGTCGTCGAGGTCGTGATCCGGCCCGGTCGGCAGCTCGTCGCGCACCACCGAGAAACCCCACCCGACGCCCACCGCACGCAGCGCCCGCTCACCGAACCTCGTCACCACCGCCGGCGCGAGTACGCCGAACGGTGAATCCTGCACCAGCAGATCCGCCAACGGCGCTCCGGGAAGCAACAATTCGTCGGCACTACGCAGCTCGCCGTGCTCGTCTTCGAGTGGCAGGCCACCGATCCAGCCAGGTAGTTCACCCGCCTCCGCGGCCAGGGCGAGAACGGCATCGACCAGGGTCTCGACGTCGTCGCGGCTGTCCCAGTCGAGATCGTCGAGCGCCGACTCGAGGGCCGGGTCCGTCAGCAATTCGGATGCGGTAGCCGCGCGGGCACCGAGCCGCGTCAGCAGCGGACTCACTGCACCCGGATGCACCAGACGCACCCACGTCACCGCCGCCGAGGCGTCGGAGCCGATCACCGTTGTTCGCGCACCGGTCACCGTGCGGCCGTCTGCCAGCGGAACAGGGAGGGCAGCAAGCTCTTCCGCAGCGACGCCGTCGACGACGAGGGGTGTCAACGCGTCGTACAGCTGCTGCCACCACTGCGGCTCACGGCCCAGACCACCGAGCATCTCCGCCAGAGCGGCCAATCCGATCCGGTGCACCCCCACCGCTGAGAGCGCCGACGCGTGGCGCGCCCCCGACAGCGTCGCGTCGACCAGATCGGGTACGACGTCGATCAATACCGAGGCGAGTTCCTCGGAGGCGTCCGCGACGACATTCGACCGCTCGGGCACGAGGTCATGCCCGTGTGCACCGGGAAGCCATGGTGCGCTGGACAATCGGCGGAAGATCAGCTCTCGCAAATGCCCATCGACCTCGCTTCGAGCGAATACGACCTCGGGCACGAACGACACTCTCGACGCTGCCGGCAGTGACGCTACGAAATCCGCGTACCCGCGTGCCACCGCATCGAACGAGACACCCGGCAGCACGCGTCGCCGGTCCGGCTGCATCGGCACATCGGCAATCACCAACGCGGGCAACGACAACAGCTCGTCCGACCGGGTGGGAGCCCGCAACACGTCGGGCGACGCAGGAACGGGTAAACCGTCAACAACCGGAGCCAGCCATCGCGCGGCAGGGGTGGTGAACTGTCGCCATGTTCGCGACCCGATCGCGATGTCGGCACTCTGGGCGTCGAGTATCGTTCTGACGCAGTCGATCACATCGCCTTCGATGTCGATCGAGTCGAGCGCTTCGAGTTCGAGCAGCAAATCGACAGCCTCGTCCGCATATCCGGACACGAAGGACTCCGCGTCCGGAGCCGCTCGCGGTGTCAACACGATCTCGGTGTCGAACCCCGCAGCGGGGGGTTCCTCCACCGGCCATGCCAACCTCAGTACCGGCACGCCTGCCTCGGGCATGGCCATCCCGCGCTCGCGCAGCGCGGCCGAGGTGCGCCGCGCACTGAACAGCACACCGCCGTCACGCGATCGCACCTCGATCTCGTCGGACACCGATCGCACCGCGGTGAAACCGACTCCGAACTGCCCGACGCCGCCATCTACAGCAGTCTTGGCCGACGCTCTCAGCGCCGTCAGTGCATGTACACCCGAAACATCGAGCGCAGCACCGGTATTGGCGATGTGAATGCAACCGGCATCATCGGTCCACACGGCCAACCGGCCCGCAACACCCGCCCGCGACGCCGCGTCCGCAGCGTTCTGCGCGAGCTCGGTCAACAGCCGATCGCGGTAGCCTCCGCGCACCAAATCGGATTCGGACGCCGAATCCTCGCGAAGCCGCGTGGGCGACGAGCCCCAGGCCGCGAGAATCGACTCGCGCAGCGACCCGGTATCGAACGGGTCGATCAGCTCGGAGATACCGAATCCTCTTCGTGCACAGCATCTTCTGTCACATCGGAGTGGGGAACTTCCGCAGCCGTCGTGTCCTCCAGCTCGAGCGCCTCGTCCTGCGGTGCCGTTGCCTCGATCTGCGCATCGGCTGTGCCTGTCGGCGCGTCGCTCGGGTCGGCACTGTCGGTTGTCTCGTGCGACGCACTGGACTCGTCCGGAGAACTCGTCTCGGCCGGAGGCGTCGGCGCTACGGTGACGTCGAGAGCCGCGTCGTCGTACGGCTCGAACTGCGGTGATCCTGCTCCGGTCGGCAATTCGGTATCGGAATGCGCACCGCAACCGTACTCGGCATGCACCACGTGCCCGTCGGCTGCGAATTCGTTGCCGCACACTCCGAATGCGGCAGACAACGATCCGGCGATGGGCAGGTAGAAGCCGCAGAGCCCACACGTCGACGGCGCAGCCTTGGCCATCTCGGCATCGGGACCGAAATCACCGTCGTGCCAGCGTTGGGCAGCGTCGAGACGTCCTTCGAGGCTGGTGACCTTCGTTCTCCCGAGACCGATCTCGCCGGCAACATCGTCGATGGCGGGATCACCGGAGCCGACGTAGCCCGGGACGAGCCGTGGGTCGTCCTGCCGCGGAGACAGCAGATCGCCCGGTCCCAGATCGCCGGGACGGATGCGTTCGTCCCAGGGCACCCAGGACGGTGCCACCAGAGCGTCGGGGCCAGGCAGCAGAACCAGCTCACTGACCGTGGCGCGATCGGCGTCCTCCGGGGCCGCGACCACGACGGCCCACTGCCACCCCCGATAGCCCTCGAGATCGCTGGCGAACCGGTGAGTGGCCGCGCTGGCGTCCTCGACGGTGACCCCGAGATACTCGCCGACACCGCCCTCTCCCAGGTCGAGCAGAGCCTGCCGCGCGAGGTCCACGGCATCGGCCAAGACGGGGCGGATGAAATCGAGCTCTGGAGAAGATACGAAACTCACACATTCAGTTTGCCGCATCGACTCGGTGACGCCCAGTTCGGGCTGCCATCATGGATGCAATGACCGTCCGTGCCCGCACCTTCGCCGCCGTCCTGACCTCTGCACTGGCGGTCACCGCCTGCTCGTCGACATCGGGATCGACGACCGCAGCTCCGACGACCTCCGACTCGGTGCCGACCCTGACTGCAGAAGTCGTGCGTGAATACGACCGCGGCGACGACGCGTTCACCCAGGGATTCGAGATCGACGGTGATGTGCTCTACGAGGGCACCGGGCTGGAAGGCTCGTCGTTCGTCAGGCGCACCTCACTCGAGAACATGACCGAGCTGGAGCGGGTCGATCTGCCGTCCGACCTCTTCGGCGAAGGGATCACCGTGGACGGGGACACCCTGTGGCAGATCACCTGGCAAGACGGAGTCGCCATCGCCCGCGACCGGGACACCCTGACCGAGCAGCGTCGAGTGAACTACGACGGCGAAGGCTGGGGACTCTGCACCGAGGGCCGAGGAACACAGGGTCGAGGAACACCGAACGTCCGCCTCGTCATGAGCGACGGCACATCCACTCTGACCTTCCGCGACCCCACCTCTTTCGACGCCGTCGACACGGTGGACGTCACGCTCGACGGCAAACCGGTGGAACGCCTCAACGAGCTCGAATGTGCCGAGGACGGCTCGATCTACGCCAATGTGTGGCAGACATTCGACATCATGCGCATCGACCCCGAGACCGGGAAGGTGACGGCCGTCATCGACGGCACACCCCTGTGGGATTCGATGTCTGCAGCCGATCGAGGCGGAGCCGACGTGTTCAACGGCATCGCGCAGATCCCGGGTACAGACCGATTCCTCGTGACCGGAAAATTCTGGCCCAAGATCTTCGAGGTGCGATTCACCGATACCGCGCCCGTAGGACAGAATTGACCCCGTGACCGATCCCCGTCTCCCCCACACCCCACCGGGTGCGGACGACCCCGAACAGGTTCACTCCGCAGGCTCCGCTCCTGATCATTCGGATCATCCGGGTCTGGCCAACTACCCGACTGCTGCCTCCGCCCATGTTCCGAGTCGCCGCGAACCGTTGCCGCCTCTGCATCCGCCGCGGACCGAGAAGATCACCGCTCCGCGTGGCCGGACCGGCACTCGCAAGCCCCCGCCGATGCCCAAGAAGCTGACCGTCACGCGCGTCGCCGCCATGCGCGGCCGCGAGCTCACCGGCAAGGGCATCGCATCGTTCCAGCGAGCGGCGAAAGCCGACGGTGCCGACAAGTCCGGATTGACGGCGCTGACCTACGCGACCATGGCGAACTTCGCGTCGGACGCGGCGTTGGCCATCGCCTTGGCCAACACACTCTTCTTCTCTGCGGCCACCGGTGAGGACAAGACCAAGGTCGCGCTCTATCTCGTCATCACCATCGCGCCTTTCGCTTTGATCGCCCCGTTGATCGGGCCGCTGCTCGACCGCCTTCAACACGGTCGACGCATCGCGCTGGCCACGTCGTTCGGGTTGCGCACAGTGCTGGCGGTGGTGCTGGTGTTCAACTTCGACAGTTGGGTGCTGTACCCCGCCGCGCTCGGCATGCTCGTGCTCAGCAAGTCGTTTGCAGTCCTCAAGAGTGCGGTGACACCGAGGGTGCTACCGCCGGAGATCGACCTCGTCCGCGTCAATTCTCGGCTCACGGTCTTCGGCCTGCTCGGTGGCACCATCGCGGCAGGGGCCGTCGCCGGCGGCATCGCGTTTGTCGCAGGCTCACCCGGCACGCTGTGGTTCGTCGCCGCGATCACGGTGCTCGGCGGCTACCTCAGCATGCAGATCCCGTCCTGGGTCGAGATCACCGAGGGTGAAGTGCCGGCCACCCTGAGCTACCACGCCGAACAGCACAGCGGCAGCGACTTCGCCGGAAGCAGTGCCCCGACAGAAAATCTGCGCCGCACGCCGCCGAGCAGCACCAAGAACCGGAGACAGCCCCTGGGACGGGCCGTCATCGTGGGACTGTGGGGAAACGGCACCATCCGTATCCTCACCGGCTTCCTGACGCTCTACATCGCGTTCGTTGCCAAATCCCGCACCGAACACGAACCGCTGCAGCAGGCCGCGATGCTCGGACTCGTCGGAGCCGCCGCCGGTCTCGGCAACTTCGGGGGCAACGCGCTCGGTGCCAGGATCAAGCTCGGCCGGCCGTCGTTGGTCGTCTTGCGGTGCACCATCGCGGTGACGGTGGTGGCAGTCGTCGCTGCGATCACCGACAGCCTGCTCACCGCAGCCGTGGCAGCGCTGGTGGCGTCGAGCGCCAGCGCGCTGGCCAAGGTCTCGCTGGATGCATCCCTACAGGCCGATCTGCCGCCGGAGTCGATCGCGTCGGGATTCGGCCGCTCGGAAACCGTCATGCAGTTGTGCTGGGTTCTGGGCGGCACGCTCGGTGTGCTGCTGCCCACCGAATACTGGCTCGGTTTCACCGTCGTGTCGGTGTTGCTTACGATCGGCCTCGTGCAGACCTTCCTCACCTACCGCGGCAAATCGCTTCTACCCGGCTTCGGCGGCAACCGCCCCGATCACGTCGAACAAGAAATGTCCGACGGCTCCTTCGGCGAAAACGTGACCAAGTGAATCTCGCTCCCCGCACCAAGAAGATCGCGGCGATCACCGCCGCCGGTCTCGTCGTCATCGCCGTCGCGTTCGTCGCGGTGCTCGCCCTGCTGATCGGGAAAGCACCGGAGAAGGAACCGACCGTCACCGCATACGCAAACGGACGCGCCGTCGTGGTGGAGCCGTATCTGTACTGCGCGGTCAGCGACCCGCTGTGCACCAACGTCGGTGAGACCACCGAGATCCAGGTAGGCACCGCCAGGACCGTGCAGCTCTCGCTGCCGGCCCCCATCTACTCCGCACCGTGGGTGCTCGCCGTGGTCTACGGCGACGACAGTGGCGATGTGGTGGAGAACGCCGAGTTCAACGAGCCGGACACCAAGCTCAGCGTCACGGTTCCCACGAAGGACGACAGCAACCGGACGCTGCTCGGCATCGAGGTGCGCTTGCCGACCGGCATCATCGATACCGACACCAATCAAGAAGGGTTCGTCAGCCACGCCATCTGGTCGATCGGCACCCGCCCGTAGTTTCGGTGGATATCAGCTGTCGAGCTCACGGGCGACGGCGCGAACGACCTCGGAGATTCGCTGCGCGATCTTGCGATCGGGGTACTTGCCCTTGCGGAGTTCGGGCTGCACCGTCGCCTCGAGCAGTGTGATCATGTCCTCGACCATCCCGTGCAGCTCGTCGGGCGTGTGCTTGCGCTCGACGGGTTCACGGCGGGTGCTACCGGTGTTCTGCCGCAACGATGGTGCCGGCTCGAGCACCTTCAAGCTCAGCGCCTGCGGTCCGCGACGGCCCGCGGCCATGCCGAATTCGACGCGCTGACCGGCTTTGAGGCCCTCGACGCCCTCCGGCAACGCCGACGAACGCACGTAGACGTCCTCGCCTTCCTCCTGTGAGAGGAATCCGAATCCCTTGTCGACGTCGTACCACTTCACCTTGCCGGTCGGCACTGAGCTCACCCGTTCATCTGTTGCTGTCGGTCGTTTCGTTGTTCGCCGGCCCGATGTTCGGACCTGCGGTCTGCACAAATTTCGCGCCCCACGAAAACGTAGGACGCGAATACACCAGTCTAGCGCGGTGGGTCCCGATAGAGCATTCGAGTTCTTCGCACCCCGCACTTCGCACTACCGTGGTGCACGTGGACACACCGACCCGTAAGAGCAGCACCGTTCTGCTGCGCATCGCGCTCGTACTGTTCGCGATAGGCCTCGTCGCCATCGTCGCGATCCTGCTGTTTCCGATCTTCTCCGACGCCAAGCCCCCGCTGAGCCTGTATCTGACGGCCATGTTCTCGGCACCGGCCGGGTTCGTGCTGGCTCTGGTGTACGCGCTGGCGTCCGGACGGCGGGCCCGGTAGCTCATGCGATTGCTTCTGAACATCATCTGGCTGGTCTTCGGTGGACTGTGGCTGGCCATCGGTTACTTCTTCGCCGGTCTTCTGCTGTGCATCCTGATCGTGACCATCCCGTTCGGCATCGCGTCGTTCCGTATCGGTGTGTACGCACTGTGGCCGTTCGGGTCGACGATCGTCGACAAGCCAGGGTCCGGGTCCGGCGCGCTCATCGGGAACGTGCTCTGGTTGATCCTCGCCGGATGGTGGTTGGCACTGACTCACGTGGTCACCGCGATCGCAATGGCGATCACCATCATCGGCATTCCACTCGCGATCGCGAACCTGAAGTTGATCCCCGTATCACTGATGCCCCTCGGCAAGGACATCGTTGCCGTTCGGTGATCTTCCGGATGGCTCTCGGCCGCTGTGACTTCCATCACATAACGGTGGGGTAACGGGTCGGCAACGGACCGGGGTTCACTGCCCGCCACGTCCACTAGCTGGGCAGACGCGAGAGGCCTGAAAGGGCTGAGAAATGTGCTCGCGACGATGCCGCGAAATCGACAGTTACCAAATAGTGACGTAAGCCGGGAATTTCAGTACGGTCAGCAGCGGCCGGAAAGTTCGGCCGAACTCCGGTCCGCAGCGCCAAACCTCGTCCCGCGGATACCGGAACACCCTCGACGATCACCCAGGGGACGAGGACGGGGGACCCACGTCCTCCACGGACAACCGGGAAGTTGTCGCAACTCACGAAGTTGCACCGACTTCCCTTGGGGTGAAGCCCAATTGCCCATTCGAGAAGAATGAGCGAAAAGGCCGGGCTACCTCTCAGCCCGAACCCGACAGCTGACCTCGCAGGCGCGTGTGGAGAGGATTTCAACTCGTATGAGCGGACGTCATCGCAAGCCGAGCACCACTGGCAAGACCGTCGCCAAGGTTGCTGTCACCGGAGCCATCATGGGCACCGCGGGCATCGCCTTCACCGGCACCGCGAACGCGGCACCGGATTCCGACTGGGATCGCCTTGCACAGTGTGAAGCCGGCGGCAACTGGGGCATCAACACCGGAAACGGCTTCCAGGGCGGGTTGCAGTTCTCCCCCAGCACCTGGAACTCGCACGGCGGCCAGCAGTACGCAGCCACGGCCAACCAGGCCAGCCGCGAAGAGCAGATCGCAGTCGCAGAGAAGGTCCTCGACTCGCAGGGCTGGGGCGCATGGCCGTCCTGCTCCTCGAGCCTCGGCCTGAGCAGCGCGCCGTCCGAGCGCAGCGTTCCGGTCACCCCCAAGGCACCCACAGTTCCCGCGGTCCCCGAACTGTCGGCAGCAGTCGACAGCTCCACGGAGGTCGTCAACGGCATCGTCACCGCCGTCCAGAACCTCACCAACGATCCGGCGATCGCCTCGTTCGTCCAGAACGCAGCGCAGGGCATCCAGCTCGATCCGCAGGTCGTGAACTTCTACCAGGCCAACAAGGCATTCCTGCCTCAGTAAGCGCCCGCGACGGTTCGCATCTCGTACGAAAAAGCCCCCGACATCGTCGGGGGCTTTTTCGGTACTGCGTGGCCTTTGCTAGCGGTTGACCACGGTCACCGGATGCGCATAGGGCAGGTCTTCGACGGGCAGCGGGAACTCCGTGTCCTCGCCGAAGGGCGACAAGCCACCCGATCGAGCGGACGAGAGTTCGGTCACCGCATGGTCACCGCGAGCGGTGTCCGGCCAGCCTGGATCGACATAGGGCTTCTTCGACTTGTTCACCATGCGCCTATTTTGACACCTGCACTGCGGCGAGCACCAGCCCAGGTCTCTAATCTGATAGGCGATGACCGACACGACTGTGCCTCGACACACCGACACGCCCCCCGATCTACCCCAGTGGATCGCAGCTCGCTCCGACGCCGAGCTGATCAAGGCCATGTCTCTGCGTCCGGATCTGACCGCGCCGCCGCCCGCCTCCCTGGCCGTACTCGCCGGACGGGCCGAGCAGCGACGGTCGATTCTGCACACCGCGGACACCCTCGACACACTCGCCTTGACCGTCCTCGAGATCCTAGCCATCGAGGAGGCCTACGAACGGCCTGTCACTCGCACCGCACTACTGGCCGTCGTGGCCAAACGGGCACCGGCCAAGAGCGTCGACAAGGCGCTGGCCCAGCTCCGCGAGCGGTTGCTGGTGTGGGGCGACGCGTCCGGCCTCCGGATCAGCGCGGCCGCCGCGGACGCCGTGCCGTGGCGCATCGGACGCGCGCTCGATCCGGTCGACAATCTCACCGAATCACACATCACCGCAGCTCTCGCCGAACTCGGCGAGGGGGAACGCAATCTGCTCGACACCCTCGCCAGATCGTCCCCGACCGGCCGCACCAGAGACGCGGCACCGGGCACTCCGCCGGACCGGCCCGTCCAGAAGCTGCTCGCCGCCGGCCTGCTGATCTGGTTGGACGAGCAAACCGTCGAGCTGCCCGTCCAGGTGGGTCAGATTCTGCGCGGCGAGCCGATGTCCGATCCACGGTCGCTCGCCGAGCCGAAGCTCACCACCAAGACACAGTCGCTCACCGACGTCGATGCCGCTGCCGCAGGCGAGGCCCTCGAACTGGGCAGGCACTGCGTCCTGATCATCGAAGCCCTGTCCAGCTCGCCTGCCCCTGCTCTCAAGGCAGGCGGACTGGGCGTGCGCGAGCTCCGCAAGATCACCAAGGCAACCGGCCTCGACGACGACCGAGTCAGCATTCTCGTCGAACTGCTCGCGTCAGCGCATCTGATCTCCAGCGGAACACCGGACCCAGTTCCCGCGTCCGACACCGGCGACGACTACTGGGCTCCCACACCCGCGGTCGACGCCTGGCTCACCGCTGCCCCGGCGGCCCGCTGGCACACGCTCGCCTCCGCCTGGCTCGAGGTGCCGCGGGCACCGTGGGTCATCGGGATGCGCGACCCCAACGACAAGCCCATCGCCGCCCTGTCCGAGGAAGTCCGCTCTCCGGCAGCACCGCGGGATCGACGGATGATCCTGGAACTGCTCACCGAACTCGGCAGCGGACACTCGGCCCAGCCGGCGGATCTCGCCCGGATCCTGGCGTGGCGTCGTCCCCGATGGTCCGGACGATTCGGCGTCACACCGGTCGGACACGTCATCGCCGAAGCAACCGCACTGGGAATCGTCGCCCGCGGAGCGATGTCGACCCCGGGACGCTCGTTGCTGCACGACGGCAACGCCGAGGCCGACATGCGCGCGGCCCTGCCCGAACCCATCGACTACGTGCTGGTCCAAGCCGACCTCACACTGGTGGCACCCGGTCCGCTGGAGCCGGACCTGCAGGATCGGATCGCGCTGGTTGCCGATGTCGAATCGGCAGGCGCGGCGACGATGTACCGCATCAGCGACACGAGCCTGCGCCGCGCCCTCGATGTGGGATTGAGCGCGTCGGAGCTGCACGCGTTGTTCGCGACCCACTCACGCACGCCGGTGCCGCAGGCCTTGACCTACCTGATCGACGACGTGGCGCGTCGACACGGCCGCTTGCGAGCAGGCGTCGCCGCCTCGTTCGTCCGATGCGAGGATCCCGCACTGTTGGCCGAGGTGATGGCCTCGCCCGCAGCCGAGTCGCTTGCCCTTCGAGCCCTCGCCCCGACCGTCGCGATCTCGCAGGCCCCGCTCGCCGAGGTGCTCACGGTGCTGGCCGGGGCCGGGTTCGCCCCTGCGGGTGAAGACTCGTCCGGCACCATCGTCGATCTGCGCGCCCGCGGGTCGCGGGTATCGGCGAGGCGGCCACGCCAGACGTTCCGTACTCCGGCTGTCCCTACCGACGAACAGCTCGGTTCGTTGGTGCGTGGGATGCGCGCAGCCGACCGGGCCGCAGGCAACGGCGGCGCGGTGGTGCGCGCCGACGGGTCGCGCGCGAGCAGTACCGCGACGATGACGCTGCTGCAGACCGCAGCCAAGGTCAAACGCAGCGTCAGCATCGGCTACGTCGATGCACAGGGGGTCGCGACCCACCGGATCGTCGATCCGATCAGCATCGGCGGCGGTCAACTCGACGCGTTCGACCCCGCCACGGGAGGGGTGCGGCGCTTCACCCTGCATCGCATCACCTCGGTCGCTCTGGTCGAGTAGTTCGACGCTCACGTGCACGCGCGCCCGTACCTGTGGACAATGGAGAAGTTGCGCTCTTTCGGGCGCAGCGGAAGTCTCTAGGAGGAACCGTGACCGACGGCCCGCTGATCGTTCAGTCCGACAAAACGCTGTTGCTCGAGATCGATCACGAACTCGCGGGTGCTGCGCGGGCGGCCATCGCACCGTTCGCGGAACTCGAGCGTGCCCCCGAGCACGTGCACACCTATCGCATCACCCCGTTGGCCCTGTGGAACGCGCGGGCCGCGGGCCACGACGCCGAGCAGGTGGTCGACGCGCTGGTGAATTTCTCGCGTTACGCGGTACCGCAGCCGCTGCTGGTCGACATCGTCGACACCATGGCGCGTTACGGCCGACTGCAGTTGGTCAAGAGCCCTGTCCATGGGCTGGTGCTCATCAGCCTCGACCGTGCAGTGCTCACAGAGGTGATGCGGCACAAGAAGATTGCGCCCATGCTCGGCGCGATGGTCGACGAGGACACCGTCATCGTCCACCCCAGCGAGCGCGGCCACGTGAAGCAGATGTTGCTCAAGATCGGCTGGCCGGCCGAGGACCTGGCCGGCTACGTGGACGGCGAAGCGCACCCCATCGAACTCGACACCGAGGGCGGCAAGTGGACACTGCGCGACTACCAGGAGATGGCGGCGGATTCGTTCTGGGCCGGTGGCTCGGGCGTCGTGGTGCTGCCGTGTGGAGCCGGCAAGACGATGGTCGGCGCGGCCGCCATGGCCAAAGCCAAGGCGACCACGCTGATTCTGGTCACCAACACCGTCGCCGGTAGGCAGTGGAAGCGCGAGCTGATCGCGCGCACCTCGCTCACCGAGGAGGAGATCGGCGAGTATTCGGGAGAGCGCAAAGAGATTCGCCCTGTGACAATCGCCACGTACCAGGTGATCACGCGTCGTACCAAGGGTGAATACAAGCACCTGGAACTGTTCGATTCCCGCGACTGGGGTCTGGTGATCTACGACGAGGTGCATCTCCTCCCCGCGCCGGTGTTCCGCATGACGGCCGATCTGCAATCGCGTCGACGCCTTGGCCTCACCGCGACGCTCGTCCGCGAGGACGGGCGCGAGGGTGACGTCTTCTCGCTGATCGGACCCAAACGGTACGACGCGCCGTGGAAGGACATCGAGGCGCAAGGGTGGATCGCACCGGCGGAGTGCATCGAGGTTCGCGTCACTCTCACCGATGCCGAGCGCATGTCGTATGCCGTAGCCGAACCCGAAGAACGCTACAAGCTGTGCTCGACGGCTCATACCAAGGTTGCCGTCGTGAAGTCGATCCTCGCCAAACACAAGGGCGCGCCGACGCTGGTGATCGGAGCGTACCTCGACCAGCTCAACGAACTCGGTGAGGCGTTGAACGCACCGGTCATTCAGGGCTCGACCAAAAACAAGGAACGCGAGGTGCTCTTCGACGCCTTCCGCAAGGGCGAGATCGAGACGCTCGTGGTGAGCAAGGTGGCGAACTTCTCGATCGACCTCCCGGAAGCGTCTGTCGCAGTTCAGGTTTCGGGAACGTTCGGATCGAGGCAGGAAGAAGCGCAGCGCCTCGGCCGACTGCTCCGACCCAAGCACGACGGCGGTCAGGCGCACTTCTACTCGGTGGTCTCCCGCGACACCCTCGACGCCGAGTACGCCGCGCACCGTCAGCGTTTCCTCGCCGAGCAGGGGTACGCGTACCGCATCACCGACGCGGACGACTTGCTCGGTCCGGCGATCTGACGCTTCTGTCGGCATGGGCGGCGTGCTAGGAATAGTTGTGTGCGCCGATTCCAGTTCCCAGTAGACGTAGCCCACGCGAAGTCGGTGAACGAGACGTTCACCGAGCTTCGGCGGCTGCGCGCCTCTGCGGCGCTCACGGCAGCGATCCTGACTGCTCTGGGGGTGTGGTTCATCTGGATCGCAACCCCGTGGTCGTACATCCTCGGCGCGGTGTTCTGCATCGGTGCGGCCACCTCGCTGTGGGTGATGCTGTGGGCACCGCGCAAGATGGGGTCCATCGAAGCGCAATACGCTGCAGGCGATCTGGTTCCTGCGATGGTGGCCGAGAAACTACCGAGCGGAGCGCTGTTGCTGGCCCTGGTCGACATCGCGAAGCCGGGTGTCGAAGAACCGCACTACGTGTTGATCACCCGGGTCGTGCGAGCATTGCCCGGCCACGCGATGGAGCGGGGAGCGAAGGTGCCCTCGGTGTCGGTTCTCGCCGACCGCGGAACGAACACGGGCGGGCGAACCTGGCAGCTGGTTTCGGCGATGCCCATCGCCTGGGGCACCCCCGATGCAATGGTTCTCGCACGCGCAACCGACGAGATCACCGAGGGCGAGTGGGCGCTGTTGCACGCGAACATCGGCTTGTCCGAAAAGGTACGCAAGGCCAAGAACCAACAGCTACTGATCGATCCGGCGGATCTTCCCGACGACCTGAGACGAGCTACAGAAGAGCCGCAATGACCTCGCGCTCGAAGAGTTCGATTCCGGAGCGATCGTAGGCAGCTTCGGGGAAGTAGAAGATTCCGTACGTCATCCCCTGCTCCTGCAGCGCCGTCAGATTCCGGACGATCTGTTCCGGGGTTCCGACGGCCGGCATACCGCGGAACGCCGCCAGCGCTCCTTCTGCTTTGTCCGCGCCCACGTAGTCGGTGAGCCGACTCTCCAGGGCGCGGAGCTTGTCTTCCACTTCGGACTCGGTCGCCCCGATGACGACGTTGTAGTTCGCCGAGCGGACGATGGCATCGAAGTCGGTGCCCACGGCGGAGCAATGCTCACGCAGCAGAGCCGATTTGGCAGCGAATCCGGTGGGGGTTCCATCGAAGTTGGTGTAGTTGGCGTACTTCGCGGCGATCTTCAGCGTCACCTTCTCGCCTCCGCCCGCGATCCACAGCGGGATTCCGCCCTCCTGCAGCGGGAGCGGGCGAACCACGGCACCGTCGATCTGGTAGTGCTTTCCGTCGAGAAACACCTCTCCGGTCGTCCATGCCTGCTTGAAGATCTGCACGCCCTCGTCGAGTCGACCCAATCGTTCACCCGCAGAGGGAAATCCGTAACCGTAGGCGCGGAACTCGTGCTCGTGCCAGCCGCCGCCGATGCCCATCTCGACGCGTCCGCCGGAAATGATGTCCACCGTGGCAGCAACTTTGGCGAGGTAGGCCGGGTTGCGATACGACATCGCAGTGCACATCTGCCCGAGCCTGATCCGGGAGGTGCTCGCGGCCAGTGCGGACATCAGCGACCATGCCTCGTGCGTCGCCTCGTCGGTTGCGGTGGGAACGGTGTGAAAATGGTCGTACACCCACAGGGACTCCCACGGACCGGCCTCGGCGGCGAGCGCGTGGTCACGCAGCACATTCCAGTGCCGGGCGGGATCGATACCGACCAGATCCAGGCGCCAACCCTGTGGAACGAACAATCCGAATCGCATGACAGGCACAGTACAGATGCAGGGCGAAAGCCCGGTTCAGGCCGGTGAACTACGCTGGACGAATGTCCGAGATGCCGCCCTCGCGCACAGTGGCGCGCCTGCGCCCGTTCGCATCGACGATATTCGCCGAAATGACCGCTCTCGCGGTGGCGAAGAATGCCGTCAACCTGGGGCAGGGCTTTCCCGACACCGACGGGCCGCCTGCCATGCTCGAGGCCGCACGTGAGGCCATTGCGAGCGGACTCAATCAGTACTCCCCCGGCCCCGGTATGCCGGTGCTGCGGGGTGCCGTCGCAGCCGACCGGGAAAGGCGATTCGGGCTGCACTACGACCCCGACTCGCAGGTACTGGTCACCGTCGGTGCCACTGAGGCGATCTCGGCATCGCTGCTCGGCCTGATCGAGCCGGGCGACGAGGTGCTGCTGATCGAGCCGTTCTACGACTCGTACGCGGCCGCCATCGCCCTTGCCGGAGCGACCCGCACCGCCGTGCCACTGGTTTCCGACGGCAACGGGTGGACGGTCGACACCGACGCCCTCGATCGTGCCGTCGGCCCCCGAACACGCATGCTGATCGTCAACTCCCCGCACAACCCCACCGGTACCGTCTTCGACCGCGCCACCATGGTCCGTATCGCCGAGATCGCCGTCGAACACGACTTGCTCGTCTTGACCGACGAGGTCTACGAGCACCTGACCTTCGACGACAAGGTGCACACGCCGATCGCGACCCTGCCGGGGATGTTCGAGCGCACCGTCACCGTCTCCAGTGCGGCGAAAACCTTCAACGCAACGGGGTGGAAGACGGGGTGGGCGCTGGGCCCGGCCGAATTGATCGATGCCGTGCGCGCCGCCAAACAATTCATGAGCTTCGTCGGTGGCACCCCTTTCCAACCTGCCGTCGCCTACGCCCTCGAGCACGAGCAGGCGTGGATCACCTCGATGCGCGACGGTCTGCAACGCAAGCGGGACACGCTCTCGGCCGCACTTGCCGCCGCCGGCGCGGACGTGAAGTACAGCGCGGGAACATATTTCGTGTGCGCCGACATCGCGCCGATCGGGCGTGGGGACGCGTACGAATTCTGCCGCTCCCTGCCGGATCTGGTGGGCGTCGCTGCGGTCCCGGTCACCGCCTTCGTCGACGAACCAGCTCCCTGGAAGTCGTTGGTACGCTTCGCTTTCTGCAAGCAAGACGAGGTACTCGCCGACGCAGCCGAGAGGTTACGGAGATTGTGACTCCGCAACCGACGATCCCGGCGTACTTCGTGAGGCAGGCCGTCGACCTCGCGACGAGCGGCGGGATGGACTTGACCTACCCGTTGTCGATGGCCGGCATCGTGCCCACCATTCTCGGAAACCCGGCGGAACGCCTGACCACCCGCCAA
This sequence comes from Rhodococcus sp. IEGM 1381, assembly GCF_030056795.1. Lineage (GTDB taxonomy): Bacteria > Actinomycetota > Actinomycetes > Mycobacteriales > Mycobacteriaceae > Rhodococcoides. The sequence continues at coordinate 1,839,399 of NZ_JASHKQ010000001.1, read as the reverse complement.
GTCACTGCCTTCACTCAGGCGGTCTGGGCGATGACCGGCGACGAGCTGTTCGGCCTCGCCGCAGTACCGGTGCGCCGCGGCAGCTTTCGCGTCATTTGCCAGACGCTGATTCATTCGGAGAACCTCTGGGCGGCTCTGATCAGGATGTCCGAAACCATGCGGGTGCTGATTCCTGTTCGCCCCATGACGTTGGACCGCACCGAAGAATCCACGGTGTTGACGGTGCACGTCACGCCCACGACTCATCTGAGCGCGGAAGCCAACGAACTCGCCGAGCGATTACTCACCGATTTTCTGTTGATTCTGCTGCACCGGTTCGCGGCGTGGCTCATCGGCAATCGGGTGAAGCTGCTGTCGGTGCAACTGCCGTACTCGCTACCCGGACCCGAAGCAGGCAAGATGTACGACACCATCTTCGGAACCCATGTCGAGTTCGGAACCGACCGCGCGACATTGGAATTCGACAGTGGTGTGATGCGAGCACCGATAGTGCAGACCGAGGAGACCCTCGCCGAGTATCTGGCCGAGTCACCCAATCTGCTGTTCTCGTCCCGAGACTACGACAGCACTGCGTCGAGCCAGGTTCGCCGGGCGCTCGAAACCGGCTTCAAAGGCGGCGCACCGGGCACCGAGGACATCGCGGCGATGCTCAACATCAGCCCGCCGCACCTTCGCCGCGTCCTTCGCCAGGAGGGCACCTCGATCAACCAACTGCGCGAAGAAGTGCTGCGCGATGCAGCGATTTCCGGTTTGAGCCGCGGAGACAGTGTCGACGACATCTCCGCTCGTCTGGGCTTCTCCGAGCCAAGCGCGTTCCGCCGTGCCTTCAAGCGCTGGACCGGTCAGACCCCCGGCTCGTACCGTCTCAGCTGACGCAGAATTCGTTGCCCTCGGGGTCGGTCATGGTGATCCAGATGCTGGGACCCTGATTTCCCCGATGAAGTACCGACGCACCCCGCGCTTCGAGTTCCGTCACCACCGACTCACGCTCGTCACCGACGCGGATGTCGAGGTGCAAGCGATTCTTCACCGATTTCGGCTCGACTACCGACTGGAACAGCACCCGCGGGGAGCCGGGCGAGTCGGGATCGACGATTCCCGCGCCCGCCTGCCACACGAGAACGCCTTCGAAGGTGGTCGTATCCTCCTCGCGAGCATGCCCCGCGGAGACCATCTCGCGAATGAAGTCCTCGTTGCTGGGTTCGGACTGCCAACCCAGCGTCTGTGCCCACCATTTCGCCAGCGCATGGGGGTTGGCGCTGTCCACGACGACCTGAAATCGATAGCCCATGGGAAGAAGATACCGCCGTGTAGTGGAAATGGGAACACCTGTTCGATACAGTCGCTTCATGTCGCTCGCGATGCAAGGTTCGTTGTTCGGTGACGACGACGGTGGCGTCGGGTCGCTGCAGTCCGTCACCCGACGGGAGCTGACGCTCGGTGCCTGGATCGACGTGCGCCCGGGCTGGTTGTCCGATACCCATCTCTTCGACTCGCTGGTGACCGACGTCGACTGGCGCGCCGAACGCAGACAGATGTACGACCGCGTGGTCGATGTGCCACGCCTGGTCCGGTTCTACGCCGAGCGCGAGCACTGGCCGCACACGGCACTGTACGAGGCGCGGGACGCGCTCGACGATCACTACCGCGCCGAACTCGGCGAGTCCTTCGCCACCGCCGGTCTGTGCCACTACCGCAACGGCTCCGACAGCGTCGCCTGGCACGGCGACAACATCGGCCGCAGCGCCACTGAGGACACCATGGTGGCGATCGTCTCGCTCGGTGCGACAAGACAACTCATGCTTCGACCTCGCGGCGGCGGTACGTCGCTGAAGTTCACGCTCGGGCACGGCGATCTGGTGGTGATGGGAGGCTCGTGTCAACGCACGTGGGAACACGCGATTCCCAAGTCCACCCGCGCGACCGGCCCACGCATCAGCGCGCAGTTCCGACCGCGCGGGGTTCGTTAGCGCGAGGTTCTCGTGTTCCGGCGCTCCTCGACCGCTGCAGCCAACACGTTCAATTGTGTTGCCGTCGTATCCCAGTCGAGGCAGGCATCGGTGATCGACTGCCCGTACACCAGGTCGTCGCGGTGTCCGAGTTCGAGATCCTGACGCCCCGCCACCAGGAAGCTTTCGAGCATGAGCCCGACGATGCCGTGTTCGCCTGCTGCGACTCGGCCGGCCACATCGGTGACCACGTCGACCTGCTTGTTGTGGTCCTTGCGGCTGTTGCCGTGACTTGCGTCGATGACGACGCGCTCCGGCAGACCCGACTTACGCAGCCGCGCAACGGTATCGGCGACCGACTCGACGTCGTAGTTCGGTCCGTCGACGCCCCCGCGGAGAATGACGTGGCAGTCCGGGTTTCCGACGGTACGGATGAGCGCTGCCTGGCCGTCCAGATCGGTGCCGGGGAAGACATGGCTCGCGGCGGCGGCCCGGGTGCCGTCGACCGCTACCTGGATGTCGCCCTCGGTGGAGTTCTTGATCCCCACCGGCATCGACAGCGCACTGCACAGCTGGCGGTGCACCTGGCTCGCAGCGGTCCGGGCACCGATCGCGCCGTAGCTCACCAGATCTGCGATGTACTGCGGAGTGATCGGGTCGAGGAATTCGCATCCGACAGGCAGGCCGAGCGCCGAGATATCGAGCAGCAGTTGACGTCCCACCCGTAGTCCGGCGTTGATGTCGAAGCTGCCGTCGAGGTGCGGGTCGTTGATCAGTCCCTTCCACCCCAGCGTCGTCCGGGGCTTCTCGAAGTAGACCCGCATGACGATGTGCAGTCGATCGCCCAGTTCGGCTGCCGTCGCGGCGAGGCGCCGGGCGTAATCGAGGGCAGCATCGGTGTCGTGCACCGAACACGGGCCGACGACGACGATCAGTCGATCGTCCCGGCCGTCGAGAATGTCGACGACACCGGAGCGTCCGGTACGGACACTCGCCGCGATCGCGTCGTCGACCGCATGTTCGCGGCGCACGACCGAGGGGGCAACCAGCGGACTGATGCTGATCGTCCGTTGATCATCGAGTGACGGGGTGTCGAGGGAGAGCGTCATGAGAGGGTTTCCTGTTCCCAGGCCGGCTCAGCATGCTCCACGCGCACTTCGAGCCGGTCTGTATCCGGCTCGTGGGGTGGAGGTCAGCGCACGGCGTCGCTGGCTGACCCACCCGGGGCCGGCCTGCTAAACCAGAAATACGCGCGCTGCATGGAGAGCACCGTAACAGATGCGTCGTCGATGGATCTATGCTCGTCCCTGCAGTCGGTTCGCCAGGTGGTCATGAGGAGCCCCGAAGTTCACCACGGCGTCGAAGCGATGCGTGCAGTTCGGCGCGTCGCGAGAGGGAACCCGGTGAGAATCCGGGACTGTCCCGCAGCGGTATGCAGGAACGACCGCCGTCAACAGCACTGAAGAGGCCTCTTCGGGAAGCGACGGCCAGTAGGAGTGGGCTCTTCGTCCACGTGCCCGCGAGTCCGAATACCTGCCGTCTGTGCTGTGCACGCCGTGCGCAGCGGTTCACCGCCTCGTGGAATGGGCGCGTAACCCTGGTACGGCTGCTCGTGGGGCTCTCCGGGATGCGCGCCCGAGAAGGCGGTGCACCGTCGATGCAGCAGTCACCTGGAGAACTACCGTGAGTATCGAATTCACCGCCACCGTGCTCGGCTCGGCCCGTATCGGACCGAACCGCGAACTGAAGAAAGCCGTCGAATCCTACTGGGCCGGAACGCTCGACGCAGCCGCACTCGAATCCGTTGCGCGAACATTGCGCGAGAACACCTGGCGAGAACTCGTCGCCGCTGGACTCGATTCCGTTCCGGTGAACACCTTTTCGTACTACGACCACGTGCTCGACACCGCAGTCATGCTCGGCGCACTACCGGAGCGGGTTCGAGGCATCGGCAGCGAACTGGACCGCTATTTCGCCGCTGCCCGCGGCAACGAGACCGTCGCACCACTCGAGATGACCAAGTGGTTCGACACCAACTACCACTACCTCGTGCCCGAAATCTCCCCCGCGACAACCTTTTCCCTGCACCCGGAGAAAGTGCTGGCCGAGCTCGAAGAGGCTCGCGCGCTCGATGTCCCGGCTCGACCGGTCGTCGTAGGACCGGTGACGTTCCTGTTGCTGTCGAAGGCAGTCGGCGGCAGCGCCCCGCTACTGGACCGCCTCGACGAGATTCTGCCGCTGTATGCGGAGCTGCTGACGACCCTCGCCGATGCCGGGGCGGAGTGGGTCCAGATCGACGAACCGGCGCTCGTAGCCGATCGCACCCAGAGCGAGATCGACTGTGCAAAAAGGGCTTACGACTTTCTGAGCGCTGTGTCGACGAGGCCCGCCATATTGCTGGCGTCGTACTTCGGTGACCTCGGTGCTGCGCTGCCCGTGCTCGCATCGACCGGCATCGAGGGATTGTCGATCGATCTGACGGTGCCGGGCACCGTCGAGCACGTTGCTGTGGTGCCTGCGCTCGCGAGCAAACACATAGTCGCGGGCGTCGTGGACGGGCGCAACATCTGGCGGACGGATCTCGACCGGGCGCTGGCAACGTTGGCGAGCCTGATGGGCAGCGCCGGAACGCTTGCGGTGTCGAGTTCGTGCTCGCTGCTGCATGTTCCGTACACCCTCGACGGGGAGACCGACATCGTCGATCCGCTCCGATCCTGGCTGGCGTTCGGTGCCGAGAAGGTTGCCGAGGTGACAGTCCTCGCGAGGGCGCTTCGAGACGGGACCGAATCGGTGTCGTCCGAGCTCGATCAGGCCCGAGCCGCGCTCGAGAGTCGTCGCACCGACCCCCGCTTGCACGACGCGACCATCCGGGCACGTCTCGAGGCGGGGGTCTCCGTCGACCGCACCCCGGCCGAGGAACGTCGTCGGGCTCAGGCTGTGCGACTGGACTTGCCTTCGCTGCCGACGACCACCATCGGCTCGTATCCGCAGACCACGCAGATTCGACTCGCTCGGGCAGCCCTGCGCACAGGCCAGATCGACGAAACCGAATACGTATCCCGGATGCAGTCCGAGATCGCCGATGTCGTGGCACTGCAAGAGAAGATCGGCCTCGACGTGCTGGTACACGGCGAGCCCGAGCGAAACGACATGGTGCAGTACTTCGCCGAGCAGCTCAGCGGCTTCGCGGCCACGTCGAACGGCTGGGTCCAGTCGTACGGATCTCGATGCGTTCGGCCGCCGATCCTGTACGGCGACGTTTCGCGTCCGAAACCGATGACCGTGCACTGGTCCGAGTATGCGCAGTCGCTCACCGGCAAGCCGGTCAAAGGCATGCTGACCGGCCCGGTGACGATTCTCGCGTGGTCGTTCGTCCGAGACGACCGACCGTTGGACGAATCCGCAGCTCAGATCGCCCTGGCGATTCGCGACGAGACGATCGATCTGGAGGAAGCGGGTATTCGCATAGTCCAGGTGGACGAACCTGCCCTTCGCGAGCTCCTCCCGCTGCGCTCGAAAGATACAGCGGCATACCTGGAGTGGGCCGTGAGATCGTTCAAGATCTCGACATCCGGCGTGTCCGACGACACGCAGATTCACACGCATCTCTGCTACTCGGAGTTCGGTGAGATCATCGACGCGATCGTCGACCTGGACGCAGACGTGACGTCCATCGAGGCGGCCCGCTCGCACATGGAAGTACTCGACGACCTGAACTCGGTAGGATTCGACCTCGGTGTCGGCCCCGGCGTGTACGACATCCATTCACCGCGGGTGCCGAGTGTCGACGAGATCACCGAATCGCTGCGTGCGGCATTGAAAGCCGTTCCTGCCGAACGACTCTGGGTCAATCCAGACTGCGGACTCAAGACCCGCGGGGCGGCCGAGGTGGAGCGGTCGCTGAGAAACATGGTGCAGGCGGCGGCCGCGCTGCGCTGACCCCAGGTGAGCGGAACTTCGACCCCTGCCACGAAGTTCCGCTCACCTCGTTCGTCAGGTACAGGCTAGGCTTACCTGCCTACGCCCGCCCTGCGAAAGAGAACGAAGTGAAACGTCTACTCCTGGCCACCACGATCGCCGCAGTCACCGCGCTGACCACGGTCGCCTGCGCCGGCACCGCCGAGCAGACCACCACTCCCTCCACCAGCGCAGAGTCGGCCACCGGCGACGCCGTGACGGACGCACCGGGACCGACCGGCGTCCCCGACGGCATGGGTTCGGGAGCGGCCGACGGAGTGTTTCCACGCACCGTCGGCCACTTCGGCGGCTCCACCGAGATCCCTGCCGAACCGAAGAAGATCGTCGTGATCGCCACCGGTCAGCTCGATGCAGCCCTCACACTGGGCGTCGTACCCACCGGAGTCGCCTACGGAGACGGTGCCGCACTGGTGCCCGACTACATCAGCTTCTCGTTCCCCCAATACACGGACCAGCTGAGCCAAGTGGTGGACGTGGGCAACCGCCAGAGCGTCGACATCGAGGCCATCGCCGCCATCGAACCCGACCTCATCCTGGCGAACAAGACCGGCTCCGAGGACATATACCCGACGCTCTCGACCATCGCACCGACCGTGCTCACCGAAGGCACCGGAGTGAACTGGAAGCAGGACTTCCTGCTGCTCGCCGACGCGTTGGGCCGAACCGAGCAAGCGCAGACCTTCAATGACACCTTCGTCTCCGACGCGGCGGCACTCGGTAACTCGGTTGCCGGCAGCAGCGGCACTCCGACGGTCTCCTTCGTCCGCTTCACCGCGGATCGCGCGCGAGTGTTCGGCGTTCCCTCCTTCGCCGGCTACATCGCCTGGGACGCCGGTCTGGCTCGGCCGGAAAGTCAACAGTTCGACAAGACCTCGCAGGACTTCAGCGAGGAGGAGATACAGCTCGCGAACGCCGACTGGGTGTTCGTATCGAGCCAGGACGCGGGGGCCGATTCGAGCGCCGCGTCGTACACCACCAACCCGCTCTGGACGGGTATGAGCGCAGCCACCGAGAACCACATAGTGCGCGTAGACGACGACCCGTGGTACCTCAACGCCGGCCCGACCGCGGCAACGATCGTGCTCGACGGCCTGAAGAGTGCCCTGCAGAGCTGACCGCCCATGTGCATGGAACTTCTTAGCAGGCTACGAAGTTCCATGCACATCGGAGAGATAGGTTGCGCACAACTTAACCGTGCACTACTGTACGTGAGGTGATCAACGAACTCGCACTCGACCGTCAGGTGTGCTTCGCGCTGTACTCCGCATCGCGGGCTACGACCGCGGTGTATCGCCCGATGCTCGACGAGCTCGGCGTCACGTATCCGCAGTACCTCGTGCTGCTGGTGCTGTGGGAGAAGGACGGGCGCGGCGTCAAGGAGATCTGCGCCGAACTCGAGCTGGACACCGGCACTCTCTCGCCGATGCTCAAGCGACTCGAAGGCCTCGGTTTCATCGAGCGTCGACGACTGAGCACCGACGAACGCCGCGTCGAAATCCACCTCACCGAGACCGGCAGCGCCATGCGCGCGAAGGCACTCGACCTCCCACGCAAGCTGGCCGAGAAGACCGGCATGGGAATCGACGATCTCGTCAGGCTCAAGGAAGCGCTCGACGCATTGACGAGCGCTCTGCATCACACCGATTCGCGCACGACAGAAGGAGAATCATGAAGACCATCTATACCGCCGAAGCTCTTGCGACCGGAGAGGGCCGTAACGGCCACGCCCGCACCTCCGACGGACGCCTCGATCTCGACCTCGCCATCCCGGAGGCCATGGGCGGCAGCGGCAACGGCACCAACCCCGAGCAGCTCTTCGCCGCCGGCTATGCCGCATGCTTCCACTCCGCACTGCAGATGGTGGCGCGCCAGGACAAGGCCGACGTCACCGATTCGGCCGTCGGCGCTCGCGTCGACATCGGACCCAACGACGCAGGCGGCTTCCAGCTCGCCGTCACCCTCGAGGTGACCCTGCCGAACCTGAGCCGCGACGACGCGCAGGCGCTGGCCGACAAGGCCCACCAGGTGTGCCCTTACTCCAACGCCACCCGCGGCAACATCGACGTCACCGTCACAGTCACCGAAGACGAGTAAGGACACATCACCATGAAGGCACACGAAATTCACCTCGCGTCCCGCCCAGAAGGCTGGCCGACCGAAGACAACTTTCGCGCGGAGGTCGTCGACCTCCCCGAACTCGCGGACGGGCAGATCCTCGTCCGCAACATCGTGATGTCGGTCGATCCTTACATGCGTGGTCGGATGAACGACGTGAAGTCGTACGTCCCGCCGTTCCAGATCGACGCCCCGCTCGACGGCGGTGCCGTCGGCGAGATCGTCGAGTCCAAGGCCGAGGGTTTCGCGGTCGGCGACGCGGTTCTGCACGGCAAGGGCTGGCGCGATCTCGCCATCGTCCCGGCGAAGGGCGCAAGCAAGGTCGACCTCTCGGCCGCGAAGGCGTCTGCATACCTGAGCGCACTGGGAATGACCGGAACGACGGCGTACGCCGGGCTGACCGAAGTTGCCTCGTTCAAGGAGGGTGACGTCGTCTTCGTCTCCGGCGCTGCCGGCGCAGTCGGGTCGCTGGTCGGCCAGATCGCCAAGGCGCTCGGCGCTTCTCGCGTCATCGGCAGTGCCGGATCTGCCGCTAAGGTCGCCCGCCTGCTCGAGCTCGGTTTCGACGCAGCATTCGATTACCACGACGGTTCGGTTGCCGAGCAGCTCCGGAAGGCCGCACCGGACGGCATCGACGTGTACTTCGACAACGTCGGCGGCGAGCACCTCGAAGCCGCCATCGGTTCGATGAACAAGCACGGCCGAATTGCCATGTGCGGAGCCATCGCTCAGTACAACTCCACCGAGCCGACTCCTGCCCCGCGCAACCTCGCGCTGGCGATCGGTAAGGAGCTGACACTCAAGGGCTTCATCGTCGGCTCCTACGCGCACGTCACCGAGGAATTCCGCGCCAAGATGACCGATTGGCTGGGCAGCGGCGCAATCGAATTCGACGAGACGGTCGTCGACGGTCTCGACAACGCTCCCTCGGCGTTCATCGGCCTGATGAAGGGCGAGAACACCGGCAAGATGGTCGTCACCATCTAGGTCGGACCCGAACGGTTCCACCGCAGACCACACCCCGGCCGGAATTTCCGGCCGGGGTGTTTCCATGCCGACCGATTACAGTCGTGACCATGCCCGCCGCTCCCCTGCCGTTGCGCGACGGCCTCGACCCCACTCGGGTCCGGATGCCCGATATCGCAACCGGGGCCACCGTGCTCGAGTACCTGCGTGCACGGTTTCCGCAGGACGCGGTGAGGCTGACCGAGAAGGTGTCAGGCGGTGAAATCGTCGACGCGGCAGGCATACCCATCGATTCGGCGACGCTCGCGAGACCACGCGCCGACATCTACCTCTACCGCGATCCGCCGGTGGAGCCGACGGTTCCGTTCTCCCTCGACGTACTCCATCGCGACGAGAATCTACTGGTGGTCGACAAGCCGCATTTTCTGGCCACCACTCCGCGCGGCGCATACGTCGCTCGCTCGGCCCTCGTTCTGCTCCGACGCCGATTCGACCTGCCCGAGCTGAGCCCGGCGCACCGTCTGGACAGGCTCACCGCGGGGGTTCTGGTGTTCACCGTGCGGCAACAGGCTCGCCGGCCGTACCAGGAGCTGTTCGCTCAACGCACCATCACCAAGCAATACGAGGCAATCGCCCCACTCTCGCAGGATCTCGACTTTCCGCTGACGGTGCACAGTCGAATCATCAAAGAGCGCAGCGTTCTTCAGGCCCGAGAGGTACCGGGTGAACCCAACGCCGAGACACTCGTGGATCTGGTCGACACCGTCGGATCCTACGGCCTGTATCGATTGCACCCCCGTACCGGGAAGACGCATCAACTTCGGGTTCATCTGTGCTCGTTGGGCATTCCGATCGTCGGTGACAACTTCTATCCGTCGTTCCGTGAGGTCGCCCACGACGACTACTCCGATCCGCTCCGGCTGCTGGCCCGCTCGATCGAATTCGTCGATCCACTCACTGGCCTGACCCGACGGTTCGAGAGCAATCGGAGTCTCGATCCGCCTGCGCAACTACCGACGGCAGGAGCACCTGGACGCATCTGATTCCGATGCGCAGCTTGCCACCGGTTCACCGGCGTGACTTGACAAATTCATTTGCCGAAACTGCAATGAAGGGATGAAGGAAGCAGTGGCAAGCCTCGACGAGGTCATCGCCGGCCTCGGTCCCCGTCTCAAGCGCATCAGGATGGAGAAGAACACCACCCTGGCGTCACTGTCCGAGACCACGGGAATCTCGATCAGCACGCTCTCGCGTCTCGAATCCGGCGACCGCAAGCCGAGCCTGGAACTCCTGTGGCCGATAGCCCGGGCCCATCAGATGGCGCTCGACGATCTGGTGACCGCGCCGCCCGTCGCCGACCCTCGGGTACGCACGACGGCCACTGTTCGCGAACACGTGACCATTCTTCCCCTGACCCTGCGTCCGGGCGGACTGCAGGCCTACAAGCTTCTGGTTCGACCCGAGGACTCCGAGCCTCGCCCCAGAACGCACGAAGGGTACGAGTGGCTCTACGTTCTCGACGGCACCCTGCGACTGATTCTCGGCGAGCACGATCTGACGATGAAACCCGGTGAGGCAGCAGAATTCGACACCCGGGTACCGCACTGGTTCGGTGCCGTCGGGAACCGTCCGGTGGAGCTGCTGAGCCTGTTCGGACCCCAGGGCGAGCGGATGCACGTACGGGCAAAACCGACGGTATGAAATGTCATGTCCGTGTGAGACAGTGAAGCCCGCTCGACGCCAGAATCCGCTTCGGTCATCCGCACCGACCACACCATCTCGAGGAAAAAGATGACCGACAGACTGCCCGAATCGCCTGCATCTCGCACCCACGTGGACATCGCAACCGGAGTGCTCATCGGCATCCACGGCGGATCCGTCGCCGACGCCATCGACGAGCTGTTCACGACCGCGAGAAAACACCGAGTCAGTCTGTTCGAGCTCTCCCGCACACTCATCACCGTCGCGGAGGGACGCGACATCGAGCGTTCGTCTGCCACCGATGCGGTGTTCGAGGTGTGGGGATCAGCGCTCGGCCGCCGGGGCGCAGAGGCGACCTTCGGCTCGGTCACCGATTCCGCAGCCGTCTGATAGGCCGGGGCACTAGCCGCGCACAGCCGGATCGGTGCTCAGTTCCGGAAACCGGGCCGTCATCGCATCGATGTGGCGGTACATCTCGTAGAGCTCGGCCCGGAGCGCCGACGCCTCGGACTCGAACGCTCGGGCCCGGGATTCTGCGCGGTCCGCGCGAGCCCGAAACGCCTTCGACTGCGCACTTTCTATGGACGCCGAGCACGTCTGGATGTGTTCGGCCAACCCTCGGGCGAAGACCCTTGCCTGTTCGAGGTTGACGGCATAGTTGTCGTCCCTCGGTGGTGAGGATGCGCCGTTCACTGTGCCCATGGAAAGAAGTCGCCCTCGGTCGTCGGCCAGAATTTCCTACGCGACTCTACGCTCAGCGCCGAGTCTCCCGTCCAGGAACCGTTCGTCACCCGAAGATCAGCGCCAGGACTACCGATGCCGACGTGGCCGCGATGGCGATGACGATGGCAGCCGCGATCGCACGCTGTCGCACCGAGCGGTAGCTCGACCCGGTTCGGTCGCCGTCGTATTCGGCATCAGAATCGATGGTCGAATCGTAGAAGTCGTCGGAGTTCAGCCCGTCCTCGTCGAAGTAGACGACGTCACGCGGCGGCACCCAGCGCTGACCATTGGCTTCGACGGCGGCCTGAAGTCGTTCGAGGCGCATCCGAGCCCGGGCCGGATACCAGTCCGAGGGCGCGTGGATGGGAAGGGCCTCGGCGAGGGCCAACGGTGACCGGTACCGCTTCTCCAGTGCGGCCAATGCAGCCGACGCCGTTGGATCGTCGTCGGATTTGTCGGTGAGGAACCATGCCGCGCCTGCGGCCGCGCGATCGCCGAGCACCAGATGGGTGTACGCGAGCAGTTCGAGAATGCCCGGCGAGGCCGGGTTTCGACGCAGGGCGCGAACGAGCCGATCCCGAGCACCGACGATGTCTCCACGCGCCAGATCCTCTTGCGCTCGATCGATCACGTCCACGCGTCGACCATATCGCTCGATGGGCACTGTCGTCACAGCACGGAGGCGTCGTGACCACGAAAAAGCCCCTCCCGGGTACCGGAAGGGGCTTTCGTCGTGCATGTCGATCCAAAACCGTGGTGGCCAGAGTCGGGATCGAACCGACGACCTTCCGCTTTTCAGGCGGACGCTCGTACCAACTGAGCTACCTGGCCGGGCGGCACCGGTGAAACAATGCCATCGCAATGTCGGTGATTTCGCACCGATGTTGCGACCCTGACGGGACTCGAACCCGCGACCTCCGCCGTGACAGGGCGGCGCGCTAACCAACTGCGCCACAGGGCCTTGCTGTTGTTGCCGCGCTATTTCTAGCGCAGTAACTCTCCGAACTGCAAATCCGCACCCCGTGAAGAGTGAGACGAAGACTGCTTTACTGCCGACCGGGTTGTCAAACCGATCTCTTCCTACGTACCCCCTACGGGATTCGAACCCGCGCTACCGCCTTGAAAGGGCGGCGTCCTAGGCCGCTAGACGAAGGGGGCCCGCCGAACTGCTTCGACGTTACCCTCAACGGCGTTCCGTTGGGAGCTGGGATAGCTTAGGACACTTTCCCAGCAAATCTCAAACCGGCAGGTCAGAGGTGGTTTTTGCGTAGTTCTCGCCGAACTGTTCCCACCCGTGCAGTTTGAATTCGGCAAGCCAACGTTCCGACGCCATCGCCAACAGAACGACCTCGACGGACTCCTCGAACCGCTCGCGCAGGTCGGCGTGGTCGGCGACCAGATCGGACATGTAGCGCTGACCTGCCATCGACGCGGCGAGCACGCGGACGAACTTGGCCGCTTCGAACTCCGGCTTGAGGTCCCCCATCGCCAGAGCGCGCTCGGCCTGCATGTGACCTTGCGCTCCCCAGACTCGACCGCCGCCGGAATGAACCTCGGCGTAGAACTCGGGCTCGACTATCAGCCGAAATTCTGCGCGCACGATCACGTCGTTCTGAAAGTTCTGCGCGATGTCGTCCACGATCCCCCGGATGACATAGAAGGGGTGTGCAGTGGTGTCGGCCCACTTCTCCGTTATCGCCACGTACCGATCCAACCCGGCCGCGAGCACCGCTCTGGCCAGATCCTCCTTGGATTGGAAATGGAAATACATCGCCCCCTTGGTGGCGTTCGAGCCTTCCAAGATGGTGTTGACGGATGCTGCTGCATATCCGCGCTTGGCGAACTCCGCCGCCGCCGCCTCTACGATGGCCGCCCGGGTCCGCCGTGCGCGCTCCTGTTGTGCCATTTACTTCGTGCCTCCGAGCCCAAGCGCCCTGCGTATCCACAGGTAGTACAGATAGAGAGTACTTCACCCGAACGACACACGAGTCGACTCACCAGCGGTTCGGTTCGACGGACACTGCCGACAGAATATTTGATTAGGCAACCGAAACAAGCCCGATGGTATGGTCTGCGCGGCTCGAGTGCGCTGCAGGGGGTGCGCACTCGAGCCGCTTCACTGCCGGGGCACCGCCCACCCACAACCACCTGTCCGCATCGCACCGCCGCCGCATCGCACCTCTACCGCGACTACCCGTGCCGTCACCGGATCCGAAGCCGAAAGCGCGCGCATCGCCCGATCGACACCTCGAGAACGGAACCGCCGACGCGTTGCCCGACAGTCTCGGGCACGTGCCTCGCTTTCAGTTGACAGCCGAATTACATTTGCCCGTAACAAGTCTCGAGATCAATCGATTCGCCAGGCTCGTTAGCAAATTAAATCTGTTGCACACCAGTATTTTACACGCATACATATTTCGAATACAGCCAAACATCATGTTGGATAATCGATGTCGAACAGATCAGTAGATAACGTTTTCAATACTTTCGCCGTATCTCGCATCATTCGCGACCGCATCACTTTACTGTGAACTGCATCACACAGCCGGCTCTGCCTATCGGAAACGAGTGCTGCCATGAGGGGATACATCCGACTATTTCGTTCCGTGACAACAGTTTTCGCAGTTTCGCTTCTGATGCTTCCCACAACCGGCACGGCAATCGCAGACCCGATCGGCAACTTCGTGGCCCCCGTTCCCGATCCTGCCCTCTACTTGCCCACCCCGCTCGGCGAGCCCTGGTTCGATCCGCCCGCCGGCTACGAACAGCAACCACCCGGTTCCGTCCTGGCAACTCGACACGTCACCGTCGGGCCGCTGCTGACCCCCGTCAGGTCGACGCAAATCCTGTTCCGCACCACCGATTCCAAGGATCGGCCGGTCGCGGGTGTCACCACGATCATCGTGCCCTCGGCACCGTGGACGGGACCCGGGAGCCGGCCGGTAGTGGCGTACAACATGGCCATCGATTCACTCGGAAACACCTGCGCTCCGTCGTGGACCCTCCCTCGCGGAATCGCACCGGAGATCGTTCCGGTGCAGTCGTTCCTGGCGAAGAACTACGCCGTCGTCGTCACCGATCATCAGGGGCCGCGCCAGGGATACGCGTCGGGAACGATGGCGGGCCACGCCATCCTGGACGCCCTCCGCGCCATGGTGAAACTGCCCGAGCTGGGCTTGCCTGCAGAGTCTCCGATCGCCGCGACGGGATATTCCGGGGGTGCCATCGCTTCCGGATGGGCTGCGCAGCTGGCTCCCACCTACGCCCCGGACGTGAATCTCGTCGGCGTGGCGTTCGGCGGTGCACCCACCGATTACCGCATTCTCCTGCATTCGCTCAACGGAACGGTGGGGTCGACCCTGTTCCTGTCGGCCACGCTCGGAGTGGCCCGAGAGTATCCCGAGATGTTCTCGTTGATGAACGCCAACGGTCTGCGCCTGGCCACCATCGCCAAGGACATGTGCATCTATCTCACTGCCCCGGGAGGCCTGGTGGCTCCCATTCCAGCACAGGCCCTTTCGGACATTCCGGACGTCGATCGGACGTCGATCGCCGAGCAGATCATCGCGTCGACGCGCATGGGTGGAGACAAGACACCGACCGCCCCCGTCTTCATTTATCACGGGCAGCAAGAGTTCTGGATACCCGCGGAAGGGGCCGAGAACCTGTACGACGAGTGGTGCGCCAACGGCGCGAGCGTCCGATTGGAGGAATACGTCGGCGAGCACCTCGTGGTCGCGGTGACCGGAATGCCCGGTGCGTTCGCCTGGATCGACGACCGCCTGGCCGGTATTCCTGCGCCGAGTGGATGCAGCAGCTTCGGACGCTGACGCGTCGGTAGCACTGTCGGGGGTACATGCCGTCGGCGCTGCGCGGCCCGTTAGACTTTCGAGCCGCGCCCCTATAGCTCAGTTGGTAGAGCTACGGACTTTTAATCCGCAGGTCGTAGGTTCGAGTCCTACTGGGGGCACCACATACATCCCGGGCAACGGTGATCACACCTGCCCGGTACGTACACTCGGCAGTAACGATCGGCCGAGACAGAGCGACGTGCAGGGGGAACTGCAACAGTCGCGAAGGCCGACCGGTCGACCGACATTCGGGGAATTCACGTCGGTCGACACCGGACATCACGACCGCCGGAACAGCAGGTGAACAGGCGCGACACGGTTCACACCGAACCTACGGTGCCGTAAGCTGGACCGGTCGTACGCAATCTATGGAGGCGATCTAATGGCGAGGGATTTGACACAGCTCGAGCTTCTGCAGGAGCTGGTACCCACTGCCGAAGACAACGTGAACCGTCACATCACGATGGCACGCGAATGGCATCCCCACGACTACGTGCCGTGGGACGAAGGCCGCAACTTCGCCGCCCTCGGCGGCCAGGACTACGACCCGGAGCAGTCCAAGCTCTCCGACGTCGCCCAAGCCGCGATGATCACCAACCTGCTCACCGAGGACAACCTGCCCTCCTACCACCGTGAGATCGCCGAGAACTTCTCCCGCGACGGCGCCTGGGGCACCTGGGTCGGCCGCTGGACCGCCGAAGAGAACCGCCACGGCATCGTCATGCGCGACTACCTCGTCGTCACCCGCGGCGTCGACCCCGTCGCCCTCGAAGAAGCCCGCATGATCCACATGACCAACGGCTACGCCTCCCCCGCCGGAACACAGGTCGGACTACTGCACTCGGTCGCGTACGTCACCTTCCAGGAGCTCGCCACCCGCGTCTCGCACCGCAACACCGGCAAGGTCTGCGACGACCCGATCGCCGACCGGATGCTCCAGCGCATCGCTGCCGACGAGAACCTGCACATGATCTTCTACCGCAACATCACCGGCGCAGCGATGGACATCTCCCCCGACCAGACGCTGCAGGCCGTCTCGGACATCGTGATGAACTTCGTCATGCCCGGTGCCGGGATGCCGAACTTCCGCCGCAACGGTGTGCTCATGGCCAAGCACGGTATCTACGATCTGCGTCAGCACCTCGAAGACGTCGTCTGGCCGGTGCTGCGCAAATGGAACGTCTTCGAGCGCAACGACTTCACCGCCCGCGGAGAGAACAAGCGCGAAGAACTCGCCGCGTTCCTCGAAGACCTCGAACGCCAAGCCACCAAGTTCGAGGAAATGCGAGACCGCTCCCTCGCCCGCGAACGCGCCAAGGCCGAAGCACGCGCGTCGTAAGCTTCGCTCGACTGGTGTGCCCGGTACCGATTTCGGTGCCGGGCACCCGCTTTTTATCCTGAAAGTTCTCCCTCCGTTCCAAAGGCTCTTCCATGACATTGCAGATCGGCTCTCTGGAGTTGCGCAGCCCCGTCGTCCTGGCACCGATGGCGGGCGTCACCAATGTGGCTTTCCGGACTCTGTGCCGGGAGCAGGAACTCCAGCGGGCAGGCAGCACGTCGGGCCTGTACGTCTGCGAGATGGTGACCGCCCGCGCGCTGGTCGAAAGACAGCCCGCCACGATGCACATGACGACCTTCGGCCCCACCGAAACTCCGCGGTCGCTGCAGCTCTACACCGTCGATCCGGACACCACGTATGCCGCGGCGAAAATGATCGTCGACGACGATCTGGCCGACCACATCGACATGAACTTCGGCTGCCCGGTGCCGAAGGTCACCCGCAAGGGCGGCGGGGCCGCTCTGCCCTACAAACGCAACCTGTTCGGTCGCATCGTCGCCGCGGCCGTCAAGGCGACCGAGGGCACCGACATTCCGGTCACCGTCAAGTTCCGCGTCGGCATCGACGAGAACCACCACACGCACCTCGACGCGGGCCGAATCGCCGCCGACGAGGGTGCCGCCGCGGTGGCGTTGCATGCCAGAACCGCGTCGCAGCGTTACTCCGGTACCGCGGACTGGAACGAGATCGCGCGACTCAAGGAACACGTCACCGGTATCCCGGTGCTGGGCAACGGAGACATCTTCTCCGCCTCCGACGCAGTACGGATGATGGCCGAGACCGGCTGCGACGGGGTCGTCGTCGGGCGAGGTTGCCTGGGCAGGCCGTGGCTGTTCGCCGAACTCAGCGCCCGCCTGAACGGCCGACCCGAGCCCGTTCCCCCCACCCTCGGAGAGGTGGCCACGATCATCGCCCGCCATGCCGAATTGCTCGCCCAACATCACGGGGAGAAAAAGGGCCTACGCGAGTTGCGCAAGCACGTCTCCTGGTATCTCCGCGGCTTCCCGGCGGGATCGGACCTTCGAGTCTCGATGGCGCTGGTGTCCACACTCGGCGAGCTGGACGACCTACTGGCGCAACTCGATCCGAGCGTTCCGTTCCCCAAGGACGCGGAGGGGCCCCGCGGACGACAGGGTTCTCCGGGTGCGGTTGCGCTGCCCGACGGCTGGCTGGACGATCCGGAGGACATCTGCGTCCCGGCCGGTGCCGACCTGATGCACTCGGGCGGCTGATCCCCAGCTGACCGGCCCTCACCTCGCACGAAGTGGACCATGCCGCTCGAGTCAGTACTATGGCTTGGATTGCCGAGTAGGCAACGCGTGCGTGTGATGGAAGGCCAGGTTCGAATTCGTGGGAGACGATCGAGAGTCGGGCCCGTCTGTGCCCGAGGGTCGCGCCCCATGGGAGCGCCCGCTTTCCTCAATCAGACAAAACGGAGAGCATCGGCCTCGCTCCGAACGCCCGTCCACACCGGACCAGGATTCACCACCGCAGCCCGGCGACAGCGGCAGACTCGGCAAACGATCGCCGCGTAATGCCGACACCGTCTCGGTGGCCGAGTTGGTGGACAAGATGTCGCGGTCGGGATCGAGTCGTCGGGTACCGACCGAACGGCCCGAGACCGAAGAACCCACCGAGATCATCGCCCCGATCACCGATTCCACGCCCCCACCCTCCCGGGCAGTACCACCGACGCCCCCGCATGCAGTACCGGAACCAGTGGGCGCGCCCGCCTCGGACCGCCCGGCACTGACGCGGTTGGCCATGAGCCGGGTGCGACGACGCAGGCGACTGCGGATGGTCGGCCGGAGTCTGGTGTCCGTCATCGCGATTCTTTCGGTGGCACTGACCGGAGTGGTGTGGGGATATCTCCGCAATACCGACCAAGGATTTCTTCAGGTCGCTGCGCTCGATCCCGACTCGACGGACGTCGTCGACGCCGCGGGCCAATACGGCGACGAGACCTACCTGATCGTCGGTACCGACACCCGCACCGGGGCCAGCGGCGAGGTGGGTGCAGGCACCGTCGCCGACGCCGAGGGTGCCCGCTCGGACACGGTCATGCTCGTCAACATCCCGGCCGATCGCAGCCGCGTCGTCGCCGTCTCGTTTCCCCGCGATCTCGATGTGACGCGCCCCGAGTGCGAGCAGTTCGACAACGACACCAATACCTACACCGGTGAGATGTTCCCCGAGGCGTACGGCGACAAGCTCAACGCCACCTACGCCCTCGGCGGCCCCAAATGCCTGGTCAAGACGATCCAGAAGATTTCCGGTCTACGCATCGGTCACTTCGTAGGTATGGATTTCGCCGGATTCGAGTCCATGGTCGACGAGGTCGGCGGCGTCGAGGTCTGCACCGCGCAACCATTGATCGACTACGAACTCGGAGACGTGCTGCCCAACCCCGGTACGCAACGCATCGACGGGCGCACCGCGCTGAACTACGTCCGGGCTCGCAACGTCGAGTCCGAGGGCAACGGCGACTACGGCCGCATCAAACGGCAACAACGCTTCCTGTCGTCCTTGCTCAGGTCAGCACTCTCGAACAAGGTATTGCTCGACCCGGGCAAGTTGAACGGGTTCGTCAACGCGTTCACCTCGGACACGTTCGTGGAGAACGTCAAGACCCAGGACCTGGTGACGCTGGGCCGATCGCTGCAGAACGTGGACGCCGGCGCGGTCACCTTCCTCACCATCCCCACCACCGGCACCAACGACTACGGCAACGAGATCCCCAACGACGACGCGATCGGCGCAATCTTTCAGGCCATCATCGACGACGATCCGCTGCCCGGCGAGGAACGCGCAGAGCCGGTGGCCCCCGAATCCTCGGCTCCCCCTGCCGCCCCCGAAGCCCCGCTTCTGGCCGTCGAACCAGGCACAGTGTCCCTCCAGGTATCCAACGCGTCCGATATCGCCGGAATGGCTCAAACTGCATCCAACGAGCTCGCGACCTACGGATTCCAGATCCTGACGGTGGGCAACTTCTCGGGATCCGCCGCCCAGACCGTCGTGCGTTACTCCCAGGACCAGGAAGCGGCCGCAGCGACCGTTGCGTCGGCGATCCCCGGCGCAGCCATCGAGCTGGCTCCGAGCCTGAACAACGTCGTCGAGGTGGTACTCGGCTCCAATTACCCCGGATACACGCAATCCCCGACGGCGTTCGGCACCGCGATCGATGCCACCCAGGTGGAGGGGTCGACCGAGAGCGCGCCGCTCCCGGAAGATCTTTCGTTCACCAATGCCGCCGACGACACGTGTGCCTGACTTCATTCATGCTCCGTTAACCCTCGGGACAGGGAACAGGTCGGTGTGACCTACTAAACTTCGCTCATGCGCGTCGCCTACAACGAACAGATGAACGAGCTTGCCGATCTCCTCGGAGAGATGGCGAGCCTGGCTGGTACGGCCATGGAGAAGGCCACCCAGTCACTCCTCCAAGCAGACCTGGTGCTCGCCGAGCAGGTCATTTCCGAGCACGACAAGATCACCGAGCTCAGTGCGGTGTGCGAGGAGAAGGCTTTCACACTCCTCGCCCTCCAAGCTCCGGTCGCAGGCGACCTCCGTTCGGTGGTGGCCGGCATTCAGATCGTTGCCGACATCGACCGGATGGGCGCACTTGCCCTGCACGTCGCGAAGATCACCCGTCGCAGGCACCCGAACCACGCCCTCCCCGAGGTCGTCAACGGGTACTTCGCCGAGATGGGACGCCTCGCCGTCCAGATCGGCGCGTCCGCTCGCGAGGTCCTCGAGACACGCGACCCCGAGCGCGCTGCGAAGTTGCAGGAGGAGGACGAGGCGATGGACGATCTGCACCGTCACCTCTTCACGGTTCTGATGGACCGTGAGTGGAGCCATGGCGTCGCGGCTGCGGTGGACGTGACCCTGCTGGGTCGCTTCTACGAACGCTTCGCCGATCATGCTGTCGAGGTCGGCCGCCGAGTCGTCTTCCTGGTCACCGGCCAGCTTCCGGTCGACCTACACCAGAACAACATTCCCACCTCGTAGTACCGCTCTCGCCGAGTACCGCTCTCGCCGAGTAGCGCTGCCCAGCAGCGCTACTCGGCGTCCGTATCAGGGCAGGCGCACAACGAGAAGAACCCCCGTCGAGCTTTCGCTCGGCGGGGGTTCTCTTCGCGGTATGTGGCTATCCGAAGCGGCCGGAGATGTAGTCCTCGGTGGCCTTCTGCGTCGGGTTGGAGAAGATCTTCTCGGTGTCGTCGATCTCGATGAGCTTGCCGGGCTTGCCGGTCGCCTCGAGGTTGAAGAAGCCGGTCTGATCGCTCACACGAGCAGCCTGCTGCATGTTGTGCGTGACGATCACGATCGTGAAGTCCTGCTTGAGTTCCTGGATCAGATCTTCGATGGCAAGAGTGGAGATGGGGTCGAGAGCCGAGCAGGGCTCGTCCATCAGCAGCACGTCGGGCGAGACGGCGATGGCACGAGCAATGCACAGACGCTGCTGCTGACCACCGGAAAGGCCGCCACCGGGCTTGTCGAGACGGTCCTTGACCTCATTCCAGAGGTTGGCACCCTTGAGTGAGCGCTCGGCGATCTCCTCGAGTTCCTTCTTGCCGCGGCCGCCCTGCAACTTCAGGCCCGCGACGACGTTGTCCTTGATGGACATCGTCGGGAACGGGTTGGGGCGCTGGAAGACCATGCCGATGGTGCGGCGCACACCCACCGGATCGACGCCGTTGCCGTAGATGTCCTCGCCGTCGAGCAGCACCGAACCCTCGACGCGGGCACCGGGGGTTACCTCGTGCATGCGGTTGAGCGATCGCAGGACGGTCGACTTACCGCAGCCGGACGGTCCGATGAACGCGGTGACGCTGCGCGGCGGCACGGCCAGGGTGACGTCGGAAACGGCGTGGAACTTGCCGTAGTAGATGTTGACGTCTTTGAGATCGAGACGCTTTGCCATGTTCTTCGTTCCTTACGGTTCGCTGGAGTCGGGTGGGTCAGAAGTTCTTGGGCGAGAAGAACTTCGAGACCAACTTCGCGCCGATGTTGAGTATTGCGACGATCAGGATCAGCGTCAGGGCTGCTCCCCACATGCGCTCAGCGGTGAGCACGCCGGTTCCTGCTTTCTGCAGGTCGACCATCATGAGCGGCAGAGACGTCTGCGGCCCTTCGAAGATGTTGAAGTTGATAGCGGTCGCGGATCCCACCAGGATCAGCACCGGTGCCGTCTCGCCCATGACGCGGGCCAAGGCCAACATGATTCCGGTGACGATTCCGGACAGCGCGGTGGGGATGACGATCTTGGCGATGGTCATCCACTTCGGCACGCCGAGCGCGTAGGACGCCTCGCGCAAGTCCTGGGGGACGATGCGCAGCATTTCCTCGGCCGAGCGCACGATCACGGGGATCATCAGGAGAACGAGGGCGAATGCGACGGCCACGCCGGAGCGCTGGAATCCGAAGGTAGCGATCCACAGCGAGTAGATGAACAGGGCCGCGACGATGGACGGCACACCGGTGAGAATGTCGACCATGAAGGTGGTGACCCGGGCCAGTCGCGTGCCCACCCCGTACTCGACGAGGTAGATGGCGACGAAGATGCCGATCGGGATGGAGATGACGGCGCAGAACAGTCCTTGCAGGAGCGTGCCGATAATGGCGTGGTAAGCACCGCCGCCCGCGATGAACTGAGTGACGCCTGCCTGCGAGTTCTGCCACCAGGTGGGTGAGACCACGGCAGAGAGACCGCGGGAGATCACCGTGTAGAGCACCCAGATCAGCGGTACGAGTGCGACCAGCACCGAGAGGCTGACCAGGATCGTCGCCGAGAGGTTGGATGCCTTGCGCCGAGCGCTGACGCCCTGGAACGTGGGTTCCTTGACGGGCTTGTCCATGGTTGCAGTCATGGGTCAGTCCTTCTTTCCGGCGATGGCGGCGCGGGCACCGGCGTTGACGACGAACGTCAGGATGAAGAGCACCAGACCAGCGGCGATGTAGGCACCGGCCTGCAGCGGGTTGTTGAACTCGCCCGCGGCCAGCGCGATCTTGGTCGCGAACGTGGAACCGCCGTCGAACAACGTTCCACCGAATGTCGCCTGGGTGCTGCGGATGATGATGTACAGAGCGATGGTCTCACCGAGTGCGCGGCCGAGACCGAGCATCGAACCGGAAACGAAGCCGGACTTGCCGAACGGAATGACCGTGGTGCGCACGACCTCCCAGCGAGTGGCTCCGAGCGCGAGGGCTGCTTCGACCTGGCCCTTCGGCGTCTGGATGAACACCTCGCGAGTGACCGCCGCGATGATCGGCAGGATCATGACGGCAAGCACGATGCCGCCGGTGAAGATGGTGCCGCCACCGGCGATCGAGACCGAGCCGGTACTGAAGAGCGGGAACCAGCTCAGCGACGAGTTCAGCCATTCTGCGAAGGGGCTGATGGCGGGCGCGAGGACGTAGAGACCCCAGAGACCGAAGACGATCGACGGAACTGCGGCCAGCAGGTCAATGATGTAGCCGAGCGGTCCGGCGACTCGCTTGGGTGCGTAGTTCGTCAGGTAGATGGCGATGCCGAGTGCGACGGGCATCGCGAGGATCAGCGCGAACAGAGACACCGTGACGGTGACCAGAAACAGATCCAGAACACCGAACGCCATGGCCGAGGTATTGGACGTGTCCCAGGCACCGTTGTAGGTCAGGAAGTTGACCGTGTTGTTCGACAGTGAGGGGATCGCGCGCCAGACCAGGAAGATACCCACGGCGGCGATCAGGGCGATGATGAAGATTCCCGAGCCCGTGGCGAGGCCGGAGAAGATCCTGTCACCGGGTCGAGTGACGGTCCCCGATGTTTTCTTGTCTGACAATTGTGGTTCTTCCGGTTTGTGCGCGGCACCCGCGGCGGGCACGGTAGCCGCGGAGGGGACGCCGGTCATCGAGTGGGTGTCGCTCATACCGCTCACTGTCTCGTGTGGAGGTCGAGGACGGTCCTGCTTCGGCTCGCGTTGCCACGAGCCGAAGCAGGATCACGTCTCATTGAATCAGGCGATCGCTTCGATAGCGGTGACCAGACGTTCCTTGAAGGAATCGGGGAGCGGCACGTAACCGGCCTCCTCGAGGCCCTGCTGGCCTTCGTTGGCTGCACTGAGCAGGAACGACTTGACTGCTGCCGTGGTGTCGGCGTCGTAGCCCTTGGAGCAGACGATCTCGTAGGTCGCGAGGACCAACGGGTAGGTATCGGCTTCCTTGCTGGCGTACAGCGCGTCGATGTCGATGACCAGGTCGTTGCCCTCGCCGGAGAACGTGGCCGCGTCGATTGCGGCGGCCGCAGTCTCGGTGCTGAGCTCGACCGGTCCGTTGCCGAAGTCGACGGCAGCTGTGCCGAGGCTTTCCTGATCGGCGAAGCCCTTCTCGACGTAGGTGACCGAGCCGGGGGTAGCGGCCACGGCCTGGGCTACGCCCGAGGATCCGTTGGCACCTTCGCCGACGCCGCCGGCCCAGTCGGAGCTGTGGTCGAGGGTCCACGCTTCGGGAGCGGAAGCTGCGAGGAAGCGCTGGAAGTTGTCGCTGGTGCCCGAGGAATCGGAGCGGTAGACCGGGGTGACCGGGGTGGCCGGCAGTTCGACGCCTTCGTTGAGGGCGGCGATCGCGGGATCGTTCCAGGTGGTGATCTGTCCGGTGAACATGCGCGCGATGACATCCGGGTTCAGCGCAACGTTCTCGACACCGTCGAGGTTGTAGGCCACTGCGACCGGTCCGAAGACCAGGGGCAGGTTCCAGGCCGGGTTGTTGGCGCAGCGGGTGGCCGCTTCGGCTGCCTGCGCGTCCTTGATGGACGAATCGGAGCCGGCGAAGTCGACCAGACCGGCGACGAACTGCGTACGGCCGTTGCCCGAGCCGCTGGTGGTGTATTCGACGGCCTTTCCGGCGCAGACGCCGGAGTAGATCGAGGTGAAGTTGGACATGGCGTTCTGCTGAGCGGACGAGCCTTCACCGGTCAGCGGGGACTTACCTTCGCAGGTAGCCGAGGACTCTGATGCGCCGTCCGTGGTGGCGACGTTCGCGTCGCTACCGCATGCGGCCAGCAACATGGCACTGACTGCCACTGCACTCATGAGAGCACCGTTGCGCTTGAGGTTCACCTGTTTCCTCCGAGGAATCTTGGGCCGTGTTCACGCCTCGGGCCTGATCGGGCCGAGCAGTGACTGTGTGGGTGCCGGCTCGAAAGAAACCTCGCACCAGGCGGCGTAGGTTGCCGCCCAGAGAGAAAGGTAAGGGCAGGTGGTAGACGTTTACCCCCGCGTGGGTGAACGGAAGATGAACACCGCGCTGGAAATGTCCGTTTAGACGGTGCGCGCGTACGCGGCGTCCACGTGATAGTTCTCGAATCCGAGCTTGGTGTAGGTGTGCACCGCCGCAGTGTTGTCGGCCTCGACGTACAGCATGATCTGACCCAGTTCGCGGCTACGCAGGTAGTGCAAGCCCGCCAGCGTCAGTACTCGACCGAGACCACGGCCCTGGGACTGCGGATCGATGCCGACCACGTACACCTCACCGGTGGGCGGCTCGGCACTCTCCGCTGGATGAACCTTCGTCCAGTGAAATCCCAGTAGGTGGTCGCTGCCTTCCTCGAACGCCAGGAACAGGCCCGCCGGATCGAACCAGGGCTCGTCTCGTCGCGAGGCAATGTCGCGGTCGGTCCAGCCGCCCTGCTCGGGGTGCCACGAAAATGCCGCATTGTTCACCCGCAGCAGCTCTGCGTCGTCCTGATGGCCACGATAGGTTCGCAGCGTAATACCCTCCGGTACAACAACATCGGGAAGATCAGGACTGGCCGATGCCCGACGCATCTGCAGCAATTCCCGAACCACCTTCAGCTCCAGACGAGATGCAACGGACTGCGCCGCGGCGATATTGCCGTGCGCCCAGATTCGCGTACCGGACCCGATATCGAGTGCGCGAGATACCAATTCGCGACCGATGCCGCGACCGCGGGAAGAAGGATCGACCACCGCCTCGGCCATCCCGTCGGCGATTCCGGCGTAGCCCACGACGCGATCACCGTCGGTGGCGACGAGACGAACGACGTTCTCGCCGGCGTCGACCGCCTTCACCGCCTGCTCCGAAAGAGGCGCGGTACCGTCGACTTCCGTTGCGCGAGAAAGGATCCGATGAACCTCGTCGGAGACTCGAGAAGACGGTGCGTCGCCGTCGATGGGATGGACGCCGAACGCAGTATCCGAACTCATCTAGGAGAGAGTACTCTCCTGCTCGAACTCGAAATCCGCATCGCCGGAATCCCCGTTCGCGCCGTCCGATGCAGCGGGGCCGCCCTTGGTGTTGCGCGCAGGCCGGACCGCTTTGTATCCCACGTTGCGCACGGTGCCGATCAGCGATTCGTACTCGGTGCCGAGCTTGGCGCGCAGGCGTCGAACATGGACGTCGACGGTGCGCGTGCCACCGAAGAAATCGTAACCCCACACTTCCTGCAGCAGCTGCGCGCGAGTGAACACGCGACCCGCGTGTTGTGCCAGATACTTCAGCAGCTCGAATTCCTTGTAGGTCAGATCCAGCGGACGACCGCGAAGCCGTGCGGTGTAGGTGCCCTCGTCGATGATCAGCTCACCGAGCGTGATCTTGCCCGAGGTCTCCGGGCTCGCGACGCCGCCGCTGCGCCCGACCAGTAGCCGCAGGCGCGCGTCCAGCTCCGCCGGGCCGGTACCGGGAAGCAGGATGTCGTCCAGGCCCCAATCGGAGTTGACCGCCACGAGCCCGCCCTCGGTGAGGACCGCGACGACGGGGATCGCCGATCCGGTGCTGCCCAACAGGCGACACAGCCCGCGTGCCGCAGCCAAATCGGTGCGGGCGTCCACGAGCGCGATATCGGCCGAACCCGCTTCGAGTAGCGAGGAGACCTCGGTGGGCACCGGACGCACGTGATGCGCCAGCAGAGCAAGGGACGGAAGAACGCCCTCCGGATTGGGGTCGGACGTCAGTAGTAGGAGCTCCACTGCGTCTCCATTCTTGCTGCTGGCCGGTCCAGCTCGAGCTGGATTGGACTGTTCGTCAAGGACACAGACTAGCTTGTTCGTACAACTGGCCGAAGCGGGCAGTGTGCGACCCGTCGGTCACAATGGACGCGTGCGCACACTTCTCATCGGACTCGTCAGCCTGCTGGCCCTCGCGCTCGTCGTGGATTTCGGCGCGGCGGCCTACTCCGAGTACCGAGTCTCGCGCGCGATTCGCGCCGGTGGCGAGCTCAATTCCGACCCCCAGGTGATCGTGCACGGTTTCCCGTTCCTGACCCAGGCCGCGGACGGCCGCTACCAGAACATCGAAATAAGGGCCCAGGACGTCCCCACCGAATACGTCGGCTCGACGACGATCGAGGCCAATCTTCGTGGCGTGCACATCGCCCTGTCCGACTTGATCGACAACAACGTCCGGGCCATTCCGGTCGACGAACTCGACGGCCGCGTCCGCATCGAGGCGACAGACCTCGGCCGGTTCCTCGGCATCGTCGACCTGCAGGTTTCTGCGCCACCGGCCGACAAGTCCGACGGCACGGGCGGCTCCGGCGGCTCGGGCAAGACGACGACCGGAGGCGTCGTGCTGACCGGAACGGTGCCGGTCGGCCCACTGCAGACGACAGTGAGCGTGCAAGCCGACCTGTCGCTCGAGGGCGACAGCGTCGCCATCGTGGCATCCGACTTCTACTTCGGCCCCGAGGGTCGGGCGGATTTCACGATTCCCGACTTCGCCAAGCCGACAGTGCTCGGATTGTTCACCAAGACCATCGAGCGCCAGAACCTGCCCTTCGGACTTCTGCCGACCGACGTGTACGCGGAAGGGTCGCAGATCGTCATCGAGGGTTCGGGCGACAACGTGACGATCGACCTCAACGAGATCGAGAAGCCGTGACAGGGATCACAGTATTGTTGGTCGTGGCGGTCCTTGCCGTCGCTACCGGGTTGTACTTCCGAAGCCGCTCCGGCACCGTACGCGCCGTACGAGACACAGGCTCCGACACCGACGCTGTACGCCCACTGTTACTCGAGGCCGGCATCACGACCGACACCGCGACCGTGCTGCACTTCTCGGCGGACTGGTGCGGACCGTGCGCGGCCGTCCGTCGCGTCGTAGGGCAAGTACTGAACGATCGCAGCGGGGCCCGCGAAGTGGAGCTCGACATCGATGCCCATCCGGTTCTCGCCCGCGAGCTGGGAGTGCTGTCGTTGCCCACCACGTTCGTGCTCGACACCGACTTGCGTCGGCGCTCCAGAATCGCGGGGGTTCCCTCCGCGGCGGCTCTGCGTTCTGCGCTCGACGCACTCTGACCGCACCCGATCGGGCCGGCGGTTCGACGCGCCGCTGGTAGCGGGTAGGATGCTCTTCGTGTTCTCCCGCCACGAGCTGATGCTCACCAGTCGACGCACGGTTGATCTGTGCCGACTGGGCGGATGTTGCTGTCGCTGCTGCTGATTTCCTTCTGCCGCCACGCCCATGCGTGATGTCGGCCTCAAGACAGGAATCCACGTCCGAGCACTGCCCATGTAGCGTGCCCCGGCCTCGCACAGGAGTACTTCTCGATGTCGACACCCGACACCCACACCGACTCCCCCACGATCGACCAGGTCGACGTCCGCGGCCCTCGCTTCGCAGCGTGGATCACCACGGCCGTTCTGGTCGTCGTACTTCTCCTGACCACGTTCTCGGTCCCCGCGGCGGCAATCCTGCTCGGGCTACAGGCGATCGTGTTCGGAATCGGAGCCGTTCGCGGACCCAAGCACAGTCCGTACGGCACGATCTACGCGACGTTCGTCGCTCCGCGACTCTCCCCTACCAGCGAACGCGAGCCGGTGGCTCCGTTGAAGTTCGCTCAGCTGGTGGGATTCGCGTTCGCCGCCGTGGGAGTGCTCGGCTTCGCGCTCGGCTCTCCTGTCGTCGGCACCGTGGCAGCAGGCTTCGCCTTGTTCGCGGCGTTTCTCAACGCTGCGTTCGCGGTCTGCCTCGGGTGCATGATCTACCCCCTCGCGGCGCGACTGCGCAGCACCTCGCACTGACACCCTTCTTCCGATCCGTACAAGAAAGACCGAAAGGAACACCATGGCTCGCTCCGACGTCCTGGTCTCTGCCGACTGGGCCGAGCAGAACCTGAACGCACCGAAGACCGTCTTCGTCGAGGTCGACGAAGACGCAAGCGCCTACGACGGCGGACACATCGAAGGTGCGGTCAAGCTCGACTGGCGCAAGGACCTGCAGGACCCGGTTCGCCGTGACTTCCTGGGCCAGGAGCAGTTCTCGGACCTGCTGTCCGCGAAGGGCATCAGCAACGACGACACCATCGTTCTGTACGGCGGAAACAACAACTGGTTCGCCGCCTACGCCTACTGGTACTTCAAGCTCTACGGCCACAAGGACGTCAAGCTCATCGACGGTGGACGCAAGAAGTGGGAACTCGACGGACGCGCGCTGTCGAAGGACGTCGTCAGCCGGGAGAACACGCAGTACCGCGCCGAAGCTCCCGACCTGTCGATCCGTGCATTCCGCGACGAGGTCATCGACGCCATCGGTAACAAGAACCTGATAGACGTGCGTTCGCCCGACGAGTTCTCGGGCAAGATCCTCGCCCCGGCTCACCTCCCGCAAGAGCAGGCTCAGCAGCGTGGCCATGTGCCGTCGGCGATCAACATCCCGTGGAGCACCACCGCCAACGAGGACGGCACGTTCAAGTCCGACGACGCGCTCGAAGAGTTGTACAAGACCAAGGGCTACGACGACGACAAGGCCACCATCGCCTACTGCCGCATCGGTGAGCGTTCGAGCCACACCTGGTTCGTCCTCAAGGAGCTCCTCGGCAAGGAAGACGTCAAGAACTACGACGGTAGCTGGGTCGAATACGGCTCCCTCGTCGGAGCACCCATCGAGTTGGAGGTTCACTGATATGTGTGGAGCACCCGTACAGGGCCAGACCATCCCCGCAGGCGTCGACGTCGAGAAGGAAACGGTCATCACCGGCCGCGTCCTCGCCGGCGACGGTGAGCCGGTAGCAGGAGCATTCGTGCGTCTGCTCGACGGCACCGGCGAGTTCACCGCCGAGGTCGTCGCGTCGGGCACCGGAGACTTCCGCTTCTTCGCCGCTCCCGGCCAGTGGACGCTGCGCGCACTGTCGGCATCGGGCAACGGCGACACCGTCATCGCTCCCGAGGGTGCAGGCGTGCACTCGGCGAACGTCACCGTCGGAGTCTGATTCGGCCCGCTCGTAGCCACAGAGACAAGAACCCCGCACCTGCGAGAGGTGCGGGGTTCTTTCGTTCTCTACCGAGTTGCTAGTTGGGCACGGGTGCGGCAGTGGTCGGCTCGGGAACCGTCGAGTACTGAGGAGGGAACATCCCCTCCGGCACCGGAATGCCCTGGGACTCGAGGAACGCACCGAGATCGCTGACCCTCGTCTGCGTTCCTGGCACCGGGAGCAGGTGAGGTTCGGGTGCGGTCTCGGGTGCTGCGGTCTCGGGGGCTGCGGTCTGTGGTGCGGACGGCGCGGGCGCGTTGTTCTTCTCCCGTTCGGTGCGGGCGAGGTCGGTGACCCAAGCGACGATCTTCTCGCTCTCCCACTCGTAGCCGTCGTTGGGGTCGTTGTACCAGTACGACAGGTGCTGCAGGAACCCGATCAACAGGTAGGGCCCGAGTACCACGTCGGCGATGCCCTTGTTGTTCTCCACCAGACCCTCGCCCTCGGCGCGCAGCTTGGCTTCCACGGTCTCGGCACCGGGTCCGAGAGCCCAGTTCAGATCTGCGAGCAGCTGGTCCGGTGTGAGAGCGGCGGCCGCCTGCTGATCGGCGACCGTGTAGTCCACATCAGCCACCTTCACCAGAACTTGCAGAAGGGTCTCGTCCGATTCGAGCCAGGACTTGTTCGTTGCGATGTCGACGATCGCGCGAGTGGCGATGGTCGTCACGGCACGCGCGAAGTCGGCCACGGTCTGCACCGGGTTGAGCAGCGTCATCCGCATCTGCGAGATGATCTCCAGTGCCAACTGAAGAAACTCGATGTTGTCCGGAGCGTCGCAGGCCAGATCGTACGGTCGGCACGACCAGGTGACCTTGTCGGTCAGCGTTCCGTAATCCCGCGGCGACTGATCCATGAATCCGCCGAGCGATTGACCCGGCTCGTCCTCGAAGTTCGGCACACCGGTCGGGCGGTAGGGCGAGCCGATCATCATCACGCCCGCTATGTCGTCACCGTTGACCAGTGCCGAGGGGTCGCGATGGCCGAGGTCGACCGCCAGACGGTCGAGCACCTCACCGCCGACGCTGTAGCCGACGAGAACGAACTTGGTCTTGTCGCCGCACTTGATCTTGTACTCGTCCATCAGTCGATTGGTCGAGGCGATGCCGTCGGTGATGCTCTGCTGATACGTCAGCACGTCGTCCAGCACACCGACGCCGTAGGTCGATGCGTAGGGGACGTAGAGCCAACCGACCGTGCCGGGGCTGTCCGCGTTCACCTGACCGGTCGGAAGCGTGACGTTTCCGACCCAATTCGAGTCGATCGCGGGCGGCTCCTCGTTCAGAGGATTGCGGCCCGCATCCGAGTCGGTGGCACCGGACACGGCCAGCATCAACACATCCGGACAGTCCTGCGCGTAGTTGTTGGGGTCGATGTTGGGGCCCTGCGAGGACCCCGATCCGGAGTCTGCAGAACCCGAATCTGCAGAACCCGAATCGGGTGCGGCGAGTGCAGCTGCGGGAGCAGCGAGAGCCAACGCCAGGGTCACCACCGCCGACCTGACAAGCACAGAGCCGAACGACATTGTCAGAGCCCGTTTACGACGCAGCATTATTGCGAAGACCTCCCCAGCCTTTTGATACAGAACACAGTGAAAAACGTCGGAAATTCGTGATCGAGTGCCGACGCCCCCCGAAGAAGGTACCTGTTCGCGGCCGTTTCACCATCCGTACGAGTGATCCAGCGCACTGAAAGCCCCGAACTTGGGTAGATGTCACCAAGGGCACACGCAGGATTCGGGCCGCTGTTCTCGATGAAGACGGCTGCGGGTTAAACTTGCACTCGTGGTCATATTCTTCGAGTTGTTGCTGGTGCTTGCGGCAATAGCCATCATCGCGTTCTCGCTGTACGTCGTCTACCGACTGGTCAACGACGAGTCGTGACAGAACCGGCAGCGGGGCAACCCGGCAGTGCCGACGAGGGCAGGGCCGACGAGGGCAGGGCCGACGAGGGCAGTGCCGACGAGGTACGCGACGCCCCCATCACCAGTGGTGACGAAGCGATAGCGGCGGCCGAACAGAAGTTCGCCGAGGCGTCATTGCGCAACATCCCGGTACTGCCCGATATCCCCCATCCCGACGACACCGCCAACCTGCGGCTCGGTCCCGATCTGAACCCGTCGATGCTGGCTCTGCTGCCGCTCGTCGGCGTCTGGCGCGGCACGGGCGAGGGTCACGACCCCGAGGTCGGCACCGACTACCCCTTCGGCCAGCAGATCGTCATCACCCATGACGGCGGCAGCTACCTGAGCTGGGAGTCGCGCTCGTGGCGGCTCGACTCCGACGGCAACTACGCACACCCCGAC
This sequence comes from Rhodococcus sp. IEGM 1381, assembly GCF_030056795.1. Classification (GTDB taxonomy): domain Bacteria; phylum Actinomycetota; class Actinomycetes; order Mycobacteriales; family Mycobacteriaceae; genus Rhodococcoides. The sequence goes on along the minus strand of NZ_JASHKQ010000001.1, from coordinate 1,807,223 downwards.
CTGCGCGAAACCGGATTCTGGCGCATCAGCGGCGGCAATGGGCTCAAAGGTTCCGAGGACGAAGAAGTCGTCGAGCTCCTACTGACCCACAGCACCGGTGTGGTCGAACTCTATTACGGACACGCACTCACCAAGTCCTCCTGGGAGCTCGCGACCGACGTCGTCATCCGCAGCACCTCGGGTGCGCTGGTCGGCGGAGCGCGCCGCCTGTACGGAATCGTCGAGGGTGGAGATCTGGCGTACGTCGAGGAACGTGTTGTCGCCGACGGCCCACTCGCACCGCGGTTGTCCGCACGGCTCTCTCGCTACATCGGCTGAATCTTTCATTCGGCTCGTTTTATTTACTTCGGCTCGTTGCACGCGAACGGCCCCCGAGCCATACCTGATTTCAGGTCCCGACCGGACAGGTCGGGGGCTCGGGGGCCGGGTAGCTGCCTGGGATTCGCCTGCCGCTCGCGCGGTCTTCGCAGTGAATCCGTCAGCGATAGCGGCTAGCTGACAGCCACCTCACGCGTCCTAGAGTTCATCAACTTCAGACCACCTCCTCTCTCGTGTACTCCCAACGTACGCCGGAGATTCCGAGTCGGCAAAGTGTTTTTTCTTCGCATCTGCGCCGAGATCGATCACCTGGTCGGCGTCGGTGTTCTCCGGCAGTTGATGGGTGACGACCACCACGGTTCGGTCGGCACCGAACAGGCCGCCGTCGGTGGTGAGCAGCTCGCGCAGTATCCGCTCGCCGGAGACTCTGTCGAGATGTTCCGTCGGCTCGTCCAGCAGCACGATCGGTGCGGTACCGAGCAGAGCGCGCGCGAGCAGCAGCCTGCGTCTCTCTCCCCCGGACACCGCCTGTGCGCCGCCGACCAGGGTCGTGTGGACACCGAGGGGCATCGCGTCGAGCCACGATCCGAGGCCGACTTTCCGCAGTGCCTTCGCTGCTTCCTGCTCGTTCACGTCGCCGCGTACCACCCGCAGATTCTCCAGAATCGAGGTGTCGAACAAATGCGCGTCCTCGGCGAACAACGCTGCGTCCGAGCCGTATTCCTCGGCAAGTGCGCGCAACATCGTCGTTTTACCCGACCCGCTGGGCCCGATGAGAGCGCTCCGCGCATGTGCACGGAAGTTCGTAGCAGGGGTCCAGCGGGAGTGGAGCCCGCGGAACGACCCATCAGGGGAGTCGTGCACATGCGGCGGAGCCGCATCGAGCATGGCCACGATTCTGGTGGCTGCGATTCTGCCGCGCATCAGCGCGATTGCCGCCCCGGGGAGCGCGGCAGTCGCCTCGAAGGCAGCCAGCGGAACCAACACGATGATCGCCAGTGCCATCGGCGTCATACCACCGGCGGTGCCTCCGTCCGGTCCGTAGAGCCCGATTCCGACGAGCAAGGACCCGATCACCGATGCGCCGATCGACAGCGGCCCAGCGGCGTCGGCGATGGCCGACGGACGGGCGGCGCGATCCCGGGCAACCACCGAAGCCTGTGCTGCGCTTCGAGCCTCGGCCAGTGTTGCGTCGAGTCGCCCTGCGACCCGCAGTTCCGCAGCATGGTCGAGGGCACGGACAGCCGACTCCGCGAACCGTGCGTCGGCGTCGGCACCGGCCTCTTCCGCGATCCTCGCCGACCGCGCCGCCAGCATCGGGGCGCCCACTCCGGCGATCAGCAACGCCACCGCCAGGATCGACGCGGCAGCAGGCGCAATGCCGGCGAGCAGGCCCACCGCCGCGAACATCATCACGACGCTGACACAGATGGGTACGACGGCCCGAACGACGACGTCGCCCAGCACGTCGACATCGGCTCCGGTGCGAGCGAGAACGTCACCGCGCCGCAGATGGATCGCCCCGTTTCCGTTCGCCAACCTGTCGTAGATTCCGGTGCGAGCTGCCGTCGTACCACGCAGCGCCGCATCGTGTGTGGACAGTCGTTCCAGATATCGGAACACTCCCCGCGAAATGCCCAGCGCCCGAACGGCGACCACCGCCACGGACAGATCCAGCACCGGTGGCATCTGCCAGGCCCGGGTGATCAACCATGCCGACAGCGCGGCCAGAGCCAGCGCACTCCCGAGCGTCGCCACTCCGGCAGCAACAGCCACCGCCACCCGCCGCGGCGAGAGCTCCAACAGGCCCAACGCCTGCCGCAGATCAGACATGATCGAACTCCGGCACCGCGCGCGCACTACGGTGCACCTCGACGACGCGGTCGGCGGCATGCAACACCGACCGCCGGTGACCCACCATCACGACGGTGACCCCTCGATCGGCCGCGGCTCGAACAGCGTGCAGCACAGTCTTTTCACCCGCTGAATCGAGGTGCGCGGTCGGCTCGTCCAGCACCATCACCGGCGCATTCGAGACGAAGGTCCGGGTAAGGGCGAGACGCTGCAGTTCTCCGAGCGACAGCCCCACTCCGCCCTGACCGACGCGGGTGTCCCAGCCGGCCGGATGATCTCGGAGGACCTCGTCGAAGCCGGCCGAACGGCACGCCGCGTCCAAGGCATCCGGCTCGGGCACTCCATGCAGGGTGACGTTCTCGTACAGCGTGCCGGGCAACAACACCGGCCGCTGCGGAAGCCAGGCAACCTGCGCCCACCACTGTTCGAGGTCGAGGTCGGCCACCGGCACTCCCCCGATTCTCACCACGCCGCTCGATGGCGTTGTCAGACCCAGGATTGCTTGTAGTGCAGTCGATTTGCCCGCGCCGTTCGGCCCGGTCAGCACCGTGACGGTGCCCGCTCGGCACAATGCACTGAGCTCTGCCGGAGCCTCGCCGTCCCGACTCGTGACGGTGAGCCCGTCGAGTTCGATGTTCGCGGCCGAGGCGTCGACCGTTCGACCACCACTCGGCCGAACCGTCCGGCGATCCAACACTCGGAATGCCCGGCTCGCGGCTTCGACGCCGTCCTCGGCCGCATGGAACTGCGTGCCCACGGACCGCAGTGGAAAGTACACCTCGGGCGCGAGAATCAACGCGACGATGCCTGCCTCCAGTGTCATCTCCCCGAATACCAGCCGCAGTCCGATGCCGACGGCCACCAGCGCGACACACAGGGTCGCGAGCAGTTCCAGCACCATCGACGAGAGGAAGGCAACCTTCAACGCATGCATCGTCGTTCGCCGATGTGCATCGCCCAGCGCCCGGATGCGGGCTGCGGGCCCGTGTTCGCGCCCCAGCGCGCGCAATGTCGGCAGACCGGCCAACAAATCGAGCAACTGCGCCGACAGCCGGGTCATCGTGGTGAGCGTCGCAGCCGCTCGCCCCTTGGTCAGAAGTCCGATCAGGATCATGAAGATCGGGATGAGCGGCAGGGTCACCGCGATGATCACCGCCGACGTCACGTCCTGGGTGAGGATGACGATCAGGACCAACGGGGTGACTATGACGGCCAGCACCAGCGCCGGTACGTAGCCGATCAGGTATGCCCGCAATCCGCCGATGGCGCGAGTCACGACGACCGCCAGCTCTTCACGTTGGGCGTCGAGCTCCCGAGGCTCGAAACCAGTTGCGGTCGTGAGCACTTCGAGCTCCAGCTCGGCCACCACTCGCGATGCCGACCGGTGCGCGTACCGAGACTGGGCTCCGGTCGCGACCACGCGAACTGCCGTCGCACATGCCAGCACCACCAGTTCCGTGGTCCAATCGGACAACGACCTGGCCGTCGAGTCGGTGATGACGCCGGCCAGAACGCGGCCGATGGCAAGCGCACTCACGATGATGCACAGGGTGACGACGGTCGACAGCCCGACCGTCGCGAAGAGGTAGCCGCGCGCGGAGTGAGAGTACTTCCACAGTCTGGGATCGACCGGTGCCCGCGAGCGGGCGGGTGCGCTCACGACTTCACCGTCAGTCCGATCGAATCAGGTATCTGAGCGCTCGAAATGCGTTGCCGGAAGACCCAGTACGTCCAGGCCTGGTAGCCGATGACGACGGGGGCAGCGAAGGCCGCGGCCCATGTCATCACCTTCAACGTGTACGGGCTGGACGACGCGTTCGCGATGGTGAGATCGAAGGCGGCGTCCGTGCTGGACGGCATGACGTTGGGGAACAGGGCGGCGAACAGCAGCACGACGACGGCGACGATGGCGATGCTGGTGAAGACGAAGGCCCAGCCTTCGCGTACTTTCGCCGTCAGCGCGACGACGAGAAGCAGCGCCACTGCTGCGACCGCGACGAGTACCCAGGTCCAGGTCTTCCCGTACGCGAGTTGTGTCCACAGCGCGAAGGCTCCACCGACGAGCACTGCCGGAACCGAAAGCCACGCCGCCATTTTCACCGAGTCCTCGTGTACGTCGCCGGAGGTCTTCAGCGCGATGAACACGGCACCGTGCAGTGCGAACACCACGGCCATCGTTACTCCGCCGAGCAGTGCGTACGGGTTGAGTAGGTCGAAGAACCCTGCGGTGACCTTCTTGTTCTCGTCGATCGCGACTCCGCGCACGATGTTGGCGAACGCGACGCCCCACAGCACCGCCGGAACCCACGAGCCGATGCCGATTCCGATGTCGCAGCGCCGACGCCACGTCGGGTCGTCGATCTTTCCGCGCCATTCGATGGCGCAGATACGCAGGATCAGCGCCACCAGGATCAACAACAGCGGCAGGTAGAAGCCCGAGAACAACGTGGCGTACCACTCGGGAAACGCTGCGAAGAGGGCGCCGCCTGCAGTGATGAGCCAGACTTCGTTACCGTCCCAGACCGGACCGATCGTATTCAGGACGGCACGCCTGCGCTTCTCACCCGTCGCCGCGTCCGGGTGCCTGCCCAGGATGGGCATGAGCATACCGACGCCGAAGTCGAAGCCTTCGAGCACGAAGTAGCCGACGAAGAAGAAGGCGATGATGAGGAACCAGAATTCGGGCAGTGACATGGCTATCCCCTAGTACGCGAACGAGAGCTGTTTGGGCTCTTCGTCTTCCGAATCCGGTGGGTCGACGTGCGGGTGCGCGTCGTGGTCGAGAGGTCCTTCGATGACGTAGCGCCGAAGCAGGTAGAACCAGACGCCCCCGAGAGCGGCGTAGAGCAGCGTGAACGTCACCAGCGAGGCGACGACGAGGCCGACGGGATGGTCGGAGACGCCTTGATCGACGGTGAGCCGAATCTGATCGACTCCCGAGAGATTCGGCGCGACAACCCATGGCTGACGGCCCATTTCGGTGAAGATCCAGCCGGCACTGTTGGCCAGGAACGGAGTCGGAATGGCCAACAATGACAACCACGAGAACCACTTCTGGTCGGGAATCCGGCCACCTCGGGTGACCCACAGGCCCGCGACGGCGAGCAGGGCCGAGCCTGCGGCCAGTCCGATCATCATCCGGAATGCCCAGTACGTGACGAACAGGTTGGGTTTGTAATTACCCGGGCCGAACTGCTGTTCGTACTGATCCTGTAGCTGGTTGACGCCCTGCACGGTGGCACCGAAGTCGTTCTCCGCCAGGAACGAGGTGAGGCCGGGAATCGAGATGAGGTGCACCACGGATTCGCAATTGTTGTGGGTACCCACGGTCAGGAGCGAGAAGCTGGCTCCGGTTTCTGTGTCGCACAACGATTCTGCGGATGCCATCTTCATCGGCTGTTGCTCGAACATGAGCTTGCCCTGAATGTCTCCGGTGACGGCGAGCGCGCCGCCCGCGACGATCATGACGATGAAGGACATGCGCGCTGCCGACCGAAACATCGTCCGCGAGTCGGTGGCCGGGAGCGCAGCCTGCGGAGTGACCCCATTGGCCGGGAGCGCAGCCTGCGGAGTGACCCCGTTGGCCGGGAGTGTGTCGAGCTCATTCTGGGCCTTCTTCTTCCGCGCCTCGCGCACCATCCACCAACCGGAGATGCCGGCGACGAAGGTTGCGGCGGTGAGAAATGCACCTGCGACGGCGTGCGGAAAGGCCGCCAGCGCAGTGTTGTTGGTGAGCAGCGCCCAGATGTCGGTGAGCTCGGCGCGGCCGGTCTCTTCGTTGTAGATCGCGCCGACGGGATGCTGCATCCACGAGTTTGCTGCGATGATGAAGAAGGCCGAGGCGTTCACGCCGATGGCCACGAGCCAAATCGTCGCCAGATGAACGAGTTTGGGTAGTCTGCTCCACCCGAAGATCCACAGCCCGAGGAACGTGGACTCGAGGAAGAATGCCACCAACCCCTCGAGTGCGAGGGGCGCGCCGAACACGTCACCGACGAAGCGCGAGTATTCGCTCCAGTTCATTCCGAATTGGAATTCCTGCACGATTCCGGTCGCGACGCCGAGTGCGAAGTTGATGAGGAACAACTTGCCGAAGAACTTGGTCAGCCGGTACCAGGAGTCCTTGCCGGTGATCACCCACATGGTCTGCATGGCGGCCACTATCGGCGCGAGGCCGATCGTGAGAGGTACGAGAATGAAGTGATAAACGGTGGTGATACCGAACTGCCACCGCGAGACATCCAACGCGTCCATAGATACTCCGAACTCTTCCACCCGAGCTGTGACGGGCAACACCGCAGGTCAGGGCGTTGTCCCGCGACAAACTCGAATGTACTACTACAAGTAGTAGTAGGGAAGAGTCTTTCGGCAGGGTCGTTGGGCTCTTATCTCGTGGCGGCGACTTCCACGGCTCGATCGACCATGTCGGACACCTGTTCACCGCTCCCGGGACGACCGAGAACTACGCCGTTCATCGTTGTCACCCGCGCCGCGAGGGTGACACTCGAGACCAACCAAACGCTATCTGCCACAATAAGATCCGCCGGGTACAGATGCCCGTGCTCGCAGGTCCAGCCGGCAGTCTCGGCAACCTGGAACAACCCGGCGACGGTTGTTCCGGCCAGGATTCCTTGCTCCACCGACGGTGTGACCAGTGTCTTACCGCGCGCGAGCACCACCGTGGACCGCGGACCTTCCAGTACCCGCCCCTCGCTGCTCAGGTAGATGACGTCGTCGGACCCCTGGGCGGACGCGTGCCGCAGCGCAGCCATGTTCGTCGCGTACGACAGTGTTTTCGCACCGGCGAGCTGCCACGGCGCAGTCGCCGAGAACTCGACCGAATAGCCTCGATCGAGCGTGATCACCGACACCCCGTTCGCACGCGCCGTCCGCACCCGCTCGGGAAGAGGCCCCACCGTCACGAACGCCGTCGGCTCTCCGCTGCTCTCGCGTCCCCGACTGAGTACCAATCGGAGCACTGCCTCGTCCACCGAGTCCTCGGTCCAGAGACCGACGGACTTGTCGATCACCGTTCGCCACTCGTCGAGATCGGGGGCAGGCAGTTCCAGTGCCGTCGCCGACGCCGCCAGACGGGCCAGGTGCAACTCCACTGCGCAGGCTGCGCCGCCCCGCACGAGCAGTGTCTCGAACACCCCGTCGCCGCGCACGGCAGCCAGGTCGTCGGCGAACAACAACGGCTGCCCGGCGTCGTGCACTCGGCCGTCCAACGTCACCAGTACCGAATCGGCCATGGCCGTCACTGTAGAGCAGACGGTCAGTCGGCTCGATCTGCCTGCGCCATCACGTCGCGGTACTCGTCGAGGTCGATGTCCTCGGCTACTACCGACTTGGTTCCGTTGTAGACGTCACGGTCGATCTCGTCGTCGGCGTTGGCCACCAACATCGCGACGAACGTGTCGCCGTTGACGTTGAGGAAGGTGCGGAAGATTCCGGCGAACCAGTCGACGGCGATCAACAGGCCGACCGCCTCGAACGGCAGATCCAACGACGTTGCGAGGAACATCGCGATCACCGGGAATCCACCCGGCACCGTGATCGTGCCCATGTTCAGCAGGATCGCCAGACCCATCCCGAGGGCAATCTGGCCGACACTGAGATCGACGTCGCCTGCCTGCGCAAGAAACATCACGACGATCATGTAGTTGAGGACCGCGCCGTACGAACCCATGGTGAGTCCGATCGACAGCGTGAAGTTGGCGACTTTCTGGCTGACACCCACCTTCTCCACGGTGTTCTTCAGAACGGTCGGGAAGGTGACTGCAGAACTCGTGGTCGTGACGGCAATGGCCGTCTGCTCGGTGAGCTTGCTCGGCAAGCTTCTCGGATCCAACCGGGTTCGTACCGTCACCACGACCACGAACAGTGCGAAGAGAATCAGCACTCCAAGCAGGGTGGTCCCCAAGTAGCTCAACGCGGTCGAGACGACGGAGAATCCGACGTCTCCGGCGAGAGCGGCGAGAAGACAGAAGACACCGACCGGAGCGATGGTCATGACGAGGCGAATCATCGTCAGGACGATCTGCTGAATCTGATCCATGAACGTCAGTACGCCGGTGTCGCCCGTCTTGGTGATGTGGTTGCGCAGCGCAATTCCGAACAGCAACGAGAACACGATGATCGGCACCATCGTCGCTGTGGACATCGCGCTGAAGACATTGGTCGAGACGAAGTTGAGCAAGGTGTCCTGCCAGCCGAGCGCCTCGCTCGCGCTCTCTTCCAGGCTCGGGTCGAGTTGCGCAGTGAATTCCATGCCTGCACCGGGCCGGATGAGAACGCTCAGCAGCCACGCCAGCACAGCTGCCACGAACGAGAAGCCGATCATCCACTTGAACGTTCGCACCGCGATCTTGCCGGTGCCTGTTCCGGACATGGATCCCGTCGCCACGATCACCGATGCCATGACCAACGGCACGATCGACATCTGGATCAGGCGGATGAACAGATCGCCGACGAACTTCAGATTCGCGGCCCAGTCACCGACGATCAGACCGAACACGATTCCGCCGATCGCTGCCAGACCTATTTGTGCTGCCGGGTGTCTCATAGCTTTCACGGCTCGAAACCTAGACAGGGGAAATCGCCCCCGGATATCCGATGCGTTGCACGTAGGTAAAACGTCGGACTCCCCAGGCTCCTACTATGGGGTGGTGTCCGATTCCGTGACGATCAGCCCAAGTCCTCTTCTCACTCTTCCCGGTGCCGTTCGATCCCCGGACGACAGCGTCGACGCCGGGGTGGCCTGGCACTACGGCAATCCGTTCGGCGAGCAACGCGACGCCGTGAGCGGCGCCGCCGTCATCGATCGATCGCACCGCTTCGTTGTCGCCATCAGCGGAGACGAACGCCTGAGCTGGTTGAACACCATCTCGAGCCAACTCGTGACGAACCTGACCGACGGCAGCTCGGCCGAGAACCTGAGCCTGGACGTCAACGGCCGCATCGAGCACCACTTCGTGCAGACCGACTTGGGCGGCGTGACGTACATCGATACTGAGCGGTCCGCAGGCCCGGATCTGCTCTCGTTCCTGAAGAAGATGGTGTTCTGGGCCAAGGCCGAACCCCGCGAGGCCGACGAACTCGCCGTTCTCACCGTTCTCGGATCGGACGCGGCGTCGGTCCTCGACAAGGCCGGCGTGCCGGCTCCGAGCGAGATCTACGGTGCGTCGGCGATCGACGGGGGCGGATTCGTTCGGCGGATGCCGTGGCCCGGCCAGAACTCGTACGACGTGGTGATCCCCCGCGCACATCTCACCGAGTGGTTCCTCCGACTGCGCGACGCCGGTGCCGCCCCGGCCGGAACCTGGGCCTTCGACGCGTTGCGGGTGGAATCGTTGCGTCCGCGCGTGGGCGTCGACACCGACGAGAAGACCATTCCGCACGAGGTTCGCTGGATCGGCAGTGCCGCCGAGTTCGGTGCCGTGCACCTGGAGAAGGGCTGCTACCGCGGCCAGGAGACCGTCTCGCGCGTCCACAACCTCGGTCGCCCGCCGCGGCACCTGGTGTTGCTGCATCTCGACGGCTCCGCCGACGGTCGGCCCAGCACGGGTGACCCGGTCACCGCAGGCGGACGATCGGTGGGGCGTCTGGGTACCGTCATCGATCACTTCGAGCTCGGCCCGATCGCTCTGGCTCTTCTCAAGAGAACGATTCCGGTGGACACCGCCCTCGAAGCAGGTCCGTGTGCCGCGTCGATCGATCCTGATTCCATCCCGTCCTATGACGACGTCCAAGCTGGTCGAGCTGCCGTCGACCGCCTGCGCGGCCGGTGACCGGGACCCTTCTCGCTGTCTGCGTCGTGCACGCCGATGTTCCGTTCGGACGCCGTGCGGTGGGCGACAGCGGCATCGACAAGAGACCCGTCGACGGACCGGTGGACGTCCATGAGCTGGGTATCGGCGGCGATCACTGCCGGGACACGAAGTTCCACGGCGGTCTCGATCAGGCCGTGTACGTCTACGACGAGGACGAGGCGCGCTATTGGGCCGACGAGCTGGGGGTGCCGGTTCCGCCGGGTCGATTCGGGGAGAACCTGCGCACCAGCGGGGTGCCGGTGACCGATGCAGTGATCGGTTCACGATGGCGAGTCGGCACGGTGACGCTGGAAGCGACCATCGCTCGCAAACCCTGCGGCACGTTCGCGCGGTGGATCGGCGAGCCGGGGTGGGTTCGCCGGTTCACTGCACGCGGCGATGTGGGTGCGTACTTCCGAGTTCTCGAACCGGGTGTCTTCGCCACCGGTGACGCGGTGACCGTGGAGTCGATTCCCGAACACGGGGTGACGGTACGAATGCTCTTCGAGGGGAAGGACGCAGCCGCAATGCGGACACTGCTCGATGAGCCGGGACTGGCACCGAAGGTGCATCGCGATGCAGCAGCTGCGCTGAAATCCTCGCGCAAACCATGACGCGCAGCACGTAGTTCTCGTGTCGCCCGGCGAAGATAGTTCGCCTGCGCACGGATATGTGCAGGTACAGGCAGCGTGGGCCCCGACCCCGGGCGTGTCGCGCCGACGTACTCATTACAGACACGTGGCACCGTATGCGCATCGCGGCGATTCGCGCGCTAGAGTGTGTGCCAGGAAGAAATACCAACTCTAACGGGGCCGCCAAATTTCCCCAGGCCGCCCCGCAAGTCCGCGAGGGGGCACCGCCATGGGCCGAGGCAGGGCTAAGGCAAAGCAGACAAAGGTCGCTCGTGAGCTCAAGTACAGCTCACCGACAACGGACTTGGAGAGTCTGCAGAAGGAACTCTCCGGTGGTTCGTCCAACTCCCATCGTGGCATCCACTCTGACTCGGATGTGCATTCCCGAGTCGAGGAAGACGAGTACGAGGACTGGCGACGCTAGTACTGTGCACTGAACGACTGAGGGGGAGCCGCTTAGCGGCTCCCCCTCACTTGTTCGTCCGGTAAGCCGATCAGAACCTGGGGTGGTTGCCCTGCAGCAGCGCACGCTCGGCGGCGATGTCCTTACCGGTGGCCTTCTTCACCGTGCCCAGCGTCCAGCAGTCGATGTGACGTGCGGTGAGCACGGCCAGCGCTCGGTCGACGTCCTCGGGAGCGACGATCGCGACCATGCCGACACCCATGTTGAACGTCTGCTCCATCTCGGCCCGCTCGACGCGTCCGCGCTGAGCGATGAGCGAGAAGATCGGGGCCGGGCTCCACGTGGTGCGGTCGAGTTCGGCCACCAGTCCCTCGGGCATGACCCGGGAGAGGTTGTTGGCGAGTCCGCCGCCGGTGACGTGGCAGAACGTGCGCACGTCGGTCTCCGCTGCGAGCGCGAGGCAGTCCTTGGCGTAGATCTTGGTGGGCTCGAGCAATTCCTCGCCCAGGGTGCGACCGAACTCCTCGACGTGCCCGCCGAGGTCCATGTGATTGATCTCGAGCAACACCTTGCGGGCGAGGGAGTAGCCGTTGGAGTGCAGACCGGACGATCCCATTCCGATGACCACGTCGCCGGGACGCACCCGCTCGGGTCCGAGGATCGAATCCGCTTCCACGACGCCGATGCCCGTGGCCGAAAGGTCGTAATCGCCGTCGGCCATCAGCCCCGGGTGTTCGGCCGTCTCGCCGCCGAGCAGTGCACAGCCGGCGATGATGCAGCCCTCTGCGATGCCCTTGACCAGCTCTGCGACCTGCTCGGGAACGACGCGGCCCACGGCGATGTAGTCCTGCAGGAACAGCGGCTCGGCTCCACAGACGACAAGATCGTCGACGACCATCGCCACCAGGTCGAGGCCGAGTGTGTCGTGCTTTCCGAGGGCCTGCGCCACGGCGACCTTGGTACCGACGCCGTCGGTCGAGGCCGCCAGGACCGGCTCACGGTAGTCGCCCTTGAGCGCGAAGAGACCTGCGAAACCGCCGAGACCGCCCATGACCTCGGGCCTACTGGCCTTCTTGGCGAGCGGCGCGAACAGCTGCACTGCTCGGTCTCCTGCGGCGATGTCGACCCCGGCCGCCGCGTAGGAGGCACCGCCCGAGTGAGTTGCGCTCGTGGGTTGGGATTCCTCGGTCATTCGGCTCCAGCCTGTGTACTAGTTCATGTCAGCGCCCGGTGCGGCGCGGCCCCAACGGTACCGGAGTGCCCGGTCAGGAGAAGAACTCACGTATGCAGGCGCTTGCCAGGAATCGCAGCCAACAGCTTCTTGGTGTAGTCCGCCTCGGGGGATCGCAGAATCTTCCACGGCGTTCCCTCTTCGACGATTCCCCCGTTGCGCAGCACGACCACACGATGCGCGACGCGGTCCACCACGGCGAGGTCGTGGCTGATGAACAGGCACGCGAAACCGAATTCCTGCTGTAGTGCCTCGAACAGGTCCAATACTGCTGCCTGCACCGAGACGTCCAGCGCACTGGTCGGCTCGTCCGCCACCACCAGATCCGGACCCAGCACCAGTGCGCGCGCCAGGCTGACGCGCTGCCGCTGTCCACCGGAGAGCTCGTGCGGATACCTCTTGTCGGTGCCGGACGGCAGTTGCACGGCGTCGAGAAGTTCGGTCGTTCTGGCGGCGATCGCATCCTTGGAGCCGTACTTGTGCACGATCATCGGCTCGGCGATACATTGTCCGACGGTCAGTCGCGGATTCAGTGACGCCGACGGGTCCTGGAAGACGAAGCCGAAGCGCTTGCGCAGCGGCTTGAGCTTGCGTTCACTGACACCGGCGATGTTCTGTCCCAACACCGTCACGCTGCCGCTGGTCGGCTTCTGCAGTGCCGCAACGCATCTGCCGATGGTCGATTTACCCGAGCCGGATTCACCCACCAGGCCGAGGGTCTCGCCTCGGTGAATGGTGAGTGAGACGTCGTCGACCGCCCGGAACGCCGGGGAGCCGACACCACCGGAGAACTGCACCACCAGCCGCGAGACGTCGAGTACCGGTTCGCCCGAGGTGTCGACGGTCTTGTCCGACTCCACTGCAGCGAGTGTCGGCACCGCGGCCAGCAGCTTCTTGGTGTAGTCGTCTGCGGGGGCGTCGAACAACTGTGCCACCGGTGCTTCCTCGACGACGCGGCCGTTCTGCATGACAACTACGCGGTCCGCCAGATCGGACACGACGCCCATGCTGTGGGTGATGAGCACGATGGCGCAGCCGAGCCGGTCCTTGAGATCGCGGAGCAATTCGAGGATTTCGGCCTGCACCGTGACGTCGAGGGCGGTGGTCGGCTCGTCTGCGATGATCACCTTCGCCTCACACGAGATGGCGATCGCGATCATGACGCGTTGCTTCTGCCCACCCGAGAGCTCGTGCGGGTAGTACGAGAAGCGCTGCTCGGGGTTGGGCAAACCCACCATGGTCAGCAACTCCACGGCCCGCGCCTTGGCATCTTTCGCCGACATCCGCTTACCGTCCGCACTTCGGGTCGTTCCGCCGGCTCCACTCCTGGCGCGTGTGTGCGCACGCAGCGCCTCGACTATCTGATATCCGATGGTGAAGAGCGGATCGAGAGCGCTGCCCGGTTCCTGGAACACCATCGAAATCTTGTTGCCGCGCAACTGCGCCCACGCCTTGTTGCTCAGCCTCGTTACGTCCTGGCCACCGAGCACCACGTGTCCCTCGACGCGTGCGGTATCGGGCAACAGACCTATCGCGGATCTGACGCTGACGGATTTTCCCGAGCCGGACTCCCCCACCACAGCCAGTACCTCGCCGGGATACACCTCGAACGAGACCTCGGTGACGGCGTCGACTTCGCCGGCATCGGTGACGAACGTGACGGACAGCGACGTCACCGACAGTGCGGACCCGTGTGGCGTGTTCTCTTTCGACTTTGAGACACTCGATGTCATACCTTCACCGCCTTCTTGAATTTCTTGCGGGTGCGCAGCAGCGGGTTGAGTGTCTCGCTTGCACTTTCACCCACCATGGTCAAACCGAGTACCACCAGCACGATGCCGAGGCCCGGGAACACCGACGTCCACCAGATGCCGTTGGAGATATCCGGCAGCGCCTTGTTGATGTCGTAGCCCCATTCGGAGGCGGAGGTGGGTTCGATGCCGAACCCGAGGAACCCGAGCCCGGCCAGGGTCAAGATGGCCTCGGCCCCGTTGAGGGTGATGATGACCGGCAGCGTCTGGACCACGTTGGCGAGGATGTGGCGGAACAGGATTCGCGGCGTGCCGGCACCGGTGACCCGTGCGGCATCGACGTACGGTTCGGTCTTGACCGCCACCGTGGCGTTGCGGACCACGCGGAAATACTGCGGGACGAAGATGGCCGTGATGGCGATGGCCGCGGATGCGATGCCACCGAAGCTCGACGACTGACCACCCGCCACGACGATCGAGATGACCACCGCGAGAAGCAGAGACGGGAATGCGTACATCGCGTCCATGAACAGCACGAGCACGCGGTCGAACCAGCGCCCGATGTAACCCGAGGCGAGCCCGAGAGGTACACCGATGATCAGCGAGAGAAGTAACGACGACGCGATCACCATCAATGCTGTTCTGGCACCGTAGATCACACGCGATAACACATCCTCGCCGCGGACCGATGTGCCGAACCAGTGCTCGGCGGACGGAGCCGCTTGGCGAGCGAAATCCTGCCCGGCATCGCTGGTCTGCGAGAACCCGTACGGCGCGAGAAGCGGCGCGAACACCGCCGCGATGACGAACGCCACCATCAGCGCCAACCCGACGATCAGCGTGACACGCTGCAATCCCGAGGTGGACTTGACGAACGCGACGCCGGGAAATCCTCGACGATGTGGACGGGTGGGAGGTACGTCGGACAGCACGACTTCGGTGCTCATCAGAACCTCACTCTCGGGTCGATGAGTGCGACGATCGCGTCGGTGACGAAGCTGACGACGGCGACCACCACGGCCAGGAACGTCACGATGCCCTGCACCGCAACGAAATCGCGTGCCTGCAGGTACCGGGCGAGTTCGTATCCCAGGCCCTGCCACTCGAAGGTGGTTTCGGTGAGCACTGCGCCGCCGAGCAGCACGGCGATCTGCAGGCCGATGACGGTGACGATGGGGATCATCGCGTTGCGAAACGCATGTCGTCTCGTCACCGTGCCCTCGCTCAACCCGCGAGCCCGCGCTGCGTCGACAAACGGTGCCTGCAACGTCTGAATCAGGTTGACGCGCACCAGCCGGAGGAACACGCCGGCCGTCAACAGACCAAGGGCGAGAGCAGGCAGCACCGCGTGCTCGAGCACGTCGACGGTGTAGCTCGATTCGCCGTACAGGAACGAATCGACGATCAGAACGTTGGTCTTGGGCGAGACGTTCTGCAGTGCCAGTTCCACATTGGTGCTGGCTCGTCCGGCCACCGGGAGCCAGCCGAGCTTGACTGCGAACAGCAGCTTGAGCAGCATTCCGACGAAGAACACCGGGGCCGCGTACGCCAGAATCGCGAAGATCCGCAACGAGGCGTCGCCGAACCGGTCGCGATGGGTAGCGGCGAAGAACCCGAGCGGGATACCGACGGCGAAGGCCACCAGCAATGCCCAGAACGCCAGTTCCAGTGTGGCTGCACCGTTGACGAGCAGGACGTCGCTGATCGCGCGGTTGTCGGTCGCGGAACGACCGAAGTCGCCACGCAGCAAGCCGGTCAGGTACTCCCAGTACTGCGTCAGAATCGGCCGGTCGTAGCCGGCCTCGGCCTTGCGCTGGGCGATCTGTTCGGCAGGGAGGCGGCCACCGAGGGCCGCCGTGATCGGATCACCGATCACCCGCATCAGAAAGAAGACGACAGTGACGAGAATCCAGGCAGTCGGAATGATCAGCAGAAATCTGACCCCGAGATAACGGGCGAGCGCGCCGTACCGTGACGGCGCGCTCGCCTGCTGTGCTTGCTTCTCGCCCTCTACCGTCGTGCTGTCGGTAGTGGGCACGCCGTCAGCTCTTGGCGAGAGTGACGAACCGGAACTTGAACGAGGCGTCGAGCGTCTCGTCCACGCCGCTGATCGCATCGGTGGCGACGGCGATCTGCTTGCCCTCCAACAGCGGAAGCGTGGGCAGGTAGTTCGTCGCGAGCTCGGTCTGGATCTGGCCGATGATCTGCATCCGAGAATTCTCGTCGGCCGTCGTGCGCTCGAGGTCGAGCAGTGACGTGATGGCCGGGCTCTCGAAGTGCGACTGCAGGAAGTTGTCCGGCGCAAAGAACGGCGTCAGGTAGTTGTCTGCGTCGGGGTAGTCCGGGAACCAACCCAGCTGGTACACCGGGTATGCGTCGGCGACGCGTTCCTTGGTGTACGTGCTCCACTCGGTGGACTGCAGGTTCACGTTGAACAGGCCCGTCGCGTCGAGCTGACTCTTGATCGCGGCGTACTCCTCGCTAGAGGACGAACCGTAGTGATCCGGGTTGTACTGCAGGTTGAGCTGAACCGGGGTGGCAACGCCTGCGGCAGAGAGGAATCCGGCTGCCTCGTCGCGGTTGGGCGTGGTGCCGTAGACATCGCCGTACGCGGTGTTCGCACCGGCCAGGCCGGTGGGGACGACGGAGTACAGCGGGGTGTACGTGCCCTTGTAGACGCCGTCGGACAGCGCCTGACGATCGACCGAGGCCGCAATTGCCTTGCGTACGGCCAGCTTCTGATCCGGGGTATCGCCGGGCATCGTGTTCATGTTGAAGACCATGTAGCGCGATTCGCCGCCGGGTCCCTCGTGCACCGTCAGACCGTCCACGCCGCCGAGCGATTCGACGTCCGTCGGCGTCAACGAGCGCCACGCGACGTCGATGGCCTTGTTCTGCACGTCGAGCTTGAGGTTGTCGGAACTGGTGTAGTACTTCGTGTTGATCGACGACGTCTTCGGCGTGCCGAGGATGCCCTTGTAGTCACCGTTCGCAGTGAAGCTGACGAGGGAGTTCTTGGCGTAGCTCGAGATCGAGTACGGACCGGCGAACGGGGTACCCGCCACGATGGCGTCGTCGTCGAGGATCTTGTCCGCCGGGAACACCGTCTGGTCGACGATCGGACCTGCCGGTGTTGCCAGGATCTGCGGGAACGTCTGATCGTTTGCTGCCTTCAGCGTGAACTCGACGGTCTTCTCGTCCGGAGTCGCGATGCTGTCGAGGTTGGTCAACAGCGACGCAGGCCCGTTGGGATCGTTGATCGCGACGATCCGGTCGAACGAGTACTTCACGCTCTCGCTCGTCAGCGGGTTGCCGTTCGCGAACTTCAGATCGTCCTCGAGCGTGCACTTGTAGACGGTCGGCTCGGCGAAATCGCAGCTCTGTGCGGCGTCGGGCTCGAGCTCGGAGCTGCCGGGAGCAAAGTTCATCAGGAAGGGGTACGTCTGGTTCATCACCATGAACGAGCCGTTGTCGTACGAGCCCGCCGGGTCGAGCGAGGTCACCTGATCGGTGGTGCCGACGGTGATCGTGTCTCCGCCACCGTCACCGTCACCGCCGGCATCGGTGCGGCCCGAGCCGCACGCTGCGGCGGTCAATGCAAGTACTGACAGTGCTGCCACTGCAGCGGTCTTCTTGCCGTGCTTGCGCACAGCGGTCTTGGATGCGGCGCTGTAGCGCTGCATGCGTCCGTCGTCGGGCGACAGGGTCATCTGGTGCCTCTATCCAAATCGGTGTGTCCTATGTAACTCGGGACAGTACCGATGGACTGTTTCCAATATGTGGCATTGAGAAAACCCTGCTGTTCCCTGGAGGAAAAGGCCAGGTCAAGGACGACTGAGAGCGCTCACATTCGCATCGTTGGCCACCGGCTGGCCGGCTGCCGACGCCAGCAGACCCTCGAGAACGTGCTTGCCGAGCGCATTGTCGGCGGGTAGGTCGATCGGGTACTTGCCGGTGAAACATGCTGCACACAAACGTGATTCGGGCTGCTCGGACGCCGCGATCATGCCGTCGATGGAGATGTACCCCAGCGAATCGGCACCGATGGCCTGGCGGACGCCCTCGAGAATCCCGTCCTCCGAGTCGACGCCGTTGGCGATCAGCTCTGCGGGAGAAGCGAAGTCGATGCCGTAGAAGCACGGCCACCGTACCGGCGGCGACGCGATACGGACGTGGATCTCGAGTGCGCCCGCCTCACGCAACATCCTGATCAGAGCGCGCTGGGTGTTGCCGCGGACGATCGAATCGTCCACCACCACCAGCCTTTTGCCCCGAATGACCTCTTTGAGAGGGTTGAGCTTGAGCCGGATACCGAGCTGACGAATGGTCTGCGACGGCTGAATGAATGTTCGGCCCACGTAGGCGTTCTTCATCAGGCCCTGGCCGTAGGGAATTCCCGACCCCTGCGCGAAGCCGATCGCCGCCGGCGTGCCGGACTCGGGCACAGGAATCACGAGGTCACCCTCGGCCGGGTGCTCCTTGGCGAGACGCCGACCGATCTCGACGCGGGTGGAGTTGACCGATCGGCCACCGATCACGCTGTCGGGACGAGCGAGGTAGACGTACTCGAACACGCATCCCTTGGGCTCGGGGGACGCGAAACGCGAGGACCGAACACCGTCGGCGTCGATCGCGAGCAGCTCGCCCGGCTCGATATCGCGAACGAACGCCGCTCCGACGATGTCGAGCGCGGAGGTCTCGCTGGCAACCACCCAGCCGCGGTCGAGACGGCCGAGGCACAGCGGGCGCACACCGTGCGGATCGCGGGCAGCGTAGAGGGTGTGCTCGTCCATGAACGTCAGGCAGAACGCGCCTTTGAGCTGCGGCAACAGTTCCATCGCCGCCTGTTCGACGGTGCAATCGGCGGCCTTGTGCGCCAGCAGCGCCGTCACCACATCGGAATCCGACGTGCCGTTGCCCTGCAGCCGATCGTTGATCAGGCCGGCGTCGCGAGCCTTGGTGGCGAGCTCGGCGAAGTTCACGAGATTTCCGTTGTGGCCGAGCGCAATACCGGTGCCCGCAGTGGTGGTACGGAAGATCGGCTGCGCGTTCTCCCACGTCACCGAGCCACTGGTGGAATAGCGGCAGTGTCCAATGGCGACGTGCCCGGGCATTGCCCCGAGCGTCTGCTCGTCGAACACCTGGCTGACGAGACCCAGATCCTTGAACACCAACACCTGCGAACCGTCGGACACTGCAATTCCGGCAGCTTCCTGTCCACGGTGCTGCAGCGCATAGAGGCCGTAGTACGAGAGCTTGGCCACATCCTCGCCCGGTGCCCATACTCCGAACACTCCGCACTCTTCGCGCGGCTCGTTCTCCGGTTCGTCGATGGGTTTGCTTAGCAGAAGATTCGGACTGTCGACCGACAAATCGGCGTTGGTCACGGGCAATGCTCCCTTGGGGGACGGGGCGGGGGGCCGTGCCTGAGTCTACGGGCACACGGCTGGAGTCAACGCATCGTGTGGACGGGAGATTCCCACCAGGTGAACTGGTGTCCGATTCGGGTCGGTCACCTGATGGACAGCAGCGGCAGCCAGCGGCCTACTTCGGCTGCCCGGCTGCCGGACGCATCGATGGAACCGTCGGCGAGCGCCTCGGCGAAATCGCGGGTTCCGGTCACCACCTGCAGCCACGTCAGAGCATCGGTTTCGACCACATTCGGCGGAGTTCCACGGGTGTGACGAGGGCCGACGATGCACTGCACCGCAACGAACGGCGGTACGCGCACCTCCACCGAGGATCCGGGCGCATTCTGGCCGAGAGTTCTGGCGGTGGTGCGCACTGCCGCGGCAATCTGTGCGCGAGCCGGTTTGTCCGCCTCACCCTTGATCCACTCCCCGACCGCCAGTACTGCGTCGCGCACCTCGGCGGGGCTGACTTCCTTGTGCGGTGGCACTGCTACCGACTCCTGTCGTTCGCAGCGAGATGCGCAAGCACAGCGCCACTCGCGTTCAGGAAATAGTGCAACAGCGCCGGGGCGAGCACGCTCCCACTGCGGGCCCTGAGCCCTGAGAAGACAACTCCGGCCGCAGTAGTCGCCAGTACCGTTCCGATCACGGTGTCTCCGGCAGCACGGGCCGGGTGGATGTGCCACAGGCCGAAGAAGATCGGCGACAGGACCGGCGACGCGGCGTCGAGCACACCGCGGAACAGCAACTCCTCGGTGAGCACCGTTCCCACGGGGATTCGAAACAGCACCCACTCGGCCAGCTCGTCCTCGGACGGCCGGACCCGGCGTCGCAGCGCCGGAATTGCGGCGACGACGGCAGATCCGAGGACAGGAATCGCCGACGCCGCAGCGCCCCACTTCAGGCCGTCAGCAGCGTTGCGCAGACCGAGCCTGTCCGCGCTCGTTCGAGACAGTGCAGCCAAACCCACAGCGAACGAGGCGTTGGCTACCGCCCGTACACGGGCATCGAGGCCGAGCGCGGGGAGGAGGTAGGCACTCCACGCCGTCGTCGCGAGTCCGGTTGTCAGGGCGGTTCTCACTTCTCGGGACCGTCTCGCCCGGCGAACTGCTCCATGACTCCGCGGACTCGTTCGGTGTCGCGGTCGATCCAGCCCTCAGGTGCGGCGACGGCGACCCAGCCGTCGAGCACCAGGGTTCCGTAGTTATGGCCGTGTCCGTCGGGGACGCCCGCAGCGTTCGTCAGGTCGGCTGCCACCTGCCAGAACGTGACGACAGGGAACCATCGCATACTCGGCAGCCGGTCCGGCCCCGGTGGTTCGGAAAGCCAGTCGGGCCGCTCGAAGAGCAGATCTGACGACCACCAGACCACCGGGTCCGAGGCGTGCTGGACGTACAGGATCCGCGGTGCGTACCACGGTTGATCCTCCGGCGGGATGCCCGACGAGTTGTCGGCGAAGCGAACCGTCAGACCCTCGGAGTAGACCGGCCGAACCTCGGGGCTGCCCGGGTCGCGTCGGCTGACGAACTGACTCCAGATGCGGTTGTTGTTCGGCGGTCCCACCCACAGGACTCCGTCGGTGGTGGCTCTGATGTCCGCCAAGCCGTCGAAGGCACCCTCCCCGGCCTGGGTACCGAGGCTCTCGCCGTAGACGTAGAACTTGGGGCGGGTGGCCTCCGGCTCCTGCAGCCAGCGATCGTGAACCTTGTCGATGAGCGCTTTGCCGGCCTGAGCGGCCTTGTCGCCTTCCGCGATGAACGAGATCCAGCTGGGCAGATACGAATACTGCGATGCGACGGTGGCGACATCGCCGTCGAACATGAGCTCTTCCGCTTCGATGGCGGTGGGATTCACCCACCCGGTACCCGTCGTAGGAACGACGATGAGAGCCTCGCGCTGGAATGCCCCGGTGCGTTCGAGTTCGGCGACCACGACGTCGAGTCGTTCGTCCTGGGTCTCCGCGGTTTCCAATCCTGCGTATGCCCGAATCGGCTCGACACTCGGGCGGCCCGTGGCCCGTTCCATCTCGTCGGCGCGCAGACCGCTGGAGACGAAGTTACGACCCTCGAACCCCAGTGTGTCCCAGGGTGCCAACGAGTTCGGGCTCCCGGATCGCTCGTCGGCGACGGGTTGTTCTGCCCCGTCCCGAGTTTCGTCGTTCTGCAGACTGAAGGCCGAGTTGGTGACCGCCGACACCGCACGCAGCAGTACGCCCTGAACCAGTGCGACGGAGAGCACGACGAGGAGGACGACCCCGAGCGCATTGGCCACTTCCCGTGGCATTTTCACCACGCGGTTGATCTGGCGGGCCAGCAGTCCAACGACGTCGCGCAACACCCGCCACAGCGAAATCAACAGAGCCGCAATGGCGATGCTGAGTGCCCCGGTTCGTAGGTAACCCGTTGTGGTGGTGCCCTCGGCGTCCATCAATGCAGCGAGCTCACGCTGCGATTCCGCCGATATCGCCAGCATGATCATCGACACCGCGACAGCCACGACCGGCACAGCGATCTTGACGGCGCGATCGACCGCGCGCGGCAACGGCCACCACGATCGGGACGACAGCCACCACCGCGTCACCGCCCATCCCACCGCCACGCCGAATGCGTAACCGATGGCCGAATTGATACCGCCGATGATGCCCTGGAACAGCCACCCGCGAGGAAGCAGCGACGGAGTCAGCGACCAGCAGAAGAACAACGCGCTGAAGGCGATTCCGGTGAAGTCGAGGCGCAACAGGCCCCACGCCCACATGACGAACGGATGCTTGTCGGGCGAGGGAACCGAGATTTCCAGGGTCGGCAGGTGGTACCGATGATGCTGATCCTGCTCGAGTGCGGCGTCGAGTTCGCTGTCGTGCCGCTGCGATGCCTGTTCCCCGACCGATGTCTGTCCCCCCACCTCGGTCAGCCGAAAAGTCTTGGGAGAGTGCTCTCGAAGGTCTCGCGCAGTTCCGTCATCGGGACGGAGAACTGCCCTTGCACCTCGATCGTATTCGAACCCTCGTCGACCACGCCGATGCGCACCCACGGAAGTTCGCGGGCGGTGCACATACCGGTGAACCGAATCTCTTCCGTGCGCGGCACCGCGACCAGCACCCGGCCCGAGGACTCGGAGAACAGCGTCACGAACGGATCGGCACCTTCGGGAACGATGATGCGACAACCGGTTTCGCCGGCCAGAGCTGCTTCGACGACGGCCTGCGCAAGACCACCCTCGGACAGGTCGTGTGCCGCCGAGACCAGCCCGTCGCGCGAGGACGACAGCAGAATGTCGGCCAACAACTGTTCGCGGGCCAGATCGACCTTGGGTGGAACGCCGCCGAGGTGATCGTGCTCGACCTGTGACCAGATGGATCCGTCGAATTCGTCGTAGGTATCGCCCAGCAGGATCAGCGTCTCACCGGGCTCGAGTCCGAGGCCGGTCGAGATGCGGCGATGCACGTCGTCGATCACGCCGAGCACACCGACGACGGGCGTCGGCAGGATCGGCTCGGCACCGGTCTGGTTGTAGAAGCTGACGTTGCCGCCGGTGACCGGGATGCCGAGGGTGACGCAGCCGTCCGCCAATCCGCGCACGGCCTGCTGGAACTGCCACATGACGCCCGGATCCTCGGGCGAGCCGAAGTTCAGGCAGTTGGTGACGGCCTTCGGTGTCGCACCGGTGACCGCGACGTTGCGGAACGCCTCGGCGAGCGCGAGCTGGGCACCCTGGTAGGGATCGAGTGCGGTGTAGCGACCCGACGCGTCGGTGGCCAAAGCGATTCCGCGACCGGTCTTCTCGTCGATTCGGATGACGCCGGCATCGGCGTTCTCGGCCAGCACGGTGTTACCGCGCACGTAGCGGTCGTACTGCTCGGTGATGAAGCGACGGCTGCACAACTGCGGCGAGCCGATCATCTTCAGCAGCGTCGCCCTCAGTTCGTCCCCGGTTTCCGGACGCTGCAGCGACGCCGTGGTGTTCGCGACCAGATCGTCCTGGGTGTCCGGGCGCTGGACCGGACGGTTGTACACCGGTCCCTCGTGCGCAACGGTCTTGGGCGGAACGTCGACGACGGTGTCGCCGTGCCAGGTGATCTGCAGATGCTCGCCGTCGGTGACCTCACCGATGACGGTGGCCAGCACGTCCCACTTCTTGCAGACAGCCATGAACGCGTCGACGTTCTCGGGAGTCACCACGGCGCACATGCGCTCCTGGGATTCGCTCGACAGCACCTCTGCGGGGGTCATGCCGGTGGCGCGCATCGGCACCTTCTCCAGCTCGATATGCATGCCACCACTACCCGCAGAGGCGAGTTCCGAAGTGGCACAAGACAATCCGGCACCGCCGAGGTCCTGGATGCCGACGACCAGCTTGTTCGAGTACAGCTCGAGGCAGGCCTCGATGAGCACCTTCTCGGTGAACGGATCGCCCACCTGGACGGCCGGAAGCTTCTTGCGGCCCCCACCGGTCTCGTCACCGTCGAAGGTCTCCGAAGCCAGCACGGAAACACCGCCGATGCCGTCGAGACCCGTTCGGGCACCGAACAGAATGATCTTGTTACCCAGCCCCGACGCGAACGCCAGGTGCATGTCCTCGACCCGCATGAGACCGGCACACAGGGCGTTGAGCAGAGGGTTACCGGCGTAGGAGGCGTCGAACACCGTCTCGCCGCCGATGTTCGGGAGGCCGAGGGAGTTTCCGTAGCCGCCGACGCCTGCGACGATGCCACTCAGGACGCGGCGCGTATCGGGTGCATCGGCAGCACCGAATCGCAGCTGGTCCATGACGGCGATCGGGCGCGCACCCATGGCCATGATGTCGCGGACGATGCCGCCCACGCCGGTGGCTGCACCCTGATAGGGCTCGACGTACGACGGGTGATTGTGGCTCTCGACCTTGAACGTGACGGCCCAACCGTCGCCGACGTCGACGACGCCCGCGTTCTCACCGATGCCGGCGAGCATCGGCTTGCGCATCTCGTCGGTGGTGGTCTCGCCGAAGTACTTCAGGTGCACCTTGGAGGATTTGTACGAGCAGTGCTCGCTCCACATGACGGAGTACATCGCCAGTTCGGCGTCGGTGGGCCGACGGCCGAGAATTTCCTTGATGCGGACGTATTCGTCGTCCTTGAGTCCGAGTTCCTTGTACGGCTGCGCAACGTCGGGGGTGGCGACGGCGTTGGAGACAGTGTCTGTGGGTACAGAGCTAGCGGACACGAGGAATAGGTCCCTTCGATGGAGCGAAATGCCAGGGAGAGTCTATAAGGTGCCACCGACATCTACGGCATCGGACGTATCGGCCTCGTGCGAACATCACCTGATGAACATCGCGCTGACCGAGGACGATCTGGACGAAACGGGCGTCATCGACCCGTCGATGGTGGCCAAGGGAGTCGACGTACCGCCGAAAGCCGTCGTCTGTTTCTTCGCCGAGGTGATCGAGAGCATCTGCGCCAAAGGCGACGCCCGGGTGGTGTCGATCATGCGCTCCGAGCACGGCGAACACCCCGTCTACGAGATCGAACGAGGTGGACAGAAGCTCGCCGTCTTCCATCCCGGAGTCGGAGCGCCACTGGCCGCACTGTTCCTCGAAGAGGCCATCGCCATGGGCTGCACGCAGTTCGTGGCCGTCGGCGGCGCAGGAGCCCTGTCCGACGACCTGGGCATGGGACACGTGATGGTGGTCGACAGCGCCCTGCGTGACGAGGGCACCTCGTTCCACTACCTGCCGCCGGGGCGAGTGGTCGACGCCGATCCGGCAGGTGTGGCCGTACTCCAGTCGGTACTCACCGACGCCGGAATCGACTTCGTCACCGGGCGTTCCTGGACGACCGATGCGCTCTACCGCGAGACGCGTGGCCGGGTCTCGCGCCGCGTCGAGGAGGGCTGCCGAACGGTCGACATGGAAGCATCGGCATTCTGCGCGGTCGCCCAATTCCGCGGAGTGCGATTCGCGCAACTGCTGTACGCGGGAGACTCCCTGGCCGCCGATTGGGACCACCGCGGCTGGACCAAGGCGACAACAGTGCGCGAACAGTTGTTCTGGCTCGCGGCGGATGCGTGCCTGCAACTCGATCCCGTGTAGGTCGTCGGGTCTTCTGGTCGCTGGCTCACCCTGGGATCTCGCAAACGCGCGCGCGTTTGCGACTGGCCGTCCGACTACTGCGCAGGGGCGAGGAATGCCGCCAACGCGTCGGCGTACGCCTTCACGTCGTTGGCTCCCATCAACTCTCGTGACGAGTGCATGGCCAGCTGCGCCGCGCCGACGTCCACCGTCGATAACCCGGTGCGCGACGCGGTGATGGGTCCGATGGTCGATCCGCAGGGCAGATCGGCGCGATGAACGTAGCGCTGCAAGGGAACTCCGGCCTGATCGCACGCGAGCGCGAATGCACCTGCGCCTGCGGAATCGGTTGCATAACGCAGGTTCTGGTTGACCTTCAGTACCGGTCCCCCACCGAGTTCGATGCGATGTGCGGGCTCGTGCCGATCCGGGTAGTTGGGGTGGGTCGCATGCGCCATATCGCCTGAGGCACAGATGGATCCGGCCATCGTGCGCAGGAATTCCTCACGCCCACCGCCCCTTCCCAGCACGATGCGCTCGAGCACTGTGTTCAGCAGATCCGAGAACGCACCGCGATCGGACATGCTGCCGACTTCCTCGTGATCGAACAGGGCCAGCACCGGAGTCACATCGGTCGGATTCTCCACCGCAGCAAGCAAAGCCTGAGTTCCGGCGTAGCAGGTGCCCTGATTGTCCAGACGCGGCGCACTGACCAATTCCGACTCGACCCCTACGACGGCACTGGGCGCGAGATCGTGCGTCATCAACTCCCAACCCAGAACCGAACGCGGGTCGACGCCTTGTCGCTCGGCGACGTACGCGATGAAAGACTTCGGTGAATTACCCACGCCCCAAACAGCATTGACATGTCGCTGCGGGTCCAGGGTGACGCCCTTGCGGTCTTCGGACAGGTGGATGGCCAGCTGCGGAACTCGCAGGATCGGTTCGTCCACCTTGACGAGCACTTCGCGCGCAACGTTGCCGTCACGCACACTCAACCGGCCGGAGATACCCAGATCGCGGTCGAGCCAGGAGTTGAGCCACGCGCCGCCGTACGGTTCGAGACCCACCATCTGCCAGCCTGCGGATTGCAGATCGGGATGCTGCTTCACCCGAAGGTTCGGGCTGTCGGTGTGCCCGCCGACGATGCGAAAGGGGGCATGAGTGGAGCCTGCGGAACGACCCGAATTATCGCTCTCGGTACTCCAGGCGACGAGTGAACCTCCGCGGATCAAGTAGTAGCGACCTAGTTCGGTCGGCCAGGCGTCGATCTCGTCGAGCCGAACGAAACCGGCTTCCTCGAGCTGCACCGAGACCGTGTTGCAGACGTGGAACGGCGACGGCGAGACGTCGACGAAGTTGCAGAGACCGATTGCAGAAGCGTTGGACGGCATGGGAACCATTGTGTCAGCCCCTGCGTCGAACGCACCAAGAGCACACACAGACTCGGGGGAACATCATGAAATTTCAGTCCTTGCCGAATTACGGCGCAGTTCACGCAACGACATTCGCGATCGTGCGGATGAAGACCATCGAGGCGTTCCGAAGGCGCGGGGTGGTGGTTCACCGCGTGGATGCAACAACATTGGCGGCGGGATCAGGCCCGCACTTTCCACTGGAGAACCTCTTCGCCCGGTGCTCGGGGGCAAGCAGATCTGCGTGGGACAGCATCATCGACGGCCATGTCGACGTCATGATCGAGATGATGCGCGAAGCCGACCCGACGTTCATCACCTCGTTGTCGGACGACGAGTTCCACTCGAGGTTGCGCGAGCGCATCGTCGCGCCAACCGCACTCGAGGCCATGGGTCGGTACATCTATTCGGTCCCGTTGCTC
Organism: Rhodococcus sp. IEGM 1381; assembly: GCF_030056795.1. GTDB lineage: Bacteria > Actinomycetota > Actinomycetes > Mycobacteriales > Mycobacteriaceae > Rhodococcoides. Next base: position 1,779,930 of record NZ_JASHKQ010000001.1, on the reverse strand, counting down.
GACGTGCCGGGCGCACCGCTACGTGTCCTGAATCTGTCGTCTCCTAATCGAGCTGTGACACTGGCCGATTGTCATCTTGTCGGCCGAGACATGGACGCTGCATGGGCAGCCGGCCGAAAGAACACCGCTGCTGTGAAGTTCGAGGAAGCCGAGACCATGAGCAGGGGCGGCATCGACATCGAGGTTCTCAGCGGCGATTCGATCTACCTGGCCTCGAAGGTTGCAGATATGACCACGTTGATCTCGACTCACCTCGGCGAGTGCCTGTACGGCGTGTTGTTCGTCGTTCCCAATGCCTACGAATTGACCTTCCACCGGCCGCGCACAGCCGACAAGGCACTCGCGGCAGCGGCTGCACTGGCCGAACTGGCAGATCTGTTCTCTCGTGACACACCGAGCCCATTGTCGCGCTCGGTGTTCTTCTGGCGCGACGGCGAGTACTGCGACGTATCGCACGGGCCGACGGGCATCTTCGCCTCTACCTTGACGGAGTTGCGAGCGAGCGCGGCCTGACCGCGATCACGTGCCGGTCGACCCGCTATTCGGGCGGCGGGGTGGTAGGTCGACCCGCTGCGGCGTCGCGAATCCATTGCGGCACGTCGCGTCCGCTGCGTTCACGGATTGCGATCGACGCGCGAGCAGCTGCCGCGGCGACCTCGGGCCGTCCGACCTTGATCTTGCGTTCGTCCGTGGTGGTCATCGCAACTCCTCGAGCTCATCGCCTCGATTGTCAGTGTCCTCGTATTCGTCGGGTTGCGCCAGTGCATGCCGCAAGCGCGATCGGCGAGGGCCACCAGGACATCCTGCTCCGTTCTGGTTATCAGCGGGGAGTCCGTAACCGCCCCGTAGATATCCCACCCCAGGGCAGCTTCGGCGTCGTCTGTGCTGACGGTGTGATCGAGGCACCAGGTGATCCGCTGCCAGGTTCACTGTTGGACAGTGGTGTCCGAGGACTTCTGCCGACCGTGATTCGGACGAAGATGCACCAGATTGCGCGGCTCCTGCTGGAGGGTCAGTTCGACGACGAGAGCAGAAAGGGCTTCTATTCGCAGTTCGAGTTCCTTCGCCCGCTGGACAAGTTCGTCATTACGTTTGCCGAGTTGCTCGATGGTGGATTCTGCGAGGTGCAACTGCTTTTGGGCACCGACCGAGGTGAATGACCCCGCTTGCGTTCTGAATTGCTCGACTAGGTCGGGAAATTCGTCGTAGAGCCTCTGCCGGTGCAGGCCTGCTTCCTTCGCCAAGTTGCTGATTGTGAGCTTGCCGTCCGAGCATGTCGGGTTCCCCGAAGTGAGGTTTGCGATTGCGTTCTGGATCAGAGCTCGCTTGTCCATGTTGCCGCCTGTGATTGAGGTTTGCGCAGTTCGGAAGCGGATGCCGCAGTGTCTCGATGGTTGGAAATGATCGACGAGTTCGACGTTGTGCGTTCGTTGAGGCGCGCCCGTAGCGGAAGCGGTAGATGCAGGTGGAGTGGGTCGCTGATCAACTCGTCGTTGTGCGCTTCGAGAGCGCCGATGTCCTGGTCGGTTCGAGCGATGTTGCGACAGCTGGGCTTGCATTTCCGCCAGATCGGAGTCGCGGCGCTTTGGGAGAAGTCTCGACACGCTGCCGTCTCAGCTCGGTAAACGCAGGTGAGGAACGTTCCGTGATGGATCTGCAAGGTTTCGTTGGCGAGTAACGCCCGTGCTTGCGCTGGGGAACTCACACTGTGCCCGAGGAACTCTCGGGCAGTGGTGACCCTACTGACGTAGCTGCTGGCCGCTGGGCCGGAAACATGTTCGCCAGATCCCAGCCGTTCATGATCTGCATGGATGGTCTCGCAGCGCATCAGAAACTCCTCGAAACCAACGTCGTCGTTGAATCCCGAATCGGCCTGACCGGAATAGCCTTGGGTGATCTGAGTTCGCAGATGACCGTACTGAATTGCTCCGGCAATGAGCCCGCCCGGTCGGCGGACAATGTGCCAGGCCAATGTACGGCGAAAACGAGACAGCGTGATCGGCCCATGGGGGTCGGCGGCTATCTGCTCGTGTCCGACTTTCCCCGCAACGTCGGTGTTGAACCACTCGACAAAAGCACGCACTCGCTGGTTTGCACGACTGGCGGACATGACACGGGAATTGGCGTGGCGGAACGCATTTGGTGTGTATCTCCCGGCGAAGGGGAACAGTAGATCGCCTGGGGCGAGTTGCTCCAGGAGAGCGATGGCCCTGCCGACATGCTCGGTAACAACCCACGGGATGGTCGCAGGTGAGCGCTCTCGGCGAACGGGTTGAGCCTTCTCTTGGGTGCCCGAGAGGAACACGAGCTCGAGGGTTTTCGAACGGCTTATGCAACCGCGTCGCAAGTTCAGTGCTTCCCCTGGCCGGATGCCCGACAAATAGGTGGTGAGCACCAAACACGCTGCGACGACGTGATCGACCAGCTTGAGCAACTCACGGCTTCGACAGGTTCATCTCGCCATCGACGTCCATCAATCTCTGAAAAGTTGACTACTCGCAGTAGGTCCACTGTGGTCGGGATCCGTTGTTGAGCGATGTCGCAGATCAGTGAGGACATCCCCTTGAGGGTTGTCGTGTCCATGAGACTGCCGACCGCAAGGCCTTCGACATCGATGCCGGGGTCGCTGCCTCCGATTCCCGGTATGGGGATTCCCGCAGCCCGCAGCGCGGGAAGTACGGTCTCGAACCTGGCTGCCGCGCCGGCCAGATCAGGCTTACCCCATCGAGATGGCTGGTGCCCGCGAATACTCTCGTGAGCAATTCGCCGCATGGTCGACAGCGTGAGGGCGACGCCGAGTATGTCGGGGCCGATGACGTCGATGGTGACGAGCGCAGCGGACAGCAGTGCTCCCATGACATCCGGCGTGATGCGAGGTGTTGCGTTCTCCGATCTGCTTGCCTTTGAAACGCCCACGATCTGACCTGCGGTGGCTGCTCCCCACAAAGAACGGACGACCTGCAGTTGACAGCGTTCTGGCAGGTATTCCCGGTATGCATGCAGTCTCATGACCGCACACAACAACGAGCGTTTGACCCTCGCCGAAGTATCTTCTCTGGAAAGAACGAGCCTGGCGTAGCCGTCCAGGTCATCGTCGTCGAGCTGATCGAACCTGTGACAGCCGCGTCCGACAAGCCACTCGACAAAACGCCGCAAGTGCTGCAGGTCGTGCTTGATCGTCGGAAGGGATGGGAATCCGCTGTTGGCGGCGACGAGCCGTGGGGAACGGTCGGTGACGTTGATCAGCGCGAAGGTGTAAAGCTTCATCGGTTCACGGAACTCGGCAGGAAACGCCAGCCAGTTCACTGTCACTTTCCGGTGTCTGAGATGCATCGCGGGTGTGAGGTCCCAGAGATCGTCACCGAACCGAGGTGCACCAATCGCCTCGACTTCGTGTAACGGCCTGCGGTGGAAGACGGGAGCATCGGGAACCGCTGCAATGCCGTCGATTACGGGAAATTCGGGCACGGATGCCGATGCTGGCCGACTCATGGTGTGTCGAACACTCCGTCCAGTAATCGCAGAGCCAGGCGGCGCTCATCGCCGGAGATCTTCTCGCGGGCCGCCCGCACTTGTGCAGGCTCGTATGCGCTGAGCATGTCCTCGATCTGCGCGACACGACCAGCGTATTCGAGTGCCCATCGATGGGCTGTCAGAGCGGCTCTGAGGCCGCGCAGCGCGTCGAGGACGGCGAGCTGCATAGGAAGATGCCGAGGTAACGCTCTGGCATTGGAACAGTCCAGACAACTGAGGAAGTTTTGAGAGCATGTCCGACCACCATCGAGAGGTGAATGAGTGAAGTCGGTGCACACCCCCAACGCCGTATCGTCGCCCGCGACCAACGCATTCCGCACGAGTGTCATCTCACGGCGGGTGAGCGCCGACTCGACTTGTTCCGCCAATGCTTCGTGGACGATCTGAAATCCTTCGAGACGGACAGTGTCCATCCGGGAGAGGTAACCGGCCAGCGTTGCCGGAGAATGTGCGGTCGGCGTCCGGGTCCGCTCCAGATAGGTCTTGCGCATACGGTTGAAGCCAATCCCGAGGAGCAGAGCGTCGTCCTGTTCGTCTCCGGTCAACCAGGAGCGCAGCCAGCGGGGATGGCAACGGCGGTGGTCCCCGTCAGCGGGCAGTCCATCGCTCAGTACGACCGCGCCCCGGGTGGGCGGGGTCGGGTTGTAGTAGACGAACGCCGACTGGGTGTTCAGCAGTGTTCTGCCGGGTTCGGTGAGGTCGAGGAGGAGGCTGAATATCCCGAATGGGGTGGTCAGCGAGGACTCTGCGATGTGCTGGGGACGGGGGTCCGCTGTATGGGACTGTAGCTCTGGCGGCACGTCGGTCAGGGGAACGGTCATTCGAGCTCGCCGACCTCCGCGGTTTGTTCATCTCAACCAGGGCAATCTGCGGCTCGTCCGCTGCGGTCGCGAGATGGTGACGGGCAGGGAGGGCTTCGATGACCGATCGGTTGTGTCCGGTGGTCGCGGCCAGCAACATTACAAATGCCCACGCTTCCCCGGCGGTCAGGTGAATCAGCGTGCGGAGGGGACGGCTGCCGCCGATGAGATACGCCTGCCACGCCCTGGCGGATCGCTTCGGAGTGCGTATGCCGGTCAGGGGAAGTGAGCCAGTCCGCATGCAGTGATCGAGCACCTCGGCAAGAATCACGCGTGGTTCGTTTCGATCGAGGTCATCGAATTTTCCGGTGCGGTAGTCCGTGACCAGCTGACGATGTTCACGCAGCCGGTTTTTCGCATTCCGAACCATCGCGCGCAATACCGTTGTGATGCGTTGGAATTCGACGTCGGAATACGGCTGTGCTGGGTCGGATCGAACCTTTCTGTCGAACTGAGCGAACCTGTCGATGACGCCCGGTCGGAGCTGCACCGGGCCGGCACGCAGAAGCACCCGAAACTCGTAACAACGTTTGTCCCCACTCGGCAACCGCAGTGCCATGCAGATTATTTCGATGTCCGCCGCGGTCAGCTCGCTCAGCGATCGCAGTCCCGGGCGCGTCTCGGCCAGCCATTTCGAGACGAATCGAACTGTGCCCCAATATGATTGCGCAGTCTTTACCCGATGGCTCGTCCCCAACGGCCCGTTCACGGCGGTGAAGCACGTCGCCAATTCTTTTCGCACCCTGGCGTCACAGGGCAGGCGATGGAAATCGAAGACGGCGCGTTGTGTCCCGTCCTCACTGATGAACGGCACCTGGAGCTCTGGACCGCATACAAATGGCGGTGCCCACCCCGCCGGAGGCGCCGTAGCGGGCCTTCCCACCGTCACGGCTCGATCCCCTCTATGACACGCGGGTGCCCGGCGCCGACAGCGCCGGCCAACCGCTCCAGCGCGTCCCGATCGTCGGCGTCCATCAGCGCCACCAGTTGTTCGACCTGTAATCCTTGAAACGGCTCCAGATAGACCTGCCTGGTAGTTTCCGCGCTTCGGTGCCCGAGCAACGTCGACAACAAGAACCACACGTCTCCGAGTTGATTACGGAAATCGCGACGCTCTGCGTCGGTGAGCATGTCGGTTCGTTGCCAGGCGACGAACGTCGCGATGCAGTACCACCGCAGCGCGAAGCTGTGCCGCAGCATGTGCGGGCGGCACCACAACCTTCCGGACCGATCACCCAACTCCTTCGTCGCGCGCATGTTTGCATCACGAAAGGTGTTGTACCAAGCAGCTTTAGGTCGGGGAAGACCATCCCTACCGAGGAACAACATCATCGGTTCCAACCCCGCCGGAGTACGGATGAACAGCCGGGTCCGCAACGACGGACCCACGCTGTCCACATTCACCCGACGTCGCATCCCGTCCTGATCCACGGCTTGCAAGACGCCTTTCGAACCGATCTCATCGACCACCCATTTGTTGGGAACGACGTCGTAAAGCCCCCTGCACCGAGCAGCTGCCACTGCCGCCTGACGGCTACCGTCCTCGATATAGAACCGAACGGCCTGCAAGACCGCTCGCGGCAACCAGTAAGGACGGGAGACACCGGACTTTGCGCAGGCCGATGCGAGTCTGAGGCGCAGTAATCGCTCTGACGAGACCCCGGGAATCTCGGACGTGAGCACGCTGGCCCACTCCCCCATCCGCAACCCGGCACCGTAAAGCCCGTCCACGTACGCGACGTCGCGGTCCTCCGTGCGACCAACCCACTGCTCACGCTGCTCGCCGTCGCGCGTGTACCCACTCAAACCGATGGTGCGCCACTGTCGAAATGCCGAAGGCGTCATCCACTTGACGTCTGACCTGCGGATACCTGAGGGCGTGGCGTCCAGTTTCATTTCACCTCGGTAGCTACCCGACAGCACATGGCTCCGCACGGGATTCGCCACACCGCACTCATCTGCGGCCCACAGATACAGCTTCCGCACGGCGGCCAGGTCCAACCGGAAAGTGTTGGCAGATACTGGATCTGGATTGCTTTCTACTGACATCCGCCAGCTCTTGAACGCTGCGAGGTCGTTCGGGGTGGCCGCGGTCCATTCGACGTCCATGACGTGTAGGAAGTCCAACCAGACTTTGATGCTGAGGGCGTAGCGACGGACTGTGCTCTCGGCTGTTCCCCATAGCACCGGTGAGCGCCAGAAAGCATTGAGCCGACCATCGACCCTGCCTCCTGGACTCAGGAAGTACGGCGTCCCATGTCTGGCACCGTTGGCTTTGGCTAGTGTAAGAACATCGTCGAAAGCGACGCCCGCGACGGCAACTCGAGCGAACGGGCGGCTGAAATCGTAGAACCTCACGAACCAGCCGACCGTCACGATTCACCTCAACCGATAGCGAGTCGAGCGCGGTCCAGACCTGGCCTCATACCTGCAGGGTATTACCGACCAGCAAGTAATCCGAGCCAGACACGCGGACCGACTGTCCCTGAACAGGTCCTTCACCAGGCCTTGTCTGTGAACCTCGACGTCAGTTGTCGACGAATCCTGACGTCGCCCGGACGTTCGAGGTGGGCATTTCGTCGGATTCTGACGTCAGCTGATCGGAGGGATCGGCATAGTGTCCGTTCCATACGCTCGGAGGAAAGCGGCGACGCCGGCTGTGACCATGGGTTGAACTTGACGCGGTGTGAGTGCTTCAGCCGCGAAGGGTCGGATGGTTGATTCGGCGGTCGTCAACGCGACGTAATGCAACATTGCCTGCCGAACGTCTGGGACTCTGAGCCATCGACGGCGTCCAAGCTCGTCGAGCACCGAGGCAACCTCGGCCTGCACTCGATACGGGCCGGCGTTATGCCATGTTGTGGTTTGGTCCGGGGTGAGGCAAACCGCGCGGGCCCTCAGTTGATTCACCATGGCGAAGTGCTGCGGGTGGCTTGTCCGCTGCTCGACGAACGCATGGCCCAGCACCAGCAGCGCCGATCGCACGTCGGAGGTGCACAAGGACTCCTCCGCTGCGCGCGAGAAATCGTCCGCAACCAACGACGCGCTGGCGGTCAGGACGGCAGCGAAGAGGTCGTTCTTGGACCGAAAGTGATGATAGAGGGTCCTGGTCGACACCTGCGCCTCAGCTGCGATGGAGTCCATCGTGGCGTCCCCGAACCCGACTCGTCCGAACACCTCCCTGGCTGCCTTCTCGATCTGCGCACGCTTGGTCGGCCGACCGCCTCGGGCAGTCGGACCGCCAGCGTTATGTATAGTTTCTGCCATCACCGTTTTCCCATACAATCAATCCTCCGGGGGCTCCGTTTGACCACGTCATCTCACCCGCTTCGTCTCGCCATTATCGCTGGATCAACTCGCCCCGGTCGCCATGCCCGAACCGTCGCAGACTGGGTTGCCGGCCTGTCAAGAAATCGCCCAGCGGCGACGTACGAAGTCATCGACCTTGCGCAGGTCAACTTGCCGTTCATAGATGAAGTGCTCCCGCCGATGGCCGGACAATACAGCCAGCCTCACACAGTGGCGTGGGCCTCGACGATCCAGGCGTACGACGGGTTCCTCTTCGTCACTCCGGAGTACAACCACGCACCTCCAGCGGTGCTGAAAAACGCCCTCGACCTGCTGTTTGCGGAGTGGAACGACAAGGCCGCCACCTTCGTCAGTTACGGTTTCGATGGCGGTATTCGCGCGGTCGAGCAGTTGCGGCAGATCTGCGGCGAGCTGAAGCTCGCCGACGTGCGTGCGAGCCTCGCCCTCAGATTCGGAACGGACTTCGAAGGATATGCAACGTTCAACCCAGCCGCAGAGCGTGAAGCCGATCTCGCACGGGCACTGGACGACCTTGAACAGTGGGCTCAAGCACTCCGACCCATTCGGCACCCTGAATTGATCGCATGACAGGCACAGTTGTCATCCACTACACGATCAAGCATGCGCACATCGAAGAAGAACTCACCCGCCTGGGCGATGTCTATGCCGAACTCGAACAGCTACCTGCAGGCGTGCTGAACTACGACACGTACCACATTGGCGAAGGGGCATTTATCGCCCTCGTCTCCGGTGATGCCGAGCCCGAGCTTCTACAAACGCTGCCGACGTTCCAGGAGTACCGTCGCAGCCTCGACGAGAGGTGTATCCGTCCTCCCGAGATGAGCTCGGTGCACCAGATCTTCACCACCAGCATGCAACGTCGCGAGGACCCACCGCGAAGTTGATGGAAGCATTAGATGACGAGGCGAGAGCACTTCGCAGACATGCTCCGGACACGTGTCCGACGGACAAGTGAAGCCAGGCTTGCGCTTGGTTCTCGCTGCTGGTGCGTTGGCGGAGGGTTGCGGTCACGCCGATGGTTGCGAAGATGCCGACGATGAGGGTGACCCATGCTTGTGCGGGCACACGGATGGTTCCTTTCCTTTGGGTCGGGGTCCGCTCACAGGTAGAGCAGGTGTGGTGGTGCGGTGCCGTCGAAGCGTTCCAGGCTGTCGAGGACGCCGTTGTAGTTGGCGGGTCGGCAACGGCCGAGTCCGACGATGAGGGCGCAAGTGCCGTCGAGGGTGACGAGGTAGGACGGTGCGCAGCCGTTGTCGGGTGAGGTGTGCTCGGTGGCGTCGAGGAGGGCGTAGCGGACGGCGTCTGCGGCGGCTCTCTTGGCGTCGGCGAGGGTGGTTTCGGCTCCGCTGGCGGTGAGGAGCTCGGGACTGTTCTCGGGGCGGGTGGTGACGGTCCAGGTGATCATCGACGGTGGCTTCCCTTTCTGACCTGAGGCGGGTGGCTGCGTGCTGCTCAGCGTCGCACCGGGGAGCGCAGCGAGTCGTGCGACGCGAACCGGAATTCCGGTGGTCTGTGGAGCGGGGTCGGGGTTGTGGATGAACACGTTCGGCCCCGCGGGTGCGGGGCCGAGGTGTGCTATTGGTCAGTCGTCGAACGAGTCGAGGATCTTGGACGGATCGCGGCGGTAGCGGCCTCCGTCTAGGAAGACGCCGACCGCGGCGCGGTGGACGCGGCGGAACTCGTCCATGAGGGTGTCGTATCCGACACGGTCGGTGACGCGCCAGGTGATCGGCCCCATGTGCAGGTCCACCCAGTGCACGGTGCGGCGTTGCTCGGGGACGTAGCGGGCGCCCGGTATCACCGTGTGTTCGGGGCCGCCGAGCCAGAGAATCGAGATTGCGGGTGCGCCGAACTCCGCGCCAGGCTGCTGCGGGTACGGGGCGTGTCCGTCGGCTCCGGCGAGGGCCGATCGGACGGTGGCGAATCCGGCGATGACGTCGCAGACCGCTTCGGCGCTGCGGAAAGTCATCATGAGGTGCCCGAACGCGACGACCATTTGCGCGTGCTCGGTGCCTGCTGCGGTGATGCTGATGGTGGCGTTCTGGGGTCCGGTGATGATGGCGGTGGTGTGGGTGACGATGGCGGGGGTCTGGGCGTTTCCTGCTGCGGTGTTCTTGCGTGCGGGGCGGGTGGTGTTCTTCGGCATGTCGGGGTCTCCTTCTCTCGCGGGACCGGCTCCCCCCGGCCCTTCGCTCGTGCCAATTTCTTTCGCCGTCATCTGGCTTGGGAAGAGAAGGCGGCGGCATGGAACGGCGTCCTACCCCTGAGACGGAAAGTTTTCAGCCGCAGGCGCTTTGAAAAGTTTCTGGAGCCCGAAGGGCCGGAGCATCGCGGAGTCAGGGGTGGGTAAGACGGGCCAGGGTGACGCATGCTCGGAGAAAGCCAGATGTGCGAAAGAATTGCTCTTTCCACAGGACGGAGCGCAGCGGAGTTCGATTCGTGGACACCGCAGGTGGCCCCGGGCCATGCCGCAACGGGTGGGACGCCGCCCGGGTCGTGCTATTGCGCCCTGGCTTCTGCTCTTTGCATCTTCAAGCTTCGCGATTCCCCAGCCCCGAAGTGACACTAAGGGAATCCAATCTGCTTCCTATACTCTTCGTGATCATGGCGGACGAGCAGGCTCTCGAAGCTCTATTGGTTGGGGGGAGGACGTGGTCGGAATTTCGTAGCGAACGCGCCCTCCGACCAGCCGGACAGATTATCGACCTCACTAACTCGGACCTCGGTGGCGCGGACCTCTCCGACGCCGACCTCGTGGGCGTGTATCTCACGGGCTCGGACCTCGCTGGCGCGGCTCTCGGAGGCGCGAACCTCACCCACGCCTTCCTCGACAACGTGAACCTCACCCACGCCTTCCTTGAGGACGCGAATCTCACCGACGCGGACCTCCTCAGCGCGGATCTTGACCGTGCGCACCTGGTTGGCGCGGATCTCACCTATGCGAACCTCGCCGGCGCGGATCTCACCAACGCGAACCTCACCAACGCGAACCTCACCAACGCGAACCTGATCGGCGCGGATCTCATCAACGCGAACCTCACCCGCGCGAACCTCACCCGCGCGAACCTCACCCGCGCGAATGTCGCCGGCGCAAACCTCACCGGCGCAAAGCTGAACGGCACTCGACTTGGCGACCTGTCTGTGTCTGGCTCGACGCGTAACACTCAGGGTTTGCACGTCGGTGATTTTTTGATCGGTCGTCACCCGTCTAAAGTCGGCGGCTCCGACGTCCCGGATCCGGGGACGGTGCGAATCGCGATTCCTGACCTCCCCGGAGGCATGGACGCCGGCGAGTTGGCGCGTTTGTCGGATGCGATCGCTGTGGTCGCCGAGATGTCACAACGGGTTGGCGCGGAGCTCGGACGCCGTTTACTGCGTGATGACGATAGGGGTCGCGGGACCAGCGTCCTGACTGCAACGGCGGGCGACGATTTTGGTCCAATTGTCCTGCAGCGCATTCAGTATGGAAGTTTATGGTTCCATCAGCTCTGGGATGCCGCCCCCGCGTTCGCGGCGGGGGCTGCTGCGGTTGCGGGCCCTGCGGCAATCGTCGTGAAGCGCGCGCGCGAAAGTGCCGAGGATGGAGTCCGTGTCTTCTCGTTGATGCTAACGCTGGCGCGACGCAGTGAACGGGATGCTTATTTCGCGATGCGGGATGCACGGGCAGAGGCGAATACCGCTGAAGAAGTTTTACGAAAAACACGAGCCGACGCCGACACAGCTGAAGAAGTATCGCGAAAAACACGAGCCGACGCCGACACCACGGAGCACGAGAGTCGCAGAGATAAGTCAACGTCGGCAAGCAATTCGGCCACCGAAGCAATCGGGCCAGAAGTAGACACTCTTCGATTGGGGGCGACCCCGACGACGACCGAGCTCACGCAGCGTCTGCAACACTCCGAGCTGTCGGCTTTGGTGTCGGAGGCTGAGCTGAACCGGATCGCAAGCATCCTGGCACCGCTTCTGGTGTACCCGGTTGAAGTGTCTCGTCAACGGGAACTGTTACCGGGCAACCGCAGTGATACGCGCGAATCGCATTAGCCGGCCATTGGACTGAGGTGACGGTAGAGGGTGGCTCGACCGATTCCGAGAACTAACGCGATTTCCGTTTTCGGTGTCCCGTCGTCGAGTAAAGGAAAACAAGAATTCTTTCCACAGGACGGAGCGCAGCGGAGTTCGATCCGGTGGACGCCCGCAGGGTGGCCCGGCCCTGCTCGCAGCGCTTTTAGTCAGTGAGGCAATAGAGAAGGCCCGCAACCTGTGTCGGGGTGCGGGCCTTGTCGGTCTGCGGCTGTGGCCGGTGTCAGGGCTGCTCGGCCGGTGGGGTGGTGGGGCGCCCTTCGGCGGCGTCGCGGATCCACTGGGGTACCTCGCGGCCGCTGCGTTCACGGAGTGCGATCGAGGCGCGGGCTGCTGCGGCAGCGACACTGCGCCGTTCGTTCGGGGTCCAGGTCTTGCGGGCTTCTGCGGTGGTCATCGTGGGTCCTCCTGCTCGTTCTGGTTGTCAGTGTCCTCGGTTTCGTCGGGTTCCGCCAGTGCACGTCGGGCGGATCGGTCGGCGACGGCGACGAGGACGTCTTGTTCGGTGGTGGTGATGAGCGGTGAGTCGGTGACGGTGGCGTAGATGTCCCATCCGAGTTCGGCTTCGGCGGGGTCGGCGCTGGTGGTGCGTTCGAGGCACCACGTGATCCGTTGCCAGGTTCACTGTTGGACAGTCGCGTCCGCGAAATTCTCCCGGCCTCGATTCGAGCGCAGATGCACTGAATTATTGCGCTCCTGCGCAAGAGTCAGCTCGACAACAAGAGCCGACACAGCTTCTACGCAGCAACCTCTGCTACTCCGCGCTAGGGAAAGGCACCGAATGCCCAGCTGCCCATGAACGAGGCGGCGATGTTGCACGACCGCGGCATGACGTGTGGAGGTGAGCAGCTCACTGCGGACCTCCAGGAGGGAATGGGTCGAACCGCTCGCCTGAAGCCCAGACCCGGGACCAGTCCCACAACGGTTCCAACGCCTGACTCAACCGAATACCGGTGAACGAGAGTTCGTAAGCACGCTTCGCATTCTTCTCGACAACCCCCGCGTCCTGCAGCTGCCGAAGTCGCTCGGCCAGCATGCTCGATGAGCAGTTGTTCATGCGCCGACGCAGCTCCAGGAACCCCATCTGACCGGCTTCGAGTTCCCACACGATGCGCAGGCTCCAACGCTGGCCCAGAAGATCCATTGCGCTACGGGCGGCCGCTGTTTCCTCGTCGCTGCCCGCCCGATCAGGTGGTGTCTCATTTGCGCTTCTCATTTCGAACCATCATAGTTACTTCTGAATCAGAAGCATGAGCGCTGGCGAATGACGGGCAGGGATGACAGTGGACACGGTGGAACGGATTGCTCTGGTGACTGGCGCTTCGCGCGGGATTGGTGCTGAGGTTGCCCTCCAGCTCGCATCTGCTGGCTACCTCGTCGTTGTCAACTACCGCGAAAAGCGGGCTCGAGCGGAGAAGGTGGTCAGCGAGATCGAGTCTGCCGGAAGCAAAGCTCTAGCTCTTCAGGCAGACCTCGCCGACGCGAAGAGCGTCGAGGCCATGGTCGCGTTGCTCGCAGATCGATTTGGACACCTCGATTTGGTAGTCCTCAACGCTTCCGGCGGGTTGGAGTTGGGCGCAGGACCGGACTATGCGATGCAGTTGAACCGCGACGCACAGCTGAGACTGACGAAACTTGCACAGCCCCTGATGCGACGTACCAGCCGAATCGTGTTCGTCACCAGCCACCAAGCTCATTTCGTCGGCCAGAAACCTGTGCCCGAAGACTACGAGCCGATTGCTCTCAGCAAGCGGGCGGGCGAAGACGGTCTTCGAGCCCTCATTCCCGAACTACAACGACAGCAGATCGACCTCGCCGTCGTGTCCGGAGACATGATCGACGGGACCATCATCGTGCGCCTGCTCGAACGGCGAGACCCCGACGCAGTGGCTGTACGCCGCGACCACGGTGTCCTACCGACCATCGAGGAGTTCGCTCAGGTCGTCGTTCAAGCATCGACCACGGCCATCGAATCTGGGCAAACGTTCTACGTCGGAGGCGCAGATTATCTGCAGCACAGCGAAATCGAGCACTGAGGTTGCGGAACTGACGGACTTACTTTGCTGGCCACTCTGTTCCGTAGCGGTCGGAGACCACCTCATGGTCGAGGTAGAGCTGCTTGCGCTTACGCGTTGACAGTCGATCGCCGAACACCATCCCGTTGATGTGGTCGGTCTCGTGTTGAAAACAGCGTCCGAGCGTGCCGCCGGCGGTAAGTTCGAGCGGGTCGCCGTACTGGTCCTGGCCGCGGCAGGTTGAGAACTCGGGTCGTGCGAGATCGGTGTATGCGCCGGGTAGTGACAGGCACCCTTCCCCAAAATCGATGAGTCGCCGATCATTTCCTTCCGGCAGTTCGACGACCGGGTTGCAGACCACGCCGGTGCGCGGTCGCCCGGTCTCGTCGCTGCAGTCGTAGATGAATACCGCCAGATCAACGCCGACTTGCTGTGCGGCTAGACCCGCACCGTCAGCGGCTGTGTTGGTGGCGAACATGTCGGCCAACAGTTCTTGGAGATCACTGCCGAAATCGGTGACTGGTCGAGCTGGGGCGTGAAGCACCGACGTGCCCCAACGAACGATCGGGCGCGCGGTGCCGAGACGAAGAAGTTCAGAGACAGGCATAACGTTCATGTTCCACTCCGCTTCTGGATGTGGCAACGAGAAACCGTACAGATGCACGCGTCATCGGGGAAGGAACTGCCGCCGTTCCTGCGGTCCACTCCTCTTAGCCTGTTCGCATTGAAGCGCCGGAGTGCATTGCGAAGTCGACAGAAGCTGGAGCACCTCGCAGAAGAGCTCCGGACACGTGTCCAACGGACAAGTGAAGCCAAGCCTGAGCGCGTTTGTCGGCGACGGTGCGCTGGCGGACAGTGAGCGCTACTCCGACGACGGCGAGGACGCCCACCACGAGAGTTACCCACGCTTGGGCAGGCATCCGATGCTCAGTGCGAACCGGACACGCAGAACGAGTTGCCGTCGGGATCGGTCAGGGTGACCCAGCGAAAGTCGCCCATGGTGTGTCGCGCAACTTCACTTGCACCCGCCTCGACCAGGCGCGCAACCTCCGCGTCGAGGTTTTCCGTCGTCATGTCGAGGTGGATGCGATTCTTGCCGGGCGTCGGGTCGTCGATCTTTTGGAAGGCCATTCGGTACGGCGCAGCAGCGAGTTCGACGACGTAGAACCAGCCGTCGTTCTCCTCCACAATCGTTCCGTCTGCCTGCGTCGCCCACCAGCGTGCGAGCGGTGCCGGATCGGTGGTGTCGAACGTGATCATCCCCAACGTCAGTGTCATGGGGGCACAGTAACCGCGACCACCGACAGGTTCGGGTCAGGCGTTGACGATCGTGTCCAGTGCCGAATAGAAGATGCCCAAGCCGTCGTCGCTCGGACCGGTGAGCGGCTCGGTCGCATGCTCTGGGTGTGGCATCAGGCCGACGACTCGACCGTTGGCCGAGGAGATTCCGGCGATTCCCCGCTGCGATCCGTTCGGGTTGGTGCCGCTGTAGCGGAACACGACGCGACCCTCGCCCTCGAGCTCATCGAGCACGTTCTGCGGTGCCTGGAACCGACCCTCGGCGTTCTTGACCGGGATCAGGATCTCGGCACCGGGCTCGTATCGCGACGACCACGCGGTGTCTGTGTTCTCCACTGCCAGCCACTGATCGCGGCAGACGAAGTGCAGCCCCTCGTTGCGGGTCAACGCGCCGGGGAGCAGACCCACCTCGCAGAGCACCTGAAAGCCGTTGCAGATACCGAGAACCGGCATACCGCCCTCGGCTGCTTTCACGACGGACTCCATCACGGGGGCAAATCTGGCAATCGCGCCGGCCCGCAGGTAGTCGCCGTAGGAGAATCCGCCGGGGACGACGATGGCGTCGACGTTCTTCAGATCGGCATCGGCGTGCCACAGGCTGACGGCTTCTCCGCCGGCAAGGGTGACTGCGCGGGAGGCGTCGACGTCGTCGAGGGTCCCTGGGAAGGTGATGACTCCGATGCGGGCGCTCATGAGATGCGAGTCACTTTCCAGTCCTCGATCACCGTGTTGGCGAGCAGCGATTCCGCAATCTTCTCGAGTGCCGCGTCGTCGACGGAGTCGTCGACCTCGAGCTCGAAACGCTTGCCCTGTCGCACGTCGGATACACCGGAGATACCAAGACGGCCCAGCGCGCCCGCGATCGCTTGACCCTGCGGATCGAGAATCTCGGCCTTGGGCATGACATCGACAACGACTCGGGCCACGAAAGCGCTCCTTGAAATACGTACAGCAAGACAGTTACCGGCAGGTGGGAGTCTACGCAGCCCTGGCGGGAGGCGCGAAACCGCGCTTACTGTGGAGTGCATGCGGCTGACACACTTCGGACATTCCTGCGTTCTCGTCGAACTCAACGGCACCACCGTGCTGTTCGATCCCGGCACGTTCTCCCACGGGTTCGAGGGCATCACCGGACTCGATGCCATCCTCGTCACCCATCAACACCCGGATCACGTCGATCTGCAACGACTTCCCGCTCTGGTCGAGGCAAATCCGCGAGCGGCACTGCATGCCGATCCGATGACCGCGGGCCAATTGGGCGGCCAGTGGGCGGCGGCTCCCGCAGGCAAGGCCTTCACGGTCGGCGGCATTACGGTCACCGGCGTGGGCGGAACCCACGCCGTCATCCATCCCGAACTTCCGGAGATCGACAACACCGGCTACCTGCTCGGCACCCCGGAGAACCCGGGCCAGCTGTTCCATCCGGGCGACTCGCTCTTCGTCCCCGAGCAGCAGGTCGAAGTACTCGCGCTCCCCGCGGCCGCACCGTGGTCGAAGCTCTCCGAGACCGTCGAATTCCTACGCGCGGTGGCTCCGAAGATGGCGTTCCCCATTCATCAGGCGATCGTCGCGGAACAGGCCAGAGGCGTTTACTACGGCCGCTTCAAAGAGATGTCCGACGCCGAAATCCGTGAACTTCCCGAGGAATCGTCCGTCTCGATCTAGCGTGCCGTGTGGAGGGTCGGCACCTGCCGGGCGTCGTATGCCTCTCGCGCACGGTCGACTTCGTGCACATGCGCTTCGGCCCACACTCGTAGTGCGGTCAGAGGGTCTCGGAGGGTGCGACCCAGTTCGGTGAGCTCGTATTCCACACGTGGCGGTATCTCGTCGTGGACATGCCTGGCGACGATTCCGTCACGCTCCAGGTCGCGAAGGGTCTCGGACAGGACCTTGCCGCTGATGCCGCCCACTTCCGACTGCAGCTTGCCGAAGCGTAAACGCTCGTCTCCCAAGGCAATCACGATCATGGCCGTCCACTTGTTCGCGATTCGCGCCAAAGACTTCCGCGACGGGCACGATTCGATCATGACGTTCCATACCGGTGAAGTCATAGTTCCCCCAGCTCAGCGACAGTTACGTTGAGGTAACAGGTTATCGGGTGCCACTGTCGCCACGTTGATGTTCCCGGCACAGGAGATGACCGAAGATGACGAACCCCACCCCACTGAACGTTGCCACCGATTACTTCGATGCGCTCGGACGCGGTGACGTACCGACATTGATGGGCATGCTCGGTACCGACGTGACGTGGCACCAACCGGGCCGCAATCAGTTCTCCGGGACGCATCGAGGCGTCGACGGCGTCGGCCGCCTCCTGGGCGGCATGATGACCGCCAGCGAAGGAACCTTCGGTCTCACGGTGGACGGAACCATGATGGTCAACGGTGACCAGGTTGCCGTTCCGGTTCGATTCGCCGGTCGCCGAGACGACGCATCGATGGATATGTCCGGCGTCGATCTACTCACCGTTGTCGACGGAAAGATCGTTGCGATACACCTGTTCTCCGCGGACGGCGAAGCGGAGGACGCGTTCTGGGGCGCACCCTAGATTCGGCCGACTCCCGCCCGAATCAATGTCGTCGGCGACGTCGACGAGGCTAGCCGGTCACCTCGGGCGGGAGGGTGCCGATCATGGTCACTTGCGTTCCGTCCCAATGGTAGTCGATCGTCACCGGTCCGCCGGTGGGATCGGCGTTGGCGTCGTTGACGAGCGGCCAGCGGTACTCGACGGTCACGGTGTCGGCGGTCTGGCCCACCACCGAGGTGAACGCGGTGGGCTCGAGTGTCGCTGTGCCGAGGTAGTCGTAGTTGTAGCCCGCGAAGTAGAGGAGATGGGTCGGGGACGACACAGTTCCACCGGTGTCGGCTCGCACCCAGGTGAACGGCGCGCAGAGGTCGCCGATCTTCGTGGCGATCCACGGCTCGCCCGGGAAGTACTCCGGCAACGAGGCGACTGCATCCACTACCCTCGTGGAGTCCAGCCCCAGGCAGATGGGGTACTCCGAGCCCGGCGCATGCTGCTCGACATCGGGCAGGGAGTTGTTCTCCGGTAGCTCTTCGGAGTTCGAGTCGATCGGACCGTTCGGCTCTGCGCCCCCTGCGTCGACGGTCGCCTGGCTCGGATCCGGCTGGGCCTGTGGCTGGGCAGCCGGGGGCTGAGCGCTCGAGGTGGGCGCAGCAGGGGGAGCAGTAGTGGCCGGCGCTGCGCCCGGTTCGTCCGAGTTTCCGCACGCGACGAGGGTGAGCGCGGTGATGGTGACGAGGAGAATTCGCTTCATGAGACCACCTGGTTTTATTTGTCCGACGCCAGGTATGTCCGCCCGCAAACATGTTCCGTTACATCACATTTCGGTCAAGGGACCGTTACTTACCCCAGCACCGGCAATTTTTGCTCCACTGTGCCGTCTCTCGTGGCGCAGTCCCGCAGGTGATGCCGCAGAGTGGAGCAACAGTTGCAGGCGTCAGGCAGTGTCGAGTCGAACCAGCTCGCGCAGTAGCGACTCGTCCACCGTGTCGAGTCCGTCGAGGAACGCGACTGCGAAGGATCCCGGCCGCGAGGTCGACTGCGCCGCGATCTCCGACCCGACGGCGACATGCGCGTGCGCCGCGACGGCTCCGATCAGCGCATTCGGAGCCACGGAGCAGTACGCGGCCGTCAACGCACCCAACGCACACCCGGTAGCCGTAACCCGTTGCAGCAGTGCGCTTCCGCCGCCGAGCTTCACCAAGGACCCTTGTCCGACGACGTGGTCGACGTCCCCCGATGCCGCCACAATCTCGGCCCGATCCAGCAGCGATCGCGCCGCATCGACCGAATCTGCCGCTCGCGCAGACGAATCCACCCCTCGCGATGCACCTCGAGCGCCTGCCAGACCCATGACCTCGGACGCATTGGCGCGAATGACACTGGGTTGGTTGGCAAGTAGCTCGACTGCCACCTGGGTACGCCATGGCAAGCCGCCCGCCCCTACCGGGTCGAGAACCCATGGCTTACCCGCGTCCCTCGCGGCAGCCGATGCGAGCCGAGAACTCTCCACCTGCGCTGCCGTCGGAGTTCCGAGATTGACCAACACCGCGTCGGCGATCCCGGCGAAGCCGGCCGCTTCCTCGGGGTTGTCCACCATTGCCGGAGCGGCCCCCGCGGCCAACAGTGCATTCGCCACGAACTGAACCGAGACGGTGTTGGTCAGGCACTGCACCAGCGGATTGCGTTCACGCATTTGTCGATGTGCGGCAACGATGTCATCCAGGGTCACAGTCGAGGCACTCATTGTTGCGAGTCTACGACCGCACCCGCCCCGTTCGCGTCAATGGACCACTGCATACGTCTGAGCGTTGGAATGGAACATTCACACACCTACGAGGTGTGCGTGAATGGCACTTTGCATACGTCTGGGGAGTGCAATGGTCCACTGACGCGGGGCCGGGGTGGAGGTCAGGCAGCGAAGAGTTACGCCACGCGGGCTTTGGTTCGCGGGATCCATTCGTAGATGCCGGCCTCCGCTCCGTGGTGCAGGGAGAGGTCGATGGCATCGAGGATGGCTGCGCGCGGTCCCGGTCGACCGAGTTGTTTGGCACTGATGGCCAGGCGCACCACTCCCTCGCGGCGCGCGGTGCGGCCGGCCCCGAGTACCAGAGCTTTGAACCACCAGGGTTCGGCTTTGAAGCCTTCGCCGATTCCCCAGACTCGGGCGCGGACGACGCCGTCGCGGTCGAGGTCGTGAATTCCGTTCAGCGCGGCGAGCATTCGGAATCCTGCATCGGGCAGCGCTTCGACGGCACCGGGTGAGGCGATCCAGCGCGGAGCGGCGAACACTCGGGTGCGCAGTCCGGTCTGTTCCATCACGCGGTCGGCGGCCATCAGGCGCAGTCGAGCTTCGTGACGCGGCAGTGCGGAGAACTCGGAGCGTCGACGCTTCGTCGCGGCCTGGTCGTAGCCGTGCAGAACGATCGCGTCACCGCCGTCGCGTCGGGCCCGCAACCATTCCTGGGTGGGCACGTCCGCGGCCAGGCGGTACTTGTCCTTCAGCCGCGGTGCGACGAGCAATGACAGTGGAACGCCTCGCTCATCGAGGATGCGCGCGAACTCGGCGGCGTGCTCGTAGGTGTCGTTCTTGATTCCGCTCACCGACACGATCAGGCGTCCAGACATGACTCGAGCCTCGCACACCAGCGTGAACGAGGCTCGAAGTCGATGCAGACAGAAGCTAAACGGCGATCGTTTCCTTCGGCAGGATCTTGTCGATCGCGGCGAGCACCTCAGGAGAGTCCGGCTCGGTGCGCGGACGGAAGCGATCGGTGACGACGCCCTCGGGCGAGATCAGGAACTTCTCGAAGTTCCACTGAACGTCTCCGGCCTTGCCTTCGGCGTCCTCGGTCTTGGTCAGTTCGGCATACAACGGGTGCTGGTTGTCACCGTTGACGTCGACCTTCTCGGTCATTGCGAACGTGACGCCGTACGTGGTGGAGCAGAAGGTTTCGATTTCTTCGGCGGTGCCGGGTTCCTGGCCACCGAACTGGTTGCAGGGCACTCCGACGACCGAGAGGCCGCGGGCCGAGTATTCGTTGGCGAGCTTCTCGAGCTTTTCGTACTGCGGGGTCAGTCCACACTTGGAGGCGACATTGACCACGAGAACGGCCCTTCCGGCGTACTCGTCGAGCGAGGTGGGCGCACCACCCAGCGTGTTGATGCCGATGTTCTGAACTTCAGTCATCACCCGAACTTACCTGTGAGTACCGACAGAATGGAACCGACGTACAAAAGCAAGTACGACCCCGCTGGTGGCGGGGTCGTACTTGCATTCTTCCGAACCGGGCGACGGGGGGATGCGCGTCGCCCGGCAGGTCTTACGCCTTGGCGGCGTTCTTTTCGATGATGACCTGCTTGTCGGCGGGCCGCTCGTCCTCGGGGAGGTGGTCGTCGACCATGGTCTCCTCGTCGAACGGCAGGTTGCCGTCGAGCACGGTGTTGACCCGATCCTTGTCGATCGTCTTGGTCCAGACGCCGACCAGCAGGGTGGCAACGGCGTTACCCGAGAAGTTGGTAACGGCGCGGGCTTCGGACATGAACCGGTCGATTCCGACGATGAGCTGCACGCCGTCGAGCAGCTCGGGGCGGTGGCTGGACAGACCGCCGGCCAGGGTGGCGAGACCGGCTCCGGAGACTCCGGCTGCACCCTTGGAAGCGATGATCATGAACAGCAGTAGCGAGAACTGCTCGCCGATCGAGAGCGGCATGTTCATGGCGTCGGCAATGAAGATCGAGGCCATCGTCAGGTAGATCGCGGTGCCGTCGAGGTTGAACGAGTAGCCGGTGGGGACGACGATGCCGACGGTGGTGCGCTCGACTCCGACGTGCTCCATCTTGGCGATCAGACGCGGCAGGGCCGACTCGGACGAGCTGGTGGCGACGATGAGCAGGTACTCACGGGCCAGGTACTTGACCAGCTTGAAGATCGAGAAGCCGGAGACGAACTTCAGGATCAGGCCGAGGAAGAAGAACACGAAGATGAAGCAGGTGATGTAGAAGGCGAGCATCAGGGTGCCGAGCTGGATGACGGCGTCGAAGCCGGTCTTGCCGACAACACCGGCGATGGCGCCGAAAGCACCGATCGGGGCGAGCCACAGGATCATCGTCAGGATGCGGAAGACGAGCTTCTGTACTGCGCCGATGCCCTTGAGGATGCCTTCGCCCTGCTTGCCCATGGCCTGCAGCGCGAAGCCGACCAGGATGGCGACGAACAGCGTCTGCAGTACCGAACCGGCGGTGAGCGACGAGAGCAGTGACGTCGGGATGATGCCTGCGATGAAGTCCATCGTGCCGCCCGCTTCGTGAGCGGTGTCGGCGAGCTTGAGGCCGGCGTCGTTGGGCGAGATGTTCAGGCCGTCACCGGGCTTGATGAGATTGCCGACGACCATGCCGATACCGAGGGCGATAGTCGACATACCGATGAAGTAGGCGAGCGCCAGGCCGCCGACTCGGCCCACGCTGGCTGCGGCGCGAACCGATCCGATGCCGAGCACGATCGTGCAGAAGATGACCGGGCTGATCATCATCTTGATCAAGCTGACGAAGAGCGTGCCGAGGATGGACAGGTCCGAGGCGAAATCCTTGGCCACCAGTCCGACGATGACACCGGCGATCACGGCGATGATCACGGCAATATAGAGCCAGTGAGTCCTGTCGCGCTTCTTCTTGGGCTCGGTGGGCGGGTTGTCGTTCCGCTCCGCATCAATGGTTGTCATGAATGTTCCTTCTGGTTCAAGTGAAGCGCGAGTCGAACTGCTGACTTCGTAACTACTGGGAGTGGAGTGAGGTGCATCACCCCTGCTGAGAGATGATGCTGCTGTACGCAGTGACTGGAGTCACCTATACGTTCATTCTGTTCACATCGATGTTTCTTGCGCGAAAGGAAAGTGGTGTCCTCGAAGCGGCCGCTGAGCGTCGCCGGCCAGGTGCTGGTGCTGCAGCTCGTAGTCATGGCCGTCGTCGTGTTCGCCGGCGGCATCCTGACGGTGCTCAACGAACGTTCCAACAGCGACGACGCGACCCGACGCGAGGTGACGGCAATCGCGGTCAGCATCGCCAACGAACCGTCGACGCCGCTGGCCATCGAGTCCGACGATCCGACCTCGCGTCTGCAACCGGAGACCGAGAAGATCAGGCAGGTCACCGGCGTCGACTTCATCGTCGTCATGGCTCCGGATCGCACTCGTTTCACCCACACCACCGTCGACCTGATCGGCAAGCCCTTCAGCGGCAACATCGACCGCGCACTGCAGGGCGAAACGTTCACCGAGACGTACGTCGGCTCACTCGGCCCGTCGATCCGGTCCGTCACCCCGGTCACCGACTCGTCCGGCGACATTGTCGGACTCGTCTCGGCCGGAGTCACTCGCGCCAAGATCAGTGACCAATTTCTGCAGGGCCTGCCGTTGATACTGGCCGTCGTGCTCGCCGCCTTCGTCGTCGCGGCAGCGGGTTCGACGTTGCTCAGCCGACGGCTCCGGCGTCAGACATTGGGGATGGCTCCGGCGGAGCTGCGCACCATGTACGAGCACCACGACGCCGTCCTGCACTCCATCGGTGAAGGGCTGTTGGTATTCGGCCGCGGCGACGACGCGGAGTTGGTCAACGACGAGGCTCGACGCCTCCTCGACCTGCCGGAGGGCCCGGTGGCGTTCACTTCGTTGCCGGAGTCGATGCAGCAGATGGACACCGGCATCGTGCGCGGTGAACTGCATCTGACGCAGGATCGGGTGCTGGTCGTCAATCAGGACCCGGTGATGTGGGAGGGCAAGCGCCTGGGCAGGGTGCTGACGATTCGCGATCAGACCGAATTACGGTCGTTGATGGGCGAACTCGACTCGGTGCGTAGCTTCGCGGAGTCGCTGCGCTCGCAGGCGCACGAGTCGGCCAACAGGCTGCACACGGTCATCACGATGGTCGAACTCGGTCGACCCGAGGAAGCCGTGGAGTTCGCGACTGCCGATCTCGAGCTCTCGCAAACTCTCATCGACCGACTGATGAACGCCGTCGGCGAACCAGCACTCGCGGCTTTGCTGCTGGGCAAGGTCAGCCAGGCCGCCGAGCAGAGCGTCGAGCTGACGATCACCGACGACACGGCGATGGAGCACGAAGGGGTTCTGAGTGCGCGTGAATTGGTCACGCTGGTAGGCAATCTGATAGACAATGCCATCGATGCCTCGAAAGAATCCGATCAGCCGTGGGTCGAAGTGACCGTCCGTGATGCCGACGGCGAACTCGTCGTCCGCGTGGCGGACAGCGGCCCCGGAATGCCACCGGAGACGTTGAAAGCGGCTCTGCGGCGCGGCTACTCGACCAAGTCCGGGTCGCGCGGGCTGGGCTTGGCCCTGGTGACTCAGGTGATCGGTCGCCATCGCGGCACCTTGACATCCGAGGTGACGTACGGCTCTGTCATGATCGCCACCATTCCTGGATCTCCGTCGTGATCAAGGTACTGATCGTCGACGACGAACCGCTGATCGCCGAGGCGCACAAGACGTACGTCGAGCGCACCCCAGGCTTCGAGGTTGCCGGCGTCGCACACACTGGTGCCGCTGCCATGAGATTCGCCAGTACCGAGTCCGTCGATCTGGTGTTGCTCGACATCGGGCTGCCCGACGCGAGTGGCATCGACGTCGCCGCCGCCCTCGGCGGTCTGCGCCCGAGCCCCGACGTCATCGCCATCACCTCCGAGCGGGATCTGTCGGTGGTGCGTTCGGCGGTGGCCCACGGCATCGTGCTGTATCTGCTCAAGCCGTTCACGTTCGCGGCGTTCCGCGACAAGCTAGAGCGCTACCGCGAATTCCACGATGCATTACCGGCCGGCGAGAACGCGTCCAGTCAGCGAGACATCGACCGCGCCATGGCGCATCTGCGGACAGCCGACGAACGCGTCTCCACCCCCAAAGGCATTGCCCCGCAGACGATGGACGGCATCACCGCCTCCGTCAAGGAATCGGCCGACGGACTCAACGCATCCGAGGCCGCGAAGGTCGTCGGAGTCTCCCGAGTGACGGCATGGCGCTACCTCGAACGACTGGCCGACGACGGCCTGGTCACCCGACACACCGAATACGGTAAGGCCGGGCGACCGCAGGTCCGCTATGTGTGGCGCTGACGCGCCAGTGGCGCGGATAAGTGCCGCAGAGGGCACCTGATCACTCCACTGCGGTGCCAGCCGCACTCACGATCCACGCGTACTCGAAGGCCGCTTCCTTCCATTTCTCGTAGCGGCCGCTCACGCCGCCGTGTCCGGCGCTCATTTCGGTCTTGAGGAGCAGGTCCGAGTCACCGGTCTTCGTAGCACGAAGGGCAGCAACCCATTTGGCGGGTTCGACGTAGAGGACACGAGTGTCGTTGATGGACGTGATCGCCAGGATCGACGGGTAGTCCTTGGCCTCGACGTTCTCGTAGGGACTGTACGACTTCATGTATTCGTACACCTCTTTGTCCGCCAACGGGTTTCCCCACTCGTCCCATTCGATGACCGTCAGCGGCAGCGACGGGTCGAGGATGGAGGTGAGCGGATCCACGAACGGAACGTTGGCGAGGATGCCGCTGAACAGCTCGGGTGCCGAGTTGGCCACCGCACCCATCAGCAGACCGCCTGCGCTACCGCCGTCGGCGACCAGATGCCTCGGTGAGGTACGTCCGGTGTCGATGAGATGCTGTGCGGCAGCAATGAAGTCGGTGAACGTGTTCTTCTTCTGCAGCGTCTTGCCCTGGTCGTACCAGTGGCGACCCATCTCGCCGCCGCCGCGCACGTGTGCGACGACGAATACTATTCCGCGGTCGAGCAGAGACAACCTCGCGACCGAGAACGACGGGTCCATCGACGCCTCGTACGATCCGTAGCCGTACAGCAACGTGGGAGCCGGGCCCTCAGGGACGTCCTTGCGAGCGATGACCGACAGCGGAATCTGCGTTCCGTCCGGCGCGGTGGCCCAATCTCTGTGCTGCACGTAGTCACCGGCATCGAACTTACCGAGAACCGGCTGCGATTTGCGGAGCAGCAGTTCGCCACTGGCGATGTCGAGGTCGTAGACCTGACCGGGGGTGATGAACGAGGTGTAGACCATCCGCAGCAGCGGCTGATCCCACTCGGGGTTCGAGCCGGCGCCTACCGAATAGAGCTCCTCGTCGAACTCGAGCTCGCGGTATTCGCCGTATCCCTCATCGGTCAGCGGCCAGATCGCCATGCGGGTCAACGCTTCTCGCCGGTAGGTGAAGATCAGGTGGCCGGCGAAGGCGTCGATGTCCTCGACTCGGACGTCGCCCTGATGCGGAACCAGAGTGCGCTGATCGAGCGGGTCCGAGACCGGGGCCTCGGCGAGCAGGAAGTTCTCGGCCTTCTCCCCCTCGGTGCCCCAGCCGTTGACCGATCCGTTGTGGGTGATCAGGAAGCGATCCTCACCCGCCACGACGGCGTGTTCGATGCTGTACTCGATGCCGTCCGTGCGCGGGAGTACGACGCGAAACTCGCCCTCGGGATCGGTGGATTCCAAGACGAGGCACTCGGAAGTGATCTTGGAACCGACCCAGATCATCAGGTACTTCTCGCTACGGGTGGAACCGAAACCGACCCAGTAGCTTTCGTCGGGCTCGTGGAAAACCTTGACGTCCTCGGGCTTACCGAGGGTGTGTCGCCAGACGGTGTCGGGACGCCAGGATTCGTCGACCGTCAGGTAGAACACGTGCGTGGCGTCGGCGGTCCAGGTGGCTCCCGGCGCGACGTTCTCGATGGTGTCGGCCAGCAGCTCTCCGGTCTCGAGGTTCTTGAAACGCAGCGTGTACCGCTCGTCGCCCTCGGTGTCGGTCGAGTACGCCAGCAGCGTGCCGTCGAGGCTGATCGAGAACGCACCGAGGGAGAAGAAGTCGTGACCCTCCGCCTCGACGTTGGCGTCGAGCAGGACCTGCTCACCCGGAACGTCCACATCGGAGGACAGCGTCGGCGGTGTCCAGTCGTCGGGAGAGTCGACGGGACAACGGCATTGGAGGCCGTACGACTTTCCCTCGACGGTGCGCGAGTAGTACCACCACTGGCCCATGCGCGTCGGCACGGACAGGTCGGTCTCCTGGGTTCGGGATTTGATCTCGTCGAAGATCTTGCCGCGGAGTGACTCCAGACCGGCCGTCTGCTGCTCGGTGTAGGCGTTCTCGGCTTCGAGGTACGCAATCACCTCGGGATCTTCCTTGGCGCGCAACCACTCGTAGTTGTCGATGAACGTATCGCCATGGTGGGTGCGCTCGAGCGGCACCTTCTTGGCAATGGGAGGGGTGATCGTCATGGCGTGACCCAATCGTCGAAGTTCAGACCCGAGATGCGCTCGTAGGCCTCGATGTAGCGGCTGCGTGTCGCGGCGACGATGTCGTCCGGCAACGGTGGTGGCGGGGTGTCGGATGTGCGGTCCCAACCGGATTCACCGGTCAACCAGTCGCGGACGAACTGCTTGTCGAAGCTCGGCTGGATGCGGCCTTCCTGGTACGTATCGGCAGGCCAGTACCGGGACGAATCGGGAGTGAGCACCTCGTCGGCGAGCACGAGATTACCGTCGGCGTCGGTACCGAACTCGAACTTGGTGTCCGCGAGAATGATTCCACGTTCCAGAGCGAAATTTGCTGCGCGCGAGTAGATCTCGATGGTGTCCTCGCGCAACTTGAAGGCAAGTTCGGCACCGACCTGCTCGACGGCCTGGTCGAAGGTGATGTTCTCGTCGTGATCGCCGAGTGCAGCTTTGGCGGCGGGCGTGAAGATCACCTCGTCGAGCTTGCTGGATTCGATCAGGCCGGGCGGCAGTTCGACTCCGCAGACGGCTCCGGTGGCGTTGTAATCGGCCAGACCGGAGCCGGTGAGGTAGCCGCGAGCGACACATTCGATCGGCACCATGTTCAGCTTCTTCACCACCAGGGCGCGGCCGAGCAGTTCGGCGGGAATGCGCTCGTCGAGCGGATCACCGGCCAGGTGGTTCACGCCGCCGAGCTCCTCGAAGAAGAAGACGCTCATCGCCGTCAACACCCGTCCCTTGTCCGGGATCGGGGTGTCGAGGATATGATCGTACGCCGAGATGCGGTCGCTCGCGACGAGCAGCAGATGCGCGTCGTCGATGGTGTACAGATCGCGGACCTTGCCGCCGGCCAGATGCTCGTAGCTACTCAATGATGGTCGCACGGTGTTCAACACTATCTGGGCCGGTGGCGGCGGGGGTTCCGGTAGGCATCAGACTGGTAGCCGTGGCTACGAAAAACACGACGTCGGATGTTGGATTCCGCTCCGAACGCGGACCGGTACTGGTTGCGTTGATGCTCAGTACCTCTCTGGTCGCCCTCGACTCGACCATCATCGCCACAGCGGTGCTGTCCATCGTCGACGACCTGGGCGGGTTCACCCAGTTTCCGTGGCTGTTCTCCATCTATCTTCTGGCCCAGGCAGTATCGGTGCCGCTGTACGGAAAATTGGCCGACCTGTTCGGCCGAAAGAAGATCATGCTGTTCGGCATCGCGGTGTTTCTGCTCGGCTCGATTCTCTGCGGCCTGGCCTGGAGTATGCCCGCCCTGATCGCATTCCGGGCGGTGCAGGGTCTCGGCGCGGGTGCCGTGCAGCCGATGGCCATCACCATCGCCGGCGATATCTACACCCTGGCCGAGCGCGCCAAGGTGCAGGGCTACCTCGCCAGCGTATGGGCGATGTCCTCGGTACTCGGCCCGGCCCTCGGCGGTATCTTCTCCGAGTTCCTGACGTGGCGCTGGATCTTCTTCGTCAACATTCCGCTGTGCGGACTGGCCGCGGTGATGCTGTGGCGCAAGTTCGAAGAGGGAGCCGTGGAACGCACCAAGCCCAAGATCGACTACCTCGGGGCTGCCCTGCTCACCGTCGGCGCAACGATGGCGCTACTCGGTTTGCTGGAAGGCGGCCAGTCCTGGGCCTGGGATTCGCCGATCAGCATCGCGATCTTCGTAGTGGGCTTCCTGCTGCTGGGGGTCTTCGCCTGGGTGGAGTCCCGCGCCGAGGAGCCGATCCTGCCACTGTGGGTGTTCACCCGGCGCGTTCTGGTGGTCAGCAGCTTCATCTCGTTGCTCGTCGGCGCGCTGATTCTGGGGCTGACGTCCTACGTGCCGACATTCGTGCAAGGGGTGTTCGGCACCGGAGCCATCGTCGCCGGGTTCTCGCTGTCCACCCTGACTCTCGGTTGGCCGATCGCCGCATCTCAGTCCGGTCGGGTGTATCTGCGCTTCGGCTTCCGCACGACGGCAGTAGTCGGCGGTTCGATCGGGATCGTGGGTACGGCACTCACGACGCTGCTCGACGCCGAGTCGCAGATCTGGCACGTCGCCGCGATGTGCTTCGTCATCGGCCTCGGCATGGGGTTGATCGCAAGCCCCACGTTGATCGCCGCACAGTCGAGCGTCGATTGGGCAGAGCGGGGAGTCGTCACCTCCACCAATATGTTCGCCCGCTCCCTCGGTAGCGCGGTCGGCGTCGCGGTGTTCGGGGCGATAGTCAACGCGCGAGTGTCCGGGGATCCCGAACCCGAACAACTGTCCGACGCCATCCATCTGGTCTTCATCGGAGTGTTGGTGGCCGCCGTCCTGATGACCGTCGCAGCCGTACTGATGCCGAAACGTACAGCCCAGTAGCGTTCTCTACATGTCCATCATTCATCGCGCCACGCTCGTTCCCTCCAAATTGGACGCGATCGCAGCCTGGATTCCGACGCAGGACTGGTCGGCCGGTCGGGATATCACCAACCTCGAGGCCGTCGGCGCGTATCGTTTCGACGATCCGGCCGGAGTCGTCGGCGTCGAAACCCATCTTGTGCGTTCGGCGTCGGGCACGGTGTTTCAGGTCCCCCTGACCTACCGCAATGCTCCACTGAACGGAGCCGAGGCGTATTTCGTTGCCACGATGGAACATTCGGTGCTGGGCACACGCTGGGTGTACGACGGCGTCGGCGATCCGCTGTATGTGGCGGTGACCACCGCAGCCATCGTCGACGGTGCTGAACAGGCCGAACTGGTGGTGCACTCGCCCGACGGTTCTCGAACGGTACGTGAATCCACCACGCGGGTCCGGGGTACCGGTCGGCACTCGTCGGCGACACCCCGCCTGCATGTCCGTCGCGTCATCGACTCCACTGCCACCGAACTGCCGCACTTGTTCGGCACCTGGCCCGGCCAGGAGGATCCGATCCCGCTGGTGGAGTTGCGAAACTAGTCCGCAGAGCTCGCGAACCAATGCACCGGGGATGTCACCGAGACCGCGACAACGGTGCCCGGGGCAAATCGATCGGAGGTGCGGGCGATGACCCGAAGTCGCAGCCCGGTATCGCTGTGCCGCAGGGTCACCGAGGACTCGGGGCCGGTGAAGAACTCGTGCTCGACGACGAATGCGCCGTCCTCCGGATCCGAGACCACCAACTGTTCGGGGCGAAGCAAAACCTGCCCGTCTCCTGTTGCGCGAGTGGTGGTCTCGATTCGCCCGAGGATCGTCTCGGCGTAATCGCCGTGGCCCACCGCATCGACGAAGTACGCGTCGCCGACGAATCGCGCCACGGCGGGCGTGGCCGGCCGCTCGTACACCTGGCGCGGCGTGTCGACCTGGGCGCAGCGCCCGCTCAGCAGTACAGCGACACGATCCGCCGTGCCGAGTGCTTCGGCCCGATCATGGGTGACGAGGATCGACGCGGTCTTGCTGGCCTGCAACAACTCTCGTACGTCCTGCCTGATCGAGGTGCGCAGTCCTGCGTCGAGCGCGGCGAACGGCTCGTCCATCAGCACCACCGACGGAGCAGGAGCCAGCGCACGCGCCAAGGCGATGCGTTGCTGCTGACCACCCGAGAGTTCGCTGGGCTGGACCCCACCCGCGTCGGGCAGTCCGACGAGCTCGAGCATTTCGTCGACGCGTCGTGTCCGCTCCGCTCGACCGGACAGGTATGGCCGCAGAAACCTTGTGCGCAAACCGAATTCGATGTTTCGACGCACGGTCAGGTGCGGGAACAGGCCACCTTCCTGCGGCATCAGGCCTATCCCCCGCTTCTCCGGCGGGACCTGGACACGTCCGGCAACGGAGAGGTCCCGCCCGTCGGAGGTGATACGACCCGCGTCGATACGGTGCAGGCCCGCGATCGACCTCAGCAAAGTCGTCTTGCCGCAGCCCGAGGGGCCGAGCACGGCCAGCATCTCACCGTCGCTCAGATCGAGATCGATGCCGTGCAGCACCGTCGTACTGCCATAGGAGGCAACAAGACCGGAGATCACCGTACTCATGGCATTACCACTCGCTTCCGTGTCGAGCGCCCCAGCGCCCGGGTCAGAACGATCGTCGGAACCACGGAGATCACGATCAGCGCCACGGCGTAGGGAGCCGCCTCGCCGTATCGGAACGCCTCGGTGGTGGACCACAGCGTGGTCGCGAGGGTATCGACTCCGCGTGGGCGCAGCATCAGGGTTGCCGGCAGTTCCTTGGCGACGGTCAGGAACACCAGTGCGGCCCCGGCAGCGATGCCCGGTGCTGCGACGGGAATCGTCACCCGAAGGTCGGTGCGCACGCGTCCGGCACCGAGCGTGCGCGACACATCTTCGAGCACAACCGGAGTGGCGTCGATGACGGCCCTGGTGCTACCGACGGCCAACGGCAGGAACAGCACCACGTACGCCAGCACCAGCAACACCGCGGTCTGGTAGAACGACGGCAGGAACCTGATTCCGAGAAACACCGTGGCGAGTCCGACGGTGATACCCGGGAGTCCGTGCGCGATGTACGTCGACAACTCGGCGGTGCGGGCACTTCGGGAGGTGGATCTGGCCGCGAAGAGAGCGACCGGCAACGCGAGCACGGCTACCACCATAGCGGCGGTCGCCGAATACTGAACTGTCTTGGCGCTGACCGCCAGCACGTCCGACCAGTCGACGGTGAAGCGCAACGATCGGCTGAGCCATCGCGCCAGCGCGAGAATCGGCACGAGCACCGAAATGCTCAGTGCTGCAACGACGACAGCAACAGCTGGAATGCGCCACCGGCCGAGGGCGATCGGCTCCGCGGTTCGGTCGGTACCCGATCCCACGCGCGCCGTGGCCCCGCGTCGAGCACGCCGTTCGAGGAGGGTCAGCACCAACGCACCCACCACGAGCACCAGCCCGAGGACGGCCGCCGCGGTACGGTCGAGCCCGCCGCGGTAAGCACTGTAGATGCCGAGAGTGAAGGCGTCGTACCGCATCAGCGCAACCGCCCCGAAGTCACTGATGGTGTACAGCGCCACCAGAAGTGCACCTGCTGCCGCTGCCGGAACGACGCGACGGCACTCGACGGTCAACGCGGTGCGCACCGCCCCGCGGCCGAGGGTGCGGGACACTTCGGCCAACGACGGGTCCGCGGTGGCGAACGCCGCGGACACCGGCAACATCACCAGCGGGAAGCACGACAGCGTCAGCACCAGAGCAGCGCCGGAAAATCCTGCAAGTGAAGGAAATTCGGCAATCCACAGATAGCCGGACACGTACGACGGGATGGCCAACGGTGCCGCGAGGATCATCGAGAAGATGCGTCGACCCGGTAGATCGGTCCGCACGGTCAACCAGGCCAGCATCGTCCCCACCACGACGGAGGCGACCACCACGGTGAGCGCGAGTGTGGCCGTCCGGACGACGAGATCGAGGGTGCGTTGCCGCAGGAGCAGTCGCAGTACTTTCTCGGTACCACCGTCGAACGCTCGAACGAACAGGTACACCAAGGGTGTCAGCGTCAGCGCTCCCACGCACAACGCGGCCGTCCCGAGAACGGGACGACCGCCGAAGTGGCACCGCCGAAGCGGCTGGAGTGCAGACGCGAACACCGACTAGATGATTCCGACGTCGGTGAGCAGGGTCTGGGTGGCTTCGAGGGACGAGAGCCGGCCCAGATCGAGATCGGTCGAGCCCAGGTCGGACAGCGGCGGCAGGTCGTAGTCCGAGGTGACGCCGTCGATGACGGGGTACTCGGCGGTCTCGTTCGCGAAGTAGGTCTGCGATTCGGTCGAAAGCAGCTCACGGACGAAGTCGAATGCGGCCTCCTGGTTGTCCGACGCAGCCAGCACACCGGCACCGGCGACATTGATCAGTGCGCCGGGATCGCCGGGCTCGAAGTAGTGCAGCTCGACGGGCGCGTCGGCACCGTTCTCGTCCTTGAACGGGTACCAGTAGTAGTGATTGAGCAGGCCGGTCGAGACCTGTCCATCGTTGACGGCGGTCAGCAGCGGGCCGTTGCCCTCGAACGCGACGGGCTCGTTGGCGACGAATCCTTCGAGCCACGTGCGAGCACCGTCCTCACCGCGCTGCACGCGCAGGGCAGTGACGAAGGCCTGGAACGACGCGTTGGTCGGTGCGTAGCCAATCTGTCCGCGCCAGCGGGGATCGAGCAGTCCGTCGATGCCGGTCGGCAGGTCTACTGCCTGCACCGAATCGGAGTTGTAGGCCAGCACGCGGGCCCGTGCAGAGGTGGCGACCCAGGTGCCGTCGGTGCCGCGGTACTGCTCGGGGACGAGCGAGAGGATGTCCTCGGGCAGCGGCGCGAGTGCGCCCGCCTCGTCGAGAGCACCGAGGGCGCCTGCATCCTGTCCGTAGAAGACGTCGGCCGGCGTCGCGTCGCCCTCTTCGAGGATCTTCGCGGCCTGGGCGTTGGTATTGCCCGAGTAGTCGACCTCGATACCGCCGCCGATGCGCTCGATCAGCGGGTCGACGAGCTCTTCACCGCGGCCGGAGTACACCACCAACGCGGTGTCTGCGGTGGCGGATTCGGAGGTGGACGTGCCTTCGTCGGAAGAGCTATCCGAGCTGCAGGCCACGAGACCGAGGGCGAGGGTTGCGCTGCACGAGAGCAGCGCCAGACGGCGAACGGTGAACACGGTTCTCCTGACGAAAACGGGTTATTCGGACAATTTGATGAAAGTACACCACCAAGGTGAGGCTCAGCTACTTTCCCCTTCCGGGTTGAACGACAACCCGCCCGGGCATTACCGCCCTCATGACTTCTCGCGTGCTCGTCACCGGTGCCAGCATCGCCGGACCCACCGTGGCCTTCTGGCTCGACAAGGCCGGTTACGACGTCACCGTCGTCGAACGCGCTCCGCACTTGCGGCACGGAGGCCAGAACATCGACGTTCGTGGATCGGGCCGCGAGGTGCTGCGACGGATGGGCTTGGACGCAACGTTGCTCGCCAACGGCACCACCGAGAAGGGCACCCGATTCGTCGACGAGAACGACGCCACCATCGCCGCTTTCCCGGTCGGCGACGGCTCCCACGACGGACCGACTGCGGAGTTGGAAATTCTGCGCGGCGAGTTCGCTCGGATTCTCGTCGAATCAGCCGGTCCGCGAACCGAATACCGGTACGGCGATAGCGTCGTCGGCGTGGCTCAGGATGCCGACGGCGTGGATGTCACGTTCGCGTCGAACGCATCGCAGAGGTTCGATCTCGTCCTGTTTGCCGACGGAATCCGTTCCAGCAGCAGGGAACTGGCATTTCCCGCCGAAGCGGAGACCACGCCGGTCGGCCTCTACACCGCTTACGGGGTGTTGCCGAAGGGCCCGAGCGACGACGGCTGGTGGCGTTGGTGCAACGCCCCCGGATCCAGAGTCGCCAATATTCGCCCGGACAACCTCGGCACGACGCGTTTCAGCCTGTCCTGGGTGTCCGACGACGGCGGGTACGAAGGCGCATCCACCGAACAGGTGATCACCGCCTTGCGGGCGAAGTTCGCCGACGTCGGCTGGGAAGTGCCCAGAATCCTGAATTCGCTCGGACCGGATTCTGAGCTCTACGTCGACTACCTCGCGCAGGTGAAGGCCCCGCGCTGGTCGAACGGCAGAATCGGAATGCTCGGCGACGCCGCCTGGTGCGCGACACCGGTGAGCGGCATGGGCACCACGTTGTCGGTCACCGGTGCCTACGTCCTCGCCGGCGAACTCGCCCGGGCCGAGGACCATCGCGCCGGCTTCGAAGCCTTCGAGACGCGGATGCGGCCGTTCGTCGAGCAGGCTCAGAAGCTGCCGCCCGGCGTACCTCGCATCGCGCATCCGAAAACCGCTGCGGGAGTGGCCGCATTTCGCGGGGTACTCCGTCTGGCCGGATCGAAACCTGTGCAGGCCGTCACCAGCAAGTTCCTCGGTCCCGACGCGGCGACGCTGGAGCTGCCGAACTACGTATTCCGGAGTTAGAGCCCGACCCGCTCGAGCAGCGCATCGAATGCCTCACTGGCTTCTTGCTCGGTGCGGCCGGATTCGATGACTCCGTTGTACACCGCCAGCGCTTCCTCCTGGTACTGCTTGTACTTCTCGAGCCACTTCTCGGAATCTGCCCGCCAGTATCCGATGATGTCGAAATGCGCTATGTCGTAGCCCAATTCCTTACGGAAGTACTTACGCACCCGACGGGAGGACGACGCCTCCCCGGCGAACCACACGTAGCCGCGTCCTTCGGGTAATGGGTATGCCAGTGCGGCGTCGTCGAGAACGCTTGCGCTGTCTCCGTTTCCGGAACCGATACGCCAATCGAATGTGACGTCGGCCGGGGTTTCGAAGGATTGGATATCTCCGCGCTCGAGCACCTCGACAATGGCGTGGGCCTTCGCACCGGCGGGCAACTGCTCGACGAGCCGGCCGAGTGCCGGCAAACCGGTCATGTCGGCGACCAGCAGCAGCCATTCGACGTCGGCGGGAGGTGAATACCAGGATCGCGGACGCGTGAACAGCACCGTCTGCCCCGGGGTGGCCTGCTGCGCCCAGGTTGCCGCGACGCCACCCTCGTGTGCGAAGAAGTCGACGGTCAATTCACCGCGCGCCTCGTCCAGGCGGCGAATGGTGTAGTTGCGGCCCTCCGGTGCGTCGTCCAGCCCGTGGAACCACCACAGGCCGCCGACCTCGGTCATCGGTGGCGGCTTCGTCTCGCCCGCCCGAGGAAAATAGACGCCGACACATTCGTCGGGCACCCCGAGTGTGCGGTAGCCGGCGACATGCTCGCCGCCGAACGTCACGCGCACCATGTGCACCGTGAGTCGTTCCACCGCAACGACGTCGGCGTAGTAGAAGCCACGCGGTTGTTCACTCATCTTCGTCCTCGATACATATCTCGTCGTTTTCTCGAGAAAACCTTCAGGCTGGCTCGGCGGCCGTCTTGTTCGATTCTAAACTAAGCCTTGCCTAGCTTGCGACCAACCACCTTGGGAATCACCAACGGAGTGTGTGATTCCGGATCGTCGATGATGCGGCACGGCAGTCCGAACACCGACTCGACCAACTCTGCGGTGACGATCTCCGCAGGCGGACCTTGCGTGACCACGGCACCGTCGTTCATCGCGATGATGTGATCGGCGTACCTGCACGCGTGATTGAGGTCATGCAGCACCGCGACCAGAGTATTGCCGTTCTCGCGGGGCAGTGTGGCCAACAAGTCGAGAAGCTCGATCTGGTGCGCGATGTCGAGGAATGTCGTGGGCTCGTCCAAGAGCAACAGCGGTGTCTGTTGCGCGAGAACCATTGCCACCCACACTCGTTGCTGCTGTCCACCGGACAGCTCGTCGACCTGCCGGGCCGACAACGACGTCACGCCGGTGGCGTCCATGGCCAGGACCACCGCGGCCTCGTCTGCCGTGGACCACTGCCGGATCAACTTCTGATGCGGATATCGTCCTCGCGCAACGAGATCGGCCACCGAGATACCGTCGGGGGCGATCGAGGTCTGGGGTAACAGGCCGAGGCGTCGCGCCACTTCCTTGGCCGGATACGACGCGATTGCCTTGCCGTCCAGCAGAACGGCTCCGCGGGAGGGCTTCAGCAGCCGCGAGAGTGCTCGCAACAGCGTCGATTTGCCGCAGGCGTTGGGCCCGACGATAACGGTGAACTTGCCGTCGGGAATCGCGACGGTCAAGTTCTCGATGATCACGCTCTTGTCGTATCCGACCGTGATCGCGTCTGCGTGCAACCGAGGCTCGGTCATAGCTTTCTCCAAGTCACTGCTTTCTCCCTTCACGAGCCAGCAACCACACGAAATATGCGCCTCCGACCGACACGGTCACGACACCGACCGGCAGCTGAGTCGGGGCGAAGACACGCTGTGCGACAACGTCACCGACCACGAGCAGCAGCGCCCCCATGCAGGCCGCAGGTACCATCGCCACTCCCGATGTGCCGGTGAGCCTGCGCGCAAGTTGCGGCGCGGCGAGCGCGACGAACGAGATGGGTCCCGCGGCCGCAGTGACCAGTGCGATCAACGCTACGCCCAGAAAAACCAGCATCAGACGCGTCGGTTCGGCGCGCACCCCGAGCGCTCGTGCCGCGTCGTCCCCCATCTCCAGCATCGGTAGCCGACGCGACAACACGGCCAGGCACGGGGCGATGACGGCCGACACAGCCAGCGCGGGCCACACCTGCGCCCACCCCAACCCGTTGAGACTGCCCGCGCCCCAGACGGCGGCCGCGATCGCTTCGGCCAGATCGGCCTTGACGACCAGCCAGGTGTTGATCGAGGCCAACATCGCGCTGACACCGATCCCGACGATGATCAGCCGAAAGCCCTGCACCCCGCGCTTGTATGCGAGTAGATACACCGCCGCGGCCGTGGCCAGTCCGCCCACGAGCGCGCCCGCTCCAGTCTGGTAGTAACCACCACCGAGGGTGAGGATGACGACGAGCGCGCCGGTGTACGCGCCGGTGGCGAATCCGATGATGTCCGGGCTACCCAACGGATTGCGCGTCAAGGATTGAAAGACCGCACCGGATACGCCGAGGGCGGCTCCGAACAGGAAAGCCAGGACCACCCGAGGAAACCGCCACTCCATGACGATGATCTCGGTGATGCGCGAGGAGTCGCCGAACACCGCGGCGAGCACCTCGTTCGGCGGAATGTAGTAGTCGCCGGTGCCGACCGCAACGACGGCGACCACTGCAGTCACCAGCAGCAGTGCAGCGCAGACAGCCACCGTTCGGATGTCGATTCGACCGTCGATCCGATCACGCAATCGAACGATCCACAACCGCCGCCCGAAGTCCACGTTCCCGCGCTGCCCCGGGGTCACAGTCCGCTCGCCTTTTTGCGGCGGACCAGCACGATCAGTACCGGAGCGCCGACGAATGCGGTGACTATGCCCACCTGAAGCTCGCCCGGCCGAATCACGATGCGCCCCACCACGTCGGAGAGCAGCAGGAGCCCCGGTGCCGCGAACACCGTGTAGATCAGAATCCAGCGCTGATCCGGCCCGACGAACCACCGCACCATGTGCGGGATCATCAGTCCGACGAATCCGATGGGCCCGGCCGCAGCGGTCGCGGCGCCGGCGAGCAGAGTCACCGCGACGACACCGATGATGCGCGCACGAATCACTCGTGCCCCCAACGACTGCGCCAGATCGTCACCGAGGGCGATCGCGTTGAGCGGACGTGCGACGAGGGCGGCCAGCAACAGTCCGAGAGCCATGAACGGGGCAGTCGTGATCGCAATGTTCGGGTCGCGCCCGGCCAATGATCCCGCGCTCCAGAACCGCATCCTGTCGAAGGCGTCCGGGTCGAGGAGCAGCATGCCCGAGGTGATGCCGCCGAGTACCGCACCGAGCGCAATTCCGGACAGCGTCAGGCGAATCGGCGTTGCGCCCGCTCGCCCCATCGAGCCCAATGCGTACACCGCGACCGCGGCGAGCGCGGCACCGGCGAACGCGAACCAGATGTAGGAGTCGATACCGGTGAAGCCCAGCACACCGACGGCGATCGCAACGAAGAATGCCGCTCCGGCATTGACACCCAGGATGCCCGGGTCGGCCAGAGGATTTCGCGTCATCGCCTGAATCAGTGCACCGGCAACCCCGAGCGCGGCTCCGACGAGAAGCCCGAGAACCGTTCTCGGAAGCCGTAGTTCGCGGACGATCACGGAGTCGGTCGACCCGTCGGGAAAAAACAGGCCGTGCCACACCGAACCGAGGGGAATGTACTCGGTACCCACCGCGATACTCACCAGGCACAGCGCGGCGAGGATTCCGATGACGACGAACAACCCCGCGGCCCGCCGCGCATTCGTGCGAGCGAGACCGACGACTTCAGCCGGAACGCCTCGCTGTTCCGACTCGTCGCCCACGCTCGTCCGCACCCGATTCACACCACCGTTCGCACCCTCGTGCTCACGGCGGACTTCACGATCTCACCGCTGCGAACAGCGATGTTGGACAACAACGACGAGGTCAGACCGTGCGTGTGCTCGGTCCCGCCCTGCAGATAGATCGACCCTGCGCTCGGTTCACGCATGACGAGCCGATAGTCCCGCGTCACGCGCGGACCGCAAGTGTCGAACTCGACGGCGTCGAACAGCGGACCGAGGATCTCGGGGAGATCGAGGGACGTGAAGCCGGTGGCATAGACGACAGCGTCGCACAGTACGTCCTCGGTCAGCCCAGTAGGGCCGTGCTCGACGGCAGCCCGAATGCCGGACGGCTCCTCGACGGCGCCGACCAATCGAGATGCTCCGTGCACGAACAGCCTGCGCTCCCCGCTGACCCGTTCGGCGTACTCACGCGCGTACAGCTCTTCGATCAGCGGCAGATCGACCGCGGAATAGTTCGTGCCGCGGTGGTACTGCAGCAACTGATCACGCAGCGTGTGCGACGACGAATAGAAGTCGTCCACG
Source organism: Rhodococcus sp. IEGM 1381 (assembly GCF_030056795.1). Taxonomy (GTDB): domain Bacteria; phylum Actinomycetota; class Actinomycetes; order Mycobacteriales; family Mycobacteriaceae; genus Rhodococcoides. The sequence goes on along the minus strand of NZ_JASHKQ010000001.1, from coordinate 1,740,647 downwards.
GCCGTCGGATCGAAGATGCGATTGGCGTAGGGGCTGTCGTCGGCCGGGCTGTACCCGTACTTGCGGAGCACCGCGTGCACCGAGGAATCGCGGTAGGTCGAGTGCAGGTAGTCCACCACCTCGGCAGCGCTCTGCCCGGCACCGACGACGACGAACGTGCGATGCGTCCGCGACGGCAGTCGGCCCAAGTGCCCGAGTAGGTCGTGATTGTGGAACTGCCGCGCCGACGCGGTCACCCCATCGGGCAGGGTGGCTGTCAAACCGCCGGCCAGCACAATGTTTCGACCTCGCACGGTGCCGCTTCGTCGGCCCTCGGTGCGGACGCCGAAACCGTCACCGGTGTCGACGATATCGACCGCTCGGGTGCCGTAGTGCACCGTCGCGTCGACCTTGCCTGCGGCCCACGACAGGTAGTCGTGGAATTCGAGCCGGCTCGGGAAGAACGTCTGCAGATTGATGAAGTGATTGAGCCTGCCCTGCTCGGACAGGTAGGCCAGAAACGTGTACTCGCTGCTGGCGTTGCGCTGGGTAGCGAGGTCCTTGAGGAACGAGATCTGCATCGTCGTCCCCGGCAACAACATTCCGGGATGCCAGGCGAACTCGTCCTTGGACTCGATGAAGCACGAGGTCAGCCGCTCGGCCGGCGCGCACGTTCGGTTGTGTTCCTCGATCGCGATGGCCAGACCGAGATTGGACGGCCCGAATCCGACTCCGACGATGTCGTAGTTCTCGTGCGAGGTCATCGAACGCTCGCCCCCGACATCTGATCGAGAGCGCCCGGAACCGGCTCGGACGGGTCGACGCCGAGGGCCACGATCTCGTTGGCAGAGTCGACGTGCACCACCGAGGGACTGTGCGCCGACAGCTCCGAATCTTCCACCTGCCGGAACGACATGATGATCACCAGGTCGCCCGGGGACACCAGATGCGCTGCGGCACCGTTGATCCCGATGACGCCGGACCCGGGGTGCCCTTCGATCACGTACGTCACCAGGCGCGCTCCGTTGGTGATGTCGACGACATGGACCTGTTCACCCTCGATCAGATCGGCAGCGTGCATCAGAGTGGAGTCGATAGTGATCGAGCCCACGTAGTGCAGATCGGCATGAGTGACTGTGGCGCGGTGGATCTTTCCACCCAACATGGTGCGGTGCATCAGGCGTCTTCCTCCTTCTTGCGGACGAGATATGGGGCAACGCTGGCGAGCTTCTCGCAGGTTTCGTCGAATTCGCGATCGGGTGTCGACTGGCCGACGATGCCGGCGCCGGCACGCAGCCACGCCGATCCGCGTTGCTCGTAGACGGCTCGAAGCACCAGCGCCGCTTCGAGTTCCCCCGTCGACGATGCCTTCACGACGGCACCCGAGTACAGACCACGGGGCGGGTCGTCGAGCCTCCCGATCGCCTCGATGGCCTCTCGTTTGGGAATTCCCGACGCCGTGACGGCCGGGAACAGCGCCCCGAAGGCGTCCCAGCAGGACAGGTCCTCACGCAGGCGTGCCCGCACGGTCGAGGCGAGGTGTTGGACGCTTCCGCGCTCGCGCACGCTCATGAAGTCCGAGACCGCGGTCGACCCTGGGCGCGCGATGGATTCGAGCTCCTCGAACGAGGTACGAACGGAAACAGCGTGTTCGGTGATCTCCTTGGGATCCTGCTCGAGATCGGTCTTCGCGGCGGAGTCGGCCTCGGAGCCGAGACCGAAGGCCCGCGTGCCGGCCAGCGGTTCGGTGGTGACTACGCCGTGCGCGTCGACGGAGGCCACCAACTCCGGGCTGAAACCGGCTGCGCGCAGGTCGCCCAGGTGCAGCAGAAACGAGCGAGCCGGGGTGTTCGCTGCTCGCCCGGCCCGGTAGGTGCCCGGCATGTCCAGATCGAACGGAATGCGCACCGTGCGAGAGAGAATGACCTTGGCGTAGTCACCGCGGTGAATTTCCGTGACGGCCTGCCGTACCCGACCGCGATAGTCGTCGAGATCGCCGCCGACATCGAGCGAATGCACTGTCGGCGACTCCTCGGCGGAGGCGGCCGCGAGTACGGCCAGCACATCGGCGCGGTCCTTCTCGCTCCCGGTCACCTCGACGTCGTGGTGGTCGGCACCGAATCGGACCTCGACGCGGGGCACGACCAGATGGCCGAGCACCTCGTCGGAGTCGCACGAGCCCGTCACACCGTGCAGGTGCGCCGCGAACCCGAATCCGACAAAACCGTACGCGTTCCAGGATTCTCGGGTCAGACCGTCGCAGGCCTCACGCAACGCCGTCGACGGATTACCGGACCACCGACGCACCGTCGGCTCGCCGCTCCCCCACGTGGTCGTGACGACATCCGGTTGCAGGACGATGCGAGCGACCACGCCGCCCGCGAACACCCAGCGTCCTCTGTCCTCGTACACGACGTACTCGTCGAACAAGCCGGACTCGGCCAATGTGACCACCGTCTGCAATCCGTGCTGCAGGATGGTCGCCTCGGCCGTGCCCGACGCCGTTTCTTCGACAACGGTCATTGTGTGTGCACTCCTGACGGTGATTCGGTCCCAAGACCGCGCATCGCGCGCAACCGACATGCTCGAGGCATTGCTGCGCGCCTTCGATAGGCAACGCTAACCTAACTGGCCCTGGCGCACAACGGCTTCGGGCGCACGCTGCAGGTCGAGGACCGCGATACCCCAACCGACGAGACGAGACGCGGTCACCGCCAGGCCTGCTGCGGTTGCGACCGCTTCGAACTCGGCTCTGGTTCGCACTCCACTGCCATGCATACAGAGCATCAACAGATCGAACTCGGCCTGATCCTCGTTGATCGCTCCATCGTCCGACAGGCGTTCCACCACAATCAGTTTCCCGCTCTCGGACAGGCCTCCTGCCGCGCTCGCCAGCAGCAACGCCAGATCGTCGTCGCTGTAGTGGCCGGTGACCTCGAGCAACAGGTATGCGTCGAACCCACCCGTGGGGTTGGTGCGCGGTTCGGACACGACACTCTGAGCGCATTCGGTCACCTGTCCGTGCAGTTCCGGCCACTTCTGCAGATCGCGTCGGACGAGGTCGAGTTCGCTGGGTAATCCGAGAACGGTTGCCGACATCGCGTCGTGCCCGGTCAGGATCGAGCCGAGCACCACCCCGGATGCGGCACCGGTCACCGCCAACGTCGCCACGCCGTCGAACGAATAATCCTGTACCAGAGCAGGACCCAGGAATGCAGCCTCGTCTGCAATGTGGTTGTGGTGCAATTCCGTCAGCCGAGGCGAGCCGGCGAGGTCCTCGCTCAACGTCTTGCCGGTCAGCAGGCTCGCGCTGGCAGCGCCGGTGCGCAGGCTCTCGACGAGTCCGGTGATGGACAATTCCACTCGCGCCTCGATGCCGTCGAAATCCAGCCAGTGCGAAATCCAGTCGTCACCGAGCATGGCTTCACCGATATCGGCCAGGATCACACCACCGTCCGAATCCTCGGTGAGCACGTCGACGGCCCGCAGGTAGCGGACGAATTTTGCCAAGGCTCGCGTATCGGTGCCCGTGGCCGTGGCCAGTTCGTCGACGGTGCGTATGCCGCGGGAGACATGCAACGGGATGCGCAACGTGTTGGCGGCCCTGATCGCGAAGGGGGAGAACATCTCCGCTCGTTCGGCGAGCCTGTCGAACGGCTCGGATTCGCTGGCGTTCAGATCGGGAACTTCCGGATCGTCCGCGCGGGTGAGAACCTCTGCGCGACGCCAGTAGCCGGTGACCTCGACCATCTCCGGCGGCATGGCGCGATCCTCGCGCAGGTATCGCCTGATTCCTTTGAGTGTTGTGGATTCGCCTGCTACCCAGGCGAACACGGTTCCCTCCCACCAGGGCGCACTACGCACGGCTGTTTCCAGCAGGTCTCCGGTGCCTGCAACCGCGCCGTCGCGGTGGACCCAGGTGATCTCGGCGTCGGCGGCCGTCGGCAGCGGTAGTTCTCGCTCGGCGTCGGCCACCTCGACGACGACCCGGATTCGCTCACCGGCTCCGGCTTCGTCGAGATAGCGCGCGATGGCCGGCAACGCGGTCTCGTCGCCGACGAGCAGCACCCAATCCACCTCGGCGGGTGCGTGACCCGAGCGCACCGGACCGAGCAGTGGGATGGAATCACCCACGGCGCAGCGACGCCCCCACGTCGACGCGATCCCGGTGTCGTGGGTGACGAAATCGAGAGTCAGTTCGGCAGTCTCGGCATCGACGCTGCGCACGGTGTAGTTGCGAGTCAGCGGCCGCGGCTCCCGCGGCCACTCCACCGTGCGCTCGTGTTGCACCGGTAGAGCCATCGTGCCGTGGTCGTCGAGCGGGAAGAACAAGCGGACGAAGTCGTCGAATCCCTCGCTACGCAGCGCCGGAAAGTCGAATCCGTCTCGCGAGAAGTCCCGCAGCTGCGGCCCACCCAACACGATCCTGCGCATTCCCGAACTGAGTTGCCGTGTCTCGATCACCGAGGCCGTTCGGATGACTTCGGGAAAGACGACCTGAAGTCGATGAGACCTTGCCACGGTGAAACACGCTCCTTCGCGAAAATGCAGATGTGTGGTGCGTCGGGTGGGCCTGCGCTCGGATCAGCCCTGGACGTTCTCGGCGGCGGTGTTCAGCGCCGATGCCACGTCGTCGAGGATGTACGGAATGGTCAGCACCGTCAGACCACCGAACGCGAAGTTCTTGTCGGCACTGAGACTTTCGGTCGACGCGGTACGACCCTGCGCCAGCACGGGCTGCGAGGCCACAGCCGGTTCGACCAGGAAGCCGCCGAGCGATTCCTTGTCGTAGGCGACGACGAACAACACATCCGACGTCAGCAGAGAGGCCTGCTCGAGACTGAGCTCGAAGTACACGGCCTCGGGATCCTTGGCCGGGTCGGCCTCTTGGATGGTGGGTTCGTTCACCAGCCCGAGCTGTTCGAGGAACTCGACACGGACGTCGTCGTCCTTGCTGACGGCGAACGTGCCGGGCGCGTTGGGAAGCGCGATCGTGACCGTCTTGCCCTGCAGCGCCGGGTACTTCGCGGCCGCGTCGGAGATGGAGCTCTCGACTCCGGCCACCAGATCTGCGGCCTCCTTCTCCTTGCCGAGGGCCTTGCCCGCGATGGTGAGCTGGTCTTCCCAGGATGTCGTCCACTGCTCGTCCGGGTACGCGACGACCGGTGCGATGTCGGAGAGCTTGTCGAACTCGTCCTGGGTCAATCCCGAGTACGGGGCGAAGATCAGATCGGGGGCGGCAGCGGCGAACTGCTCGACGGGTACCGCTCCGGTTCCGTCGCCGGAGAGCAGCGTGGGGGTCTCGCCGCCGAGGTCGGCGAGCGCCGTGGCGTCCCACTGCAAGATGCCGCGGTCGTCCGCTCCGTACTGTGCGCCGTCGAAGGTCGGCATGGCGACGGGCACGACACCGAGGGCGAGAATGGCGTCCTGGTTGGACCAACCCCAGGTGGCGATCCGCTTCGGAGCCTCGGGAATGGTCGCGGATCCGAGTGCGGAATCGATGGTGACCGGAAATGCAGATTCCTGCGCGGCGGTGGTGGACTCGGTTGCAGGCGCTTCCTCGGTACTGCTGCAGCCGGCGGCGAGAGCGATGGTGAGCCCTCCGGCGAGCGCAATCGACGCGGCGCTCCTCATCCACTTCGTACGAACCTTCATCGTTGCTCGGTACCTCTCGACTCGACCACGCACTACGGCGTCCCACACCCGACCGGGTGAGGCGACTGACAAGGTAACACTAATGAGGTAATGCTTGCCTCACTAGCTTGTCGCGGTGTCGAGAATTCGACGCGTTGCCGACAACGCCTCATGCCAGAGCTTCGCGAGTTCCTCGACTCTGTCGAGCACCTCCTCGGGCCAGGTCATCGTCACCCCCAGTACCGACGAGCCATGCTCGTCGTGGATGTAGCTGTCCACGATCAGCGCATAGCTGCAGGGGGTGTTCACACCGGGGGTCGAATCGAGACTGCTGCGTAACCGGCTGGCACCGAACGGCCCGCCGGCCGCCGCATCGAAACGACCGAGGTAGTTGAATTCGATTGCTGCATCCAGACTTCCATGCAGCACGTCTTCGGCCTCGCCGCCCATCCACCGCAGCATTCCGTAGGTGGATCCATCCCCCGGCACGGACTCCCTCGACGCCTTGGCCGATTCTGCTAATTCATGCAGAACAGTTTCTGCAGCAGCGGGATTCGCCTCGTGCGCGATCAGTGTGCGGTGATCCCCACTCTGCGCGGTGATGCGCAGCGGGAACACTGCCGTGAGCCAGCCGACCACCGACGAACCATCCACACGATCGGAGGCGATTCCCGACCGTCCGTGCCCCTCCACGTCGACGACGAACGACTGCGGACCCGTTGCTGCGCTGTCGATCCACTCCGCCGTCGCAGCAGCGAATGTGGCCAACAACAGGTGTTCGACGGAGACGCCGAGGCGAACCGTGGCGGCCGACAACAGGTGCGCGCTCTCGTCCTCCCGCAGCACGAAGTCGACTGTGCGCACGCGGGCCCCCGTATCGACCGCCGGGTCGAGCGGACGCGTCGGAGGGATCGATGTCGCTCCGTCGCCGACGCTCGCCCAGTAGTCGAGGTCGGCGAGAACCCGAGGTGCGGTTGCGAGAGCGAGCACCTCGTGCGCCCACTGCCGCATCGACGGACCGATCGGGCTTCGCTCGGTGGCTGTCTGCTTCCACAGAGCGACCAGATCGGGCAACAAGATCCGCCAGCTCACGCCGTCGACCACGAGATGATGCAACGTGATCAGCAGCTCACCGGACGATTCGGGGTCGGTTCGGTGTCGCAGCCACACGATGTCGACCATCCTCGCGTCGGCCGGGCTCAATCGGGCACGCGCAGCTCGTGATTCGACACCGACACGGTCGGCCAACTCGGACTCGGTCAGTCCGTCGACATCGAAGATGCGAATCCACGGACGCACGTCGGCACCGTCCGGCAACACCGTGAAGATCGACTCGGAGCCAGGGTTGCGTTCGAAGCGCGAGTTCAGAATCGGATGCCGGTCGGTCAACAGCGAGACCAGCTCCGTCAGCGAGCCTTGGGTGAGCGACGCCGGAGCCTCCAGCAACACCGCCTGCGAGATCTCGTCGATGGGCCCGTCGAGTGCGTCCATCCACCGCACTATGGGTGTCAACGGCACGGTTCCGTACGGATCGATCGTGACGACTTCTGGCTGCGACCCTGTCGAAACGAGCTTTTCTGCAATGCCTTCCGGTGTTCGGAGTGACACGATGTGCCGCGGCGACACCGTGAGGCCTGCCGACCGGAGCCTCGCGGCCAGCTCCATCGCCATGATGCTGTCTCCGCCCAGGTCGAAGAAATCGTCGTCGGCACCGACCTCGGTCACGTGCAACACCGCGGCTGCGGCCGCGGCGATCTGCCGCTCCGCATCGGAATTCGGGGGACGCCCCGAGCGCGTCGCGAGCTCGGGTTCGGGCAATGCAGAAGCATCGAGCTTGCCGTTCGGTAGGACGGGAAACGCATCGAGCACCGTCAGCGACGCCGGCACCATGTACGACGGCAGCAGACCGCGCAGGCGAGCACGAACGACATTCGGATCCAGCGAATGTCCCTGTTCCGCCACCACATAGCCGGCGAGCACGGCATTCCCGTTCTCGGATCCACGCACCACCACCCGCGCGTCGGCCACGGCGTCGAACTCGCGCAGCCGGACCTCGACCTCGCCCACTTCGACGCGGTGACCGCGAATTTTCACCTGATCGTCCGAGCGGCCCCCGTACCGCAGTGTGCCGTTCTCGGTCCACGCGACGAGGTCCCCGGTCCGGTACAGCCGCGTCCCGTCTGCCGCGAAGGGATCGGCAACGAATCGGTGTGCCGTGCGCCCCGGCGCATTCCGGTATCCCCGCACGACGCCGGGCCCGGCGAGGTAGAGCTCGCCGAACACGCCGGGCGGCACCAGTCGCAGACTTCTGTCCAGCACATAGGCCTGCATGTTGGTCACCGGCCGGCCTATCACCGGATCACTCGACAGTTCGGTGGAGGTGTACACCGAATCGACCGTCGCTTCGGTCGGCCCGTAGAAGTTGTACGCCACCAGTGTCTGCCTGCTACGCAACCGATTCCACAGCTCGGCGGACACCGCTTCTCCCCCGACCCCGACCGTCGAGAGTGTGTCGATCGAACCCGATCTCAGCATCTGCTCGAGCAACGACGGCACGACCTCGATGAAGTCTGCCGACAGCGCAGTCAACCGTGCAGTCAGTTCCACCGGATCGAGAACTGTCTCGGGATCGATCAGATGCACTGTGTGGCCGCCGAACAGCCACAGCTGCGGCTGCCAGGACGCGTCGAAGGCCATCGACCACGCGTGCGCCACGTTCAGAGTCGACTTACCCGCGCGTCGGGCAGCCGGCTCGTGCACGTTCTCGCGATGCGAGTGGTACAGGTTCGTCAGGCCACGGTGTGGGACCAGAACGCCCTTGGGCACACCTGTCGTGCCCGAGGTGTAGATCGAATACACGGGGTGGTCGGGATGCAACGGTGCCCGCCGTTCGGCATCGGTGATGCCTACCGAATCAGTGGCTGAAGCAGCAAGCGATGCAACGGATTCCGCGGTCACCGTGACCACCGGCTGTGCGTCGTCGAGAATCTGGCTGGTGCGGTCGGCCGGCCAGTTCGGATCGATCGGCAGATATGCGGCCCCGGACTTCATCACGCCGAGGATTGCCGCCATCGTGATCACCGTGCGCGGGGCCACGACGGCCACGAGGTCCTCGGCACCCACGCCTGCATCGATGAGCCACCGTGCCGTTCTGTTGGACAAGCAGTCCAACTCGGCGAACGTCAATGCCGTGGCGGCGTCCTGAACGGCGATCGCGTCGGGCTGCAGCGCCACCTGCTCGGAAAAGAGTTCGACCAACGTTTCGGACGGATATCTGCGCGCGATGCCCGCCTGCTCGGCGGTGAGCCGGTGCGCCGTTGCCTCGTCCACGAGGGGCACCGACGCAATGAGTGGATCCCCCGCCTCGGCAAACGTCCGAAGCACCGCCGTCATGGCCGACGCCACCGCCCGTGCACGCTCGACCGATACTGCGTCGCTTCGATATTCCACCACCAACCGCAGTTCCTCGCCCGGAAACACCGTCAACGTCAGTGGGTAGTGCGTCACCGTGTGGAACCCGGCGACCGAGACCGAGAAGTCCTCGGTATCGACACCGGAGGTATCGGCGGCAGCGAAGTTCTCGAACACCACGAGGGTGTCGAACAGCGTTCCCACTCCGAGGGCCTTCTGGACGTCTGCGAGACCGACGTGATGATGTGCGGCCACGGCGACGGAGAAATCCCGGAGGCCCGCGAGAACCGACGACACGGTGGCGTCAGGCCCGATGTCGACGCGCACCGGGATGGTATTGATGAACAGCCCGACCATGTCGCCGACGCGGTCCAGGTCGGTCGGGCGTCCCGACACAGTGGATCCGAACACCACCGATCCGGAATCGGTGAACGCCGAGAGCACCACGGCCCATGCCGCATTGATCAATTCGCTCACCGTCACCGATCGACGACGAGCAGAGGCGGTCAGGCGTGCTGTGTCCTGCACAGCCCACCGCATCTCGATTTCTCGGGCCTCGGATCGCTCCTCGGACGGCGACGCGGTCGGGGCCAGGATTGTCGGCACCACGTCGGCACCGAGCGCTCGACGCCATACATCGATCGACGAGCCGTCCCGCCGCGACAGCCATCGAAGATAGTCGTCGAACGACGCCGGAGCCGGTAGATCCCGGCCACGGTAGAGCATGAACAACTCGGTCCCGACGGTCCCCATCGACCACCCGTCGACGAGAAGATGGTGCACGGTCAGCACCACGCGGTGTCGCTGTTCCCCGCAGTCCAGCAACAGAACTCGCACGAGAGGTCCGTGCTCGATGTCGAAGGTGCGTCGATCCTCCTCGACCAGGGCGCGCGCCTCGGCAGAAGCCGGATCCTCGACCGTGTGCCTGCGCACGTGCACTCGTTCCGTGTCGCGGACCGCGACGGTGATCCCGGAATTCAGGGTGAGAAAGCGTGAGCGCAGAGCCGGGTGGCGCTCGGACAATGCGTCGAGCGCGTCCTCGAGTCTTCCGATGTGTAGCTCGCCTCGTACCTCGAACTCGGTGGCGATGACGTAGATTTCCTCCAGTCCGTCTCCTGCAGCGACCGACTGGAATGCCAGCCCTTGCTGCAGCGGAGTTGCCGGACGTGCCTGCTCGGTATCGATACCGAGTGTGCGCAACTCGGTCAGGTCCTGTGCGTCCAGTAGCGGCGCAATGATCTTGGGTTCTATTGCAGCGCTTGCTGTTTCGGCGTTCCGAGCTCGGTCGACCAGTCCAGCGACTGTGCGGCACTCGAAGACGTCGGCGGTCGTGATCACCAATCCGGCACCCCGTGCGTGATGAACCATGGTGATGGCGGTGATGCTGTCGCCGCCCAACGCGAAGAAGTCGTCGTCGACCCCGATCGACTCGGCACCCACACGAGTCGCATCGGCGAAAAGGTCGACGAGGCAACGCTCGTCGTCGGTGGCAGCTGCTCGTGACCGGCTCGGTCCGTTCTCGGGAATCCCGCGCTGCGTCAGAGCCACCCGGTCCGTTTTGCCGTTGGGAGTACTCGGTAGGCGGTCGATCGCCACCCAGAACGCCGGCACCAGATACTCGGGCACCCGCCCGCGCAGGACGTCGCGTACTGCGGCTGTATCGACACTGCCGGGGGTCGCGTAAGCAACGAGCACGGTTGCGCCCGCATGGTCGGTCACTGCGACCACTGCACACGCATCCACGGATTCGATATCGACAGTGAGGTTTTCGACCTCCCCCAGCTCGACGCGATGGCCCCGGACCTTGACCTGCCGGTCGGCACGTCCCAGGAATTCGAGCGCACCGTCGTCGAGGATGCGGGCGCGGTCACCGGTGCGGTACATCCGGCCGCCGTCCCCGCCCGGGTCTGCAACGAACCGTGCGGCGGTCTCGGCCGGTCTACCGAAATATCCACGGGCGAGCTGCACCCCCGAGACGTAGAGTTCGCCGCCGATCCCTGTTCTCAGGGGTAGCAGTCGGTCGTCGAGCACGCCGAGGACCGTGTTGTCCACCGCCGTTCCGATGACGGCCGGGTCGCCTGCGACCCTGTGCACGGCAACGTCGCCAGCCACCTCGGAGGAACCGTAGGAGTTGTGCACCGACGCATCGGGGGTGGCGCGTCGGATCGCATCGATCGTGTTGCCGGTCAACGGCTCTCCGCTGAGAATCCAACTGGTCAGCGAACAGCATTCCTGCGGCGAGGTCGTCGCAAATGCCGCGGTGAGTGACCCGACGGCGGTGATCTGCTCGGCCCCGGATCGAACGACGAGCTCGACCAATGCCCTCGCATCGGCATACTCGTGATCCTGCGCCAACACCAGGCGTTGGCCCGCGAGAATTCCGGTCAGCAGTTCGGTTGCTCCGTCGATGAACGACAGTGAGCTCTTGGCAATCCGGCTCGTGGGACCGCCCCAGTACAGTGTCGCCCAGTGCAGACGATTGGCCAGCGCGCTTCTGGTTCCGAGCACTCCCTTGGGCATACCGGTCGAACCCGAGGTGTACACCAGATAGGCCCCGCAGTCACCTGGGATGCTCCGGGCGAAGGGTTCTTCCACCACCTCGGTAGTCGAGCTCGAATCGATTCTCTTCGCGGTCTCGAGAGCGGTCAGCGCCGTGGGGGTGGCGTCGTCGACCAACAGAATGTCGTGGCGAGAGTCTGCGAGCACGTAGTCGATGCGCTCACGCGGGTAGCGAATGTCTATGGGTACGAACACCGCACCCACGTCGAGGGTCGCCAGCAGCGCCGCCACCATATCGATGCCCCTGCCGAGAGAGATAGCGACGCGGCTCTCGGTCCCGATACCCCAGCTGCGTAGCCGGGTCGACACCTCGGCCACCCGGGATCGGAGTTCGGCGTACGTGATCGCCACATCGCCGACCGTCAACGCGATGCTCTCGCTCGACTGCGCAAACCTGTCGGCGAGGGCCATCTCCAGCGTCGGCGCTGCCCGGTCCGGACCCACACTGTATCCCTGGCCGTCGGGGGCCGAGAGAAGCTGCGGCACATCGACGTCCGGACGGCTCGTCATCCGGACGAGCATCTCGACGAAAGCCTCGGCGCACAACGTGGCCGAACGATGATCGACGGCTGCGTCGTCGTGCAGCACGAATGCCCACAGAGCAGGGTCGGGACCGACGATCAGAGCCATCGGGAAACTCATGTGAGCGCCCAGTACCGTGACCTCGTCAACGACCGCGCTCGCTTCGGAAGGCAGTGCCGGGTAGTTCTGATACACGACGATCGTGTCGAAAAGCTCACTGCATCCAACGGTTCCGGCGATCTCGGACAGTCCCAGAAATCGATGCTCCTCCAGGTCGAGGTGATCTGTCTGCAGGCGATCGACCACATCGGCGACGGACTCGCTCGTACCGAATCGAATCCGAACAGGCACGGTGTTGAGCAACAGACCGACCATCGCCTCCGCACCGTCGAGATCGAACGGCCTCAGGGATGCCGCCATTCCGAACGCCACGTCGCCTGCTCCGGTCCGAGCCGCGAGCATCGACGCCCAGGCAACCTGCACCACCACGTTCGTCGTCGCACCGCGGCTGCGCGCGTAGTTCGCCACGCGTCGTGCCAGCGCCTCGTCGATGTCGAGATCGATACGAGAGCACGAATTCGATTGCGGTGCATCGCCGGCGATCAGCGTGGGGCGCTCGAAGCCGTCGAGGTGATCCGCCCAGTGCGCCCTGGCCGCGTCGCGGTCCTGACCTGCCGTCCAGGCAAGGTAATTTCGGTAGTCGGGTGCCGGCGGCAACGCAGCCGACTCCCCGCCCTCGTAGAGAGCGATGAGCTCTCGAACGAAGATGGCCTCGGACCATCCGTCCATCAGGGCGTGATGGTAGGTGATCAGTACCCGCGGCGGCCGAGGGCCGGTCGAATACGCGAACCTAATCAACGGCCCGTCGAAGAACGCAAATGCGGCGGCCCTGTCGCGGCCGAGATGATCGTTCCAGTCACCTTCGACAGCTGTCAGCTCCGGTGTCGATGCGCGCGGAACCACCCACACCAGATCACCGTTGCGGCGCTGGCGCAGTAACGCCTTGATGTTCGGATGGCGCTCGAGTAGGTGCTCGAGAGCTCGAGTGAGGCGGTCGACTCGAACCGGGGCGGCCAGGTCCAACACCGTCTGCGAGAGATACGGATCCAGTTTCGCTGCAGCAAGACTCGACTGCAGATACATACCGACCTGCAGCGCCGTGAGCGGCAGAACCGCAGCGATCTTGGATTGCGGTGTTGCCGCGGTCTCGGCCGTCGTGTTCGTCACTCACATACTGCTTTCGAATTCGTCGAGCTCGTCCTGGGACAGATCCACGGTGGCCGCCTCGGCAGATACCGAGGGTCGGGCGGTGTCCTCGGTGACGAGCTCCGCCCCGAACATCCGCACCGTTCGTTTTCGCATCACCTCGCGCGGTGCCAGCGGGATGGACGCCTTGCGCGCCCGCGACGCCACGGCGAGTGAGGTGATGCTGTCGCCACCGAGGGCAAAGAAGTCGTCGTCGATGCCAACCCGGGTGACCCCGAGAACCGCTTCGACGATCTCGCACAGCATCGTCTCCACGGGAGTGCGCGGCGGCACGAACGTACCGCCTCCTGCCGCATCGACAGCCGGGAGAGCCCGTACATCGAGCTTGCCGTTGATGGTCATCGGAATACGCTCCAGCGCAGCGAACAACGTGGGAACCATGTACTCCGGCAACACTGCCGCCAACTCGTCTCGAATCGATCCGAACAACGCGGAACGGTCCTCGGACGCTACGCCGTCTGTGGGAACCACGTACGCCGCGAGCGCACGAGTACCCGCGCCGATCTCCACAGCCCGAACCACCGCGCCGGCAACCGCATCGCAGTTCGCCACTGCCCGTTCGACTTCTGCTGCCTCGACTCGATAGCCACGGATCTTCACCTGGTCGTCGGCACGGCCCAGATAGTCGAACAGGCCGTCTGGCCTGATCCGAACCAGATCGCCGGTCCGGTACATTCGCTCACCCGGTGCCCACGGATCCGCGACGAATCTGGTGGCCGTCTGGCCGTATCGGTGCAAATAGCCGCGGGCCAGTCCCACACCGGACAAGTGCAGCTCACCCACGGATCCCACTGGAACCGGTCGCAGCCACTGGTCCAGAACATACGCGCGGGTACCGAGGATCGGCCCACCGATCGACGGGCTGTTGCTCTGCCGCGTGCCGGCACCGAGCGCGTTGATCGTGTACTCGGTGGGGCCGTACAGGTTGTATCCAACGTCTCCCAGTTGCTGCCACAACGAATCGGGAACTGCCTCCCCGCCGAGGAGGACCAGTGGAATCCGATGCCCGTCGTGCTCGTTCAGCAGTCCCAGATCCAGCAGGTGCCCGGCATACGTGGGCGTCACGTTCACCACGTCGATCAGGTTCTGCTCGCAGTATCGCGCCAATGCCTCACCGTCGCGGCGCAATTCCTCGTCACAGACATGCACCTCGTGGCCTTCGACGAGCCACAGCAGCTCTTCCCACGACATGTCGAAGGAGAACGAGACGGTGTGCGCGATCCGCAGCGTCCGACCCCCGGCCGCGGCGATGGTGGGGACGAAGATCTCGTCTCGGTGGTTGATCTGCATGTTCGTCAATCCCCGATACGGGGTGACGACGCCTTTGGGCGTGCCGGTCGAGCCCGAGGTGTAGATGACGTAAGCCGGGTGCTCGAGGCGACCGGGTATACCGGGTGCGAACGGACCGTGGGCGAACTGCGAGGGGTCGACGCGGATCGACAATTCCGTTGCTACCGAGGGATCGTCGACGACCATCACGGCGGCGTCGGTCGTCAGTCCACGCGACTGCGTTTCGGTGGTCGTCAACAGGATCGCCGGCTTCGCATCCGCCAACATGACGTCGAGTCGATCGTTCGGGTAGTCCAGTTCGAGAGGGAGGTACGCCGAACCGGTGCGCAGTACCGCGAACAACGCCACCACCATCTCTATCGACCGCGGGAGCGCGAGGGCGACGATACGCTCCGGACCGGCACCGCGGCGCAGCAGAGCACCCGCACATGCACTGACCCGAGAGTCCAGTTCTCCAAACGTCACTCGTTCGTCTCCGAACACCAGCGCCGTCGTCTCGGGGACGGCCGCGGCGCGGTCTGCGAGCAACTCGGCGATCGTGGAATCGCGCAGCCGCTCCAGCCTGTCACCGAAACCGTTGTCTGCGATGCTCGCCGATTCGGTGGCCGGTGCAGGCCACCGTGAGATCGGCAGATCGGATCGCTCGGCAACGGTATTCAAGGCGTCCTCGAAAGAATCGAGCAGGTAGCTCGCCCTCTCGTCGTCCACCGACGTCGGCAGGTAGGTCACCGACAGGTTCAGTTCCATCCCGGGGTCGACGGCAATCGACACCGGGAACTCCGACCCGTCGACGGTCGAGATGTGCCGCACCTGCCGCTTCGGCGCGCCGGCCGCATCGGCTGCGGGACCGGCTGCGTTGCGCAGCACCAGCAGGGTGTCGAACAGCGCACCCGCACCGATCGCCTTCTGGATACCGCCCAGGCCGAGCGTGTCGTGCGGCATCAGATCCAGTCGCTGATCCTGCACCCGCGCAGCGATGTTCGCGGCTGTATCCGATCCCTGCGCCGTGACTCGAATCGGCACGGTGCTGATGAACGCTCCGATCGCGCGCTCGGATCCCGGCACCTCCATCGGTCGGCCCGCGACGGCGGTGCCGAAGACCACGTCGGATCGACCGGATACGCGCATCAGCACGCTTGCCCAGGCGGCAGCGAGCACCGTGAACAGTGTCGAGCCGGACTCGCGGGCAATGCTGTCGAGTCGGCCCGACGCCGCCGCCGAGAGCCTGCGTTCGATTCGCCGAGGGGGCTCGTCCTCGCCATCGGCCGCGCCGGCCACGAGTGTAGGGCTGTCGACATCGGCGAACCAGCGTTGCCATGCCTGCTCGGATTCGGAGCGGTCGCGAGAGATCAACCAGCGCAGGTACTCCCGATAGCCGTGATCGACGTGCGTGTCTGCGCCGTCGTGCAGCTCGAGAACACGAGAGACAAGCAACGCGGAGGAACCGCCGTCGAAACAGCCGAACCAGTAGGTCGTCAGCAGACGGTCGACGCCGCCGGGCAGGTGTACGAGAGTCAGCCTGAACAGTGGGGGTACGTCGATGTCGAATGCCCGATCCCGGTCTTGCGCGAGTACCCGGTTCCACGCCGCGTCCACCTCGTTCGCCGAGCAGCCACCCAGGTCGATCACCGTCAGTGGTGCCTGGACGAAGGACAAGACCACTTGGACCGGCCCCTCGCCCTCAGGGGTGACGAACGCCGTGCGCAGCGCCGCGGTGGTGTCGACCACCGATTGCAGAGCGCGCCGGACCTTGTCACCGTCCAGAACCCGATCGACCTCGACGACGGTGCGGACGGTGTAGAGCCCGGCGGCGTGTGCGTCGACGCCGACCTGATACACCAACCCGAGCTGCAGCGCAGATAGCGGCCACACATCGTCGATGGATCCGAATCGGGCTTTCAGCGAGTCGAATTCGGACGATTCGAGGTTCGCGAGAGGACCGCGCTCGACCTCGACGGTCTCGCCGCCCCGGGCGCGCCGGAGCCGATCCTGCAGCAGTCGACGCTTGACGTCGTCGAGATCCACCGGGTTCATCGACTCGCCTGCCGCTCGGCCGACTGCCTGACGAGCAACGCCTTGTCCACTTTGCCGATTGCCGTGACGGGAAGCGACGTTCGTGCCACCACCCGGTCGGGTAGCTTGAACCCGGCGCAGCCTGCGTCGGTCAGGAATGCCCGCACCTCGGCCACGGTCGGAACGCTGTCGTTCCGAGAGCTGCCGTTCGGCACGATCACAGCGCAGATACTCTCGCCCACAGCGGGATCGGGTACGCCTATCACCGCTACTCGGGCTATTCCGTGGTGCGTGAGCAACAGATCCTCCAGCTCGTCCGCCGCGACGTTCTCACCGTTTCGGGTGATGACGTCCTTGATCCGACCGGTGACGACCAGGTGTCCTGACGGCAGCGCGCGAACCTGGTCTCCGCTGCGGTAGAAGCCGTCGGGGGTGATGGCCGTCGTATTGTGCTCTGCCGCAGCGTAGTAACCGTTGATGGTGTACGGACCGCGGGTGAGCAGCTCGCCCACGTCGCCTGCCGGGACGTCGTTCCCGTCGGCGTCGACGATTCTGATCTCGTCGAACTCGGACAACGGACGCCCTTGGGTGCCGATCACCACGTCCGGTCCGTCGCCTGCCCGCGTGTAGTTCAACAGCCCCTCGGCCATCCCGAACACCTGCTGCAACCGGCACCCGAGGGCCGGCTCGACGAGCTTGGCGACCTCGGGCGTCAACTTCGCTCCACCGACCTGCAACAACCGCAGACTGGACAGGTCCGCCTCCTCCCATTCGGTGGCCTCGCACCACAGATGCGTCAGCGTCGGCACGAGTGCGGTCACCGTGACGCGATACTTGTCGATCAGCGCGAACACCTGATCGGGGCTGGCGCTACGGGAAAACACCACCGTCGCACCGACGCCGAGCGCACCGAGCAGACCAGGACACGCCAGTGGAAAGTTGTGAGCAGCGGGGAGAACGGCGAGATACACGTCCTCGGCCGTCAATTCACAGACGTCGGCGCTCGCCCGTGCGTTGAACTCGTAGTCGTTGTGGGTACGCGGAATCAACTTCGGCAGACCGGTCGTTCCGCCGGACACCAACAGCACTGCGACATCCGCGGCGGACGCACGTGGAAACTCCCGTGGCGCACCGACGACGGCAGCCAACGGACTGTGCGACCCGCTCGAACCGCACGAACCATCGACGAAGACGTCCCGAATGCTCGGAACCGACTCCACTGTCTCGTCGGCGAGCGCTCGGTAGTCGAAATTTCCGTCCCGCTCCGCGATGACGTACGCGACGGCCTTCGATGTGGCTGCAAGGTGGACGATTTCGCGGCGTCTGTGTGCGGGGAGAGTGAGCACGGGAACCGCGCCGCACTCGAGCAACGCGAACAGCACAACCGCGAACGACACCGAATTGGGCAGTTGCACCACCACCCGATCACCCGGCTCGATCCCACGGTCGGCAAACCCTGCTGCGGTCGTTCGTACGCGCGTGTGCAACTCGTCGTACGTCAGTGCCTCGAGCTCGTCGACGACCGCGCGACGAGAGCCGAACCGGTGTGCCCATGACTCGAATACTTCGGGGAGCGTTGTTCCGCGCCACAGGCCGGCGTCGAGGTACGTCTGGGCACGGCCCGAGTCGAACGGTACGAAGTCGGCATTGTGCTCGATGACTGTGTGCACTGTGGATTCCCGATCGTGGAAGGAGTGAGTGATGTCGAGTCAGGGCGTGTGCTGCTGATCGAGGGCCGCCAGCAGTTGGTCCTCCGACATGGATTCGATCGACACGTAGATCTCAGCCGTCGCCTCGAGCAGCTCGGTATCGCCTGCCGCGACGATCATCGACTCCGCCAGCCCCGATACCGTCGGGGCAGCGAACAGCATCCTCACCGTGACGTACGTGATGTCGAAGGCCGCGCGGGTTCGGGCGACGATCGTGGTCGCGAGGACGGAGTCGCCGCCCAGCGCGAACAGGGTGTCGGTGACCCCGATCTCGTCGACACCGAGCACCGTCTGCCAGATCGAGGCGAGTGCGCGCTCGAGGTGGGTTCTGGGGGCCACTCGCGCCCGCACCCGCTCGGTATTGCCTGCTGCGCGGCACTGTTCGACGATGGCCGCGGAATCGATCTTGCCGTTCACGGTGAGCGGCAAGGCCCGCAGTGCCACCGTCCGTTCCGGCACCATGTGTGCGGGCAGACGCTCGGCAGCCCTGGCGATGATGCCCGCAACGGTCTCGTCCGGGTCGGCGTCGCGATCGGCGAGCACCACTGCTGCCATCACAACTGCAGCTCCGACCCGGTCGACGACCGCTGCCGCAGAGGCGACCTCGGCGTCGTCGCACAGGACGGACTCGATCTCGCCGAGCTCGATGCGGAATCCGTTGATCTTGATCTGATTGTCCACGCGACCAATGAATTCGACCATGGGGCCGGTCTCGACCGTCGGGCCCGTGCCGTAGCGAACCAGATCGCCGGTGCGGTACCAGCGGTAACCATCGGCGTCGACGAAGCGCTCGTTCGTACGCTCGGGATCGCCCAGGTAGCCGTCGGCGAGACCGACGCCTGCGACCCACAGCTCGCCGGGTACCCAGTCCGGCACCTGGTGCCCACGCGCATCGACCACTCGAAGCGCCATGGACCCGAGCGGCACACCGAACGGGATTGTGCGCCAATTCGGATCGACGTCGACGACCTCGCAGATGCTGTTGTGGATCGCGGTTTCCGTAGCGCCACCGAGTCCGGCGAACCGGCATCCAGGAACCGCCGCTGTCAGCCGGCGGTAGAGGTCGATACCCACCTTGTCCCCGCCGAGCATGACGACCTCGAGCGAACCGCCCAGATCCTCACCGGTGGACAGGATCATGTCCAACAGCGGCGGTACGCAGCTGATCACCGTGACTCGACGCGCACGGATCAGAGTGGCCCAGCGCTGTGGATCCTTGCGCTCCTGTTCCTCGATGAGCACGGCCGTACCGCCGGCCGCGAACACCGAGAACAGGTCGAAGGTGCACAGGTCGAAGTCCAACTCGGACAGGCACAACGGACGGTACTCCTCGTCCAGCTCGAATCGTCCGATCAGGTCGCTGATCGTGTTCATCGCGGCGCGATGCGAGACCACGACACCCTTCGGTTCGCCCGTCGAACCGGACGTGAAGATCATGTACGCGGGAGCGGTGTCGGGTCCGAGATGCGGTGCGGGCAGAGGCTCCCCGAGGACGGCGTCGGCGACAGCGAGGCCGTCGTCACCCGATCCCCCGATCGTCACCGTGAAGCCGGCTCTACCAGCGATCAGCGCAGCCCGAGTCGCCGGTTGGTCGACGCCGATCGGCACGTACACCCCACCCGCGGCGAGCACACCGAGAACTGCAGCGACTTGGTCGGGCCCCTTCGGCAGCGTCACCCCTACGGTGTCGCCCACTGCAACCCCGCGATCCGTCAGCGCCGCAGCCACTCTCAGAGCGCGGTCGCACAATTCGCTGTAGGTCATCGACTCGTCGTCGCCCCACTCGAGAGCGATCGCGTCCGGTGTTCCGGCCGCCCGGTCGAAGAAGGCGCGGTGCAAAGTCCTGGTCCCGACCGTCGGCGACGCATCCGTGCGCGGTACATCGGCGGCCGGGGTCCGCGAGAGAAGTTGACGCGACGGAGCCAGCTGGCCCACCGGCTTCCTCCAGACGGCATCGTCGACGACGATGCTGCGAACGAGCGTCTCGAAGGCGTCGAACATCGCCTCGGGAACCCCTGGCAGGAACTCGTTCTCGCGAATGTCCCAATTGACCAACACACCGCCGTCGAGCTCGGTGATCTGTGCGTCCAGAACCACCTGCGGTCCCTGCGACATGATCCACACCGGGTCCCCGAACACCTCGCGCGCACGGCCGTCGAACAGCTCGCCCAATCCGAGTGCACTGGTGAAGACGACGGGAGCGAGTACCGGCTCCCCTCTGCGACGACCGAGGTCGCGAAGTACCTCCACTCCGGAGTAGTCGACGTGCGAGGCGTCTTCGTGCAGACGGGCCCGCAGCTGCCGGGACCGCTCCGCGAACGAAAGGTTTTCGCTCAGATCGACATCCAACATGACCGAGGACGAGAAGTCGCCGACCAGTTGACCGACGGCCGGGTGCGTCGGGGCACGGTCGAACATGGGGACATTGAGGATGAATCGCTGCTCACGCGACCACGCCCCGACCACCTCGGCGAAGGCCGCTGCCACCGTGACCGCCGGGGTGACGCCGTGCGCACGAGCCTGCGACTGCAAGTGCGAATACGCCTGCGAGTCGAGATGGAATGCCCACCGTGTTGCTACGGGGGAGCCTGAATCGCATTCGAGCAAAGGCAGAGTGGGCGCTCCGGGCAGAGAATCGAGTCGGTCGGACCAGTACCGTTCGGCCTGCGCCCGAGCGTTGCGGCGATCCTCCGGCCGGTCGGTGAGGTAGCGCTCGTAGCTGTAGTCGATGGCGGGGAGCGACCGGCCGTCGTATGCCTGCGCCAGATCTGCGACCAGGATGCGAAAGCTGACGGCGTCGCCTGCGATCATGTCCATGTCGAGATGCAGCCGAGTTCGACCGTCCGGCAGCAGCGACAGATCGGCCGAGAACACCTCTCCCGCTTCGATATCGAGCATGTGATGGGTCAATCGTTGTCGAGTTCGTTCCAGTTTCGCCGCTGCGTCGTCTGCGCGCCGCAGATCGTGGACCGTCAACCCGCGCCACCCCGGGGTGGACTCGATCACTTGCTGTCCGTTGTCGGTGATCCGAGCCCGCAGCATGTCGTGCCTGCAGGCCACGCCGTCGAGCGCGTTGCGCAGTCGATCGGGATCGACCCCTTCGCCGTCGAACTCGGTGTACAGATGCGGAGCGACGCCGCCGAACCGCTGCTCTGCGCTGCGGCCGATCCAGTAGGCGTGCTGGAGCACGGCGAGATCGAAGCTGCCGGTGTCGAGCCGGTTCGACTCCGATGTGCGGGCAGTGGGCCCGGGTGCCGGTTCGATTGCTGCACCGACAAGTTCGGACCATGCCGAGACCGTGGGCCGCGCAGCAAGATCGGCGAATGTCACCGCCCTACCCTGTTTGCGGAATCTGCCGACCAGCCGCATCAGCACGATCGATTCCAGTCCCAACTCGAACAGATTCGCATCGAGCGACACGGCCTCGGGCTCGGTGCCGATCAGTTCTGCGACCTGCGCCCGCAGTTCTTCGGTCCCGATTCCGTGCGGATCCATCCGGTGTGTCCCTTCGATCGGCTGCGCTCTGCGTCGTACTGGGAGCGACCAGGAGGTTTACCACCCAATGAGCATAAGGAAAGGCTACCCTCGCTTAGTCGACCCTGAGCAGGCTAACACTTCGGGTAGGGCCGAGGGGGAAGCTGCCGGCGGCTCAGCTCAAAACAGCCGCAATCTCCCCCGCTTGCCTGTCGAGCTCGGATCGCTGCGGCGACGCCGGCCGAGCCCGCAGGCCGAATCCGTCGCCGATCATGCGCGGGATGACGTGCAGATGCACGTGGAAGATTTCCTGACCAGCCACGGTGCCGTCGGCGAGGAACAGATTCACCCCCGCGACGCGCGGATTGCTCGCTCGCACAGCGGCGGCCACTTTCTGCCCGACGACGAACAGGTGCGCGCCGACTTCCGGTGGCAACTCCGCCAGAGTCCGGAACTGCTCCCTGGGCACCACCAGTACATGTCCACTGGTGAGCGGTCGGATATCCATGAACGCGACGACCGTCTCGTCCTCGTGGACGCGAGAGGACTCGGCCGTCCCGGCAATGATCTCGGCGAAGATTGTGTATGGGTTCACAGTCCCAAACTCTAAGGTGCTTACCCCCTGTCGATCTCCGCCCTGGGGAACGGCGTCACTTCGGTGTCGTCGACGAGGCTGCGATGAAAGGAATTCAGCACTGTTGTCGGGCGGATGTGACGATCGACGAATGCTTCGATTGCCGGCGACATGCCCTCGGGGCGCGTTCCCTCGATCCAGCTCTGCGGCAGGGCGTCGCGTTCGCTCTCACTGAATTTGTCCGCGACCAGCATTCGGAGCAGCTGACCGGCGGTGTAGACACGGTCGTACGACAGGTGGTGGGAGAGAAACGTGGCCTCGTGCGTAGACAGGTCGAAGATCGAGCTCGAGGCGAGTCCGAAATCTGCACAATAGAGTTGCTGCCCATCGGTCAGGATGTTGGCGAAGTGGGCATCGAAATGGACGAAGCCGTGTGCACTCGTGAATTCGGTCACCTGCGCGGGTGCGTTCTCGGCCCACAGGAAGACTGCTTCGCCGTCGGAACTGTTGCGCTGCTGGGCAATCCATTCGCCAAGAGTGTGCGGTATGTGTTCGAGGAACACCACCACACTGTGCTTGCACGTGCCGATGGCCTCCAACCGACTCCGTATTGCGGGCGACCCCTCCCAATAGGTCACCGCGCGTTCCAAGCCCCCGAACTCGTCGACGAATCCTTCGGGGGCAGAGTCCGAGAGAATGCGCCAGTGATACATCAACGGGTCCAGGAAATTCCCCGTCGAGCACCCACTCGGTGGTCATCGTGTGAGCGGCGAGTTCGCGCCAGGCACCGAAACCGGACGACCCTACCCCGTACTGATAGAACGTCGGGAGCTCGAACAGGTTCGCCGTCGAGAACCTGTTCTGCGGCAGCATCTCGATGTCGGTCAGAGGGATTCGTTCGACGAAGACCCGGTCGCCGTCGACGTCCATTTCCATCGAGCGACCGCCGATTCCTGTTCCGAGCGGAGTAGCCGTCGCCACTGCCAGCGCGAGTTCTCGGTCGCTCATCGACGACAGGAGTGCACTGGCAGCCGTGTGGCGGGCAGACGCTCGACATGTCGTGCATCCATCGGCCGGCTCCTCACTGCCTGCATCGGGGCGCTGTCGACCCTACGTGGACGACATGGCTGAGGCTGCAGGCGTTCGGTAACCCGACTACTGTTTGCCGATGGGTATCGGCGGGGTTCTTTTCGACATCGACGGCGTTCTGGTGACGTCGTGGCAGGCGGTGCCCGGGGCCGCGGAGACGCTGAAGTTTCTGGACAGCAAGGACATTGCCCGTGCGTTCCTGACCAACACGACGTCGAAGACCCGCGGGCAGATCGCGACGGCGTTACGCGATGTGGGGCTGGACGTCCATTCCGACGAGATCGTCACGGCCGCGTCGCTCACCGCCGATCATCTACGCGAGAACTATCCGGACGCGCGGGTGGTGCTGATCAACAACGGTGAGATCGCCGGCGACATGCCGGGAATCGAGTTCGTCGACGAGACGTCCGAGGATCCCGACGTCGTGGTGGTCGGCGGTGCCGGGCCGGAGTTCACCCACGAACGCCTCAGTCGCGTCTACGACTGGCTGTGCCGCGGCATACCCGTCGTCGCGATGCATCGGTCGTTGATGTGGAGCACGGGAGCCGGTCTGCGCATCGACACCGGCATGTATCTGGCCGGAATGGAACAAGCGTCGGGCCATACCGCGAAGGCCATCGGGAAGCCGGCTCCGCTGGGCTTCCGGACGGCATCCGATCGGATGGGCGTCGACCCGGACGATGTCGTGATGGTCGGCGACGACCTGGACAACGACGTGCTCGCCGCCCAGGTCGTCGGCATGACGGGAGTGCTGGTCCGCACCGGGAAGTTCCGTCAGGATGTCCTGGATCGGCGCATCACGGACGAATTCGCGATGGAGCCCGACCACGTGATCGACTCCGTCGCCGACCTCCCCGAAGTCCTTGCTTGACTAGAGAATCGGCGACGGGCTGTAGGACGCGCCGGCCGGGAATTTCGAGATCAGCCGCTCCACAGACGAGACGACAGCACTGACCTGGGCGTCGGACGCACCGATGAAGGCGGTCTTGTCTGCCAGTGCAGCATCGAGGGCAGCGCGGTCGAGTGGGAGTCGATCGTCGGCGGCCAGTCGGTCCAGCAAGTCGGGTTCTTGTCCCTGCTCGCGCATCGCCAGTGCGACGGCCACGGCGTGTTCCTTGATCGCCTCATGCGCGGTCTCGCGTCCGACTCCCGCGCGCACGGCGGCCATCAGCACCTTCGTCGTCGCGAGGAACGGCAGGTATCGGTCGAGTTCCTTGGCGATGACGGCCGGGTAGGCACCGAATTCGTCGAGCACGGTCAGGAAGGTCTCGATGAGACCGTCGATGGCGAAGAAGGCGTCGGGCAGGGCGACACGGCGCACGACGGAACAGAAGACGTCGCCCTCGTTCCACTGTGCACCGGCGAGCTCGGCGGCCATCGATCCGTAGCCGCGCAGCACCACTTGCAGGCCGTTGACGCGCTCGCACGAGCGGGTGTTCATCTTGTGCGGCATCGCCGACGAGCCGACCTGTCCCGGCTGGAACCCCTCGGTCACGAGTTCGTGGCCAGCCATCAGTCGGACGGTATGCGCGAACGACGACGGACCGGCACCCAACTGGACCAACGCAGAGACGACCTCGTGATCGAGCGAACGAGGATAGACCTGGCCGACGCTGGTGAGCGTGTGCCGGAAACCGAGGTGATCGGCGACGATGCGCTCGAGCGCGACGAGCTTGGCGGAGTCGCCGCCGAACAGGTCGAGCATGTCCTGCGAGGTACCCATCGGGCCCTTGATCCCGCGCAGTGGGTAGCGAGCGATCAGTTCCTGAACCCGGGCCAGGGCCAGCAGCAGCTCGTCGGCCGCGGAGGCGAAACGCTTACCCAGAGTGGTGGCCTGAGCTGCGACGTTGTGGCTGCGGCCGGCCATGACGAGCGAGGAGTATTCGGCAGCGCGCTCGGCCAGCCTCTTGGCAACCGCAACACCGTGCGCATGCACGTGTTCGAGCGAGCGCAGGATCTGCAGCTGCTCGACGTTCTCGGTGAGGTCGCGACTGGTGAGTCCCTTGTGGATGTGCTCATGGCCGGCGAGGGCGTTGAACTCCTCGATCCGAGCCTTGACGTCGTGCCGAGTGACCCGTTCGCGCTCGGCGATCGACGCGAGATCCACCTGGTCGACGACGGCTTCGTAGTCGGCAATCGCAGCGTTGGGGACGTCGACTCCGAGGGAGGACTGCGCGCGCAGCACCGCGATCCACAACTGTCGTTCCAGTGCGATCTTGTGCTCCGGAGACCACAGCGCCACCAGCTCGGGACTCGCGTAACGGGTGGCCAGGACATTCGGAATGCTCACGAGCGTCCAGCTTACGTGGCGCAGTTGTCGGTCTCGGAAGACGACTGCACTGTTTCGGAAGTGGACTGCATCACCGACCTCCCGCGATCGCACGCGCGTCTCGTTTCATTCGCGCGAGGGAGAGGTTGCTACGTGGAATACCCGCAGCGCGTTTCGATGTTGCAGCCCTCGTGAGCCGAACAGTGAAGGTCGACATCTGGTCCGACATCGCCTGCCCGTGGTGCTTCGTCGGCAAGCGCCGCTTCGAGGCAGGCGCTGCAGAGTTCACCGCCGGAGGCGGGACGCTCGAGGTGGAGTTCCACTCGTTCGAGCTGGCACCCGACACACCGGTCGACTTCGACGGCAGCGAGGTCGACTTTCTCGTCTCCCACAAAGGTATGCCGGCCGCCCAGGTCACGCAGATGTTGGGGCAGATGACCGAGCTGGCCGCAGGCGAGGGGCTCGCGTACGACTTCGAAGCCTTGCAACACACCAACACCGTCAAGGCGCACGAGCTCCTGCACTTCGCCAAGTCGAAGGGCAGGCAGGTCGAGATGAAGGAACGGCTCCTGGCGGCCTACTTCGAGGAGGGCCGCCACGTCGGCTGCGTCGATGACCTCGCCGAACTGGCCTCGGAGGTCGGTCTCGACCGTGACGAAGTGGTCGAGGCGCTGAAGTCCGAGGAGTTCCTGCCAGCAGTGCGCGCAGACAAGGAGCAGGCCATCGCCTATGGGATCAGCGGTGTGCCGTTCTTCGTGATCGACGGACGGCTCGGTGTGTCGGGCGCGCAGGCCCCGTCGGTGTTCGCCGAGGTCCTGCAGAAAGCCGCTGCCCGCTCATGAGCGGTCCATTGGAGATCTTCGGCGACGACCACGGCCCCGTCTGCGAGGACGGCGTGTGCAAGGTGCCACCGATCCACGACGCCGACTCCGGCGAGGCCGACTAGAACCAGTTGGGGCCGAACGTCTCGGCACGCGTTCGCCCGCAGGAGCGAGTCAATCGGCCGGCACCTTTTCCGCCGGTGCCACGATGTCGATGACGGCCAACAGCATGCTTCGCGCCATTTCCCGAGGATCGGGGTCCACTTCGCTGAGCGCGCCCACCACTGCTCCGTCGACCACCGCCACAAGTCGTCGTAGCTGCTCTTCCTGCACGGTTCGGCCCGATCTACGCAGCACGTCGGTGAGCAGATCGTCGATCTGGGCGCGCAGCCGCAGTTGTACTTCCCGCAGTTCGGGATGCCGGGCCGAGGCGATGAAGCGCTCGTATCGTGCGATCAGTTGCTCGTGGCCGTCCTGTGGCCCGATGAGCAGGTCGACGATGAGGTCGACCGTCGATTCCATTTCGTTCGAGCACTTGCCCTCGTCCTCGATGCGACCGCGCATGACGTCGATCTCACGTGTTCCGACTACGTCGACAGCCGCGGCAACCAGGTCTCCCAGGGACTCGAAATAGTAGGTGGTCGAGGCCAGCGGGAGCCCGGCCCGGGCGGCCACCGACCGATGCCGAACCGCGTCGAAGCCACCCTCGACGAGGAGGTCCGCAGCGGCCGACGCCAATGCCTGGCGGCGGCGCACCCCCTTCGGAGTCGCACCCGACACCTTGTGCTGCGCCTCGGTCGGACCTGCGGACATCAAGTCATCGTGCCAGCTCGAGGCCGTTCGTCGGACTGCTTTCGCGCTATGGAATTGTCAATGGTCGTGGCACATCGAACGATCGACCTCCGCTCCGACACCATCACCCGGCCCGATTCGGTCATGCGAAAAGCCATGGCCGACGCCGAAGTGGGCGACGACGTCCTCGATCACGACCCCACGATGGCCGCATTGGAAGAGGCAGTCGCAGGCATGCTCGGATTCGAGTCGGCGCTGTGGGTCCCGTCGGGGTCGATGGGCAACATCATTGCGCTGATGCTGCATCTGCAGCGCGGCGATCGATTCCTGGCACCCGAGCATGCGCATGTGCTGGGATCCGAGCTCGGCACCGCCGCGTGGTTGGCAGGCGGGATGCCCGACGCCCTCCCCCACGACGCAGGCCCCGGCCGTCCCCTCGCGTCGACCGTTCGCGCCAAGGCCGGCGGCGCAGGGCCGTACTTCGCGCTGCGGACTACGTTGCTCTCGCTCGAGAACACCCACAACTTTGCCGGCGGTGCCGTGTTCGGACCGGACGAATGGTCCGAACTCGTTGCTGCCGCACGTGACTCGAACCTTCGCATCCATCTCGACGGTGCCAGGTTGTGGAATGCTGCTGTTGCGCTCGATGTTCCGATTGCGTCGTTGACGGCCGGTGCCGACACGGTGCAGGTGTGCTTGAGCAAGGGACTCGGTGCACCCGTCGGTTCGATGTTGGTCTCCGACGCCGCGCGAATCCACGAAGCGCGACGCGTCCGAAAGATGTTGGGCGGCGGCGTCCGTCAGGGTGGCGTCCTGGCCGCGGCCGGATTGGTAGCCCTGGGTCGCATCGGTGATCTGGCCACCGATCATGCCAACGCGGCGACTCTCGCTCGCGGGCTGCGGGATCGGGGCTGGGACGTGCCGGACCCGGAGACGAACATCGTGCTCGTATCGGTCACCGACCCCGTGCAGACTGTGGCGGAGCTGGCCGAGCTGGGTATCGCCGCGGTGACCGTCGCGGGCAAGGTGCGCTTCGTGACCCACCGTGACGTCGACTCCGCAGACATCGACGAGGTACTCAGCAGGCTGTGAACAGGCGGAGTCGCGCCAATGCCTCCTCGACGTCCGCGGTGGTGCCGGCGAACGAGAACCGCACTGTGTGGTTGCCGCGGACGGTGTCGAAATCCACGCCCGGTGCCAGTGCAACCCCGGTCTCGGAAAGAACTCGCGCACACCAACTCCGCGAGTCGTCGGTGAGGTGTGCGATATCGGCGTACACGTAGAACGCACCGTCGGCCGGCGCAAGATCAGTGATGCCCATGGCCGGCACACCGTCGAGCAGAATTCGGCGATTGACGGCGTAGCGCTCGACGTGTGAATCCAACTCGACGCGCGATTCCTCGGTGAACGCCGCAATGGCGGCAACCTGCGAGATCGCCGGCGGGCAGACCGTCATGTTCGACGCCAATCGTTCGACGGCCCTGCGCAATCGGGCCGGCAGCAGCATCCACCCCAGCCGCCAACCCGTCATCGAGAAGTACTTCGATACCGATCCGATCGCGACGGATTCTTTCGATGTCTCCCATGCGCTGGACGTGTGCGCATTGCCGTAGGAGATGCCGTGGTAGATCTCGTCCGAGATCAGCAGCGTTCCGTGCTCGTCGCACCAGCGCGCAATCGCGGCCAGCTCATCCGCGTCGATGATCGTGCCGGTGGGATTGGCGGGGCTGGCGATGATCAACCCGGCCGGCGGCTCGGGCAGTTCCTCGAGCATCGCGACGGTCGGTTGGAACCGCGTCTCTTCCACGCAGTCCAATTCGACCACCTGACAGCCCAACGCCGCCAACGTGTTTCGATAGGCCGGATACCCAGGCCTCGCCATCACGACGGTGTCTCCCGCGTCGAACGCAGCGAGGAACAGCAGAGTGAACGCTCCCGACGAGCCGGTGGTGATCACCACGTCGTCGGCGTCGACGGTGATGCCGTACCGCGCACTGTGATACTCGGCGATTACGCGGCGCAGCGGCAGAAGACCGAGCGTCTCGGTATACCCGAGCAGATGCGCGTCCAAGGCCTCCCGGGTGGCGCGCAACACGGGCCCGGGTGCCCGGGTGGATGGCTGACCTGCGGCGAGCGAGAGTACATCGCCGTGAGTGCGTGCTCGCTCGGCCGCTGCCGCGAACACATCCATCACATGAAACGGCTCGACCTTCGATCGCTGCGATTCATTGTGCATTGTATCGACACTACTGACCTCACCGCCCACAATTCGCACTACCACACGGCATACCGTCGGAGCCTTCGCGAAGTGTGACCTGAGGTCAGTTATCCACAGGAATCAAGGCTATCCACAATTCGCGAATCTCTCTCCCGCGACGACTATTTCGACGCAAGGCTGTGCGGATGACGGTATACACGCAACTACAACTACTCGATTCGGGACTGACCAGAGGAGCTATCACCTACCGCACCAAGACCGGAAAGTTGACGCGGATACTGCCTGCCATCTACTGCACCGGCGAGCCCGATTTCCGCGACCGGTGCGCCGCGGTCACGTTGTGGCAACCGAAAGCCGTTCTCAGCCATCTCACTGCGGCGTGGTGGTGGACCCTACTCGACCACGAACCGGACCAGGTTCACCTCACGATTCCTCGCTCGACGAAACGGGCAGGCCCGCCATGGGTTCGCCAATACCGCCGAACCCTGATCGAGTCCAGCTACGTCGATCTGCTTCCCGTTGTCACGATCGAACAGTGCATCATCGACGCTGCAGCCATGTTGCCCAGGACTGCATTGGAGCGATTCTTCGACGCCGCACTCACGCACAAGGTCAGCTGGCGGGTGGTTGCGCTGCAGTGTGAGAAGTCTGCGGGGATGGCCGGGATTGCAGCGGTGAGAAAACAACTACGCGTGTGTTGTCCACGCACCCTGTCCGAGCCCGAGCGAATAGTGGCGCGCGCCCTCACAGCGCGGGGCTACCACTTGGAAATCAACGCCGAGGTGGGCCGGTACTTTGCAGACCTGATGGACCGGAGGTCACGGGTGATCGTGGAGATAGACGGCCGTGAGTTCCACACAGAGTCCAAGGTGTTCACCAACGATCGAGTTCGGCAGAACTCCCTGCAGCTCGACGGTTGGTTGGTTCTGCGTTATTCAGCAGCAATGGTGATGAGCAACCTCGCGTACGTGGTGGACCAGATCATCGATACGGTGCGTCGACGCCGGAAGGCACTGACCTGAGCACCCACAATTCGCTCCCACAATCGGGAAAAGGTGTTTCAGCACGAATAGTGGGCGCTGTGGTCACCTACAGCGACATACGGCCCTCCACTGCAGCTAGTCCGATGTCCGTGCGGAAATGACTGCCCGGCAAGCGGATTCCAGCGATTCGGGAGTAGGCGTCGTCGCGGGCGGCGGTGAGGTCGAATCCGGTTCCGACCACGCTCAACACGCGTCCGCCCGCCGACACCACCGCTCCGTCCTTGACCGCAGTGCCCGCATGCAGGACGCCTGCGCCGTCGGAGCCGAGAATCTCGTCACCGGTACGGGGGCGACCCGGGTAGTTCTCGGCAGCGATGACGACGGTGACGGCCGCGCCGTCTTTCCAGCGCAGCGGCGGCAGCGACGCGAGAGTGCCGGTTGCCGTCGCATTCAGCGCCTCACCGAGAGGTGAATCGAGCAGCGCGAGCACTGCCTGCGTCTCGGGATCACCGAAGCGACAGTTGAATTCGACGACGGCCGGTCCATCGGCCCCCATCGCCAGGCCGGCGTACAGCAGGCCGGAGAACGGCACGCCGCGCTTCACCATCTCGGCGGCAACGGGTTTCACCACATCGCGCACGATCTGCTCGACCGCGCCCTCGGGCAACCACGGCAACGGGGTGTACGCACCCATGCCGCCGGTATTGGGCCCGGTGTCTCCGTCGCCTACGCGTTTGTGGTCCTGCGCGGGCAGCAGTGGCACCACGGTCTCACCGTCGACGAGGCAGAAGAGCGAGACCTCGGGTCCGTCGAGGAACGATTCCAGCAGCACCGGGTGACCGTTCTCGAGGAGCTCGGCAGCATGATCGCGGGCTATGAGACGATCGGTGGTGACGACGACGCCTTTGCCCGCGGCCAGACCGTCGTCCTTGACCACCCAGTGCGGACCGAAGCGGTCGAGAGCTGCGTCCAGCAAAGCAGGTGAGTCCACTATTTCACTGTGCGCGGTGCGTACACCGGCTGCTGCCATCACATCCTTGGCGAACGCCTTGGATCCTTCGATGCGCGCGGCGTCGGCGGAGGGGCCGAACGCGGCGATGCCTGCCTCGCGGAGTGCGTCGGCGACCCCGAGAACCAAGGGCACCTCGGGTCCGATGACCACGAGATCGGCTTCGATTTTTTTCGCCAGCGTGGTCACCGCCTCGCCGGAGGCGACGTCGACCGCGTGCTGCTCGGCGAGCTTCGCGGTACCTGCGTTGCCGGGAGCCACGAACAGCTTCTCGACCGACGGATCGGCTTTCAACGCAAGTAGAAGGGCGTGCTCACGAGCACCGGAACCAATGACTAGTACGCGCACAGTGCATCAGACTATCTGCTCGACGCGAAAGAGCCCCGCACCTGTCACGGTGCGGGGCTCTTTCGTGATGGTTCGTTGTTACTGAGTGAGGTCGTAGAACGTCACGTTGTCCACCGTGGTCGCGGTGAAGTTGTCGGTGACCCAGGCCGAGATCGATGCCGAGGTACCCGACTCCATCCCCGGCATCCCGCCGCCGCCGATGAAGTAGTGGATCTGTCCGTCGGCGACGTACTGCTGGAACTCGGCAAGGGTCGGCGAGGGGTCGGTCCCGTTGAACCCGCCGATGGGCATGACGGGGTCTTCGGTGGCCAGTTGATAGCCGGCCGCAGTGTTGGCTCCGATGGCCGCTGCCACCCAGGTGTAGGAGCTTGCGTCCTGCTCGAGCATCGCGGTGATCGCCGCGGTCGGCTTACTGCCTTCGAGAAGACCGCCCATGCCACCGCCCATACCACCCATCTCGGCACCGCCCGGCATCTGTCCAGGAGCCCCCGCCTGACCTGCCACTCCCGCCGGCAACTGCATCCCGGCCGGCAGACCTACCTGACCTCGGCGACCCTCACCCATTCCGCCGAACCCGCGCATACCGGTGTTCGGACCGGCCGAGACGATGGACCCCGTGTGCGGTGTCCCGATCGTGTCGACTGCGTAGGCCGTCGGCCCGGCAAGTCCGGCGAACATCACCGCCAGAATCGATGCTGCCGCCACTCTGCCGCGGGTCAGTGCCGGAATCAGCAGCGCGACAACCGCGAGTACCCCGACGACGAGAATTGCCCACTTCAGCCACGGCACGAAACTCTCGCTGCGGTGCAGCAGTACCCACGCCATCGCGACGGTCGACGCCACCGCGACGACCATCGCGACGCGTACGCAGTAGATGTCGCGTCGCCGCCATAACATCACACTGCCGATGCCGACGACAGCAGCGACCGCGGGCGAGAGCGCAACGGTGTAGTACGAGTGAAAGATTCCGGCCATGAAGCTGAACGTCAGCCCAGTGACGAGCAACCAGGAACCCCAGACGATCAGCGAGGCTCGTTGCCCGTCGGTGCGAGGTGCTCTGCCGCGCAGCACCAGTCCGACAATCAGCAGAATCAGCGCAGCCGGGATGAGCCAGGCGATCTGGCCGCCCTGGGAGGCGTCGAACATTCGGAAGATGCCGGTTTCACCCCACATCGAACTACCCACCCCCGCTCCCATCCCGCCTCGCCCAGGGGTGACGCTTCCGGTCTCGTCGCCGCTGAGTCGACCGAATCCGTTGTACCCGAGCGTGAGTTCGAGGATCGAATTGTTCTGCGAACCACCGACCCACGGCCGGGACGCCGCCGGCCAGAATTCCACGATCAGAATCCACCACCCGGCCGAGACGATCATCGCGCCGAGTGCACCGAAGAGCTGCAGCACTCGGGTCACGAACTTCGGTGGCCCGGCGATCAGGTAGGTCAGCGCCAGGGGCGGCACGACGAGCATCACCTGGAGCTGCTTGGTGAGGAATCCGAATCCGACGAACATGCCGGTGATCAACAGCCACTTGGTCTTTCCGGTCTCGACGCCGCGCAGCAGCGCCCACACCGAGGCGATCATGAGCAACACGAGCAACGCATCGGGGTTGTTGAACCGAAACATCAGTGCGGCAACCGGAGTGAGCGCCAGCACCAAGCCTGCGAGCAGACCGGCCGCTCCGCCGAAGCGTCTCTTGACGGTGGCGCGGAGCAGAGCCACCGAGGCGACTCCGAGGAGCGCCTGCGGCACCAGCATCGCCCAGGAGTTGAGCCCGAAGATGCGCACCGACAACGACATCAACCACAGTGACATCGGGGGCTTGTCGACGGTGATCGAGTTGGCGGCGTCGGAGGACCCGAAGAAGAAGGCCTTCCACGACACCGAACCGGCCTGTATCGCAGCGGAATAGAACGAGTTGGCCCAACCGGAGGCACCGAGTCCCCAGATGTAGGCGACGCCGGTCCCTAGGAGCAACGCGACCAGCCCGACCCATTCCCACCGCGGGGACGTCACGGGGGCCGACGGCGCAGCCGCGGAGGGCCGCTCGATTGTCGTCGTCACAGGCCCTTCTCCGATGCTGTCGACTGTGCAACGGCAGATTCGGAGCTACCGAAGACCCACCGCAAAGCGACGAATCGGCACACGGTGGCAACGAGATTGGCGACAACGAGGACGGCGAGTTCGACGTGACGGGACACATCGGGAACCCAGGCGTGCAGCACGGCCAGCGACCCACTGGTGACCAGCAGCGCGAAGCCGAAGATCATCAATCCCTGGAGTTGATGCTTCCCGGCGCCTTCGGACCCGCGGACGCCGAAGGTGAAGGCGCGGTTGGCCGCAGTGTTGAGTACGGCGGTGATCAAGAGCCCGAAGAAGTTCGCTGCCTGTGCGCCGATCAGTGAGTGCAGCACGAGATACAGCAGTGCGTAGGCGATGGTGCTGGCGACGCCGATGATGCCGAATCGGACCATCTGGCTGATCATTCCGTGCGGCACACCGGGCACGAGCGGCTCCCGCCCCAGGCTTCGACGTAGTTCGGCGACCGGCATTACACCGGTTGCGAGGGCACGGCCGACGCGCCAGCATCCCTGCAGGTCCTTTACGGCGGTGTCGACGATGTTGACGCTGCTGTTCGGGTCGTCGACCCAGTCGACGGGCACCTCGTGAATACGCAGACCCACTTTCTCTGCGATCACGAGCAATTCGGTGTCGAAGAACCATCCGGTGTCTTCGACCAGTGGGAGCAACTGCCGAGCGACATCGGTCCGCATGGCCTTGAAGCCGCACTGCGCGTCCGAGAAACGTGCGCGCAACGAGGTGCGCAGAATGAGGTTGTAACTGCGCGAGATGAATTCACGCTTGGCACCGCGGACCACCCGAGACGATCGGTTGAGTCGTGATCCGATGGCGAGGTCCGAGTGGCCCGACATCAGGGGTGCGATCAGCGGCATCAACGCGTTCAGATCGGTGGAGAGATCGACGTCCATGTAGGCCACCACGTCGGCGTCCGATATCAACCACACTGCCTTGAGCGCGCGGCCGCGGCCCTTCTCGTCCAGATGATGAACTCCGACTCCGTCGATCTCGTCGGCGAGCCGACGGGCAACAGCGAGGGTGCCGTCGGTGCTTGCGTTGTCGGCAATCGTGATGCGCGACCGGAACGGGATTCGGTCTTCGAGATGCTCGTGCAGACGACGAATGCACTGTTCGAGGTCTGCCTCTTCGTTGTAGACCGGGATGACCACCTCGAGCGTGGCCGTGGCGTTCGAGCCGGGCCGTTGGCCTGCTGCTCGTGCGAGGGAATTCGTTGTCATGTGGACCAGAATCGAGCCCGGAGCTGGACCCACCCTGCGACGAACCTGTCAATCACCTGGGAGACAAGCGCGTAGGGCATCCTGTTCCCATGGCTTCCATTTTCAGCAAGATCATCGCCGGCGAGATTCCGGGACGGTTCGTCTGGCAGGACGTCGACGTGGTTGCGTTTCTGACGATCGCGCCGCTCACGCAGGGCCACACGTTGGTGGTTCCACGCGAGGAGATCGACCAGTGGCAGGACGTCGACGGTGCCGTGTTCGCCAAGATCACTGCCGTCGCGCAGATCATCGGTCAGGCCGTCAAGACCGCGTTCGACGCACCTCGCGCGGGTCTGTTGATCGCCGGGCTGGAGGTGCCGCACCTGCACTTGCACGTGTTCCCGGCCTACGACATGGGTAACTTCGACATCTCCGGTGCCGATCCGAATCCCTCCGCAGAGTCACAGGACGAGGCCGCGGCCAAGCTCCGAGCGGCGTTGCGCAACCTCGGCCACGAGGCTCACGTCCCGAACTGACGCACCTCGGTCAGCGCAGGGGCACCAGCAGCCGTCGACGCGTACGTAGCTGCATCGACACTTCGTCGGATCGGGTGTCGGGGTCGTACCCGGGCCCGACGTCGGTGTCGATGTCGTGAGGTCCCGGCGCGACGCCGCATTCGGGGCACATACCCAGGTGTCCGAGGTCAGTTCCGCAGGGCGCATGGAGAAATCTTCGACGCTTCCCCGCGGGTTTCGCCGTCTGCTCCTCACCCCAGTAGCTCAGGGCGAAGACGGCCGGCCAGAGTGCTTCGAGGGCGACCGTCGGGACGTAGTCGTCGTGTCCGCCTTCGAGGGCTCGGGCTTGCCGTTCGAGCAGCCCCGCGTCGACCAGCGCACCGAGGCGTTGGGCGAGAACCGCTTTGGAAATGTCGAGGTGAACCTGGAAATCGCCGAAGCGTCGGACGCCGAAGAAGCTGTCGCGCACGATGAGCATCGTCCATCGCTCGCCGACGAGTTCGAGGGCACGGGCCAGGGAGCAGTCCTGGCGGGCGTAGTCGATTCCGAGAGCCATGGGGCAATCGTACAGTCTGTTGACCGAACCAAGTTGGGCGTTTACAGTTCGATCACCAGACCAAAGGGACAACGATGACCGACAGCGCACTTTCGCCCACCAGCACCACGAACAGCACCCGAGCACTCTCCATCGCCGCCCTCGGCACCCTGCTCACCTTGATGGCGTTCACCGCTCCGCTCGCAACGATCAACAGCACCGCGGCAGATCTGATGTCCGACGCCGCGGGGCGCACCTGGATTCTCAGCTCGATGAGCATCGGTCTTGCCGCCGCACTGCTCACCACCGGGACCATCGCCGACGACTTCGGCCGTCGCCGCACCTTCGCACTCGGGGCCGCGGTATTGGCAGTCGGGACGCTGATCAGTGCCGTGTCTTCGAATACGCTGATCTTCGTACTGGCCCGCATCCTTCAAGGCCTCGGCGGTGCCGCGGTCATCGCATCGAGCCTGGGCATCATCGCCCACACTCACCCCGCCGGCCCTGTGCGCGCCAAGGCGAGCGGAGTCTGGGGCGCGAGCGTCGGTGCCGGCATTGCTCTCGGCCCCCTGCTGGCCGCCGTACTCGATCGCTGGGCGAGCTGGCGCGAGGCCTATGTGGTTCTCGCCGTCGCCACGGTCGTACTGGCCGTCGCCGCGCACCTACTCGTCGAAGAATCCAGATCCGACGCCCCGCGCGGGCTCGATCCGGTCGGCGCGCTGCTGTTGGCAACGGGCATCGCGGCGTTGCTGGCCGCGTTGGTCGAGGGCAGGCAGGGCTGGACCACTGTCACGCCCATCGTTCTCTTCACCCTCGCCGCACTTTTACTGGCCGCCTTCACGATCCTCGAATTGCGCAGTGCAACAGCGATGCTGGATCTGACGCTCTTCAGGCATCCACCCTTTCTCGCAGCGACGGTCGCGGCACTGGCCACCGGCGGCGGGATCATCGCACTGATGTCGTACATGCCCGGATTTGTCGGCACCGCACTGGGAATCGATGCTCTCGGGGCAGCCCTGCTGCTGTTCGGGTGGTCCGGTACGTCGGTCGTCACCGCTCTGTTGGCCCGCAGGATCCCTGCGTCGGTGAGCGGTCGGACGCAACTCGCCGTCGGTCTGGTGGGTGTCGCGATAGGAATGGTGATGGTGTCGGGGTTGTCCGACAACGCATCCTGGCCCCGATTGCTGCCCGGACTGCTCGTAGCGGGTATTGCCAGCGGGATACTCAATGCCGCTCTCGGTCGCGAGGCGGTGGCAAGCGTTCCCGCCGGCCGCGGCGGAATGGGCAGCGGAGCCAACAACACCGCGCGCTACGTCGGATCCGCAGTCGGAGTCACCGTGGTTGCGGTGGTGGCTGTTCCGGCAAGCAATCACAGCGCAGGGGCATTGACTACGGGCTGGAACACAGCAGCCTTGGTGACTGCCGCGATATCGGTTCTCGGGGCCGTGGTGGTGGCATTCTCACGCACCCGGCGCTGACGAGTACTCCTGCTCGGGCCTCCCGGTCGACCCGTAGCGCAGCTGCATCCGCAACCGTCCTTTGGAGACCAGGGTGGCCAGATAGCGTTGCGCGGTCGCTCGCGAAATCCCGATTGCAGCCGCAACTTCTCCGGCCGACATCGGCTCCGCCGTACCGCGCACCGCGTCGAGCACCAGATCACGGGTGACCGATTGAGACGTCGGCAACGGTGCCGCAGCACGCGGGCGCAGGGCGTCGAGTCCTCCGTCGATGTCCGCCTGAGTCAGTTCTTCCGAACGATCCAGCGCCCCGCGGTAGTTCAGGTATCCGGTGAGCCGGTCGACCAGCGCCGAGCGTGGGAACGGTTTGATCAGATACGTCCACGCGCCCGCGGTCAACGCTGAGCGGACCGTCTGTTGATCGGCCGCGGCCGACAGCACCACCGCGTCGCACGGGAGTTCGCGGACGAGGTCGATACCGGACCCGTCGGGCAGATAGACGTCCACCAGAGCAAGATCGAACGACTGGGTCGTCAGCATTTCTCGCGCCTGGGCGATACTGGTCGCCACCGCGGCCACCTCGTAGTTGTCGAGCGAATTCACCAGTGCCGCATGCAGATCTGCGACCCTGAAGTCGTCGTCGACGACGAGAACTCTCATTGCGTCACTTCCTGAATCAGTAGTGCGTCGGCAATCGTGGCGATGAACACCGCGCCCCCACGGTCGTTGTCTGCCGTGATCTGCCCACCGACATCGGCCAACGTCACATCGCCGCCACGGGTACGCGCGATCTGTCGACTCAGCGCCAGTCCCACACCTCGACCACCGGGCGTATCCGCTGTCGACTTGGTCGAGACGCCCTCGGCGAACACCTGCTCGGGTGTCAACGCGACACCGTCACCTGAATCGACGACCACGATATGCAGCGTCGAATCTTCTTGCACCAGTTCCACTTCCACCTCGGCAGGTCGACGTGCCCCGAGCCGGGCCGCATCGATCGCATTGTCGATCAGATTGCCCAGCACGGTGGTGACATCCACCGGTCCGACCAGTTCGCCGCCAACCCAGGTGTTCTCCCCCAGCACCAGGCGCACACCACTCTCGCGGCCATGCGCGGCCTTGGCGGTGAGAAAGGAACGCAGATAGGCGTCGGACACGGCATCTATCCCCTCGACTGCTTCCGATCTCGGTCCCACACCCAGAATTTCGTCGATGTACTGCGACGCGCGGTCCGGGTGGCCTTCGTGCAGCAGTCCACTGACCAGATGCATCCGGTTCGCGAACTCGTGCCGTTGCGCGCGCAGCACGGCAGACATCGACTGCACCGCGTCGAGCTGACGCGTCAGCGTCTCCACATCGGTTCGGTCACGCACGGTCAGCACCGTACCGAGATCTCGATTGTCGCGCAGCACCTTTCGGGCGGCTGCGATCACCACAACCTCGTTCACGGCCGCCAGTACCGGTTCCGTCGTCGGCGATTCGATGACCTCGAGCAATCTGGGCGTCAGGCCGATGTCCTCGACACGCATCCCGGGCTTACCGTCGATCGACAGCAAGGTGCGCGCCTCGTCGTTGACAACCGTGACGACGCCGTCGGGGTCGATGGCCACCACGCCTTCACCGATGCCGTGCAGCACCGCCTCCTGCTCGCGTACGAGCTCGGCCAGTTCTTCGGGTTCGAGCCCGAGGGTCAGCCGCTTCCATCTGCGCGCCAACAGGATCGAGCCGAGTACACCCAACAACAGCACTGCTCCGGTCACCAGAGCGCCGTTGATCAGATCTTTCACCAGTTCGGTGCGCACGGCCGTCGTGGAGATGCCGACACTCACTTCGCCGATCACCACGTCACTCGAACCGAGCGCCAGTACAGGAACTTTGGCGCGAACGGAGTCGCCCAGCGTGCCGCGCTCCTGCTCGACCACCTCGTTGCCCGCCAACGCACCCGACGGATCGGTGCTCACCCGTTGTCCCAGGACGGTCGGATCGGGGTGCGCCAGGCGCAGGCCCCGATCGTCGGTGATCACGACGAACAGGGCATCGGTACGTTCCCGCGCACTTTCGCCTGCCCGTTGCAGCGCACCGCCGGCCAGTACCCCGGCCGGCGCAGCGTCGGTACCTGCGGTGTCCGCGGCCGAGAACTGCTCGACCAGTGAACGCACCTGCGGATCCGAGGCCACCGTCCGCGCGACCGCGAGTGCCCGCTCGCCGTACTCCTCACTCGCCTGTTCACCGCTGCTGATCGCGAACACCCCGAAGGCCACTGCCAGCGCCACCGCAACCAACGCAGCCTGCAGCAACAGCACTTGAGTCCTCAATCGCACGTGCCAAGGCTAGAGCGCGAGCTGCTCGAGCACAATGCGCAAAAGGCTCTTTACGTTGCTTGCGCGGGTAGTGCGCACAACGGCGAACATGTGATGCCGGTTACGTAACTTCAGTCACAACACGTAGTCCAACCGGACCCACCTCACACATTTCGAGAAGGAGTGCACGATGTTGGTGATACTCGGCTTCCTCATGGTAGCCGCCTTCATGTTCTTGATCCTGACCAAGAGAGCCACGCCCGTCGTCGCGCTCACCCTCGTTCCCGTCATCTTCGGCCTGCTGGCCGGTGCCGGACTCGGCATCGGTGACATGATCACCGACGGCATCAAGTCCTTGGCCCCCACCGCGGCCCTGCTGTTCTTCGCCATCATCTTCTTCGGAATCATGATCGACGTCGGACTGTTCGATCCGCTCGTTCGCGGCATCCTGCGACTGGTGCGCAACGACCCGATGAAACTGGTTGTGGGAACGGCAATTCTGGCCATGGTCGTCTCGCTCGACGGTGACGGCTCGACGACATTCATCATCGTCACGTCCG
This sequence comes from Rhodococcus sp. IEGM 1381, assembly GCF_030056795.1. Lineage (GTDB taxonomy): Bacteria > Actinomycetota > Actinomycetes > Mycobacteriales > Mycobacteriaceae > Rhodococcoides. Next base: position 1,700,027 of record NZ_JASHKQ010000001.1, on the reverse strand, counting down.
CGCTCCTACCGCTGTACCTCAAACTCGGTGTCAGCCCGGTGATTCTCACTGTCGTCGCCGGCCTCGCCAACGGCACGATGAACATCATCCCGTGGGGTGGCCCGACGGTTCGCGCCGCATCCGCTCTCGGAATCTCACCCTCCGACGTCTTCGTTCCGATGGTTCCGTCGATGATCGTCGGCCTGATCATCGTGCTGCTGTTCGCCGTGCACCTGGGCATCATGGAGCGTCGCCGCATCGGCAAGCTCATCTACGAGCCCGAACTGGTCGCCTCCGGCGGCGGAAGTCTTCGCAAGGGCGGCAAGGGCGGCGGCGGAGCCGGAACCGGTGGATCCGACGACTCAGGCGAATCGGGTCAGTTCTTCGACGGCCTCGATCCCAACCGCGACACCCTGCGCCCGAAGCTGCTGTGGTTCAACGCTGCTCTGACAGTCATCCTGCTCGTCATCCTCGTCATGGACATCCTGCCGATTCCGGTTCTGTTCATGATCGCTGCCTCCATCGCCCTGACGGTCAACTTCCCCAAGGTCAAGGAGCAGGGCGACGCGATCGCACGGCACTCGTCCTCCATCGTCTCCGTGGTCGCCATGGTGCTCGCCGCGGCAATCCTCACCGGCGTCTTCCAGGGCACCGGCATGGTCGAGGCCATGGCCGAATGGCTGCTCAACGTCATCCCGTCCGGTATGGGCCCGTACCTGGCCGTCATCACCGGAATCCTGAGCATCCCGCTGACGTTCTTCATGACCAACGACGCCTTCTACTTCGGCATCCTGCCGGTGCTGACCGAGACCGCGAGCAAGTACGGCATCGACCCGGTCGAGATGGCACGTGCCTCGATCACCGGCCAGCCCGTCCACCTGCAGAGTCCGCTGGTTCCGGCCATCCTGCTGCTGGTCACCCTCGCCGGAGTGTCGCTGGCCGATCACCACAAGAAGGTGTTGTGGCGAGCGGTGGTCGTCTCCCTCTCCATGCTGGCCGTCGGCGTCGTTCTCGGCCAGATCCCCTTCGGCTGATCCCCCACCCCACCTTCCTGAAGGAGAAACCGTCATGACTGTTGGCGTACTGCACAACAATTCACCCGAGGGCCGCGCAGCGCTCGCGGCCGCAGTGCGAGAAGCACGCATCCGAGAGACGGACCTCGTCGTCCTGCATGCCCTGTCGGGATCGGCCGAGCCGTCCGCCGAGGCAGCCGAAACTGCTGCGGTCTCCACCGCAGTGGACACGGCCCTCACCGACATCGACAACGCCGACTCCGTCTCCTGGACCGTGGCAGTGGGCAGGCCCGATCCCGACGCCGTCAACACCCTGCTGACACTGGTGGAGGAGCAGAAGTCCGAGATCCTGGTGGTCGGCTCACGCCACCGCTCCGCAGTCGGAAAGTTCTTGATGGGGCAAACCATTCAGCGTCTGCTGCTCGAGATCCCGGTCCCGGTTCTGCTCGTCAAGTCCGGAGCGTGAGTGCTCCGCACCGTGTGACCCAGGTACTCGCGTGTTGAAAGTACTGGGGCACAGCCTCCGATGGATCGGCCTCGCGGCCGTATCCGTTGGGGGCTGGGCCCTTTTCGAAGCCCTGGGCCTGACGGCACCCTCACTGTTCGCCGCTCTCGTTGTTGCCGTCGTCTTCGCACTGACCGGCCTGGGCCCTGCTGCGGTGCCGCGGCCCGCGTCGATGGCCGCGCAGGGCACGCTGGCGGTGACCATCGGCCTGATGCTCGATACCGACACCCTCGAGGCGTTGGGCGAGAACTGGATTCCCGCCGTTCTCGTCGGCACGGGAACGCTCGTCGTCAGCGCCGGTTGCGGCGCACTGCTCGCACTGCATCGCGACGTCGACCCGGTGACCGGGGCACTGTCCCTGATTGCCGGTGGCGCAACGGGTCTGGTGTCCATTGCTCGCGAACTCGGCGGTGACGAGCGGATCGTCGCCGTGGTCCAGTACCTCCGCGTCGCACTCGTGGTCGTCACGATGCCTCTGATCGTCACGTTCGCGTTCCACACCGACACCGGTGGCGGGGCCGGCACCCAGGACCAGTCGACGACGCCCTGGTACTTAGGCACGGCATTTCTGATCGCTGCCGTCATCGCCGGAATCGTGCTCGCTCGGCTGATCCGACTGCCCGCGCCCGCCACACTGGGACCACTGATCGTCGCCGGTGCCTGCGAACTGATCGGGTGGCCCGTCGACATCTCGGTACCCACCGTGCTGCTGCCGGTGGCGTTCATCGTTATCGGATGGCAAGCGGGCCTTGCCTTCACCGTCGCGAGCCTGCGCGCCATCGGACGGATCTTTCCGTGGGCTGCGCTGCTGGTCGTCTCGATCGGGGTTGTCTGCGCACTGTTCGGCTGGGCACTGTCTGCGATCACCGGAGTCAGCATGCTCACCGGTTACCTCGCGACCACACCCGGCGGCTTGGCCGCCGTACTGGCCGTGTCTGCGACAACAGGATCGGACGTCACCTTCGTCGCGTGCGTTCAGGTGATCCGTCTGGTGTCGATGCTCGTGGCTGCGCCACTCGCCGCAGCCGCGTACACGAAGCTGGCCGAACGCAAGAAAGCCAGGGCGGCACGCGAATCAACCGTCGGCGCGGGGTAATTCGACTCGGAAGGTTGCGCCCTGCCCCGGGGCGCTCTGCACACGCACCGTGCCGTTGTGCGCCGCTACCAGGGCCGCCACGATCGACAGACCGAGCCCGCTGCCGCCGCTCTCGCGCGTGCGCGAGGAGTCTGCTCGATAGAAGCGCTCGAAGACGTGCGCCGCCTCTTCTTCGCCCAGACCGGGCCCGGTGTCCTGGACTTCGAGCAACACCGACGACTGGGTCGTTCCGACGCAGACGGTGGTCGACGCGGATTCGGGTGTGTGCCGTACCGCGTTTCCGACGAGATTCGCGAGCACCTGACGCAGCCGCGCGTCGTCGCCGCTGACTTCGGGTATTCCCGGCCCTGCCAGCACTTTCAGCGAGATGTCCCGCGCGGGCGAGACCGCTTTGGCGTCGTGCACGGCATCGGCGGCGATGGTCAGCAGATCGACGCGCCGCATGTCCAGAGGCCGTTGCGCGTCGAGTCGCGCGAGCATCAACAGGTCTTCGACGAGCAGGCCCATTCGCGCCGACTCGCCCTCGATTCGATTCATCAGCAACGAGATGTCGCTCATCGCGCCCTGCCGGTACAGCTCGGCGAACCCGCGGATGGTCGTCAACGGTGTGCGTAATTCGTGGCTGGCGTCGGCGACGAAGCGGCGCATCCGATTCTCGGATGCACGAGCGGCCTCCTCCGAGGCCGCCGTTGCCGCGAACGCGCGCTGAATCTGCGAGAGCATCCCGTTCAGGGCCGCCGACAATCGGCCCACCTCGGTCTTCTCACTCCATTCGGGGACCCGACGGTGCAGGTCGCCGGCTGCGATGGCCGCGGCCGTCGTCTCCACCTCACGCAGCGGGCGAAGACTGCGCCGCACCACGAAGTAGGCGATCACGGCGAGGGCCAGCAACACGGCCGCACCGATGTAGAACTGGAGCACTACGAGCCTGCTGACAGTCTGTTGATTGGGACCCAGCGGCACGCCCACAGTGGTGGACCCGTCGCTGTTGGTCACCGTCATCACGCGCCACTCCTTGTCCGGGTCAGCCTCGGAGCCGACCGTCGTCGGGACAGAGGACGGTTCGCCCGACAGATCCGGAACGTCATCTGCCACATCATTGATCGGTCCGCGGACGGTGCCGTCGTCGGCCACCGAACGCACGTAGAAGTTGGACGGCGGACGGCCAGGATTCGGCTCGCCGACGGGCGGGAACGGGCGGTCGCCGCCCGGCTTGGCCCAGCCCTGGGATGCCTCGATCAGTTGGCTGTCCAGGCGGCGCATCAACGACGTCTCGAGCGACGACGTCACCGCCACCCCCGACGCCAGCAAACCCAGCCCTACCAGCAGCAGCAACGCTGCGACCAACGTGAATCGCAGCGGCAGATTTCGAAGCCGAGCTCGAACGCCCGTCACCGTGGCTGGCGCATGACGTAGCCGACTCCCCGCAGTGTGTGGATCAAGCGGGTGTCTCCGGTGTCGACCTTGCGGCGAAGGTACGACACGTACGATTCCACCACTCCCACTTCACCACCGAAGTCGTAGTGCCACACGTGATCGAGAATCCGCGGCTTGCTCAGCACCGTTCCCGCGTTCACCATGAAGTACCGCAGCAGCGTGAACTCGGTGGGCGAGAGAGATATCGGCTCACCTGCCTTCCACACCTCATGGGTGTCGTCGTCGAGTTCGATGTCCGCGAACGCAACTCGGGACGGCTGTGCGTCCTCGCTCTTGCCCGAACGGCGCAGGATCACCCGGAGTCGGGCCACCACCTCCTCGAGTGAGAACGGCTTGGTGACGTAGTCGTCCGCGCCGAGGGTCAGCCCGGTCACCTTGTCTTCCACCGAGTCGCGCGCGGTCAGGAACAGGGCAGGCGCATCGATCCCGTCGGCCCGCAGCCGGCGTAACAGACCGAAGCCGTCCATGCCGGGCATCATCACGTCGAGAATGAGAGCCTCGGGCCTGAAGTTGCGGGCCCTGTCCAATGCCTCGGGACCGGACGACGCCGTCGCCACCTCGAATCCCTGGTATCTGAGGCTGACCGACAGCAGTTCGACGATGGTCGGTTCGTCGTCGACGATCAGGACTCGGGCCTCGGGTGTCTCGCTCACGGTGTCGATCATTGCGCGAGATGCTGCTCGTTCGCTGGACTCTCGCTGGGAGGTTGCTGTGAGCGGAAATGTGTGTCCGCTGACATTTCCGAAAGCCACGTCCCGCATCCGCCAAGATTGGTACGATCGTACAAGTCACTTCCGACAATCGGACGAGCGCACCGTACCCGAACAGCGACAAGACGGTGCAAGGAGTGATTTCCCATGGCTTGGCTCATTCTCGTCGTCTCCGGTGTTCTCGAAGCGATCTGGGCAACCGCGCTCGGGAAGTCCGAGGGCTTCACCAAACTCGGACCATCCGTCGTCTTCGGGGTCGCAGTGGTGCTCAGCATGATCGGTCTCGCAATAGCGATGCGCTCGTTGCCCACCGGAACCGCCTACGCCGTCTGGGTGGGAATCGGTGCCACCCTCACCGTCGCGTACGCCATGATCACCGGTGCCGAAGCTGCCTCGCTGCTCAAGGTTGCGCTTCTGGTCGGCATCGTCGGCTGCGTCGTAGGACTGAAGGTTCTTCACTGATTTTCGGAGCTACGAGCAGTTACAGTAAATCCATGAACTGGGTGTCAGCGATCACACTGCCCGCGCGCGCCGGAATTGCCATTGCCGAACAGGCGATCGGCGTCGCGGAGGTCGCGCTGGCAACCACCCGAATGGCGCTGGCCACAGGTGCGTCCGGCACCGCAGGAGTGGCCTCACTCGCCAATCCGCGCGGCGGCACGATGCAACTGCTCGCCCAGCTCGGTCAGCTCACCTCCGACGACCGTGCCCTGGGCAACGCGCTCAAAGAGGGCGGGCCGCTCGATCGCTTGCTCGCCCAGGGCGGCGTCGTCGATCGCCTCACGTCCGAGGACGGCACTCTCGAGCGGTTGCTGTCCCCGGGCGGCCCGGTCGAACGAATCCTCGCACCCGGTGGGCCCCTCGATCGACTGCTTGCCGAAGACGGACCACTCGAACGTCTCTTGGCCGAGGGTGGCTTGCTCGATCGCATCACCGCCACCAACGGTCCGCTCGAACGACTGACGGCCAAGGACGGTCCGCTCGAGGTGCTGACGCGTCAGGACGGCCTCATCGAGAGGGCCATCGCCGAGAACGGCATCCTCGAGACGATGCTGGCCGAGGACGGGGCCGTCGAGCGCCTGACCGCCAAAGACGGGCCACTGGACCAGCTGGTGAAGCTCTCCGAGACGCTGACGTCCGTGGCTCCCAACATCGAACGCATGAGCATCTCGATCGACATCCTGAAGGATTCCGTCGAGATTCTCTCGGCGGCGGTGCACCCGCTCGGCGAGCTCGTCGGCCGGTTGCCCGGTCGCTGGCTCAAGAGCGGTAAGCAGTCGGTCCACGAACTGCACTGACCTGTCCGACGGGTACTCCCGGCCAGCTTTCGCGGCACCGGATGTTAGCGCTCACACTCGTGACGTGTGTGTAAAAAAGAAATCTTTGACAATGCGGATGTTATCGCTCACACTTTCGTTTTGATGTGATGCGAACCACACGGGACAACCCAACGGCCCCGCTTCACGGTCTACTCCACTACGCAGGGAGAAACGATGAAGTTTCGACACCTATCCATGGCCGCGGCCGCGGTGGCACTCACCCTCACGCTCGGCGCGTGCGGGTCGAGCACCAAGACCGCAGACGAGGCTCCGGCCGAAGGCGGCAGCACCGCCGAAGCCCTGATCGGCGTCACGATGCCGACCAAGTCCTCGGCTCGCTGGATCGCCGACGGCGACAACCTCAAGAGTGCACTCGAGGGTCAGGGCTACAAAGTCGATCTGCAGTACGCCGAGAACGACATTCCCACCCAGGTGAATCAGATCGAGAACCAGATCACCCAGGGCGCAAAGCTTCTCATCGTCGCCTCGGTGGACGGCACTGCCATCACCACCCAGCTGCAAGAAGCCAAGGACAACGGCATCGGCGTCATCGCCTACGACCGCCTCATTCGTAACTCGCCCAACGTCGACTACTACGCGACGTTCGACAACTACAAGGTCGGCGTCGACCAGGCCACCTCGCTTCTCGTCGGTCTCGGTCTGAAGAACGAGGACGGCACCGACAAGGCCGACGCACCCGCAGGCCCGCTCAACATCGAGGTCTTCGGCGGCTCGCCGGACGACAACAACGCCACCTTCTTCTTCGACGGTGCCATGGAGACCCTGAAGCCGTACCTGGACAAGGGAACTCTGAAGATCGGCAGTGGCGAGTCCGATTTCGAGACCGCCGCAACACTGCGCTGGGATCCGGCCACCGCGCAGAAGCGCATGGAGGATCTGCTCACCAAGACCTACTCCTCGGGCCAGAAGGTCCAGGGCGTGCTCTCGCCCTATGACGGCATCTCGATCGGAATTCTCTCCGCACTCAAGAGCAACGGATACGGAACAGCCGGCCAGCCCTACCCGATCGTCACCGGGCAGGACGCCGAGGTGCCCTCGGTCAAGTCCATCATCGCCGGTGAGCAGTACTCCACGATCTACAAGGACACCCGCCAGCTGGCGGAGGTCACGATTCAAATGGCTCAGGCAATGCTCAACGGTCAGACTCCCGAGACCAACAACACCACCGATTACGACAACGGCGACAAGGTTGTTCCCGCGTACCTGCTGCAGCCGGAGATCGTCTACAAGGACAACTACCAGAAGCTGCTCGTCGAGGGTGGCTACTACACCGAGGATCAGTTGAAGTGAGTTCGGCGATGACGAGCCCGATCTTGGAGATGCGCGGCATCACCAAAACATTTCCCGGCGTCAAGGCGCTACAGGATGTCAACCTCTCGGTGAACCGCGGCGAAATCCACGCGATCTGCGGTGAGAACGGAGCAGGCAAGTCGACGCTCATGAAGGTGTTGTCGGGTGTGTATCCACACGACACGTTCGACGGCGACATCGTGTTCGACGGTCGGGCGTGCGAGTTCTCCGACATCCGCAGTAGCGAAGCCGAGGGCATCGTCATCATCCATCAGGAACTCGCACTGAGTCCGCATCTCTCGATCGCCGAGAACATCTTTCTCGGCAACGAGCGGTCGAAGCGCGGGTTCATCGACTGGAACCGAACCAACTCCGAGGCCGCAGCCCTACTGAAAAGAGTAGGGCTGCGGGAAAACCCCGTCAGCGTCGTCAGCGACCTCGGTGTCGGTAAGCAGCAGCTCGTGGAGATCGCCAAGGCATTGTCCAAGGACGTGACGCTGCTGATTCTCGACGAACCCACTGCGGCCCTGAATGATTCCGACTCTGCGCATCTCCTCGACCTACTGCGCGGCCTACGGGACGAGGGCATCACGTGCGTGATCATCTCGCACAAGCTCAACGAGATCGCGGCCGTTGCCGACCGAACCACGATCATCCGGGACGGCAAGTGCATCCAGACGCTGGATATGCGAGACCCGGAGGTCACCGAGGATCGCATCATCTCGCTCATGGTCGGCCGCGATCTCGAGCACCGTTTCCCGCCTCATGAATCGACTGTGGGAGAGGAAGTTCTGCGCATCGAAGACTGGACCGTGCACAGTCCGACCCAGCAGGGCCGAACCGTTGTCGACAAGGCGAACCTCACGCTGCGGCGAGGTGAGATCGTCGGGCTCTCCGGGTTGATGGGCGCCGGACGCACCGAGTTGGCCATGAGCGTCTTCGGCCGAAGCTACGGTATCGACATCTCGGGTCGTCTGTACAAGTACGGCAAGGAAATACACGTCAAATCGGTCAACGATGCCATCCGTCACGGCATCGCATACGCCACCGAGGACCGAAAACGGTACGGCCTCAATCTGATCGACGACATCAAACGCAACATCTCCACCGCGGCACTGGACAAACTGGTGACGGGAGGCTTCGTCGACGACAACCAGGAGTTCAAGGTCGCCGAGGGCTTCCGTAAGAGTATGAACATCAAGGCACCTAACGTCTCAGCGATGGTCGGCAAACTCTCCGGTGGCAATCAGCAGAAAGTCGTGCTGAGCAAATGGATCTTCAGTGATCCGGATGTGCTCATCCTCGACGAACCGACGCGAGGAATCGACGTCGGCGCGAAGTTCGAGATCTACTCGATCATCAACGATCTCGCCGACGCCGGAAAGGCAGTGCTGGTGATTTCCTCCGAGCTCCCGGAGCTGCTCGGGCTGTGCGATCGGATCTACGCACTGTCCGCAGGCCGCATCACCGGTGAGGCCACTCGCGAGGACGCGACCCAGGAATCGCTCATGCATCTCATGACCCGTGGAACAGGAGTACTTCGATGAATCAGTTGTCGACCGTGCGGGGGTTGCTCACCCGCAACCTCCGCCAGAGCGGAATCTTCATCGCATTCGCGCTGATCATCGTGCTCTTCACCGTGCTGACGGGCGGACAGCTTCTGGTGCCGCAGAACATCAGCAACATGGTGGTGCAGAACTCGTACATTCTCATTCTGGCCATCGGCATGGTCGTCATCATCATCGCCGGCCATATCGACCTGTCCGTCGGATCGGTCGTTGCGGCCACCGGTGCCATCGCCGGTGTCCTCATGGTTCAACAGAACGTGCCGTGGCCACTGGCGGTGCTGATCACGCTGATCGTCGGCGGCCTGATCGGTGCCTGGCAAGGCTATTGGGTTGCGTACTTCGGCATTCCGGCGTTCATCGTGACCCTGGCCGGCATGCTCATCTTCCGAGCAGTCACGCTCATCGTCCTCGGCAACCAGGGCATCGGACCGTTCCCCGGGCCCGTACGAACCCTCTCCAACGGGTTCCTCCCGGGCTTCATGGGCAATGTCGGCCTCGGGCCTCTGGGCGGCGCAGACATCTTCACCTTGCTCGTCGCCGTCCTCGCCGTTGCCGCAATCGTGTTCACCCAGTGGCGTTCTCGAACAGGACGGCAGAAGTACGGGCAAGCCGTCGATGCGATGCCACTGTTTCTGACCAAGATGATCCTGGCCGGTGGACTCCTGCTGGCCATCGCGGTGCAGCTGGCTCGCTTCAAGAACCTGCCGTACGTACTCATCCTCCTGGCCGTCCTGGTGATGGGTTACTCCACCCTCGCGGGCAAGACGGTGTTCGGTCGGCACGTCTACGCCATCGGCGGAAACATCCATGCCGCGTCGCTGTCCGGCATCAAGGTCAAGCCGGTGACCTTCTGGATCTTCGTCAACATGGGCGTGCTGTCGGCCCTGGCCGGAATCATCTTCGCCGGTCGACTCAATCAGGCAGGCCCCACCGCAGGCAACGGCTTCGAGCTCGACGCCATCGCGGCGGCATTCATCGGCGGCGCAGCAGTGCAGGGCGGCGTGGGCCGCATCGTCGGCGCGCTCACCGGCGGGCTGATCATCGCGGTGATCAACAGTGGAATGTCGCTCATCGGCTCGCCCAGCGAGCGGGTACAGCTGGTCAAGGGCCTGGTACTTCTCGCCGCGGTGGCCTTCGATATCTGGACCAAGCGCCGGGCGGCCAGCGGTAAGGGCGGCAAGGGACCGAAGACCGCGCCGCCTGCCAACTATCTGGGCCTGCCCGTTCCACCCGAGATGCTCACCGGTTCCGACCCCGGGAAGCCCGCATCGACGACGTCCGCAGCGGCATCCACGCCCACGTGAACAGTCCGGTCTCGAGCGGTGCGAGACCGGACATGCTGTGATTGTCCTCCACGACGCCAGAGGAGCTGCAGAAAGATGACACCGACCCGCGGACCGGCCATGACCGATGTCGCCCGGCTCGCCGGGGTGTCCCATCAGACCGTCTCTCGCGTCATCAACGGTCACCCCAACGTGACCGAGGCAACGAGAACCCGAGTGCATCAAGCGATCTCGGAGCTCGGCTATCGCCCTAACACTGCCGCTCGCGCTCTGGTCACCGGCCGTAGTAGCACCATCGGAATCGTCGGAACCGGTGACGCTTTCTACGGTCCGGTGTCGACGCTCTACAGCGTCGAATCTGCAGCGAGACAAGCGGGCTACTCCGTCGTGGTCGGTGTTCCCACGTCGTTCGACGAGTCGGCGATCATCACCTGTGTGCGCCGGTTGCAGAAGCAGGGCGTGGACGGCGTCATCGTCATCGCACCACTGCGAACCGATGGCGGCGACATTGCCGATCTGGCCGGCGAACTGCCGCTGGTGGCCGTCGAAGGCTCTCCCGCGGGCGATCTGGCCGTCGTCTCGGTCGATCAGATCGCCGGAGCGCGGGCTGCCACCACACATCTGCTCGGCCTCGGGCACAGTGCGGTGTGGCACGTTGCCGGACCGCTCGGATGGTACGAGGCCGCCGACCGCGTCACCGGATGGCGGCTGGCCCATGAGGATGCGGGCATCGAACCGCCTCCCACCCTCAGCGGCGATTGGACTGCGAAATCGGGGTTCTCTGCCGGAAGCGACCTGGCCCGAACCGCAGGCGTGACCGCAGTGTTCGCCGGCAACGACGCCATGGCCCTCGGGATACTTCGGGCGCTCGAGGTACAGGGCAAACGGGTCCCGCAGGACGTCAGCGTGATCGGATTCGACGACGTTCCCGACGCGGAATTCTTCTCCCCTCCGTTGACGACGATCCGCCAGGAATTCAGCGAGGTGGGCGTCCGAAGCGTCGAAATATTGCTGGACCAAATCGATACCGGGAACCGAAGCACCCGACGCTCGAGCATCGAGCCGAGCCTGGTGATCCGATCCAGCACCGGTGCCGCACGTGCATAGAACCTCGTAGCCTGCTACGAATTTCCGCTCACGTGCGGCGAAGCCGCTCTCACATACGCAGCTGCATTTCCACCAACAGACGCGCATCGGAATCGGTCAGATCGAGGTCCAGGATCTGCTCGACGCGGCGAATGCGGTAACGCAGGGTATTCGGGTGAACGTGCAGGCGATCGGCCGCGGACCGAACATCACCGAAGCACGTCAGGTACGCCTCGAGGCTCTCGCGCATCCGGGAGTCGTTGGATGCGTCGTATCGGTCGAGCTCGGCTATACGCGGGTCTCTCAGTTGTTCGTGATTACCGATCAGTTCGAGGATTTCTCCCAGCAGCACCGAGGTTCTCGATTCCTCGAGCGTGGTGACGCGAACCTCGCCGGTGGTGCCGTCGAGCACCCGATCCACCTCGAACCTGGCCACGGCCACCGCCTCGAGGTCGGCGATCGGTGCCGCCACCGCCGCGCGCAAGGCCAGCGAGGTTCGCCTCTCGATTCGCCCCACGGCATCGGCGGCCCACCCCGAAATTCCCGTGCCCGACGCCACCCCGGGAAACAGTGCGTAGATTCTCTCGCCGATGGTGGTGACCAGAGAGTCGCGTCGAAAGGCGCTGGCGTGCAACCTGATCGCCGGGGCCTGTGCGCCGATGTCGAATTCTCCGCACGACGCGAATCCGACGACCGCCGACGACCCGGTGGCGGGGATCGACAGCGCGGATGCCAGCGACGGGACGTCCACTCCGCCCCCTCTGGCCCCGAGTAGGCGTTGGATCTGCAGGGTCTCGTTGGTCGGGGCGTTCGCGATGCGGGTGATCAAACGTGCCGCAACGGCCGAGGCACCCCGGAGTACACCGTCGGCCTCGTCGGCGAGCGGAATGGCACCCTCCTGCACCCAGATCGTTCCGAGAGTTGTGGGGCTGCCGGATATTCGGCGTATCCCCACGGCGAGGCGTCGTCGAATTCCGAGTTCGTGATCGGCGGGTACGTCGATGACGTCGTCGGTGCGCCGGAGGCGATCGAACACGCCACGCTCGTGCAGCCCGCGCAGGTAGTCGGCCGGGCCTTCGCGCCCGAGGATCGACAGCGTTCTCAACTCGTCGGCCGCGTCGTCCGATGCCGAGTACGCCAACACATGTGAGCGCTCGTCTTCGATACTCACCATGCCCTTCGTCAGCGACGCCACCGTCTGCGCAAGTTCGTACAGATCGGTGTCGGCTCCGAAGGTCCCGTCGTCCGGACTGTGCGTCCGCACCTGATCGAGAACTCCTCGCGTCATCGACAACAGCAGCTCCCAGCGCGTCTGTCGGTGTACGGCAACCAAGGCGATACCGGTCTCGCGCGCACCGTGGGTCAATGCGGCCGAGTCGGCCACCTTGGTCAACACCGCACGCGGTCTGTCGGCCGCGGCACGCAGAGCCAGATCGTCGAACCACCGCACCACGTCGCCCTCGGTCACTCCCACCAGCAGCGTCAGATCGGCGGACGCCCCCGGCGGCAGACGCAGGTCGTCGGCGTCGAGCAACGCAACGGACTCGACGGTCATGTCGATCCCTGCGGGCGCGACCACGAGTTCGACGACAGCGCTGTGCAGAGATGTCAGTAGCGATCGCAGCGAAACGGCGTTGGCCATACGGACAAGTAGATCACGGATTCTTTGGCCGATGAGCTGATTGAACGGCTCCGAAATCGGACTTCAATGGCCACCACACAGCGAAGACGAGGAGCAGCTATGGACGCCGTCACATCAGTTCCCACCCCCACCAACGAGCCGGTCAACACCTACGCGCCGGGAAGCGCCGAGCGTGCCCGCCTGCGGACCAGACTGACCGAGCTCCGGACGTCGCCAGTCGAGATCCACCAGGTCATCGGCGGTGTTCATCGCGTTGCCGACGGCCCTGTCGAGAATGTCGTCGAGCCCCACCGGCATGCGTCGATCATCGGCAGCTACGCCGGTGCCGGCCATCAGGATGTTCGCGACGCCATCGATGCCGCGAGTGCTGCAGCCCCGATGTGGCGCGATCTCCCGTTCGACGAGCGCGCCGCCGTCTTCCTACGAGCAGCCGATCTACTGTCCGGGCCCTGGCGCGAAAGAATCGCTGCCGCAACGATGCTCGGCCAGTCCAAGTCTGCCTATCAGGCCGAGATCGACGCACCGTGCGAGCTGATCGACTTCTGGCGCTTCAACGTGACCTTCGCCCGGCAGATACTCGCCGAGCAGCCGGTATCGGCACCGGGAGTGTGGAATCGCGTCGAATACCGTCCGCTCGAGGGCTTCGTCTACGCCATCACCCCGTTCAATTTCACCGCCATTGCAGGCAACCTGCCCACCGCGCCTGCGCTGATGGGCAATACCGTGCTGTGGAAGCCCTCCCCCACCCAGGCCGTGGCCGCATATCTGACGCTGCAGCTCCTCGAAGCCGCCGGTTTGCCGCCGGGCGTGATCAACCTGGTCCTGGGCGACGGACCGATGGTGTCCGAGGTGGCCCTTGCCGATCCACGACTGGCGGGCATCCACTTCACCGGATCCACCGCGACCTTCCAGACGCTCTGGCGCGAGGTGGGCAACAACATCGCGAACTACCACTCGTACCCCCGGCTGGTCGGCGAGACCGGCGGCAAGGACTTCATCGTCGCGCACAGCTCCGCCGATCCGGATGTGTTGACCACAACCATGATTCGTGGCGCATTCGATTTCCAGGGACAGAAGTGCTCGGCAGCGTCTCGGGCCTTCGTTCCGAAATCGCTGTGGGCGTCGATGGGCGAGACGTTCATCGAACAGGTGTCGGCGCTGAAGTACGGCGACGTGACCGACCTGTCGAACTACGGCGGAGCCGTCATCGACCGAAAGGCGTTCGACCGCAACGCAGCTGCACTCGATCGAGCGAAATCCGTACCCAGCCTGACCATCGCCGCCGGCGGAACGTGCGACGACTCCGAGGGCTACTTCGTCTCCCCTACCGTTCTCCTCGGCGACGACCCGACCGACGAGGCATTCACCACCGAGTACTTCGGGCCGATCCTGGCCGTGCACGTCTACGACGACAGCAAGCCCGACGCCTACGCCGACACACTGCGCACTGTCGACAGCGGATCGAAGTATGCGTTGACCGGTGCGGTCATCGCCACCGACCGCACTGCCGTCGAACAGGCCCATGCCGCATTGCGATTCGCAGCCGGAAACTTCTACGTCAACGACAAGCCGACCGGTGCAGTGGTGGGCCAGCAACCGTTCGGCGGAGCCCGGGCCTCGGGAACGAACGACAAGGCCGGCTCACCGCAGAACCTGCTGCGCTGGACCTCGGCCCGCACCGTGAAGGAAACGTTCGTCCCGCCGACCACCCACGGCTACCCACATCAGGAAGGCGTGGGCACGCGATGACCACCCTGCTGAACAATCCCCTCCGGCCGGCGCTGCTGGCGGCCGCACGATCGCCCAAACTGCAGGCGACGGTGACGCGAATGCGCGCCACTCGCGCTCTCGTCGACCGCTTCGTGGCGGGGGAATCGGAGCCCGCGGCCGTCACCGCTGTCGACGCCCTGCTGGCCTCGGGTCGGTTCGTGTCCGTGGACTATCTCGGCGAGGACACCACCGACCGAGCCCAGGCGAGCGCCACCGTCGAGTCTTATCTGTCTCTGATAGAGCGCTTTTCGTCCCGGCGGAGCAACACCAACGCACTGGAGGTCTCACTCAAACTCTCGGCTCTCGGTCAAGGAATCGATCGAGATCTCGCACTCGAGAACGCGAGGAGGATCTGCCTCGCGGCCGCAGCGGCAGGAGTATGGGTGACGGTCGATGCCGAGGACCACACGACCACCGATTCGACACTGTCGATCGTGCGTGAGCTCCGCGTCGACTTTCCCGATCTGGGCACGGTGCTGCAGGCGTACCTGAGGCGAACCGAAGCAGACTGCGCGGAGTTGTCCGGACCGAGATCTCGAATCCGACTGTGCAAAGGGGCGTACAACGAACCGTCGTCGGTAGCGTTTCAGGGTGCACGCGAGGTGTCCGACTCGTATCTTCGGTGCCTGCAGGTCCTGATGAACGGCCGCGGCTATCCGATGGTCGCCTCGCACGACCCGGAAATGATCGAGGCCGCCGAGAAATTCGCGTCGGCCGCGGGCAGGTCGTCCGAGGACTTCGAGTTCCAGATGCTCTACGGCATCCGTGATCAAGAACAGCGGCGGCTCGTCGACGCCGATCGGCACGTTCGGGTGTACGTGCCGTACGGAGAACAGTGGTACGGCTACTTCATGCGCAGACTGGCCGAGCGACCCGCCAACTTGATGTTCTTCGCGCGATCGCTGGTCTCGCGCAAATAGAGGGTTCACCGTACAACTCGATCACCGCAAACGGATGGAAGGAGCCGGCTGCCGTTTTCTCCAGGCGTTCCAGGCTGGATTAGGTTGCACGACATCGGGGCATCCCGACCTCATGGCAAATTACAGAGTTATCGATCCGCACGGAACCGTCGTCGACACCAAGGACATTTCGAGTTCCGAGGACGCGCACGCATGGTTCAAGGACAGCAAAGCAGACAACGAGGAGTTGGGCTGGCGGCTCGAAGTGGAGCACGACGGCGAGTGGGCGTTCTTCAGCGACTCCGAGGGAACCAAAGACTAGTTCGCCTGGGCTCGAACACATTCGAACGATCCTGCGCCTCGGCTGAGCCGTCGAGCAGGATCGTACGTTGTGCGACCGGGGCTAGAACGAACAGTGGGCAGCCCCGGTATCGGAGCTGCCCACCTCTTGTCGCGGCGAATATCGCCGGAGTATTACCGGTCGCTCGAAGGACGAGACGTCGGGACTACGGACTCGAGGTCAGCGACCTGAAGCAAACGCGAGACCGAGCGTCCTGCGACGACCGACCATGATGCACCGATGCCTGCCGTGTACTCGCGGACTGCATCGAAGACTGTGAGACCTGCAATACCGAAGAAATCGACATCGGACAAGTCGAGGGTGACGTGCCGTTTGCTGGACACGCGGCTGCAGACGAAATCGGAGAACATCGGCGCGCTGCGCATATCGATGTCACCGTGCACGGCGACGACGAGTGAGCCGTCGGGGCCGTCGTGCGCGGTAAAAATTGCTCCGGTTGCTGCGACGGACACGGACTTCTCCGCAACAGTCACCGGGGTGGTTCGAACTTTGTTGCCTGAAGATTCAACACTCATGGCAGATCCCATCGATCGGTCGAACTGAGGGGGAAACCGATTGACGCAGCGGGAGCAGAATTGTTGCCTGACCCGGACGCCGACTTCGCTGCGTTTCCCCGTGACCGGCTGTTAGCTCAACCGCGCACAACCTTACGGCACTCCTACGCCCAGAGTCCAGCATCGGTTGGAGTAGGCCGCCCACCAGCCGTTCGAACGCCACACCCGGGCGCATGCACTACGTGCGACTGCTGTCACCCAGGTCGGCGTGATGTTCTCGCATGGCACCGATGAGCGATTCGAACACCCGATGCGCGGCGGCCAGATCGGCATCGGGAAGGTCCGTCAATGCGGCGCTGGTGCGCATGCCGAGGGGACCGAAGAATCCGCGAGCGACCTCCATCCCGTGCTCGTCGTACCGCAGAATCACCTTGCGTCTGTCGGATGCATCGGATTCACGTCGTATGTGACCCGAGGCGATCATGCGCTCGACGAGGTAGGTCATGGCCGCAGAAGAGAGCCCCAACATCGTGCCGAGTTCGCCTGCAGTGAGGGGCGCACCCTCCACGTCCGCGACCATCACATGCAGCAGGGCGCGAAAGTCGTTGGGCCGCAGACTGTGTAGGGCTCCGAAAACCTGGCCGATCTGCTCGGAGACCGAAGACAGCGCTCGGAGATCCGCGGATATTGCGGATTCGAGGTGGTTTCGGTCGGTCATGTCGGTGGTAACTCCTTCGCTGCGGTCACCGTCAGACTACTGCCCGCAACAGGTTCAGTTGCTTAATATCTAAGTAAATGAGATTGTTTTGAGCGTGGACAGCACACGAACCGAGAACAACGCCGCTTGGGACCGCATCGCCGCAGCGGTGGCGCACCGTCGATCATGGGCGATTGCGCTCGCGATCCTCGTTCTTTCGGTCGCCGTCATGGGGCTCGTCGGAAGCAACGATTCGGCCGGCCAGTCACCGAATTCACTGCCGACCTCCGCCGAGTCCTACCAGGTGGACCAGCTGCTGACCCAGTTTTCGGACTCCGATACCGCCCCCGTGATCCTGGTACTGACCCGGCCCGACGGCGCTGAACTGACCCCGGCCGATATCGAGGCCGCCGCCGCTGCACAGAACAGGATGCTGGCCGTCGGCCGCTCGGTGCCCGATGGACCGGGACCCCCTCCGATCGTGGCACCCGACGGCAAAGCTGCGATCGCGCTCGTCCAGGTCGACTCATCGTTGTCGGGTTTCACCCTCAACGACCTGATCTCCGACCTGCGAGCTGCCGCAACGAGCGATCTTCCATCGGAACTGCGCGTTCAGGTCACCGGCGGCCCCGCTTTCGGTGCCGACATTGCGAACTCGTTCTCCGGAGCCAACTTCACTCTGCTCGCCGTCACCGCGCTCGTGGTGGCTGTCCTTCTGATCGTCACGTACCGGTCACCGATTCTGTGGTTGGTGCCGCTGGCGGTCATCGGTTTCGCAGACCGGTTCGCCACTACCGTCGGCACCGCCCTGGCCGGGGTCACCGGCCTCTCCTTCGACGGTTCGACGTCGGGAATCACCAGCGTGCTGGTGTTCGGTGCCGGAACCAACTACGCGCTGCTGTTGATCTCCCGCTACCGCGAGGAACTGCGTCGCGAGTCCGACCACCGCCTCGCCCTTCGCCAAGCAGTCCGGCAGGCCGGGCCCGCCATCATCGCCAGCAATGCCACCGTGGTGCTCGCGCTGCTCACTCTCCTGCTGGCAATACTGCCGAGCACGCGCAGCCTGGGAGCGCTGGCCGCAGCCGGACTCGTCGTCGCAGCGGTGTTCGTCCTGTTCGTGCTGCCGCCACTGCTGGCGGTGTGCGGCCCGAAGCTGTTCTGGCCGTTCGTCCCCAAGCAATCGGATCGGGACACCACCACCGAAGGCGTATGGCATTCGATCGCAGCGGGCGTCTCGCGACGGCCGGTGGCAACGGCCTCGGTCACCATCGTCGCGCTACTGGCGTGCTGCGCGGCACTGTTCGGCACTCAGATCGGCCTCTCGCAGACCGAGCAGTTCCGTGTCACCGCCGAATCCGTCGAAGGATTCGACACTCTCTCACAACACTTTCCGGCCGGCTCGGCCGATCCGACGACGATACTCGCGCCCACCACGAGCATCGTCGAGGTCATCGGCATCGTCGAGAGCACAGACGGAGTCGTCTCGGTCGATCGGGTTGCCGATTCCGATACCGGACTGACCCGCCTCTCGGTGGTCACCGATGCGGCTCCCGCGTCCGAAAATTCGTTCACCATCGTCGAGAGCCTCCGTTCCGCACTCGGCGGGGTGGACGACGCTCGAGTAGGTGGCAGTGACGCGAAGGCGCTCGACACCACCGACGCCGCAGCCCGTGATCGTCTCGTAGTGATTCCCGCGATCCTTGCGGTGGTGCTCGCCGTACTTCTGATACTGCTACGAGCGGTTGTCGCACCGCTCATCCTCGTCGCGACAACGGTATTGAGTGCAGTGGCCGCCATCGGTATCGGTAGCTGGGTGAGCCTGCACATCTTCGGATTCCCCGCGCTCGACGACAACACCCCGCTGTTCGCGTTCCTGTTCCTCGTTGCCCTGGGAGTCGACTACACGATCTTCCTGGTCACGCGTACCCGCGAGGAAACGCCGCGGCACGGCACCAGGGCTGCCATCGTGCGGGCGGTGTCGGCCACCGGTGGTGTCATCACCAGCGCGGGAATCGTTCTGGCAGCCGTGTTCTGCGTACTCGGCGTACTGCCGCTCATCACGCTCACCCAACTGGGCATCATCGTCGGTCTCGGCATTCTGCTCGATACCTTCGTGGTGCGAACCGTCGTCATTCCCGCCCTGTTCACCCTCATCGGCCCGAAAATCTGGTGGCCGAACAGAATCGATTCCAGCGAGACCGCAACCACAACCGCAACACAAGGAGCGAATTGATGAACATCCGTACCGCACTGGGCCGCACCGCAATTGCCGGAGTATTTGCCGCAGGCGCCCTGCTCGCCGCTGCCCCGGCGCAGGCGCAACCGGTCGGCCCTCTGGGATCGGTCGGCCTCGAGCCACTGGCTCCGATCCCGTCCCTCGATGTCGAGCGTTACCTGGGCACCTGGAACCAGGTTGCCGCGGTGCCGCAGCCGTTCAACCTGATCTGCGCCCGCGACACGCAGGCGAACTACCAGATGATCGACGAATCCAACATTCGCGTCGAGAACACCTGCACCACCTGGACCGGTGGCGAGAACCGCATCGTCGGCAATGCTCGGGTCAACGACACGGTCACCAAAGCCCAACTGCACGTGAGCTTCCCGGGAGTTCCCACGCAGGAAAGCCAGGAGGGGCCGACAAACTACATTGTGGCCTACATCGCCGACGACTACTCCTGGGCGTTTGTCGGAAGCCCCACCCGCACATCCGGATTCGTGCTCAAGCGCACGCCCGACGTCAGCGTCGAGCAGTTCCGCGAGATCCGCAGCGTCGTCGAATCGCTGGGTTACGACTCGAACTTCATCACCACGACACCCACCCCGGGCGGCGCGACGACGATTCAGCAGCTCTCGACGGTGTAGTGCGGCGGAGCCGCAGAGGGCATGTAACCGCACCACTGCCGGAGGCACTCAGCTCGCGGACAGGATCGCAATCGCGAAGATCAAGCTGTCTCCCGGCTCGATTCCGGCCGCCGGATTGCCGCTCGCGTAGCCGTCGGCCGACGTCACCGCAACGGCGACTGTCGAGCCGACGGTCTGCCCGGCGATTGCCTTCTGGAAGCCCGCCACCACACCGTTCAGCGGGAAATCGACCGGTGCGCCGCGCTCGTAGCTGCTGTCGAACGTCGATCCGTCGCGTCCGTTGACGCCCAGGTAGCACACGGATACCTCGGCGTCGTCCGCAATGACCGGACCGTCGCCGACCGTCAGCGTCTTCACCTGTGTCTCGGCGACGCTGAACGGGGCCTCGACCGTGACCGCCGGTGCCGCGGTGTCGGTGGATCCGACGACAGCGATGCTGCCGGTATCCCCGGCCAGCGTCCACTCAGGGGTTCCCGCCGAGTCGGGGGCTGCCGTGGGGCAGGTGCCGGTCGACGCCGCCTCGGCCGAGGCGGACGTCGTCGTCGCCGATGACGAGCTGTCCGTATCCGAACTGCACGCACCCGTCAGGAGAACGAGCGATGCGGAGGCGGCCAGGAACAGGGTGCGGGTCTTCGTGTGATTCACCGCGCCCACGCTACAAGTAGCGCTTCAGCCCCCGGCACACCCGTCACATCGCGGTGCGGAGCACCTCGGCCACCGGAGTGGATGCTCGACCGATCAGGGTCTGCAGGTCACCGGAGTCGGTGTCGAGTTCGCCTCGCGAAATTCCGGCGTCGGCACTGGCGAGCATGGTCGCCACGAAATCGGGTAGGCCGGCACCCTCGAGAATTGCGGCGTACTCGGACTCCGTCACATCCTTGTAGACCACCGGCTTGCCGGAGACATCACCGATGACGGCGGCCAGATCGGCGTAGGTCAGATGCTCGTCGCCGCCGAGTTCGTAAATCTTGCCGCCCTGATCGTCGTGGGTCAGCACGGCGGCAGCTGCTTCTGCGTAATCCGCACGCGACGCTGCCGCGATCTTGCCGTTCCCCGCCGCGCCGAGCAGAACCCCACCCTCGATGGTCTGGGCGAGCGAGCCGAGGTAGTTCTCCCAGTACCAACCGTTGCGCAGGAAGACCGCGGGAATCGCCGACGCGGTGAGGCGCTCCTCGGTCGCCTTGTGTTCGGGGGCCAAGCTCACCCCGGACGTGTCTGCGGCAAGCAAGCTGGTGTACGCGATCAGGCTCACCCCCGCCGCCTCTGCGGCGTCGATCACGTTGTTGTGCTGCGCGATTCGCTGCCCGACCTCGGATCCCGAAATCAGCAGCACCTTGTCCACGCCCGCGAAGGCGGACGTCAGAGCGGCAGTGTCGCTGTAGTCGGCAACTCGAACCGCGACGCCGAGTTGGGCCAGCGGTGCAGCCTTGTCCGCGTCACGGACGACGGCAACGATGTCGCCGGGTGCGACGCCGCGTGAGATGAGTGCGTCGACGACGAGTCCGCCGAGGTTGCCCGTTGCTCCGGTTACTGCTGTGGTCATGCCGACTCCTGCGTGTGAGGTTGAGGTTTCAAGTTCCACATCATGATGCACTTACTTTTAATGCAGTGCAAGTGCGATGGTAACCACTGATGTTTTTGCATGCGCTAGCATTGGCATATGCCCGATGCCGCCGAATCCCTCGAAGCGTCCGTCTTCGCGCGGGACTGCGCGTCGCGACAGACCCTGCAGAATGCCACGAGCAGGTGGGGAGTCCTGGCCCTCGCGGCACTCACCGAAGGTGACTATCGCTTCAATGCACTGCGCCGACGCGTCGACGGCGTCAGTGAACGAATGCTCGCGCAGACATTGCAGACTCTCGAACGTGACGGCCTCATCGTCCGGACCGTCCTCGAGACCATTCCACCGAAGGTCGAATACAGTCTCACCCCACTCGGACGCGAAGTCGGATCACGGTTGACCGACCTCATCGAACTCATCGAAGGCTCGATGCCGGCAGTACTGGAATCACGCGCCCAGCACGACGCGCGCTGACGTCACGAGTCAGGTCCCTGCATTCTCGAGACGTCGGCGACCGGCACCGTGCGATGAATCAATGTGGCTTTGTTGCATTCTGAGCGACTGAAAGGCGCATTGATCCCACCGGGGAGAGCGCAGCGTTATCGGGACGTTATCTTACCGAGACGTTTTCGAGATCTCGACGAACCCGCACCGCGCCCGGGCAGGTCGAGACTCGATGTCAGGGAGTCGGGTCCCCAGCAACACCGGCCCAGCGACCATCACGCTCGGCGCACCGGTGCCGACGCATCGATCTCGGGAGGCATTCACCATGTTCCACACCAAGAGAATGCTCGGCGGAGCGGCAGCATTCGGATTCGCCTGTACCTTCGCGGCCCTGGTGCCCGGCACGGCATCGGCCGCTCCGGTCGCCTGCACCACAGCGCCCGGAGGTGCCGACATCGCTGCGCTCGTAGGAGGATCGCAGTGCGACAGCTCCGCAGACGGTGCCAGCGCGGCCGCAGGATTCGGCCTCGAAGGCTGGGGCTCGGCGGAGGCCATGAACAATGCGGCAGCTCTGGCGCTCGGCCTGAACGGCGGAACTGCCGTCAGCAACGGCAGTTTCGGCGGCGCGCCCGCGGCGATCGCCTTCGGCCCCGGCGCGGTTGCGCAGAACACCGCCGCCGGTCTGGGGCTCTCCATCGCAGTGGCCGCACCGGGCTCGACCATCACTCTCACCCCCGAGGGCGCAGTGTGCAACGGCGCCGGAATCGCGGGCAGCTTCACCACGCTTCAGGGCTGCATCGGCTGACACGTTCCGAGCAACGCACGCGAGTAGGCGATATGGATGCCACCGAAGGCTGGGTCATCTACAGTCTCAATGACCTACAAGTCTCGGTATGCGAGTCGGCAACGACCCGCTGAACAAGGAGTTCGACGGCAATGATGTCCTACCTGCTCTACGACGTGCTGCTCCCCCAACTCGGCCACGACGTCGCGTCGTACTGGGCACACCTGCTGGTCGTCGCCCCGGTCTGATTCGCTTCGGACACGACGTACATACGAGTCATCCCCGATCGGCCGTGTAGGCCGGTCGGGGATGACTCGTTCGAATGCCGAAATCGAATCAGACGGGTTCGGGCAGAAGCCGCGTCAGCACATCCGACAGCGTCACCACGCCGATTGTCCGCGCGTTGTCACCCACCCCGACCGAAGCATCCACCACCAGCGCCAGATGATGCCGGGTCTCGCGCATCGACGCGAGCGCCACGTACACCGGAGTGGTGGATTCCAGCGTGTACGCCGGACGCGTGATCTCGGCCAGATCCTCGGGATCGGTCAACGTGTCCCGCACGTGTACAACACCTTTCACCACGTCCCCGTCACTGACGAGAATGCGGAGATGTCCACTGATCCGTGATGCCTCCCGCACGTCGTCGATCGAGGCCGACGACGACACCGAGGTCGGCGTGCCGCTCCCGGCAACCAGATCGCCGACGGTGAGATCCTGCAGTTCCAACGCTCCCGAAATCTGAGCCTGGTAGCTGGCGTCGAGTGCACCGACGTTGACCGAGTGCTCGACGAGCTGACGGAGATCGTCCGCGTTCTGCCCGGAACCCACCTGGTCGGCCGGCTCCACGCCGACCTTGCGTAGGCACCAGTTGGCCATATTGTTCAAAACCGTCAGCACCGGTCGAGTGACGAACATGAATCCACGCATGGGAAGCGCGAGCATCGTGGCCGACTTCTCCGGATGCGCGATGGCCCACGACTTGGGTGCCATCTCGCCGACAACCAGGTGCAGGAACGTGACGACGATCAGCGCGAGGACGAACCCCAGCACGTCGGCAACCCAGTACGGCAGGCCGATGCCCTCGAAAAGCGGTGTGAGCCAGTAGTGCACCGCCGGTTTGGTCGTCGCACCGAGAGCGAGGGTGCACACGGTGATGCCGAGCTGCGATCCGGCGAGCAGCACCGTCAGCTCCGAGGAACTGCGCAGCGCGGCCCGAGCGGATCGCGAGTTCGGTGCAGCATCTTCGAGGCGATGCCGCTTGGCCGCGAGCAGAGCGAACTCGACAGCGACGAAGAAGGCGCTTGCAGCGATGAGACCGATGGTGACGGCCAGAAAGACCCAGAGGTTGCTCATCGGTGTGCTCCTGCAATGTCGGACTCGGCCGAATTCTCGTCGTGCTCGGTCGCACGCTCGTCGATGGTGAGGGTGAGTAGTGACGGCACGTGACTGTCGATCTCCTGCACCTCGATCGTGACGAAACGAACAGGGGTCTCGTCGTCGTTGGCCAGATCTGCGTTGTCCGGCGGTAGATCCACCTCTATGCGGGTACCGACGTCGGGCAGCGAACCGTGGTGCGCGATGGCGAATCCGGCGATGGTCTCGTAGTCACCGTCGGGCAGATCCACCCCGATCGCACGCTCGACCTCGTCGACATGCACCTCGCCTGCCATCGTCCAGCTGCCGTCGTCGGCGCTGACCGGGCTCGGGTCGAGTACACCGTCGTCGTGCTCGTCGGTGATTTCACCGACGAGTTCCTCGGCCAGGTCCTCGATGGTGATGACGCCGGTGAGGCCGCCGTATTCGTCGATGACACAGGCCATTTGGTTCCGTGTCGCCCGCAGTTCGCGCATCGCGTCGGGCAGGCTCTGCATCTCGGGCAGAATCAGCGCATCGCGGGTGAGTCCGGAGATCGGCGTCGAATCGGGCTCGGTGGAGCCCAGCACGTCGTGCAGGTGCACGACGCCGACAATTCCGTCGTCCTCGTCGAGCACCGGATACCGGGAATGCTCCTGTCCCATCAGCGCTTTCACCTCACCGAGGGTGTCGGTATCGCGCACCGTCGCGGCACGTGACCGCGGGATCATCGCGTGTTCCACGTTGCGCGTGGGGAAGTCGAGAATGCGATCGAGAAGAGTCGACAGCTCGTCGGGCAGATCGCCGGTTTCGCGGGAGTCCGAGACGATGTGTTCGAGGTCGCGCGGACTCGCCGAATGCTCCACGTCGTGGACGGGTTCGATCTTCAGCGCCTTGAGCAGCAGGTTCGACGACTGGTCGAAGATGGTGATCAACCAGCCGAAAAGCTTGAGGTAGATGGTCGTCGAGAGCGAGAGCCATCGGGCCACCGGCTCCGGGCGCGCGATGGCGAAGTTCTTCGGGAACAGTTCGCCGAAGAGCATCTGCACGAACGTCGCGAACGTGATTGCCAGAACGGCACCGAGCCCGACACCGACTGCCGTCGGAACACCGACGCCGCCGAGTATCGCGCCGAACGACTGCCCGATCAGCGGTTCGGCGACGTAGCCGACCAGCAGGCCGGTGACCGTGATGCCCAGCTGTGCACCCGAGAGCATGAACGACGTTCGCTTGGTGACGGTCAACGTACGAGCTGCGACGGCGTCGCCGGCCTCGGCACGCGCCTTGAGCCGGGACCGGTCCACGGTCATGTATGCGAATTCTTGAGCTACGAAGTAGCCGGTTGCGACGGTGATGAGAAAAACGACGAGCAGGCCGAGCAGAAGAGTGAGCAGAACGCTCATTCGCCGGACACCGCCTCGCACGTAGTAGCTGTGGTGCGGGGAGCCGTGTCCGGCCCGGGTCTATCGCTGTCCATGATTCCTCGGGGTCGTGTGATGGGAAGTTTGTCCGATCCTACCGGGTCATGGCGCCTTCACGACGAGGACGGGAACCGGGCAGTCCAGCAACACTCGCTGAACGGTGCTGCCCATCAGAAACTTGCCTACTGCGGATCGACGCTTGGAGCCGATGACGACCATGCCCGCACCGACGTCGGCAACGAGATCGACCAATGCGCCGGCCGGGTCACCGCCGTCCGGTTCGACGCGCACGGTCGTCGCCGCTCCCGGCAGCGTCCGCTCCACCTCGGCCTGCGCCGCGGTTCGATCCTCTGCCGACACCGAATCTCGTTCCAGCACAGACAATACGACCAGCGGGGCCTGACGCAGCTCGGCCTCGGCGGCACCGCGCCGCAACGCTTCTTGCCCTTCTGGAGTATTGCTCATCGCCACTGCCACTGCGCTTGCTTCCGACACGGTGTCTCCCGTTTGCTCGAGTCAACCGAGGACAACCCTCGGAGATTTGTGAACTGGACTAATCGGACAAACTGTATCTAACCTGTCGCTGTGACACACCACACGAGAGGCTTCTGATGGCGTTATCGCCCACACTGCTACGAACGTTCGGTGCGCTGGCGGTGGTGGGAGCGGTGACCGTAGCGGGCATCGATGCCGCTAGCAGCGCCAGCGGCTCCGACGCCCGCGCCAAGCTGACACTGATCGCCCCGGCCGCCGCGGGCGGAGGCTGGGACCTTGTCGCCCGCGAAGCACAGCAGGCGCTGCGCAGCGACAGCATCGTCAACAACGCACAGGTCGTCAACGTTCCAGGGGCAGGCGGCACCATCGGCCTGAGCCAACTCGACAACCTCAGCGGCCAAGCGACAACCGTCATGATCACCGGCACCGTCATGCTCGGCGGCATCGCGATCAACAACTCCGATACCACCTTGGCCGACACGGTGCCGATCGCCAAACTCGCCGAGGACTTCGAGGTGTTCGTCGTCCCCAAGGATTCACCGATCCAGAATCTCGAGGATATGATCGACGCCTGGCGAGCCAACCCCGGTGGCCTCCCCATCGGCGGCGGCTCCCTCGGCGGCATCGATCACATCGTCGCGGGCCAGTTGGCACAGGAAGCCGACATCGACCCTGCCGCAATCAATTACATCGCCTACTCCGGTGGCGGTGAGGTACTGACGTCACTGCTGTCCAACACCGTCGGCGTAGCGGTCAGTGGCTTCAACGACTTCCGCGATCAGATCGAGGCCGGCAACGTGCGTGCCCTCGCCGTGGCCTCACCCGAGCCGCTCGAGGGATTCGACGTGGATACGTTCATCGAACAGGGCTACAACGTCGACCTGGTGAACTGGCGTGGAATCGTTGCGCCCCCGGGGATCTCGGACGAGGACCGGCAGACTCTCGTCGACATTGTCGCCGAGATGGTCGAGACCGAGCAATGGGCGACGGCCGTAGAACGCAACCGTTGGAAGGAATCGGTTGTAACGGGAGACGAATTCCGAGACTTCCTCGAGATCGAGCAGGCACGCATCACCGCAATTCTCGAAGAACTGGGGCTGGTATGACAACGACGACTACCGACACGGACACGTCCCGATCCTTCTGGACGGGCCGCAGTGGGCTGGTCGTTCCGACGCTGCTCGTCGCACTCGGAGCATTTCTGGTCTACGGAACCGTCACCATGGAGGTTCCACCCACCGCCACCTCCCCTGGCCCACAGGTCTTTCCGGCCATCGTCGCCGGCGGCTGCTTCGTGGTCGCGCTGTTGATCACCATCCAACTGATGGTCAAGCCCGACGTGATCGACCGCGGAGTCGACGCCGACGGTAATCCGCACACCGGCACCGTGAGCAATTGGCGCACCCTGTCGATCACCGTCGGATCGGTGGCCTTGTTCATCGCCCTCCTCGACCCACTCGGCTGGGTTCTCGCCGGAGCGTTGCTGTTCTGGGGCGTCTCGATCGGGTTGGGTGGTCGCCGGTACGTGTTCGACGCGGCCGTGGCGCTGCTGGTCTCGAGCGCCGTTCAGATTGCATTCTCCGCGGGCCTCGGCCTGACCTTGCCCGGCGGCGTCCTCGCCCAGATCTTCTGACGGAGCTGAATTTTCGATGGATTCATTGAGCAATCTTCTCGACGGGTTCGGCACCGCGCTGACTCCGATGAACCTGGTGTGGGTGTTCGTCGGCGCGTTGCTGGGCACCGCCGTGGGCGTCCTACCCGGTCTCGGCTCTGCCATGGCGGTGGCCCTGCTGCTGCCGGTCACCTTCACCCTCGACCCCACTGCCGCATTGATCATGTTCGCCGGCGTGTATTTCGGCGGCCTGTTCGGCGATTCGATCTCCGGCATCCTGATGAACACCCCAGGCAACAGCACGGCCATTGCAGGTACGTTCGAGGGTCATCGCATGGCCAAGAACGGCCGCGCGCCACAGGCTTTGGCCACCTCGGCCATCGGTGCATTCATCGGCGGCATCGTCGCGACAACCCTGGTCGTGTTCTTCGCCCCGACGCTTGCCGCGCTGGCGACCAACTTCGGACCCGCCGAATATCTCGCGCTGGCGGTGTTCGCGTTCATCGCGACGTCGGCGGTGGTCTCGGACTCCGCCCTCAAGGGTCTGACCGCACTGCTGATCGGCCTCACCTTGGCCGTGATCGGTATCGACGGCCCCTCGGGCGCTTCCCGATTCACCTTCGAAGTACCGGCCCTGTTCGACGGCATCCACATCGTCGTCATCACCGTGGCGATGCTCGCTCTCGGCGAGGTCATCCACATCGCGTCGAAGATCGGGCGTCCCGAGGACCGCACCCTGATCAAATCGCAGGGCCGCCCCTGGTTGAGCAAGGCTGAATTCCGCGACGCGTTGCCGGCCTGGCTGCGCGGCACGGCATTCGGTGTGCCGTTCGGCGTGATCCCCGCAGGCGGTGCCGAGGTACCGAGCTTCCTGGCCTACGGCACCGAGCGCAGGCTGGACCGCAAGCGCGCGAAGCCGATGTTCGGCAAGGGTGCCATCCGTGGCGTGGCCGGGCCCGAGGCAGCGGGAAACTCTACGGCCGGAACAGCAATGGGTGCGCTATTGGCTCTGGGGCTGCCGACGTCGGCGACGGCCGCGATCATGTTGGCGGCCTTCCAGCAGTACGGCATGCAGCCCGGACCCCTGCTGTTCGAGCGCAGCGGCGACATCGTCTGGGCTCTGCTGGCCAGCCTGTTCGTGGCGATGATCGTCCTGCTGATCCTCAACTTGCCGTTCGCACCGCTGTGGGCGCAGCTGCTGAAGATCCCGAAGAACTACCTCTACGCCGGAATCTCGGTGTTCGCCGCCCTCGGCGTCTACGCGTCGAGTGCGGCGATCGTGGATCTGATCTTCATGCTCGGACTCGGCATCGTCGGATTCATGATGCGGCGCTACGAGATTCCACTCGCACCGGTGTTGATCGCGGTGATCCTGGGCCCGCTCGCCGAGGAATCGCTCCGACGCGCGTTGGCCGTCAGCGAGGGCGACCCGTCGATCCTCGTCAGCAGCGGCATCACCATCGTGCTGTACGCACTGATGGTCATCGCCGTGGTGTTCTCGATCGTCAGCAAGATCCGGGCCCGTAAAACCGCAGACTTCTGAGTGCGCCCCGCGCAGTGGTGTGCTCAGGCGCCCCAGAAGGCACTCGAGCACACCACTGCCGCAGGCACTCAGTGCTGCAGGGCCGGGTAATCCGTGTAGCCCTTGGCACCATCGGTGTAGAAGGTGCTCTGATCGGGCTCGTTCAGCGGTAGATCCTCGCGCCAGCGGTAGGCGAGGTCGGGGTTGGCGATCGCCGGGCGGCCGACGACGATGGCGTCACCGATTCCGTTGTCCAGGAGCGAGAGCGCCTCGTCGCGGCTGGTGATCTCACCGAAGCCGCTGTTGACCAGCACAGACCCGCCGAACGCCTGCCGCAGATCCTGAACCAGCTCACCGGCCGGATCCTTGTGCAGCACACTGAGATACGCCAGGCCCAACGGTGCGATTCGGTCGACCAACGCGCGGTAGGTGGCACGCACGTCGTCGGCGTCCGTCTCGAGGGCATCCTGAATGTTGTGCGCTGGTGAGATACGAATTCCCACCTTGCCTGCTCCCAGGGCGGCGACCACTGCCTCGACCACCTCGGCAACGAAGCGCGCACGGTTCTCCGGCGAGCCGCCGTATGCGTCGTCCCGCTGGTTCGATGCGGGCGAGAGGAACTCGTGCAGCAGGTACCCGTTGGCGCCATGAATCTCGACGCCGTCCATTCCGGCGGCAATTGCGTTCTTCGATGCCTGTACGAAATCGGCGATCACCGAGGGCAGTTCGTCCTCCCGCAGGGCGCGCGGGGTGGGGTAGGCCTTCTTGCCCTCGTACGTGTGAGTCTCGCCGTCGATAGCGATGGCGCTGGGCCCGACGACCTCGCGGCCACCCGTCGTCGCCTCGTGGGTAACCCGACCGGCATGCATCACCTGAGCGACGATCAGTCCGCCGTCGGCGTGCACTGCGTCGGCGACGTTGCGCCAACCCTCGATCTGCTCATCGGTCACCAAACCGGGCTGACCTGGGAAGCCCTGGCCCGCGTGGCTCGGGTAGGTGCCTTCACTGACGATCAGACCCAGGGAAGCGCGCTGCTTGTAGTGCTCGACCACCAGCGGACCCGGCACGCCGTCCTGGCCGGAACGCGTCCGCGTGAGCGGAGCCATAACCAACCGGTTGTCGAGCTTCAGGTCGCCGAGCGCCAACGGGGAAAACAACTTCATGGATCTCTCTCCTCACGAGTGCGTGCACAGTCTTTGCCACTCATCACTCGAACGATCGAGATCTACGAAGCTATTCCGATCCGAGACATTGCTCACGCAGTGGTGTGGCCAAGTCCCCCAGAGGGCATTGAGCCGCACCACTGCGCGGAGCGCACTCACAGGATGTACAGCATCTCCTGGTACGTCGGCAGCGGCCAGAGATCGTCGGCCACCATGGCCTCGAGTGTGTCTGCCGCCGAGCGGACCGCCGCCATGGCGGGCAGCAGTTCGTCCTTGGCATGCATGGCCTCGGCCAGTGCGTCGCCGCCCGGGTCGGCCTCCAGCGCCCCCTTCAACGTCGCCAACGCTGCGCGCAGCTCCGACAGTGGTGCCGAGACTGCTTGCAGCGCAGTCATGTCCACGTCGTCGACGCCTGCACCCTTGAGCGCGCTGACGTTCTGCGCCAGTTCCGTCTGATAGCGCACCGCCGCGGGCAGGATGGACGTCTGGCCCATCTCCAGCGTCAGGCGAGCTTCGACGAACACCGTCAGCGCGTACTGCTCGAGCCCGATCTCGTAGCGCGAGTGCATCTCTCGGTGATTGAACACCTTGTACTTCTCGAACAGTTCCATTGCCGACTCGGAGATCAACTCCGGCAACGCGTCGAGGGTGGTACGCAGATTCGGTAGTCCGCGTGCCTCGGCCTCGACCTGCCAGTTGTCCGAGTAACCATCACCGTTGAACACCACTGCACCGTGTTCGGTGATGATCTCCGTCAGCAGGTTCTGCACGACAGTGTCGAAATCGGTGCCGTCGGCGACGGCGGCCTCGAGGTTGGTCGCCATGTAATCGAGCGCCTCGGCCATGATCGTGTTGATCGTGACCATCGGGCCGTTGACGGTCTGCATCGAGCCGGGGGCACGGAACTCGAACCGGTTGCCGGTGAACGCGAACGGCGACGTGCGGTTTCGATCGCCCGGGTCGGTCGGCAGGATCGGCAGGGTATCGGCACCGATCATCATGGTGCCCTTGTCCTTCGAGGACGTGGCTGCACCCTTGGCGATCTGATCGAACACGTCTGCCAGCTGATCACCGAGGAAGATCGAGATGATCGCGGGCGGAGCCTCGTTGGCTCCGAGACGATGATCGTTGGTCGCCGACGCCACCGAGGCGCGCAGCAAACCACCGTACTTGTGTACCGCGCGGATGACGGCGGCGCAGAAGACCAGGAACTGCGCGTTGTCGTGTGGGTTGTCGCCGGGAACGAGCAGCGAACCGAGCTCGGAGTTGCCGAGCGAGAAGTTGACGTGCTTGCCCGAGCCGTTGACGCCCTCGAACGGCTTCTCGTGGAACAGACACTCCATCCCGTGCTTCTTGGCGATCGTCTTGAACGTCGTCATCAACAGCTGCTGGTGATCGGCTGCGATGTTGCCGCGCTCGAACATCGGCGCGATCTCGAACTGTCCGGGGGCGACTTCGTTGTGCCGAGTCTTGGCCGGGATACCGAGCTTGAACAGCTCACGCTCGGTGTCCATCATGAAGCCGAGTACGCGCTCGGGGATGGCTCCGAAGTAATGATCGTCGAATTCCTGGCCCTTGGGCGGCTTCGATCCGAACAGGGTGCGACCGGCGTTGAGCAGGTCCGGACGGGCCAGGAAGAAGTGCCGGTCGACGAGGAAGTACTCCTGCTCAGGACCGCAGAAGGAGACGATGTTCTCGATGTTCTCGTGCCCGAACAACTTCAGGATGCGCTCGGCGTGACCGCCCATGGCCTGCTGCGAACGCAGCAACGGCGTCTTGTGGTCGAGCGCCTCACCGGTCATCGAGACGAACACCGTCGGGATGCACAGGGTATTGCCGTTCGGGTTCTCGAGAACGTACGCCGGGCTGGTGACGTCCCAGCCGGTGTATCCGCGAGCCTCGAACGTGTTGCGCAGACCGCCGTTGGGGAAGCTCGACGCGTCGGGCTCGCCCTGGATCAGCGTCTTGCCTGCGAACTCGGCTAGCGCACTGCCGTCACCGACGGGGTCGAAGAAGCTGTCGTGCTTCTCGGCCGTCAACCCGGTGAGCGGGTAGAAGACGTGCGCGTAATGGGTCGCACCCTTCTCCAGGGCCCAGTCCTTCATCGCCGACGCGACAGCGTCGGCGACCATGGGATCGAGCTTCTTGCCCTTGTCGATCGTCGCCATCACGGACTTGAAGACCGATTTGGGCAGACGCTTCTGCATCACGACCTTGCTGAAGACGTTCTCACCGAAGATCTCACCCGGCTTTTCGTCTCCGACGAAGCTGACCGCAGGCGGCACATACGCCTCGACGTCTTTGATCGCCTGCAGGCGTACGGTATTTCCACTCATGGCTACCCCTTGACAAGGTGCTGCTCCACAGCTGGATTTTGCGGAGTCCGACCCGGCGACTGTACGAATGCGACGTGGCGGTCGTGTTTCGTCGTTGTGTCCACTGCGAGGCAAAAACGGCGATCGGAGTTTCCTTCCACGTCGACGGGGGTAACTCCGTAGCCAGCATGAACAATTGAAAGGCGTGTTCCATGACCGACGAGTTGACCGTCCAGCGCGTGATCGACGCTCCCCCTGCCTCCGTGTTCACCGCCCTCGCCAATCCCGAGGTCCAGGCTGCGGTCGACGGTTCGGAAATGCTGCGTGGCGCAATCGACCCGACCCCGCTTCGGACGGTGGGCGACACCTTCGCGATGGATATGTACCAGCCGGAACTGGGCGAATACGTCATGGAGAACACCGTGTTCGTGTTCGAGCAGGACCGACACATCGGTTGGATTCCCAATCGCCAGGGCATGGAACCTCGCGGCACGCGGTGGTCCTGGGAACTCGAGGAGGTCGCCGACGACCGGACAGCGCTGACACAGGTGTACGACTGGTCGCGCGTCACCGACCCCGAGTTCCGCAAGATGGCCGGGTTTCCCCGAGTGACCGAGGACCAGATCGTCGGCGCCATGCGCCGTCTCGCCGAACATCTCGGCGTCCCGCCCGAAGACTGATCCCCCAACGACAGGAAAGAACCCTCATGGTCGACGTCACCCGCACCTTCACCGCCGCTGTTCCGATCGAGAAGGCGGCCGCCTTCCTTCGCGACTTTTCCAACGCGCCGTCGTGGGATCCCGGAACCCAGAGCTGCACACAGATTTCGGACGGGCCGGTCGACGTCGGAACGCAGTGGCACAACGTCTCGAATCTGTTCGGTATCACCACGGAGTTGACCTACACCTTGGTCACGGACGAGCCGAATCACATCGTGCTCGAAGGGAAGAACAAGACGGCCACCAGCGTCGACGACATCACGCTGACGGCGGAAGGTGACCGATCGACGCGGATCGACTACCACGCGCAGGTCGAGTTCAACGGTGCCGCAAAGGTTGCCGGTCCGTTCCTGAAGGCGGGTTTCGAGGCGAAAGTGGCACCGGACACCGTGGAGAAGATGACCGAAGCACTCGAGCGGTTGAACTGACGGCTTACTTGTGCGCGACGATCGTGAAGTTGTCGGCCGAACTCGTCTCGGCATCGGCCGACACGATCGAACCGTCGTCGGCGAAGATCTCCACGATCGTGAACCCGGCACCCGTCACCAGCGACCGCACGTCCGACACGGTGGTGAAGTGCATGAACGGCGCGAAATCGTGTGCAGCGAGTGGAGCGATGGCCCATGATCCGCGATCGTCGACGCGGGATTTGGCCGACCACCAATTACGCACGCTGCGAACAGCACCGGCAGGATCGAGCAGCCTCCGCCCGAT
The DNA here is from genome assembly GCF_030056795.1 of Rhodococcus sp. IEGM 1381. Classification (GTDB taxonomy): domain Bacteria; phylum Actinomycetota; class Actinomycetes; order Mycobacteriales; family Mycobacteriaceae; genus Rhodococcoides. Next base: position 1,665,889 of record NZ_JASHKQ010000001.1, on the reverse strand, counting down.
AACCGTCACTGCCCGTTTCGGCGAGAATCTGAACCGCTGCGTGGGCCTACTCAGTTGAAACGGCTTCTCCCCGAACGACGGTCCGTTGCGGTTGAGGGTGGAAAACACCAACACTCCGGGATCCGCCAGAAGTCGTCTGAATTCTGCGAGTACCCGACCGCGCTCCTCGTGGGTCACGGTGTCTATTCCGTTGTTGCTGAACACGATCAGGCCGAACTCACCGTCGGCGAAAGCTGTCAGACTGCGCGCATCGGCCACATGCGCCTGCAGGTCCGGAAAATTCCGACGGAACGCATCGATCATGTTGGGCGCGTAGTCGATCGCTACATAGCGATCGCTCATGAGTCGGAGCAGAGCCGTGGTTCGCCCACTGCCCACTCCGACGTCCAGCACCGGCGTTCCGCGCGCTACCGCGGCCGCAGCGACCAGCGCTGCTGCTTCCCCGCGGTCGAGAAATCCATCGGTGGGGCCGGCGTACTCCACGTAGGCCGCGGCCACCCGGACACTGTCGAACACATCCCGATTGTGGTCTGTAGACACGCCGATCACCTCTTCTTCCCTGACCGCTGCCACACGCGTCTCGCCCCTGGGGTCACGGTACCGGCGAACCCTGAGGCGCGCCTGAGCTAGCAGAGCTATGGTCTTCCACCGGGGGATGCGTGCATCATCACCCCGCGCGCCTCCTGCGACGCGGACGCGATCGAGACGTTCTGGCGTGCCCTCGTCAGCGCACATCGCGTGTTCTCCGAGTTTCGCGGCAAGTCCAGCCCGGTCCATTTCTTTTGGGGCGCCTTCGATCTCGCCGTCACGCGCTTCTCGGGGAGACGTCCTGACCTGTGCCGCGGTGCGTGGTGCCGAGGATCCCGATGCGCTGTTGCGGGCCTTCCTCGAACAAACCCACCGTGCGGCCGCAGAGATCGCCCACTGGGAGTAGCCCCTCGACCACTCCCCCATTCGGGGGTATTCGTGGAGTGACCCGGGTCACTACCGTTCGTCGCATTCGGTATCGCACATTCGCCCGATACCCGACAAGACGGAGGAACCATGACCACTGTCTCACCCGACGACCCGGGTGTGTCCGCATCGACGCGGCCGCCGGTGCAGGCCAAGACCAGTGTTCGACGGGTCGCCGTCGCCAGTGGCATCGGTACGACGATCGAGTTCTACGACTTCTTCATCTACGGAACCGCTGCCGCGTTGGTCTTTCCGACCATCTTCTTCCCAGCGCTCGGCAACACGGCCGGCACCGTGGCCTCGTTCGCGACGTTCGCCGTCGCGTTCATCGCCAGGCCCGTCGGTGCGGTGCTGTTCGGACACTTCGGCGACCGCATCGGTCGTAAGAAGACGTTGATCTCGACGCTGCTGCTGATGGGAGTATCCACGTTCGCCATCGGTCTGCTGCCTGGTGCCGAAACCATCGGCGTGGCTGCTCCGATCATCCTGGTGCTGCTCAGGTTCGGGCAAGGGTTTGCCGTCGGCGGCGAGTGGGCCGGCGCGACGCTGCTCACGGCCGAGTACGCACCTCGCGGTAAACGCGGCTTCTATGCGATGTTCCCCCAGCTGGGTCCGTCCGCGGCCTTCATCTTCTCGAGCGCAACGTTCCTGGCGACGGGACTGCTGCTGGGCGATACCAACGAGACATTTCTGAACTACGGTTGGCGAATCCCGTTCCTGCTCAGCGCCGTCCTGGTCCTCATCGGCCTGTACATGCGGCTGGCCATCGAGGAGACCCCGGTCTTTCGGGCCAACAAGCTCGCCGAGGAGCAAGCTCCGGCCAACTCGGCACCGACCAAGCTGCCGATCTTCGACGCGTGGCGTATCCAGAGACGCGAAATCATCACCGCTGCAGGCGCATTGGCGTCCCTCTTCGCCTTCTTCTACATGGGACCGCGTACCTGACGAGCTACGGCACCAAGACCCTCGGGTTCGACCGCCCGTTCGTTTTGGTCGCCGGGATAGGCGCTGCGGTGATCTTCGGAATCGCGATCGCGGTCTCGGCGACCTACTCCGACCGCGTCGGCCGGCGGCGAGTGATCATGGCGGCGTGCATCGTCGCGGTGCCATGATCGATAGCACTGTTCCCGTTGCTCGACACGGGCTCACCGGAAGCATTCGTGATCGGTATGTGCGTGACGCTGGCGATCTTCGGCGTTGCCTACGGACCGACCGGCGCTCTCCTCTCGGAGCTGTTCCAGACTCGTTTCCGTTACACCGGAGCAGGTTTGGGTTATAACCTCGCCGGAGTTCTCGGTGGCGCGATTCCGCCGATGCTTGCCGCACCGCTCACGGCCGCGTTCGGCAGCATCTCGATCGGCGTCATGCTGGCCCTGCTGTCGGTACTGAGTCTGGTCTGCACCAAGAGACTGATCGAAACCAAGGATGTCGACATGACGTGAACCGGACACACAGAACCGCGGCCACCCGGAAGTCGGGTGGCCGCGGTTCTTGTCAGCTGTGTGCGGGGTAGAACTCAGTCGTCGCCACGGGGCGGCGGCTGAACATCGACGCCACCGGAGTTGTGCTCCGGTCCAGCCGCAGGGTGGCCGGCGGGGACGCGACCACGCGTCTTCGCGGCCTCGCTGTCCTTGGTGGCACCCTCGGCGAACTTGCGACGCCAGCTCTCCTCGGGACGGTAGGGGCCCGGCTTCGGCCGAATCTTGCCGCCCGGGAACGCCAGCCTTGCGATGGTCCGCTGGACCATGCCCCACTGCTGAAAGAACGGTCCGGTGTTGTACGGCAATTCGTAGCGCTCGCAGATGTCCTTGATCTTCGGCGCGACGTCCGAGTACCGAGTGCTGGGCATATCCGGGTACAGGTGGTGTTCCACCTGGTAGCTCAGGTTGCCGCTCATCAGGTGGAACAACGGTCCGCCGTCGATGTTGGCGGCACCGACCAGCTGACGCACGTACCAACCGCCACGGGTCTCGTTCTCCACCTCTTTCTGGCTGAACGTGTATGCCTGATCCGGGAAGTGACCGCAGAAGATGATTGCGTTCGACCAGACGTTGCGAATGATGTTCGCGGTGAAGTTGGCGGCCACCGTCGAGAGGAACGTGCTCTCGACACCACTGAGGCGTGAATCCATCAACGCTGCGGTCTTACGGTTCTTGCCGAACCGAGCCGACCCACGCAGCTTGGACGCCAGACGAGACCTCTTGCTTTCCGGCAAACGACCACCCGACGCCAGCTGTGCCAACGCGAACGCACCGGCACTGATCAGGGGCCAGCCGACGTAGTCCTTGACGAACTGCTTGCGTGCCTTGACGCCGATGCCCTTGAGGTCCTCGACGAGATCCTTGACCGGCTTCTCGCCGCGACGGATAGCATCGATGTCGAGATCGTGCAGGGCCACGCCCCACTCGAAGAAGGCCATCAGCAGCAGGTTGTACACCGGCTGGGCCAGGTAGACGGGGCTCCACTTCTGACGTGGGTCGATGCGCATGATCTCGTAGCCGAGGTCCTTGTCGACACCGCGGATATTGGTGTACGTGTGGTGCACGTAGTTGTGCGAGTGCTTCCACGATTGCGCGGTGGAGGCCGTATCCCAATCCCACACCGACGAGTGGATCTCCGGATCGTTCATCCAGTCCCACTGCCCGTGCATGACGTTGTGGCCGATTTCCATGTTCTCGAGAATCTTCGCGATTCCGAGGCAGGCGGTGCCGGCCAGCCAAGCGGGCTTGCTGGTGGATCCGAGCAACAGCACTCGTCCCGCGACCAGCAGTTGGCGCTGGGCGGCGATCACCGAAGTGATGTACTTGCGGTCCTTTTCACCGAGGCTGGCGTACACCTCGTCGTGAATGGCGTCGAACTCCTTCGCGAGTTCGGCGATGGTCTCTTCGCTGAGGTGTGCCAGTGGATTCACCGGCTCCCCAGTGTCGGTTGCGTGCCTGGTCGTTTCGTCGATCGTCATAGAATTCCCCTGTTCGATCCTGTTGATCAGAGTTCGATTTCGATGTCGCCCTCAGCGGTGTTGACACAGATTCTCACTGCTTGCCCCGTAGGTTCGGAGATATCCCCGTTACGTAGGTCACGTAAACGCCCCTTTTTCAGAGTACCTACACAGGTATGACAGATGCCGATGCGACAACCGAACGTCAGGTCAAGTCCGGCATCCTCACCTGCTGCGAGAATCGTTGTGCCACCGTCGCATTCGACGTCCTTCTTGCTGTTCAGGAACTTGACGACGCCGCCTTCACCTGCATCGTCTCCGCCGCCGATGACGGGCTGGAAACTCTCGTGGTGAAACTTGCCGTAGTCGCCCTGGTCTTTCCAGTACGAACGCAGATCGTCCAGATGTTCGCCCGGGCCGGAGCAGAACGCTTCGCGATCACGCCAATCCGGTACCAATTCGTCCAGTTCCGACGCCTTCATCCGACCTTCGTCACTGGTGATGCGTAGCTTCACCGTCAGCCCGTCGTGCTTGGCTTCCAATTCCTCGAGCGTGTCCGCGAACATCAACTGTTCACGGTTGTGCACCGAGTGCACCACGACCGCGTCGCGCACCTGATCGTGGTGGTCGAGCGCGCGCAACATGCTGATGATGGGCGTGATGCCACTCCCGGCGCTGATGAAGACCATTTTGTCCGGAACCGGGCTGGGAATTGTGAACTCGCCCTCCACCTCGCTGAGCCGGACGATGTCACCCGTCCGGATGGACCCCACCAGATAGGGCGAGACCGTTCCCGAGGGCACCAGCTTGGGACTGACACTCACCAACCCGTCCACCGGATCGGGATCGGAGGTGAGCGAATACGCCCGCCAGTGGTAGCGGCCGTCGATCAGCACACCGAGTCGCACATATTGCCCGGGTGTGTGACCGGCCCACTCGAACCCGGGGCGAATGTAGACCGAGACGGCCTCCGATCCCTCCGGAGTCACCCGCTCGACCTTGCCCCGAAGTTCCTGGGTTGTCCACAGCGGATTGATCATCGACAGGTAGTCGTCAGGACGGAGCGGATTGAACAATGATCGGACTGCACGCAGCATCGTCCGTCTTACAAAAGAAACCTGGGGCTTGGCCCCCCGTTCAGCCATACTCAACGGTAACTCCAAGAAGCTCGCCGTGCGTACGAATCGCGCAGACTCGAATCAGACTGCTACACAAAGTGAACAGAACAGGGAGTTAGCGCCGGTCAGCGCGCTCGCGAGACGCGATCTCCGAGAGCGGCGCTCACTTTGCCGTACCAGCCGAGCGGACGCGCCGGGCCCCGTGTGGGGACGTCAGCGAGCAAGGCTTCGGCAGTTTCCTCTGCGTCGATCTTGTTGTCGCCGATACCGCCCGTGGCACCCCGTTTGGCCCATCCGACCACATAGCTGCCCGGAACCGGAGTGCCGTCGGCAGCGGTGATCCGTCCGCCGTCGTTGCGAATGGTGCCGGTGATGTCGTCGAACGGGACGCCCGGCGACGGAGTTCCGCGATAGCCGATTGCGAGCAGAACCAGCTCCGTCGACAGAAGGACCGCATGTTCGCCCACCCCCACCTCGATGGACTCCACCGAGCCGCTGCCGTGCAGGGCAGATGGTGCCCGCCCGAACGCGAAGACGATGCGACGCCCATCGTTTTTATCGGGTCGTTCCGCAGGCTCCACTCCTGCACTGGAGCCGAGATCGACGCGCTGGGCTCCAGCCAGCGCAGACGCCGATGCCGAGAGCGGGAGTCGATCGATCGCGTCGACGATCCCGTCCGGGCCTGCCACCACGACGTCCACGCCCGGGCGATCGACCAGTGCCTTGCACTCGGAACGCGTGAAGGCCGCGAACTCCGGGCCACGACGAGCGAGGACCACGACCTCGCGCACCCGATTCCGTCGCAGTTCGGCCAGTGCATGCGGGGCGATCTCGGTCCCGTCGAGCTGATCCGGGTCTGCGGTGAGGATGCGAGCCGCATCGAGAGCGACGTTGCCGTTTCCGATGACGGTCACTCGGTCGACGCCGGTGAGGTCGATCGCGTCGGCGGGGACGTCGGGATGACCGGTGTACCAGCCGACGAGGGTGCGCGCGCTGACGGAATTGTCGAGATCTATCCCGGGAATGTCGAGCGCTCGGTCCTTGTCGGCACCGACGGCATAGACGACGGAGTCGAACTTTCGAGCCAACTCGACGTGATCGACGTCCTTACCGACCTCGACGCCGAGCTTCATCGTCACCCGAGGGTGCGCGAATATCCCCCGGAAGTGCTCGCTGATGCGTCGGGTGCCGAGGTGATCGGGAGCGACGCCGTAGCGCGCGAGACCACCCGCAGTGCGCAATCGGTCGTAGAACGTGATCCTGGTGCCCGGCACCCGCAACAGGGCTTGCGCCGTATAGCAGGCAGCCGGTCCGGTCCCGACGATAGCGATGCTGACGGGCGGCAGTTCGTTGACCGTCGACACCGGAAATCTGGGCTCACCCCACTCCGCTACGGCAGGCTTGTCGCGGTAGTAGTCGGCATTGATGTCTGCGTATATCTGCTGATCCGGCGTCAAGCGGGATACGCGTGTGATCGCGTCCACCGGGCACGCGTCCGCGCACGCCCCGCAGTCTATGCACGAGCGCGGATCGATGTAGAGCAGCTCGGTCTTGCCGAAATCCGGCTCGTCGGGCGTCGGATGAATGCAATTGACCGGGCACACCGACAGGCAGGATGCGTCGTTGCAACAGTTCTGCGTGATCGCGAACGGCATGGGTTATCGGATGTCCTTCACGGCCTCGAAAAGAGTGGTCAGAGCATGTGCAAACGACGGTAGATCATCTCGGCCGGCTTGGTGATCAAACCGCAATCGAGAAGAAACGCCATCAGATGCTCGCTCGAGGTGCGCATCATCGTGTGATGGTGAGCGTTGTTCTTCGCTTCCTTCATCGCGCGGTCGACATCGAGGCCCGCCGCTGCGTAGACCTCCTTGTTGACCATGTTGGACACGATCAGGCGAGCGGCGATCGCGACGACGAGAGCGCTGGCCTTGCGCCGAGCCGGGCTCTTGTCGGCGATGTCTTCACGCATCTGCGCACGAGCGAACGTCATGTGCCGCGATTCCTCGACGACATGGATCTTGCTGGTGGTGCGCACAAGCGGCAACACGTTCTCGCCGCGCATCCAGTCGCGCTGCATGACGTCGAGAACTTCTTCGGCGACGAGAATGCCGCCGTAGGCCACCTCGGCCGATGCGAGAGCCTTGAAGCCACGGCCGAGCTCGATGCTCGATCGACGCGGCAGGTACGCCTTGATGCCCATCTTCTGGCAGGCGCGGGCGAACATGATCGAGTGCCGGCATTCGTCGGCGATCTCGGTGAGCGCGAACTGGAAGTCAGAGTTCGAGGAGTCCTTGCAGTACTGATCGCGGAGAACCATCTGCTGCAGAATCATCTCGAACCAGATGCCGGTGCTCATGATCGAGCAGACCTCGTGGCGAGTGAGCGTGATGCGCTGCTCCTCGCTCATCTCGTCCCACAACTTCGTGCCGTAGAGGGTGCTCCACTCCGGGTTGAGGCCGTAGAGGGAGGGATCGAGATCGGCCTCCCAGTCGACCTCCTCGGCCGGGTCGTACGAGAGCTGGGCGGCGGAGTCGAGCAAACGCGCCGAAACATCCTCGGGCTCGAGAACGTCGTTCCTGGAGAGTGTGCTGGTCATCGCCGTCGTTCCTTTCATCGTCGAACAGGAGTGATTAGCTGTTACGGAGATTACCAGGTACTTGGAGACACAGATAGTCACTCGAGCAGAATCGCCCAGATTCTTTTCGCCGGGCACCTAGAGTTCGAGCGTGCAGAGACAGAAGGAGCACCAGTGATCGCAGCTCTACGGTCCGCCCTCGACCGCACCCCGATGCGGCTCTACGCGGCGGGCATGGTGTCGGCCAACGCCATCGGGGCGGTCATCGTATTCGTGTTGGCCCGCTTCATCCTGCCGTTGCCGGTCGGCTCCGAGGAGATCCTGTCCGACCGCAACTACCTGGCGTTCTTCGTGTACTTACCGGTCGCGATCGGTATCGGCATCGCGCTCGGACTCCGGGTGGCGGCACCGTTGGTGCGGTGGCTGCACACCGGCGGCACCCCTTCGGACGACACCGCGATCGCCATCGTCCGGCTGCCCCTTCGCCAACTCGGCGTCCATGTTCTGCTGTGGGCTCTCGGCGTCGCAGTGTTCGTGGCGGTCAATGCGTCGGCAGGTGCCGCTCTGTCGATCATCGTGGCCATCGCCGTCAGCTTCGGCGGCTTGGCGACCTGCTCACTGGGTTATCTGGTTGCCGAACGAACTCTTCGGCCGATCACGGCAGCTGTGATGGAGGTCAGTGAGGTCACCGATACGGTCGCTCTCGGTGTGAAATTGCGGGTCGTCCTCATCTGGGTACTGAGCACGGCCATTCCCATCCTGGGTGTGGGGCTCATCGGACTCGGGAGACTGATCGACACCGTCATCCCCCCGGACGTCGACCTGTCGCCCGCGATGGTCTCGTTGTCCGCGATCGCCCTCGTTGTCGGGTTCGGCGGGATGTTCTTGGTCGGCCGATCGGTGTCCGATCCGCTGCAGCAAGTCAGCACGGCCATGCAACGCGTCGAGGGCGGTGCGACCGGCACCCGCGTCGACGTCTACGACGCCTCCGAGATCGGCCGACTGCAGAACGGGTTCAACAAGATGGTGGTCGGCCTCGACGAGCGCGAGCTCCTGCGCTCACTGTTCGGACGCCACGTAGGTCAGGATGTGGCGCAGCGAGCGCTCGCGAGCGCTCCACGCCTCGGTGGTGAGAACCGGACGGTGGCGGTGCTGTTCATCGATCTCGTGGGTTCGACGGCGATGGCCGAACGAGAGTCCGCGGAGACAGTGGTCGATCTGCTCAATCGATTCTTCGCGGTAGTGGTGGAGCACGGCGAACGACACGGCGGCTTCGTCAACAAGTTCGAGGGTGATGCCGCGCTGTTGATCTTCGGCGCTCCGGTCGATCACCCGGACCCGGCCACCGCGGCGCTGCGGACCGCGCGCACTCTGGCCACCGCCCTGGCCACCGACAGTGGTGTCGAGATCGGCATCGGCGTGACCTACGGGCCGGTCATCGCAGGAAACATCGGAGCCGAATCCCGCTTCGAGTACACCGTCATCGGCGACACCGTGAATCAAGCGGCACGGCTCACCGATCTCGCGAAGGACGACCCGAACATCGATGTGCTCACCTCGTCGATCGTGCTCGATCACGCAACCGCGGACGAGAGGAAGCACTGGAAAACACGTGAGTCCGTGACGCTGCGCGGACGGTCCGCACCGACGATTCTGGCCGCCCCCGTTCACCCCAGCCGGCAGTCCGCCACACCCTAGAAAATTCGAAGGTTTCCCGTTCGGTGCCGATGGGGCATACCCCCCGAACCAAGTCACCCATCGCGCATGCGCGAGACATCGTCTCTCGCTCCGAAAGGCACCCATGTCCGCAATTCTGTTCGGCTCGATCAGCACGCTCGTCGACACGTCCGAACTGCAACGTCGCTCGTTCAACGAGGCCTTCGCAGCCCACGATCTGAACTGGAACTGGTCTCGTGAGGACTACCGCTCCATGCTCGGGTCGAACGGTGGTGCCGACCGGATCAGCGAGTACGCATCCGATACAGGCACCGAGGTCGACGCCGCCGCGGTTCACGCCACCAAATCGGAGATCTTCCAACGGTTGATCGGCGAATCCGACGTGAAAACGCGCCCCGGCGTTGCCGATACCATCGACTCCGCCAAGGCGAACGGTGTGAAGGTGGGCTTCGTGACCACCACGTCCCGCGACAACATCGACGCATTGCTGGCGGCCCTGAGCCCGGAACTGACCGCCGATTCGTTCGACGTCATCGTCGACGCATCCTCGGTGGACGCAGGCAAGCCCGACCCCGCGTCCTACGAGTTCGCTTTGAAAACTTTGGGCGAGAACGCATCCGACAGTGTGGCCATAGAGGACAACGCCGGCGGCGCGGCAGCAGCAGCGGCCGCAGGCATCACGTGCGTCGCATTCCCGAACGAGAACACTGCAGGCACCGAGTTCGGCTCGGCTACCGACACCGTCGATGCACTCGATCCCGAGCGCGTGCGCGCTCTGATCTCAGCCTGACCCTTCATCCACCCCAGGAGTAATTGTGAGCAATCTTCAGGCCCAGGTCGTTGCCGGGGACAGGTCTTTTCGCGTCGAGGGATACGAGCGTATCGAGTACGACTTGATCTACGTCGACGGTGTCTTCGCTCTCGAGAACACCGAATTGGCCGACAGCTACAGCCCGTACGGACGCGCGCTGATGGTCGTCGACGAGTCGGTTCACGAGATCTACGGGGACCGAATCCGCGCGTACTTCGATCATCACGACATCGCGTTGACGGTGGTCCCGGTACAGATCAGGGAAACCGCGAAGTCGCTGGAAACCTTCGAGCGCATCGTCGGTGAATTCGACTCCTTCGGTCTGGTCCGCACCGAGCCGGTGCTGGTGGTCGGTGGTGGATTGACTACTGACGTAGCAGGTTTCGCGTGCGCCAGCTACCGACGCAACACCCCGTACATCCGCATTCCCACTACGTTGATCGGCCTGATCGACGCGAGCGTGTCGATCAAGGTGGCCGTGAACTACGGCAAGCACAAGAACCGCCTCGGCGCGTACCACGCATCGCAGAAGGTGCTGCTCGACTTCTCGTTCCTCGGCACGCTGCCCGAGGACCAGGTGCGCAACGGGATGGCGGAGCTGATCAAGATCTCCGTCGTCGGCAATCTGGAAATCTTCGAGATGCTCGAACAGTACGGTCCCGAACTGCTGCGCACTCGCTTCGGACATCTCGAGGGCACAGCGGAATTGCGTTCGGTCGCAGACAGACTGACTTACTCTGCTATTGCCACGATGCTCGAGCTCGAGGCTCCCAATCTGCACGAGATCGACCTCGATCGCGTCATCGCCTTCGGCCACACCTGGAGCCCGACGCTCGAGCTGACGCCACCCGCTCCGTTCTTCCACGGCCACGCGATCAACATCGACATGGCACTGTCGACAACAGTCGCCGAACAGCGAGGCCATCTGTCCGCGGCAGACCGTGATCGAGTGCTGGGCGTCATGAGCAGCATCGGGCTGGCCCTCGACAGCCCCTACCTCACACCCGAGTTGCTCTCCGAGGCAACGGCATCGATCCTCAAGACCCGTGACGGAATTCTGCGCGCCGCAGTACCCGACCCGATCGGCACCTGCCGTTTCCTCAACGATCTGGACGCGCACGAGCTGGCCGATGTGCTGACCTTGCACAAGAAGATCTGCCTCGACTTTCCGCGCGCCGGCGAAGGCCTCGACATGTTCACCGCACCGACGCCGTGACTGCGCAGCCGCGACCGGTCACCCCGACGACAATCCTCGCGCGCGAGCTGGGCGAGATAGCCGCACTGCTCGACGCCGACGCCGGGGTGACCGATGAGCTGACCACTCGTGTTCATCGGGCCCGCGATCTCGCCGCGGGACTCGACCCGTATCTCGACACCTGCACCACCTCCGAATCCGCGGCACTGGCCACGTTGGCGTCGCGGACCCGCTCTGCGGACTGGAGATCACGTGACGTGGTCTCCGGTTCCGGGCCCCTGGAGATGGAAATGCTCTCCGGTCATGTGGAGGGACGCTTCCTGGCGTTTCTCGTACACATGACCCGGGCGACGCGGGTGCTCGAGATCGGTATGTTCACCGGTTACTCGGCGCTGGCGATGGCCGAGGCGCTGCCCGCAGGCGGGGAGGTCGTCGCGTGCGAGGTTGATCCTTACGTGGCCGAGTTCGCGCAGTCCTGCTTCGCGGATTCGACTGCAGGATCTGCCATCACGGTGCACGTGGGACCCGCGCTCGACACTCTTCACCGGCTCGACGGGAAGTTCGACCTGGTGTTCATCGACGCCGACAAGACCGGATATCGCGGGTACGTGGAGTATCTGCTCGAGAGCGATCTGCTCTCCGACGGTGCCGTGATCGCCGTCGACAACACCCTGTTGCAGGGTCAGCCCTACGCGCCGCAGCCGAGCGACAACGGCCGGGCCATCGCCGAATTCAACGACTACGTCGCCGACGACCCTCGTGTGCAACAGGTTCTGATTCCTCTGCGTGACGGTGTGACGCTGATCAGGCGCACATGATCCGTACCGTTGCAGCACTGATCGGCCTCACGGTCACCCTCCCCGTCGACCTCGCGGCGGTGGGGTTGGCGGCGCTGCGCGGCACCCGGCCCGCCACCCATCGAACCCATAAACCCCAAACGATTCTGATCAGTGGCGGAAAGATGACCAAGGCCCTGCAACTCGCACGGTCCTTCCATCTCGCCGGCCATCGGGTGATCCTGGTGGAGTCGGCGAAGTACCGCCGGACCGGACATCGCTTCTCCCGCGCTGTCGACCGCTTCCATTGCATTCCGGATCCGGGAGATCCGGGATACGCGCAGGCGCTGCTGGACATCGTTCGCCGCGAGGGGGTCGACGTCTTCGTGCCCGTGGCAAGCCCCGCCGCGAGTATTCACGACGCGGACGCACGTACGCTCCTCGATGCGCACTGCGAGGTGATCCACGGCGACGCCGATATCGTGCGAATGGTGGACGACAAGTCCCGATTCTCCGAGCACGCAGCATCATTGGGGCTGCTGGTCCCAGACTTTCGGCGCATCACCGACCCCGCCCAGATCGACGAGTTCGAGTTTCCGCCGGGTCGTGAGTACATCCTCAAGCGGATCTCTTACAACCCCGTCGGCCGAATGGATCTGACGCGGTTGTCGGCGCACACACCGGAGCGCAATTCCACGTTCGCGCGGAGCCTGCACATCACCGAGGACGACCCGTGGATCCTGCAGGAGTTCATCGCCGGCCAGGAGTACTGCACACACGGCACGGTGCGCGAGGGTCGCCTGCAGGTGTACGGCTGCTGCGTGTCGTCGGCCTTCCAGGTCAACTACGCCATGGTCGACAAGCCCGAAATCCTCCGCTGGGTAGACGCATTCGTCTCGTCGCTCGACACCACCGGGCAGCTGTCGTTCGACTTCATCGAGTCCGCGGCCGACGGCCAGGTCTACGCCATCGAATGCAACCCGCGCACCCACTCGGCCATCACGATGTTCTACGACCAACCCGATCTGGCTGCGGCGTACCTCGAAGACGATCATCCGATGATCGTGCCGCGTCCGACGGCCCGGCCGACGTACTGGATCTACCACGAGCTGTGGCGTCTGCTCACCGAGGGCAATCGAGCGTCTCGGCTCCGCACCGTTTTTCGAGGAAAAGACGCAATCCTGACCGGCTGGGATCCGCTGCCGTACCTGCTGGTACACCACCTACAGATTCCATCCCTGCTGGTGCGCAATCTCGCGGCGCGCCGCGGCTGGTCTCGTATCGACTTCAACATCGGCAAGCTCGTGGAGAACGGAGGCGACTGATGGCACTGTCGGTCCTGGTACTCGTCGGATCTTCGGTGGACGATTTCCACTGCGATCTGTCTCGGGTGTATGCGGGGGGCTTCCTCGACGCGTTCGGAGGCGATCCCGCATACGAGCTCGAGGTGGCGTTCGTCTCCCCCGGCGGGTTGTGGAGCTTTCCCGGCGGTATCGACTCCGCCAGTGTGGCTGCGGCACCGCAGATGTCCTTGGCTCAGGCAGTGGAAGTCATGTCTGCGTGGCACTTCGACGTCATGGTGCCGCAGATGTTCTGCCTGCCCGGCATGACGACCTACCGCAGCCTGTTCGATCTGATGGATGTCCCGTACGTGGGGAACACCCCGGGCGTCATGGCCATGACGGCGGACAAAGCATTGGCCCGCGCCGTTGTCTCCGCTGCCGGGGTCGCCGTCCCGGCCGGCGTGGTGGTACGCGGTGGCGGGACAGTCGATCTCGAATTGCCCGTCGTCGTCAAGCCCGTCGACTCGGACAACTCGAGGGGAGTCACGCTCGTCGAAGACGATGAATCGTTGACATCCGCGATCGACGACGCGCTGGCGTATTCGTCTGCCGCACTGGTGGAGTCGTACATCCCGCTCGGGCGCGAGGTTCGGTGCGGCATCATCGCGATGGACGGTGAGCTGGTGTGCCTTCCCCTGGAGGAGTACGCCGTCGACTCCGTGCGGACGAGTGCCGACAAGTTGAATCGGACCGCGGACGGGGATCTGTACCTGGTCGCGAAGCAGCAGACCAAGGCGTGGATAGTCGACACCTCGGATCCGATCACCGAGAAGGTCTGGGCGGCAGCACGATCGTGCTATCGGTCCCTCGGCTGTCGGCACTACGGGCTGTTCGATTTTCGCATCGATCCCGACGGGGAACCCTGGTTCCTCGAGGCCGGTCTCTACTGTTCGTACTCACCCTCGAGTGTGCTTGCGGTGATGGCCGCGGCAGCGGACATCACGATCGACCGCTTGTTCGCGCACTCGCTCCGGGAACTGTCGGTGAAGGAGTTGGCGTCATGACGCTGGGAATGGAGATTCGCAGTCTGGATCTGGGATCGGCTTCGGTCGACGACATGCGAACGCAGTTGGCCGAACACGGTGTACTCGTCCTGCGTGACCAACCGATGGACGATCGACGCTTCATCGAGTTCCTCCGCCGGTTCGGCGATCTGATGTTCACCGAAGGCGAGACTCCTGTCCCCGGTTTTCCCGACCTGAACGTCGTCAGCAACGTCGGCCGCACCACTCCGCCGAAGTCGACGTTCCACGTCGACACGACGTACGTGCCGAATCCTCCCGCTTACACCGCTTTACGAGCCGTATGCGTACCGACAGCCGGCGGCAGCACCCAGTTCAGCGACCAATACGCGGCGTACGAGACGCTGCCCGCGGCCGTGAAGGAGGACCTGGCGGGACGCACGGTGACACACCGGGTGACCGGGGTGGCGTCGGACACCGACTCCTCTGCCGAACATCCTTTGTTCGCAGTACATCCGGTGTCCGGCCGCACTGCCCTCGCACTTTCGGCACCCGCCCGCTGCGTTGCGATCAGCGGAATGAACTCCGAGGAGGCGCGCGAGACCATCCGGTACCTGTTCGAGCACTCCACTCGAGCGGACAACATAGTGCAGCACGCGTGGGCTCAAGGCGATCTGGTGATGTGGGACAACCGATGTGTGATGCATCGGGCCGACCACAGCGGGGTTGTCGGAAACAGGGTGATGCACCGCGGAATGATCTCGAATGTGGAGAACATGTCGGTTATGTGACCGACGACTCAAAGAGTTGCCGGTTCGCCTCAGGCCCGGACAATCGAACTATGACCTCCCCCCTGTCGATCAGCCGCGAAACAGCCGTCGGCGCCGAAGCTCGCCTGTCCTGGATTCTTTCCGGACTCGCGGGGATGGTGGGCGCAGTGGCGTTCTTGCACTCCGCCGGTTATTTCGTGACCTTCATGACCGGTAACACCGAACGTGCTGTCGTCGGTCACTTCGGACACCCGGAGGGCAAAGAGGTTGCACCAGGTGCTTCGCCGTGGGCTGCACTGGCCCTGATGGGGTCGTTTCTCGCGGGCGTGGTGATCTCGTCGATCTGCCGGCGGCGCTACTGGTCGAACCATCCGCACGGAGCGACTGTGCTGACCACCATCGCACTCGCCGCCGCAGGGGCGATCGATATCGCCATCTCCGGTTGGTCTTCCGCAAACGTGAACTTCTACCCGATTCTGTTGGTGGCCTTCGCACTGGGCGCTCTCAACACCGCATTCACGAAGAAGGAAGAGACGTACATTCCACTCAGCTACGTCACCGGAACGTTGGTCAAACTCGGCCAAGGTATCGAGCGGCATCTGTTCGGGGGCGGGACGCACTACGACTGGCTCTGCTACACAGCTCTTCTCGGGTCATTCGCACTGGGCGGGGTCGTGGGCGCATTCATCGGCGTCGTCATCACCGGACCGCAGGTCCTGCTTCTCACGGCACTGATCAGCTTCGGCGCGACGATCTTCACGTTCACCCATACCGAGCGAAATTCACTGTTGGGCTGATGCCGCGTACGCCGCTAGTCCGCGATCAGCGGTGACGATCCGATGATCGTTCTCAGCATCTGCTCCACCAGCGACCGAGGCAGGCGCGATCCGATGAGCACTTGGCGCTGAATCAGCCCCTCGATCATCACGACCAGCGTCTCGGCTTCCGCCTGCGGGTCCTGGGAGTCCAGCGAGGCGGCGATCCATTGGGCGTAGGTGATGAATGCGCCGCGCTGCGTATCGAACAACTCACGCACCTCGCGATCGTGCTGAGCTTCGCCGAGCATGATGCTCCGGGCGATCACCCGCTTGGCTGCGTCGCCCGTGGTCATCGCTTGGATGAAATCCACGATTCGGCTCACCACAACGTCCGCAGTCAGGGGTTTGACGTCGACCAGGCTGCCGAACGTAGCCCCGGCAACCTCGAAGTCCCGGGCGAACAATTGCCCCAGCGCCAGGTGCAGCAATCGACTTCGCGTGGGCGCGTGATAGTTCACCGAGCCCGGGCCGAGGCCTGCTGCTTCGTCCACCGCCCGATGCGTCAGCCCACGAAAGCCTTTGGTGGCCAGCACTTCGATCGCCGCTGTCGCGATCTCGTCGCGCCGCCGCACTCTGGATGCGTCGTCCTTGGGAGTGGCAGGACTCATACCGGGCAGTCTACTGGCAGGTCGTTGACATGCCCTGAGCCCACGACCTACTCTCAACAGACGTTGAGCATGGGGGAGAAATGAACCGGAAACCGACACGGCGTCAAGTCGTCCTGGGTGCCGCAGCAGCGGTGACCGCAACCGTCCTCGGAACTGGGTCGAGGGCGGTCGCGGCACCGACGGTGGGGTCTGCAGACGACTGCGGTGAGCGTTACCAGGGTTATCGGGACATTGATCGAGATCGGCCGTACGCCCACTACATGGCAGAGCGAACGGCTCCGGCACCGACCGTGGTGACCGATACCTACGCCGGCCCCCCGCTCTCACCCGACGCGGTACCCGGATTCGACTCGATCACAACCGATCTCGCCCCCTCCGGCTACTCCAGGGTCGAGACCGGATACGGGCAGAGAGCCGACGGGGTGACGTTCGTGGCGGTCCGCACCGTGATGCCTCGGGTGACGGCGGCGATGTGGGACTGGTGGTTCGGATGGCATTCCACCGAAGCCGCCCGCTACAAGCTGTGGCATCCCGATGCCCACCTGTTCGCCGCTCTTGCGGAGGATCGGACGGCACTCGACATACCCGACAAGGCCAAGTACGTCGGCAACACGACGTTCGTGGACGAGTACGTCGGGCCGAAACTGCAGCAACTGGGCATCGGTTTTCGTGATCCTATTGCGCACGGCTTCGACGTTCCCTCGGATCAGACGATTGTCTTCGGCCGAGTGGGAAGCTCCATCGCACCGGTGGACCTGGGTTGGCTGGCCCATCAGGTCAGACCCGTCGACGGTGGTGCCGAGATGCGCAGCCGATTCCACATGAACCTGCGCGGGTTGCACGTACCGGACGTGAAGCAGGCTGCGTGCGCGGTCCGCCGGGGAGCGTCGGTGGATCCGACCGACCTCGTACTCGGGCTCGATCTCGCCCGAAATCTGATGCTGCACTGCGGACAGGAGATGAACCACCTCGCCGGCTTTCTACCGGAGCTGTACGCAGAGTTCCGCGGCTAGTGCCCCAGAAACACCTTGGCCAACACGATGAGTGCAGCAACCGTAGCGATGGCCAGCCCACCGAGAAGTGCACGGAAAGTCAACGGGTTGCCACGAATTCGCTCCGTGACCATCTGGATCGTGGCGATGCGCACCACGACGACACCACCGGCCAGTAGTTCCGACCACTGTGCCGGAATCACCGACAACCAGCCGAGGGCGAGCAACAGCGCGGGGACCGTGCCGGAACTCAGGATGGGGACGGCATCGCGAAGTTCTTCGACAGCCTTGAACTTGCGTTGGTCGTCGGTGGCATCTCCGTGCGCCTCGGGTATTTGACTACTGGCCACGAAATCGGCGAACACGTGCGCCAGAAACGTCGTCCCTGCCGTAGCCAGAACCAAGACCGCAGCGGTTCCGTGTTCGATCGAGCCAGGCGTGGACGCGGCGACCGCCGCGAGGATGAGGATATTTCCGTACACGTAGGCAGAAAGCCGTGCTGCCGCCCGTGCGGGCTCGAGGGGACCGTCAGCACGGGTCACCAACCGGCGGTACAACCGGGTTCTGCGAATACGGGGCTCGGCGTCGGTCATGCAGCAGATCGTCGCACGTCCGGGGTGATCATCGGGTGGGCACGCCGAGCCGGCCGGCCTGGTAGTCCTCGAACGCCTGCAGCACCTCGGACTTGGTGTTCATGACGAACGGGCCTGCCATCGCAACGGGCTCCCGAATCGGCTTGCCACCGAGAACGAACACCTCCAGCGACTCCCCCACCGCTGACGCGGACATCTCGATCGTGTCGCCGCGGCCGAACAACGCCGTCTGCCCCATCCCGATCGGACGCTTCTCCGCACCCACTGTGCCCTCGCCCGCGAGAACGTAGACGAGTGCATTGAATTCGCGCTCCCACGGCAACGTCAGTGCCGCACCCGGTGCGATCGTGCTGTGCGAGAGCGCAATCGGAGTGTACGTCGAACCCGGCCCGTGCAGACCCGCGATGTTGCCCGCAATGACGCGAACCAGCGCACCGCCGTCCGGACTCGACGCCAAGGCCACCTTGCTACCGGTGATGTCCTGATAGCGCGGGTGCGCCATCTTGTTCTCCCGCGGCAGATTGACCCAGAGCTGAACACCGTGGAACAGCCCGCCGGACATCACCAGATGCTCCGGCGGGGCCTCGATGTGCAGAATTCCCCCACCTGCCGTCATCCATTGAGTGTCGCCGCCGCTGATGATGCCGCCACCACCGTGAGAGTCCTTGTGCTCCATGATGCCGTCGATCATGTAGGTGACGGTCTCGAATCCACGGTGCGGATGCCACGGCGTGCCCTTCGGTTCACCGGGCGCGTAGTTCACCTCACCCATCTGATCCATGTGGATGAACGGATCCAGGGACGACATGTCCAGTCCGGCAAACGCGCGGCGAACCGGAAAGCCCTCCCCCTCGTACCCCGTCGGTGCCGTCGTGACGGACCGGACCGGCCGGGGGACGGCGGTGGCGTCGGGCATGGGGATTCGGGGCAACGTGAGGATGTTGTCGACCGTCACTGCGGGCATGGCTTCCCTTTCGGCAGGGTAGTTGACTCTGCAACTACTAATCGAGCTCAACCTACCGACGTCCTACGGTATTCCCGCCCTCAACTCTGCTGGTCGGCCAGCCACTGCCGGATCTCGTCGGTGGGCTGCTCGACGATGTCGTCGAATTCCGAGTGCTTGCCCACGAAGGCTGCAACCAGTTCGCAGATAGGCACGATGCGCTTGGCGTCCGCCCGGGTGGCGTCGAGTGCCTGCTGCACGAGAATCGTTGCCAGACCACGTCCGCCATAGGCCGCGTCCACCTCGGTGTGGAAGAAAATGCGTCGCGCATCCTCGTCGTCCACGAACTCGGTGAAGCCGACCTGTGTGCCGTCGACCGAGACGGTGAAACGATCCGATTGCTGGGCGATCTCGACCTCGGCACCGGTTTTGTCGACCGTCATCTCGCGCTCCTCGTTCCTCGATGGCGCGAACCGCACCTGGTTGCTCATGATCGTGCACGATCGGCGGATTTCTGTCGATTGAGGCCGGTACCGAACACCTCGGTTCGCCGCATTCCCGATCGACAGTCGCATACGGGGGTGCCGACCGACCGATACTGCCTCTGTACCGTGGAGCGAAGGACCTCGACCGATGAATCATCTAGGGGAAGGAACTTCATGGCTCAGCCAGACAGGCTGGAGAAAGACCCGAACAAAGGCTACGTAGCTCTTCTGGGCTGGAGTCTGGCCGCAGTGGAAGCACTGGACAAGTTCGATCGACGCTACGTCGTCGTCGCCCCCGAGTGGGCCGAGGCGTACTGCACAGAGCACGACATCCCCTACCTTCCGTGGAACTTCGAGCGACTCAACGATCGCTCGCTCGAGATCGCCGAAACCCTGCAGGCCAAAGGTGTCGACGTGGCGATCCCGCTCTACGAGGAGACGGTCGAGTGGGCGGGTGCCATCAACTCGGTGTTGCTCGGCAACCCACGCCTGTTCGGTCAGGCAATGCTGTTGCGCGACAAGTCCTTGATGAAGCGTCGTGCCCAGCTCGGCGGCATTCGCGTGGGCATCTTCGAAGAAGCCCACGACCGTGAGGACGTCATTCGATTCCTCAAGCGTGTCAACCAGACGCTGCTCAAGCTCGACGGCGATCCCAACGACCCGATTCACGTCAAGGCCTTCGACAAGGCCGGCTGCCTCGGACACCGCGTCATTCGTACCCCTGACGAGGTCGACTCCATTCCCGACGAGGAATTTCCGGCGCTGATGGAATCGCACCTCGACGGCTGGGAGTTCGCTGTCGAGGCGTGGATTCACAACGGCAAGATCAAGTTTCTCAACATCTCCGAGTACGTCACGCTCGGATACTCGGTATTCGTTCCTGCGACACCGGAACTGGAGAAGTACCGCGAGCAGATCACGGTGCAGATCGAGAAGCTGATCAAGACCTTCGACATCGAGTTCGGATTCATCCACCCCGAATACTTCGTAACCAGTGACGGCGAGATGTACTTCGGTGAAGTGGCTTATCGCCCACCGGGTTTCAAGGTGTTCGAGCTCCTCGAGCGGGCCTACGGATTCAACGCCTACCAGGGCCTGGCGTTGGCGTTCGACCCGAAGACCACCGAGGAGGAGATCGACGCCTTCTTCCCGAAGGAGGTTGTCGATGCAACCGGCGTCGCCGGATGTTTCGGTGTCTATCCACGACGCCGTGTCGTCAGCCAACTGCAAATTCCGGAGGAGACGACCGGGCACGACTACTACGAGACCAACGACTTGTCGGCGCCGGTCGAGGAAACCGTGACCAAGAGAACAGCATTCGGCACCCACTGGGGACTGCTGTACTTTTTCGGCGACGATTCCTACGTCATGCGTGACTTGCTGAAGCATCAGGAAGAACTGGACTTCTACGTGTGAAGCAGCAACTCGGCAACGACCACGAACCCACGACGCAGACGATGAACGACGCTGCTCCGGTCGACAGGGCCCTAGTCTCGAGGCTTGCCCAACTCGACCACGCCACCGAGGCGTTGGCCGGCGCACCCGAGTTCAGCAAGAGCACCAAGGTCCGGCGAGTTCTCGACGCGCTGCATCGAGTTCTCTTGCAGCCCGGTGGTTGTCATGCACTTCGCGAGCGCGCCGAGATGCTCGAGAATGCCGGGCTGTTCGCGGGCACCGATTGGGCTCAGCCGGACATTCTCGTCCCGGCGTTCGTGGGGCCCAGCCTGCGCAGCGGCAATGACGACACCTTCGTGCTCGAGGCGACCAGCGAACTGCGGATGGTCGCGATCGTTGCGGGCGAGTACGAGCATGCTGCGGTCACCGCCGAGGATGCCCGTCGGTTCCTTTCTCAGGTCCTCGCGGTCAATCTCGACGTTCTGTTCACACCGCCGTCGGAGTCGGAGCGAGTTCGCTTGGGCCGCACCGCACATCTGATTCGGGATCTGTTCGGGTACGTGGCCGGGCAGATCGGCTACGACAGCGTGCTCGACGAGCTGGTCGAGGAGATCTGGCGGATCTTGCGGCAGCGTCCGATCCAGGTGGACACCATCAAGGACATGGTCACCCGCATCGCGATCTATCGCGATGACCCGACCGTCGACCTCGGCACGTCGGGGCAGGGACTGGATCGGTTGATCACGGCCTTGTTCGGCACCACCGATGCGTGCCGGGAGGATCCGGGCGTGGAGGTGTATCGGTCGCGCCTCGAGGCGATGGACGTCGAGGCGCTGCAGTTCGAGGCCCGCGGATTCGCGCGAGCGATGCACGATACCGGACTCGTCTCGCCGTACCACGCGACGCTGACGCAGTTCCTCGTCGATCACTACTCGTACGTTCTCCCCGAGGCATTGGGACTGTCGGATACCGGTCGCACGTGTCTGACGCGCTACCCGGAATTGGTCCATCGCCTCATCGAGGAGACGGTGTACCCCGAAACGGCGCAGTGCCTCTATGGATTGGCACTGCTGCTCGATCGCGGAATTCTGCATCAACCGCCGATCGTGCCGTCGTTGTGGCGGCAGATGTCGCTGAAACTCGCACCCGCAGTGCAGGACAAGCTGAACACCACGTTCGGTCCGGTCCCGGCACCAGAATCGCGCTTGCTGGGTGGATTGTTGGCGATGCTCGGGCAACCGCTCGGCGTCGGCCAGGGCGACAACCCGACGTGCCAGTCGGCGCGAGCATTGTCGATGTGGGCCTACAACGATCCCGACTACCTCCTGCAGATGGTGGTGTGGGCGGCGCGTGACGAGGAGATCGTCATGCACTTCGAGGGGCAATCGATCTCCTCGACCGAGAGCGCAAGCGGCGTCGCCACATCGGATCCGGTGGATCTCGATCCGGTGTCACTGCTGTTGGTTCCGCACCTCGATCGCATCTACGCCGAGATGGTCAGGCGCTGCGCCGATCGCCCCGGCGATCCGCACCGCTGGGTCAACCCGGAGTTCCACGGTTGGTGGTCGGCGCGCGAGTTCCACATCGACGTCGACGTGGCCACCGGAAACATCGTCGACCTGGACGCCTTCCTGCGGCAGTTCTACGCGGCGTATCACCCGGAGTACAACGGGCATCAGCCGCTGATACACCCGCAGCCCGCCGGTGTGGCCGTAACCGACAGTGCTGCACGGTATGTGGGGTGGCACGCCATCACCATACTGCGCGTGACCACCGACCCCGACGGCATCATGCGGGTCTATTTCTTCAACCCGAACAACGACAGCGGGCAGGACTGGGGAGACGGCGTCGTTGTGGGAACGGCGGGCAACGGCGAACGCGCAGGCGAAGGTTCGCTGCCGTTCGACCAGTTCGCCTCGCGCTTGTACATCTTTCATACCGATCCGCTCGAGAACGGCGAGCCGGAGAGAATCCCCGCCGAGGACATCGATCGGATACGCGGCTACATCGAACGAAGTTGGGGCGCAGAACGATCGGTACCCCAGGCCTGAGAAGTGCGCTGCGCCCCGAGTCCACGACTCGGGGCGCAGCGCCATTCGGCCGTCAGTTCTTCTTGTCGAGCGATTCCGGCTTGTGTACTGCATCCTTGCCCGACTTGTCGCTCTCGACCCGGTATTGAGGTTCGTCCTTCGAGGCCTTCACGGTTCTGCCTGCGGCTTCGGTCTCGGAGGTGATCTTCTCCACCACCGTTCCCTCGGTCGTGGTTCCGTGGGTCTGCCATTCGACCTTGTCGCCCTTGTGCAAGTCGTCTTTCGCCATGTTCGGGTGGTCCCTTCGTCGGTGATGTCCATCGACGCGTACCCGCGAGAGTCTCGGCGCAATCACCTGGTTCCCAGAGCCGGTGCCAGCGTGGTGAACCAGGCTTCGCGCAGCTGATCCTCGAACAACGGCCATGTGTGTGCACCCTCGTCGCGCATGGAGACCGTCGCCGGCACATCGGCCTGGCGCAGCGCGTCGACGAAGATCGACGTGCAGTAGTTCACCATCGCTTCGACCGCCATTCCACCGAACGGCGGAATCGCACCCTCGGGGATCCGGTCCACCGGTCCGGGAAATCCACGGGACGAGCTGACGTACACCGCGGTTCCGCGCAGTCGTTCGACGTTGAGGGAAGGGTCGTGGTCGCGCCAGCCCTGGCTTCCCGGCAGCCCCCACATATTGAACGGATTGTTGAGTCCGCCGGCGATCATCGCCGAGATACCAGCGGTGGCAAGCGGATTCGATGGTGCCGGGCATCCACTGAACGACGCGGCGGCATCGAACACATCCGGTGCCTGGATCGCCAGATCCAGTGCGGGCCCACCGCTCATCGACAGTCCTGCCACACCACGTCGCCCGTTGGATCCATAGGCGGCGTCGACGGCGGCAGGCAGTTCGCGAGTCAGGTAGGTCTGCCACATGTTGCTGCCCAGTACCGGATCGGGTGTCTGCCAATCGGTATAGAAGCTGAAGCGGCCTCCGATGGGCGCTACGACCGTGACGTTCTTGTCGAGGAAGAACTGTTCGACGCCGGAGTTGTTGAGCCAACCTACACCGTCTTCGTTGCCGAGCGCGCCGTTGAGCAGGATCAGGCTCGGGGCAGGTCCACCCCCCGGCGAATGCAGAATCTCGTTGGAGATGACGCGATTCATGGATGGGGAGAACACGTTCAGCACTGCACGGGTGGCCGACACCTGATGGATCCCGACGGCTCCCGCGGCCGCGTCGGCCGATCCCGAGTTGCCCGGCAGGGCCTGGGCCGACGTTCCGGTCAGCAGCATCGATCCCAGCACGGCGGCCGTCACCACCGCGGCGGATCGAGTGCGCTTCTTCCTCTTCAGTCCCACTGGCAACATCAGCACCATACGAGGGTCGCACGATTTCCGCTTTCTACCGCTAACGATCAGATTACGAAACCGATCGGTTCGTACGCTCGCTCGCCGGTGTCACGGATTCACAGCCCGGATCCGCGCCAGCTGCAGCGTCAGGTGATGCCGCTCGGGTAACGAGGTCGCCAGCTGGGCCGCACGGGCGTACAACTCGGCGGCCTGCCACAGGTCACCCGCCTTCTCGTACAGGTGCGCCGCCGCCGCAGTGTGCCGCGGGACGGAGGAATCGACCTCGGCCAGGGCCGCGAGTCCGGCCGCCGGGCCGTCGGCCTCCCCGACGGCCACTGCGCGGTTGAGCTGCACCACAGGGCTGTCGGTGAGAGCGAGCAACTCGTCGTACCACTCGACGATCTGCACCCAGTCGGTCTCCTCGACTCGCATCGCGTCGGCGTGCAGGGCGGCGATTGCCGCCTGGGCCTGGAACTCACCCAACCGATCTCGGGCCAGCGCCGCTTGCAGAATCCGTACCCCCTCGGCTATCGATGCTGTGTCCCAACGGGTTCGGTCCTGATCGGCCAGCGGAATCAGCCGACCGTCGGATCCGGTTCTCGCCGAACGGCGCGCATGGTGCAGCACCATCAGGGCCAGCAGACCCGCCGTCTCCTCGTCGTCGGACAGTGTCGCCAGCTGCCGAGTCAACCGCATCGCCTCGGCCGCAAGATCGACGTCGCCGGTGTACCCCTCGTTGAACACGAGATACAGCACCCGTCGTACTGTCTTCAGGTCACCGGGCGCGTCGAATCGCACATCGCGCACAGCACGTTTGGCCCGGCTGATGCGCTGAGCCATGGTCTTCTCCGGCACCAGATACGCCTGCGCGATCTGGTGCGTCGTCAATCCGCCGACGGCGCGCAGGGTCAGCGCCACCGCCGAGGCGGGAGTCAGCGCAGGGTGCGCACACAGGAAGAACAACTGCAACGTGTCGTCGACGCCGCCCACGATCTCCGGGTCCGGCTGCGCCGCCAGCCGATCCTCCCGATCTCGACGCGCCTTCTCCGAGCGCTGTGCATCGAGAAACTTTCGCCACGCGACGGTGACCAGCCAGCCCTTCGGGTCGGTCGGCGCGTCACCGGCCCCGGTCGAGGGTGCCCACGTCGAGGTCGCCTGCACCAGTGCCTCCTGCACAGCGTCCTCGGCCGCCGCGAAATCTGCTCCGCGGTGGACGAGGACGCCGATGACTGCGGGCGTCAGTGCCCGCAGCACTCGGGGGTCCATGATGATCTTCAGCCGACTACCGTCAGTCGGCGATCGTGGGAGGGGCCTCCATGAACGGACGCAGCTCGAGCCACTCGTCGATCGGCTTCCCACCGGCACCGGGCGCTGCCGACAGCTGCCCGGCCAGCTCGAGCGCACGATCGTAGGACTCGACGTCGATCACCATCCAGCCTGCGATGAGGTCCTTGGTCTCCGCGAAAGGACCGTCGGTGACCGGGGGCTTTCCTTCCCCGTCCGATCGCACCCACGTTCCCTCGGGTGCCAGAGCCTGCGCGTCGACGAACTCGCCGGTCTTCTCGAGCTCGGCGGCGAAATCTTGCATGAACTGAATATGGTCGTGCACTTCGGCCGGGGTCCACCGGTCCATCGGGATCCAGTCGGCAGGCTCGGGGGCTCCGCGGTAATGCTTGAGCATGAGGTACTTGGCCATGATCTCTCCTAGCGTCGGATGCAGCCATTCTTTCTGCATTCGACCCTGGGACGTAACCGGTCCGCAGAATTCGACATGTTCGAGAGAAAATCTCTCTCAGCGCATCGTGCGGCCCGCCGAGCCGAGCATCTGCGTCGCCTCGACCACTCTCGCCGCCATCGCCGTCTCAGCCGGCTTGCCCCACGATCGGGGGTCGTAGGCCTTCTTGTTGCCGTACTCGCCGTCGACCTTGAGGACCTGGTCGTACTTGCTCAACATGTGCCCTGCGATGGATCGGGTGAAGGCGTATTGAGTGTCGGTGTCGATGTTCATCTTGATCACCCCGCTCGCCACCGCGGAGGCGATATCTTCTGCGCTGGATCCCGATCCACCGTGGAACACCAGATCGAACGGATTGTCCTTGCTGGTCTCGGCTCCGACGACGGCCTGAATCTCGGCGAGAATTTCTGGGCGTAGGTGCACCGAGTCAGGGTTGTAGACGCCGTGCACGTTGCCGAAGGTCAGGGCAGTCATGTATCGACCGCGCTCCCCTGCGCCGAGCGCGGCGATCGTGGCCCGAGCATCGTCGACGGTCGAGTACAACTGTTCGTTGATCTCGTGGGAGACGCCGTCCTCTTCGCCGCCGATCACGCCCACTTCGATTTCGAGGATCGTGTTCGCCTGCACCGACAGATCGAGTAGTTCCCTGGCGACACGCAGATTCTCGTCGAGCGGCACCGCCGAACCGTCCCACATGTGCGATTGGTACAGCGGGTCGAGTCCGCGTCCGCGTCGGTCGATGGCATCGGCCAGCAGTGGCCGCACCCAATCGTCCAAATTCTCTGCGGGGCAGTGATCGGTGTGCAGCGCAACCGAGATCGAATAGTGTTGCGCCACTTCGTGGGCATACTGAGCGAGCGCCTTGGAACCGGCGAAGCGGTTCTGCACGGCGTTGCCGGAGAGGTACAGCGCCGTACCGACCGACACCTGGATGATGCCATCGCTCTCGGCCTCGGCGAAGCCCTGCAGCGCCGCGTTGAGCGTCTGCGAGCCGGTGACATTGATAGACGGGTAGGCGAACCCGCCTTCCTTCGCACGGTCGAGCATGGCCGCGTACTGATCCGGACTGGCAATGGGCATGAGCTGTCCTATCTTTCGGGTGCGGCCGGTATCCCGGCCGAGGTAGCGGCGCAGCCGCAGGAATTGCGATGGTTGAACGTGGTCGGCACTCGGATCGACCGAGGCTTGTCGTCCCGCCCCTCGATGCGATTCAGCAACAGGTCGGCTGCGGTTCTTCCTATCGTCTGTACGTCCTGCGCTGCCGCCGTCAGGCGAGGCTCGAACAGATCGGACCACTCGAAATCGTCGTAGCAGACGAACGCAAGGTCGTCGGGAATCGACAGGCCAAGGGTACGAACGGCTTTGAGCGAGCCGATTGTCATCGAGTTGTTCATCGACACCAGCGCCGAAGGCCGGTTCGAGCTCGACATCAGTTCACGTACGTGCATCTCGGCCACCTCGACGTTGGACCTACCGTCGAGAATCAGTCGAGGATCGAGGTCTACTCCTCGATCGGCAAGCGCGCGGGCATAACCGTCGAATCGTTCGGTCGTGGAGGAGATTCCTTCGATTCCGCGGACGATCGCGATGCGACGATGGCCGGCATCGAGGAGGTGGGCGGTCAGCTCGTAGGCCGAGGCGTCGTTCTCCGGACCCACTTGATCGCACGGAAGATCGAGCATCCGGTCGATCAAGACCAGAGGGGTACCACTCCGCACGATCTCCGGAATGGTCGTCGACTCCGATCCTGCTGCGGGCGCGAGGATCATGCCGTCGACCTGGCGGTCGAGCAGCGAGCCGGTCAGCCTCTTTTCCGACGTGGGCTCGTCGTGTGAATCGCCCAGAATCAACACGTACCCGGCCTCGGACAACCGCTGCTCGACGGCGTGCACCAGGCTTCCGAAATATGGATTGGTCAATGCGGAGATCGAGAGTCCTACCGTATTGGTCCGGCCCGCGGCGAGCGAGCGGGCAACGACGTTGCGGCGGTAGCCGATCTCGACAATTGCCGCGTCGACGCGTTGGCGGGTGGTCGGGTTGACGTTACGGGTGCCGTTGAGAACGTGCGAGACAGTCGACACCGACACTCCTGCGATGCGGGCGACATCGTCCATCGTGGGCATCTCAGTCGGCCCGGTGCTGTCGCGTCTCGTCGCTCTGCGAAATCGTCACGTCAGGCGCAGGATTCTATCGGCGCGGCCTGCGGTCGACCCGATCAGTGCCGCGTTGCGTTCGTCCGAGCCCAGCGCCCAGAACTCCGCATCCTCGTGCGACTTTCCGTAGGCCTCGTGTCGAGCTACCAGTCGCTCGTGCCGAACCCTTGTGTGCGGAGCCAGAAACCAGACCTCGTCGATCATCGACCGCGCAGCAGGCCACGCGTCGGACTCCATCAGCAAATAGTTGCCCTCGGTGACCACCAACGGAACAGTCGACGGAACCGGAATGGCCGAACCGATGGATTCCTCGATCTCGCGCCGAAATCTCGGTGCGTACACGATGGGGTCGCCGGGCCGCTGGTCGTGAATCGCCGCGATCAGTCTCGCGTAGCCACCGTCGTCGAACGTGTCGTGTGCACCTTTGCGGTCGAGCCGACCCAGGTCGATCAACACCTCGTTGGCCAGGTGGAACCCGTCCATCGGAACCAGCACCGCCCGCTCCGGCCCGAGCGCATCGACTAGTTGCCCAGCCACCGTGGACTTTCCGGCTCCCGGCGCGCCGGTCAGGCCGAGTATGCGCCGTTCTCCGGCGATCGCGAGTCGCCCGGCCAGCTCCACGAGCTCGCCGAGGGTCGCTCTCTGTACGTCCTGATCAGTGCTCACCGTTGCCGCTTTCGAGTCCGTCGTTGGTCAGTGTGTCAGCGGAAAGTTCGTGCAGCCATGCTCGGGGGCCGATCACCGAGCAGCGCAGTGCCGCAACGCGAGCCGACCTGTCGATGCGATCGGCCAGGGAGCCCGACTGCGTCGAGTAGTAGGCGTACGCGCCGTGGAAAGCGTCTCCGGCACCCACTGTGTCCACCGCTGTCACCGGCTCCACATCGACCGAGCCCGAGGACCCCTCGGTCCACCATTCGACGGGCTCGCTGCCATGGGTGGTGACGACGGTATGCACGCCCGCTCCGACGAGTGCCGCTGCAGTGGTAGCCGTGTCGGAGGTGCCGGGGGCGCGAAAGTCCGCCGAGCACACCATGTCCGTGGCATGCGGGATCAGCTCGCTCATCACCGGCTTCCAACGGCCGGCATCGACGACCAAGGTGGTAACCCGCGCCGCCGCATGTTCGGCGGCGGCGCAGGCGATCAGGGGGTGATGCCCGTCGACGAGGACGACATCGGCATCGGCCACTACCGTCTCGAGATCCTCCGGCGGTGGAACTTCGGAATGCACCGCGTCCGCCGAGACGACCGACCGGTCGCCGGTCGATTCGATCACCGTCACTGCCGAGATGGGCACCGACCTGCGGGTGCCGAGGGCCGCGTCGAGCACTCGGACGCCGAACGCAGCCAGATCGGCTTTGACCAGCTCGGCCACCGGGTCGTCGCCGAGCGCGGTGACGAGCACGGCCGTGCCGCCGAGCGCCGAGAAGGTGACGGCCGCGTTGGCGGCCGGCCCTCCCGCCGCGACGAACTGCACACTGGACGTGATCTTCTCGTTCGGTGCCGGAGCGGCCGACACCCGATGAATGACGTCCAATGTCGCCAGCCCGACGAAAACTCCTACCGGAGCATCCCTTTCAGACGCCTGCGCGTTCATCGTCGGTCGGCTCCTCCGCACCGGTCATCAGCGCGACGACCTCGGACATGGTGCGGTTCTTCGGATCGACGACGCCCGCGCGCTTGCCGAGGCGGTGAATATGAATCCGATCGGCAACCTCGAACACGTGCGGCATGTCGTGGCTGATGAGCACCACCGGAATGCCGCGGTCACGAATGGTTCGGATCAGATCGATCACCATGCCCGATTCCCGCACGCCGAGCGCGGCCGTCGGCTCGTCCATGATGATCACTCCGCGTCCGAACGCTGCTGCCCGCGCAACCGCCACGCCCTGACGCTGACCACCGGAGAGCGTCTCGACCGCCTGATTGACCGACTTGATACCGATCTTCAGATCCTGCAGATGCTTCGACGACTCCTCCCGCATCCTCGGCATGTCCAAGCGCCGAAAGAGGCTGCCGCTGATGCCTTTACGCTTGATCTCGCGTCCCAGATAGACGTTCGAGGCGATGTCGAGCGCCGGGATGACGGCCAGGTCCTGATAGACCGTCTCGATACCGGCCGCTCGTGCGTCACGGGTGTTCTTGAACGACACCGGCGAGCCGTTCATCAGGATCTCACCCGAATCCGGAATGACGGCTCCGGCCAAAGCTTTGATGAGACTGGACTTTCCGGCACCGTTGTCGCCGATCACCGCCAACACCTCACCGGCCCGCAACTCGAAATCTGCACCGTTGATGGCCGTCACGCTGCCGTAGGTCTTGACCAGACCACGCGCTTCCAGAGCGAGGGTGGTACTCACTGTGACCTCCTACGTGCGAATTGATCGACGGCCACCGCGACGATGACGAGAATGCCGGTCGCGACGTTCTGGTACAGGCTGTCGACGCCGGCCTGGGTGAGCCCGTTGCGCAGCACACCGACTATCAGAGTTCCGATGAGAGTCCCGATGACGGTGCCGCGGCCACCGAACAGGCTGGTTCCACCGATGACGACCGCGGTGATCGTTTCGAGGTTGGCGTTCTGATAAGCGTTCGGGTCGGCGTTGGGGATTCGCCCGAGCGCTGCCCATGCCGCGATCGCCGCAATGACACCCGTGACGATGTACACCGAGAACAGCACGCGACCGGACTTGATGCCGGAGCGGTCCGAGGCCTGCGGACTCCCGCCGACAGCGTAAATATGTCTACCCCAGGATGTTTGGGATAGGGCGTACCACATCACGGCGTACACCAGCAGCATCACCACCACGCCGTAGGTGGTGGAGAAGCTACCGATCTTGAACGAGGTGCCGAGCAGTGTCAGCGGTCCGCTCGGAACCTGATAGGTCTCGGATCCGGCCAGCAGTCTGGTGGCCGCTTGGATTGCCGTGAACGTGCCGAGCGTGACGATGAACGGCGGCAGTCTCAGTACAGTCACCAATCCGCCGTTGATCGCGCCGAACGCAACGCACACGGCGAGCGTCGAACCCAACGCTACGACCGGTCCGTTCGCCCCGGCCGACTGTGCCATCACGATGGTGCCCATCACCGCGACCGCGCCGATCGACAGATCGATACCGGACGTGAGGATGATCAGGGTCTGGCCGACGGCGAGAATGCCGACGACCACGGACTGCTGCAGAATCAGAGAGACGTTCTGCGGGTTGAGGAACGAGCTCGAAATCGAGCTGAACACGATGATGGCAATGACGAGCGCGGCCAGTGGCCCCAGCAGCGGTTCACGCAGGATGGTCCCCACGTTGAACCGGCTCGGTGCCTTGGGAGGCGCAGCGGTATCGGTACTCACGAATCAAATCCCTGTGTTCGCCGGTGTTTCGCGATCAGCCCCAGCAATTCGCTTCGCCCCATGCGGTGTCCTGAGAATCGATTCCGGCTACCGGCTTGTCGGTGACGAGCTGCGAGCCGGTGTCGTTGAATCCGCTGGGCTTGGTGCCGTCCTGGGCGAACTTCACGACCGCGTCGACGCCCTGCTCGGCCATCTTCGCCGGGAACTGCAGCACCGTTGCGCCGATGATGCCGGACTTGACGTTCGCGATGCCGGTGCAGCTGCCGTCGATGGAACCGATGGTGATCTGATCGGCGCGGCCGGCAGACTGAATTGCCTGGTACGCACCCGCCGCGGCGGGCTCGTTGATCGTGTAGAGCGCGTTGACGCCCGGTGCACGCTGCAGCAGGTTCTCCATCGCGGTCTGCGCCTTGGTCTGATCGCCGTTGGTGTTCTCCTGGCCGACGATCTCCGACGAGCTGTCGGTCAGGCCCATTCCTTCGAGAAAGCCGTCGTGACGGAATGTGTCCACGGTGCCGCCCGCGGTGCCGTCGAGCATGATGACCTGGGGCGCAGTGGTTCCGAGCGTGCCCTTGACCCATTCGCCCTGGCTGACGCCTGCAGCCTTGTTGTCGGTCGCGAACGTGGCGTCCACCGCGTCCTCGGGATCGGTCGCGGTATCGAGGGCGATGACGACGACGCCGGCGTCACGTGCCTTCTTGATCGCGTCGAGCACTCCGGTCGAGGAGTTCGGGGTGATCAGGATTCCCTTGACACCCTGTCCCACCAGGTTCTCGATGGCTGCGACCTGTCCTTCGTTGTCACCGTCGAATGCACCGGCCAGAGCAACCAACTCGGCACCACTGGAATCCGCCTTCGCCTGTGCTGCTTCGCGCAACTTCACGAAGTACGGATTGGAATCCGTCTTGGTGATGAGCCCGACCTTGACGCTGTCCGAGTCCGAGCTGCTGCAGGCGGTCAGGCCGAAGACGAGCGAACCGGCCATGAGCACGGTCCCGATCGTCAGCGCAGACTTCCGACGGTGATTGAACATGTGGACTCCCTTGTCCCCTAGCCACGCGGTCGCGTCGCTCGATTGCAGGAGCTTAAGGCGCATACAAGCGCTTGCGCATGCGCTTTCGCGAAACAAACTCGAAATCTTTTCTGACCGACCGGCTGACCGGTTCGTGACGGGGGTCACGCGGGGTCGGCCGCACCAGTTCTCGCAAACGCGCGCGCGTTTGCCATCCGCCGCTCAGTCGCCTCGCGTGCTCGACGAGTCCTCACCCGCAACCGAGTCCGGCTCGTCGTAGGTGACCGTGATGTCCTGGAATCCCTTGTTACGCTGCGCTTCTGCCTGGCCGGTGTAGGAGTTCTTGTCCCCTTCGGTGAGTTCGACGTTGTCGGTGAACGGCGTGAGCAGCGCTCGGGGGTGCAGGTGATCGACTCGCACGGCATTGACTTCGATGCACAGCACGATCAGCACCGATGCGACGTACAGGAAGCCCAGTAGACCGAGGACGATTGCGAAGATTCCGTTGGCGGCGCTGGCGTTGCCGACGACGTAGCGAATGTAGATTCCGCCGAAGGATTGGAGCGCCTGCCAAATCACGGCGGCGATCGCCGCACCGGGCAGCACCTCGCGAACACTCAGTGCACGGGCGGTTCCGATGCGAAACGCTGCCGTGAAGACCACGACGTTGACGATCACCGCACCGATCAGCGCCAACGCACCGCCCGCGAACCCGAACACACCCGAGGACGCGACTCCGTTGACAACGGTCAACCCGATGATTGCCGTGCCGACGGTGCTCAGGAGCAGCAGCCCGCGCAGGCGTCCCTTGATCGGATCAGGTTGCTCGTTTCGGGGCACCGACCACGCGGTGTTCATCGCGTACTGGGCAGCCAGAGAAACTCCGAGTCCGCCGTACAACGACCCGACGACGCCGATGACGATGGCGGTGGTTCCGCCGCTCAGGCGATCGGGCTGACCGAGTTGGTCACCGAGCACGGGGATTTGGCTCATCGCCGAATCGATGATTCGGGTCTGCAGTTCCGGGTCGCCGGCCAGCACGATCCCCAGCACCGTCGTGAACAGCAGCAGTAGTGGAAACAGCGAGAGGAACGAGTAGTACGCGATCAGAGCTGCGAGATAGCCGCCTCGGTCGTCGAGAAACTTGTACAGCACTGCCAGCGGGAAACCCGCCGACGGGTGTTTGCGCTGATAACTGTCCACTTTGGCGACCATCATCGGTCGAATGTATCCACAGCCGACGTGGTGGAAACGTCGGCGGTATGTGTGACCTAGATCTCACCATGCACACGTGCGCTTCGGACGGCGGCCCTCGACTAAGTAACCAGTACAAACCCAGGACGAGGAAAGGAACTCACATGAGCTTCATCGACAAGGCCAAGAACGCGGCAGAAGACGCCATCGGCAAGGCCAAGGAAGTTGTGGGCGACGCCACGAACAACAAGGACCTCGAGGCCGAGGGCAAGAAGGATCAGGGTTCGGCAGGCGTGAAGAAGGTCGGCGAGAACATCAAGGACACCTTCAAGTAAGTCTTTCCGCAGAGGGGACCGTCGATCGCACGATCGACGGTCCCCTCTGCGATCTACGCGTATAAAGTGCACATAACCGGCTGTAGCGGCCGGCAGGGCGTCCAGCAGACGGCGCATGTTCATGGATCTCTGCGGCGAACGACAGCAGAAGTCCCGTGCGAGAGGACAGTGTGAATGTCGCAACAGTCGACCTATAGGCACCCTGCCAGTACGTCCCATGCATCGTCACTGGCCGAGTTCGCGCGGTCTCTGCGCGATACCCGTCGTTCGATGCCCGAGACGATCAGTGAAATTCTGCGCACTGCGATTCGACTCATCCCAGGAGCAACGGTCGGTTGCGTCACGACCGTGAGCAAGGGTGAGCGAACCGTCGTGGCGTCCACCGACCCTGTCGCCGAGGAGTTGTGTCGACTCCAGTACGAGCTCGACGAGGGCCCGATTCCCACCGAGGTCCGTCATTTCGACGTCGTCGTGTCGGACGACCTCACGTCCGAACCGCGATGGCCGGAATTCGCCGTCCTTGCCGTCGGCGAAGGGTTCAAGTCCCTGGCCGCATTCCAGCTCTACAGCAATGCCGATGACCTCGGCGCATTGGTCTTCTACAGCGACGAACCCGGGGCCTTCGACGTCGATGCCGTCGAGATCGGTGAGGCGCTCGCCGCCCACGCCGCGATCGCGATGCTCAGTGCCCGCGACAACGAACAGTTCCGCACGGGCTTGGCCAGTCGCGACATCATCGGCCAGGCCAAAGGGATGATCATGGAGCGCTACGATCTCGACGCGGTGCAGGCGTTCGAGCTGCTGGCGAAGCTGTCGCAACAACAGAACCTGCCGTTGCACAGGGTGGCTCGCGATTTGGTCGAGACCGATCACCCGACCAACTCGACCTTCTGACGCACCCCAGGTTTCGATCCGTCGCCCACGAGGAAGCCTGTCGGTGGTATCGGCAGGCAATACGCGATACCCGCGGGCGGTTACGTCGTTGAGCCAACAGCGATCGACCGCTCGTCGCTAATGCTCCGGTTGGCACCTCGGACACCACCATGTTCGACGCCGATCGGGGTCACCGGGAACCTCCGCGGCCACCCGAACGAGCGTCCCACACCGCAAACACGGCTTGCCTGCTCGTCCAGCGACCCAGTGCGAGCGTCCTCGTCGTACGTCGCCGGTAGTGACCTGCATTGCTCCCGGAATGGCCACCGAATGGCGCATCGCCCGCTCGAGCAGCGCGACCAACTTCTTCGCATCCACGTCATTCGACCGAGTCCAGGGCCAGAGTCCGCGAAGGAAACACAGTTCGTTCGCCCATAAATTGCCGGGCCCTGCTATCACCCTCTGATCGAGCAGAGTCGCGATGATCGGGCGATCCATCTGGGCGACCACGTTGGCCACCGCTGTGTCGGTATCGAACATCGGCTGCAGCGGATCCGGACCCAGATGCGCGACCAGCGCATTCATCTCGGGGGTGAAACCGTAGTCGACCACCGGCAACAGAATTCCGTAGGCAGTGGGCCCGTCGGCCACAGCCAACTGCACGCGAACGTCCGGACGCACACGCTGCGGAATCGATCGACCGGCCCGCACCACCGTCCACGAACCGCTCATCCGCAGATGTGTATGCAGCGTTGTGCCGTCATCGAAATCGGTGAACAGGTGCTTCCCGTGGGTTCGATGCGCGACGACGGTTCGCCCGGCCAGATTCTCCACCGCATGTGCCGGCACGTTCAATCTGCCGGCCCGTAAGGTGGCACCGTCCAAGGCTCGACGTAGCCTCGCGGCCAGCGCAAACACGGTGTCGCCTTCGGGCATGCCTGCTGTGTATCCCGCCCGCGCACAACGCAATCCAACGCCGCATCCGAGGATCGCAGAATGCCTGAGCGCACCTGGTTCTTCACGATCGAACCTCAGCTGCAGGATGCCGCGGATCAGAACCGATCGTGAACACTCCGGTTCGGGTCGGCGCCGTCACCCGAGCCAGCCCTGCCCCGTTCATACGTAGTGGAATTGGCGGCTCTGGTTCGCGATCGACGGATCGAGCCGAGCACAACGTCGACCGCCAGGAAGGCCACAAGGCTCAGCCCGAGGAGCGGGACGAACCAGCCGACTCCGACTGCGACAACAGCGAGCACGACGACGGACATCGGTGAGATGCGTCGAATGCCGCCACGCAGCGGCGGCCGTCCCGCGGTGAGACCGGTCGACTTGGTGGGGCGGCGTTTCCACCACATCATGTAGCCGCGGATGATGACCGATGCCAGCGCGACTGCGAGAGCAAGCAGGGCAAGCTGATTGGCCACACCGAACAGCGTGCCCATGTGCAGCTGAATACCCCAGGCCGACAGCTTGGCTGCGAGGCGCCAGTCCGAGAAGTACTGAGTGTCGATCACCGTGCCGGCACTGCCGTCGATCGAGATGGAGTTGTTCGACATCACCCAGGGCTGACGCGTTTCCGCGACGACGAACGCCGCGTCGGCCGACGTCGGGATCGATGCCTCCACCGCCCCGTCGATTCCGTTGGCTTGTGCAATATCGAGGACCGAATCGATACGCCCGACGTTGTTTTCGATCGTCGACGCATCGGCCGGCATCTCCATCGAATGCCCGCCGTGACCGGAATGATCGGTCGTCGCGGCGTCGGAAGATCCGATGGTCGTGGTGACGGCGGGTGTGGTCCAGCTCAGTGCCGACCTCAGCTCGGTGACGTTCTCACCCGCATAGGTGGACCACGTGAGTCCGGTGGCGGAGAGGAAGATCAGACCGACGGCGATCCAGATTCCCGCCACTCCGTGCCAGTTGAGTGATCGATTGCGGCCCTTCGACTTTCGATCGAAGGTGAGCAGTTTCGCCCTGTGGCGGTTGCGCCGATAGCGCTCGAACCACAGGTAGAGGCCACCGAGCGCGATCACCCACAGCCACGAGGCGGCGAGTTCACTGTAGAGGCGCCCGGGCTCACCCAGGTGCAGATGGCGATGCAGTTCGGAGATCCAGGTGCGCACCGGCAATGCGCTGGACGAGCCGTAGACCGGGAGTTCACCCACGGACGTCGCAGTCGCGGGATCGATGAAGACGGCCAGCCGCTGGGATTCTCCGAGGCTGGGGTCGGTGAACAGCACGCGGGTGGTGTCGCCGGGGTCGGCGGCGGGGCGCACTGCGGCGACGGTGAGGTCGGGTCGTTCGGCTTGCGCCGCTCGGATCTGCTCCGTCACCGGAAGGGCCGGGCCGGTGTCGTCGACATGCAGATAGTCGCGGTACACGAGTTGTTCGATGGTCGGCGCGACGGCGTACAGCCCGCCGCTGATGGTGGCGATCAGGATGAACGGTGCAATGAGGATGCCCGCGTAGAAGTGCAGGCGCAGGATCAGCGGACGCCAGCTGCGGGAGGTTGTGGGACGGGTGGGCGGGGACGGATCGGCGATGCGTTCCTTTTCCGGTGTGGACACGAGGACTCGTTTCATGAAGGCATGAGTGTGTGCAAGGCGGCATCGCACGTCGGAGCTGGCCGCGTGAGAGCGGCGCGAATCACCGAGGGTGCGAAATGCAGTTTCGATGACGACAGCAACCCATCTCCCGACGCCTGACGAGCAGGGCGGGTGAAGACGCTGAGTTGTGCTCAGGCAGTTCGAACCGGTGGTCCGCGGTTCCCGCAGCCCGAGAGGTCGAGCAGTAGCGTCGATCCCGGGATCCGATACACCGGGAGCGGCGGAGCGATGCGATTGTCGTCGACGACGAGCGCCGTCAGTAGTGGCAGTGCCCTGCGCAGCGAGGTGACTGCACGCCGGATTCCGTGCTCGGCTCCGCGGATGGCGAGTGCGCCGACCAGAACCGCAACGGCGTGCGCGGCGAGCATCTGCTGGGTGATCGAACCGTGATGGTGACCGTCGACGGCGGTGAGCAACAGGTGCCCGATCGCCTGAGCCGTGGCCAGAACGACCGGAAGTTGCGCCCGGGGTGCCACAGCAGTCGATACCACCGCTCTCGGTGCTACTGCTGTCGCATATCCGACCGCCGCACAGACGAGCACCAGCAGCACCAACGCCGCGTCGGACGGAAACATCCCGCCACCGAACGTGTGCGCAGTGGCTGTGACCAGCGCAGACAGAGTGCCAACGGATGCGCCGCGGACAGGCGCGAATCCATCCGTCGCAGACATGACTGGGATCCTACTATCGACTACACCGAGTAGTAGCCAGCACCGCCAGAGCCGGAAACAACTTCTCCGCTCCGGTCCGACGGTCTCTTTTCGATTGGTTATCCTGACTTTCGGTATTCGAATCTTTGAATATTTCGGCTCGAGTTCGTGAAGGGAAGACATGACACGGAGTTCGGACGCGGCCCAAGCGCAAGTGTTCGCCGACATGCTGGCGGCCGAGATAGCTACCAGGTCGACTCGCATCGAGGAATCCGAGCAACTGGCACGCAAGGCGTCTCGAGTCGGCGACTCCCGCAGCCATGTGTGGCACAGCGACGAAGCCCAGACCCAGAAGCAAGCACTCTACGAGCTGCATCGTCAGCTCGATGCGCTGTGCAACCGATTCCCCGTTGTGAAGATGAGCAGTTCTGATTAGTGGCTCCGCGCGACCGGCTCGGGGCTTCCCCACCGAGCCGGCCGAACGAGTTCAGTCGGTTGTCTACTCGGCGAGCTTGGTGATTGCCTGAGCCCACAGGAAGTATTTGTTTCGACCCAGATCACCGATGGTCTTGATGTTGAACGCAGCCTTCAGATGCTCCGCATGAGCCGGGCTGACTCCCTGCAGTGCATCGACGGGGGCGTCGACCAGTTCGGTGAGCGGCTTGTCCTCGTATGCCTTGTCGAGCTTGTCGGCGATTCCAGCCATGGAAATACCTCCCGTGTTGTCGGATCAGCACCCGGTGCGGGCACCTCGACCGATGGTACGAGGGTGAGCGCAACCGGTGCCACGGAAGACGAATCCTTTACTCTCCCATGACAAAAGGTCAGGTCATGACTTACCGACGACGGCGACGATCAACTGCGCCAGCTCCCCGGTTGCTTCTTCTGGAGGAAGTGCGCCCGACACCGCCGCGTGCGACAACCCATCCGCAGCACCGAAGATGGCGGTGAGGGAGGGCGCAGACGGTCCGGCGGGGCCAGTGAACGGCTGCAGGAGTTCGCGACAACGTTCGGAGTACGCATGTTCGGCGGCGCGCTTGACCTGCTCGAGTTCGGGTGAACCTTCCAGCGCGGCAAGCACTCCTGTCAGTTCACGCCCCTGGGCCAACGCGCAGCCCACGTACGAATTTGCGATAGCGTTCGCGCGTCCGTCCAACGTCGCGGGCGCGGTGACGAGAGATGCCTCGAGCATCGCGGCCTGCCTACCGTCGAATTCGGTGAACAGCGCGGCCAGGAGTTCGGCACGTGAGCCGAAGTGGCTGTACACCACAGGCTTTGCGACGCCGGCGTGTTCCGCGAGCCGTCCCAGCGTAAGAGCGTCGGCCCCCTCCGCTCGCACGAGAGCCCACGAGACCTCGACCAATTGGTCGAACCTGTCCGATCGAGACAGCCTCGTTCGAGCCATCGCGGACCTCCTTGCGCTATATACGAATAGTAACCTACTCTTGGTACATAGCCGAAGCCTCAACGAAGGACCAGCCATGACCGCACTCGTCGTAGTCTCCCATTCCGATCCCGACTCACTCACCCACCACGTCGCCAGATCCATTTCGGACGCGATCCGCGCCGCAGGCGTGACCGTCGAGACAGCCGACCTTGCTGCCGAGAACTTCGATCCCCGGTTTGCGACCGCCGATCTGAATCTGTACCGCGGCAACGGAACCACGCCGACCGATGTCCTCGCCGAACAGCAGCGCATCGACCGCGCAGACCATCTGGTTCTTGCCTTCCCGATGTACTGGTGGTCGATGCCCGCCCTGCTGAAAGGGTGGATCGACCGCGTCTTCGTCAGCGGATGGGCGTACGAGTACAGCCCGGGAGCTGCGTTCGTCAAGAAGCTGGACCGACTCGTCGTCCACCTCGTGGTGATCGCCGGCGACGAAGCCGAGAGCTTCGAGCGCCACGGCGTGTACGACGCGTTCCGCACACAGGTCGAGCGCGGCATCGTCGAATACTGCGGGGCAACAGTAGGATCGACGACGATCCTGTACGAATCCGATACCCGAACCCGCGAGGATCTCGTTACCGAGATCGACGAGATCGGTGTTGCCGTTGCCGCGCGCATGCAAGATCAGCGAGCGTGTGTCGATCAGCCGTCGTGACCACCCGGTCGAATCGCGCCCGCGACCGCAGCTAGGTCCGATACCGACCCATCGGCGATCGTGCGGATGTGTTCGGTGATCGAGTCGATGGGCCAGTTCCACCACGCTATGTTCAGCAGCGTTCGGACCTCGTCTGCCGTGAACCGTTCTCGGAGCACACGCGCGGGGTTGCCACCGACGACGGCATAGTCTGGAACATCCTTCGTGACAACGGATTCGGTGGATATCACTGCTCCGTGCCCGATGCGAACTCCGGGCATGACGGTGACGTTGCCTCCGATCCATACGTCGTTGCCCACCACCGTATCTCCGCGCGACGGCAGATCGGACACCAAATCCGAGTGCTCTGCCCAGGCACCACCCATGATGGGAAAGGGATACGTGGACACACCGCTCATTCGGTGGTTCGCCCCGTTCATGATGAACGTGACTCCCGTTGCCAAGGCGCAGAACTTACCGATCACCAAACGGTCGGGCCCGTAGTGATGCAGCACGTTTCGGGTCGCAAATTGGTCGGCGAACTCCGGATCGTCGTAATACGTGTACTCCCCGATATCGATGAGTGGGCTGGAAACCAGCGGCTTCAACAGCACCACTCTCGGCTGCCCGGGAATGGGGTGCAGGTTCGATGCGTCAGGAGCGGTCATGCTCCGACACTAGCCAGGCATCGACCGGTCAGGCGGGAGTGAGCCGGAAGATCGGAAACCGTCGCCCCTCGGCCGTCTCGACGTACTTTGCGAAGCCCTCGGACGCGTCCAAGAATTTCTGCCAGTTCGCGTCCCACTCGTCGTCGGGGATTTCCGACACGGTCACCGCGATGGTCCGGACGGCACCGTCTCCGGGAATCTCGACGTCGATGGCGGGGTGTGCACGCAGGTTGTGCACCCAGGCAGGATGTTTGGGTGAGCCGGCGGCCGACCCGACGATCAGCCAGCTTCCGTCCTCCGAGATCGCCATCAACGGGTTCAACCGAACCTCGCCGCTCTTGGCACCTATGGAGTGCAGAACGACGAGCGCATCGCCGAAGCCCGCCGTGGACACATGTCCGCCGTTGCTGCGGAACTCGTCGATGATCATCTGGTTGAAGTCGGCCATACGACGAGTATGCCGCGCATCACGTCGTTTCGGACCTGATCACATCCGACGATTTCCGTCGGCGCGAACTGAAGGTTAGCCTGTGCTCATACGTGCCTCGGCACGTTGCGCCGTCGGGAAGATCCCGGCGGCTCAGTGCTGTCTGAAGCAGAAGGACATCGTCAAGTGCTCACTGTTCGTCGCCGTGCCGCATCTCTCGCCGCCGCGGTTGCCCTGACCGGATCGCTGGTTGCGTGCGGCGCCTCCGAGGAAGTTCCCGACGCAGTGTCGGGCACCACCGCTGGTGGGACCTCCTACCCCCTGACGATCGAGAACTGCGGAGAGTCGGTGACCTTCGCTTCCGCCCCACAGCGAGTGGTCTCGCTCGATCAGAACTCCACCGAAATCCTGCTCTCGCTCGGCCTGCAGGATCGCATGGTGGGCACTGCCTCGTGGACCGACCCGATCCGCGAGAACCTCGCCGAGGCCAACGCCGCGGTTCCTCGATTGGCCGACAACGCACCCACCTACGAGGTCGTGGTCGACACCGAACCCGATTTCGTCACCGCGTCGTTCGGACGGCATTTCGAGCAAGGCGGTGTCGCCGAGCGGTCACGCTTCACCGAAACCGGTGCTGCCACCTATCTCTCACCCACCGACTGCGACGCCGGTCGCAGCGTGAACGGCGGTAACACGCGCACGACGCCCCTCACGATGGACTCGTTGTACCAGGAAATCACCGAACTGGCGGCGATCTTCGACGTGAACGCCCGTGGCGTCGAGTTCGTGGACGAGCTGAAGAACCGCATGGCCGACGCCACGGCGCAGACCGCGAATGCCGATGTGTCCGTGGCTTTCTGGTTCGCTGATACCAAGAGCCCGTACATCGCCGGCGGGCGGGGATCGGCAGATCTACTGGCTCGTGCGGTCGGTATGTCGAACGTGTTCGCCGGTACCGACGACGACTGGCCCGCCGTCGGGTGGGAGACCATGGTGGATCGGGATCCGACCGTCCTCGTGTTGGGCGACCTGGCGCGCAATCGCTTCCCCGGTGACCTGCTCGCCGACAAGATCGCGTTTCTCGAATCCGACCCCGTCACCAGCACGATGGAGGCCGTCCGCGACAAGCGCTACATCTCGCTGCACGGTGCCGAGATGAACCCGTCCATCCGGGCGGTCGACGGCATCGAGAAGGTCTCCGCCGGCCTGCGCGATCTGGGGCTGTCGTCCTGATCACCACCACTGTTCGTCGGATTACCACCGGCCGCTCGCCTGCCTCCCGTCATCTGTGGCGTTGGGTGCTGGCTGCGGTCGGCGGAGTCGCGTTGTGTGTGGTCTCGGTTCTCGTCGCCATCACCCTGGGGCCGGCGAACATCTCACTGGTCAACGTCCGAGATGTGGTGCTCAATCATCTCGGCGTCACCGATGTGCCGGTGAAGGTGTCGAAGAACGCGATCGTCTGGGAGGAGCGGCTCCCCCGGGCTCTCGTCGCTGCGGCCAGTGGCGTCGGGCTCGGCATATGCGGGGTCATCATGCAGTCGCTACTGCGCAATCCGCTGGCGGATCCGTTCGTGCTCGGAGTCTCTTCCGGTGCCTCGACGGGTGCCGTCGTGGTCGGTGTTCTCGGTGTCGGAGGGGCCGCGCTCGGCCTGTCCGGTGGTGCGTTCATCGGTGCTCTCGTCGCCTTCGGCCTGGTGCTGTTCCTCGCGCGGATGTCCGGCAGTGGAAACGACCGCGTCATCCTCGCCGGAGTCGCGACCACTCAATTGTTCTCGGCGCTGACATCTTTCGTGATTTTCGCGTTCGCGGACTCCGACGAAACTCGCGGAGTGATGTTCTGGCTGCTCGGGTCTTTCGAGGGCGTGCGATGGAACGACGTCGTGCTCTGTGTGACCGTGGCAGGCATCGGCGCAGTGGTGTGTTGCTACTACGCGTATGTGCTCGACGCGTTCGCATTCGGCAACTCGGTCGCGTCCTCGCTCGG
Source organism: Rhodococcus sp. IEGM 1381 (assembly GCF_030056795.1). Classification (GTDB taxonomy): domain Bacteria; phylum Actinomycetota; class Actinomycetes; order Mycobacteriales; family Mycobacteriaceae; genus Rhodococcoides. The sequence goes on along the minus strand of NZ_JASHKQ010000001.1, from coordinate 1,622,495 downwards.
CTTCGACGTCGAGAAGGTGCGCCTGGCTTTGCTCGTCGGCACCGCCCTGATCACCGCGACGTTGGTCAGCGTCGCCGGTGCGATCGGATTCGTCGGCCTCATCCTGCCGCATGCGGCTCGACTGCTGGTGGGACCCAACCACAGTCGACTCGTGCCGGCTACCGCGATCATCGGTGCAATCTTCATGGTGTGGGTCGACGCCGTCTCCCGGGTTGCGTTCGCTCCCACCCCACTTCCGGTCGGGGTCGGAACGGCACTGGTCGGGGTCCCGGCCTTCATCGCGATCATGGCTCGCAGGAGGGGAATTCGATGACATTGCACGCGTCTAACGTGTCGTGGAAACGCGGCGGCGTCCTGGTGGTCGACGGGGTGACCCTGCATCCAGGGCCCGGCCGCATGGTCGGGCTGTTGGGCCCCAACGGTTCCGGTAAGTCCTCGCTGCTGCATCTGATGGCCGGGGCCGCGACACCGACTTCGGGTGTCGTCGAACTCGACGGTGCGGAGCTCGGTTCGCTCAAACGTAAACACATCGCCCGCGCCGTCGCGGTTGTCGGTCAGCATGCCCACACCGACATCGATGTGACGGTCCGTGACGTGGTTCGACTCGGCCGCATTCCGCACCGCGGAGCGTTCGGAGGCACGGACGCCGACGAGGACGCGGTGGACGACGCACTCTCGCAGACAGGATTGACGGACAAGTCGGATCGACTGTGGCGCACACTGTCCGGCGGCGAACAGCAGCGGACGCACATCGCCCGTGCTCTCGCCCAGCAGCCCCGCGAGATGTTGCTGGACGAACCCACCAATCATCTCGATATCCACCACCAACTCGAGCTGTTGGCGCTTGTCGCGCGCCTGCCGATCACCAGTATCGTCGCACTCCACGACCTGAACCTGGCGGCGATGTACTGCGACGAGGTGCTGGTACTCAAGGACGGCAAGGTCGTCGCAGGCGGTACACCCGCGGACGTGCTGACCGAGGACTTGATCGCCGAGGTCTACGAGGTGCGAGCGCGAGTGTCGGTCGACGGCAACGACGGGCGAGTACACATCCGATTCGATGCGGCTGCCCGGCACGAGGTCGCCGGCGAGAGCCGAGTGTCGGAAACGCGGTCGGTCTTGCACCCCTGATCCTCGGCCGGAACGTCGGTCGGCACCTGCGTGCAGGATTGGGCCCGGCAATTCGTGGCTACCCTCGAGCTATGAGCGAATCCACCAGGCCGCGCGTTTCGATCACGAACCTGCCCGCATTCGGGTTCGAGACCACCTTGGCCGACGAGGTTCACGGTGTGACGGTGCCGTGGCAGGGTGCCCCCGCACCCGACCCTCGGGTGCTGATACTCAACGACGACCTGGCGCGGTCACTCGCACTCGACCCAGCGTCGCTGCGCACTCCGGAGGGGGCAGGCGTGTTGTCCGGGTCGATTCCGCTGGCCGAGACCGCCACCGTCGCGATGGCGTACGCCGGTCACCAATTCGGCAATTTCGTACCGTTGTTGGGTGACGGCCGCGCACTGCTGCTCGGCGAGCTTCGCGACGATCGGGGCCGTCGAGTCGATCTGCATCTCAAAGGGTCCGGCGCTACACCGTTCTCGCGTGGCGGTGATGGGCGCGCGGTAGTGGGAGCCATGCTGCGCGAATACCTGATCAGCGAGGCGATGCATGCACTGAACATTCCCACCACGCGCTCACTCGCTGTCGTCACGACCGGCGAGCAGGTACTGCGAGAAGGAGGTCCGCAACCCGGCGCTGTGCTTGCCAGGGTTGCGTCGAGCCATCTTCGGGTGGGCACCTTCGAGTTCGCCGCCCGGCGGGAAGGACTCGCGCAGACCCTCGCCGACTATGCCATCGCCCGCCACTACCCTGCCTTCGCCGATCTTCCCGCCGAGGATCGCTACCTCGCCTTCTTCGAGGCCGTCGTGGAAGCTCAGGCGTCCCTGGTAGCCCAGTGGATGTCGGTCGGATTCGTTCACGGAGTCATGAACACCGACAACACCACGATCTCCGGCGAGACCATCGACTACGGCCCGTGCGCATTTCTCGACGCCTATGATCCTGCAACGGTCTTCAGCTCCATCGACCACGGCGGACGCTACGCCTACGGCAACCAGCCCGCGGTTCTCGGGTGGAATCTGGCCCGATTCGGCGAAACACTACTGCCACTGGTCAGTTCGACGCCCGACGCTGCCATCACAGCCCTCACTGCCGTCCTCGACAGTTACGGGGATCGCTATCGACAGCACTACTCTGCCTCGATGGCCCTCAAGCTCGGCCTGGGAGACAGTGGCGTGGACGCGGCGCTCGTCGACGATCTCCACCGGCTGCTCACTGATCACCACACCGATTGGACCCTGACCTTCCGCGCTCTCGCCGACAACCTGCGCGGACACTCGTCACCATTCGACTCCCTCGTTCCACCGGACGCGTCCGCGAACTGGCTCAAGCGTTGGCGCACTGCGGTTTCGGTTGACGGACAAAATCTTTCGTCAGTCGCCGACGGTATGGATCGAGTCAACCCGGCATACATTCCCCGCAACCACCTGGTCGACGCTGCCCTGAATGCCGCGACCGAGGGCGATCTCGAACCTTTCGAGAGCCTGCTCGAGGTCGTCACGTCACCGTTCGATCGATGCGGCGAGTGGTCGACGTATGCCGCTCCTGCACCCCAAAGCTTCAGTGCTGGTTTTCAGACCTTCTGCGGTACATGACTTCTGCGCAACTCGGGCTTCTCGTCAGTGTGGCGGCTCCATGAATTCGATGGTCTCGCCATCCGGACCCACCGCGTACATGACGCGGGTGCCCACCTTGGCGCCGCCGGCAATCGGTTGGGGAGTTCCCTGCGCCGTCCAACCGAAGTCCGCGATTCGCGCGAGGACCGCGTCGATGTCGTCGACCTCGAAGGCAAGGTGCGCGAAACCCGGATCGTAAGGTCGAGACGATCCCCGCTCCCCCTGCACGTTGCGGTATTCCAACAGCTCGATCGTCTGACCCGCAACGGACACCACCGCCATCCGGACTGCCGCCCCGTGCGCTCCGGTGACCTCGCCGAGAAACTCGCCACCCATCTCACCCGTGCGTTCGAGGGTCGCTCCGAGACCGTCGATCCAGAACCGAAGAGCGTCGTCGACGGACCCGACGGAGAACCCGACGTGGTCGGAGCGACGGGGCCGAAAAGACCGGCCCTGGAAGTCTTCACCCGATGCGTTCACGAGTTGCGTTTCTGTTCGGCTCGGATCAGGCCGCCACCGACGATCAGACGCTGAATTTCGCTGGTTCCCTCGTACAGCCGCAGCAGCCGCACATCCCGGTAGATACGTTCGACCGGAACCTCACGCATGTACCCGGCACCACCGTGAATCTGAACGGCCAGATCGGCGACCTTGCCCACCATCTCGGTGCAGAACAGCTTCACAGCGGACGGAGCTATACGCCGATCGGTCTCCTGCACCCACGACCGAGCCGCCTCACGCACCATCGCCCGCCCGGCCATCACCCCGACTTGCTGATCGGCGATCATGGCCTGCACCAGCTGAAAGTTACCGATCGGCTCTCCGCCCTGCGTGGACGCCGCGGCATAGGACACCGATTCGTCCAAGGCCCGCTGTGCCTGACCGACGGCCAGCGCGGCAATATGCACCCGTCCCCGCGCCAGCGACGTCATCGCCGCCTTGTACCCGATGTCGCCGGTGCCACCGACCAAGGCGTCGGCCTCGACCCGGACATCGGTGAAGTTCACATCGGCGGTGCCGGAGCCCTGTTGGCCCATCTTCGCGTCCTTGACGCCCACCTCGATCCCGGCTGTGTCGGCAGGAACCAGGAATACCGCGATACCGTTGCCGCTCTGCGGTTTCGGGTCCAGCTTGGCGAAGACGACGAACATGTTCGCGATCGGAGCATTGGTGATGTATCGCTTGCTGCCGTTGATGACCCACCCGGTGCCATCGACCTTCGCGGTGGTCCGTAGCCCCGCTGGATTGGATCCGGCCCCGTCCTCGGTCAGCGCGAAGGACGCAACGATGTCGCCGGATGCCATGCCCGGCAACCATGTCGCCTTCTGCTCCTCGGTACCGAAGCCCACGAGCACCTGCCCGGCGATCCCGTTGTTGGTGCCGAACATCGATCGCAACGACAACGAGGTGTAGCCGAGTTCCATCGCGAACTCCACATCCTGGATCAGGTTCAGACCCAACCCGCCCCACTCCTGCGGAATCGCGTAGCCGAACAGCCCCATCTCCGCGGCCTGTTTCCGCAGATCCTCGGGAATCGAATCGGTGTTCATGATCTCGAGTTCACGCGGCACGACACGCGACCGAACGAAGTGGGAGATCTGCTTCAACACGTCCGCGAAAACATCGTCCGGTACATCGGGATTCAGCGAATTCATGCCACCACTATCGGCTACCGCATCACCATCCGTCCAATACCTGATCAGCAGACCTTCTCGTCCGCAGCACATAACATCCACAGGGAAACGATGATGTCCCGGACACCGACGTCGCGGAGTCTGCGCGGGTCATGACCCGAACGGAACGGCCACCCGTGACGGCCAGCGCCGCCATGGCCTTGCCCTCGGCAACTACACCTGCGTCTCACATGTGATGTTCTTCCGAAGATCAGCCGGAAAGTCGGTCGGCTAAGCGGGCCCGACAACCGCGGCCACCACGCGCTGATCGTGCAGGGTGCCGCGTCGATCTCCGATCGATGGCTCGAAATCGGCGATCCGCGGAAATCCCTCGAACTGACCATGTTCGAGGCCGGGGTCGTGGCCGGTCAGAACGACGTCTGCGTTGGCGACGATGCGGTGAATCGAGTTCATCGCCGCGACAACGTCGGTCACGATTCCCGGTGGCGTATTCAGCCTGATGTTCTCGGGTGAGTTCATGGCGTCACCGCAGACAGCTGCCACCCCCTCAGCGGTGTTGACCAGTACCGTTTGGATGCCGGGGCAATGCCCTGGGGTCTGCATCACTCTGATCCCAGGTGCGATGTCGAAATACTTGCTGTCGATCAACGTGTAGTGGAACGGTGTGAGTTTTCCGGCCAACCATCGGCCCGTGTAGATGTCGGTCTGCAACTCGAAAGGCTCAGCGGCACCGTCCCACTCGATACGCGACACGAAGAATCGGGCATGCGCGAACAGCGGATTGTTGTCGCTGTGATCGTAGTGCAGGTGAGTGTTGACCACGATCTCGATGTCCTCGGCTTCGAGGCCGAGGGTGCGCAGCGATCCGATGATTGTTTCGTCCGATGACTGTCGGCACGGCGAGACCGCATCGGTCACCCAGCTCGGATCGTGAATGCCCGTATCGACGAGAATGTTCGGGATCGAATCACCCTGAATCAGATACGCCCACACCGGCACCCAGATGGCGTCGCCGAATCCGTGCAGATAAGTCTGTGAGCTTCGGTCCACCTCGAGCCAGCCCTGGCGCAGCGCCGTCACGCGGTACACGGGGATCGATTCCGTCGATCGAGCAGAAGGGTTCATGACAGTTCTCTCGGTCATGCGCGCAGGCGCGGTGTACGTGAATTGGCCAGCAGCAGCACGAGCAGAATCAATCCGGTCACGATCTGTCGTACGGCATTGCCGACCCCTACAGTCAACAGGAAGGTGGTGAGAACCTGAAGCGCGACAGCCCCGGCCGCCGTGCGTAGCACGTTGCCGTCACCGCCCGACAACGCGGCACCACCGATGACCGCGGCCGAAATGGTCAGGATCTGATAGTCGGCACCAAGAGACAGGTTCGCAGTCCCGGCGTAACCGAGCAGCAGAATTCCTGCGATGCCGGCCAGAACTCCACCACCGACGAACGCCGAGATCACGACTCGTCGAACGGGAATTCCGCTGAGCCTTGCCGCTTCTCGACTACTTCCGACGAGGAGTAGCTGTTGTCCGAACCGGCTGCGCCGGAGATAGATCGCCAACAGTCCGACAAGTACCACTGCGATCAGGGTGATGGGCCTGATCCCGCCGATGCTCGCCGAGGACAGGTCCAACAACACCGCAGGTACCGAGCCGGCGGGTGTTCCTCCCTGGGCAATGGCGAAGGTGAGACCGGAGGCTATGACCAGGGTCCCGAGTGTGACAACCAGGGCGGGCAGCTCGAATACGGTCACGATCAATCCGTTGACGAAACCAAATATCGCCCCGACGACGACTACTACCAGCAACGCCACCGGAAGCATCGACGGTCCCCCGGCCATGGTCATGTATGCGAGAACGGCCGTCAACGACATGACCGCGCCGATGGACAGGTCGATACCGAAATCTCCCGCGATGATGACGAGAGTCTGCCCCGCCGCTGCGATTGCGAGGATGGCGGCGACGGCAAGGATGTCGTTGAGGTTCTGCCACGTCGCATAGCCGGGCGAGAGAAATCCGCCGAGAACGAACAGGATCACCGCGGTCGCGACGGCCGGGATCCATGTCGCTTTCCGGATCCGAGCCTTCATTCCGAGACCGGTCACTGTCGGTTCGGTCAGTGCTGGAGCGGTCATGATCAAGCCTTTCTGGCTCGTGCGGCGCGGGTGGTCGCCGCGAGTGCGGCGACAATGATCACTCCCGACGCGAGTTGCTGGAAGTACGTGGGGACGTCGAGCGCATCGATCAGCACGCCGACGAGACCGAGCGTTGCGGCACCCAGCAGTGGACCGACCGGGTCGAGCCGGCCACCCCTGAGCGTCGCCCCGCCGAGCACGGCTCCGGCTATGGCGTTGAGCGTGAACGTGACTCCGAGCGTGGGGTCTGCGGAGGCGACGGACAACGTGAACAGCACCCCAGCGACCCCTGCGAAGGTACCGGCTGCCGTGAATGCGAGAACCGTTGTGCGGGAGACGTCGATCAACGCGGAATAGGCACGTCGACGGTCACTACCGACTGCGCGCATTCGCACTCCCAGCGGGGACTTCGCAATCAGAACGGCCACGGTCAGGACGACGACGATGGCGAGCAGCGGTAGAGAGAAAAGCGCCGGTGCACCGTACTGCCCGACTGCCGTCGAGGACACGCTGCCACCGGGTTTGGGGAAGAACCACAAGCCGATACCGGTGATCACGAAACCGCTTGCCAGCGTGGCGAGTAACGGCTGCAGGCGGACGTAGGCCACCAGAATCCCGTTGATCATACCGAACAGTCCGGTGACCGCGATGGCAATCGTAGCCGCCACTGCGAACGGCAGACCCTGCGAACACAGCCCCGGCTCGGAGCAGGCGGCGGCCGCTCCGCTCGGTCCTGCGGAGAACAGCGAGAACCCTACCGAGCCGAGTAGGACAGTGAGAATGTTCGCCACTCCCATCAGTGGGCCGATGGAGAGGTCGATGCTGCCGACCGACATGACGAATCCGACACCGATGGCCAGGCAGATCGACGGTGCGAAGATCGCGAGAAAGCCCGACAACGATGGGGCGGTGACGAATTGAGGCCGCAGCGCGGTACATACGACCAGGATGACCACGAACAGGACCGTGACGGACAGGCCTGGCCACCCTCGTACCCGGTGTAGCACTGTGGGTGATCTGTCGAGTCTCTCGCGCTCCGGCCGTGACAGCGACGAATCCAGTGTGGTCATAATGTTGCCTCTCTGTCGCTGCGCAGCAGTCCACTACGGACCGATGCATCGGCTATCTTCTGCTCGGTGACATCGGTACCGGACAGTTCTGCAACCTTCTCGCCCCGGTAGATCACCACGACCCGGTCGCATACCTCGGCCAACTCGTGATCGTCACTGGAGGTCAACACCACCGCAGAGCCGGAATCGGCTACTTCTCGGACAAGCCGGTGAATCTCACGCCGCGCACCGATATCGATTCCACGAGTGGGGTCGTCGGCAACGAGCACGGTCGGCGTGGAGCCGAGCCAGCGCCCGAGTATCACTTTCTGCTGCTGCCCGCCCGACAGTCCGCCCATCGCCGCCCGCCGATGTGTCGAAGGAAGCTGCAATCGGCTCAGCAGAGCGCCCACATCGAACGACTTCTTCCGGGACAGCGACACCGATCGCGCATTCTCGTCCACCGATCGCACGCCGAACGCCATTTCCCGGTCACGCTCGCCGGAGACGAAACCAACACCGCGGGAAACGAACTCGCGCACGTTGCCCGGCGGCACCAGACGGCCGTCGACGGTGATGGAACCCTCGGCGGGCGCAGTGCCGGCGAGCGCACGGAGCAACTCACCCTGGCCCTGCCCGCTCAGTCCGGCAATGCCGGTCACTGTCTTGGCACGCAGCGTCAGCGAAATCGGGCCGTGAGCACCTGGCACCTTCAGCTGATCCGCCACCAGAACTGCATCTCCGGCCCCCTCGGTGGCCCGGACGACGCGACGGCGGTCATCGGCCACTTCGGTTTCACCGGTCATGGCGGTGACGAGGTCCTCGATGGTCAGTTCGGACAGCGAGCCGTCGAGTACGACGCGTCCGCTGCGCAGCACCGTCGCATTGGTGCAGAAGCGCTCTATTTCTTCGAGTCGATGCGAGACGAAAAGGATCGCGGTGCCGGCGGCAGCAAGTTCGGCGATGATCTCACCGACCAGTTCCACTCGCTCCGCTCGCAGGGATGCCGTGAGTTCGTCGAGGACCACGTACTTGGGCCGTGCGGCGAGCACTCGTGCCAGTTCGACCAACGATCGTTGTTCCAGATCGAGATCACGAACGTACGAGCTCAGAATGGACGGTGCCAGGCCGACGCGAACGAGCGCGGACGCCAGGACCTCGTTCGCGCGAGCCGGGGCAGACAAGAACTTCAGCCGGGTCGGCATCTTCCGGACGCAGAGGTTCTCGGCAACGGTGAGGTCCCCGGCGAGCGCAACTTCCTGGTACGTCGCAGCGATGCCCAGCCGGGCCGATGCGTTCGGACCCCGAACGTGCGCTTCGGCGCCGTCGATACCGATGGTGCCGCCGTCCGGTGAGGTGACTCCGGTGAGCACTTTGGTCAAGGTACTTTTCCCGGATCCGTTCCCGCCCAACAACGCTCGAATCTCACCGGGCTGCAGAACGAGATCGACACCCTGCAGGGCACGCACGTGGCCGTAGTCCTTGACGATGTTCTGTACGCGCAGTGTCATCAGAAGAACTCCTCGATACGATCGATGGGCATGGGTGCCTCGAGCGTGTAGTTGTCCGGCTTGCCCTCCACGCGGGCAAGCGCGTCGCTCAGGCTGATCACTTCGGTACCCTCCGGCGTCCACTCGCCGGCAGTACCGTCGCGGGTGATGGCAAGCGACGGAGCCAGCAATACCGCGTTCCGCAGATCCTCGCGCTCCGGATTCGGAGAGAGCATCGATTGCTTGATCTTTTTGCCCTGCAATAGACGTACGGTGAATTCGATGGAATCCGCTCCATTGGTGGGTGAGTACGGAACTCCGATGGATACCAGGTCGGGTAACGAAGCCCAGGCTCGCAGGAAACCTGCCGTGTAGTCGCCGGTCATCACCTTCGGTAGGTCGCGGCCGGAGGACTGGAATGCGCGAATGACACCTTCCGCCATGACGTCCTGCATCAGCACTCCATCGATTTGCGATTGTGTGGCAAGTACGTTGGCCATTGCCGTGCGCGCCTTCGCCGGATCCCAGAACCCTGGCACCGATGCGATCACCTCGATACCCGGTGCTCCGGCGAGGACCTCCTGTGCGGCCTTTACTCGCTGTACGTCGGCAGTGGAACCGGGCACACCGGTGACCATCACTATCTTTCCTCGACCGCCCAATTGCTCGACGAGCCATTGTGTCTGCATCCGCCACCACGTGCTGTTGTCGCCGATGACGTTGAGGGCATCCGGTGTCGGTGCCGGGTCGTTGGAGACCACCACCAGCATCCCCGCTGCCTGCAAGCGAGGAATGACGGCCTGCACCGATCCTGCCGATACCGGGTCTATCAAGACGGCGTCGAGGTCGGAGCTCAGAAAATTGTTGAGTTGACTGATTTGTTGAGTGATGTCGGATGCGCTGTTGACGATGCGGAGTTCGGACACGGCGCCGGACTGCCGCAGAACCGCACCTTTGTCCTCGATGTTGGCGACGAACTGTCCTCGCCATGAATTTCCGATGACTCCGTTGGAGTAACCGATGCGGTAACCGCCCGTGCCGGCCGACTGGCCTGTGGCCGAGGAGCAACCCGCCAGCAGACCCATGACAGCCGCGCCGGCTGTGCCACGAAGCAGAGCCCGTCGAGAGAGAACAGGACCGATGTCCATCTTTGTCCTTCCAGTGAACGTGCCGACTTTCCCAGCAGCGGTGCCGGTGCTCGGGTCGACCGAGGGAACTGTAAGAACGCGGCCAATCATTAAGCAACGTTAATCTGTGAGATGTGCCACTGAGGTCCACGGGAGGCGGTAGCAGTCACGTTCCGACGGCTCATCAGGTCCTGTCTGCTGATGCCCCGAAAGCTGGCCTGGCGATCGTCCAGCGCGTCGCGGCACCCCAAACCGCCCTTCAAGCCGCTGACGCTTAACGTTGCTTAATGATTCACATCACACTTAACCTCTGATTTCACAAGGGGCTATCGCCGAGGAGGTGACGACAGTGCATCCGATCAACGAACGACAGGACGTGACCGGTGTCGACGACATTGCGCCGAACTCGCTCGCCCGTCCTCGTGTTTCGGCTGCTCAGGTCGCACGCGCAGCGGGCGTATCGACCGCAACGGTGTCCTACGTCATGAACGGGCGAGGAGGGGTCTCGGCACAAACGCGGTCGCACGTTCTCGACGTAGCACAGCAGTTGGGTCATACCTCCAGTGTGCGAGCAGATCAGCTTCGAGCACAGCGGACACGAGTCATCGGTCTTGTTCTCACCGATATCGCGAATCCCTTCTACGCCGAGATCGCGGCCGGCGCGATCGATGCTGCTCGCGCCAGAGGTTACGAAGTATTCGTCTCGCACACCCAAGAGGATTCCGACACCCTGCGCAGCATCACCGAAGCCATGATCACCCGTCAGGTCGACGGTGTGGTGCTCACCGTTCTGCACCCGGACGACGGCGATGTCATTCGGGCTCTGCGTAGTGCACACATCCCCTTCGTTCAGCTCTCGCGTCGTATCGACAGCATCGCCGGCGACTTCGTCGGCATCGACGATTTCACTGCCGCCGCCCAAATGATGGAACACGTTGTCGAACATGGGTACACCGACATCGTGACCATCACCGGTCCGCGCACCTCCAGCGCATCGGCCGGCCGCGAGGCCGGTTTCGTCAGCGTGACCGACCGGCACGGACTGCGAGGCGTCGGCGGGCGTGGCATCACCACGTATCTCAGCGAAGCGGGTGGCGCGCAAGCAGTACAGCAACTGTTGAGCAGCAAGGTGCTACCTCGGGCGCTTGTATGCGGTAGCGACGTGATAGCACTCGGCGTCATCAGTGCATTGCGCTCCAACAATATTCGCGTCCCGCAGGATGTCGCTGTCACCGGTTTCGACGGGTTGTTTCCCGGGGCGTCGTCCCTGGTGGAGCTCACCACCGTCCGGCAACCGCGGAGAGAGCTGGCAGAACAGGCACTCGAGCTTCTGGTCCGGCGTATCGATGGCGTCGGCGGCTCGTTTCAATCGGTTCTCCGCGCGCACGAATTGCGCATAGGCGTCACCTGCGGATGCACCAGAAAAGGATCTTGACCGAAATAGTGAATCCGCCTCCTTAACTTGCAGTTTGCGCAGACCCAACGCGCTGCATTCCACTCACTCGACAAACAACTACTGTCCGGAACGGGGTACAACCATGTCCGAAGACGCTCGAGACCGGTCACCGTCACAGCATGTACACGAAGTCTCGCCGAAGCTCATCTTTCGCAAGATCATGCCGTTGGTGATTGCTGCGTACATCATCGCCTTCATAGACCGCACCAATATCGGCCTCGCAAAAACCGCTCTCGAAGCGGATATCGGAATCTCCGCGGCTGCATACGGTCTCGGTGCCGGCTTGTTCTTCCTCGCGTACGCACTCTTCGAGGTTCCCAGCAACTACGCCATGCACAAGGTCGGCGCGCGATGGTGGATCACGCGGATCATGGTCACCTGGGGTTTACTCTCCGCAGCAATGGCATTCGTCCAGGGCGAGACGTCCTTCTACATTTTGCGCGTCCTCCTCGGAATCGCCGAGGCCGGACTGTTCCCCGGTGTGATGCTGTACATGACGTACTGGTTCGGCAAGGACGACCGTGCACGCGCCAATGGAATGTTCCTCGTCGCCGTGTGTATCGCCAACATCGTGGGCGCACCGATAGGAGGCGCACTACTCGGAATGGACGGCCTGCTCGGATGGAACGGCTGGCAGTGGATGTTCGTCATCGAGGGGCTCCCTGCCGTCGGATTGGCATTCATCGTCTGGAAGTTTCTGCCCAACGGGCCCAAGGACGCTCGCTGGCTCACACCGGAACAGGCAGCCCATCTCACAGCTCGCTTGACGCGCGAACAAGCCGATGGCGCAGCCGATTCCGGAACCCACTCGTTTCTCGCCATACTCCGAGACAAACAGATCGTTCTGGTGATCCTGGTCTACTTCACCCACCAGATCGCCGTCTACAGCCTGACCTATTTTCTTCCGTCCATCATCGGCGGATGGGGTGACTTCTCCGACTTCACCATCGGTCTCATCACGGCCCTGCCGTGGATCGCCGCAGCGGTAGGAACACTCGCCCTCCCCCGATTCGCCACCGATCCCCGACGCTCGCGGCTCCTTCTCTTCGGCGGCCTGTGCGCCATGGTGATCGGCTTCGTCATCGCCGCGTCGTCGACCCCGGTTCTCGCCTTGATCGGATTCTGTATCGCAGCGTCGATGTTCTTCGTCGTCCAGGCAATTCTGTTCACCGTGCCTGCGTCCCGACTCGCCGGAGCCGCACTTGCTGGAGGCCTGGCCCTGGTCAACACCCTCGGCATCCTCGGCGGATTCGTCGGGCCGTTCGTCATGGGCTTGCTCGAAGAATCGACCGGGAATCCGGTATCCGGATTGTGGTTCGTCATCGGGCTGTTGGTCGTCGGCGCAGCAATCAGCCTTGCCCTCTTCCCGCGCATCACGTCGCCGAAGTCCCCATCCGTTGTCGCTACGAGCAAGGAAGCACACACATGAGGCCCAGAATTTTGATCGTCGGTGCAGGAGCTATCGGGGGCGTTACCGCAGCCCACCTCGCTCGCGCCGGGCACGACGTCACCGTTCTCGACGCCAACGCGCCACACGTCTCGGCAATGCGCGATCCTGGTCTGAAGTTCGACGAACTCGGGCAGGTGTCCTACGTACACATCGATGCTGTGTCGACGGCGTCGGACCTGCACGGCCGATTCGACTTCGCACTGGTCTTCCTCAAAGCGCTCTATCTTCACCCTGCACTGACCCCCCTCGTCGAACGGGATCTGGTCGACACTTATGTGTCCTTCGGAAACGGTCTCGTTCAAGATGCCGTGGAACACCTCGTCGGCAAGGACAAATTTCTCATCGGCGTCGTCGAGTGGGGTGCTACGAATCTCGGTATCGGACACGTCGCACAGACAACCGTCGCACCGTTCGTCATCGGCGAGAAAGACGGCTCGCGCTCGACACGGGCCGAGACCCTGGCCGACATCATGTCCGCCGCTGCGCAGGTTCGGCTCGTCACCAACGTCCTCGGACAAGTGTGGGCAAAACTCCTTCTCAACAGCACTTTCTCGGGACTCGGCGCGATCAGCGGCCTGACCTATGCCGAGATCGCTGCGGACAACGACGGCCGAGAAGCAGCATTCCGGCTGTGGGCGGAAGGGTACGAGGTCTCGCAGGCCCTCGGCATCGAGCTCGACGAAGTGGCCGGAATCCGGCCCGAGGAACTCGTCGTGCGCCCTGCCGGCGATCGCACCGCCGCGAACACCGGATTGGCCGCACTGATGGCCACGCTCGGCCCCACCAAGGCCTCGATGTTGCAAGATCTCGAGCGCGGTGCCCGCACCGAAGTCGACGTCATCAACGGCGGTGTTACCGCATCGGGCGAGAAGGTCTCGGTGGCTACGCCGTTGAATCAGCGCATCGTCGGCATGGTCCACGACTGCGAACAGGGCACGCGCAAACCGTCCAGGGCTGCACTCGCCGAACTATAGACCTGAACACTCGTAAACCAACCAGGAGGAATCCATCATGGACGACAGAGTCATCATCACGTGTGCCCTGACCGGCGGCATGACCGTGCCCGCGCAGAGCCCGGCAATTCCGATCACCGTGGATCAGATTGTGCGCGAGGGTGTTCGAGCGGCCGAAGCGGGTGCTTCGATCCTGCACCTGCACGTCCGCGAGGAAGCGACAGGTAAGCCGGTTGCAGACCTGGACCTGTTCGATCGACTGCTGACCGAGCTGAAGAAGGAGACCGACGCGGTTCTGCAGCCGACGACCGGTGGAGGGCGCGGCATGACGATCGAAGAGCGCGGGTCCGTGCTGAAATTTCGCCCGGAAATGGGAACGTTCAACGCCGGCAGCTTCAACTTCGGCATCTTCCCTGTCGCGGCACGCGATCTTCCGTTCGCGGATTGGGAGCGGGACTACCTCGAAGGAACCCGGGACTACATCTTCAAGAACACCTTCGCAGACATGGAGTACATGGCCGCGCTGATGAAGGAGTCGAACACGCGTCCGGAGATCGAGGTCTACGACGTGGGCCAGCTGTTCAGCCTCCAGCAGCTGATCAAGGACGGCCACCTCGAAGCACCGTTCAACATTCAGTTCGTCCTCGGGGTACTCGGGGCGAACGGCGGCGAGCCCGATCAGCTCATCCACATGCTGAGGACCGCGGAGCGACTCTTCGGCCAGGGTTCGTTCACGTGGTCGGCAGCCGGAGTCGGCTACCCGAACGAATTCAATCTTGCCGCACTGTCTTTGATGCTGGGTGGCAACATTCGAGTGGGTATCGAAGACAACCTGCGAGTTCGACGCACCGAGGTGGCGAAGTCGAATGCAGACCTCGTGGCAAAGGCGGTCGAACTCGCGGCTCTGTTCGACCGAACCCCCGCCAGCCCCGAAGAGGCACGCACCCGATTGGGCCTCAAGGGCAACGAACATGTCGGCTTCTGACCGCTGATGACCGACCGTCAAGCCGGATTCTTCCGTACGACAATTGATTCCGATGCGTGGGTCGCGCCGTCAGCAATCGTGGTCGGAGATGTGACGATCGGCCCCAGGGTCGGTGTCTGGTACGGGACCGTCATACGAGGTGACGGAGACCCCATCGTCATTTCAACCGACAGCAACATCCAGGATTGTTGCGTTGTGCACTCCGACCCTGGTTACCCGGTGACCGTCGGGCAGCGGGTGTCCATCGGTCACCGCGCGGTGCTCCACGGTTGCACCGTCGAAGACGACGTGCTGATCGGAATGGGCGCAGTAGTGCTCAACGGAGCGGTTATCGGTCGTGGGTCGATGGTTGCTGCCGGTGCAGTAGTACTCGAAGGCACCATCGTCCCAGCGAATTCCATGGTGGCCGGTATTCCTGGCAAGATCCGCCGAGACACCAGCGACATCGAGCGGCACGGGTTCGTCGCCAATGCCGAGCGCTACGTCTCACTCCGCCGACTGCACGGCCATGCAGCGGGGGGAACATCGTGACGGGAGTGAGAATCGTTGTCGCGCCGGACAAATTCAAGGGATCATTGACCGCCGCAGAAGCAGCGGGCGCGCTGGCGCAGGGTCTGAGAACTGCCCTGCCAGACGCGGACGTCGTAGAGTTCCCCATCGCCGACGGTGGCGAGGGAACAGTGCAGATGATGCTCGCACGAGGCTGGGAGAGGGTCGGGTGCTCGGTGAGCGGGCCGACGGGGTTGATCGTCGAGGCCGAGTACGCGTTCCTCGGTGGATGTGCGGTGCTCGAAATGTCGGCGGCCGCAGGGCTGGCGCTGGTGCCCGGCGGGCCTACATCGGACTCTGCGGTCGAGAGCACGACGTTCGGAGTCGGTGAGATGATCCTCGACGCTCTCGACCGCAAGGCCCATCGAATCGTTGTGGGCGTAGGCGGGAGTGCAACCACGGACGGTGGTCTCGGCGCGTTACGGGCGCTGGGTGCCGACGTCGGCGATGAGAGCACAGCCGTCGACGCCATCGATCCACGCTTGTCGACGGTGGACATCGTGGTCGTCTGCGACGTGGACAATCCTTTGACCGGCTCCTCCGGTGCGGCCGCAGTGTACGGACCACAGAAAGGTGCGACCGGCGCCGATATCGGCATCCTGGACGCCCAGCTGGAGCGCTGGGCGGACAGCGTCGAGCGGGCAACAGGTCTCGATTCGAGATCCCTCCCCGGTGCCGGTGCTGCGGGCGGACTCGCCTTCGGGCTGGCCGCCGTACTGGGCGCCCGACTTGTTCCTGGTATCGACTTCATGCTCGAGTTCACCGGCTTCGAAACCGTACTCGCAGAGGCGGATCTGGTCGTGGTCGGCGAAGGCTCACTCGACGCTCAGAGTTTGCACGGGAAGGGCCCGATCGGTGTCGCCCGCGCGGCGCGCAAACGCGGGATCCCAGTAATTGCTGCGGTGGGCAGAAGCGAAGTCAGCGATGCGGAGGCCGTCGGCGCAGGGCTCGCCGACATCTACTCACTGGCGGCGGCGGAGCCGAACATCGAGACCGCCATGAGCGACGCCGCGCGCCTGTTGCGCATCGTCGGCACCCGGATCGGCGACAGGTACGCCGCCGGCGAGAAGGCCGGGGCAGATGGATAGGAGGATGCCGTGCAGTCCTACATCCACCATCTGCTGGCCCAGTGGATCGGCGAAGAAGCGAACTGACCTGTAGGACGAGGTGCACCGAGTCATCCGCGCCCCTCGTCGTAATCCACGCCCTATGGACCGGGTGTGGATTACGAGGAGGGGCGTTTCTGATGGCATCGTCCGTCAGAGCGGCTCAACCGGACTGCGTCACCAACTGATCCAGTGCCGTCCGAAGATCGAGAACGTCCGCGTACTTGGCCTGCAGGTCGAGCAGGTTCGACTCGTGCATGCCCGGCTCACGATCACCGCACGCGTCCGCGACGACCAGCGGGCGGAACCCGTGTTGCAGCGCATCGGTGGCACTCGCTCGGATACACCCACTGGTGGTCAGCCCACAGATGTACAGCGTGTCGATGCCGCTCGCCGTGAGGGTGGCGGCCAGCGAGGTGCCGAAGAACGCGCTCGCGTACTGCTTGGTCACCACCGTCTCGCCCGCGAGCGGACGAGGATCCGCCGGAAAATCGCCCAGTTCCGAACCTTCCTCGAAGATCTTCAACGCCGGGATCTTGGACATGAACAGGCCGCCGTCACTGCCGCCGGGCTGATAGCTGACCCTGGTGAACACGACGGGAATGCCAGCGGCTCTAGCGGCCGAAACCAGCTCTGCGGCAGCCTGTACCGCAGCGTCCACCGGCGCGCGCATGGGTGACCCGTCGACCAGATAGGCCGCGACGATGTCGACGACCAGCACCGCTGGGCTACGTCCCGGGCCCAGCTCGCCGGCGAACCCCGATTCCCGGTACGCGCCGAGTGTCTCGTTCACGCCCGCACGGCCTTTCTGACGTTCACCGGCGGACGGGGCGCGGGCAGTCCGGTTTCGGCCTCGCACCGTTCGAGGATCACCTCGATCGACGGACCCTTGTCGAATACCTCGATCTCACCGCGCGCTTCCGCCATCTCCCGTCGAAGAGCCTCTGATGCAGCAGAATCCACCACACCATCGCCGTCGCAGACCGTTCCGTAACCGGCTCGGGCACCTTCGGTACTGACGAGACCTCGGCGGACCTCGAGACCGATCAGCTCGGGATCCCGGGCCAGCGGATCACCCCATCCTCCGCCACCCCACGTGACGAAGTGCAGAACGTCACCGCGCGCGACCGGAACCTCGTGAATCTTGCTGGGCAACACCTCGACCTCCCCCGATGCCCGAACGATCCACTTCTTCCCTCTCGCACCGGGTTTGCCGCCGTTGACTCCCCACGGGTAGGTCAGCCACCTGTCGTCGTGGATGGCAATGGTGCCGGGCTCCTCGAAGTAGTACGCCACGTCGACACCGTTGCCGCCACGATGCAGTCCGGCACCGCCGGTATCGGTGACCGTCTCCCATCGCTCGATACGCAGCGGGTAGTACGACTCGAGGTATTCACACGGAATGTTCACGAACGACGGCCACAGGGAGTGACCGTCCGGGCCGTCGCCCATCGGTCGACCGGGGATGCCGCCGAAACCGATCGAGTAGAGCTGGAACCACTCCCCGTCCCGCGCACCTCCGTCGTAGTGACCGGAGTACATGAAGTGCGGCGACGACGAGAAGCCGGCGGCGTTGAGAATCTCGGGATTGTTCTTTCCCAACAGTCCGCCGAAAAGGTCGAAGACACGGCCGATCCCGTGATTTCGTCCGTTCAGTGCAGCGGGATATCGCGGTTTCCAGAACGAGTCCTCGGGGATGGTCACGTCGATCAACGGATAGAAGCCGTCGTTCCAGAGAATCTGCGGATCGGCAACGGTGATGACGTAGATACCGAAGAACATTCGTACGAGGTTCTCGTTGATGAAGTAGTTGATCGGCCCGACGGCCTGCGGTGCGGCCTTGCTGAAATCGAGGTGGATCTTCTCACCGTGCCGGGTGAGTGTGATCGCGAGTTCGTAGGGACCGTAGCCACACCCGTCGTCGCAGATGAAATCGCTGAACTCGATGGTCTCGCCGTCGACGAACAACATTGCGAGCAGCACCTTCATGGCCTGATAGTTTCTGTCCAGCAACGCATCGAGCGCCGACAGATACACGTCCACGCCGAATCGGTCGCACAGTTCGACGATGCGACGCGACGCGGTGGTGCACGCCGCGACGAGCCCGTTGAGGTCCGCTCGGTTCCAGTCGGGCTTGCGCACCTGATTGAGAATGATGTCCAACGCGGTCTCGTTCAATTCTCCTGCGCTGTAGAGCTTGAACGGCGGGATGATCACGCCTTCCTCGAAGATGGTGTGCGCATCCGTCGGCATCGACGACGGCGTCTTGCCGCCGACGTCGGCCATGTGGCCGAACATCGACGACCACCCGACCACCCTCCCGCTGTGGAAGATCGGGAGAACGATGAGCCAGTCGTTGGCGTGGCTGATCGCGGCCCCACAGGCGTACGGGTCGGAGGTCAGCAGGATGTCGCCCTCGCCGACGGTTCCGGAGAAGTTGTCGAGGAAATCGGGGACGGACAGACCGAATTGACCGACCACCATCTTGCCGCTCGGATCGGCAATGAGCGGGAATTCGTCGTGCTGTTCACGGATACCCGGTGACAGGGCCGTCCGGAACAACACCTCATCCATTTCTGCACGTGCGTTCCGCAGGGCGTTCTCGATGATGTCGAGCGTGATCGGGTCGACCGGAACCGTGGTGAACGGAGTCTTCGAGGTCTCGATGATGGTGGCCATCAGTTCTCCTGGAGTCGAGTGCGGTGAGTGTCGTCGGCGCCGACGGGGGCAATGAGAAGGCAGGCACTCGGGTGAACCGTCGCTGTATGACCGGACAGCACGAGCGTGGTGGAGTCCATCTCGGTGATGACCGCCGGGCCCGTGATGACGTTGCCCGCCAACAGTTTCGAGCGATCGTAGATACCGGCTTTCGAATACCGGCCGTCCATCCACACGTCGTTCGTGGAGACCAGCGCCGCCGACGCATCGGGGGTGCCCTCCTCCAGCGGCTGGAACGCCACCTCGGGGCGCGGCCCACTGACGGTCACTCGGAGGTTGATGACCTCGCGTTCGTTCTTGAGCAGGAACGAGAACAGTCGCTGATGTTCGGCATCGAAGGCAGAGCCGAGCGTGGACAGCAGGTCACCGGAGTCGAGGGCGGCGGCGTCGAGGTCGACGGGAATCTCGAAACCCTGGCCCTGATAGCGCAGGTCGACTTGGTATTTCGCAGTCTGCTGATCTTTCGCCACACCCTCGGACGACAGCCTCTCGGCCGCGGATTCGGCCAACTCGGCTATCGCTGTGCGTAACTCACCGTCGTCGATGTCGGAGAAGGCACGAACCATGGTGCGCGCGGCTTCGTCACGCAGACACGTCGTGGCGTCGCCGTAGGCGCAGAGCACACCGGGAGACGGGGGCACGATCACCGGCCACGCCCCGGTGAGGCGACCCAGAGCGTTGGCGTGCAGGGGACCGGCACCACCGAACGAGACGAGTGCGAAATCGCGAGGGTCGTAGCCCTGCTGCACGCTCACCAATCTCAGTGCGCCGAACATGTTCTCGTTGACGATGTCGACGATCCCGGATGCGGCTTCCTCCGGACTGGCAAGGCCGATGGCGTCGGCGATTCTCGCCACTGCGGTGCGACTCGCATCGGCGTCGAGATCGACCTCGCCGCCCGCCAGCGAGGTAGGAAGGTAGCCGAGGACGACGTTCGCATCGGTGACCGTCGGTTCGGTTCCGCCCTTCCCGTACGCTGCCGGCCCCGGATCGGCACCGGCCGACTGCGGCCCGACCCTCAAAGCGCGTGTCAACTCCGGCACGTGCGCAATGGAACCGCCACCGGCTCCGACCGTGCGCACGTCCACGCTCGTGGCGCGGACCGCGAGGTCACCGACCTTCGTCTCGCGACCGATGCGCGGCTGCCCACCGAGTACGAGCGCCACGTCGGTGGAGGTTCCGCCCATGTCGAAGGTGAGGAAGTCGGAGAATCCGGCCTGCTCGGCGAACCAGACCGCGCCGGTGACACCGCCGGCCGGGCCGGACAGCAGCAACGACACCGGTGACTCCGAGGCCTTCGCCGACTGCACCAGTCCACCGTCGCTGCGCAGTATGGACAACGGAGCCGTGATTCCTCTGTCCTGCAACGATGTGTCCAGATTACGTACGTAGCGCGAGACCTCGGGTTGAACGTAGCTGTTGGCGACCGTGGTCAGGGTCCGCTCGTATTCCCGCATCTCGGGTAGGACCTGACTGGAGATGGAGATCGGGATGCCCGGAAGTTCGTCGGCAGCCCACTGCGCAATCTGCTTCTCGTGGGTGTCGTTCGCATACGAGTTGATGAGCGAGATCGTCAACGCTTCGATGCCGGCACCGGCGAGTCGGCGCAATTGGGTTCGCGCCTGGTTCTCGTCGAGCGCCGTCACCTCGCTGCCGTCCGCCGCCAGGCGACCTACGACCTCGACG
Source organism: Rhodococcus sp. IEGM 1381 (assembly GCF_030056795.1). Lineage (GTDB taxonomy): Bacteria > Actinomycetota > Actinomycetes > Mycobacteriales > Mycobacteriaceae > Rhodococcoides. The sequence continues at coordinate 1,601,428 of NZ_JASHKQ010000001.1, read as the reverse complement.
GTGTTCTCCAGCGCTGCAAGCGGTTCGGGCTTGGGCCAGATTATCCATCCCGCCAGCCCTCCCGGTACGTACGATCTGGCGATCTGCAGCACCTGCCGAAAACCGTCCGTGGTGACGAGCCCGACGCGAGCTCCGCGGCCCTGCAGAATCGCGTTGGTCGCGACCGTCGTGCCGTGCAGGACTTGATCGATCTCCGACGGTTCGATTCCGGCCTCCGAGCACACCTTGTCGATGCCGTTCAGCACGCCGACGGACTGATCGGCGGGTGTCGACGGAGTCTTGGCTCTGAAAGTGGTACCGGTCGTTTCTTCGAGAAGTAGGACGTCGGTGAATGTTCCGCCGACGTCGACGCCGAGTCGATAGCGCATGATGATCTCCCGTGGTGTGCGGTGCGATGAGTGAGGGCGATGCGGCCGAGGTCAGATGATGCCGCGGTCGGCGAGCGCGGCCTGTTCGGAGTCGGAAAGACCGAGAAGCGACCCGTAGATATCCGAGTTGTGTTCTCCGAGTTCGGGTCCTGCATGCCGGACGGCTCCGGGACTGTCGCTGAGCTTGGGCACGACGCCCGCCATCGGAATCTCGCCGAAGTCGGGATGGGCCAGACGCACGATGGCGTCGCGGGCCGCGAAATGCGGATCGTCGAACATGTCGCGAGCGGTGTAGATGCGGCCGGCAGGGACACCGGCCTCGTGAAGGATGTCGAGCACCTCGTCGGTTCCGAGCTCTGCGGTCCACGATCCGATGACGGCGTCGAGTTCTTCCATGTTGACCCCACGTGAGGCGTGGTCGACATAACGAGGATCGGATACGAGATCGGCCCGGCCCATCGCGGTGACCAAGCGGGCGTACACCGAATCCTGGTTTGCTGCCACCAGAATCATCTCCCCACCCTTCGTCGGGTAGACATTGCTCGGCGCGATGTTCGGCAACACCGACCCGGTGCGCTCGCGCTGGTATCCACCGATCTCGTATTCGGGGAGCAGTGATTCCATCATCGCGAGCACCGCCTCGTAGATCGCCGAATCCACCAGTTGGCCACGTCCGGTGCGCTCCCGATGATGAACGGCAGTGAGGACACCGATCGTTGCGAAGACAGCAGCCAGGGAGTCGCCGAGCGAGATGCCGGCCCGCGACGGCGGCAGATCCGGATTGCCTGTCACATATCTGATTCCGCCCATCGCCTCACCGATCGAACCGAAGCCGGCTCGGGGAGAATAAGGTCCGTCCTGGCCGTAACCCGTCACCCTGGCCATGATCAGGCGTGGGTCCAGTGTGCGCAGTTCTTCGTACCCGAGCCCCCATCGTTCGAGCGTGCCGGGGCGGAAGTTCTCGACGACGATGTCCGACTTGCCGATGATGTTGCGCGCCAGCGTTTGTCCCTCTTCGGTACGAAGATTGCAGGTGACCGACTTCTTGTTTCTCGCCACCACCGGCCACCACAGCGACTTGCCGTGGGGCTTTTCCCGACCCCACTGCCGCATCGGGTCGCCCTTACCCGGCGGTTCGAGCTTGATCACCTCGGCTCCGAAATCGGCGAGAAGTTGACCGCAGAACGGCCCGGCCAAAAGTTGGCCCATCTCTACTACTCGGAGGTCTGACAACGGCCCCTGGGCGGCCTCGCTCATTCGGACTCCTTGACTTCGTCGGGCGTGAGGGATTGGAGGAGAACGTGTTTCGCGGCGCGGACGTGAGCCCGCATCACCGAGTCGGCCCAGATCTCGTCACCGCTGCTCAGGGCCGCCACCAAATCTCGATGGTGCGCATGGCTACGGGCGACATCAGCCGGTGCGTAGCGGTGAAAGGTACGCATCACGAGGGGGAATTGAATGACTGCGCCGAGCATTGTCAGCAAGCGAGTACTGGCGGCGGCGGTCCGCACGATGGCGTGGAACTCATCGTTCAACTGCGCCATCAGGTCCAGCTGCTGCCCGGCACCATGTGCCGCCGCAGATTCCATGAGGTCGCAGAGCTCGCTCAGCCTGTCGAGGTCCTTCTCACCGATTCGGCGCGCCGCCCGCGCCGCGGCCATGGCTTCGAGCGTCATTCGTAGGTCGTAGATTTCCTCGAGATCATCTGCTGTCCAGGTGTAGACGCGTGCGCCCCGATGGGGAACGACCTCCACGAGCCCTTCCATCTCGAGTTGCCTAAGAGCCTCGCGAACGGGCGTCCGACTGGTGTCGGTCAGCTCGGCGATGTCGACCTCCCCCAGCCGTGCGCCGGGCGCGTAGGTTCCCGCGATGATGCCGTCGCGGATGTGGGAATACACGCGATCCACGGCCCTGACCATGCAGGCCTCCATTCGATGATGGGGTGATTGTTCACAACTTAAAGCCGCGATGCGCGGTTGTCCACGCTTCTGGAAAATTAGAACCTGAAAAATCCAGGTATTGCATGCAATACCGTCGAGGTGGAAGATCGGACCATGACTTCCGTGCAACTTGTCGAAGTGGGCCCACGTGACGGATTGCAGAACGAGAAGACTGCACTGTCGGTGGATCAGAAAATCGAATTGATCGCCCGTAGCGTGACGTCCGGTGTCAAGCGGATCGAAGCGGTCAGCTTCGTCAACCCGAAGCGGGTGCCACAGATGGCAGGGGCCGAGGACGTCATGGCCGGAATCGAACGACGTCACGACGTGTCGTACATCGGTCTCGTGTTGAATCGCCGCGGTCTCGAGCGGGCCGTCGCCGCAAGCGTGAACGAAGTAAACGTCGTTGTCGTCGCATCCGAGGAGTTCAGCCGACGAAATCAGAATTGCTCTGTCGCAGAGGCAGTGTCGACTGCCCGCGATGTCGTTCGAGACGCAGGATCCGCCGGTTTGGCCACCACCGTCACCATCGCGGCCGCGTTCGGTTGCCCGTTCAGTGGAGAAGTCGATCCTCGGTTCGTGGGCGAGATCCTCGCGCAGTTCGCCGACGACCGACCGTCGGAAATCGCTCTGGCGGACACTATCGGCGTCGGTGTGCCGACACAGGTCCGAGTGTTGGCCGACATAGCGAATACACGAGCACCGGGGGTCCCACAGCGGTGGCATTTCCACAACACGAGAAACACGGGGTATGCCAACGCGCTGACCGCTCTCGATACGGGTGCGCGAGCGTTGGACGCCAGCATCGGGGGCTTCGGAGGCTGCCCGTTCGCTCCGGCAGCCACGGGCAACATTGCGTCCGAGGACCTGATCTACGCACTCGATCGATCAGGCGTCGACACCGGTGTGCGCCAACAGGTTCTGATGGACGCCGCCTCGTGGCTAGGAAACGCTCTGGGCAAGGAAGTGCCGGCCCTACTCGGACGGGCCGGGGGCTTCCCAGCCGTGTAAGCGCGGCTGCCATGACATCGGCTCCCTGAATCGCGACCCTTTCGTTACTTGCAGTCAGGTAACAAACGCTGTCGCCGCGCCGACAACCCCCATAACGGACCGACAGGTTCGGGATTCGTCACCGACTCGTCAGGTCGACATCCACAGGGGGACAGATGACCACTCGCTCGAAGACCTCATGCGCCGCGATCGCGTTGACCGCACTTCTCGCCGCGGCGTGCGGGAGCGGGGACGGGGACGTCACCTCTGCTCCCCCGTCGAGTTCGTTGCCCGTCTCCGTCCCGGCCGTGTCGGTCCCGGCGCAGGCTCCGGATGCAGTACCGGCCGACGCACTCACGCCCGCTCCAGAGGCGCAGGCACCAGTCGAGTCCGCCGACCCCCTTCCGCCCGAGCGGGTGGTGCCCTGTGTCGATCCATCGTCGCCGGTCGTTCAGGACGCGATCGCCGGCCTGTGGGCTCCATTCGAAACCGGTTGGACGGTCACCGATCACACGCCGGGAACGAGCGCCGACGGTTGTCCGACGATCTCGTGGGCTCTCGCGAACGACACGACCATCGGCGACGCGACCTACGTCTCGCACGTGATGTTCTTCCACAAGAGTGGGCGCTACATCGGCCAGGCATCCGGCAAGCCGTACAGCTACACCACCGTCGTCGGTCGACCGACACCACCGTCGACGTGCGATACAACTGGCTGACCGAGAGCGATGCCTTTTGCTGCCCGACGGGTGGACCGTCGGTCATGACATTCGAGTTCGACGGCACCGTGATGAGCCCCCGAGGCGACACCGGCCATTTCCCGCCGTCGACGCCCTGAGACAAACGATCCACGCCTCTGGTGGCAATCCACGCCCCGCGCACCGAGCGTGGATCACCACGAGGGGCGTCTTTGCCGAAACCACCCCAGGATCGCGGCGGCGGGCGTCCCTCGCCCCACGCAGATTCTGCTCGAGCCAGATCAGCGACGGGTCGCGGCGAACACGTCGACCGGATGCGGCACCCGAAGGCCGCCGTCGGTACCAGGTACCAAGACCGCGTCGAGGTAGGCCCGCACCGGTCCGAGTAGCTCAGGGGTCAGCCGAGCCTGTACCGCGAAGTCCAGCACCTCGTCGCTCGCGGAGGAGAGGTCGACCAGCGCGTCCAGAGTCACCACGTCGTCGAGGGCGATCCCGGCGTCCACGAAGGTCTTCTCCACGTCGGAGCTGAACCACTGCCGGTGGCCCTCCAGCGGCGGGGCCAGGACGCCGACCAGCGCGTTGAGTGCGGCCGCCGGTGCTACAGCCACCCACAGCTGGCCGCCGGGTCGCAGCAGGTTCAGCGCGGCGCGCAGGGTTGCTCCCACATCGGCGACGTAGTACATCGAGTGCACGAACATCACGACGTCGAAGGTTTCGTCCACCTGGCAGTCGCCGAACGACGCGACGAACGCGTCCGCGTCGATCTCGTCGGCCCCCAGTGCGGCCATCTTCGCGGTGAAGAGCTCCGCGCTCCCGGGCCACGGGTCGATGCCGACGTACCGCACCGGTCGGCCGGGCAGCCTCTGCACCAGCCCTGCGGCGAGCCGGACGTCCAGCGAGCCGTCACCGCAGCCAACCGACAGCACCGAGATCGGTCCGTCCCCCATCGCAGCCAGCCGGCCGGTGAAGTGCTCAGCGATCAGGCCGCGCTGGTCGGAGAGTCGCTCGAAGGCGGCGTGGTCTCGGGCGTACGAGTCGGGCTCGAGACCGGGCAGGGCCGCGGCCCCACGCCGCACCGCGCGTACTTCGTCGAGAAACGCGGCGGCGGTGTCGGTCGACGAATTCGGAGCTATGTTGGACACCAGATCGAGTCAACCAGACGCACCCACTCGGTGTCTGGCGGCCGCCTTCCGAACAGGAGTTTGTGTGAGCAGCAAAGACACAGCCGAACGAAGTCTCGAACACTGGAGCGAGGCCGGACGCACAGGCATGGAGGCGTTCTACGCCCTGGCCACCGAGGACTACCGACAGCTGGCACTGGCCGCCGACTGGCCCGCTCTACTCGCCGAGCACAGCCGCGATGGCTCGTCGCTGCTCGATGTGGCCTGCGGGAGCGGCAAGTTCCCGACCGCACTGCGCCGGTACACCGATCTGTCCGCCGTGCCCGAGCTGGCTTACGACCTGCTCGACCCGTCCGCGTTCTCGGTGGCAGAGGCGCGCGGAGCGCTCGGCGCGCCGTTCGTACCCCGGCACGACTTGGTGATGACATTGCAGGACCTGCCCGCCGATCACACCGGGTACGACGTCGTCTGGGCCACCCACGCGCTCTACGCCCTGCCGCCGGCCGAGCTGGACGCCGCAGCCGAGCGCTTCGTGGCCGCGCTGGCCCCCGGCGGTCTGGGACTGGTCGCACAGGCCACGGCGGCGTCGCATTACCTCGCGTTCTACGACGCCTTCCGCGCCGGCGTGCACGAGGCGACGCCGTACACGACGGCCGAGCAGGTGCGCGACGCACTGAGAAAAGCCGGCGCGGACGTGCGCGACCAGCGCGTCACGTACACAACCGGTACATCCGATCGCGTTGTCGCCGAGGGCTTTCTGCAGCGCTGCGCCTTCGACGACTCCGTGTCTCTGGAGGAGATGGAGGCGGCACCGGTATTGGGTGACTACCTTGCCTCCTGTCGCGACGCGTCCGGTTCCTACACCTTTTCTCACGAGGCGGCACTGCTGTGGCTCTGAACCCGATGACCAATGAGCTTCTCCCCGAACAGAATCGCGACGGCGGCATCGATCAGGATTGGGCAGGCGACGATCAGGACTGGTGGGACTGGTACGTCACGCTGGCCGCCAACGACACGATGCCGACCGAGCTGGTCGACGGTCCCGGCCTACCCGACGTCGAGGCGGCGACGGACGCGCAGGTCGAGCGTGAGCTTGCCGAGCCCTACGACCTCGACCCTGCTGCCGTCGACGCATTCGCTCGACAGGCCTTCGTCCGGCTGCCCGCCGTCTTCTCGCCGGCCGTCGTACGTCGCCTCGCCGAGCGCCTCGAGGAGCTGCTGCGAGCCGAGCACGGCGACGACGTCGCGGGCCGGTTCACCGCGCTGGAACAGATGTGGCTCCATGACGACCTGATGCGCGCCGTGGCGCTGTCTCCCCGAATCGGGGGCTTGGCCGCGGCTTTGCTCGACGAACCGGCCGTTCGGCTCTATCACGACAACGCGTTGTCCAAGGAGCCCAGTTGCGGACGCACACCCTGGCACCACGACGCCGAGCATTTCCCGCTGCAGACCACCCAGGCGGTCACTGCGTGGATGCCGATGTCGGCGATCCCCGGCCGCATGGGTCCGCTGTCGTTCGCTCGCGGCCGAAAGGTGCTGGACGAGGTTGCGGACTTGGAGTTCGACAAGGTCGGCACGTCGTACGACGAGGCCGTCGCGCAGCGCTTCGTCGAACGTGACGTCGCGGTGAACTCGGAGCCGTTTGCAGTCGGCGACGTGTCGTTCCATTCCGCCCTGTGCTTCCACACCGCGGGGCCGAACCTGACGACGCAGCCACGCCGAGCGCTGGCCACCACCTACTTCGCCGACGGGGCTCGAGTTGTGGAGTCGCCGACGCTGATCAGCGGCACGTGGCGCGAATTCCTTCCCGGTGTCGAGCCGGGCGGCCTTGCGGCATCCGAGCTGAACCCGGTGGTCGGCCGCCGCGACTGACGTGACGGTTTCAGTGGACATACGTACACTGGATTCGGTGGGGAACAAATCTCAGCGCACACAGGAGCTGGGTGAACTCGGCGAGCTCACTCTTCGCGAGTTGGCGTCGGCCGCGGGCGGTGTTCGCGCAGTCCACTCGGCAATTGCACGACGCACGTTCGCTGCCGTGCGACTCGGCGTCGGTCCAGCCGTTCTACCGACACAGCTGATGCACGACGCGATCGCCGCGGGCACCTACGCGAGCATCGCGGCCGCCTGCACCGGCGCAGCCAAGGCTGTCGGTACCCTGGCCGGCAGTTCCGAAGTCACCGACGACGACGTGACGGAGGACGACGTGACGGAGGACGACCCCCGCCCGTCGCCGTCGCACACTGCACGCGGCGCGCAGACGATCGCGGTCCTGCACGGTCTCATCGGCGACGACATGGAGCGGACCGCGCGGACCCTCGCTTATCCGATGTCGATACGCGTCGACGGACGCCCCGTACCCCCGAAATACCGCGCTCTGGCGGCGGCGTTTCCCGATGCGGGAGCACACCTCGTGTTGTTCCTGCACGGGCTCGTCGAGACCGAGTCGGCATGGCGGCTCGGCGGGCGGCCCACCTACGGGGAGCGGCTGGACGCCGAGGCTGCAACAACCTCGATCTTCCTGCGCTACAACACCGGACGCCGCATCGCCACGAACGGCGCCGACCTGTCGGCGATGCTGGAGCAGCTCGTCACGGCATGGCCGGTACGGGTTCACCGGATCACACTCGTCGGTCATTCCATGGGCGGCTTGGTCTCACGCAGCGCCGCTCACCACGCCGCCGAGAGCGGCCGTCGATGGGTGGACCTGTTGACGGACGTATTCACCCTGGGGACACCACATCTGGGTGCGCCGCTGGCGCGCGGCGTCCATGTCGCCACAGCAGCGCTGGCACTGGTTCCGGAGACCCGGCCGTTCGCGAACCTACTGGCGCGTCGAAGCGCGGGAGTCCGCGACCTGATCCACGGAGCAATCACCGACGAAGAAGGGCATGCGAGCTACGCCGACAGCTTCGACGTCGGCGCTGCCATGGATGTCGCTGTTCCAGAGGTGGTACGACACCATCACGCCTCCGCCGTTGTCACCGGAAATCCGCGCAACCCGGTCGGGCTGTTCGTGGGCGACGGCCTGGTCCGCACCGACAGCGCCATCGGTCGAAACGAATTGCGCAACATCGGCCTTCGGCCGGATGACGGTCTGGCGATCAACAGTGCGCACCATTTCACCCTCCTCAACGACGAGCGAGTGTACGGCTGGATGCGGCGCGCACTGGCCCTGCCCGGCTCGGAAGAACCCGATCCACTTCCCCGGCGGTAATCCAGATTTCGGCCTACTCGGTCCATCGATAGTCGAGGAACTTCCCATCGAACGTCACCACGACGCGATCCCCGTCATCGTGCGGGCGACGTTCGATGTTCATCGTGAAGTTGATGGCACTCATGATGCCGTCGCCGAACTCCTCGGCGATCAGTTCTTTGAGTGCGGGTCCGTACACCTCGAGCGCCTCATGGAATCGGTAGACCGCGGGATCCGAAGAGATGTCGAGTGATCCGCGATAGGGAGCCAGGGTCAGCTCGAACAACGAGCCCTCGGGCATGCTCAATTTCTCTGCGAGCAGATCGGCCTGAGCGACACTGAGAGGATGCTGGCCGTACAGCGCCGACACCGTCCACGCCACCGGCATGTCGATGGCCTCGGCCAAGCTGGCCCAGCTCGATCCAGCACGTGCGCGTGCAAGCCGAATCTCACCGATCAGTGGCTTCCCTGCGAAATCGGACATCCGCTCTCTCCTCCGTAGTCGTTCTGCAGCCGGGCCTTTTCGGTATCGCGTCGCGCGGCCCAGCAACTTCCCAGTCTCAGCTGAGAACTCATGTCTCGCAACATTTCGTATCGAGGCCGCAAGCGCTACCCGATCGCGGATATGGTGGTTGTTTTCGCCACGGCACAACGAAAGTACTGACGACATGACGCAACTCGGTCTCGGCCTCGCCGCACTCGGACGCCCCGAGTACCTGACGGTCGGGCACTCCGCTGCAGTGGACGGACGATTCGATCCGGCAGCCTTGGAGCAGCTGTGCCACGCGGCACTCGACGCCGCATGGGACAGCGGCGTTCGACACTTCGACGTCGCGCGCTCCTACGGGTTGGCCGAGCGGTTCCTCGGCAACTGGTTGATTCGACACCCGAATCGGCGCGAGAACCTCGTGATCGGCTCCAAATGGGGATACGCCTACGTCGCCGATTTCCAGCGGGGAGCCGAAGTTCATGAAGTCAAAGAGCACTCGGTTGCACGCTTGGCCGAACAGTGGCCCCAGACCCTGCACGAGCTCGGCGGCGCGCCCGACCATTACCTGATTCACAGCGTCACCCCGGACAGTCCTGCGCTGAGTGACACCGCACTGCTCGACGACCTGAGCGCCATAGCCGACAGCGGTACCCGAATCGGTATCAGTACCAGTGGGCCGAATCAAGCCGATGTGGTGCATACAGCGCTGGACATCGGGGTGTTCAGCTCGGTGCAGTCGACGTGGAACCCCCTCGAGCCGTCCGTGGGCCCCGCCCTGGCACGTGCACACGAGGCCGGCTGGTTCGTCGTCGTCAAAGAGGCGATGGCCAATGGCCGACTCGTGGCGCAAGATTCGGCACTCGCCAGGGTCGCGGATTCGGCCGGGGTCGGCCGTGATGCACTCGCATTGGCAACGGCACTCGCGCAACCGTGGGCCGATGTCGTGCTCTCCGGCGCGGCCACAGTGGCTCAACTCCAGCAGAACGTCGCTGCTCTCGCGATCGACCGCGATCTGATCGCGGCGAGCGATCTCGACATTGCAGAGTCCCCAGACAGTTACTGGGACAACCGCTCTCACCTCGCGTGGACGTGACCACGAGCCCCGGAACGGAGTCTCGTGGACACAAATTCACGACAGCGAGGAGCTGATCCGAGGCGGGGCCTACACGACAAAACTCCGACCCCAGCAGCGGGATCGGAGCAGTGGAGACCTCCGATATTCGGAGCGCAACTGATTGCCTACCGCAGTCACAACAACGTTCTCAATCCTTTATCGACCCTGCGACACCGATGATTCCGGAGGCGACGAAACCAACCATCAAGACGAGCAGCATCAAGGCAAACGCAATTGCTGCGGCAGCGGACTTCACTGCAGTGCCACCGGCCTCTACGAAATTCGACATCTGATCTCCTGGTTCGAGTGCGCTCGGCAGCTGGATTACTTAAGCGCGTTAGTAGCGTCAACTATGGGCCACATCACACGGCGAAGTCAAAAGGCCGGATGCAGACCTCGTCGCGCCAATGCCCTCACACGGGGCCCGGACGGCACAGGTCCGGTGCTTCCTCGCACGATGAGATGCGGTTCGACAATCATCTCGGACGCTGGGGCGGAGGCGTTTTCGAGCCGCGTCACCGCAAAAGCAACAGCGTTCTCGGCCAATTCGTCCACGTCCTGCCGGACGGTCGTCAGATCGATCCGAGCAAGGCGCGCAATGTCGCTGTCGTCGTACCCAACGACGGACACATCCCCGGGCACATCGACACCGGCCCGGTCGAAAGCATCCATGAGGCCCAATGCGCAGCGATCGTTGCCCGCAAGAACCGCTGTCGGTAACCTGCCTTCATCGAGCATGAGCTGCCCGGCCGCAATGCCCGACGCTTCGTCGTGAGCTCCGTCGATCACGCGAATTCGATCACCCAGGTTGTGCAGGTTCATCGCGCTGCAATAAGCGGCGCTTCTGATCGCTGCTCCCGGACCGGATCCCCCATCGATGTGCCACACATAGCGGTGACCGAGTTCGATCAGATGGTCGACGGATTGCCGGACGCCACTGCCGTCAGCGCTGCGAACACTGTCGAAGTTGCTCGGAGACAGAGGCTTTGCGACGACAACCACGACGGCTCGCTCTTCCAACTCCTCGAAGTACGATTGTTCCGAGCTAGGGCCGAGAAGGATCAGCCCTTCGCATCGGTGGCCGATCAACGATTCGACGGCAGCTACTTCGTCTCGTCCCGGCGCGCTGGCGGACAGCAGAACTTCGTAGCCGGCCGCTTTGGCGATCGGATAGATTCGCTTCACCAGTTGAGCCTGGAACGGCTGCTCGACGTCGACCAGAACTCCAATAGTTCGGCTGCGTCCGCGCGCCAACAGCTGCGCGGTAGCGTCGGGTTTGTACCCGAGTTCCTCGGCGATTCGAAGAACACGCTCTCGCGTTTTCTCCCCCGCACCGGCTTTGCCGCCGAGTACGAACGAAACGAGCGTCCGCGAAACCCCCGCACGGACCGCAATGTCGTCCATCGTGGGCTTGCGGGCTCGCGCCTTGGGATGCAGACCTCCGTCGCCCGACCGGCGATCGTCCTGCTCTCTCGCAGCCACTGATTCCCACCTCCTGCAACCGGACAACACTGACCGAACCGTACCTGTGAACAGCCTCGTGGCCGTACGTTCGATCGAGAGGTCGACGCAGCCCGAGAATATTTTAGATGTGACCCACTTCTCATTTTGCTGTCAATATGTTAAGACATATACACACAGTTCGTACTTTCTTCGACAAGTGCGGCTCATGGGTTACTGGAGGATGAGATTTCATGGCGTCAACTGAATCAACATCGCGGAGTTCGCTTCCGCCGGACGTTCCAGGCGCGCACTCACGCCGGCTCGGCGTCATCGCCGTTGTGGCAACGTTCGGCGGCTTGCTCTTCGGCTACGACACCGGGGTGATCAACGGTGCGCTCGAACCGATGAAAGACGACCTCGGGCTCACCTCGTTCACCGAAGGTCTCGTCGTCAGCATCCTCATCTTCGGCGCCGCGATCGGCGCACTGGTGGGAGGGCGCCTGTCCGACAAATACGGGCGACGCCACAACATCTTGCTGCTCTCCGGCGTCTTCGCCCTCGGCACGATCGGATGCGTGCTTGCCCCGTCGTGGGAAGTGCTCGCGGTATTCCGATTCATCCTCGGCCTTGCAGTCGGCGGCGCATCCGCCACGGTCCCGGTCTATCTCTCCGAGGTTGCACCTGCCGAACGACGCGGATCTCTGGTCACCCGCAACGAAGTCATGATCGTCAGCGGCCAGTTCGCGGCCTTCATCATCAACGCCATCATTTTCAATATCTGGGGTGACCACGAATCGGTCTGGCGCTACATGCTCGTAGTCGCACTCTTTCCCGCGATCGCGCTGTTCGTCGGCATGCTGCGCATGCCCGAGAGTCCACGCTGGCTCGTGCTGCAGGGTCGCGACGACGAAGCCTTGGCCGTTCTGAAGCAGGTGCGGACCGAGGAACGCGCAGCGGCAGAGATGGCCGAAGTACATGCCCTGGCCGAAGAAGAGAAGCTCTCCCAGACCGGAGGTGCCGCAGACCTGTCCGTCCGCTGGATCCGGCGGCTCATCTTCATCGGTGTCGGGCTCGGTGTCTTCCAGCAGTTCACCGGGATCAACTCGGTCATGTACTACGGCACACAGCTGCTCAGCGACGCGGGTTTCTCCGACAGTGCCGCAATCATCGCAAACACCCTCAACGGGTTGTTCAGCGTTCTCGGCATCACCGTCGGTTTGCTCATCATGAACAAGGTGAACCGCCGAACGATGCTCATAGCCGGCTTCGGGCTGACGACCTTCTTCCATCTCCTCGTCGGGCTGTCCGCGTTACTGCTGCCGGACGGCACGGCCAAGGCGTACTTCATCCTCGTCTTCGTCGTCTTGTTCGTCTTCTGCATGCAGGGCACCATCGGTCCCCTGGTGTGGCTCATGCTTGCCGAAATCTTCCCCCTCAAGATCCGCAGCTTCGCCATCGGGGTTTGCGTTTTCATGCTCTGGTTGGCCAACGCTGTTGTAGCGCTTGCATTCCCGCCTGTCGTCGAAGCACTCGGCATAGCGCCGACCTTCTTCATCTTCGTCGGGCTGGGAATTCTGGCGCTGATCTTCATCGTCACTCAGGTACCCGAGACACGCGGGCAATCACTCGAAGAGCTAGAGGCCCGATTCCGTCACGAGTACTCGTGAACGAAACGCAACGAAAGGACGACACGACATGGCCATACTGGTTGCAGTAACCGACAACGAAGAAGGCCGCCACGCCCTGCGCGTCGCGGCCGACGAAGCAAACGCCATGCGCACCGAACTGATCGTGGTGAATCTGACTCTCGGCGGACTCGACGTCAGCGGACTCGACGCCGGGGTTGCTGTGCGGGTCATCGACCGCGCCGGCCGCGCAGACCGCGATCCAGCAACAGCGGTGCTCGACGAGATCGACGCGCATCCTGATGTGACGCGGCTCGTCATCGGAATCAAGAGACGCAGTCGCGTCGGTAAAGCGTTGCTGGGCAGCATCACTCAGCGCCTGCTGATGATGTCACCCGTGCCGGTCCTCAGCGTTCAACCGAACTGACCCCGGACGGCGCATCCGGCAGAGTCGATCCGGTCCGGCACCGTAACGAATCAGCGAAAGAGACCCTGTGCGGCAGAACATGCCACACAGGGTCTCTTTCGTCGGCGAGGTGTGAGGGTCCATCCCTGGCGCTGCGAACCCTGGCCTCTTCATTGCGCCAGATCCTGCGACGCCGTCGCCGCAACCAAGGTGTATTTCCGCGCGGGGGGCGGCAGATTCGAACCTCTACGGTCGATCCCGAAGGAAGACATGAAGATTGGATCCACAGTAATTTTGTGTACAACTGCGGCAATGCTCGGTGGCGCGGGATTGCTCGCCCCCGTCGCCGGTGCCGCACCGTCGACATCTATCGAACCGATTTCGCGGCTCATCGACGGCGCCTCTGCGGGCTATGCACTGTCCTACTGGACCACCGACGAACATGGGCGTCCCGCGCGTGCCGGCGGACAGGTGTATCTCCCCTCCGGCACGCCGCCACCAGGCGGGTGGCCCATTGTGTCGTGGGCCAAAGACACTGTCGGCGTGAGCGATTCATGCGCCATGAGCACGGCGCTGGAAGACAGGACTGCCGAGGATCCGATGGCCGTCGAACTGTCGAAGCCCCTGATCACCAACCTGCTCCGTCGCGGTACGGCCATAGTCTCGACGGACTACATCGGTCTCGGAACATCGGATGTCCACCACTATCTGAACAGTGTCTCGGCGGCGAATGCCGTCACCGACGTCGTCGACGCAGCAGCCGACAGACTCCCCGAATTGTCGCGAACATGGGTCGCCGCCGGGCACTCTCAAGGCGGCGCGGCCGCACTCACCACCGGAGCCCGTGCCGGCATCTACGGAGCACCGTCAGACTTTGGCGGCGTGGTGTCGTTCGCACCGTCGTCGAACCTCGAGCTCCTTCTGCCGCTACTGTCTCCGACCACACCCCGGATCGCGCAACTCGACAACGTCACGGCCACCCTGATCTACATACTTTACGGACTCAGGGACTCTCGGCCCGATATCGACGTAGACGGCTACCTCAGCGATCTGGGACGCACATACGTTGCGCAGGCAGAAGACAGCTGTATCGGCGCACTGAGGGAGAAGGTGACCGGTATTTCTCCGCAACAGCTTCTTGCCCGGTCGCTGTCGGATTCTGCGATGACCTCGGCTGTACGCGAGTACTTATCGGTGCCGACCACCGGTTACACCCGGCCGGTAGTGATCGAACAAGGACTGGCCGACACGGTCGTACCGCCGACAGCAACGACCGCCTTGGCTGCTGAACTGCTGGCACGTGGCGTGCGCGACGTGACCTATCTGCCCGTGCCCGATGCAACCCACTATGACGTTGTTGCCGCTACTGTCGACGACGCCCAGGCGCGAATACTCGGAATGCTGCACTGACCCCGGCGTGATCGCATGGACGAATCAGCGCGGCACCTGCTGCCCATGCAGCGCGAAACCCCCGCCTGAGCACGGAGCTGGAGCGGGGGTTTCGGAGCCTTCCGTTCAATAGTTCTTTGGGCTCAGTCGTTCTCTGGGAAGCCGAGATTGATGCCGCCGTGGCTCGGATCGAGCCACCGACTGGTGACGGCCTTACCGCGGGTGTAGAAATGGACACCGTCCATTCCGTGGGCATGAGTGTCACCGAAAAGGCTGTTCTTCCAACCACCGAAACTGAAATACGCCATCGGAACCGGGATCGGGACGTTGATGCCGATCATGCCGACCTCGACCTCGTTCTGGAACCTGCGCGCCGCACCACCGTCGTTGGTGAAAATGGCGGTGCCGTTGCCGTACTGGTTCGAGTTGATGAGCTCGAGCGCCTCGTCGTAGGTATCGACACGGACCACCGAGAGGACCGGTCCGAAGATCTCGTCGGTGTAGATGCTCATGTCGGTGGTGACGTTGTCGATCAGCGTCGGGCCGAGCCAGAAGCCGTCGGCTCCGCCGTCCGCCTCGACCGTGCGGCCGTCGACGACGATGGTGGCACCGGCGGCTTCTCCGGCGTCGACGTACGAGGCGACTTTGTCGCGGTGGGCCTTGGTGACCAGCGGTCCCATGTCGGCGCCCTTGGTTCCGTCGCCCGTCACCAGTGGGGTGGTGCGTTCGACGATCTTTGCGACGAGCTCGTCGGCGATGTTTCCGACGGCAACCAAGGCGGAGATGGCCATGCATCGCTCACCGGCAGAACCGAATCCGGCGTTGACCATCGCATCGGCAGCGAGGTCCAGATCGGCGTCGGGCAGGACGATGGCGTGGTTCTTCGCTCCGCCCAGTGCCTGAACTCGCTTACCGTGCGAGGTGCCGGTGGAGTAGACGTACTGTGCGATCGGGGTCGAACCGACGAAGCTGATCGCCTTGATGGCCTTGTTTTCGAGCAGCTCGTCCACGGCGAGCTTGTCGCCCTGCAGGACGTTGAACACCCCGGGCGGTAGTCCTGCCTCTTCCCACAGCTTGGCCATCCACAGCGATGCGGTGGGATCCTTCTCGCTGGGCTTGAGGACGACGGTGTTTCCGGCGGCGATGGCGACGGGGAAGAACCACATCGGCACCATGGCCGGGAAGTTGAACGGGGAGATGATGCCGACGGGCCCGACCGGCTGACGGATCGAGTACACATCGACCTTGGTCGACGCGTTCTCGGTGAATCCGCCCTTGAGGAGATGCGGTATGCCGCAGGCGAATTCGACGACCTCCTGGCCTCGGCTGATCTCTCCGAGCGCGTCGGAGAGGACT
Source organism: Rhodococcus sp. IEGM 1381 (assembly GCF_030056795.1). Classification (GTDB taxonomy): domain Bacteria; phylum Actinomycetota; class Actinomycetes; order Mycobacteriales; family Mycobacteriaceae; genus Rhodococcoides. The sequence continues at coordinate 1,585,292 of NZ_JASHKQ010000001.1, read as the reverse complement.
TTGCCGTGCTCGGCGGTGATGATCTCGGCGAGCTCGCCCTTCTTGGCGTTGAGCAGTTCGCGGAATTTGAACATCACCGCCGTGCGCTTCGCCAGCGAGGTATCGCGCCACGCCGGGAACGCCGCTGCAGCGGCGTCGATCACTGCGCGGGCATCCTCCAGGGTCGCGAGGGCCACCTGTCCGGTGACCTGTCCGGTGGCCGGATTGGTCACCGGCGCGGTGCGGTCGGAGGTGCCGCCGAAGGGCTTGCCGTCCAACCAATGTGCAATAACGTTGTCAGTCATAGTGTTTCCCTACTTGGAGTCATGAAGGCTCAGGAGTGGCTCGAAATGTATTTCTTCATGGTGTCGAGCTGGTAGCGCGAGACCTCGTGCGCGTTCTCGTTCTCGGCGAACACACTCGAAACCATGACGGTGTCGCGGTCGTAGAAACCGAGCTTGCCTAGACCGCCGAAGAACTGATTCCAGTCGACGTCGCCGTCACCGATCTTGAGATGTTGGTGAACACGCACCGCGTTGCCCGGCGGATTGGTGATGTACCGAAGTCCGTGGGAGCGGTGGTGATCCATGGTGTCCGCCACGTGCACCAACCGCACCATGTCGCCGGCAGCCTCCATGATCGCGTCCAAGTCACCGCCCATATGGAACTGATGGCACGCCACGATGACCATGCCCAGATTCCTGGAGTTGACGCCGCGGATCGTGCGGATCGCGGCAAGACCGTCCTCGACAAAATCGTCGGGATGCGGGTCGATCAGGACGTCGATTCCTTCGCGCTCGAAGAGCGGCACGAGTTCTTCCATGGAACGGTAGAACGCCCGCTCGGACTCCTCGGCCTTCTCCGGTCGCCCACTGAATTCGGTGTTCATCGTGCTCACACCGAGATCGACAGCAATCTGAACGGCCCGCTTCCAATACCGAACGGCTGCTTCACGCGCGTCCTCGTCCGGTCCCGACCAGCGCAGAACCGGTAGGACAGAGGCGATTCCGACCCCTGCATCCGCACACGCCTTCTTGAACTGTGAGACGAGTGCATCATCCGCTTTGGGATGGTTGAAGAATGGGATCATGTCCACATGCGGAGTCAGCTGCAGCCACTCGTAACCGAGTTCGGCCACTACTCGCGGCAGCTCCAACAGCGAATGACTGTGGTGAAACGGAGTCGGATCCAGCGCGATCTTCACCCGGCTCACGCGCCCGGGATGGACGAGCGCTGCACCATGTCGACCGTGACAGGCAAACCTGATTCGAGCGACTTCACCCCGGCCTCGCACACCGCTGCGGCGGCATAGCCATCCCATGCGCCAGGACCGTCGACGTAGTTACCCGTCTCCGCACCCGTGCGCACGGCGTCGACCCACCGCTGAATTTCGGTGTCGTAGGCCTGTCCGAAGCGCTCCTTGAACGACGGTGTGATCGTGCCGCCCCAGGTTCCGGGTGCGGACTTGCGCACGAGGCCCACATCGAGACCGATCATGGCACTGCCACGTTCGGCCACGACCTCGGTCCTGACCTCGTACGCGACGCCCGTCGTGACGAACACCTCCGCGTCGACGTGCCGGCCGGTCTCGGTCGTGAAGATGGCGATCTGTGGATCCTTCAGTCCCGCAGGCGCATTCGTGTTAGCCGAGGGGGTGATGATCTGGACTGTGGTGATTTCCTCGTCGAGCAGGAAGCGGGTGACGTCCACCTCGTGGACGAGCGAATCCTTGACGATCATCGCGCTGTCGAAATGCGGCGGCACAGCCGGGTTTCGATGTGCGCAGTGCACGACGAGCGGCCGGCCGATGTCACCGGAGTCGATGAGAGCCTTCAGGTCTGCGTACTCGTTGTCGAAACGGCGCATGAATCCGACCTGGATGAGCTTCTTGCCCAATTCTGCCTCCGCCTTCACCACGGCGAGGGAGGTTTCGACGTCGGTGGTCAGCGGCTTCTCGCACATGACGGGCTTGCCGTATTCGAGACACGCGAGGAGCTGCTTCTCGTGCGTCGGACCGGGGGTCGCGAGCAACACGGCGTCGACCTCTGGATCGGCGATGGCGTCGATCGGGTCGACCACCACCCGAGCACCGGGGATGGACGCGGCAAGCTCCTCGGCCTTCTCGGTGAAGTAGTCGTTGACGACGGCAACGCGTGCACCGGCGATCTTCGAAGAGATGCGAGCGACGTGATCGGCACCCATCATGCCGACCCCGAGGACGGCGATGCGCAGTTCGTTGGTCATAAAAAGTCTCCTTGCGGGTATCAGCTGAACTGGATGGACGGGATCCCGCAGGAGCCCAGGTACTTACGAGTGCGCTGTGCGATCGGCAGCGGGTAGTCCGGCTCGCACGGGTACATGTCCTGCTCGACGATCGCGAAGATGTCGGCGGTGAGCTTGCCGGCATCGGCCAGGCGCTCGATGGTCGACAGCAGCGGCGGCATATCGGGAATCCCCAAGGGCGGTTCCGTCATTGCGCCCAGCTTGCAGGCCTCGCCGAACGGCAGATCCTCGGCTGCGACCTTGGCGCGCACCGCTTCGTCGACCTGCTTGAGGTGCAGGTAGCCGATGCGTTCCGGGGCACGTTCGATGATGGCGATGTTGTCGCCGCCGCAGTAGCTGATGTGGCCGGTGTCCAGGCACAGGTTGACGAACTCGGTCGACGTGCCGTCGAGGAAGCGGTACACGTTCTCTTCTGTGTCGACGTGGCTGTCAGCGTGCGGATGGTACTGCGCCTTGACGCCGTACTGCTCGAACATGCGCTTGCCGAGCTCGTTCATGCCTTCGGTCTTCTTGCGCCACTGATCGACCGTCAACGTGCGGTCCTCGAGCACCGCACCGGTGGACGGGTCGCGCCACATCTCGGGGATGACGACGACATGCTTTCCGCCCACTGCCGCAGTGAGTTTCGCGACGTCCTCGATCTGCGTCCACACTGCGTCCCAGGAATCGTCCTGATGCAAGTGCTCGAATACCGTTCCGGCCGAGAGCTTGAGGTTGTGCGCCACGAGCTCGTCGGAGAGCTGCTGGGGATCTGTCGGCAGGTACCCGAACGGGCCGAGCTCGATCCACTCGTAGCCCGATGCGGAGACCTCGTCGAGGAACCGGCCGTACGGGGTCTGCTGCGGGTCCTCGGGGAACCAGACGCCCCAGGAGTCGGGTGCAGATCCCACGCGAATTACGCTCATTGTGTTTACCTTTCGAGAATTGTCAGGGTTACGGGAATGTCTAGTTGCCAGACGGACGCAGGAACGGCCGCTGGATCTTCTTCCACTTCTCGTACGTTTCGTATGCCGTCTGTGTCGACTCGAGCGTCGAGGTCGCACTCACCGGCACGTCCCACCAGGATTCGGAGTCCGGTGCCGGGATGAGCGGATCGGTCTCGACGTGGATGACCGTGGAGGTATCACTTGCCTTGGCAGCCTTGACGGCGTCGGTGAACTCGCTGCCGTTGTTCACTCGGATCACCTCGACACCGAGGCTTGCAGCGTTCGCTGCGAGATCGACAGGCAATATCCCACCGTCCAGCCGGCCGTCGTCACCGCGATACCGATAGTCGGTGCCGAATCGTTGGGATCCCAACGACTCCGACAGTGATCCGATGGAGGCGAACCCGTGGTTCTGCACCAGAATCATGATGACCTTGACGCCTTCCTGCACGGCGGTGACCAGCTCGGTCGCCATCATGAGGTAGGAGCCGTCGCCCACCATGATGAACACGTCACGGTCCGGCTCGGCCATCTTGGCACCGATACCGCCTGCGACTTCGTAGCCCATGCACGAGAAGCCGTATTCGACGTGGTACCCCTTGGAATCGCGCGTGCGCCAGAGCTTGTGCAGATCGCCGGGCATCGAGCCCGCCGCGCAGACGACGACGTCCCGAGGATCCGACAGGGTATTCGCCAGGCCGATGACCTGGTTTTGGTTGAGCGGTGCGGAGGAATCTTCGATTTCGTATACCGCGGAAACGGTCGCGTCCCACTGAGCTGCCAGTTCCGCTGTACGGGTGCGGTATTCGCCCGGAACCTGGTAGTCGGCAAGCTCGACGGCCAGGGCATCGAGAGCTTCTCGGGCGTCGGAGACGACGGAGATTCCGCCCTGTTTGACCGAGTCGATCGAGGCCACGTTGATGTTGACGAAGCGCACATCCGGGTTGTTGAACGCGGTGCGCGACGCGGAGGTGAAATCGCTGTAGCGCGTACCGATTCCGATGATCACGTCGGCGTCGGTTGCAAGCGCGTTCGCGGCGGTCGTCCCGGTCGATCCGAGAGCCCCGACGGATTGCGGGTGGTCGTAGGGCAGCGAACCCTTGCCGGCCTGGCTCTGGCCGACCGGGATACCGGTCTTCTCACAGAATGCTGCGAGCGAGGAGGTTGCACCGGAGTAGATGACTCCGCCGCCGGCGACGATCATCGGTTTCGTCGCGCTGCGGATCACCTCTGCTGCGCGAGCGACGACGGACTTCTCGGGCAACGGACGGGCGACGTGCCACGTGCGGGCTGCGAACAGAGACTCCGGCCAATCGAAGGCCTCGGCCTGGACGTCCTGTGGGATGGCGACCGTCGCGGCACCGGTCTCGACCGGATCGGTGAGCACGCGCATCGCGCCGAGCAGAGCACTCGGTAGCTGCTCGGGTCGCCACACGCGATCGAAGTACCGCGAGAGCGGCTTGAACGCATCGTTGACGGTGACGTCGCCGCTCGCGGGCAGCTCGAGTTCCTGCAGCACCGGTGCGCTGGCACGGGTCGCGAAAGTGTCTGCGGGGAGGAGCAATACCGGCAGACGGTTGATGGTGGCCAGAGCAGCACCGGTCAGCATGTTGGTCGATCCTGGTCCGACGCTGGCAGTGATTGCCCAGGTCTGGAGGCGGTCCTTCTGACGGGTATACGCAACCGCGCTGTGCACCATGGCCTGCTCGTTACGCCCGAGTACGTACGGCAACTCCGGCTCGGTCCCTGCTTCGACGGCGTCGATTTCAGCCTGCAGCAATGCCTGCCCGAGGCCTGCGACGTTGCCGTGCCCGAAGATGCCGAAGGCACCGGCGAAGAACTTGGTACGTACGCCGTCCCGCTCGACGAACTGGTTCGCCAGAAATTTCACTACGGCCTGAGACACGGTGAGATGGACTGTGCCTTCGGTGTTCTCGGACTTGCTCGCCGATATCGGCGCGGTGGACACCACGGTCATGCTCCTTCGGATGCAGAGTCGGTGGACGAGCTGTGGAGAGGAAGACGCGGGTCGACGGGCTGGTCTGTCCAAGTGCTGCGAATCCAGGTGTGTTCAGGGTCGTCGACGATATTCCAGGCGCGTTCCTTGCCCGGTCCAGCCATGACGTTGAGGTAGTACATGTGGTAGCCCGGTGCTGCGACCGAGGGGCCGTGGTAACCGTGCGGGACCAGAACGACGTCGCCGCTGCGGACCTCCTCGAGCACCTCGATCGGACGCTGCGGGGTGCCGTAGACGCGGTGGTAGCCGAAACCCGCACTGTCGTCGGGGCCCGGCGCGATCTCGAAGTAGTAGATCTCTTCGAGGGCAGACTCGTTCGCAGTGTTCTCGTCGTGCTTGTGTCCTGGGTAGGAGGACCAGTTGCCGCCAGGGGTTATCACCTCGCATGCAATGAGCGAGTCGGCCTCGAACGTATCCGCGGTGCCGAAGTTGTGCACCTGGCGGCTGCAATTGCCTGCACCGCGCAGTTCGACCGAGATATCGACGGCGGGCACGTAGCGGAACGGCAGCGTGTTCCCGGCGCGGGCACCGCACAGGGCAAACCTGCCACCATCGACGGTCGAGATGGCATACACCGAATCCCTACCGACATAGACGAAGTCGGTTGGACCGTCGAACACCGAGGCGCGGCCGACCAGATCGAACTTTGTGCCTTCACTGGTCACCGTTGCAGAACCCGAAAGCGGCACGATCATGATCTCGTTTTCGGCCGAGTTCAGATCGACCGATTCGCCGGGGGCGAGAGTGATTGTCCACAAGCTGGATTCGGTCCAGTCGGCACTCTCAGGCGTGACGGCGACGTCGAAACCGTCTTTGCCGCCCGAACCTGCCGCAATGTAGTACTGGGAGTTCATCTTTCACCTCACCATGTCGACAGCGGTGCCGACAGCTGCCTCGACGTTGCCGTCTTTGGGGTAGAGCAACGTGCGGCCGACGATCAATCCGCGCACGGCGGGAATCTCGAGCGCTTTCGCCCAGCTTGCGTACGTCTCTTCGGGGGCCGTCTGTGGGTCTCCGCCCAGCAGTAGCGTCGGGAGCGTCGTGGCATCCATGACGCGTTCCATTTCGTCGACGACGGGGAGCTTCATCCAGGTGTATGCCGAGGTGGAGCCGAGACCTTGGGTGATGTGTATCGACTTGATGACGGCGTCGGCACTGAGGTCGTTCTTCACACGTCCTTCGACTCGGCGTGAGAGGAACGGCTCGACCATCGCGATGAGGTTTTCGGCAGCGAGTTCGTCGATGGCCTGAGCGCACGCGGTCATCGTCGCAAGTGTGCCCGGATCGTCGAGTGCGATGCGAGTGAGCATCTTCGCGCCATTCATCCTGGCCTTCGCAGTGGAAGCGGCAGTGGCACCGGTCATTCGGTCGTCGAGCTCGAATGCGGCACCTGCGAGACCGCCGCGATTCATGGAGGAGAACACGACCTTGTCTTCGAGCGCGCCGAGCAGCACGAGGTCGTCGAGAATCTCCGATGACGCGAGAACCCCATCCACACCGGGATTGGCGAGCGCCGTGCGTAGGCGGTCGAGCAGTTCGGTGCGACTGTTCATCGCTGTCACATCGTTACCCACCGACAGCGCACCCCGTGCGGGATGGTCGGCGGCGACGATCATCAATCGGCCGTTTCCGCGAATCGTGTCGCGGGTGACGCGGGTTGCCCACGCGCGCTCGATGGCCTGGGGATCGGCAGCCCGGATCGCGGTGACCTCGGCGTAGCTCGAGGCGGCGGGTGCTGGGGTGAGGGTGGTCTCAGACATTGACGGCCTCCGTGGCGGATTGTTCTGCGAGAGCAGCGACCTCGGTCGCCGTGGGCATAGCGGTGGAGCATTCGAGACGGGAGGCGACGATGGCACCCGCGGCGTTGCCGTAGCGAAGAATCTTCTCCAGCGGCCATCCTGCGAGCAGACCGTGGCACAGTGACCCGCCGAAGCTGTCGCCTGCACCGAGGCCGTTGACGACGTCGACGAAGTTCGGTGGGACCGTCACGGTGTGCGTTCTGGTTTTGCCCATAACGCCTTTGGGGCCCATTTTGACGATGGCGAGGGAGACACCGAGATCGAGGAGTGCGTCCGCAGCCTTGTGCGGGTCGGTCTCGCCAACAGCGACCTGGCACTCTTCCTTGTTGCCGACTGCAACAGTGACGTGCCCGAGCGCCTTGCGCACCTGCTCGGTGGCCGCCGCGGCCGATTCCCAGAACATCGGCCGGTAGTCCAGATCCAGAACCGTCAGTGGCGCGCGGTCGCGTACTTCCCATGCCGCGAAATGAGCACTACGGCTCGGCTCCTCGGACAGGCCCGTGACAGTGGACCAATAAAGGCGCGCATTTCGGACTGCGTCGAGGTCGAGGTCCTCCGGGCGGATCTGCAAGTCAGGCGCCGAGGGCTTGCGATAGAAGTAGAGCGGAAAATCGTCCGGCGGAAAGATCTCGCAGAACGTCACCGGAGTTGCAAACTGGCCGTCGGTGACCACGAAGCGGTTGTCCACTCCGAGGCGGGCGAGTTCGGCCGAGACGTAGCGCCCGAATGGATCGTTGCCGACGCCGGAGATGAGAGCAGTCCGTTCTCCCAAGCGCGCTGCAGCAACCGCGACGTTCGCGGCGCTGCCACCGAGGAACTTCCCGAACGTGTCGACGTCTTCCAGGCCGACACCGGTTTGCAAGGGGTAGATGTCGACGCCGCTGCGCCCGATGGCGAGGACGTCGAAGGCCGTGGTGCCGGCATCGGCTGAGGTTGTCAAGATCGACTCCAAAGGGTGAGAGGGTACTCGGTTGTCAGTGACGTCCACTGACGAAGCAATGGGACCACTGTGCGCCAGTTCACAAGCAGATGTCAATAGTTTGTCCTGACATTCTTACTTCCAGTCAAGATGATGTTAGCGATCGCTTACACTTCGTACAAGCCGGGCACAGCGGGTGCCCTCGACAGACGGAAGAGAAGAATGACGGCGTCGAACGTACCCGCGGGCACGCAGCTCACAGCGGCATCGAATGTGGCCGCGACAATTCCTGTCGAGCTCAACCGCTCGAGTCCGGTCCCCCTCTACTTTCAACTGGCGCAAACGATCGAAGGCGCGATTCTCAGTGGAAGGCTCGCCCCGGGTGAGCGTTTCGAGAATGAGCTCGCACTCGCAAAGAGGTTGAGCTTGTCGCGGCCCACTACTCGTCGGGCCATTCAAGAACTGGTCGACAAAGGGCTGCTCGTACGCAAGCGCGGCGTCGGCACCCAGGTGGTACGGAGCCCGGTCCACAGACCGGTCGAGCTCACCAGTCTGTTCGACGACCTCGCCCGTGCCGGACAGAACCCGACGACCCGTCTTCTCGACTACCAGGTAGGTCCGCCCGACGACGAGGTCGCTCGAGAACTGAACATCTCGGACGGGACCGACGTCGTCACCATTCGCAGGCTCCGCAGCACGAACGGCGAACCTCTTGCCTTGATGACCAACTACCTGCCGTTCGACATCGCGCCGGAGCCCGACGAACTCGAGACTCAAGGCCTGTATTCCTCGCTTCGAACGCGCGGCGTGCACATCAGGCTTGCCCGCCAGCGCATCGGCGCACGGGCAGCCGATCGCGAAGAGGCAGCGCTGCTGGACGAGAAGCTCCGGGCTCCCCTGCTCACGATGCACCGAACTGCATTCGACGATTCCGGGCAGGTTGTCGAATTCGGATCGCACGCTTACCGGGCATCGCGGTACTACTTCGACACCACATTGGTCGATCGCTGATCGAGCAGCGGTTCCAGTGCCCGTTCGTCGTCATGGCAGCCAACCCGGCAGCGCCGTACTAGGCAGACGAGTCGATCGTTACCGTGCGGCCGCCCTCGTGCATCGAGGTGATCAACGCCTGCGCGACGACACTTGCCCGTAGTCCGTCTTCTGCCGAAGCCAAGGTGGACGGACGTCCGCCGGCGATGGCGTCGACCCACTCCTGAAGCTGCAGGCGATAGGCGTCGGCGAAGCGTGGTACCCAATCTTTCGAGTACGAGTAGCTATGTGCGAGAGCGTGATCGGTGACAGTGCGCACCGGCTCCACCAGTCTGCTCGCACCGTCTTCCCCGATCACCTCGCAGCGGATGTCGTAGCCGTAGCCGGCATTGAGGAACAGTTCCACGGTCGTCAGAACGCCGTCCTCGGTCCGCAAGAGCATGAACTGGGGATCGCGGCGGTGGCCGATCCGCGTGCTTGCGCGGGTGGTCTGCCAGCTGACCTCGAGGACCGGGGAGTCGAGCAACCACGGGACGATGTCGAGTTCATGGATCGCCGAACCGGTGATGCTGGCCTCGGAGTCGCCGCCGGGCCCCGAGGTCACGGTCCGACTCGAACAGTGCACGATCAACGGTTCGCCGATCGCGCGTGAGGTGACCGTGCGCTTCAATTCGACGTATCCCGGGTCGAAGCGACGCATGAAACCCACGGTCAGCAAGGGTAACTCGATTTCCGAGGTCGCAGCGTCGTGCGCATGCACCACGCGACGGCACTCGTCGACGGTCAACGCCAGCGGCTTCTCGCAGAGAACCGGTGTGCCCGCCTCGAGGCACGCCAGCACAAGATCGGCGTGGGTGGAATCGTGCGAGGCAATGACGACTGCGTCGACAGAGGGACTCGAGATCAAAGCGTACGGGTCGGTGAAGCCCTCGGCACCGACCTCGGCGGCGATGCGGTAGGCACGGTCAGCGTCGACGTCTGCCACCGCGATGACCTCCGCGCCCGACACCGCCGCGTGCAGGTTCCGGATATGGTCTGCGCCCATCACTCCCGCACCGATGACACCCACTCGTACGTTCACAAGACCTCACTCGCATTGTCGGAAATTATTCGAATGTCCAGACATTCGGACCTCGAGTGATACTAGGGTCTCGCGCATGACTGCGTCCACGAAAGCCCTGATACTTCCGTCCTCTCGCGTTCCGGCACCCAGTGACGCTCCGCCCCTCAGGTGGGGAATACTCGGACCCGGATGGATAGCGGAGCGATTCGTAGAGGCGTTGCGCACCTGCACGTCTCAGCACATCAGCGCTGTCGCGTCGAGAAATTCCCAGCGCGGTACACGGTTCGCGTCGGACTGGAAGATTCCGGCCGTATACAACAGCTACGACGACCTCGTCGCGGCGCCCGACGTCGACGTGGTCTACATCGCGACGCCGCACACCGCACACTTCGAGCACGCGACGCTGGCACTGAATGCCGGAAAGCACGTCGTCGTCGAGAAGCCGCTCGCCCTCGACGCCGACCAGGGACGCGCGATCGCCGAGCTGGCACAGGCAAAGGGACTTTTTGCAATGGAGGCGCTGTGGTCCGCTTTCCTACCGAAATTCGACGTGATCGAACAAATCCTCGCGGACGGCGTGCTCGGCGACATCGGCACAGTATTGGCAGATCATGGCGAGCACTTCGACACCGATCACCGCATCTACGACCCGGCCCTCGCCGGGGGGCCGCTGCTGGATCTGGGGACTTACACGGTCTATTTCGCTCAGAGGGCACTGGGAAAGCCGGTGAGCGTGACCGCGGTTGGCCAGCAGGCGAATCCGGAGTTGAACGGTCAGATCTCAGCGATTCTCCAGTCGCCGACGGGTGCGCACGCCGTCGTGAACACCACCATCCTGGCCGACACTCCCAGCCGCGGCACGCTGAGTGGCACCGCAGGAATGCTGTGCACGGACGGCGTTTTCTATCGACCGGGAGACTTCACGGTCTCTCTCCGAGATGGGCGAACAGCCCGGTTCGTGGACGAGATCTCCGGATACCCCGCGGGCCTGGCTTTCGAGGCCGCCGAGGCGGCCCGTCGAATCACCGGCGGTGAGCTCGAAAGCCCCTGTCACACATTGAATGATGCAATCTCGACGTTGCACACTCTCGATGAGATCAGACGTCAGCTGGGGATCGAGTTCAGAGCGTGATCGGCCGCGTCGTGACCCCTTTGCAGTTCTAATGTCTGGACAAACTATTGACATTTGAGTGTGACGGGTATTACATCTCTCTAGGCACGGCAGTCAGATCCGTCATCGGCGGGTCGCGTGGTCATCCGGAAGGAATTTCAATGACGTTTCGACAGGTCCCGATCTCGAGTCGGTCCCGCAAGAATGCGGGGCGCTCTGCGCTGGCGATCACCATGGGAGTAGCGCTGGCCGCCTCGGTGGTTGCGTGCTCGAGTTCGGGTGGTGCCGCGGACACGTCCGACACCGGCAGCGGCGCGGGAACTGCGGACACCCCGAAGGCGACGATCGCAATGATCACCCACGAGGTCCCGGGAGATACGTTCTGGGACTTGATCCGCAAGGGTGCCGAAGCGGCAGCGGCGAAGGACAACATCGAACTTCGCTACTCCTCGGACCCCGAGGCTCCCAACCAGGCCAATCTCATCCAGACCGCAATCGACTCGAAGGTCGACGGAATCGCGGTCACCCTGGCCAAGCCCGACGCGATGGGTCCCGCCGTCGATGCCGCGACCGCAGCCGGCATCCCGGTGACCGCGTTCAACTCCGGCTTCGACTCCTGGAAGGACATGGGAGTTCAGCAGTACTTCGGTCAGGACGAGACCATCGCCGGACAGGCTGCCGGTGCCCGCCTGACAGCGGACGGCGCCAAGAAGACGCTGTGCATCATCCAAGAGCAGGGTCAGGTTGCGCTGGAGTCTCGCTGCGCCGGTGTGAAGCAGGGCTTCACCGGTGGCGGCACCGAGATCCTGAACGTCAACAGCAAGGACATGCCCTCGGTCGAGGCGACGATCACCGCCAAGCTGCAGCAGGACCCCACAATCGATCACATCGTCGCTCTCGGCGCGCCGATCGCGTTGACCGCTGTGCAGTCGAAAGCCAACGCCGGCAGCAACGCCACGGTCGTCACCTTCGACACCAACGCCGCACTCGTCGATGCGATCAAGTCCGGGGACGTTGCCTGGGCGATCGACCAGCAGCCGTACCTCCAGGGATACCTGGCTGTCGATGCGCTGTGGCTCTATATCAACAACGGCAACACCATCGGTGGCGGCACCCCGGTCCTGACCGGCCCCGCGTTCATCGACGAGACCAACATCGACGCCATCGCCGAGTACGCCACGAACGGAACTCGCTGAACCCGACGCTCACCGGCACGCGATTACGCTGCCGGTGAGCGTCGTACCAGCACGGAAGGAACATTTCATGTCCACACAGGCCGATCTGGATCTGTCCAAACACACCGTGGTTGCAGACGAGCGAGTGAAGAAGCAGAAACCGTTGCAGCGGTTGCTGATTCGTCCAGAGATCGGCGCCCTGTTCGGCGCGATCATCATCTTCGTCTTCTTCTGCATCGTCGCACCGCCCTTCCGTTCGCCCGAGGCTCTCGCCACGGTGCTCTACGCGTCCTCCACGATCGGCATCATGGCGATCGGCGTCTCGCTGCTGATGATCGGCGGCGAATTCGACCTCTCCACCGGTGTAGCAGTGACGTTTTCATCGATCATGGCCTCGATGATCGCGTACAACCTGCACCTCAACGTCTGGCTGGGATCTGCGCTCGCTCTGGTGCTCGCCCTGGTGGTGGGCTTCCTCAACGGCTACTTGGTGATGAAGACGAAAATCCCGTCGTTCCTGATCACCCTTGCCTCGTTCCTGATGCTCACCGGCATCAACCTTGCAGTCACCAAGCTCGTCACCGGTCAGGTTGCCACCCAATCGATCTCCGACATGGACGGGTTCGATTCCGCGAAGAGGGTGTTCGCGTCCGCGTTCGTGATCGGTGGGGTGTCGATTCGCGTCACGGTCGTGTGGTGGATCCTGTTCACCTTGATCGCGACATGGGTTCTCGTGAAGACCCGTATCGGCAACTGGATCTTCGCGGTGGGCGGTAACCAGGACTCCGCGCGCGCTATTGGCGTCCCGGTCACGAAAGTCAAGATCGGCTTGTTCATGTTCGTCGGTTTCTGCGCGTGGTTCGTCGGGATGCACCTCCTGTTCGCGTTCAACACCGTTCAGTCCGGCCAGGGTGTCGGCAACGAGTTCCTCTACATCATTGCCGCCGTCATCGGCGGGTGCTTGCTCACCGGTGGATTCGGCACGGCGATCGGCGCGTTCATCGGCGCGTTCATCTTCGGAATGGCCAATCAAGGCATCGTCTACGCCGGCTGGAATCCGGACTGGTTCAAGTTCTTCCTCGGCGCGATGCTGCTGTTCGCCGTTATCGCCAACAACTCCTTCCGCACCTATGCAGCGAAAAGGTGACCCATGACCGTACATGCTGAAACCCCGATCGACCCCGCACCCCACGGCGGGGGTAAGACTCCCCTGATCGAACTCAAAGACGTCGGTAAGAGCTACGGCAACATCATTGCGTTGCAGGGCATCAACTTACGAGTCGGAGCCGGCGAGGTCACCGGTGTCCTCGGCGACAACGGCGCGGGCAAGTCCACCCTCATCAAGATCATGGCCGGCTTGCATCAGCAGTCGGAGGGCGAACTGCTCGTCGACGGCACGCCCATCACCTTCGATTCCCCGAAAGACGCACTGAACAAGGGCATTGCCACGGTCTACCAGGATCTCGCGGTCGTCTCCCTGATGCCGGTGTGGCGCAACTTCTTTCTGGGCCAGGAACTGAGTAAGGGAAAAATCCTCAAGTCCCTCGACACTCACGCGATGCGCGCAACGACCATCGAAGAACTTCACAAGATGGGTATCGATCTTCCGGACGTCGACGCCCCTATCGGATCGTTGTCCGGTGGCCAACGCCAATGCGTGGCCATCGCCCGCGCCATCTTCTTCGGCGCACGAGTGTTGATCCTGGACGAGCCGACCGCAGCCCTGGGCGTCAAGCAGTCGGGAATGGTGCTGCGCTACATCTCCGCAGCCAAGGAACAGGGCTTCGGCGTCGTCTTCATCACCCACAATCCACACCACGCGTACATGGTCGGCGATCACTTCGTCCTCCTCAACCGTGGACGCCAGAAGCTCGACTGCAGCTACGAGGACATCTCGCTCGACGACCTCACGAAGGAAATGGCGGGCGGCGACGAACTCGACACCCTCACCCACGAACTTCGGCGGTAATTCGGGTCCGCTACCCACATGCTGTATCGGGCCGGTCCGATCGGACCGGCCCGCACATTTTCGAAAAGGAGTTTCGTTGTGCGATCGACTCGGTCTGTTCGTGTCGGAGTAGCTGGTTTCGGATGGATGGGACGGGTGCACACCCAGGCGTATTCTCGTCTGAATCAACACTATCCAGACCTGGGCCTGCGCCCGGAGTTGGCGATGGTCGCGGACGAGCTCGAAGGCCGAGCGGACGACGCTGCCGATCAGTTCGGCTTCGCGGCGGCGACCACCGATTGGCACGAGATCCAATCCGACCCGACGATCGAGGCCGTCTCGATCACCGCGCCCAACTTCCTGCATCGCACCATCGGAACCGCGATGGTCGAAGCGGGAAAGCACATCTGGATCGAGAAGCCGGTCGGTCTCTCCGCCGACGACGCACGCGCAGTTGCGCGCGCTGCCGACAAGGCGGGGGTACAGACGGCCGTCGGCTTCAATTATCGCAACGCTCCGGCGGTCGAGGAAGCCAAGGCCCTCATCGAATCCGGCGAGCTCGGAACCATCACCCATGCCCGGTTCCGATTCTTCAGCGACTACGCAGCACATCCCGACGGGGCGCTGAGCTGGCGCTTCGAGCGGGCCCGCGGCGGTAACGGCGTACTCGGCGATCTCGCCTCGCACGGAGCCGATCTGGTCTATTACCTCCTGGGCGACATCGAGTCGCTGGTGGCAGACACCGCGATCTTCGTTCCCGAGCGAACGAAGCCGAACGGCTCCACCACCGGACACGCTCTCGCAGCCGGGGGTGAACGCGGGGCCGTCGAGAACGAGGACTTCGTCAGCAGCCAACTCCGCCTGCACAGCGGAGCGCGCGTCGTTCTGGAGGCCAGCCGCGTGGCCGTCGGCGATCAGAACGCGTACGGATTCGAGATCCACGGCACGAAAGGTGCTGTGTCCTGGGACTTCCGCCGACTGGGCGAACTATCCCTCAGCACAGGTGACCGATACCAGGATCAACCCGCATCGACCGTCTACGTCGGACCTTCGCACGGAGAGTACGGCGCATTCCAACCCGGTTCGGCGTCCTCGATGGGGTACGACGACCTCAAGGTCATCGAGGCAATGCGCTTCTTCAAGTCCATCGCCGAAGGAAAGCCCCACGGTGCGACGCTACGAGACGCAGTACGCAGCGCCCACGTACTCGATGCCATGACCGAATCGGTCACTTCCGGTGGCTGGATCCAACCTGGCTCCTGAAGGTCGGACCGAATCGTCGAAACACCCCGGCACGTTCACGTGCCGGGGTGTTTCCATAGGATGAACCAGTGCCTGAGTCCAGCGTCGACCGAACGGCGTCTCTGCGCACCATCATGGATGATCTCGCCGTCTCTTTCGGTGTCCACAAGGTGGCTCTTCAACGACGAAGCCAGGACAAACTTGCCCGCGTGCTCGATGTGGCCCGGGATCTCCTCGAGGCGGGCGGACCCGGCGCCGTCACCACCACCAATGTGGCCGCTGCTGCAGGGATCTCGGTCGGTTGGCTTTACCACTACTTCGAGAGCCGAGAAGCTTTGCTGGAAGAAATCCTGGTCGGTTGCCTCCGGGGCCTGGACAACGCGATGGCCGATGCAGGGATGAGCCTCGCGGGACGAAAGTGGAAGCCCAACGCAGAGGCGGGCATCAAGGCCTGTTTGGACTATTTCGGTTCCGACGCCTCGTTTCGAGCAATCTGGTTCTCGGGCGAGTTCTCGGGACGCATGCTTCAGGTCAACCGTATGCACGATGATGCATTGGCAGCCTGGCTCGCCGGTACGGTAACGCACACTCGCGCACACGCGCCCGAGGTCTCACTCCACACCGTGATGAGTGTCTTCGTCGGAATGCTCGACAAAGGTGTCGATCTCGCCTTTCGAGACAGTATGGACCACGCGGACGCGGAAGTGCTCGCCGAGATCCAGCGGGCCACAGTCCAATATCTCGCTACCTACCTGCCGTAGAGATCGTCCGAATCGCATCCGGATCCTCGCCACTCGGCTGAATCTTCCACTGTGTTCGACGGGGCCACAGACACCGATGGCCGGTCGACCCGAATCAAGTCGTCCGGCCATCGGTAACGGTAGTCGCTGCATTCAGAAGGTGATGAGCGGCTTGATGATTCCGTCTTCTTTGGTCTGCATCATGCGGAAGGCGCGCTCGACCTGGTCGAAGCCGAAGCGGTGTGTTGTCATCGACGTCGGATCGAATCGACCCGCGGCCATGAGCGCGAAGATTCGCTGCATCCGATCGTTCCCGCCGGGGCACAACCCGCCGTAGATGGACTTGTCGGCCATCCCCAGTCCGTATGCGTCGAGTGGGATGTGTAGCGGCTCGTCACTGTCGCCGTGGTAGCCCACGTTCGAGACTCGGCCGCCGGGTTTCGTCACTCTGATGCAGGCTTCCCACGTTTGCGGGTAGCCGAAAGCCTCGATCGCGGCATCAACGCCTTCGCCGTCGGTCGCGGCACGGATTTGGTCCACCGGATCGCCGGCGGCGAAGTCGATGATGTCGGTCGCGCCGAAGGACAGGGCCAGTTTCTGGCGGTCGGGCCTGGTCTCCACCGCGAAGATTCGACTCGCACCGAGCAAGGCGGCACCGATGGTCGCAGACAGGCCGACGGGGCCCATGGCGAAGATGGCCACCGTATCGCCCAGCCGCAGATACGATTTCTCCGCTCCCGAGAATCCGGTGGAGAGCATGTCGCAGGCATAGACGGCCATCTCGTCGGAAACGCCATCGGGAATCGGTGCAAGATTCCCTCTGGCTTTGGGGACGACGAAGTACTCACTCATGTTCCCGTCCACCTGTGCGGTGTAGCGGTAGCCGCCGAGAAGACCCTGACACTGCGACGAGAACCCGGTTTGGCAGTAGCGACATTCCCAGCAGGGAGTCACCGCAGGTGCTGCGACGCGCTGCCCCTCGTGAAATCCATCGATATTGGATCCGATGGCCGCGATGACGCCGACGGACTCGTGACCGAGTGTGACGCCGTCCTGTACCTGCATTCCACCGTTCACGGTGTGCACGTCGGACGTACACACCAATGCTGCTGTCGTGCGAACGATGACATCGTCCGGGCCGGGCTCCGGAATCGGTTTGTCCGCGACGGCGACTTCGCCTACCCGGGGCATCACGAGTGCTTTCATCGACATACTTGCTCCTTCGAGAGGGATCAAAAATATTTCATTATGCGACCGAACTCCACTCTGTCCCAGCCTGATTCAGAAGCTCACCTATTTCGTGAAATCGAAAGACATCGAGACGGACGAGAATCCTTCAGCCCTCGTACTGATGAAAGACCTTGGCGATGATCGTCCACCGACCGTCCTTCTTGAGCAGGGTGTGGAAGTCGGTGTAACTGGTGCCGTCGGCGGCACCTTCCATGTCGATACGGACGACGGCAGAGGTCGGGGTGATACCGAGGATGTCCACGCGGGTGTGCCCGTTGGGCGCGGCACCGAACTGCTGGACATACGCTTCCAGATTTTTGTACGTGCCGGAGGTCAGATCGTCTCCGGTATATCCGTACATGATTGCGTCATCGTCGAACGCCTTCGTGATGGTGTCCCAGTTTCCGGCCTCGAGGCCGTTCTCGTAATGGGCCACGACAGAGACGATCTCGTCGTAGTCCGCGGTCGGCACGATCTTGACATTTTTGGTGGATGCAGTGGTCATCGAATTCCTCCGTAGTTGATGAAACTTTTTCAAGTTTCACTTTAAGTCGTGAAGTGGACTTTGGGAAGCACTTTCGTCGTGAAAGTGAAGTTACGGTTGCGTTACCACCGAAAGCCTCTGCAGACCAACGGAAGCCGACGATCATCCCAACTTGAACGGATCCCTCGTCTGACCGGACAGCTCGACCCAGATCGACTTGCTTTCGGTGTACTCGTTCACTGCATCGATGCCGTTCTCGCGTCCGAGACCACTGTCGCCGAAGCCGCCGAAGGGAACGTTCGGCGCCACCACCCGGTAGGCATTGATCCAAATGCTTCCAGCGCGAAGCTTGGCCGCAACCCGGTGCGCCCGATGGACGTCCTTGGTCCAAATTGCGCCGGCAAGTCCGAACTGACTGTCGTTCGCCAATGCCAACGCCTCTTCCTCCGTGGAGAACGTATACGCCGCGAGTACCGGCCCGAAGACCTCTTCCCGCACGATCGTGGATTCGGCGGTGACACCGGTGAACACGGTCGGTTCGATGAAGAGGCCGCCGAGCTCGGCACTTGCCACACCGCCGCTGGCAACCGTGGCACCCTCGTCCTTGGCTTTCTGCAAGTAGGATAAAACCTTCTCGTACTGCGGACGGTTCGCAACGGGACCCATCTCGGTGGCCTCGTCATTGGGATCACCCAGTTTGATGGCTGCCGCGCGTTCGGCAACGAGGCCGATCAACTCGTCGTGCACATCCTGGTGGACGATGAGCCTCGAGCCGGCCATACACGTCTGCCCTGTCGCCGCGAAGACACCTGCGACCAATCCGTTTGCTGCGGCGGCCAAATCGGCGTCGGGGAAGACGATTTGAGGCGACTTGCCACCGAGCTCGAGGGTGACCTTGTTCAAGTTTCCCACGGCAGCGCGGGCAACTGCCCGGCCCGTCTCGGTCGATCCGGTGAAGGCAACCTTGTCGACGCCTCTGTGCGAGGCCAAGTGCTCACCGACGGATCGATCGAGTCCGGTGACGATATTGACGGTCCCGGCGGGGAAGCCCACCTGGTCGATAATTTCCGCCAGAGCCAGCGTCGACGCCGGCGAGTGTTCGGACGGTTTGATGACGAATGTGCATCCTGCCGCCAATCCAACGGCGAGCTTGAACGTCAACAGCAACAGCGGAGAGTTCCACGGAGTGATCGCCGCTACCACCCCGACGGGTTCGCGGCGGGTGTAGACGAGAAAGTTGGGGCGGTCAGAGGGAATCGCTCGCCCTTCCACTTTGTCTGCCAAGCCTGCGTAGTAGTAGTACCACTGCGGTAGGTACTGCGCCTGACCGATCATTTCGCGATACAACTTGCCGTTGTCTCGAACCTCGAGGCGTGCGAGTCGCTCGGCATTTTCGCCGATCAGATCTCCCAGTCTGCGTAGGAGGCGGGCCCGCTCGAAACCCGTCGTCGAGCCCCACTCGCCGGCGAATGCCTTGCGTGCACTCGCCACCGCCGCGTCGACATCGGCAGCGGCGCAGTCCGGCACCCTGGCCCATGGCTCGCCGAGATACGGATTTTCCGTCGTGAATGTTCGTCCCGTTTCTGCATCGACGAACTTGCCGCCGATGTACATCTTGAAGTTCTCGAGATCGTCGGTGGTTGTCGGCCGGGATTCGGCTCTGGACTTTGTCATGGCTCGCTTCCTGCACACGTTCGTTGTGGTGTCCGTCACTCTGCGGACGACGATATGCAGGCGGCCACCCTCGCGATAGCCGCTACTGGACACCGGTAGCCGTTCGCCGAACCCTGACCAAGCACTCGCTCCGATCTCGGCTTTTCGCTGGCACGACCCCGAACACCGTGCCCGATGGCTAGTCGAGACGCTGCGCGGATAGTGACGGCAGTCACAAACCCTTAACGTCTGCTGCACCCCCGAAATCGATGTTGAGGAAGTGGCATGAATCAGACGACCACCGAGAGTGTTTCGGAGCAGATGCGTGATGTCCTCGGTCATTTCTGCTCGGGCATCACCGTTATTACAGCTCGAACCAATTCTGGCCCAATCGGTTTCACGTGCCAGTCGTTTGCATCACTGTCGATCGATCCGGCCCTCGTCTCCTTCAGCCCGGCGAGATCGTCGACGACGTGGCCGGCCATCCGCCAGGTAGGGGTGTTCGCAGTCAACGTTCTCGCCGACGACCACATTGCCGCCAGTGCCGCCTTTTCCCGTTCGGGCACAGACAAATTCGCAGGAGTGCAGTGGCAACCGGCACCAGCGGGCTCACCCCTGCTCGACGGCGCGCTGGCCTGGGCCGAATGCCGACTGTGGGCCGAGTACGACGGCGGTGATCACACCATCGTCGCAGCGCAGGTGACCGACTTGGGAGCGGCACCGGCCAAGAGTCCACTTCTGTACTACCGCGGCAAATACCACCTGGCCCAACCCGCCGTCACCGACGACGCACCACGTTGACGACAGCCGGACCACTCCCACCATGAATCCGAAGATCGAGCGGGCGCTCCCCCGGCGCCTCTACCCAGTCCAACGATGGAGCACGAGATGACGCCACCCACCGCAATCGCTCGGGCACTGCACGCACTGCAGCAGGGCCGAATGGTCCTCGTCGCAGACGACGAATCCCGCGAGAACGAGGGCGATCTCATCGCCGCCGCGCAGGATATCGACGTAGAGATGATGGTGTTCTTTCTTCGTCACGGCAGCGGAATCGTGTGCACACCGATGTCCGACTCGATCGCCGACGACCTCGATCTCGCCCCAATGGTCCAGATCAATACCGACAACCACGCAACCGCGTTCACCGTGTCTGTCGACGCGGTCGCTGCAGGCACCGGAATCTCGGCGGCCGACCGGACGAACACTGTTCGGGCACTCGCAGCGGCAGCGACACAGCCGTCGGATCTACGCCGACCCGGACACATATTTCCCCTCCGGGCCAGGCGTGGCGGTGTGCTCGAACGCGAGGGCCACACCGAGGCGGCAATCGACCTGATGAAGATGGCGGGCAAACGCGAGGTGGCTGTGATCACCGAATTGGTATCGGACGACGGCATTCCCATGTCCGGTGCCACTCTGACGGAATTCGCCGCCACGCACGAGATCCCGATGATCACCGTGGCAGCACTCGTCGACTATCGACGAAGCACCGAGAAGATCGTGACCTTCAGCGGGCCGGCCCAGCTACCGACGGACTTCGGCCTGTTCCAAGCCAGGTCTTATCTCTGCACCGCAGAAGGAGTGGAGCACCTGGTCCTGACGCACGGAGACATCACAGACGCCCGCGCTCGAGACCGAGGCGTGCTGACCCGGGTACACAGTGAGTGCCTGACCGGTGATCTCTTCCGCTCCAGACGCTGCGACTGCGGCTCTCAGCTCGATGCCGCACTGGCCGCCATCGTCGAGGCCGGTGCCGGAGTGCTGATCTACATGCGCGGCCACGAGGGCCGCGGAATCGGTTTGGGTAGCAAACTGTCCGCGTATGCGCTGCAGGAGAACGGTTGCGACACCGTCGACGCCAATCTTCGGCTCGGCCTTCCGGTCGACAGTCGCGACTACAGCGTGGCCGCCGAAATCTTGAGAGACCTCGCTGTCGATCGAATTCGATTGGTCACCAACAACCCTGACAAGGTCGACACTGTCGAATCCAACGGGATTCGGGTTGTCGAGCGAGTCGATCTACCGTCGAATGTCACCAGCGACAACATGACCTATCTCGTGACGAAGCGAGACCGAATGGGTCATCTGCTCGACCTTCCGTGCGCACTGCCGGTGAGATGAGCGAGCCTCGTGACGAACCCCTGGAAAGAAGCAGAAGCGATGCCTGACAATCTCACGTACAAAATCCTGCGGAACCATGTGGTCGCGGGCGATTTGACGCCAGGCTCCGACATCACGGTCCGTGCGGATCAGATTCTCCTCGAGGATGCCACCGGAACGATGGCCGCCATGCAGTTCGAGGAACTCGGCATCGACTCGGTCCAGGTTCCACTTGCGGTGATGTACGTGGACCACAATGTGTTGCAGATCGACGACAAGAACATGCAGGACCACCGCTATCTGCGAACCTTCTGCGACAAGTTCGGCCTCCGGTACTCACCGGCCGGACACGGGATCTCGCACTACATCCACCTGGAACGGTTCACCAAGCCCGGCGAGCTCGTCCTGGGCGCGGACTCCCATACGTCCACTGCGGGTGCCGTCGGGATGTTCGCCACCGGCGCGGGCGGTCTGGAGGTCGCCGTCGCCATGGGCGGCTACGGATTCGACTTTCCTTGTCCTCGTGTCATCGGAGTCGAACTGACCGGAGAATTGGCACCCGCGGTCGAGCCCAAGGACATCGTGCTCGACATCCTTCGGCGCTACGGAGTTCGTGGCGGTCGCGGCGCGGTCTTCGAGTTCTACGGACCGGCATTGGAGAACCTGTCCACCACCGGGCGCGCCACCATCGCGAACATGATCATCGAAACGGGTGCCACCACAGCCATTTTCCCCTCTGATCAGCAGACTCGACAGTGGCTCGTTCAACAGCAACGCGAAGAGGACTTCGAGCCGCTCGCCGCAGATCCCGGGGCCTCCTACGACGAGACGATCACCATCGACCTGGCCGAGTTGGTTCCGCTCGTGGCTGTGCCCCATTCGCCCGGAAACGTGCTTCCGGTGGCAGAGCTTCCGGACACGCCCATCTCTCAGATCTGCGTGGGTTCCTCGGTCAACAGCTCCTACGACGATCTCGCGACCGTGGCGGCAGCATTGCGCGGCCGTACCGTCCATCCGCGGGTGCAGTTGACGGTGACCCCAGGATCGCGGCAAATTCTGCGGACGATCATCGAGTCCGGTGTGTACAACGATCTGATGCAGGCCGGCGCACGCATGTTGGAACCTGTCTGTGGGCCTTGCGTCGGCATCGGGCAGGCACCACTGCAGGGCGCGGCGTCGCTGCGAACGTTCAACCGCAACTTCCCCGGCCGCAGCGGCACCGCCGAAGACGAGGTGTACTTGTGCAGCCCGTCGACTGCGGCCGCCAGTGCCCTGTCCGGAAGAATCACCGACCCGTCCCTGCGATCTCCCATCGACATTCGGCCCGCCGGGAAGGCCGATACAGCGCTGCACGACACGCTGATCACCGGGCGGCTTCCCGACGTCGCGCGAGCCGCCGTTGCCATCGAACGCGGACCGAACTTGGTGCCACCGACGTTTCCCGAACCGATTTCCGACGACCTTCTGGCACGGGTGCTCATCACGGTCGGCGACGACGTATCAACCGGCGACATGGCTCCCGACGGCGCGATCGCCATGTCGGTGTGGTCCAACATCGCCCTCTGCGCACGGTTCATGTTCGGGCGGCACGATCCCGACTTCCACGACCGCGCACAGGAGTGGGGCGGTGGCGTCATCGTTGCGGGCGACAACTACGGCCAAGGATCCTCCCGCGAACATGCGGCGCTCATTCCGGCATACCTCGGAATCCGCGTCGTCGCAGCTCGAAGCTATGCCCGTATCCACCGCCGTAACCTCATCGCAGCAGGTATTGCACCACTCGTGATTACCGGGGAGGCGGCATCTTTCGAGGTCGGCCAGCACTGGACCATTCTCGGTCTGCGCACTGCGCTGCTCTCCGGTTCGGACACCATCGAGGTGGATGTGTCCGACCGAGTCGGTCCGGTTTCGCTGCATATCGACCTCACCGAGGGCGAACGGGCAGTACTCACTGCGGGCGGTTTGCTCGCGCACATTCGCGACGGTGGACGCGCTCGACTGTCCCGAGCCACGACGGCCGAAAGAAATCCTTCGCCGGGCGTTGTGCCGGCTTCGGCGCGGTGAAGGCAAGTCTGTGATTGTGGTCGAGGAACGGTGTTCGAGGGCAGCCTCCCGTGAGCTCGAGGAGACTGCGCGTTCGTTGGGCGGTCACTCGGTTCGCGCACAGGCTAGTGACTGTCGTCACATCAATGGTTGAATCCGATCTGCAGACGCTCATTCGACGCGGTGAATTCACCCCGTCAGGGTGCAGAAAGGACTTCATCGATATGCATCCCACCACGACGATCTCGTCGTCATGAACGGATCGGACCTCTACCTGCCTTCGGGAACGAAGGCAGCGTCTCGTCTGATCAAGACGCACGACCTCGACGAGGCGCAGGCGTTGATCACCCGCGTGTACATCCCGCACACGCTCCGATCGCGCGATGGATACCCACTGGACTTCAAGCTCAACTTCCTCCAGTCGCATCAGCTCACCCTCGGCCACCTCAACTACGGCGCGGATGCAGAACTGCTGGTGCCTGCGATGGAGAACAACTACCACATCAACCTCACCCTCAGAGGTGCGTCGACTGTGAGCCAAGCCGGCCGATCGGGCCACAGTCAAGCGCTTCGAACGGGAGTCGCATTCGGACCCATGCACGACTTCACCGTCCGGTGGAGTCCCGAAGCGATCCAGTACGCCATCAAGCTACCGAGGCAAATACTCGACGAGCACCTTGCTGCACTCCTCAATCATCCGATCGACGGCGTGATCGACTTCGAGCTGATATTCGACCTCGCATCGACGCCCGGCCAGAACTTCTTGTCTGCGGTCAATTTTCTGCGCGCCGAACTTGCACGGCCAGGCGGACTGGCCACATCGCCCATGGCGCGCGGTCAGCTGGAGTCCTTCGTGATGACACAGGCGCTGCTCGCAGTGCCCCATCGGTACACCCACGAGCTGACCACTCCGACCAAACCGGCGAATCGCAGTCGCGTACGAGATGTCATCGACCACATCGATTCTCGACCGGAGTCCGAACTCACCATGGCTACCATGGCAAAGATGGCCGGTGTGTCCGCCCGTGCCCTCCAGAAAGGTTTCATGGCTACCGTCGGGATGCCACCGATGGCATACGTGCGCAAGGTGCGCCTCGACCGGGTCCGAGGCGAGTTGGTCAGCACGGCCGGCCGCAAGTCGATCACCGACGTCGCCTCCTATTGGGGTTTCTCGCACCTGAGTAGGTTTTCCGCGTTCTACAAGAAGCAGTTCGGCGAAAGCCCTTCGGACACAGTCCGAAAGACGTTGGCCTGATTCCGAGGAAGTGTTCGCGAAACGGGCCTCGGCTTCTGCCAGCGGATAGTGACGCACATCACCGAGTTCTACATTCAGTGTTACCGGGACCACAGGTCCTCCGAGTAACGAAAGCAGAGTCTCGACATGACACTTCCTATGCACCGCGACGACACATTCGGAGTCGGCTCCGTCGATATCGGA
This sequence comes from Rhodococcus sp. IEGM 1381, assembly GCF_030056795.1. Taxonomy (GTDB): domain Bacteria; phylum Actinomycetota; class Actinomycetes; order Mycobacteriales; family Mycobacteriaceae; genus Rhodococcoides. The sequence continues at coordinate 1,560,149 of NZ_JASHKQ010000001.1, read as the reverse complement.
ACCACGCCGATCATGAACGACCAGAAGATGAAGCTCGGACTGTTTGCTTTCAATTGCAGCGGCGGAATGGTCATGAGCAACGCTCCCACCGGTTTTCGAGTGACGTGGGATCAGCAGAAGAGAATCGCACAGCTCGCCGATCGGATCGGATTCGAGGCCATCGTTCCCGTGGCTCGCTGGCGCGGATTCGGCGGTGACACCAACTTCAACGGCGTGTGCTACGAAACCTTCACCTGGGCAGCCGGTTTGGCCGAGGCCACGGAGAACATCCAGGTCTTCACCACCAGCCACGTCCCTACGATTCACCCCATTGCAGCAGCGAAGATGGCCACCACGATCGACCACATCTCCGGCGGTCGATACGGAATCAATGTCGTGATGGGATGGTTCCCGCCCGAGATGGAAATGTTCGGAGGCAAGCAGCTCGAGCACGACGACCGCTACGAATACGGCGGCGAATGGCTCGACTTCGTCGAGGAACTATGGGCAAAGGACGGCCAGTTCGATTTCGACGGAAAGTACTTCAAGGCCAACGGAGTCGAGGCGTACCCGAAGCCGCTGTGCGGCCCGCGACCCGCTCTGATCAACGCCGGAACATCGCCCGCAGGGCTGGAGTTCTCGGCGAAGTACGTCGATGTCAACCTCACGGCTCTCGATTCCCTGGAGAGCATGAAGGAGCACTCTGACAAGATCAAGGCGCGAGCGCGCGACGCATATGCCCGCAAGATCCAGGTCATGACCTATGCACTCGTGGTGTGTCGCGATACCGAAGAGGAGGCTCAGGCCGATCACAAGCGCATCATCGACGAGGGTGATTGGAACGGTGCCCGAAACGTCATGAGCGCGCTCGGTATGCAGAGTCAGTCGTTCGCGTCGCAGATCGAGAAGTTCCAAGAGCGATTCATCGCGGGTTGGGGTGGTATCAACATCGTCGGTACGCCGGAGCAGGTAGCCGATCAGTTCCAGGAACTGTCCGAGGCCGGCATGGACGGGACCATCATGGGCTTCCTCGACTACGAGCCCGAGCTGGAACACTTCAACGAGACGGTCATGCCGATTCTGCGCGAACGAGGCCTTCGCCACTGAGCATTGCGGTGCTGAGCACTCGGCACCGCGAAACCACCCACGGGTTCGGGGCAGTGCGGCCGATCCGCACTGCCCCGAACCCGAGAGCGTCATCCATTCCAGCGTCTCGAATCGGACTTCCTGTGCACAAGAACATTCTCGAGAAAAAGCTTCCTGCGCCGACCGCCCAGAACTGGGATTGGCAGTTGTCGGCACGGTGTCGCGATATGCCCAGTGGCTGCTTCTTCGCACCGCAGGGCTTACGTGGCCCGACACTCGGATTCCTGGAACGGGAAGCCAAATCGATATGCGCGCTCTGTCCGGTGACTCGACAGTGTTTGAGTTACGCCATCGACCACGGCGAACCCCATGGCGTCTGGGGAGGAATGACGGCGAAGGAACGCCGGGCGATATCGGCCTACACGGACTAGGTGACAGACCCTCGGACCGTCAGGTGCTGGAGCCGGGTTCTGCGAGAAACGTTGCGAGATAGTCGATACTCGATCGCTTCATCTCCGAGAGAATGGCCGTGTTTCCACGCAACGGATCGTCCCGATAGGCCAGATCCACGCCCTTGTCGAGCATGCCGATGAAGAAGGTCGTCATGACGCTCAGCGGTACATCTGGTGCGTCGGAACGAACCTCGGTGATGGTGGAGGCGAGGTAGGCAGCAAGTTCGTTGTCGTGAATTCGATTCGCTTGAATCATTCGCCCGGAGAACTCCGACGAGAACCAGACCTGCCTGAACCAGACCAATTCTCCGAAGAACGCGATATGTGCGTCGATTCCCTGCGCCGCTTTTGTCCGCCAGTTCGACCCGGCCAAGTCGAAGTCGATCTCGTCGAGCCTTCTGTCGAGATCGCGCAAACCCTCGACGAGCACTTGCTCGAGGAGTGCCTCGCGGCTGTCGAAATACCGGTACAGCCAGCCGGTCGATACTCCTGCGCGCGCGGCCACTGCCGTCGTCGTCACCGCCGAGGGCCCACCTTCGACCAGAATGTCGAAGGTGGCAGCGAGCAACCGATTCATTTTGACGCGACTGCGTTCCTGCTGAGGACCCTGCCGCGCACCGACGTGCACCCGCTCGACGGCGGCGGTCATGAGATCGGTCAATGCCATGTCGTACCTTCACACGTCGAAAGCCGGCGATCCGCTCCGAGAACGAAGCCTTGCGTCATCTGCTGAACGTACGACGGCTGCGATCGTCGCCCAAATCCATCTGCCCAAAACGTGAAACATGAAACTGTTTCACGTACAGTCGGGGTCACGCCCACCCGCCCAACCGAATGGAAGCCATCGTGTCGAACAACATCAAGATCATTCCCACCTCCGAATACGACGCAATCGTCGCAACAGTGCAAACGTACGTCGACGGTCTTCGAGTCGGCAGTGCGGACGACGTGGCCAAGGCTTTCAGTGACGACGCCGTCATGTACGGCTTCACCAACGGAGTTGCCCTCGCAGGCCCGATCTCGAATCTCTACGACTTCGTCCGCGAAAACGGAACGGCACCGGAGATCGTGACCCGCATCGACGTCGTCGGCATCACGCCGACCACCGCAGTGGTGAAGGTCGACATGGAGAACGACGCCATCGGCGCCGACTACACCGACTTCCATACCCTCCTCAAGCAGGACGGGGCCTGGAAGGTCATCGCGAAGGTCTACCACCAGTACGAGAGCTGACTCGCACACTGCCGCCTCGACGAGACGTCGAGTCGGTAAAGACACTTTCGAACGGATCGGAGACTCCATGAGCTACCTCGACAACAAAGTAGTCGTCATCACCGGCGCATCGTCCGGAATCGGAGCCGTGACCGCCACCGCGCTGGCGGCACAGGGTGCTCGTATCGTTGCCGGCGCACTGGACAAGGACGGGCTGGACGCCGTCGTGGCGGGCATCGAGGCCAACGGCGGCAAGGCAACCGCGGTTGTCACCGACGTCACCGATCCGCGCTCCGTCGAGAGGCTCGCCGATCATGCGATCGCGACGTTCGGCACCATAGACATACTGGTGAACAACGCAGGTCTCATGCTCTTCTCGAGTTGGAAAGATCGAGCGCTGGACGACTGGATGCGCATGGTGGACGTCAACATTCGCGGCTACCTCAACAGCATCCACGCAGTCTTGCCGACGATGCTCGACAACAAATCCGGACACATCCTCAACATGGCCTCCGTGGCCGGCCATGCGGTCGGCGAGGGTGCCGGGGTGTACAGCGCTACCAAGTTCTTCGTCGGCGCGATGACCGAGAGCCTGCGTAAGGAGCTCGGCGTGCACGAGGGGATTCGGGCGACGGCAATCAGCCCGGGTGTCATCGACACCGGTTGGCACGAAAAGGTCACCGACCCTGCAGGACGCAAAGCTGCGGCCGAGCTGGTCACGGTGGCCATCACCCCGGACGCTGTCGCATCAGCGGTGGTCTACGCGCTCGATCAGCCGGCGAACGTCACCGTCAACGACCTGGTCGTCTCGCCCACCCGCCAGCCCTGGTGATCCACAAGTATCCGATCGAAAGAGAAGTGAAATGGCAGAGGCATTCTGGAGCGTCGCGTATCCGATCGACGCCGACACCATGTGGAAGACCATCCGACAGTTCGACGGTCTGCCGGCCTGGCATCCGGACTTCGGCACAAGCGAAATCATCGACGGCGCTGGCGACTACGAGATCGGCGCGGTTCGCGTGCTCACGCTCAACGACGGCGGGGAGTTCCGCGAGCGCCTGGTGGGGCTCGACGACAGCACTCGAACCCTCACCTACGACATCATCAGCGCTCCGGCACCGGTGGCGAACTATCGCGGCTCGATGCAGGTGATACCGATCAGCGACACCAAGTCCTCGCTGGTTATATGGCGTTCGACGTTCGATCCCACGGACGGCAGCTCGGCCGAGGACGCGGCGCGCGCCATGGCCGAGGGCGCGTATGCGCCCGCACTCGCTGCTCTCCGAGAATACGTGTCATGACCGCAGGCGTTCGTGACTGAGCACTTGACTGCGCATCATGTGCGCAGTCAAGTGCACCTATGTCAAACGAAACCACCATTCCTCCCTTCCACCTTGCGATTCCGGTCCACAACATCGACGCCGCTAGAGAGTTCTACGGCGACGTGCTCGGATTCTCACGCGGCCGCTCGGCCGAGAAATGGACGGACTGGAACGTTCGCGGACACCAGGTCGTTACCCACCAGGTAGGCGACGGTTCCTCCGACACACGTTCGCCGGTCGCAGGAACCAACCCGGTCGACGGGCACGAGGTGCCGGTACCACACTTCGGTTTGGTACTGAAGGTGGACGAGTTCAAGGAACTCGCCGGCCGCCTCGAAGCCGTAGGCACCGAGTTCGTCATCGAACCCTATGTGCGCTTCGCAGGCGAGCCGGGCGAGCAGTGGACCATGTTCTTCCTCGATCCCTCCGGAAACGCACTCGAGTTCAGGGCTTTCCAGAACATCGACCAGCTGTTCGCCGTGTGAGATCGTGACACCTTCTGGCCCCACCCCCGGAGACGACGGTGGCGGTGACGGCGAACTCACCCGAGAGTTCCTGCAGCAGATCGGAGCACGCATACGCGTGCTCCGATCCAGGAAGTCCCTTACCGTTCAGCAGCTTGCCGATCTGTCCGATGTGAGCCGTCGTCTTCTCACTCAGATCGAACACGGGCAAGCCAACCCGAGCTTGGTGGCGGTAACCCGGATCGCCCGAAGCCTCGGCACCGACTTCACCGAGCTGGTCGGAGACTCTGTACCCGGTGACATTGCAGTGGAACGGATTCCAGCGTCCGCTCACGTACTGGTCTGGACCTCGCAGCTGGGCAGCACGGCACATCTACTGGTGTCCACCCCTGGTGTCCGAGTTGCCGATATGTGGCTGTGGTCGCTGATATCCGGCGACCAGTACGGCGGCCGCCCCGACTCCCCCGGATCGATCGAACTGTTCCACGTGCTCACCGGTGAGCTGACCGTACGAGCAGACTCGATGGAGGTCGTCATTGCGGCCGGCGAGTCCGGCCGCCTCCGCAGTGACCGCGTCTACCAGTACGTCAACAACGGCCCGAATCCGGTGACCTTCCTGCGGACTGTCGCGCTCGCCCGCTGATGCGAGCGCGACAGTCCGCCGCGGTCAGCCGTCCCTTACGACGAGGCAACGCCGGACTGCGCTACCGGGGGCCGTCCGGTGAGGTGGTCCGGGGACAACAGCCGGTTCAATTGCTCCTCATCCAGCAGACCGCGTTCGAGGACGAGCTCCGAAATCAGCCGTCCACTCGCCAGCGCATCGCGCGCAATCGCAGTTGCCGATGCATACCCGATCGCCGGATTCAGTGCCGTCACCAGCCCGACCGAGGCGGCCACGATGGCCGCCAGCCGGTCGCGGTTCGCAGTGATGCCCCGCACACAGTGGACGGTCAATGTCCGGACTCCCGCGGCCAGGTGATCGAGACCGGCAAACAGCGACTTGGCGATGATCGGCTCGAATGCGTTGAGCTGCAACTGGCCTCCCTCTGCAGCGAGCGTCACCGTCACGTCGTAGCCGATCACCTCGTACGCGATCTGATTGACGACCTCGGGAATCACCGGGTTCACCTTGCCCGGCATGATCGACGAACCAGCCTGCCGCGGTGGCAGATTGATTTCGCCCAAGCCCGCCTGCGGACCCGAGGACAGCAGCCTGAGATCGTTACAGATTTTCGACAGCTTCACCGCAACCCTCTTGAGCACCCCGGAGAGTTGAACGAACACTCCGACGTCCTGGGTGGCTTCGATCAGATCCCGCGCGCCGACAAGCGTGTCGATACCAGTCGCGACCCTCAACTCCGCCAGTGCGCGTTCCCGGTACAAGGGGTGAGCATTGAGGGCTGTCCCGATCGCCGTTCCACCGAGATTGAGCTCGTGCAGCAAGAGGCGGGCCTCCTCGAGACGCTCCTCATCCTCGGCCAGGGTGACCGCATAGGCAGCGAACTCTTGACCGAGGGTCATCGGAACTGCATCCTGCAGCTGAGTTCGACCGATCTTCAGTACGTCCGCGAACTCGACTGCTTTGACTGCGAATGCTTCTCGCAAACCTGCCAACGTCTCGCTGAGGTTCCGAATGCCGGTGTCGAGTGCGAGCTTGATCGCCGTGGGGTATACGTCGTTCGTGCTCTGGCCTAGGTTCACGTGATCGAGCGGGCTGACGATCGTGTAGGAACCCTTGATCTCGTTCAGTGACTCCAGGGCAATGTTCGCAATGACCTCGTTGGTGTTCATATTGGTGGACGTACCGGCACCGCCTTGGATCGAGTCGACCACGAACTGATCGTGAAACTCTCCCGAACGCACCCGGGAACATGCCGATACGATCGCATCGGCGACGGCGGGTTCCAACAAGCCGATGTCTCGGTTCGCCGCTGCAGCAGCAGCTTTCACCGTGACCAGCGCGTCGACGAAATCCGGAAAGGTAGAGATCGGCGTCGCACTGATGTCGAAGTTGATCAGCGCACGCGCGGTGTGCGCACCCCAGTACGCGTCGATGGGGACCTCGATGTCGCCGAGTAGGTCGTGCTCGGTCCTGGTGCTTGTAGTCACGTGAGTGCCTTTCGTTTCGGTCCGGTTAACATCCTCGACACCTGTTGACAGGTTCCGTCGATGTGATGTTCGATACTCACCATAGGTCTTTGGTACGGACCTTATACCAAAGAAAGAAGCAGTTCGAGCTCACTGGATGGGAGTCCGATGAATACACAGCCGTCGACGGACGCGACCATGCGTCGCAGTTTGCAAGGCCGACATATGACGATGATCAGCATCGGAGGCGCGGTCGGAGCCGGATTGTTCGTCGGTTCCGGTGCCGGAATCGCCACCGCGGGCCCCGCGATTCTCGTCTCGTACGGGGTCACGGCGCTGCTGGTCGTGGTGATCATGCGCATGCTCGCCGAGATGTCGGTCGCGCGGCCCGACACGGGAGCCTTCGCGCACCACGCTCGAACCGCGTTCGGACGTTGGGCCGGTTCCACGACGGGATGGATGTACTGGTTCGGATGGCCGCTCGGTATGGCGGTGGAGTCGATAGCGGTCGGCAAAATTCTTCACGGTTGGATTCCGACGGTCCCCGCATGGCTGGCCGCACTAGGTCTGTTGTTGCTGGTCACGGCCATCAACTTCATCTCCGTCCGCATCTACGGCGAAGTCGAATTCTGGGCAGTACTTCTCAAGGTCATCGTGATCCTCGGTTTCATATCGGTCGGGCTCCTGGCGATCTTCGGCGTACTCCCCGGCGTCGGAGCCCCAGGAACGAGCAACATCCTCGGAGCAGGTGGGTTCTTTCCGATGGGAATCAGCGGTGTCATCTCCGCAACGGCCATTGCCGTCTTCTCGTTCTCCGGCACCGAAATCGTCACAATCGCCGCGGGTGAAGCCGCTGATCCGGCCGCTGCCATCGCCAAGAGCACTCGTACCGTCGTGTATCGGGTTTCGATCTTCTATCTCGGCTCACTGGCAGTGATCGTCATGCTTCTGCCATGGAACTCGGGCGAAGTCGGGGAGAGTCCGTTCGTCGCGACTCTCGAACACCTCGGCTTGAAGAACGGCGCAGCAGTCATCAGCGCAGTCGTGTTCGTCTCGCTGATGTCGACGATGAACTCGCAGGTCTACGCAAGCTCACGGATGATGTACACGCTTGCTCGCGACGAGGACGCTCCGTCGTTCCTCGGCCGCCTCTCCTCAGCCGGCACACCCAGGAACGCAATCATCATCACCGTCGGGTTGGCAATGGGAGGCGCTGTTCTGCAGTTCTTCTACCCCACCGAAGCATTCATTCGACTGGTCAACGTCGGCGGGTGCACGGTCTACCTGACCTGGCTCACCATCGCAGTGACTCAAATTTTTCTCGGACGGCGCGATCGACGCGAAGGCAGGCCGCCCGCCGCAGGCACCGCGATGTGGTTCTTCCCCTACGCGAGCTGGGTGATCGTCGCGGCCATGGTGGCATTGATGTTCGTCCTGCTGGCGCTGCCCGCGACACGCGCCGACATGGCCGGCGCACTGATTCTGACCGCCCTTGTCGTGACCGCTTCCGTGTGGTGGCAACGCGAGCACCCGAAACGCGCGGCGCGGCGAGCCGTCACACAGGATGTGACCGCGACGAGCACTTCCGGGACTCCGGTTCGATGACGAAGGCCTTCGTCGAGCACACTATTCGAGATCGGCAACCAGAATCTCGTGCAACAGCGATCGTGTTCGGTCGATGTGCGTACGCATCAGAAGTCCTGCCTCGGTTGCGTTCCCGGAGGCGATCGCATCGTAGATCTCCTGGTGCTGACGGCCGTCTTCTGCCGCAGTTTCGACGTACTCGAGCATGTCCACCGGGCTGAAGAGTTCTCCCCGCGTTGCACGGACGGCCGACTCCAGTCTGCTGCTCCGCGATGCAACGGCGACGGCCTCGTGGAACTGAAGATCGGCAAGTCGATACGCCGACCTGTCCTTCGATTCGAGTAGAGCCGCGATAGCGGCGCGCATCGCAGCCATGTCCGCGGCGTCGCGGCGGGTGGCGGCCAACGTCGCAGCACCCTGCTCCACCGCTATTCGGTAGTCGAGAAGATTGTCGATAGCCCCGATTTCATCGCGCATTCTCTTGCGCCACAATGACATCGGACGATCCAAGGTGGTGACGAAGGTGCCGCCGTGCGGGCCGCGACGCACCTCGACGTAGCCGTCGTTCTGCAGAGCCTTGATTGCCTCGCGAAGGCTGGCACGCGCAACACCGAGCTGGTCGGCGAGGTCCCGTTCAGCCGGGAACCGGTCACCGGGACCCAGTTCACCCCGGTGAATCGCCCCCCTGAGGTGCGCGGCAACACCGCCGACGAGGGACGTTCCTGCGGTGAAGTCGGACATAGTCACCCAATTTACGTCACAGCACAACTGGCACCCCCGACCGAAGCGCACCCCTCGGGCATAAAGGTCTAAGGTATGGTCCAAATACCAAAGAAGGAGTCTCCATGACTGATTCGCCCACCAGCGCGCCAAGAATCGGAATCCCCGCCAGATTGACCCATGCCCAGAACGATGGCGACCCACGAGTGGCGGCGGCTGCAAAGATCTTCGACGACATCGTCGTTCTGATCGAAGCATCCGGCGCAGATTGCGTAGTAATGACGCCCGAGGACCTGGACACCGTCTTGCCCACCTGCAATGGCGTCGTCCTTCCCGGCGGCGGCGACGTCGATCCCGAACTCTACGGTGAAGACGCGACACACCCGACGTTGTTCGGCGTCGACCCCAACCAGGACGGGTTCGACAGTGCCGTGATCCGTTATGCGCTGCGCACCGACACCCCGATGCTCGGGTTGTGCCGAGGCATGCAACTACTGAACGTGGTCGCAGGCGGAACACTCAATGTCCATATGAGCGAAAGCTCGGTAGTACATTCCGCGCCGGTAGTGACCGGAGCGGAGATGACCGAACATTCGGTCACCATTCGGGATGGATCCATCTGCGCATCGGTGTTCGACGCATCCGCCATCGACGTGTCCTCGGCGCACCATCAATCGGTCGCGCGGGTCGCCGAGGGTTTCACCGGCACCGCATACTCTGCGGACGGGTCCGTCGAAGCCATCGAAAGCACCCGACCAGATCAGTGGGCGGTCGGTGTGCAGTGGCATCCGGAATCGACGGGGCCGCACGAGGAGCTGCGACGCCCGCTCTTCGACGCACTGCGACGCGCCGCAGAACACCGTCGCAGCCCACTTCTGGTCGACGGCTGAGACGTCGCTCCTTACCCATCGAGATGGTCGGTCGGTTGAGGGCATCCGCGACCTTCTCGATGGGACCCAGCGCTGTCACATTCTGGTGAACAGCTTTTCTGCGTTTCCGTACGCGATCTTGGCGCGGTCCGTCGGACTGATGGGCGCGTTGTTCAAGAAGTCGATGGTGTGTGCGGAATCGCCCCACGGGTAGTCGACGCACCGTTCCCGATGCGAGGAGGCTCTGACCTTCCCTTACATCCTCACCCCTACGCCGAATGTGGGTGCCGAAATCGCACGGCCGACGGAACTCGACCCGCATCCCGTCGACTCGCGCACCTTCCACCGGCACTATCCCGGTGGACCCAGCAGGAACAGGAGCTCCGGTCATGATCTTGGCAACCGTCCCGACAACCGACGCCACAGGCGTGGAATTTCCAGCCGGAACATGCTGTGCCACAGGCAATACGACGGGCGATTCGGCTGAAGCACCGATGAGATCGGAGACATGCACCGCATACCCGTCGACCGCCGAATTATCGAACAGGGGAAGCGAGGCCGGAGCGAATACGGGCTCTGCCAGGACAAGGCCGGATGCCGCCAGAGTATTGGACTGCCGCACCGGAGTGCTCCCGATCAGACCGGCAACCTTCGCACAGTGATCCTCCACCGACCGCAAGGCGACAATCGACGACGTTACCGGCCAGGTCATGAACGGGCCGACACTGAGGCCACGAGCACGGTGTCCTTACCCGTCGCCACACATTCATCCGGGTGGATGTACAACATCCGATCGCCCTGATACATGCAACCCACTGGGCACTCCTCGATGCACGCCTTGCCGAGAATATCGACACAAGGCTCGGCCACGATGTACGTCACGAGACGCCGTCCGACATTGAACTCCCCCTCGAAACTATGGCGTTCGCCATAATACACGCGAAACACTCACGTATGGAAGCACTTTCGAAGATGCTCGGCAACAAGGCCACGGAACCCATGCCGGTTGGGCACGCGCACACGATCTCTGGCGAAAGAGTGGACACTCGCACCTTCCGCCCGGCCCTCGCAACCGGCAACAATCGATCGAGTTCCGTAAGACCGACCCACTCGAAAGGCCCGTGCACCATGACGTCCGTAGCAGGCAAGGTCGCTTTCATCACCGGAGGAGCGTCCGGCATCGGCCTCGAAACAGGTCGCCGGCTCGCATCGCTCGGCGCACACGTGGTCCTCGTCGATCGGTCCGAGATTTCAGCATCGGTGCTGGAGACCCTGGACACGACCCGCCACGGTCGACACATCTCGGTCGTCGCAGACGTCACGGACACCGCATCGTTGGAACTGGCCGTGGCCACTGTCTTGAACGAATACGGCTGCCTCGACGTGGTCGTCGCCAACGCAGGCATCGCCGAGGCCGGCACCGTCGCGATCAGCGATGTCGAATCGCTGGTCAAGATCGTCGAGGTCAACCTCATCGGAGTCATCCGGACGGTCCACGCAACCCTGCCTGCGGTGACCGCGCAGCGGGGCTACTACCTGTTGGTCTCCTCCGCCGCAGCTCTGAAGAACATCCCGGGCCAATCCGCCTACGCCGCATCCAAAACCGGTGTCGAGGCGTTCGGCGGCGGGCTACGTCTCGAAGTGGCCCACAAGGGCGTAGGCGTCGGCGTCGCCCATCCTGCATTCGTACGCACACCGATGTTCGAGTCGCAGCACAGCATTGCTGCTGTGCGCGCAGGTATCGAAGAACTGCCGTGGCCGTTCAACGTGGTGACAGAGCTCGACGACTGTGCGGACGCATTCGTCGACACGATTGTCGGACGTCGCCGAAAGGTTTACGTACCCGGTGCACTTCGCGGCGTGGACACGGTCCGCGGAGTGTTCACCGGTCGTCTGTGGGATGCGATTCTGCGTCCGCGAGTGAAGAAGACGGTACCGGCTCTAGAGGACGGGGTTCTCCAGAGCCGCGCGCTGCGCTCGGTCACGCGTCAGTAGCCACCACGCCAACACCAGATCCGCAGTCGCGTCGATGTCCAACCCGGTCAGGTCACCGAAGCGGGCGACGCGGTTGCGGACGGTGTTGCGGTGAACGAAGAGCGCAGCGGCGGTATCGTCGACGCGGCGATCGTTGTCGAGATACGTTGCGACAGTGTCCATGATCTCTCGACCGGTCGCACCGCGCACGAGTAGAGGGTCCAGGTGAACGCCGGCTATCTGCTCGGCGACATCGTCTGCGAACGCCAGCAGCGGAAGTGGTCCGAGAGCTGCGAGATCCACTACGCCGGTTCTCCCGAACATGGTGGCCAACGTGAGCGCGCGTTGGGCCTGCTCGTATGAGGATCGCGCGTCGGAGGCTTGCCGTGCGTCGCCCACCCCGATGGCAATATCGGATTCGAGCCGTTCCGGGACGACGGGCAGCAGGGCTATCAATTGACCGTCGATGACCGCGTCGACAACGTCGAGAACCTCTCCTCTGCACCGCATTCGCAGCAGCGCGCGAGCGTCCGACGCCTTCGCCGTGTCGTCCCACACGACGCAGGCGACGCGGTACGAATGCGACAGGTCTATGCCGTGCTCCTGTGCGTCACCTGCCAGCGACGAGGGTACGTAGGAACTCTCGACAAGCTGCCTGATCAGATCCGAGCGTCGGATGGCACCCGTGACTGCCCGCTCCTGCATCACGGTGTTCACCGCGGCGGAGTAGGACGTCGCCCACTCCCACATCATGTCTTGCATGTCGTCCACCGCGGCCGTCGGTAGATTCTGTTCGGCAGCGTTGTGCCTGATTATCTTGAACAGCTCCCGCGCACCCAATTGGATGCTGTGAGCAACTAATTCGAGTGGAATCGTCTGATCTGCCCAGCGTCGGACCAGATCGGTCACGTCACTTTCATCGACCGATGGGGAGTCACTCTGCACGCGCCACACCACTATGTCGAGCACGGCCCTGGTGTTTTGCTGCACTTCGTCGCGAGCGACGGAGTCGTAGACCGGAATCCGCTGCCTGTACAGATCCGTCAATCTCGATGCCACCGAGTCCAACTCCACATCGGCGCCGGCGATCAGCGACGAGATCCGTGCCGCGATCTCCCGCTCCCGGGTGGTGTCACTGTCTTCGCGCATCGAGCTGCCTTCCGTCGCTACGATCGTGTCATATCCCGCTTCGACAGTCGGCGGATTTCGGGTGCGATGGCTCGACTGCGGGCGGTGAAGGGTGCCGTGTTCAGCGCGGATCGTAGGACCAGGAGAATCCTGCCGGCACGCGGGTAGACCATTCTGGAGGAACGGTTTTCGAGTGCGCGCACGAAGTGTGGGACGATTTTGTCCGTTTGTGTGACAGCACCGAACGGCCCTGGCAGCGCCCCTAGCAGCGCAGCGAACGCCGGTTGGTCCATTTTCTTCGTGACCAGCGTCGTGTCGATCCACCCCGGGTGGAAGGACCCGACTCGTACGCCGGTTCCGCTCAGTTCGAGTCGAAGCGAGTTGGCGAAGGCCTCGAGACCTGCCTTGGCCGCTGCGTACGCCGAGTGTCCGGGTTGGTGAGCGAACGATGCCCATGAGCAGGTGAAGGCGACGTATCCTTCGGATTCCATGACAGCGGGCAACGCCGCTCGAACGATGTTGTGCGCGCCGATCAAATTGATGTCGACGATGCGCTGCCACGTTCCCTCGGGGAGCAGGTCGACCGGGCCGTAATCGGACACCCCAGCGTTCGCCCAGACGATATCGATCCGGCGCCGGGTGGCGAGAATGTCGTCGATCACCCGGTTGCAGGCTCGGGCGTCGCGAACGTCCAACTCGTACGTGTCGCACTCCCCCGGCATGGTTGCGGCCACACGTGCCAGACCAGCGGCATCCACATCCAGTAGAACGACAACGGCACCGCGGGCCGAACACTCGAACGCGGTAGCGGAGCCGAGACCACCTGCTGCGCCGGTGATGATGAGTACCTGTCCAGCAAGCGACCGATCAGTCATGAAGCAACCTCGGGTAGGTCTACGACGGCAAGGGCCGATTCCGAAATGCTGCCCAGGATCAGGTGCGATCCGCGGCGCACAACGCTGGTGACCATCGCATAATCGGGCGTTGGCGACTGTAGGTCATGGACGATCGACCCGTCGCCGTCTATCGCGATGACCCACGTAGTCCGTTCCCCTTGCCGCAGCTCCTCCGGCAAGGAGTACGAGATCCGGCGGAGGATTCCCGGCATGCGGGCCACCCGATCGTGCAGCGCGCTCCGGGGCGTCGCCATAGACACCCACGTCAGGTCGCCGTCGATCGAGACGTTGTCGGGAAACGCGGGCAGGTTGTCGATCAGAATTCGTGGCGACGCTGCGCCATCGACGAGAGAATACCGAGTGATATTGAAGTCTCCCGACGAGACCACTGTTGCGAACTCTTCGTTGTCGGACACCGTCAGGCCGTTCGCGAACTGAATGCCGTCTACGACGATCCGCGCCGTGCCGTCAGGTGTCAATTTCACCAGATGGCCGGTGCCCGAATGCTCGAGCAGATCTGCCAAGAAGTCGTCGAATCCGAACCTACGCGTGGACACGGTGAAATAGATGTTGCCCGATGCTGCCTGAACGACGTTGGACGCGAACGTGATCGGGACGTTGTCGAGGCGGTCCAACACCACGTCGACGCGAGCACTGTCGAGATCGACTCGCAGCAAACCACGTTCGCTGTCACATACGAGAATCGTCGAATCGTCGACAACGGTGATGCCCAGCGGCCTACCACCCGTATCGGCGAGAGTCTCGACAGTGGAGGTACTGTCGTCGACCAGCGTCACCCGGAGCACCCTGCCGTCGATGAGTCCGGTGAGAATTCGTCCCTGGGAATCCAGCCGAACGTCCTCTGGCCCCCGGCCTGGCAGTTCGACGCGTCTGACCGTGCCCATGGGAGTGTCGCTGTGCTTCGCTCTCGCACGGGCGGTCGACTGCGGCGGTGCCCACCGCACGGGTCGCAGACTCGGGCTCGGTGTCGTCGTCGGAAGGCGGGCTTCCGACGGCGAAGCCTGTCCGTTGATGACCGCGGCGACGGCACCCGCCGAACTCCATGGCGCGCCGTGTCCCTCGTAGGGCAATGGGTAGGCGTCGATTCTCGGATCACTTGCCGAGAGTGCCATTTCGGTGGAGTCCACTCGGCGATCGTCGAGTCCATACATTACCGAGACCGAGCAGCCAAGTGCAGCAAGCCGTTCCGAGAGCGACCGCTCTTCGAGGTAGTGATCGATCGACGAGGTCGAGGTGCGGAACCGTCGAATACCGGTGTTCACCAAGTCCTGTACCGCGAACTCCGGCACAGGACCGCCCGGCGCGAACGCAGATTCGAGTCCTTTGCGCAGCTTCTTCGCGGAAAGCATCGCCCACACTGCGTCGCCGAGTAGCGGAGTCCTGAGAATCTTTTCCGACAGCCCACGCGCCGTCAGTCGACTCGACATGGTCGGTGTCGTTGCGACGAGTACCAGTCGGCGAACGAGCGCGGGGTACTGCTCGGCCAGTGACGTCGCGACCAAGCCGCCTCGCGAATGGCCTACGACGGTCACGGACTCGAAACCTGCCACGCGTATCTCACGAGCGACCTGAAGTGCATCGTGCTCGATGGTTTCGCTTCCCGCCAGGTCGAGCGCGAGAACATTGCCGGGTAGGAGCGGCACCACCCGATCCCAGGCGGAGGCCGAAGCGCCGAGACCGTGCAGGAGAACGATTGCCTCGGATGTCATCGTGGTCCCCCGGAGGTGCGCACGAGGTGCTCCGTGGGATCGAATCGAATTGCGCGGGAGCGAAAGCCGAGAACACTGCCGGGCCACAGGTTGCTGTTGCGACCGGACGGATCGAGATACCAGCTCTTACAACCGCCGCTGGTCCACACTGTTCCATCGGTCAGTGCATCGATATCGGCCGAATACGTCGCTTGAGCCTGCGGTGTCGGCTCGATGGAGCCCCCGGCGTGGATTGCGCGCTTCATCGCCCGCCCGATGTACTGGATCTGCGACTCGAACATCATGATGACCGAGGTGTGCCCCAACGCGATATTGGGCCCGTGCATCAGGTAGAGGTTCGGAAAGCCCGCGACGGTGGTGCCGAGATATGCCCGCGGGCTGTCCCCCCAGCTCTCGGCCATCGACTGCCCGTTTTGGTCGAACACTTTATCGGTCAACGGAAGGCGGCTCGTATCGAACCCGGTACCGAAGATGATCGCATCGACATCGTGCACTCCGCCCGCGGCGTCCACGACTCCCGTGGTAGTCACCTTCGCAACTCCCCCGTTCTCGACGGAGACGTTCGGCTGGGCCAACGCCGGGTAGTACTCGTCGGACAGGAGAATTCGCTTGCAGCCCATCCGATAATCGGGCGTCAACTTCTCCCGCAGCGCGGGGTCGCTCACGGCATGCGCCAGATGTGCTCGCCCTTCCTTTTCTCCGATACGCATCAGAGCCGGATGCTGGAAGGCCAGCAGTTTGATCTCACGTTTGGCATAGATGACCGCTCTGGATGCACGCTGATATCCCGGAACCGTTCGCAGTCGTTTTCGAGTGGCCTCCGGAATCGGCCGATCGTTGCGGGGCATGACCCATGGTGCCGTGCGCTGAAACAGTGTCAGCGACTTGACCATCGGCTGGATCTTCGGCACGAACTGGATGGCCGATGCGCCGGTGCCCACGACGGCCACGCGCTTCCCCGACAGGTCGACGTCATGGTCCCACTGCGAGGAGTGGAAGACGGGGCCGGCGAAGGTGTCGACTCCGTCGATAGCGGGGAACGAGGGGTCTGCGAGTGAACCGGTGGCGAGCACCACGTGATCTGCGGTCGACCGACCCCGCGCAGTCTCGAGCAGCCACCGTGAATCAGCCGGGTCCCACGTCAAAGATTGGACGGCGCAGTCGGTTCGGAGGCGGGGAATCAATCCGTGTTCGCGCGCCAAGTCTTCCAGATACCCGCGAATTTCCGTCTGCCGCGCATAAGTATGTCGCCACCTGTGACTGGGTTCGAACGAGAACGAGTACAACAGGCTCTGCACATCACAGGCCGCGCCGGGATAGTCGTTGTCGCGCCACACACCACCCAGGGACGACGCCCGCTCGAAGATGACGACGCTGCCACCGTGCAACTTCTCCAGCCGGATAGCCGCACCGAGACCGGCAAACCCTGAGCCTATGATTGCCAGGGTGTGGTGATCGGGATTCGCGTCGGGCACGGTCTTCACCATGATTCTCTCGCGTTCTGTGAGTAAGGATTTCGGGAAAATTCGGACCATGAGGTGACCAAGGCCGGCAGATCTGTGGGCAAGGCGAACGCGGCGTCGAGAGCCAGGATTTCATCAGGATTCACCGAGCCGTGGCTCCTGCTCGTCAAGCGAACAGACACGAACGCGGTCGCGTAATCGATCTCGCCGATGTGAAAGATCTGCTCGAAGTACAGATTTTTGGCATCGGTGCCCAACAGGCGTGTCCGCACCCGGTACGACTGCGGGAAGGTGAGAGATCGGTGGTACGTGATGGTTTGTGCAGTCACCACTGGGCTCCACCCGCGAGCACGGAACTGCTTCCACAGCCCCGTTCTCGCGTAGTAGGAAATTCGGGCAGCGTCCAGAACGGACAGGTATCGACCGTTCGTCATGTGCATCAGGATGTCGAGATCGACGAGAAGTACCCGAAACCGCGTCTCCAACGCCTCCCCTACCGTGGCTTTTCGCCTCGTGGATCGCATGCGAACGAGCCAGCGGATCGTCATGATCACAGTGTTCATCCCCTTCGCCGACGCATTCTCTTCACCATGGTGGTCGAGAAGGTTCGTCGTCGCGATAGCTGCCGCAACACGTCCGAACGCGGAAATGTGTGCGCATGCACAAGGCTAAGCGCTCGCAGTCAGACCGCGGAATTCCGATCGGCCGGCGTAGAGGCTCTGGCGCGCTCAGCCGAAATGATGGCCGGTACGAGCCCCGGGAAACGCTCGTCCAACACATCCATCCGCAGTGAGTTCAGAATCGCGGTCCCCTGATAGCGCTGCTCGATGACGCCGGCCTCACGCAGGACGCGAAAATGATGCGTCGATGTCGACTTGCTCACCGGAAGGTCGAATGCGATGCAGGCTTGGTCGTCATGACCGTCGGCCAACTGACAGACGATGCGTCGTCGAATCGGGTCGACAAGCGCATTCAACACCGCATCGATGTCGATCTCGCTCGGTGCCGGATGCTGCAGCTCGCGCATGCGAACACTCTCCTGTCCTCGTCGGATCCGATTCTACCTGGTACGGTCACAGCCGTAGTACGACAACGGTCGTACTAATCGCTTTGTCGACAAGAGAGGTTTGCCGAAGTGTCGCTGTTCGACCCAATATCCCTCCGGGGGCTGACTTTTCCCAACCGAGTGTGGATGTCACCGATGTGCACCTACAGCGCGGATGCCGCCGACGATCGCGCCGGTCGTCCGACGGACTTTCACCTCGCGCACTACGGATCACGGGCCGCAGGCGGTGCCGGCATGGTCATGGTCGAGGCCACGGGCGTTGTCCCGGAAGGACGAATCTCGCCCTACGACCTCGGCATCTGGTCCGACGATCACGTCGCAGACTTCGCAAGAGTCGTCGACGCGATCGAAGCAGGCGGTTCGGTACCCGCCATTCAACTCGCACACGCCGGCCGAAAAGCGTCCGTGGATCGTCCGTGGATCGGTGGACTGCCGGTGGACGTCGAGAACTTCGGGTGGCAAGCCGTCGGCCCGAGCGCACTGGCATTTCCCGATCACCCCGTCCCCACCGAAATGACCGTCGAGGACATTGCCGGTATCATCGATGCTTTCGGTCAGGCTGCGCGTCGCGCCCGCGATGCTGGATTCAAGGTGGCCGAAGTGCATGCGGCACACGGTTACCTGTTGCATTCGTTCCTCTCCCCGCTGCCCAATCAACGCACGGATCAGTACGGGGGCTCGTTGGAAAACCGTATGCGCATCGTCCTCGACGCGATCGACGCGGTCCGCGCACAGTGGGACGACGATCTGCCGGTACTGCTGCGCGTATCCACCACGGATTGGATCGACGAGAATCCCGACGACAGCCGGCCGTCCTGGACCATCGAGCAGACCATCGAACTCGCCGCACGCGCCCGCGAGCACGGAATCGATCTTGTCGACGCGTCGTCCGGCGGTAACGACGTCGTCCCGATCCCGCACGACGTCGATTACCAGACTCGATATGCGCGAAAGCTACGGTCTGCGACCGGCATGCCGGTGGCAGCAGTCGGACGGATCTCGCGAGCTCACGAGGCAGAAGCCCTCGTCGAAGACGGATCGGCCGATACCGTGTTCATCGGGAGAGCGATGCTACGAGATCCGTCGTGGGCCAACAACGCGGCCGATTCACTCGGAGCGTCACCCCGGTACATCGAACAGTACGAATACGCACTCTGAGCTAGGAGACACAATATGAAGACCTTCATCATCGGAGCCGCAGGCGGCATCGGCTCGAGACTCAGCACCATCCTCACCGCCCGCGGTGACACCGTCTCCGGAATGATCCGCAACCCCGATCATCGTGATCTGGTCGAATCAACGGGCGCAACAGCTGTTTTCGGTGACCTCATCGACAACGATGTCGCTACCCTCGCAACGGCGTTCGCCGGCCACGACGCCGTCGTCTTCAGTGCAGGAGCACACGGCACCGGCATGGACAAGACGACCCTGATCGACGGAAAGGGCCTCGAGAAGGCAGCCGACGCAGCGCGCAGCGCAGGCGTGGAGCGGTTCGTACTGGTTTCGGCATTCCCCGAATCTGGCCGCAGCCAACAGCCTTCCGAAGGATTCGAGCACTACATGGCCACCAAGAAGACGGCCGACGTCTACCTGACCCACACCGATCTGGACTGGCTGATCGTTCGGCCCGGAGTCCTACTCGACGAGCCAGGAGATGGCACTGTCACCGCCGGATTGGCCATCGAACACGGTGACGTGCGCCGCGACAACGTCGCATCGTTCATCGCGGCAGCCTTGGCCGAACCGTCACTCACCCGAACCATCGTCGAACTCACCGACGGCACAACGCCTGTCGCCGATGCGGTGCGTCAGTTGGTCAGCGACTCCGCCGCACGACCTACGGCTTGATCGTTCGCACAGGCCGATCGTGTCGTCCGAAGCACAGGCCCTCCTAGGCTTCGGACGGCCGACCGGCGTCGGCGGCTTGGGCCAACTGCCGATCACGACCGGCTTTCATTCCGATCAGAGCTTGGACCAACGCCAACACAGTCATGACGGAAAGCGGCGCGAACCAGGATCCGGTCGCGTCACGCAACACGCCCAGGGCGAGTGGTGCACTTGCAGCGAGCAGGTAGCCCACGGTTTGGGCCATCCCGGCCAGCGATGCCGCAGAGTCCGCGTCGGGGGCGCGCTGGCCCTGGAAAGACAGCGCCAGCACCAGGCACGATCCGCCGCCGAGACCTATGAGAATCACTGCAGGCCACGACATCGAGGGAAAGAACAACAACATCGCCAAGCCTGCAGCGCAGAACGCGGAAGCCACTGGATCAGGGCGTAGAACACGATCGATTGCAGTCCCATGAAGATGCTCACCTGCCACGCCAGCATCGAGGACCACACCGGCACCGGGCCGACCGGCGAGCTCTGCGGTGCCGACGCCGATTGTGTCCCGAAACGTGTGAACGCCACGTAGACAAGGGCAATGAGGCCGAGCACCGCCCAGAATCCCAAGGCGGTCCGCCAACCCCCGGACAGCGCGTCGCTGAGTGGCACCGCAATACCCGACGCCAACGCAGCCACCACGCCCATCACGGTGACATAGAAGCCGGTGACACGGCCGATCCGGTCCGCCGGTACGGATTGCTTGATCACGGCCGGCAACAGGACATTGACGACAGCGATTCCTGTTGCCAGGACTACGGTTCCGGCGAAAAGCCACATGATGCCCGGCAGGGAACGGAGAACGATTCCACCCGTCACAGCCACCAAGGCGGCGACCAATAAACGGTGCGAACCGACGCTCCGAGAGTCGGTGCGTACGAACGGAGAGGTCACCGCGAAGGCCAGGAGCGGCAGTGTGCCGAGAGCTCCTGCGGCAGTGGTGCTCAGACCTGTGTCGGCTCGAATGAAGGGTACGACGGAACCGACGCCGGTCAGCGACGCGCGCAGGTTCGCGGCGAGGAGTGCCGCACCGATCAGGAATGCGAGCGGGACGACCGGCAATCGTGAGCCCGCGTTTCCCTGTTCGTCGATCGTTCGAGATCCCGTTGTCATTGCTGACCACCTGTCCCGACGTGGTGTTCGTGCACGCTGCGGGTGTGCGCCACCAAGAGCGACGAGGCATGTCGGGCCGAGGTCTCGTCCTGTGAAGCGATCGCCGCGACCAGATCGCGGTGCAGTCGTTCATGCTCTGCGGCGTCGGGCTCACTCTCAATCAACGGCGTCAACATATCGACGAGAGCGGCACCGAGATGGTCGTACAGATCCACGAGCAACGAATTACCGCTCAGCACAATGATTTCGCGGTGAAACTCGATGTCGCGATTGGCGTACTCCTCCGAAGAGGCCACCTTGGAGGCAGCCGTGGCGTCCAAGAGTTGCTCGAGCTTCTGCACGTCCTCGGGCTTTGCCCGCAAGGCGGCTCGGCCTGCCGCATACTCCTCGAACAACAACCGCAGGGCCAGAACGTCTTCCGCGGCCGATGTCGCGGACCGCCGAAGCAGCGCCGCGCGCAATTCACTGGTGGCCACGACATACGTACCGTCGCCGATACGCGCTTCGAGAAGCCCGGTGTGGACCAGCGCGCGGAGCGCTTCTCGGACGGTGTTCCGGCTGACATCGAACCGCCCGACCAACTCGTGTTCGGACGGGATCCGAGTGTCGACCGGCCACTGCTCTGTGGAGATCAGCTCGCGCATCCGGGCGGCAGCCAGCTCGGACAGCGTGGACCGTCGTTCCAAGGGACTGAGCTCGGACATTCTCGATACCTCCAAATGTAGGACATCTAGGCGGTAGCACTCTCCGGCTTGTCGTGGTGCCGACTCAGTACGCAGGGGTGGTGGAACCGTTCACGACGTCGAGAATTTTGGCCGCCGTTGCCTTCATTCCAGCAAGGTTCGGATGGAATGCGGCTCCCGTGCCATGACCCCGCTCCAGCCCCAGAACGTGGGGCTCATCGGAGCCGACTCCGTGCCCCTCTTCGAAGTCCGAGGCCGCAACCAAGTCGGCACCAGAGCGCCGGGCAGCCCGCGCGTAGGCGCCGGAAAGGCCCGAAGCGATATCTTGAAAATGCCGAATGTCATTCTGCCGGAACAGCACGCCGGGAGCGCAGTCCTTGTCGAAAAGCGTCGGGTAGTCGACGAGAACGACGCGTGCGCGTGGTGCCCGTCGTCGACATTCCAGCACGATGCGTTCCAGGCCGGCGCTGGCTTCGTCGAACTGGCCAGCCGAGACCGGCACAACCGGGTGCGATTCGATCAATCGAGTGCCGATCCTGCGCGTCACGCGCTGCGCCGACAGCCAATTGAGGACCGCGACGCGGAGGACCTCCCCCAAGTAATTGACATCGTTGCCTCCGGCAGTGACGGTGACCAGGTCGGTGTCCGACGTGACCGCACCGATCTGCGGCGAAAATCGCTGTGGACCAATTCGTTGCGACTTGTTCAGAATCGTCGCAGTTGTGGCCCCGGAGACGGAGGAGTCGGTGAGTCGAGCCCCGAGGGCTTGGCTGACCAGGTGCGCATAGTTGCGCGTGGATCGTCGCGCCCAGCGGTTCTCCACCGGAGCGATTCCAGGGCCCGCGGCGAAAGAACTTCCGAGAGCTACCACTGTTTTGTAGTTTCCGGTCACGAGTATCACTCCACTCTCGGTAGGCCTGCTCGGCTCCACGAGATCAGAGCCGACTGTAGGAGCCGCGAGCGTACGCCGCCCCTGCCGCTTCGACGAGTACGGCGACCGGTTCGCCGGGGGGGTGAGGAAGTAGCCGATGCGGTCGGTGTCGGCCTATGTGCCGGGCCTGTGGCCGTGTTCGCGGTTCTTCTGATACCCGACCGTCTCCGGGTCGGATGGGTCGATCCACTCACCGCCGAACTGGCGAACGAAGGATCTGTCCAAGTCGACGAGACGAAGTGGCGTAGACAGCGAATAGCCGACGACCAGGGCGCGCAGGGCCCACCGAATTGCGCGGCGGGGCTCTGGGAGTTCATGCACTTCCCGCACCCGAGGTGGGCAGATCGCCGAGATGATCTGGGTGGCATACCGGCGAAGCGGAACGGGTAGAGCCGACCGGGCGAAATCGTCGATCAGCGATCGCGCCACCTGCCGACCCTCGAAGCTCGTCGCGAACTCGCGCTCCTCGTACTCGACTCTCCACCGCTGCATCAGTTCCCGGCTGACGGGAATGTTCGCGATCTTCTGTTCCTGTGCCACCGCACGCCAGAAATGCCACTGCGCTTCGAGTTGGGCGCTCGTGAACGGCGATCTCCCAACCGCGGTTGTCATCTGATGTGGATCCAGCGCCAGGGTCGACAACGTATAGAGCGAGTCGTCGTTGCGTAGCGGGAAATGCGAGTGAATCTGATTGAGTCGCTCGATCCATGCCCGCCCCACCGTGCTGGTCGGTCCATGATCGAGCAGCTGACCGAAGAAGACGATCGTGTCGGCGTTTCGCCGGGCAGGGAACACCATGATGTCGCCGGTGTCTCGCCGGTACAACGTCCGCGCCATCGTCGGAATCGCGACTTGCTCGATGAAGGCCACCGTGAAAAGTGCGTAGGTAAGTACCGGATTACCGTGCAGCACAACCAGTGAGCATCGCGCGATCTCGTCGGCATCCCGCACTTCATCGAGGGCGCGGATCGTGCGTCCGACGGTGAATCCGGGCCGCAGTCTCACCACGTCGGCTCCAATCGCAGCACGGTGCGATCTTCGAGATCGAAATGCAGCACGGCCTTTCCTGCCGAATCCGCGACGACCGACTCGTCGATACCGCCGCGAAGAGCATAAGAAGAGTGGGGCCGCAGTCGATCTACGACCACCGCGGTTCGAGCGCACGCCGATCCCGGCCGCAACACCAGGTCGAGAGCTCGGCCGTCGGTGACCGCTTTCGCAACCAGCACTTGGGGATACGCGACCTCGGCCAAGCGCGGGCCCGTAATCCAGTGTGTAGGAAGTCCGGCACCGATCAGGTCGCGATTGACTGACGGACGGGCAAAGCGCGCCATCAGCGAATACAGATTGCCCTGGGTCGACAGTCCCGAGTATCTTGCGACGCCACTGTGGCGAGTCACCTCCTCTTTGCCGTCCACGTAAGCGAACGCGGCATCGGCTACATCGTTGTCCCCCATCTCCCGCGCGGAGAGGGACAGGAATGTCTGCGAGAACGAGTCGCTGCCGAACGAGTAGCTGCCGACATCGCATCGGTTCCCCGCATTTCGAGGAAGCACATATCGTTCACCGTCGTAGGTCAATGCATTGCGCCGCAGTAGCCACCATGCCCGGTGCGCTTGGTCCGGCAGGAAGGCGTTCATCCAGTACGTGGTCGGCAGGCTCACACCCTCGCTGGCCCAGATGTTCCACGTCAACCCGAGTGTTTCGTTGCGCACGCCGATCAACCGTCCGTCGGGTCGCTGAAACTCCCGCTCGTACGCGTGCTCGATGTCGTCGCGGAGCTCGGCGTAGAAATCCGTGCCGTGCAGCCGATCGTGCAAGATCAAGGTGTTGACGCCGAAGGTGTTGCACACCGGGTAGATCCACCGCGGTTCGCAGGAGAACAGTGTGTACGGAGACCGCTTCATGTTGCGGTGGATGGACTCCGCAAGTCGGGTGAAATCGTGTTCGTACTTTTCCGATTCGGACCACGTGTACGTCAGCCCACCGGGCCTGGAGAACCGGTCGTCGCCGAAACTTTCGTACATGCCGACCGCGGCACCCTGCCATCCCGTCAACATGACGTTGTCCCGATTCTCGACCGGATCACGATTCAATGACATTCTGCCCCAGGCATTCTCGGCTGCCCAATATCCCCAGACCCGCCGATCGCCCATCTTCAGGACGGCCCGCTCCTGAGACTCACCCAGATATCCCGAGAACGCAGGGGTATGGGTGAACCTGTACATCGACAACGCGTAACCGAGGATGGACAGTTGATACCGAAGCGCGGCCTCCCTGAACTGGTCGCGCCGATCGAAACCGGCGAACTCGTCCAGCGGCTGAAGCGCCAGATCCACAGCGAATCGAAGGTGAGCGAGATCTTCTGCGGATGCCTCGGCGACGGGCGGCTCCGGAGTGGACGGCACAGCGGACTCGAAGTAGCGAACGGCGGACAACTCTGTGTTGATGGTTCGCGCGCGTGCGATCTGAGCACGGTGACGAACGGCGTGCACCGACAACGCGGCAGCGGACAGTCCGGGGATCAGGCAGGCCGTGATGATGACGAGGGTCGTGGTCGAATGCGCGTGCCCCGCGGTCGCAGTTGCTTCGATCGCAAAGCCGACCCACACGACTATCGGCGCAACGACGGCACCGATCATCCACCACACCAGCAGAGCCGATACGAATACGAGCATCGCGACGACTGCGTGCACGACGTGACCGGATGCAAGGTGGCCCCCGCCCGGCACCATCATCCCCGCGCCGAGCACCCCGGCTCGGTTGTTTCCGAACGCGAGAAGCAGTCCCCCCGCAATCCACACTGCCATATACACCGTTGCCGCTCTGCGCAGGGTGTTTCGCGTGGCGGATGGAATCAGCGGCACATCGACGGGCAACTGGCGCGCCGCGACCCACCGACCGGCGCGGGTGTCGTGCGTCGTCGTCACGAGAGGACTGCCGCGTCGGAGGAGTAACGAATGTTCACCGTTCGAGTGGCGACGGGCGGCATCGAGGCCGAACCGGCGGCTTCACCCGCCGTCCGTCCGGAGAACGCATGAAAGAGCTTGGACATGCCGGCCAACACGAGCAGCGGCACCACACAACAGATCATGGCTCCCTTTCCGAAACTGAAACGGTACGGTTTTAGTTATAGGTCAACGGCAATTCTCAGTCAAGAGCGACCACCAACAAACGAGATGGCAGGCTGGGGCACGTGAACCCACCGAACGAGGTCGCCGAACGGTCCTACCGAGGCGAAAGCGCATCGGAGCGACGATCGGCACGGGCAGGCCGACTCACGGGGGCCTTGCTGGACCTCGTCCAAGAACACGGCATCGGCGCACTCACCGTGGGCTTGGTGTGCGAACGAGCGGGCGTATCGAAGCGCCACTTCTACGAGCAGTACGACAATCTCGACAGCCTTGCGGTCGAGGTACTCGAGAGCTCCCTGGCCGCCGTCAGCGCCCACATCGCGGCCACCCCGTACGAACCGGTCGACGACGCAGTCGGCGGCCTCATCGCGGCCGCCGTGGAGGCAATTCTCGCGACATTCGACGACGCAAGAATGGCCAAGCTGTACCTGGAAGCCGCAGGCAACAGAGGTCTGCGCGACTCGAAGGACCGAGCCGTCGCACAATTTGTCGACAGCATCCTCGAGGCCCTGACCGGAAGCAGTTCGCCCGACCCGCGCGCGAAAATGACAGCACACCTGCTCATCGCCGGCGCATCCGAGGTAGTAGCGAAATGGCTCGACGGCGAGGTTGCCCTGAGTCGACGAGGTGTTGCCGCCTGCCTGGTCGCGCTCGGATCCGACGCCGCGCGGCGCATCAGAGCCAACGATTTCGAGGTTCTCGCCGTCGGCCCGCAGAGCTGATTCGAGATTCACCGGACGACAGGGCGACCGTCCGTCGAGCAGATGTCTCGCCGGTGCTTTCAGAAGGTCGGCGCGTGTACGGTGCCGCGTGACTCGGCTACCGCGGTGAAACGACGACCCCGCTGAGCAGGATCATCACTTCTTTCTCGACGCGGTCCAGCGCCCTGGTGCTCCGCTGGGCCTTGCACAGCAACAATGCCCCTTCGATGGCCGAGAGTGCCATCGTCGCCAACCCGTGGGCGCGATCCGGATCGATTCCGTGCTGCCACAGTGACGCCGCGATCGTCTCCTCCCACGAGGTGAACGACTCCCCCGCCGCAGCCAGCGCGGCTGGACTCTGGGGCCCTTCGATCGCGACAGAGGCCACCGGACACCCTGATGCGAAATCGGTTGCCAGTAGCTGATCACGAAATCCGGAAATGATTGCCTCTACCGTCCGCAGCGGACCGAGGGTCGTCAATCCTGCCGAGATCATCGAACCCATGAAAGTACCGGCAGACCGGGTTGCCTCTTCCACAAGCTGTGGCCGACCCTGCGGAAAGTGGTGGTACACGGAGCCTCGCGGAGCACCCGCATGTTCCAGAACGTCGGCGACGGACGTTGCCTCGACGCCCCTCTGTCTGAACAACGCGATGGCGCTTCGCAGCATGTCTTCGCGTGCGGTCGACCGTCTCGGCATGGTGCACCTTTCGGGTCGGCTTCGACTATGCCGCCGATCATAACAAGGCGCGCCACGCCGCCGACGAACTGCAGGGCACTCCGATGAGTCTGTGCACCGTCTCAGTGGGTCTCGTCTCTGGTACTGCGCCCAGGCACCAACAACACGCTGTCACCACTCGAAGGCGACCAGGGCAGAAACACGGCGACCGCCACTGCACACAGAATCGAGGCTCCGACCGTGACGTAGGAGGCCAATTGAAAGCCCTCCAGCGCAGCAGTTTTCAGGTTGAGGATCAGATCTGCCTTTGCGCTTTCGAACAGCGCCGGGGTAGGCGACTTGACGATTTCGATCACGCTGATCACCGTTTCCCGAGCGAAGTTCTTCTGGTCCGGATTCATGAGGGTGTCCGGAACGGCATCGACCACGGGTTTCACCGACGTGGTGTAGATCGACGCCATGATCGAACCCAGCACTGCTACACCCAAAGTTCCCCCGATCTCGCGGGTGGTGTCGTTGACGGCAGACCCCGCTCCGGCTTCGTCCAGCATCACGGACGACATGATCGACTCGGTCGCCGGCCCCTGAACGATGGCTAAGCCGAGCCCCATCAGCACCATCGACAGTAGGACGGGACCGAAGTACGGAGTGTCGACCTTCGTCTGACCCGCAATCAGCATGCCGGAGGACATGATGACCAGACCTGTCACGATCAGTGCGGTAGTGCCGATTCGCTGCGCGAGCACGGTGGCCACTGGCGCACCTACCGCGATCGACGCGGCGAAAGGGAGAGTGTGAACTCCGAATTCGAGCGGACTCAATTCCATCACACCCTGGAAATATTGGGTGATCATGAACAGGAATCCGAACATACTGAAGTAAGCGACTCCAATTGCCAAGGCGGGCAGTGAGAACCGTCGAATTCGGAACAAACGCATGTCCAGAATCGGCGACGGATTCCGCAATTCCCACCACACGAAGACCACAAGCACCAGCGCTGATAGCACGTAGAAGACCACCGAGATGGTGGACAGCCAGCCCAGATGTGGCGCTTCGATGATGGCCCATACCAATCCGGTCACACCGACGAGCGAGAGAACGAGACCCACCGAGTCGAAGCGACCGACATGAGA
This sequence comes from Rhodococcus sp. IEGM 1381, assembly GCF_030056795.1. Lineage (GTDB taxonomy): Bacteria > Actinomycetota > Actinomycetes > Mycobacteriales > Mycobacteriaceae > Rhodococcoides. The sequence goes on along the minus strand of NZ_JASHKQ010000001.1, from coordinate 1,531,861 downwards.
AGCTTTGGACTCGGGGACTGCGACGAGTACGCCGACGAGTACCACCAGGGCTACCGGGACGTTGATCCAGAACACCGAGTGCCACGAGAAATGCTGCAGCAGAAAGCCGCCCGCGCTGGGTCCGATCGCGATTGCGAACCCTGCCATCGCCGTCCATGCCGCGATCGCAAGAGCCCGCTCCTTGACGTCGGTGAATATGTTGATGATCAACGCAAGCGTGGCCGGAAAGACCGCCGCTGCGAAGACTCCCATCGCCGCTCGCGCAGCGATGACCTGGCCGAGGTCAGTTGCGAATGCGCCGGCGACCGACATAGCCGCGATGCCGACCAAGCCGATCGCCATGATGCGTCGGCGACCGAATCGGTCCCCCAGGTGCCCGAATGCCAATAGAAGCCCGGCGAAGCTCAGCGTGTAAGCGTCGACCACCCACTGCAGGCCGCTGAAGCTGGACTGCAGTTGCACTCCCATGGTGGGCAGCGCAACGTTCACGATGGTGTTGTCGAGCACGACCAACAATTCTGCGGCGCAGATGATGGCGAGCACCAACCATCGTCGGCGGACCTGCTGTGAGGTCTTCGACGCGTCGATCTGAGATGTCATTTCGATCCCGTTCTATGCTGGTCAACATACCAAGCCAGAAATGTATCTGTAACCGCCGGTAATAACAAGAGCTGTAGGCATCGCGGCACGGCTGCGGGCTCCCGACCGACATCATCGGAAGGTGAGCGACCTCCCGAAACCGTCCGGTACGAAAACTCGACCATGGTACACAGTCACGGTCACCTACGTTGAGCGTCGACTACGTGATCTCCAGGCTCTTGCCGACACAGATCATGTTGTCGTGCAATCGGATTGAACCGATGCCAGGTGGCCCTCGCGTGCAACGCCTACGGAGTCGATTCCCTGACGATGCGCGACACCAAGTCCGGATCGTCCCAGGTAGGAACGTGGCCCAGATGCCTCTCGAACAGGACTTTCGTCGAGTCGGGAAGCAGCCCCAGGTCGGTTTCCCGGACGCGGATCAGTGGATCCCGACCACCGAACAACACCGTGACAGGGACCGATATCTATGCGCCGCCCTCGAATCGGGTGCCGTCGAGAGCAGACATGGTCCGAGCGAAATCACAGGTGCGCAAATTCTCCGCATCACCGACGGCGTCGGCTGCGGGAATGCGCCACGGACGGCCGAACAACCCGAACAACCCGAACTACGCACCGCCGCATTGCGGATCAGCGAACCTGCCATCGGTAGCCGCGTTCCGTTGGTCCACATCGCGAAGAGTGCTTTTCGTCGCTGGTGACCCACACCTCCGGTCGAGCGCCACAAGCCTGCGGGCATGAGCGCGCATACCGAGCTCGCCCGACCACGCCGGGCGAGCTCCAACGAGACCCAAGCGCCGAGTGAGTTTCCGACGAGATGGGCAGTGGACCAACCCAATTCGTCGAGAACCGTCTCGAGGTAGTCGGCGAGACGGTGCGGGGTCGGGGTGTCTCCCTCCGGCAGGGGAGGACTGTTGCCGAAGCCCGGAAGATCGACCGATACCGTGTCGAAGTCCCCGTTCAGGCGCTCTTCAATGGAATCGGCAACGATTTCAAGCCTTCGACCCCCAACTCGGCAATCGTGACCGTCGACATCGTCGGCACTGTCGCCAGTGCGCGCGTCGACTCCGACAACCTCGACGGCTTCCGGTTCAGCGACTTCTTTCACCTGCTCGAGGCCGACGGTGAGTGGCAGATCGTGGCAAAGACGTTCCACACACACTCCACGACCACGAACTGACACCGTAACCGCCGCCGACATCGGGGCTGCCGGCCTCGTTCCATCATCTTTCGCTGCCGGGTTGCCAGCAATTCAGGAGTTCCCCTTGTCTTCAACACTGCTCGAGCCGTACGAAATCCGCGGAGTGACCTTTCGGAACCGTGTCGCCATGTCACCGATGTGCATGCACTCGGCCACGGCCGAGGGAGTCGCAACCGACTTCCACGTCATGCACTACGGAGCCCGCGCACTCGGCGGCGCGGGTCTGGTCATGACCGAGACCGCTGCGGTCACCTCGAACGGCCCGATCGGCCCAGGCGACCTCGGGATCTGGGATGACTCCCAGATCCCGAACCTGAGCCGCATCGTCGACGCCGTACACCTGGTCGGCGGACGAATGGGTGTGCAAATCGGCCACGCCGGACGCCAACTGGGGATACCCGAGCGCACCGCCGTCGCTCCCTCTGCGATCGCCTGGGGCCCGGAATCCCGCGTCCCCGAGGAACTGACCCAGGAGGGCATCGCGGACATCGTGGACGCGTTCCGCGCCGCCACCCACCGCGCAATCGAAGCCGGGTTCGACGTCATCGAAGTTCACGCTGCCCACGGCTTCCTGCTCAACGAATTCCTCTCCCCGATCTCGAACCAGCGAACCGACGAGTACGGCGGCGATCATGTGGGCCGCTACCGCATCGTCCGCGAAGTTCTCGACGCGGTGCGCGACGAGTGGAGTGGCCCCCTGTTCGTCCGGATTTCCTCGACCGACTACGTCGACGAAGGAAACACCCCCGACGACTACGTCGTCTTCGGTAGGTGGATGAAAGAACAGGGCGTAGATCTCATCGACGTCTCGTCGGGCGGCTCCGCACCGGTCAAGGTGTCCTCGTTTCCCGGATTCCAAGTTCCCGCAGCCGAGCGCATCCGGCGGGAGGTCGGCATCCGCACCGGCGCAGTCGGGCGCATCGAATCCGGACAGCAAGCGGAAGACATCGTGCGTAACGGACGCGCTGACGTCGTACTCATCGGACGCGAAATGCTCAAGGATCCGTTCTGGGTCCGCACGGCCGCCGATGAACTCCGGGAACCGATCGAACCTCCGGCCCAGTACACGCGCTACGGATCAACGTGGCAGCGCACCCAGCCTCCACTGCCACCGGCACCGATGGACGAAACAGTCGCGGTGTAAAGGCGTCACACCGGTCAGCGAGACGGCCCCGGCTTGCCATTGGTCACTTGTCGGCGAGACCTATTGCCGCTGAAAGATATTCACGCGAATCTCGAAACGTCTGCGCGACGCCGCGTCCCGCGACGGCTCTGTACCGACTGATCTGATCGTCATCGAGAAGATCGAGCACGGTGCTGGAATCCGCGTGCATCCAACCGCCGTCTCGCACCAGCTCGTGGGCGCGTTTGCCCTGCAGGGCTGCAATTCCTTCGACCCTGATGCCGTTCGGATCGGTCGACACTGCGATGTAGTAAGCCTTCTTGCCGGGGTAACCGGCCTTGACCTTCGAGCGCAACCGCAACACGGCATCGACAGCGTCGTCGACGGCAGATGGCTGCTCGTCGGAGCCCGATTCGGCAGCGGAGACTCGGGCAATCTCAGCATCCAGTCCAGCAAGCAAAGTGGCGAGGTACTCGAGATCGCTCATCGACTCATGATGCACTACGACAGCGGGCTCTCGAACCAGCACCCAGCGCTGGACACGCCGCACGCTCAGATCTACGTCGCTCGACGTAATCGACGCCCCGTGAACCGGGAGTGGATTACAGCTGGGGGCGTCGATCCGGCCCATCGGCTTCGCGATCCAGGACTCCGACCCGGCGAAGTGTGCGCGGGCTACCGAAAGGCTCTGCGCTGGAACGATTCTCAGCGCCGATCACCACTCCCCCGGTAGTAAATTGTCACACAGCTCCCGAGAGGTATCAGCTTCGGCGGGCTCGCTCTTCGTAGGCGCATCGCGCGCTCGTGTCCACTCCGTCCAGAAACACGTGATCGGCACCCAACGCGCGGGTCAGATGCCCCGCCATCGGACGAGGAAGGAACTTCAGGCTCACCGCCGCCGCACCGAACAGCTTGGACACCCGAACTCGCGATTTGGGTGTGAGGATAAGGTTCACGATTGCGCCCGCAATATCCTCCGGTTCAGCTGATGACGTGACCGTGGCCGCGCTCGCCCATTCGGCGCGCAGCAAGCAGGCCCAGTTCCCCGGCTGCCTCTTCCAGTTTCCGTCCGTCGATGTCGCCCATGGCCACCCGTGCGCCGTGTGAGGTGAGCGCTTTCGCTGTAGCGAATCCGATCCCCGTGCGCCGCCGGTGATCACGACAACACGGCCATTCAACGAATTCTCCATGTTCGTCCCCACTTCGGTTGTCACAGCCCGATCAGTTTGCCGATGATCTCGTTCATGATCTCGGTAGTCCCGCCGCCGATACCCAGGACGCGAGCGTCGCGGTAATGACGTTCGACCTCGGATTCGCGCATACAACCGAGGCCGCCGAACAGTTGGACGGCCTCGTAGACCGTGTGGTCGCACACTTTGACTGCGTTGTTCTTGGCCATCGCGGTCTCTGCGAGCATTCCCCCGCCTGCTACCCAACGCACCGCTACGGACCGGCAGAACTCCTCCGCTGCAGTGATTTCGGTGGTCAGCTCAGCGATTCGGTGTCGCACGACCTGACGCGACGACAGGGGCCGACCGAAGGTCTCACGCGAACGTACCCAGGCGATGGACAAGTCGAGGCACCGTCGAGCGGTGGCGACCGCCTGGAAGGCGAGCGAGAGTCGTTCACCCTGGAACTGCTGGGCAATCTGCGCGAAACCCGTCCCTTCGTCGCCGATCAGATTGGCGACTGGCACACGAACGTTGTCGAAGGACAGTTCGGCGGTATCGGAGCACAGCCATCCCATCTTGTCGAGACGTCGCGATGCGGTGAATCCTGCTGCATCCGTTGGAATCACGATCAACGAGATGCCCGCGTGTCCGCTGTCTCCGGTCCGAACGGCAGTTGTCACGAAGTCCGCGCGAGTTCCCGAAGTGATGTAGAGCTTTGCACCGTTGACGACGTAGGAGCCACCGTCCAGTCTCGCCGTGGTCTTGATGTTCGCCACGTCGGAGCCGCCACCCGGCTCGGTGATCGCGAGCGATCCGATCATTCGCCCCTCCAGAGCGGGCCGCGCGAAGCGATCGATGAGGTCGGTATTACCCGAGGAGACGATGTGTGGGGTCGCTATTCCATGGCTGAACAGCGCCGAAATCAGGCCCGAGGAGCCGCCCGACAGAATGATTTCCTCGAGGATCGTCAGCATGTCCAGAGCGGTTCCGCCCGAGCCGCCGGCACTTTCGGGGGTCGATGCGCCGAGCAGACCCAACGTAGCTGCGGTGCGGTGTAATTCGCGCGGGATCTCGCCGTCGTTTTCCCACCCGGCGAGGTTGGGCACGACGTGGGTGACGGTGAATTTTCTCGTCAGATCACGCAGTGCTGTGCGTTCGTCGGTCTCCCACAGTTCGGCCGATGCGGTTGTCATCGTCCACTCCAGATGGGGTCGCGCTTCTGAAGGAATGCGGTGATCCCTTCCATCGTGTCCGATGATGTACTCAGTCGCTCGAGAGCCTCCTCGGTGAGGGTCCACCCCTGCTCTTCCGTCGGAACGCCGCCGTCGACGATTCCTCGGGCAATCGTCTTGGAGGCCTGCACCGCCAAAGGCGCTCCGTCCGCGATGGTCTCGGCAAGCTCGAGCGCAGTGGTCAGTACATCGGCGCGTGGAACGACCCGATTGATCAGTCCCCACCGCAGAGCGTCCTCGGCGCTCAAAGCCGCGCCCGTGAGCAACAACTCCATGGCAATGGCCCGCGGTATTGCCGTGACCAATCTGAACACGCCACCGGCACCGGCAATCAGGCCGCGCTTGACCTCGGGCAGTCCGAAGGTCGATGTATCGGCTGCCACAACAAGATCCCCGGCCAACGCGAGCTCGGTACCCCCGCCGAGCGCGTTACCGTTCACCGCCGAGATGATCGGCTTGTTGATGTGGTGTCTGACCACGCCGGCGAAACCCCAGTGCGCGGTCTCCGGAGGGGTCACTCCGTCCGGGCCGGAGGTGCCGAGCGCCTTGAGATCGGCACCGGCGCAGAACGTCGACTCCCCCGCGCCGGTCAGGACGACCACCCGGATGTCGCCCTCCGCTTCTGCCATTTCCCACGCCTGGCCGAGACCTCGATGGACGTCACTGTTCACGCTGTTGGCTGCACGGGGTCGGTTGATGGTGACCAGCAGTGTGTGGCCGCGGACCTCCGTCAGTACTACGTCGTTCATGTTGGTTCCTCGTCGTCGAATGTGACCGCGACACAGCCGTCGCGGTCGGTGATAGTGACATGCGCACCGACCAGGGACCGGGTCCCGTCGTGCGTGTAATGAATCATCGCCGCTGCGTCGCCGGCATCGGTGTGACCGGCCACGCGCGAACCCGTCGGGGTCGTAGCGATCACGATCCCGATCGACGGCTCACCCGTGCGATCGAATTCGACCGTGGCGGTGACGATCTCGGCACTGCCGCTGTACCCGTGCACAATCTCGGCGCTGGTCGGAGGTGCCGATTGCGCGACGGGGTCGCCGACATATCCATCGGGGTGCGGGTGACGAGACAGAACTATCGAGTGCTGGGTGGTCATGTAGCCACCGTTGGCATGTACCAACGCCGGTCGGTCGTCGAGCGTTCTCCGCAGGCTCCGAGTCACCTCCGCAACTGCATGAAGTGAGTAGCTGTTGAGCGGACCACCGAAGAAGGAATGACCACCGAGAACACTGGGAACGGTGGTACGCGGAACCCCGAGAGTCTCGATCAAGTTTTTCGGGACGATCGGAAAAGGGCTGTACGCATCGATCAGCCCCAGGTCGCCACCGGTCAGTTTCGCACGATCGAGGGTGCGGTGCACCGCCGACTTCATGGCGGCCGAGGCCCCGAAGTCGTTGCGCGCCAACACATCGTTCAGTTCCGACGCACCTGCTCCACCCCACAGGTACACGATGCGGTCCTCGTCCACCCCGAGCTCACGGGCAACGGCCAGCGAGCACACGAGCACTGCGGCGGCTTGATCCACGAAGGGCATCGCATTCATCATCAGCGGGTAGGCATCGCTGATCGGCCGATTCTTCGGCCCGGTCGTTGCGAGTTCGTCGGATGTCCGGAAAGTCGGCGACCATGCGCAGGGATGCGTCACGGCTATCGAAGAGAACTCCGAGTACAGACGGGCAGAGTAGGCGCGCGATTGCTCCGGGCTCTGGCCGATGTCGTGGCTGAACCGGTTCTCGAAGAGGGGGTAGACCCGAACCGGCGTGACGATGCCCGCTCTGATCATGTCGGGGCTCCCGAGGTCCTCGGCGGAGAAGGTGGGCGGGCCACCCGGCTCACTGGACCACCCCTGTGCTCTCGGATCGACCCCTTGTTTCGTCAGAGCGGTGACAGATGCCTGAGTCTCTCCGCCGACGAGCAGCGCGACAGTCGTCCTTCGGTCGGCAATTTCGGAGCCGATGCGATCGAGCAACGCCGCAGGCCAGTGGCCGCCGACGGAACTGGTCCAGGTTCGCGGCGCGGGGGCACCGATGCGCTGCGCCAGGATCATCGGCAAGTCGTCGTAGGACCAGCTCGAGGTTCTGACGGCGTAGATCGCGTCCACTCGGGCTCCGACGTCGGCGTTGCCGGAGTCTCGCAGAGCTCCTGCCACCGCCTCCGAGATGAGCTCCACAGGCTCTTTCGGCGGTGCCGGGTCGCCGAAGCGTCCGGATCGAACGTCGGCGACGCCGATGATGACGGGCACTGCTGCTGGGTCGGTCACCCCCCGAACGGTAATACAGACATTCATTGTCCGCAATAGGACGCGTAGCGCGACCCGAGTCAGGCCATCGAACGCAGAACTGTGTCGACGATCAACACGGAATGCGCTGGGCCGTTGGGCTTCACGGGTCCTGCGTGCGCCTGCGAGAACAGCGCATGAGTGAGCACGGCACCGGTCACGAGTTCGAGCAACAGCGTCGTCGACGTGCCTGCCGGCAATTCCCCCCGCTCGACAGCGCGTTCGACGATGTTTCGGGCCGTGACCAGACGGCTCTGATTGAGCGTGTCGGTCAGATGTGACAAGAGGTCGGGATTGACCATCGCATCGAGGGTTACCCGCAAAGACACCAAGCCCGCGAGTTCGGTGTATCCACGGTCGAGCTGAGCAGAGAGCTCGAGAAGATCGCCTCGGACGCTGCCGGTGTCGATCGGCGTCGACAACGGCGAGCGCGCCTCGAGAGCCTGGACCAACAGTGCCTCCTTCGTGTCCCACCGGCGGTACAGCGCAGACCTGCCGACCTTCGCTCGGCGGGCAACCGCATCGAAAGTGAAACCGCGCCAACTGGTTTCCCAGTACACCTCGAGTACGGCGTCGTAGACGCGGGCTTCCATGTCCGCATCCCGAGGCCTTCCGGGCCCGCGTTGACCTTGTTGAGGCATGTACCCATCATCGCACCCCCTTACGTCACCGACAGATCACTCACGCCCGGTAGCACCGGAACCGTCAACCCATCCGTCATCATCAGTGCCCTCGCCGCAGAACGGAATTCCACTCGAACGTGCACGCGGAATTGCCACCTTGTCGATCCCGGCTACCAGCTCACAACTTGGCGTCCGCGGCTTATCGGAGGTTGACGTAACCTAGCGGCACTTCTAAACTCGTACTGAATTATGCTGCAAAGCATACTCGATGGAGGATTCGATGACTCAGAGCCAACCCGATCCGAGCGTGTCCGATAGATCGGTCACGCTGAGCGACCAGCTGACGTTGGCCTGCGGGCAGGTACTTCCGAATCGACTGATGAAGTCCGCCTTGAGCGAGGGCCTCGCCGATACCTCACACGGCCCCGACACGCGCCTCGAACGGTTGTACTCCCAGTGGGGAGCGGGCGGGTACGGATTGGTGGTCACCGGCAACGTCATGGTCGACAGACGCCACCTCGGAGAACCCGGCAACGTCGTGATCGAAGACGACCGCCACGCGGAACAGCTCGCGCGATGGGCCAAAACCACTACCGACGGCGGTTCGCGGATCTGGATGCAGCTCAATCATCCTGGTCGTCAGGCAAACCCGATTGCCAGCCGAGAGCAAGCAGTGTCACCCTCCGGGGTCGCCGTGGCCATTCCCGGAATTCCGGCACCACGCCCGCTCACCGAGTCCGAGATTTACAACATCATCGAGCGGTTCGCCACTGCCGCTCTCGTTGCCGAAAGCAGCGGGTTCGACGGTGTGCAACTGCACGGTGCACACGGGTATCTCGTATCGCAGTTCCTGTCCCCCTTGGTCAACCGTCGGACCGACAAATGGGGCGGAGACATCGAGAGCCGGATGCGCTTCGCCGTCGAGGTCATACGCGCAATCCGAGCGGCGGTCTCACCGTCGTTCGCCGTGTCGATCAAGCTCAACTCGGCCGACTTCCAACGCGGCGGCTTCACCGAGGAAGAGTCGCGCCTGGTGGTCGAGCGGCTGGCCGGCGAGCACATCGATCTCGTCGAGATCAGCGGTGGCAGTTACGAATCCCCCGCCATGATGGGCCGAGGTACGGAACCCGTCAAGGAGAGCACCCGCGAACGCGAGGCCTACTTCCTGGATTACGCGCGCACGGTGCGCGAAGTCGCAGGCGAGGTACCGCTGGCCGTCACGGGTGGCTTCCGTACGCGTTCGGTGATGGTCGATGCCCTGTCCTCCGGTGACTGCGATGTGATCGGGCTCGGGCGCCCGGCGGCGATCAGCCCCTCCGCCGCTGGATCACTACTGGACGGCTCGACCGAGCGACTGGTGTCACCAGTGATCTCCGTCGGTGCCGCACGCCGAATCAAGAAGGTCAAATCCCTCGAAGGCGCTCTGGATCTGCAGTGGCATACCGACCAATTGCACCGGCTCGGCGCAGGTAAGAAACCGGATCCGGATCGATCGGCATGGCGCACCGTAGCCACCATGGTCGAGCGCAACGGGATCACCGCCTTCCGCAGCAGTCGCCGGGGTCTCGACACCACAGCAGCAGACGCGAAGGCCATCAAGAAGTTTCGGTTCGAGCGGTTGGTCGGCCGCTACGTAGCGAACCCGATGATGCGCGGCCTGACAGCACTGGGTATCTCGGTCTCGCTGATGAGCGACATCGAGACCACAGGGCGCAAGACCGGACGCGTCCGACGCGTTCCCGTATCGGTGAAATTCGACGACGCCGGGGCGTGGCTCGTCTCACAGCACGGCACGCGGTCCGGGTGGGGTGCCAACATCACTTCGAATCCGACCGTGAAGTTGCGCCAGGGCAAGACCTGGCGCGAGGGTTCAGCCGAGTTCATCCATGACGACGACGTGGCGTTGCGGGCCCGCTCCTTCGCCCCGAACCCGTTCTTGGGCAAGTTGATCGGTTCCACCTTTGCTGCGTTGCAAACGACACCGGTCACAGTGCGAGTTACCTTCACCGACCTTCCCAACTGAAGCGCGACCACTACAGAATCGAAGGTTCACCGGCCGCGCAGGACTCCCCGTCACACCTCGAGTCGGAACGGTACTGTGCGAGCGCGCCTCACGCGAGGCGCACACCACGTCGCCTCACCTCGAGAGAGGTGCGTTTCGGCATCGTCGAGCCGAACATTCGCCCCTCAGCGCATCGCTATTGCGGACAGTCAGTGTCTGTATTATCTTCGTGGTGACGGCGGCCTCCGAGTGAAGATCCGAGACAACCGCCGATGCGCACATCGACACTCGAAGAGGTTCACTCATGCCGACATCGTTGACCACGATCTCCGACACCATCCGCGCTACGGGTGTCATGGTCAGGGCCGGTCTCGTTCCGTTCCCTCGCGTCGACCACGGACTCAAATCTCTGAATGCGGTGAACAAATACGGCCCCTTTGCCGGACCTGTTTCCGCTCATGCCCAGAGCGGCTACGACGCGGTCGCCATCATCGACGATCGCGGACCCCTCACGTACGCCGATCTCGAACGCACGAGCAACGCGCTCGTCCGTTCCTGGCAGTCCGTCGGCATCACCTCCGAGACAGTCATGGGTGCCATGTGCCGCAACCATCGCGGCCTGGTGCTGACGATGTTGGCTGCGGCGAAGAACGGCACGAAGCTCGTCCTGATGAACACGGGCTTCGCTGCCCCGCAACTCATCGATGTCGCCGCACGCGAAGATGTCGCGGCATTCGTCTACGACGACGAGTTCGCCGACATCGCGACTTCCTTGCCCTCGGACACCATCATGTATCGATCGTGGCCCGAAGCCGACATCGAAGCGCCCACCGCAACGGTCACCCTCGACGAGGCGGTGATAGGTCATGGAACATCGACCGTCTCCGCGCCCGCGAAGAACGGCAGCTTCGTCCTCCTCACCAGCGGAACGACAGGCACCCCCAAAGGCGCACCTCGCGGACACATGTCTCCACTGGCCTCAGCGCAGTTTCTCGACCGAGTACCGTTGCGCCGCAATCAGATCATGATGATGGCGGCGCCCGCCTTTCACGGAACCGGCGTGTCGCAATTCGCTCTCGCACTGGCACTCGGACAAACGGTCGTCATGCACAGAAAGTTCGACCCCGAGAAGACTGTCGAGGCTCTGGCTCGATTTCGTTGCGACAGTCTCGTTCTCGTACCGACGATGCTGAACCGCATCATCCGCCTCGGGCCCGATGTGTTGTCGACGTACGACACCTCGAACCTGAAGATCATATTTTCGGCAGGTTCGTCGTTGTCACCCGACCTGTGCAAACGAGTCACCGCCACATTCGGCGACGTGCTCTACAACCTGTACGGATCCACCGAAGTCGCCGTCGCCACGGTGGCGACTCCCCAGGACTTGGCTACCGCCCCAGGAACTGCCGGACGGCCACCGGTCACCTGCCACGTCGAACTGTTCGACGACACCGACAAACGAATCACAACGCCCGACACCATCGGAAGGATATTCGCCACAAACGGTTTGAGCTTCGAGGGGTACACCGACGGCCGGGACAAAGAACGCATCGGCGGGCTTCTCTCCACCGGGGACGTCGGCCATTTCGACTCGCACGGCTTGCTGTTCGTCGATGGACGAGACGACGACATGATCGTCTCCGGCGGCGAGAACGTCTATCCGCTCGAAGTCGAGAATCTGCTCGCCGATATGGACGATGTGGCCGACGTCGCGGTGATAGGAGTGGTAGATAGCGAGTTCGGGCACCGTCTACGTGCCTTCGTCGTCCTCGTACCCGGCGCGGTACAGAATCCAGATGCGCTCTGCGGACACGTTCGCTCGAACCTGGCGCGATACAAAGTTCCCCGAGACATCATCTTCATCGACCAGCTCCCGCGTAACGCCACGGGAAAGTTGCTCCGCCGCAAACTTACCGAGATCTAGGGGAGTGTGTGCCAGGTTACCCGAGTTCTCTACTGGGACGACGGTCCCGCAGATCGAGGACTGTGCAGGCGGATCTGCGGCACTCCTGAACTATGAACAGTATTGCGCTACAGTATAATTCGAGCATCCAACGCGGTGACTTCGCCACTGAATGGCACTGCCTACGCATATGGAGTTGCTGCATGAAGTTGGCATCCATCGTCGCCTCAGGAATCGTCGCGCTGACTCTGGCGCTGAGCGTCACACCGCTTGCCGAGGCCGTTCCCGTCGATTTCTACACCCCGCCTGCGCCGCTGACCACCGGTAAACCGGGCGACGTGATCAAGACCGAACCGGCGATCGGCACGGTGATTCCGTTCACCGCAATCACTATCGACGCGAACTTGACGCGCATCATGTACCTGTCCCAGACTGCGACGGGACAAGACGTCGCCGTCACTGGAACCATTGCGATCCCCTCGACTCCATGGGCCGGACCCGGCCCGCGACCAACCGTGGTTCTCACACCCGGGACCCAGGGCATGGGTCAGGCCTGCGCGGCATCGAAACTGCTGGCATCGGGCCAGGAATACGAAATCCTCCAGCTCGCACCACTTCTGGCCCAGGGCTATTCCGTCGCGATGACCGACTATCAAGGACTGGGTGTACCGGGCGTACACCCATACCTGAACCGGCTCGCGCTCGGCCACGACGTACTGAACATGGCTCGGGCGGCTGTCGATTTCGTGGCACCAGATTCACAAATGGGCCTGTGGGGGTATTCCGAAGGTGGCATGGCCGTCGCCGCCGCAGCCGAAATACGCGACACATACGCACCCGACGTAGGTCTCGTCGGCGCCTACGCCGGAGCGCCCCCGGCGTCGCTTCTCGAACTCGCCGAGATCGGCGACGGTTCACTGCTCTCCGGTGGATTGGGTTGGGTGGTCAACGGATTCACCTCTGCTTACCCCGATCGAAAAGCCGAGTTGCTCTCGACCTTCAACGGCCGTGGTCTCGATCTACTCGACCGCGCGCAAACCACCTGCATCTACGGGGCCCCGATCCTCCTCGGCCCGTTCACGAAGACGTCGACCTACACCAACGACGGCCGCTCCGTTCGCGACCACCTCGAGGCCGAACCCTGGCGCACTATCGTCGCTGCACAAGAGCTGGGAAACACTGCACCGTCGATCCCCATGTACGTCGCCGAAAGCGTCAGCGACGACTTCGTCAAGACCAGCGGCGTAGACGCCATGGTCCAAAAATGGTGCAGCGCAGGGGCGACAGTCACCTACGACCGGAGCCCCATCATTCCTATCCTCACCGGCACCGGAACCGGTCATGCACTGGGACTACTGAACTCGATTCCGGCGGCTACGAAATGGATGGAGCAGCAGTTCGCAGGCCGGTCCACGGGCAACTGCGACTAGGCTGCGCTACAGCGGCTGGATCGAGCGACGCACCCCGTGAGCACTTACTGCCGGTGATCACCCGCTCACCGGCAGGCACCGTCGGCCAAGCCCCTGACGCTTCATCAGATCCAACACCGTCAGCTCGCCCGTCGTCACCCGCACCGGGCCCAACTCCATATCGATCCGCTCCGCATCCAGACGTGCCGTGTCGCGCACGACGAACCGAACGACCTCCTGACGATCCGCCAACCGAATCGGATCGTTCTGCTTCGGGACAGCCACTACAGCCGTCGCCAACGCCCGCGGAATCACACCGTGCAACCGGGCCGCGCTGACATCCATCACGACAGCGTCATCGCGGCCTCGCGGCGCAGGCGTCGTTTCGATCCACCGCCTCGAATCGGCTCCTCAGTTCTGAATACCTGACTCCGATCAGCGTCGGGTACTCCAAACCGAGGAGCCGATCCAGAGAGGCGCGGGCAGAGAAAACTCCGACCCCAGCAGTGGGATCGGAGCTGTGGAGCCTCCTAACGGGATTGAACCGTTGACCGCTCGCTTACAAGTATGTTGCGAGACAACCAGATACGTCCGCATGGAACCACCACAGAGGCTCTGACCTGTGTCCATCGTCCAGGCGGTACCACCCGAATCCACGTCCGTTCGTACTGACATGTGACACGCTCGTGACACTCAGATCGGCATCGAGGAGCCGTGTGGATTGTCGTGCATCCGCCCGAACGCACACGCTTTCGAAGCGCCTCGAACGCCCTGATCGAACACGATGCAAAGTCCTCTTCATTCCAACGATCAGTGGCCCACATTGATCACGAGACAAGATCACCCCGCGCTTGCGTCACTGATCGCCAGTACTCGAAGCGGCCAGCACCGATCCGACTCGACGGAATGCCTCGATGAGCGCGATCGCAACGAAGCCGAAGGTAAACCCGATTCCAACTTGCTGTGGGTCACCGATGTCCAAGAAGAACCGTTGCTGCGCCATCGGAATCGAGAACAAAACCACGTAGAATACGACGGAGAAACCGACCAGCAGGAGCTTCCACCAGTTGTACGGCCGAGCAACAATGCCCAAAACCCACAACGAGCCAATCAGCAGAGTGATCAACGCTGCGGTGGATGCCTGTATCTGCTCCACACTGAGCGCAATCTGTTCTTTGCCACCTAACGGCGCACCAGTTCCACCCGGATTCACCACCAGGTAGCAGAGGAATGTAGCAAGACCGACCGCCACGCCGGATGGTACTGCGAGGCGCAACACGCGGCCGACGAACCCGGACCGTGCACGCTCGTTGTTCGGCGCGAGGGACATGATGAATGCCGGGACACCGATCGTGAACCAGGCCGCAATAGTCACGTGGATCGGCTGAAACGGGTACGCCACGGGGGCGAAACCAAAGATTTTCGCACCGACGCCAGCGAGACCGACCAAGCACGCCAGAAGAACTGCGTATACGGTCTTGGCGAGAAAGAGGTTGGCGACCCGCTCTATATTTCCTATCACGCGCCGACCCTCTGCCACCACATACGGCAAGGTGGCAAATTTGTTGTCCAACAGCACGATCTGCGCAACCGACCGGGCAGCCGAACTGCCCGAACCCATCGCAACTCCAATATCGGAGTCCTTCAGAGCCAGCACGTCGTTTACGCCGTCACCCGTCATCGCCACAGTCTTTCCTCGCGACTGTAGCGCCTTGACCATCTCGCGTTTCTGGTCCGGCCGCACCCGCCCGAAGGTCACGTTCTCGGTGACCACCGTAGCGAGTTCCTCGCTCTCGGTCGGCAGCCGCCGGGAATCCACGGAGCTGCTCGGAGTGCCTAGACCGAGCGAATGCGCCACCGCTCCAACGGATACTGCGTTGTCGCCCGAGATGATCTTGACTGCGACATCCTGCGTCTTGAAATAGTCCACAGCATCACGGGCATCCGGACGTACGCGCTGCTCGATCGTGACCAGCGCGCGGGGGACCAAGTTTCCGGGCGGAGCTTGCCCACCCGCGTCCACTTGCGCGTCGGTGGTAGCGATCAACAACACTCGCAACCCAATCGATCCCAGCTCGGTAGCTTTTCGGGCACCGTAGGACTCGGGGTCGAGGAGCACATCTGCGGCACCCACAATCCAGTTTCCACGGTGCCGATCGCGTTCGACGAGCGAGACGCCCGACCACTTTTTGGCCGAGCTGAAGGGTGCGATTGCCACTGCCCGCCAATTCGGCGCGTGCGGGTAAGCCTCGGCGATTGCCTGCACACTGGCGTTCGGCCGCGGGTCCAACGCGGCGATTGCTGCAAGCGCCAGCTCGATCTCCGCTCGGTCACCTTCCATAATGTGCAACTCGGCGAATCTCATGCCGTTCTCCGTGAGAGTGCCGGTCTTGTCGGTACACACCACGTCCACTCGCGCGAGACCCTCGATCGCGGGGAGTTCTTGCACCAAACACTGCCTCTGCCCCAGCCTTACGACGCCGACTGCGAACGCAATCGACGTCATCAACACCAGCCCCTCGGGGATCATCGGCACCAATGCTGCGACCATGCCGAGAATTGCCTGGTTTACGCCCTGTTGGGAGATGACCAGCTGGTTGAAGATCGTGAGGAGACCGGCGGGTACCAACAGCCATGTGATCACGCGAAGTATCCGGTCGACGCCAGATCGAAGTTCCGAATCGACCAGAGTGAATTTACTTGCTTCCCCGGCCAACCGTGCGGCGTAAGCATCCGCGCCCACCTTCGTCGCACGGTACGAGCCCGTTCCGGATACGACGAAGCTCCCCGAAAGGATGAGGCCACCCTTCTGTTTGTCCACTGGATCGGCCTCGCCGGTCAGCAACGACTCGTCGACCTCGAGTGCTTCGGTCTCGATCGCTTCGCCGTCGACGACAATCTGATCGCCCGTCCCGATCTCGATGACGTCGTCGAGAACAACGTCGGACTGCGCGATCTCGAGTGAACGACCATCGCGCCTAACCACCGGTCGGGCCTGCCCCACGATCGCGAGCGAATCGAGTGTTCTCTTCGCACGTAGCTCCTGGATGATGCCTATGGCCGAGTTGCAGACAATCAGCAGTCCGAACAGGCCGTTGATCAGCGAGCCGGTAGTCAGTACAAGCAAGAACAACACACTGAGCATCGCGTTGATGCGAGTAAAAACGTTGTCGCGCAATATTTGCCGCGTTGTCCGCCCTGATCGAGCCGGCAGCGCGTTCGTCTTTCCCTCCCGCACCCGTTCCGCAACCTCGGCGGCAGTGAGCCCGTAGGTGGTGAGTTCGTGAGTAGTGAGTCCGACCGAGCTGTGTTCGGGCTTTTGTGTGAAGCCACGTGGTGTCCGCATTGACCATCCGCTCATCTCGTGGGGAGGCTTGAAATCAGGTCGATTCAGGACCCTACCACCGGACCGCGCATGCGGTTTATTTCATCGTGCCACCATCTCGTCGATTCGACCACGGCCCACTACTGCAGTCAGATGCGGAGAAATTCCAGCACAGCCAGTACACGCCGGTTGTCGCCATGGGCGACAGCAAGACCGAACTTCGAGAAGATGTTGCTCACATGCTTGTGCACGGCAGCCTCGGTCACAGACAACGAACGTGCGATTGCACCGTTCGACCGACCTTCTGCCATCAGCGCCAAAACCTGATGCTCACGTGGAGTCAAATTCTCGACTGGATCACGACGACGCTTCAGCAGCTGTTGAATGACATCGGGGTCGAGTACCGTTCCCCCGCCGGCAACCGTCTCGGCAGCCTCGACAAAGTCTGCAATGTCACCGACTCGGTCCTTGAGCAGGTATCCGACGCCATGACCCAGCTGAGATTCCAGCAAGATCGACGCGTAGGACTGCTCCACGTATTGGCTCAGTACGAGCACCGGTTGTTTCTGTCGTCGGCTCCGTACCTCGACGGCAGCTCGTAGTCCGTCGTCGCCGTTGCGCGGAGGCATCCTGACGTCGGTGATGAGTAGATCCGGCTCGAGATCAACGACCATCGCAACTATCGAGTCGGCCTCGGAAACCGAGCCGACAACGATATGCCCGAATCGCGCGAGCAACGTTTCCAGGCCAACCCGCATCAACGTCGAATCCTCGGCGATGACAACCCGCAGTGAGTGTTTCGACGAAATAGTCATATCGATCGACACGGAATGTCCACGTAGACGAGTGTAGGCCCACCGGGGGGACTCGACAGTCGGAGCCTCCCGTCCACGACGGCCAAGCGATCTGCAAGACCTGCGAGTCCACCTCCACTGTCAGCGCGAGCCCCTCCCTTACCGTTGTCCCTGATCCGCATGACAAGTAGGTCGTCACGATGCCGGACATGAATGTCGACACGAGTCGCGCCACTGTGTTTGGTGACGTTTGTCAAGCACTCAGCGACAACGAAGTACGCAGGTCGTTCTACCTGCTCCTCCAGCCTCGGCGTGGAGACGTCCACATCGACCGGTACCGCACAATGAGTCGCGAGGTCGACGACCGCACCCGCGAGGCCCAGATCGCCGAGGGTCTGCGGTCGCACGCCGCGCACCAGATCACGAATTTCGCGCATCGCAGCACCCAACTGATCCTGTGCTTCGCCGATTCGGCTGTGCACGATCGAGCCATCCGCTGCGTCCAGTCGGATCAACCCCAGCGTCACGCGAAGTGAAGCAAGTCGCTGTTGGGCACCGTCGTGCAGGTCGCGTTCGATACGAGTCCGTTCGTCGTCGAAGGCGGCGACCAACCGCGCGCGAGACTGCTTGACCTCGGTCAACTCGTTCCCGAGCTCCGAGCCACGTGGGCCCAGAATCACCCGGGCCAAGGAGCCATGCGCGGCGGCCCAGATCGTGATGGTGAACGGCGCCGAGGGAATCAGGGCAACACCCAGAATCCCCCACGGCCACACAGTTGGGTCGTTGACTGCTGACCGAATACACACGATCGGCGCACCGATCGCAAACATCAATACCACAAGGTCGAGCCACCACAGGCCGAAGATCGACAAAAGGCAGTATCCAAGCTCACGCCAGGTCACCGGCTCCGTCAGTCGAAGCCGCACCATATTGACAAACCCGGGTTCGACCGACGCCACATGCGAACTGGGCGCAGGATCGAGATCGATCAACCGCAGTCGCCAACGCTCCACGCGCGCAACAACTGTGCTGAACAGCACCGCAGCCACCAGCAAGCCCACCCCGACGACGACCAAAGTCAGAACGATTCCGGCCACGGCGAGCGCCACGAGAACAGTACCGGCAACGGCTCCGAAAACGACGCCCGAGCTCAGATACGCGAGGCCGCGAAATGGCCACGTCGTTGCGACAAAACGCAGGGGATTCAGCGAAATCGCCTGCCATGCAGTGCGAGGGCTCACGCCCGGGACTGTACCCTAGCCCGTCCTAGCTCCCGCCTTCACTTGCGCTCGGCGGGCGGACGTAAGTCGAGTTCGAGCCGGTGTTCCGCACGGACGATTCCAGGCAATTGCACTATCCACATGTCGTGAAACCGCGAGACGATGTCGGATCGGTTGGCCAGCACCTCGGACACCAACTGGGTGCCCGTAATACTCGACAAAACCTGATTCGACGCCGCATCCGTGCCGACGGACAGCTCGCCGCGCTCATCGGCGGCGCGCATGTGCGCGTCGATGATATTCAGCCATTGTCGGTACTGGTCTACTTCGCCGTGCCGTTGTTCGAACGTGTTTCGTTCCAGTGTCAAACGAATGCTCGCGCGCATTATCACGTCAGTTCGAAGCGCCTCGGCAAAGGCGTAGCTCGCGTCGATGAGCTGCTGAAGCGTGCTCCCGGCGGCAGGTACCCACGCTTCGCGCCACGAAGACTGCTCTGCGACGATCGCGCGGGCAATACCTTCTTTCGAGTCGAAGTGAAAGTAAGCCGCGCCTTTGCTCACGCCGCCTTCCGCCAGGATCTCGGTAATCTTTGCTGCCGCGTAGCCGCGACGCTCGAACACTGCCGCAGCAGCGTTGAGGACAGCGTCACGGGTGGCCTGTGCACGCGGTTGCATGTGTCAATTATTGCATGAGGCACCTGCATCCTCGCCCGCCAAGAAAACACCACGCAAACTCTCGATAAACATCCGTGGAAACCTACGCTGATCGGAGACCCGATCGCGATATGTTGACCTTGACCGAAAACAGAGTGATGACGTCGAGCGTTGCCAGTCACTGGATCGTACCTACCAAGACGAACCTGCTCTCGCTGTGCACCGTCTTCGCCAAAGTCGGCAGGACTTGCTCGCCTTCGAGCCGAGCCACTCATTTTCACCAACATCGTTGGGACAGAACGTGTGTGTCGAACCGAGAGACCGAGCTCGAGAAGTCATCATCTACGATTCGATGGCAGGCACTCTCCAGGCATCCAGCCGAGATCACTGCACTGAATCCAATTCCCTGTAGTGACATTCCCCGTCGTCAACGGGCGCCGGCCACTTGCCATTGACAAATAGCCGACTCGCACGCAGGCTATGAGACGCATACACCCGGGGGTAGCAATGACTGGTACCACAACTGAATTGCAACACAACAGCATTCAACGCTTGGTTCACAAACGGCGGAGTGAAGCAGTCCTCATCGAGTCGTGGCAGCGGGCCCAGACAGAGCACCGGTACGACTTGAATATGGACTGGTCGCCCGAACGCATTACCGCTTACGTCAGCGATGCCGAAATCAACGTCGTCGTCGCCGCCGAATCGGTTCGACAGGCCGCACTGCTGGTGTCGCACGCCGCCTACTTGGTGCCCAGAGGGTCCGCATTCGTCATGTCCACCATTAGGGCCCGCGTCGCCCCTGCGACCATCGATCAGTTGCGGGACAATACGTTCTCCGCACGCGAACTCATCGCGAGTGTGCACTGCACTGCGCTCGAATACCGAGGTCGATCGTTAGATTCGATGACCGTGTTCTTGAGAGTCAGCACACGCGAAGGAGCAGTGGTTGCGGATGGCTCGGGACGCTTGCGGGTCTTACCCGAAATCGTCTACCGGAAAATCCGCGGCACCAATGTCGCGATTGCGCACAGAAGCCTCGGTCGGCGGCTGCCCCCTGAACTTGTCGGATGCGCGCAGGCGCAGGACGTTCTGCTCGGAGACTCGCCTAACGGTGTGCGCCTCTTGGTGGACACCGACCATCCTCGATACTTCGACCATCCATCCGACCATATTCCCGGCATGGTCGTGATCGAAGCGTGTCGACAGCAGTTCGTTCGTCAGACGGGGAGCGAGCCAACCAGCCTCAGCGCAGATTTTCATTCGTTCGTCGAATATCCGGCCGACACATTGATCGAAACGTCCCTAGGGGACATCCGAACCATTCAGGACGGACGTGAAGCGGTCCGCGTCTCGTTCGCCGCCTGAGGCCCGTGTGACAGTCACCCTGGCGATCACCGGTGGTTCAGGATTCATTGGCTCGGCTGTTGCCCGAATTCTGCTCCAGCGCAGCGACATTCGTGTAATTTGGATTGTGCACAGTCATCCACCGCCGGTGACGAAGAGTACCGACCAGCTCGTCGGCGGCGACCTGTGCACCCCCGACACACTTCATGGAATGTTCGCTGGAGCAGACGCAGTGCTCCACCTCGGGCACCGAATCACTGGTTCACCGGACCAGTTGGCAGCAGTGAACACAGCGGGAGCTGCTGCCGTCGCCGCAGAAGCACACTCGGCCGGTGCGCACTTGGTAGCAGTGAGCACTGCCGCCGTCCACGGCCAGGGCCCATGGGATGGCATCGATATCCATGACCTTCCGGAGGCCCCGGGATCTCCGACCAGCGCAACACGCGCAGAAGGCGACGGCATCATCCTCGACAGAGGAGGAACGGTCATCCGCCCACACATCGTAATCGGCGAAGGCGATCAGTGGGTGGTACCGCGTGCGGCCAAATTGGTCAGCGAATTCGGTTGGGAGGTGCTGGGTTCAGCGGTTCATTCCATCATCGAGGTAGACGAACTGGCACGAAGGCTGATCGTTGCGGCAGTCGACGCGCCGACGCCGCCCGGTGTGTGGCTCGCGGCGGAGCGCCGACCTCGCCGCCTCGACTGGGAAATCGACGAGTATTTTCGTCGACAGGACAGCGAATCAGTGGTGAACAAGAAGTGCCGCAGTAGGTCGATAGATCAAGCCCTGCAGGATGACCCGAGGCTGGCGCATGATCTCCGTTTCATCGGGAACGATCACCACCTGACCTGTGTGTGCTCTTGCGCTCCGTCGATTTTCACCACAGATCCGCCTCATCGAGTCCATTGAACAGCCCCGTTCACGGCGTCTCGGAGTTCACAAACCGCCTCTGCGGTTTTTGGGGTAAGGTTGCGCTAGTCGATTGAGTCAGGTGCGCGCCCGACCAGCGCAGCGGCTGGCACGAGCAATCCGGGGAGCGACGAGATGAACCTTGACTACGCAACGAGTTCGATCCGATGATCGAATTCAGAATCCTTGGCCCAGTCGAAGCATGGCGTGGCGGAGCGAGTTTGAATCTGACCGGCGCGAAAGTTCACACAGTGCTTGCCGCACTCTTGCTCGGGCGAAGCCGATTCGTTGCGGACGAACACCTCGTCTCCATGCTATGGGGTGACAGTCCTCCGTCGACCCCCAACGCGCAGATCTACAACTACGCGTCACGTATCCGCAAGTACATGAAGGAGGACGTTGCTCTTTCCCGGCGAGATTCGGGATACATCCTTGGATTGGGCGAGTCGACGTTGGACTATTTCATTTACGAAGACCTGGTGGTCCGCGCTAAATCCGCACTGCAAAAGGGACGGACGGAGGAGGCGTCGGTATCTCTCGGGCGAGCATTGGACTTGTGGCGCGGAAATCCGCTGGGCAATGTGTCCGAACACCTTTCGAGTGCCGAGTGCCCCTCGATCAACGAAATGCACCAGACCACCACCGAACTCTGGGTCCAGACGGAACTCGCTCTCGGTCGACACCGACAGGCACTTCCACGCATCACCGATCTCGTGTCCAAGCACCCCCTTCGGGAAGGACTGCGAGTAGATTTGATGACTGCCCTGCACCGCTGCGATCGACAGGCCGATGCACTCGCCGTGTTCCACGAAGCGCGCACAATTCTCGGCAACGAATTGGGTATCGATCCAGGTCCGGCGCTCATTGCCGCATACCAACGGGTTCTCGACAACACCACGGAATCTCCGAATGACCCTGCGGCTCAAATCAACCGATCGAACCGAATACAGTGGGCCCCCATAGGAATCGAGCCGATAGATATCGACGGGAAGTCGACTGATGTATTGCCGCCCGACATAGCAGATTTCACAGGGCGACAGACCGAGGTCGATCGCCTTACTTCACAACTCCTCGCTGAACGTACTCGCGAGAGCGAGTGGCGCCCACGACGGATTCTGATAACCGGCTCTCCTGGATCGGGCAAGACCGCGCTTGCCGTACATGTGGCACATCAACTTTCGGAATCATTCCCAGATGGTGTGCTGTTCACCAAGGCCTCGGACACGGGTCATCCAATGAGCGTCACCGAGCGTCTGACAAAATTGTTGGCAGCGTTGGGCGAGGCCGACATCCCACCGAACGCGAGCGTCCTCCAACTTCAGCGACAGTATCGACACGCATGCTCAGGACGGTCCCTACTCATCTTCATCGACGACGTTCCTGACGACGACCACCTGCAGGCAGTACTCCCCACGGTGCCGACTGCACACGTCGTTGTGACGAGCAGGCGTCATCTCAGCACGATCAACAGCGAATTGACGCTCATCCTGGGCCAGCTACCCCGAAATCAAGCGATTTCGCTCGTCTCGACAGTCGCGGGACCGAACCGTATCGATCCGTCGGATCCAGCAATATCGGAGCTCATCGATCAGTGCGATCGCAATCCGCTCGCACTCCGCGCTGCAGCGCTGCGTCTCGCATCCCGACCGTCCTGGTCCGTGCGCTTTCTCGTGGATCGTCTCTCCGACCCCCGAGGCCGCCTGGACGAACTCACCATCGGCGAGCACAGCGTGAGGCATACGCTCGAGAGCGCCCTACTCGACATACCGTCGGAGTTGCATGCACCCCTGCTCGCAGATGTAGGAGCCGAAAGTCTGTTCACTGCCGACGACCTGAACAGCACACTCAGGAAGCGAAGCGACAAGCCGATCGAGACAATTCTCGAGCGACTCGTCGATCTGCACGTCCTGTGGGCACACGGTACAGACGACTACGGACGGATCACTTACAGAACTCCACAGCTCATGCGAATCGCCGCACAGAACATCGCACTGTCGGCGGTGTGACCCCAAACTTCGCGTGCTACCCCCGAGGGGGGTAGCACGCGGTCGTCCTTTCAGGAGAAGGTCAGTCACACATCGCAACAAGCACGCGACGTTCGCCTGCATACGGCCGACGCCCATGGGCAACGGCAACATTGTCCACTACCAGAACGTCGCCGGGCCTCCACTCGACATCGACGGCAGCTGCAAGGCCGCGTTCGCGTACATGCTGGATGACGTCAGCCGGAATCGGCTGTCCGTCGGCGAAAGTCACGTTCTGTGGGAGCTCGTCCTCTTCTAGGATTTCGCACATCTCGGCCGCGGTCTCGTCGTCCAACCCTGCCGGATGCCATTGATCAGCTTGGTTGAACCACACCTCGTCACCGGTCTGTGGATGTTCGACGGTGGCGGCGCGACGTTGCTTGATTCTCAAAACCCCATCGCCCCAGTCCCACTCCGCATCCGTCCCCGCCAAGAACTCGTCGACTTCGGCGCGAACATCGGTCTCGAAGGTGTCCTGCCAGCTTTTTCCCAACCCGAACCCATCATGCAAGTTCTGGTAGTAGAGAAGGCCTCCCGCGAACGCCTCTCGTACGTCGCTATCGAGGGATTGGAGCCACAGCCGCGAATCGACGACAGGTGTCGCACCGCCCATTTCCGAGGCCTTCTCGCAATAGAAGGCCAATCGTGCGGGCCAGCTGTTCGCGTAGCTCATCTCACCGTGCATCGAGATCGTGAATTCACTCGGATACTCCGTCGACGTGTACAGGTTCGCACCGACCTTGGTTCGCGGCGTGTTGCCGTGCACATACGCGAGTCTCCGTGGGAGAATCAGGTCGAAGATGCCATTGACGTCTTGCGGCGCAATCTCGAAGCCCCGGAACACTATAGCCTTCCGGTCGGTCAGCAGTTGCGCGAACGCGCTCTCGCCCGTGCGCTCCAACCACGCTCCTAGGTCATCGCCTCCGAGTGCGTCACGGTCACACTCGTACGGAGCCCAATCCGTCTGTGTTTTTTGGTAACTCATCGAAATTCTCCTTGTCGGAGTGTCGAAAATTCGACCGGTTGATGTTCTGCGACTATCCGCCTCTGCAATTCCCCGAGATGTTCGAAACCCGCGATGACTGTGGACTTCTCCACTCCGAAATCGACGAGACACGCGATTTCATCGACGCCGAGACCGGCAGCGGACTCGACCAACCCCTGCGCATCTTCGACGGTGCCGAACAATCCGCCGATCGTGAAATATCGATCGAACGCACGAGCAACCAGGTAGTCCATATCCGACTCGTTGATCTGTTCCAGATCGATGTCGTCGCCGATCAATGAGCGTGCAATGAGATGCATCGAACTCTTCAGATAGGCGGAGAACGGACCGCGAACCTGCTCACGGACCACATCGATATCTGTACCGAGAAGCGTATGCAGCATCAGGACGACATGCCCATTCCAACCGGGGTGGTGCTTCTGCGCCGCGGTGCGGTAGGCCGCGATCTTTCTCGCCAGTTCGGGCGGATCCTGGCCCAACATATGCGTCAGCACACCGGCCTTGAGCCGTCCCGCGGCCTCGAATGTCTCGATACCGCGCGCCGCCGTCAGCCAAACGGGGAGCTCGGGCTGAACCGGCGGCGGAAATGCGCGTACTTCGACGGGTCGACCCTGACCGTCCAACCCACTGTAAGTACCGCCGCCCCACAGGGAGCGAACCTCGTCCACAGCCTCGATCACGCGCTCTCGGCGGTTCTCGTAATCTTCTCGACGCAGAATGAAGTCGACTGAATGCCAGCCGGATGCAAAGGCCAACCCGACGCGCCCGTTTGACAGGTTGTCGACGACCGCCCACTCTTCGGCGATTCTCAGCGGGTGATGAAGCGGCGCGACAACGCTGCCGGCTCTGATTGCAACGCGTTCGGTCACTGCCGCGATTGCGGCACCGAGGACAGACGGATTCGGGTATGCACCGCCGAACGGATGGAAATGACGCTCGGGAGTCCACACCGCGGCGAGGCCGCTTCTATCGGCGAACTTGGCACCCTCGAGCAGGAGTTCGTAACGGCCGCCGGTACCAGCAATCGCTGTGTCGTTTGCAAAGTAGAAAAGACTCAGATCCATCATGATTCCTTCTCGCTGGACGATTCGACCGAAAGTTCTGAAAGTGCGGGAATGCGACCGTGTCTGATCGCGCGGCTCGTACCCGCGAGCACCGCCAGCACTAGCATGGCAATAGCTGCGACGGAGATACTGAAGGCACTGTCCGACCGTTCGAGCAACACGCCGCCGCCGAGCGCGCCCACTGCACTGACCCCGGACGTGACCCAAGAGGCGGCACCTGCAACCCGACCCTGCAGGCCGGCGGGCGTCACTACGAGTTGGTACGTCGATGCCGCAACGTTGAAGAGAGCCCCGATCAGGCTCATGATCGCCAAAAGGATCGCTGTCACGATCAGACTCTCACTCGCAGCCGTGCCTGCGAGGAGCACCGCCCAACCCGCGATACCGATGACTACCAACGCGCCGAGCGGAATACGACACAGAACCCTTGTTGCGCACAATGCTCCGACGATCCCCCCGGCACCGCCCGCCGCAAGCACCCAGCCGACCACCGAAGGGGAACGGTGCTGCTCGGTAACGATCATGACCGTAAGTGCCAGGTGAAGAATTTGAAGTAGACCGCTACTGAGCGCGACAAGAGGCACGCCAATTCGGAGAAACCGTTCCGCCGCAAGGAATCGCAGTCCATCGACGACTTCGTGCGCGAGATCTTGCGGCCGCGGACTGTTCGTTCGCCTCTGCACGGAGCAGTCCGCCCGTATCGCCGCGACGGCGACGGCTGCGACGGCAGCGCCCACCGCCGACGCGAGAAAGGGCGCCCACATCGCGGCAGAGTAGAGGAGCGTACCAACCGGCGCACCGACGAGAGTTCCCACTCTGCCCCGCATTTCGTTCTGCGCCAACGCGATTCCTAGCTGCGGACGGGGCACCACCGAGTGCACAGCGCCACGTTCGGCAAGCGCCCACAGGATGGATAGCACAGAGTCCACAACCAACGCCAGAAGCAGCACACCGAGCGGACTCCACTGAACGCCAACGAGAAACGCGAAGCATCCGAGAGCCACAGCTCGACCGATCGAGCAGACTGTCATCATCACGCGCCGGTCGATCCGATCGATCAGGACACCCGCAGGCAGTTGCAGCATATTGCAAGCAAGCACGGCGAACGCGACGATACTCGCGGCTCCCGCCGAGCCGCCGCTCACCCAGAGAGCAAGAAGCGGGTAACAAACGTTACTGACACGGGCCCCGAGGTAGCTCACCCATTGGCCGCTCCACAAGAGGCGATAGTCTCTGCTATCACGCAGTGGCGGAAGGTCTTCGGTCGGGTCGCTGACGGGTGGTCGCGATGTCAGGACTCAGCCTTCCATGGCGCGCACCAGGCTTGCAGGGCGCATATCGGTCCAGTTCTCTTCGACGTAGGCAAGGCAGTCTTGGCGAGCGCCTTCGAATGCTTTGTCCCAACCAGAGGGGATCTCGGCGAACGTCGGCCACAGCGAGTGCTGGTTCTCGTCGTTCCGCAGCACGAAGTACTGGGCATCGTCGTTCTCGAATGGGTTCGACATGTGCGACTCCTTCTACTGTTCAGGGTCAGTCCCAACCAAGCGGTAGGAACTAGAAACGATCTTCACGCTCAGCTCTACAGCGGCTCTATGCGCAAGCGCTACGTCGCCCGCACATCCTCCCGATCGGCTAGCACACTGGCCACGATGCTCCCGACCTGCGCGGCCACCGCGGCGTCGCCAAGAAGCGCCTCGTGCTCTGCGTGCACCGGAAAGTGATTCACCGAGCCGGACACATGTGGCTCCCACACCTCGGGACCCGCCGACGGTGTACCACCTGGAGCCGCGGAAACGAGCGTCAGGTTGCCGGCGTGTAGTCCGTTCCGATGCTGTCGCATCATGCGCGTGTGCGCGAGCTGAAGCTCGATCAACCGCACCAGATTTGCATCCGATTCAGATGCGAGTGACGGATGGCGATTGCGCAGGAACGCGAGATATCGGGCCTGCGGCCATCGCCGCGCACCGATCTCGTCGTCGGCGAAATCGAAGCCCACCGCGCGGAATTGCCAGGCAATCAGAGTTGCGTCGTCCACGGCGTCCACCGTCCGACCGTGTGGCGTCGGGTGGGCGTCGAGGACTATGAGGTGCTCGACCGTCTCCCCTGCACGTCGCAGAATGTCCGCGACGGCATGAGCCACATGACCACCGAAGGACCAGCCGAGAAGCCGATACGGGCCGACGGGTTGTATTGCGCGCACCCGATCCAGATAGTCCGCCGCCATCTCGTCGACCGATTCCGGTATCTTCTCGCTCGAAGCAAGACCGCGCGCTTGAAGCGCGTAGAGAGGTTGGCCTGGATCGAGGGATCCCAATAGCGCTGCATAGCACCATCCCGCGCCCGATCCTGGATGGAAGCAGAACAACGGACGCTGTTCGCCCCGTTCGCGAAGGGGCAGAACAGGGTTTCGTCCAGCCGACTCGTCGGGTTTGCCGCACAGAATCTTTCGCGCCAGCCCAGCGACGGTCGGCGTCTCGAAAACCGAGGCGACACCGATCTCGGTGTCGAGCGCTGCATTGATCCGCCGCGCCAGCGTCGCCGCCAACATCGAGTGTCCACCCAAATCGAAGAAGCTGTCGTCGACACTCACCACCGAAATTCCGAGGACCTCAGCGAAGATCCCGCAGAGAATTGTTTCTTCGGCCCCGTCCGCCGATCTCGATTCGGTGCCGGCGTTCCCGAACTCGGGTAGCGGCAGTGCTGCACGATCCAACTTTCCGTTGCGGGTCAACGGTAGGTGGTCCACCACCACTACCGCCGGAACCGAGTAGGACGGTAACCGCCGCTCGCAATGTAGCCCGACCAGTTCGCGGAGTGCCGCACCCCGCCGATCCGAATTGTTCGCGGGTAGAACGTAGACGACTACTCCGAGCTCCGCCGGACGGATCTCACGTACCACCGCAACGGCCTGTCCAACGTGTGGCAGCTCCTCTGCGACGGCGGCGACCTCGCCCGGCTCCACGCGGAAGCCCCTGATCTTGACCTGATCGTCGACACGCCCCTCGAACTCGAGCACTCCATCTGTGCGCCACCGGCCGAGGTCACCCGACCGGTAAAGCCTGCTTCCAGGTGCGCCGAACGGATCTGCAACGAATCGCTGCGCGGTCAGGTCGGCACGACCGAGATATCCACGCGCCAAACCTGCTCCGGCGATGTAGATTTCGCCCTTCACTCCCGGCGGTTGCGGCTGCAGGTACGAGTCGAGAACATGTACTGAACTGTTGTCGACGGGCGCGCCGATAGCCGGCGGCCGGGTATCTCTCGACGTCGGTACGCCGGCCCGGAACTGCGATTGCTCGGCGAGCACCTCAACTTGTGTGCCGGTGACGACATGAGTCTCGGCTGGCCCGTAGTGGTTGTACAGCCGACGATCAGGAGCTCCGGCGAAGAACTCCTGAACTGGACGCCGCAGCGTCAACGCTTCGCCCGCCTGGAAGATTTTCTGTAGGGAACTCAGTTCGATTCCCTCGGTCGCTGCTGCTTCGAGCGCCGCATCGATCACGAGATTCGGAGCCAACAGCTCGTTCACCCGTTCCTCGGCCAACCACCGCGCCAAACGAACGGGATCGAGCCGCACGTCGTCTGGGCACACGACGAGGGTCGCTCCGGTCGTGAGCGCCGTCAGAAGTTCCTGAATCGAGACGTCGAACCCCACACCGGTGAACTGGGCGATTCGGCGTCCGGGCGCTGCTCCTACCGTGCGGTTGTGCCATCCGATCAGGTTGACCGCGCCGCGGGCAGGCATGACGATTCCCTTGGGTCGCCCCGTGGAACCGGACGTGTAGATCACGTAAGCCGCATTGTCCGGCGCATGACGCGGCCTTGACCGCAGCCCATCAGTGCGATGGGGTTCCCTCTTGTCCACTATCAGGCGCGGGACGTCGGGTGCTCGGTCAACGGTCCAATTGTGCGTTGAGCTCACGATCACGGTGGGGTTCACGTCGTCGAGGATGAGATCGATTCGCTGATCCGGTAGCGACAGATCGATGGGCACGTAGCACGCACCGGCCTTCAGCACCCCGATGAACGCAACAGCGAGATCGGCGGATCTCGGCAACGCGACTGCTACGCGATGCTCCGCACCTACACCCGCGTCGAAAAGTCGGTTCGCGAGTACCTCGGCACGACGGTCGAGTTCCGCATACGTCAAGCTCCGGTCGGAATGGTCGCCCCCAGTTTCGACAACTGCTTCTGCCTCGGGGGTGATCCTGACCTGCTCCGCGAATTGCTCTGCCAACGACGGCGCATCGTCGGCCTGCGCCGTCTCGTTCCATCGGAGAAGAGCGGATCGCTCAGCGTCCGTGATCAACTCGACCATGCCGACAGGAACGTCGGATCGTCGAACCAGCGCATTCATCAGCACCCGCAACCGGTCGACGAGCGCCGTCGCTGTGCTGTCGTCGAACCGGTCCGTCGAGTAGAGCAACTTGCCGGTTATTCCGGCCGGTCGACCATCTTCGGTTCTATGTCCGACCACAGCGAAGGACAGGTCCAACCGTGCGACACCGGTGTCAGCGCGCTGTTGGGCAATCTGCACTCCAGCGAATTCGGAACGGGGACGGTCTCGCCCCTGTTCGGCCCACACCAACTCCGTTTGAAACAGTGGATGCCTCGATAGTGATCGCTCCGGGTTCAGTTCGTTGACAACCCGCTCGAACGGCAAGTCGGCGTTCGCATATGCCTCCAAGTCCGAATCTCTCACCCGATCGAGTAGCTCCAGGAAAGTTGGCTCTCCGCTGAGGTCCGTGCGAAGCACAAGCGAATTGACGAAAAATCCGATGAGCTGCGACAGAGAAGAGTCCGCTCGGCCCGCCACGGGCGCTCCGATCGGGATATCCGTACCCGCCCCCAATCGATGCAGCAACGTGGCCAGTCCGGCATGCAACACCATGAAGGTCGAAACCTGCCGCTGGGCCGCGAGTGCGACGATCGCGGCGTGCAGGTCTGCGTCGAAGCTGAACGACACTGTTGCTCCGCGGCGAATCGCATTGTCCGCACGTGGGCGGTCGGCGGGAAGGGCGATTTCCGTCGGAAGCTCTGCCAACGCGTCGCGCCAGTAGTCCAGCTGGGCGACGGCACGCGCGCTGGGCAGACCGAGATCGCCCAGAAGCTCCCGTTGCCACAACGCGTAATCTGCGTACTGCACCGGAAGTTCGGGCAAGTCTGCCTCGTCACCGGAGCACCGCGCCTCGTACGCGCTCATCAGTTCCCTGGCAAGCACGCCGAGAGACCAACCGTCGCATGCAATGTGGTGCATCAGTACCAGGAGCGTCCGTTCGCTGCCTACTCCTCGTTGAGCAACACCGACCGACGTGTCGCCCCTCGGTGAGTCCGACTCGAACAGCCACACCCGGATCGGGATCTCCTGGGTGAGGTCGAAACCGTACCCGACGGCATCATGCAGAGCTGCATTCTGGTCAGTGGTAGGAACGACCTCGACCGCGGGGTGAACCCCGTTGGGCGGCAGGATTCGCTGAATCTCCCCGTCGTCGTCGGCGGAGAACACGGTCCGCAGACTCTCGTGGCGGACCACCAGATCGTTGAACGCCAACCCGAGCGCCTCGATGTCCAGCGGACCACGAAGTTTCAGCGCAGTCGCCACGTTGTACGTGGGCTGTGGACCCTCCAACTGGTAAAGGAAGAACAACCGCTGCTGCGCGAACGACAGCGGAATTCGCTCCGGACGCGGCTGCCGCACGACCGGCGGCGTAACCACATGACGACGAAGCCGACCTGTGATCAGCCTGTCGATGCCTTCCGGCGTCGGCGAACCGAACAGGTCTCGAATCTCGAGCTCGACTCCCAGAGTTGCGCGCACGCGGGCCATCAGTTGAGCAGCGAGCAGGGAATGTCCACCGACAGCGAAGAAGTCGTCGTTCAGACCGACACGCGGCACCTGGAGTACGTCTGCGAACAGATCGCAAACGATCTCCTGTAGCGGGGTCACCGAGCCGGAATCCTCGGACGATTCGGACACGACGGGTGCGGGCAGCGCCCGGCGGTCGACCTTTCCGCTGGCAGTCAGAGGCAAGCGATCCAACGTGACGAAGAACGATGGCACCATGTGCGTCGGAAGCGCCGCGGCAGCGTGGCGACGCACGGCGTCGACGTCGATCTCCTCGTTGCCGTTCGGAACCAGGTACCCCACTAACCGCTGATCGCCCGGGTGATCTTCCCGCACTGTCACGACTGCTCGTGCCAGTGCGGGGTGCGAGGTCAACACTGCCTCGATCTCGCCCGGCTCGATACGGAAACCGCGTAGCTTCACCTGGTCGTCGAGACGTGCGAGGTAATGCAGGACGCCGTGGCGTGTCCATCGCACGAGATCACCTGTGCGATACATTCTCTCGCCTCGACGACTGTCTTCGACGAACGGATCGGCTACGAATCGCTCTGCGGTCGACGCAGAACGGTTCCGGTAGCCCCTCGCAACTCCCCTGCCGCCGATGAACAATTCACCCGGTACACCGACCGGCACCGGCTGAAGGCGCCGATCTAGGACATAGAGGCGAGTGCCCGCGACCGGCCCCCCGATCGGGGGTGTCACGCTACCGTCCACGAAGGCATGGCTGGAGTAGATGCTCGACTCGGTCGGTCCATAACCGTTCGTGAGCGACTGCGCGTGTTCGGCGATCACGCGCGCAAGATCAGCACGCAGTGGCTCCCCGCCGAGTACGACCCTCAGTCCGTCGAACGTGTGCGGATCCTCGGCCACGACGGCCTGCGCCAGGCTCGGCGTGCCTTGCCACACGGTCGCATGCTCGCGACGCATCAACCTGACAAGCGCCGCTGGTGTCTTCACTTCGTGGTCCGCCGCGATGATCTGTGTGGCCCCGCACACCAGCGGCGCCAACGTCTCCAGCTGTGCGATGTCGAAGCCGATCGTCGTCACCGACACCCATCGATCGGCGGGACCGAGCGCCAGGCGTCGTATGAACGCCGAGACGACATTCTCGAGACTCGCGCGAGTGACGACCACGCCTTTCGGTGCTCCCGTTGATCCGGAGGTGAAGGTCACGTAACCGATGCCGTCGGGTTGCGCACGTACCGGTGCTGTCAACGGTCCGACGTCGGTCGGCCAGGTGCCGGTCAGGGGGGCATCGCCTGCGAGGGAATCGATTACGACGACCGTAGTTGCACCGAGATCCTCGGGCAGCTGTGCACGGATCTCTGCGGTGGTGATGATCACCGCGGCTTCGGCAATGTCGAGCACGGCGCGAGTTCGGCCCGGTGGCTGAGTCGGATCGATCGGCAACCACCCCGCGCCCGATGCCAGGATCGCTAGTGCAGCCGTCGTTACGTCCACCGTCCGAGGCAGAGCGACTGCGACCAACATGTCAGGACCGGCACCGAGCGCACGCATGCCCGCTGCCCATCGGAGCACCCGCTCCGCGAGCTCGGAGTACGTGATTCGCGCATGTAGGTCGATCACAGCAGTCGAGTCGGGCGATGCCTGCGCGTGACGCAGGAACCGATCAACGATACCGAACCCAGGCGACTCACACTCTGCCACAGCACAATTCGAACCGAAAGTGAGTTCACGACGATCGGCGGCGTCGAGAACGTCGAGGTCATCGATCAGGGAGTTGGGGTCTTCACACGCTGCGAGTAGGAGTCGGCGAAACCGCTGAGCGAGATCCGATGCCGTCGAGTGATCGAACAGGTCGGTAGCGTAGTCGAGCCTGCCATCGAGACCGACGGTGCGACCGTTCGCATCGGTTGCCGCACCGAATGCGAAGGCAAGATCGAACATCGCGGAACCGGTTCCGACGCTCATCGGTTCGATCAGCAGGTCGTTCTCCACAACCACTCCCGCGTTGACGTCCGAAACGTCGAGCGACAACGAGTTGAGGGTGAGCGATGTCTGGAACAAGGGGTGTCGCCCGATCGACCGACCCGGATTCAGCTCCTCCACGAGGCGTTCGAACGGCACGTCGGCGCAACCATATGCGTCGAGGTCTGTCTTACGAATCTGTGCAAGTAGATCCGAGAAGCGCATATCCACGTCCACTGTGCTGCGCAACACCAGCGTGTTGACGAAAAACCCGATGAGATCCTCCAACACCGGATCGTTGCGACCGGCGGTCGGCGTGCCGAGCGGGATGTCGGATCCTGCGCCGGACCGATACAGCGTTGCGACCAACGCACCCTGCAGCACCATGAACAAACTTGCCTGATGCGCGCCCGCAACTCGGCTCACCATGGCGACTTCGTCGGCTGACAAATCGAGAGACACCGATTGTCCTCGATAACTGGGCGTGGCGCGCCTGGGGCGGTCCGTAGGAAGCGAAAGCTCATCGGGCAGATCCGATAGCGCGGTGCGCCAGTATGCCAACTGGAGCGCGCCGAGAGCGCTCGACTCGTGGTCTGAACCCAGCAACTGGTTCTGCCACAGTGTGTAGTCGGCGTATTGCACCGCCAGCGGCGGACGCTGTGTGAAACGACCATCCCGAAGCGCGGTGTAGTCGCTCATGAGCTCACGAACCAGCAGCGGCATCGACCACCCACCATCGCCTGCGATGTGATGCATCACGAACAGCAGGACGTGGTCATCCTGTCCGACCCTGACCAGATGGGTCCGAAGTGGCAGGTCGGCTGCGAGATCGAACGGCTCCGCGACCGCCCCAGCGATCAGATCGTGTAGATCAGCCTCCGCCACAGTATGTTCCCGGAAGTCCGGGACTGCCTGCGACGGTGGCAGAATCACCTGTCGCGGACCATCGGCATCAGCGTCGAACACTGTCCGGAGGGTTTCATGGCGCGTGGTTACCTCGTGCAGTGCCGCCGCCACGATCTCCGCGTCGAGAGGTCCACGAACCCGCAACGCTGCGGGCACGTGGTAGGCAACGCTGCCGTCCTCGAAGCGTCCGAGGAACCAGAGCCGTTGCTGCGCTGCGGACAGAGGAATGCGGTCCGGCCGCGCCTGCTGCGTCAAGGGGAGCCGTTCAGCCCCGGAATGCAAAACTTCCACCAGTCCGCCCACGGTCGGATGGTCGAACAACTGGCCGATCGGGAGTTCCACCCCCAACACCGACCGGATCCGAGAAACCAGACGCATAGCGGCGAGAGAGTGCCCACCGTTGACGAAGAAGTCGTCGTCCAAGCCGATCTGCCGACCCAGAA
The DNA here is from genome assembly GCF_030056795.1 of Rhodococcus sp. IEGM 1381. Classification (GTDB taxonomy): domain Bacteria; phylum Actinomycetota; class Actinomycetes; order Mycobacteriales; family Mycobacteriaceae; genus Rhodococcoides. The sequence continues at coordinate 1,496,843 of NZ_JASHKQ010000001.1, read as the reverse complement.
GCTCCTCGAACAATCCGCAGAGGATCACCTGCTGCGGCGTGCGCGGGATGCGAGCGACGCCCGAGTCCGCAACCGCGACGGTGGTCTCGAACGCCACTACCTCGGGGCCGGGTAGCGCAGCCCTGTCGATCTTGCCGTTCGGCGTTACCGGCAGATCGTCGATCACTGCGAACGACGCCGGGATCATATGTTCGGGCAGATCGGTGCCCAGTGCAGCGACCAGAACTGCCAGGTCCGGTCGACCTTCATCCGACGGCACCAGATATGCGACGAGCTGATGGTTTCCTGCACCGTCGACGCGCGCGGTCACCGCAACTCGCGCAATCCCGGGTTGCCTCGCGACAGTCGCCTCGATTTCACCCAACTCGATCCGAAATCCGCGCACCTTGACCTGAGAATCCGCGCGCCCCAAGTACGCCAGCCGTGGGCGCCCGTTCGCGGTCGGTCGCAACCACCGGACGAGGTCTCCTGTGCGATACATCCGACTTCCAACCCGGAACGGGTGCGCCACGAACCGTTCCGCAGTGAGACCGCGCCGCGCGCGGTACCCGCGGGCGAGGCCGTCACCCGCGATATACAGCTCGCCTGCGACTCCTACCGGCACCGGCGCGAGATCGGCCCCGAGGACGAAGAGCTCGGTGTTCGTCAGTGGCGCGCCGATGGTAGGCAGTTCGTCAGCGTGAACCTCGGCGCTGGCGGACCACACGGTCGTTTCGGTAGGACCGTACAGATTGGTGACGGACGCGGCGGCCGCCACCATGCGTTCGGCGAGCAACGGCGATAGAGCCTCGCCACCAACGAGTGCGACGACACCATCGACAGCGTTCGCGTCGTGCTCGACAACCGCGCCCCACAAAGTCGGCGTCGCCTGCATGTGGGTCGCCCCTGCATTTCGGAGCGCGGCGGCCAACGCCGCCGGATCGCGAGTGGTGCTGCGATCGGCAAGTACCACCGTGCCACCGGCAGACAATGGTGCGAAGATCTCCAGACTCGCGATGTCGAATCCAAGGGTTGTGACGGCGAGCATTCTGTGCGACGGGCTCAGCTCGAAATCGCGAACCACCGCGGCGAGGAAGTTGTCCAGGCCGCCACGGGTCACCTCGACGCCCTTCGGTCGTCCGGTCGAACCCGAGGTGTAGATCATGTACGCCAGGCGCTCCGGCGTAGTACGCCCGTCGAGCACGGTCCGCGACGAAAGCAATGAGGCCGGCTGCTCGTATTCGCCCTGCGGGAGCTCGTGTTCGATCAACACCGTCCGAATGTGTTCGGAGACCGTCCCCGGAAGTTGGTCGAGGCTGCCAGCGGTCGTCACGAGAAGCCGTGGGCTCGCGTCGTTCAGCATGTATTCGAGCCGGTCGGCCGGGTACGACGTGTCGAGCGGAAGGAAGGCTGCGCCCGCTTTGAGCACCGCGAGCAGCGTGGTCACCAGGTCGGGAATACGAGGTAGCGCGATGGCCACGATTGCATCCGGCCCTGCGTCGCCGAGCAACTCATGGAATCGCTCAGCGAGGACGTCCGCCCGGGTGTTCAGCTCCCCGTACGAGAGCTCGCCGCCACTCGGATGCGCCGCCACGGCAGGGGCATCCCGGGCGGTCGCTGCGTGTTGCTCGAACTGCGTCAGCCATTCGACTTCTCTCGGTCGAGCTGTGTCGTTCCATTCGCGCAGAATCGTCCGCGCCTCGCGTTCCGGGAGAGCACTGACGGTGGTGACCGGCCGGTCGGGTGATTCGGTCAATGTGGCGAACAGCCGGACGAGCCTAGCCGCACAGCCGTCGATCGTCTCTCGATCGAACAGATCGGTTGCGAATCCGAGCGACCCCGCGATGCCCGTCGGCTCGCCGCCGCCGCCGAACTGCTCGGTGAGGTTGATCGACAGATCGAAACGAGCGAAATCGGAGTGCAAGGACATTAGGTCGACGTCGAGGCCGGTCAAGCCGCTCGCCTCGGCGCGCGCCGTTCCACCGCCGAAGTTGTTCCAGGTCAGCAGAGTCTGGAACAACGGATTGCGGGCGCGCGATCGCGCGGGATTCAACGATTCCACGAGGCGCTCGAACGAAACGTCTTGGTGGTCGTGCGCGTCCAGGGTGAGTTCGGCTGTTCGCGCGAGCAGTTCGAGGAACGTCGGGCGACCCGACAGATCGTTTCGGAGGACCAATGTGTTGGTGAAATAGCCGACCGATTCATCCAGCGCCGAATCGGTGCGCCCCGCGATCGGCGTTCCCACGGGGATGTCGGTACCTGCTCCGTGCGCGGAAAGCCAAACTGCCACGACGGCTTCGGCCAACATGAACACGGTGACTCGCTGCCGACGGGCCAGGTCGACGATCTGCCGATGCACGTGCGCCGGGATCATGACCGGAACCGATCCACCTCGATAGCTGGCGACCGTTCCGCGGGCCCGGTCGTACGGCAGTGACAGCTCATCCGGCGCACCGGCGAGTTGGTGGCTCCAGTATGCGAGCTGCACCCCTGCGATGCTCTGCGGGTCCGTCTCAGATCCCAGCAACTCGTCCTTCCACAACGTGAAATCCGTGTACTGGACAGGCAGCTCGGACCACGACGGCGCAACGTTATCGACACGAGCAGCGTAGGCGCGCAACAAATCTCGCACCAATAATGGCGTCGACCAGCCATCGGTCGCGAAATGGTGAACCATCAATAGCAGTATTGATTCGTCGTGCGACCCCTCGGCGGTGATCAACCGAACTTGAAGCGGTGGCGCGGCCGCAAGGTCGAACGGATGACGCAACTCTTTCGAAATCGCCCCCTCGACATCGCCTTTCGGAACCAACAGCTCCAAGAGGACCGGCTGGGCTTCGGTTACAGGTAACACGCGCTGACCTGCCGGGTGTTCTTCGGTTGCAGGCTCGACGACAGTCCGCAAGGTCTCGTGCCGTTCCACGACGTCCGCCAGGGCGGCAGTCAATGCGCCCTTGTCGACTGCGCCGGACAAGCGCAGCGCAACCGGGACCGTGTACAGGGCGTTCGGCCCCTCCAGCAGCTGGAGAAACCACAGACGCTGCTGCTGGGACGACAGCGCGACAAGCGCCGACCTGTCATCGGCTGGCTCCAGAACAAACTCTTCATCGGTCATCTCGGTGCCCTTCTCCGAAGCTTCGGACGTGTGCGCACGGGCGGCGATGTCGCGCCCGCACCGTCGATGGATGTCGCCGCGTCGACCTCTGCAGCGAGACCTGCGGGTGTCGGTTGCTGAAAGACCGCACGCACCGACAGCTCGACGCCGGTCTCGGCCGTAATACGACTGATCAATCGGGTCGCTAGCAGCGAGTGACCGCCGAGCGCGAAGAAGTCTTGCTCCGCGCCGACTGCTCGGTGCCCCAACAGTTCGGCGTACGCGCCGCACAGCATCCGCTCGGTGCGCGTGCGGGGCTCCACCCGAACCTCGGCGGCGGGCTCCGGCACCGGTAGGCTACGCCGGTCCACTTTGCCGTTGACGGTGAGTGCAAGCTTGTCGACCGCGACCAGTGTTGACGGGATCATGTACGCGGGCAGCGACTTCGCCGCGTGTCCAAGGATCGATTGCAGGTCGATCTCCTGTCCGGGACGGACAGGTACCACGTACCCGACGAGGCGCTCGTTGCCCGGATTATCCTCTCGGACAACCGCTGCGGCGGTCCCGACACTCGGATGCGCGGCGAGGACCGATTCGACTTCCCCCAGCTCGATCCGAAAACCACGCAATTTGACTTGATCGTCCGCACGGCCCAGGTACTGCAGGCGTCCTCCCGCGCTCCAGCGGACGACATCGCCCGTTCGGTAGAGCCGGTCACCCGTGCCGAAGGGATCGGCGACGAATCGCTCCACTGTGAGCTCGGGCTGCTTGCTGTAGCCCCGTGCCAAGCCGGATCCGCCGATGTAGAGCTCACCCGACACCCCGACCGAAACCGGTCGGAGTCGAGCGTCGAGTACGTACACGGTGGTGTTGGACATCGGGCGTCCAATTTTCGGTGGTTCTGGACGAGATATCCGATCGAACGTCGACCAGACCGTGGTCTCGGTCGGGCCGTAGAGATTGATCAGCGTCGACACTCGTTTCAACAGTTGCGCAGCCAGTTCACCGGTCCAGGGCTCGCCACCCACGAGAGCTCGAAGTCCGACGACCGACTCCGGTGAGGAAACCAGCAGGGATTGCCACAGGCTCGGGGACGCCTGCAGAACGCTGATTTGCTCGTCTCGGATCAGCTCCGCAAGCGCAGGGGCGTCGCGAACGGTGTCGCGGTCGGTCAGCACGACGGTCGCGCCCACCGTGAGTGGTAAATAGAGCTCCGGCACCGACATGTCGAACGCGGCGGTCGTGACGGCGAGCCAGCGGTCGCCGGCACCGAGCTCGATCTTGCTTCGCATCGCACCGAGGAGGTTGTCCAAGCCTCCTCTCGTCACCACGACGTTCTTGGGCTGGCCGGACGAGCCGGACGTCGCGATGACATACGCGGTGGCTGTGGACGGTACGAGTTCGTACGTGTCCTGCTCGGCGCGATCGCCGCGGACGTCGGCCACCATCTGCGTGGGGATCGCTCGGGCGTCGTCGGGCAGTCGAACGGCTCCTTCCTCATCCGTCACGAGCAGACGCGGTTCTGTTGCACCGAGAATGAGCGACAACCGTTCCGCCGGATACTCCGTGTCCAGCGGAACGTATCCGGCCCCCACGCGCAACACCCCGAGTAACGTCGCGACAAGGTCGAACGTCCGAGGCAATGCCACTGCCACCACATCGTCGCACCCGACGCCTGCCGCGCGTATGCCGCGCGCGATAGTGGCTACCCGCTCCGCCAGATCGGCATAGGTCAACCCCTGTCCCGCGCACCGAAGTGCAACCGCCGTAGGGTCTTTCGCCACGGAAGCATCGAAAGCCTGCAAAAGGCCGATCGGTGCCGATTCCGTTGCGGTGTCGTTCCATTCCTGCAGGAGCACACCGCGTTCGTGCGGGTCCAGGTAGTCCACGTCGGCGATCGGCGCATCCGGCTCGACGACGAGGGCCGTCAGTAGTCTGACGAATCCTTTCGCCAGACTCTCTGCGGTCCGGTAGTCGAACAGGTCGGTCGCAAACTCGAGCACACCCCGTAGTCCGTTCGCGGGCTCGCCCGGTGCGGTCCGATCCGAAATGTTCAGTGCAAGGTCTACTTTGGCCGACGTTGCGGCAACAGGGAGTTGGTCGATGGTGACACCGTCGGCCGAGTTCGCATCGCCGATCCCGGTGTCGGTGTTGTTCCACATCAGCAACACCTGGAACAGCGGGTGGCGCGCCATCGAGCGTTCAGGATTCATCTCCTCCACCAACCGCTCGAACGGAATGTCGGAGTTCGCGAAAGCGGCGAGATCTGCATCCCGGACCCGGGCCAAGACCTCGGCGAAGGTCGGATCGCCGGAGGTGTCCGTGCGAAGGACCAGCGTGTTGACGAAAATGCCGACCAACTCTTCTACCGCAGCGTCGGGGCGGCCAGCGATCGGCGAACCGATGGGTACGTCCGTTCCGGCCCCGGAACGCGTGAGCAACACCGCAAGTGCTGCTTGCACGACCATGAAGACACTGACATCGCGCTGCAGCGCCAGTGTGCGCAGGGCAGCATGCGTTTGCGGCGGTATCACCACGTCGACCTGTGCACCGTGCTGACTGGCGACCGCTGGCCTGTGCCGGTCCACAGGAAGAGCGATTTCTGTGGGCAAACCACGCAGAGCGTCCTTCCAGTAACCCAATTGACGGCCGCTGACGCTGTCGCTGTTGTCCGGCTCGCCCAGCACCCGCTCCTGCCACAATGCGAAATCGGCGTACTGCACCGGGAGATCGTCCCAGTCCGGCATCGCCCCTTCGGTGCGCGACCTGTAGGCGGTCGTGAGATCACGGGTGAGCAGCGGGATCGACCACCCGTCGCCGGCGATGTGGTGCAAGACCAACACCAGAACGTGGTCTTCGTCACCCATCTCGATCAGTGTCGGTCGCAACGGCAGCTCGGTATCCAGCTCCAGAGGGTAGGCGGCTTCCTCGGCAAGCGCGGCATCGAGTTGCTCCGGCCGCGCTCGGCGCCGGCGCAGTGGCGGTACTTCGGCGATCGGTAACACGACCTGATGGGCACCGTCACCGTCGGCGGGAAACACCGTTCGGAGACTCTCGTGACGAGACGACACGTCCACTACGGCCTGACCCAGTGCGTCGACGTCGAGTGCCCCGGTTATCCGCAGCGCAGTTGTGAGGTTGTACGCGGCATTCGCCCCTTCGAACCGATACAGGAACCACAGCCGCCGCTGTGCAGCGGACAGGGGAAGCCGGTGCGGGCGTGCCAGAGTTCCGATCTCGGGTCGGTCGAGCACTCGCGAAATGCCATCAGCATCGATGTGACGAGCCAAGCCTTGTGGGGTCGGAGTTTCGAAGACGTTCCGAACGCCGATGTCAGCACCGAACCCGGCACGGATTCGTCCGACCAACCGTGTAGCCATGAGAGAGTGGCCGCCCAGGTCGAAGAAGTTCTCGTCACGACCGATCTGCCTGTCGATTCGCAGCACATCGCCGAACATTGCCGCCATCCGTTGTTCGACCTCCGTTTCCGGCAACCGCACGTTTTCGACGCGGTACTCGGGACGCGGAAGTGCCGAGCGGTCGAGTTTTCCGGTCCGCGTCAGAGGGATTTCGGGAACATCGATCACTGCTGCGGGCACCATGTAGTCGGGCAGCACCGCACGCAGTGCGTCGCGCGCGCGGAGCCCCGGATCGGCCTCGCTCACACAGTCGTCCGAAGTGTCGCCAACTACGTATCCCACGAGCCGTCGGTCACCCGGATCGTCCTCGCGCACCACCACCGCGGCTGTCACGATTCCCGGGACATCGGCAAGAGCAGTGCGCACTTCCTCGAGCTCGATTCGGAAGCCCCTCAGCTTGATCTGGCCGTCCGACCGCCCGAGGAAGTACAGTGACCCATCGGGCTCACGTCGTACGAGATCTCCTGTGCGATACATACGTTCACCGTCGCCGAACGGGTCTGCGATGAATCGCTCGGCTGTCATCCCCCAACGCCCCAGGTAACCTCGCCCGACTGCTACCCCGGTGACGTAGAGTTCGCCCGGAACTCTGTCGGGGACCGGCTGGAGTGCGCCGTCGAGCACCATGCAACCCGTGTTGGCGATAGGCCTACCGATCGGCGGCGTCGACGGCCACTCGTCCGCTGACGGGAGTTCGAATGCCGTGACCACATGAGTCTCCGCAGGTCCGTAGTGATTATGCAGACGGCGACGCGGATCTGCTGCGAAGAATTCACGAACGGGCGCGTCGAGGGTCAGTGCCTCGCCTGCCTGCATTACCCGACGGAGACGTGAAAGCTCCACTCCGGCAGCGGCTCGTGCCGCGAAGAGACTGTCGATCACGAGGTTCGGCGCATACAGGTCGGTAACCCGTTCGGCCTCCAGCCAGCGGGCAAATTCGGTCGGGTCGTGTCGAACCTCGTCCGGGCACACAGCCAGCTGCGCGCCGCCCGTCACTGCGGCCAGTATCTCCTGAATTGACACGTCGAACCCGACCGCAGTGAACTGGGCCACCACAGTATCGCGCTCCACCGGGGTGGTCGCTTTGTGCCACCCGAGCAGATTCGCAAGCGATCCGTGGGTCATCACGATGGCCTTCGGGCGACCGGTGGATCCCGATGTGGAAATGATGTATGCCGCGTCGTCCGATGCGACCCGGACGCGCACGACCGCCGAGTCCGACGTTGCAATCTGCCGAACCGTGGCCTGCTCCGTTCCTCCCACCGACATCTGGGACGCATCGCCGACAACCACGATGCTCGGCGCGGCGTCGGCCAGAACCTGCTCTACCCGTGCCTCCGGGAGGCCAGGATCGACCGGTAGGTAGGTGGATCCGGACTTCAGTGTGCCGAGCAACGAGACCACCAAGTCGATCGACCTCGGCAGTGCGACTGCCACGATGCACTCGCGGCCGATTCTGCGCATCGACAGTCCTGCCGCGAACTCGTCCGATCGTTTGTCGAGTTCGGCGTAGGTCAGCCGCTGATCCCCTGCCGTCGCGGCGACTGCAAGCGGTGTCGCTTCGACCTGGTCTGCGAATCGCCGAACTACCGAGACGAACGGCGCTTCGGATGCTGACCGGCTCTGCTCCTGAGCCGCGAGGAGTTCGTTCTCCGACAGGACGGGCACGGTGTGGACCAGGCAGTCCGGATTGGCGACCACGGCACCGAGTACGTCGAGCAATCGTCGGGTTAGCGCAACGACGGTCTCGGAGTCGAAGAGGTCGGTAGAGAACTCGCAGTGGCCGGTGATGCCCGCGGGCGTACCGCCGACCCCCCTGCGGTCGTCGAACGAGAACAGTAGATCGAACGTCGCGATACCCGATTCGAATGGCTGCGTGGTGATGTCGAGCTCATCGCGCGGTGTGCCCTCCTCATCGTGGCGCTCGACGGGTGCTCGGTGCCAGGTGATCATCGTCTGGAACAGCGGGTGCCTTGCGATCTCGCGTGGTGGGTTCACTTCGGTCACCAAACGCTCGAACGGCACGTCAGCATGCGCGAACGCTTCCAGGTCGACCGTGCGGACGCGATCGAGCAGCTCGGCGAAGGTGACATCGCCGGCAAGATCGACCCGAAGGACCAGGGTATTCACGAAAAATCCGACCAGATCGGTCAGGGCGTCGTCAGTTCTGCCTGCGATCGGCGTTCCGAGCGGAATATCGTCGCCTGCACCGACTCGGGACAGAACGACAGCGACAGCCGCCTGCATCACCATGAATGCACTCACATGATGCGTTGTGGCCAGTTTCTCGACGGCGGCGTGCAATCTCGGGTCGAGTACGAACTCGTGCGTCCCACCACTGTGCGTCGGCTCCTTCGGCCGCTGCCTGTCCGTAGGCAGCTTCAGCTCCGCAGGTAGGTCGGCCAGCACTGTCCGCCAATACGACAGTTGCTGGCTGAGAACGCTGCTGCTATCGGTCTCGGCACCGAGGAGGTCTCTTTGCCACAGGGTGTAGTCCGCGTATTGAACCGGCAGAGCCGACCACGTCGGCGCTCGACCCACGGCGCGAGCGAGATACGCACGGGTCAAGTCGCGGATCAGAATAGGCATCGACCACCCCCCGTCGGCGGCGATGTGATGAACCACCACAACCAGCACGTGATCGTCCCTGCCTACGCGGACGAGATCTACTCGCATCGGCAGAGACTGCACGGGGTCGATGGGCTCCCGCACTATCCGAGCCAGGACCGTGTCGACTTCTCGATCGACTGTGTCGAGTACCCGCAGCGCGGTCTGACCGGGCCGAGGCGCATGGATCAGTTGGACCGGCTCCGAGTTCTCCCCGTCGATCGGCTCTCCGACGGTGGTGCGCAACGTCTCGTGGCGATACACAACATCGTCGATTGCCCTCTGCAACGCGGCTTCGTCCAGCGGGCCGCGCAGGCGCAGTGCGGCGGGCACGTTGTAGGTCGGGTCGCCACCTTCGAACTGGCTCAGGAACCACAGTCGCTGTTGCGCAGGCGAAAGCGGGATCCGCTCGGGCCGTACCGCCGCAACGACAGGCGGGCGACCGGACTCGGCGCTCTCGAGCGCCGAAGCCAACCCCGCAACGGTCGGGTTCTCGAACAGCGTTGCGATGGGCATCTCCACGCCCAACAGCGGTCGGATACGCCCGGCCAAACGCATAGCGGCGAGTGAGTGTCCACCGAGGGCGAAGAAGTCGTCGTCGATTCCGACGTTCGCCCGACCGAGCACCTGCGCGAACAGGCCACACAGCAAGTCTTCCCGCGGTGTCCGTGGACTACGCGCCGACCGTCCATCGTCGGAGTCGGTCACCGGTTCCGGCAACGAGGCCTTGTCCACCTTGCCATTCGGCGTCAACGGAAACCTGTCGAGGTCGACGACCACTGCGGGAACCATGTAATCGGGTAGGTAGCGGGATGCGTACGTTCTCAGCGCATCCGGCTCGATCGCTCGCCCGAGGGTCGATACCGCGTACGTGACGAGTTGCGACGCTTGATCTCGTAGCACCGTCACCGCCCGCGACACGTCAGGGTGAGTTTCGAAGACGCCGTCGATCTCACCGAGTTCGATGCGGAATCCGCGCAACTTCACCTGGTCGTCCGCGCGCCCGAGGCAGTACAGGCGTCCGTCCTCACCCCACCGGGCGAGGTCACCGGTGCGGTACATTCTCGAACCCTGAGTTACCGCCCCCTCCGCAGAGAACGGGTTGGCCACAAATCGTTCGGACGTGACGGCGGCTTTGCCCCAATAGCCCTGTGCCAAACCATGTCCGGCTAGGTAGATCTCGCCGACTACACCAGATGGCACGGGCTGAAGGTTGACGTCGAGAACGTACACGGCGGTGTTGTCGACAGGAGTCCCGATATTCGGTACACCGATCTGCTCGACCACGGCCGTAGTCGACCAGACCGTGGTCTCGGTCGGTCCGTAGACGTTGAAGGTGTTCCGTGTCCGCGCCGCGAGCTCGATCGCGAGTTCGGCAGGGAGCGCCTCGCCGCCGACCAGCGACGTCAAATCCCGGAGCGACTGCGGATGTTGGTCGACGAGCGACCGCCACAGGCTGGGTGTGGCCTGCATGATGGTGATTCCCTCGTCGGTGATCCGCGAAGCGAGTCGCGCTGGGTCGCGCGTGTCTTCTGCGTCCGCCAGCACGACCGTGGCACCCGTTATCAGGGGCAGATAGATCTCCAAGCCTGCGATGTCGAATCCGACCGTCGTCACTGCGAGCCACCGATCCGCGGCACTCAGACCGACAACTCGCGCCATCCCGGCGAGCAGATTTGCCAATGCGCCACGGGTGACGACGACTCCCTTGGGGCGACCCGTAGAACCGGAGGTATAGATGACATAGGCGGGAGCATCGGCCGGAACCGGGACATCGACCCGTTCGCCCGAATCGGGAAACATGGTCTCGTCGAGCAATAGCTGCTCGGACTCGACGTAGTCGATTTGCGGCGCGACGTCCGAGGTCGTCACAACAATGCTAGGTTTCGCATCCTGCAACATCCACGATATTCGCTCGGCCGGATACCTGAGGTCGAGCGGCAGATATGCGGCACCGGTCTTCAGCACGGCGAGCAGCGTCGCGATCAGATCGGTGGTCCGCGGTAGCGCCACCGCAACGCGATGTCCTGGCCCCACACCGAGAGTGCGCAGTGCCGTGGCAATTTCGTCCGCTCGCGTGTTCAAGGACGCATAGCTGAGTTCGCAATCGCCGCTCACAGCGAGCGACGCGGGCGCTGAGTGCACGACACAGTCGAAGCATGCGATCAGATCGAGCGACGTGGGCTGCTCCGTCGCGTTCACCTCGTACAGCAGTCGCTGCCGCTCCACATCGTCCAGCACGCAAACGGTTGCGAGCGAGCGATACGGGTCGACGAGTAACTCACGGAGTAGCTTCTCGAACCGACCGACGAGCCGACGTGCACCCTCGTCGGTGTAGAGGTCCGTGGCGTACTCGAGGACCCCGGTGAGACCGGACGGCTCGCCGTCCTTCGAGTACGACTCGACGAGATTGAAAGCAAGATCGACCCGCGCCGTGGACGCAGAGATCCGCAGGCTTTCCACCTGAATGCCCGGCAGCTTCGTTGTCGCTTCGGCTGCCGACCTATCGTTGTTGTTGAACGCCAACATGACTTGAAACAGCGGGTGGCGGGCGCGAGAGCGCTCCGGTCTGATTTCCTCGACGAGGCGCTCGAAAGGAATATCGGAATTCGCGTACGCTGCAACGTCGGTTTCTCGAACACTGCGCAACAACCCCGCGAAGTCCGTGGCCGCGGATAGGTCGGTACGCAATACCAAGGTGTTGACGAAGAAGCCGATCATCTCGTGGGTGGCGGCGTCCGATCGACCGGCAATGGGCGAGCCGATAGGAATGTCGTCACCCGCGCCGAGTCTGGAGAGCAAGACAGCAAGGGCTCCCTGCAACACCATGAACGGGGTGACGCCTACCTCTCGCGCGACCTGGATCAGACGTGCATGCGTCGACGTGTCGAGGTCGATGCGCGCGTGTCGGCCACGATACGAGGCCACGGCCGGACGGCGATGATCCGTCGGCAGGTCCAATTCGGCCGGAAGGTCGGCGAGCTGCTGCTTCCAATACCCGAGCTGGCGTGATTGCAGGCTGTCCTCATCGTCACGACCGAGCTGCTCTCTTTGCCACAGAGCGTAGTCGGCGTACTGCACCGCCAAGGGTTCCCAGTCCGGCACCTGGCCGTCGACTCGAGCGACGTACGCGTTCGACAGGTCGCGGGTCAGCAAAGGCGTCGACCAGCCGTCGCCAGCAATGTGATGCAGGATCACGAGAAGCACGTAGTCATTCGGGGCCGTTCGAAACAGGCTGAGCTGCATAGGGATTTGGCTCGCGAAGTCGATCGTCGCCCCCGCACCGCTCGTGAGCACCTGCTCCAGGTCATCGTCTTGGCACTCGTGCAGCTCGATCGATGGAGTGCTACGCGGATCGGGTTCTGCGGAAGACGATCCAGGAAGAACGATCTGGCGCGCGCCGTCGTCGTCCTCTGCCATCACGGTGCGCAGAACCTCATGACGGTCGAGAACATCAGCGAACGCTGCCTCTAGCGCAGCGACATCGAGGGGACCCCTCAGCCGCAGTGCGGCCGTCAAATTGTAGGTCGCACTCGGACCATGCATGCGATGCAGGAACCACAGACGATTCTGTTCGGCGGACAGCGGAATCCGACTCGGCCTGTTCCCTGCGCGCAGCGCGGGGCTCGCCGACGCGACGTTACCGAGCACACGAGCCAGTTCGTTGGGAGTCGACGCCTCGAACAACTGCTTGACGTTCATTGCGATCCGTAGCATCGACCGCACTTTGCTCACGAGGCGAATCGCGAGCAGGGAATGGCCGCCGAGTTCGAAGAAGTTATCGTTCCCACCTACTGTGGGCAGCTTGAGAACCTCGGCGAAGATCACCCGCAGCAGTTCGGCGCGAGGATCGGACAGCGACGCACTCTTGCCGAGGACCGGAGCCGGAGCAGGAAGCTCGGAGGTGTCGACTTTGCCGTTACGTGTCAGGGGTATTCGTTCCAGCGGCACGAGGAACGACGGCACCATGTGACCGGGAATCATCGAGCGCAGATGCGTCTCCAAGGTGACTGGATCTGCCGTACCGACGTAGTAACCGACCAGGTTCGGCTCCCCCGGCTGATCTTCGCGGACGAGGACAACGGCCTGCTCTACCCCGTCCGCGGCGATGAGCACCGCACGAATCTCACCGGGTTCGATGCGAAATCCACGCAGCTTGACCTGATCGTCTGCACGACCGACGTACACCAGTGAGCCATCGGCACGACGACGGACCAGATCGCCTGTGCGGTAAATCCGTTGACCCCCGTCGAACGGTGACGCAAGGAACCGCTCCGCCGTCTGAGCACTGCGATGCAGGTATCCCCGCGCCAAAACTGTTCCCGCCACGTACAGTTCGCCGACAGCGTTCACCGGCAGCGGCCGCAGTGCGGCGTCGAGGACGAATGCTCGGGCTCCTGCGAATGGCCGACCGATCGGGACTGGCCCGTCGGCAACGTCCGTACCGGGCTCGATGACGTGCTCGATGCAGTTCACCGTCGCCTCGGTCGGCCCGTACGCGTTGATCACCCGGACGTTCGGATGATCGGCTCGCCACTGCCGTATCGCTTCGCCGTACAGGGGCTCGCCCCCAAGAATCAGTGTGCCCGTAGGCGAAGTGTCCCAGTCGAGTTCATGAATCACCCGAAGGTGTGACGGCGTTCCCTTCAACAAAGACGGGCGTGGGATTGCGGCCTCGGCCGCGTTCTGGAGATCGGCTATCCATACCGTTCCACCGCTCACCAGCGGAAGGTACAGACATGTCACGGTGAGGTCGAACGAAGGCGAGGAATGCGCCAAGCTGGACCGTGCGGCATCCGGGTACGCCCCGATTCCCCGGCTGAGGTAGGAACCGAGCGAACCATGGTCCACGACGACACCCTTCGGTCGTCCAGTGGAACCGGAGGTATAGATGATGTACGCCGCCTGACTCGATCGGGGTGTGGGCAGCACATCACCGCTCGGCTCCGCGTACTCGACTTCGGTCACGTCGATCTGCGGCGGATCGATGTCGGGCAGATCGACATCGTGCCCGGTCAGAACGAGCACTGGACGTGCATCCTCGATCAGGTGCCGAATGCGCTCCGCAGGATATTCGGGGTCGACAGGTAGGTAAGACGCACCGGACTTCACCACCGCCAGCAGTGCCACCAGAAGCTCAATCGAGAGCGGCAGCAGCACTGCGACAACGTCTTCCGGGTTCGCCCCGCGCTCTTTCAGTTGTTGCGCCAAAGCCGCCGACCTGCGATCTAGCTCGGCGTAGGTGATTTTTTGGTCCGGTTCGCCCTGACTACCGGGGGCGACGACTGCCACGTGCTGTGGATTCGCGGCAACCTGCGCGGCGAACAGCAACGAAAATGTAGGGCCCGCCGCAGATTCGACAGTCGAAGCGACGGAACCGCCTGCACTCGCGTGGTGTCGAACTTCCTCATGCTCCGTCTCGGTCAGCAGACTCATCCTGCCGACGACAGCGTCGGGACGATCGACCACCGCACTCAGCAAGGCACCGAAGCGCGTCGCGATCGACTCGACGGCATCCGCATCGAACAGATCCGGTTGGTGAAAGATCTTGAAGCGCAACACATCGTCGGGCATACCCACCAGGCTCAATGGGAAGTGGTTGGCCGAATGGCTACGCGTACCGACCACCTCCAGTTCGTCTCTGGACTCAGCACTGACAGCTTCGCTGCGCCTGTCGAACGGAAAGTTCTCGAAGACCACGGACGTGTCGAACAGTTGCCCGAGCCCGCTGCGCTGCTGTATCTCGCTGAGCGGTACGAATCCTATGTCCAGGAGCTGCGCTTGTTCAGCTCGGACTCGCGCAACGAGTTCTCCTACCGATTCGTTCGGATCCAATCGCACCCGCGCCGGCAGGGTATTGATGAACAGGCCGACCATCGATTCCACACCCGGCAGGTGCGCCGGTCGCCCGCTGGACGTCACTCCGAACACGACGTCGTCACGTCCGGTGAGACCCGCCAGTACGAACGCCCACGCCACCTGAACGACGGTGTTGGTAGTGACGCCGAACCGTCGAGCGCCCTCGGTGACCGCCGTTGTTTCTGAGGCAGAGAGCGCGAAGTCGTAGCGCTCCGGATCGGTCGGCGTCCGATCCTGGATTCGCTCTGCCACAAGTGTCGACATCTCGAGGCCACCGAGCGAGGCATCCCATGCTGCCAGCGCGGCCTCTCGATCTTGCTTGTGCAACCACACCAGATAGTCGCGGTAGGGAGTGAGCGGCGGGAGAGCGGATTGGGGCTTGCCCCGGTACAGCGCCTCGAACTCCGACAGCAGGATGGGGAGTGACCAGCCGTCGATAAGGGTGTGGTGGATCGTCAGCACGAGCCAATGCCGCTTCTCCCCCAGTACAACCAGTGTGAACCGCAGCAGTGGAGGCTTTCCGACGTCGAACCGTCGCTTCCGATCCTTCTCCGCGACCGCTGCGGCCGCTGGAAGTTGTTTCTCGGCGGGAAGATCCGTGAGATCGACCTCGTACCACGGCACTGGTATCCGGCTTGCGATGATCTGCGCCCACTCACCGGAACGCCGTTGTCGAAACGCAGCACGCAGACTGGCGTGCCGTTCGAGAATCCCCGCGACTGCGCTCTGTGCAGCGGAATTGTCGAGTGGGCCTTCCAGCTCGAAGATCGACTGGACGGCGTACACATCGGCAGAATCGCCGTCGTACATGTTGTGAAACAGCAGCCCTTCCTGAAGCGGGCTGAGCGGCAGGATGTCGTCGATCACGTTGTTGGTAGTGCCGCGCGTCGGGGTCGACGTAGTCACGTGGTCCTCGCATTCTCGGAGAGAAGAGTCAGTCCTGATTCGAGATCGATCTGGTTCCAGGTCATTCCGATTCGAGCCAGTCCGTTCGGAAGAGGTCCTCGAAGTCTTCGATCTCGTCCTGTGAAAGATCTACAAGGGAGACATCAGACGGCGTCAGTCCGACATAGGCGCCGTTCTCGGCGTAGTTCACGATGCCCTCTATCGCCGCGAACCAGTCGGCGGCGAGCTCGCGCACCGCAGTCTCGTCGACCAGACGCGAAGCCCACGTCCATGTCACGGACAGTTGGTGTCCGAGTGCCGTGTGGTTCACCGCTGCATTGAGTTCGACCACGTGGGCCAGCGGAGTATTCGGTGCTGCAGGTGCCGGTCCGGATCGTCCCTCGGCGATCTGCCACTCGCTCACCGCCGGAGCGGTGAACCGCCCCAAGTAGTTGAAGCCGAAGTGGGGTGCAGGCACACCGCCGAGGGCCGCACGACCGCGCTCGTCCAGGTACCTCAACAAGCCGTAGCCCGCTCCCCGCCGAGGTACCGCGCGGAGTTGCTCCTTGACTTCCTTGATCGCTCGGCCGGTGTCTGCACCGGCCACCGGTACGGCATCGATTCCGCTCCGGCTCAGCTTGAGCGCAAGCGGGTACAGCGAAGTGAACCAGCCGACGGTCCGCGACAGGTCAGGCCCCTCGGGGTGCCGTCCGTGGCTTTCGAGGTCGACCGTCACCGCGCCCGTCACAGCACCGCGCCGACGCCGCCACTGCGCGACCGCAACTGCGAACGATGCCAACAGCACTTCTTCCACACCTGCATTCACCGCGCCCGGAACGGAGGTGATCAGCGACTCGGTCACGTCGACGGGCAACTGCAATCGCACCGAGCCGGCATCCCGGACCAGATCACGATCAGGGTCGAGCCGATTGTCGAAGAACTGCGGATCGATGCCGTTGGCGATCCGTCGCCAGTACGGGAGCTCGTCCCGCGCCTCTTCCGCAGCACGTTTCAGCCCCGAGCTCCATCGTCGAACAGAGGTGAATACCGGTTGTGGTTCGTTCGTCCCTGAATCACCGGATTCCCACGCCTCCAGCAAGTCGGTGATCAGGATCCGCCACGAGACGCCATCGACCACGAAGTGATTTGCGACCACAAGTAGTAGGCCCGGCCGGTCGCCTGCATCCAGCCAGACGAACTCGATCATTCGCCCGGTCGCGATATTGAGGCGATCGAGCGCCGATGTGCCCGCAGCAGTCAGTTCGTCGTGAAGCTCCGGTACGGACGAGGACGGCTCGCTCGACCGGCAGTCGATCCGCCGCAGGCGATCCGCCGCCGCGACGAAGCCGATCGGCTCGACGGTCAGCCGCCAATCGGCGGCGTCTCGGCCACGAACCTCCACGCGTAGCCGCAGAGCGTCATGCGTATCCAAGACTGTCTGTACCGCTCGGCGTAGCCGTTCCTCGCCCAGACCAGGAGGGACCGCGAGCACGGTCGACTGGTTGAAGGTGTCCAACGAGCCGCCGCGCTCGGCGAGCCACCCCACGATCGGCCAGGCGGGTACGCTTCCGATCCCCTCGCCCGGCGTTTCGCCTTCCGCAGTAGCGGGTGCACGTGAATCCGACACCGTTGCCAACGCCGCCACGGTCGGGGCAGTGAAGACGTCTGCAGCGCTGATCTCCAATCCAGCCTTCCGCGCACGGCTGACCAGCTGAATCGCCATGATGCTGTCACCACCGAGATCGAAGAATCCGGCGTCGAGGCCCACCGACGGGAGACCCAGGACCTCGGCGTAGAGATCGCTCAACGTCGCCTCGGCAGCCGTCCGAGGGTCGATTCGGGGTCCGGTGTCGGCTCGCAGAGGCGCCGGCAGCGACCTCCGATCGAGTTTGCCGATGGAAGTGAGCGGAAGACGCGGCAGAACCAGGACATGCGACGGCACCATGTACTGCGGTAAGTGTTCGGCCAACATGTCGACGACCTGTCGCGGCAAGTCCGGATCCGCCTGCTCGGAGGACACGATGTACGCCACGATCTGCTTGTCAGAAGGGCGATCCTCCCGGACGACGACCGCACATTGCTTTATCATCGGTATCGCTTCGAGAGCTGCGGCAATCTCGGTCGGCTCGATCCGGAATCCCCGGATCTTCACCTGATCGTCCGCACGGCCGACATATTCCAGCGTGCCCGTTCGACGCCGCCGTACGAGGTCTCCGGTTCGATACAGTCGCGCCCCCTTCGTCGAGTACGGATCCGGGACGAACCTTTCCGCCGTGAGATCCGGTCGGCCCCAGTAGCAACGCGCGATTCCACGACCACCGACGTAAAGCTCACCGATGACGCCGTCGGCCATGGGATTCAGCCGCTCGTCGAGCACGTGTGTCGTCATGCTGTCGAGCGGTCGTCCGATGGGCACGGAGTCGCGGTTCGACGACTCCTCCACGTCCGGTCCCGCTGCTGTGTGGACTGTTGCGAACACGGTCGTTTCGGTCGGACCGTATCCGTTGACCATGGTTGTGGCAGGGCACTTCTCGGCCACAGCAGCGACGGCCGCCGCCGCGAGCACGTCGCCCCCCGCTATCAACAGATCCAGCGGCGCGAACACCTCCGCGTGTTCGGTCGCCATGACGTTCAGTACGCCCGTCGTGAGGAAGAGCCCCGTGACCTCGTGCTTGCGGATCAATCCACTCAGTTGCTCGATGTCGAGATCGGCGACCGGAGCGACGACCACGCACCCGCCGGTGAGCAGCGGTGCCCACAACTCGAATGTCGACCCGTCCCATGCGTGTGCCGAGTGCAGCAGTACGCGATCGACCTTTCCGCGCCACATCCGGTCCGTGGCCAGAGCGGCGACGTCGCCATGGCTGACTGCCACGCCCTTCGGACGGCCCGTGGACCCGGACGTGTACATCACGTACGCGAGCGCATCGGACCGGATGTGGACCTTCGGTTCCCGGTTCGGATAGTTGGTGTACCCGGCGTGATCGATATCGACAATCGGCAGATCTGCGCCGAGGTCGGCTACTCGCGAAGTACATTCGGCATCCGTGAGCAGGAGCTCGGCGTCGACTTCCTCCAGCACGTCCCGGATCTGCTGATCCGGGTAGTGATTACTGATCGGCAAGTATGCGGCACCTACCTTGAGTACGGCGAGCATCGCCACGACCATGTCAGGTGACCGTTCGACGAGCAGCGGTACAACCGATCCGGGACCGGCACCCACTGCAACCAACCTCTGCGCGAATCTGTTGGACCGCCGATCCAATTCCCCGTAGTCGAGGACACCACCGGCCCAGCACAGTGCGGGGGCAGTAGGACTCTCCGCAACGCACGTCGCGAACGCCTCGACGATGGAATCCGCGCCGTTCAGGTGCTGAGGCACGACCGAGCGACCGCGTTCGACCGGCAATCGGACGTCGACCACACTCACAGGGACATCGGGCTCCGCGGTCACGGTGTCGAGTAGTTGGATCAGGCGCTGCCCCAGCTCGACAACGGTCGAGGCATCGAAGAGGTCGTGGGAGTACTCGATGGTGATACACATTCGCCCCTCAGTGTCTGCGGGCGAACACAGAATCCACAGGTCGAATTTCGCTGTATCGGTGTCGACGGCCAGAACCTCGACCTCCAGCCCGCCCAGTACCGGCGGCGTGATCTGCGCAGAGTCGGTTTCCACGCTGACCGCTATTTGGAACAGAGGGTGACGCGCCGCGGATCGCTCCGGACGCAGTTGCTCCACCAGCCGATCGAAAGGCACGTCGGCGTTGTCGAAAGCATCGAGGTCGCAGCGCCGCGCGCGGTCGAGCACTTCGGAGAAGGTGGGGTCACCGGACAGATCGGTTCGCAGCACCACTGTATCGACGAAGAATCCGATCAAACCGTGAGTCGCGGCGTGTCCACGGCCGGCGTGCGGGGTTCCCAGAGGAATATCCGTTCCGGCACCCATGCGGTGGAGAAGTGTCGCCACAGCTCCTTGAAAAACCATGAACGGTGTGCACAGACGGTCGGCCGCAAGCGTCCGCATCCGATGCCATAGGTCGGTCGGTAGTCCGACCCTGTGTCGACTACCGCGTCGAGTGGACACCGACGGACGGGGCCGGTCCGTCGGCAACTGCAGTTCGGCAGGAAGATCGGCAAGGGTGCGGGTCCAGAAATCCAGTTGTTCCGTTGCGACGGAGGATGGTTCGTCGACGTCACCCAACAGCCTCAGTTGCCATTTCGCGAAGTCCGCATACCGGATCGGCAACTCGCCGAAGACGGGAGTCTGTGCACGCTCACGGGCTGTGTACGCAACTGCGATCTCGTCCGCCAGCAATCGAATCGACCATCCATCTGCCGCGATGTGATGGGCAACAATCACCAGCACGTGTCGGTCGGGCGCGTCCGGTTCCGTGTTCACGCGGTGCAACGCCGCGCGAATCGGTGGTTCGGCATCGAGACGGAACCGATAGGCTGCCGCCTCGTCGATGAGCTGCTCGATGTCGGTCGGCTCGACGGGATCGCCGAGGTAGAGACTCGGCGCATCGTGCAACCGTTGGCGCGCATCTCCTTCCGTATCGGAGGCAGGATCCGAGTCGATGACCGACCGCAGCACATCTTGCCGTTCCACGACGTCGTCGAACGCCGCGCTCAGCGCGGCTACATCCAGGGGTCCGGTGACCCGTAGGGCGACCGGGATGTTGTAACCCGACCCCGGTCCTTCCAAACGGTGAAGCAACCAGAGTCGTCGCTGTGAGGGAGACAGCGGACTCGACGTACCCAACTCACCTGCCACCAGTTCGGGTCTCTTCACTCCGACGTCGGTATCGCGCAGCCGCTCGACAAGCTTTGCAACGGTGGGCGCTTCGAATAGCGAGCGCAGACTCAGCTCGGTGCCCAGCGCAGTCCTGACGATTGCGGTAAGCCTGGTCGCGAGCATGGAATGTCCGCCGAGATCGAAGAACGAATCGTCGATTCCCACGTCGCTCACTCCGAGGACCGTCTCGAACGCCGCGCACAGCAGCTCTTCCTGCGGAGAGCGCGGTGCGCGTCCAGTGACGTTCCCGCTCGAGTCGGGAGCAGGAAGAGTCTTCACGTCGAGCTTGCCGTTCGCGGTGAGCGGCAGCCGACTGAGGGTGACGATCGTTGCAGGAACCATATGTTCGGGGAGGCTTCTCGCGAGCTCCGCCCTCAACACTGCCTGATCGACCACCACGCCCTTCCTCGTCGGCACCACATACCCGACGAGACGTGCATCGCCGTCCCGATCTTCCCGAATCACGGCGGCAGCCTGCGCGATCCCCGGTTGCTGCGCCAGGGCTGCGCGAACCTCGCCCAGCTCGATCCTGAAGCCGCGCAACTTGATCTGGTCGTCACTTCGCCCTCGGTACACCAAGTGGCCGTCCGCGCCGAAACGCGCGAGGTCGCCCGTTCGATACATCCGCGCACCGGTAGGAGATCCGCCTTCGTGGGACGCGAACGGGTTTGGGACGAATCGGCCGGCGGTCAGACCAGGGCGATCTAGATAGCCGCGGGCAACTCCAGCACCGGTCACGTACATCTCACCCAGAACCCCCGGCGGCACCGGACGAAGCATGTCGTCGAGCACGTACACCCCGAGGTCAGGGATCGGGCGGCCGATACCGCTACCGCCGGCGTTCGGCACCGTCCCGTCGTCGAGCGGCTCGTACGTCACATGCACCGTGGTTTCGGTGATGCCGTACATGTTGACCAGCCGCGGGGCATCGCTCGAGTACCGCTCGTACCACGGAACAAGCTGTCCCGCGTCGAGCGCTTCACCGCCGAAGATTACCCAGCGAAGTCGAAGAGGTTCCGCATCCGGGAGCGCCGCGGCCTCTGCATCTGCCTGAATCAGGTGGTAGAAAGCGGTCGGCGTCTGGTTCAAGACTGTGACCCGCTCACGGGCGATTAGCTCCCGGAACGCCTTCGGCTCTCGTGCAGTCAATTCTGGCACCACCACCACGCGTCCGCCGGTGGTCAAAGCTCCCCATATTTCCCACACCGAGAAGTCGAATGCGTAGGAGTGGAACGAGGTCCACACGTCGTCCTCACCGAATTCGAACCACTGCGCGGTGTTGTCCACGAGGCGAACGACATTGCGGTGCTCGACGACGACACCCTTCGGTCTTCCCGTCGAGCCAGAGGTATAGATCACGTACATGGGGTTCTGGAGCGCTGGTCGCGTCGAAAGCGGTTCGGCGGACAGCCTCAGCCACCCCTCGGCCACCGCAGGATCGTCGAGTAACAACACGTTCGGAAGACGCTGTGTAGCCGACGCCGACGTCAAGTCCTCCAGCAGCGCGCATGTCGTCACCAGCAGCACGGGGGCAGCATCCTCGAGCATGAAGGCGATCCGCTCCGAGGGATACTTCGGGTCGATCGGGAGATACGCCGCTCCCGCCTTCAGGACAGCGAGCATGACCACTGCCATGTCGACGGATCGCGGTAACGCGATGGCGACGAGCCGCTCGGGTCCCGCGCCTTCCATGCGCAGGTAACGCGCGAGCTGACTGCTGCGAGAGTCGAGCTCGTCGTAACTGAGCGCGTGACTGTCATCGGTCACGGCGATGTGCGACGGTGCTGCATCGACACTGGCGGCAAAGCGGTCGAGCACGGTATCGGTCGTTTGTGACTCGGTCACGGTGAGACCCGACCAGTCCACGATCGCCCGCTGCTGTTCTTCTGCGCTGGCCAGCTGCGCAGCCGCGATCGGTTCATCCGGCAGCTCGGTGAGCTGATCGAGGAGGCGAACGAGGCGCTCAACCAACAGTTTTGCGGATTCGTGATCACGCAGCGCTGTCGCAAAGGACAACCGACCACGGATCCCCGTGCCGTCGGGGCTCGGGGTCAGATGCCACGCGAGGTCGAACTTTGCCGTCTCGAGCTCGATCGGCTCGACCGTCACAGTCAGGCTCGGAAGCTCGGCAAGCGCATCCATCGCTGTGCGAGAGTCATCGGCGTCCCAGACCAACATCGTCTGAAACAGAGGATGGCGGCCAGGGTTTCGCTGCGGATTGATTTCTTCCACGAGTCGCTCGAACGGGGTGTCCGCGTGCTCGTACGCCGCGAGATCGGAGGTACGAACTCGCTCGAGCAGCTGCGCGAACGTCGGGTTCCCCGACAGATCGGCGCGAAGTACGAGCGTGTTGACGAAGAAGCCGACGACCTTGTCGAGTTCAGGATGATCGCGGCCCTCGCTCGGCGTTCCGATCGGGATATCGGTCCCGGCCCCGACACGATGCAGCAACACGGACAACGCGGCATGCACGACCATGAACGGACTCGCACTGTGTTGCGCCGCGATGTTTTCGATCCTCCTATGGACATCGGCGGGCACCGCGAACCCGATCGATTCGCCTGCATGCCCGCGCTCGCTCCGCGCCGGGCGGCGACGGTCGAGTGGAAGTTCCAGTTCGTCGGGCAGACCTGCAAGGGTTGCACGCCAGAATGCGAGCTGAGATGCGATCCGACTGTTCGCATCGACCTCCGCCCCGAAATAGCGCTGCTGCCATAGCGTGTAGTCGGCGTACTGCACCCCAAGTGGTGCCCACAGCGGCGCGGATCCCGTCTCCGATCTCGAGGAGTACGCAGCCACCAGGTCAGCCGCGAGCGGCCCGGTCGAAGCGCCATCGCCCGCGATGTGGTGCAGGACGATCAGAAGTACATATGCTTCGTCACCGAGATCGAACACGGTAACGCGCAGTGGGAGCTCGTTCTCGATGTCGATGGCGGTGCCCGCCGCATCCCGCAACATCGGGCGAAGTGTCGATTCGGTTGCCGTCACGAACTCGGGAACGATCTCGACTTCGGTCCGAATGCACTGGTAGGCACCCTCTTCGTCGTTTCCCACGGTGGTTCGCAGGGCTTCGTGCCGATCCATGACGTCACCGAGTGCCGCCGTCAGAGAGTCGATGTCGAGCCGGCCGGTCAACCGCAGCGCCACGGGAATGTTGTACGTCGCCGACGCACCTTCGAGTCGGTGGAGAAACCACAAGCGACTCTGCGCAGCCGACAACGGAATTCGGTGCGGGCGAGGGCTGTCGGTGATGCCCGTCCACGGCGACGAGTTCTCCGTGCCGGGAACGAGCCGCTGTGCCAGACCTTCGGGTGTGGGGTAATTGAAGAGGTCCCGCATCGAGACCACCGCATCGTATTCGGCACGTAGGCGCCCCACCAACCGTGCCGCCACCAACGAATGTCCGCCCAGGTCGAAGAACGACTCCTCGACGCCGACTGTCTCGAGCCCAAGTACCTCGGCAAAGATCGCGCACAGGCCGATCTCCACCGAATTCTTCGGAAGTCGTCGAGTAGTCGGGTTGCTCCACTCCGGTGCAGGCAGATGGATTCGGTCGATCTTTCCACTGGGTGTGAGCGGAAGTTCCGGGAGCGTCACCACTGCGGCGGGGATCAAGTGCGCCGGCAACTGCTCGGACAAGGTCTTCAGAAGATCGACCGGGGCGACCTTTGCACCGTTTCGCAGCACCACATAGGCGACCAGGCGTCGGTCTCCCGGATGATCCTCGCGAACCACCACCGCCGCATTGTGCACGCCGGTGTGCTCACGAAGCCTCGTTTCGATCTCGCCTGGCTCGATTCGAAAGCCGCGGAGCTTGACTTGACCATCGCTGCGGCCCAGAAAACGCAGCTCGCCGTCGAGGTCGCGACGAGCGACATCGCCTGTGCGATACATCCGGCTTCCGACCGGCAACCTGGACTGGACGGCGTGTGGGTTCGGAACGAACCGCTCAGCAGTCAGCGCCGCCCGACCCAAATATCCGCGCGCAAGAGAGGGACCTGCGACGTAGAGTTCACCCGGGGTTCCAACCGGCACCGGATGCAGGTGCGAATCGAGCACGTACACAGCCGATCCGACGATCGCATCCCCCATCGGCGGGGTTGCCCCCCCATCATCGAGGGGCCTGCTCATCGTTGCGCAGACCGTCGTCTCCGTCGGCCCGAATGCGTTGATCATCCGAAGCTGTCCGGCGAACCGCGCCACTTGTTCGGGCGGGCACTGCTCACCAGCGACGACGAGACAGCGCACTCCCTCCAGTGCGTCGTCGGGCATCTCGGGAAGGGCCGCCGGCGGAAGTGTCACATGGGTGATCCTCTGCTCTGCAAGGACATCGGCGAGAGGTACGCCGGGCAGAAGTTGTTCACGCGTCGACAGCACCAGGCATGCCCCTGCGAGCCACGCCATGCAGAACTCCGAGAACGCGGCGTCGAAACTCGGGGATGCGAATTGCAGAACCCGGCTGTCGCGCGAGACCTCGAAAGCGGCGATCTGGCCCGACGCCAGGTGCGGGATGCCACGATGGCCGACGACGACCCCCTTCGGGCGACCGGTCGATCCCGAAGTGTAGACGATGTAAGCGCCCTGATCCGGCGCCACGGGCGTCTGGTAACCGGGAACTCCGTTCTCGAGGAGCTGATCCAGATCGATGTCGATCGTCACCGCCGGCGCGTTCGATGGTCCGCCGATAACGACGATCGGTGCCGCGTCCACATGGCAATACTGCAATCGCTCGGGCGGGTAGTCCGGGTCGAGGGGAAGATAGATGGCACCCGCCTTGATCACTGCCAGCATGGCCACCGCCAGTTCGAGAGACCTCGGTAGCTGCACGGCGACAACACGTTCGGGCCCTGCACCGATCGCTACGAGGCTGCGGGCCAGTGCCCCCGCCGCACCGTCGAGTTCCTCGAAAGTCAGCGTGGATTCCGCGAAAGCCACCGCGAGCGCCTGCGGATCGGACTGGACCCGGCGAGTGAACAAATCCGGAAACAGCAGCAGTGCTTCGCCATTGGGGCTCGACGGGCCAACGCCCGTATCGACGATCTCGGCGGTATCGTCCGGGCCGAAGATGCCGAGCCGTCCGACGAGTTCCGTTGGGTCGGCGACGATCGTCTGCAGGAGGCGAGCGAAACCCGCGGCCAATCGCGCTGCCTCCGAATCATCGACGATGTCCGGACGGTGCTCCAGATTGACCCGCAACCCCAACGCTGTGGGGGTCGCCTCGATCGCCAGTGTGAAGTGAGTGGCATCGGCTGCCTCGACGGCCGCGCACTCCCAGCCCGCGCGCGCTGCTCGCTCCTGCAGTAACGATTCGTCGATCGGGTAATTCTCGAAAACCATTCCGGTATCGAAGAGCTCGCCGAGACCGACGTCTGCGTTGATGACCGCAAGGCCGACATGGTGATGATCGAGCAAGTCGGCCTGTTCGACGTGAAGCCTGCCGCACAGGTCGCCTACCGTCTCGTTCGGTCGCAGCTGTACACGCAAAGGGACCGTTGTTATGAACGGGCCCACAGCATGTGCCAGTTCAGGTAATTCCTCCGGCCGACCGGATACGGTCATGCCGGTCACTACGTCGTTGCGTCCGAGAACTCGGGCGATCAACACCGCCCATGCTGCCTGGACAACGGTATTCGGTGTGACACCGAGGGAACGAGCGGTCGCATCCAGACCGGCACCCGGACGATCGACCCACTCGACGGTGAAGGTGTGCCGATTCGAAGACTCGGGCACGGCAGTCGACTCGTCGAGTTCGCCGCGCTGCCGGGCAATGGAACTCGGCTCATCGATTCCTGCCAGCGCAGCACGCCAGGCCTTCCGCGCGGCGTCCTTGTCGGTTCGAGCCAGCCAGTCGAGGTAATCACCGAATTCGGCGGGCTCGTCGAGTGGATCACCCGCATACAGGCTGATGAGGTCGCCCAGGATCACCGGCACCGACCAGCCGTCTCGGTTGATGTGATGGTTGCTCAGTACCAGCGTCCACCGATTATCGTCGTACCGAACGACCGCAAATCGCATCAGTGGCGGATGCGCCAAATCATATGGTTCCCAACGCTCGTCGAACAGCATCGACTCGATCTCACGGTCCGACGACCGCGTCGCATCGAACGTTGTCCAGGCGACAGGAATCTTCGAGTGGACGACCTGCACGGGCGTACCCCTCGAAGTACGCACGAAGCCCGACCGAAGTGCGGTATGGCGCCGCTGCAGCATGGCCGCCGCCCGACGCAGGCGATTCTCGTCCAAGAGACCCGACATCTCGAGCCGTAGCTGATTCGTGTAGGGATCGCGTCGGTCCGGCGAAGCGAGACGCCGGTAGAGCATACCTTCCTGGAGCGGAGTCAACGGCCGAAGGTCGACAATCTCACTCCCGAATTGCGCTGTCCTCGAATCGATTTCATCGATCTCCGCCTGTGTTATATCGATGGACACGTCTGCCGGTGTCGTGCGGACGTGGCCGTCGCTGCTCCCGAGACGGACGAGCAGGCGCAGCGCATCGAAAAACCTGTGTGCCAAGGCATGGACCTCGCCGGAGGAGACCAGCCGGGGTGCATGCGTCCACACGGCGACCAACTCGGGTCCGTCGACGCGGTCGTCGACGAATGCGTTCAGTTCGATCTCGTGCGCGAGTCCCACATCCGGGTTGGGAACATCGAGCGGTTGTGCCTCCGCGCGTCCACCGCTGCGGCCAAGATAATTGAGCGCGTACCGCGCCGAACCGACGTCCGCGAACCGCTCGGCGTCGGCATATCGTGCCGCCCCGTAGTCGATTCCCTGGTCCGCGACAGTACGCAGAGCGACCTTCGCGGTGTCCAGCACTTCCACCAGTAATTGTTGTTCGGTCGCATCACTGCCTGCGCCCACTCCCACTCGCACGGGGAAGGCCGTCGTGAACCAGCCGACCGTTCGCGAGAGATCCACGCCGGGGAACAGCTCCTCGGCGCGACCGTGCTTTTCGACAGTCACCACCGCGCGACCGGTGGCCACACCGAACGCCGCGAGAACCACTTCGTCGATTCCGGCGCGGAGCTGTTGCGGTACGGCACCCAGCAGGGCAGCGACATCGGTGCCATTCATCCGCAGTTCGGTACGAACGGCATCGGCATTCGTGTCGATCCGTGGATCCAATCGGCGAGGCGGTGCGTCCTCGAGCACCCCGAGCCATCGGTCGGACGAGGCTGGTCGACGATCGGCAAGGCGATCGCTCCACTCCCGAAACGATGTGCCGACCTTCGCGAGAGCGGTTGTCTCGCCCCGCTCGAGCGCATCCCAGGCAGCGCGTACATCATCTAGCAGGATTCGCCACGAGACACCGTCGACGCAGAGGTGGTGGACCGCGAGAAGTAGGCGACCATCGGTCGCGGGGCCGCCGTCGAGCCACACCGCCTGCACAGCGCGGCCGGCCCGCAGGTCCAACCCGTCGACTGCATCCCTGGCGATTTCCTGCAATGCAGCATCGGACATGTTCGCCGGACCATGTAGTGACGGGACTCGGCGGACCAGCTCATCTACGTCGACGTGGTCGCGTTGCGCGATTTCGAGCGCGCCCGAATCGTGGCTCCGCATACGAAGGGCATCGTGGCGATCGAGCAACGCTTGCAATACGACGGCCGCCCGTCGGGGATCGCCGGTCGCCGGAACTGTGCTGACTACGGTCTGGTTGTACTTGTCACTCGCCTTCGGGCCACGCTCGAGCAAAGCGCGCATGATCGGGGTCCTGCGAACGATACCGGTCGGTGCTACCGCACAGTCCGAGACAGCGACCGCCGTCGACGTCGTCACCCTGGCCAACCGCGAAATGGTGCGGCATTGGAAGACTTGCCGGGCAGAGAAAACCACGTTCTCGCCTCTGGCGCGGCCGACGAGCTGGAGCGATGTGATGCTGTCACCACCGAGACCGAAGAAGTCGTCCTCGACACCAACTTCGGGCAGGCCCAGCAGCTCGGCCGTCAAACGGCACAGAATTTCCTCGACTGCTGTACGTGGGGCTGTCCTCGTCGTGGTCGCCTGCTCCGGTGGGGCCGGAAGCGCGGCGCGGTCGAGCTTGCCGTTCGGCGTCACCGGCAGCGCAGGGAGAACGACGATCGCGCTGGGAACCCACGCAATCGGCAACCGGTCTGCCGTGCGAGCGATCAACTGCTGCGGGTCCAGGGTTGCTCCGTGTTCAGCGACGACGTATCCAACCAGGGCGGCGCGGCTACCGAGATCGGTGCGCACGACGGCAGCGGCATCCGCCACATCGACCATGCCGCGCAGGACTGCGGCTACTTCTCCTGGTTCGATGCGGTGGCCCCGGACTTTCACCTGGTCGTCGGTACGGCCCAGGTGCGAGAAGCTTCCGTCGGTGGTGCGAGCAGCCACATCGCCTGTGCGATACATCCGTTCACCAGGATCCCCGAAGGGATCAGGAACAAATCGATGTGCGGTGAGTGCAGGGTGGCGGAGATAACCCCGCGCCACTTGAAGGCCTGCCAGGTACAGCTCACCCGGTACGTTCGCGGGCACCGGGCGCAGTGCCGAGTCGAGAACGTATGCGCGCATGCCTTCGACGGGTCGTCCGATCGGCAGCGGCCCCGTGATCAGCTCGCCCGGGGGTACAACGTGGACCAGCGTGCTGACCGTCGTTTCCGACGGTCCGTACGAGTTGATCAGCGCCGCATCGGGATTGTTGTTACGCCAGCGGCGGACAGTGTCAGCGTGCAACGGCTCGCCGCCCAATATCAGCGCTTTACGAGGCCGGACCGTTGTGAGCTGCTCGATCAGGGGAAGGTGGCTCGGCGTCGCCTTGAGAAACTCCGGCGTGTAATCACCGAGAAGCGAGTCGAGCGCCTCCAGTCGCACAGATCCGCCGAGCGTGAGCGGGGTGAACAACGCGGTGACCGTGAGGTCGAACCCGATCGAGGTCGGGACCAGACTGGTGTCCATCATGGAACCGAACGCACGTGTGTTCTGTGACATGTAGGCCGAGATTGCGGCATGGCTGACGCCGACAGCCTTCGGTACACCCGTCGAACCCGAGGTGAAGATGGTGTACGCCAGGCTGGACGGATGAATGTGGACGTCCTCGGCTCGGGCCCCCGCGGTGATCACCGACTCGAGTTCGTGCTGTCGAATTCTGGGACCGGAGAAGGGCACACTGTCGTCGAACCCGTCGATCAGCGCGGAGGGTGCTGCCAGTTCGAGCATCAGGGCGATTCGGTCGACGGGGTATTCCGTGTCGAGGGGTAAGTAGGCGGCTCCCGAACGAAGCACTGCAACGAGTGCAACAACCAGATCCACCGACCGGGGCAACCCCACGGCGACTATGTCGTCGATGCCTATCTCGCGCCGCTGTAGCTCTGCGGCGAGGGCACCAGACCGGGTGTCGAGCTCCCGGTATGTCAGCGACCTACCGCCGGAGATCACCGCCAACTGGTCCCCTGCGGTCCGGAACCGCGCTGTGAGCAACTCGGGCAAGAGTGTGTCCGCGGGATCGATCAGCGGTCCGGTTCCGGCCGCGAGCGCAGCGGACCGTTCTTTCGGCAGCAACGGATCGAGACTCGCGACGGTCGCCGACGACTCGGACTCCACCAGACCGATCAAAATATGGATCAGACGATCCGCGATTCGATCGATGTCGGTCGATTCGAACGCAGTGGGTTGGTAGTGCAGCTTCAACTCGAGCTCGACGCCGGGCACGGCCATCAATCCGACCGCGAAATGGCTTGCATCGGCCACATCCGCAGACCGCAGCGACAGACCAGCACTCCGGGCGAGCCGATCCACGGCTGCCAGATCGACGGGAAAGTTCTCGAAGATCACGGAGGTGTCGAACAACGATCCCTTACCGAGCGTCGACTGCAATTCGGCGAGTGACACGTGCGAGAAGGACAGTAGCCGGGCCTGCTCGTCGCGTACTCGTGCAAGGAGTGCAGAGACAGTGTCATCGGGGCGAAGGTCGACAGCGAGCGGAAGCGTGTTGATGAGCAGGCCCACAATGGACTCGGCATCAGGGAGGTCGTCGGGCCGTCCCGCCATGGTGACGCCGAACTGAACCCGTCGGCTGCCGGTCACTGCGCCCAAGGTCACCGCCCAAGCGGCCTGGATCAGGGTATTGAGTGTGACCGATCGCTCGGCCGCGAACCGTTCGAGCTGGACCGTGCGGTCACCGGTCAGCCGGCGGGACAGCCGGGCCGGGTCGGACGCGACGAGATCGATGTCCGGGCACAGACGTGTGGGGTCGACATCGTCCAGCGATCGCGCAAGTGAATCGAGGGCTTCCGGTCCACTGTGCCGCCTTCCAGAGGGGCCGGCCAGCCACCGGACGAAGCTCGAGTAGGACGGCGTACGCGTATTCGTTTCGACTGTGTCGCGTTCCGCTGCGTACCCCTCCAGCAGTTCGGTGACCACGATCGGCAAGGACCACCCGTCCACGACGAGGTGATGTGCCGTGACCGCAACCGTCCAACGAAGTGATTCGCATTCGATCGCAAGAACACGCAGCAACGGTGGCGCGGTGAGGTCGAAGCGCCGTGTGCGATGCTCCGCAAGGAGCGCCTCTCTGTCCGCTGGGCTTCCCGCATGATGAGTCTCGATGTCCACCGTCGCGGACGCCGAGATCACGGCGACCGGGCGTTCGAGGCCGCTTCGGCGGAATCCGGTGCGAAAGACACTGTGCCTCTCCACGATCCGATCGGTGGCCCACCGGAGCCGGTCGAGGTCGAGCGGACCGTCGACCTCGATAAGAAGCTGGACGGTGTATACGTCCTCCGCTTCCTCGTCGAACGCACTGTGGAAATAGATTCCCGGTTGCAAACCGGCGAGCGGTTCCACCGCCTCGATCCCCGGCTCGCCCATGATTCGGTCGTACTGCTCGTCGGGGAGGACACGGTCCAACTCGTACTCGACAGGAGCCTGCGAGCCTTCCGTTTCTGCGGTCCGGACTGCGTGTGCGAGTGCGCCGGGAGTACGCAGAGCAAAGATGGTACGGACGCTCAGTTCTATCCCTTTCGCACGAGCGGCACCGATCAGCCGAAAGGACGTGACCGAGTCTCCACCGAGCGCAAAGAAGTCGTCGTCCGCACCGATGTCACTGTGTCCCAACACTTCACCAAAGGCCGCACACAGGGCCTTCTCGGTTTCCGTTGCAGCGACACGGGTCACTTCGCGGGGAACCGGGCCGACGGCGGGAAGTGCCTTACGGTCGACCTTTCCATTCGGGGTGAGGGGCAGCGCATCGAGGACGACGACCGCGGATGGCACCATGTACGGCGGCAGCCATCGGTGCGCGTCGCTCCTGAGTTCGGAGGGAACGACCTCACGTCCGAGTTGCGCCTCGACGTAGGCAATCAATCGATCGCCACCGGTCGGATCCTTCCGAACGACGACGGCAACTCCACGTACATCGACGTGACGCCGAAGCGCAGCCTCGACCTCCCCCAGCTCGATCCGGAACCCGTGCAGCTTCACCTGGGTGTCTGCGCGTCCGAGGTAGTGGATCGTGCCGGCCTCGTCGAGGCGCGTCACATCGCCTGTGCGATAGAGCCTCGTGCCGGTCTCGTACGGGTTCGCGACGAAGCGTTCCGCTGTCAGAGCCGGCCGGCCGAGATAGCCGTGCGCCAGACCGGCACCGCCGACGTAGAGTTCGCCTGCGGTGCCGATCGGAACCGGGCGCAGCTCACGGTCCAGGACATAGGTGGACGTATTGAGGATCGGCCTCCCGATGTCGGGCCTGCGATCGGACGCTATTTGCGAAGTGGTGGACCAGATCGTGGACTCGGTGGGGCCGTACATGTTGGTAACCGAAGCGGCGTTGGCCACCAGCCGATCAGCGAGGTCCTGCGGAAGAGCTTCACCGCCGACGAGGATGGAGACTCCTGCCAACACGTCCGGGCGCTCGTCGACCACCGCTTGCCACAGGCTCGGTGTCGCCTGCGCCACGGTGATGTGCTCGGCTGCGATGAGCGCGCACAGCTCGGCCGGCTCCCGCACTGTGTCGCGATCCGCCAGAACCAGCGTCGCTCCCGCTCTCAACGGCAGAAACAACTCGAGGCCTGCGATGTCGAAGCCCACGGTCGTCACGCCGAGCACGCGCGAAGTCGCCTCCACAGGGACCAGCTCAGCCATTCCCGCCAGAAAGTTCTCCAGCGCCTGGCGGCCGATGACCACGCCTTTGGGACGGCCGGTGGAGCCCGAGGTGTAGATCACATATGCGGGGGCGTCGCCCGGAACACACGGGCGCGCTGTGTGATCGCACACTACGTCGCTCCCGTTCGAGTCGAGATCCGTGACCGACAACCGCGGAACAGTCGTATCCGGCAGCGCGGCAGCAGAATCGGCGGCAGTCAGGATCAACGACGGCTCCGCATCGAGCAACATGTACTCGATCCTGTCCGCAGGATACGACGAGTCGATCGGGAGATAAGCGGCACCTGATCGCAGAACCGAGAGCAGCGCGATCACAAGGTCAGAGGTGCGCGGGAGTGCAACAGCGACCGTCCGGCCGGGCCCAATTTCTCGCTTACCCAACTGTGCAGTGAGACGATCGACACCGTCGATCAGTTCCCCGTACGTGAGTCGGGTGTCTTGCGCAACAACGGCTTCCGCCGAGCGATGATTCCGGGCCCAAGCCTCGAACCTGTCCATCCAACCTGGTTCCGGCACCGGGCGCCGCGTGTCGTTCCATTGCCGCACAACGATATCGAGCTCGACGGGGGTCAATGCGCCGATTGAACCCACCCGCGCCTCAGGTCCGTCGACCATCTGGCGCAAGATGTGCGCGAATGCACGTCCCAACGTTGTCACAGTATGTTCTTCGACAATGTCGGGTCGGTACTGAATCCTGCACGACCACGTCCGGCCCGGCGTGGTCCGCACAACGATCGGGTAATGGGTCCCGTCGCGCGCGTCAGCTCCGAGGAGCTGCACACCGGCGTCGTGCGCGTCCGCGCGCGCGGAGTCCAATTCGATCGGGAGCGTCTCGTGCAGCAGAAGGGTGTCGAAGAGATCGGGATGTCCCAGATCCTTCTGCAGCGTCGCCAACCCGACGTGTTCTTCGGATACCGTTTCCGTTCGCCGACGAAGCCTGTCGGCAAGCAGATCGCGCACACGGAAATCCGCATTGCCTGTGGTGATGCGCAGAGGGACCGTGTTGATGAACAAGCCGATCAGATCTTCCACCCCGGGTAGCTCCGGCGGTCGAACCGACACCGTAGTGCCGAACACCACGTCGGTACGGTCGAGTATTCGCGCCAACGTCAGGCCCCACGCCGCCTCCACTACGGTGCTTTCGGTGACGCCGGTCTGACGAGCGAGGCGTTCGATTCCTCGGGCCAGTCGTTCGGCGTTGGCGTCACCCGCCATTCCGGCCACGAGGTCGACCTGCATGGTCGTGGGAGCCACGACGCCGACCCGTCCGGAACCGAGGAGTGTCGGTTCGACTCCACTCAATGCCTTGTGCCACTGGGTAAGACTTGTTCGAGGGTCCTGGCCTGCGAGCCAACCCAGATAGTCCGCTGGTGAGCGCAGTGGCGGTAGAGAGCGACCGGCCAGAGCGGCAAGAAAATCCCGGGTGAGGATCGGAAGGGACCACCCGTCGATCACGAGGTGATGTACCGAGATCGTCACGCGGGTGACGTCCGTGCTCAGCCGATAGAGGGCTGCCCGGAGAAGTGGCACGGCCTCAGGGTCGATTCGCCGGGCTCCGTCGGACTGCGCCAGGTCACGAGCGGCGGAATACGGATCAGGGTGGCTGCTCGGATCCGTCAAGTCTGTTTCGGACACCGGCACCGTTATCCGGTCGTGGATCAGTTGCACCACCGTGCCGTCGTCCGCGGTGGTGAACGAGGCGCGCAGGAGCGGATGTCGACCGACCACTGCGCCGAGCGCGTCACGTACAGCGTCGACGCTGACTGGGCCTGCGAGATCGAGCTCCAACTGAACGAGGTATGCGTCGTCGTCGGCTCCTGCATGAAACAGCAGCCCCTGCTGCAGCGGAGTCACCGGCCACACGTGTGCGGCACCGCTGTCAGCGAGCAGACGCTCGGTTTCACTGCTGTTCAGCGGCGCGAGTGCGGATGCCCGGAACTCTGCCATCGACTCGATGTGCCGTGCCATCTGTGCCACGGTGGGTGCGGCGTAGAGGTGCTGCGTTTGGAGTCGAACTCCTCGTCGCGCCAGCCGTCCTATCACCTGTGTAGCGAGTAGCGAGTGACCACCGAGGGCGAAGAAGTCGTCGTCGATCCCGACCCGCTCCATCCCGAGCACGTCCGCGACGACCTCGCACAGCATCGATTCCGCAGCGTCCCGCGGCCCGCGTGCAGACGCCTCACGCCGACGCGGTGCCGGGAGGGCTCGCCGATCCACCTTACCGTTGGGGGTGCTCGGCAGAGCCTCCAGAACGACCAGCTCACTCGGAATCATGTAGCGCGGCAATGTTTCTGCAACGCTCGACAGCAGATCGTCGAGATCGACGTCTCCTGGGGGGCGAGGCACCACGTAACCTACGATGCGCCGATCTCCCGGTTGATCCTCCCGTACGATCGCTGCAGCACGCGCCACGTCCGGGTAGGCAGCCAATACCGCCTCGACCTCTCCCAGTTCGATGCGGTACCCACGCACCTTGACCTGATGATCGGCCCGGCCTTCGCATTGAAGCCTGCCCTCGCGGGACCATCTACCGACGTCCCCGGTTCGATACATTCGGGCACCGGGACTGTCCGAAATCAGGTCGGGCACGAATCTTTCGGATGTCAGTCCGGGCCGGTTCGAGTAACCGCGAGCAAGCCCCGTTCCGGAAACATAGATCTCACCGGAGACTCCGGGCGGCACCGGCCGCAGTCTCTTGTCGAGAACGTAGATCTGTGTGTTGCGGATCGGTGTCCCGATGTCGGGGGTACGGGTGGAGCGCACGTCGGCCGTGCTGGACCACACCGTGGTCTCGGTCGGCCCGTAGAGATTTACTACGTCCGCACAGGACACCCGCATGCGCTGGGCGAGGGTCGGATCGAGCGCCTCGCCCCCCACCAGTGCTCGTACTTCGGCAAGAGCACTCGAGTCCGTGTCGAGGATCGACGCCCACAGTCCGGGAGTTGCCTGCAGCAGAGTGACTCGCTCTGCGCGGACGGTCTCGACGAGCTCGGCTGGGCTGCGCGCCAGGGTCTCGTCGGCGAGTACGACGTGTGCTCCCGCAGTGAGCGATACGTAGAGTTCCAGGCAGCTGATGTCGAACGACACAGTAGTTACCGCCAGCAGGCGATCGTGAGGGGTGAGTCCGACGACCTCCAGCATGGCGTCTACGAAATTGTCCAGTCCCTCGCGCGTGACCACTACGCCCTTGGGTCGGCCGGTCGATCCAGATGTGTAGATGATGTACGCCGCGTTGAGCGCCGACACCTCCTCGTGTTCCACATCTGCTTCGTGAGATGCCGGATCGGCCACCTCGGGTAGATCGGTGACGTCGATAGGCTTCGGACCGACGGCGGGTACAGCGCCGATGCTGTGCGAATCGACAAGTATCACCGCGGGATTGCAGTCCTCCACCATGTACGCGATTCGGTCGGCGGGAAAGGTCGTGTCGATCGGAAGGTATGCACCTCCCGCGCGCAGTACTGCAAGAAGCGCAACGACGAGATCTGTTCGGCGCGAAAGTGCGACGGCAACGAAGCTCTCGGGGCCGATCCCTCTCGACCGCAGTACCGCTGCGAGTGCGTGTGCTCTGCGGTCCAATTCGGCGTAGCTGATCGTTCCGTCGGTCGCGCTGACCGCAGTCGCGTTCGGTTGAGTCCGTGCGAGTTCGCCGATGCGGCGCAACCAGCGATCCACGCCGGATTCGCACGTCTGCTTACCGGTTTCCCATTGTGTGATCCGCTGTTGCTCTTCGGCAGACAACAACACCGACTCGGAA
Organism: Rhodococcus sp. IEGM 1381; assembly: GCF_030056795.1. GTDB lineage: Bacteria > Actinomycetota > Actinomycetes > Mycobacteriales > Mycobacteriaceae > Rhodococcoides. The sequence goes on along the minus strand of NZ_JASHKQ010000001.1, from coordinate 1,460,325 downwards.
ACCCGTTGGGTGTGATCGTTCAGCAGGTCGCCCAGGAAGCGTCCGAATCGCCCGGCGTGCTCGGCAAGCTCGACGGCGTCGTAGAGCCGACTGTTCGCCTGGAACATCAGTGTGGGGACGGGTTCGCCGGGACTTCGAACCGCGGTAAGCGCCAGATCGGCCACGGGGCCCGTGGACAGCACGGTGCCGCGTACCGTCGTGCCCGCGAATTCGGGCTCCTTCGCGAACGACATCGCGTTGACGCTCAGGCTCCCCAACCGACCAGCAGTACCCGCCAGCCCGACCAGTCGATGAAGTTCCTCGCCACGAAACTGTTGGGCACCGAGCGCTTTCCGTACGGCTCTCTGCACTTGGGCGACGAGTTCTTCGAAAGTGCCGTCGGGGGTGACTCGAACACGTAGTGGGATCTCGTTGGCGAGCATTGTCGGTGTCTGCAGGGCGGCCGATCCGGTGCGGGCCAACATCGGAAGACCGACGACCACATCCTCGGTGCCGGTCATACGGTGCACGAACGCCGCTGCTGCAGCTACGATCACGGCGCTCCACCGACCGGCTCTCCAGGATTCGGGAAGTGTCGCAGCGCCGGAGAGCGGCACCGACTGCACAAACGGCCTCGGACCAGGAGCCGCTGCGCGACCACTGATCGAGTGTGGTTCGGGCACATCCGAATACTCGTCCAACCAGAATCGACGATCGTCGAGATACCGTTGCGAATCGTTGTACTCGGCGTCGCCGGTGACGAGGTCCGTGAGCGCCCTGGCGCGCGCTCGCGGTCTGGGTTCGGCCGTTACGAGCGCGCTGTAGAGCTCGCCGATTCGCCGCACGTACAGCATCTGACCGAAGCCGTCGAGGACGATATGATGGTATCGCAGGAATAGGATCGAATCCCTTGTGCCCGTTCGGATCAGCACATGTCGAACCAGCGAGGCACCACCGAGGTCAGGCGCGGACCGCAGATCTCGCTCCATCCATTCGTGCGCTTCCGCGACCGGATCAGTAGCGTCACGGAGATCGACGACATCCACCGTCGCCCGCCCGAACCCCGGCTCGATGCCGTCCGCAGGCTCGATGAACTGGAGAACATCGTCTCCGTCGGTCACGAAGCGCGCGCGTAGACCGTCGGTCTCCCTCAACGCACCAGCAATTGCGTGTTCGACCGAGTCGACGTCGAGATCACCCGTGATCTCGTACGACGTTCCGCACTGGTAGAGCGAGCTCTCCGGTTCTGCCTGCTGCGCCACCCACACGCTGGTCTGGGCGGCAGTCAGACGCAAGCGGCGAAGTTGTTGTGTCTCAGCGGTAGTCAAACGGACCACGTTCTCCCTTGGACTTGTGCGCGCTGCGATTCCGCGCGACGAGTGTCGGTCCTGTACACCTTCTGTGGCCCGGCTATGCAAAACTGGGCGTCCGTTCTATCCGGGCGATCGCGGAGATATAGACGCCGCGTAGCCGAACTACGCTGCAGCGCGCTCGGACTCGATGTATTCGGCCATCTCGTCGACGGTGGGGTGATCCCAGGCCAGTGTCGGTTCGACCATCAAACCGTACTCGTCTTCGACGTCACCACACAGTGTCAGGACGTACACCGAATCGAGTCCCAGATCGGACAGGAGTGCACCGCGATCGATGTCGCCGGCGGGCACTCCGATGTAGACACCGATCCGTTCTGCCAACCAATCGGCGACGTGTGCGTGTTCGGTGCGAGTTGTCTCGGTCATTGTTGTCTCCTCGGGTTCTTCGGTTGTCAGGGAAGATCACGGTCGTGAGTGAGATCCAGAGGCGTGCCGGCTTTCACACGCGCGGCAAGCGAATCGATCAGCGCATCCTCGAGTCCGACAGGTAGCGGGCGAGGCCGCAAACCAGAACGTTCCGCGAGCCGATGTAGCGTCGCGGCGGCCCATGTGTCACCTCGACGCGCATACCGCCAGATACCGACCACAGCCGCGGCAGCAAGGACGTTCGTGTAGCGCTCGGCCAGCATGAACGCGCGCGGGGTGCCGGCCACCGTCATCTCGGATAAGGGCGTGTTCCGTACAGCCGAGGCGATACGATCGAGTTCGGCGACGAACATCCCGGCCAGGTCCCCAAGAACGGGCATTCCTTCTGCGAGCGTCAGTGCAGCCCAGACGCTGTCCCTGCCGCGCCCGGTGATCTGAAGCCCTCCGAGGTCGAGTCCAGGAAGCGGACCGTCGATATCGAACAGAGTCGGTGGAGCATGACCGACCGAGCCCCAGGACTTCCGCGCAATACCCGGCATTTGAGGAACTATCGACGCCAGGCATACGGCACCGCCGGCGTGGGCGAGAAGTGCTACGGGCAGATCGCGCGTGCACTTCTGAAACAACCCGAACTCGCCTTCCCGAACGTAGGACCGCGCACCGAGAACGAGCGACAACTCGTACGAGTTTTCCTGGAGAAGCGTCGGGAGCAAGAATTTCGTTGCCGCGGAAATGACGCTCGTCTGCTCCGGCGCGACGTGCAACGCACGAGCAGCCACAAGTGCCAGGGCATCCGCCCCCAACAGTTGTGCGTACGACTTCGCCACTACCGATCGCGGGTGTGGGATGTCGATCACGTTGTTTCCGTAAAGTTTACGATCCGCTGCGAACTCGAACACCAGCCTCAATTGCGTGTCGCCCATGCCGAGGGCCATTCCCGGCAGGACGATCCTGGTGACCTGAAACACCCGCAACACCGTCTCCATCGCGGAGCCCGGCTCGCCGAGCATCGCATCGCCCGGAAGCCTGACGTTGTCGAACCGTGCGCCGGCCAGTCGTACACCCCGCATCCCGGCCGTGCGGAATCGACGGTCGCGCCGCAACCGAGCCTCCGGTTGATCTCGCAGGTCCATCAGAAAATGGCTGTGGCTTCGCCCACCGGGCTGCGCATCGGTGCGTGCGAACACCACTGCCGCATCGGCACGACCGAGGTTGTTCACCAGGTGCTTGTCACCGTCGAGTCGCCACCCATCGGATGTCGGTCGGGCGGTCGTTCCGATACGAGTGAAATCGCTACCGTGGTCCCATTCCGTGTACGCCGCTGCGATGCGGCCACCGCCGGCCAACAGATCTGCCGCCCAACGTTGTTGATCCTCACTCCCGGCCGCCCAGATAGGGAGCGAAGCAATAAGATTCGTCACACCGTAGCCGAGCGCTAGGGTGCCGTCACGCCGGAAGACGTCGCGGACGACGCGCATCGTATGGTCTGCACGGTCGAAACGTCCCCCGAGCCTTCCCGGGACGAAGTGATCGTTGAGCCGGAGTTGCGTCAGCAGGTCCTCCCCTCCGGGAAGCATCTCCCCGGCCTCGTCCGCAGCGAGAATCGATTCCCTGCTCAGGATGCCTGGAGGTTCCCGCGGGTCGCCCAACAGGCGATCGATCGTGGTGCCGACAGCGACTACGTCGGAGCTCATTCGACGACCACCTGACCGAAGATGCTCAGCGGTACTTCGTCGTCGATCTGACGGAGCAGGTGCGGGAGAACTGCGTCCAGGGCCGGGCCGTCGGCATCTGTGTAGTCCGGGGTCCCGCGCAACCTCCGAAGCAACCGGGTGAGCGAGGCCGTCAGCCACGCCGGATCTTGCTTCTCTCCGCCGGTGAAAGTATGCACCCATACCGCCAAACAAGCTGCGGCGCAATAAGCGACGGCATACTTCGCCGCAAGATCGAACGACGTCTGCGGAACGCGATTTGCCGACGACGGCACACTCGCCAGATTCTCATGCAGTGTGTCCAACTCACCTACCAGCTCGAGACCGAGGTCGCGCACTTCGACGGGAACATCCGGGCGGCCAGACAGATCGGCGACCCGCGCGGGCGTCGTCTGCACCACGCTCGCTCCACCTCTCGCGTACAGACGAAGTTGTTCGAGATCGAGAGGCGGTATCGGTGCGGTGAGGTCGGCGGCGCATCGCACCGCGGCACTGTCCCCTCGTTGTGCTCGGTATCCACGCACCAGCGCCGGAAAGTGATTGATCAAAGCGCTCGCGTTCACTGCGGTATTTCCGTCGAATATTGCGACGACGCGGTGATCGCGCTCCAATTTGGCGTAGGTACCGTCTGCAAAGTCCTCGTCGAGCAATGCGCGCGCCCCCAACAGTTTTCCCAGGTTCGCGATCATGGAATCGACAGTCGTCGGCGCGAAGTACTTCATCACCGCCGATACGATCGCTTGCTCCTGCGGAAGGGTCGATGCGCTGCGTGTCGAGAACAACGCCACGGTCTCGACGATCAGAAGATCGACGTACCCGCGGGACAGCTGACGCGCCGCGTGCGGAAGCTCGATCAACGGCTTGCCGTACAACCGGTGAGATCGTGTGAAGTCGACGCAGATGCGCAGCGCGTGTTCTGCTGCGCCGGCGGACAGACCAGAACACAAACTACGTGTGATCTGGAAACCGCCCAGCACACCCTCCAGACCTCTACCTATCTCGCCGATCACCGCGTCGGCACAGACCTGTACATCGACGAAACGGACACCGCTGATGTCCGCTGCCCGCATGCCGAGAGTCGGGATGCGAGGCAGCGGCTCGACCCGTCCACCGGACACCGCATCTCGGTCGACGAGAAAGAGCGTGAAACCCCGACCGCCGCCCTCTGCCCGCGTCCGGGCCAGCACACACCAGATGTCTGCCCGACTGGCGTTGTTGATGAGCCATTTCTCACCGTTGATGCAGTAGCCGCTCGAATTTCGTTCCGCTCGAACCTCTCCGGACAACAGGTCGCTGCCGTGGTCGCGTTCGGTCAACGCGAGGGACACCACAGCTCCAGCGCGAACGCGGTCGGCAAGCGCTCGTTGTTGTGCGGGAGTGGCCATCGCCCACACTCCTACTGCACCGAGGTAGGTCTTCACATGAGCGAGGGCGACGGTCAGATCACGAGCAGCCAGCATTCGCACCAATTGCCACAGCTGTGCGGCATCGTGCATCCGACCGCCGAGGCGAGTCGGTACGTACCAGTCGAAGATGTTCGCCCCGTCGAGTTCGGCGCAGGCATCGTCGGGGAACCCGTCGGCGTCGTCCAGTGCCCTGTTGACCGCGGCACCGAAGACGTCGCTGTCTGCGGAATTGTCGCCGCGATTCAACACGTGGTCGAACTCCGCGCGCAACTCGGGTGACGCCGAATTCAAGGACTCTGCGGCACACGCGGCTCTGTTCATCGAGTGCCACCGATGCTGCCATCCACCGCACGGTATCGCGATGTCACCACAGGAGCTAGATGTTCGCAATACACCGTGAGTTCGTTGCGGACGAACATGTCTCGCATGTGACGCCGTCGAACTTTTCCACTGGTGGTGCGTTCGACATGACCGAGGCCCACGAGTGTGATGCCTGCGACCGAGACACCGAATTGTCGACCGATCGAGGTCCTAGCCCCGCTCAGCAGTGTCGAAAGGTCCTCCGGCACACGGCTGTCGGGCCGAATCTCCTGAACCAGAACAATGGAATCCGCATCACTTTCGGATGAACCGTGGGACACGGGCACAGTGAACGCGGCACCTGGTCGGCCTGCGAACGCTGGGTCCAGTTGGCGCAGACTGCTTTCCAAATCGTGTGGATACAGATTGCGGCCGCTCACGACGAGCACTTCTTTCAGCCTGCCGGTGACGAAGAGCTCACCGTCCAGGAGCGCTCCCAGGTCCCCGGTTCGAAGATAGCCGGAATCGCCGTCGGCTGTCGTGCTCGCGAACGCATGGTCCGTCTCGTCTGGTCGTTCCCAATACCCAGCACATATTCCCGGTCCGCGCAGCCACACCTCGCCGACGGCACCGTCGTCGAGTCTGTGAAGCGTGTTCGGATCCACAATCACGATGTCGGTGTCCGCCGCACGGCCGCTGGATACCACTGTGCACGTCTTGTTTTCGTCTCCGGAGGACGGCACTGGACCCTCGAACGGGTCGATACGTCCGGCCGCGAGGGCATCACTGTAGACCTCCCGGGCCAGCACGCCACGGCGCGCTGGTGTACCCGATGCAAAAAGCGTTGCCTCGGCCAGACCGTACACAGGGCGCAGCGCGTCGGCTCGAAAGCCGGCGCGCTCGAAACGACGGGCGAACGCCGCCAAGGTTTCGGCTCGGATCGGTTCGGCACCGTTCGCAGCGTTCACCCAACTGGACAGATCCAAGTGGGCCAGTTGTTCGTCGGTGATCTTCCGCGTGCAGAGCTCGTAGGCGAAATTGGGGGCCGTCGATGCAGTCGCCCGATGCTCGGTGATGAGATCGAGCCAGGTGATGGGATGTCGCACGAAAGTGTGCGGAGCCATGAGCGTGGTTTCGGCACCCAGCGCCAGGGGCGCCAACAGCATTGCAATGAGGCCCATATCGTGAAAGACGGGCAGCCAACTGCACATTCGTGTGTCCGCGTCGTATTCGAGGTGGTACGACATCGTTGCTATGTTGGCAATCAGATTCGCGTTGGTCACCACCACTCCTTTGGGGTCCGATGTCGACCCTGAGGTGTACTGCAGAAATGCCACTGCATCGGGGTTCTGGTCGGCTCGATAGCGACGATCGTGCGTCAGAGCCTCCTCTATGAGGCCTACCGGTGTAGTCAACGCCCTGATGCTGGAATCTCCGTCGCCGAGCTGGCTCGCGGTGGTTCTGTCGGTGAGAACGATTCGTGCGTCACTGTCCACAGCAACCAGATCGATCCGCTCCGACCGGCCACGGCCCGGAGGCGGTACCGGAACCGGGATGGCCCCCGCGTACAGGCAACCGAGGAACGCCTCTGCGAATTCGACACCGGGCTGAAACGACAACAAAACCCGGTCCCCGCGGCAGACCCGGTTCGACAGCCACCCAGCGATCCGAGCCGATGCGTCGTCCAGTTCGCCATAGGAACGTGACTGCACTGTCGCATCGTCGTGCGCGAATCGGACCGCGAAACGGTTGGCCGCCCGCTCCGCGATCCCGCCGAAAGCGTCGACCAAAGTTGTTGCGTCCGAGCCGGTGAGGTTGCGCATGGAACTCTCCCGTCTGTATCGCACAGTCGAAGTGCGGTCCTGTCCTGGCGTTTTCCAGGATCGGGCCCACCGCTACGTTGGCGCTACAGGTGATCTATGCCCGGGGCGCGACACGTCAGTCCTTCCCCGGCGCGGCCGCCTCGACTCTCAGATCAAGCGTTCGGACAGCGCAGTCACCACCGCACGAGGATCCTCGTCCAGATAGAAGTGACCCCCTCCGAATTGCGTGACATCGCGCAACCCATCGGGCGCAACGACCGCCCACCTCGCGAGATCCGTTTCACTCACATCGGGGTCCGCAGCGCCGCCGAATGCGCTCACCTTTGCCAGTACCGTCGGCGGTTCGGGACGGTGGTACGCCCCGATCAAGGAATAGTCGGCACGAATACTCGGCAGGACTAGGTCGACCAGTTCCGGCATCTGACGGAGCTCGTCGAAGTGGGGATTCAGCCGCACGACGTCGTCGATGAGGGAACGGTCATCGCATAGGTCGATACCGTCGATCGCTTTGCGATCCTGCGGCGCAGTCGCTCCGGACACGACCAAGACATCGGGGCCGCGACCGCGGCGTTCGAGTTCGACGCACACCTCGTAGGCCACCGACGCACCCATGCTGTGGCCGAAGAACGCAGTACGGCGCCCGAGGATCGGTTCGATCTCGTCGGCAATTGGCCCGACCACGTCCTGCATGCTATCTGCACACGGCTCCCCGAGACGATCCTGCCGCCCCGGATACTGCACCGATTGCAACGAGATGTCTTCGGGCAACAATGCAGGCCAACCGCGGAAGCTCTGCGCCGTAGCACCAGCGGGGGGAAAGCAGATGAGCTGAAACGCAGGGGCGGTCACGGAACGCTGCGTCCGCAGCCAACGCCCTCGTTCGGCTCCCTGCGTCGCCGGCACGCGCCCGGTCGTTTTACCGACCGGGCGCGAGCTTGCGTTCATCGTGTCCTTCCTTCGGTATCGGTCTTCACGACTACACCGCCAGTTCAGTGGATCGACGCAGGGATCTGGCTGCCGTCAGGGTGCCTGCGCCAATGGAGAGTACGAGACAGGCGGTGATGGAAGTGGCAACCACAGTGGGATTTACTTGCGCTGACACAGCCCTGCCGACGGACGCCGAGAATCCCGACGCAATCGCTGCCAGCGCCGGCAACGAGACCAGTAGTCCGAGAATGACACCTACCCCGACGGTGATTGCAGACTCGGCCGCAACGCCTTTCACGATTTGCCGAGACGTGCCGCCCACCAGTTTCAGCGCAGCGAACTGACCTCGACGACCTTGCGCGGACATGGCGGCGGTATTCGCGACAGCGATTGCGGTGTACCCCACCGCCAGAATGATCAGCACCAGACTGAATTGACGCATGAGCCAACTGTCGCGTTCGTAGTCTGCTGCTGCGTAGTCGAAAGCGTCGTACACCGTCGCACCTGGCCCCAAGCTCGTGGGAGCATCTGCCTGCGGAACGAATACCGCTTCGGCCAACGACCCCGGATCGTGTTTGCGGACGGTGTCCCTCGACAGATTGAATCCAGCCATCGACGCGTCGATGTCGCGCACCGCTACGATTGTCAACTGCTCGGACTCGCCGTCTCGGAAGCCTACGTCTATGGTCTGTCCCTGTGTCCACCCGAATTTGTCGGCCAAAAGAGTTGACACAACGGCATTTTCAGGGCCTTGATCACCTTCGTCGAGCCAGCCGACGCCGTCGAGCACCGTCTGAGGTTTGCCATCGGGTTCGACGAACACGCGTGTCGGGAGCGCCGCGCGGACGACTCCGGCTCGAGAAGCCTGTGCCACTTCTTCATCCGTGAGGCCAGGTTTGTCGACCGGCCACACGATGGACTGGCCTTTGAGCGGTTCCGCTGCTTCCAGAGGATAGGCGGTCGCACTGGTCGCGACGTACCCACTGATCAATACTGCGAAAGCGACGGTTGCAATCACAGGTGCCGCGAGGGCAGCGGTGCGGGAAGTCGAGTTGATCAACTCCGCCCTCACCAGCATCGCGCCTGCACCTCGAACTCGCCGTACCGGCCACGTCACGACCCGAACGATCGGACCGATCACGACCGGGGCAAGGAGCGTGGCCGCAACGGTGAGCGCCATCGTCGCCGCCATCGCGCTGTAGATACGAGTGTCCGCGCTCGCTGCTCCCGCGACGACTATGACGACAACCCCAACCGACACGGCTGCGAGTCCACCGATCCACCGACCCCGCGACATACCTGAGGCGGGTGCCGCCGCAGAGCGAAGCGCCTCCATCGGCGGTATTTTCGCCGAACGGTTGCTCGCTGCCCACGCTCCGGCCACTGCCACGACGACACCCGCCACAATCGCACCGAACATCGGTGCGACGCTGAATTCGATCTCGTACCCGCGCGGTGCGACGTCGATGCGCTGAAGCACGATTGCCATCAACGGTGCGGCGGCGACTCCGATGGCTGCGCCGACGACACCACCGGCAACACCGGTGATCAATGCTTCTCCGAGCACCATTCCGCGGACCTGCGACGGTAGTCCGCCCACATTCCTCAGCAAACCCATCTCGCGGCGTCTCTCGGCGACGTTGAATGCAAATGTGGAGGAGACCACGAAGATACTGACGAAGCAACCGAGCAACGCCATTGCGGTAACCAGCTGCACGGCCAGGAAGCGCTCGCGTGCAAGGTAAGCCGGTTCCAAGATCGACCGTTCCTCACCGCTGACGATCTTTCCACGATCACCGACCACTGCGGCGGCGGCATCCTTCACAACAGACGCAGATGCATCGGGTGTCAGCTGCAGGCCGATTGCCGTAACCCCGGGAGCTTGCCGCGCCGCAACCTCGTCCGTTACGAATACTCCCCTCTCCGCAGATGATTCGGCGTCACCGGCAGTAGATGTGTCAACCGTGCCCGACACCTGCATCGGGCGGGGACCTTCGGTGAACAGTATCGACACCTGTTGCCCGACAGAGAATCCGAGACTCGAATCCAGAACGACTTGGTCGTCACTTCGAGGCGCGGCACCGGTCACCAACGGGTACGGTGCGAGCGCGGCACTGCTCCAGCCGTGTCCAGCGGAGAGCGCCTCGTCGCCGGCGGCGATCGGCGCACCGTCACGTGTCGCCTGGGCGAAGAAGGCGCGGTCCTGGACCGGCTGCTCGACGCCATCGACTTCGGAAAGTTGTTGCGCCAGCTGATTGCTCTCCTCGACCGACCAGGGCCTGCTGTCGGCAGCCGTGCCGCTCTCGTTCGAGGCCTGCTGAGGTACCGCGAACATATCGGTTCCCTCGACCCGTGGCGGAACCTGTGCACCCGACGAACCCCACACGAGCAGCGTCATCGTGATGAGCCCTACGCCGAGGCACACCGCCATGAAGGCTCCCACGAAGCTGGTCCACCGCGTTCGCACGTTGGCCAGCGCGAGCGATGCGGCCGCGCCACGCCCGAACCGAGACTGCGCGCCGGTATGTTTATTCCTCCTCGAAATCATATGTCACCCCTCCATATTGGCCATGCGGGCCGCCACTGTGGCCGCGTTCGTGCGACGATCGGATTGATCCTGGAGCACTCGATCGACGATCCGGCCGTCTGCCAAGAACAACACTGCGTCGGCGTACGAAGCGGCCGCCGGGTCATGGGTCACCATGATCACGGTTTGATCGTGTCGATCGACCAGCGAGCGCAGTCGCCGCAACACATCGTGCGAGGTGTTCGTGTCGAGTGCGCCAGTCGGCTCGTCAGCGAACAGAACCGACGGCTTTGTGAACAGAGCGCGGGCGAGGGCGACGCGCTGCTGCTGGCCGCCGGACATCTCACTCGGTCGGTGGTGTGCTCTTTCGGCGAGTCCGACCTCGGCCAACGCTGCAAGCACATCTTTCTGATCGGGACGTGCCCCGGCGAATCGCATGGGGAGCTCGACATTCTGGGCCGCCGTCAGCGAACCGACCAGGTTGAAAGCCTGAAAGACAAAGCCGATGTTCTCGCGACGAAGCAGGGTTCGATCTCGCTCGCCGAGGCCGCTGAGCGCAGTGCCCGCAATGGTCACATCGCCCCCACTCACTTCGTCGAGACCGGCGGCGCATTGAAGTAACGTCGACTTACCCGACCCGGACGGGCCCATGATGGCGGTGAAGGTGCCCCTCGGGAAGCCAACGGACACATCGTCCAGTGCCGTGACCGAGTTGTCGTTCGAACCGTAGGTCTTCGTGACCGACCGTAGTTCGACTATCTGTTCTGTCGCACGCAGGGGAGTATCTACCGTCGAAGTTTTCATACCTCCATCCAATAGCCGGCAGCACACGGAAGCACGGGTGTAGGTACGACTCTTTAGGGTAGTGATAGCAGGAGGGTCCATGCGACGAGTGCCCCGACCCCCGCCGTGGACCCAGGCGACTCACGTGTGACCGACTGCGTCGCCATCACACCCTCTACTCTCCACCAGTGGCGATAGTCGAGTGGAGGAACCCGAACTGCATTTTTGTTGTCGCACACGACGAACCGACACACTGCTTGCCGATCAGCCGGCAAATCCGCAGGTCACAGCCCTCTCAAAATCCCGAGTGGACAAACCGGGCCCTCAAGAATACGAGCGGCCGAAACGGCCAAAAAGGAAAGACTTCAACTACTTTCACTGTTCAGAGCCGCCATAGAAGGGCTGGCAGGGCCTCCTTGCCCAACGTTGCCGGCACATAACCTCGAACGATAGTCAAGATCGCGAGCGACATCAGGCCTTGAAAAAACAGCAATCAGGTCGATGTCCTCACTCAGATGACCCCCTACTGGATGGGTCCGGGCCAAGGCTGTTCCGCCAATGAACAGAATCCGATCGCACTCAGATATCCAAGCTGATGCGAGATCAAGTGATCCCGCTCTGCTCGAGCGCGCGACACCGAATTGCGCTGTCAACGAAAGCGACTCGTCAGGATTCACCGTCGCTCCCCCAACCGCACCAACGTCGTTCGCATCGTCTGAGCATCGGCGATCTCGGCCAACACTTCCGGGTCACACCGTCGATACAACTTCTCCACCGCCGGCCACACCTCACCCTCGGCGTCACCGAGACCCGGACGCTTCACCAGATCCAACACCGCCTGCTCCGCAGTAGTCACCAACACCGCGCCCAACTCGGTATCGATGCGCTCCGCATCCAGACGTGCCGTGTTTCGCACGACGAACCGAACCACCGCCTGACGATCCGCCAACCGAATCGGATCGTGTCGCGTCGGCACAGCCACCACCGCCGTTGCCAACGCCCGCGGAATGGCACCGTGCAACCGGGCCGCGCTGACACCCATCACGACGGCATCGTCGGCGCTGTAGGCCGCAACCGCGATACCGGCCGCCGCTCCCTCCAAACCCGGCATCCACTCGGTCCCTACCCGGTCGTCTGGCACCGCCATGTAGAAGCCTGTCGCCACCCGATGCAGCAGACCCAAGTCCATCAGGCGCGCGAGCTCGGCTCGCGGGTGCGCGTACACCTGGGCCGCCGTCGCGGCCCGCACCATCCGCATCGGAAGCCGCGCAAACTCCGGAGGTAACCCGGTGTGACGGCGTCGCACATTGCTCGCAGTCACAGCCGCCTCCATCGAGTATCGAATACGTAGGCTCCAAGCCTACAGAATCGACACTGATTCCAACACCGCAATCCCGGCCTAGCCACTCCCACCCGGTCCACAAAGATCCACCTACATCCACACGAATGCTCACTGATGAGTTAGCGATGAGTTGTGACATTCTGTGACATCGAACGCCGAATCGAGCCGCCGAACCGGCAAATCCCCAGGTCACAAGTGGCACGTAAACCCAGGTGGACGAACCGGGCTCGCACGCGAAACGAGCGGTGAAAGCAGCCCAAAAAGGGACGGCCCCAACCGTTTTCGCTGGTCAGGGCCGTCCGAAAGAGCCTCCTAACGGGATTGAACCGTTGACCGCTCGCTTACAAGGCGAGTGCTCTACCGCTGAGCTAAGGAGGCAGTGAAGCGAGCCCAGCATATCCGTTCATCGGACACTCAGTGTCAACAGGTACCTTGTCGGTGGATCACCCCAGCAACGTGTAAAGACGGTCATGACTTTCCTGCAAGACCTGACGGCTTCGTTGAGCCGTCTCACCGGTGAGCGTCGGGCCACCATCGATACGCCGACCGCTGCACCGTCACCCCTTCGTCCCATCGATCTGACCGATGATGCTTCGGTCGCGGAGGTGCTGGACCTGGCGGTTCGCGTCGGCGAGGTGTTGTTGGCCTCGGGCACAGCCGCGATGGACACGGCGACGCAAGTGCAGTTCATCGCCGCGACCTACGGCCTCGCGCGCTGCGACGTGGACGTCACGTACAACTCGATCACCCTCAGTGCGCACCGCGGCCCGACGCGGCCTCCGGCGTCGACGATGCGCATCGTGCATTACCGGTCGATGGACTTCACGCGACTGGCCGAAGTGGACCGTCTCATTCGCGCGGTGCGCGTCAAGATGGTGCCGCCGAGTGCGGCGCTCGAGCGGCTCGACGAGATCACCAAGGCCCCGCATCCGTACAACCGATGGATCGCGACTCTTGCGTGGTCCGGCATGGCCGCAGCCATCAGTGTGCTGCTCGGCGGTGGCGCTCTGGTGGCCGTCGTCAGCTTCCTGACGACGATGGTGATCGACCGCATCGGACGAGTCCTCAACCGTGCGGGCCTACCGTTCTTTTTCCAGCAGGTTGTCGGCGGCTTCGTCGCGGCGACACCGGCGATCACGCTGTACAACTTCCAAGATCAGCTGAACATCGACATCTCACCGTCGCAGGTCATTGCCGCGGGAGTGATCGTGCTGCTCTCGGGGCTATCGCTGGTCGGCTCGGTACAGGACGCGATCACCGGGGCCCCCATCACGGCGGTGTCGAGATTCTTCGAAGTATTGATGATGACCGGTGGCATCATCGCCGGCGTTGCGACGTCTCTGCGGTTGGCGGCATTGATCGGCACCGACCTGCCGCAGATCAGCAACCTGGCACCGCCGGACATCTTGCAGGTCCCCACCAAGGTGATCGCCGGTGCAGCAGCGTCACTGTTCTACGCACTGGCCTGCTACGCCGAGCGGCGTGCGCTGACCGCTGCATTCATGGGCGGCTTCGCCGGCTCCCTGGTGTACCTGCTGTCGCAGACCCTCAGTGTGGGGCCCATCATCGCCTCGGCCATCGCCGCTACCGTCGTCGGATTCGCGGGCGGTCTACTGGCTCGACGTGCACTGATTCCGCCGTTGATCGTGGCCGTCGCCGGCATCACGCCGCTATTACCTGGTCTGTCGCTGTACCGCGGTCTGTATGCGATCCTCAACGATCAACTACTACTCGGAATCAGCTCACTGTTCGCGGCGTTCGGCGTGGGCTGCGGCCTGGCGGCGGGCGTGACCCTGGGTGAGTGGGGTGCGCGCACGCTGCGCCGGCCTCGCATCCTCGCGCGTACCGAGGAACTACTGCGCCCGACGCTTCGCCGCACAGAAGAACCGCGCCGGCCGACTGTTCGTCGGCGGCGCGGCACGGGTACTTCGTAGCGCGGGGCTCAGGCCTCAGTGCTGGGGGTTCCCTCAGCAGAAGCGCGTGCAGCAGCGTCGGCTTCCATAGCCTCACGCAGGCTTCGCGGACGCATGTCGGTCCAGTTCTTCTCGACGTACTCCAAGCAGGCGGCGCGGGTGTCTTCACCGAAGACGACACGCCATCCCTGAGGGACCTCGGAGAACGTCGGCCACAGCGAATGCTGGTCTTCGTCGTTGACCAGCACGAAGAAGCGTCCGTCTTCGTCATCGAACGGGTTGGTACTCATCTCGCCTCACTCGTCGCAAACGTTTGATTGGTACGTGATGCACCGTGAAGTGCACCACGACACTAGCAACGCGGGTCCCTGCCCGGTGCCGTCAGGCCTTCAGAAAGCCGAGCAGTTCCGCATTGACGGCCTCGGGACGCTCGAGATATCCGTAGTGGCCGGCGTCCTCGATCTCCACGTAGCGGGCGCCCGGAATGGCGTCGGCCAGCTCCTTGCCCAGGTAAGCGGGGATCATCCGATCGTCGGCGAACCCGACCGCCAGGCACGGCACCGAGACACCGCGGTAGGCCGAGGTTCGATCGAAATCGTCCTCCATCCCCAGCTGAGCGCGCACTCCGGCCGAGGGTGACGACGCCGAGAACTCGAACAGATCGAGCCAATCGCGAGCACTACGCCCGTCACGCAACGTTGCAGGCGACAGGTTCATCACCGCCGTCACGGCTGCCGAGTACGTGCCCGGCAGCTCGACACCCTTGTCGTACAGAGCCCGCTCACCATGGGCGAGGGTCTTCTGAAACTCGTCGACCCTGGCATGTCCGGCGAGGAACACGGCCTTGCGCACCAGATCAGGCCTGGCCAGGGCCAGCTCCTGCGCGACTCGTGAGCCCATGGACGTGCCGACCACGAAAGCCTTCTCGTCGCCGTTGCGGACGAGTTCGATCAGGCCGGCGGTATCGGCGACCATGGCCTCGATGGTGATGCCGTGAGTGCTCTCCGACGACGGCGCGATGCCGCGATTGTCGAATGTGCACACCCGGTACCCCGCTGCTGTGAGAGCGGGCACCTGATGCAGCTCCCACACGCGGCCGGGGCTACCGGTACCCATAACGAGAACCACCAGGTCTCCACTGCCTTTGACCTGGTAATTGATGTCGATGCCGTTGATCTTGGCGATAGGCATAGGTCTCCTCACTGCTGATACGTACGTCGGCGATCGTATCGTTCGGGGCCGACGCGGGGTTACTCGTACAGCCAGTGGGTACCTGCAGCTACATGACTGACGAGAACGTAGCGGGCGAAGCACGCAAGGGATTGCTCGACGGAATCAAGGGCAAAGCCAAAGAGGTCGTGGGCGCGGTGACCGGCAACGACTCCTTGACTGCCGAAGGTCAATTGCAGGCCGCCCAGGCCCGCGAACGCAAGGAAGCCCAGGCCACCGAGCGGGTAGCGGAGGCTCAGGCCACCGAGGCCGGCGAGGAACTGGCCGATGTACGCACTGCAGCGGAGAGCCGCCGTGAAGCTGCGGAGGAGAACGCGGCCGTGACCGAGGCGAACGCGGATCGCGTACGGCAGACCCAGGTAGCCGCCGCCGAACAGGCAAAGCGCGAGGAAGTAGCGCAAGAGCACGCAGCCGCGGAGGTCGACGCCACGGCCGAGCAAATCGATGCCGAGGAGGACCGGCGCATCGAGCAGGCCGCTGCGGACTCCGACGAAATGGTGGCGGCGCAGAAGCACCAGGAAGCACTCCGGCAGGCCGAGGCCGATCGCAAGAAGGCCGAAGAGCTTCGCAACCAGGCTTGATCCACTACTGCATATCAGGAGTTTCGCTACATGAGCGTTTTAGCCATACCACTGACCATCCTTCGAATTCAGTACAAGATCGCTCGAATTCCGTTGCAGCTCATCGAGACCAACGTTGTCGAGAAGATGAACGCGGAATCGCCCGCACGCCTGGTGTACGAGCACACACTCGGATCACTGGACCGCGCCGTCGGAAACCTGTTGGGCGACAAGAGCCTTGCGGATCGCGGAGAGACGTTGGTCGACAGCACCGAGAACCGAGCCGAGGCAGCGCGCCTGGACGCCGAGGCCCGTGCCAAGAAGGTCGCTGCGGACGACGAGCTGAAGGTGGCTCGTGAGACTGCGGAGAAGGATCGCCGAGCGTCCGACGCCGCTGCCCAGGAAGCAGCACGTGATGCTCGCCAGGAAGCGGAGCAGCGCAAGCGCGAGGCTGCTCAGGAGGCTGAGCGTGAAGCCGCCGCCAAGAAGAAGAAGGCCGACGAGCAGGCTGCGGCAGCGACAAAATCAGCCGAGGATCGCAAGAAGGCTCAGCAGGCTCAGGTCGACAAGCAGGAGAAGTTGGCCGCAGCGCCGTCCGAGGCCGAATTGGCCGAAGCAGCAGAGCGTTCCGAGGAAGCCGACTCCAAGAAAGACGAAGCAGAGCGCATCGAGAAGCTGTTCATTGCAGAGAAGAACAAGGACTGAGCGCTCGATTCACTCGAATTGACCTCTTGGTCAACCTCTTCCAGCCCCGCACCGTGTTCTCGGTGCGGGGCTGGATTGTTTTCCAAGTGTCAGGCGATGTGGGGGCCGGCTCGTGCGTGGGATTGCCGGGGTTGTCGGTACGGGTCGACGGTGGCGGGTGGGACGAACCACGGGTGGTTGTCTGCGGCGATGAACACTTCCCAATCCGAATGGTGGATGAGTCGTTGGTGGAATCCGCAGAGCAGGACCAGGTTGTTCATGTCTGTCGGGCCGCCATCGGTCCAATGCCAAATATGATGCCCCTCTGTCCAGGCGGCGGGTTTGCCGCAGCCGGGGAACGCGCACCCGTGATCGCGGGCGGTCAACGCGCGTTTCTGTTTGGCGGTGACGGTGCGGGCCAAATTGATCGGGGATCCGTTCTCGTCCATGACGATGGCGGTGAGGATGCAATCACACGCCAACTGCCGGGACGTGTTGCGGGAGAGCGGTCCCATCCAGGGCAGCCAGCCGACTGTGGTGCCATCGCCGAACAAGTCGCGATACGCGCCGCGATCGGCGGTGGCTGCATGGGTCTCGTTTCCGGATTCGTTTGCGGTGCTGCCGTTCTCGTTGTTGTCCACGCCTGCGCCTGCTGCAGTGTTGCGGAGGTTGGTGAGGTCCTGCAATCGGATGTGCAGGTTGAGGTGCGGCCTCTCGCCGCCTTCGGTGGGGCGGTCTTTCGTAGCGAGGTAGTGGTCGATGATCTGCCCGAACGCCTCGGCTCCGCGTAGGGCGGGGCTGCGTTCGTCTCCGGTTCTGGGTGTCTCGGTGCCGTCGACTGCGGGCTGGGGTTCGGTCAGGGGTGATAGGGCGGCGAGGAGTTTTTCTCCGGTGATGGCATCGAAGTCACCTTTCAACGCCAGCCGCCCGTTCAGGGTTTTCGAGGCGAAGAGTTCGTTGCGGTCGGTGTCCTCGGGTGGCGGTTTCTTGCCACCGTAGGTGTCCTCGAGTTTGGTGATCGCTTCGCGGATGCGGTCGGTACGGGCTCCGGGTCCGGTCGCAGCTTTGATCATGGCAGCGCGGGCGATGTCTTGGCCTTCTTGCGGGAGGTTCTTGGGTGGTGTTTCGGCGAAGGTGAGGATCAGGGCGGCGTGGTCGACGGACATGACGCCGGTGTCGACGGCGTCGGCGATATCGGGGAAGTTCTTCAGTCCGCGGGCGAGGGCGACGATCTTGATGGCTTTGCTCGGGGTGAGCAGGGTGGTGGAGGTGAGCCAGCCGGCGGGTCCGGGGAAGCCGAGCTTGTCACGGCTGACGCGGGTGTCGATGTCGGCGACGAGGGCGATGCGCCGGGCCTCGAGCAGTTGGATCTGGTGGGAGACCACGGCGGCGTCGGCGAGGAGTTCTGCCTCGCTCAGTTGCCATATCTCCGTCGTCATGGACCAAGTATATCGAACAGGTGTTCGACGCGCAATGATAGTGCAATCGAAAACTATTGCTGTGCATAAGGATTCGTGAATCGGGACCTGTCGGTGAGCCATGCTAGGCGAGTCGACCACCAACCCTGAACGTCGCTCGGTATGCACTGGGCGAAACACCCAACTCCGCAGCAAGCTGGTTTCTCAACGATGTCGCGGTGCCGAATCCGGTGTCGTGCGCGATGCGTTCAACGGTCAGATCCGTGTTCTCGAGCAACTCCCGTGCACGCTGCACCCGCTGCGCCACAATCCAACGGGCCGGGGAGATTCCGACTTCGGCCAGGAAACGGCGGGAGAACGTTCGAACACTCATAGACTGCCGTCGCGCCAGGTCCTCCACCGAAAGGGATGCGCCCAGGTTGCTCAGCGCCCACTCCTGCGTGCCCGCCGTCGATGTGCCGTACGTCTGTGGCACCGGAGTGTCGATGTACTGCGCCTGACCACCGCTGCGATGGGGTGGCACGACGGTTCCGCGGGCCACCCGATTGGCCACCGCCGCACCGAAATCCTGACGAATCATGTACAGACACAGATCGATTCCCGATGCTTCCCCTGCCGCCGTCAGTATGTTGCCTTCCTCGGTATAGAGCACGTTCGGATCGATCGAGACCTTCGGATACAGCTCTGCGAACCGGGAGGCCGACTTCCAGTGCGTGGTAGCGCGTTTGCCGTCGAGAACTCCCGCCGCGGCGAGAACGAACGCGCCTGTGCAGATCGACGCCAATCGCTGATTCGTCACCACGCGGAACAGGGGCGAGACAGCGGCAAGGTCGGTCTCGTAGTCGGCGTCGGAGGCCGGAACGATCACGGTATCGGCCTCGGCCACGGCGTCGAGCCCGCGTTCGACGAGTATGCGAACGTCGGAGTCGGTGCGAACATGACCGGGCACGTCGGTGCAGGTGATCACCTCGTACAGCGCAGCGCCGGAGTCGGAGTGCGCCTGCCCGAATAGGCGATGCACGATGCCCAACTCCATGGCGAGAAGGCCGTCGCGGACATAGACGGCAATGCGATGCGTCATTTCCGAATCCTGCCACGTGGCGTTTCCCCTAGCGCGCCGACCAACCTCCCGGTTTACTGTTGATTCGGCGACGCGGACAACCGCGACGTCCGACGCAAGCACGACGAACAGGAGCTGGCTCGAACGATGAGGGAACAGCGCACGCTCTCGCCGATATACGCGACTCTGGTGATCGTCGGGGTTATTGCCGTCCTACGGCTGGATCTGCCCTGGGCGGGAATTGCGGGTTGGGGACTGGCATTCGTCGCGGCAGCGGCCTGGCTCATCACAACACTGCGGCCGCGGCGCGCGAGCCGACACGGGTAGCCGCGCCACACAGATTGTGGCCGAAATCTTGCACAAGTTGTCATTCGTGCCACTGTTGTCCGCAGGCCTGTTGCCCCAGGATCGAGTGCATGAACATCCTGTGGGTCTATGCCCATCCAGAAGCCCGCTCGCTGAACGGCTCACTGCGCGACGCAGCCCTGCAGCAACTCCGCGCCGACGGCGATACCGTCGAGCAGTCGGATCTGTATGCAATGCAGTGGAATCCGGTGGTCACCGCTGAGGATTACGCCCACGATCCGACGGAGCGATTCCGGGTGGCGACCGCATCCAGCACAGCCCTCGCGGCCGGCATCCAGACCCAGGACATCGTGGCCGAGCAACAGAAGTTACAGCGTGCCGACGCCGTCGTGCTGCAGTTTCCACTGTGGTGGTTCTCGATGCCCGCGATCATGAAGGGCTGGGTGGATCGAGTATTCGTGGAGGGTTTCGGCTACGGCATCAGGACATCCGACGGCAGCACCCGGCGCTACGGCGACGGCATGCTCGCCGGAAAGCGCGCGATGGTCGTCGTCACCATGGGCGGCAGCGAACACACGGTGTCGCCACGCGGTATCAACGGCGACCTGGACGAGATGCTGTACCCGATTCAGCACGGCATCCTGTTCTACACCGGCATGTCCGTTCTTCCACCGGTACTCGTCGCGAGCGCCGACCGGATGACCGAGTCCGATTACGCTGCAGCGGAATCGGAACTTCTCCAGCGAGTGAAGGGTCTGCGCACCGAGGATCCCATCCCCTACCGCACCCAGAACGGCGGCGACTACGACCGACGGTTCGTGCTGCGGGACGACCTCGAAGCCGAGGACACCGGCATGCGAGTACACACCATCAGTTGATCAACCGAGAATGCGAGCGAGAAACGCACCGATGTTGTCTTCGACTGCAGCGGTGCGGGTCTCGACATCGAAGTCTTCCTTGAACTGCCGACCCAATGCCGGGGTCTTCTTCTTCCGCGCATAGAGCGAGCACGCGAGGTCCGAGCAGATGTAGGTACCCACGGTATTGCCGCGCCTGCCGGATTCTCCGGCCTTCGCAGCAGCCATCAGCGACACTCCACCGTTGGCGTGCGTGGTGAGGCAGATGCTGCACATCTGCGCCGTGCGAGGCCCTCCGGGCTTGTAGCGCAACGCGATTCCGCGCAGAGCGTCCCCAGACGGAACGACGATGTAGCTTCTTCCGGCGAGCTTCGGATCCACCCAACCGAAGAAATCGAGATCGTCCCACGGTACTGCGTCGAAGGCATCGGGAAGGGTGACCCGTTTGGCGTCGCCCTTGGACGAGTTGACGAACGACGACCTGATGTCGCGTTCGGAGATCGGTTCCATGTCACTGCCTCCAGTGCTGTAAGAGTGTGTCGATTCCGTCGAGGATGCGTGTCCACGATTGCTGCGAGTCGGGTGCACTGTGCGCGAACGAGCCGGCCGCGTCGAGGCAGGCATAGCCGTGAAAGACACTGCCGAGCAATCGAACTGCATGGATCTGATCCTCTTCGCCGAGGTCGTACCCCCGCAGGATCGCCTTCATCATCGCCGAGTGACGCACTCCCGCACTCGCAAGAGCGGTCTCGTGATCGAGCGGAAACTGCGTCGCCGCATAGCGACCGGGGTGCTCCCGCGAATAGTCGAGATATGCGTTCGCGACGGCAACTAGAGCATCCTTGCCCGCTCGGCCCGCGAGAGCCTCCGACACCCGATCGGCCAGTTCCTCCAACGCCAGCAGCGCGATGCCGACGTTCAACTCGTGCGAGTTCTTCAGATGCGAATACAGACTCGCCACCTTGACGTCGAAGCGTCGCGCCAACTCGCTGGCGGTCACGCGATCGAAGCCGACCTCGTCGGCCAGATCCGCTCCCGCTGCCACGATGCGCTGCGCGGTCAATCCTGCGCGTGCCATGTCGGCCTCCTCTGTTCGAGAAGACCGTAGCCGAAACTAATAGCTATAGGCAAATTGCTAAAGCAATCAGCGCCCCTGCCAGGCCTCCCACAGCTGTGCGTACCGTCCGCCGGCCGCGACCAGCTCCTCGTGCGGACCCTGCTCCAGGATTTTTCCGTGTTCGAGCACCACCACGCGATCGGCCGCAGCGGCCTGCGTCAGGCGATGCGCGACGATCAACGTGCTGCGCCCCTTCGTCGCGGCTTCGGCGGCAGCTTCGAGCTCTCGCGCACCGGAACTGCCGGCCTCCGCGGTGGCCTCGTCCAACACCGCGACGGCCGGGTCGGCGAGAACCAAACGCGCCAAGGCCAATTGCTGCGATTGTGCCGCGGTCAACTGATGCCCGCCCTCGCCGACGGCGGTATCGAGTCCGTCTTCGAGCGCCTCGACCCACCCCCATGCCCCGACTGTTCGCAGTGCCGCTTCGACGTCGGCGCGTTCGGCCTCCGGCGCGGCCAACCGCACGTCGTCGATCAACCGACCGGCGAAGACATGCACTTCCTGACTGACGATTGCGACATGACGGCGCAAGCCCTCACTGCCCAGCGCGTCGAGCGTTGCGCCGCCGACGCGAACTGCCCCGGACGTCGACGCGATCGAACCGGCCGCGATGGCCGCGATGGTCGATTTACCGGCACCGGTGGATCCGACGAGCGCTACCGTCTCACCCGCAGCGACGCGCAGGTTCACTCCGTGCAACACGTCGTGACCCTCCTCGTACGCGTGCCGTAGATCGGTGACGTCCAGGGTGGCGTCGGCGGGTACGGAACCGTCGCCCACCGGCCGTTCGTCGGGAATGTCCACGACGCCGACCAGGCGGGCCAACGACGCACCGGCAGACTGGATGTCGTCGAAGGTGAACAACAACGTGCCGATCGGATTGAACAGGCGGTGGAACAGCAAGGCCGCGGCCGTCGTCTCACCGACGGTGACGTAATCGCCTCGTACGAGCAGGAACCCGGCCAGCAGGATCACCGACAGTCCAACGCATTCGGCACGGTTGCTGCGCGAACCGAACCGGGTGAAGAGCCGAAAGACCTCCAGGCCGATGTCTCGGGCCTTCGCCGACGAGCGGTCGATGTCGCTCAGGTGGGCAGACTCGAGCCCGTACGCGCGCACCGTCTTTGCACCCTGCATGCTGCTGACGAACGACTGCGCACGCTCGCCCATCGCGACGCGTTCGGCCGCATACAGCGGAGCCGACCGCGGCAGATACCACCGCAGCGCCAGCACGTACATCGGTAATGCCACCAGTCCGGCGAGGCCGAGACGCCAGTCGATTCCGAGCATCGTGATCATGCTCAGGCACACGAGCAGGAATGCCCCGACGAGCTGCGGGATCACTTCACCGATCGACTTCGCCATCACTGCGACGTCGTCGCCCACCCGAGAGAGCAAGTCGCCCTTGCCCACTCGCTCCAACGTCGCCACCGGCAGATGCAGGGCGCGACGGACGACAGCTTCGCGCAACGAGGCCAGGATTCCTTCACCGAGGGTGCTGATGAGATAACCGCTGAATCCGGTGACGATTCCGCCGATCACCGCAGCCACCGAGATCACCACGACAACACCGACGATCGTCGAGGTGTCGGCTCCGTCGCGGACGCGGTCGACCAGAACCCCGAGCACGTACACCGGCACCAGCGACATCCCCGCGGCAATTGCGCCGAGGAGCAGCGTCACCGCCGTTCGTGCTTTCCGCAGGCGCAGCTGTTCCAGCAGCCACTTCCCGGACCGTGCTCCGGTGGCGATCGGAAGGAGTTCGGGGGTCGTCATCGCAGCACCGTCTCCCTGTACTGCGCATCCGAGGACGCGAGATCGTGGTGCGTTCCCTCGGCAACGACGCGGCCGCCGTCGACGACGAGAACGCGATGGGTCACCGACAGCAGCGCAGGGCTGGTGGTGATGAGGATCGTCGTCTGCGACGTGCTACCTCCGTGCCGCAGCTCGGCGACACCGCGGGCGATGGCGTGTTCGGTGACGGCGTCGACGGCCGTCGTGGGGTCGTGCAGCACCAGCACCGGGGCATCGACCGACAGCGCACGGGCCAAGGCGACTCGCTGACGTTGCCCGCCGGACAGGCTCGCGCCGCGGTCGGTGACAGCGTGGTCGAGTCCGGCTTCGTGCAGTTCCACGACGTCGGTGGCCGCGGAGGCCTGCAGCACTCGGGCGAGTTCGGCCTCGGGCCGCTCGCGTCCGGCGGTGACGTTGCTGCGGACGGTGCCGGCGAAGAGGTCGGTCAGGTGCGGCTCGACGAGAACGGTCTCGCGGGCGCGTCGGAGATCGATCTGCCCCGTCGGGATGCCACCGATACGCACCGTTCCGGTGTAATCGGACTCGGAGATCTGGCCGGACAGCAGTGCGGCGATCGCTTCGCCGTCCTGTGGTCGGTAAGCCACCACTCCCAGTAACTCACCCGGTGCGGCCCGGAAGGCGAGGCCGTCGAGCGACCGGAACCGGACGTCGTCGACGGTCAGTTCGGTACCCACTGGAACTGCGGACTCCGACTGCGGTAGAACGTGTTCCGCGCCGAGTACGAGGGCGAGCCGATCGGCCGATCCACGCACCATGGCCACCACACCGGGGATCTTCGACAACCCGGTGAGCGGTTCGATGACAAATTGCGAGAGTCCGATGACGGTGATCAACTCGCCGACCGAAATTCGGCCCTGCAGCGCGAACCAGCCTGCGGTCCCGGCAATTCCGACGGCGAGCAGCGCGTTGACCGCCGCGGCCAGGCCCTGATAGACGTTGTTGGCGCGGGCCAGTTTCAGCGTCGCTGCCAATGCCGTTCGGCTCGACGTCACGAACCGCTGCGTTGCCGCGCTCTCGGCACCGATACCGCGCAGGGGTCGCACTCCGCTGACCAGATCGGTGGCCATTCCCGATACCCCGGCGATCTCGGCCTGCTGCGCGGTGGCCGCACGAGTGAGCAACGGGGCCAGGCGCTGGAGCGCAATCAGAATCACCGGAGTACCGATCACGACAGCCAGGCCGAGAGGAATGTCGATGATCAGCAACGCCACCGCCGACGCCACCACTGCTACGGCCGAGGCGAAGACCCGCGCGATCAGATCGAGGATCCACGACTCCTTCTCGGCATCCGAGGTCGACACCGTGAGCAGCTCCCCCGACGACAGCTCGGTCCGCAGTCCGCGGGGATCGAGTACGCGTCCGGCAACCTCGATACGCACCAGGTACGCCTCCCGCTCGATCGCGACGACGATGATGCGAGCACCGATGCGCCATGCGTACGACAGCGTGACGAACAGGGCCGCCAGCCCGATCAGCGAGACGATCATCGCCGTGACGTCGCCGGTGTCGATGGCCCGCGAGACTATGAGACCGATGGCCACCGGGACCATCGTTTCGCACAGTTGATGTACCCCGAACAGCATCGACGAGCCGATCAAGCGAGCGCGATGGCGACGTACGGTGCGGCGCAGAATTGCGGAGCCGGTGGCCGGAGGAGGGCCCTCCACCACCGGTCGAGCATGGCGGAGCGGTACAGAATCGGTCATTTGCTGCAGCCTAAGGCATCGGGAACTGGCGATGGGGTGCCACATTTACATAGAGTCGTGGCCAGGAACACCACGTAAGTCCAGCAGAGAGTACGGAGAACACCATGCCTGCCAAGACCTCCACCGACAACGACATCGCCGACGAAGACATCGTCCCACTCGAGTACGAGACGGCCAGCCAGGCTCAGCGCGTCGTCGCCGCCTATGCGACCGATGCAGACGAATGCCGCATGTTGTTGTCGATGCTGGGTATAGATCCCGTAGCGAAGACCGACTGACAGGTTTTCGCAGGGCTGTTACCCCAGAGATCTACAAGCGGATTGGACAGTTGTGGCTGACGCCTCGCAGGGTTCGGATTTTGTCGTCGTAGCCAACAGGTTGCCCGTCGATCTGGAAAAGCTTCCGGACGGAAGCACGCGATGGAAGCGAAGCCCCGGCGGGTTGGTCACCGCCCTCGAACCGATCCTGCGGGCCAACAAGGGTGCCTGGGTGGGATGGGTCGGCGTGTCCGACGTCGACGTCGAGCCGTTCGTCGAGGACGACCTGCAGCTGCGACCGGTACCGATCAGCGAGAAGGAATACAGCCAGTACTACGAGGGGTTCTCCAACGCGACCCTGTGGCCGCTCTACCACGACGTCATCGTCAAACCGGAGTACGACCGCGACTGGTGGAACGCCTACGTCGAGGTCAATCGCCGCTTTGCCGAGAAGACATCCGAGGCGGCGGCACAGGGCGCGACGGTCTGGATCCAGGACTACCAGCTCCAGCTCGTCCCGAAGATGCTGCGCATGCTGCGCCCCGATCTGACCATCGGGTTCTTCCTGCACATCCCGTTTCCGCCGATCGAGCTGTTCATGCAGATGCCGTGGCGAACCGAGATCGTCGAAGGACTGCTCGGTGCCGACCTCATCGGGTTCCATCTGTCCGGCGGCGCACAGAACTTCCTCTACCTTGCCCGACGCCTCGCCGGGGGAACCACGTCCCGCGGAACGGTCGGAGTGCGATCCAAGTTGGGCGTCGTGCAGGTCGGCTTCCGGACCGTGCGCGTCGGAGCCTTCCCCATCTCCATCGACTCGGGCGACCTCGACACCAAATCGCGTACGAAGGCAGTACGCGATCGCGCGAAGCAACTCCGCAAGGATCTGGGAAACCCCAAACGCATCATGCTCGGCGTCGATCGACTCGATTACACCAAGGGAATCGACGTCCGGCTCAACGCTTTCCGCGAATTGCTCGAAGAGGGCCGCGTCGACCCAGCCGAGAACGTCATCGTGCAGTTGGCCACGCCCAGCCGGGAACGCGTCGAAAGTTACGTAGCGATGCGCGGCGAGATCGAGCAGCAGGTGGGCCGCATCAACGGCGAGTACGGCCAGGTGGGCCATCCGGTGGTGCACTACCTGCACCGGCCGATCCCCCGCGACGACCTGCTGGCCTACTTCGTCGCCGCCGACGTCATGCTGGTCACCCCGTTGCGTGACGGTATGAACCTCGTCGCCAAGGAGTACGTGGCCTGCCGCAGCGATCTCGGCGGAGCATTGGTGCTCAGCGAATTCACCGGTGCCGCAGCAGAACTGCGCCAGGCGTACCTGTGCAATCCACACGACCTGGACAGCGTGAAGGACGCCATCATCGGCGCGCTCGAACAGGAACCCGAGGCAGGAAAACGCCACATGCGTGCCATGCGTCGGCAGGTGCTCGCGCACGACGTCGACCGCTGGGCCCGCTCCTTCCTGACCGCGCTCGCACAACCTGCGGAGGGCTCGAACCCCACGCAGCGTTAAATCGCTTTCCTTTCGACCGTCGACAGGAGTCAGCCGAAGGTTTCTTGCCAATACGCGGACTACCGGAGTGCGACTAGGTTGTCGGGGCGATGTCGGGACTGCATCGAAACCGATTCGACAGTCCAACCTGCTCATTCACGATGTCGTCAGATCGGTATGTCGGCTCTACGAAGCACCGATCGGGCGCGGTCCGCTACCGGCTTGTCCACCATCGATCCGTTCACCGAAAAGACCGAGCCGTTTGCAGGATCGTCCACTGCCGCCACAATTGCACGCGCCCACAGCGTTTCCTCCGGTGTCGGCCTCATTGCGAGATGTGTCGATGAAATCTGTCGCGGATGTATGCACAGTTTTCCGGTGAAGCCGAAATCCGATGCTCGCTCGACATCTCGGGTGATGGCGGCGATGTCGTCGATCGCGGTGGTGACTCCATCGATTGGGCCAGGAAGACCTCCTGCCGCCGACGCGAACGCGAGATCAGCTCGGGCGCGGTCCAGAAGCATCGATCGATCGGGGTCCACCCTCAGTTCTGCAGCGAGGTCGATGGTTCCGAGAGCCAGCCGCGCCACGCCCGGCATACGCGCGACAGCGGCAGCGTCGAGGACGCCTTGGGCCGTTTCGATCAGGGCGATGATTCGATGGTCCGGCAAGAGGCACGCGAGTCTCTCGATGGACGACTCATCTGCCTTCGCGAGCATCACACCACAGGCGAGCGCACTGATCGCTGAAACATCCTGCTCGAATTCGGCGGTGGTGGCAGCGTTGATGCGCACCGAAGCCGCGACACCTCCACTCACGTACTCGACCACATTCGCGCGTGCCGCGGTCTTGGCACCAACGCCAACCGCGTCCTCGAGGTCGAGGACAACGATGTCGGCACCCGATGCCGCGGCCTTGTCGAATCGCTCAGGACGGTCGCCCGGCACGAACAGTAGCGTCCGGGCATGTGCTGGATTCGACAGGCGCATATCTGAGGCCCGTTCTCCGTCCACGGTCACGCCGAGGTGATGGACGCTGCCATCCCTTGCCCGCCACCGACACACATCGTCATCAAGCCTCTGCCGCCACCTCGACGCTTCAATTCATGCGTCAGGGTAGTGAGCATGCGAACGCCGGTGGCCCCGATCGGGTGACCGAGAGAGATACCGGAACCGTTGACATTCAACCGATCTCGATCGTTCCACTTCCACTGATGGAGAACGCCCAGTACCTGACAGGCGAATGCTTCGTTCAGTTCGACGAGGTCGAAATCGGTCATGGACAGTTCGGTGGATTTCAACAGCTTGTGCAGAGCAGGAACCGGACCCAGTCCCATCTCGGCAGGTTCGCACCCTGCCGCTGACCATCCTTCGACGAATCCGATCGGTTCGAGGCCGTATTCCTCCAGCTTGTCTTCTGCCACGATCAACACCGCGGCGGCCGCATCGTTCTGTTGACTCGCATTACCCGCTGTCACAACCCCGTTGGGCATCACAGCACGCAATGCCGACAACGACGCGACGCTGGTGTCCGGCCGGATACCCTCGTCCCGTGCAACCGTTACAACATTGCCCTTTCGATCCGTGACGTCGACAGGGATGACCTCGTCGTCGAAACGACCCGCTTCCCAAGCGGCATGGGCCTTGTGATGACTTTCCGCGGCGTACTCGTCGGATTCCGCTCTGGTCACGCCACAACGGCGTGCGACGTTCTCGGCCGTTTCGACCATGCCGCTGATCTTTCCGAACCGCCACTCGGGCTGCGAGCGCTCGCGTCCTCGGTCGAGTCGGTCCCACATCGTCACCGCACCGGACCTCGTTCCCCACCGCGCGCCTGTCGTGTAATGCTCTATGCCGCTCATGCTTTCGACACCGCCCGCCAGGACTACACCGGCAGCGCCGGTCTGGACCATCATGGCTGCGGTCACTATCGCCTGTAGGCCCGAACCGCACCGGCGATCGGTCTGCAGACCCGCCGCCGAAACCGGCAATCCCGCATCGAGAGCGGCCCATCGGCCCATACACGGTGCCTCGGAGTTCGCATAGGACTGCCCCATGACAACGTCCTCGATCAGCTCCGGAGCTATCCCGGACCGTGCGACTGTCGCTTTGATTACCGTCGAGGCCAATGTGTGCGCGGGCACGTCGCGAAATCCACCGCCGAATCTACCGACCGCTGTTCTCACCGGTGCCACGATCGCCGCGCGCTGAAATGTTCGCTGCGCCATCAGAGTCCCCCACGCCCGACCAGTTGAGCGGCGATGACGTTGCGCTGAATCTCGTTCGTGCCCTCGCCGACTATCATCAACGGCGCGTCTCGGAAGTACCGTTCGACGTCGTACTCCGTCGAGTAGCCGTACCCGCCGAAAATTCGAACCGCGCTCATCGCGATTTCCATCGCAACTTCGGAAGCGAACAGTTTGGCCATGCCTGCTTCCATATCGCAGCGGTCCCCTGCATCGAATTTTTCGGCTGCGTGTCGGGTCAGTTGACGCGCTGCGGTCAGCTTGGTCGCCATGTCTGCCAGGTAGTTACCAATGGATTGATGCTTCCAAATCGGTTGTCCGAACGTGTGACGCTGCTGCGCGTAAGCCAACGAATCCTCCAGGGCTGCGGCAGCGACTCCCAGTGCCCGCGATGCCACCTGAATACGACCCGTCTCGAGCCCCTTCATCATCTGCGCGAAGCCGCAGCCGGCGACGCCGCCCAGGATGGCCGAGGCGGGTATCCGGTAGTCGTCGAAGGAGAGTTCGCAGCTTTCGACGCCCTTGTATCCGAGTTTGGGGAGGTCGCGGGAAACCTCCAGGCCCTTACCGTGTGTCACGAGAATGACCGACATGCCCTTGTGCCGCGGCTCGGCGGTCGGGTCCGTCTTGCACAGCACGGCGATAAGGTCGGATCGCCGGGCATTGGTGATCCATGTCTTCGACCCGTTGATGACCACATCGTCTCCGTCCGCACGTGCGGACGTGCTCATGGCCTGTAGATCCGACCCGCCGCCCGGCTCGGTCAATGCCATGGTTGCGCGAATGTCACCGGTTGCCATGCGCGGTAGGTACGTCTGCTTTTGTTCCTCGGTTCCGTACGTAGCCAACAGCTTTGCCACCACTGTGTGGCCACCCATCGCTCCGGCCAGGCTCATCCACCCCCGCGACAGCTGCTCGGTCACTTTGACGTAACAGGGCATCGACACAGGGCAACCGCCGTACCCGTCCGGAACGGCGAGCCCGAAGATACCGATCTGCTTCATCTGTTCTATCCATTTTTCCGGATATTCGTTGGCGTGTTCGACCTCACGTACGGTCGGTTTGACTTGGCGGTCGACGAATTCGCGAACCGTCTTGATCAGAAGCTCTTCTTCGTCGCTGAGGTAACCCATTGATTCGTCCTCGTTCCATTTGCCAGTGTGGCTGTACGGCTGTGCAATGTTGTGTCAGGCCGCTGCATCGAGGGTCAGACAAGCCCTGCCCTGCTGCCGCGCGACGATCGTTGCGGTTCGGTCACCGTGTGGCGTGACCTCGAACTCGACCCCGCGTCCGCAATAGGCGGGGGACAGAAGCCGATAACTCACCCGAGCTGCATGACAGCCGAAGTGCCGGCGCGCCTCTTCCAGCGCCCGCAACGCCAGAAGGGGACCGTGCACGACGAGGTCCGGATGACCCTCGACGTCAACGGCGTACGCGCGGTCGTAGTGGATTCGGTGCGCGTTGTAGGTCAGCGCGCTGAACATGAAAAGTAGGCGTTCATCGGGTACGAGAGCCGCGGTTTCGGTGTCCAGGACAGGAGGGAGCTCGGGCTTCGTGGCGGCCACATCCTCCGGGAGGCGGTAGACGATGTCGCGTTCGTCGACCACACACACCTGACCGTCGACCGACAGTTCGTGCTGCTCGGTGACCAAGAGCAGCCATCCGGTCCGGCCCTTCTTGATCTGTGTCGAGATCACCTTTCCCTGCCGAACAACGCTGTCCCCGATACGAATCGGAGCAACGACTTCGACGCGGCCTCCGCCGAACATTCGGCGGCGTCCGGCGATGCCGGGTACCAACGCGTCGCGCACCGGGTGTCCGTCCGGCCCCAGTCCTTCGAGCTCTCTGACCGGGTGCAGGTACACCTCGTGCCACAGCGGAGGCAGCTCGTCCCCGTGCACTACAGCCGGTGAGCCGAGCAACCCAGAGAGTGCGGCGGCAGGCCACAGTGCCAGGACGCCGTCCCTGACGTCGGGCTCCGACGTCCACGTGTCGACTATTCGAGTGAAGGCCTCGGGTGCGGCCGCAGTACCGTGTGGTGTCACATCAACCGCCCACCGGTGATCTCGAGCGTCGTTCCCGTCATGTAACTGGACATGGAACTGGCAAGAAACACCACGACACTTGCGACCTCGGAGGGTTCGCCGACTCGCCCCATGGGAATCTCGGCCATCTTCGAGTCCCAGGCCTTCTGCGGCATCGCCTCTGTCATGGCCGTCCGGATCAGTCCGGGCGCGACAGCATTGATGCGAACACCGGCGAACGCGACCTCCTTGGCCGCGGCTTTGGTCAGTCCCACGATTCCCGCTTTGGCAGCGGAGTAGTTCGTCTGGCCGAGCATTCCGACTTTGCCGGACAGCGACGATACGTTGATGATCGAGCCGCCGCCGTGTTCACGCATTCGTGACGCAGCTGCACGGGTACCGTTCCACGTTCCTTTGAGATGGACTTCGATGACCGCGTCGA
Organism: Rhodococcus sp. IEGM 1381; assembly: GCF_030056795.1. Classification (GTDB taxonomy): domain Bacteria; phylum Actinomycetota; class Actinomycetes; order Mycobacteriales; family Mycobacteriaceae; genus Rhodococcoides. Next base: position 1,428,649 of record NZ_JASHKQ010000001.1, on the reverse strand, counting down.
AGTCTTCCTCACTCATCTTGCGCATCGTGTTGTCGCGAGTGAACCCGGCGTTGTTGACCAGCACGTCGAGTGAACCGAACGCAGAGTACGCCAGGTCGAGCAACGCCTCGACAGAAGAACTGTCCCTGACGTCGCACACCGCGTGACGGGCCACGCCCTCCCCGCCGAGATTGCGGACCGCCTCGTTCGCTACGGCTTCGTCGATGTCACCGATCACCACTCGCGCGCCCTCGTGAACGCAGGCTGTGGCGATGGCCAGTCCGATACCTTGCCCACCACCGGTCACTACGACAGTTCTACCGTCCAACAGGCCCACTGAGACTCCATCCGTTCAGATGTCGACGCAGACGTGTATCGCGCCGACAGGTCGATCCGGGTTCGGAAGACCTCAACCCACTTGAATAGTGCAATATATTCCATATTTAAGCAACCACCCCGCCTCGACTACACTTAATATTCATGGGTCCCAAACCGACACGCGCGCATCCAGTCCGCCGCCGCATGCGCCTGAGCGATGAAGCGGCCGCGTACGTCCGCGAGCGCATCCTTGCAGGTGAGCTACGTCCCGGAGAGTTCATTCGTTCCGAATCCATCGCCGACGAACTCGACATCAGCGCCACCCCCGCTCGAGAAGGTCTGCTCGTACTGCAGTCCGAGGGCTTCCTCCGAGTAATTCCTCGCAAAGGGTTCGTGATCGCCCCGCTCGATCCACAGGACATCAACGACGTTTTCACCGCTCAGGCGCTACTGGCCGGAGAACTCACTGCCCGCGCTGCAGCGCGCGCCGGGGACTCGGACATACACGTACTGAACGAACTCCAGGACGCGCTGGAAAGGGCCGCGCACGACGAGGACTTCGACGAAGTCGAGCGAATCAATCACTCGTTCCACCGATCGATTTTCGCGCTCGCAGGCAGCCCGAAGCTGCAATGGATGGTTGGGTCGACTCTGGGGTACGCGCCGCGAAAATTCTTCGCAGCAATTCAGGGGTGGCCGAAAGCCTCTGCCCAAGATCACCGTCAGATCATCGAGATGCTCTCGGCCGGCGACGGCGACGGCGCGCGTAAAGCGATGGCGGACCACGTACTCGAAGCCGGCCGACTCCTCACCGAGCACATCGAGCGAGTCCACGCCGAGTCACACGCCGACGACGTGTCCGAAGACGAAGCGCCCAGAGACGATGCGCACGAAGAGGATGCGCACGAAGAGGATGCGCCTGGACTGGACGAGCAGGACACGACGGAAACGACCTGATCAGCGTCCGATCATAAGTAGAGCCTAGCGATGGGTTAGGCAATATTCGTCTTGTGTACGGGCCCCGCTCGCACTTTCATGGGTTGCGGTACGTCCCTCGTCGACTCGATATCCGTGACCGTTGATGTCGCCATCGAAGTTGCGCGGATTTTATGCGCACAGAATATGACGGACGCGGACGTGGCGAACCACAACGAACAAAAGAAAGAGACCATGGAATCCGAAATTTTCGACGACATTCTTGGCACAGTGCGAACGTTCATCCGCAAGGAGGTCGTGCCACGCGAAGAAGAGATCGAAGAGACCGACGCCATTCCCGACGACATTCGCCGAAAAGCTGCATCCATGGGCCTGTTCGGGTACGCACTCCCGGAGGAGTACGGCGGAATGGGCTTCACGATGAGCGAGGATGTGCGCCTGGCGATGGAACTCGGCCACACCACCCCCGCATTTCGGTCCATGATCTCGACCAACAACGGTATTGCCGGCCAAGTGGTTGCCCGGTATGGCACCGAGGAACAGAAGAAGGACTACCTCCCCCGGTTGGCATCAGGCGAACTCATCGGATCGTTCGCACTCACCGAGGCAGACGCCGGGTCCGACCCGACAGGTCTGCGTACCACTGCAGTTGCCGACGGCGACCACTACGTCCTGAACGGGACGAAACGCTACATCACCAATGCGCCGCTGGCCGGTGTCTTCATGGTCTTCGCACGCACAGATCCATCGTCCACCGGCACGAAGGGAATCTCCGTGCTCGCCGTCGACGCAGACAGCCCAGGGCTCACCGTCGGACCGCACGACAAGAAGATGGGACAATCCGGTGCCTGGACCGCCGAGCTCTTCTTCGACAACGTCCGGGTTCCGGTGGACAACATCATCGGTGGACAAGAAGGCGCCGGATTCGCCGCAGCCATGGGTGCATTGTCACGCGGTCGTCTGCACGTCGGTGCGTTGTGCGTCGGAATCGGTGAAAGGCTGCTGGAGGAATCGGTGCGAGCAGCAACCGTGATCACCCAGGGTGGCCGTTCTATCGGAGGCTTCCAGCTGGTCCAAGCGATGCTGGCCGAGAGCAAAACCGAAATCGCAGCGGGTAAGGCCATGGCACTCGCGGCCGCGGTCGACTACGACTCGGGAATCGACACGAAAATGGGGCCATCGACCACCAAGTTGTACTGCACCGAGATGGTCGGTCGAGTCGCCGATCGCGCGGTTCAGATTCACGGAGGCCTCGGCTACATGCGAACAGTGCCCGTGGAACGGCTGTACCGCGATGTGCGCCTTTTCCGCATCTACGAGGGTACGAGCGAGATCCAGAAGCTCATCATCGCGCGCCAACTCCTCAAGGACGCCCCCGCCTACTGAGCGTACGAGTAGTGCACCGCCAGCTGTCGGGGTTCTAGGGTGTGATGGTGGAACTGCGTTTGATCGAGTACTTCTTGGCCGTGGTGGACCATGGCAGCGTCACCGACGCGTCGCGCAGTCTCTACGTCACCCAGCCCGCAGTGTCACAGGCGATTCGCCAACTCGAGCAGCAACTGTCCGTCGAATTGTTCTCGCGATCAGGGCGCCGTTTGGCTCTCACCGAGGCCGGGCGTTCGTTCGTCGCGCCTGCCCGTAGAGTCGCTGCCGATATAGCCGCTGCGCGACGGGCAGTAACGGCAGTGTCGACGCTTCAGGCCGGGACTATCGATATCGCTTCGACCCCAACGCTTTCGGTCGATCCGCTACCTCGCATGGCCGGGCTGTTCCACCGTCACTACCCCGATATCGAGATCAGGATTTCCGGGGCCGACGCGGCCGACGACGTTGCCACTTCGGTGAGATCAGGTGCCACCGAAGTCGGACTCGCAGAACTGCCCTTTCGATCCGACGGACTCAGAATCGTCGAATGTGGAACTCAGGAGATTCTTCTCGCGCTGTCACACGAGCTGGCAGCGGCACTACCGGAACCTCTGACGCTTCGGGACCTCGATACCGTTCCGATGATCGTCGACCTCTCCGTCCGCGATTCGAGTCGCTCGCACGTGCCAGGTCTCGATGGTGCATTCGGATCGGCTGTCATCGAGTGCGCACATCGACAGGCAGTGTGGGAACTGGTCGTACGCGGTGCAGGTGCCACGCTGGTGCCTGCGGACATCGCTCGACGGGAGCTCACCGACGTGGCAGTGCGGTCACTGACTCCGCCAATTGTTCGCCGTCTCGCGGTCATGGTTCGCAGCAGTGCCGTCTCACCCGCCGCACGGGCCTTCATGGATGTCAATTCCCTTCTGCTGCCAAACCTTCCATGATCGAAGCCAGAAATGCCGAACCGACAGGGGACAGTGCCTCGGAATCGTAGATCACCGCATGCGTCAACTCTATCGCCGGCTCGACGGCCCGCACCTGAGCCCCTCTGCATGCAGCGCGCTCCGCCAGCGAGCGTTCCATGATCGAGGTGCCGACGCCTTCGAGTACGAACGGAATCATTGCCTCCCGGTGTTGTACCACCGCGGACGGTGTGGTTCGTTGGCCTGCCTCGTGAAGCGCGCGTTCCACTGTGACCCGCTGCGGCGATCCCTGCGGCACTGCGACAAGTGATCTCGAGGGTAGTTCAGCGAGCGGGAACGGGTCGGTTGCCGCAACTTCGGCACCAGGTGGGAAGACCAGCCAGTAGGTGTGTACACCGAGCACGAGCGTCGCCAAACCGCCCACCGACACCGGCAGATGGCAGAAGACGAACTCACAGTGGCCATCTCGAATGAGTCCACCCACTGCGCCCACAGTGGGCAGGGCACCTATTCGGACGGAGGTGCCGGGGTGCGACGCCCGAAACCGGGCGACCAGACCTGCAACGGGCTCGGCGGCCACGTGTGGTGAAGCCGCTATTTCCAGCCGACCTCGCAAGGTTCCCGATCCGTCGTCTATCGCAGATGCGGCCGAGACGACGTCGCGGAGAACTTTGCGGGCGGGACCGATCAGCGCGTGGCCGGCCGGGGTGAGGGTCAGCCCTTTGCCGACTCTGGCGAACAGTGAACTACCGAGGTCGCGTTCGAGGAACGCGATCGCTTGAGAAACAGAGGGATTCGAAACCTGCATCGACACCGCAGCGTTGCTCATGCCACCGGTGTCCACCACCGCGAGGAAATACTGAAGGTGTCGTAATTCCATCGCGGAGGCTCAATCCGACCTGTTGTGCCATCGCTGCCCGATCGATTCCACCGTAGTATCGATCGGTTCGGCCCCGGCGGTGGACGGTGTCCGGCTCAGCCGAGGTGCAGGCGACGACATGGTCGCACGGCCTTCGCGGGATACGTATCCGCGCGCCACGTTGTGTGGGTGACTTTCCACCTCGTCCAGCGCCAGAACTGGCGTCACGCACGCATCGGTGCCCGAAAACCGCTCTTCCCAGTAGTCACGAGGCATCTCGGCCAGCCGTGCCGAGAAGATCTCGGTGAGTCGAGTCCACCCGGCACGGTCTCGCTGTGCCGACAGACTCCCGGCGTCGATCCCCAGCCCCGACACGAACGCCGCGTAGAACTGCGGTTCGATAGCACCGACCGCAACGAAGCGTCCGTCGCCGCAGCGGTACGTCCGATAGAACGGTGCTGTGCCGTCGAGACTGTTCGACGATCGTTCGTCGTTCCAGATACCTGTCCGCCGCAGTGACCACGTCATCTGCATCAGCGAGGACACTCCGTCGACCATGGCAGCGTCGACGACCTGCCCCAGTCCGGATCGGGCCCGTTCCACCAGGGCCGCCACGATCCCCAGCGTCAGATACGTGGAACCTCCGCCGAAATCCCCGACAAGGTTGAGCGGCGGTGGCGGCACGTCCGCGGCGGGACCTATCGAATGCAAGGCACCCGTCAGAGCGATGTAGTTGATGTCGTGGCCCGCACTGTCCGCCAACGGACCGTACTGTCCCCATCCGGTCATTCGGCCGTAGATCAACCCAGGATTGGCCCGCGCGCACTGCTCGGGACCGAAGCCGAGGCGTTCGGTCGTGCCAGGCCGAAACCCTTCGATGAGTACGTCTGCGCGTTCGATGAGTTCGTACAGCTCACCGATCCCATTGTCAGACTTCAAATCCAGGGCGACGCGAAGCCGTCCACGCAATACTGGATCATCCGGTGCCGGACTCGGTTTACCGTCGGCCCCCGGACGCTCCACTCGCACGACCTCGGCACCCATGTCCGACAACATCATTGCGGCATGTGGGCCAGGACCGATACTCGCGATTTCCAGCACGCGTATCCCGTGCAGTGAACCAGCCATCAGTCACGCCCCAGCGAGCGTCCACCGTCGATGACCAGTTCCGTTCCGGTTACGAAACTCGCGTAGTCACTGAGCAAATAGGACGCTGCCTGCGCTACTTCGAGTTTGGACGCCGACCGACCGAGCGGGACGGTGTCGTGCATTGCTCGCTCGCCCGCCTCGTGCAGAATCGACACACCGGCGGTATCGGCGACAGGACCCGGAATCAGGGTGTTGACCCGAATGCCATGCGGCCCCCATGCGACGCCGAGCGACTTCGACATGGCCAGAACTGCAGCCTTCGCGCTCGCGGAGTGAACGGTGTGTGGACCACCGTAACGCGACATGTTCGATCCGATGTTCAGGACCGCGCCGGGGCTTCCTCGACCGATGAGGTGACGCCCGACGGTCTGAGTGCAGTTCCACGTCCCGTCCAGGACGATGTCGACAACGGAACTCCACCCGTTCGGCGACAGATTCTCGGGATCTGCTGTGAAGTTGCCTGCGGCACTGTTGACCAGAACGTCGATCTTTCCGAATGTCGATACAACCTCGGCCAGTGTCGATTCCACTGTGTCGCGGCGTCGAACATCGACCGAGTGGCCCGATGCGGTCCCTCCCGAGCCGACTATTCGCTCTGCGATGGCGTCGACCTTGTCCTGCCGACGCCCCAGTAAGGCGACCGCAGCACCGAGACGTGCCAATTCGATGGCGATCGCCGCTCCGATACCGGAGCCGCCTCCGGTCACGACCGCAACTCGGCCGTCGAAAGTTCCTATCGGTAACACGGTGTCGAAATCCTCCTGATCTCAGCCGAATACGGGAGTGCGCTTATCGCGAAATGCTGCGCGGCCCTCCGCGAAATCGGTACCGACTTGCAGCTCGCTCTGAATGAATTTCTCTGCGGACAGAATCTCGTCGACGTCTGCTGCTCCCATCGCGAAAATTCTCTTGACTCCTGAGATCGCAGCCGGAGACAGCGCAGCCATCCCGTGGGCGACGGCCTGTGCTCGTTCGAACGCGCCTCCCACCGGAGACACCTCGTCCACCAGTCCCCACGACTCCGCGACCGTCGCCTCTGCCTCTCCGCTGAGAAGAAGGAGACGCTTCGCCCGCGCTACCCCGATCCGACGCGGCAAGGTGACGAAAAGTCCTGTGTCAGGTATCAATCCGATTCTTCCGAACGACGCCCCGAATCGTGCCGACTGCCCTGCCACAACGTAGTCGGATGCCGCAACGAGCGAGAGCCCCATCCCGAACGCGCAGCCCTCGACTGCTGCGACGACCGGCTTCGTCGACTCGATCAGGGTCCGCGCGATGGCTGCGAGCACGTCGAGCCTGCGTAGGCTCTCGCTCCGATCGTCGGTCATGGACGAAATGTCACCGCCTGCGCAGAAATGGCTACCGTGACCCCGCAGCAGCACCACCCGCGTTGCACGGTCCGCACCTGCCGACTCGAGCGCGGCCAGCACGTGCTCCCGGTCGGACGGGGTGAGCGCATTTCGCGTAGCCGGCCTGTCCAGGGTGATGATGCGGACGTGACCGTCTTGCCGGTGAGACACGGCGGATCGATCGTCGGTTCGCACAGGGGTCAGCACCCCTTCCACTGTGGGGTCCGCTTCTCCGTGAAGGCACGGGCACCTTCCTGGGCGTCGGCGGAACGGAAGACGGGATCGAGAAGCTCACGTTGCGCGCGAAACCTGTCGGCGACAGGCCACTGCTCGTGCTGCATGATTACCTGCTTGCTCGCTGCGACTGCGAGTGGGCCATTGGCCGCAATACGAGCGGCCAGCTGACGAGCGTGCCTCAGCGACTCCCCGTCCTCGGTCAGTTCGTTGACCAGCCCCCACTGGTGGGCTTCCTCCGCGGTCAACGTCCCGCCCGTCAGAACGAGGTGCATTGCCACCGATGTCGGTACTCGATGGGGCAATCGAAGCAAGCCGCCTGCGGCCGCGACCAGTCCCCGACGAACCTCCGGCAGACCGAACGTTGCTCCGCGGCTTGCTACTACGAGATCGCAGGCCAGAGCCAATTCGAATCCACCACCGAGAGCGTGTCCTTCGACCGCAGCGATCAATGGCTTCAACGGGGGCCGCTCGGTGAGTCCACCGAAGCCTCGGCCCTCGATAGACGGCCGCTCTCCACGTGCGTACGCCTTGAGATCCATCCCCGCGCAGAACGACGTACCGACGCCGGTCAGCACGCCGACCGTCACGTCGGAACGCTCGTCGAGCTCGTCCAGCGCAGCCGCAACAGCCTGCGACACTTGGAGTGTCACAGCGTTGCGGGCGCGAGGCCGATTGATCGAGATGACCATGACTCCGTCGGTGACCTCGACCAGGACGACCTCGTCGTCGATTGCGGGAGCGTCGGTGATCGCGGTTTCGGTCATCGCGGTGCCATCCTGATCGCACCGTCGAGCCGAATCGTCTCGCCGTTGAGCATCGGGTTACCGACGATGGACATCGCCAACATGGCGTACTCCGACGGCTGACCCAAACGCGACGGGTGAGGAACGCTGGCACCGAGCCCGTCGAGGATCTCCGGTTTCAATTTGTTCAACATGGGGGTCGCGAACAACCCGGGCGCGATCGTGCACACGCGAATTTGCTTGCTGGCCAGATCTCGTGCGGCGCAGATGGTGAATCCGTGCACACCCGCTTTGGACGCCGCGTAGCCGGCCTGGCCGATCTGACCCTCGAACGCCGCGACCGACGCGGTCATCACGATGACGCCGCGCTCCCCGTCGACGGACTCCTGCCGCGCCATCCGCGCGGCCGCCTGACTTGCCACGTTGAAGGAACCGGCCAGGTTCGTGTGGACGATCGATTGGAACAGCTCGAAGTTGCCTGGTTCGCCGGTCTTGTCGATGAGTCGGACGGGTCCTCCTCGCCCTGCGCAGTGCACGACAACCCGGAACGGGCCCAGCTCTTCAGCTTCGCCGATCGCGGCCGCAACCTGCTGTGGGTCGGTCACGTCCGCCTCGGCGAACGTGATCCGTCCACTGGGGTGCCCGAGGGTCTCGCCGGCATCGGTACCCGGGAGGTCGACGACCACCACATGTGCGCCGCCGTCCGCAAGCGCCCAGGCGGTTGCCTGCCCGAGGCCCGACGCTCCGCCGGTCACTATTGCCGAGGTTTCTTTGATGTCCACTACCGTTACTACTCCTTCGTTTCGGTTCGCAACCGGCGCTCACGCCGGAGCATGATCTGGGGCCGACACCCCAGGGGGTTCAACTACGCAGCGACTTGGCGATGATCGACTTCATGACCTCGCTGGTTCCGCCGTAGATGCGGGTGACCCGGGCATCGGCGTACAGGCGGGAGATCGGGTACTCACGGGCGTAGCCGTATCCGCCGTGCAATTGGAGACACTTGTCGACCACGCGAGACTGCATCTCGGTGCAGAACAGTTTGACCTTGGCCGAATCGGCCGGGTCGAGTTCTCCGCTGTCGTGTACAACCAGCGCTTGATCGAGAAGAGCCTGACCGGCGGCGATGTCGGTTGCGCATTCGGCTAGCACGAATTTCGAATTCTGGAACTCACCGATCGGCCGGCCGAATACGGTGCGTTCAGCGGTGTAGTCGAGGGCCAGGTCCAACGCGGCCTTCGCTGCGGAGACTGCCGCCACGGCAATGGTCACTCGTTCCTGCGCGAGGTTGTGACCGAGGTGCAGGAAGGCCTGCCCCTCCTCCCCCAGCAGATTTGCAGCGGGAATCCGAACGTCGTCGAAAGACAGGTCGACGGTGTCCTGAGCGTGAAGACCGATCTTCTCCATCTTTCGGCCGACGACGAATCCCAGCGTCGCCGTCGGAACGACGAGCAAGCTCAGGCCTGCGCGACGGTTGTCTCCCGACGGGCTCGTCCGGGCGACGACCAGTACGAGATCTGCGTTTGCGCCTCCACTGATGAAGGTCTTCGCCCCGTTGATGATCCAGTCGTCACCGTCGCGTCGGGCCGTGGTGGTGATCGCTGCCAGATCGGATCCGGTCCCGGGCTCGGTCATCGCTATGGCGAGCACCAGATCGCCCGCTGCCACTCCGGGGAGCCACCGCTCCTGCTGCTCCTCGTTCGCCAAGTGCAGCAGGTACGGCAGCACGACATCCATGTGGACACGCAACGATCCGACATTGGCGTGTGCTCGCACGAACTCCTCTGCAACAACGACGTTGAACAAGTAGCTACCCTGCCCGCCACCACCGAATCGCTCCGGGATCGCCGTCGTCGAGATGCCCAGTTCGGCTACGCGCCTGAAGAACTCGCGGGGCGGGGCACCCAGCGCTTCCCACTTGGGGAACTCGTCGGCAACCTCGCCGGCGACGAATCGGCGAACGAGGTTGCGGAAGTCCTCGTGCTCGTCTGCGAAGATGGTTCGCTTCATGTCGATCCTCTCGATTCGTCGGTCAGGGCGTGGTCGTCGACGCGCGAAGTCGAAGCTGGTCCTTGCGGACCTTGCCCGTGGCGTTGCGCGGCAGATCAGCGACCACGAGCGTGGAACCGGGCTTGGCGTAGGAGGCGAGTTGCGCACGAACCCACGCCACGATCTCGTCGTGTGTCGGCGGGTCGTCCTCCGACACGGGCACCACGAAGGCCACCGGGGTCTCTCCCCACTTCGAATGCGGACGACCGACGACTGCGGTCTCGCGGACCTTGGGATGCTCGCCGATCACGCGCTCGAGCTCTGCCGGATAAATGTTCTCGCCGCCCGAGATGATCATGTCTTTCATTCGATCGACGACGTAGATGTAGCCGTCGTCGTCCTGCCGAACCATGTCTCCGGAGTGGAACCAGCCTCCCGCGAAGGCATCTGCGTTTGCATCGGCTCGCCGCCAGTAGCCAGCCATCGTCGTGGGTCCTCGGTAGACGATCTCCCCCACGTCACCGATGGCCACGTCACGCATTGCCTCGTCGACAACACGAACATCCACCAGGAAGACCGGCCGACCCACAGTGCCCGCACGCTCGGGTGGCTGCAGCCCTTCGAAAAAGGCGGTGACACCGCTCATTTCGGTTTGCCCGAGCGTCGAGTTGACTCGCACACCGGGGAATGCGACGGTCATTCTGCGGAGCAGGTCCGCAGACAACGGCGCGGCACCCCAGGTGACTGCACGGATGGGGAGATCACGGGTTGGCAGAGAAGGCGCTGCAAGAACTGCCTCCCACTGTGTCGGTACCAGAAACAGGTGTGTGACGCGTTCGCCCTCGAGGATGTCCAGCAGTTTTTCTGGGTCGAACTCGCCGCTTGCGGCCATTACCGATACTGCACCCATCAACAGCCCACCGACCACCGCTGTCAAGGCGGCGACGTGAAACAGGGGCGTCGCTATGTATCGCACGTCGTCGCGACCGACCAAGGCATTCATGGTCGTCGAAATCCAGCACGACGAGCTCAGGTTCGCATGCGTCAACATTGCGCCCTTCGGGCGCCCGGTGGTGCCGGATGTGTAGAGGATGTACGCGACGTCGTCCGGTGACACAACCGGCGCAGCAGCCAGGTCCAGCGGTTCGCTATTGTCGAGAATCTCACTGAGCCGCAGCGCTTTCGACGGGAGCGCAGATCCTTCGCCGTAGATGTCGTTGACGATCGTCGTGACGTCCCCCATCGACCCTGTCATCAGAGCGAGGAGGCGCTGATCTGCGACCACTGCCGCCGGTTCGATGTCACCGAGGATGAACGTGACCTCGGGTTCTGACAGCCTGACGTTGATGGGGACCGCAATTGCGCCCAGGAGATGAGTGGCCAGCAGGGCGTCGACGAACGACGGACTGTTCGAGACGAGAAGCGCTACCCGATCGCCCTTCTGCACGCCTGCTGCAGCTAACACTGACGCCAATCGTCTGGCGTTTTCGAGAAGTTCGCCCCACGTCACCGTGGTGCCGTCGTAGCGCAGGGCAGGACCGTGACGGTCGTTGTGAGCGTGACGAGCTACCTGGTGCAACGTGATGGTCGGGCTGGTGGCAACCCGTTCGATCGTCGGGCTGCTCACAATGCCTCGATCACGGTCGCGTTGGCCATGCCGCCGCCTTCGCACATGGTCTGAAGTCCGAATCGGCCGCCCGAATGTTCGAGGTGGTGAACCATGGTGCACAACAGACGAACGCCGCTGGCCCCCAACGCGTGTCCGAGCGCGATGGCACCACCTCTCGGGTTCAACTTGTCGAGATCGCCGCCGAGTTCCTTCAACCAGAGCAGGGGTACCGGCGCGAAGGCTTCGTTCACTTCGTAGGTATCGAAGTCGTCGATGCTCATCCCTGTCCGGTCGAGAAGCTTTCTGGTTGCCGGAACAACCCCGTCCAACATGGTGAGCGGGTCGCTACCGACCACGGTTCCGGCAACAACCCGGGCACGTGCCCGTAAACCGAGCTCGGCGGCCTTCGTTTCGCTCATGATGAGTGCGGCGCTGGCACCGTCCGTGAGCGGTGACGAATTACCTGGGGTGATCGACCATGCGATCTCGGGAAACCGCGTTGCCACTTCTTCTTTCATGTACGAAGGTTTGAGTCCGGCCAGGCCCTCTGCGGTGGTCTGTGAACGCACCGTCTCGTCGCTGTCGTGAATGCGAATCGCGCCGTCCTCGCCGGTGACCTTGATGTCGATGATCTCCGAACGGGCCAGATCACGGCTCGCAGCCGCGAGCCGATGTGATCGTGCGGAGAATTCGTCCAGCTGTGCGCGAGTGAACCCGTGTCGACCAGCGATCAATTCCGCGCCGACGCCTTGATTCACCAGGCCGTCGGGAAATCTGGACGCCAGCGGTGCCATCGGTGAGCCGTTCTGACGGCCGCTCCCCATGGGGACTCGGCTCATGGACTCGACTCCACAGGCGATGACGATGTCGTAGTCACCGCTGCGGATCCCAGCGGCCGCGAACTGAACGGCTTGCTGGCTGGAGCCGCACTGTCGGTCGATCGTGGTTCCGGGTACCGACACCGGGAAGCCGGCCGCGAGTGCGGCTGTGCGAGCAGGGTTGTTGGCCTGATCACCCGACTGCCCGACGCATCCTGCGATGACATCGTCGACGAGCACCGGATCGAGACCGTTGCGTTCTACCAGCTGCTTCAATGTTTCGCTCAACAGCTGGACGGGATGGACGCCGGAGAGCGCCCCTCCCGGCTTACCTTTACCGGACGCGGTACGCAGGACGTCCACTATGACGACAGATTCAGACATGGAGTATCGAAGCCTTTCCGTAGTTTCTCGGGACTGGTCGACGCGGGTCGATTTAGGAGTGAACCCGCGGAATGATGACGAGAGCTTCTGCACTGGAGCAAATTTCGCCAGACTCGTCGATGATGTGACCGCGAACGAAACTCTTACGGCCCTCGACGCGCTCAACTCGCGCCTCGACGTCGAGACGGCCGATGCGGGCCACCCGATGGTACGAGACGTTGAGGTAGACGGTCACGCCCGCACGCCCGCCGGCAGCGGCCGCCTCGCACAGAGCCTGATCCAGAACCATGGCACAGAATCCGCCGTGCAATTGATTCGGTGCACCTTCGTAAAGACAGCTCGCAGTGAACGAACTGCGTGCGCAACCATGCGGATGCCGCTCCATATGCGCAGGTGCGGCAACAGGATTGCGCGTTCCGACGACTGCGTTTCCCCAGTCGTTGCGAAGGGGTCCACCGAAACCGAACCTCGCCCCCGGCGATTCTTCGGGGACGGATGGTGCCAAAAGCGCCTGCAGCTCTCTCAGCGTCGAAGTGACCCGATCGGCCAGCTCGTCGTCGATCTCAGCCCTCAACTGGGCCTCGGCGAACGACCTTGTGGCGTCCGCCATCTGCAGTACTGCCTCGGTCGGGTCGACCCTGTTGGTGACCCATTCGGACTGATCGGTCGAAGCAGACTGTGTCGGAACGGCATTGCCCGTCATCGCGATTCCTGCGACTCGTTCATGCCTGAATGTGTGACTCCCAGGCCCACGTAGTCCGGCAGAGTCGGTACCGAGGCCAATAGTTCTGCGGTGTACGGGTGCGTGACACCTTCAGCAGTCAGATCGCGTGCCGCCGCACGTTCGACCAATCGTCCTCTCTGCATGACCAGAACATCGTCGGCCAGATACCGCACTACTGAGATGTCGTGAGTGACGAACAGCATGCTGAAGCCGAACTCGAGCTGAAGTTCTTTGAGAAGAATGAGAATCTGTGCCTGAACCGAAACATCGAGCGCGGAGGTCGATTCATCGCAGACCAGCAGGCGTGGTTGTGCCGCGAGAGCGCGAGCCACCGCAACTCGCTGACGCTGACCACCGGACAATCGCGTCGGCCGCCGATCGCCCAGCGAATCATGCAGTCCGACCTGTTCGAGAAGTGTCGAGGCCGTCTCGTTTGCTTCACTACGTGACTGTCCACGAACGAAACGGGCTGGCTCCGAAACGATCTCACGAACCGTCATTGCGGGGTTGAGTGATCCGGTGGCATCCTGCGGCACCATCTGAACATTCATCCACCAGTCGCGATTCGGCCGCGCGGGAGTTTCGATTCCGTCCAGCTCGATGATCCCGGAGTCGCGACGTTCGAGACCGCACACCATCCGCCCCACTGTTGTTTTACCGGAACCTGATTCACCGACCAGTCCCAAGACCTGGCCAGCATCGAGGTCGAAGGACACATCGTCCACAGCAACGACGCTCTTTCCACGTTTTCCAAACGTCCGGCGTAAGTTTTCCACGCGCAACAAGGTCATGAGATCGCCTTACCGTAGGCACCGGAGGCAGAGTGAAGAACAAGCTCGTGCCGATGGCAGCGAACCAGACGTCCACTGCCCAGGACCGCTTCGACCGGAAGGAGCTGTTGGGGCTCCGAGCAAGAATCGACAGCCAGCGCACACCGTCCGGCGAACCGGCAGCCACTGGGGAATTCGTCGGGTGGTGGGACTCGGCCCGGCAACGCGACCATGTCACCACCAGCCAGCGCGCGTTCCGGCAGGCAGCCGAGAAGCCCGTCGAGATAAGGGTGGGCAGGTGCCGCCAAAACGTCCTCGAGAGAACCTGATTCGACAACCTGGCCGGCGTACATGACTTCCAGCCGCGAGCAGTATTGCGACACCAACGCGAGGTCGTGCGAGATCATGATGACGGCAATGCCCAGTTCGCGACGCAGCTTGTCGATCAGATTCATGACGCTGACCTGGGTGGTGACGTCCAAGGCGGTCGTGGGCTCGTCGGCCACCATGACCTTGGCTTCGCACGCCAGGGCAACTGCGATGACGACACGTTGACACTGACCACCCGAGAGTTGATACGGGTAGTACTGGGCACGCTGCTCCGGGTCGGGAAGGCCGACGAGCTCGAGCAACTCCAGGGCCCGACGTTTCGCTGCTCGCCTGTTGCCGCCGTTGTTGAGGCGAACAGCCTCCGCAACCTGGGTGCCGATCTTCATGACCGGGTTCAAGCTTGTCATCGGGCTTTGGAAGACCATGGATGCTTTGCGGCGCTGCCTACGATGCTTTGCTGCCGATGCAACAACTTCACCGTCGATCCGCACCTCGCCTGCACTGAGGGAAACGCCTGTCGGCAGCAGGTCCAGGCAAGACAGGCCTGTCAGAGTCTTACCACTGCCGGACTCGCCGACGAGGCCGACGGCTTCCCCCGGACTGACGTCGAAGGACAGATCCTCCACCAGTCGAAGTCCGGCCGCAGTCGTTATCGACAGTCCGTCGAGCTCGAGTACCGGATTGGTCACGACGCCTCCTTGCTTCTGGTGTAGCGGTCACCGATGAGGTTGCACACCAGGATCAGTGCGGTGATGACGACGCCGGGGGCGATGACGAGAAGTGGTGCGTCACGCAGATATTCGATCGATGTCCTGAGTAGTACTCCAAGGCTTGCCGAGGGCGGCTGGACGCCGAGACCGAGGAAGCTGATTCCTGCCTCGGTCAGGACTCCAAAGCTGAACAGCAGACAGATCTGAACGACTACCTGGCTACGAACGTTCGGCAGCACGTAACGCCACAGAATCCTCGGGGTAGAGCAACCAGACATTCGAGCGACTTCGAGGAACCCCGAGTTTCCCAGCCCGATCGTTGCACCACGTGCGACGCGGAACAACCGAGGAGCGAGGATCACACCGAGAATCACCATCGCCTTGGTAACTCCGGTTCCCAATGCGGCAATCGCGGCCAACAGCAGGATCAGCGGTGGTACAGCCATGACAGCATCGGCAACGCGGGCAAGAACCGCGTCCACGCCTCCCCTGACGTAACCCGATAGCAGCCCGAGGGGCAAACCTATGACGATGGCGACGCCTACTGCCGTCAATGCTGCCAAAGTCGTTGTCCGCGTCCCTTCCAGCAACCGTGCTGCGGCGTCGCGGCCCAGGTTGTCGGTCCCGAGCAAGTGATCCAGCGACGGCCCCTGGAGTGAGTCCCGTAGGCTCTGCGCGTTCGGGTCCGGGACGAACAGGGGTCCGAGCAGGAGCAGCAGAGCGAACGCAACGATGAGCCACATGCCGGAGCGGGGTAAACGTAGGCGAGTGCGGCCCGGCACGGGTTCTGTAGCGGGACCGAGCGGGAATGTCGTTGTCATACTCGGGCTTTCGTATGGGGAGCCAAGATCCCGTAGGCCAGGTCGACTACGAGGCTTGCAAGGAGAACGGCGACCGCGGTGAGCAGCACGATCGCCTGCACCACCGGTACGTCGCGGGTCAACACTGCATCGGTTGCGCTGGATCCGAGTCCTGGAATGCCGAAGACGATCTCGATCAGAACCGTGCCGGCAAGCAGCCTGCCGATCTGCAACCCGACGATCGTGATCAGCGGCAGACCAGCATTGCGCCCGGCATGCTTGGCCACCACGCTGGTCTCGGAAACATTCTTGGCGCGAGCTGTTCGTACGTACTCCTTGTCCAGCTCTTGATGAAGTGCGGCGCGGAACGTACGGATCTGCTCGCCTGCAAGTCCGCTGGCAAGAGTGACGGCGGGGAGAAACATGTAAGTCGCCCAAAGGTTTACACCATCCCCGATAGGGGCATATCCCGATGCCGGAAACACGCCGAGCTGGACTGCGAACAGCAGGACCAACAGCAAACCCAGGAAGAAGTTGGGAATGGACATCGAGACGACCGCGATGAACTGGCAGCCCCTGTCGAGCAATGATCCGGGAAAGCGAGCTGCGAGCAACGTCATGGGGATCGAAATGAGAAGCGAGAGAATCAAAGCGAACAGAGCGAGTGAGATCGTCGCACCAAGGCGTTGACCGAGCAGATCTGCTACCGGTCGACCGCTTCTGAGCGATTCGCCGAAGTCGCCGTGCAACACCCCGGTAAGCCAGTCGAAGTACTGCACGGGCAACGGCCGATCGAGTCCTAGTTGTCGACGTATGGCTTCGATCTGTTCGGCGTCAGCGTTCTCTCCTGCGACCGAAGCCGCGAGATCGCCTATCCCGTAGAGAAGAACGAAGGTTCCTGCGGTGACCGCAAGCAGTAGCGGCACGGAGATGAGCAGCCGCTGCCCGAGGTCACGAAGCACTGGTGAGGCGATCACCCGGCGACACCTCTGAACTCCATCAGTGGTGCGTCACGTGCGCCCTCGAAACCGGTCACATAGTCGTTGTAGGCGTAGATCAGTCGAGCAGAGCAGACGGTCAGTGACTTTGCTTCCTCTGCGATTTTGAGCGACATGTCTTGGTAGACCGCATTGCGCGAGTCCGTGTCCTTTACCCCGAGAGCTTCGTTCGCGAGCGCTTCGATCGACGGGTCGGTGGTTCCGCCTGGGTTGTAGGGCGCATTGGGGGCGACGAAGGTGCTGTACACCTGGGAGGGGTCGACATGCGTTCCGCTGGGCGAGAATGCCAGATCTATGTCCTGAGTGATCGAGAATCTTTCACGCGTCGAACCTGAGGGCATGACCTGTACCGAGACATCGAATCCCGCGTCGTTCAGTTGAGACTGCATGACCTCGGCCATCGTGCGGTATTGGTCGATGTCGGCGACGCCTATGACGAGTGGCAGATTTTCGGCACCTGCTTCGGCGAGCAGTGCTCGAGACCGATCCGGATCGTATGGGTACAGCGTGGCGTCGGAGTGCTGTCCGGACGACGGCGAGAACAACTGCTCGTTCGGGTCACAGTATCCGTCGAGAACGAGATCAGAAATGGCTGCGCGGTCGATGCCGTACTGAAGGGCATGGCGGATACGAATGTCGCTCAAGCCGGAGCGGGCCGTGTTGATGTGAAAAGGGAAGGTCGTGGCCGCCGAGACGACATTCGTTGTCAATCCGGAATTTTCGGCTTCTGACACTTGATTCGGCCGGATGAAAGTGGTGTCGATCTCACCGGTTCGCAATGCGTTGAAGCGAGCATTGTCATCCGCGAGGAATCGGATCTCCAGACGGTCGGACTTCTGATCCTCGGCGTCCCAGTAGTTTTCTGTAGCGGTATAGGTGACCTTTGCAGGGTCGAAATTATCCAGCGTCCACATTCCGATACCCATGGGCTTCACACCGAGGTTCGCGCCGAGGGCCGACGGCGCGACCATCATGCCCGCGCGACCGCCCAGGATGCCCGGCAACCATGCCGATGGTCCATCGGTGTTGATGCGTACGGTGTACTCGTCGATCACCTCGGCCGTCGTGACCCCTCCGAGGTCGGATGCGACGCCGCTGCCCTCGGTGGCCTTCGACCGCTCGATGTTGGCCTTCACTGCAGCGGCGTCGAACGGAGCGCCGTCCGGGAAGTTCAACCCTTGGCGCAGCGAGAAGTCGACATAGTCATCGCCGATGGTCCATTCGGTCGCGAGCATCGGAGCGAGTTCGGCAGTGGCGGGCTTCACCTCGACAAGTCGGTCGTAGACCGGAAGCAGGTAGATCAGTTCCGCGGCGACACGAACCTGAGCGGGGTCCATCGTGGATGCCGGTAGCGAAATCGCGTAGCTCAAAGTGCCGTCCTGCTCGCCGGAGGCCGACGTGTCGGCGCATCCGGTAGCCGCGAGTGCGACGACCGCTAAGGCACTGAGCGAACCCAGCATGCCTGACTTCATGTGCTCTCCTTGTCGATGACTCGGCTCGTCTACCGGGAAGCGGAGACTGCTCAAATCCTTTGCCACGTTTGGTTTCAAACTGGAACGCACTCGAACATAAACGCTGGACAGAGCTATGGCAAGCATCACAAAATTAAAAATATTCATTCCCTGGTCACGCATGGTGAGCGCCAGAACCATGAGCGCTGCTAACGACTTTCCTGCGCCTCGGGAGGCAGGACGATCGGCGGTATCGGGAACACCCCGGCACCGTTCTTCGCGAGATCGGTGCCGGATCCGGATTCGAACGGTGACCGCAACCGTGCCGTCGACCCGTGACAACGCCTGAACTTCCTACCCGAGCTACCTCCGGTCGGCATCGGGCGTCAGGACTTCGAGCAGGTCGTCGGAGGCCGTGGCACCCGCGCCGGAATGCCCACCCCGAACGATAAATCGCTGTCCTGACACCCGCGACGGCTGTTAGCGTTCCGTCGACGGTTTTTTCATGCGTTTTCAGTGAGGAGGTGGGCATCGTGGCCACCTGGACGACAACACCCCCGAGCCCTCGTTCCTCCTCCCCGAAGGATCTCGCATGTCTCCACTCGACCATTACGGTCTCGATCAGCACTGGCTGACCGAATTCGAAAAGCATTCTCAGGAAAAAGTTCTCGCCCGCGTCGTACGCGTCGACCGCGGTGAGTTCGACGCCGTCACCGACAGCGGCATCGTCCGATGCACCGGTAGCAATACCTGCACCGGCGACTGGGTGACCCTGGACCCACGCCTCGGTCAGAGTTTCACGCTTGATGCAGTTCTCCCCCGCCGGACGGCCATCGAACGCGCCTCCGCCGGATCCACCTCCGAGACACAGGTTCTCGGAGCCAACGTCGATACCGTCGTGGTCACCGTCGCGTCGGACACGGCCCTCGACCTCGGTCGCGTCGAGCGCTACATCACCCTCGCCTGGGGCAGCGGCGGCGTCCCCGTTCTCGCGATCACCAAGAACGACAGCGGCAGCGTCGACGAAGAACGAATACTGGCCGCCGCACCGGGTGTCACCGTATGCAGCACGAGCGCTGTGTCGACGGGCGGAATCGACTCACTGACAGGACATCTGCGAGGCACGGTCGCACTGATCGGGCCGTCGGGATCCGGAAAGTCGACGCTCGGCAACGCTCTTCTGGGCGGTTCGGCTTTCGCCACCGGTGCCACCCGCGACGCCGACGGCAAAGGCAGGCACACGACGGTGCATCGGGAGTTGGTGCCGATTCCGACGTCCGGCCTCGTCCTCCTGGATACACCGGGTCTGCGGTCAGTGGGTATCCAGGGATCGGAAGATGCTGTGGCGAGCGCCTTTTCCGACATCGAAGAACTGGCCGCACTGTGCCGGTTCGGTGACTGTGCGCACGAACGCGAGCCCGGATGCGCGGTGCTTGCCGCCGTCGACGCGGGCGAGCTCACCGAACGCAGACTCGGCAACTACCGAAAGCTGCTGCGGGAGAACGCCTGGGCCACCTCGAGGCACGACGCCCGAGCTCGCAACGAAAAGCTGCGTGAGTACAAGCAGATCTCGAAATCGCTGCGCCGAAAATACGCAGCCGAAGGCAGGGTGAGGTAGGTCAGCTCTCGTCGAACAGCGAGGGGCTCTCGCTCTCCGCCTCGGCCTGCGGAGTCGAACCCCCGCTGTTCGACGCCTTGCGTACTACCTCGACCGTGGTGGTGCGCACCGACAACCGATGCCCGTCGTGATGTTCGAGCAACGCCAAACCCTGACGAATCTCGAGCACCTTCCACGGGCCGGCGTGCCCGGACGCCTGAACCAGGTCGCCTGGTGCGATCTCGGAAGCCACTGTTGTTCTCCATTCGGCGAGCGATCGGGTTCGAGCAAGTCTGTGACACACACCCTATCGGGCACGCACCTGCGCGCACTCACTTGCTCGGCGAACAAATTAGGAGTACTCATGTAATAGTTATAGATATACAACTAATCACGTGGAGGTGGACATGGCCGAGTTGACTCGACGACACCGGTACCTCGTACTCGGCATCTGCTGCCTGAGCCTGTTTCTCGTCACCACCGACAACACGATCGTCAACGTTGCGCTGCCGTCGATGCGCGCCGATCTGAACGCTTCGGTATCGGGCCTGCAGTGGATCATCGACGCGTACACGCTGGTCGTGGCCTCGCTACTGATGCTCGCTGGTTCAATGGCCGACAAGTACGGCCGCAAGCGCTTCCTCCTCATCGGCACCGGAACATTCGTCCTCGGCTCCCTGCTGTGCAGCATCGCACCGTCGCTCGGCTGGCTCGTCGCCTTCCGCATGCTTCAGGCCGTCGGCGGTTCGATGATGAATCCCGTCGCGATGTCGATCATCACCAACACCTTCACCGACCCGAAGGAACGCGCCGGAGCCATCGGAATGTGGGGTGCCGTCGTCGGGATCTCGATGTCTGCGGGCCCCGCTCTCGGCGGCGTCCTCGTCACCGCTGCCGGGTGGCAGTCCATCTTCTGGATCAACGTCCCCGTTGGCATCTTCGCGCTGGCGATGACGCTCAAATTCGTCCCCGAGTCCAAAGCCGAGCACGCGAGGACGTTCGATCCGGCCGGTCAGTTCCTCATCTTTGCGTTCCTCGCCTCTCTGGTGTTCACCATCATCGAGGGACCCGCGAAAGGCTGGGGATCGCCGCTGATCGTGCTCACCGGAGCCATTGCCGTCGGCTCCCTCGTCGGACTGCTGGTGGTCGAGTCTCGTATCGAGGAACCGCTGATCCAACTGAGGTTCTTCCGTAGCGCGCCCTTCAGCGGGGCGACAGTGATAGCGGTGTGCGCATTCGCGTCCCTCGGCGGATTCCTGTTCCTCAACACCCTTTACTTGCAGGACGTGCGCGGCTACTCGCCGTTACACGCCGGTCTTTGCACTCTGCCGATGGCCTTGATGACGCTGATCTTCGCGCCGATCTCCGGCCGCATCGTCGGCACTCTGGGTGCGCGCATACCGCTTCTCGTCGCCGGTGTCGGCTTCGTGGCCTCGGCGCTGATGCTCACCCGACTGACTCCGACGACGTCGTTCGCGTGGCTGGCGGTCGCATACGTGATCTTCGGAATATCCTTCGGCATGGTCAACGCTCCGATCACCAACACGGCGGTGTCCGGAATGCCGCGCAGCCAGGCCGGAGTGGCGTCCGCCATTGCATCGACCAGCAGGCAGGTGGGTCAGTCACTCGGCGTGGCCGTCGTCGGCTCCATCGTCACCGCGAGCATCGTCGGTGAGATCTCCGACGGTTTCACCGCCGCTGCCGTGCCCGCGTGGTTCGTCATCGCAGGCGCAGGAGTGGTCGTCACCGTGCTCGCCTTGGTCACCACCGGCCGGTGGGCCCGCTCGACCGCCGATCGTATCGATCAGCCGGTGCTCGTATGACGAGCGAAGCGGCCCACATATGGCGCGAGATGCGCTCACTGATGCTCGAGAAACATGACACCCGACGGGCCGTCGCCGATGCCACCGGCATGAGCTTTCTGCGGGCGAAATTGCTCACCAAATTGCTCGCGGGTGATCGGACGGTGACCGAGCTGGCCGAGATTCTCGCGTCCGATGCGCCGTACGTCTCCCTCAACGTTCGCGAGCTCGAGAAGCGCGAATTGGTGATGCGCACCGAAGATCCTGAGGATCGCCGACGCCGCATCATCGGGCTCACCGATGCCGGCCGCCGCCTTGCCGAGAAAGCCAGAACAATCGCCGACGCCCCGCCGCCGGAATTCACGACGGTGTCAGAAACGGATCTGGCACATCTGCGACGGATTCTGCAGCTTCCCTGACTTCTTTGGACGGTGCTTCAACGGCGGATGGCCTCGACTGGGGTGCCGGTCTCGACAAGTGCGCGCACGGTCGCTGCTTCCATTCCCGGGGATCCGCACACCAGAATTTGGCTGTCCGGGAATGGCCCCTGTGTGGCGACGACGTCGGCCACACTGCCTTCCCAACAGTGCTCGGGCTCGAAGAACGCTGTGGTGGAACCGATTTCGGCATGAATGCGATCGTTCCATCGATCCGATGCCCACGGCTCGTGCAGTTGGTCGACGACGGGAACGACGGTCAACCACGGGAACTCCGCCGCCATCAACCACAGCATGTCGCCGGCATACAGGTCGCGGGGAGACTTGCAGCCGACGAACAGCGTCACGTTCGGTGGCTGGTCCCAGCGCGTGAGGTCGAGCAGAATCGCCCGCAACGGAGCGAGGCCGGTGCCGCCTGCGATCATGACAACGTCGCGGCCCGAGTCGTCGACATGCAGACCGCCTTTCGGATCACTGATCTGCCAGATATCCCCTGGCCGCGTCTCGTTGACGATGGACCCGCTCACCCACCCTGCTGGAACGGCCCGGACGTGGAATTCAAGTTTGCCGTCGAGCGAGGGTGGCAGCGCGGGTGAGTATCGCCGCGTCAGAGCAGAATTCTGGGGAACTGTCACGGACACCGACTGGCCTGCCGTGAACGGCACAGCGTCGCCTTCGAGTCTGATCACGGCGAGATCATTCCGAAGGCGGTGATACTGAACGACCGTCGAACTCCACGCCTGCATGCCGACCAGGATAGGGGTCGGCACCGGGTGTCTCGCAAATGCACGCGCGTTTGCCGCAGAGAGGCAGCGAACCTAGCGCTGGTGCTTCGGCTTCCAGACCACCAGGGCGTTACGTTGAATCGGCACCAGGTCCCGGCGATAGCTGGCGTGCACGGTGGCCAACTCCTGGGCCAGCTCGCTGATGCGAGACTGCAGAGCCTCGACCTGATTGGTGAGCTCGATGATGCGCTTGATGCCGGCGAGGTTGACGCCCTCGTCCTGCGAGAGTCGCTGCACTTCACGAAGCAGTGCGACGTCACGCGGGGAGTAGCGTCGCCCGCCGCCGGTGGTCCGGTGCGGGGTGACCAGTCCGAGCCTGTCGTAGGTGCGCAGCGTCTGCGCGTGCATACCGGCCAGCTGTGCCGCCACCGAGATCACGAAGATCTGGGCGTCGGGATCAGCTTGTCCGCCACCGGCTTTCGAAGATCCGCCCTCGGGAGGGACCGACATCACACACCTGCCCACCCGGCCCGCGGGTCGAATCCGCTGGCCTTCTCGGCTTCCAGATAGTTCTTCAGAGCGTCGGTAGCAGCATCGTCCAGTTTCTGCGGGACGGCAACTTTGACGGTAACCATCAGATCACCGGTACCGGATTTCTTCGGGACACCGCGGCCACGCACCCGAAGCACTCGGCCGTCGACGGTTCCCGGAGGCACCTTCACTCCGACGCGACCCTCGAGGGTGGGCACAGACAGCGTTGTACCGAGCACCAGTTCGCCGTAACTCACCGGCACGGTAACGGTCAGATCGTCGCCTGTGCGGCCGAACACCTTGTCGGGCTTGACCCGTACCGTCACGAACAGGTCGCCCGATGGCGCTCCGCGCAGACCCGCTTCGCCCTGACCGGCGAGGCGCACTTTCTGGCCGTCGCTGATGCCGGCCGGTACACGCACAGTGATGGTGCGGGTGCGGTTCTGCACTCCGGTGCCGCGGCAGTCGACGCACGGGTCGTCGATGATGGACCCGGTTCCACGGCAGTCGTCGCACGGCTCGCTGAAGCCGAACGCGCCTTGGTTACGGTTGACGACGCCTTGGCCGTTGCATTTGGGGCATACGCGTGGGCTGGTTCCGGGCTTCGCGCCACTGCCGTGGCAGGTGGTGCACGAGGACGGGCTGGTCAACTTCAAGGGAACCGTAACGCCCTGTGCCGCTTCACGGAACTGCAGCGAGGTCTCGGTTTCTACGTCGCTGCCGCGTCGGGGCCGGTTGCTCTGGGGGCGCTGCTGCGCGCCACCGCGGTTGAACAGGCCACCGAAGAGATCGCCGATTCCGCCGTCGACGCCGCCACCTTGACCGAAGATGTCACCGACATCGAAGGTCTGGCCGCCACCGCCGAATCCGCCTGCACCGGGCGAGAATCCACCGCCGCCACCAGCTCCGCGGCTACCGAACCCGCCCGAGGCGAACAGCCGTCGTGCTTCGTCGTATTCCTTGCGCTTGGCCGGGTCGGCCAGGACGGCATGTGCCTCACTGACCGCCTTGAACTTGTTCTCGGCCGAGGCGTTGCCGGGATTGGCGTCGGGATGGTTGTCCCGGGCCAACTTTCGGTACGCCTTCTTGATCTCTTCTGCAGTCGCGCTGGAGGAAACGCCCAGCTCCTTGTAGAAGTCCTTCTCGATCCACTCCCGCTGGCTCACCGGGCGTTTCCTCCTCTCGCGCTATTTCTCTTTACTGCTCGTCGGACGCAGGTGCATCCGATTCTTGTTGTGCATCGACGACGCCGACCATCGCGGTCCGCAGAACGCGCTCGCCGAGCTTGTAGCCCGGACGCATCAGCGTTCCGACGACCGGACTGCTGCCGTCGCCCTCGTGGGAGACGGCTTCGTGGATGGCCGGGTCGAAGGCGTCGCCCTCGGCTCCGAAAGTGGTCAGGCCGATGTTCGAGAACACCCCTGCCAGCTTGTCTGCCACTGCCTTGAGCGGTCCGGTTTCGAGATCGCCGTGCTGACGAGCTCGCTCGAGATCATCGAGAACCGGAAGCAACTGCGAGACGACGGACGCCTTCGCGTTCTCCGCTCCGGTCTGCTTCTCCCGGTCGGTGCGACGCCGGTAGTTGGCATACTCCGCCGACACGCGCTGCAGATCTGCGGTGAGCTCTGCAACCTGCGTGTCGCGAGGATCTTCCACTACGTCACCGTCGACGGTCCCGTCGTCCACCGAGTCGGGCTGGGGCGCAGCCCCGGTGCCCACGAGGGGCTCCGGAACTGCGTCACCTTCCCGTACTTCACCGGTCTCGGGATCGATCTTTCGCTTGTCCACGAAAGTGACCGGTTCTTGCTCGGTGTTGTCCGACGTCACTTCTTGTCCGTGTCGTCGGCGGGCTCGTCGACAACCTCTGCGTCGACGACACCGTCGTCAGCGGCCTGCGCGCCACCCTCTGCGCCGCCCTGCTCCTTGGCCTGAGCCTCGTAGATGGCGGTGCCGAGAGCCTGCGACTCGGTCGAGAGCTTCTCCACGGCGGTCTTGACTGCCGAGATGTCGTTGCCCGCGAGCGCCGTCTTGGCGTCGGCGATGGCGGTTTCGACGCGTCCCTTGAGCTCGGCGTCGACCTTGTCCTCGTTGTCCTTGACGAACTTCTCCGTCTGGTGGACGAGGGACTCGGCCTGGTTGCGGACCTCGGCCTCTTCGCGACGAGCCTTGTCCTCGTCTGCGTGAGCTTCCGCGTCGGCGACCATGCGGTCGATCTCTTCCTTGGACAAGCCGGAGCCGTCCTGGATCTTGATCGTGTTCTCCTTGCCGGTGCCCTTGTCCTTGGCCGTGACGTGCACGATGCCGTTGGCGTCGATGTCGAAGGTGACCTCGATCTGGGGGACGCCGCGAGGAGCCGGGGGCAGCTCGGTCAGCTCGAAGGAGCCGAGGAGCTTGTTGTGCGATGCGATCTCGCGCTCACCCTGGAAGACCTGGATCTGCACCGAGGGCTGATTGTCGTCAGCGGTGGTGAAGGTCTCGGAACGCTTCGTCGGGATGGTGGTGTTGCGCTCGATGAGCTTGGTCATCACGCCACCCTTGGTTTCGATACCGAGGGACAGCGGCGTGACGTCGAGGAGCAGAACGTCCTTGACCTCACCCTTGAGCACACCGGCCTGCAGTGCAGCACCGACGGCCACGACCTCGTCCGGGTTGACGCCCTTGTTGGGCTCGCGTCCACCGGAGAGTTCCTTGACCAACTCGGAGACGGCGGGCATACGCGTCGAACCACCGACGAGCACGACGTGGTCGATGTCCTTGACGGCGATGCCGGAGTCCTTGACCACTGCCTGGAACGGCGCACG
Organism: Rhodococcus sp. IEGM 1381; assembly: GCF_030056795.1. GTDB lineage: Bacteria > Actinomycetota > Actinomycetes > Mycobacteriales > Mycobacteriaceae > Rhodococcoides. Next base: position 1,402,312 of record NZ_JASHKQ010000001.1, on the reverse strand, counting down.
AGTGCGGTCGAGCAGGTCGGAGGTGATCTTCTGGAACTCCGAGCGGCTGAGCTGCTCGTCGAGGAAGAGCGGGTTCTTGTCGCCGTCGACCGTGATGTACGGGAGGTTGATCGAGGTGCTCTGCCCGGAGGACAGTTCGATCTTCGCCTTCTCGGCAGCCTCACGCAGACGCTGCAGAGCCATCTTGTCCTTGGTCAGATCGATGCCGTTCTGAGCCTTGAACTTGTCGACGAGCCAGGTCACGATGCGCTCGTCCCAGTCGTCGCCACCGAGGTGGTTGTCGCCGGACGTCGCGCGGACCTCGACGACGCCGTCGCCGATTTCCAGCAGCGAGACGTCGAACGTGCCGCCACCGAGGTCGAACACGAGGATGGTCTGCTCTTCGTCGCCCTTGTCCAGGCCGTACGCGAGAGCTGCCGCGGTGGGCTCGTTGACGATGCGCAGGACGTTGAGGCCGGCGATCTGGCCGGCTTCCTTGGTGGCCTGACGCTGTGCGTCCTCGAAGTACGCGGGAACGGTGATGACCGCGTCGGTGATTTCTTCGCCCAGGTAGGCCTCGGCGTCGCGCTTGAGCTTCTGCAGCGTGCGCGCGGAGATTTCCTGCGGGTTGTATTTCTTGTCGTCGATCTCCACGGTCCAGTCCGTGCCGATGTGGCGCTTGACGGATCGAATGGTGCGATCGACGTTGGTGACCGCCTGGTTCTTGGCGGGCTGGCCGACCAGTACTTCACCGTTCTTGGCGAAAGCGACGATCGACGGGGTGGTGCGTGATCCCTCGGAGTTGGCGACGACAACCGGTTCGCCGCCCTCGAGGACGGACACGACCGAGTTGGTGGTCCCGAGGTCGATACCGACCGCACGAGCCATAATGTTTCCTCCTGTTATTGCGTGGACTGCGTCCCTGGGTGAGCGAACTCCGCTCAAGTTTGCACAACGCGATCTATCGCGTCAACTTCCAACTTGAGCCTCATCCACTCAAGGCTGCTTACCTGCACAACGGAGGATGTGGCGAATTTGTTCCCGGGGAGGAGCGCTGCGCGCATGTGCACGGAACTTCGACCCCTGCTACGAACTTCCGCTCATATGGGGCGAAGCCCCTCCAAAGCAGTACGCCGCGACGATCACGTGGATCGTCGCGGCGCAGCGGGGAGAAAGTTCTCGAACAGATTTACTCGGCTGGCTCTTCCACCGGCGCAGGGATGCAGCTGTGGCTGAGCAGCCCTGCGGTGATGTTGTTCATGAAGTCGGCATCGAGTGCACTGGCGAAGGCGGCGGCACCGGCGGGACGAGCGACCCATTCACGATCGACGGAGGGCACGGTGTACGTCGCAGCTTCGCCTGCCTTGATGGTCTTCTCGTTGTTCTGGCCCTGGACGCCCGGCAGCGCACCGTAATTGACATTGACGTTCGACGCGTCGTCCGTGCCCTTGTTGTCGACCTTCACCTGCAGTGCGACGACGCCGCCTTCGGGTGCGTCCTCCGCCGTGGTGTCGCAGACAGCGGCCATGGTGACCACCAGGTCGGGGCTTTCGAGAACTGCGGAGCCGAGGGGCATAGCGGGCTCGGGCTCGGCCGAGGCCATGGGCACGAGGACGACCGCACCGATGCCGGCGGCCAGGGCGGCCGTCGAGGCCAGGATCGATGTGCGGGCAAGACGTCGCATGGACAACTCCTGTAGCTGAGGGGATGTGACCCGTGAGTCTGATGTGACTGGAGGGGCAGTTGGTACTTGACTCACTATGGCCTATCGGAATCAGACATTCCACACCAGGCGGTCTCGATTCGATGACGTTCGCATATCGAAGGAAAACGCCCCCAACGAATGACATCGGTGTAGTTCGGCGTAGGTTTCACCGGTCGACCGGCAAGGTTTCGCCCGTCGACGATCAGGGGAACCACAACCCTGCGGATCGGCCGCGCCCTACGTAGGGTTGAAGAAAAGCGAGGCTACGGAGGCACATGGATCCCGAAGTGCAGCACGAACCGAGCGAGATCACCTACGACGAGAAGTTCTACCCGGCTCGGCCGAAACCACTTCGTCCCTCGGTGCGCCGTGCCAACCGGAGCAACAGTCCCACTCCCAACAGCGAACCGGTTGCGTCGAACCCGGAGTACGTGGACTGGCTCACCGAACAGTCGATGCTGCGCGACGCCAAGCTGATCGCCGAGCAACTCTCGGGCAAGGGCAGCATGTGGCAGAACCCGTATGCCGATCCCGATCCTCGCGCCGCCGTCGAGCGCGCACCGGTGTGGTTCACCGCGTACCCCATCTCGGTGATCAACGCCCCGCAGACGAGCTTCCTGAGCACTCTCGGCGACGAAAAACTGTGGCAGGCCTTCTCCGAAATCGGTGTCACCGCAGTACATACCGGCCCGGTGAAGGTGGCCGGCGGCATCCACGGTTGGCGTCCGACTCCTTCGGTCGACGGGCACTTCGACCGCATCGGCATGCAGATCGACCCCGCGTTCGGGTCGGAAGAAGAGTTCCGACGGCTGTGCGTGGTGGCCTCCGCATACGACGGCATCGTCATCGACGACATCGTGCCCGGACACACCGGCAAGGGTGCGGACTTCCGACTCGCCGAGATGGCCGTAGCCGACTACCCCGGCATTTACCACATGGTGGAGATCGAACCGCAGGACTGGCACCTGCTGCCGCGAGTACGCGCCGGTGCCGACTCACAGAACATCGACGCCGAGGCCGAGGCCAATCTCGCTCGCGCCGGCTACATCATCGGCCAGCTGCAGCGAGTGATCTTCTACGAGCTCGGCGTGAAGGAAACCAACTGGAGCGCAACACCTCCCGTCGTCGGCATCGATGGCGTCGAACGCCGCTGGGTGTACCTACACTACTTCAAGGCCGGTCAGCCGTCCATCAACTGGCTCGACCCCTCCTTCGCCGGCATGCGACTGGTGATCGGCGACGCCTGCCACTCCATCGCGGACCTGGGCGCGGGAGCACTGCGCCTGGACGCCAACGGTTTTCTCGGCGTCGAGCGTCGAGCAGAAGGCCCGGGCTGGTCCGAGGGCCATCCTCTGTCCGAGGCCGCGAACCACCTCATCGCGAGCGTGGTGCGCAAGATGGGCGGGTTCACCTTCCAGGAGTTGAACCTGACGATCGACGACATCAAGGCCATGGGTACCAACGGTGCCGACCTGTCGTACGACTTCATCAACCGCCCCGCCTATCAGCATGCGCTCGTCATGGGGAACACCGAATTCCTCAGGCTCACGATGACTTTGGCGCGTGATCATGGCGTCGACACGGCATCGTTGGTGCACGCGTTGCAGAACCACGACGAGATGACGTTCGAGCTCATCCACTTCGCCACCCTGCATGCGGAGGACGAATTCTCCTACGGCGGCGAGGCAGTCAAGGGCTCCGACCTGGGCGATCGCATACGCGGCGAACTCACCGATCGCCTCACCGGGCGCTGGGCACCGTACAATCGATTGTTCACCACCAACGGAATCGCTTGCACCACAGCAAGTGTCATCACCGCATCCCTCGGTATCCGCGATCTCGACCGGATGGACGAGGCAGATATCGAGACGGTCAAGCGAGCCCACCTGCTGTTGGCGATGTTCAACGCGTTGCAGCCGGGAGTGTTCGCCCTGTCGGGCTGGGATCTGCTGGGCATCCTGCCCATCGACGCCGCGGAGGTCGATGACCTCATCCGCGAAGGTGACACCAGGTGGATCAACCGCGGCGCTCACGATCTGATGGGTTACTTCCCCGAGGCCGTCCGCTCGGAGTCCGGCATTCCCCGCGGACGCAGCCTCTACGGCTCGCTCCCCGAGCAGCTGGCCGACCCGCAGTCGTTCGCCCGCCAACTGGCGCGAATCATCGAGCTGCGCAAGCGGTTCGGTATCGCCACCGCCCAGCAGATCGACATTCCAACGGTCTCGCACAAGGGCCTGCTGGTCATGGTGCACGAACTCAGCCAGGGAACCATCCAGGCCACAGTGCTCAACTTCTCGTCCGAGGAGATCAGCGCAACCATTCAGTCCAAGCACCTGGTGCCCGGCACGTGCGCCATCGACGTGTTCGACGACAACGAGATCGCAACCGTGGACGAGCTGAACAGCTTCCCGATGACACTGCGACCGTACGAGGGCGTGGCGGTGGTGCTGCGCTGAGGCCGCAGCCCATCACCTCAGCCCGATAGACTTCTGCACCGTGGCCGAAGAACCGGACGATCCGACCTCACGCAGACCTCGGCCTGCGCGTCCGCAACCACCGCGGCCGGATGTTTTCGTCGAGCCCCTTCGGCCGCGTCAGGAGCCCACTCACTCGGTTCTGCCGAAGGTCGCGGGTGCTCTGTGGGCTCTGACAGCGGCGCTGATGCTCGCATTGGCCGCGGTGATCGCACTGAATTGGGAACCCGTGCTTTCTGGCGTCGAAACTGCGGTGTCACAGCAGGATTCGACGGCCAGTGCAGCCGACGTCCGCAACACCGCCTCGGCCACGCTGTTGTCCAGTGGGGCTGCATCGGCGGTACTCGTATTGCTCGGATTCGTCGCACTGAACTTGCTGCGCGGCGCGGCGACGTCGTCCAAGGTCCTGATGGGCGCGGTCGGGATCTTGACCATCGGTGCGGCCGTCACGTTTTCGACCTTCGTCTCCGACGCCCCCGCGCTACTCGGCGGTGTTCTGCAGTGGGGACCGTTCGTCGTCGCAGCAGCGGCGGCCGCTGCGACCGTTGTCGCGCTACTCCCCCGGCGGCCCTCGGCCCGATAAGGCTCAGGCCAATGAGGCTCAGGCCAATGAGGCAAGTATCCCCTCGGCGCTGCGGGCGGCGAGTGCGCACGAGGTAGAGGTGAACTGATCCAGCAACGGATGCTCGGACAGACCTCGCCACTTGCGCACTGCCGCCAGCGTGATCTCGCGTTGTTGGCCGAGCCCGGCATCGGGCGGCAGATTCAGGCGTTCGGTAGCGGAAATGCCGAACCCGCCGATGATGCGCTGCAGGTCCAGCAGGGCACCGTCCGGGAGTTTCGGTGTGGTGGAGCGTAATCGGCCGAGCAGGCGCAGTTCGGCAAAGCCGTGCACGTCCGCCAGTATCCGCCCGGCTTCGGTGCGCAGGGCATGCGATTCCGGCCGGAACTCCAGAATTCGCTGCAGCGCAACCAGAGCCGAATGCAATTTCAGTTGATCGGCGCGCTGACCGAACTGAACATCGATCACCGAGCGCAGTTCGCTCAAACCGCTGCGGTCGACCAGATCAGCTGCAAGCGTTGGCGAATCGCGCACCCCGAGCCGAATCAGAGTGACCGCCATCCGAATACCGAACAAACCGAAGCGGTCGACGATACTGGCCCGCAGCGCAGCATCGACGGGCAACGTACTCTCGGGGCGTACGAAGCGATCGGCCGACAGCATCGCCAGCTGGAGATCCTCGGTCGGCACCGTCGCCAGCATCTCGAAGGCAGCAAATTCGTTCTGCCGCAACGTTTCCGCACCGAGCGCGAGCAGACCCGCCACCGGAACCACCGCCTGGCACAAACCTGTGGCCTCGAGCTCGGACGCGAACCTCGCGGCGACCTCCTTGGCCGACATCATCGCGTCCATCCGGCCCGAGCCGACCTCGTCGGCCCGCGAGACCACCCCGATCACGCCGAGGGGGCCCGAATCGCCGCCCACATGGGCACCGATCTGTCCGAGAAACGAGACGTCGGACGCGTTGAGCGTGCGCAGCAGATACACGACGGCGTCGGCACCGGAGGAAGAGTTCTCGGGAGTGAGCATGGCCAGCGTGCGGGCCGAGACATCACGCGAGAGCGACGATGTGCCGGGGGTGTCGATGATCGTCGTCTGCGCCAAGGCACTGGCCGGCCATTCGACGTCGAGGCGATCGACCTGCGCGGCCGTCAGCGACCCCAGATCGAAGGTCAATCGGCCATCCCGCCGCTGCACCGGAACGTTCGCGGCACGGTCGCCGTCGTACCACGCCGTGACGGCGGGAGTGACGCCGTTGCGGTACCACGTGACGACCTTGGTGCATTCGGTGGCGTCGGTCGGAGCAATATCTTGCCCCACGAGCGAATTCAGCAGTGTGGATTTGCCGGCCTTGAGCGAGCCGGCCAATGCCACCCGCAGCGGCTCGTCCAGTCGGTACAGACATTCGTCGAGCATCCACGAGGCTTCGGCGTCCCCCGCGTACGTCGATCGAGCGGCCGAGATCAGGTCACGCGCCCGGTTCAGAGCGGTGGTGCTCATACCGCCTCGGCCTCGACGAGAGCACGTGCGCGAGCATTCAATTCGGCCGCCACCCGCATATCCTTTTCCAGCTGCGCTATGCGGGCAGTGCGGTCGGTGTTGTCGGCCGCGGCGGCTTCCTGCGCCGAGCGTAGGGATTCGTTCAGCGACCGCAGAGTCTGTTCGGCGATCGAGGTGAAGTGATCGCGCAATACCCGCTGGATCTGCCGCAGCCGGTCCTTCGATTCCTTGCCGACCTGAAAGCTGACGTCGTCGGTGAAGCGGCGGATCGCCATCTTGGCCTCGGAACGACGTGCCTTGACGCGGTTCTCCTTGTCCTCCTTGTAGGCCTTGGTGCCCAGCAGAACGCCAGCGCCGATCGAGATCGGGTTGAGCAGACTCAACCCGACGAATGTGGTGATCAGGCCGAACATGAGCACACCGCCGTAGGAGCCGCGCATTCCCACGAGGACCTTCTGCGTGATACCGACACGACCGGATTCCAGCTCGGCCAACGACGAGACGGGCTCTAGGACGTTGTCCAGATCGCCGAGATCGAGATTCGGCAGCGCCGCCGCCCCGGAGGACGCGAAATGCTCGGCCACCAACTCCGAGAGCCACAGAGCCCTCTCGTGCGCCCACACGAAGTTGTCGCCCACCGACGCGGCGATCTGCTCCTCGAGCCATTCGCCCAGTTGCGGCCAATCCTTGCCCGGATCCCCCTCGTCGACGGTCTCTTCCGCCTCCCGGGTGACGCGGCGCAACCGGTCGCGTAGATCGTGATCGATATCGGACGCCAGATCGGCAATGCCGTCACCGAGTGTCTGCTGCCATTGCGACGAACGCTTGTGCAGTTCTTCGGCAGCGGATTTGGCACGCTGCAGACCGGCGACGGCCGCGGCCGCCCGCTCCGGATCCTTCAGCGCCGCAAGCTCACTGCCGAACGACAGGGACAGGTGCTCGGTGACCGAGCGAACGTCGAGTGAGACCGACGCGCGAGCCAGTACATCCGCGCGGGCCACCACGTCGTCGCGAAGAAACGCGTAGAGCTGCTGAAAACCGGACTCGGCGTTGAGCTCCTCGTCGTTCAAACGCAGTGCGTGGGAACGCAACAGAGACGACACCGGGAGCATCTGCACTTCGAGGCCGGCACGATCCAGGTGTCCGCGATTGGCCTCGACGATCTGCCGCCAGTGCGGATACAGATCGATCTTGGTGATCAGTACGGCCACGGCCGGGCAGAGCCCTTGCACCTGCCGGAGAAAGGACAGCTCGGGCTCGGTGAATTCGCGGGAGGCGTCGGACACGACCAGTACTGCGTCGGCGGACGGAATGAGTCCCAATGTTCCTGCAGCGTGAGGATTTCCGTGCCCGCCGACACCTGGTGTATCGACCAGCACAAGGCCGTCGGCGAGCAATGGACTCGGCACTCCGATGTCCAGACGCAACACTTCACGACCCTGAGCTCGGGGACTCGCCGGGGTGACGGTGGTGACCTCTTCGAGCGGCACGTCGACGCGGATCGGCTCGCTACCCGGATCCGCGAGAACGAGCTGCGCAGAGAAGCTCTCGGCGTTGGATACCACCGTCGGAATAGCAGTGGTCTCGTCGTCGCCGACCGAGCACACCGTCAGATTGAGCAGCGAATTCACGAACTGGCTCTTGCCCTGCTTGAGCGGTCCGACGACGATGATGCGGCGGCGCGGATCCAGAACCCGCGTTCGCGCCGCCTCGACGCGATCCACCAGGTCGGATCTTCCCGCCGATGTTGCCACCGCCGCGGTGCGACTCAACAGCTCGGCCAGCTCCGTAGTGTGCCCGTCCATATTCTCGCTTCACAACCCGTTCTCATCGACGTCCGCAGACTCGGCCCCGCACAAACTCTATCTACGACTCGGCCCCGAGTGTGACGAACACACTCGGGGCCGAGCACAACTGGTACTACAGGGGATCAGGGGTTCAGCGGGTCGATGTCGTGGTCGACGGTGACATGGCCGAGCGAGTCCGCTGCCGAGTCCACCGACCCGTGCAGGCTGCCGTCGCTGAACAGACTCGAATCGCTTTCGGCCTGTCCGAAGACGTCGGAGTCGACGCTCGACCAGCCCGTGCCGGACGCGGTTGCGTCGCTGTCGAAGGAGCTGGAGTGCTCGAACGATCCCGACGCTGCACCGTTCGCGGCCGAGGAAAGGCTGCCGCCTGCATTCGCCAGTCCCTCCGCACCGGATTCCAGACCGCCGGTGACGGTGCCCGCTGCCTGGCCACCGATATCGGCAGCGGAATCAAACCCGCCGCCCACGGACGCCGCAGCGTCGGCACCAGCATCCAAACCCCCGGTCACCGTGGACGCGAGTCCGCCGCCTAAAGAGCCGCCGGCCTCGAGCCCGCCGCCGACGTTCGACGCGATCTCGCCGCCGACCGAGGTGCCTGCGTCGACTACGCCGTTCGCAGCCCCCTCGAGACCACCGGTGACGGTGCCTGCCGTGGTGCCGGCCAGGTCCGCTGTTCCCTGAAGTCCTGCTGCGGCCTGAGCCGCAGCGTCGATACCGGTGGACACGGCTCCGGTGACCGAACTGTCCAAGCCCGCACCGGCCTGAGCCGCAGCATCGATACCGGTGGACACGGCTCCGGTGACCGAACTGTCCAAGCCCGCACCGGCCTGAGCCGCAGCATCGATACCGGTCGACACGCCGCCGCTCACTCCGCCTGCGACTCCGCCCGCGATCCCGCCGCCCAGGCTGCCGAGACCGGCGAGCCCTCCGGTGAGGCCCGCACCGGCATCGGCCAGTCCCGAAAGACCTCCGGTGACGCCCGCACCGGCGTCGGCGACTGCTGCCAGGCCACCGGTGACGTCTCCTCCGACATTTCCGACCGCAGCCAGGCCTCCGGTGACGTCTGCTCCAACATTTCCGACCGCAGCGAGTCCGCCGGTCACACCCGCGGCAGCTCCGCCGATACCCGCGAGTCCACCGGTCACACCGCCACCCAGCCCACCGATACCTGCAAGACCGCCTGTCACGCCGCCACTGAGACCACCGAGGCCGGCGAGACCACCGGAGAGGCCCGCGCCGACTCCGCCGATTCCGCTGAGTGCGGACTCCACCGTTCCGGTGAGATCGGCTCCTGCTGCCACAGCGGTATCGACCGCTCCGGCCAGTTGTGCGCTCAGATCGGTTCCGGCACCGAGAGCAGTTCCCAGGTCGAGTGAGGTGCCGGTGCCCAGTACCGATTCGAGCGCAGTTCCGAGCTGCGCTCCGGCTCCGCCGCCGACGCCGAACGCCGTGCCGAGGAGACCCTCGAGGCCTCCCCCGACACCGCCTGCCACACCGCCGCCGAGGCCGCCCGCGATCCCTGCGCCGATCCCGACGCCTGCTCCGAGGGTTCCTTCGATTGCGGTGTCGATGGCCGTGGCCAGGTTGCCCACAGCGCCGGCGTCGAGATCGAGGACACCGCCGAGTGCGCCTCCGACGACCGCGCCGACGTTGCCGCCTGCAGCCAGCAGGGCGTCGACGTCGAGGTCTGCGAGTGCACCGGCGTCGAGGACGGCTCCGAGTGCGGTTCCGATGGATCCTGCGATGGCACCGTCTGCTGCGAACAGCCCACCGAGGCTGCCGCCGACGCCGCCGGCGATGTCGCCGACCAGTGCGCCACCGGCACCGAATGCTCCGTCCAGTGCCGCAACGACATCGGTCGTGAGATCTACGCCGACGGTGCCGAGGCCCGCAAGTGCGCCGCTGATGCCCGCGGTCAGAGCGGCACCCAGGTCACCCGCGATGTCGAGTCCCGCTCCGGCACCGAGGACGGAATCGAAGACTCCACCGAGCGTCGTGCCGAGCTCGGCTCCGACGGTTCCGCCGACTCCGAAGATCGCGCCGAGCGCGCCGCTCAGTCCGCCCTGGATGTCGGCCAGTGCGCCGAGGTCGACGGCACCGGTCGCACCGATGGCCGCGTCGAGGGCGGCCTGCAGTTGTGCGGTGATATCGCCGCCGATCTCTCCCCCGATGCCCGCACCCGCTCCGAGAAGACCGGTCAACGCAGCGCCGAGACCGACGGTTCCGCCGAGCAGGCCGTCGAGGTCCAGATCCAGACCCCCACCGACGCCGATGCCTGCGCCTGCGCCGATCAAGGCGTCGAGGGCACCACCGAAGGCGGCACCGAGCTCGACGCCGATCTGCCCGCCGACCGCCAGCGCTGCGGCGAGTGCTGCCTGCAGGGATGCGGCGATCTCACCGGTCACGTCGATTCCGCCGGTCAAGCTGCCGCCTGCAGCGAGTCCGCCGCCGGCGACTGCGCCTGCAGCCAGCCCGAGTCCGGCAGACAATCCGCCGCCGAGGCTCGCTCCTCCAGCGAGTGCGCCCTCGAGGCCGGCCGATCCGCCGGCTCCCAAGATGGCGGACAGCTGGCTGCCCGCGCCGGCGAACAGACCCGACTCGGCGACCAGGGGTGCCACGGCGACGATGTCTGCGTGGGTCACGTCGCCGAGGCCGGCTGCGGCCAGCGTCGTCTCGGGGTTGGCGCAGTAAGCCGCCGCAGCCTGGTCGTCGCGCAGCAAGCTGAGAATGAAATCGAGTACGGCGTTGGTAGCCATCTGGGTCTCCTTGACGAGTGGTACTTCGTGGTTGATCACAAAGCTATGCATCGGAGAGCCCCCGCCCAACGGGGCCGATCCCCCTACTACCCCGGGGGTCGCCAGGGGGCTTTCGTTAGGGGATCTGGGCGCTTTAGGGGATTTCACTCGTTTCGCGCTCTAACCTGCTGTGAGACGTAACGAACAGCGAACGCAGTCCGACAGTGCGAGTGACGGCAGTACTACTGACGGCTGGGGCGAGATGAAGGCGGCGACACCACTATGAACGCAGGGCTCGGCATACGTATCGGTTCGGTGACAGCGGCTGCTGCACTCGACACCGACCCCGTGACTTCGGTGGTCAAGCGTTCGGCACTCGATCTTCGCCCCGGTGCGGCCCCGAGCTTGGTCGAGCTGTGGGACCGATCCGCCCGCCATCCGATCAGCGGATTCGCCGACCGAGTGGGCGACCCGGTGGAACTGATCGACGACGACGGCCGCAGTCACCGCGCCGAGGATCTGTACGCCACAGCTGCTCGCGCATTGGTGGCCGAGGTGTCCGCCGGAGCCGATTCCGCCCCGACGGTCGTCGTCACCCACCCCACCCGCTGGACGGCGTACACGGCCGAGGTCCTCGGCGAGGCGTTGGACCGCGCTGGACTGGCCGATGTCACGCTGGTACCCGAGTCCGTCGCCACGATGCGCTGGCTCGAGGTGACTCGCGGAACACAGTCCGACGGCCTCGCCGTGATCTACGACCTGGGTGCCAGCGCCCTGGACGTGACGCTCGTACGGACCGGCACCGACGCGGGAGTCGTCGGCAGCGGCGTCCACTCGCAGGAATTCGGCGGTGCGCAGTTCGATCACGCGATCATGCAGTACGTCCTCGATACCGTCTCGGGAAGTCAGTCGTTCGAGTTCGATCCGTTCGACCCGGACACCGTCGGTGCGCTGGTGGAATTGCGAGCCCGGTGTGGCCAGGCCAAGGAACAACTCTCCTACGACACGTCCACCTCGCTCACTGTCGACCTGCCCGGTCTCCACACCGAGGTTCGCCTGGTGCGCTCCGAGATCGAAGAGCTGGTACGCGCATCGCTGCTTTCGTCGGTCGGGGTCGTTCGGGACGCCGTGGCTGCCGCAGGGCTCGAGGTGACCGACATCGACCAGGTGGTGCTCGTCGGTGGCAGCTCGGCCATCCCCCTTGTTGCCGAACTCATCTCGTCCGAACTGCGCGCCCCCGTGGTGGCCGGACCGCGTCCGGAACTGACCGTCGCGATCGGAGCCGCGATACTCGGGAGCGACATCGCCGACGCCACCGCCGCAGAAGACGCAGCGTCCCTGGCTGCGGTCCCCACGGCCTCCGTGGCCTCTGCCGCGTCCGCTGTCTCGGCCGCGCCGATGCCGCGCCCCACCCCGCGACCGGCACCGACGCCTACCGCCGTCCAATCCGATGCAGGCATGTCGGGCCGCAAGAAGGCCGGCCTCGTCGCCGGATCCGTTGTCGTCCTCGCGCTTCTGGCCGGCGGAGGCTTGTCGGTGGGTACGGCGTTGACTTCGGACAACACCGCTCCGGCCGAGTCCAACGCCGAGATCTCGAGCACGCAAACACCGGGCACCACCTCCGCAGTTGCGGACGCCCAGCCCACGACGGCCGCTCCTGGCGAGAACGACGCTGCTGCAGTCGGATCCGAGGGTGCCCCCACCACGGTCGTCAACGCCGACGGCACAGTGACGCAGATCGATCCGGCCACCGGAGCACCGGTCGCGGGAGCACCTGCCCCCGCCCCGGCCCCCGCCGACAACGGCGCAGCAACCGTGCCGACCATCCCGTCGGTCGCGGCGCCGACCGTTCCCAACTACCAACCACCTGCCGTGCAGGTCCCGCAGGCTCCGAACGTGCAGGTTCCCAGCTACCAGGCCCCCACCTTCACCAACCCCCTCCCGAACACCGCCAACACCGTCGACAAGACGCTCGACGGGGTCCTCAATCTTCCGGGCCAAATTCTCCCGATCGGCTGACGCCCGACCGTGATCAGCATCCGACCATCCCTCGTCGGCGTCGCACGCGCCGATCGTTTCGTTCGTGATGCCCTCGACACCACAGGTTTTCATGTTGTCGTCGGAGTCGACGGGTCCGGTCGCTCCGCCGTTCTCGACGCGATCGGGGCGTCGGTGGATCCGTGTACGGGCAGCATCGCCGGTGCACCGTCAGGCTCGACGGTTCTCGTCGACGACGCGCATCTGCTGTCGGAGCAGCGGTTGGACGAAATCGCCGCGGCAGCAACGCGGTCGGACATCACGCTGGTCGTGGCAACGGCTCCACGCGAGTTCGATTCTCGCATCGAGAAGTTGATCGCGTCCGCCGGTTCCGGTCGACTGACTCTGGTTCCGCTGGACAAGACGTCGATCGCCGCTCGAGCAGCCGCCACCGCACGGCCCATCTCTGCGGCACTGGCCAATGCGATCGCGAAGTCAACCGGGGGAATTCTCGCCGCCGTCGACGCAGCTCTTGCCGCACTCGGCGCGGAACTCTCCGACCCGGCACCCCTGCGAACGATCTCCGAAGCCGTTGCTGCACAGCATCGTCGAATGTTACTCGACACCGCCGACGACATTCGGGCGCTGCTGCTCGCAGCTCGATTCGGCATCGCGCCCGAGCCCGCGACGGCCGCACAGCTCGTCGCACGCTCGAACGAGGTCGAATCTGCCGTCGACCTTGCCTGCAGCTCCGGCCTGCTCGACTCCACCGGCGCTTTGATCCCGGCCGCCGAGGTTCCCTTGACCGAGCTGATCGGCGATCGGCGCTGCCGCGTCCTGCTCCATTCGGTCACCGACGTCGCCGCCCGATCCCACCTGCTCGACGCCACCGCCGCGCGTGCGCTGGCGCAGCGAGGCGTCGTCCATGCCGGTCTGGCTGATTTTCTTGTACAGCAGGCAGATTCGGCCTCGGTCGAGACTGCCGGCGCGCTGTACGACGCCGCCGTCGACGCGGGCTTCGATCCGGCGGTGCTCGCCGCCCGGCGGTCCGAGGTCTCGGCCGCCACCGGCGACCTGGACGAGGCGGGGCGTTACGCCGATGCGGTACTGGACAGCGCCGCCGTCTGCGATTCCGCGGATCTGCGGACGGCCGTGCGGGTCTCGGCCTCGATTGCCGCGCAGCGCGGAATGCTTTCCCGCAGTGCGCAACTGTTCACCTGGCTCGGCGAGGATCGACTCGGCCCCGATGGGGTATGGGCTGCTCTGTCTGCTGCCGCATCCGGTGACCGCGGCGGCGCGGACCGGTCGATGACCGCCGTGTCCGCGCTTGCGCCGACGTCGAGCACTGCGTCGGGCACCTTGCTGGTGGCCGGCGTCCTCGGGTCCATCGATTCCCGCAGTGCAGCCGACTCGAGCGCTGCCGCACACTCACTGATGCGCGCAATATCGTTGACCGGCAACGTCTCCGATCGTTCGTGTGCCACCGACACCGCCGCGGCCGTCGCGGCCCTTCATGCAGTGCACTGCGGTGACCTCGCTCGCGTCGATTCCATCCTGGCGCGGGCGCTGCCGGAACGGCGTCCAGGATCCGAGGCACACACCCGACTGATCCTCCTCGGGGCATGGGCGTCGATGCTGCGGGGCGATGCAGCCGAGGCGGGCTCCGTGCTCGATACCCTTCGAATTCCGTTGTCTCACATGCGCAATCAGCTCTTCCTGCACGCGATCCGGGTAGGCCTGGCTCGCAGATCGGGCGACGCAGGATCGCTGATGACGGCGTGGACCGGTGCACAGAACGTCATCGCCGAATACTCTGCAGATCTGTTCGCGCTGCTGCCCTTGGGCGAATTACTCCTGGCCGCAACCCGACTCGGCCAGGTCGACCGCGTCGAACATCTCGTCGCGCACGCCGCCGACCTGCTCGCAGCGCTCGGAGATCCGCCCGTCTGGGCGTCGGCGCTGCACTGGTACCAGGTCCAAGCGGCCATCGTCGCCCAGACTCCCGACGCGCTGGTGCCGCACGCCAAGGCTCTCGCAGCAGCCGCGCCGACTCACCCGTACAGCGCCGCCCTCGCTGCCGCCGGTCGCGCCTGGCTCGGCGTGTTGCAGGGCAGGCCCGATCCGTCCGATGTGGAGAATTCGGCACGCACGCTGACCGCGTTCGGACTGCCCTGGGACGGGGCCCGATTGGCCAGCGAGGCCGCGCTGACCGTCAGCGATACCGCGACCGCAACCGCACTGCTGCACATCGCCAGGTCGCTGCGTCAAACCGGGTCGCAGCCGCCCCACTCGCACCGACGCGACAGTTCAGGAAGCACGCCGACACCGACGGGTTCGTTGAGCGAACGCGAGGCCGAGGTCGCCGAGCTGCTCGTGCTCGGAGTCACGTACCGCGAGGTGGGCAGCCGCCTCTACATCTCCCCGAAGACCGTCGAACATCATGTGGCTCGAATACGTCGCAGGCTCGGGGCCGAGTCTCGTTCGGAACTCATCTCGATGCTGCGCGCCATGGGATACGGAGGCTCCACCAGCGCAGCGAACGGCACTGTAACTGTGTGAGGGCAAGAAGCGACATAACGACCGACCACCGGTAACCGATCAGAACAGGTAGCACCCCAATGACCGAGCAGTCCGCACCGACCGAGCAGCCCGGCAGGGCGAGTATCGGCACACCGGACGTCGGTCTCTACCTGGACGAGGAACGCGCGGTAGCCGCAGTGTCGCATCCCATTGCGCCCGGCTCGTCGCTGCATTTGGCGTCGCTGCACTCGACCGTGCTCAACACTCATCCCGACGGCACCGTCTCGCTCGGTGACGCAACCGACGAGAAGTCGGAGGCGTACACGCACTTCCTCGACTCTCTCGCCGACGGTGTTGGCGTCACCGGCAGCAAGGGCACCGTCTTTCCGGCCGAGCAGCTGACGTCGATGGCCCTGTTGTGCCTGCTCACCGAGGTGGCGTCGTCGATCGATCTGCAACCCGGCGACCTCGCCGCCGCCGCCACCTACCCGGCCGGCTGGACGGCCGATCAGGTCTTCTCGTTGCGTTCGGCGATGAATGCGCACGGCCTCGCGCACGTGTCGCTGGTGGCCGAAGCGGAGGCGCTCGCGGCGTGGAACGCGTCGGTGCGAGCGACCCTGGAGAGCAAGGACACAGCCGTCGCCGCGGCCCGCGGTGCTGCGATTCTGGCCTCGGAGTTCCCCGTCGACGCCGTCACCGAGCGGATCGCGGTGCTGAACCCCAGACGACCCGACCGTCGCCCACTGTTCGCGGCGGCGGCGTTCGCCTCGGCGTTGACCGTCGGCGCGGCCCTGATCGCCCTGCAACTGGGTACCTCCACCGACACCACGGTGCCCACCATCGGCAACGCCCAGCTGATACCGACGACGTCGTCCGGAACCGGAGCTGGTGGCCCGATCGATTTCCCCACCGTCGTCGTCGAGCCGGCCGCCGAGATCGCCATGGTCGCACCTCTTCCGCTGGAAACGAGCCCGTCAGAAACGAGCCCGGCCGGGACCTCCGAAAACCCACGAAGCAAGCCGGACCCGACCGAGATCGACACCCGCCCGGCGCTCGAAACGCCCGAGAGCAGAGACCGCGAAGAACCGCGTGAGACCATCGATCCGGTCGAACCAGAACCAGAGGTCCCGGCCGGCGAACCGGGCGACGACACCGGCGAGACAACCGAATCGGAGTCGACCGACGCACAACCCGTGACCGAGCAGGCACGTGACGCAGCGACAGAGGGAACTCGATGAGCGGTGCGGGGCATCTCGGAATCACCGTCGGCAACACCAGGTCGGTGGCGGTCCACCGCGTCCGCGCCGACGACGAGCCGACGGTCGTCGTAGTACCGACGACTCTGAGATTCGACGAGGACGGTCGCGCCCATCTCGGCGAACCCGCCGACACAGCACCCTTCACCCGGTTCGTGGACCTGGTCGGTCAGCAGGAGGACCTCGAACCCGACGCCGCCGCCTACCGCGCCGAGGACCTGATGGCCAACGCGGCCAATTGCCTCGTCACCATGATGTCTTCGGCAACCGAGCCAGCCGACGCACCCGTCACGACCATGACGTACCCGACGCGATGGCCGCGCGAGAGCGTTGCGCTGCTGCGTGATGCCCTCGATCACGCCGGCCTCACCGCAATCGCGTTGGTGCCCGACGCGAAAGCCGCCAGCACCTTCGCGCAGCGCAACCCCGGCACCGCCGCCACGGTGATCGACATCGGGGCCACCGGAACCGACATCTCGACGTATCCCGGAGGCGGAACGGTTCGCACCACCGCCGTCAGCGGAGACGTGTTCACCGACGCACTGTTCGATCACGTGGTGACCGATCGCGAGCACATCGATCTGTCCGACGCCGCAGTCCTGGCCGCCCTCGCCGGCGTCGTTGCCTCCTGCGAGGCAGCCAAACATGCACTCAGCACGGACGAGCAGGCCACCATCTCGGTCGATCTGCCGGGCCTGTCGCAGACCACGACCGTGACGCGAGCCGAGTTCGCCGATCTGGTCGCGCCTTCGATGCGCACCCTCGACGTGCCGCAGACCGGCACCGTGGTGCTCACCGGAGGCAGCGCCGAACTGGAGTCGGTCGCGGCAGAGATTGCCGAACGGACGTCGGGCCGGCTTGTCGTCGAGCCACTCGCAGCGCCCCGAGGCGCACTGCTGCTGGCCGAGGTCGACGATGTCGACGGCAACTCTCTGGTCACCGGTGCCGCGCCGATCGTCACCCGCAACGACGGCACCGATTCGCTCGATACCGACGCCATTCCTGTTGTCCCGCCGGAGAAGTCCCTCGCCTTCTCCGAGGCGATCCCGGCGGTGGCACCGGTGTTCGAGCCCTCCGAATTCCGCTCCCAACCGGTCGAATCAGCCGAGGAGAACGCGTCGAACACCGGTGCCGTGTCGGCTCTTGCCCCGGCCGTCGCGTCGACCGAGGAGAAGAAGGAACGCAGCGAACGCTCGCGCACCATCACCACCGTCATCGCCGGTGCTGCGGCAGGCGTGGTGATCGTTCTGGCAATCGCAGCGGTCAGTGGCGTGTTCAGCAATTCGCCGGCTCCCACGCCCCCGGCCGTCACCGATGCGGGCTCGCCGGTCGTCACCTCGACCCGCACGCCGTCGACCACTACCGCCACTCCCGCTCCCGCCGTCGTCGTGCCGGAGGTGGTCGAGGAACAGACATACGAGCCGTACATCCCGCCTCAACCCGCGCCGCTGCCTGCGCCGCCGCCCGCACCGATCCCCACGCCCCCGCCCGTGGTCGCCACCACCGCCCTGGTGCCGACCACGACCCCGGTGACGACCACCCCTGCAACGACGACCACGACCACCGCAACGACCACCCCTGCAACGACCAGCCCCGCGGTAACGCCCGTTGTCCCCTGACCTGCGCAAACACGGGTTCAGCGACTGATGCCCTAGGGTGGGGCGCTGATACCAAGCACCCGATGAAGGGATTTCATGCGTAACACCGGGGCTCTGCGTGCTGCAGTGCTGTGCTCGACGGCTTTTCTATTATTCGCTTCGTTCTCCGGAACGGCGGCCGCCGAGCCCGTCGTCCAATCTCCCGCCGATCGGCTTCCCGCAGAGCTCGTCGAGGCCGTACAGCGCGATCTGAAGATCTCCCCGCAGGAGTATCTCGATCGAGCCGCTCGTGCGCAGGAACTGTCCGCCTACGCATCGGACTTCCGTGCCAGCCGCCCCGCCGATTTCGCCGGCGCTTGGATCGGGCCCGACGGCAACGCCGTCGTCGCCGTCACCTCCCCTGCCGCAGCACAGGCAGTGGCCAAGGACGGATATGCCACTGCTCAGTCCCCGGTGTCGGCGGACGGGCTGGAGAAGTCGCTCGCAGACCTCAACGGATGGATCGCCGGGCTCCCCCGTGAGATCTCCGCGCAGATCAACGGAACGGCCATCGACTTCATCGACAACCAGGTCGTCATCGACCTGGTCAACAGCCCGATCGGTAGCGCACTCAACCTCCCGACGTTGCTGGCCAACATCAAGGTCATCCTCTCCCCGGGTGGAAACAAGCCGGTCGACCCGACTCCCATGGGCGGCGACACCTACGTCACCACCACCGGGCCTATCGGCGACGCTCCGACCACCGACATCAGCATCTGTTCGTTCGGGTTCAACGCCGTCGACAAGTCCGGTGATGCCGTCAATTTGACTGCCGGACACTGCAATCCGAACAAAACCACCGGAGCCGGCGGCGCACCTGTCTACCTTCCCGATCCGTCGGACATCTCGCGCAGCACCCAGATCGGGTCGTTCGATCGGTCGAGCCTGGGCGCACAGGACGGCCTCGACTGGTCGGTGATCGCCCTGAACGACCGCGGCATCGAGTCCGGCCTGGACCGTCCCACCGTCCGCGGGGCCAACGGCAGCACCGTCACGATCACCGGAACCGCGGCACCCGTGATCGGAGCGCCGGTCTGCAAGTCCGGACAGTCGTCGTCGTTCACCTGTGGCGTGGTTGCAGCCGACCGCGTCGAGACACAGCTCTACATGGAGGACGGCACCTCCCGCACAGTTCGTGGATTCGCCAGCACCGCATGCACTCTTGCGGGCGACAGTGGCGGTGCCATCGTGACCGGAACACTCGCGCTCGGCATCACCAGCGGATCCAACAGTGGTGGTGCACCCGATTGCAACGAGGCGAACCTGGCATTGGCCCAGTACGGGGGCACTGCGAGTCTCGGCATTCCCATCGATCAGGTCGTCGACGCAACCGAAGCGACTCTGCGAACCGAGTGACCCGGTAGGTCGACACCTGCACACCCCCTATAGTCAGTGAACGGCATCACATCGTGGTGCCTCGGGGGAGGGGTTCCATGCGTCGCCGCGCGCTGGGGTTGTCGATGGTTGCCGTGTCTTGCCTGATCACGATGGCGGTGAGTGCGCCTGTCGCCACGGCTGCGCCCGCGGTGGGTGCCGATCCAGAGCTGCCGCTCGAACTGATCGACGCCGTGGCCCGCGATCTCGGGCTCGATCCGCAACAGTTCCTCGATCGAGCCGACGCGGCTCGCCGATTGGCGGAGTTCGCTGCCGCCGTCGGCTCCGGGGGTGTCACGGGTACCTGGCTCGATGCGGACGGTCGGCCTGTCGTCGCGGTAGCGGACGGCCCCACCTACGCCGAGGTGGCCGACGCCGCGTCTGCCAACGGGTTCGCAACAGTCACCTCCGGGATAGAGATCCCACAGGCAGTGCGCGACGCCGTCGACCCGCTACTGGACCTGCTGCCCTTCGATGTCGCACCCACTGCCGGTCCGATTCGTGCCAGTTCCTATCTCGGGGGCGACAGCTTCCTCGCGGGCACCCCGGCCGGCCTCGGTCTGCGTTGCTCACTCGGATTCAACGCCGTCGACCCGACGCATGGGTCGGTCAACATCACTGCGGGCCACTGCAACCCGGCCGCAGCCGACACCGGTTCCGCAGCGTCGACCGGTGCGTACCCGATGTACGGGAGTCTCGTCGGGTCGAAGTTCGGCTCGTTCTACCGAACCATCCAGTTGCACAACGATTACGCCTTGATCGACATCGACGACGCCAACGTCGGAGAATTCGAGGGCAATGCGGTGCGGGTGCCCGGCTCGGGACCGCTGCATGTCACCGGAACGGTGGATCCCATCGTGGGTGCACCGGTCTGCAAGTCAGGCTCCAGAACCGGATTCAGTTGCGGCACAATCCTGTCCACGGGCCAGAACGTCGCCATGGGTGAGGCCGTCATGGACCGGAGCTTCTCTACCTCCATCTGCGCTCTCCGCGGAGACAGCGGTGGACCGATCGTCAGCGGCACCCTTGCCGTCGGCATCGCCAGTGCATCGAATGTGGGCGATCAACCGTCCTGCGAAATCGCGACGGTGTTCACCATGCTGCAGGGCCAACGACCCGAACTGTTCGCGACCCCCATCAACGACGTGTTGGCCGAGAACCCGGGCCTGACGGTTCGCACGTCGTAGCCACACGCAGCGCGCAAAAAACCCGCACCCTCGACGAGAGTGCGGGTTTTTGAGTGGGACGTTGCTTACTTGGCGTACACCGAGGTGCCGGGTGCAGCGTTCAGCGTGTTGAGCAAGTCGATACCTGCGACAACGAGGGTCGGGCCGCCAGCGACGATCGTGCCGACGATTCCACCGATGGTTGCAAACAGCGGAACAGAAGCCAGGACGACCGGTCCGGCGAGGACTCCGAGAGCACCAATACCGAATCCGATAGCGGTGCCGGTGAAGCCGCCGATGGCGGTCGCGATTCCGAGCTGCGAGGAGAAGTTCTGCTGTGCCGCGAGGTTTTCCTCGGGCGATGCGACGGTCGTGGCACCGATGCTGCGTGAGTTCGCCGACGCCTTGGTGAAGTCGAGGTTCGGGATCAGGCGCAGGGTCTTGCCGTTGTTGTCGACGTCCTGCTCGTACGGGAAGTTCAGTCCGCCCAGGTTGAACGAGAGCGGAAGCGTGACGAGAGTCTTGTCGGCGGCGTCGAGAACGTCGACCGTCTTGCCGTCGTCGGCGATCTTGAAGACGCCCGCATCGATGGTGGTGACGATGGTGCGGTCTTCGAGCTCGACGGAGTAGTTCGTGTCGGGGGTCGTCGAGCTGGGTTGCGCGTACGCAGTTCCGCTGGCCAGACCCATAGCCGTTGCTACGAGGGCCGAGGTGACGACCAGTTTGCTGAGTTTCA
The DNA here is from genome assembly GCF_030056795.1 of Rhodococcus sp. IEGM 1381. Lineage (GTDB taxonomy): Bacteria > Actinomycetota > Actinomycetes > Mycobacteriales > Mycobacteriaceae > Rhodococcoides. The sequence continues at coordinate 1,380,883 of NZ_JASHKQ010000001.1, read as the reverse complement.
TGGAGAGCTGTTCCGTTTCTGTGATGTGCACGCTCGACAGTCCGCTGGACGCGTCGAGCTCAAAGCCACCCCGATGACCCTTTTGCGACGTTCGATGCGACGGAAGTGTAGCGCACAAAGCGGACCGTTCGTTGTCCTTTCGTCACTGCTCCGTCACCTATCAGTTACCATCTGTCACAAATAATTCCGATTTCCGCAGCACAAACGGCTGCAATGCGTCACGATGCAGCCGAAAATGTCGTTCGATCGATCGAATGTCCGGCGGTGGGACACGTCGGTCCGCCGATCGACGACATAGCGGATCCACCGACAAGACTGCTTTGCGCCCAAGTAAGGACTGCCTTCTCGACAGCACTCCTGGGGCCTACGCCTACCGTGATCTACGAGACAACCTACTGACGAGTTCAGCCCGCCCGTCGGATGGCCTCATTTCGGCGCCCACCAGCGTCGCGTGCCAGAACGATGCTAAGTTACCCATCAGTACAGTTGCATAGCTACTGGCGAGTAACTTAAGCCGTCATCCTGCTCGACGGGCTGAACCAGCGGTAGCTGTCCCAGCTGCCACCTACAGCGAAAGGCCACGACATGAACGCCCTGACGATCACGTTGGGCACAGTCGGTGCTCTGCTCAGCCTCGTGTGTTGGTACGCCTTCATTCGTGGGGCTCTGCGCATGTTCAACATCGTGAGGCTGGGTCAGCCGGCACCCGACCGTTGGCGACCGATCGTCCCCCGCTTCAAGCAGATGATCATCGAGTTCGCCGCCCACAGCAAGATGGTCAAGTTCCGCACCGTCGGCTGGGCGCACTGGCTGGTGATGATCGGTTTCATGGTTGGGTCCGTGTTCTGGTTCGAGGCCTACGGCCAGACGTTCAACCCCGAGTTCCACTGGCCCATCGTCGGCGACACCGCGATCTACCACCTGATGGACGAGATCCTCGGGCTCGGCACGGTCATCGGCATCACCACGCTGATCATCATTCGCCAGCTCAACCACCCGCGTAAGCCCGAGCGTCAGTCACGCTTCGCCGGCTCCGGGTTCAAGGCCGCCTACTTCGTCGAGGCTGTCGTGCTCATCGAGGGCCTGGGCATGGTGTTCGTCAAGGCGGGAAAGATCGCGACGTACGGCGACGCGAACCCCTACACCGACTTCTTCACGATGCGCCTGGCCGAGCTGCTGCCGGCCAACTCCAACATGGTGTCCATCTTCGCGCTCATCAAGTTGATGTCCGGCATGATCTGGCTCTACATCGTCGGCACCCGCATCAACTGGGGCGTCGCGTGGCACCGCTTCACTGCGTTCCCCAACATCTACTTCAAGCGCATGGACGACGGCACCGTCGCCCTCGGACCGGCCAAGCCGATGATGTCCGGCGGCAAGGTCCTCGAAATGGAAGAGGCCGATCCCGACGTCGACGCGTTCGGCGCAGGCAAGATCGAGGACTTCAGCTGGAAGGGCTGGCTCGACTTCACCACGTGCACCGAGTGTGGCCGCTGCCAGTCGCAGTGCCCCGCGTGGAACACCGGCAAGCCCCTCTCCCCCAAGCTGCTGATCATGTCGCTGCGCGACCACAGCCACGCCAAGGCTCCGTACCTGCTGGCCGGCGGCAAGAAGGACATGGCCGGTGACGAGGTCGGACTCGTCGATGCAGAAGGCAACGTCGACCAGAAGGCGCTCGACGCCATTCCGCAGGCCGCTCGGGACGAGGCCGATCGCAAGCTCGTCGCCGACGCCATCGAGGGCGGCATCATCGATCCCGAGGTGCTGTGGAGCTGCACCACCTGTGGTGCCTGCGTCGAGCAGTGCCCGGTGGACATCGAGCACGTCGACCACATCATCGACATGCGCCGCTACCAGGTGCTCATCGAATCCGAGTTCCCGTCCGAGCTCGCAGGTCTGTTCAAGAACCTCGAGAACAAGGGCAACCCGTGGGGCCAGAACTCCAAGGACCGCCTCAACTGGATCAACGAGATGGACTTCGACATCCCGGTCTTCGGGCAGGACGCCGATTCGTTCCAGGACTACGAGTACCTCTTCTGGGTCGGCTGCGCCGGTGCCTACGAGGATCGCGCGAAGAAGACCACGAAAGCCGTCGCCGAGCTGCTCGCCACCGCAGGCGTGAAGTTCATGGTGCTCGGCGCCGATGAGACCTGCACCGGCGACTCCGCTCGCCGCGCGGGTAACGAGTTCCTGTTCCAGCAGCTCGCGATGCAGAACATCGAGACGCTGAACAACGTGTTCGACGGCGTGGAGCAGAACAAGCGCAAGATCGTCGTCACCTGCGCCCACTGCTTCAATGCACTCGGTAACGAGTACCCGCAGGTAGGCGGCGACTACGACGTGGTGCACCACACGCAGCTGCTCAACCGCCTCGTGCGGCAGAAGAAGCTGATACCGGTGGCCTCGGTCAGCCAGGACATCACTTATCACGATCCGTGCTACCTCGGCCGGCACAACAAGGTGTACGACGCTCCGCGTGAGCTCATGGCCGCGTCGGGCTCCAACCTCAAGGAGATGCCGCGCCACGGTGAGCGGTCCATGTGCTGTGGTGCCGGTGGCGCTCGCATGTGGATGGAAGAGAACATCGGCAAGCGCATCAACATCGACCGGGTCGACGAGGCGCTGGCGACCAACCCGAAGAAGATCGCCACGGGTTGCCCGTTCTGCCGCGTGATGCTCACCGACGGTGTCACCGCACGGCAGGAAGGCGGCGCGCACGAGGGCGTCGAGGTTGTCGATGTCGCGCAGCTGATGCTCGAGTCGATCACCCGAGTCGAGTCCTCGGTATTGGCCGAGAACATCAAGGTCATCCCCCGCGAGCGCACTCCGCAGGAAGAGCTGGCAACGGAAGATGCGATGGAGGTCGAAGAGGCCGAGCGCATCGCACCCGTCGAGGACCCTGCCGAAGCGAAATCCGCTCCGGCAGCGCCCGCTCCGAAGGCCGGCGGCGGACTGAAGATGAAGGGTCTGGCCAAGGCACCAGGGGCGAAGGCACCCGGCTCGGCTGCCAAGGCCGACACTGCCGAGGCTGACACTGCAGGGTCTGACACTGCAGGGTCTGCTACCGCCGAAGCTGCTCCGAAGCCGAAGGGTCTCGGAATGGCCGGAGGCAAGGCACCCGGCGGCAAGGGTCTGCAGATGAAGGGCAAGGCTCCCGGCGCGAAGGCGGCTGCACCTGCACCTGCACCTGCCGACGCTCCCGCGGCGTCCGAAGCGCCTGCGACAGCAGAGGCTTCCGAGTCGACCCCCACCGTTAAGCCCAAGGGCCTGGCCGTGAAGTCGGGCTTCAAGAAGCCGGGAGCCAAGGCACCGGGCAAGCCCGCCGAAGCTGCCCCGGCTGCTGCGGCACCGGCCCCGCAGACCTCGGGTGAATCCGCGGAATCAGGCGCTGCGGCAAGCGAATCCAAGCCGACGGTCCAGCCGAAGGGTCTGGCCGTGAAGTCCGGATTCAAGAAGCCGGGAGCCAAGACCGCGAGTGCCCCTGCTGCGAAGGCTCCGGCTGCCGAGGCACCCGCTTCCGAGACACCTGCAGGCGAGGCACCCGCTACCGAGGCCGCGGCCGCGGCCGCGGAATCGCTCGCTGCCGGAGAGTCTGCTGCAACGAGTTCCGTTGCGGCGGAATCCAAGCCGACCGTCCAGCCCAAGGGTCTGGCTGTGAAGTCCGGATTCAAGAAGCCAGGCGCGCGGACACCGGGTGCGGCGGCCGCTGCACCTGCGGCGACACCAGCCGAGCCGGATAAAGCGGAGCCCGAGAAGGCCGAGCAGACCCCGGAAGCCGAGGCACCGGTAGCTGACACACCGGCCACCGAAGCACCGGCCACCGAGGCACCAGCGGCAGAGGCACCGGAGACAGAGGCACCGAAGGCCGAAGCGTCGGACACTGCGGCCGACGCGGCATCCAGCGGTTCGGATGACCGGACTCCGCCCAAGCCGAAGGCCGGTGGACTCGGATTCGCTCCGGGAGCCAAGGTTCCGGGTCGCCGGAAGTAACCTCACACCCTTTTTACCGACTGCGCGCCCCCGCTCACTTGCGAGCAGGGGCGCGCAGTCGTCAGCAGGGGTGTGAGGTCCACAACTCGGAGTTATCCACAGGCATCGAGTTATCCACAATCAGCCACTTGGGGCTTGTCGAAAGCGATTGCGCTGGAGAGCATTCCTCCATGACCCGCATCGTCTCGCGATCCGACGCACTCTCCCGTGGCACCTCCGACGCCGAATTGCAGCGGTACTGCCGAACACGAGCCTGGCGTCGACTGCGACCCGGGCGGTTCGTCAGCAGGTCACAGTTCGACTCGCTCACAGTGGAAGAGAAGCATCGCGTCTTCGCGGAGGCTGTGTTCGACGCGGCCACAGCACCAGACGCAGTTGTCAGTCATGTGAGCGCAGCCGTCTTCCACGGTCTCGATGTGTGGAATGCCGATCTGAGCCGAGTGCACATCACGCGTAATCGTGCGCGTGGCGGTGGGCGCAGCAGCGCCATCAGAAGACTGCACACCTCTCCTTACACGGACGAGGAAGTCACGACCTTCGACGGTGTGCGGGTTACGGGGCTCGCTCGAACCGTCGCCGATTGCGCTCGCACGCTTCCGTTCGAGACGGCGGTGTGCATTGCGGACGTCGCCGCGCGAAGCGGAGGCGTGACCATGGAACAGATTGTCGCAGTGCTGGATTCATGCCCGAACCATCCCGGGAATCGGATGGCCCACAAGGTTGCACGATTCATCAACGGCCGTTCCGAGAGTGTGGGTGAATCGCGTACCCGGGTGTTGCTGCATCACCTGGGTTACAGCCCACAGCTGCAGGTACCGATCACCGATTCTCAGGGGTGTTTCGCCCGCGTGGACTTCGACCTGCCCGAGATCGAGACCGTGCTCGAATTCGACGGCAAGGTGAAGTACGGACGCTACGTGCCGGAAGGAAAGTCTGCGTCGGACGTGTTGTGGGAGGAAAAGCGTCGTGAGGATCGCATTCGCGGTACCGGACGCCAGGTTGTGCGAATTGCCTGGGCGGATCTCGACCGCCCCGAACTGGTCGATCGAATGATCCGAGATGCTGCCGAGCGCGCCCGACACCGCAAGTGAGCGCCTCTTGTACCGACTGCGCGCCCCCGCTCACGTCGGAGCAGGGGCGCGCAGTCGGTAAATGCGGTATGAGGTTCACTGCCGCACCCCCGCGACGTGGACGAATCGGGCACCGTGAGTATGGTCGGAATCGCACGGCAAACCCGACAAGTAGGAGCAGGCATGACCGACGACGCGGACAAGCTCTGGCGACGCTACGACGCGTGGTGGGCAGCGTTGACCCCCGACGACCGAGCTCATGTCGAGAAGTGTTGCGAATCCGGCCGCACCGACCAGCGACTCTGCACACTGATCCTCGAGAACAACGGCCCGTCGAAGGCAGCGTTCGAGGCAGGTAGCAAGTTGTCCGAGGGCAACAGCAAGTACTGCGCCATCCCCAGCGCGCTGCTCGAGTTTCTCGAATCGAAGCGCGCACACCCACCACTCAGCTAGCGGGACGCCACAGCTCCAACTCGGGGATTCCGGGCGGCGCGAATCCCATGACCTGGCCGTAGAAAGACAGTTCGGACTCTCGCGCGTTCACCTGAGTTTCGTGTTTGCGGAATCCGTGCGACTCACCTGCGTAGGCCAGGTATGCGTGAGGAATTCCCTTCTGCACCATGGCGTCTCGGAACCGCTCGGCCTGTGACGGCGGCACGATGGGATCGTCCAGTCCTTGCAACAACAGCACCGGGCACGAGAGTCCGTCGACGTTGTTGACCGGTGCGCGGGTTCGGTACAGGTCGATGGCCTCGGGCAAGGGGCCGATGAGGCCGTCGATATAACGAGATTCGAAGTCGTGGGTCTCGGCGACGAACAACTCCAGCTCGGCGACCCCGAAGTACGAAGCGCCGCAAGCGAATACGTCCGAGGACGTCAGTGCCGCCAACACCGTCCAACCACCTGCGGAGCCGCCCTCGATAGCCAACCGACGCGGGTCGGCGAGACCGCTGTCGGCGAGACCCTGCACGGCGGCAATGGTGTCTTCCACGTCGACCACTCCCCACTGCCCGCGCAGTCGATTGCGGTATTCGCGGCCGTACCCGCTCGACCCGCCGTAGTTCACGTCGACGACGCCGATGCCGCGGCTGGTGAAGTACGCGAACAACGGGTTCAGTGCGGGGGCCACGTGCGCCGTCGGGCCGCCGTGGACGAATGCGACGTACGGCGGGAGTTCGCCGTCGAGCCCTTCGTAGGACGCGTTGCGCGGCGCATAGGCGATGGCGTGCACCTCACGATTCGGTCCATGGAACGTCACCTGACGCCCCTCCGGCAGATACGCACCGTCGGGCACGGACTCGAAACCCGAACGCACAGGCGTCAGTTCACGAGTTCCGAGATCGAGTGCGAACAATCCGCTCGCCACCTGCGCTCCGCCGCCCTTGATCAACACGGTCGATCCGCTGCGCCCACCGAGACCTACCGACGTCACGCCCTCGAGCGCGATGTCGTCCAGAGAGCCGGATGCAGGGTCGATCACAGCGAGGGTGTCGGTACCGACGGTCCGCACGGTCAGCAGCTTTCCGTCGTCGAGCATCTCGTACCAACTCGATCCGAGTCGCCACAGCGGGGCCCCGAAATCGGCGTCGAGGGTCAGCAGCGGTGCTAGAACTCCATCGAGCGTGACCGAATACAGGTTCCACCAACCACTTCGGTCGCTGACGACGTACAACCGTTCGTCGTCGATCCACTCCGGCTGCATCACCGATTCCTCGGTCGAACCCAGCAGCACCGTCCAGGACGTGGGATCGGCCAGCGACGCCACGCGTAGTTCCGTTCCGTCCCAGGGCATCTGCGGATGGTTCCACGCTATCCAGGCGATGCGGGTGCCGTCGGGCGACAGGCGCGGGAACGCGAGAAAGTCCGAGCCCGCCACCAACGAGCGCACCCCGCCGCCGCTCAGGTCGATCGCCACGATGTCTCTCGATACCGCACCGGCGTCGTGCATCTCGCGGACTGCGATGACGTCGTTGCCGACCACCGACAGTTCGGCGTACCGGATGCTCGACGCCACAGCCGGTTTCGGAGTCAGCGGCACGGGTGCCCCGCCGGGGGTCAGTCGATAGACGCGTTGATCGGAGAACTCGGCGAACACCAGGTCGCCGTCTGCCGTCGCGGTCCAGGCTCCCCCGCCGTATTCGTGGACGCGGGTGCGGGCGTTGAACGGTGCGGGCAGAATCGGCTGCACTTCTCCGTCGACGTGGCGACAGATCGCCGTCCGACCTTGTTCGGCGGGTCGCAATTCCGACCACCAGATCTCGCCGCCGACGAAGCACCCACCCTCGACGGGGTGGCCCGCCGACGACAGATCAGCTGCGGTGATGGGCGAAGGCCAGGATCCGAAGGCGAGTGCAGTCACGAGTTCCACCCTAGTGAACTGACGTGGTCGTAACGCGTTGTTCACCGGCCCTTCAACAGTGACACGGATGATGGAGTCCAAGCAGCAGTAGGGGGAACACCATGCGCCGGACCACTACCCAATCGGTGGACCACGAAATTTTGACCTTCGGGCGAACCTGGCAGGGTTACGGCGGCGGCAGCGACGAGGACATCTACGTGGCGTTCGGCGTCGACGCGCGCACGTACTTCCAGCGACTGCGCCGTATTCTCGATTCACCGCTCGCCGCGGAACTGCCCGCGGCCACTCGCAGTGACATGGAGCGGGTGTGCACCGTGCGCCTCGCCTACTAGGACAGTCGCCTGCCAGGAAGACTCAGAAACTGGACACTCATCGTCGCTATATCCGCTTGCTTCGACAGCGAATTCGATGCGACAGTCGAGTCCGTGAATACGAAAGACGAGGGCAGCGCTGGGCTCCGAGCTGCCGCTGCCCGCATCGAGGTCCTCCATGGCAACGAACGTCTGGCCGAAGCCAATAACGTGTTCCTGGCGTCCATGGTCGGCCTGCCGCTGTCGGCGCGAATCGAACCGGATCGTATTTCCGAGGTGGTCGAACCCGGCCGGGTCCTCGGTGCCTCCATCGACGAGCGGCTCGTCGGGACTGTCAGTTCGGCGTCGAGCTCGCTGAATTTGCCGGGCGGTGGCGTCGTTCCCCACGCAGCGGTCACCGGAGTCGGCGTCCTGCCGACACACACTCGACGAGGTATCGCCAGCGCGTTGATCCGGCATCAACTCGACGACGTCAGAAGCCGCGGCGAGATCGTCGCAACGCTGCGGGCCTCCGAAGCGACCATCTACGAACGGTTCGGTTACGGAGTCGCCAGTATGTCGATGTCGGGTGAGATCGACACTCGACGGGCTCGGCTTCGTCGGTCGGTACCGGCGGGCGATCAGGTTCGGCTGGCGCAACAAGCCGAGAGTTGGGAGATTCTCCGCAGGATTGCGTCGGACCATCGATCGGATAGGCCAGGAACGATCGACCGTCCTTCGGGGTGGTGGGCGGAGCTCGACATGCACGTCGCTGCTCGGTCGGACCCTGCATACGTCGCTGTCCACGGCCCGGTAGGCAGTGAATCCGGCTTCGTTCGATACCGGCCGATCGATACCGGGGGCTGGTTCGGCAGCTCGGCTCGCACCGTCGTCGTCGACGACTTCTTCGCTGCGACACCCGCCGCACAAGCGGGCCTGATTCGCTTTCTGCTCTCGCTCGATCTCGTCGATCGGATCGTGATGTCCACGTTGCCGATGGACAGCTCACTTCCGTTGATGTTCGAGGATCAGCGCGCGTTTCGTGTGGTGGGAGCGGCTGACGAAACCTGGCTGCGGCTGGTCGACGTACAGGCAGCGCTCTCGGCCCGAACGTTCGACGACGAAGGGACTGTCGTGATCGGAGTGGATGACGCTGTGCTGCCGCACAATACGGGTTGCTACCGAATTTCATCCCACGTGTCTGGCGCGCATCGGATCGAAAAGACCGATGTTGCAGCGGAATTGAGAGTAGATGTCGCGACATTGGCGTCGGTGTTTCTGGGCGGCTACAGCTGGCGTCGGCTTACCGAAGCCGGTTCGGTCATCGTCGACGATCCTGACGCCGTGACGATGGCCGATCGGCTCTTCCGAACCGATCGCGCTCCCTACGCCGGGATATCGTTCTGACGGGTCAGACCGGCGTCAGCAATTCTGGGCTGTTGTTCTTCACGCTGTTCACTGCCGTGCTCACCTCGTAGGGCGCGAGCCGCGGTTCTGGGATTGCCGCCAACATGTCCTGTACCGCTCCGAGGTCGGTCACGGTGGGGTCGAGCCAACTAGACCGCAGATCCAGTGGCAGCACGACCGGTGAGCGATCGTGAATATGGCCGAGCGCATCGGCTGCCGGCGAGGTGAGCACGGTGACCGACCAGACCCACCTGTCCTCGTCGTCTTCGGCCTTGGTGGGGTCTCGCCACAGCTCGTACAGACCTGCCATCGCGAGCACGCCAGGAGTGGAGCCCGCGGAACGACCCGTGTCACCTTCATGCAGGAAGTACGGCACCTTGCCTCCGTCGCGCTTCTCCCACTCGTAGTACCCGTCGGCGGGCACGATGCAGCGTCGACGGCTTGCGGCCTTCTTGAACGACGGCTTCTCGGTGATGGTCTCCGACCTGGCGTTGATCAGCCGGGAACCGATTTTCGCGTCCTTCGCCCAGGAGGGGATCAGACCCCAGCGCACCGAACGCAGCTGCCGCACGGCGTCGGACTCCGGTTGGTCCTTGGGTGCGCGTTCGAGCACCGTCCGCACCGTCTGTGTCGGGGCGACGTTGTACGACGGCGGCACCTCCTCGCCCACTGTTTCGGCGATGTCGAACACCGCCTGCAGGTCGCTGTCACTCCGGGTACTGGCATACCGTCCGCACATGAGCCGATTGTTCCACCCGCCACCGACAACGCGCTCGAACAACCCAGCGCGAAACAACCTTGTGGAAACCGAGACCGCTCGCCTGGCACGATGTGACGGGTGACCACTCCACAGATCAACTCCCAGCCGCGTTACCGCACGTTGCAGCAGTCGACCAAGCTGCAGAACGTGCTGTACGAGATCCGTGGACCGGTACACGCCCACGCCGCCCGACTCGAAGCCGAGGGGCACCGCATCCTCAAGCTCAACATCGGCAATCCGGCTCCGTTCGGCTTCGAAGCCCCCGATGTGATCGTGCGAGACATGATCGCCGCACTGCCCGTCGCCCAGGGCTACTCGGAGTCGAAGGGCATTCTGTCGGCGCGACGTGCCATCGTCACGCGGTACGAGCTCGAACCGGGCTTCCCCGAGCTCGACGTCGACGACATCTATCTCGGTAACGGGGTGTCCGAGCTCATCACGATGACGATGCAGGCATTGCTCGACGACGGTGACGAGGTGCTGATCCCGGCCCCGGACTACCCGTTGTGGACGGCGATGACGACGCTGTCCGGTGGCAAGGCCGTGCACTACATCTGCGACGAGGAGAACGGCTGGAATCCCGATCTGGCCGACATCGAGTCGAAGATCACTCCGAAGACCGTCGCGCTGCTGGTGATCAACCCCAACAACCCGACCGGCGCGGTGTACTCGAAGGAAGTTCTGCAAGGCATCGTCGATCTGGCGCGCAAGCACCAGCTGTTGTTGCTCGCGGACGAGATCTACGACCGGATTCTCTACGACGACGCACAGCACACCTCGCTGGCGAGCCTGGCTCCCGATCTGCTGTGCCTCACCTACAACGGGCTGTCCAAGGCGTATCGCGTGGCCGGCTACCGCGCGGGGTGGCTCGCGATCACCGGGCCGAAGAAGCACGCAGCGGGGTTCATCGAGGGAATCGACCTTCTCGCGTCGACGCGACTGTGCCCCAATGTGCCTGCGCAGCATGCCATTCAGGTCGCACTCGGTGGTTATCAGAGCATCGAGGATCTGATCCTGCCCGGCGGACGACTGCTCGAGCAGCGCGACGTCGCATGGGAGAAGCTCAACGCGATCCACGGCGTCTCGTGCGTCAAGCCTCGAGGGGCGCTGTACGCGTTTCCGCGACTCGATCCCGAAGTCCACGAAATCTACGACGACGAAAAACTGGTGCAGGATCTGTTGCTGCAGGAGAAGATCCTCGTGGTTCAGGGCACCGGCTTCAACTGGCCCGGCCACGATCACGTGCGCATCGTGACTCTGCCGTGGGCGCGAGATCTCGCTGTGGCGATCGAAAGGTTCGGCAACTTTCTCTCTTCCTACAAGCAGTGACGCCGGAAGTTACTCGGAAGTAGTTGAAAGTGATGCAGAAAACCTAGGTGCAAGCGCGCCTCGCGGCCGAATGATCTGTAGATTGGCGGACGGCACTTCGGTGCCCGCGAGCCCTGGTCGTCCCCTCCCCCCCGGGGCGGTCAGGTGGTGGCGGGGGACGCCCCCCCTGCTCCCCGCCACCGAGCTCCTCGCATCGGCCACCGATCTGGCCCCGTACTAGCCTTGCACCGTGGAACCACACGGCAATCATCCCGACGGCACCAAGCCGGGCCTCGACTCCCATGTGGGCCACGGGCACGGACACAGCGACACTCCCGCGCCGCTGGGCCCGGTAGCGGCCAAGGTCGTCGTCGGGCTGCTGGTCGCCATTGGCATAGCCGTCATCGCCGGGGCATTCGCGCTGTGGCCCAGCAAACAGAACATCGACATCCCGCTGCCGTTCCAGACCTCCGGCGGAGGTGCGGTGTCCACCGAGGCGGGCACCATCACCTCGCAGAGCATCGGGCCTTGCGGAAGTCCTGATGCGGGCCGAGCGTTCACCGGCAACCCGACCCCTGCTGTCAACGACTCGTACGAATGTCAGCGCAGCATCGTCGACATCACGACGGGCGAGGACGCGGGTAAGCGGACGGTACTCGAGATCGCCCCAGGTCCCGGCCAACCGACGCTGAGCGCCGGCGAGGACATCCGGCTGGTTCTGCAGACCGACCCCTCCGGCGGAGTCCGGTACTCCTTCAACGACTATTCCCGCGGGCTACCGCTCGGGTTGATCGTCGGCGTGTTCGCCGTGGTCATCTGCGTCGTTGCACGCTGGCGGGGATTCCGCGCGCTGGTCGGCCTTCTCATCGCGTTCGCCGTGCTGGTGGTGTTCATGCTGCCTGCCCTGCTCGACGGCGCACCCGCCATTCCGGTCGCCCTCGTCGCCGGTGCGGTGATCCTCTATGCCGTGCTGTACCTGGCGCACGGGGTGAACCTGCGCACCAGCTCGGCGCTGCTGGGCACACTGACCTCGATGGGCCTGGCCGCAGTCCTGTCGTACGTCGCAATTCGGATGACGCACTTGACCGGGTTGTCGGAGGAACAGAACACCGCGGTGCAGACGTACATCGGCAACGTCAGCGTCACCGGTCTACTGTTGGCCGGCTTCATCATCGGCTCGCTCGGTGTGCTCAACGACGTCACGATCACTCAGGCCTCGGCGGCATTCGAGCTGGCATCGGTGGACGAGACCGCGTCGCGTCGCGAAATCTTCACCGCCGCGATGCGGGTGGGACGCGATCACATCGCCAGTACCGTCTACACCCTCGTACTCGCCTACGCCGGTGGCGCGCTGCCGCTACTGCTGCTCTTCAGCGTCGCCGATCGGTCGATCCAGGACGTGTTGACCGGCGACGCCGTGTCGATCGAAATAGTCAGATCCTCCGTGGGCGGTGTAGCCCTCGCGTTGTCGGTGCCCCTCACCACCGCGATCGCTGTGCTGCTGGCCCGGCCGATCACCTCGTCCCGGCTGGTCGACTCGTCCAGTAAAGGCGCGTCGTCCCGGGCACCCAAGCCCGCTCGATCGCGGGGCTCGGGTCGCCACAGCGCCTAGAGCGGCTTCGCCGAATGTGAGCGAAAGTGCCTTCGGGTCGTTCCGCAGGCTTCACTCCCGCCTCGACCCCTGCTACGAATTACCGCTCACGTGCGGCGGAGCCGCTCGTCAGGCAAATGCAGCGGCGACGGTCTCCGACAACAGCGCACCGTTGTGCGTGCTCAGTCCCGCCTTCAGACCCGGGTCTGCCTCGCAGGCAACTTCCCAACCCTTGTCGGCGAGTGCGACGACGTACGGCAGGGTGGCGTTGGTGAGCGCGTAGGTGGACGTGCGCGGAACGGCGCCGGGCATGTTGGCGACGCAGTAGAACACCGACTCGTGCACCTTGTACGTGGGATCGGCGTGGGTGGTGGCATGCGAATCCTCGAAGCAGCCGCCCTGATCGATGGCGATGTCGACCAGAACCGAGCCCGGCTTCATACGCTGAACAAGGCTGTTGGATATCAACTTCGGAGCTTTGGCCCCCGGCACCAGCACTGCACCGATGACGAGATCCGCGGCGAGAACGGCCTGTTCGAGTTCGTACGCATTCGACACCAGAGTCTTCACGGCACCGCGGTACTGATCGTCGATGGCACGCAGCGCCTTCACATCGAGATCGAGAACGGTGACGTCGGCATGCATGCCGAAAGCGACTGCGGTGGCGTTTTTTCCGGATACACCGGCACCGATGACGACGACGTTGGCGGGACGTACTCCGGGCACTCCGCCCATGAGAACTCCACGTCCTCCTTCGCTGGACATCAGGTGGTAGGCACCGGCCTGCGGCGCGAGGCGTCCGGCAACTTCACTCATCGGTGCGAGCAGCGGCAGCGAACCGTCTGCGGCAGTGACTGTTTCGTAGGCAATAGCTGTGGTCCTCGAGTCCAGCAGCGCATCGGTGCAGGCCTTCGACGCCGCGAGATGCAGGTAGGTGAACAGCACCTGCCCCTTGCGTAGACGTGAATACTCCTCGGCGATAGGCTCTTTGACCTTCAGTAGCAGATCGGCTGTCTCCCAGACCTCGGCAGCATCGGTGAGAATCTGCGCACCGGCGGCCTTGTAGTCGGTGTCGGTGAACGACGATCCGGCTCCTGCCTCGGTCTCGATGATCACTTCGTGTCCTCGCGAGACCAGTTCGTGCACGCCTGCCGGGGTGATGGCCACCCGGTATTCGTGGTTCTTGATCTCGCGTGGAATTCCGATCCTCATGGCGGCCTCCTCGGTGGTGGGTGACGTGAAGCCGTGGCTCCATCCGTGTAGGCCAACTATGAATTATGTACGGAATAGCCGCAACGGAAGTGAATATAATTCTGTAGGATCCCGGAATGGTGAGTAATAGTTCGTTCGAGACGGGCGGCACGGGGTCCCAGCCGAAGGATGTTCGGCCCATCCCGCTGGACCGAATCGATCACATCCTGCTCGACGAGCTCCGCCGCGATGCCCGGACACCCAACAATGCACTCGCTGCCGCGGCCGGAGTCGCTCCGTCCACCGCACTGGCCCGAGTTCGTGCCCTCGTCGAACGCGGTGTCATCCGCGGCTTTCACGCCGACATCGATCCCGAGGCCCTCGGCCAAGGCATCCAGGCCATGATTTCGGTCCGGCTCCAAGCAGATGCTCGACGACGGATAAGCGAATTCGGATCGAAGATCGCCTCCCGACAAGAGACGCTGAACATCTACTTCATCGCCGGTGCCGACGACTTCCTCGTGCACGTCGCAACCGTCGACACCGCCACGCTCCGAGATTTCGTCGTCGAGAATCTCAGTGCCGACCCTGCCGTCGCCGCGACCGAAACGATCCTGATCTTCGAGCACATCAGGCCGCGAAACACTCACGGGGAGAGGTGAATCGGGTCAGGGAGCAGGCGGAACGAGCGGCGGGAAACCGGGCAGGGTGAAGTCCGGGAAGCCTGGAATCAGCGGCGGCGGCTGTTGCGTCGTCGGAGGGACGGACTCGACCGGCGGCGGTGGTGCGGGCTCGGCCGTGGTCGTCGTCGGCTCCGTCGTCACCGGCTCCTGGTACACCTCGGTCTCCGACGGCTCGATGGTCGGTTCGACGGTGGTTTCCGGTGCGGGAGGCGGCAACACCGGAGCAGGTATCTCCGACGTGGGCGCAACCGTCGTGACGGCCGGAGCCTGAGTTTGGGTGCGGCTCACCGAGGTGTCGACCACCTGCGGCGTGTTCTGGTGGGTGAGCATGAATCCGGATACGCCGACCACTGCGGCAAGGCCGAACGCGAGCACACCACCGGTGCGCAGCCTGCGCCGAGCACGGGTTCGATCGTCCTCACCGTCGTCGTCGTCGTAGTCGGCATCGAGCCAGTAGATGTTCTTCAGCTGGAACGGAACCGGCTTACCGTCGTCGTCGCCCGTCGCCTCGGTGTCGACCCGCCTCTCGGGCTCCTGCGCAACACTATGTGCCACAACAGTTTCAGCCACCTCCGAGTCGTCGACCGCGCCCTCCCCGGCATTCGTGCTCAACGCAACGAACTCCCCGTCGACCCGCGCCCCCTGCACGTGGTCGCCCGGAACATCATCCGCTACGGCCGGAGACGACTCCGGCTCGGCAGCAAGAGAATTGGAAGAATCGACAACGGAATCGGTGAATCTCGAGGATTCGAACCCGGCGGCCGTACCCGTGGTGTCGACTGCGTCGGCGATCGTGGTGTCGACCGGAGCAGACGCCACCCAGGGACGCGCGGGCACCGGACGGGTTGCGGTGGGTACCGGAGCAACCGCCGACGGTGCGGCGTGCACCGACTCGGTGCGAGCCGGAATCGGTCGGACCGGCGCTGCCGGCGGCGGAGTGGGTTGCGGGGGCCGAGGCCGCGCCACCCCCGACTGCGGCGGACGCGGCGGTGCCGGTCGGTGCTGCGGAACCGGCGCAGATGTACGGGCCGAGTCGACGCGAGTCGCGGGATCCACCCGAACTGGGGGTATCGGTGGCGTTGCCGACCGCCGGTTCACGGCGGGGGTCCGTCGCGGATCGGTTCGAGTGCGCGAGTGAGGTCGCGCGGTCAGAGCCGCTCCACGCGCTGCGACGGTCTCGGGCTCGGTCGGCACTATCGACGGCAGTTCCAGCAGCGGCCCGACGCGCTTCTGCACGATCGGCATGCGTGCGCCTCCACCGATCAGCACGACGGCGTCGATGGGCACGTTCGCGCCGATCAACACCCCGCGGGCAAACTCGACGGCTTCGTCGAGCAGGTCGGTGATCAACAGCTCGAAGTTCTCGCGTGAGAGCAGAATCATTCCGCTCGCATCGGGCAGGCACACTGCGTCCTGGGCGGACAGGCGTTCCTTGGCGATTCGGCAGCGCTTCTCGAACAGTGCGATGTCGGGGTCCGTCGCCTTCTTGCCCAGACGCTGGAGCTGGTTGTTGCGGACGTAGGCGTCGAGTAGGTCGCCGCTGTACTCACCCGATCGCTGCGAGGCAGTGACGGTCCTCTGCACCAGGTCCACGACGCTGACCGTCAGGCCGGAACTGCCGAGATCGAACAACGCGACCGATCTGTGGTCACGGGCCTCGCCGGTTGCAGAGAGGTACTCGACGACAGCTTCCACCTCGTGCACCAGGTGGTAGTTGTGCAGGTGCGCACCGGCGAGCGCGGCATGCAGCGCATCTGCCTGGCGAGGGTCACGATAGGCGACACCGGTGGCGAGTTCGGGCTCGGTTTCGACGGCCGCACCGATCGACTCGGCCGCCAGATGCGGGAGGTCGCCACCCACGCTGTCGATGAGTTCGTTGCGGAAGAACAGTGGCCGCTCGATGTCGCTCACCAGGCCGGAGGCGTCGGCGACGGGCACCTGGAACTGCTCGGCTCGGGGCTGCGCCGTGCGCACAGCCCGGGTCCCCATGGACACGCCAAGCAGCACAGTCACGGTTGTCGGCCTCACTTCGTTCGGCAGTTACGGCGGACGCGGTACACCTCGTCCAGAGCGCCAGGCTACCGCCTCGACCGAAACTACGGGGCGCGCGCCCCAGAGCAGCCATGGCAAGACCGGTCTCGCTCCCCGTCCGAGCCACTCGTTCCCGTCGTGCGGCCTACTCCGGCTGTTCCGAACCGATTTCCGGTCTGTAGAGCTCGCCGTCGTAGCTGAAGGCCCGCTCGTACAGATCCTCGTCCGACAGGCGAACCGGCCCCTGGACAGGCAGCTCAGCCGGCCCGGGAGCTGCACCTTCGGCCGGTCCGGCCGCGTCGGCAAGCGCGGCAGCGAACCCCGCATCGACCGGAATCTGCTCGTCGATGAGCGGGGTGGGTGCCGGGGTGTTGCCGCGGGTGAACACCAGACCTGCCACCGCGACGATCACCATGGCCACCGCCGCCAGAACGGATGCGTCGCGCACAGACCATCTCGTCCTGCGCCGCGCAGGCTCGGTGACGACATCGGGTTCGAGAACCTCGGGCTCGTCAACCGCGGGCGCGATTGCCGAAGAGTCGGCCGCGGCAGTGCCGGACACAGCAGTGTCGAAGTCGGTCGAGATGATCGCCAGTTCTTCGGTCGCGAGCTGATCGACACTCAGGCCGTCGACCATCCATTCGTCGACCGCGCTGAAATCCGTGGTCCCGGGCGCATCGAGAAGCTCCGACGCGTCGTCCGGCACCGTGATGATTCCCACACCGGAATCCTGAACATCCGCATCCAGAACACCGGCGTCCGGAACATCGGTGTCGACAGCGGCTCCGAGAACGGGCCTCTCGTCGAGCGCTGCGCCCTTGGCGATGGCCATCGCGGGCTCGTCGGGCACATGGACCGGGACGTTCCATTTGCCTTCGATGATGGTGCGCACCGCGGGAATGCCTGCGCCGCCGCCGATGAGCAATACCGCGTCGGGAGCCTGCTTGGACGCCCAGTCCAGGGCGTCGGACACCAGTGGGGTGATCTCGCGCTCGAATTCCTTGCGGCTGAGCAACATCGGGCCGCGGTTCGGTGCTCGCACACCTGCCGACGAACTGACGAGTTCTTTCAGTTCACGGAAGAAGGCTTGGTATTCCTCGTCGCCCTCCGGTCCGACCGGTGCGGGCAGGATGCCCTTGGCCATCACGATGCCGCGGACCACCTCGTCGAAGCGATCGCCGCTGATGTCGACGGTACGTGCGGTCCACTCGATGTAGTCGCCTGCGACGTCGAGCGCAGTGGCCGACAGACCCTTCTTACCCAGGTCCACCACCAGGACGTAGTCCTTGTCGGCCAGTTCCGGAACCGTGCGCGCATAGGCCATCAGTGCCTGAGACTCATCGACCATGCGGGCCTTCGGAACCCTTCGGTCGCCCAGGGTGTCGAGAAGCGCCGTGACGGCTGCGGTGTCCCACCCGGCGAGCACGATGTCCTCGAACGGGCCGTGGTCGACCAGCTTGCCGGGCAGCAGGTCGTGTGCGCCCGCTGCGTCGATGGAGTCTTCGATGCGGCGCCCGTCCGCGATGTACGCGATGCGCACGGCACCGGTACCCACGGACACCCCGCAGACTCCACTCATCGACCTGACAGTCCTTTGCGCATTGCGATTCGGCACCCGGTCCGGCGCCCTCACGAGCCCCCGCTCCACTCGAAGTGTACGGCGGTCCACTGGACCGATGCGGGCATCGAACTAACGTTACTAAACAATCTAGGATATTGTTTGAGTGGGTCTGGGGAGACTTTGGGTCGAAAAGGCACACAGCCAGCGGACCTGGAGACGACTACGAGGCCGTCCGGTCTCGTGGTTAACGCGATCGGTGGAGGTTTTCGATGCAGACGCTCAATGCTCACGACGTGGTTCGGGTGCGAACTGTTCTGGAGAAATTCGGAAAGCTGCCGGTCCCCGTGGACGGCATCGACGACGCCGCCGACCTCTACGACAGCGGCTTGACCTCGCACGCAAGCGTCAACGTGATGATCGCCCTCGAGGACGAGTTCGACGTCGAATTTCCCGACACCATGCTGCAGAAGTCGACGTTCGGCAGCATCAACGCGATCGCCGCGGCCATCGCCCAGCTGACGGACTGAAGCCATGACCACCGTCTACGAGAGCTCGATCGACCAGTCGATGACCGACGTGCTGGCCGTTCTGCGGACCTATGCCGACGAAGTCGATCGCGATGCCCGGTTCCCCACCGAATCGGTGGATGCGCTGCGCGACGCCGGACTGCTCGGTGTCGGGATTCCGCGCGAGTTCGGCGGTGGCGGGGCAACCCTGACCGACATCGCCCGCATCTCGCGTTCCCTCGGCTCCGAGTGCGCATCGACGGCGATGATCTTCGTCATGCACCAGTCGCAGGTGCTCAGCATCGTCCGTCACGGCAAATCCGACGCCATGGCAGACCTGCAGCGACGAATTGTGACCGATCGCATCCTGGTGGCCTCTGCCACTACCGAGATCAATATCGGCGGCGATGTCCGCTCGAGCAGTTGTGCGGTGGAGTACGACGGCGAGCAGATCACCCTGAGCAAGAACGCACCTGTCATCTCGTACGGCGAGTACGCACAGATCGTGCTGGCGACGGCGCGACGCAGCGTCGACAGCCCGCCGAGCGACCAGGTTCTCGTGGTGTGCGAGAAGCCCGACGTGACGCTCGAGAAGACGGGCACCTGGGACACCCTCGGATTCCGCGGCACCTGCAGCCCCGGCTTCATGCTGGCCGCGCGCACCACGACGTCGAACATTCTGGGCGACAACTACGGCGACATCTCCGCGCAGACCATGCTTCCAGTGGCACACGTGCTGTGGGGATCGGCCTGGCTCGGCATCGCCGACGCCGCCGTGACCAAGGCGCGCAAGTGCGTGCAGAAGGCCGCACGCAAGACACCGGGAACGCCGCCGCCGAGCGCACTGCGTCTGGCGGAGTTGATGGTGGTTCACGAGCAGCTGGTGGACACGGTGTTCGGTGCAGCTGCGAAGTTCGAGGCCGTCGCAGACAGTCCGGCCGAGCTCGGAGCCATCGGTTTTGCGCTCAAGATCAACAACGTCAAGGTCACCGCGTCGACGCTCGTCATCGACATCGTCGGCAAGGCCTTGCAGATCTGCGGCATCTCCGGCTACCGACAGGGCGGCGAGCTCAGCATCGGCCGTCACCTCCGGGATGCGCACGGGTCCGCAATCATGGTGAGCAACGAGCGCATCCTCGGCCACAACTCGCAGCTCTCCCTCGTCTACAAGGGAAAATGATGACAACTACGCACTCCGCACCGGAGACCGAACTCAGCGAACTCGATTCCGCCCGAGCAGCTTTCCGTGCCGAGCTCATCGACGTCGGCTTGTTGGTACCCAGCTCGATTCCCGGATTGTACGGACGCAGCGGCGAATTCGAGGACATCATCGATTTCATCGACTCTCGCGTCGTCGCGGCCGGGGAGGCCGAGCACGGCTACCGGGCCAAGCGATTCCGATTCGCTCCGGTCTTTCCGCGGGAAGCCTTCGAGCGCACCGACTACATCGCGTCGTTCCCCAATCTCACCGGTGCCATCAATACGTTCGAGGGCGACAACAAGGCACACGCAGCGTTGTTGGCGGAGCGATCCGACGGCAAGGACTGGGATCACTTTCTGCATTCCGCCGGCACCATGTTGGTCTCGGCCGCCTGCCACCCGTCGTACTCGATGCTCACCGGAACACTGCCCGCCGAAGGTGCCCTGATGGACATCTACGGCTTCTGCTTCCGGCACGAGCCTGCGGTCGATCCCGCTCGGATGCAAGCGTTTCGGATGCACGAGTTCGTCCGCGTCGGCACTCCCGACGAGGCGATCGAGCACCGCGAACGCTGGGTGCCGCGCGGTTTGCAGGTGCTGGCCGATCTGGGGCTCGAAGCCCAGTCGGTCATCGCCAACGATCCGTTCTTCGGTCGCGCCGGACGCATGCTCGCCGCGAACCAGCGCAACGAGAACCTCAAGACCGAACTGGTCGTCAAGCTCTACGGAGATCTGGACGACGGCACCGCGGTCGTCTCGTGCAACTGCCACCGCGACCACTTCGGCCACACCTTCGACATCGCCACCGTCGACGGCGAACCGGCTCACAGTGCATGCGTCGGATTCGGTATGGAACGCATCGCGCTGGCGATGCTCCGCACCCACGGACTCGATCGCTCCGCGTGGCCGGCTGCACTGCGCCCCTGATCGATTCCGTTTCACCCGTGTACGTGTAAGGACAATTGAAGTGAACAGTTCCCGCACCGCTCCTCGGCGCATCGGCTCCGTTCCCGCCGCGTCCTCCTCTCGTACCGCGGGCGGTAAGTACCCGACGTGGTTCGGCCCGTCCGATGCGCCTCTGTTCGGTACCGTCCACGTGCCGTCCGGCGGCCGGGCGCGCGGAGGCGTCGTACTGTGCCCGCCGCTCGGCAAGGAGCAGGTGGACTCGTACCGGGGAATGACACTGCTGGCGCAGAAGCTCTGTGCGCAGGGACTTCTGGTGTTGCGCTTCGACTATTTCGGCACCGGAGATTCGTCGGGCGATCAGGATGGGCCGGGCGCGGTCGGACACTGGCAGCGCAGCATCGTCGAGGCCGTCGCCTACGTGCGCAGTTGCGGGGTGCGTGAGGTCGGCCTGGTCGGCCTCCGCGTGGGTGCACTCCTGGCCTGTTCGGTCGCCGCCGAGTGTGGGCCACTCACCGCGTTGACGCTGTGGGATCCGGTCGTTCGCGGCCGGTCGTATCTGCACGAGCAGCGCGCACTGTATTCGGTCAGCGTCACCACCGATTCCGACGCCGATTCCCGTGTGTCGATCATCGGCGCTGTGCTGCATCCCGATTCGACCGCAGACTTCGCCGGACTCGACGCCGCGAAGACGACGACCGACGCACCGGTATTGGTCGCCACCCGCGCCGAGCGAGGTGACTCCAAGCCGGTACGCAAACTCGTCGACGCACTCTCGGCCGACGAGCACACGTTGTCCGGTCACGACGACTTTCTCGAGCCGAGCGATTTCGAGGTCATCATCCCGGCCGCCGACATCGCCTCCCTAGCCACCTGGACGGCGTCGAAATTCCCGAGCCGACCAGCCTACGACGTCGAGGTGCGGCGTCGACAGCAGTTCGTGCTCGACGGCATCCACGAGAGCATCGAATTCCTCGGCGCGCAGGAGCTTTTCGCGATTCGTTCCAGCTCGGATCGATGCCTACCAGGTGGGCCGACCGTGGTGTTCTACCCCACCGCGAACGAGCACCGCGTCGGTCCGGTGCGCATGTGGGTGGAACTGGCCCGGCTTCTTCCCCGGTTCGGAATCTCGACGGTGCGCTTCGATCGGCGTGGCACCGGCGAGTCAGGTGCCGTCACCGATGGGGAGGTGACTCGCCTCTACAGCCCCGAGGGAAACGAGGACGCCCTCACCGCTGTCCGGCAGTCGGGTGCCTCCCCCGACAACATTCTGGTATCCGGAATGTGCTCGGGGTCATGGTATTCCAGCTTCGCTGCCCGAGAAATGGGAGTGCGCTCGGCAGTACTTCTCAACACCCTCGACTGGACCACTCGTCGACTCGAGTTCGTCAAACGCTCCTCGATGCACACCGAGCAGACAGGACTGCGGGCGCGGGCACTCGATCGACTGCACCACTGGGGTGTGGCGGCAAAGAATGCATTGCAGCCGCGAATCCCCTATGCCGTGTGGATCTGGCTCGGCCGGCGCGGACTGATTCAGGTCCCCGAGATCTCGTTGCGCCTTCTCAGCGATCGAGGCGTTCGGACGCAGGTACTGCTCTCGCCCTCCGACGCCACCTGGTTCGAGACCAACCGGGGTCCGGAAGGTATGCGCCGGTTGCAGCGTCGAGCATCCGTCCCCACTGTCACCTCTTTCGAGTCCGGTGATCATTCGCTCTACGGCCGCGATCTGCGGGAGAACGTGAGAGCCGAACTGATCGCGGCCGCCTCCGCTGCGTTCGACATCGAGATCGCCGCGCCGTCGCCGCCTGTCGCAGTGGGGCGGGTCCGGCTGTGAAGCATCGCGCACCCAAGATCGCGCCACCCAAACACGAACAGCTCGAGCAACTTCGGTGGTATCCGGTCGAACCCGCTCGGTTCGACATGGGTTTGATGAACAGTCCGACGATGCAGGTTTCCACAGTGCCACGGCACAATCCGGTGTACTCGATCGAGACGGGGCCCGTCGAGATCATGCCCGGTGCCGACGCGAAATCGGTACCGGAGTCGGGACCGGGCTCGAAAGCGTCCGATCGAAACCTCGCGCTCAATTCGCTGGCACTGATGCTTTCGACGGCCATCACGGGGGCGCTCGGACTACTGTTCTGGGCAGCGGCGGGCCGCCTCTATCCCGTGGCCGAGGTCGGCAGCGCGTCTGCCGTCATCACGTCCGCGGTGATGCTCTCTACGCTGTCCAATCTGAGCCTCGGTTCGATGTACGAGCGGTTCCTTCCGGTCTCGGGCCGGTTGGCGAAATCGTTCATCGTACGCGGCTACCTCACCGTCACCGCGTTCGCGTTCGTGCTCGGCGGTGGCTTCCTCCTGGTTGCCCCCAGAGACGAGATGTTCACCAACACCGCCGAAATCGTGACGTTCCCGTTCTTCGTCGCGGTGCTCGCGGTGTTCGCGCTGCAAGATCAGACCTCGTCCGGTCTCGGTGTCGCACGCTGGGCGGCCGGCAAGAACATCTTCCACGCCGTCCTGAAGTTCGTCTTGCTGTTGGTGCTCTTCACCACCGAGCGCAGTACCTCGATCATCTCGGCGTGGGCGGTCCCCGCGATCGTGGCATCGATCTTCGTCCTGCGCGCCATCATGAAGAACGTGCGCACCGAACAGCGGTACGCCGGCAAGCCGGATCTGCCGCCCAGACGCGAAATGTGGGCCTACTTCGGCTCGGCCTACGGCATCACCGCACTCGGTTCACTCGCTCCGCTGCTCGTGCCGATGATCGTCGTCGCCACCCTCGGAGCCGAGCAGAACGCATACTTCTCACTCACCTGGTCGATCGTGAGCGCCCTCTACATTCTGATCAGCGTGTTGATCGGCCCGTATGTCGCCGAGGTGGCCGCACATCCCGAACAGTTCCACCGCCTGACCAAACGGTTCATGACTCTCGTGTGCGTCGTTGCTGTCGGCGGGTCGATCTTCTTGGCCTTCGTCGCACCGTTCGGCCTCGGCTTGATCGGCCAGGGTTACCGCGACCAGGGCACCATCATCGTGCAGCTGGCCGCACTCACCATTCCGCTCTCGGTGGTCGGTTCCCTCTACGACGGTTTGGCGCGGGTCCGTCGACGCATGCGATTGGCCGTGATCGTGCAGGTCGTGGCCACGTCGATCATCATCGGCGGATCCATCGGTCTGTCGTCGTCGATGGGCATCGCGGCCGTGGGCTGGGCCTACCTCGCTGCCGAGGCATTCGGCGCGATCGTGCTGATCGTGCCGCTGATTCGGTGGATCCGTGAGCTGTCGGCAGGAAGTAACGGCCAGGCCGGCGACGATGCAGGACCGTCCGACCATCCCGGTCCACGCGGGCCGATCGACGATCGGGACGGCGGCTCCCCTCGCTCGAGTCGACGGGAACCGATAGTCGGTGAACTAGGACACCGCGAACCTCGACACAGCGAGCCACAGGACGCGCCGCGGCAGCACGACGAACCGTCGCCGCGTCGCATTCCGGTGCACGCTCAACACAGGACGGCGCCATGACCCAGATCTATCGAGCCAGTTCGTTGGACATGCTTCGGTCCGATTCACGAATCGTGACCGTGCTGGGGCCTGCGGATTTCGGCGATCTCGCACGTGTGCAGAGCCGCGTGCTCGCCTTGGCGTCCATCGGTCCGGCCACTCGACTGGGTCTGCGCGCCCAACAGTCATCGGCGGCATGGGCTTTCGAGCCGGATCGGGTGGTCGAGCACATCACCGAGGGACCGTCCGTCGACCACGAACAGTTGGCCGAGGAGTTGACCGAGTTCGCGCACGAGTCCGCGGCCGGCATTCCCGTTCGGATCCGGCTGGCCGGTCGGTACCTGTTCCTCGATCTCAATCACGGCCTCGGCGACGCGCTGTTGCCGGTCGACCTGTTCGCCTACTTGGCCGACGCCACCCCTGACGCTCCACTCCCGGCCTGGGCCGGCAACGCAGTGGAGGGTCATCCTTTACGAAAGTCACTGCTGCACTGGGCTGTTCGCAATCCCCGGAAGGTTGTCGACACGATCTACGGCCGCGTTCGCCCCGGCACGAATTCGGAATCCGCAGAACCGGCCGCGGTATCCGATGCCGCATCGCCGACGGCATTTGTGCCCTGGACACCGTCCGCCGCGGTCGCCGTTGCCGTGACGCCGGCGGGCACCACCGACGCGATCCGTCGGTGGCGAGAATCCCATCTGCCCGGTGCGAGTGTCAGTGCCGTGATGTGCGCGGCCGTGTCCACGGCCTTCGTGCGTACATCGTTTCCGGTCGATCGGTCTGCAGCATTTCTGTTCGACTGCCGTCGCTACCTGCCGCCGTCGACCGCGGTGCTCGGTAATTTCGCCGCGGGGATCGGCTTCTCCGACATCGATCCCACCTCGGCGCGAGAGGTGAACGACGCATTGTCCGGTGCCATCGACAAGGGCCGTCCCATCGCGTCCGCGACGATCAGCACGATCAAGTACAAGCGCGAGCGCAGAGCGGTCTCAGGTGTGTTCGACGACCGCGTGCCGGTGCGTCCGAACGTCGAACTCATGTTCTCGGATGTCGGTAGAGTCAGGCAGTTGGAGCAAGTCTCCTGGATTGCCCAACCTGCCGATCGAGCCTTCTTCGTGATCGCAGCTCCCGGTAGTCCGGAGTCGATGATGATCACGATGGAGACCATCGATTCGGTCGTGTTCGTCTCGGCATCGTTCCACGACAATGTTTTCGACAGTCAGACCGTGCAGGCAGCACTCGATCTCGTGGCAGCCGACCCCCTCGCATTGCTCGCCCCTCAGGAGAAGACCGCATGACCACCGAAGCGAAATCCGAAGCGAACGCCGCGACGTCGCGGGCCGAGCCCACGGCAGCACCGAAACGATCGGGCTTCGTTGCCCACGTCGCTCGGTGGGCGGGTCTGTCGGTGGTGCAGTTCGTCCTGGTCGAGTACATCGTCTCGGCCACGTGGCGTGGGCTCTACAGCTACCGGAACAATTACATCAGCGAACTCGGAATCCCGTTCTGCGGTCCCGCCGGCGATTGGCCGTGCAGCCAGCTCTACGTCCTGCTCAACGCCTCGATGGCGCTGTTCGGTCTGGCGATCGCGGCGGTGGGCGGATCGTGGTACATCGTTCGCCGGATCGATGGCAGGGCCGCCTCGTTCTTCGTCGTTGCCGGTGCCGGTGCGATCACGGCCGGAGTCGTCAACCAGGGCGTGAACTACCCGATCCACTCGTTCGGTG
Source organism: Rhodococcus sp. IEGM 1381 (assembly GCF_030056795.1). Lineage (GTDB taxonomy): Bacteria > Actinomycetota > Actinomycetes > Mycobacteriales > Mycobacteriaceae > Rhodococcoides. Next base: position 1,354,802 of record NZ_JASHKQ010000001.1, on the reverse strand, counting down.
CCACCGCGTTCTTCATCTTCGGGAACTTCGGCCTCGTCATCGCCGGTGGGCACCGGAGTCTGCGACGAAGCATCCGCATCGTGGTCACGGCGCTGGGTGCCATCGGCCTGGCCGGGTATTTCGCCTACATGGGTGGCCACGAATTCGGACTCGGCATCGGCTCCATGGAACGCATCGCTACCTACTCCCTTCTGGTGGGCGTCGTGGTGCTCTCGGTCTCGCAGTTCAATGCGACGCGAGCACCGAAAACCCTCGACGAGTCCGCGTGAGCCGTCACTCCGCATCGGGCGGGGAGTCCGGCACAGGGACCGTCGAGGTCTCGCGGCTCCCCGGCTCCGGGCTGCTCGTCGAGCGTCCGCGACGCCGTCTGCCATCGGTGCTGGCATTTCTCGTCGTACTGGGACTGGTCGTCACCGGTACCGTGTACGGAATTGCGAATAGCTCGGGCGGGTCCGAGGGCGGGTCCGAGGGCGGCGTCGACGCCACGTCCACGACGTCGGCATCGAACACCGCGGCAGCCAAGCCCGGATACACCGTCTACGACGACTTCTCGGGAACGGCGGGCGACGCGTTGGCGGACGACCGATGGAGTCACGATGTCGGCCGGACCGGTTGGGGAAACAACGAGAAACAGGACTACACCGACTCGACCGAGAATTCATCCCTCGACGGTCAGGGCCACATGGTCATCAACGCCATGCGCAACGGTGACGGCTACACCTCGGCCCGAGTGACCACCAAGGACAAGTTGGCGTTCACCTACGGCCGCGTCGAGGCTCGAATCGAGATGCCTGCCGGAGCCGGACTGCATCCGGCGTTCTGGATGCTCGGTACCGATCTGGACTCCGTCGGCTGGCCACTCTCCGGTGAAATCGACATCATGGAGACTTTGAACCAGGCAGACCAGTACCACACCGGAATCCATGCACCCCAGCCAGATTCGCTGACCAGCCAGAAAGTGGACGCAGGGGGAAAACCACCGGAGCCGCTGTCGGAGGGCTTCCACACCTACTGGGTCGAACGCTCACCTGGCCGCGTGACCACCGGCGTCGACGACACCACCTTGGCCACCGTCACCCCGGCCGACCTCGTCGGCGGCGACGACTACTGGGTTTTCGACAAGCCCTTCTTCCTGCTGTTCAACGTCGCCGTTGCCGGCGACTGGCCCGGGCCCACCGACAATTCGACGCCGTTCCCGGCGACCATGGCCGTCGACTGGGTGCGGTATCGCACCGATTGAGACCTGCTGTACCTGCCCTTGTGTGTCACCCGAAAGGATCCCCTCCGTGTTACCTCCCGCGCTTCCCAGACTCCAGTCTCCCGAATGGGGCGGTGCCGTGTGGATCGGTGACATCGACCTGGAGCAGGAACTTCCGACGTCCCTCGCCCTCGACGATTCCGACGGCTATCGCCGTGCCCGGCTGTTGATCCGACGCGGACTCGACCCGCTCGGCTTCGTCGAACTGGACGTCGTCGACGGCGCAGTGCCGGCCGCGGAGGTCCGTACGGCGGCGATGTCTCTCGCGCAGGTTCCGGTGCCCGAGGCTCTGCCGGAACCCGGCCAGGCACTGCCCCCGATCACGGTAGTGATCTGCACCCGGGATCGGGTCGATCACCTGAAGGGCGCGCTCGCATCGGTGTCCGCTCTGGAGTACCCCGATTTCGAGGTGGTCGTCGTCGACAACGCCTCGCCGACCGATGCGACGCAGCGGTACGTCGAAGGCTTGGTCGACAAGCGCATTCGCGTCGTGTCCGAACCGACGGCAGGCCTGTCGAGGGCGAGGAACACGGGTTTGCGTGCGGCGCGGAACACCATCGTCGCGTTCACCGACGACGATGTCGCCGTCGATGCGAAGTGGTTGCAGAGCATCGCGCGCGGTTTCGCACGAGCCGATCGGGTGACGTGCGTGTCCGGAATCGTGCCCAGCGGCGAGATCCGCACTCAGGCGCAGGCGTACTTCGATCGCCGCGTCGGGTGGGCGAGTTCGGTGACGCCGCGGGTGTACGACCTGAAGAACCCCCCGGCCGACGTACCGCTGTTTCCGTTCCAGGTCGGAATGTACGGAACCGGGGCCAATTTCGCAGTGGACCGCGGTCGGATGTTCGATCTGGGAGGATTCGACGAAGCGTTGGGAGTCGGCTCCCCGACCAACGGCGGTGAGGACCTCGACATGTTCTTCCGAGTGCTGATGGCGGGCGACAAGCTGGTGTACGAGCCCGCGGCCATCGTGTGGCACCGGCATCGCGCCGACTCCGAAGCTTTGGCAGTGCAGGCCAGAGGTTACGGCCTCGGCCTCGGCGCCTGGCTGTACACCGTCGCCACGAACCGGAGGTCTGCGACACTGGCAGCCTCGGTCGCCGTCCGCCGACTGGGCAGCGCAATTCGGTTGTCGGCGAAGATGAGCAAGGTCGCGTCGCCTCCGGACGATCTTGCTGCCGACCTGCCCGACGGCATCGGCCGAATGGAATTGTTGTCCATCGCCAAGGGCCCCGCGGCCATTCGGCGCAGCAGGCGCGAAGGTCGCGAGCGCACTCCGTTGGCGGGGGTGAGCCGTGAGCCGGTCCTCGACTGAATCCGGCCACCGGTCCCTCGGGGACCTGCGGCACAAGCTGTTCGTCCCGTCCGACTGGACCTTCGAATGGCCGGTCGGCACAACCGATACCGCTGCCGGCACGACGCGACACGCGGGCAGTCGACTGCGCTATGCCGACATCGCTGTTCTTGCAGCGGGGTCCGGTCTGGCCTCGATGATCGCGCTGCCGACGCTCGTTCGCGTCGTACTGCTCACGGTCCTGTTGTTCTTCGGACCGGGTGCGGCGATTCTGTCGTGGGTTCGCATCCCCCGTACCGCGGTTCCGGCTGCGCTGCCGATTCTGAGCATCTCGGTGGTGACACTGATGGTGTCGGTGGCGATGTGGGGATACCGCTGGTCGCCCCGGATGTGGACGTTGTGGCTGTGTCTGGCCCTGATCGGCTCGTCGGTGCTGTGGTATCGCAAGCACGGTCGTCCCGACCTGCCCGAGTGGGTCGCGCGTTCACGTGCAGTCGTCTCACCGACTTCACGCGCCGCCGCCATCGCGTCGGCCAAGTTCGTCCTGACCGACCGAGACACACTGCGCCGCAACGTTGCCGGCCTGATTCTCGCACTGGCCTTCTTTCTGTGGCTGCCGATGCTGCCCGGTCTCGAACGAGCGACGTACTCGCAGTTCGGGTTGCTGACCGCCGGCACCGGCCCGGGTCTCGTGCTGTGCATGGTCCTGATCATCGCGGCGTTCCTGATCGCCCTGCGGCGGAATCAGCTGCGCACCATGATGGTCGCGATCGGCCTGGCCATCGTGGTGCAACGATTCACCGTCACGCTGATCACGTCCGCGCCGATCTACGACTGGACGTACAAGCACGTCGCCGTGACCGAGTTCGTCCTCGATCTCAATCGGCTGGCCCCGAGCGGGGTGGACATCTACAGCGAGTGGCCCAGCTTCTTCCTCGTCTCGGCGTGGTTCCAGCACGTCACCGGCTACGACACGCTCTCACTGGCGCACGTGTTCGCGCCGATGATCCACGTGGTGCTCGCCGCGTGCATCTATGGTCTGGCTCGAGTCATGAAATTCACCAAGCGCGCCGCCATCACCGCCGCGATGCTTGCCGAGGTCATCAACTGGGTGGGCCAGGACTACTACTCCCCGCAGGCCTGGGCGCTGCTGCTCGCCGTGGGCTTCCTGGCGCTGCTGATGTCCTCGCATCTGACCCGATCCGCGGCATTCCTGTCGATCGTTCCGTTCGCAGCGCTGGTGCCGACGCATCAGCTGACTCCGTACTGGTTGATGGCCGTCACCGGTGTACTGCTGGTGACCCGACGAGCCAAGCCGTGGTGGCTGATGATTCCGCTCGGCGTCATCCTGCTGGGGTATCTGTATCCGCGATTGCCGATCGTGGCACCGTACGGGCTCTTCCAGGGGTTCGACCCGGTTCAGAACGCGGCGAGCAACGTCCAGGAAGAGGGCGTGCTGGGCAAACAGATCACGTCCCTGGTCTGCCGGGCACTGTCCGGCGGGGTGTTCGGCCTGGCGTTCGTCTCGGCGATCTACGCCTGGCGTACCAAGAAGACGTTCTGGGCCCCGATGGTGATGGCATTCGGTTCGATCATGCTGCTCGCCGGGCAGAGCTACGGCGGAGAGGCGATCTTCCGGGTGTACCTCTACGCGATCCCCGGGTGCGTCCTGTTGATCACGCCGATGTTCCTCGCCTTGTTCGACCGCCAGCCGTCTCAGGACCGGCCGTCGCGGGCCCGCAGGCTCACCGCCCGCACCGCGGTCGCGGTCGCCACCGCCGGCGCGATCGGTTCGGCTGTGCTCGGCCTACAGGCGTATTTCGGACTGTGGCCGATCGTGCTCGAGCATCGTGACCAGATCGACGACGCCCGCGCGGTGGCCGCGCAGTCGCCCTCCGGCACCGCCGTCACGATGCTCTACTCCTCGGGCTACCCGGCTCGGTCGACATCGGACTACGGCCGGCTGACCGAGGCCAACGACTACTGGGACGTTCCTCTGTACGCTCTCGGCCCCGAGTACATGCAGGGATTTCCGACGCCGGAGAAGCTCGGCCAGATCGACTACAACGCGTCGATCAGCGATACGCCGACGTACATGGTGTTGACTCGGCAGTCGCTCGAAGCGATGCACTATTACGGGTTCGTTCCCGACGACGCCGTGAACCGTTTCCGGCAGTGGCTGCGCACCAACTCGGCGTGGTCGGTGCGGTACCAAGATGCCGACACGATCGTCTACCAGTACCGATCCCGGTAGCCGAGTCGCAAACTATGACGAGCGTCTCCAAACAATCTCGCAGTTGGTTTGTTTGCAGCTTGACAAACTCGTAGCTTCTTTTAAGCTTAGTTTCAGTCAATGGAAACAGGTTCTCACGCTTCACAACGAGCGTCGGGACACTGTCTGTGGATGCGGCGGGGGTCGTTTCACGGAGTTCGGAGACATCTGCCCATCGCACTCGACCCATGTGGAATGGATATGTTGAACAGTCAAAATCCCCGCGTCAGTGTCGTCATCCCGACGCTCAACGAGGCCGCGAACCTTCGCCATGTCCTCCCCCTGCTCTCCCACGACTACGAGCTCGTGCTCGTCGACGGTGGATCCGTCGACGGCACCATCGACGCCGCTCGCGAGATCCGCGGCGACATCCGCATCATCAAGCAGACCCGCAAGGGCAAGGGCAACGCGCTTGCCTGTGGCTTCGAGGCCGCCACCGGCGACATCATCGTCATGTTCGACGCCGACGGTTCGGCCGACGCTGCCGAGATCCCGCGCTTCGTCGAGGCCCTGACCGCCGGTGCCGACTTCGCCAAGGGCAGTCGGTTCTGCGAGGGTGGCGGCAGCCACGACATCACGCCGCTGCGTCGCGCCGGCAACGGCGGCCTGCACCTGGTGGCGAACACGTTGTTCGGAACCCGCTTCTCCGACCTCTGCTATGGCTACAACGCCTTCTGGCGCGACCTGGTGCCGGTGCTGGATCTGCCCGTAGTCGATCAGCCCGGAGCCGAGGGCATGATGCTCTGGGGCGACGGCTTCGAGATCGAGACCATCATCAACTGCCGCTTCGCCGAGGCTTCCGTTCGTATCGAAGAGGTGCCGAGCGTCGAGCTGGCCCGGATCTACGGCCAGAGCAACCTGCGCACCTTCTCCGACGGCTTCCGAGTGCTGCGCACGCTGATGACCGAGCGCATGCGGGCTCGCCGCATCAAGCGCAAGTCCATCGTTCGCCCGTTGCGTGAGTCGATCGATGCTCGTACCGACATGGATCTCGAGTTCGAGGCCCTGGAGTCGTACAACGAGGTTCTCGAACTGCGCGAGAGGACCGCGTGAGTCTGCCGACTTCCTCGGTCGTCATCTGCGCGTATACGTTGGCTCGGTGGTCCGAACTTCGGGCCGCCGTGCGTGCCGTCGTCGACCAGGCCGTGCCGGCCGACGAATTGATCGTCGTCATCGATCACAACGCACAGCTGGCCGAGCGCGCACGCGAGGAGTTCTTGCCGCTGCACCACACCGTGAACGTGGTGGAGAACAACCAACCGCGCGGCTTGTCCGGTGCGCGCAACACGTCATTGGATCTCGCTACCGGTGACATCGTCGTCTTCCTGGACGACGACGCGTCACCGCGCACCACAGGGTGGCTCGGAGCCATTCTGTCCCATTACTCGGACGATGCCGTGTACGCCGTTGGGGGCTCTGCATACCCGGTATGGCCGGACAAACGTCCAGCCTTCTTACCGGCCGAGGTAGTGGGTGAACCCGGCGAACTCGATTGGGTCGTCGGGTGCACCTACCGCGGGCAGCCAACGGAAACCGCTCAGGTCCGCAATCTCATGGGCGCGAACATGTCGTTCCGCCGTGAACCGATCGTCGCACTCGGCGGTTTCGTCTCCGGCATCGGCCGAATCGGTCGTGTTCCGCTCGGCTGCGAAGAGACGGAACTATGCATCCGTCTCCGTCAGACACATCCTGATGCCCAGATCGTCTTCGATCCCTCGATCGTCGTCGATCACACGGTCAGCGCAGACCGCACTCGTCCGCGTTACCTCATCACTCGCAGCTACGCCGAGGGCGTCTCGAAGGCAGCTATCGCCCGCTTGATCGGGGCCGAGGACGCCCTGTCCTCGGAGCGTGCCTACACCGCCAAGATCCTGCCTCGCGCAGTCGGTCGCGAAACCAGTGCCGCTGCCCGCGGCAATCCGGTGCGTGCCTGGGGTGCGATGGCCGTGGTGGCAAGCGTCGGCGCGGCCGGAATCGGCTATGCCCGAGGAAAACTCAGCACGAGCCGCTAGCGGCACGTGCACGAAACTTCGTAGCCCACTACGAGTTCAGTCCATGACCCAAGCCGCTCACGACCTTCGGTGCCACCGCGGCCCGCTCCACGGAGTTGAGTGCACGCACATGCCCACGTGGCGCACCCGCTCCACTACCGACGAGAGTCAACGTCCGGGGTTCGTTCGGTGCCAGGTGGAACCACGAGTCCGACACTTGGAAGTCGTCGATGTCGACACAGACGTACTGCGCCGGCCATTCGGATCGAACCGTCAACTCCCATGTACCGGAGCCCGTCTCGGTCACCTCGGCGGACAACCCCACAGTGTTCTGCCGGGTCTGCGGGCCGACGAGAACGGTGGTTCGCGTCACCTCCACCCCACTGTCGTCCAGGAATGCGGCGGTGACGGCGGAGTAGGTTCGAGCGCCGAAGCGGTAAGCATGATTGACGTCGGTGAACGTGCCGACGATGGAGTCCACCGTCAGCGCGACAGAGGAATTCGTGCCCACCTTCACCGACTGCTCGAATTCGTGACTGCCCCGAGAGGCGTGGAGCACCACTCGAACCGTGCCTGTACGCGCCGGACCGTCGTTGACCAATTCCACCGAGTAACCGTCGAGTCCGTTGTCGGACAGCAGTAGCGCCATCGGCGCACTTGCCCGCGCCAAGGCGTAGAAGGGCGCTTTCGGCACACCGGCGATATCGACTATCCCCCAGCCGGCGCCGGGAACCGTATCCCGCAACGTCAGCACCAGGGCACCGGCGCACCCCGAGGATGCCCGACGCCAGTGGCCGAACGCTTCGGTGAACGCCTCGACCGTCGCGGCCCTGCCGTAATCGAGATACAACTCGGCGTCGTCGCGGCGAATCAGATGCGGGTCGACACCGAAGATGTTGCGCACGTAGTGATCTCGCACATCCTCGAAATCCCAGGACGAGCCACGATCGCGTGGAACGGCAGTCTTCCATTCCGGGTGGTGGCCGGCCACTGCTGCCGACCCGAAGAACTTCTCCACCGACGACCGTTCCGGGGGAACGGCGAAAGCCAGACATTCTGCCGCGAAACGTACACCGGCAGTGCGGATATCGGACAACGGACGGAGATATCCGCCGACACCGAAGTAGTGGGCGATACCGTCACCCACATGCGTATGCAATTCGCCCTGCACACTGGACGGGCTCGATGTCACATACGCCACCGCGGGCAGGCGATCTGTCAGAAAATCGGGAACAACACTGTCCAACATCGCCATTCGCTGGTCCTCGGCGGCAAGCCCCAGCATCGTCGGTTGCTGCTGCGTCTCGCTTCCGCCGCTGACGACCATCAGCGCCGGGTTGGCCGACACGGCATCGGCAAACGCATCGAGCTCGCGGGCGACCGACGCCGTGAAGGTCTCGTCGGTGGGCGGATCGACGGTGCCGAACATGAGGTCCTGCCACACCATGATGCCCAGTTCTGCACACAGCGACCAGAATTCGGGCTGCTCGTACACCAAGGTGCCGACCACCCGCACCATGTTCAGACCCGCGGATCGGAGCTGTTCGAGCGCGGCACGCAGGTCTGCCTCCGAGGACCACAACCGCACCGGATTCAGCGGCGTCCACGTCCCACCTCGGCAGAACACATCCTCTCCGTTGACCACGAGTTGCGCGCCGCCCGCGGTGCGGTCCAGCTCCACCGTACGAAATCCGACAACCCCCATGCGATGAACGGTGCCGTCGATCTCGAGCGCCACCCGGTACGTTCGCGGTCGGCCGTGCGTGTGCGGCCACCACAGTTCGACATCCGGCAGCGTCAGAGTCGAATCGATGTGCGCCACCGTGCCGAGCTCGACTGTGTGAACCGAAGACATGTTGTCGTCGATCAAAATTCGAGCCACACCCGGGGAACCCAGCTCAGCGCGCAGAACCACGATGCCGTCGGTGCCGGAAACAGCCGTCGACAGTTCGCTGCGACGAATGTCGGGAATCGGCGTCATCGACACCGGCCGCCACGGTCCGACGGCGATCGGCAGCGGACCGTACACGGGTGCCCGGCCGAGCATCGTCGTGCGCTCGTGCCGAAGCCCTTGTGCTGCGATCAACGACGATCGCCATCGCCCTCGTGGACGTCGGGACTTCAGCTGCGCAACAAGCGATTCGACGTGCAGGGCAATGCGGACCGTCGGGCCGCATTCGGTCACATCGACGATCTCGGGAACGAACATAGACGTCACCGTTCGACGGTGGTCGCCGTCGATCCAGATCTGGGCCCGAGTGGCGATGCCGCCGAACGTCACTCGTACCCGGCGGTGGTCGGCGGTGGAGACGTCCGCGACGAACCACCAGTCGTGATCGTCCGGGTTCACTGCAGAAAGCGACCCGCCGAGGGCCGACGCCACCGTGCCGGGCACCTCCGCGTCGATCCAGTCGAGATCGGCGGGTAGATCACCGGGGTCGAGAACGGAACCGGCGTCGGTTCGGGCCAGCCGCCACCGAGCGTCGTCGAGCAGATCGATCACGTGCCCACGGCACCTGCAACGAGATCCATGGCTACCGCCCAGTTCTTGCTCATCTCGATCAGCGGCTCGTCGAGCACGACGTCCCGGCCGCGTGCGGCGCGTGCCATTCGGAACTGCACGGCTTTGGCACCGGAGGCGGCATCGCGGAAGTGCGGCGCTGCCGCGGCAGCACCCGTTGCGCCACGGCCGTCGAGGTACTCCACATAATTCGCCGCGAGCTCCGCGGTGGCTCCGAATTGGCGGAGCAGTCCGAACGACCACAGGTGGAAGGCGTCGGACCCGGCGGTTTGGACGAGCGGAATGTCGGCCATGATGCGCCGGGCAAGTGCATCCACCGGGTTTCCCGGTGCCCGCCGTGCCAGGTGCGCGCGAGCGACGCCGAGGTCTCGATCACCGAATCCGGCGTCGAGCACCGCAGAGTCCACTCGGATCCGCTCGACGTAGGGCAGCAACACCTCGGCATGCGGTTCGGGAGCAAGGTTGAATATCCCGTCGAAGTCGGCCCCGGTGAGGTCGAAGTACCCACGATTGTGGAAGTACCCCATCACCTTGTCCTCCCGGTTGACGAGGTTCGGCACGATGGTGGTCTTGGTGTGCTGGTTTCGGTAGCTGGTGCCTGCAGTGTCGGGCAGCCAGAAGCCGTCGACCTCGACGGTGACGTGGATGCCGTCGTTCAGGCCCTCGACCACATGCTCGAGCACGGGCCGCCATACGTTCATCTCGGCCACGTCGATGCCGTACAGAGTGCGCAGGTCCTCGGGCAAGATCTTCACGAAGTCCCATTGCCTGCCGTCGCACCCGGCACTGAGCACGAACGCCAGAGCGGGAGTGGGATCCGCGCCGAGAGAATGCAGTACCTCTATCCAGAGATCGACGTAACAGTTGGTTTCGGTCCAGATGCGGTCGTGATTGTGTATCGGGTGCGGTCGGTACGTGATGGGGTCCAGCTCGAGGACCCGCAATCCGGTTCCGAGCCTGTCCAGCACTGCATCGTTCGACATGACGCCTCTCCTACCGGATCTAATGTCGGACGGTCCCCGAGCCGCATTTGTCCGTATTGCCTGTATCCAAGACCCCAATCCTATCGACTGGATTTATTATTCGCACAGGATCGGACGGTAGGATTGTTTTCGTCCAGCGAACTACTTTCTGGGCCACCATCTCGACAGAACCGGTACAGGACCCCGAAAACGCGGGCAGTCACACAGCGAACAGTCGGTTCCACGCCGGTAATGCCGGTGCGCAGCTTGTTCGTGATGGCACTTGCATATCGGCTCTGAGCTGGGCACATGGCGAGTGTAGACAACGCCGGACACATCCATGCCCAACTCGGGCACGCAACAGGAGGTACCGCGGCGATGCGCCGTTTCATTCGCACCGCGGCGCAGGTCGTCGGCTGGGCTCTCGTCGCCGCGACCCTCGGGGTGTTCGCCGTCCGGCAGGTGGGTGTGACCGAGATCACCTTTGTCGCACTGGTGGTCGGAGCTCCCTATCTCGGCGCGGCTTCGCTCGCCGCAGTGATCCTCTTCGCCGCTTCCCGCGCCCGCATCGGGTCGGCAGTCGCTGTGGTGCTCACCATCGCTGTCGTCGGAGTACAAGTGCCGATGTTTTTGGCCGACGGGCCGGACAACTCCGGCCCCGAGCTGTCTGTGTTGACCGTCAACGTCGCGCACGGGGACGCCGACGCTGCCGCCATCGTCGACGCCGTACGTGACAACGACGTGGACATCCTCGCCGTCCAGGAACTGACGCCCGAGGAAGTGACCGATCTGCAGGCGGCGGGTATCGACCAACTACTCCCGTTCTCCTTCACCGCTGCGTTGCCGGTGGCCGACGGCACCGGTCTGTGGAGCCGCACCCCCCTGACCGAGGGCACCCGTCTCGACAACTTCGGCTTCGTACCGGTACAGGCACGAACCACCGTCGACGGGCAGGATCTGACCCTCGTCTCGTTCCATGCGATGTCGCCGGCAACGCCCCGGCACACCACCGAATGGGATGCCGACCTGGCCAGGATGCGGTCGATCATGGAGACCTACCAGGACACCGCCATCATTGCCGGAGACTTCAACGCCACCAACGATCACCGGCAGTTCCGAACGTTGGCGTCGTCTCCGTTCTCCGACGCGGCCGACGCAGCGGGCGCGGGCCTGTTCCGCACGTTCCCTTCGGAGCGCCCACTGGCACGCCTGGACCATGTCGTGACGAGCGAGACCGTTCGTGCTCTGTCGGTCCAGCCGCTCGCGATCCCCGATAGCGATCACCTGGCGGTTCTTGCCGAGTTGCAGCTGCCCTGAACCGGGCCGACGGCGAAAGCGGGCTAGAAGCGCGGCAACTGGAAGACCGGTGGCGGCGGCAACTGGATCTGCGGCAGCTGAATCTGCGGAAGGCCGGGGATCAGCGGCGGCGGAGCAGGTGCAGGCGCAGCAGGCGGCACGTACTCCGGCTCCGAATAGGTGCGTGCGGGAGCCTGCGCGGCCTCCGTAGTGGGCGGCACGGTGGTGGTGGTGGGCGGCGCACTGGTGGGCGGGACCGTCGTTCTCGGCGTGGTGGGCACCGCCGTGATCGGGGCAGTCGTTTCTGCGGGAGCGCTCGTCGGTTGCGTCGAACTACCGCCGTACCCGAGAGACAACCCCAGCGCGGCGACGGCAACGAGACCACCCGCGACGAGGACCGCGCCGCGGACCTTTCGCTTGGAGTCGATCGGCTTGTCGGCGGGTTCGGGGCTCAACCAGTCCGGAGCTCCGGACAACGATGCAGGCTCGGACGAGGACTGCCGAACGACTGGAGGCGGAGTCGGCTGACGCGGCGCGTCGGCCACCGGAGTCGCGAGCAGTGCCGCGCCGCGGGCAGCGACGGATTCCGGATCCGCCGGGGTGATGACCGGAAGGCCGATCCACGCGCTGAGGATCGACTCCACCAGTGGAATACGTGCTCCGCCGCCGATGAGGACGAGGGCGTCGACGTGTTTGGGTGACCGCCCGATGACGTCGCGCACCAACCGCGCCGAGTACTCGATCGGAACGGTCACCAGCGACTCGAACGCCTCGCGTGAGATCAGAATGACGCCGCCGTCGCCCGGCAGGCACACCGCGCCACTGGTCGAGAGCTGCTCCTTGGCCACGCGGCAACGTGCAGTGAACTGGCTCAGTTCCTGGTTGTCGGCAATGTCGACGCCTTGCTTGGCGAGCTGGTTGTCCGAGATGAGCCGATCGAAGTCGTCCCCGCTGATGTCGATGGTGCGCTCGGCGAGCAGTACCTGGCCGGTGCCCCGGTCGATGACGCTGATCGTCAACCCGGAGCTGCCGAGGTCGTAGAGACCGATCGTGCCGAAGTGGCCCAGTTCGCCCGACGCCTCCAGGTACTGCAACGCCGCACGCGCCTCGGGCACCAGCCGATAGTTGTAGAGCCGCTGACTCGCCATCGCTTGCTGGATCTCACCGAACTGCTGCTGGTCGCGGTACGCAACTCCGGTCGCCTGCACGGGGCCGCCGTTGCCCGATTGCGAGAGCACCACCCCGATCGACTCGGCCGCCAACTCCTCGGCCCGGTCCCAGTAGGCGTCGACGGTGTCGTGGTGAAAACCCAGACGACCCGAATTCTGCGGGCGCACGTCAGGGCGAGCCATGCGCACCGCACTGGCCCCCACCGACACACCGAGAACTTCGGTCATTACCCGCCTCTTGTCGAATTCCCCGTGAACACACGCCGAGACCCGGTATCACGAACCAGTCTCGATCCCCCCAAAGGCACACTGTAGCGCGTCCCGCGACTGCGCCCCAGTGGACGCGACATCTCGCGTAGACCACACCATTACAGTTGCCGCATGCGCGTTCTGTTCGTCTGCACCGGGAACATCTGCCGATCTCCAACAGCCGAGCGACTCGCTGCCGCATTCGCCCACGAAGGCGGGTTCGACGTGGTCGCGAGCAGCGCCGGAACCCAGGGTTTGACCGGTCACGCCATGGACCCGACGGCCGCGATGGTGCTGACTCAGCTCGGCGGCGATCCCGACGGTTTTGTTGCCCGACGCCTCACACCGGCGATCGCTGCCGACGCAGACCTGGTCCTGACGATGACGGCGGCCCATCGCGACGCCGTTCTGGCCCTCGCGCCGCGGCAGATGCGTCGTACGTTCACCCTCCTCGAAGCATCCGGCTTGGCCGCTGCGTCGGGCGCACACTCGATTGCGACGCTCGCGGGTGCGCGGGCGGTTCATCGGGTCGACACGCTGGACATCGGAGATCCGTACCGCCGCGAGACCTCGGAGTACGAGCTGGCCGGAGAACTGATCGCGGAGGCGTTACCCACCGTGCTGCGGTTGACGCCGCAATGAACGTCCATCCCTCATCGCTTCGCTCGCTGAGGTAACGTTCTCGCATCATTGCCGACCATCCGGGTTCGGCCACGGCGTTAGGGTCTGTGCATGCGCGACAAGGTCATCGCGTTGGCAGCAGTGGCAAGCGCGGGAGTGGCCATCGCCGTCGGATTGACCATCGGTGCTCTGGGCGGCGCGTTCGACGATACGAACCAGACCGTGCGTCCACCCGCACTGAAGTCGGACAACCTGAGCTCGGTGGTGGCGTCACCGAGCTCGACGATCGTCGTCGTGCCCCCGTCCCCCACGTGGCAGGTTGCGGTGCCCACCACCGCTCGTCCCACGACGACCACTCCGGATCGGTCCGAGACGACGACGCGGAGCTCGCGCCGCACCACCACCGGCGCCGACCGAACGACCACCTCGACCGAGCCCGAAAGCGACGCGGACGAGGCCACCACCACCAGATCCGGACGGTAGGGACAGCCCTCACCTCGAGGCGGTCAGATGGCCGTGTTCAGCTCGGAGTTGTCGCCGATCCGCAACGCCGCTACCAGTTCTCGGTACAGGTCGTCTCTGCCCATCAGCTCCTGGTGAGTGCCGCGCGCTCGAACCACCCCGTCCTCCATCACCAGAATCGTATCGGCGTCCAACACGGTCGAGAGGCGGTGCGCGATGGTGACGACAGCGGAATCTGCGGCGATCGACCTGATCACCTCGTGAATGGCAGCCTCGGTACGTCCGTCCACCTGGGCCGTGGCCTCATCGAGCAGAAGAATCTTCGGGCGACGAACGATGGCTCGAGCCAACGCAATTCGCTGCCGCTGCCCACCCGAAACGGTAGAACCGATCAGATCGGTGTCCAAACCGTCGTCCAACTCTCGGATGGTCTTGTCCAGGTGAACCGACTTCAGCGCCGCCCAGATGTCATCCTCTGAAGCATCGGGATGGCTGAACAGCAGGTTTTCGCGGACCGAGCCGGGAATGACCGGTGTCTCCTGCTCCACGTAGGACAACCGGGAACGCACCTCGTCGATGGTCAGTTGTCCGTAAGGCGTGCCGCCCAAGCGAATTTCACCGCTCTCGGGCGAGAGGAAGCGCAGGATCAGTGAGAACACGCTGGTCTTGCCTGCACCCGACGGGCCGACGATCGCGGTGTGTCCGCGGGCCGGAACCTCGAGGTCGATACTGCGCACTGCGGGGTTTCGGCCGGGCGCGTACCGCGCTGTGACGCTGCGAAATTCGAGTGCCGGAGCATCGGTGTCCCCCGCAAAGGGTGCCGGCCCCGTACCTTCCACGCCCACCTCCACGATCAGGTCGTCGATCTGACGGATACGTGCAGCCGCGGCCATGCCGGCCTGAAGGGCGGTGATGTTGGTCGCCAGCGTCTGAACCGGGCCGATCACCTGGAAAGCGTAGAGGAGGAATGCGATCAGACTCGAGATTGCGAGGGCACCGATGCTGACGCGATATCCGCCGAGACCGAGAATGCCGATGATGGCGAGCTGCACTCCCGCACCCGCGAAGGTCGAGGCCAGCGCAGAGATCTTGACCGCTCGCACACTGAACTGCGCCGAGGTCCGTGCCTCGGTGATGACCCGTTCCGATTCGCGCATCTCGGCCCGACTCGACTTGACGGTCCGAATCGCGCGCAACGTACCGTCGAGAATTCCGCCCAGCCTGCCCACGGCCTCCTGGGATTGGCGCTGCGCAACGGCAATCGGCGGCATGAGCCGCGAGAACAAGATGATGATCGCGATGATGGCCGACGCAATCGCGCCGAGCAGAACCAAGTCGAGTACCGCCATCAGGATCAACGCGCCCACCAGACCCACCAGGCTGTTGACTATGCTGACCAGCGCATTCGACGCCGCCTCACGCAGCAGCACGGTGTCCGAGGTGACCCGGGTGACGAGCTCACCGGTGGGCCGAGTGCCGAGACTCCCCACCGTCGCGCCGAAGTATTTACGGACGATGGATTTGCGGGCGTCGAGCACGACTCGTTCGGCGAGTACGCCCAAGACGATCCATTGAAAGTAGAGAACAGTCGACCCCACGACCAGGAGAGCCACGAGAATCAGCACGGGCGGCACGAGAGATCTGTCGGTGCCCAGGCCGTCGAGCACACCCTTCGCGACCATCGGCGTGGCCAAGGCGGTTCCGGTGCCGATCAAGCCGAGGATCATACCCAAGAAGAGAGTGCGACGATGTGGCGCGATGAACAGCCACAACACTCTGAGGTTGGGGAGGGTTAACTTCTTCTTGTCTGCTGTAGCGATGTCCACGTCGACCATGCCACCAGTGTGCCGCAGAAATCAGGAACTACTGATCGCATCCCAGATCATGTGTACCGTCGTGCCGTTCTGATCCGAGGTGACCGCCGCCGTGTCGGCCAATGCCCGCATCAACGGGACGCCACGTCCGCGATTGGGATCGGAGTTGTGCGACGCCCAATCCCCACGATCGACCACCTTCACGTCGATACGACCCTCCGCCGCACACAGCACTCGAATGTCGAGAGTCCCACGGTCGGAGTGGTCACGGTAGGCGTGCTCCACGCTGTTCGCTATCGCCTCGTACGTCGCCAACACCACGTCGTAAGCCCGATCCGGATCGACGCCAACGCTGTCCAACCACTCACCGAGCTCACGACGAATGCCCGACGCTCGATCAGCGTCGGCAGGCTCGCCGGTGAACAGCAGTTCTTCCATTCGCGCGCCTGCCGTCGAGATCGAACTGTCGGTACGTGAGTCGTCACCTCCGGAGAGTGTCGCCATCATGAATCCCGTCTACCCAAAAGTTCAGGATTTACCCTTACGAAGTGCAACGAATGCTTCGTCGACCGTTGCATAGATTCCGAACACCTCGTCCAGACCGACCAGAGTGAGTGGACGACCGGTGGCCGGACCCTCTGCGACCACCGCGAACCCGGCCTCGCCGCCGAGTTGCTGATGCGTGGACGCCAACAGAGACATACCGGCGGATGCGAGAAATCCCACGTTGCTGAGATCGATCACCACCGCCGTCGGCGACTTCTCGAGCACGAGAGCAACCGACTCGGACAAGTCCGGAGCAGTCACCAGATCCAGTTCACCGGACACGGCCAGAACCACATCCTGATCACGCCATTCCACGATCACATCGAAGTGCTGGGGCCCCAGGCCACCCATGTCGTCCGCAGTCACACGGCGACTTTACCCTGGCCCACCCCGGCCGACTGTCTTCGCTCGGCCGAGTTGCCCGACTCCCATTAGGCTCGCTTCGGTGATCGAGGGACTGCAGGGCGCGGACCGTCGTCGATCGATCGGTGAGTACCTCGCGGTCACTGTCGGCGGTGCAGTCGGCGCGGCGATGCGGTACGAGGTCTGGACGTGGCGCGTGACGCCGCGGTGGCTGTTGATGAGCACATTCGGCGTCGATGTGTTCGGTTGCCTTGTCGTCGGAGCCGCCCTGGGTTATCTGTCGGGACGATCGGCCCCGGTTGCCCGAGCCGGAGTGTTCGGGCTGGCATGCGGGTTCACCACCTTCGGCCTGTACGCGCTCCAGGCGGTGACGCACCGCGGTGCATGGAATTCGGTGGTCTACCTCGTGGCCACTCCCGTGGTCGCGTTGATCGCCATGGCCATCGGGGCAGCGATAACAAGACCGAGTCGTTCCGCAGGCTCCACTCCTGCCACAAAACCGGGCAGCCGATGACGACCATCGTTCTTGTGGCCGTCGGCGGCGGACTGGCAGCACTCCTCCAGTTCGTGTTCTCGTTCGCGATCACGTCTCACCGCCGGTTGTCCGCGGTGAATCTGACGGCAAGTGCAGCGCTGGGGCTGGTGTTCGCGATCGATCCACCGGACGCTCTGCGATCTGCGATCGGCGTCGGCTTCCTGGCCTCGGTGGCTCCGATGGCGGCACTGGCATCGGTCACGATCGGACTCGCCCGACGGCGTCGGTATCGGAGCGCGGCAACCTTTTTCGTCGCGAATGTCGTGGGAGGTATTGCTGCGGCGATGTTCGGATTCCTGGCCTGGAAGTCAGGCGTCACGCTCTACTACAAGATCGTCTGACACCGCACCTGGCTCAGTCGCTCGCCGAGTTCTCGCACGACCCCTGCGCGCCGGCCTTGACGAACCCCGCTATCTGGTAGAGGTACGTGAACTCCCACTCGACGAGGGAGAAGTCGTAGGCGCGTGGCGTCGGACGCATCGTGACGGTGCCGTCGAAGCACTGGTCGAATATGTACCGGGCGCGGGGTAGGTGGTAGCGCCACGTGACGACGACGACGTGGTTCCACCCGCGCTCGCGGGCAAGATCCTCGGTGAACATCGCCTCACCGCGTGTGGTCGACGGCAACGGCGGAATACACAACACCTCGAACTCCGTCGTGGAAGCCGCGCAGTACTTCTTCATGGTGGGGTCGCCGGCTCCGTAGGGATCGGACAGCACCACCGTCTTCGCCAGACCCTGCTGGGCAAGAGAAATGCCGTAGGCCTCGCGGCCGTCGTGCTCGCCGCCAAGTACCACAATGGCATCGGCGGTGGTCAGCGGATCGACTCGGGCTTTGGTGAACGCGACGTATCCGCCGACGCCCACCAGCGACACCAATACAACCGGGATCGCGAAGGCGAGAAGCAGCAACAAGCGTCCACGGAACACCTCACCAGGTTAGGGAAGGTGTTCCGTGTACGCGCGGTCAGAGACTCGAATCACTCACTCGGTTGCGGGACCGTGACGTTGCAATCGGTGACCTCGGGGTTGACGCCGAAGTAGTTGAGCGGTCCTGCGACAACGGTCAGGGCGATGGTGCCCGCGCCTGCGCAGTTGTCGGGTGCGCTCTCGAAATCTCCGCGCTGGTACGACGCGAATGCGCCGATGATCAGCCAGACGAGAACGATCAACGTTACGAACCTCATGGTGCCCCCTTAGGCGGTCAGCCGCCGTTCGGCTGTCGGGTGCCAGGTATGTCCGATTGTCGCAGTCTTCAAACCACCGTCAGTCGTTCCGGCTGGACAGCGTCTGCGACAGATAGTCACTCAGCGCCTGTTCCTGCACGCGGTCGAGGGCGCGAGCCAGCTCTGCCTGCGCAGATTTCATCGCCAGGCTGCGCATCTTCTCGAACATCTCGGTCGTCTCGGCCACCTCCCCCGACTCTGGAAGCCAACCCGGACCGTGTTGCGCGATCAGGTGGTCGGTCACGCTCCCCACCATCGACTCGGCAATGGCGTTCATCTTCGAGGCGGTTCGCTCGTGCTGGTCGAGCAGTTGTTCGAGGGTGAAGCCGTACTGGCTCAGATCGACGAACACCTCGAGGAGAGTGGGGTCGAGGATCTCGGCCTGATCCCCGTCGATCACGATCAGTTTCGCCTCGATCAGTCGGGCAACGATCTCGTCGTTGTCCTCACCGAGAAATTGAGCGATCAATTCGACGGGAATGACCGTGGTCTCGGCGGAGGACCACTTGCGAGTCACGATTTCCTGCAGGCCAAGGATTTCCTCCAGGTCCTTGCCCTGCTCCCAACCCGAGAGGAAGTCCGCGATGTGGGCCGAGGTGAAACCCCGTTGGAGCAGCGAGTCGATCACTTTCAACCGAGTCAGGTGATCGTCACCGTAGATACCGACTCGTCCTCGGAGCGTGGGCGGCGGAAGGAGGCCTCGTTCTTGGTACGCCCGCACGTTGCGAGTGGTCGTCTTGGCCTCTCGGGCCAAGTCGTCGATTCGATATTCCACCGAGCTCCCTCCCTCCGCCGCGCGTCGACCCTCAGGATATACGTCGACCACGCGGCAGAAGGGGGAGCCGGATCCGAACGTCATCGCAACGACAAGCGTGCTTTCGAGCGATTCAGGAGTGGGCGACGGCCCGTGCCGGTTCCCGCGGCAGGTCGACGCGGCGCGGAACCATGGTGAAGTCGCCCTGTTCGACACCTGTGAGTTGGTTGACGTACTGGGTGGCGAAACCCGGGAACATGGTGGCATTGAAGCCGTCCTCGGTGAGATACCAACTGCTGCAACCGGAATTCCAGGTCGTCTTGGTCAGCTTGCGCTGCATGTCCGCGTTGTAGGCATCCTGGACGTCCTGGCGCACATCGGCACTGTGCAGATCTCCGTCGAGAACCAGAGAGATCGCCTCGACGATGTAGTCGATCTGCGCCTCCATGTACACCAACGCCGAACTGTGCCCCGGGCCGGAGTTGGGGCCGAAGGTGAAGTACATGTTCGGATAGCCCGAGACCGCAATACTCTTGTACGCCTTGGCTCCCGCGCTCCATTCGTCGGCCAGCACACGGCTGTCGCGTCCGGTGATCGGAATGGGGGTCCCGGTGTTGGACACGTCGAACCCCGTCGCAAAGACGATGGCATCGAACTGATGCTCGACGCCTTCCACGGTCCGAATGCCTTTGGGCGAGAACGTCGCGATCGGCCAGGTCACCAACGTGCAGTTCGGCTTCTGCAGGGCCGGGTAGTAGTCGCTGGTCATCAACAGTCGCTTGCACCCGGCCCGGAACCGAGGTGTCAGCTGTCGCCGCAGCCACGGATCGCGAACTTGCTGACGCAGATGCGCGCGCCCGACCAGTTCGACGATGCGCGTCAACGGGGTCTTCCACACGACACCGAGGGCAACGGACTCGTGCCCCCAGAACCACAGCGAACGCGCCAGGGTCTGCGTCTGCGGGTACCGGGCGTATCGACGCTTGGTGCCTGCCTGCACCTTTCGATTGATTCTGGGCAGCGTCCAACCCGGCGTGCGTTGGAACACCTTGACCGTATCGGCGATCTTCACCAGTTCGGGAACGATCTGCACCGCGCTCGCCCCGGTTCCCACGACCGCGACCTTCTTACCCTCGAAGTCGTAGTCGTGATCCCACCGAGCACTGTGGATCTTGTGCCCCTCGTAGGTGTCGATGCCGCGAATGTTCGGCAGGCTCGCATTGGCAAGTGGACCCGACGCCATCACCACCGTGCGCGCCCGAACATCGGCGCACCCGTCGATGCTCAGGTGCCAATGCCCGGCCGCCTCGTTCCAGGTTATGTCGACTACGTTGTGTCCGAATCGAATACGCGACTCTATGTCGAACTCACCCACCATCGTGTGGATGTAGTCGAGAATCTCACCGCTACCGGAGTAGGTGTGAGACCAGTTGGGATTGGGCGCGAAACTGTACGAATACAACCTCGACGGTATGTCGCAGGCTGCGCCCGGATAGGTGTTGTCGCGCCAGGTTCCGCCGACGGCGCTGCCGCGTTCGAGGATGGCGAAGTTCTCGATTCCACTGTTGCGCAGTCGGATAGCGGTACCGATTCCAGCGAATCCCGCACCGACGATCACGGCGTCTAGTACACCTTCGCGCACGTCGAACTCGCTCATGCGACGGGCTCGTAAGTCAGTTCCTTGGCCCAGGTGGGCTCGGAATTGAGAGTCTTGGTCGGGTACCGGCGAGTGAGCTTCACCAGGCCGTCCGCGAGGCGGTGGTACGGGTGCTTGCGGTTGATGACGATGCTGCTGTGCCACTGCACAAATCGATACATCGGCACGCGAAGCGCCTCGGGGCTACGCTCCCCCACACTGCGGAATCGCTTCATCGCGGTGTAGAGCCGCTCCTCGTCGACACCCATCTCGACGATGTTGTCGCGCATCTTGTTCAGCAGTGGGATGTATCGCAGCAATCCGACTATGAGGGCCGGATTCATCCACGCACCGATGGTCTCGACCACCAGCTTGCGCATCCGGGAATGCCCGAGCAATTCGATGACCGCGAAATCGACCGCCAGATGGCGAGATTCGTCGGAGTTGATCTTCTTGAACACTGCCTGACACACCGGATCGTCGATCTCGTCCATGATGAACTTCACCAGCGCGCCGTCCAGCGCCACCTCGAGCATCGGTATGACGGTGCCCAGCACGGTCAGAGACAGCCCGTCGGAATGCTTGTCGAGCCAGTCGATGACGAGCTTGACGTTGATGTTCGGCTCGGGCATCTGATCGCCGTCGAGCATGCCCCAGCGCCGCATGAGCGCGAGCTCGGCGTTGGCGTGCTTCTGTTCTTCGGCGTGGAAGTAGCGGTAGATCTCTGCCAGCGTCTCGTTCGGAGCCTTGAGCGCCATCGCCGCGAATCCGCGAGCGCCCACGTTCTCGATCCACATCAGATCGGACATGAAGGGCTTGAGTTTGGCGTGCAGTTCGGGGCTGATGGTCTCGGCTCCCGGGCCGTCCCAATCGATGTCGGCCAATGCCCACTGACGGTCCTTGATCTTGGTCAACATGTCTTCGAAATCCATTGCCATGTCAGGCTCCTGTGGTTGTCGAGGTGAGTGATTCGTTCTTCGCCGGCTGCTGGTCGGCGGGCATCACACGATTGAGCAATCCGAGAAAGCGCACGTACACGGCGGGCAGCAGTCTCTTGAATCGCCAGACGGCTTTGGCGTCGAACTGGGGCACGACGTAGAGCCGGCCTCGATCGAAGGCGTCGAGCGTTCGGGCAGCGATCTTGTCGGGAGACCGTCCGGTCCAGCGCATCGCGAACTCGGCCAGCCGGGACGAACTCGCGGTGATCCGGCCGTCGACGGCAACGTTGGTCTTGACGAACGTGGGACACAGGACCGACACCCGCACACCGGTACCCGAGAATTCCGCCGCCATCGTTTCCGACAGGCTCATCACTGCGGCCTTGCCGACGTTGTACGGACCCATCAGCGGCGCAGCGGCAAAGCCTGCGGCGGACGCGACGTTGATGATCCCGCCCTCACCGGCGGCCCGAACCCCAGGCGTGAACACCTCGCAGCCGTGGATCACACCCCACAGGTTGATTCCCAAGGCCCAGTTCCAGTCCTCGAAACCGATGTTGCCGACGGGCTTTCCGCCGATGCCGACGCCTGCGTTGTTGATGAGCACCGTAGTGGGACCGTCGAATTCGATGCCGGCACGCAGCGCCAGTTCCTCGACGTTCTCGCGTATCGACACATCGCATTCGACGGCGTATCCAATGGCCCCGAGTGCGTTCACCATCGCGACGGTCTCTTGCGCCCGCGACAACGAGATGTCGGCGCACATGACGGTTCCTCCACGCCGTGCCAGTTCGAGTGCGAACGCCCGGCCGATGCCGCTGCCTGCACCGGTCACTACCGCTCTCGACCCGTACGAGGGTCTTTCGGCCTTGCTTCTCATCAGCTCACCTGTTCCTTCGAATCATTTTGAACGACTTGGTTGTCGAGCGCATGGGTGATGAACTCGGCTGCATGCTCGAGCGCCTTCTCGGCCTCGGGTATCAACCTCGGGAGAGCGTGGAACACGTGCATCTGATCGGGCCAGACCTCGAGTTCGCTTCGTCCGCCTCCCGTCTCGATCATGGCGTGCAGGTGCCGCGCATCACCCCGCAGCATTTCGGCTCCGCCCACCTGGATCAGCGTCGGTGGCAGCTCTCGCACACGTCCGAGATCGAGCCGTAGTCGCGGGAGGCTCGAGTCGTGGCCGTCGGTGTAGAGCAAGACCAGTCCTCGCGCTGCCTTCGCTGAAATCATCGGGTCCTTGCGAGTGCGCTCCATCCGGGCCGAGAGCTCGAAGTCGAGATCGATCAGCGGTGAGAACAGCACCATCGCTCCCGGTTGCGGCGTGCTGGTTCGGTCGTTCTCGATGAGCAGGTCTGCAGCCAGGTGGCCGCCGGCCGAGTCCCCGGCGATGACGATGTCTGCTGCGTCGTACCCCTGACCGAGCAGCCAGCGGTATGCGGCTTCGAGGTCGTCGGCCGCGGCGGGAAACGGGTGTTCCGGGGCGAGCCGATAGTCCACCGTGAACACCGGCAGACCCGTGGACCTGGACAACCTCGCTGTGAGACCACGATGCGTCCGCGCCGAGCAGATGACGTAGGCGCTGCCATGGATGTAGAGAATCACGCGTGGCCCCGGTGTCAGGCCGGGCGCACGCACCCACTCGCCACGCACCGGGCCGTCGGCCACGAGGTCCACTCTCGCACCCTTGGGGACGGGTCCGAACAGGTTCATCGAGGTAGCGACGAGGCGTCGGGAGAACTCGATACCCCTGCTGGACGTCGGAAGCAGGTTCGTGATCGGGCGCAGAGTCAGCCGAGTCATCAAGGCAGCCAGACGGGTTCGCCGAGACGCGGCACTGAATGCGCCGCGAGGCAGGTGGTCGTCGTCGGTGGTCGAAGTCACGTCATCACCTTCAACCGCTATTCGCCATTTGTCAATGGACTATTAATTGGTGGCGAAGTGTGCGACAGTGTCGTTCGACACCGAAAGCGCAAGGGAGCGAGCACACGTGACGATGTTCAGGAGCGCGGCACCGGCAGACCTCGATGCGTCTGCCATCGGTACAGAGAACGGGATCTTCGAGCTGGAGATCGCCGAGGTGACCCGTGAAACCGAGGATGCGATCTCCCTCGGCTTTGCGATCCCCGAGCACCGAGAAGCGCACCTCCGGTACGAGCCGGGGCAATTTCTCACCCTAGAGATTCCGTGCACCGACGGCGGCTCGGTGGCCCGCTGCTACTCCTTCTCCAGCTCCCCGGTACATGACCGGTACCCCACCGTGACCGTGAAGCGAATCCAGGACGGGTTGGCGTCACACTGGTTGCACAACAATGCCGTTCGCGGAATGCGACTCAAGGCGCTGAAGCCGTCGGGCATGTTCGGTCCCGAGAACTGGGACGTCGACTACGTCCTCATGGCGGCCGGCAGCGGAATCACCCCGATGATGTCGATCCTCGACACCGCCCTGTTGCGGCACGACAACCGGATCACCCTCGTGTACGCCAATCAGAATCCCGACTCGGTGATCTTCGCGGAACGACTGACCGAATTGCAGTCTCGCTTCCCCGAACGACTCGAGGTGCACCACTGGTACACCTCCGACTCGGGGTTGCCCACCGCTGCCGGACTGGCCTCGATGGGCGCGGCAATTCCGGCCGACTGCGAGGCCTTCCTGTGCGGGCCAACGCAATACATGAACGTCGCCGAGGAGTGGCTCTCCCGCACCGGCACCACGGCTCACAGAACACATCGCGAGGTGTTTTCCTCCTTCGACTCCAATCCATTTCGGACCGCCGACACTGCATTGTCCCACGAGACGGATGCCAACTCCGTCACCGCACAGGTCGAGATCGACGGAACGGAGACAGAGTTCGCCTGGAATGCGGACACCAAGCTGCTCGACCGACTCCTCGAGCTCGGTCTCGACCCTCCGTACGTGTGCCGCGAAGGAAGCTGCGGCGGTTGCGCATTCACGCTCACCGAGGGCACCGTGACAATGCTCGCCAACGAGACGCTCGACGAGCACGAACTCCAGCACGGCGTCCGATTGGCCTGCCAGTCCGTGCCCGATTCCACAACCGTGCGTGCGGTGTTCGACCGCTGATGCCGGAGGAGGGCGCTCAGCCCTCGAGCGTCAACGAGTGAGTCTCCGAGGTGAAGGTCGCGACCGATCCCGCAGCGCGCGCTATTCCTGCGATTCCGCCCCAGACCATCATGGTGAGGTAGTCGACGAGTTCGTCGGCCGCCATGGTTCGATCGAAGATCCACCAGTGTGACGCCAACCGGACCGCGCCGATCATGGCGAAAGCGATGGGCATCGAGCCGGCCGTCGAGAACTGCCGTTCTCGAAATCTGTCGGCGATAACGGTGGCCAGCAAGTCTGCGATCAGCCCCTCCGCCGCAGTGATGATGTCCTGATTGCCACTGACGGCATTGTTGGCGTGGACGTAGATGTAGATGTCGGGATCGGTGGCGACCGTCGTGACATAGGCACAGATCACCGCCCGGGTGAGCTGGTACTCGTCGAGGTCCTCGGAGATCGCGTCCTGAATCCGCGGCACCAGTGCAGTCTCGACGTATCGAGCCATCGCAGCGTCGGCGAGACCCTTCTTGTCCGCGAAGTGTTTGTACAGAACGGTTTTCGAGACGCCATTCGCTGCGGCGATGGCATCCATACCCACGTCGTGTCCGTGCTCACGAATCGCTGCCAGTGTGCGATCGAGCAGTTCACGTCGCCGGGTGATTCTGTGATCGCGCCACCGGTCGCTTCGCCCGTCGACCTTGACCGCCACGCTCATGCCGACTGAGATACCGCTCGTGATCCCCTCAGCAGAATCGACGCCACCAGCTCGGGATCGTCCGACATCGGGACGTGCCCGAGCCCCGGGTACGTCGTCACTTCGGCCTGCGGAAAGGTTCGACGCACCAGCGGTGCCTGATACACCGGAAGAACCAAGTCGCGACGGCCCCACGCGACGGTGACGGGAACCGTCTTGTCGACCGGAATGCTGAAGCGCGGCACTGCATTTCCGGCTGCGTCGATCGCGCGGTTGGTGGTGATGCTGAGTGCGTCGATCGTGGCCGTCTCCGCGGGAACTCGCCACGGCTTGGCGTAGAACACGCCGTTGGCGACAGTGCGTCCGAGGACCGAACGCATGATTGCGGGCGCGATCGGGCTGATGACTCGCGACAAGGCCCGCAGCAAACGAAACACCAGCAGCGCCCGCGTCTGATCCCAGTGGCCGCGGAAGAAGCCGGCCGGCGAGAGTGCGGTGGCCGAGGCGACCGACCCGCGGGCAGCGAGTTCGAGTGCGAAGTATCCGCCCAGCGAATTCCCGGCCACGTGCGGCTTCTCGCCGTCAACGGCAACATGCTCGAGAAAGCGCTCCAGTTCGGCCACGATCCAGGGACCGAGATCGAATGCTTCGGTGGGCAGTTCCGGTGAATCGCCGTGGCCGGGCAGATCCACCGTCACCACTCGCCGGTGCCGCGCCAGTGTCTCGATGACACTGTCCCACGCGTGTTGCCGGTGAACTATGCCGTGGATCAGCACCAGAGTCGGTCCCTCACCGCGGATGGTGTGCGCCAGCGCGGGACCGTCGATCTCGAAAGTCATTGCGATCCAATCTCTTCTCGTCTACCCGGTGCGAGCGTCTACCGATGCGGGGCCGGCCACCGTCGCAGGCACGGTCCGCCCGAACGTCATCGATTCGGTCAGATCGTCGAACCGCGCATCGATTCTGTCGAGAATATAGTTCTGGCGCACCGACCAGGGCCGTTCGGTCCCCGATTTCGGTAGCTCGTCGAGCGAGCGGGTGACGTATCCCGATGCGAGGTCGACGACCGGCCGAGATTCCACGGGCTTGCCTGCCCGGTCGGGAATCGCATGGGTGTAGCCGTGAGTGCGCATGTACAAAAGCAGTTTTGCCACTGCCTGGGCCGTCATGTCGGCCTTGAGCGTCCACGATGCATTCGTGTACCCGATGCACCAGGCGACGTTGGGCACATCTTCGAGCATGTGCCCCTTGTAGACGAACTTGTCGTGCGCATCGAATCGCTTTCCGTCGAGCGAGAGCTCGATGCCGCCGAATGCCTGCAGCTTCAAGCCCGTTGCGGTGACAATGATGTCGGCGGGGATCTCGTCGCCCGATTCCAGCAGGATGCCGTCGGCGGTCACCCTGGCAATTCGGTCGGTCACCACGGTCGCGCGACCGGAGCGGATGGCCTTGAACAGATCGCCGTCGGGCACGACGCACAGGCGCTGATCCCACGGGGCGTACGTCGGTTTGAAGTGCTTGTCGACGTCGTACCCCTGCGGCAGTTGAGCTTTCGTCATGGTGCGGAACACCAAGCGAGCAGTTTTCGGTGCACGTCGGCACAGTTGATACGAGCCGACCATCAACAGTGCATTTCGCCATCGCAGCGCACTGTGAGCAAGTGCGTCCGGTAGTACGCGCTGAGTGATCGTGGTGAACGGATCGGTCATCGGTAGTGATGCGATGTAGGTCGGTGAACGCTGCAGCATCGTCACCGATGCGGCGTCGGCCGCAAGCGTCGGCACCAATGTGATTGCAGTTGCGCCACTCCCGACCACGACGACCCGCTTGCCGGAGTGGTCGAGGTCCTCGGGCCACTGCTGCGGGTGCACCACCTGTCCGCTGAACTCGTCGAGCCCGGGAAGGTCGGGGGTGTACCCGCCCGAATAGTCGAAATAGCCGGTACACAGGAATACGAAGCGGCTGCGGTAAGTCTTCGGAACGCCGTCCGACAACGTCTCGACAGTCCACAGGTCCGTCGACGAATCCCAGTTCGCTGCCCTGACCGAGGTCGAGAAGTGTGTGTGCTCGTCGATTCCGTTGCCGTAGACGGTATCGACGATGTAGTTACGGATGTCCTCACCATGAGCGAGCAGCGTGTCTCCCCGCCACGGGGTGTGCGGGAACGAAAAGGTGAAAATGTCGCTGTCCGAACGTATTCCGGGGTATCGGAACAGGTCCCAGGTTCCGCCTGGTCGCTCGCGACCTTCGAGGATCGCATAGCTCAGCTCCGGTGCCATGTGCTGCAGTCGATACGCCGCGCCGACGCCCGATATGCCGGCACCGATGATGAGCACGTCCTCGAAATTTTCGACCGAACTGTCGGCCTCTGGCCATCGACCCGGACTTGCCGTCACGTCATGCCTCGCTGTCTCACCGAGCACCTTCGCGATTCGACCGATCGAGCAGAAGACCGCGACCTACATCACACAATGTGCCATTGACGAATGGCTATGTCAATGGCAACGTTCATAGAACCTCGAAGACAGGAACTGCCATGAACCTCATGACCGCCGCCAAGAGTGGAGCCTGCGGAACGACCCATGGGCTCATTGGATGCGCCTCCAGCGCGCTCGAAATCAGTACCTGATGACTCCCGTGGTGGTCGGGGCCGCAGGAGTCATCGCCCTGATCTTGCTTACATCGCGCGGTTCCGGCTTGGACTTCGACCGACGTTCGGTCTCGACGGCCTACGCGTCGGGAACAGCGCGCGCTGCCCGCCGAACGCGCAGGCTCCGATCGAAGACATAGGTGCCCGTCGGCTACCTGGGATGCCCACGGTCAAGGGGACGAAGTCGGCCTCGAGCCTGCCCGCCGATAATGACCCGAAACACGCCTCGTCGGACGTATGTTTCGGAGCGTCGATTTCGACTCATACTTATCGGCGTTGTAAGCGACGCCCCCAGCTCCGGGTTTGCCGGAGATTACCTACACGAAAGAGGTACGCACCGATGGCCGACTTCATCGACAAGGCTCAGCACAAGGCAGAGGAACTGGCCGGGACTGCGAAGGAGAAGGTCGGCGAGGCCACCGGTGACGACAGCCTCCGCGCCGAGGGTGCAACGGATCAGGCCAAGGCCAACACCCACCAGGCTGCGGACTCCGTGTCCGACGCGGCCGAGAACGTTGCCGACACCGCAGCCGATGCCGCCAAGGAGGCCAAGCATGCAGCCGCCGACGTCGCAGACAAGGCCGCTGACGTGGCAGAGGATGTCAAGAACACCGTCAAGGACAAGGTTCAGAACGTCGATGTCGACGACGTGAAGGAGAAGGCCTCCCAGGTCACCGACAAGGCCTCCGCCGTCGCCGGCGACGTCAAGAACACGGTTCGCAACATCGACAGCGACGATGTGGCCCAGGCCGCGAAGGTCGGCACTCCGGTCATAGCCGCCATTGCCGCCGCAGCCGGTGCCGTCGCGTTCGTACTGATTCGTCGACGCAACCGTCGCCGCAGCGCCGCGCACCTGTTCGTTCCGTCGAAGCGCACCACCCGCAAGCTTGCCAAGAAGGCACGCAAGCACAGCTTCTGAAGGTGAATACACGAAAGCCCCGCCTTGTCGTTCGAGGCGGGGCTTTGTTGTCTCTAGAGCGGCTTGAGCGCCCGGCTGGGCACCCAGTGCGTGACGGTTTCACAGCGATCGCGTGACATCAGCTCGTACGTGACTCGGCCAAGCCAGTCGCCGTCCACGGTGATGGACCATTCCACCAGATCGCCCGGCACAACGCGTCGAACATCGAATCCTTCGGGGTTGAACTTCGACGCGTGGTGTGGCGGCAGTGGGTAGAGGATGTTCAGGTCGATCCACACCTTCAGTGGCGGTCGAAGCAACTTGAAGGGGCGCACGGCGGACGCCGGTCGAGGTTGCGCGCGCCGTGCCATCGTTCGATCATACGTTCGATTACGGCTTCGATCTACACACCCGGAAACGAACATCGGCCCCTCGCACGTGATGTGCGAGGGGCCGATGTCGTGCTCTGCGAAGATCAGATACCGAGCGATCCCGCCAGGAACGGCCAGGACTTGTGCAGGTCGTCCTGCCAGTAACCCCAGGAGTGGTTGCCGACCGGACGGAAGTCGACGGTGGCCGGGATTCCGAGCTGGTCCAGACGCTTCGCCAGGTTCGACGTGCAGAAGTTGGTGGCCACCTCGATACCGCCACCGACGATGACCTGGTTGGCGAGAGTCGCCGGGTCGTTGTTCAAGCGCGGGTTGGCGTAGGTGTCGTTCGGAATGCCAGGCAGGCCGCTACCGGTGCTCATGTAGATCTGCGTGCCGCGGAGCTTCTCTGCGTTGAGCAGTGGGTCGTTCTCGCGCCACACGGGCCCGTCGAGCGGTCCCCACATGTTCTCGACGTTGCCGCCGCCGTACGTCTCGACGACGAGCTTGACGAACTGCTGGCCGATCGGGTCCGAGGTCTGTGCGCAGCCACTGTATGCCGCGACGCCGGTGAACTTGCCCGGGTACTTGATGGCGAGGTTCAGCACGGAGGTGCCGGTCATGGACAGCGCCGCGAGCGACTGGCGCCCGTTGGTGTCGAACTGCGCGTCGATCAGCGGGGGCAGTTCTTCGCCGAGGAAGGTGCTCCACTTGTTGCTACCGAGCTTCGGATCGTCCTTCAGCCAGTCGGTGTAGTACGCCCACTTCCCCTTCTGCGGGGTCACGATCCAGGCGTTCTTGTCCGACAAGAAGGCCTCGGCGTCGGTCTGCGACTGCCACGAAGCGGCATCCTCGCCGCCGCCTGCACCGTTGAGCAGGTACAGCACCGGACGCGACACGCTCTCGTCGGCGGGCCGCTGCACCGTGACCGGAATGGTGCGGTTCATCGACGCGGAGAAGACCTCCAACTGGACCTGCTTGTTGTCGAGAGTGTTCACCGACTCGATGCGGGATCCGTTGCTCGACTGGGTCGTCGCTGCGGGAAGTTCGTCCGCCGACGCGACGGGCGTCATCAGCGCGGTCGGAAGAATCGCCACTGCGAGGGCGACGGCCGTAGCCGAACCGATTCGCCGGAAGCCGTGTCGTCGAGATCGTGGCACGCTGTTTCACCTTTTCGTCGAGTTACACCGGTCGAGTTTCTACATCGGCCGAAGATGAGGTGACGTTACCTCGAGCAACCGACCGTGGAGTCATGGACCGGAAGAATCCGACACCCGATCGTGATGCTCCGGATTGCCCATGCGAATCGCGAAACGACAGGCCACGACGACGATCACCGACCGGTCTCGGTGTAGGCCCACCCTGCACATCGTTGCCGCCACAGGCCCGTAGCGATCCGTCGCCGTCATGGTTGTCAGATGTAGATGTGTTCCCACGGGACGGGTGTCTGTGGTCTATTGGGGGCCGAACACGTAGAGGAGTGCATCGAATGTTTCGTCGTATCGCTGTCACCGCGGCTGTCGTAGCCGGTGCCGCCGCCCTCGGAACGGGTACCGCCAATGCCGACGAGTGGCCCACTCCGCCGCCGTATCCGAGCCCGACGGCTCCGCAGGACGTCACCGGATTCCTGACGCCTCAGGACCCGGACTACTGGAATCCGTTCGTCAGCAAGAACCGTCTGACTTCGCCGTACGGAAACAGCACTCGCATCGTCTGCACCGGTTTCCACGGCGTGCTGGGCTCTTGCTGGCAAGCCGACTCGAATGGCAACCCGCACAAGCTGATTCTGTTGAACATGAACTACCCGGGTTCGACGGGCCAACTGCTCCCCGGCGGCGGCCCAGGGCACTTCGTCTACCCCGGCTTCATCCCCGGCATCGGCTGACCCGCACCTGGTTGTTCAGCATCGTCGCCCGGTCGCGGAATCCCGCCGATCGGCGTCGATCCTGAACCATGGGGTCCCCCTAGTTGTACGGCTTGCGCGCCGTTGCCGGGTCGCCATAGGTGATGGCGCGTTCGCGTCTGGTTCCGGTGGCCAGGGTTGCGGCCCAGTTGATCAGCGTCCCGACGCGATTGCGGTTGCCGGCCAGGAACGCGATGTGGATGACGCCCCACGATACCCAGCCCAGGAATCCCGACATCTTCAGCGGCCCGGCCTGTACCAGCGCGTGTCCGCGCGCGATGTAGGCCGCGGTGCCGAGGTCGCGGTACTTGAAATCCGAACGCGCAGAACCGGATACGTCGGCCGCGATCGCAGCGCCCGCAGCTTTACCACCCTGCATCGCGACTTCTGCCACTCCGGCGAGCTTGTTCAGCGACATGATGTCTCCGACGACGAAGACGTTCCGGTGTCCCGGGATCGACAGGTCGGGCTGCACGGCGATGCGTCCCGATCGGTCCTGCTCCACGCCCATCGCGTCGGCGAGTTGCTTCACGAACGGAACAGCTTCCACGCCTGCGGTCCACAGCACTGTGTGAGTGTCGTAGCGAGTGACCGTCTTCGGTTCGGCCTTGGCCGTCACTTCGACGTCGGTGGCCGTGACATCAGTGACGTGAACCCCGAGATGTGTTTCCACACCGACGGTGTCGAGGGTGCGCTGCGCCTTCTTCGTCAACGAGTCCGGGAACGTTTCGAGTACGCGGTCGCCGCCGTGAAAGAGGAGCACCCGAGCTTCGGACGGGTGGATCGAATCGAACTCCTTCGCCAACGCTCTGGTGGCGAGTTCCCGTATCTGGCCGGCAAGTTCGACGCCCGTCGGGCCTCCCCCGGCGACGGCGAAGGTGAGCCACGGCCGACGCTCCTCGGCGGTGGGGAGGGATTCTGCCATCTCGAAGGCGGAGATCAACTTTCGCCTGATTGCGAGGGCGTCGTCGAGGGTCTTCATGCCCGGCGCCCACTGCACGTATTCGTCGTGGCCGTGATAGGCCTGCTGCATTCCGACCGCGACGACGAGGTAATCGTAGGGCAGCTCGAAGGTCGACCCGTCGAATCGACTGGCCGTCACCACTCCGCCGTCGCCGACGGCGGTAACGGACGTCGCTTCGCCCAGTGCCACATACACGTTCTTCTGTTTGCGCAGCAGGTGTCGTAGGGGGCTGGCGATCGAGCCCTCGGACACCAGGCCGGTGGCGCACTGATAGAGCAACGGCTGAAAGACGTGGGAGGTACCTCGCTCGAGCACGGTCACATCGACCTCCTCGTTGCGCAGACGTCGCGCGGCATGAAGTCCGCCGAACCCGCCGCCGAGCACCAGAACACGTGGACGTGCCATCTGAACGTTCTCCCTCGGACCGACCTGCGGAGAAGGATTCTCCGAGTGTTCAGCGTACTCGAGCAGGCCCATCGCGACGCCAGTGCCGCACCCCCGATGAGAGGGTGCGGCCTTTGGTGTCGATGCAGATCAGCCGAGCAACGCCCGCATGGTGTCGACTTCCTGCTGCTGCGTGGCCACGATCGTGCGGGCCATCTCCTGTGCGTCCGCGTTTGAGCCGTCCGCGATTTCGACGTTCGCCATCTCGATCGCGCCGGTGTGATGGGCAATCATCATCGTCAACCACTGACGGTCGAACTCCGCACCCGACAGAGCAGTCAACGCATCCATGTCCTGTTGGGACATCATGCCCATGCCCGAGCTGTGGTCCATTCCGCTCATCTCACCCATGTCGGACGAGGGTGCGGGCTGACCCCATTCGGCGAGCCATGCCGTCATCCGGTCCATTTCCGGTTGCTGCGCGGCTTCTATCGCCGACGCCAACGTCAGGATGTCGGGGTTGTCGGTGCGGCCCTCGGCCATCGCGGCCATCTCGACCGCCTGCTCGTGATGCGGGTACATCATCTGCGCGAACATCACATCGGCATCGTTGAACTCCGCCGACGCGTTCGCCGATGCTGATGACGAGGCGGACGAGGATGAACTCCCCGCCGTCGCCGAGTCCGACGAGCTGTCGCTACTACAACCGACGACGAGGAATGCGCTCACGGTGGCGGTAGCCAGCGCAGCGACCAGTTTGGTACGCATGTGAATCTCCTTGCACAAGTGACGAAAACAGGGGTGGATGTCTGTCGATCCGCCGATGGACGCGTGCCCACCGGGCTCCCTGTCACACTCGCAAGGTCACCGATCTGTCCAACTCCCAGAGTGTCCACGGCGGCGCACGCTCCGAGATGGAATCGGTGCGTCCGCCGACACCGCCCTCCGACATGAACGGGTGGACACCATCGACGCTCGTCGATGCGACCGACAGCGCAGGCCACGACACCGTGGTTCCCGCGCAGGGATGCATCATCTGATGTGCGGACGGGCAGTCGGGCTCAGCGGCACCCACCTGAACCGGATCCTCGTGGTGAGATATCGACGCCATGGCTGCGTGTTCGCTGCTTGCCGACATGGTCGGTGTCACCGAGTGCATCAGCAACACCCCGAAGATCGTGAGTGCGATCAGCAATCCGGTCACCGAGGCAAAGCCCGGGCGACTGCGTCGGATCACTGAATGCATGTCACCGACGATAGCAATAGATACCCCCTAGGGGTAGCGGGCTGGGACTTCCGCCGACCACCGAAGGACTTCCGCCTCTGTCGGCGATGGTCCGCTCCGGGCAATGCTCGTCGTGTATCCGCACACGACAGTCAATGGACGGGATTACACATGAATGCATCGAGCCGAGTCGTTGTCGGAGTCGACGGATCTGCCACATCGTTCGACGCGGTCCGTTGGGCAACGCACGAGGCACTTCGACGTCACACATCGCTCGAGGTGATTACGTCGTCTCTGTTCGCGCCCGGAACCTACGGTGACGCCGTCGGCCTTCGGGTGGGTGCATTCTCCGATCCCGACGTCGAGGCCAAGCGGGTGTTGACCGAGGCAACCGACGTGGTGCGCAGCGCATTGGACGGGCAACCACTCCAGCTCGAGACCCGCCTCGAGCACGGCTCCGCCGCCCGGGTCCTCACCAATCTCGAGGTGAAGCCTGCCATGATCGTCCTCGGTTCGAGGGGACTCGGCGAATTCACCGGCGGACTGATGGGGTCGGTCGGCAGTGCCGTTCTCGCACATGCCACATGTCCCGTCGCGGTGATCAAACCTGGCGGCGTCGTCGACGGTCCGATCATCGTCGGAGTGGACTGCACCTCCAGTAGCCAGCCTGCCATCGGATTCGCGTTGAAGGAAGCGTCACTGCGAGGCGTCGACCTCGTCGCGGTGCACGCATGGAGCGACTTGGAGCTCGGCAGCGTCCTGACTCGCGACGACGATGGTCCGTGGGCGAACTCCGACTTCGCCGAACGAACGTCATTGGCCGAGAGCCTGGCCGGATGGTCGGCCGACTACCCGGATGTCGTGATCCAGCGAGTGGTGGTTCAGGACAGGCCGGTCAGAGAACTGCTGCACGCATCCGAGATGGCCCAGTTGGTCGTTGTGGGTAGCAGGGGCAGAGGCGGTTTCGCGTCACTGCTCCTCGGGTCGACCGCACGCGCGGTGGTCCACTCCGTCGATGCCCCCGTCGTTGTCGTTCCCACCGAACGATGACCGCCCTGTCGCTCGAAACGGACTACAGCCCGGACGAGTTGGATGCAGATCTACGCTACTGGGCTGCCGCGAACTATCTGACGGTCGCCCAGATCTATCTGCAGGACAACGTGTTGCTGCGACGCCCCCTGGAGGTCGCAGATATCAAGCCCCGTCTGCTCGGGCATTGGGGCACCAGTCCCGGGCTGTCGATGATCTACACGCTGATCAATCGTCTCATCTGCCGAACCGGTACGGACTGGCTCTACGTCACCGGTCCCGGCCACGGCGGCCCCGCACTGGTCGCGAACACCTACCTCGAAGGCACGTACAGCGAGATCTATCCGAACATCTCACTCGACCACGACGGTGTGCGTCGTCTGTGTCGGCAATTCTCCACTCCCGGAGGCATTCCGAGCCATGTGAGCGTGCAGACCCCCGGCAGCATCCACGAGGGCGGCGAACTGGGCTATGCGCTGATCCACGCCGCGGGTGCCGCATTCGACAACCCCGACCTGGTGGTCGCCTGTGTCGTCGGCGACGGTGAGGCCGAAACCGGTCCGCTGTCGGGCTCGTGGAAGATCCCGGCCTTTCTCAATCCGATTCGTGACGGCGCAGTGTTGCCCATTCTGCATCTCAACGACGCCAAAATCTCCGGTCCGACCGTACTCGGGCGCAGCACCGACCAGGCAATTGCCGACTATCTCGGTGGTCAGGGCTGGGCACCGATCTTCGTCGAGGGGGAGGATCCGCGAGAGGTGTTCCCGGCCTTGGAATTTGCTCTCACCAGCGCGCACGACACGATCGAGAGAATCCAACGTGCGGCCCGCGCCGGCGAACCGCACCACGGCATCGAGTGGCCTGCAATCGTGCTGCGCACCCCGAAGGGGTGGACCGGACCACACGAGGTCGACGGCAAGCTGATCGAGGGCACCCACTGGGCCCATCAGGTGCCGCTGTCCGGTGTTCGTGAGAATCCGTCGCATCTGGCGCAGCTCGAGAAGTGGCTGCTCTCGTACGATCCGCGATCCCTCTTCGACGACAACGGCACCCCACTGCAATCCATCCGCGAGCTCTCCCCCACGGGTGACCAGAGGCTCGGGTCCACCCCCCATGCCAACGGCGGCCTCCTGTTGCAGCCCTTGGTCATTCGAGAGCTCGAGAACTACGCACTCACCGTCGAATCCCCGGGGCGCACCTCGCACGAGACGACCACCGTACTCGGAGAGATGATGCGCGACATCTACCTCGACAACGCACACCCCCACGGCGGCGGTAACTTTCGCCTGTTCTGCCCAGACGAAACCGCCAGCAACCGACTCCAGGCCGTGTTCGAGGCGACCGATCGATGCTGGCAGCTACCGACCACCGAGTTCGACGACAACCTGGCCCCCGACGGCCGCGTCATGGAGGTCCTCAGCGAGCATCTCTGTGAGGGCTGGCTCGAGGCGTACCTGCTGTCGGGTCGACACGGATTGTTCGCCAGCTACGAGGCATTCGCGATGGTGAGCGTATCGATGTTGATCCAGCACACCAAGTGGCTGCAGCATGCGAGCTCTCTCCCCTGGCGAGCGCCCGTCGCGTCACTGAACGTGTTGCTCACCAGCACATGCTGGCGCAACGATCACAACGGTTTCAGCCACCAGGGTCCCGGACTGATCGACGCGGTGATTCCGTTGGCCCCCGAGGTCGTGCGCGTGTGGCTCCCGCCCGACTCGAATACGCTGCTCGCCGTCGCCGACCACTGCTTCCGCAGCCGTGGTCACGTCAACGTGTTGGTAGTGGACAAGCAGAGCCATCCCCAGTATCTGACGCTCACCGAGGCTCGCGCGCATGCAGCAGCCGGTGCATCGCGGTGGGACTGGGCCGGTACCGAGAACACCGGTACCGAGAACACCGATATACCAACCGATCCCGAGATCGTGTTGGCGTGCGCCGGCGACGTGCCGACCGAGGAAACCCTCGCGGCGGCCGACCTGCTTCGTACGTGGACGCCCGGCCTGCGGGTGCGCGTGGTCAACGTCATCGATCTGATGGCACTGCTGCCCGTCGTCGATCATCCGCACGGCTTCTCCGACGAACAGTTCGTCGATCTGTTCACCGATGCGGTCGATGTGGTCTTCGCGTTTCACGGCTACCCGCGGGCCGTGCACCAGTTGCTGCACGGCCGCCCGAACGCACAGCGTTTCCATGTTCGCGGCTTCATCGAACAGGGCACCACCACAACGCCGTTCGACATGGTGGTGCTGAACAAGATCAGTCGGTACCACCTGGCTCTCGAAGCGCTCGATCGCGCGTCGAGCGAACCGAACGGTGGTGCGGAGCTTCGACAGTTCTGCAAAGACCAACTGATCCGGCACGACGGCTACATCCGGGAGCATTTCGAGGATATGCCCGAGATTCGGCAGTGGCGGTGGTCGTGACTGTGTTCGCGGTGCGATGAGCGGCTCTGGAAACGGAGCGTCAGATCACGAACGCCACGGTTCCGACAGCGCACGCAAGGAGCGCAAGAGCGGCTGCGACCGGCACCGATCGTGGCTGCGGGCGCTCACCGCCCAGTCGGTCGTACACGCGCTGCAATCGTGCGGTGATGCGGTCGCGCCAGACCAGCCCCGCGCCGAGCAGGGTCAGGCACGGGATGCAGTACACGAGCGCGTAGACCGCCAGCACTGCGATACCGGTGCCGACCGGGACTTCTTCGGCGTTGAGTCGTTCGATGGCGATCAGGTAAGGGAAGGCGTTCGGTAGATCTGCGCCGGTCGCGACGACCCCCAGCGGCGCCGCTGTCCACGGACCGAACCACGGCGGAAGGCGCACCGCGGCTCGAATCCGCGGACGCAGTCGCTTGACCGCGCTGATCAGCAGGATCACAGCGGCGAGGAGCAGGGCAATCCGACGCACCCAGGCCGCACCGGACTCTACGACACCGCCTATCGCGTCGCTTCCTACGTACAGTCCGGCACCGACGGCGAGGACTACTGCATAGGCACCTGCGACGGACGCCCCGGCCGTGACACCGGGGCGGCGGATCGGGGCGAGCAGAATCAAGGTCACGCCCGCGATGGTGGCCGGGTTGAGCGAGTCCACGGCGGCGAGTCCAGCGATAGTGGCGAGCAGTCCAGCGGTCAGCATGAGACGATAGTAGAGCATATGAGACTCATACGTCTCATATGCGTAGGATGGGTCCATGAGCAGCGATCGAGCCACGCGACCCAAGGGGGCGGATGTGTTCGACGACGCCGTTTCCGCTGCGGCAGCGAGACACCTTGCATTGTTCCCCGCCGCGTCGATGCAGGAGTTGGCTGCCGCGGCCGGCGTCTCCCGTGCGACGCTGTTTCGCCGCTTCCCGTCTCGGGAAGCGTTGGTGGTGGAGCTGTGCGAAGCCGCGGTGCGGGCGTTCGTCGGCATTGTCGACGCGACCGACCCGGGCCGGGGCACACCGACGGCGGCCCTGGCGCGGGTCGTGTCCGAGTTGGCGGAGCTCGGCCCGATGGTCGGCCTGCTTGGGCTACAGCCGCTGGCCGAACATGTCGAATCGGCACTGCTGGAACAGATCTCCGCTGCGGAAGGACGTTTGCGCCACTTGATCCGCCGCGGGCAGGAAGCTGGCGAATTCAGGGTGGAGGTCGACCCGGAATGGTTTCTGACGATGTCGACCTGGTTGATGGTCGGAAGTGCCGACAGTGTGCGGTTGGGACGGCTGACGCCCGCAAGTGGGCAAAGGCATCTGACAGCGACGATCGAGGCGACAGTGTTACGACCGCGGCACTGAAACGACAATCAATCGAACCGAGAACGGTTACCCGCGGGCGACGATCAACGGACAGTCGACGCGGTGGGCCAGGGATCTGACGGTGGACCCGAGCAGCAGACCGCTGAAGCCACTGCGTCCACTCGATCCGACGACGACAGCCTGCGCGCGCAGCGACACCTCGAGTATCTTCTCGACGATGTTGCCGTGCAGAACGGTTCGTTCCACCGTCACATCGGGATACTGCTCGCTCCAGCCGGACAGGCTCTCCGCCAACACTGTTCGGCCGTTGGACTCGATCGCGTCGAACCTGTCCGTCGCGGACGCGTCGGGCGACGAGACGAGTCGGTCCGTCGACACGTGCACTGCCACCAGTCCGGTACCTCGAAGCGAGGCTTCCTCGAAAGCCAACCGGACGGCCTTCTGGATGTGCGCCGACGCGTCGACTCCGAGGACCACCGGTCTTCGCACCGAGTGCAACTCGACGCTTCCCGGCACGATGGCAACCGGGCACTGCGCCTGCACGGCGACCGCCGTGCTCACCGAGCCGAGCAGTTCGGCGAAGTACTCGCCGTTGCCGCGCGAGCCGACGACCATCATCGAAGCATCCGAGGACTCGTCGAGCATGGACTGAATGGTCGGTCCGACAATCGATTCGGTCGTTATCGTCAGTGCGTTCGGATTCTCGACCGATCGCCTTGCCACCAGCGACGCCGATGCCAGAATCGACTCTGCGGCTGCCTTCTCCTCGGACCCGATGTGGGATGGGAGTGCGACGAAGCTGGTGTACAGCGCTTTGACTTGATACGCGGACACCAACTTCAGCGGGGCGCAGCGTAGCTCTGCCGCACGTGCAGCCCAGCCGACCGCGTCGAGTGACGAACTGGACCCGTCGACACCGACGACGATCGCCTTCGAGCCGGAGGTACTCATGCGTGCGGGACGACGAGGACGGGGCACTCTGCGTGCCGCAGGACGGTGGTCAATGTATTTCCCGGAACGCGATCGCGCTCGTGGCCGAGCACCAGCAGCTGTGCGGTGTCGGACACCGCGATCAACTCCGATCCCGAGTCGGCCTCGGCGTAGAGCGACGCCACGCGTACCGAGGGGTAGTCCGCACCGAAGGGCTCCAGCCGGACGTCCATCGCCGATTCGGGGTGTAGATGGTCGACCGGACCACTGATGGCGCTGGCCAGAATGGTCGAGACCTTCTGGGTGTGCACGGCCAACACGTTGGCCCCGCGTATAGCGGCTTCCCGAAATGCCTGCGCCACGACGACATCTGTTGCCGAGACCTTCGCGTCTCCCAATGCGGCGACGACTGCGCCGCCGCGTTCGGCGTCGAAGGTACGGACGATCGCCACGGGATGGGCCGAGCATTCGACCACGGTATGCACCACGGATCCGAGAATCCATGCGGCTATGGAGTTCTCGGTAGTCGTACCCAACACCGTCAGGCACGCAGATGCTGCTTCGGACAGCATCACCGTCTCCGGTCGGCCCTGCAGCACGACTGCTTCCACGATGACGGTCGGATCGCTCGTCTTCGCCACGATCGCGGCACGGTCCAATACGGTGCGGGCGTAGTCACCGTCCACGTCGGGTGCGCCGTACACTGTTTCGCGCTGAATGTGGGGTTGGATCACGTGCACCAGACGCAAAGACGTTCCGCGACCGCGAGCCTCGCAGACGGCAAAGCGGACTGCATCGAGCGCGGCCGTCGATCCGTCGATTCCGACCACAACGGGTCCGGTGGTGTATGCGATGTTCATCGGTTCCTCTCGGTGCTGCGACGATAGGTTCTGCAGCTTCATCGAGAACGCTACGAGCGCACACCCACTCGATGCAGCGGCCAGAGGTCACCGAAACAGGTGACCAACGACTGCACCTGTCAGGGCAGCGGTACCGACCAGGTCACCTCGGTGCCGCTGCCGGAAGGGCCGGGGCCGATGTTCATCGATCCACCGCACTCGACGGCACGGGCACCGAGGTTGGACAGTCCGCTGGCGGTGGTGTCCTCGGGCATTCCGATCCCGTTGTCCGACACGACGATCTGCATGTCGTCGCCCACCGACAAAGCAACGGTCACAGTGTCGCCCCGAGCGTGATGAACAACGTTGCTGACCGTCTCGCGGACGACGGCAACGGCATGATCGGCGAGCTTGGTGTCGACGACCGACAGGGGTCCGAACATCCGCACGACGGCACGGATATCGACGTTCTCGGTGAGTTCGAGTACCGCACTGTTGACGCGTTGGCGCAACCGTGTTGCCGAGTGAGATGTGCTCTGCAGGTCGAAGATCGTCGTCCGAATGTCCTGCACAGTGTCCTGCAGATCGTCGATCGTTCGCGACAACCGCTGCCTGATGTCCTCGGATTCGGTGCGCTGCAAGGTGCTCTGTAAAGCCAAGCCGGCAGCGAAGATTCGTTGAATCACGTGGTCGTGCAGGTCGCGGGCGATGCGGTCTCGGTCGGACAACACTTCGAGTTCCTGCACCCGACGGCTGGCGTCGGCGATCTGCATCACCAGTGCCGCTTGATTCGCGAAGCTCGAGACCAGCTCGAGTTGGGCATCGTCGAACGTTTCCCGCCCCTCGGTGCGCAGCACCACCAAGACACCACTGACGCCCTCGGCAACGCGGAAAGGTGAAATCAGTGCGGGCCCGAAATCAGAGCCCAACTTCTTCGTTCCGTATTGGAGTCGCTTTTTACGCAGGGGTGTTCGGCGTCGAAACGCCATTCCTGAGCTCGAACCCTCGATCGGAATGACCGCGCCCACCATCAGATCGGACCCGAGCCCCTCGCTGACCGTGACGACGAGGTGCGTGACCTCTTCGAACGTCTGGTCGACGTCCTCGGGAACCGCAATGAACGCCGCGTCGGAATCGGTCAGATGCAACGCCTTACGAGACACCATCTGCAGCACCTCGTCGATATCAGTCCCGGCGAGGAGCTCGGTGCCGATGTCCCGAGTTGCCTCCATCCACGCCTGACGTACACGCGAGTCCTCGTACAGTCGGGAATTCTCGATGGCGATACCGGCCGCCGACGCCAGAGCCTTCGTGACGACCTCGTCGTCCTCGGTGAACTGCTTACCGTTCGTCTTCTCGGTGAGGTAGAGGTTGCCGAAAATCTCGTCACGAACCCGAATCGGCACGCCCAGAAATGTTTTCATCGGCGGATGATGCGGCGGGAACCCCACCGACTCGGGGTGCGCAGATAGGTCCTTCAGGCGGAGCACTCTCGGCTCGTCGATCAGCAGCCCGAGCACCCCGCGGCCGGTAGGAAGCGGGCCGATCGCGACGCGGGTATCCTCGTCCATGCCGTGATTGATGAACGCACTCAATCCATGACCGTCGCCCCGCACTCCGAGCGCACCGTACCGAGCGTCGACGAGTTCGACGGCCGATTCCACGATCGAGCGCAACGTCACTTCCAGATCGAGGCCGGACGTGATGACGAGCATGGCGTCGAGCAGTCCATCGGCTTGAATCCTGGCATCGGCGATCCGGCCTATCCGGACCTGAACCTCGGCCAACAGCTCGCCGAGTCTCAGTTGCGGTAGGGACGATCCACTGTTCTCCTGCGGATCATCCATCCCGCGACCCCTGTTGTTGCCCGGTCGCCGGAGTTGTATCGGCGAGCTTCGACGCGTACACCGCAGCCTGAGTACGCCTTTCCATCCCGAGCTTGGCGAGCAGCCGCGAGACGTAGTTCTTCACCGTCTTCTCCGCCAGGAACATCCTGGCCGCGATCTGCCTGTTGGTCAGGCCTTCACCCAGCAGATCCAGCAGTGTCCTCTCCTGACTGGTCAGATGATCGATCGGTCCGGGGGTCGCCGTTCCGGCCCTCAGTTTGTCCATCAACGCCGCGGCCGCACGATTGTCGAGCAGCGACCGTCCGGAACCGACGTCCTTTATCGCTCGGGTCAGTTCCATGCCGGTGATGTCCTTGACGACATAGCCGCTCGCGCCCGCGAGTATCGCGTCGAGCATGGCCTGGTCCTCGGTGAACGAGGTCAGCATCATGGTCTTGAGGTTCGGCAGGCGATCGAGAAGTTCGCGGCACAGTTCGATGCCGTTGCCGTCCGGCAGGCGCACGTCGAGCACGGCAACGTCCGGCTGCAAGGCCGGGATACGGGCCAGCGCCTGCGCACAACTGCCCGCCTCACCGATGACCTCGAGGTCAGGATCGGAGTCGATGAGGTCGATCAGACCGCGCCGCACGATCTCGTGATCGTCTACCAAGAACACCGTGACCACGGCGACACCCCTCACCTGCGTCCACGGTGGGCGCCTCGACTCCCGAGCCTACGGGTCGTAGGCACGGGCAGCCTGACCTTTCGTCACCGAAACAGGTGACCGAAGTCCTCTGTGCCGGTGTTCTTCTCCTGCCGCGCCCGAGGCCGTGCGAGGCGTCTGATGAATGTTCCGACACCACGACCGAGGAGGTCACACGATGGGTTCACTACCGACCGTCGTCGGAGTCGACGGATCAGCTGCAGCCTTGGATGCGGTGCGCTGGGCAGTTCTCGACGCGCACTTGCACATGTCCGATCTGGTTCTCGTCTCGGCGATGTCGTTACCGAAGGCCCTGACCGGGGTGGGCGTACTCCCGGAACCCGTTGTCGAGCAATCGAATTCCGAGATCAGAAAAATACTCGACGAGGCAGCGGCGATAGCTGCCGATGAGAATGCGACGGTCGACACCAAAACCGTCTCGTCCGAAAGCTCGGCAGTTGCGACACTGCTCGACCTGTCGACCACTTCCCGCATGGTCGTCATCGCCACCCGGGGCCTCGGCGGTGCCGAACAGCGATCACTCGGGTCGATCGGTTTTGCCGTCACAACCCATGCTCGATGCCCTGTCACGGTGGTGCGTGGCTGGTCCGGCGACGGCGTCGACCACTCGAGTCATCCGGTGGTCGTCGGGGTGGACGGAACGACGGCGAGCGCGGCGGCGGTGGAGCTGGCATTCGAGGAGGCCGATGTGCGATCGGCCCCGCTGACCGCGGTGCACTCCTGGTCCGACGCGGATCTGTCGATCGGATTCCCGATCCGAGGACTGGAATGGCCGGAGAATCGTCCGGCTGCCGCCGGTCAGCTGGCCCACATGCTCGGGCCGCAGACAGTTCGGTACCCGACGGTGCCAGTGCGAACCGTGGTGGTCAAAGACCGGCCGGTGCAGGCACTCCTCGATCATGCACAGGGCGCTCAACTACTCGTGATCGGAAGTCACGGGCGCGGCGGCTACGGAGAGATGATGCTTGGCTCGACCAGCCGGTCGTTGCTGGCACGCGCGCATTGCCCGGTCACCGTCGTCCCGTCGCCCGGTCGCCGACTCGCGCGAATCACTGGTAATGGCACCGAATACCTCGATGGGAGCCTTGGCCATGTCGAGCAGTTCGGCGACCGGTCTGGGTCCTAAGTCCCTGTTGTCCGACGCTTCAGCCCGGCAGTCTGGTGTCAGAACGCGCATCCGGGCGACATCGCACACCATGACCGGTCCCTGGAAACTCGAGAAAGAAAGGCCATCATGCGCATCCTGATCGCGACGGCAAGCCGTCATGGTTCCACCCGTGAACTCGGGCAATGGCTGGGTTCGTCGATCACCAAGCGGCTGGCGAGCTCCGCGGTATCGGCGACAGTCGATGTCCGTGACGCCGCCGATGTGGACAGCATCGCCGAGTACGACGCCGTAGTCATTGGAAGTGGTGTCTACCTGGGCCGTTGGCTCGGCGATGCCCGATCCTTGGTTGCCCGTGAGCAAGCCGAACTCGAGACCAGGCCGGTGTGGCTGTTCTCGAGTGGTCCCATCGGTGCCGGCCTGCAGCCCAAGACGAAATCCAAATGGAGTGAGGCGTCCTGGGCGATCGAGCACAAGGTGTTCGGCGGCAAGTTGGATCGGTCGACGCTGTCGAGGTTCGAGCGAGTGGTGGTTCGGATGATCGAGGCCGGCGACGGAGACGACAGGTCACGCGCCGAGGTCGACGAGTGGGCGGGTGCCATCTGCGCCGCCTTGGCTGCCTCCACCCCTAGCACCCTTTGACA
Organism: Rhodococcus sp. IEGM 1381; assembly: GCF_030056795.1. GTDB lineage: Bacteria > Actinomycetota > Actinomycetes > Mycobacteriales > Mycobacteriaceae > Rhodococcoides. Next base: position 1,309,915 of record NZ_JASHKQ010000001.1, on the reverse strand, counting down.
GTCCCGAGCATCGATCCCTTTATCCCTCAGCCTCTTTGGAAGTAGTCATGCCAAGATCATCAATGCGCGGAAGCAGAAATTCATGACGAACAGCAAACCGACCTCGGGTCGAATAGTGGTGGGGGTAGACGGCTCCCCATGCTCGATACTCGCCCTGAAGCGCGCACGCCCCATCGCCGATGCGTCGAATTGGGGGATCGACGCAGTGGCCGCGTGGCAGTACCCGTCCTATCTGGGAGCCGGAGCAATCGGCGACATCCACCCCGATGACGACGCCCGGCAATTTCTACACAACTCGATCGAGGCCGCGTTCGGAGACGATCTACCGGTCGACCTCGAAGAGATAATCACACGGGGGATTCCGTCGCAGGTACTGATCGAGGCCAGTACCGAAGCCGAGATGCTCGTCGTCGGAAGCCGAGGCCATGGAGGCTTCGTCGGTCTGCTCTTGGGATCGGTCAGTTCCCAGTGCACCGAACACGCATGGTGTCCGGTTCTCGTCGTTCATTCGAGGGATCATCACTAGCGCGGCCGCCGTGCCCGCACCCTCGCATATCGCGACGGTGGCTGTGGCGTCGGCGCTGATCAGAGTGCGGGACCTCGACCGGTCGATCGACTTCTACTGCTCGGTGTTCGAGTTCACTGTCTCCATCAGAGAAACGGATGCAGCGTTACTGCTGGCTCGCAACGGCTTTCAGATCTACCTTCACGCAGACCCTCTGTCGGTACCGAAACCGGTGATCGCTCTGGGAGTCAGTGAGATCATGTGGTCGGCGCAACGCGCACAGTCACTCAACGAGATCGGGATTCGGCTGCGCAAGCACTATCCGGCCACTTACATTCACACAGCCGACGGGGTCAGCTATGTCGACGGTTGCGACCCGGACGGAAATCGAGTTCTCGTGGCTTATCCTAGCCCACTGCAGTTGCCGCGCAGCGTCATTGCGCATCGATTCCGGTGAGCTCCGTCGGTCATGAGCCCTTCGGGGGAAACCATCCGCGCGCGTCACGCAGGGTTCGCCGGGCAACTTCGGCTGTCGGCGTTCTCGATTGCGCGGCCAACCTGTGCAGTTGGGCACGTCCTTCGGTCGCGCTGCGCCCGCCCGCGATGAGGACCCCTATCGCCTGATTGACCTCGCTCACGGCAGCCAGCTCACGGGCACCCGGCTCCGTCGATGCCGACTCGCCGACACTCCCCAAGTGTCTGTCGAGAACTGCGGAGTCGCCACCGAGCTCCAGCGAGTAGCTCACATTGGCCGCGAAATCCACGAGAGCGCCCGCCGTGCCGGACAGAATCAGCAGGTGCTTTTCGGTGCCGGTGCTCCGCGGGTCGGCGAGGGTGAGCCTGAGCGACGAGGCCGGCTCCTGGTCGTTCCCCGTCGCTGCCGAGACCTCGAAGTGCTCACCGTCCACGATCACGGTGAGGGTTATAGAGACCACGGCCGCTACGGCCGCGTCGATGTCGGCAGACAACCGGTCGACCAGTTGAGCGAGGTCGACCGTAGAGCTGTCGAGTGCTGTGGTCAATCGCGACAATTCGGCGAGCAGACGAGGCTGCAGTTCCATCGAAAATCCCATGCGGCCCGACCGCCTGTTCGGTAACTTTGGATCCTGACAGGGTGGGACTCCACCGTCCGGCACTGGTGCGAGGCTCGAGTCGGACTCTCAGCCTCGAATTCACCCGCATCTATGACGCTACGCGCTTTCGCACACCCGCTCTAGGTGCTCCGGTGACGCGTGCGCGCTGCCTTCATTGCCTCGACGACCATCGACTGTGCAACCACCGCTAGCTTCTCGTGCTCGGTGTGACCGATGGACCGCAGCGTGTCGTACGCCTCGACATCGCTGCACCCAGTTTTACTGATCAGTATGCCGATGGCCTGGTCGATCACTGCTCGGGTACTCAACGCCTTCTCGAGTTGCTCTGTCAACTGCACGGCGCTGTCCAACGCGCGCGCATTCTGCACCGTGATCGCCACGGGAACCGCGAAGAGCTCGCCCAGCGCGGCCGCTTGATCGTCGAAGGCATCGGGTCGATGCGCGTAGACGTTCATAGACCCGAGCAGCACCGACTTTGTCGTCAACGGCAGCGACAGGACGCTGTGCACACCCAACTCGCGCACCAGAGGTCCGAACTCTGGCCACTGGGGATCGGCGTCGAGGCAACCCGACCGTACGGTGATTCCCTCCGCCGCTGCAGTGACGGACGGGCCCTGGCCCAGTTCGTTCTGGATGTCGTCGACAACACGAACAAAATCTGCGCTGGCCACGATCGTCGCGGGCAGGTCGGGATGCAGCAGCGCCAAACCGGCCCCATCGGCCCCCGGAATGGCGCGCACCGCAAATTCGGCCACATGAGAAAGGGTTTCCGGCAGCGACATCGTGCTCATCGCCAAGCGTCCGAGACCTGCCAGGCTGGCCTTGAAATCGTCGTCGAGCTCGTTCGTTCCTGGGTGCTCCGAGCCGGTGCGGTCTGGAACAGGGTTCGCCCGATCCGAATCACCGGTGTGCCCTGAATTCATCGCTGCTCGATTCGTTGTGGGCACACGCGCTGGTCGAGCACGTGTCTGCCCACCGGGAACCCTACGGCGTACGAAGCGGCGCGGGAAAATCCACCGGTGATCCGATCCGGCCCTACGCTCAGGCGGGTGCGTCGATGGGGACGGTGTTGATCAGCTTCTTGTTGACGAATTCCTCGATGCCCGACGAAGACAGTTCGTGACCGTAACCGGATTTCTTGACGCCGCCGAACGGAAGGTCGGCCCGCGTCCAGGTCGGGTGATTGACGAAGACCATGCCTGTGTCGATTCGCTGGGCGAGGGCCTGGCCGCGTTCGATATCGGCGGTGAAGATGGAGCCGCCGAGCCCGTAGCTGGAGTCGTTGGCAATGCGGACGGCGTCCTCGGCGTCGGCTGCTCGGAAGATCAGCGCGACGGGTCCGAAGAACTCCATGTCGTACACCGGGTTGTCCGAGGACACCTCGGTGATGACGGTGGGCTGCATGAAGGCACCCGAGGAGGGAACGGGTGCGCCCACCTCGGTGACGATGGCACCGTGTTCGCGCGCGATCTTGGCCTGTGCGCGGAGATTGTCGGCAGCGCTCTGCGACGACATCGGCGGCAGGGTCGTCGTCACCAGTAGGGGATCTCCTGCGTTCAGTCCGGCCATCGCGTCGAGGAACTTCGCGGTGAATTCGTCGGCCACGCTCTCCTCGACGATGATGCGCATGGACGCCACGCAGCACTGTCCCCCGTTGTTCATCCGTCCCCACAGCGCCCACTGCACGGTCTTGTCGATGTCTGCGTCGGCGAGGACGATCAAGGCATCGGTGCCGCCGAGCTCTATCGTCGATTTCTTCAGGTTCTTACCTGCCCGGGCCGCGACGATCGCGCCGGCCTGTTCGCTTCCGGTGAGCGCAACACCGCGCACACGGGGATCGTCGATCAACGACGAGATCTGTTCCTTGGTCGCATAGACGTTGGAGTACAGGCCTTTCGGTGCACCGGCATCGAGGAAGAGCTTCTCGAACGCGGCGGCCGACTGGGGAACGATGGAGGCGTGTTTGACGATGACGACGTTGCCCGCCATCAGATTCGGTCCGGCGACGCGGGCCAGCTGGTAGTAGGGAAAATTCCACGGTTGGATGCCCAACAGAATTCCCAACGGCTCGCTGTGCACCACCGCGTTGCCGGTCTCGCCCGGTGCCGACGGCAGAGTGCGGGGAGCGAGAAAGGTCTCGGCGTTGTCGGCGTAGTACTCGAGAATGGACGCGGACAGCTCCACCTCACCGAGGCTCTCGGAGAACAGCTTTCCCATTTCGAGGGTGAGCAGGTGAGCATACTCGCGGGCATTGTCCCGCAGCAGCACAGCCGCTCGCTTCATGACGTGCGTCCTTTCGGCGAACGGGACGTTCTTCCACGACTCGAAGGTGGATTGGGCCTGGACCACAACGTTGTCCAGCTCGTGGTCGGTGATGTCGCGGAATGTGGCAACGGTTCGGTTGGTGAAGGGGTTGGTCGATGCGTAGGACATTCGGCTCCTACCGTGGGGTTCCCCCGTCAGGCGACGAGGGTTTTGATTGCTGAGAGAAGCTGCACCAGGGACGACCGTGTGGGCATCGCTCGAACCGGACCGGGCTGCGATGTCAGAACTCGAACACCTGACGAGCGGTGACGCGTCCGGCCAGCAGGTCCTCGAAGCAGTCGTTGACCTCGTCGAGTTTCCGCGAGACCGCGGACACCGTAGTGCGTCCGGCCTCGTGCAGTGCGAACACCTCACGGAGATCTTTCCTGGTACCGACGATCGAACCGAGTACCGAAATTCCGCCGACCACCGTCTCGAAGATCGGCACCGGGAACACACCGTGGGCCGGCAACGACACGCACACCAGCCGACCTCCGCGGCGCAGTGACCGGAAGGCTTGATCGAACACGCTGGGGATCACGGCCAGGACGATCACGACGTCGGCACCACCGAGAGCCTGGATGGCTTCCACCGGGTCGGTCGTCGCCGAATTGACGGTGTGGTCTGCTCCGAGTTCACGAGCGAGTTCGAGCTTCTCGTCCTCGATGTCGACGGCGGTGACGAATCCGCCCGCGATCTTGGCGTACTGCACCGCCATGTGGCCGAGTCCGCCGACGCCGAAGATGGCCACGCGCTGCGCCGGTGTGACGCCACCGACCTTGACGGCCTTGTACGTCGTCACTCCGGCGCAGGTCAGTGGAGCTGCGTCGAACGAGGAGATGCCGTCGGGTACTCGAACGACGTATTTTGCATGCGCCACAGCATATTCGGCGTACGCGCCGTCTATCGAGTAGCCGCTGTTCTGCTGCTTCTCGCACAGTGTCTCCCAACCGGACACACAGTGATCGCATTCGCCGCACGCCGAACCGAGCCACGCGATCGCGACCCGCTCACCGATTCGATCCTTCGACACCAGCGACCCGACCGCCTCGATCACCCCGACGCCTTCGTGTCCGGGAACGAACGGCAAGGTCGGCTTGGCCGGCCAATCCCCCTGCGCAGCATGAATATCGGTGTGGCAAACCCCGCACGTCTCCATCTTCACCAGCACCTGCTCGGGCGCGGGTTCGGGGATAGGGATGTCCTTGACGACCAGGGGTCCGCCGAACTCGGTGACAACAGCAGCTTTCATCGTGGACTACCTCCAACTATCGAAACCAATGCCGTTCTCGACCATCGAGCAATGCACACTGTCGATGGTCGGCGCTCCCGCGATCGGCATGTAGGGCCGGAAGTCACCGCCGGTTCGGGACGTATCCTGAAACGCCGGGTCAGGAGTCGAAAGGCACGGAGAACAGTGGCTTTCGTCCCTGACGCTCGTCGACGATGTGGACCACACTCGGCGTCATGGATTCTGCTGCACACTCCCGATCGAAGACCTGCGAGCGATGAACCTGTGGAGAAAACACCCGGGCGTCCGAACCGGTGATGCACTGACCAACGGTGAGCGAGCGGCGGACTACGTCCGAAACAGAATGGGTTCCTGGCCCTTCGTCTTTCTGTTCCTGGGCGTGATGACGCTGTGGGCCGCCTACAACCGGAGCGACGGATTCGACCCGTACCCCTTCATCTTGCTCAACCTGTTCCTGTCGATGATCGCGGGACTTCAGGGAGCGATTCTGCTGATCTCGGCGAAACGCGCAGACTCGGTGAGCAGTGAGGTTGCCGTACACACGCTTTCGAACACCGCCCTCCTCCAGGACATGATCGAGACCAATACCGTCTTGACCGAATCGGTGGCGCAGTTGGCGGCAGAGATACACGAACACGTCTGCCCGTCAGCCCAGCGTGTCGGTGCAGGCAAGTCCCAGAAGGTCACAAGCCCGGTCTCCCAGCCGTGAGACAGGCAAGGATCTCTCGTGCCCAGTTGCACACGAGTACCCAGTCTCGGAAGTCTCCCGCCACCGCACCGGAGTTGTCGAAGATCTGACGCTCCCCCACCGAAAGCCGTTCGGGATCGAGCTTTCCGGGAAACGTTCGGTGCGCGGTGGCATGCAACACCGTTGTTGCGTGCGCCGCATCAGAGGTGACGTTGACCGGCCTGTCGCTCGAGTGCAGCGGTCCACAGGAGAACAGCCACACGGGCGGATGCGCAGACCTCGATATCCTTTCGACCAGCGCGTTGGCGACCGGAAGCCAGCGATCGGAGTAGACGGCACTTCCGATGACCACCGCGTCGTAGCCGTTTACACGGGTCACGGACTCCGGTGTACGTACGTCGACATCGACGCCACCGTGCTCGAGGACTCGAGCCATTTCCTGACCCAGCGTGTCCGTCGCTCCGTGGCGACCAGCGGTGCAGACGAGCATCCTCACGCGTCGGCCGATACGAGATTCGCGGACCTGCCCGCGGCAATCGTCATCCGCCATCCGCGGAGAGCAACGACAAGCCCCAGCACACCGAATGATCCCTGCAGCCAACTCGTCTCACCGGTCACGGCCGGTTGCACCACGATCCATGCCACGAGGAGTACGCCGGCGATGTGAGCCATCGGACCCGACCTTCCGCCGCCCGCGAAAGCAGACACCGCAGCAAGCCCCATAGGAATGCCGACGACCAACACCAGCGCGAGTCCGGCGAGCACGGTGCTCGACATGGGCAACTTCGCCTGTATGTCGGGACTCAGATCGATTGCACCCGAGACCAACCCGACCGCAGCACCGAACGCGTTGATCGAGACGCCTCCACAGACAGCACCGAGCCACGGCCATCGTCGATTGCGTTCGGTGGCCACTCGCGTTGTCGATATCATCGGTCCAGCTTGGCCGTAGCACCCGCCGCGAACTAGGGCACAAGGTCCCTGTTGCACAGGCTGATTCAGGGACGAGGGAACATGGACGACCTGCGAAGCCGGCAGCGACGACAGAGGGCCTTCGGTAACAGGCTTGTCGACGAATGGCCCTACATCGCGCAATCCGCGCCGGGCACGCTCGGGTGGTCCGATTCTCGTGGTGCGCTGAGTCCTCGTACTGCCGACAGCCTCCGGGGCATCGGGACCTTGTGCCCTTACGGATCCACATCTCGGCATTGGAGACTCGTGGAAGACGAATGCACTTCGGGCGGGAGCAGGTGACGGGCATGTTCACAGAACAGGTTCACCGGTGGTGGCGACGAAGTCCTTGGATCTCCAATCCACTGATGCGGCTGCCGGACAGGATCGAACGAACAGCAGTCGTCGTCGGTGTCGCGGCACTTCTGTTGCTGATTCCCGTCGCCGCGACCATCGGTTCGGTGACCTACAGCGACCTGTCGCTGCGGTCGCAACAGCAACGGGCACAGTACGTTCTGGTCGATGCCCGTGTCATCGACGCCACGAGATCCGCTCGGTCCGATACCGACGGCGTCACGACCGTGGCCGGTACCGCGACCGTGCAGTGGAGCGCGCCGGACGGCTCCCTGCGCTCGGGGGCGACCGACGTACCCTCGGCGGTACGAATCGGTGCCACGACTCCGATCTGGCGTGATGCGGACGGGAATCTCGTGCGCGCCCCCGACACTGCTGCCGGTGCCGTCGTCAACGGTGCTGCCACGGCCGTGTTCGTATGGTTTCTCGGGGCAGTCGTCATCGGTGGCCTTGTCTTGCTCACCACGCTTGCCGGTGATCGCTCCCGAATGCGGCACTGGGACCGAGACTGGCAGCGGTTCCTCGAGGCGCGCGATCAGCCCGCTCGCTAGTTCCGCCCAACCCCCAACATCATGCGAAGGATCAACCATGTCTGCAGCCGTCGAGTGCGATCCATCAGGTCCGACGGCCGTCGGTGCCGCAATAGTCCACGAAACGCACAGTGCTTATATTTTTCTACTCGGTGATGTCGCTTACAAGATGAAGAAGCCGATCGAAACCGACTTTCTCGACTTTCGTACCGTCGATTCCCGATGGACCGCATGCGACCGGGAGTTCACGCTCAATTCTCGATTCGCACCGGATGTCTATCTCGGAATCGCCGAGCTCACCGACCCGGACGGCGGGCCCGCCGAACCGCTACTGAAAATGCGTCGCCTCCCCGATTCCACTCGATTGTCCACCCGCGCTGCAGACGGCGACGATATCGGCATCGTCATCGACCTCGTGGCGCGTACGATCGCAGCCGCCCACCAAACCAGCCACCGAAGCACCCGCATCGACGATGAAGGCAGACAGAGCGCTCTCGACGAGCGGTGGCGCAACAACATCCGCGAACTGCGTGGACTCGCGGTCGGCGTCCTCGACACCGAGCTCGTCGACCGACTCGAACGTCTTTCTTGGCGCTTCGTCGCCGGCCGCGACGCCCTCTTCGATTATCGGATTTCTCGGGGCTGCGAAGTCGATGGTCACGGCGACCTTCTCTCGGACGACATTTTCTGCCTTCCGGACGGCCCCCGAATACTGGATTGCCTCGACTTCGACGACCGACTTCGCTTTCTCGACGGAGTAGACGACGTCGCCTGCTTGGCAATGGATCTGGAATTTCAGGGCCGTCCCGATGCGGCGCGACGCTTCGTGGCGTCGTACCTCGAGGCGACCGAGGACAGTCCCCCCTGCTCGCTGATCGATCATTACGTCGCCTACCGTGCCACCGTGCGCGCCAAGGTGGCGTGCCTTCGCTTTCATCAGGGTCATCGGTCTTCACAGACCGACGCGCTCGCCCACATGCATCTCGCGCTGGACCACCTGGCGTCGTCGGTGGTCACCATCACGTTGGTGGGAGGCCTGCCGGGTACTGGCAAGAGCACGGTGGCAGCCGCACTGGCGGAACGTACCGGGGCCGTGGTGCTGTCGAGCGATGTGGTGCGCAAGGAGAGCGCTGGGCTCGACCCACAGACTCCGCATCCGTCGGCCGTCGGATGCGGGCTATACACCGCCGACAGAACAGCAGCCACCTATACCGAGCTGATGCATCGCGCGCACGAGCAGGTCACGATGGGCCGTTCGGTCGTCATCGACGCATCGTGGAACGACGAGCAGACGCGGGAGCAGGCGCGGACACTCGCCGTCACCACCCACAGTGATTTCGTCGAGCTCGAATGCCGAGTTCCGAAACACATTGCCCTAGAACGTATCGCGACTCGTCCACGTGGCGCGTCGGATGCGTCCACGCACGTGTACGACGCCATGGCCGGTACCCGACGCCCCTGGCCGCGTGCATCCGTGATCGACACCGCCGGAACCGTTGCCGAATCACTCGCCGCCGTTGGCACTCGATGACACATTCCAACGCCGGACTCGGGCGGAAACGTCGTTTCGCGGGTGCCGCAGTCATCGTGCTGTGACCTCCGGCAACGCGGCCGGACATCGCGAGAAGTGCCGAGCGTCCTCGAAAAGAGAGCATTTGTGCCGACGTCCCAGCACGTGAGCCGTCGTACGATCAGAACTGTCGTCCTATAGGTCGTCGATACGAAATACTCACGTTCGAGGAGACGATGACATGACCGATCTCGACACCGAAAGCGGCCCCGCCGGTACCGACTACGAGCGCACGCTCATGCGCAGCCCACTGGCTGCGCAACTGCGTGTGGTCCATTGTCGAATCCAGGTGATGATGACCGAACAGAGGGCGCTGCACCCTCGCGATCTCGTTGCGTCGGCCCTGCCGTCGAGTCGACGCCTGACGTTGAACTCTGCCTGACGCCATGGCGGTCGCATGACCTTCGAGACGCTCGCCCTGTGTGCCGCGGTGGGATTGTTCGGCCCACTGCTGGCACTTCCCCGCGGGCTCCGGATACCCGTTGTCATCGGTGAGCTCGCTGCCGGAATTGCCATCGGCTACACAGGCTTCGGCCTCATCGATCCGAGTGAGCAGACGCTGAGCTTCCTGGCGCAGGTGGGGTTTGCGCTCGTCATGTTCGTGGCCGGCAGTCAGGTACCGATTCGCGACCCGCGGCTGCGGGTCGGCCTCAGAACAGGCGCTGCGCGGGCTGTGGCCGTCGGGCTGCTGGCCACTATGGTCGGCTGGGCAGTCTCCGCTGCGTTCGATCCGCCTCACCTCGGCCTTTATGCGGTGTTGATGGCATCGTCCTCGGCCGCGGTCATCATGCCGATCGTCCAATCCAGCTCCACGACGACACCCGGACTGATGGCCCTCCTGCCGCAGATCGCGCTCGCGGACGCAGTCTGCATCGTCGTGCTGCCCCTCGTGATCGATCCACCGCGCGCCCTTCCCGCCGCCCTCGGATCTGCAACGGTCATCGCCGTTGCCGCCCTGATCTTCGTTGTTCTGCGACACTTCGACATCACGGGACTGCGCCGCCGAATCCACCACGTCTCTGCCCAGCGCAAGCTCGCGATCGAACTGCGACTCAACCTGGTTCTGTTGTTCGGCCTCGCGGCCCTCGCCGTCCACACTCACGCATCTGTGATGCTGGCTGGCTTCGGCTTCGGTCTGGCGATCGCCGCCATCGGAGAACCGCGACGCTTGGCGAAACAACTCTTCGCCATCACCGAGGGATTTCTGGGACCGCTGTATTTCGTCTGGCTCGGTGCGTCACTGGACTTGCGCGCCCTCGGCGACCATCCGGACATGATCGTGCTGGGGCTCGCATTGGGGTTCGGTGCCATCGCGGTGCACGGCACCATGCGCCTGACCGGCCAACCCGTCGGACTCGGGATACTCGCGGCAGCCCAACTCGGCGTTCCGGTTTCAGCCGTGACACTCGGCGCGCAGAGCGGCGTCCTGGCTCCCGGTGAGGGCCCTGCCATCGTACTCGGAGCCCTGGTGACCATCGCGGCCGCGGCCGTGGCATCTCGGTTTGCCGCTCGTCGTCCTGCCTGACCCCGCGAGCCTGCGGCGGCGCAAGGCATTTGGGTGTTTCGAGTTTGCCGAGACGGGGAACAAAGGACGTGGAACGATCGGCACGACGCGAAACGGATCACGACGATGACAGATGACCAGGTCTGGCGCCTCAAGGGTGCGTGCATCGACGACATGGATGCCTATGACTCGCAGCAACTTCCCCGCCATGGACGCAAGCGCGCAGAAAAGGCATGGCGTTTGTGTGCCGACTGCCCGGTGCTGCGTAATTGCGCGGAGCAAACGGCGCGCGACATCGAGTCGGGTCGCATTCCGGTCGGCGTTGTCGTCGCCGGTGCCGCGTACCACGACAATGCGAGCAACGGCCGCCGGACCGATGCCTACCGAACTCTCGAATTCTTGATCGGGCGCCCGCTGTCCAACCCTGCTGCCTGATCACGCAGTCGTTCGATAACACTGCGGTCACGAAAAGCTACGAATTCGGTAACGTGAACAGCTCTGTTCGACGCGAATTCGGTGTGTCTTCCCGTGTCTGACCTGCGTCGGAGCAAGTCGCGCAACAATGCTTCCATGACCGCAGCGCACGTAACCCATTTCGGGCTGCCGGACGATGTTCGGACGGCACTCTCGCAGCGAGCACCGATAGAACAGGCCAAGGGGATCTTGATGGCAATACATCGCATCACCGCCGACGCGGCGTTCGCTCTGCTCGTCGACCGATCGCAAGGCACCAATCGAAAGCTGCGCGATATCGCGCAAGAAATGGTGGACAAGGCCTCGACAGAACGCTGACTGTCCATGCGACCCCGCACGCTGCTTTTTCAACGTGCGGGGCCTGAGCAATGTGGCAGTCCGGACTACTTCATCACCTGCAATGCCGTATGCCCTGCCATGGCCGCCCGAAACATCCCTTCCGGTGACGCCATCACGGGTATTTCAGAAACGCGCGAGAATTGCACGCGCACAACGGACTACGGTTGCTCGGTCGTACGACATCACGTAATCGAATTCACGGTCTGCGTCGGCCTCACCGCGGTGCAGGTCGATTGCAGCGAGCACAGCGCAGAAGTGTGGCCCGAGCACCACCACGTTCCACTCCTCGACGAGCGAGTCCGTCGGATCGAGAGGTGCATGCACGATGCCGCCCTCTTGCACGTATCCCATACCTACCCCGTACACGCCGGCATACGAGATCTGCTCGGCCATCGACACCCAGCGTGCACGGGTGGTGGGAGTGAAGTGTTCGGCCATCTGAAAAGTGCCGAGTACCAACGTTTCCGGTCCTGAAGATGCGGCCTGCATCTCGAGGGACGTACTCATCGCGACCAGTAGTCGCTTGGTGCTTCGGATGGCCGTCTTGCCCGCGAATGCGATGTCGCATGGCGATTCCTGAGCAAGTTCCGGAGTGCTCCACGTAGGAAACGGAGGCATCACCTCGGCGGCGTCGGCCGGAAGCTCTTCGGTCGACTGCGCGGCCGGGTACAGCTCGCCTACCCCGTACGTCGCACCGAGTCCGAGTGCGCGGCTCCGGTGCAGCGCCGTGTCGACTCCGCTGGCGACGACAACCGCGCCCGTTCGTTCGACCTGAGCAGACACTGCGTGGGCGGTTCGCGCGATGGACAGGTCGGGGCGTGTGGACACCATCGTTCCCGCGAGGATGATCACGTCCGGTTCGATGAGCGGGAGCAGCGTCATCGACTGCGGTCGACGGCCGACGTCGTCGACGGCGATCACTTTGCCGTCGCGCCGGGCCTTGTCGATCGCTGCGAGAGTACGAGTCGGGCTGTCCACGAGCGCCGCTTCGGTGACGACGACGATATCGCGACGGAGTTGCTCTTCGGTGGCGGAGTCGATGGCGGCGAGGGAGCCGACATCCATGGAGACGAGCATCGGCAGACGCACCGACTGGTTGAGTCGAGCGACTCCCCATGCCAGGGCGTCGAGCTCACGTTTGGCGTCCATGGCCCTGGCCGCACGCTTGAGGGCATCGGCCGAGGCAAGGGGGCCGTCCTCGGGCCCACGCAACTGCACTTCGATCGCTGCAAGCGCGCCGTTGTCCAGCCGACAGACCGGGGCGAAATACGGCTGCACCGTCAACTCTCCCGTGTCCGTGTCGACTGCGGATCCTGCTTCGGCCAGCGCGAACGTCACACCACAGTTTGGCACGAGAAATCGACCCCCGTCAGGCGGGGGTGATCGGCGTTTCAAACATTACTTTTCGTCAGCTTCTTTTCGCACTCACGATGGTGTACGACGGAGGTGTCACGGACGACATCGCGACTATCTCGTTTGGGTAACGTTGCATAACTTTTCAATAACAAGCGTTGACCGCGCTTCCTGGGAATCGTCGACAACGAGAAACCGGGCCGAAAACCCATGACGGAGTTGACTTTCGAAGTTCTAGCCCAGCTTCATTACTATTGCGTACCACAAACGTACCGACCGTATTGCGACTTGTCACAGAGTTGAAATGAAACAATTCCGACATACGTTTCGTCGTCCTAACGTCCCTCCTGGCTACCGGAGCTCCGGTGCCACCGGCCGCCCCGAGAGGGCTCCGGAGCCGCTTCTGGACTTGGAGGATCGATCGATGACGCTCAACCCGCCCACCCGCTCTCGTACACTCGCCGCAGGTGCCGCCACCAACTCGCCTGCCGGAACCGCCTTCACTGCACCCGGAACAATCGTCGTGAGCACCCCGGCCTCGTTCGGAGTGCCGGTGAGTTGCTCCATCGCCCTCACCGGTACCACCAGCGCCGACGGCTCCTCGGCATCGATCACCGACGCCAAGATCAGCGGCTCCAATCTCTGTGCAACCTGCCGCAGCTCGAGAACCTGCCCTGGACCCTCACCCCCACCAGCGCCACCACCGGCGAAGTGTCCAACGTGGGCTTTTCGCTGGTCGGTTACAACTGCGGACCGGCCACCCTGTCCGGTTCGTTCGACAACATGACCAACACTCTGACGTCGACCAACCAGCCGATGTCCGGTAACTGCACGGTCAACAGCCTGTCGGTCCAACCGAATCCGGCCTTCACCCTGTCCTGACGCTCGACCTCGTCCAAAACAACCCATCATTGAAAAGGAAACCACGTGAAGATCCGCAACAAGACTGTCGTCACCATGGCGGCACTGGCATCGTCCGTCGCTTTGGCAACGATGGTAGCCGCCCCGGCCAACGCAGCCGACACGCTTCCCATCACGTTCCAGGCAGACACGACGACGCTCATTGCCAAGACCGGTCAGCCGGTGGTGTTCCCGACGACCGACCTGGTCACCGACGTCGACCTGGTCGGCGGCACAGTCACCGGTTCGCTCGTCCTCCCGCAAGCATCCGCCAACCTGAAGCTCGGCCCTGCAACGCTGGCGAAGTTCACCATCTCCATCGTCGACGAAACCCCGGTGTCCGGCACCCTCGTCCAGGGCGGACCCGCCGAGGCACCCACATTGGATCTCGATGTTCAGCAGAGCTTCAAGATTCGAATCGATTCGGTGAAGCCGCTGGGTATCGAAACCGGATCGGCAGGGTCGGCCTCACTCGATCTGATCCCCGCGGGTGCCAATTGTGTCACCGCCGAAACCACCGCCAACCTCACCAGTTCGCTTGATGCCATCGATCTGATCCAGAACAATCAGACCGTCTCACATATCAAGGGCACCTCCACGATTCCGCAGTTCCAGAACTGTGGCGCGTTCACCTCGGTGCTCAACGCCATCATCGCCGGCCCCGGCAACGCCCTCGACGTTCACCTGACCAACCCGGTCTTCGACGTCGGAACGCAGTCCGCGATCGCAGCCGAGGTTGCCCGCTAGAACGACGCAACACCCACTCACGGCGTCAATGATGCCGCACATTCACTGCGCAGCGGCGGAATTCGGATCCACACCACGGTCGAATTAGGGCCGTAACGGTTGTTTGCGCTCTGTCTCCGGCCATTTCTTTCCCGGGACTTTCTTTACGGCGGTGCGCGGAGTCGGGGCAGGAGTCGGGGGAATACCGACACGCGGCCGGTCCAAATCGGCGGCGTAATTGTACGAATAGCTGTACGCATCACCCTTTCTGGTGGGCGTCATGGCCATGACGACACCCAATACCCGTGCTCCAATAGCCTCGAGATTCTTGATCGCTCTGTCCAACTCCTGAGTCTTGGTGTGCCCGTGGCGGGTCACGATCAGGGCACCGTCGGTATGGGTCGTGAGGACGGCCGAATCGGTGACCGGCAACAGGGGCGCGCCGTCGACGATCACGTAGTCGAAGCGTCTGCGAAGCTGATCCATCAGCGTCCTCGATGCCTCCGAACCCAGAAGTTCGGAGGGATTGGGCGGCAACTGGCCTGACGCCATCACTTCGAGCCCCTCGTACTTGGTCGGCTGCATCACATCGTTCAACTCTGCCTGTCCCGCGAGCACGGTACTGAGACCGACCGATCCGAGGACTCCGAGGTACTTCGAGATTCGAGGGCGCCGCAAATCGCCCTCGACCAACGCGACGTGGTGGCCGGCCTCTGCCAGAGCCAACGCAAGATTAACCGCCGTGGTCGATTTGCCTTCGCTTGGAATCGCGCTTGTCACGACGACAACTCGTGGCGGATTGTCTACTGCGAGAAACTGCAGGTTGGTGCGCAGTTCGCGAAACGCCTCGGCACTCGAAGACTGTCCAGCATCGTGGAATTCGATTGCCGGATGTTCTGCACGCCTCTTGTCGAACGGGATACTGCCCACCTGCGTCTTGCCGAATACAGCCTCGATGTCACGCCGGTCCTTGACCGTGTTGTCGAGTCGGTCTCGAAGCACAGCGATGGCAATTCCCAGGAGCAACCCAAGACCCGCTCCGATTGCCAGATTGCGGAGTGTCTTCGGACTGACCGGAGTTCCCGATTCCCCAGCGAGTTGAACTATCTTGACCCCCGCTGCGGGAGTACCACCATCGGCAGGAGTCTCGAGATCCCGCACCTGTGTGACGAGCTCGGCGGCCATCGCATTCGCAATGTCGCGAGCAATGGCGGGTGACGCGTCTGTAGCGGTTATGTCGAACAAAACGGTGTCCGGAGTGGAGTTGGCTTCGACTTTGTCAGCGAGTTCGGTCGGCGTCAGATCGAGCGGCAACACATCGAGCACTCGTTCTGCGAGAGCTTCACCGGTAACCAACTCGGAATAGGACGCAACGCGCTGCTGCGAGAACAGATTGTTCTGGTAAGCCTCGCCAACCGTGGAGCCACCAGTCGCCGATACGAACATCTTGGCCGTGGACTGATATAGAGGCTTCGTCAACAGGGATACACCGAGTGCTCCCAGAACTGCCACCAGTACGGTGATGGCAATGATGACCCATCGCCCCTTCAGGATCTTCAAGTAATCCTGTATCTCCATGTACGTGCGCTCCCCATCCGCCACGACACGTTGCGGCGCGTGACTGTGAGCGTCAATCGTTACATGACTCGTGGCTCTCCGTGCGGCTGGTCAGTGATCGGCATTGTCCGCACAGATCACGAACGGTCGACGATCGGTGTGGGCCTCGTCGACTCGTCGCTCACGGCAATGCGGTCGCCGCCGAGCCTCTTCGCCTGGTACATGGCCTCGTCCGCCCAACCCAGAAGGTCTACTACGTGGTCCGTGATGTTCCGAGTCCCGACCACCGCATGCGCGACGCCGATCGACGCGGTCAGCGGTGACCGGTCGGTTTCGTCGCGCAATCGGGTTCGCAGTAGAGCGGATCGTTCTTTCACCGCCTCCGGATTGTCGACGCAGGCGACTGCGAATTCCTCACCACCGAGGCGGACGGCGACAGCCGGTGACGGAAACACGTCCAGAATGCGGCTTGCGGTCAATCGAATGACAACGTCGCCGTGTTGATGGCCGAAACGGTCGTTGACGGCTTTGAAGTTGTCTATGTCGATCACTACAACGTTCACCGTCGCCTCCGGCATCGAGCGGAGTTGAAGATTGCCTATCGACGCATCGAATCCCCGTCGGTTCTGCATTCCCGTGAGGGGATCGTAGAACGCGCCCGTGGCGTCGCGACGTAACAACATGAGAAAGGTGTGACAAATGAGGGGAGCAGAAAACATCACCAGGATCAGCATCAGGAGGTAGAGGCTGGTCTGTAAACGCTGCGCCGGGTCTTTCACCATGGTCGAGGCGTACAACGCGGCGACGGTGACGAACGCGAAGAGATGGTGTGCAGTGAACAGCTTAGGACCGTGGAACCCCACTACGTAGCTACCTACCACCGTGAACAATGCCGACAATGGAAGCGCAACGGACGGTGACTCGAACGTGAGCAGAACCGCCGCCAGCACGATGTCGGCGTACAGCACGAATGCACACGACATTCGCCAACTCGGCCACCCGCGGATCAGCCACGCCGCACCCACAGGAACTGTGGTCACGATGGTGAACCACAGCGCCCACCGGGCGGGATCACCGTCGCCGAGGCCGAGGCCGAGAATTGCCAATCCGATTACCGCTGCAGCCGTGTAGATCCAGCACCAGATCCCGATGAGAATCCTGGTGATGCGCAGCGCTTGTTGGGACCGCGCATATGCGACGTTCCACCCGTAGTCGACCGGGAGTGACCACCATCGGCGAAGACTGTTCACAGGTCTCGAGCAGCTTTCCTAGTGTCCCGACTTGGATCCACAAGTGAACCACAGATCAAACCCGCGGGGTTTGCGAAGACAGACATCGCCGGTCGTGTCAGCCGCGCATGCCGTCTGCGAGCTCGAGCACGCGTCCGGCGTAGGTCACCATGAATGCGTCGAGCGCTTGCTGGGACAGTTCGGGGCATCCGGCCTTTCGAAAGAAATACTCCAGATCCACCAATCGATCCCCCATGTCGACGCGCCGTCGATCCAGGGCCTGGAGTTCGGCGACGAGCACCTTCAGCTCCTCGACCTTCTGAAGCACGTCGTCCATCGGATCACCGTCCACTTCGCTGGAGCTGTACACAGATTCGGCAGCGGGGTCAGGCTTCCCTCCCAACCCCGCCGACAGCAACACTACTCTCGATCGAACATATGTACGAGTCCTGAGCATCGCGATCCACAGCAATCAGGAGCAGTTCGGGAATTCCACCTCTGTCGATGCCGGAACCGATTGCGGCTGAACCGGCGCCAGCGCCTCACCGTCGACGGTGGGTTCGACGAGGTTGTATTCGATGGTTTTCGTCTGGCCCGGCTCGATCACGACAGGCACGTAGAACACCGGGTGGCCGCGTTCGGCGGCGGTCAGTAAGAACAGCGGAGTGCCGTCGCTGGTGGCGTTCGTCAACGTCGCACCCTGAGTTGCGTACAGCGCCACCACCGATCGGTTGGTTCCCGGCGGTCCGTCGTATCGAGTCGATTCGTTCTGCCTGCCGGCGATATAGGTGGTGTAGTCCAGCTCGGGGGCGTTGTTGGTGATCTCGGCGACCACGCGGGTGGTCCGCGTCGCGCCGTCGCAGGATTGGGCGGTGTAGGTGACCTTGCGCTGCAGGTAGTAGTCGAGCTTGCCGCCTGCGCCGTTGTTCACCACCACGGCGGCGTAGGGATCGGGGCTCTCGGGTACCTCGTGGCCGATCTTGGTCGGCCCCAGGATGGCTTGCAGTGCCGGGTCTGCACTCCACACGGCGATGTGGCCTTCGCTGGTCGCTTTTCCCAGCGCCTCGAGAAGGCCGCTCGCCGACCCAATGTTGCCCTGCATCTTTGCGACGACCCTGGCGGCGATGTCTTGGAGGTACGCCTTGCGTGCGGTGTTGTCGTCGTCGAAGCGGAAGTAGGCGTCGGATTGGGTGATCTGCACGACGTTGGATCCGTCGATTACTTCTCCGTCGCCCATCGTGATGGGGCCGACGACGTCGAGGATGTAGCCGAGGGCGACGGGATCGGTGGCCAGCGCGCCGTCGACACGCTCGCCCGTCTCTTGCTGCCACATCGACTGCCAAATCTGTCCGGCATAAGGAAAGTGCGGACTCAGATTGCTGTTTTGCCAGTTCTGCGTCGACTGATAGCGACTTTCGTACGCATTGGCGAAATCGACCCCCAGATCCATCGGTGCATAGGGAATCCGAAGCTCGTCGTTGCTGGCCATGTTGTCCACACTGATTCGTCCGTCCGCAGCCCGCACGATACTGACGCCGCCGACCAGTCCACCGGTTCCTCTGGCTTCCGACAGCGTTTGGAAAGCCATGAAGTAACTGCGCGGGCCGTCCGCCCCGAGCATCGCCGGAAGCACTTTGGCCGAGATGTCGGTGTTGGTCAGCAGAGTCGTCAGTTCGTGCGTCTGATCCTGCAACTGGGCCCGTGCATCGCCGACCTGCGCGATGAACGTCGGCTCCTCGATGGCCTGAGACTCCGCGTCGAGCACACTCGCCGCGGCGGCGGCCTGCGACAGCGCGGGCGAGGCGTCGCGCAGAACAGCGATGTCGATGGTGCCGTCCGGCCCCCGTAGCCGACCGGGATCGAGCGTGGTACCCACCTCGACCGACGGCATGAGAACGTCGACCGTCAGCCCGTTGACAACGTCGGTGATCTGCGAGACGACGTCCAACGGCTGGCCCACGTACGGTATCGCTGCGGCGGCCTTCCAGATTAGTGACTCGGTGGCATCCTTCGCCTGGTTCGAAGTCCGCACCGCATCGCCGACGGAGGTCTCGGCTTTCCGTGTATCCCCCTCCAGCAGTCCAGCTTTCGCCACCTGAGCGTAATCGCGGGCCTGGTTCAGATTGGTGTACGCGGTGTTCGCCGTGTAGGCCAACCAGGCACCAAGGGCGAGGACGACAACCGCCGCCAGCCCGAAGCCCAGCAGGATGCGTCGACCCGCCTTCTTCTTGGAACGCCCACGCCTGCCTCGACCGCGAGAGCTACGGCTGTCGCGGTCCGGGTAATCGTTGTCATAGCTCATGGCTGCCTGCCGTCCCCTCGTTGCGGCCAACAGTACAAACGACTCCTCCTCCCCGCGACACGACAGACAGACCGGCAGACCGCCGCTGACCGACTGCGTGTACAAATCTAGTAATTTGTCCATCCGACTGACAAATCTGATGTATTGTCCAATCCATAGTGATCGGACTTACACGAGGAGTGACGATGACCGCATCGAACATCGACGATCAGGCACAGACGCCGATCGACGAGTGGCACGACCGCAAGCGACATCTCTGGCTCATGGGCCTGATTCCGCCCACGGCAGTGTTCCTGGCAACCGGTCTGGTGTGGGCCTTCAACCAGCTCGGCTGGAATGCAGTGGCCCCGGTCTGGTGGTGGATCGGTGCGCTGCTCGTCTATGGAATGCTCCCGGTTCTCGACCGTTTCTTCGGTCCCGACGGCGACAATCCACCCGACGAGGCGATGAAGGCGCTCGAAGAAGACAAGTACTACCGCTACTGCACATATGCCTACATTCCGTTCCAGCTCGCGAGCCTGGTGTTCGCCTGCTACCTCTGGTCCACCGACAACCTGTCGTGGCTCGGTATCGACGGCGGATTGGGGCTGGTCTCGAAGATCGGCCTGGCCATCAGCATCGGCGTCATGGGCGGCGTGGGCATCAACACCGCTCACGAACTCGGGCACAAGAAGGACGAGCTCGAGCGCTGGCTGTCGAAAATTACTCTGGCACAGACGTTCTACGGCCACTTCTACATCGAGCACAATCGTGGCCACCACGTTCGCGTCGCCACTCCCGAGGATCCGGCGAGCTCGAAGTTCGGTGAGAGTTTCTGGGCCTTCCTCCCCCGGAGCGTGTGGGGAAGTCTGCGATCGTCCTGGGAGCTAGAGAAGACTCGCATGGAGCGACTGGGCAAGAGTACGTGGAGCATTCACAACGATGTGCTCAACGCTTGGCTGATGTCGGTCGTCCTCTACGCAGTTCTCGTTGCCGTGTTCGGTCCGATCGTGCTGCCGTTCTTGGTCATTCAGGCAATCTACGGCTTCTCGCTGCTGGAGACGGTCAACTACCTCGAGCACTACGGCTTGCAGCGTCAGAAGAAGGACAACGGCCGTTACGAACGATGCACCCCCGAGCACAGCTGGAACTCCGATCACATCGTGACCAACATCTTTCTGTATCACCTTCAGCGACACAGTGATCATCATGCCAACCCCACTCGGCGCTACCAGACGCTGCGCAGCATGGACGGAGCACCCAACTTGCCGAGCGGTTACGCGAGCATGATCTCGCTGGCCTACTTCCCGCCCGTGTGGCGCAAGGTGATGGACCACCGCGTTCTCGATCACTACGACGGCGACATCACTCGCGTCAACATCCAGCCGTCCAAGCGGGAGAAGATCCTCGCCGCCTACGGAGCCAAGTGATGGCCGCCTTCGAGTGCCCGGTGTGCGAGTTCGTGTACGACGAGTCCAACGGCGCACCGCGCGAGGGCTTCCCGGCTGGAACCGCATGGTCCGACGTACCGGACGACTGGCCGTGCCCCGACTGCGGTGTTCGCGAAAAAATCGACTTCAGGAGTAAGGCATGAAGCTCTACCGCTGCGTTCAGTGTGGATTCGAGTACGACGAGGAACTCGGCTGGCCCGAGGACGGCATCGAGCCAGGCACGCGCTGGGACGATATTCCGGACGACTGGTCGTGCCCCGATTGTGGTGCTGCCAAGGCCGATTTCGAGATGGTCGAGGTAGAACGCGGGTGACTACTCGCCAACCCGGCAAAGTCGTGATCGTCGGCACCGGTGCCACCGGATACACCGCCGCCAAAGTCCTACGCGCCGAGGGCTTCGCCGGGTCCATCACGCTGATCGGTAGCGAGCAGGAGGCTACCTATCGTCGTCCGACGGTCTCCAAAGAGCTGCTGCTGGGCACCAAGTCGATCGATCAGGTTCTGCTGGGTGCAGCCATCGAGGGCGTCGATGTCCGCGCGGGCGTCACGGCGGTCGCCGTCACCGACTCGGCCGTGCAGCTCGACGAGGGCGACCCGCTTCCGTTCGACGCGTTGCTGCTCGCAACCGGTTCGCGGGCAAGGCAACTCGACCTGCCAGGGTCGGCTCATGTGTTCACTCTGCGCACTGTCGCCGATGTTGCACCGCTGTATGCCGACATCAAGCGCACCGGATCACTGCTGGTGATCGGTGGCGGCCTGATCGGGTGCGAGGCGGCAGCAGCAGCCCGATCACTCGGTGCCGAGGTCACGGTGCTCGAGGCAGCATCGGCTCCGCTGAACCGGATCGCACCGGCCGCGATCTCGCAGATGTATCGAGACCTGCACGCCGACAACGGCATAACGATGCACACCGACGTCTCCGTGACCGACCTGAAAAAGCTGCCCGACGGCACGCTCCTTGCCACCGCTCAGGACGGACGCTCATGGTCTGCCGGAACCGTGCTGGTGTCCGTCGGCTCGGTCGCCAACATCGAGCTCGGGGCCGACATGGGCCTCGAGACCGCGTCGGGAATCCTGGTGGACGCCGAGATGCGGACATCGGCGGCCGGCATCTACGCCGCGGGTGACGTCGCCGAAGTTCCCAACTCGGTCCTGGGCGGTACCTATCGAAGTGAGCACTGGAACGGGGCCGCCGATCAAGCCACCCGGGCCGCTCGGTCCATCCTCGGTCTCGACGTCGGCGATCTCGACGTTCCGTGGGGGTGGTCCACTCAGCACGGCGTCAACCTGCAGTTCGCGGGGTGGACCAGCGCGGACGACGAGTACGTCGTGGTTCGCGGCTCCATCGAAGACCGCCGATTCACCGCTTGTGCACTACGCGGCGATGCGCTCGTCGGAGCTATAGGGGTGGGGTACCCCAAGGACATCCGGCAGATCCGCTCCCTCATCGCGCGCGCAGACCCCATCGATCGGAATCTCCTCGGAGAAGATTGGCTGGATCAGCCGCATGCGGTCGTTCGATAGAGTCGTTCTCATGCCCGCAGCCGAACAGACGTCGACCCCCGGTCGATACCGTGAAGCAGCGTCCACCCTTGCGCGCGATACAGCGCTCGATGCGCTGCGCGAGTTGTTGCACGAGCGCAACTGGCGCAACGTGACTATGAGTCACATCGCCAAGGCTGCCGGCCTGAGCAGACAGAGCCTGTACAACGAGTTCGGTTCACGGCGCGGCGTCGCACAGGGTTACGCCATCAGATTGACGGACCTCTTCGTCGCCATGTGCGAAACAGCCTTGTATCAACACGAGAACAATGCGTCGGCCGCTCTCCACCAAGGTTTCTCGTCGTTCTTCGAGCTGAGTGGTCTGGACCCACTCGTACGGTCGCTGCACAGCGGCGACGCACCGGAGGATCTTCTGCGTCTGATCACCACGGACAGTGAGGTGCTCATCGACCGTGCCGGAGAGCGTCTGGCAGAGACATTTCAGCGCGGGTGGGTGGGCGCGAGCCCGCGACAGGCCGACGTCGTCAGCAAGGCCATCGTTCGATTGGCATTGAGCTACATCCCCGAACCGCCGGAGGACATCCACGCGGCAGCCGATGATCTGGCTCTGCTGCTCACGCCCTTCATCGACTCCATCACCGCCGACAGCTGACCTCGGCGTCCATAGTTTGCCCCAGCCCGTGGCCCCACTGATCTCGCAAACACGAGCGCGTTTGCCAGGTGCGAGCGAAGTAGGCCCGAATCGGTAGCGAACTCGGACGCGTCTGACGAATGCGCGCGCATTTTCGGAGGCACGGCCGCATCAGTCGACGTGCGCACGGCTACGTGGTGGGCCAGTGGGGGCACTTCTCCCGCCCTCGCGCAGTGCGACCACAGTCCATCCCGCTCCCACCAACGACAAGGCCAATACAGCTCCAATTGCGATCATGTGACAACAATGGACTGCTTTTACCGCGAATAGTGCAGTCCAGTGTGCGACAGTGGACTGCATGGCCTCGTTCGACGACACCGCGATCTCGGCCCCGGAGTTGGCAGCACGTATCGGCCCGTCGACGCTTCGGAACAGATCCGGCGGTCCGCTCTACCTCGAGATCGCCGACGAGTTGCGGCGGTTGATCGAGAACGGTGACGTGTCGGCTCAGACGCGGTTGCCCGCCGAGCGGGCGCTGTCGATCAGTTTGGACGTCAGTCGGGTCACGGTGGCGTCGGCCTATCGTCACCTCCGTGAAGGTGGCTGGATCAGCGCCCAACGGGGCTCTGGCACATATGTTTCCCCGACGGATTCCTTGCCGTCCTGGGGTTCGCTCGCCGGCGATCGTGACACTGCGACACTGGAATTCGTCAACGCATCCCCCGCTGCCTCTCCCCTGCTGGCCGATGCGTACGGCGTTGCGTCCGAGAGGATTCGAGACCGGTTCGCCTCGGGTGGCTACGCTCCGTCCGGCCTGTTCGAGCTCCGCGAGTCGATCGCCTCCTACTACCGAGGGCGTGGAGTGCCGACCACCGCAGACAACATTCTCGTCACCTCCGGTGCCACCGACGCCATCCATGCGGTGTTGGCGACGTTCATCGAGCCAGGTGCCCGCGTGTTGGTCGAGCACCCGACGTATCCGGGTGTCGTCGAACTCGTCCACTCCCTCGGTGGCCGATGCATCCCGGTGCCCATCGACCCGGACGACACCGACGAGTTCGTGCCGGCCGCAGACCGGGCCGCACGTCAAAGTGCGCCGACACTGGCGTATTTCATGCCCGACTTCTCCAATCCGTCGGGAGCTCGACTCCCCCTCGGCACTCGCCGGCAGTTGTCCGCGACCATGCACCGCCACGCAGTACTGACCATCGTCGACGAGGTAGCGGCCGATCTGGCCCTCGACGGAGTGCCCGATATCGAACCCTTCGGAGCGGCAACCCCGGACGTTGCGACGGTGACAATCGGGTCCACGAGCAAGACGGTGTGGGGCGGTGTGCGAGTCGGCTGGGTTCGCGCCGAAGCAGGACTACTGGCGAGAATCGCCGCGACCTATGCGCGACGCCAACTTTCGGTGTCCATTCTCGATCAGCTCGCTGCGGTCGAGTTGATGGGCACGTACGACGAGGTACGCCGGGCGCGCGCCGACACGTCGCGGGTCGCGCGCGATCACACCGTTACGCTGATGCGAGATCGATTGCCTGATTGGCACTTTCGCGTTCCGGACGGAGGCCTGGCATTGTGGTGTTCCCTGCCCGACGGCATCCGATCCAGTGCACTGGTCGCCGAAGCCCACTCTCACGGCTTGCTGCTAGCACCCGGATTGCGCTTCGGCACGGGATACGCCTTCGACGATCATCAGCGCATTCCCTTCACCCGTTCACTGCCCGAAATCAGCGCAGCCGTAGAGATCCTTGCTCGCCTGTCCTCGGGTTTCGGGCCAACACAGGCCATAGCGTCGAGCAGACCCGAGGCGGTGGTCTGAGCCCTGACGCCCTGGTCTTATGTAAAAAATGGTCTCGATTTATTACACGTCTCCACGATATGTGAAGTTTCTTGCCATTCAACTTCGACCTGCGGGGCCTTCTGTTCTGACCAGTAGTCGAAGGAACTCTCGGTTGATGAACAGACGATCCCGCCCAACTTTGCTTTCCTGCAGCAGACCGGCTTCTACCAGTGCGTTCAACCAACCAGTTGCCGTCGGCCGCGAGACACCGCATCTCGCGATGACGGTGTTGATTCGGCAGTAGGGTTGCTCGAACAGCACCGACTGAAATTCGGAATCGGCCCCGCCCCTGGTGACAGCACGGGCTCGCACGCTGAAGTCGTCCTGAAGCGCACGGATCGCCTCGATCTTGCGGAGTGTGTCGTTCGACGTGCGTTCGATGCCTGCGAGGACGTACAGGACCCACGCCTCCCACGCCGCTTCGGACGTCACCGCCAGTAGCAAACGGTAATAGTCGTTCTTGGTGTCGATGATGTAGCGCGAAAGGTACAGCACAGGCATCCTGAGGAGACCTGCCTCGATCAAAAGCATCACATTGAGGATTCGCCCGGTTCGGCCGTTGCCATCGGCGAACGGGTGGATCGCCTCGAACTGATAGTGCGCGACGGCCATTCGCACCAGTGGGTCCATCCCGTCGTCGGCATGCACGAAGCGTTCCCACTCGCTGAGCTTCGCCTCGATCAAGTCACGACCTTCAGGCGGGCTGTACGTCACCTCACCAGTGACCGGGTTGCCGATGCGAGTACCAGGCATGGCCCGGACTTGCATCTCACGGCCCTTGATCACCGAAGCACGACCGGTAGTTCTCAGCGAACCGACTTCTTCTCGTAGGTCGCCATCGACCACGTATAGCCTGCGGCGCTGATCACCACACACCAGGCAAGTGCCAGTGGCAGATTCGCCCCCAGTGGCTCCCCGTCCAACAGTCCTCGCAGGGTTTCGACGAACGGCGTGAAAGGTTGGTAGTCGGCGAACCATCGCAGTCCCGACGGCATCGTGTCGGTCGGACCGAACCCACTGCCCAGAAAAGGTAACAGCAACAACAACATCGGCAGGTTGCTCGCGGTTTCCACCGATTTCGACGCCATACCCATCGCCACCGCCAGCCGAGTTGGATCCGAGCAGCGCGGTGACGGTACCAGTGCCGACAGTGAGGTCGACGCCATCGAGTACACGCTTGTCGCCAAAAGACTTTCGCAGTCCGCGGACGTGAATGACAGATGTAGTCACGGGGTGCCTGTTCTTCTCAGCTGTGCTGGGTATGCCGGATAGCAATGTCGCCGTACCGTGTGCGAGCGCGAATCGTGACACTTTCCTCCGTCTCGTCGGGTGCGCCTTCGGGAGTGAGTTCGTTGCGAACATGCCCGTCCTTCGAGGACAGGTCGAGCCATGCCGGCACGCCTCGCTGCACATCGACGGTGATCTGTCCGTATCCGCTCTCGACTTGGACGGCACCACTGCATACTTCGTGGAGTGTGATGCTGCCGTACGCAGTCTTCGCACTCACTGCGCCGAGTGACTTCTCGATATCGAGATCTCCATAGGAGAGCTTGGCGTCGAGGTCGGTGCCCGACTCGCGCACCATGATCGAGCCGTGCGACGCCTTGACCGTCGCATCGCCGACGACCGTTCCGAGTCGAATCTGTCCATGGTCGGCAGTGATGTCGATATTGCCCAGCGCCGTAGCGACCGTCGCGTTACCGTGCCCGGCCCGCACCCACAGATCCTCTACCGAATCCAATTCGACCGGGCCCATCGAACTCTTGATGCGCACGGCACCGAGATCGCCCCGTGTCCGCAGACTTCCAGCCGCGAGTTCTGCGGTGAATCGAGATCCCTGCGGCAGTTCGACTTTCACCTCTATGGACTCTGTCGGCCCGAAAAAGCTGATGCGCGCCTTGGGGCCGATCACGGTGAGCCGTTCACCGTCGAACTCGACCCTTGTGTTGTCGGCCCCTCTGCGGTCTACGGCTTTCGATGGGTTGGTGGGTGTGACGGTCACGACGGTGTCGGTGCGTTCTGCCGCAACGACTTCGATGCTGCCGACCTGCAGATCGATGGCCAGGTCTATCGGCGTCGGGGTAGCGAATTCGGACATGGCGATGCCTCCCTATGGGCATGGTTGTGAAACCCTGCTCGGTGCAGAGCTACTGAAAAGGTGTGGTGGTTCGGAGACTCAGCGCGCCCAACCGGCGAAGTTGTCACCGGTACGGACCGTGCGTTGCGCAGCGCGGCGTTGCTTGGGTTGAAGAGCAGCGGCGACGGCTCGCACCAACCAGGTGTTCACGGACATGCCGTCCGAGGCTGCGGCCTCGTCCACCCGAGACTTGAGCGCATCCGGCAGCCGAAGAGTCGTGCGAGATGTGCTCGTGTCGTCGAGTTCGACTGTGGGAGATGTGTGCTCGTCATCTTCCGGTTCCGCCACAGGTGCCGCCACGACGAATTCGATCTCACGTCCACGCAGCCTGATGTCCACCGAACCAGGGGCAAGGTCGCGGTTGATGTCACCTACCGCGGCCGACAGCACGTCGAGCATCACCAGACGCGTTGCCGCATCCATACCGTCGACGAGTCGTTCAGCGGCGACACGAGTGTTCTCGTCTCCGGTCCTTGCCGATTCGACCAGTCGACGTTGGAGATCGTTGACGTACTGCCCAAGTTCCATGGATCAACAATGACACCACCATGGTGTCACGTCAAGCCTTGGTGGTGTCACGGAGCCGGCAGTACTCAGGGCCGAAGAGCCTGCACGATGGCCGTGACACGCCGCTCGCGGGTGTCGTCACGCTTGGCGTCCGCGACAGATCGGGCATGCTCTTTACGCGTCGACGGTGCCAGCGCATCGAACGCTGCTCGGACAGCGGGATCCGCGTCCAGGGCTGCCGCCAACACCGGAGGCACCTCCACCACCTGCGGTTGGTCGTCCAACTCGATGGTCACGTCGACAGTGTCGCCGGCCTCGACGCCCAATGTGGCGCGAACGCTCTTGTTGAGTCCGAGCAGATTCTCGCCGCCCATGCGTCCGATACGCCCGCGCACCGCTTGTCCACCGATCGTGAACCGAACCGGCGGAGTCTTGGTGGAACCGAGGGATGCGACCTGCTCGTCACTGAGCACAATTGCTGCTGCTGGGCCTCGTGATTCGAGGACCGTGGACATTCGCAGAACGGTTGCCGCCATGCAAACAGGCTATCCGTCGAAGGCCAGTCAGGCCCCGGCTTCCACGATTCGCTTGATTGCCGCCAGCGTTCGAGGGATGCCATCGAGTGCAGCCTGGCTACGAGTGTCGATTTCCTGCTGCGCGTCGTCGCCGAATTTGCGGTGGAAGTGGGCGATGCCTCCGGGCAGGAAGTTCCAGTTCTCGGTCAGGCGTGCGCCACCGTCCACCGGCTCGAGGGTGTAGCCCCAGCGGACGAAGTTGTCGCCCACCACCCAGGCGAATTCGCGTCCGGGCTCGGCTGCTGCCACCGTCGAGACCGTTTCCCACGTGCGGCCCGGCACCACGTTGCGGCCAGTGAACGTCGATCCGACGCCACCGCCGTCGGGCTCGTTCCACCAGCACTCCTGGCAGATCGGGCTCCACTCACCCGTTCGGGTGACGTCGGAGACGACGGCGTACACCTTGTCGACCGACGCGGAGACGGCAATGGATTCGGAGAACTCGAGTGCAGTCATCTCACCATTGTCCCTCGGCGGCCGACGCAGCTGTGAGCAGAGTCGCTGCCCACAGCAGAACAGCTGGTGTGCAACCGAATTCGGATTCACACTCGGGACATGAGCGAATCGCCTCGAATGTTCCCGCCCGAACTCCGCAACCAACTCCTCCGTCATCGAGTTCTCGTGCTCGACGGCCCACTCGACGACGACAACGGTACCGTCCTCACCACTCACCTGCTGACTTTGGCGGCCGAGAATTCCTCCGCCGACATTGCACTGTGGATTCACTCTCCGGGAGGCTCGGTTCCCGCAATGCTCGCCATCCGCGATGTGATGGAACTCGTGCCCTGCGACGTCTCGACCCTCGCGCTCGGATTGGCCTGCAGCGCTGGTCAATTCCTGCTCTCATCCGGCACTCGCGGAAAGCGGTACGCCCTGCCGCATTCACGGATTCTCATGCACCAGGGCTCGGCAGGCATCGGAGGGTCGGCCGTCGAAGTGGAAGTGCAGGCCAACGATCTGCGGCACACCCGCGATACCGTGCTCGGTCTCATCGCCGACGACACGGGGCAAACACGTGAGCAGATCTTCGACGACTCCCTTCACGACCGCTGGTTCACTGCGGAGGCTGCCCGCGATTACGGGTTCGTCGACACGATCGTCGACTCGTTCGATCAGGTCATGCCCGCGCGACGGGTAGCCTTCGGAATGGAGATGGCCCGATGAGCACGTACACGATTCCCAATGTCATCACGCGAGATTCGCGCGGAGAACGCGTCGTCGACGTCTATTCGCACTTGCTCAGTGAGCGCATCGTCTACCTCGGTACCGGGATCGATGCAGGTGTCGCGAACGCGATGATCGCGCAACTTCTGCACTTGGAGGCTGACTCCCCCGATCAGGAGATTTCGATGTACATCAACTGCGAGGGCGGTGACACGGCCGCCATGCTGGCCGTATACGACACCATGCAGTTCATCGGATCACCGGTTGCCACAACGTGTGTGGGTCAAGCCGTTGCAGCTGGCGCAGTGCTACTCGCCGCCGGGGCACCGGGGCGACGCTCTGCGCTGACCCACAGTCGGGTGGTATTGCATCAACCTGCGGCGCAGGGCCGCGGCACCATTCCCGACCTGATTCTGGCTGCAGACGAGGTCGTCCGAGTCCGAGCTGAGATGGAATCGATCCTCGCAAAACACACGGGACGCGACGCGGCGACACTGCGCCACGACACCGACCGGGATCTGGTGTTGACGGCCTTCGCCGCACGCGAGTACGGCGTCGTCGACCAGGTTCTCGAGGGGCGTCAGGCAGCCATCAACGTCGCGTCTCCTCGCGACAGGTCGTGATGCGCAAGGCGTGAGATGTCTGCCATGGACGTCCCCAACGCACCCACGACGGCCGCAAGGATTTCGCTCGACGGGTCCTTGCGGCCACGTTCGACCTCCGACAAGTACTGCGGCGCAATGCCTGCGCGGGCAGCGGTCTCGGCCAGAGTGTCGCCTCGGGCGTGCCTGCGCTCGCGTAACCTCCGGCCGACCACCTCACGCCACAACGGTTCCACTGTTCGCGCTGCTCGGCGCTCATCGATTCGTATGACCTCGCCCATGATCGGAGCCTAGGCCTCGATTCCATGAGGTGTCGGAGATTCTGCTCAGAGCAGAGAACCCGGCTTC
This sequence comes from Rhodococcus sp. IEGM 1381, assembly GCF_030056795.1. Lineage (GTDB taxonomy): Bacteria > Actinomycetota > Actinomycetes > Mycobacteriales > Mycobacteriaceae > Rhodococcoides. The sequence continues at coordinate 1,279,543 of NZ_JASHKQ010000001.1, read as the reverse complement.
ACGAATGTCTTCGCAAAGCGCTTCTGCCAGGGCGTCTCCACTGCCCGACGCGCGTAGTTGTGCCGAACGTAGTCAACGGCTGCACTGCCGGGAATACCGTCGAGCGCAACAAGACACGCCAGCGCTGTGCCCGTTCGACCCACACCACCGGTGCACGCGATCTCGACTCTCTCGGTTACGCAGCGACGCAATACTTCTCGTAGTATCACCGCGAGCTCTTTCGAGTCGGACGGGAGCCAGAAGTCGGGCCAACGAACCCATCGGCTGTCCCAGTCGAAGTCGCCAGGATCCCTGCCCTGCAGGTAGACCCCGAGATCCGGCCGCGGGCCGTCGGGAATCGAATGACGAAGGGCACGTCCGCGAACCAGGCTGCCCGACGGCAACTGCAGAACACCCGCCGTCTGCACATCCCACATCTGACTCCCCCTTCCCCTGCGTGGACTTCTGGAAGTGTCGATACTGCGGTATCGTTCGCTCAACCAATCCGTATCACTCACCGGCCCCGCCTCCGACACGGCGCTTATGATGACAATTCTGCACGAGAGGGCAATGCCCCCGTTCGTCCGATGAACCCCCACAGGCCGCGCAGGGCGCGGACCGATGGTTGGGCACTCCAATATCTGGCGCAGTGGCGTCGACGAGTCGAGTATCTCGAGGATCGCGTCGATCAAAAGCCCAGAGCGTTGTTCGACAATCGGGTGCCGATCTTGGCCGGATTCACGGGTTGCCCAGGGTGCGACGGCCACTTCTTCGGCGACGGGCCGCGCGACGCATTGGAACGACTCATGCGACGCGATGGGCGTCGGGCCCACCGATTACGCGTCGCGGTAACTCGACTGGATCAGCGGTATCGCGACGTGACTGTCGAAATCGACCGGTCCAGAACGATGCCATGGTGGGAACGCCGAGCACCGTGGGTGTGACTACACACCCGGCTTGGTCCACTCGATCGTGTGTCGAAACCCTATGCGGTGTCGCATGACCGCGCCCGGGAGCCGCTTTTCCACCATGTGTCCGATCCCGTCGAAGCTCAGCACGGGGTCCTTCACCGGGAACGGTGGCGGCGGTGCTGTCACCGGGCTCGGCCATGGGCGGTGCAGAAATCCGATCAACGGATTGGTGACGATGGAGACGGAATCCCACAGCAAATCTCGTGCGCTTCTCGGTGGTGCGAGCCCGACGACGAGCACGCGACCGTGTGGGGCGAGAATTCGCTCGACATGGCGCAGGGCATCGTCGATGTCGAGGTGATGAAGGACGGCGACCATAGTCACAAGATCGATCGAATCGTCTGCCCAGGAGTCGAGTTGGTGATCCGTGATCGACACATTGTTTACATCGGCAGAGGTGATCTCTGCGATCCGGCGCATCTCCGAGTCGCGGTCCGCCCCGACGACCTGGTCGAAATGGGGAGCCAGGGCACGCACCAGGCCGCCACGTCCGCAACCGAAGTCGACCGCACTGCCGCGCATCTGGGGCAGGTTCGCCAGAATCCAACTGTGAAAGTAGTCGTTGTGGCTCCATGCGTGTCGCTCGTTCAGCTCGCGAAGCCACCGGGCCCCTCTGCCTCCGATAAGGGACGTCCCCATTCGTCTCAGCACCACGGAACCCAGTATCCACGAGGCATGCCGACACCGGCTCGATGAATCACGTCAATTGGCTAGCTTCACGATCAGGTTTCCACGATGGTCACCTGCCAGGAGTTCGTCCAGCGCAGTAATCGTTCGACCCAGTGGCCCCTCCAGCACGGTGTGTGGAAAGGTGATCGTGCCCTGCGAGAACGAGGGGACGTAATGCCCGATCCAAGCCTGGATCTGCTCGGGGGTATGCATGGTTGTGAACGGCCGAATCTGAATTTCCTTGACAATCGCGGTCATGATGTCCAAGCGCGGATGTCCGCCGTGACCGCCGCCGATCTGTCCGGCGAGAGCCCCACACAGCGCAAGTCGCGCACCGAAGGCTGCGTGTCGGACGGCCGTCTCGAACTGCGTGCCGCCGATGGTGTCGAAGAAGACGGTGATGCCCTCCGGTGCGAGTTCATCTAGGCGAGCGTCGAGATCCTCGTTCTTGTAGTCGATCGCCGCATCGAAGCCGAGCTGCTCGGTGAGGTAAGCGCATTTGTCCGGACCACCCGCGATACCGATCACCAGCGCGGCTCCTCGCGCCCTGGCGATCTGCCCCGCGATCGACCCCACTCCACCTGCCGCCCCGCTGACCAGAACCACATCGCCCGCACCCACTCCTGCGATGTCGACCATGCCATGGAAGGACGTCACTCCTTGATTGAGCATGTACTCGGGGCCGGGGAACACTCCGTCGGGAACGGGAAATACCGCGTTCGACGCGATCGCAGTCAGGTCCCTCCACCCCTGGTTGTGCTGCACGACGGTTCCGACCGCAGTATCCGATCGAGATTCCACGACCCGCCCGATCGCCGGCCCGTACAGAGGCGCACCGACCTCGAAGGCCGGCAGTGGGAGACCCGGGTTCTCGAACATCAGGTCGGCATTCACAGCAACAATCTGCTGAAAAATGTTCTCTACGAGCACTTCTCCATCCCCGATAGGCCGCTGAGACGCGACCCGAACTTCCAGCAGCTCGGACGGCCGCTGACCCACATCGGTGCGGTGCGCGCGCAGAACTACCGCTGCGGTTTCGGTTGAGTTCATCTTTGTCCCTCTCGACGGCGTGCGAGACCCGGTTTTCCAGGTGCGATGCCGACGGTAGGAGTAGATGCGGACAGCTTCGGTCCTCTTGACCGATGGCCCGGCTCACGTTGACGCCAACCACGCGTCCAATGCTTGTTGGACGAGTGATGGAGCTTCGAGCGGACTCAGGTGCCCCACGCCGGGAAGAGTGATCACATTCGATTGTCCCGGCAACAACTGTTTCAGTCGATATGCCTGTTCGACGGGAATCCAGGGGTCCTGCTGGCCCCATCCGATGGAGGTGGCGCAGCGGACTCGAGGTAGGGCGTCGACGATGGGTCGCGTGTGTTCGGGGTGTAGCTGGGCGATTTGTCGGTAGAACGCAGGCTGACCCTCGTCGGATACCCAGGGTTCGGCCAACATCGCCACGGTGTCTCGGTCCAGCCGCTGATGTGCCGCTCCCGCAATGTATTCGGAGACCAGCGCCGTATGCAAGGGCGCCGGTAACGCAGCGAAGACGTCACTGTGGTTCGCAACCAGCCGGAAGAATGGAGATCCCCACGGGTCCAGCGTCACCACGTTCCACAAGTACAAACTGCTGTAGTCGCGGCCGCGCATCAGATGGGTGCCCAGGGCGACTGCACCGCCGATGTCGTGCGCGATGACGAAGGGCCGCTCCAACCGCCAGTGGTCGAGCAACATTGCGAAGCGCAGCATCTGGGTGGGTAGGTCGGTCCGCACATCGGATCCCTGTGCGGATCAGCCGTATCCGGGCATGTCCCACAGGTAGACCCGATGTCCACCGCTGAGATGTCGAGCGGCCTCGGCCCAGACCTGAGCAGACCAGGGTGTTCCTTGGCAGAACACCACATCGGCGGACGGTTCCGTTGTCTCGGGTCTCATCTCGTAAGTCGCTACCGTGTCGCCGCCAACGGATGCGAAGATGGGCTCTGGTAGGTCGAATCTGTCGGTCACCATGGCGATGAATCTAGAACTTCAGGTCGACCTGAAGTCAACGTGAGAACATCGGCGGGTGAAGATCGGAGAGGTTGCGCAGGAACTCGACGTTCCCGCCCACGTCCTCAGGCATTGGGACGACGTCGGTGTCGTTGTGCCACAGCGCCTACCGTCGGGCCACCGCGACTACAACGAGGAACATGTGCGACGACTGCGGGTGTTGCGTGCTTGTCAAGGCGTGGGGATCAGCTTGGCCGATATTCGCCTGATACTTCATCGAGACGAGCCCGAGCGAACCGCAGTGATCGAAGAACAACTGGCTCGGATACGACGACAACAAGCTCAACTCGACTATGCCGAGCGCTTCCTCGTACACGTCGTCTCGTGCACACACGACCTGCTCACCCGATGCGCGCAGTGCAGTGAGTACTCGGCCACGCAGGTTCGATCGATGTGAGACGGTGACACCGTGACCGGAGCCGAATCTCCCTCGACCATGGGTGCGTCCAGTCGAGCATGGGTGAGTCGTCACTTGAACGCAGGTGAACGAATCGTCGAATCCGAAACACTGTCCGGCGGTATCACCGCAGAGATGCGGAAGCTGACCGTCCGAACGACAGATGGATTCAGTCGGAACCTGGTGTTGCGCACCTATACAGATTCAGCCCGCGTGCTACACGTCGAGGATTGGTTGCGCCGGGAAAGCGCAGCCTTGACACTTCTTTCGGGCTCGGGCATGCCGGTTCCCCAACTGGTGGCAGTCGATCCCACCGCTGCCCATTGTGAATACCCGTCGCTCCTTATGACCCAACTGCCGGGTTCGACGGTCCTCACCGACGAGGGCGTGAACGAACGGGTCCCCCTTCTTGCCCGGCAACTCGTCGAGATTCATGCGGTGAATTCCGATACCAGGCCCCGTGAGTATCAAGCGATGACGACTGCCGATACCGTCGTGGTGCCCGCACGGGCCGACACGAAAGTATGGGCCGCCGCACAAGACCTACTTCGCGGGCCTGTGCCGACATACGACGGGCGAGTGCTGCATCGCGACTTCCAACCCGGCAACGTTCTGTTCGACGTATCGCAGAACTCCGCAGCCCGCATCACCGGAGTTGTCGACTGGGCGGGCGCCTCGTGGGGTCCGACAGACCTCGACGTAGCGCACTGCTCGACCAATCTTGCTCTGCTGCACGGGCCACAGTGGGGACCGCGGTTCGCCTTTGCCTACGAAGAGGCCGGCGGCGTGCTTTCCCAGAACGGACGAACGCGGCAGTACTGGCGCGTGCGTGACGCGCTGGCCTGCTCCGAGGAGGTGCAGTTGTGGGCTGCCCCGTGGCGCGAAGCGGGCCGCACCGACTTGACGCCACGTGTTGTCGAAGATCGATTGGACGCGTACATCTCCATGTTGATGGACGCACGTGGTCAGTGAGCTTCCAACACCTCCGCGAGTCTCTTCAGGTCTTCGGCGACCATGCCGAGATCACGCTCGAATTCTTCGTCGCTGAGCTCGATCTGGCGGACCGTGAACAGAATTTCCGCGCCATTCGGATGGCTCAGCACTCGGACGGGATTGTTCACTACGGTCCCTGACGGCAACGTCACGTCATGGTCGAGGACGCCGAGCTCGTTGTGTGAAACGAAGCGGACTGTCACCCGCCCCATCGGCGATTCGGCGAGAAGTCGATCGCCGTCGATGGTCACAGGACTGTTCGCCAATCCTGCTGCCCATCTGGGTAGGTTCGCAGGATTCGCTGCGAACTCGTACACCTCCTCGGGAGTGCGCCTGATGACTCGAGCCACATGTCGACTTGCCACAAAGGGTTCGCGGTTCATAGCAGCGACCCTACGACGACGGGCCGCGGCGTTCTTCCAGAAATCGGACCCGCCACTAAGGGCCTCAACTACGGCCGTCATGGATGGCACGCCTGATGTCCCGTGCAACCGACTTTGCGCGGCTCCAATCCCACTGAAGCGCGCCGCCTTCGACGGACCACATCCAGCCCTCGTCGAACTCTCTGTTCTGGGTGAGACTGTCTGCCAGATCTGTCAGCATGGCGCTGATCGACAGCCAACGTGGACCGCGTTCATCCGAGCCCGACTTGTCGAACTCGGAGACGCATCCATACAACCCACCCGGTCGAGTGTCGACGAACAGGAAGTTACCGTCCATGCCTGCAAACGGGACGAATGCAGGAGCGAAAGTGAATGCATTCTCCCCTGCGGAGGGCGGCACTTCCAGCCCACGTGAGCTCCACACGTCGGCCCAGATTTCGATCATTCTTGCTCGCTCCCCAACCACGTGGTCGAGACTCAAGAATTGGAAGCGCGGCAAGATCGCGACGAATGCGGGCCCCGAGGTATCGCCGTCGACCAACTCGAAGAACTCGACGAGTTCCGCAGGCCACTTCTGCCCAGTCGCGGATATCGCCTGTTCGATCGATTCGGATTCGGCACCCGAGATCGAGTTTTCCGGAAACCGATCGTGCAGCCAGTCCGCGATGCGCGACCACTGTTCCCGAACCGAACCCGGTGGCGTCTGATGCAGACTGCTCGACGGCATCGATCCGCTGGATCGTTGCCGTTTCTCCTCGTCGCGGATTCGTCGCTCCACGTCAGCGATGAGGTCGACGCGAGACTTCGAAAAATCACCGAACTCGGGTACCGGGACATGCGTCGCGCTCAATGTCGCCCAGACGACGGCCGACGGCCCCTCCGCCAGGGACGCCGACGCGGCATCCACGATCTCGCCGAATGCAGCGTCGTCGCCGTCGACGTAGCCGTCACGGACCGCGATGCCGGCCGTCGAATCCACCTGTGACATCGCCCAATAGACCATATGTACACCGTAGAGCCTGCCGAGTTCCGTGCATCGCGGTGTGGCAGGGCGCCCCGGGTGAACCTCACGGCCAGGGACTTGAACATGTTCAAACACCGGTCTATGGTCGAATTTGAACACGTTCAGAAATGAGGCGAATCGATGGCTCGCACGTCCGACACCCGAGACAAGGTGGTCGAGGTAGCTCTTCGCCTGTTTCGCGAGGAGGGGTTTCAGGCAACCACCATGCGTCGCATTGCCGACGAAGCAGGCGTCTCACTGGGGAATGCCTACTACTACTTCGCCGGCAAGGATGAGCTCGTCAACGAGCTGTACATGGTGATTCAGCGCGATCATCGCGAGCGTGCGTTGAGCGTTCTCGTCGACGGCAGCTCACTGTCCGAAAATCTTGCCGCCATGTTGCATTCCGGCCTGGACGTGATGGAGCCCTATCACGCGTTCGGTGGATCCTTCCTGCATTTGGCGTTGCCGACGAGCACGAGCTCCAGTCCGTTCTCGGAAGAATCGTCCGACGCCAGAACTATGGCCATCGACCTCATGCGAACCACCCTGAGCGCGTCGAAACAGAAGGTTCCTGCGTCCCTGAAAGACGCTCTCCCGACACTGCTCTGGATGATCTACATGGGAGTCACTTTGCACTGGGTGACCGACTCCTCGGACAACCAGCGACGCACTCGCGCACTGGTCGACGGGCTCGTGCCCGTCGTATCCAAGGCCGTCCGCCTTGCTCGTCTCCCCGTGGCGCGGGGGCTGGTCACCGACGTGGCCGGTCTGTTGAAACGAATGACCACTTCGGAAGGGTTGGACCAGTGAATGATTCACTAGCGACTGTCGTCATCTGCGGTGCCTCCGGCTACATCGGGCAGTATCTGCGTCGAGCCTACGAAGCGCGCGGAATTCGAGTCCGGACCATCGGCCGCGGAACCTCGAGCGACGCAACGTGGTCCGACCACCGCAGCGTCGTCGATGTACTCGACGGCACCGATCTCGTCGTCAACCTCGCGGGCCGGTCGGTGAGCTGTCGCTACAACAAGACCAACGCCGACGCGATCATGTCGTCGCGAATTCAGACGACCGCCCAACTCGGGCGTGCCTTGGCTCAGGTACCGAACCCACCCGAGCTGTGGGTCAACGCGAGCACCGGAACCATATATCGCGACTCGCGTGATCGGCCGATGGACGAGCGATCGGGTGAGCTGGGGTCGGGCTTCTCGGTCGAGGTAGCTCGCGCCTGGGAACGTGAATTGTTCGACGCTGATGTGGCCATTCGCAGAGTGGCGCTTCGTCTGTCGATCGTATTGGGCGCAGGCGGCGGGGCCATCAATCCGATCATCGATCTGGCACGAGTCGGTCTCGGCGGCACGATGGGCGACGGCGGTCAGATGTTCAGCTGGGTGCACGTCGCGGACGTTGCACGTGTGCTCGATCATCTTCACGACAACCGAGGCATTTCCGGTCCTGTCAACGTTGCCACTCCGTTCCCGGTGACCAACGAAGAGCTGATGCATCAGGTCAGGAACGCGATGGGCCGGAGCCGCGGATTGCCGACTCCGGCGTGGCTGCTGCAATTCGGTGCTCGGGTGATTCGCACCGAGGCAGAGCTGGTCTTGAAGAGCCGATGGGTGGATCCACATGTGCTGACAGACAGCGGTTATCAATTTCGATACCCGAAGCTGGACGACGCGCTGGCCGACATCGCGTCCGAGACGCCCCGTGGGTTGCTCCCCGTCGCCCTGGGATGACGGGGAGCACCGCGACTTCTACACCAGCGACGCAGACAGCCCGCCATCGAGGATGTAGTGGCTACCGGTGATCCACGATGCCCGGTCGGATGCGAGGAACAACGTCACTTCCGCGATGTCCTCGGGTGTTCCCAGTCGTCCCTGCTTCGCGGCGACCAGGTCTCCGAATGGAATCTGTGTCGCGGCCTCGAAGTCCGGGACCAAGCGGTCGACCATTGCGGTATCGGCGAATCCGGGACATACGGCGTTCACTCGCACTCCCGATGCCCGCATCTCGATGGCCGCCACACGGGTGAGCTGAATGACCGCAGCCTTTGTGGCGCAATAGGAACCGAGCAACGCTGTTCCACCGACGCCGGCCAACGACGCGATGTTGACGATGTTCCCCTTCGATTCGATCAGTGCGCCGATCGCGGCCTTCATCACCAAGAACGTGCCTTTGACGTTGACGGCGTAGATCTTGTCGAAGCTTTCCGTCGACTGCTGTAGCAGCGGTGACGATACTTCGATGCCGGCGTTGTTGATCACGATGTCGAGTCCACCCAGAATCTCGACGGCCTGGGCGACCGCGGTCTGAACTTGACCCTCGTCGGACACATCACAGTTCGCGATACCGGCGGCACCGATCTCTTGTGCCGTCTTGGCCGCTGCACCTTCGTCGATGTCGCTGACGACGACGCGTGCACCGCGCTCGATGAACATCGTGGAGATGGCTTTTCCGATACCGGCTCCGGATCCGGTGACGAATACTCGCTTGCCCTCGAACTCGGTCATGGTGTGCTTCCCTTCGATAGTGAGTGAGACATGGTGCTGCGCACTTCGGTCTTGAGGATCTTTCCCACCTTCGAGCGGGGAAGGTCGGTCCATATCTGAATCTCTTTGGGCGTCTTGATACTTCCGATCATTGCCTTCACATGGGTGATCAGGTCAGTGTCGGATGCATCCCGGCCAGGACGCAGAAGCACTGCGGCGGTGACGCGTTCACCCCACTTGTCGTCGGGCAGACCGACGACGGCGCATTCCTTCACCGCCGGATGCGACAACAGAGCTTGCTCCACTTCGGCGGAGTAGACGTTGAACCCGCCGGTGATGATCATGTCCTTGGCACGATCGACGACATACAGATAGCCGTCGCCGTCGAGATACCCGATGTCGCCGGTGTGGTGCCAGCCGTGTGCGCCGACTTCGGCTGTGGCGTCTGGGTTCTCGTGATAGCCCTGCATCACCAGTGGCCCGCGAACCACGATCTCGCCGCGCTCGCCACCATCGACCAATCCACCGTCGGCGTTCATGATCGCCACAGTCGTCAGGGGCGTCGGCTTGCCGGCCGAGCTCAGCCTCTCTGTCGCAATGGAACCGTCACTGCGGAAGTGGTCTGCCGGAGCGAGCGTAGCGATCATGTTCGGTGCCTCGGTCTGCCCGAAGAGCTGTCCGAGAACCGGCCCGATTCGTGTCAGCGCCTCTTCCAGTCGAGTCGGCGACATCGGTGCGGCTCCGTACCAGAGGCACCGCAGCGACGACAGGTCCGTGATGTCGAGATCCGGATGATCGAGCACACCGTAGATCACTGTCGGCGGAAGAAACGCGTGGGTGATTCCGTGTTTCTCGATGAGGGTAAGGAACTTTCCGACGTCAGGAGCGCCCATGACAACGACGTGTCCACCCAGACTGAGGATGGGGAACGTCAGCACTCCAGCAGAGTGAGTCAATGGCGCGAGAGCCAGGTACCGAGGCCGGTCGCCGAAGGGATAGCTCATGAGTGCTGTTGCCGTGGAGGTCATCATGTTCTCCTCGGTCAGCCTCACCCCCTTGGGTTTTCCGGTCGTGCCACCGGTACCGGCGATCATGCACAAGCCGTCGGCCGGTCGTCTTTCGGCAACAGAATCGGAGCCGTGTTCGACGAGCCATCGCTCGTAGGAGAGCGCTCCGGGCACGTCCCCGTCCAGACAGACGAGCCATTCCAGCCGAGGGAGCTGGTCGCGAATACGACCGACGAGGTCCGCAAAGGCACTCTGGAAGAACAGGAATCGGCAGCCGAACAAGTCGAACAGTTGACGGTTCTCGTCTGCTTCGTTCCGTGGATTGATGGGGCACCACACCGCCCCAGCCCGCGAGATCGCGAACACGCAGGTCAGCGCCAGCGGATCGTTGGCGGAGAGCACGGCGACCCGATCGCCGGCCTCGATTCCGTTGTGCTGCAACGCAGCAGCGATGGCCACCGTGTCGTCGTACACCTGGCCGTAGTTTCGAGTGGTATCACCGATGGTGAGACAGGGGGCATCTCGGCCCAGCGACACCCCTTTGTCGAGGTAGTCGGACAAACGCATCGGCCCTGTCCTCAGCTGTGCACGGTGACGATGGGCTCGAGCACCAGCCCGAAAGCGCGAAGAACGCCGAGCAGCTCCCGATGCCCGAATGCCTGGCAGCTGGACGCGAATCCCACCTTCTTCGGCGGCCCCTGCAGCAGATGCGCCGCGGCGAAGGCGTTGAGCAGTGCGGTCTGCTTGTAGTTGCAGTTGCCGTGAATCACCGTGTGCACGCGCCCGAGCGGTCCCGACGCATACACCGAGTCCAGCGAGGTGTTGATGCGCGGATTCTCCCGGGGTGGTGTCTCGCTCCGTACCGAGGCAGAGACCGTGTCGATGATCTGGTACTTCTCCGCATCGGACTTGCCCTCCATCTGAGCCATTGCGGCGGAGATGATTTGGGGTACCGCCAGCATGAGGGGCTTGTTGATCACGCCGCCGAGGGCGCGAGCGTTCGCAACGCGAGGATCGTTCTTGAACCACACCGGATGGGACGTCCCACCCCACGGAAGCGCCAGGCCCAGATCGTGCTGGCCGGGCACCACCACCTGCATGACTCCGTCGTCCGGCCACTCCACGTACTCGTTCTGTTCGAGGTAATAGGCCTTGGAGAACGCGGCGTTCGTGAGAATCGTATTGGTCGACGCGACCGTCGGATGACCCTTCCAGAAGACCTCGATGTCGAGGGTGTCCAGCCCCGGTGTCTCGAGGCAGATGTTCGCGGCAATTTCACCGATGCTGTACATCTGCGCCAAACCTGGCGTGAGCACCAGGTTTCGGGAGGCGAACTCGGCACCGTATTTGGTTTCGGCGTCGATCATCCAGTCCTGCTCACCGGTGGTGTCGGTGTAGTGCGCGCCGATCTCGAGGCAGGCTTGGGCCACCTCGTGCCCGAATCGAGAGAACGGCCCGACCGTGTTGAGGACGATCTCGGCCCCTCGAAATGCCTCGGCCAGGGCCGCAGCGGTGTGCTCGACCTCGACGACGTCGTGTTCGACGGTCTCGATACCGGGCACCGCGTCGAGAATGCCTTTGACGCGGCCTTCGTCACGTCCGGCGGCCAGGAAGGCAATGTTGTACTCGCGCAGGTACTCACAGATGAGTCGGCCGGTATATCCCGATGCACCGTAAACGACGACGCGCTTGTCCGTTGGCATGGAAAGTCCTCTCGTGGACGGCCCGTCAGCAGGGCGGACCGAGTTGGGTTGCGAGTTCGAGCACCAGAGGGGACGCATGTTCATCCACCGTTCCGGCGTGTGCTGTGGGTCACAGTAAGCTAGAATTTGAACAGACGTCAAGCTTTTTCTTGACAACTGTCCAGAACGTGCGAAATGCAGTGGTTCGCGAACTCGCCGTCGGGCATACACTGGGACAACTACGCGCGGAAAGGACCCGGACCATGACACAGACGGTCGATCCGCGCGCGCGTATCGAAGAGCGCGCTCGCAACAAGTTCGAGTCCAAAAGAACCGAACTGGCTCAGGCGACGCTGCACACGCTGGCCGAGCTGGGTTACGCGCGCACCTCACTACGAGAGATCGCGCAGAACTCCGAATTCTCGCATGGCGTCCTGCACTACTACTTCACCGACAAACTCGACCTCATCACGCACGCAGTTCGCCAGTACGAGGCCATCTGCGTCACCCGCTACGACGAGGTGGTGGCCAACGCGGTCGACGCCACGGGCCTCTACGCAGACTTCGAGGCCAAGTACTTCGCCACTCTCGCTGCGGACGCCGGCATCCATCGACTCTGGTACGACCTGCGGAATCAAGCCCTGTTCGACGACTCGTTCCGTGCCGAGGTGCTTGAAATCGAAGAGCGTCGGGTGGACATGATCTGGCGCGTGGTTGCTCGCTATTGCGAGCTTCGCGGAACCACGCCTTCTCTCGATCGGGCGTCGGCGTACGTGCTTCTCGACGGCATCTTTCAGCGGGCCCTTCTGCACCACCTCGCGGGAAAGCCAGACGAGATCGATGCCGCACGAGCACAATTGCGCTCCGCTTTTGCGATGGTGGATTGCTCGACGCCTCAGTAAGTGCCATGATGGAAAACGCGCCTCGGTGCGCAGCGGCGGTGGGGCTCGCCGTAACCGAACCTCGGTCTTAGGACCGACAACAGTCCCTGTCTCGGCACTGGCATGTCCGCAGATAGGGAGAAGTTCGATGAAAGATTTCGACGAGACGCACGGCGGTACCTCCGCCGACCGATCCATTCCGGTAGACCCCGACAGCCCGGGTTCATCGCGTCCACTGCACCTCCAACCACAAGCGATCGCGGCGGTAGCCCTTGGTGGCCAGGTGGGCACCGGTATTCGTTACGGCGCGGAGTCGGCGTACCCAGCCGTCGCCGGCTCGTTCCCGTTCACCACTCTCGTCATCAACCTCACCGGTGCGTTCATCCTCGGAATGCTGCTGGAGCGCCTCGCACTGTCCGGCCCGGAAGACGGTTGGCGACGCCGAATCCGGCTGTGCATCGGCACCGGGGTAATCGGCTCGTACACCACGTACAGCTCGTTCGCCCTCGAGACCGTGGAGCTGTTGCGAGATCATCGCGTCGTGGCTGCCGCGGTGTACATGACCGTCAGCGTGGTCATCGGTACGTTCGCAGCCGGAGCGGGCATCGTTCTCGCGCAACGGTTCGGTACCCGGGCGGAGGAGAAGCGATGATCGCACTGTGGGTCGTTCTCGCCGGAAGTGCAGGGGCAGTGAGCAGATTCGTGCTCGACGGCTTCATCCGATCACGACTGAAAACCGAGTTTCCCTACGCCACAGTGTTGATCAACGTCACCGGTTCGGCCGTGCTCGGTGTCGTGGCGGGATTGGTCGCGTTCAGGTCGGCTCCGGAACAGGTCCAGGCGATAGTCGGCGTCGGATTCTGCGGTGGCTACACCACTTTCAGCACCGCGAGTGTGGAAACCGTGCGTCTACTCGAACGTCGGCGCTACGGGCTTGCGGCATACAACGCCATCGGTACGGCACTCAGTACCACCGCGGTGGTCGGCGTGGCCATGGTCGCGACGGCGTACATCCGATGATTACGAGCTTGTCGAGCTACGTCACAACTGGGCACGCATGGCAGGAAAGGCGTTGGTCACGAAACCGTTCCGTTGGTAGATGCCCTCTCCGGACGGTGTCGCCATCAGCTCGGCGCGCGCAATCCCGGTCTCACGAGCCCAGGCCATCACTGACTCGAACGCTCTGCGACCGAATCCGTTTCCGTTTCCGCGAGCATCAGGTGCAGTGCACACGTTGCTGATCAACACATCGCCCCCATCCGGTGACATAGGTGAGGGTGCGGCATCTCGAACGGCACCCACGGCGCAGGCCACGACAACACCGTTTTGCTCGACGACGAAGATGCTGTAATCGGAATCGTCCAATCGGCCGATGAACCAATCGACTGCATTGGTGCGCCAGCGTTCGTCGTCGGTGACACTTCCCATCGCTCGGAACATTTCGGCACGTAACTCGACGAGCGCGTCGACATCACCGATACTTGCCTGCCGAACCATCGCACCGTTCTCGCACATCGTCATCTCCTGTTTCTCTACCGACTATCGCGGATGTTGGTTCGTCCTTCGACGCTATCTTTTTTTGACTTCATCTGGACGGCCTGGGAACGGTGCGGCTGAAACATCCGGAGCAAAAATACCCAGGCACTCGCGACAGTGGTCGAGATCAGTAAGGGGCATCGTGCGGACGGCGTCCTCACTGTTCACGTGACCATTTCTGTCACACTATGACCGTGACTAGCGACGGCGATGAGCACCTTTGCGTTCAGCGGCAACCGGCGAGCTTCCGGCGTGAGTCGGCGGTGTGGCTTCCGATTACGCTGGCCTTTGCACTCACCGTTACCTTCATCGGTGTCGATCTTCGAGCGATTGTGTCGAATCCAGCCGTGATTCTCTTCGGCGCGGTCTTCGTTGTTCTGTCCCTCATCCCTGGAGCGGTCGTGAGCTTCTTCGCGGTTGCCGCAACAAGAGTTGCCGATCGATTGATGAGGGAAACGCTCTCGAAGGAAAACGCGCAATCGGTTGCCTCGCTTCACGGCACCTTGGCCGGGCTCGTGTCCGGCCTTCTCACATGGTGTTGGTTGCTGTTGAACGACTCGATCGCTGATACAGCAGCAGTCATCATCGCCATAGCTTTCGTCGCGTTGGTCGCGGCGACTTCTGCAGCTCGCGGGCTGCTAGCGAGACGATCGAGTCTCTGATCATCTGCAGGGAGCCCAAACCACCTAGCGTCTCCCGATCAGCCATACCGAGCGGTATCAAATTTCGATTGGATCAACTCGAGAGCAAATCGGCCGTCGTCACGATTGTCGCGAATTCACCGTTCAGGTTGGTCGCAGTCATGGCCGATAGCGTCGCGGCTGGAACAATGCTCCCGTCGAGTGCGACGCGATCGAACGTATGCGTCGCGTCGATGACGAAATAGGTTTCGTAGCCGAGGTTGCCTGCCATCCGCGCGGTTGTCTCGCAGCAGTGATTGGTGGTGATACCGCAGATCACCACCTGCTCGATGCCCTCATTCCGAAGCCAGGCGTCCAGATCCGGCGTGCCGTAGAAGCTCGAGTTGACCCGCTTGCTGATCAACAGATCAGGTGTCCCCACGAGGATGTCCTTGAAGGCGTGCCCCGCACCCTCCGGCGACAACGGCGACTGCGGGTTGTCGGAGTCGTGTCGAACGAACACGGTCGGCCACGACTCCGCCCTCCACTTGCGCACGAGTGCAGCGATATTGTTCTCGCACGACGGGTTGTCCCGCGGGCCCCAGAACTCCGAATCGTCGAATCCGGCCTGCACGTCGACGACGATCAGTGCGGGCCGTTGGAGTGATATCGATGGAGCATTCATACTGTGCAGACTAGCCGCGAACAGCGGCGCAGACCATGATGCCGGGTGGCCCCTTACCCACCCTCGTTCCCGTTCGATCAGCACACGGTAGTGCGATGTATGACGTGCGCCGTACTCCGTGAATTGTACTGAGCTGCACTGTGACCGGGTAAATACCCGTGACGCTGCTCACCACGCGGGAGAAGGGCCGGAAAACCGCCGGCCGCGGCACGTGCTCGCCTCGAACGAAAACTACCTACTACCCGGCACCTGACTCACTACTCGATCAGGTCGAATTCCCAGTTCACGCGTTGGATCTCCAGATCCACCAGCCGGATCTGTCTCGCGATATCGTCTGCAGTAGAGCGTAATTCGGCAACCGGAAGGGCTGCGACATACACCAACTCCGACCGCAGCTGTCGTGGACCATATCGACGCTCCTGATCGCGTCCCGATGCCGCATCCGCCGCCGCGGATATCGCCTTGTGGCGCATACGGAGCACGTCACGGGACGCGAGGGCATCGGTGACGGTTCCGTCCCGCACGGCCGCGGCACTGTTGGTCCGGTTGATTCGGCGGATGAGCACTTCGAGTCGATCGAGCGCAGATGCATACTCCGACAACAGAATCGATGCATCCTCGGCCGGTGACTCACCGTCCTGGTAGCGGGCATTCGCCAGAATCCGAACCTTCAGATGTTCGGTGCGCTTGATCAGTTCCCCTCGTTCAGCGAGGGCCTCGGCAAGCTTCATGATCTACACCTCGGCGTACTGGAACCGCAGGTGGAATGACTACGGGCGCTCATGCGCCTTTCGACGTGTCGAATTTGTTCATACGACAACAAGTACCACAGTTCGTCGAGATGCGGAAGAGCCTGTGCGAGTGACTGATCGCCGTACCCCTACCGGAGGTCCAGGAGAAGCCTTTTCAACAAGTCTGCAAGTTGGCTCCGCTCATCCGGATTCAGTGACCTGAGCAGAGCTTCCTCGTTGGCCACATGCGCGGGCAGCGCGGCATCCACTGCGTCCACTCCGGCCGGCGTCAATTGCACGATGACCACCCGACGGTTGGTAGGGTCGATTTCTCGTTCGATCAGTCCTTTGTCGGTCAGACGGTTCAAACGGTGCGTGACAGCGCCCGACGTCACCATCGCGCTGTCCAACAGCTGTCCGACAGTGAGGCGATGTAAAGCCCCCGCGCGACGCAGCGTCGCGATCAGGTCGAATTCACCTGATTGCAAACCGAATTCGATCAACACAGCCTGCGTGCGCTTGTCCAGAACGGACGCTGCCCGACTGATGCGGCCGATAACGGCCATTGGGCTGACATCCACATCGGGCCGCTCGGCCTGCCACTGCTGCACGATCCGGTCCACTGCATCGAGTTCCTCGTTCGCCATCGACTCACCACCCTTCAAAACTTCAGCGCTAAATTGTTTGACATTCTGCCACGCCGGTCCTAGCGTTCAACGCTAGATAGTTTAGCGTTAAGATGTTGGCCGACAATGTTCCGGAGATGAGCCCACAATGCGAACGCCCCGCATGCAGACACAACCAGTCGATGCCCGACGCCTCCTGCCCTCGACTCTCGGATTGACGGCCGCTTCCGCACTTGCCCCCATCCTCTGGGGCACGACATACCTGGTCACCACCGAACTTCTTCCCCCTGATCGGCCGATGACCGCCAGCGTGCTGCGTGCGGTGCCCGCCGGGCTACTTCTACTGCTCATCGCACCGGGCATCCCCAGCAAGGGGTGGCGACTGAAGACCGCGGCCCTCGGCCTTCTCAACATCGGCTTGTTCTTCCCGATGCTGTTCGTGGCCGCCTACCGGCTACCCGGCGGAATCGCCGCCGTCGTCGGGTCCGCGCAGCCGCTTGTCATCGTCGCGATATCGGTGATCTTCGGCTGGGGACGGACGCGACCCATCCAGGTTGGATGGGCCGCAATGGCCGTCGTCGGGGTTGCGCTGACGGCAGTGTCCGGCACAATCCGACTCGACGCCATCGGCCTCGCCGCCGCAGTGATCGGAGCCGTCAGCATGGCAACCGGCGTCGCCCTTACCAAGCGATGGGGCGTGCCACCCCACACCAGCCCACTCAATTCCACTGCGTGGCAACTACTTGTCGGCGGCATTGTCATTACTCCGCTGATTCCGATCGTCGACGATGGCCCATGGGCCATCGACATCAAGGCGGTTGTCGGCTATGCCTGGCTCGCGTTGGTAGGTGGCGCCTTGGCCTATTCACTGTGGTTTCGCGGTGCCCGCGCTCTTCCGACCACCAACGTCACGCTCCTTGGCGTGCTCAGCCCAGTGACTGCGGCTGTCATCGGATGGGTTGTGCTGG
Organism: Rhodococcus sp. IEGM 1381; assembly: GCF_030056795.1. GTDB lineage: Bacteria > Actinomycetota > Actinomycetes > Mycobacteriales > Mycobacteriaceae > Rhodococcoides. The sequence goes on along the minus strand of NZ_JASHKQ010000001.1, from coordinate 1,261,871 downwards.
GACAGAACATGACCGGGATTCAGTGCATCGGGTTCGGTATCGCACTCATCGGTTCGATAGCCGGGCAGTTCGTTACTACGCGTCCGCCGCGACACGGGCCCGAAGCAGGTCCTACGGAATGAAACGCGCCTCATCGAATCGCCGCCGACATCAACAGAGCTCCTCGTTCCTGGCGAGAAACAAGTATGAAGTCTGGTTTTCGTCACCGGTTCAGGGTCTGGGTTCCGCCTGCCACGGAGACTATTTTATAAAACGACCGGTCAGTCCGTGTCGCATCCATTGTTGCAACCTCCACGTTCTATCGTCACATGTATGACGTCGTCCAGCTTCATGCCGCTGCGAGCCAGAACTGGCTCGCGTACGCATGCTGGGCAGCAAACCTTTGCCGGAGGCGCACGCGCACAGGTTGTTCCACCTAGCCTGGTCACCCCTGCACAAACCACGCCCAATCATCTTGGTCGTCGATGGCTGGCGGGGTCGTTGCTTGCAGCGTGCATTGCGATCGCCGCGCATGCGTACTTCCTGGGATGGAAAGTACCGTTCGGCCTCTTCGGCAACGGAATAGACACCATCGTCTACCGGCACGGCGGCGATGTCGTTCTGCTCGGTCAACCGTTGTACGAGTTCGCGCTGTTCGACGTCGGATTACCCTTCACCTACCCGCCGTTCGCGGCCTTGGCCTTCACCCCGCTTGCGCTAGTCACCGTGACGAGCGCCGTAACGCTACTGCAAGCGATCAACGCGTTGTTGGTCTACGCGACAGTGGTTCTGAGTTGGCGCGCCCTCGGTTATCGCAGCGGGGCAATGTATCTCGCCAGCGTAGGAATGGCGATTGCCTTCACCTGGCTCGAACCGGTACGCATGACCATTTGGCTCGGCCAGATCAACCTCCTGCTGCTCGTCCTGGTCCTGTTCGACCTCAGCCGAGACGAGGGCAGTCGCCTGCGCGGTGTAGGTGTAGGAATTGCTGCGGGGCTCAAGCTCACCCCCGCGTTCTTCGTCCTCTACCTGCTGTCGATCAGGCAGTGGCGTGCAGCGGTCACCGCGAGTGCCACCTTCGTAGTCACCGTTGCCACAGGATTCCTGATCATTCCCTCTGATTCTTGGAAGTTCTGGACTGCGACCATGGTCGACTCCGAACGAATCGGCGCACTCGCGTCACCGGCGAATCAGTCGATTCATGGAGCTCTGGCTCGTCTGTGGCCGGGCCATACACCGCCGTTCGTGGTCTGGTTTCTCCTTGCTGCCGCCGTTGCCGCCCTCGCCCTGTGGACAGCTGCACGCGCTCACAAAGCCGGAAAGACATTGCTGGCCTTGGTTATTTGCGGGCTCGCGACGCCGATGGTGTCGCCCTTCGCGTGGGGTCATCACTGGGTGTGGTGCGTACCGTTGGCCATCGTCGCCATCGACTACTCCATTCGCCGTCGCACCTGGTGGAGTTGGTTGGCACCGGTAGCGGTCACGGCACCCCTGATCGCCTGGTACTTCACCGACTACCGCGGAATCAAAGCAATCGGAATCTTCATGTTCGAGGGGTCCCCCGCATTCGCGGCGGCCGTTCAGTTCACCTACCCGGCAGTGTTTCTCGCAACCATTGCCGTCACCCTGCTTTCCTCGTTCCGCCGCGGCACGATGAACAGGTGACCGTCACCGTTTCCGTTCTCGCCGATCGTCCTGATCTCCTAAACCCGCTGTGGAACATGCACTCGTCGTGGCCGGCGTTCATGACCAAAGACCCGATCGGTTCGATGTATTTCGATCCCGCCATCTTCGAGCTGTTCGCCGACCACGTCCTCGTGTGTCAGGACGAGGCAGGTGCCGTGGTCGGCAAGGCCGTGTCCGTACCGTTCCATTTGCCGGACGCCGCCGCGCTTCCTGCCGACGGCTGGGACGGCGCGATCAGACGCGGCATCTCCACTCGACTCACCGGCGAGACCGCCAATGTTGTGTCGGCGCTCGAGATTTCCTTGACTTCGAGCTCCCAGGGACGAAGCCTGTCGATGACCCTGCTGGCCGCCCTTCGGGACAACGCAAGACGGCTGGGGTTCAGCGAACTCGTGGCTCCGCTCCGCCCCAACGGCAGAACCGATCTCGATGAACCGATCTCGTCGTACATCCACCGAACTCGGCCGGACGGCTTGCCGGTCGACCCGTGGCTCCGCGTCCACGTCCGTGCGGGCGGTCGCATCGACAGTGTCGCGCCGCGGTCGATGGTTGTACCAGGAACACTCGACGAGTGGCGGGAGTGGACGGGTCTGCCGTTCGACCGATCCGGGCCGGTGCACGTGGCGGGGGCACTGGTACCGGTGATAGCAGACGTGGAGCAGGGGACGGCCGTGTACACCGAACCGAATGTGTGGGTGCGGCATCCGACCGCTGCGCGACGCGATGGTGAGTAACCTGAGGTACGAGTAAATCTGCTCGTGCGATTCTGGTGGTCGCTCTGTGCGGATTACTGACATCCTGCGGCCACGTTCTGCCGTTCGTAGGAATCGACACCGAGTCGTATCGTCCATCCACCGCAAGCACTACGCGGACTCCGAACTGTACGGCAGAGGACATCGCCACGGCACTCACCGGCTCTGGGCCGTGTGATCCGAACATCACCGGCGACGCCCCCACGCTGGGCTACCCTCCGCGATATTTCGAGCCGGTGGAAGTACTCCGATGCGAACGGGCGCTCAGTGCCGATAACGCTCTGACGTTGGATTTGGTTCGTCTCCGCGGGGACGTCGACGCCGCGATGGACGCGTTCGCAACCGCCTCCGAACGCTACGTCAGCGGCATCTCGGTGAGCTGTGCAATGAGGTCTGAGCACCCGTCGGACTGTGGTTCGTCGACGCATCGGGTCGAGCATTTCGGCCGGCCTGGCCTGCCGAACCGTGCGGACTACGAGACGCGCCGCTGCGTACGTTGAACAACCTGAACGAATTCTCTCGGACCGTCTATCCCACCGGGTACGACTACGACTACGCGACCTTGTGTTCGGGCCCAGCAACGGCCGCCGATTTTCATGGGTACTCCGACAGCGAAGTTGCCAATGCAACTGAGCGCCGACGCACTGGCGATTCGATGCTTCCGCCCGCTTTGGTGGCACCTACCGACGACGTCGGATTCCTGCAGATCTGTATGTACCCGGTGTTCGACCGCGCCTCTGCCCTGCCGCCCGAGTACGGGACCGTTCCAGCAACGTCGCTCACCCTCGACCGGCCGGCCAGCATCGAATTGCTCGGCTACATCGTAGACGCACCCGTCGCGCAGCCGTGCTCGACTCCCGCTACACGGTTTGCCTGGACCGACCTGCGTCGCCCCGACGGTTCCGGAACTGCCAGGATCGCAATCGAATTGGACGGGTGTCGACGAGTCGCAGGATTGGGACCCCTCCGTGAACTACCGATTTCCGCATACGACATCCTGACCCGAGATCGGTAATGACATCGACTACTCGTGCAAGATCCGATGCCGGTCACCGATAGACCGGCCCCTACCCTGCGAATCCTCGGAACACTCCATCGTCGTCGGTGTTCTCGGAGAAGTCCTCGAAATCCATGTTCGCAATGGAGAGGTTGTTCTCAATTGACGCGATCTCGGACAGAACTACTCGGAATGACTGTCCAGGTTGATGACCCGTCTGTTCGGGTCCGGTATCGACTACCACGATCGGGCTCTCCGGATCGGTGATCGTCCGGTGGTCCGCGAGAAAGATGTAGTAGATGAGACTCTCACCGATCGACGCCAGAAGGGCATCGATCGTAAGACCGTTGTACCGCTCATTATCGATGCACGTCAGGTTGACATAGAAGTCCGTCTCGTCCCCGCCACCGGATGCCGTAACGGCCGCCACCAGCTCACGCCATGCGGCATCGTCGCTGAAGTCCGTACGTATCAGCAGCGATACGCCTCCCTGGTCGTCGAGATAGTCGTCCAGCGTGCGGCCGGTGCCGAGCATCGAATCCAGCTCCGACCGGCGCCGCTCTTCGTCGTCTTGCGCCAACGTATCTCGAATCTGATCCACTGATCTGTTGGGTGGATCTGGCGTCTCGATGGATGCGATGATGCGCTCGCAGTCCTCGGGAGAGATAGCCGTGAACCCCCGAATCTCGTAGGTCCACGGCCCGTTGTCCGCCCGATACACGGCCGGCATGTTCTGAACGGACCAATCCAATTGCGGTTCACCGAGTTCGGAGATCCACTGACGAAGCAGCATCTGAACGAACTGACCTGTGACGTGCAGATCGAGTGCACCGGTGCGCACGTCTCCACTCTGTGGCTGGTTGGTAATCCGCATGGGGAGCCAGGTGATGACCGGTTGAGGCATGCCAGCCAATTCACGGAGTTCAGCTTCGCGCTGTGCTTGCCCTGATGGAACAGCCTCGTCGGCCTGTTCTCGGATGGGACCGGACCACATGAAGATCGATGGATCGAAATCTTTGTCCAGAACCGGGTTCGCCAGCTCGAACCAGGCCGAATCACGCCTCCATGACAGAGCGATGCCCAAGACTGCGTCGATAACGTACGTGTCTTCCTGTCCGTTGGAAGGATCATGAATCTTGACCTCCCAACCCGCACGGCCACGAACTTCCACTCGATGAGGTGCAGTGATCGCCTCAACCGATTCTCGCCTGGAATGCGCCTCCACGTGAGGCCACCTGGCGTATGCATGCAACAGCCGCGCCGGACCTCCGCCCATGGTCGACATCATCCGGTGCGGTGACTTCTCGGAATGCACCATTACGCCGTCGTCCGCGACGTGATACAGGTCGGAGTCGTTCTCGACGAACGCGACCTCACCCGAAAGGTTTTCGTGTCGCCACAGCGATTTCGGCGTATGCCACACTCTCAGCGAGTAATCGCCTGGTCCGTAGATTTCTGCACGAACGGACCTGCCCATCGTGCTGTAGCTGAGTCCCCGAACCTGTGGCCACGTCATCGACATGTTCGCAAACCTTACAGTTGTGCCGGTTCGATCGGAGCTACTTCAGATGCCGGTCGAAGAATCTGTTTCCATCATCGCCTTCGAAGTGCGGGACACCGGTATGCCCACCCATGTTGGCGTGCAACGTTTTCTCGGTCGAGCCGAAGGCGTCGAACAGATTCAACGCCATGTTCCTGTCGTTTCCTTCGTCGTCCCATTGCAGTAGAACTTGCAGCGGAATTCTCACCTGCTTGGCCTCGTCGAACATATTGCGGGGCACGAAGCTACCGGCGAACAGCAGCGCGGCCGCGACGCGTGGCTCGACAACAGCGAGTCGAACGCCGATGGCCATCACACCTCCCGAATAGCCAACAGGACCAATAACTTCCGGGAGCGCGAGCAGAGAATCCAGAGCAGCCTGCAGCTCCGGTACCGCCTTCTCGACCAACGGAAGGACGAGTCGGTCGATGATGTCGTCGGTGACCGGCTCGCCGGCTCCGATCGCGTTTCGCAAATCTGCTCGAGCTTGCTCGGCGATGGCGGATCGCGGACGCTCCCCGCTGCCCGGTAGTTCGATGGTGGCCGCGACGTAACCTGCAGCCACCGCATGGCGTGCCCGAGCCGCGAGACGCGGATACATCATGTCCAGACCACCGGGATGGCCGATGAGAATCAAAGGTTTTGGAGCGGTGAGGAATACCGGGGTCCACAGGATTCCGGGAATGTCGCCGAGCGTGAACTTGCGTTCGAGAACATGATCATCGAGACGTTGTTCGGACGTGAAATGCATGGTCGCGCCTTTCGGGAGTGCTGTTCAACGGCGCTCCCGGACCGACCTGCTGTCAGATCGTGCCACTTCGAGGGAGCACCCATGTCGGTACTGCGTTCACGGGTATCACCTCCTCGTTTGTGTACGGCTCGTAGACGCTAACAAGCGGCACGGGCTCTTCGCCAACGATTATTTACAGACCAGAAGCCTCGCCCTTACCTGTCCAAAATCCGACGACCCCGCTACGATCCTCGATACAACAGACCGGATGGTCTCGAGCCTGGAGGATCCCAATGCCGTACGTCGGTTTGCTGGTGATGCTGTTGTGGGTGTTCTGCCTGATCGACGTGATCACAGCCGATGACGGCGGTGTGCGATATCTCCCTAGGATCGTCTGGCTACTGCTCGTGGTGTTCCTACCGTTGGCAGGATCGCTGGCCTGGCTGTTCGCGGGACGCCCCGTAGGCGGCGGAATCTGGGGAGGCCCCGGCGGCGGCGGTTACCGGCGGGCCGACAACTCCACGTTTCCGGAGTACGAGACACGACCCGGCCGCCAAGCTGCCCAGAATCCTGAAGCCGACGCCGAGTTTCTCCGTCGCTGCCGGGAACGAGCAGAGGAGCAGAGACAACTCGAGCGTGAGCGTCGCAAACGCGATCTCGGGTTCTGACCAGATGGGCGTCAGCGTTGCTGAATCGACGGCGACTCGATGGTTCCCCAGCGCGAGGGTGGCAACACGATCAGACGCGCCTTTCCGATGACATCGTCGACCGGAACAGTGCCGCCCAGTTCATCCCTGGCATGAGCTCTCGAATCGGCTGAGCCGCTTCGATTGTCGCCCATCATCCAGAGATTTCCTGAGGGCACGGTCACCGGCCCGAAGCAGCGACCGGATTGCGGCATCGTCTCGCACGTGAGCGTGTTCTCGACGAACGGGAAGTCCATGACGACGTATGGCTCGTCGAGAGGCTGCCCGTCGACTTCGACGCGACCTTGGGCGTCGCAACACTGCACGATCTGCCCGCCGGTGGCGATGACTCGTTTCACCAGATCGTTCTCGTCGGGCGCGACCAATCCGGCCCACGAACCCGTGTCCTGCAACGCCTTAGCGATCGGGTTGGTCGATCGCGTCGAGCTGTAGCCGACGTTCCACGACGAGGTCGGGGCCTCGAAGACCACCACATCACCGGGCTGCGGATCACCGAAGCGAAAAGTCATCTTGTCCACGGCAATTCGATCGCCGGTGCATCCAGTACACCCATGCAGCGTCGGCTCCATGGACTCGGACGGAATGAAGTACACCCGGCCGACGAACGTCTGTAGCAGCACACTCAGAACAAGCGCCACGACGACGAGGACGGCCGTCTCACGCAGCCAGGCCGGAACTCGGCGTCGTGGGGCGTCGCCGATGTCGGTCTCACGTGCAATGGTCATGTTTCCACCCTAGAGCCCGACCGTTGCGTAACATACTGCCCATATTGTTTTTGGGCCTTGTGTTGGTTTCCGGACGGCGAGATCGATGATCCCGTTGTCGGACATGGTCGTCTACCCGATCGCACCAAAGGAGAACAACCTCGATGAAGTGGTTCGTGTCGGCCCGCAGTGCCGAGACCATCAGCAGCACCATCCGCACAGGCGAAACAGTGGATTGGGACGGGGCTGTCACACAGGCAATACGGGCCGGTCGCGAGTTGACGCACGCGGACGACGGCTCGCCGCTCCAGCCCGGACGAAACTATCGAATCGGCGACGGTGAGGTGGTGTCGACTGGCTACACCGCACGCGAGGATGATCTGCGACTTCGCATGCAGCTGCGACTCGAGTACGACGCCGAAGCCGCGAACGTAACTCCACATCAGACCGCGTCGAGATCAGTTGACGAACAATGGGGCCGAATCTCCCATTGGCTCAGAGGCAACCTCTCGTCCGTCTCGATCGCCGGTGCCACGGAGGAACAGATCACCGACGCGATGCGCGCAACCGGCGGCCTGTGGCCCGAGGAATTGACGTCGTTCTTCCGTCTGGTCAACGGCTTTCCCCGCGAAAGCTGGGTATCGATGTTTCCCATGCACGAGCTGTTCGACCTCGACCGCGCGGTCAGCGAACGTCAGCTGGAGCTCAACATCTGGGGTGAGATCGACGCCGAGATGGGTGCCGAACCTCAGACCGATACGTCCGCTGGAGACTACGTCGGAACCTATTTGCCTCATTTCCTTCCGTTCGCGGGAGCAGACGGGTATCTGCTGTTCGTCGACGCTCGGCCGGGCCCTCTCCAAGGTTGCGTCACAGAATTCCAGAAGGTCGATGCCGACGGCGCAGGCCCCAAGTGGCCGTCGTTGAGCGCGATGTTGACGGACCTGGCCGACAGCCTCGAGAACGGCACAGTCTTCGATGGTCAGACTCCCTTCGTGGTCAACGGCCAATTGCGTTGGCAATAAGCAGAGATGAACCGATGAGACGTACTGGAATGGCCGCCATAGCTCTCGTGATGCTTGCCTGCGCCTGCGCCTGCGCGCCCGCCGAAGTCGATGAACCTCGGCTTCCGGTCGCATCGGTTCGTTCGACCCAGTTCTCCCCTCCCCCTCCGCCGGTCACCGATACTGTTCCCACCGCCGAGCAACTGACGAATCTCCTCGCCGCAAGCCTGAATTATGCGATACGGGAGGATAATCGGGCTCGACTGTTCGACGGCCCCGTCGAACGCAACGTGTCTCTCGCACGCGCGTGGGGTGCCCAGCCCGATCCACAACACATCGAATTCACGACGGTCGAGCCTGCAGGCCCGGACGCCGTCAACGCGAGCGGGCAAGGACACCTGGGAAATATCGAGCCCTATCCGGTCGGACCAATTCCCTTCGTCCGGTGGGACAACGAATGGAAAGTCTCCCGCGCGTTCGCCTGTGGATTCGTGGGCGCTTTCGACGGACACGACGCGTGCGCGTGAGAGACGCAGCTGCCGCAGTCGATCTCCAAAGTACAAGCGCACCAATATAAGTGCGCGAGTAGACGGACGTGAACGTTTAGGACGTTTGCCACTTACGGCTCGAATCGGGTGCACTGGAGCGCGGTGAGCGCGGTCAGATGCACCCGATTTCACTCAGGGACTTCGGAATCCGATCTGTACGACCCATCGAGTCGACTCCGGAGACGACGGACGGCCCTCCAGCCCGCGGGAGTCGCGACCGTGCTCACGATTATCCCGAAGGCGATGCCCTGAGACAGCGCCGACCATTGATCAGGACCGTCTCCGAACAGCGGCCACTTGTACACAACGCCCAACACTACGAAGAAGACAACCGCACGCATGTCTTCACCACCTCACCACTTGAACCGGACAAATTCGACCGCTCGGTATATTGTTGCCGTACCGACTGCACCACAGAAGGATCGACGTGTCGAACCAGCGAACGTTTCGCGAGTATGTGATGACCGGCCCTATGAGCAAGAAGACCGGTGCTACTCGCAGCGACTACATCAATGCTCTCGCGTTGGTTCCCGCGGTATTGGTCGGATTTCTCCTGGCTCAACTCGTGGTGAGTTTCGGTTCGATTTCCCTCGACGTCGCCGTCGGATGCCTGGGCGGGGCGATCACCGGAATTCTGTACCTATATCTCGCGTACCGGGTCGACTGCAAGCGAACCTAGGTCGACCCGTCATCTGCGCTGGCGTACTCACCCGACCGACTCGAACACCCGATGGCGGATGAATGCGATTCTGTTGCACTCTGAGCGAGTGGCATCCACATTGATCCCGAATTCAGGCGCGCTTCGATGAATACATTCGCTCGTCTGCGATACGTAGCAGCTGATCCGGGTCGGTGGTCGGTTCCCAACTCCATCCGACGCTCACGGTGACCGGGATGTCGGCGCCGTCGATGTCGTAGGGACCGGCGAGGAGTTTGCGGACTCGGTCTGCGAGGCGTTCGACTCCGTCGGCTGATGTAGCGGTGTACAGCAGGGCGACAAATTCGTCTCCGCCGATCCGGCAGGCCACATCGTCCGCGCGCACGTTGTCGAGAATTCGATGGCCGATGGCGGCGAGTACACGATCGCCCATTGCGTGCCCGAAACGATCGTTGATGGATTTGAACTCGTCGACGTCCACGAAGAGCATTCCCACCGGACGAGAGTCGACCGCCTCCTTCAGCGCCTGCAACTCGGCCATCAATCGGCGACGATTTCCCAGTGAGGTGAGGTCGTCGAGCAGCACTTGCCGCTCCAGCGCGGCTTCGACGATCTTGCGTGCGGTGATGTCCTGGATTTGCGCGATGATGACATCGCCGGCGTCGGCGTCGCGCACCACGGTCGCGTTGCGCTGCACCCAAATGGTGGCACCGTCCTTGCGGATGTACCGCTTCTCGGACGCCACGTTCGTCAGTGTCCCCTCTGCCAGTCCCTTGAGATGTTCGTCGGCGAGGGGAATATCGTCGGGATGCGTGATGTCGCGAAACATTTTGTGCTGCAATTCTTCTGCGGTGTATCCCAGAAGTTCGCACAGGGCATTGTTCACTTGCAGCCATCGTCCGTCGCAGGTCATCACGGCTTTGCCGATCGGGGCGTTCTCCATGGCTATCCGGAACAGCCGAATCGCGCGGTCTCGCTCCCGTTCGGCTTCCGCGCGAGCGCTGACGTCCACCACCATGGCCGTGAATCCGACGACGGCCCCGTCGACGACATCGGGCACATAGGTGACCTGAGTAACGCGCACAGCACCGTTGACGTCGATGAGCGTCCGGTCGAATTGCTGCTGTTCTCCGGCGAGCGCGCCGGAAATGTACGGCAGGTTCAGCTCGTAGAGCGCCTCGCCGAGTAGTTCGCGGATGTGCTTACCGACCAAATCGGGCGGTTCGATACCGAAGTAGTCCGCATACACGCGGTTGGCGAAGACATTTCGGAGCGAGCTGTCCCAGTACCCGATCATCGACGGCAGCTGATCGATGGCGCTGGCTATACGTCCCGCAGAGACCGCGCGTGGATCGGCCATGAAGCACCCCCGGGACCCTCGATGTGACCGACCGAGTCAACGTTACCGAAGGTAGCGGGTACTTGTGCGTTTGGTGGCGACGACACGGATCATTTACCTGTGAGTGCGCACTTGCGCACATATGTGTACGTTGAACCTATGCTTCTCGCTAATCTCGCATTCCGACGCCTCTTCACGGCGCAGGTCGTTGCGCTGATCGGCACCGGACTGTTGACGGTGGCCCTGGGCCTACTTGCCTACGACATCGCCGGCAGCTCCGCCGGAGCGGTCCTCGGCACTGCATTGGCGATCAAGATGATCGCGTATGTGTTTGTTGCACCCATTGTTTCGTCTCTGACGAACGCGCTCCCCCGCAAGCTCGTACTCGTCTCCGCGGATGCCGTCCGGGCACTCACTGCGGTGGCACTACCCTTCGTCGATCAGGTCTGGCAGATCTACGTCCTGATCTTCGTTCTGCAGGCAGCGTCGGCGACATTCACGCCCACCTTCCAGGCCGTCATCCCGTCGGTCGTTCCGGACACACGGCTGTACACCCGCGCACTGACGCTGTCCCGGCTCGCCTACGATCTCGAATCCCTGGTGAGCCCGCTGATCGCGGCGGCACTGTTGACGGTGATCAGCTTTCACACCTTGTTCGTCGGGACGGCACTGGGCTTCGTCGTCTCCGCGGTGATGGTGATCGGAACTCGTCTGCCGAAACACGTTGCAGCCGAGCACAACAGGCCGACCGACGGAATCAGGACTTTCGTGAAAAGCCATGAGCTGCAGGGCTTGCTGGCACTGAACACGGTGGTTGCTGCAGCCACCGCACTGGTGACCGTCAACTCCGTGGTCTACGTTCGCGATCTGTTCGGAGGTGGTAGCAGCTCACTGGCTTTCGCGCTGGGCTTCTACGGCGCCGGCTCGATGGTCGCAGCATTGTTCATCCCACGAGCCCTCAGATCTACGAACGATCACACCCTCATGCTCACCGGTGCCGCGGTAGCTGTCGTGGGAACCGCCGCAGCAACGGCGGTCTCGACCCTGAGCGGAGGACCGCCGGCCTGGATTGCTCTCGCCACGACGTGGTCGATTCTCGGCATCGGAACCTCGATGATCAACACGCCGTCGGCGAGAATTCTGCGTCGTGAATCCGACGAGACCACTCGAACGTCGATCTTCACCGCGCAGTTCTCGCTGTCTCATGCGGCGTTTCTGATCACGTATCCGGTCGCGGGCTGGGTGGGCGCGCAATTCGGACAGTTCACCGCGGCTGCGGTGCTCACCGGCTTGGCTACACTAGCGGGACTGTCCGCAGCACGCCTGTGGAGTCGCTCCCGTGATCCGGTCGTCGTCTCCGCGTAGGGAGAAGACGTTCGATGCCACCGAAGAAGGAACCGCGCATCAGTCTCGACCATTCCGTTCAACCGGACTCCGCGCGCCTGGCTACTGCCAGTGACACCTTTCGGATGCTGTCCGATCCCACCCGACTCCACATCCTCTGGCTACTCGATCGCGGCCCCGCGGACGTCAGCGCACTCACTACAGCCACCGGAACTTCGCGTACCGCCGTCAGCCAGCATCTCGCCAAACTCCGATTCACCGGACTCGTCGAGACCCGACGCGAGGGCCGCAACGTCATCTACCGCCTGGCCGACGGCCACCTCGCCCGTCTCGTGCGGGAGGGCCTCAATTTCGCCGACCACAAGGTAACCGGCGAACCTCCGCACGAATAGCAAGGAAGCAGTCAATGAAACGCCTGGCCGTTATTGCAGCCGCTGTTCTCGCCGCGACGGCACTGTCGATCGCTCCCGCGTCCGCGCACGCGGCGCTGCAGTCGAGCAATCCTGCCGAGAATGCCGTGCTCGACGCCGCGCCGGACGAAGTGACATTGACGTTCAACCAGAACGTTCAGCAGAACTTCGCCACCGTCACCGTCGTCGGATCCGATCAAAGCCAGTGGGCAGCATCGGAACCCGTCGTCGACGGCAGCACGGTGACGGTCGATCTCGACGGCCTCGGCGCGGCAGGCGAATACACCATCGGCTACCGAGTGGTCTCCGCCGACGGGCATCCGATCACCGGCAGCATCCCGTTCCAGCTCACCCAGGCATCACCGGCGGCGACAACACCGCCGGCCACGAACCTGGACTTCACCAACAGAGCAGAACCGCAAGCCACGCAAGACACCGAGGACAACAGCGGCTTCCCGATCTGGATCATTGCGGTGGTCGTCGTCGCGGTCGGCGCATCGGGCGTCCTGTTCGCGCTGCGTAAACGCACCCACTGACAGCCTCGACCACTACGGACGTGAGACCATGCAGCATGAGTGACGGTGGCCCACGCCCCAAGTCCGACGGCCGCAAGCGGCGTTGGGAACAGCACAACACCGATCGTCGACGCCATATCATCGCGGCCGCCATGACGGTGCTGGCCCGCGATATCGCACCCGGTGAACGGCTCACCACCGCTCAGATTTCCGCGGAGGCCGGAGTTCATCGCACCGGGCTCTACCGTCATTTCCGGGATCGCACCGACTTGGACACTGCCATTCAGCGGGCCATCTGCGATCAGTTGACGGCCGCACTGGTCACCTCGTTCGAGTTGACCGGCACCCCTCGCGATGTGGTGCACCGCGTGGTGAGCACCTACGTGCGGTGGGTTGCCGAACATCCCGCGTGGACGCGTTTCGTCGAACAGGACGTCAGCGCCGAATCGCCCACTCCCCTCGAAGAAACCAACGCGATGCTGGCCGAGCAGCTGGAAGTGAGCGTTGCCGCGTTCCTCGCGATCGTGAACGCGGATCTGTCGCCCGAGGACTGGTCGTTGGTGGGTCCATGGGTGGCCGGACTGGTCTCCGGATGCATGGGCGCGGTGCGCAGTTGGAGCGGACAAACCGAATCACCTACCGGTCTGGACCATTTCGCCACGTTCCTGGCCGACACCATCTGGCTTCAGGTCAAGGGACTCGGGGCGTCCCGCGGAATCGCCATTCCCCAAATCCCTCTCGAAACCGTCCCTCTCGAAACACCCGTGACTCAGCCGAACGACGGCTCACTGCGGTAGCGCGACGGCCGTCCGTCGATACCGAGAGCGCGCCACACGCGTCGGGACACGCGGTTCATCAGTCCGAGTTCGTCGGCCAACATCCGCACGTCACCGAACGTGTCGCGCAATGCCTTTCGTGACGAGTCGCTGTTCCACCACACCGCGTCGACGACGTCGTCGGGGATGGCGAGTTCGCGTCGCATCTGCTTGCTCGGCTTCATGATCATGTCGCACAGGATTCGCATGATGACCGGCATGAGCACCGAGATCGACGCCTTCTCGAACCGACCGAGCCGCGGGGCCTTGTGCTTCAAGTACTGGTGAGCGAAGCCGATGTGCCGCGCTTCTTCGGCGATGTGAATCTGCATCACGCGCATCACCAACGGGTGCCCCACAGCGCCGCTGCGCAGGATGCCCTTCTGCATGTGGTCGATCGGCTCCTCACCCGCGAGGACGCCGACGAAGAATCCGAACGGTGCCGATCGGCTGGCGAACAGCGCGAGCACCGGGACGATCTTGCGGAACCACGCGGGCCCGCCCGGCACGTCGATGCCGATGCGGTTGACCAGTTCCTGGAACATCTGGGTGTGGTGGCACTCTTCGGTGGCCTCGTGCGTCGAGTACCGGAATTCGGGCGAGTCGTTGGGCAGCGTCAGGGCGTAGTGCATGAGGCCGCTGATGAGGATCTGCTCGAACTGCAATCCCACCTTGACCATGCTGGCCTGGCGGTACATACCGACGTGGATCTGTTCACTCAGCGGAAGCGACTTGTACCAATCGGTGTGACCGAGAGGGTCCTCGTCGGGAAGCACCCAGCGCGGGTCGTTGGGAACGATCGCGTACTCGGGCTCGTCCCACGGAATGTCGAGGAAGGCGTCGAAGTGCTGATGCACCGATGCCGTCGACAGCGCATGCAAGGTATCTCGGTAGAGCGTTCGTGAGTCGTCGACTGCAGTCATGGTGGTCCTTCCGCCTGCGTCCGAACAAGATGACGAAGAATGTGTACGCAACACAGCGTCACACATAAACCGAGTTAGTGCAACGGACCGTCGCAGATACCCGAGGGATTCTCGGCGAAACGATGAACCGGCCGACCGCTTCGTCGACACCTGACGATCGCCACTAGCGACCGAATCGTCATCGACGGGGCATTGACGCCCACTCTCGACACCCGCGTTCGACTTTTTTCTCCGCTCGGGAGCGCACGCTTCGAGATCACAATTCCTATGGTCTCGCCTGACGCATCGGACGACGTGCAGCCGTACTGAAAGATCGCTGCGACAAATGTGCCAGGGCCAAGCCACATACTTGGACCGTGAATTCCTCACTGGCCGAGCCTGGTCTGCCGCTCGTGGTTCTCTGCCTCGTGATGGTGGCACTCGCCGCGATCATCTATCGGGTCTCCTCGATCGGGCGAATGATCACCGCTCCCGCTGCTGCCCTTCGCGGGTTCGTTCAATTGGCGGCGATCTCGCTCGTTCTCGCCGCGGCGCTTGCGCACCTGTGGTCGTCGTTACTGGTGCTACTCGTGATGTTCGGGGCTGCGGCTTTCACGTCGATTCGGCGGTCGGAGTCGGGCAGGTCCGGCATCTGGCTCATCGTTCCACTTGCGGTGGGCATCGGTCTTGTCGTGCCCTTGTGCCTGCTCACCGGTGTCGTGCCGGCGCAGGGAATCGCCATCGTCCCGGTCGGCGGAATCATCCTGGGCGGGACGATGACCGCAACATCGCTGTCCGCGCGACGTGCACTGGCTGCGTTGACCGACCGACACGGCGAAGTAGAGGCGGCGCTCAGCCTGGGCATGACCGAACGTGACTCGCGCTTGGAGGTGGTACGGCCCACCGCGAACGATGCGCTGCTGCCGGGCCTGGACCAGACGCGAACGGTGGGGCTGGTGACTCTGCCGGGGGCGTTCCTGGGGGTTCTGCTGGCCAGTGGTTCGGCCCTGCAGGCGGGGGCCGTACAGATTCTGGTGCTCACCGGGCTGCTGCTCGCACAGACCGTGGCCGTCGCGCTGACCGTGGAACTCGTCGCGCGGGGATCGGTCCACCGGAGGCCGTAGACGGGTGGTTCGAAGAGGTCGGCACCCACGGCGGGTGATCCTCAGGGGACGTTCAGCAACACGTGGGTACGGTCCCGGCTCATGAGCTCGTCAGGCACTGGTCGTGAGTGGAACTTCGTAGTGGGCTACGAATTCCCGTGCACATGCGACGAAGTCGCTCTACAGCACCATCACAAGGAAGCCCACGCCGACGATGATGCCGAGAATTCCGGTGCCGACGGCCAACGCGGTGTCGGTGCGTTCGGCGCGCTCCCCGGCGAGATCGGGACTGCGATCGGCCCACAACGCCGTGGCGACGGCAATCATGCCGGCGGCAATGCCGAGCCCAGCGGCCCAGAACGAGACGATCGACAAAGCTCCGAACATCACGGCAATTTCAGTCACCTGGGCACGAGTGCGGATGCGCCGAGTCCACCACTTCGGCGGAGTATTTTCGTCCAACTCACGTGCATCGAGGTTGGAAGAGGTGACGGTCACTGTCGAACTCCTTTCAGACGAGAATGTGCCTCCATTTTGGCACTCAGCGGTCTAGGTTGCTAATCCCCTGGACGAGGCAACATGAAAAAGCACTATTCGGACCAGTTGCACTGGTCTAGGCTCGCCGGATGAGGACGATCACCAGTACAGAGGCCAAGACGCGGCTCAATGCGATTCTGGCCGAGGTCGAGCGGACCGGCATCTCGGTCACGATCACCAACCACGGTCGGCCGGTCGCGGTACTGACACCGACTCAGCCCAAGCCCCGCGTCTTCGGTCAGCTGCGTGGCCTCGTTGTCCCGGAGTCGTTCGATGAACCCCTCCCAACGTCCGAGTTGACCGCGTGGGGGTCGTCGGAGTGACCTCGTTCCTACTCGATACCAATGCACTGCTGTGGCTCGTCACCGATCCGGACAGGATTTCCGACGACGTGCGGACCACCCTCGCCGATCAGGGGAACGAGTTGGTCGTCTCGGCGGCCTCGGCGTGGGAGATCGCCATCAAGACCCGAATCGGCCGACTCGACGGCGAAACGCTCTTGTCGACGTGGGCCGAGACTTTGACAGCAATGAACGCGACAGATCTTGCGATCGACTCTGCGGATGCATCGGCGGCCGGACGGCTCGATTGGAATCACCACGATCCGTTCGACCGAATGATCGTGGCTCAAGCCCTTCGTCGACAACTCACCATCGTCACGAGCGACCGCACCGTCATCGACGGAGCGTTGACGCCGACGCTCGACACCCGCGCTTGACGTCTTCATCCATGGTCAACCCCACAACAACCTCTGTCCCACAGCAGCTTTCATCGGTCCCAGATCGAATGCTCTCGCATCGGAGATCACGTACGGGACGCAGATCCGCATCGCGTACTCGCGGTGTTCGAGCAGAACCTCGAGATGAGTGTCCGACGCCCCCTCGGCAGTCGCGTCGAACACGATGGCGTACGACCGAAGATCGTCGGACGCAGCACGCAACTGTCCGACGAGTCGGTCATGAACCGTCATGGTCGACGACGTACCCGCCTCCCCCTCCAACGGAAAGATCTTCAGCCCGAGAGAGATGCGATTCACGACAGCCACCGGGTCGAGTCCCCAGTTTTCGCTGATTCGTTCGGCGGCGATCTCGACACACACGTCGAGTAGATCGTCGAAATCTTCTTGGCATTCGGCGCTCGTCACTTCTCGCCACTTCGTCATCATCGAAAACCCCCATCGTCGGCCGGCTGATCCCACTACTTCGACGGCACCCGACGGCAAACGGTTCCCAAAAGTCGTACATTCGTGCCATTTTTGCTGACTAGAGACAGTTCCCGCAGACGCGAGTGCCGTTGGATTCGACCCGACCTCGACTAGACTCTCGATGCGGGAAGGGGAGAAAGCAGGTCGTCGCGTCATGGAGGATCACTGGTACAGGCGCATATTCGCCTCCAGCCCCGTGGCGCAAGCTCTCTCCGACGCCGACGGGCTTTTTGTCGACGTCAATGCCGCCTACTGCGAACTCGTCGGCTTGTCCTCCTCGGAACTGATAGGTCGATCCGCAACGGTGCACACTCACCCGGACGACCTCGCACTCCACGGCAGCGTCGAGGATCTGATGGCCGCCGGGACGGCCGCGGACAAATCCGTGAAGGTCGAGGTGAGGGTCGTTCGACCGAACGGCGAGATTCGTTGGATTCTCCTGACCCTGGTTCCTTTCGCCGGCCCGTCCGATGCCGAGTGGACACTCGCTGCCGTTCTCGATATCACCGAACGAAAAGAGGTCGAGGACGGCATCCTGCTTGCGTCCCGAACAGATCAACTGACGGGGGCTCTCAACCGTCGCGGCTGGTCGGACTACGCAGTATCCGTCGTCGACGACCATTCGGTCGACACAGTCGTGGCGGTTCTCGATCTGGACCATTTCAAACAGTTCAACGACAACTTCGGCCACGCAGCCGGCGACGCCTTGCTCCGCGACTTCGCGTCGGCTGCCCGCAACTGCATCGGCTCCGATGGACTCCTAGCACGATGGGGCGGAGAGGAATTCGTGATCACTCTGCGCAACTGCGATCGTCGCGGGGCTCTTCGTTCACTCGAGGCTCTTGCAGCCGCCACCACGCCTTCGGGGGTGACGTTCTCGGCCGGATACACGCTCCAGCGGCCGAACGAAGGTCTTCGCAACTCACTCGACAGAGCCGACGCACTGATGTTTCAGGCGAAACGCGCCGGCCGCAACCGAATGGTCACTGACGCACCTCGCTGACACAGCGCAAACGCAACGTCGAACTTGCCGTTATAGCAAAATTACTTGCCATACCGCGTACGGGCTGCCACTCTGAAGTCACACCACCACGAAAGGCCCTCACATGACGCACGCCTTCGACAAGAACTACTGGGAGCACCACTGGGATGACAGAACATCCCATACCGTCGCAGCGAATCCGTATCTCGTGGAGGAAACAGCCGGATCGACGCCCGGCACCGCGCTGGACGCAGGATGTGGTGCCGGAGCGGAAGCGATCTGGCTTGCCGGACAGGGCTGGCGAGTCACCGGTGCCGACATCTCCGCTGCTGCTCTGGACGCCGCCGCGCGGCAGGCCGGGGCGGCGGGCGTCGACGTCACCTGGATCGAAGCCGACCTGACGTCGTGGACTCCAGCCGAACAATGGGATCTGGTCATGACCCACTACGCGCATCCGTCGATTCCGCAACTGGACTTCTATCGACACATCGCGCAGTGGGTAGCGCCGGGCGGTTCGTTGCTCATCGTCGGGCACCTGCACGATGGCGCGCACCATCATTCACATGGAGATGGCGAGCAGCCGCCGCACGAGGCCACCGTCACCGCGAAAGACATCACCGCCCTGTTCGACGCCTCCTGGCGCATCGCCACGGCGGCCGAGCGTTCCAGGACCGTCGTCGGCACAGGTGTGCACTCGAAAACGTTGCGCGACGCGGTGGTTCGCGTCACCCGTCTGATCTGATCCGGCGGCGCAGCGGCGTCTATCGCCCGATGGCCAAGGCCCATTCAGCCCGCATTCGAATCTCCCGGATCAGACCGTGCACGCTTCCGGAGATCAGACGGTGACTCTCTGCCTCACTGGGGGCCGCCAGGAAAGCCTATCGGCCGCAGTTCGGGTTCGAGGTTTTCCCATTGCCATGTCCGTTCGGCGATGCGCGCTTCGTCCCCGCCGTTGTGCAGTCCTGCAGCCTTGGAGGCGTAGGCAGCAGCGTGTGGCGCATGGTCGAACATGTGGGCAACGGCAGCAGCCTGCCCGCATGCGCGCGCTGCCGCGACTGCAGCGGGTGCGTCTGCAGCGGCCGCTTCTCGCGCGGCTGCGTGCGCGGCGAAAGCTGCCGTTCTGCACTCGGTCATCGGCAGTGTCCCGTCCTCCCAAGCCCGGAGAGCCTTGAGGGCCGCACGTGGCCGATCGTCACCAGGCCGCTGCTTCTCGAAAATTGGTAGGACACGGTCAGCACACTTCGCCGCCCATCGCGCGATTGCTTGATGAATCGATTCCTCTGGGTTCGCCCACTTCTTTTTCGTCTCGTCAGCCACAGTCCGATTGTGGCATCTGCGCTGGACAACGAGTATCGGGTAAAGCGGCTCGCGATGCGTCACATCAGACCGCGCTCCCAGCGTCTGGGTGAATCGCTTCGAGTCGGTAGTGGCGCGAGTGCGCACCGTCGTAGAACTCCTCTGTGTACTCGGTGAAGCCGACGCGTTCGGCTACTCGGCCCGAGCGTTCGTTCGCCACATTCACGCTCGCCACCAACGGAACCCAAGGCAGCGTACGGGCACGCCAGTCCACAATCGCTGTCGCCGCCTCCGCCGCGTAGCCGCGGCCCCACACCTCGGGACCGAAGCGGTAGGCGAGGTTCAGCACACGTTCGCCGTGAAAATACCGGACCCGAATCCCGGCCAGCCCAATGACGTCCGGGCTGGAGCGGGTGCTCACCGCGCAGTACCCGTACCCGTGTTCTGTCCAGTGTGCGAGCCACAAGTCGACCAGGAGGTCGACCTGCGCGACGTCGGGCGGATCCGACTGGAACCGGGTCGTGCGGGGATCGGTGTGCAATTCGATCATCGTCAGTCGATCCTCTTCGCGCAGAGGACGCAGGACCAGCCGGGTAGTTTCGATGTCGGTGAACACATCCGCAAAGCTATCGCCGCTTCGGTCGGACCGCCACGGCGGACCGCATCAGCCCTGCGATCGTGGGGCACGAATACGAGGCGATCTGTGCGCGAGCAAGCTAACAAGCACAGTCGCGCTACTGCATTCAAGCGGTATCTGCTCGCGCACAATCGATTATCGATCGTTCCCCCGCGAGATGGCCCACGAGGGACGCCAGCTCAGCGCTGTGTCCAACTCGAGTGCGGCGAAATGATCTACGACTGCCGCGAGTCCCGGGTGCGGAGGCACTCTGTGTATCAAAGATATTGGGTACACAATGCTCGGTCCTACGATGGGGATCCGACGCAGATCGTGGCTGGCCGGCCACATGTACCGATCACGCGCACCGACCAGGGTGGCAACATCGGATGACTCGGCAAGGGTATCCAGAAGTACTTCGTCGCCGAAATGCGGTCCAGCTGCGTCGATCCGAAGACCGAATTCGGCGACCAGCTCTTGATAGAACAGTTGCCACTCGCTTCCAGGCGCGATACCTGGTACCCAGATCCGGTTACTCCGAAGCTGCTCGGGCGTAACGCTTTTCGATTTAGCGAGACGATGGTCTGGGCCGACGAGCAAGTGCACAGGAGAATCGAACATGTGGACCATCCGTACGTCACGCGGGACCGCAGCCGGGTCGATAATCGTACGGAACGTGGCATCGACCTCACCCGTCCGGACAGCTGCAACGGCCACCTGCGGGTCGTTGACCAGCAGGGCCACCACATCCAACTCGATGTCGGGGTGCGCACGCCAGTACTCGTGCAACACAACAGCTTGCGCACTGCGCAGCCCGAGGACATCGATCCGCAAAGCCCGCGAGCCGGGGCTGATCGCAGCGACGGCCCGATCGACATCGCTCACGATGCCACGAGCGTGCGGAAGAAAAGTACGACCGTCGAGCGTCAACTCGACGCCACGGGCAGTGCGATGGAACAGCCGAACCTGGAGCTGGCGTTCGAGGGCCGCAACTCGCTTGGAGACGGCCTGCTGCGTTACTCCGAGCTCAGCCGCCGCATGTTGCAGTTGCCCGCAGTCAGCGGCGCATACGAACGACCGCACAGCCTCGGTATCCATTTCCTCAGGATAGGTGGCCTTACAACTGTTGGTTGTGACGCGCGGACTTCCAGTTGATTGATCCGCAGGACGGCGGACTGATGTGATGTGACCGCCCACAATCGTCATAGTTGTACATCGAGGAGTCGAATGCCTGCCACGTTGGGCCGCAACTTCAGATGGCTGTGGGCGGCCTACGCAACGAGCACCTACGGCACGTGGATAGCCTTCGGCGCGTTCCCACTGATCGCGATTCAGGTGTTGGACGCCTCGGCGTTCGCGGTGTCACTGCTGGACGCCGCCGCGTTGATGGCCGCCGCTCTGATCGCGTTTCCTTTGGGCCCCTGGGTGGAGCGTCGAATGAAACGACCAGTGATGATCGCCGCCGACACTGTCCGTTGTGTCGCGATGTCGAGTGTGCCCATTACGTACGCCCTCGGCGCACTGACCTATGGTCAACTTTTGGTTGTATCCGTTGTCTCCGGATCGGCAAGCATCGTGTTCACCGCTGCATCGGGCGCACACCTCAAGCACCTTGCTGGGCAACATCATCTGCTGGCCGCAAACAGCAAGTTCGAGGGAACCAATTGGGTGGCCATAGCGGCGGGCCCACCCGTCGGTGGAGCTCTCGTCGGACTACTCGGCCCAGTCGTCACCGTTGCCGCCAACGCGTTCAGCTTCTTGTTGTCCGCATTCGCGGTCGCTCGCATCAGCGGTACCGACGTCGCGTCTGTGTCCGGCACTCGCACCAGGTCGAGAACCGCGGATCTGTGGGTCGGCTGGCAGGCCATCAACCGCGACAATGTCCTGCTTCGACTGTTCCTCAACTCGGTTCTCGTAGGTGGCCTGATCATGGCCACCGGACCTCTGTTGGCTGTCCTGATGCTGGGTGAATATCACTTCTCGGCTTGGCAATATGGCCTCGCATTCGGCCTCCCCGCACTCGGCGGTTTCCTTGGTGCGAGGCTTGCTCCCCGGTTGGTCGACCAATACGACGAACACACGGTCATGCTCACCTCGGGCTGGCTGCGCGCACTCTTTCCGATCGGTCTCACGTTCATCCACCCCGGTGTCGGCGGCCTTCTCACCGTGATCACCGTCGAAGCCCTACTCATCACCAGCATGGGGGTGTTCAACCCGATTTACGCCACTCAGCGACTTCGCCGCACCCCACCTGAGCAAGCAGCACAAGTCCTCAGCACTTGGAACGCACTCGGCAAACTCGTGCAGGCCGCGCTCATGGTGATCTGGGGAGTGCTTGCCACACTTACCAGCCCACTCACTGCCATCACCTGTTCCGGCGCGCTCCTCTTCGCCACCCCACTGCTACTCCCGCGGCGAACACATCCCGTTCGGGCACGGCGTCGAGGGTGGTCTCGCCGTACATGTGTTGCACGGTCAGCGGGGACGAGCCGGTGGCCGACTCCACGGTCGGAGCCTCGGCGGCATCGGAGGAGCTGCAGCCTGCGAGTGCGATGGATGCGGCCACCGCGGCGGTGAGCACGGCAGCGAGTCGAGTAGTTGCGCGGTGAGTCATGAATGTCCTGTTAGTCGGCGATCGGACCCATAGGTTAGCCTTAGCTTCTCTAGGACTGTGACACCACCCCATTCGGCTCACAGCAACCTTCCAGCCACGGTTCAGCGTCCTCACCGGAACGTCCCAGAGTATTGGCATTACCGAAAAGAACCGATGCCATCTATTGAGGAGATCCGACGATGACCCCAATTCCTACGCCCCCAATCCCCGAGCCCACCAACACTTCCGCCGGACCGACATACGAGGGACGACTGCTCGATCGCCCCACCGAGGAAGTGGTCGATCAGGGTGCCGGGTTCGATATCACCACCCTGATCACTCGCCGTCGCGTGCTCAGCATCGTCGGCGCGGGTGCCGGAGCGGTTGCACTGGCCGCCTGCTCCACGACGTCGAACACTGGAAGTGTCACCAGCACAGCCGCTTCCACGACGACGGCCACGGCGAGCGCAACAAGTGAAATCCCCCAGGAGACCAATGGCCCCTACCCGGCCGACGGCACCAACGGCGTCAATGTGCTCGAAGAATCAGGGATTGTGCGCAGCGACATCACCTCGAGCCTCGACGGCGGCACCACAGTCGCTGGAACGCCACTCTCGTTCACCTTCACACTCACCGATATGGCGAACGACAATCGACCGTTCGAGGGTGCGGCCGTGTATTTGTGGCAGTGCGATGCGGACGGCCGGTACTCGATGTACTCCGAGGGCGTCGAAGACGAGACGTACCTGCGCGGCATTCAAGCTGCCGGTGCCGACGGCACGGTCACGTTCGAGACCATCGTCCCCGGCTGCTATTCCGGTCGCTGGACCCACATGCACTTCGAGGTCTATCCCGACGCGGCGTCGGCAACGAACGCGGACAACGCCATTGCCACCTCGCAGGTCGCGTTCCCTCAGGACGTACTCGACGCGATCTACCAGCTCGACACCTACCCGAACTCCGCGACGAACCTGGCCCAGCTCGGCAGCCTCGACAACGACAACGTCTTCGGCGACGGCTACGACCTCGAGATGGGGACGTTCTCGGGCGACCTCACATCCGGTTACGTCGGATCGCTCGCCGTAGCCATCGACACCACCACCGAACCCACGATGAGCGCTGCCCCCGGCGGAGGCGGCGGTCAGCCCCCGACCGGCGGTACTCCTCCCGCCGGTGGCACACCACCCACCAACTGACCCCCCTCACCCCTCACCCCCGAAGGAAACACCATGTTGCACAACCTCACCGGATGGCACGCCCTCATCGTTCTCGCCATCCTGCTGCTCGTGTTCGGCTCGACCAAACTGCCGTCACTCGCCAAGGGCGTCGGCCAATCGCTTCGCATCCTCAAAGACGAAGTGCGTGAGGACAAGACAGCATCGACGACGGGCGACGCCACAGTTCCGTACCGACAGGCGTCATGACCACGGCCACCGCCGCGCGAGCTCCGAGGGGCACCATGCCCCTGGCTGGGCATATGCGCGAGGCACGTCGCCGCGCGATCCGCGCGGCGGTGTCCCTGCTCGTCGGCATAGCGATCGGGTTTACCCTCTCCGACCAGATTCTCGACATCCTCCGCGCACCCGTCGAAGAGCTCGCCCTCTCGCGCCAAGCCAGTCTCAACTTCGAAACGGTCACCGGTGCTTTCGATCTCGAACTGAGGATCGCTCTGTTCACCGGCGTGATCGTGTCGAGTCCGGTCTGGTTGCGTGAGCTGTTCGCCTACCTCACCCCCGGTTTGACGCGTCGCGAGAAGAAGTACGTGTACGGATTCTCCGCCGCCGCGGCCCCACTGTTCGTGGCCGGGTGCATGTTCGGGTTCACCATCTTCCCGCGCATGGTCAGCGTCCTGGCCGGCTTCTCCTCCGACGAGGACAGCACCATCCTCAACGCCTCGTACTACGTGGATTTCGTCATGAAGATCGTGTTGGCGACCGGTATCGCCTTCGTCCTTCCCGCAGTGCTGGTGATGCTCAACTGCCTCGGCATCCTCTCCGCACACAGACTGCGCAGCAGCTGGCGGCTCAGCGTCGTCGCCATTGCGTTGTTCAGCGCACTGGTCACTCCCGCTGCCGACGTCCTGTCCATGTTCCTGGTCGCGCTGCCGATGGCGACCCTGTTCGGTGCCGCTGTTGCGATCACCGAGATACACGACAGGCGAGCTGCCAGACGCGCCCTGACACCCCCGAAACCGGAGCTCACATCATGTTCGGCTTGACCTTCGAAAAACTGTTCCTGGTCGCGATCATCGCCGGGTTCGTCCTCGGCCCCTCGCGCTTACCCGGTTATGCCCATCGACTCGGACGGGCCGTGCGCTCTGTTCGGCATTTCGTCGACACCACTCGCAGTGCAGCGGAGGACGAGATGGGCGTTCCGCTGCGCCGCAGCCAATGGGAAACGATGGACGTGCGCCAGTACGACCCGCGTCGCATCGTCGCCGACGCACTACGCGAGACCGACGTCGCCCCGAATAGAGAGTGGCCCGAGGAAGTCCTCGCGGAGGCCGGCCGCGTACGACCCGGCCAGAAGTATCTGATCATCGGGCCGGCGTCGTATCCACGCCGAATCCTCATCGATTCGCTGCCCGAGAACGACCCACGTCGCATCGCGGCGCAGGTAGTCCCGAATGTCGCAGCTGCAGGTAGAACGGCGAAAGAGGGACGATAGGTAACACACTCCGGCATGATGTAGCGATGACTACCAGCGTCTTGGCTGCTTCGGAGTCGGGTGTGTCCGCAATTGCGTTGTGGACCTTGATCGTCGTGGTGATCGCCGCCGTCGGTGCTGCGTGGGCAGCGTTGAGCGTGCGTCGGGTCGGCGCGAAAGAGGACGTCATCTCCCGCGAGGTGGCTGCACTGCACAATGCTGTCGATCGTCAGGTGCGTCAGTCGAGCGACAACGACTCGTGGAACCGCGACCAGGTGACCGCGCGTTATCAAGAGCTGCTCTTCGCCCTGTCGAATGTCGACCGTGTTGTGGCCGAGGATATTTCGGCAGCAGTGATCTCGACGCCGGTAGGCGATCTCGCTGCTGCGACTCGGGCCCTGAACAAGGCCTACGACCAGTTGAACCTGGCACTCACCGCAGCACTGGTGGTTGCTCGCCGACGCGTCCATCCATTGGCACTGGAGTTGTCCACGGGCATCGATCGCCGTGTGTTGACTCCGCTGGCACCCGAGACCGGAATTGCCGGGCCCGCCTACGAACGCCTGCAGAGCGAGCACGCCTACATCATCAGAATGCATTCGTTGTTGCTCAAAGCGATGCGTGCCGATCTGGGTCTACTCGATCCCAGTGCCGAGGCCACTTTGATCTTCACCACGAAGGAAGTGGAAACGGGTGTGCTGTCGGATCGGTCGACGGCCGCCGGACGCAGTGGGGTGCAGCTGATCAACCTGCTCGAGGATTTCGGTGTGACGCCGCTACTGGGTGCGGCGGACGACTACGTGATGTCCGACGCCCTGCTGGCCCAATGCGAGGAGCTCTACAGCGCGGTGAGCCCGTCGTTCCAGGCAGTGATGCGGCACATCGGTGACGAGATCCATCTCGCCATAAGGCCTGACCTCACCGATGAACGACTCGACGAAATCTACGAAATCGCAGTGCGCTTGGTCGAAGCCGGATTGCGCGGAAACATCCACCGCAGAGATGGATTGGACGGAAGCAGCCTGTTCCTCATCGATCCGACACATCAGGCAGGGATGGATCGGGTGTAGTACCCGAACGAATCATCGTAGGTAGCAGCCTGTCGTGATCATCAGCGCGGTGCGTCCGCCTGCACCCAGCAGTATCTGGCCGCCGTCAGGGTCACGCAGACTCACCGATCGCCGTAACCCGTCGTCACGCGTGAGATCGACTCCCTCGAAACCGTTGGCCACTGCGATCGAGTTGACGGCCTCGAGCACGGCCGGCCACCGATCGGCCGGAACCGGAGTATCCGAGCTGAACGGCAGCAGACTCACCTCGATCCCTGGGGTACTCGAATACGGCGCAGCGCAGGGTGATTCGCCACGCGTTCGGGTGGTGGACCATTCCAGGCCGGGCACCAGCGTCGAAATCGCCGTCTTGATGTCTTCCTGCATCCGCTCGAACCTGGGCTCTACCACGCTCTGCCTGCCCGGCCGCTGCTTCAGCTCCTCGAACAAGGCTGCGGTCTCCTCGGCCTTGATCTCCGAGTCGGCCTTCCCACGCGGACGATGCTCTCCCTCATAGGGCTCCGGCGTATTACTCACACATCCTCCTAGAAGCACCGCCGCGAGCACTGCCGCTGCGCACAGGGTTCTCGATCGGGTCATCGGGCCACCGCCACATCGGGAATGCCCGCGATCACGGCGGCTTGATTGAACTGGCTCGTGGTATCCAGCTTGTAGTAATCGCTGTGACTTCCCATCCGCTCTACGACGGGACCCGTGAATCGATCGGTGGACATGAGCGCGACGTCGGTGCCGTCGGGCATCACCACGTCGGCGGCGCGAGTCGAGAGATCGTGCACTCCGGTGATCTCGCGTGGATCGCCGTCGAATGCGGCCAGGGCCGCGACACCGTCCCCGCCGGATGCGAGGGTGTACGCGTCACCGGTGATGTGCAGCGCACCCAGGTTGTCGGTGCCGACCCCGGGCGATCCCATGAACACCGCGTCGTCCACACCGGTACCGTCCTGCAGCGCGAATCCTGTTGTGAGAGAACCATAGGAATGCCCGACGGCGGTCAGGTGCGGATCGTCCGAACGTGACGCGTCGATGCCGTCGAGGAACGAGGCGAGCTTGCCGCCTCCGGTCTGGGCCATGTCGTCGGACAACACCCCGACGTTCTGCGGGGCCTCGTATCCCATGTAGGCGACCGACGCGACGGTCTGCCCGGCGACGTCGGGACTGTAGTGGTCGAGTTGCCACTGCGAGAGCCTGCGGATGCGGTCGGAATCCTGCACGAGGTTCTCCAGCCCACCATCGACGGTGCTGGTGAACCCCGGAGTGTGGACCGAGACGTGGTCGGCAGAATCGATGTCACCGGTCGCGACCACCGCAGTCGCCAGCGTCCGTTCCGGCGAGGCATCGAAGGCCAGCAGTTGCCGATCAGGAAACGGAATGCGCTGTCCGTCCGCGCCCAGCACGAAGTTCCCGTCCGTTCCCGTCTGGAACAGCAGATGTTCGACGGCATCGAGCGACGATCGTTTGTCGAGCGCCAGTTGCAGCCGCTTTTCGTCCATCGCACTGCCGGTCTGGTCGAAGCGAGCCTGCGCCTCGTTGACCTGACCGTCGATGGAGCTGCGATCGAGGTCCAAGCGAGCAAGATTGGCGGTCGACCGATCGGCCGCCGGTATGCCGTCGAGGTCACCGATCCAGTGGGGCCGCTCTTCTCGTACGTAGTCGCGCTGATCGTCGGTGAGCGAATTCCACCATTGGTTGTTCTCGGCCGGATGCCCCTGTGCCGGCGGCTGAGGGGCTTTCGTCGCGCCCTGATCGTCGCCGATCCCGAGCGCCTCGCGCACATCGGTACTGCCGTTGTCGCTGATCAGGTTTCGAGCAGCTGCGGTCATGATCGCAGCCGCGTTCTCCTCGATTTCCGTTCCGCGACGGACGATTTCGCTGACGCGTTCGAGGATCTCGACTTTCATTCGCTGACGGTCCGCGGCTTCGGCGTCGGTCTGATTCGCCGGTCGCTCGAAAGCCCATCTGTCCCAAAGCGTGTTGTCGTTGCACACGGCGAAGTCGTTCGCGAAGGCCAGCGATGAGACCTCGGCGAGCGCACGCTTCAAAGCCATGACGGAATCTTCGGTGTCGTCGGTCAGTCGCTTGATTGCTCCGACTTGCGCGGCGGAGTCGGTCAGGTGATCGACGATCGCGTCGAATGCCCGACGGGCCACCTCACTTGCCTCCCCCACCCAGCCGTCGATGAGCCCGATGCGATCGAGCTGATCGCCCAGATCGATCAGTGTGCTGATTCTGCTGGTGAGCGAGCTGCTGAGCCGTTCGAGCCCCGCCGTGTCCCAGTCGTTGATTCCCCCGATGTCAACCACGCGGTCAAGGTACCAGCCCGCTGCCCTCCCAACCGGGTGTTACGTTCACCGTAGTGACAGGCACCAACAGCCTCGGGGGAGGAATGTGATGGGGGATCGTCTGGAAGTCGGTGTGGCGGTGCTTCTCGACGCAGCAGCCAGAACCGACCTCGCGATCGAGATGGCGTCCGACGATCTGGCCGTGGTGGCACGCGGTATGTCGGCGTCTACAGCGTGCTGGCCGGGAGCAGCAGGGGCGGCGTTCTCGGCCCTGCTGTCGGCATGGGAGGCAGCCGACTCGACGTTGTCGACCGACGTGAAGGATCTCGCTCGAAAACTGCAAGCATCGGCACGCGAATACGCAGAGGCCGAGGCTCGAACTGAGGCGCAGATTCGCGGTATCGGCTGAATTACTCCGGCCGGAAGCCCGTGGTCGACGGCTGCGCCGTGTACTCGGGAGTGGACCGGATGTAGGGCGATGCCGCGTCGAACCTTGTCGCTACTACGTTCTTCCTCTGTTAACCGGTGAATGCATTTCTTATCGAGCGATAAATAAACCGATGGCTTCCTCGAAATCGGCAAGCCGATGCCTCAGTGAGCCGAAACAACTGCATCACTGGATAATTCAGGCATGGGCCAGGCAAAGATTCGGTTATGGCGAATTCTCATCAATACAGCGATTGCCAGTGCTGTCGTGCCCAACATGAGCCGGGTGAAGGTCTACCGCCGCGCAGGCATCACGATCGGCAACGACGTTCGGGTCTGCAGTGGTGTGTGGATCGACACCAAGCGCCTGACCGTCGGCTCCAAGTCGTTCATCAATCACGACTGCCGTATCAGCAACCTCGCGCACGTGACCATCGGTGAGCGGGTGTCCCTCGCCTCCCGGGTGATGATCACGACCGAAGGCCACACGATGGTCGATCCCGAACGGCGCGCCGGTCCGATCGTGGCGTCGCCGGTGTTCATCGGAGACGGGACGTGGATCGGTGCGGGCGCATTCATCCTTCCTGGCGTCACCATAGGCCCCGGCTGCATCATCGCCGCTGGAGCGGTGGTGATCAAGGACTGCAAGCCGCACAGTCTCTATGCGGGTGTACCCGCTCAGTGGAAGAAAGATCTGCAGATGGATAGCGACTAGGTGGAACAGGAGGTAGGCACCGTACCGAGATCTTCTATCGCATTCGCCAGCGCCGTAGCGAAGAGCGAGTGCCCCTCCCCTGTGGGGTGCAGGTCATCGGACAACCACAACGAGGCCTCTGCAGGATCCAACCAAGTCAGCGCATCGATGAATGGAACATCCGCGGACTGGGCGGCAGCTCGAACAGCGTCGCGATTTGCGGTAGATCTTTCGATACTCACACCGGGCGGTGATGCGGGTCCGACGGCAATCACGTCGGCGTCCGGGAGTTCCGAACGCAACTGGCTCAGAACGGTGTCTGCTGCGGCCGCGGTGCTCTGACCTCCGGGGTCGTTCGTGCTGCCTTGAACGATGACGATGTCGGGATCGATCTCGATGACGCTGCCCAGTCGGCTGCCGTATGTTCCTTCGTTCTCGGCGGACTGCCCATCGGCCTCGTATCCGGTGCCGCCGTGGCCGTTGGCCACCACGGACCAGCACAACTTCCTCGCCAGTAGCGCCGGAAACTGGGCGTCCGCGTCTCCCGTCGCCTCGGAGTATGAGTCGCCGAGCATCACTACGGTCGGTTGCGAAGATTCCAGTCGGGGCGACGTATAGGTAGATACATAGTCGGGCTCAGTTCTACCGATCGCAGTAACAACCGCCACTCCGAGAAACACGAGCGCACCGACCACTATGACTGAGGTCCCGAGACGCCACCCATTCCACGTCATCCGAGCGGCTCGTTGTTACACATCACAAGATCATCCCGCATCGGGGGAATATGCGCTCGAGGAACGGAAACGACATCGTCTTCAAATCAAGGGCGACGCTCTCGCGTTCCGTTAGGACAACTTTGAGGCGGGCAGCTAGACGGTGAACGCTCGTCGTCGACAAGCTGCGTCTCGTGCTTCTCTGCGCGGCGCAGCTCGGCGGCGGCTTCCTCGAGCTTGGTGTGGCTGATGGCTTGGCCGATCCACACTGCTGCAACCGCGCCGAGCACGACCCATACGGCGACGATGCCGACAACCCACCAGAGCATCCAAACAGCATGACAGGTTCAGTGACAATGCACAGGAAAATGTCAATGCTTGATGTGACTGAATCCAATCGTACAGGCGGGTCTGGCAACGATCCAAGATGCCTGGAAGTAGGTTCTCCATGGACTCTGTAGGTGGGCGAGAGATGTCCGTCCAGGTCGGCAACGGCACCTCGAAGATCACGAATTGAGTTGTGGCGAAACCCAACCCGATCGGCGTCGACCACCCACCCCATCTCGTGGGGTGGTCCACCGGGGGCGGTGCCATCGCACGATTCGTGATCGAAGGCCACACCGCTGCGTCGCTGACGTTGATCGACCCCGTTGCTCCCTACGGATTCGGCGGCGCAAACCCCGACGGAACACCGTGGTACGACGATTACGCCGGCAGCGGTGCCGGCATGGTCAATCCGACATTCCTCGAGCATCTCGCCGCAGGAGACCGATCCACCGACAGCCCCTTCTCACCGCGCAACGTCATGGCACCCACGTTCTGGGGAGGCGATCCTCTCGCCCCGTCCGAACAATCGACGACGCTCTTCGAGGAATCGATGACCACCTGGATCGACGAGAACAACGTTCCCGGCGACGTCGAATCCTCGAACAACTGGCCGGGGTATGCACCCGGAACTCGCGGAATCCTCAACGCCCTGTCACCCAAATATCTGCACTGGAACGAGATCGTCGAGCTCGAGACCAAGCCTCCGATCATGTGGACCCACGGGGCACTGGACGCCGTGGTCTCGGACAACTCGACGTGGGATGCTGCGGTGCTCGGCGCGGGGGTCTGGTGGCGGATTGGCCCGGGCCGGACGTCTGCCCGGCACAACCGATGGTCACTCAGATCAGAACCGGGTTGATCAGATCTCGGCGCCAAGCAGGCGTCAAAAGGTGTTATGCACCCACTTCGGTTGTCGCTCAGGTAGCGATGGTGACGTCCGATGTGGCGATGGTGGCAGCGAAAGTCGCGCGCCCATCCGGCATCTCTCGGTGGGAATACCTTCAGACCGTCCGCAACTCCCGCAAGCTCGTCGGCGTCGCGTGGGGAACGTCGAGCTACGAGGGCACAGGCGCGTCGCCGCCGTCGCAGCGCATTCCGTCGCGCCTCGAAGACCTCCTGCAAGCACAGACCAATCCGGCCGGCGTCGCAGGCGGCTACACCGTGCTGATCGCCGTCGACACGTCACTATTCACCGGCACCGCGCAGAGTTCGGTCAGCTCCGCAGGTTTCTGCTCGCAGTCCCGCAACCTCGCCTCGGGTGGGGCGATCACCCACTCCGCAGCAGTTACGGCAGGATTCGACCTGTACTTCGAGGCCGGTTCCGGCTCTGCGATCACCGTCTCCATAGACGGCGGGCGCAGCCGAAGCGGTGACCACGACAGCGCAGGACGTGTGGTCCTCTCCCGCACGGTTCCGGCGGTCGTGGTGATGGCGATAGTGTGCGCGCCGCGCGTCAGTGCCTCGACCAAGCACGGCCTGCGGCTTTCGGGTGACACCACAGCAAAGTTCATGACTTCTCAGTCGCTGCGAGCCAGGTAACCGAACGTTCGAGTTCGTACATCTCCGCGCAGTCGGCCGAGCACGTGTAGGTCGTCTGTGTGGAGTCGTCGGGGATCGGACAGCCACAGTTACGGCAGTGGGCGCGGCGCATCCGGTGGAGCTCGACGCGGTACTTCACCCATCGGAATGCAGCGGTCACGGCGCTGACGTTGCTGCGTGACTGCCACTTCTGGTGGAGACTGTGTTGCGCTTGAGCTTCAAGGCAGGGCGTTCGATGCCGTAATACGTGATGCTTGCCAACCCGACAGCAACGACGAAGACCAGCGCGAGGTTGCCGTAGAAACCAGGCAACGTCTCGGGGAACACCCAACCGTGGCGTGCCAGGAACCAGATCACCGGGATGTGCCAGAGGTACAGGCTGTAGGAGACCTCGCCTACGTACCGGAACGGTATAAATTCGAAGACCCTCGCGAGAATGCTGGGGCTGTCCGCACGGTTCGGAAGTGCGACGAACATGATGATCGCGCCGCCGAGCGCGGCCCACACGGTGTCCTCGACGACGGTATGCCGACCGATTGCGACAACAGCGAGACCAGCTACCAGGCCAGCCCAGCGTGCGTATTGGCGAAGGCTGGCGGGCAGAACGCCGGCGTTGAAGAACGCGACCATGACGGCCGCGAGCATTCCGAAGGCGAACAGGTCGGCGTGCACGAGGAAGCTGCGAGCGAAGACGGCGGTCCAGTTGCCGCCCCATTCGAGGTAGAACCGCTCGTTGGCATCAACAGGATTGACGGTCAGCGCTTGCACGGCCTTGCCCACCAGTCCGATGCCGAGCATGACGGCGGGGGGAGCGAGCGCGAGTATTACGGACGAAATGCCCGTGCGCCGCAGTCGGTACGCGATGATCGCCAGGACGCGCAGTATTAGGTAGAAGATCAGCTCGACGGTCAGACTCCACGACACACCGAGGCCGGTCTTGATCGTGCTCGGAAACAAAGTGTGCAACATTGTTGCGTTCGCGAGCAGCTTGATCGGGTTCGTCATGTAGCCGACCGACGACTCTGCGCCCTCCGGGCCAACGTCGGGGCCGACCGAATTCGCGTAAGCGACACCGAACACGAGCGAAACCAGGAGCAGGATCACGATGTACGCCGGGAAGATCCGGAGACCGCGGTTCTCGAAGAAGCGGTCGATGCGCGGGAATCTCTGCCCGGTCACGATCGCCCGCGCAAATGACAGGTACAGCAGGAAGCCTGACAGCGCGAAGAAGAGGGTTAGACCTTGGCCCATGACAGCGAACAGTGGGTCGACTACGCCCTTGTCGACGGATCTCGCAAGGTGAATGCTGACGTGCCCGACGAGGACTGTGACTGCGGCGATTCCGCGCAGACCTTCCATTCCCAGAATGCGGGGCCCGGACGACGGCGCAATGGGCTCTGCGAGACCACCCGTATTTTCCTTCGGTATTCGCGCATCATGCCCTAAACAAGACCTGTCGGCACGTCGAGTCATCCGAGACAATGACTCCGCCGATCGGGCACAGAACGCGAGGTCTTCTACCGGGCAACTCCTGAGAAAGACGTCACCCTTTCCAAGTCAGAGCGCAGTACCGGGCTTGGGGCGACGATTCCACTTGGCCCGGTTCTCTCGGCGGAACGGGCGCTCGGCGATCCGCGAGAACCCATAGCTGGCAGCAAGCACAGCGGGGCAGATCACAAGCGCCAGAATCGCCCACTGCACAGCGCGATCCGCATCGAGCGGCTCGACCAACGCCTGCCAGCCGACCTGCAGAAGCTGGGCATGCACCAGATACAAGCTGTACGAGAACGCAGCGGTGAACACAAACGGCCGGGAAGACAGTGACCTGCGCAGCGGGCCGACTTGTCCACGATCGAGTGACGCGATCAATGCAATGACGGCCATCCCGAGAACGACGTCGATCCAGTAGAAACGCGCTTCGACCCAAACGTAGGGGTAAAGGACACACAGCGCGACAACAGCCGTCGCACCGAGTGCAGCCAACGACCGAAGCGGAACCTTGGCCACGAGTTGCGGGTAGTTGACGGACGCAACCTTCGCGCCGACCGCGAGAGCAAACAGTACGTAGTACTCGAAATGGAACCAAGTGAAGACCGCTGGTAGAGCAAAGAACAGACCGAGACCAGCGACACCGATTGCCACACCTCCCGCAACCGCCACCGCCCAGCTGTTCGAGAGCCGACGTAGAAGCAGGATGAGTGGCAACAACAGGTAAATGTGCCACTCCACCGAGATCGACCAAAAGGTGTAGGAAACATTGAGCGGCAACACATCTTGCAGTAGTAGCGCGTTGACGACCCAGCTCCTGGGATCGGTCGGCACTACCAAATCCCAGTGTGTTCCGGTTTCGTCGCCGATGTACACAATGACCAGAACGATCGACAGGGCGAGTGCGATCCAGTAGGGCGGGATGATCCGCCACGACCGATCGATCATGTACGCGGCCCAGCCACACGGTTGATTGCCTCGCTCGGTTGCAATGCCGCCTGCCAGCAACCACCCGGCCAAGACGATGAATACAGTCACTCCAAAGTGTCCGAACACGAGCCAGCCGAAGACGTTGCCAACCCATCCCTCGGCGCGTACACCGAGGCTGATCGGGTACGCCATCATGAACGCGTGGTGGAAGAGCACGAACAGTGCTGCGAGAGCGCGTAGTCCGTCGAGATAACGCACGTGTCTATCGACGGAAGGGTTGCTCACAACGGCATCATGCCGCAACGCACGGCTGTTCGCCGGTTCGTTCACCCCTCAGAACGGAGCGGGCCGCACACGTCTACCGAAAGCACCAACCGGATAGTGAGACAGCATCGACGATGGAATCACCGGTACAAGTCGATCAGCTCAGCGGCGACAGTCTCGATGCTCAATCGGGATCGCACCGCAGATCGCCCTCGCGTGCCCATGTCGCGTGCTCGCTCAGGATCATCGAGCAGTTCGTCAATAGCATCCGCGACGTCGCGTGGGGTCGGATCGACAACAAGACCGGCATCGTGCACGGTCACCAAGCCGGCGAGTCCGCAAGAACGGGTGATGACCACAGGGAGACCAACGGCCATCGCCTCCAAGACTGTCATCGGAAACGGTTCATCCACGGCCGGGAGTACATACACGGCGGCTTCTCGGAGCTTGTCCAACACCTGATCAGGTTCGAGTGCACCGATCCACTGGATCTGGTGTTCGCCTCGGATCGCCTCTCTAATTCCCGGACCGTCGCCCTCGTCCGGGCCGACGAGAGTGAAGCGTGCAGTCGAACCCTGCCCGATCAGGAGCTTCGCCGCCGCTACGAAGACCGGTGCGTTCTTTCGTTTCTGTAAGCGCCCGACGAAAAGAATCTCCCTCGATTCCGACGCGGTGGAAATTCTCATGTCCACGAACGCAACCCCGTTCGGCAGCTCGACGCACCGCAAGTCCGAACCGTCGACCTGCTGTACCGCCTCCACCTCACGTTGGTTCAAACACAGCGCCACAGCGACGCTGCGCAGAACGGGTCGAGTCAGAAACCGATCGAATACTCTGGCAACAAAACGACTGTCGGGCAGAATCATCCCGTGGGTTTGACTGAGCACCCGCTTGCTTCTGAGACTCGCGAGTCGGGCGATGGGCATTGTCACGAGATCCCGTGCGAGGTGTACGTGGACGACGTCGAAGCTGTCCAGATGCGCATACACCCAGCGAATCAGACCCACCGATGTCAACCCGGCGAATCCTGCCTTCGGAATCAATTGTATTGCGGGAAATAGCCGGAGATCCACCCCACTACGCTCCGTTGGCACCACCTCGTAGCCGCGGGTGGCCGCGCACACCGTCACCTCGTGACCCCGTCGGGTCAGCTCGACGGCCTGATTCAACGCGACCGTCACCGGGCCTCCGTACGCCCGGTCGGGGGAGATCAGCGTGACGACGTGAAGGATTCTCACGACGGTGCAATAGCCGTGATGACCGTACCGGCTGGAACGTCTCGGTACACCAACGCAGTCGCACCCACTACGGCGTTGTCGTGCACCGTAACTCCCCGCAGCACAGTGGATCTGGCACCGAGCCACACCCCGTCACCGAGCCGGATCGGGGCGTTGTCGAACTCGAACGTTGGGGAATGCCGGTCGTGACTTCCGGTGCACAACAATACTTCTTGAGACACGCAGGTGTCGTGACCGATCTCCACCGGCTCGAGGTTCAGGATCCACACACCCTCACCGATCCAACTGTTGTCCCCCACGGTCAGCTTCCACGGCCAGTGAACACGCACCCGGTGGCGAACCAGGACGCCGGATCCGATTTTCGCGCCGAACGCTCGAAGAATGGCTATGCGTACCGAATTGGGGCACCACCATCTCATCGCAACTGCACCGGAGACCAACAGCCACGCGACTTGCACGACGGGGCCCCGTCCCTTGTCGTAACCGTGGCCACGGAACCCGGCCAGAGACCACGCCGAGTCGCCTCCCGCACTACTGGTCATTGCTTGACTTCCTCGCCACAGTGGGGCCGGCGAGCATAGTGGTGGCCGGCTCAACATCGCGAAAGACAACGGCGTTCGGGCCGATTCTGCACCCGTCGTGCAGCATGATCGGTCCGGTCACCACCGCTCCAGGACCGACAGTGACATCGTCGCCCAAAGTCGGACGCCCCTTCGACGAATACCCCACCGACGCATTCTGATTGATCCAGCAGTTCGATCCAATGGATTCGGCCGAGACGAGGGTTGCATATCCGTGCTGGATGAACAGCCCGGGTCCGATCGAGTCCGCTTCCAGGATGAGAGTGGGCTCTCCTCGGTAGACCACTTTCAGAACCGCCCTGATCACCGTGGGTGCCGCGCGAATACGGTAGTGCAGCAACGAGCGGAACTCCCTCAAAGCACTTGCAAGATAACAGAACCGAGCATACGGTCCGAGTTCGTTCAGTTCGGGCAGGCCGATGCACTCGATCCATCGATCGACGTCCGCGCGCACGATGGCACCGGCGTTTGCTCGGGAGACTCCGATCTCGAGTGGGTATGCATACAGATACCCGAGCCGCAGCAACCAGATCTTGCTTCTCGAATACGCCATCTACCGCCTCCTCCGCTCACTGTGCGACGCAACAGTAGCGTGAGCCCACGCCTCGAATCTGTCGAGTGCTGCTGTCCGAGTCAGGGCGTCGCTGACGTACTCGACCCCGCGCCGCCCCATCGCAGCCGCACGCCCGGGGTTCGCCGCCAGCCCCAGAACGCCATCGAGCAAGGCATGAGGATCCCCCGCTGCCACAGCAACTCCGGCACCGGAGCGCTCCACCTCACGACGGGTGATGCTGCCGGCATCGGTTGCTGCCAGTATTGCTGTGCCACTGGAGAAGTACGACGTCAGCTTGCTGGGAATCGACATCTGCGACAACCCACGTTTTTCGTTGACGAGCAGCACATCGGCCGCAGCAAGTGCCTCCGCGTATTGCCCCTGTGGATATGGTCGGTGAAACTCGATCGACCGCACTCCTCGTGCCGCGCCTTCCAGATGGGTGCGGCGGTTGCCGTCCCCCACCAGGAGAAAACGAACCCGCAACGACTGTTGATCGACCAATTTAGCTGCCTCGACCACATTGTCGAGCTCCTGTTTCACGCCCATATTGCCCGTATGAAGCACCACGATCTCGTCCTGCGCCCAGCCCAAACGTGCACGCACACAGTCACGGTCGACCTTGGGCACGACCGAGAGATGGGTCCAGTTCCTGATCACAACAACACGTTCGGGGTCCAGCGAGTACCGGCCTACCAACTGCTGCTGAAACTGCTCGTGTGCCACGACGACCGAATCTGCCGATCGCAGAATTCTCCCCTCCAGTGTCGCGGTCCAACGAGCACCTCGGCTTCCCACCAATCCTGTTTCACTGGCTCCGGGTCCATATAGATCCTGCACCCAAATCCCGATTGGAGTGAACCGGGCCGATACCCGCGCACGCAGGCTCGCCATCCCCGTGGCCAGCAGGGCCGGCGAAACACAGACCAGCAGATCGACTTCGGGCCAGGCCGCGGTCACCAATCGCGCGCCGAAGGACGCCTCCATACGCACCCGGCCCGCAGCGCCAGCACCCGACGGAACGACGTGGCGTAGCCGAGTGACGGGGACACCGTCGATGACCTCGTGGAGAGTCGTACCGCCGTAGCGAGGGTCGACCGACCACTGAGGATAGTGCGGATAGCCGGTGATGACGCTGACTTCATGCCCCCGCTCGTTCAATCCCGATGCGAAATCGGCTGTGTACGGGGCGATTCCGGTCGGTTCCGGCGCGTAGTTCAGGCCAAGGATGCCGATCCGCAGTGGTCTCACGTTCGCATCCCGTCGACCGGCCGGCGCTGCCTCACGAGCCGAGGCACTCCGAGCAGATCCGGTAGCACCTGGGCGAGCAGGACCGCAATCGCGGTGACACCAACGACGCCGACTGCACCGTACGTCGGTGCCACCAGAACAGTGCCGACCAGGGTGATCACTGCCATCGCTGCGAGGCAGCCCGCCTGCCATCTGGCCTCTCGCGGTGTAGTCAGCAGCATCCCCGCCGGTAGGTGAGCACATTGCAGCACGAGCAGAACAGCGAAAGCCGCGGCGAGGGTGACCGGAGTACCGATGTCACCACCGGACAGCATCGTCCCCACCCACGGCCCCAGAAGCACGAACGCAACGGCGATGACCGCTCCTCCGGCCGCGAACGCGCCCGTCGCCGTCAGCCACAGCGTCACCGTCGCCGTCGCGTCGGACCGACGCCGAACGAACATCGGCCACATCGTCAGGGCTGCGGTGGAAAAGACCGTCCAGCCGATCGCGTACATCTGCGCGAACAACGAATACTGCGACAACTGATCGGGGGTAGATCGGTGCGCCAGCACCACCCGCTGTACTTGGAGACCGAACGGAATTCCGATCGAGATGACGAACATCCACAAAGATCCGGCAAGCAAACCACCCACCGGACGCTCGGCAACCCGAAAGCCCACCACCCGCGGACCCAGTCCCGCAGCCCTGGCTGCGACCACAGTTCCCACGGCATTGCCCAGCAGTGCACCCACGATCGGCGGAAGGACGAACCAGATACCCTCCACGCCGGCCGAATACAGCACGAGCGCAACGCCCATACCAAGCAACGAGTTGCTCATCATCACGAGCACTACCGTCGACGTCCGATCGATTCCGACGAGAATGCGCAATCCGAGACCGGCCGGAATCGACAGCCCGAACAACGCCACCGCGAGCGTTACCGCCCATCGGTCGTTCGCGCCGGACCGAATACCGAGGATTGTTCCCCAGCCGTCGACGGCCATCACCACCAGAGCAACAGCGATCACCGACAACGCCACCAACCCGAGAACTCGGTAGGCGCGACCGATCACTGCCTGCGCCGACAAGTCCTGACGCAGATTCGAGCTGCGGGAGCACGCAGTGGTGACGGTGGCTCCGATTCCCAGGTCGGCGAACGGAAACAGCACAGCAACCGACCCGACGAGGGCTACCAGGCCGAAGCCGATTTCGCCGGTGGACGCGATGGTGATCCCGGTGGTGACTAGCCCGGCAACCGCGATGACCGGGGTACCGCCGACTCGAAAAGCCGTGCTCCGCAACAGCGATCGCCGCTCAGCGTGATCGAGCATCGGCGACGATGCGCCCGAGGCATCGGCTCCCGCGCTCATCGATCGCTCCGTCGTCGCGGCAGTTCAACACGAACCAGCCCGGATATGTGTCTGATCGTCGCCTTGGTGCGGGCCGTCCATTCGACCCAGGCCGACATGACGCGAGACCTGGCGCGTCCGCCGTACGGGTAGTAGCCGATAAGGTCCCATGACCTTCGGACATCTGCGAAATGTTCCTTCTGCGGCCGCACCGATCCCACACCCGAGGCATCGAAATCGGTAAGCACGACCGGCACCACATCGGGCTCGGCAAACAACGCGGCTCGCAGCATGAACAGCTGGTCGGCGGCCAGTCCGAATGTCGTGTCGTATCCACCGAGCGCCGTGACCACGTCGCGGCCGATGAACGCGGCTTGATGGGGAATGGGTCGGATACCCAGCGCAAAACCAACGCGGTCGAACGGCATGTATCCCCACTCCCCCAGCGATGCACCATCGAGCCTGCGTACCACCTTGCCGTAACCCCACCGGTCCGCAGTACTACGAGTTCCGTTCTTGGACAGTTCGATTGCAACGGTTGCGACCGTTCCCGAATCAGCAAAGCTGTCGCCGGAGTGCAACCACCACAGAATATCGCCGGACGACTGGCCCGCACCCTGATTCATCGCGTCGTACCGGCCGCCATCCTGTTCGGACTGCCAGTAACGAAGATGACCTTGACTCTGCAAGTAGCGTTCGACGAGATCGCCGGATCCTCCGTCGATGACGATGTGCTCTATGTGCGGATACTTCTGCGCACGAACACTATCGATGGTCGCCCGCAAGCCCGGGGCGTCACGGTAGGAGATGGTGATCACCGAAACGACGGGCAGACGATTTCCCTCGGTCACGGTCTGCGCGCCGTCCGGGTCATCAGCGCACCGAGTTTTGCGACCGCATAAAGCACTGCCCATACTCCCGGTGAACCATGCCGAAATCCGGCCCGCACAGCCCGGAGTAGCCCTGCCACAGAACCGGCCGACACGGCTGCAGCCACTGGACTCGTGAGGTAGTAGTCACCGCGAGTACGGGCGCTGGCACCGCGGAGATACTGCCGACCCCAGTCGATGTACCGATCGACTGACGTAAACGCATTGTTGGACAATGAGTTCGAGCCAACCCGATAGACGACGTAAGGGTCTGCAAGTTGTTCGATTCGAGCGTGGGGATACTTCGACCGGACGGCCAGCAACCACGTCGACTCGTCGTGCACAGCATCACGCTTTTCGTCCAGCGGGACCTCGAGCGCAAGGTGTCGGGGGAACAGTAGCGACGACGTCTGCACGAATCCGTTGGCAGGACCGGACCGATGAAGTGAGTAGGTGTAAAGATATTGGGCGATGTCCTGCAGAGGATCGATCGGGCTGCGGGGCAATAGTTTTTCGTGACCATCCTCGCGCCGTACCGCGCACGCGCAGGATGCAATCGACACCTCAGTGGGATTCGAGCCAAGACGCAGTAGTTGAGCTTCGATCTTGAACGGGTGCCACAGATCATCGTCGTCGAGCAGTGCGATCATGTCACCACGGGCAGCATCGACACCCACTTGTCGCGCTCCCGGTGCGCCCAATCCCGGACCGCAGCGCAACACTCGCACCTGCTCGGAAGTCGAGAGTTCGAGATCATCGACTGTATCTGCCACCACGATGACTTCCAGTATCGGAACGCTCTGTTGCAGGACGGACCCAATTGCCTCGACCAAGCACGCGCGCCCCACGGTAGGGATGACGACGCTCACCGATATCACTGCGAGGAACCTGCCGTCACAGGCCGCTTCGGGCGGAGAAGAACGCACAGCACCGCGACTGCCGCGAACACAGTGGCGAGGTTATACGACCACGGCGAGAACACAAGATCCCAACAGGCCTGTACCGCAACCAGAGTGGTGACGGGCATCCACCGTCCAGCTCGGCCCGGCCTGATGATGATGACCAAGCACGAGGCGAGCAACCACAGCGGAAGCAGAGCTCCGAAGATTCCGGCCTCGGCCCACGTTCCCAGGACGATCGAGTGGAAGGACGCAGAACCGTCGGGCAACTTCCACACGAACTCGAACCTGAAGTCGCGTGGAAATCCGATGTCGACCGCCAAGAGTCGAGCGTGCGCGAAGACGTACTCGGGAATGTTGTGCGCGCTCCCCCAGCCGAACCACGGCTTCTCCACGATCGCACTGAACGACAGTGGCGGCTCGGTTCTTCCGGACAAGATCATCGGAACACCCTCGCCGAGCTGGCTCGAAACCTTGGTTTCGAGAGCCCTTCCGAACAAGCCGGAGCGAGACGCGTAGGGAAGTATCAGAGCAAACGCTGCGACCATTGCCACGACTGCCGTCACCATGCGCAGCGGACGATATTGGGTGAGTTGGCGCTTGCTGATCACCAAAATCAGGACCGCGACAACACAGACCAGCGCGTGCGATCGGAAATTGAGAGCCAAACTGGTCAAAGCCAGCAGCACCAATGCCGCAGAAATTACGTAGATGGACTTCTGTCGAATCACCAGAACGTAGACGATCGATACAGTTACGGCCGGAGCAAATCCGTACTTCCAATTGTCGGCCAATCCGCCCCCGATGGTCAGAGGCGTGCCCACGAATGCATAGAAGATACCGGTACCGATGCCAATTCCAACCAGGAGCGCACAGACGTCCTCGACGCGGCGGCAGAGCAGCGAGATACCGACGATGTACAGGGCGAGGGAGAGGAACACGACCGAGTTGGGCCCACCGTCCGGCAGCCCGTTGACGGTTGCCGATGTGGCGTAGGCCAGGAAT
This sequence comes from Rhodococcus sp. IEGM 1381, assembly GCF_030056795.1. Lineage (GTDB taxonomy): Bacteria > Actinomycetota > Actinomycetes > Mycobacteriales > Mycobacteriaceae > Rhodococcoides. Next base: position 1,218,807 of record NZ_JASHKQ010000001.1, on the reverse strand, counting down.
CCGAGGATCGACATCACTGCCGGAATCCAGGCCCGTCCGATGGATGCGGACATGATCAGGGCCGGAACCAGCAGCGCACAGATGACGGACAGACCGGTGACGGTGTAGTTGGCTACAGGAACGCCCGAGGCGGCACCAACAGCAATAAATCCGAGGCTGCGCCGGTTCGGAACTCGAAGCGGGCTATCTCGGTCGGCAGCTGCCGCTACACGCAACGAGGAGTCGAGGGGCACCGAGCACCTCCTCAGCGCCATGCACGATCATGATCTCATCGTTTCGAGATTGTCGTAATACCAGCGGACGGTCGATGAAAGCCCCTCCCGGAACTCGATCGTAGGGGTCCATCCGGTGCCGTGCAGCGCGCTGACATCGAGGAGCTTTCTCGCCATACCGTCCGGTTTCGACGTGTCCCAGATGACCTCGCCGTCGTAGCCGACGAGTTCGGCGACGATACTCGAGATCTCGGCGATCGAACGGTCCTCGCCGACGCCCACGTTCATGTGACGCGGTCCGTCGTAGTGATCGAGTAGATGCACGCACGCAGAGGCCATGTCGTCGACATGCATGAATTCGCGTCTCGGCGTTCCGCTTCCCCAGTTGGTGACCGACTCGACTCCACGGTTGCGAGCGTCGACGAATCTACGGATAAGGGCCGGAAGTACATGCGAGGTCTGCGGAGAGAAGTTATCACCGGGCCCGTACAGATTGGTCGGCATCGCAGAGATCCAGGGGCGTCCGAACTGCTTTCTGACCGACTGCACGCCGATGATCCCCGCAATCTTCGCGATTGCGTACGCGTCGTTGGTCGGTTCGAGATGACCGGTGAGCAGGTAGTCCTCTTTGAGCGGCTGGGGGGCATGCTTGGGATAAATGCAGGACGAGCCCAAGAACAACAACCTGTCGACGTCGAACTCGACAGCCGCATCCATCAGATTGACCTGAATCTGGAGATTCTCCGACAAAAAGTCCATGGGGAGCGTGTCGTTCGCCATTATCCCGCCGACCTTCGCTGCAGCTACGACGACGTTGACGGGCCGGCGCTGCGAGAAGAAATCGAACACGTCGCGTCTGTGCGTCAGATCCAGCTCTGCCGAAGTCAACCCGATGAGATCGGTGAAACCGGCTTTCTCGAGGGCACGCCACACTGCTGAGCCGACCAATCCTCGATGCCCGGCCACGTACATCGGCGCACGCCGATCGAGGGGCCCGGTCATGACCACCCCGCGGTGATAGGGCGGTCGATCCATGGCTTTCCCGTGGATTGCAAAGCCTCGAGATCAGCCTCGACCATGATCCCGGCCAGACGGTTTGCCGTGATGGTGGGGTCCCAGCCGAAGGCAGATCGGGCCGCCGATGCATTTCCGATCAGAGCATTGACCTCGGCAGCACGGAGGTACCGATCATCGAACTCGACGTGCTCCTGCCAGTCGAGTCCGGCGTGTGCAAACGCTGCGTGTGCGAACTCCTTCACGGTCGTTCCCACACCCGTCGCCAAAACTAGATCCCGAGGATCGTCCATCTGCAGCATTCGCCAGATCCCCTCGACGAACTCGGGTGCGTAACCCCAATCTCGCACTGCGTCCAGGTTGCCCAGGTATACCCGCTTCTCGAGCCCCATCTTGATCCTGGCCACGGCGCGGGTGATCTTGCGAGTTACGAAAGTCTCCCCGCGCCGAGGAGATTCGTGGTTGAACAGGATGCCGCTCACAGCGTGTAATCCATACGCCTCGCGGTACATCTGCGTCATGGAGTGGGCATATAGCTTCGCTGCAGCGTACGGCGATCGGGGATGGAACGGCGCGCTCTCGTCTTGTGGCGGTGGGGTAGAGCCGAACATCTCCGAGCTGGACGCTTGGTAGTAGCGGCATTCGATCTTCGACTGCCGCACCGCCTCGAGTAGACGAACCGATCCGAGCCCGGTTACCGCCCCCGTGTGCTCGGGCTCGTCGAAACTCACTCGTACGTGGGATTGGGCCCCGAGGTTGTAGATCTCGTCCGGAACGATCTCCATCAGCAGAGACACCAACCGTGCGCTGTCGGTCAGATCGCCGTAGTGCAGAAAGAGCCGGCGGTCGGGGTCGTGTGGATCGGTGTAGAGATGTTCGATCCTCGAGGTATTGAACGTCGACGATCGACGTATCAGTCCGTGCACCACATAGTCCTTCGACAGGAGCAACTCCGCAAGGTAGGAGCCGTCCTGTCCGGTGATGCCGGTGATCAGCGCACGTTTCATTCCGGCTGACACTACTGGACTTCCCCGTTGCGTTCAGTGCCTGAGACCGAGGGCAAGTCAGTCCTCTGCCGGACGAACAGACAGCACCGTGGCCTGCGGCCCCGCTACCGTGGTCCACGCCGGCACATCATTGGTGACCACGGCATTGGCACCGATACGCGCCCCCGTGCCTATTCGCAACACCTGCCCCTTCTTCGAGGACAAGAAGGCACCCGCACCGATCATCACCTTGTCGCCGATCACAACGGTCGGCTCCTCTGCTACCTCCCAGTCACCGGACGCAACGGTCACATTCTGAGCGATCTGAACGCCGGCTCCGATGGAGGTGTTGGGGTGAATGACCACGCCCAGACCCCGGTGCCACAACTGCACCGAACCGTTCAACCGTGCCTCGTAGGGGAGCACGGTATGGAAGACGGCGAAGTTGAGGATCTTCACAATCTTGGCCGGCAGTCTCGAGCCACGTCGGTGCAGTCGGCACGAAAGTGCCCACAGAGCCTCAGGATTCACGTTCGGCCACCTCTTGTTCGTGTGTCGGCCCATCCTCGAACCTGCTCGTTTCAGCCGCCGACTGCATATGGCGAATTCCCGCGAGCACAATCACCACGGCGAGCGCCGCCTCGACGACGAGGATGCTGTCGAGCGGCTGACGAAAGCGGGTACGGGTGAAAAAAATTGCCATGAACGGCGCGTTGATCACGAAGACTGCCAGAAAGACCCACTCGGATCGCAGCATCTTGAGTCTGTGACGCAACAAGATCCGGGTGATCAAACCCACCACGACGGCCCCGAATGCGACAATCGCAACCACCATCTGGACGGCACTTCCACGCCCCTCCGTTGTCGGCTTGTTGTATGGCGCGAAATAGTTGAGGGTCTTGGCGACGTACAGCTGCGCAGCCTCGGCTGGGTTGTTCTCGATCCAGGTCAGTGCCGCATCCCGGAAGTAGGCATCCCTCTCCACTTCGACTAGTTCCGGCGGTGGAATCGACTCCGGCGGATAGACGATGTCGACCCCGGAGCTTCCGGTGGCGCTCGGATTGTTTCCGATCACCAGGTTTTCACCGGAGGTAGTGCTGAAGAGAACCGGTTTCCCCAATTGCTGTTCGTTTCTGGCCGCCCACAGCACTACCGGTATGGCGAAGAACAGGAGCGTCACCGTGGCAAACTTCACCCGATTTCCCCGCTGCTGCCAGAGCAACCACACCCCCGCCAGAAATGCGGTGAACACCAAAGTTGGCACGGCCAGGCTCAGGCTTGCCATCATCAGACCGATGCCAGCCGATGCTTTGAACGAAAGGGGCTTTAGCCCGTTGAGATCGGTTCTGATAGCTGTTGCCCACAACGCCAGCACCAGTAGCGTTGCGAGACCCTGCGGGTAGAGAGTGCCAGCGGTATACACGTTCAGCGGATAAACCAGCATTACCACCGACGCCAAGTAACCCAGACGCGATCCGGTGATGCTCGAGCAGATCCAACCAGCGAGGGCAGCCGCTGCGATCATGAGCACTGCGGACAGCAGAACGAGAATACTCCCGTCGATGCCGAGCAGGACAAAAGCACTCAATATCAGCGGCCACACGGGCGGACGATAGGCACTAGGCCGGCCGTAGATCGAGAACCCACCACCGTCCGCCAGCGATCGTGCAATCGACAGGTACTGCTTCTCGTCGGCATATCGCAAGGGGCTTAGTCCCGAGTAGACCGCGTATGCGACGAGACCCAGTGCGGTCATTCCGAACACGATCGCTATCACTCGACTGGACAGCCACCGCCGCTTCCCGCCCGACGCAGCGATCCTTGACGTCGTCATTGGCCGCGCCCCAGCAATGCGCGAAACTCGTCGGCGCGCATGGCCCAGGTGTTCTTCTTCGCGTACGACGTACACGCGGAGATGACGCCCGGATCGCTGGCCTCCGCCAATGCGTCGTGCACTTCGGAAACGAACTCCACCGAGCTTGCCGCGGTTCGAACGTTCTCGGAATCAAGCCAGGTCATGGACGGCAGCGGGGTCGATACCACCACCTTGCCGCAGGCGAGGTACTCGAAAGCCTTGAGCGGGAAGCTGGAACGGTTGAATTCGGACAACTCGTACGGGATCAGTCCCACCGCGCAATGCTGAATGACGGCCTCGAGGTCGGCTCCCGAGCGCGGCGGAAGCCAGTGAAAGTTGTTGTGTCCGCGCAGTTGCTCGAATTGCTCCTGCTTGGAGAAGGTGGGCTGAACCTGGCCGACACCCACGACGGACACGCCCGATTCCACAACTGCCTGCATCAGATTCAGGTCGATACGATCGGACACCATGCCCACGAACACTGCCCGCGGGTGTGCAACACCGGACAATTCAGCAGGCTCATCCCACTGCCGGTTCGGTATGTGGCATCCGGCAGGAATGATCCGGGAGCGAACACCTCGACGCAGCAGGATGCTGCGCAAGACCGGCGATACGACCACTACGTTGCGCGCCCGACGTATCGTGGAGCGAAAGCGTCTCTGCACCACCTCTGTCGGAATGCCGATCAGGTTCGCCGCAGCGGCGTAATCGTCCTTGATCAACGAAACCGAACGTCGCGCAGGGAAGAGCCGCTTGGTGACTGGATTGACGGCGACGAACACTGACTGGAATCGAAGAGTACGCAGTTTGCCGAAGAGTGCGATCCAGATCTGCAGGGCAATCAGAAGGCCCGACAGCGGGTACAACAATCGCCTGGATCCGAAAGGCAAAGTGGCGGGTGTGAATGTCGTCACTCCAGCAGCGTCGGTGGATCCGAACCCGAACGTACGCTTGCCTTTACCTGGCCTACGCACAAGTGGCGTCGGGGGCTCTACATACAGAACGGGGTTGGTGGTAGCGAGTGCGCGAGCCAATCGTTGGTCGTACAGCTGATGCCCATCGAAATACATCGACGAGAAGATCACCACGGGGCGAACGGATGTCGATGTCACGAGCCCGATCCTGTCAGTCGCTGGATAAGGGGTTCATGGCGTGCGCGCCACGACAGGCTCTGCACCAGGTTCTGACGATCGGGTTCACTCAACCGTCCACGCTCGAGCGCAAGGTTCACCGCGCCCACGTAGTCCCCGCCCGGGTCGACGAGAGTGCACGAGGCTCCGACGAGTGGTTCCGAACCGAAAGATCCCAAATTCGTTGCGACGACTGGATTTCCGCTGGCCAAGTACTCGTAGATCTTCAGTGGAGACATGGCCTCGGTCAGCGGTGTCCGACGGTGCGCCATGAAACACACGTTGGCCGACATCAGGAATGCCGCCACTTCGGATCGGGCGATACTGCCGACGAGTTCGACGCCCGGTATTTCGGCCAGCAACGTTCCGATCTTCGCATCGGCGATCACTCCGGCCATGCGAACAGCAATCCCGCTCGCCGCCAATTTCGCGACGGCAGCGACATCGATTCGATCGTCGATGGTGCCGGCATAGGCCGCCACAGCGGTTCGGGAGTCACCACGACGGGACCGCAAGGACAACGCCCACAGTTCGCGGTCGACCCCGTTGGGAATCACCAGCCCACGTCCGGTCGGCGCGATCCGATCGAGCAGAACGTCTGAAACTGCGTAAACGTCCATGCCGCTCTTGGCGATCTGCTTGTACGCTTCCCTGAGCAGTGGCGCCTGAGCCGATTTGTATGGAATTGCCGATTCGTCGTCCTGGGCGTAGAAGCACACCGATTCGGCCCATTGATGGTCGCCGTAGGCCGCATGATAGATGTTGAACGTCACCAGGGCCGGTGACTGCAGTCGATGCCGCACAGCGCCGAATGCCAACTGCCGGTCGTACATTCGATATCGCCGCTCGATGGCAGCGACCGAAGTAGGAGTCGGTGTAGTGAGAACTGTGGGGCGCACCGATCTGAAGAAGGCTGTGTGTGGGGCCTTATCAGTGCCGGAATGCAAAGACTTCAGTTTGGATGGCAACCCGCGCGGATGATCCGCCACCATCACCCGTCGAATGCGCTCGTCACCGAGGAGCGACAAAATGGTCTGATCGGCAGTGGAGTAGAAGCCTCGACGGACGCTGTCTGCCCACGTGTCCGACACCATCGCAACGACAGCGTCCGTACCGATCACTGTCGGACTCGCTGTGCAACGCCGCGGCGTCCGGCCCAACTTTGCTGCGCAGCAAGATCGGCTGCAGGATTGTCTGTTCGGTAGGCGAGCGACCATAGCAGCCCGAAGACGATGAACAGCAAGAACGCGGCCTGCTGGAAGGCGAACATGTCGAACACTGTGGTGGAAACGACCAGAGACGCGAACGAGCCCGAGAGTGCAAAAACCAGGTCGCGTTCTGCCACCGTCCTGACGTTCCGGAACGCCATTGTCGCGCCGATGATGCCGCCGATGACGATGGCCATGATTCCGAGGACCCCTACGATCCCGCCACTGATGATGGTGCCCAGCCATACATTGTCCAAGTATTGGGTTCGATTGGGCATCGTTGCCGCAAAACCGGAGCCGAGCACCGGGTTCTGACGAAACAGATCACCGGTATAGGCGTAGTCATCGGTGCGGGACGTAATACTGTCGTCCTCCGAAGCGCCGACGAACAGCTTGACGATGGCATCGAACAACTCGGGCACCGAGACATAGTAGATGAGCACCGCGATCCCGAGAAGTATTGCTGCACTGAAGATTTCGCGTACCTTGAGGGCAAAGAGGTAGACGACCGCAGACGCCACCACCGCGACGATCGCGGTTCGCGACACACTGGCCGGGATCGCAAGAATCATGACGATCAGTGAGATACCGGAATACATGCGCACGTTTCGGGTGGAACCGAAACGAAAAAAGTGTGCCGCAATCGGAAACATGGTGGCGACGACGACAGAGAACTCGATGGGATGATCAGAGGTACCCAACACGCGAGTGAACCCGTCCCTGATGGCAAGCGTTTTCTCGACCTTGAGCACGAACCCAGGAGGCTGCAGGAGATACTTGAGGTCGATGTCCGAAACACCCTGAAGCACACCGACAATGGCGGCATACGTCGCACCGATGAGCATGGCTCCGAGCACGTAGTTGCGCGCCTTGGCTGTGGTCACGCGAGTCATGATGAATACGGCGACGCCCACGAATGCCACGGTACTCATCACTGTGCGAAGAACTGTCGCGTCCTGCTCGGTATCGAGTCCGTTCTCGAGAGTGCGGGCAAGGATGAAAACTCTACTGAGGGCGAACAATGCGACAATCGCTACTCCTGCATGGAGCAGACCGTCTCGCGTGAACACAACCTTTCCGTTGACAAAAGTCAGGATTACCAGACCAGCCATGACGTAGGAGAGCATTTTTGCCGGAGAACCGTTCGATTGCAATGGCCCGGCCAGCACGACGACCGTGGGTAGCAGGAAGAGAGTGAGCCCCATGGATGCAGCCAGCCAGGGCTTCCCTTCACTCGAAGCGGGGCCAGGTGCGGGTGTGGTAGATCCGTTACGGGTAGACACGGTCTCGACGATCCTGGTGCGTCTCGGAGTCCACCCGCTCGTCGGCTGGACCATCGGTGTCGTGTGCGCCTATGCCGTCCTTCCTTCGACTACGGCCGATGCGGACGACGATGGCGTCGAACAGTACGGATGCGACGACGGCTCCCGCCAGCCCGGCGACAGCCAACGATGCAGTCTCTCTGGTCCTGCCGGGGAGTCCACCGACCGGCTCGGGAACCGCCGACAACGGGAAGGCAGTGATAAGTCGCGTATCTGGAACGCCTGCTTGGGCCTGAATTCCGCGCAGCGTCTGGTCAGCTTGTTGAGCCACTAGATTGACTGTGTCGAACACGCGTTGCGCGCTGGGCCCCTGCGCGCTCACGACCACGATCGGCAACTGGCCAGCATTGGGAAGGTTGAACACCTCCGACGAGTAGCTCCCAGATCCGCCCGCGGCCCGCACCTGGGATTGAACCGACGCATCCCGAAGACCAATAGCCAGCAGGTTGGCCAGAAGCGATACGCCACCCGCATCTTGAAGACCGTTGGAGACCTGAAACACAGGATCGCTCGGGCTCGATTGCACGGCGACATCTTTCACGCTCGGGCTGACGAGACCAACGGACACGTTCGTGTAGTACTGCGGCTTTACCCCGCTGTAGGCCTGGTACGCAAAGAAGGCAGTGACCAGCGCCAGCGGAATGAAGACGTACCAACGCTTGGCGGTAATTCTCGCTACATCGAACAAATCCACGATCTCAATACCCTTCGCGAGTGACCATCAGAACGCCGAGAAAACTGGTCTGCAGTCGACCGCTGGGACAGTACCCGAATCCTTTGCAGTTCTCAGTACGAGCATTTGTATTTGTGTACAAGCACAACCCTCATCTGCCGAGGGCTACCCGTAACCGAGCCTTCACGGAGAACGCGGCGACGAGGATGAACCTGGGCCCGGTGATCAGGTATCGGTGTGCCAACCGTCTGGGCTCCTGCCCTAGACGAAACACCCATTCGAAGCCGAGGTTTTGGATCAACTTCGGTGCCCGCTTCTTGGTCCCCGCCGCGAAGTCCACCGCGGCACCAGTGCCCAGATAGACCGCACCGGGAAGCAGTTCACGCCAGTGCAGAAACCACGACTCCTGGCGCGGAAATCCCATGCACAAGAACACCAATGACGGCTGCAACTCGGTCAGCCTCAGTACCGCGGCCTTGCCTGCAGGATCCTGTGGCCCGCTGAGCATCGGTAGGTCGACAGCCTCGATGATGGCACCAGGATGTTCTGCTCGGAGACGCTGGGCAGCGGCCTCCGCCACACCCTCCGCTCCTCCGACGAGCGCGATGCTCCAGGACTTCTCCCTAGATAGCCGCGCAGCCATGGGAAGCAGATCCGCACCGGTGTGACGGTGCACAGAACGAACCCCGAGCAGTCGCAGCAAGCCGACGAGCGGCATACCGTCCACGAGACGGAGCGATGCTGCCTCCACAGCCTGCCGTGCCGTAGGAGATCTGTTCAACTGCAGAATCTGATCGACATTGGGAGTTACCACGAGATGCGGATCACCGTCTGCTACCAAGTCACAGATGACATCGATCAGCTCATCCCGAGACCCGGTGAACAGGTCCAGCCGAGAATCGATCTGAGCCGAACCATCTTCTGCGAGAGTTAACAGAGTTCTTGCTTGACCCATTGCCCCCGGTAACCTTTCGCGCGCGAACAATGCATCAGTGTTCGAACCGACAAACACAGCGTGCAGCATCCAGCAATAATCTGATTGAATGAACAGACGAGCCTTCGAGTACGCCGTTGCACCGCTTCGACCATGCGGCCATCCGGATGCGATCTCATTAAACCACCCCCGACGGGTGCCGGCAGTTCTCTAATTATTCGCGTCACTAAACGATTCGCCGTACAAAGCGGAACGTCCCGACGCCTGTCATAATCGCCAAAGCAACTGCCGCGTTGCTCACACCTATCCGAGTTCGAGGAAGCTGCCCACACCGATGCCTTCTGCCGTCGTCATACCTGCCCACAACGAGGCGTCAGTAATCGAGCGCTGCATACGCACCTTGCTCTCGAGCGCCGAGACGGACGAGTTTCACGTCTGTGTGGTGTCCAACGGATCGACGGACAATACCGTGGCGCAGGCGACGTCGGCGTTGCAGGACTGGCCACTCTCGACTGTGGTGGACATTGATATCCCGTCCAAGATCGAGGCCCTTCGTGCTGGCGATCTCGCGACGTCGCACTACCCCAGGGTGTACCTGGATGCAGACATTCAGATGACGACCGAAACCCTGCGGGCCTTGGTCGACGAACTCGAGGCGGCCCACTCTCCGACTGTCGCTGCGCCGAAGCTGGTAGTCGACTGGCGGCATTCCACCTGGCCGGTGCGCGCTTATCACAAGGTCTGGGTCCGCATGCCGTACGTGGCCGAGGGAGTCATCGGCTCGGGCGTCTATGCGGTCAATCGTGCCGGAGGAGACCGGATCGGGGAGTTTCCCGATGTCGTCAACGATGACGCCTACGTACGTGGATTATTCAGCGAGCGCGAAAGGATCAGCACGGCAGGCGAATTCGTCTCCGTCGCCCCGGTGTCACTGCGTGCTCTGATTCGGCGCCGTGCGCGCACCGAATTGGGGAACAAGCAGGTCGATACCATCATCACCGGTTCCGGCAGCAGCAGCACACGCGAGTCGCTCCTGCGAGTAGCGCGGGAAAGAGACATTCGGTTGGCCGAGGTCGTGACCTACGCCGGCATTACCGTCGCCGCGAAACTGCTTGCGGCTTATCGGAAGCACCGGGGCACCGACGGGCAATGGTCGATGGACATGTCATCTCGCAACTTGAGCTGACTCACCAGCCGTCTTTCCACTCGGCGCGGCGCTTCCACAGATCCAACCAGCCACCACCTGTTTTGCGCGTCACCCGTTCCCCGAGTCCCCTGAGGCAGACGCCCGCCTGCAGGAAGGCGGATTCGACCGCGACCATCAGTCCACTGTGCGACTTTCGAATCAGGCTGGCTTTGCCGCGAAACAGCAGAATCTGCTTCGCCACTCTGGAGGATGACGATGCGCCGAGCGCGTGTACGGCATGTGCTGCAGGCGTGACCGAGGGGCGGAAACCCAAGTCCCACGCCCGCTTGCAGAGATCTGCATCTTCGCCGTACATGAAAAAGCGTGGGTCGAATCCTTCGAGACGGTCCCAGAGCGTGCGATCTGCCAGCAGCAGGCAACCTGTGACTATTCCCACTTCACGAACGCTGTCGCGCTTCCACTTTCCCAGGCCTTCCGGGTTGAACACCGAACTGCGGGCGAACACGGTGGACAGCCCAGTAGCGAAGCAGAACAGGCTCCACGTCGTCTGGTGACCGAAGCAGGAACCGTAGTCCAAATTTCCTTGGGGGTCGGTAATTCGTCCACCCACGATTCCGCGGGCCGGATCTTCGTCCAGAAACGCCAACAATTCGTCCACGGCACCTTCGTCGACGATCGCATCAGGGTTGAGCAACAACACGGTTCGGCCCGTGGACTGCGTGACGGCCAAGTTGCAGGCTCGTCCGAAGCCGATGTTCTCGTCCAGGAAGGTCACCTTCGCATCGGGGCCGGCCCAGGACAACAGGTCGTCTCGATCCAACACTGTCGAGGCGTTGTCGACGACTATGAGCTCAGTGGAACTGTGCGCAGCGCCTCCCGGCAACGCGGACAGCGCCTTCTTGGTCCATTCTTCGGCGTTGTAGGTAACCATCACCACGGACACATCGACGGACCCGGCGATGGACTCGGACTGCGTCGACATACTCATTGTGTTTCGTTCTCCTGAATCTCGGCTGGGCGACTTCCGCCCAAGGGGGAAACCATGATCGGTAGATCGACCTCGGGGCGTAGCGCCGTGAGAATGCGACCGGCTACCTGCGGCCACGTGAACAGTCCAGCCCGTGCGCTTGCTCGCTGCCCGCAGCTCCGAGCAGTGGCCGGATCGGACATCGACACCATGGCCTCGAAGATCGCACCTTCGTCGAAAGGATTCACCACGAAGCCTGCGTCCCCGACGAAATCAGCGGATCCGCCACGGTTTCCGGCGATGGACCCTACCCCGACCGCCGCGGCCTCGACGAACACCACACCCCCGGGTTCGTGAACGGAAGGCATCGCGAAGCACGTGGCGCGATCGTAGAGCTCCTTCAGTCGCGCCAGATCGGAAGCATCGTTCCGATACAGGCGACCATGCGTGGTCACACCGTCCTGATCGATCGGTGGATGCCCTCCGACTACGTCCAGGGTTGCTTCCGGGATGCGCTCACGCAGGGAAGCAAAGGCCGCAAGCACGCGGGCACCGTTCTTCCGATTCCAGTCCAACCCGATGAAGAGGAACCTGGGCACGCTCCAATCTCTCTCGACAGTCCGAACCTTCTCGTGCGTCCCCGCCCCCACGACAACAACCCGAGACGGTGGCACGCCGTAGTCACGTATCACGGATTCGGCCGCCCACGTCGTTGTCATGCAACACATTTGCGCGCCGAGATAGATACGTCGCTGCTGCTCGACCCTGAACGCACGATCCGATTCGCGCATCGCCATCCAGACCGGGTACTCCATGGCGACGGCCTGCTGCACGGTCATATCGTCGTAGACGACGTACGGGATGTCGGCCGGGATGTCGTATCCAGTTCCGAGAGCAACGATCGCATCGATTTCCTCGAGCTCTCGGCGACGAGCCAGGACTGCTCCGCGGACCTTCGCCGTCAACTTGGCCAGATGTGCACCGCTGTACGTTTCGCGCGCTTGCGCCGCGGTCGGGACCGATCGACGTGCCACGAGATGAGCAACGGCGTCGACCGCCGCCACTGCTCGATCGATGTTGGTCGGTGGTGCTGCTTTCAGAGCGACCGCGGACAACCCGAGTTCTCGGATGGCCGAGAGCACCCCGAACGGGGTACCGGAGCGCGCCGTCGGGTCTTCCGCGTCACCAGCGAACGCAACGCCTACTCGCATATCGTTCAATGTCCTGTCTCCTGCTTCGAGCACGTCGATCAACCCGGAGAGTGCGAATAATTCCACAGACCGACTCCAGCATCCGGCTGTGGCGAGGCCTCGGAGACATCTGTCACAGAGAACCAGTCGCGATCATCGGCCGCGACAGGCATTCCACTGAACGGCGACGTGTGCCACGCGAGAACACCCACCTGCTGCTCCTGCCAGACGCCCACTGGCCGCCCGTCCAGAAGGCCTTGTTCGTACAGCCCGACGCGCACACTCGCTGAGTCGTATTCAGTGGCCCAATCCTCCACACCGGTCTCCCCCACGAAGAACGGAACTCCGCGTTGACGTGCCTCCGTCACGAACGCGCGCATTCGAGCGGCTAGCTGTTCGTCTGTTATTCGACCGTCCCCGCCGTAATTGACCGGCCAGCGGCTGTACGCGTGAATCGAGAACATTACGGGTCCGTAACCGCGCGCTACACCGAAGTCGTTCATCAAGTTCGGCCCTCGAGAGAGAACGAAGGACTGCTCCGGATCCACCGGGCCGGCACCGATGGTCGCACTGTTCGGAATATCGTTCGCAAAGTTCGCCGCGTCCAGCACGATCGGCGTCCGCGGCGCGACAGCCCTGATTCGGGACAGCATGCTGCGGTATTGCCCCTCCAGTCCGTCCAGGTCGCCGCCTGGTTCATTGATGGGATTGATCCACACGTACGGGTTGTCGGCAAAGATCTTGGCGACCTCGACCCACCAATCGGTCATCGCTTCGGCAATCGACCGTCCGGTCCCGTCGGGGGCACTCCCGGGCGCAGTGTTCAGTAGTCCATCGGTCGAACCGACCTGTCCCTGAGCGCCTTTGGAGAATTGAGAGAGGATCACCACGATTCCGCGCGATGTGTACTCATCCACTATGCGGCGCAGATCGTTGTTCTGAAAGTACAGGTATCCGCCCGATATCGCTCCCCAGTCGGACATACCGCAGCCGATTCGGACGGTGTTCCACCGCCAGTTCTCTGCGGCAGCAGCCGATTCACCGATGACCTTTTCGTTCCAAAAATAGTCCAGCCCGGACATATTGGATCCCACGGGGATGAATGCGCGATCGTCCGGATCGAGAATCGTGAAGCCGTCCGTTCGGAACTCACCATCGAACGGGCGGGCCCGCACCGAGTCCGAGCCCGCGACCCCGATGCCAGCACTACGGGGAGAGCTGTAACCGGCGCGATCGACAGCGATAACGTGCAGGGATGCACCCGCCGCGATTCGATCTGCCGGAATCACGAGGTCCATCCCCTGAATCTGCCTCCCGACGAACGTGTCGCCGGCGAAGACGTTGTATGCGAAAATCGCAGAGGGGTCCGCAGAGGCCCAAGAGACGGTGACTGTGTCCGAATCCTGTTTGGCCTCAATCGAACCGGGTGTCTGAAAGTCGTTGGCCGCGCGCGGCCAGGTTCGTCGATAAGCGCTGACTCGGACGCGATTGAGCGCCTCGCCGATCGCGATCGACGCGTTGGAGTACGCCACCACGAAGTACTCGTTCTCGATGGATGGAAGCACCCCGGTGGCGAAGAAGTGGGTTTCAGGTGCCGCACCACTGACCCGATCCGCACCGAGGACTGCGAGCGGGCGCACCTCGCCTTCCCGAAACAACTGATACTCGGCCGGAGTCGCGCTCCCGTCCCCGGTGGGATGAGCCCATCGGAACTGCACCCCGTTGGACGCCGGTATTGCGATCAAGAAGGGAGGTCGTGAAGCATCGTCGGGAGTCGCGACCTCGCGCACCGACTGACCCGTCGGAGCCGACTGACGGCCGTCGGTATCGATCGTTCGCACGAAGAATGCATGTGTTCGATCGTCCGCGAAGCCGTCGAGAGTGATCCGTGTCTTGTCAGTCTCGAGCTGGAGTTCGTCGTCGACGTACACCTGATACCTCGGCACTCCGGACGAGACCGAACCTGCGGACCACGTGAGCGTCAGGACCGATGCAGCACTGACAGCAGTAATGAGCTGGGTCGGCGGCTTCAGTGGATCGAACAGTGCGGCTGCGCTCTCGCCCACATCGCCCTGTTGAGGAATATCGCCTTGATCGTCCGACGAACACGCGCCCAGTAGAGGCAAGGCAGCAGACACGGCACCCATCTTGAGAAACTGCCGTCGCGTCGGTCCGCGCTTCGCCGCTCCGGAGTTGTTCGTCATGGAGTCCCATCGTCAAAATCACACGGGTGCGTTTGCCGCAAACATTCCCGGTGCGAAGCCTGCTATCGAAGCGATCCTAGGGGATTCGTCGCATGAGCGCGTTCCTGCGGTGATCAGAGGCACCGGACCCCCAACGAAACAAACTCTGAGTGCCCGGCAGATCACAGATCGTCTCGATAGCGTTGATGACAAGAGTTTCCGTCATATTTAGGGCAAATAACAAAATTGCCCGAGAAACGAGACCGATCATCTTGGACCAATCACGAATTCCAGGTCTCCACGAACATCGTGTGAGCAGGCGTACATTTCTGGTCTCGGCACCGGTTGTCGTCGGAACTTTCGGACTGGCAACGCAGTTCGATACCCCAACGGCAGACGCCCAACCTGATGCTGGGCTCGCTCTGTTGTCGGATTTCGAGGGAGCGGTCCCGCCGACCCAGATAACAGTGAAGTGCACGGTGCCCGGGACGTTTGCGGTCAGCTGGTCGCCCGGCTCGATTCCTTCGGGATCGATACGATGCAACGTGTACCTGGACGGCATGTTGGTCGCCACGTCGTGGGGCGTATCGGCCACCATCGCCGGGGTCGACACCACAGAGGTCCACAATGTGGAAGTGGCAACGTTGACCGCGGACAACGTCGAGTCGGAGCGATCATCTGGAGTGATCAGAACCGCTGTGCCAGATGATGATTCCAGCCCTATACCAGCCACTCTGTTCGCCCTGAGATCTTTCGGTGGTGTCCAACTGCGGTGGGTACACGCCGGCCCCAACCGGGACAGAAAACCTGCTCAGTACATTGTGCGGTCCACGGCCGACGCGAGCCCGTTGGCAGTGCTGCTGGGTGACGCAACGAGCTGCTTCGTCACGGGCCTTCCAGTGGGTATCGAGTCAGAACTGTTCCTCGAAAGCTTGGACACGGCCGGGGCTGTGATTGCGGAAGCACGTAATCGCGTTCGGGTCACTCCGTATTCGCGAGCTCTCCTCAACGACTACTCGGCACCGACGGTTCCGACAGGCGTGTCGGCTGTGAGCGGCAGAAGCGCGCTTCGCGTCTCCTGGACCGCGTCGGCGGACTCCGGGTCAGGGGTACTCGGTTACAAGGTCTACGCAAACCAGTTGTTCCGGGGTCAGGTCGAGGGCGCGACGACCCTGGTCATCGCCGGATTGCAGAATGCAGTCACTCATCGAGTCACCGTGTCGTCCTACGACCGCGCCGGCAACGAATCGGCGCAGTCCGCGCAGACGAACGCCATCCCGTACTACAGCTCACCCGTGATGCAGCCGCCTGCGCAGCCGACCTATTTCAAGACTCAGAAGAACAAGATCATCGACCCGGCTGGGCTCCCATACGTCCCCATCGGTGCGAATCTGAATGGACCTTCATTCGTGTGGAACGACGACACGCGCGGTCGGTCGGCAGCTGCAGCCGACCTGTGGAAGTGGACATGTATTCGGTTGAGTACCGGAAACCGAGATTACGAATCCCCCCAGGGCTACACCTATTTCAACAACAATCAGCTCGATGCCATCGTGAGCGAGTACACGGCCAAGAAGATCGTTGTCATGACCGCCCAGCATTCAGCCGTAGGCGGCGGCGGTGCCGGCTCCAACTTGCCCACGGCCGCGGGGTCCTCGGGCGATCCGAGCGGACGGTCGTCGGAGCAGGCGTCTATCGACTGGTGGGTGGAAGTCGCCAAGCGGTATCGCGACAATCCGTACGTCTGGTTCAACCTGATCAACGAGCCCGGCCCCAATCAGGCGGAACTCGACGCTCAGTATCGGCGGATGCTGGCTAGAGTACGCGCGGTGGCTCCACGCTCGACCATCGTTCTTGACGCCGCCTCTTTTGCGAACGACATTCCTACGTCCACGACCATCGGCACAGGTGCCTTAAGTGAAGTCGACTCTTATGTACTGTCGCGCGGTCCCTCGATTGCCGCAGACTTCGGACCCAGCAAAGGCTACGGACCGATAGTTTTCTCGGTTCATCTCTACGCTCGGTGGGCGGTCAACTGGGGTGGGGCAGGATCGACTCGACTTACGGACGAAGAGTTCGGCAACCGTGTCCGCGATTACTGCCAGCGGGTGGCCGCCAAATCGTTGCCGCTACTTATCGGCGAGATCGGAGTAGAGGCATACGCATTCGACGCTGACAGCCTGTGTGTCAAAGCTGGACTGTATGAGCAAGGTTCGGTGGTTCGGAACGGCGTAGTGACAACCACAGGGGTGCTCGTGGAACAAGGCGTGGGCGTGCTCGCCTGGCACGCTGCCCGGACGAGCGGCATGTCGGTAGCCAAGCCTTCACTCAACTGGTGGACGGCCGACACCCGAGACAAAGCAAATCCGGCACCGCACGCGGGTGCAGGTTTGTGGGACTACTCGCATCTGATCTGAACGCATTCAGCCTGCATTTTCTTCAATCCGCAGCCTGGACCGGAGGTTTGCTTTGGCAAGAAGCCAGGCATGCTGGTCCCACAACGGGTTCATACAAGTGATTGCCCCTCCCGGGAGAGACGGCTGCACTGCCAATTCTCCGCCGATGCGTGACAATCTAGAAATGACACTTGAGTCCGCTACGGTCCGGCGACCCGGCCGAGACCAGGCCATCGACGTGGTGCGTGCGCTGTGTATCGTTAGCATGACTTTCGATCACGTCGCGCGCGGAAGCATTGGGTGGCACATTACGCACGCTCCTGTTTGGTACACCGGCGCCATGGGTTTTGTGCTACCGTCCGGCCTAGTCGTGGGTATGGTGTACCGGGGAATCGTAGATCGAAATGGCTTGAGATTCGGCCAACTCAAGGTCCTGCGTCGCGCGAGACTTGTCTACATTTCGCACGTCTTTCTTTGCGCACTCGCTTTTTTCATGGTTGTCCTATTTCCGTCGCGGGCCGCGGCGTCTGCCAGTATCGATGACACAGGAGTTTGGGGGGCGATTTGGCGGACGCTCACTTTGAATATTAACCCCCCAAATGCGTCCATTCTATCTCTCTACGCCATCCTGCTGCTGCTCTCGGTAGGTGCCATATGGTTGCTGAAACGCGGCCAATGGGGAGTCCTGGTAGCGCTTTCTTTGCTACTCTACTTCCTGGCACAGGTCTCCCGGGACACCTTTACTTTCACACGCCGCGCAGGCGGCGACGGCTCAATAAACTGGGGCACCTGGCAGACATTATTCTTCTTGGCGCTCTTAGCCGGTTGGTATTGGCAGTCGTCAAAAATCCAGGATTTTTTGCGGTCTCGTCGAACACTGCTGTTATCTGCCGCAATTTCACTTGTCCTGATTCTTTCTGGACAAGCTTTTCGCTTAGGAATGTTGGACAATAGCCCCTTATACGGGATCGTGTTCAACATCTTCGGGCGGCCAAATCTAGGCCCCGGATCGATCGCAATGGCATTCCTGTTTACATTCGTTACGTATCGTTTGTGCGGCAGTCTATGTAACAAATACCCGGGACCTTTGGGGTTGACAGCAACCATTGGTCGGCGCAGTTTAGACTGCTACCTGATCTTGTCGATCCTTGTAATTATTGAGCCGATCCAGCCGGAAGGTGCTTTGATGGCAATCTATCCGATTCCAGTACTCGCAATCATGCTGACATGGTGCCTGATCCGCGACCGAAGGGGCCTAGCCAAAAGACGCCAGAAGCTCGAAGCGTGATAAATTTGCACCGGGGTTCGGAACACTTCGGGCTCTCCAAATTTAAAGCCAGGTACACCTACTTCAACTTTAATTGCGATCAGACCACAAATTGCCCCCGAATCTGTCCGCGTTCTTCGCAACGACTGACCAACCACGAGTTGGAGATCCTCTAAATGCCATCGCTCAACCGCGACTCGATTCGCGATGCTCTCGAACTGGTCGCCGGCATTGCACTGGCACTGGCCATCCGTCCCGTTCGTCTCATCACTCGCAGGCCTGCAGAAGCCAGATGTCACATCCTTGTTGTTGGACCTGGTTCTGGAAGTGTCGGCGACCAAGCAATGTTCGAGGCCTTTGCCAACAACGTCTCAGGCAACGTTGTTGTTCTGATGCGCGACGCAACCGTCCTCACCAACGGCAACACCCGCCAGCCAGACGGATCCAGCTTCATCGAAATGCCGTCGCTCCTTTATGGGAACCTTCCCAACTTCCTCAAAGACTTGGTGCGCACCCTCATACTGACGATCAAGAGCGACACGGTTTCCGTCGTGGGTGCCGACGTGATGGACGGGGCTTATAGCCGGCGCGCATCGATCCGGCGGTTCCAAGTCCCTTTCATCCTGAGCTTCGCCGGGCTCGACGCACGCGTTCTAGGATTTTCGTGGAACGAGAGCCCACCCGAGGACGTGACTCGCAAGATGAGAGCAGTGTCGAAGCGGGTCGCCCTCTATGCCCGTGATCCTTTGTCCGCGGAGCGGTTGCGAGCCAATGGCGGTCTCAACGTCCACATGGTTGCTGATTTGGCGTTCCTTGTGCAAGGAGATCCAGCGGCCATCGAGCAACAGGACGGTCTTGAGCTGTGGCTCCGCGAGCAGAGGCAAGCGAAACGCACTGTCGCAATTGTGAATCTGAGCTCCACCCTGGCCGGCAAGTTTGACCAGCTCGGCCTTTTCGTTCCACTGATTGCGGGCAAGCTGGACAACAATTTTGCGTTCATTCTTCTGCCCCATGATTCTCGCGGCGACCAGAGTGACGAGAAGCTGGCGGCAATCGCGCACGAGATGCTCGACTTCGACCCGCGAGTGTTCGTCGTCAACCACATAGTCCCTCCTGCTCATGTCGCTGGCATCGCATCCAAAGCCGACTTCGTCCTAACAGGACGCATGCACCTCGCTATACTCTCCGCTACCGCCTGTACGCCATCGTTGTCTATCTCCTATCAGGGAAAGGTGGAAGGGCTCTACAGGATGCTGGAACTTGAGCACTTCACGGACCCGAAGACGCTGGATGCACACGAGCTCGACAAGGCATTCGACGCGCTAGCCGAAGACCATGCGACAGCGCGGACTGTTCTGGAACGAACCACCGAACATGCGAAGCGACTCGCGAGACTGAATGTGCCCCAGTGACCGAATCAACGACGTCGCACTCTTTGGAGCGATGGGACCCGCCAAGGGACGACCTCGGACGTGCCGCCCGCGCAGGGGTTCGCCAAACGACTCTGTTTCGCATTCTCAGCCTTGTAGTGCAATTCGTATCGGCTGCAATACTTGCACGGTTGTTGGGACCGGCGGCATTCGGCACGATCGCGCTGGCAACGTTGGTGACCGCCTTTGCCACGATCTTCAACGATATGGGTATCGGCTCCGCCATAATCCAGCGAAAGAAGCTTGATGAACCTACGTTGACAACCGCATTTCTTCTCAACGCTGCTGCGGGCGTTGTGCTGGCGTCTGCCATCACCGCGGCGTCCCCGTGGCTCGCCGACTTCTTCGAGTCACCGGATCTTCGATTCATCCTTCCGCTGTCATCGTTAACCCTTGTTCTATCGCTGAGCCTGGTACAGCGCAGCCTGTTGCAACGGAAGATGAACTTCGGCGCGGTGATGGCACTTGATTTCATGTACGGGATTATCTCGGCAATCGTCAGCGTCGTTCTTGTTCTACTCGGCATGGGGGTCGAGGCAATCCCTATAGGCGCGATCACTGCGACCGCGATCTCGAGCATCGCAGCGGCAATATGGTGCCCCTGGCGACCCCGACGGCGACCGACCTGGGAATCTACCAAGTCACTGTGGGGCTACTCCGGGCACGTACTGGCCTTTAACATCCTAAATTACTGGAGCAAGAACATTGACAACCTGCTCGTAGGCAAATTCCTGGGAGATGTATCGCTAGGCTATTATTCGCGCGCCTACAACTTGATGCAGTTGCCAGTGACGAACTTGAATCGGGTATTGTCGACGGTATTGTTTCCGGCATTGAGTTCTTTGCAGACAGAAAAAGAGCGCTTTCGGCGTGGGTGGTTACTGAGCTCCCAAGCCGGCCTAGCGGTGGGATTTTGGGTAGCGATAGTCACCGCTGTTGCATCGCCCTACCTTATCGAGGTGCTCTACGGAAACGAATGGCTGCCGATGGCAACCACATTGACAATCCTGATGATCGCAACCCCTGCTTACATTCTTTCCAGCAACGCATCGCCTATATTCCTGGCTCTAGGAGCAACTCGCCTGCAATTCAGACTCGGCTTGGCTACCGCCGCTCTACGCGTAGTGTCCATTGTCATTGGATTGCAGTTCGGCTACGTCGGGGTGGCGGTCGGAATCCTGGCCAGTGGATACCTCAATCTCGGAATTACAACCTGGCCGGCGATGCGACTAGCCGGTATAACCGTCCGATCGCTGGCGAACAGCCAGGTGTGGATCTTGGCCGCTGCCGCATTTGCAGCCGTCGTAGGAATAGCAGCACGGACGCTAACGCACTTCGCACCGTTGATCAGTTTGGTTCTGATCGGCGCAACAACGTCTGTCGCATTCTTCTCTGCCTTGTTCATCTTCGACAAGTCACTCATTTCAGCACTGAGAAATCGAAAGAACTGACACTCGTTCTCCAGTCCTGGATTCAGAGTGCCGTAGCAGACCTGTACACTTCAGCCGTCGCAGAGCCGATCAGCTTCCATTCTCTACTGCTGAGATCCGGTGCATCGGACCGCTTATCCGAGGAAACTTGCTTCATGGCATCGGCCAACTTCTCGACATCGAGGGCTCCAGGGTAGGTGTAGATCCATCCCTCGCCTATCTCTGCCTGCAACTCGGTCGCGAACACACCCTCGGGCACCACGACAGGTCTGTTCAGTGACAGAGCCAGGAACAAGCATCCCGAGTTGTACAGCTCGTCGTAGGGCAAGACCACAACCTCGCATTCGCCGATCTCCTTGGCCAATGTCGCTTCCGACGCATGTCCAGCAATGACGGTGAAGCGAGGGTCTTCGGCGCTGAGTTCGGTCATTTGCCTGCCCAGTCCTGCGTCCAGGATCTTTCCGACCACGTGCAAGGAGGCTGCATCCGAGGAAATGCCCGCGAAGGATGGGAGCAGTTGGTCCAATCCTTTGTAGTCGCGGATCAACCCGAAGTTCAGGACCCGGCCTTGAATACTCTCAGGCACAGAAAATTTCGAGTACCAATCACGATAGTGCCCGTGCGGGATCCGAACACTCCGGGCGTGCTCGATACCGTCGCGATCGGAGTTCATTCGCATGACCGTGACTGTGACGTTGTCCAGAGCGCCACGCAGCAGCTTCTCCACGGCGCGTCCACGGCCACCGCGAACCGATCTGTTGTGAAACGTCCGAACCACCGGTGTGCGGGTCAGGCGAAGTCTCAGTAGCAACAACGACAATGCGGCCCACTTGGTTGCAGTCTGCAGTCGGCTCCTGCCTGCGATCAGCGAATCCACCCAGTGCACATGGAAGACGTCGTATCGACCGAGCAATGCAGTGCGCCACGAGAAGAACAGGCACTCGATGTCGTTCGGGAGGCTCGACACAGTGAGTTGCAGAAATGGATTGTCGTCGCCCTTCGGCTCATTGAACGACTGAAGCACTCGAACCACCACACAACACCTCTCGCACATGCCCCGGACCGATCGACGACACCGCACCATCACAGCGTCGGCAACCCTCAGTGAAAGTTAGCCTAAAACCCAACCAGCTCCGGCGCTCGTTGGGAACATCCACGGCCGGAGCTCACGCGTTCGATCCAAAGACCCCAATGACAGCGCACACCTTCCTGTCTCCTGGTTTACTCGGACCATGACTTCCCCGGCGCGGTCCAAGCGCGCCGCACGCGATTTGCTGCTCGAGACCATGAGGGCAGGCACTGCCGGTCAGCAACTCCCCGAGGTGCCGTCTGCTCTGGAGCCGAACTTCGTCGAGTGCACCCTCCGATCCGGACTCGGCTCCGTGATCGCACACACCATGCACGCTCAGGGCTCGAGCGTTCCAGCCGGACTTGCCGAGTCTATTCGGCCCGTCGCCGCCAACCACCTGCTACATCTTGCCGTGCTGAACCTCGTCAGGAACGTGTTGACGACCGCTGATGTGCGATGGCTGGTATTCAAAGGCCCCGCCGTTGCCGAGGCGCTGTACGAAGTACCCAGTGCGCGTGCGTACTCCGATATCGACATACTGATCCACCCCGCAGATTTCGAGCGCGGACTCGAGGCACTCCTCGACGGGCCCGCTCGCTTGATCGATCAAAATTGGAGCTTGATCAGCGAGCGCGATCAAGGCGAGATCACCCTCGCAGTGGGCTCGACGGTGATCGACTTGCACTGGCACTTCTTCTCCTCCGCTGCTACGCGCACGACGTTCGCGCTCGACATTCGCCGCACATTCGACCACGCAATCTCGACCAAGCTCGGCGGAGTCGAAATGACCACCCTCGACCCGATCGACACGATGATCTTTCTCGCGACGCACGCGATACTGTCCGGCGGGCATCGCCTCAAGTGGATGTACGACTTCCACCGTGCAGCAAATGCTCTCGAAGCATCGAGAGCAGAGGTCGATCACAGGATGCGTGAGCACAACGTAGAACTGATCGTCTCCGTCATGGCGTCGAGAACGGCCGCCTTCCTCGATGGCGATGCGCCGATCACCCACGTACACCAACCCTGGCTTGCCCTGAGCCGACTGGCGTGCAAAGCCGCCCCGCCGGAGTCCGAGTACCTGAATGCGTACACGGGGCGTGCGTTGTTCAGCGCAACCCGAACCACAACTACAAACAGCGCTGCGCAGTTCATGCGCAACGCTTTTCGGCTCGTCCGCACCGGCTCCAACCGCCGCAGCCACGTGGTCGATCGCAGTATTCTGCATCTACCAGGCGGAACCGAGGCCGATCGCCGCCGGTGGCTGGACATGGTCGCATCTCACGGGTAACCGGACTGGCTGTATCACCTGCGGTTCGAGTGGTCCGACGGTAGCGGAGCCGGCAGCCGATGGATGATCGAGTACTGGGCAAGCAGCTTCTTGTTGGTCTCGTGATCCAGCCACGCATGCGCTTTGAAATCGGAGCTCTCTTTGCGGACTCCAATGATCACTTCGGCATCGACACCGTGAGATGCCAGCCACCGCTGTTTGACGAGCGAACGCTCCAAACAAGTGGGGCTCAATCGACGCAAGACGGCGTCTACCCCGCGACGGCTTCCGGCTGGCAGTGACGCCGGCGCTCGCACCTCGGTATTCACGCCTGATGCCGGCAGAGCCTTGCGTGTCTCGCGGCAAGCCTTCGCCGCCCACAGTGCAGCTCGTATCACCTGCACACTCAACCTGGGTAGGCGTGGAATTGCTTGGTATTCCTTGAACGTGAGTGTTCCCAACACATCTCCCGGAAGCAGCAGAAAGCCCGGCACAAATGATGCCGGACTTTCTGCTTCGTATTACGAGTCGACGGAGACCGTGATGTTACCGGTCAGGCCGGTCAGGGTGGAGAGGACGTCAGAGCCGCCACCCGACTTGTCGAACGTTCCCGAGCCGCCCTGCAGCGTCATTGCGGAGAGCGATCCCAAATCTGAGATCTGAGGTGCGGAGTACTGTGCCATTTTGCTTTTCCTTTGGTTTGTGCCGGTTCCGACTAGCAAATACTAACTTTCGGTTCGGTTCGACCCCAGCCCGTTGTGTTACAACCGTATGTCCCGAAACTAGTGAGCAAAACTAACGTACCGCCGTGGATCCAGCCTTCGTTCGGAACCTCTCGACCGAGCGCATGAGCGACTGCATGGCCTCATCAACGTGTCCCCAATCCTTGGGTCGCCTGAACTCGAACGCGGGTGCCGAGATCGAATTGAGCCACGGCACCTGATGATTCTGCGCCACGCTGATTCCACGGTTGGACACGAGCGTGGCCACTCGTTCCTGCGCCGTCATCGATCGGACCGAAGTATCGCCCCACTTCAACGCAATCCACCCACCCAGTGGAGCTGTCGTCCCGCCGTCGCTGAGCGGAACACGCCAGCGCCGACGCGTTCCCACAACCCCGATATCGACACCGATACCGAAATGCTCCGCGGCACCTTGCCTCAGGTCGATGCATCGCGGCCCAGCGAGTACTCGATGCCCGTCGGTCACGACCAAGTCATCGGAGAACACCTCGATACCGTTCGACACACACCAGCCCAGGAACGAACTCTTGCCGTGCTCACGCTCCCCCAGCACTCCCCAGGCGTACCCGGCAGAGTCGAGAAAGACACCGCCGTGAAACACCAAACGTTGGTTCCACTCTGCGACCATCAGCGCTGTCGACGCGAGCAACGGGTGGACGTAGGCGTCTCGGACAGGAATCTTTCCCTGCACCACCGTTGTTCGAGACAACACTCGATCTATATGAACGTAACCGCGAGGCTGGGTGTACAACGTTGCAGAGTCGACCGAGACTTGTTGTGGTGGACGTTTGATCACTGGGTCGGCATCGATCTCGAACGACCAGGGAATCCAGTCGTCCGGTGCCGGCTTGAGCAGGTTCTGCCCAGGGATGCCCGGCAACTTCAATCCGTATGCACCAAGTTCAGTCATCGACAGTCTCCATCGAATAGGCAGTGGACTGCAGCGTGAACAGATCCGCATACTTACCGCCGAGGCGCATCAGCTCACGATGGCTGCCACATTCCACGACACGGCCCCCGTCGAGAACGTAGATACGGTCGGCGTGTTTGACATTGGAGTAACGGTGAGAGATCAACAATGCGGCCCTTCCATTAAGCACGCGGCGGACGTCGTTGAACAGCTCGTTCTCCGCCCGGGGATCCAACGCTGCGCTCGGCTCGTCGAGGACGATCAGCGAGGAGTTCTTCAACAGTGCGCGCGCCAGTGCCATGCGCTGCCACTGTCCACCCGAAAGATCGAGCCCCTCATCGAGATCTCGGCCCAGCATGGTGTCGAAGCCCGATGGCAGTGACGCAATGGTGTCCGTCAACTGAGCATCGAACGCGGCAGTATGGACGCGCCCGGGATCGGCGCTCGACTGCCCTGCCACATCGATGTTGTCGGTAACACTCAACGAAAACTGGGCGAAATCCTGGAACACCATGGTGACGCTCGCTCGAACACGCTCGCGCTCGAGGGGCACCTCGTCCCATCTGACCTCACCGGAATCCGGCTCGTACAAGCCTGCGACGATATTGGCCAGAGTCGTTTTGCCCGAACCGTTCTCGCCCACCAGAGCCACTACCTCGCCGCGGTCGATGAACATGTCGATGTCGGCAAGGGCAGCATCGTCCCGTCCCGGATAGCGGAATTGCACATCGGACAGCGTCAGACGATGTTGGAGGGTCATGGGCTCGGCCCTCCCCGCCGGCGAAGTACGTTTGCGGAGGAATCGGTTGAGATCCGACACGAATGGGGCCGACTCTGTCAGGGCGCTGAACGAGCTGTAGACCGAACTGAGCTGGGATCCGAGAATCCTCACGGCGATGGCTGCCGCTCCGGCCTGCGGCAGGGTCAGGAGCCCTCGGTCGAGCATGTAGACGATCACCAACAGGACGGCAACCAAGCTCAGCGCCGAGCCCGCCGTCTGCACCAGCGCCAGCTTGGTTCTGCTCGCAACCTGCCCTTTCAGACCGTTACCCACGACGGCGTCGAGCGCCGAATGTCGTGATCGGAGGTTGGGGGCGGCACCGAAGGACCGGATCTCGGCCGCGTACTCCCGATGTGTCAGAACCCGACGAAGATATTCACGACGCATGAATGCGGGAGTGAGTCGCCGGGAGAACGCGAACTCGGAGCGAGAGGCCAAGCGAGAGACGATGACTGCAGGTACTGCCCCAAGGAAAAGAATCGGTGCCAGCACTGGTGCGATGCTCATGAGCGCGATCAACATCGCTGACACACCCAAGCCGGCACCGATGAGACCGAACACGCTCTTGGTCATCGGAAGCGGACGCGTCATACCGCCGCGCTCGACATTCGCGTACTCGGTGATGAAGCCCGGCTGCTCGTAGGTCATCAAGTCGACATTCGTGACCACGTCGAGCACCTTGTTCCACACCAATTGGCTGACCCGCTCGCCTAAGAGTCTCTCCTGCTGTCCCCTGATCACAGCAATACTGCCGGTGACGGCCGTGACCAAAGCCAAACCCAGCAGTGGCCACAGCAGCTGCTGGGGGGAGGTGGCACCGTCATCGAGGATGCGCTCGAGCAACACCTTGCCGATCACAACTGTTCCGATGGCGGCGAGTGCGCCGACGATTTGAAAGAACCCGGTACTGACAGTGCGCCGCGGATCGGCCCGAAACGCCAGTCCAAGGGCGAACTTCGTAGACCGAAAAGCCTCGCTGGCAAAGGATTCTGCCATTCTCAGACCACGGCTCCGATCTTGTGCGAGTGCAACCACGCCTGCTGCAGCAGCGACAAGCTGTGCACAGTCGGATCGGAACCGAGCCACTCACGCTTGACGATGTCCGGCCGAACCAGGGATTCATCCAGGCCGGTGCCGTCCCACTCTTGCGCGAACTCGCGCGATTCACCGTTCCACAAAGACGGTGTGAAAGAAGCTTTCGAAGTGCGGGTGACCACCTCGGGCGGAAGCAGATCACCCACCAACAGCTGCATGATGGCGCGACGCCCGGGCATTCCGACGAACGGCGAGTGGTGGGCAAAGGCCTGCAGCACAGACGGTTCGACGAATGGGTGCCTGACGTTCACGTCGTGCAGCGATCCGAGATCGCCCATGCTCTGCTTGACCATCTCGAAGTAGCGCGACCGAGGAACCCACTCCCGAAGCACCTTCCCCCACCCCATCGGGATCGTCGAACTGTTGGCGGCCCACTGATGTGTCGCCTGGGCCAACCCTTTACGGGTGAGCCATGGGAAGTCTTCGCGGTCCGGTCTGCTCGATGGCAGATCGGCGAGATAGCGGAGGGGGCGTGGGCTCCCGAAGTGTGCGATGGAGATCACTTTTCGTGGCGTGAGAGTTCGACGGTTCGCCAGCGCTTTGGCGGCCCATCGAGTCGATGACGATGCCGCAAGCTCGTCACCTCCGAAACCGGTCAGCAACGTACCTCCAGCGGTATCCTTACAGATGACGCCGTGCAAGTGGGTATTGAACGGCCACACAACACCGAAGGCAGTCAACAACTCTCGGGCCGACTCACCCAACGCATCCATCTCGGTGGACAAGGAGTACTGCAGACGGTCGGTGACGCCGAGGTGGTCGAGCACCAAGTCCTGCCACTCCGACTCGTGTGACTCCTCGATACCGGGGAAATTCAAGGTGGCCGGAATCGGCAAGGGAAGCCCCTCGGCTCGGGCGACACTGACCGCGGTCGCGAGAACCGCCGAGGAGTCTCGACCGCCGGAGAAGCTGACTATGCACGGCCCGTGTTCCAGTGCCGCCCGGACAGTGTCACGGAAAGCAGCGCGAGGTGTTGCCGCGGCAACCTCTCCCAGGATAGGCCGGGATCGATCCAAACCGATCGGCCTGGACGTCGCGACCTCGATCGGTGACAGGGGTGCCAGACGTGTCCCTACAACATCAGCTCGAGCCATCGGCAACCTTGACGATATTGCGTTCCAAAAGCCCGTCCAGAAGCGCATCGACATCGTGCGCGGCAACATCTTCGGAGATCTTGTACTCGTCGACCAGCTTGGCGATCATATCGTCACGTGACGTGCCATCCACCAATAGCGGCCACAGTTCGCAGCCGGACTCGTTCAACGCGAAGTATTGCGAACCCTCGAGATCGAGGATAACGATCTCGACCCCACTGTTGGTCCACGTCACGCGCGAAGCCTCTACGACAAAAGTCTGGCCCATCGGTTCTCCTTCGGGGGTGCTGGGAGTCGATCACTCCGACAGCTACAAAACGATACCGCGCAACATCATGTGCAGGTTCGGTTCCGTCTTTTGGCTTGTTCCCCCGACAGCAGTTGCCTCTGGCGTAAGGCCTCAGTAAGCCCCATCACTGCCCGCGACCGCCTTGACCGTCTTGGCAATGATCAGAATGTCGCCGACCATCGACCAGTTCTCGACGTACGAAAGATCAAGTCGCACAGTCTCTTCCCAGGACAGATCCGACCGGCCGCTCACCTGCCAGAGACCGGTGATACCGGGCTTGACGAGAAGTCGTCGCCGAACGTCACCGTCGTAAGTCTCCACCTCGCGACGTAGCGGCGGGCGTGGACCGACAACACTCATCTCTCGCCGAAGTACGTTGATGAACTGTGGCAACTCGTCGAGGCTGAATTTGCGCATCACCCTTCCGACCGCGGTGATACGGGGATCGTCCCGCATCTTGAACAACACCCCGCCGGCACTCTCGTTTTGAGCCAGCAAAGCATCGACTCGCTTGTCTGCGTCCTGCACCATGCTCCGAAACTTGATCATGGGGAACGGCTTTGCGTCGATGCCCATGCGCTCGGACTTGTAGAAGACCGGTCCGCGGCTCGTTGCCTTGACCAGTATGGCGAGTACTAGCAGAACCGGCGCGATGACAACCAACACCGACGTCGCGAACATCAGGTCGAACGCCGTCTTACTGAAGCGAGTGGCACCGTTGTACTGCGGCTTCTCGACGTGAATCAGGGGGAACCCGGCCACTGGGCGCATCACCAACCGCGGACCGGCGACATCGACGACGCCAGGGGCCACGACAAGGTCGACGTTTTTCTTCTCCAGATCCCAGATCATCTTGCGAATTCCCTTGTTGCCCAGATGTTCTGTTGCCGTTACCGCGACAGTATCCGCGCCGGACGTCTCGATGGCGTCGACCACGGATGTCTCGTCGCCGAGAATCGGGATATGGGAGCCTTCGATTGTGAGCGTGGCTTCGTCCTCCGGCGCGTAACCGGGAAGACAGAGTCCGACCACGGTGTACCCGGCTTCGGGAGCACGCTCGAACTGCTTGGCCATGGACACCGCTGCATCTCGACTGCCGACGATCAGCACCGACGTTTGATACATGCCCCTGCTTCGTTTGTGCGACACGCTTCTTCGCCAGAGCCACCTGTTCAGAAGCAAGCCGAGTAGACCGACCGGAAGCGCAATCGCGAGGTACAGCCGGGCGATATCCACGCGCGCAAGAAGAGACACGATGGCGATGACACCGAAGAGACGGAAGGTGGCCGACACTATTCGGCGATACTCCTCGGCTCCCGTTCCGATCACCCGCGGCGAGCGGGTGCGGAAGATCGCGAGAAAGCCGATCCAGATCGCGGCCAGAGCGACAGACATTCCGAAGTGCCCCATCGTGGAACCCGTGCCGACCGCGACTTCACCGAATCGGATGTACTGCGCAACAGCCACCGCTGCCACGACAACGACGACGTCGGTGTATCGCAGGCGGTCTACGTATTGCTGCTCCCAGATTCGACGCGAGGTCGGGCGACGGGTGCGCCACGCAGAGCGTCCCGACCGTCCGGTCCCCGACTTTGCGAGTGTTGTTTCGAGAGCTGTCACCGATCGTCCTCTTTCACCTGTCGGCTTCACCCACCGAAGCGCATCGCCGAATCGACCTGAACGAGTCGTGGTCGACGTCGACGTCGACGTCGACCGACCAGCTCGGAATGGAATCTTCGAGCCCCCACGATCTTCGCACGATTTCTCGCACATCACTCGCTCAGTTGCCCATCTCACTGACCATTCCGTCGCTGACAAATCTCCAGCTAAAAGGGCTTGGGCCTATAACACTTGGTCGACTCGAGCGGAGGAAACGTTACCGATCACATCGAGCGTCATAGAATCTTCGGTGTTGGACCCGCCGATATCCGTTGCGCCTTGGGACTCGTCACAAATCTCCGTGAGGCGGACGAAACAAATAGGAAACATTTGCGCCCGGGGAAAATCATTCAAACAATCTAAAGCCATCCGAAGACCGATATCGTTCGATTAGGTCACGAACAATATCGTCGAATCAAGGTCGCCCAAGTCCCCGGTATGTCCATCCGCTCGCGCGCCACATCGCAGGATCCAGACAGTTGCGCCCGTCGATTATCGACTTCGCCCGCACGACGGGTTCGATATCTTTCGGTGTGAGCGCCTTGAACTCTTTCCACTCCGTCAGCACCAGCACCACGTCTGCCCCCTGGCACGCGTCCAGCGCAGAGTTGCAGTAGGTGAGAGTGGGAAACAGCGCTCGGGAGTTCTCCATCGCCTTGGGGTCGAACACGTTCACCGCAGCGCCCTGCAGCTGAATCTGCCCGGCCACATTCAACGCAGGCGAATCACGGACGTCGTCCGAATCCGGCTTGAAGGCCGCCCCCAACACAGCCACTCTGGCCCCGAGGAGCGAGCCACAGGCCTCGCGCGCCAACTCGACCATGCGGGTACGGCGTCGCATGTTGATGTTGTCCACCTCCCGCAGGAACGTCAGCGCCTGATCGGCGCCGAGCTCCCCTGCCCTGGCCATGAAGGCCCGGATGTCCTTGGGCAGGCACCCACCGCCGAAGCCGATGCCGGCATTGAGGAACTTGCGGCCGATGCGCTCGTCGTGGCCGATAGCGTCCGCAAGCACGGTGACGTCGGCACCGGCAGCCTCGCACACCTCCGCGATCGCGTTGATGAAGGAAATCTTGGTTGCGAGAAACGCATTGGCCGATGCTTTGACCAGCTCGGCAGTGGCCAGGTCGGTCACCAGAAACGGGATCTTCTCGTCCAACAATTGGGCGTACACCTCGCGCGCCAATTCCTCGGCACGCCCCGTCCGGTCACGGTCCACACCCAATACGAGACGGTCCGGGTGCAACGTGTCCTTGACGGCAAAGCCCTCTCGCAAAAACTCCGGGTTCCAGGCAACCTCGACGCCGTCACCGGCGGGCGCGAGTTCACGGGCCATGCGGCCCAGCCGCTCCGCTGTCCCCACCGGGACGGTCGACTTACCGAAGATGACGGCCGGCTTGGTCAGCAACGGCGCGAGCGTCTCGATGACCGAGTCGACGAACTTCATGTCGGCCGCGAACTCCCCCTTTTTCTGGGGGGTACCGACACCGAGAAAATGGACCTCCGCAAAATCGGCAGCTTCCTGGTAAGACGCAGTGAAGCGCAGACGTCCGGCCGCGATATTGCGCTGCAGCACCTCCTCGAGGCCGGGCTCCCAGAACGGAACCTCACCGGCTTCGAGCTTGGCGAGCTTTGCTGGATCGACGTCGACGCCGAGTACCTCATGGCCCAGTTCGGCCATGCACGCTGCATGGGTAGCACCGAGATAACCGGTACCGAAAACAGTTATTCGCATGCTGGAGATCCCCATCTTTGTATCGAAGACTGTGTTGTAGATCGTTGCGTATCGGACAGACCGAATGCTCTGTTCGACTCAGTCCGAATACAATCACACAGCCGTCTGCGTCGTCACCCGTGGGACATTCGTCACAGCTCCGTGGCGAATACTCATGAACGACAGGTGACTCAGCGGCGAACAGGAAACTGTGGATTCTCCGGCTCTTCGACTGCCTCGGCACATTGGTGAATGAATCCGCTCAACTCGCTACGCAGCTCGGGTTGCAACAGATCCAACGGGGTCTCGGTGCCGTGATATTCGGCGAATGCCGATGTGTACGCATTCACACTGTCCGAAATGACCGCATGCAGCGAAGTCGAACGGTTCAGGTGAACGCGAGCGATCTCGTCTACACGATCTGCCAAGTAGTCATGAAAAGAATTCTGCGTCATGGTCACCGGTTGTCCGTTCTTCGAGAAGGGAGACTGGCGAAGACAATACGGAAAATACCGACCGTTCGCATGTCAAGGAGGAGCCTCCACTCGTCGACTCAGTACGCGCCCTCACTCTTGAGGACTGCGACGGCCGTCTTGGCGATGATCAGCAAATCACCTGTCATCGACCAGTTCTCGACGTACGAGAGGTCGAGCCGCACACTTTCTTCCCATGAAAGGTCGGATCGGCCGCTCACCTGCCACAAGCCCGTTATTCCGGGTTTGACGAGCAAGCGCCTACGCACCTCACCGTCGTACGTCTCCACCTCGCGACGCAGAGGCGGCCGGGGCCCCACAACACTCATCTCACGCTTGAGCACGTTGACGAACTGCGGGAGCTCGTCGAGGCTTAGTTTGCGCATCACTTTGCCCACCCGCGTCACTCGCGGATCTTCGCGCATCTTGAACAACACTCCGCCTGCACCCTCGTTGAGACCGACCAGGTCCTGTACTCGCGTGTCTGCGTCCTGCACCATGCTGCGGAACTTGATCATCTGGAAGGGTTTGCCGTCGATACCCATTCGCTCCGAAAGATAGAAGATCGAGCCTTTGCTGGTGCACTTGATCAGGACGGCGAGCGTGATCAGGATCGGTGCGATGAGCAGCAAGATGCACGCGGCGAAAACGAAGTCGAACGCCGTTTTGCCGAACCGTTTCGCGCCGTTGTACTGCGGCTTCTCCACGTGGATCAGCGGGAAGTTCGCCACCGGCCGCATGACCAGCCGAGGACCCGCAACATCGACCACACCCGGCGAAACGACGAGATCTACCTTCTTCTTCTCCAGGTCCCACACCATCTTGCGTAGACCGTGGTGGCCGATGTGCTCGGTAGCCGTCACAGCGACAGTATCCGCACCCGACGCCTCGATTGCCTCCACAACGCTGTGCTCGTCACCGAGCACCGGGATCTCGACACCCTCGATGGTGAACGAAGAGTCGTTGCCGGGTTCGTAGTTGGGCAGACAGATACCGACAACGCTGTAACCCGCGCCCGGTGATCTTTCGAAGGACTTAGCCATGGCGAGTGCCGAGCTTCGGCTACCCACGATCAACACCGACGTCTGATATCCACCGCGAGCGCGCTTGCGTGCGACGATGTTTCGCCAGATCCAGCGGCTCAGCAGCAATCCGATCAGGCCGACCGGAAGCGCGATGGCCAGGTAGAGGCGAGCAATGTCGAGTCGGAACAGCAAAGAGAGAATCGCGATGACTCCGAAGAGTCGGAACGTGGCCGAGACGATGCGCCGATACTCCTCGGAGCCGTTGCCGATCACCCGAGGCGACCGAGTCCGAAAGATCGCGAGGAAAGCGAGCCACAGCACGGCGAGAACTCCGGAGACTCCGACATAGCTGGCAACCGACCACACTGCGGTGAAGTCGATCTCGCCGAACCGAATTATCTGTGCGACGGTCACCGCACCCAACACGACGACAGTGTCCGTGACCCGTAAACCCTCGGTGTAGTGCGTTTCCCATTCGCGCCGCGAGGTCACTCGACGCGACCTCCGTGCGTCGCGTCGCGACACCGATGATTGCAGCGTTTCCGCATTACTGGCTGGCACTGATGTCCCCTCGGTACGTTCATGTGGCCGAACTGTCGCGATCGGCACCGCACCGTGCCTTGTCGTAGAGCTGTGACGCTTGCGCTTGATCGAACCATGCCATCCGTCGAGCTACACTCCCCGCTCGACAGAGCTCGGATCGATACAACGATAGATTGATCGACGTTGCGCCGCAGCCTGTTACATGTTTTATCTGCGTAAATGAAATGCGTCCGTAGCGTTGCCACCCCGCGTACAACCTAGTCCATATCGACACCGAATCTCAATCGATCGAATGGACGATGGTCGGCGACATTCCATCGAACGCGGTCCACATTCTTAGTCCGAGCTCACGCTGGCCTGCGGCGCTGTAGTGAATCTTCTCGGTCTCACTGTTGTAGAGCCCCGCCGGACCCGGCACGAAGACCACGCCCGGTCGCCGCCGAGGCGTGTCGGCATGGACGGCATCGATGATCGGGTAGTCGGGGTGACCCGAGGCGATCTCGTCCGGCACCATCTGCCCGATGACGACAGGAACATCACCGAAGTCTTCGCGAAGCACATCGATGACCCTGTCGAGCTTCTCGGCGTACACCGGCCCCGGTGTCAGCGGAACGTCGCTTTCGCCCTGGTGCCACAGTACGGCCGTCAACACGTTGCCGGGCTTGGTGGCAAGTCCGGTTCGTATGCGCATCAGGGCATTCCGGAACAGGTTGATGCGCGCTCCGGTGTCGTCCGGATCCCAGGAGATGCCGTTGACCCGCGCGAACGCGGAGTCACCGCGCGCGTAGGGAACCAGCAACACGGGCCTACCCGTGGCATCGGCGAGGTGCGCGGCGAACGTCGGGGCGAAGCCCACAGCCTTGGAGGGTACCTCGTGGAACAGAGGGTTGCTCCCCGCCACAATCGTGTTCTTCGATCGACCCGACGCAGCCCACTGATGCACTCGCGGATGCGGAGCATCGAGACCGGATCTGTCCAACCCCAGCCCTGCACCGTGTGCATTGGACTGCCCGAGCACCGCGACTACCAGGTACGGCTCGTCGATCGCAGTCACCGGAACACCGCGTCCGAGGCGTCGTTTCACGATATCTTTCGCCCGTACCGTCAGATCCTGACGTAACCCCATGTCCATCCCCCACTCAGCTGCAATTGTTTTGTGCAGGAACGCCAGCGAACCGTTCCCCTATCCATTGGTTGACGGCGTCCCCGTTCACGTCCCCGTGCCCCCGTCCGACCTGACGATCGATGGTGATGACATCACCCAGAGAGCAGGCCTGCGCGAGTGCCGCATCAGTCCACGCCGCATCGATGAATGTATCGGCATCACCGTAGGCAACCAGTATCGGAGCCGACGCCGGTGCCTTCGGCACGGCCATTGCCGTCAGTGCGTCACGCAATACTGCCGCGGCCTCGTCCGACCGTGGCGCAAAGTCCCTGTCGCCGAGCCGCTTCACCGCATCGTCACGTGCGGCGGCCTTGTCCGGAGTGCACCCGGTGAGTGCCGACCAGTCCTGGGCGGCGTTACCGCTGCGGTAGTCATCCAGATTCAGGGCCGGATCCCGTCGCGACAGCGACTCCAGAACCCATTGCATCAGCGGACCCTGATCGGTGGTGAGCGTTCCTGCGATGGCCTTGTCCACCAGACCGACCATGTTCGCCGCGGGTGCCAACGCCGCTGCGCCCACCAGATCCAACTCCGGGGCATAGGACCCTGCAAGTTCGCTTGCGGCCCAGGCCGCGCCGCCGCCCTGTGATCCACCGAAGGCAGCCCACCTCGTACCGACATCCGGAAAGACGATGCGCAGCGCCCGAACTGCGTCGATGACGTCGTAACCGGCCGCAATGTTGTCCAGATAGGCGTGATTCCCGGGATGCCCCAGACCCTCGTAGTCGGTGATGGCCACCGCGAATCCCGCTGTGGTGAAACCCTGTACGAGCGCAGACGCACCGAGCAGCGAGCTGGACTCCGAGGGCGCACACGCCTGCTCGATGCCCGTGGTGCCATGGGCGTAGGAGATGACGGGCCAGCCGCCGTCGGGAGCATCTCCCTCCGGGGTGAAGACGCTCCCCGATACCTCACGCTCACCTACACCGGGCTGGACCGAGCGGTAGACCACCTTCGCCGCGTTCACACCCGAAAGCCGCACTTGTATCGGCAGATTGGGCATGGTCTCGGCACTGACTATCGACCCACTGCCGGTTCCCAGATCTTCGATCACCAAGGGCTCGGGATCGGACCCTCGGACCGCCTCCGCCACAGCTCGCTGGGCGTCCGCACCGATAGACACGACAACGGCGCACCCTCCCAGAAGGGGTAACAGCAGCGAGGCTGCGATCAATCGACGAGAAGTGCGCATAAAATTACTTGCTGGCCTTGAAACTACGTGCGTACGTCAGGGAGGGCTTCTCGATGAATCGGTAAGTGAGTGAGCCGAACAGAATACTGACCGCGCTCACGAGAACGAAATTGCGCAGCATCCCCAGCGGACTGTCCCCTGCCATCCATCCGAAACGCCCCACCATGATCAGGACGGGGAAGTGCCAGAGGTACACACTCAGCGAGATCATGCCCACGTAACTGAGCGGTGCCCAGTCCGCGCGTTCGGCGAGCTTCGAACTCTCTCCCCGCGCCAACGGAACGATGATGAACAGGATGAGCAGGGCCGAGCCGAACGCCACCGTGGAGCTCTGCCAACGCGAATTGTCGTCTATCAGCTTCAGCGAGATCGCCGCCGTGGGGATCATCGCGATGCCCGTCCACCACCGCATCCTGGTCGCGATCGCGCCTCTGAGCAGGCCGTTGTCGATAGCGACGAACACAACGGCCGCGAGCATCCCGTACGTGAAATTGTCTGCCAGCGACCAGAAGCTACGACTGAGCACGGCGATCTGGTTGGGTCCCCAATCCAGCAACTTGGGATCGGTGATGCCCGATGGCCCGACGAGCGAGGCGGTGTACAACTTTCCGGTAGTTCCGATGACGAACATGATTACCACGGGAATCATGGCCAGTAGCGGTGCCGGCACAGACGTGCGCTTACGGAGAAAGAATGCGATACCGGTCAACAGCGGCAGCGCGATGTAGAACGCGAACTCCAGCGAGAGCGACCACGACGGATTGATGCCGGTTTGGAGCATGCTCGGAATGTACGAGTGCAGCAGCGTCAGGTTGGCCAGCAGCGTCAGTGGGTCGGAGAGGATGCCGAGGCCGTTGTCGGTGAATTGTCGTTCAGCGACGGCCGCGTTCTCGACGAAGACCGCACGCATCACGAAGTTGGCGAACAGGAAGATGAACAGATACGCGGGAAAAACTCGCAGCAGGCGATGCATCGCGTAGCTGAAGTTGTTCGGCATCGGCTTGCCCGCGAACAACTTTCGTACCATCGGCAGGAAGATGAGGAAACCCGACAGCGCGAAGAAGAAAATCAGCCCTTGGCCGAGCAGCCCGAGTTTGTACGTGAGCACGGTCTGCGGCGAATAGTGGCCGCCGACATGCACCGCGAGCACACACAGGCACGCGAATCCACGTGGTCCGTCGAGGCCGATGATGCGGGCCGATCTCTTCGGCTCCCCGGCGGCGGGGGTAACGGGTGCTGTCGCGGCGGCTGCCGTGCTGTCTGGTGTGGCGGTCATGGATGCCTTCTGACGGTCATGGCGCAGGAACGGGGCAGAAGTTGATGGCATCGGTACCGGCGAACCGGTCGTCCAGCCATCCGAACGCAGCAGCACCGTCTATGTCTGCGTGACCGGAATTCGGTTGAAGTACATACTGAATGGAGTCGCCACTGGCGCATCCCGCTGAAATGGCCGCGTCGGTCCACGGCTGAGAGATCAGCGTGTCCAGACCGCCGTAGATCACCAACATCGGAGCCGCCGCCGGCGACTTCGGCAGGCTCATCTCACGCAGGTATCCCTCGAGGATCGCGGTGGCCTCGGGTGTTGCTGGACGCAGATCGTCGTCGCCGATCTGCGCAGCCAACGATGTTCGGTCGGCGGCGAGGACGCCGCCACACGCCGACAGCTCGTCCCACCGCTCCTTGACGATCCCCCGGCGATAATCGTCGAGGTTCAGTTCCGGGTGGGACTTCGCCAGACCCACCAGAACCCACTGCAACAACGGCTTCTGGTCTTCGGTGAGCGTACCGTTCGCGGCTGCTGCCGCCAGACCGACGATGTCCGCGGCAGGCACGAGACTCACCGAGCCGACCATCTCGAGCCCACTACCGTAACGACCGGCGAGTTCGTTTGCGGCCCAGGCAGCTTGACCACCCTGCGATCCTCCGAAAGCAGCCCACCGCGCCGACGCGTTCGGAACGAGCTTGCGCGCAGCACGCACCGAATCGATCAGATTGTTGCCGACGGTCCCTGCATCGAGATAGGGGTGATAGGTGCCATCGAGTCCGAGACCCTGATAGTCCGACACCGCTACCACGTGCCCGGTACGCACCAACGCCGCGACGATCTGCGAACTTCCGAGCAGTTCCGGATCGGTGGACGGCCCGCAATCGTTGAGTACACCGGTGGTGCCGTGGCCGTATGCGATGATCGGCCACCCACCCTCGGGCGGCGTGCCCTGCGGAGCGAAAATGGTGCCCGACACCCGTTGTGGTGAGCCGTCCACCCCCGAGGTCGACGAGTAGACCACTCTGGCCGCGATCGAGGAGATACCGCTGACTCGGCGGTCGATGGTGAGCAGCTGCTCTGCACTCTCGAGCGAACCCGGTCCGGTATCGCTGTAGTCGGCGGACAACGTGGCACCGACCCCAGCAGACTTCGGATCCGGCGCCGCCTCGTCCGACCCGCAGGCCGACGTCACCAACAGCATCGAGAGCGCGCCTGCAACACCGGCTCTACGAAACCGCGATGCCCGTACGTTCGTCATCGAATCTCCCCTGCCCCCTGCTTG
Source organism: Rhodococcus sp. IEGM 1381 (assembly GCF_030056795.1). Taxonomy (GTDB): domain Bacteria; phylum Actinomycetota; class Actinomycetes; order Mycobacteriales; family Mycobacteriaceae; genus Rhodococcoides. The sequence continues at coordinate 1,179,892 of NZ_JASHKQ010000001.1, read as the reverse complement.
ACTATGTCTTCGATCTGATCACGGTGGTCGATCGAATCCCGCGCGATCCCGAGCGCGAGTACCAGCACACTGCCGAGAAGCAGACCCATACCCGCACCCAGCACCAAATTGCTGGTCAGCACAGGAGTGGTTGCGGAACTCGGTGTGGTGGCCGCGTCGATCAGCGTCACCTCGGAGACCACTCCGTTTGCTCCCAGATCGATCTCGCCCACCAGCTTGATGAGCTGTACAGCAACCGAATTGGCGATGTCTCGGGCCTGCTCGGCGTCGGCGTTCACGACCGAGATGCCGATCAACGCCGAACCCGGACTCGGCAACACCGTGATGTCCTTCTTCAGTACTGCCGGCTCCACGGTCAGCCCCTCGGAAACTATGACACGGCGCAGCACCTGCTCGCCGGTGGCCAGCTCGACATAGGATTCGACACGAACCAGGGAAGACCGGTTTCCTTCCGCCGACGCTTTGGGCGAGGTAGGACCGGGCGCGGTGACGAACACCCTGGACGAGGCGGTGTATGACGGCTCGACGAAATATGTCGCCAGCCACGCCGCACCCGTCGACAGAACGGCCGCAGCCAAAATCAGCGCCCAGCCCGCAAACAGCATGCGGCCGTAGTCCTTCAGCGTCGGTACGCCAGCGGGGGCGATCACCGGTTCAGCTCGCAGGTGTTGACGGGACGCTGCCCGGCGAACATGCTCTTGACCCACGGAAGCGACCGACCGCTGTCGAGGTTGCCGTGCCCTTCACCCTGATGCAGTTCGTATTCCACGATGTCGCCCGAGTCGCACGCACGTTTCAACGCCTTCTCGGTCCAGGGTTCGAGAATCAGATCGTCCTCGGTGCCGTACATCACCAGCAGCGGCGTCGTCGAACGTTGTTGCGGTAGAGCCATATCCGCCAGGTAGCCGCGGAGCCGATCCGTTGCCTCGATGCTTGCCGGCTTCAGGTCCGCAGGCTGCAGTCGAGTCGTGAGCTCGGGCACGTCGTCCGACTTCGGCGGCACACACTCCATGAAGTCGTCCCACCGATCCCGTGCGAGACCAGAGCGATAGTCGTCCAGGTTCATCTCCGGATGGGTGATGGCCAAGCCGTGCAGCGCGTACATCAGCAACGGGTACTGAGCCCGAGTCAGTGTTTCGTTCGCGGCCGCGTCGGCCAGTCCCGCCATGTCCGAGACGGGCACCATCGCCGCGGTGCCGACCAGTTCGAGACCGCCGCCGTATTCACCGTTGCGATCGCTCGCCGCCCACGCAGCCATGCCGCCGAGCGACACGCCGTACGCAGACCACCGCGAACTCAGCGTCGGCATGAAGTTCCTGGCGGCCCGCACCGCGTCGATCATGTTGTAGCCGAACGTCTTCGAGTCCAGGTACGGGTGATAGGAGCCCGAGAGGCCGAGACCTTGATAGTCGGTCATCGCCACCGCGAAACCGTTCAGAGCGAGAGCCGCGACAATCGGCGCGCTGCCGAGCAAATTGGCATATCGAGAAGGCCCGCACGCCTCGAGAACACCCGTGGTGCCGTGGCCGTACGACACGATCGGCCACCCGCCCTCGGGTGCAGTGCCCCCCGGAACGACGACGGTTCCCGAGACCTCGGTCGGTTCCCCCGTCACTCCCGACGTGGACCGATAGACGACACGCGTTGCCGTCGCTCCGAGTTCGGTGATGTCGACGGCAATGTCCTCGATCGGCTCCGCAGAGATCAGCGAACCAGGTTCCGAGCCGCCGAAATTCGACGGTGGAGCCGGTTCGGGGACCGGAGCCTCCGCCGTGACCGGGGCGGTGGGCGCACCTGTAGGAACGACCAACGGTGCCTGCTGCGAACAGGAGATCGAGAACGACGCGACGATCAGCACGACGCCGACCTTCGCGGCGAACCTACCTACCATGGGCTACCCTCTGCTCGCCGACGACGACGCAGATGTGCTGTCCTCGGACTTCACCTGGTCCGATCCTGATGACACGCCGAATTTGCTCGCCGAATGCGAAGCGCTGGAGCCGGTTTCGCTGTTGCCGGCCGATCGGCCGGAGCCCGCGCGCAAACGGTGGCGCGCTGGTTCGAAGGTGGTGACCACGCCCAACACAGTGCCGTTGACGCCGTCGAGCACCTTGACGGCCCGACGCAGCGCGTCACGGGTGGTGCGGCCGGTACGCGCGAGAACCAGTGTGCCGTCTGCCAATGCGGTGAGAATCGCACCGTCGGTCACCTTCAGCAAGGGCGGGGTGTCGACGATCACGTAGCGATAGTCGCCGCGTAGAGACTCGAGCAGCACCTGCGCGCGATCCGATCCCAGCAACTCACTCGGATTCGGCGGAACGGGACCCGACGGCAGCACCGACACACCGTCGAACACGTCACGCTGAATTGCGTCCTCGACGCGATGCTCACCCGAGAGCACCGTCGACAAGCCACTACCCTGGCTCAGGCCGAGTCGGTTGCCCAAGGCATCGTCACGCAGGTCGCCGCCGACGAGCAACACCTTGTGACCGGCCTCGGCCAGAACGGATGCCAGGTCGATCGCGGTACTTGTCCGTCCTTCGCCCGCAGCAGGACTGGTGACGGTGATGACGCGCGGAGGTGATCCGCCACCGAGGAATCGAATGTTGGTGCGCAGCGCGCGCAGTGGTTCACCCATCTTGCTCATGAACGCCACTGCCGATTTGGGTCGAGATGCATCGACCGGAAGACCCCCGAGCACCACGCGGCCCGAAATCTCCTCCGCCCGTGGCCGATCTCTGATCGAACGGTCCATCAGACCGCGCAAGAGAGCGAGAGCCAGGCCAAAGACGAGGCCGATGGCCGCGCCCAGGCCGAGAGCGGTGTACAGACCCATACCGATCGGAGTCGACGGGACGTCGCCCTGATCGACGATGGTGGCACCGGCCGCCGGGCTGCCGCCGCGCTGCGAGGTTTCGAGTTCCTGCACCAGCTGCGTCAACTGACCGGCGACCGCGTTGGTCAACACCTGAGCGACCGCTGGATCGGCGTCGGTGGCGCAGAGGTCGAGGAGGACCGTCTTCTCGATGGGCGTTGCGGTGACTCGTGAGCGCAGCTCTTCCGCCGACATCGACAGCTGCAACTGATCGACGGCACGCTGAGCCACCTGGGTGCTGGTCGCCAGTCCCGCGTAGGACGACACACGCTCCTGGGAGAACAGGTTGTTCTGGTACGCCTCCCCGACCGAACTGCCACCTTCGGTGGTGACGAACAAACGCGCGCACGCCTGATACTGCGGTGCCGTGAAGAACGTGTAGGCCCAGCCTCCGGCGATGCCGATGACCGTCACGAGCGCGACGATCCACCAACCCGCGCGAAGAATCCGCCCGTACTCTCGAATCTCCACGAGTGCTCCTATCGAAAGACATCGGTCAAGGGGAAAGAATAAAGCGCAGCGAAGGATTCGGCACGACGTACATGTTGCGAGTGAGTGAAACCGTGACAACATCAGTGTCCATGAGCATGACTCGACGAGCCGGTGTCGCAGCCATCGTGGTTGTTCCCGTTTTCGTTACATTCGCAATGATCGTCGGCGGAACACCAGCGAAACTGGGCGCAATCGGTCTCGCTGCGCTGACGATAGGAGCGTACATAGGCCTACGTCATCCGCTGTATTTGACTCGCGCTCTTGCATTTTCACTGGGAGCCCTACCGTTCGGCTACATCCCGGGAGTGCATGCACCCCTGGTCTTCGCACTCGGCATCGCCGTCATCTTGGCAACTGTGATCCACCGCATGGCGGTGAGCCGCATCACATGGGGTGAAATGACGATCATTGCGCTGCTCGTCACCTCGACTTTGTCATTGGTCGCCACAAGTGGCTCACTGGTCGACTACGTCGAATTCGGTAAGTGGCTGGTGTCCACGCTCGTTGCCGTCTGTCTCCTGCGCATGCCCAGAGACGAATTGAAGCTGTTCGGCCGAATCTACGTCTACGCCGCCTCGGCGGCCGCCGCCTTCGCAGTGGTCATCCTCGTCGGCGACCCCGCCGGAAAGCTCATTCGCTACCTATCCGTCCTGGGCTACGGCACCGAGGAGGAGAGCAACCGATTCGTCTACAGCCCGGGTGGCGCGACGACGGTGCGTCTGGCGGGAACGTACGTCGACCCCAATGCGGCGGGAATCGGCTTCGTGCTGGCGCTGATGCTGTGCATCCTGCTGCTTCGCGGCTACCTGCGTACCGCACTCTCCGCGCTGCTGTTCCTGTCGATCGTGCTGACGCTCTCGCGGGCAGCCTTGTTCTCGGTGGTGTTCGGCGTGATGCTGATGTTCGTGTTCCAGCAACTTCGGACCCGAGAACGTCTGGCCATCATCGGCGCATTCGCAGCCGCGTTCATCGGGGCTCTCGCAGTGCCCAGCGTACGAAATCGCGTCTTCTCGTCGTTCGGTAGCGGGGACGCAGGCTCGAGTGCCCGCGGTGACGCCCTCGTGGAATTCCCGCGGCTCATGCAAGGGCACTGGATGTTCGGGCTGGGGTGGGGACGGGCCGAATTCGTCGACCCGGTGGTCGCTTTCGAGGTCAACTACGTCGCGAACTCCCCACTGCTGACCATCTACCGCGGTGGGTTGCTGACCGGACTCGCCTTCGCCGCGATACTCGTCGTCGGCGCATTCATCGGATACAAGCTGATGCGATCGGGACGCTGGGAGTTGGGCTTCTACGGTGCCACCTTCATCGGCTTCTCGATCGTCGCGCTGCAACTCGACTTCCCGGTGGTTACCATTCCGGCGACGACCATGGCCTTTTCGGTAATGCTCGTATTTCTGGTCCATGCATGGGAATTGGCCACTCGAAGCAACCATCAGGCTGGTCTTACGGACGCGACAGAATCCAAAAGCTTGGTTTCACAGGAAAGTACTTCACTCGCAGTTTCATAACCATCGGACCTTTTGTTGTGAATTGCACAATTCGGCAGTTGTAGTGGAATGATTCCTCGAACCGGCCCGTCGAATGTTGGCACGGACCCCCTGGTGGAGAGAATTCGAGATGGTTCACTTTCGTGGTGGCTTTCGCACATTGATTTCAGCGACAACAGCGATGATCGTCGCTGCCGGTCTTGCATTCGGCGCGCAAGCGCCGGCCCAAGCAGCCCCGACACCCCCCGGTGTCGGCATCTCGGACGGCGGCGGTCTGCTCTGGTCCACGGACGCCGAATTGGACACCACCGTCCAATTCGTCACCGCCATAGGCGTGAAGTCCATGCGCATCGCCATCCCGTGGTCGACCGTCGAGCCCATCCAGGGGCAGCCGAACTGGGCACCCGTCGACCGCGTGGTGAACAAGCTGCGAGCAGCCAATATCTCGATGCTGGGAATCATCGCCTACACCCCAGCTTGGGCCACCTCGCCGGTGAACCAACCCATCAACACCCGTCCCGCCTCGCCGGCCGCATTCGGTGATTTCGCCGGAAAAGTCGCCGCAAGGTACAAGGGCAAAGTGGCCGATTACGAGATCTGGAACGAGCCGAACGGAGTCGCGTTCTACGGACCACAACCCGACGCCGCGGGCTACACCGCCCTGCTCAAGGCCGCCTACCCCAAGATCAAGGCAGCCGACTCTGCTGCAACCGTGATCGGTGGCGTACTGGGCGCGACCGAGGACTACTGGGGCAACATCAACCCCGTCACTTTTGCCACGCAGATGTACGCCGCTGGCGCCAAGGGCTACTTCGACGCGTTTTCCTACCACCCGTACCAGTACTCGCTGAAGTTCTCCGAAGGCCCCTACGTCGACCATTCACCAGCCCGACAGATCCTGGACATCCGCAACCTGATGGTTGCCAAGGGTGATGGAAGCAAGACGATCTGGGCTACCGAGTACGGGGTTCCCACCTCCGCGGTGTCGTACGACCAACAGAACGCGATGATCGTCGACTTCGTTCAGAAATGGCGCGAGCTACCGTACACCGGACCGATCTTTCTCTACACACTGCGGGACAAGGTGACCGGAAGCAGCGACCCCGAGGACACGTTCGGGCTGCTCGAGACCAATTGGGGTGCCAAGACGGCCCTGTGGGGACTGATGGGCCTGTTGCAACAAGGCATTCCCCGCACAGCCGAATACAACCGATTCGCGGCCGCCCCGAACAGCTGGGGAGCGGTACTGGGCCCGGTGTTCCCGGTCCGTGACACATGGGCGCAGTACCGGCAGGACGCCGTGCTGTACGAGATGCCCAGCGGCTTCGTAGCGGTTCCGCGTGCGGTCGCAGAGGCGGTGCGCTACACCGGCTATCTACCCACGACGTCGTTCAACGGCACTTATCAGGACTTCGACAGTCCGGTCGGACTACGGGTGTTCTCCACCGCCATCGGCGGCACCCACAACATCGGTGGTGGCATCTTCGCGGCCTGGGATCCCACCCTGGGACCTGCGACGAGCGACGAGCTGCCTCAGCCCGGCGGTGGCGTGAAAGTGACATTCCAGTACGGCTCCATCTCGTGGGCACCGTGGGTGGGGACAACCGTCACACGGTGACGCCGAAACGACATTCCCATACCGATCGGACTGGTATCGCCGTGCCTTTTTCTGCGTCTCATTTCGAACTCGCCGCCTAAATCCGATTCAATTCATTGCCGTCACGTTAACTCTGCGCGAAGAGACGGTTTCCCGATTCGTGTCATTTATTTTGCACTGTGAACCATCTCACTCGGCGCTGGTAATTCGGCTGCATAGCGGATATTCATATACAGCGAACAAATGACTCTTCGTGGCAGGATCATGTCGATTGTTCGTACGTCTCGTCGGGGGACGCTGTCATCACGTCGTTCCGATTGCGCGCTGCGCACCGAGTTCGATTCGGTGTTCGGGACCCCTTAGCTCCGCTCGAGAATGGTTCGACACGATGGGTTGCTCATGAACGCAGACATTTTCACGCCTGAGTGCCGGGTGCAGCGAGACGACAGGACGGTCGCATGACCGACCGACCAGGTCCTCGCGTGGCGATCGCTCACGACTACCTGACGCAACGCGGCGGCGCGGAGAAGGTTGTGCTCGCGATGGCCCGCGCGTTTCCCGATGCGCCCGTCTACACCACCCTCTACGAGCCGTCGACGACGTTCCCCGAGTTCGCGGGCCTCGACATCCGGCCGTCCTCGTTGAACCGAATCGGCTTCCTGCGCAAGAACCACCGCGCGGCCCTCCCCCTGCTGCCGTTCGCTTCGTCCTCGATCGAGATCGACGCCGACGTGGTTCTCACCAGCACCAGCGGCTGGGCACACGGGTTCCACACCAACGGCCGCAAACTCGTCTACTGCTACTCGCCCGCTCGTTGGTTGTACGAGTCTCAGATGTACCTGGGCGAATCCCGCAGCCCACTCAAACGCGTTGCGCTGAAGTTCCTCTCGTGGCCACTACGCAAGTGGGACAACCGAGCAGCGCTCTCGGCCGACCGCTACCTGGCCATCTCCACCGTGGTGCAGCAGCGCATCACCGACGCGTACGGCATACCGTCCACCGTGCTGCCGGCACCGTTCACGGTCGAAACCGCACCACCTCAGTCGATCCCGGAAGCATCGGCCTGGCTCGGCGCATCCGAGTACTACCTGTGCATCTCACGACTGCTGCCGTACAAGAACGTCGACAAGGTGATGGCAGCGTTCGCGGGCACCGATCGCAAATTGATCGTCGTCGGTCGCGGGCCCGAAGCGGATCGGTTGCGAAAGCTCGCGCCCCACAACGTGCTCATGCTCAGCGACCTCAGCGCGGGTCAGATGAGCTGGCTGTACCAGGGCTGTAACGGTTTGATCGCCGCGAGCTATGAAGATTACGGATTGACCCCCATCGAAGCGGGTTATCACGGCAAGCCCAGTGCTGTACTGCGCTGGGGCGGCTTCCTCGACACCGTCGAGGAGAATGTGTCCGGGGTGTATTTCGACCAACCACAACCGGATTCGATTCGCGACGCGGTGGCTGCTCTCGAACGAGCCACCTGGGAACCCCTGAAGATCCAGGCACATGTGGAGCAGTTCAGTGAAGAACGCTTCGCGGCCGAACTGATCGCCGCAGTGACAGAAATGTACGCGGCACCAATCGAGAGGACGGCGTCGCGATGACCAAGCGCGCACTGATCACCGGAATCACCGGGCAAGACGGCCTCTACCTCGCCGAACTGCTACTGAGCAAGGGCTACAGGGTATTCGGTCTGCTTCGCGGACAGAACAATCCGAAAGCACCCATGCTCGAACAGGTGCTGCCCCAGGTCGAAATACTGCACGGCGACTTGCTCGACCTGTCCGGACTGATGCGCGCATTCGCCGTGGCAGCGCCCGACGAGGTCTACAACCTCGGAGCCGTGTCCTTCGTGGCGTATTCGTGGGAGAACGCGCGCCTGACCACCGACGTGACCGGTGGCGGCGTGCTGAACATGCTCGAGAGCACCCGACTCTACGAGCAGGTCTCGGGCAAGCAGGTTCGCTTCTACCAGGCATCGAGCTCGGAGATGTTCGGCAAGGTTCAGCAGGTGCCCCAGCGTGAGGACACCCTGCTGTGGCCACGTTCGCCATACGGCGTCGCCAAGGTCTACGGGCACTACATGACCATCAACTACCGTGAGTCCTACGGCATGCACGCCAGCTCCGGCATCCTCTTCAACCACGAATCCCCCCGCCGCGGAGTCGAATTCGTGACCCGGAAGGTCACGCGCTCGGTAGCCCGCATCGCATTGGGACTGCAGACCGACATTTCCCTCGGAAACCTCGACGCCAAGCGCGACTGGGGCTTCGCGGGCGACTACGTCGAAGCGATGTACCTCATGCTGCAACAGGACCAGGCGGACGACTACGTCATCTCGACCGGTGAAACCCACTCGATTCGCGAACTGCTCGACCACGCGTTCGCCGCAGTGGACATCGAGGACTGGGAGCCCTACGTCAAGATCGACCCACGCTTCTTCCGGCCCGCCGAAGTCGACCTGCTGGTCGGAGATGCCTCCAAGGCGCACGCCGTCCTCGGCTGGAAGCCGAAGGTTGCCTTCCCCGAGCTCGTGTCGATGATGGTCCGCAACGATCTCGCAGAACAGTCGCCCACCGCTGTAAAGATCGCGTGAGCACCGGACAGACTCCGACTGCTCTGATCACGGGAGTGGCCGGGCAGGACGGCAGCTACCTGTGCGAGCTCCTGCTCGAACGCGGGTGGTCCGTCCATGGCGTCTCCAAACCGGGCACACCCAGCGAATCGGCAGACCCCCTCGTCGAGCGGCACGACATCGACCTCACCGAACCTGGAGCCGCAACCGTCCTGATCCGAGACACGAGTCCCGACTACGTCTTTCACCTCGCCGGCATCTCGTCGGTGTGGCGATCGTGGAACGACCCGGTACTCACCGCCGCGGTCAACGGCATCTCGGCAACGGCACTTCTCGATGCCTGCTTCAGCCACCAGGAAGCGTCGGGCAAACGCGTCATGGTGGTCAACGCGTCCAGCGCCGAAATCTTCGCCGGATCCGGAGTCACCCTGCAAAACGAGGGCACGCGCATCGCACCGACCTCGCCCTACGGCGCATCCAAGGCCTTGAGTCACAACATGGTCGAGGTGTACCGGTCCCGCGGATTGGAAGCGACGAACGCCATCCTCTACAACCACGAGTCACCCCGCCGACCGGATACCTTCGTGACTCGCAAGATCACCAAGGCGGTCGCGGCAATCTCCCGAGGTACCAGGAGCACCCTGGAGCTCGGCAACCTCGCGTCCGAACGCGACTGGGGTTGGGCGCCGGACTACGTTAGCGCGATGCTCGCCATGGCCGAGTACGGCAAGGGCGAGGACTTCGTCGTCGCAACCGGCAGGGCTCACAGCGTCGAGGACTTCGTGGCCGCCGCCTTCGCTGCCGTGGGTATCGAGAACTGGCGTGACCACGTTCGCACGGACTCCGAGATGCTCAGACCCGTCGACTCGGCAAGAATGGTGGGCGACGCCACCAAAGCCCGGGACCTGTTGGGCTGGGCACCGACCAAGGACTTCGATCAGATCGTCAAGGCGATGGTGGAGTTCGACATGAGCGAGGAGATGGCAGCATGACAGCGGTGGAACGGCCTGTGGGCGACGCGGAACCCGAGATCTACGACGTGTCGAACTACAAGATGCAGGACATCACGTTCAAGCGGAAGCTGCGCAACCGCATTGGCACGCTCGGCTTCAACATGTTCGTGACCTTCATTCCGTCACACTGGATTCGGCAGAACTTCCTGCGCGCGTTCGGAGCGACGATCGGCAAGGACGTCTCGATCTTCCGTGGGACCACCATCCTCGATCCCGAGGGTCTCACCATCGGCGACGCGTGCTCCATCGGGTTTCGCTGCATGCTCGACGCCCGCGGAGGCATCACGATCGGCAGCAACGTCGTCATCGCCAGTGACACCCACATCATCGCCGGCTACCACGATCACAATTCGCCGGAGTTCACCCCGATCCTCGAGCCCTGCGTCATCGGCGACTACGTGTGGATCGCCAGTCGCAGCACGCTTCTCAGCGGCGTGACCCTGGGCCGCGGCGCGGTCGTCGGCGGTTGCTCCATGGTGCGCGGAGACGTGGGCGAACTCGAAGTGGTCGCCGGAGTTCCCGCCAAGGTACGCGCGATGCGCGATCCCAAGGCTCTCGCCTACCGCCCGAAGTATCGGCCGCTGTTCTACTGATGATTCTGCGCGACTGCCGACTCGTCTACCTCGCCCCTCGATCCGGAGTGGGCGGGGTAGGCGACTATGCCGACGATTTCGCAGACGCCGTGCGTCCCCACTTCGGCGAGGTGATCGAATATCGCCATGACGGGCCCGGGTCGCACTCGGTACGAGATATTCTGCAACACCGCCGAGCAATTCAGGAGCTCGTCGACGCCGACCCAGGCAGGACCGTTGTGCACTGCGAACTCAGCGGCGGCTCGGTGATGCCGTTCTGGGCGACCGCTCGTCTCACCGGCAACCCGCGGGTGACCGCGACCGTGCACGACCCACCCGGCATCGTCTGGTGGCCTGCCCGCACCAAATTCCTGGCAAGCAAGAAGGTTCTCAATCACGGCCTGCACTACCCACTTCGGGCAGCGTGGCGGCGGTTGGAACGCGCTGTCGTCGGACGTCGAACACTGTTCGCGCTCACCCGCTCCGGTGCCGACTCGCTGGAACGCAGCTACCCCGCCGTGACGGCAGAAGCAGTGATGCATTTCGTTCCCGAACGCCCCGACATCACCCCGGCCGAGGATCGCCCCCTTGCCGTCGGCCTGTTCGGATTCGTTTACCGCGGTAAAGGATTCGATCAGCTCCAGCAGCTTCGAGACCGTCTGCCGAACGACATTGCCATTCGCATCGCCGGACGCGGAACCGAACTGCTCGACCCCGTGGACGGAGTCGAGATTCTCGGAGAGGTGAATGGACCGGACGAGGACGCCTTCTTCGCGTCCATCCGCGCACTCGTGGTGCCCTACGGTAAACGCTCCATCTACGGCGACGCGTTCCCTGCGTCCGGCTCGGTGAGCCGTGCCATCGCCTACCAGACCCCGGTTGTCTGCCTCGAGGAAGGCGCGCTGTCCGAAACCGACGGTGGTGCACTGGTTGTCGCCGGCGGAACCGTCGAGATCGCCGACGCCACCGCTCGCCTCGTGACCGATCGGGAAGCGCTGACCCGACTCCGCCGTGAAGTGGAGACCCTGCGCAGCGCCAACGCTCCCTATCTGGTGGCCGAGAACTTCGTGGCTGTGTGGTCGAAATGAACGGCAATCTGATCAAGGCCGGGGTCGCCGCCCTGTGGACCTACGGCGGGCGCGGAATCGGCCTGCTGTGGACCGTCGCGCTGATCGCCAAGTTGGGGATCAGCGACTACGGCCAGTACGCGATGGCGTTCGCGCTCGCCGCGATCCTCGCAGCACCATTGGATCACCCGTTCACCGTGCGTTCCATCCGTGTGAGCGAGCGAGAGTTTCTGGGCGAGCGCACCACTCGTGTGCTGGCCGGTGCGGTGTTGATCGTCGGCGGTCTGTGCCTGGTTCAAGTGAACTACATCGCCTGGTTCGCTCTCGTCATCGGCGGCGGCGAGTTGGTCTTCAATGCCTACAAGAGCCGGGCATTGCGCGACGGCCGTCCTGATCTGACCCAGCGCCTGGACACCACTCGGCAAGCGACCTCCATCGCGCTCGCGACGGCATACCTGTTCGCCGTCCCCGATCCGTCGTTGACAGTGGCAAGCCTGCTCTACGCCGCGCCCTATTTCGTCATCGCGGTGCTGGCCGCGCTGCAGAGCCGGATCGCGGCACCGCGTATCCCCGGATCGTGGCGCGAGATGTCGATGCTGTTCTCGGAGAACCTCGCCAATGCGGTCTACATCCAAGGCGACGTGCTGCTGCTGGGCTTCCTCACCGATTCCACGATCGCCGGCTACTACTCCGTCGCCGCGGTGACGGCCTGGGCCGTGGCCTTCATCGGCCAAGCCTTCGGCAATACCTTCCACGAGAAGCTCCGCGCGGCAGACGGATTGGTCAGCGCCGGTCCGGCGTTGAAGCACACTGCGATTCTCGGCGGTGCCGCTGGATCTCTGCTGTTGGCAGCCGGACTCGTACTGTTCTTCACTCCGGCGTCCCCGCAGGTTGCCGGTGCCCTGGTGGTGATGTCGCTGTTCGTGGTGATGCGGGTGATGAACCACGTGTTCACCACCGTGCTGTACCTCCAGCATCGCGACCGCACGCGGGTGCTGGCTGCCGCAACACTCGCACCGCTGAAGATGGTGCTCGTGTTGTGTCTGTTCCCCTTCGGTGCCGTCGGCGCAGCAGTGGCGTCGGTGATCACCGATGCCGTGCTCCTCGTTTGGTTCATGCGCGCCCTATACCACGCTGCGGCACCACAAGATTTGGTGAAAGGAGAAGTGAAGCAATGAGACGCGCGACTTTCCTGTTGTCCAAGGACCCCGTCACCGAACACGGTGGCGACATCGCATTGTCTCGCTTGATGATGCAGCTGGCCCGCGAGGCCTTCGAGGTGCGCTCGATCTGCCTGTCCAAGGAGACCGATACGGCTCCCGATGTCGTTCGCGTTGCCAAGCCGAGGGTAGACGTGGGTTTGCTGGCGAAGTCCCTTCGGCCGACCCGCTCGGTGGTACACGGGCGCTACGATGTCGACGCTTTTCGTGATGCCATCGACGCATCCACCTCGGATGTGTATGTGGCCGAACACAGTTATATGGCCGAGTCGTTTCTGCGCTCGGCCAAACTGGGGTCACCGTTCGCGATCAACACCGTCAACACCGAATCGCAGGTATGGAAGGTGACGCGCGGGTTGATCGGCCGCATCGAGGCACCGCGCATCCTGCGCGACGAGATTCGCGTCGCCCGCGCAGCAGATGCCGTCGGGACGTACGACGCCGACGAGGCGCAGATGTACCGAGACAACGGTGTACGTGACGCCCGCTGGATAGACCTCACCCTCGAGCCCGCGCCGCAGCTGAATCTGGCCGAGACCGCAAAACGTCTGGTGTTCATGGGCACTCGCGACTGGCCACCGAACCAGGAGGCCTTCAAGATCGCTCTCGAGTACTGGCCGGCCATCTCCGCGGGCATCGAGGGTGCCGAACTGTGCATCATCGGCGCGAAGGCCGCGGGTGCCAAGGATCCCGTGTATCCGGCCGGAGTTCGCGACCTCGGCTTCGTCGACGACCTGCAGGAATTCCTCGGCACCTGCCGGGCCCTGATCGCCCCTGTCGCCACCGGCGGCGGCGTCCGCGTCAAGATCCTCGACGCCGCGAGCAAAGGCCTACCCGTCGTGGGAACCTCCGCGGCCGTCGGATCACTGGACTCGATCTTCGAGCTGCCCACCTTCGACGACAAGGAGCAGTTCGTCGCCGAATGCCGCCGCTACCTGCTCGATCGCACCGCGGCCGTCAAGGCGGGCGAGCGCATCTACGAACTGAACACCGCACGTTGGCACGATCGCATCCCCCACTCCACCGTGGAGTCGCTGATCGGTGCTCCGCTGACACGAACCCTAGGATGATCGCCATGACCCTCCGCTCACGTCTGCTCACCGTGGCCGCGGCCGCCACGATCGCCGTCGGTCTGTCGTCACCCGTGGCGCATGCGGCACCGGCCGACCTCGGATTCACCGGCGGAGCACCATTCCTGACGCTCGACGACGCCACGCTGAACAACGAGCTCGGGGCCGGACGCGAGATCGGTGCCTCGTGGGTGCGGGTGGTCGTGAACTGGGCGGCAATCGAGACAGCACCGGGGGTGTTCGACTGGGGCAACACCGATCGCGTGATCAATGCCGCGACGGCACAGGGCTACTCGGTACTGGCCGTGCTGGGCGGAACCCCCGGCTGGGCGCAGGGTGGCGTCGCCTCCCCGCTGCCTGGCGCAGTTCCGTTGGATCCCAATATCTTCGGTGCATTCGCCGGTGCGGCAGCGGCGCACCTCGGCGATCGCGTCGACAGCTACGAGGTGTGGAACGAGCCCAACATTCCCACCTTCTTCGCACCCGTCGACGCCGCCCGCTACACCGGCCTGTTGCGCGCCGCATACCCCGCGATCCACAACGCCGACGCCGGAGCGACCGTGCTCAGCGCCGGGTTGGCCACCACCGTGAACCTCGGAGCCTGGACCGTTGCGCCGGTGACCTTCCTGCAACAGATGTACACAGCAGGAGCAGGAGGATTCATGGATGCCGTTGCGCTGCATCCTTATACGTTCCCCTTCACCGTCGAGAACGATCCCAACGGCCAATGGGCACAGGTCGATCAGGCCTACGGCACCATGGCGGCCAACGGCGACGGTGGCAAGAAGATCTGGATCACCGAACTGGGCGCACCCACCGGCAACGGGCCGATGGCCGTCACCGAGGATGCACAGGCCGCAATCATCGGCTCGAGCCTGGCCAAGGCGTCGTCACTGCCCTATGTGGGCCCGGTGTTCGTGCACTCCCTGCGCGACTCGGGAACCGACCCCGCCGATGCCGAGCAGAACTACGGACTACTGCGCTCGAACTTCAGCCACAAGCCGGCATTCGATGTGGTGCGGGGTTCGTAGAGCATCCAGAGCCCCCCACGGAACGAAGCGGACATCGTCGTTCACGATCGCACTCTGCATGCGGCATCCCGCGCATTCGACTCGATACTGAACACTCAGATCCGGTGCTCGAGCCGTGATTCGAGGGCCCCTTCGCGGGCGTGTCACAGCGCCTTTTTGCGGGCAGCTACTTGGCCTGCAGCACTTTGCGAGCCTTGCGCTCGACGAACAAGGGCACGAAGTCGCGGATGGAGTTGCCCTCGAAACGGGCGTGCTCGGCGGCGATGGTCTCGTCGATCACCGAACGCGAGACATCGGGAAACAATGCTGAGAGGCGATCGCGGACGGCGTCGATGTGCTCGTGTTCGGTAGTGGTGGTCATGATCTCAACGATCCGCTCTGTGAGGGGGTGCGGTCAACCGTAAGCACCGAATCATTCCGGTCCGTACCGTTGATCCAGCCGGGCAAATCAGGGAAACGCCTGGTGAGGGCATCAAGCTGACGATGCAACTCGTACAACATTCGTCGTTGCGACCGGGCTTCCTCCTCGTGCCACAACCGGGCCTTGCCCTGGCCGACCCGTCGGGCATTGTGAGAGAACTGTTCGGCTTCGTCGACGAGCGCGGACACCGTCTCGATTTCGGCGGTCAGCATCGCAGCGAAGACCTGCGCTTGCGCACGATCGGAGCCGTCGGGCTGCCTCCGTGATGCGGTCGGCGTCGACGGTGTTGTGCTGGGTGTGTTCATCTTCCAGTCACCAGAACGGGATGAGTAGTCCACCCCAAGTGAATGCTCGGTGAACCGCCTCGATGCAGCGGCAGTGCCCACTATGGGCGTGGCGGTCATTGCCCGACCCCTGGTCGGCCAACGGATACTGCGCCGAGCTCGAGGCGACCACGACACACGCGCAACAACGCTTCCACGGTCCGCGCGTCGAGGTCGGCGGACTGTGCAGGGTCGGCCAGCAGGTGCCGCAGCCTGCCGAAATACGTCTCCGGCGGAACTCCGAAAGCGACCATGATGTCCTCGGCATCCCCACCCCCGTACGGCATCCACTGGACAGCAAATGCGAGCATGCGATCTCGCTCGTGCGGGTTGTCGGGCGTCGGCGGCATGGATGCAGTATCACCCGGCCGCTCGACCTGCGCGGTCGCCGCAAGCAACCACAAGATGGCCGGAAGATGAACAGTGGGCGACCCGAATTTCGGGAGTGCCGTCATCGTTGGTTTCGATCGTGGTGGTTTCGATCGGTACGCACTCGGGGCATCCATACCGATGAAGACATCGACGAATTCCACGACATCACATCGGGACGTTGACTCGGCTCCGGTTGCCGCGAACGTCCGAGAGCAGACGAGCGCAATCCGAGAGGGCGATGCCGCGCTTCGGCGCGGTGAGGATCCGATCCACGCCACGCGCGTCGCCATTCGGCGACTTCGCAGCACCCTGCGTGTATTCACCGATGCCTTCGACCCGAGCGTCGCCACCCATCTCGACCAGGAACTATCCTGGTACGCAGGCATTCTCGGCCATGTTCGCGATCACGAAGTGCAGCGGGATCGGTTCGCGCACGCTGTAGCCGATCTCCCCGACGAATGGGTGCTCGGCCCCGTGGCCGCCGACATCGAGACCACGCTCGCTGCCGAGCAACGCACCTACCGAGCTGATGTCGATACCGTTCTCACCGGCGACCGGTACGCCGCGCTGATCAGTGCGCTCGACACCCTTGACTCCACGGTGCCTTCGTTGTCACACAGGAAGGTGACATCACTGGCGAACAAAGCCGGCAAGAAAGCCCGCACCCGGCTGAAGTCTGCGATCGGGAGCGAGATCGGCGACGACGAGGTGTTTCACCGAGCCCGCAAAGCGTTCAAGCGTGCGCGGTACGCCTCGGAACTGGCGACCCCGCTGACCGGTAAGAAGCGCTCGAAGACGACGATTCGGCAGTACAAGCACGTGCAGGAAGTCCTCGGCGAACACCAGGACAGCTTGGTCGCTGCACAGTTTCTTCGCCGCCTCGGAGCATCAGCGGGAACCCGACCCGCTGAGAACGGTTTCACGTACGGCTTGCTGTTCGCATACGAACAGCAGGCAGCCGCCGCCGCACTACGGCGCGCTCGCACTCTGAAGCTTTGACCGAACGGACGGTCACCGCTGCGACTGGCGTCCAATGGCATTCGACGTGGTGCGGGGGTCGAATCTTCCCAGCATCGACCATGTAGCCGTGCGTTCGATCGAGCGGAAACCCGAGATCAGGCCACCGTCAGGTAAATAAGTGCGACATTGAGTGTGACGATGACCGCTGCGATCAACCAGGCCGCGTACGCGGTCACCCGGCGATTGACGTCCTCGCCCATCAACGTGCGGTCGGAGGTGAACCGCACCAGGGGGATCAACGCGAACGGAATTCCGAAGGACAGCACAACTTGCGAGACGACGAGAGCCCGACTGGGGTCGACCCCCGCGGCGAGGACCGCGAGTGCGGGAATCAGGGTCACCAGTCGCCGCACCACGATCGGGATGCGTTTGCGCAGCAGCCCGTCCATGATCATCGCGCCGGCATATGCCCCCACCGATGTCGATGCCAAGCCGGACGCGAGCAATCCCAACGCGAACAACAGCGCGACGACCGGACCCAGAGTCTCGCCCACCGCGGCATGAGCTCCCTCGATCGAATCCACGCCCTCTTTGCCCCCGAGAGTCGAGGCGGCCAGCAGCAACATCGACATGTTCACCGCACCGGCCAACAACATCGCCAATCCGACGTCGACCCGGGTGATGCGCAGCAGTCGCCGACGTACCGGACCTGCGTCGGGATGCCCATGTCGATCACGAGCCAGGCCGGAATGCAGGTAGACCGCGTGCGGCATGATCGTCGCACCGAGCATCGCTGCTGCGATCAGCACGCTTTCCGCGCCGTCGAACCGCGGAACCAAACCCGCCGCGGCCGCGCTGAAGGACGGCGGCTCCACGACGACACTGGCGAGGAATCCGACCGCAATGACACCGAGCAAACCCAGGATCACGAACTCGAACGGGCGTTGACCGCGTCGATCCTGCACCAACAGCAACAGCATCGATACGGTTCCGGTTATCAACCCGCCGACCAGAAGCGGCAGATCGAACAACAGATACAACGCAATCGCGCCGCCGACGACCTCGGCGAGGTCGGTCGCCATGGCGACCACCTCCGCCTGCCCCCAATAAGCAAGTCGCACAGGCCTGCTCGATCTGTCACGAACAACTTCGGGCAACGTCATCCCGGTGACGATGCCGAGCTTGGCGGACAGAAACTGAACCAGACCCGCCATGACGTTGGCGGCAACGATCACCCACACCAGAAGGTAACCGAATTGTGCGCCCGCGCTGACATTGGAGGCGACATTTCCAGGGTCCACGTACGCGATCGCGGCGACGAAAGTGGGACCGAGCAGAACGACACTCGAGCGCAACCGCGACGGGAACCCAGAAGATCGACGCCGCAGGACAGCCATCAACATCACGCTCCAACGCCGCCTGCGACAACGAGGGCTACTCCCGACAGGAGCGAGTCCAGAAGTTCGCGGTTGGCTTCGCGATGATCCTCGTTGTGCACGTAACCAGACTAGGGTCTGACCGTCCGCATTCGGTCATGATGTACCGGTGCCGACTACCGATCCGTTCCACGCACTGGTTCTGATGAACGCAGTGTTCGCCTCGGCCGCATGGTCCCTGGCCAAGCCATCGTGGTCCGCTGCACTATCGCTGGGGGTCGTCTCGATTCTGTGGCTGTTCTTCAACGCCCCTATCGAAGGCCCAGTGTTGTACGTAGTCGACGCGGACAGAGGTTTGACCGAATCCGACTTCCTCACGGTTGCTGGGGTGATCCTGGCCGCGGTGACGATTGCCAGAGTCCGGCGCATCCAGCAATCGAGCATCGAATCCTGAGCTGGTACCCCGTTCGTCAGATCTAGTACTGCAGATGGATGCGCTCTCGAGTACCCGGTGATTGACTCTCACCCGTGATTCGTTCGATGAGTGTGTCCGTCACCCGAAGCCGCTGGTCGGTCATTGCGTTGGCAGGTGTCGGGGCAGCGTTGGTGGCCGCGTTCGTTCTGGGCCCGGCCGCGTTGCTGCGCGGACGCTATCCGCAATTCCAGGATCAAACCGTCATGAGTGAGTTGCTCGGCCGCGGCTTGGTCGAATACTGGGGTAGCGGAGTCCGCACCTACCCTCCCGGCCTGGCGGAGATGGTGGACTACTGGTTCGAGTGGCACGCGATCAAGATCGTCATCTCGGTGCTACTGACCGCGGTTCTGGGTCTGCTCGCGGCGACTCTGTGGCGGCGATCCCTGTCGGCCGGCGTAAGTTACATGATCGCTGCGACCACTACGACTGTGCTGTCACTGTTTTCGGTGTTTCTGGCTGTGCTCAACATCCAGTCGACGGTGGCACCCGTAGTCGCCCTGCTGCCGATGCTGTCCGCTGACAACGCGGACGGGCAGACAGCGAAGTCTCTGATCGAGAACGGTGTGCGGAGCGGAGACTCCAGGCCGCCACTGCTCGAGCTGCTCACACAGGTCGAGCACTACAACTGGGCGGTGATTGTCGCTACCGCCGTGGTGATCGCTGTAGTCGCTACCGGAACCGTCATCGCCTTCCGACGCTACAGATCGTCGGACGGTGCTCACCGTCGGATGTTCTTCGCCCTCGGCTCGCTCGGCGCGGTGATGACGATCGTGATGGCGCTGCTGTTCATCGCTGCCGTCGTTGCGGTCGCTGATCCAGGAGAAGCCCTGCTCGGCGCGGTCGGCCTCTGACTCTATTGTCGGCTGCGATCGCGCGCACGCGCGCGGAATTGGCCGGCCGCGAGGACGATCAACGCGACCCCCAACGCGGTGAGGGGGACTTGAGCGCGGGGCGCGTCGATATCTAGTACGACGATCTGCCACACCACCCACCCTATGGTCACCAGCCCCCCGCACGCGACGTACACCGCAGCCTCGGAGGCGTCGACGAGCACGGCCGCCACGCAGATCAACGGTCCGACACCGAGAAAGAACAGCACGAACAACCCGGAGATGCGGTAGTCCCAGGTGTGCCATGACGGGAGCATCCCGACATTCAAGCCCAGCGACCGACCGGTGGGGTCCGAGGTCAGCGACACTCCGTTGAACGTCCCGGCTGCGCCCAACAGGATCAGCAGTACCACCGTCGAGAGTTTGTTCACGGTGACGTCATGTGTTCGTTGTCCTTCGCTTGTGACCGATCACTGCCCGCGGTTCGCCGGCCGCACCCCGGCGTAGCTGTTGATTCTGCCAGAACGAGGACACTCGGTCTCGTTCTATTGCCCTCTTCAGCGATCGACCTTGCACCCCGAGGTTTACAGCCGCGACCCTGTATATTTCCCCGCTGGGGGCGGACACGGGCAGAGCGGTCTTCCTCGATGGTCGAACCCGGAGGAAGACATGAAGATTCGCTCTACGGTTATTGTGTCGACAGCTGCGGCACTGATCGGCGGCGCGGGACTGTTGACCCCCATCGCCGATGCCGCGCCGGCCACATCCATCGATGTACTTCCGCGAATGATCGACGGTGCCGCGGCGGGCTATGCGCTGTCCTACTCGACCACCGACGAACACGGCCGTCCTGCGATTGCCCGCGGACAGATCTACCTCCCCTCGGGCACGCCCCCACCGGGCGGGTGGCCGGTCGTATCGTGGGCCAAAGGCACCGTCGGCGTTGGCGATTCGTGTGCCATGAGCACAGCGCTGGACGACGGCGACGCCGAGGACCCGTTGGCTGTCGAACTGTCGAAGCCGCTGCTCACCCAACTTCTTCGGAGCGGTACGGCCGTTGTCTCCACGGACTACATCGGACTCGGAACGACGGATGCCCACCGCTATCTGAACAGCGTCTCGGAGGCAAACGCCGTCACCGACATCGTCGGTGCGGCAGCGGACGAACTGCCCGAATTGTCGCGCACCTGGGTCGCCGCCGGACACTCTCAGGGCGGCGCAGCCGCACTCACCACGGGAGCTCGCGCGAATATCTACGGATCAGCGTCGGACTTCCGCGGCGTCATGTCGTTCGCACCGTCGTCGAACCTCGAGGCCGTTGTTCCTCTGCTCTCTCCCACCACTCCCCGGATCGCACCACTCGACAACATCACCGCCACCCTGATCTACGTCCTGCACGGGCTCAGGGACTCTCGGCCGGACGTCGACGTGAACAGCTACCTCAGCGAACTGGGCCGCGACTACCTGGCACAGGCAGAGGACAGTTGCATCAGCGAGCTCAGGGAGAAGGTCATCGGCGTTGCCCCGCAACAACTCCTGGCCCGATCGCTGTCCGACCCAGTGATGGCCTCGGCTCTCCGTGATTACCTCTCGGTGCCGACCATCGGTTACACGCGCCCGGTGGTCATCGAACAGGGACTGGCCGACACCGTCGTACCTCCGGCGCTGACGACCGCCCTCGCCGCTGAACTGGTGGCACGAGGCACCCGCGACGTCACCTACCTGCCCGTGCCCGGTGCCACTCATTACGACGTCATTGCCGCAACGGTCGACGACGCCCTGCCGCGAATACTCGACATGCTGAAGTGATTACGCGCATGAAGGTGGTGAGGTTAAGACGGCTGCAGTGGATAGACCCTCGTTTCAGACCGGGCTGAGTCGCGTTCGCAGCAAACAGAATTCGTTACCTTCAGGATCCGCCAACACGTGCCACGACTCCTGGCCGGTCTGACCGATCTCCACTCGTCGCGCGCCGAGAGTGAGGAGTCGTTCGAGTTCGGCGTCCTGATCCCGATCGGTTGCGCTCACGTCGATGTGCAGTCGAGGTTTCGCCTTTTCGGGATTCTCACTGCGACTGAGGATGATGGTCGGCTGCGCGCCGCCGAACCCGTCGCGCGCACCGATCTCCACCGAACCGTCGTCCTCCCTGTCCAATACGACGAAGTCCAACACCTCACACCAGAACGTCGCCAAGGCCTCGGGGTCCCGACAATCGAGGACGAGTTCACTGATTCGACATGCCATGCGCGGGAATCTACACGGGGCGAACAGCGAACGAAGGTCGAACAAGGCCCCGATTCCAAGTGACCGACTCGCTCGAGCGCAATCACGACTGAGTCTGGGCGGGCGCACTGCCGAGCCAGGACTGCAGCATCAGTGCCTGTTCGATGTCGAATCTGTTCTCGTTGATCGGGTGACCGAGCATCTGCTCGGCGCTCTTGACTCGATATTTCACGGTGTTGTAGTGCAGATGCAGCGCGAGTGCGGTGGCCTTGTGGCTCGATCGGCAATCGAAATAGGTGCGCAGTGTGTCCCGAAGGCGTTGCGCCGCTTCGGTATTGTCAGCCAGCGGCCCGAGGGTGGTCCGGATCCATTCGTGCGCACGAGGCAGGTCGGAACCGACGAGCGAACTCACGGCCACACCTGGATCGGCATAGGAGGTCACAGTGCGTCGCGCACCCTCGGCGAGAGCTGCTATCGACCTGGCGTGCTGTGCCTGAAGGTGTGAGGTTCTGAATCCTGCACTGCCGACTTGCACGGTGCCCAATGCCACCTGGGCATCTCCGAAATCGTCCGCACCGAGCGAGGCGCGAATGTTGCTGACATCCAACCGGTCCGGTCGATTCCCCAACGGAATCCACACCCAGGCACTGAGGGTGTCGGCGGCCACGAACAGCGGCGTCGGGCGATTGTCTATCGACTGGCAGATCCGGCCTGCCAGTTGCTCGAGTAACGACAGCCCGTCTCGCTCCGACTCGGGCTCACCGGTCCATAGAATCGCAGCGCAATGGTGCTGCGCAAGTTGGTATCCGATCTGTTTCGTCGCCAGCCGATCATCCGTTGGACCTCCGGTCGACAGAAGTTCTCGGATCTGAGTTGCCCTCACATTGTTCCGGTTGGCCAGCCACCGTTCGTGTTCGACCTGGTACGCGGAGACCACCTGCTCGGAGATCCAGTCGATGTACACCGAGCTGACCGAGACAATTCGATGCGAGACCTGCAGTCCGAGAGCGGGATCGATCGGTGAAGCCTGGATTCTCGCGAAGATCCGATCCAGCAGGGTGCTCTGCCCGAGCCGGTAGGCGCGCACGAGGGCGGTCACCGGAATGGCATGTTGAGCGAGCCTGCGGGCGTATTCCATCGCAGCGGAGGGCGCATGCAGGTGATCTGTGGTGATGCCGTGCTGAAGGACGTGGAAGACGGTATCGACGTTGCCCTCGATGCTCGCTCCGAGGAGCTCCACCAACTGAGTGTCTCCGCCCAGCTCCGCAATCTCGCGTTCGAGGACGGCGCGAATGTTGCGTGACTCCTCGACCAAGTGAGCACTCATCTCGGCGATCACGGTCGCGACGACTGCGTCGATGGCCGACTCGGTGCCGGCGTCGGTCGGTGGCGGTTGCACGGTATCGACAATAGGCCGTCTCAGACCCCAGGAGTGGCCGATCGAAGATGCCTGCGCATTGTCTCCCCGAGACAACCCTTGCCGCGAAGTTGATCGCCAGAAGATATGGCCTACATCACACCGGATCCATAGCGTTGTGGCGACCGATTCCACCCAGTGAAGGACCCACATGCACCTGCCCGACCTCATCGATCTTCGTGCTTCGACGGCTCCGGACGCACCCGCCATCGCCGACGACCGGGTGTCTCTGTCGAATCGCGAGTTCCACGACGCGGTGTGTTCGGCGGCCGCGTTGCTGTCCGGCCGCGGAATATCCCACGGGGATGTAGTGGCGATCATGCTGCCGAATCAAGTCGAGTTCGTCATTTCACTGTTCGCCGCATGGCGTCTCGGTGCAACTGCGACACCGGTGAACCCCTCGTTGACCGCGCAGGAGATCGGGTTCCAGCTCGACGATTGCTCCGCCGCATTGGCGGTCACTGCCCCGGAACTGGAGCTGAAACTCGCATCCGACGTCGCCCGGTTGACCGATCTCACCGAACAACCGGACGCGGCTGGGCTCAACGACGCCCCGGTTCAGACCACCGCGAACGATCTCGCTCTGCTGATCTACACCAGCGGCACGACGGGAAAACCCAAGGGAGTGATGCTCGATCATGCGAACCTGACCGCGATGACGTCGATGTCCATCGACGCCTTCTCGCTCGACGCCGACGAGCACAGCCTGCTGATTCTGCCGCTGTTCCATGTCAACGGCATTGTGGTGAGCATTCTTTCGCCCCTCGCCGCCGGTGGGCGCGCCACCATCGCCGGCCGGTTCGACCCGTCGACGTTCTTCGACCGAGTCGAAGCGGCGAAACCGACCTCCTTCTCGGGCGTGCCGACCATCTACGCGATGCTGGCCAACCTCCCCGACACCGTGGTGCCTGATACCAGCTCACTGCGGTATGCCGTCTGCGGAGCGGCACCGGCGAGCCCGGCACTGCTGGCCGCATTCGAAGCCAGGTTCGGCGTACCCGTCGTCGAGGGCTACGGCCTGTCCGAGGGCACCTGTGCATCGACGGTCAACCCACTGAACGGCCCCCGCAAGCCGGGAACCGTCGGACTTCCGCTGCCTGGTCAAGAGATTCGAATCGTCGACGAGCAGGGTGACACCATCGACGACGGTCGCCCCGGTGAGGTTCTCGTCAAGGGAGCCAACGTGATGCGCGGCTATCTCGGACGACCCGAGGAGTCAGCCGAAACCATTCAGGACGGCTGGCTACGGACCGGCGACATCGGCCGACTCGACGAGGACGGATACCTGACGCTCGTCGACCGCGCCAAGGACATGATCATCCGCGGCGGCGAGAACATCTACCCCAAGGAAATCGAGAACGTCGTCTACCAACTCCCCGGCGTATACGAAGCGGCCGTGGTCGGTCAGCCGCACGAGGTCAGAGGTGAGGAGCCGGTGCTCTTCGTCTCGCTCACCGCCGACGCCACCATCACCGAGACCGATATCGACGAACACATCAAAAGCGCTCTCTCGAAGTACAAGTGGCCCGTCGACGTCATCATCGTCGACGAGGTTCCCAAGAATCCGGTCGGCAAGATCGACAAACCGTCGCTGCGCACGCGACTTGCTGCCTCCTCCGCGTAACCCACCCTCGCTCGACATCACTTGTTCCGAAAGGACTCACCATGGGTCTGCTAGCTCCAACCCTGCCTGATATCGACCTCGCGGAGTGGCGTCGTCTCCCCCAGCTCGAACGCCTGAAGATCCAGGTTCAGCACTGGGGTGAGTACGGCTTCGGTACCCCCGTCGGGGCCTATTTGTTCTATGTGTTCAAGATGATCGCGTACGTCGCGATCCCGCTGTGGGTCATCTCGTCCTCGACGCCCGGACTGGGAACACTGTCCGAGATCGGATCGTGGTGGACCCAGCCGATCGTGATCCAGAAGGTCGTACTGTTCACGGTGCTGTTCGAGGTTCTCGGTTTCGGTTGCGGCTCAGGTCCGTTGACGATGCGCTTCTTTCCGCCCGTCGGTGGCTTCACGTATTGGCTCCGCCCCGGAACGATGCGGCTCGCCCCGTGGCCCAACAAGATTCCACTCACATCCGGTGACACCCGCACCGTCGGCGACGTGATCGTGTACGCCGGATTGCTCGCCGTGCTGATCTGGGGACTGATCTCCGACGGCGTCGCCGGTGGCATCGGCAGCGCCGGGATGCTCGCACCGGCAGTACCGATAGCCGTGATCGCGCTCCTGGCGCTCGTCGGCCTGCGGGACAAGACGATCTTCTTGGCCGCCCGCTCGGATCAATACCTCGTCATGGTGATCGCGTTCCTGTTCCCCTTCGTGGACATGATCATCGCGCTGAAGCTGATCATGCTGGCCATCTGGTGGGGCGCTGCGACATCCAAGCTCAACCACCACTTCCCGTTCGTGGTCGCCGTGATGATCTCCAACAGCCCGCTGCTGCCGAGCACGTGGATCAAGCGAAAGCTGTACCGCAACTTCCCCGACGACATGCGGCCGTCCACCTTTGCGAAGATCGCCGCCCATCAGGGAACCGTCATCGAATACATCCTGCCGGCCATCCTCATCTTCTCGATGAATTCGACGCTGACGACCGTGGTGCTGATCGGCATGACCATCTTCCACCTGTTCATCCTCTCGACCTTCCCTGCCGGAGTGCCCCTGGAATGGAACCTCTTCGTCATCGGAGCTGCGTGGTTCTTGTTCGGCAACTACACCGGCAGCGAGTACTCGCTATGGAACGCCACCAGCATCTGGCCGTACTTGATCGTCGCCGCGTTGGTCGCCGGCATCATCGTCGGAGGAACCAAGCCGCAGTGGATCTCGTTCCTCATGGGCATGCGGTACTACGCCGGAAACTGGGCCACCAACACCTGGATCCTGCGCCCCGGTGTCGAGGAGCGACTGCAAGCGGAGATCGTCAAGTCCGCGCCCATGACCAAGTTTCAGCTGTTGAAGCTCTACGACGAGGACACTGCCGAGTTCATGATGCAGAAGTTCAGTGCCTGGCGGTCGATGCACAGTCACGGCCGGGCGCACATGGGCCTGATTTCGAGAGCAGTCGACAACCGCGACGACTACGTCGTGCGGGAGGGCGAGTTCCTGGCGGGCGCGTTGCTAGGCTGGAACTTCGGCGAAGGCCATCTGCACAATCAACAGTTGCTGGAGGCTGTGCAACGTAAGTGCCATTTCGCCGACGGCGACATCCGGGTGGTCATGATCGAAGGGCAGCCGATGCACCGAGGAACTCAGAGCTACCGGATCGTCGACGCCGCAACCGGCGTCATCGAGGAAGGAACGGTTGCAGTGTCCGACATGATCACCCGCCAGTCGTGGCTGGACGAGACGGGGTCGATTCCCGTCACCGTCACCTCGCTGCCCGACGTTGTGGGACAACGGTGACGACAGCAACAGTCGTCGGATCGGGGCCCAACGGTCTAGCGGCCGCGGTCACCCTGGCCATGGCCGGTGTCGAGGTGACGGTCTTCGAGATGGCCGACAAGGTCGGCGGCGGCACCCGAACCTCCGAGCTGACGCTGCCGGGGGTGCTGCACGACGACTGCTCGGCCGTGCACCCGGTGGGAGCGGCATCGCCGTTCTTCAACAGCCTCGACCTCGAAGCCCACGGATTGACGTGGAAACACCCGGAAATAGCCGCCGTTCAACCCCTCGACAACGGCCGCGCCGGGGTGATCCACCGATCCATCACTGACACCGCGGCCGGGCTCGGCATCGACGGCGCTACCTGGCAGCGATTCTTCGGACCCTTGGCGGATCGATTCGACGACTTGACCACCGATTTCTTCCGGCCGCTGCTGCACGTGCCCCGTCACCCGATCACGTTGACCAAGTTCGGCCTCAACGCGCTGGCACCGGCGTCGCTGACCGCCCGCCGGTTCACGACGCCCGAGGCGCGCGCGGCGTTCTCGGGCGTCGCGGCCCACGCCCTGTATCCACTGACTCGGCCCACCACCTCCGCCGTCGGAGTCATGATGATCGCCGCGGGTCACAAGTACGGCTGGCCGGTGGCCGAAGGCGGCTCCCGGGCGATCAGCGACGCGCTGGTCTCGATATTGACCGAGCACGGTGGGAAGGTCGAGACGGGCGTCAGAGTGACTCGGCTGCAACAGATTCCGACGAGCGACATCGTCATGCTCGATCTGTCACCGACCGCGATCGCCGATATCGCCGGCGATGCTCTCCCCAAGCGAGTGGCACGACCCTACCGTCGATGGCGTTACGGTCCAGGCGCTTTCAAGCTCGACCTTGCCGTCGAGGACGGGATTCCGTGGACGAACGAGAGCGCCCGACGCGCCGGAACAGTCCATCTCGGTGGAACTTTCGAGGAAGTTGCCGCTGCGGAACGCGACGTCCATCGAGGAGTGATGCCGCGTCGGCCGTTCATTCTGCTCGGCCAGCAGTACTTGGCCGACCCCACCCGGTCGCAGGGCAACATACACCCGATCTGGACCTACGCTCATGTACCCAACGGATACACCGGTGACGCCAGCGAGGTGATCATCGACCAGATCGAACGCTTCGCCCCAGGTGTCCGGAAGCGAATCAGGGCCCGCTTCGTCCGATCGACCACCCAGATGCCGACCTACAACCCCAACTATGTCGGCGGCGACATCATCACCGGTTCGAACGATCCGGGCCAGGTGGCACTGCGCCCGCGGGTGAGCATCAACCCATACTGGACCGGCATCGATGGCGTCTACATCTGTTCTGCCGCAACACCTCCGGGAGGAGGAGTACACGGAATGGGCGGATACAACGCTGCTCAGGTAGCGCTGCGTCGACTCTCCACGTAGCCGGCTCTGCAACTTTTGCCGCAACCGCCTCTGTTTTCATCGACACTGCCCGGGTATGCGCTCACAATGGCCGACCAAGCAACCGATCCAGCGCCCACTGAAGCCGACCCCGATGATCCGCGCAAGGCAGATTCACCTGCCGATCTGACCAAACCCTCGTGGATCTACGTCCTGAAGAAGACGGCTCGTGAATTCTCTCGAGATCAGTGCACCGATCTTGCGGCCGCGCTGACCTACTACGCCGTGCTGTCGTTGTTCCCGGCGATTCTGGCCATCGTCTCGTTGTTGGGTGTGTTCGGGCAGGGACAGGCGACAGTCGACGGCGTACTGCAGATCGTCGGCGACCTCGGACCCCAATCGGCGGTCGACAACCTGCGCGAACCGATCGAACAACTCGTGCAGGCACCCACCGCGGGCTTTGCGTTGGTCATCGGTATCGCCGGTGCGCTGTGGTCTGCGTCCGGCTATGTCGGCGCTTTCGGCCGCGCGATGAATCGCATGTACGAGGTGGACGAGGGCAGGCCCATCTGGAAGCTGCGTCCCGTGATGCTCCTGGTCACGCTTATCGCTCTCACCCTCATCGCTCTGGCCGCGGTGATGCTCGCGATCAGCGGCCCCGTGGCGAAAGCTGTGGGCGACGCCGTCGGCCTCGGCGACACCGCACTGACGATCTGGAACATTGCTCGCTGGCCGTTGGTCCTGATCGTGGTGGTGCTCGCCGTAGCGCTTCTGTACTACGCGACTCCGAATGTGCAGCAGCCCAAGTTCAGATGGATCAGTACCGGTGCAGCCGTCGGCATCTTTGTATGGATTCTGGCCACCGTCGCCTTCGGCTTCTACGTCGCGAACTTCTCGAGCTACAACAAGACCTACGGCTCCCTCGCCGGGGCCATCGTGTTCCTGCTCTGGCTGTGGATCACCAACTTGGCCTTGCTGTTCGGAGCCGAACTGGATTCCGAACTCGAACGTGGCCGTCAACTCCAAGCCGGAATCGTCGCCGAGAAGCGACTGCAACTACCGCCGCGCGACACCCGCGTCTCGGACAAGAACGACGAGAAAGATGCGCAGGCCGTCGAGCAGGGACGCATATTGCGAGAGGAACACAACCCGCAACACTGAGTGATTCGAATCCGTGTATTCACACTCTGACATGCGAGGATTGTGCTGTCCCTGAGCGCGCGAGCTCGGCGATGACCCCTCCAAGAATGGACCTCCGTGTCGAATCTTCACCATGCTCCGCTTGCAGGCGTAGACCCGAGCACTCTGTACCGCATCATGGCGCTTCGGGTCGAAGTATTCGTACACGAACAGAAGATCGTCGACGAGGCGGAACTCGATGGCGTGGACCTACTTCCGACGACGGAGTTGTTCTGGATCCAGGACGAGAACGGAGAGGTGTTGGCCACCCTTCGCGTCCTCGTCGACGACACGG
Source organism: Rhodococcus sp. IEGM 1381 (assembly GCF_030056795.1). Lineage (GTDB taxonomy): Bacteria > Actinomycetota > Actinomycetes > Mycobacteriales > Mycobacteriaceae > Rhodococcoides. Next base: position 1,150,247 of record NZ_JASHKQ010000001.1, on the reverse strand, counting down.
TCCACATAGGCCGCGTCGCGACCGCGGCTGCGGGTCGTGGACGCGGCTATGCAGGCGAACTTGTCGAGGCAGCGCTGACGGCATACCCCGGGGTGGTCGAGATCTCCGCGCAGGCGCACCTCGAAAACTGGTACGGGCGCTTCGGATTCGTTCGAGTGGGAGAGCAGTACCTGGAAGCGGGAATACCGCACGTCAAGATGCTGACTCGCGGCGCTTGAGTCTGCGTCATACCTGCGGCGTTGAAGTCACCCAGGAGTTGTCTCGTCTCCGTTGAGCCCGAGGTCCGCATCGTTCGCACGAACACTGCCTCAAACCGGCGACCGACGGCAGCCGTAACGTTCTGAACATGAGCGACGTGATCGACGTGGATGTGGACTTGATGGCCGGAGCCTTGATCCTGACTCTGTCAACAACAGGAGGGCGTTCCTACTGAACGCTTCCCACAACCGCCCAATCTCGTGACGGGTGGGCCGGGTCTGGCGGTAATAGATGCGGGAGGACGAGGCAAAGTCCACACCAGGGTAAGAATTGAACCGTTCGCGCCCCCGATGACCAACACCGAGCGCGCGGCATGGGAAGAAATGCAGGAGTGCACCTTTTCCTGCGAGGACCCCGAGATGTTCCTGGATGGATCGACCGGCGAGATCATCGCACCGTTCACGCTACCGGTAGGCAACTACCGCATCCGAGTCTATGTCCGTGGGCGTGATCAATGGTTCGATAGCTACACGGCCCCGGACGAGGAACCCCGGATACATCTCGAGCTCCACATCTGGCCGGAACCCGAGATGTGAGGGTTGCTCAGCCTCGACTCCGCGGGTGGGAGGCCGCGACGATCGACCCCCCGAGCACCAGGGCATTCCCGAGCAGAATGCCCGTTACCCCGAAGGGCCCGGCGAGTGCACCGACCGTCAGCGGGATGAGGATCTGCGCAGATCTGTTGGCCGACATCCGCAATCCCAACGCCTCGCCCTGCGTCGATTTCGGGACGATCGACACCACCCACGACATGGTCAATGGTTGGGGAATACCCAACGCGATTCCGAGTGCGATCATGACTCCTATTGCTCCCACGGCCTGCACGAACGGCAGCACGGCGAGAGCGATCGCGCCCGCCGCCAGCGAAACATCGAGCAGCACAGTGCGACCGAATTTCGCGTCGAGTCTGCCCAGCCCCACTCGGCTGACCACCGACACCCCGGCACGCAACGCCAGCAGCCAGCCCACCGTCGTCACCGATACCCCACGCTCGACGGCCCACGCCGGCACGAAGGCATAGAGCAGATCGACCGTCACCAGCACGGCACCACTGACCGTCAACGACTGCCACATGCCCGGCAGCTTCAGCAATTTCAGCCCCGACGCTTCCCCCTCGCCGGGTTTCTGTGCGCGAATGTGGTTGCGGCCGAGCATCAAGAAAAGGGCAGTGGGGAGCGCTACCGCGGTGAAGGCCCCGGCAGTGAGGATGCCTACCGTCGTGTTGGGACTCTCGACGCTCGCGCCGCCGAATCTCGACGCGACGGCCGTCACGGCGAGCGGCCCGACCAACTGGCCCATCGACGCGGCGGCAGTCAGTGCGCCGAAAGCACTTTCGTTCTTGCCGTCGACGTGGACGTGTGCGACGAACGCCTGCTGCCCGATCATGATGAGCAGATTGCCCAGACCGAACGCGGCCGTACACACGAGCAACGACCACATTGCCGAAAACGCAACGAGTACTCCGGTTGCGATCGAGCACAACACGATTCCCGACACGATCACCACCGGCCCGCCGAACCTGTCGGCGATGCGCCCGATCGGCAGGGCCGCCAATACTGCGGGCGCAGCGAACAGTGCCGCGATCACCGCAAGCGTCCGAGTGTCGGCACCCTCGGCGATCGCCCGATAGCCGATCATCAACCGCACACCGACCCACCCGGCCTGCGCCGTCGTCGCCTGAACGGTCAGAGCAATGGAATCACGAGAAGCCATCAGCGCAAAGGAATTTCGTCGGTTCCTCCGACCAACCTCGACACGTCGTTGATGTCGTCGCGCACCGCCCCGTACCGATCGGGATCGAGGTGGAAGATCGCCAACTGCAGCGCGTACGCAATGGCGATGGGAATGATGAGAGTGTTGTACTCGGAATCGTCTCCCCGTTGCGCGACGAGGAGATGCGTCGGCGCCGGCCTGAAGTGATATCCCGGCGCATCGCTGATCAGAATCGACGTGCCGCCGCGTCGTTCCGCTTCACGAACCAGCGCCGGCAGCTGAGACGGTGCCTCGCGCAGTGCGAACGCAATAAGGATGGAGTCCTCGGTGAAGCTGACGAACCGCTCGGCGAGATCCTTTCCCCCGAGGCCGAGCTCGACGACGACCAACCCGAGCCTGCGGAGTCGTCGTGCAAGCATGTCCAGGGCAGGGCGTTCGTCGGCCTTGGAGAACAGATAGACCACCCGCGACCGATGAATGGAGGTCGCCATGTCCACCAGCTGTTCTTGCGGAATGAAGCTCGACAACCGATCCAGTGCACGGGCCTCGTCGCGCGCGAAGACAGCCAGTTCGTGACCGGTATCGCTGCGCATCAGAGCCGATGCGGTCGCGGGTTCGGGGTTGTCGCGTTCGAGATCGGCACGCAAGTCCGGGAAGCCGCTGTATCCCAGCTTCTGTGCCAACCGCACGACAGTCGACTCCCTCGTCGTCGGCCTGGCGACGGTCACCATGGCAACCGGGTACGGCGTCACCGCCGACCCCGGCGTCGGTGCGGGTTTCCTGCCCTTGGTGGGCGGCCTCGGCATGATCCTCGGCGGTGCGATGTGGGCGATCCAGCTCATCCGCGCACCACGCACCTCGACACCCCAGCCGGAACTCGAACCCGCCACGTCGGCAGCCGTCGCGTTCCTCTCCAGTGACAACGAGGAGGACGGCGACGAGGCCGAGCTGCCCGATCGCGCCGGTTGGATCAGAATCGGAGTGGTCGTGGCCGCGATCGCCGGAGCGGCACTGGTTCTCCCCACCCTCGGCTACACCCTGTCGATGGCGTTGATGCTCGCCGTCGTACTGACGTTCGTGGGCAAGCGAACTCCACTGGTCGCCGTCGGCGTCGCCGTGGCGACCACATTCGCCACCCGGCTGGTGTTCGACGTCTGGCTCGGCACGGCACTGCCGGCTTCCTCCATTCCGTTGCTCGCCGATTGGGGGTTGTGAGTCATGGGCTTTCCCGATCTGATTGCAGGCTTCGTCAACGTCCTCACTCCGACGCATCTGCTGTTCGCACTCCTCGGCTGCGTGCTGGGCATGCTCGTCGGTGTGTTGCCCGGCTTCGGCCCGGCCGCTGCGGTGTCGCTGCTGATCCCGATCACCTTCGGACTCGACGCCACCACGGCACTGATCATGCTCGCCGCCATCCTGTACGGCGCCGCATTCGGAGGCACCGTCACCGCTGTGCTGCTACGCATTCCGGGTGAGGCGTCGTCCATCGCCACCACACTCGACGGCTACGAAATGGCCAAGAGCGGACGCGGCGGACCCGCTCTCGTCGTCGCCGCACTCGCATCGTTCGTCGGCGGACTGGTCGGCGTCATCGGATTCGTCGTCGTCGCCCCGTTCAGCCGATTCGCACTCGAATTCGGTGCTCCCGAACTGTTTCTCGTCGCCCTACTCGGCATGGCGCTGATTACCAGCTTCTCGGGCAACAACCCCGCCAAGGCGCTCATCAGCGTCGGCCTCGGACTGGCCATCGCGTCGGTGGGCATCGACTCCGGCCAAGGCATCCAGCGATTCACCTTCGGCATGCCGGAACTGTTCGACGGCGTCGCACTCGTGGCCGTCGTGATGGGCTGCTTCGGCCTGACCGAGATCCTCATCCAGGCCCGCTCGGCGGGCGGTGCCGGCCGACGACCACTCGCCGTCGGCAAGCTGCTGCCCACCAAGACGGACATCACCAGGTCCGCAGGCCCCACGATGCGCGGCTCGGTCATCGGCTTCTTCATGGGACTGCTCCCCGGATCTCCGGGTGCCGCAACTTCATTGGCTTCCTACGCGATGGAGAAGAAGCTCACCAAGCGTCCCGGGCAATTCGGTAAGGGTGCCGTCGAGGGTGTCGCCGGACCGGAAGCGGCCAACAACGCGCTCGCACTGTCGTCGATGATTCCACTGTTCACCCTCGGTATCCCCACTTCCGCCACCGTCGCCATCATGGCCAGCGCCTTCACCATCAACGGTCTGATCCCCGGCCCACTGTTGTTCCGCGACAACCCCGAGGTCGCCTGGACCATCATCGCCAGCTTCCTCGTCGGCAACATCATCCTGCTGATCCTCAACGTGCCGCTGGTTCGGCTGTGGATTGCTGTACTGAAGATCCCGTTCCACTACCTGATGGCGATGATCCTGGCCTTCATGTTCCTGGGCGTCTACAGCATCAACGGCAGCGTCTTCGACATCTTCATCATGCTCGGCGCAGGTGTCATCGGATACCTGTTCCACCTCACCAAGATTCCGCTCACTCCTCTCGTCCTCGCCCTGATCCTCGGACCACTGCTGGAGGAGAACTTCCAACGCTCACTGTCACTGTCCCGCGGTGATTACGGAGTCTTCGTCGAAGGCCCCATCAACAAGGTTCTTCTGCTCGTCTTCATCGCAGCCGTTCTGTTCGGAATGCTGCGCCCCGTCTTGGCTCGCATCCTCTCCCGCCGCGCCACCGCGAACCACCCCATCAAGGAGCCCGTCTCATGAGAAAAATCCCCATCTTCGTCGCGGCCATCTCCACTGCCGCGCTGATTGCCGGATGCAGCGGGGGCACAACCGATTCGGGTGCGCCTTTCCCACGCGACGGTGCCACCGTCGAATGGGTCGTCCCATCGGCCGCAGGCGCAGGCAACGACATCCTCGCCCGCATCATGGCCCCGGCCATGGAAGCCGAACTGGGAGTCCCGGTCAAGGTGGTCAACAAAGAAGGCGGCAGCCAGGTCGTCGGGCTGAACTACCTGGCCAACTCCAAGCCGGACGGCGAGACCATCGGCTTCACCAATATCCCGTCGATCCTCGGGCGATACCTGGACCCGAGCAAGAAAGCCGGGTTCGATCGTGAAAGCTTTTCGCCCATCGGCTCGTTCGCGTCCAACGACATCGTGATCGGGGTCAACAAGTCCAGCCCCTACGAAGACATCGGCGAACTGTTCGATGCGGTGAAGGCCAACCCCGGCACCATCACGGTGGGCACCGACTCCCGCGCCGGCGACGACCACGTCAACCTCCGTACCCTCGAAGACACTCTGGGCCTGGACTTCAACATCGTTCACTACAACAGTGGTGCAGACAAGATCTCGGCACTGGTCTCCGGTGAAACCGACTTCGCCCTCGGCGGAGTGTCCAGCTTCTACGGCCAGTTCGCATCGGGTGAGGTGAACATCCTCTCGGTACTCACCGAGGAGCAAAACAAGCTCATCCCCGATGTACCGACGCTGGCGAGCGAGGGATACGACGCCCCGTTCATGACCAACAACTTCGCCATCAGCGCCCCCGCAGGCACCCCGGACGCGACGATGACCACGCTGCAGAACGCCCTCGAGACCGCGCTGGCCGACCCGACCGTGGCCGAGAAGCTGACCGGCGCAGCGACACAGCCCGATTGGGTCTCCGGGGCCGACGTCGCGACCCTGTGGGAACAGCGCGAAACCGAGATCGAACCGATCATCGCCGAACTGCTCGCCGACCAGCAATAAGCCACCTGAAAGGCATTGATCTCATGAGTACCGAAACCTATTCCGCCACTGCCGTATCCGACGACATGATCGACCGGTTCTCTCGGGTACCCGCAGCCAACGTAGGCGATGCCCAGGAGCGTTTCGGCATCATCGCCGGACTGCGACCCATCTGGGCCGGAGCAGCAGTCACCGGCCGGGCCTACACCGTCTGGACTCGATCGGGCGACAACCTCTACATCCACAAGGCTCTCGACGACGCCCGCCCCGGCGACGTCATCGTCGTCAACGGCTCGGGCGACGACACCCGCGCCCTCATCGGCGATCTCATCGGGATCCGCGCCAAATCACTGGGCATTGCAGGTTTCGTCATCGACGGTGCCGTACGCGACGCCGACGCATTGGCCGAGTTGGGCCTGCCCGTCTTCGCCCGAAGCGTCACTCCGGCCGGGCCGTACAAGAACGGGCCGGGACGGCTGAACGAGCCGGTGGCGCTGGGAGGCGTCGTCGTATCTCCCGGTGACGTCATCGTCGCCGACGCAGACGGCGTGGTTGTCGTGAAGAGCTCCGATGTGGACGTCGTCATCGTCGCTGCCGAGGACGTGGTGGCACGCGAGGCGTCCAAGAGGGAGAGCTTCTCGGCCGGCCTGCGCTAGTCGGGTCGGCTGCGCGTGTGAGCACGGTGCTCCACTCCTGAGCCCCGGTCGTGGAATCCCCGCAGCCGAGGCCAGGAGTGGAGCACAACCATCGGATACACGATGTCTGCGGCTCGCGACCACGCAGTTCACCGTAAAAATTCCGATATTTCGGCGCATCTTTGCACTCCGGCCGACTCCGCGAGCCTCCCCTCGCTACTGTTCGATGAGAACACTGCTCGCAGACGCAGCGGCGCGGCCGGAATGTCCTCGACGAGCATCGAGAGGGGCCCGACGATGCTTCGGTCGACCGCACGCCGTCAAAGTGACTCCGCTCGTCGTTATCTGGACTTTTCCTCTCTCACACCGGCTCTGGACGCGGCCGCACAGCTCACCGCGGTCGCATTGGGTTTCCCCATCTCGATGATCAACATCGCCGACAGCGATTCGCAGTACACGCTGGCGCAACACGGGTTTCCGTCCAGTGCCGGCTCGGTGATACCCCGCGCCCACACCATCTGCGCGCACACCGTGGACGCAGGCAGGATCGTCGCCGTCGAGGACGCGGGCACTCCCGGTTCGTCCGCCCTGCCGGACGACACGGTACGAGCGATGATTATGGACGCCGGGCTCGTGGCATACCTCGGAATCCCGATCGTGGGGCGAGAAGGCATGGTCATCGGCACACTCTGCGTATTCGACACCGAGCCCCACCCGGTGACCGAGGCGCACGAACACCTGCTGACGCTGCTGGCCGGGTCGGTTCAGGAGCAACTCTCTGCGCACCGCGACCGCTCGTATTCACCGCTGGATTCTGCCAGTGCAGCCGAATTCGATGCAGCCATCTCGGACGGGGACATCAGACCCTGGTACCAGCCGATCGTGGACCTCGACAGCGGGCGAGTCGTCGCTGTCGAGGCATTGGTGCGGTGGAACCACCCCACCCGAGGGCTACTGACTCCCGACAAGTTCCTCGACCGGATCGAGGCCAGTGAACTGATCATCGATCTCGATCTGGCAGTGCTCACCCAAGGCCTACACGACCTGTTGACCTGGCTACCCAGCGAAAGCTCCCTCCGTCTGCATGTCAATCTGTCCGGCGTGCACTTCGCTCATCACGACTGCGTGGACCGATTGATCACCACCGTCCACGACGCCGGATGCGACCCCAAGTCGGTAGTCCTGGAAATCACCGAATCGGTCTCGTTCGCAGCCAACCCGTCCAATATCCGGTTCGTCGCCGAGTTGCGCGACGCGGGCTTCGGCATCGTTCTCGACGATCTGGGTGCCGGATGGTCCGGTCTGGAACGGCTCCTGGAGTTCAGACTCTCGGGCTTCAAGGTGGACAGAGCCGTCACCGGACGGCTCGGCACGCGTGCAGGAGACGCGATAATTCGCTCGTTGCACCTACTCGCAACGGACCTGAAACTCGACTTCACCGTCGAAGGTGTCGAAACTGCCGAGCAGGCACGTGCGGTGGCGGCGCTGAGTTCGGCTCGTGGACAGGGATACTGGTGGTCGCGCCCGGTTGCAGCCGTGGACATCCCCAACCTGCTGTCCATAGACGTGTCGCCTGCGGTCGCTCAGTCCACCGAGCATGATGCCATCGGGGCATCGGCGAACCTGTCCATCAGGAACGCCGCGGCGTCGCCGCCGTAGCCGTCGATCAACTGCGGCCCGAAGTGGTTGGGCAACACTGCACCCTGCAGGATCGGCGGCAACGGATTGGTTCGGAACTCCACCGTGGCACCCCGCCCACACCAATCCTGAGCCAACTGCCGGGCCTGACCGTACGGAACCGTGTCGTCGTTGAGTCCACTGGTGATCAGCACCGGTGCGTTGGGAGTACTGCGACCGATCCTCTGAGCCTCGAGGATACGACCCGCCTGCGGAATGGTGCCCAAATTCTCGAGCATCGACTTGCCGTCCGCGGTCAGCGATTCGGTTCGCAGGAACGGGTACTTCAGGATGGTGTCGCCGATGCACTGCGTCGACAGATCACTCAAAACAGCTTTGCCATGATCGGTGAGCCGTTCGTCGATCAGCGACAGCAAGCTCGGGTCACGCTCGACGAAACCGTTGAGGGCGTAGCCGATCACTCCTCCGATCAGCGTTCCGTCGACGGTCTTCAGCACCTCGAGCAGGTCCGCCGTGGGCGCTCCGGCCCAGGTGCCCTTCACATTCAGATCCGGCGCGTATCCCGAAGCGAGTTCGGCCGCCGCGGCCGCCGCTCCACCGCCCTGGGAGTAGCCCCATATACCGATCGGCGCGTCTGCGTCACCGATGAGCTCGTTCGCGGCGCGGGCGCCGTCGAGAACCGCATGAGCCTGCTCGACTCGATTGACGTAGGTGTGCACACCGGGAGTTCCCAAACCGATGTAGTCGGTGACGAAGACGTTCGCACCCATCGATCCCCACAGCGTCGACGACAGCAGCTCTTGGTTGAACGAGATCGACAGTGGTTGCGCCACAGCGTTGATCGACGTCGGGAACGCACGCGAGGGCGCGCACTGATCGGCCTGCCCCACCGTGCCCGGCGCGACGACCACGGTCGGCCGAGGGCCGGCTCCACGCCAGGGCACCTCGGTCTCGGTGAACGTGCCCGACACTCCCATCGGCGTATCGTCCTGCGTCCGTGACGTGTACAGCACCCGCTGCGCCTGGACGGGGTAGCCCCCGTCAACACTCGGTAGCGCAGCGAACAGCGACATCGGCTGCGTTCGCAACACGGCACCTGGGTCGTCGACCACCTGGGCTGGAGGGACATAGAAGTCGTCCACGGAATCGGCGTGCGCTGCCGAGGCTCCGAGCACGGTCGCCGAGGACGCGAGCACGGCGGTGACGGCGACGCCGATCATGTTGCGGTACAGATGCATCGGTCTCTTTCTGGTGGGATCAGATGTAGGAGCCGATGTCGTCGGCGACGATGTTGTCCAACGCACGTTCGGCCAGTGCGGCGATGGTCATGGATGGGTTGCACGCTGCGGTGGTGCCGGGCATGAGCGCCCCGTCGAGGACGTACAGACCCCGCTGGCCGTGGACGCGACCGTCGAGATCACATACCGCACCCATGTTGGCCCCACCCAACGCGTGCCACGTGGACGGGAACAACGCATTGGTATCGGTGAGAAGACTGCCCGAACCGGCGATGCGACGTACCGTCGGATCGATGGAGCCATCCTGAATGACGCTGTCGCCGTTGGCCGGCCAGTGCAATCGCACCTGGTCTGCCGTCGAGTCGTATCCCAGATGCCCGCGACCGCTGCTCACTCCGTAACCGACGAGCATCGTGCTGTGAGCGTCGAACGACAACGGTGGTATCGACGCCTGGATGACGGTGTGCGCCGTGGTCGGGTCGTCCCAGTTCAGGCTGCCGAACACCACCGGACCCCCTTGCGGTGTACCGAATTGCTGCTCGATGCTCGACCACACGTAGATGCGATCTGCGTTGGTACCCCAGCCCTGCCCGAGCTCGTCCGGCAGATCGGGGATGGCACCGGTCGCTCCGGCACGAACGAGCAGCTTGGTGGTGTTGAGGCTTCCGGCGGCCATGATCAGCGCGCCGGTGGTGAGGATCTTGTTCTCCAGAACCGTTCCTTCGGAGTCGATTCGGTCGACATGGACGACCCAGCGCCCGTCCGCGGCACGTTCGATGTGGGTGACATCGTGTTGAGTTGCCACGATGGCCAGACCCGTCGCTTCGGCGGCTGCGATGTAGGTGACATCGACAGAATGCTTGCCGCCGTTGTTGACTCCGAATGCCCCGGAGCCGTCGGTGTACGACGGCTTCATCACCCCGCGCGTCTCGTCGAGAGCGAAGTTCCAGTCGATCGGCATCGGGATCTTCGATACCGGCAGGCCCACTCGCCGCGCATTGGCCGCGAACACCCGAGCTGCTTGGTAATTGGGCGTATCGATCAATTCGTCAGGGGCCTGCTCGAGCTGCAACATTCGCGCCACGCGTGGGTAGTGCACGCGGTTCAGAGTCGGCCAGTCGAGCCCGACCGGAAAATGCTCCTCGAACACCGGCTGCGATGGCTGCAGCGTCATCCCCTGATAGATCAGGGATCCGCCGCCCACACCGGCGGCGCACAGCGCCGTCATGTTGTCCCCGGAAACAGCCTCGAGCAGGCCGACATACGGATCGAACGGAACCGGCTTGCCGAACAGGTTGGGACTGGAGCCGTGCCAGAGCATGCGCTTGTCCGGTGACGTGGCGTTGGGGAACGTGTCCGCATTCGGCCCTGTGTTCCAACGCCTTCCGCGCTCGAGTACCAGTACCGGCACCCCTGCTTCGGCCAGGCGCAATGCGGCGACGCCGCCGCCGAACCCCGATCCGATGATCACCACGCGATGGTCCTCGCGGGTGAGTGAAACCTGGGTGCGCGGTCGAGACGTTGCCCGGGCCATGCCGGGTCCCGATACTGCGGCGAGGCCCGCAACTGCAGTTGCCCCCAGAAATGCCCGACGGTTCAAGTTCGACACGTATCCCCCAGCTGGTGTGTAGAGCGCGCATCGAGACCTGAGTCACGTGTGGACGCGATGCAAAACTAGACAGAGGGGGGCGTAAGTGTCAAGTTTTACTGAAACGGCAGAACCGGCACCAGCCATGAACGCAGGTAGTGACGCAGACCATCGTCCTCGCGGATCGACGGGTCGTCGAAGAGAATCACCGACAGACCCATTCGCACGAGCATGCCGTCGATGCCGTCGAACTGCGCTACATCGAAGCCCGGATTGCGTTCGCTGTATCCGTCGAGGAACTGACGTACCACCGGCTCGGCTCGCTGCATCATGTCCGCGTCGAAAAGAGGGTTTGCGTTGCCGGAACGCAGCAAAGAGTTGAGCACCGGTTCCCGGCGAATGAGGTTGCGCGCAGCCACGATTGTCTCGACCACGAACTCCGTCGGCGTCTCGGCCTGGTCGGCTTTTGCCCGTATCCCGCCGATGACCTCGACGACCAGACCCACCATTGCCTCGGAGATCATGTCCTCACGGGTGGTGAAAATCGAATACACGGTCTGCCTCGTCACGCCCGCAGTACGTGCCACCGCCGCGATGGTGACGTCCTCGAAGCCGGACTCGGCAATCAGCCCGAGCGTCGCGTCCAGGATCTTGCGTTTCGACCGCATGGTCCGATTATGACTCTCGCGCGGACGTCAGTCCCGACGGTGCCGTGAGGGGGCACGCACCGGCAGCTTTGCCGGCGATGCCTTCGCCTTGGCATCGACGTGCCGATCCCCGCCACCGGTGTCGAGTTCGAGAAACTTCTGCAGTGCGTCGTAGATAGGTGTGTCGGTCATGAAACTCGACCTTCTCGACCTCGAGTACTTCAGGTCGGTTCGGCTTCGCTGAACCATGGTTGACGCCGAGTCGATGGCGCAACCCCAACCCTACGGCCTTTCCTGCGCTCGCCGCACATTCTCGTCGAGCACCGGCCCGCACAGTGTCATCCGATGACGGGCCGTCGATCCCTCGTCAGTTCGTCGAGCTCGGCTTGCATCGCCGAATGAACTCGCCCCGCGAATTGCTCTGCCGTCTCGTCGACATCGGGGCGCATGGGGGCGAGCACCGACGTCTCTAGCTTGGTGGGCAGCGGCAGGTACGGAAGCAGGCCGACCATGCCGAGATTGACGCCCCAGGGAATGGACACCGACAGTGGCAGCGTCTTGAGCCTCAGCGCCTTGTCCAACCTCAGCGCCTTCGCCAGGCGCTTACCGCTGCCCAATACGAGCAACGACTCCCCGGCACCGGCCGTGACCACGGGGACAATCGGCACCCCCGCCTCCATCGCCAACCGGGCGTACCCGGTGCGCCCGTAGAAGAGGATCTCGTTCCGGTGCTTCCAGGCCTTGAGCGCATCGACGTCGCCACCAGGAAACACCAGGACGTTGCTGCCCGCCTCGAATGCATCGAGTGCAGTCTGTTTGCTTGCGGGCCTGGCACCGAACGGCTCGATCAACTTCTCGGCGTGCAGCGTCCAGGCGATCTGGTGCGTCAGCGTGATCAATTCACGGTCGACAGCGAGTTCGTCGTAGGCGGCCGCGAACGCGAACACGTTGAGATCGATGATTCCACCGAACCCATGGTTGGCGACGAACAGCACCGGAGTATCCGGAACCGGCTGCGCCACCGTCACTTCCAGTCTGTTGTAGAAGCGCACGGCACTGATGCTCGCGGCTCGCAGGGCACGCGCGATGTTGTCCATCGACGACTACCGGTCCAGTTGCAGATGTGCGAGCGCACCGGCGATCACAAAGCCTCCGGCGATTGCGCAGCCGGCTGTTCTCGTTCGTTGCGGCAGGTGTGCGGTGAGCGCGAACGCCGCGGTATCCCAGACGTCGACAGCCACGCCCGCGCGCAGCAGTGTGCGCACTGCCTTCGGCGCATATCGAGTTGCGGCGTAAAGTCCGCCACCGATGTAGATCTCACGAATTCCGAAGGTACGGGCCGCAGCTCGCGTGGTCGCCACCGCCGCATCGGGTCCGGCGAGGAGTTCGTTGGCGCGGGTGGGCGCAACCATGTGGGCAATACCGATCGCCGCGCGGGCGAGTCCAACTGCCTCGGGGAGACGGCGAACGAGTGTGGAGGCAGTAGCCATGAGTTGATTCCTTACGTAGTGGGAATGGCGTTGTCGCGGGCGAGCCGTCGGAGCAGTCCGACGGCCTTCTTCATGCCGTAGGCGACGATGGTGGTGCGGCCGTCCTCGTGGTTCCACTGCAGCAGCGCCGATCCGTCGTCGACCGAACCTTCGAGGACTGTTGGTTCTCCCTGCAACGGGAGTGGACCGACGACTTTGATGGACAGGCCCAGGATTTCGGTCCAGAAATAATCGTCGGTGGGGGCGCACGTGGGTTCGAGACCGAGCGCGGAGGCCGCGGCAACTTTGCCCTGCGCGACGGCATTGGACCAGAACGGGGCTCGACCAGAGCCGCTGCGTGAGTAGGCGACGTCGCCTGCAGCGAACACGTCGGGAAGTGCTGTGGCGCAACGCTCGTCGATAGCGACACCACGAGCATCCGCGATGCCGGTGCCGTCCAGCCATTCGGTCTCGGGCACATCGCCGGCACAGGTGACCACCAGATCGGCGTCGAGTGTGCGGCCCGCGACCTCGATCCCGATGACGGGGTTGCCCGCCAACGAAACCGGACTCTCCGCTCGAAGAAACTGGACCGACGCGGCCTCGGCCCTGGCGGCGATCGCGTCGGACAGGTAGATACCCAGCAGCCGTTTCAACGGTGGATCGACATCGACGACGGTGACGGCAATGCCGCGAGCAACGCAGGCGCTGGCGACCTCCATTCCGAGGAAGCCGGCACCGACGACGATGGCTGTACGCGCCGCGTCCAGCTTCGGGCGCAGCGCCCGAACATCGTCGAATGTCCGCAACACCGACTCGCCCGCTTGATCCCGAGCACCGATGCGACGTGCGGCCGCTCCGGTGGCCACGATCAGAGCGTCGTAGGGAACATCGATTCCGGCAGCCGTGGTGACCGTTCTTAGCGTGGTGTCCACAGATACAGCGCGATCGGCGATCGTGGTGATGTCGAGATCCGATAGGTCCCACGTTTCCGCCTCGGCTGCTTCACCTTTGAGAACGTGCTTCGACAACGGCGGCCGAGCGTAGCAACCGTCCGCGTCGGCACCGATCATGGTGAGCGGGCCGTCGTGTCCGCGGGCGCGTAGTTCACGGGCGGCCGTGCACCCGGCTATCGAGTCTCCGACGATGACGACCCTTCGGCCTGAAGAGCTCACGCCTGTTCTCGCAGTGCCGCGACCGGACACACACCGATCGCAGACCGAGCCGAGGCCGCTAGTTCGTCGGGAATGTCGTTGTCGTCGAACGCATAATGCAGTTCGCCCTCGTCATCGAGGCTGAACACCTTGGGTGCCTGCTCGGCGCAGATGCCATGGCCCTCGCACCGATCCCAGTCGACGTCGACTCTCATTGCTGTGTCCCTTCTCCCGCCACCAATTCCAGTGGCAACTGTTCGTATCGATGAATGACGTTGTTGACGGCCCGTTTCGGCGCTCCCGTGGCGACGATTCGATCCACTCGCCGCGCGAGTACTCGCAGCATCGTCTGCGCTTCCAGGCGCGCGAGACCCTGCCCGGCACATCCGTGTACGCCGGAACCGAAGCCGAGTTGGCGCGCAGCATCGCGAGTGATGTCGAAGTCGTCGGGGCGATCCCATTCGCGCTCATCACGATTCGCCGATGCGTAGACCACCAACACGCGAGCGCCTTTCGGGACGCGCGATCCGTCGAGCTCGACGTCACGCACGGCTCGACGCGAGAAAGCCCTGATCGGCGACTCGTATCGAACAACCTCGTTGACGGCATTGGGGATCAGATCAGGATTCTGCCGAATCGCCTGCCATTGATCGGGGTGTCGCGCGAACAGATCGAGGGCACCGGAGATCGCTCCGATAGTGGTGTCGAGAGAGGGCCCGAGGTAGTCGACCATGAGCGCAGGGCACGCGGACTTCTCGATCTTGTTCTCGTCGGCGGCTTTGAGAACGTCATCGCCCATACTCCCCGGAATGACCGACCGTTCTCGCACCACCCGCCGCGAGAAAGCAAGCATTTCCTTGGCACCCCGTGCGGCCTTGATCGAGTTCCGATTGACAGGACCGAGAGAGTCGAATGTCGCTCCCGCCCAACGGAGAAGGTCTTCACGGCCGTCCTCCGGCCACCCGACGAGATCCGGGACGATCGACATAGGCAGTGCCGTCGCGAGATCGTCCACTCCGTCGACCGATCGCTTCTTCAGTGCCGCGTCGACGATGCTTTCCGCCTTCTCCTCCACGGTGGCCTTCATTTTCCGCACGGCCTTCGGAGTGAGCCGATGAGCCAGCACCGAACGCTTGGTTGCATGCTCGTCGCCGTCGCTGTTGAGCGTCGTTCCACGGCCCAGGCGATTGGCAACGGGATTGAGCGCCACACCGTCGCCCGAGATGAACGTTCCGTCGTCGAGCAGTACTGCCTTGCACTCCGCATAGCGCGAGATGGCGAACACCTGCTGCCGTGGTAGCCACACCACCGGGCCGAGCGCCCGCAGCCTCGCGTAGTGCGGGTACGGGTCGAGGATCGCATCGGTGGAGTAGATATCGGTGCGGTACTGCGGGATCGTCGCGTTCGATGTCATGAGGTCCTTCGGTGCCGCCGGAAGAAACGATGAAACCTGCGCCTGCAGGACACTGACGATATCGTCACCCATGACACCGCCCACAGTCAAGCTTTTTGACGAATTCGTCATCATCGGTACGCGATAGGCTGCCCTCACTCACAACGCAGAGCAGGAGTAGACCGTGGCCGAAGGCAACCGAGTCGAACGTCGAAAAGCGAACACCCGAGCTGCGCTGATCCGGGCCGCTCAAGGGCTACTCGCCAGCGGGAACACGAACGCACCGGTACTCGAAATCACGCAGGCCGCCGACGTCAGCAACGGTTCCTTCTACAACTACTTCGAGACCAAAGAAGAGCTGTGGCAGGCGGCCATCGATTCCGCTCTCGAATCCATCGGCGACTACCTCGACTCGCTCACCGTCGGCCTCGAGGACCCGGTGGAGAAATTCACCCAATCCTTCCGGCTGTCCGGCCGCCTGTTCCGACTCGAACCGCAACTGAGCCGCGTGTTGCTCAATTCCGAAGCCGCCGCGGTGGCCGCCGCCGGGGGCCTCGCGCCGCGCTCGCGTCGCGACATCGAATCGGCCGCAGCACAAGGAAGATTCGACGTCGAGGACGCCGATCTTGCGCTCGCCCTGGTGGCGGGTGCCCTGTTGTCCATGGGTCGACTACTACTGGCGCAACCCGATCGTGACGAAGAAGCGACGGTCGACGGCACCACGCGGCGAGTGCTCCGCGCACTCGGAATCTCCGCCGACGAAGCCGAAACTCTGTGCAGCCGAGCACTTCCGACGTCCTACAGCGGCGGAGTTCACGCAGCTATCGACCCCACAGCCCAGCCGCTCGCCTAGCCGGTCGGTCGTCGGTCATTGCTTTTCGTAGGCCGCACCTTCGAGGGCTCACCGAATCGACGTCGTCCCGCCACCGCAGTCACGATCCGCTGCGCTAGCACCGCCACCCTGGTGTTCTCCCGCTGCGACTGTTCGACCAGAGCGGCAAACGCTGCGTCAGGAGAAAAACCACGCACTACCGCCAGGATCCCTTTTGCCTGCTCGATTGTCGCGCGGGTCTTCATCGCCAGGCGAAGACCGGCAACTTCGTTCCTCGCTTCGGTCGCATGTCGTGAATTCCACACCGCCGCTTCCACCGACGTCACGAACATCTTGACCAGCACCTCGTCGATGTCATTGAAACCACTGCCGTCGAAGCTGTAGATGTTCAGCGATCCGGCATGCCCGGAGTCCACGGCCAAGGGTGCAGACAAGTAGCTCTTCACGCCGATGTCGGCGACCCTCGATGCGAACGTCGGCCAGCGGGCGGCAACCTCGTCGACCCGAACACAGACGATGCGGTTGGTTCGAGAGGCTTCGAGGCATGGGCCCTCGTCGGCGTTGTACTGATCGGCGTCGATGTCCACCACACGCGCGTCCGAGCACGCCGCAGTTGCCGGATTCTCCGAATTATGATGCAGCAGAGTTACCCCTGCCATATCCGCACCAGGAACCGCGGCAACCACCTGGTCACACAGGCCTTGCAGGAGAGTCTCGAATCGACTGTGTTCGAGCAACAGCCCACGGAAGACGTCGAGAGCGTCGAAGGTGTCCTCGGCAAAATAGCTTGCTGCGGCCGCAGGACGGGTAGGTTCGGGCAGAGCTGACAGAATTTCCTTGTCGAAATCGGCTGCGGCCGTTGCGTCGACGGCCCTGCCGGGCGTACGGCGTTCGGATGGTCGGTCCGTCATTGGATCAAATCCCAGATGGTGCAGTCATTACACCTGTTGACGTGCACGAGGCCTGTCGACGGCTATGACCTTCACCGGATACTCCAAACCGTACGCCGGGTGTCAAACGGCAGGCAATCACCGCATAACAGCTCGAACCTCGATCGTCGAAACATCCGCGAGGCCCCTATCGGAAGTGCCTGAGGCGGTCTACCGTGGCTCACATCGACGCGGATATTTCCCGCTGGTGCACCGTCGTTCTCGGTTGATCCACCGATTACCCGAACGACCGGCTAGCAGCTCGAACCTCGACTACCGCTTCGGACCGAGGACATACGACGGTCGACTTTCAGGAACGAGTCCGAGTGCTCACCTACAGCATCAATTTCGATTGGCGAGGCGTGTGCCCCGCTTGCGCAGCCGTCACGTTCGGCGAGAACGTCTGGCTTTACCAGCGCACGACACCGACCACCCACCGCATCTACGCCAGCTGTGAAGCATGTGGATGGGAAGGACTGGGATTGCCCTCGGAACCGCCGGCTGCTGCGAGCTGAGCCTCGGTATTCGACTGCGCTACTGACCGGTGACATCCAAGGCAGCGCCGACGATCGAATCGGTGTCGATGTGATGATGCTTGTACACCTCGTCCAGAGATCCCACCTGACCGAAGTTGCTGACGCCCAATGATGTCGACGCCACACGGTTCACAGTGGCCAAGAACGCCAGGGTGTGCGGATGGCCGTCGAGCACTGTCACCAGCGGCGTCGCCCGATCGGCCGGCAGCAGCTGATCGAGAATCCACGATTCCGCGTCGCCATGCCCCTGCCGCGCCTGAACGGCACGATAGAGCTGGCCCGGGCTCGTGATGCACAGGACGTCCGTCAGAATTCCTATCTGCTCCAAACGTGCTGCGGCATCGAGAGCTTCGGGCATGAGAGCACCCATCGCCGCGATCGTGACGGTGGCACCGTCACGTCGAACGAGGGGGTAGCCACCGGCCACCACCTGCTTGCGCCTGCGTTCGCGGGCCGCGGGATCGCTGGGCACATCGGCCAACGTCTGATCGACCGGGCGGGTCGACAGGCGCAGATACGCCGAAGTGCCGTCGGGGCGGCCCAGCTTGGCGATACTGGCGAGCAATGTCCACTCCACGTCGATAGCGAAGGCGGGTTCGTACGAGATGCACCCCGGCTGCTCCAGACCGATCGACGGCGTCTTGATGGATTGGTGCGCACCACCTTCCGCGGCCAGGGTCACCCCGGACGGCGTGCCGACGAGGATGGATTGTCCGCCGGCATAAATGCCGTACGACCACGGTTCGAGGGCGCGTTCGACGAACGGGTCGTACATCACCCCGATCGGGAACAACGGCTCACCCCACCGGCTCCACGTCGCGCCCAGTTCGCCCATCAGACCGACCAGATTGGTCTCTGCGATACCGAGTTCCATGTGTTGACCGGTGGGTCCTTCGCGCCAGTGCATGATCGTCTCGGCGTCGTCGCCGAACCAATCGTGGCGTTCGGCCGACGACCAGACACCGACCTTGTTGACCCAACCACCGAGGTTGGTGGTCGAGCTGACGTCGGGGCTGACCGTGACGACGCGACGTGCCGCATCAGGGGCCTCACGGGTCAGATCGATCAGGGTGCGGCCCAGCGCGGCCTGCGTCGTTGCCGTGCCCTTCGGAGTACGGCCGATGTCGGTGGGAACTGCGGGCGGCCGGCTGATGGAGACCGGCTCGCGGCGCAGACGTTCCGCGACCTCGGTGCACAAACGCGCGGCCGCACTGGCGTCGCCGAAGCGGCCCCAGGGTGAGGCGGCGTCCGTGCCGAGAGTGTCTGCGAGAGAGACATATTCCTCGACTGTCAACAGCGACGAATGGTTCTGTGGATGCCCCTGAGTGGGGAGCCCGAAGCCTTTGACCGTGTAGGCGATGATGACTGTAGGACGGGTGTCGTCGATCTGCGCGTAGGCCTCTCGCAGTGCGTCGAGATCGTGGCCACCGAGGTTGCGAATAGACTCGGTGAGCATCACGTCGTCGAGGTCGCCGATGAGTTCGGTGATCGCCGCGGCATCGGAACCATTGCCGGGCAACCGATCTCGCAGCTCGGACGCCGAGCAACGCAACAACCGCTGATACTCGGGATTGGGCATGCCGAGGATGCGTCGACGCAGAGCGTCCCCGCCGGTGCGGGCGAAAAGGTTCTCGAGCAACCGCCCGAACCTGACGGTGATGACCTGCCAACCTGCGGCGTCGAACATCTTCTCGAGGCGACGCGCGGCGATGTTCGGCACCACTCGGTCGAGCGACTGACGATTGAGGTCGACGATCCAGACGATCTCGCCCAGCTCGCCGATGCCGGGGTCGATGACGGCCTCCCAGACGGCCCCCTCGTCGAGCTCGGCGTCTCCGACGAGGGAGTACTGCCGTCCCTGGAACGGACGCGTCGCGCTGGATGCTTCGCCGAAGGCCGAGTCGACGAAACGACGCGACATCGCATCCCAAATAGGTGCCGTCGCACCGATACCCACCGACCCCGTCGAGTAGTCGACGGTATCGGGATCCTTCGCGCGCGAGGGGTAGGACTGCAGACCGCCGTACGAACGCAGCGTCGTCAGGTATTTCTCGTCCAGCTCACCGAGAAGGTAGTTGATGGCGTGCAGCACCGGCGACGCGTGCGGCTTGACCGACACTCGGTCGCCGGCGCAGAGCTGCTCGAACCACAGCGAGGTCATGATGGTGACCATCGACGCGCACGAAGCCTGGTGCCCGCCCACCTTGAGCCCCGTCGGATTGGGCCGGATTCGGTTGGCGTGGTGGATCATCGATGTCGACAGCCACAGCACCCGCTCGGAAATGTCGTGCAGAGTCTCGCGCCCACCGGCGGCCGAATCCCCGTCGGTCGAATTGCCGGTGGTCGGACTGAGGCTGGTCATGGCGGACACTCCTGAGATAGGCGACGAAAGAGTGCATCGAATGGGAGAGACGGGACCGGATGGGGTCCCGTCTTTCCCTGAGGCAAGCGTTCGGATTACGAAGCGCCGAATCAGTCGCGTCGGTGATGCAACCGGCGTCAGTCGACCAGAGGCTCACGGCCTGCGCAATAGGAGTCGATCACTTTGAGCATTCTGCGCAGTTTCGCAGTGCAGCGGCCACGCTTTCTGGTCGTCCTGATCACCGAGGTGGGGTGCTTCTCCGAGTCGCAGAATCGGTGACCGCCTCGAATGCGTCGACGATCAACGCAACCAACTCGTCGAGGTCGACGTGCGAGTTGTCGAAGAACGTGTCGGCTGTTCGGTCGAGAAATCCGGTCCACCCGGAAATCGCAGCACCGACCAGCGGCGGCAGAGGATCCTGGAGTTCGGCCAGGGCTGCAACCTGCCGCTCCCCCTCGGCGCGAGCCTGTCGTAAAGCACAGGTCGGGCAGCCACAGCAGGTGCTCGTGGCGCGGTGACGTCGACAGGAGGCGGGTGTTGCGGGGGATCTTTTCCTCGGACACCAAGGCTTTGTGGTCAGCCTTGTCCTTGTTGCGGAAGTTGCTCTGATTGCGTTCCTCCAGCACGAACAGATCGATGGCTGGCCGGACATCGTCGCGGCCGGCTCCGAGTTGGATCGCGAGCTGGCGATAGCAGGCGGTCCGCGCGGTCTGAGCGTCGGTGTCTTCGGCTCCGACTGGGATTTGATGCGCGATCACACATGCTTCGTGCCCGTCGGCGAGGAAGTCGAGCATGTCGCGGGTCTGGTCGATTCCAGATGAGGTTTGCAGCGCTTTCGTGGTGTGCCAGTAGGTTCCGTCGGCGATGTCCTCGATGCCCACCCGTAGCTCATCCATCGCGTCAAGTTCGACGATGACGGCGGTGAACACATAGAAGGTGTCCCGGTGTGTAGCGACACCGTCTGGAGCCTGATACGACTCATCCAGGAAGGCCACTGGGCCAGTGGTGCGTTGGTAGGCGTCGAACACGATCTGTGCAGCGGGATCGGGGCGGCGCGAAGGCATCACGACATACTAGGGGCGGGCTCAGACAGCCGGGACTGCCCCCACTTCGGTTGACTCGTGGCGTTGAGTGATTCAGGCCGTGTGTGCGGTCCGGTTGATTGTCTCAAACTCGATCCATCGTTGACGGTCGAGAATGTTCTTCTGCAGGAGTGCGAAGAAGGACTCCATCGCGGCGTTATCACCGCATGCACCGACACGATCCATCGATCCGCGTAAACCATTGTGAGACAACGCATGAAAGAACTTGCGAGAATGACACTGGTCTACCTCGGTCCGAGTGACAATGTGCCGGCCGCCTCGCGTTGAACGACAGCGTTGTTCAACGCGGACACGGCCAGCGACGCTTTCATCCTGGAGTTGATCGAATATCCGACGATCCTGTTCGACCACACGTCCTTGATCGCGCTGGGATACAGTTTGCCTTCGTCTGTGCGGTGTTCGGTGATGTCGGTCAGCCACAGCTCGTCCGCGGTCTGTGCGGTGAACTGGCGGTCCACGAGATCGTCGTGGACCGCCGGTCCCGCTTTTCGGTTCAGGCCGCGCTTCTTAAAGAACACGGACCAGATGCGTTCTTGTGAGCACAACCGCGCGACCCGGTTCTCTCCGGCGGTGATGCCGTGGTCGGGCAGCTCGTCGGCGATGAACCGGTACCCGAACGCAGGGTCTTCGCCGTGGATGGAACGCGCTGCGTGGATCAGGTGCGCGTCGTCCCAATCCCGTTGTGTTACTGGCTGCTTCTTCCATTTGTAGAACGCTTGGGTAGAGAATCCGAGCACCCGGCAGGTCACTGTGGCGGGTACTCCGTCGGCAGCAAGGTCGAGGGCCAGCGGGTAAATCATTTTGGGAGTATGTCCCAACTCAGATAGGCCTCAGCTCGCCGCAGAACGTCTTTCTCCTGCTCGAGCAGTCGGTTGCGCTTTCTCAACTCTCGCAGCTCAGCGGAATCGTCACCAGGGTTCTGCCCGCCGCCGCGGGCAACGCCGTCTTCACGATCAGCAATCTTGAGCCAGCGATGCAGACATCCTCCGGAGATTCCGAAGTCCTTCGCGATCTGGCGCAGCGGAGCCTCGCCCTTGCGTGCGACGGCGATGACGCCGCGGCGGAACTCCTCGGGAAATGCTTTCGGCATTGGCAACACCCTTCAATCCGTGAGGAGCGATCCTCACGGATTAGATGTCAACCAAAGCCGGAGTCCCGAACGCGCCACACTCGCTGATCTCGTGGCCATTGCCTGCGGGTGAAGCTACACAAGGTCGTTCGGTTGCTCATGCCTTGTGACGCATCATCTTCTCAGCTGACCGCAATCTCGAACGCCTGGAGAGCAACCGCGAGGACGCGAACGCCAATATCCCGTTCTGACGACCGTCTACGACCGATGGCTTTCTGCCCGGCATCGCTTTCCACGCTGTGTCTACTACCTGGTCGGGCGTGCGTTTGCCCTTGCCTGAGCCCGGGTTCATCGGGGTATCGGTATCACCCGGAGCGACAGCGAAGATACGTAATCCGTGGTCGAGATTCTCCTCGTACATCGCCTCGGTGAACATGAGGACGTATGACTTCGTTGCTCCGTACGCTCCCATGTGCGGTGTCGGCTGGTACGCGGCACCGCTTGCGATGTTGATGATGGTGCCCTCGCGCTGTGCACGCATCCGAATGATCGCGGCACGCGTCAACAGTGTGAGAGCGGTGACGTTGAGATCTATCATCTGCCGCAACGCTCCTTCGTCGGCGCGATACAGATCGCCTTCAGGGGCCGATCCCGCGCAGTTCACGAGGTGGTCCAGGCGCGGCAACTCGTTCTCGAGCATGGCAGCGAGCGACGCGACGTCCGAAGCGTCGGCTAGATCAGCGGTCCGGACGTCCACAGTCACTCCGTGCTTCACCTCCAGCTGATCGGCCAACTCCTTCAACGTCGGGCCTGACCGTGCGACGAGCACGAGGTCAAAGCCTTCACTGGCATAGCGGCGGGCGAACTGCGCGCCAATTCCGGAACTGGCTCCAGTTACAACAGCAAGGGGTCGAGAGGTGGCAGTCATGGTCGTCCTTCCGGAACGCTAGATACGGATTAACTATCCGATTCGATAATCTATCCTATTGGATGCTCAATCCGCTACGCTCGGGGGATGACCGATACACGTAAAGACGCCGCGCGCAATCGCGCGCGTATCGTGGAGGCCGCCCGCGAACTCACCGACCGCGGAGAGTTGCTAGCTTTCAATGCGATTGCACGTGCTGCAGATGTGGGCGTCGGGACTGTGTATCGGCACTTCGCAACTGTGGATGGGCTGGAGGAGGCCGTTGTTCTGCGTAGGTTCGAGGAGTTGGGCGACATTTTCCGTAACGCCGGTCAGGACGGACTCGTACAAGTGCTGACCGCGCATTTCACTCTTCTCACCGAGGACGCTCTCTTCGAGAGGGTGACAGCGCGCGCCGTTCCAGCGCTCGCGGAAACACGTGCCGTGCGGAACGACCTACTGGGGCAGCTGGAACAGTTGATGAATCATGCTGCTGCTCATGGCTATTTGAGAGCGGACGTCAATGCGACCACAGTCTTGTTACTCGTATGTGGCCTCGCACATGCTGCGCGCAGCGCCCAGGTCCGCGCCGACAGTCCCCAAGGCAAGGCCTTGTTGGGCGTGATTCTCGACGGACTTCGCCCAGTCACCACCTGAGTCGAATCGAAATAGATCGGGCTAGCAGGCGGGTCAACCTATGGACGAGTGATTCACCGGCTCTGCAACCGACGCATGACTGTTCGGTAAATAGCCTGGACGGCCCACAGCGCGATCGACTCGGACCTAGTGGGGCGCGCCTGAAGTAGTTGGGCGGTGCTGTTCGGTCAAACTAGTTATGCGCGTAGCACCGTTGATGATCGCCGGTACCGGCCGTGCCCAGCTAGAGAAGTGGGTGCGATCGACGACGACGAAGGCCGGCCCCGGATCCTCGATCGCGAGAATTTGATCTCGGTGACGTTGACGCCCCAACCGGCGAAATACGTCGTCACGCATCGGAGTTCGAGGTTGCTCGCCGATCACTTGAAGATCGGGTACGCCACGGTGGCCACAATCTGGTGGAACCCGCTGCGCGCGATCGAGACGATCATGGACGCCCGCAAACTGGCCTCCTACTTTGCTGCCGCATCGAAGGACGATTCGGCTCGCGTCGATGCCTACTTCGACGGCGGAGCGCAAGAGTTGTTGGCGCAGATGATGCTCGCAGCGGCGTGTGCGGACGGGGATCTGTTGCACGTCTACGGCTGGCTCTCCGACGAGGCGAACGAACTTCCCCAGCGGCTGCTCGAGGTCCACGGCCACCACATCATCGCCAACCGGCTCAAGTCCTCCAGCGAACTCAACCCGCGCCAGCGAGATGGCCTGTACGACATGGCTCGTCGGTTCATCGGCCTGCTCGAGGAGCAGGCCTACGCGATGTCGGTTCTTCCACCGAATCGCCGCGACATCTCCGTCGAGGGCGCACCGGACACCAAGGTCGGTGGATCGGTGCGCGAATTCGTGGTCGAAGACTTCGTCACCAGCACCGACACGCTGTATGCGTTGTCGAAGGAAGGCCCCGATTCGTCGTCGGCGCTGACGACGGCGTTGATCGGGTCGATCATCGACGCCGCCCAGCGCGTCGCGCGCCGCAGCCCCCGGGGTCGGCTTCCGGTGCCGATGCTCGGCGTCCTCGACGAGGCCGCGAACGTCTGCCGACTCCCCGAGCTCCCGGCCTGGTACTCACACCTTGGATCGCAAGGGTGCAATCAGCAGCGCTGAGCGCGGTCCACTGCACCCGATTTTCTTCATTGACGACTAGCGTGAGCCGATGACCCGGAGATGGCTCGTGGGAGCGATGCTCGTCGCGATCACTGCCGTCAGCTGCGGCTCACCGACCTCGCTCGGACCCGC
The DNA here is from genome assembly GCF_030056795.1 of Rhodococcus sp. IEGM 1381. Lineage (GTDB taxonomy): Bacteria > Actinomycetota > Actinomycetes > Mycobacteriales > Mycobacteriaceae > Rhodococcoides. The sequence continues at coordinate 1,125,176 of NZ_JASHKQ010000001.1, read as the reverse complement.
ACGCCCTGTCGCCGAGATCGGCTCGGCGGACGCATTCCGATGCCAGGTTCCCCAGCAAGTCGACCGACCGACCCCAGCTGTCGATCGGCCGATCCCAGGCACGATTCCAGACGATTTTGTGCCGGTAACCGCGGTCATGTGCGAAGGCGGCGACACCGTCGAGTCCGATGGGACCGTCGTCTACCGCGAACTACGCCGAGCGGGAGACCTCTCCACCGCGCTACGTCTGCTGAACGAGCCGTCCGAACGCGCACTGACTGTGGACCTGTGTCCGACCTACAGCATCGCTGAGCCCGAGCAGCTTTGGCTCGAAGACGCACAGGGCCGAGCGATGGAACCGTCTGTTCCCATCGGAGAATGCGGCCTCCCGAAACAAGAAGGGATCGACGCAATCCGAGCACTCGAATCGGTGGAGGTGGTGGAATATCGCGACCCAGTTCTCGAACGGCCCCGGCTCAGTGTGTCGAGCTGCTCCCCTCATTATTCCGACCCAGTCGTGGGTACTGATCCCGCCGCCGGTCTGACCATCGGCTACACGTATTGCCTGTTCGACGGCACAGTCAACGTCGGCGTCACCGACGAGACCGGGATATCGATCGAGAACTTGCCACCTGCCGGGCCTTGCTCGATCTCGGCAACGCGGACGGCGACGACGACATATGCGACTGGTTGGCCGTCGAACATACGCAATCTGACCGTGGAACTCGACGGATGCCGCCGCGTCGTACCCGACGGTCATGCTCCGCTGCAGGCCTCGAACGAAATTCTGTCCGAATTCCACTGAGCGCAGTGATGCGTAACTCCAGCCGTCGACCGGCAGTGACCTCGTTCTGGTAGACACGCGTTGTGCTTTCCTTTTCCCGCTCGATGTCCGCCGCCGTCTGCTGCCTTGCGCTGGCCGTGACTGCGGGATGCAGTTCGACGCCCTCGCAACCCGTCGCGGCGTCATCGACGGCCTCGACGACAACCCCGGCCCCCGAGTACGAGCTGACCGGTGTGCCCGGCACCGTTCTCGAATCCGAGGACTTCGGAGAGCGATCCACCGAACTCTCCGACACGGGTGCCACGCTGTACCGCTTCGTCTACGAGTCGACGTCGGGTGTCGACGGTTCACCGACTGCCGTCTCCGGTGTCGCGGCAGTTCCGGCAGGCACGGCACCCGTGGGCGGCTGGCCGATCGTCGTCTACGGGCACGGCACCACCGGTGTTCAGGCCGACTGCGGACCCACCCTGTATCCGGATCTGCTCGGTTACCAATTCGCGGTCCAGGACTTCACCGAACTCGGCTACGTCACGGTGCTCCCCGACTATCAGGGCCTGGGCACCGGTGGTGGAACGCATCCGTACCTGGAACCGCGAACCTCCGGCAACAACATGATCGACGCCGCCCGCGCAGCCCACACCGCACTGCCCGAGACGTCCGCACGCTGGGCCGCGGTTGGCTTGTCGCAGGGTGGCCAAGCAGCCTGGGCTGCAAACGAACTGGCTGCCTCGTACGGCCAGGGACTCGATCTCGTCGGCTCGGTATCGCTCTCACCACCGACCGACCTGACGCCCTTCGTCCGATCCGGTATGGACGGAACCCTCACCACACCGCAGAAGGAACTGCTGCCGTACTTGCTCTACGGCGCACAGCAGGTGGACCCCGCACTCGATCCGAAGGACTACAGCGGTAGCGTCGCCGAGGCCAACAACGAGCTGCTGCTCACCTGTCAGGGTGGAGACACGGAAGGCAAGGCGCGGGCAGTCCAGGCGATGGCACCCGACGAGTTCGCCGCCGACTCGGCCGAATCCGAGCAGAAGCTTCTCGACGTCGTCGGACGCTACACATTGCCGCAAGTGAGGACCGAGGTGCCGATGTTCGTGGCCTACGGCGCAAAGGACGACATCGTGTTGCCGCAGTGGACTGCGGACGGCGTCGAAAGGGCATGTGCTCTGGGCGATTCGGTCGTCGCGCAGGAACAGCCGGAGCAAGGCCACGACGTGAGCGACGAAGCGGCGATGCAGTTCCTGGCCGCAGTGTTTGCCGGCCAGTCGGTGCCCAGCACATGCTGACGGGCGGCTCCGCGGTGGAGCGAATCACCGAGTACGCCCACGAAGGACTGGTGTTCGACGTCCTCGATCAGGGGCCTCTCGACGGCCCGGTTGTGTTGCTGCTGCACGGTTTTCCCGAGCGAGCGTCGTCGTGGTCCGCAGTGATGGCGATCCTGAACGACGCCGGTTTCCGCACTGTTGCACCGGATCAGCGCGGGTACTCACCGCGAGCCCGGCCGACACGGCGTCGCGACTATCGTGTCGGAGCACTGGTGGCCGACGTCGTCGCTCTCATCGACAGAATCGGGACTCCAGTGCACCTGGTGGGGCACGACTGGGGAGCGAACATCGCGTGGGTCACCGCAGGCCGTAGACCCGACCTGGTGTTGTCCCTGACGGCATTCTCGGTTCCCCACCCCGGTGCGTTCATGACCGGCTTCTTCAACTCGAAGCAGATACTGCACTCCTGGTACTTCGCGTTCTTCCAATTGCCGATTCTGCCCGAGAAATGGATGGCGCGGCCTGGCCAGAGAGCCGAAAAGTGGTACAGGGCAAGCGGTATGACCGAAGAGGACCTCGAGCGCACGAAGACGGACATCGTCGACTACGGCGCGCTGCCCTTCGCTGTCACCTGGTACCGCGGACTGCCGTTCTCGAGCCCGGGCATCGGCCGTCTGCGCATCACCGTGCCGACCACCATGGTGTGGAGTGATAGCGACACCTTCATCGGCCGTGCTGCCATCGACACCACCCAGAGGTATGTCGATGCGGCGTACACGCTGACAGTGCTGCCCGGGATCTCGCATTGGATTCCGACGCAAGCATCGAGATCGGCCGCAGCCGCAATCCTCACCAACGCTCAACTCGCAGTTATGCAGGGATTCGAGCCCGATTCGTCTGCATAACTGCAAGTTCGATGCGCGGTATCAGCTTGCTACAGGCGCTCGGTGATGGTCGATTCACAGGTTGCGCGCCCGTGCGTGTACGCGTGACCGACGGTGCCGGTGCAAAAGTGCCAACGAGAACGGCGCTTCCCTCTGGGGCCGCAATTCCACATCCGACCCCAACATCTCCTGACCGAAACACATCCACGCCCCACTTTGTAATCCACACCTGCCGCACGGGGTGTGGATTACATAGAGGGGAGTCTTTGCCAGTCGAACACCACATCACCGACCCCACCACGTACTGGTCATCGAGTGGTGCGGTCGAGTGCCGCCTGGGGCACTCAACCACACCACTGCCGTAGGGCACTCAGGCTGCGTCGTTGAGTCTGACGAGATCGCGGCCCTTGGTTTCCGGTGCCAGGTAGGCCGACACCAGGGTGATTGCGGAGTAGATCACGAGCATCGCCGCGATGGGCCACCAGCTACCGGTCCATGCCGTGAGGCTGGCCGCGAGGAGTGGTCCGATCGCGGTGGCGAGGATGCCGCCGATTTCCTTGGCAAGCGCGAGTTGCGTGAAACGGGTGCGCGCACCGAACAGCTCCGCCATCGTCACGCTCTCGAGTGAGAACAGGCCGAGCACACCGAGATTGAGAGCCAGCACCATCGCGACGACGAGGGCTACGGTGTTGCCGCTGGTGACCATCAGCATCAGCGGGAAAGCCAGAATCATCGTCAGCGCACTGAGCACCATGTAGATCGGGCGACGACCGAATCGGTCGCCCAGGATGCCGACGATCGGAATGGTGGCGAAGCCGATGAGCGAACCGTAGACGATCGCACTGGTGGCAATGGAACGGTCGATCAGCAGCGTCGACGCGATGTAGCCCACCAGGAATGTCTGGATCAGCCCGGAGTTGCCGGCCTGACCGAAGCGCAGACCCAGCGCGATGAAGAACGCGCGCCCCTTCTTTTGCTTGAGGCCGGACTCGAGAACGCTGACCTTCAATTCCTCGTCGGTCTTCTCGATCTCGTCGCGCGAGAGGGCCACACCGTCGACCACATCGGCACGCTCCTCGAAGACCGGGCTCTCCCTCAGGTTGGAGCGCAACCACACCGCGAAGATCATCAAGAAGAAGCTGGCGAGGAACGGTACGCGCCAGCCCCAGCTGAGCAACTGATCCTCGGACAATACAGCGAGCAGCAAGGCCCAGATGGCCGACGCAGCGAGGGTTCCGGAGTTGGTGCCCAGGGAGACGAGCGAGGCGATGAGGCCTCGACGCTTGTCTGGTGCGTACTCGACCAACATGACCGTGGCACCGGCGATTTCGGCTCCGGCACCGAATCCCTGGATGAGACGAAGGGCGACGAGCAGGATCGGGGCCATGATGCCGATCGCGTCGTACGTCGGGAGCGCACCGATGAGGGTGGTGGAGGCACCCATCATCGCGATGGTGATAAACAGGACCTTCTTTCGTCCGATCCGATCGCCCATCCGGCCGAAGTAGATGGCACCGACCAGGCGTGCGACATAGCCGACGCCGTAGGTGGCCATTGCGGCGATCAACCCGATCGCCGGACTGACGTCGGGGAAGAAGATGCGATTGAAGACGATCGCGGCGGCGAGCGAATACAGCTGGAAGTCCATGAATTCCATTGCCGTACCCAGCCAACCGGACATCGCCGCCTTGGTGAGGTCTTTCGTGCTGCGAGTCGGGACGGCGGTGTTACCGCGATCGTCGGTCGATTCGTTGGTGTCCTGTGACATCCGAAGCTCCATTGCTGGTGATTATCGATGAGTCCATGATGCAAGTTCGCCGGGGGCCTACCTGAGACCGGTGCCTCATCGAGGGCCGTTGGTGGCGCTCGCCACAGTGATATACAAGCACTGTTATACCAATCCGTCAATGACCTTTCGCGAACCGAACTAGGCGCTGGACAACGCACTCGCAGAGCGGGCCAGTTCCTCGATGACGGCCCAGTTCCCCGCCTGCACGAGCGAGCGAGGCGTGAGCCAGCTACCGCCGACGCACACCACGTTCGGCAGCGCCAAGTAGTCGACGGCGTTCTGCGGAGTGATTCCGCCGGTGGGGCAGAACGTCAAGTGCGGCAATGGACCCGCCAGCGCCCCCAGCGCCGATGCACCTCCCGACGACTCGGCCGGGAAGAACTTCATCTCGGTCGATCCGCCCTCGGCAACCGTCATCGCTTCGGTCGCAGTCGACACTCCCGCCAGAAGCGGAACCGGTAGCGCGCGAGCCGCGTCGAGCAGGCCCTTCGGGGATCCGGGCGAGACCAGGAATCGTGAGCCGGCATCCACCGATCTCAGTGCGTCCTCGCGGGTCAGTACCGTTCCCGCCCCGATGACTACTTCCGGCACGTTCGCAGCAATTGCTGCGATGGCACCGAGCGCGGCCTCCGAACGCAGCGTCATCTCGATGATGCCGATACCGCCGGCATACAGAGCCCGAGCCAGCGGAACTGCATCCTCGACCCGATCGATGACGACAACCGGTATAACAGGGCTCACGCGCAATACATCACGAGCGGTGAGGCTTTCGACAGAAGTCGTGGGCTCGGAGGTCATGTCGACACTCGTTTCCACTCGCTCAGCGAGTCGGTCCGTAGGAAGTCGGTCCACGCAACGACCTGCGTGCCGAACGGTGAAGTGGCCCCGAGATCGGGCCCGAAAATGGAGTCGATATCGAGCAGGTCCGACGCCGATCCGGCACGAGACAGCTGTGTCGACAACGGATCGTCCAGCACACGTCCCGCTTTCGCTTCCTCGAGCACGAAGGCGCACCAGGCCCCGACGGCGAGAGCGAGCATGCCCGTCGAGCCACCGGCGGACGTTGCGTCACGCACGGTCCCCAATAGACGCGGACCGAGCTTCTGTGATCCGTCCATCGCTACCTGCCGGGTGGTGTGTTTCAGGGCGGGATTGGCGAATCGCACACGGACCTCGTCGCCGTACCCGACAGCGTCCATTCCGGCCGCCACCGTCGGTGCGACGTCTCGGAGAACCATGGTCCGGCAGATCTCGTAGAGCACCGGATCCCCGACAGCCTCGGCGATGGTGCTGTGCCCACGGAGGATGCCGAGGTACGCCAGCACCGAGTGGGTGCCGTTGAGCACGCGCAGCTTCATCGTCTCCCAGGGCTCCACGTCCTCGACGAACTGCACACCCACCCGTTCCCACGCTGGACGAGGACCTGCGAAATCGTCTTCGATCACCCACTGCCGAAACGGCTCGCACACCACCAGAGCGTCGTCGCGTAGGCCGGTTCTTCGCTCGTTGTCCGCCCTGTCGTCGTCAGTGGTAGCGGGCACGATTCGATCGACCATGCTGCTGGGGAACGTGACTCGACGCCTGATCCATTCGGCCAGGCCGTCGTCGCGGCCACGGGCAGCGACGAAAGCATGGACCAGCTCGGACAGAATTCGACCGTTCGACGGCAGGTTGTCGCAGCACAGCACCGTGACAGGCGAATCGCCTGCGATGCGCCGAGCCAACCCCGCCACCAACTGCCCGACCACCGTACGCGGCGGCCTACCGCTCAGATCGGCCACGATCTCCGGATCGTCCAGACGCAGTCGGCCCGACGCAGGGTCGAGCCGATATCCCTTCTCGGTGACCGTCAGAGTGACGATGTGCGTTGCCGGATCGGCGATGGCCTCGACAACCGCGTCGGGGTTCGCGGTTGCGTTTCGTACGTCGAGCATCGAGCCGACGACGGTGGCCGTAGTCTGCTCGATCCCCTTCTGCACCAAGGTGAACAACCCGTCCTGCGGGGCGAGCTGCTCCACCACGGTATTGCTTCGCTGAGTGAAACCCGTGATGCCCCAGTTCGTTTCCCCGGTCAACAGTGCGGCCTCGTAGGTGAACGCTGCCTGATGCGCCCGGTGGAACGCTCCGACGCCGAGATGCACGATTCCGCTGGAGGTGGGACGGGCGACCGTGGCCGTCGCGTCGGACAACCGTGTGGACGCCGTCATGTCGCTACTCGCTCGTTGAGGTATCGCTCACTGTGGCGGCGGATCTCGTCGAGCGGTGCAATGAGACCGGTGCCGCCGCGTCCACCGACGCTCAGCGATGCCGCTGCCGCAGCCATGGCCGCCGCCTCGCGAAGATCGTCGCCGAGAGCGAGACGCGCCGTCAGGGTGCCGGCGAACACGTCACCGGCACCGGTCTGATCGATCACCTGGAGGGCCGGAATCACCGGCTGATGGGACCGTCCCTCCTCGGTGAAGATGCTGGACCCTTCGGAACCCTGGGTGACCACCACAGATCGCGCACCCCAGCCCATCAGGGACGCCGCAGCACTCGCCGGATCGTCTGTGCCGAGAAGCAATTCGATCTCACTCGGCGCCGACGGCACCATCACCTCGCAGTAGGGGGCAATGTTCTGCAGGAAGTCGCGTGCCTGATCGGCCGTCGTCAACCGGGGCCGGAAGTTGGGGTCGTAGACGAATCTGCCCGAATGCTGCGCCACGTGCAGCATCGTGCGGGCGAGGGTCGGCGACAGTGCCGCAGCGATTCCGCCGCCCAAGACAGCACCCGCATGCTCGATCACGCCCTCGGGCAGGTCCGCCACGTCGAGCTGGCTGCCCACCGAACCGGCTCGGGCATAGGAGAACTGACGATTGCCCTCCGGATCGATGTGCAGGAAGTAGACACCCTGCTGGCCGGGGACTCGCCGAATGTAGGTGTCATCGATGCCGAGCTCACGAATTCGCCGACAGACAGCGTCGCCGAGCTCGTCGTCGGATACCCGCGCGACGAGGGCCACCGAAGCACCCGCAGCAGCAACCGCGGCACCTGCGTTGACGACATCTCCCGATACTCCGAGCACACCGTCTGCTCCGTGCCGAAAGGCCTCGGTAGTCGAGACCTCGACGAGCGGCTCGCCGAGCAGGACTACATCGAACTGCGTTGTGGTCATGTGTCGCTTCACCAATCGTGCATACTGCCGTCGAGACGGCGATTGACGGGCAGATACTTGGGGTTGTACGGGTACTTCGCGGCAGCCTCTTCGTCGACCTCGACGCCGATGCCCGGCTGGTTTCCCGGATGCATGAAGCCGTCGGTGAAGGTGTAGCTCGTCTGGAACACGTCGCCCGTCGGGTCGACGTGACCCATGTACTCCTGCACTCCGAAGTTGGGAATCGACAGATCCACGTGCAACGCGGCAGCGAGAGATACCGGTGAAAGATCGCCCGCACCATGAGATCCCGATCGAACGCCGTACAGATCGGCCAGCGAGAAGATTCTGCGCAGATGGGTGATACCGCCGGCGTGCGAGACCGACGCACGGATGTAGTCGATCCACCGGTTGGTGATCAGATCCTGGCAGTCCCAGATCGAGTTGAAGATCTCTCCGACGGCAATCGGGGTGGTGGTGTGCTGACGAATGACGGCGAAGGCGCTCTGATCCTCGGCGGGGGTGGGATCTTCGATCCAGAACATGCGCATCTCTTCGAGGTCTCGCCCGAGTCGTCCCGCTTCGATCGGACTCAGGCGATGATGCACGTCGTGCAGCAGATGGAAGTCGAACCCGTGACGTTCTCGGACGGCACCGAGCATCTGGGGCGCGAACCTCATGTACGGGGCGGTGTCCCACGAATCCTCCTGCGGCGCAGAGCCGGATGCGGGTTCGTAGAAGCCGTCGACCGGAATTCCGTAGGTCTTCTTCAGACCGGGAATGGCCGACTGGGCACGAATTGCTTTGTAGCCCTTGTCGAGGTGAGCTTGGACGTCGTCGAGCATCTCTTCGATGCTGCCGCCGCTGGCGTGACCGTAGACCATGATCCCGTCTCGTGCAGCACCACCGAGGAGCTGGTAGACCGGCATATCGGCGGCCTTGCCCTTGATGTCCCACAGTGCGACGTCGACCGCTGCGATGGCCGTCATCGTCACCGGACCACGCCGCCAGTAGGCACCCTTGTACAGGTACTGCCAGATGTCTTCGATCCGATGTGGGTCGCGTCCGATCAGGAGCGGCGCAATGTGGTCCTTCAGGTATGACTCGACCGCGAGCTCGCGTCCGTTCAGAGTCGCATCACCCCACCCGACGATGCCCTCGTCGGTGGTGATCTTGAGCGTGACGTAGTTACGGCCCGGAGCCGTCACGATGACGGTGGCGTCGATGATTTTCATTGCGGTCCTTGCGAAGTGGTGTCGATGACGATCTTGAGCTGGGTGGGGTCGGTGAGCGCGGCCTCGAGCGCTGCAGCCGATTCGGCCAACGGGTACGTCGATGTGACGAGTGCCGCGAGGTCCACTCGCGCCGATCCGGCGAGTGCGATCGCGTCGGCGAATGCCGAAGGGCCATAGCGGAAGCACCCGCGGATATCGAGCTCCCAGCGTTGCACTGCTCCGATGGGGAATTCGGCGACCGCGCGTCCCGGCACGCCGACGAGAGCCAGGATGCCTGCCGGGCCGAGGGAGCGTGCTGCGTCGGCAATGGCTCCGGGATGACCCGAGCAGTCGAAAGCGATGTCGAAAGCGCCCTCGGGCAGTGCATCTTCGCCCGAGCGCAACGTCGTGGTGGCACCGAGCGCTGCCGCAACCTCGAGCCGCGCGGGTGCGACGTCGGTGATGGTCGTCTCCGATGCGCCCAGGGCAATGACCGTCTGCAGAACCAGCAGTCCGATGGGCCCGGCGCCGGTGATCGCGATGCGCTTGCCCAACACCGACCCGACCCTGGCTGCGGCCCACGCTGCGACGGCCAAGGGCTCGATCAGCGCAGCGACGCCGTCGTCGATCGAATCCGGGAGCGGGTGCGCGAATTCGGATGTCAGGACAACAGATTGCCGCAGCAGTCCGTGATTCGGTGGGGATCCGAAGCAGACGACGCTGGGGCAGACGTTGTAGTGACCGCTCAGGCTCAGCGGCGAGGTGCCGTTCGGAACCGCGGGCTCGATGGCCACTCGCTGGCCGATTCGGTCCTGAGACACGCCCGCGCCGACCTCGGTGATGACCCCGAATCCCTCGTGCCCCAATACGGTGGGCTGTGTCAGCGAGTTGGAGCCGTTGCGGCCGTCGGCGTAGTAGTGCAGGTCCGAGCCACACAGGCTCACGCCGTGCACCTCCACCCTGACCTGGCCGTCGCCGACCTGCATACGGTCGATCTTCTCGATCCTCAGGTCACGTGGACCGTGCAGAACGGCCGCCTCGTCGTTGCCGCTGATCACTGCCATCGCTGTAGAGCCTCCGCCGTAGTTCCTTGAATATCAGTACTACCATACTAGTGACGGCGGCCACTTCGTCAAGGGTTCGGCACTGCGGGTCACCCGGCACCCCGCGTTAGTCTTGACCGGTGAGCACACAGAGCAGCAGGAAAGTCACCGCACGAGAGCGGGCGTACAGAGAATTACGCCTACGCATCGTGTCCTTGACGCTCCCCCCGGGTAGCCCGCTGTCGGAGAACGAACTTGCCGAGCAGATGTCCGTGAGCCGCACACCCGTCCGCGAGAGCTTGATCCTGCTGGCCGAAGAGGGCCTGGTTCAGGTCTTTCCGCAACTCGGCACATTCGTCTCACGCGTCGACACCGAGCGTGTTGCCGATGCCCAATTCGTCCGGGAGGCAATAGAAACCGCGTCGCTCAGCGATGCGGTCACGTCTCGGTCGGACGAGGATCTGGCCGCGTTGCGAGCAAATCTCGTTGCGCAGGCCGAGCCCGAAATCGACATGGACCAGTTCTTCGAGTTGGACGAGCAATTCCACCAACTGCTCCTCGCAGCCGGCGGACACTCTGCCGCCTGGCGGTCCGTCGAGTCGGCGAAGGCTCATCTGGACCGAGCACGACGACTGGGGCTGCGTGACACCCGACCCATTCCCGACCTCATCGAACAACACACCGCAATAGTCGACGGCCTCGAAGCACGAGACTTCGAGGCCGCCGCCCGGTCGATGCGCGAGCATCTGCGTGCCGTGTTCGCCGATGTCGAATACATCAAGAGCAAGAGCCCACACCTGTTCTCCAACAGCAACGAACGACCGACACGCAAAGTCGTCTCCAGCTGGGAGTGAGTGCGGCTCCGCCGCACTACAGGCGCTCGATGATGGTGGCGTTCGAGAGTCCACCCGCCTCGCACATCACCTGCAATCCGAATCGCTGCTCGCGCTCGGCGAGTGCGTGAACCATGGTTGTCATGATGCGGGCACCGCTGCCTCCGAGGGGATGACCGATGGCGATGGCTCCCCCGTTGACGTTGACCTTGTTCAGGTCCGCGCCGGTCTCTTTGGCCCACGCGAGCACCACGGATGCGAAGGCCTCGTTCACCTCGAACAGGTCGATGTCGTTCATGGTCAGCCCGGCTTTGGCGAGCACCTTCTTTGTCGCCGGGATGACTGCGGTGAGCATCATCAGCGGATCGTCGCCTACCACGGCGAAGCTGTGCAGCCTGGCCCTCGGGGTGAGTCCGAGCTGTCGAGCCTTGTCGCTGGTCGTGATCATGACGGCTGCACTACCGTCGTTGACCTGACTTGCGTTGCCCGCGGTGATGTTCCAACCGATTTCCGGGAACCGCTGCGCCATGGCGTCGCTGTAGTAGGCCGGTCGCAGTCCCGCCAGCGCATCGAGAGTGGATCCGGTGCGGATTCCCTCGTCACGGTCGAGCCCGCGGATTGCGGTGATCTCCCGCTTGAAGCGCCCCTCTTCGGTGGCTGCGGCAGCCTTCGCATGACTCGACAGAGCAAACTCGTCCATCTCGGTGCGGCTGATACCCCACTTCGCCGCGATCAATTCGGCACTTATTCCCTGCGGCACCAGCCCTTCCGGGTACCTCTCGGTGAAACCGACACCTGCCGGATCCTCGGTTCCGACCAGATTCGAACCCATCGGAATGCGGCTCATCGACTCCGAGCCGGTAGCCACGGCCAGATCGTAAGCACCGGAGATGACACCCTGCGCGGCGAAATGTATTGCTTGTTGGCTACTTCCACACTGTCGGTCGACAGTGGTTGCGGGCACCGATTCCGGATAGCCCGCCGCCAGCGCCGCGCGCCGAGTCATGTTCGACGCCTGATCCCCTACTGCGGTGACAACTCCGCCGATGACATCGTCGATCTCATTCGGGTCTATCCCACTGCGCTGCACTACTTCCCGCAGACTGTGGGCCATCAGGTCGACTGGATGCTCGGGATGCAACGTGCCGTTCGCTTTGCCCCGTCCGACCGGGGTTCTGACTGCCTCGACGATGACTGCGTCTCTCATGACGGCTTCTTGTCTGATCGATCCGTTCCTATCGGATCGCTGTCACCACCGTACGAGCTAGCTATAGTTTTGTAAAGTCAGTAGGATCGTGGCATGCCCCTCCACATGGACGGACCACTGTCCGACCTCGGCACCTGGACAGCAGGCGACCGATGCTCCATTGCGCGCGCCTTGTCCGTGGTCGGCACGCGATCGACCATGCTCATCCTGCGCGAAGCCTTCTACAGAACCACCCGCTTCGACGACTTCAGCCGACGCGTCGGTATCACCGACGCCAGCAGTGCGGCCCGACTCAAAGAGCTGGTGGACGTCGGCATCTTCGTCAAACAGCCCTACCGACCGGACAAGGGCAGAACGCGCTACGAATACGTTCTGACGACGATGGGCGAGGATCTGCTGCCCGTCGTACTCGGACTGATGCAGTGGGGCGACCAATACCTGCAAGACGACGACGGACCGCTCGACGTGGTCGATTCACACGGCGAGCCCGTCCGCGTACGCGTCACCGACGACCGCGGTTCCGAAGTGCCGATGAACGAGCTGCGAGTGCGCATTGCCTGATGGCTGCCGGACTACCGAATACGATCCGAACATCGGGATCGTTCGCTGATTTTTTCGCACGCGTCGGCGGCATCCTGTGGGTCACACCGCCTCGACGGCGAGTGCGACTCCGATACCGATGAACAAAAACCCGACCACTCGGTTCCAGAATGTCGAGTTCGACGAACCGTCGGCCAGGCGGCCCACAGCCGCGGTAACCACCGCCCAGACTGCCAATCCGATTGCCACATCGACGATTCCGAGTACACCGATCTGAAGGGGAAGTGCTCCGTCGGCATCGACGAACTGCGGCAGGAGCGCGACGAAGAACAGAACGGCTTTGGGATTGAGCAGGTTCGTCACCAGACCCATGCGAAACCAACGCACATCGGACGTCACACTCCCCTCCGACGACGCCTGCCGCAGCGCCGAGATACCCAGCCACACCAGGTAGAGACCCCCGAGAATCTGGAGAATGTTCAGCGCGGTCGGTGATCGAGAGATGAGCAGCGACAGCCCCACCACTGCTGCGACCATGTGCACGCACAGTCCGGTCTGCGCGCCGAGGCCCGCTCGCCACCCTGCGGCGCGGCTGCTCGCCGCCGCTCGGACCACCACCGCGAAGTCAGGACCGGGTATCGCGTAGGCCAGGAGCACGACGCCGAGGAACGGTAACCATTGAATGTCCGTCATTGCCTCGACCGTATCTGATGCTTTTCGATTAGTAAACCGTTAGAGTTTGACGTATGGATTGGCACTGGCTCGGCGATCACTTCGCCCTCGACGTGGTCAACACCGTGCAGTTGCAGCGCAGCGTCTACGCCGATTTGATCGACTCGGTCGCCGACCTCCAGGCCTGGGCCGAACTACAGGGTGCACGAGTACCCGAGGTCATCCCCGCCGATGCCGACATCGACACATTCAAGGTGACGCGCGATCACATGCTGTCGCTACTGCGGGCGGTGGCGTCGAACATGGATGTTCCGCGAGAAAGCGTGGACCACATCGACAGCATTGCCCGGCGCCATCCGGTGACCCGACGGCTCGATCTCGGAGACTGCGGTGGCGTCGGAGATGTTGTGGGAACCGAAGATCCGGTCGAATCACTGTGCGCGCGTACGGCTTCCGCCGTCATCGATCTACTCAATGGGCCTGATCGCACACGATTGGCCTTGTGCGACGCTCCGCGATGCGGTCAACTGTTTCTGCAGGATCGGCCCAATCAGCAATGGTGTTGCAGCGCATGTGGGAATAGAGCGCGTGCGGCACGACACCACGCAAAGGAGAAACGCGGATCATGAACATTTCGGTACGCCAGGTAGTCCTCGACTGCACGGACGCCCGCCAACTCGCCGAGTTCTATCGGCAACTCCTGGGATTCGAGTACGTTCCCGGCGACGCCGAACCGATGAACCCGGACTGGCTCGCCATCAACGCACCCGACGGCTCGTGGCGCATCGCGTTCCAGCAGATCGACACTCTTCCCGAAGCAACGTGGCCGGACGGCGAACACCCGCAGATGGCGCACCTCGATTTCATGGTGAGCACCGTGGCCGAACTCGACGAAGAACATTCGCGTGCAGTGAAATTGGGCGCACGACTGCTGCGAGATCTACACGACGATCCGGAGGAGCCGATCCGAATCTATGCTGACCCGGCGGGCCACCCCTTCTGCATCTTCGTAGGGGCCTGAACGCGGCGCATCTGCACATCAGCTCCCCACATTCGGATAACCGACGCCGATCGGAGTCAGAAATCCAAAACTGGGGAGCCGATACGCGGCGCAGGGCGTGATCTCAGCCCAATTGCACTGTTGCCGTAGCGCGGTGACCGAAAATTCGCTTGCCCTCGAATGTCGCACCGATGGACACCACTGCGGTTCGAGTGGCCTCGTCCTTCGACTTGATCTTGCCACTGAAGACGATTTCGGCCGGCTTGTGCGTGTCCACCGGGATCGGGGTGGTGAAGCGAACGGTGTAATCCTTGACGGCACCCGGATCGCCGAGCCACTCGCTGATGTATCCACCGCCGACGCCCATCGTGAGCATGCCGTGCGCCAGGACGTTGTCGAGGTCGATCATCTTGGCGAACTTCTCGTCCCAGTGAATCGGATTCGCATCACCCGCGACGCCGGCGTAGTTGACGAGATCTCCGCGAGTCAATCGCACAGTGCGCGTGGGCAACTCGTCGCCGACATTCACCTCGTCGAACCTCTGCGTCGGCTGGCCCCGGTACTCCTCGACGATGAGCGGCTCGTGCTCCTGCGGAGTGGACAGAGTGTCGTGCTCACTTGAATCGGCACCGCTGGTATCGGTCGTCGCACCGAACATCACGATATTGCGAGCTGCCTCGGCGATGGCCGGGTCGATTTCACCGGACCGTCCGACGAGCAGGGTGGTGTAGGTGGTCTGCACCAGTTCGTTCTTCTGGTTGGACACGACGTTCTTGGTGACCATCATGTCTCGGCCCATGACCGTCTTGAACGCGTCGAGGGAAACATCGCAGGTCAACTGATCGCCGGCGAGGATCGGCTTCTGGAACACCAGCACCTGGTCGGTCTGCAGAATCTGGCTCAGGTCGTAGCCCTCGGCGATGGACTGGAGGAGCTTCTTCTGCGCGAGTGTGCCGACCAGAGACATGAACGTCAGAGGTGCAACGAGAGCGCTGTGACCCAGCGCGGCCGCGCCATCGCCGTCCCAGTGCGCGGGGTGGAAATCCTGGACCGCGCGGGCGTACTCACGAATCTTCTCGCGACCCACCTCGTAGTAGTCCTCGGTGCGGTAGTGATAACCGACCATGCTCCGTGCGTGCTCCGCCGGGTCGAATGCCTGTTCGTCGGTTGCTACCGCACCGGACTCCGCTACCTGCTCTGCCACTGTTGACCCACCGTCTCGTCCCCTGCTGTTCGTCATTACCCGAGAAACCTACCCAACGACGACGCTGGTTGGCCAGGATGGTCGATCAAGCGGAACGGTGTCGCGCGGCGTCGTTGTAACCCACGACGCCCACCATCCCGTCCGATGCCGACAGCCCACCGGCTCGGCTCATCGCCCCACGCGGGTGGTGTTGGCGCGACGCAACGGCATCGACGGCCATCAGCGCAGCGCCGTGAGCAGTGAGTGACTCCGGATTCGCGGGCGCGATGACCGGTAACATCAGATCGCGGCGAAACAGCCGGCGAAGCGACGGAAGGTTGGCGCAGCCGCCGACCATCACCAAGGCGTTCACGGCACAGGGAGCATCGACGATGACACTGGCCACCCAATCCTCGAGCGAACCGATACTGCGCTCGAGTACATCGTCGAAGGTGTTGCGCCACAAACGAACCGGACCACCGACGAACGGGCCGGCCACCTCGGCCACCCGTAACCTGGACAGTTGCTCCCGAGCCGTGCGAATCGCGACCATCAGGTCCGCTCGCGCGTGATCGGACGCCAACTCGTCAGCTCCGAAGGTAGAGAGCAAGTAGCGCGAAATCTGCTCATCGCAACCGATGCCGCCGAACAGCGTGGTGCGCACCGAGCTGAAAACCCTGCCGCTAGCGGGGTCTGCGATGGACATCGTGGTGCCGGACGCACCGATGTCGCAGATCGCGACGGTACGTGCGCCCTCGAGCTGACCCGAGCCTCGCAGATACCGCAGCTGAGCACCGAGTTCCGACGCGACCAGCAGACGATCGGCCTCGTACGTGGAGTAGGCCGACGTCCGGCCACGGGCACCAGGATCGTCGGGGACGGCCAGGACGATGTCTGCTCGCTCGACCATCTGATCGCGCGACATCGAGTCGAGCAGATCGAGGGCGACCTGGAGATGGTCGCCAGGGTCGAACGAGTGCACGATGTGGGCCGACCGCACGGATTCGTCGATCGCATCGACGGCGACCCCTCGGGCAGTGGCAGAACCCACCGAGACACCAAGGACTGTTCTCATGTTCCCTCGACTCGAATAGCTACTCCGACCTGCCGATAGTAGCCCTCGAACCGCCTTCTGGACAGCAAAACAGCAACTTATTTGAACTCGAAGTTTGTTTTATGCGATTCGTCGACACAGCGACCGACGTCAGGCCACGTGATCGAAGGGATCACGGCGGTCGGCCAACAGCGGTCCCCAGTCCTCCCGCGCCGACGTCATGGCCACACCGGCGACACCGTTGGCCGAGTCCATCCCACGGGCGGCGGCAACGATGGAACGAGCCGACTGCACCAGAGACACATCGAAACGGAAGCTGTGCGCCGCCAACTCCGCGAACGCATCATCGGGACTACAGCCACGCAGCGCGATGAGAACACCCACTGCCCTGTCGATCGTCGTGCGGGTCACCACTTCTGCTGCGGGATTGTCGGTCATCGGATACTCACCGTCTACTGGTCGATCACCCGATCGTAGCGAGGCCCGAGCAGAAGTTCAGGTGTCGAAAAGGAATTCACACACCCGTCATAAGAAGGACTTGTCCGAGTATCAAACCCGCTCGCTCACAATGGAACAGCGTCTTCGGATCGGTCCACCGTGGGCTCCGCGGCAGGCTCCTCCGGGGTGGACGTGGGCTCGGTTGTCACCGGAACCTCCACGGTGGTCGTGGGCGGATCCGTGTCCGGAATCTCGGGCTCGGGTTCCGGCTCGGGCTTCGGATCCTTGGTCGGAGTTTGCCCACCGCCCGCCTCGTCATCAAAGGGCGAGTTGCCGCCGCCGCCGACGATCACTCGGTCGGGCCTCCCCCCGTCGGCCGAGCCGCCGCCGCCCGAACCACCGGTGCCCGACGCCGCTTCGGCCACCGGAGTCGGCACAAGGCCCGCCGGTGGTGGTTCGCTCCACGCGCCGACCGGCACCGGTCCGAACGGGGGTGCCTCCACGGCCCGCGGATCTACGGAAGGAACACTCGACGAATCGAGGGGTGCGCCCGTGGAATCGGCCACGACTGTCGCCGACGACGGCGTCTCGGCGACGACGATGGCGTCTGCGGTATCGACCGCGGGACTTTGCTCCGGGCCGGTCGCCGCCAGTGCCCAGACCGTCGCACCGCTGAGCGCGGCCAGAACTGCGACACCCAAACCGATCATCGTCAGTCGCGCACTGCGCGGGGTGTCCGTCCGATCGCGAACGAACGGACTTCCGACGTCCTCACCCGCTTCGAGCCCGTCAGCCGACAGCTCGCCCCGCCACGCCGCAGGGCCGGTCGCGGTACCGAACAGTGCGGCTGCCACTGCGAACGGAACCTCGGCGTCCAAACGCGGATCTCCGGCATCCACCACCCCGACGTCGCGAACATCATGGGCAGCCAAGGCGGCGCGAACGATTCCGCAGAGCGCGATGCTGTCGCAGACCACCGCGGAACCGACGATGTGCAGATCGTTCTGGGCCGCCTGCACCCTCATGATTCCGAGCATCGTGGTGACAGCGTCACCGACACCGCCCGGAGCTGCGGCAACAGAAACAGTGCGGGTGGATATAGGCCCGAGTTCGGGCAGATCGGCCTCGACCAGAACGGCCGACACTTCTTCGACACCGACGTGTACGCCGAGCGCTATGGACATGATCGTCGACTCCCCCGAATCCAATTCCGACTCAGAGTACCCTTCGGAAGGTCAAACGGGGAATTCAATTGTTTTCAGCGACGATCAGAACTCCAGCTTGCTCGCCTCGTCTCGGGCCGATTCTGCCGCGCGGCGCTCGCGCTCGAAGAGCAGACCGAACGTGAAACCGTTCTCCCCTGCCGTCGTTCCTGCTCGCGCACCCAGCGTCCGCAGAATGTCCGCCGCGATCACCGCGTCCTGATGCTCGCCGAGTACTTCCTGAATCATCTTGAAACGCTTGATGTTTGCCTTCGAGACCTTCTTGTCCACCACCGGCGCTACCAGCTCGGCCGCGTACCGAGCTCGCTTCGACGCCTTGCGAGCGCGGTGCAATGCCTCGTCGTCGGTACCGAGCACCGCACTCTTCGTACGATCGATCGCCTTCTTCCCGGCCTTGCGCGCAAGTTTGACCAGCAGGCGGTCGTTGACCTCGCCGTCGATCGGCAGTCCACGCGACCACGCCGACAACTGCGTCAGCAGTGCGCGATAGCGGTCGCCGTCGAGTTCGGCCATCGCCGTTTCGCGATGCCGAATCTGCTCTGCCAGCAGATCGTTCTCGATACGCGAGGCCACCGGCCCCAGCACCAATTCGGAGGGCAGTTCTCGCAGCGCCGCCGCGAACCGGGCGCGCTGCACCTGACGGTCTCGGACCTCACCCAGAAGATTTGCGTACCAAGACAGTTCGGCCTCCAGATGAGCTGCGGCCTCGTCCTCGAACAGACTCCCGAACACCCGAAGAGTGCTGCGATACCGTCTGATGGCCACCCGGGTGGAATGGATCGGATCCAACCCGCGACGCAGATACACATCACCCGCGACGATGGCCTGCACCTGCTCGTCGAGGTAGTCCGTCAGCAGCTGAACTCCGGTGTCGGCCGGCACCTCGCGCACCACCGACAGCGCCCGATCCAACTTCGACGGATGCGCCGACGGGCGAGCACCGGCACCGCGCAGCAGCTTTCCGGCTTTCTTCAGAAACGACTCGGAGCCGGCAGGGCCGAGTTCGACCTCGACCTCTCGCCACCGCGGACCCGTCGCGCCGCCGATCAAGACCACCGACACCTCGTCGTCGGCGATCTCCGCAACCACCGCCCCGTCCGAGTCGGACACCGAATGCACCGTCCGACGCGTCGTCAAGGTCGCGACCGCGGACAACTGCCCACCCATCACGGCACCGCGAAGGACGTCGGCCAGCTCGTCCGGCACCACGTCGTCGGCACCACTGCCGAGAGGTAGTCGAATCTCCGTTCGCGCCTTCTCGGCTGGAACCTTCGCATGCCAACCGTTGTCGGAATCTCCGGTGCGCCGCCGCAGCGTGATTCCCCGTCGCAACAGATCGTGACCGGCAGTGTCGAAGTACTCGCTGATCAGATCGGTCTCACTCGACGCCAGAACCCCGTCGGTGGGCACCAGCGAAGCGAGAGTGGGCAACTCGAAATGTGCGTCGACGTCGAACTTGTCTTCGCGCTCGGTCTGAATCGACTCCATACGACCATCCTGCCTCGAGTACCGGGTCCGGCGGCGGCGGAAGGCGCAGACCCGTCAGCCTCGCGGCATGTCCAGCTTCGGGAACGGGAAATCGAACGTCCGAGTCGAGCGCGTGGTGGTCGTCGGGCGCGTGGTTGTCGTCGGTCGGGTGGTGGTGGTCGGACGCGTCGTGGTGGTGGCCGGAGCCTGCGTCGTGGTGGGCGGTGAAACCGTCGTCGTCGGAACCGCCGTCGACTGCTCCGACGTGGGCCTGACGGGAGCCGTCGACTCGTCGTTGTCGGAAGTCGAACTGTCAGGGGCAGTCGTCCGCCGCGGCGCGGTTGCTCGTGCCGCGTCGGAGGTCGTGGGTGCGTTCGACGAGGCTGTCGTGGACGCCGGGGAGGAGCCGTCCCCGGACGGGGATATCGAGGCCGTGGTGGTCGCGACCGGCACCGATGACCGATCCGGATCTGCCAGGGAACCGGCCGATGCAGGCTCCACGGACTGGGAGCGGACGGTTTGCGATGAATCCTGCGAGCTGCCCACCGACGGTGCCGGATCGTCGTTGTTGGTCCGCGCTGCTGCGGCAACGACGGTCCCGGCCGCGCAGACCGCAACCAATGCGGCGAGTGCGCCGCCGAGATGCCGGGACTTGTTGACTCGGGTCATCCGCTTGGAGGACGCGTCGCTGTGCCGCGGACGCCTGGAGACCACTGCGCCCACCGGGACAACCGCGGCCTTCTCTTGATCGGCGGAATCGCTACCGACGCGTGCGAATTGCTCGGTGATCGCGTCGTGCGTCGTCGGCGCAGGCCGCACGCCCAACGTCCGAGCAATTCCTGCAGCACCGCGGGCCGCCAAGAGTTCCGGTTCCTCGGGTACGAATACCGGCATCGAGACCGCGTCGAACAAGACCTGCCGAACGATCTGCATGTTAGCACCACCACCCACCGCGACGACGGCGTCGACGCGGATGCCCCGCGCGCCGACGGCGTCGAGCACATCGACTGCCATCGAGACGGCTCGGTGCACCGAGTCGCCGATGAGCTCATCGAGAGTGCCGCGCCACAGTGTCGCGCGACCGCCGACGAAAGGTCCGACAACCGAGACGCTGCGAAGTGACGACAGTTCGTGTTTGCCGACTCGAACGTCGTGGACGAGGCGTCGACGGGCCTCGATCGTCAGTGCCTCTGCTGCCCCGAACATGGCGATGAGGTGATCGCACAGGACGCGATCGCAGGCATCACCACTCAGTTCGTCGGTGCGAGACGCGGCGAGTACCCGGCCGCTGTGGACATCCACCACGGACACCGACGTGCCGGACGCACCGACGTCGAACAGTGCGACGCAGTCTTCCCCGGCCAGCACGCCCGTCTCCCGGAGCGCACCCAACTGGGCACCGAGCTCCGAGACGAGCACGACGCCGTCGGAGAAATCCTGGTCGAAGGCCGTTCTGGGGTCGCTCTCGCGAAGCGCGAGCACCGGGTAGAAGTCTGCCGACGCGTGCTCGGCCGCCAGAGTGTGCACCGAGGTGATGACGGCGTCCCAGGGATCGGGAGCAAGACCGTTGGGTGCGGGCCCGGACGCCACCGGTTCGTGTACTTCCAGGACGGAACCGGGGCGAGCGTTGTTGCTGATCACGCTGCGAACACCGCTCGATCCGAGTGAAGCACCGAGTACAGACGCACCGACAACCGCGGACACAAGAAACCTCGTTCTGGTAGGCCCCAACCCACGTTCGGTAACCAGAGTACCGCTACAACCGTCCGCTCGTCATGTTTCACCGGGCGAAAACAAACTTAAGGGTCAGTCCACGCTCGACTGGTTGAAATTCAGGTACGCCTTGGACGGGGTCGGTCCACGCTGGCCCTGATACTTCGATCCGACGGCGGCGCTGCCGTAGGGGTTCTCGGCCGGCGACGACAGCCGGAACAGGCACAGCTGCCCGATCTTCATTCCCGGCCACAGCGTGATCGGAAGGTTGGCGACGTTCGAGAGCTCCAACGTGATGTGGCCGCTGAAGCCCGGGTCGATGAACCCTGCCGTCGAATGGGTGAGCAGACCGAGACGTCCGAGTGAGCTCTTTCCTTCGAGTCGACCGGCCAGATAATCCGGCAACGTCGTCAGTTCCAGGGTGGAGCCGAGCACGAACTCGCCCGGGTGCAGAACGAAGGGTTCGCCGGCCTCGGGCTCGACCAACGTCGTCAACTCGTCCTGCTGCAACGCCGGATCGATGTGGGTGTAGCGCGTGTTGTTGAACACGCGAAACAGCTTGTCGAGCCGTACATCGACGCTCGACGGCTGAACCATCGCGGGGTCGAACGGTTCGATCGCCAGGTTGCCGAGGGTCACTTCGGCACGGATGTCACGGTCGGAGAGCAGCACCTCTGCAGGCTACTGGTCCACCGCCGCCTCTCGCGACACACCCGAGTCCCGGTCAGGGCGAGTAGCCCGGCAAAAGAAATTCCGGACAATCGAGCGGCACCACCTTTCACACTCGGGCAACTCCTATCAGGAAGAGTGAAATGAGAATTCCATTCGACGTTCCGTCGTACCAGGACGATCGATCTCGATGCCGCATTGTCGCCGCAACACCCGGAAACAATCCGGCACTGTGGGAACAATTCCTCGACGGCGCAGAAGAGAGTTATATGAGACACGGTGTTGCTTCGGCGCTCGAAATGTCGACAATTCGAGACGGCACAACCACCACCCTGTTCTTCGCAGCACTCGATCACGCCGAGGCGATGGTCGGCGGGGTGCGCGTGCAGGGCCCGTATTCCTCGGTGGATCAATCACACGCACTCGTCGAATTCGCCGGACATCCCAACGGCCGCCGCCACGTTCACGCCATGCTCGACGAGCGCATCGCGCACGGGGTGGTCGAACTCAAGTCGGCATGGGTCGCACCGGACGCACACTGCGGCCGCGCCGTCACGGCAGTGATCGCGGAATCGCCCGCGTACAGCACCGCGCTGCTCGGCGCGCGGTACGCCCTGGCCACCGCGGCCTCCCATGTCCGCAGCGCATGGCTCGACACCGGCGCGATCATCGCCTCCCAGATCGAACCGATCCCCTATCCCGACGAGCGATACCGAACGGAGGTGTTCTGGTGGGACAGGCAAACTCTCGCGTTCGACGCCGAACTGTCCACCTGGCGACGGATGCGTCGCAATACCGTCACCTTGCTCGCACACCGTCGACCGTCCATCGAACTCCCGGAAGCAGTGGCATCATGACCGAGGTATGGCAGCCTGTGATATTCGACAAGACGGACGCTGCACAGTGCGCCGCCCTGAAGGAACTCGAACAGGACACGAGCCTGACATTTCTCGACGAGCGCGAGACGCAGAGAAACGGCTTGCGCACTCTCCTTCCCAGCCCTGAGCAGAGCCTCCTCGAAGAGAACGACCGGTGGGTGTACTTCCCGTGGAGAAAAACGGTTGTCGCGGTTCTCGGACCCACCGCATTTCGACACCTGAGACTCGACAGAAACAGGAACAAGATAACCCGTTCCGAACAGGATTCATTGGGAGATCTCACCATCGGAATTATCGGCCTCAGCGTCGGACACGCCATTGCCCACACGTTGGCACTCGAAGGAATCTGCGGAACGCTGCGCCTCGCAGATTTCGACGACATCGAACTCTCCAATCTCAACAGAATTCCGGCATCCATCCTCGATCTCGGCATCAACAAAGCGGTCGTCGCGGCGAGACGCATTGCGGAGATCGATCCGTATCTGCGCATAGAAATAGTCGAGGACGGAATCACCGAGGACACCATCGACGGGTTCTTCGACGGACTGGACCTGCTCGTGGAGGAATGCGACTCACTCGACGTCAAGGTCCTGGCCCGCGAAGCAGCCAGATCGCGCCGTATCCCGGTGTTGATGGAGACATCCGACCGTGGGTTACTCGACGTCGAACGCTTCGACCTCGAACCCGAGCGCCCGGTGTTCCACGGCGTACTCGGAGAGATCGACTCGACGGGCCTGCGAGGCCTCGGCACTCGCGACAA
Source organism: Rhodococcus sp. IEGM 1381 (assembly GCF_030056795.1). Lineage (GTDB taxonomy): Bacteria > Actinomycetota > Actinomycetes > Mycobacteriales > Mycobacteriaceae > Rhodococcoides. The sequence continues at coordinate 1,101,442 of NZ_JASHKQ010000001.1, read as the reverse complement.
GATTCCGATCGTGCTCGACCAGCTCGACGCCGCACTGCTCTCGGCGCGCATGGCCGCATCGATGGTGGAGGTGAGCGAGACGATCGAGACGTGGCCACAGCTGGGCGGCGACGTCCAGCTCGGTGGTGCCACCGTTGCGGCCGCTGTTCGACGCTTCGGCACCGGAGCCCACCTGCCGTCCGGACGAATCCGGATCGACCTCGAAACCCATCTCGATGCACTCGCGTCTCCACATCCGACTCGGACGGAAGAACTGCCTCCGGCCGATGGTGCAGACGGTTCGCCGCCGAGTTCCTTCGATCCCGACGACGCCGTTCTCGACGAGGCCGTTCTCGACGAGGCCGTTCTCGACGCTGCCCGACGCGCACCGTCCGGCGGCAACAGTCAGCCGTGGACGCTGTCGACCGACGGACGCACGGTGGCGATCGGCATCGACCGATCCCGCACCTCGACCCTCGATATCGGCTTCCGCGGCAGTTGTGTAGCAGTGGGTGCCGCGGCCTTCAACGCTCGCGTGGCCGCCGCCGCGCAGGGCAGATTCTTCGGTGAGCGCATCACCGACCATGGAGTCGAGATCGCGTTGGGTGAACGTGATTCCGGAAACATCACCGATCGACGCCTGCTCGACGGCGTTGTCGGACGCTGCACAAATCGGGAGTTGGGCACCGCCGAGCCTCTCGACGCGGGCGTCGCAGCAGACCTCGTTGCCGCGGCCGCGTCGGAAGGCGGGCGAGCCGTGCTGCTGACGGCACGCGAATCCATCTCTGTGGCTGCGGACGTCCTCGGCGACGCCGACCGTATTCGGTATCTCACACCGCATCTGCACCGAGAGATGTTCTCCGAGTTGAGATGGCCGGGAGATCCCGATCCGAATCGAGGCATCGAAGTATCGAGCCTGGGGATCGACGACGCGGATCTGTCCAAGCTCGAGATCGTCAAGCGGCCGGACGTCATGGCGCTCGTCGATGCCTGGGATACGGGCGCGGCCTTGGGATCCGACATGCGTGATCGGGTGCTGTCGAGTTCGGCACTCGTGGTGATCGTCGTACCCGGATCGACCGCAGAACATTACATCCGAGGAGGATATGCAACGGAGAACGTTTGGGTAACTGCGCATTTGCGCGGTATCGCCGTGCAACCGGTTTCCCCCGCGTTCCTGTATGCACGCACCCCGGAAGAACATCAGCAGCTGTCGATGCACCGCGGAGAAGCGTTGCAGGAGTTGAACTCGAGGTTTCGCGCACTCCTCGACATCACCGACGTCGAATCGATAGCGCTGGTGTTGCGGCTCAGTTGCGCCCCGAAAAACGGGATTTACAGTCGCAGAGTGCCTGTTTCGGCACTCGGATCGGGGTAGAGTCCGGCAAAGACCAGAGGGAACAGTCCTGCACTGCGTCTGCGAAGAGGCGGGAGCGGGGCACTGGAGCACACACGGACGCTCGAGGTTCTCGTCACCGGCGTCGCAACCGAACTCATGGGTGTCGATGCGGCGACGGTGCGCGAGGCGTACGAATCCGTGCTGAGGCGACTCGTGGACCACCTCGGTATCGACTTCAGTTTCCTCAGGCACAACGATTTCGAGGCCAGAGCCACTGTGCTCAGCGCGGAATGGCCCCCACGATTGAGTAAGCCCGATCCGGATCCGCTGGCCGTCGTGAAATTCGACGACGCCGATTCGGTGTTCGCACTGGCCGAAACACTGACCGAACCGGCAGTGTTTCGGCCGGGCCAGCAACAGGAAGGCTATCGCCGACGCGTCGAGCAGGGATCGGGATTCTCCGCGACGTCGATGGCCGTGGTGCCGCTGCTGCACGCGGAACGAACCATCGGCATCCTCGGCCTGATCAAGATCGGCGACCGCTCCTGGTCCGAGGTAGAGCTCAACGCTCTCAAGGCAATTGCGGCACTGCTCTCGCAACTACAGGCACGAGTGATCGCCGAGGAACAACTGCGATTCGCGGCACTGCACGACCAGCTGACCTCACTGCCGAACCGCACAGCTCTCGCCCAGCACCTCCGCGAACGACTCGACCCGTCCATGCCCGGCCCCGTCGCGGTGATGCACATCGACCTCGATCGGCTCAAGGCACTGAACGACTTTCTCGGGCATCTCGCCGGCGACCACTTCCTCGAGACCATCGCCGATCGACTGCACAGCTTCGTCGGTGATTCGGCCGGAATCGTCGCGCGTCTGGGCGGCGACGAATTCGTCGTCGTACTCGCCGGACCGTGCTCGGCCCGCGTCGCGACACACCACGCCGAAGTCATCGCCGATGCCATCGGTGCACCCGTCACCCTCGGTGTCGAACGGATAAGCCGCACAGCGAGCATCGGCATCGCCTTCGGCCAACCCGGCCGGCACACCGCGGAATCATTGCTGCGACAGGCAGACCGAGCAGCATTGGTTGCCAAACGCGCTGGCGGTCATGACATCGCTCTGTTCACCGACGAAATGCATGCCGATTCCGAACTACGCAACGACGTCGAGATCCACCTGCGTGACGCCATCGCAGGCGACTCGTTGATTCTGCATTTTCAGCCCGAGGTGGACCTCGTCTCGGGACGGATCACCGCAGTCGAAGCCTTGGTTCGATGGCAACACCCCACCCGTGGACTGTTACCCCCGTCCGCGTTCATCCCGGTCGCCGAGGAGACGAACCTCGCGGGCGAACTCGGTCGCTGGGTTCTCGAACATGCCTGCCGCACGCTGGCCGACTGGCAGCGCGACATCCCCGAACTCGACATCTCGATGCGCGTCAACATATCGCCGGTCCAACTCGTCACCAACGGTTTCGTCGGCGCAGTAGCCAGAGCACTGGAAGAGTTCTCGATTGCAGGCCCCAACCTCTGCCTCGAGATCACCGAAGTGGCGGTGGTGCAGGATCTTTCACGCACTCGCGTGACACTTCGCGAACTTCGCGAACTCGGCGTGCAAGTAGCCATCGACGATTTCGGTACCGGATACAGCTCACTGTCGCACCTGAAGGAACTGCCCGTCGACGCGCTCAAGATCGATCGCGCCTTCGTCACCGAACTCGGCAACGGAACCACCGGCGACCTCGCCATCGTCCAGTCCATCATCGGACTCGCCGACGCGTTCGGGCTCAGCATCATCGCCGAAGGCGTCGAAACACAGAGCGCCAGAAACACCCTCATAGAACTGGGCTGCATTCGCGCGCAGGGATACCTGTTCTCCAAACCGATAGCCGCCGAGGACGCCCTGATCCTGCTGCACGGTGAGCGAATCGACGTCTGAGCACCCTGCTAACCTGAACACCGCAGCACCAAGCCGGTGTAGTTCATTGGTAGAACGCGACCTTCCCAAGGTTGAGAGGCGGGTTCGATTCCCGTCACCGGCTCCACGGACCGACTCTTCGGCCTCACCCCCGGCTCGTACGCATCCCTGAACTCACCGACTATCCCGAGTCACTGCATTCACTCCTGAAACAAACCGACCATCGGGTCGATCAGTCGGTATCCCCACAAAAGACCGAAAGCATATGCGAATTCATTCATTGTATTCGCAAGAATTCCTGCATTTCAGAAGAGTCTTCTTCCGCCTTCTTCGGCGTGCTAGAAATCGAATGTCGACGTTCGTTCACACGACAAATGACCTGACAGGAATCCCCTCATGCGATCACTATTGACCATTGCTGCGGTCACTCTGACGACGATTGCCGTTGCCGCATCGTCGGCCACCGCCGCTCCCGCACTCACCGCACCCCCGAGAACCCAAGGCGGGCCGGGCACCGTTCTATGGGAAGATCAGTTCAACGGCTATGGTGGACCGGACCCCTCGAAGTGGGGGTTCCAGACCGGCCGGTGGGGCGCGAGTTCCGGTGAGCAGCAGTATTATACGGACTCTTGGAACAATGCGAACCAGTTCAATGGGGCCCTGAACATCACCGCGCGACGCGAAAATACGCCGGACGGCAAGGGGGCACCGAACAACTTCACCAGCGCCCGTGTGGTCAGCATGTACAAGCAGTCGGCAACACCGCCGGTACGCATCGAAGCGTCGATCAAAATGCCGAGCGCGCAGGGTTTGTTGCCCGCATTCTGGACCCTCGGCCTGCAACCCGGCGGTGAATACTCATGGCCCAGCCAAGGCGAGATAGATGCGGTCGAAATTCCCGGTTTGAACGGGCCGTCGTTCAATCTGCACGGCCCGTCGGCATGGAATTCGGGTCAGGACGTCAAAGCCGGCGGAGGCATGGGTCCCGTCGGGAATGGATTTCACACCTACCGAATCGACTGGCTGCCGACCAGCATCACCTGGTTCGTGGACGGTATTGCGCGATACTCCCTGAATCAAGCCCAATACGAGGCGAAAGGTGGCAATTGGAAGGCATTCTCGGGCGCCTGGCCGCATTACATTCTGCTCAACGTAGCCGTGGGCAACAACTGGGTGGGTAAAACCCCCGACAGCACGCCCTACCCACAGACCATGAGCGTCGACTGGTTGCGCGTCAGTCGCCTCTGACCTGCAGATCAGCTCATTATCGATCGAGGGGCCCAGCCGCATCGGCTGGGCCCCTCGTCGTGCGTCGATCACTTCTCTTCTTTTCGCTCGGTTCTTTGTAGCAGAACAATTACTATGACTTTTACTGGTCGAATGCGTTTCTCGTAGGGACATGTCACAACTTCAGGAATACCGTCTATGCATGCGCAGACCACGCCAGAGTCTGATCACCCTCGTCATCGCTGCTGCTGCTGTCGCCATCGCTGCACCGACCGCCGGTGCGACTCCGCTGCTGCCCATCGCGGCTGCGCCCGAGCAACCCGATCACGCCGACGCCATCCGCTATGCGGCAACCAACCGCGACGCCGCCCCGCCCGGGTCGAACGACATGAGCTGCACACCCACCGCAGAGCACCCCGATCCCGTCGTTCTGGTGCACGACACCGACTCCACCGCATACTCCGATTGGGCCGGCTTCTCCCCCATACTCCGAGCAGCCGGATTCTGCGTGTTCGCCATCAACTACGGTGCATCTCCCGACGGCACGAGCAACGGCTACGGGGCCATCGAAGACAGTGCGGTACAACTGAAATCGATGACCGAGTCCATCCTGGACGCGACCGGGGCCGAAGCGGTCGATGTGGTCGGTTACTCACAGGGTGCGGCGGTCGCACGATACTTCGTCAATCGACTCGGCGGTGACGCCATGGTCCGTCGCTGGGTGGGAATAGCATCGCCGACCTACGGCGGCACTATGTACGGAACCACCCCCGTCGTGCAGGCTGTGCCCGGTGCAACCAGTCTGGTGGCAGGCGAATTCGGACCCGGGCTGACGCAACTGATGGCCGGATCCGACTTTCTCGATCGCCTCAATGCAGGCGGCGACACCGTGCCCGGCGTCGGGTACACGTCCATCGCAACCAGAGTCGACGAAGTGATTCAGCCGTATACCAACGCGCTACTTCGGGATCCCGGAGCCCGGAACATCGTGGTGCAGGACGTGTGCCCCGACACCGAGGTAGCGCACTTCACGTTCACCTACGATCCCACTGCACTGCGCTTGGCGCTCAACGCCCTGGATCCGGCGAACGCACGCCCCCCGACGTGCGTCCCGGTACCGCTGGGATCCGGAATCCTCGACGTGGTGCTTGCCAACAATTGATGTGTCAGGTGAGCAGTTGATGCGCTCTGAGTCCGACGTACAGTTCTGCGGCCTGAACGGGATCACGAAAATCTCGGCCGGTCAGCTCGGCAATGCGGCGTAACCGATACAACACCGTATTGCGGTGATAGTGCAGCGATTCGGCAGCAACCTTGGTGGATCCGCCGCACGAGAACCACGCGTCGAGTGTGGCCAGCAGGCTCTGCCGCTCGGCGCGAGGCAACGCCAGTAGATTGCCGAGGATCTGACGCGAGGCGATGCGACCCGACTTGGGATCGCGGACCAACAACAGCGGCACCGGTACGGAGTCGTACCGCACCGGCGTCGACTCGGCAGGGCTACAGGACCTCGCCAATCGCGCCTGGCCCACAGCGTCACCGATACCCGACGGAGACCGAAAGACCGAACTCACCCCGACCCGCCCCGCACACAATTCGCTCAGCGTCACCAGCGCGGAATCGATCTCCGATTCCGTTGCAGCGCACATCAACCCGACACTGCCGTCGACCTCGGCATCCCACACGGACTCGGTGCCGGCCGCGCGAAGTCGCGCGATCAACCCGTCCACTCCCACGGCCGTGGTCAATGGCTCCTGCGAGACCACTGCGAAGTAACCGTGGTCGGGAATGCGAAATGCGCGCAGCGCATCAGCAGCCGCAGACGGGTTCGCCGTGTGATCGGCGAAGAGCACCCGAATGAGTCGGCCGCGGGCCTCGGCACTCTCGCGGGCACGCATGTCTGCGCTCTGCCGATAGGCCTCCGCAGCCTCGTCGGAATACACGTCGACCAAAGCCCACACCTGTGCGGCCATGTCGAGAAGTGCGTGACTCGCCCGGCCGTCCGAGCGCTGCATCAACTCGTCCCAGACCAACCTGCCGCCGAGCCGGAAGGCGTGCAGCAACGCTGCCAGCGGTACCCCCTGCTCGGCCTTGAGTCGACCTGCGGCCTGTGCCGACTCGAGCCGCATGGGCGCGCGACCGGACAGCTTGCCCAGCATCGACGCCAGATTGCTCCGCGCCGCCTCGTACAGCTGCTCGGGGGTGAGCAGCGTCGATTCGAGGTATGCATGCTCGGCCCCCAGGATCCGACGCACCAGTTCGCCGGCGAGATCGTCGACGCTGTCGAGCATCGTCGCGGCCAGATCGGTCGGTGACGGATGCACATCGAGCTCGGTCGCGGTCATGACAGAACAGTAGCCGCACCTGTGTAAGCCACGCCACACCTCAACTGTGCGACGGCACAAACGGTGGGTCTCGATTGAGAGCGGTGGCCCATAGCGTCCGCGCCACGAACGCGACGACAATCACACTCGACGCCGTGTATCCGAACAACGACTGGAGCCGAGAAGTTGACCAGCGAAGCCACCCCGCACCTGCACCCCGTCCCGACCACTGGCTTCGACTCCCAGCCAGCCGTCGATGCTGCTCTCACCGATCTGTCGCAAGGTGAGAAGAACTGGGGACAGCTCACCCTGGCCGATCGGCGGGCACTGCTCGAACGCATGCACGCGCTGACGTCGACTCACGCCCAGGAATGGGTGACAGCGGCCTCGTCGATCAAGGGACTCGACAGCTCGTCCAGCCTCGTCGGCGAGGAATGGCTGTCCGGCCCGTACTCCTTCCTCGGCGCACTCGGGGCGCTCACCCACACACTCACGGCTCTGGAAGCGGGAACCAGTCCGCTGGCCGATGTGAAGTTCGGGACGGCACCCGGCGGGCGGACGACGGTGTCGGTGCTGCCGCTCAACATCTTCGACCGCCTGCTGCTCAACGGGTTCACCGGCGAGGTATGGCTGAAGCCCGGAATCGATCGTGCGACCGCACAGCGCACAGCGGGGCTCGCCCAACTCGATCCCGCCCACACCGCGGGCATCGGAGTGGTACTCGGCGCAGGCAACATCACCTCGATCGCCCCGCTCGACGCCCTGTACGAGTTGCTCGCGTTCAACCGGGTGGTCGCACTGAAGCTGAACCCCATCATGGATCCACTGCTGCCGGTGTTCGAGAAGGTGCTCGCACCCCTCGTCGACATCGGCGCACTGCGCCTGCTCACCGGCGGAGCCGATGTGGGCACCTATCTGGTTCGGCACGATCGCGTCGACCACGTGCACATGACCGGAAGTTCCCTCACGCACGACGCGATCGTGTTCGGTACGGGCAACGACGGCGCGGCCCGCAAGGCCGCGAACGACCCGATTCTCACCAAGGACATCTCCAGTGAACTCGGCGGCGTCTCGCCCACCATCGTGCTACCGGGTGAATGGAGCCGCGCCGACATCTTGTTCCAGGCCGAACACGTTGCCACCCAACGCCTGCACAACAGTGGGTACAACTGTGTGGCGTCACAGGTCGTTGTGCTGTCGTCCGAATGGAAGCAGCGCGACGAATTCGTCGCCGCTCTGCGGGCGGCACTCGACCGCGCACCGGCACGTACCCCCTACTACCCCGGCAGCGACCGGAGGGTGTCCGACGCCACCGCCACCTACCCGGCCGCGGAACGACTGGGCGACGGTGGTGGCCGCGTGCTCATCACCGATCTGAACCCCGGTGAATACGCACCCCTGCTGCAAACCGAGTACTTCGCGCCGGTCATGGGCGTCATCGAATTGCCTTACAGCGGTGCTGCATTCGCTGCCAAAGCCGTGCAGGCCGCGAACGAGGAATTCACCGGCACCCTCGGTATCAACATCATCGGCACCCCCGCCACCATCAAAGGACTCGGCGAGAAGTTCGACACCATGCTCGCCGAACTGCGCTACGGCACCATCGCCGTGAACGCCTGGACGGCGCTCGGATTCCTCACCGCGACGGCCACCTGGGGTGCCTACCCCGGTCACACCATCGACGACGTGCAGAGCGGAATCGGCATCGTGCACAACGCATTGCTGATCGACGGCGCCGAGAGAACAGTGGTGCGCGGCCCATTCCGTCCCCTGTCGCGTTCACTGATCAACGGGGAACTCTCCATCTCCCCGAAACCACCGTGGTTCGTCACCAACAAGACCGCAGCGTCGACCGGCAAATTGCTCACTGCATTCGCAGGTGCGCCGTCCTGGTCCAAACTGCCTGCGGTATTCGCCTCTGCCCTGCGCGGCTGACACCTCTGCGCCCGCACCGACTTCAAGGACAAACATGAGCTCACAGCACAAAACTGCCGACTACATCGTGGTGGGCGCAGGGTCCGCCGGCGCAGTGGTGGCCAATCGCCTCAGCGCTGACCCTCGCAACGAGGTGATCCTGCTCGAAGCAGGCCCCGAGGACAAGAACAAGTTCGCCCACATCCCGGCTGCGTTCTCCAAGCTCTTTCGTAGCGAGGTGGATTGGGATTACCTGACCGAACCGCAGCCGGAGCTCCGAGATCGCAGCATCTACTGGCCGCGCGGCAAGATGCTCGGCGGCTCGTCGTCGATGAACGCCATGATGTGGGTGCGCGGATTCGCCGCCGACTACGACGATTGGGCGGCTGTGTCCGACGACTCGTGGTCGTTTCGCAACCTGGTCGGATACTTTCGCAAGATCGAGAACATCGAGGGCACAACAGCACTCGACGCCGGCACCGACGGCCCACTCATCGTCTCCCACCAGCGCAGCCCCCGCGACCTGACGTCGTCGTTCCTCGACGGCGTCGAAGAAGCGGGCTATCCGCTGGAAACCGCGAACCTGCCCGAGCCCAAGGGCTTCACCCGCACGATGGTCAACCAGAAGCGCGGAGCACGGTGGAGCACCGCGGATGCCTACCTGCGACCGGCGAAGAAGCGCAAGAACCTCACCGTCCTCACCGAGGCACATGCCAATCGCGTCCTCTTCGAGGGCACTGCCGCAGTCGGTGTCGAATACACCTCCGGTGGCGAGGTACACACCGTGCGCGCGCACAAGGAAGTGATCCTCTCCGGTGGCGCGATCAACACCCCGCAGCTGCTCATGCTCTCGGGCATCGGCGACCAGGAACAGCTGAAGTCGCACGGCATCACCGTTCAGCACCACTCACCGGGCGTCGGGCAGAACCTCCTCGACCACTTGGCGGCCCTCATCGGCTGGAAAACCGAAAGGGACTCCCTCTTCCACGCCGAGAAGATCCCCGAGTTGGTCAACTACATCACGCGCCGTCGCGGCATGCTCACCTCGAACGTCGCCGAGGCGTACGGATTCATCAAGAGCCGAGAAGACCTCGCCCTGCCCGACGTGGAACTCATCTTCGGACCGGCACCGTTCTTCGACGAGGGACTCGTCGGGCAGGACTCGCACGCCGCCGTCATCGGCGCGGTACTCGTCAAACCTGAGAGCCGAGGCGAGATCACCCTTCGCTCGGCCGATCCGCTGGCCAAGCCCATCGTGGAACCGCGCTACCTCAGCGACCCCGGCGGCCTCGACCGACGCGCCATGATCGAAGGGCTCCGGGCCTGCGTCGCGATCTCGGAAACCCCATCACTGAAGGGAGAGCTGGGCGACATCGTCCGCCCCAGGGTGGCGTCGAACATCTCCCCGGCGGACCTGCTCACCGAAGCCCTCGAGCAGAATGCGCACACTCTGTACCACCCCGTGGGCACCGCCCGGATGGGCAACGACGAGGACAGCGTCGTAGATTCCGCGCTTCGGGTGCGGGGAGTAGACCGCCTTCGCGTGGCCGATGCGTCGATCATGCCGAGCATCATCCGCGGCCACACCCATGCGCCGTCGGTGGTGATCGGGGAACGGGCTGCGGATTTGATACTGCGCTGAACCTGCAATGAACCTCCGGAAACTTTCCGGTTTGACGGTCCGGTTTGTCGGGTAACAGGTTGTCACGCTCCCAGCAGGGATCGAGATGTGACCCATCCGCTCGGCAAGCAGCGCCGAATGACCCACAACGCTCGAGAGACGAGCACGGAAGGTTGACCGACATGTTCACTGTTCGTAAAGCTTTGGCCGCCACCGCAATCGGTGCACTCACTATTGTCCCGCTTGCCGCATGCTCGAGCGACGACTCGTCGACCACGACCGAGACGTCTTCGGCTTCGTCCGAGGCAGCCACCACCGAAGCCACTCCCGAGCCCGCAGCCGAGGTCCCCGACCTCAGCAACGGCGTCGATACCGCGGTTGCTCTCGATCCCGGCTTCCTCGGCGCACTGACCACCCTGGGCCTCACGCCCGGCGTAGTCGGTACCGCAACTCTCGCAGACGGATCCATCCGCTTCCCGATCACAGGCGGAGACGTCAAGTACTGGGAGCCCGGCACCGTGGATCCCTACGTCCAGGGCATGATCATGCACGACGGCAGCGGCTTGTCGCTGACCGCCGGCGAGACCGTTGTCGAGCTCACCAACTTCGACATCGACCCGGGCACTTCGGTTCTCACCGGTGACGTATCCGTCAACGGCGCAGAAGCTGCCGCAGACGCAGTGCTGTTCGATCTCGACGGCCGCACCCTGCAGCCGCTGGCGACCGGACCCGACAACACCGCAATCCTGCAGGGCACCCAGGTGAAGATCTCGGAGACTGCTGCCGGACTGCTCAACGACACGTTCAAGACCGACGCTGTCACCCCGGGACTGCTCGTGGGCGTTGCGACCATCACGGTCAGCACTGCCTAATCATCTCCTGAACGCCCGTGCGCGAGACGTCGCCGTGAAAGACGGTGACGCTCGCGCACGGGTGTTTGCATCGCACGGTCAGGAGCCTCGAATGAGAGCGTTCACGAAGATCTACGGTGGGCACCCACTGCACGCAGTCGGTTTGCTGCTGTCGTTCGCCCTCGTCGGCTATGTCATTGCGATTGCAGGACCGGCAACACTGTGGAACAACGACGTGTGGTGGCAATCCATCATCGTGTGGTTCTTCGGTTCTGTACTGCTGCACGACGCCGTGCTGTATCCGCTCTACTCGCTCGCCGACCGACTTCTCACCGGATCGACGCACCGCAACTGGACGCTGTCTCCGGTCAACTACGTTCGCGTTCCCGCTCTGGGAGCCGGACTGACGTTTCTCATGTTCTTCCCCGGGATACTCACTCAGGGTGCGGAGTCGTACCGGGCCGCAACCGGTTTGACGCAAGAGCCCTTCCTCGGTCGTTGGCTCGCGCTCACCACCGCGTTGTTCACCGTGAGCGCAGCCGCTTACTTCCTTCGATTGATCCTCGTACGGAGCCGAGCATGAGCGTTACCGCCGATACACTTTTCAACCGCGCAGCAGCCGGATTGCCCTGTTGGATAGGTGATTCCGACGGCTCTCGGCAACGTCTGCCCACGGCCCGCTGGATGGGCGGGGATGCCTCGTCCGCGGAGGATCGCCGCGCCGACCACGCGATGATCAGTCGATGTACCGGACCCACCCTCGATCTCGGCTGCGGGCCCGGGCGCCTCACCGAAGCACTTGCCCGACGAGGAGTTTCGGCTCTCGGCGTCGACACCTCGAAAGCAGCCGTCGACCTGACCATCGGTCGCGGCGGTAACGCCGTCCTGAAAGACATTTTCGAGCCACTGCCCGACACCGGCGAATGGTCCTGTGTGCTGCTCGCGGACGGAAACATCGGCATCGGCGGCGACCCGGTTCGGCTGCTGTGCCGCGCTGCCGACCTGCTGGCTCCGCACGGAGCCGTCATCGCCGAAGTGGATGCGCCGAGCAACTACGGAGTGCGGCACCGCACCGTGCGCTGGGAAACCGACACTATGGTCGGAGACTGGTTCGCGTGGTCGAGTGTCAGCGCCGACGCCACCGCGGATCTCGCCCGGGCAGCAGGCCTTCGAATGATCGACGTGGCACCGATCGACGGGCGCTGGTTCGCCCAGATGACGCCGGCCCCGCTCACCAATTCGTGAACAGCAGATGATTGATCGCCAATGCGCCGATCACCTGCAGGGCCAACCAGAATCGATGCGTGCGCAGCGGTAACACCGCGGGCGCAATGAGCATCCACATCGCGAACGGCAGCCAGATCCGCTCGGTCTCGGCCTTGCTCAACTGACTCAGATCTGCCATCACCACCGCCGCCACGCCGCCGATCACCAGCAGGTTGATCGGCTGCACTCGCGTGAGAATTCGCGGGAACGCCGCTGGCACAGCGACACCCAGCGCACAGAACAGCGCCGCGAAGTTCGCCCAACCCCAGTACTCGAACGGACGATCCTTGGCGATGCCCTGGTAGTAACGCTCCTGCACCAGCTCGTAGCCGTCGTACCACCAGAATCCGTACGCCGTGAAGATTCCCGCGACGATCAGCGCTCCGACGAGCGCGCCCACGAACGGCAGAATCTTTCGACCGGCAATCAGTACTGCCACCGCGGGCAGGCCCATCAGCACCAGCCCGTAGTTGAGATAGATACCGAAACCGAGGAGTACTCCCGCACCGATCGATGCGGGCCACAGGTACCGCTTCGTGGAGATCGCCAGCAGCGCGACACCCCACGCGGCGACCCCGGCATAGAACGCATCCGCCGACACGGCGATCCAGATCGCGGCCGGCGCGACGGCCACGAACGGTGCTGCGCGCCTTGCCATCTTCTCGTCGCCCAACACCCGCAGCGTGACGACGACCGCCACTGCAGCACTCGTCCCGACCAGAACGCACAGCGTCGCCGCCCACGCACCACCACCGAGACCGAGACGGTCGAGCCAGACGAACGTCAGCAACGCCCCGGGCGGGTGCCCCGAGACGTGCGTGGTCCACGAATCCGCCTGGAAATCCAGGATTCGCTCGGAGAATCCGCGCAGAGTTGCGGGAATGTCGGTGATCCCCGGCACTTCGTGCAAGTACTCGTCCGTCGACGCCAGCCTGTCGACGAAGCCGCGCTTCCACCCATCGACCATCGCCAACGACATCGTCCATGCTGCGGATGCGCCCCATACGACCAACAACAAGCGCGTCCAGGACAACCGGCGGGCCACCGTAGGGCCCCACAGCACGGTGGCCACGGCTATGAGGACGGCGAACGGGGTTCCCCAGCCGACGTGAAACTCACGGAATCCGAACAGCGGTGCCGCGTCTGCGAAATCGCGCACCTGCTGTGGGGTTCTGTTGATGATGGGAGTGACGAGTTCGTTTCCCAGATAAGGCACGATGAACGCGACCACGACGAGCGCGACGGCCAACGTGCCGGCGACGGCTTCTCTCCAGTAGCGGATAGTGTTTTCTCCCTGCGAATTACTGACGAACACGACCTCGGACAAGCATATCGACCGACGGTGATGGAGGATGAGTAGATGAACAAGGACGCGCAGGGACGGGCCGAGATCGCCGTCATCGGCGGTAGCGGCTTCTACTCGTTCTTCGCCGACGACGCCGAGGAGATCGTGCTCGATACGCCCTACGGAGCCCCGAGCGCTCCGATCACCTTGGGTGAGGTGGAGGGTCGGCAGGTCGCGTTCCTGCCCAGACACGGCAGGAACCACGAGTACTCACCGCACACGTTGCCGTATCGCGCGAACATGTGGGCGCTGCGAATGCTCGGGGTGAGTCGAGTGTTCGCGCCGTGCGCCGTCGGATCACTGGTGCCCGAATACGGCCCCGGCACCGTGGTGATTCCCGATCAGCTCGTCGATCGGACGTCCGGGCGCGTACAGACGTACTTCGACGAGGGGGGAATCCACGTCGAGTTCGCCGACCCGTACTGCACACAGTTGCGCGCGGCGGCCCTCCAGGACACCGCGATCGACGGCGGCGTCATGGTCGTCGTCGAGGGTCCACGATTCTCCACTCGCGCGGAGAGCCAGTGGTTCGCCCGCCAGGGTTGGACACTGGTGAACATGACCGGTCATCCCGAAGCCGTTCTCGCTCGCGAGCTCGAACTCTGTTACGCACCGATAGCACTGGTGACCGACCTCGATGCCGGCATCGAATCCGGTCAGGGCGTCAAGGCCGTGGACGTGTTCGCGGAATTCCAGAAGAACATCGAACCACTCAAGTCCCTGGTGCGATCGGCCGTTCGTGACGCTCCGACCGGTGAGTGCCCCACGTGCCGTGTGCACACCGGGATCACCCTGCCGATCGAGCTGCCATGACACGGGTACTCCTCACCGGCGCAGCCGGATTCATCGGCGGCCACATCCTCGACGCCGCGCGCACCGCCGACCTCGACGTGGTCGCCGTCGACGCGATGCTCGAATCGGCTCACGGCCCCGGCACGCGTGCCGATGGGATCATCGACCTCGATGTCCGAGACAAGGACGCACTCGTCGAGACACTGCGCGGGGTGGACGTCGTGTGTCATCAGGCCGCAGTCGTCGGAGCGGGTGTCGACGCCGCAGATGCCCCGGCCTACGCAAGCCACAACGACTACGGGACGGCAGTCCTGCTCGCAGCCATGTACGAGGCGGGATGCACCCGACTGGTTCTCGCCTCGTCGATGGTGGTCTACGGCGAGGGGCGGTACCTCAATTCGTCGGGCGAGACCGTCGTTCCGCCTCCCCGCACCCGAGCCGACCTCGACGCCGGCATGTTCGACAACCGCGATCCCAAGTCCGGCGAGCCACTCGATTGGCTTCTGGTCGAGGAGGATTCGAGACTCGAGCCCAGGAGCACCTACGCCGCCAGCAAGCTTGCGCAGGAGAACTACGCCTCCGCCTGGGCGATCGCTACCGGTGGATCGGTGGTAGCGCTGCGCTACCACAACGTCTACGGCCCACACATGCCGCGCAATACCCCGTATTCCGGTGTGGCAGCGATGTTTCGATCGTCCCTCGAACGCGGCCAGGCCCCGACGGTCTACGAGGACGGCAAGCAGGCCCGTGATTTCGTCCACGTTCACGACGTAGCGGCAGCCAACATCGCGTCGATCTCTGCCGAGCTGGACGGCTTCACTGCGCTGAACGTGTGTTCGGGACAACCGATCACCATCGGTGAAGTCGCCGGCATCCTCGCAGACGCACGCGGTGGACCGGCACCCCAGATCACCGGACAGTACCGCGCGGGCGATGTGCGGCACATCGTCGCCAGTTCGGAACTGGCCGAACGGACTCTGGGATTCCGCGCGAAGGTCATGCCTCGCGAGGGCCTCACCGCATTCGCCGACGCGCCGTTGCGCGACGCCGAGGGTACGGGTCCACCTCGTGTCTGACCCGGGCTCGGTCACCGTCGTCGTTCCCTGCATGAACGAGGCAGAATCGCTTCCTGCAGTTCTCGATTCTATGCCGCCGGGGTATCGAACCATCGTGGTGGACAACAACTCCACCGACGACACCGCCGCCGTCGCCGCGGCCCACGGAGCCACCGTGGTGTCCGAATCCGTGCCCGGTTACGGTGCAGCCGTGCACGCGGGCGTCCTCGCCGCCGACACCGAGATCGTCTGCGTCCTCGACGGAGACGGCTCGATGGATCCGGGTGACCTACCGACGCTCGTGGCCGCATTGGATCACGCCGACCTCGCCGTCGGCCGTCGACGACCGGCCAAGGGAAGCTCACCCCTGCACGCGAGGATCGGCAATGCCATTCTGTCCCTTCGGCTCCGGACCAAATACAAGCTGCCGGTGCACGACCTCGGCGCCATCCGCGCGGTCCGCCGCCAGGCACTGCTGGACCTCGGCGTCACCGACCGTCGCTCGGGCTACCCGCTGCAGTTGCTCGTGTTGGCAGCCGAAGCCGGGTGGACCGTTGCCGAGCACGACGTGGACTACCGGCCGAGAACGGCTGGTACGTCCAAGGTCTCGGGCTCGGTGAAGGGGACCATCGTCGCCGTACGAGATTTCTGGAAGGTTCTTTCGTGATCGTCACCGCTCTCGTCGTAGCCAAAGCTCCCGTTCCCGGCCTGGCCAAGACACGCCTCGCCGCCACGATCGGAGATGCCGCTGCGGCCGAGCTGGCCGCAGCCTCGCTGCTGGACACCCTCGATGCTGTCTCCGCAGCCGACGTCGATCACCGCGTCGTGGCTCTCACCGGCAGCCTTGCCGACGCGGCCCGCACCGACGAACTGACTCGTGCTCTGGCGTCGTTCACGGTGATCACGCAACGCGGCGACGGACTGGGGGAACGGCTGGCGAATGCACATGCAGACGCGGCCACCGACGGAGCCGTGCTGCAGATCGGCATGGACACACCCCAGGTAACCGCGCAGATACTGTCCGACGCGGCCGTGCGGCTCGGCAGTGGCGACGTGCTCGGATCGGCCGAGGACGGCGGTTGGTGGGCGCTGGGCCTGCGCGACCCTGCCATGGCACGGGCCCTGCTCGACGTGCCCATGTCCGCACCGTCGACGGGCACCGATACACACGCCGCGCTGACGGCCGCGGGGGCGTCGTTGACAATGCTCGCGGAATTACGGGATGTCGATTTCGAATCGGATCTGGACCCGGTATCGCGTAGGTGCACACCGGACAGCCGATTCCGTATTGCGGTCGACCGAATTCGGTCCAAACGGGATGTCGAGTCCGTTACGTAGAGTTTGTTTCGTCCGAATTTTCAGCGAATCCATCCTCCACATCTGTTGCGGAACATGGCCTTCGATATGTCCTGATTGTCGAACCGTCGACGATCAATACCGAATCGCAACAAAGCCGAATCACCGTTTCTCGGCGATTTCACAGACACTGGTGCTAGAAAGTGTGTCATGAACGGGTTGTGGATAGTCGTTACCGTATGGATGATGTGCGCGGCAGTCGTCGCCACCGTCCTCGGTCGCGTCGCACGCCGGGGCGATTCGGAAGAATTGGGCTCGATTCTCGAGTGGGACATCGACACCCTCGATCACGAAGTCCGGAACGACAACTGACGAAGCTCAGTCGACCTGTTCGACGATCTCGGTGAGAATGCTCGCGGCGGCAGCCAACGTCTCCCGCTCCCGGGCCGTCAGGTTCTCCAACTGCTCGGCCAGCGCAATTTCCCGAGACGCGATTTCTTTCCGCGCGGTAGCGGTCCCGGTATCGGTCAGCTGCAGAACCACTTGCCTGCCGTCGGTCGGGTGCGGTGCCCGAGAGATCAAACCCGACTCCCCCAACGTGTGCGAGGACCTCGATACCGACGGTGGCTTTATTCGCTCCCGCGCCGCCAACTCACCCGTCGTCATCGGCCCCTCGCGCAGCAGAGTCGTCAAAATCGACAGCTGAGCGACGGGCAATCTGTCGCTGGAATGGCGCAGACGCAGCCTCCGGTTCAGCCGCATCGCACTGACGGACAAATCCCTGGCCAGCCCGGAATCGGGTAGATCACTCACAATGTCCAGATTACGACATCGAGGTGCATTCGCCCGATTCGGCAAAACGAGAAATTCCTCGATCCCGCTCACAGGCATGTCGGGCCCAACAACAGCAACGGCTACGCCCACGCGCATTACATCCACTCGTTCTCGATGGGTGCCCAAATACGTAGTTGCTGGCGACCGTCTACCAGAACTACAACGTTCTACTGCTGCGTGCCACGTTGCAGGAGTCCCCACTAAGCTTCCCGAGGTGGACGCCACAGACTGGGATCGCAAATACGATGGCCGAGAACTCGTGTACGGCGAGGCACCGAATGCGACCTTGGTCGAAGTGGCGACGACGCTGAAGCGTGGTCGCGCATTGGATCTCGCATCCGGCCAGGGTCGAAACGCCATCTGGTTGGCAACCCGCGGCTGGACCGTCGACGCCGTCGATTTCTCCTCGGTGGCGCTGACGCGAGCAAGTCACGTTGCCGACTCGGCCCCGAGGTCGGTGCGCGAGCGCCTCACCTGGATTCATGCCGATGTGACGGAATTGGCAACGGAACCCAACTATGACCTGGTTCTCATGTTCTACCTGCACTTGCCCCCGGAAGCACGACGAAAGGCCGTCTCGGCCGCGGCGTCGGCGCTGAAACCTGATGGAATCCTCATGATTCTCGGGCATCACACATCCAACATCGAGTCCGGAGCCGGAGGACCCCAGGAGATCGAAATCCTCTACACGCCAAAGGATTTGGTGTCCGACATCGACTCCTGCCTGACCATTGTGACCGCCGAGAATCGGTATCGGGACGTGAGCGGCGGCACTGCGATCGACGCATTGCTACTGGCGAGTAGGTCCGCCCTTGGCAGCAACACGGATCGGGGGTAACATCCCTTAAGTTACCGACGAGTAGCTAACTTGGGCGGTACTCACGAGACCGCACCACCGACTGGAGAGCGAACGAGCAATGGGCCATTACAAGAGCAACCTTCGGGACCTCGAGTTCAACCTCTTCGAGCTTTTCGGACTCGACGAGACACTCGAAGGCGACAATTTCGGAGACATGGACGGCGAGGTGGCCCGCGACATGTTGCGCGAGGTCGTTCGCCTGGCCGAGGGACCGCTGGCCGAGTCCTTCGCGGACACGGACCGCAACCCGCCCGTCTTCGATCCGGAAACCCACAGCCTGAAGCTGCCCGACTCCTTCAAGAAGTCGTTCAAGGCGCTCTACGACGGTGAGTGGTGGCGCGTCGGCCTCGACGAGGAACTCGGCGGCATGGCAGCGCCTCGCAACCTCCTGTGGGGTATCAACGAGATGCTCCTCGGTTCTCAGCCCGCAGCATTCATGTACAACGCGGGGCCCGGCTTCGCAAACATCTTGTTCCACAACGGAACCGATGAGCAGAAGGAATGGGCGAAGGTCATCGTCCAGCGCGGCTGGGGTGCCACGATGGTGCTCACCGAGCCCGACGCCGGATCCGACGTGGGCGCAGGCCGTACCAAAGCGATCAAGCAGGACGACGGCTCCTGGCACATCGAAGGCGTCAAACGCTTCATCACCTCCGCCGTTTCGGACGACCTGTTCGAGAACATCTTCCACCTCGTACTAGCGCGTCCCGAAGGTGCCGGACCGGGCACCAAGGGCCTGAGCCTGTTCTTCGTCCCCGCCACCCACTTCGACTTCGAGAAGGGCGAACCGGGCGAGCGCAATGGCGTCTTCGTCACCGGCGTCGAGCACAAGATGGGCCTCAAGGCCTCGGCCACCTGTGAGCTCACCTTCGGTGGCCACGGCGTCCCTGCCAAGGGCTGGCTCGTCGGCGAGGTTCACAAGGGCATCGCGCAGATGTTCGACGTCATCGAGCACGCTCGAATGATGGTCGGCACCAAGGCAATCGGCACCCTCTCCACCGGCTACCTCAACGCACTCGGGTACGCCAAGGAGCGCGTCCAGGGCGCAGACCTGACGCAAATGACCGACAAGGCCGCACCCCGCGTCACCATCACCCACCACCCCGACGTGCGCCGCAGCCTGATGATGCAGAAGGCCTACTCGGAGGGCCTGCGCGCGGTGTACCTCTACACCGCCGCACACCAGGATCCGGTCACCGCCAAGCAGGTTTCGGACGCCGACGCAGACATCGCATACCGCGTCAACGACCTCCTGCTCCCCATCGTCAAGGGCGTCGGATCGGAAATCGCCTACCAGGTGCTGGCCGAGTCGCTGCAGACCTTCGGTGGTTCCGGCTTCCTGCAGGACTACCCCATCGAGCAATACGTTCGCGACGCCAAGATCGACTCGCTGTACGAAGGAACCACCGCCATCCAGGCGCAGGACTTCTTCTTCCGCAAGATCGCCCGCGACCGCGGCGTGGCCCTGGCTCACGTTGCCGGACAGATCAAGTCGTTCATCGACAGCGAAGCAGGCAACGGACGCCTCAAGGCCGAACGCGCACTGCTGGCCACCGCCCTCGAAGACGTGCAGGCCATCGTCACCTCGATGACCCAGCACCTCATGGGCGCACAGGACCAGCCCACCGAGCTGTACAAGATCGGCCTGGCATCGGTGCGCTTCCTCATGGGCTTCGGCGACCTGCTCATCGGCTGGCTGCTGCTGCGTCAGTCCGAAATCGCCATCGCCGCACTCGACAACGGTGCAGAGGGCAAGGACAAGGCGTTCTACGAAGGCAAGGTCGCAGTGGCCTCGTTCTTCGCCAAGAACATCCTCCCGCAGCTCACCGCGACGCGAGCAATCCTTACCAACATCGACAACGACATCATGGAACTCGACGAAGCAGCGTTCTGATCCACTGACACTGCAACGGCCGCACCTGTTCTCGGGTGCGGCCGTTGTTCTTTGTGTGCTGGGTGTAGCCAAGTGCGGTGACTGTCCACTATTTGCCGTCGATGACGGGATCCCGCCTCGCGAGGCGAATTGTGGACACGGAGCGCACCGCGGGATGAGAAGCCGACGAACCAGAGACTACTGCTGCAGTTTGCGGAACTTGCTGCCGTGGAAAACGATTGGGTTCACTTCGCTCTGCACGTCCAGGGAATGTATCCGCAGCAACACGATTGCATGGTCGCCCGCGGGGATTTGCTGGTCGATGGTGGTGTCGAGCCACGCTGTGGCACCCACGATGAAGGCGGCTCCCCCGTCGGTGACGGTGAGATCGAGACCGGCGAAACGATCACCGGTTTTGGCCGCCAAGGTGCGGACAGCATCGTTGTGCGCCTCACCGAGAACGCTGACGCCGATGTTGGGTGCCAATTCGAGTTTGGGCCACGTCGTCGACGTGTTCTGAATGCAGACAGCCACCAGAGGCGGATCGATGGACACCGAAACGAAGCTGCTCGCTGCCAGCCCCACCAGCACGCCGTCGATCTTGGCGGCGATCGCCACGACGCCGCTGGGGAACTGCGCGTACGCCTCGCGCAGCGTCTGCTGATCGAGGACGGTACGTGTGAGCGTCATCGGCAATGCTCCCTTTCGGTGGTCGAGTGCAGCGAAGCACCTGTGCAGTGCAACCCCCGCACGGACACATTCATTTCGAGCCATTCCCTGTTACAAGCAAACACCCGATCGGGCGTCGACGCCACAGTCCGACTCGAGGTGATTCGAACTGTGTCCTTGCAGCTCGGGCGTCACTCATCCGGCTCGGGTTCGGGTCGAGGTGCCGGCGAAGGGTCCGGGCGGTCGGGCTGGACGCATTTCACGATCGGAATCGGGTCGTACTTCACCGTTCTGGTGTTCCGCGACAATTCCCTGTTCGACGCGGCGTCGCTGATCACCTTGGTGTCGCTGGCCGTGAATCCCGGTCCTCCACCTGATGCGACACAGCCTGCACCGGCGGGCAGCGTCACCGTGTTGGGTGAAGTGGGGTTGGTTCGCGACCCGGTAATGGATTCGACGTCGACGGTCTTCGTGCCCCACAGTCGAACGGTGACGCTGGACGAATCGGCGAACGATTCGATCACGACTCCGGTGTCATTGGGATTGGTGAACTTCAGGTCGATTGCACCCTCGAAGACAGTCGCCTCGCGGGCCTCGGGATACCGGCTGATGTAGTAGCTGTGCTCGGTGTGGTCGGTGTCTTCCATACCGGCGAAGTAGGACGCGTTGTACAGCGTCGTCGCGAACTGGCTGATGCCACCGCCGACGGCGCGATCGGGTCTGCCGTTGTCGATGATCCCCGACTCGACGAAACCCTGCGCAGTACCTCGTGGACCGGTGTATCCGTTGAGCGAGAACGTCTCTTTCGGCTTCACGAGCGCACCGTTGACGATCTGCGCGGTGAGCCCGATGTTGACGCCGGACGCATACTCGAACCCGCCGGTGGTGTACTCGGCGATCACCTCTCGCACACCGAGATTCTGCGCAGCTTCGGTGGTCAGTGCGGGCGGAGCCGGTTCGTAGATCGCCTCGGTGGTGCGGGGACCGTCCGCGGACAGCAATGCAGGCAGCTGCTCGAGAGTCTTCCGCCACTCCACCAGCTCGCCCATCACGCCGGGCACGACGGTCGGCGCACCTGCGGAAAACGTGAACGACGCGTCCTTCGGCGGCACCTCGGTGCGCACGAGTTGCGGAGCGAGAATGCCGGCGGCGACATCGGTGTCGTAGATCGGAGTCAGCCCGCCCTGGCCGTCCGGATCGAAGCGCAGAACCTCACCCACGCGATTCGGAGCCAGGGTCGCGTCGACGTTCTGCCTGCCCGCGACGATCACCGGAGCCGACGTCGCGGGAGCGGCGACGTCGGCAATGGCTCGGTCGACCGCGTCCTGCGTCACCGAGACGGGGGTGGACTCGTAGGCCACTTCCGCTGACCCCGAAGCCCATTCGGTCTGCAGATTTCGACGCGTCCCGTCGGCATCCAAAACCCGACCCTCCAGTGGTGCAACAGCAACAGGAGTGACACCGTCGAACACGACGTCACCTTCGACGGGAGCGCGATCGGTCTGAGCGCGGAGTCCGTCGATGGCGACGGTCAATGCTTGCTCGTCCGTGGTCGACACGACGCCGATCTCGCGGCTACCGAAGAACGACGTCAACCGGGTGATCGGATTGATCGGTTGCGATCCCGCGCGGTCGAGCGTCGCATTCCAATCCACCCCGAGACCGGCATCGACGGGGAGCACTTCGACTTGCCGATCGCCGACGTCGACCTGAACGGGTTGCTCGGCGCGGGGGCCGAGCTCGGATCGCAGGGCGGCTTCGGCGTCGGAGTGAGCTTTACCGCCGACGTCGATTCCGGCAACCGTGACACCGCGGGGCACACGATCACTCGACGTGAACCAATCCGCGGCATACAGCAGCGTGAGGACAGCGAACACTGCACCGGTGCCGATGGCAATCTTCCGCCACGGCGGCGTGACGCCGGCTGCATCTGCCTGCGCACTACCGTCGCTGGGAGGAATCGAGGGCGGTTCACCAGCCGACTTGGGCTGCTCGGCAATGATGGGCAGCTCAGCAACAACAGGCTGCCCAGGAACGACGGACTGTGCCACGGTAGGAGATTCGTCCGCGACCGGGGTCTGCTGCGGGGTCGACGTCGCCGAATCGGATTCGACTGCGTCCGGCGGACCGGCAGATTCGACGACCTCCGTGCTGTCGGAATCAGTGGTGTCGAAATCAGTGGTGGCGAAATCTGTGATCCAGGGTTCGTGAACCGTTGATTCTGCGGCGTCCGTGCCGTCGACTTCGACCACACGGTCTACGTGCGCGTCGTCGGACGGACGATCGGCCTCGGACGCATGCTTCGATGCGTCGGCCGCGTTCCCGACAGCTCCGAACGTCTCGGTGGGAGCGTCGTACGGCGGTATGTCGGGATGGGGCTCGTCGCCCTTCGGAGCGTCGCCCGACCTACTCTTGCCCTCGCTCACGTTCGACCCTTCCAGGACCACCGTTCGATGAAAGTTCCACCCGTGGCACGGAGTACCCCGCGCACGAGCTTACGCAAACCGAACGGCGACGCTCACTCTGCGATGTTCGGTATCCGAACGAAAGAGGCTCCGCGCTGCTGCCGGGTCGGGGGTCAGGCAGCAGCACGGAGCCAACTGGAATATATGCACTTTTCGACTGTGCGTTACACCGAGCAAAAAATCGTCTCGTCAATTCATTCAAACGGATTAATCGTGGCGCGTTCGGACACACTAAGGGCACACAGAGAAACTCTGCGTGCCCTTTTTCACGTAGTGGACGGCAGATCCGAAAACCCCTCGATTACCGGATCCGCCGACCCTGTGTTCCCCCGAATAGTGAGCAGCCGAAGCTGCAGTGATCAGCGCTCGATGATGGCCGTGACGCCCTGGCCACCGGCCGCGCAGATCGAGATCAGGCCACGGCCCGAGCCCTTCTCGGCCAGCATCTTCGCCAACGACGCCACGATGCGTCCGCCGGTCGCGGCGAACGGGTGGCCCGCAGCGAGCGAGGATCCGTTGACGTTGAGCTTGCTGCGATCGATGGAGCCGAGCGCGCCGTCGAGACCCAGACGCTCCTTGCAGTACTCGTCGCTCTCGAATGCCTGCAGAGTTGCGAGCACCACCGAGGCGAACGCCTCGTGGATCTCGTAGTAGTCGAAATCCTGCAGCGTCAGGCCGTTGCGCGCGAGCAGACGCGGAATCGCGTAGGTCGGAGCCATCAGCAGGCCGTCCTTGAACGAGCTGTTGCCGTGAACGTAGTCGACCGCTGCGGTCTCGGAATCGACCAGGTGCGCGAGCACCGGGAGGTTGCGCTCGGCAGCCCACTCGTCGCTCGACAGCAGGGCAGCCGACGCGCCGTCGGTGAGCGGCGTCGAGTTACCGGCCGTCATGGTGGCGTCGCCCAGCCTGGTTCCGAAGACCGGCTTGAGCGTGGCCAACTTCTCGACGGTCGATCCCGGACGCAGGTTGTCGTCGCGTGTGAGGCCGAGGAACGGCGTCACCAGATCGTCGAAGAAACCGCGGTCGTAGGCCGCCGCCATATTGTGGTGGCTCGCTGCGGCCAGTTCGTCCTGGTCCTCGCGGCGGACGCCGAATTCCTTGGCGGTGATGGCGGCGTGGTCGCCCATCGACAAGCCGGTGCGCGGCTCGCCGTTGCGCGGGATCTCGATGCCGAGCATGCCGGGACGGACGTTGCCGAGGAGCTTGATGCGATCGCCGGTGCTCTTGGCCCGGTTCAGGGACAGCAGGAACTCGCGCAGTTCGTCGTTGACGCCGATCGGGGCGTCGGACGTGGTGTCGACACCGCCACCGATACCTGCATCGATACGACCCGACGCGATGGCGTCGCCGACCGCGATGATCGACTGCAGGCCGGTGCCGCAGGCCTGCTGAATGTCGAAGGCCGGGGTGTACGGGCTCAGCGCGCTACCGAGAACGACCTCGCGGGTGAGGTTGAAATCGCGCGAATGCTTGAGCACGGCACCGGCGGCGACGAGACCGAGGCGCTCGCCCTGCAGACCGAATCGCGACACGAGACCGTCGATGGTGGCAGTGAGCATGTCCTGGTTGGAGGCCAGCGCGTACTTCTTGTCCGAACGCGCGAACGGAATGCGGTTGCCACCGACGATTGCGACCGGTCGTAGCTGCTTGCTTGTCACTGACGTCTCCAAACATCGTCCCCAGCATGTGGGGAATGGCCCTGGTGGAGTTTCATCTTACTGGCGAGTAAGTTGGTTGTCGACACCCGGTCGTGCGCCTTGCTCCTCGAGCGAGCAGCGCTGAATGAAAGGTACGACAGTGGCAGCCTCCAAGGGAGCCCCAGATCTCTACTCAACGTTCCTCGCGTCCGCGCCGGGAGCTTTCATCGCCAAGCAGGCAGGCCTGCCGCAGCCCGAGAAGCTGCGTCGTTACAAGGCAGGTGAGCCCGCACTGGCCGGCCCGGTCCTGATCGGTGGCAGCGGCCGCCTCGTCGAGCCCCTGCGTGAGCTGCTCTCGGACTACCCGCAGTCGCAGCCGCACGACGACAAGCACGGCGGACTCGTATTCGACGCCACCGGAATCAGCAACGTCGCCGAGCTCGAGCAGCTCTTCAAGTTCTTCCAGCCGGTCATCCGCAACCTGGCACCGTCGGCTCGCGTCGTCGTCATCGGCACCACTCCCGAAGAGACCTCGAGCGTCGACGAGCACATCGCTCAGCGCGCCCTCGAAGGCTTCACGCGCAGCGTCGGCAAAGAGGTCAAGCGCGGTGCCACGGCGCAGCTCGTCTACATCTCCCCCAAGGCATCGACCGGCCTGTCCGGCCTCGAATCCACCCTCCGCTTCCTCCTCTCGGCCAAGTCGGCATTCGTCGACGGCCAGGTCATCGCCGTCGGTGACGCCGATTCGCAGGCACCGGCCTCGTGGGACAAGCCGCTCGCAGGCAAGGTAGCCGTCGTCACCGGAGCAGCCCGCGGCATCGGCGCCACCATCGCCGAGGTCCTCGCCCGCGACGGAGCAACCGTCATCGCAGCCGACATTCCCGCTGCCGGAGAGGCACTCTCGCAGACGGCCAACAAGGTCGGCGGCACGTCGCTCGCACTCGACGTCACCTCCCCCGACGCGGGAGAGGTACTGAGCAAGCACCTCCTGGAGCGTCACGGCGGGGCCGACATCATCGTGCACAACGCCGGCATCACCCGCGACAAGACTCTCGCCAACATGGACGACTCCCGCTGGAACTCGGTCATCGGCGTCAACCTTGCTGCGCCGCAGCGCATCACCGACGAACTGGTGGCCTCCGGCGCACTCAAGGACGGCGGCCGCGTCGTCGACGTCTCCTCGATCGCCGGCATCGCGGGCAACCGCGGCCAGACCAACTACGGCACATCCAAGGCCGGTGTCATCGGCTTGGTGCATGCTTCCGCGCCGGTGCTGGCGAAGAAGAACATCACGATCAACGCCGTTGCTCCCGGCTTCATAGAAACCGCGATGACCGCAGCAATCCCGTTCGCCACCCGCGAGGCCGGACGACGCATGAGCTCGCTGCTGCAGGGCGGCGAGACCGTGGACGTCGCAGAGTTGGTCTCGTACTTCGCTTCTCCCGCATCCAACGCCGTCACCGGCCAGGTCGTGCGCGTGTGCGGCCAGAGCCTGCTCGGCGCATGAGCACCGTCACGCTCACCGCGCAGCCGAAGACCTCCGACATCTACACCTCGGCTGTGCTCGGCGCGCTGCCGTTCTTCGGATCCAGGTCGTCTTCGGTTCCCAGCACGGTGTACGAGCTCAAGGGTCTGCGAGTGGACCCCGACAACCTCGCCGGGTACTGCCGCGCGACGGGTCTGCGATTCGGCGATCAGCTCCCGGTGACCTACCCGTTCACGCTGGTGTTCCCGACAGTGATGAAACTGATGGTCTCCAAGGGCTTTCCGTTTGCCGCCATCGGTTCGGTGCACGCCGAGAACGTCATCGAGCAGTTCCGTGGCATCTCTGCCACCGAGCCGTTGGATGTGAGAGTGCACGCGGAGAACCTGCGCGAGCACCGCAAGGGCCTGCTGGTGGACCTGATCAGCGAGGTCAAGGTAGGACGCGAGCTGGTCTGGAAGCAGACCTCGAGCTTCCTGAGCCTGCAGAAGACCTCGCTGTCGGGTGGACCCCGCGAAACACCGCCTGCAGACGAGGTTCCGCCGCCCCCGACCCGCACCCTGCGCGTCGATCAGCGGATCATCAGCCGGTATGCGGCCATCTCCGGAGACCGCAACCCGATCCACGTATCCTCGCTCGGCGCAAAGGCATTCGGCTTCCCGAAGACCATCGCGCACGGAATGTGGAGTGCGGCAGCAGTACTGCAGACCGTCGAGGGTCGAATCCCGGAGGCCGTGAACTACAGCATCCGCTTCGGTAAGCCGATCATCCTGCCCGCGACGATCAACGCCTACGCCGAGGCCGTCGGTACCGGCTGGGACCTGTCGCTGAAGAACCCGAAGAAGGGCTACCCGCATCTGACGGGAACGCTGCGGTAGCTGTTGTTTCGCCGAGCTCGAAGTTATGGACGAATTTCCTTGGATTTTCGTCCATAACTTCGAGTTGGACAGCAGGAGTGGAGCCTGCGGAACGACCCGGGGGGCCAGCTAGGTTGCGGCGGTCTTCTTGCCGGCCAGGCCGCGCCACGCCAGATTTTCCAGGAGATCGGCAGCCGCGTCGACCTCGATTTCGCCGCCTGCCACCCTGTCGGCCACGGCCTCGCCTGCACCGACCAACGCGACGGCCATCAACCCGAAATTGTGTGACTGCTCCGGGTCCCTGGTGCTCATCGCCAGCAAACCCGCCGTCAGTTCGATCAACCGATCGCGGCTGCTCTGCACCTGTGAGGCGAAGGCCTGCTGGCCGATGGCCTGGCGGTAGAGCACCATCCACGACTTCCGGTTCTCGCCGACGAATCCGAGGAAGCCGATCAGCGCTTTGCGCAACTGCTCGCGCGGCGTCAGCGTCGGGTCTGCGGCCGGCGTCAACGCTTCGATGAATTTGACGCCCTCACGATGGATGCACGCGGCGAACAACTCGTCCTTCGACCCGTAGTACAGATACAACATCGGCTTGGAGATGGCCGCCTTCTTGGCGATCGAATCCATCGATGTCTCGTGAAAACCGTTGTCGGAGAACACATCCACCGCCGCGTCGAGCATCTGCTGCTCACGGACGGCGCGGGGCAATCTCTTGGTGCCGCCAGCCATGGACCCTCCAATACGTACGAAGTACTAGACGTTACTCCACGGTAAGGTCCATTACCTGCCAATCAGGCCCCGCACGCCCCCTTGAACCGGGCAACCGTCGCCGTGGCCTCGTCCACCTGCGCCGCGGCGAGGCGTCCCGTTGCCACCGCGTCTTCGAGATTGTCCAACACCTCGGGCACCTGATCGGTGGTGAGCCACAACGCCACATCGGCACCCGCAACCAATGCCGCCTCCACCGCGTCGACGATTCCGAGCCGCGCAGTGATCGCCGCCATGCCGCTCAGATCGTCGGTGAAGATCGGACCGTCGAACGGAGCGGCACCGTATCCGACGCCATCGCGCAACAACGCCATCGCCGCCGGACTGATGCTCGCGGGCACTCCGGGCTCGGTCAGTCCGGGCACGTCGAGGTGCCCCACCATGACTCCGACACCGGTGTTGTTCAGCGCCGCGAACGGCAGCAGGTCCGTGGTCTTCAGCTCGTCGAGCGACGGAGTGGTGACGGCACCGGTGTGGGAATCGCCCGAACCCGAGCCGTGCCCGGGAAAGTGCTTGATGACAGGCTTGATTCCCGCGTCTTCGAGACCTCGCGCGTACGCCCCCGCGTACTCGATGACGACCTGCGGATCATCGGAGAACGACCGATCGCCGATGACGGAATCGTCGGGCTGTGCACTCACATCGACCACCGGAGCGAAGTCGACGGTGACCCCGAGATCCTTCAGACCCCGGCCACGCGTCAACGCCTCCTGATATGCCTCGTCCACCGTCATCGTCTGTGCCAACACCCGCGCCGACGGTGCCTCCCCCAGCAGATCCGCGACCCGCGAAACCCGTCCACCCTCCTCGTCGATCGTGATCATCGGAGCGACCGCGGACGCGTCGAGAACCTGCGGTACCTCCCGATTGCCGAGCATCGACTCGTCGGTCCAACTGCCGACGAAGAGGCCGCCGACCTGCTCGGTGGACATGATTTCCACCGCGTCCGCAGTACCGGTGACTCCGACAGTGAGCAACTGGGCCAAACGCTGCCGCTCCGACAATCCGCCGACGAACGCCGCGCAATCGTCGACCGGCGGCACAGGTTGCGGGACGGTCGTGTCGGCTGCGGTCGTCGTCGAAGCAGGGGGCACTGCCTGCGTCGACGCGACCTGAGTGGACTCGCTCGAGCACGAGACCAACAACCCCACGCCGACCGTCATCACTGCAGCGGACCGAACCGAGTACCGAAATCGCATGGACACGACGGTAGTCGAGATCGTCGGTGTTGCTGCCGCCCCTCCGGTGGGGATCAATGCGACTTTGTTGCAATCTGAGCGACTGAAACCCGCATTGATCCCGAAGGGGGTGGGGGTAATCTGGACGAACGCGACATGAGGAGAATCACCACAATGACTGCTGACCTCATACTCATTGCCTACGACGGCTCCGACAACGCAAAACGAGCGATCGACTACGCGGGCCGGTTTCTCACCACCTCCCGCGCGATCGTTGTCACGGCATGGGAACCGATGGTGCGTCAGGCAGCTCGAATGTCCGGTCTATCGGGGGTCATGCAGCCCGAATGGGTGCCCGACGACGAGGCCGAGGACGTTGCCCTCACCGACGCGAAAGTGACCAACAGCGAGGGCGTCGCGCTGGCCGAGGCCGCAGGCCTGAAGGTGGAGGGTCAGTGCACCGAATGCTCCACCGCCATCTGGAGCGCGATAGTGGAGAAAGCCGACGAGATGGACGTCGACATCATCGTCACCGGCACCCGAGGTACCACCGGTCTGCGTGCGCTACTGCAAAGTTCGGTGGCCGAGCACGTGCTGCGACACAGTCACCGCCCTGTCCTGATCGTTCCCCCCGGCAGGTAGAGCGTCCGACGACTGTTTTCAGTGACGCAAGTGATACCGTGATGCCCGCGTGGGGGTCCACCTCACCCTTTTATCTGTGAGCCGACTGACTGGAGAACCGAGATGAAGTTCGCTGTCCCGGGTGTCATTGCCGCCGTCGTCGGAGCCGTACTGGGTGCAGGCGTCGTGTTCGGAGTGACCGCCGCTGCAGCCGACAACTCTCGTCCGGACATCGATCGCACCGGAAACGCCGACTCGTCCTTGCTGAACCAGGTTGAGTACGGCAGCCGCTGACGCTGGTCGCATTCGTGGATCGATGATCTCGGCCGAGCCGCTCGGCCGTAAATGGCTTCTCGGCGTCTCGGCTCTGGCATTTCTTCTCACCTTTCTGCAGGTCCCCGGCTTCACTGTCGCCGACACCAAATACGACCTGGCGCAGAACCCCCTCGGATTTCTCGAACGCGCATCGCATCAGTGGAACAGCGCGGCACCGTTGAGCCAGGTGCAGAACCAGGCCTACGGCTACTTCTTCCCGCACGGAGCGTTCTTCGCCGGCGGTGACCTGCTGTCGATCCCACCGTGGATCACCCAGCGCATCTGGTGGGCGCTGCTGCTCATCGCCGGGTTCTGGGGAATCGTCCGACTCGCCGAGGCCCTCGGCATCGGCAGCCGCAGTTCTCGCCTGATCGCGGCAACGGCGTTAGTTCTGTCTCCTCGAGTGATCACCACCCTCGCGTCGATCTCGTCGGAGACGATGCCGATGATGCTCGCGCCGTGGGTGCTCATTCCCATCGTGCGTTGCCTGAACACCGAGTCCAGGAACTACAGCGTCCGACGAGCGGCAGCACAATCGGCGCTCGCAGTGGCGTTGATGGGGGCGGTCAATGCCGTCGCGACGGCTGCAGCGGTCGCGGTCGCGGTGATCTGGATGCTCTCGCATCGGCCGAACAAGCGTTGGCTCGTGTTCAGCGCCTGGTGGACCGGCTTCCTCGTGCTCGCAACGCTGTGGTGGATTGTGCCATTGTTGTTGCTGGGCAAAGTCTCTCCACCGTTTCTGGACTACATAGAGTCCTCGGGCACCACCACCCAGTGGACGTCGTTGACGGAAGTGTTGCGCGGCACCGGTAGTTGGACGCCGTTCGTCTCACCCGAGCGGGTGGCCGGTGCCGTTCTGGTGACCCAGCCTGCCGCGGTCATCGCAACGGGCTTGATCGCGGCTGCAGGAATCGCAGGCTTGGCGATGCGATCGATGCCCGCTCGAGGCCGGCTGACGATCATGTTGTTCGTCGGTCTCGTCGGGCTCGGTGCCGGGTTCGTCGGCGATCTGGACGGCCCGTTCGCGGCAACAGTGCGGGTGTTCCTCGATTCTGCAGGCGCGCCGCTACGCAACATTCACAAACTCGAGCCGGTCATTCGAATCCCGTTGGTACTGGGCCTGGCTCACCTGTTGGGCCGCGTTCCGCTGCCCGGTTCGGTGCCGCCGCCGCAGTGGCGATCGGCCGTCGCGCATCCTGAGAAGCAGCCGATGATGGCAGTGACCGCATTGGTGTTGGTGGCCTTGGCGCTGTCCACCTCGCTGGCGTGGACGGGCAAGCTCGCACCTCGCGGAGCCTACGAGGCCGTTCCGCAGTACTGGCACGACGCCGCGGATTGGCTCACCGCCCACGCGTCCGGGTCGAGTCCTGACGGTTCCGACGCGCAGCGCGCACTGATCGTGCCCGGTGCACCGTTCGCACTGCAGACCTGGGGACTGACCCGCGACGAGCCGTTGCAGGCTCTCGCCACGACGCCCTGGGCCGTCCGCGACGCTGTGCCGCTCACCCCGCCCGGAGCCATTCGCGCGCTGGACTCCGTGCAACGACTCTTCGCCGACGGGCGTCCGTCCAGCGGACTGGCCGATACCCTCGAAGGTCAGGGCATCAGCTACGTCGTCGTGCGCAACGACCTCGATCCCGAGAACTCCCGATCCACCCGCCCGGCATCGGTGCACCAGGTGCTCGACGGTTCGCCGGGGTTGGCCCGAGTGGCCGAGTTCGGCGAGGACGTTGCTCCCGGTCAGGTCGACGGCGTCGTGCTCGATGGCGACCTGCGACCGCCGTATCCCGCTGTCGAGATCTATTCGGTGAACGGCTCGGCCGACACTCCCTCGTCCGGCCCGTACACGGTCGATCTCGATCGGGTCCCGGTGACACAGGGCGGGCCGGAGTCGATTCTGCGCTCGAATGAGCTGCGCAACAACGGGATTCGCACTCCCGTGCCGGCCGGGCCGACACTGCTGGCGTCGGACGCGGCTGCCGCCGGACTACCCGTCGACTCGGTGACGGTGACGGACACCCCGATGAACCGCGAGACCGACTTCGGCCAGGTCGACAATCACAATTCTGCACTGCGGGCCGCGGACGAACCCCGGCGATCGCTCAACGAGGTTCCCGACTACCCGGTGTACGGGGCGGAGACCGTGGACGCCGAGTGGGAAGGTGCGGCGCTGACGGCGTCGAGTTCGGCATCGGACGCAACGCAGATCGGTGGCAGCGCACCCGGCAGCGGTGTCGCGGCCGCAGTGGACGGCGATCTGGCTACCAGTTGGATCAGCAACGGTATCGAACGCGCTGTGGGGCAATGGCTTCAGTTGGATTTCGATACCCCGGTTGGCGGCGGTCTGCTGCACCTGCGCACCAGTCCCGGAACGATCGGCGACCCAGTGAAATGGGTCGAGGTCACCACCCCGAACGGTTCCACCGCGGCGCGGGTCGACAAGCCCGGGGACCCGATGACGGTGTCACTGCCGGGTGGCGAAACGCCGTGGCTGCGGATCACTGCGAAGTCGACGGTCGATGGAACCCGCGGAAGCCAATTCGGCATCAGCGAGGTCTCGGTGGACGACTACTCCGATCGAGACAACCCGAAGCCGGTGCCGATCGTGCACCGTGCAGTGTTGCCCGATACTCCGGCCGGGGCGAGCGTCGACGCGTGGGAACTCGGCCAGGAATTTCCTGGGCGCCCGGGATGCCTCGACACCGAGGATCGAATCCGTTGCAGCAGTGGACTGTCCAAGTCTCCGGAGGAGCTGGGGCGTTTCTCGCGCACGATCGACGTGCCGATGGGTACCGCGGTGATCCCCGATCTGACGGTACGCACGCGGCAGTCGCCCGAACTCGAGGCACTGCTGGCTCAGCCGGGTCGTCCGCTGGCCAGTGGGGCGTCGGACGTCGCGGACCTGCATGGTTCCGCCTTCGCCGCCACCGACGGTGACCCGCGCACATCCTGGACGGCACCGGAGAAGTCGATCACCGACCGAGCCGGCACCAACCCCACTTTGACCATCCAATTGCCCGCTCCCACAATGGTGGACGGCCTGAAACTCAGCCCGAGCCTCGGCGCACTTCCGGCCCATCCGACCCAGGTCGCGGTCAACCTCGGCAACGGCCCGATGGTCCGCGACCTGGACACCGACGGTTCGACGACAGTCGAACTGGCACCGTATGTGACCGACAGGATCGTGCTGTCCATCGTGGACTGGGACGGCGTCTTGGATCGAAATTCATTGGGCTTCATCCAATCTCAACCACCTGGTTTTTCCGAAGTGACGCCGCTGTCCGCGGGCGAGCCGATCGGTGCCCCGTACGACGGTGACCGTCAGATCACGGTGGATTGCTTCAACGGTCCCATCGTCTCCATTGCCGGGCAGACGGTGCGCACGTCGGTGACCGCTACCGCCGACCAATTCCGTTCCGGCGAACCGCTGAAGGCGTCGGTGTGCGACGCCGACACCCCGGTGAACGAGA
Organism: Rhodococcus sp. IEGM 1381; assembly: GCF_030056795.1. Taxonomy (GTDB): domain Bacteria; phylum Actinomycetota; class Actinomycetes; order Mycobacteriales; family Mycobacteriaceae; genus Rhodococcoides. The sequence goes on along the minus strand of NZ_JASHKQ010000001.1, from coordinate 1,067,484 downwards.
ACTTCGTCAACCCGGTGTCGTTGCCCGAGGGCCGTCAGGACGTGGTGGTGGAGCCTGGAGCATCGTTCTTCGTCGACGGTATTCGGTTGCGCACCATGCCTATTCCGGCCGACTGGCCGACGAGCTCCGCACCACAGGCGGCCAGGACGACCGCATGGAGCCCCGATCACCGCGAGGTGACGCTCACGTCGGCAACCGAGGATCGTCTGCTGGTGATTCCGGAGAGCAACAACAGCGGCTGGCGGGCAACGACTCCCGGAGGGATCGAGCTGAACTCGGTTGTCGTCGACGGGTGGCAACAGGCCTGGATCGTTCCGGCGGGGGCGTCGGGCACGATCTCGTTGGATTTCACCACCGATCGCTGGTACAGGCTGGGCATCTTCGGGGGGCTACTGCTGTTGATCCCGTTGCTGTTCGCGGCGATTCGCACGCCCCGCACGGTACCGAATCCGGGTCCGGCGCCGCGCCCGTGGCGCAGCATCACTGCCGCATTCGTGGCACTGCTCGCAGCGACGACCGTGCTGGCCGGGATCGCCGGCGTTGTCACCGTCGCCGTGATCGGAGTAGGTGCGGTGTATCTGGATCGCCGTTTCGACCGCGCGTTGTCTTCGCGTGTATTGGTCTGCATCGCAGGCGGATTCGCCATGCTCGGCCCCGCGCTGCTGTCGCTCGGTCCGTGGCGATCGTCCGACGGGTACGTGGGCGGATCCTACGTAGTTCAGCTGGCGGCGTTGATCGGGATCGTCGCGCTGGCGATCAGTGCGATACGGCGTCCGTGAGAGGTGTCTTCTTCGGCGCGAATCGCCGTCGAGCGGGTTCTTCGACCAGCGCGTAGCTCGCCGCTGCCACCGGAATCGACAGTGCGAGAGTCACTGGCAACACGAACCACATCCCGCCCGAGAACGGGATGATGCCGAACACCGGGAACACGACGGCGAGCACAGCCAGATGCCAGATGAACAACCCGTACGAACAGCGGCCCAGCGTCAGCATCACAGGATGCTCGAGGAAGCGATGCCGGCGACCGTCCTCGGCGAGAATCAGCGGGGCGAGCATCGCGAAGGCCAGTATCGCGCCGAGCAGGATTTTGATCTCGAACTGCCAGGCCGCCGGACGCACCAAGCCCTGCGGACCCGCCAGCGGAGTCGCCGACAAGGCGAACGCGGCAACCGCGATGGACGACATGACAAATCGGCGACGAGCCAACCGATGCACCCATGTCGGTGGCCCCACCGAGACCTCGGCGAGCAGCATCCCAGCCGCAAACCACGGGAAGTAGCCGGGGAGCCAGTTGTCATGGTGAATGCCGTCGGGGGTCGACACCGGAACAAATGCCCACGACAGTGTCAGCACCGCAGCACCCAGAATGACTGGGATACGGCGGGCAGCGGCCGCACCGCGCAGGCGCACCATCAGCCAAGCGAACACCGGCAGCAGCAGATAGAAGGCGATCTCGACCGACAGCGACCACATCTGCGTCAAGCCCTGGGTCAGGGTCAGCGGCACGAACACCTGAGTGAACGACAGGTTCGCCAGCCACACGCGGTAGTCACCACCGGTATCGGGAAGAAACAGCAGGATCAGCATCACGCCGACCCAGTAACCGGGCAGAATCCTCGCGAACCGCGAACGGAAATAGCGGCCGAGCGGCTGAGCACTCCGATGACCGCGAGCTGCCGCCGCGTGCGGACGCCACAGCAGGAATCCCGACAGCGAGAAGAAGATCGCCACAGTCAGGTCGAACCTTCCCCAGATATGACCGAAGATCGGCGACGTCGCGCCACCGGTCTGAAAGGCCACGTGGGTGACAACGATTCCGATACACGCGACGGCACGCATCCCCTCGAGTGACGGTACGAACCCACGAAGCGGGACAACGCTTGCCGAACGGGTCTGTGTGCTCATGGTGGCCTCAAGTGTGCCGTGTCGAACCGGCTCGGACGAGACCGGCACCACTGTCGACTGTTACTGTCACCTGCGACGTGTCGTAAGAAATCGGGCATCTGGTCGGGGGCGAACGTTGGTCCCGCCTGCGGTGTCTTCCAGTGAAGCGGTCGAACAAGGAGAATCAGCATGGCGGAGCGCTCAGGGCCGAGCCGGATATTGGCTCTTGTACTCATCGGCTTGGGTGCATTTCTGGTGGTCGCCGCCATCCTCATTCCTACCTACACGGTCTCGGCGCTCGAGAAGACGCCGCTGGATCTCGAGGTCACTACCGTCTCCACCGGCGAAGGCAGTGTGCTGAACGCAAGCTCCCTCGCCGCCGGTCGCGCGGTCGTCGACCAGAACGTTCCGCTCGTCTCACAGCGATTCGTCACCGTCGAGGATCCCTCCGACGCCGACATCATGACGCTGCAGGCCGGTCAGACCTTGCGCCGCAGCGACAAGCAGGCCGACACCGGACTGCTGACCGCCAGCGTCGACCGCGTCACCATCGACCGCAAGACCTCGATGCCCGTCGAGAGCCCGATCGGCACCATCCAGGTGGCCGGCGACAAGCCCGCCGAGGAAGTTGCCCACACCGGTCTTCAGTACAAGTTCCCGTTCAACTCCGAGCAGAAGAGCTACCCGTACTTCGACGTCAACGCTCGTGCATCCAAGGACATCGATTTCGTCGAGGCCACCGAGATCAACGGCACGCCGGTGTACCAGTACCAGCAGACCGTCGGCCCGGTGGACCTGTCGACGGTGGTCAACCTGCCGACCAACAAGGTGACCCTGCCCGCCGACACCTGGGGTGTCGAAGGCGGAGCGGCACCGGTCACGATGACCCGCTGGTACGAGAACACCCGCACCCTCTACGTCGAGCCCGAGACCGGTGTCGTCGTCAAGGGTGAAGAGCAGATTCACCAGTACTACGGACGTGAGGCAGGCAAGCCCGAGGTCGACGTGCTCAACGCACCGATCACGTTCGACGAGAACACCGTCGAATACCAGATCCAGCAGGCCAAGGACGGCCAGGACAAGCTCTCGCTCTTCGGCCGCACGGTTCCGATCGTCGCCGGCATCCTGGGCGTCATCTCTTTGATCGCCGGGGCGTTCCTGCTCCTGCGCGGCGGCGGAAACGGTGGACACCGTCAGCCGGCCCGCACGGACGCGGCTCCGCGACCGACCCCGACCGGCGGAACCGCACCGAACCGCGACTGGACGACGGATCGCACGGAAGAAATTCCGAGGACGAACCTCAACAAGGAGTAAGTGCGCTACGCAGGAGTGGAGCCTGCGGAACGACCCAGATGACGTGGCGTGGTTGAGTGCCCGTGAGGGCACGCAACCACGCCACTCGTCTGTGCGGGGACCGACGATGGTCTACGGTGTCGGAATGCTGACAACACGCAGAAAGAATGTCTCGGCCCACTGAGAACGACGGCGCACCATCGAACGGCGCGCCCGATGTCTTCGCCATGACCGACCACATCACGTCGGTGTACGCAGATGAAATAGCGGTCTATCAACGCTTCTTACGGCGGCTTGCCGCCGATCGCACGCTGTCCAACCCGCGTCGGTCGGTCGACGATCGCCCGGTAGAAGGGCCCTCGCTCACCGTTCCAGGTCTGCGAATCCACGTACGGCACAGCTACCAGGACGCGGCCGATCTGGGATCGTTTCCGGCCGAATCGAATCCGCTCCTTCTGCGTATCCACGTCCAAGGGTTCTCCGACGAATACCTGGACCGCACAGCTGCGCGGTCGAATCTCGTGGACTCGGTGACGGATCCCGAAGGCGAGGCCTGGACGCGTGCGCTCCTGGGCCGCCGATGGGCCGACTATGCGTACGAATTGGTGCGCACTCCGAGGCCACCGACGAACACGGCGACGCGAATGTTGTTCGCACAGCGCGTCTATGCGCTGTTGCTCGATGCCGACGGTGAGCCGACACTTGCACCCGACAATTTCGCTTTCCAGCGGGTATGGAACGGGATCGATTCGGCCCGCAAGATCGTCCCGACATCACCTGCGGTCGCGGCGCACCTCGAGGCCGTGGGTCCGTTTTTCGAGACCGACGACTTCCGCGACCCGAATACCGAGGCCGATGGCGGATGGCGTCTCCACATGACCGGTGCCGACACAGAAAGTCTCCCGCCGCCGGCGGCCGCTACCGCGAGAAGTCTGATTCGGAGGGTGCGGGTTCGCGGACGAGTCGCCAGCAGGTTTCGCCCCATCCGCGTCCACGTCGAGCAGGATCAGGTCTGCGTCTATTTTCGTTGGGCAGAGAATCCGACTACGTTCGCGATGACGTTGCAGCTTCCTCTATCCGAGGACGACTTTTCCGGCTCTCCACTGGATTCTCCTGATTCCATTGTGGCCATGTGCCTTTCGAACTGGCAGGAGGATCTGCGAACAGGCTTGCTGGTGTGGGGACACCGCACACGGCGGGCCGACGGTGCCGTACACATCTCGTGACCGATCACCGACACGACCGGCAGTCGACATCATCGGGTGGCAGCGGTGATGTCACGACGATGCCGTGACGCGGTTGCCCCACAACACCAGTGCACACACCACGACCATTGTCACCGCGGCCGTGACTGCGGCGACGGTGACGAACTGCGCCAGCGTCGAGGCCACGATCAGCAGCAGCAACACCTCGGCGGCGAGGGCGAACCAAGCGACAAGAGCAATGCGGGTGCGCTCGCCTGCGATGGCCCACAGCAGAGCGCTCTGCAGCACAGCCAGGCACGCGCCCTGCAACACGAACAGCCAGACATAGTTCTGCACACCGGAATACGTATCGCCCACCACCAACGGCAGTAACGGCGACGCCAGTGCCCCGCCGATCACCAGCACCGTGCCCAGACCGGCGACCACGGCCAGAGCCGAGCGCACCGCGGCAGCAGAATGCAGAGGGTTCGCCATCCTCGGGTACAGCACCACCCCCACGGCCTGCGGCAACCAGAACGCCGCTTTGGACGCAACGGCACCGACGGCGTACAGCCCGGCTTCGTTGCTACTGAGCAGAGTGCGAGCAAGGACCAGATCCAGCGCCGACATCGCGATCAGCACCAATTGCACCTGCGATGCCTGCAGTACGGCCAGAACGGTCACCTTGGTTTCCGACACCGAGTTCACCGGCACGCCTGCCGTCCATCGCGCACCGATGGCCACCGCTCCGATTCCGACAGCCGTCGCCAGGAGGACCGCACCGGGTCCGCCACCGAGTGCAAGCACCACCACTGCGGGTGCCACCTTGCCGAAACCGGCTGCAGCCAGCACGAGGCTCAGAGCCCCGAAGCGCCCCCGCCCCTGCAACAACCCCTGTTCGGCGGCCAGCAGCACCAACACCGGCGCAGCGATGACCGCCGACACAGTTGCGGCCATCGAGATGTCCAGGGCAGCGGACAGTGCGGGAGCGAGCGCCACCGCCAGCATGCCCACGACCGCCGCACACCGATAGCCGACGGTCCGCAACTCTCGCGAACTGCGCCCGCGCACCACTTCACGCGCGACGACGGACTGCAACGCCAACGCCGGAACTGCGAGAACGAGTTGTGCGGCAAGCAGACTCGCGAACTCGCCGTACCCCTCGACGCCGAGCATCCGACTCGCGAGCACCTGCAGCAGATACGCCGCAACGTTCGCGAACATCGAACCGGCCGTCACCATCCCCATCCCGGCGACAGAGGCGCCCGCCGTGTGGTCTGCCTCGGACGAGGCGCGGAAAGACATGAGCCCACGGTATAGGGTGCCGATCATGGCGCGGTCGAGGTCGAGGTGGACGCCACCGCTCTACAGTCTGGTGCTCGCGCTGGTCATTCTCGGACCACTTCTCGGCCCCGGCTACCTCCTGCTGCGCGACGCCGTCAGTACTCCCCGTTCCTTCTTCACCGACTCCGCCTGGGGAATCGCCGACGCGGCCGCGCGGGCCGTCCCGCAGGACGCCGCAATCGCAGCGTTGACGACGGTGTTCGACGGTGGCCTCGTCGTCAAGATCATCCTGCTGCTGGCGCTGTGGCTGGCCGGTTGGGGCGCGGCCGTAATGGCACAGAAGGTACTGCCCACCGCTCCCCTGCCAGCGCTGCTCGTCGCGTCGACCGTGGCGATGTGGAACCCGTACGTCGCCGAGCGCCTGCTGCAGGGACATTGGAGCCTGCTCGTCGGCTACGCAGCCCTCCCCTGGACCGTGGTTGCCGCACTCGCAGTCAGACAGGGTCGTTCCTGGTGGGCCCTTGCCGTCTGCTTGGCCGCCGCCGGCCTCACCCCCACCGGCGCACTGCTTGCCGCCACTATCGCGGTGGTCGTTCTCGCCGCCCCCGGGGGTGCCCGACGCGGCCTGCGCGTGGTCATCACCCTGGCGATCGCGGTGGTGGCGTCGGCGCCGTGGCTGGTGGCGACAGCCGTGTCCGGCAGTGGCGTCGAGCAGTCGGATCCGGCCGGATGGGCGGCGTTCGCGGCTCGTGCGGAGCCTGGCCTCGGCACCCTCGGCTCCCTGGCCGGCCTCGGCGGAGTCTGGAACTCCGATGCTGTACCCGCTTCTCGTACAAGCATTTTCGCATTCGTGGGCACCGCGATTCTGCTGACCGTGGTCGCGTTCGGTGTGCGGCCGCTCATCAGGCGTCGAAGAAATCCGGTGATCTTGGGACTCGCTGTCGTTGCGTTGCTTGCCATCGCGGCCCCTGCGCTGGCAGCAACGGGACCGGGGCTGGCAGTCGCCCGAGAGCTGGGCGAGACGGTGCCCGGTGCCGGTCTGCTCCGGGACTCGCAGAAGTGGGTCGCGTTGGCGATGCCGATCTATGCGTTGGCCGCCGCGGCTGCGCTTTCTCCCCGGCGTCGACCGAATCCGGTGCAACCAACCGCGCTGAGCGCGGTCCAGCGCACCCGATTCGGCAGCGCCGTTGCAATATTGGCCCTGCTGATCGCACTACCCGACCTGGGCTGGGGCGTCGGGAACTCGATGCGGCCCGTGGAGTACCCGGCGTCCTGGCAGGCGGTCGCAGCCGAGTTGCAGGGCAGCACCGGCGATGTCGCGGTTCTACCAGCCGGAATGTTCCGTCGCTTTCCGTACAGCGGCGATGCGCCCGTACTCGATCCTGCGCCGCGCATGCTGCCACTGGACGTGTTGCAGACCGGCGAGCTCATCGTTGCAGGCGGGACCGTGCGGGGCGAGGGCACTCGCGCCACGGACGTCCAGAATGCCCTTCTTGCAGGCGAATCCGCGGAGACACTCGCAGAATTCGGCGTCGGGTGGGTGTTGGTGGAACACCCCACTCCCGGCGAACTCGGCAACTCCGAGCAGACGCTGAACCCACTCGATGCCGTGTACTCCGACGAGCAGCTCACGCTCTACCGGGTCCCCGATCCGATACTCAGCGAGAGCCGCTCGAACACGGCAGTCGTCGTCGCCCACCTGGCCTGGGCACTGCTGCTTCTCGGGGGACTAGCGATAGGACTGAGACGCATTCAACGCTCCAGCCGATTCACCTTGCGACACAACGCCAGACGCTCCGACAAGACCTGACGACCACGTTCCACGCGTCGTTGCGTCGAGTACAGAGTAGACGCCTTCTGCGCACTGCTCCCAGGAGAATTCCCCCGCACGGACGCGCGCTTTCTCACCCAAACGAGTGCGGGCTTCGGCGTCCTGCAGCAGCTCGGAGACGGCGGCAGTCAATCCCGAGACGTCCCGGTCCTCTTCACCATCCGAAAGCCCGCCCACCAGAACACCAGTCACACCGTCGATGATGGAATCGGTGAGCCCTTTGGAGCTGCGATAGCCGACCGTGGGAACGCCGTGCTGAGCGGCTTCGACGACCGCAAGGCCCCAACCCTCCTTGCGCGAGGGCATGACGTGCACCCACGAACGGCCGAGCAGGTCGTGCTTGCGCTCCTCGTCGACGTGCCCGTGGAAAGTGACGTACTGCTCGATCCCCAGTTCGCTCACGTAGTCGCGGAGGTTCTGCTCCCACCAGCCGCCACCGATGACGTCGAGGTGGATGTCGGGGATCCGGCCGCGCAGCGCCGCGACGACGTCGAGAGCATCCTCGATCTGCTTGTGCGGAACCAACCTGGACAACACAGTGAGCGATGGGTGCGAGGTGCGGGTGCTCTCGTCCCCCTCCGACACCGACTGCGGGATCTCGTCGGCTCCGTTGCGGACCACGGCGATGCGCTCGCGGTCGACGCCGAGGGCGATGAGCTCGTCCGCTGACGGCAGCGACACCGTCAAGTACTGATTGCGACGGTGCACTCGGGGAGACACCGTCGATTCGAGCCACCAGCCGAGCTTGGCCATCATCGGTCCCGCGACCGGCCATTGCTCGCGATGGCAGTGGTGCACCAGCAACGTGACGGGAACGCCGAGCGCGGCACGTGAGAAGAAGGGAATGCCGTTCTGGGTGTCGATCACCGCGTCGGGTGCGATGCCCTTGAGCGGGCCGAAACCGAGCCGACCGGCTGCGATGGCGGCCAATGCACGGGGATACACCGACAGGCGGCCACCACCGCGACTGATGCGGATGCCGTCGACGATCTCCTCGGCCGGAGCTCCTGGGTACGACGCCGTCCGAAGCGTGACGCGTACGCCGCGTCGAGCCAGACCTGCGCCTACCTGCTCGAGGTAACGCTCGCTGCCGCCGCCCTGCGGGTGCCCGGTATCGCGCCAGCACAGCAACAGAACCTCGCGCACAGCTCGCTTCACCCAATTTCCGCATGCTCGTCTCGACCGCCGTCGATTACCGCTGCCACAGTAACCGCTAGGGTTCGTTTTCGTGACTTCCGCCGTGACCCGTTTGTTCGCCTCTCGCGCGACACTGCGCCGCTCGGTGGAGCTGCTGAAGGACTTCGGCCACGAGCAGAGCGCTCCGGACATCTTCTATGGGGCCCTGGCGCGCGATTCCGTCGAGCTGATCGGCGACCTGTATCGGGGCCTGACCGGCACGGACATGTCGGCGGCAACGGTGTTGGACGTCGGCGGCGGCCCCGGCTATTTCGCCGAGGTGTTCGGAGCGAGTTGCGCGCGCTACCTGCCCGTCGAACCCGATGCCTCGGAGATGCATGCAGCGGGACTGCAGATTCCAGGTTCGGTGCGCGGCTCCGGCATGGCACTGCCCTTTCGCAACGACAGCGTCGATATCTGCTTCTCGTCCAACGTCGCCGAGCACGTGCGCGAGCCCTGGACCATGGCCGAGGAGATGCTCCGTGTCACCAAACCCGGCGGCCTCACGGTGCTCTCGTACACCATTTGGTTCGGCCCGTTCGGCGGCCACGAGACCCGCCCCTGGCACTACCTCGGCGGCGAATACGCGGCCCGCCGCTACACCCGCACCACCGGACACGAACCGAAGAATCGCTTCGGCGAATCGCTGTTCGACATCAGCGCGTCGGACGGATTACGTTGGGCGCGAAGCACTACCAACGCAGAGCTACTGGCTGCTTTTCCGCGCTACCATCCGCGCTGGGCATGGTGGATGATGCGCGTCCCGATACTGCGCGAGTTCCTCGGCAGCAACCTGGTCCTGGTCCTGAAACCGACTGATTAACCTGGAATGATGACGGCACTCGCGCTCGACATCGGCGGCACCAAGATGACAGCGGGACTCGTCGGCGAGGACGGTCGGCCGCAGAACCCGGTGACCGTGCCGACTCCCGAATCCGGGGTGTGGCCGGCATGCGCTTCGTTGCTTCGGAAAATCGCTCCTGGACAGCACATCGACCGCATCGGCGTCGCCTGCTCCGGGCCGGTGAACCTCGAGACCGGATCGGTCGCACCAATCAACATCGACGAATGGAAGAACGGATTCGGTTTGGGCGAGCACATCTCCGCCGTGCTTCCCGATGCCGAAATACGTCTGGCGATGGACGGCAGCGCAGCGGCACTGGGTGAGTATCGCTTCGGTGCCGCCGTCGGTGTGCCCGACGTACTGAGCCTGGTCGTGTCGACCGGCATCGGCGGCGGTTTGGTGCTGGGCGGAAAGATCGTCACCGGAGCCAGCGGCAATGCCGGTCACATCGGCCACATCGTCGTGCCCGGTTCGACGACGCCCTGCGCGTGCGGCGGAATCGGGTGCGTGGAAACGGTGTCGAGCGGGCCGTCGGCGGTTCGATGGGCGCGTGAACAGGGGTGGCCGGGCAGCACTGGTGTCGAATTGGCCGCGGACGCCGCCGCAGGTGAACCGCGCGCCATCACCGCACTGCAACGCGCCGGAGTTGCTCTGGGCCAGGCGATTGCCTCGGCCGTCGCGCTGACGGACGTTCGCATGGTGGTGATCGGCGGCGGTTTCGCTCAGGCCGGCCCGCCGCTGTGGGATCCCATCCACGAGTCGATCGGGTTGCACGCCCGGTTGAAATTCCTGGACGGCCTGCAGGTGGTGCCGGCTGCGTTGGGTGGCCTCGGAACTCTGGCCGGGGCAGCCGCGCTCACTGCCTGACCCACACAGCCAGAACGGGGCCCACCCCTCGGTGAGCCCCGTTCCGTGTCGTGAATACTACGCGCCCAAACGCTGCTTGAGGGCGTCGAATTCGTCCTGAATTCCGGTGGGCAGTTTCTCGCCGACGAAGTCGAACCACTCCTGGATCAGCGGGATTTCGGCTTTCCACTCGTCGGTGTTCACCGCGAGCGCCTCGGCCACGTCCTCGACGGTGGTGTCGAGACCGTCGATGTCGAGTGCCTCGGCGGTGGGGACCACGCCGATCGGTGTCTCGACGCCGGCTGCCTTGTGCTCGATGCGCTCGACGATCCACTTGAGCACGCGCGAGTTCTCACCGAATCCGGGCCACAGGAAGCGCTTGTCGTCGCCGCGGCGGAACCAGTTGACGTAGAACACCTTCGGCAGCTTGGACTCGTCGGCGTTCTTGCCGAGGTCGATCCAGTGCTGGAAGTAGTCGCCCACGTTGTAGCCGAGGAACGGCAGCATCGCCATCGGGTCGCGTCGGACGGTACCGACGGTGCCCTCGGCGGCAGCGGTCTGCTCGGAGCCGACTGTGGCTCCCATGAACACGCCGTGCTGCCAGTCGCGGGCCTCGGTCACCAGCGGAACGGTGGTCTTGCGACGTCCGCCGAACAGGATTGCCGAGATCGGCACGCCCTGGGGATCGTCCCACTCGGGAGCCATGGACGGGCACTGGGCCATCGGCACGCAGTAACGCGAATTGGGGTGTGCGGCATCGGTTCCGGACTCGGGCGTCCAGTCGTTGCCCTTCCAGTCGATGAGGTGCTCGGGCTTGCCTTCGAGCCCTTCCCACCACACGTCGCCGTCATCGGTCAGGCCGACGTTGGTGAACACCGAATTGCCCTGATCGATGGTCTTCATCGCATTCGGGTTCGAGTCCCAGTTGGTGCCGGGCGCGACGCCGAAGAAACCGAATTCGGGGTTGACGGCGTAGAGACGACCATCCTCACCGAAGCGCATCCACGCAATGTCGTCGCCGATGGTCTCGGCGCGCCAGCCCGGAATGGTCGGCTGAATCATGGCGAGGTTGGTCTTGCCGCATGCGGACGGGAATGCTGCCGCGATGTAGTACGCCTTGTCCTCGGGCGAGATCAGCTTGAGGATCAACATGTGCTCGGCGAGCCAGCCCTCGTCGTGAGCCATCGCCGAGGCGATACGCAGCGAGTAGCACTTCTTGCCCAGCAGTGCATTGCCGCCGTAACCGGATCCGTAGCTCCAGATCTCGCGGTCCTCGGGGAATTGGGTGATGTATTTGGTGTCGTTGCACGGCCACGGCACATCGGCCTGACCCTCGGCCAGCGGAGCGCCGAGCGAGTGCAGTGCCTTGACGTAGAAGCCGTCGTCGCCGATCTTGTCGAGCGCAGCCTGGCCCATGCGGGTCATCACGCGCATGGACACCACGACGTACTCGGAGTCGGTGAGCTCGACGCCCAGCTTGGGGTCGGCCGCATCGAGCGGTCCCATGCAGAACGGGACCACGTACATGGTGCGTCCGCGCATGCAGCCGCGGTACAGCTCGGTCATCAGCGTCCGCATCTCGGCGGGGTCCATCCAGTTGTTGGTGGGACCGGCGTCGATCTCTTCCTTGGAACAGATGTACGTACGCGACTCGACCCGAGCGACATCCGAGGGGTCGGAGTTGCCGAGGAAGGAGTTGGGCTTCTTCTTGTCGTTGAGACGAGTGAAGGTGCCGGCCTCGACCAGCTTGCCGGTCAGGCGCTCCCATTCGGCGTCGGATCCGTCAGCGAACACCACGGAGTCCGGTTCGGTCAGTTCGGCTACCTGAGCAACCCAGGCAAGCAGTTCTTTGTGTCGAGTCGGCACGCTGTCGGTGCCGCTCAAACCGGGAATGGTCGCTGAGGTCATCTAACTCTCCTGGGGTTAGCCGGAACCGGGAAGAATTCGCACGATCGCTGTGGGCAAGCACGCACGAGTAGATCTCGGTTTTCCCCTCTCGGCGGGGCGCTGCTCGGCCGTCCGAGCTGCAGTACACCATGTTACTGGGTACGGCAACCCGAGGACCGAGCGCCGGATGTCCTGTTCATCAGGTTAACGCCGAGCGACGTGAATCCAGAAACAGGGTGTTGTCCGATTGGTCACAAGACCGATTCAGATTGGGAAAGATCCGCGCAAGAAGCCCTCGAGCAGGGGCGATGCCTGGTCCGTTCTTTCGCGCTACAGCTCGCCCGATTCGGTCATTTCGCCCCGCCCGATACCGTTCGCTTCTCGAAAAATCTCCCAGCTTCGGTATTGCCCGTCACGTCCGAAGGCAGTGAACTTGTCTGTCACACCATCCCCGTCGACGTCGGTCGCCACAGTGATCCCGGCACCGGTATGCCGCACGGTGGTCTCGTAGTGACCGTCGCCGTCGAGATCCAAGAGATCAGCCGAGACACCGGGCGAACCCGCGTCGAACTCGTGTTGCGCCACGTCATCCGTGGGAAAACCTTCCGCCGCGAAGCCATCCACCGCGATCATCGACGCCCCTCACCTGTTCGACCCACACTGCACCTACTGACTCCGACGCACGGACGCATCGAACGGTTCCACCGGGCCGCGGAATCGCTCCAGCCCCCGTTCGAGTGCAGAGAGATCGCGATCGCACGCCGACAGCAGCGCCGATCGGTGGTCGGCAAGCCTGCGCAGTTCGCCGTCCACCTCGGCAAGCGCGACGTCGATGCGGACCGCGGCCTCCCGGTCCGCGACCGCGACTGCGGCCGCGAGAGCGGACTCGGCTTCGAGAATGCGGGAGAGCAGCCGCTGCTCCACCGCGGACTTCACCCGGGCCAGGCATTCCTGCGTCCAGCTCCGCATGTGTGCCCGATCGGCCACCAGTGCCCGCGACCGCGTCAACCACCACGCGAGCGCCCCGCCGAGAACGAGGGTGATCACGGTGTTGGCCACCGCCCATGCCTGCACGAGCGCCATCGGGGAGACCACCAGGCGTCCGAGCCCGACCCCTGCCGACGCCCCGACCACGATCATGATGGCGTCCTCGAGACCGCGACGCCGGGACGGTGCCCCGATGTCGAGCGACGCGTCCTCCACATTCGACTGGGCGACCGTCGGGGTGAGCCCCAGATCGGACTCCACCGCTCGCAGTCCCGCGGTCAGCGCGGCGTCGGCTCGACTCTGCGCACCGCGCGCCGACTCGGCGAAGTGCGCGGGCAGATGCTTCAGCTCGGCCCGTCGGGCCCCGTCGATCGACCGCCTCACCTCGACGCCCAGTTCGCGAAGATCTTCGGCAGCGGCATGGAGCGAGTCCACCCGAACCCGCTGGATCCGATTGTGCAACAGCGCACGTCGATCACCACCGAGGTTCTCTCGTTCACCGACGAGCGCGGCTCGTCGCGCTCGAAGCGGGGCCAAGTCGCTGCCCCCGGTCACTGCGCGAGCTCTCGCTACGATCGATGCTCTGGCTCCTGCGACGCAGTCCTGCACCGCCGCAGCGTATTTGCGCTGCGATCCAAGAGCCGTAGCATCCAGCAGCAGCGCGCCGAGCCGGTCGGTCACGGCCCCGAGGCCGGATTCGACGCACACTGCCGCGTCACCACTGTCCCTCCCCACCCCTGCCAACCGGACCGAGATCGGGTGAAACGTGCACTCCACCGCTCGCGGAACGCACTCGGCAACCACGTCACCGTCGGCGGCCACCACCTCACGCCAGTGCCTGTGCACGTCGATCTTGTTGACCACGAACACGACCGGCGTGGATTCGAGTGCCTCTCGCCATCGCTCGATCTCGAAGCGACCGACCGGAGCCGACGCGTCGACGACGATCAACACGACAGCTGCGTCGGCTACCGAATCCGAGAATTCGATGCCACCGAGCCGGGACAGCTCGCGCCGCAGCTCCGACTTCCCCGATCCGGCCGTGCCGGTGAGGTGAACCCCGGCGGGTCGGCTTTCCCGCGCCCGTGCGATCCGGTCGAGAGCATCCGAGTTCCAGCGCCGCAGAACACTTTTCATGTCCTCCGACAGTGGAGTCATCGCCGCAGCATCCGCACGTAGCCCCGACACAGCGCAAGTGCCGACCGACGCAGTCCCGAATCCCAGGCCGTGGCCGCGCGCTGCTTCCACAGAGCCGCCTGCTCCACCACGACCTGCTCGGAACCGGTCTCGATCGGCACCCTCAAATGCAGAGCAGCGCAGCGCATTTCCGCTGCCACGGCCTCGTCCGAGGCCAGGTACGACTCGACGGCGCCGCGCACCTGCCGATGCCGAGCGCAGATCTGCTGCAGACTCCAGTGCAGGTCTGCGTCGCGGCTCGCTGCGGCTGCCGACACCGCCGTCGTGACCGCGGCCAGCACCGCGTCGACACCGGTGGCATCGGCCAACTCACGCAGCGCATCACCGTCGGACGCAGCGGTTCGCTGCCGCAGCACGTCGATCAGCAGGGCCACGCCGCGCAGTTCGATGCACTCGATCAGCGCCTCTCGGCGACGCGTCGAGACGGTGATGTCGGCGGCGAGAAAGCGATCCACGGTCAACAGGTCTGCTGGGCCCACCGCGCTCGCAGCGACGGCGCGAACGTCGGCCATGACGAGCGAAACCCCGGACCGACCCATGCCGCCCAGTCCCGTGCAGCGCAGTCCCGCTGCGGTCGCACCCATCACCGGCAGGACCGTCCGTTCGAGCTGGTGCGAGGCCGCTGCAGCCGCTGCCGCGGGATCGTCGAGGGTGTCCGCTTTGGTGAGCACGACGACGGTCCTGTTCGACGCGCCGCCGGGAGGAGAACTCAGGAACGCAGTGTCGACCGGCGATACCGCACCTGCGATCACGTAGACGAGAACGTCGAAGTCCGTGCGGTCGGTGCCGCTGTCTTCGTGCACCCGCACATCGAGGCCGTCCGCGTCGAGGCGCACCGACTCGAGGATCGCGAGGATCGCAGATTTGCCCACTCCGGTTCGACCAGTCACGCGCACGATCACCGGCCGTAGTCGATCCTGCAGCGCGGTGTCGACCGCCTCCCGAGCACCGTCGTCGGCAGGTACCCCGATCGAGCTCGCGGCGGTGCGGTCACGCAGTCGGTCCAAACTCGCCACGCTCATATTCGATCCCCCCAGAACGACCGCCGTCTGCCCCCGGACGCGGCGCACAGCCCCCTGCTGCGGCACCGATTCTGGCACATCGGTGAGCTGGACGACCCGCCCCGGAGAATTGCACTGTTGTAATTAGTCGCGCCTTTCCTGCCCCTGATCAGCGGCAGGACGCCAAGTCTCAACTTCAACTCGAGACCCACGTGTCACACGCCCCGTGGATGCGCGACAATGGACCCGTGAACGAGTCTCAGGACACCTCTGTCGACATCGAGGAGAACGCAGCGCGCACCCACGAACGGGGCTCACGGCTGTACCCACGAGTGACGAGCTTCCGCTCTCGGCGTGGAGCGCTGACCGAGGCTCAACAGAGCACCTGGGACAATCTGTGGCCGCGCATCGGCCGAGATGTCGCCGACGAGCAGATCGACATCGACACCTGGTTCGGCCGCAGCGGACCGGCGATTCTCGAAATCGGGTCGGGTACCGGCACGGCCACCACGGCGATGGCCTCGGCCGAGCCGCACGTCAACCTCATGGCCGTCGAGGTCTACCGTCCCGGCCTGGCGCAGACGCTGCAGCAGATCGAACGAGAAGGCATCGAGAACATCCGGCTGCTTCGCGGTGACGCAATGGACGTGCTCGAGAACATGCTGTCGTCGGAGTCGTTGACCGGAGTCCGGGTCTTCTTTCCCGATCCCTGGCCCAAGGTTCGCCACCACAAGCGTCGCCTGCTGCAAGGGCCGACCTTCGCGATGATCGCGGATCGACTGAAGCCGGGCGGCGTTCTGCACGTGGCCACCGATCATGCCGAATACGCTGAGTGGATTGCCGAGGCCGGGAACGCCGAACCCGGTTTGACCGTTCTCGATTGGGAATCGCCCATGACGCACGAGCGGCCGGTGACCAAGTTCGAGGGCAAAGCACAGCTGGTCGGCAGCTCGGTGACGGAATTGATCTGGGGAAAGAAGACAGCATGAGCGTCAGTACGGACATGCCCGACACAGTGGTCGACCCCTCCGCACTCGGCGCGATCGGTGAATCGCGCCACAGCAAGCGCGTCCTGCTGGTCTGGGACGCCCCCAATCTGGACATGGGGCTGGGCGCAATTCTGGGTGGTAGACCCACCGCCGCCTACCGCCCACGGTTCGATGCGCTGGGCCGTTGGCTGCTCAGCCGCACCGCCGAACTTTCCACCTCGGGCACCGCCACTCTCGAACCCGAGGCGACGGTGTTCACCAATATTGCTCCCGGTAGTGCCGATGTCGTCCGACCCTGGGTCGAAGCATTGCGTAACGTGGGCTTCGCGGTGTTCGCCAAGCCCAAGGTCGACGAAGACAGCGATGTCGACGCCGACATGCTCGACCACATCGACTTCCGCAACCGTGACGGCGGCCTCGCCGGGGTCATGGTCGCGTCCGCCGACGGTCAAGCGTTCAAGGGCCCGCTGGAGGCCATCGCAGCAACCGGAGTGCCGGTACAGGTACTCGGCTTCCGGGAGCACGCAAGCTGGGCTGTCACGTCGGACATCCTGGAATTTCTCGATCTCGAGGACATTCCGGGCGTCTTCCGTGAGCCGCTGCCACGGGTGAGTCTCGATTCCCTCCCCGACGAGGGCGCGTGGCTGCAGCCCTTCCGACCGCTGTCCGCCCTGCTCGTCGGGCGCCAAGGAGTTTCTTAAGTGTTCGCCAGATGGGGAGACATCGTCTACCGGCTGCGGTACACCGTTATCGGTGTCATGGTGGCCGGGCTGCTGGGCTTCGCAGCCTACGGTCTCGATCTCAACAGCCATCTCAGTCAGAGCGGTTGGGACGATCCGACCTCGGAATCGGCCCAGGCTGCCCGTCTGGCGGACAACACGTTCGGTCGCGACAAGCAGGGTGACGTCATCGTCCTCTACACCGCGCCCGACGGCTCGACCATCGACGATCCGGCGTTCCAGTCGGCGATCACCAATAATTTGAACTCTCTGGTTGCCGACCATCCGGACCAGATCGAGAAGATCAACGGCACTTACTTCCCCGGGACGGGCGCGCCCAACCTCGCCGCACTCGGCACCACCGACAAGCAGCACGCCATTGCCAGCATTGCGATCAACGGTGCCAACGACACCGAACTGACGAACAACTATCAGGCCGTCAAGGACGTCTTCTACATCGACGGCGTCAACGTGCAGGTGACCGGACTCCAGGCCGTGGCAGGTGCGTTGCAATCCACGATGGCCGGCGACATCGCGCGCATGGAGATACTGGCCATCCCGGCCGTTGCGGTGCTGCTGTTCTTCATCTTCGGTGGCGTGGTGGCCGCCGCCCTCCCGTTGATCATCGGTGGCCTGACGGTCGTCGGAGCCAACGGCATCGTCAAGGTGTTCACCAACTTCACCGAGGTCAACTCGTTCGTTGCGCCCGTGGTCTCGCTCGTCGGCCTCGGTCTGGCCATCGACTACGGGCTCTTCATCGTCTCGAGATTCCGAGAAGAACTCGGCGACGGCTACTCGACGCCACAGGCCGTGCGCCGCACGGTCATGACGGCCGGTCGCACCGTGGTGTTCTCGGCGACGATGATCGTCGCCTCGCTCGGTGGCCTGCTGCTCTTCCCACAGGGCTTCCTGAAGTCGGTGGCCTATGGTTCCATCGCCACCGTCGCGCTCGCGGCACTGACGGCCATCACGATTCTGCCCGCCATGCTCTCGATCCTCGGCCCACGCGTGGACGCGCTGGGTCTGAAGTTCATGCGCAAGACCAAGTCGAGCGAGGAGATCGAGAACGGCATGTGGGGCCGCCTCACCCGCTGGGTGATGCGCAACCCAGTCAAGGTCACCGTGCCCATCGTGCTCGGTCTGGTGCTGCTGACGCTGCCCGTCGGCAACATCAAATTCGGCGGCATCAACGAGACCTACCTGCCTCCCGACAACGTCACCCGCGAAGCGCAGGGCGAATTCGACACCCTGTTCCCGGGTCAGCGCACCGAGCCCATCAAACTCGTGATCAGCAATGCGCAGGGTCCCAACCTTGCGGCAATCACGACTCAGGCGAACAACGCGCCTGGGTTGGTCGAGCAGTTCACGCCGGTCGGTGCCAGCAAGGACGGCATCATCGTCTTCAAGGCCGGACTGGTCGATCGCAACGACTCCAAACCCGCCATCGACTTCCTCCGCAGCATCGACGTACCCGACGGGGCGTCGGTCCTCGTCGGTGGCACGCCCGCCATCGAGCAGGACTCGATCAGCGCACTCATCGACAAATTGCCGCTGATGGCCGTGCTCGTGGTGTTCATCGTGACGCTGCTGATGTTCCTGACGTTCGGATCGTTGGTGTTGCCGATCAAGGCGGTGCTCATGACCGTCCTCGGTCTCGGGGCGACCATGGGCATTCTGACGTGGATATTCATCGACGGCAACGGTGCGGGGCTGATGAATTTCACCCCTGGTCCGATCATGGCTCCGGTGTTGGTGCTGATCATCTCGATTGTGTTCGGCTTGTCCACCGACTATGAGGTGTTCCTACTTTCACGCATGGTCGAGGCACGCGAAAAGGGTGCCAGCACAAGCGAAGCCATCCGCATCGGAACCTCGCATACCGGACGTATCATCACTGCCGCGGCTCTGATCCTCATCGTTGTAACCGGAGCGTTCGCATTCTCCGATCTGGTGATGATGAAGTACATCGCGTACGGCATGATCGCCGCACTCATCATCGACGCCACTCTCATCCGCATGTTCCTCGTGCCCGCCACGATGAAACTGCTCGGCGACGATTGCTGGTGGGCTCCGCAGTGGATGAAGCGAATTCAGCGCAAGCTCGGACTCGGCGAGACCATCCTCGAAGACGAGCTCCTCCCCATCGCCGACGTACCAGAGCTCGCCCTCGCCGGGGGTGCACCGTCCACCACGATCGCACCGCCGCTACGTCCGGCACCGCGCCGCAGCGAACCGCTCACCGAGCCCATTCCTGTTGTTGCGCCCCATGGTTCGGGCCCCATCCGGGCGACCCACGCCGCAAAAGAAGAGTCCAGGCGCAGTGTGACGGGACGGCCGGCAACACCACCCGAGCCGACCCGCGCAACTCCGGCCGCTCCCCCGGCGCAGCAAGCTCCGCGCTCTGCCCCGAGTCAGCCGACGCCGCCACGTCCACGTCCGACCGTCGAGCCGGAGCCGACCCAGGCCGCAGACGTCGTTCGGCCTGCGCCCCCGGTCGATCCGGTTGCAGATTCTCCGTCGGCCGAGCCGTCGCGCACACCGAGTGCACCGCGGCCGCCGGTCGCACCGCCCAGCCGACCCCGACCCCGACCAGCGCGAGCACCTCGAGCCGAGGAACCGGATTCACGGTCCATCGAGAGCTGGCTCGCCGATCTTCGCGCACCCAGTGCGTCGCCTCCGAGTCGGCCGAACACGCCCGTCAACGGATCCCATCGGAACGGTCATGGCGAGAACGGCTCCGCTCAGAACGGCTCCGCATCGAACGGGTCCGCCGGAAGCAGCTCGAATCGAAACGGCAACGGCAGCAACGGGTCCGAGCATCATGTGTCCGAGCACAACGGCAGCAACGGGTCCGAGCATCATGTGTCCGAGCACAACGGCACCAATGGATCCGAACACACCGGGTCCGAACGCAATGGCACCAACGGATCCGCGTCGAACGAGTCGGACAGGCCGTCGGGCCGTCGGGCAGCACCCGCAACCGAGGGTGGCGACAGTGGCCGTCATCGCGGCGGCGAGAACGGGCACGTACTCAGTGTCAGCGAATTGCTTGCGAGGGAACGCAACCGTTCACGTTGATCGAACGCTGCCGCGCATGTGAGCGACTCACCTGCATAGGTCGTTGCGCAGGCTACACTCCTGCCTCGTAGTGGGGGTCGGAGTTTCATTCGCGAGGCGGTGACGCCGCGTGCACCGAGGGGGAGTTACACACACGTGTTCGTTCGATGGGGAAACTTCGTCCACCGTCTTCGGTACAGCGTTCTCGGGGTGATGGTGGCCGGGCTGGCGATCTTGGCGGCGTACGGCTGGGATCTACCGGACCACTTGAGCCAGAGCGGATTCGACGATCCGACGTCGCAGTCGGCCGCGGCCAGCAATCTCGCTGACGAGACGTTCGGGCGTGACACCCAGGGCGATGTCATCGTGCTCTACACCGCTCCCGAGGGCTCTGACATCGATGATCCGTCGTTCGATGCAGCCATCACCGAGAACCTCGATTCGCTGGTCGCCGACCACCCCGACCGCATCGCGAAGATCAACGGCAGCTATTTCAGAACCGCGGAAGCACCCGTGCTCGCGGCGCTCGGCACCGCCGACAAGCAGCACGCCATCGCCAGTATCGCGATCGTCGGAAGCAACGACACCGAACTGACCGAGAACTTCCAGGCCGTCCAGAACGCCTTCTACATCGACGGTGTCGATGTGCAGGTCGCCGGACAACAGGCGGTGGCTGCCTCCCTGCAGTCGACGATGACCGACGACATCCATCGCATGGAGGTCCTCGCGATCCCCGCCGTCGCGGTGCTGCTGTTCTTCGTCTTCGGCGGTGTCGTTGCTGCCGCGCTCCCCCTCATCGTCGGCGCGCTGACGGTCATCGGAGCCAACGGCATCGTGAAGCTCTTCACCCACGTCACCGAGGTCAACACCTTCGTCGCGCCGGTGGTGTCGCTGGTGGGGCTGGGCTTGGCGATCGACTACGGCCTGTTCATCGTCTCCCGTTTCCGAGAGGAGCTGGGCGACGGCCGATCGACGCCCGATGCGGTCCGTCGAACAGTCATGACGGCCGGTCGCACGGTGGCGTTCTCGGCGACGATCATCGTCGCGTGCCTCGGTGGCCTGTTGCTGTTTCCGCACGGGTTCCTGCGATCGGTCGCCCTGGGTTCGATTGCGACGGTCGCTCTCGCGGCACTGAACGCGATCACCATCCTGCCGGCCATTCTGTCGATTCTCGGCCCACGCGTCGATGCCCTCGGCCTCGCGTTCATGCGCAAGACGAAGTCCTCGGAGGAGATCGAGAACGGCAGGTGGGGCAAGCTCACGCACTGGGTGATGCGCAATCCCAAAAAAGTGGTCGTCACCATCGTTCTCGGACTGCTGGCCCTGACATTGCCCATCGGTAATCTCGCGTTCGGCGGAATCAACGAAACGTATCTGCCACCGGACAATCCGACGCGGGTGGCGCAGGAACAGTTCGACGAGTTGTTCCCCGGCCAGCGCACCGAGCCCATCAAGCTGGTGATCCAGAACGCGCAGGGTCCCACACTCGGAGCCATCACCACCCAGGCGAACAACGCACCCGGCCTGATCGAGCAATTCACCCCGGTCGGTGCCAGCAAAGACGGCATCATCGTTTTCAAGGCCGGGTTGATCGACCGTAACGACAGCGCGCCCGCCATCGAATTCCTCCGCAGCATCGACACTCCGGACGGCACGACGTTGCAGGTGACGGGAACGCCTGCGATCGAACGGGATTCGATCGATGCGATGGTCGACCGCCTACCTCTGATGGCGGCACTGGTCGTCATCGTCGTCACGGTACTGATGTTCCTGACGTTCGGATCGCTGGTGCTGCCCATCAAGGCGGTACTGATGACGACGCTCGGGCTCGGGTCGACGATGGGCATTCTGACGTGGATCTTCATCGACGGCCATGGAGCTGGGTGGATGAATTTCACACCCGGACCGATCATGGCGATGATCCTGTTGCTGATCGCGGCAATCGTCTTCGGACTCTCCACCGACTACGAGGTATTCCTCCTGTCCCGGATGGTAGAGGCTCGCGAAAAGGGCTCCAGTACAAGCGAAGCCATCCATATCGGCTCCTCTCACACCGGACGCATCATCACCGCTGCGGCCTTGATCCTCATCGTCGTCACCGGAGCGTTCGCGTTCTCGGATCTGGTGATGATGAAGTACATCGCCTACGGCATGATCGCCGCTCTGATCATCGACGCGACAGTCATCCGCATGTTCCTGGTGCCTGCGACGATGAAACTGCTCGGCGACGCCAGCTGGTGGGCACCGGCTGGAATGAAACGAATGCAACGCAAGCTCGGACTGGGCGAGACAGTCCCGAAAGACGACTGACGCGTCTGCCCCGCAACGCGTGAATGGACCACTGCACCGCCGAGACGTGTGCAAGGGTCCATTGACGCAGCAGGGGATCAGGAAGAAACTGCTGCACTCTCCCGATCAGCGAACACCTTGGCGTATCGGGTGCCCGCGATCAGCAGCAACATACCCACCGCGATGAAGGCGATGACGCGGAACAGTCCGTCCAGCGCGACCAGGTCGAACAGGAACAGCTTCGCGATGGCCGCCGCCGTGAGGGCCAGTCCGGCCACGAGTGCCACATGGGCGTGCGTGACGCTACGCAGCCCGAAGGCCAGGAGCGCGAAGGCTGCGATCATCCACTCGATGGTCGCAGCAGTGTGACCTGCCGTGAATCCTGTTGTCTCGCCGCCGATTCCGATGCCGAGCGTGACTGTCGCCGCCGTCAGTCCGTAGAGCGCGAGGACACCGCAGACGATGGCGAGGGTCTGCATTCCGTCGTCGACCAGGTCCAATTCGGCCAGTACATAGGCGAAGGCGAAGGCCGTTGCTGCCAGCAGGATTCCACCGATCACGATGCCGGCACTGCCGACGGCGAAATCGGAGTCCAACAGCGCCCGGGGCGGGCAGACCGAGACGAACATCAGTGCCCCGATCACGCCGAACCCGCTGCCGATCAGGTACGCAAGTGTCGAGCGAGTGCTGTGCGCCACGGCGAGCAGAGCGAGAGCGACAGCGAACAGCACGACCGGACGGATCTCGAGGGTCGTCGACTCGACTGCAGCCTGCAACGTGGCCAGGGCACCGATCACCGCGACCGTGATGCGAGCATGTTGCGGCAACCAGCTCACCACAGCCACGATCGCCACTGCTGCAGCAGCAAGGACCAGTTGAAGGGTGACGGTAACACCGCGGTCGAAGATGTCGACGGAGAGCAGGACAGGGAGCGCCGGCAGGGCGATCATCACGGTCGCAACCACATCGGAGACGTTGCGGCGCAGCAACTCCAACGACATTCCGATACCGAGCACTGCCGTGAGCACGATGGCGAGGAGCAGCCAGTAGTTATCGGTCGAGCCGTTCATGTCGGCAGTGGCGACCGCAGCCAACACCGCGCCGACGAGGGGAACGGTCCGAACAACCTGCAGGATCTGCCAATTCCGACCGATCTGGGCGGGGAAGCCGGCGACATAGGTGGCGATGAAGAATGCGATCAACGCCAGGGTGAGGCCCTCGGTCAGTACCGGGCCGCACACCGCGACGCCGGCCAGAATCAACACTGCCATCGGCTGCGACTTCCACGCCGCCGCCAGAGCTGTTCCGGCAGCTGCGATTCCGAATGCGACGATCAGCCCGATCACGGGATCGAGCCAGCCGTACAGAACGGACGTCGCAAGCACGTCGAGGTACAGGCCCGCGATGCCGGTGGCAGCGAGAGCAATTCCGCCGACCCGTCCACCCGAGCGCCCGAACACCCGAACGCCCGCACCGATCAGCGCGAGGGAGAAGACGGCTCCAGCTGCGACCCGCAGCGGCGGGCCGAACCACCCCGCCTGTGCCGCGAGCACCAACAGCATCACGACACCGACGAGGGTGACGCCGGCCCCGGCGACGGCCAACAGACGACTGATGACCCCGTCGCGCTGCCACCAGGGCTCCCTCGGCGGAGCGGGCGGACGCGGCGCAACTACTGGCCCACGCGGCGCTGCGACCGGGCCAGGGGCAACCGGCTGCGTGCGACCCACCGGCTGGGCCGCCGACTGGGCCACCGGCTGACCCGCGGGCTGTCCCATGGTCCGGTACATCGGCTGACCGTAGTTCTGCGGCGGCAGCTGCTGCGGCACGAAAGGCGTCGGCGCATAGGACACTGCAACGGGAGCGGGCGGCGCCGGGGCATGGGCCTGGGTAGCACGAGCAGGAGCAGGAGCCTGGGGAGCGGCACCGAGTTGCGACTGCAGGGTCTGCAGATCGACGGCCACCTGACGCATGTGGTCGCCCAGGGAATCGAAACGACTGGACAGTCGCGCGACGAGTTGCGGATCCAGCCCGGAGTTCTGGGAAGAAGTCATGGGTTAGATACTGCGAGCATTGCCGCCGAAAAGCGTGAGTAGTGCTACTCGGTTGTCTCGAGTAGAACGGCCGGCTAGCCGAACATCCTGCGGATGGAACTGCCGAAGGGATGTTTTGCGGTCACCGAGCCCAGGCGGACCTTGCCCGACACGACAAGATGCAGCGGCCCGTAGGGCGGGCCGGTGCGGACCTTGTTGGTGGCGCTGCCCGCCACCGTGTCGACACCGTTGAGGTCGACGGTCGCTTCGGTGGGCACGATCAGTGTCACGGTGCTGCAGTAGTCGTCGACGTGTATCTCGACCACCTGCGTCGACATGACTGCCTGGGTGAAGTCGAGCGTCACCGTGGACATGCGGGTGGAGACGCGCAGGCTCGGCGGCACGTCCCACGGTCCCTTGCGGGTGATCGTGGACATGGTGCCGCGCAGTGTGTCCGACGCGCCGCTGGTGTGCCCCCAATGCTCCTGAACAACACGGCGTGGGGGCTGTTGTGGGGTCGGCGTGGCGAAGGTTTTCAGTGCCGGGCGGTGCTCCTCGGCGATCTGCATCCCGGGCAGGTCGGCCAGTACCGAGTTCAGCTCACCGCGGGTCTTCGACGCCAGAGCAGTGTCCATTCGCTCGGTGAACTCACCGAGCGAGAGCATGCCCTGGCCCACGGCGCGCTGCAGCAATTGCCCGACGTGTTCACGCTCGGCATCGGACACTCGCAGATCCCTTGCCTCCATGCACTCAGGGTAGCGAAGATCTCAGGCTGCGCGACCGCCGAGAACCGACAGCATTCCGGACACCGACGCGGGCCAACCGAACTCTTCGGCGCGCAGTCTCGACGCGGTGCGCCGTCCGTCGACCGGCAGTTCGAGTACTCGCTCGATCTCCGCGGCGAATCCATCTGCAGTGTTCTTCGAGGATCCCCCGCAGTGCGGGGTGACGATCTGGGCCAATGCCGAGGACTCGGAGACGACGACGGGTGTACCTGCTGCCAGTGATTCCAGCGCGGCAAGTCCGAAGGTTTCGTGTGGGCCGGGTGCGAGAGCGATGTCGGCCGAGGCCAGCAGCGCGGCGACGGTCGATCTGCCTGCTACGAAACCGAGGAAGTCGACGGGTAGGCCGCGGGCGCGTCGTTCGAGGCCAGCGCGACGGGGGCCATCGCCGGCAATGACCAATCGAGCACGTGTGCCCGAATCAATCAGCGCAGCAAGGGAATCGATACTTCTCTCGACGTGCTTCTCCACCGACAGCCGGCCACAGTGAACCAGCAGGCGATCGGCGTCGCCCAACCATGCCGATCGGTCGACCACCCGCCGACGGCGCGGGTGAAACAGGTCGAGATCCACCCCGAGCGGCACCCGATGAACGTTGCCGACGCCGATGCGCTCGAACTCCCGTTGCGCGAACTCGGTGGTACACACAACGGCGTCGTACTGCTCGGCGGTGCGAAGATTCGCCAGATCGGCACAGGGCCGGGCGCAGCGCATCGGCATCGTCTGCGCGAGCAGACGGTCGAGGCGTTCGTGGGAAATCATCACGCTCCGCACATCCCGCCGTGCGGCCCACCTACCCATGCCGCGCAGCGTCAGCCGGTCCGACACTTCGATGACGTCCGGCCGCAGCCCGGACGCCACTGCGGACACCCGGCGCGGGTCCGCCACGCGGTAGCCGCCGGTGCCTGGGATCTGCGGTGCGGGCACCTCGATGCGCACCACTCCCGAGGGCAGCAGTTCTTCGCTCCACAGTGCGCCTGGCACGATCAGCGTCACGTCGTGACCAGCAGCGACGTAACCCGATCCGAGCTGGTCGACGGCCGTCCGCAAACCACCGGACCGCGGGCCGTAGAAGTTTGCCACTTGGACGATGCGCACCCGCTCAGTCTCCTCATCCGCGCGTCCACCGGGCACCGCGGCGATGGACAGTGGCCCAACCCTCGAGAAATTTCTGTGTGGGGATCGCTACCAGCGGGTAGATGGAACAGATGCGAGTGACACTGCAATTCACCGGAAACGCCGCCGCGCCCGATGTCTGGGAGCGCTACATGGAGCCGACGGCATGGAGGACCTGGGCTCCCCAGATCATCGGCGTCGAATACCGCGGGGAGCGACTCACCCCGGACACCACCGGCCGAGTGCTGGGCCCGCTGGGATTGCCGATCGACTTTCGGGTGCATTCGGTCGACGAGCGCTCGTGGACCTGGGCATGGTCGGCGTGGTTCCAGAACCATGCCATCGGGGTCGACCTGACGCACGGAGTCGTCTCACAGCCCAACGGGACCAGGGCCTGGCTGACGATCGACGGACCGATGGCCTTGGTTCTGCCATACATCCCGGTCGCCAAGTTCGCGCTCGGCAAACTGTGTGCGCAGTAGCGCTACTCGGAGCGCGTGACGGTCTTCTCGCCGGATTTGTCGGCGACGTGGGTCGGCTCGGGCGTCGGTAGGGAAGGCTTCTCCCCCGATCCGTCGAGATGGCCGTCGAACTCGTCGATCGCTTCGTCGCGTTCGGCATCGGTCTGATCGAGATCGGCATCGACACCTTTCGAGTGCTTCGCCGGGTCGACGGTGGTGTCCACTGCATCTTCGCTGTCGGTCATGGGATGCAGAGTGCCCCGCTGCTGCCGACACAAACCCCTAGAGGCCCTTCTCGATGGCGTAGCGGGTCAGTTCGACGCGATTGGCCAGCTGCAATTTCCGCAACGTCGCCTGCACATGGTTCTCGACAGTGCGGTGACTGAGCGTCAATCGCGTCGCAATCTGCTTGGCGCTCAGACCCTTTGCCACCAGTCGCAGGACCTCGGTTTCCCGGTCGGTCAGCGTCGGGCGAGCGTCGGATTCCGGTTCGGGCGACGACGACATCCGCCGAAACTCCCCGAGGACCAGACCCGCGAGGCCGGGAGTGAACACCGCTTGCCCGGCCGATGTCGCGCGGACGGCGTCGAACAGTTCCTCCGCCGATGCACTCTTGACCAGGTAACCCGTCGCACCCGCCTTGATCGCGTCGAGCACGTCGCTGCGTTCGGCAGAGGCGGAGAGCACCAGAATCTTGGTCTCGGGCGACGCCTCCAGGACAGCGACGGTGGCGTCGGCTCCGTTGCCGTCGGGCAGGTGCATGTCCATCAGCACGACGTCAGGAGTGGTGGCTCGGGCGCGGCGCCCGGCAGCGGCGACGCCGTCCGCTGTGGCGACGACCCTGAATCCGGCGGCCTCGAGATCACGGGCGACGCCGTCGCGCCACATCGGGTGATCGTCGACGACCATCACCGCAATCTCGGCATTCGTTTCCTCTGTCATCCCGGTTCCTTCGTTCGAGGAAGACGAATCTCCCATTCGGTCCCCTCGCCGTCGGCGGTATCGAGCAGTGCTGTGCCACCGAGGGATTCGACGCGGCCCAGAATCGATTTCGAGACGCCCATCCGGCCCTCGGCTTCGGCGGCGGCGAGCCGTCCAGCCGGGATTCCGTGGCCGTCGTCGCGGATACTGACGATCAACTCACCGTCGACATCTTCGAGCAGCACGTAGGCCTTGGCATCGGCACCGGCGTGGAGTTCGACGTTGGACAGCGCTGTCGCCACGACAGCGTCGAGTTCCTCGGCCACCTCGGATTCGACGAGAACCGGATCCGCCGGAGTCGATACGGAGACAGTGGTACTCGCCTTCGTGCGCAGCAGCGCTCGCACGTCGACGATCGAGCCGGTGTGATCGCCACGCGGAGCGGCCTGTTCCGAGATCAGCACCCGCAGAGCAACTTCCTGCTCACCGGCCAGATTCGCGAGTTCGGCTGCAGGCCCCCCTATTTCGAGCCCTCGCCGGCGTACTAGGGCCAGTACCTGCAACACCCCGTCGTGCACCTGCCGGGCGAGTCGTTCACGTTCTTCGGTGATCGCGGCAGATCGGGCTGCGCGACGCAACTCTTCGTGGGCGCGCCGGGCAGTGTTCGACGCCATTCCCAATGCCAACCCGGCCGAGAGCAATACCGGGGCGGTGGCGTCGGACCAGAGGTCGGAGTCGAAGCGATCGCGAACGAGTGCGCTGACCACCGACATCACGACACCGGATGCAATCCCGCCCTTGGGGCCCAACAAGATTGCCGCGGAGATGACGGCATTGGTGGCCCACAGCGTGGTCGGCAGGGTTTGGCGAGTGCTGTACCAGTCGTAATCAGCCACCAACCGCGTCGACGCCATCAGTGCGATGACGATGATCTGATCCACTAGCACCACCTGCCAGCGCGGCAGCGATGCGCGCGCGAGCATCAGCGCCGATGCCCCGGACCACACGGCCATCAGGGCAACGAACACCCAGCTCAACCGTGGGTTGGTGTAGTTGTCGACGGTGGCAGCCTGATAGCTGACGGCGTAGACGAGGGTGATCAGGCGAAAGGCCTGCGAGGCCCGCCACAGCGGGGTGTCGGGATCGGACGAGGTGAGCGTCGTCCGCACCCGATCAGCCGTCCGCATCGTTCTTCGGGTCCGGGATCTTCAGTTCTCCCTTGGCAAGTCGATCGGGCTCGTCGGCACCGGGAGGTGTGTGCGGATCACTCGCGTCGGCGGCGTACAGCGGGTCGGTCGGCTCGAGTTCCTCGTAGACCTCTTGCGGATCGTCGGCCAGCAGCGACCGCACGGCGGTGTTGAGAACTGCGACGATCGGTACTGCGAGCAGGCCCCCGACGATGCCGGCGAGCAGAATTCCGACGGTGATGGACAGCACCACCGCCAGTGGGTGCAGCCGTACCGCGCGTCCGAGCAGAAGTGGTTGCAGCACATGCCCTTCGAGCTGCATGACGGCGATCACGATGCCGAGGGTGATGACGGCGGTGATCAGGCCCTTCGTCACCAGGGCGATGAACACGGCGACGAATCCGGTCAACACGGCACCGATGATCGGGATGAACGCGCCGATGAACACCAACGAGGCCAGCGGGAGAGCCAGCGGTACGCCGAGAATGGCGAGACCGGCACCGATGCCGATGGCATCGGCGGCCGCCACGGCAACCGTCGCGCGGACGTATCCCACCAGAGACCCGAAACCCTGAATGCCCGCGGTGCGGACCTTCCTGCGGACTCCGGTCGGCGCGAGCCTGGTGACGAACTGCCAGATCTGATCGCCGCCGTACAGGAAGAAGATGAGGGTGAACAGTGTGAGCAGTGCGCCGGTGAGAATCTCACCGATCACCGCGGCAGTAGTCAGTGCTCCACTGGTGACGGCTTCCTGGTTGTCCTGAATGACCTTGACCAGGTTGTCGGTGGCCTGCCTGATCTGGTCCTCGCTGATGTGCAGCGGTCCGTTGCTGAGCCATTCCTCGACGCCGTTGATGGACTGGGTGAATTGATCGCCCACCTGCGGTAGACCTTCGATGAACTGCTCGACGATGAAGGTCATGATCCCGGCGACGACGCCGATGCTGGCGATGATCACGATGATCACCGCGACGGCCCGCGGCACTCCGCGCCGATGCATCCAGTCCACGACCGGCACGAGCATCGCCGATGCCAGCAGCGCGAGGCCCAACGGAATCACGACGGTGCTCAGCTTCGCCACAACGTAGGCAAAAGTGATGAATCCGGCGAACAGGACAAGCAGTCGCCACGTCCATTCAGCCCCGACCCGCACCAGCGGGTGCACCGAATCTGCCGCCGAAGTGGGGTCCGGGGACGCCCCCGTACCTTGCGCCCGCAACTCGTCGGTGCTCACCCGCTAAATTTAACCTGTGCTGGCATCTTTCCGAGCGGTCTCGCTCACCCTGAAGAGTCGCTGGCCGCTCTATATGCTCTCGATGCTCATCGCCAATGTCTTCGGGGCCGTGCTCGTGTTCGCGTTCGTGCGCTACGGCCTGCCCATCCCCGAATCGGAATCGATCGTCGCCGACCGCGTCCGCAACGTGTATATCTTCGGTGCGTATCTGGGTGTCGCCCTGGTGGTGAGCCTGATCTACGCGTACACACTGCTGCGCTCGGTCATCAGGTGGCAGCTCCGCGGTGGCCCGCCCACCCGCAAGGAACAGATGACGACGCTGCACGCGCCGTTGCGTCAGGCGATCGTGCACCTGATTCTGTGGATCATCGGCGGGATCATCTTCGTGCTGCTGACCATCGCAGAGATGCCATCGCTGTCGATCGCGGTCATCGTCACCGTCGGAATGGCCGCGACGGTCACCTTCGGATTCACGTACATGCTCGGCGAGCGCATCCTGCGGCCGGTCGCGGCACTGGCTCTGAGCGAGGGCCGCTTCGACCGCACGATGACGCCCGGCGTCGGTACCCGCATGGCCATGACGTGGGGACTGGGAACGTTGATGCCCGTCATCGGCATCATCCTGCTGTGCGCCACCCAGCTGACCACAGATCTGGTGTTCTCCCCCAACGCGCTCGCCGTCGCCATCATCCTGCTCAGTGTGTTGGCCATCGTGCAGGCATTCGTACTGTCGATGCTCACTGCGAGCCAGATCTCGGACCCGATCAGCCAACTGCACAGCGCCATCGAACGCGTTCAGCGCGGCGAGACCGACGTCGAGGTCGACGTGTTCGACGGCAGCGAGATCGGGCGCTTGCAGGTCGGCTTCAACCGCATGATGGAGGAATCGGCGGAACGACGCGTCCTGCGAGAGCTGTTCGGCCAGCACGTCGGCGAGGACGTGGCGCGTCGGGCGTTGCAATTCGGAACCGAACTCGGCGGCGAAACACGATTCGTGGCGGTGCTGTTCGTGGACATGGTCGGCTCCACCGCCACGGCCTCCGAGCGCCCACCGAGCGAGGTCGTGGTGCTGCTCAACGAGTTCTTCCGCGTCGTCGTCGATGTCGTCGGACGTCATCACGGCTTCGTCAACAAATTCATGGGCGACGCGGCCCTGGCGATATTCGGAGCCCCACTCGATCGCCCGGACGCCCCCACCGCCGCGCTCGCGGCCGCCCGTGAACTGCGATTCGCACTGAACGAGATCACCGGCCTCGACATCGGCATCGGTGTCTCCGCGGGGCTGGCCGTCGCCGGCAACATCGGTGCGTCGGAACGCTTCGAGTACACGGTCATCGGAGACCCGGTCAACGAGGCGTCGCGACTCACCGAGTTGGCGAAACTGCGTCCCGGACGCGTCCTGGCGTCGACCTCGGCCCTGTACTTCGCCGACGACGAGGAACAGGAACAGTGGGAGTTGGGAGACCAGGTTCAACTGCGTGGTCGACGACGGGCCACACACCTGGCCTGGCCGATCGAGTATCCCGACGTCACACCCGGCGACAGTTAGTCTGACAAGGTGCCCGACCCCAGCTCCACCCGCGGACCCGCAGTGCGGCGTCCGCGAAACCGGCTCCGGTGGGTCAAGTGGATCGCCGGAATCGCCCTGGTGGCACTGCTGGTGGGCGAGGCGATCTACCTGTGGCCGCGGCTGCACGAATCCTGGACCGCCGTCCGCGAAATCCACTGGGGTTGGCTGGCGGCCTGCGTCCTCGCTCAAGCGGTGTCACTGAGCGCGTTCGGCCGGGTGCAGAAACAATTGCTCGACGCAGGCGGCGTGAAAGTACGTCAGCGCAAGTCCGTGGCCGTCATCTACGGCAGTACCGCGATGGCGCTCACGCTCCCCGCCGGGCAGGTCTTCTCGACGGCGTTCACCTACCGCGAGACCCGTCGCTGGGGCGCGAGCCCGGTGGTGGCGTCGTGGCAGTTGGCCATCTCCGGCGTAATCGCCGCAGCGGGACTGGCCGTCCTCGGGGTGGCCGGAGGGTTGGTCGTCGGTAGTTCGTTCAACACGTTCACCGTGGTGCTGCCGATCGCCGGAGTCATCGCGATCGTCGTCGCCGTCCGCTACATCTCGAATCATCCCCAGTCGATCAAAACCATCGCGCGCTGGGGACTGCGTCGCTACAACGCGTTCCGCAACCACGAACTCGACGCCGGGGCCGAGGGGATCGACAAGATCATCGGTCAGATTCAGTCCGTCCAGCTCGGCAAACGCGACGGAGCGCTGACGCTGTCGTGGTCGGCCGTACATCGACTCGGCGACGTGGCGTGCCTGGCGTTCGCGTGCTTCGCCGTCGGCGCAGATCCACGACTGTCCGGTTTGCTCATCGCCTTCGCGGCGGGCAAAGCCGTCGGATCCGTTCCACTTGCGCCGGGCGGCCTGGTTGTCGTCGACGCCACCCTCATCGCGTTCTTGACCAGCGCCGCATCGATCACCGCGTCGCAGGCCGTCGCCTCGGCACTGGTCTACCGCGGGGTCAGCTTCATCCTCGTCGCCATCGTCGGGTGGGTCGTTTTTCTGATGCTCTTTCGCAAGCATCAGCACGCCGATCTCGAATTCGACATTGCACTCGAACAGCAGGAGACCACCGAGCTGCGTCGCACCGAGAACATCCGGGACGCGAAGGGCGATCCGGAGCCGGCATAAACGCAGGGGCTCGGTGGCGTTCGTCACTTTTTGTTCATACGGAATATATACGGACCCCGGTCCGCTTGTGTACTATGAGCATTGAAACTTCAACCCACTAGGAGTCACCATGACCACCGCCATCGCACTTCCCGAGCTCACCGCAGGCACCTGGGCCATCGACGCAGCCCACTCCACCGTCGGATTCACCGTCCGCCACCTGGTGGTCAGCAAGGTCCGCGGCCGTTTCCAGGCCTTCACCGGCACCATCACCGTCGACGCCGACGGCACCCCGTCGGTCGACGCCGAGATCGACGTCACCTCGATCACGACCGACAACGCCCAGCGTGACGGCCACCTGAAGACCGCCGACTTCTTCGAGGTCGAGAAGTTCCCCACCGCAACGTTCAAGTCCACCTCGGTCAAGGCCGACGGCGGAGACTTCATCGTCACCGGTGACTTCACCCTCCACGGCGTCACCAACTCCGTCGACCTGAAGCTCGAGTTCAACGGCGTCAACGCCGGCATGGGTAACGGACCGGTCGCCGGCTTCGAGGCCAGCACCGTCATCAACCGCAAGGACTTCGGCATCAGCATCGACATGCCCCTCGAAGGCGGCGGCGCAGTCGTCGGCGACAAGATCACGCTGAACCTGGAAATCGAAGCCGGACTGCAGGCGTAATTTTTCAGCTTCAGCTCTCCCCCGCCGGATCAATGCGGCTTTGTTGCAGTCCAAGCGACTGAAACCCGCATTGATCCAGTCCGGGAGGTCCACCGAAAGGCCCGCACCGCATTCGCCGGTGCGGGCCTTTCGCCGTAGGTGTCTACAGTGGGGCGCGTGAAGTTTCGCACTCCCGCAGTTGCTGCCGTCCTCGACCTGCTGATGATCGTGCTGTTCGCCGCGATCGGCCGACGCAGCCATGCCGAGGCCGCCGCGCTGTCCGGCCTCTTCCACACCGCCTGGCCGTTCGTCGTCGGTGCGGCCATCGGCTGGATCGTCACGTTCGCGCTGTACCGCAACAAGTTCGACGCGTTCCTCATCGTCCCGACGGGCATCGTCGTGTGGGTGATGACGGTCGCTCTGGGCATGGTCCTGCGTGCGGTGACCGGGCAAGGAACAGCTGGGTCGTTCATCATCGTGGCAACCCTGTCCACCGCGGTTCTGCTGCTCGGCTGGCGCGCGCTCGCCAGATTTATCCCCTCGGTTCGGTGACAGGGACCTTTTCGCGATAGTGTTGCCTACGGTGCGCCGGGAAGTCTGGTCGGCAACAACTTCGTGCTGCGCGCCTACTGACTGATTTTCGGGTGGCTCACAGCGCGACGAAGCTACCGAAAGGCGTTGTCACCATGACAGATTCACCACCTTCCAAGACGCGTTTGCCGCTGTTCTCCCGCGGCTCCTGGTCCGAGGCCGAACGCGTCGCACAAATTCTCCGCAAGGAGACCGTCGGTGGCGCGCTGCTACTCGTCGCCACGATGGTCGCGTTGATCTGGGCAAACTCACCCTGGTCCGCGGCATACGACTCTCTGATGAGCACCCGCGTCGGACCCTCGGCACTGCATCTCGATCTGACGCTGTCGACGTGGGCCGCCGACGGGCTGCTGGCCATCTTCTTCTTCGTCGTCGGACTCGAACTCAAACGCGAATTCGTTGCCGGTGATCTGCGCGATCCGGCCCGCGCCGCATTGCCGGTGGCCGCGGCCGTCGGCGGAATGGCAGTTCCCGCAGTCATTTTCGTGCTGTTCAACCTTGGTACCGGGGACGGAGCCCTCCTCGGCTGGGCCATTCCCACCGCAACCGACATCGCGTTCGCTGTCGCCGTTCTCGCGGTGATAAGCACGCATCTTCCGACCGCGTTGCGGACCTTCCTGCTGACTCTGGCCGTGGTCGACGACCTCCTGGCCGTCAGTGTCATCGCAATCTTCTACACCGACGACATCAACTTCATCGCGCTCGGTCTGACGTTGATTCCGCTGGCGTTGTTCGCCGTCGCCGTGCAGATGCGCATTCGCTCGTGGTGGATTCTGATCCCACTGGCGGTCGTGACCTGGGTGCTCATGCACGAGTCGGGCGTCCACGCCACCGTCGCGGGCGTTCTGCTCGGCTTCGCCGTCCCGGTGATCCGGAGCAAGGCCAACGGCGGCCCCGATGCGGGCCCCGGACTCGCCGAACACTTCGAGCACAAGATTCGGCCCATCTCCGCGGGAATCGCGGTGCCGCTCTTCGCCTTCTGCGCGGCCGGCGTGACAGTCGGAGGCTTCTCCGGTCTGCGCAGTGCCCTCACCGATCCGATCGCCATCGGCATCATCGCCGGCCTCGTCATCGGTAAGGCCATCGGCATCTTCGGCACCACGTATCTCGTATCCCGTTTCACCAGGGCGACACTGGATGCCGGACTGAAATGGCTCGACGTCTTCGGCGTCGCAATGCTCGCGGGCATCGGCTTCACCGTGTCGCTGCTGATCGGCGACCTCGCTTTCGGCGAAGGAACTCAGCGCGACGATCACGTCAAAGTCGCTGTGCTGACCGGTTCGATCATTGCGGCCACCATCGCCTCGATCATTCTGCGAACCCGCAACAAGGCGTACCGGGACTTCTACATCGAAGAGACGCGCGACGACAACCACGACGGCATCCCGGACGTGTACCAGAACGAGAAGTAGCGATCGTTGGAATCCGGACCGCTCGGGTGACACGATGAGTCCGTGAGCGGAACCGTGCGCGAACTGTTGACCCGGCACATCGACGCCGGACTGATGCCGGGGGCGGTAGCGCTCCTGGGTGGCCCTGATGCGGAACCCATCGCGGTCGGATCATCGGCGGTCGGCGGTCCACCGATGTCGGCCGACGCCATCGTCCGGATTCAGTCGATGACCAAGATCGTCACCAGCGTGGCCGCCCTGCGGCTCGTGGAGGCGGGCCGACTGACGCTGGACGACGACGTCGTGCCCTGGCTACCCGAACTCGCCCGCCGCCCCGTGCTCACCCGCCCCGACGCTGCACTCGACGACACCGTTCCTCAGGACAGACCGATCACGTTGCGGCACTTGCTCACCAACACCAGTGGGTACGGAATTCAGATGGGAGACACCTCGCTGGCCCGGGCGATGAGGGACAACGACACCGAAGCCGGCCCCGCGCCGTCTCCGCTCGGCGCGGACGAGTGGTTGGCACGCATGGCGGATCTCCCTCTGGCTTTTCAGCCCGGTGCCGGGTGGCGCTACCACCACGGCTTCGCGATCCTCGGCATCCTCGTCTCTCGCATCGTCGGCCGGTCTCTGCAGGATCACCTCCGCGACGACCTGTTCGAGCCACTCGACATGCTCGACACCGGACTGTGGGTACCGACCGACCGGTGCCATCGCCTGACGGCGGCTTACCGGTTCGAGGTCGGGTCGTTGATCGAGACCGAACCCGCCGCAGGCGGGCCCTACGCGGGACCGCCCCCTGTCGAGGTGAGTCACGGCGAATTGGTGTCGACGGTGACCGATTTTCACCGCTTTCTTCGCGCGATCGCGACGTCGGTGTCGACCGAACACCTGGAGCTGATGAAAGATGACCAGGTGCCCGCGTCGATCAAGACCGACGAGAGTTTCTACCCGGGCTTCTGGGCGGGAATGGGGTGGGGATTCGGCGTCTCGGTCGTCACCGAAGGAGATCACCTCGGTCGGTACGGCTGGTCCGGCGGGCAGGGCACCGACTTCTTCGTCGACCCGGACGGGACAATCGGCATCTTGCTGACGCAGACCGAACTGTGCGAGTCCACCTTCGCGCTGCTGTCCGAGTTCCAGGAACTGCGCTGAATCGATCGCAGCACCTACAGTTGCCGCCGTGATCGAGAATTGTTGTCCGGCATGACCGACCCGGCGCCCTTGGCCCGTCGCCTCGGACTGTTCGACGCCATCGCCATCGGTGTCGGTTCGATGGTCGGGGCCGGGGTGTTCGCGTCCTTCGCCCCGGCGTCGGCCGTCGCGGGAGCGGGCCTGCTGATCGGTCTTGCCATCGCCGCGGTGGTGGCGTTCTGCAACGCCACCTCGTCGGCTCAGCTGGCCGCGCAGTACCCGACGTCGGGCGGCACGTACATCTACGGTCGTGAGCGACTGGGCGAGTGGCCCGGCTTCCTGGCCGGGTGGAGCTTCGTCATCGGCAAGACTGCGAGTTCGGCGGCGATGGCACTGGTGTTCGCGGCCTACGTCGCACCCGCGGGATACACCGAACTCGTTGCCGTGCTTGCTGTTGCGCTACTGACAACGGTGAACTACTTCGGCATCACTCGCACTGCGTCGCTGACCAAAGTTCTGGTCACCGCGGTACTCGCCGTGCTTCTCATCGGGGTCGTTCTCGGCCTCACCGGCTCGTCCGGTCCCGCCGTCGGCAAACTCGGCTCGTTCACCGAGAACGGGTGGTACGGCATTCTGCAGTCGGCGGGGCTGCTGTTCTTCGCCTTCGCGGGCTACGCGCGTATCGCCACCCTCGGCGAGGAGGTCATCCGACCCAAGCGCACCATTCCGCGCGCCATCGTCTCCGCCCTCGGTATCGCGCTGCTGGTCTACACCGTTATCGCGTTGACTCTGCTGTCGGTCCTCGGGCCCGAGCTCCTGGCCTCGTCGTCTGCCCCATTGGTCGATCTCGTGGTGGCATCGGGACATTCGTGGGCGTCTCCGCTCATGCGGATCGGCGCCGGCCTAGCCGCACTGGGAGCATTGCTCGCACTGATCGCCGGGATCGGACGCACCTCACTGGCGATGGCTCGCCACGACGATCTGCCGTCGTATCTGACCGCAGTCCATCCTCGTTACTCGGTCCCCCACCGGGCCGAGATCGTGCTGGCAGCGATCGTCTGCGTCCTGGTACTCGTGGTAGATCTGCGTGATGCCATCGGCTTCTCGTCGTTCGGGGTTCTTCTGTACTACCTGGTCGCCAACGTGAGCGCCTATACCCAGGACTCTCAGCACCGGCGGTACCCCAAGGTTCTGCAGATCGTCGGCAGTATCGGATGCGTCGTCCTGATTGCCACACTGCCTGCCACCTCCATCGTCGTCGGAACCGTCGTGGTCGTGCTCGGTGTCACCTACCGCCTTCTTCGGGTTCGGCAACTGTCCACTTGACGACTGATTCGATGAGCGTCAATATAGACGCATGTCGAATCAAGACCAGGAGTGCTGCTCGCCGCTGATCCGCGAACCCCTGAACGCGGATTGGGCCGGAGACCTCGCCCGCATGTTCAAAGCACTGGGTGATCCCGTGCGCCTACGCATGCTCAGTCTCGTCGCCAGTCACGCCGGCGGCGAAGCGTGCGTGTGCGACATCTCCCCTGCATTCGACCTCTCGCAACCGACCATCTCCCATCACCTCAAGGTGCTTCGCGAGGCCGGCCTACTCGACTGCGAACGACGCGGCACCTGGGTCTACTACTCGGTAATTCCCTCTGCGCTGCAACAACTGTCGACGGTACTGAACGCTGCAGAATCAACGGAGGTCATGGCATGAGTACCTCGACCGATACCGCCGTGGTCGGCAAACTCTCCACCCTCGACCGGTTCCTGCCCGTGTGGATCGGCGTGGCGATGGTCGTTGGACTGGTGCTCGGACGCATGATCCCCGGGATGAACGACGCGCTGTCGTCCATCTCGATCGACGGAGTCTCACTCCCGATCGCCATCGGCCTGCTGATCATGATGTATCCGGTGCTGGCCAAGGTGCGCTACGACCGCCTCGATACCGTGACCGGAGACAAGCGTCTGCTGATCGGATCGCTACTCCTCAACTGGGTCCTCGGTCCGGCCCTGATGTTCGCTCTCGCATGGCTTTTCCTGCCCGACCTCCCCGAATACCGAACCGGCCTGATCATCGTCGGCCTGGCTCGATGCATCGCGATGGTCATCATCTGGAACGATCTCGCCTGCGGAGATCGGGAAGCCGCCGCAGTGCTGGTGGCGATCAACTCGGTGTTCCAGGTCTTCATGTTCGCCGTCCTCGGGTGGTTCTATCTCTCGGTGCTGCCCGGCTGGCTCGGACTCGAGCAGACCACCATCGAGGCGTCGCCGTGGCAGATCGCCAAGTCGGTACTCATCTTTCTCGGAATACCGTTGATCGCCGGATTCGCTTCGCGCTTCTTCGGTGAACGCGCCAAGGGCCGCGAGTGGTACGAGGAGAAGTTCATCCCCAGGATCGCCCCCTGGGCGCTCTACGGGCTGCTGTTCACGATTGTCATTCTCTTTGCGCTGCAGGGTGATCGGATAACCTCACAGCCGTTGGACGTGGTGCGTATCGCGCTGCCACTGCTGGTGTACTTCGCGGTGATGTGGGGCGGCGGCTACGCCCTGGGTGCCGCGATGGGTCTGGGCTACGAGCGCACCACTACCCTCGCATTCACCGCAGCTGGCAACAACTTCGAGCTCGCGATCGCCGTGGCCATCGCGACCTACGGCGCGACATCCGGGCAAGCACTCGCCGGAGTCGTCGGACCACTCATCGAGGTGCCGGTACTGGTCGGCCTCGTCTACGTCTCGCTCGCACTGCGTAAACGATTCTCCCCCAATCCATCCGCGAACACAGCGACAAAGGAGTCCTGATGTCCGACACCCCCAGCGTGCTGTTCGTCTGCGTCAAGAACGGCGGTAAGTCACAGATGGCCGCCGGTTTGATGCGTAAGGTCGCCGGAGATTCGATCGAAGTGCACTCTGCCGGAACGAAACCCGGCGGCAGCGTCAACGCGCTGTCGGCCGAATCTCTTCTCGAAGTCGGCGTCGACCTGTCGGGCGAAGCACCCAAGCCGATCGACCCAGCTCTGCTCGCCCGCATGGACTACGTCGTCACCCTCGGTAGCGAGGCGCACGTGGAACCCGTGGACGGTCCGACGTTCGAGAACTGGAACACCGACGAGCCGTCCGAACGCGGCATCGACGGCATGGATCGGATGCGTCTGGTGCGTGACGACATCGCTGCTCGGGTCGAGGAACTGGCATCCAGATTGCGTGGCACCAACGCTTGACTCGAACGACTTCGGAGGTGGTGGTGATCGGCGGCGGTCAGGCAGGACTGGCCGCCGGTTACTACCTGCGGCGAGCCGGGCTCGACTTCGTAATCCTCGACAACCAGACGCATGCCGGAGGTTCCTGGCAGGACTACTGGCCGTCGCTGCACCTGTTCTCGCCGGCCGAGTACTCACGCCTACCCGGTTGGCCGATGCCGCCATGGCGCAACGGCTTTCCGCCGGCATCGCACGTGGTGGACTACCTGCGGGCGTACGAGAAGAAGTACGAGTTGCCGGTGCACCGGCCCGTCGACGTGAGGTCCGTGAATCGAGTCGAGGGCGGCTATCGAATCGACACCGATGGCGAGTCGTACGGTGCCGCGGCAGTCGTCAATGCAACGGGAACGTGGTCTCGACCCTTCTGGCCCAGCTATCCCGGAATGCGTGAATTCGACGGGACGCAGCTACATGCTGCCGACTACCGCACGCCGGACATGTTCGCAGGCAAGCGAGTCGGCATCGTCGGTGGCGGTAACTCCGCGGCGCAGATCCTCGCGGAGATCTCCACCGTTGCCGAGACCCTGTGGTTCACCAACCGCGAACTGAAATTTCTGCCCGACGACGTCGACGGCCGAGTGCTGTTCGATGTCGCCAGCGATCGGGCTCGCGCTCTTGCCGAGGGCGAAGCGGACTCCGGCGGGGTCGCCGGTCTGGGCGACATCGTCATGGTCCCGCCGGTGAAGGAGGCCAGGGATCGAGGAGTCCTGCATGCTCGGCCGATGTTCACGGCGATCACCTCCGACGGCGTCACCGACGGGCACACGACGGAGACGCTGGATGCGATCGTGTGGTGCACCGGCTTCCGGCCTGCGCTGCGGCACCTGCGGTCACTGCACCTACAGGCCGACGGGTCGGGAATCATTCTGGACGACAACCATGTTCGAGGCGAGCCGACCCTGATGTTCCTGGGGTACGGCGACTGGACCGGACCGGCGTCGGCCACGCTCATCGGCGTCGGCCGTACCGCACGCGCAGCAGTGAACATTCCCGCTCGACGAGGAAAGGTAGATCAATCATGAACGAATACCCCGTAGTAGTGGTCGGTGCAGGCCCCATCGGTCTTGCCGCCGCCGCACATCTCACCGAAACCGGCTCTGCCGTCGTTGTTCTCGAACGCGGACCGTCGGCCGGTTCGGCGGTGTCGGAGTGGACTCACGTTCGGTTGTTCTCCCCGTGGTCCGAGGTCGTCGACCCCGCGGCAGCACGCCTGCTCGAACCCACCGGTTGGGCTGCACCGAACGGTGACACCTACGCCACCGGACGCGAATGGGTCGAGAAGTATCTCGCGCCTCTCGCAGACGTCCTCGGCGACGCGGTTCGAGTGGACTGCGAGGTGGTCGGCGTTGCCCGCCGCGGACGCGACCGCGTCGTCGACGCCGGACGCGACACCGAACTCCTCTCGGTACACATCCGCCATCCCGACGACAGCGAGGAGCGCATCCTCGCCCGCGCGGTCGTCGATGCGTCCGGCACCTGGGGATCACCGAATCCACTGGGCAGCGAAGGACTTCCGGCCATCGGCGAGAAGTCGTCCGCCGACAGAATCGACTACCGGGTCCCCGATCTGACCGATCCGGCGATTCGCGCCCAGTTCGCGGGCAAGCACACCGTCATCGCAGGCAGCGGCCACTCCGCCCTGACCGCCATCATCACCTTCGCCGAACTCGCTGCAGAGGAACCAGGAACGACGCTCACCTGGGCCGTGCGCCGAAGCGTCACCGCAGACGTGTTCGGCGGCGGCGAAGCCGACGAACTCGCCGCCCGCGGCGCTCTGGGTCAACGCGCCAAGAAGGCCGTCGACGACGGGTTCCTCACCGTGGTTTCCGGCTTCCGTACCGAAACCGTTGCGGCGGAGGGTGATCAGCTGACCCTTGTCGGTGATGCCGGCGCTCGCATCGGATGCGTCGATCGCATCGTCGCGCTGACCGGGTTCCGCCCGGATCTGTCGTGGCTGTCCGAGGTTCGCCTCGATCTCGATCCCACCCTGCAGGCACCCAAGTTCGTCGCGGAGTTGGTCGACCCCAACATGCATTCGTGCGGATCGGTGTCCCCGCACGGAGTCGAAGAACTTACCCAACCCGAGCCAGGCTTCTACCTGGTGGGCATGAAGAGCTACGGCCGCGCACCGACATTTCTGGCGATGACCGGCTACGAGCAGGTTCGCAGCATCGCAGCCGAACTCGCAGGTGACCACGAGGGCGCACGGAAGGTCGAGCTGACATTGCCGGACACGGGAGTCTGTGGCGGCGCAGGCCTGTTCGACGAGCCCGACGCTCCGTCGACCGGTGGCTGCTGCGGCGTCCCCCGAGAAGCTGAGGCACAACTGACCTGACTGTCAGCCGAAGGCCTGATACCCCAGCCAACCGGCAAGTCCGAGACCTAGAATCCCGACGGCGATGCGCAGCACGATCGGCGAGATCACCTTGACCGTCGGTGGCCCGCAGGCACCGCCGACGAAACATCCGATCGCCAATGCAAGGGCGGCCAGCCAATGCACGTGGCCGGAGAACGAAAAGATGATCGCCGCAATCAGGTTCGCGATACCGAGGAAGAAGCTCTTCAGAACGCTTGCGCGCCAATACGTATCCGCCGTACAGATCAGCGCCAACGCGAGGAAAATGACACCGGCCCCTGCCCCGAAATAGCCACCGTAGATCGCTACCGCGAACAGAGCCAGCGGATAGAGCCTCGGAAACTCTTTCTCCCCGGACAGCTTTCGAATACTCGGCTGCAGCAGCAGCGCAATGGCCGCCATTGCCACCAGAAACGGCACGACCGTCTCGAACGATCCGTCCGGGGTGACCAGCAACAGAATCGCGCCGGTGGTACCGCCGAGCGCCGAGTACGCCGCGTAGCGAACAAGCTGCTTGCCGTCCTTGGCCAGCTCGGCCGAGGAACTCGCCGTCGCGCCGACGCCAGCAGCGACCAGCGCCACCGTGTTCGTCACGTTGGCCGACACGGCAGGCAAACCCACCGCCAGCAGCGCCGGATAGGAGACGAGCGAGGCGAGGCCGGTGACGAACCCGATGAGGCCGGCGAAGAACCCGGCCACCACCAGTAGTCCGAAATCGGGCACAGTCACCGTGCAAAGCTACCGTGACTAACTACCTGGCCGACTCCCTGGTCATTCCGCAGGCTCCACTCCTGCCCGAAATCACTCGACCGGGTTCGCCATTTCCTGCAACAACCGGCTCGTCATCCGCACTGCCTGATCCCCACCGTCGGCGTCCTCGATGTACACCGCGAAGGCAACGTCACCACTGGTGGCGAGGACGAAGCGGTCGTCGCCGCTTTCCCCGGCGAAGCCCTGGACGCCGTCGAACGTATCGAGACCACTGCTGCTCGACGAGTCGGCGAGTATGCCGCGCAACCGGTTTGTCGCGTCCGTTCCGATCGGCTCGGCTTCGCGATCGGCGACCGCGGTCTGTCCGGCGACGATCATCGGGGTCGGCGCGCTGCCCCGGGAGATCGCGGCTGCCATCTGCGCCAGTCCGAACGGCGTCACGGTCGCCTCGTCCCCGGAGGCAGTGGACACGGTCCGGATGCCGTCGATTGCACTACGACTTCCGGCGGGAGTTCCGGTGTAGGCGTCGAGCCCGGGCATGGAGTAGTGAATTCCCAGGCCGAGCTGCGCGGCTGCGTCCTCGCCGCTGTCGTCACCACGATCGGACTGCACAGCCTCGAGCAGATCAGACGCGGTGCCGGCCGGGTAGGAACCACCGAAGGCCACGTCTCCTTGCTCGTTGGCGTAACTGTTCTGTGCCGCACCGATGATCGCACCGGTCGAGGTGGACAACGCCACGATCGACGCGGACGTTCCCGCCATCACCACAGCGTTCTCTGCCGCGAGTTGCACGCGTGGATCGAGCGTCGCGTGCAGATCCGGCCCACCCGGCCCCTGGAATCCGACGCGTCGCTCGCCGGTTCC
This sequence comes from Rhodococcus sp. IEGM 1381, assembly GCF_030056795.1. Taxonomy (GTDB): domain Bacteria; phylum Actinomycetota; class Actinomycetes; order Mycobacteriales; family Mycobacteriaceae; genus Rhodococcoides. The sequence goes on along the minus strand of NZ_JASHKQ010000001.1, from coordinate 1,023,649 downwards.
GTCGACGGTGTAGGTGTCGACGGCCCAGCCTGCGGTGGCGTCGCGCCCGGCTTGCCATGCGGTGCGCAGAGAGTCGAGCACCGGTGAGGTGATTCGCCGTTCGTCGACGATGAGCTTCGGCTGCGGGGAGACCACCACACCCGGCACGGCGCGCAGATCGTCCTCGAGAACGGCGAAGTCGTCGTCGCGCAGAGTCACCGCGGTGATCGGTGCACCGCCGGCCGAATTCAGTTCTGCCAGCATAGATTCGGAGGTGATGAGCGGCGCGACGACATCGATGATGTCGGCAAGTTGCGTAGTGGACGCGACCGGATCACTCGTCTGCGCCGGGTCGAGGGAGATGGCGTTGATGGTCCGCTCACTCATCAGCACGTTGTTCGCGGCGTCGAAGATCAACGGGGGCGCGGCGTCGGTGCGGGTGTAACGGACCGAGCCACCGGAGGTGAGGTCGGGTACGAGGGTGGCCGGATCCCACGCGATGCGCCAGCCAACGCTGAGTTTCTTGGTCGAGCCCTGTGCGCTGTACTTCCAGTCCTTGCCCTCGCCGAAGTTCCACGCCGACGCCAGAGTGAAGAAGCCGCTCTCGTCGGAGAGGTCCATGTACTGGGTCAGGTCGAAATCGCCCGAGGACGTGCCGTCGGCCGACAAGCCGTCGAACATCTGGTTCAGAGCTGCTGTCGCGGCGTTCGGGTAGGTCGTCAGCGCGGCAGCCGCCGCGACATCGCGGTTGTCCAGCGCATCGACGAACGTCGAGACCAACAGTTCGGCTTCGCTCGGTGGCCGATCGACCATCCAGAACACGGCCGAGACCGTCAATGTCGCCGAGGCTGCCACAGCGACGAGGTAGCGACCGCGAACCTTGCGCGGGCCACGACGGACACGACTCATAGAACTCATGAGTCACAATATTCACTGTAGTCACACGAGTAACAAGCACAGTATTCATACGAGCCGGTCACGATTGAGATACGTCGCGGTCGGTTTACCTCAGAAAACGACCCGCAGCTTCGATGGCCGGCGTCGAGCTGCCCGCATTGTTCACGAAGACTGCGAACGCGAGATCGCCGGAAATTCCGACGAACCAACCGTGAGCGCCTTCGTTGTTGGCACCGAATTCGGCGGTGCCGGTCTTGCCGAGCAACCCGGGGATGTCGTTCAGCGCCGTGGCTGTGCCGCCGGTGATGGTCTCGCGCATCATCGTCTTCAGCTGCTCGGTGACCTGCGGGTTCACCGCTGCCGGCTGCATGTTGCCCACGCCGGGCTTCCCTGCGACGATCGTCGGCGGAAGCAAGCCGTTGTTGGCAATGGACGAGGCCACCAGCGCCATACCGAACGGTGACGCGGTCACCTGACCCTGGCCGATGGCGGATTCGACGCGCTGCGCCGGGGTATCGGCCGCCGGCACCGAGCCGGTGACGGTCGTCAGGCCCGGGGTGACGTAGTCGACGCCGAGTCCGAACTGAGCAGCCGCGTCGGTGAGACCGTTCGGCGGGAGAGCAACGCCGAGCCGGCCCATCGTCGTGTTGCACGATTTTGCGAACGCGGTGTGCAGCGGCACGTCGCCGAGTACGAAGTTGTCGTCGTTCGGGATCTGCCTGCCTTCGATGTTCTCGGTCGCCGGGCACGGCAACACCGTGTCGGGGGTGACGGCTCCGGACTGCAGGGCAGCCGAGGTAGTGACCGTCTTGAATGTCGACCCCGGCGGGTACAGGCCGGTCAAGGCGATCGGGCCCTCGGCGTCCGCGGCGGCGTTCTGAGCAACGGCCAGAACATTTCCCGTCGACGGCCGAAGCGCGACGATCGCTGCCTGCTGCGGCAACGACGCCAGGGCATTCTCGGCTTTGAGTTGCAGCGCCGAGTCGACGGTGGCCGCGATGTCCTCGCCGGTGCTTGCATCGCGTCCGGCGAGCTGGGTGACGGTGCCATCGGCTGCGACCGATTGGATCGCCCAGCCGCGATTGGCCGCCTGCTCCTGCTCCCACAGCGTCGTCAAATCACTGAGTACCGGCGAGACGAGATTGCGATCGGTGGCCAACAGCCGCGTCTGCGGTGCCAGTGTGACTCCGGGGATCGTAGCGAGCTGGGCACCGATGGGGTCGATGTCCGCCTGACGGAGCGAGACTATGGTCGCTGAATTACCTTGCGCAGCAGCAACAGTCGACGCAACGGACTCGGCGGTGATGCCGGGAACGACGGGTCCGACGAGATTCGCAACGGCCACCGGATCAGCCGTGGCATCGACGTTGACGAGGGTGACCACCTGCTGCGACATGAGTTCGACGCTGTTGCCGTCGAAGATACGAGGTGCCACCAGAGCATCCGTCGGAGTGAACCGTACCGAAGAATCGGCCGTCAGCCCGGGCACCAACATCGCCGGATCCCAGGTGATCTTCCACCCCTGCTGGGTCTCGGCTGCAGTGGCCGACGTGGTGTAGTTCCACTCCTTCGGCTCGCCGTCCGGTTCGGCGGTGCCGTCGCCGGTCGTAGAAAAACGCCAGCCGGCGTTCAAGGTGAACGTGCCGGCATCCTCGTTCGCGTCGACAGCCTCGAAATCAGGAGTGGCCGTGACCGTTCCGCCGCCCGAGAGCCCGTCGTACAACTCGGTGAGCGCTGCGCTCGCTCCGGCCGGATCGGTGGTCAGCGCGGCCGCCTGGTCGATGTTGGAGCTGTTGACCGCCTCCGCGAACTGCTCGGCGACGGTCTGCGGCTGATCGGGCCCACTCTGACCGCAGGCAGCGAGAACCAGCACCAGGGTCAGGATGACGGCCGAAGTAGTCGACTTTCTCGATGTGCGCACGACGTCGATCATGCCTCAGGCCACCGACGAACCGATGGTGGCGCGATTCCCAAAATGAGAGTAATTATGTAATCAGTATTACTTCACACCGAGGAGACCTCATGAAACCCAACGGACGCTCGTTCGGACGCCCCGGCGGCTGGCAGCACGCAGACATCCCGAATGCCACCGATGTAGTCGAGTGGTTCGGCGGCAGACTCCCCGGAAGCTGGTTCGACGGGGACGCCTCGATCGAGGTCGATCGTGAGGAGATCGTCGTCATCGGCACCCTGCCAACCGAACAGGACAGTTCACCCGCGGCCGTCGAGGGCCGCATCGCTCGGTTCCGGGAAACGACCCGCGGCGACCGCATGCAGATCGCCGCCGAAGCCGAGAAGCGATACGGCCGCAAGGTCGCGTGGGGAGTTCGGACCGAATCGGAGGTCATCCTGTTCACCCATCTCGCCGTTCCGGTCATGACGCGCCTGCGTCAGCCCGAGCGTCGCGTCCTAGACACCCTCGTCGACGCCGGCGTCGCTCGCTCCCGCGCGGACGCCCTTGCCTGGGCCGTGAAGCTGGTCGGCGAACACACTCAGGAGTGGCTGGACGAGCTCCGCGGGGCCATGGAGACGGTCGACGAGCTACGCAAGAAGGGCCCGTCGATCTAATTCGATTGCGTGCCCTTCGGGTTCGGGGTTACGGTGGCGTTCGCCCTGTTGCCCACAGATTCGGAGAGGCCATTGCTCTTCCAAAGGTTCTAGACGCTTGCAGCTCGTCCGCATGCTTACCTTTGGAGCGCCCATGCCTCATTCATCCTCGTTGCTCGTTTCGAACCTGACGTTCACCTGGCCCGACGGAGACCCCGTGTTCGACGCTTTGTCGGTCACATTTCCCAGCGGCACAACAGGTCTCATCGGATCCAATGGTGCCGGCAAGTCGACACTGCTGAAGTTGCTCGCCGGTGAATCGACTCCCCAGCACGGTTCGATCTCGCTACCCGGCGTACTCGGCTATCTGCGTCAGGACATCGCACTCGATCCCGATGTCCCAGTGGACTCGGTACTGGCCATCGACTCGATCCGAAACGCATTGCACCGCATCGAATCCGGGATATCGACCGAGGACGATTTCACCGTCGTCGGATCCGCGTGGGACATCGAGGAGCGCGCACTGGCGCTGCTCGACAAGCTCGGACTCGGCACCATCGTCGGCTCGATCGATGACCTCGATCGGCGAGTCGGTACCCTTTCGGGCGGCGAAGCCATGTTGTTGGCTCTCACCGCGCAGTTGTTGGTCGAACCTGACGTTCTGCTGCTGGACGAGCCGACGAACAACCTCGATCAGGTTGCGAAAGAACGGCTGTACTCAGCAGTCCAGGGGTATGCGGGAGTGCTGCTCGTCTGCACCCACGACCTGGAACTGCTCGAGCGGGTCGACTCCATCGCCGAGGTGCGCGCCGAACGCAGCGGCATCTCGCGACTACGCATGTTCGGCGGCAACTATCAGCACTATCGGTCGGTCGTCGACGCAGAGCAGGACGCGGCCCGTGCCAGCATTCGCGACGCCAAAAACGACGTCCGTAAGCAGGAACGCGAATTGATCGACACACGAATCAAACTCGACCGACGGCTGCGCTACGGCAAGAAGATGGAAGAGCAGAAGCGCGAACCCAAAATCATCATGGGTGCGCGAAAACGAGCCGCACAGGAATCGGCCGGAAAGCTACGCGGCACCCACACCGATCGCGTCGACGATGCCCGGTCGTCCCTGTCCGCAGCCGAGGACCTGCTGCGCGACGACAGAGAGATCCGCGTCGACCTGCCGGCGACGAAAGTCCATCCTGGGCAAGTAGTTCTGGCGCACGAGGACGTGCACATCGTGGGCCCTGAGCGCCTCGCATTGATCGGGCCGAACGGGAGCGGCAAAACCACCCTGTTGCGCAGTCTGCATGCTGCCGGAGCAGAGGTGCCGTGGAAGTATCTACCGCAGCGACTCGACGTCTTCGACGAATCCCGCACCGTGGCCGAGAACGTCGCCGACGTGGCACCGCACGCCACGGCCGAACAGATCCGGGGACAACTCGCCCGATTCCTGTTCCGCGGATCCGACGCCGATGCCGTCGTCGCCACCCTCTCCGGCGGAGAACGACTGCGGGCTGCACTGGCGCGAATCCTACTGGCAGACCCTGCTCCGAAACTACTGATGCTCGACGAGCCCACCAACAACCTCGACATCGCCAGCCGCCAACACCTCATCGAAGCCTTGGAGACATTCGAGGGTGCACTGATCGTCGCAAGCCACGATCGACCGTTCCTCGATGCCATAGCCCCGATTCGCATCATCGACCTCACCCCAACCGCCGAGTCCGCCGAAGAAACGCCCACCCGTAGGGACTCAATGTGACATTTGGTGGCCTTTTCGGGGGTCAATGTCACGTTGAGTGGACCCGGCGGGCAACAATCGCGGGGTGGAGTACACCTCGAATGCCGACGATGGGACACGGATCGCATACACGGTGGTGGGGTCCGGGCCGCCGTTGTTGATGGTGCACGGCAGTTTTCTGACGCACACGATTTGGCGGACGTTCGGATATGTCAAAGCTCTTCGCGCGACTCGCACGCTGATTCTGATCGACAGTCGCGGGCATGGACGCAGCGAGAAGCCGCATACTCCCGACGCCTACGCGATGGGCAACATCGTCGGCGATCTGACGGCGGTACTCGATGCGGTAGGCGCGCCGACAGTCGACTACCTCGGGTATTCGTTCGGGGCACGGGCCGGGTTGGCTTTGACGGCGGCCGCGCCCGAGCGAGTGCGATCACTGGCCGTCGGCGGCGGTAGTCACGGCGCGCAGGCCGGCTCGTTCGACCGCCTCTTCTTCCCCGGGTGCGCCGATGTGTTGGAGCAGCGCGGCATGGACGGATTTCTCCAGGCGTGGAACAGCCACCGTATGTTCCCGATCGATGCAGGAACGCGAGCGGTGTTCTCTGCCAACGATGCTCTGGCCATGGCCGCATACATTCGAGCGTGCGACGCAGATCCCGGTCTATCCGACGCGGCGCTCCAGCGATTCACTCAGCCGTCGCTGTTCTACGTCGGGAGCGAGGACGGCACCAGACTCGACGACACGCAGGCTGCCGCAGCGCTCGTGCCCAACTCCGAATTGCACCTCATTCGCGGATTCGATCATGCGACAACGATGGCCGCCTCCGAAGAGGTGCTCGGCGTCCTCGAACGGTTCTGGGACAACTGACCTGAGTGTCCACTATTCGCCTCCAGCAGCGGGATTCCGCCTCCCACCGCAAATAGTGGACACTCACATCACCTACGACAACCGAACCCACCCCGGCCCAGCCCTCGAGACGCGAGCACCACACCGCACCCACAACTGACCTGAGTGTCCACTATTCGCCTCGAGAAACGGGATCCCGCTTCCCACAGCGAATAGTGGGCGCTCACGTCACCTCTTCAGCGCGGGGAACTGGTCGTCTCGCCATTCGCCCACCAGCGGTCCGACGGCAGCGTCCTCGCGGGCGCGCAACTCCACTCGGCGGATTTTCCCCGAGATGGTTTTGGGCAGCTCGAAGAACTCGATACGCCGAACACGCAGGAACGGGGCCAGGTGCTCCCGGGCGTACTTCAAGATCTCGAATGCCGTGTCCTCATTCGGTTCCCAGCCCGACGCCAACGACACATATGCCTTGGGGACGGCCAGTCGCGTCTCGTCGGGGGCAGGCACCACTGCGGCCTCGGCCACTGCGGGATGTTCGATGAGAACGCTTTCGAGCTCGAACGGGGAGATCTTGTAGTCGGAGGCCTTGAAGACGTCATCGGTGCGGCCGACGTAAGTGATGTACCCGTCGGAGTCCCGCGATGCGACGTCGCCGGTGTGGTAGTAACCGTCGGCCATGACAGCGGCGTTGCGTTCGGGGTCACCGAGGTAGCCGGTCATCAGGTTGAACGGCTTCTGGGCCAGGTCGAGGCAGATCTCGCCCTCGTCGGCGAGTTCGCCGGTGGTGGGGTCGACGATCACCACTGGCACTCCGGGCAGTGGCCGGCCCATGGAACCGGACTTGAGCACGGCACCGGGCGTATTGGCCACCAGCGCAGTGGTTTCCGTCTGCCCGAATCCGTCGCGAATGTTCAGGCCCCACTCCCGCTGCACAGTGGAGATCACCTCGGGATTGAGTGGCTCGCCGGCACCGATTGCCTCACGGAGTGAACCCCCGCCGCCGGTGAGGTCAGCTTGAATGAGCATGCGCCACACTGTCGGTGGCGCACAGAAGGTCGTCACTTCGGCGCGACGGATCTGCTCGAGCAATGCCGACGCGTCGAACTTGCCGTAGTTGTAGATGAAGATGGTCGCCTCGGCGATCCACGGCGCGAAGAAGCAGCTCCACGCATGCTTGGCCCAGCCGGGCGAGCTGATGTTCAGATGCACATCGCCCGGCCGCAACCCGAGGAAGTACATGGTGCTCAGATGGCCTACGGGATAGGAGATCTGAGTGTGCTCTACGAGCTTGGGCTTGCTGGTGGTGCCGGAGGTGAAGTACATCAGCAGGCGGTCGTCGGGCGCAGTGACGGACTCGAACGGCCGGGCCTTCACTGATCGAGCATCGGCGTAATCGAGCCAGCCTTCGTGTGCGGAGGTCGCGATGCGCAGGTAGTCACCGGGAACGTCGTCGAATTTGCCGGTGTCCGAGGGGTTCACGATCACCGCGCGGGCATTGCCGCGCACCACCCGATCGGTCAGATCGCTGGAGCCGATGGCCGTGGTGGTCGGCATCAGAACCGCACCCAGCTTCATCACCGCGAGCATCGACTCCCAGAGTTCGACCTGGTTGCCCAGCATCAGGATCACCGAGTCACCGCGGCCGATTCCCTGTAATTCGAGCCACCGAGCCACCTGATCGGAGCGACGCGCAATGTCGTCGAAGCTGAATTTGGACTCGCTGCCGTCCTCCTCGACGATCCACAGGGCGGTGCCGTCGTTGCCGCGGGCAATCGCGTCGAACCAATCGACAGCCCAGTTGAACGTCTCACCGAACGATGGCCACTCGAAAGTCGATACAGCTCGGTCGTACTCGCCGTACGCGTCGAGCAGTAGATCGCGCGCGTTCCTGAATGCCGTGTATGCCGACTCGGCCATGTTTCCTCCTGCGCCTGTGATGCCCATCACCGCCACGGTAGGGCAGATGAACAATCCCTCGCTACCCCTGAACGGGGGTGACAACTCGGCTAGCCTCGATCACCGTGACCATCAGATACTTCGCTATCGCATGTGCACTGGGGATTGTCCACGCCGCGTTTTCCGCCTATTGGGCTGCTGGTGGCCGATGGATGCTCGACACCGTCGGCGCCTTCGCCACGGAGTGGGTCGACTCCGAACCGGCAACGGCCCGAACGGCTCTGCTGGTGCTTGCACTCGTCAAACTCGCAGCGGCAATTCTTCCGGCCCTCGCTTACATGAACCGGCCCCGCCTGGCAGCACAGAACCGGACCTGGTTGCCGTCGTTGATCCTCGGCATATCCTGGCCCGGCTCTGTACTGCTGATTCTCTGGGGCGGAGCGTCGTTCGTCGGGGCGGTGATCGGGTTGGTCGTCTCGGACGAGAACTTGGACCCGGGTCGTTCCGCAGGCTCCTCTCCTGATGGCGTCAAATACGGTCACCTGTTCTTCGACGGCATCTTCCTGGCCTGGGGTGCTGCGCTTCTGACGGCGCTGATCCTGTCCAGAAAAGCCCCGTACCAACCGCGCTAGATACGCTCCCCTGTTTCCGGGTGGAAGAGGTGGATCGCACCGTCGAGTCGCGTCAGGCCGATGCTTTCGCCGATCTTGGCCGGGGCACGCACAGCCGAACGCGCAACCAACGACACGGGTCCCCCGTCGAGACCCTTGACCTTCGGGTCGTCCAGGTGCGCATAGAGGTAAGACTCGCTACCGAGTTCCTCGATCAGATCCACCTTGCCCTCGAAGCCTTCACCGCCACCGTGCACGATGCCGAGCTGCTCCGGCCGTAGCCCGACGGTGACGTTGTCGAGACCCAGGCTCGCGAGCTTGGTCAGCTCGTCGCGTTCGAGGGGAATCAGGAAGCTACCGATCTGCACGCCACCCGAGCCGATGGGAACCGTCATCAGGTTCATCGCCGGCGAACCGATGAAGCCGGCGACGAATGCGTTGACGGGGTTGTCGTACAGGTCTGTGGGAGAGGCGAACTGCTGCAGTTTGCCGCCGCGCAACACGGCAACGCGATCACCCATCGTCATGGCCTCGACCTGGTCGTGGGTGACGTAGACAGTCGTGGTGCCGAGCCGTCGCTGCAACGCCGCGATCTGGGTACGCGTCTGGACTCGCAGCTTCGCGTCGAGGTTGGACAGGGGCTCGTCCATGCAGAACACCTGCGGCTCACGAACGATAGCGCGCCCCATGGCAACTCGCTGACGCTGGCCACCCGAGAGCTTGCCGGGCTTGCGGTCCAGGTACTCGGTGAGGTCGAGGATCTTCGCGGCCTCGGCCACCTTCTTCGTGCGCTCCTCGAGAGAGACACCGCGCATCTTCAGTGCGAAGCCCATGTTCTCCCCGACGGTCTTGTTGGGGTAAAGCGCGTAGTTCTGGAACACCATCGCGATGTCGCGGTCCTTCGACGGCACACCCACCATGTTCTTGCCACCGATCTCGATGGCACCACCGTCGATCTCCTCCAGGCCGGCGAGCATGCGCAGTGCAGTGGACTTTCCGGAGCCGGAAGGCCCGACCAGCACGACGAATTCGCCGTCCTGGATGTCGAGGTCGAGTGAATCGACGGCGAGCTTGTCGGCACCTTCGTAGACGCAGGATGCCTTCTTGTACGTGATTGCAGCCATGAGACTTTCTCCTACTTGATTGCGCCGAAGGACAGACCGCGCACGAGCTTGTTCTGCGCGAACCATCCGGCAAGGACGACGGGAAGTGCTGCGAACGTCGCAGCAGCGGAAAGCTGGGCCCAGTACAGGCCCTGGCCGGTGATGAATCCGACGAGGTACACCGGAATCGTCTGGGCCTGAACGGCAGTGAGGTTGACCGCGAAGAAGAACTCGTTCCACGAGAAGATGACGCAGATGAGCGACGTCGCCGCGATACCGGGCGAGACGAGCGGCAAGATAACCTCGCGCACCGAAGTCCACAGCGATGCCCCGTCCATACTCGCGGCCTCGAGCAGTTCGCTCGGCACCTCGAGGAAGAACGAGCGCATCATCCATACGGCGATGGGAAGATTCATCGCGGTGTAGAGCACGACCAAGGTCCAGATGTTGTCCAGCATTCCGATGTCGCCGACGATGACGTACAACGGGACGATCGCCGCAACGACCGGGAGCATCTTGGTGGAGATGAAGAAGAACAGCACGTCCTTCGTCTTCTTGACCGGTCGCAGCGACAGTGCGAAGGCAGCCGGAACACCCAGCAGCAGAACGAAGATCGTCGAGACGACGGTCGCGAACGCCGAGTTCAGCAAAGTGGTGCCGATGCCGCTGTCGAGTACGCCGCGGTACTGATCGAGAGTCGGGGTGAAGAACAGCTTGGGCGGGTCGGAGTAGGCGTCGGCCTCCTGCTTGAAGCCGGTGAGGACCATCCACAGCACCGGGAAGAAGAACGCGATGCCCGCGACCCAGGCCACGAAGGACCAGATGGACCCCGGCCCCCACTTGCTCTTGCGCTTGATCGGCGCGGCGTCGGTCGACTTCTCTACGGTTGCGGTACTCATCACGCTGCCTCCTCGGTTCCGCTGAAGCTCTTGAAGATCAGTCTCAGCGCCAGGGTGCTGACGATGATGGTGGCCACCACGGTGACGACACCCATGGCCGCGGCCTGCCCGATGTCGAAGCCGAGGAACGCGCGCTGATAGATGTAGAAGGGCAGGTTCGCGCTGGCGACACCCGGCCCGCCCGAGGTCATCATGTACACGGCGTCGAAGGTGTTGACGAGATAGATCGCACCGAGAACGGCACCGAGCTCGATGAATCGGCGCAGATGCGGGAGGGTGAGCTCACGGAAGAGCTTGACCGGACCCGCACCGTCGACACGCGCCGCCTCGGCGATGTCCTTGGGCATGGACTGCAGGCCGGCGAGGATGAGCAGCATCATGAACGGAGTCCACTGCCAGATCAGGTTGGCCATGACGGCAGGCAGTGGGTAACGCGAGACCCAGTCGATCTGATCCACACCGAACGGGCTCAGTGCGAAGTTGATCAGGCCGAAGACGGGATCGAACATCGTGGTCTTCCAGATCAATGCACCGGCAACCGGGGTGATCAGGAACGGGGTGATCAACAGTGTGCGGATCAGACTGCGGCCGATGAACTTCCGATCCAGCAGCAGAGCCAGGAACAATCCGAGAACCACCGAGATGATGACGGTTCCGACGATCATGATCACCGTGTTGAGGGCGACCTCACGGAACTGGCTGTCCTGGAAGACGGCGACGTAGTTGTTGAGCCAGTTGAACTTCTGCGAACCCGGTCGAACGAGGTTCCACGACTGCGTCGAGTAGTACAGCGTGAACAGGAACGGAACCTGGGTGACCAGAATAGCGAACACCATGGCCGGCAGCAGTGGGCCGCGGCGACGCCACCCTTCCGCTTTCGAGATCGTCCTGGGTCTCGGTACGAATTCCTCGGAATCGGCCTGCGCCGATCGTGTTTCGGTGGTGGTCATCCCTGGCCCTCCTGATACGTCTTGCCGACCACTTCGGCGTACTGCTGCGCTTGCTCGAGCGCGTCCTGGACGCTGATTCGTCCTGCCACTGCGGCGCTGATCTGTTGGCTGACGCGGGTTCCCAGGTCCTGGAACTCGGGAATGGTCAGGAACTGCACTCCGGTGTAGGGAACCGGATCCACGGTCGGGTTGTTCGGGTCGGCACCGTTGATCGAGTCGAGGGTGACCTGACCGTAGGCCGCCGACGCCTCCTCGTACTCGGGGATCTCGTAGGTGGACAAGCGACTACCGGGAGGCACTCGTTCCCAACCCAATTCGTTGCCCACCTTGTTCAGGTACTCCTTGCTGGTCATCCACGAGACGAACTTCCAGGCGTCGTCCGGATTCTCGGATGTCTTCGGGATGCCGAGGGCCCAGGAGTACAGCCACCCGTTGTCGCCCTTGGCTGCCGACGGAGCCTTGGCATAGCCGATCTTGCCGACGACGTTGCTCGAGGTGGGATCCTCCAACACCGACACAGCGGACGTTGCGTCGTACCACATAGCGGTGTTTCCCTGCGAGAGCTGCGTTCCGCACTCGCTGAAACCACTTGTCGCTGCACCGGCTTGACCGTGCTCACGCACTAAGTCGACGTAGAACTGAACGGCCTGTTCCACCTCTGGGCTGTTGAGCTGAGCGTTCCAGTTCTCGTCGAACCACCGTCCACCGAAGGCGTTGATGACGGTGTCGAGCGGTGCCAGAACCTCACCCCAACCGGGCTTTCCGCGGAGGCAGATACCCGAGACGTCAGGACTGTCGAGCTTCGCTGCGGCGTCGGCGACTTCCTGCCAGGTGGGCTCCTCGGGCATCGTGATGCCGGCGGCCTCCATCAGATCCTTGCGGTACATCAGGAACGACGACTCACCGTAGAACGGCACCGAGTACATGCTGCCCTCATAGGACAACGACTCCTTCAACGTGGGGATGAAATCGTCCTCGTCGTATCCCGGGGTGGCGTCGGCATACTCGGACAGATTGGTCAGCCACCCGTTCTCCGCCCACTGCGGGGTCTCGAAGTTGCTGATCATCACCACATCGAACTCACCACCGCCGGTGGCCACCGACGCCGTGATCTTGGCACGCGCCTCGTTCTCGGACAGCGACACGAACTTCAGATTGATGCCCGGGTTCTCCGCCTCGAACTCCGGAGCGAGTGAAATGGCATCGGACATCTGCGAATTCGAGACGATCGCAACGGTGATCGTCTTGCCGTCACCGTCACCACCGAACGAGCCGGCTCCGGCACATCCGGACAACACCAAGGTCGTCGCGAGCGAGGCCGCGACAGCCACTTTCGGTAGAACCCTCACTGAAATACCTTTCCATTGGAGGTTGCTGTTGCAGGAGCTTGCGCAACGAGCCAACGTGCACTTTCGATGTCGGTCACCAGGATCGAGGCCAGTCCGCCGCGCAGAGCACCGAGCAGCGCCTCGTGTTTACGTTGTCCACCGGTGACGAGCACAGCCCGATCACACGCCCTGATGGCGTCGAGCCCCACCGACACGGTTCGGCCGGGGAGCGATCCTCCGGTGTCCTGTCCGTCGGCGTCGTAGAACCGTCCGCCGATTTCGCCGACGGCACCGAGGCGGCGCAGTTCGTCGAGAACGTCGAGGTCGATGAAGCTGCCCTCGAACAACGTGGTGGACGTGGAAACGGGACCGATGCCGTACATCATCACATCAGCATCGGTCCCGGCTTTGAGGGCGCGCGAGATCACGGAATCCTGCTCCAATGCAACGACTGTCGCCTGATCGGCATACAGCGGCGCGTTGAGCCGGATGGGTGTCGCCTGCAGATACGCAGCGCACCGTCCGAGTGTGTACTCGACACCGGTCTGATAGTCGGCCGAGGTGATGGAACCGTCGAGTTGTACCACCGCAGCACATTTGGTGGACCTGGTCCTGAGCGAACTGGCGACCGCCACCGTTTCGGGTCCCCAGGTGAAACCGAGAACGTCCTGATCCTTGAGTCGACGGGAGAGCAACGTCGCTGCCGCGCGGCCCAGGGACCCGTAGCCTGCGTCCGTTCCGTCGATGACGTCCGAGACGACCAGAACCTCGGTGAGCGCGAACTTCGCCTCCAGCTCTCGCTCGACGTCGGCATGCACCGTGCCCTGCAAATCGTCGGGAACGTTGATCTCGATCGTCACGAGACCCTGACTACGAGCACGAGCGACCAATCGTCCTGCGGTCGGTCGCGAGACCCCCAGCTTCACAGCGATCTCGGCCTGCGTCGCACCTTCGAGGTGGTACATCGTGGCGGCGCGCAGAGCCAGACGGAGATCCTCTCCGGACCGCGCGGACTTTGCCCCACTGGGCTCCGATCCGTTCATTACGCCTCCCCAACTGGTGAGCAGATGCTCAGCTCGTGTTCATCTGCTCACTAAGCTAACATTAAGGTGTGATCTACACAACACCCCCTCGCGAGCAGCGACCCGTGCCACAGTCCATGCAGGCCAGCGTGCTCACCGGCGTGCACGAGATCCGGCTCGAAGAACGGCCCGTCCCCACACCCGCGTCCGATGAGGTCCTCGTGCAGGTCACGGCCGTGGGGGTGTGCGGATCCGATGCGCACTACTACCGCGAAGGACGCATCGGCGACTACGTGGTCGACGGCCCCCTCGTGCTCGGGCACGAGGCCGCGGGCGTGATCGTGGCCGTGGGCTCCGATATCCCCGGCACCCGCGTCGGGCAGCGCGTATCCATCGAGCCGCAACGGCCGGATCCCACCAGCGCCCAATCCCGCGCCGGCCGTTACAACCTGTGTCCGGCCATGGAATTCTTCGCGACCCCGCCCATCGACGGCGCACTGGCGGAATACGTGCTGATCCAATCGACGTTCGCGCACGGCATTCCGGACACCATCTCCGACGAGGCCGCAGCTCTCTTCGAGCCGCTGTCGGTCGGCATCGCATCGGTACAGAAGGCGCGAATCTCGGCCGGTTCGAGCGTGCTCATCGCGGGCGCAGGCCCCGTCGGCATCGTCACCGCACAGGTGGCCCGCGCCTTCGGAGCCACCGAGGTGATCGTCACCGACCTAGACGCCTCCCGACGTGCCAACGCAACAACATTCGGCGCAACACGAGTCCTCGACCCCACCACCGAGGACGTGCGCACCTTGTCGGTCGATGCCTTCATCGACGCCTCCGGTGCGGCGCGCGCGGTGTTCGACGGCATTCAAGCGGTCCGGCCGGCCGGCACCGTCGTCCTCGTCGGCATGGGCGGATCGGACTACCCCCTGCCGATCTCGGTGATTCAGAACCGAGAGTTGGTGCTCACCGGTGTCTTCCGCTACGCCAACACCTGGCCCATCGCACGCGACCTCGTGGCGTCGGGCATGGTGGATCTCGACGCGATGGTGACGGCGCGGTTCGGACTCGACGGCGTCGAAGATGCCTTGAACGCGGACAAGCAGTCCGGAAGCATCAAAGCTGTTGTGATACCTGGTTTTCGAGGAGAAGGAAAGAACGCATGAAGCTTCGGGCGAGCACTCTGGCAGAAGTCCACACCGACGTCGAGGTACCGACCTACGACCGAGCCGCAGTCACCACGGGGATCGTGCACTTCGGCGTCGGCGGCTTTCACCGCGCCCACCAGGCGATGTATGTAGACCGCTTGCTCGAGCGCGGCGAGGCGTCGGACTGGGGGATCTGCGGTGTGGGTGTCTTGCCGAACGATCGCAAGATGAAAGAGGTGATGGCGGAACAGGACTGCCTCTACACTCTCGCCCTCAAGCACGCCGACGGCACCTGGGAAACTCGAGTCATCGGGTCGATCGTGGAGTATCTGTTCGCCCCCGAGGACCCCGAGGCGGTCATCGAGAAGATGGCGTCCGAGGCGGTGAAGATCGTCTCGCTCACCATCACCGAAGGTGGGTACAATTTCTCCGCGACCACCGGGGAGTTCGACGAGAAGAATCCGGCGATAGTCGCGGATCTCGCTGACGGTGCCGTGCCGGCAACAACTTTCGGACTCGTCGTCGAGGCATTGGCGCGTCGGAAGGATCGTGGCATGAAGCCGTTCACGATCATGTCCTGCGACAACATCGAGGGCAACGGCCACATCGCGAAGTCCACGTTCCTCGCGTTCGCCCGGTTGAAGGATTCGGAGCTCGCGGACTGGATCGAGTCCGAGGCCACGTTCCCCAACTCGATGGTCGACCGCATCACCCCGGTGACCACTCCCGAAGTGATGCAGGAGCTCTCGGATCGCTACGGCATCGAGGACGCGTGGCCGGTCGCGGCCGAACCGTTCACGCAGTGGGCATTGGAGGATTCGTTCACGCTCGGTCGACCACCGTTCGAAGATGTCGGCGTACAGGTGGTCGATGACGTCACCCCGTACGAGCTGATGAAGCTTCGCCTGCTCAATGCCAGTCACCAGGCACTCGCGTACTTCGGTTACCTCAGCGGCTATCGCCTGGTACACGAGGTCTGCCAGGACTCGCTGTTCTCGGAGTTCCTGCTCGCGTACATGGACAACGAGGCGACGCCGACGCTGCAGCCCGTCCCCGGTATCGATCTGACCGAGTACAAGCGGACGTTGATCGAACGATTCTCCAATCCGGAGATCCGCGATACCGTCGCACGCCTGTGCGCCGAGTCCTCGGATCGAATTCCCAAGTGGCTTTTGCCCGTGATTCGCAAGAACCTCGAGACCGGCGGCGAGATCGCACGGTCAACCGCAGTCGTGGCGAGTTGGGCTCGTTACGCCGAGGCCGTCGACGAATCGGGAGAGCCGATCGAGATCGTCGATCAGCTGAAGGATTCACTGATCCCCATCGCGCAGAGTCAGCGCGAGAATCCGACGGCCTTCATCGCCAACCGCGCGGTGTTCGGGGATCTGATCGACAACGAACGCTTCGTCGCCGAGTACACGAAACAGCTGACATCACTTCAGGAAAACGGTGCGCGCGCAACCCTGGAGTCACTCACGTCGACTCACTGAATCGCTCGGCGTCTCGGACCTGACCGGAGACGATGACGGTATCGCCTGCGCCGATCACCGTATCTGCTGTGGCGTAGGTGAATCCTTCGCCTCGACGCTTGACCGCAACGACGGTGACACGGTGCTTGGCGCGGATCCCGCTCTCGCCCAATTTCTTTCCGATGAGCGAGGCCGGCGGTGACGTCTTGACCATGGCGAACCCGTCATCGAACTCGATGTAGTCCATCATCCGGCCACGCACCAGGTGAGCCACCCGTTTACCCATGTCGTGCTCGGGCCGGACCACGTGGTGGACGCCGATCTGGTCGAGGATCTTGGCGTGCGCGACGCTGATCGCCTTGGCCCAGATGATGGGCACCGAGAGGTTGATCAGCGCGGACGCGGTGAGCAGGCTGGCCTCCAGATCGGATCCGATGCCCACGACGGCGCGGTCGTATTCGTGCACCGACAGTTGCCGCAACGATTCCTCGTCCGTCGTATCGGCTACGGCCGCGTGCGTGAGCTGATCCGAGACACGTTGCACCACAGCGTCGTCGCTGTCGATGCCGAGAACCTCGACTCCTTGCTCCATCAGTTCGAGTGCCAGCGATGTGCCGAAGCGGCCGAGACCCAGAACGACAACGACTTCGGACGACGATTTCCTAGCCAATGAACGGCCTTTCCGTGGGGAGCGTGTAACGCCGACCGCGGTCGCGGGCAGCAAGGGCGCTGACCAGAGTGATGGAACCGACGCGGCCCAGGTACATCAGGACGATCAGAACCACCTGACCCCAGCCGGGCAACTGTGCGGTGATGCCGGTGGACAGCCCCACCGTGGCGAATGCCGAGACGACCTCGAAAAGGAGCACATCGAGGTCGAAGTTCGTACCCGCCAGCAACGCCACTACCGGGGCCAGTACCAACGCAACGCCGATCAACGCGACGGTCAACGCCTGACGCTGCACGCGCGCGTCGATTCGACGACCGAACACCGCCACCTCACGGTCTCCGCGGATCTCGGCCAGGATGACGAACAGCAGCAATGCGAACGTCGTGACCTTGATGCCACCCGCCGTACCGCCGCTGCCACCACCGATGAACATCAGTACGTCGGTGATCAGCAGGGTCGCGTTGTCCACATCCGCATAGTCGACACTGTTGAATCCGGCGGTGCGCGGCATGATGCCCTGGAACGTCGCGACGAGCATTTTGTCCCAGAAGCCGAAGCCGCCCAGAGTCCTCGACCACTCGAAGAGCAACACCACCGTCGGTCCGAGAACCAGCAGAACACCGGTGGCAGACAGCGTCATTCGAGTGTGCAGCGACCACCGCTTGCGAGACCGAACGCCGCGGGTCCGCGATCGGACATGACGGGCGATCTCGAAGAGGACCGGAAATCCGATACCTCCCGACACGACCGCGATCAGCAGCGGCACACAGATCCACGGATCGGTGGCGAACCCGATCATGTTGTCGCTGAAGAGGGCGAATCCGGCATTGTTGAATGCCGACACGGAATGAAAGACCCCCAGCCAGAGCGAGCGGCCGAATGGCTCGTCGTATCCGACGAAGAATCGCGCGGCCAAACAGAGCGCGATCACGCTCTCGATGATCAGACTGGTGCGGAACACACCGACGATGACACTCCTGACGTCGCCCAGCCCGGATGTGCGTACCTCGGCGGCCGCATTGAGCCTGCCTCGCAAACCGATTCGATCGGCCAGGACCAACCCGACCAACGACGCGATCGTCATGATCCCGAATCCGCCGATCTGAATCAGGCCGAGAATCACGCCCTGCCCGAAACCCGACCAGTACACCGGCGTGTCCACCACGATCAGGCCGGTCAAACTGACGGCCGATGTCGACGTGAACAACGCCTGCAGAAAATCCGTGTCGTACCCGGGCATGGTGGCCGCCGGAATCATCAGCACGCCCGCACCGACGACCATGGCAAGTGCAAACCCTGCTGCCATGAACCGGAGCGGCGTCGGTCTGAAGATCGCGGACCATCGCGATACCTGGTGCGCGTCTGTCACTCGGGAGACAGTACTGTGCGCAACGCGTAGTGGTGCTAGTCGACCAAACGTTCTCCGGTCACCGTAGAGAACAGGTGGGTGCGCTCGGCGGCGTAGGAGAGCGTGATCGTCGATCCGCGTTCGGGTGGGATGCGGCCGTCGGCGCGGACCACGATGGGCTGACGCGTGCCGTTGATATCGGCCTGGCCGTAGACGTAGGCGTCGGCTCCGAGTTCTTCGACGACGTCGATGGTCACTTCGAGGCCTGCCCCGGTGGTGATCTGCAGGTCCTCGGGCCGCACGCCGAGTGTCACGGAACTCTCCCCGATTCCGGCGATGGCGGAGCGGGGAACCGGGACGACTTCGCCGCCGAAGCGGACGCCGCCGTCGACGAGGGGCAGCTCGAGCAGATTCATTGCAGGCGATCCGATGAAGCCGGCGACGAACACGTTGTTCGGGTGTTCGTACATGCGCCTCGGCGAGTCGCACTGTTGCAGCACACCGTCTTTGAGGACGGCCACGCGATCGCCCATGGTCATGGCCTCGACCTGATCGTGGGTGACGTACACGGTCGTCGTTGCGAGTCGACGCTGCAGCGCGGAGATCTGCGCGCGGGTCTGCACCCGAAGTTTGGCGTCGAGGTTGGACAGCGGCTCGTCCATGAGGAACACCTGGGGCTTGCGAACGATGGCGCGGCCCATGGCAACTCGCTGACGCTGACCACCGGAGAGCGCTTTGGGCTTGCGGTCGAGAAACTTGGTGAGATCGAGGATCTTGGCTGCGTCCTCGACGCGACGCTTGATCTCGGCCTTGTCCTCGCCGGCGATGCGAAGTCCGAATCCCATGTTCTCGCCGACCGTCATGTGCGGGTACAAGGCATAGTTCTGGAAGACCATCGCGATGTCGCGGTCTTTGGGCTGATGGTCGGTGACGTCCTTGCCGCCGATGGTGATGGCTCCCCTGTCGACTTCTTCCAGACCGGCGAGCATCCGCAGCGACGTCGACTTTCCGCAGCCGGACGGGCCGACGAGGACGAGAAATTCACCGTCCTGGATGTCGAGATCGAGTTGGTCGACGGCAGCTTTGTCTCCGCCGGGAAAGAGTTTGGTGACGCCTTGAAATGCAACGGTGGCCATGATGGTGGTCCCTTCACCGGCAGGAACGTGCCGGACGATCCGAGTGGTGTTCATATATGTGAATGGATGCCAGAATGCTGACTTCGTTTAGAAGTATGTATTACTGTGATCCCCATTACAAGGTTTCCACCGAAGGAGTTCGAGAAGAATGACCGACACCGTTTCACGAGTGCTCATCACCGGGGCCGCAGGCAACATGGGTGCGATGCTCAGGCCTCTGCTGGCGGCTCCCGGCCGCACGCTGCGCCTGTTCGATATCGCCGAGATCACCGACATCGATTCTGCTACCGAGGAATTCGTGCAGGGATCGGTCACCGATCGCGCCGCCGTGGCCGCTGCGGTGGACGGTGTCGACGCGATTCTGCACCTCGGCGGATTGAGCACCGAGGACTCGTGGGCCAACATCCTGTCGGTCAACGTCGACGGCACTCAGGCCGTCTTCGAGGCCGCGGTGACGCACGGAGTCACCCGCGTTGTGGTGGCGTCGAGCAATCACGCCGTCGGCTTCTGGACGCACGACGAGACGGGCGGCGCACCGCTTCCGGGGGACGCCGCGCCGCGACCCGACGGCTTCTACGGGTGGAGCAAGGCCGCGGTCGAAGCCCTGGGCCGGATGTACCACGACCGCTTCGGCATCGACGTCGTCAATCTGCGTATCGGCTCGAGCTTCGACGCGCCGCCGAACTACCGCGGCCTTGCCACCTGGATGTCACCCGCCGACACTGCTCGACTGATCGAGGCGTCACTGTCGGACAGCGCCAAGGGTTTTCACACAGTGTGGGGCATCTCGAAGAACTCGCGCGCGTGGTGGTCCGGCAACGAGGGTGCGGAGATCGGATACCTGCCTCGCGACGATGCGGAACAGTTCGCCGAGCAGTTCCTGGCCGAACACGAGTGGACGTTCAGCGATCCGATCCTGCAGCGAGTCGGCGGAGCGTTCTGTGATCACCCGCTCGGCCAACGGATGCGGTGATGCACGTTCTGCTCCACTCGACCACCCAGACTGCGGGATTCCGCGCCGAGGCCGGTCGAGTGGAGCACCCGTTGCGGACCCCTACGAATACGTTGTGACGATCGACCCCAGCGCATCGAGCTGGGGTCGATTGACGAGACCGAGGTGATAGAGGTGCAGCTCGTTCGCCCCGGCGTCGACGGTGGCCGCCACATGCGCGGCCACCTCGTCCAGCTTCTTCGGCGGCAGTACCGATACGTAAGCACCCACATCAACCCCGTCGCCGACGGCCGCGCGGGTGGCCTCGACCACCGCAACCGTCTCGGCAGTACCGGGCCAGGCCGACACGAGCACCGCGTCGACATCGGCCGGTGCGGCAGCGGTCAGCGCAGGCGACGGTCCGGTCTTCCACGGATCCGGGTGACCGTGCAGCGTCACGCGTGCCGATGGTGCCTGTTCACGCACCGCGGCAAGCACTTCCGCACGAAGGTGGTCAGCGTCGGCGTGTCGGACCGCCACCACCGCGTCGATCTCGTCGGCGTCCAACACGTCCGTGATCGCAGCACCCGCAGGCAAGGTTCCGGCCGACAAGGCGTCGACGCCGTCGCGCAACTTCTGCATCACCTTCGCCGAGTCGATGCCTCGCGCGCTCCATGCGTCGAGCTCACGCTGCGTGCAGCTGACAGACATCAGTGTGTCGCCGATTCCAGGGAACGCGCCGTCCGTCTTCTCATGTGGTCCGACATGCGCGAAACCCAGCTGTCCGCAGGCCTCGACGGACATACCATGTACCTCGACGCCGCGGATCGCTTCGGCCGCGAGCGTGGCGCAGTACCGCACGATGTCGGGATGCCCGGGAGCGAGGGCATAGCGATAGGCATCTCCGAAGCAGTTGACGACCGTTGCATCGGGGTGGGCGTGGCCGAGAATTGTGCTGTGCGTCAGCACGATCCAGGCGTTGACCAGGAACCCGGCGTCGCGCAGAACGGCCGCGGCCTGGCCGAACGCATCCTCTGCCCCGCCCCAGTCGGCTGTCCGCGCAGTGATCGTGTGCCCGGCCCACCCCTCGGGACGAACCGGTCGATACAGCGCGGCATGGTGAGCATCGACCACTTTGTGCTGGGGGTGCAGCGGAGTTGCCGCCCTGGTCGAGTGGTACGTCGCGGCGAGCGAGATCTCGCGCACCCCGAGCCTGCGGGCGCGCTCGACGAAGTGTGGATCACCGAGTACGTCCCAGGGATAGGCGTGCGCGACGATGCGGTCGACGGTCATAGGGGTCATCCTTCGATGGCTGATTTGTTCGATAGAGAGAACAGAGTTCACACATGGGAACACAATTCGACCTCGGCTGTCCACGATTCGCCCGTCGCGCGGCAATCGGGAATGCCCTCGGAATCGCCGAAACCCCACCACCCCGGCAGGTGACACGCGGTCGCAGGTGGACACGTGACGGCGTCCGCGGAGTGGAGTTGACCTGGAACGACACGTCCGCGTGGCTGCTGACGCCCCCGGAAGCAGAGCACCCACTGCCCGCGATCCTGCTCATGCACGGCCACGACGGTGTGAAGTTCTACGGCAAAGAGAAGGTGGCCGACGGTCCCGACGGCATCGCGCCCGGCATCGCCGCACTGCGCGAGCACGGGTACGGCGGCGGCGCACCCGCAGCACGCCTGGTTGCTGCGGGTTTCGCAGTTCTGATCCACGACGTGTTCCCGTGGGGCGGTCGCCGGGTGCCGTGGGAGGACCTCCCCGAGCGGGCCCGTCGAGCCGGCGCAAACCTCGAGGGACAGCAGCGATACGAGGCAGCCGCCCGCGAGCACGAGCACGGCCTGGCGAAAATAGCAGCGCTACAGGGCAGTTCGTTGGCCGGACGGGTATTGCTGGAAGATCTGACAGCACTGCACGTACTGAGCGACTGCGCCGAGGTGGACGCACACCGCATCGCCACCGCTGGATTCTCCGGTGGCGGAGCCCGCGTCGCACACCTGCTGGCCTGCACCGACCGTCTGCGAGCAGCGGTGATCACCGCTTCCATGAGCACGTACGCCGATATCGCGGACGGTCATGCGGACAACACCAGCTGGCTGATGATCACCCCGGGCCTGCCCGCGGTGTGCGACTGGCCGGAGATTGCCGGCTCGGCTGCACCGACTCCACTACTGGTCCAATTCGCCGAGCAGGACTCCCATTTCGGCACGGGAGGTATGCGCGAGGCCGAGGCGTCACTGCGCCGCGACTACCGAGACTCGAAAACGCTGTCTACACAGTGGTTTTCGGAGCCACACCGCTTCACGAGGACGATGCAGGATGCCGCGGCGAGCTGGCTCGGCCTGCACGTGTGACCGGTCATGCTTGACAGTGCTTGTGACAGCCGTCATAGTTGGTCCAGAAATTCACATAGCAGACGTGAGTTCATATATGTGAACATACGAAGACTTTCCACGGCCCAAATCCCCAGGGCCGGAAGCACCCCGCCAGACCCACTCGCCGGCTCCCCCATCCGGCCCCGAACGCTTCGGAGCGTCCCCATGGTCACCACCACACCACCCCGGTCGGGAGGCACCCGCGCGCAGAGCGCGGCCGTCCCTCCCGTGCGGCCGAAACGCAAGCGCCGCATCTCGGCCCCGTACATCCTGATCGCACCGGTCGTCATCCTGCTGGCCGTGTTCATCTTCTACCCGGTCGGCAGCGTCTTCTACTACAGCACGCAGTTCTACAACCCGACGACGCCGTGGGACAACGGCTTCGCCGGCCTGGAGAACTTCCGGCTCATGTTCGCCGACGACGCTTTCTGGAACAGCCTCGTCGTCACCGCCAAGTGGGTCGGCGTGCAGGTCGTGTTCCAGTTGTTCCTCGGCCTCGGCCTGGCCCTGCTGGTCAACGAGGTCTTCCGCGGACGCGGCCTGGCCCGAGCCCTGGTGTTCTCGCCCTGGGCCGTCTCCGGCGTGCTGACCACCGGCATCTGGCTGCTGATCTACAACCCGTCGACCGGATTGTTCAAACTGCTCGGCAACATGGGCATCGGCGACGGTACCGCCGCGCCGATCGCCGATCCGGACACCGCGTTCTGGGCCACCAGCGTTGCCGAACTCTGGCGCGGCGTTCCGTTCTTCGCCATTCTCATCCTCGCCGAACTGCAGAGTGCGCCCAAGGACCTCTACGAGGCAGCGAACGTGGACGGCGCGAACCGCTGGCAGCGCTTCCGCTTCGTGACACTGCCGCACCTCAAGGCCGTGATCATCCTGTCTACCCTGCTCCGCGGTGTCTGGGAGTTCAACAACGTCGATCTTCTCTACACCCTCACCGCGGGCGGACCGGCCGACGTGACAACCACGTTGCCGCTCTACGTCTCTCAGCTCGCAACAACCGCGCAGGACTTCGGATACGGGTCGGCGCTCACCACCGTCGCCTTCCTCATCCTGCTCTTCTGCTCGATCCTCTACTTGCGCCTCAGCAAATTCAACAGCGATAAGGCCTGACGCACATGACCACTACCGCAGACCGTCCCGTCGTGACCACTCCGCCGCTGGACCGTTCCGACAAGGTGCGCGTGCACCGCACCAAGCCCCGCGTGTTCAGCGTCGGCCTCCCGCTGGCCGTCTACCTCCTGTTCACGCTCGTCCCGTTCTACTGGATGATCGTCTTCGCGTTCCGGCCCGCCGGTTCCAATTCGATGCTTCCCTGGCCCATCACGCTCGACCACTTCGACACCGTCTGGAACACCCTGGGCTTCAGCTTCTTCTTCAAGAACAGCCTCATCGTGGCCGGCCTGTCTCTCGTGCTCACCACCTTCGTTGCGCTGGCAACGGGTTATGCGTTGGCGCGCTTCAAGTTCCGTGCCAAGATCCCCCTGGTGATGGCGCTGCTGTGCAGCCAGTTCGTCCCCGGTGCGATGCTGC
The DNA here is from genome assembly GCF_030056795.1 of Rhodococcus sp. IEGM 1381. Taxonomy (GTDB): domain Bacteria; phylum Actinomycetota; class Actinomycetes; order Mycobacteriales; family Mycobacteriaceae; genus Rhodococcoides. Next base: position 999,213 of record NZ_JASHKQ010000001.1, on the reverse strand, counting down.
TCATTCCGCTGTTCCAGGTGTTCCGCGAGATGGGACTGGTGAACAACCTGTTCGGACTGATCGTCGCCGACACCGTCTTCCAACTTCCGCTGGCAGCAATGTTGATGGCGGGCTTCATCTCTCAGATCCCGGTGGAACTGGAGGAAGCCGCGATGGTCGACGGCTGCTCACGCCTGAAGGCATTCCGCATCATCATGCTTCCGCTGCTACGACCCGGCTTGATCGCCGTCGGCTCGTTCGCTTTCATCGGCAGCTGGAACAACTTCCTGTTCGGCCTGATGTTCATCAGCAGCCAGGACAAGTTCACCCTCCCGGTCGGATTGAGCTACACGATCGGCTCGTACAACGTCGACTTCGGCGTCCTCGCGGCCGGCGGCCTGATCGCCGCGGTGCCGGTGGTCGCAGTGTTCGCCGTCATTCAGAAGTACCTCGTCCAGGGCCTCAGTGCCGGAGCGGTGAAGGGCTGATCATGAAACGCACACACTTTTCGCGACGCGCAGTACTCGTCGGTGCCGTCGCCACGCTCGTTCTCGCCGGCTGCAGTTCCGAAACCTCCCTGCCCGACGGTGAACTCGGAGATCCGAACAGCGGCACCCTCACCTTCTGGGACAACAATGCCGGACCGGATCGAACCCCGTTGTACGAGGAGCTGATTCGGCGCTTCGAAGAGGTCAACCCTGGCATCGACATCGAGTACGTCGGCCTGCCGTCGGACAGCGCTCAGCAGAAGTACCAAACTGCGCTCGCCGGTGGGTCAGCTCCCGATCTGGGTATCGTGTCCACCGCGTACCTCGCACCGCTGGTCGCGCAGAACGCGGTCATTCCCCTCGACGATTTCATGGCGACCTCACCGCAGAAGGACCAGTACGACCCCAAGATCATCGAGTCGGCGATGGAATCCGGCGGCGGCGAGAACCTGTACGGTCTGCCGTTCACCAGTAACAACGCCACGCTGTGGTTTCGCGCGGACTGGTTCGACGAGGCCGGCATCGAGCCACCGGACACCTGGGACGAATTCTACGAGGCCGCAGACGAACTGACCGACAAGTCCGCGGGTCGTTACGGGTTCACCATCCGCGGAGGCGCGGGCTCGATCTACCCGCTGCTGCAGCACATGTTCGCCACCACCGGCATCGACAACTTCTTCGACGGCAGCGAGGCTACTGTCAACCGACCCGAGATGGTCGAGGCCATCGAACGTTTCGCAGCTCTCTACGACGTAGACACCCCCACCGCCGACGTCAACAATGGCTTTCCGCAGATGGTCGCCAGCTTCGGCGGCGGTTCGGTGGCGATGATGCAGCACAACCTCGGATCTCTGAGCAATCACAAGAAGTCGCTCGGCGACAAGGTGGGAGCGGTAGCACTCCCATTGGCAGACAATGGTGTTCGCACGGTGATGACGGACCCGTTCCCGTCGTACACGGTGTTCAAGAGCAGCAAGCATCAGGCCGCGGCCTGGAAGTTCCTCGAATACATGACCTCGCAGGACGCGCAGGCCTACTGGAACGAGAACGTCGGCCAGATTCCGGTCAACACGACCGCTCGCTCCGCGCCGGCCTTCCAGGCGATGCCGTCCGTGCAGGCGGCTCAGGCCGCGCTCGACGACCCGAGCACCGTGCTGGTGACCCCGCCGGACTACCTGCCCGATTTCGGCAAGATCGTGCAGGTCCAGATGCTGGGCCAGTGGCAGAAGGTGCTCATCGGGCAGCTCAGCGCTCAGGACTTCGCCGACGACTTCGCCGAGAAACTCAACCGCTCCAAAGCCAAATACGATGCCCGACAGGGTAAATAGGGGATTCACCGCCATGTCCAGCGTCATCACCGAGGTTGCCGTCCAGGTCTTCAAGACCGAGGCACGCACCGCAGTCGATTCCTACGGTCATCGACACCCAGGACCGTCCGTCCCGACCACCCAGGCACTGTTGCGGATCACCGATTCCGACGGCGTCAGCGGCTACGTCCTGGGCAAGACAAACTATCTGCGTGAAGATCAAGTGGATCAACATTTTCGACCGGTCCTCATCGGCACCGATCCGCTGCACCGCGAGGAGATGGACCGCAAGTTCGCGGTCAGGCAACGCACCAGAGCCGTCGAACTTCCCGAGCACACATGCAGCTACGTCGATCAGGCGCTGTGGGATCTGGCCGGCAACCGATTCGACACCCCGGTGTGGAAGCTCCTCGGCGGAGCCCGCAGCGAGGTCAAGGCCTACGCGAGCACCATGTGCGGGGACGACATCGACGGCGGGCTGTCGAGCCCGCAGGAGTATGCCGATTTCGCGGTGACACTGAAGAATCGGGGCTACCAGGGAATCAAGCTGCACACCTGGATGCCGCCGCTCGAAGGGGCCCCGAGCCTCACACGCGACATCGAGGCCTGCGCTGCGGTGCGAGATGCCGTCGGACCCGGATTTTCGTTGATGCTCGACGGCTATCACTGGTACTCGCGTACCGATGCACTCAAGCTCGGGCGGGAACTCGACGCACTGAACTTCGACTGGTTCGAGGAGCCCATGGACGAGTTCTCGATGCGCTCGTACAAGTGGTTGGCGGATCAGATCGATACTCCCGTCATCGGCCCGGAGACCACTCCCGGTCGGCATCGTTCGCGGGCGGATTGGATCGCAAGCGACGCCTGCGACATTCTGCGGGTCGGCGCGATGAACGGCGGCGGCATCACCCCTGCACTCAAGACGGTGCACATGGCCGACGGGTTCGGGCTCGAATGCGAGATCCATGGCAACGGCGCTCCCAACCTCGCGCTCGTCGGCGGCGCGTCGAACATTCAGTGGTACGAGCGCGGACTGCTGCACCCGCTGGTGGATTACGACTGGGTGCCGCCGCACTTGAAGTCCATCGTCGACCCCATCGACGTGAACGGAATGGTGCAGATGCCGACCCGACCGGGCCTGGGTGAGGACATCGACCTCGAGTACGTCTCGAACAATCTGATCGCCGAGTACTAGTGTTCGTCGACAACATTCGTGTCCGCGTATGAAGCATCGTTCATCATGAGGGACACTGTCTCCATGGTGAACGATGTCACGGGCGCAACGGTGTCCGAGAGCCAGCCGGTGAAATCCGCGGAACGCACGATCCACATCCTCGAGACGCTGGCCGCGTCCCCCACGCGCATGAGCCTCGGCGAACTGCAGGAAGCGTGCGGGTATCCGCGATCGAGTCTGCACGCCTTGCTGCGGACGCTCAAGGAACTGCGCTGGATCGAGGCCGACGAGACCGGCTCCCGCTACGGCATCGGCACGCACGCCCTGCTGACCGGAACGTCCTACCTGGACAAGGACTCGGTGGTCAGCCGAGCCGCCGCAGTGCTCGAAGCACTGCGATCGGACGTGCGGCACACCGTCCACTTCGCCCGACGCGACGAGGACTCCGTCATCTACCTTGCCAGCCGCGGCTCCAAGCTCGAGGTGCGCCGCATGCACCGCGTCGGACGCAAGCTGCCATGCCACGTCACCGCGTTGGGTCAGGCTCTGCTCGCCGAACTGACGACCGACGAGGTGACTGCGCTGCTACCCGAGAAGCTCGAGCGGTACACCGAGAACACCATCGTCGATCGCGACGCCCTCATCGCCGAACTCGGCCAGGTTCGCCGACGAGGGTGGTCACTCGAGCAGGAGCAGGGCACCGTCGGCGTCGTCTGCATCGCCACCGTCGTGCCGTACCGCATCCCGGCCACCGATGCGCTCAGCGTCTCGATGCCCGCCGAAGTCGCCTCGTACCCGGGCGAACTCGAACGCATCGCCGCGGTGCTCACCGATCACGCGGCCGCCTGGGCGCGAGAACTGCGCGCCGAGGGAGTTCGCTGACGCGCACCCGGATGCGTGTCCTACCTCTACCGAACACCGACCAGGCGGGTAACGTCCAAATGAGCTGAAAAATCATTGTTCGATCGCAAAGAAGGACACCTCCATGCCGGACGACGCTGTGCGCGAGCGTTCCTCGCACGAGGCGATTGCCTCTGCCCTCGCCGATGTGAACGCTGTCCGCCCGGTGTTCCAACCCGTGATCGAGCTCGGCACGGGAACCGTCCTCGGGTACGAGGCTCTGGCGCGGTGGCCCGAGTTGCCCCTACTGAACCTGGATTCCGTGTTTTCGACGGCGGCAGATCTGGGCGTGGTGGACGATCTCGATTGGGCGTGTCGCACAGGCGCGGTCGACGCGGCACTCGCTGCAGGGATGGCACAGGAACTGTGTTTGTTCGTCAACGTGGAACCCCACACCGCGACAGGACCGACCGACGCCGCCAGGCGCGCGTTCGCAGCAGCCGAAGGCCGATTTTCCGTGGTGCTCGAGTTGACAGAGAGGTCACTGCTGGCCGATCCCGCGGTGTTGTTGGCCGTGGTTGCCGACGGGCGGCGGGCAGGATGCCGCATCGCTCTCGACGACATCAGCGTGCATCCGGACACGGTGACCATGCTCGAGTTCGTCGCACCGGACATCATCAAGCTCGACCGTTCGTTGGTGCAGCGAGATCCGAATCGAGCGCAGGCGCGCGTGATCGCCGCAGTACGAGCGCATTCCGAGGCGACCGGGGCGACTGTTCTGGCAGAGGGCATCGAAACCGACGAACACCTCGCCCGCGCTCACTCTCTCGGGGCGGTACTGGGCCAGGGATGGCTGTTCGGAAGGCCCGGTCCGCTGCCCGAGTCGGTGCGGACCGCACCGGGTGCGCTGTCGATTCTGAGCGAGCCCGTTGCGAACTCCGGTCTGGTGCCGAACCTGCCATCGGATCTGTTCGAGCTCGTGGCTCCGTCGATCGGAACCAAAGCCTTCATCCGCGCCATCTCCCGCCAGATCGAGGACCACGCCCGCGATACCAATGATTCGCTGGCCCTCATGTCCACGTTCCAGCATTACCGATGGTTCAGCCCGCCTGTCGCTGAGCAGTACGCATTTCTGGCTACCAAGCACGCATTTGTCGCGGCCGTGGGCGTCGGTCTGGGAGGAGAACCCGCGCCGGGTGTGCGCGGAGCAGATCTCGACCCCACGGAGGAGTTCACCCGAGAGTGGACGATCACCGCGGTCGGTCAGCACTATTTCTCGGCGCTCATCGCCCGCGATCTGGGCGATGAAGACTGCGCCGACGCGGATCGACGATTCGAATTCGTGCACACGCACAATCGTCAGCTAGTCGTCGCCGCAGCCAGATCGCTCATGCGCCGCATCATTCCCATGTGATTGGGGCTGGTACCAGCTAGCGCACCACCGTCATCGCGACCGTCCACGCCCGACCCTGCTCGCTCAACGTGAAGCCCAGACCCGGTCGAGCGGACAGGTGCATCCGTCCGTCCCGTGTTTCGAGGTGCTCGTCGAACAATGGGTCCAGCCAGTCGAAGTGCTCCACCCATGTCTGCAGGGGATACACAGCCGCGAGGTGCAGGTGGATCTCCATGGCGAAATGCGGGGCGAGCTGCAGATTGTTGTGTTCGGCCAGGGTGGCCAACTTCAGGAACTGCGTGATTCCGCCGATGCGGGGTGCGTCGGGCTGCAGGATGTCCACTGCGCCTGCCTCGATGAGGCGGACGTGCTCTCCGACGCTGGCCAGCATCTCGCCCGTCGCGATCGAGGTATCGAGGCTACGAGCGAGCTGAGCATGCCCCTCGGCGTCGTAGGCGTCGAGCGGCTCCTCGATCCACACGAGGTCGAATTGTTCGAGTATGCGGCCCATACGCTGCGCCGTCGGCCGATCCCATTGCTGATTGGCGTCGACCATCAACGGAACGTCGTCGCCGAGAAACTCGCGCACCGCGGTGACGCGGGCGATGTCGGTACGCCAATCCGGCTGCCCCACCTTCAGTTTGATGCCACCGATACCGTTGGCCAGGGAGATCGCGGCGTTTTCCATGACCTCCTCGATCGGAGTGTGCAGAAATCCGCCGGAGGTGTTGTACGTCTGCACCGAATCGCGTGCGGAGCCGATCAGCTTGGCCAGCGGCAACCCGGCACGCTTGGCTTTGAGATCCCACAGCGCGATGTCGATCGCGGCGATCGCCTGCGTGGCAACACCACTGCGGCCCAACGAGGCTCCGGCCCAGACCAGCTTGGTCCAGATCTTGCCGATGTCGTTCGGGTCCTCGCCGATGAGTACCGGAGCGATCTCCTGGGCATGCGCAAATTGGGCCGGCCCGCCCGCACGCTTGGAATACCCGAAACCGATTCCCTCATGGCCCTGTTCGGTACGAATTTCAGCGAACAGGAACACCACCTCGGTCATCGCCTCCTGTCGGCCGGTGAGGACCTTGGCGTCACTGATCGGGTTCCGCAGCGGCAATACGATCGAGGACAGTGTCACCTCGACGATGCGGTCGATGGTCGCCGCACCGGCTGCCAGCGCAGTGATCGCAGCATCCGGGGCAGTGAGGCCACTGGTGGGCTTGTCGGGGGCTATGGTCATCTCAGGCTCCTGGCGTCGTCATCGAGTTACACTGCCTCACAGCTTATTTCGGTTACCAATACTCGTCCAACACTATTTAACGGCCGATCGATGCCGCCAGTGCATCGATGTTCGACGCGATATCGGCGACCCTGCCCACGAACGTGTGATGCGTAACGCCGGACGAGTGCGGAGTCATCAGCACATTGTCGAGATCGCGGAACGGCAGGGAGCTCGGCTCCCCTATCCCATCCGGACCCGGGTAGTGGTACCAAACATCGATGGCGGCCGCGGCAATCGCGTTGCAAGACAACGCGTCGAACAGCGGTTGCTCCTGCACCAAGGGCCCACGACCGACGTTGACGAGTACCCCATCGCTGCCGAGCCTGCTCAGCTCCTCGGCACCGATCATGCCGCGCGTGCGCTCGTTCAGCGGTGCGGAGACCACGAGAACATCCGCGAAATCGATCAACATGCCCAGATCGTCTGTACCCGAGACCCACTCCAGACCCTCATCCGGTGCCCGCCCGCTTCCGGTGACCGCTGCACCGGTTGCGCCGTATGCCCGAAACAGCTGCCAGGTTCGCCGACCGATGTGTCCGAACCCGACGAATCCGATGCGAGCACCACTCAGCGACAACGGTTGCGCGATGCTCGGGTCGTAGACGGCAGTGGCGAACACCCCCGCGCGGAGTGCGCGATCCTGCTCCAAGAACTTGCGGCGCAGCATCACCGTTGCTGCGACGACGTACTCCGCAATCGACTGCTCGTGATGAAAGGTGTTGCACACCTGCACATCGGGGCCCAATCCGGAGCGATCGACGTTGTCCGTGCCGGCACCCGCGACGTGCACCATACGCAATTTCGGCGCTGCGGCACCCATGGCCGCACTGAACTTGCCGCCGACGTAGACGTCTGCGTCGGCGAGTTCGTCGATGACCCGACTCTCGTCGAAAGGCACGCACCAGATCACCTGAGCCTCGGCAGGCAAGCCCGCCTCGAACTGCTCGCGGTGCGGGAGAACATTACGATCGCCGACGACGATCTTCATCAGCGCACCAGAACTCATCGAACCAGAGCCGGCCGCTTGCTGTCGAAGGTCCAACCCTCGATCAGATACTGCATGCCAATGGCGTCGTCGCGGGCACCGAGACCTTCCTTCTGGTAAAGCTCGTGTGCCGCGTCGATCTGCTCGAAGTCCAGTTCGACGCCAAGGCCAGGCTTGTCGGGCACGGTGAGGTACCCGTCCTCGATCGTGAAGGGCTCCTTGGTGACTCGCTGGCCGTCCTGCCAGATCCAGTGTGTATCGATGGCGGTGATGTTCCCGGGAGCGGCCGCGGCCACGTGGGTGAACATGGCCAGTGAGACGTCGAAGTGGTTGTTGGAGTGCGATCCCCACGTCAGGCCCCACGCGTCACATAGCTGCGCGACTCGTACGGACCCGGACATCGTCCAGAAATGCGGGTCGGCCAACGGGATGTCCACGGCACCGGACCGGATGGTGTGGCCCATCTCGCGCCAGTCGGTAGCGATCATGTTGGTCGCGGTCTGCAGTCCGGTGGCACGCTTGAACTCCGTCATCACCTCACGTCCGGAGAAACCGCCCTCGGGTCCGACAGGATCTTCGGCATAGGCCAGCACGTCGCGGAGGCCGCGGCAGGTCTCGATTGCGTCCTTCAGGAGCCAGCCGCCGTTGGGATCCAACGTGATTCGAGCCTCGGGGAATCGCTCGGCCAGCGCGCGCACCGCGGCAGCCTCCTCGGCCGCGGGCAGCGCACCACCCTTGAGCTTGAAGTCTTGAAACCCGTATCGGGCCTGTGCCGCCTCGGCGAGGCGCACGATCGACTCGGGATCCATCGCCTCCTCGTGCCTGATACGCATCCAGTCATCGGCTCCCGCGACCTCATCGTCTGCACCGCGGTAGGCGAGGTCGGTCTTGGTCCGATCGGCGACGAAGAACAGATAGCACAGAGCCTGAACCTTCTCGCGCTGCTGTCCGTCACCCAACAGCGCGGCGACGCTGACGCCGAGGTGCTGACCCAACAGATCCAGCAGCGCCGATTCCACGGCGGTCACCGCATGGATGGCGATCCGCAGATCGAACGTCTGCGCGCCGCGGCCACCGGCATCACGATCTGCGAACGCGCGACGCATCTCGGCCAGCACTGCGTTGTACCGGCCGATGCCCTGGCCCTCTACGAGCACGCGCGCATCCTCCAGCGTCTGCCGAATCGCCTCGCCTCCCGGCACTTCGCCGACGCCGGTGCGCCCGTCCGAGTCGGTGAGCACCACCAGATTGCGGGTGAAGTACGGGGCGTGGGCTCCGCTGAGATTCAGCAACATGTCGTCGTGCCCCGCGATCGGAATGACGCGCATCTCGGAGACGACGGGTGTGCTGGTGTGGACGTTCATGTCCGACCTTTCTCGTACGCCATCGGTGACTCGGCTCACAGACGACAGTAGAAGTCCCGATCGATTCCTGTCCAAGACCATCTGCGCATCGACCGATGCCGTAGTGGTATCGGTGATCGCGGACCGAGCCCATCGGGCCTGGCAGCAAGATCGATACCGAGACTGAATCAAACGCGACATCATTTGACTTGGACATGTATCGATCGGCCTTCTACCGTGGTGAGCTATGAGCCAGGTCACGCCTCGGCGTCAGAGTACGGACCGCACCACAGCCTTAGGAGTCACCCCATGACAGCGTCGACGACACAGTCCACCCACCTCACCGGCCGGATGATCATCGCAGGCGTCCCGGTCTTCGGTAGCGGCACGCAGATTCACGGAATCGACCCCAGCACCGGCGCGAACCTCGAACCCGCCTACGGTCACGGCGACAATACCGACGTCGAGAAGGCCTGTGCCGCAGCGGCCGAAGCATTCGCCGATTACCGTGCCACCTCTTCGGAGACCCGCGCCCAGTTCCTCGAAACCATCGCAGACAACATCGCAGCTCTCGGCGACACGCTGATCGAGCGGACCGTCGCCGAGTCCGGACTTCCATTGGCCCGCATCACCGGCGAGGTCGGCCGCACCACCGGCCAGCTCCGCCTGTTCGCTTCGGTTCTGCGCGAGGGTAGTTGGAACGGTGCCCGCATCGATCCGGCGCAGCCCGAGCGCACACCGCTTCCGCGCGCCGACATCCGCCAGCGACAGATTCCGCTGGGCCCCGTTGCGGTGTTCGGGGCCAGCAACTTCCCGCTCGCCTTCTCCGTTGCCGGCGGCGACACCGCCTCCGCTCTCGCTGCCGGATGTCCCGTAGTGGTCAAAGCACACGATGCCCATCCGGGAACGTCCGAATTGGTCGGCCGCGCCATCACCGACGCGGTGTCCGCCACTGGAATGCCCTCGGGCACATTCTCTCTGCTCTTCGGCTCCGGCCGTGGACTCGGAACCGCTCTGGTGACCGACCCTCGTATCAAGGCCGTCGGATTCACCGGATCACGTTCGGGTGGAACGGCTCTCGTCGCCGCCGCAGCCGGTCGTCGCGAGCCCATCCCGGTGTACGCCGAGATGAGTTCCATCAACCCGGTGTTCGTCATGGACGGCGCTCTCACCACCCGCGGAGCCGAACTCGGCCGTGCCTTCGTCGCATCGCTGACGATGGGCTCGGGTCAGTTCTGCACCAACCCCGGTCTCGTCATCGCCGTCGACGGCCCGGGCTTGCAATCCTTCACCGAGGCGGCCACTACTGCCGTCGCCGACTCTGCCCCGACCACGATGCTCACCCCGAACATCGCCACGAGCTACGCCGAGGGCGTCGACGCACTGAGCGGCGTCGTGACCGAACTCGCCCGCGGTACCGACACCCAGGCCCCGAACGCCTGCCGCGCAGCGTTGTTCGAGACAGACGCCGATACATTCCTCACTTCCGAGGCGGCCCAGGCCGAGGTGTTCGGCGCATCTAGCCTCATCGTTCGGTGCACCGACGCGCAGCAGGTTCGCGACGTCGCCACGCTGCTCGAAGGTCAGCTCACCGCCACCGTTCATGCCGACGAGACCGATCACACCGAGGCGGGCAAGCTCCTCTCGGTCCTCGAACTCAAGGCCGGCCGCATCCTGTTCGACGGATGGCCCACCGGCGTCGAGGTCGGCCACGCGATGGTCCACGGCGGCCCCTTCCCCGCCAGCTCGAATTCCCGCACCACCTCGGTCGGATCGCTCGCAATCGAGCGCTTCCTGCGTCCTGTTTCTTACCAGGACGTGCCGACATCGTTGCTGCCCAGCGCAATTGCCGACGGAAATCCCGACGGGATCTTCCGTCGTGTCGACGGCCGACTCACCCAAGACTGACTCACCCCACCTAGTTCTCGAGGAGACCACCATGCTCGACGGAGTCCTGTTCTTCCCCGTCACCCCGTTCACCGCCTCCGGTGAGGTCGATTACGACCTGCTGGCCGCGCACATCGCGAAGGGTGTCGACGCCGGACCCGGTGGAGTGTTCATCGCCTGCGGCACCGGCGAATTCCATGCCCTCGAAAGCGAGGAGTTCGGCAAGATCGTGCGCACTGCAGTCGACGTCGTCGCGGGCCGTGTGCCGGTGTACGCCGGTGCCGGCGGATCCGTCGCCCAAGCAAAGGCGTTCGCGGCGAGCGCGAAAACCAACGGAGCCGACGGCATCCTGTTGCTGCCCCCGTACCTGGTGACGATGCCGCAGGCCGGTCTGGTCAACTACACCAAGGCCGTGGCCGCAGCGTCCGATCTGCCGTTGATCGTCTACAACCGCGGCAACGCTCGCTTCACCGAGGACTCGGCCGTCGAGGTTGCGCAGCTGCCCACCGTCGTCGGATTCAAAGACGGTACAGGCGATCTCGATATGGTCGGCCGCATCGTCCGCGCAGTTCTGGATGCCCTGGAGCCGTCGGGCAAGCCCTTCCAGTTCTTCAACGGACTACCCACCGCCGAGGTCTCCCAGCAGGCGTACCGAGCGATCGGTGTCACGCTGTACTCCTCGGCCACGTTCGCCTTCGCACCCGAGCTGGCGCTGGCGTTCTACCGGTCTCTCGACAGCGGTAACGAGAAGCTCACTGCCGCATTGCTTCGCGAGTTCTTCCACCCGCTCGTGCGCTTACGCGACAAGGTGCCCGGTTACGCCGTCTCCCTCATCAAGGCAGGCGTGACGATGGAGGGCATCGAGGCCGGACCCGTTCGCCCGCCGCTGGTGGACATCAGCGCACCGCATCTCGAGGAACTCACCGCAATCGTTGCCGCCGGCCGGGCCGTGTTGGCGGACGAGCTCGCGGTGCACTGATGCAGGATCCGGTTCTGATCACCGGTGCCCGGATCACTCCGATCGCCTTCGTCGATCCCCCGTTGCTCAACACCGTCGGGGTGCATCAGCCCTACGCATTGCGCGCCATCATCGAATTGGATACCGATGCCGGCGTCGTCGGGCTCGGTGAGACCTACGCCGACGCTGCGCATCTTGCCCGACTCGATGCCGCAGCTCAGGCCATCACCGGCCTGGACGTGTTCGTTCTCAACGCCATTCGAGATGCCGTCGATACGGCCCTCGGGACGCTGTCCATCACCGGCGGAGACGGCGTCGCAGGAATGATCACCACGGCCAGTACCACCGACCGAGTGTTCTCGCCGTTCGAGATCGCCTGCCTGGACGTTCAGGGCAAGGTGCTCGGTCGACCGGTCTCCGACCTGCTCGGCGGCAAGGTCCGGGACTCGGTTCCCTTCAGTGCGTACCTGTTCTACAAGTGGGCAGCGCATCCCGGCGCACAGCCGGACGAGTGGGGCGAGGCAGTCGACCCGGCCGGCCTCGTACGGCAGGCCCGAAAGATGATCGGCGAGTACGGCTTCGGAGCCATCAAGGTCAAGGGCGGCGTCTTTTCACCCGACGAAGAGATAGCCGGAATCAAGGCGCTCCGCGAAGCATTCCCGGAGCTGCCGCTTCGGCTCGACCCCAACGCCGCGTGGACGGTCGACACCTCCATCCGAGTCGCTTCCGAGCTGGACGGCATCGTGGAATACCTCGAAGACCCCACACCCGGACTCGACGGGATGGCCGAGGTCGCGCGCGAGGCGAAGATGCCACTGGCGACCAACATGTGTGTCGTGGCCTTCGATCACCTGAAGCCTGCCGTGGTGAAGGACTCGGTGCAGGTCGTGCTGTCCGACCATCACTACTGGGGTGGCCTGCAGCGCTCGAGGTTGCTCGCCGGAATCTGTGACACTTTCGAGCTCGGACTGTCGATGCACTCGAACAGCCACCTCGGCATCAGTCTGGCGGCCATGGTCCACCTTGCCGCAGCAACACCGAACCTGACCTACGCCTGCGACACGCACTGGCCGTGGAAGCACGAGGACGTCGTCGTGCCGGGGGTGTTGAACTTCGTCGACGGCGCAGTGGCCGTTCCCACCGGGCCCGGTCTGGGCATCGAGATCGACCAGGATGCGCTCGCGGCGCTGCATCAGCAGTACCTCGACTGCGGTATTCGCGACCGCGACGACACCGGTTACATGCAGAGCATCGATCCTAGCTTCGAGAACACCTGCCCGCGTTGGTGATCGGGCTCTACGCCTTCAGCGGCGCGACGATGTTGGCGAGCATCGTCGCGATGGTGGCGACGACGATGCGACGCTCTGCGACATAACCGCTCTGATACCAGGTCATCGCGGTGTGGCTTATGCCGCCGATTGCGGCGGTCGCGAGCAGGTCGACATCCATATCGGGGCCCGACGGTACGTCGCCCGCGAACGTGCGGAGGTAACCGAGCAACAGCGCACCGAACTCCTGCATCACCGTCAGGTACGTCTGCTCCACACGAGGGCTGACCCCGAGCACCTCCATCCACACCACTCGAGCCAGGTGCGGATCTTCGACGACCTGGAAGAAGGGGTCGAGCAACTGCTTCGCAACCTCCCTCAGATCGCCGTCCCGATTCACCTGCACAATCGCGTCGGACACCGAATCAGTGAGGCGTGCAATGCTTTCGGCGTAGACTGCTAGCAGTAGGTCCTCGGTCTTGTCGAAGTACTGATAAAAGTGCCGGTCGGCGATCTTGGCCTCGCGGCACAGTCCGCGGACGGTTGCGGCTCGATACCCGCCGCTGCCGAACATCCGCAGGCCCGCGTCCATCAACTGCCTACGTCTGCGATCGTCCCGATCAGCGGCACTCTCACCGCCGTACGCCCGGCCGGCCGCGTCGGACACTGCACTCATCGCCGTCGGGCATCCAGTTCGGCAGTCAGACGGATCAATTCGGCGTCCCGCTCCATCGCGGCGTCCATGATCGGGTTGACGATGCCGCGCAATATCGAGATCGGGATCCACCGGCCGGGTACGGCAATGCGTGGAGCTCGGCGACCGATACCTCGAACCGCCACACGGGCCAGCTTGTCAGGCGTGATCGGGCGGAGCAGCGGAGTGGGGAAGGCTCGGGCGATCATGGCCGTCGCGACGGTGTCGCCGCCGAACGCAACCTCGGCGATCGGCGTTGCCACCCATCCCGGGTACAACACTCCCGCCGTCGCTTTCGTGCCTGCAAGTTCCGAACGCAGAGCACGACCGAGCTGTTCGACGGCCGCCTTCGATGCCGCATACGGCGCATTCGCCAGTCCGTTGAGATACGCATACGTCGACGAGGTGAGCAACACGTATCCGCCGGATTCGACGATGTGTGGGAGGGCGGCGCGCACCGTGTTCCACACGCCGATCAGGTTGACGCCGATGACACGCTCGAAGACTCCGTCGTCGATGGAACGGACGGTCGATGCCTGTGCACCGCTGGAGATTCCAGCGTTGGCCATCACGACGTCGAGCTTGCCGAAGGTGTCGATCGCGGTCGCGACGGCCGCGTCGAGCTGCTCCCGCACGGTGACGTCGGCATAGGCGATTGCCACGCGTTGGTTGCCCAGCTTCGCCGCTACCGACTCGAGATCGGTCGACGCCATGTCGACCAGAACGATCGAGGCACCGCGTCTATGCAGTGCGGTCGCCACGGCGGAACCGATACCGCCTGCCGCTCCGGTGATCAGCGCTACCTGTCCGGTGTGCTTGCTCATGCCGAAACCTCGTCTTTCGTCGTCACCTCGGTGGATGACCGGTGGATGTGATGGGCTTCCGGCCGAAAACGCTTGGCCCAGCGGCGGAATGTGAAGCTGAATCCCGGGAACATGGCGACCACGTGTCCGGATTTGGACTGGTACCAGCTGTGGCAGCCGCTGTCTTTCCAGACGGTGCCGTCCATCTCGCGATGAATAGTGTCGGTGTACTCCTGCTCGGCGGCAGCGGTGACCTCGATGGCGGTCGCACCCACCTGTCGGACGGCGTCGATGGCCCGCACGATGTACTCCATCTGAGCCTCGATGAGGAAGATCGCGGAGGTGTGCCCGATTCCGGTGTTCGGTCCGGTGACGACGAACAGGTTGGGGAAGCCAGGAATCGTGGTGCCGAGGTAGGCGCGCGGGTAGGGATCCCAGACATCGGACAGGGCCCGGCCGCCGCGTCCGATCACGGGGTAGGAGATTACGCCGTCGGTGGCGTCGTATCCGGTGGACCACACCAGGAGATCGACATCGACGTGTTCGCCTGTGGTAGTGACAATTCCGGTCTCGGTGATCTCCGAGATGCCGTCGTTCTTGTCGTGCAGGGTGACGTTCGCCTGCCCCAGCGCGGGATAGAGCGTGTTGGACAGCAGAACCCGCTTGCACCCGATGACGTAGTCCGGGGTGACCTTCGCTCGAAGCAAGGGATCCGGAACCTGAGACTCGATGTGCTCGAGAGCAGTTCGCTGGGCCACGGCCTTCAACATTCTCCGCGAGTACTTGAACCCGATGATGCGGGTCTCGAGACTCCAGTAGATGCCCGCGCGCACCAGTCTGCGAACAGGCCCGAGCCGCAGCAGCTTCCGCTGCAACGGCGTGAACTCGCGATCGTTTCGAGGCATCACCCAGTGCGGGGTGCGCAGGAAGACGTGCAGCTGCGCCACGTCGGGTTGGATCGCGGGAATCACCTGCGCGGCACTGGCACCACTGCCGACGATAGCGACGCGCTTGCCTGCGTGGTCGTACTCGGTGTGCCAGTCGTTGGTGTGGAACTGGGTGCCCTGGAACCGCTCACGTCCGGGGAACGGCGGTACGACGGGTGTGCTCAGTGGCCCCGACGCGTTGACGACGAACTTGGCCGCGTAACCGCCGCGCGAGGTGGCGATGACCCAGTGGTCTCCCACCCATTCGATCTTCTGGACATCGGTATCGACATGCGTGCGAGCCGGCAGACCGTTCGATTCGAGCACGTGGTCGGTGTACCGCTCGAGCTCCTCGCGTTCGGCGAACATGCGTGACCATTCGAACGGTTCCGACGCGATCGAGTACAGCGGACTCTGCACGTCGACGGCTGCACCCGGGTAGCGGTTCTGCTTCCACGTGCCGCCGAGAAACGGGCGTCGCTCCAGAATGACGAGATCGTCGATGCCTCGATCGAGCAATGCCTTCGCTGCGCACTGGCCGCCGAAGCCGCTGCCGATGATCACCACGGTGTGAATGTGCATGCTGACGAACCTCTCCCGCACGAGACGCAATCCGATGATGCGTGTCATCACTTTAAAGTGATGACGCGTGATTCCGCAATGGTGCGCACAACCATTGCGATACTCGGTGGGCGAATGCGCCGTCCGGAAGCCGCCAGCGTTGCCGAACAACGGTCCCTAGCGTGGCACCCATGATTCGTCCGAGTATCGATCCGATCGCATTCGACACAGCGGCCATTCCCTGGGATGCGTTCCACGACGACGGCACGCGGTCGGCGACACTCGCAGGGACCAGAGATCCCGGCATCATGTTCAGCTATGCATTCTT
The DNA here is from genome assembly GCF_030056795.1 of Rhodococcus sp. IEGM 1381. Lineage (GTDB taxonomy): Bacteria > Actinomycetota > Actinomycetes > Mycobacteriales > Mycobacteriaceae > Rhodococcoides. The sequence goes on along the minus strand of NZ_JASHKQ010000001.1, from coordinate 983,000 downwards.
CGTCCCCGCCGGAGTATTCGACGCAGCCCACTCCCACAGCGCCGACGTCCACCTGGTCGTCGCCGCCGGAGAGCTCCGGTTGGGTTACGGCACTGCCCTGGACGTGAGCGCCACGCGCCGATTCCCGCAGGGTTCGTTTCTCCTGGTTCCTGCCGGAGCCGCTCACTTCGACGGCGCTGACGAAGACACAATCCTCATCGGCACCGCAATCGGGCCCTGGACCACCGAATACCTCGAAAAGTCCCCGTGATGTCATGGGCACAGCACGACGTTGACCGGCCGACCGGAACGGTGCATCGTGACGCGAATCCCGAGATCTCTGGACCGGGGTCGACACCAGGTCGGAGGCCCCCCGTAGCGTAAGTGGTATGTCTAGATCACCACGCAACCGCAGATCCCCCGCCGCACCGAGAAAGCGATCCTCTTCCGCGCTTTCGGCAGGGCACCTTCGCGTGATCGCGACCGGCGGTCTCGGCGAGATCGGCCGGAACATGACCGTGTTCGAATACGACGGAAAACTGCTCATCGTCGACTGTGGTGTGCTGTTCCCGGAAGAGCACCAGCCCGGCGTCGACGTCATCCTCCCCGACTGGAGTTGCATCCGGGATCGTCTCGACGACGTGGTCGCGATCGTCCTCACCCACGGTCACGAGGACCACATCGGCGGCGTCCCCTACCTGCTCCGCGAGCGTGGCGACATTCCCGTCATCTCGGCGAGGCTGACGCTGAACTTCCTGGCCGCCAAATTCGAGGAGTTCAAGGTCTCGACGAAGTTGATCGAGGTCGAAGCGGGGCAGACGCGTCAGGAAGGCCCGTTCGAGCTCGAGTTCCTCGCCGTCAACCACTCGATCCCCGACGGTCTCGCCATCGCGATTCGCACGGACGCCGGACTGGTACTGCACACGGGCGACTTCAAGATGGACCAGTTCCCGCTGGACGGTCGCATCACCGACCTCCGCGGGTTCGCGCGCCTCGGCGAGGAAGGGCTCGATCTCCTCCTCGTGGACTCGACCAACGCCGAGGTTCCCGGGTTCATGGTCTCGGAACGCGATCTGGTCCCGGCCATCGAGAAGGTATTCCGCGAAACATCGGGACGGGTGATCGTCTCGAGCTTCGCCAGTCACGTGCACCGTATTCAGCAGGTACTCGACGCCGCGCATGCGCAAGGCCGCAAGGTTGCTTTCGTGGGTCGATCGATGGTGCGCAACATGAAGATTGCGACCGACCTGAACTACCTCGATGTGCCCGACGGGCTCGTCGTGGACCTGCCGAAGCTCAATCGTCTTCCCGCGAACAAGATCACGCTGATCTGCACCGGATCACAGGGCGAGCCACTGGCCGCGCTGTCACGGATGGCGTCGGGTGAGCATCAGATCAAGGTGGGCGACGGCGATACCGTGCTGATGGCCAGCAGCCTCATTCCCGGAAACGAGAATGCGATCTACCGCGTCATCAACGGCCTCGTCGACAAGGGTGCACGGGTGGTGCACAAGGGAAATGCGAAGGTGCACGTGTCCGGTCACGCCAGCGCCGGCGAGTTGGTCTACTGCTACAACATCCTCGAACCCGCCAATGTGCTTCCCGTACACGGGGAATCGCGGCACCTGCGCGCCAACGCCGATCTCGCGATCAAAACCGGCGTGCCACGCGATCGCGTGCTGATCGCCGAGAACGGAAGCGTCATCGACCTGTTCGACGGCGTCGCGCAGATCACCGGAAGCGTTCCCATCGAACTGATCTACGTCGACGGCAGTGCCGTCGGTGGGGTGACCGAGGATTCGCTGGCCGAACGTCGCTTGCTTGCGAACGAGGGTGTGCTGACCGTCATTGCGATCGTTGATCCCGACACCGGCCTGCTGGTCGACGACGTCGACTTCATCGGACGCGGATTTGCCCACGAGGCCAACGCTTTCGACTCGTTGGCCAAAGCGATCGGCAAGACTCTCACGCGCGAGAGCGACGTCAACGTCGCCTCGCGCGAGCACATAGAGAAGCGCATCGTCCAGGAATCGGCCCGGTGGGCCAAGCAGACCCTGGGCCGTCAGCCGCTCATCGTCCCGGTGGTCGTGGACGGCTAGAGCTGGGCCGCTGCACCGCGAGTGGACAACACCTCGGTCAGCTCCTCGGCGTAGGCGAGCTGCCGCTGCAACGTGCGGCAGCTGTCCTCGGCCTTGGTGTGGCACTCGCGAACGAAAGACGCGGCCGACGACCTCGCGTCGTCGGCCGCGTTCTCGTCGCCCAGAATGTCGAGGGATTCCAGTAGCTGCTTCATCTCGGCCAACGTGAAGTCGAGGGGCTTCATCCGGCGAATGACGAGCAGGCGTTCGACGTCGGTCTCGGTGTACAACCGAAATCCGCCTGCGGAGCGGGCAGAGGGCGTGACCAGGCCTACGTCGTCGTAGTGACGGACAGTGCGGATGGACAGCTCGGTTTTCTGAGCTACCTGCCCGATCTGCATGTGTATGCCGTCGTCTGCCATGTGCCGCCTCTCTTCGCCCGACCAACCACCCTAGTCAGTGCTCGCCGCCCAGGTTTCCACTGAGACGATCGTGCCGCTCGGTCGACGGCGCGTTCAAGCCGACGATCTCCACCGTCTTTCCCTTGGCCGCGTACTTGGTGGAGATGGCGTCGAGGGTCGCCACCGTGGATGCGTCCCAGATGTGCGACTCGGACATGTCGATGACGATGTTCTTCGGATCTCCGACGTAGTCGAATTGATAGATCAGATCGTTGCTCGACGCGAAGAACAACTCGCCCTTCACCGCGTAGACGCGGGTGTCGTCGTCGGGATGAGCCACGTCGACCACCTCGGTCAGATGAGCGACCCTGCGAGCGAACAGCACCATCGCAGTGATCACCCCGACGACGACCCCGTACGCGAGGTTGTGGGTGACGACGGTGACCGCCACGGTGGCCACCATGACGAGGGTCTCGCTCTTGGGCATGCGGCGCAACGTCTTCGGGTTGATGCTGTGCCAGTCGAAAGTTCCAACGGAAACCATGATCATCACCGCGACCAACGCGGCCATCGGGATCAGCGCGACGATGTCACCGAGACCGACCACCAGAATCAGCAGGAAGACACCAGCGAGGAACGTCGAGATACGGGTGCGGGCACCGGAGACCTTGACGTTGATCATGGTCTGGCCGATCATCGCGCATCCGCCCATGCCGCCGGTGAAGCCGGTGACCAGATTCGCCACACCTTGTCCCCAACCCTCGCGGGTCTTGTTCGAGTGCGAGTCGGTGATGTCGTCGACGAGCTTGGCCGTCATCAGCGATTCCAGCAGCCCGACCAGCGCAATGGCCAGCGCGAAGGGCGCGATGATCGACAGCGTGTCGACGGTGAACGGCACGTCCGGAATCAAGAACGACGGCAGCGAGGACGGCAATTCACCTTCGTCGCCGACGTCGGGCACGGCCAGCGCGAAGACGAGGGTGACAGCAGTGAGTATCACGATGGCAATCAGTGGTGCCGGCACGATGGTGGTGAGCTTGGGCAGGAAGAACATGCTGAGCAGGCCCACCGCGACCATCGGATAGACCAACCACGGCACACCGATCAGATACGGGATCTGCGAGGAGAAGATCAGAATCGCCAGCGCGTTGACGAACCCGACCATCACGCTGCGTGGGATGAAGCGCATCAGCTTGGCCACGCCGAGCACACTGAGCAGGATCTGCAGTAGTCCGCCGAGGATCACCGCCGCGATCAAATAGTCGAGGCCGTATTCACGTGCCAGCGGGGCCACGACCAGCGCGATCGCCCCTGTGGCTGCGGAGATCATCGCCGGTCGGCCACCGACGATGGAGATGGTGACGGCCATCGTGAACGACGCGAACAGCCCGACGCGGGGATCGACCCCAGCGATGATCGAGAACGAAATGGCTTCCGGAATCAACGCCAGTGCCACCACCAGACCCGCCAGAACCTCGGTCTTGAGCCGCCTCGGTGAGCGCAACGCACCCAGCACCGAGACGTCTTCGACGGCGGTGGCAGGCACCTGGGCAGCTCGAGACACGACAACTCCGTTCGATGGGTGCGAGGGACTGCGACAGACACGGCGTCCACTCCGCGGGAAACTCTACTCTTACCGGAGAGAAGGTTGTCAATCGTCGAGGCATCGAGCAGTGCGCTAGATTCATACACAAAGGCACAACGAATCTCACTCCGCGATGCAAGGAATGAATCGATGTTCTCGCTCAATAGATTGTCCTGCTTCATCGCCGTCGCCGAAGAACTGCACTTCGGCCGCGCTGCCGAACGGCTGCACATGACGCAACCGCCGCTGAGCAGGCAAATCCAACAGCTCGAGAACGAAGTCGGTGTTCAGCTGATCGACCGCACGAGCCGATCGGTGACCCTGACGGCCGCGGGATTGGCTTTCCTTCCCGAGGCCCGACGCATCCTCGACCTCGCCGAGGGCGCACTACTGACGGTGCGACGCGTTCCCACCGGAGACCTGGGGACCGTCGTCGTCGGATTCACCGGCGCGTCGGCGCATGCAGTGCTCCCACAGTTGCTCGACGCCGCACGCGAGAAACTACCGGACGTGAAACTCGTTCTGCGCGAAATGGTCTCGGCGGTACAGATGGAATCGTTGGCCGTCGGCGATCTGGATCTCGGGTTGGCCAGGCCACCACTCAAGCGACCGGGCATCGCGTCCCGGCCGGTGCTGCACGAGTCGTTGATCGCAGCGATGCCCGAGCATCACCCGCTGGCCGAGAAAGACGAACTGTCGGTGGAGGACTTCGACGAGCAGCCGATCATCATGTACTCGCCGGTCGATGCCCGGTACTTCCACGAACTGCTGATCAGCACCTTCACCATCGTCGGGGTGTCTCCGCGCTACGTGCAGTACGTGACCCAGGTGCACACGATGCTGGTGCTCGTTCGTTCCGGCATCGGACTCGCTCTAGTGCCGGAGTCCGCGTCGACCATGCGGCCGGAAGGTGTTGTCTTCCGGCCGGTTCGGACCGTGAAGGAACGCCCCGTCGAACTCGACGCCGCCTGGCGAGTCGACAACGACAACCCGGCACTGCACCGCTTCATGTCCGACGTGCTGCCGACACGGGAATGGTCGTGACGCGCCTCTGATCGAGAGCGTGCCCGAAACCGCAAGTGAGCGCCCTTTTTATCGACTGCGCGCCCCCGATCACGTCATAGCGGGGGCGCGCAGTCGGTAGAAGCGGTGTGAGGTTGCCGTTTGCCAACCTATTGTCCAGATGCCCACCTTCGACGGTGGGCAGATGAATAATTTGTCGGCAGGGAGCGTGATCGATGGTCCGACAACCGCCGTGGACTACGGAACCGCACCGACCTCATCTGGCAACCATCGGCGCGCATTCGAGCAGCATGAAGAGTGGACGGGTGAAATTGGTTGCCCAGAATGTGTCGGATTGTCGTTGCTCAGCAGACGGGCGAGGCTCTCGCAGGTTCGTGACGGCGAACCCTGCCGCGGTGATCATCCCGATGTGTTCTTCCAACGAATAGAACTGCTGAAAGGACTCTGCAGGCGAGGTCAGACCCGCAACGTGGAAACGCTGCTGGACCGTTCTGACACCGAAGTAGTCGTCGATCGTGGACGCGAAGCCGATCCCCTCTCGATCTGTGCGGGCGGCGTAGAAGCAGGGATGCATGGACAGCACGATCAACCGCCCCGCAGGCTGCAGGACTCTGCGAAACTCGACGAACCTTCTGGCTGGGTCGGCTATCCCGTGGGGAAGACGATTCGCGACGACGACGTCGACACTCGCGTCCGGCAACGGTAGGTCGGCCACATCGGCGTGATGATATTCCGCGCGGCTGTCTCCACTCTTCGGGTGCTCGCGAGCTGCAACGATCAGCTCGGCGCAGGTATCGACGCCGTGCACGTGCGCAGCCCCGCGTGCGATGAGTTCGCGAGTGAAATACCCCTCGCCACAACCCGCGTCGAGTACGCGCACGCCTTCGGGGTCACCGACCAGATCCAGCAGGGCGACGTCGGTGACCTCCGTCTGAAACTTGTCGAGCCGTTGCCGAACGATGCGCTCCCAGTACGCCGCGTTCTGCTGATACCCGCGCGACACTTCGAGGTCACCCAGCATCTCGTCTCCCCGTGTCACCTGTTGATGTGATGACCGTGAGCAACGCATCGCACGCAGAACGCACCCCCGAGTCATGGATACCGTCGTCGATTCTGTGTCTCAGCGTGTCGGCCAACCGCGACTTGGAGGTCCCGAATCCATTGTCGTGAGCCAGAACTGCCACGATCGCTGTGGTCACCAGATAGTGCACGTACGCCTCGTTCCTGTCTTCGAGGTCGTGCAGGATGATCTCCACGGTATCGATGAGCGTTGTTGTCGGGGGAAGTGAGAAGTCCGTCGACTGCGCGAGGTCGGCACTGTAGGAGGCAAGTGACCATATTTCGTTGCGCTGCAACAACGGGCTTGCCCTCACGTCCGCCGCGTAGCGCCTGGCGACGTCGACGTCAGCATTTGCGAGAATCGTACCGATCCTGGAGCTTCGGTAGAGAAATGCGGAGCTGCGCTGTGGTGCGTCGGTCACGGTGATCGGTGATGCCCCATGAACTTTGGCGAGTTTGTGAACCAGAATTCCTGAACCCACCGTGCTGTACAGAGAGTTGTCGGAGGTGTTGGTCCCGGTCTCCACCATCCGAGTTGCCTGCGAAAGGAAGCAGTTCTGATTGATCAGCAACGAGCTCGGACCCGACGAGAACAGCGCGTCGAGCGCGACGTCGGGGGCGGATCCCCAAGAGCGCGTCAACCACGCGTTCGCCGAGCGCCGGTCCTGGCGCATCACGCTCGTGGCCGCACTCAGCACCGCAGCCACGTGACGCCCTGAGTCCGGTCGTCTCATCAGTGCGTCGAGCTCGGAGATCGACACTTCCAGGCCCACATCGGCGCACTGGAGAAGCGCCGCTTCGATCACGCGTGCTCTACTTCGCCGAGTGACGTACTCGGCGAGGTCGGGAATGACGGCGACCAAGTTTTGCAATGTCGCACCCGCGACCCTGTCCAGCCAAAAGTGGTCGGACCACAGCCTCGACACGGTACTTGTCGAGACTCCGGACAGGAGGACCACATCGGCCATGGTGAGCGACTCCTCGTCGGCGATCGACTCCAACGGCCGCGGACGCTGGAGTCGAGCCCCACGTTGCGGAACGGCCTTCACCAATTCGACATCCCCTTGTCAACAATCATCCCGTCTACGCGACAACTGTAGCGGATAGTCGTTGCTTACCCTCATGATTCATGAGTGCATCCGATCGGCTCGATACCGCCCGGATGTACCGCCAGATTGGACGGCTCGTCGTGTGGTCAGCTTTCTTGCACGTCGAGCAATCGACGGTCGTCGGACTGTCGATACCCCTGAGGAAGGGATACATGTTGTCTCGCAGCACTGCTCGACGCTCGACCGTCGTTGCTGCCATGGGCTTCACTGCTCTTGCATTGTCGTCGGGAATGGCGCAGGCCCAGGACGTTTCAAGCGCACCCACGCCGGTCACCTCTGCGGCCGACCATAGCGTCGGAACATTGACTCAGGTCTCGCAAGCCGAGTTCGTGCTACATCCCAGCGAAGGCGTGTCTGTCGCGGTCACCGATACCGGTGTATCCCTCACCGACGGCAACACGTCCGAGACGCTGCCGACAGCGACAACGGACAAAACCGGCGCGCCGGTGAACCTTCGATACGTGCAGGGCTCGGACGGGCTTCACATCCAGGTGATCGACCCCGCCAAGTCATCCCCCGAATCTGCCCCGGGCACCGAGACCCAAGAAGGCTTCTTCCAATGCGCGTTGGGCACTGCCGGCGGCGCCGGCCTCGGTGGGCTTACAGGAGCGGGGGTCGGCTCCACCGTCCCAGTGCTCGGCACAGGCATCGGTGGCATAATCGGTGGCGTGTCGGGTGCCGCCACCGGTGCCGCTGCATCGTGCTTCTGACCTAGGAGGAACCGTGAGTTCTGTTCTCTGGGCACCACGTTTCGCTGCCGTGTATTTTCTTGCGGCTCTCGCGGCTTTCGTACTGTTCACTGCCATCGGTTCGAACATGGCGATAGTTGCACCGCTGATCCTGGCCTCGGCCGGGATGGGAGTTGCTGTGCTGATTCGTAACCGCACGGTTCGCCAATGACTCGGTGCTGAAATTGTTCTGACGAAACATAGGAAAGCCTGCCGGCACAATAATCTTGCGCCGACAGGCTTTTCGTTTCTCAACACCGTCGCACAGCCGCGAGAGAGGCGAGAGATGAAGAAACCGATTCGACTGCGGTCGTCGACCACGACGACGATCGCAACGCTGGCACTGATGATCCCCGCATTGGCCGGCGTCGGTGGTGCGGCGGGCGCCGCACCCACCACGGGACTGTCGATCGACCCGGTCGGCTACAGAGTCGTCAACGGCAACGCGGACCTGAGCGATCCTCTTCCTCACGACGACCTGACTACAGACGTCGGATATTCGGCGACCGACTCGTCGAACGGGCCCGTTCTACCCAGCCCCCGTTCGGTTATCGGCCCCGACGATCGCGCTCAGGTCTACAACACACAGCTGACCCCCTACCGTCGCTCGGGTCAGATCACTTTCCTCGACAGCACACGGACAATGACCGGCAGTTGCACCGGTTGGCTGATCTCGCCGACCGCCGTCGTGACCGCGGGACACTGCCTCTCCGACGGCACCGCCCCCACGGTCGACATAGTGTTCGCGCCCGCACGCAACGGTGTCGGCAACAACCCCTACGGGACATTCCTGGCAACCGAAGTCTGGTTTGATGCCCAGTACGGTGCACCGGGTAGGGACTGGGGATTGATCAAACTCGATGCCCCAGCCGGTGACAGTGTCGGCTGGTACGGCATCGAATCGGTCGACGGCGTGAACTTGGTCGGTCGCCAGAGCCGAATCATCGGATACCCCGGTGACAAAACAGCCGGAACCATGTGGCAGGCCGTCGATACCATCGACAGTCGAACCGACCGCACGCTGTCCTACGCGACCGACACCTTCGGCGGACAGAGCGGAGCGGCTGCGACTACCGACGACAACGATATCGCGGACGCTATCCACACCGACGGCGGTAGCACCAACAGTGGGACTGCTCTCACCGCCGAACTGTTCAACACCCTTGCTCGGCTGCGGTAGTCCAACACGACCTCAGTCGACGTCACACCGACAGCACTCAGCGCGGCAACCCCACCGGCGGCTTGACGGCCGTCACCGGGCAATGCGCCTCGAGGAGAACGCGTTGAGAGATGCTGCCCATGAACAGCTTTCCGACGGGAGATCGGCGTCGGATGCCGATCACGACCAGTTCTGTCTGCTCGTCGAAAGACAGGTCGATCAGGTTGTCGGCGTGCGAGCGGCCGGGCTCGTTGTCGTGGACCTTGGTCGTCACACCGACAGCAGACACCTCGTCGCGAGCCGATTCGACAGTGGCACCGAACTCGGCGTCGGACGCGCTGTTGTCCTCGGCGACGACGATCAGATCGGTCCCGCGCATGTGTGCCTCACGGAATGCGAAGGGCAGTGCGCCTTTTCCTTCGGTGGTCGGCGAGTAGCCGACGATGACGGTCATCGTGTCACCGGTGTGACGAGGGTGCCGTCGGCTAGGAATCGATCGAGGTTTTCGAGCGTGAGCGCCTCCATTGCGGCGCGGGTCTCCACCGTTCCGCTGCCCACGTGCGGCAGCAGCACCACGTTGTCCATCGCCAATAGCGCGTCCGGCACGTTCGGTTCGTGGGCGAAGACGTCCAGACCGGCACCGGCCAGCTTCCCCGCGGCGAGCAACTCGATCAGCGCGTCCTCGTCGACGACGCTTCCGCGGGCCACGTTGATCAAGTACCCCTGCGGTCCAAGAGCTTCGAGTACCGCGCGGTCGACCAGATGCGCAGTTCCCGAGCCGCCCGACGCCGCGATGATCAAGACGTCGACACCGCCGGCGAGCGCTCGAGGACTGGCTGCATATGCGAATGGCGAACCGTCGATCTCGTTGCGATTGTGGTACGAGATTTCGCAGCGAAACCCTTTGAGCCGATCGGCAATTGCCGAACCGATGCGGCCGAGCCCGATGATTCCGACACGCTTGCCGGTGACCTGGCGCGTCAGTGGCGTGTTGCCCTCGGCAGGCCATCGGCCTGCGCGCACGAACCGCTCGGCGGACGAGAGCCCACGCATGGTGTCGATCACCAGGCCGACGGCCAGGTCTGCCACACAGTCGGTCAGCACATCGGGAGTGTTGCTGACGGCGATGCCGCGGTCAGCTGCCGCGTCGACATCGGTGGTGTCGTATCCGACCCCGAAGTTCACCACAGCTCCGAGCTGCGGCAATCGCTCCATCAACGCGGCATCGACGCCGGTGCGGCCGGAGGTGACGACCGCGGTGACCGAATCACCGTGCTGGGTGAGGAAACGCTCGCGCTCGTCGCCCTCGGGAAGAACCAGCGCGTCGTACTCGGTGACCAACGTGTCCATCAGCGACGGCTTGAGCGGTCCGACTCGGAGCACTCGACCGCCCTGTTGCGAATCCGGTTGAGACACAGAGGAACTCTGCGAGCTGACGGTGACCATTGTTCTCCTCGCGAGATGGTGGAACGTGCGCGTTTCCTGTACGGTATGCCGCTTCTCGAATACCTGTCCAACACGGAAATAACATGGACCGATACCCAAACGGCATGAACGACGCATTGCCGATGCAGGCTTGTCCAGCCTTCGCCACATCCGGCCTGGTCAGCCCACTACAAATGTGATTCAGACCTCATCACAACTGTCCTTGTGACCCATGGAACTGGCCCGAAAGGGCATTTCGTCCGGTTGACGGTGAAGACAGCCCGCTCATACCGTGTGTCTACCGTCACAGATTCGGCTGCAACTCGCAGACGCGGATCCTTTTCCCACTGGAGGCCACCATGAGCCCTGCACTCTTCGTGCAGCAGGGACGGACCCACCGCGTCGCGGCACTTGCTGTTGGCGCACTGTCACTTTCACTGATCGCCAGCGGCTGCACCGTCGCCAACTCCAACAACGGCGGAGCCGCCCGCGCCGATACTCTTCGCATCGTCCTGCCCCAGGAACCTCCGACCCTCGAAGCCTGCGACGTCTCGCTCACGTCGGTCGGAGTCGTCACTCGCTCGAACATCACCGAGCCGCTCATGGAGCGCAATCCCAGCACCGGCGATCTCGAACCCAAGCTCGCCGACTCCTGGGAGCAGACCTCCGACACCGAGTGGACGTTCGCCATCCACCCCGGCGTGACGTTCAGCGACGGGAGCCCCTTCGAAGCCGAGGACGCCGCGTTCTCCATCGACCGCACGGTCAATTCGGAACTGGGATGCAACGTCGAGGGGTACGTGTTCGGCGACGCGAACCTGGTGGTCACGGTGGTCGACCCCATGACGCTGACCGTGCAGTCTCCCGAACCCGACCCCATTCTGCCGCTTCGCCTCTCGTTCGTGGAAATGGTCCCGCGCACAGCCAGTTACACCGAGCGGGTGCGGGAGCCCATCGGAACGGGACCGTTCGCGATCGAGCGCTGGGACTACGGCCAGAAGCTCTCGCTGGTACGGAACGAGACCTACTGGGGCCCGAAACCCGAGTACACCAGGGCCGAGTACCAGTGGCGCAGCGAGGGCAGCGTCCGCGCCTCGATGGTGACCAACGGCGAAGCCGAGATCGCCACGTCAGTCGGACCGGAGGACGGTGCGGGCGACCTCGGGGTGGCGTACCCCAACAACGAGACCACGGCGCTGCGCATCCAGGCCGCGCAGCCACCCTTGGACGACATGCGAGTGCGGCAGGCGATCAATTACGCGATCAATCGTGACGGCATCGTCAAGGCCTTGTTCAGGGGTCTCGGTTCACCTGCAGCACAACTGATTTCCGAAGGTGTCGTCGGCTACAACGAGGACTTGACGCCGTGGCCGTACGACATGGACCAGGCCCGCACGTTGATCGACGAGGCACGGGCAGACGGGGTACCGGTGGACACCGAGATCCGCCTGATCGGACGCACCGGACAGTTCCCCAAGATCAACGAGACAGTGGAGGTCATCCAGAACTCACTGTCCAAGATCGGCATGAACGTCAAGATCGAAATGATGGACGCCGCCGGTACCGCCGAATACCAGGAACGTCCGTTCCCGGACGTCGGGCCGTATCTGCTGGTAATTCAGCACGGCAACCAGGCCGGCGACTCCGCGTTCACGGTCGATCAGTACTTCACCAGTGACGGGTTCCAGAGTGCCTACGGAACAGCAGACTTCGACAAGGAGATCGCCGCTGCCGGCGCACTCACCGGAGAAGACAGGCAGGCCGCTTACGCGCAGGTGTTCGCGGACGAACCGAAAGACATCATGCAGATGGCCTACATCGCACACATGAACGGGGTGCTCGCCAAGGCCGCCTCGGTCGACTACACGCCGGACTCGGCCACGGTCGACGAAATGCACCTGGCCGCGATGACGCGCGCCGATACCGAGAGGCCCTGACATGTTCAGATTTCTGCGCCGACGGATCTACACCAGCCTGATCCCACTGTTCGTCGTCCTGCTCGGCGTGTTCTTCCTCGCTCGTCTCACCGGCGACCCCACCAGCCTGTACCTGCCCGAGTCGGCCACCCAGGCACAGCGCGAGGCGTTTCGCGCCACCAACGGCTTCGATCAGCCGGTGCTGACGCAGCTGCTGGACTACTTCAAGGGCGTCGTGCAACTCGACTTCGGGCAGTCGCTCCGCACCGGTGAGGACGCGTCGGCGATGGCATTGCGCGCCTTCCCCGCAACGCTGCAGCTCGCCTTCGCGACGATGTTCCTCGCCATCCTCGGCGCCGTGATCATTGGCTGCTGGGCTGCGTACCGACCGAACTCGCTGGCCGATCGCATCTCGAGCCTGCTGTCGATGACGGCCGCGTCGATCCCCGACTTCTGGTTCGCCATCATGGGCGTCTACGTCTTCGCTATCGTCTTCGGCTGGCTGCCTACCTCCGGCGTGGACAGCGGAATGCTCTCCTGGGTGTTGCCGATCGCCACGCTGCTCATCCGCCCGCTCGGAGTACTGACACAGGTGGTGCGCGGTGCGATGGTCTCGGCACTGTCTGCACCGTACGTTCGGCTCGCGAGAAGCAAAGGAGCAGGCGATCTTCGAGTCGTCACCCACCACGCTCTGCGCAACGCCGCGGCACCGGCGCTGACAGTGGCCGGCGACCTGATGGTCGGGCTCGTCAACGGTGCGGTGGTCGTCGAGGCCATCTTCGGTTGGCCCGGCATCGGAAAATTGATGATCGACGCCATCCTGCAGCGCGACTTCGCTGTTCTGCAGGCGGCCGTGCTGTTGACGGCGGTGAGCATCTTCGTGCTCAACATCGTCATCGATGCCTGCTATGCATTGCTCGACGCCCGGGTTCGCGACAAGGTGAAGGTCTAGGTAAGAACATGTCACTCGACTTCGAATCCCCGAAAACGTCAGAGCCAGAGGATGTTCCACCTATGGTTCCGGTAGAAGCCCGCAAGGCGTCGGCTCCGCTGTGGAAGCTGCTGCTGCGAGACAGGGTGGCCACCGTCGCCGCCGCGATCCTGGTGCTGGTCTTCCTCACCGCGATCTTCGGCCCGATGCTGGTCGGTGACGCCGCCACCGATCAGGATCTCGACCGCTCGAACCTGCCACCGTTCACCCTCGACACCGGCTGGATGAACATCCTCGGCACCGATCCACTGGGGCGCAGCATGCTGGCCCGGTTGATCGTGGCCAGCAGAACCACACTCTCGGTGGCTATTCCGGCCGTGATCCTCTCTGCGATCATCGGCTCGTTCATCGGTATGTGGGCCGGTTTCCATCGCGGCTGGCGCGAGACCGCGGCGATGCGCGTCGCCGACGTCATCCTCAGCTTTCCCTCCCTGCTGATGGCCGTCGTGGTGCTCTACGTCTTCTCGCCCAGCGCCGCGAACATCGTTCTGGTCCTGACGGTCACGCGTATCCCGATCTACCTGCGTACCGCCCGCGCCGAGTCCGCAGAACTGCAGAGTCGGTTGTTCGTGGATGCCGCCCGTACGTTCGGCGCGAAGAGCGGATCGGTGATCCGACGCCACGTGGCCCCGATCCTGCTGCCGACCCTGCTCACCGTCGCCACCCTCGACTTCTGCTTCGTCATTCTCGCCGAATCGTCATTGAGCTTCCTGGGCATCGGCATTCAGCCGCCGGATGTCTCCTGGGGCCTGATGGTCTCGCAGGGCCGTACCTACCTGCAGACCGCGTGGTGGCTCTCGTTCTTCCCCGGCCTGGCCATCGTGCTGACGACCGTCTCGGCCACCGTGCTCGCCGCCTGGGCCCGCATCGCCACCGACCCGGCGCAGCGCTGGCGACTCAATGTCCCGCGCTCCAAGCGGTCCCGCCTGCTCCCCGTACGAAAGGTCGTCTCATGAGCGCACCGGCAGCTGCACCTCAGCGACCGGACACCGGCAGCGTCGCCCTGGACGTGCGCGGACTGACCGTGGACCTGCGGACGCCGTCGGGCGTCATCCGCGCCGTCGACAACGTCACCTTCAGCGCCCGCCGCGGTGAAACCCTCGCTCTGCTGGGTGAATCGGGCTGCGGCAAGTCGATGACGGCACAGGCCATCGTGGGGTTGCTCGAACCGATCGCCGACATCACCGGCGGCTCGGTCGAGATGGGTGAGGTGGACCTGGTGACGGCCAAGACCAAGGTGCGACGCACCATCGCGGCCACCGAACTGGCCATCGTCTTCCAGGATGCACTGACGGCACTCAATCCCGTCTACACCGTGGGAACCCAACTGGCCGAGCCGTTTCGGATCCACCGCGGCATGTCCGGCAAACAAGCGCGGGCAGAAGCCATCGCGCTGATGGCCCGAGTGGGCATCCCCGAGCCCGAATCCCGCGCCGACTCCTACCCACACCAGTTCTCCGGTGGCATGCGTCAGCGCCTGTTGATCGCGATGGCCGTGGCCCTGAGTCCGTCGGTACTGCTCGCCGACGAACCCACCACCGCCCTCGACGTCACGGTGCAGGCGCAGATCATGGCTCTGCTCAAGGAACTACGCACCGAACACGACATGGCCGTCGTACTCATCACCCACGACCTCGCCCTGGTGGCCGAGGAGGCCGACCGGGTCGCGATCATGTACGCGGGCAACGTCGTCGAAACCGGACCGGTGTCCGAGGTGTTCGGCGAACCGCGCCACCCCTACACGAAGGGCTTGCTGGACTCGGTACCCGTCCACGCCGTGCGCGGTGAGGATCTGAAGTCGATCGGCGGCACCCCACCGGACCTGCACTCCATCCCCGACGGATGCGTGTATCAGGCCCGCTGCCCTCTCGCCCGGGAGATCTGCATCAGCACTCGCCCGCCGCTCGAATCCGTCGGCACCGGCCGCACGTCGGCATGCCATTTCCCGAACGAGGTAACCAGCCATGTCTGAGCAACTGCTGACCGTGCGCGGCCTGAACAAGACCTTCGACGTCGGCCGCGGCAAGCTCCGTGCTCTCGACGCCATCGACCTGGATCTGCGACGCGGCGAGACACTCGGCCTGGTGGGTGAATCAGGCTGCGGCAAGTCCACTCTCGCGCGCACACTGATGATGCTCGAGCGACCCGACTCGGGAACCGTCGCCTTCGACGGCATCGATCCGTTCGCTCTGCGCGGCAAGGAACTCCTCGCGTGGCGTCGACGAGTACAGATGGTGTTTCAGGACCCGTACGGTTCACTGAACTCGCGGATGACGGCCGGCGACATCATCGGCGAGCCGTGGCGAACTCACAAGGGCCTGTACAAGACTCGACGCGATCGTTCTGCACGAGTGCGCGAACTGCTGCATCTGGTCGGCCTGCGACCGAGCGACGAGAACCGGTTCCCGCAAGAGTTCTCCGGCGGTCAACGCCAGCGCCTCGGCATCGCCCGGGCCCTGGCGTTGAACCCCGACGTGATCATCTGCGACGAACCTGTCTCGGCACTCGATCTCTCGGTCCAGGCGCAGGTGCTCAACCTGCTCAACGACCTACAGAAGCAGCTCGGCATCTCGTATGTGTTCATCTCGCACGATCTGTCGGTCGTCCGCCACGTCGCCGACCGTGTCGCGGTGATGTACCTGGGCCGTATCGTCGAATCCGGAGCTACCGAAGCAGTATTCGAGCGCCCCGCGCACCCGTACACGGCGGCTTTGATGTCGGCGGCACCCACACTCGACGCGTCGACCCGTGGGACGAAGATCCTGTTGAAGGGCGAGGTACCGTCACCGCTCAATCCACCGTCGGGATGCCGGTTCCGCACGCGCTGCTGGAAAGCAACCGAACTGTGCGCCAGTGAGGCACCCCCGGTGGCGCTCGACGCCGACGAGGCCGATCACATTGCCGAATGCCACTATCCGCTCGTCGCAGGCAATCTCGGCCTCGTCGCTGTCGGGACGTGATGGCGACACACCTGAGCGTCACCGGATTCGTCGTCATCGCCCTGGCCGTCTTCTTCGCATCGGCGATGCAGGCGTCCATCGGATTCGGCATGGGCATGCTCGCCGCGCCCATCGTGGCCATCGTCGACCCCGGCCTCATCCCGGCGACGCTCATCATGCTCGCCGTCGTCGTCAGTGTGCTCGTTCTGGTTCGTGATCGCACCGCCCTCGACCTCTCGGGCGCGGGGTGGGCGCTGGCCGGCCGCCTACCCGGTTCAGCGGTGGGAGCACTGCTGCTCGTCCTGTTACCCGAGCGTGGTCTGGCCATCCTGCTCGCACTCGTGGTGTTGGGTGGCGTCGCCCTGACCTCCTTCGGCTGGGTCCCGTTGCCGCACAGACGAAATTTGGTGGTGGCCGGGGCCGCGTCGGGAATTCTGGGAACGGCCACCTCCATCGGCGGACCGCCGATGGCCCTGGTGTGGCAACGCAACACCGGAGCCGAACTGCGCAGCACCATGAGCTGCTTCTTCCTCGTCGGCTCGATCATCTCGCTGGCGGTACTGGCGGTAGCAGGCGCGGTGGACGCCCATACCGCGACGCTGTTCGTGTTCCTGGCACCTGCAACCGTTCTCGGATTCCTGCTCTCCCGACTGGTCAATCGCGTTCTCGACCGTCGACGCCTGCGCATCACCGCAATCAGCGTCTCCACCGCCGGCGCAGTCGTTCTCGTCGGACAGCAGGTACTCGCCCTGATGTGATGGCCGTGTCACGTGTTGCATCGGTCGCACTGGGTAACCGGGCACGATGACTACGAACAGCACGCGCGCGCTGATCGTCGGTGCCACCGGCATCTCCGGGCAGGCCCTGTGCCATGCCGCACTCGATGCAGGCTGGACCACCTACGGACTGAGTCGCAGCGGAAGTACCCCCGTCGACGGCGTCGTGCCGGTGGCTGCGAATCTGCTCGACGTGACCTCGCTCGAGGAGGCACTGAAGGAAGTACGACCCGAGATCGTGTTCTTCACCGCATGGATGAAGAAGGACTCCGAGCAGGAGAACATCGAGGTCAACTCGGCGACCCTACGCAATGTGCTGAACGTTCTCGGCCCCCTCGATTCGGTCAAGCACGTTGCACTGATGACCGGTCTCAAGCACTACCTCGGACCGTTCGACGCCTACGGCGAAGCGGTGATGGCCGAGACGCCGTTCCACGAGACCGAGGACCGCCTCGACACCCCGAACTTCTACTACGCGCAGGAAGACGAACTGTTCGCCGGTGCCGAGAAGTTCGGATTCGGCTGGAGCGTGCACCGCGCGCACACCATCTCGGGATTCGCGGTCGGCAACGCGATGAACATGATGCTGACGCTGTCCGTGTACGCATCGATCTGCAAGGAACTCGGTGAGAAGTTCGTGTTCCCCGGCTCCGAAACCCAGTGGAATGGACTCACCGACCTCACCGACGCCGACCTGCTCGCCGAGCAGATGGTCTGGGCCGCCACCGATGACAATGCACACAACGAGGCGTTCAACATCGCCAACGGCGACGTGTTCCGCTGGCGCTGGCTGTGGCCGCAGTTCGCCGAGATGTTCGGTGTCGAGCCCGAGGGCTTCGACACCGAACCGCGTCCACTCGAACCCCGCATGTCCGACGCGGCTGCTGCGTGGAAGCGCATCGCGGAGAAGCACGATCTGGTGGAGAGCGATGTCTCCCGGCTGGCGTCGTGGTGGCACACCGACGGCGACCTCGGCCGCGACATGGAATGCCTGACCGACATGAACAAGTCGAAGAAGGCCGGCTTCCTCGGTTTCCGATCCACGCCCGATGCCATCGCCTCGGTGATCCAGCGCTACCGAGACGCACGCCTGATTCCGTAGAGCGTGAGAGCGGCTGCGCCGCACGTGAGTGGAACTTCGTAGTGGGTCACGAGTTTCCGCTCACATGGCGGTGGTGCCCTCGGTCAGATCCCGCACCTCGGCGTAGCGTTCTCGCACCGCCGGGGTGGGGTCTGCCTCGAATGTCTTCGACGCCGCCTGCGCCCAGGTCGGCGGCTCAGCCGTACCGGCCAACGTCCATGCAGCCTGACGCGCGGCACCGTCGGCGACATATTCACCCGGCTCGGGCACGATCACCGGAACGCCGAGGATCGCCGGGGCCAGCTCGCGGAGTGCAGCCGATTTTGCACCGCCCCCGATCAGCAGCACCCGCTTCGTTTCCACACCCTGGACACGCAGATGGTCGATACCGTCGGCCAAACCACACAGCAGCCCCTCGACGGCCGCTCTCGCGAGGTGGCCCGGCGTCGAATTGTTCAGTCGCAGGCCATGAATCGCACCGGATGCATCGGGACGGTTGGGGGTGCGCTCACCCTCGAGGTACGGCACCAAGACCAGCCCCTCGCTCGTCGTCGACAGTGCCAGCCGGGACAGCTCGTCGTGGTCGACGCCCAGCAGGCGTGCCGTAGCGTCCAACACCCGAGCTGCGTTGAGGGTGCACACCAACGGCAGTTGACGACCCGTGGCATCGGCGAATCCGGCGACCAGACCCGAACCGTCCGCTGCGGCAACCGAGGTCACCGCCGAGACGACGCCAGAGGTGCCCACCGACACGACCACGTCACCGGGCTGCGCATCGAGAGCCAGCGCTGCTGCGGCGTTGTCTCCGGTTCCCGGCCCGATCAGCGCACCCCCCGACGTGCGGCCGATCGCCTCGTTCGGCGCAGCCACGCGCGGCAGCATCGGGTTACGCCCACGAAAACCCAACTGCAACAGATCCGTTCGATACTCGCCGGACGCCGCCGAGAAATAGCCGGTGCCGCTCGCGTCACCGCGATCGGTAGCCAAGGCGTCGAGCCCCGACGCGCCACCGAGCTGCCAGCTGAGCCAATCGTGCGGAAGGCACACCGCCGCAGTGCGATCGGCGTTCTCTGGCTCGTTGTCGGCCAGCCACCGCAATTTGGCAACCGTGATCGAGGCCAACGGAACCACTCCGACGGCGTCGGCCCAGGCTTGCCCGCCGTCCCCGCCGGTCTGCTCGCCCAACTCGGTGATCAGATCGACTGCCGCCTCAGCCGACCGAGTGTCGTTCCACAACAACGCCTTACGGACCACGACACCCGCGTCGTCGAGACAGACCATGCCGTGCTGCTGCGCACCGACCGACACCGCGTCCACATCGTCGAGCCCGCCCGCGTCGGCGACCGCCTCGTCGAGCGCGTCCTTCCACCGCTGCGGATCGATCTCGGTGCCGTCGGGATGACCGGCTCGACCCTGGCGGATCAACTCCCCCGACTCGGCATCACGAACGAAAACTTTGCACGATTGGGTGGAGGAGTCGATTCCGGCAACGAGAGCCACGGTGAGCTGGTCCTTTCCTACGCAAGTGTGATCTAAGACCCTACCCGCGAAGAGTGGTTACCTCGGTCACCAGCGTGCGCGCGTAGGCAATGGCCTGCGGAGTGGTGTCGAAGACGCGTCGAGCATCGTCGTCCTTGGTGGTGAACACGCCCAACGCCGCCAGGGGACGCAGGTGTTCGGGTTTGGCTCCGGAAATGAGAACGGCGATGTGACGGTGTTCGAGTTCGGTGATCGTGTCCTTGAGGACGATGGCTCCGGTGGCATCGATCGTGGTCACCCGCGACATGCGCAGGATCACCACCTTCACGTCCGAGACGTCGGCGAGTTCGAGCAGGAAGCTGTGCGCTGCACCGAAGAACAAAGCGCCGTCGATTCGATACGCGACGATGTGTTCGCGCAGCAGGTCGCCTTCTTCCTTCGAGACCGCGTCGAGTGCGTCCAGGGGAACCTGCTCGACCGTGGCGGATCGCGCGACGGCTCGCAGGGCCAATACGGCAGCGAACCCGACCCCGACGGCCACTGCCGTCACCAGATCGAAGACGACCGTGACGAGGAAGGTCGACACCATCACCACGGTGTCGCCGCGCCCGGCGCGAGTGATCGCCCGGATCGATGCGGTTTCGACCATGCGCACCGTGGTCGCCAGCAGCACCCCGGCCAGGGCCGCGAGCGGGATGTGGGCCACGAGCCCGGCGGCGGAATACATGATCGCGGCGAGAATCACGGCGTGGACGAGGGCTGCGAGCCTGGTACGGGCCCCGGATCGGACGTTGACCGCAGTCCGTGCGATGGCTCCGGTGGCGGGAATCCCACCGAACAAGGGAGCGGCGATGTTCGCAAGACCCTGTCCGAACAACTCTCTGTCGGGGTTGTGTCGTGCGCCGACGCCCATCGAGTCCGCGGCAGTGGCGGACAGCAACGATTCCAAGGCCGCCAGCGCGGCGACGGCACACGCTGGAGCCAGCAGTGCCGTGACGTCACCGATGTGAAAGAAGCTCAGATCAGGGGCGGACAACGACGACGGAATCGTGCCGATCGTGGCGATGTCGAGGTCGAACAGCTGGGTGGCCACCGTTGCTGCGGCCACCGCGACGAGCGAAAACGGAACCTTGGGAGCGAACCGGCCGCCGACGAGCATGACGATCGCGACGGCAACAGCCACGGTGGGCGTCAGGACGCTCGCGTGCGAGACGAACGAACGGGCGGCGTCGAACGCGGACTGCCACACCTTCTCACCCTCGGCATCGGTGACACCCAGTGCCGATGGAACCTGTTGCAGTGCAATGACAACGGCGATTCCGGCGGTAAAACCCTCGATGACGGGTGCGGGCATGTACCGCACAGCTCGGCCGACGCCCGCAACGGCAAGGGCGAGCAGGATGACCCCGGCCATCAATCCGACGGCGAGCACTCCGGTCGGCCCGCACTCGGCGACGATCGGCACGAGCACCACAGTCATGGCACCGGTGGGACCCGAGACCTGAAACCGTGATCCGCCGAACACCGCGGCCACGACTCCCGCGATGATCGCCGTCGTCAGACCCGCCGCGGCACCCAGCCCGGTACTGACGCCGAATCCGAGGGCCAGAGGCAACGCGACCAGTGCCACGATCAGGCCTGCCAACAGATCCGCGCCCGGTGCGCGGAACGCGGGCTTCCACTCGCTCCACTGGGGCAGGAGTGCGGACACAGCCGTCAGTGCGTCGTTCGTGCGGGTGTGTTTCGTCGGTTCGGACATGCGACGCTTCCTGACAACTCATCGAACCTGATCTACCTGATTGCTAAGTTTAGCAAGTAATGAATCAAGACAACAGGGAGACGCTCGACACCGTTCCGGACCGTCAGGTCAGGTGCGCGATCCGGACTCGCCGTCCAGCAGTTCGACCTGGTTGGCCACTACCCCGGACAGAATCTCTCGGGCCACCACCAGGAGGTCTGCCACTTTCGGCGACGTCAGCGTGTACGTCACGGACAACCCCTCGCGAGTCCCCTCGATGAGACCTGCGCGTCGCAGAATCGACAACTGCTGCGACAGATTCGCCGGTTCGATGCCCACCTCCAGCAGCATCTCGGACACCGCGTGTTCGCGTTCGCTCAACAACTCCAGCACTCGAATGCGTGCGGGATGAGCCAACGTCTTGAAGAAGTCGGCCTTCATTCGGTACAGCGGTCGACTCGAATCCGTGACCATGACGTCCCTCCGTGCCACCCACCGCCGCGCAGCAGGCTACTTGCGAACACTAGCAATCAGCTCACGCGACGAGTGCCCTCCCTGCCCTCGCCGAAACTCCGCTACCTTCACTGACATGCGCGGAGAACCCGACGAATCCACCGACTTCAGGCTCACCGTGGCCACGGCGGCTCTCGACCTCTTCTCGGTCAAGGGCTACGAGTCGACGACGGTGGACGACATCGCCGGAGCCGCCGGAATCTCGCGACGGACGTTCTTTCGTCAGTTCCGCGCCAAAGAAGACGTTGTCTTCGCCGATCACGAAATCCTGCTCGAGCAGGCGGGCGCATTCCTCGACTCGAACGAAGGCGATCCCTGGCAGGCGGTATGCGACGCCGCGCAGCAGGTGTACGAGCGATTCTCCGACTGGATCGAGATGTCGCGCCTGCGCTACCAGGTGGTGCACCGCAACCCTGCGCTGCGCGATCGAGAGATCGTCACCGTGTTTCGCTACGACCGACTCTTCGTCGAATATCTGCAGCGAGTGCGGCCGAATCATTCGCACTTGGAAATTCTGCAGTTCTCGGCCTCGGTGACCGCAACGCACAACTACATCCTCCGACGGATGATTCGCGACGGCCTGCCCACGTCCGTCAGCGACCTGCGGACTGCGTTGGCGCATGTACGTGCGCAATTCCACGGCGAGATCGTCGTCGCCTCGTTTCCGCGGGGCGTGTCCGTCGCCAAAGTCGTCGACGCCTTGGCCGATCACACAACAGACTGACTAACCCGAGAGGTGGCACTCAGTGCCGCATAACGTGGACCTGTCCTTGAAACCAGCGGGCTGCGGACGTAGGATGGTTGCATCCTTGGCACTGAGTGCCCTGATTGGGTAGTGCCGACCCCCTACATTCAAGGAGCGTGGCCGATATGGCCGGAAATCCCGACTTCGATCTGTACCAATCGCCCGAGGAGCACAACGAACTGCGTGCCGCCATTCGGGCACTCTCGGAGAAGGAGATCGCTCCGTACGCCAAAGAGGTCGACGAGGACTCACGCTTCCCGGAAGAGGCCTTGAAGGCCCTCAACGCTTCCGGCTTCAATGCCATCCACGTTCCCGAGGAATACGACGGTCAGGGTGCCGATTCGGTCGCGGCCTGCATCGTCATCGAAGAGGTCGCGCGCGTCTGCGGCTCGTCCTCGCTGATCCCCGCCGTCAACAAGCTCGGCACGATGGGCCTGATCCTCAAGGGCTCCGAGGAGCTCAAGAAGCAGGTCCTGCCGTCGCTCGCTGGTGGCGCGATGGCCTCGTACGCCCTGTCCGAGCGCGAAGCCGGATCCGACGCCGCCGCTATGCGAACCCGAGCCAAGGCCGATGGTGACGACTGGATCCTCAACGGTGCCAAGTGTTGGATCACCAACGGTGGCAAGTCCGAGTGGTACACGGTCATGGCCGTGACCGATCCCGACAAGGGTGCCAACGGCATCTCGTCGTTCATCGTGCACATCGACGACGAGGGCTTCAGCATCGGCCCGAAAGAGAAGAAGCTCGGCATCAAGGGCTCGCCCACCACCGAGCTGTACTTCGAGAACTGCAAGATCCCCGGCGATCGCATCATCGGCGATCCCGGCACGGGCTTCAAGACTGCGCTGGAAACGCTCGACCACACGCGCCCCACCATCGGCGCACAGGCCGTCGGTCTGGCACAGGGCGCCCTCGACGCAGCCATCGCATACACCAAGGACCGCAAGCAGTTCGGCAACGCGATCTCGAGCTTCCAGGCCGTGCAGTTCATGCTCGCCGACATGGCGATGAAGGTCGAAGCCGCTCGTCTGATGGTCTACAGCTCCGCGGCTCGCGCCGAGCGCGGTGAGAAGAACCTGGGATTCATCTCCGCGGCAGCGAAGTGCTTCGCTTCCGACGTGGCCATGGAAGTGACAACCGACGCCGTTCAGCTCTTCGGCGGTGCCGGATACACCACCGACTTCCCGGTCGAGCGCATGATGCGCGACGCCAAGATCACCCAGATCTACGAGGGCACCAACCAGATTCAGCGTGTCGTCATGTCGCGGGCGCTGCTCAAATGAGCGATATCGAACTCGTAGGCGTCATCGGCGGCGGCACCATGGGTGCCGGTATCGCCGAAATGTGTGCTCGCTCCGGCAGTTCCGTGCTGATCCTCGAAACGAGCCAGGCGACGGCCGACGCCGCAGAAGCCCGCCTGGACAAGTCCTTCGCTCGCGCCGTCAAGTCCGGCCGCATCGAATCCGACGCGGCCGAGAAGGCCCGTGCTGCAATCACGTTGACGCTCGACATCAACGATTTCGCAGACCGCGACCTTGTGGTCGAGGCGGCACCGGAGATCGAATCGCTCAAACTCGAACTGTTCGGCAAGCTCGATTCCATCGTCAAGCCCGAGGGAATCCTGGCCACGAACACCTCGTCGATCCCGGTCATCAAGATGGCCAACGCAACGAAGCGTCCCGACAAGGTGGTCGGGGTGCACTTCTTCAACCCCGTGCCGGTGCTGCCGTTGGTGGAGATCGTCGTCAGTCTGCTCACCAGCGAAGAGACAGTATCCGCGGTGACGGATTACGCGGGCAACACCCTGGGCAAGAAGACGATTCGCGCCGGTGATCGCGCCGGTTTCATCGTCAACGCGTTGCTCATCCCGTACATGGTCTCGGCCATCCGCATGCTCGAGTCCGGATTCGCGAGTGCGGAGGACATCGACGAGGGCATGGTGAACGGCTGCGCTCACCCCATGGGTCCGCTGCGTCTGACCGACACCGTCGGCCTCGACGTCACCCTCGCGGTGGCCGAATCGCTGTACGCCGAGTTCCGCGAACCGCACTACGCGCCGCCGCCCCTGCTGCAGCGCATGGTGGACGCGGGAATGCTGGGCCGCAAAACCGGCAAGGGTTTCTACACGTATTCGTAGTGGCGCTCGATTCTGCGTGAATGGTCCATTCACCCCCGTCAGGGCCGGTGAATGGACCATTCACATCTTCGAGGAGGCGCACACTGGAGTCGTTCCACAACATTGGGAGGCTCCATGAACATCGACCTCGACGGCCGAACCGCATTGATCTCCGGCTCCAGCCAAGGCATCGGACTGGCGATTGCCACCGAATTGGCCCGTGCCGGTGCGCGTGTCGTACTCAACGGACGCAGCGCAGCCGCACTCGATGCGGCCGAGCAACAACTCCTCACCGAGATACCCGGCGCACGAGTGATCGTCGTAGCGGCAGATCTCGCGACGGCCGAAGGAGTCGAAACACTGCTCGCCAAGGTCCCGGTGGTCGACATTCTGGTGAACAACCTCGGAATCTTCGGAGCCAAGCCGGCTCTCGAGATCGACGACGACGAATGGCGTCGCTACTTCGAGGTGAACGTACTGTCCGCCATCCGGCTCATCCGCACGTATCTACCAGCGATGACCGAAGCCGGCTGGGGCCGAATCCAGAACATCTGCAGCGATTCCGCGGTCGTCATTCCCGAGGAAATGATCCACTACGGAATGACGAAGACCGCCCTGCTCGCGGTGACCCGCGGATTCGCGAAAGCTGCTGCAGGGAAAGGGGTTACCGTCAACTCGGTCATCGTCGGACCCACCCACACCGAGGGCGTCGAGCAGTTCGTCGCAGAACTCGTCGGCGACGAACTGCCGTGGGACGAGGCTCAGGCGAATTTCATGAAGGAACACCGTCCGCAGTCGCTCATCGGACGGCTGATCGAGCCGAAGGAAATCGGCAACATGATCGTGTACCTGAGCTCGGAACAAGCCTCCGCGACCACCGGTGGTGCACTACGAGTCGACGGAGGTTACGTCGACTCGATCCTGCCGTAGTCGGTGGCCCGTCGAACCGCGTGAATGGACCATTCACACCCGTCTGGGCTCGTGAATGGTCCATTGACGCATCTGGAGAGATCAGTCTTTCGGACCACCAGCGGCGTAGACGACCTGACCCGAGATGAAGCCGGCACCCTCGCTGACGAAGAACGAGGCCAGATGCGCGATGTCGTCGGGGTGTCCGACACGATTGACCGGAATCTGCGACGCTGCAGCAGCTTTGAAGTCCTCGAACGGCATTCCGACGCGTTCTGCAGTCGCCGCTGTCATTTCGGTCTCGATGAACCCAGGGGCAATGGCGTTGGCGGTGACGCCGAACTTGCCGAGCTCGATAGCGAGGGTCTTGGTGAATCCCTGCATACCGGCCTTGGCGGCGGAGTAGTTGGCCTGTCCACGGTTACCGAGGGCGGACGTGCTCGACAGGTTGACGATTCGGCCCCACTTGGCGTCGATCATGTGCTTCTGCACCGCGCGGGTCATAAGGAACGACCCACGCAGGTGCACGCCGAGTACGGAATCCCAGTCCTGCACCGTCATCTTGAACAGCAAATTGTCGCGAGTGATACCGGCGTTGTTGATCAGCACGGTCGGCGCACCGAACTCGCTCGCGATGCGATCGACCGCGGTCTGGACCGATTCCTCGTCGGCGACGTTGGCTCCGATGGCCACCGCCTGCCCGCCTGCGGCCGCAATGGCACCGACAGTGTCGCTGCATGCGGCCTCATCGAGGTCCACCACGGCTACTCCGAACCCGTCCTTGGCCAGCCGTTTCGCCACCGCTGCGCCGATTCCACGCGCACTACCGGTGACGATGGCCGTCTTGATCTGATCACTCACGAATATCTCCTACGAAGACGCCGATCCGAATTACCTGTCACCTGTTTGTATCAGGCCGAGCCCACGGCCGACGGGCAACTGCCCTGCCGCGGTCACTCTGCGGTACTTTCGTCTCTCGACTACCCTCGCACCCCCGGTGTCGTGCGAACGGCACATTACGGAGAGCTGTAGATGACAATCGCTGCGGGAATCGTCACGTTCAATCCCGATGTGGCCAGGCTCGAGGAGAACCTCGACGCGATAGTCGATCAAGTCGATATCGTCCGAGTCATCGACAACAATTCCAGCAACATCGACGAAATCCGTCGACTGACGGAGCGCTATCGGAACGTCGTTGTCATCGAACGCCTCGAGAATCACGGCATAGCAGCGGCCCTGAACATCATCGTCGAGAACGCCGCTGCCGATGAGGCACAGTGGGTTCTGTTACTGGATCAAGATTCGGTGTGCAGCACGAACATGATCGACGTACTGATGAGCCGAACCGGCGACCGAGTCGGAATCGTGTGCTCGAATATCCTCGATCCCAATGTCCGGTCCGGCTCGGACCCCACGGGTCCCACTGTCTACGAGGTGGATGCCTGCATCACCTCTGGGTCCCTCTGCAACGTGACGGCGTGGTCCGTGGTCGAAGGCTACGACGAACAAATGTTTGTCGATTACGTCGACTTCGAGTTCTGCCTACGCCTGAGAATGGCCGGGTACACGATCGTGCGCGATACCGCCGCGAGCATCCAGCACGAATTCGGTGCGGGCCGAGTGCACTGGCGGTTCACGACCTACAACTACTCGAGCCGCCGGCTTTACACAATGGCTCGCGACATCGTGTACTACGCGATCAAACACCGCCGATCCCCGAAATCGCTCAAACCCTACGACCACGGGCTGTTCGGGCACCTGCTCGCTCTCGCCGAACGGGCCGCCACGATCACCCTGTTCGAGCGAGAGAAGGGCCGCAAAGTTGCAGCCATCATCTCGGGCGTTTTCGACGCGCTGACACACCGCCCCGCCAAGCGATCGCGCTAGCTCCGTCAGTACGCGGCGACTGCCCCGTCGAGTGCCTTCTGCATTCCCTCCGCCACCACCCGAGTGAAATCGATCGGCTTCTCGGGCAATTCGGTGATGGGCGTATCGATGTAGACGCTCGCCTGCTTCACCTTCGGCGTGCCAGGACCGTAGCTCAACCCGATACAGACCAGCACCGGCTCGACGCCGAGCTTGCGTGCCCGCAGCGCGATGTGGCCGATGCCGCTGCCGACGTGCTGCACCGTCGTCGGATCCTCCAGGTTGCAGGTGCCCTCGGGGAACACTGCGAGGTCGTCGCCCCGCTTCATGCGCTCGGCACTGACATCCATCATGCGGTTACCTGCAGCGCTGACTGCGCGCATTCCATGATTCTTCCCACGGAAGACCGGGATGCCGCCCATCATGTCGATTCGCTTGCGCTGCTTGGGTTCCTGGAATAATTCGTCCTTGGCCAATACCCTCGTACGCCCGATCACCGGACGCAGCGGCGATGCCCAGGCCGCCGCTGCGAGGGTGTAGGGATCGTTCTCGGTCAGATGATTGACGGCGATGAGCAGCCTGGTGTTGTCATAGACCAGACGACGCAATTCCTCACGGGCACCGTCGGGATACGACACCCGCGGGCGGAAGCGCCTGGCCAAGGTGGCGTACGCCAACCTCGCGACCTGACGATTCTGCTGGTGGCGCAGGTAGAAGTCGTACACGGTCACATCGTTTTCGAGAATTACCGCAGGCCGATCCATGACGCGAGCTTAGCCTCACACCCGCGAAGAGCCCATAGCCCGGATCCCGACGGCAAGTCCGACTGCCGCGGTGGCCGCGGCCGCAACGACACCTGCCGTCACCGTCGAACCGGTGAACTCGCCCGCGAACAGTGCACGTTCGGCATCGACCAGATACCCGAGTGGGTTGATGTTCACCAAGAACTGCATCCATCCCGGGGCTGCGGTCAGCGGAAGCATGGTGCCCGAGAGGATGAGCAGGGGGAACATCAATGTCTGCTGGATGGACCAGAACACCCAATCCTGCCCGCGCACAGCGAGAGCCAGCGTGTAGGACAATGCGCCGAGCCCGACACCGAACACACCGAGCAGCACGATACCCACGACCGCGCCGACGGGATTCACCGACAACCCGAGCGGCAGTGCCACCAGGACGATCAGCACGGCTTGAGCGGCCAGCGGCACCATTTCCTTGAACGCGCGACCGACGAGCAGAGACGACCTCGGCAGCGGCGTCACCAACATCCGTTCGTGCGAACCCTGCTGCAATTCGGCCAGCAGGTTCGAGCCCGTCATCGACGTTCCGAAGATGGTGATCATTGCAAGCACCCCCGGAACGAACCAGTCCCACACGTTGCCGCTGCCGAGACCCGGGACCTCGGTGAGAAGCGGGCCGAACAGCGCCAGCAGGATCAGCGGCTGCACGAGACTGAAGATGACGGTGAACGGATCGCGCACCATCGGCCGCAATTCGCGGCCCATCACCAAGACACTTCCAGAGAGTACGTTCATCGGAGTTCTCCTGCCGCGCCTGCGGTTTCGAGGGCAGTGTTGTCGATATCGGGGTTGCCCGCTGCGGCGCTCTCACGAAGACTGCGCCCGGTGAGGCCGAGGAACACATCATCGAGTGTAGGTCGCGTCATGTCTGCCGTGTGCACCGTGATTCCATGAGACTCGCTGAGCCGCAGGAGATCCGGAAGAACCACCTCGGCCCGCTCGACCCGAATGTTCAACCGCGAACCCGCAACCGTCACGTCTCTGACCCCGGCAGCACCGACGAGGAGCGCACTCAGCGCCGACGCGTCGGACACGGTGAGGACGATCAGGTCACCGGCCAGCTCCGATTTGAGTGCCGTGGCGGTGTCGTCGGCGATGACGGTGCCGCGATCGACGACGATCACCCGCTCGGCCATCGAATCGGCCTCGTCGAGGTAGTGCGTGGTGAGCACGATGGTGGTGCCCATCTCCCTTCTGAGCCGCAGAATGTGATCCCAGAGATTTGCTCGGCTCTGCGGGTCCATACCCGTGGTCGGTTCGTCGAGAAACAGCAACGATGGCCGGTGCACCAACCCCAACGCGATGTCGAGTCGACGCCGCTGCCCACCGGACAGCGTGGACACAGTGCGAGCCGCGAGCTCGCCGAGTTCGAGTGCCTCGATCAATTCGTCTGCGCGAGTGCGTGATCGTCGACGCGTCATGCCGTAGCACAACCCCTGCACCACCAGTTCGTCTCGGACGCGCTGATTGTGCCCCGCACCGTTGCCCTGGCCGACGTAGCCGAGACTGCGTCGAACACTGTCCCGGTCCTTCGCCACATCGAATCCGGCGATCCGCGCCGAGCCCGACGTCGGTTCGAGCAACGTCGTCAACATGCGCAGAGTCGTCGACTTGCCGGCCCCGTTCGGGCCGAGCAGAGCCACCAGCTCACCCTCACCGATCGTCAGATCGATGCCGCGCACCGCCTCCACGGTCTTCTTGCCCTGCCGAAAAGTCTTGGTCAATCCCGATGTTTCGATCATCTGTGACGCCCCTCGTCGCACTGAGTGAATCCGTACGACGAAGACGTTAGGAACGATCGCGGTCAGCTTCGGTCCGCGTTGCCAGGTGAGCCGAAATCAGCCGAAGACAGGGAACTTCCGCTTGCGGGCCAAGGCATCCATCCCGGATTGGATGCTCGAGCGCACCTCCTCGTACTTCGCGTCTACATAAGCCTCGTCGTCGCACCGTGCCGGATCGTGGTCGAGTTCGATCGGCGGCATGAATCGGGTACGAATCTTCGCGGGCAAAGGAATCTGCGGTAGCGCCGCCGGCGCAATGATCCATGGAAGCGAGATCGCGATGGGAAAGACCTTCAACCGCGCAATCTTGTCCAGCTTCAACGCTTTCGACAGCTTGTCGCCGCGAATGAGTACCGGCATGGCGTCGGCCCCTCCGACTGTCGCGACCGGAACGATGGGTACGCCCATCCGGATGGCGAGCTTGATGAAGCCGGTTCGGCCACCGAGAGTCGCCTCGTCGCGCTTGCTCCAGGGCCGCAACGAATCGACCTCACCGCCCGGCCACACGATGACGTCTCGGCCCTCGGCCAGCGCCGTCGACATCGAGTCCGGCGCCGCCGGAAGAACACCCATGGATCGAAAAACTTTGCCGATCAACGGAAACGCCATCAGGGCGTCGTGCGCAGTGCCGTGCAGAATGCGCTTCTCGCCGAAGTGTCGCCACCACTGGGCACCAACGGTCCACGCATCCCACACGAACGGCGCACCCGAATGCACGCCGACGACGAGAACCGGCGACTCGGGAATGGTCTCCCACCCGTCGATCTCCATCCGGAAGTAGCGGTCCATCACCCCGTTCCAGAGCTTCTGCTGACGGTCCATCGCCACGGTGTTCTGATCGTCGAGGTCCCAACCGCCCGCGCGTTCGGCAACTATGGCTCCGAGTCCCCCGGACGCCTTTTCGCGCCGCTCCTTCATCTTCAGCCGGGCCGCCGCTGCGTAGCGCTGTGCCTGCTCGCGCAACTGCTCCTTCGACGGCTCTTCGGAACGATCCCCACCCACTACGTGATCCCCATCACTCATACCCGCACGGTACTCCACACTCCCACCGCCGACCGACAACCGGCGCTCGTTACCCCGCGCGACGTCACGACTGTCCGTTATGGTCGAAATTCGAGTCGAGCGAACGAGGTACACCGATGGATCCGATCGAACCGGCCTACGGCACGACGGCGCTGCTGCTGATCGCTGCCGCGGCCGTCGCAATCCTGCTCTTCCTGATCATGAAGGTGAAACTGCACGCCTTCGTTTCCCTGGTCCTGGTCAGCGCCCTCACCGCCGTCGCCGCGGGAATCCCACTTGCAGACGTGCCGTCGGCACTGCTCTCGGGCTTCAGTTCGACCCTCGGCTCGGTGGCGCTACTGGTCGCCCTCGGCGTCATGGTCGGCAGACTGCTCGAAATCACCGGTGGCGCTCAAGTATTGGCCGATACCCTGATCAACCGGTTCGGAGCCAAACGGGCACCACTTGCACTCGGTGTCGCCGCACTCATCTTCGGCTTCCCCATCTTCTTCGACGCCGGTCTCGTGGTCTTTCTACCCATAATTTTCACGGTCGCCAGACGGTTCGGCGGCTCGGTCCTGCTCTACGCACTCCCGACGGCAGGCGCGTTCGCCGCGATGCACGCCATCGTCCCACCGCACCCCGGCCCGGTCGCTGCCACCGAACTGCTCGGCGGAGACATCGGATCGGTACTGCTCATCGGCGTTCCCGTCGCCGTCGTCGCCTGGTTCGTCGGCTCCTACCTCGTCGGCACCCAGCTCGGAAAACGATTCGTCACCATGCCTGCAGACCTCTTCGCAGACGGGTCGCAGAACTCCGAGGAACACGACAAGGAAATGGCCGCGCTCCGCGACCCGGCCCCGAAGTTCGCCGCAGTGCTGTTCATTCTCTTGACGCCACTGGTGCTCATCTCGCTCAACACTGTCGTCAACACACTGACCACCTCCGGTGTGCTGACCGGCGACGAAACCTGGGCGGCTGCCCTGACTCTCATCGGCCAGACGCCCATCGCGCTGCTGATCACCTTGCTGCTGGCCCTGTTCATCCTCGCGCCCGGACGCTTCCCGGTGGCCGACGGTGCCAAGTACATGGACCAGGCCCTCGGACCGATCTGCTCGATCATCCTGATCACCGGTGCCGGCGGCATGTTCGGCGGAGTGCTGCGGGCCAGCGGGATCGGACAGTCGCTCACCACCTCGCTGTCCGGCCTCGGACTGCCGATCCTGCTGCAGGCCTTCCTGATCGCCACCGCTCTTCGCGTCGCGCAGGGTTCGGCGACCGTCGCATTGACCACCACGGCCGGACTGATCTCGACCCAGGTGGCCGAGCTGGATCTGAGCAACTTCAAGATCGCGCTGCTGGTGTTCGCACTCGCTGCCGGAGCAACCGTTCTCTCTCACGTCAACGATTCCGGCTTCTGGCTCGTCAGCCGCTTCTTCGGCATGGACGAGAAGACGACGCTCAAGACATGGACCGTCATGGAAACGACACTCGGTCTCGCGATATTCGCACTCGCGTCGCTGCTGTGGGTGGTGTTCTAGGGGGGCGGACTGTCTCGATTGATGAGCCTGAGCAGGATCGACGGGGCAAGCCGTGATCCGATGATCGACACTCGACCCAGTCCGATCGCAATCTCGTCGCCCCCGCTGTCGAGTCCGGCCATCACCGAGTCGAGGAACTTGTCCAATGGCATCGCCATCGGCGGCGCAGCCTGCATGCTGCGGTGTAGCGGCGTGTCGACCACCGGCGGGATGAGTTCCACAACTTGAATGTTGCTGTAACGCAACTGATGACGCAGGCTCACGGCGAACGAGTGCACGGCCGCTTTGGTCGCGGAATACACGGGAGCGGCCGTGAGTGGAACGAAGCCGAGACCGGAGCCCACGTGCACCACCCGTGCGCGAGGGGCTCGGCGCAGGAGAGGCAACGCGGTCGAGGTGACGTCCACGAGTCCGGTGAAGTTGGTTGCGATCTCGGCGGCGATGTCGGTGATCGCCGGTAACTCCTTCGCCGAGAAGTCCAGTGGGCGCTGAACTCCGGCGTTGTTGATCAGAGTGGTGACGTGTGGTTGCGCTGATTCGATGTCGTTCATGGCGCGGCGCACGGATTCCGGGTCTGCGACGTCCATGACGACCGGCATCATGCCAGGGTGTTCGGCGGCCATGGAGCTCAGTCGGGTGCGGTCGCGGCCGGTGACAACGACTTGGGCACCGCGCGCGTGAAATCGGGTGGCGAGTCCGGCACCGATACCGGATGTCGCGCCGGTGATCAGGACGACGTCATCGAAGTGTCGCGGATGCTGGTTTCTGCTCCGTCCGATCAAGCGAGGGATCCGGCCACGATCTGCCACGCCAGAGCAGACTTCGCGGCGAGACTGAGGACGAGGTATACGAACTCGCCGAACACGTAGTCCTTCCACGGTCCGACCCCTCGGTACTGCAGCCACTGGTTGGCGGCGAAGCTCATGAAGAAGATGAACAACGAGAAGAAGATTCCGTACACGAACGAGGGGACTTCCGAGGCCCCGACGAGGTTCACGGTGATCGCTACCCAGGGTGCCGCGCCGGCGATGCAACCGAACCAGAACGCGGTGAGATCAGGCCGGCCCCCGGGCGGGTTGGAGCGTTCCTGGAGCCAGCCGAACAGGATCATGGCGACGTTGGCACCGATGATCGCGATGATGGCGGTGACCTGGGTGATGCCGGCGTAGAGGGCGATAAGAATGACCATGATTGTGGCACTGACGCTGTACTCGAGCCACCGGAACGGGTTGATGCCGCGAGAGAGGTTGCGCTCGTATGCTTTTCGCAGCGGTACCCCGGTGACGAAGTGGTCCACCGCCGCCAGCACAAGGAAGACTGCGACGGCGATTCCGATGGAAACCGCGAACGCCGCCTGGGCCTCCGGGACCCGGGTTCCCGGGGGTCCGGCGGGGTACGCGGTGGTCAGGTCGATAGCGAAGTCGGATGCGATGACGAGAACCACAACGGCCTGAATCGCATGAAGCGCCGACAGGGAAATGTTCCAGATGCGGAGACGACGCAGCCTGTCCGGTGCGAGTGTGTGTTCTGCCGTGGTCGACGAAGACCCCGACTCGCCGTGGGCGGAGTCCGGGCCCGAGTTCGGTGTGTGTGCCATACCCACTAGCCTTACAGGTTGTAAGGCTAGTGACAAGGAGCGGGCGGAGGGCGTCTGTGGCGAAAGACAGCGAGGTGTCCGCGCGCGAACGGATCATCTCTGCCGCGATCGAATTGGCCGACCATCAGGGCACCGGTCGCGTCACCATGTCGGCCGTCGCTGTCCGCGCGAAGGTCTCGAGACCGACGCTGTACAGCTACTTCCCCAACGTGTCTCGCATACTCGACGCCTGGGTCGTGCAGGAGGTAGCGAAGGTCGATTCACGGCTTCAGGGCGTGCTCGACGCGGATGCCGGATCTGACCCGATCGCATTGTTGGAGAACTACATCGACCTGCAACTGACCTATTTCGTCGAATCTCCGACGAGGGCACTGCTCACGGCTGCCGCGCTGAGATCACCGCCACAGTCGGTCACCGAACATGTCGAGCGCTTCCGCACAGATGTGCGCAGCCTGCTGCAGATTCTGCACGGACAGGGACGGCTGCGGGCCGATGTGGATGTCGACTTACTGGCGGGCCTCGTCATCGCGGGGATCACTTCGATGACGCCTCACGTTCTGAAAAAATTGATGTCCCCGATGGAGGCGCGACACCAACTGCTGGACATACTCTTTCGAGGGTCGCTTCGACCGTGACGGTCATCGGCCGTTGTCGTCGTCCATGACGCGCTTCGGTTGCCATCGAGCCGCCCGCTCGCCGATCGAAGCGAGCCGAGCGGTCTCCTGCACTCTCGCGGCTCGGGTCTCGGCCCGTTTCGCGGTGACGATCCACTCCAGAATCCCTCGACGCGCGGACGGCGGAAACTTGGTCCAATTGCTTTCCGAGCCTGCGTATTCGGCGAAAGCGGCCGAGAGATCCTCGGGAACGATCAGATCCTCGACCTCGTCGAGTACGGTCCATGCTCCGTTGGCCACGGCAGCCTCGACGGCTCGCTCCCCCGCCGGAAACATCAGGCCTGCTTCGCGAAGGGTCTCGATGCGAATCTTGTTCGGACGGGACCACGCACTCGCGGGTTTCCGGGGCGAGAAATACAACATGGTTCGCTCGTCGTCCAGCTTGCGGGGTCGACTGTCGACCCACCCCACCGCGAGTGCTTCCAAGACGGCGTCGTCGTAGCTGATCGCCGGTTTCCCAGTGGCCTTCTTCCACGACACCAGCCACGCGGATTCCGCAGTTCCGTGATGGGCGGCCAGCCAAGTCCGCCACTGCGCACGAGTCTCGGCATGCACTCTCGGTGCGTCGTCCATGACGGTCATGCGCACCCCTTCGTTCGTCGGCTCCGAAATCCGTCCCCGTCTCGGAGACGTCACTCGATTATGCTGCGACTGTGGGCGGAATTCCCATCGATGGCGTGTCGACGATGCGAGGCATCCGTGAGTGATCACATACGGTTCGACGGTGTTCTCGAACCCTTGACCTGGGGCAGGAACACTTACACGATCATCTGCATCCCAGCAGACTTGGCCGAAGCAGCGGAGCGGTGGCCGACTCGCCGGATCTACGGGTGGATCGACGGGTCGAGTGTCAACCTCGGTCTCAACAAAGCAGATCCGGATGTGATGACCGGATCCTTCGTCTACATCGGCGCGGAGCTACAGCGCCGACTGGGCGTGGCTGCCGGTGATCTGGTGTCGTGCGAATTCGCGCCGGCCGACCCCGATCTGGTGCCGGTCCCCGAGGACCTGGCTCGAGCGATGGAAGACGCACACTGCACGGCCGCATGGGAGCGAACGCGTGCGAGCGAACGGCGTCAGTTGTTGATGCCGATCGACAACGCTGCAAGACCTCGGACCCGCGCAGATCGCATAGCGCGACTGGTGGGGTCGTTGACGACGAATCAGCAGACCGACAGCTGACCTACCGTCACTGCACCGGAACGAGAATGCGCCACGCGCCCAATGCAAGTGAGCCGACGGTGACGAGCAGGAACAGCCCGACCCAGACGATGCCGGGCAGAAAGGTCAGTCGGGCGAGCTGATCGGCATCCGAGTCCCGCGCCCGTCCGGCACTGCGGGATTTCTGGAGTTCGAGAACGGGCCGCGGACCGGCGATCAGCAGGAAGAACGTGATGAAATACGCCGCCGCGACCTGCTGTTCACCCGTACCCCACCAGGACACGACGAACAGAGCAGCGCCGACGACGACGAGTGACAGCAAGCCGTAGATGTTGCGAATCATCAACAGCATCAACGCAATCGAGATCACGCCGATCCACAGTACCGCCACCGCATGTTGGGTCCCGAGCACCAAGGCGGCACCGAGGCCGAGTAGCGACGGCCCGACATAGCCAGCAAAAGTCATGGCGATGACGCCGACACCGGTGGGCTTGCCCTTCGAGATCGCGACGCCGGAGGTATCGGAATGCAGGCGCAACCCCATCAGCTGCCGGCCGGTGATCAGCGCGACGAACAGGTGCGCGCCCTCGTGCGCAATGGTGACCACGTTGCGCGCGATCCGCCACGTCTGCGGCAACACGACGATGACGAGTGCAACAAGAGCCGCAACTTGGACGATCCACACCGGCGGATCAGGACTCACCGCGGAGATGCGGTCCCAGAATTCGTTCACACCACACCCTATGTGAACGGAACTTCGTAGCGGACTACGAAGTTCCGTTCACCTGGGAAACTTACGACGCGCGTGCTTCGGCCTTGGCGCGTTCGCGGGCGAGGGAGCGGTCTCGCATTTCCTCGAACTTGGTGGCTTGGCGTTCGAGGTCTTCGAGGAACGCGGCGAGTTCTTCGCGCTTGTTCTCTCCGCGGGCGGTGAAGTCGTTGCGCTCGAAGACGTTCCACTTGCGCAGCACCGGCCAGACGACGTCTTCGAGGTGCTGACGCAGATCGTAGATACCGTGCTTGGCCATGAGCACACCGTTGCGGCGGAAGTTCGGCATCCCGGCACCGGGCATGACGAAGTTCATCACGATGTCCGAGACGGCCTGCAGCGTCTGGTCGGGGGAGATGTCCATCGCTGCGCCGGTGATGTTGCGGTAGAAGATCATGTGCAGGTTCTCGTCGGCGGCGATGCGCTGGAGCATCCGGTCGGCGATCGGGTCGTCGCAGACCTTGCCGGTGTTGCGGTGCGAGACGCGGGTGGCGAGTTCCTGGAAGGTGACGTACGCGACCGAGTGCAGTAGTCCGACCTGTGTTCCGGCGGGGGAGGCGTAGCCGTTGGTCATGTGGATCATGCGGGCTTCTTCGAGGGCGACGGGGTCGACGCCGCGGGTGACGACGAGGTAGTCGCGCATGACGATGCCGTGGCGGTTCTCTTCGGCGGTCCACCGGCCCACCCAGGTGCCCCAGGCGCCGTCGCGGGAGAAGTTCTCGGCGATCTCACGGTGGTAGGAGGGCAGGTTGTCCTCGGTGAGCAGGTTGGTGATCATCGCGGCTTGGGCGACGTCGGAGAGCTTGGACTGCTCCGGGTCGTAGTCCTGGCCACCGAGGGCGGCGAAGTTGCGGCCTTCGTCCCACGGCACGTAGTCGTGGGGATGCCATTCGCGTGCCATCGTGATGTGACGGTTCACGTTGTCTTCGGCAGTGGGTACCAGCTCCTGCAGAAGCTCGAGCTGTGTCAGATCCCTCGCCATTGGCATGTCTCCTCGCATCGACGTCAGCTCACGAGCCTAGAGCCAAGAATCCGACGGGTGTGGAGCCTCGCCGAGAATCTGTTAGACGTAGCAACCGACGCCGACACCGCGTGGTGCGACGTCACAGGTCATTGTCGGGCAGGTTCGATACCCGAGAAGTTCGGTGTGCGGAAGACCCAACCGCGAAGCGCGAGGAATCGGGCGGCACCGAAAAGACCGCTGACAGCGATCACCACCACAACCTGGGCATAGGCCGGTGCGCCCGGAAAGAGAACGTGCATCGCGGCCAGTGAGGCGGTACTCAGACCGAGACCGATCAGAGCGAGCCCGCCGGCTTCCCACTGTGCCTGAAACCAGCCGACCCTGCCGGTCGCATGAAAGGTGTGACGGCGGTGCAGTTCGTTGGCCAGGACGGTACTGGCACCGACGCCTGCAAGATTTGCGGTGAACGATCCAAGGGATGCGAGGGCAACGAACAACAGGGCGTACACACCGTTGCTCGATACCCCGACGACAACGAACCGAGTGAACTGAGCGAGAACCGACTCTCCGAGCATCCTCGACTTCATCCGGGGCGAACAGCCCGACGGCCCGGCCGTGGCCGAGGCTTTCAGCGAAGTGCTCACGAGATCTCCAGTTGTAGAACCGGAAGCGTCAGTCGGCGCTTCGATTCGATACAACTCCGAGCACGACCGAATCGGTCCCGGACGTGACGGACATCTCAGGCTTTGGAGGAACTTTCTTCCCGAGCGCGCTTCTTGCGGTCCAGGTCGATATTGAGACTGTTGGGCTTGATCGACGCGACGAACAACACCGCAACGAGGACCACCACAACGAGGATGGTGATGACGACCACCGCGATGCCGAAAATTGCCAAGATACCGTTCATGTCCTGCCTCCCGTGTCAGGAAATACGGTACTTGCCGTAGACAGGCTCGTCGACGTGCACCCCCAGCTCACCGATCAGCTCACCAAGCGCTCCACAGCACGCATCGGCAACGACAACCAGGTCGGCCGGTTGCGCGCCTCGTACAGAACCTCGTAGACGGCCTTGTCGAGTTCGTATGCGCGCAACAGATCGGCCTCGTCCCGCGGATCGTGCCCGGCCACCGAGGCGTATCCATCGAAGAACGAGGCGATGCTGCGCGCGGCCCACTGGTCCGCGCGCTCCCGCATCGAGGGGTCCTCGGG
This sequence comes from Rhodococcus sp. IEGM 1381, assembly GCF_030056795.1. GTDB lineage: Bacteria > Actinomycetota > Actinomycetes > Mycobacteriales > Mycobacteriaceae > Rhodococcoides. Next base: position 943,887 of record NZ_JASHKQ010000001.1, on the reverse strand, counting down.
CTGATCGACCAGCAGATGGTTGGCGGCATAGTCGAACGAGCGCAGCATTCCGGCGACGTCACGCAAGGGGCTGTCCATCTGCTTACGCTCGGCCAAGGTCTTGGCGGGCTCACCCTCGAAGTCGATGAGCAGCCACCGCTCGGGAGTCCCCAACACCTGCCCCAGATGCAGATCGCCGTGGATGCGCTGCACGGTGGTGCTGTTCGACGCCTCCGCCCGCGAGATCAGGGCAGTCGCCGCCGGAATGAATCGAGCGATCTCCGGCACGACCCGCGCAACGCCCGAGATGCGGGCGAGGATCTCCTCGACGGCGGTCGACTCCACCGAGCGTTCGACGGTGCCCAGCACCGAGGCCAGGTCGTAATGCACGTGCGCGACGGCAGCTCCGATTCGATGCGCGTCCCCCGCGAAATCGCCGGGCAGTTCTTCGATCGGCGTATCGGGGGAATCGAACGCCTCGCGAACACTTGCCAGCGCTGCGGTCCAGCCTTCGGTGGAGTTCGCAGCGAAGTCCTGAATCATGCCCAGAGTGGTCGGCTCGCCGCCGACGACCGCTTCCAGCCAGCCCCGCAGCGGTGCGACGTTGGCACTGCCTGCCTCCGCCAGGGCGCGATGCAGTTCCACATCGGGGCTCACGCCCGGTGGAACCTGTCGAAACAATTTGAGCAACAGCAGATCACCGAGAATCACCGAGGTGTTGGACTGCTCGGCTCCCAGAACCCGACCGGGCAGACCGCTCGGCACACTCGAACCATCGACGATCTTGAATTCGATGCTGCCCGTGGAATTTCCGGAAGCGAAGGCGTCGCCGTACAGGCCGATGATCTCGGGGTCCCGTAACCCGTCGAACACGGCAATCTCACCCGCAACCGGAAGCACCCACGGCCGGAGCTCGTCGGTCAGCTCGGTGCGGAAGCCCAGCGGCACCTGGTAGGTCTGGGTCACCACCGCGCCGTCCTGTGTCAGCTGCACCTCCACCAGCAGGTGCTCGGCCGCGAAATGTGGTTCGTCGTGGAGAACTTCGCGTTCGATGATCTGCACCGAATCCACGGTCGATCCCTTGGCACCGAACCACCGTTGCGCCGGTAGCCACGTCGCCAAAGCCTCCGCGAGCTGAGGTTCGACCGTGCGTGAAGCACTCGAGCTGGAACCGACCATGAAAATGTCTCGCCGCCTTCTTTGGAGTGTGCGGAGCTGTGACCGTACGAAGCGAAACCTACCCACTCCCGGCGACGCTCACACACCGACGGCAAAGACACCCGAACGTTATGCAGGTCGTACGCCGGCACACCGACATGCTCGTAGAGTGGTCACATGTCCGCCCCACTGACCGCTCACATCGATGTGCACCGCGCAGGTGATCGACTGAAAACCCGTGTGTCCTGGCTGGACTCGAAACATTCGTTCTCCTTCGGCCAGCACTACGACCCGGACAACACCCATCACGGACTACTACTGGTCAACAACGACGACATCGTCACTGCCGGTCAGGGTTTCGAGACACACCCGCATCGCGACATGGAAATAGTCACCTGGGTGGTGCAGGGTTCGCTGGTGCATCAGGACTCCATCGGTCATTCCGGAATCATCTATCCCGGGCTCGCGCAACGGATGAGCGCGGGCAAAGGCATCATGCACTCGGAGAAGAACGACTCCTGGAGCATCGACGGCAACCGGCACACCGAACCCGTTCGCTTCGTGCAGATGTGGGTGCTGCCGGACAGTCCCGGCACCACACCCGGATACGAGCAACTCGAAATCGGCGACGAGTTGCTGCGCGGCGGGCTGGTCACGGTGGCGTCGGGTATGGACAAGCACCGCGGTGAGGCCGCGATCGGGATCTCGCAGAAGTCGGCAGCGCTGCACGCGGCCAGGTTGATGCCCGGGAGATCGGTAACGGTGCCCGACGCGCCTTTCGTCCACGTTTTCGTCGCCCGCGGCACCGTCTCGATGGAGGGCGTCGGTGAACTGTACGAGGGCGATGCTGTCCGTATGAGTTCGACTGGTGGACAAAGCATTACTGCCACCGAACCAGCCGAGATCCTGATCTGGGAGATGCACTCGCGTCTCGGCGGCTGACATGTACGTTCGATGACAAGTTGATCACGGGGGCACGCGTCGCCTGTGCGCACGGCAGACACCCGCATACACTCCCAGCGTTCATGATCGCCGATTTCGGAGGTACTCAACGTGTCGAATCAGAACCCGCCGCCCGGTGACTATCCCCCACCCGGAAACTATCCGTCACCCGGCGAATACCCCCAGCAGGGCGGGTACCAGCAGGGCGGATATCAAGAGCAGCCGGTAGCCCCGAAGAACACCGTCGGCACGATCGCTCTGGTCCTGGCGATTCTGGGTGTGTTGTTCTCCTGGACCATTGTCGGCGGAATTCTTCTCGGCCTGATCGCCATCGTTCTCGGCTTCATCGGACGGTCCAGGTACAAAAAGCGCGTCGCCACCAATGGCACCGTGTCACTCATCGCGATCATTCTCGGTTTTGTGGCCGCAGCATTGTCGATCGTTCTCGTCGTCGTCGGCGTCGGCCTGTTCAACGCAGTCGGTGGACAAGACTTCACCGACTGCATCAGCAACGCAGGCAGCGATTCTGCAGCGCAACAGCAATGTGCCGACGAATTCCAGCAGAACGTCGAGAACCAGTACGACGACTCGACACCGAACTGAGTCGTGGCTGATGGACTCAGCCGCGGACGTCCCTTCTCCTGAACGCAATCGTTCCGACGCCGCCGGCTGCTGCAGCGATCGCGACGAGCCACAGCGATGGCAGCACTGAAAACTCTGCACCAGGCAGCTTGGGCAGGTGGGTGAACGGCGAGATGTCCTGCAACCACTGCGGCAGCCCGAGAACCGCACCTATCTGGCCGAGCGCGACGAAGCCGCCCAGGACGGCCCACAGGATTGTCGCGAACCGAGGTACAGCGCCGAACAGAGCCACGCCTATGGCCGCCACCACCCACACGGCAGGGAGCTGAGCCAGTGCGCCGCCCACGACGGACGGCAATTCGCCTGAGACGTCGCCCGTTGCCGACCCGTACGTCAGCCCGATGGTGAGGCCGACGACCAGCAGCAGCCACGCCGGGCCGAGGACGGCCAGGAGTAGATGCCCTGCCGACCATCGGATCCGCGAGACGCTGGTGGCAAGAACGATCTCGGCCAGACCTGCCTCTTCCTCACCGTGGAGCCGCAGCAGGGCCGATACCGAATAGGCCGCCACCATGATGCCGACGATGCTCAGCACTGCGGCGATGAACGATTGTTCGAGTGTGGTGCCCCCGAACTTGTTCAGTGCGTCGCTGATTGCGGTGCTGCTGCCGAGTTGGTCACCGATTCCGTCCGTGGAAGATCCGATCGCGATACCGAACAAGGCGAGCCCGACGGTCCAGACCACGATGGTTCCGCGGGACAGTCGCCAGGCGAGGGCGACCGGCCCGGCCAGTGACGGCACTGCGGCCACCCGGCCACGACGCTCGGCCCGCAGACCACTGCCGAGATCGCGTCGATTCGCGGCCGCGAACGCTGCAGCGCAGAACGCGGCTGCAGCCGCAAGCGACAGCAGCAACGGCCACCACCTCTCGTCGGCGAACGGCCGCACCTGCGCCGACCACCCGATCGGTGAGAACCACGACGGGGTTCCCGAGCCGATGTCGCCGATCGCCCGTAGGACGAACGCTGCGGCCAGAACACAGAGGGCGTAGCCGCGAGCCGCGCGAGCCCCGGACGCCACCTGTGCTGCCAGCGCCGCGCAGCCGACGAACACCGCACCGACGACGGCGATCGACGCGCCGAACGCGAGGCTCCCGGCCACCGGCAGACCGAATGCCCACAGCGAGACGAACGACAACATTCCTGTCGCCACAACGCCGCCGCCCGCCAGCAGCGCGGCCGCTGTCAGCCCTGCGTATCTGCCCACTGCAGTCGACCCGATCAGCTCGGTACGCCCCGCATCCTCTTCACCGCGGGTGTGCCGAACGACGGTGAGGATCGCCGCCAACGGCACGAGTGTGAGTACCAGTCCGGCGCGCCACGACACCAGGGCACCGAGGTCGCTGCCGAAGATAGGGCCGACGAGCGCCGCCTGTGCCGGCACTGCCACGGTGCCGAGATAGAACGCTTGGCGGTCTGCCGCCGTCGGATACAGCCCCTCGAAGCTGACCGCGTACAGCAGCGGGAGCGCTCCGAGCAGAACGACCCAGAGCGGCAATACCAGGCGATCGCGGCGCAGATACAACCGCAGCAGTGCTCCCGTGCCGCTCATGCGTAGTACCTCATGAACAGCTCCTCGAGAGTCGGAGGCGAACTGACCAAGCTTCGCACGCCCGCGTCGGCCAGCACGTGCAGTACCGCGGGAAGGGCCTCGTTCTCCACCGTGCACGTGACAGTCGAGTTGTCCACGCTCACTGCGCTGACTCCCTGGAGTGTGTCGAGGGCGTCGGGCAGCCGGTCGAGCTCTGCAGTCACGGTGGTTCGGGTGAGGTGACGCATCGATGCCAGCGTGCCGGTATCCACCGTTCGACCGTCCTTGACGATGGTCACCGAGCTGCACAGCGCATCGACCTCGGACAGGATGTGTGACGACAGCAGCACCGTGACTCCGCGTCGGGCAGCATCTTTCACACAGTCGGCGAAGTGCTGTTCCATCAGCGGATCGAGTCCTGATGTGGGTTCGTCGAGAATCAGCAGCTCGACGTTCGACGCCAGGGCCGAAATCAGCGCAACCTTTTGCCGATTCCCCTTGGAGTAGGTGCGGGAGCGCTTGCCGGGGTCGAGAGAGAACCGTTCGAGCAGTTCGGCGCGGCGCGTGGCGTCGATGCCGCCGCGCATTCGGCCGAGAAGATCGATCACCTCACCGCCGGTCAACGACGGCCACAGCGTCACATCGCCCGGGACGTAGGCCAGACGTCGGTGCAACGCCACGGTGTCGGCCCATGGGTCTCCGTCGAGCAGTCGCACGGTGCCGGACGTCGCACGGACGAGCCCGAGCAGTACGCGAATCGTCGTGGATTTTCCTGCTCCGTTGGGACCGAGGAAGCCGTGTACCTCCCCGGTTTCGACGCGCAGGTCGAGTCCGTCGAGCGCCCGGACCGAACCGAACGTCTTCACCAATCCGGCGACTTCGATTGCCTCGGTCATTTCTTGGCCTCCAGGTACGCGTCCAAAGCCTGTGAATCGGTGAACAATCCGTCGGTGTAGAGCTCGAGCGCCGGGAGCATGATTTCGTCTCCGAGCGCGGTGAGGGCTTCGCGGAAGTCGACGTCGGGGCCTGCCATCGCCGCGTACAGCAGTAGGCCGCCCACGTTCTGTCGGGTCATGAATCGGGCGCGGGCCGCGGGGTCTCGGCTGGGCGTGAACCGGCCGTCGCGGACACCGTCGTCGATGTACCGGACGGCGTCGTCGACCATGTGCTCGAACAACTCTCGCGCCAGTGCGCCGCCCGCCGAGAAGCTCCGCACGATGTACGCGACGAGCGGCGCGTACTCGTCGATGCGAGCGAGCTGTTCCATCATCCCGGCGGGGCCGGCCGACGCAGACTTCGATTCCCGGATCACCCGCAGAACGTGCTCGTCACAGGCCGTGCGTAGACCCTCCTTGGATCCGAAATGGTGGTTGACGAGCCCAGGTGAGACGCCTGCCGCCGTGGCGATCGACCGCAACCCGGCGGTGAAGCCCTGTGCGCCGAAGACGTCGATCGCGGTATCGCGGATTCGCGCCCTGGTCGTGAGATCCTCGGTTGCTGTACGCATGTACAACACATTAAACACCCGTTCAATCAAGCGCAAGAGTGTAAAGATGGACGCATGACTTCAGTAGTGAACTCGGGCATCGATCTCAGCTACCAGGACGAGAACACACGCGCGCAGGACGACCTCTTCGTGCACGTCAACGGCAAATGGCTCGAGGATTACGACATCCCGGCAGACCGCGCCGTCGACGGGGCCTTCCGGACGTTGTACGACCGCGCCGAAGTGGACGTCCAGACCATCATCGAAGAGTCCGCCGCCGCGAATCCCCCCGTGGGCAGCGACGCACAGAAGATCGGCGACCTGTTCTCGAGCTTCATGGATGCCGACCGTGCCGAGCAGCTCGGCGTCACGCCTATCGCCGACGAGCTCACCGCCGTCGCCGACGCGGCCGATCTGGTCACGCTCGCAGGCGTTCTCGGTTCACTGCAACGCACGGGCGTGGGCGGTGGCATCGGCCAGTACGTCGACACCGACGCCAAGCAGTCCGATCGCTACCTCGTGCACTTCAGCCAGTCCGGCATCGGTCTGCCCGACGAGTCGTACTACCGCCAGGACGAATACGCCGAGATTCGTACGAGCTACATCGCGCACATCTCGAAGATGTTCGCGCTCAGCGGTATCGAGTACGACGCACAGACGGTGTTCGACCTCGAGAAGAAAATTGCCGCAGGCCACTGGGATGTCGTCGCCAGGCGTGATGCCGAGAAGAGCTACAACCTCGTCCAATTCGACACCCTCGTCGAGAATGAACCCGGGTTCGATTGGGCTGCATGGATTTCCGGTCTCGGAGCTTCGACCGATCAGTTCGCCGAGATCGTCGTGCGGCAGCCGTCGTTCCTCAGCACTTTCGTTGCGCTGTGGGCCTCCGAGGACATCGAAGCCTGGAAGGCGTGGCTCGCCTGGCGCGTCGTACATTCTCGCGCGCCTTTCCTGACGAGCGCGATCGTCGACGAGAACTTCGCGTTCTACGGAACCACGCTGACCGGCACCGAGGAGAACCGAGAGCGCTGGAAGCGTGGAGTCTCCCTGGTGCAGGACGTTCTCGGCGAGGCCGTCGGCAAGCTGTACGTCGACCGCCACTTCCCCGCCGACTCCAAGGCTCGGATGCAGGTGCTGGTCGAGAACCTCACCGAGGCGTACCGCCGCAACATCTCCGAGCTCGAATGGATGAGTCCGGAGACGCGTCGAAAGGCTCTGGACAAGCTGGACAAGTTCACTCCCAAGATCGGCTACCCCGATCGCTGGCGCGACTACTCGGGCGTGGAAATCAGCGCCGACGATCTGCTCGGTAACTACCGCCGCGGCTACACCGCCGACCACCAGCGCGATCTCGACAAGCTCGGCGGTCCGGTCGATCGGGACGAGTGGTTCATGACGCCGCAGACCGTCAATGCCTACTACAACCCCGGCATGAACGAAATCGTCTTTCCCGCAGCCATTCTGCAGCCACCGTTCTTCGACCCGGAGGCAGACGACGCGGCCAACTACGGCGGCATCGGCGCGGTGATCGGCCACGAGATCGGCCACGGATTCGACGACCAGGGTGCCAAGTACGACGGCGACGGCAACATGGTCGATTGGTGGACCGACAGCGACCGCACCGAGTTCGGCAAGCGCACCACGGCCCTGATCGAGCAGTACAACGCGTTCGAGCCCGCGGCGCTGCCCGGGCACAAGGTCAACGGCGAATTCACTATCGGTGAGAACATCGGTGATCTGGGCGGCCTGTCCATCGCAGTCGCCGCCTACGAGATCTCGCTCGAGGGCAAAGAAGCACCGGTGCTCGACGGCCTGACCGGGTTGCAGCGCGTGTTCTTCGGCTGGTCGCAGGTGTGGCGCACCAAGGCACGAGATGCCGAGGCGATCCGTCGTCTCGCCGTCGATCCGCACTCGCCGCCGGAGTTCCGCTGCAACGGCGTCGTGCGCAATCTGGACAGTTTTCACCAAGCCTTCGACGTACAGCCCGGAGATGCGCTGTACTTGGAGCCGGGTGAGCGCGTCAAGATCTGGTAGTACCGGGTAGGACAAGGGGAGGGTGTTCGGATGAGGGAATTTCTGCGATGGCTTGCAGCGCACGGGGTCATTCGGTTCGCGGCCAAACGAGCAGCGGCAGCGGGCGATCCACAGGCCATGCTGGTGGCCGATCCAGCGACGCGGGTGAATCCGACGCCGGTCTACGAAAAGCTGCGCGGCACGGCACCGCTGGTGAAGACCCGCATCTCGAACATCACCGTGCACCATCGGGTGGCCTTCGACCTGCTCCGCTCCGACGACTTCAGAGTCACTCGACTGGGCGGCACCTTGCCCGCACCGCTGCAGTGGATCGAACGACACACCAGATCCGGTGCCCTGCACCCGATTCTGCCGCCGTCTCTCCTCTCGGTCGAACCGCCTGATCACACGCGGTACCGCAAACTGGTGTCCTCGGTGTTCACCGCTCGGGCCGTGGCGCAGATGCGCGATCAGGTACAGGAAACCGCCGACGCACTGCTCGACGAACTGTCCGACGGTTCTCCGGTTGTCGACATAGTCGATCGCTACTGCGCGCGCCTGCCGGTCGCGGTGATCGGGCGAATCCTCGGCGTTCCGGTGGAAGACAACCAGCGGGTTCTCGAATTCGGTGAGATGGCCGCACCGAGCCTCGACATCGGCTTGTCATGGACCCAGTTCAAGCAGGTCGAGCGTGGGCTGATCGGATTCGACGCCTGGCTCTCCCAGCACATCACCGAGCTGCGCCGCACTCCCGGCGACGATCTGATGAGCCAGCTGATCGCCGCGAAGGACGAGGGCATCGGCCTGAACGACGAAGAGCTCAAAGCCACCGCAGGATTGGTGCTGGCAGCAGGATTCGAGACGACCGTCAACCTGCTCGGTAGCGGAATCCGGTTGCTGCTCGATCACCCCGATCAACTCGCCGTACTGCAGCAGGACCCGTCGCACTGGCCCACTGCCATCGACGAGATGCTGCGGATGGAATCTCCGGTGCAGCTGACCGCGCGAGCCGCCAAACACGATGTCGTGGTGGAGGGCGTGCCGATCAGGGAGGGATCACTGGTGATCCTCGTGCTCGCCGGGGCCAACCGAGACCCGCTGGTGTTCGAGGATCCGAACAGATTCGACGTCACCCGCGCCAACGCAGGCAAGCACCTGTCGTTCTCGGGCGGCCGCCATTACTGCCTCGGCGCAGCACTGGCCAAGGCCGAATCGGAAGTAGGCCTCAAAGCGCTGTTCGACAGGTTCCCCCACCTGCGCTCGGCAGGCGAGGGAACCCGTCGCAACACCCGTGTCCTTCACGGATGGGCCACCCTGCCGATCGATCTCGGTGAACCTGCTACGACAACCGCAGGCCGGTAGCAGAGTCGAAGAAGAACAGCTCGTCCAGCTTGGGTACCAGTCGAACCGTCTCGGCCAGTGCGATGGACAGCTTGCGGTCGACGCGAACCGAGATACGTCCGGAGGTCGTCGTCCACCCACCGTCGATACTGGGTGCGGATGCGTAGACGAACGACTCCGCACCGAGTTCCTCGATCAGCTCGACGGTCAGCTGCAGCCCGAGGCCGTCGCCCACCAGATCCCACGATTCCGGACGAATTCCGACCACCACGCGCTCACGCGCCGACGACGGGACCGGGATGCGCAGTTCGCCGAGTACGGCGGCACCGTCGTGCACGGGGGCGTCGACGAGGTTCATGCCGGGTGACCCGATGAATCCCGCGACGAACGTGTTGACGGGGTTGTCGTACAGCTCCCGCGGAGCGGCGATCTGCTGCAACTTGCCGTCGAGCAACACCGCGACCCGGTCACCCATCGTCATGGCCTCGACCTGATCGTGGGTGACGTACACCGTGGTGGTGCCCAATCGTCGCTGCAGACCGGCGATCTGGGCTCTGGTCGACACTCGCAGCTTGGCGTCGAGGTTCGACAGCGGCTCGTCCATGCAGAACACCTTGGGTTGACGCACGATGGCGCGCCCCATCGCTACTCGCTGGCGCTGGCCGCCGGAGAGCTTGCCGGGCTTGCGATCGAGCAGCGGCTCCAGCTCGAGCATCTTCGCCGCATCGAGCACCCGTGCTGCGGTGTCCACCTTGCTCATTCCGGCGTTGCGCAGCGCGAAGCCCATATTGTCCCCGACGGTCATGTTGGGGTAGAGCGCGTAGTTCTGGAACACCATCGCGACGTCCCTGGCCCGCGGGGCCAACGAGGTGACGTCCACTCCGCCGATGTCGATGTGACCGCTCTCGACGGATTCGAGGCCGGCGAGCATCCGCAGACTCGTCGACTTCCCGCAGCCCGAAGGCCCGACCAGGACGATGAATTCACCGTCCGCGATGTCGAGTTCCAGGCTGTCCACAGCGAGCGCATCGGCTCCCGGGTACCGGTGCGAGACACCGGCGTAGTGAACGGCGGCCATTACTTCGGCAGCTTCGGGGTGATCTGGCGGTCGATGATCTGCTGCAACTGCTCCGAGATGGACGCGAATGTCGTTGCGACATCGGCATTCTGCAGTGCGATCTGCTCGAGTCCGCTACCGATGATCTTGTCGCCACCGGGAACGAACACCCGGGCGTAGTCCTGTGAGCGGGTACGCGCCAACTGGTCGACGGCCGTCTTCGCGTTGGGGTTGGCCTCGAGGAACGCGATCTCCGACGGGTCCTGCTGCGCCGACTTGCGGACCGGCATGTACCCGGTGTTCTGCGAGAAGTAGGCGGTGTTGGCACCATTGGTGACGAAGTCGATGAATTTGAGCGCGTTCACCTTTCGCTCGTCCGAGATCTTCGCCGGGATGGCCAGGCCCGCACCGCCGGTGGGGCAACCGGGTGTTCCCTCGGTGGCGGGAAGGAAGGCGGTACCGAACTCGAATGCGGCGCCGCCCTTGATGGTCGACAGGTCACCGGTGGAGGCGATGGTGGACGCGATGATGCCTGCTGCGAAGTCGTTGGCGATGTCGTTGGACACCGCGGCGTACTTCTTGGTGTGGATCATGTCCTGCAGGAACTTGCCTGCCGCAATGGTATTGGGGTCGTCGAACTTGAGCTGGAACTGATCCGAGTACGAACCGTCGAACGTCCAGATCGGTCCCTCGAACGTCCACCCGAGGTAGTCCACGGCGTTACCCCAACCGTGGGCGAGCTTGCCGTTTCCGACGACGGCCTGGATGCGTGGGCCCCACTCGTCGAATTCCTGCCAGGTGGCCGGTCCGCGATCGGGGAGTCCGGCGGCCGACCAGACGGCCTTGTTGTAGTAGAACAGCGGCGTCGAACGCGCATACGGCAGCGCCCAGTGGTTGCCGTTCCAGTTGTAGTCCGCCAGCAGCGAATCCACGTAGTCGGACTGGTCGACTCCGGCCGCGGAGAAGTGCTTGTCGAGGGGCTCGATCGCACCGGTGAGTGCGTAGTTGAACCACCAGACGTCCGAGAGTACGACGACGTCGGGCACATCGTCGCCCGAGAGTGCCGCGTTGAACTTCTGCGACACCTCCTCGTAGTTCTTTCCGCCGTCGATGAGGTTGACCGTCAGGCCCGGGTTCTGAGCCTGGAAGCGCGAGATCAGTTCCTTCTCGAATTCCTGGGACTTGCCCGGGTGGTTCGACCAGAAGTTGATGGTGCTCGCATCGCCCTCGACACCGCCGCCGCCGGACGAGCCCGATCCGGGTCCGCTGCAGGCTGCGAGGGCGGCAGCGGTTGCAGCCGCACCGGTGAGCGTGAGAAAGCCACGCCGATTGATGATGTGTGCCATGGTGTTCGACTCCTGATAGTGAGGTGAATCAGCCCTTGACCGCACCGGAGGTGAGGCCCTTGATCATGTGGCGCTGCAGGACGAGAAAAACGAGAAGGATCGGCAGGATGGTCAGCACTGTCGCGGCCATGACCGCGCCCCAGTTGGTGTAGCCCTCGCTGTTCTGCAGCAGGGTCAAGCCGACAGGGAGCGGCGCGACCGACGAGTCGTCCGACATCAGGAACGGCCAGAGGTATTCGTTCCATTCGGTGACGATCGTGATGATGGCGAAGGCCACCATCGTCGGACCCGACAGGGGCAGGATCACTCGGAACATCAGCCGTACCGGCCCAGCACCGTCCATGCGGGCGGCCTCGATGATCTCCGGCGGCAACGACAGGAAGTGATTGCGCATCAGGAAGGTACCGAAGGCCACACCGGCCAGCGGAATGATGATGCCCTGGAACGAGTTCCGCCAGCCCAACTCGGAGATGAGCGAGTAGTTCGAGATGACGGTGATCTGATTGGGCACCATCAGCGCGGCGATGATGACGAGAAAGACGATGTTCTTGCCCGGGAACCGCAGGAACACCAGACCGTAGGCGCTGAGGACCCCGAGAACGAACTTGATCGACGACACGGCCGTGGTGATGATGATGGAGTTGCGCAGGTAGGTGAAGAACGGCACCTCCGTCGTCGCCTCGTCGTAGTTCTGCGGGTGAAAGACGCTGGGCCACCACGTGACCGGCTGCACGTAGATATCCGGTCGATCCTTGAAGGAGGTGATCAGGATCCAGAACAGCGGCAGCCCGATCATCAACAGGACGGCAACCATGGCTGCGTAACCGAGGATGTTCGCGCTTCGGCGCGTGCGCTGCGGATCGCCGGAGGTCTTTTTTGCCGCGGTCGTCGCGGGCTTGTCCACCACTGTCATCGCTGATCGTCCCGATCCATGATTCGTACCTGCACGAGGGTGACGATCAACAGCACGAGGAACAGGATCGTCGCGACGGTTGCTCCGTAGCCGGCCCTGAAGTTGCGGAACGTCTCCTCGTAGACCTGATAGACCATCGTGGTCGTTCCGGTGGCCAGTGGGCCGCCGCGCGTCATGACGTTGATGATGTCGAAGACCTGAAGTGAGTTGAGCAGCACTGTGATCGACAGGAAGAACGTCGTCGGACGTAGCTGCGGTAGAAGCACTTTTCGGAACGTGGTCCAGCGGCTCGCCTGATCGATCTCGGCCGCTTCCATCAGTTCCTTGCGCACACCCTGCAGAGCCGCAAGGTAGATGACGAAGGTGTATCCCAGGTTCTTCCACAGGTAGGTGACGGTGATCATGACCATCGCCCACTTGGGGTCCTGATAGAAATCCGGGACCGCGCCGAGGCCGAAGCGTCGCATCAGGTCCTGCACCAGGCCGAAGTTGGGGTCGAAGACGAATTGGAATGCGATGCCGATCGCTGCGCCGGAGATGACGTACGGGGCGAACACGGCGGAGCGAACGAAGTTGCGGCCCCTCAGCTTTCGATCGAGCAGCAGGGCGAGCACCAGGCCGAGCACCAACGACCCGACGACGGCCGCGACCGTGAACACGACGGTGTTGCCGACGATCTGCCAGGTGTCGTCGCGGGAGGCCCACTCGCGGTAGTTGTCGAAGCCGACGAACGTGGACGTGGGTGAAGACAGGTTCCAGTCGAAGAACGAGAACTGGAAGTTCTCCACCAGCGGCCGATACGTGAACACCGCCAGCAAGGCCAGGTTTGGGCCCACGAGAATCAGGAACAGTGCGTAGTCGGTCCACGGCCGCGAGAAGAGACCGGAGTGGAGCCTGCCGGAACGACCAGCAGGCCCGTTCTTGCGTGCCGTGGGCAGCACTCGTTCGGTTGTTGCACTCACCGCGAGGACTGTGCTCAGTCTCGGCTAACGAATGGTGAACTGAGCCCCAACGTCCCCTGACGCTCAGACCAACCTATGTGAGCGGAACTTCGTAGTGGGCTACGAAGTTCCAGTCACATGCGGCGAAGCCGCTCTAGCGGTTCCAGTCTCCGAGGCCGTCGGATCCGCTCAAGGTGCCGCCGTCGGTGTTGACGACGACGACGGGGTCGCCCTTCTGGGCGTTCTCGAAGAACCACTTGCCGTCTTCGGTGCTGACGTTGAGGCAGCCGTGCGAGGCGTTGGAGTAGCCCTGCTGGGATTCCGACCACGGGGCTGCATGCACGAAGATGCCGCTGTAGGAAATGCGCGTGGCGTACTCGACGTACGTGCGGTAGCCCTCCTCGGAGTCCACCGGGACGCCGTAGGTGGACGAGTCCATGTACATGTCGCGGAAGCGCTCGCCGACGATGTAGGTGCCGTTCGGAGTTTCGTGGCCGACCTTGCCCATCGAGGTGGGCATGGTCTTGACGACCTCGCCGTTGCGGGTCACGGTGATCTGCTTGGTGTTGTCGTCGGCCGTGGTGATGATGGAGTCTCCGGTGGAGAACTCGGCCTTCGCGCCGCCCGCTTCGACGGTCACCTGGGTATGCGCCGGGTAGAACTCGTTGGGCAGCCACCGGACCTGGCTGTCGTTGATCCAGTAGAAGTGGCCGTCGACGGACGGGTTCGTCGTGACGCGAATGGCCCGCAGTGCGGCATCGCGATCGCCGATGGCCTCGTCGAAGCGGATTGCGATGGGCTGCGCAACTCCGACGACCTCGCCGCCGGACGGGCTGATGCTCGGATCTGCAAAGTTGGCCGGTGCGAGCTGCGGAACGAGTTGCTGCGGTGCGGGAGCTGCGGGATCCGAGGATCCGGGCAAGCCGGGAATGGAGATATCCGGGCCACCGGGCCACAGCGGTGCGGCCTGCGCCGATCCGAGTGCTGCAGATGCAGCAAGGGCTGTACCTGCGACGATTGCCCCGATACGGGCGAACCTGCGAGTGCGAACCTGTGTTGCCATGTGACCCGACCATCCTTCGTACTGCGTCGTGATGCCCATCAGCAGTGCTACCGCGGGGCAACGCCCATTAACACATACCGCTCGGACATTTGCTAATCGGATATTTCCGAAACGGCCGAAAGAAACCCCGAGTACGAGTACCTTGCTTCAACCCGACCCGGACATTGTCTCAGCTGGCCAGAGCGCATGTGTCGACAGGCCGGGAACGGGTACTAGAGAATGAACCTCATCCGTCCAGACACCGGCGGTTTCCCGTTCGCGGACTGTCCTGAGTCCGGTGTCTGAAAAGGGTGGACCGTGGTCGTCGAAGTTTCTCCCCGTATCCCCAGCCGTACCCCCGTCTGTCACATCGTCGTCGTCGTACCAGCGCACAACGAACAGGATCTGCTCGACGCCTGCCTGACGGCACTGTCGCGGGCAGAGCGTCGCGTCGTCGAGGTGGCCCCGGTGACCGTATCGACGATCGTCGTGCTCGATGCGTGCACCGACGAGTCCGCCTCGATCGCCGCCCGTCACCCATCGGTGTCGACCGTGACAGTCGAACACCGCAACGTCGGAGCAGCCCGGGCAGCCGGATTCTCGAACCACACTTCAGAACTCGCAGCCACGACCTGGTTCGCCACCACCGACGCCGACACCCGGGTGGGCGAGGACTGGTTACTCGGCCATCTTCGGCACGCCACCGACGGCGCTCGGGCGGTGGCGGGAACGGTGTCCGTCGAGTTCGAGGGCCGCGTCGGAGAAGACGTACGGCTGCGATCGACCTACGACGCGCACTACCGACACGAACTCGGCCATCCACACGTACACGGCGCCAATCTCGGTATCCGAGCGACGGATTACCTCTCCGTCGGCGGATTCGCGCCGCTGGCCACCGGCGAGGATCACGACCTGGTCCGACGCCTCGAGCTCGGCGGCATCGCGTGCCGTCGGGTGTGCGACATCTCGGTCACCACGTCGGGACGACTCCGAGGCAGAGCGCCCGAAGGTATGGCCGAATTCCTACGTTCTCTGGAGCCTTCCGCATGATCGACACCGAATTCCGCACATCGATCGACCCCCCGAAACAGAACACGGGGCTGCGCGCCGCCTTCCTGGCTTTCGAGGCCGACGGGCGTCTCGACCTGGCCCTACCCGGCTCGGGCTACACAGACCTGCGATGGCAATCGCTCGCCGCCCTCAGTCGGCACAACACCGTTCTCGGCAGATGGTCGGAGGCGCACACCGATGCGATCGCGATCTTGCACGAACTCGACGGCCCGACGCCGGAGCGCGGGCAGATCTGGGGAGTGTGGGCAGCGGAACCGCCGGCACCGATTCTCGAAGCGGTCCAACAGGATTCGGGCTGGGTTCTGACCGGAACCAAGCCCTGGTGCTCCGGCGCATCGCTGTGTACGCATGCTCTGGTGACCGCCCGCGTGGACGGAAGTCCCCGGTTGTTCGCCGTCGATCTGACCCATGAGGGCGTCGCCCCGGTACCGAACACATGGCATGCCGTGGGCATGAGCGAGAGCGATTCGGGTTCGGTTGCATTCGATGCCGTCCCCGCCGTCACCGTCGGAGGTCCGACCGACTACCTGACTCGGCCGGGATTCTGGCACGGGGCGATCGGAGTTTCGGCGGCATGGTTCGGCAGCGCGTGCGCTGTCGCGGATACCCTGCACGCTGCCGTGCGAGAGCGGCCGGATCCACATCGCGCGGCCCATCTCGGTGCCATCGCGGCAGCACTCGGCGCGGCATCGAGTGCGCTGACCACCGCGGCGGCCGAGGTGGACGCAGATCCGTTCGACCGCTCCGGTCGCGCTCGAACGCGGGCGCGGATCGTACGCGCTGTCGTCGAGGATGCGGCCACGCAGTGCATCGACCGCGTCGGTCGGGCTCTCGGTGCCGGCCCCCTGTGCAGCGATGCAGAGCATGCCGGACGCGTCGCCGACCTCACCGTCTACCTGCGGCAGAGCCACGCCGAGCGCGACCTCGAAGCCCTCGGCCGCGACATCGCCGAGGAAGACAACCCATGGTAGAGAACGC
The DNA here is from genome assembly GCF_030056795.1 of Rhodococcus sp. IEGM 1381. Classification (GTDB taxonomy): domain Bacteria; phylum Actinomycetota; class Actinomycetes; order Mycobacteriales; family Mycobacteriaceae; genus Rhodococcoides. The sequence goes on along the minus strand of NZ_JASHKQ010000001.1, from coordinate 927,447 downwards.
CTTCGACTCGGAAGTCGATGTCGGCACCGCAGAATCGGACTGGATGACGGCCGATTGGTCCGTCCCCGGCCTCGAGTGGAATGACGTCGTCACCATGGTCGTCGTCGCCCCACACCCGGACGACGAAATTCTCGGTGTCGGTGGATTGCTGTCGTTGGCGGCCGCGGCAGGCGTCGACGTGCGGGTGGTCGCGGTGACCGACGGCGACGGCTCACATCCCGGATCCCCGACGGTGACAGCGGAGGACCTGCGTGCACGACGCCCCATCGAGTCCGAACGTGCGCTCGCCGAGCTGGGAATCGACCACTCTCCGACGCGATTGCAGATCACCGACGGTGCCGTCGAGCACCACGAAAGTGCAGTGGCCGACGCGTTGATGCCGCTGCTCGACGCCACCCCGGGTACCTGGTGCCTGACGCCGTGGCGTGGGGACGGCCATCCCGATCACGAAGCCACCGCGAGAGCGTGCCTCACCGCGGCGAACGCGGTCGGAATACCGGTGGTGGAATACCCGATCTGGATGTGGCACTGGGCAACTCCGGAGCATCCTGCGGTCCCGTGGACACGGTGTCGCCGGATCGATCTTCCACCGCACACCCTCGAGGCCAAACGGGCATCCATCGAGCAGTTCGACTCTCAGATCCGGCCCCTGTCCGATCACCCCGCGGATCGAGCCGTCTTGCCGCCGCATATCCTGGCCCGCTACCGGCGACAGTTCGAGGTGGTGTTCGCATGAGCCAGGATTCTCGAACGAGCCTGAGCGCCGAGTACTTCCGCAATGTCTATGCGGCAAAGGATGATCCGTTCATGCTCGACAGCAAGTGGTACGAGCGGCGCAAGTACGCGTTGACCATGGCCTCGCTACCCAAGCCGCAGTACCGGCGGGCATTGGAGCCCGGTTGTTCGATCGGTGTACTCACCGAACAGTTGGCCGCACGGTGCGAGCACGTGGTCTCGACCGACGTGGTGCAGAGCGCCCTCGACTCTGCTCGGGCTCGCGTACAGGATTCTGCTGCAGTGGAATTCGCGCTGTGGTCTCTGACGGACGACTGGTCGGCCCTGCCCGACGCGAAGGAGACCTTCGATCTGGTCGTCGTCAGCGAGGTCGGGTACTACCTCGATGCCGCCGATCTGGCGTCGGCCATGAATCGCGTCGTCGAGCATCTGGAGACCGGCGGCACGCTGGTGGCAGCGCACTGGCGTCACGATGTGGACGACTATCCGATCTCGGGCGATCGAGTACACGAGATCATCGCCGCAACACCAGGATTGGCTCTGCTCAGCCGCTACCTGGACGAGGACGTCCGAATCGAAGTCTTCGTCGTCTCGGACGGTCCGGCGGTGTCGGTCGCGAGTACGGACGGCCTCGACGTGCGCTGACTGCGCTCGATCTCTACTGGTGGGGCTCAGTCGGTCGACTTCGCCGCGTCGATCACAAGCTGTTCGGCGAGGTCGGCGAGTTTGACGTTGGTGTCCTGAGAAAGCTTGGCCAACAACGCGAATGCTGCCTGCGAGTTCAGGTTGTACCGCTCCATCAACATGCCCTTGGCCTGACCGATCAGGTCTCGGCTCGTCAACGCGGCCCGGATCTGCTGCTCCTCGCGTGCGGTGGAGAACGCGATGGCGGCATGGGCAGCGAACAGTGAGCCGATGGATTCGGCCTCCTCCGAGAACGCGTTCGTGCGGGTGGAATGCAAGTTCAGAGCGCCGAAGTTGATTCCCTCGACGTAGAGCTGGAAGCAGATCATGCTCTTGACCCCGAGCGCGGACGCGGCGTCTGCGAACAGTGGCCAGCGGGTGTCGCTGTCCATGTCGTCGATTCTGATGGTCTTCTGTTCGACGGCCGATTCGAGGCACGGGCCCTCGCCCAGTTGCTCCTGAATCTTGTCGCAGTGGCCGGCAGGCTCACCCGACAGCGCAGCACTGTGCACGAACTTGCCCTGCAGCACGGTGGTGATGGACGCGAACTCCGCAGACGGGACATTGGCGACCGCCGACTCGGTGATGACGGCCAGAACCCGATCGGGATCCGAATGCTGACGCCGCAGCTTCTCGGCCACCTCGGCCAGCCGTCGACTCAGCTGGAAGTCGGTAACCCGCGGGATCGCGCCCGACGCGTTCAGTGTCTGCTCGCTGATGGTGGTCACCTCGTCCTACTGCTGCACTCTGCCCGCTACTGCACGGGGCGTACCCGGTGTCGGCGGCATGCCGACAACACAGGATACGCCCCAGGCGGCGAAGCTCAAGAACCGTTAGCGGAGCATCAGAGTGTGCTGGGTGCAATCAGGGAGTGAACGTATCCGATCTTCTTCACCACGGTCGGCGGCAGCACGAACGGGTAGAGGTCCTGGTGGCCCATCGAGCGGTTGATCTGATTCAGTGCCCACGACAACGGCAGCCACCACTCGATGATCTGATCGAAGCCGACCTCGCCGGGCAACGGACTTTCGAGGGTGGATCCGGCCGGTGCCATCCCGAAAGCCGCGGCCGTGTCGAGGGTGTCGCGGATGTGCAGGTAGTGGGCGAAGGTCTCGGCCCAGTCCTCGGCGGGGTGCATGGTGGCGTAGGACGAGACGTAGGTGTCTTCCCAGCCCTCCGGTGCACCTTCGCTGTAGTGGCGATCGAGTGCATCCTGGTAGCTCGAATCCGGATCGCCGAACAGTTCCTCGAACGCCGCGCGGTGTTCGCCGTTTCCGACCAGCACCATCTGGTAGTAGTGGCCGATCTCGTGACGGAAGTGCCCGACCAGCGTGCGGTAGGGCTCCGACATCTCCACGCGGAGCTGCTCGCGGTGCACGTCGTCGCCCTCGGCGAGGTCGAGGGTGATCAGACCGTTGTCGTGCCCGGTCATTACCTGTTGGTTGGCGCTCGAGAGCAGATCGAACATCAGACCTGTCGACGCGTCCTCGTCCCGGCCGACGATCGGCAGGCCCAGCTCGGTGAGCTCGAGGATGACGCGACGCTTGTTCGTCTCCGCGTCCGCGTAGGCCGCCATCGCGTCCAGGTCGTCGTTGGCCGGACGAGTCCGCGTCAGCCGGCAGGACAGGCAGAGGTCGTCGGAATCGGATGCGTCGACCAGCCAATTGCAGCGCGCGGTGTTGAGGTTGGCGCACGTCTTCCAGATGGCACCGTCCACCTCGGCTTCGGCGACGCCGTCGTCGGCCTTGTCCGGGAGCACCAGCAGCGCCCTGCTCGGCAGATGGAAGCCGAGTGCGCTCGAGCAGCTCAGACACAGTGAGTTCTCGAACGACAGCTTCTGTCCGCATTTGCGGCAGATGAAATCACGCATGGATGTTCCTTCGTGGCAGGGGTGAGTCGGGCTCGTATTCCCGTTTGTCCGCGGACTAATGCCTTTTCCCGAATATGTCGTGCATATCTCTCCCGGCGCTTCGGGCCCGCGGCCCGACAACCCTACTCGAGTGCATGGAAGGAAAGCGCCGATGGTGGTGTTGGTACAGACTGCTTCACAACACTCCTCGAAGAAGGACTCGGACTGCAGATGGCAGATCAGATCACGCCGACGAACCGGCCGATGGCACGCTTCGTCGAACGGATCTCGCGGGCTCGCGGCGAGAGAAACAGCGAGACCTTGGCGGCAGGCTTCCTATTGGCCGCCACCCTGATCGCCCTGATCTGGGCGAACTCACCCCTGGGTGAGACGTATCAATCGTTTTGGCACACAGAGCTCTCGGTCACCGTCGGCGAGCACGGCATCTCTCTCGATCTGGCCCACTGGGTCAACGACGGGCTCATGGCGCTGTTCTTCTTCGTCGTCGGTCTCGAGGTCAAGCGCGAGTTCGCGATGGGTGAGCTCACCGACCGATCACGCGCCGCCATCCCGATCGTGGCTGCACTCGCCGGCCTGGCCGCACCCGCGCTGCTGTTCCTCGCCTTCAACCCCTCCGGCCCCGCAGCGCAGGCGTGGGGTGTCGTCATTTCCACCGACACCGCGTTCCTGCTCGGGGCACTCGCCGTCCTCGGCCCGAAGAAGGCCGCGCGGTTGCGGATCTTTCTGCTCACGCTCGCGGTAGCCGACGACGTGGGCGCGCTGGCGATCATCGCGTTCTTCTACACCGACGATCTCGATGTGGTGCCGTTGGTGTTGGCGTTCATCGGGCTCGGGCTGATCTTCCTACTGCGTCGGCTCGAGGTGTGGCGCGGTGTCGGATACTTCGTCGTCGCACTGTTCACGTGGGTCGCGATGTACGAGTCGGGAGTTCACCCCACTCTCGCCGGCGTGATGATCGCGCTGATTCTTCCGGTCTACCCGCCGCGCCGCTCCGAGGTGGAGCGAGCATCGGACCTCACCCGCGCCTTCCGTCAATCACCGAATCCCGAATACGCACGAGCAGCGAGACTCGGCCTGGATCAAGCTGTCTCGGTCAACGAGAGGCTGATGCGGCTCTATCAGCCGTACACGGCTTTCATCATCGTGCCGATCTTCGCACTCGCCAACGCCGGAGTGGTGCTGAGCTCCGAGACCCTGAAGGCTGCATCGACATCGACGCTCACCTGGGGCATCATCGCCGGTCTCGTCCTGGGCAAGCTCGGCGGAATCACCGGCGCATCAGCCATTTTCGCCAAGTTACGGCCCTCCGCCCTGGCACCGGGCCTGACGCTCTCGCACATCGCGGGCGGTGCGGCGATGTCCGGAATCGGATTCACGATCTCGCTGTTCATCATCGACCTCGCGCTCGACGACCCGTTACTGGCCGACGAGGCCCGCGTCGGCGTGTTGGCGGCCTCGGTGATCGCCGCGCTGCTCGGCTGGATCCTGTTCCGCATCGACGCGAAGATTCACCCACCGAAAGCCGAAGCGTCGCTGCGCATTCTGCGTCCGGTCAGCGCCAAGCGCGATCACATCCGTGGTCCCGTCGACGCTCCTTTGACCATCGTGGAGTACGCCGACTTCGAGTGCCCGTTCTGCAGCAAGGCAACCGGCAGCGTCGCCGAGGTACGCAAGCACTTCGGTGACGACCTCCGGTACGTCTACCGCCACCTCCCGCTGGACGACTATCACCCCCATGCCCGCTACGCGGCCTACGCCAGCGAGGCCGCGGCAGCGCAGGGCAAGTTCTGGGAGATGGCCGACGTGTTGTTCCGTAACAGTGACGCCCTCGAACCCGACGACATCGACGGTTACGCACGTGAACTCGGCCTCGACATGGACAGATTCGAGGACGACATCCGCACCGGCGACTACGTGGTGCGCGTCGAGGACGACGAACTCGACGCCACCTCCTCCGATGTGGGCGGCACCCCGACCTTCTACCTGGGTCGCGGCGACAAGAACCTGACCCGACACATCGGACCGTACGATGCGGCGACACTGATCAAAGCACTGGAAGAAAGTCACTGAGCCTTCGCAAAACCGTCCGGCGTTTCACCTGAGGGCGATCCGACCCGACAACGTACATCGGGAGACGCCGCGACTTCGAATCGCCCGATGCCGTTCACTGCGCTGTGCGCGCTTCATTGGGTAGTCTCACAACCATGAATGCCTTCGCCCTGCGACTGCGTTCCCTGGGGGGAATTCTTGCGGCGTCGCTGATACTTCTGCCCCTGACGTCCGGTGGTGTGGCGTACGCGGACGAAACAGAAGGTGCAGCCAGGGTGACGTCCTTCGATCACGTGTCGGGAGACCGTTGGTCGATGACGGTCTACTCGCCGTCCATGGACCGCGAAATACCGCTCGATGTGCTGCGGCCGGACTCCGCGGAACCCGCGCCCACGCTGTACCTGCTGAACGGGGCGGGCGGCGGCGAGGATGGCGCAACGTGGCTCGCACAAACCGACGTAGAGGCGTTCTTCGCGCCGCAGCACGTCAACGTTGTCGTCCCCTCCGCCGGCATCGGCTCGTACTACACCGACTGGATTTCACCGGATCCAGCTGTCGGGCAGCCCAAATGGCGAACGTTCCTCAGCGAGGAACTACCCGAGGTCATCGACGCCGCACTGAGCACGACAGGGCGTAACGCAATCGCCGGGATATCCATGTCGGCGACGTCTGTCCTCGACCTCGCCGCCACGACGCCGGAACGCTACGTCGGAGTCGCATCGCTCAGCGGTTGCGCCCGCACGTCGACCCTCGATGGTCAGGCCGCCGTTCGCGGGGTCGTCCAGATCGCTTCCGGCGCAGACGCAACCAACATGTGGGGCCCGTGGAACGGACCGGAATGGGTGGCGCGTGATCCTTATCTACGGGCAGAAGCGCTGCGAGGCAAGGCAATCTATATCTCCAGCGGCTCGGGGCTAGCCGGTCCGTACGACACGCCGGAGGCACCGCGCCGTCCGGGATCGCCGCCCCTGTACGAACAGATCGTGGTCGGTGGAGCCATCGAGGCGGCCGCCCGGTACTGCACCGACTCGATGGCCGAACGTCTCGAGGCCCTCGGCATTCCGGCCACCATCCACCGTCCAACGGTAGGGACGCACTCCTGGCTGTACTGGCAGGACGAACTTCACTCCGCCTGGCCTCTACTGCGCGACGCGCTCGGCGGCGCCGGGGTTACCGAATGACCATCACCGCAGTGGTCACCGCTTTCGAACCCGGACAGTCCCTACTCGACACCTGCGAGGTCGCGGCGCGTCAGGTGGACGAGATCATCGTCGTCGACGACGGATCTCCGAGCGATGTCTCCACCGTGTTGAATCACTGCCGCGAACTCGGTTACGTCGTCATCGAATCGGAAACCAACAAGGGGATCGCCCATGCCTTGAACGTCGGGGTGCAGCATGCGCTCGACACCGGGGCCGACGCCGTGCTCACGCTGGATCAGGACACGGTGCTCGACGACGACTACGTCGAGAAGGGCATCGCGCACCTCGAACTCGCGCGGTCGCTCGGTCTGCCCGACGTCATGCTCTCGACGTCGCTCATCAACGACCTCGTTGCCCCCTTCTGGTTCGCGCACAAGGGGTTGACCCTCGCATTCGAACCGATTCAGTCGGGCATGATCATCACCCGATCACTGTTCGAGAAGATCGGTCTGTTCGAGGAAGAGCTGTTCATCGACTGCGTGGAGACCGAGTTCTATCTTCGGGCACGAGCCAACGGAGGTCATGCGCTGGTGATCCCAGGATCTCGGATGGAACACCAGATGGGCCGCCCCATGGTGTGGTCTCCACGGTGGCCGATCTCGCTGCTTCTGCGATCGTCGTCGGGGCGTCTCGAGTTTCGCGGTGACGCGCCGTTCCGGCACTACTACATCATGCGAAACCGATGGACCGTGTACCGGCGGTACGCGCGGAGCGAGCCCCTGTGGTGCATGGTGTCCGTCCTGAAGGATTCATTGGCGCGCGGTGGCCTCTTCGTTGCCGGTGACCATCGACTTGCGCGAATCTATTTGACGCTCAGTGGTCTTCGTGCCGGAATTCGAGGCGATACCGGCCGAGTCCCGGAGCGCGTTCTGCGGCGCGCACGACTGTCGTGACCGTACTGACGACTGCCACCGTCGTCATTCCCGCGTACAACGCACGTACGACCATCGACGAGCAACTCGACGCGCTCGAGCGGCAGACATACGACCGACCGTTCGAGGTTCTGTTGTGCGACAACGGATCCACGGACGGGACGGCCGCGCATGTCGCCGCCCGTCCTCGGTGTGAGGCCTACGAGCTCCGAGTGATCGATGCCTCTGCGACCCCCGGTGCCTCGTATGCCCGAAACACGGGTGCATCCGTTGCCAGGGGTGAATTCCTCGCGTTCTGCGATGCCGACGACAAGGTATCGCCGATGTGGCTCGAGGCGTTGGTCGACGGAGTTCGACGCGCCGAGGCGGTGGCGGGCACCCTGGTGACAAGTGACGTGAACAGCCCTAGGGTGCGGGCTTGGCGTGAGGCACCCCCGCGAGACGCGCTCCAGGAATGGTGGAAGTTTCTACCGGTGTTGACCGGTGCTTCTTTCGGAGTCACGGCGGCTGCATATCGGGCCGTGGGTGGCTTCGACGAGTCGTATCGAAGCGGCGGAGAAGACACCGACCTGGCCTTCCGCCTGCAGCTCGCGGGTTTCGGCCTCACTCACGCCAGAGACGCCGAGACCGCATACAGGCTTCGGCCGACTCGACGCGGCTTATGGCATCAGTCGGTGATGTGCGGCCGCGGCGATGCCCGCCTCTACGCCGACTACCGGTCCTACGGCATGCCGCGTCGGCACCCAGTGATGACAATGGACGTGATCGCCCTCGTCTTGTTGCGAAACCCGTTGTTGCCGAAGCTGATCACCCGCCTCGATCGCGGAAGGTGGGTGTTCTTCGCCGGCAACCTCGTCGGCCGCGTCTGGGGCAGTGTCGAGAACAGGGTCTTCTACGTCTGATCGCCGGTCATCGCTGGGCCGCGCGGCGGTAGCCGCGGACGGCGGGCAGTGCGAACAACACCACCAAGACGGTGCTCCACGCAGCGGTGGCCGTGAGAGATCGTGTCAGATCGGACCCGGTGGCGACGGCTCGCATGGCATCGACAGCACAGCTCAGCGGCTGATACCGAATGACAGGCTGCAACCACCCGGGATACGAAGACACCGGCACAAATCCCGAATTGAAGAACAGCGCTATGTTGGTGCCGACGGCAGTCCACTCCACCACCTTGGTCTTGTCACCGCGCAGAGCGAGTGCCGTCACCATGACGGAGAAGGACAGGCCGAACAGCAAGGCGATCGCGAGCACACCGATCAGTCCGGCCGCCCCGGTATCGATGCGGAAGCCGACGACCACCCCGACGCCGAGAATGACCAGGACCGTCACCAGAACGCGGATCACCTCGGCGCACAGCCGTCCCACCATCGCCGACGCGCGGTGCACGGGCAAGGCCCACATCTTGGTCAGCTGGCCGTTGTCCCGTTCGCGTTGTAGGCCGATACCGCTGATCGAGGCTCCGGACATGGCACCTACGAGAGCGACCATCGGAACCATCCCGTCGACGGGCGAGCGTCCTGTCGCTTGGGACACCGAGCGGTCCAGAACGAGCCAGAACAGCAGCACCATGATTCCCGGGTACAGCAAGGCCTGCAGGAGCGTGACAGGGTCTCGAATCCACTTGACGAGAATTCGTGAGCATTGCAGCCACGAGGCACGCATCAACGACCCGGCCGACCCCTCCGGCAGCCGCCCGTCGCGGGGCACGAATGTCAGTTCACTCACGTGCGTTTCCTCTGCGCGAGCACAGCCACGGGGACGAACACCACCGAAAGCCCTACCAGCCACAGGCCGGCGGGCAGAATCGTCGCGAACCTGATTGTCCCGTCTGATAATTCACGAAGCGTGGCGGCGAAATGCGAGACCGGCTGATTGCGTGCGAACGGCCTGGCCCACTCCGGGAAACCGGTTTCCGGAACAAATCCGGTGGACAGTAGGCCGAGCACGAGTTGAGGAAGAACCAACAGCTGCGACGTCGCTTCGGGGCGGCGGGCGATCAGACCGAGCGCGTCCGCGCCGAGTGCGAATACGGTGCCGACGAGTAAGGCAAATGCAACGAATCCGATTGTCGATGCAAGCGATCCAGAAAACCGGAACCCGAGCACAGTTCCGCAGAATATTGCGGCGAAGACCGACACGATCGAGCGCAGCGTGTTGGTGAGCATGCGGGAAATCAGCGGAACGTACTGATTGACCGGCATGGCCGACAGGCGCTTGTTCATACCCCGCATGGCATCCATCGCCGACCGCTGCGCAGCACTGACCGCAGTGAACGCCGCTGTCTGCAGCACGACGATCGGCAGCAGGAATTGGATGTAGTTCACATCCTGCTGTTGCATGATCGATCGGAGCGGAAGGTAGAGGCCGAGAGCAAAGACTGCCGGCATTATGACCGCAATCAGGAACTCGTTCTCGACGCGAGCCGAAGTCACTGCCCGTGAGGTCATCGCCACGCATTGACGCACCACGGCGGACCGGTCGCGGGAAAGCGCGCGTTCGCTCGGCCACTGCAACGACCGCGCCACCGGATCCACTACCGGCGTCGTCACCGAGTGCTCGGCACGGTGAGAGCGAGAAACACATCATCGAGCGAGGGTGTGCGGAGCCCGATATTTCGCAATCCGACGCCGATTCGCGAGGCTGCGGCAATGACCTCCGCCATGGTGTCGACACCGTCGATTGCGGTCAGGCGGATAGTCGACTCACGCGCAACCACGTTGCATGCGGAATCGAGGTGGACTGTCAGTACGGCGGCCAACCGGAGTGCATCGGCGGCATCGGTCAGCATCACGTCGCACAACGTGTCACCCACCCGGGTCTTGAGGTCGTCCGGGCTGCCTTCGGCGACCACCTTGCCGTGATCGATGACGACGATGCGGTCGCTCAATCGATCCGCCTCATCCAGATACTGAGTCGTCAGCACCGTCGTGATGCCGTCGGCTTTGAGTGACTCGACGAGCTCCCACACACTCTGTCGACTGCGGGGGTCCAATCCGGTGGTGGGTTCGTCGAGGAACACAACCGACGGTTTCGCGACGAGCCCGCACGCTATGTCCAGTCGTCGGCGCATGCCGCCGGAGTACGTCGACACCGGGCGTTGCGCCGCCCCGGTCATGTCGAACAGATCGAGCAGGTATTTCGCGCGCTCGCGAGCGGTGGCTCGGCGTAGACCCGACATCCTTCCGAAGAAGACAAGGTTTTCCGCACCGGTAAGAGTCTCGTCCAGCGCGGCATACTGCCCGGTCATCGAAATACGTTCCCGAACATCGGGGCCCTGGGTGACCACGTCGTAACCACAAACGAGCGCATTCCCCGAATCGGGCACCGAAAGCGTGCACAAGATCTCGATCAACGTTGTTTTACCTGCACCGTTGGGGCCCAGAATGCCCAGAACAGTCCCGCGCTCCGCAGATAGAGACAACCCATCCAACGCAACGACATCGCCGAATGTCTTCCTCAGGTCCGATACCACAACGGCGTCGGATTGACTTGTGGGGGACATCGACTCGCTGCGCTCCTGAGGTCGGCGGGGAATCCATCGGAGCGGTTCGCTCGCAATCAACTTACTGTGCCACGACAACTGTCGATGATAAGAGGATGTAGATCTTTCGAGAATGCCGAATGCACGTGGACAAGTGCATCACGCCTGCGAATGCGATGTTACGCTCAGTTACGTGTGCAATTCGGTAACACCGACAATCGATAAACACATTCTCGCCGGCGTGGGCGAACGCTGACTCATGTCCAATCCCGGCAACGGGTTTCCACTTTCTGCTGCGCAGCGAAGCATTTGGTTTGCGCAGGAACTGGACCCGTTCACGCCCCTGACCATTGCGCAGTACGTGGACGTACGTGGTCCGCTGGACACCGCGATTCTCGACGACGCGGGCCGCACCGTCGCCGAGGAATTCGACACCGTCATGGTCCGCCTCGAACGCGGCGATTCCGAACCCCGACAGATTGTCGACCGCACACTCCGCGACAAGATGGTGCACCTCGACCTACGCGATCGCGACGACCCCGTTTCCGAGGCACTGGCGTGGATGTCGGCCGAGTTCGCCGCGCCGTTCGATATGTACGGCTCACGCCTCATCGAAGTGGCGACGCTGCGCATCGGGGAGGACAGGTGGTTCTGGTACACCCGCATCCATCACGTGCTGCTCGACGGTTACGGGGCCACGGTGTTCGCGGACCGCGTCGCGGAGCTGTACACCGCTGCAGTCACAGGCGGTGCCGTATCGCCCAACAAGGCGGGATCGGTTGCCGATCTCGTCGCGGACGAGGCCGCTTACCGGCAGTCCACGCGTTTCGACCGTGATGCTCTGTATTGGGCCGAACGGACGGCCGATCTCGGTCCGCCCGTTCGGTTGGCGGAATCGAGCGGCCGGTACGACGTCCGGTCCCGCGTGGTCGGCGCCCAGATAGAACCCGCCCTGTATCGAGCCGTCGACGATGCCTGTTCACGCTGGAACACGACGGTGCCTGCACTCGTTGCGGCCGCTACGGCTCTGTACGTCGCCCGGATGGCCGATGTGTCCGATCTGTCGTTGTCGCTACCTGTATCGGCGCGCACCAACGCGTTGCTGCGACGGTCCGGCGGCATGGTGTCCAACGTGGTGCCCGTACGTGCGCATATCGGGTCGGCGACCACTGTCGCTTCCCTGGTCGACGTCACCGGCCGCGAAATCATGGGCGGGTTGCGGCACCAGCGTTACCGCTTCGAAGACATGCGCGCGGCAACGCAATCCACTGGAATCGGCACCGGGCGTGGATTTTTCGGTACCCCGGTGAACATCATGACCTTCCGCAGCGACACGGCACTCGGACCGTGCACGGGCAGGGCCCACATCTTGACGACGGGCCCGATCGACGATCTGGCCGTGAACGTACACACCGGTGCCGGTGGACTTCGCATCGATCTCGAGGCCAACCCCACAGCGTACGGCGAGGCCGAGCTGGAAGGACACCATCGACGGCTGCTCGATTTGCTCACCGCACTCGTCTCGTCTTCCGGTGACGATGTGGCCGTCGACCTACCGATGGGCCGAGCCGTCGTCCCGACGCGATCCGGACCGCCCGCGATCGAACCTGCCCTGCTGCCGGACATGTTCGATCGCACTGTCCGACTCCACGGCGACAGAGTTGCGGTCGTCGCGCACGACCGTCGAGATACCTACCGAGAGCTGGATGCGCGTGCCAACCGTCTCGCTCGAGTCCTCGTCGATCACGGCGTGGGCCCCGGAACGTTCGTGGCCGTATTGCTGCGCCGTGGGTTGCATTCCGTCACTGCGGAATTGGCGGTGACCAAGGCCGGCGGAGCCTTCGTTCCGATCGATCCGCAATTGCCGGACGAACGCATCGACTATCTTCTCGCCGACAGCGGCGTACTACTCGGAATCAGCGACGAGCCGGTGTCGACCCACCCCGGCATCACTTGGCTCCAGATCGGATCGCCGATCCTGACCGATGAATTCCTCACGGAATCCCCGGCACCGGTCCTCGACGCCGAACGAACACGTCCGCTGCACGTGGACGATCCGGCCTACATGATCTACACTTCCGGTTCCACCGGGTTGCCGAAGGGCGTCGTCGTCGGCCATCGTGGGCTCGCGTCGTTCTCAGCCGAGCAGATACACCGCTATGGCGTCGGAAGTAATTCGCGGACACTGCATTTTGCCTCACCGAGCTTCGACGCCTCCGTCCTCGAATTGCTTCTCGCAATTGCATCCGGTGCCACGATGGTCATTGCCCCCACCGACGTGTACGGCGGTGAAGACCTGTGGCGGCTTCTGGTCACCGAGCGGGTCACCCATGCGTTCGTCACCCCTGCGGCGCTCGCATCGGTGGATCCCGCCGGAACCGTCGACCTCGAGGTCGTGATCGTCGGCGGTGAGGCCTGCGCACCGACCCTGGCGGAACGTTGGGCACCGGGTCGCCGAATGTACAACGCCTACGGTCCCACCGAGTGCACCGTGATGGCCACGGTGGCAGGCCCTCTCGTTCCCGGCCAACGCGTCACGATCGGCGGTCCGATCACGGGCACGAGCATCGCGGTGCTCGACCACCGCCTACGACCGGTACCCGACGGCGGCGTGGGAGAGCTGTACGTTCTCGGCGCCAGCATAGGCATCGGCTATCACGCCAGGGCCGGCCTGACCGCCGCGCGATTTATCGCGAACCCGTTGGACAAGAACGGATCTCGCATCTACCGTACCGGTGATGTCGTCCGAGTCAATGCCGACGACACCTACTCCTACCTGGGGCGCTCCGACGATCAGATCAAAGTTCGCGGGTTCCGCATCGAACTCGGTGAGGTCGATGCAGCTCTGCACGACGTAACCGGAGTGGTACGCGGTGTCGCGGACGTGCGGACCGTGGCCGGACAACCGACCCTGGTGGCGTACGTGGAACCGGATCGGACCGGTTCCGACGAACTCGGGACCCGAGTGGTCGAATATCTGCGAAACGTTCTGCCTGCCCACTCCGTTCCCTCGGCCGTCGTCGTCGTCGACACGCTGCCCTTGACCACGTCGGGCAAGGTGGACCGTCGGGCACTACCCACTCCCGACCTGACGCCGGCCGAACACGTCGCACCGCGAACCCCCACCGAGCGCGCTGTGGCCGAGATCGTCGCATCGGTACTCGGTCCGCGACCCGGCGGTCAGTCGTACGGAGCAGGCGACGATTTCTTCGCACTCGGCGGGAACTCGCTCTTGGCAACACGACTCACTTCCCTGCTCGGCACGAAGGTCGGCGTGCACGTTCCGATGCGGGTGGTCTTCGAGGCACCCACCGTCGCAGGCATGGCGTCCGCACTCGACGCGATGGCCGTCGACGCGTCGACCGGTGGCAGGGTGCGGCGGCCACTGACTCGAGCCGAGGGTCGAGTCGGACCGGCTCTGTTGTCTCCTGCGCAGCACCGAATGTGGGTGAGCAACCAATTCGACACTCGACTTGCCACCTACAACGTTCCGATCGTGTTGCGGTTGCGCGGACCGATCGACATTCGAGCGCTGGGCTTTGCGGTGACGGACCTGGTCGGTCGACACGAAACCCTGCGCACGAGTTATCCGGACACCCCGGATGGACCCGTGCAGCAGGTGCACGACGTCGACGAGGCGAGCGCGTTGGTCGACATCGTCACGCTGCAGGTGTCCGAGGAAGATGCGGCCCGCCGCGCCCTGGACGTCGCGATGACCGGTTTCGACGTCAGCCGTGAGATCCCGCTGCGCATCGAACTTCTCGAGATCGAACCCAACGATGTCGTGTTGGTCTGCGTCGTGCACCACATCGGAGCCGACGGGTCATCCACTCTGCCGCTCGCACGCGATCTCGCCACGGCCTACCGCGCCCGCCGAGAGGGTGGCGAGCCGGACTGGCCCGCACTGCCGGTCACCTACGCCGACTACACGATGTGGCATCACGATCAGATGGGCCGAGACACCGATCCGGATTCTCTTGCGTCGCAACAGCTGGCGTATTGGAAGGAACGGTTGCGCGACCTGCCGGAGCGACTGGATCTGCCCTTCGACCGTCCGCGTCCCGCGGTGGCGTCACTTCGAGGCGGCAGGGTGGTTCGCCGCGTCCACGCCGCGCAGGTTGCCGCGCTGGCACAATGCGCGGCGGCACACTCGACAACGCCGTTCATGGTCGTGCATGCGGCCCTCGCGGCGTTGCTGGCCCGGATGTCCGGAACCATAGACATCGCCGTGGGTACTCCCGTCGCTGGACGCGACGATCCGGCAACCGAGAACCTCGTGGGCATGTTCGTCGGCACCGTCGTGCTGAGATCGCAGGTCGACGATCACCGCTCCTTCGCAGATTTGCTGCGGCAAATTCGCGAACACGACCTCGAGGCGTTCGAGAATTCGGACGTCCCGTTCGAGCGCATCGTCGAGCTCCTGAACCCTCCCCGCGCGGCGAGTCACCATCCACTGGTACAGGTCGGGTTCTCGTACCAGAACCTGGCACCGGTCTCTTTCGAGCTGGACGACATCGACGTCGAGGTAGTCGATCTGGAGACGTCCGTCGCAAAATTCGACCTTCATATGACCGTCGTCGAGCGATCATCCGGCCTCGACATCCAATGGGAGTACGCCCACGACCTGTTCGACCACAACACCGTCGAGAGGTTCGCCGACTTGTTCGCCGATATCCTCGACGCCGCGATGGCCGATCCGACGGCAGCACTGGGAGATCTCGCCGTCGCCACACCGACCGAAGTCGAATCCGTCGGTACTGTGACCGACGAACCGGCCTGCACCGTCGCCGATCTGCTCGCGGCCGGACTCGTCGAGGGTGCCGGCAGGATCGCGATCGTCGAGGACGAAACCGGTACCGAAACGTCCTACGAGGAGATCGCGGCACGCATCCATCGGTCGGCGCGCGCGCTGATCTCTCACGGAGTGGCCCCAGGAACCCGTGTGCTGGTGGCACTTCCACGCTCGGCGCGCATGATCGAAGCCGTGTGGGCGGTCGTGCTCGCGGGGGGAACGTACGTTCCGCTCGATCCGAATGCTCCGGGCGAACGCGCGGCCACGGTGGTAGGGTCTTCCGGGGCCAAGCTTGCGATCGCCGAATCCGACTGCGATGCAATCAATTTCGGCACCAGCGTAGACACGTTGGATCTACGAACTCTGAGCTCGGGTACGCACTCGTCGGCTCCGCTTTCCGACGCCGACAGAATCGCGCCCCTGCGGCCTGCCCACGATGTCTACGTGATCTACACCTCGGGCTCGACCGGGACACCCAAAGGCGTTGCGCTCTCGCACGGGGCCGTTGCTCACCAACTGCGCTGGAAGACGCGGTACTACCCATCCGGCCCGGACGACGCCGGCGTCCTGAAGACGCCCCTGACGTTCGACCTCTCGGTGTGGGAGTTGTTCGGGCCTGTCCTCAGCGGAGCGCGCACCGTCGTTGCCCGCCCAGACGGTCACCGCGATCCTAGGTACATCTCGGATCTTCTGCGCCGCAACGAGATCGGCAACGTCCATTTCGTTCCATCGTTGCTCGTCGCTCACCTCGACACCGCGCCCGGCCGATCGACGCGAATCATGTGCATCGGTGAGGCACTGCCCGCAGCCACCGCCGACCTCGCGATGGACGCGACCGGCGCGGTGGTCGACAATCTGTACGGTCCGACCGAGGCGGCAGTCGGTGTCACGGTTCATCGACGGCGGCACCGCGACGACGATCACGTCGGTACATCGAATGCAGGCGCGTCGGTGCCTATCGGACGCCCCATGTCCGGCACCGGTGTTCACGTCCTCGACCGTCGGCTCCATCCCGTCCCGGCGGGTGTACCCGGTGAGCTGTATCTGTCCGGGGCTCAACTGGCGTCGCATTACGAGGGACGGCCCGATCTGACCGCAGAGCGGTTCGTGGCCAACGCGTTCGGTGCCGGTGATCGCATGTATCGCACCGGGGATCTCGTTCGCCTACGCGGCGACGGCGAGCTCGAATTTCTGAGTCGGAACGACTCACAATTCAAGCTGCGCGGTCAACGCATCGAATTGGGCGAGATCGAAGCCGCCCTGACGCGCGATTCGCGAATCGGTGCGGTCGCCGTAGTCGTGCTACGCGGTCAGCGGCTGCACGCCTACGTGGTTCCGGACGCGGGAACCGACGTGGCCGATCTGAGCACCGTGTCGGTCACCGAGCGGGTGCGCGGATGGCTGCCGGTGTACATGATTCCGTCGGGCATCACGGTTCTCGAGGCGCTACCTCGAACCACCAACGGGAAACTGGATCGAGACGCTCTGCCGGAGCCTGTGCTTCCCGAGACCGGAGCGAGTCCGCCCAACACCGCCACCGAGCATCGTGTGGCGCACACTTTTCGCGCCGTACTCGGCATCGACGGCATGGATGCCGAGGGCCCGGGTATCGACGACGACTTCTTCGATCTCGGCGGCAATTCTCTCGCCGCCACCCGGCTGGCAGCTCGGTTGGGCGCGGACCTCGGGGCCGATGTCCCGGTCTCGGCGGTGTTCGAGTCCCCGACGGTGCGGGGGCTCGCGCATTGGATCGACGCGGCCGGTCATCAGCCCCGTCCGGCGCTGGTCGCTCGTCCACGGATCGGGCCGATCCCACTGTCACGCAGCCAGAGCCGAATGTGGATTCTGAATCAGCTGGACCTCACTTCGCCGCTGTACAACCTGCCCCTCGCAGTTCGGCTCACCGGTGCGCTCGACATCGACGCGATGACCGCAGCAATCCATGACGTGGTGGAACGGCACGAGGTGCTGCGCACCGTGTATCCCGCGGTCGACGGCGAGCCCACACAGCGGGTGCTCCCCCTCACCGACACGACCGAGTCGATGGCATCCGAGCTCGACGTCGAGACGACGGTGCGCCGCGGATTCGATGTGACGGTCGATCCCCCCGTGCGCTGGACGCTCGACCGGGGTTCGGACGGAGCAACCACCCTCGTCGTGGTGGTGCACCACATCGCAGCCGACGCAGGCTCGTTCCGGCCGCTGCTTCTCGACGTACTCGCGGCCTATTCGGCGCGTACCTCGGGTGAGCCCTTCGCCCGCCCGACGTTGCCGGTCCAGTACGCGGATCACGCCATGCGGGAACGGGATCTGTTGGGCACCGGTAACACCGACCGGCACCCGAGCATCGCGCAGCGCTACCGATTCTGGGAACACACCCTCGCGCATCTGCCCGGCCCACTTCCTCTGCCGACAGATCGACCGCGTCCGCCGGTTCCGACCCATGCAGGCGCGTCGGTGCTCGACGAAATCGACCCCGACACCGTCGAGTCGCTTCGCTCGGTGGCGGGCCGAGACCGCACAACAGTGTTCGCGGCACTGCATTCGGCTCTCGCGGTGACACTGTCACGTCTGAGCGGTACGTCGGACATCGTCATCGGAACCCCAGTCGACGGACGCGGGCTGCCGGAGCTCGACGACCTCGTCGGCATGTTCGTCTCCACCGTCGCACTTCGTATTCAGGTGGACGCGGGTGCCACGGTACGTCGGACGATGACGAGAAGCCGCGATGCGCTCGTCGCTGCCCTCGCGGCCTCGGAAGTACCCTTCGAAGACCTCGTGACCATGCTGCCCGTCGATCGATCTGCGGCCCACCATCCCATCTTCCAGGTCATGCTCTCGATCCAGGAAGCCTTGCCGCCCGCCTGGGACCACGACGGGCTGCACGTCGAAGTCCGTCCGTTGGATCTACCCGTAGCGCGCTTCGATCTGCACATCACGGTCGACGAGCCCTCCCCCGGGAGTGGCCGGCCGCTCGGTATCCGGTGGACCTACGCCACCGATCTGTTCGACGAGTCGACCGTCACGGGCTTTGCCGCCGCCTTCCGCCGCGTTCTCGACGCCCTGGTACGGGACGCCCCCACCCCGGTGGGCGATCTCGATCTGCTGGGCCCGAGCCGCCGCGCCGAAATATCCGAGTGGAGCGCTGGTCCCGACACGCCGGACTCGAATCGCACGCTCGCCGATGTGATCCGTCCGGTCGGAGCACATCCCGTATTGACGATGGCCGGCAAAACTCTCGATGCCGACGAGTTCGCGCGAGCTGTCGCCCGTACGGCCCGTGGCTTCATCACCGAAGGCGTGGGCCCCGGTGCCGTGGTCGGTGTGGCATTACCTCGATCGATCGAGCTGATGATCGTCATGCACGCCGTCATCACAGCTGGAGGTGCCGCGCTGCCGTTGGATCTCGAGCAACCGTCCTCGCGACTGCTCACCATGGCCGACCTCGCAGAACCGATGCTGATAGTGGCGCCGGACGAAGCGCGCATTCCGGCTTCGCTGGCCGATCTGGTGCGCACTCCCGCGCAGCTCGACAGCGGCTCCGACGAACCGGTGACGGACCGGGATCGCGTTGCCTCCCTTCATTCCTCGCACCCCGCCTATGTCATCTTCACCTCCGGGTCCACCGGTGAGCCCAAAGGCGTTGCGGTGCCGCACGCAGGTATCGTCAACCGCCTGGACTGGATGCAGGCGAAGTACCCCATCGGTGCAGGAGACACCGTGCTGCACAAGACGCCTGTCACGTTCGATGTGTCGGTCTGGGAGTTGTACTGGGGCTTCGCAAACGGTGCCCGCACCGTCGTAGCCGAACCCGACGCTCACCGAGATCCGGCCCGGATAGCCTCGATCATCGATGCCGAAGGCATCACCGTCGTGCATTTCGTGCCGTCCGTGCTGGATGTATTCCTGGCGTCGACCGAGAGTCGGCATCCGACTCTGCGCCTTCTGTTCACCAGTGGCGAGGCGTTGGGCAGCAGCACTGCGACACGAGCGCGGATGCAGCTGCCGGCAACGGTGCACAACCTCTACGGCCCCACCGAGGCTGCCGTCGACGTCACCGCACACGAGGTGGGAACCGAGCCGTCGAACGGTCTTTCCGTCCCTATCGGTCGACCGGTGGCCAGGACGCGCACTCTCGTGCTGGACACCCGGATGAACCCTGTCGACTCGGGTGTCGCCGGCGAGCTCTACCTGGGCGGTGTTCAACTCGCACTCGGTTACGTATCCCGTGCTGCCCTGACTGCGGGACGGTTCGTGGCCGATCCATACGATGCGGGAAACAGGTTGTACCGCACCGGCGATCTCGTGCGGTGGTCCCGGACGGTCCCCGGCGTTCTGGAGTTTCTCGGCCGCACGGATTTTCAGGTCAAGATTCGCGGTCTACGCATCGAATTGGGCGAGATAGAAGCCGCCCTCCGCCGTCACCCGGCGGTGGCACGCGTCGTCGTCGTCGTGCGTGCCGAACTGTCCGCCGCCGGTGAGGTGGTGGCCTACGTCGTGCCCGAGAGTGGACGCTTCGTCGATCACGAGATCATCTCTCGCTGCGCTCGGGATCAGCTGCCCGAACACATGATTCCGAGCCGCACGGTGATCCTGGACGAGTTGCCACTGGGCTCCGCCGGCAAAATCGATCGACGAGCGCTTCCCGCACCGGTGCGCACCGAACGCACCAGAACCACACCCCGCACCGACACCGAGCGAGTCGTTCTGGAGGTAGTGCGTTCCGCTGTCGATACTGGACACGGCGATGTCGAGTCGATCGGCGTCGACTCGGATTTCTTCGACGTCGGCGGCACCTCCCTCACCGCTGCGGTGGTCGTATCCGGAATTGCCCACCGACTCGGTGTCGACATCGGACTGCGGACGGTCTTCGAGTTCCGCTCCGCAGCGCTCCTCGCCGAGCTCGTGGACGCGGGCGGCGCACAGACGACTCTCGAGCCGAATGCCGTTGCAGAAGAATCGTTGTCGATGACCGCTGCACAACGTCGCATGTGGGTACACAATCGTATCGATCCGAGTTCGGCTGCCTACAACATCGTTCTGCCGCTGACCGTTCCGGGCCGGGACGTCGACATGGTGGCGCTCGGATGGGCGCTGCGTGACGTCGTCTGCAGGCACGAGGCGTTGCGGACGATCTACCCGGACAACGGCGACGGACCGTCTCCGCTGGTGCTGGCCGAAATCGACGATCGAGCGTGCGAGCTACTCGTGCGTGTTGTCACCGAGGACGAACAGACGGCCGTCGTCACCACCGGGTTCGATCTGACGACCGACGTGCCGGTGCGGTTGGTGGTGGTACCGAAGCAGTCGGAGACCCTGCTGGTGCTCGTCGTGCATCACATCGCTGCGGACGGCTGGTCGATGCGCATCCTCGGCGGCGACCTGGTGCACGCGTACGCAGCACGCAGCACGGGTGAGATCCCCGAATGGGCAGCTCCAGCAGCAGGATTCCACGATCGGCTCGCGCACCGCACTGCAGGAGCGAAAGCCGACCGTGGTGCGCAGATCGCCCGATGGATCGACGTTCTGCGCGACGCGCCGGTTCTCGGTGTGCCCATTCCCGACCACCCGCGCCCGCTGGCACCGACCTATCGCGGCGCGATCGCGCGGGCACACACCGATGGTGTGGATCGCGATGATCTGCTCGCTGTCGCGAGTCGCGTCGCGGCGTCGCCCTTCGCAGTTCTGTATGCAGCACTGATCACCACTCTCGCGCGATCGGGCGCAGGAGACGACATCGTCCTCGGGCTGCCCACCGCCGGCCGTGCCGATCCGGCCAGTCGAGGAACAGTGGGCATGTTCGTGACGATGGTGACGCTGCGGGACCGTTACCGTCCGACGTCGACCTTCACCGAATCCGTGCAGCACGCGCGGGACGTGCTTCTCGATGCGCTGCACATCGCCGATGTCGATGTCGAAGACGTTGTCGATGCTGTTGCTGCGCAACGTGAACCGACACACCACCCAATCTTTCAGATGACTCTCGACGTCGACGATTCGCTCGATGCCGCGTCCGCTCCTGCCGGTGTGAGCGTTACGGATATGGACATTGCGGTCGCACGGTTCGATCTCGAGTTCACCGCGCGCCGCCGACCCGAGGGAAACTACGACCTGACACTGATCTATCGGCCGGACCTGTACGACGCGTCCACTGCACAGGTGCTGCTCGACCGTTGGGTGACGGTACTCGCTGCCGTCGTCGAATCCCCCGACCGCCCCGTCCGCGAAATCGACGTTCGCGCGCGCCGCGAACGTCCGACCGATCCACCGACCGACTGTGCCGTACCGGCACGAACGTTCCCGGAGCTGTTGCGCGGCAGCGGTTCACTGACCGATGGTGCTACCGGACGGACGATGTCGACCGCCGAGGTGCAAGCTGCAGTCGCGCGGCTCGCACGGCTAATCATCGGACGGGGCCTGGGCGTGGGCGATGTCGTCGCAGTCTGTATGAGTCGTTCCGTCGACGCGGTCGTGGCAGTACGCGCTGTCGCGGAGGCCGGGGTGACCGTCGTTCCCATCGATCCTTCGACACCGCCGGCTCGGATTGCGCACATGCTCGCAGACTCGGGTGCTCGAGCCGTGGTGACAGTGCACGCGTATGCGGCGGTCTGCGATTCCGATTCGGCAGTGGTCGTCGATTCGACCGCTGTCCTGAACCATCTCGACGGCCTCGACCCCAGCCCGGTGACCGACGCAGAGCGGGTCGGATCACTGCATGTCGACGCGACGGCCTACCTGATCTACACGTCCGGGTCGACGGGCACACCCAAGGCGGTAGCCGTATCGCATCGAGGACTGGCCGCGTTCACCGAGGAACAGCGCACGCGCTTCGAGGTGCGTCCGGAGCACCGCGTACTGCGGGGTGCTGCACAGAGTTTCGACGCGTCGATCCTGGAGCTGCTACTCGCCTCGAGCGCAGGTGCGGAGCTCGTGGTCGCTCCGGCGGACCTGTACGGCGGCGACGATCTTGCCGAGTTACTGGTGCGCGGGCGAATCACCCATGCCTTCCTCACCCCCGGCGCCCTGGACACCATCGCCCTGGACCCCACCGCGCTCGACGGCACGGGAACCAGTGCCTTCCCGAACCTCGAGGTCGTCGTCGTGGGCGGCGACGCGTGTCCGCCCGAGCTCGCCCGACGGTGGGTGCGCAGCGGAATACGGTTGTTCAACGCGTACGGACCCACCGAATCAACCATTGCTGCGACGGTTGCCGGTCCGATCGGCGAGATCACGGGTTCGGTTCCGATCGGAATACCGGTGCGCGACACGACAGTCCAGGTGCTCGATGCGGCGCTGTCGGTGGTCCCCTCGTGCGTGGTCGGCGAGCTCTACGTAGGCGGTGCGGGTGTTGCGGACGGGTACCATGGCCGACCTGCCTTGACTGCGGCGACATTCGTCGCGAACCCGTTCGGGCCTCCCGGGTCGCGTGCATTCCGTACCGGCGACCTGGTTCGTTGGTCGGAGGGTGCTCTGTTCCATCACGGGCGCAGCGACTTCCAGCTGAAAATTCGCGGCCAGCGCGTCGAAATCGGTGAGATCGAGTCCGCACTGCGCGATGATCCGACCATCGCCGCCGGCGCAGTCGTCGTGCGGGACCTCGGAGTCGACCGAGCCCTCGTTGCGTACGTGACCGCGGTGGCCGGATGCGAGGTCGACGTGACCTCGGTCCGAACCCGGCTGGCCGAGACGCTGCCGCGGTACATGGTCCCGGTAGCGGTGACTACGATCGACGAATTGCCACTGACCCGAGCGGGCAAGATCGACCTGGACGCACTACCAGAGCCGGTACTGCCTCGGCACGAGTTCGTCGCTCCCGCCAGCGATCTCGAAGTTCTCGTGGCCGGTGTCTTCACCGACGTGCTGGGGACAACGAGGATCTCCGCCGCGGACAATTTCTTCGATCTGGGTGGCGACTCGTTGTCGGCGACACGGGTGGTCTCGAGGGTGCGAGCCGCGACGGGTCGCGCCGTTGCGGTTCGGACGCTGTTCGACTCACCCGATGTGCGCACGTTCGCGCAGGCGGTCGCCGAGTCTGCGCGCGACGTCGGCCCGGTCCCTGGCACGGTGGCAGTACCGGATCGAATCCCACTGTCGCTGGCCCAGCAGCGCATGTGGTTCCTGAACCGGTTGGATCCGTCCTCGACGGCCGAGAACATTCCCCTCGTGATGCGCTTGACCGGTGAGCTGGACGAGGCTGCCTTCGGCCTGGCTCTGAGCGACTTGGTGCGTCGTCACGCGGTATTGCGAACGGTGTACCCGGATTCCGAGGAGGGCCCGCACCAGGTAGTGCTGCCACCCGACTGTGCGGCGGGCGCACTGCTGACCCGAACGGCTACTTCGCAGTCGTATCCAGAACTGGTGCGTCTGGTGGTAGATACCGAATTCGACGTCACGCGCGAACCACCCGTCCGCGCCGAGTTGCTGCGCGTCGAGGATCCTGGCCATGCCGGTGATCGAGAGTACCTGTGCGCGCTGGTCTTCCACCACATCGCGGTGGATGGAGTATCGGTCGTTCGCCTCGCCGAGGAACTTGCTTTCGCCTACGCCGCGAGGACGGCCGGACTCCGCCCCGACTTCCCGCCGCTGGCACTGACCTACATCGACTTCGCGGTGTGGCAGCGCGCCACCCTCGCAGAAGGCTCCGCGCCGGTCTCGGTGGAAGAGCGTTTCTGGCGGTCCACGCTGGCGGCCGGCCCTGCGGCGGTCGATCTCCCCTTCGACCGCCCTCGACCTGCGGTGATGTCGGGACGCGGTAGCCGCACGGAGTTCTCCGTCGATGCGGACGTGCACGCAGCCATGCGCGACTGGGGCGCTGCCACCGGAGCCAGCGTGTTCATGATCGCGCACACGGCATTGGCGGTGCTGTTGTCGAGGATCGGTGACAACGCCGATGTGCTCATCGGCACGCCGGTGTCGGGTCGAGGCGACGACCGTTTCGACCCGGTGGTCGGCATGTTCGTCAACATGGTGACGTTACGCGCAGCCGTCGATCCCGCTGCTACGGGAAATGCTGTGCTGCAGTCGATCCGCGAGACAGATCTCGCAGCCTTCGCTCACGCCGAAACCCCGTTCGATCGAGTCGTCGCGATGCTCGACCCGCCGCGCACCCGCGCACACCATCCGCTGTTTCAAGTCGCCCTGTCGTTTCAGAACATCGGCAGACTCGACCTGCAACTGCCGGGACTGACGATCGACGTTGTCGACACCGACACTGCGGTGGCCGAGTTCGAGCTTCATCTGACGCTGGCTCCTTCTGTCGACGGAAGTCTCGATGCGCAATTGGCGTATTCGACGGACGTGTTCGACCACACAACCGTCGACACCATCGCGACCCGATACGTCTCGCTGCTTCGTAGCCTCGTTGCGTCGCCGACAACGCCGGTCGGCGACCTGGACATCGCAGTCGGGGAAACCCTCGCACTGATCGACTCTACGTCGGTTGCTCAGTCGAATCTTGTTCTGCCGCAGTCATTTCTCGATCGTGCGGCACTCGAACCGTCTGAGATCGCGATAGTGGACGGACCCAGCGAACACAGCTACGGCGCGCTCTGCGCGCGCGTGCGAGAACTTGCCGAGGTATTGGTACACCGCGGTGTGGGTCCGCACACGACGGTCGCTGTCGCACTCCCCCGCAGCGTCGACCAGATCGTTGCTCTGTATGCGGTGGTCGCCGCCGGTGGTGCGTACGTCCCGGTGTACCCCGCGGATCGCGAGCGCACGGCAACTGTCCTCGCGGCCGCCGCCCCGGCGGTGGTGATCGCCGAGACCGACGCATCGAGTCATTCAGTCTTCGCTGGTCTGGAGGTGGTGGCGGTCGGTGACCGCACGAGCGGGCCGGTCGCACTGCCGGTTCCCCGTGCGCTCGATACTGCCTACGTCCTCTTCACGTCGGGTTCTACAGGTGTTCCGAAAGGCGTGGCCGTTCCACACCGCGCGGTCACGACGCAGTTGCAGTGGATGCAACATCGCTACCGATTGACCTCGGACGACGCCGTTCTGCTGCACACCCCCGCCGGATTCGACCTGTCGGTGTGGGAGTACTGGTGGGCGCTCGGTGTCGGGGCCCGAATCGTACTGGCACCGGAAGGATCCGAGCGAGACGCAGCGGCAACAGCCCAGGCAATCACCGATTCGGGCGTCACTGTGCTCTGCCTGGTTCCGACATCGCTTGCGATGCTCCTCGAACGGCCCACGTTTCCCCCGACGGTTCGACTGGTGCTCTGCATCGGCGAGGTGCTGCCCGCTGACCTGTGCCGTCGCCTTGCCGCGGTGTCGAACGCGGCGGTACACAACTTGTACGGACCGACCGAGGCCACTGTCAGCGTCACAGGACATGAGGTGATCGATGCCGACGGTAGCGGTGCGACCGTGCCCATCGGCACAGCGCAACCGGCCGTGGGAGTCCGGGTGCTCGATCGACGGCTTCGGCCGGTGCCGCGGTCGACAGTCGGCGAGCTGTACGTGACCGGTGATCAGCTGGCCCGCGGATATCACGCAGACCCCGCTCGCACGGCTACGTCGTTCGTCGCCGACCCGTACTCGCCGTCGACGCGGATGTACCGCACCGGGGACTTGGTGCGCATGCGTACGGATGGGTCGATGGACTACATTTCACGCGCCGACCGGCAGGTCAAGGTGCAAGGCTTCCGGATCGAACCGGGGGAAATCGAATCGGCGTTGCGCAAGTACGACGACGTGGACGAGGCCGTTGTGGGCGTCGTCGCTTCGGGAACGGCGGATGCCTGGCTCGTCGCTCACGTGGTCGGCACCGCAGACCTCGATCTCGATGCGCTGCCCGGACGACTACGAGGTGCGCTCCCCGAGTACATGATTCCGCGTCGTGTTCTTCGGATCGATTCGATACCGACGACGGCCAACGGAAAGGTGGACCGCTCGCGGTTGCCGTTGCCCGAGATGGCCGAACGCCCGTTCCGCGCCGCCCGGACGCGCGAGGAGACGGTGGTCGCGAACGCGCTCGCGGAGGTGACATCGACGGCTCGAGTCGGGTTGGACGACAACTTCTTCGAGCTGGGCGGCACGTCACTCGGGGCGACCAGAGTGATCGCTCTCGTCGAGAAACAACTGGGTAGGGCAGTGCCGGTTCGCGTCCTGTTCGATCACCACTCGGTCGAGGACGTGGCCGCGGACATCGAAACGCGGGCATCGGAACACGCGATTCCTCTGGTACGTCTGAACGGCGATCCGGACGTACGGCTGGCACCATCGCAGGAAAGAATTCGGGTAGCGATGGCCCAACGCGCAACAGGTGACTGGAACGTGCCCTTCGCGGTGCGACTGGAGGCGGCGATCGACCTCGACGCTCTGCGAGGAGCCATCGCCGACGTCGTCACACGGCACGAATCCCTCCGCACCCTTCACCCCACCGGCCCGGACGGCTATCGCCTCGACGTCGTGGCTGCCGACGCGGCGAGGATCGAGGTTCTCGCCGTGGATTGCGATACCGACCGAGTTGCGGCGGAGCTCAGAGACTTCGGCTGGCGACCGTTCGACGTCGAGACCCAACTTCCGCTGCGGGCGAGCATCTTTCGCCTTTCGAGCGATGTCGTGGTGTTGGCGCTCGTCGTGCATCACCTCAGCGCGGACGGACAATCGATGGGTCCGCTCGTGGCGGACATGTTGGGCGCACTTGCAGCACGAAACGCCGGACGAACATACGACGTACCGCCGCCGGCCATCCGCTTTCGTGATTTTGCAGCGTGGCGTCGGAACGTGCTGGGCTCAACAGAAGACGAGAACAGTGAGTACACGAGGCAACTCGCGTACTGGGTCGAGCGCCTCGGACGGACATCGCCGCGGCCACAACTGCGGACCGACCGGCCGAAGCCTGCATCTTGGCAGTCGGAGGGGGCAGTGGTCGAACTCGAGATCGGTGCCGATCTCCATC
Organism: Rhodococcus sp. IEGM 1381; assembly: GCF_030056795.1. Lineage (GTDB taxonomy): Bacteria > Actinomycetota > Actinomycetes > Mycobacteriales > Mycobacteriaceae > Rhodococcoides. The sequence goes on along the minus strand of NZ_JASHKQ010000001.1, from coordinate 899,857 downwards.
GCGATCTGGTCGCCTACGCCGGACGACTCGGAAGCGGTTCGTTCGCGGTCTTCCAAGCCGCGTTTGCAGTGGTGCTCGCCGATGTGGCAGGCGACGGCGACGTGAGCGTGGCCACGGCCAACTCGAACCGTCCGCACCCCGATCTGGAGCACGTGGTCGGTAACTTCTCGGAGGATGTACCGATGCGTCTCGACGTGCGGGACGACGTCGAGTTCGCGGACCTCGTGGTGCACGTGCGCAAACAACTCTCGGCCGCGCTGTCGGCTCCGGACATTTCGGCACCGACTCTCCTGGACGCACTGGGCATCACAGCCTCACTTGCCGAAAACCCGCTGTTTCCTGCAACTCTCATCGTTCAGGATGCGCTCGACACGGGTGACGGGATCGATATCGGCGGTACCCGGATTTCGCCGGTGGTGGTCGAGGGGACCGTCGCCAAACACGAATTGGAGGTGACCTTGCGCGAACACAGATCGGGACGAGAACCGAACGGAGTCACCGGAAACATCCTGTACCCGGTTGCGTTGTTCGATGAATCGACTGTGCGCCGAGTCGCCGACGCGATGATCGCCCTGCTGACCCGTGTCGTGGACGGCAGCGGCACCCCCACAGTCGGAGAGTTGCGAGAGGACATGCGATGAAAGGTTTGTCGGTTGTCATCGCGGCCTTCGACGCCCTGCCGGACATCGAGGTGCAATTGGCCGCCCTGACCGAACAGACATACTGCGATGCGCTCGAGGTGATCATCAGTGACAACGAGAACAGCCCCGAACTACACGAGTACGTCGGAGCCCATCCGTCGCGCGAGCAGTTGTCGCTCAGAGTAGTCGACTCGTTCGATCTTCCCGGAACCTCGCATGCGCGCAACGTGGGTACGAGGGCTGCGAAATACGACACGATCGCCTACTGCGATCAGGACGACGCGGTGCATCCCGAATGGGCTCAGTCGTTGGTGGATTCGATGAGGTCGGCCGATCTGGTCGGCGGCCCGCTCGAGCGGGACACGCTGAACGACCCCGTCGTTGCATCGTGGCGAGCTCTACCGGACCCCTCGGCACCGGTGGTGCTGGGGCGGCACCTGCCGATGAGTTTCGGATGCAATCTCGCGGTTCGCAGAACCGTGTTCGACGCTGTGGACGGGTGGGACGAGTCGTATCCGACGGCGGGCAGCGACGTCGACTTCTGTTGGCGTGTGCAGGCCGCCGGATACCGTTTCGGCTGGGCATCCGCTGCTACGGTGGCATATCGATTTCGGACCAGCATGCGCCAATCCTATTCGCAGGCAGCACAGTACGGATGCGCCGAGGCACGCGCAGCCAAGCAGCACGGTGCACCGGGCCGGCAATGGTGGTGGTTTCCCATTCACGTCGCCGTGGTCGCCGCAACCGCCCCCGTATGGCCATGGGGTTGGTCGCGACGACGCCGCGGCGCATGGATGTGGGTGACCGGCAACCTGGTCGGCAGAATTCAGGGAAGCGTTCGATATCGAACCCTCTACTGGTGAGCGGCGATCACCAATAGGCAAAGCGCGCCGGTCCGAACAACCACGATGGTGACGCAGCCGGATGCCCGCGCGATCAGGTGCGGTTACCCTCTGCATCCCAATGCTCGGCGACCTTTTTCGACGGCTGCACTCGCGGCGGCTCGCCAGGCATCTTGGGATAGTCGGGTGGGAAGTTCAGCTCCCCGCCCGGCAGTGTTTCCCACAGGTGGAGAAGGGGTTCGAGCGAGTAGGCCTGGGAATCCATATCGGCCCACGGGTCGCCGTCCTGCACCAGTTCCGGCACTGTGACGAGGTTGAATTCACGCGGATCGGTGACGTCGGCCAACTGCGACCACGTCATCGGAGTACTGACGGGCGCGCCCGGTCGAGCCCGCAGACTCCATGCGCTGGCGATTGTCCGGTCACGGTTGTTCTGGTTGTAGTCGATGAAGATGCGTTCTCCGCGTTCCTCTTTCCACCAGTTGACAGTCACCCCGCCGTCGCGGCGTTCGAGTTCGCGGCCCAGACCGATGGCCGCGTGGCGCACCTGCTCGAAGGTGAATTGCGGCTCGATGCGGACGTAGATGTGAATGCCCCGATTGCCGCTCGTCTTCGGGTAGCCACGTAAGCCCAATTCTTCCAACAGCTCTCGGGTCACATCGGCGACCCGTAGGGCGTCCGCGAACGTAGTGCCCGGCTGCGGATCGAGATCGAGACGCAACTCGTCGGGATGGTCCACCTCCGGCCGCCGCACCGGCCACGGGTGAAAGGTCAGCGTGCCCATCTGAGCCGCCCACACCAGCGCAGCCGGTTCCGAGGGACACAGTTCCTCGGCAGTGCGCTTGCTGGGGAACGCGATCTTCACCGTCTCGATCCACTCGGGCGCACCCTTGGGCAACCGCTTCTGATAGAAGCCGTCGCCCTCCTTGTCCTGTGGGCCGAGCGCCAATCGCATGCCCTCGCGATAGCCGTCGGGCCATCGCTCCATCGCGGTGGGGCGGTCTCCGATCGCCCGCATCAGCGGCTCCCCGACGGCCGCGAAGTACTCGCACACCTGGAGTTTGGTGATCGCCGGAGTGCGTTCGGTTGCCTCGTAGATCACACGATCGGGGCTCGATACTCGCACTTCACGTTCGCCGGCCTGCACGAACGCCGGTGGAGTTTTCGCGGCCATGACTACCGGCCCCCGGCAATGACATCGGCAACGTCGTAGCGCACCGGAACCTCGAGCTGGTCGTAGGCGCACGAACGCGGCTCGCGATCGGGTCGCCAGCGCAGGAACCGCGCCACGTGCCGTAGCCGTGCCCCTTCCATCTGGTCGTAGGCCACTTCGATGACCCGCTCGATGCGCACCGGAATCCAGTTGCGGTCGTTCGACGAATTCCAGCGGGTCGCTTCACCGTCGTAGGTGACGTCCTCGCCGAGTCGGAGCGGTTCGAGTTCCTCGAGCAGTTCGAGCCGCCGCTTGTCGGTGAACGCCGATGCGCCGCCGATCATCCTGAGATCGTCACCATCGTAGAGACCGAGCAGCAACGATCCGATACCGTTGCCGGACTTGTGAATACGATAACCGATCAACACGCAGTCAGCGGTGCGGGCGTGCTTGATCTTGATCATCTCACGCTTGTTCGGGAGATAAAGCCCGTCGAGCTTCTTGGCCACCACACCGTCGAGCCCGGCACCCTCGAACCGCTCGAACCAATCCTCGGCCACCGCCGCATCATCGGTGGCGGAGGTGACGAAGCAACTCGGCCCGCCGGTGCCGACCGCGTCGAGCAATCTCGCTCGTCGCGTCGAGAACGGCTCGCTCGTCAGGTCCTCGTGTCCGACGGCCAACAGATCGAATCCGATGAACTGCGCGGGTGTCTTCTCCGCCAGCATCGTCACCCGACTCGCCGCGGGGTGAATTCGCTCCGACAAGGACTCCCAATCCAGGCGGGTGGACCCGTTCTTCTCCCGGGGAACGACGATTTCGCCGTCGACGACGATCTTCTCGGGCAACTCTGCCTTGACCGCCTCGACCAACTCAGGGAAGTAGCGGGCCAGGTCCTTACCCCCGCGTGAACCGAGCACCACCTCGTCACCGTCGCGGAAGACGATGGCGCGGAAACCGTCCCATTTCGGCTCGTAGGACCACACCGCAGGCCCGTCCTCCGGCTGGGCGGGCACCACTTTTGCGGCTTTGGCGAGCATCGGCGCGACCGGCACGGCAAGAGGAAGATCCACGCAGATCATCCTGCCTCATGCGGCCGACAACCAAGTCCGATATTTTCTACACACAGACGATCGATGCACACAGCACGGTTGAATTCACGAGGGCAGGACTCACCATGGCGTCATCCAACCGTTCGGTCCGCGCTCTCGTTCTCGCGCTGACGGCGTGCACGGCCCTGATGCTCGCCGGGTGCGCCTCGGAAGTATCCGGGACCGCCGTCGCCATCTCGGGCGCCACCATCGCGCCCACCACGACGAGTGCTCCTCGCACCACCACCAGCGCCCCGACCCCCGACATCGACGACGGCGGCAGCGTCGACATCGATGTGGAGATCGGCGAATGCGTGAACCTCGGCGGAACGGTCGACGAGGCCACCATCGCCAACGCGAACTGCGGATCGCCAGAGTCCAACTACGTCGTCTTCGCCAAGACGCCGACATCGGCCGAATGCCCCGCGGACGCCGATCAGTACTACTACGAGACCTACTTCGACATCGAGCAGGGAGCCCTGTGCCTCGACATCGACTGGGTTGTCGGCGGATGCATGGACATCGTCGGTGAGTTCGCCCAACGCGTCGACTGCGCCACCCCCGGTGCCGACACTCGCCGCGTCGTGACGATCCTGCAGGGCACCTTCTCGGTCGACGACTGCCCCGACCCGGCTCTCTACGGGTACGAGAAAGAGACCCGCAACTTCGTCGTCTGTGTCGAACGATTGTGACCGACACCCCGGCAGTCCCGCTCTCCAGTGCGAGGGGTCGGTGGATCGTCGCCGCCACCGTGCTCGGTTCGGCTCTGGCGATGCTCGACGCCACCGTGGTCAATATCGCGTTGCCTGCGATCGGCCGCGACCTCGGTGCCGGAGTCACCGGTCTGCAATGGACTCTGAGCGGCTACACCCTGGCCCTGGCGTCGCTGATTCTGTTGGGCGGCTCACTCGGTGACCGGCTCGGGCGCAGACGTGTGTTCGTCTGGGGCACCGTCTGGTTCACGGCCGCGTCGGTGCTGTGCGGCCTCGCTCCCAACATCGAGGTGCTGATCGCGGCGCGGCTGCTGCAAGGCGTCGGCGCGGCGTTGCTCACTCCCAGTTCTCTCGCGCTGATCTCGGCCTCGATCAAGGCCGAGGATCGGGGAGCGGCTATCGGGCTGTGGTCGGGATTGGGCGGCGTCGCGTCGGCCATCGGCCCGTTGCTCGGCGGCTGGTTGGTCGACGCCGTCGGCTGGCGTGCGGTGTTCCTGATCAACATCCCACTCGCTGTCGTGGTCGTGTCGGTTGCCGCGAAACATGTTCCGGAGAGCCGAGATCCGCACGCGTCCGGTCGCCTCGACGTGCCGGGCGCGGTGACGGTCGCGGCGGCACTGGGTCTGCTCACGTACGGGTTGATCGAGTCGCACACCCTGGCGCTGGTGCTCGGGGTAGTCGCAGTCGGGGTGTTCGTGGTGATCGAGCGCCGCTCGCACGATCCATTGGTATCGCCGGCACTGTTCGCCTCCCGAGTGTTCTTGGCGGCCAACCTCGTCACGTTCACCGTCTATGCGGCCCTGGGCGGAGTGTTCTTCCTTCTGGTGTTGCAGTTGCAGTTCGCCGTGGGCTACTCACCGATCGCGGCCGGCATGTCGACGCTGCCGATCACAGCCCTGATGCTCGTACTGTCTGCCCGCGCAGGCCGACTGGCCGGGCGCATCGGACCACGAATTCCGATGACGGTCGGGCCGCTGCTGTCGGCTCTCGGGTTGCTGCTGATGCTGCGCATCGGTCCCGGATCCAGTTATGTCACGGACATTCTGCCTGCGGTCATCGTGTTCGGTCTCGGCCTGTCCGCGCTCGTCGCCCCACTGACCGCAGCCGTACTGGGTGCGGTGTCCACCGACCGCGCCGGCATCGCGTCGGGGGTCAACAATGCCGTGGCCCGCACCAGCCAACTACTGGCCGTGGCTGCGTTGCCTGCCCTCGCCGGTATCGCCGGCTCCGATTACTCTGCGCCAGAGGTGTTCTCGGCCGGCTTCCACACAGCGATGCTGCTGTGTGCCGGACTGTTGCTGATCGGTGCCGTCATCGCGGCAGTACTGATCCGCGGTACCGGCGACACGTCGAACTGCCCACCGCACTGCGACATGGCGTCACCGCCGATGGCACCGCGCCGCATCGAATAGAGGGTGTCATCGCATAACCAGTTCTGCGTCTGTGTCGATATCGGTGCGGCATCCGCTCGATTCGTGCTCGACGTAAAAGGTTTCGTAGCCGCGCGGGTCGGCGCCGCTCAGACCGGTGCTCCGTCGTTCGTCATCGCCGGGCTCCTTCTGTCGTCGAGTCTCTGCAGATCATCACCGGGCAGCGGGCGTGCCGCGTGAGGTTGCTGCTGGTGGATCCGAACAGTGCTCTGGCCACCACTCCTCGACCGTGACTGCCGACCACCACGAGACCGGCTCGCTTGGACAGGTCGACCAGCAGGTGTGCCGGGTTACCCTGTTGCACAATATGTTCGACGCCGACATCCGGATATTTCTCGGCCCACCCGGCCAGACATTCCGACATCAGCATCCGCTGCTCACGCTCGATCTCGATGGTGTCGGCCGATCCAGGTAGCGACGATGCCGCACCCTGGGACAACGAGTTCCACGCAAGCGCGGCGATCAACGACACGCCGAACAACGAGGCCAGTTCGAAGGCTTGCTCGACGGCCACCTCGCTGGTCGCACTGCCGTCGATACCGACGAGAATCGGTGCGTCGACGGCGTCGGCTCCCTCCCGCCACACGATCACCGGGCACTGGGCCGCGTTCGAGACCTCCTGCGCCGTACTCCCGAACAATGCGCACACGATCGGGCCCGAACCGGAATTGCCGACGACGAGCATCCGCGCGGTACGAGAGAGTTCGATCATCATCGCGCATGCGGACGTCTCCTCCACCGAGGTGGTCACGGCACTGTTCGGATGCCGGGCCAGCACAGCGGCAGCAACGTCGGTGACGACGAGTTCGGCCGCGCGCCGCTGCTCGTCCCACACCTCCCTCGGTATCACCGATGCGGGCTCGCCCGGGTAGAACGCGGGTTGCTGCACGGCCTGGGCGATGTGCATCGGAGAGCCCAACCTCTCTGCGATGGTCGCTGCCCAGAGCGCAGCGCTGACGCTACTGGGCGAACCATCGACGCCCACAACGATTTTTTGATGAGCTGCAAGAATCACGATCGTCTCCTGTTCGGTGTGCGGGCGGGCGCAGACAGCACCGACGCCACGGCGTGTCGCGGGGTTCGGGGTGGCGGCGAGCCGATCATGGGGGTGCCGATTCGAATCAGCACCTGCGCCAGGCCGTTTTGCGGGGCCAGGGACTCGACCAGGTGCCTGCTCCCCGACTGTTCTGTCAGGTGCGTCAAGGGGCACGTCGCGAGCCCGTCCGCGGTTGCTGCCAAGAGGAATGCGGACATGGCTCGGCCGCACTGCAACCAATCGAGGCGTTCGTCCGCTGCCGTGCCGAGCAACACCACGGTGGACTCGTCCTCGACCGGCTCGGTTGTGACAGTTCTGGCGACCCGATGCGGTTCGGGAAATTGTCGCCCGACCTGCACCCTCGACGCGTCGGCCCGGCTTGTCAGGGCCTCCGGCGGAATTCCTCCCGAGCGGAACGAGTGCCCGGCCCACCATCGGATCTCCGCCTGATAGGTCGCGTCGTACTTTCGCACGCTCGCGCTCAGCGTCGAGGCCTTCGCCAACGTCTGTTTGGACTCCGCCGACAGGACGGTCGTCTCGGTGCCGTAGTGCGCCTGACCGAGGTACCGCGTCAGAATGCGATTGCTCGGCACCGGTCCGAACGCCCGCCGATCCGAGTGGCGGCGGTTGATCGCAGCCAACAGATCGAACTCGTGCGAGCGAGGATGCGCGTCGTGAACGAACCGAACATGCGCGAGATGATCGGGCGCACCCGGTGTGGGCAGCAGATCGATCTCGGTAGTCCACCTCAACGCCGCAGCAGCCTTGTCGAGGTGGTCCAACGCTGCCCCACAGCTCAACACCATCTGTCGCTCGGTCGGGTCTATCACCCCGAGCAACCGCGAGCTGTCGGTGTAGAGATCGAGTCCGCGTGCGGAGTAGGTCCACCGCCACGGCTGACTGTTGTGCACCGACGGCGCCCGACACGCGAGCTCCACCAGCATCTCCACCACGGCCGTATCCGGCTGATCGTTCATCGTCTCTCCTCGACCTCCCACCGCGATGCGGTGGCTCCACACCACTGTCGCCCCCAGCTCGTGGTGCTCGACAGGGCCGTTCGTCACTCGGTGGAGGGCATTTGAGACAGAGGAGTTGGGTGCAGGCCGATCGACGACGGCAACCACAGGTTTAGTGTTGACGGTGAATGCGACTCAGGAGCGGAACCTGAGGACGCGGATCCGCCGACCGCTCAGGAGAGTCATGACGACCCCGCAGAATCCCACGGAAAAGCAACCCACCGACATCGACGTCAAACCGCGCAGTCGCGACGTCACCGACGGGTTGGAGAAGACCGCCGCCCGCGGCATGCTCCGCGCCGTCGGAATGGGCGACGGCGACTGGGGCAAGTCGCAGATCGGCGTCGCGTCGTCGTGGAACGAGATCACCCCGTGCAACCTCTCTCTCGAGCGCCTCGCGAAGGCCGTCAAGAAGGGCGTCCACGCGGCCGGCGGGTACCCGTTGGAATTCGGCACCATCTCGGTATCCGACGGCATCTCGATGGGGCACGAGGGCATGCACTTCTCGCTCGTCTCCCGCGAGGTGATCGCCGACAGCGTCGAGACCGTCATCAGCGCCGAGCGTCTCGACGGTTCCGTCCTGCTCGCCGGCTGCGACAAGTCTCTGCCCGGAATGCTCATGGCCGCAGCACGTCTGGACCTGGCGAGCGTGTTCCTCTACGCCGGTTCCACGCTGCCCGGCTTCGCGACCCTGTCCGACGGCAGCGAGCACCAGGTGACGATCATCGACGCGTTCGAGGCCGTCGGCGCGTGCTCGCGCGGACTGATGTCCCGCGAGGACGTCGACACCATCGAACGCGCCATCTGCCCCGGCGAAGGTGCCTGCGGCGGCATGTACACCGCCAACACCATGGCCAGCGCAGCCGAGGCCATGGGAATGTCGTTGCCCGGCAGCGCATCTCCACCCGCACCCGACCGTCGACGCGACGGGTTCGCCCACGCCAGCGGTGAGGCCGTCGTCGACCTTCTCCGACGCGGCATCCGCACCAGCGACATCCTCACCAAGGAAGCGTTCGAGAACGCAATCGCCGTCGTCATGGCCTTCGGTGGCTCGACCAACGCTGTGTTGCACCTGCTGGCCATCGCCCACGAAGCTCAGGTGGAGCTGACTCTCGCCGACTTCACCCGCGTCGGCGCGAAGGTTCCCCACCTCGCAGACGTCAAGCCGTTCGGCAAGCACGTCATGACCGACGTCGACGCCATCGGCGGAGTACCCGTCGTGATGAAGGCCCTGCTCGACGCCGGCCTGATGCACGGCGACTGCATGACGGTCACCGGAAAGACCGTGGCGCAGAACCTCGCTCATATCGCACCGCCCGATCCCGACGGCAAGGTGCTGCGCGCACTCGACAAGCCGATCCACCCGACAGGCGGCATCACCATCCTCGAGGGCTCACTTGCTCCGGGCGGGGCCGTCGTCAAGTCTGCGGGCTTCGACTCCGACGTATTCGTCGGTACCGCACGAGTTTTCGAGCGTGAGCGCGCGGCCATGGATGCTCTCGAAGACGGCACCATCGCGGCAGGCGACGTCGTGGTCATTCGCTACGAGGGCCCCAAGGGCGGACCGGGAATGCGTGAGATGCTCGCCATCACCGGTGCGATCAAGGGCGCGGGCCTGGGCAAGGATGTCCTGTTGCTCACCGACGGACGGTTCTCCGGCGGCACTACGGGCCTGTGCGTCGGACACGTGGCCCCCGAAGCCGTGGACGGTGGCCCCATCGCCTTCGTCGAAGACGGTGACCAAATTCGACTCGACGTCGGCAAGGGCACCCTCGATCTTCTGGTCGATGCAGCCGAACTGGAGTCCCGCGCACAGGGCTGGGCTCCGTTGCCGCCGCGCTACACCCGGGGAGTGCTGGCGAAGTACTCGAAGCTGGTCGGCTCGGCGTCCCACGGTGCGGTGCTGATCTAGCACTCACCCATCCCCTGCTCCCCACCCCCGCCGTTCCCCCGCTCACCTCCCCGCTGTGTCAATGGACCGTTGCATACGTCTCGGCGGTGCAATGGTCCATTCACGCGAGTACACCGTGCGCGTCGATGGCACATTGCATACGTCTCGGCGGTGCGATGGTCCATTCACGCGGGCGGGTGTGATCCCAGTGGGGTGGGCGGGCGGGGAGAGCTACAGCGGCATTGCCCACATCGAGCTCGAGCGTTCCTTGAACTCGGTGCAGTTCGCATGTTGCGTGCTCGCCCTCTGGTAGAAGGTCTGCAGCGAAGCATCGCGTTGCACCGGCTCCGGCGCAGCCGGGAGGTCGCTGAGTTCGAGTGCGGCGTCGAGGGCTTCCTCTGCCTCGACGCGTCGGGTGCGCGCCAGGTTCGACAACGCGAGCTGGTGAATCGTCACCCGCTCACCGGACTTGGCGTTCACACTGGCCTGTCGGGCGACCGATGCATCGAGTTCGTACACCTTCGAGGCCAGCTGGTAGATGCTGGGGCGTTCGAGTTCTGCGTCCACCAGAGCCGGCTCGGCCACGGTGCGCGGCGGTACAGTCTTCGGCACGACCTTCGGTGCGTCCTCCTCGGCGGCACGTAGTGCGTGTCGCGCACTGGGCCTTTCGATTTTCGCGGCCGACGGCCGTTCCAGTAGCTGCTCGAGTTCGGCTACCTCACGTTCGGCTGCTCCATCCTTGGCCGGCGGAACGGCGAAGGGCACGATCGGCTCGAACGCGATCCTCTCCGACGACGTCGCCAGTGCCGCGCTCCGCGAGGGGATCAGCAGCGCCACGATCACCGTGCCGACGCCGAACACCACGGCGGCAACCAGGCTGGTGTGCGCTACTGCGTCGCCGAACGCGGCGATGGCATTGGCCTGCAAGTTGTCTGCGAATCCACTGAGAAACGCATTCTGGGCCCGGATGATATCTGACACGATCACTGCACCGGCAAGCGAATCCTGCGAAGCAGCAAGCCCTTCCGCGGCCTGCCCGGTGTACTGGCCGTTCGGTTGCTTACCGGGGAAGGTGCGCAGAAAGCCTTCGATTCCCTGGCGATAGGACGCGGCGAGCACCGAACCGAGCACGGCGATTCCGAGCGAGCCGCCGAGTTCGAGCGCTGTGTCGTTGAGTCCGCCACCCACACCGAGCTTGCTGTCCGGGAATTCGCCCATGATGGCGTCGGTGCATGGCGAGACGGACAATCCGATCGCGAGACCGAGCAGGGTCAGCACGGGTAGAAAGTCGGAGTACGTTGCGGTCGGGTCGATTCCGATCAGCGAGACGACCGACAGCGTTCCCACGATCATGCCTGCGGTCACGGTGACGCGGGGCCCGAACTTGGGCGTCAGCCACATCGTGATTCCGGATCCGACGAATACTGCTCCTGCCAACGGGAGAAGGTGCACGCCGGTCGACACCGGGCCGTAGCCCAGGGCGAACTGGAGGTACTGGGCGACGAAGTAGATGGCACCGAACGTGACCAGGAAGAACACGAGCACCGCAAGGGTGGCACCACCGAGGATGCGGGAGGAGAACATTCGGACGTCGAGCAGCGGATTGTCATGACGCAGTTCCCATCCCACGAAGCCCACGATCGACAGCAGTCCGACGAGCCCGAAGTACAACGGCCCGACGGTCCAGCCGAAGTGCATGCCCTCGATGATGGCGTAGACGACGGTCGATACGGACAGGACCGACAGCAGTCCACCGACCCAGTCGATCGCGCCGGGGCCCACGGCCCGCGACGGCGGAACCAGAACGACGGCTCCGACGATGGCCGCCAACGCAATAGGAACGTTGATCAGGAAAGTCGAATGCCAGGTGAAGCTCTCGAGGAGCCAACCCGCCAGCAATGGTCCGGCCGCGATGGCGAGTCCCGAGGTGGCCGCCCAAACGGTGACGGCGGTGGCGCGCTCGCGCTTCGGGAAGGTGGCGACCAACAGCGACAGGGTTGCGGGCATGACGATCGCCGCGGCGACTCCCATGACGATGCGCGCCAGGATGACGCCGAGGGTGGCGTCGGTGAGTGCCCCGGCGATCGAACCTGCCACGAAGATGATCAAGCCGAGAATCAGTGCCCCACGACGGCTGTAGCGATCGCCGATCACGCCGCACAGCAGCATCAGTGACGCATAGGGGACGGTGTAACCGTCGATCACCCACTGCAGGTCGCTGCTCGTCAGACTCAGGTCGAGAGTCATCGACGGTGCCGCGACCAACAGGGACGTATTGGCCATGACCACGATCAGCAGGCTCAGACACAGGACCACCAGAGCCGACCAGCGTCGTGGATACGGTTTGTGCATATCTTGGACAGGCGTCATCGCAAGCAACGTCATTGTGTTCCCCCCCGTTGGCAAAGTGCCGACACACCTTGCACAGTGCTGTGCAGCTTAGGAAGGATCGTCTAAGATCGGCAATCTTTTGTGGCGGCAACCACACTCTCCGCGCATGATCGTGCTAGTTGTTGACCTGTGCGAAAGACGACGGAGTCGAGATCGACTGCACGCGGTGCCGCAACGCCGCCCGTGCAGCGCAGTGACGCCCGATCGAACCGAGCGAGAATTCTCGATGTCGCACAACGGGTGTTGGCGGACAATCCGGATGCAACCATCAACGACGTCGCGGCCGCGGCAGGGGTGGTTCGGCGAACCGTCTACGCCCACTTCGCCTCTCGCGAAGCCCTGATCGACGGTATTGCACTGGAGGCGGCCGACAGCATCGCGTCGGCTCTCGGCCGCGTTCCCGCCGCCGACGAATCGGCCGTGACGGTCTTCGTCCGGCAGACGCTGGCCCTCACGCGGGTCGGCGACCAGTACCGCCTGCTTCTCGCTGTCGCACGAACAGATCTGGGCCACAACGGTATTCACAATCTTCTCGGCCCGATGCGAGAAGCGGCCGCCGCCGTCATCCGACGCGGTCAGCGGGAGGGCGTGTTCTCCTCGTATCAAGCCGCAGAGGTACTCATCCTCAATATCGAGGCGATTGCGCTGTCCATCCTCGAGGCCACCAACGCCGGACTGCTCACCGACCCAGCGGGGGCCGCCACGACGTCGAGCCTTGTTTTGCTGGGGATCGCCCCGGAGGATGCGGAACGAATCGTCGCCGATGTCCGGGCGGTCGACTCGTCTGCACGCGCCCGCTGACAACTCCGGGACCTTCGAAACGACGAATGTCCCGCCGGCGAGCAACGGATTGCTCGAGCGGGACATTCGGTACGAACTGTGGACCGTCAGGGAGCGGGGACGAATCCTGCGCCGAGTCCGTTGCCCTGATCTACATTGCGAAGGATCGCATCGAAGTTGGTGCCGACCTCGGGGCCGAAGCACGCTACGCCGAGGTAAGCGTTGACCATGCCGACGAGGGTGTTGCCGACGACGACCGGGCTGCCCGAGTCACCTTCGACGACGCACAGCTGAGCCCAGGTCTCCTGCGACTGCAGGATGTCGCCGTACGCGAGGCCGCAGGTGTTGCCGGTGGTACGGCCTTCCTTGCAGACGATGTTCGGGAACGCCGTCGGCGGGCCGACCTGAGAGATGGTCACGTTGCCGACGCGATTGATCGGAGCAACCTTGTCGCGCTGGAATTCGATGACGGCGTAGTCGTACTCCGGGTTGGAGAATGCGATGCGGCCGACCTCGCCGAGGGAGGTGTCGTACTCGGGAACGATGGTATCGCCCGATTGGCCACAGTGGCCGGCGGTGAAGCCGACGAGGTTGCCGTTGCGGTCGTTTCCGATCGTGGTCAGCGTGCACTCGGCCTGTCCACCGACGATGATCCCCGAGCCGCCGCCGAGAGCAGCTGGAGCGGCCGCGGATGCGGTCCCCACGCCGACGCTGGCTACGATTGCAGCCGCCCCCACGACGACGAGCATGAATTTCTTGAACATGTACTCCCTCTCAGCGGTGTCGGCAGAACCCTAGCAACAACACGTGTACGAACACGAGCGAGTGGTTCATACGTCCTGCTCGAGGGCTGCAAGGGTGGTGCGCGCCTCCTCCAGTTGGCGACTCAGTTCTGCAACGCGGCGAGCAGCCTCCTCGCGCGCGTGGGAGATGACGGCTTCGACCGCGTCGCGTGCGATGGGGTCGCCCAACTCTCGCACGGCCCTGCTCACCGACTCCGGACTCACCGGTTGCGCCTTGGTGGGCCGCTTCGCACCCTGGGTGACCGTGACCGACCAGTCGTTGTCCGCCCCGGCGTGAATAGTGACGCTGACCCCGCCTGGAGCCTTCTTGGCGCGACGAGCAGCCTGCTGTTGCGGCTGCGCCCTGGTTTGTTCCACCACTGCCTTGGGTTGTTCCACCACTGCCTTGGCAGGCACCGGCGCTGTTGTCGGCTTTGCCGCGACTGCTTCCGTCCGAACCGGGCCGGTGGCCACCGGCAGCGCGACCTTCTTCGCAGGGACGCGCTTGGCCGGTGCAGGCGGGGTTGCCGCGTTGCGGGTGATGCGCAATTCCTCTGCCTCGTAGGGCAATTCGTCGTTGACACCCTTCGGGCTGATGGTGACCGTGGTGCCGTCGATCGAGACCACCTTCGCCGACGTACCGTCGGACAGTCCGAGGCTGGGGTTCGGTTCACGGAGATAGACGGTGGCCCGACGCCCCTCGGCGAGCGCCGCAGCCAGCGTCGTCAGATTCTCTGGGGTCAACGAATCGTTCACGGCGCGCCCACGGGGTGGCATCGACTACCGGCCTTTCTCGAAAGTGTTTGCGAATACTGTCGCACAGATACTCGGTCGATGTCATCGACCGGGCGCGGGACACGTCGACTGCTTACCGTCGGGGGAATATCGCGAAGTGTCTGTTAATCCGAGTAACTGTAACCGCAAGTAACTGTTACTTGGATTAACGCATAGACTTGGTGGCCGAGAAAGCCGATGGCTCTCACTTTATACGACGGCCGTCCCGAGCGCCCGCCGAGTCCACTCGACGTGACATTCACTCTCGAAAAGTGCCCGTGGTCGTTCCGCAAGCTCCACTCCGGGACACTGAACGTCACATCGACTGCCGGCGTGGTACCCGCGAGTAGCTGTGCGCGTCGTCGAGAAATATCGTCCCGTCGCGACCTCGCCGAACCACCCTCGCGGCCGGTATCTCCCGCGTAGCCTGGCGACGTGCCTTCTTCTGTCGGTACGGAACAGGAGCCTCGATGTACCACCTCGACGCGGACGAACAGTCGCTCAGCGACGGTCCGCACGTGTATTTGCTCGACGCCAAATCCACCCTCGAGGTTCAGGCTCTGAATCAGTGGATCGATGCGACCACTCCCGACGGCGAGCCCCGGCCGCCGTCGGTCGTGTTGTCCGGTGAAGCGAGAACCTCACTGGCGGAGAGTGTTCGCGGGTACGCCGACGATCCGCTCCTCATTCCGTTGCGCGTAACGCTGTCCGATCGCAAGAACGGCATTCTGCACCGCATCTTCGCTCCGCGCGGTCGATCGAAGCCCACCCAGGTATGGCAGCGGTGGGTGGCGAACGACGATCCCGATCATTCGGCGGTGTTGGTCGGCGAGCCCGCGACCCTCCGTGATCTGCAGGATCGCTTCGAACGGGGCGGCGGCACCTCGCTCTCGTCGTTCATCCTGCGCCAGGCCAGTCTGGCGTTGGACAAGGCCGAGCGTGGCGTCATCGGCTCCGAGTACAAGATTCCGCGATTCGTCGTCGAGGACATGACGGAGCAGAAGAAGTTCCGCGACGGCATCACCGCGCTTGCGGACGAGGTCGGTCAGGACCGCGACGCAGTCGACAAGCGCGTCAACGACATTCTCGGTGAAATGGTCGCAACCGAGACCCGCCGGGCAGTGGAGATGTGGGGCACCCTCGGGGCGTATTTCTCGCGGGCGTACAAGGTCGACGTCGATCGCGATCAGCTGCAGAAGGTCCGCGAACTCAACAAGAACTATCCGTTGGTGTTCCTACCCAATCACCGTTCCTACCTCGACCCGCTCGTGCTGCGCCCGGCGCTGCTGGCCGAGGGTCTGCCGCTCAATCACGTCATGGGCGGCATCAACGTCGGCTTCTGGCCGCTGGGTCCGATCGCCAAACGCAGTGGCGTCGTGCTCATTCAGCGCAAGTTCTCCGACGCGATCTACAAGTGGACGCTGCGTCAGTACATGAGTTTTCTGCTCAGCAAGAGGTTCAACCTCGAGTGGTACATCGAAGGCGGACGCAGCCGCACCGGGAAGCTTCGTCCGCCGAGGTTCGGCCTGCTCACCTATCTGGTCGACGCCCTGGAGTCGAGCGACGCCGAGGACGTCTATCTGATTCCGACGTCCATCACCTACGACCGTCTGCACGAGGTCGGCGCGATGGCCGAGGAATCGCACGGGGCGAAGAAGCAGGCCGAGGGCATTCGGATGGCCATCGGGTACATCCGTGCGCAGGGCACGTTGCGCGGCAACGTGTATCTGAACTTCGGCGAACCGATGTCGGTGGCGTCGATCGTCGCCGAGAACGCCGACAAGCGAGTCGCGGTCCAGAAGATCGCGCTCGGCGTTTCCCACGCGATCAACGACGCCACACCGGTGACCCCGGCGGCCTTGGTCACGATGGCCCTGCTGGGCATCGAGGATCGCGCACTCAACGTCAACGAGATGTGGGCCATCATCGCCCCGCTCGCCCGCTACATCAAGCGCCGCAACCTGCCCACCGCGGGCGGCGTCGACATCGCCGACGTCGATGTGGTGCGTTCGGCCGTCGTCGCACAGGTCAACGCCAACGTGGTCAAGCGATTCGACGATGGCCCCGAGCCACTGTTCTATCTGGCTCAGGACAAGCATCTGGTCGCAGCATTCTTCCGCAACAACGCAATTCACTTCTTCGTCATGCGTGCCATCGGAGAACTGGTGGTGCTGCCGACCAGCGGCGATTCGGCACCTCTGACGCAGGAGTTGCTGTGGCAGTCCGCGCTGCAATTGCGCGATCTGCTCAAGTTCGAGTTCTTCTTCGGCGACAAGAAGGACTTCGGGCAGCGGCTGGAATCCGAGGTCGACCTGATCGACCCGGACTGGCGAACCAAGATCAGCGACCCCGATTATGCTGCGCACCAACTACGATCGCAGGATCTGCACCTGGCGCACCGTGTACTGCAGCCGATCTTCGAGGCGTATCAGGTAGTGGCAGACCAGCTGATGCTGCTGCCGCAGAGCGGCGAGTTCGACAAGCCGAAGTTCATCGCGGAGTGCCTCGGCGCCGCTCAGGCCAGGCGATTGCGTCAGCAACTCGATCACAGCGAGTCTATTTCCGGCGAATTGTTCGACACTGCACTGCAATTGGCCGAGAACAGGGATCTCGTCGATTCCGGCTCCGACGGTGTCGCGCGCCGACGCAGAGACTTTGCACTCGAGATCGACGAGTGGGCCCGCAAGGTTCGCACGATCCGAGACATGGCCCACCAGATGCTGCGTGAGGTAGAACCGATCTCGGCCCCCGAGGAGAACAATTCATGACCGAGTTCGACGATCGACTGATCGCGATCGCCGCCGCACCACCGGGCCGAGACACCGTGGCATTCTTCGATCTCGACGGCACGCTGATCAACGGATTCTCCGCCCGCGCAGTCTTTCTCGAACGTCTCAAGACCCTCGACGTGACGGTGAAAGAGCTGTGGGAGATCTCCAGCGCCGTCGTCGAGATGCGGATGCGCAACTCCCCCGTCGACAATCTGATGGGCAAAGCCGTCCGCGGTTTGGAGGGCCGTCGGGAGGAAGATCTGATGGAACAGGCATACACGCTGTTCCGCAACGAGATTGCGCCGATGATCTACCCGCAGGCTCGTGCCCTCGTCGAGGCTCACCGACATGCCGGGCACCGCCTGGTGATGGCTACCTCGGCCACGCCGTACCAGGCACTGCCCGTGCAGCAGGACATGATGTTCGAGGAATTGCTGTGCACCACCCCCGTCGTCACCGACGGAATCCTCACCGGCGAACTCGTCGGCGATTCACTGTGGGGTCCGCGCAAGGCGCAGGCAGCGATCGACTACGCCGAGCGTGAAGGCATCGCCCTGGCAGGCTGCTTCGCCTACTCCAACGGCGGCGAGGACGTGCCGCTGCTCGAGGCCGTGGGACGCCCCGTCGCCCTCAATCCCGACCCCGATCTCGCGCGCTATGCCGCCAAGAAGAACTGGCCCGCGCTGACGCTGGAAAGCCCGAAGCGCGGCACGGATATCACCTCGGCCGTACGCAGCACAGCGGCGCTCGGATCGGTGCTCGCAAGCGCGTCGATCGGACTGGGCCTTGGCATTCTGACGCGGAGTCGCCGCACCGGTGCCAACATCACCAGCACCATTGCGCCCGACATCGCGCTCACTCTGGCCGGCGTCAAGCTCGACGTCACCGGTACGGCAAATGCCTGGTCGGCCCGCCCGGCCGTCTTCATGTTCAACCACCAGAGCACTGCGGACTCGATCATCGTCACGTCGATCCTTCGGCGAGACATCACCGCAGTGGCGAAACGCGAACTCGAACGCGACCCGCGATTCGCGCTGCTGGGCAGGATTTTCGACGTCGCCTACGTCGATCGTGGTGATCCCTCACAAGCGCGCGAAGCGATGCGCCCCGCAATCGAGAAGCTCCACAGCGGTATCTCCGTCGCTATCGCACCCGAGGGGACACGGATGCCGACGTCACGTCTCGGCCGATTCAAGAAGGGCGGCTTCCACCTGGCTATGCAAGCAGGTGTGCCCATCGTGCCCATCGTCATCCACAACGCAGGTGACGTGATGTGGAAAAAGGATTTCACCGTCCACTCCGGTACGGTCAGGGTCACCGTCGGCGAGCCCATCCCCACCACGGACTGGGAGCCCGACAAGATCGACGAGTACGTGGACGATGTTCGTTCCTATTTCGACAGAACGTTGGGATATGCCTGAGAACCAGATCAACTCGGTAGTACAGACGGAAATCGAGCGAAATCTACTGGGCGGCGAGCCCAAGTACAACCGTGCGGACATCGTCGAGAAGTCCGGCATTCCACTCGAGCGAGTCATTGCCCTGTGGATCGGGATGGGTTTTCCCATCCACACCGATACCGAGGCACTCGTCTACACCGACGCCGATCTGGAAGCTCTGAAGCTGATCACTGCACTGACCGCGCAGAAGGTGATCAAGCCCGAGATGGAGGTCGCGATCGCGCGGACGCTCGGGCAGTCCATGTCCAGGCTCGCGGAATGGCAAGTGGGCGTTGTGAACTCTCACATACTCGAGCGCATCATCGACAGCGACGACGACAAGAACGACATCGACGCGATCCGGCGCAACGCCCGCGCGATCGCGGCAGAAACCGTCCCCACCCTCGAAGCACTGCAGGGATACACCTGGCGTAGGCACCTGGCCGCAGCCGCCGGTCGATCCATCGCCGCGCCCGACGACGCCACCGAAAGTCCCACGATGGCCGTCGGGTTCGCCGACATGGTGGGATACACCAGCCTGACGCGTCGGCTGGACATCGGTGAGTTGACGACTCTGCTCGAGGAATTCGAGTCGCTGGCCACCAATATCATTGCCCGCGGGCGTGGTTCGGTGATCAAGAACGTCGGCGACGAGGTGATGTTCAGCGCGCAGAGCCCCGAGGACGCCGCTCACATCGCACTCGATCTGCAGGACGCGTTCGCCGAGCAGGAAGACATGCCGGATCTGCGCGTCGGGCTGGCTTGGGGACCGGTGCTGGCACGGTACGGAGATCTGTACGGCTCGGTGGTCAACATGGCCGCGCGTCTGACCAGTTCTGCTTATCCGGGAACGACTCTCGTCGACACGGTGATGACCGAGGAACTGCGCCACGATTCCGAGTTCTACTTGAAATCGATTCGCTCACTGCGGGTCAAGGGTTTCCACAAGCTCAAGCCTCATCGACTCGAACGCAACAAGCGGGGCGGTCACAAGAGCGAGGAGTAGAACTCGATGTGCCGACGCGCGGCCCCGTCCCAGGTAAGGCTGCGCGCCAACGCCAGCCCCGGTAGTGGATCTCGCGACTCGTGGAGCGCACGGTCCAACTCGCTCGACATGGCCTGCACCGACGATGCGTAGGTGACGCTGTCTCCGAATACTTCTCGCAATACCGGCAGATCACGCGCCACCACCGGGATCGACGCGGCGAGCGCCTCCATGGCAGCCAGGCCGAAGCCCTCCTTCGTGGAGAAGAACGGCAGCACGGCGGACTGCGCCACGAGGTGCGGCAGTTCGCCATCGTCGACGGTTCCGAGTATCACCGGCTCGATGCCGAGTTCTGTTGCACGACGGTCGAATTCCGTCCGATAGTCGCGATAGTCGAACAGCGTCTCGCCGCCGGCGAACACCAGTTGCACGTTGCGTCGAGACAGCCCGGCGAAGGCGTCGAGTAGATCGAGACTGCCCTTGCGTGGTTCGATACCGCCGACGGCGAGCACGTATCGGCCGAACTTTTCGCGCCAGTGCGTTCGACCGGACTGCGCAGCGGCAGTGAATCTCTCGGCGTCGACGCCGTTGGGGATGACCGTGGGTTCGACTCCCCATCCTCGGTGTACATCGCTCGCTACCGCTGCCGATACGCAGATGCGTGCGTAGGGCGCGGTGATCGCGCGTTCGTGACACGCCGCCAGTTCGGGCGTGGTGAACTCGTCGAGATGATGGATGGTCCTGATACAACGACCGACGGCGTTTGCGGAGATGCAGTCCTGAGCATGGACGATGTCGTATTGGTCCGGCGTGAACGCCTGTCGCAGAACGTCTATCGACCGCAGTATCCGCTGACCGACACTTTCGTTCTCCCGCTGCGGAAACGGCACCATCCGCACGGTGACGGCCGGGTCGACCGTACGAAAGAACTCACTGTCGCCGCCGCGGCCCAGAGACCACACCGAAACGTCCTGCCCGTAGCGCGCCAGCGCCTCGGCCAAGGCCAGCGTATGCACTACACCGCCGCGGGGTTTGGACGAGTAGGTCAACAGTGCGATCTTCACTGATCCGGCTTCTCCTGCAGCAAATTGGGGTAGGCGTCGACGCGACGTTCGGCGAGGTGGTGCAATCCTCTGCGGGCCCGGTCGACTTCGGCGTCGACATCGATCTCGTGCACGGCCAGGCCGCCTTTGGACCACGTTTTCGCCAGTACGTCACCACCGGGTCCGACGATCTTCGCTTGCCCCAGGAAGCGTAGCGACCCCATCACCCCGGTCTGGTTCGACGACACCAGCACCACCTGATTCTCCGCGGCCCTGGCGGCGTCGTACAGATCGAACAGCCGGGACTGCCGGTCGTTCGGCAGCGAGGACGCCCGATCGGTGACGCTGGCGGGCCATGCCGACAGTGCCGCAATGATTCTCGCGCCGTCGAGCGCCAACGCTCGCGCCGATTCCGGAAAAGTCTTGTCGTAGTCGATCAGCATGCCCATCCGTCCGACCGGAGTATCGAAGGCCTCGAACCGATCGCCGGCCGCATAGGCCAAGGACTCTCCGAGTGGCTGGTGCACCTTGCGGTGACTGCCGAGAATCCCGTCTCCAGTCAGGCACGCAGCAGCGTTGTACCGCAGGCCTTTCGACAACTCGGTATATCCGATGCAGACCGTCATGTCCCCTGCCGCCGCGATGATCGCGGCCAGCTCGGGACCGTCCGGATCGAGCGTCGGCGGCAACTCCGCGGGATCCGGATTCCTCAGACTGTCGATGTAGCCCCCGAGGGAGGCGTCGGGCAGCACCAGGAGATCGAGACCCTCTCGGGCCGCACTGGAAATGATCGTGGTGATCTTCAGTACGGCCCGATCGACATCTCTGCCGAAATGCGCTGCCAGCGCGCCGATCTTGATGGGGGCCACGTCGAAATCAGACCATCTGGCTCTGCGGTTGCGCGGCACTGATTTCCAGGCCGATCTGATCGGCCAGGAACGCGGCATCTCTGGCCACCGAGGCGAAACGTCCCGAACCCCAGGTGTGCTGCCACGGCAGGCCCAGGAAGTACAGGCCGGAGACCGCGGTGACGCCTCGGTTGTGCGTCGGGTGCCCCTCACCGTCGAAGGCTCCGACCTTCAGCCACCGATAGTCGGTACGGAAGCCCACCGACCACACGACGGCCTTGACGTCGGAGGTAGCGAGATCCAGTTCGGTGGTCTCGGCCTCGGGACGCCACACCGGTACGTAGCGCTCCTCGGTGGGCGCGCTGATTCCCTCACGCTCGATGTACGCGTCGATGTTGTCCTTGATGCTCTCGGCAACACGGTCCGCAGCATCGAGGGACGCCTCGAGAGTGGGCGCGAACCGAAGCACGCCGTCCTCGGCTCCGAGCAGACGGCCGTACAGCTGCATGCCCTCGGTGGCGAATGCACGCAGGTCGATGTCTCGACCACCGTCACGTCCGGTGACGTAGTGGTTCGTGTTCTCGCGTTTGCCGACGCCGCCGGGTTGATCTTCGATGGAGACATCGTAGACGCCCATGTCGTGCAACCAGGCGACACAGTCGCGGCCACGATAGAAACGCGCGACACGGGGAGCGGTGCCGGTGACCAGGTGAACGCGGCGGCCGTCGAGGTGCAGATCCTCGGCGATCTGCGCGCCGGACTGGCCGGTGCCGACCACCAGCACGTCGCCGTCCGGGAACTGATGCGAGCCGCGGTATTCGGAGGAGTGGATCTGGACGATGTCACGTGGAAGCTTCTCGGCAAAACGCGGGATGGTGGGGATGTGGTAGCCGCCGACCGCAACGACGATCTGGTCGGCGTGCATCGGCCCGGCTGAAGTCTGCAGATCGAAGCCACCCGCCGATGACTGCAACGCCTGATCCACCGAAACATGCTCTCGCACCGGTGCATCGAAACTCTCGGCGTAGCGGCGCACGAATGCGTACACGTCGTCACGCTGCATGAATCCGTCGGGATCGTCACCGTCGTAGGAGTATCCAGGAAGTGCGCACTGCCAATTAGGCGTCACGAGGGTGAAGTTGTCCCACCGGGAGTCCTTCCACTCGTGCGCGATCGTGTCGCGCTCCAACACGACATGTTCGATGCCACGCTGCGTCAGATGCCAGCTGATGGACAGGCCGGCTTGCCCACCGCCGATGACAATCACCCTGTGGTGGTCTATTGCATTGTGGTTCTCTGTCATAGCAATTCAGCTCCAGACATACTCAGTACGCGAACGGCACCGGCCCGGTACGAGGCGCTGACGCCGTGAATCTCTTCCATCTGCTGCGCGGCCGAGGTGCACCGCATACCGAACTTGGCGAGAACTCGATCACTCGCCACCGTCAGCGCCTCGGACGTGCGCTCGACGAACTCCTCGACCGTGTACTCCGCGCCGGGCGTCAGGTAGTCGTGCATCACCAGCGACGGTGAATAACAGGACTGTTCGCGCCCGTCGGGCCAGCGAACGACAAACGACATCTCAGGCATGGACCGGCTCCTTGGTGATGGTCCGATAGACCGACGGCCGGCGATCACGCAGGTTGTACATACCGCCGCCACGTGCTGCCCCGATGAGCGCATCGACGTCGACGGTGGCCGTCGCCAGTCCCGGTTCGACGCCGGTGCCGGCCAGAATCTCTCCGCCGGGACCGACGATTTTGGCGCTGCAGACGAATCGAAGGGATCCGAAGGTGCCCGCTTGGTTCGCCGCGACCCAGATGATCTGGTTCTCGAGAGCACGAGCGCGATCGTAGATGTCGAAGCGCTGCTTCCAGCGGTCCTCTTCCATGTTCTCTACCGTCGCGGTACGTGCCGTCGGCCATGCGGAGATGGAGGCAACGATCTCGGCACCGTCGAGGGCAAGCTCGCGAGCCGCTTCGGGAAATCCCTTGTCGTAGCAGATCTGCATGCCCATTCGGCCGACCGGAGTATCGAAGGCGGAGTAGCTGTCTCCCGCGTCGTAGCAAAGGTTTTCACCGAGCGGCTGGTGCACCTTGCGGTACGAGCCGAGGATTCCGCTGCCGTCGACCGTCACTGCGGCGTTGAAGCGGGCGTCGCCGTCCTTCTCACAGAAACCGAAGGTGACGACGGTATCGCCCGCCATGTCGATGACACGCTTGATTTCGGGCCCGTCCAGCTCGAGGGCGGGCGGCAGTGCCTTCAACCGGCGCTGTCGCGATTCCTCGCTTTCGTCGCCGCCGCCGAGGCTGGGCAGATATCCGCCCAGGCACGCCTCGGGTAGGACGAGCAGTTGACTGCCTCGATTGCGCGCTTCCTCGAGCAACGCGGCGATGGTGGCGTAGCCCTGTTCCATGTCGCGCCCGAACTCGGCTGCGGCGACGGAGATGGTGACGTTGTTCATGCTTCTCCCAATCCGGTCACGGTGGACGTGACCGCGCGCGTGGTGATTCCGTCGGGCCATCGCAGCGCGACGCCCGGAATATCGGTGAGCTCTCCGCAGACTGCGGACAGTGCAGGTCCGGACGGTGCAACAGGTGCACCGGGACGGTCCGCGGTGATCATCGCGAACCCAGGAAAACACGTGATCCACTCGCCCATCGACGCGGCGTCGGGCTTCGGGATCGAGGAGATGTCCAATACGGCACCGGTTCCGCTTGCCTCGGCCAGCATCCCGGTAGTACCTGCCAGGCCGGCCATCGAGACGTCCTTGGCTGCCTTGGGTGCGGTTCGGGCAACGAACGACGCCATTGCTGTCAGTTCCTCGGTGTTGCGCCGTGAGGACGAATCCCATTGCTGACCAGAGTATCCGCGTCGCCATTCACCTTCGATATCGGCGGTGAGCGTCAGCCGGTCGCCGACGTTGCCGCCGCCGGCCCGCACCGGATTCACTGTGCGCCCCAGAGCAGTGACCGACAGCGAGGACGGCACGCCGGCCTGGGTATGGCCACCGAGTACCGGGACCTGCCATGCCGCAGAGGCATTGGCGAGTCCGCGAATGATACGAGTCAGTCGGGACTGCGTGGGTGCGCCGACGGAATCGAGCATCCCGACGGCTCGGGCTCCCATCGCCGACAGGTCGTTCAAGTTCACCAGGGCCGCGCACCACCCGGCCCACTCCGGGTCACGATCGACCATCGAAGGAATGATCGCGTCGCAGGCCGCGATCATGTCGCTTCCCGGTACCGGTACCCCGTCGTCGCCTCGAAAGCCTTTGGCCCCGAGCCCGAGCGGCTGTGCCGTCAAAGGTGCGAGTACTCCGGCGAGCATCGCTTTGGTCGACGACACCAGCCGTTCGATTCGGTCGATGGGCCAGTACATCGCCACATGTGGCGTGTTGGCGACCTCCACGTCACCGCGTCTGATCCACCCGAGACCGGTGAACAGCTTCTCGTTGCGCTTCTGCACCGTTGCATCGAACCGAAGTACGCCTCGGCTCTCGGCATGCGCACAGGCTGCGCGAACCAGTGCGGGCCCGACACCGGAGGTGCGCGCCGAAGCAGACACCACCAGGCGACTGCCGGCCCACCATCCCAGATCTGTTGCGGTGCAGGGCGCAAGGCGAACTCCACCGAGCACGGTGCCGTCCCGGTCGGTGGCGACCAGAACGACAGTGCGATGGTCGTCATCGACATCGTCCTGATCGGTCCCGGAAAACAGACCCTGTTCGGCAACGAACGTTGCCCTGCGTAGCGCGCGGTACGAGCTCAGTTGCGCCGGGCTGTCGCACGGTTGGACCATGAACTCGGGCTCCACGACAGTGGTTGCAGCGCCCGACAATCCGGCAAGATCCTGCGCGTCCACCCTGTACATCTCAGCCTCCCGCATTCTGCAGGACGCTGCACGCACCGCATGCCGCGCAGCCTGCCTTCTGATCGGAGCCGAGCATCGCTGCTGCCTGGAGCTCCTTGGCGACGCGTCGGGTGACGCTGTCGAGTACGTCTCGGCCCGGGGCCGTCGCGCGATCGATATCGACTGCCAACGTGCCGGCAAGTGGACGGAACGGAACGACGAAGGGGTACACGCCCATCTCGATGAGTTCCGCAGCACCGGAAACCAATTCGTCCGGATCCTCACCGAGGCCGACCAGAATGTAGGTCGAGACCTGGTTGCGCCCGAAGATCCGGACTGCCTCTCTCCAGGCTGCGCGGTACTCGTCCATCGATACCGACGCCTTGCCCGGCATCCACCGGCGTCGAACCTCGTCATCGAGAGATTCGACGTGGATGCCGATGGATTCGGCTCCCGCGTCGTACAAATCCTGAATCGTCTGCAGGTCACCCGGGGGTTCGCACTGCACCTGAATCGGCAGATCAGGAACCACGGCCTTGATGGCGCGCACACAGCGGGCCAGATGACGGGCACCGCGATCCTTCGCGGCCGAAGTTCCTGTCGTCATGACCATTTGGGTGACGCCGTCGAGCCGTACCGCCGCCTCTGCCACCTCGGCCAGTTGCGCCGGGGTCTTGACGGCGATGGTGTCGCCGGCCTCGAGCGAGGCCTCGATGGAGCAGAATCGGCACCGCTGGTCGGCGTCGTAACGGATGCACGTCTGCACCACGGTCGTAGCGAGAACGCTGGAGCCGTGGAGCTTGGCGATCTTTTCGTAGGCAATCCCGTCTGCGGTGGCGAGGTCGTAGAACTTCGGACGGTCGACGGCTTGGACGTCGAGACCGATGTCGTTGCCGTCGAACAACACTCGTCCTTCTTCGAGAACGTACGGGCTGAGCGGATTGCGTGGGATGGCTGCGCCGAGGCCATCGATGGTGACATGCCCGTCGTCGCTCGGCCCGGCGCCTGCCGTTCTCGAGACCGGCGTGGATCCTCGGATTCCGAGCAACGCCAGATCTACACGCGTACTGACCGACATGGTTCGCTCCTAGACCATGTAGGTCGAGTTGATGATGGCACCCTTGCGCGCGTAGTGGATCAGCGCGTCCTGCACGTCGAGGGGATGGGCCGGGATGACACCTTCGATGAGGTCCTCTTCACGACCGCCGTGCAGAGCCAGCCCGAAGCGGCAGCAGAACACCGTGCCACCCTCGGCGATGAACGTCGCAAGGGAGTCGTTGATGTTCTGCTCGCCCGGGAAGCCGGAGTCACCGGTGGTCGGAAATCCGCGAGTGGCAAGGCAATTGATGGCACCGGGGCCGTAGAAGTACATGGCCGACTCGAAGCCCTTACGCAGGGCGCGCGTCGCCTGGAGTACCGCGACGAACGATACCGAGGACTCGTGGGCGATACCGTGTACCAGCGTGAAGTAGCTTTCGCCGTTCTCGGCCTTGTAGTCGGGGAAGATCTTGGTGGAGCCGTAGATGTTGCTGCCCTTGGGAAGTGAAGGGTGCGGGATCTCTTCGAGGGACTTCTTGATGTTCTCGGCGATGGACTGGTCGAGGTCTGACACTGGTATCTCCTGAGGTTCGCAGAGCGGGCTGAATGCAGTGGGCAACTACTCGAGATGCGGTGGACACCGGTGGCCACCTGAGGAAGAGAGGTCATGTCCGGCGAGAGAGCAGATCCTCTTCGGCCATGGGACAAGTACAAGCCCCATCCATTTCCGGTTGGTCACACTCGGAACAACGCCGTGTTTCGAGGGCCTCACAGTGTTGACGTGGCGTTACGCGGCTACTGTGAAGGCCGGTCCACCCATACATTGCGAGCAGGACGAGGAACACGATGATCGGCGCCGTCACCGGCTTGTTGTACGCGTTGTCCCTGGTAGTGGGCATCTGGGTGCTCGTGAAGCTCGCCACGAACCGACCCGTTCTGTTGAAGAACAAGGCCGACCGAGCACTGTTCTGGACGATCGCAGCCACCGAGGCCGTCGTAGCGCTTCAGGCCGTGATCGGGTTCGTCATGATGTTCACCTCGGATCGCGAGATACACCGATTGACGTTCGGCTCGTATCTCGTCGGACTGCTGTTCCTGCTTCCATTGGGAACGTGGTGGTCCCTGGGTGACCGTTCCCGCGGCGGCACAGCGGTCCTGCTCGTCGCCGTCCTCACCCTCGCAGCCATGGTGCTGCGCCTGAGCCAGATTTGGGCCGGATATGCCTGACAACCTCCAGCAAGCGACGCGCACCGGCTTCGGGCGCTTTCTCATCGCCGTCTACGCGGTGTTCGCCGTTGCCGCGACATCGCGCTCGATAGTGCAGCTCACCACCCGATTCGACAACGCCCCGGTGGCGTTCCTGCTGTCGGCGTTCGCTGCGGTGGTCTACATCATCGCGACGGTGGGACTCGCACGAGCAACGGAAGCATCCCGACGAGTGGTGACGGTGTCCTGCATCATCGAACTCGTCGGAGTCATCGGTATCGGCACTCTCAGCTACATCCAGCCCCAGGATTTCCCGGAGCCGACGGTGTGGTCGCACTTTGGATCCGGATACGTCTTCATCCCCGTGGTACTCCCCATCGCGGGACTGTGGTGGTTGCGAAAGACTCGACAGCAGTAAGAGTCTGTTGCCAGACATACGGCAAGTCTCGACCGACGTGGATACATGGGCCGGTCCAGACGACTTCCAACCGTGAAACGCTGGGATCCCGGCGGCGGGCTTGGAGTGCGCGGATGGGGCCTTACTACAGGACACCGACAGGTTCCACTTCACGAATCCTTATGCAGGGCAATAGTTTTCGATTCGACTATCATTGCCAGTCGAATACATGTTCGATACACTTGTCTCCATGACCGCAGAGATCTGGCAACTGAGCGAGGCAGAACTCCTCGCCGACGCTGCTGATGTCTCCCACCAAATCCAGTTGATGGAAGCCCGACGTATCGCCCTCGTCGCCGAAATCGACACCCGCGTGGCCCGAGAGAAGCTCGGCTTCCCCGGCCCCGCAGGCTGGCTCACCTCCACCACCCTGCTCAGCCCCGGCAAAGCCACCAAGATCGTCGCACTCGGGCGCGGACTGAAGAACTTCCCCGACATCGCCGACGCCGTCAACACCGGCGTCATGACCGTCGACCACGCCGCCCTGATCCTCACCTTCGCCGAAACCCCACCGAAAAACCTCCCCCGAGAAGGCCAAGACATCGCCCGCGCCGCCATGATCACCGCTGCGACCGGACCACAAGCGCGCACCGGCCGCATCCGCGAAGCGATCACCAAACTCGAAGACACCTACGGTGGCAAGAAACCACCACCCGAAGACACCGACCGCAACGAACTCTTCGCCTCGAAAACCCTGAATGGGCGGTTGGCGTTGAAAGGTGACTTCGATGCCATCACCGGAGAAAAACTCCTCACCGCCCTCTCACCGTTGACCGAACCCCGACCCGCCGCCGACGGCACCGAGACACCCAGAACCGGAGACGACCGCAGCCCCGCCCTACGCAGAGCCGAGGCGTTCGGGCAGATCATCGACCACTACCTCGCTACGAAAGACCGCCCCACCGAAGGCGGAGAAAAACCGCACCTCAACCTGCACATCCGATTGCAGGACCTCACCAACCTCCGCAACACTGCAGCAGGCGCAGGCGTGGACAACAACGAGAATGGCAGCACCGCAAACGAATCCGGAAACGAGACCCATGCAGCCACCGCCGATCGCGGCGCGTATCGGGATCTGTTCGGCGACGGCACCACAGTCGGGTGGCTGCCCTGGATGGGACCACTCTCCCGCAACACGTCCCGGCAGTTGGCGTGTGATTGCATCCTCACCGCCATCGTCATGGACGAGAACGGATCCCCGATCAACCTTGCCCGCACCGCCCGCACCGTCACCGCGAAACAGAAACGCGCCCTCACCGCGCGCGACCACGGCTGCGCGTTCCCCGGCTGCGGCAAACCCGCAGCCTGGACCGAAGGCCACCACATCTGGCATTGGACCGACGGCGGACCGACCGACATGAACAACCTCGTTCTACTGTGCGGATTCCACCACAAACTCATTCACCACAGTGACTGGGAAGTGTTCATCGGCACCGACAACCACCCCTGGTTCATCCCACCTGCCACCGTCGACCCCTACCGAGAACCCCGACAATCCCACGCCCGAGCCGGCCCACACATCGCATAACCCGGCCACCTGCCACCCGCGCAAACCGAGACCAGCCCCGCACCGAGAACACGGTGCGGGGCTGGAAGAGGTTGTTCTGCAGCTACTTCAGCAAGGATATGTCACTTCATGGCCGCAAGGTTCGCAACGGATTTCTTGACATCGGTGTCGAGAGCGCGCGCCACCACCGATCCCACGGGACCGAAGAGCACACCCCCGCCGAATTTCGCGTCGAGCGTCAGCTCCGATCCGCCCTCGGCCTCACGCACATGGACAGTGAGCGAGATTCTCACCCCGCCTTTGCCTCGGCCGGACATCTCGATCAGCTTGGGCTCGTCGTATTGCGTGAAGGTCCAGTTGATCGTGTTCTTGAAGCCCTTCACCTTCACCAGCGACTCCACTTCGGTGCCCTTGCCGACCTTCTTGGGTGGTGGGCTGCACCACCCACCGTGGATGGTCATCCACTCGTCGAACCGGTCGAGCGCGGAAGCCTTGTCCCACGCGCCCTGCGGATTCTCGGGCATCTGTACCGAGACACTGATCGTCGCCATGAGAAAAGAGCCTGTCACAACTCGCCCGCAGGTTCTGACGACGGCCACTAACCTGAGACGATGGCCACGCTCGAGATCGAAGGACGGAAGGTCTCCGTCACCAACCTCGACAAAGTGCTGTTCCCCGACACCGGCACCACCAAGGGCAACATCATCGAGTACTACGTTGCCGTCGCGCATGCGATGCTGCCTCATCTCGTCGACCGCGCCGTGACCCGCAAACGGTGGCCGAACGGCGTCGACCAGTCGTCGTTCTTCGAGAAGAACCTCGCCGCATCCGCACCCGACTGGCTCGATCGCCGGTCGATGCAACATTCGGACCGCGTGGTCACCTACCCGCTGTTCTCCACCGCAGCCGATCTGGCGTGGCTCGGCCAACAGGCAGCCATCGAAGCGCATGTGCCGCAGTGGCGATTCGACGGCACCCAGCCCGGCCCCGCCACCCGCATGGTTTTCGATCTCGATCCCGGTGATGACGTCGACCTCGCCCGGTGCGCCGAAGTAGCCTGCGAGATAAAAGATCTGATCGGCGATATCGGTATGACGGCATATCCGGTCACCAGCGGCAGCAAGGGAATTCACCTGTACGTCCCACTCGAGAAGCCATTGTCGACGTCGGGCGCGTCCACCGTCGCCAAACGTGTTGCCACGCTGCTCGAAGAGCGTTCGCCGGATCGGGTGACCGCCACCATGGCAAAAGCGAAGCGCACCGGGAGAGTGTTCGTCGACTGGAGTCAGAACAACGGCAAGAAGACGACGGTCGCACCGTACTCGCTTCGCGGGCGAACACTCCCCACCGTCGCGGCACCTCGCACCTGGGACGAACTGGAAGCGCCTGGTCTGCAACAGCTTCGGTTCGAAGAAGTCCTCGAGCGTCTCACCGATGCCGGCGATCTACTGGCCGACTTGGATCCCGCCGTGACCACGGGCGAGCAGCGAGCCGAAAGCATCACCGCCACAGACAAACTCGACAAGTACCGCAGCATGCGGAGCGCCGACCGAACTCCCGAGCCAGTGCCCGCGACCGCCGAGCCGCAGGGCAACAACGACACCTTCGTCATCCAAGAGCATCATGCCCGGCGCCTGCACTACGACTTCCGACTCGAGCACGACGGCGTCCTGGTCTCGTGGGCCGTCCCCAAGAACATCCCGGACGATCCTAAGCAGAACCGGCTGGCCGTACACACCGAGGACCATCCACTCGAGTACGCGACGTTCTCGGGTCGGATACCCAAGGGCGAGTACGGCGGTGGCGACGTGTCGATCTGGGACAGCGGAACCTACGAGCTGGAGAAATGGCGCGACGACGAAGTCATCGTCGTCCTGAACGGGTCGAAGGCCCGCGGCAGGTTCGCCCTGATTCGCACCAAGGGCAACCAGTGGCTGATGCATCTGATGAAGGACGCATCGAGCGCAGCCACCGAAAATAAGACGAGCGAGAATGCAACCAGCGACAATCCCCCACCCAAGAACATCTCGCCGATGCTCGCCACCGCCGGCGACATTCTGGGTCTCGGCGACGACGAGTGGTCGTTCGAGGGCAAGTGGGACGGATTCCGCATCGTCGCAGAACTCACGCACGGGTCCATGACGCTCCGCACCCGCAGCGGTAACGACTACACCGAGAAGTTCGGTGCACTCCAATCTCTGGCGGACGACCTATCCGACCACGACGCCGTTGTCGACGGAGAAGTCGTCGTGTTCGACGACAACGGCACCAGCAGCTTCGAGATGCTGCAGAACGCCAACTCCGGCCAGATCCGATTCATCGCCTTCGATCTGCTCTACCTCGACGGCACCTCACTACTGCGCAAGAAGTACTCCGATCGTCGACGGCTGCTCGAGCTGCTCACCACCGGACTCGACTCGGTGCTGGTGCCTCCGCGACTGACCGGCTCCGCCGCCGATGCCGTCGCCGAAAGCCGAGAACGTGGGTGGGAAGGCGTCGTCGCCAAGCGAACCGACTCCGTCTACCAACCCGGCAAGCGCGCCCACACGTGGATCAAACACAAGAACTGGCGAACGCAGGACGTCGTGATCGGTGGATGGCGTCGGGGCCAGGGTCGTCGTGCGGGCGGATTCGGCTCGTTGTTGATGGGAATCCCCGACGGCGACCGCCTTCGTTACGTGGGTCGCGTCGGGACCGGGTTCGACGACCGTGCACTCGATACGCTCGCCGCCCTTCTCACGCCTCTCGAGACGTCGGACAGTCCCTTCTCCTCGGTGTTGCCGACCGCCGATCGGAACGGAGCGGTGTGGGTGGAACCGAGTCTCGTCGGCGAGGTTCGGTTCTACGAATCGACCGAATCGGGTCATCTACGGCATCCGAGTTGGCGCGGTCTGCGCTCCGACAAATCACCGGAGGACGTCGCTCCCGAATAGCGAGACCGTCACGCCCGTCACGATGTTCGACACCTTCGAGGGAAACCGGCACAAACACCGTTCTTCTGTTGCCATAAAATCCTCGAGTGCGTACCGTTCGTCCTATCGTTTCCGGGGGGAGCGTAACAATTCATGCTGTAACAGCTATATCGATTTGCGGGCCGGTCCCACGGG
Organism: Rhodococcus sp. IEGM 1381; assembly: GCF_030056795.1. GTDB lineage: Bacteria > Actinomycetota > Actinomycetes > Mycobacteriales > Mycobacteriaceae > Rhodococcoides. The sequence goes on along the minus strand of NZ_JASHKQ010000001.1, from coordinate 867,064 downwards.
GGGCTTGCCGGATCATCGGAGCGCACGTCGTTTCGATTCAGGCACGGAGGGGTTTACCACATGCGGGTTCTCAAGCTGGCAGGCGCTGCCGGATTGACGGCAGTAGCAGTACTGTGTTCGTCGCTCGTCGGCGCAGGTCAGGCGGCAGCGGAGCCGCTGATGCCGACCCCCATCGCAGACGGGTTCGGTGCACCGCCCGCCGATCTGGACGCCCTACAGCCGGGCGATGTGATCTCCAGCCGACCCATGCCACCGCCGCCCGGATTCTTCGATATCGACGTGTGGCAGCTCGAGTTCCGCTCGACCGATTCGGCGGGTGATCCCATTGCGGCAATCAATACTGTGATGGTTCCGCACAACAAAGCACCCAACGGCCCATTGCTTTCTTACCAACACATCATCAATGCACTCGGTCTCGAATGTGCACCTTCACAAGCACTCTGGTCCAATGACCCCAATTTGGCGATTCGCGAGGCACCGGCACTCAACGCTGTACTGCAGCGCGGCTGGACTGTGGCCATCGCCGATCATCTCGGACCGAGAAGCGCCTACGGCGCCGCCAAGCTCGGCGGACAGATCGTGCTCGACAGCATTCGAGCTACGCAGCGCTTCGACCCCATCCAGGTTCAGCAGAGCCCGGTCGCCTTGGCCGGGTACTCCGGTGGCGGCATGGCGACGGCGTGGGCCGCAGCGTTGCAGAACGACTACGCGCCCGAGCTGAACATCGTCGGCAGCGCGAACGGTGGCGCTCCGATGAACCTCGAGCGCATGGCCCGCGATCTCGGATTTGCCCCGCACCCCATGTTCGGACTCGCGTTCGCGGCCGCGCTCGGTATCGAACGCGAATACCCCACCCGCATCCCGATCAGCTCTCAGCTCAACCCTGTGGGTAAGGAGATCGAGAGCAAGATCCAGAACGGGTGCACCAACGACATCATCGCCGCGGGCGCAGGCAAGAGTGCCATGGAGGTCGCCGGCACGCTGGACCTGATCAACAGCCCGGAGATGATCGCCGCCGTCAACGAGAACAGCGTCGAGTTGTATCCCGGAGTTCCGAAGGCACCGTATTTCGAGTGGCACAGCCCCACCGATGCGTTGATCCCGGTCAGCGCCATCGACAACACAATCGCCCGATACTGCCGCGCCGGGGTGCTGGTGACCGAGGTGAAGGTGCCCAGTAACGATCATCTGACCGCTGCGGTGCTGGGCCTGCCACAGGCCCTCGAATGGATCGACCAGCGATTCGCGGGTGTGCCGGCCACGACCAACTGCTGATCGCACCACCGATCCATGGCACGTGATTGACGCTTTGATAGGTCGGTTAGGCTAACCTCGCTCAGTTCCTGCGCGAGGAGATCACATGAAAAAGTCTGTACAGCTCGTCGCCGCCGGTGCCTCAGTTCTGGCACTGGCGGTCGGCTGTTCATCCGACAACACAACCGCCCCGTCCGGTGATTCCGGAAGCGAGGCGGGCTTCCCCGTCACCATCGAGCACAAGTTCGGCGAGACGGTCGTCGACGCCGAGCCCACCCGCGTGGTGACGATCGGGTTCAACGAGCAGGACTTCACGCTTGCTCTCGGGGTCAAGCCCGTTGCAACGCGCGGCAACCTGAGCTACGACTACCGGCAACGCCCTTGGGCCCAGGAGGCACTGGGCGGCACCGAGATTCCCGAGGTCGGCAGCACCGATCTCAACCTCGAACAGATCGCCGCGCAGGCACCCGATCTGATTCTCGGGCCGTACTCGTTCATCGACCAGGGTCAATACGACAAGCTTTCGGGGATGGCTCCCACGATCGCCGACATCGGCGGCTACGACAACGTACCCGCGGCAACCTGGCAACAGGAGTTCGCGGTCGTCGGCAAAGCTCTCGGCAAGAGTCAGGAAGCACAGGACCAGACGGCCACGCTCGAGCAGAAGTTCGCCACCACCGAGGCCGAGAACCCCCAGTTCACCGGCAAGTCACTGTCTCTCGCGTTCGTCATGGACGACGGCAGCTACCTGCTGCTCGGCAAGGACGACATCCGCGCGCTCTTCTTCACCGACCTCGGCTTCGAGATTCCCGACGCATCCGAGACGATCAGTCCCGAGAACCTCGGGCGTCTCGACACCGACGTACTCGTCATCGCCGGCCAGAGCCGCGAGCAACTCCAGGCGAACCCACTGATCGCGGCCCTCGACGTCGTGAAGCAGGATCGAACGGTCTACATCGGCTCGTTCAGCACGGATCTGCCCTCGGCTCTTGGCTATTCGAGCCCGCTGTCGCTGGACTACGCAATCGACGGATTCACCCCGATGCTCGCCGCGGCAACCGACGACGACCCGTCCACCGTGGTGCCGGCACCCTGAAGTGCCTGGTCCGACCTGCCCGACTGAGCGAACTGCGTCCGATGCAGCTCCTCGTAGCGGCCTCCCGCAGCGAGGAGCTCGTCGTGCGTGCCGCGCTCGGCGATTCGCCCATCCTCGATCACCAGGATCACGTCGGCTGCCCTGATGGTCGACAGTCGGTGCGCGATCACCACCGAGGTCTTGCCTTCCAACGCCTCGGCCAACGCCGCCTGCACCGCGGCCTCGGACGTGGAATCCAGTGACGCCGTGGCCTCGTCGAGAATGACGACCCGTGGCTGCGCGATCAGCAACCGCGCGATCGTCAGGCGCTGACGCTCACCACCGGAGAGCCGGTATCCACGTTCGCCGACGACCGTGTCCAGGCCGTCGGGCAGGGACCGTACGAGATCCGCGAGCCTCGCCCTCGACAGGGCATCCCACACTTCGTCGTCGGTGGCGCCGGGCCTCGGCAACAACAGGTTGGACCGGATGCTCTCGTGGAACAGGTGACCGTCCTGGGTCACCATTCCGACTGTGCCGCGGACGGATTCGGCCGTCAGATCTCGCACGTCGACACCGCCGAGGCGGACAGCGCCGCCGTCGACGTCGTACAGGCGAGCAATCATCTGCGCAATCGTGGACTTGCCGGCACCGGAGGACCCGACCAACGCCACCATCTGGCCCGGCTCGGCGCGGAACGACACACCGTGCAGAACCTGTTCTCCGCCGCGCGAATCCAAGGTCGCCACCTCTTCCAGCGAGGCGAGCGAGACCTTGTCTGCCGAGGGGTACGCGAACCGAACATCGTCGAGTTCGACGGCCACCGGTCCCGCCGGCAGAGTCTTCGCATCGGGCTTGTCGGTGATGAGCGGAACGAGATCGAGTACCTCGAAAACCCGCTCGAAGCTCACCAGTGCGCTCATGACCTCCACGCGCGCGCTCGCCAGCGCGGTCAGTGGCGAGTAGAGCCGAGCAAGCAGAAGCGACAGTGCCACAACCGAACCCGGATCGAGTGACCCCCGGAGCGCATAGAAGCCGCCCAAGCCGTACACCACGGCCAGAGCCAGCGCCGAGACCAGCGTCAGTGCCGTCACGAACACCGTTTGCACCATGGCACTGCGGACGCCGATGTCGCGTACGCGCCGGGCGCGTACCGCGAACTCGACCGATTCCTGCTCGGGATGACCGAACAGCTTGACCAGCGTCGCCCCAGGAGCCGAGAAACGCTCGGTCATCTGCGTGCTCATCGCCGAATTGTGTGCTGCTGCTTCACGCTGCAGCCGCGCGAGGCGTCGACCCATCCGTCGCGCGGGAAGCACGAACACCGGCAGCAGAATCAGTGCGAGAAGCGTGATCTGCCAGGAAATCCCGATCATGACCACCAATGTCAACGCCAACGTCACCAGGTTGCTGACGACCCCGGACAGCGTGGTGCTGAATGCGCGCTGCGCTCCGATCACGTCGTTGTTGAGCCGACTCACGAGCGCACCGGTGCGCGTTCGCGTGAAGAAGGCGATCGGCATCCGCTGGACATGGTCGAACACCGCGGTCCGCAGATCCAGGATCAAGCTCTCGCCGATGTTCGCCGAGAGCCACCGATTGATCAGACCGACCACGGCGTCCACCAGAGCGATCGCCGCGATGGCGATCGCCAACATCGCCACCACGCGCAGCTCTCGTCCGTCGACGATGGCGTTCACCACTCGGCCGGCGAGTACCGGCGTGGCCACCGCGAGAACGGCGGAGGCCACGCTGAGCACCAGGAACCCGCCGAGAGCGCGGCGATGCGGCGCCGCGAACGTCAGAATCCTGCGGGCCGTCTCCTTCGAGAACGACGACTGCGTATCGGGCCTGTTCATCGACCGATACATCTGGTTCCAGGCGGTCATCTCCATGCTCATGTCAGCACCCTCATGTCATCACCCTCATGTCGTCGATCTCATGTCATCACGGTAGAACCTCGACCTAGCTCGAGGTCAAGCGCGGCTCCCCTTGCGGAGATCAAGCCGCCGCGGCTGCTGCCACCGGTTCCAGCGCGAGCGCCAGAATGTCGGCGACATCGGTCATCGGACGGACGTCCAACGCTTCCAGCACTTCTGCGGGCACGTCGTCCAGATCTGGTTCGTTGCGAGCCGGAATGAACACCGTCTTCAGCCCCGCTCGTTGCGCAGCGAGCAACTTCTGTTTCACCCCGCCGATCGGCAGCACCCGACCGTTCAACGTGACCTCCCCGGTCATGCCGACGTCCGATCGCACCGGCCGGCCAGTGGCCATCGACACCAGTGCCGTCACCATGGTCACGCCTGCCGACGGGCCGTCCTTCGGCACCGCGCCCGCCGGAACGTGCACGTGGATGCTGCGATCGAGCGACTCGGGCGTGACGCCGAATTGTGCTGCGTGCGAACGCACATAGGACAACGCGATCTGCGCGGATTCCTTCATCACGTCGCCGAGCTGACCGGTGAGCTTCAAACCGGGATCGCCGTCGGTCGAGGCCGCCTCGATGAACAGCACATCGCCGCCGAGTCCGGTGACCGCCAGACCCGTTGCCACACCGGGTACTTCGGTTCGCTCGTGCGCCTCAGGGGTGAAGCGAGGACGACCGAGGTAGGTCACCAGATCCGGCTCGTCGATCTGCAGAACGTCGGCGGTACCCGCGAGTTTCGTCGCCACCTTACGTAGGCCCTTTGCCAACAGCCGCTCGAGTTGCCGCACCCCGGGCTCGCGGGTGTAGTCGGCAGCGATCTTGCGTAGTGCGGCGTCGGTCACCGTCACCTCCGCGGACGTGACTGCAGCCCTGTCCATCTGACGGGGAAGCAGGTAGTTCCGGGCGATGACGACCTTGTCGTCCTCGGTGTATCCGTCGATGGTCACCAGTTCCATGCGATCGAGCAACGGGCCGGGAATCTGGTCGATCACATTGGCCGTGGCGAGGAACACCACGTCGGACAGGTCGAGATCCAGATCGAGGTAGTGATCACGGAACGTGTGGTTCTGCGCCGGGTCCAGCACCTCGAGCAGAGCGGCACTGGGATCTCCACGGTAGTCCGAACCGACCTTGTCGATCTCGTCCAGCAGCACAACGGGATTCATCGATCCCGCCTCACCGATGGCCCGCACGATTCGGCCCGGCAGTGCGCCGACGTAGGTGCGACGGTGCCCACGGATCTCGGCCTCGTCTCGAACGCCTCCGAGAGCGACGCGCACGAAGGTACGGCCGAGGGCACGTGCGACGGACTCGCCGAGTGAGGTCTTGCCCACCCCGGGCGGGCCCGCGAGCACCATGACTGCGCCGGATCCGCGCCCACCGACGGACTGCAGGCCCCGTTCGGAGCGTCGCGCACGGACGGCCAAGTACTCCACGATCCGATCCTTCACATCGTCGAGTCCGTGATGATCCGCGTCGAGAACTGCACGAGCAGAATCGATATCGGTGTTGTCGGTCGTGGTGTTGTTCCACGGTAGGTCGAGCACGGTGTCGAGCCAGGTTCGGATCCAGCCCGATTCCGGACTCTGATCGCTGGCGCGCTCCAACTTGCCGACCTCACGCAGGGCCTGCTCGCGCACCTTCTCGGGCAGGTCGGCAGCCTCGACGCGGCCACGATAGTCGTCGGCACCGTCGGGCTCGTCCTCGCCGAGTTCCTTGCGAATGGCGGCCAACTGCTGCCGGAGCAGAAATTCCTTCTGGGTCTTCTCCATCCCCTCGCGCACGTCGCCGGAGATCTTGTCGTTCACCTCGACCTCGGCGAGATGCGCCTTGGTCCACTCGATCAGCGAATCCAGACGCGTTGCCACGTCGGGGGTTTCGAGAAGGTCGCGCTTCTGCACATCGGTGAGGTAGGACGCGTAGCCGGCCGTGTCGGCGATGGCGCTCGGATCCGTGAGCTTGTTGACCGAGTCGATCACCTGCCAGGCGTCTCGGCGTTGCAGCATCGCCACGACAAGCTGTTTGTATTCGGCCGCACGGGCTTTGAGGTCATCACTCGCGGTTACGTCTGCGACGGTCTCGGCCTCGACCCACAGGGCTGCACCGGGACCGCTGACTCCGTGGCCGATATGCGCGCGGCGCGTGGCCTTGATGACAGCGGCCGGTCGCCCGTCGGCCAGGCGTCCCATTTGCACGATCGTCGCGAGGACTCCGTACGCGGCGTAACGGTCTTCCAGACGGGGCGCGACGAGCAGCGTGCCATCGTTGCTGGCCTTCGCCGCATCGACGGCGGCGCGCGCAGCCTCGTCGAGTTCGACGGGCACCACCATTCCGGGCAGGACTATCGGGTCGGTCAGGAACAGTACGGGGACACGAACGGTTTCGGTCACTTCTCCTCCAAAGATTGAGCTATCCGGACTCAACTTCGAAAGCAGTAGTGATGTTCCCGTCGGTGGCCGGCGTTCTCCGTGGGCAGAACACCGGCCGCCATCTTGTGCATCAGGGCGACTACTTCAGCGCACTGACCAGCTTCTCCGCGAGCGGACGCGTCGAAGCCGGGTTCTGACCGGTGTAGAGGTTCCGGTCGACGACCACATGCGGCGACCACGCGTCGGCGTTCTCGAATTTCGCACCGTTCTCACGCAGCCGGGTTTCGAGGAGCCACGGGGCCTTGTCCGCGAGCCCGGCCTGGGTCTCCTCCTCGTCGGTGAAGCCGGTGAGCTCGTACCCGTCGAACGCCCAGGTTCCATCGGAGCGAACGGCGGGAAGCAGCGCTGCCGGCGCGTGGCACACAGCGGAGACCACCTTGTTCGCGTCCAGGAAGTCGACCACCAGCGCGCCGAAACTCTCGGACACGGCGAGATCCTCCATCGGTCCGTGACCTCCGGGAACGAAGACGACATCGAAGTCCGACGCCTTCTGCTCCTCCAGCACTGCGGGGGAGGACAGGATGGACTCGATCGACGCGAGGTAGCTCTTCTGATCCGCCACCTTCTGCTCGTCACCGCCGTTGGCGTCGACCGCCAGGCTGCCCTCGTCGACGACCGGTGCCTTACCGCCCGGCGTGGCCACCGTGACGTCCCATCCTGCGTCGATGAACGTGCGGTGAGATTCGACGAGTTCTTCGGCCCAGTACCCGGTGGGGTGCTTGCTTCCGTCGTTCAAGGTCCAGTGATCGGCAGCGGTAACCGCGAACAGCAATGTAGTCATGACCGATGCATGCCACCAAGACCCACTATCGAAACACGTGATGGATCACTACTCGCTCGCCGAACCGATCACCACGACGGCGTCGAGTATCTCGGATTCGCGGATACTGGCTGCAAACCCAGCATCGTGAATGGCCTCGAACGTCGAATTCGCCAGCAGGGCACTGGTTTCGATGAGCAGACTGCCGTGCGGAGCCAGCCACTGGTGGGCTTGCGCCGCAACCCGCCGATGGATCCGAGCACCGTCCACGCCGCCGTCGAGCGCGATGTGCGGCTCGTGAAATCGCGCCTCTCTCGGCATCAGCTCGATCTCGCCCGTCGGGACATACGGGGCGTTGACGACTATTGCGTCGAATCTGCCGTGCAGCTCCGGCGGCAGCGCGTCGAACAGATCGCCGCAGTGCACCGTACCTCCGACGGCATCCAGGTTGCGTTCGGCGCACTCCACCGCCACGGCGTCGACATCGGCCGCATGCAACTCGGAGATGCCAGGGACCGAGAGCCCGATCGCGCCGGAACCACAACACAGGTCGAGGAGCGTCGAAGGATGCAGTGCTGCAGCACATTCCACGAGGAATTCGGTGCGGCGACGGGGAACGAACACGCCCGGTTCGGCGGCGATGCGTCGACCACAGAACCACACCCACCCGACGACGTGCTCGAGCGGTTCACCGGCGATGCGACGCCCCAGCAGTTCCGCGAGCTCTGCCGGGTTCGAGGCGGACTCGACAAGGATCTCGGCTTCGTCTTCGGCGAACACACACCCGGCAGCGCGCAGCGCGGACACCACGTCGTCGAACCCTGGTTCCACCGCGGACGACCTCCTGGATTGCTGTGCGCCCAGCTGCCCCGTCGAAATACTGTAGCCCGGTATGTCGCAGGAGGAGAGGGCGATGAGCTGGGATGCCACAGTCCGTCGAATGTGCCTGGCGCTGCCCGAGACGTACGAGGAACAGGCCTGGGTCGGTGGCACCGAAGCTCGTCGCACTGCTCGATCTACCCGAGTGAATCTCGTTTGACGCTGACGCACGTCGAGGGACACAGTGGACGCATGGCTGCACCGAGCGAGAATTTGCTGGCCGATTGCGGCAGCTGTTTCGGGCTCTGTTGCGTCGCTCTGCCCTTCGCGAAATCATCGGATTTCGCACTGGACAAGGCCGCAGGGGAGCCGTGCCGCAACCTCCTGGAGGACTCGCGGTGCGGCATTCACTCGTCGCTTCGGGAGAAGGGTTTTCCCGGGTGCACGGTGTACGACTGCTTCGGCGCGGGCCAGAAGGTGTCGCAGTCCACGTTCGAGGGACGGGACTGGCGGCAGCAACCGTCGAACGCGACGGAGATGTTCGCGGTTTTTCCGGTGATGCGTGATCTGCACGAACTGCTCTGGTACTTGGCGGATGCACGTGGTCGGAAATCGACCGAAAGTCTGCACGCCCGGCTGGCCGGCGAGTACGACGAGTTGGATGCGCTCACTGCGGCGACTCCCGAGATCCTGATGTCGGTCGACGTCTCCGTCCTGCGCTCGCGAGTCAACGAAGTACTGCTCGACGCAAGCGACCTGGTGCGCGCCGAGGTTGCGGGCACGAAGACGAACTACCGCGGACGCGACATGATCGGCGCGAAGCTGGCCGGCGCCGATCTGCGCGGCGCAAGCGTGCGCGGCACCTACCTCATCGGAGCCGACCTGCGCGGGGCCGACCTGCGTCTGGCCGACGTGATCGGCGCGGATCTTCGGGGTGCCGACCTCAGAGCCGCAGACCTGCGTGGCAGCATCTTCGCCACCCAGTTCCAGATCAACGCGGCACGGGGTGACCGAGCAACCCGGCTACCCGAATCCCTCACCCGTCCGAGTCACTGGGCCTGACCATCAGCCGAGTGATCTACCGGTTTGCTCCAATGCTTCTTGGACGGGCCGGATGTTCATCGGTTTCTGCTGTACTCACGGGCGCATTTTAAAGCAGACCGGTAGCCTGACGCCGTGCCTGAAACAAAGCAGAGACGCGTTGTCATCACCGGAGCGAACACCGGTATCGGCTACTTCACCGCCTTGGAGTTCGCAAAACGTGGCGACCATGTGACGCTCGCCTGCCGTAACCAGGAGAAAGCCGAGTCCGCAGCGGCGAAGATCCGAGCGGAGGTACCGAACGGAACCGTCGATACGGCGACTCTGAATCTCGCCGACCTGGCCTCGGTGCGTGAATACGCCGCGTCGGCTCCCGAGTCGATCGACGTACTGATCAACAACGCAGGCGTCATGATGCCGGCCTCGCGAACCGAGACCGAGGACGGATTCGAGCTTCAGCTCGGCACCAATCACCTCGGCCACTTCGCGCTGACCGGCCTGCTGTTTCCCAAGCTCGCGGACGACGCGAAGATCACCACCATCGCATCGGTCGCGCACCGTCAGCGCCCCAAGCTCGACTTCGACAATCTCCAGCTCGAACGTGGCTACAACGCTCAGCGTGGGTACGCGAACTCCAAGCTCGCGAACATCTTGTTCGCGCTCGAATTGCAGCGTCGGATCGACAAGGCCGGATCGAAGGTGACCAGCAATGCTGCGCACCCCGGAATCTCCTCGACCGAGCTGTACTCGAGCCCGGACGGCCTCGGCAGCAACAAGATCCTCGCGGCACTGGCACCCATCGGATTGAAGTTCATCTCGCAATCTGCCCGTGCCGGAGCCCTTCCCACGATCTATGCCGTCGACGTCGCGGGTGGCGGCACCTACAGCGGCCCCACGTCGCTGTTCGAATCACGCGGCAAGCCGGGCCCAGCGTCGATGACTCGCATGGCACAGGATCCCGCGCTCGCGGCAAAGCTGTGGGACGTCAGCGAGAAGTTGACCGGAGTCGGCTACCCGCTGTAAGTCTCCCGCCGCGCACTTACCGCGCGGGTTCGGGCAGCGGAAGTCCGCGCTCGCTCATGACGGTGCGCACGCGGTCGGGATAGTCGGTGATCAGACCGTCGACGCCAAAATCCATCAGGGCACGCATCGTATCGGGGTCGTCAACGGTCCACGGGATCACCCGGATTCCGCGCTCGTGGGCAGCGTCGACCATTGCCTGGGTGACGAAGAGCTCGAAGTCCGGGTCGCCGACCTTGCCGCTCTGCGGGTTTCCCTGCACCGGCGAGTAGGCGGACGCTCCGAACGAGTCGATCGCCGCGATCGCGTCTCCACCGAAATCGTCGATGTCCAGTCCGCCGAGCCAGGCTGAAGCACCGTCCTGGCCGATCTGCAAGAAGTCGCCATTGGTCAGCGCCACCACCGGCACCTCGGGCTCGGCATCTCGGACCAGTTTCAGTGCGCCCCAGTCGAAGCTCTGCACGCTGACCCGGTCCAGCATGCCTGCGTCGCGAATCGTCCCCAGCACTGTGTCGACGAACTGCTCGCGCGGGGCGGTCTCGGTGGGGCTACCCGCCTCGACCTTGGTTTCGACGTTCAGCTTCACGTCCGGCGCGTCGACCGATTTCACCAGATCCAGCACCTCGGTGAGCGTCGGCATGCGGGCACCGGGCACGCGTCGTTGCTCCGGGTAGTCCGCGAGCGGCAACGCACCGCAATCCAGTGTGCGAATCTGCGCGAGAGTCAGTGTGTTGACGAACTTTCCGACGTAAGGAAAGTCCGGATCTCCCGGCGTGGATGCACCGGTGTCGATGCACTTCTTGTCGGAAACCTTGCGGTCGTGCGTGACGATCGCGATGCCGTCCTCGGTTATCTGGGTATCCAGCTCGAGGGTGCTCACCCCGAGTTGCAGTGCATTGGTGAACGATTCGATGGTGCTCTCGGTCACCAAGCCCAGGCCGCCTCGATGCGCCTGCAGATCGAACGAATCTTCCGGTAACGCTGGGTCCGCTGTCGAATCGGTTGCGCATCCCACCAGAACCACAGCGGAAATGCATGCCAGAGAGAGATACTTACCGAATAGCATGGTCGCCGAGGCTACGCGAGGCCGGTGTCCGGTGCGTTCCCGCGCAGTGAACTCCCGGCACCCTGAAGGTAGACCGCGATCGGCATCCTGAGCGCTGCAACATCTTTCGATGCGCGACGGCCGAACACGACATCGGCAATCAAGCCCTCGCAGAGCGAGACCAGACCGTCTCCGTGAGCGGGTTCGTCGAACAGCTCCCGGGCCCGTTCGAGCGAGAAGAGCGCGCGAGCCAGCACATCTCGAATACCCTGCGCTACAGCGGGATCGAGCATCAGCGCATACCGGGCCCGCAGCTCGACCATGCGATGAGTGAGTGCATCGTGGAGATAGCGCGCGACCACCGACGCCAGATCGTGCTCGGTCACGGCAATGCCGACGAACGACGCGTGTGAGAGCTCCACCAGGCGCGCGGCCACCGCCGCCAGTAGATCGGCCTTGGTTCGGAAGTAGTAGGACGTCGATCCGGCCGGATATTCGAGCGCCGAGTCGATCGCACGGTGAGTCAACGCGCGCAGGCCGTCGCGGGCAACGATGCCGAGGGCTGCGTCGGCGATGGCGGTTCGGCGATCCATGAACGTGAGCCTACACACCCACTCTACAAATGTAGAGGCTCTCGGCGTACCGTTCGATTCATGAGGCCGACTCCACCGCGACAAATCTTCGACACCGACTTCGTCCTCGACGACGCCCAGGCCGCAGCGGCCGACGCGCTGTCGACGCCCGGCAACAAGGGCATCTATCTGTGGGGCCCGGTCGGACGCGGCAAGACCTGGCTGCTCGACACCTATTTCGACAATGTCGCCACCTCGTCGAAGAAGCGCGTCCACTTCCACAGCTTCTTCCGCGACCTGCACGCCGCGTACTTTCGCCGCAAATTCTCGATCGACGCGGCCATCGACGACATCCTGTCGACGGGTTCCGCCCCTGCATCACTGCTGTGCTTCGACGAATTCCACGTCCACGACATCGGCGACGCCCGCCTCATCACGCGCATGCTCGACGCCCTCTTCGCCCGCGGCGTCGTCCTGGTCGTCACCTCCAACTACGCGCCCGACGAGTTACTGCCGAATACACTGTTCCACCCGACGTTCATCCCGACCATCGAGAAGCTGAAGGAGCAACTCGACGTGGTCAGCGTCGACGGTCCCGTCGATTACCGTGCCGCCGGGACGAGCGGGTCTCGATTCGCCTCGGGCACATGGTGTCTCGAGACTGGATCGGGTGGGCATACGTTTGCCGAGCTGTGTTGCGCCGCTCGTTCGACTGGCGATTACCTCCAGATGGCGGAAATAGCAACGACATTGACGGTCACCGAGGTTCCTGCTCTCGCGAGTGTCGACGACTTCGCCGCTCAACGGTTCTCGAATCTCGTGGATGTCCTGTACGACCAGGACGTACGTACCGACTTCCATGCCCTCGTCCCGCTGCACGAATTCGCCGTAGGATGTGCCGGTCTCGACACCGATCGACTGATGAGTCGACTCAGCGAGTTGAAAACACCTTCGAGTTCTCACGTGGCTACGGCCACGACACGCTGTTGATGGGGTGCCACCGACATCATCTGTCCGCGTTGCTATCACCGTCTACATCGTCTCGAGCAGAGTTCGATTTCCGCCTGCCCACTTCGCGCGGTACATGAGGGAATCGGCCGCGCGCGTAGCATTGTTGACCGCATGCAGTCCTGATTTCCAGGCTTCGGAATCGGGAGGGAGCACGACTGCACCCGCACTCACGGTCATCGGTATCCGATCCGCGCCATCGGTCAGGATTCCGCTGACCTCGCGCACCAATTCACGAACCTGGTCTGTCCCGCCGACGAGGACGGCTACGAACTCCTCGCCCCCTGTTCGCGCTACGACCCCGACTGTCGCGAAGTGGCCGCAAAGACGCTCGGCCACCAGGACTATGACGGCGTCGCCCTGGTCGTGTCCGTAGCGGTCGTTGATGGTCTTGAACGAATCGATATCGACGAGGACAAGACCGAACGCCAACTGCTCGCCGTGAGCGACCGTCCACAGATCTTCGATCGCATTCTGTAGCCCACGTCTGTTCTTGGTTCTCGTCAGTGGGTCGATCTCCGACTGCCGTGCGTCCTCGGCCACCAACGACCACGCGATCTGGGCGAAGACCGGAACACCCGACGTGGCGCCTCCGGCGACCAGCACCGCGGCGATCGCATCCCACGGGCCCCACAACCCCTGCACATATGCGGCAACGCCGATGTAGACGATCACCAGGTTGGCAAACACGAGATGAGCGACAAGCAGTTTCGGTCCCAGAAAAAAAGTGCACATCGACCCTGTCAGCGCGAAGAGGAATGTGCCGATGAGAGCCGACGTAGGGACATCGAGAAGGATTACCGACGCAAGACCGACATCGCCGAACACCAGAAAGGCCACCACCTGCCACTTGCGGTCGGGCAACGGCCCCAGCAGCAGCCACCCGATCACGGCGAACTGCAGAATCAGGATGAAGATCACGTAGGCCACGGGACCCGATCCGGTGGGCCCATTCGGCGAGGCCAACATCAGAATCGACACGGCGGCGTACATCGCGACGCAGCTCGCGAACACGACTCGGATCAATCGGTGCAGCGGACGTGTCGACTTGTGCACGAAGACCCAGTCGAAATCGTGCGGAGTGATGAACCAGTGACGAATGACCTGAGCAGCGCTGGGTTGAGGGCCGAGCGGCGCAGTGGTGATGCTCGAGATCGATCTCGGCGGCGAAGCCGCGGCCGACTGTGTGCGATGACGACCGCGTGTGTCGCCGTGTGTTCGCTTCGACCGTGGCGGCCGTGACGCGCCGCGTCGCGATCTGGGCAATCGAAACTCTTTGTGCATCAGGGCTCCCTAGTGAAACATCTGGCCCCGGCCTGAGAGCATAAAGCTGTTACCGATTCGGCTTCCCCGGAAACTCGTAGATCGGTCTTGCCCGGTCTCCCTAGCGCTGGTCCGTCTCGTGCAGAACATCGAGCCCCGCGATGATGTGCAATTGGCAGGTGTTGATCATGCCATTACCTAGAAGCATGCGTCCGACGATCTGCTGTTCTCGACGGTGCACCGATATCCGCTTCACGCGATTCCCTCGTGGGGCCCACCCGACTGTGCGCACGCTCGACCGGAAGCTATCTCACTGCGAGTGGTGTGGTCATGACAATTTCCTGCTCATCTCGAGCCGAAGATCACGGAACAGTCGCCAGTACTCACCCTCGACGGGAACGATGCGAAAAGCCATGAAATCGATGGTAGTGAAGCGCCGCACCGCTAGGGGCTCATCGCTCCATATCTGCGACGGACACCCAAGGGCCCCGCAAAATAAGGGAGACACCCACTACTGACGGCGGTCGGGGGCGACAGCAGCAGCGGGTGTCTCACCTTGCATTCGCAGCCCCCCAACGGGTGGATGGGTACCGGATGGGAAATTCTTTCGAAGTTTTTTCGCCCGCCTGGGCATAGCCTGTGACCATGCCTTTTACAGCAGCGAACCATTACGACTTCAGTGGCGACGACATCACCGGGACCGTCGACGCCCATCGATCCGCGGGGGTCTGGGCGGCGCAGCTCGTACTCAGTGGTGAGACGCTCGAATCCACCGGCGTCACCCGATCCGACCTGGGATTCGAGGTGCGCACCCTCGTGCAGACTCTCTCGGACGGCAACCGGACCCACCTGCTGGTCGTGTTGCCCCGCGTCAACATCGACGCTGACGACGGCCAGCCGTCGACGTTCACCTCGTACGCGGTCCTATACACCGTGCACGGCGGATCCTCCGAGCAGCACGGTGCTGCCGAGTCCTACGACGTGCGGTTGCTCAGCGGAACCGCGTCGCTCGTCCAATAGCAAGACGGAATAGTCGGGCTCGGCTCCCGTTGTACCGCGTAGTCGATGCACAATGCATGGACTTGCCGTTCGGGTAGGAGCACACATGATCCAGGTCATCACCCCTCGTGAAGTTCCACTCGGCGGTCCCCGCGCGATGAAAGTTCGACGCACCCTGCCTCACAAGGACCGATCCCTCATCGGTGCATGGTGTTTCGCCGATCATTACGGCCCGGAACGCTCACGCATGGATGTTGCACCGCACCCGCACACCGGATTGCAGACGGTCAGCTGGCTGTTCTCGGGCGAAATCGAGCACCGCGACAGTGTGGGTTCGCACGCCATGGTCCGGCCAGGTGAACTGAACTTGATGACGGCCGGGCATGGCATCAGTCACTCCGAAGTATCCACACCGCAGTCCGACATCCTGCACGGCATGCAGTTGTGGGTCGCACTTCCGGCCGTATCCCGTTTTGTGGCACCGACATTCGAGCACTACGTGCCGGAGCCGGTCACTGCACCCGGACTCGCCGCCCGGGTGTTCCTCGGCAGCGTGCTCGGCGAAACCTCACCGGTGTCGACGTACACCCCACTGCTCGGGGCAGAGATGGTGCTCGACGCCGGCGCGCGGGTCACTCTCGAGGTCGACCCGACGTTCGAGCACGGGATCATCGTCGACCGAGGATCGGTGACCTTGGCCGACGCCGATCTGGGCGCTGCCGAACTGGGGTATGTCGAACCCGGTGAACACGAGCTGCACCTGCACAATTCGACGCAGGATCCGGTTCGGTTCCTGCTACTGGGCGGTCAGCCGTTCGGCGAGCAGATCGTGATGTGGTGGAACTTCGTCGGCCGCAGTCACGACGACGTCGTCGAGTATCGAGCGGCCTACGAGGCCGAAAACGGCCAGTTCGGCACCGTCGAGGGCTATTCCGGCCCGCGGCTCCATGCGCCCGAACTTCCGAACGCCCGCATGAAACCTCGCGGCTGACTGCCGAGCACAACCGTCAGAACAGCGTCGCGATCTCCGGCTCCGACGACTGAGGTGACGACTGAGGTATTGCGCCCACTGCAGGATTGGCCTTGGCGAGTTCGGTCTCAGAAGGCATCTTCACGGCCGGCTTGGATCCGGCGTTGGCTCCCGCTGCTGCGATGGCCCGGGCAGCTTCGCCCGCCAAGGCGTCGGCTGCTTCGTTGAAGTGATTGCCGACGTGTCCACGGACCCACCGGAACCGGACGGGCCCTTCACGGTCGGTGATGGCCCGCTCGATGTTCTGCACGAGCTCGAGATTGCGTACCGGAGTGCCGCTCGCCGTCTTCCAACCCTTGCGCTTCCAGCCGGCGAGCCACTCGGACGCACACTTGATCGCGTACTGAGAATCGGACTCGATCAACAGCGGTTCGGGGCCGGGGTGGGCCAGAACTGCCTCGAGCAGGGCACGGAGCTCGGCTACCTGATTGGTTCCCGAGGGCTCACCGCCGGAGTTGCTCGGCCCCGTGTGATTGACCCACGCCCACCCGATTGCTCCGCCGGGGTTACGCAGACACGAGCCGTCCGTACTCACGATGATCACGGTCTCAGACCCTACGTCGGGCCACCGACAAACTCCGGGTGACTCGCTCGAGAACATCGAGTTACTTGGCGATCGTCTGCGCGGTGCTGCGAATCGATATCGCGACCCGGCTCAAGCCGTGCGACTACCCGTGGCCCCTCGGCCGTCGACGGTGAGTAGTACGAACGCCACCGCTGCCAGCGCCGCGATCAGCGCCGAGAACACCACCCCTGCAGTCACCAGTCCCCACTCCGTCGCCGCAGCCCCGGCACCGATCACCGGGACCGAAATCGCAACGTAGAGCACCACGAAGAAGGTGGAGGTCACTTCCGCACGACGGTGCTGCGGAAGCTGCGCACCTATTGCTGCCATCCCGTTGCTGAACGTCACGCCTTGCCCGATGCCACAGAGCAGCGCCGCGCACACCAGCACGACCAGAGACGTCGTGAGCAACGACGCGGCAAGCAGCACCAGACCGAACACCAACACCAGGCATCCCCAGCGCTGAGCCGAGGTGGGATCGGCTGCGCGCAGCGTGATCTGGGCGGTCGCGGACGCGGCGAAGACGGCGAACACCACCGCACCCGTGATGGCGTGATTGTCGATCCCCAGCACACCGGCGATGAATCCCGGTGAGACGGCAGTGAACAACCCCAGTACCGCGAACCCTGCGAACCCACCGACCGCAGCGCGCAAGAACGTACCGCGCACCTCCACCGGAACCGACAGTCGCTGCACGTGCGGACGCGCACCGGCGGCGACCCGGACGGTTTCGGGCGCGAAGTACACCGCGGCTGCAGCCACGAGAAGCAGTGCGATGTCGACGAAGAACGTCAGCCGCAAGGGCTGCGGCAGGTATTCCACCAACAGTCCTGCCACCAGCGGTCCGAGGCCGAGACCTCCGATGTTGGCGGCAGTGGCGATCGCCGGAGCCCGATCCCGCCACGCGTCAGGAACCAGTTCGAGCAGGGTCACCGTGGCGGTACCCACGAAGATCCCGGCCGAGATACCGGACAACACGCGCCCGATCACCAGGGCCGTCAGTGAGTCCGCAGTCACGAACACCACGGCACTGACGAGACCGAAAGCGATGGCCGCCAGCAACATCGGACGCCGACCGAGCGAATCGGACCAGCGACCGAAGGCCAACAGAGCCCCGAGCACACCCACGGCGTACGCAGCGAACACCAACGTGACGACGAATACGGAGAACCCGAATTCGACCTCGTACAACGCGTAGAGCGGCGTCGGCATCGTCGTGCCCATCATTGCGACGACGAACGCGAATGCGACCCCGACGAACGATGCTGCACTCGATCGAGTCACGGTTGTCCTCCTTGTGCGGGTGCACGATACTTCCCGGCGACTCCGGGAAGGTGTTGACTGGGCTCTGCCAGAGATACACCGTCGACGCCGGCCCCGCACACTCCAGGAGGTGACGAACCGCAATGTCCGACGCCACCGAGTCGAGCGGAACCGTACGCGTCGTCACGTCCGAAACGCGGCTCGACGTGCGGATGTCGCTGTCGCCGTTGCGTCGGGGCCGCGGCGATCCCACCTACGAGTCGACGCCGGACGGCGGAATCTGGCGCACGTCGAGGATGAGCTCGGGTCCGGTGACCTACCGTCTGACCCAAGCTTCGCCGACCAGTGTCCAGGCCCGAGCATGGGGCCCCGGCGCACTCGAACTGCTGGACGCGGTGCCCGCGCTGCTGGGCCACGGCGACGACGCCAGCACATTCGCACCGGAGCACCCGATCCTGCGAGAGGCACACCGGCAGCTGCCACACCTGCGTCTCGGCCGAACCGGCCTCGTCCTCGAGGCGTTGATCCCGGCGATCATCGAGCAACGCGTACACGGCATTTCGGCGTTCGGTTCATGGCGTTATCTGGTGAGCAAGTTCGGCGAGAGCGCACCGGGACCGACTCCCAAGCCGATGTTCGTCTTCCCCACACCCGACGTGTGGCGTCGTATCCCGTCGTGGGAGTACCACCGCGCCAACGTCGACCCGGCCCGGTCGAAGACCATCGTCCGCGCTGCCTGCGCAGCCGGACGTCTGGAGGAGGCGTCGGGAATGACACCCGAGGACGCGCAGCGCAGGCTGCGGGCAATCCCGGGCGTCGGTGTCTGGACGGCGGCCGAGACCGCGCAACGCGCCCTCGGGGATCCCGATGCGTTGTCGGTGGGCGATTACCACCTGGCGTCGGTGGTGGGCTGGGCGCTGCTGGGGAGACCGATCGACGACGCGGAGATGGTCGAGTATCTGCAGCCCTTGGCACCGCACAGGCATCGCGCGATTCGCTTGCTGTACCTGAGTGGGAAGGCCACCAAGCCGAAGTTCGGTCCGCGAACCGCTCTGGTGGATCACACCTGGCACTGAGCCCTCGGCTGCTCGTACAGTCGAGTTGTTCGCCAACGTAAGGAGTACTCGTGGTTGCCATCGGCACGTCCGATCTCGACATTTTTCCGCTCGCCCTCGGCGGGAACACCTTCGGCTGGACCAGCGACGAGGCTGCGTCCTTCGAGATTCTCGACGCCTTCACCGCCGGCGGAGGCAACTTCGTCGACACGGCCGACTCGTACTCGGCCTTTGCCGACGGCAACTCCGGCGGCGAGTCGGAGACGATCATCGGCACGTGGACCACAGCTCGTGGCAACCGCGACGACGTGGTCATCGCCACCAAGGTCAGCCAGCATCCCGATTTCCGCGGGCTGGCCCCGGACAACATCCGAGCGGCCGCCGACGCGTCGTTGACCCGGTTGCAGACCGATCACATCGACGTCTACTACGCGCACTACGACGACGACAAGACCCCGCTGGTCGAGTCCCTCGCCGCGTTCGACGAGTTGGTCACGGCAGGCAAGGTTCGCCACGTCGCCATCTCGAACTACTCCCCGGCGCGAGTGCGTGAGTGGCTGGAGCTGGCGAAGGAGAACGGGTTCGCCGCTCCGATCGCGCTGCAGCCGCACTACAACCTGGTCGCCCGCCGTAACTACGAGGGCGAGCTGCAGAAGCTGGCCGTCGATCACAACCTCGGCGTGTTTCCCTACTTCTCCCTCGCCGCCGGATTCCTGACGGGCAAGTACCGCACCCGCCAGGACTTGACCGGCACACAGCGCGAGCGGCTGACCACGGGATACTTCTCCGATGCCGGGCTCGACGTGGTGCAGGGCCTGCGTGAGATTGCCGAATCGCGATCCGCGGAGATTTCGAGCGTTGCTCTGGCCTGGCTGCTGGCTCGTCCGGGCGTCACCGCGCCCATTGCCAGCGCAAGCAGGATTTCTCAGCTGCCCGCCCTGCTCGACGCGCCGGCCTTGGCTCTGACCAGCCAGGAAGTACAGAAACTGACGGTTCTGTCCGACGCGGTGGCCTAGAACACGAAAGTTGTAGTCAGCAATTGGGAACAGAACCAGTAGCCCGGTTGCTGACCTTCGGGTGGCCCCAGCAACGAACACGTCTTCGACGAACACAGCCGTAACCAGCACGCCGATGACCGACACCTCGGCTCCGGTGACCGAGCCGACGTCGCGTGAGCGTCTGCGGGTGATCCTCGTGCTCGGCGCGCTCATCGCCCTCGGTCCGCTGACCATCGACATGTACCTGCCGGCTCTACCGGCCATCGCCGACGACCTGAACACTCCGTCGTCCGCCGTGCAGCTCACCCTCGCCGGCACGTTGGTCGGGCTCGCACTCGGCCAACTCGTCATCGGGCCGCTGTCGGACATCATCGGCCGACGGCTTCCCCTGATCGTCGGCACCGGAGTACACATCCTCGCTTCCGTGGCCTGCATCGTGGCCCCGAACATCGCCGTCCTCGGTGGCTTACGCGTCGTGCAAGGTCTCGGAGCTGCGGCCGCAGCCGTGGTGGCGATGGCCATCGTGCGAGATCTGTTCACCGGCCGCGCTGCCGCCACCGTGTTGTCGCGTCTGATGCTCGTCATGGGCGTCGCCCCCGTGCTGGCTCCGTCCCTCGGCGGTGCCGTGCTGCTGGTCGGATCATGGCGTCTCGTCTTCGCAGCGCTGGCGATCCTGGGCGTCGGCCTGCTGACGTTGGCGATCGTGTCGCTGCGCGAGACCCTGCCACCCGAGCGTCGTCGAGCCAGTGGCGTCATGCCGGTGTTGCGCACCTACCGATCACTACTGCGTGACGCCCAGTTCGTCGTACTCGTCCTGGTCGCCGCACTGGCGATGTCGTCACTGTTCGCCTACGTGGCCGGGTCGTCGTTCGTGCTGCAGGAGGAGTTCGGCCTGGACGAGCAGCAGTTCGCGATCGTCTTCGCGGCCGGCGCGATTTCCCTGATCGGTGCATCTCAGCTCAACGTCCTGCTGCTCGGACGCTTCGCACCCGTGCAGATCGTGCTGACGGCTCTGTCGTTCGGCGTCGTCGCCGGCGGAGTCATGGTGGCGTTGGCGGTGACCGGGACCGGCGGTATGGCGGGGTTCGTCGTCCCACTGTGGTTCGTGCTCGGGGCCGTCGGATTCGTGATGCCCAACGCGCCTGCACTCGCTCTGTCCCGACACGGTGAGGCCGCAGGTGGTGCTGCTGCACTTCTCGGAGCGGCGCAGTTCGGTCTCGGTGCCATCGTCGCCCCGATCGTCGGCGCACTCGGAAACGATGCGGTGGCCGTGTCCACAACCATGGTCGTGACGTCTGCAGCTGCACTGATCGCCCTGGGCGTCATCACCGCGCGGTCGTCTACTCGGCAACCGACTCAGGGAGCGGCACCCACCCACTAGGGTGACGCCATGACCGAACGCGAGCGCGATGCGCGAGGTAAACCCCTCAATGCCAGGCCTCGCGACGGTCTCGGGCGGCCTCTCGCCCGCGGAGGAAGCGGAACCCCACGAGTGCCCGACGACGTCAGGCTTCCTCCCGGCGCAGCTCTCGTCGAGGCGCAGAAGTTTCTCGATGCGAACATGCCGTTCCACGCACACGAAGTACTCGAGGGCACGTGGAAGAGCTGCCCGACCGACGAGCGTCCGTTGTGGCAAGGTCTAGCCCAACTCGCCGTCGGGCTGACTCACCTCTTGCGCGGTAATCGCATCGGTGCCGCGTCGCTCCTTCGACAGGGACACGATCGCTTGATCGGCTTCGAATCCGACCCTCCGCACAGTATCGACGTCCGCGGCTTGTTGGCCTGGTCGGAGGGGCTGCTCGACGACCTGGAGACCGGAACCCTGCCGGTCTCCCCCGGCATTCCCATGCTGCGCGCCACCGATCCGCGCCGGGGCATGCTGGCACCCGGTTCCGGCTCGAGCTAGCCTGAGAGAATTAGGTAAGGCTAGGACAATCCGCACCGGAAGTGGGGTTCGTCGGGTGACCGTGTTCGCACCGCTGAGACTCGCGCGACAGGGACTCATATGCGGGGAGACCATCAGCCCAGCTCAGCTCGGGCGCACCCTGTGCACCGAGGTTGCCGAACAGGTTCCGTACTGGGTTGCCGTGTTGACCCCCGCCGAGCGGCCTCTGCTCGACGCCCGATCGGTATCGGGGCGTCGCGAGCAGGCTGCGGTGACGCTCGAACTGCCCGAGAGCCCACACCGACCCCATGCCCTGCTGCTCGCGGCGCTCGGGTCGGCGGTGTGTACGTGGCAGAGGAACAATCGCCGTGGCTCGTCGGCCGGCGTCCTGGTGGATCTGGACCTCGACGCCACGACCGCAGTGCACCCGGTCCGTCTCCCCGCCGTCCACACCGACGCGCTCGCCGTGCCCACTCACGGCAAGAACCTCGTCGACGATGTCTCGAGGAAACTGGACTCGGTGCCGAACGGCGGCCGCGACTACGCGCTCACCCGCAACTATCCCGCGCTCGCCTCACGTGCCGGGGCGCAGATCATCGTGCGTGACCATGCATCGGCGGAGCCGAACGGCGAGTACGCGATCGATGTCACGATTACCGCCACCGACGCCGGTACGAAGGCGGCACGGGTCAGCTGGGCCGACGAACTGCAGGGAGTCGACGAGCTGATCCGGCTGTGGTCGGTAGCCGTCCACCACCTGACCACGATGGCAGCCGGCGCTACAGGCTCTTCAGCAGCCTGACGTCGTCCTCGATGCCCTCGGGCGGCGTCTCGAGAATCACCGGCGCGTCGGCGGCCAATGCGACGGCGGTCAGGATCTCGGCGTCGATGGTTCCGGTGCCGAGATTCGCGTGTCGGTCCCTGGCCGAATCGAACTCGTCGCGCGAGTTGTTCAGGTGCACCAGATCGATTCGCCCGGTGATGGCCTTGATGCGGTCGACCACGTCGACGAGATCCTCGCCCCCGGCCCACGCATGACAGGTGTCCAGACAGAAGCCGGCACCGAACTCGCCGATCGCATCCCACAGGCGGGCGATGTCGTCGAAATGGCGCGCCATTGCCGAATCCCCACCCGCGGTGTTCTCGACGAAGATCGGCACCGCGAAGCCGCCCTGCTCGGCCTGACGCTCGAAGAGCTTGCGCCAGTTGTCGATTCCCTTGGCGGTGTCCTCGCCCTCGCGGACGTGGCCGCCGTGGACGACCAGCCCGATGGCCCCGATCTCCGCCGCGGCAGCTGCTTGCTCGACGACGGCCTTCCTGGACGGGATGCGGATCCGATTGTTCAAGCTCGCAACGTTGAGCACGTACGACGAGTGCACCACCACATCGACCGAGCCGGCCAGCAGAGCCTCGCCCTGCGGGTGTGGTTCGAGCTTGTTCCACTTCTGCGGATCGGTGAGAAACATCTGGACGAGATCGACGCCGAGCGCCTCTGCGGTACCGAGGGGGTCGGTGCTGTCGCGGACGTGTGCTCCGATGCGCATGACGTCCATCATAGGGGTCGCGTTCGGGGTCTCCCCTGATAGCAACCGGCGCAGAACACTGAAACACTGGAGCGCATGAGCGACATTGCCGCACGCGCGGTCGACGTATCGAAGGTCTACGGTTCCGGGGACACCCAGGTGCACGCACTGTCCGGGGTGAGCGTCGAGTTCGCTCGCGGAGAATTCACCGCCATCATGGGCCCGTCGGGTTCGGGCAAGTCCACTCTGATGCACTGCCTGGCCGGATTGGACACCGCATCATCGGGCACGGTATCGATCGGAGACACCGAGCTGACGGCGCTCTCCGACAAGGAGATGACCGGATTGCGCAGGGACCGAATCGGATTCGTGTTCCAGGCATTCAATCTGGTGCCCACCCTGACCGCGCTGGAGAACATCACCCTGCCACTCGACATCGCGGGCCGCGCCCCGGATCAGGGGTGGCTCGACACCGTCGTCGACCGACTCGGCCTCCGCGATCGCCTCGATCACCGCCCCAGCGAGCTCTCGGGCGGGCAGCAACAGCGAGTGGCGTGCGCCCGCGCGCTGGCCGGTAAACCCGACATCGTGTTCGGCGACGAGCCCACCGGCAACCTGGATTCCCGCTCCTCCGGCGAGGTTCTGTCGATTCTGCGCACTGCCGCAGACGAATTCGACCAAACCGTCGTCATCGTCACCCACGATCCACGCGCGGCCAGTTATGCAGACCGCGTCGTGTTTCTCGCCGACGGGGCCGTGATCGATCAGCTGAACTCGCCCACGGCCGACGCCGTACTCGAGCGGATGAAGAAACTGGAGACGGTCCGATAATGGCGCATTCTGTCTCCAACAAGCCTCCTCGACAAAAGCCGTCGGGCAATCCGATGCGCAAGGTATCGCTGAGAAACCTTGCAGCACATAAGGTTCGGTTGGCACTGACGGTTCTGTCCGTTGTCCTCGGCACCGCGTTCGTCGCGGGTTCGTTCGTCTTCACCGACACCCTTCAACGTACTTTCTCCTCGTTGTTCGCCGATACTGCGCAGGGCGCGGACGTTCGCGTGAGCCCGGAGGACGCCCGCTCGAGCGGGGTGCCCAACGAGGACATCGCCGCGATCTCGGCCCTGCCGAACGTGCGCGCCGTGTCGCCGTACGTCGGCGGACAGCTCGTGCTGCTCGGCTCCGACGGTGCCGCCGTGCAATCGGGCGGGGCACCGACCATCGGCGAGTCGTACCTACCGGAAGACCAACGACTGGGCGATCCGACGGCCTTCGTCGACGGCTCGGCTCCCACCGCCCCCGGGCAGGTCGCGATCAATGCCGGTGGTGCCGAGCGCGCCGGGCTGAAGGTGGGCGACGCCACCCAGGTGCTCGTGCCGTCCAAAGGCATCACCGACATCACGATTTCCGGAATATACTCCACCGCAACCGAATCCGGCGGTTTCATCGGACTCCAGTTCGTTCAGAGCCAGGCGAACGAATTGTTCACGGACGGTACCCATGTGCAGTACATCGACGTCGCAGGCAACGATCTCATCGCCCAGGGGCTAACGCAGAGCGATCTGCGGGACGAGATTTCCGCGGCGCTCCCCGGCCTGAAGGTGCAGACCGCCGCGGACGTACAGGAAGAGACCCAGGCCGAGGTGGGGTCGGCCCTGTCGTTCATCAATTACTTCCTGCTCGCCTTCGGCGGCATCGCACTGCTCGTCGGCACCTTCATCATCTACAACACGTTCTCGATGATCGTTGCCCAGCGAGTCCGTGAGCTGGCGCTACTGCGAGCCATCGGGGCCAGCCGCGGCCAGGTCAGCCGCTCGGTGGTACTCGAAGCACTCGTCGTCGGCGTTATCGGCAGCATCCTCGGCTTCGCGGGGGGAGTCGGGTTGGCCTACGGCCTGCGCGCGCTGCTCAACGCCTTCGATCTGGGGCTGCCGTCGGGATCACTGGCACTCGAACCCCGCACCGTCGCCGTCGCCTTCGCGGTCGGCATCATCGTCACCGTCCTGAGTGCATACGCACCGGCGCGTCGAGCAGCCAAGATTCCGCCCGTCGCCGCGATGCGCGAGGAGTTCGCCTCCGCAGGCGACACCCTGCGCACCCGGACGTTCGTGGGCGTCGGGCTGGGAATCGCCGGTGCGGCTGCACTGGTCATCGGCGCACAGTCGACCGGCGGCGCCGCGGCCGCCACAGTCGGGGCCGGTGCAGTGGCACTCATCGTCGCCACCGCGCTGGCCGCGCCGTCCCTGTCGCGGCCCATCGTCGGTGCACTCGGTGCCGTCATCACCCGTCCGTTCGGAGCGATCGGACGGCTGGCCAGGACCAACTCCGTGCGCAACCCGCGTCGCACCGCGACCACCGCCTTCGCCCTGATGCTCGGCCTCATGCTCGTCACCGTGATCGGCGTGCTGGGATCCACTGCGAAAGCCAGCGTCGATTCGCTCGTCGACACCGGCGTGGAGGCCGACTACATCCTCTCGGGCCCCCAGTCGATCGGCGTTCCGACCGGTGCCACCGCAGCCGCGCAACAAGTGAACGGCGTCGACCGAACCGCGGTGCTGCACCCGGTGTTCGTCACGATCGCCGGCCAGGAGGAGTTCGGCGCCGCGATCGACGGCTCCCCGGAGGGGCTGCTAGAACTGTCGATGGTCCAGGGCACCGCCGACCTCGACAGCAACGGTTTCTCGGTGTCGGAAACGCAGGCGGCCGACCGAGGATGGACCGTCGGCACACAGGTCACCTTCGACACCGTCGACGGGGCCTCGGTTCCGGTCACCGTCACCGGGGTGTTCACCGACAATCCGCTGATCGGAAACTGGATCGTCTCGGGCGACATCTATCAGGAAGTGACACCGTCCATCACGCGGTCGGATCTTCTGGTCCTCGTCAAGGCCGTGCCGGGCACCGATCTCGGTACGCTTCGCACCGACCTCGAGGCTGCCACCAAGCCGTTCGTCGTCGTTCAGGTTCAGGATGTCGAAGAGTTCAAGGGCAGTCAGGGACAACAGATCGACACCCTGCTCGCGGTGCTGTACGGATTGTTGGCACTGGCCGTCGTCATCGCCGTGCTCGGCATCGTCAACACACTGGCCCTGTCCGTCGTGGAGCGTCGTCGAGAAATCGGCATGCTGCGGGCCATAGGAATGCAGCGTCCACAGGTTCGTCGCATCATCTACCTCGAGTCGTTGCTCATCGCGCTGTTCGGCGCGATCGTGGGCGTCGCCCTCGGCATCGCATTCGGTTGGGGATTCGTGCAGACCCTGCGCGACGAGGGCCTGGGGACCATGACCGTCCCCTGGGGTCAGGTGGCGTCCATGTTGGTGGGATCTGCCGTCGTCGGAGTAATGGCCGCACTGTGGCCTGCCGTGCGGGCGGCTCGCACGAAGCCTTTGGAGGCGATCGCAGACCTCTGACACTCCCGAACCAGACCGGGCATTTCGCAACGACACCTATTCGTTGTGAAATGTCCGGTTTTTGGCTTGCGCCGAAAGGTGATGCACGTCTACCTTTGAGACGGTAAAACAGTCTTCAAGTAGGTTTGTAGTCAGCAAACCAACTCTGGTACCGCGGGTCGGGCTCGTGCAAGGAGAATCATGTCGGTTCAAGACATCGATGCACCCACCCGTCTCGCACTGGCCCCACTGTGCCGGCCCGAGAGCCGCGACACATTGATGGCGCGCTACCGGGAGGTGGCTCATGCCCTGCCGGACGCCGTTGCACTCACCGTGGGCGGAATCTCGCTCACCTTCGACGAACTCCTGCACCGCGCGTACTCGCAGGCCCGGAAGATCGCCACCCTCTTCCCCGGCGACTCTCGGCCGCTCGCCGTCGATGCCGACGACACTCCGAGCTCGATCGTGCTGATGCTGGCCGTCGTCGCCTCCGGTCACCCTCTCGTGCCTCTCGATCCCATGCTTCCCACCGAGCGACGCGCCACGATCATCGACCGAGCGAATGCGACGGCGATCGACGCCGCCATCATTGCCACGACCATGGATTCCTGCGTGCCACTACCGACGCTGTCGGGTGAACACACTGCAGTGATCAACTACACCTCGGGATCGACGGGCACGGCCAAGGGCGTGATCCTCAGCCATCGCATGTGCCTGACCAAGGCATACGAGGTCGCTTCCGCGTTATCGGTCGGCCCGCGCGATCGCATCGGGAATTCGCTGCCGGTGAGCTTCGGTGCCGGGTTGAACACGCTCTTCGCAGGGCTGCTCAGCGGTGCCGCGGTGCACTGCCGAGACCCTCGGTCGGGTGTCCCGTCCGACACCGCCGAGTGGATCGCCGCACACTCACTGACCACACTGCACTGCTCCTCGTCACTGCTGCGCACCATTGCGGCAGCCGACCGCGGGCACGCTGCCGTGCCCAGTCTGCGTGTGGTCACCACGTACGGGGAGTCCCTGCATTCCGACGACGTCGACAATTTCAGGCGAATGTTCGACGGACGTGCCACGATGGTGAACTGGTACGCAACCACAGAGGCCGGGGCCGTCGCCTACAGCGAGTTCCCACCGGAGCGAACGCTGCCGTCCGGCTTCCTACCGGCCGGAAGGCCCATTCCCGGCAAGCTCGTCGAGGTCGTCACCACCGACGGCTCGGTGTGTCTGCCCGACGCGATCGGCGAAGTCCGAGTCACGTCGACCTGCCTGGCCGACGGCTACCTCGGCGACGCAGGTCTGGATTCCGAACGATTCGCCGCCCTGGGCGACGGCCTGTTCCGGTACCGAACCGGCGATCTGGGGCGTCTGGACATACACGGGACGCTGCATCTGGCCGGACGCATCGACGACGCCGTCAAGGTTCGCGGATACCTGGTCGAGCCGGCCGAGATCGAGGCCGCTCTGCGAGCGATGCCGGAGATCGACGAGGCCGCAGTCATCGGCAGACACTCGGGTACCGACACCGACCTGGTGGCCTACGTGTGTTCGGCGGGATCCGCCAAGCGCCCCTCCGTCGGCGAGATCAGAGCGTCGCTGCGCCGGACCCTGCCTGAGTGGATGGTTCCCACGCACATCGTGGCGCTCGACGCGATGCCGCGAAACGAACGCGGCAAGCTCGATCGCATGGCATTGCCCGAGCCCGCGGATCGGCGGGTCGAACGAACAGCGGTCGGCCCCACCGAATACATCGTCGCCGAGGCTGCGCGGGCTGCCATCGGTCTGGACTCCATCGGCCGGGACGAGGACTTCCTGGCTCTCGGCGGTAACTCGCTGACGACAACGGCGATGCTTGCTCAGCTACGGGAGGGATTGAAGGTCGATCTCACGGCGGAGGACGTGTTCGCGGCGACGACCGTTCGAACTCTCGCTGCGACGGTCGATGCCCGCCTACGAGACGCGGCCACCGTTCGTCGACGCACGTCCGGCGAACACGATGTGCTGGTGCCCCTGCGCACCGAGGGCAGCAAGGCACCGATCTTCCTGATCGGCGGAGCCGGCGTCGGCGCGATGGCATTCCTCAATCTCGTCAAGCACATCGACGACGACCATCCGGTGTACGCACTGCAGGCGCACGGCCGGGGTAAGCGCGGACGACCGGACCGCACTGTCCGGGGAACCGCGAGGCGGTATGTCGACGCGATCCGCACCGTCCAGCCCGAAGGACCGTTCCATCTGGTCGGCCATTCGCTCGGCGGGTGGATCGCCATCGCGATGGCCGAGAGAATCCGAGACTGTGGTCTCGGCTCTCCGCATCTGCTCCTCCTGGACACCCGACTGTTTCGGCATCTGTTGGACAAGCTGCCCGGTGGTACCGAGGTTCCCGCTGCACCACCGGCTCGGACGCGGGAAGAAGCGGGCTTCCACCTCGGCCGCCTCGGCACGGCCGCTCTGTGGATGCGCATGCAGTTCGCCGGGTTGCTGCGGTACCCGACGACCATGGAATGGTTGGTCTTCGCAAGCATCGGGTACGTGGCGTTGAACAAGCACGTGCCGACTTCGTGGTCGGGTTCGATGACCGTGGTTCGCACAGCAGAGAACGTGAAAGACGCCAGGTCGTGGCAGACAGTCGCTCGTGGTGAACTGACTTTCGTCGACATCACCGGCGATCACGGTGACATGCTGAGCGAGCCGATGGCCGAGGAACTGGCCAAGATCATCGACGACACCGTCGGTAGCGGTCGCTGAGGCCGCCGCGACGGTCTGTCACGGTGGCGGCGCAGCTTGTACGTTTGTGCCAGACGGCACGCCGAGCCGCGCGACAGGCCCGACGCACACGACAGGGAGGTCCACAATGAGTTCACCGTACGAATTGAAGTCCGTGGAACTACACAAGGACGTCCTGCGGTACGTCGACATCGGCGACGGTCCGCCCGTAATTCTGGTGCACGGCCTGCTGGGATCGCATCTGTCCTGGGGCACCCAGCTCGAGCGCCTCTCGCACAAGTACCGAGTGATCGCCCCGGACCTGTTCGGCCACGGCGACTCCGACAAGCCGACCGGCGACTACTCCCTGAGCTCGCACTCGGCCACCATCCGCGATCTGATGGACCACCTGAACATCGACACGGCCCCGATGGTCGGTCACTCGCTCGGCGGCGGCATCATCATGCAACTCACCTACCTCTTTCCCGAACGGGTGGATCGTTTGGCCCTGGTCAGCAGCGGCGGCCTCGGTCCCGAGGTGAGCCTGCTCCTCAAGGCCGCGACTCTGCCCGGTAGTGAGCTGGTGCTCCCGCTGCTAGCGTCGGATTGGTTCCGTAAGAACACCGAGAGTGCGCTCGCTCAGCTCGGCAGATGGGGATTTTCGGTCAAGCCCGGCCCCAGCATGGCGGAGACCTGGAGATCGTTCCGGTCGGTCGCCGACCGCTCCACCCGCGGTGCCTTCCTGGCGTCGACGCGAGCAGTGGTGGGCCCGCGCGGCCAAACCGTCAGCGCCAAGCAGCATTTCGAGAAGTTCGAGTCGATCCCGTCTCTGCTGGTCTGGGGCGGCAAGGATCGCATGATTCCCGCCAAGCATGCGGACAACATCCGACGCGAGGTGCCCAACAGCCGCGTCGAGATCTTCCCGGACGCCGGTCACTTTCCGCAGCTCGACGAGCCTGATTTCTTCTTCCGACTCCTGGACGAGTTCCTGGGTTCCCCGCCGGTGGGAGTGGAGAAGAGCGACGAGATCACCCCGGCAGTCATGCCGCTGCAACGCCCGTGAGTGTCATCCCGATGTTCCCGCTCGGGAGCGTTCTGCTTCCCGGCGAACGCTTACCGCTGCACATCTTCGAGCCTCGCTACCAGGCGCTGGTTCACGACTGCCTGAAGCAGGACGACCCGAGCTTCGGCGTCGTGCTCATCGCGCGTGGCCACGAGGCCGGCGGTGGCGATGTTCGGCACGACGTGGCGACGACTGCTCACATCATCGGGCACGAGTCCATCGGTGACGGTAGATATCTACTCGAATGCGTGGGCGGCGAACGGATCCGGATCGACGCCTGGCTGCCCGACGATCCCTACCCCTTGGCCGATGTTCGACCGTGGCAGGACGAGGACATAGACACGGTGATCGGCGATACCGAATTCGACACCACCTGGGCGCGCGTCGAGGATCTGTACGAGCTGATCGGCCGGCTCGAATCAACGGAAAACATTGCCACTCCAGGCTTTCCGGACTTTCTGAGCCTACCGATCTCGGCCGCCGAGAAGATCTGGTCCCTGGCTGCGCTGATCCCGATGGGTCAGTCCGATCGACTCGACATCCTGTCGGCACCGAACGCCCGGGCCCGCAAGACCGCACTCGACGACGCAATCGAGAACGTCACGGCCGTCGTGCAGTTCCGACTGCAACCCTGATACGTACGAAACACGTCAGGCCCGGCACGATGTGCCGGGCCTGACGTCTGTAGTAGCGGGGACAGGATTTGAACCTGCGACCTCTGGGTTATGAGCCCAGCGAGCTACCGAGCTGCTCCACCCCGCGCTGTGTGTGTTCCCAACCGTACATGCCATCTCGGCAGTCTCCCAATCGCCTGGTCAACGCTCTACGGTTCTCTTCTATGCCCACCGAGTCCTCCCCCGTCCTGTCCTTCCCGCACCGGGCCGTCGCACAGATCACGCTGAGCAACCCGCCGGTCAACGCGCTGACCCGTCCGGCGACGCGGCGGCTGCATGCCGTTCTGCGAGAACTGGCTCGGGACGCCACAATTCGAGCGGTGGTTATCACCGGCGAGCGGGTGTTCAGCGCCGGTTCGGACATCTCCGAAATGCCGGAGATGCAGAAGGACGGCGACGTGCTCGCACGCAAGAGCACCTTCGAGAACGCCACGCTCGATCTGCTGGCCGAACTGCCGCTTCCGACGGTTGCCGCGGTCGACGGATTCGCGTTGGGCGGCGGACTCGAGATGGCGCTGTGCTGCGATCTCGTCGTCGCCGATGCGGGAGCTCAACTCGGGCTGCCGGAGATCGACCTCGGCGTGATCCCCAGCAGCGGCGGGTCGATGCGCGCGCTGCGCCGAGTGGGTCAGGCCCGCGCGGCCGAACTCGTGCTGCTCGGCGAGCCGATCGCCGCCGAGACCGCGCTCGAGTGGGGTCTGATCAATCGGGTGGCACCGCGCGGTGCATCGCTGTCGGTGGCCTTGGACCTGGCGCAGACGCTCGCTCGGAAATCCCGCTCGGCGGTGCACGCGAACAAGCGAGCACTCGAGCTCACCTTCGGGCCATCCCCCTACGAACCGGCACGACGGGCATTGCCGGTGTTCGAGGAAGCGTTCGGATCGCCGGACGGACGGGAAGGCGTGCGCGCCTTTCTCGCCAAGGAATCACCGAGATTTCGTTAGGCGTCGCTGCGCGAGAATCGTTGCGCCGGTGACGATCTCCCATCCGATGATGGTGTAGACCGAGATCCGCTCGAACGCTCCGCCGCCGAGGATCCCCGTGTCGGCGAGAAACAACGCGAAACCTGCCAGCCCCGCGACACCGGCCAGGGCGCTGCCCGCCGTGTACCACCGCGGCGCTCCGACGCGGCCGCCGTACCGGCCTGCAGCCAGGAGCACCAGGTTTCCGCCGATGATCGCCATACCCGCGCCCGCCGCATGCGGCGCCGATGCTCCGTCGACCGAGGCATGCGCGAGCCCGACCACGATGCTGCCGACGCCGTGCACAACCGACGTAACCAGCACGATCCACCGCGCTCGACCCTCGAACAACACCGACAGTCCGAGGCCGGCAAGAACGAACAGCGTGCCGTCGACCACGAAACCGGTGTTCATCACCGCGTGCCACGGTGAGATGTCCGGGATCCCGAGGTCACTGATGTTGTTGCGGGCGTAGCTGTACGGGCGGTCCGTCCAACCGAGCGCCGCAATTGCTTCGGCGGCCAGGTAGGTCACCCCGCCGACGAGGAAGGCTCCGGCGGCCAGGACGGTAGTTCTCTTCACAGCTGCATGGTCCGATCTCGAGAACCCAGTTACACCTCGCGTGTACCGATTGGTACAGTACCGGCTCATGAGCGATCGCCACGATGTGGTGCCGATACTCGCAGGGGTGTTCCGCGACCACGGGTTCGACGGTTCGTCTCTCGCGGTCATCAGCAGGCAGACCGGCCTGGGGAAAGGCAGTCTCTACCACTACTTTCCGCGCGGCAAGCAGGAGATGGCCGAGGCCGTCCTCGACGACGTGGAGCACTGGTTTCACCACAACGTGTTCGAGCCGCTGCGGCACGGCACCGATGCGGCGTCGACCACGCACGACATGTTCGAGCAGACCGCCCGCTACTTCCGTTCCAACCGCCTGGTGTGTCTGTTCGGCGCGTTCACACTCGGACTGGAGCGCGCGGCCTTCTCGGGACGCGTCGCAACACATTTCGCGCACTGGATCGAGGCACTCACCCCGGTACTGAATCGCCTCGGACACGGCGAGTCGGCGGCCGAACTCGCCGAGGAGATCGTCGCCGGTATCCAAGGTGCGTTGGTGCTCTCGCGCGCATCGGACGACGAGACGAGATTCGATCGTCTGTTGTCGCGGCTGGAAGCATCGGCCGCACGCCTACCCGCGGGAGTGCACGCATGAGCCCCGATGCCACGACGCCCGAGCCCATGACACCCGAGCCCATGACACCGAAGCCCGCACCCGAGCTCAGGACCTTCGGGATACGAGAACTGCTGCGGCTGATCGTCATCGGCTCGGTATTGACGTACTTTCAGTTCGTTGCGATCGGACGCTGGGTTCGTGCGCCCCGACGCGGGTGGCCCGTGCATGCCTCGGAGGCCGTCGTCGACGCGTTCTTCGCTCTCGGACCCACATTCGTCAAAGTCGGGCAGCTGATGGGCTCCTCACCGGGGCTGTTCCCGAAGGTCCTCGCCGATACTTGCCTGCGGTGCCTCGACGAGGTTCCACCGTTCCCCGGCTCGCAAGCCCGCGCGGTGATCGAGGCCGACCTGGGCCGCGGAATCGACGATCTGTTCTCCTCGTTCGACGACGTGCCGCTCTCGTCCGCATCGGTTGCTCAGGTACACCTGTGCGTGCGCCGCGACAACGGGCGCGAAGTGGTCATGAAGGTGCAGCGGCGGGGCATCTACCACCGCATGAAGATCGATCTGCGGATCGCGTACCTCATCGCCCGCGGGCTCGAGAAGTTCATTCCGTTCTTCGCCACCGCCAATGCGTCGGCCATCATCGTAGACATGCATGCCGCCACCTTCGCCGAACTGGACAGCGCCGTGGAAGCCAAGCGCCAGGACAGCTTTCGCGCGGCCATCGGCTTGTTCGGAGACAACGAGCACGTCACCGCCCCCGAGGTCTTTCTCGACTACTGCGGCGGCCGCGTCATCTGCATGGAACGCATGCACGGTTCCCCACTCGACCGCTACGAGCCCGGAGAGCAGTCCGAGCTCATCGTCCGCCGCGCGGCCAAAGTCTGGATGGAAGCACTTGTGCTGCACGGCCTCTTCCACGGCGACGTGCACGCGGGCAACGTGTGGGTGCTCGACGACGGCAGGGTGGCGTTCCTCGACTTCGGAGTCATGGGCGAGGTGGACGAGCAATGGCGCGCGCTACTACTCGACCTGTTCCATGCCACCGTGATCGACGGCGACTTCACCCGGCTCGCAACCACCGTCAAGCGCCTGGGAATCGTTGCACCACAGATGGGTTCGGATGCCGAGGTCGGGGCGATACTGCAGTCGGTGTTCGCCCCGATGCTCTCGACGACCCTCGCGCACTTCAGTCTTGCAGACTTCATCCGGGCCCTGGTGGGCATGGGCAAGCAGTACAAGACGTCGAGCCCCGAGGAGTTGATCCTGGTGGCCAAGCAACTCGGCTACTTCGAGAGATACGCCATCGAGCTCGCACCCAACTGGGCTCTGGGCACGGATCCGTTCGTCTTCAAGAATGTCTTCCCCGCCGAGATAGCCGCCTTGGCCGAGGCGAGGGGTGTCGAGTTGCCGGAGTGACCCGGCAACTCGACGCAGTGATTTCGGCAGATATCAGCGAGTGCTGAGTCAGCGAGCGAAGTCGAGCACCACTTTGCCTGCGGCAGTGCGGTTCTCCAGTGACGCGATCGCCGCGGCGGCCTCGGCAGCCGGGAACACCGAGGGCTCGGGTGCGACGAGCGAACCGTCGGCGAGCAGCGGTTCGATCTCGGCCCACTGGGTGGCCAGGTAACCCGGCCGCGTCATCCACCACGCGCCCCAACCGACGCCGACGACATCGACGTTGTTGAGCAGTAGCCGATTCACCTTGACCGTCGGAATCTCACCACCGGTGAAGCCCAGCACCAGAATTCGGCCCGACGGTGCGAGCGAGCGGATGCTGTCGGTGAACCGGTCGCCGCCCACCGGATCCACGACCACATCGACGCCGCGTCCGCCGGTCAATTCCTTGACCGCGTCCTTCCATCCGTCTACGAGAACGACGTCGGTGGCTCCGGCGGAGCGGGCGACGTCGGCCTTGGCCTCCGAGCTCACGACGGCGATCACCCGGGACGCACCGAGTACCGGAGCCATCCGCAGCGCCGAGGTTCCGATACCGCCGGCGGCACCGTGCACCAACACCGTCTCACCTGCAGCCAGCCGGCCGCGTTCACGCAGTGCGAAGTGCACCGTCAAGTCGTTGAACAACAGCCCGGCCCCTGCGGTGAGCGATACCGACTCCGGCAGTGCGAACACCGTATCGGGTGAGACCACGGCGACCTCGGCCATACCGTCGCTCAAGCCCGTCAGCGCCGCGACGCGATCGCCGGCCGAAAAGCCGGAGTCCGCCGGAGCCGACCGGACGACACCGGCGATCTCGCTTCCAGGAACGAACGGCAATTCCGGCTTGTACTGGTACAGCCCACGGGTGAGCAGCGCATCGGGAAAGGCGACGCCCGCGGCATGGACCTCGATGACCACCGACCCGTCGCGCGGGGCAGGTTCGTCGATGTTCACCACGCTCACCGAGTCGGGTCCGTCGAGGCTGGAGATCAGTACCGCGCGCATGAATGGTCCTCTCGGTCGGGATCGTTCCCTGCACGCCACCGTACAAAACTGCCGAACTCACCGTGGCTACCGGCATGCGGTACTCCCCCGCTGGGTCGTTCCGCGGGCTCCACTCCCAGCACTGGGTCGTTCCGCGGGCTCCACTCCTGCCGATGTGCTCCAATCGAAGGGTGAACACCACTCCCCTCACCGTCGCCTCGCCCGACGGCACCGCCCGCGGCGGCGTCATCGTCATCCAAGAAGCCTTCGGCGTCACCGACCACATCGTCGACGTCTGCAATCGAGTCGCGGCCGCAGGGTGGGTTGCGGTCGCTCCGCATCTGTTTCATCGCCAGGACGGCGTCACTGTGCTCGACTACTCGGACATGGACTCGGCCATGGCGGCCATCGGGAAATTGAAGGCTGACGAGGTGGACTCCGACGTGGACGCGGCGGCGAGTGCGCTCGCCGAATTGGGATTCGAGCCCTCGTCGATCGCCATCGTCGGCTTCTGCATGGGTGGCAGTGTGGCGTTCCAGACCGCTGTTCGACGCCCCATCGGTGCGGCAGCGACATTCTACGGCGGCGGAATCACGAAGGGCCGCTTCGGTTATCCCACGATGGCCTCAGTGGGCGACGCCCTCCAGACACCCTGGCACGGATTCTTCGGAGACCTGGACGAGGGCATCCCGTTCCAGGACGTCGAGACGTTGCGCGAGATCACCGCAACGGCCCCGGTCGACACCGAGATCACCCGTTACGCCCACGGCAAGCACGGGTTCCACTGCGACGACCGCCCCGCCGTGTTCGACGCCGACGCCGCCGCCGATGCCTGGGGCAAGACTCTCGAGTGGTTCGACGCCCATGTCGCACGCTGAACAACCGCGCTCCGACGCCGAACTTCTCGAAGAGACGGAACGCATCGTCGCCTTCTGGACCGAGCTGTCGTTGCCCGGCCTGTTCGACGTCCACTCACACTTCATGCCGAAGAACGTGATGGACAAGGTGTGGAGCTACTTCGACAGTGCCGGGCCGCTGACCGGCAGCGTGTGGCCGATCTCGTATCGATTCGCCGAAGATGAACGGCTGGAGGTCATTCGAGGGTTCGGTGTACGACGCTTCACCTCGATGATCTACCCACACAAGCCGTCGATGGCTGCCTGGCTGAACTCCTGGGGAGCCGATTTCGCGGCTCGTACCCCCGACTGCCTGCAGACCGCCACGTTCTACCCGGAGGACGATGCCGCCGAGTACGTCGAGCAGGCAGTGGCCAACGGAACCCGAATCTTCAAGTCTCACATC
Source organism: Rhodococcus sp. IEGM 1381 (assembly GCF_030056795.1). Taxonomy (GTDB): domain Bacteria; phylum Actinomycetota; class Actinomycetes; order Mycobacteriales; family Mycobacteriaceae; genus Rhodococcoides. The sequence continues at coordinate 829,846 of NZ_JASHKQ010000001.1, read as the reverse complement.
CAGGTCGGAAACTACTCCCCGAACGATCCCCTGCTCGACGGCGTCTGGGGCGCGATCTCGGACGCACAGATACCGGTGGTGATTCACTGCGGTTCCGGCCCGGCACCCGGCACTCACACCGGACCGGGGCCGATTGCCGCTCTGCTGCAACGGTTCCCGAAGCTGCCGTTGATCATCGCGCACATGGGCATGCCCGAGTATGTCGAGTTTCTGGACCTGGCCGATCGCTACGAGAACGTTCGCTTGGATACCACGATGGCGTTCACCGATTTCTCGGAGGCGGGGGCACCGTTTCCGAGAAACGAGTTGCCGCGGCTGCTCGATCTGCAGAATCGGATTCTCTTCGGCAGCGACTTTCCCAACATCCCGTATCCCTACCTGGACGCTCTACACGCTGTGCGCCGCCTGGACCTCGGAGACGACTGGGTGCGCTCCGTGTGCTGGGGCAACGGGGCCGCACTGTTCGGCTAGAGGTTCTCTAGACCCAGAACTCGGCGATTCGCTCGGCGATGGCATTACCCTGCGCTCGTCCGGCCACGGCTGCAGCCGATCGAACGGCGATGTCGGTGGCGTCGGGTCCGATCGCCGCGGACGAATCGGCATCGGGCGCAACCACTTCCACTTTCGAGCCACCCTTGACCAGACGTTCTCGTTCGATCTCGAAGGGATCGTCCTCGAGATCGAGTGCACCGACCTTGAGCACGAGCACCTTCTCGAAACCGACTGCCAGATCGGCATTTTCGCTTGCCCGGATCCCGCCGTCCACGTAGCGGTGATCGCCGATCGTCACCGGCGGCCACATGCCCGGGATGGCGCAGCTCGCGGCCACCGCGTCGATCAGTTGGACGCCCGAGCCCCGATCGAGAACCCGATGCCGACCGGTCACAGCGTCGACCGTGACGATCCGCAGATCGCGGTTCGGCCACGAGTGCGACGGCAGCCGTCGTTCGATGATGGCGCGACGCTCGCGTTCGGTGATCGTCGACGCCGACAGCGCCTCGGTACCGATGCGCCTGCGGGTGTCGATCGCACTGCCGTCCGAATTCTGGGCCGCCCGAGCCAGCATGGAGACCAGCTCGTCGATGGTCGCCTCGGCGTGCGGCTCGTCGTCCTGTTTCGATTCGTCTGCCTGACGCCCGAACAACTCGGCCAACGTGGCACCGCTCGAGATCTGCGCTGCCACCGAGGATCCGGCCGACGTGCCGAGCAGCATCTCGGCGTCTGTGACGTCGGCTCCGGATTCTGCCAATCCCAGTAGGACACCCGTCTGCCACGCAATACCTGCGACTCCGCCGCCGCCCAATACGAGTGCTCGCCTGGTCATGGCCTTACTCCCTTCATCGAAAAGATCCGTCAGGAACTTACAGCGCTGGTCTGTACTCGCGGACGCAGCCAGGCGATGAGGTCGTCGAGGACGCGCTCCTTCTCTGGTTCGTTGAATACTTCGTGGAACAGCCCGTCGTACTTCTTCAGGGTCAGGTCGTCGGATCCGGCCAGCTCGGCGATGAGTTCGCTGCCGGAGACATCGGCCAATCCGTCCGCGGTTCCGTGCTGAAGCAACACCGGAATCGTCAGCGACGGCAGGCGCGCCGGGAAAGTGTCGCCGACGCCGAGCATCGCCGCGGCGAGGCCCGCCGAGACGCTGCCGTGGTAGCCCAACGGATCGGCAACGTAGGCGTCGACCACGTTCTTGTCCCGCGAGACCAGGTTGGGGTCGAGCTTGAGTACGGGAGCGGCCGGTACCAGGCGTCCGAGGATCTTTCCGACCGCCACCAGGGCTTTCGGTTGCCCGACGCTCGGAACCACGGCTGGGCCGGACAGCATCAACCCATCGAGGTCGGCGTGATGGTCGAGGGCGTAGGACAGTGCGATCGCGCCACCCATGCTGTGGCCGAGCAGGAAGATGCGCTTGTTCGGGTACTCGTCGGCTGCGATTCCGAACAGGGTGTGCAGGTCGTCGGTGAAGTCGGACCACTTCGCCAATGCCACCCTCTTGCCGCCGGAGCGCCCGTGGCCGCGGTGATCGGGCGCATAGACGACCGGGCCGAGAGAGCAGAGCCGTTCGATCACGTGCCGGTACCGGCCTGCATGCTCGGCCAAGCCGTGGGCCAGCACGACAACCCCGGTCGGTGTGTTCTCGGCTGCAGTCTCGGGGGTCCAGACGTCGTAGACGATTCGGGTTCCGTGAACACCGGCGAACGACGAATCGACATGCTTCATGCGGTCACCGTACAAGGGTGGCGGGTCGTGCGATGGCCCATCGGCCAACCCGCAAAGATTCGCTCCAGTAACTATCCTGGTGGAGCCGGCGATGTCATTGTGAGACGCCACTACCGCCCTGCCTCGGCCCGAGGTTCGGCCACAAACGAGGAGTTACGAACCCAGAATGCGTGATGAGTCCGCCACCAGCACGTCGCCTCGGTGGCGCGACCCCAAGCGCTACCTGTGGCCGCTGGGATTGACGATTCCTCTGAGTCCGTTCCTGGCCTGGGGTCTGGTGACTCTCCTCGGTCCCGGTGCTTTCTGGACCCTCGGTCTGATGATCATGGGCATCGCGCTGCCCCTCGTGGACAAATTCGCCGGTGTCGACCGCAGCAATCCCCCCGACGAGGCGATCGCTGCGCTGGAGAAGGACCCCTACTACCGGTGGTGTGTCTATCTGTTCCTCCCGCTGCAGTACGCGGGACTCGTGGCCGCCTGCTATCTGTGGGCGCACGGACCGCTTGGGGTTCCCGAGCGGATCGGCCTGGCGATCACCGTCGGCATCGTCGGCGGAGTAGGCATCAACGCCGCGCACGAACTGGGCCACAAGCGTGCACGCCTCGAGCGATGGCTCTCGAAGGTGACGTTGGCACAGACTCTGTACGGCCACTTCTACGTCGAACACAATCACGGCCACCACCTCCGCGTTGCCACCCCGGACGATCCGGCATCGGCGAAGTTCGGCGAGTCGTTCTGGAAGTTCCTGCCGCGCACCGTCGTGCACGGCCTGCGCTCGGCCTGGGAGCTCGAATCCCGACGCCTCGCCCGGCAAGGCCTGTCGCGGTGGTCGTACCGAAACAATCTGTTCAACGCCGCGGCCATGAGCGTCGCCCTGTTCGGCGTACTGATCGCCGTCTTCGGCACCGTGATCGTGCCGTACCTGGTGCTGCAGGCCGCGATCGCCATCGTTCTGTACGAGGCGGCCAACTACCTCGAGCACTACGGGCTGCTGCGTCAGAGGCGGCCCAGCGGGCGGTACGGCAAACCCACTCACCGGGACAGCTGGAACAGCGATCACCTGTGGAGCAATCTCTTTCTCTACCACCTGCAACGCCACAGCGATCATCATGCGAATCCTGTGCGCCGCTACCAGGCCCTGCGCACCGTCGACGAGTCCCCGCAGCTACCGGCCGGGTACGCCGTGATGATCTTCTGCTCACTGATTCCGCCGCTGTGGCGCCGGGTGATGGACCAGCGACTGATCGACTTCTACGACGGTGACGCAGACCTCGTCAACGTCGATCGCTCCGACCCCAGGGCTGTGCGGAAGCTCGAGCAGCTATGTGTCGAGCGAGCACAGGCGCACCGATAGTTCACACCGCCGCAGGTTCGTCGGTCTGCGCGCGCAGATAGCGGCCGAAGTGCGGCACCGTGAATGCGATGGTTCCGCGCTCGGCCGAGTAGATCAGGCCCTTCTTGATCAAGCCGTCGCGGGCCGGAGACAGTGACGCCGGCTTGCGCTTCAGTTCGGTCGCCACGGCCGAGGTCGGCACCGAGCCGTCGTCCACCGACAGTTCGGCCATCGCGCGCATGTATTCACGCTCGGCAGGCGTGGCGCGCTCGTAGCGAGAACCGAAGAATCCGACGGCCAGTTCCTCTTCCGCTGTCGGGGCAGCGACACGTACGTCCTCGACGGTGATCGGGGTGTCGGCCGCAAGATCCCATGTCGCCTTGCCATACGCCTGCACGAAATACGGGTAGCCGTCAGCAGCCGCGTACAGCGCGTCGAGGGCGTCGGGGGTGAATTCGACGTCCTCTCGATCGGCCGGTGCGATCAGCGCGAGATCGGCCGCGGCTCGTTCCAGCCGACCGATCCGGTGGTAACTGAACAGGCGCTCGGAGTAACTCTTGGATGCCGACAGCACTGCAGGGAGGTGCGGCAATCCGGCACCGACGATGATCAGCGGCGCGGTGTCCTGACTGAGCTCGTGACACGCAGCGCACAAGGCGGAGATGTCGGCGGGCCCGAGGTCCTGCATCTCGTCGATGAAGATGGCGATACCGACACCCACATCGCCGGCGAGCGCGGAGGCGTCGAGCAGCAGTTCCACGAGGTCGATCTCGATGTCACCGGAGTCGGCGCGGCCGGTCTTCGCCGGAACGTCGATGCCCGGTTGCCACCGCTCCCGCATGCCCTTGTCGGCCGTGGAGCGCAGAGCGAAGGCCTTGAGCACGCCGAGGAACTCGTCGACGCGTTCGGGATCGCGGTGCGAGGCCGCGATGCCGCGTACCGCCATGTGCAGGGCCGAGGACAACGGTCGACGCAGTTCCTGGTCCGGGCGGGCCTCGATCTTCCCGGTTCCCCATCCGCGGGCGATGGCCGCGGACCGGAGCTGATTGAGCAGCACCGTCTTCCCGACGCCCCGTAGACCGGTGAGTACGACACTGCGCTCCGGTCTGCCGCGGGTGATGCGTTCGAGCACTACGTCGAAGGCGTCGAGCTGCTTCTTTCGGCCTGCGAGCTCGGGTGGGCGCTGGCCGGCGCCGGGGGCGTAAGGGTTACGCACGGGGTCCATGGGGCCAAAGTTACAACGAATCGTGCGATATATGCGGACATCTAGCTCGTGTCCTAGAGATGTGTATTCACTCGATACTTGCGCCGCAGCCCACGTCGCCGCTAGGTTCGGAGGCGTGAAGCGCATTCTCGTAGTACGCCGCCGTAGCGGGGTCTGATTCGGACCGACCCCTCGCTGCGGGTCTTCGTGCTACCTCTTCGGTCCTCCCTTCACATCGGAAGACCACTCCTGATGAATGCACTTGCTTCCACTTTTGCCACCGATCCCTTCCACAGCCGATTCGGTTGCGCCCTGCCGCGCACGATGCGCGACGAAATCACCTGGCCACACATGTCGTGGGCGAACTTCACCGAACGCTTCTCACCCACCACCGGACCTCTCCGACTGGGGTCATGGACTGCCGGCACGGCAACTGGTGGGCGGACTGCTTACGACGCGACCTTCGGCATCGGCGACACCATCATCACCTGTGCCGCAACGACATACGGGCCGATCGAGGCACTGTCGTCGATGTTGCACGACGCCGGATTCCGCATCGAGATTCTCTCGTTTCACCAGCAGATCATCGGCGACGAGACCGCCACCTTCGTCCTGACCGAGCACGACGGACGTCGCGAATGGGCGATGGGCATGGATGCCGACGCGACTCTGTCGTCCATCAGGGCAGTCATCGCCGGGGCCAACCTGCTGGCTCGGTAGCCCCTACCGACGGCGCGAACTCGAAGTTGAGGACGAAAAACCGTCGGAAAGTGTCCATAACTTCGAGTTCGACGCCGCCTTCTGGCTCGGTAGCGCTTTCTTCGCCTGTCTAGCACTTGTGCAAGACAGGCGAAGATCTCGCTAGGGCATCTCGATAGTCTCGGCTCGGTGGACTTCGGCCAGTGCCCGGCGCAGGTAGGTCTCGGCCCGGCCGCGGCGCACTGCAAGTAGATCCGCGACCACCAGCAGCGCGTGCGCCGGACGTGGCCTGGAGCGGGCTTGCTCTTCCGTATCCGCGACTCCGAGGGCTCCGGTGAGTACCTCGACGAACCCGGCGATGTCCAGATTCGGCAGCCAGTGCGCCCCTCGCACGGTTCGGCCGAGCACTTCCTGGACGTTCTCGCCGGTCAATCCATCGCTATATACCTCCTCAAGCAACGTGCGTACCATTTCGGCATGCACGTGACCGGCTTGCGCCGAGTCCGAGCGGCCCAACAGCTCGACGGCGTCGTCGAACGCGATCGGATCCCCCGCCGCAACAGCGGCCAGGGCATCGTTCGTGGCATCGGCGATCCGTCGAACCTCGGCCGGCCACTCGGCAGGCCATGTGATGGGGACGGTGCTCGGGGGAACAGCCGCTGGGGAGGGGTCGGTCATGACAGAAGTCTCTCATCGACAACCGACATGGTTCCATTTACATGTAACTGGTGTTTATACTAAGTTGCGCTCTGTGGCATCGGCCACACATGCGGAGTGGAGGAGGTGGACTCGATGAGCCAACGGAAGACTGTTGCATCGGATCCCGGCGAAGTGATGCTGCAAGCCAGGAACGTCAAGTTCGACTGGAGTGATCTGCCGATGCACTGGGTGCCGGGCGATCCGTACACCACGCACGTTCTCAACGTGCTGCACCTGATCCTTCCGGCCGGCGAGCACTGGTTCGTCGACACCTTCAAAGAAGCGCTGCCCTACATCGACGACGAGAAGCTCCGCGACGACGTCATCGGCTTCATCGGCCAGGAAGCCGTCCATGCCGAGGCCCACACCGGGGTACTCGTGCACCTCCGGGCAAACGGGCTGGACCCCACACCGTTCACCGACCAGATGGAATGGGCCTTCGGCAAGGTGCTCGGATCCGATTCGGTGACGAGCTTGCGGTCCAAGAACAATCTGGTCGAGCGCCTGGCCCTGATCGCCGCCATCGAACACGTAACGGCATTCCTCGGCGACTGGGTACTCAACGCCGACGGCCTCGATCGTGCAGGTATCCACCCCACCATGCTCGATCTACTGCGCTGGCACGGTGCCGAAGAGGTCGAGCACCGCTCGGTCGCCTACGACACGTTGCGGTACTTCGACAAGCGCGAGGTTCGTCGGTTGCGCACATTCGTGGTGGTCGTACCGTTGGTGGGATACATCTGGATGCGCGGAATCATCTTCCTGATGAAGAACGACCCGGAGCTCCAGACCGCGCCGAAGTCCACCCGTAAACCTCGTTCTGCGCTGTGGAGAAAATCGGTCCGTCGTGGCACATTGCCTGCGCTGACGCACGTCGGTCGCAGCATGTCGCGCTACCTCAAGAAGTCCTACCACCCCAGCCAGGAGGGCTCCACCGCGCAGGCCGTCCGGTACCTCGCGTCCTCGCCTGCCGCGCAGGCTGCGGCGCGGTGAAACTCACTTCACGTCGCGTCCCTCGGCTGCTCCCGAAGGATGCGCCGCCCGACCTGCGCGGACGAGCACGTCCCGATCGCTCGATGCAGCTGCTCGGTACGTTCCTCAACGGGTACATGCACGCCGCAGCACGTGCGGAGTACGACGACGCCGTTGCCGGCCACAATCCCGATTCCGCGTTGACGCTGGTCGTCACCGATCGGGAGATCGTCGCCGAGGACAACGATGTCGCTGCCCTCACCCTCGCGTCGCCGACGGGGGCTCAACTGCCGATCTGGCACCCGGGCTGTCACCTCGATCTGCACCTGCCCTCGGGCCGTCGTCGGCAGTACTCGTTGTGCGGCAACCCCTCCGACCGAAGCTCCTATCGCATCGCAGTGCGCCGAATCCCGACCGGCGCAGGTGGATCCATCGAGATGCACGGCCTGGAGCCAGGCACCGAGGTCACCGTCCGCGGCCCTCGCAACGGGTTCCCTTTCGTCGGTGAGGGCAGCGCCCTGTTCATCGCGGGTGGTATCGGTATCACTCCCATCATCGCAATGGTTCGTGCCGCAAGGATTCTCGGCATGGACTGGCAATTCGTGTACTGCGGTCGCTCCCGCGACACGATGCCCTTTCTCGACGAGATCGAGAGCTGGGAATCAGATCGCGTGTTCATCCGGACCGACGACGTGCACGGATACCCCGGTGAAGGCGAGCTACTAGAGCGCGCCCCGGCCGGCGGTGCCGTCTATTGTTGCGGCCCCACCCCCATGCTCGACGCCGTCCGCCGCGACTTCAGTCAGTGCCCCTCCACCGCACTGCATTTCGAGCGCTTCGGCCCGCCGCCGATTCTCGACGGCCACCCGTTCGAGGTGCAGTTGATCAGCAGTGGGGCTGTGCTCGACGTGGCCGCCGACGCCTCCGTGTTGACCGCAGTCAAGGAACAGAAGCCCAATATCGCGTACTCGTGCCAGCAGGGCTTTTGCGGCACCTGCAAGGTGCGGGTGCTCTCCGGTGAGCCCGAGCACCTGGAAACACGATTGACCCCCGAAGAGCAGCGCGATCACATGCTCATCTGCGTCTCCCGCGCACGCAGCGCACGTCTCGTCCTCGATCTATAGAACGGAAACCTCTTGAGCAGCAACGCGGTTCGCACGACGGTCGTCAACGAGGGAATCCGACTGGCGGTATTCGAGAGCGGCAACCCCGAAGGTGACCCCATCGTCCTCGTGCACGGTTGGCCCGATACCCACGAGCTGTGGAGCCACATCGTGCCCCAGCTCGAGGACCGCTTTCGGGTGATCAGCTACGACTCCCGCGGTGCAGGCGAGAGCTCGGTTCCCACCGAGCAGTCGGCGTACAAGTTGGCGCGACTGGCGTCGGACTTCTATGCCGTCGCCGATGCGGTCAGCCCCGATGCTCCCGTTCACGCACTCGCGCACGACTGGGGCGCCGTGGAGGTATGGGAGGCCGCAGCCCAACCCCAGGCGAAGGATCGAATTCGTTCCTACACATCGATTTCGGGACCGAACCTCGACCATCTCGGTAAGTGGTCGCAGTCGCGCCTGCGTCGTCCGACGCTCACCGGCATCAAGCAGGTCCTAGCCCAGACGCGAGCGTCCTGGTACACCGTCACCTTCCATATCCCCGGTCTGTCCACGCTGCGGATCAAGCGGCAGTTCGCCAAGGGTTGGCCGGCGTTCCTCGAGGAGTTCTCGGGAGTCGACCCGAAGCTCGTCACTCAGAACCCCACGCTGTGGTCGGATGCCACCAACGGCACCAATCTGTATCGGGCCAACATCATTCCGCTACTGACCAATCCGCGGAATCGATACATCGACATCCCCGTCCACCTGATCGTCAACACCGAGGACGTCGCGGTGCGTCCGTACCACTATGACGACACCGGCAAGTGGGTGAAGAACTTGACCCGCAACGACATTCCAGCGGGGCATTGGTCGCCGATCTCCCATGCCGACGACATCGCACGGTTGACGCGAGAGTTCATCGACTCGCTGGGCTGAACCTTCAGGTCATCCGGTCAGATGCCCGCGCAGCGTGGACGACGTGTATTCGGATCGAAAGAGGCCGCGCTGCTGCAGGATAGGGACCACCTGATCGGCGAAGTCAACGAGCGAGTCCGGGTAGCGCGGGCACATCAGGTTGAATCCGTCGGCACCGCGACCGATCCACGATTCCATCTCGTCGGCGATGGACTCGGGCGTGCCGATCATCGTGGCGTGCCCACCACCGGCCGCGAGGGTGCCGAGCAACTCACGCACGGTGGGGCGATCCTTCTCTACGATGCGCAGAATCGTCTCGTAGCGGCCCTGCGGTCCGGTGAACTCTACTGCCGGCGGTAGCGTGGGTACCGGTTCATCGAGTTCCCAACCAGCACAGTCCTGTCCGGTGAAGGTCGACAACATTGCCAGTGACTGCTCGGTAGGTAGCAGCCGATCCAGTTCGGCCTTCTTGCGTCGGGCCTCGGCCATCGTCGATCCGATGTACGTCACCAAACCCGGCATGATTCCCACTGCCGCGCTGTCACGACCGGCTCGATCGATTCTCGACTTCACGTCGCCGTAATAGTTTTGCGCTGCAACGAGATCGTAGGCGACGGCATAGATGGCCTCGGCGTACTTCGCGGCGAGATCGCGACCCGGACCCGACGCCCCGGCTTGGAACAGCACCGGCCGACCCTGCGGTGAACGCGGCACCGTCAACGGACCGTCGACGCGAAAATGTTTGCCCTCGTGATCGATGGCATGCACCTTGGCCGGGTCTGCATACGCTCCGGCGCGATCGAGCGTCAACGCATCGGCGTCCCACGAATCCCACAGCGCCAGTGCAGTATCGACGAACTCCTCCGCGCGGGCATAGCGCTCCTCGCGAGCCGGGATGACATCCATCCCGTGATTGCGCGCTTCGGCGTCGAACATGGAAGTGACGACGTTCCAGCCCGCCCGGCCACCGCTGATGTGATCCAACGACGCCAGCATGCGCGCGGCATGGAACGGGGTGTAGAACGTCGACGACACCGTGGTGATGAGACCGATGTGCGTGGTGGCCCTGGCCATGGCCGACAACGCGGTGATCGGCTCGAGGAACCAGGTGCCTGCACCGGCGGGGTCGCGCACCGAATGTCCGTCGGCGAAGAACACCGCATCGAACTTGCCCCGTTCGGCGAGTTGCGCGAGTTCCTCGTAGTACGAGATGTCGCCGAGATCCTCCACTCGCGAATCGGGATGACGCCACGCGGCGCTGTGGTGGCCGCAACCGTAGAGAAAAGCGTTGAGGTGCATGTCAGTTCTTGACCAGGCCGCCGTCGACGACGAGATTCTGGCCGGTCACCGACCGCGCCCACGGCGAGGCGAAGAACAACAGGGCGTCGGCGAACTCTTCCGGGGTGGTGACGCGTTGCAGCGGGGTCGAGGCTGCGATGAAGTCGAATACCTCGGCCGGGGTGGCGGCGCTGGCGTCGGTGGTGCGCAGCAGTCCACCCGAGACCATGTTGACGGTGATGTTGTCTACGCCAAGATCCGCGGACAGAGTGCGGGTCAGCGAGAGCAGTGCGGCCTTGGACGCGGTGTAGTCGTGGTACGGCACCACCGGATTCTGAAACAAGTTGGTGCCCACGTTGATGATTCGGCCGAAGCCCGCCTCGCGCATACCCGGCAAGGCAGCCTGGGTGGTGAGCAATGCCGCACGGACACTGCCACGCAGCTGTGCGTCGAACCGCTCCCAGGTAATGGTGTCGGCTTTCGGCCGTGCATCTCCGTCGAACGAGAAATCGGCCAGCGCGTTATTGACGACGGTCGTGATCGGAGTGCCGAAATGTGTTCGTGCGGTGTCGAACAGCCCGGCCACGTCACCCTCGTCGGTCACGTCGCCCTGCACCTCAATCGCGTTATCACCGAGCCTGGCGGCCAGCGCCTCCGCAGCATCACGGCTTTTGCGGTAGTCGATCACCACGCGTGCGCCCTCACCGGCGAAAGCAGCGGCGATCGCTGCTCCCAGTCCGCGGCCGCCGCCGGTGATCAACACTGTCTGCTCGTCGATTTTCATGCGCCTCGCCTCTCGTTCGAGGTCGGGACCGTTACGAGGGGACAGGAATACCGAAAATCACGACATTCCCTTCGCTGGTCCTAACCAGATCAGGTTCGACGGGTGTGATCTCAGCCCTGCCGGGCACCCCGTGTCGCGGTCGACTGTACCCACCGGCCTCGATTCGGCGCTCCATTGCCGTCGCTACGACTCTTTAGCGTCATCGATAGATACCTGAATACGACCATCACGAGTTACTGTGCCGCCATGGCCGAACGCGTCTACCTGGAGTATCGCCTCGACGAGAACGTCATTTTCGTCCTGGACCATCGCACGGTCGACGTGTTCGATGCTGCCGTGACCGTCGCCTCTGGCGGCCGGTGTCGCTGGCACGTGGACCAGCTCGGTGTCGACGCCAAGCAGACTCGCCGCGGCACCAAGCTCACCATCGGCCTGCGCACCGCGGATGGCGGCATCCACGTCAACGGCGATCGAATGATCCTCACCGTCACCGACGAACAATTACCGCAACTGATGGCGTTCTTCGATCGCGCGAAAGCAGCCAGAACTATCAGCCGATGACGGCCCAGCCGTGCGGCGGAACGCTCACCCGGCCGTCGTTCAGGTGCGCCTCACCGGCCAGTACTTCGCTGCCCTGAGCCGCGTAGTCGATGGCATCGTCGCCGAGGTTGAGCGCCACCGTCATCGAATTGTCGTCCCCGGACACGCGGTAGAGCAGCGCCGTGTTGGTGAGCTCGAGCGTCTCGGTGCGCGCGGAGTGCAACCACGGATTGCGACGCCGTACTCCGATCAACTCCTGATGCACGCGATAGACCGGCCAACCGTACGGGGCCAGATCATCCGGGGATTCGGGGTACTCGGGACGCACGTCGTCGTCACCGCCGACGCGATCTTCCTTGATGCCGCGGAACGCCTGTTCGTCGCCGTAGTAGATCATCGGCATCCCGCCCACGGTGAACAGGACCACCAATGCGTGCACCAGATGTCGCTCGTCCTCCACGACGCTGGCGATGCGATTGACGTCGTGATTTCCGACGAACGTGGCGGGCACGAACGCGTCGAGCCACCCGTTGTGACGCTCCAACGCGTGCGAGAGCTCGAAGAAGTTCTTCTCGCTCAGGCCACTCCAGATCGCCTTCCACAGTTCGTACTGGGTAACCGAATCCAACGTGGAGGCCGAGACGATCCGGTCGTAGTCACCGTGAATGACCTCACCGAGAAAGTATGCGTCCGAATGCTTCTCGCGGACCTTCGGCAGTACCGCGGCCCAGAAGCGCGGCGGTACCGCGTAGGCCGCGTCGAGCCGCCAGGCGTCGACGCCGCGTTCGAGCCAGTGCGAGAGCACGTTCACGACGTACTCCTGCACGTGCGGGCTCTCGTGGTTGAGTGCCACCAGTTCGTCGTGGCCCTCGAAGTTGCGATGCGTCGGCTCGTCGCCGGACCAGTCGAGGTGGAACCACCCGGCGGCCTCGGAGTCCGGGCCCTCGGACAGGGCCTCGCGAAACTTCGGAAAGCTCTGTGCCACATGGTTGAAGACGCCGTCGAACATGACCTTCAGGCCTCGACCGTGCGCGGCGGTGATCAAGGAGTCGATGTCCTCGTCGGTACCGAGCCTGCCGTCGACATGAAAGTAGTCGACCGTGTCGTAGCCGTGCTTCTCGGACTCGAAGATCGGCCCGAGGGCAATGCCCGACGCACCGAGTTCGAGTGCGTAGTCGAGCCACTTCTCGATTCTGTTCAGCCGGTGCAAATCCGACTGGGATTCACCGTCCCATCCGTGTACCGGCGCACCGGTGAAGCCGAGTGGGTACAGGTGCCACCAGATAGCGTGCTTCGTCCACTCCATCAGGACTCCATGATGGAGTCGAGGCCGAGTTCGCCGGCACCGGTGTGACCCGACAAACTCGTCACCAGATCGAATTCCGCGAGCAGGCAACGTAATACGTGTGCGACGCCTTCTTGCCCACCGAGCGCGAGACCGTACAGGAACGGTCGGCCGAGCAAGACCGCATCCGCTCCGAGCGCCAACGCCTTGGCCATGTCGGCACCGGTGCGCACACCGGAATCGAACAGGATCGTCAGAACGTCTCCGACCGCGTCGACGATGGACGGCAAGGCGTCGAGTGACGCTCTGGCCCCGTCGACCTGACGGCCGCCGTGGTTGGAGACCACGATGCCGTCGACGCCGTGGGCTGCTGCTTCACGGGCGTCGCCGACGGTGCAGATTCCCTTGAGCACGATCGGGCCGCTCCAGTGCTCGCGCAGGAAGGCCAGGTTCTTCCACGACAAACCGGGGTTGGGGAACATCTGCGCCCAATGCATCGCGGCGGCAACCGGATTCTCCTCGACGGGCTGCGCCAGTCCGGCCTGGAACGCCGGGTCGGTCAGGTAGTTCTCGATGCCGAGGTTGGCCAGGAACGGGAGGTAGCCGCGGTCGAGATCGGCGGGCCGCCAGCCCAGCAACGTGGTGTCGAGAGTCAGCACCAATGTGGTGAACCCGGTGTCCTTCGCGCGCTGCAGGAAGCTCAGCAGTACCGATTCGTCTGTCGGCCAGTACAACTGATACCAGCGCGGAGCATCTCCGCCTGCCTCGGCGATCTGCTCGAACGAATGCGATGCCTGCGTCGAATGAATATACGGCACACCGAGTTCCGCAGCCGCTCGAACCGTCGCGAGCTCACCGTCGGGATGGGCGAGAGTCTGGATGCCGACGGGCGCGATCAGCAGCGGAGCCGGCATATCGGTGCCGAGCACGGTGCATGCGTGATCACGCGAGGCTGAACTGCGCAGCATCCGCGGCGTGATGGCCCATTTGTCGAACGCCGCCCGGTTCGCCCGCGCCGTCGATCCGCTGCCCGCGCTGGCGACGATGTAGCCCAAGGCCTCGGGCGAAAGCTTCTCGGCAGCTTGGTCCTCCAGCCTTGCCAGGTTGGTGGTGATCGGCGGTGTCTGCTGCGCGAACATCCCGGCGGCGTAGATGCCGAGTTGGTGATCACTGAAGTTACTGGGCCTGGCCTCGGTCATCGTTCGACCCTACCGGGGCACCGCCGAGGATCGGGCGAGAAAGGCGTCCAGCAGAGCCGAGCACCGCGCCCGAGCTGCGAGTTCCGCGTCGGCGATATCTCTCCTGATCTCGTGCACGTCCACCCCGTGTTCGACGCCGTCGCGGTCCCACGCGGCCGCCCACGCGTCGTAGGTGTCGAGGTCGATCTCGGGGTGGAACTGCAACCCGAGGTGCGGGCCGCAGACGAATGCCTGTTGCGCGGCCGCGTTCCGGGCGATCACCGTCGCCTGCGGGGGAGCGGTGAACGTGTCGCCGTGGAACTCCATCCACGGGCCTCGAGCGACGAGCTCGGGATCGGAGGTATCGACCTGGACGAATCCGTACTCGGGATGCTCGGACTGACGGACGGTGCCGCCGAGTACCCGTGCGAGCAACTGCCCGCCGAAGCACACACCGAGAATCGGGACCTGGCCATCGATCGCGTCCTGCACGTAGGCAATCTCCGGCGCGAGCCACGGCAGCGTGTCGTCGTAGGCGGCATCGGGTGAGCCCATGACCACCACCAACTGCGCGTCGGACAGCAACGGCGGTGCGACGTCGGGGCTGTGGTCGAAGGAGTGCACGTCCAACTGGAAACCCCTGGTGCGCAATTCGGCATCGAGAGTGCCGATGTCGCGTCGCGCAAGGATTGGATCCTGATCGTGGACGAGTACTACGGCGCGCGGGTGGTTCGGGTATGTCACAGGGCTCCTTTACGGTGTTCGTGCACACCGTACGACAGACTGGATCCGATGCCACCTCGTAGACGCACAACCCGATCCACCACTGCCCGCACCGTCAAGGCCGGGCAGAGCAGTGCTGCGCGAAAGTTCGCGGCTGCGAAGAACGGTGAGCCTGCTCCGAAGAAGGCCGCTGCGAAGAAAGCCGCACCACGCAAGCGGGCAGCTCCACGCAAGACCTCGTCGC
The DNA here is from genome assembly GCF_030056795.1 of Rhodococcus sp. IEGM 1381. Lineage (GTDB taxonomy): Bacteria > Actinomycetota > Actinomycetes > Mycobacteriales > Mycobacteriaceae > Rhodococcoides. The sequence continues at coordinate 814,681 of NZ_JASHKQ010000001.1, read as the reverse complement.
GTAAGGCCGCAGCCCCGGATCTGCGGGTTCCCGATCCCGGCGAGCGTGTCTGGGTGCTGGACGTGCCGTTCGAGGATCGATCGGCGGCGGGTGCGGCTGGCGCGAGGTGGTATCCCGGGCCTAGGGTGTTCGCGTACTACTGCACCGAGTTGCCGGAGTATCTGCAGCCCTACGAGTCGACGCCGTACAGCCTGCAACGGTGGCTCGAGGACGATGCCAACGATGTCTGGCGCGACGAGATGGTTCGGGAGCGGGCGATGCAGCCCCGAGAAACTCAACTCGAATCCGTACGACGCCATCTCGCCGCGCTCGACGCGGGATTCCCGTACTTCGCGCAGATGGATTCGACGGGTCTGGGCAAGACGCTTGCGGTGTGCGAGGCCGTGCGGCAGATGTCCGCGGCCGAAATCGGGACCGTACTCGTGGTTGCGCCCAAGGGCGCGTTGCCGGGATGGCGTCGCACCATCGCCGACAGCGAAGCCGACATCGAACCGTCCGATCGCAAGCGCTGGCTGCTGATCACCTATCAGTCGACGAAGAAGCTGCTGTCGGTTCCGCCCGAGACCGATCTGGGCAAACGCAAACGGACACAGAACAAGCGAACCATCTCGCTGGGCGAGCTGCGTTTCGACATCGATGTGGTGATCGCGGACGAGTCGCATGCGTTGATGAACATCGAATCGCAGCAGTCGCAGATCCTCTGGCGGTATCAAGAGGCAGCCCGATCCGTGGTGTGGATGTCTGCCACTCCCGGGTATCAGCCGCTGCACTTCGCGTACATGGCTCGCGCGGTCGAGCGCAGTCGTGGGGTCGAGATCCTGGGCGACGACGAATATCTCGGCTATGCGGTGACGATGAAGTGGGCGGAGTTCCTCATCGAGTCCGGGTTCGCGGTGAAGGCAGGCAAGGCGACGACGGGGTTGACCACGTGGCGGTGGGAACCGGAGGACGCGGCCAAACGGGCAGGCGACATTGCATCGGTGCACGGTTGGCTGTCGGGAGGTGCCGTGCCGTGGTCGATTTCGCGGCCGTCTCCACCGACTCCGCGGGAACCACTCGGCCAGGAACTCACCGCCGCGCAGAAGCGGCTGTACAACTCCGCGTGGGTGGACTATCGCAAGGAGATGGGCCTGCCGAACTGGAAAGCGGTCGGTGGAAGGCGAGTGCTGCAGAAGAACCCCAGTACCCGCGCCGCGACGCTGCGATTTCGCCAGAAGTGTTCGTATTTGCGCATTCCCGCGTCGGCGGACCAGGTGCGGACGTGGGTCAAGGCCGGAAACCAGGTGTTCGTCTCGATGTTCTACCGCGAGTCCGTCGCGGCACTCGCGCAGACATTGCGGGACGAGGGACTCGATGTTGCCGTGGTCGACGGCAGCATGAGCAGCCCCGCGCAGGAGGCGTCGATCAGACGCTTTCAGACCGGGGCCGCGTCGGTCATCGTCTCGACCACCACCAGCGCAATCAACCTGCACACCAACGAGTTACTGCTCCCCGAAGGGGAGGTGTCCACTCTCGCCCCGCGCGTGACGCTGATCCACGATCCTCGTTGGACACCCATCGACATCAGGCAGATCGAGGGCCGCGCCAACCGCATCGACAAGGACCACAACCACACGACGTCGACCTGTTACTACGGTTACGCCGAGGGCACCGTGGAAGAGGAGATGGTGCTCACCGGTATCGAACGTATCGCTGACCTGGGATCGATCGTCGGGCAGTCGGATCTGATCGACCCGGAGGCTTTCCTCGCAGCGAAAGTGGATGCCGGGAAATAGCGGCAATTGTGACCATTCCTCCATCTCGGTGGCGTAGCTTCGGTCCCATCGGCATTCGTCGGTAGTGGGCTCACAGTGGCACCAGGAGTAGTCATGATCGTTCTCGGAATCATCCTCGCCCTCATCGGCTATTTCGCCGGCATTTCAATTTTGACGACTATCGGCATCATTCTGGTGGTCGTCGGCGCGGTTCTGACGGTGCTCGGTTCGATGGGGCGCGCAGTCGGTGGCCGCAAGACGTGGTTCTGACCAAGCGTTAGAACATACGTTCGATTTCTGCTAACCTGAGCAGGCCCCCGGAGTTGGCGACGCAGCCAGCCGAGCCACTTCGGGCGGTCCACATCGGACGGTAGACATTCTCGAAGGCGGTTGCGCGCGATGGCATCCGGCGAGCGCGATACCGACCCGGTTGCCGGATCGCTCTATCGCGTCGGCGATCGGTGGGCCGAACGAGCACCTACCCACTGCACCAACGGCCATCCGCTCGTCGCCGGCTCGGTGTTGGTGGGTTCACGTGCGTGCTCGTGCGAGCGAGGGCATCACCGTACGCATCAATGCGAGAGCTGTGGTCTTGTGCGTTTCACCCCGGAACTCGGGCCGACGTGCAGCGATGCCAGCTTCGATTCCCGCGCCGCGCGGTCACGACCGCCGATCGTGGACAATCGGGAGCATGAGCAACAGTGAAACCGTCGTCGACCTGGTGCAGCTGAGGCACGACTTCACCCGTTTCATGATGAGCTACAAGTTCGGCATCGACGAGCTGATCACCAAGATCAACATCTTGAAGCAGGAATTCACCCACATCCACCGATACAGCCCCATCGAGCACGTGTCGTCGAGATTGAAGACACCCGAGAGCATCCTCGACAAGGCCAAGCGCAAGAACTGCGCACTGAACCTGGACGCGATTCGCGAGAGCATCTTCGACGTTGCCGGTGTCCGCATCACCTGCAGCTTCATCTCCGACACGTACCGCATTGCGGACATGCTCAGCAGTCAGAGCGACATTCGTGTCGTGGAGGTCAAAGACTACATAGCGAACCCGAAAGCCAACGGCTACAAGAGTTTACACCTCATTGTCGAAATCCCGGTCTTCATGTCCGACCGCGTCCAACCGGTACTGGTCGAACTCCAGATCCGCACGATTGCCATGGACTTCTGGGCGAGCCTCGAGCACAAGATCTTCTACAAGTATCGCGGGCAGATACCGACCAACCTGTTGGCGGAACTGACCGAGGCCGCCGAGACGGCCAACAAACTGGACGAGAAGATGGAGAGCTTGCACGACGAGGTCGAGGAACTGAACGGAGATTCCGAGAACTCCATCACCCTCGGTGCAATGCCTCCGATGGCCCTGCCGCCGGAGTTGTTGCACATGCTGCTCACCGCGCAGGCCGACGCGATCGACCCGGAGTAGAGACCCACACGACGACAAACCCCGCTGCTCGACGGGTGAGCAGCGGGGTTTGGCCAGCGAGAACTATCCGATATGCACTGGGGTGTCGCCGACGGGCAGGTCGTCTCTCTTCGCACGAACGAGCCCGAGTACCACCGGGCACACCAGCGCGACCAGAACGGCGGCGGTTCCGAAGGCCCAGGCGTAGCCGGAGACTTCGGCCGCGAACGCGTGGTCGATGGTGGCGAGTACGAAGTTGCGGATCGGTTCCGGCAGCGCGGCCAATGCTTCGGCGCTGGGGACCTCCTGGCCCGCGAGAGCTTCCGCGGGGACTCCGGCGGGCGGAGTCGGGGCCGGGTTGTCGGCCAGGTACGAGGTCTTGGACGAGGTGTACACCGTGGTGAACACTGCCGCGCCCAGAGCGCCACCGACCTGCAGCGTGGCGTTGATCAGCGCAGATGCGGCACCCGCGTCGTGATCAGGGACCCCGATGAGCGCGACGTTCTGCATCGGCACCATCAACAGGCCGAGACCGAGGCCGAGCAGCACGACGCCGGGCAGCACATGCGTCCAGTACGAGGTGTCGACGCCGATCTGCGTCAGCAGGAGCAGGCCGATCGCCGAGACGACGGGGCCGACGGCCATCAGCGGCTTGGGTCCGATCTTCGGGACGAGTGCGGACGCGAGCGCTGCGGTGATCAGGATTCCGCCGGTCATCGGTAGTGACGCGACGCCCGCGATCACCGGGCTCATCTCGAGCACGATCTGGAAGTAGAACGTGAGGTACAACGTGCCACCGAGCAGGGCCGCACCGATGACTGCCGAGCCGATGTACGCGGCACCGCGGTCACGGTCGAGCAGCACGCTCATCGGGAGCAACGGGTTGGCGGACTTGGATTCGACCACGACGAACGCGGCCAGCAGAGCGAGTCCGAGTGCGATGAAGGTGATGGTGGGTACCGTCGCCCAACCGTCTTCGGCTTCGGTGAAGCCGTAGACCAGCGAGGCCAGACCGAGAGCGACGAGGATCGCGCCGGGCAGGTCGTAGCGGGTGTCTCCGTGCGCCTTGCTCTCTTTGACCAGCGGTACTGCAGCGGCGATGGCGATCACTGCGACTGGGATGTTGACCAGCAGGCACCAGCGCCAGTTCGCGTACTCGGTGAGCACGCCGCCGAGCAACAGACCGACGGCTGCGCCGCCGCCGGCAATTGCGCCGAAGACACCGAACGCTTTGGCGCGCTCCTTGGTGTCGGTGAAGGTGACCGTCAGGATGGCCAGCGCTGCAGGTGCGAGCAGTGCAGCGAAAACACCCTGGCCGGCGCGTGCGATGAACAGCTGCCAACCTTCCTGGGCGAGTCCGCCGATGGCGGAAGCAACGGCGAAGCCTGCCATGCCGACGATGAACGAGCGCTTGCGTCCCCAGTAGTCCGCAATGCGGCCGCCGAGCAGCAGCAACGCACCGAAAGCCAGGGCGTAGGCGGTGATGACCCAGGTGCGGCTGGTGTCGCTGATGCCCAGGTCGATCTGCGCTTGCGGTAGCGCGATGTTGACGATGGTGCCGTCCAGCACGATCGTCAGCTGCGTGATGGCGACGATGCACAGCACCAGCCATCGGCGCTCGTAGTTCGGATTCAGATCCGGCGCTTCGCGCTCGGAGTGCTGCGACATGTTTCTACCCCACTCGTACTCGTTGATTCTGGGCACGAAAAATGTCCCGAGCTGAAAGGTAAGCCACTCGGCACCGAGTGTCAAACGAACTAGTTGGTTGGGGGTATGGTGACCGCCATGAAACCTGACGCCGGCGCGACCCGCGCCCGCATCGTCGTCGCCGCCCGTGACGAGTTCTCGGTGCACGGACTGGCCGGCGCTCGAGTCGATCGCATCGCAGTTGCGGCCAAGGCCAGCAAGGAGCGCCTGTACGCATACTTCGGCGACAAAGAGACCCTGTTCCGAGCTGTGGTCGAAGATGGGTTCGCACGGTTCATCGAAGAAGTACCCTTCGCGGTCGACGACCTCGGCGGATATGCAGCGCGCGAATACCTGCATCTCGCAGAGCATCCCGAGGAACACCGCCTACTTCTCTGGACCCAGCTCCAGGGCGGCATGGCAGCATCGGGCACCGACGACATCCACTCGGTCATCGCGGAGCGGCGCAACGCCATGGCAGCTGCACAGCAAGACGGACTGATCTCCGACGCCTTCACCGTCGACGACCTGATCACCATGATGTTCGGCATCACCTCGGCCTGGATGACCGCGCCGAGTAGGGCCTGCGAAGCCGCCGACGACGCCGAAATTCAGCGCAGGGCGTCGAAAATCGAGGCCGCCGTGCGAAGACTCTGCACTCCGTAGCCTTTTCTATCGTTCTCTCGCATCTCCGCAAGAGTCTCGAATATTGGCGTAGCTGTCCCGGTTCCCGCAAATGCGCGCGCGTCTGTCGAGTTCAGCGACCCTCTGCACGCCCCACATCCGCGAGAATTGCCGCCTCACGGTCGGCGGAGAGTCCGACCGGCGGGCGATCACCCCTCACCGGGGCACGCCCGTTCAGCGATTGCAGCCACCTCCACGTGTCCGCGACGGTCTCCTGAATCGGCCGTGCCCGAAGCCCCTCCGCGAATGCCTTCGACACGTCGGACGCGTGCAACGAGTCATGATCTGCGCCAGGCGGAATCCAGATCGGTAGCTCCGTCCACGGCTGCACGCCGGCAGCACCGAGTACTTCAGGTTGCACCCAACGCAGGCGAGCATCGGACCGAGTCGCGGCAACACAAGCCTGCAGAACCTCACGCATCGTTGCATGCCCGTGCCGACTCACCACGTCGTACGGACCCCCGAGCCCACCGGCAGCCGCGTCCAGACTCCAACCGACAAGATCGCGGGCGTCGATGTACTGCAGTGTCAGGTCGGCGGGGCCGGGCGCAAGTACATCCCCCGCACGCTCGATTCTGTTCAGCCACCATGGAAGTCGACCGATATTCTCGTACGGTCCCAGGATCAATCCGGCCCGGACCAGCAAGGCTCGAAATCCGAATGCCGTGACGGCGGCCTGCTCACCACCGAGTTTGCATCGCGCGTAGTCATCGCCAGGCCCCTGGACCGTCGGCCAGGTCTCGGTCGCACCTGCTCTCGGCGCGTCGTACACCGATCGGCTCGAAACGTAGACGTAGCTGCGCACTCGATCGGCGAGCGCAGAAGCCGACCGCGTTACTACACCGGGCTCCCACGACCAGGTGTCGAAGGCTATGTCCCAGTTGCGTTCTCGAATCGAATCCAGTCCGTCGGCCATGCGCCGGTCACCGCGGAGTTGCGTGACTCGAGGATCGGACGCCGTCGTGCCGCGATTGAACACCGTGACGTCCCATCCGAGGGCGAGGGCATGCTCGACGGCCGTTCGCCCCACGAAGTCGCTGCCGCCGAGAACCAATAGCTCCATGGCTCCAGTGTGCCGGTGAAAGGGTCTTCGTCGCTGCCGGAACCTGCTTCGGAGCGCTGCTCACAGCAGCGCCGCGCGCCAGCCAGTATTGAGAAAATGCTAGAAAACGGAATACTCACCTACCGACGCGCTCGATGAGCCTCATGGCGTCGAACGGCGCGTAGCCCTTGATGTCGTTGTCGAAGTACACGTAGACGTCCCTTCCCGTCGACGTCCACTCGGAGATCTTGGTGGCCCAGTGATCCAACGCCTCATCGGTGTAGCCGCTGGCGTACAACTCCTCGTCGCCGTGGAGTCGGGCATACATGAAATTCGCTGTCGGAGTATCGACGTACGGATACTTGCCGGCAGTGTCTGCAACGACGAACGCAATATCGTTTTGCCGCAACAACTCCACCGCTTCGTCGGAGGCGAAGCTCTGATGTCTGGCCTCCACGCAGTGCCGAAGTGGAAGAGACGACGCAGCAGGCAACAGCACTCGATCCTCTGCCAACTTGTCGTCCCGTGATTCCGCCAACGACACTGCAGCTGACACTGTTCGAGGCAATAGCGCACAGAAGTCCGCTACTTTCTGCGCGTCGAATTCGAGGTTGGGCGGCAACTGCCACAGGAACGGACCCAGTTTGTCGCCCAGAGTCAACACACCGGTGGCGAAGAAGTTCGCGAGTGCACTCTCGACGCCCACGAGCCGTTTGATGTGCGTGACGTATCGCCCACCCTTGATGGAGAAGACGAAGTCGTCGGGGGTTTCGTCGCGCCACTTGGTGAAGCTCGACGGCTTCTGCATCGCGTAGAAGGTGCCGTTGATCTCGATCGACGTCAGGTGTTCGGACGCGTACCCGAGCTCCTTTCGATGCGCCAAGCCCGCCGGATAGAAATCTCCCCGCCACGGCGCGTAGGTCCAGCCCGAAATACCGATCGAAACCCGAGGTCGATGCTGCGCGGACATGAGCTGACTGTAGACGGGCGCTACCGTCGACGCCGCGACTCTGGCGCTGGTATCGGTAGCCTCGAAGACATGAAGCGCCCATCGGCATTCGGCTCCCTGGCGCTGACCTGTGTGCTGCTCGCCCTCACTGGTGCCGACGCGGCAGCCGAGCGTCGCGATCAGCCGGCACCTCGCCAGGCCGCTGCGGTACCTGGTGTCGGGTTGACAACGGTGCCCGCAGCGATCACCACGTCGATGGTGGCGGGGATCGCCGCAGTACCGGATCCGACAACGCACGAGTTCGGTGTCGAATCGTCGACCACCGAGATGCAGACTTCCGGGTGGGACGAGTACCCGTATCTGCGATACACCGTCTCGGTCGTTCCTGGGACCGAGAGAACGACGCTCACGTGGTCCGGTCGATCGGTCAGCACCAACGATCTCGCATTGCACGTGTGGAACGAATCGACGGCCGATTGGAGTCCGGCGCTAGCAGCAGCAGAGCCTGCAACACCCGGTGGTCCGATCGAACTCAGCGCCGACGTAGCCAGTGAGAGCGGCACTATCGAGGTTCTCGTCATCGACAGTCCCCGAGTGGACCGTTCGTTCGCCGAGACCAACGCCACCCCCGACAAGGCTTTCGCCGACCCAGACACCTACGACTTCGCGCTCCAACACATCACCGATACCCAGTACATCTCTCGCGACGACCCCGGTGTGTATTCGGACATGACGCAGTGGACTGCCGACAACGCCGACGAGCTGAAGATCGACTACAGCATGCACACCGGCGACCTCATTCAGAGCTGGATCAGCCCCGGTCGCCCGGATACCCAGGCGCGCAGGGAATTCGAGGCTGCCAGCGAGTCCATGAGCATCCTGGAAGATGCCGGCATTGCCCACGGCGTGCTGCCCGGCAACCACGACAACATCTGGAACGCAGCAGGCAAGTTGGTTCCCGGTGAGCACGAGAAGAATCACGCGCTCTACAACGAGTACTTCGGCCCGCAGCGCTATCGTGATCAGCCGTACTGGGGCGGTTCCTTTACCGCCGAGGACAATTCGGCGCACTACGATCTGGTCGACATCGCCGGCGCGAAATTTCTCATGCTCTTCATCGGCTACAACCCACCCGAGAAGGTCATGCAGTGGGCAGAACGGGTACTCGACGATCACCCCGACCGCAACGTCGTCATCGGCACGCACTACTACCTCGACGAACTCGGCGAGAAGAAACTGATGGGGTTCGGCGATATCGGATCGAGTTCGGGTCAACAGATCTGGAATCGACTCGTCGTACCGCACGAGTCGGTCTTCCTCGTATTGTCCGGGCACGTGGACGGCCAGGTTGCCGTGGTCGACGAAAATGTCGGCGACACCGACCGTACCGTCGTGCAGCTATTGGCCGACTACCAGTACTTCGAGGTCGACGGCGAACGCAGTACCGGCTTTCAGCGTCTGCTCCAATTCGACGTCGACGGCGCGACGATGGCCGTCACGTCGCACTCACCCACGCTCGACGCTTTCGACGTCGAGAACTACGACATCAAGAGCCGGTACGGACCCGAGGATGGCGAATTCGTCACCGATTTCACGTTGCGCGCCGACGTTCCGCGGGCCGTGATCGTCAACTAGCTGGCACCTCCGACGCCACCGGACCATAATCGATCTCTATGCGGTCGGGTGGACGAGCGGTGGTTCTGACGCTGGTCGCTGCCGGTGTGTGGCTGTTCGCGACGCCACCACTCGATCCCGGAACCGCGGACTTCGCTGCTGCGCCTGCACCCGTCCCACCCGTTGCTCCCGTCGTCGAACCACCACCACTGACACTCGACGAGCTTTCGGCTCGGGTCGATCCAGCCGTCGTCACACTGTCGGCGTCCGCCGGCTTCTCCGGGGTCGCCGGCACCGGCTTCGTCGTCGCTCCCGATGGGATCGTGCTCACGAACTTCCACGTCGTGGAGTTCGCCACCGAAATCACCGCAGTGAACATGGGCAACGGACTGATCTACGACGCCACCGTGCTGGGTTACGACAAATCTCGTGACGTCGCGGTCGTGCAATTGATCACCGCGGCCGACCTGCCAGTGGTCGAGTTGGCCCCGGACCCACTTCCCGACGTGGGTGATGCCGTCACGGCCATCGGGAATGCCTCGGGCGCAGGAGTATTGGTGCCGGCACCCGGCACCGTGACCGCCCTCGATCAGCAGGTGCGCACCCGCAGTTCGGTGGACGGCTCGCGGAACACGCTGGACAAGATGATTCGCGTCGATGCCGATGTGCGAGCAGGGGATTCGGGTGGGCCACTGTTCGACGCCTGGGGCAGGGTGGTGGGTGTGAACACCGCCGGGTTGTCGGACGACGCACGCAACGGCACCGAGTTCGTACCGCCCCAGGCGCCCGAGGCCTACGCTGTCCCCATCGGCGAGGCGGTTGCTGTGCTCGATCAGGTACTGGCCGGGCAGTCCGGCGGCACAGTGCATGTGGGCCCGACGCCGTATTTCGGGGTCTCGGTACGTGACGTGTCGGTGTTCGACAACAAGCCGGCGATCGGGGCTGCCGTCGTCTCGGTGAACTCCGATTCCCCGGCCGAAATTCTTGGCTTGTCGGCGGGAGACATCATCGTCTCGCTCGACGGAACGGAGGTGCAGTCCTCGTCGGATCTGTCTCAGGCGCTCATCGGCCGCGTCCCGGGTGATTCCGCCGTCGTCGAATGGGTTGACGACGCAGGCATAACCACCACCGGCACAGTCACCCTCGCCCAAGGAACCCCGACAGCTTGAGGGTCGTTCCGCAGGCTCCACTCCCGGGCGCCTAGCGGTCAGCCCTCCAACACCGACAACACATTGCCCGCCGGGTCCGTGAACCAGGCGATCAGCGGCCCACCATGTCGAAAGATGCCCTTCTCGTCGGTGCCCATCTCCGGATACTGCTCGAACGCAACTCCTTTCGCGGTCAGGGCACCGACGGCGCTCTCGATATCGGCAACCGGGAAGTTCAAGATAGTGTACTGGGCGGGCACGTGACCGGGACGCGGATAGATCAGCACGATCGCGCCCGTCCCCAGGTGCAGTTCGAGCATCCCCATCTCGTTGTCGGTCACCGTCAGTTCCAGCGTCTCGGCGTAGAAGGTTCGCGCCGCGGGTAGGTCGTCGACAGCAAACCCGGAGAAGGGCTGCCTGGTCAGATCCATGATGGTCATCGTCGAATTATCACGCTCTCGCACGTGCCACGGGCCGATATCCGAGTAGCGTGGCTTCCGTGACTATTCGCCTCGGTTACCAGATGCCCAACTTCAGCTACGACGGTTCGGTCGCAGAACTCTTTCCCCAGGTCATCGCGCAGGCGCGCGAGGCCGAAGCGGCCGGGTTCGACACCGCGTTCGTGATGGATCACTTCTACCAACTTCCCGGAATCGGCAAGCCCGACGAGCCGATGCTCGAGGCCTACTCCGCGCTGTCCGCCCTCGCGACGGCCACCGACACCATCCAGCTCTCCGCCTTGGTCACCGGAAACACCTACCGCAATCCGGCGATCCTGGCCAAGACCGTCACCACCCTCGACGTCGTCAGCGGCGGTCGGGCGATTCTCGGCATCGGAGCCGGCTGGTACGAACTCGAGCATCAGAGCTTCGGACTCGAATTCGGTACGTTCACCGATCGGTTCGAGCGTCTCGACGAGGCCCTGCAGATCATCGAACCGATGCTGCGCGGACAGCGTCCCACGTTCGACGGCCTCTGGTATCAGGTCGAAAACGCGATGAACGAGCCCCGCATCCGCGACGATCTTCCGATCATGCTCGGCGGCGGTGGCGAGAAGAAGACGTTCGGCCTGGCCGCCCAGTTCGCCGATCACCTCAACATCATCTGTGACGCACAGGAATTGCCTCGTAAGATGGCTGCCGTCCAAGCACGGTGCGAGGAGGTCGACCGCGACCCGAAGGACCTCGAAACGAGCTTCCTCGCCTTCGTCATCATCGACGAGGACGGCGACAAGGCCAAGGAGCTGCAGCGTGAGTTCGTGCTGAAGCAGGGCCTCGACCTGACGAACCTGTCCGAGGAGGACGCCGCGAAGGCCACCGATCGGCACTTCTGCGGAACCCCCGACGATGTCGCCGAGCAGGTGCAGAAGCGCGTCCTCGATCAGGGCATCGACGGCGTCATCATCAACCTGATCACCAACGGCCACCAGCCGGGTGCCGTCGAACTCGCAGGTAAGGCATTGAAGCCGCTCGTCTGAAAACGCTGTCGCCTGCTCCGCACTAATGGCGGAGCAGGCGATAACGGCACGACCGAAACAGATTGCTACCGAGGCGGTTTGACTGCTAGAACCGGCTTGGGGCACGAGAGCAGCAGCTGCTGAGCGGAGCTGCCCATCAGCAATTTGCCCACTGCTGATCGGTGCCTGATCCCGATGACCAGTACGTCGGCATCGTCGCCGTCCATGACGGTGAGCAGCGCGTCGACGGTATCCGAGACCACGGCCTGGTCCAGGACATACTCGACCCCGGAACGATCGAGAGTGGCGTGCAACTCCGTCATGGCTTCGGAATCGGCGAATCGCGGATCGGCCAATGAGTCACCGGTGGAGGTGTTGACGACCTTGAGCCCGGTGCCGCGAAACTTCGCCTCGGCGATTCCGTGTTCGAGTGCCGCGGCACCGAATTTGTCAGGGGTGTAGCCGACGACAATCATGCGTCTTCCTTCGTCTTCTCGAGGGTGGGAGCACTAAAAGCAGTACGGGGTCGTACGAGCTTTGCCACGAAAGGCGCAGCCAGCAGCAGAACGATGATGACGTAGACCGCGATGGCGATGGGCTCGGACAAGATGCTGCTCCATTCGCCGCCACCGAGCTGCAGTGTCTGGCGCAACTGACGCTCGACGCGCGGGCCGAGGATGACTCCGATGATGAGCGGCAGGACGGGTAATCCGAAGCGCCGCATCATCAAGCCGAGCAATCCGAAGATCAGCAGCAGAACCAGATCCAGCCACTGGAGATTGACGGCGTAGGCACCCAGCACCGCGAAGAACAGAATTCCTGCGTACAGATACGGCCGCGGCGTGCGCAGGAGCTTTGCCCACAGCGGCGCCAACGGGAGGTTGAGCACGAGCAGTAGGAAGTTACCGATGAACAAGCTCGCGATCAACGTCCAGATCAGCAGCGGTTCTTTGTCGAACAGCGTCGGTCCGGGCTGAATTCCATACGAGACGAATGCGGTGAGCATGACTGCCGCAGTGGCGTTGGTGGGAAGCCCCAGTGACAGCATCGGCACGAGAGTGCCTGCGGCAGAAGCGTTGTTGGCGGCCTCCGGTCCTGCGACACCCTCGATGGCTCCCTTGCCGAACTCTTCTGGATGCTTGGAGAGCTTCTTCTCGGTGATGTACGACAGGAATGTCGGCAGCTCGGCCCCGCCTGCCGGCAACGCGCCGAACGGGAATCCGTACGCGGTACCGCGCAACCACGGCTTCCAGGATCGCTTCCAATCGCTCTTGCCCATCCAGGGACGCCCGACGGGAATCACCTCGGCGGGCTTGCGGCGCAGATGTGCAGCGACCCAGAGTGCCTCGCCCAGTGCGAACACTGCGACGGCAATGACCACGATGTCGATTCCATCGGAGAGCTGCGCGACACCGAAAGTGGCTCTGGGCTGGCCGGTGAGGAAGTCGATTCCCACGAGTCCGATGGCAAGTCCCAGAAGCAGCGAGATGCATCCGCGCAGCTTCGAGCTGCCGAGTACTGCGGTCACAGCGACCAAGGCCAGCAACATGATTGCCAGGTACGAGGGCGCTCCCAGCGACACCGCGAAGCGCGAGACGATGGGGGCGAACAGCACCAGCAGCATGGTTCCGATGGAGCCTGCGATGAACGATCCGATGGCGGCCGTGGCGAGCGCCTGAGCGGCTCGCCCGGCCTTGGCCATCTTGTTGCCTTCGATAGCGGTGATCACCGACGACGATTCGCCCGGAGTGTTGAGCAGAATCGACGTGGTCGAGCCGCCGTACATGCCGCCGTAGTAGATACCCGCGAACATGATGAACGCGGCGCTGGGGCTGACGTTGTAGGTGATCGGAAGAAGCAGTGCCACAGTCATTGCCGGGCCGATCCCGGGCAGAACACCCACCGCGGTGCCCAAGAGCACTCCGATGCACGCGTAGAGCAGATTCATCGGGGTCACGGCTTCGGCGAAGCCTTGCATGAGCCAGTTCAGATTGTCCATCAGAGTATTCCGTCCAGAATGCCTGCAGGCAGCGGTATTCCGAGCCCGACATAGAACGCGTAGAAGCTCAGAAGTGAGAGAACGAGCCCGATCGCCAGGTTACGAATCCAATGCCGATTACCGAGAATCGTTGCGGCACCGCCGAAGAGCACCGCTCCGATGATGACCCATCCCAGAGTGTCCACCAGCACGATCGTCACCACGAAGAGACCGACGAGCAGTCCGACGGTCTTCCAGTCGGCCGGAGTCGAGGTGTCGATATCTTCACCGCCATCCTGTTCGCCTCGACTCCCTCGCAGAGTGGCCACGGCGAGAAGGACGGAGCAGACGAGCATCGCGATCCCGACGACAATAGGAATCAGCTTGGGGCCCACGGGGTCGACCTTGGCGAATTCCGCTGTGAGAGAAAGCGCATCGACGATCAAGAAAACGCCGACCACCAGCAGTACCGCGCAGACCAGGAGCTGCGCGCGGTCCGGACCGACCTGCTCCGACCCGGTCTCGCCGCCATCGTCGGTGCGGTCGACCGTGGCGGTCATACGAGTCCCAATTCTGTGAGTGTCGACTCGACCCGGGCATCCTGATCGCGCAGGAACTGCTCGAACGCAGGTCCGGTCTCGAATGCGTCGATCCATCCGTTCGTCACGAGCGCTTCCTTCCATTCGTCGGTGCCGTGCAGCTCGGTCAATGCCGCAACCATCTGTGCACGAACGTCTTCGGGTGTGCCGGGCGGTGCGAGAACACCGCGCCAGTTGGTGAACTGCAAATCGATGCCGGCTTCGGTCAGGGTCGGTGCATCGATGTCGGGCAGTCGCTCGGCTCCCGACACGGCCAGCACCCGCACCTGTCCGGCCTCGATCTGATCGACGTACTCGCCCAACCCCGACGTGCCTACGGAAATCTTGTTGCCCAGCAATGCGGTCAACAGATCGCCGCCGCCGTCGTAGGACACGTAGTTCACGGCCGTCGGATCCACGCCCACCGTGCGAGCGGTTTCCATCGGGAACAGGTGGTCGGGCCCGCCCGGAGACGATCCTCCGCCGATCGTCACCGACGACGGATCTGCTTTCCACGCCTCGACGAAGTCGCCGACGGTCTGGAACGGCGAGTCCGCGGGGACGAGAAGCCCCTCTTGCTCTTCGACGATCTTGGCGAGCGGGGTGGCGTCGGAGACTCGATCGGTCGAGCCGTTGGTGTACATCGCGCCGACGACACCGAGTCCCATCATCATCATCAGGTCGTCGTTGCCTGCCTCGTTCATCAATCGAGCCATGGCGACGGTTCCGCCCGCTCCGATGACGTTGAAGACCTCGACGCGGCCGGTGATGTCGGTTTCTTCCATGATCTTCACTGCGCTTCGTGCGGTGAGGTCGTAACCACCACCGGGACTGTTGGGCACCATCATCCGGATGCGGTGCAGTCCCTCGCCCTCGTCACCTCGGGTGACGCCACATGATGCGAGCGCCAGCACGAGCAGTGGGATCAGCGCCAACACCACTGTCAGCCTTCTGGGCATCGGTCCTCGTTTCGGTTCGGTCTCTGTGAGACTGTGATCGGTAGCAAGTATCAGTCCGCACGTGATGCAAGTCACTTTTGAGAAACCAATGGAAGTTAAGTTCTTTGTGGTCACGACAGAGTCGACGAGCCGTCAGCCGACGACACACCCTCACCCTTGCCGGGCAGTACTTGCTGCTGCAGCTCGCCGTCCTCACCCTCGTACTCGGTGCCGTCGCCGCGATATCGATCGAACAATCCACCGACGAATTTCGCGACCTGCGCGGAGCCCGGATGCTCTCCGTTGCCGAGAATCTGGCCTCGACTCCGATAGTGCGTGATCAGCTGGATGCTGCATTGGTCGAGCAAGTGCTCGCACCCGACGTAGATCGGGCGGTCGCGCTCTCCGGCGCATCACTGGCGGAAATAGTGTCCACCGACGGTGATGTGATCGTGTCCACCGACCCCACCCGAATCGGTAGTGCAGCCGCACTGGGAGACAGTGACGTTCTCGACGGCCGCGGGTGGTCGGGCGATATCGAGTCTGCGGGCGGCCGGTCCATTGCCGGCCACGTCCCCGTTCTGGCACCCGATGGTTCGGTACTGGCCATCGTGACCGTGGCGGAGCGGTACCCGTCGACGTGGACGCTGTTGTCCGAGTCCGGGGCGAGATTGATTTTGTACCTGGCAATCGGCGCCGGCCTGGGTGCCGTCGGGTCGTGGTTGCTCTCTCGCCGAATGCGGCGACACACACTCGGCCTGGAGACAGCAGAGATCGCAAGCCTCGCCGACCATCGAGAAGCGTTGTTGCACAGTATTCGTGAGGGTGTGATCGCCATTGGAAACGACGGCAACATCACCGTGATCAACGACAGCGCATGCACACTCCTCGGGCTCGATCCCACCGTCGTCGGCAAGCAGGTGGACAACGTGGGCATCGACGACGGAGTACTGGACGTTCTGAAGTCCGACGGAGAGGTGGCGGACTTCATCGTCACGACCGCGCACAGGGTGCTCGCACTCAACCGCCGCACAGCCACCAGCCGCGGACAGCACATCGGCACCGTCACCACGATGCGTGACAGCACCGAGCTCGCCTCCATGCAGAGCCAGCTGACGTCACACCGAAGTGTCACCGACACTCTGCGCGCTCAGACTCACGAATTCGCCAATCAACTGCACACCATTTCCGGGCTGGCCCAGCTCGGCAGTTACGACGAGGTGACAGCCCTCGTCGGCACTCTCACCCGCAGGCGCGCGGAGATCAGCGAATCGATCACCGCACACATCCACGACCCAGCGGTGGCAGCCCTGCTCATAGCGAAGACGTCGTTGGCCGCAGAAATCGGTGTACGCCTGACTCTGGACCCCGCGTCCAACCTGAGACCGCTCGACCCCGCGATGTCGACGGACGTGATCACGGTGGTGGGCAATCTGGTGGACAATGCGCTCGACGCATCGCGCGAGTCCGGTGAGCGTGCAATCACGGTCGCCATCGTCGACCTGGATGACCTGGTCATCGACGTCACCGACTCGGGCCAAGGGGTCCCGGAACAGATGCGGCAGTCGGTGTTCTCACGGGGAGTGACCTCGAAACCCGACCTGCCCGGCGGGCGCGGAATCGGTCTCGCACTGGTCCGATTGGTCAGCACGCAACACGGCGGGACAGCGATTGTGGACGACGCCGCTGCCGGGGGCGCTAGATTCCGGGTGCGAATCCCGTTGCCGGAGCGAGAGAGCACAGGAGAACGATGACCACATCGACAGGCGTCCTCGTGGTCGACGACGACTTCATGGTGGCCGATATTCATCGTCGCTTCGTCGACCGAACGGACGGCTTCAGGTCCGTGGGTGTAGCTCGTACTGCGGCGGAAGCACTCACTGCCACTGCCGAACTGCAGCCGGATCTGATCCTGCTCGACGTTCATCTTCCGGACGCATCAGGGCTCGACGTCCTCCGAACATTGCGCTCGCAGAACAACGCCGTGGGCGTCATCATGATCACCGCCGCTCGCGAGTTGGACACAGTGAGTGCCGCGCTGACCGGTGGTGCCACGGACTACCTCATCAAGCCGTTCGAGTACGTGAACCTCCGAGAGAAGCTCGACGCGTTTCTGGCGCGCCGGAAGGCTCTCTCCTCGGATCGGCTGGACCAGAATGTCGTCGACGCGCTGTTCGGTCGTGGAAGCGCCGCGGCCGAACGCGTGCAGCTGCCCAAGGGAATGTCGGCCGAGACAGGGAAGTCGGTGCTGGGCGTCATCACGCCGGGAACCGAACTATCGGCGAGCGAGTGCGCCGACCTCGTCGGAATTTCACGCGTGAGCGCACGCCGCTACCTCGAGCACTACTTGACACACGAAATTCTCGACATTCGGTTGCAGTACGGCCGGGCCGGGCGACCGGAACGACTGTATCGCCGTCGATAGTGGTGTGCCTCGTATACAGCCAGCAGTAGCCACGACGGCGTGAGCAGTGGCATAGTTCCCCCGTGGCTCAGCTGAGGATGAACGGGCACCGTGTCTTGGTCGCAGACCTGACCGGCGACTCCCTGCGCGCGATGTCGGGTTCGATGGTGGCGTACGAGGGCGATGTCGCCTTCAAGAGCGCCGGGATGGGCGGCGGAGGAGGATTCCGCGCCGCGCTCAAACAGAAAGTGTCCGGCGAATCGCTGTCGTTGATGGACGTGTCCGGCAAGGGCACGGTCTACTTCGCCGTCGACGCCCAGGACATCACTCTCGTCGAGGTACAGGGTGACAACCTCCACGTCGAATCGTCTCAATTGCTGGCTCTCACAGGCCAATTGAAGACAGACATCAAGTTCTCCGGTCTTCGCGGCGCAACGTCGGGGCAGGGTTTGTTCACCACGGTCGTCAGCGGATCGGGCACCGTGGCGCTGCTGTCGAAAGGTGGTCCGATCATCGCCCTCGCCGTCGATCCCCAGTACCCACTCGTCGTCGATCCCGACGCGTTCGTCGCACACCGCGGCCAGCTGAACCAGAGCTTCGTCACCGACGTCACGTGGCGCTCCGCCATCGGCGGCGGCAGCGGCGAGGCGTTCTCCCTCCGCTTCGACGGCCAGGGCGTCGTGTACATCCAACCCGAGGAGCGCTGACGTGCCACTCGAACTCGTCAACAGCAAAGTCGTGAAATCCGTTCTGGCACCGAATCAGAACGTGCTCGCGCGCCGTGGATCGATGCTCTACTACACCGGCGACGTCCGCTTCGTCCCGCATTCCATGGGCGGCGGCGCGGGTGCCATGCCCGGCATGAGTGGCGTCGCGGGAATGGCCGGCCGCATGATGGCAGGCGAGCACGTGGCGATGATGGCCGCCGAGGGGCAGGGCGAGGTCTACTACGGTCACGCCGGGTTGTACATCGAGGTGATCCATCTCGACGGTTCGTCCATGCTCACCGTCGAAGCCGATCGACTGCTGGTGCACGACGGCTACCTACAGAGTTCCATCGTTGCCCTGACCTCGCAGGGCGGCGTCCGCGGAGCAGTGCGCGGCGCGATGACCGGCCAAGGTCTGTTCACGACGCAACTCACCGGCCAGGGCAGCGTTGCGGTCCTGTCGCACGGCGGCGCGACGCCGTTGCAGGTCGGGCCCGATCACCCACAGGTGGTGGTCGATCCGCAGGCGTACGTCTGCCACATCGGCAACATCAACGTCGACATCTCCGCAAATGTCGGCTGGCGCGACGCCGTCGGCAAGGGCAGCGGTGAGGCAATCCAACTGAAGATGACGGGTATGGGCACCGTGTGGGTCCAGGCCTCCGAGCAGAAGTTCTGAGGAGCAACCTTATGGGTCTCGACATCCACACCCCGCACACCCTGCCGGTCAACGACAACGTGCCCGGCAACGACTACGCATTCTGCGTCGAACTCGCAGGTCAGCCGTGGTTCACGTCGAAGGGCGCGATGATCGCGTACTACGGCAACATTCGCTTCGAGCCGCTCGGGCAAACGTCGATGCCTGCCATCGTCGCCGCGCGGTTCTCGTCTCCGCTGTACTCCAACGACTGGGTTCTGGCGCAGGGTCAGGGCAAGCTGATCCTCGGCGATCGCGGATTCAACATCAACAGCTACGACCTCGACGACGGCAACCTGACAATCCGAGCCGCGAATCTGCTTGCGTTCGAACCGACTCTGGATCTCAAGCAGTCCATCGTCCCGGGATTTCTGACGCTGCTCGGTACCGGAAAGTTCCTGGCCTCCTCCAACGGCACCGTCATGTTCGCCGAGCCGCCGCTGCGCATCGACCCGGAAGCGCTTGTGGGATGGGCAGATTGCCCCTCACCGTCGCATCACTTCGACGCCGACTGGATGCAGAACTTCCTCGGTGCGGCGCGCGGATTTCTCGGAGCCAACAGCGGCGAAGAGCGTCAGTTCGATTTCACCGGTGCCGGCACCGTGTTGATCCAGTCGAGCGAGAAGGTACTCAACGACACACATCTGTTGCGCCACATCGAATCTCAGACGGTCTCACTCGGCCAGAACTCGTTGCGATCTCTGCACAACACCATCGGGGCTCGGCTACAGCAGTAACCCGGCTCGCAGTACCTCGACGACGCCTTCGGAATTGTCGGCCATCATGACGTGCCCGGCATTGTCGATGCATGCGAAAGCTACTCCCGCTGAAGCCAATCGGGCCTGCTGGCTCGGCGCGCCGGTGCGCTCTCCGTAGAGGAAAATCCGCGGTACTCTGAGCAACTCCAGCATGGCCTGCACCGTCGAATCCGGTCCCACGCACAGCCCGACGGCGGTGCGATGCAGCGCAATCGGATCGGCAATCCGCAGCGTGGACGCCCATTCCGGATCGGCGCCGGCGATCAACCGGTCGATACCGGTGTCGACGAACTGTGGCTCCGACTGCCGGGCAATCTCGACGCTGGCGGTGCCGTCCCACGGCAGCAGGTTGGGTTCGAGCACGACCAGTCGGCCCACCAGATCCGGTCGGCGGTAGGCGAGCACGGTGGCGATCGATCCACCCAGGCTGTGGCCGACGAGGTCGACAGACGTCAGATTCCGCTGATCGAGCAGGTCCGCAACGGCGGCGGCATGGTCGTCCAGTGAGTAGCCGAAATCGAGCGGGCGATCGCTGAATCCGAAGCCGAGCAGATCCGGCAGCAGCCGCTCTCGACCCTCGAACGCTGCATCTACAGCGATGGCACCGAATGCCGGGACGCCCGCGGAGCCGAGCCCGTGCAGAAAGACCAGAGCCGGGTCGGTGCTGCCCGGCAACGTGAGCGTGCGGACGCTCGGCGGCTGTTCGGAGAAAACGCGCATACTGGAGTTTCACCTAGGAGGTACTGCCATGGCCAACCAAGGACCCTTCGGATTCGGATCCGACGACTTCGACAAGTTCGCCCGTGAGGCAACCGAGGGACTGCGCGAGGTGGTCGGTTCGCTGTTCGCCTCCAACGTTGGGGCACCCAAGGCTCCACCGGAGCCCGAAACCACAGGTCAGAAAGGTGACGGAGTCTGGGCGATCTACAGCGTCGACGACGCCGGATCACCGCAGATCGACCAGCTCTACGCCACCGAACTCGATGCCCTCCGTGCGCACAAGGACAACACCGACCCGCGCCGACGCGTCCGCTTCCTGCCCTACGGCGTGAGCGTCAGCGTTCTCGAGGACTGAATCGGGCGCGCTGGACCGCGACAGCGCGGCTGGCTGCACCGGATTCGATCTGATTCGACGCCGAAATGTCGTTCGTTGTTCGTCTGACCGCCTGACCACTTCACCCTGGGCAGTGCAGTGTGTTGGATCATGTCATCGAAATGGGCTCGGGCTCTGTCGGCACTACCTGTTGCGGGCGTGCTCGGGCTCGCGGCATACGACTTGACCCAGAAACGCCACGCAATTCTCCGCAACTTCCCGGTGGTCGGTCACGCCCGCTACCTGCTCGAGGCGGTCGGGCCGGAGTTGCGCCAGTACATCGTCAGCGGCAATGACGAGGAGCGACCTTTCAGCCGCAACCAGCGCCGCTGGATCTACTCGTCGGCGAAGTTGCAGAACAACTACTTCGGGTTCGGCGCAGACAACGACACCGAGTTCTCGCAGGGTTACCCGATCATCAAGCACCGCACGTTCTCCGACATTTCGCCGGCAACAGCGCAACAGTCCGGCGCAGGTGACATCGTCCCGGCCGCGAAAGTGCTCGGTGGACACCGTGAACGACGCGGTGCGTTTCGTCCGTCCTCGGTGGTCAATGTATCGGCGATGAGTTTCGGTTCGCTCTCTGCCGCGGCGATCGAGGCCATCAATCGCGGCGCAGCAGCAGCTGGTTGCCTGCACAACACCGGCGAGGGCGGACTGTCTCCGCACCACCAGCACGGCGCAGACCTGACGCTGCAGATCGGCACTTCGTATTTCGGGTGCAGAGACGACGACGGCCGGTTCGACATCGCGCGCCTGAAGGATCTCGTTGCAGCGCACCCGGTGAAGTCGATCGAGATCAAGCTCAGCCAGGGTGCCAAACCCGGCCTCGGCGGCCTGCTTCCCGGTGCGAAGGTCACCCCCGAGATTGCCAAGATCCGAGGCATTCCCGTGGGCAAGGACTGCGCGAGCCCGTCCCGGCATTCCGAATTCGACAGTGTCGATTCGATGTTGGATTGGGTCGAGATGATCGCCGACGAGACCGGCGTGCCGGTGGGCATCAAATCCGCTGTCGGCAACATGGACTTCTGGTCCGAATTGGTCGACCTGATGAGCACCACCGAACGCGGTGTCGACTTCGTGACCATCGACGGCGGAGAAGGCGGAACCGGCGCTGCACCCTTGTTGTTCAGCGAATCGGTAGCGCTTCCGTTCCGGGTCGGCTTCGCCCGGGTGTACGAGCAGTTTGCGCGCAGCGGAGTCGCCGATCACGTGACGTTCATCGGGTCGGGCAAGCTCGGACTGCCCGACAACGCTGTCGTGGCATTTGCGCTCGGCTGCGACATGGTCAATGTTGCCCGTGAGGTCATGATGTCGATCGGTTGCGTACAGGCGCAGAAGTGCCACACGGACAAATGCCCGACCGGCGTTGCAACACAGGACAAGTGGCTCGCTCACGGTCTCGACCCGATGAACAAGGCCGACCGTGCGACCAACTACCTCAGGACGCTACGACGCGACCTACTGAAGGTATCGGAGGCGTGCGGAGTCGCACACCCGGGGTTGATCACGGCCGATGATCTCGACATTCTCTACGGTCACGAGTCCGCGACCTCGCTGCGTGAGGTGTACGGCTACGAATCGAAGTGGGGCGTTCCCAACGAGTTCGACACCGCCGAAATCGTCAGCCTGATGAGCGGACCGGCCACACTCCGCTAGTCAGCCCGAAACCCGGGCAGCCCGTCGATACTGGTTGCGTTTCGCTCGGCGCGGTACTTCACCATGCCGTCGACGCCTTTCTTCTCGGCGTGCCGTTGGATCAGGTCGCGTTCGCCTACCAGATCCATGGTCGGGACGCCCCAACCGCAGGAATCACTGATTCTCGTCACGTCGACCGAGATCACTGCGCGGGTACTCGGATTCGCTGGGTGGCGCGCGACCACATCCTCGAACATGGCGTCGCCGGGCAGCCACACCGATCCCGTTCCGTGCAGCCGTACTATTCGCGGCCGACTGTCGAACGAGGAGAACATCAAGCAGACTCGGCCGTTGTCGCGAATGTGCGCGATCGTTTCCACTCCACTACCCGTGTAGTCGACCCACGCAACTTCGTGCTCCCCTAGCACGGAGAACGAATCATGCCCTCTGGGCGAGACATTGACATGCCCGTCACTCTGTAACGGTGCCGTCCCGACGAACCACACCGGCTGGGCCTGGATCCACGCCTTCAGCGAGTCGTCGATGCGCTCGAATATCTTCCCCATCAGCGAACCCTACAGCCGTCGTCGATGCCCGTCACGCGAGAAAAGCCTCTACCGCATCAGCCGCCTGTTCGACGCCGCCGTGCGCTCGAATCTCGGCACCGAGTTCTGTTGCACGTGCACCGAATTCGCGGGCTTCGGCGACAGCTTCTGCCAGCATCACAGCGGTGACCTTCTCGAAGTCCAGGTGCACGCCCACCCCTAGTTCGGCGAGCATCGCGGCGTTGCCGAACTGATCGACAGCCTGCGGTACCGCCACGGTCGGCACGCCGAACCACAGCGCCTCGGTGCACCCGCCCATTCCGGCGTGGGTGATGAAGACGGTGGCGGCGTCCAGCACCGCAAGCTGCGGAACATATTCGTGTACTTCGACATTCGCGGGAACAACACCCAGCCTGGCCGGATCGACCCGACGGCCGATCGAGATCACCACATGCCAGTCCGTGTTCCCGAACGCCTCGATGCACAAGCGGTAGAACTCGGGTCGCTCGTTGTATCCGGTACCGAGCGAGATGTACAGGATCGGCGCTTCGGGTGCCGTCCAACTCCGTTCGCTGAGGCGTACCGGATCGAGGCACGGTCCGACGAACTGTACCGACTCGGCCACCCGGTCGGCATGCGGCTGCATCACCCGCGGAATCAGCGACAGGCAGTGTGCCGGATACGTGATCCACTCCCACGGATCGGCGTCGATGTCGTTCTCTCGCAGCCAGGTTGCATAGGTGTCGCGATACGCGACACCGGTCGGAGACTCTCGGATCGAGGCCATCCCGTCACCGAGATCCTCGGCGTAGCCGTCCCAGGCCACGTACGTCGGGGAGAGTTGCACTGCAGTCACCCCGTAGCGCACACCGAGAACCGGTGCCGTCATACCGCCGATGTCGTACAGGAACAGGTCCGGCTGATCGTCGTCGTAGAACGCAGTGAGTACTGGAAAGGACCGAATGGCCTCGTCGAGGAACACCTGCATCGCCGACGCCGGATCATCGGGCCACGAAGCCTCTCCGTCGGGCAGCATCGACTCGAACGGGACGACCTCCACGCCTGCAGGTTCCACCATGTGCCGCAGGGAATCTCCGACGGCATAGGTGACGCGATGCCCGCGTCGTACCAGTTCGGCAACGACGGCCAGTGATGGATAGATGTGACTGGGGGCCGTCGTGCCGATCATGGCGATGTGCATGGGCATCACCGTACGACGGATGCCCGCCGGGGGGCTAGCGGATTTCGTTGGCGATCAGATCGAGCAGACCGGGGAACCGATCCTCGAGCTCGCGACGGCGCAGCGTGACCTTACGACTGTTACCGCGGTCCACCTGGAAGACCAGACCCGCTTCTCGCAGTACTCGAAAGTGATGCGTGAGAGTCGATTTGGTGACACCGAGCTCGAACGACGTACATGTTCGTTCGGCACCGTCGTCGTCGCCGACGAGTTCGGTGACCACCTTGCGGCGCAGCGGATCCGCCAGGGCGGACATCACCGCACCGAGTTGCATTTCGTCGGGCTCCGGATGCCCGTTCTCGTCTGCCATGAGCTCCTCCCACATCGAGGTACGACTTGCGCCGTACCTCAAAACCTGTTCTAGTACGAAAAGTATCGTACCTAAGCACAGGGGGATTCATGAGGGCAGTTCTACCGGTCGTACTCGCAGCGCAGTTCGTCGTGCCGATGTCGATCTCGGGCACAGCCATTGCGCTTCCGGTCATCGCAGCAGATCTCGGCTCCGATCCCACGCCACTGCAGTGGGTCGTCAACGGCTTCAACGTCGCGTTCGCCCTCTTCACCGTCGTCTGGGGTGCGGTGTCGGATCGCATCGGCCACCGCACGTCGTTCCGCATCGGCGTACTGGTCACGGCCACAGCGAGCCTGGTGAGCGCACTCGCGCCCTCTCTGCTCGTACTCGATGCGTCGCGGGTGGTCGCGGGTATCGGTGCCGCTGCGGTTCTGGTGGGCTCCACGTCGATCCTGTCGCTGCATTTTCACGGGACCGAACGGGCCACGGCATTCGCCCTGTTCGGCACCGTCAACGGGCTCGGGTTGGCACTGGGTCCGACGATCTCCGGGCTGCTGATCGCCGCGGTGGACTGGCGCGGAGTGTTCGCCGCTCAGGCGATGGTCCTTCTGATCGCGGCCGTCGGCACGCTGGCCCTCCCGGCCCTGCGAAGCCAATCCACCGCGAACCGTCTGCTCGATTTCGGCCTGCTGCGCAACCGCCGATTCCTCGCGCTGTGCCTGGTCCCGGTCGCCGGAGCCATCGGCTTCGTCACCCTGCTCACCTATCTGCCCGGTGCGCTCAGCGCAGTCGCGTCTCTGACCCCCGGACAAGCGGGGCTGTTCATGCTGGCCATGACGATCCCGGTATTGATCGCCCCACTGACCATCGCCAGGCTGACCGCGATGTTCGACGCCGTGACCCCCAGCCGCGTCATTCTCGCGAGCCTGGGCTGCCTCGTTCTCGGCAATCTCGGCATGCTGGCCCTGCAACCAGGCGTCTCGCTCGCCGCCGTCGTGGTCCCGATGATTCTGTTGGGGTTCGGGTTCGGGCTCCCCATCGGTTTGGTCGACGGCGAGGCACTCGCCGCGGTGCCGCCGCAGAGCAGCGGCACCGCCGCCGGGGTACTCAATCTGTTCCGCATCGGCAGCGAGGCCGTCATGGTCGCCGGCTATGCCTGGCTACTGGCCTTCTTCGTCCGCGGACGGGTGTCGAACAAGGTCGACGCCGACGCCGCTGCATCCGGGCAACCCGGATTCGCCGATGCCTATGCCCCCGCTTTCACCGAGGTGATCGTCCTCGTCGTCGCCACTGTCGCCGTCACCGCAGCGGCAATCATTACGCTTTCCCGGACGGCACGTTCCGACGTATCGTCGGCGAATGCCCTTTCTGCAACCGGTGACCCTCTCTGACGATCTCGTGACTCTGGAGCCGTTGAGCCACGACCATCTCGAAGGACTGTCCGACGCCGCCCGCGACGGCGAGTTGTGGAACCTCTGGTACACCAGCGTGCCGAAACCCGAGGACATGGCGGCAGAGATCGATCGTCGGCTCGGATTGCTCGAAGCAGGAACCATGCTTCCGTTCACGCTGCGCCGCAACGACACCGGCCAGATCATCGGCTCGACCACGTTCTGCAACGTCGACTCGAACAACCGTCGCGTCGAAATCGGGTACACCTGGAATGCCCGCTCCGCGCACGGAACCGGTACCAATCCCGCGAGCAAACTGCTGCTGTTGACGCATGCATTCGAGGAATGGGAATGCATCGCCGTCGAATTTCGCACCCACTGGATGAACGTGCAGTCGCGGACGGCGATCGCGAAACTGGGTGCGAAGCAGGACGGGATTCTGCGCAATCATCAACGCATGTCCGACGGTTCGTTGCGCGACACCGTCGTGTTCTCGATCATCGAATCCGAATGGCCCACCGTCCGCAACGAACTCCGCAGGCGTACCGCACGGTAGGTTGACCCCATGCGTGTGGATGGGCGGGACATTCCCGTAGCGGGAAACCTGCTTCAGCCGCTGGTGCGGAGAACCAGCGACATCATTCGAGTCGTATCGGCCGCGGCACTGCTGGGCGTGGTGATCGCCGGTTCGCTGATCACCAGAAATCAGTGGGATGCGCTCGAGGAATCGGTATCGAACATCGTCGGCGTGCTCAGCCCCGACCAATCCAATGCCGTCTACATCGTCTACGGCGTCGCCATTCTCGCGCTCCCGTTCGGCGTCCTGATCGGACTGATCGCGGGCCGCAAGTGGAAACTGCTCGCCGGGTACGCGGCCGCGGCTCTGCTGGCCGCGCTGGCGCTGTCGATCACCGGTACCGGGATCTCCACTCCCACCTGGGACCTCGATGTTCCCGAGCGACTCGACACGTTCCTCGCGCAGTTCCTCGACGATTCTCGCTGGATCGCGATGCTGGCTGCGGCTCTGACGGTCTCCGGCCCGGGTCTACCCGCGAAGTGGCGTCGCGCATGGTGGACGCTGTTGCTCGCGTTCGTGCCGATGCACCTGGTCGTCTCCACCGTGGTCCCGGCTCGCTCGATGCTCGGACTCGCGGTCGGCTGGCTCGTCGGAGCCGTCATCGTGTTGCTCGTCGGCACACCGGCGCTCGAGGTTCCGCTCGACGCGGCGGTTCGCCTGTTCCACAGCCGCGGAGTCACCGTTCGCAGCTTCACCGTCGTCCGTCCGGCCGGCCCCGGCCCGTTGGTGTTGAACGCACACACTCCCGACGCCGATGTGGTGGTCGAGTTGTACGGGCAGAATCAGCGCAGCGGCGGTGCCCTGCGCCAGTCCTGGCGGTGGATCACGCTGCGTGGCAGCGAAACTGCGCCACTGCACGCGTCGATGCGCCGGGCAGTCGAGCATCGCGCCCTGATGGGCCTGGCCATCAAGGGATTGGGTGCGGCGGGCAGTCACCCGCTGGCGGTGGCAGCACTCGACAGAGGTTGGACCCTGTACGCGCACAGCCTTCCCATCGGTGATCCGATCGAGGCGGAGCACGACGACGCCACCCTTGGCGCCCTGTGGTCGGCCCTGAACACGCTGCACGAGAACCAGATCTCCCACGGCGACCTGCACCGCGGCGATCTGAGGATCCACGACGGTAATGCCCTCTTCTGCGGTTTCGGCCATGCCGAACTCGGTGCGTCGGAATCCCAGATGCAATCCGACGTCGCGCAGTTGTTGCTCACCACGGCAGACCTGTTCGGCTCCCAGCGCGCCGTCGCGACCGCCATCGACGTACTCGGCTTCGAGACCGTGATCGCAGCCTCGGGTCGATTGACCAAGTCCGCCATCCCGCCTCGCATTCGCCAATCGGTTCGCGATGCAGGCAAGACGATGAAGGCTGTCCGGCTCGAGGTACTGGAGCAGACCGGTGCCGCCAAGATCGAGGCCGAACAGGTCACCCGCTTCAGCCGAAACCAGATCATCTCGCTCGTGTTGTTGATCGGATTGGTCTACGTCGCGTACCCGTTCATCAGTGCGGTGCCTGCGTTCGTCACCGAACTCGGTTCGGTGGACCGGTGGTGGGTTCTGCTCGGGTTGGCGGTCTCCGCTCTGACATACGTCGGTGCCGGAGCTGCGTTGTGGGCGTGCGCGTTCGGCAAGGTCAGCTTCTGGAATCTGACGGTCATGCAGGTTGCCAACACCTTCGCCGCGACGACGACCCCTGCGGGCGTCGGAGGGCTGGCTCTGAGTGTGCGATTCCTGCAGAAGGGCGGATTGGGTGCCGTTCGCGCGACGGCGGCTGTGGCACTGCAACAGTCGGTGCAGGTGATCACGCACGTGAGCCTGTTGATCTTCTTCAGCGTCGTCGCTGGTACCTCCTCGGGGTTGTCGAACATGGTGCCCGGCAACACCGTGCTGTATCTGATAGCGGGTGCCGCATTCGGTGTCGTCGGAACTTTCATGTTTGCGCCCAAGTTACGCCGGTGGCTCCGAGTCGCCGTCCGGCCGCAGATCAAGGAAGTACTCACCGAACTGGGTGAGCTCGCGCGTGATCCCAAGCGCTTCTCGATCATCATCCTCGGCTGCGCGGCGACGACGTTGGGCGCCGCGCTCGCATTGTGGGCGAGCATCGAGGCCTTCGGCGGCGGCACGACGTTCGTCACCGTGACGGTCGTGACGATGATCGGCGGAACTCTTGCCTCCGCCGCGCCGACGCCGGGCGGTGTGGGTGCCGTGGAGGCCGCGCTCATCGGCGGTCTGGCCGCCTTCGGAGTGCCCGCCTCCATCGCCGTCCCATCGGTCTTGCTCTACCGCGTCCTGACCTGCTGGCTGCCGGTGTTTCTGGGGTGGCCGACATTGCGGTGGCTCACCAAGCGAGACATGGTCTGACCCACCAGCCGACAGGGTGTATGCCTGATTTCGGCCTCGCCACAGGTGGCGCTGGTAGCGTTCGCAATGGTCGGGGATCTGCCCAAGAGAGGTATGCCCATTTCCAAACCGGGACCCGTGGTGACGGCCGAGGGCCGTACGCGGTACAGGCCTGGGATCGGCACCCCTCTCGACAGTGTCGAGGACGACTACACCTACTTCGCGAACACCGCACGCGAGCGTTGGGTGCGTTACTTCATCGGGCTCGTCACGCTCCTGTTCGGTGTATCCGGCGTCCTGATGGTGCCCACCGGAATCCACTACGAGGGCTTGGACCTTTTCGTCTTCGTCGGCTCGTTGACAACAATTCCGGTGGCGATCGCCTGGTTCCTGCGGCCGTGGCCGTCACCGCGCGTGGCCAACGCCTTCGTTCTGTACGCCGACATCGGCGTCGTAGCCACCCTGTTCAGCAGCACGAACCACCTCGTCCCGCTGACCGGGTGCATGATGTTCACCATCGTGGCGGTCTTCACCGTCATAGCCAGCTCGTATCGAGTGATGTGGGCTCACCTCGCCGTCTCGATGGCGGTGGTCATCACTCTGGCCGTCCTCGCGGTGAATCAGGGAACGAACCCGTGGCTGGTGGCCGCGACCGCGGTCACCGTCGTCACGTTGTACCTCACCCCACTGATGATGCGGGCTTACATTCGATATCTGCGTTCTCGGGCGTCGGGTGCAGTCACCGATTCGTTGACGGGACTGTTCAACCGGCGTGGATTGCTCGAAGCGATCGACGGCGTCGGGATCGCGTACGCCGACGATGCATCCGATCGAACCATCGGCGTCACTGTTCTCGACATCGACCGGTTCAAGGAGATCAACGACCGGTTCGGTCACCCGACCGGCGACGCCGTGTTGATCGAGATCGCAGCGCGACTGACCGCCGCGGTCCCGCGGACGTCGGTGGTCTCGCGCCTGAGCGGAGACGAATTCGTGGTCGTACACGTCGGTTCTCCCGGCGACATCGAATCGACTGTCGACAAGATCCGGAGCGGTCTCGACGAGACGTTCTCCGGGCCGCCGTTCACCGCCAGCCTCGGATCTGCCGTGGAAACTCTCGGGAGCGAACCCGTCACCCCGACGGTCGTGCGCAAGCTGATCGCACTGGCCGATATCGAGATGTATCGCAACAAGTCTCGGCTGGCCGAGGACGACGGCAGCGTGCGCGGCAGCAGCACCGGAACGCGAGCCGACATTCGCGCACGCATCGAAAGTCTGATCTCGCGAGGTGGGCCGGACGTGGTGTTCCAACCCATCTGCGACACCGTCACCACTACCGTCGTCGGCTACGAGGCGCTCTCGCGCTTCCCGTTCGGCTACGGCTCGCCGACGATGTGGTTTCGCGACGCCACCAACGCCGGAATCGGGCCGCTTCTCGAAGTCGCGGCGATCGAACGTGCCCTCGTTGCCGCCGAGTCGCTGCCCCGCGGAATCTTCATCTCCCTCAACGCATCTGCCGGCACTATTCGCTCCACCGACCTGGCTGCGAAGCTACGGCCGTTCCAGAAAGACCGAGCGTTCCACATCGAGATCACCGAGCACGAGCGGGTCGACGACTACCGCGCGGTCGCTCGAACCATCGAATCCTTGCGCGTGGCGGGCATCTCGATCTCCGTCGACGACGTCGGTGCCGGCTTCGCCGGCCTTCGCCAGGTGGTCGAATTGCGGCCCGACACTCTCAAGGTCGACTACGCATTGGTGCACGGAATCGACACCGATACGGTCCGTCGGGCCGCTGCTGCATCGGTGATCGGATTTGCACACGAGATCGGCTCGACCGTCATCATGGAGGGCGTCGAGACGGAGGCGGAACTGCAGGTCGCGGTCGAACTCGGAGCCGACATGGTGCAGGGCTTCCTCACCGGCCGACCACTTCCGTTGGCGAACATCATCGAGTGATGTTGCGCTAGCGCGCAGTGAACTCAGATCGACGAATCGACGGTGAACTTCGTCAGCGCAGGCGCAGCAGCCAGCAGCGGCGGCAACTCGGTGATCTTGCCCGGTCCGGCGCGGAACTCGCGGTACTTCGCATCGGCCTCGGACGATTCCCACGTCTCGTAGGCGACGACATGCGCCTCGTTGGCCTCGTCCACCCACACCTCGACGCCGAGGCAGCCCTCGAACGCACGGGTATCGGCAAGCACCGTGCGCAGCAACGCACGCGCATCGGCAAGAGATTCGGGCTTGAACGTCAGATCCAGTGTTGCGATGAGGGCCATGACTCCACACTAGTCATCTCAGCCGAAGAGCCAAGTAGAACTCGATTCTGTCCTCCAGCCGCGACAGGTCACGGCCGGTGAGTTCCTCGATGCGCTGCATTCGGTAACGCACAGAATTGACGTGCATGTGTAGTTGCTCAGCGCATCGGGTCCACGCACCGTTGGTGTCGAGGTAGACCGACAGCGTCGCGATGAGATCGCTGTTGTGCTGATCGTCGTACTCCGTCAGGGGATCGAGAAGCCTCGAGGTGAACATCCGGCGGACGTCGTCGGGAACGTTTGCCAGAAGTATTGTCAACGTTGCCAATTCGTCGTGTCCGACGACACTGCAGTCCGCGCCCCGCCCCTCGGCGAGCCTGCGGGCGTAGCGCGCTTCCTCGATTGCGGTTCTGATGTCGGCGGCCGCGGTGGGAGCACTGACCCCGATGGTGGTGCCGCTGCCGATCAATCCCGGAGTCACGGACTGGACGGCACGCCGAACGGAGTCGGTCTTGTCGGTGCGTGCCTCCACCAGAGCGATGGCCTCGTTCTCGACGACTCCCAACGTGATGTCGCGAGGTGCCAGCAACTCTCGCAGCAGCGGCCGGAGCTCACCGAGCCGTAGTGTCTCGCCGGACGTAGCGGCAACGATTGCCGCATAGCGTGTTTCGGTATCGAGTCCGATGACGTGCATCTGCGCCAGGATGTCGGCCGCTGTCGCGCCGCCCACGATGGAGCGGACGAATTCCTGAGCCAGGATGCCCGATCCGGACACGCGTTCGTCGACGCGACCGCGTTCGACTGCGACGATCGACGCCAACTGCCCGGCCAGCGACATCCTCGGGACATCCCATGTCTGCCAATCGCTTTCGAAGGCGACGAACCAGTCCACAACGCGCGGGGTGACCTCCCCGTCGACCGGAAAGATCGACACCCGCTGCGTTCGGCAGTACCGCGGCAGACGTACCGACGTCATGAACTCTCGTGCGACGGCTGCAGTGTCGGGTGGGTTCTCGGATCCGGCGAGAACGCGTCCCGACGAGGTGACGACCCAGCACTTCATACCCAGATCGGAACTCACCATCTCGAGCAGCGGCCCCAGGCCGCCGCCGGGTCCGGCACTTGCCACCAGGCGTCGATGCCGGTCCAGCACGAGGCTCAGATCCGATGCTCGCGCCGTCGAGAGCTGCCGGACGACACTTTCGGTGACCGTGGCGAAGGCGATGTCGGCCGGCACCCGAAACAGCGGCAGACCGTGTTCGCGGCAGGCATCGATCAGATCGTCCGGCACGACACCGCCGTCGGAGGCCGCCAGCGCCGCGATTCCGGCCTTGGACACCGCCTGGACGAAGCTTCTCGAATCCTCGGGGCCTGCCCGCCACATCAAACCGGTCAGCACCAGTTCGCCGCCGCTGAGGTACCGCCTCGGATCGAGCATGTCGGTGGTGACGACCCACCTGATCGTCGGGTCGAAATGCTCGGGAGTCACGATCGGCTGCAGCTTCAGATCGGGGAGATCGGCCAGATCACGCAGTCTCACGCTGTCATCGACCTCCTCTTCGTATGATCCTCCAAAACCTACACTGTGATCGGCGTCATACTTCGTCGTTCCTGTCTCTCGTTCGCATCGCACCCGGCGGCTGTACTGGGTGAACACGAAATATGGACAGCGAGCGGAGCACCGAATATGGATTTCCTGCGACCACAGACCTGGAGCGACGCGTTGGCAGCAAAAGCCGACGACGTCGACGTGGTGCCCATTCAGGGCGGCACCGACGTCATGGTCGAGATGAACTTCGATCTGCACCGGCCGGGCGGATTGCTGGACCTGAACCCCATCACCGAACTCACCGAGTGGCAGCAGCTCCGCGACGGAACGCTTCGGGTAGGAGCCGGCGTGCCGTACGTGCGCATCATCGCCGAACTCGGCGACCGGCTTCCCGGCATCTCCCAGGCGTCCCGCACCGTCGGTTCGCCGCAGATCCGCAACCGCGGCACCGTCGGCGGCAACCTCGGCGGCGCATCCCCCGCCGGTGACCTGCACGCACCCTTGCTCGCTGCAGGCGCGACTGTGGAAGTGGAATCGGCGGCACGCGGCGTACGGATGATCCCCGCCACCGAGTTCTACCTCGGCGTCAAACGCAACTGCTGTGAGCCCGACGAGCTGATCCGTGCGTTCCACGTCAAGCCGGCGGCGGGACCTCAGTACTTCTCCAAGATCGGCACTCGCAACGCGATGGTCATTGCAGTCTGCTCGTTCTCGATCGCACTGTTTCCGCAGGAGGGCCGCGTAGGCACCGGTCTCGGCTCCGCTGCGCCGACGCCGCGTCGGGCTTACGATGCCGAGAACTACCTCGCGGCCGAACTCGACTGGGACGGTGCCCTCGATCCGCGGGTGTCCGAGGAATTCGGCCGATTGGTCAGTGCGGCAGCAAGTCCCATCGACGACGTCCGAGGCACTGCCGACTACCGCAAGCACGCCCTCTCAGTGATGGCCCGGCGCACGCTGGGTTGGGCATGGCGAGACCTCACAGCCGCACGGAAGGTGGCCTGAACATGCGAGTCAACTGCACCATCAACGGAAAAGACATGGAAGCCGACGACGTCTGGGAGGGCGAGAGTCTGCTGTACCTGCTGCGTGAACGCATGGGGCTTCCCGGATCCAAGAACGCGTGCGAACAAGGTGAATGCGGATCGTGCACGGTCTATCTCGACGGTATCCCGGCGTGCGCCTGCCTGGTGGCCGCCGGACAGGTCGAGGGCCGCGAGATTCGTTCCGTCGAAGGCCTCGCCGACGGCGACAAGCTCGACCCGATGCAGGAGGCGTTCGTCGAGTGCGGAGCCGTCCAGTGCGGCTTCTGCACCCCGGGACTCGTAGTCCAGGCGCACGATCTCATCGAGCGCGTTCCCAATCCGTCGGACGTCGAGATTCGCGAGTCTCTCGCCGGAAACCTCTGCCGCTGTACCGGATACGAGAAGATCCTGGACGCGGTACGGCTCGCAGCAACCCGAAAGGCCGAAGCCAAATGACCACCGTCATCTCGGGTGCGTACATCGCCCCGATCGTCGGCGACGAAATCCCGAACGGGTACCTTGTCGTTGAGGGCACCACGATCAGCGCCATCGGATCGGGCCCGGCACCGATCATCGCCGGGGCCGAGACGATCGATGCGTCCGGCTGCCTCGTCACCCCCGGCCTGGTGAACACTCACCACCATCTCTACCAGTGGGCCTCTCAGGGTCTCGCCAAGGACAGCACCTTGTTCGAATGGCTTGTTGCACTGTACAAGCCGTGGTCCAAGATGGACGCCGAGGTCGTCGGCGGTGCTGCAGCGGCCGGGCTGGGATGGCTGGCGAAATCGGGGTGCACCACGAGCACCGATCACCATTACATCTTCCCCAAGGGCCGAGGCGACCTGTTCGCCGCCGAGATCGATGCGGCACAACGCATCGGCGTCCGATTCCAACCGTGCCGCGGCTCGATGGACCGGGGTGTGTCCGACGGCGGTCTGCCACCGGACGAGGTGGTCGAGTCGCTCGACGACATCCTCACCGCGACGGCCGAGGCCATCGACACCTATCACGACGCGTCCTTCGGTTCCATGCTCCGTATCGCGGTCGCACCCTGTTCGCCCTTCTCCATCAGTAAAGAGCTGCTCGTGGAGTCGGCCGGGCTTGCTCGCGCCAAAGGCGTTCGGCTGCATACCCACCTGGCCGAAACGCTGGACGAGGAAGAGCACTGCCTCGCTCAGATGAACTGCACCCCGGTCGAGTACATGGAGCAGGTCGGCTGGCTCGGTGACGACGTGTGGTTCGCCCACGCAGTCCACCTGCACGATTCCGACATCGCGAAGATGGCGGCCACCGGTACCGGTACCGCGCACTGCCCGAGCTCCAACGCACGACTCGGCGCGGGTATCGCCCGGATCTCGGACCTGCTCGCCGCCGGCGCGCCCGTCGGCCTCGGAGTCGACGGCTCGGCCTCGGCCGAGATGGTGCCGCTGGCCGGAGAGGTTCGGCAGGCAATGTACATGCAGCGAGCCAAGTACGGACCGACAGCACTGACCGCGCGTCAGGCACTCGAGATCGGAACCCTCGGCGGCGCAACGGTACTGGGTCGTCAGAGCGAGATCGGCTCGTTCGAGGTCGGTAAGCTGGCCGACATCGCGATCTGGCGCACCGACGGGTTCTACTCGGCCGTGGACGACCCGATCGTCGCGTTCGCCTACGGGCAGACACCTCCGCTGGCTCGCTTGATGGTGGGCGGTCGAACGATCGTCGAGAACGATGTCTTGACCAGCGCACCGCAGGACGAAATAGGCCGCGCCGGAGCCGATGCGCACCGTCGCCTGATGAAACTCGCGGAGGACGTGCTGTGAGCGCCCCGACCACTACACCCCGGCAAGCTCCCGCCGACATCCCCGCACCGGGACGCGGTCGCGTCGGCGACAGTCCGCTTCGGCCCGACGGTACGTTGAAGGTGAAGGGTGAATTCGCATATTCATCCGACCTGTTCATCGACGGCATGCTCTGGGGCGCAACGCTTCGCAGCCCGCATCCCCGTGCGAAGATCGTCTCCGTCGACATCTCGAAGGCGTTGGCAACACCCGGCGTCGAAGCTGTCCTCACGCACGAGGACGTTCCGGGACGTAAGTGCTTCGGCCTCGACCACACGTGGGACCAGCCGGTGTTGGCCTTCGACGAGGTGCGGCACGAGGGTGAACCGATAGCGCTGATCGCAGCCGACCATCCCGAGACCGCCAGGCGCGCAATGGAAAAGATCGTCGTGGTCTACGACGTGCTCGATCCCCTGACCGATGCCCGCCGCGCAGCCCTGGATCCGGACTACCCGAAGGTGCAGGAACGCGGCGGAGTGGCGCGGCATCAGCCGGTTCGCGTCGGCAACGTCGCCGCAGCTCGGGCGACCGCGGACGTTATCGTCAGCAGCGACTTCGCAGTCGGGATCCAGGACCAGGCATTTCTCGGACCGGAATCCGGACTGGCCGTACCGGCCGAGGACGGCGGCGTCGACCTCTACGTCGCAACGCAGTGGATGCACAACGACCTCGCGCAGATCGGCCCGTGCCTCGGACTGCCCGAAGAGAAGATCCGGATGACGCTCGCCGGCGTCGGCGGAGCATTCGGTGGCCGCGAGGACCTCTCGATGCAGATCCACGCCGCGATGCTCGCCATGCACACCGGCAAGCCCGTCAAGATCGTCTACAACCGCTACGAGTCGTTCTTCGGTCACGTGCACCGCCACCCGGCGCAGATGCACTACGAGTACGGTGCGACCCACGACGGCAAACTCCTGTTCGCCGATGTCGAGATCATCCTCGACGGCGGCGCCTACACCTCGGCCACCCTGAACGTCGTCGGCAACGCGGCCTCGCTCGGCGTCGGACCGTACATCATTCCCAACATCGAGATCGATGCCTACGGGGTGTACACCAACAACCCTCCGTGCGGCGCGATGCGTGGATTCGGCGCAGTACAAGCATGTTTCGCGTACGAGTCGATGATGGACAAGCTCGGTGAGGCCTGCGGCATCGGACCGGTCGCGATCCGGCAGATCAACGCCGTCAGCCAGGGCTCGATCCTGGCGACCGGTCAGGTCATCGAAGCGCCCGCGCCGCTCGCCGAGATGCTCGCCCGAGCCGAGGCGATGGAACTCCCCGAGCCACTGGATGCGTCGGACATTCGGAATCTGCCGGGCGGGGCTTCCCAGACGACCCACGGCGAAGGAGTCGTACGGGGGATCGGCTACGGCGTCGGCATCAAGAACATCTGCTTCTCCGAGAACTACGACGACTACTCCACTGCTCGCGTCCGTCTCGAGGTGATCGGCGGCGAGGCAACGGCATTGGTACACACCGCGGCCGCAGAGGTGGGCCAGGGACTGGTGACGTTGGAGGCGCAGATCGCCCGCACCGAACTCGGCGTCACCAAGGTCGTCATCCACCCGGCCGACACCAAGGTCGGCAACGCGGGATCGTCCTCGGCGTCCCGGCAGTCGTACATGACCGGTGGTGCCGTCAAGACCGCGTGCGAGGCCGTCCGCGAGGCGGTGTTCGTCTTGGCGGGCCTGTACCTCGGGCGTGCAGTGGCCGACCTGAGCCTCGACGGCGGCAAGATCGTTTCGGCCACCGACGGTGTGCTGGCGACGATCGAGGATGTACTCGGCGACCGAGTCATCGAGCAGACCCGCGAATTTCACCATCGCCCCACCAGCGGAATGGATCCGGTGACCGGACAGGGCGCGAGCCACACCCAGCTCGCCCTGTGTGTCCACCGCGCTGTGGTGGACGTCGACGTCGATCTAGGGCTCGTGAAGGTGGTCGAGATGGCCGCTGTTCAGGACGTCGGCAAGATCCTCAACCGTCTCTCGCTCGAGGGCCAGATCCACGGCGGCACAGCGCAGGGCCTCGGCCTTGCGGTGATGGAGGAGATCGTCGTCGTCGACGGTTTGGTGAAGAACCCGTCGTTCACCGACTACCTCATCCCGACGATTCTCGACATGCCGCCCATGAAGCTGGACATACTCGAGAACCCGGATCCGTTGGCACCCTACGGCCTTCGCGGCGCGGGCGAGCCGCCCACGCTGTCGTCGACACCCGCCGTCGTCGCTGCCATCCGCAACGCCACCGGACTCGCCTTGACCCGAGTTCCCGTGCGACCCGAACACATCGTCAACCCCTGATTCATTCGATGAGACCTTCTCCAGCACAGCGCGACCCGAGGCCAACTCCCCCGGCACGGTCACCGTCACACGCTCGGACAAGGTTGATCACGCCCTGGGAGGGCCGATCATGACCGATGTACACACACCCAGTACTCGCAAGAGTGGACGAGGTCGATCTCAGATCGACAAGTTCTTCGATATCACCGGCCGAGGCTCTTCGGTATCGCGTGAGATCCGCGGCGGCGTCACCACCTTCGTGGCGATGGCGTACCTGATCGTTCTCATTCCGTTGATCATCGGCGATGCCCGCGATGTCACGGGTGCGACTCTCGATGCGGCGCAACTGTCGACGATGGTCGCACTGTCCGCAGGCCTGACGACGATCCTGATGGGAGTTGTCGGTAACGCGCCCCTCGCGATGGCCGCGGGCCTCGGCGTGACACCCATCGTGGTGTTCCAGGCTGCCCCGTACATGACCTGGCCGCAGGCAATGGGACTGGTGGTACTCGAGGGCGTGGTCATTGTCGTCTTCGCCCTCACCGGTATTCGGCAGCTCATCATGGACGCGATCCCCTTGGTGCTCAAACAGGCGATCGGCGTCGGAATCGGTGCATTCATCGCTCTGATCGGATTGGTCGACGCCGGGTTCGTCGGTCACCACGAGGTCGCTTCGACGGCAGTCACTCTCGGTACCTTCGGCAAGCTCGCCGGCTGGCCGGTGTTCGTCTTCTGCGTCGGCATGATCCTGATGATCATGCTGTTCGTCCGCCGAGTTCCCGGCGCGATGCTGATCGGCATCTTCGTCGCCACCAATCTTGCGATCATCCTCAACTCGGTGTTCGACATCGAACCTGAGGCGTGGGGACCGGTTGTTCCGAAGGTGCCCGATTCCATCGTCGCCACACCGCAATTCGACCTGCTGTTCAACGTCGACCTGTTCGGCGGGTTCGCTCGGGCAGGTGTCGTGACGGCCTCGGTGGTGCTGTTCACGCTCGTGCTCTCGGGCTTTTTCGACGCCATGGGCACCATCCTGGGCGTCGGCGAGGAAGCGGGCCTGGTGGACAAGCAGGGCAGGATGCCGGGCCTGAGCCGCATCCTCACCGTCGACGGCATCGGTGCCATCGTCGGAGGTGCGATCAACGGCTCCGCCAACACTGCCGTCGTCGAGTCCGCTGCCGGCGTCACCGAAGGTGCCCGAACCGGTCTCGCGAGCGTCGTCACCGGCGGACTGTTGACCAGCCTGATCTTCTTCACCCCGCTGGCCGGAGTGGTCCCGGTAGGGGCAGCGGCACCGGCTCTCGTTCTGGTGGGCGCGCTGATGATGACGCATGTACGCAAGATCGACTGGGAGAACACCGAAATCGCGATCCCGGCGTTCCTGACGATCGTGCTGATGCCCTTCACGTACTCGATCACCGTCGGCGTCGCGGCAGGCGTCATCTCCTACACCCTCGTCCGCATTGCCAAAGGCAAACTGCGCCAGACGCATTGGCTGCTCTATCTGATGTCGGGAATCTTCCTGGTCTACTTCGCCCTGCACCCCATCGAAGAAGCGTTGGGAATTTCGTAGCGTGAAAGAGATCGTCGATCGTCTGACTGCCTGGGACCACGCAGGTGTTCCCTACGCGGTGGCGACGGTCATCGCGGTATCCGGAAGTGCTCCACGGCTTCCGGGTGCCGCGATGGCGGTCTGCGCCGACGGAGAGGCCGTCGGCAGCGTCTCCGGCGGCTGCGTCGAAGGTGCCGTGTACGAGCTGTGTCACGAGGCTCTCGAGACCGGCGAGTCCAAACGAGAGTCGTTCGGCTACAGCGACATCGACGCCTTTGCGGTTGGCTTGACCTGCGGAGGAGTGATCGAGGTGTTCGTGCCCCTCGGCCCTCCGCGGGCCGTGCTCGCCGCCATCGCGTCGGACGCGGCAGTGGCCACGGTGACGATGCTTTCGGGATCCGGGCAGTCTCTCGCGGTGTCCGCCACCGCAACGATCGGCACCACCGGGTTCTCCGACGTCGACGCCGTGGTGGTCGGTGAGGCACTGGCCATGCTTGACGGCGGTGGCACCGGCATCCGGTCGGTGCGGTGCAGGCCGGATCTCGACGTGTTCGTCCAGTCTTACGCCACCGCGCCGCGGCTGCTGATCTTCGGGGCCATCGACTACGCCGGGGCTCTTGCCCGCGTGGGCAAGTTCCTCGGGTATCACGTGACGGTCTGCGATGCGCGCCCCGTATTCGCCACTACTGCACGGTTTCCCGACGCCGACGAGGTCGTCACCGAATGGCCGCACAGCTACCTGGCGCGGACGCCGGTGGATGCCCGAACGGTGATCTGCGTCCTCACTCATGACGCAAAATTCGACGTGCCGCTGCTCGAAGTTGCCCTGCGACTGCCTGTTGCGTTCGTCGGGGCGATGGGGTCGCGCCGGACTCACGAGGATCGCGCGGCCCGGTTGCGGGAGGTGGGGCTGACCGAGCAGGAGCTCGCACGCTTGAAGTCGCCGATCGGCTTGGACTTGGGTGCGAGAACTCCAGAGGAAACTGCGCTGGCCATCGCGGCGGAATTCGTCGCTGTGCGACGCGGGGGTAGCGCGCTGCCACTGACACGCACCGGCGGCCCGATCCACCACGACGGGGCGAATGCCAAATACGCATAGTTCGATGCCGTCGGGCTCGGGGCCACTCACATGCTCGATCGCGGCGGCAGAACGATAGCCCACGCGCGTTCGACATGATGGTTGATTTCGTTGCTGGACAATCGCTGCCGCGGTTCATCGACCCTCTCGTCAGGGACGGTCGGCCCATTCCTGATTCGCGACATCCGTACGCGCCGTGGGCGCGCGTACCCCTACACGCCAGTCCCTCTTTCCTTCGGGTTCCGCGCAGCGATCAGAGGTGCTGGTTGTAAAAGGTTGCGAGCCTGTCGACGGCCTGATGCACGTACTTCGCCTCGTCGTACATTTCGTAGTGGCCGGCACCTTCGACGATGAGCAGGTCGACGGGATTCGGGGCCATTTCCCACAACGCTATTCCTGCTTCGTACTGTCCGGTGTTGCCTTTCCGACCGGCGATGATCACTTGGAGGGGTTGAGTTAGCAGCGGATCGACGAGGTGAAACGCGTCGTAGCCCATCAGGAGTGAATCGCTTCGTGACAGTCGGCGGTTAGTGGAATGTTCGTGGCTGCCGCGAGGAGTGCGGTAAAAAGCTATCGCTCGAGTGCTGTCGATGTCTGTGATGCCAAGTGCAACTGCGTTTTCGGGAGTATCGGGCAGCCAGTTCACGCGCTCGACCGTACCTGCGGCCACGTGCGCTGATCGGGACGCGGCGAGTTCGTCGAGGGCTGCGGCTGGGCCGTTCGGGGCTGAGCCCGCGCGCCAGGCCGCTCCGATGTTGCTCGCGACGACGGTGCCGACGGCTTTGATGCGGTGGTCGGTGCGGGCCGTGTGGACTGCGTATCCGCCTCCAGCGCAGATCCCGAGGGTTCCGATGCGTTCGGCATCGATCATGTCGAGTTTTGTCACTTCGTCGATCACGTACGAGATGTCCTCGCCCCGACGGTAGGGATCTTCGAGATCGCGTGGTTCTCCGCTGCTTTGGCCTTGGTAGGCGGGGTCGAACGTGATGGCTGCGATTCCACTCCGGGCGAGCCCTGCTGCGTAGTTGGCCCCGATCTGCTCCTTGACGCTGCTGCCCGGCGTGGACAGCACTATGAGTGGATGCGGCTGCGTCTGATCGAAATTGCTGGGTAGGTGGAGATCGGCCGCGAGGGTGAGGGTGCCTCGAGGGATGGATAGGTGCTCGATCATAAAAGCTTCTCCCGTACTCTTGTTCAGCTTCGCAATGTCAGCAAGATGTGATTGTTCGATATAGAACTAGTACGAAACTGTACCAGTTGAGGAGGGGTGTATGGAGTCGACCGATTCGGCGCAGTTGTGGAAGTTGAACCACAGGCTCTTGACGCGAGTGATGAACGCGGCTTCGCCGCAGTTCGACGATCTCGGGATCGAGACCAAGGAGTTCTTCGTTCTCGACGAGGTGGACAACTGCAAATACCCCGCCGAGTTGGCCGCACAATTGATGTTGCCCAAAGCCAGTGTCACCGTTTATCTTCGTTCACTTGTCGCCAAGGGCTTGGTTACCCGGGAGATCGATGAAACCGATCTGCGTCGTCATCGACTATCGACAACGACGGAGGGTCGAGTGGTCCTGGAGCGAGCGCTTGCTGCTCTCGCTGCAGAGTTCGGCGCGATGATGGACAAGGTGGGAGAGCGAGATAGGGCCGACTTTCGGAGGATCCTGCTGTCGATCGTGACGGACGAGTAGTCGACCCAGTCTCGTCACGAGCAATGTTCGACGCAGTCAGGGCGGATTGCCTCGCGAGTTCGCAAACCGTCGGCACTGGATCGTTGGTCCTTGGCATGAAGCCGATCGATCGATTCACCCTCGTGACCAATACGATGAAGAGGTCCGAAAAGACGACGTCCGGGTCATAGCCCGTCGGCTTCTGCCCGGCACCATCCACCGGTCGGGAAATCACGGCCTCCTGCGCTTCACCTTACGGTAGAGAGCGTGGGCAAGAGTTCCACCTGATCCCTCGACATGGGTCACTTCGCCGAACCCTGCACGGAACATTGCCAGCTCAGCGGCCTCGGATTGCGGGTCTTCCTTTCTTGTCGGAGGGTCGCGATACTCTTTCTTCAGTTCGAACATGCGTTCTGCACTTGTTCTCACCGGGGGGTGAAAAGGGATGGCAGTACCGACCGTGTCGTTGGAGGCGTTGACTGCCGCTGCGCGTGCAGAAAATCGTCACGCGTTCCGCAAGATTTCCGCCTGCTACGACGTCCATCGGAGCTGGATCACCCACGACACCAAGCACAAGCACTACAGCCGATACGGACGCACCGAAATGGCAACCGCGTTGGGTTGCTCCGCCACCGTCGCCGAATCGTACGTGTCCGTCGGCGTTGCCCTGCACACCCGACTTCCTCTGGTCAAGACCGCGTTCGAGGCCGGCGATATTGACCTCCCGCGAGTGCGGACGGTGTGCCGGATCCTCGACAACCTCTCCGACGAGATCGTCACGTCCGTCGAGGACGAGATCGTTGAAGCAGCGCAACGCAATTCGCCCGGTCCGCTCGAGAATGAGATCTGGGACATTCTGCTGCGGGTCGCGCCGGAGGAAGCGGCGGCGCTGCGGGAGTTCGCGAAACGATTCCGCCATGTTTCCTACAGCCCGGCCGGTGAGTTGGCGCGGATTCGAGCGGAATTGACCGCACCCGAGGCGGCGGCGGCGTGGCAGTTGCTCGAGGAGATGGCCGACACGCTCTGCTCGAAGGATCCCCGCGGCAAGAAGGAACGCCTGTGCGATGCGTTCATGGCCCGCATGCACGGTGAACCACGCTTGGCATGCCTGTGCCAACGTGATGACTGCCCGAAAAAGGATGCGGCATTGCCCGATCGGCGGGTGCCGTTGACGATGGTCACCGTCGACATCGCCACCCTCATCGGACTGCTCGCGAACCCGGCGTACTTGGCCGGTCACGGATCCATCGACCCCGACCTCGCGCGGGAGTTGGCGCGCAACAGTCACTGGCAGATCCTGCTCACCGAAGCAGTGACCCTGGCCGAGAAACTCGGACTGGCTGTGCAGGACCCCGAGACCGGGGAATGGGAACGACGCCCGGCCAGCGAGACGGCAGGGGCTGCACCAGGACCCGAGACGGGGGAAGGAACGGGAAGCGAGACGGGAACGGCGACAGACACCGACGCAGACAGAGACCAAGACGAAGACGCGGACTCGGCTGCTGATGCTGATGCTGATGAGGGGATTGGGTCGGCCGCGGATTCGGGGGCGGAGGCTGATTCCTCGAACGTACCGACTTCGGCAAGTTCACCTGCACCTGCACCTGCTCCTGCACGTGCACCGGTGAACATCTCGACACCGGCACCAGCGGCACCGGCAAATGAGGTCGACGAGACAGGCGAAGTCGACGATGCCCGGGAAAGCGGTGAGGCCGACGAGGCCGCGCCCATAGCTGCGGCCGACCCGTCGGCAACTCCCGACCCAGGTGCCGCCAATCCTGTGCGGAAGCACGCAGCAACACGCGCAGGGGTACCGGTGACCGACCCGTCAGCGGAGGCAACGTCTCACACCGACCCTGAGGCAGCTGCACCGCCTGAACCCGCGTCAGCTTCACGATCACCTGCGGAACAGACATCGCCGGCACCCGATATCGCACCGAACTCTTCGGAATCACGCTCGTCCACAACACCATCCGGCTCCACAGCATCGGGCTCTGCAGCATCCGGTTCAACGTCAGCCCAAGGCCCGGCACCAGGAACAGGCGCGGCCGCGGCTGCCGCAAGCACCAACCGACACCAGCGCCGCCTGGAATCGTTGACTTCCGCAGCAGCCCTGTTCTGCACCCACACACCCGTCGGCAAGGGCACACGGCACAGCTCTGCCCTCGACCTGCCCTCCGCGATCCGGCGCAACCGGACGATCCGCACAGCAGGCCACACACCCTCACACCGCACACCGGCAGGCATCTACCTCGGCAACGCCTCACTGGCCGCGGCACTCGAAGCCGCCATCGCCGCCGACCCCACCCTCGGCACATCCGTCGCACGCGACCCACTGACCGACCGCGCCCTGATC
Organism: Rhodococcus sp. IEGM 1381; assembly: GCF_030056795.1. Classification (GTDB taxonomy): domain Bacteria; phylum Actinomycetota; class Actinomycetes; order Mycobacteriales; family Mycobacteriaceae; genus Rhodococcoides. The sequence goes on along the minus strand of NZ_JASHKQ010000001.1, from coordinate 770,168 downwards.
TACCGACCCGACGCACTCACCACCGCGGCAGTACGCCTGCGCGACCGACACTGCCGCTTCCCCGGCTGCCACCGACCCGCGGACCGCTGCCAACTCGACCACGTGATCCCGTTCGATCACGCCAACCCACTCGGCGGCGGCTGGAGCACCGTCAACAACCTTCAATGCCTGTGCGAGTTCCACCACAGCGTCAAAACCGCCGGCTACTGGAAAGCCGTCATGCTGCCCGGCGGCGCGATCCTGTGGACCTCCACCTCGAAGACCACCCGAATCACCCTGCCCGCCAACGGAACAGCACTACCCATCGCCGGCAACGACCTCAGACCACACATCCCCACCAAACCCAGACGATCCGGCATCATCGCCTACCCCAACCCACCCGACAACCAACAACCCGAGACGGACGACACGGCAGCACCGCCGTTCTAGTCCCGCGACAGCAGACGCCCCGTCGAGGATTCCGAACCTGAGATCCATGACCGTCGCACCACACCTGACAAGCCCAGTCGGTCGTAAGCAGTGACCGGGTTGCGGTGGTACAGCTGCGCGACGTCGACGGTGAATTTCTCGTCGGGCGCGAAAGCCACAAGGTCTGCAGTGCTGCCGATTTCGATGCGCCCTCGATCCGTCATGCCCACCTGGTCGGCCGTATTGGTTGCCATCCATCGCACGATGTCGGTCAGTGCACAACCGCGGGATCGCGCCTCGGTCCACACCGCAGCTAGTGACACTTGCAGCGACGCGATGCCACCCCAGGCATCGCCGAAATCTCCGGTGTCGAACCGCTTGAGGTCGGGGGTGCAGGGAGAGTGGTCGGTGACGATGGTGTCGATCGTGCCGTCGAGCAGGCCTTGCCACAGCGCCTCTCGGTTGCCGGCCTCGCGGATCGGCGGGCAGCACTTGAACTGGGTCGCCCCCGCCGGCACGTCCTCGGCGTCGAAACACAGGTAGTGCGGGCATGTTTCGACAGTCACCCGCACGCCGTCACGCTTTGCCGCCGCAATCATCGGTAACGCATCCGCGCTCGACAGATGCAGAATGTGCACCCGACACCCTGTCTGACGGGACAGCTCGATCACCTGCTCGATGGCCCGATTCTCGGCCGCCCGAGGGCGCGATTCGAGGAAACCCGAGTACTCACGACCCGCCGCGGACGGGGCCTCGGCGATGACCTCGGCGTTCTCCGCATGCACGATCATCAGACCGTCGAACGACGCGATCTCGATCAGAGCCTTCTCCAGCTCCGGAATTGTCAGCGGCGGGAACTCGTCCACACCCGACGCCAGCAGGAAGCACTTGAATCCGAAGACCCCTGCGTCGTGCAACGGCCGCAGCTGGTCGACGTTTCCGGGAATTGCACCGCCCCAGAATCCCACGTTGACCAATGACTGATCGGCCGCCACCCGGCGCTTGATCTCCAGAGAGGCAACATCGACCGTCGGGGGAATGCTGTTGAGCGGCATATCGACGATGGTCGTGATGCCACCCGCCGCGGCCGCCCGTGTAGCGCTGGCGAACCCCTCCCACTCGGTGCGCCCCGGCTCGTTGACGTGCACGTGGGTATCGACCAACCCGGGCAGCAGAACCTCGTCCGGCCCGAGCTCGACCACCGTCCCAGCAGCCGCCGAAGCATCCACATCGTAGGAATCGATAGCCACGATCAGGCCGTCCCGGACAGAGATCGACGCTGAGACCTCTTGTCCGCCGATCACGGCGCGAGCGGCGCGAAGAACCAGATCAGACTGCACTGGAGACAGCCTGGAGCTCGGAGGACTTCCATGCGACATCTGCCGCGTCGAGGGCGTCGGCGTCGAGCTCGCCGAACAACCGCAACCGAGACAAACCGCCGTCGGGGTACACATCGAGCCGTAGGTGTGTGTACGCCTCCGTCTCGTTCAGCAGGAAGCGGTGACGCGTGTCCGGCTGCACCGCGGTGCGCGCAAGAATCTCGGTCCACGCCGTCGGATCGGTGCTGTGTCGGCGACGAGAATCGATGGCGCTGAGTCGAACCCACCCCGGTGCGTTGCCGACGTAGTAGCTCGTGTCGACCTCGACGTGCCGGGGTGCGCCGGGTGCCGCGAGTGCGAAGACCGCGTAGTCGTTGCCGCCGTTGCGACGACGGGAGTTCTCCCAGCCCTCGCCCATATTCCGGGCACGTCCGGGCAGGATGATGTTGGCGGGGGACGAATAGAAGGCATCCGAACAGTCGGTCAGCCGGGCACCGTTCTCCGCGGCGAGCAGGTCGATGGTCCCCCCGAGGAAGCGAGGGTCCTGCACGACCTCACCGTGCACGCGGAACCGAGCCACACCGCCGTCCGGGTAGATGGACAGACGTACGTGCGTCCACCGGTGCCGATCCGCCACCTCATAGGTATTCGCTGTATCACCCACTGCCGCAGACTTGTCCACGATGGTGTGCCACTCCGCCTCCAGCACATCGTCGATGGACGGGTAGCCCTCGATCGATGCCGCTTCGATGGAAACGAACGGCGGGTAGTTGCCGGTGAAGTGTGCGGTGTCGACCACAACGCCGTGCACGATGCCCGGCGCGCCGAGACGTACGATCGCCCAGTCGTTCCCACCCTCGTCACGACGACGTCGAGTCTCCCACCCGTCGTACACCTTTCCCTTGTGGCCGAAGTCCGCCGGATCGAACAGCGGAGCGTCGGGCTTGATCAGGTTCTCGCGCTGGGCGAACAGTTCGTCGTTCGCGGCCGAGACGCTGCCGCCGAAGGCTCGGGACGCGAGATCGGTCAGCGAGGTGAAGTGCGTGGTGCTCATGAGAGTCCTTCCGAAACAGGGGAGAGTGTGGTGGCAATGTTGCGGCCGACGTGGCGGAGCAGAGTTGCCGCGTCGCGCATGGAGATTCGAGGGTCCGGCTCGAGCTCGGACAACGCATAGGAGGCAACGATCCCGTGAGTGCGCAGGCGGTCCAGGCCGATGACGCTGCGCCCCGCGACGGTGATCACCGGAACACCCGCTTCACGCGCTGCGTGCGCGACACCGATGGGTGCCTTGCCGTAGAGGCTCTGCTCGTCTAGTGAGCCCTCGCCGGTGACGACCAGATCTGCTCCGGCCAGGGCACCGGCGAAGTCGATCAGCTCGAGCACGGTGTCGATACCGGGCTTGGCAACCGCACCGAGTACAGCGATGGCTCCGAACGCAGTGCCACCTGCCGCACCGGTGCCGGCGATACCACTGGCATCCCGTCCGATTGCGTTGCGCACCAGATGCGCCCACTGCCGCATTGCGTGTTCGAGGTACATCAATTCCTGCGGTCTGGCACCCTTCTGTGGCCCGTAGACCGCTGCTGCTCCGGTCCGGCCGAGCAAAGGGTTGTCGACGTCGCAGGCCAGCTCGAACACCGCGTTCCGAACCGACGGCAAGAGACCGGACACGTCCAGCTGTACCGCGCCACGTAACGCTCCGCCACCGCGCGCGACATCGTTGCCGTCGGCGTCGAGGATGCGTGCCCCCAGCGCCGTCAGCATGCCCGCACCGCCGTCGGTGGATGCGCTGCCCCCGAGCCCGACGACGATGCGCCGCGCACCTGAAACGGACCCGACGCCGGACCCGAGCGCGTGCGCGATGACGGTGCCCAGGCCGAACGTGCTGGCTCCCAGCGCATCCGAGCGACCGCCCGGCAGGAGCTCGAGCCCGACCGCCGAGGCGAGTTCGACGACGGCAGTATCACCACGACGGGCATACGACGTATCGACCGGCTCACCGGTCGGTCCCGAGCACGTGACGGCCACCCGGTCCCACCCGGCGGTGACGGCAGCATCGACGGTGCCGTCACCCCCATCGGCGACGGGTAGGCACACCGTCTCGAGCGACGGGTCGACCGACACCAGACCGTCGGCCAACGCCCGAGCGACCTCGGCCGCGGACAGCGAACCCTTGAACTTGTCGGGAGCCAGCAGAATTCGCGTCATCTCTAGTCCAGCAGGAGTAGCGCGGTGGGCGCGTCCGCCGACGTGTTGGCCAGTTCCTCGAACTCACCGACGTTGTCGATCTCGGTACCCATCGAGATGTTGGTGACCCGCTCCAGAATGATTTCCACGACGACGGGAACCTTGTGCTCGTTGGCCAGAGTCCTGGCCCGCACGAGCGCCTCACCGATGAGCTCGGGCTCGGTAACACGAAGCGCTTTGCACCCCAGACCTTCTGCGACCTGCACGTGGTCGACGCCATAGCCCTTGGGGATGCCGGGCTGAGTGTCCACGGTGTCCTGATGGTTTATGTTGTCGAATCCCAACTGCACGCAGAAGTCCATGTCGAACGCGCGCTGCGCCTGCCGGATCAGCCCGAGGTACGAGTTGTTCACCACCACATGCACGTACGGCAGATTGAATTGCGCACCGACGGCCAGCTCCTCGATCATGAACTGGAAGTCGTAATCTCCGGACAGTGCAACGACATTCGCCTTGGGATCGGCAGCCACCGCACCCAGTGCCGCGGGAATGGTCCAGCCGAGCGGGCCGGCCTGCCCGCAGTTGATCCAGTTGCGAGGGGAGTAGACGTGCAGGAACTGACCGCCCGCGATCTGTGAGAGCCCGATGGTGCTGATGTAGCGGGTATCGCGATCGAAGACCTTGTTCATCTCCTCGTACACGCGCTGCGGCTTGATCGGCACGTTGTCGAAGTGCGTGCGCCGATGCATCGTGCGCTTGCGCGTCGCGCAGTCGTCGACCCAACCGGACAGATCACGCAGAGACCCTGCGGCACGACGCTCTTCGGCGACGGCAACGAGCTGCTCGAGAGCCGCCTTGGCGTCGGAGATGATGCCGTAGTCCGGTGCGAAGACGCGTCCGATCTGGGTCGGTTCGATGTCGACGTGGACGAACTTCCGCCCCTTGCGGTAGGTGTCGAGTCCACCGGTATGCCGGTTGGCCCAACGGTTTCCGATGCCGAGCACGAAGTCCGAGGCCAGCAGCGTTGCGTTGCCGTATCGGTGCGCGGTCTGCAGACCGACCATTCCCGCGGCGAGGCGGTGATCGTCCGGGATGGTGCCCCAGCCCATCAACGTCGGGATGACCGGTACGTCGAGGATCTCGGCGAGCTGCACGAGCAAGTCCGACGCATCGGCGTTGATGATTCCGCCGCCGGCCACGATCAACGGGCGCTCGGCAGCGAGGAGCATGTCGATGGCCTTCTCGGCCTGAGCACGCGAGGCGACGGGCTTGTGCACGGGCAGCGACTGGTACGTGTCGGGATCGAAGTCGATCTCGGCCAACTGCACGTCGATGGGCAGGTCGATCAACACCGGACCGGGGCGACCGGACCGCATCAGATGGAACGCCTGCGCGAATGCACCGGGAACCTGCGCCGGTTCGAGCACCGTCATCGCCATCTTGGTGACGGGTGCCGCGATCGACGCGATGTCGACGGCCTGGAAGTCCTCCTTGTGCAGCCGCGCGACCGGGGCCTGGCCGGTGATGGCGAGGATCGGAATCGAGTCGGCCATGGCCGAGTACAGGCCGGTGATCATGTCGGTACCGGCCGGACCGGATGTTCCGATACAGATGCCGATGTTTCCCGGTGCGGCCCGGGTGAAGCCCTCCGCCATGTGCGAGGCCCCTTCGACGTGGCGGGCCAGCACGTGGCGGATGCCACCGTGATTGCGCATCGCCGCGTAGAACGGGTTGATCGCAGCACCGGGCAGGCCGAATGCGGTTGTTGCACCTTCGAGTTCGAGAATCTTCACTGCGGCATCGGCCGCGCGCATCCTGGCCATGTCAGTTGTCCTTACCCGAGAGCCGAGCGACACCACGATAGAGTGCCGAATGATCCAGTCCACCATCGCCGTTGGCGCGGGCGGAGGCCATCAGCTGCGCCAGCACTGCGCCCATCGGAATCACGACGCCCGCTTCCCGCGCAGCCGAGGTGACGATTCCGAGATCCTTGTGGTGCAGGTCGATGCGGAAGCCAGGCTCGAACGAGCGGTCCAGCATCTTCTGCGCCTTCTGGTTGAGTACAGCCGAACCGGCGAGGCCGCCGCCGAGAACCTCCACCGACGCAGCCAGATCGACGCCGTAGGCCTCGAGGAACGCGATCGCCTCGGCGAGCACCTGAATGTTGCCGGCCACGATCAACTGGTTGGCCGCCTTGACCGTCTGCCCGGATCCGCTCGGACCCACGTGCACGACGGTCTTACCGACGACATCGAGAATCGGCTTGGCCGTGGCGAAGTCGTCCGCGCTGCCACCGACCATGATCGACAGAGTCGCGTTTTCGGCACCGGCCTGGCCACCGGAGACCGGGGCGTCGAGGATACGGAACCCGCGCGCGGACGCGTCGGCTGCCAAGGTGGCGGTGACGTCGGGACGGATGCTCGAGAAGTCGATGATCAGCGCGTCGCGTCGGGCATTGTCGAACACCCCGCCTTCACCGGCGAGAACGTCCTGGACATCCGGAGAGTCGGGGACCATGATCGCGACGATGTCGGCGTCGTGGACGGCCTTGGCGATCGAGTCGGCCGCGGTACCACCGGCTTCGACGAGGGGGCCGGTGCGATCGGGCGTGAGGTTGTAGCCGACCACCTGGTGGCCTGCCTTGGCGAGATGAACGGACATGGGGCTGCCCATGATCCCGAGGCCGATGAATGCAATGGTGCTCATGAAAATTCCCTACTTGGTAGTGGTGACGCGGGCCGAGTCGAGCCAGGCGAATGCGTCTTGTTGGGTGGCTTTGTATTCGAGTCCGACGTAGCCGTCGTAACCCCGTGCTGCCAGACCGGTGAGCTGTCCGCCGAGATCGAGGCTGCCGGTTCCCGGCTCACCGCGGCCCGGGGAGTCGGCGATCTGCACGTGCCCGATCAGGGCGTGGTGGGCCTCGAGTGCTGCGGGAACGTCTTCTCCGTTGACGGCGAGGTGGTACAGGTCGGCGAGCAGGCGCAGGTTGTATACGTCCTGCTCACGGGCGACACGCCTGATGGTTGCGACGGCACCGGCGGCAGACTTCAACGGGTATGCGGGCGCACCGCTGACGGGTTCCACCAGCACGACGCCGCCGAACTTCGCTGCAGCTCTGCCTGCGGCGGCCAGGTTCTCGATGGCGACCTCGTCCTGATCCAGCGGATCCACACCGTCGACGCGGTTGCCGTACAGGGCGTTGGAGGCCCGGGTGCCCAGTTGCTCGCCGATTCCGACGGTGACGTCGATGTTGTCGCGGAACGCCTGCCTTTGCGCTGGATCGGAGAGGATCCCGCGATCTCCGGCGGGCATGTCTCCCGCCGCGAAGTTCAATCCGGTCAGCTGTACGCCCGCATCTCGGACGGACGAGACGAATGCATCGACGTCGGCATCGGACGGGACCGGGTTCGAGAACGGCCACCAGAATTCGACGGCGTCGAACCCCGCGTCGCGGGCACGCTGCGGGCGATCGAGCAGAGGCACATCGGTGAAGAGAATGGAACAGTTCACGGTGTACTGAAGTCGGGAATCAGCAAAGGGGTTCATGCGCAGTGCCTTTCAGTTCTGTGGTTGCGGCAGTCCGCGGTATCGACGCCAGCTGCCGGCATAGGTGATGTCGGTCAGCTCATCCGGTTGCGCGTCGAGCACCCCGGGGCGGAGGCCGACGCCGAGGACGGAACGCCCGTCCTCGAGCGCAACGACGGTGAGCTCGAGCTCCGGCGGTTCGTCCGGGAGGAATGCCGTACGGATGTCGTCGAGCGGAATGTCGTACAGCTCGCCCTCGATGGCCGCACCGGCGGTGTGATCGAGCAACAGCGCCGGAAATTCGTCCCGTACGGAGAAGAACCGGTAGATGGGTGTGGTGCGCACCGTGCCCACGAACGGGTGCGAGGAGACGTTGTGGTGCAGGCTGCCGCCGCGCATGGCACCGCCATTGCAGAAGAGCTCCGTCATGTAGTCGTTCCTTTCGGAGTCGAGCGAACCGTCTGAAAGTCCATAATGCGGAATAACAATTCCGTTTGTTCGACCGAGTGTGGCGTGCGCCACGTGGTCCTGTCAAGACCCGGGGTGGGCCTGTGCGCCCAAAGGGGCGCTGCTGCAACACGACAGCACCCTCGCGCAGCGGCCTGCACATCGACTCTTGACACCGGTTGTGATCGGTGTCACGCTCAATTAGTGGAATCAACATTTCGTAATGCGGAATTAGAAGTACGCGGTCTCGACGCGACGACCGAATTGAACGAGGCTCCCGAGGCCGAAGCTGCTCGAATACTGTCACTCTGCCTGGACGTTCCCCGTTGGGTGGACGAGGTTCTGCGGCACCGACCGTTCGCCGACGACCGGTCCCTTCGCCACGCCATCACCCACGCCGCATCTCCACTGACGGCCGACGAAGTACACCGAGCACTCGCGGTGCATCCCCGTATCGGCGAACGGCCGGAGGGTGACGATGCCAGCGCGCGCCATGCGAGCACCGAGCAATCCGGCGTGGACGTCTCGGACGAGAGCGTCGAACAACGTCTTCGGGCCGGGAACCTGGCCTACGAGAGGCGCTTCGGGCAGGTGTTCCTGATCAGGGCAGCCGGCCGCGACGCGCACGACGTTCTGAAGGCCCTGGACAGCCGGCTCGGCAACGATCGTCGGACCGAAGCTGCGGTCGTCGAGCACGAACTGCGAGAGATCGCGGCATTGCGCGCGACAGGAAGCCTGGACGAATGACGAGTCATGTCACCGCCCACGTACTTGACGCCGCGAGAGGTGTTCCTGCACAAGGACTCTCGATCCAACTGAACGATACTGACGGCAACGCGGTTGCACAGTCCGTCACCGACGAACAGGGCAGAGTCTCCTCGCTCGGGCCGAGTGAACTGACGCCCGGAACCTATCGCCTCACCTTCGACACCGGTGCGTACTTCGCGGCGCAGAACACCGCGTGCTTTCACCCCGAAGTTGTCGTCACCTTCGAGATCACCGCACCCGACCAGCACTATCACATCCCACTTCTGTTGAGCCCGTTCGCTTTCACCACCTATCGAGGGAGCTAGAAACAATGACCATCGTGCTCGGAGCAAACCAGTACGGCAAAGCCGAATGCAGACTCGTCCGCATCGACCGCGAGACGCCCCGCCACCGGATCACCGACGTCAGCGTCACCTCCCAACTGCGCGGCGACCTCGACGCCGTCCACATCGAAGGCGACAACGCACACGTCGTCGCGACCGACACCCAGAAGAACACCGTCTATGCCTTCGCCCGCGACGGCATCGGCGCGATCGAGAACTTCGCACTCCGTCTCGGCGCGCACTTCACCGGCAACTTCGATTGGATCACCGGTGGACGCTGGGGAATCGAGCAGTACCAGTGGTCGCGTATCGCGAACGGGGAAGACGGATACGACCATTCCTTCGTCAAGGCGAGCGACGAGAAGCGGAACACCATCGTCACGGTCGACGGCGACGACATCTCCATCGTCTCCGGAATCAGCGATCTCGTGGTCCTCAACTCGACGGCGTCGGAATTCTGGGGTTACCCGAACGATCGCTACACCACGCTGAAGGAAACCACGGACCGAATCCTGGCCACCTCGGTCAGCGCCCGCTGGCGGTACCTCACCACCGAGCTCGATTTCGACAAGACCTTCGACGACGTCCGTTCGATCATGCTCGACGCCTTCGCGTCCACTCACTCTCTTGCGTTGCAGCAGAGCCTGTTCCAGATGGGTAAGCAGGTTCTCGAAGCACACCCGGAGATCGGCGAGATCAAGTTCTCGATGCCCAACATCCACCACTTCCTCGTCGACCTCGAGCCGTTCGGACTCGACAACCCCGGTGAGGTCTTCTACGTCGCGGATCGCCCCTACGGTCTGATCGAGGCCACGGTGGAACGCGACGATGCCCCGGACGCAGGCCGCGCCTGGGATACCGTGCCCGGATTCTGCTAGGAGCGCCGACATGAAGCTGACGAAACGCACGCCGACCAAGACTCATGCGCCGCACGACCCCGCCCGTCCCGAGGACGAGCGGTTGTCGATCGGCAGGTCGTACGTCTACGGATTGCAGCACATCCTGACGATGTACGGCGGTGTCATCGCACCACCCCTGATCGTCGGCGGCGCAGCGGGATTGACCGGCACCGAGATCGCACTGCTGGTCTCGGCCGCGTTGTTCGTCAGCGGAGCCGCCACGTTGCTTCAGACGCTGGGACTGCCGTACTTCGGTGCCAAGCTACCTCTGGTACAGGGTATTTCGTTCGCGTCGGTGTCGACTATGGTGGCTATCGCGAGCGGCCCGGGCGGGCTGAACTCGGTGTTCGGAGCCATCATCGCCGCCGGCGCGATCGGCATCCTCATCACCCCGTTCTTCAGCGAGATCGTTCGCTTCTTCCCACCGGTGGTGACCGGCACGATCATCACCGTCATCGGCATCTCCCTACTGCCCGTTGCGGTTCGGTGGGCCATGGGCGGTGATCAACAGGCCACCGACTGGGGCTCGATGTCCAACATCGGTCTCGCGGCATTCAGCCTCGTGGTGGTTCTGCTCGTCAGCAGGCTCGTACAGGGCACGCTCTCGCGCCTGTCGATCCTCATCGGCATCATCGTCGGCACGGTGTTCGCGGTCCTGGTCGGCAAGGCCGATTTCTCCGGTGTGAGTGACGGTGCCATCTTCAGCTTCCCCGAGCCGTTCGCGTTCGGAGCACCGACATTCCAGATGGCAGCCATCATGTCGATGGTCGTCGTCATCCTGGTGATCATGACCGAGACCACCGCCGACATCCTGGCCGTCGGTGAAATCGTGGGCACCGACGTCGATGCTCGACGCGTCGGCGACGGCCTGCGAGCAGACATGGTCGCCACCACCATCGCTCCCGTGTTCGGCACCTTCCCGGCCAGTGCGTTCGCCCAGAACGTCGGGCTCGTGGCCGTCACCGGTATCAAGAGTCGCTACGTCGTCGCAGCCGGCGGCTCGGTGCTGCTGTTCCTCGGACTCTTTCCCGTTCTCGGGCTCGTGGTGGCGTCGGTGCCGCTGCCGGTACTCGGCGGTGCGGGCATCGTGTTGTTCGGCTCGGTGGCGGCAAGCGGCATCCGGACGCTGTCCAGGGTCGAGTTCGACGGCAACCTCAACCTCGTCATCGTGGCGGTGGCCATCGGATTCGGTGTCATTCCCATCGCCGTGCCCGGCTTCTATGCGGCCTTCCCCGACTGGGTCCACGTGGTGCTCGACTCGGGCATCAGCGCCGCGAGCATCGTTGCCGTCGTGCTGAACATCCTGTTCAACGTCATCACGAAGGGCCAGAAGCCCTCACCCTCGGTGGTAACCGCTGCACCGCCGGTGGCGACCCGGCATCACCAGTAGAGTCCTTCGGGACGGGTACGACTACGACGGTGCGAGGTGGACTGTGGCGGCAGGTGGCGGGGTGCAGTCCGTGGAGCGCGCGTTCGAGCTGCTCGACATCATGGCAGCCTCCGGCGGATCCATCGGGATCAGCGAACTGGCCGAGGCGACCGATCTGCCGATGCCCACGGTGCACCGACTGATCGGGACCCTCGTCTCCCTGGGCTACGTCAGGCGCTTACCGTCACGCCGATATGCATTGGGCACCAAGCTCATTCGATTGGGAGACAGCGCCTCCAAGCTCATCGGTGGATGGGCCAAGCCGTATCTCGCGGAGCTGGTCCGGATAACCCACGAAACGTCCAACATGGCGTTTCTCGAGGACGACATGGCGGTGTACGTCGCGCAGGTGCCGTCCGAGCACGCGATGCGGATGTTCAACGAGGTGGGTCAGCGCGTGCTGCCGCATTCCACCGGCGTCGGCAAGGCGCTGCTGTCGCAGTTGGACGACGATGCCGTCCGCGCGATCGTCGGTCGCCTGGGCATGGCCCCGCGGACCGTCAACACCATCACCACACTCGACGCCCTACTCGCAGACCTCGCCGTGATCCGCGAACGCGGTTACGCCGTCGACGACGGTGAGCAGGAAGTGGGCGTGCGCTGCTTCGCCGTCCCGGTGCTCGGCGCTCCGACGCTCACGGCGATGTCCATCGCGGGGCCCTCGGCTCGGGTCACCCTCGAATCGGCCGAACAGTTCGTACCGCTGCTGATCTCGGCGGCCGAGCGACTGGCGAAGGATCTCGCGAGCAACGTTCCAGCGCCCTAATCCTTCAATACCCTGGCGTCACGAGCGAAGGACTGCACTTCCTCGGTCAGCCACACGTGCGCCGGAACTGCGCCGCCGAGTAGTTCACGGGCCAATGCCGGGGAATCCCCGATCGGGACATCGCTGCCGGCGATGATGATATTGCCGTAACGCCTGCCCTTGAGCATCGCCGGATCCGCGACGATCGCCGTGTGAGGAAATATGCTTCCGATGGTCGACGCCTCCTGCTTCGCGAGCGACAGGTCCCGGCGGTCACCGCAGTTGACGACGTACATGCCGCCGGGTGAGAGGACGCGTCGGACATGCTCGGTGAATTCGGCGGTGAGCAACGGGGCTGGAGTTACCGCTCCCGCGAACACATCTCGCACGATCAGGTCACGGCTGTTCTCGCTGAGCGTCTCGGTGACGGCCCGCGCTTCGCCGACGCGGATGCGGAGCAGCGGTGCCCGCGGGAGGTCGAACCACTCGCGGACCAATTCCGAGAGCCTGCCGTCGAGCTCCACCACCACCTGACGCGCACCGGGGAATTCGGCGGTGAACGAGCGGGCCAGCGTGCAGGCTCCGCCGCCCAGATGCAGCGCTCTCAGCGGGAAGCTCGAATCCCACTGCGCACGAACCAGTCCCGAAATCCACCGCATGTACTCGAATTCGAGGACGGTGGGGTCGTTCATGTCGATGTGCGAACTGGGAACATCGTTGACGTTGACGACCCACCCATCGGCGGAGAATGTATCGCGGACCAATTCACAGGTGCCGGAATCGATTTCGAATAGTCCGGGCTTCAGGCCTCCAGCGGACTCGCGCTTCCTACCCATGGGAGTCCACGAGCCGAAAATCCTCGAAATCGAATCCGGGAGTGACGATGCAGCTCACCAGGCTCGGCTCGTCGCCCACCGGCTGCGCCCGCTGCCACACTAACGGTGGCACGATCTGCTGCGGGGATTCGGGCGCAACCAGCAGCGAGGTCGCGTCACCCAGCTTGTCCCCTGCGCCGCCGAGGTCCAGCTTCACTGGACTGCCTCGGTGGTACAGCCACATCTCGGTGCCGCGGACGGTGTGCCAGGCCGACTGCTGACCGGGCATCAGCAGGAACAGGATTGCCGTTCCTGCCGCGCGGGGACCGGGATAAACGTCGGGCAGAGATATCTGTGGAATCGTGATCTCGCTGCGCCAGGTCTCGCGAAACCAACCACCCTCCGGGTGGGGTGCAAGGTCCAGGCCCTGAGCCCAGTCGGGCAGCGATGTCATGCCGGCAAGCCTAGTCAGTCCGTGGCGACCTGAACCCGGAACCTGTCCCGTTCGGTGTGCAGGCTCCACAGCTGCTCGGCGAGAGCCTCGGGGCTCTTCTTCGGATCGCTGCCATCGATGGCACCACCGATGATCAACTGCGACACCTGAATTCCCTCGTCGGCCAACTCCTCGTTGAGCAGCTGCGCATATGCGGCCTGGCCCGCGAACGCGATGGACGTGCCGGTGACCGTACGACCGGGCTTCACCGCAGAGCCGCCGTTGACGAACAGGATCGTGCCTTTGTTCTTGCCGAGGAATCGCATTCCCGGTAGCACCTGATGGACGGCAGCGATCGATCCGTAGATGGAGAACTCGACCGGGCCCACCATGTCTGCCGGGGTGGTCTCGAGCACGGGCCGCATGAAGTCCTTCTGCGGAAGCGGGCTGTACTGCAGCACCTCGATGGGGCCGAGCGTTTCGGTGACCTGCTCCAAGGCCGCGGCGATCGAGGCCGGGTCGCGCACGTCGGCGGCGAAGCCCTTGGCGGATATACCGTCGGCCACCAGCTGATCAGCGAGCGAGTCGACACGGGACTGGTTGCGGGAGATGAGACCGACCGAGAAGCCCTGCGCGCCGAACTTACGCGCCACTGCTGCTCCGAGACCTGCACCTGCTCCGACTATTGCTATGGACGTCATGTCGAATGCAAGGACCGACGATCCTCGACTATTCCGACGACCGCCTCGAGCAGGGTTTCCGCACTCCGGTGCAGCGCCGTGACATCACCTGTCCAGCCGAGCACCCGCAGGGCGGCCTCGGCGATCCCCGCCGCATCCGCCGTCGGGTCGCGGCGTCCGTTCTCGCGGTCGGCACGCGCGTTCACCACGGTCTCCACCAGGCGAAACGGCAGGTCTTCCGTGCCCGGTCGACGCTCGGAGTCGAGTTGACCCAACGTGTCCGACGCGATGGCCGCATACAGACTCATCAGCGTGTACCGATGGTCGCGGAAGGTCTCGAAGCGCTCGCTGCGCAGCTCGGGCAGCAGGTAGAGCGCGCCCAGATTCCAGGTGGACGCGGCGAGCTGCCCGGCGTCGAAGTAGGCGAGCGCGTACATCTGGGTCGAGGCATCGGCCCCGGAATCACGGATTCGCTGCGCAACGGCCAACGGCGCGTCGACGGTGCCGCTGAGAAGTGCGTCGAGGATGTCGTCCTTGGTCGCGAAGTGGTGATAGAGCGAGGCCTGACGCAATCCGACGGCGTCGGCGATGACGCGAGTCGAGGTGTTGGTGAAGCCGCGAGTGGTGAACAACTCGGCCGCTGCGTCGAGGATTTCCTCGCGGGCGGTGTCTCCTGCCCGCTTCTTTGTGCTCAGCCGTGGTCTGCCTGCGCCGGTCATGACTGCATCCTGTCAGGTCCACGTGACGGTGAGATTTCTGTCATCTGATCGAAATAGACGAAACGAGCTTGTTTCACGACGGACACCGCGCGGGAACGGCGGTGCAGAAAACTATCAACTGACAGAAACCCGCCTCGGCGATGCAGCGGGCGGTCACTCACCACCCACCTCGCCAGTAGGAGACACGATGAGCTCGACAACATTGCCGGCCCCCGGCGCGGGTTCGGAACCGGTCCGCACCTCGGACCATTCGGATCTTGCTGCCCTCGGTTACGACCAGCAGCTGCACCGCAGCCTCGGCAAGTACGCGTCGTTCGCTGCCGGATTCTCGTTCGTCTCGATTCTGACCACCATCTTCCAGCTCTTCGGCCTCGGCTTCAGCTTCGGCGGCCCGGCCTTCTTTCTCACCTGGCCGCTGGTGTTCCTCGGCCAGTTCATGGTGGCCCTCAACTTCGCCGAACTCGCGGCCCGCTATCCCATCTCGGGTGCCATCTACCACTGGTCGCGGCGCATGGGCGGTGAACTGGTCGGCTGGTTCGCCGGGTGGTTCATGATCATCGCGCAGATCGTCACCGCTTCCGCCGCCGCCATCGCGTTGCAGGTGGTGCTCCCCAGCATCTGGGGCGGGTTCCAGCTGATCGGCGAGGACACCGCACTCACCTCCCCCAGCGGTGCGGCGAATGCCGTTGTGCTTGGGTCGATTCTGCTGGTACTCACCACCTTCATCAACTGCATCGGTGTGAACTGGATGTCGCGCATCAACAGCATCGGTGTCACCTGCGAAATCGCCGGCGTCATCGCCCTGGTGCTGGTGTTCTTCACCCACGCCGAGCGCGGACCGCAGGTGGTCTTCGACACCGGAAGTGCCGGAGCCGATCCCGGCTACATCGGGGCCTGGATCGTCTCGGGACTGATGGCCGCCTACGTCATGGTCGGCTTCGGTTCGGCCGGCGAGCTCGCCGAGGAAACCCGCAATCCCCGACGCGTCGCACCGCGCACCATCCGCCTCGCCCTGTCGGCATCGGCACTCGGCGGTGGCCTGATGATCGTCGGCGCACTGATGGCCGCACCGAGCCTCACCGACGGTCAGCTTGCGACCCAGGGCCTTCCGTACGTCATCGACTCGATCCTCACGTCCCCGTGGGGCAAGGTCCTGCTCGTGGACGTCGCCATTGCCGTGTTCATCTGCACGCTCGCCATTCAGACCGCGGCCTCGCGGCTGATGTTCTCGATGGCCCGCGACGGTCGCCTTCCCGCGTCCGCTGCCTTGGCAAAGGTCAACTCACGCACTGGAACTCCCATCGCACCCTCGGTGCTCATCGGCCTAGCCTGCATCGCGATCCTGGCGGTCAACGTCGGCAACTCCGCGATCTTCACCACGCTTTCGAGCGTCTGCATCGTGCTGATCTACCTCGCGTACATGATGGTGACCGTCCCGCTGCTGATCCAGCGACTCAAGGGCTGGCCGCACGGCGGAGTGCAGAAGGACAGCGACGGCGAGAAGCTCTTCACACTCGGCCGACTCGGCTTGCCCGTCAACATCGCCGCAGTTTTCTACGGCGGACTCATGGTGGTCAACCTGTCGTGGCCGCGAGCCGAGATCTTCGACCCCACGGGTGAATTCCCACTGCTGCGATGGGCCGCACCACTGACCGTCCTCGCAGTGATCGTCGTGGGTATCGCCTGCCTGCCCCACGGCAAAGCCCACCCGAAGCCCGTCACGATCGGAGCCTGAACCATGAGCACCGCAACAACGTATTCCGCCAAGGAACACGCACGATCCCAGGCGACCGTCGCGCCCGCACCCACAGCACCGGAGGGTGTCTCGGAGCTCACGTGGGCCGAATCGGTGCCTGGCGGCAGCTACACCACCAAGGTCCTGGCTCGCGGAACACGGCTGCGACTCGTCGACGTCGACGGTGACGCCTGCGCCAACCTGCTGCTCTACCGCGTCGACGCGCCGTGGGAACGGCTCAACACCGCCGACACCGTCAAGGTTCCGTGGCAGGCGTACCTGAGCGCAGGCCATCCCCTGCTCTCGGACCAGGGCCGCGTGCTGGCGACCATCGTCGACGACACCTCCGGCCACCACGACGCACTGTGCGGCACGACGTCCTCGGCGACCAACACCGCGAAATACGGAGTGAGCGGACCACATTCGCCGGCCCCTGCAGGGCGTGAACTGTTCACCCTCGCCGCAGCCAAGCACGGACTCGAACCGCGGGACGTCGCACCGTCACTGTCGTTCTTCCACGGCGTCACCGTCGAAGCGGACGGGAGCCTCGTCAGCACCGGCTCGGCCGGACCCGGCCGCTCGATGGATCTGCTCATCCACTTGCCGGTGATCGTGTTGCTCGTCAACACCGCTCACCCACTCGACCCCAGCCCCGAGTACCCCACAACGACGCTCGACGTACTGGCCTGGAAGGCACCCGAAGAGCTACTCGCCCTCGACAACACAGAACCGGAATACCAGCGCGCAGTGCAGAACACCGAGAACGCATGGAAGGCAGCGCAATGACCACCAGCACCCTCGAGACTACGATCGTACGAGACGAGATCGCCCCCGCGTTCGGTCCCTGGTCCGCCATCGTCGAAGCCGGTGACATCCTGACCATCGTCGACCTCTACGGCAATCAGGCCGTCGACACTCTCCTGTACAGCGCACACGACCACTCGCTCCGGTACTCCGCAGCAGCGACGGTCACCGCGCAGCAGAACCTGTTCCTCACCACCGGAACCGTTCTGCGCACCGATGATTCGACTCCGTTGATGACGATCGTCCGGGACGAGGTCGGCAACCACGACACCGTCGGCGGTGCGTGCTCCAAGGAATCGAACACCCTGCGCTACGGCCACCACACCCAGCACCAGCACGCGTGCGTCGAGAACTTCCTCATCGAAGGTTCCAAGTGGGGCCTCGGCAAGCGAGACCTGGCCCCCAACATCAACTTCTTCATGAACGTCCCCGTCGATGCCGACGGCACCCTCGGAATCGTCGACGGTCTGTCGGCCCCCGGCAAGAAGCTCTCGCTGCGCGCCGAGATCGACACCCTGGTGTTGGTCTCGAACTGCCCGCAGATCAACAACCCCTGCAACGGGTTCGACCCCACTGCGGTGCAGATGATCGTGACGCGAGAGTCGGCGGGGGCATGAACGCGGTGAGTACAGCCGCCAAGATGACCGTGCAGCGGCCTGGAATGCTCACCACGGTGCAGGACTGGCCGGGACGCGTCGGCTACTGGAAGGTGGGCGTGCCGCCGTCGGGACCGATGGACGATCTGTCGTTCCGGCTCGGCAACACCGCGCTCGGCAACCCCGAGGGTGCACCGGGGCTCGAATCCACCATGGCCGGGCCGGCTTTGACCTTCGACGCCGACACCTACGTCTGCGTCACCGGTGCCGCAGTGCCGGTGCGCATCGACGGAAGATCGGTGCCGCAGTGGCGACCCGTGTTGGTCCCCGCCGGTGCACAGCTGGACGTGGGCACCACCACCGGCCACGGACTGCGGGTGTACGTACTGATCCAGGGCGGCCTGGACGTCGAGGATTACCTTGGCAGCGCAGCAACATTCACGCTCGGCAAGTTCGGCGGACATCGCGGTGGCGTCCTGGGCGAGGGCGACATCATCGGACTGGCCGGCCGCTCCGACAACTCCGCCGTCCTCGGACCCATCCCCATGGAACACCTGCCGGTGCTGACGTCCAACTGGGACATTGCCGTCACCGAGGGCCCACACGGAGCGCCCGAGTTCTTCACCCGCGACGACATCGACACCCTCTACGCCACTCGCTACGAGGTGCACTTCAATTCCGATCGCACCGGAGTCCGGCTGATCGGCCCCAAGCCGCAGTGGGCTCGCGCCGACGGCGGCGAGGCCGGACTGCACCCGTCCAACATCCACGACAACGCCTACAGCGTCGGAGCATTGGACTTCACCGGCGACACCCCGATCCTGCTCGGCCCCGACGGCCCCAGCCTGGGCGGATTCGTCTGTCCTGTCACCGTTGTCGCGGCCGAACGCTGGAAGCTCGGCCAGCTGCGCCCCGGCGACACCATCCGCTTCGTTCCTGTGAAGGCCGCGGCCACCGCGCCGTTGGGATCGCTCGGCCTCGCCCGGCGCGCATCACTGCCCGCGGTCTTCTCCGCCGGAGGTGACGGTGACGACGGCGTCATCGCTCGGCGCGACGCCGACACGTGCGTCACCTACCGCCGGTCGGGCGACGACAACGTGCTCGTCGAGTACGGCGACATGAAGCTCGACCTCACTCTGCGAGCCCGGGTGCACGCCCTGCATCAGCGGGTCGAGGCCATCGCGCCCCGAGGCCTGATCGATCTGACCCCCGGCATCCGCTCGTTGCAGGTCAAGGTGAATCCCGATGTGCTGTCGATTGATTCGTTGATGGGACTGCTCGCCGAGGTCGAGGACGATCTGCCCGCGGCCTCGGAACTCGTGGTGCCCAGCCGCCAGGTTCGGCTGCCGCTGTCGTGGGACGACCCGTCGACCAGGGAAGCGATCCAGCGATACATGCACGGTGTGCGCGCCGACGCCCCGTGGTGTCCCTGGAACATCGAGTTCATCCGCCGGATGAACGGACTCGATTCCGTGGCAGAGGTATTCGACACCGTGTTCGCCGCCGACTACATGGTGCTCGGACTCGGTGACGTGTACTTGGGCGCTCCGGTGGCAACTCCACTCGACCCACGACACCGCCTGGTGACGACGAAGTACAACCCGGCACGCACGTGGACTCCGGAAAACGCCGTCGGTATCGGCGGAGCCTACCTGTGCATCTATGGCATGGAAGGCCCCGGCGGATACCAGTTCGTCGGCCGAACCACGCAGGTGTGGAACCACAGTGCCACGTACAGCGGCGGGCCGTTCGAGGAAGGAACGCCGTGGCTGTTGCGGTTCTTCGACCGAATCTCCTGGTACTCGGTCGAACCCGAGGAGCTGATGGACCTGCGCGCCGATCTGGCGGCCGGCCGCGGCGGTGGAGTGGAGATCACCGACGGTGAGTTCTCACTCGCCGAGCACCAGAACTTCCTCGAGACCAACGCCGAGTCCATCGCCGAGTTCCGCGCGACGCAGTCCGTGGCCTTCGGAGCCGAGCGAGACGCGTGGTCGGCAGCCGGAGAATTCGATACGACGAAGGGCAGAACCGATGCGGCCTGAGATACGAGAGCGAGTTCTGCTGGCGTACAAACGTATTGCCGAGGTGGACCGCCCCGAGGTGTGGATCACCCTGCGCGACGAGAACGACGTGCTGGCCGAGGCCACGGCTCTCGAACGTGCTCTGGAGGCAGACGCAGATCTGCCGCTCGCGGGCGTGCTGGTTGCGGTCAAGGACAACATCGACGTGGCGGGTCTGCCCACTACTGCTGCCTGCCCCGAATTCGCCTATGCGCCGACAGAATCCGCCACTGTCATCGAGCGACTCACGAGCCAGGGCGCACTGGTGCTGGGCAAGACCAACCTGGACCAGTTCGCCACAGGACTGGTCGGCACCCGCAGCCCCTACGGAGCAGTGCGCTGCGCCTGGGACCCCACGCTGGTCTCGGGCGGATCCAGCTCCGGCTCTGCTGCCGCGGTGGCGCTGGGCATCGTGGACATCGGAATCGGCACCGACACAGCTGGTTCCGGACGAGTCCCCGCCGCTTTCCACGGCTTGGTGGGCATCAAGACCTCGCTGGGAATCGTGCCGAACACCGGCGTGGTTCCCGCGTGCGCCGACTACGACTGCGTCACCGTGCTGGCTCACGATCTCGACAGTGCCACGGCGGCGATGAAGGTGATGACCGGTCCCACGATGACCGATCCACGTAGCCGGGCCTGGCCCGCCGACGTTCGACTGGCCGCGGCGCCGAACCCCCGCGTTGCCGTCCCGCGAGGTGAGGACTTGGCGTCGTTGAGCCCGGCGTACCGTCGGGCATTCGAGGAGACGGTCGCAGGCCTGGCCGAGAAGGGCTTCACCCACGTCGAAGTCGATATCTCGGGGCTGCTCGATGCGGCGAAGCTGCTCTACGACGGAGCCATTGTGGCGCAGCGGTATTCGGCCGTCGGGAAGTTCCTCGACACCGCTCCGGCCGGGGCCGATCCCACGGTGGCCGCGATCGTCGGATCGGCGGCGGGGCCGTCCGCCCACCGGTACGTGGACGATCTCGATGCTCTCGCCAGAGCCGAGACCGCGGCCAGGGCGCTGCTGAACGGCGTCGACGGTCTGCTGCTGCCCACGACGACCGAACACCCGACCATCGCTGCGGTGCAGTCGGATCCGATCGGCATCAATCGTCGCCTCGGTACGTTCACCAACTTCTGCAATCTGCTCGACATGGCAGCGGTGGCGGTTCCCGGTGCCCCGACGCTCGACGGCAGTCCGTTCGGAGTCATGTTCGTCGTCCCCGCCTTCGAGGATCAGATCGCGATCGACCTCGCCGCTCGACTGGGTGGCAGTGCTTCTCCGTCGCTGATCGACGACGGTATCGAGGTGTTGGCCGTAGGAGCGCATCTGCGCGGTTTTCCGGTGCACCACCAGTTGACCGAACGCGGCGCACGGTTCAGCGGGGAGGTGACCACATCTGCGGACTATCGACTGGTGGATCTGCACACCACACCGCCCAAGCCCGGACTGGTGCGGCGGGAAGGGGACGGCGCACCCATTGCCGGAGAGCTGTACCGAATGTCCGCCGCCGCGCTCGGCACCTTCCTCGCCGGGTTGCCCGCGCCGATGGGCCTCGGGCCGGTCGAGTTGTCGGACGGACGCTGGGTCACCGGGTTCTGCTGCGCACACGATGCGGCCGAGAAAGGAACCGATATCACCGAGTACGGGGGTTGGCGCGCCTACTGCACTGCGCTGAATCATGCCGGGGCTCAGACGGGAAGGGGCTTGCCGCCATCGGTGGCGACACGCACCGCCAGTAGCCCGAGCACGGTGCCCATGAGGTAGCGCTGCATCTTCAGCCAGGTGGGCCGGACGGCGAGGAATCGGGCGATCGATCCGGCCAGCACCACGATCGCCAGGTTGACTGCCACCGCCACGGCGATCTGCACGCCGCCGAGCGTGAAGCCCTGCAGCAGAAGGCGTCCGGACGCGGGATCGACGAACTGCGGAATGACGGAGATGTACATGATCGCGATCTTCGGATTCAGCAGGTTGGTCACCAGACCCATGGTGAACAGCCGCTGGGTCGAATCCTGTTGCAGCTCGGCCGGTTCGAATGCCGAGACGCTCCCGCGCAGCGCTTGCACCGCCAACCAGGCAAGGTAGGCGGCACCCGCGAGCTTGACCACTGTGTACAACGCGGGCACGGCCGTGAACACCGCTGCCAGGCCGAGATTGGTGGCCGTCAGATAGACGAGGAAGCCGACGGCCACACCTGCGAGCGACACCATTCCCGCCCGCCTGCCTTGCGAGATGCTTCGCGAGACGAGGTAGATCATGTTGGGACCCGGCGTCAGAACCAACGCCAGAGCCACCGCGAACACCCCGAAGACAGCGGAATACGAGACCATGGTGTCGAGCATGGGCGACCGGGGCCTACGGCTCCATGGCCAGTTGCCATGTCGTGGTTACCTACCCGGCGCGCACGGCCTCCGCGACCGCGTCACCTATCGCCGCCATTCCGGCCGCCGTCGGATGCAGTGGCGCAGCGGGATTCTGCGGGACGACGCCCTCGAAGTATCGCTGATCGGGAGCCACACAGACGTCGTGGCCGACGCTCAGCGCCTCGGTGTCGACGAACTCGGCACCGTGTTCGTCGGCCTGCGTCTTCAAGGCCTCGTTCATCGCGGTGATGCTGCCCTGGATGAAGTCGGCGTCCTCGGGCAGCATCGGCTGAGTGGGGAAGCATCCGCCGTCCGGCAGATACGTGCCGTAACCGACGACCAGGATCCGCGCGTCGGGCGCACGTTCGGTCACCGCGTCGAGCATGGCTCCCCAGATTGGGGTCTTCTCCGCGATGGCGGCGGCGACGGTGTCGACGCCGCCCGCAGTGAGCCGGTCCTTGCAGACATTGGTGGCCGACGACGCCGTGAAGGTCAGGCAGCCCACGGCCGTCGACACCAGTCCGATGTCGTTTCCGCCGATCGTGATCGTCACCAGATCGGTGTCTGCAGACACTGCATCGAGCTGCACCGGAACCTCCCCACTGGACGTGCCCTGCGGAGTGGAGACGATGTTCTCGGTGACTGCCCCCGAGCACGTGACGTCGACGAACGAAGCGACAGCGAGTTCTTCCGCGAGAACGTGCGGGTAGTTGGAGTCGGATTGCTGGCATCCCGGCGCGCCGACCTGGTTGGGGATACGCGGGCCCGCTGCGGCCGAATCCCCGAGGGCCACGTAGTCGAGGGAGGCCGGAGCGCTCGCAGTCGGCGCGGGAGATTCCGTCGTGCAGGCCGTGAGCACACAGGCAGCCGCAGCAACACCGGCGAGGATTCCCTGGCGTCTCACAGCCTCGACGCTACAGCTCGCGGTAACCTCGACCGGGTTGTTCGCACGAAACATCTACACAACGAAGGCAGGAACATTTCATGATCACCAATTTCATCAACGCGATCCTCGGCGGCTTCGGCTCCATCTCCGCAGGCAGCAGCGGCTTCGAGCTGGCCCCGGGCACTCTGCCCTTCGGCCTGTAGAGAGCGGCCGATCGAGCACCCGTGCGGTGCCGACGGTTCGTCCGACACCGCACGGGTACACGGCACCCATGACTGATCCCAAGCACGACGAGAACTCTGCCCCCGACGCCGAGAAGGACGTCACGTCAGACCCGGCCGCGGCCGCCGCAGACAACGATTGGTCCAGCGAAGGCGGCGCAATCGAAACCGGCCCCGCGACCGCGGACGAGCGCACCGACAGCAACTAGCCGGTCAGACGGCGTGGTGCGGCCCGTAACGTGCGGACATCGCCGTCGGCGACGATGTGTTCGACCGTGTCTCCTCGGGCACGCATCGATTCGTCGACGGTGAAGTTCACCCGGGCGTCGCCGAGCCAATCCACGCCGACGACGATTCCGATGGTGCCCTTCGGGATGCCGCTGCGCCATCGCACGCGCCCGAGATTTCGGACCGCCACAACGGTCTCGCCGATCTCGAAATGCCCCATTTGCCCCCCCGGCTCGATTCTTACCGACCAGTAGACCTCGAGTGAACTACCTGTTCAAGCGGTGCATCCGCGCTTACCGGCGGCAGTGGCAGCACGGCGGACGGCCATTCCAAGTCGAATCAGTCCATTTCCCTGTTCGACCTACCGAAATACGACCATCGGTACTTTTCGCCTGAATAATTTGCCAGATTGGCAATAATTCTTGCCAATGTCTGCCCGCCGGCCGCACACTTCGTACATGACTTCAGACACTGTTCACCACCCCCCGGTCGACGCGATCATCGTCGGCGGCGGCGTTGCCGGTCTCAGCGCTGCCGTGGCCCTCGGCCGTTCCCGACGCTCGGTCGTGGTCGTCGACGCCGGCGACCCCCGCAATGCGCCTGCCGCACATTCGCACAACTACCTCACCCGTGACGGCGAGTCGCCTCTCGAACTGGTACGGCTCGGCCGCGAGGAGGCACGTCACTACGGGGCCCACATCATCGAGGGCACCGCGCGGTCGGCAACCCGCACCGAATCCGGCTTCGAGGTGACATCTGGCTTCGAGGTGACCTTGGGCGACGGCTCCGTCGTGCGTGGCCGTCGCCTGTTGGTCACCACCGGCCTCACCGATGTTCTCCCCGACATTCCCGGCCTTGCCGAGCGGTGGGGCCGCGACGTGCTGCACTGTCCGTACTGCCACGGCTGGGAAGTTCGGGACCGCAGGATCGGGATCATCGGCAGTGCCATGGTCGGGCACCAGGCACAGATGTGGCGTCAGCTCACCGAGCAGGTCACGGTGTTCGCTCACACGGCACCGGTACTGCACGCCGCGGAACTCGAACGGCTCACCGCACGGGGCATCGACGTCGTCGACGAGGCATTGGCTCGGATCGACGTCGAGAACGACGCCATCGTCGGCGCGACACTCGTGAACGGCAGGCAGGTCGTGCTCGACGCCGTGGTCGTGGGACCCAACTTCACCTCGCGCGCCGACATCCTGGTCTCGCTCGGAATCGGCACCACCGAGATGGTGATGAACGACCACGTTCTCGGCACCTACATCGAGGCAGACCCCGTCGGTGCTACCTCTGTTCCCGGTGTCTGGGTGGCCGGGAACGTCGCTGCGCCGATGGACACGGTGGTCGCGGCGGCGGCGGCGGGAGTGAAGGCGGGTGCTGCGATCAACGGCGACCTGATCGAAGAGGACGTCCGCATCGCAGTCGAGCGGAGCACGTCCGCGACCTACTGAGTGCAGTTCTGTCACCGAATCCACTGACCGAAGACGTATATTCACCGATGGAGGCGTCGAGAAAGTAGCGGTGTGCAGGCCGCGAGCGAGAAGGAAGTGGGTCCTTCGATGAATACGAAGGTCGCTGCGCCCTTTGCCGTCCAGTCCAAACGGACAGCAGGACTGGCCGCCGTGGTCGTCATCGCGACCACTTTCTTCGTTCTCGGCGACGCCGACGTGCGGGCGGGCGTCCTGGCCACGGTCGCCGTCGGCTCGGTGCTCGCCATCAGCACAGCCATTCGCCGATACCGTCCCGACGACTCTCGGTGCTGGTGGGCACTGTTCGGAGCCTCGGTGCTGTTCATGTTCGGCGTCTCGCTCCGCAGCGATCCCAGCACGCTGACCCATTCCTTCACGTTGCTACCCGACCTGTTCACCCTCACCGGGTATCTGCTCGTCGGCTACGCACTGTCGCGGTGGATTCGAGATCGCCAGTCGATCGACGACATAACACCACTGGTCGATGCGGGCCTGATCTTCCTCGGCACCCTGTTTCTGTCGTGGTTGCTGTTCATCTCACCGGCCCTCGAATCCTCGCACTCGTCGGCATCGACTGTGGTGAACGGCGCGTACCCAGCGATCGACGCAGCGCTGATCACGCTGACCACCTACCTGTTGTACTCGTCCAAACCCCGCACAGCGGCGCTGCAGTGGGCACTGATCGCTCTGATTGCGACGCTCGTCGGCGACGTATCCTACGCATTCGCTGCCACGACTGCCGACGCGCCGTCCTCGGGGCTGCTCGACGGTATCTACCTCTTCGCATACCTCTCCCTGGCGATGGCAGCGCTCGATCCATCCATGCGCACCGTCTCGCAGCGGCAGGATCCGGCACCCGCCCACAGCAACCGTCGGGTCGTGTTCGTGGTGACGCTGCTGGTCGTGTGCGCCACCGTGCCCCTGCTGGGCTCGGCGGTATCCACCGGAGACCTGGTCGTGCGTTCGCTGCTACTCGCGTCGATCTTGGTAGGTGCCTTCCTACGCGGCGAACGCGCACTCACCAGAGTTCAGTTCGGCAAGGAGCACGCCAAGTATCTCGCGGCTCACGACCTGTTGACCGGCCTACCGAACCGCACGATGCTGGACGAGGAATACGCCCGACACGAGCGCTCGCAGACTCCTGGACGCACCTGCATTCTGTTCGTTGACCTCGACAACTTCAAGATCGTCAACGACTCCTACGGCCACCGCGTCGGTGACGAACTGATCGTCGCCGCTGCGCGCCGTATCCGCACCGCCGTCGGTGCCGCCGATTCCGTCGTTCGCTACGCCGGCGACGAATTCATAGTCCTTGCCCGGCGTGATCGTCTCGGCGCAGAAGAATTGGCCCGTCGCATCATCGACCGAATGAACGAGCCCTTCCCGCTCAGCGCCGCGACGGCCTACGTCACGGCATCGGTCGGCATCGCCGATGCAGACCGATTGCACGACGCCATTCGCGAGGCCGATACCGCGATGTATCACGCCAAATCTCTCGGTGCCGCACGCTATGCGTTGTTCGACGAATCCTTGCGCGCACGTGCCACTTCCGCGATGGAGACCACGACCGCGCTGCGCGGTGCGATCAGACGCGGCGAGCTCGAGGTGTACTACCAACCCATCGTCGCAACGAAATCTCGCAAAACCGTCGTGTACGAGGCACTCGTGCGTTGGAATTGGCAGGGGCGAGTGCGTACTCCCAACGAATTCATTCCGATCGCCGAATCGACGAACCTCATCAAGGACATCGGTGAATGGGTGCTGCGCACCGCTATCTCCGATCTGGTGACGCTGCGCGCCAACGGGCAGGACGTCACGATGTCGGTGAACGTGTCTCCGATGCAATTGCGCGACGATTCGTTGCCGGTCATCGTCGGACGACTACTCGACACGTACGGTCTCGTCGGAGCCGACCTCGCCCTCGAGATCACCGAAAGCGTCTTGATCGACGACATCGGCACGGCTAACAGCGTTCTCGATCGACTGGCCGACACGGGGGTCCTCGTCGTGCTCGACGATTTCGGCATCGGCTACTCCTCGCTCAACCGGCTGCGCGCGATGCCGATCGCGCTACTCAAAATCGACAAGTCCTTCATCCACGAGATCGGCAACTCCGACTGGGACAATCAGCTCATTCGCGCCATCACCGCGATGGCGTCGGCCCTATCGGTGAGAACGGTTGCGGAGGGTGTCGAGACCGAAGAACAAGCCGCCATCGTCGAGGCGCTCGAATGCCGCTTCGCGCAGGGCTTTCTGTTCGGCAGACCCGCACCCATCGCACACTGGCTGCTCGAATCGGCGCAGCAACGGTGATCACGGTGTTAGCGTCGGGCGGTGTCTGCAACCGGAATGCGCCCACTCCGCTCGACCGCTCTTGCCTGTGCCCTCCTGCTGGTACCGCTCGCCGCGTGCAGCAGCAATGACGGCACCGGCACCGAATCCGCTGCCGAGAACAGTTGCGTTCTCGGTGCCAGCGGAGGAACGCCGGTAGGAGCGACGCCCAGCGCGGGTTCGGGCGACATCTCCACCAATCCGGAAGTCGCGACCGGATATCGGTCGAACATGGCACCGGTGGAGACTGCGTCGTATTCGGTCTCGACGGCGAACCCGGTGTCGACCGAAGCGGCCTGCGAGGTGCTGCGTGACGGCGGCACCGCAGCCGACGCACTGATCGTCGCGCAGACGGTGCTCGGTCTCGTCGAACCGCAGTCTTCTGGAATCGGCGGTGGTGCTTTCCTGATGTACTACGACGCCGCGTCCGGCGAGGTGCAGAGCTACGACGGCCGCGAGACCGCCCCGATGAGCGCCACCGGCGACTACCTGCGATACATCGACGATGTGAACCGCACTGTGCCGCAACCCGATGCACGGTCCAGTGGTCGCTCGATCGGCGTGCCGGGCGTCCTGCGCATGCTCGAGCAGGCCCACGACGATCACGGCGACAAGCCGTGGGGGGATCTCTTCCAGCCCGCTATCGGTCTCGCCGACAACGGAATCGAGATCAGCCCGCGCATGGCCTCGTCCATCGCGGACTCGGCCCCGAAGCTCGCCCTCGACCCCGCGTCCAAGGACTACTTCCTGCAGCCCGACGGCACCGGAAAGCCCGCCGGGACGGCGCTGAACAATCCGGCAATGTCGAAGACACTGTCCACCATCGCAACCGACGGTGCCGACGCGTTCTACACCGGCGACATCGCACAAGCCATCGTCGATGCGACGGCCGATACCACCGCCGGCCGCACCCCGGGGCAGATCACTCTCGACGACCTCGCCGGATACGAGCCCAAAACCCGCACCGCCGTGTGCACCGAGTACCGCGACCACGACATCTGCGGCATGCCGGGGCCGTCCTCGGGCGGTATCGCGGTGGCGTCGACTATGGGCATTTTGTCGAACTTCGATCTGGCGCAGTACGCCCCGACGGGAATGGACGCCAACGGCGGTACCCCGACGGCCGAGGCCGTGCACCTGATCTCCGAGGCCGAGCGACTGGCCTACGCCGATCGCGACAAATACGTTGCCGATCCGGACTTCGTACCCCTGCCCGGCGGTTCGCCCGACGCCGTGCTCGACCCCGAATATCTGAGCAGCAGAGCAGGACTCATCGACGAGTCCAAGTCGATGGGTACCGCGCAGCCCGGCGATTTCGGCCCAGTGCAGTTCGCCTCGTCCACCGATCCCGAGCACGGCACCAGCCACATCTCCATCGTCGACAGCGAGGGCAACGCGGCCTCGATGACGACGACCGTCGAGTCGGCTTTCGGCTCGTTCCACATGGTCGACGGCTTTCTGCTAAACAATCAGCTCACCGACTTCTCCGCGGCTCCCGTGGCCGAGGACGGAACTCCCATGGCGAACCGTGTCGAGCCGGGGAAGCGCCCGCGCAGTTCGATGGCCCCGACGCTGGTGTTCGACCGGGACGACGACGGCGCACGCGGAGATCTCGTCCTTGTCGCCGGATCTCCCGGCGGATCGGTGATCATTCAGTTCGTCGTCAAAACGTTGGTGGGACTGCTTGATTGGAGAATGGACCCGCAGCAGGCGGTATCGATGGTCGACTTCGGTGCGGCCAACACCCCGTCCACCAATTACGGCGGCGAGCATCCGAACGTGACGGGTGAGAGCGATCCCGTGGTGGTGAAATTGCGCGAGATGGGCCATCAGGTCTCGGTCGCAGACCAGTCGAGCGGACTGAGCGCATTGCAGCGCACCGACGGCGGCTGGATCGGGGGAGCGGACCCGCGCCGTGAGGGTGAAGTACTGGGCGGTTAGCCGACGAAGCGGTAGCCCATCCCGGTTTCGGTGATCAGATGCACCGGAGCCGCCGGGTCTCGTTCCAGTTTCTGCCGTAACTGGCCGAGATAGATTCGCAGATAATGTGTTTCACGCTCGTGCCCGGGGCCCCAGACGGTGCGCAGTATGTCCTTCTGCGATACCAGCTTGCCTTCGTTGCGCACGAGCAGTTCGAGCACGCCCCATTCGGTGCGGGTCAGGTGCACGTTCTCTCCTGCTCGGACAACGGTTTTCGCGGCCAGGTCGACGGTGAAGTCCCCGGTCTCGACGACGGGCTCGGTCACGGTCTGCGGTCCGCGCCGTAGAGCCGCACGCAATCGCGCCAGAAACTCGTCCATGCCGAAGGGTTTGGTGACGAAGTCGTCGGCACCGGCATCGAGTGCCTCGACGGTATCGGCCGAGTCGGTCCGTGCCGAGAGCACCAGGATCGGGACCTCGGTCCAGCCGCGCAGACCGGCGATGACGTCGATACCGTCGATGTCGGGCAGGCCGAGATCCAGAATCACGATGTCCGGGTGGAAGTTCGCGGCCACCCGCAGCGCCTCACCGCCGGTTGCGGCACTCACCACCTCGAACCCGCGCACGTTGAGATTGATCCGCAGCGCTCGCACGATCTGCGGCTCGTCGTCGACGACGAGCACCCGCACCTTCACCTACTCGCCGCCTTCAGCTCGACCGTCATCGTCAGCCCGCCGCCGACGGTGTTCGATGCCGTGACGGTACCGCCCATGGCCCGTACGAATCCGCGCACCACCGACAGTCCCAGCCCGACGCCTACCGAGTTGTCGCGGTCCCCGAGGCGTTGGAACGCGTCGAACATCGTTTCCTCGGCTCCCTCGGTGATGCCGGGGCCGTGATCGACGACCGAAATGGTTGCACTCTCGCCGTGCACCACGGCCCTGATCGTGATGTCGCCGGTGGGTGCATACCGGGCGCTGTTGTCCACCAGGTTCGCGAGCACCCGTTCGAGCAGACCAGGGTCTGCCAATACTTCGACGTCACCCACCTCGACCCGCACGCGATCGTCTGTTTGGACCAGTGCGCCGCTCAGCACGTCGTCGACGAAGACAGGACGCAGACTCGGTTGCACCACACCGGCTTGCAGCCGCGAGGAGTCGAGCAGATTGCTCACCAGAGCGGTCAGCTGATCGGCCGATTCGTCGATGGTGGCGAGCAATTCGTCGGTGTCTTCGGGTGAGAACTGCACGTCGGTGCTGCGCAGAGACGAGGACGCCGCCTTGACGGCGGACAGTGGCGTCCGCAGATCGTGGCTGACGGCCGAGAGCAACGCTCGACGCAGCGCGTCGGCCTCGGCGAGCGCATTGGCCCGGCTGGCTTCCTCGGCGAGCCGGGCCTGACGCACCATGCCCGCGGCCTGGTTCGCCACCGCTGCGAGTACCCGACGATCGTGGGCGCGTGTGCGCTCACCGACGAGCAACAGCGTGAAGTCGCCTGCGTCCACCTCGGTATCGGCTCCGGTTCGATCGATCGGGGCCTGTTCACCCGCGCTGCCCACGATCGCCTGAGACTGGTTGTCCCACAGCGCCACACCACTCTGCCGATAGGTCTCACGGGCGCGCTCGAGCAGTGCCGTCAGGTCCGCTCCGCGGAGCACCGATCCGGCGAACAGCGTCAACAGTTCGGCTTCCTGGGTCGCCCTCCGCGCCTGACGCGTCCGCCGGGCGGCGGCATCGACCAGCGCGGCGACGGCAACAGCCATCAGCAGCAGCACGACGGTGACCACGAAGTTTTCCGGCTCGGCGATGGTCAGGCTGTACCGGGGTGTGGTGAAGAAGTAGTTGAGCAGGAATCCCGCGATCAACGCCGAGAGTGCCGCCGGCGCAACCCCTCCCAACAGTGCGACACAGAGCACCACCATGAAGAAGAGGGCACTCTCGCCGCTGGAGTCGAAGTCCGGTCCGACCGTGCTCAGTACGGCGGCGGCGAGGCAGGGCACCAGTACAGCGGCGACCCACGCCAGAATGCGTCGCCGCCCCGAATCGATCTGAATGCCCCTGCGGCGGGCTTGCTCGGCGTGAGTGACCATGTGCACGTCGATCTTTCCCGAGTTCTGCACCACTGCTGCGCCGATGCCCTCGTCCAGGATCCGCGCCGCGCGCGACCGTCTCGAGGTACCGATCACCAGCTGGGTTGCGTTCACCCCGCGCGCGAAGTCGAGCAGCGTCGTTGGCACGTCGTCGCCGACGACGCTGTGCACGCTGGCACCGAGCCCGGCGGCGAGTGTGCGCACCGAACCCATCTGCGGTGCCGACACACCCATCAGTCCGTCGCCGCGGACGATGTGCAGCACCATCAGCTCCGCGCTGGACTTCGAGGCTATGCGACTGGCGCGGCGCAGCAGGGTTTCCGATTCCGGTCCGCCGGTCACGGCCACCACCACGCGCTCGCGGGCTTCCCACGTCTCGGTGATGCGATTGTCCTTGCGGTACTTCACCAATGCCGCATCGACCTGATCGGCGATCCACAACAGTGCGAGTTCCCGCAGCGCCGTCAGGTTGCCGCCCCGGAAGTAGTTGCTCAGTGCCGCGTCGACCTTCTCGGCGGCGTAGACGTTGCCGTGCCGCAGCCGACTGCGTAGCGCCTCGGGAGTGATGTCGACCAGTTCCACCTCGTCGGCCGCACGAACGACGCTGTCGGGCACCGTCTCTCGTTGCGGTACCCCGGTGATCTGCTGCACCACGTCGTTGAGCGATTCGAGATGCTGGACATTGAGGGTCGAGATGACGTCGATGCCGGCGTCGAGCAGCACCTCGACGTCCTGCCACCGCTTGCCGTGCACGCTGCCCGGGGTGTTGGTGTGCGCGAGTTCGTCGACGAGCACCACCTGAGGCTTCCGCGCCAGGACGGCGTCGAGATCGAGTTCCTGCGCCGACGACCCCCGATAGTCGACGGTTGCCATCGGCAGCACTTCGATACCGTCGAGTGCCTCGATGGTCCGAGCGCGGCCGTGTGTCTCGACGACCGCTGCCACGACGTCGCAGCCCCGGCTGCTCAGCCGGTGGGCCTCACCGAGCATGGCGAAGGTCTTGCCGACGCCCGGTGCCGCGCCGAGGTATATCCGCAGCTCACCCCTGTCCGCCACGGTCTGTCTCCTCACCCGGCCGGTACAGCTAGCGCTCCTCGATGTCGTCGACGCGTATCTCGACCACATCGCGCCCGAGGGTGACGCCCAGCAGGTCCGACACAGTATCGATCGCGATGGTCGCCAGCTCGTCTCCCGCGGCCTGCAGGTCGTCGCCGTACACCCCGATCACCGCGACGAACAGACCGATGCAGGCATGGTCGTCGAGGTCGAGGTCGATCTCGGTGGGCTGTGCGCCGTGAACGTCCGCCAGTGCGCGACGAAGCGTCGTCTTGACGATGTGGTCGCTGACCCGCAGTGAGTCCGCCGGTCCGGCAGCAGAGCCAGAGGGGAACGCGCTGTCGATCGGCCACGTCCGTCTGGTGGTGTTGCGTACCTTCGTGAGGATGGACGCACTGATGTCCACCCAATTCGGTTCCTGTGGTGCGTCCCGAAGTTCGGTGGCAGCACGCGCGAGAACCGAATCCGGCTCTAGTGGGTTCGCCATGTTGCCAACCTTTCGCTCAATGTTGCTCGTGCTCTGGTCAACTGACCACGTACTGCTCCGGCGGACAGGGTCATGATCGCGCCGATCTCCGGGTGCGTCAGACCCTCCACCTCGCTGAGCAGCCAGCAGGCCCGCTGACGGTAGGGCAACTCGGAGAGTGCTGTGCCCAGCTCTGTCATGAAGCTGTCGGCCTCGACATCCGCCCCGGGATCGCTGCCCGCGCCGGTGCTCTTGCGCTCGAATACCCAATCTTCTGCGGGAGGAACGCTACGACGTCGTCGATGATCGATCACCTTGTGCGACAACAGTGAAAACAGCCAGGTTCGCAGGGCCGAGTCCCCGCGGAAGTTGTCGAGGCCCTTCCACGCTGCCACGAAGGCGTCCTGCACCACTTCTTCGGCGGCACCTTGATCGGACAACATGTTGCGCGCATACCGAAACATCTCCGGGCCGTAGCGCCGGACGATCTCTTCGAACGCATCGGTCTCGCCGAGCGCCGCAGCGCCGACGAGAACGCGGTCCGACGCGTCAACCCACTCCATCTAGCCCCCAAACGTATTCTATGACGTAGGTCACTTTATTTGTACGTGCGTTTCACCGATCGAGCTACGACCAACTCCTGACACACACTCTGCACCACACACTCAACGAAGAGAGGCATTCATGAGCTCCACGACGGACACCAAGGCAACCGTATCCGCAGCAGGCGAAGGGAAGACCGACATCACCACCAAGTCGGATTCCGTACTCGTCAGCTCGCAGGGCCGCACCACCATTGCCGATACCGTCGTCTCCAAGATCGCCGGCATCGCCACCCGTGAGGTTCAGGGAGTGCACGCCGTCGGCGGCGGAGCCAGCCGCGCGATCGGTGCTCTCCGTGAGCGCATCCCCGGTGCCCGCGTCAACCAGTCGCAGGGTGTCTCGGTCGAGGTCGGCGAGCGTCAGGCAGCAGTCGACATCGACATTGTCGCCGATTACGGCGTGTCCATCGCAGACCTCGCAGCGGGCATCCGCCGCAACGTCATCAACGCCGTCGAGCGCATGACCGGTCTCGAGGTCACCGAGGTCAACATCGTCGTCCACGACATCTACCTCGACGACGGCTCTGACGAAGACGACACCACCACCGAGCCCGCCACCACCCGAGTGCAGTGACCGAGCCGCACATGACGGATCGTGACAAGTCCGAGGACATCGCCGATGCCGTTCTGGCGATCGACGGTGTCGTCGGGCTGCACGGCGGCATGTTCGGTGAGGCCGCGACGTACCTGCCCGGGCGCCGTGTCTCCGGAGTCCGAAGCAGTGAAGACGGAACCGAGGTTCACGTAACCCTGGAGTTCGGTGTCGCGGTCCGCGAGACCGCCGATGCCGTGCGTCGCACAGTGGCAGCCATGGTCGACGGTCCCGTGCACGTCACCGTCGAGGACATTGTGCGAGTCTGACCAGGTGAACGAGCACCCAGCGCACAACCGAGCCGCCGAGTACAAGGCGGCTCGGCGCGCTGTGGCACGTGAACATCACCCCGATATCGGCGGGGATCCGGCTCGCTACATGGCCGAACTCGCCGAGGTCGACCGCAGGTTCGCTGTTCTTCCGTCAGCTCCGATCAATACTGCCAGCGCGCCGACCGTGTTCCGCGCCTCGCCGATCCCGTCACCACTGCGAACCTTGCCCAAGCGGATCGCTCGCATCCGCAAGCGCGTCACCCGGCGCAACTACTTCGACATCTGACACTGCTGAATCTGATACCTCTGACTGGAGATCAAGACCATGACCACTGCAACCATCGGTTTGTTCGTGGGACTTCTGCTGGCCATCGCCGCAGCAGCCGGCGGTTTCACCGGCTTCCTCATCGCCATCGTCCTCGGCGGCCTCGGTTTCTTCGTCGGACGCTACATCGACGGCGAACTGGACCTGAACTCGATCATGCGTGGTCGCGGTCGTGACTGAGACAGCGGTGGAGCCCGGTGAGCGAGGCTCACTGGAAATCAAGCACAAAGCCGTCGAGCGCCTAGCCGTTCTTGCTGCTCGCGGCACCGAATCGGTCACCGACCGCAACCCCGGGCTGCGCGTCCTCGGCGGACGTGACCTGCCGAAGGCCGACGTGACGATCAACGGAACACGCGTCCGTGCGCAGGTTGCGGTGGCCGTCACCTGGCCGTCGCCACTGGCGAAGGTCGCCGCGAACGTCCGCGCGGCAGTGGCAAGAGACCTGTCCGAGCTTGGCATCTACACCGTCGACCGAGTCGACGTCACCGTCCAATGTGTGCCCGCCGAAGCCACCGTCGAAGAAGGGAGAGTGCAATGAGCGAGAAGCCGAGCAAGAAGCCGGTAGCAAACCCTACCGCCGCTGTCCCCGCTGTTCTGTTCGCACTCGCCCTCATCGGGGCCGGAGTGGTCCTCGGCCGCGAGGCGTTGCTGAAGCTCGGCGCGCTCGACGGCTCCGAATGGGTCGGCCCCGCAGCTAAGCGTCTGGATGGACTCACCGCGCAGAGCTGGATGCTGCCCGGCGGGATCGCCGCCGTCGTCATCGGTTTCATCCTTGTTTTCGTCGCCGTACGTCCACGCCGTCGCACCCACCGCGCCCTCACCGAACAGGATGTCTGGCTCCGCAAGGGTGACGTCGCCGCAGTGGCCCGCGCCGCCGCTCTCGACAATGTCGGAGTCGATTCGGCGACGGCCAAGGCCGGCAGCAAAAAGGTCACCGTCGCCGCGTCCACCGTGACCGGCACCGACACTTCGGCCCTGAAATCCTCGATCGTCACCTCCGTGGACGATGCCCTCCGCCCACTCGTGTCGGCACCGAAAGTCCGCACCCGAGTGCGAACGACAGGACAAGCCTCATGAAGCGCGCTACCGCGTCCCTCGATCGAACCAGTACGGCGGTCGTCGGGCTCGCACTCATCGCCCTCGGCGGCGGAGCCATCGCATGGGAACGCGGCAAGTTCCCCGGCCGCGAGCGTATCGATGCCGCGTTCGTCGACACCACCGTCGATGCAGACTGGTGGCCCTGGGCCCTCGGAGCAGCCGCGATCGTCCTCGTTCTCCTCGGACTCTGGTGGCTCCTCGCGCACCTGCCGCGCCGTTCGGTCGGCACCGTCGCGTTCGCCTCCACACCGGATTCCGACGTGGACGGCAGGCTCAGTGTCGATCTGACCACCGCCGCCAAGAGTGCAGCGAAATCTTTGGCAGCCCATGAGGGTGTCGTGTCCGCATCCGGTCGCTCGGTGTCCGACCGCGGCGAGCGGGTCGTCGAGGTCACCGCAACTCTCGATCCCACTGTGGCTTCACTCGATACGGTCTCGGCCGCGGCAGCACAGACGCGCAACGACATCGTGACGTCGCTGGACGGCACCCCTGCCGCGGTGCGAATTCTGTTGCAGTGCGGCAAGTCTCGGAAGCAATCAGCTCGCGTGAGTTGATCGGCGCACCTTCGCATACCTCCGAAGAATCGTCATGCCGTACGCTGTACGGTATGACGATTCTGGTAACCGGTGCCACCGGCAATATCGGCCGCATGCTCGTCGACAACCTTCTGACTGCGGGACGAACCGACGTGCGAGCGTTGACCAACCATCCCGAACGCGCCCGGTTGCCCGCGGGCGTGGAGATCGCCGAGGGGTTTCTCGGTCGGGTGGATTCTCTGCCCGACGCCCTGGCCGGTGTCGATCAGATCTATCTGGCTCCGTATCCGAGCACGATCGAACCGGTCCTCGAGCTCGCCCGCGCCGCGGGGGTACGGCACGTCGTCGACCTCGCCGGTCCACCCGAGAACTGGTGGTATCCGATCTCCGTGGCGGTCGAGAAATCCGGGATGCACTGGACTCACCTGTGGCCGGGCGAATTCATGGAGAACTCGACGATGTGGGCGGAGCGAATCATCGAATCCGGTTGCGTCCGTGAGCCGTTCCCCGACGCCGCCAATGCCCCGATAGCGATGGACGATATCGCCGCGGCGGCGGCGGCCGTCCTCATCGACGAACACAGGCATCACAGTAGATCCCATGTTCTCACCGGACCCGAAACCCTCACGCGCGTCGAATTATTGGACAGAATTGCCGACGCTATCGGCTGCCCTTTGGCCTTCGAAACGGTCAGCCGACAGGAGACCATCGACGACTTGACCCCCAGCATGGGGGACTTTGCGATCACCTACGTCGACGGGCTCGAGTCCTGGGTGCACAACCCCCAGCAGGTCGACCGAACGCTGACCGACCTCACCGGCACCGCTACGACATTCGCGCACTGGGCACAGCGCAACGTCCACTCGTTTCGCTGATCTACCGGTCGAACTCGATCTCCCCGATCAATCCGTGATGATCCGATCCGGGGAGATCGATTCTTTCCAGTGATCGAGCGTGTCCGCTGTTGGACAGGATGTGATCGATACCGACGACAGCGGGCGTGCCCTTGTCCGTGGGATACGTCGGCACCAGACCCTTCCCCAATTGCGCTGCGGCGTCGGAGTATCCGGCGTCGAGGAGGTTGCGGAACTTCTTGTGCGAGTAGGTCGTATTGAAGTCTCCGCTGACGATCACCGGTCCGGTGCCCGACACGGCCTCCAGATCGCCTCGCAGCGTATCCAATTCAGCCGTCCAGATTTCCGCCGGAGTGATGTAGGCGGGTCCGGGGTGCACGGCGAGCAGCGAGATCGGCTCCGAATCGGGAACCTCGATTCGGGTTGCAAGATTCACCGGACCGTACCCGACGAGTTCGCGGCTGTCGGATATCGGCAGCCGACTGTAGATGCCGGCCCCGCCGCCGCCCGTCACGTAAGGCCGGAGGTAACTGTAGGGAAAGAGCTCTTCCATACCGGCGTCACGCAGACCGATCGCCGACGCGTCGGTCAATTCCTGAATCGTGACGACGTCGACGGAGTTCTCACGCGCCTGACCGACCACAGCCGTCGGGTCAGCGCGTCCCACCATCAAATTTGCCTGCATCACGCGCAGCCGCACACCGTTGGAGCTCGGTGCCGCGTCGGCCACGTAAAGCGGTGCGTACGACACTGCGCCTGCCGCCAGCACGAGCGTCGAGATTCCCGCGAGAATCCAGCGCCGCCCGATCAGCGCCACGAGTGCGCCGAGTACGACAGCGATGAACATCAACGGTACGAACGACGCCAGTGCGATCAGCACGTTGACGCGGGTGTCGGTGTAGTAGACGCCCATCGCCACCAGCCCGGTGAGGATGCCCAATGTCGCGATCGTGCCGGTGAGTATCCGTACCCAGGTTCGCTGCATCGGTCCGAGAGTAGCTACGCCCGGACGCCGATGGTGAATGCTCTCAGCGTCGTCCAGGTCAGCGACACCAAACCACGAACCGCCGCGAGCGAGAACGCAGTGGACCACACCGTCCGCGTCGAGGGGCCGGGCACCGGCACACCGGCGAATCGATCGGCCAGCCAATCCAGGGTGAGGGGCGCACTGAGCGGATGCAGCGACAGGTGTTCGCTCAGCCGATCTCGCAGGTACGTCACGTGAGCACCGGCTTCGTTGTACCGCTCGACCTGCCCGTCCACGTCGTCGATGGCGATGATCTGGTCGTGCACAGACTGGATCACCAGCAGCGGAGCCGACGGAGCAGTGCGGCCGGGCTGGATGTCCTGAAACACCTGAACGATCTCCGGCAGCGCCAGGAGATCGGCCAATGGAACGTCGATGTAGTTGTCCAGATCGTGTCGAGCCAGTTTGGTGACGGCTCGGACGGTAGTCATCGACTCGACGGAATCGAGAATGCGCATTCCGTCCTCGTTGACGTACTGGCGGATGACCCGATCCAGTTCGGGGTAAGTCCGCCGCAGTCCTGCCACCACCAGCGCCGGCAACGCCGCGTGCAGCGTCGCGTTCAGCCGCATGAACGCCGAGCCCGGATCGCCGACGGGGGAGCCGAGCGCGGCACCGACCAACTCGATCTCCGGCGCGTACTCCGGTGCCATCTCCGCTGCCCAGGACGTCGCGAGGCCACCGCCCGAGTAACCCCACAGCGCAACGGGCGTGGTCTCGTTCAGCGCGAGCGGCTCGAACGACAACGCCGCGCGGATGGCGTCGAGCGTGCAGAATCCGGGTTCCTGCGGCGAACCCCAGTGCCCGTCGGGGCCCTCGTGGTCCGGGATCGAGATGGTCCACCCACGACGCAGGGCATGCAGAACCAGCAGGAACTCGAACTGCGGAGCTGCACCGAAGGCCTTCGAGCCGCGGCGAAGCGCGTACGACGGAAAGCACGAGGACGCGACGCCGTCGATGGCGCACTGATACGACAGCAGGACCGGTTCGGCGTTGCGCGGGCGAAGCACCGTCGTGACGCTGGCCTGTGGAAGACCGCCCAGATCCGCAGTCCGGTACAGCAGCTGCCACGCATCGACTCGCTGGCGTACGCGACCGAACATCGCGACCTCGACCGGCCGTACCTTGAGAATCGTGCCCGGCAGAGCCGCTTCGTAACCCGCAGGCGCGGCGTAGAACGGATCGTCCTCGGGCCTGGTCGCGTCGCTCCGACCCGGTGCTTGCTCCACCGGCCAGGGCTTTTCGTCCCCGAATGATCTGTCGACGCTCATATCCCTACCGATTCTTTGTCCGAGTCTTTTCGTCACACTAACTTGCCCTCGACGACCCCATTTCATGCAGCCTGCTGCCAATTTGTGATCAGGACGTCGGTCGCGTAGCTGAGGTCGAGGCCCTCCCCGCCCCAGTTCGGGACGATGGCGTCGGGCGCGATGCCGCCGTACTGTCGCCTGATCTCGTTGACGTCTCCCGACACCGCGGGAGCGTGGATGCTCTCGGTTCCCGAGGGATGGCGGAACGAGAAGCGTTGATCTCCGAGGGCTTCGATGAAGAAGTAACCGTCGTGCAGCGCTCGATGATGCTCGCCGCGCAGCAGCACCAGGTTGTCGAGTGTGGTCTCACCACCGCGCGAGCGATAGGTGACGTGATGCGCATGCATGAAGCGGGTTCGACCGCATCCCGGCACCGCGCAGCAGCGGTCTCGAATGATCAACTGACGCAACTGGGTTCGACTCGGGGCTTTGGCAGTCGGACTCCACCGCACAACCTTTCCAAGCCGGCCGTGCCCGACAGTGCGCATGACTGCAGAACACAGCACCTGAGCCAGCGTTTCGTCATCGAGCGCTGGGCCGTCATCGAAATGGGCATGATCGTGAGCCGCTTCATCGATACCACCGATGTGCACCAGCACCTCCGCAGCAGGCGACACGACCGGAGAGTCCAGTGCAGCGCACACCATCTCGGCCATCGCGATCATCGCCGGAACCGGATTGGGCGGCGCAGGGGCGGCCCGATCGGCGTCCGCCTCGTCGTCGGTTCGGGTCCGCTCGTATTCGGCCCTGGTCAACGCGGCCAGAAACCGTTTGCCGTCCTCCGGCCGAAATCGCGCGCTGACCACGAGCGAGCCGTCGTCCTCGTCCCAGCGCCACCGTCCCAGACACGGATCCAAGTCCACACCGTTTCGCCGAGTCGGGCGCATCGCCTTCTTCAAACCACGGCACAGGCGCTCGATGTGCGCGGCAGGTGCATCGAGTGCCTTCTGCAGCAGCGATACCTCGTTCTCGGCTGTGGCCACACGCGTCATCGCGCGCACCTTGGAGTACGACACGGTGCCGCTCAGGTAAGCAGAGGTGATCAGCGGCAACTCTCGCATAGCCTTGGCGACCCGTACCTGCTCACGAGCGGTATGCAGGTCGACTCCCGCGCGCCCGGACAACCAATGCGCACAAGACCGCACTTCCCACCCCGCCCATCCGCGTCGAGAGTCGAATTCGCCCACCAGGATCAGATACTGCGCCGACGCTGCAGCGATCTGACCTGCCAGAGCGCAGATCTCGGTCTCGATTTCTTCCATCTCGATCCGCCCCGCCTCCGATCCTGCCTCAGCCATGTCGCTCATGAACGCCCCCATTCATCGAATGCATGTTCGACAACGATACGACGGGGCACCGACAAGAACCTTCTGCAGACAGCAAAAGCGTCCCCGCGGGGACGCTTTCGGGCTTGCTTTCTGGCCGGTGGGCCCGATACTCACATCA
Source organism: Rhodococcus sp. IEGM 1381 (assembly GCF_030056795.1). Taxonomy (GTDB): domain Bacteria; phylum Actinomycetota; class Actinomycetes; order Mycobacteriales; family Mycobacteriaceae; genus Rhodococcoides. The sequence goes on along the minus strand of NZ_JASHKQ010000001.1, from coordinate 729,196 downwards.
GACGCTTCTTCCGAGCGAGGGTGGTGCGGCAATGGACGGTACCGATACCTGGGGGATTGCTGGCGCAGACTTTCTGCGGTGGTATTCGCTGACAGCCGTGCTCGCAGTCGTACTGACGGTGCTGGGCAATTGGATTGCAGTTCATCGGTCCGTTCCGGCTTCCTCGACGGGGCGGGTGCTCACGCCACCTCAGATCGGATCGCTCACCAGTGACGGGCAGGCAGTGCTGGCGTCGTTGGCCATCCTGCGTGGGGCCGATGTGATCGACTCTAGAGGCCGTTCCCTTCGAACCCCAACGAACACCGAACTCACCCGGCTCGACTGGTTCACCCGCATCGTCCTCTTGCGACTCGGTAGCGGCACCGCGCCATTGGTCCGCTCCCGACTCTTCGCCGACACGTCCGGGGCCTGCGCAAAACTGCGTCGAGGACTGGTCGACGAGGGGCTGCTCCACGGCCGGCCGACGCTCGGCGCGTCGACCATCCGGGTGTTCCCCATACTGTTCGTCGTGGCCGTCGGAGTCGCACGGGTGACGCAGGGTCTCAGGAACGGCGACCCGGTGCTGCTCCTCGTCGGAATCATTGTCCTACTGCTGATGACGCTCCCCTTCGTGCACCGTCGGCCACGACGCACCGCCCTCGGCGAGGCCGAAGTTCGCCGACTTCGTGAGGAGAACGACTACCTCGCGCCCAGCGCCCGTCCGTCATTCACCGCGTACGGTCCATCGCGCGCAGGATTGTCAGCCGCGCTGTTCGGAACGAGTGCGTTGCTGGTGCTCGATCCCGCGATGGCGGGTGCATTGAGTCACGGCGTCGCACAGGTCGGCCAGGCCAAGTTGTTCGGGTTCGGCGGTACGTTCGGATTCGGCGTCACCGACAGTGGATGCAGCGGTGGTGGCTGCGGCGGTGGTGGAGGAGGCGGCGGTGGAGGCGGATGCGGCAGCGGCAGCTGAGACGTTGCGTCCCCGGGGGGACGTTTCAGGGCTTGCTTTCTCGCTGTTTGGCCCGATACTTGCACCAGATACTGGTTTCGACCGAAGGGTGGTGCAGCCGTGGGGAATACCGACACCTGGGGGATTGCCAGCGCTGAGTTCCTGCGGTGGTATCTGCTCGCAGCCGTTCTCGCAGTCGCTGCAACGCTGGTGGGCAACTGGCTCGACGCACACCGGACCGTTGCGGCCTCGCCGACCGGCCGGGTACTCACGCCGCCCGAGGTCGGGGTGCTCACCAACGACGAGCAGGCGGTGATGGCGTCGTTGGCCATCCTGCGCGGTGCCAACGTGATCGATTCCAGCGGACGCGCACGGCGAGGCCTGACCGATACCGAGCGCGTGCAGCTGGATTGGTTCACCCGCACCGTCCTCGAACGACTCGGCACCGGAAAGGCACCCCTGGTTCGATCCCGCCTGGTGTCGAACATGTCCGGGGCTTGTGCGCAGCTGCGCAGCGCCCTCGTCGACGAGGGCCTGATGCACGGCGCGAACGCGCGTCCCATGCTGGCCCGGATGTTTCCGATCCTCTTCGTCGCGGCTGTCGGCATCGCCCGCATTGCTGCAGGCATCGCCAACGAGAAGCCGGTGGGTTTTCTCATCGTCATCGTCGTCTTGCTGCACGTCGCGCTTCCGTTCGTCATTCGCCGACCACGTCGCACTGCCCCTGGAAACGAAGCGCTCCGACGCCTTCGCGCCGAGAACAACTACCTCGAGCCACGGGCTCGCCCGTCGTTCACCGCGTACGGTCCGTCACGCGCGGGCATGTCGGCGGCCCTCTTCGGAGCGGGAGCCTTGATGGTGCTCGATCCGGCAATGGCGGGTGCGCTGAGCTACGGATCAACTCACGCCGGTGGAGCTGCGTCGTTCGGTTTCGGTGGCGACGGCGGTGGTGGCAGTGGTGGCGACGGAGGCGGAGGCGGGGGTGGAGGCTGCGGGGGCGGCGGTGGGTGCGGAGGGTGACGGTGGAGGCTCTGCCCGCCGGCCTCGGAATCGGTTGGCGCAGTGAGATTTCGGGGATCATCTCGACGTTGCCAGGGCTAGCGTTCTGTGAGGTGATCGCCGAATCGATCGGTGAGTACGCACCGGAGCGCCTCACCGCGCTTGGCGTCCCCGTCGTCACTCATGGCATCAGCCTGTCGCTGGGCGGTGCCGAGCCGGTGGAGGAGCGTCGCATAGCGCATCTGGAACGAGTGGCCTCGCTGCTCGGGTCACCGATCGTGAGCGAACACGTCGCATTCGTTCGTGCCGACGGTATCGAGGCCGGGCATCTGCTCCCGATGCCGCGGACCCGTGAGGCCTTGACTGTTCTGACCCGCAACATAGCGCGAACGCAGGACGGACTTTCGGTGCCGTTGGCTGTGGAAAACATTGCAGCGCTGTTCGATTGGCCCGATGACGAGCTGACCGAGGGAGAGTTCCTCAGCGAGCTGGTAGAGCGTACCGGCGTCAACTTGGTGCTCGACATCGCCAACGTCTATGCCAACGCGCGCAACCGACGCCGTGACCCGTGGACCGAACTGGCCCGGCTACCCATGGACCGAATTGCCTACTGCCACATTGCCGGTGGCACGGTACGCGACGGCGTCTACCATGACTCGCACAGCGCGGCGGTTCCCGAAGAGGTACTCGAGCTACTCCAAACGTTCGCTGCAGCCGGGCACCGCACACCACTCATGCTCGAGCGCGACGGTGACTACCCACCCGAGATCGAGCTGCTGAACGAACTCGACGCGATCGCCGATTCGGCGGGCCTGGAACGAATCACGCCGAACCGGGTGCTGGGTCCGACGGTGTGAGCGAGGACCTGGCACGCCGTCAGAAGGAGCTCATCCGTGCGCTCGTGGCGGGAGAATCGCTGCCACCTGGGTTCGATGCAGCCACCATCGACACCGCTCGAACAGCTCTCCTGCGCAAGCGGGCAGCCGAGATCGCGGCTCGGTACCCGGCTGTGCCGTCGGCGATGGGGGAGAAGTACGACGAGCTCTTTCACCGATGGGCATCCGGCCGTCCGAAGGTATCCACCGCCGCCGATGCCCAGGCCTTCTTCGAGGCGATGAAACAGGCAGGGGAGCTGGACACGACACATCCGATACTGCCCGGGCAGCGAATGCCCTACATGGCCGACGCCCGCAACTCACTCGTGCGCTTTCGCAGTCCGCTGCGCGGGACGTGGTTGACGTCACTGTTCGGCGCAGTGCTGCTCGTCGCTCTACCGATCGTCATCGTGACCGGGCTGCTCTCGTACAGCGCGTACGGGCCCCAGTTCGGCCAGGCCAGGCCAGGAGCCGTCGGGTGGCTGCGATTGCCGTTCTTCGACTGGCCGACGAACCCAGCCTGGCTTTACCAGCTGACGCAGGGCCTGCACGTCGGGTTGGGTCTGATCATCGTGCCGCTCGTGATCGCGAAGCTGTGGTCGGTGATGCCCAAGCTCGTCGAATTGCCGCCGGTTCGTTCGCCTGCACATGCACTCGAACGACTGTCTCTGCTGGCGCTCGTCGGCGGTCTGCTGTTCGAGATCGTCACCGGTGTTCTGAACATCCAGTACGACTACGTGTTCGGCTTCGACTTCTACGCCGCCCACTACTTCGGCGCTTGGGTGTTCATCGCCGGATTCCTCGTCCACCTCGGTCTCAAGCTTCCGTTGATGTGGCGAACCCTGCGGTCCGAGTCTCTGATGGACGTGCTGCGCGCCCGCAACGAAGCTGCCACCGACGCACCGACGACGACCATGAATCGACGTGGCGCAATCGGATTGGTTGCTGCAGGAATGGGTTTCGTCGCTGTACTGACAGCCGGCCAGACGGTCGGGGGCGTTCTACGCAAGGCAGCGATTCTGCTGCCGCGCGGGCGCTCCTACGGCGACGGACCCAACGATTTTCAGGTCAATCGAACGGCCGAGGCGGCGGGGATCACCGAGGCGCAGACCGGTGCCGACTGGCAGCTGACGATCAGCAGCGCAGCCGACGATGCCGGTCCGGTGGTGCTGACCCGAGGCAGGCTGCTGTCGATGTCGCAGCGCACTGCCGAACTCCCGATCGCCTGCGTCGAAGGATGGTCGACGACTCAGACCTGGACCGGCGTCCCACTGGCCGAACTCGCCGCCCTCGCCGGAGTTCCCGCGCCGCGATCGGCCGAGATCACCTCGGTCGAACAGAACGGTCCGTTCACGCGCGCAGTGCTGCAGGGAAATCAAGCAGTACATCCCGACTCGTTGCTGGCCTTGAAAGTCAACGGTGTCGATCTCTCGCTCGATCACGGCTATCCCGCGCGCGTGATCGTTCCTGCATTGCCGGGCGTGCACAACACCAAGTGGGTTTCGTCGATCGTGTTCCGTTCGTGACTTTCAAAATCTCCGTGAATAGTAAAGAATATTTTTTCGGTAGCCCGCGGGGTTACCGACGAAGGAGCACTCCTTCGCCTGGATGAGTCCAGAAGGTCACGCCACGATGCACGCACTGTCCAGAGGGTTCCTTGCCGCGGGTGCAACATTGACGCTGCTCTTCGCCGCAGGCTGCTCGTCGTCCGACTCGGGCAACGCCGTTGCCGCAGACACCACCACCACCTCGTCCTCGACGTCGGCCGCTGCCAGCACCACCGACGACGTCTCCGGTCAGGAAGGCATCGACGCCGGCGGTTCCACCGATATCGATGTCGAGATCGGGCAATGCGTCCAGCTCGGCGGCACGATGACCGCCGCCACCATCGACAACGCCGAGTGCGGCAGCATGGAGTCGAACTACAAGGTCATTGCGAAGGCCGAACAGAACGAGCAGTGCCCCACCGACGTCAATCAGACTTACTACGAGACGCTCGACGGTGTGGAGCAGGGCGCTTTGTGCCTCGACGTCGATTGGGTCGTCGACGGATGCATGAGTGTTCCCACCGGCGGTATCGACGAGCCCGCACGTGTCGACTGCAGCGACCCCAGCGCCACCGACGTCGAACAGGTCACCGAGATCAAGACCGGCACCGCCGACCCCAACGACTGCCCTGAGGGTGGGTACGCCTACGACGCAAGACAATTCGTCGTGTGCACCACAACGATCTCCTAGCCTTTTTTGTCACGCCTGGCTGTCATCATCTGGGTGACGTAGTGATAGTCCAAGTGTCCGTGCTCGGAGATCGCTGTGTGCACCGCGTTCAACACCTCGGCACGCCGCGTGTCGTCGAGGACCAGGTGGCCCGAGTACGTGGCAGCCATCGCGCAGAATTCGTCCGCGGTATAGCGCTGGACCCACCTGTACGTCGAGGACGACCAGGGACCGAAGCCGTCGGCGCGAGGCACGATCGATTCCGATTGCGCACCGAGGGAACGTGCCAGCAGCGGTGCCGCTTCCGGTTCGGTTGCGTCGTAGGCAGCTCTGACGGCATCCCACGCTGGCCCGTCGAGGTCGCCCGGCGTGTTCCACCACAGCCGGAGTGCGCCTCCCGGTACCAACGCGCGGGCCGCGACCGCCGCTCCTTGTTCGTGGTTCACCCAATGCCAGGCCTGCGCGGCGACGACCACATCGAACGACGCCCGCTCGACTACGCACTCCTCGAATCGCGACACCTGCACCTCGACGTCGAGGTGCTCGGTACGACGCCGAACGACCTCTGCCATAGCCGAATCCGGTTCCACCGCAACCACGGATGCGCCGAGCTCGGCCAACGCAACGGTGGCTTTACCGGTACCGGCTCCGGCCTCCAGTACTCGCAGCCTGCCTCCGGTCGCGATGTCCGCATACAGCTCGGCGGGGTAGCCGGGTCGGGCGCGGTCGTAGTCCTCCGCAACTCGGCCAAAAGTCAGTCCACGTTCCGGTCGCACATCCTCTGCCATGTTAGCCAGAGTACCGACCGGCCGCTTCCAACCGACCCCGCAGGGTCGACTCGGTGTGCCGGATCGCTTGACCCACAACGGGTTCCACTACCGCTCCGAGCACCTTACCGGCGATACCTCCGGGCAGGCTGTAGCGGAAGACGACGACCAGTCGGGTTCGGCCGTCACCGGCGTCCTCGAACGACCACGTCGACGAGTTCGACAGCCCCTCGACCGACTCGAGGGTGAGTCGCTCGTTGTGGACCCATTCGGTGACGTGCACAACGGATTTGAGCGCTTTGGGGCCGATTTGCATCGTCGCGTCATACGTGGCTCCGAGACCGGATGTGATCTCGCTCCTCGGCTCGAACCGTGTGATGCCGAACATCCACTGCGGCACGTTACGAAAATCGTCGAGGTAGGCGAACGCCGCCTCCCGACTGGTCGACGCGATCGCCGAATGATTGATTACCCGCACTCGTGCACCCTAGTACACGCTACGCGCTGTTACACACACTTTGACGGTCAGATTTACCGCTGGACATAGCCCGTCTGCTTGTCCACGACGTTGACCAGCGGCGAACCGTGCAAATATCTCTCCAAGTTCTCCTCGAACAGCTGCCACAACCGCTCGGCGAAGTCGTCGGCGTCCCCAGCCAGGTGCGCGGTCAGGATCACGTTGTTCATGTCCCACAGCGGACTCGATGCAGGAAGCGGCTCGACCTCGAACACATCGAGCACCGCCCACCCGATCGTCCCGGAAGCCAAGGCCGCACACAGCGCCTGCTCGTCGACAACGGGACCGCGCGAAATGTTGACCAAACCCGCATCCGGACTCATGGCCGAGAGCACCTCGTAACCGACAAGACCACGGGTTCTCTCGGTCAACGGTGTAGCGAGCACGATGACGGCGTATTCGCCTGCATACGAACGTAATTGTTCGACGTGACGGATTCGCTCGAATTCCGCGTCCCCCGGGCGTTCGGACGTCCCCGACGCATCGACCCGCATACCGAGTGCGCCGAGCAACCGGCCGATTTCACGTCCGATCGAGCCCGGTCCGACGACAAGAGCACGCTCGCCGCGAACTCCCTTGCTGACTCGATGCTCCCAAACTCGCTCGCGCTGACGGCGAATCGCCAGGGGCAGATTCTTCACCGACGCCAGAATTCCTGCTGCGACATATTCGGCTATCGCGCGGTCGAGTATGCCTCCCGAGTTGGTCAGCAGCCACGGCCCATCGCGCAGACCGGGGTCCAACAGTCGATCCACCCCCGCGCTGGATGAATGGATCCACTGGAGCTCGGCGGCATTCGGCCAGACGGTGTGGAGATCGACGGCCTCGAACGTGCGGAACAGCAGCACCTCGGCCCAGGAGACCGTATCGGCCAGTTCAGCGATCGCGCAGCTCCGGAACTGGACTCCAGCAATCGACGGAAAGGCCTTTCGATCCGAATCACTTTCGACTACAAGCACGTTCACCACAGGAATCACCACCTCCGTACGATGGCACCGTGCTCACCGTAGAACTCGCGTCTGCCGCCGACGCAGCAACGATACTCGCACTCCGGCACGCCGCCGAGGACTGGTTGGCCGCTCGGCGAATCGATCAGTGGACACCGCGCGAGGTACCTCTGTCGACTGTTGCTGCCCAGATAGACGCAGGAGAGTTCTACATCGCTCGACGCCACCCCGGTGGCCCGATTGTCGGTGCGGTGAGATTGATCTGGGCCGACCCTCTCATCTGGCCGGAGCAGGGCGAAGCCGCAGGCTACGTGCATGGATTGGTGATCGACAGAAGCGAATCCGGAACGGGACTGGGCACGTCGATGCTCGAGTGGGCATCGCAGCGGACCCGGCAGGAAGGGAGAGCGCTGCTACGTCTGGACTGCGCAGAGACCAACATCGACCTGCGCAGCTACTACTTGCGTCAGGGTTTTCGCTACGTCGATCGGCGCGATTTCGGCGATGGGAGTTCGTGGTTCAGCGTCGCACTGTTCGAGATCTCGACCGGCTTGTAGCGTGACTTGTATGGGCGAGAATCGAGACCGGATGCTGCGCGGCGAGCTCTATCGAGACAGTGATCCCGACTTGGTGGCGTCTCGAATCTCGTGTGGAAAGCTGCTCGACAGATTCAATGCGACCGCGGCAGATCGGACCGAAGAACGGCGTGAACTGCTCGGCGAGCTGCTCGGATCCATCGGAGCGGATTCGTGGATCATGCCCCGATTCCAATGTGACTACGGCACATACATTTCCATAGGCTCGAACACCTTCCTCAATTACGATGCAATTTTGCTGGACTGCGCACCCATCACCATCGGTAACGACGTGTCGATCGGCCCGCGCGCGCAACTACTGACTGCCTTGCATCCCATGGAAGATCACGAAGCTCGCCGGACGCGTTGGGAGAGCGCACTTCCCATCACCATTGGGAACAACGTATGGCTGGGCGGCGGTGTCATCGTCTGCCCGGGAGTAACCATCGGCGAGAACTCGGTGATCGGAGCCGGGAGTGTCGTTACCCGCGACGTACCGTCGCACACCTTTGCTGCGGGTAACCCTTGTCGGGCAATCCGCGCGCTACCGTGAGATCACCGAGTTCAAGATTCTGTCGGAGTCACGAACCAGCGCGCAGACTGCCATCCGCGCGCCCCACCACATCCCCAGCCAACCGATTGCTACGGCCACCGGAATCGATAGATACGCCCACGCTCCCGGAAGGAGCAGCGCGAGCAGTAGTGCAGGCACGACCGACACGGCCAGAACCATTATTCCGAGTACGAGGAATCCGAATGCATTGCCGGTGAACGATCCTCGTGTGTTCATCGAAAACGACTTCGTCGCTTCGGGCACCGGGTAGGCACCGCGTACGGAATTCAGGGCGGTCAGACCGGCGCTGACTCCGAGCATCGAGATCGTCACGGCGATCGGGATCTCCAGCCGGTCGAGCCCGAGGTCGCCGAACACGCGAACCACCACGACCGGCACGATCGCAAAGGGGGCCGCGATCAGCAACCAGGCGATCTGCCGACCACGGATGTCGTCGGGGAGGGCCTGCGGAATCATCACCAGGTGCCACATCGAACTACCGTCGAGACCGTACGAATTCGATCCCGCACCCATGGCCATGAAGATCACGATCCACGCGCCCCAGGCTGCGCTGAACGGAATCGAGTCGGTCACCAACGGGCCGATGCCGGCCAGCACCGAGAAGATCAGGACCGATAGCAGCTGACTTCGACGACGCATGTCGCCGCGCCACAGGGTCAGCTCTCGGGTCACTATCGCGCCTACTCGCGTCACCCGCCACCCTGTTGCTCCGTCGCGGCCGTCGGCGATTGTCTGCTTTCGCGACGATCCCGACGAGGTGGTGATGCGGCCCTCGAAGTGGCGTAGCACCAGTCGCTGCCATGCCCACACCAGTGCGACGTCCAGCAGCAGCAATCCCACCACCGCGCCGATCGCCAACAGCCAATTGCCGTCCAGCACAGCATCGACGCCGGTGATACCCCAACTGAAGGGAATCGAATGGGCCAGTGTGAGCGGCCACGTCACCTCACCCGACAGCACACGATCGAGATTCTGAGTGATGGGGAACTGAAGAAAGTACAGGCCACCGAAGATGGCTCCGAACGCCAACAGTGCGAACTCACGACTGCGTCGACTTTTGAGCAGCTGCGACATCGCCAGCGTCACCACCCTCGACAGCGTCACGAAGAACACCACCGTCGCGGGCCAGGCCACCAGAGCCAGAGGCAGTGCTGCGACCGAGTGGGATAGTGCGTAGATCGGAATGGACGCTGTCGCGACGATCGTCAGTGGAACCACTATGCCGACCACCGACGTGGTCAGCAGCGCACGGGCCAGTCGCACGGGGTCGACGGACAGCAGTTGGAAGTGGCGGGGCTGGATGTTGTCGTCGGAGATGCCCGACAGCACCGGGAAGAGAACCCAACTCAGGCCCATGAGGGTCAGTCCGAGGCCTGCGGTGCCGCCCACCAGTACCTGCGACGCGTCGGTTCGAGCCGCCATCACGCATGCGAGAACCGCGAAGGCCAGTCCCAGCAATCCGAACACAGTTTTGATCACCGCTTGTCCGCCCTTGAACTGCCTGCGGTAGAGCGTGATTCGCATCTGCAGGACCGTGCGGCCGACCGACATCACGAGCGCATCCAGGACAGGCCGTCCGGGTTCTGATCGCGGGTGCCGACGAGCCGAACGAAGGCATCGTCCAGGGTCCCGCCGCCGCGGACCTCGTCGACGGTTCCGGCCGCCACCACTCGGCCTCCGGTGATGACGCCGACGTGTGTGCACAGTTGCTCGACGAGGGCCATGACGTGGCTCGACAGAATCACCGACCCGCCGGAGCGGACGAACTGGACGAGGATGGTTCGAATCGTGGTGGAGGAGATGGGGTCGACAGCCTCGAAAGGCTCGTCCAGCACCAGTAATCGGGGCCCGTGCAGCAGCGCGGAGGCCAGCCCGATTTTCTTGGTCATTCCCGCGGAGTAGTCGGCGATGACGGTTCCGCCGGCGTCGGTCAGGTCCAATGCGTCCAGCAGCTCGTCTCGACGCTGCGCGATGACGTCCTCCGGCATCGCGCGCAGTCGACCGATATAGGTCAGGAGCTCGTGGCCGGTGAACTGTGAGGGCAAGGTCAGTCCATCGGGCAGCACGCCGAGCAGTTCTTTCGCCGCGATCGGATCGGCCCAGACGTCTCGGCCGAATACCAGACTCCGCCCGTACTGCGGTCTCAGCAGCCCCACGGCCATGGACAGCGATGTCGTCTTGCCTGCGCCGTTGGGTCCGACCAACCCGAACATGGAGCCGGGTGGGACTGTCAAGGACAGGTCGTCGACCGCAGGCTTGGGGCCGAAGGCCATGCACAGGTGCTCGAGCAGCAGGGCGGCGGAGTTCGTTTGCACAGGTAACAGACTAACCGGTATGGGCAGATTCGTCATGCGGTGTCGGTCGAACGCACCGGTACCATTCGGGCATGAATCGCACCGCAGTGGTCACCGGAGCTTCGTCAGGAATTGGAAAGGCTGTCGCGTCGGCGCTGGTCGCTCGCGGTTACCGAGTTATCGGCACCTCCCGAAACCCGGCTTCGATGACCGACGCCCAAAGGGCGGCGGGCGTCGAATATCGAGCTCTCGATCTGACCGACAGCGCGTCGATCGGCACATTCGTCGCGGAGCTGGGCGCCGTCGACGTTCTGGTCAACAACGCGGGCGAGAGCCAGTCGGGACCGTTCGAGGAACTGCCGACCGACGCCATCGAACGACTCTTCCAATTGAACGTCTTCGGCGCAGTGACGCTGTCGCAGAACGTCATTCCTGGTATGCGCGAGCGAGGTTACGGCCGCATCGTGATGGTCGGCTCGATGTTGGCCAGCTTCCCCCTCGCCTATCGCTCGTCCTACGCGTCGACGAAAGCAGCGATCAAGGGCTTCTCCGACGCGGCGCGTCTGGAACTCTCTCCCTTCGGCGTGTGGATGACCACCGTCGAGCCGGGATCGATCAACACCGGAATCAGCGAACGCCGTACCAAGTACATCGCCGCGGATTCGGTCCACCGAGACGATTTCCACACAGCGATCTCGTCCCTGGATCGTAAGGAGGGAACCGGCATCTCCGCCGAAGACGTCGCCGACGTGGTACTGAAGGCCATCGAGGCCGACAAGCCGAAACCCTTGTACGCCAGAGGAAGCAACGCGCCGGTCGTGTTTCTGGCGCGACGGTTGCTGCCGGCGACGTTCATGGAGAAGACGATCGCGAAGATGTTCGGGCTGAAGAGATAGTTTGAACCTCTGACCTGGTGGAATACAGCCGGGTGATAGAAACTCTCGGCCTGGTCCTGGCTGCTACGGGTCTGATCGTCGCCGCGCAGGTGATTTCGAAGAAGACGACGCTGCCCGCGGCAGCGTTGTTGACCTTGGCCGGCCTGGCAGTCTCCGCGTCTGCGTTGCCCGACATCGTCCTCGACCCCGAAGTCGTTCTGACCCTGGTGATCCCACCGCTGCTCTACAGCGCTGCCCTGAACTCGTCACTGATCGCCATCCGCCGCAACGTGTGGACGATCTTGAGTTTGTCGGTCGCCCTCGTGGTGGCGACAGCGGCCCTCGTGGGCGTCGGTCTGTGGTTGCTCGTTCCGGGCATCACGCTGGCCGCTGGTATGGCGCTCGGTGCCGCCGTGGCACCGCCGGATCCGGTGGCCGCCCTTGCCGTCGGTCGACGCGCGGGCATTCCACCGAAGCTGATCACCCTCATCGAAGGGGAGGGGTTGCTGAACGACGCCACCGCGTTGACGATGCTGACCGTGGCGATCGCCGCTATCTCCAGCCAGGACATGACGTTCGCTCACGCCGGCGGATTGTTCGTGTTGGCTGCAGTCGGCGGAATCGTCGTCGGATTGGTCGTCGCCCTGCTGATCCGGTTGGTACAGCGATACGTTCACGATTCTCTGCTGCTCAACATCGTGTCGCTGGCGACGCCGTTCGTTGCGTACCTGGCGGCCGAAGAGGTTCATGCGTCGGGAGTTCTGGCCGTCGTGGTCGCGGCGCTGGTGATCGGGCATCACACTCGCCACGCCATCTCCGGAGCCAGCCGCCTGCAGACCAGCGCGGTGTGGCGGCTGATAGATCTGCTGCTGGAGGGCTTCGTGTTTCTGTTGATCGGCGAGCAGTTGCCCACCGTGGTCGGCGGCCTGTCGGCATACTCCGGGACGACCATCGCCCTCGCAGTCACGGTCACGCTCGCCGGCGTCCTGCTGCTCCGGCCGCTGTGGTTGCTGACCACGGGGCTGTCCGCACGCGAGGCAGTGGTGATGAGCTGGGCCGGTACTCGCGGCGTCATCACCGTCGCGGCCGTGTTCACCCTGCCCCTGACGATCGACTCCGGTGAGTCGTTCGAGAGCCGAGACCTGTTGCTGTTCTGCGCATTTCTCGTCGTGCTGGTGACGGTCGTCGGACAGGGCCTGACGTTCGCTCCACTGGTGCGAAAGCTGAACGTCGTCGCGGACCCCGCCGCAGAGGCGCGTGTGCGAAACGAAGCACGTGAGGGATCGACCAAAGCTGCACTGTCACAGCTCGATCGCATCGCCGACGAGGAAAATCTCGACAACGATGGGCGGGAGATACTGCGACACGAATTGGAGCATCGCATTGACCGGTACCACCGCCGACTCGATCATCTCGACGAGTCCGAGGTCGGCGACTCGGTCATCTCACCGGAGCAGATCGCCGCGATGAGTACCCGCAGACGCATCCTGGCGGTCGAGCGGGAGGAGTTACTGTGCTGGCGAGATGCCGGCCGGCTACCGGACAACAGCATGCGCAGCCTCGAGCACGAACTCGACCACGAGGAGCACTCCTTCCGTCCGCACCGAGAGACCGATTATCCGGCGATTGCGGCGTGCATCTCCCAGACGATCACTTCGGCACCGCTGGCGGTGCTCAGCTTCTGGCCGCCGCCTCCGCTGACGCGCACGGCGTCGCCCTCGGCCAGTAGTCCGACGCCCTCGAGCATCGCCTCACCCTCCGCCACGAAGATGTGCACGAACGGTGCGTCGGGAATCTCCACAGGAGCCTGCCCGGCCTGCAGGCGTGCCACGTGCATGGCCGCGTACTTGTTCTTGATGCGAATGGCCGCATGATCGGCGTGGTCGGGCATGCCGGACGCGACGGGAACCAAACCACCGCTGAGCAATTCGCCGTCGATCTCGAGCTGTTCGTAACCCGGGGTGATGCCCTGCTCGTCCGGCACGACCCACATCTGGACGAACCGAACAGGATCGCCGTGCTTGCCCGAGTACGAACCGGCGGTATCGCCGAGTCGCCACGAATCGTTCTTCTCCGAGTGCAGAATTCCGGTACCCGCGCTCATGCGCTGCGCGAGACCGGGGTAGATGACGCCGGAGTGGCCCATCGAGTCCTGGTGCACCAGCGATCCCTGCAGAACCCAGGTGACGATCTCCATATCGCGATGCGGGTGAGTATCGAATCCCATTCCCGGGGTCACGATGTCGTCGTTGTTGACCATGAGGACGCCGTGGTGAGTGTTGCCACGATCGAAGTGATTGCCGAAGGAGAAGGAGTGCTTGGAGTCCAGCCAGCCGATCTTCGTCTTGAATCTGTCGTCGGCCCGGCGGATGTCGAGTGTGGTTGCTGCAGAGGTCATGTCATTGCCTCGAATCTCGAAGTAGGTGTGTTCTCAGAGAACGTGCGAGCCGTACATCTCACCGAGCGGATCGGCGATGAGTTCCAGCCGCGCACCGTCGGGGTCGCGGAAGTACAGCGAGACGTCACTGTGCTCGATCAACTCGATTCCGGCGTCGGTCAGCTTGGCGCGTAGGTGCTCCCAACGGGTGGGCTCGACACTGATGGCCACATGGTGCAGTCCACCCAGCACCTCCGCGTACGGACCGACGTCGAGGCCCGGGAAGTCGAAGAAGGCCAACAGGTTGCTGTTGCCGATGTCGAAGAAGAAGTGGGAGGAGCCCGGGTAGTCGCGGTTCTCGATGAGCTCGGTGAGCGGGAATTCGAGCAGATCCTGGTAGAAGCGCACCGTTGCTTCGACGTCGCTGCTGACCAGCGCGGTGTGATGGAGTCCGCGGGCGGACGACGCGGGCCGCTCGCCGCCCGGCTTCAGATGCTGCGCACGAATGCGATCCCGCTGCTCGGCGTGTTCCTGCGCGCGGCGTGCCTCGTCGGCAGTCAATTCGTTGGTCTCGGTCATCGCTCCACCCTCCGGTCAAGTAGTTGCTTCGTCAACTACTGAGAACAGTACACCAGTTAGTTGCGTTGTCAACTAGCATGGTGGTATGGATTCACCACGGTGGCTCGATACCGACGAGCAGCGGGCCTGGCGCGCATACCTCGATGCGACGCGGCTGCTGCTTCGCGACCTCGACAATCAACTCACACGCGACTCGGGAATCTCGTTCACCGACTTCGAGTTGCTGGTCGTTCTGTCGGAGGCACCCGAGCGTCGCCGACGTATGAGCGAACTTGCGGACGCTGTCACCACGACTCGCAGCGGCGTCACCAGGGCCATCAGCCGACTCGTCGACAACGGATGGGTCATTCGCGTCAAATGCGACGACGACAAACGAGGAATGTCCGCCGAGCTCACCGAAGCCGGCATGAACACCCTCGCCGCCGCCAGCCCGGGCCACGTCGAGACAGTGCGAGAGAACATGTTCGACCTCGTGGACCCGAACGATCTCCCGGCGCTGACCCGGACTTTCACAGCGATGCGGAACCACGCGTCGTGACCGTGACTCACATACCCGGTGAACAACGCCATCATTGGTGGAACGAATGGCTCGACTCCAAGCAGTCATTCCCCGCAACCGGCAACTACGACCTCGCGGCCAACGCGCATGGGCTGCTCATGGTGCACAACGAGGACACGGTGTTTCCGGGCGAGGGCTTCGACTCCCATCAGCACGAGAACATGGAAATCATCACGTGGGTACTGGAAGGGACGCTGAAACACACGGACTCCGAGGGTAATTCGGGGCTCATCTACCCCGGACTCCTTCAACGCATGAGTGCCGGCACCGGCATTCGCCACACCGAACGCAACGCGTCGAGCCTGACCAGCCGGGAGAAGCTGCGCGTCGTGCAGATGTGGATTCCACCCGACACCGACGGAACCGATCCCTCGTACGAAGAGCTGGACGTGCAGGACCAGCTGGCGACCGGCGAGCTGGTGCCGGTGGCATCCTGTATGCCGCGCCGGGGCGGCATTCGGATCGGTAACCGCTACGCCACGCTGCATGTCGCCCGACTTGCACCGGGGGAGTCCGTCACTGTTCCCGACGCGCCGTTCGGTCACGTGTTCATGGCCGACGGTTCAGCGGTGTTCGAGGACATAGGAGACCTCGCGCGAGGCGACGCGGTTCGACTGACCGGTACCGGCGGACACCGTGTGACAGCATCGTCAGCGAGCGAGATCCTGATCTGGGAAATGCACGCCGAGTTCGCCTGATCGAGTTCTTCTGACCGAGTTCTTCTTACACGGGAGATTCACTATGCCGACAGTTGTCACCGACGACGCCGTCACTCTGAGCTATATCGACGAGGGCACCGGCCCGGCCGTAGTACTCATCGCGGGATTCTGCGCCCCCGCCACCACCTGGGCGCTGCAGCAGAAGGCGTTGGTGGCGGCCGGGTATCGAGTGCTGGCTCTCGATCGACGCGGCCATGGGGCATCGGAAGCACCGCCCCACGGCGCATCCATGGAACGGCACGGGCGTGATGTCGCAAACATTTTGGCAGCGCTGAGCGTCGACGACGCCGTATTGATCGGTGGGTCGATGGGAGCGAGCACCGTCTGGTCCTACGTCTCGCAATTCGGCACCGACCACGTACGGGCTGTCGTGTCGGTGGATCAGACACCGAAGATGGTGAACAGCGCAGACTGGCCGAACGGCTTTTACGGACTCACCGAAGAACATCGAAAGACGTTCTTCGACAAAGGAATACCCGACACCGGTCATGGACGGCCCCAGTGGAAGTCCATTCCGTCGCTGCTGAAGCTGGTGCTCGCACTGCGTTCGATGCCGAAGATGGCCTCACCCGACACGGCTCCGATGAAGGCGCTGCTCGCCGATCACGCAGCGCAGGATTGGCGTGCAACCATTGCCGGTACCGGCAGGCCGTACCTAATGGTCGCCGGGCGTGACAGCCAGTTCTGGCCTGCTGCACACGCTTCCGAGTCGGTGGAGCTCAATCCGCTCGGTCGATCGGTGGTCTTGGAGAACTGCGGTCACGCCGCGAACATGGACCGGCCGAACGAGTTCAACACGGCGATGCTGGAATTCCTCGACTCGATCGACTGACGTCACGGCACAACGTGTTCGTCCAGAGCCTGGGCGCACGTAGCCAAACCCTGCCGCAGCGACTGGCGGTCCTGCTCGGAGAGCGACGCGATCATCGTCAGCTCCACCTCGGCGACGGCGGCCGACGCGCGTTCGAGTCGTTCCACGCCTCGCGCAGTCACATGAAGCCGCTGCGCACGCCCGGTCCCGACGATCTCCACCAGCCCCTCGCGCGTGAGCCCGGCCAGCAACTGATGCGTCGCCTGCCTGGTCACGAATACCCCCCGCGCGAGCTCGGCATTGGACAGCCCCGGGCGATGAGCGAGTAGTTCGAGGCTCGAATACTGCGGGACCGTCATGCCCAGCTGTCGTAGCCGCTCGTCCATCGCAGAGCGCAGCGCAGAGGTCGCCCGCTTGAGGGCGTATCCGATCGAGGTGTCGAGGTCCACTTGACTCATGTCAACAGCTTGACATACATTCTTTCTCGTCAAGAACTTGACAAAAACCGAAAGGAATCGACATGAACGACACAACCGTCTCCGGCCCCAGCTTTCTCGCCTTACAGGTTCGCGATCTCGAAGCGAGCGCTGACTTCTACGAATCCCGACTCGGCCTCGTCCGTGCACCCCAGGCACCACCCGGAGCAGTGGTGTTCACAACCTCGCCCATCCCTTTCGCTGTCCGGAATCCCGCTCCCGGAACCGATCTCGACAGCGGGCAGCCCGGCCTCGGGGTTGCGCTGTGGCTCGTGTGCACGGACGCCGAGGCATTGCACGAAACACTGGTTGCGGCCGATGTCCCGATCCTCACCTCGCCTTTCGACGGACCCTTCGGAAAGACCTTCGTCCTGCAAGATCCGGATGGATACGCCGTCACCGTGCACAGCAGCTAAATCCGAAAGGACTATTGCGAAATATTTCTTTCGGGTATGGTTGGTGCATGACCCCACCACCTCCGCCCCGAACGCCGCGGAAGCTGACGGACATGTCCGAGCTGAAGGCGCTGACGCATCCCATTCGGCTGCGCCTGCTCTACGCCTTGCGCGCCAACAAGTCGATGACGGCAACCCAGCTCGGCGATCTGGTGGACGAGTCACCCGCCTCGGTGAGCTATCACCTGCGCAAACTCGCCGAGCACGGATTCGTCAAGGAGGTCGAGAACGGCTCGGACAAGCGCCAACGTTGGTGGTCGGAGGCCAACGAGGAGGGCTTCAGCTGGTCCGAGAACGACTTCGCCGACTCTCCCGAGTCACTGTCGGTTGCCAAGGCGTCCAAGGACTCCTGGTTGGCGCACCAGTGGTCTCGGCTACGTGATTTCGACCGGACGTCCGAGTCCTGGGGGCAAGAATGGGTCTCGGGTGCCTTCAGCACCGACAACGTCCTCCGCCTGACAGCAAGCGAAACCGCTGAGATGGACGCGGAACTACGTGCTGTCGTGGATAAGTGGCGTCGACACGGCGAGAACACGACCTCGGGGGAGCGTGAACACGTCATGGTGCTGATGCACGGATTCCCCACTACACCATAGGAGTTGGCATGTATCCATTCGATCCGCACACGTACCTGTTCATGGCCAGGCAGGATCGCGATCGGCATATGCTTCTGGCCGAGCGCCGCAGACTCGCTGCTGCGCAGAAGCGCCTCCGCCGAGACGAACTCCGCGTTCAGAAGGCGTGGGACGAGTTGACGGCATCGCTCGCCGATGTCTCCGTGTCGGAGCGACGGGTCCTCGAGCTGGCTCGTCGGTGACGTAAGCCGTTCAGAAGAGCTGCTTTTCGAGCCACACCTCGGCGTAGGGTTCGGCGTTGAATGCGGGGACGTCGACATAGCCGAGCCGCGAGTACAAGCGGCGGGCCTCGACCAGATCGGCTCGGGTATCGAGTCGGATTCTGCGGCGGCCGGACTCTCGAACAATATTCTCGATATACCCGATCAACGATGCGCCGACGCCACCCCTCCGGCCGATCGGATCCACGAAGACACGCGTCAATTCAGCAATGTCGCCGGAGATGAAACGTGCTCCACCGCAGCCGACGACGGACTGCTCCGCATACGCCACTACGAACGTGCCCGAATCCCCGGCAAGATCGTCGCTTGGCTCGTCGACCATGACTCGGCGCACTTCCTCGTCCGACGCCTCGCGGCCATAGAACCGACCGACGATATCGACGTTGTAGAGATACAGAATGTCCAGTGCGGGTTCCGAGGACGGATGAACGACGGCGAACGTCGCAGATACTGCCACTACTTCGCGGCAGCCCGCTTGGCGAGCATCTTCGAGATTCCCAACTGCGCGACCACGATGATGGCACCCACGATTGCACCGATGACCGCCGACGCGAGGGTATTGACGATCCACGCCAGTACTCCGCCGATACCTGCCACGCCGCGCACCGCTTCTTCGCCGTGGTGCACGAGTTCGTAGATGGGGTGGAATCCGAGTTCGTCGATACCGACGAGCAGGATGTGCCCGCCGACCCACAGCATCGCTGCGGTACCGACGACCGAGAGCACCGACATGACCTTGGGCATGCCCTTGACCAGGCCTCGCCCGAATTTTTCGATGAATCCGGTGGAACCCTCGGCCAATTTCAGACCGATGTCGTCCATCTTCACGATCAGCGCAACGACACCGTAGACGACGACCGTGATGACCACGGCAACGACCGCAAGGATGATCAGACGGCTCCAGAAGCCTTCGCCGGCAATGGTGTCCAGTGCGATGACCATGATTTCGGCCGACAGAATGAGATCGGTGCGCACGGCACCGGAGACAACAGTGTCTTCGTCGCGCGGTTCGTCCTCGGCAGCCTCGTGATGCTCTCCGTGGCCGAACAACGCGCCCCAGATCTTGTGCGCCGCCTCGTAGCTGAGGTAGCAACCACCGAGCATCAGAATCGGCGTCAACAGCCACGGCAGGAACTGACTCAACAACAGCGCGATCGGCAGAATGATCAGCAGCTTGTTGCGAAGTGAGCCGATCGCGATGCGCTTGATGATGGGGAGTTCACGTTCGGCCGCGAGACCGCGAACGTATTGCGGCGTCACCGCTGCGTCGTCGATCACGACGCCGGCCGCCTTGGCCGTCGCCTTGCCGGTAGCGGCACCGACATCGTCGATGGATGCCGCGGCCAGGCGCGCCAGCGCTGCCACGTCGTCGAGCAGAGCTACGAGTCCGCCGGCCATCACAGACCTTCGAGTGAAGACGAATACACGGTCAGGCTCCTAGGGCTGAGTACGACGCCGAAATCCGGCGATCCACATTCTCGAACCATACCGCCAGCAGCTCGTCACGGACTACCCATCGGCGAGCGATGTATGGTTTCCTATACGTATAGCGAGCTATACCTACGATCGGAGCATTCACGTGACACTCAGATGGATATCGGTCGCCGCTGTCGGCCTTGCCACGGCGTCGGCGACGGCATTGCTCGCCTGGCTGGTCTCGCCCGTCGCCCCAGGGGTCGCGGCGGTGGTGTTCGGGTTCACCGCGCTCCCGTTCGGTGCAATGCTGGGCTGGATACTGATTATCGCACCGGTCACTGCCGACCAAACTTACGCTTCGGGTGACAGCGTCGAAAGCCATTGGACAACAGCAGCATCGAGTGGCACCGCCACCGATCTTGTGACCGTCCTCGGTCTGACTCTGGCGGTGGTGGCCATCACCCGCGTCGATCCCCCGGCCACTCTGCTGCTGACGGGTCTGTTGCTGGCTGCGTTCGCATCGTTCACCGCGCGGTATGCGTTCGCGCGCTACCGAGCCCTGTCCGAATGAGGAACGACGTTCGACGGCGGCGCACCCAGAAGGGTTGGTCTCAAAGCGAACTGGCCGATCGGATAGACGTCACGCGCCTGACGATCATCTCCATCGAGAAGGAGCGATTCGACCCGAGCCTGCCCGTCGCTTTTCGCCTCGCCGCGGCCTTCGACTGCACCATCGAGGAGTTGTTCGAGCCGGATCCGAGCTGAACGTCATTGCGAATACGAGCTGAGAAAATTGCCGAGACGTTCGAGCGCAGTCGCGAGATCGTCGACGTTGGGCAGCGTGACGAGTCGGAAGTGATCGGGCACATCCCAATTGAAGGCACGGCCGTGACTGACGAGAATCTTCTCGGATTCGAGGAGATCGAGCACGAACTTCTCGTCGTCGACGATCCCGAAGCGGTCGGTGTCGAGTTTCGGGAACATGTACAGCGCACCCGCTGCCTGGACGCAGCTGATTCCATCGATCAAGTTGAGCATGCGATGCGCGAGGTCACGTTGCGCGGTCAGCCTCCCTGCCGGAAGAAGGAGGTCTTCGATCGACTGCCTGCCGCCGAGCGCGGTCTGAATCGCGTGTTGCGCCGGTACGTTTGCGCACATCCGCATGTTGGACAGCAGGGTGATACCCTCGATGAAACTCGCTGCGCGTCGACGCGGCCCGGTGACCGCCAACCATCCGGCCCGAAATCCACACACTCGATATGCCTTCGAGAGGCCCGAATACGTCAAGCACAGAACATCTTTGCCGGTCAGAGTGGCGAGATTCGTCATCTCCGCACCGTCGTACACGATCTTCTCGTAGATCTCGTCTGCGAGCAGTATCAGATCGTGCTCACGCGCCAGTTCGACGAACCGCTGGAGTGCCTCGCGTGGATACACCGCCCCCGTCGGGTTGTTCGGATTGATCACCACGATCGCACGGGTGCGTGGGGTGATCTTGGCTTCGAGATCCTCGAAGTCCGGGGCCCAGTCCTGACTCTCGTCGGCAAGATAGTGGACGGGTGTGCCACCGGCGAGCGCTACCGATCCCGTCCACAGCGGGTAATCGGGCGAGGGAATCAGAATCTCGTCCTCCGGGTTGCACAGTGCCTGCATCGTCATCGTGATCAGTTCCGATACCCCGTTGCCGAGGTAGACATCGCCGACGTCGAGATCGGTCAGTCCCTTGGTCTGGTAGTACTGCACCACCGCGGTTCGGGCGGAGAACAGGCCCCGGGAATCCGAATAGCCCTGTGCTGTCGGAAGATTGCGAATAATGGCCATCATGATCTCGTCCGGTGCCTCGAAACCGAAGGGGGCAGGATTGCCGACGTTGAGACGCAGGATCGCGTGGCCCTGCTCCTCGAGTTCCTCGGTCTTGTCCAGAATGCGTCCGCGAATGTCGTAGCGAACATTCTCGAGCTTGCGCGCCTGATCGATCGATTTCGTCATGCCGGAAGTTCCTCCTGTCGAACGGACGGCGACATCCGGGTCCGGACCGCCACTGTTGCACACGCAATGACCGCTGCTCCTCCCCCGACGACCGGCCACGTCAACCCCTCGCGCAGGATGATCGCGGCCCAACAGATGGTGAGCACCGGTTGGATCAGCTGAATCTGGCTCACGCTGGACATGGGGCCGATGGCCAGGCCCCGATACCAGGCGAAGAATCCGAGGTACATGCTCACCACCGCCAGGTAGGCGAACGATGCCCACTCGGGCGCACCTGCTGTCGACGGCTGCTCCCACCACGAGAAAGCGGCCAACGCACCGGTCACCGGAATGCTCACCACCAGGGCCCACGACACCGTTTGCCAGGCCCCGAGTTCGCGGGCCAGCAAGCCCCCTTCGGCGTAGCCGACCGCCGCTGCGACAACGGCCCCGAGGAGCAACAGGTCCGACCACTCGAGCCCGGTCAGCCGTCCGCCCTGAACGGCCGCAAATCCGATCGCGACGGCAGCGCCCATGGCCGCGACCAGCCAGAACACCGGCCGGACTCGTTGCCGTTCTCGCACCACCGCGACAACGGCCGTAGCCGCCGGGAGCAGTGCAATGACGACGGCGCTATGACCCGCCGATGCCGTGGTGAGGGCATAGGAAGTGAGTACCGGAAAGCCGATGACGACACCGGCCGCGATGATGGCCAGCCGACCCCAATGCCCACCCTGGGGGAGCCGTTGTCTCGTCGCCGCCAGCGCGACTGCCGCCAATGCGGCGGCGAACACGGCGCGCCCGGTACCGACGAAGAGCGGTGACAGGCCTCCGGTGACGGCGATGCGAGTGAGCGGAACGGTGAACGAGAATGCAGTGACGCCCGCCAAGCCCCACAACAATCCGGCGCGCGATAGCGGGCTCGCACCAGAACGAGTAGCGCTACTATGCTGTGTCATGTCCGACGATAGCAGTTCACGGATTGTGGACGCACTCAAGCAGTGGATCGCGACCGCGCCCCCCGAGGCGAAGCTGCCGTCCACCCGCTCCCTGGTGGCCCAGCATTCGGCCAGTCCGGTCACGGTGCAGAAGGCGCTGCGCACCCTCACCGCGCAAGGCGTCATCGAAAGTCGCCCTGGTGTCGGCACATTCGTCAGGACGGTACGCACGGCCCGGCCCAACGACTACGGGTGGCAGACAGCGGCGCTGGGAGCGCCGGGCAACCGACTGCAACTTCCGGCTGCGCTACAGTCCACGTCGAGCGATGTGATTGCACTGCACTCGGGCTACCCGGCTCGGGAGCTGCTGCCGGAGAGGCTCGTTCACGCTGCGTTCACTCGCGCATCCCGTACCGACGCGGTGATTGCTCGGCCCCCGACCGCCGGACTGCCCGAATTGCGGGCGTGGTTCGCAGCGGAGTTGGGGGCATCGACGCCAGTGGGCGTGACTCCGCCGTCGGCGAGCGATGTCGTCATCATTCCCGGCAGCCAGACCGGCCTCAGTACCGCATTCCGGGCGCTCGTCGGTGCAGGCCGTCCGCTACTGATGGAATCTCCGACATATTGGGGCGCGATTCTCGCTGCCACCCAGGCGGGCGTCCGCGTCGTACCCGTCCCCAGCGGCGTACACGGTCCTGACCCCG
Source organism: Rhodococcus sp. IEGM 1381 (assembly GCF_030056795.1). Taxonomy (GTDB): domain Bacteria; phylum Actinomycetota; class Actinomycetes; order Mycobacteriales; family Mycobacteriaceae; genus Rhodococcoides. The sequence continues at coordinate 705,767 of NZ_JASHKQ010000001.1, read as the reverse complement.
ATGCGCTGGCACAGGCGTTCGCGCGCACCGGCTCTCGGGCGTTCTATGCCCAACCCACGTTTGCCAGCCCGACCGGAGCCCACTGGTCGCCGGCGCTGGGCGAGCAGGTTCTCGACACAGTTCGCCGGCACGGCGCGTTCTTGATCGAGGACGACTCGGCCCACGATTTCGGTATCACCGCCGAGCCGAATCCGTTGGCTGCACGGGACGACGCCGGGCATGTGGTCTACCTACGATCGCTCACCAAGACGGTGTCACCGTCGGTTCGATTGGCAGGCTTGATCGCTCGCGGCCCCGCACACGAGCGAATCCTCGCCGACACCGGTGCCGAGTCGATGTACGTCAGCGGGATCCTGCAAGCAGTCGCACTGGACGTGGTGACGCAACCCGCCTGGCGTACCCATCTCCGGCATCTGCGTACACAGTTGGCCTCTCGCCGGGACTTGTTGGCGAACACCCTGATCGAGTTCGCACCTCGCGGCCATCTCGATGCCGTCCCGCGCGGTGGGCTCAATCTGTGGATGCGCCTGCGCGACGATGTCGATCTGGAACAGATTGTGCAGCAATGTAAATCTGCCGGTGTCATCGTCGGTGCCGGGAGCGACTACTTTCCCGCCGAACCCACCGGTAAGTACCTTCGACTCAACTATGCCGGTCCCAACCCCGGCGAGTTTCCCGATGCTGCGCGCACGATCGGTTCCATCATCTGAGGCTGTGGGAAACATCCATGGCGAAGGTCGACTTGCGACCCCACACGAACCAGACCAGGGCACCGAGGAAAGGGAACGCCAGTACGACGAAGATCCACACTGCCCGACCGGCGGCGGTGTAGTTGGGGGAACGAATGATGCTGATCAGCGCTGCGATGAACAAGAACAGCGCACCGAACGTCAGCACCAGAGCGATCACCAGGCCCAGGGTTCCCAATCCCACACCGAGCACCTGCTCGGTGGTCGACGGTTGCTGAGAAAGAAAAGTTGCGACCTGCATGATGGTCCCTTCGCGTTCGATGTTTCGTTGACCTGACCAACGCTACGAGTCGGTATTCCTCAGCACATCGGTCTGCGCGGGTATCTCGCCGTACATCCGCAGATGTACGCGACCCTGACGAACAGCAACGAGCTAGGTCGACGCAGCAGCTAGATTGACTCGGTGCAGAAGGTCAAGAACGACTACGCCGCGTGGATGGAACTGGGTCCGGGAGGACTTCCCGCCAATGTCGGTGGCTGGCTGATCACCACCGCCCTGCGGCCATTTGCGCGACGCGACCCACTTCGTGTCGACGGCACATCCGGTAACGGTCTGCACTGGCAGCTCGAACATCGCCCCGGACCACGGCCGTCGATCGCGCCGTACCCGATTCCCCATCGCCAGCTCACCGATCGGGGTACCCATGCTCTGATCGAACGGCTGACTGCTGCCGTCACCGCCGAGGCGTTGTCGGATGGACCGTTTCATCTGGAGCGCAGTCGATTCGAGCGTAGAGGTGAGGCGCTCTATCTAACCGATCTCAGCTCTGCTTCGCCCTGGATCTTCCGAACCAAAGGCGAAATCGTGCACGTACACGAGACCGAAGGTTCGTTGCACGTCGTACTGCAACCGGACGATGCGCAGGCCGTCATATCCGCAGGATGGGGCGAACTGCACCCGCTGGCAGGACGCCCCGTACTCGGACTACCCGAGACCTACGTCTTCCTGTACGCACCGAGAGATTCCGACGACGCCGATCGAATCGAACAGATCATCCATCGCGCGACAGCTACTTCGACGATATGACTCTGGGCAAGAGCGGCCGAACATGTGAGCATCGATGCATGACACTCGACGACATCGTGAATCTGGTCGGCAGCTTCGACGGCACGTTGGCGCAGCGGCCCCGAGAGGGTGATGGAACTCCCGAACTCGCATGGGGCGATGTGTTCTTCTACTACTCGCCGGACGGGACTGTTCCCACGTCCATCCAGCCGTTCGCAACCATCGTGACGAAGAACTATCCGGGTGACGAGTTGTCCCGGCTGGACCGGCCCGACGCGTTCCGCGTCAATATCGTTGCAGCAAAGCACGAGTTCGAGCAGATCCTGGGAGTTCCTCCACGCGAGGCAGCTCACGCACCCCAGGCCGACACCGACGACACCCTTGCCGCACACCCTCAGTACGGCACGGCGGGCTGGTTGTCGGTGGTCAATCCGTCTTCGCAGACCGAGTCCCAGATCGGGGAACTCGTCGAGTCTGCTTACGGCGTCGCCAAGGCCAGGTACGAGCGCCGCCAACACTGATCACACGAAGAAGTCGTCCATCGACCGGGACAGCCCCTCGATGTCCAGACCGTTGGCTCGGTCGTGTTGGGCCACCGTTCCGTACTTCCTCCGCTCTCCGGGTTCCACCCCGATTCCCAACACCCGATGCCGCACATCCGATAGAACCCGATCGATATGTGACACAGACGTTCCCGCGAGGTAAGGCTCCACGATCATGACGTCCGGCGCAGTCAGCGTCTCTCGGAGAGTTGTACCGTCGAACGGCCTGATCGTCGACGCGTGCAGCACGGTCACGTCACGTCCACGGGCCGCGGCCAGGACCCGGTCCGTCATCGGACCGACCGAGATCACAGTGCCGGAATTACCCTGTTGCAGAACGGCCATCGAACCTCCGGGTCGACCGTACGAGTGATCGTTCGAGACGCCGTCGAGCCTGATGTAGACGCGATCGTCGGATTCAGCCGCACCGCGCAGCATCCATTCGACCTCGTCGACGTGCCCTGGCACGTGCACCGTCCACCCGTCCAGGGTGTCCAGTAGTGCGACATCGCGTTGGCCGAAGTGCGTCTCACCGCCTTGCGGCCAACCGTAGGAGCCTCCCGAGCTGACCAGGATCGCGCCTACATCCTGATGTCCCAGATCGAGTTTCACCTGCTCGAAGGGCCTTTCGATCAGGAACGGCGGAAAGGTATGCACGATCGGACGCAAGCCCGCGAGCGCCATTCCGCCCGCGACACCGATCATCGTCTGCTCTCGAATACCCACGTTGACCACCCGCGATCGGATGTCAGGAGTGAGGTACGGCTCGAGATAAGCAGCGCCGATCTCGGCCAACACCAGCACAATTCGCTCGTCCTGCGCCAACAGCTCCGGCACCAGCCGGTAGAAGGACTCGCGTTGATCCGCGGTCCTGTTCATCGTCGACGTCATTCAGTTCTCCTTCTTCTCCACGTGGGCGATCACCACGTGCGGTCGGTCGCCGTGATCGATGCGAAACGCCTGCCGGAGCGCACTGTGGTCTCGTCCGTCGACGTCGGATGTCGACCATCCCTCGACGGCGAAGCGCGATGCGATGCCGCCGGGCCAACCCAAACCAGCAGAATCGTTGTCGATCACCACTGTGCTCAGGTTGCCCAGCTGCGATCGCCCGGCGAATTGGATGGCTTCCATGTTGCTGCCCTCGTCGAGCTCGGCGTCACCGATCAGTACGAACACCTGGGCCTGGCTTCGCTGGATCTGCAGCGCCACAGCAGTTCCGGCTGCCAGCGCCAGACCATGACCGAGCGATCCCGATCCGATGTCGACCCCGGGAATCAGCGTGCGGTCCGGATGATTGCCCAGCGGTGAGTGGTAACTGCCGAACGACGCGAGCTCGTTGGGCGGGAGGAGCCCCCGCGCGGCAAGCACTGCGTAGTACGCCATCGGGCCGTGCCCCTTGGAGAGGTAGAACCTGTCGCGATCGGGATCATCCGGCTTCGCCGTATCGAGACGAAGAATGTCGGAGTACAGCACCCACAGTACGTCCAGCGTGGATGTGGCACTGGCACCGTGCTTTTCGTCGCCGGTCATCAGTGTCATGAGTTGGGGTAACTCGTCGAAGGTCATCTGCATGACACCACCCTGCAACCTCGAGTGCACTCGAGGTCAAGGGCGTCGTACTACACCCAACCGTCCGACGACCGGCCCGCGAAGTTCGCTAGGCGTTCCAACGGCCCTGCCTCGGATCGGGGTTCCACGATGGGCCCGAAGGGGACTCCTGGAACACGGCTCTCCGCCGGCAGCAGTGCTCGAAGTTCCACGGCGACCGGATCGATGAGCGCTGGATCGGCCTGGGCCGGTTGTCCCGTCGCAACGGCAAGATCCCATCCGTGCACCAGTAACTCCCGCGCATAGCCCCACACAGCCGATCGCCCTGGGACTTCACCCCACGGAACGATGACCGGGGCGTCGAGAACCGCGTCGTCGGCCCAGGCCGCGCGCGCCTGCTCCACCAGAGTGTCGAACGATGCGGCGTCGTGATCAGGAGAGAACGGCGAGACCGAGTCCGGGCTACCCAATTCGGCGATCGCAATCAGCCTGGCCACCGTTGCCACGAGGTGACCGGCCAGCGTCCGGACATCGAACTCGTCGCACGGAGTGGGAAGGTCCAGTTGGTCGGCGCGCACCGCACCGATCAGACCGCTCACCCATGCGGCGGACGTGAAGTACACCTCGCGCGGATCCGTCTGCTGCGTGGTCTCGATGGTATTCATTGTTGAGCCTTCCGTTCCGCGGCCGCCGGTTGTGGCCTGCTGAATAGAAGTAAATCGGGTGAACATGACATCTTCTGTCATGTTTTGGTGAGAGACTTTTCGGGTGCGCGCAGACCGGTTGCTGTCCATCGTCATGCTGCTCCAACATCGGGGCAGATTGAATGCTGCCGACATCGCTGCCCATCTCGAAGTGTCCACGCGCACCGTATTGCGTGACATCGAAGCGTTGTCCTCGGCGGGTATTCCGGTCTACACCGATCGCGGTCGCGGTGGTGGCATCAGTCTGCTGCCGGGCTATCGCACCGAGCTGACCGGTCTGACGGCGGCCGAGGCGACGGCACTGCTCGCTTCCGGCGCGGGACGCGTCGCCACCCCGGCGTTTGCGAGCGCCATGCGCAAGGTGGTCGCCGCGATACCCGACGCTCACCGAGCGGCGGCAAGCACTGCATCACAACGGATTCTGGTCCGACCCGACGGGTTTGCCTATCCCCACGAACCCGAGGTCCATCTACCGGAATTGCAGCGAGTCGTCATCGACGGTCTGCGCGTACGGATGTCGTATCGCAACCGCGGCGGTGAATTATCCGATCGAACCCTAGACCCCGTAGGGCTCGTTTATGCCGGCGATCATTGGTACCAGCTCGCCGCCCGAGAGGGAAACGAACGTGTCTATAGAGTATCCCGCATAGATACCCTGACCGTCCTCGACGAGCCTGCACATCGCAGTGCTGCCGTGGATCTGGAAGCGGCATTCACGGCGCATTGGACATCCTTTCGCGCAAGTTTGACCCACATCGACATCACCTGCCTCGTAGAAGAATCGGCATGGGTCTCGTTGACGAAGAACGTCGTTCGAGTGATCAGCGAACAAGTGCAGGACGACGGACGACGCCTCGCAGTCATCGAGTTTTCCGGCCACAATCACGCTGTGGGAGCCCTGTGGCAGTGCGCGCCTGCGGTAACAGTGCTGCAGCCGAGCACAATTCGAGACGAAATGGCTCAGCGTGCGACGGCAACGGCGCGGTTGTACAGCTGACTTCGCGGCGGGGTTCGTAGTCGGAGAGTGCATTACGAAGTCATTACCATTGCGAATAGTCTGGTGCTTTCGTAGGGTGGACCTGACTCCGAACATTCAGGACGGCGCTATGGCTTTCAATCCACCCCGAACGTGGTTCGGCCCGAAACGGTACGGCTGGGGAATCAGCCCGCACACCTGGGAGGGCTGACTCCTCCTGGTCATCTTCGTGATTGTCGTCGTCACGCTGGGAGCCACCGTATTCTCGTGACATGTCGCGCCCACACCTCGACGTAGCAGGGATATCGATCGACTGCCCCGAGCCGGTAGAACTCGCTCGCTTCTACCTTGCGCTACTCGGCGGAGAACTGTTGTGGGAGAACACGTCGAGCTCGGGGATTCGCACGCAGTCGGGTCTGAACATCGTTGCGCAGAAGGTGGCGAACTACATCCCGCCCACATGGCCGTCGGCGTCCATCGTGCACTTCGATCTCGCTGCGGGAGTGAGCCTCGACGAATCCGTCGCTTATGCAATCGAATGTGGGGCAACCGAAGCAGCGGAGCAACCGGACCCGCGGTGGCGAGTTCTCCTCGACCCCGCCGGACACCCCTTCTGCATCACCACAGAGGTGTACGACGGTTGACGGGGGCAATAGCCTGACACGGTGCGCAATCTCGTCATCCTTCTGCTTCTGTTCGGATTCATCGTCGGATTGGCTCCACTTTCCTGGTACTTGATCGGTGAATGGACCACCGACCTGGACGACGTCGTTTATCAAGGTTCGTACGAGCCCCTCGAGGGCGTGCCGATGAGCCGCGGCTATTCCATCGATTTGGATAGGGATCTCAACAGCGATCCATTGATCCTTCGCCCTCCGTGGCTGTACCTTGTCCCGGTGGCGACCGGAGCTCTCGGCGCGCTGACCGGATTGGTTCTCGGACGATTCGGATTCATGTTGAATCGCAACGGCACCCGCGAGGCCTGACGTGGGCGAACCCGCTGAAGTGGAGCTGAGTCTCGACGACATTCGGCACGTGGCGGCGTTCGCAGCCACCTGTGCCCGTCGTGCCTTGCCGATTTTCGAGGCCTCGCACCCGAACGATCTCCGTCCACGTTCGGCGATCGACGGTGCCGGGTCATTCGCCGAGACCGGCCACCGAACGGCGGAGTTACGCAGACTCGCCTGGGACGCGCACAAGGCCGCCCGCGAGGTGACGGAATCCGCGGCGATCGACGCCGCCCTTGCTGCCATGCACGCAGCAGGTGCCGCCTTCCTCCATCCGCTGTACAGCCCCCATCAGGTCACGCATATTCTTGGATCCGCCGTGCATCTGGCGCTGACGGACTCCAAAGTTGTTGCAGAACAAATCGAATGGATCGACGCGCAGTCCAATGCGATTGTGCGAGCGATCTTGCGTCGGTTTCCGTCACCGGCCGCCGGGCGCACGAAGTTCGGCATACTTCTCGTCCAACTCGATACAGAATTGCGACGCTGACGCGTTGTCTCGATGGACCGGCGATGACAGCATGAAAGACATGAACCTCCGCGAGCGCCCCTGGACCCGATACGCGGTTGTCACCTTGCTGGCCGCGCTCGCGTTCCTGACGATCAGCGACCTCGTGTCCGATCCTTCTGGCTGGAACTGGTCGAAGCTGGTGGTGCTGGCAGTAGCCGCCCCAGCGCTCTGGTACCGAGGAGGTCGGCACTCGCCCGTACCCAACAAGATCGGACCCGAGTCCGTACCCGCCGAGGATGTCGAAGCCGTTGTCGCAGAATCCGGCAGAACCGTCAAGGCCATTCGTTCGTTGCGTGAAATGCATCCCGGTCTCGGCTTGCTCGATGCGAAAAGACTTGTTCAACCTGAAAATTGACAGCTCGAGGAGTCGATATGTCCGGCACACGTGACGTCAGAGATTCCGACGGGCTCTTCGAGGCCGCAAACCTGTTGGTCGATTTCAATCGCGAGTACGACGACCCGGCACCCGAGCCCGAATGGCTTGCGGCCCATCTGAACAGGCTGGTCACATCTGGTGACACCAGCGTGCTGACCTTCGGAGCTCCCGCCATCGGTGCGGCCGTTCTGAGATTTCGGATCGGTACGCTGAGCGCCGACCTGGAGGCCTATCTCGCCGAGTTCTACATTCAGCCAGATCATCGCGGGAAGGGCTACGGCACAACCTTTCTCGACTATGCCATCGACCATGCCCGCGCCCGAGGTGCCACCTACATGGACCTCAACACCTCGGAAGACGACGAGGCAGCTCGCCATGTCTACGAGAAGCGAGGCTTCGACTGCCACGAAGGACGCGGCGAGGGACCGAAAGCTCTCTATTACGAACTCGAGCTCGAGTCGGACGGGTAACGTGACCTTATGGTTAGCCGAGATAACAGCTCCACGTCGTTCGGAACCGCCGCCGAGGTGTACGAATCGGCTCGTCCCGAATACCCGTCGGACTCGGTTGCGTGGCTGCTGGAGCCTGCATTCGCGTCGGGTCGAACGCCACGAGTCGCTGACGTCGGTGCCGGCACGGGCAAGCTCACGCGCAGCATCGTTGCCGCTGGTTGCGACGCCATTGCCGTCGACCCTGATACCGCCATGCTCGACGCCCTGCGCATCGCGGTGCCGGGTGTCCCGACCCTGGTCGGTACTGCCGAATCCCTCCCAGTAGACGACGAGAGTCTCGATGGAGTGCTGCTCGGACAGGCCTGGCACTGGGTCGATCCGGTGGCCGCGTCACGTGAGATCGGACGGGTCCTGCGTCCTGGCGGTGTGCTGGGTTTGGTCTGGAACATTCGCGACGAGTCACAGGCCTGGGTTCGACGCCTCAACTCCGTGGTCTTACGCGGCGGAGCGATGGCCATGTTCGACGACGGTCCGCCGCCGATAGCGGAGCCCTTCGATCATCTCGAAGAGCGACGATGGGCGTGGTCTCGCACGGTGAACCGATCGCTGTTGACCGACCTGGTTCGATCGCGCAGTTTCTACATCACCGCATCGGTCACTGAGCGAAGCCGCATCGATCAGGATCTCGCCGCACTGTTCGACGAATTGGGCCTGCAGGGTTCGACAACGATTGGCCTTCCCTACGTCTCGAGAGCTTTCCGCTGCACAAGGCCACACCGTGACACCTGAAATCCACTCGCTCGCAGTCGAATCAGGAGACTCGATTCTCCCCCAACGCACCCGAGGAACGAGCCGTGACAAACAGCGCCATGTCGTCCCCGTTAAAGGTGACATCGACCTCACACCAGCAGGCAGATGGGTCTCGATCGACACACGTGCGACTGGCTGAGTGAACCGCACCCCGGCCCAATCGATATTTGGGTGGCACTGCGTCCGGCCACGCACGTCGAATCCGATCAGAGTGCGGTCAGGTGGTCGTCCCGGTCATCGCTCGTGGATCGACCAGTCGATCGAACTCCTCCGCCGTCACCACCTGCTGCGCGAGGGCGGCTTCTCGCAGCGTGGTGCCGTCGCGCGATGCCTGCTGAGCCACCAGCGAGGCGGCGTCGTACCCGATGGCGGGAGACAGCGCGGTGACGAGCATCAGGGACCGTTCGACACCCTCGTCGATGCGATCACGGTTCAAGGTGATGCCCTCGATGCAATACTCGCGGAACAATCGGCATACATCGGTGAGCATCCGAGCCGAATGCAGCACGTTCTGAATCACGATGGGACGCATGGTGTTCAGCTCGAAATTCCCCTGTGATCCGGCAAAGGCCACTGCCGTGTCGTCGGCGAGCACCTGGATGCAGACCATCACCACCGACTCGCACTGGGTGGGGTTGACTTTGCCCGGCATGATCGAGCTGCCCGGTTCGTTGGCCGGCAGGATCAGCTCGCCGATTCCGCAGCGCGGTCCGGACGCGGCCCATCGAATGTCGTTGGCGATCTTCATCAGTGGTACCGCGAGCGCCCGCATTCCCGCGGAGGCGGCCACCACCGCATCGAGTCCGCCGAGAGCCGCGAACTTGTTGGGCGCAGTGACGAACGGGTAGCCGGTGATGTCTGCGAGTTCCGCGGCGACGTCGACGTCGAAGCCATCCGGCGCATTGAGACCGGTACCCACCGCCGTTCCGCCCAGCGCGATCTCGTGCAGCGCAGGGAGCGTAGCCATGAGGCGAGCGATGCCGTCTTCGAGCTGACGGGCGTACCCGGACCATTCCTGGCCGACGGTCAACGGAACAGCGTCCTCCAAGTGCGTCCGCCCGATCTTGACCGCATCCGCCCACAGCGTCGCCTTGGCGTCGAGGGCTGCGTGGAGTTCACGGACGCTGGGATCGAGCTCATCGGTAACGGCGGTCAGCACGGCCAGATGCATGGCGGTGGGGAAGGTGTCGTTGGAGGACTGGCTGCGGTTCACGTCGTCGTTGGGGTGCACCGGGCTCTTCGAGCCGAGCGTGCCACCGAGGAGCTGAATGCACCGGTTGGCCACGACCTCGTCGACGTTCATGTTCGACTGCGTGCCCGAGCCAGTCTGCCAGACGTAGAGCGGGAACTGCTCGTCGAGCGCGCCGCTCGCGACCTCGTCGCAGACCTGCGCCATCAGGTCCGCCTTCCATTGCGGGAGCAATCCGTGCCGCGCGTTCACCAGTGCCGCGGCCTTCTTCACCGAGCCGTAGGCGCGGCAGACCGCCACGGGCATCCGGTCGCCTCCGATAGCGAAGTGCACCAGCGAGCGCTCTGTCTCCGCACCCCAGTAGTGGTCGGCGGGGACCTCCACGGAACCCATGGGATCGGTTTCGGTGCGAGTTCCCCTCTCGTGCAGGCCCACCGGTAGGTCGAGGACGGTCGGGACCGCGGGAGCAACAGTATTGGTCATTGCAAGACCCTGCGTGATGCTGACGGGCCGGCGGCAGAGCCCAATGGTCGGTATCGACGTGACCTAAGGCCCTGTCGCAGGGCACACCAGGTCCGTTGACTGGGGAGGTCGTCGCCGCCACCCGGGTTGCGTCACCCCCACATCCCCGGAGGCCACTGAGATGTCCGCCCCCACCCGCGATACTGCGCGGAGCTCAGCAGCACGAGAGCACCGCCCGGTGCCACGGCCGTCCACGGTGACTGAGAAGTTCGTCATGGCCACGACGGGCACGGTGTTCGCGCTCTTCGTGATCGTGCATCTGCTCGGGAACCTCAAGGTCTACCTCGGCGCGGAGCACTACGACGACTACGGGCACTGGCTGCGGACTCTCGGCGAACCCCTGCTTCCGTACAGCGGCGTGCTGTGGATCCTGCGAGCGATACTCGCGCTCTGCGTGGTCGGCCATATCGGATGCGGGGTGATGCTGTGGCTCCGCGCCAGGAAAGCGCGGGGCCCGTTCAAGCGTCGCCGCCTCGGCTGGGGCATTCGCACGTTCTCGGCCCGCACGATGCCGGTCACCGGCATCGTGCTCGGGCTGTTCATCATCATTCACATCCTCGACCTGACCACCGGCACCGCTCCCGTCGCGAGCTCGGGTTTCGACCCCGGCACCACGTCCACCAGCGCAGCCTACGAAAACCTCGTCGCGAGCCTCGACCGTCCCGTCATCGCCTCGATCTATCTCCTCGCGATGACGGTCCTGGGTCTGCACCTGTTGCACGGATTGTGGAGCGTGGTCAATGATTTCGGTGTCACCGGCCAACGGGGGAGACGGGCCGCGACGATAGTCGGCGGCACGCTGGCCGGGCTGATCTTCGTCGGCAACGCATCGATCCCCATCGCCGTCCTCACCGGAGTGGTCTCATGACCACGACCCCGCACATGCTCGCACCACCGACATCCCCACTGACGCTCGATTCCTTACGTAGCCTCGGAGATCCGTTGTCGGGCAACATTCCCGACGGCGATCCCGCAACCGCCTGGGCGCGAAGACAACTCGATCACGCTCTGGTCAGTCCGCCCAACCGCAAGCAGTTCACCGTCCTCGTGGTCGGCACCGGTCTCGCCGGGTCGGCCTGCGCCGCCGCCCTCGGTGAGCTGGGGTTCCGGGTGGAAGTGTTCACCTTCCACGATTCCCCCCGTCGCGCACACAGCGTCGCCGCCCAAGGTGGCATCAACGCGGCCCGCGCACGGAAGGTCGACGGCGACAGCCTGGAGCGATTCGTCCGCGACACCGTCAAGGGCGGAGACTTCCGGGGTCGTGAAGCAGAGGGCTTCCGGTTGGGTGAGGAGTCGGTCCGCGTCGTCGACCATCTCGACGCGATCGGGGCACCCTTCGCCCGTGAGTACGGCGGTCAGCTCGCTACCCGCTCCTTCGGCGGCGTGCAGGTCTCGCGGACCTACTACACCCGCGGCCAAACCGGTCAGCAGCTGCAGGTGGCTGCCTCGCAAGCATTGCATCGGCAGGTCGCCGCGGGGAACGTCGTCGTGCACACCCGACGGGAAATGCTCGACCTGGTGATCGCCGACGGCCGAGCGCAAGGCGTGGTCACCCGCGACCTCGTCACCGGGGAGCTCGCCGCCACCACCGGTCACGCGGTGGTACTGGCCACCGGGGGATACGGCACCGTCTACCACCATTCGACGCTGGCGCTGAACAGCAACGCCACCGCCATGTGGCGCGCGCATCGACACGGCGCGCTGGTTGCCTCGCCGTCGTTCGTGCAGTTTCACCCCACCGCCTTGCCCGTCGATTCCCCCTGGCAGTCCAAGACCACACTGATGAGTGAGTCGCTGCGCAACGACGCCCGCATCTGGGTCCCTGCCGAAGCCGGCGACGACCGAGATCCCGCCGCGGTGCCCGACGCGGAGCGGGACTACTACCTCGAACGCAAATACCCCGCGTACGGCAACCTTGCCCCGCGCGACGTCTCCTCTCGGGCCGCACTCGAGCAGATCGACTCCGGTCACGGCGTCGGTCCGCAGCACAACAGCGTCTATCTCGATTTCCGAGACGCCGTCGCGACAATCGGCCGGAAGGTACTCGAGGAGCGCTACGGCAACATCTTCGACACCTACCGCAACGCCACCGGTGACGACCCGCTGGACACCCCGATGCGGATCGCCCCCGCGGCCCACTTCGTCATGGGTGGATTGTGGGCGGACTACGACCTGATGACGTCGATCCCCGGGCTCTTCGTCGGCGGCGAGGCGGGCTGGGGCTACCACGGTGCCAACCGACTGGGCGCGAACTCGTTGCTCTCGGCATCGGTGGACGGCTGGTTCACTTTACCCCGATCGATCCCGAGTTACCTTGCGCCGCTGTTGGGTTCGGAACGACTCTCACCGGATGATCCGGCCGTCACGACCGCGCTCGGGCGGGTTCGCACCCGCACCGACGCACTCCTCGCGGTGAACGGCACCGCGAGCGCCAGTCACTTCCACCGCGAGCTCGGCGAGATCCTGTACCGAGGCTGTGGGGTGAGCCGCTCGGCGGCAGGACTCACCACCGCCATCGGCGAGATCCGAGCGTTGCGGGCCCAGTTCTGGCAAGACCTGCGGATCGTGGGAGACGGAAACGAGCTCAACCAGGAACTCGAGCATGCTGGACGGGTGGCCGACTTCCTCGAACTCGCCGAGCTCATGTGCGTCGATGCGCTGGACCGAGACGAGTCCTGCGGCGCTCACTTTCGCGTCGAACACCAGAGCGCCACCGGCGAGGCGGTGCGAGACGACGAGCACTGGGCGTTCGCCTCGGCGTGGGAGACCCGGGACGACGGGCATCACATCCGACATGCGGAACCACTGACCTACACAGCCGTGCCACTACAGACGAGAGACTACCGATGAAACTCACGCTCGAAATCTGGCGCCAAGCCGACACTGCCGCGGCCGGTGGTTTCGAGACGTACGTCGTCGCCGATGCCATGCCGGGCATGTCGCTCCTGGAACTACTCGACCGGCTCAACGAGAGCCTGATCGAGGCCGGCACCGATCCGGTGGTCTTCGACTCGGACTGCCGCGAGGGCATCTGCGGCTCCTGCGGCATCACCGTCGACGGACGTCCGCACGGACCGGAGGCCAATACCCCCAGCTGCCGCCAGCACCTGCGTAGCTTCGCCGATGGCGCCCGAATCACGCTGGAGCCATTGCGTTCCGGCGCGTTTCCCGTGGTGCGCGACCTGGTGGTAGACCGCTCTGCCCTGGACCGGGTGATCGAGGCCGGTGGATTCATCTCGGTCGCCGCCGGCACTGCCCCGGACGCGGACTCCCGGCCAGTTCCGCACGCCACCGCCGAAGCCGCTCTCGAGTTCGGTGGCTGCATCGGCTGCGGTGCGTGTGTAGCCGCCTGCCCCAACGGTGCTGCTCACCTGTTCGTCGGCTCCAAGCTCGCGCATCTGTCGTTGATGGTCCAAGGCCGGACCGAACGGGGAACGCGCGCACTGGCGATGACCGATTCGATGGATGCCGAGTTCGGTCCCTGCTCGACCTTCGGCGAATGCGCCACCGTCTGCCCCGCAGACATACCGCTCACCGCGATCGCCGCGGTTCCCAAGGAAACCATCAGAGCCCGGTGGCGGGGGCGCCCGGACTGAGCGCCCTGCCGCTCACCAGATTCCGAGTAGCTTCATCCACGCTCCGCCGATAACCGTCCAGATCGCGATGAGCACCACGCTCATGACGAAGCCGATGCGGAACCATTCCGAGGTCTTGACGAAGCCGGATCCGAAGATCACTCCGGCCGGGCCGGACGAATAGTGGGCTAGACCCCCGAACAGATTTCCGATGAACCCGAGGACCAGAGCTGCGAACAGCGGAGGAGCGCCCGCGGCCAGCGCTGCGGCGAGGAAGACCGCATACATCGCAACGATCTGGGCTGTGTTCGAGGCGAACAGGTAGTGGGCATAGAAGTAGACAGCGGTCAGTATCGCGAAAGCGACCAACCACGGCAGGCCCGCGACGCCTCCCGAAACCTTGTCTCCGACCCAGCCGATGACGCCATAGGCCTGCAGCTGAGAGGCCATTCCGACGAGCACCGCGAAGAACACCAGCGTCTGCCAGGCACCGGTATCGGTGACCAGGTTCTTCCACGTGAGCACCTTGGTGACGAGAAGCACGGCAACACCGGCAAAGGCTGCGGAGGTGGCATTGATGCCGAGTTGTGAACCAGCACACCATAGTACGAGCAAACCGACGAACGTCGCGGCCATGATCTTCTCGGGACGCGAGGTAGAACCCGAGGCGGCGAGCCGCTCCCTGGCGTGCTTCGGTGCCTCCGGCGTCCTCTTCACCGTCGGTGGGTAGATCTTGGACATCACCCATGGCACGGCGACGATACTGGCGATACCGGGCACGCTCGCAGCGATCGCCCAGCGGGCCCAGGAGATGTCGACGCCCAATTCGGCCGCGGCTGCCACCGCCAGCGGGTTACCTGCCATCGCGGTCACGAACATCGCCGAGGTGACGACATTGACCTGTAGCGAGGTGAGCAGAAGGAACGCGCCGAGGCGTTTGCGCGACTCGTCGGGCTCGGGCTGTGAATTCTCCAGCTTGCTCAGTGAGGCGATGATCGGATAGACGACCCCGCCGGCGCGGGCGGTGTTGGACGGCGTCGCAGGGGCAAGCAAAAGGTCGGTCAGCGCCATACCGTAGGAGAGCCCCAGGCTCGAGCGTCCCATTCTGACCACGAAGTGCAGCGCGATGCGTTCACCGAGGCCGGTGACGAGAAAGCCCTCCGCGATGAAGAATGCCGCGACGATCAGCCAGATGGTGGAGTTGCTGAAGCCGGCGAGCGCGTCCGCGGGCACTTGGGTGCGAGTGATCATGGCGACGGCCAGGCCGATCAGAGCAACGGAGCCGGTGGGTAGGGGCTGCAAGATGAGCCCGGCGATGGTGCCCACGAAGATCCCGAGCATGGCCATGCCGTGCGGGTCGATTCCATCCGGTGTCGGGAGCAAGAATCCGGATACGGCCAGCAGGATGGGGATACCGGCCGTCCACAGGAGCGGGGATACGTGCTTGTGCGGCGGTGGGACGGGCGGCGGGGTAGAGATCGGTTCGGCGGCCGGCGCCGGGGTCTGGGTCATGCGTCAAGCGTGGCGGTGCGGCCAGGTCAGCGACAGGGCACAAGGTCCCTCGCCCTTGCCGGAGATGTCACCTGCACCGTGAGATCAGTCGCGAGCACAGACGAGTTCGAGGCGTCACGCACCCGCGGCGAGCCTGGAAGTCGCCACATGCAAGAAGAGAAATACGTTGTGGCCATGGTCGGTGACGGCACCAACGATGCTCCCGCCCTCACGGTGGCGGATATCGGAATCGCAATGGGGTTGGCGGGCACAGATGTTGCCGTCGAGACCGCCGACGTGGCGCTGGCCAGCGACGACTTGTCACGGCTGCTCGACGTGCGAGATCTCGGTCGACAATCAGTGTCCGTCATCAGGCAGAACTACGGAATGTCGATCGCAGTGGACGCGCTGGGCCTCGTGGTCAGTGCCGGTGGAGCACTGTCTCCGGTCCTCGCCGCGATCCTGCACAACGCGTCCTCGGTCGCGGTGGTCGGCAACAGCTCTCGTCTGATCCGGTATCGAATCTGATCAGTAGCGACCGAACGCGAGGGCGACGTTGTGCCCGCCGAACCCGATCGACGTGCTGAGCGCGTAGTCGACCTTCTGACGGCGCCGCGATCCGACGACGTCCAGGTCGATGGCTGGGTCTTGATTGTCGAGGTTGAGAGTAGGCGGCACCTCGGATTCACGTATCGACAGCATCGTGAGAATTGCCTCGAGTGCCCCGACTGCACCGATGGAATGACCGAGCGCGGACTTCGGTGCGTAGACGGACGCGTGGCCGACCGTGGCGGCAATGGCCTTGGCCTCCGACAGATCACCTATCGGAGTCGCGGTTGCATGTGCATTGACGTGACCGATGTCCCGAGCACTCAAACCTGCTGCGCCGATGGCCTTTTCCATTGCCTTGCGAATTCCCCGACCCTTCGGATCCGGTGCCACGATATGGAACCCGTCCGAGGTGATACCCGCGCCCAACAGCCGACCATGAATATGCGCACCACGAGCCACAGCGTGCTGTTCCGACTCGACGATCACCAGCGCTCCAGCCTCCCCGAACACGAATCCGTCGCGATCACGATCAAAAGGCCTCGACGCGCGCGTCGGTTCGTCGTTGCGCGTGCTCATGGCACGCATCATCGAAAAGCTCGCGATCGGTACGGCATCGATATGCCCCTCGACGCCGCCCGCAATCACGACATCCGCTTCGCCTGTAGCAATCAACCGCCACGCGTGAGCCAGGGCTTCCGAACCCGAGGAACACGCCGATACCGGTGTGAACACCCCCGCACGGGCTCCGACCTCGAGTCCAATGTGTGCTGCAGGCCCATTCGGCATCACCATCGGCACCGACATCGGCGACACCTTTCGGTAGCCACCCGCCCTCATCGCGTCGACGGCACCGATCAACGCGTCACCGCCGCCCAACCCGGTGCCCACTGCCACTGCGAGTCGGTCCGTGTCCATGTCGTCCAGCCCTGCATCACTCCAGAGTCGCCGTCCGAGCACAACCGCCAGCTGTTCGACAAAAGACAGTCTGCGCTGCTCCACGCGGGTCAGATGGTCGGATAGCGCCATCTGCAGGACGCCTCCGATGCGAACCGGCAGGTCGTAATCCGAGACGAACGCGCTCACGAGGGGGCCGATCCCGCTCCGACCGTCGAGCAAGTACTCCCAGGTGGTGTCGGCGTCGTCCGCCAGTGCCGTCGTTGCAACGTACCCGGTGATGACAGCGTGGCGAGGAGTTTGTGTAGCGATCGGTTCACTCATAGCGTTTATGAATACATGTAGCGACCGGTACAGTCAAGTGATGGCCCGTCCCCTCGATCACGACAAGCGAGTCGAACTGCTCGGCCGTGTTGTCGAGTACATCGGCACCCATGGACTCGACGATCTGACGCTCCGCCCGCTCGCCGCCGAACTCGGTACCAGCTCTCGAATGCTCATCTACTACTTCGATTCTCGTGAGAACTTGATCGTGCAGGCGCTGACCAGTCAACGGCCGGCATTCGACGAGATGTTCGGCGACGTGCGCGATTCGAAGCAGCTCGAGCAACGACTGCACCACCTGTGGACGTCGATGACCGACGGTACCGATGCGGTCAGCTCACGAATCCTGATGCAGGTCATCGGAATTGCGTCCATCAAATCCGGCGTTCTCGCGGACTTCGCAAGTGCCAGCGTTCGGGCACTGACCGACGCTTTGGCCGCAGCGATGGCCCGTTGTGGGATGGACTCGGCGACGGCCTCCGTACGAGCCACCGCATTGGGCGCAGGGTTCAGGGGGCTACTCCTCGACCGCTTCACCACGGGGGATTCCGCACGCACCGATGCGGCCGCCGCCATACTCTTTCGCGGGCACGCCGGACTGGTGTGAGCCCGTGGCCGATTTCAGCTTGCGTTGGAGTGCACTCGAAGACGTAGCGTCTGGCCCATGACCGCAGCACCGCATTCACCGGCCACGACCGACACCGAGCCCGCGAGTATCGGAATTGCCGAGATGGCCGAGTCCTCGGGGCTGACGCAGGACACGTTGCGTTGGTACGAGCGGGAGGGCCTGATACCGGAGATCCCACGCACGACGATGGGTAGGCGCGCGTTCAGCCCGAGACTGGTCGCACTCGTGAAACTTCTGGTTCGTCTTCGGTCGACCGGGATGCCCACGGCCGATATGCGTCGATTCGTGATTCTGGTGAACCAGGGTTCGTCCACACATCAGGAACGGATCGACATTCTGAGCGCGCACCGGCTACGCGTCGACGAGAAGCAACGTCGTCTCGCCGAAGCACGGTCTGCGCTGGAAACGAAAATTTCGCACTACGAGGACCTGATCGCACAGGGTCTCGACTGCGATGGTCTCGCGGTCGTCCCTCCATCATCCAACGAGCACAGGAGCATTCATGTCGATTTCCACTCGTAGCGTCCCGGCACTCGGACGCAATGTCGGTGCCATCGGCCTCGGCTGCATGGGTATCAGCTGGGCCTACACCGGTGCGGACACCTCCTCGGACACTGCCGGTGCACACATCCTGGCGCACGCACTCGCGTCAGGGATCGACTTCTTCGACACCAGCGACGCCTACGCTGCCGGACACAACGAGAGGGTCGTCGGCCGCGCTCTGGCCGGGACGAATGCTGTGATCGCCACGAAAGCCGGCTTGATCGGGAACGCCGACGGCGGTGCGCCTGTCCTGACGCGAAACGGTACGCCGGAACACCTCGCGCAGGCCTGCGACTCGAGCCTGCGGAACCTCGGTGTGGACACCATCGATCTGTACTACCTCCACCGCGTCGACGACCAGGTACCGATCGAGGACTCCTGGGGAACCCTGTCCGAATTGGTGGCGGCGGGCAAGGTGCGCGCCCTGGGCCTCAGCGAGGTCACTGTCGAGCAGGCACGGGTGGCCCACAGTATCCATCCGGTCGCTGCGGTGCAGTCCGAACTATCCCTGTGGACTCGAAACGCATTGGGGCAGGGCACTACACACGATGGTGAGCCTGTGGGAAACATGGTGGAGTGGACGGGCGAGAACGACGCGGTGTTCGTGCCGTTTTCACCGTTGGGTCGAGGATTTCTCACCGGTTCGCTCGACACCTCCACACTTCCGGCGACCGACATGCGGTTGGCACTTCCCCGATTCTCCGAAGCTGCCGCCGATCAAAACCGATCGATCGTCGAGGTGGTGTCCGCAGTTGCATCGAGGCACGAATCCACCGTTGCCGCTGTGGCATTGGCGTGGGTACTTGCCCAGGGTCCCCACGTGATTCCTATTCCCGGCACCACCAACATCGGACACTTCGACGCCAACCTCGCGGCACTCGAGGTTCAGCTCACCGCCCAGGATCTCACCGCGCTCGAAGATGCACCCGCTGCAGTCGGAACTCGATACTGATGTGCCGCGAACAGCACTGTTGGAGATCGACTTTCAGCCCTGGATCATAGAGCTCGGACACGATCCCGACGCATTGGCTCGCGCCGAATCGGTCCGTGCAGCCCAGCGCGCTACGGGCGCACTGGTGGTGTGCACTCGCTATCTGAGCCAGGATGCGACCGATCCGCTGCGTTCCGACGCGGACGGTGACGGTGCCCGCTTCCACCCGTCGATGACGCCTCTGCCAGGAGACCTCATCGCAACGAAGTTCGACCGCGACATCTGGTCCAACCCCGATCTCGATGCCCAGCTGAGGCTCGTCGGGGTGGAGCACTTGGTGATTACCGGGTACCTCACGGATTTCGGTGTTCGAATTGCTGCGGAAAGTGCGTGTTCACTGGGCTACCGCGTCACGGTGCACTCCGCTGCTTGCGCGGGGTCGACCAAGGACGAGCATCGGCGAGCCCTCGAATCCATGGTGGCGGCCGGTGCCACTGTCGAGTAAACCCCGGGCGAAGTCCGCTATTTTGCGTCGCGGAAGTACGGTTCGACCGTGCCCTTGAGCTTGACGAGCATGGGATTTCCGTAGCGATCCTTCGCGGTCGGGACTTCTACTCGCACCCATCCCTCGGTCACGTTGTATTCGCGAATACTCGTCTTCTCGACGCCGTTGAAGCGAATACCCACGTCACGGCGAAGAACCTCTTCGCTGTAGAAGGCGCTACGCGGATCGATGGAAAGATGATTCGGTGGAACGTCTGTGTTCTGGTCCTCGGGCATGATTACTTTCGTTGATTGCTGCGTTAGATTTTGGGCTGAACTCCAGAAAGGATACGCGACCCGGCGGTATCGGGGAGCCTTGGTAGCTGGGACTGTTACCGCGCGATACGTACCGAATAGTGCTGGGTCAGCACTGTTGGCTCTAGCCGCGCGCGATGTCCACGAACCTGAACTCGAAGTCGTTCCGCCACAGTGATTGTCGCGGTTCGACCGTTACGGTGCTCGCCGAGAATCAGGTCAGCCCCACCGCCGCGGGGGTCGTCGCGCTCAATGGCGCCGGGACGATGCAACAGAATCACCATGTCCGCATCCTGCTCCGATGAGCCGAACTCATAGAGGTCCGAGACCATCGGCTTCTTCTCAGTTCGCTGCTCAGGACCACGGTTGAGGGGGCATACCGTAACCACCGGCACTCGACTTCCGTGGCAAGGAACTGGAGCTGAAGCGAGAAGGTCGGGCCGTAAGCCTTGCACGTCGCTGACGTAGCAAGTTGAACTGCGCCCTTGGTTCCGGTGCTCCTGTGGCTTCACCGCTTGACTATGTTGGCCCCGGCATGGTGTCCTAAAGTTGCTAGCTGAGCCGGCCGCATGGCCGAGGTAGGTTAGCCGTCAAGGGGCCTCCGTGAGGAGGCCCCTCTTCATTTCGGCGGAAACAAGTAGATTCCGTCGCCTCGCTGCGAGACCTTGTTGACATGAATCGGCGCAAGCAGGTCCCACATCTCGTCGTTGCAGATCTTCGCCGTTCGCCCGTTGCGGGGGAGCACTTTCACGGAAGCAGCGTAGGCAACCAGGTCCGCAAGCTGTATGAAGTAGGACTGCTGCGAATCTCTAGGTACAGAATCCTCGATAATGTGGCGCGCATTGACCCGGTCGCCTAGTGCGGACCATGTAATGCGCCGAAACCGGCGAACCAGCTTTCGCACCTCGTCGTTCTGACCGATGTCGTGGACGATCACGATCGGAACACCGCTCGAATCACTGCGCTTACGCAGTCGTTCCAATAAATACGTCCACGATCTATCGAAGACGTCGAGATCACGCTTCTGCACGAGGTCCTTACGAATCGAGATTGCGAAGACTCCGGATGACACGGTTACCAGAGATTTTAGATGCCGCTGGTACAGGTCGCGCATTTGCCCATCGCCCAGGCCAAGATCGCGGTAGACCTTCTTCACTCCGACAATATGGTTCGCCTTCGCTTCCTGTCTCATCGGAATTCGGTACAGATCGCGGACACCCCGTCGCATCTCGATGACATGGTCCAGCCTTGTCGTCCAATCGTCGGCTGGAATCAAGACACATCCGAGTGTGAATGTCGCTGAACCGCCAGTGCCCATGCCGGTATCACCGGATTCGTCAATGTACGCGAACTCCAAGCGCGGTCCGACAACCTGATCCGAAAGTGGCGTCAAGGCAGTCAAATCGCGGTCGGACAAGCAGCAACGACCGCAGTCCACGTATGAACGCGGTCAGCCCACGGGAACATCGCCCTATCCTCGCGCCATATCGACGAATCTCGATAGGTGCAGCTGGTGTGCCACAGTGATTGTCGCGGTCGGACCGTTACGGTGCTTGCCGAGAATCAGGTCGGCCTCACCGCCGCGGGGGTCGTCGCGCTCGATTGCGTCGGGGCGGTGCAGCAGAATCACCATGTCGGCGTCCTGCTCCAGTGAGCCGGACTCACGGAGGTCGGAGACCATCGGCTTCTTGTCGGTTCGCTGCTCAGGACCACGGTTGAGCTGGCACACCGCGACCACCGGGCATTCGAGCTCTTTGGCGAGAAGCTTCAGCTGACGCGAGAAGTCCGAGACCTCCTGCTGGCGAGATTCGACCTTTTTGCCGGACGACATCAGCTGAAGGTAGTCCACCACAATGAGTTTCAGGCCGTTGCGCTGCTTGAGGCGACGTGCCTTGGCGCGAATCTCCATCATCGTCAGGTTGGGCGAATCGTCGACGAAGAGCGGTGCTTCGCTGATCTCACTCATGCGCCGGGCCAGCTTGGTCCAGTCATCGTCGGTCATCTTTCCGGAACGCATGTCGCCGAGCTTGATCTTCGCCTCGGCGGACAACAGTCGCATGACGATCTCGGTGCGACTCATCTCCAGAGAGAAGATGACACTGGGCATGCCGTGCTTGATGGAGCACGAACGCATAAAATCCATACTTAGGGTCGACTTACCCACGCCAGGTCTCGCCGCGACAATAATCATCTGACCAGGGTGAAGACCGTTGGTGATTTCGTCGAGTTCGGCGAATCCTGTTGGTACGCCCAGAGAAATGCCACCGCGACTGGCGATGGAGTCGATTTCGTCCATCGTGGGCTGCAGCAACTCTTCGAGGGGCAGGAAGTCCTCGGAGGTGCGTCGCTCGGTGACCTCGTAGACCTCGGCCTGCGCGCGGTCGACGACTTCGGCGACGTCCTGGCCATCGGCTCCGGCGTAGCCGAACTGCACGATGCGGGTACCGGCCTGCACGAGGCGGCGCAGAATCGACTTCTCGGCAACGATCTCGGCGTAGTACCCGGCGTTGGCCGCCGTGGGCGTCGTCTGAGTCAGCGTGATCAGGTACGGCGGACCTCCGATGCGTTTGAGCTCCCCGCGTCGATCCAATTCGGCCGAGACGGTGACCGGGTCGGCGGGCTCGCCGCGGCTGTAGAGGTCCAGAATCGCGTCGTAGACGTTCTGGTGCGCCGGCCGATAGAAATCACCCGGCCGAAGCACCTCGAGCACGTCGGCAATGGCGTCCTTGCTCAGCAACATCCCGCCCAGGACGGACTGCTCGGCTGCCATGTCCTGCGGGGGTTGGCGACCGAAATCCTCACCGGGTCCCTCGCTGGAGGAGGAGCCGGAGTAGTCGGACTGTCCTCGATCGTCCACAACTGCCACGCGAACCGGCCGTCCTCTCCCCATTAGTCTTCAGCACGCCGAATAACACCCGAACGTGCGCTCGAGCAAGTTCTACCCCCGGGCACCGACAGGTACTGATCGACACCGGATTCACGCCGTCTCGTCGCCTTTGCACGGCATCGAGAGAGACGCTGCACGGACGTTAAGCGGTATCGGCAGGAGTCACAACACAGCCTGTGCATGAATCTGTGGACGAAATGTGGATGAGCTTGAACAACGGTGTTGACCACCTGGGGATAACCTGGGTATAACTTTCACAGTTTCGACGATTCCGCCTGCTCGAGGGGTGTACATAAAGTTTTCTTCCTGTGCATTGATTCTGGATCGGCGTGTCGGCCGAATTGACAGCTCGGGCGTGTTGAGTAAATGCCAGGTGAACCTCAGGGTGAACTAGGTCACACGCGCTGGGATTGCTCACAGAAACAGACCACTATCCCGTTTCGGCAGAAGTGGCCCGATTCCAGGCTTGGAATCGGGCCACTCGTCACTGCCGATCAGATGTCAGACGTGGCTCTTCTGCGGGCAATCGGCCGGATCCAGCACCGTGACCTCCTTGGTGCTGATCTGGAGCACCCGGGCCGTCGGAATGTCGAAGAACAGTCCGGTGATGTGTAGGCGCCCCTCGGCGTTGGCACGGCCCACCACACGGTGGCGAGTGAGAGTCTGCAACTGCACGGCCACGTTCACCATGGCGAGTTGATCCGCCTCGCCGAAACCCAGCTCTGCGGCCTGACGACCCACCACGTGTCCGCTGCGGTATGCGTCCACGCTCGCCACCGCGTGACCCAGCCATTCCGCCACGGACTCGTCGGCGGCATTCTCCGGCCCACTCAGCACCGCTTTCATGGCACCGCAGCCCGAGTGTCCGCACACCACCACCGACGAGGTGCCCAGCTGATCGACACCGAACGCCAGCGCGGCCTCCACCGAGCAATCCTGACCCTTCGCGGGAACGAGGTTGCCCATATTGCGGACCGTGAACAGATCGCCCGGACCGCTACTGGTGATCGTGTTCGGCATGACGCGCGAATCCACACAGCAGAGAAAGAGCGTGTCCGGATCCTGGCTGTCGGTCAGCCCCTCGAGGTGCGGACGAATATTGGGTGCGTGGGTGCGATGATACTCGGCCACCCCGCTCATCACAGCCCGCAGCGCCACCGGCGAATCCTTCTGCGCAACATCGCTCTTGAGCTGCCAGGCGCGCCACGGAGCCAACGAACTGCGTACCGTCGCAGACCCACGCTTTGGTGGACCCTCGGCGGCGGCAGCCATCGACGCCGTACCCACTTCCTCGACTTTCGCTGTGCCACCACTGAGTTCGTGCTGCCGCATCCACTCGTTCAACGCGTCGTGCACCGCGTGGTCCAGGAAGTCGACGCCCAAGCGCACCGTGACGTCTGTTCCGCCAGGGACGGTGGACAGCACGTGCGTCAGCCTTGGGAGCGCGAGAAAGCTCAACGAACCCTCGATGGTGACGCGCCAGGTACCGTCGACCGTCTCCTCCGCGCGCACCTTCGCCCACACGACACGGCGCAGCACCAGGATGATCGACAGAGCCAATCCGATGAGCACGCCTTCGAGCAAATTCAGTGCCACCACACCGACGACCGTCACCGCATAGACCGCGATGTCACCGGTCTTGTTCGCAATCTTGATGTCCGCCAACTTGATCAGCTGCACACCGATCATCACCAACAGACCCGCGAGTGCAGCGAACGGGACCAGCTCGACGATCGAGATGAACAGTACCGAGAAGATCAAAATCCACACCCCGTGCAGAATCGCCGACGCACGAGACTTGGCACCGACCTTGACGTTCGTGGCACTGCGCACGATGACACCGGTGATCGGCAGACCACCGATGGCACCGGAGGCCATGTTGCCCGCACCCTGTGCCATCAATTCTCGATCGAAGTTGGTGCGCTCACCACTGTGCATCTTGTCTACGGCAACTGCGGAGAGCAGGCTCTCGACGCTGGCGATCAACGCGATGGTGATGACACCGGTCACGAAGGCACTCCACTGCCCGTCGGGCATGATGGGGAAGCTCAACGATTCGATCAAATTGCCCGGCAATTCGATTCGCTCGACATCGAGGGAGAACAAGATCGAGACGGCGGTGGCAGTGACCACTGCGACGAGTGCGGCGGGAACCTTGGCGACCTTCGCCAACACGCTGGACAGCTCGGCCAACCGCGGCCAGGCGAACATGAGCACCACAACGATTCCACCGACGATGATCGACGGCCATTGACCGTTCGCCACGGACGTGGGAATCGCGAGGATATTCTGCACGGCCGAACTCTCGGACTCACCGCCGAGGAGGACGTGAATCTGCTGCAGCGCAATGGTTATGCCGATTCCGGCGAGCATGGCATGTACCACCACCGGCGAAATCGCCAGGGCGCTACGCGCAATTCGGCTCATTCCCAACAGGATCTGCACAGCACCGGCAAGAACTGTGATGGCGCACGTTATGCCCCAGCCGAATTGGTTGACCAACTCGGCAACCACCACCGTCAGACCCGCGGCGGGACCGCTGACCTGCAGTGGTGATCCCCCGAGGATGCCGGCGAGAATGCCGCCGACCACAGCGGCGATGAGCCCGGCCATGATCGGGGCACCGGAGGCGACTGCGATACCGATCGAAAGTGGCACTGCCACAAGGAAAACGACCAGAGAGGCCGGGAGATCGTATTTCATTATCGACCCGATCCGAGACGGTGGCTCGGATCGGGTCTTCGGGCTGGGTTCTGAGTCGTGCTCTGCTGTCGTTGTCACGGCAGTTCCTCCGGGCGTCTAGGCGTCAGGTCGGTCGATCGTTCCGGCATCGAATGTCGCCCCCACGTAAAGGCTACGCAAACCTTGGCTAAAGATGTCGCCGAGAGAGATCCTTCACAAATCGGAACCCATTGCGACAGTTGATCTTTGTGAGAAGACACGAAAAAGCCCCGCGAACCGAGGTTCGCGGGGCTTTTTTGCAGCCGTACTGGGCCGAAAGCCGAAATCAGCTTCCGACGACCTCCAGCTTGAACTTGGCGGTCACGTCGGGGTGCAAGTTCACGACGATGTCGTGCTTGCCCGTGCTCTTGACGTGTGCCTTCGGCAGATCGATGCTGCGCTTGTCGACAACCGGGCCACCGGAAGCCTTCAGCGCAGAAGCGACGTCCGACGCGGTGACCGAGCCGAACAGCTTGCCCGAGTCGCCCGCGGTCTTGACGGACAGCGTGACGGCCTCGAGGCCTTCGATGGCCTGCTTGAGCTCGTTGGCGTGCTCGAGTCCGCGGACGGCACGAGCTTCCTGAGCGCGGCGAATGCCGTCGACCTGCTTCTGAGCTCCACGGGTGGCCTGGATGGCCAGTCCGCGGGGCAGCAGGAAGTTACGGCCGTAGCCGTCCTTGACCTCTACGGTGTCGCCAGGCGCACCGAGGTTGTCCACATCAGCGGTGAGGATCAGTTTCATACCAATCGCCCCTTTCTATCGAGCCGTCGCGGCGTAAGGCAGCAGTGCTACCTCACGCGAATTCTTCACGGCAACGGCCACGTCACGCTGATGCTGGACGCAGTTGCCGGTGACACGGCGAGCACGGATCTTTCCGCGATCGCTGACGTACTTACGCAGCAACGTCGTGTCCTTGTAATCGATCGACGCGTTCTTCTCCTTGCAGAAGGAACACGCTTTCTTCTTGAGCACCTTGTCGCGCAATGGCGGTTTGGGCATGGGTCTTTCTCCGTTACATCTGGTTGTTCTCGATCGAAGGATCTAGAACGGTGGCTCTTCGTCTCCGCCACGTCCGCCGAAGGAGCCCGATGCCGCTGGAGCACTGCCCCAGGGATCGTCTCCGCCGGAACCGGAATTGGACGAGGAGTTCGAGCGGCCGCCGCTCGATCCGCCGGAGGAACCGGAGCCGGAGCCGGAGTTGAAGCCGCCTCCGCCGCCACCTCCACCGCGGTTGGCCTTGTTGACCTTTGCGGTGGCGTAGCGGAGTGAAGGTCCGATCTCGTCGACTTCGAGCTCGACGACTGTCCGCTTCTCACCCTCACGCGTTTCGTACGAACGCTGCCGCAACCGTCCGCTCACGATCACTCGCGAGCCTCGGGTCAAGCTCTCGGCAACGTTCTCCGCTGCCTCGCGCCAGATGTTGCAGCGCATGAAGAGCGCGTCGCCGTCTTTCCATTCGTTCGTCTGACGATCGAATGTGCGCGGCGTGGATGCAACCGTGAAGTTGGCAACCGCCGCACCGGCGGGGGTGAATCGAAGTTCTGGATCAGCCGTCAAGTTTCCGATGACGGTGATGACGGTCTCGCCTGCCATGGTTCCTCTTTCAGTAGTAAGCGTTGTAGATGCCAGCCTAGAGGCGGGCAACGACAATTACTTGCCCTGTCGCAGGACCTTCGTACGCAACACGGACTCGTTGAGTCCGAGCTGACGATCCAGCTCGCTGACGGTGGCAGGCTCGGCGTTGAGGTTCACAACGGCGTAGATGCCCTCGGCGTGCTTGAGGATTTCGTAGGCCAGACGACGCTTGCCCCACACATCGACCTTGTCGACGGTGCCGCCATCCTTGCGAACGACGTTGAGGAACGTATCGAGCGACGGAGCGACAGTGCGCTCGTCCAGATTGGGGTCGAGAATGACCATCAATTCGTAATGACGCATAAGACCTCATCACCTCCTGTGGACTAGTGAAAACGGCCACGGACTATCCGTGGCAGGAGGGTCGTTGCGTCAGCAACCCCTCGAAGATACACGACAGGGCGCTGACCTGCTAATTCCTGCTGGGCGTACGGGCCGGCGTTCGCGCGTCATAGTCTTGCGTCATGCGATCCGGGGTCCGCGCCAATCCGATGACGGTCGTCGTGGTCGTCACGATGGCTGCACTGGGGCTGATTCTCGGATATCTCAACAAGGCCCGCTGCGCGGTCGCGCCGTTCGACGCATCGGGTCGCAGCACGATATTCGACGCGATCAAGGATTCCTCGGTCTGCTACTCCGACATTCAGTTTCTCTGGCTCGGTCGCGATATCGACAACCACATCTTCCCGTACATCCACGGAGCCATCACCAGCGACGGAATCCTCACCGGGGGAACGGTGGAGTACCCCGTTCTCAGCGGCGTGCTGATGTGGCTGGGCGCCATTCCTGCGCATACCGACGCCCAGTTTCTGCTGACATCGGCCTTGATTCTCGCGCCTTTCGGTCTGGTCACCGCGTGGATGCTCGGCCGGATGGCCGGCTGGTCGGCACTGCTGTGGTCGATGGGCCCGCCGCTGGTGATGTACGCCTTCCACAACTGGGAACTACCCGTCGTCGCCGCCGCCGTCGGCGCGATCTTCGTCATGACGTTGCCGATGCCACTACGACGGCGAGCAGTTCTCGCGTCGGTGTTGTTGGCGATCGGCTTCTGCCTCAAGCTCTATCCCGGTGCATTCGTGCTGCCACTGATCGCGTACGTGGTCACCAGGGGAGTCGACGGTCACGAATCCGCAGACACCGACCGGGGCAGATGGGACATCCGCGGCGGTCTGATGGTCGCCGGTGCCGCGATCGGCACCGTGGTCGCAGTGAATCTGCCGTTCGCAGTATTCGGCTACGAGGGGTGGCGCGCATCGTTCACCTTCCAATCGCTGCGGCAGGCGGACCTGACGACCAACTCCATCTGGTACTGGGGATTGCGCCACTTCTACATCAGCGACCAGATGACCCCCGATGCCTACGCCGAGGCCGAGAAGTCTTTCCAAGACGTGGTGGACGTCGCGTCTCCGCTGCTGGTGTTCTTCGCCTTCGCTCTCGCGCTGTGGCTCGGTTGGCGTCGCGCAAAGGTGACTGGGACCTACCCGTGGGTCGCAGTGAGCGGCTCGATGCTGTGCGGGTTCATGCTGCTGCACAAGGTGCACTCGCCGCAGTACACGCTGTGGCTTCTGCCGTTCCTGGTTCTGCTTCGGGTTCCGTGGGGACTCGTCGGCGCGTATCTGCTCGTCGATCTGTCGATGGGAATCGGCGTCTTCAAGTATTTCGCCGCGCTCGCTTCGGGTACCGACGCCAACGACGAGGAGTTCTTCGTCCTCGTCGGGGTGTGGGGCCGAGCACTGTTGTTGCTGGTGTTCTTCGTGCTGTTCGTCCGGGCTCGGATGCGCGTTCCTTTCCCGGGCGAAACCGACCAGTCGTCTGTAATATCGCCCCGACCAGCAACGATATCGCTGACGACATCACCGGGGCAGTAGTACGCAGGGCGGGGCGGGGACATGACACAGGTGTCGAATTCTCAGGAAGACACGAGCGAGCAGGGGGCCGACGTACGACGCGTCGGCCTGGTCGAGGACCACGAGTCGGTGGCTCTCGGCCTCCAGGCGATGCTCGCGGACGAACCCGATCTCGAACTGGTGTCCATCGCGGCCACCGTGGGCGAACTGCTCGAACAGCGGCAGACGCTCGATCTGGTGGTTCTCGACCTTCGGCTGGGTGACGGCTCGTCCCCGAGGTCCAACGTGGAGCAACTGCACGCCGCCGGTGCGCGGGTACTGGTCTACACCGGTGCCGAGAACGCGTTTCTGGTGCGCTCGGCTGCCCGCGCCGGTGTACTGGGCGTGGTGCGCAAGTCGGCACCCGCGGCCGCGATCGTCTCGGCGATCAGACGCGCCGCGAGCGGCGGACAGGTCGTCACAACCGACTGGGCTGCCGCGATCGACGGCGATCCGCAGCTTCCCGACGTCGGCCTCAGCCCACGCCAACGCGAGGTACTCGCGCTGTATGCGTCGGGGGAGAAGGCCGCGCGAGTAGCCAGTCTCGCCGGACTGTCCGAGCAGACCGTCAACGACTACCTCGTACGCATCCGCAACAAGTACGCCGAAGCCGGGCGTCCGGCACCGACGAAGACCGATCTGTACAAGCGGGCGGTCGAAGACGGTTGGTTGCCGGTGCCCGAACTTCCGCCACGAGATTGATGCCGACTGTGGTTCATCACACAATTTGTAGACGGGTGAGCACCACAGTTTCTGTTGCCCCTCGGGGCGCACAGGGCGGAGCGGTGACCGCTCGGATCTTGCCTCCCGGGCGCGGGAAGATCGCGTCGAACCTGGTCAGCGACTCGAGCCGCGACCTACGCATCGATCTCGACGCCGACGGACGCGAGTCTGTCGTACCGCCGTGACACGCTGACGCGACGGTTGACGGTTCAATGCCCCTAGAAATCAGGGCAGAAAACCTGAGCATTACCTGTGAGAATCGTCCACATTGGTTTAGTTGGTCTCAACCCACTTCGGCGTCCGGGAGATTTTGATGTCTGCACTGCTCGAACCCTTGCCCTCCGCGAACGACTCGGCAGTCCCGACGACGCGAGGTGCACGGGGTCCCATCAGCCTGGTTCCGCCCGCGATGCAGATACACCCCGTCCCGGCGTCTGCGAGCCCGTTTCCCGCGCGGCCGGACCTGACCGGCCGTGAGATCGAAGTCCTGCTCTGCTGGATCAAGCACGACTCCAAGACCGAGGTTGCCAAGGCGCTGTTTCTCTCGCTCGGCACGGTCAACACCCACCTCACCCGCATTCGGGCCAAGTACACCTCGGTCGGACGACCGGCCCCGACCAAGGCAGGCCTGGTGGCACGGGCCCTCCAGGACGGACTGGTGGATATCTCGGAGCTGTGACCCGTCGTACTCGGACCACAGCGGACCCGCAGATCAGACGCTGACTGCGGTGTCCACGCCTTCCTTTTCGAGGCGCTTGTTGCGTCGGATACTGCTCAGCAAAGCAGCTCCGATGAACAGGATGCCCACGAATCCGGTGATCAGCTCGTTGATGTGCACGCCGATCGACACCAGCAGAATGACCGACAACGCACCGATCGCCCAGTGCGCGCCGTGCTCGAGGTACACATAGTCGGACAACGTGCCCTTGCGCACGAGGAACACCGTGATCGAGCGGACGAACATTGCACCGATGAAGCCCAGGCCCAGCGCAATGATGATCGGGTCCGCGGTGATGGCGAAGGCACCGATGACGCCGTCGAACGAGAAGGATGCGTCGAGCACTTCGAGGTAGAGGAACAGGAAGAAGCCGGCCTTACCCGTGGCCTTCGCCAGCTCGCTCGGTCCGCCCGAGGACTCCTCGCCTTCTTCTTCGACGTGGAAGAGTTCACCGAGCCCGTTCACCGAGATGTAGGTGATCATGCCCAGTACGCCGGAGACCATCACGGTCGAGATCTTGTCGTCGTCGGCGAGGAATTCTGCGCTCAGCACCAACAGCAAGCCTGCAACGACCACGGAGAGCTGATCGAGGCGGCCGATACGGGCGAGCGGCTTCTCGAGCCAGCTCAGCCACGTGATCTCTCGATCCTCGAAGATGAAGCCGAGGAAGAGCATCAGTAGGAACATCCCGCCGAACGCTGCGATCTGCGGGTGCGCGTCGGTGAGCAGCGTTTCGTAGCTGGGTCGGCCGTCGTCGAAGTACGCCGCGTCGTTCGGCGGCGGGTTCAACGCGAGGTCGATCGCAGCTACCGGGCCGAGACCGGACGCAGCCCAGACGATGACCAACGGGAAGAGCAGCCGCATACCGAACACGGCGATGACGATGCCGATGGTGAGGAAGATCTTCTGCCAGAACTCACTCATCCGTCGCAGCACGGTGGCGTTGATGACGGCGTTGTCGAAGGACAGGGACACCTCGAGCACGCCGAGGATGAGGACGAGGATCATCGCCTCGATCCCGCCGTAGAGGAAGGCCACGATGACGGAGACGATGGTGACCGCGATCGACCATCCGAAGATCTTCACAACCACAGGTGTGGCCCTTCTGGCTAGGAGCGGAGCCGGCAGGAGCGACCGGTTGGAGCAGACAAATACGGAAAAACCCCCGCCCATCATGAACGATGAAGCGGGGGTATCCCCAATCTTGGGAGAGTCTTGACTAGACGTTTACTCCGAAGTCGCGGGCGATGCCTGCGAGGCCGGATGCGTAGCCCTGACCGACTGCGCGGAACTTCCACTCCGCGCCGTTGCGGTACAGCTCACCGAAGACCATGGCGGTCTCGGTGGAGGCATCCTCGCTGAGGTCGTAGCGAGCGAGCTCGGAATTGTCGGCCTGGTTGATGACGCGAATGAACGCGTTGCGCACCTGACCGAACGACTGCGAGCGTGCGTCCGCATCGTAGATCGACACGGGGAAGGTGACTGTCTCGATCTCCGGCGGTACAGCGGCGAGATCGACCTTGATCTGCTCGTCGTCTCCGTCGCCCTCACCGGTGGTGTTGTCTCCGGTGTGCTCGATGGAGCCGTCGGGGGACTTCAAGTTGTTGAAGAACACGAAGTGTCCGTCGCTCGGGGCCTTCTTCGTCGAGTTCAGCGCGATGGCGCTGGCATCGAGATCGAAGTCGGTACCGGTCGTCGTGCGGATGTCCCACCCGAGTCCGACTATGACCGCGGTCAGGTTCGGAGCTGCCTTGGTGAGCGAGACATTGCCACCCTTGCTGAGGCTGACGCCCATGGAGAGGTCCTTTCGCAAATGGTTTCCCGTTACGGGTACAACCGTAGTGGGAATGTCCGGTTCTTGGACGTACTCCGCCAACGAGTGCGACATCGCCAGGGTTCCCGTCAGTACTATCGAGCAGGTGACAAGTCGCTGGCCTGGGGTGTTCCGCAGAGGACCCGAATCCGACGCCTCCGCGCGCCGATCCCAGGACAACGCCGTCGCCGCCTTCCTCGATATGGACAAGCGTCAGTCCATCGCATCGGCAGGCGTCGAGGCCTCCACCGCCTTGCGCCCCGAGGACAGACTCGCAGTCCGATGGGCCGACACCGAGAAGCAGTGCTTCGACGCCGGGGCCGCCTACCTCACCGCAACGGATCGATTCGACGGAATCACCACGGCTGCCGCCAGATCGGCATTCGACAATGCGACCCGACTACTGCACAATGCCAGCGCGGCCGTCGACAGGTTCTACGATGCCCATCGCGGCACCCTCGAGCAGGCCTCCGCCCAATTCGCGGCCACACCGCGCCTGGTGCAGGACGCGCTGAAGGAGGCCGATGCCGCCCGAGCCACCGTCGACGAGCAGTACGCCGGGTACCCGTCACTACGTCTGGCGTGGCGCGAACTCGACTCGGCAACAACGCAATTGCAGAGCAATCAGCGCGATCCGCTGCGCGCACGAGAGAGCGCCGCTCAGGTGCGCGAACGAGCCGCAGCTTTGCGCGCGGCAGTGGACTCGGCCCCCGGCCGTCTTCAGGAGGCCAGAACGGCACTGTCCTCGGTACGCACCCGAATCGAAGCCGTCCGAACGCGATCCGAGGGCATCGCCCCCGCCTTCTCGAGCCTGCTTCGCGAGTTCAATGCCAAGAGCTCGGCTGATCTTTCGCGCAACGAACGGTCGAGTGCGCGACACATCGAGCAGGCGGACGAGGATCTGCGCGCGGCGCGTTCGGCGCTCGACGCCGGCAATCCCGAGCAGTCGTTGGATCTGGTGACCCAGGCGCGCCAACACCTGAGCGATGCCGAACATCTGGTCGACGCGGTGACCGATCGAGTTCGTCTGCTGCGCGCGGTGAAGGCCGACCCGAAAGAAACCGAGAACAAAGTCCGGTTCAAACTTCGTGACGCTCAACAACTCGCGATCAATCGTGGCCTGGTTGCCGAATGGGGCTCGGTGTTGGATGCTCAGCTCGCCCGGATCGACAGGGCGAGCACAGCGCTGACGGGTACCCATCCCGACTACTGGTCATATCTGCAGGATCTGGATACCATTTCGGTCTTCATCGCAGGCGTGATCGAACGCATGCGCAGCTCGCACTGATCACATTCACACGAAGGACAGTGGTGCAACACTTTCGCCATCTCGACGCAGACACCCGTGCACGAGTCTTCTTCCGGCAGCCGGAAGACATCGAGACGAGCGACGGAAACGACGTCGTGGCAACAGCTCTCGGAGCCACGTTGTACATCCCGGCAACACGCCCCGACTTGACCGCGACGGTGAACAAACGCACCGACGAGGGCGTGCGGTCCATCGTCATCGATCTCGAAGACGCTGTCGCAGATCATGATCTGGACGAAGCGTTGGCCAACGCCATCCGAACACTGAACGAACTCTCGGGTACGAGTTCGCTCGTGTTCGTCCGAGCGCGCACCCCCGAGCACATCCGAACCATCTGCGCCGGACTCACCCAGGGCGCGGGCGGGCTCGCCGGATTCGTCGTGCCGAAGTTCACTGCGGCACGCGGAGCCGAGTTCCTCGACGAGATCGTCGCGGCGTCACAGTCACATGGCACCCGCCTGTTCGCGATGCCCGTCCTCGAATCGCCGGAGGTAGTGCACCGCGAGACTCGAGACGTGGAACTCGTTGCCATCCGTGAGCTGCTCGGGACCTACCGCGACACGGTGCTGGCCGTGCGCATCGGAGCCACCGACATGTGCGGCACCTTCGGCATCCGACGCGACCGCGACCTGACGATCTACGACGTCCGCGTCGTCGCCGACGTCATCAGTGCGATCGTCAACCATCTCGGCCGCTACGACGGGTCCGGATACGTCATCACCGGCCCGGTGTGGGAGTACTTCGCAGACCACGAACGCATGTTCCGTCCGTTGCTACGGCAGACGCCCTTCGTCGACCAGGACGCCGTCCGCTTCCGCCAGCAACTGGTCAGCAGTGACCTCGACGCGCTCCTACGCGAGGTTGCTCTCGACCGAGCCAACGGAATCCAGGGCAAGACCGTCATTCATCCCTCGCACGTCCCCGCCGTTCACGCGCTGTCCGCGGTGACGCACGAGGAGTATCACGATGCACTCGACATCCTCTCGTCCGACCAGGGTGGCGTGCAGGCGTCCGGCTACCGGAACAAGATGAACGAACTGGGCCCACACCGCAATTGGGCGAAGCAGACGGTACTGCGCGCCAAGGCATTCGGCGTCACCAACGAAGGAATCACGTTCGTGGACCTACTGACCGCGCTGGCACAGCGATGAACCACAATCCGGCCGACGGCATCGCGTTGACCGATACCGGCTCGTCGTCGTCCTGGGCTGCCACGCAGTTGGTTCGACCCGGTCTGCGGCGCAACCCACGACGTGCCCACTTGCTGGTCTCGACCGTGCTCGGCAAGCACATTCCCGTCGATCCCGACGTCGTCGTTTCGGCCGGCGAGGAACTGGCTGGCCTCGTCGCCGCTGCGGTGGGCGGGTCCGATGTCGATGTGCTCGGATTCGCGGAGACTGCAACGGGATTGGGACACACCGTCGCGACTGCCCTGGGTGCGCATTGCTACCTGCACTCGACTCGGCGCATCGTTCCCGGGATGACCGTGCACGGCGAGTTCGAGGAGGGTCATTCGCACGCCACCGACCACTTGCTGATGCCGACATCGCCCGATCTTCTCGCCGGCGATCTGCCGTTGATCCTGGTGGACGACGAGATCTCGACCGGAGCGACAGCGTTGGACGCGTTACGTCAGATCCACCCCTCGGCCGGGCGCGGCCACTACGTCATCGCATCCCTCGTCGACATGCGCACCGCCGAACATCTTGCTGCCGCAGCGGCCGTGGCAACCGAGCTCGGCATCCGAATCGACAACGTGAGCCTCGCGCAGGGATCGGTGGAGCTCGCCCCCGGATTGGTGGAGACGGTGCTCGCCCTCCCCGATCCGACGTTCAATCCCGTTGCTGCTCGGTCCGGTTCGGTGCACCGGGTCGACGCGCAGTGGCCGGCGACACTGCCCGACGGCGGACGGCACGGGTTTCTGCGATCCGACGCGGCCGGTTTCGACATCGCGATCGACGCCCTTGCGGCCACCGTCGATGCTGCGCTGGCCGACTCGAAGGCCGTGGTGGTGATCGGCCACGAGGAGCTGATGTACCTGCCGCTCCGACTGGCGGCGGCGCTGCAGAAGCGGGGTCACAGTGCGTTGTTCCAGACCACCACTCGGTCACCGGCATACGTGCTCGACGCGCCCGACTACCCTCTGCGCCGCGGCTTCGAATTCACTGCACCCGAGGACGAATCGGGACTGCGTTACCTGTACAACGCGTCTGCCCCGCAGGACGCCACACTGGTGCTCGTCGCCGATGCCCCCGCAGACACAGATGCTCTGGCGGCCGCGGCCGGGACTCTCGCCGCCTCGGGTGCCGACGTAGTGCTGGTCGTCGTGACGGGAGCAGACCCGGTGGCGCTCGAGCTAGCTCGGCGAGCGCGACCGCTTAGAGGACCCCAATTCGGTTCCTACGCAGCCGAAGAAGTCACCTGGCTGCTCAAGGACCTCTCGTCGGTCTCACTGGAAGCAGGAATCGAGGAGCGCGAGAAGCGTATTCAAGCCGGTGAGGCACATTACGCAGAGTCGCTCCCGGTCGAGTACCAACCGGATCTCGCCTACCGCGAACTGTTCGAGAAAGTGCTGCAGGAAAGCGCATCACGATTGGCCGTCGCCGTCGGTACCGTCACCGAGGTCGTCCTGGCCGAGCGCGGACACGACATCGCCCTCGCATCACTCGCTCGCGCGGGCACACCCGTTGGAATCCTGATGCGTCGCTGGGCATTCACCGCTCACGGTATCGAGATTCCGCACTACGCCGTCTCGATCGTGCGTGATCGAGGCATCGACGCCGTGGCCCTGCGCTACCTTGCCGACCATCACGACTCGCGGTCGGTGGTGTTCGTCGACGGCTGGACGGGCAAGGGTGCGATCGCCCGCGAACTCACCGCAGCACTCCGAGACTTTCCCGGAGCCGAGTTCGACGACGATCTGGCCGTGCTCGCCGATCCAGGCAACTGCGCGCGCACGTACGGTACTCGAGACGACTTCCTCATCGCATCGGCCTGCTTGAACTCGACTGTCTCGGGCCTGGTTTCACGAACCGTGCTCAACGACAGCCTGATTCGGCCCGGTGATTTCCACGGAGCGAAGTACTACGCCGATCTCGCACCCGACGACGTCTCACGCCACTTACTCGACACCGTCGCTGCGCGTTTCGACGACGTCCGTGACGAAGTAACCACGTCGGTGAGATCGGTACTCGCCTCCGACCGAACACCCACCTGGTCCGGTTGGGCGTCGGTCGAGAAGGTCCGTGCGGAATACGGCATCTCACACGTCAATTTCGTCAAGCCCGGGGTCGGCGAAACCACCAGGGTGCTACTGCGCCGCGTTCCGTGGCGAGTGCTGGTGCGTGACGCGGATGCGCCGGAGCACGAACACATCAGGATGCTCGCCGCGGCCAGGGGAGTCCCGGTGGACGTGGTTCCCGACCTCGCCTACTCGTGCATGGGACTGATCAAGAACGTCTCGAGCGGGGACGCGTCGTGAGCGCTCTGGTCGCCGTGGACCTCGACCGCACGATGATCTTCTCCGAGGGAGCACTCGGGGTTCCACTGGACGACGCCTTCGAGTGCGTGGAGGTGTACGAGGGAAAACCGTTGTCGTACATGTCTTCTAGCTCGGTGTCACTGCTTCGGGATTTGAGCGAGACCACGGTCGTAGTGCCGACCACCACGCGGACCATCGAACAGTTTCAGCGGATCGCGCTGCCCGGGGCACCCTGGCGGTACGCCATCACCAGCAACGGCGGCAACATTCTGGTCGACGGCGAGCCGGACATGCACTGGCGCAACGGGTTCGATTTGGATCTGGCCGGAATCGGGGCCGAGTTGAGATCGCGGGTCTCCGAGGATTGGGTACTCAAGTACCGCGAGGCCGACGGCCTGTTCTGCTATCTCGTCGTGGACACGACGGCTGTACCCAAGGACTTCGTTGCAGAGTGGTCGCAGTGGTGCGCTGTGCGGGACTGGAACGTCTCGCAGCAGGGGCGCAAGATCTACACGATGCCCAACACGGTGTGCAAGAGCTCCGCGGTGGCCGAGGTTCGTTCCAGGCTGATTCAGGACGGCACCCTCGACGCCGATGCCCGAGTCTTCGCCGCAGGTGACGGCGCACTCGACGCCGAGATGCTCATCGCTGCCGACGCCGCGATCCGTCCGCGGCACGGCGAACTGGAGCTGCTCGGTTTCACCCGCCCCGGGTTGACGGTCACCGAATCTTCCGGCGTCCGGGCCAGCGAGGAAATTCTCGAGTGGCTACGGAACCTAACCGCCGTGCGCCGCGTCTAACTGGTCGTCGGGGAGAGAAGACGTCAGGCAAGGGGTGGGTATGGCGGATCCGTATGCAGAACTCCAACAGCAGGTGCAGGCCATCATCGATCACGGGCCTGCAGCCGGCTTCGGTCCTGAGGCCGTCAATTCGCTCATCGAGAATACGTTCTCGAAGAAGAACAATTCGTACGGATACGAGGGTGAGTACGAGCCGAACGAGGTCGTGGTCACCGAGGCGTTCGACGTGATGAAGCACGCGGAGATCGTGCAGAGGGTCAACACGCTCGCCGCGGAGTCGATATCGACGTCGTCGCAGAACTGGAACGACCTGGCCGCCGCAGCCACCGAAGGATCCGACAGCTTCCGAAACGGGATCGAAGGCGCGATGAATTCCGGCTGGTCGGGGCCCACCTCCGTCGCCGTGCGGGGCGGGATCGGCGACTACACGTCCTC
Organism: Rhodococcus sp. IEGM 1381; assembly: GCF_030056795.1. GTDB lineage: Bacteria > Actinomycetota > Actinomycetes > Mycobacteriales > Mycobacteriaceae > Rhodococcoides. The sequence goes on along the minus strand of NZ_JASHKQ010000001.1, from coordinate 667,230 downwards.
GGCCACGGCACTGTCCACCGCCATGACCATGATCAGCAACAAGCTGCTCGAGGCACACGCAGGATTCACCCAGACCAGGGCTGCCGTACCACCGATCGTCGACATCGGCGTCGGGGCGAGCATGCTCGAGTCGTCGTTTCCGAGCGGACTGCCATTCGCCGATTCGATCAAAGAGATAGCGCGATTGCACGACGAGCAGGAAGAGCAGGCCCGCCAGGTCATGCGTTCTGTCTACGTGCCGGGGGTACTTCAATCCGACGCCCAGGTTCCGGTGCTGCCTGCGGCACACAACCCCATCGCCGACGGTAGCGCTGGCGGTGGCGGTTCGACGTCCGGATGGGGACCGGGCGGCGGCGGATCCACCTCGGGTGTCGGTGCGGGATCGGCGAATACGGCCGATCCGGCCGCAGCTCCGACACAACCTGGCGGCGCGGGCCCTGCCGATGCCGGGCAACCAGGGATGAGATCGGGACAGCCCGAATCCGGACAAGCGGGATCGCTGCCGCCGGCCGACAGTACCGGTGAGACGCGTGCCGCATCGGCTTCCGGACCGGGATCTGCCGGCGGCGCAGGTTCAGGCGGCACCGCAGGGTCGGGCGTCGGCGCTGGTTCTGGGGGTAGCGCCGGTTCTGGAGGGAGCGTTGGGTCGGGCAGCGGCTACGGCGGCTCGGGTTACGGCGGCGGCGCGGGTGGCGGTTCCGGCTCGGGGTACGGCGGCTCCGGTTATGGAAGCTCCGGTTACGGCAGCTCCGTTCTCGGCTCGCCGATCGGCGGCACCGGGACCACCGGCGGCGGACCGGGCGGTAGCGGAACGGGCAGCGCACCAACGTCGGGCCGTGCAGGGGCGCACGGCACACCGGGAATGGGCGGCATGGGGGCGGGAGGCGCGAGGGGAGCCGGCGACAACGACACCGACCATACGACTCCCGGCTACCTGGTGGACGTCAGCAACGGTAGTGAACTGATCGGTGATCTGCCTCTGGTCGCACCACCGGTACTCGGCGGCTGAGGATGACGAGCTGGACCATGAACGGCATCGATTTCATGATGCTCTGCAGTCGATTCGGACGTGACCGACTGCCGTACCCCCTAGCGGTCACCGTCGACGTCGACACCGAGGACCGGTACCAACTACTGCGCCGGGAGGCCTCGGCGAGAATCGATGCCCTGATGGACGACGACCTCGGCGCGGCTGTTCGCACCCTCGTCGACCCTGTTGTTCGCATCGAATGTCGCGGCGACACACGCGATCCTCGCCGCGGAACCATCCGTGCCCACGCGGCGGTGCGCCACGATGTCGCCGCCGTGCTCACCCAGCAGCCGGGACCCGACGCCTCCTCGGGTGGTGCCGTCACTATCGCGTTGACCAGCCCTGCCCAGGCACCTGCCCGAGTTCTCGGCTCCATTCCAGCCAATGCGGCGGGCCGACGACCGACGATGCGACTCGAACGTGCCACTGCCACAGCAACATCGGGAGGCAGGCATCTGTCCACCGCGACCCGAGGGGCCACAGCACACGAGCAGTTCCGAACTTTCTTTCACCGTCCACGATCTGCGGTCGGTGAGGTCATCGTCGCGCGCGGTAGAACCTACGACAACCGACGCGACACCGACGCCGTCGCATTCTTCTGGATGGACTTCGAGCGGGACGGTCGCTACATCGTCTACTCCGAGGACACCATCGACATCCTGCCGGCCGATACCGCCGGCTTGGCGTCGGAGATCGGTCACCACATGGCGGTCGCGCTGCGACGGTAACTTCGACCAACCCCTTGACACCCTATCGATAAGCGATAGGTTATCGATATTCGTTGTTATCGACTATCGATATGGAGGCTCCGGGATGGCATACGGACTCGGCTCGGCACGAGCCAACAAATGGGCGATGGCGCTGTACGCGGGAATCGCGGTGGTGTGGTCGGGATGGAGGCTGTGGCAGTACCACTCGTCCGACTTCGTCCTGGCGAAGTTGGAACCCAGAAGTGACACCCCACCTGCCGAACTGTTCGGTGGCCAGTTGCAGCCGGGCAACGCGATCGAGCTCAGCGTGCCGAAGGTGGAACTGACGCGACTGATGAGCGTCATCGACGTCATGCGCTACGGCTCCATCGTCGTCGGGATGGTCATCATTCTCCTAGGCCTACTGTTCGTCTACCGCTTCTGCGACCGCGTCATCGCCGGCAACCCGTTCACCAACGGAGCGCGCAACGACATCGTGCTGATCGGCGTCTGCATCGTCGCGTATACCGCCATCACCGGATTCGTCGATATGCTCGGCACCAACAGTGTCGTCGGAGCCCTCGGCTCGAGCGAGATCGTCGATACCTCCCGATCCAACACCGGCCTGTACACAGCCGTCGTCATCGCAGTCTTTCTGCAGTTCGTCTACGCCACGATCACTCAGGGATCCAAGCTCGCTCGCGATGCCGATGGTCTGGTCTGATGGCGGAGGAGTTCGTCGACCATCTGGTCGTCTGCCATCTCGGCGAGATTCTCGACGCCCGCGGCATGACGCTTGCCGAGCTCTCGCGTCTGGCCGGAGTCAGCGTGGTGAATCTCTCGGTGCTCAAGAACGACCGCGCCAAGGCCATCAGATTCTCGACTCTCACCGCGGTATGCCGGGTGCTCGGCTGCACACCGGGCGACCTGTTCACCCTTCGCACGATCTGACCGGCCACGACGCTCGGCCACACCAGTCGGACAAATCGAACAAGTACATTGGATGACGGTAACCAGCACTTCGAGAGAGAGTCCATCACATTGTCTGCTCCGGCCGGTCAACCGTTGTCCAAGGGTCAGAATGGCCCCCTCACCGTCGGTGACGTCGTCGTCTCCATCGCGTTGGCCGTACCCGCGGACCTGTCCGCACTGCTGGTCACCGATGCTGGGAAGGTACGGACGGACGCAGATTTCGTGTTCTTCAACCAGCCCACCGGCCCAGGCGTCCGCCTCGAGCCCATCCAAGGCGGTCCAGCCCGGCTCACCGTATCGCTCGCTGCAGTTCCCGCCGACATCGAACAGATCCGCGCGGTCATCACCCTCGACGACGCGTCGAGCAACTTCGGTCGTTCCACCGCTCCTGTCGCGCGGGTCAGCGACATCGCTGGAAATGTGTTGTACGAGTACGCCATCGACGGCTTGAGCTCGGAATCGATCGTCATCGCACTCGAGATCTACCGTCGCCAGGGCAGCTGGAAGGTTCGGGCCGTCGGACAGGGTTACGCAGGTGGATTCGCCGCATTGGTGACCGATCACGGTGTGTCCGTTGACGACGCCCCTGCACCGACACCTCCTCCCGCTCCCGCCACTCCACCGCCTCCTGTTGCGCCGCCGGCACCACCCGTCGCCCCGGTCCGCACCGAGGCTCCGGAGGTCAGCCTCACCAAGTCCAAGCCTGTCAGCCTCACCAAGGGCCAGAAGGTCACACTCCGCAAGGACGGCGGCGTGGCCCTGACGGTCATTCGCATGGGCCTGGGCTGGGACCCGGTGACCACTCCCAAAAAGGGCGGCCTCTTCGGCGGCGGAGGCCGCGCGGCGAACATCGACCTGGACGCGTCCGCGATCATGCTCGCGGACCGCAACGTCAACGATGTCGTCTACTACGGTCAGCTCAAAGCCAAGGACGGCTCGATCGTGCACCAGGGCGACAACCTAACCGGAGAGGGCGAGGGGGACGACGAGGTCATTGTGGTCGACCTGACGAAAGTTCCCCAGCACGTCACCGGCATCATCTTCACCGTCACCTCGTACCGTGGCCAGACGTTCGAGCAGGTAGCCAACGCATTCTGCCGGCTGGTGGACAACACGACCAACACCGAGCTGGCGCGCTTCACCCTGCAGGGCGGCATGCCGTTCACCGGCCTGGTGATGGCCAAGGTGTATCGCCAGGGCAGTGAATGGAAACTACAGGCCATCGGCGACGGCATCGCGGCCAAGCACGCCGGTGAGGCCGTCAAACAGCTGGGCCGCTATATGTGACCTTGCGGGCCCCGGTCCGATCTGCAGTGGTCCGATCTGCAGCGCCGTCGAGAACGCCACCGAGCGGGTCGACGGCGCTGCCGTTTCGAATGAGGTCTTGGGACGGCCGGTAGATCTGTCGAATGATCAACGCACACAACCCGATAACGGCGATATCGCGCACCACGACGGCTGCGGTGAACCACTGTTCGGGAAGGCCCTTGTTATCCACGCCCAGGTAGTAGTACATCCGCGGGAACCAGACGAACGCGTCGATTGTCATCCACGCCAACAGTATTCGGCGATGCGGTAGTGCCAGGACGGCCAGTGGAACCAGCCAGAGCGAATACTGCGGGCTCCACACCTTGTTGGTGAGCAGGAAGCCGGCCACTACCAGGAACACCAACTGCGCGAGCCGCGGCCGCACCGGGGCCGTCGTGCCGATGTAGGCGATCACCGCACACACGATGGCGAACAACACCAGCGTCACGGCATTGAGGATCAGGGGCTTGGCACCTGCGTACAGCGGACCGTCGAAACCGGGCCAGCCGGTGAACGAGGTGACCACGTTGTACAGCGAATCCGGATCGGCCCCGCGCTGGGAGTTGAGCCGGAAGAATTCGTACCACCCCGACGGATACAGCAGTGCGAGCGGAAGATTGACGGCCAGCCAGGCTCCGATCGCGGCTCCGGCAGTCAGGCCCCACTCCCGCATCCGTCCGGTGCGCCAGCACAGCACCAACAGCGGACCGAGGAACAACAGGGGATAGAGCTTGGTGGCACCGCCGAGTCCGATCAGCACACCGGCGAGAACCGGACGCTTCTTGGCCCATGCCAGCAGACCGGTAAGAGCGAAAGCCGCTGCGAGAGCGTCGAAATTGGTGAAGCCGTGCACGATCACCAGCGGCGACGCAGCCACCAGGGCCGCGTCCCAGATGCGCCGTCCGGCAGCTATTGCCGTGGCCCACACGGTGACCAACCAGGCGACGGCCAGCCCCAGGGCAACCACGTTGAAATACACGACGACGGGCAGGGCCTGGGGAAGGAAACTGAGCGAGTTCCACATCTTCCCGACGACCATCGAGCCGTACTGGTACAGCCCAGCGAGCACCGGGTACTCCATGTACCGAACCTGGGTGGAGCCGTCGGCATTGGTTTCTTCCCAGGACTTCTTGTACGGGAACGCACCTTGGTCGAGTCGCTCGGCACCGTAGAGCGGCACGGTGTCCGAGTAACACATCGCCACGTATTGCCGGCTGCCACTCCAATCCAGTCCGAGCTCACCGTTGGGGCCCACCGGAGCCTGCTGAATGCACGCCGCCTTCGCGAACCAACCGAAGCACAGAAAGATCACGGCCAGCAGCAGGATCACCCGCAGTGCGGTGAACCACCGTTGCCGTCCGATCACCGCGTGTCGCCCGACCGGACCACCGATGACCGAGGACAGTTCCCCGATCATCGGATCGGTCCGACTGGGTAAATCCCGGCCCGCTGCGCTCCTGGGTAAATCCCGGCCCGCTGCGCTCCTGGGTAAATCCCGGCCCGTCGCACTCGCCGAGTCGAGACGACCGGGGCTCGCCAATGCTCGACCCTTGCGGTCGGGTTCGGTCGTCACCGGTGAGTCGCTATTGCCCGGGTGTCGCCGGTTCGGGTGCCGCTGGCGCCGGCTGGGCCGGTGCCAATCCGGGCAGCGGGATCGTCACGCCGGGCAGAATTTCGACCTGCCGTGGAGTGATGACGACCGGCGGAGAGATCTCCGTCGGAATCGGCAGGGTCACCTGTGGCGGAGCAGTCGACGGCGCGACAGTTGCCGTCGGGGCGGGCGCGGAATACTGCGGTACTCCGGCCTGACCGGCAATGGCCTCGGGCGTCGGGAACGTCTCGTTCGAGGTGCCCTCCAGCGTCCCGTCCATCGTCGCCTTCCAGATGTCCGACGGTATGCCCGATCCGTAGATCGGACCGCCGTAACTGTTCTCGAGCGGCAGACCCTGTTCGGTACCGACCCACACCGCCGTCGACAGCGACGGGGTGTAGCCGACCATCCACGCGTCCTTGTTCTGCCCGGTGTCGCCGAGCTGCGCGGTACCGGTCTTGGCTGCCGACTGACGACCGCCTGCGAGGTTGTGGCCGTTGGAGTATCCGGCGATCGGACGCATCGCCGAGGTCACGTTGTCCGCGACCGCAGCCGAGACCACCTGCTGGCCCGCCTCGGGTGCGCGGTCGAGCAACACCGTGCCGTCGGCCGTGACGACCTTCTGCACGAAGTGCGGGGTGTGGTAGACCCCCGACGCTGCCAGTGTCGCGTAGGCAGAGGCCATATCGAGGACCCGAGACTGATACTGGCCGAGCACGACTCCGTAGTTCGGGCCCGCGTTGTCGGGCTCGGTCAACGTGGGGCCGACGCCCTCGATCTCCTGCGGGATGCCGAGCTTGTGGGCCATGTCCGCGATGGCCTGCGGGCCGTTGTCCATGCCGAGCATCATGCGGTAGAAGCTCGTGTTGAGCGACCGCTTGAGGGCCTCGGCGATGGTGCAGGTTCCGCAGGATTCGCCCTCGACGTTGCTGATCTGGATGCCGTTGACGTCGAGCGAGGAGCTGTCGTACATCTTCGACAGTGGAATGCCCTGGTCCAGGGCAGCGGCGAGGCCGAACACCTTGAACGAGGAGCCGGTCTGCAGCCCCGATTGCGCGAAGTCGAATCCGCGCCCGTCCGCGCCGCCATAGTAGGAACGGACCGCACCACTGCGCGGATCGATCGATACCGAGGCCGTCCGCAGTTCCGACGGCTCGCCTTCGAGGTTGTTGTCCACGGCCTCGACCGCAGCTGCCTGCGCCTTCGGATCGATTGTCGTGGTGATCTGCAGACCCTCGGTATTGAGGTCCTGCTCACTGACCCCGGCAGCGGACAACTCGCGCAGCACCTGGGCCTTGATCAGGCCGTTGGGACCCGCGTCGTCGGCATCGCCGGAGTCCACCTGTGAGCTGGGGATCCACGGCGGATACTGCATCGCGGCTCGCTGGGTCGCGTCGAGCTGGCCCTGCGAGACCATGCCGTCGAGCACGTAGTTCCAGCGCGACTGAGCACCCGTCGGGTTGAACTCGGGATCCAGACCCGAAGGCTGCTGAATGGTCGCCGCCAGAACGGCACCTTCTTCGACCGAGAGCTGATCGACGGACTTACCGAAATATGCCGTCGACGCGGCTGCGATGCCGTACGCGCCACGACCGAAGTAGATGGTGTTCAGATAGGCCGCGAGAATGTCATCCTTGGACCACTGCCGCGCCATCTTAGAGGAAATGACCAGCTCGCGCGTTTTGCGTGTCAGCGTCCGATCGTTACCGACCAAGGCGTTCTTCACGTACTGCTGGGTGATCGTCGAACCGCCGCCTGCGCTATCGCGTCCTAGTACGTTGTCTCGCAGAGCCCGGCCGAATCCGGTCACCGAGAATCCGGGGTTGGAGTAGAAATCGCGGTCCTCGGCCGAGAGCACGGCATTGCGCACGTGCTCCGGGATCTGGTCGATCGTCACATCGGTCCGGTTGCCTTCGGGGGGCACCACCTTGCCGATCACGCTCGTGCCGTCCGACGCAAAGACAGTGGCGACCTGGTTGGTTCTGAGGTCACCGGGCCGCGGCACGTCGACCAGCGTGTACGCCACCATGAAGGCCAAGATCGGCACGATCAGGCCCAAGGCGATCAACGCGTACATCGTGCGCCGAACGACCCGCCACTTGGACTTCTTCTTCGTTTTCGCGGCGGGACCTCTTTCCGGGGGCTCAGGCGGTTCACTGCCCGAGGAGCGAGCTGATGGATCGTTCGGTTCGTGTGGCGGCGGGACGGATCCCGATCGGGTGACGCCGGCCGCGGCGGACGCAGGCCCTACTGCGGAGCGCGCACCCGGCGTGAACGGCGGCTCCCCATAGCGACGTTCACCCGGGGGCCGACCCTGCGGCGGTAAGGGACGCCGGCCGGAAGCGGGTCCCGGACGCTGACCGGGCGGAGGCACAGGTGGTCGACCCTGCGGCGACATCGGACGCTGACCGGGCGGAGGGCCGGGGCGCTGACCGGGCGGCGGCATCGGCGGCCTGCCCTGCGGCGCCATCGGTCGCTGTCCCGGAGGAGGTCCGGGGCGCTGACCTGGGGGAGGCATCGGTGGCCGACCCTGAGGCGGCATCGGACGCTGGCCGGGCGGAGGCACGGGGCGACGCCCGGGCGGATCGGAATGCCTGCTGCCGCGCGGTGGGCCCGGCACGTCAGGACGCCGTCCGGAGTCGCTACGGCCAGGTTCGTTGCTACCCGAGTTGTTGTCGTAGGGGGAACTCACGTACAGATCTCCAGTAATTTCGGCGGCCGCGTCGACTTCTCGCGAAAAGGCATCAGCCGAGCGATTGTGTCACTCACTCGCGGTACGACGGTTCGGTTGGCGGGAACCCGATCGCGGACGACGGGGTTGCTTGGGCGCGGGAACGGCCCCGAGGACGTAGGACTGGACGAGGTGGTTCCAGCTGCACGAACGGCACACCTCGACCACATGGACCGAGAACTCCTCCTGGGTCGCCGCGAGGCGGACGAGTTCGTCCGCCGTTCTCGCCGACCCGGACAGTGTCCCGAGCTTCTCGCCGAACACCCAAGACACCAGCGTGAGCTGCTCCTTGCGGCAGATGGGGCACACCACATCGCTGCCACGTCCATGGAACTTGGCAGCGCGAAGCAGGTACGGATCTGCATCACAGACCGCTGCGACACCCGTCCTACCGGAGTAGACCTCGGCCAGCAGCGACCGACGCTGAAGGGCGTAGTCCACCACCTGTCGCTGAAGTCGCACGAGGACCAGAGTACGTGCGGCCCCTCCGATGCGGACTTGCGAACCCCGCCTCGGCCGCGAGCAGGTCCCATTTCGGCCTCGGAACACTATGCTCCACCTGTGCCGACACGGTCTGCCCCCTCCACGCGGGCGAGAGACGGAGATCGCACCGATGCGTGCGCCACTCTAGATAGGGCCCGCGACGACGGACAGCTCACCGACGCCGAACACGCGGCGCGAGTGGCAGCAGCCATGAGAGCTGCCACTCTGGGAGATCTCCACCGACTGATCGAGGATTTGCAGGGCGAAACCGATCTCACGGAGATGGCCCCGTGGAAGAGCGTCACCGTGCCCGGGCGACGTGGACGCCAGCTGGGTTTGCTGACCGTGGTCGTGCCCTTGATCGGTGCCGTCGTGGCCCTCACCTTCGGCATTCGCTCCTGTGCCGTGGCCGACGACCCTCGCCACCAGTTCGGATCCGCGGGATACCTCGAACTCGAGGGTCTCGAACGCATCGTGTCGATTGCACGGGATCAGTTCGGCACGACGGTGCTCGACGACCTCAGCGTCTATCCGGACTACGCCGTCTACACCCGCGTCGACCCCGCGCGTCCTTTTCTCGGTATCGACTCGATCTACCGCGACGGATCGCTGGAGGAATTCGGTAGCCCGACGGCCCGCGCGGCATCCACACCGACCGTCGACATCGGTGCGCTGGAGCTGCCTGTCGTTGCCGGTGTGATCGCCGGTGCGGGCGCGAGCCTGAACCTCACCCAGGTCGATACCGTCTACCTTCTTGTGCGCGACTACGGCAGCGGCCCTGAGGTGTCGGTCTTCGCCAACAACGAATTCGGTGAGAGCGGGCACCTCACACTCGATCTCGATGGCAACTTCACCTCCGTCAGACCATGGGATCCGGAAGGATAAGGGCTGATCATGTCGGGAAATGCGAGCAAGCGCGCGCGGGAAATCGATCGCGCCACGACGGCCACCGCGCTGGACAGGGCGTACTCCGACGGGCAGATGACGTACGAGGAACACCGACTTCGCATCGAAAGAGCCGTCGCTGCAGTCACACTCAGCGATCTTCGCGCTCTGACCGATGACCTGCAGACCGACGTCGACCTGCCCGAACCGCCGCCGCGGCACTACGAACCCAAACGTCGGGTGCTCTACGCACTTCTCGCCGTCATCGTCGTCGCCGTCGGATTGACCGTGTTTCTGCTCGACTCCCAGGCCGACGACGAGCCGATAATGGCTGCTGTTCCCACATCGAGCCCGACATCTGTGGTGGAGGTTGCCGACGGTGTGACGCCGATTGTCGCGCGGCCCTTCGTCTTCGATACCGCGGCCGGTCTCGACAACTTCCGACAACAGTACGTCGACCGGTTCGGGTCTTCGGAGGTCGTCTCCGTCAGCATCCGGTTGATCGATCAACGCGCCGACATCTACCGATTCGACGCGAACCGTGCCGTCGAGGATGTGGCGGTCTACGGCGGATTCGACCCCGGGCCCTACTCGTCGTCCAGCTTGAACGACGCCGGAACCTTCGACTGGATGTCGATCGACCACACGCTCGTGGCCAATGTGCTTGCCGGAGTTCCCGAGTCACTCGGGAACCCGAATGCCGTCGTGGACAGCCTCACGATCGACAACCAAGAGAGACCCGAGATCGAATTCCGTACCGACAGCGGACGAATCCTCTACGACTTCGCCGGAAACCCGATTGCCGTCTACAAGTAGCCCGCCGCCGGCGTCACGATCGATCAGAGCGATGCTTCGTCGAGTTCCATGATTCTGGTTTCGGTGGATTCGATCAGTCGACGAGTTGTGTGCAGTGTCGGCAAGATCGTGGTGGCGAAGAAGTGTGCGGTGGCAACCTTGCCCTCGTAGAAGGCTCGGTCGGAATCGGACGTCGTCGTCTCGAGCGCGTGCGCGGCCAGGTCTGCTTGTCGAAGCAGTTGCCAACCGATCAGGAGATCGCCGACCGCCATCAGTAACGGAACCGAAGCAAGACCGATCTTGTACAGCGCCTCGGGAGAATCCTGTGCTGCCATCAGATACCCGGTGAGGGCGCCCACCATGGCCTGCACATCCTCGAGCGCAGCTTTGAGGCGGGCGCGACCGACGTTGAGGTCCGGTCGTCCGTTCTCGTTCTCGATGAATTCGTCGATCCGGCCGGAAAGATGGGTGAGCGCGACGCCTTTGTCCCGAATGATCTTGCGGAAGAAGAAGTCCTGGGCCTGTATCGCAGTGGTGCCCTCGTACAGCGTGTCGATCTTCGCGTCACGGATGTACTGCTCGATGGGGTAGTCCCGCAGATATCCCGAACCGCCGAAGGTCTGCAGGCTGTCTGTCAAGTACTGGTAGGCGCGCTCGGAGCCGACGCCTTTGACGATGGGCAGCAGTAAATCGTTGACCCGGCGGGCGGTGTCGGCGTCGGCACCCGATACCTGCGCGGCCAGAGAATTGTCCTGATGAGCTGCTGTGTACAGGTAGAGAGCACGCAACCCCTCGGTGTAGGCCTTCTGCAGCATCAGTGACCGGCGGACGTCCGGGTGACGCGTGATCGGGACCCGTGGTGCGGTCTTGTCGCCGAGCGTGGCCATGTCCGAGCCCTGGATGCGCTGCTTGGCGTAGTCGAGGGCGTTGAGGTACCCGGTCGACAGTGTCGCAATTGCTTTGGTGCCGACGAACATTCGTGCGTACTCGATCATGTCGAACATCTGCGCGATACCGTTGTGCACCTCACCGACCAACCATCCCTGCGCCGGGGTTCCATGCTGACCGAAGGTGAGTTCGCAGGTTGCCGATGCCTTCAGTCCCATCTTGTCCTCGAGGTTGGTGACGAAGGCGCCGTTGCGCTCGCCGAGTTGTTCGGTGTCGAAGTCGAAGTGATATTTCGGCACGATGAACAGCGACAGTCCCTTCGTTCCGGGCCCGCCGCCCTCCGGTCGAGCCAGAACGAGGTGGACGATGTTCTCGAACAGGTCGTCGGAATCGGCGGAGGTGATGAACCGTTTGACCCCGTCGATGTGCCAGCTGCCGTCGGGCTGCGGGTGCGCGGTCGTGCGCGCCGAGCCGACGTCGGATCCCGCCTCGGGTTCGGTGAGGACCATGGTCGCGCCCCAGCCGCGCGACGCCATCGTCGTCGCCCACTTACGTTGATCCTCCGTGGCCAACTGGTACAGGATGTGCGCCGAGGTGGGCCCTGCGGCGTACATGAACGCCGCCGGTTGCGCGGACAGGACCATTTCGGCCAGTGCCCACGACACGGCTCGGGGTGCGGGTGTTCCGCCGACCGCCGGATCGAGGGCGACATACGCCCACCCGGCATCCCAATACGCTCTGAACGACTTCTTGAACTCCTCGGGGATGCTCACCGAGTGGGTGGACGCATCGAACGTGGGTGGATTCCGGTCGGCGAAGGCGAAGGACTCCGAGACCGGGCCCTCCGCAAGGCGGTGCACCTCCTCGATCATCGAACGCACCGTGTCCGTATCCAGATCGGACCAGATGCCCGAGTCGAACAGATCCTGCACCCGCAGGACCTCGAACAGGTTGAACTCGATGTCGCGGGGGTTGCTCTTGTAGTGGGTCATGGTCACCTTCGGGTTCATACGGACAGGTTCATGCGGGTGGCTGATGGTTCGGGCTTGTCACCGGGGCAGCTCCTCGCTATTGTTTATCATACAAACAAGAAAGGGGCACGGTGATGGATCCCAAGCCTGTGCCGGCTGCTCGCGCCACGCGCCGAGCCGGTAAGCACACCCGTCAGGTTTTGTTCGACGCCGCCACGGAGCTCTTCCTGGAGCACGGGGAAGCCGTGTCGATCGCCAGAATCTGCTCGGCCGCCGATGCCCATCCCAATCAGGTGACGTACTACTACGGTTCGAAAGAGAAGCTGTTCGTCGAGGTCGCGTGCGCGGCGATTCTGCGGGCCGGTAAGCAGGCCGAATTGGACGCGGCCGATGCCGCCACCATCGGCGACTACACGCACAAGCTGGTGGGGTCTCTTCTCGGCACGGCGTCACCCAGCGTCGAGATCTTCGTCGAAGCCATGGTGATGACCGGCCGCCGCGGGGAGCTACGAGACCTTATTTCCACCACACTCCGAACACTGCACGCCTCGGGCGAAGCGGCCCTGCTCGGAACGTTGACGCGCACCGGCTGGCAGCTTCGCGCCAGTATCGATGTGGAGGCGAAGGCGTTCTGGTCCGCGATCTTCGGGCTCGTCGTGCAGAAAACGGCCACCGGTGAAAGTTTCGGATACTCGCTCGAAGAGGCAGTGGCGGTCATCTTCGCCACCCTTCGAATCCCCGACGCGGTTCTCAACCAATCGATGAATTGATCTGTTGCACAACAATATGCAGGGCTCTTCGGAGCGCCGGTTCTGCATCCGAAGGGAATTGACATGAGCAGTACCATCGAGGAGCCGGTCACCCACCCGGCTCCGCACCACACACATACCGTCAGTAATCAGCCGGACCCACGGACCGACATCAACGAATTTCTCACGGACACCGCACTCGTCGAGGGAGTCCGACGCCATGACGCGTCCTGGGCCACCGACGAACTCACCGACGTCGGAGCGTTGGTCGGTAGCAATGACTTTCAGCACGACGCCGAATTCGCCAACTCGATCATCCCCGAGTTCCGCCCTTTCGATCGCTGGGGCAATCGCGTCGACGAGGTCGAGTACCACCCCGCCTATCACCGCATCATCTCTGCGGCGGTAGCGCACGGAGCGCACACCTCGGCGTGGGCAGACCCGAAACCGGGTGCCAACGTCGCACGTGCCGCTACGTTCATGCTGTTCTCGCAAGTCGAGCCCGGTCACGCCTGCCCGATCTCGATGACTCACGCCGTCATCCCGTCTCTGGAATTGCAGCCGGACGTGGCGGCCCGCTGGGTCCCGAGGGCGCTCTCGCGCAGCTACAGCGGTATTTTTGGACCTACCCGGGAAAGGTTCCGCTCTGTTCGGTATGTCGATGACCGAAAAGCAAGGCGGGTCGGATGTTCGAGCCAACACCACCATCGCTGTGCCCGCCGGTCGCGGGGGTCCGGGTGCGGATTATCTGCTCACCGGCCACAAGTGGTTCTGTTCGGCACCGATGTCCGACGCGTTTCTCGTCCTGGCTCAGGCGGAAGGTGCTGCGGGATCGGGTCTTTCGTGCTTCCTACTCCCTCGTATCCTGCCCGACGGTGAAGGTAACACCTTCCGAATCCAACGGTTGAAGAACAAACTCGGCAACAAGTCCAACGCATCATCGGAAATCGAGCTCGACGGCTCGGTCGCGGTGATGATCGGTGAACCCGGGCGCGGTGTACGCACCATCATCGAGATGGTCTCGCAGACTCGCCTCGACTGCATCCTGGGCAGTGCCGCCGGAATGCGTCAGTCCGTGGCCGAAGCACTGTGGCATGCCCGGCACCGAAGCGCATTCGGCACAGTCCTCGCCGACCAACCGGCCATGAAGTCGGTGCTGGCAGACCTGGCCCTCGAATCGGAAGCCGCGACCATCACCGCGCTGCGTCTCGCGCGCGCTCAGGACATCGATGCCGACGACCACGAGAAGTCGTTTCGGCGGCTCGCCACCGCCGTCGCGAAGTACTGGATCTGCAAACGCGGGCCGCACCACGCCTACGAGGCTCTGGAATGCCTCGGCGGCAACGGATACACGGAGGATTTCCCGCTGGCTCGTCGCTACCGCGAACAGCCGGTCATGGCCATCTGGGAAGGATCGGGCAATGTCATCGCGCTGGACGTGTTGCGAGCGATGACCCGCGAACCTGATTCCGTCGTCGCCTTAGACCACGAGGTGAATCTCGCACGCGGCGGCAACACGCTTCTCGACCGGCACCTCGACTCGGTTCGGCAGCAGGTGAAAGAGCTTGCTGGAATGGATCTTGTCGATGCACAGCTCCGTGCCCGCACCGTCGTCGAAGCCATGGCGCTCGCGTTGCAAGCCTCACTCATGGTTCGCCACGCGCCGACGGCGTCGTCGGAGGCGTTCATCGCCGGACGGCTCGGACGAGAACGCGGACACGAGTACGGCACTCTCCCCATCGGAACCGGATTCGACGAGATTCTTGCCCGAGCGTGACGACTCCCTCGCCGAATGGGAAGTTCATGTCGTCACGACTGCTCACACGCGTCGCAGTAGCGTTCCGGGCGACGCCGGCCCTTTCGAGAGTTTCATCATCTGACCGCCCTACACTCGCTGACATGTTCGCCGCATCGGGAATCCACGTGCGGCCCCGACGGGACGGCGACCTGAGCGCCCTCCTACCCATCCTGCAACGTTCGCACGTGACGCAGCAGTACCCCGTGCGCGCAGCGGCGGTGCGAGCCGACTGGCTTGCCGCACCGAACGAACTCGCAGCCTGGGTCGCCGAGCACGACGACGCCGTCGTCGGACATATCGCGCTGCATCAGACGGCATCAGCGGGACAGGACCCTGGTGCGGACGATGCGAGCGCGCAGTGGCAGCGAGCAACGGGCGTCGCTGCCGATCGACTCGCTGTCGTGTCGCGCTTGGTAACCGACGGCTCCGTACCGGGCAGCGGAACGACGTTGCTCGTACACGCAATGAATGCTGCACGGGACGCGGGCCGGGCACCGGTGCTGCTCGTCGATCCGAGTAGCGCCGCCCTCGGCTTCTACCGCAGGCGAGGCTGGCACCGAATCGGGACGGCTGCGCAGCAGTGGGGCGAGTACCGAGTCGACGCGGTGCTCATGGTGGCACCGGTTCGCTGAACCGACCATCCGTCTGCTTCGCGGGGCAGGCCCATCCGCGTTTGCCCGCGCTCGATCACGCGAACAGAGCGAAAACGGCACACAACACTGCACCGCAGAGACGTACGCGGTCTGCTGATCGCAGCCGACTCATCAGGTGTCCGTTGCGTCCCGTACGCCCTAGTTCGCCGTGGACGGGAGCAGCCACGAATGCAGTCGCGAGCGCGGAGATCACGGCGCCGGCAACGCTGATCAGGACAACAAGGTGGGTTGAACCGGACGCCAACACCCACAGACACGCAGCAGCGAGTAGTACGTAGACCGGCCCAACGATGAGGGTGATCCGCCGCGAGTGGGCGTCGTGAGCACGCGGCCAGTCGTCGTCCGGCACCTCCGCCAACGCCGGGTAGACGACGGCGGTCACCACCCGCTGAAAGCCTAGGTGAAGGGCGGCAGCGGCGGCGAGAGCGTCGACCGGGGTCATGCGTCGGAGGATACGTTCATGGACCTGTTTGCCGTCGATCGATGTCGTCACGCGGTCGTGGCGTCAACCGGTTCGCTCGGTATCGGTGACCGATACACGGCACCGAGTTGTCAGAATATGTATCGGCGCGATACATTCTTCGATAGTGCGGTCAATCGCATCGCCATGATGTGATCGTTGGATTCGAGAAGGGGGAGTTGCATGCTCGAACTTGCAATTCTCGGACTGCTTCTCGAGTCACCCATGCACGGTTACGAGCTCCGCAAGCGGCTGACCGGCCTGCTCGGAGCCTTTCGAGCGTTTTCGTACGGATCGCTGTACCCGGCACTCCGTCGACTTCAAACCGACGGTCTCATCGCCGAGGACGCCGGTCCCGAATTGCTCGTGAAAAGACGAGCAAAGCGGGTGTACGTGCTCACCCCACTCGGCACGGAACGATTTGCCGAATTGGTGGCCGACACCGGACCGCAGAACTACACCGACGACGGATTCGGCGTACATCTGGCCTTCTTCAGCCGAACCCCGGCGGAAGCTCGGGTCCGCATTCTCGAAGGCAGACGTCGCCAGGTCGAGGAGCGCCGAGAAGGCCTTCGCGACGCGGTGGCCAAGGCGAACGGGACTCTCGACCGCTACACCCGGCAGCTACACCAGCTCGGTCTCGAATCGAGCGAACGCGAGGTGCGCTGGCTCAACGAAGTCATCGCCGCCGAGCAGGCCGGCCCCAACCCAGCACCGTCCCACACAGCACCGAACCGGACAGTCAAGACAGAAGGAGAACCCGACCATGGGTGAGAACAACAACGCAATCCGCGTGGCCATTGTGGGTGTGGGCAACTGCGCCTCATCCCTGGTCCAGGGTGTCGAGTACTACAAGGACGCGGACGCGAACGCCACCGTTCCCGGCCTCATGCACGTCATGTTCGGCAAGTACCACGTCCGCGACGTCGAGTTCGTCGCCGCGTTCGACGTGGACGCCAAGAAGGTCGGCTTCGATCTCTCCGAGGCCATCTTCTCGAGCGAGAACAACACCATCAAAATCGCCGACGTGCCCCCGAAGGACGTCCACGTCCTTCGCGGACCGACCCTCGACGGCCTCGGCAAGTACTACCGCGAGACCATCACCGAAGCCGACGGCGAAGCAGTCGACGTCGCCCAGGCCCTTCGCGACGCCAAGGTGGACGTCCTCGTGTCCTACCTGCCCGTCGGATCAGAAGAAGCCGACAAGTTCTACGCACAGGCATCCATCGACGCAGGCGTCGCCTTCGTCAACGCACTGCCCGTCTTCATCGCCAGCGATCCCGTCTGGGCCAAGAAGTTCGAGGACGCAGGGGTCCCCATCGTCGGCGACGACATCAAGAGCCAGGTCGGTGCCACCATCACCCACCGCGTCATGGCGAAGCTGTTCGAGGACCGCGGCGTCCAGCTCGACCGCACCATGCAGCTCAACGTCGGCGGCAACATGGACTTCCTCAACATGCTCGAGCGCACTCGCCTCGAGTCGAAGAAGATCTCCAAGACCCAGGCTGTGACGTCGAACCTCCAGAAGGAGTTCAACGCCAAGGACGTACACATCGGACCGTCGGACCACGTCGGCTGGCTCGACGACCGCAAGTGGGCCTACGTCCGCCTCGAAGGCCGCGCCTTCGGTGACGTTCCCCTCAACCTCGAGTACAAGCTCGAAGTATGGGACTCGCCCAACTCCGCCGGCGTCATCATCGATGCAGTCCGTGCTGCCAAGATCGCGGCCGACCGCGGCATCGGTGGACCGGTCGTCCCGGCTTCCGCATACCTGATGAAGAGCCCGCCGAAGCAGCTGGCCGACGACGTTGCTCGCGAACAACTCGAAGCATTCATCATCGACGCATAAGCGCCTGCGGCAGTGGCACACCGCCCGCCGGTCCACTCGATGTGACATTGACCCCCGAAAGGGCCACCAAATGTCACATCGAGTGCCGGCGGGCGTTCGCTTATCCCGCGGCGATGATGTCGCGCGGATCGAATGTCACCTTGATTTCCATGATTTTGCCGTTCTCGATTCGCTGCCAATTCGCGGTCGAGGCCGGCGGTGCGATCGACGTGTGCAGGTCGAACCACGTCAGTACATTCGGACCGTCCACGAAGACGTGCGCCATGTCGATGTCGGTCACGATCTCCGACATTCCCTTCAATCCAGCCACACATTCGGCACCGTTGGCCGCTGTGCCGAGTGGCCCGCAAAACGTAGTGTCCTCGTGCAGGATCGTCGCCAGGGTGTCGAAATCCTTGCTCTTCCAGGCCTCGAAGTAGGTCGCAGCAATTTCTTTGGGTGTCGGAGTCATGACTTCGAGTCTCGAACCAGCGGAGTCAGAAGTCCAACAGTTGGTTCCGATGATCCGTAGAAGTTCTACTCATAGCTGCAGCTAGCATGCGCGCGCTATGGTTCTCGAGTGGCCATCGATCCCACCTCCCAGCATCCGGTCCTCGAACGCGTCCGGGCACTGGCGTTCGCCTACCCCGAAGTGACCGAGAAGATCTCCCACGGCAGGCCGACGTTCCGCACCGCCTCGGTGTTCGTCTACTTCGGCGGTGGCGTCAAAGGTGGCGACCAGTTCGATCTGTCGATTCTGGTCAAGTGCGAGAGTGCCGAGGAGCAGCGCGCGTGCGAGCTCGAAGCCCGATACTTCCACCCCGCCTATCTCGGTCCATCAGGATGGGTGGGATTCGACCTGTCCGATGCCGACGACGATGTCTGGTCCGAGGCCGCCGAACTGATCGACTGCAGCTACCGCGTCACCGCACCGAAGCGCACTGTTGCGAGGCTCGACGCCGGCGAAGGTCCCAATCTTGGTGTTCAGCAATGGAACTGAGACAGCTCGAATACTTCGTGGCCGTCGCAGAGGAAGCAAACTTCACCCGCGCCGCCGCCCGGGTGCACATCAGCCAATCCGGTGTCAGTGCCCAGATCCGTTCGCTCGAACGAGAACTCGGTGCCGAGTTGATCGACAGATCCGGCGGCACAGCAACACTGACCACGGCGGGCGAGGCCGCATTGATACAGGCGCGGGCAACGCTGGCCGCTGCCGGCGCGGTTCGACAATCCGTCGACGACGTCAGTGGCCTCCTGCGCGGAAGAGTACGAGTCGGCATGGTCACCGCGTGCACCGTCCCACAGCTGTTCGACGCGTTGGCGCGCTTCCACGCGGCTCATCCTGGCGTCGAACTTGCTCTGCAGGAGGGTAATTCAGATCGTTTGACGGCCGATGTATGCGCCGGAGAACTCGACGTCGCACTCGTCGGTGTCGCCGCTCAGGCCCCGGACGGATTGGAATCGATGGTGGTGATCGACGAGCCGATCGTCGCGGCCGTTCCGCCTGAGCATCCGCTGGCCGCCCACGAGAAGGCGACCTTGGCGCAGGTGTGCGCACACCCGATCATCTCCCTTCCGCACGGCACCGGGATTCGGGCCGTATTCGACCGGGACTGCGCCGGTGTAGGACTGTCACCGTCGATCATGTTGCAGGCGAGCGCTCCCGACGCAGTGGCCGATCTCGCTGCTCGCGGTGTCGGCGTCGCGATCCTCAGCGCATCGATGATCGAGACCTACCGCGATCGACTGACTGCTGTGGAATTGACGGACTCGACCACCTCGGCGCTGCTGGCGCTCGTCTGGACTCCGAACCCGAGCGCCGCGCCCGCGAAACTGGTCTCGATGGCCGAAAGCGCCTTCGGAGTCGCATCACCCTGATCGACGCCCCGAACAAGTGCCGTTCGGCGCAGCTGTCGGGACCTCTTACCCCTGCGCAGAATGCAGGTGCGGACCTACGGTCAGGACATGAAGACACCCACCTTGCGTCAGCGCCTGCGCTATGACGTCGGCGGAGTACTCCCGACGGACTTGCAGGACTGGGTTCTGCACGAACTGACCGGACGAAGATCCACTGCTCGGTATCTGGCTCGGTTCCTCTTACCTCTCGTCCCTCTACTCATGTTGTTCCTACTGTTTCCGGGACCGAACTGGATCGCAGGCCTGATGATGCTGCTGATCTTCATCCCGGTCGTCTACTTCGCCTCCGGGCTGCATTTGGTCTATCGAGCGTTCCGGCTCGGGCAACACGGGATCGACCCTGCATCGATTCCACGCACGATGCCCAACGCAGAGCGCGACCGCGAGACCTACGAGGCCAACTACAGGCATCTGTGACAAGCCCGCTGAGAGTCAGCGAATCTTCTTGACCACGAACCACAGTGCAACGAGCAGACCGAGCAACGCTACGGACGGCAGTACGCCGGGATTGCCTCCGACAATTCCGACGACGGCGACGATCAGAGCCACCAGCGCGAAGAACCCGAGGATGCCCGCGAGTAACTGCAGGTGATCCTGTGCCGTCACGACTTGACGCCGCCCGCCGTCAGTCCGGAGATGATGCGGCGCTGGAACAGCAGCACCATGATCACCAGCGGAATCGCCACGATGGTGCCCGCGGCCATGATCGCGGCATACGGCACCACCAGCGGATCGTTGCCGGTGAACCTCGCGATGGCCACGGTCACCGGTTCGGTCTTGTCACTCGAGAGCTGACTGGCCAGGAGGTACTCGTTCACTGCTGCGATGAACGCGAGGATCGCGGTGGTGAACAAGGCAGGTGCGGCAAGTGGGAGCATCACCAGGCGGAATGCCTGGAAACGTCCGGCACCGTCGATCCGCGCGGCTTCTTCGAGTTCCCAGGGCAATTCGGCGAAGAACGCCGCCAGCGTGTAGATCGTCAGCGGCAGCACGAACGAGATGTTGGGGATGATCATCGCCTGGTAACTGCCGATCCAGCCGATGTTGGTGAAGAACTGGAACAGCGGGGTCACCAATGCGACGACGGGGAACATCGAGGCACCCAGGATGATGCCCGTCACGACGTACTTGAAGCGAAAGTCGATGCGCGAGAGCGCATATGCCGTGAAGATACCGATGACCAATGCGATCAGGGTGGTCGCTCCGCCGACGATGAGGCTGTTTCCCACGGCCCGCAGGAAGTTGTTTCCGTTGGCCGTCGACAGAGCATTCTCGAAGTTTTGCCACGTGACATGGGTGGGCCATGGCGTCGTGTCGAAGGTGTAGCGCGGGTCGCGGAATGCGGTGACGACCATCCAATAGAACGGTGCCAGTCCCCAGACGAGAATGACGACGACACCGAGATAGATGCGAGCCTGCTTCATCGGCCGGGCCCCTTACGCTGATTGTCCTGAGTGGCAACGGCATTGGCACCGAGAAACTTCACCAGGATGAATGCCACGACGAATATCATGATGAACGAGATGGTCGACAACGACGCAGCGCTGTTGAATCCCTGCCGGATCTGATCCACCACCAGGATCGAGATGGTTCGCGTGGCGGGATTACCCTCGGTGAGGATGGCGGGCAAGTCGTACATACGAAGCGCGTCCATGGTGCGGAACAGAATCGCGACCATCAACGCGGGCTTGACCAATGGCAGCGTGATCTTGGTGAAACGCTGCCACGCCGACGCCCCGTCGACGCGAGCAGCCTCGTAGACGTCGGCGGGAATCATCTGCAACCCGGCCAGAATCAACAGCGCCATGAACGGCGTCGTCTTCCACACGTCGGCGATGATCACCGCAAAGCGAGCGGGCCACGCGTCGCCGGTCCACAGAATGTTCGTTCCCAGAATGCGATTGGCGATACCGTCGTACGCGAAGATGAAGTACCAGAGCTTGGCCGTGACCGCCGTCGGGATAGCCCAGGGGATCAGGATCGCCGCGCGCAGCAAAGCGCGTCCAGCGAAGGTCTTGCCCATGATGACGGCCATACCGAAGCCGATCACGACCTCGATGGACACGGTCACGACCGTGAAGAACGCTGTGTTCCCGACCGCACCCCAGAACTGTGAACCGAGAGTTCCCGGCGGGCAAGGCACCAACGTGCCCGACGCCGAGGTGCACTGCTGCAGAATCCAATGCGTGTAGTTGTCGAAGCCGGCAGAACCGCCGGAGACGAACATGCCGGTAGCGGGATCGAGACCGGGATCCTTGGAGAAGGACATCACCAGAGCTCGGATCACCGGGTAGACGATGACGATCGCGAGGATCACCATCGTCGGTGCGATCAACAGCCAAGCCCGACCCTGCGTCAGGCCGAAGCGCTTGTTCTTGGACCGCACATGCCGACCGCGGCCGGGGGACGAGCCCCCGGCCGCGGTGGTTGCGGCGGCCCCACTGGTTACCCCAGCAGGTACAGCCATTGGTTCTCCCGAAATCAGTTGGCGCCGGCGGTTTCGATACCGGCCTGCATGTCCGTGATCGCCTGGTCCACGCTCTTCTCACCCTTGATGGCGGCAGACACGTTGTCCTGCACTGCCTTCGATACGGCCGGGTAGAACGGGGTGACGGGGCGCGGAACTGCGTTCTCGATGGATGTCTTCAGTGCGGGAAGGTACGGCATCGCGGCGATCAGTGCGGGATCGTCGTACAGCGACGAGAGCACGGGCGGCAAAGCGCCCTCGGCGATGATGCGCTGGGCCTTCTCGCCCTGCATGAATCGCAGGAAGTCGGCCGCAGTGGCCTTGTTCTCGGAGTACGCGCTGATCGCGGCGTTGTATCCGCCGAGCGTCGAGGTGCCCACTCCGGTGACTCCGGGAAGCGGTGCGACCGCGTACTTGCCGACCACCGCCGAACCTTCTTCTGCGGCGGTGCCGTAGACGTACGGCCAGTTGCGCAGGAACAACGTCTGTCCGTCCTGGAACGCCTGCTGGCTGTCGGACTCCTTGAACGTGGTGTCCTGGGCCGGGATGACGCCGGTCTCGAACGCGGTGACGAGGGTCTGCAGTCCGGCCTTGGCCTCCGGGCTGTTGACGGTGGGGGTCTTGCCGTCCTCGGCGACGATCGAACCGCCGTGCGCGTTGATGATCTCCGACGCGTTGGCCGTCAGACCTTCGTAGGGAGCGAATTGCCCTGCGTAGCAGTCGATGTTGTTGTCCCGGGCGACCTGGCAGTCCTCGGTGAGCTCGGCCCAGGTGGTGGGCGCTTCGGGGAGGAGATCACTGCGGTAGTAGAGCAATCCACCGTTGGTGTTCTTCGGTGCGGCGTACTGCTTGCCGTTGTAGGTCGCGCTCGCGACGGTCGCGGGCAGAACCCCTGCGTTGTCGAGGGCGAATTCGCCCTCGAGCGGCACGAGCCAGCCCTTGGCCGCGAACTCGGCGGTCCAGACGACGTCGAGTGCCATCACGTCGTAGTCGCTCTGCTGTGCCTGGAGCTGCTGAACGAAGTCGTCGTGGGCCTGGTCGGCGTCGGCAGACTGCTCCTTGAAGGTGACCTGCTCTTCGGGGTGGCTGGAGTTCCACTCCGAGATGATCTGCTGGACGACACCGGTTTCGGTGGTGTCCTGGCCCTCGACGTACGTGATAGGTCCACGGCCGTCGGCGTTTTCGGACGCAGCGCCCGAATCGCCGCTCGAACCGCTGTCGCTCGAACATCCGGTGAGCGTCAGCAGCGTGGCTGCTGTTGCAACCACTGCCACCTTCGTGATCAAAGACGCCATGTGTTCTCTCCACTTACTTCTACGCGGTGGTATGCGCCCGGAGATCGGCATGCAGAATCGTGCTGTGATGCTCCCCCGACACATATGTCGAGGGGAACTGTGGCACACAACTCACCGCGCCGGGGTCATTATCGAGTTCCTGAATCGGTCAACCCGGACGTGTCGGAGGTGCCCGGTACCCTTTCGCTCATGAGTTCGGACAAGATGCTGACGCGAATCGGCGGATTGCTGCGCCAGGCGGAGTCCACCGACAACCCCCACGAGGCCGAGGCCTTCATGGAGGCTGCTCAGCGTTTGGCCACGTCGGCATCGGTGGACCTGGCTGTGGCGCGTTCGCACAGCGCATCCCGCGAACGGCAGGCGGCGCCTACCCAGAAGGTCATTCCCATCGGTGAACCGGGCAAGCGTGGGCTCAAGACCTACGTTCAACTGTTCGTCGCCATCGCCCATGCAAACGACGTCCAGTGCGATGTGTCCAGATCGTCGACGCAGGTGTTCGCCTATGGTTTCGACTCCGACATCGAGACCACCGAGGCCCTGTACTCGTCTCTACTGATCCAGATGGTCCGGGCCTCGGATGCGTACATCAAATCCGGTGCCTACAAATCCGAGACGGCCATTCGCACCGTCAGCGAGATCAAGAATCGTCGACGCTACACCCGGCGCGAGGAAGTGCCCGTCGCTGCCGTGACGGCACGGTTGAACTTCCAGACCGCATTCGCAGCACGAATCGGTCAGCGACTGGGCGAGGTGAAGAAAGACACCGAGGCCAAAGCGATCGCTCAGGAACAGCAGGGTGCCGGTACCGCATTGGTGTTGCGTAACAAGGAGGTCGAGCTGCGCGACTACTATCGGCAGACCTCGACTGCGCGAGGACACTGGCGGGGCCAGAGCGCGAACGCCGGGTACTCCGAGGGTGCCCGCAAGGCCGGAGATCGAGCGGGACGAAACGCGAAAATCGGCGCGCATGCCGAACTCGACAGCGCAAGCAGACAGCTGGGTCGCTGATCAAGTCGAGGTCGACGTCGCCGTGAACACCGGCCATCCGATTTCCGTGCGCCACAGCGTCGAATGCGCGGTATCGCGCGGACCGACGACATAGACCTCACGTACCGGCCCCGCGATCGCCAGGCCATTCGTCTCGACGTACACCCCGAGAGCGCCGTACGTAACGTCGATGTCGTCGTGCGGCCCATGATGGACCGTCACTGCAAGTTCATTGGGCTGCAACGTCATCGGACGAATTCGACCGACGGACGGGCTCACTGAAGTGGGAACGTACACGGTCATGACCCCGCGACCTTCTGTGAACAGCTCGTTGTCGTAGAGCCCGCCCGGTGGTCCGGTGGTCTCGGAAACCGCTGCGTCGATCTCGGCCATCGCTTCGGAGTACCAATCCAGCACATCGGACGCGTCGATCACCTCGGAAATTGCTGCGACCGAACACTGTTCGTCGAGTATGCGTTGGACCTCGATAGTGGGCGGAGTCGGATCCAACAACCGGCGCAGTGCCGTCACCGCTGATCGCGTGTCGTCCAACTGCCGCTCGAGTCGGCCGAGATGTTCGGTGATCAGTCGGGCTCGGGCGTCGGGATCCGGTGTGGTGACGATCGCCCGCACCTCACGCTCGGGCATCTGCATACTGCGGAACCGACTGATGATCTGCGCCGTCGCCACCTGATGCGTGTCGTAGTACCGATAGCCGGAGAAATCGTCGACGGTCGCAGGTTCGAGCAGCCCCGACTCGTGATAGCGCCGGAGTGTCTTCACGGACAGGTGCGTGATCCGGGAGAACTCGCCGATCGTCAGCAATCCGTTCATGTCGATATTGTGACCCCTCCCCCTGGGGGAGAGTGGACTCTCCCTGTGGGGGAGGGGTGAGGCTCGGTTCATGAACGAATCACAGATCATCGACCGCTACTTCGAGCTCGCGACACTGGCGGACTCCGAGCCCTACTTCGCCCAGTTCACACCCGACGCTGTTGTGGAGGACGAAGGCGTCGAGTACCACGGCATCGACGAGATTCGACGCTGGCGAACCGAGGTGCCGCAGGTGCACTACGCCGTACTCTCCACGGTGGAATTCGGCGCAGGCCGCACCACCACCGCAGAGATCTCGGGTGACTTTCCCGGGAGCCCGGTGAACCTGTCGTACTACTTCGAGATCACCCAGGACGGGCGGATCTCGGTGCTGCGGATCAGGGTGTAGCCGGGGCCGCCGCAAACGCGCGCGCGTTTGCGGCGCCGGTGACCACTAGAACCAACTCAGTCGAGGCGAGCGAGCACCACGCGAAGGCCGACGACACTGGCAATGGGGAACAGCGCAGCGACCAGCCAGGGGATAGCCGCACCCCAACCGGTGTCGGGGGAGGCATCGATCACCGCACCGAGTGCGATCGATCCGATCAGTACCCCTATGCCACCGAGCGAGGCCATGAATCCGTAGTACGAGCCCAGTCGACGTTCGGCAGCCATGCGCGGCACCAGGTCCCGGGCCTGGGGCATGGCAATCATCTGCCCCAGAGCGAGAAGCAACACGAACAGTGCCGCCGGGACCAGACCCACCCATCCGTGCAGTTCGAGCGGCGCAGCAACGGCTACGAGAACGAAAGACACTGCCATGACGGCAAATCCGATCGGCAGCGTGAGACGCGGTGCCGTACCCGCGACGCGTCGGGTGATCGGCAGCTGCGCCGAAACCACGAATACCGCCGAGATCGCGAAGAACCACCCCACTACCGTCTGCGATCCCCAGGCTCGCTCCACCTCGAGGGGCAGCAGCAGATACAGCTGGTTGTAGGCCACCAGTTGCGCGCTCATCGCCACCGCGAACAGCACAAAAGTTCTGTTGCGCACCACATCGGTCCAGCCCGAGAGCCACGGATCGTCGCGATGCTCGCCGCGCTCGCGCGGCAACCACCGCACGTGGGCTGCGATGACCAGAACGAAAATTCCTGCGGCGACGAGGCACGCGACGCGGAAGTCGGCAAACAACAACAACGATCCGACGAGCGGGCCGGTGAACGAGCCGATCTGGCTACACACCGACATGAGCGCGAACGTCTCCACCCGAGAAACCGAGCCACTGCGCTCGCTCTTGCCCGCC
Organism: Rhodococcus sp. IEGM 1381; assembly: GCF_030056795.1. Classification (GTDB taxonomy): domain Bacteria; phylum Actinomycetota; class Actinomycetes; order Mycobacteriales; family Mycobacteriaceae; genus Rhodococcoides. The sequence goes on along the minus strand of NZ_JASHKQ010000001.1, from coordinate 640,614 downwards.
TCGATTGCGACTGCGGATTCGACTGCGGGAGAGAACAATGCCGCCGCAAATCCAACCAGTACCGTGGCGATCAGCACGGAAGGCAGCGAATCGGCGAAGGCCAGGCCCACAAACCCCACCACCCGCAACACACAGCCGACGAGAACGACCGGCTTGATGCCCCACCGATCGGCGAGGGTGCCACCGACGAAGAACAGTCCTTGCTGCGAGAAGGTTCTGATTCCGAGCACGACACCGACGAGCGCCGCCCCGAGTCCCAGATCGGCCGTCAGATGCACCGACAGATACGGCAACACCATGAAAAAGCCGATGTTGAAGGTCATCTGGGTGAGTACGAGCAGTCGGACGGTAGGGGTGGCCCGCCGTAGGTCGACGAGAAACGACCACCGCCATCGCGTCGGCGACGTGTCGGTCCTCGAACTCATGTAACGCGCCCTCCTGCATCGACTGTCTCGACGACGCTACCGGTCGACCTCACCCGACCCGACGTGGCCGCGGCGAGAGATACAGCGAGAACGGCGAGGGCGATCAACGACGCCAACGGAGCTGCTGCCACCCACGGCGCCCGCTCGACCGCTGCGACTCCGTCGGACAGGATCAATCCCCAGTCTGCCGTCGGCGGTTGCGGTCCGAGACCGAGAAATCCGAGTGCGGCCAGGGCCAGAGCGACTCCGGGCAGACGAATCATGGCGTGCCGCAGCACTACCGGAACCACGGTGGGCACTACGGACCCGAACAGAATTCGTGCGTTTCCTGCTCCGAGCGTGGGCAGGATGGAGATGTACGGCCGAGCGCGAGTTTCCTCGACGAGCGCGGCGGTGTGCGCCGCAAGCGGAGCCCACGTGACGATCAGGACTGCGACGGCCGCTCCGCCCGCGCTCGGACCCCAGATCGCCGCGACCAGAATTCCGGTGACCACCGGCGGTGCCGCGTTGGTCACCTCGACCAGGCCCCTCGACGCGCGCGGGACGAGGCCCAACAGCACCCCGACCACCAGCGCCGCGAGAGTGACGGCCAGCGAGAGTCCGATAGACCGCAGTGCACCGTCGGCGACCCGGGCCAACAGATCTCGTCCGGACGCGTCCGTGCCGAACGGGTAGGCAAAGGACGGAGCCCCGAACTTCTCCCGCGTGGTTGCCTGCCCATCGCGTGGAAGACCAACGATCACCATCACTGCGAGGGCGGATGCCGCAGCGATCGGCACCAACCACCTTCGCGGTGACGGATGAAAGACACCGAACGGGATAGGCATCGCCTTCTCGTGCAATGCGCTGCCGAGGAGCAGCCGTCGGGCAAGTTCTGCCGCGATACCAAGGACAGCGCTGACCGCCAGCAGGAGCAGAATGTCGATCTGCAGCGCAGGTAGGTCCTGAGACTGCGCATCACCGAGGGTGGTGCGACCCAATCCCGGTATGGCGAACACCTTTTCGACAGCCACCGCGCCGCCCGTCATGGCGACCATGACCAAACCTATCTGCGGAGCGATACCCGGAAGTGCGCGGCGGAGCACCGCGCCGGCGATCTGCGGCCCGGAGAACCCGGCGACCGTCCACGTGATGACCCAGCCCTCGGTGAAGGTGACGGCAACCGCGTCGGCGAGCAATCGTCCGATCAGCCCGCCCGCGGGCAGCCCGAGTGCGAGTGCGGGCAGCACTGCGTACTCGGGGCCGTTCCAGCCGTACGCCGGAAAGGACAGCCACACGGCTCCGAGAAGAACGAGCCCCGACGCGAGCAGGAACTCCGGTAGCGATGTCAACGCTGCGGCGACGCCACCCCCGGTGCGCTTCGGGCTGCCGCGCACACCTGCTCGTACACTGGGCAACACGACGAGAGCCGCCGTGACGACTGCTACCACCATCGCGAAGACCATGAGTGTGAGCGAGACCGTCAAGGCATCGAGGGCACCGGGCAGTACCGGTCGGCCTGTGTTCCAGGATGTTCCGGGATTGCCCGACGCGATGCCGGTGAGCCAGTCCCAGAACATTCGCAGCGGCCCGGCGTCGAGTCCCAGATCGCGGCGAATGGCCTCCAAGGCCTCGGGGGTTGCTTCCTGCTCGGCCGAGCGGGCCCGCAGAATGCTCAGTGCCGGATCGCGATCGGACAACCAAGGCAGCATTCCGACGACGAGAACGACGCCGGTGATCGCGATCAGTCGTGAGGCGGTTGTTCTCACGGCTTACTCGAAGGTGGTGTGGTTGGTGATGAGCGTGCGCTCGCGCGGATCGCGAGCGACGTCGGTGATGCCTTCGGATTCGCCCTGAACCACGCGTTCGTGCAGCATCGGCACCGCCGCATCCTTCTCCAGGATCAGCTTCTCGGCGTCGAGGATGGCGGCGCGGCGGTCGTCTCCGGGTTCGGCGGCAGAGGCGTTTGCCAGCGCGGAGTCGACCTGCGGGTCACAGAACTGCGAGATGTTGAACGATCCCTCACAGGCGAAGTCGGAGTACAGATAGGCCACCGGATCGCCGGAATCGAGCACCGTGGCGCGGGAGAGGACGAAGGCATCGAATGTGCCACTGAGCGCGTCGGTTTCGATGAACTGGTATTCGCGCACCACCTGGTTCACGACGAAGCCCTTGGCCTCGAGCTCCTGCTGCAGCAAAACCGCCACCTCGGGGAGCTCGGCGCGATCGGTGAACGTGGCGAGAGTGATCGTCTTGCCAGCGGCGTCGCCCACCGGGGTCTCGGTGCGGCTGGGACGATCCGCGGCCCACGGGAGCGCTGGTCCGAGCAGTCCGTTCGCGGAGTCGGCGCGGCCCTCGTAGACCTGCTCGACCAGACGATCCTTGTCCACCGACTCCCGTGCGGCAGCGCGCATTGCCGGATCGGCGAACACCCCGCGGGCCGTATTGAGGTAGAGGGTGTTGGTACGCGGCATCGGCACCTCGTGCACCAGTGCCTGGTCGATGTTGGCGGCCTGGGACACCGGAATCGCCTCCACCACATCGGCGGTACCGTTACGTAGCGCGGCCGCGCGGGCCGTACCGTCGGGCACGAAGTCGACGTCGATGCCGGAGAGCTTCGCGTTCTCACCCCAGTAGTTCTCGTTGCGGTCGAGGGTGGCACTCGACGTGCCGTCCACGGCAGTCAATACGAACGGCCCGGTGCCGGTACCGATGGGATTGCTGCCACCGGCGGAATAGGCCTCGGGCGCAAGGATTGCGAGCTGTGGACTCGAGAGTCGTTGTGGCACCAGCGGATCGACGTCCTCGGTGGCAACCTCGACGGTGTCGTCGTCGGTGTCGGTCACCGTCAGCTCGACGCCGTCGAGGATGCGCGGCTTCGGCGCGGCCGTTGTAGCGGCGGTCAGGGCGGTGACGACGGCGGCGGAGTCCAGAGGCACACCGTTGTGGAACTTCACGTCGGGTCGAATGTCGAAACTCCAGGTGCGCTCGTCGACGCGGTTCCAGGCAGTGGCCAAACCGGGCTGAGCATCACCGAGATCGTCGAGGTTGACGAGGGTTTCGGCGGTGGACCAGCGCGAGAGCTTGAAGGCATCGTCGCTGAACTGCGACAGGCCCGAGCGTGGCGGCTGCAGCATCGCCACACGGGCGCGGTTCTCGGCATCCCCGGACGCGGACCCGGATGCGAAGCAGCCAGTGAGCGTGAGTGCGCCCACGCACGCGAGAGTGCCGATTCGGAACATGTTGGTGATCAATGATTCTCCTGTGATGGTCATGCAAGCCGGGGTACGGCGTCGATCAGGTCTCGGGTACAGGGGTGCTGCGGTGCGGTGAGAATGTCTCGTACACTGCCGGTTTCGATGATCCGGCCGTCGTGCATCACAGATACTTCGCTGCAGAGTCGAGTGACCGCCGACAGGTCGTGGCTCACGATCAGCACTGCGCTCGGCAGTCCGGCCAGGACTGCGAGGACCTGCTCACGCAGATCAGGGTCCAATCCGCTGACCGGCTCGTCCGCCAACAGGTATTGCGGTTCGCATGCCACCGCACGCGCAATGGCGACGCGTTGATTCTGCCCACCGGACAGTTCCGTCGGTCGGCGCTGCAGATAACGCTCGTCCAGCCCGACGGCAGCGAGTGCGGCACCTGCCTTGGCTCGATGATCCCCGTCGATGCCGAGGAGTCGCAGCGGTGTCGCGACCAGATCGAGCACGCTGCGTCGAGGATCGAGGCTGGTTGCCGGGTCCTGCGGCACGTATTGCACGCGCTGCCGAAACCATCGGAGCGAGCGGACGGAACCGGGACGGACCGTGCGCCCATCCAGTTCGATGGTTCCTTCAGAGGGCGTATCCAACGCCAACAACATGCGCAGCACAGTGGTTTTGCCCGAACCGGATTCGCCGACCAGGGCGATACGACCGGCCGGTGGTAGCGCACACGAGACAGCGTCCAGTGCGGTGCGAGACGATCCGTGCCGAACGTAGGTGTGCGTGATGTCCGTGGCCACCAAGCCCACGGTCATGGCACGACCAGCTGACGAAATGGGTCCGCGGCACGAGCTCGATCGAGCATGCGCACGACGAGATTCGTCCTTGGACTGTCGAGAATTGCTGCTGTGGAACCAGATTCGACGATGCGGCCTGAATCAAGGACCATCAGATGGTCGCACAGCTGCGCGGCGACGGCGATGTCGTGAGTGATCAGCAGCAGCGACGGCACCTCACGAAGGGCGTCGAGCACCCGAGCCTGACCGATCACGTCGAGGGCCGTCGTCGGTTCGTCTGCGATCACCAGTGGGCTCTTACGCGCCAATGCGACTGCGATACAGACGCGTTGACGTTGGCCACCGGACAGCTCGAGCGGGTGCGAGGCCAGTATGCGCCGTGCATCACGCAGACCCACGCGCTCGAGCAGTTCGGCGGAGTCGGACGTGCGCAATTGTTTGCCGACGGTGACCATCGGGTTGAGGGCGGTGGCCGAATCCTGAAAGACCATCGCCGGGCGGGCGGCGGGGGGCCGCCGGGGTGTCGGAACTCCGGTGACGTTGTGGCCGTCGACGACAATCCTGCCGCTGCAGGTGATGCCCGGCGGCAGCGCTCCGACCAACGCCGAGGCGATCAGCGACTTTCCCGATCCCGATGCGCCGAGTAGACCCAGGCGTCGACCGTCGGGGATCTCGAAGGACACGTGCTGGGCGATGCGGGTGCGTCCGGCATCGATGCAGAGGTCATCGACGACGAGCACGGAATCTCCTGAACGCTGGTACTGGGAACGACTTCGACAATCGTTGTCGATAGACGACACTAGGCGAGGCGAGCGGGCGACACAAATTAGGCTGAACGGGTGAGCAGGGCGAGGGACGCGCAGCGGTCCGCGGTGTACGACGCCGAGCAATTGGTACGCACCATGTTCGATCGCGCCGAGGAGCGTGAGATTCGCGTCGTGCAGGTGATGGGCTCGCAGATCACGCTGCCGGTCGAGCGAAAGTTCGCGTCGCTGAAATCCGTGCAGACATACATCGACGCGGTGCTGGCGCTGGATTGGGTCGCGACCACGTGGCCCGGCGCCAGTCGTGTGATCACCGTCCGAGCACGTTCGGGCTCGGGTGCCGCACACTACGAACCGGACACTGCCACCATCGCCGTTCCCTTGCATCACGGCAACAGAGCGTGGGCGCTGCGGGAACTGGTGGTTCTGCACGAGCTCGCGCACCACTTCGCAGACGAGAACGAGCAGCAACACGGAGGCGCATTCGTCGATCGCTACATCACCCTCGTCGGCGAGATCATCGGTTCCGAGGCCGGGTTCGTGCTGCGGGCGATGATGGCCGAGAGCGGCGTCCGCATCGGCTAGGCGCATTCGGGTGCATCATGGGAGACGCAGCCCACACGACGAGGAGACCTACATGACCGTCAAGATCGGTGTTCAGCTTCAGCCCCAGCACGCTCCCGATTACCAACTCATCCGCGACGCGGTGTTGCGGTCGGAGGACGCGGGCGTCGACATCGTCTTCAACTGGGATCACTTCTACCCGCTGTACGGCGATCTCGACGGCGCTCATTTCGAGTGCTGGACGATGCTGGGTGCCTGGGCCGAGCAGACGTCGAACGTCGAAATCGGTGCCCTCGTCACCGGCGGTGGCTACCGCAACCCCGACCTGCTGGCCGACATGGCGCGCACCGTCGACCACATCAGCGGCGGCCGCTTGATCCTCGGCATCGGTGCCGGATGGAACGAGAAGGACTACGAGAACTTCGGTTACGAGTTCGGCACGGCCGGTTCGCGGCTGGCACTGCTGAAGGAGAGCCTGGCCAGAATTCGACACCGGCTCGACGTCGGCAACCCGGCGCCCACCCGCGACATCCCGATCCTGATCGGCGGTGGTGGCGAGAAGAAGACGCTGAAGATGGTGGCCGAGTACGCGCACATCTGGCACAGCTTTGCCGACCTCGAAGCGTTGAAGCGCAAGTCGGAGATCCTCGCCGAGCACGGCACCACCGTCGGACGCGACGTCTCGGGCATCACTCGGTCGGTCTCGTGGCCGGGCGCGGACACCGCTGCGGACTTCGTCGACGCTGGAGCAACGTTGTTCACCGTGGGTGTCAACGGACCCGATTACGACCTGGCCGAGCTGGGCCAAGCGATCGCGTGGCGGGACTCGCACAAGTAGAGACACGTCACGTCAGTTCGCTGAGCGAAACCCTTGCGCGACGGCCGTTTGGGTGAGTGGGCCCTGGTCCGCTTAGGGTTTTGTCCATGGTTGCCGTACGCGCTTCACGCGCGCTCGTGGTTCTCGTTCTCGGACTGTTGATGGCTCTCACGCTCGCGGCATGTGGCACGTCATCCTCCAACGATCAGGCGGCCGCAGGTCCTACCGACCTGTGTGCCCCTCCCGGTGTCGACAGTGCGTCGTCGACGCCGACGAACTTCGATGCCGCGGCCGCTGCCGCGACGGAGGACAAGTACACGACAGCGAACGTCACCCCGCTGGACAGGATCGATACGGGATCGCTCGGGTTGGCGACGCCGGGCGTCCTCACTGTCGGCACCTTGTCCGACGCCCCGCCGAGCATCTGCCTGGACTCGGCCGGCCAATACACCGGGTACGACAACGAGCTGTTGAAGGCCGTCGCCGAGAAACTCGGCCTGCAGATCAACTTCTCGGGCACCGAGTTCTCGGGCCTGCTCGCACAGGTTGCAGGCCGACGCTTCGACGTCGGCTCGTCCTCGATCACGACGACGGACGAGCGCCGGAACACCGTCGGGTTCACCAACGGTTACGACTTCGGGTACTTCTCCCTCGTGGCCACCGCGGGCGGTCCGATCACCAAGTTCGAGGATCTGAACCCGGGCACCAGGATCGGCGTTGTGCAGGGCACCGTGCAGGACGACTACGTGGTGAACACGCTCGGCCTCGATCCGGTGAAGTTCCCCGATTACAACACCGCCTACGCGAACCTCAAGACCGGCCAGATCGACGCCTGGGTCGCCCCGTCACAGCAGGCCGAGGGCTTGGTCAAACCCGAGGACGGCACCGCGATCACGCAGAACACGTTCTCGCTGAACAACTTCGTCGGCTGGGCCGTCGCCCGCGACAATCAACCGTTGATCGACGCGCTGAACTCCGGCCTCGACGCGGTGATCGCCGACGGTACGTGGGCCACCCTCTACTCCGACTGGGTCCCGCGCGAACTGCCCGACGGCTTCGAGCCGGGTAGCAAGGCCGCCCCACAGCCGGAGCTACCCGACTTCGCGGCCATCGCAGCTCAGAACGATGCGAACGCTCCCGAAGCCGTTGCTGTTCAACCCAAATCCACGCTGGCGCAGCTGGGGGATACCTTCTTCGATTGGTCGCTGTACAAGTCGGCCATCCCCGACCTGTTCAAGGTGGGTCTGCCGAACACGCTGATTCTGGCGTTGGCGTCGGGCATCATCGGTACGGTCCTGGGCATGCTGCTGGCCTTGGCCGGCTTGTCGCGCACGCGTTGGCTGCGGTGGCCCGCTCGCGTGTACACCGACATCTTCCGTGGTTTGCCCGCGGTGGTCATCATTCTGATCATCGGACTCGGTATCGGCCCGGTGGTGCAGGGTCTGACCGGGGGCAATCCGTATTGGCTCGGCGCTGCGGCACTCTCGCTGCTCGCTGCGGCGTACATCGGCGAGATCTTCCGGTCCGGCATCCAGAGCGTCGAGGCCGGGCAGATGGAAGCGGCTCGGGCACTGGGCTTCAGCCGTCGTCGCTCGATGAATCTGGTGGTCGTCCCACAGGGCGTCCGTCGCGTCCTGCCGGCTCTGATGAATCAGTTCATCTCCCTGATCAAGGACTCGTCGCTGATCTACTTCCTGGGACTGCTCGCCACCCAGCGTGAGCTGTTCGCCGTCGGCCGAGATCTCAACGCGCAGACCGGAAACCTGTCCCCGCTCGTCGCCGCCGGATTGTTCTACCTGGTGCTGACCGTGCCGCTCACCCATCTCGTGAACTACATCGACAAGCGATTGCGCACCGGTAAGGCCGAGCAGACGCTCGACCCGGTGGAGCAGGCCGTCGTCGTGGAAAGAGGCTGACATGACTTCTGTTTCGCTCGCAGGTAAGGACATTCACCTGTCGTTCGGCACCAACAAGGTGCTTCGAGGGGTGAGCATCGACGTTCCGGCCGGCACGACGACGACTGTGATCGGCCCGTCCGGATCAGGAAAATCCACGTTGCTGCGCGCCCTCAACCGACTGCACGAGCCGGAGCAGGGCGATATTCTGCTCGACGGCAAGTCGGTTCTGAAGGACGATCCCGACAAGCTGCGCCAGCGTATCGGCATGGTGTTCCAGCAGTTCAACCTGTTTCCGCACAAGACCGTTGCCGACAACATTGCGCTCGGCCCCCAGAAGTTGCTCGGCCTATCCAAGGAGGCCGCCCGCGCGGCGGCGATGGATCAACTCGAACTGGTGGGCCTGACCAAAAAGGCGGACTCGCGTCCGGGCAATCTCTCCGGCGGACAGCAGCAGCGCGTCGCCATTGCCCGCGCTCTGGCGATGAAGCCCGAGGTGATGTTCTTCGACGAGGCCACCTCCGCCCTCGATCCCGAGTTGGTCAAGGGAGTGCTGGCATTGATGGCCGACCTCGCCAAGGGCGGCATGACCATGGTGGTGGTGACCCACGAAATGGGCTTCGCGCGATCGGTCTCGAACAAGGTGCTGTTCATGGATCACGGCAGCGCCGTCGAAACCGGAACTCCGGAGCAGCTGTTCGACGATCCGCACACCGACCGACTGAAGACGTTCCTCTCGCAGGTTCTATAACACGTTAGGGCAGCCTCGTTATCCGCGACTTCACCTGAACGTTCCTTTACTTTCGCTTTTGGGTGACAGCGTGCCGTGACATGAAGCCACTACCCTTGTTCGCCGTTCACGACGGAAGCTCCAAGCGCTCATCTCTGACGTGCAAGTACAAGTGCGGTGATGCCTGCTTCCACGAGATTCCCAACACGTCGAAGGGCGAGTACTTCGGCGACATCGTCAAGACCGCGATGTCGCGGCGTGGCGTCATCAAGGGCGGAGCGATGGCAGTGCTCGCCGTGGGCGCGGGTAGTGCCCTGGCTGCGTGTTCCACCGACGAACCGGCCGCCACGGGAAGTTCCGAAACCTCGGGTGCAGATTCGACGCCGGTCGACGGTGTGGACTTCACTGCGGTGGAGCCCAATACCGAGGACGCCGTCGTCGTGCCCGAGGGCTACGAACAAGGCGTCGTCATCCGCTGGGGTGACGCGGTCGTGGCAGGCGCACCGGCGTTCGACTTCGACAACCAGAGCGCCGCCGCGCAGGAGAAGCAGTTCGGCTTCAACAACGACTTCGCCGGCCTGCTGCCGATCGAGGGCACTCCGAACGCGCACCTGCTGGTGGTCAACCACGAGTACAGCACCGAGCCGGCAATGTTCAAGGGCTACGACGCGGAGAACCCCACCCGAGAGCAGTTCGACGTCGCTCTTGCCGCACACGGACTTTCGGTGGTGCAGGTACAGGGCGAGTCGGGGACCGGCAAGCTCACCCCAGCAATGGGGCAGTACAACCGCCGCATCACCGGCACCACCGAATTCGTCGTCACCGGCCCCGCCGCGGGCAGCAACTTCCTGAAGACGAGCGTCGACCCCACCGGCACCAAGGTGTTCGGCACGTTCAACAACTGCTCGGGCGGCCTGACGCCGTGGGGAACCGTGCTCTCCGGTGAGGAGAACTTCAATCAGTACTTCGGCAACGCCGAGTCGGTCACCGATCCTGTTGTAGCGCAGCGGCTCTCGCGCTACGGAGTCGAGGGTGCCGCGAGCGACCGCAAGTGGGAGCGCTTCGACAAGCGCTTCGACCTGGCGCAGGAGCCCAACGAGGTCAACCGCTTCGGATACATCGTCGAGGTCAACCCGTGGGATCCGCAGTCGGCCCCGATCAAGCACACCGCGCTCGGCCGGTTCAAGCACGAAGCCGCAACGATCCACGTTACCGACGACGGCACCGTGGTGGCGTACAGCGGCGACGACGAGCGCTTCGACTACATGTACAAGTTCGTCTCCAGTCGAAAGATGATGCCCGGCACCGGCCAGGCGGCGATGCGCAACAACCTGACTCTGCTCGATGCGGGCACGCTGTACGTCGCCACCCTCACCGGCGATACTCCCGACGAGATCGACGGCTCGGGCAGCCTGCCGTCCAACGGTGAATTCCGCGGCACCGGAACATGGATCCCGCTGCTCCAGACCGGCGAGGACGGCCGGGGCACGTCCCTCGTCGACGGTATGTCGGCCGAGGAGGTCGCAGTGTTCACCCGTCAGGCCGGCGACAAGGTGGGCGCAACCAAGATGGACCGTCCCGAGGACTTCGAGCCCAACCCGGTGACGGGCAAGGTTTACGTTGCGCTGACGAACAACTCCAACCGCGGCACGGAAGGCAAGGCTGCGGCGGACGAGGCCAACCCCCGCAACACGAACAAGAACGGTCAGGTGCTCGAGCTCGACGACGACCACGCCGGCACGTCCTTCACCTGGAACCTCCTGCTGGTCTGCGGTGACCCGAACGAGGCCGACACCTACTTCGGCGGTTTCGACAAGAGCCAGGTCAGCCCCATCTCGTGCCCCGACAACCTCGCGTTCGACGCCAAGGGCAACCTGTGGGTCTCCACCGACGGCAACGCACTCGACTCCAACGACGGCCTGTTCGCGGTAGTGCTCGACGGACCGCGCCGCGGCGAGACCCGGCAGTTCCTGACGGTTCCCGCGGGCGGCGAGACCTGCGGTCCGATCGTCACCGACGAGCGTGTCATGGTGTGCGTACAGCACCCGGGCGAGAGCGACGACGCCACCGCCGACGCGCCGATCTCGCATTGGCCCGACGGCGGCGATACCCAGCCGCGGCCGTCCGTCGTCGCGGTCTGGAAGTCTGCGTAACCGCCACGTTCTTGCAATGAACCGAAGGCACCCTTGGTCGATGACAGTCGACCAAGGGTGCCTTCGTTGGCGGTCCTTCACTGCAGATGCGCCCGAAGCCAATCCATTGCACCGGTGACCGCATCACGCGATTCGTCGGTGTGGTCGAGCATGTCGAATCCGTGTCTTCCGTTCGGCACGTCGATGATCTCGATACGTCAACGCGATGCATCTCAACCACGTCGGGGGATCCCGCAACCACGTGGCGGCGAGTAGCCCGCTCCCTGAGAAGAACCACAGCGCAATCCGATTCGGGTCCACTCCCGGAAGCATTCGGATCTGTTCGAGCCCAGTGACGATCTCGTCGGCCGCCGCCGAACACTCGGCCAGCGACGCCATATGATGCTCGACGACAATTCCGACGAAACCCGATGCTGCAGCGGTGGATCCATAGCCGACGAACACCGGCTGGTCCCTGGGTCGCCACTCGACTCCCGGCGGACGGGGCCCACCGTGGACGAATACGACAGCGGACCGAAGGAGATGTTCCCCTTCCGCGCGATACACGTCGAACGACTCGTGGCGCTCGCGTATCGCATCGGGTGTATCGAGCACGAACGGCTGCGGTTCCATTTACTTGCCTCCGTCGATACTGCTTCGAAAGTGCTCGATTGCCCAATGGGCCCAGTCGGCCAGTGCGTCGTCGGTCCGAATTCCGTACTCGGCGGCGAGTTGGCCGAAGCCCGAGGGGCCATCGGGGATCTGATCTCGGTGTGGTTGCCGGGCTCGGCGAAGCGCCGCCGCCTCCGTCTCCGCGTGCTCGATGATTCGCGTCAACAAGACGATGGCGTCCTCGGGCCCCAGCGCCGAGAGCAGAAACAGTCGGAGCACATTCTCGTTACGCACCACTGCCGGGCGAATCGGCGCGTCGACCAGCCACGTTCTGAGTTCGTCCCGCCCTGCATCGGTGATCGCATAGGTCCGCCTGCCCCGAGCTCCACGCTCGATCACCTCGACGGAGCCCATGGCGTCGAGTCGGTTCAGCTCCGGGTAGATGCTGGTATGGCCGGCTGTCCAGGCGTGCTTGCCGATGCCGTCTGCACCCAGGGCTTCGGTCAGGTCGTAACCACTGCGCGACTCGATCGCGAGCAAACCGAGAAGAGCGTGCGGAAGTGACATAGGAATATATTAGATTCCAGTGTCGACATGTCAATAGTGACATGTGGGAGGCTATCGGCGCACGGCGGTGATCAGATCCTCGACGAACGCTGCGATCACGGCGTTGGCGTTCCCGGGGTTCGTCACCACCGACACTGTTCGGGTCGGTGCGTCGATCACGTCGATCATCCTCAGTCTCGGGAAGATCGAGGCCAACGACGTCGGTAGCAGAGTCACACCCAACCCGGCCTCGGTGAGTTGCCCGATAAGTTCGGCCGAGTCGGCCTCGAGGATGCGCCCACGCGTCACCGAGGATCGGACGAAGGCGTGGTCGGACTGTAATCTGGCCTCGCTTCCTGCGGGCCTGTCGATCATCGTCACCTCGGAGAGTTCGGCCAACCGGACCGACTCGCGCAGCGCCCATGGATGCTCGGCTGCGACGAACAGGGCATGCGGCTCGGTCCACAGGGCTGTCGAAGTCAATCCTGGATTCGGGCGGCCGGGCGCGAGTCCGATGATGCCGACGTCGAGGTCCCCACCGGCGATGCCGTCGAGAATCTCGGCACTCGCGCGCGGAAGCAACGTCACCGTCGTGTTCGGATAGCGCCGCGAGACCCGGCCGATGATCGCAACGACGTCGACGCGGGCGAGCGGCTCGATCATCCCGATGCGTAGTCGTCTGGTGGAGGTGGTGGGATCGGGGGCAACGTCGGCGACCAACCGGGACACCGCACCGAGCACGCTGTAGGCGCGCTCGAGAAATGTCTGCCCGACCGCGGTGACGTTGACACTCCGGCTGGTACGCGCGAAGAGTTCGACTCCCAGCTCCTTTTCGAGATCGCGAATCTGGCTGCTCAGGGCCGACTGGGCAACCCGCAGCCGCATGGCAGCCCGACCGAAGTGCTGCTCTTCTGCCACGGCGACTGCGTAGCGAATGTGTCGTAGTTCCACGGGATTCGATTCTATCTGCTGAACAGATCGATCATGCGGAGCGTTCTATTGGACAGCACGATCGCAACCGTGGATTCTGGTTACGTGAACACAGCAACTACCTCACGCACCGGCGTGAGCACACCGGTCGTCGCACTGATGGCCGTCGCCACCGGACTCTCGGCAGGCGGCAATTACCTCAACCAGCCCCTGCTCGACCTCATAGCCTCCGAGTTCGGCGTCTCGGAATCTGCCGCGGCGGCCTCGGTGACCGTCGCGCAGATCTCCTACGCACTCGGCCTGCTGCTGATCGTTCCCCTCGGTGATGTCGTCGACCGCCGAAAGTTGAGCGTCGGACTGATGATCCTTGCGGCAACCGGTCAGGCGATCACCGGCTTCGCACCGGGTCTGTCGTGGCTGTTGGTCGGCACAGCAATCGCCGGATTGTTCTAGGTCGCTGCGCAGGTCATCGTCCCGTTCGCCGCGTCGATGGCACACCCCGAGCAATCAGGGCGCATCGTCGGCGTCGTGATGGGTGGGTTGCTGACCGGCATTCTGCTGGCGCGCAGCATCTCGGGACTGTTGTCCGCGGTCACCGGTTGGCAGGGTGTCTATCGCCTCGCCGCCGTGCTCATGCTGATCTCGGCCGCTGGACTGTGGCGGGTACTGCCGTCTAGAACCGCCACCGCAGACGTCTCCTACGGCTCGGCTCTGCTGTCGATGGGTCGGTTGGTGCGCACCCATCCGCGGCTGCGAACGAGAGCCTTGCTGGGCGGCCTCTCGTTCGCATCGGTGAGCACCGTGTTCGCGAGCATGACGCTGCTGTTGTCCGGTGACCGATTCGGGTTCAATGCCGCACAGATCGGCCTGATCGGATTGACCGGTGTGGCGGGGGCCCTGATGGCGTCCGTTGCAGGCAGGCTCGCAGACCGCGGCCTGGTGCAATGGGCCAGCGGTACCAGCGCAGTGTTGCTCATCGCGGTGTGGCCACTGTTCGCCCTGGGAGGGCACTACTGGATTGTCTTCGTCATTGCGTTCGTGTTCGTCGACCTGGCGTTGCAAGGCGTGCACGTGAGCAATCAGAACATCGTCTACGCCCTCGAACCGCCTGCCCGTGCCCGTATCAACTCCGTCTACATGACGACGTATTTCGTGGGCGCATCGGTCGGATCCGCCGTGGGCACGCTGGCGTGGGGACACTTCGGGTGGACTGGCGTCTGCCTCGCGGGAGCAGGCTTCGCCGTCCTCGCGCTGCTGGTGTGGTTGCGAGACGTCCAGGTCGACAACTGCACCAGATCGCACCCATGGTGAACAGTCACTAATGCGTTCTGTCCACAGACGTGGTTGAGTCGTCGGTAATGAGACGTGGGTAACACTCACGCTGCCGAGGGCGACATACCCAGAGTCGGCACGAACAAACCCAATGGAAACACGAACTACATCTCTTGGCTCGGAGGCGCACCCATGACTGTCGTGAACGATCTCTCGCACTTGGCTCTCACGGAACTCGACCCGTCCGATTACGCGGTGCCGACCATCGCACCGATCCGCAGCGCAGGACACCTCGATCCCGTGTTCTGCATCCACCCCCTGGTGGGGCTCGTCGATTGCTATGCAGGTCTGGCCACTCACGTCGACGACGCCCGGCCCATCTACGGCGTCCAGGTACCGACGTCCGGTGAACGCTCCGAGTCCCTCGCGGCCCTGGCAGCGTCGTACGCCGGCGACATCGTTCGCGTCCAGCCCGCCGGTGCCGTCCACCTTCTGGGGATGTCGTTCGGCGGAGTTCTCGCCCACGCCATTGCCGTCGAACTACAGAGCCGCGGCGTCACCGTGGGCGCATTGACGCTGCTCGACAGCGACCCCGTCCGGGCCCGCGCCGAGGGAGCGGATCTGCTCGCATCCATGGGCGACGAAGTCGATCGCAGTCACGTCGAAGAATTGCTGGCCGTCGCCTCGCACAACGACGAGCTCGTTCAGCGGCACCTGCCCGGCATCTACTTCGGCGACATCCTCGCCGTCTCGTCCGTGGGAACCGACTCCGGTTCCGCCTGGCATCCCTTCGTGTGCGGCACCGTCGCCAAGTACCTCGTGCCCGACGCCACCTCGTTCGACGTCGTCGGCCCGTTGGTGGACAGCTACCTCAGCTGAATCGCGCTAACCCAGCCAGTCCAGCACGGCCGCGGCCGTCCAGGATTGCTGCATGCTGCCGAGCGGCTTGCCGGTGAACGGCTCGTAGTATTCGGCGAAGCTACCGTCGCTGGCCTGCCGCAATCCCTCGTCCCGCAGGGACAGGGACCGCTCGGACCAACCGCGGCGCGCGAACGCCCACGAGAACAACCACGTCATCACCGGCCACACCGGCCCACGCCAATATTCACGGGCGCGGAAGTCCTTCGACACCGGCGACGTCGATGGCGGGACGGCGTACCGCAGATCCGGATGGCCGCAGAATCGTGTGCCCTCGAAGATCCGAAGCAGGTTGCGCTCCTGCTCGCGTGGCAGGCCGCCGCACAGCAACGGCGCGAACATCGCGATGGTCTCGGTGCCGATCCACTGGCCGGTGCGCAGATCGAAGTCACGAGCTCCACCGGAGCGCGCATCCGTCGTTGCGACGACGCCCTTGCGGAACTTCTCGGCCCACGAGCGCAACTCACGAACATCGGAGTGCGGACGCGAATGGTCCTCCCCGATGGTGGCGAGCACGTCGCATGCCACCGCGAAGATCGCGCTGACGAACACGTCCTCGACAGCAAAGCTCATTTTGGTCTTCAACGCGTCGTCGTCGTACCCGACCTGCTTCATCTCCTCCACCAACCAGATGTAGCGGTCGTACTCGAGGTTGCTGGGCCGCTGAGAGGCATCGGTGATGACCGCCTTGTCCTCCCTGAAGTATGGATCCATCACTCCAGGAACAACATTGGCGTACGCCGAATCCCAGCGCGGAGAGTTGTCCATGCCCGACTCCCAACCGTGGAACAACGCGATGCGTCCGTTGTCGTCGACGTCGCGAGCCTGCGCGAGCCAACGATGCCACCGCACCAGATCGCCCCAGCGTCGATCGAGAAACTCCTCGGCGACGGCGCGCGTGGTTCGCCCGTGCCGTTTGGAGTGATCGAGGATGCGCTGCACGGCTATCGCATGCACCGGTGGTTGGGTGATGCCCGAGGTCTGTGGGTTCATCGGCGCGTGCGGGGCGAGGGTTCCGGTGGCCCACCGCGCCGGGCCGGGAAAGTAACCGTCGACTCCGTTGGCGAACACGATGTGCGGGATCATCCCGTTCGTCCACTGCGCCGAAAGCAGAGTGTCCATTTCCACCACGGCCCGCTCGACGCTCAACGGTGCCAATCCGACGGAAACGAACGCCGCGTCCCAGCTCCACATGTGCGGGTACAGGCGCGGGGCGGCGCTGGTCATGGTGCCCAGGTCGTTACCCCTGAGCAGATATGCCGCGCGTGCCGCCAACTGCGTGGAAGTGAAACCTCGATCGCCCATGCAGACAGTTTGCGTCCATCCGCGCAATTCCGCTCGTTTGGATTGCGGACCGAATGCGTCCGCGATCGGACCTAGTGTGAGATTCATCAGCCACCAGGAGGACAAGATGACCACCGAAAGCACCGACATCGTGAAGATGCTCGCCGAACAGCGCGCCAACTTTCTCATCACCGTTCGCGGAATCACCGACGAGCAGGCACGCACCCGAACGACCGCCAGCGAGCTGACCCTGGGCGGGCTGCTGCACCACGTTGTCAGCAACGAACGGCACTGGATGACGGTGATCGCGGACCTGGACGAGACGTCCGAATTCGACATGGCCAGCGCCGGCAGCGAGTACGTGATGGCCGACGACGAGACCGTCCCCGGTCTGATCGCGGAATGGGAACAGGTAGCGCGTTCTACCACCGACGCCCTCGCGACGTTGGATCTGAACCTCTCCGTCCCGGTCCCGACGGCACCCTGGGCACCTGAACGAATCTGGCAGACTGCACGATTCACAGTGCTGCACATCCTGCGCGAGATCTCGCAGCACGCCGGCCACGCGGACATCGTTCGCGAAGAACTCGACGGTGCGAACACCACCCAGACCTGGGCCTCCGAGGCGGGGATGAGCTTTTAGCCAACCTGGGAGTGGAGCCTGTAGGAACGACCCGATTAATCTGGGGGCATGACTCGTACTGCGTTGGTGACCGGAGCAAGCAGGGGCCTCGGGGCCCATATCGCCCGACTGCTCGCCCCGGATCACCACGTGTTGCTGGGGGGCCGATCGGCCGACTCGCTGAAGCCCATCGCGTCGGAATTGGCCGGGTCTACTCCGTGGCCGGTGGAACTGACCGATCCCGACGCCGTGGCGGCCGCCGCGTCGAGCATCGATTCTCTGGACGTGTTGGTGCACAACGCCGGAGTGGCAGCGCTCGGGACGGTCGAGGAGTCGACGGCGCAAGACTGGCGACGCCAGTACGAGGTGAACGTCATCGCCGTCGTCGAACTCACTCGACTGCTACTCCCTGCACTACGTGCTGCCAAAGGCCATGTGGTGCTGATCAATTCGGGTGCGGGCATTCGCGCGAACCCGGGTTGGGGAGCTTACGCGGCGAGCAAGTTCGCACTCCGGGCCTTCGGTGATGCATTGCGTCTGGAAGAGCCGTCGTTGCGAGTCACCTCGGTCCATCCCGGACGCATCGACACCGAGATGCAGCGGGAGATCGTCGCGCACGAGGGTGGGGAGTACGACGGATCGAAGTTCTTGCAGCCCGGCACCGTTGCGCGTGCGGTCCGCAATGCCATCGATACGCCGGCGGATGCACACCCCACCGAGTTGGTGCTTCGCACCAGGTGAGCGGAACTTCGTAGCAGGGGTCGAGTTTCCGCTCACGACAAAGGTTTTGGTGAACTCTGGTTGTCCGACGGTTCGACTGACTTGCGCGGGGCGTCGGTCGGTAATTGCATTTTCCGCACCGTCTTGGCCGAAACGCCAGCTCAGCACCGTTCTGATTTTGCAGCCGTGTTGGCGACCTGCGATAGGCTGCTAACACGGACTTTCCATCAGCCGAACGCTACAACCGCACCGCCGAACCCTTCGCCTGGGTATACACCCGCCGCGACCTCCACCGACAACTCAAACTGATAGATCAAAGCAGCGAAGCGCCATGGCCCCGACGAACTAACGGCTCAGACCACTTGGTCTCCTGTGCACACGTCGACGGATGTGATGCACCGCTGCATTGTGGTTGCATTCAAATAGAGTAGTAGGGGATTTTCTGACGGCTTTCGGAAATGCCTGTCGCTATGCGGAAATTGTGTTGTTCCAGATCGTATCCACGTCCAGATCTTCGAGCTTTTGATCGCGTACTGCCTGAGTGACAAGAAGTCTTCCTGTTACCACCAGATGTGTAGACATTGCTCTTTCGGCAGCGTCTGGATCGTTTGCGACAATGGCGGCGACAATAGGGGTATGTTCATCGTTTATATCTGAAAGCGTTCGGATGCGATCTGCGGTGGACGCTCCTAGAAGCCGAGTCGACTCCCGCAACGACGCGACTATTTTTCGGGCACGAGCATTACCTGAGGAATCCAGAATATGATCGTGCAGTAGCTGGTCATGGCTCATGAAGGACCTCTCATCTGCATCCTTCACAGCATGATGCATCAACCGCATTCGATCCCTCAGAATATCTCCCGTGTCAGTATTGCAGCGCGCAGCTGCCCTACGAACCGCAGGCAGTTCGAGCGCGAGACGTACAGCAAAGATGTCTGCGATCTCTTGAGGATGTGGGAGCATGATTCGGAAGCCTTGGCGCGCCTCGAAGCGGATCAGCCCAGCTTCCTCTAAGCGCAGTAACGCGTCGCGTACCGGGGTCCGAGAAACACTCAGTTGGTCAGCCAACTGGTAGACCGAATACTTCACCCCAGGTGTCATCCGGCCATTGTCGATGGCAGTTCTGATAGCAGTCACGACTTGCTCCATCCGGCGCCCACTAGATGGAGTCAGAGGTTCGAGGAGGTTGTCGGGCACTCGGTAACTATATCAACCATTACACGTCTGTAGCATGCCACATCCTGTAGCATGCTACAGATGACTTCCGTTGAATCCTTCGCCGGGCTCCTTCGCCGATGTGGCATCGCAGATGTCCACGTCGATGGGGCGCGACGTGCTGCTTACTCCTCCGATGCTTCCTTGTACCGGGTGACCCCGATGGCGGTTGTGTGTCCACGCGATTCCGATGAAGTGGCATCTGTTTTGACGGTGTGCCGCGACGAAGGTATTCCCATCACGGCCAGAGGGGCAGGAACGTCGGTCGCAGGTAACGCTGTGGGTGCCGGAATCGTGCTGGACTTCAGCCGCCATATGAACCAGGTTCTGAAGATGAACCCGGACACCCGAACTGCCGTTGTACAGCCCGGTACGGTTCAAGCTGTCCTACAAGCCGCTGCGGCACCGCACAACCTTCGGTTCGGACCCGACCCTTCGACCCACACACGCTGCACTATCGGCGGCATGATCGGTAACAATGCATGCGGATCGCGCACGTTGGGCTACGGCCGAACATCAGACAACGTCACAGAATTACGCCTTCTCGCAGGTACCGGTGAAGACTTGCGCCTTACGTCCTCGGTAGGAGGATCGACGGTCAGACGACCCAAGAATTCCGCTGTACTGAATAACCTGCAGTCGGCCACAGCGTCGGGCCTGGCAACCATACGCACCGAGTTCGCTCAATTCGGGCGTCAAGTCTCTGGCTATGCGCTCGAACACCTGTTACCCGAGAACCGATTTGACGTCGCGCGTATGTTGATCGGCAGCGAAGGCACGCTCGGGCTTGTCACCGAAGCAACTGTCAGGCTCGTCACCGAGCCAGCTCACCGCATCCTGGTCGTGCTCGGCTATGCCGACATTGCCTCGGCCGGAGATGCATCACCGACCGTGCTCGAATTCGCACCGACTGCATGTGAGGGAATCGACTCGCGGATTGTCGATGTGGTGCGCCAGCGTCGCGGGCCGGCGGCCGTTCCTCCTTTACCGCGGGGGGCGGCATGGCTGTTCGTCGAAGTGGTTGGGGACACAATGGATGAGACCATCGACAGGGCACGAGTCGTTGAGCGAGGATGCGGAGCACTAGATTCCCTAGTCGTCACCGATCCTGCACTTGCCGCCAACCTGTGGCGGATTCGGGCCGACGGAGCCGGCCTCGCTGGCCGCAGCCCCGCCGGCCTGCCAGCTCATGCCGGGTGGGAAGACGCAGCGGTGCCTCCCGTTCGACTCGGTGACTATCTGCGAGAATTCGACACACTCATGGAGGATTTCGGTGTCACTGGCCTTCCCTACGGCCACTTCGGTGACGGCTGTCTGCACGTGCGAATAGATTTTCCTCTTGACATGCCGGGGGGCACCCGGGTGTTCCGCGACTTCCTACTCGCTGCCGGCCAACTCGTGGCCAGGTTTGGAGGGTCACTGTCCGGAGAGCACGGTGACGGTCGCGCTCGTAGCGAGCTGCTGCCATTGATCTACTCCACCGATGCACTCGGGCTGTTTGCGGCTGTGAAACACGCCTTTGACCCTAAAAACATTCTCAACCCCGGAGTTGTGGTGGATCCACGCCCCTTCGATGCTGACCTGCGCGTGCCCGCAGCACCATTGCTACGACGCAATCTTGCGTTGGCTTACCACAATGACGATGGAAACTTTACGCAGGCGGTACACCGATGCACTGGTGTCGGAAAATGCAGAGCCGATAATACTGCGGAAGGCGGCGTCATGTGCCCTTCCTATCAGGCAACGCGAGACGAGAGAGATTCCACCCGTGGCCGCGCGCGGGTCCTTCAGGAGATGATAAACGGCACAGAAGTTACCGGAGGGTGGCGCTCACCGGAGGTCCATGATGCGTTGGATCTGTGCTTGTCGTGCAAGGGGTGTGCATCCGACTGTCCTACGGGGGTGGACATGGCGGCCTTCAAATCCGAGGTGCTACACCAAAGCTACAAGGGCCGGATCCGACCTGCGTCGCACTACTCGCTCGGATGGCTACCGCGGTGGGCCAAGATCGCAAGCAAGGCACCGCAATTGGTAAACGCAGCCATGCAGCTTCCCGGACTCGGTCCGATTGCTTTGTCCTCGGCGGGTGTCGACCGACGCCGCACAATTCCCCCGTTCGCCAAGCAAACCTTCCGATCATGGTTCGCTGCCACCCACGCTCGTCGCGATGTCACCGGCGACCCGGTGACATTGTTTGTCGATTCGTTCACGAACTACTTCACACCCGATGTCGGTATTGCAACTGTCCGAGTTCTAGAGGACGCTGGTTACAGTCCCCGACTCACCACTAAGCAGCAGTGTTGCGGGTTGACCTGGATCTCGACTGGACAGCTCGACGGTGGAAAGAAGATTCTGGGTAAAACGGTAGATGCGCTGGCCGATGCGGCAAGCGGCGGTTCACCGATCGTAGGTATGGAGCCCTCGTGTACGGGGGTCTTACGCTCTGACGCACTCGAACTGGTAAACAATGATGCAGCTCGTCAGGTTTCGGAGGCCACACGGACTCTGGCAGAACTTCTGACCGACCGGGGCTGGACCCCACCGTCTCTCCGGGGTACGAAAGTGGTAGCTCAGCCGCATTGTCATCACCACGCAGTGATGGGATGGAGCCCCGATGCGGCGCTTTTGGAAACAGCCGGTGCCGAAGTGCAGCGACTGGGGGGCTGCTGTGGTCTCGCCGGAAATTTTGGTGTCGAAAAGGGACACTACGAAGTGTCCTTGGCCGTTGCCGAACAACAACTGTTGCCCGCTGTGTCCGCCGCGGATGCCGACACAGTCATCCTGGCCGATGGGTACTCCTGCCGTACTCAGTTGGCAGATCTCACCGATCGCCGCGGAGAGCACCTTGCCCAGTTGTTATCTGCCCAAATGGGTTCAGACCACAACAATACCGATCCGGACGATGAGAGCACAATGACAATTTAGTTTGATAACCCGGTCGGGACCACGAGGAATTCGATCCCTATCGTCCCCGACCGGGTCAAGATCAGGGACGAATTCCGCGGCCTCTGACCGAGGCCATAGCCTGCGGCTTGACGATCAACGCCGAAAATCGTCGTCCAGATTGGCGGCGGCAGGAGCGTCGGCCTTGCCGGCCATCGGGTTGCTGGCCGGCCTGATACGTCGACGGAATTGCGGTACACGAGCGTCAAGCGCCGAGCCATTGCACCAGTTTCGTGAATCCGACTGCTCGACACCCAAAAGAAAAGGGGGAGTGGAGGCACGGTGAAGTAAATTCGGCTTATTCGAAGCAGTCGACAGTGCTGCTTGGGACCGTTGGAACGATCGCAGCGATCTGGGTGTGTGCCCTGACGGCTGCAGAAACTACGCCCTTCGTGGCCCGCTCGTCCTGAATACCACCGTCATCGCGCTCGACGCCTGGAACCAGTCTTTGGCTTCGCCTACGTCCGAACCTTCGATCGAACAAACCGACCTGACGCCAGTGCAGAGCATGGGCAACAGCAGTCACATCCGCGCCCGCCCATATGGTCACGCACGCCATAGTCGGCGAACTCGACTCCCATGGATGGCTACTCCACGGCTTCCGGGCACGGGCCAACCGTTACAAAGCACCCAGTCCGGGCACCCGCGGTTGCTACATTCCTCGCCGCAACTCCACGAATCCCCTCAGGCGGTTCGAGCAACAGCCCTGATATCACGAGTTGTCCGCGCAGCGTTTCCAGAATCATGCCGCGCGGCAGGCAGCGTTTTGTCATTCGGAGGGCGACGCCGGACTTTCGAGCTGTTGCGGTTCTTAACGGACCATATACTCGAGCTCAATCATTGGTCTTTCCTTGCCGTCGAGTCGACATTAGCAGTGTCGTCACACGCACCAGAAGCCCCCTCCGACGGCCATTGCTACACCGAGACGGCGGCCTAGTTGCAGCGGTGTTACGCCGCGTCGACCTTCAGGTATGAGTTGAACCACAGCTGCACGGCAGGTGAATAATCTTGGAACCTCGGGCTCTTGTAGCTCCCATCACTGCGGAGTAAAAATTGAAGAGTCATCGAGCGCTTAAAGCCCTACGCGGAAGTGATCTACCAGATCCGCATGAACGGCACTTCCATTTCCGCATCCGAAGCGCTTGACACTTCAATGAATCAGGTGAGCAAATGCATTTAAACGGTGGTCGAGTCGTCATTATCGGCGGTGGGATTATCGGCACTTCCATCGCATACCATCTCAGCGCCAGCGGGTACAGCGATATCACGGTGGTCGAACGTAAGCTCCTGGGCGAAGGGGCCACGGCTTACGCCACGGGAGGAATTCGCCATCAATTCTCTTCACGAGTAAATATCGAATTGGTTCAGCGATCCGTTAGTTTCTGGGAGCAGTTCGAAGACAAAACTGAACGGCCCTTGGATTTTCGCAGGCACGGGTACCTATTTCTAATATCGGACGAAGCGACGTCTGTGGCCTTCGAGAAGAATGTAGCGTTGCAACGCTCGTTGGGCGTCGAGGTAGAAGTTCTCGATACCGATCAGATCAGCGACGCCTTCCCCGGAGTCCGTACCGACGACCTTCTCTCCGCTACCTACACCCCTCGCGACGGATCCGCATCACCTGCGGATGCCGTTGCTGGCTACGTAAATATTGCTCGCCGCAACGGAGTTCGGATTCTGCAGAACACCGATGTCCTCGACATCACGGTAGGTACGGACGGCGCCGTATCAGGCATCGTTACCTCCGCTGGTGTCATCGAGGCAGAAGTGGTCGTAATCGCCGCAGGACCACAAACACGCACGGTTGGGCAAATGTGCGGTCTCGATATCCCTGTGTTTCCGCATTCCCGTCAAGCTTTCGCCACGGCACCCAAGGAGTCCGTCCACGGAGGCCTCCCGCTTACCGTCGATATGGCCACCGGCGCTTACCTGCACCCTGAGAAATCTGGCGGCGCGGTCGTCGGCGGCAATGATCGCCAAGTCCAGACATCAGAGAAAGCGAGCGTTGATTGGGATCGAGTGGAGGGCCTTGCGACCGCACTGTCTCACCGCTTCCCCCTTCTCGGCGAACTCGAAATCACCGGTAGCTGGGCAGGGCTGCGTGAGATGACACCTGATGATCACGCCATTGTAAGTCCGGCAGCAGAGGTAGCCGGACTCTACATCGCAGCAGGTTTCTCAGGCCACGGCTTCATGCAGTCACCCGCGGTAGGGGAGAGCATCGCTCAACTTTTGCTGACCGGCGAGACCGACCTCGACCTGTCACCACTGCACTTCGACAGGTTCGTGAATTCCGTACTCGGTGATCTCGAAAACGCAGTCTTCTAGCACTACCCCCGATCAGTTAGGACTCTTCATAATGACCGTCCATGAGTTAACCAAGGTACCGAGCGCCGACCGCACCGCCCGATCAGGTGCCGAGCTTCTGATCGATACGCTTGTTCGCAACGGCGTCGACACTATTTTTGGTGTTCCTGGCGATACAGGTGTCGTCGTTTACGAGCAGTTGCGCCTGCGTAGTAACGAGATCCGCCACGTGCTAGCTCGTGACGAACGGCACGCTGCGTACATGGCAGACGGGTACGCGCGCTCGCATCTCAAGGTGGGTGTCTGCGAGGCCTCGAGCGGAGCCGGCGCGGTCTACCTCGCTAGTGGATTGGGTGAGGCCATGGCGGCGTCGATCCCCTTGCTCGTTTTTACGACGGACATTCATCGCTCGAGCCGGGGTTCTGGGGCCATAACCGAGATCGATCAAGAGGCACTCTTCGCGGGCGTCACAAAGTGGTGCAAGACCGCGCAAACAGCATCCGACATTCCATCGCTTATTACCGAGGCCATCGAGACCGCAGTTTCTGGTCGACCCGGCCCAGTCGCCGTCGTACTCCCCGAGGACGTCCTGGACGAGTCATCGGACGCACAAGTGCCCGGCGGTAGCTCCAACTTTCCCCTCGACCGATACCCCGCTGTCCAAGATCGGGTGAGTAAGGCTACGGAACGACTTACCGCGGCCGAGCGGCCTGCCATTCTTGCAGGCGGTGGTGTACACACGTCGGGTGCCTGGGCCGAGCTGCGAGCCTTCGCCGAGAAGGCCGGCATACCCGTAGCCACCACCATCCACGGGAAGGGTGCCCTTGCCGAGGACCACCCACTCTCACTCGGCGTTGCGGGCGGCAACGGAAGCCGCGGGTACGCCAACGAGTACCTGACCGGAAGCGACGCAATCCTGATAGTCGGAAGCCGAGCCAACTCCACCGACACCAACGGCTTCACCGTTGTTCGCAGAACGGGCCAATGGGTCGCACAGATCGATTCCGATCGCGCACGAGCCGGTCGAAATTTTGAGGGGAGCCTACCCCTCGCCGGAGACGCCGCAACCGTCCTGACCCAGCTGATCAAGAACATTCCCGCTGTCGGTCCCACTCTGACTTCGAGTCGCGAAGCCTGGATTGCTGAACGCAGACAGGCATGGGCCGACAAAGTCGGCGGTCAACAGGTTTCTGTTGCCGAGGGCAAGATTCACCCACGCAAAGTGATCGAGGCATTGCACGAGGTCTTCGGCTCCAGCACCTGGGTTGCCGCAGACCCCGGGACTCCGACACCGAACCTCGCTGCTTACTGGGAGGCCGACGGAACAGCCTGGCGAGTCGTGATCCCACGTGGACACGGTCCCATGGGGTACTCGATCTCCGCAGCGATCGGCATTGCTATTGCCCATCCCGGCGAGCGAGTGCTCTGCATCACCACAGAGGGCAGCCTCGCAATGGGGATCGGCGACTGGGAGACAGCCGAACGGCTGAGCCTGCCGATCACCTACGTCGTCCTGGACAATGTGTCCTTCGGTTGGATCAAAATGCTTCAACACCTGTTTCTCCAACAGAAGTACTTCGCCACCGAACCAGGGCCGATCGACCCAGCGGTACTCGCACACGGCATGGGCCTACCGGGGTACCTTGCAACCGACGTCGCTCAGCTGAAGAAGCTGGCTCTTGAATCACTGCATCGCGAAGGACCCACGGTTATTCACGTACCTGTTCCCGAGCACCAGGACGCACCGCCACCCGTCGCCCCATGGCAGGCGGCACTCGACGGAGGTGCCAAAGACCGACCGGTTTACTAGGGGTTTGCCTGACCTTGGATTGCTGTCCGACATCCAGATACGTTTATTTCACGCGTCACACCTGAATGAAGAGAGCCCGCTATGTCCACTGTACATCGTACTGGCCCCATCCCCGGCAGCCCGGAGGAGTCCGCGATTGAAAACGCAATCACCCGAAAAACGGCTATTCAAGCAGCCAAATCCAGCTTCCTCGGCACCTCAGCCGAATGGTACGACTACTTTCTATACGGAAGCGCCGCCGCCCTTGTTTTCCCCAAAGTGTTCTTCGAAGGAATGGGGACCACGGCCGGCACCTTGGCATCCTTGGCGAGCTTCGGCGTCGCATTCTTTTTCCGGCCGCTCGGCGGCATAATTTTCGGTCAGATCGGCGACCGAGTCAGTCGAAAAAATGCACTCGTCGTCACTCTTCTCATGATGGGTGTCGGCACCTTCCTGATCGGGTGCCTGCCGTCGGCGGCCCAAATCGGCATTGCCGCCCCCATCATTCTCGTTCTTTTGCGCATCATCCAAGGTGTCGCTATGGGCGGCGAGTGGGGTGGAGCTTCGCTCCTGGTAATGGAATCCGCACCGACCGAAAAACGAGGCTTCTACGCGGTGTCGACGCAGCTCGGAGTCCCTGCTGGACAGCTCGCGTCCGCTGGCATGCTGGCACTGTTCGGGCTACTCCCCAACGAGCAGTTTCTCAGCTGGGGTTGGCGAGTGCCATTCTTGATGAGCGCCCTCATAGTCGGGGTAGGACTGTACGTACGCCTCAAACAAGGTGAAACCCCTCACTTCGAATCTGCTCAGAAGTCTGGAAAAGTGACCCGACGACCAGTAGCAGAGGTGTGGGAGCACAAGAAGAAAGTTACTTTCTTGCTCATATTTGTGCAATTCGCAAACACCATCGGATACTTTCTCTTTACGGTCTACTCTTTGGTATACGTAACGACGGAGCTGAATATCTCGCGATCGGTTCCGTTGACCGGCGTGCTAGTTGGAGCAGGCCTGTGTCTGGTGGCGATGCCGTTCTACGCGTCTCTTTCCGACAGATTCGGCCGACGCCCGATCTACGCAGCCGGCACCCTGCTGATCGGTCTGTACGCATTTCCGTTCTTTTGGCTTTTGGACACCCGCAATAACATCGTGATTATCGTTGCTATCGCCCTAGGTCTTGTGTTCGGATGGGCGCTCCCCGGTTCGATCCAGGGCCCGATGTACACCGAGCAGTACCCGACCCGCTATCGGTACACAGGCTGCTCGATTGCCTACCAGGGATCTTCCGTGGTCTCAGGAGCCCCGGCACCACTCGTGGCCGGCGCGCTTGTCAGTGCGACAGGTGCCACTTTCGCAGTCTCCTTTTATGTCATGATTGGTGCCGTGATCTCCCTGGCCTGTGTCTTTGCTCTCAAGGAGACGTTCCGAGTGGATCTGGCCGCAGAATGACGGGGGTCGAAGCGACGGGCGGTGGGCAGTCCAATGAAGGTGTTGGCATCATCATGCTCGACAACTCGCTCACACGACCTGTCGGCGACATCGGTAACCGCGATAGTTATCACTACCCAGTGGCTCTCGCGGTCACCTCGGGCGCACGAAACTCCCAGGTAGTCGAATTCGGTGCCGCAGGTTTGTGTGATCACTTCGTTGACACCGCCCGTCAACTCGAGCAGTCAGGCGTTTCCGCAGTAGCTTCGAGCTGTGGCTTTCTGTCGATCTATCAGCACCCGCTCGCTGCTGCAGTGAGCATTCCCGTTGCCACATCAAGTCTGCTTCAGATTCCTCTGATCCTCTCGCTTTTAAGACCGGACGAGAGGCTTTGTGTTCTCACGGCAAACGCTACGACGTTGTCAATTGCACATCTCGATGCTGTCGGAGTGTCCGAAAGTCACAGGCAGCGGCTCCTCCTGGTCGGTTTTCAGGACACTCAACACTTGTACCCCGCATTGGTCGATGAGAAATTCGCACTCGATCCTACTGTCGCCGAACACGAAATTGTGGCGCTGGCCGAGCAAGCCGTCGAACGGTTCCCCAACATCGGCGCGTTTCTTCTCGAATGCACCAACCTTCCTCCCTATGCCGACGCTATAGGTGTTGCAACTGAGAAGCCGGTGTGGGATGCGCTCACACTGATTGACTGGTTACATGCAGGATCCCGGCGAGCACATCTACCGAGGAGCTCCATATGTTGAACCTCGTTCATCTCCACACTCTCCGAATGGTGATCAGAGTCGGTTCCCTGAGCAGCGCAGCGAAAGAACTTGGGTACACCACGTCGGCCGTGTCCCAGCAGATCGCGGCCCTGGAAAAGTCTGTGGGTGTACCTCTCTTCGAACGAGGCCCACGAAGCATTTGGCCAACCCCCGCAGGTGACGCTCTTGTCAAACATGCCGACGCAATCATTGTACGAAGCGGCGAGGCCGAGGACGAGATGCAGACCTACGCCTTGGGAACCAAAGGCAGGCTACGAGTGGGGGCCTCCGGTACGGCAGGGGCTCAGCTTGTTCCAGCAGCCCTGTCGCGGTTAGTCCTCTCGCACCCAGGTGCCAAGATCACAGTCGAAGACGAAGGACTCTTGCAACACGACATGACCTCGGCAGTAGCCGAGGGCAAGGTCGACCTGGGAGTCGTAATGGAATACGGCTTGGTTCCGAGAACATGGGCGGGGGACAACATCGTTCGTACCATCCTCGACGAGGAATTAGTGGTTATCGAAGGGGGACAAGGGCCCAGCCCACCCGATGACCGGCTGGTTCTCACCGACGCGACCGAGCGCAAATGGGTCACCAACCGCGTGGGTTCCGACGGGTCCGAAAACTTCTACCGGGTCTGCGCGGCCGCCGGGTTCGTGCCCCAGGTCATGTTCACCAGCAATGACTTCGACGTCGTCCGTGGCCTGGTGAAGCAGGGGCTCGGACTTGCGGTGGTCCCGGCTTTGGCACTGGGCATCGACCGATCTATTCAGCTTCATCGCATCGGGCCCGTTCCTCCACGTCGACGCGTCCACGTGGTCTACCGACGAGCCGACACAAACCCGTTGATCGGCGCAGCTGTCAACGCGCTCGACCAAGCCGCCGACGATTTTGTGGCCTGGACGAACAAAGCTTTTGCATCACGGTTGGACAGTCCCATCGCCATCACGTTCGGTGATCGAAGCTCTTAGCGTCATTGCATCGCTGCGACCAACAGACAAATCTCCGATTTTTGGTACCGAAATTGGATGCACCGTCCGCTCAAACGCATCATAGGAATCCGAGCCCATGCGGGGTTTGCGGCACGGGTAAAAGTCAAGACTATTTCTGACGTATCCCACAGCATTAGTTAAAGAGGCTGTAAGTTTTCCGCGCTGGCGCCGAACAGCTCAATCAGTCAAGATTGCAGGATATCCAAGACTACTGCACGCATCGCAACCTGTGGATAGTGCGTCTGTCTTTCGAAAAGAACTTATTGAAATTCATTTGTCCTGCCGACCCGCGAATCGAATCCTGGAGCCGCAAGTCATGCCAATTATTCAGCAATGGGAACTGCGGGCGGAGTTTGCGCGGCGTCTGTCCGACTTGTACGGACACGAAGTGCCTGCGTACGCATCAATGCTCGAGGTCGCCAACGCAGTCAACAAGAAAGTGTTGACTAACCAAGGAGTCGTCGGCGAACGCCTCGGATCTGCTGCGCGGGTCACCGCTGAGCGTCACGGAGCCATCCGGGTTGGCACCCCTGACGAGCTTGCACAGGTTGCACGGATATTCGGCGGAATGGGTATGCATCCCGTGGGCTTCTACGATCTACGTGAGGCGTCTTCATCTTCTGTTCCGGTCGTGTCGACTGCCTTCCGTCCGATTGAAGCGGAAGAACTTGCACGCAACCCTTTCCGGGTATTCACCTCGATGCTCGTACCCTCCGATCGCCGGTTCTTCTCTGCCGATCTTCAACAGCGTCTCGACAACTTTCTGGGACGACGCCGGTTGTTCGAGCCAGAGCTACTCGTCTTAGCAGATCGCGCCGAAACATACGGAGGACTGGACGAGAAGGATTCCGAAACCTTCTTGCGGCTGGCGACGAGTGCATTCGAGCTTTCGCCTGCTGCCGTCGATCGAGCCTGGTACCGCGAACTCGAACAGGTCTCATCAGTGGCCGCAGATATCGGAGGCGTGACAAGTACCCACATCAATCATCTGACCCCTCGTGTACTCGACATCGATTCGCTGTACGAGCAGATGCAACGCCGGGGGATCGAGATGATCGAAACTATCCAGGGACCTCCCCGATGGAACGGACCCGATCTTCTGCTCCGCCAAACTTCGTTCCGCGCGTTGGCCGAGCCCAGAGTGTTCCGCGAGTCGGACGGCACTGTCGTGAAGGGCTCTCTGCGAGTGCGCTTCGGTGAAGTCGAAGCCCGCGGAATCGCAGCAACACCCCGCGGTAGAGGCGTCTACGACCGGCTCACCGGTGACATAGAACAGGCCGTACGCGAAGCAGCAGTGCACGGACCGGTCACGGCGTCGGACCGAACGACCATCGCAGCGGCGTTGTGGAACAAGAACGTCCCGGCCACCGAATATGTTCTGGCGCTTGATGATTTGGCCTACTTCACTTTCACACCGACAGACAGACGTGCCGACGGATCCGTGCCGAGCGCCTCGCTCAGCGGTATGATCGCGCAGGGGTGGCTTCGCCCTGATCCCATTGTCTACGAAGACTTTTTACCGAAGTCCGCTGCGGGGATCTTTCAGTCCAATCTGACCTCGGAAGGTCGCAGGGATCTTACCCAGACGAGTACCGATCAGATCAATGCCGACTGGATGGCCGGAGTGCTCGGCCGCACAGTTCACGACCCGTACGAGCTCTACTCAGAAATCAGGCGCGCATCGCTTACCGCAGCAGCCGAACACTTAGGCCTCGCTTGGCCGATCGAACCAACCCCATCGACAACCCCCCAGGAGTCAAACCGATGAGCGCCTCACTGTCCACCTCGATAGCTCTGCCGACTACAGATCAGTTGCGCGATTCGGCGCGCAGCAGCTTGCAACGATGCGGGGTCGACTTGACTATCCTCGACGCCACTGTCAAGACTTCGATCACCACCCGAACACCGATCACGGGCGAGGCCCTCTTCGACTATCCAGCTGCCGACGCTGCCGACGTCGAGAAGGCAATCGACGACGCGCACGAGGCGTTCCTGCGGTGGCGAACCGTCCCGGCGCCGGTCCGCGGCTTTCTGATCAAGCGTCTCGGCGAATTACTGACCGAGCACAAAGAAGACGTCGCAGACCTCATCAGTATCGAGGTAGGCAAGATCCGCTCCGAAGCGCTCGGAGAGGTGCAGGAAATGATCGACATCTGCGACTTCGCTGTAGGACTGTCTCGTCAGCTCGATGGGCGGACCATGCCATCGGAGCGCCCGGGCCACCGGTTGCAGGAGACGTGGCATCCACTCGGTGTGGTCGGTGTCGTGTCGGCATTCAACTTCCCGGCAGCTGTCTGGTCCTGGAACACCGCAATTGCCATCGTTGCCGGCGACACCGTTGTCTGGAAGCCCGCACAGCTCACTACGCTCACGGCCGCGGCGTGCAGCGCCCTGTTCGATCGCGCAGCCTCCGAATCCGGAGCCCCGGCCAACCTGAACGTCCTCGTGTCCGCGAGCGCTGCCGACACACAGGCCCTCATCGACAGCCCCAAAGTTCCTCTGATCAGCGCCACCGGCTCCGAGCGTATGGGCGAGCAGATCGCACCACGGGTCGCTGCCCGGTTCGGCCGCGCCATCCTCGAACTCGGCGGTAACAACGCGGCAGTGGTCACACCTTCCGCCGACCTCGACATCGCCACCCGCGGCATCGTGTTCGCTGCCGCGGGCACCGCCGGCCAGCGGTGCACCAGCATGCGCCGCGTCATCGTGCACACCGACGTCGCCGACGAACTCATCGATCGACTCACCCAGGTATACGGGCGACTGCCTATCGGCGACCCATTCACCGACGGAATCCTGGTCGGGCCTCTGATCGACAGCAAGTCACACGCAAACATGGCGGCTGCACTGGGCAAAGCTGTCGAGCAAGGCGGCAGAATTCTCGTCGGCGGTGTCCGCCGCGACAGTAACGAAGACAGCTACTACGTCGAGCCGGCCATCGTAAAGATGCCCGGCCAGAGCGAGATCGTGAAGGAAGAAACTTTTGCACCGATCCTTTACGTCCTGACATACGACACGTTCGAAGAGGCTGTCGCACTGCACAATGACGTGCCCCAAGGATTGTCGTCGTCGATCTTCACTACCGATCAGCGAGAAGCCGAGCAATTCATCGCCGCCGACGGATCGGACTGCGGCATCATCAACGTCAACATCGGAACCTCCGGAGCCGAGATCGGCGGAGCCTTCGGCGGCGAGAAGACGACCGGCGGCGGACGTGAGTCCGGCTCGGACGCCTGGCGCGCATATATGCGCCGCGCCACCAACACCATCAACTACTCCCGTGAGCTTCCCTTAGCTCAAGGCGTCAGCTTCGCGTGACCATCTTCGAATTACAAGGAGAACAACGATGTTCGATCTGATCGATGAGTGGGGCCCAGAGAAAATCGTATGCGTCTCTGATTCACGCACCGGCATGCGCGGAGTACTGGTAATCGACAACACTGCGCGCGGGATGGGTAAGGGCGGCACACGCATGTCCACCACCGTCAGCGTCGACGAAGTTGCTCGTCTGGCACGCAACATGACATGGAAGTGGGCCGGAGTCGACCTCTTCTACGGCGGCGCCAAGGCCGGTATCTGTGCCGACCCGAATGCAACCTCGAAAGAAGCGGTACTGCGATCCTTCGTTCGTGCACTGCGCAACGAGGTCCCCGAGGAGTACGTATTCGGCTTGGACGTCGGTCTGACCGAAGACGATGCGGCAATCATGCTCGACGAAGTCGGCGGCAGAGGCGGTGCGGTCGGCACACCACACGCATTAGGTGGGCTCCCCTACGACCAACTCGGTGTCACCGGCCACGGAGTCGCCGAATCAGCCGACGCCGCAGCGCAAGCACTTGGGCTCGACATCAAAACGCTCAGCGTCTCGATACAAGGATTCGGCGCAGTCGGCGCCGCAACAGCCAGACGCCTCACGCAACTCGGTGCCAACGTGGTCGCCGTGTCGACCTCCCGCGGTGGACTACACAATCCTGACGGCCTCAACGTCGCCGAACTACTCGAACTGCGTGACCATCTCGGCGACGAGCTGGTCACACACTACAACTCTGCAGCGAAACCACTCGCCCCCCAGGAAGAGCTGACCATTTCTGCGGACATTCTCATTCCAGCCGCACTGCAGGACGTCATCGACGCCGACCTGGCCGCGACACTACCGGCGAAGATCGTGGTCGAAGGCGCGAACCTGCCGAGCAGCCCGCAAGCGCAACAAGTGCTGTTCGAGCGAGGTATCACCGTTGTACCCGACTTCATCGCCAACGCCGGCGGTGTCGTCGCCGCCGCCGTAGCGATGGACGCCCGATACTCCGGAATTCGACCAGCAACAGCCGCCGTGTTCGAGTCGATCTCCACCAAGCTCCGCGCCAGCACCATCGAAACACTCGAAGCATCGACCGCCCACTCGCAGACAACACATCACGTGGCCCGAACCACGGCACAGCATCGTGTCCGCGAAGCAATGAGACTGCGCGGCAGACTACCGAAACACACCGAGCGCACGTAGACCTCTCTCAATCAGCCCGTCTGCAACATGCACACCTGCCCAACCCAGAGAAGGCAAACAGCAGTCAGCGACGAACCTTGGCTGTATTCGCAGCTGCCTGCTACCTGAACCGTCCCGGATTTCTTGCCGCTCGTACGCTCGCACCATCTCCGGGCGGAGTGCCGATTCTTGACAGGAGTAGAACTCCTGAGTTCGCCTGGTGGGGAGTAGTCGAGGGTGCTGTGGAGTCGGCGTGGATTGAACCAGCCGACCCATCCCATCGTGGCGACCTCGACATCGTCGATGGTCTTCATCGGGCCGTTCAGGAACGGGCTTCTCTCGTATACCGCCTCCGTCTTGAACAACCCAATTGTGAAGGTGTCCAAGACCTCGGACGTAGCGAACCACGCTGCCCGGCAGGATGGTCAACGGCATGGGCGGCGATGAACCTCGTCCACGGCGCGCCCGGCGGGCCATCGTCGTCGTGGAGCAGCGACCGCGACGGCAATCCGAAGATCCTCGACACGTGCACGCTTCCGCTCACCGGGGAGGGTGTCGTGAACGCATCATCACCGATCTCGCGCTCGTCGACGTTTCCGGTGACGGGCGAATGGTATTGCAGCAGTTGGCACCCCGCGGCACCGGCGATCACGTGTGCACAGCGTCACCGGGGTCGAACTCACGGACGCCTGATGTCGCAGTCCAGATAGACCATACGGTCGCCCGGCACCGTGAGTAGCGTCAGATGCAGGCCGTCGATCAACGCAAGCATCATCGTCGCCTGCTCGCTCACTCCCGCCCGCACATGGCCTTCTTCTCCGAGTAGCAACAGCCACCTATCGTTACCTTCCTGCCCCCGGTGGCAACGAACTCGAAGCCAGGGACGACATCAGCCCGCTATCCGTCCATAACGTCGAGTTGGGCGGCGGCTCGACGAGGTACTTGTACCCGGACACTCGAACAGCTAGTGTCCTACATCACAGCTTCACCAGGATTGTTACTCGGTCACGAGGCAAGACCTGAGCTACACGCTTTCGATGCGTGCGGCTCGGGTCTTTTTTTGTGCCCTGGTACGGGACTACGACAAGGATCAGCATGGCAATCGTCGACCATCGGTCGCTCGCAACGGGCATTCTCGAGGGGGTGGGTGGCCCAGGCAATGTCGACTCGGTCATCCACTGCGCGACCCGACTTCGCTTCAAACTGCGCGATACCGGAAAGGCGGACACCGACGCGATCAAATCCATCCCCGGTGTTCTGGCAGTGATGAAGTCGGGCGGCCAGTACCAGGTCGTGATTGGCGACGAAGTGCCGACCGTGCACGCCGAGATCACCCGGCTGACCGCGACCGATTCGCCCGTCGAGCGAACGGCCATAGTTGCCGACGGCTCGATGTGGTCGCCGAAGCGTCTGCTCAACGGGTTCATCGAGGTGGTGTCCTCGATCTTCCAGCCGATCGTCTGGCCGCTGGCCGGCGCAGGTCTGCTCAAAGCACTACTGAGCCTTGCCCTTCAATTCGGCTGGCTGGACAGCACTACACAGACCTACGTCATCCTGGCCGCCGCTGCCGACTCGGTCTTCTACTTCCTCCCGATCTTCCTGGGCTACACGGCCGCGAATCGGTTCGGTGCCAACAAGTTCACCGCTATGGTGATCGCCGGGGCGCTGGTCTATCCGTCCATCGTGGAACTCAGCGCGTCGGATGCTCCGGTGCAGTTCTTCTCGATTCCGGTGGCGATGTTCAACTACACGGGCTCGGTGATTCCGATCATCGTGGCCGTATTGATCCAGTCGCGGTTCGAGACGGTACTGATGCGGTTCATTCCCACAATGTTCCGCAACTTCGCAACGCCCATGATTTCGATCATCGTCATGGTTCCGCTCGTCCTCCTCACCGTCGGCCCGGTCACGTCGTTCCTCGCCAACGCGCTCTCCACGGGCATCGTCAACGTCTTCGCGTTCGCTCCCTGGCTCGCCGGAGCCATAATGGGCGGCCTATGGCAGGTATTCGTCCTGTTCGGCCTGCACTGGGGAATCGTGCCCACCATGCTCAACGACATTGCAGTCACCGGCAACTCCGTTCTCATGGGACCGCTGATCAGCGCAGTTCTCGCCCAGGCCGCCGCAACACTGGCCGTCTTCTTCCGCACCCGCAATGCCATGCGACGCGGCGTCGCCGGTCCGGCCGCAATCTCCGGATTCGTTGCAGGGGTGACGGAACCGGCAATCTACGGCGTCAACCTGCCGCTCAAGAAGCCGTTCTTCTTCGGAATCGCCGGTGGAGCCATCGGTGGGGCAATCGCGTCGACAGGAGGTAGCGCGGCCACCACGTTCGTCTTTCCGTCTCTGCTCGCCCTCTCTGCCTTCACCACGGTCGGCAGCTTCGCGTTGCAAGTCATCGGTGTGGTCGTCGCGATCTCCGTCGCGTTCACGCTGACCTATTTCTTCGTCGATCGCGAGAAGGCACAGGAAGTGATCGACGCAACCGTCGCAGTAGGCTCGGTGGACGTCGTCTCGCCCGTCGACGGCACGATAGTCACGCTCGCCGAGGTCCCCGACCGAGTGTTCTCCGCCGGCATTCTTGGACAGGGGTTCGGCGTCATCCCCAGCGAAGGCGTTGTACGCGCCCCTATTTCGGGCACCGTGGTGACCGTGATGAAGACCGGGCACGCGTATGGCATCAAATCCGCTGAGGGCGTGGAGGTTCTGGTACACATCGGAATCGACACCGTCCGGATGAACGGTGCGGGATTCACGCCCCGAGTCGCCCGCGGCGACGCGGTCACCGCTGGAGACGTCATCGCGGAGTTCGATATCGCGGCGGTGCAGCAGGCCGGATTCGATCCCATGACGCTCGTGGTGGTCACCAACTCGAAGCAACTGGCATCCATCGAAACCATCGGGACGGGAACCGTCGTACACGGTTCCCCTGCGATCGCAATCACGGTCTGAAGAGGAAAACACCATGACGAACAACTACTTTCCCGACGGATTCCTCTGGGGCGGCGCCACGGCCGCCAATCAGATCGAGGGCGCGTACGACGAGGGCGGCAAGGGACTGTCCATTCAGGATGTGATGCCGCACGGCATCACAACACCCCCATCCGGGACGCCGACCGAAGACAATCTCAAACTGCATGCCATCGATTTCTACAACCGATACGTCGAGGACATCGCCCTGTTTGCAGAAATGGGTTTCACAGTCTTCCGATTCTCGGTTGCCTGGAGCAGAATCTTCCCGATGGGCAACGAGGACGAGCCCAACGAGGAGGGCCTGAAGTTCTACGACCGAGTGCTCGACGAGCTCGACAAACACGGTATCGAACCCATGATCACGATCAGCCATTACGAAACGCCCCTGCACCTCGCGCGCCGGTACGACGGGTGGAGCAATCGGAAGATGATCGGGTTCTACGAGAACTACTGCCGCGTCCTGTTCGACCGATTCGGCTCCCGGGTCAAGTATTGGCTGACATTCAACGAGATCAACTCCGTTCTGCACGAGCCATTTCTGTCCGGCGGCATCGCTACACCGAAAGCCGAACTGACGCAGCAGAATTTGTACCAGGCGGTCCACCACGAGCTGGTCGCATCTGCTCGGGTGACCCGGTTGGCCCGTGAGATCATGCCGAACGCACGCATCGGGTGCATGATCCTCGCACTGCCGATATACCCGTTGACTCCGAACCCCGACGACGTCGTGGCCACCATGAAAGCGCAGCACCGGAGCTACGCCTTCGGTGACATTCATTGCCGCGGTGAGTATCCGGGCTACCTCCTGCGCTACTTCCGAGACAATGAAATCGAACTCGACATCACCGAGCAGGACCGTGAGGACCTGAAGAATACCGTCGACTTCGTCTCCTTCAGCTATTACATGAGCCTGTGCGAGACGGCCGACTCGTCGCGAGTCACCGGCGCGGGCAACATCTTCGGTGGCGTCACCAATCCGACACTCGAGGCGTCCGAGTGGGGCTGGCAGATCGATCCGCAGGGCTTGCGCGTTGTCATGAACGACTACTGGGAACGCTGGCAGAAGCCACTCTTCATCGTCGAAAACGGTCTCGGCGCCAAAGACCGACTCGTGGAGATCGACGGTGTTCGCACTGTGGAGGACGGCTACCGTATCGACTACTTGCGCAAACACTTGCTGCAGGTGAACGAGGCGTTGGCCGACGGTGTCGACGTTCTGGGCTACACGTCGTGGGGTTGTATCGACCTCGTCAGTGCCTCCACTGCCCAGCTGAGCAAACGGTACGGTTTCGTCTACGTCGATCGGAACGACGATGGTTCGGGTTCGCTGGAACGCTATCGGAAGAAGTCTTTCTTCTGGTATCGAGATGTCATCCGCAGCAACGGTGCTGCGTTGACCTGATGTCACCGACGGGAGGCGTGATGGAGATCCTGCGGGTCTTCAACAACAACGTCGTTCTCGCGCGCGCAGACCACGGGGGCGAGGTGATCGTGACCGGGCGCGGGCTGGGGTTCCAGGCCAAGCCCGGTCAGCCCGTCGACGAAAGCCGCGTTGTGAAGGTCTTCGTCCCCGAGGATGGACGCGACCCCGACAACTTCGGGTCGCTCGTCGCCGCCGTTCCACCAGAGCATCTGGTGCTGGCAGACCGAGCACTCGACATCGCCCGCGACGAACTGGGCATCGTGTTGGGGTCGACGACGGTGATCGCGCTGGCCGACCATCTCAGCTTCGCGATCGTGCGCAGCGAGAACGCCATTCCGATGACCTACCCGCTGAGAGGCGAGGTGGTACATCTGTATCCGGACGAATACGCCGCGGCAACGAAAGTACTGACCTACATCAACACGCAACTCAGTACTCCGCTGAACATGGACGAGGCGGTCGCCGTTGCACTGCACCTGGTGAACGCCGGCTTCGCGAGCGGCGACCTCTCGTACACATATCAGATGACCGGCGTCTTCACACAGCTCTTCGACATCATGGGTGCCGAGTACAACCGCGAATTCGATCGCGATTCTGTCAACGCGGCGCGATTCATCACGCACCTGCGGTACTTCTTCGTCCGCGCGAGCACGGGAAAGCAACTGGACGAGCGGTCGGGCAAACTGCGCGATGCAATCCGAAACGTGTACCCGGACGCGCACGCAACCGCGGTGAAACTGCAGGCAGTGTTGGAACTTCGACTCGGTACTCCGCTCACGGACGACGAGGTGACCTACCTGACTCTGCACATCGCGCGCATGGTGGACGAGGTTCGAGTGCCGTAGCCTGCGTGTGTTTGCCGTTCGACCGAATGGATCGCTCGGGACCCCGGATCACGACAAACCTTCACCACTCCGGGTGTTCACGGTCCGCCCAGTCGCGTGTCACGACACCCTCCGTCATGCCTCGCATCGCCTCGGTGTCCCGCCACGCATACGTGATGTGACCGACCACCAGAAGGCCGAATCCCAGTGCGAACCAATCGTGTACGAAGGTCGCGCCGATACGCCAGTTCAGCGGGCTCCAGGTCTGGAAATACATCACCGCACCGGTCAGCAGTAGCACCAGAATCGATCCGCCGCTGAGCGCGCCGTTGAGTTTCTGACCGGCATTGAACTTGCCGACGCCAATCGCACCGATGCGACGAGCCTTGGAGCGCAACCACTTCCAGTCGTCGGCGACGAATCGGTTGAGTCGTCCCAGATCGAGTCGATAGCCCCTCGACACCGCGCCGACGAGCAACGGAATCGGCAGCAGAAAGCCCGACCACACGTGCACGAACTCGACGACCGGGCGATTGCCGACAATCACCGCGAGCGACCCGATGTACAAAATTGCCGCGGTCACCATGCAGACGATCACCAAGGCCCCGACTGCCCAGTGCACGTATCGTTCGACCCGGCCGAACCGGTCGCGGTCGTCAGCTCGTGGGGTCATCGCGACGCCCGTTCGATTCGCCGACGTACGCGTCGATGTCGTATCCACGATTCTCCCAATATCCGGGAACCACGTTGTCCGTGAGCTCGATTCCGCCGAGCCACTTGATGCTCTTGTAGCCGTACATCGAGGCCACGAACAGCCGAACCGGCCCACCGT
Source organism: Rhodococcus sp. IEGM 1381 (assembly GCF_030056795.1). GTDB lineage: Bacteria > Actinomycetota > Actinomycetes > Mycobacteriales > Mycobacteriaceae > Rhodococcoides. The sequence goes on along the minus strand of NZ_JASHKQ010000001.1, from coordinate 600,434 downwards.
GATCGTGCGTCACCGCACCGTCCAACATGGTCAGCGCAACCAGGACGTCGTCGCTACGCGCCTGCTCGAGCGTCAGACTCTCGGTGTACGTGCCGTCGAACGAGGTGAAGCGCATCGAAGTCGCAGACGCGGTTGGTCCGACGGCATCGAGGATGTCCGCCAATCGCACTCCGCTCCAGGGCACTTCGGGCACCCGCCAGCCGGTGACGCACTGGAAGTCACGAACCAACGACGTCTGCGGCATCGAGCGCAGGTCCTGCAGAGTGAAGGCGCGCGCGTTGTCGACCGACCCGCCCACCGTCAAGGCGTAGGAGCTCTCGTCCTTGCGGGGCGCGCCCTGCGTCACCGAGTAGAACCGAAAATTGTTCCCGACGGGAATCAGCCCGATAAGACCAGTCGGGTCGCGGTTTCCGATCGGCCCGAGTACGGACGCCAACCCCTTCTGCAGTGCCCCGCCGCCCACGATGCCCGCGGCACCCGCTGCCAGCAGGCCGAGCACGACCCGGCGACCCACGGGACTCCCGGGAATCTCTCGTTCGTCGATCGGCATCCCTCCACTGTCCACACTCGACGCCGATCCGTCACCTGGCGATGCTCGAAGTCTGGATGTTCGACGCCGGAAGTCCTACCGTGGACACATGGCACTGTCGAAGGCAGAACGCGAAGAATTTCTGGCCGAATCTCGGGTCGCCGCATTGTCCGTCGCTGCTGGACCGGATCGGGGGCCGCTCACCGTCCCCATCTGGTACGACTACACCCCGGGCGGTCAAGCGTGGGTCCTCACCGGCGTCACGTCGAAGAAGGCCCAATTGATCAGGGCTGCAGGTCGATTCACCCTCATGGTCGAGCAGTCGAATCCGACGATCAAATACGTGTCCGTCGACGGGCCGGTCACTCATGAAGAGCCATGCACCCCCGACATGCTGCGCGCCATGGCAGCGCGCTACCTGCCCCCGGAGAAGGTCGACGGCTACCTCGAGATGGCGAACAGCGAACACGAGGAGAGCGTTGTGTTCTACCTGCAACCGGAGCATTGGCTGTCGGCCGATTTGGGTGCGATCTGACGTGGTTTACCGCGAGTTCGGCTTGTAATCGAAGACCGGTCGGCCGTCCGAGGTGTACCCAACAGGCTGCTGATTGTTCGACGGAGTGACCGGTGGCGTGGTTGGGGACGAGACCAAAGCGTCCATGCCGACGGCGAGCCAGACCACCGCCACCACCGACAACAGCAAAAGTAATTGAGAGATGATCTGCGCCGCGATCGGCGCTACGTTCGGGCTGTAGATCAACGACGCAAACATCGAGTAGTGAAAAAAGAACCCCATGGCCGCCGTGACAGGAATCAATATCAGTGTAAGCAGCGAGCGTCGACGTGCGAGAATCCATGCCCACGACGACGTCGCCATCAGAATCGTGGCCATTACACCACCGAATAGGAGCGGATCCTCCAGGCCGAGGGTCAAGGCCCCCAGGACCGTAGTGAAGTCGAGGAGGATCATGGCTGCCAGCGCGAGGACTCCGAGCGCCCGACGCACAGCCGACACCGGTTGCAGCACTACGAAAACCGCCAGTGCGAACAATGGAACGGTATCGCCAACGGCAAGCAGGACGTTGGCCTGCGTCACCTCGTCGACAGTGACGGACCCGGTGCTCAGTTCGACGAAGTAGGCAGTCCCGGCGTACTTCAGAGGAAGGGCAATCAGGCACCCCACAGCCAGGACGACAATCGACGCAGTACTCGGCACTCTGGACGGGACAGATTGCGAAAGGGTAGACATTCGTGCCTCCGTTGAACGAAATGGTGCGCCTGTCGACTCGTACCGAGTCCACCACACATCTCCTCAAAACGAAACCTAGTGTTACGTTCTCGTCCCGTGCAGCAACGAACTCGAAGTTATGGACGGAAATCGCCAGATTTTCATCCATAACTTCGAGTTCGGCGGGGGCTACTTCAGGACGATGTTCACCATTCGACCCGGGATCACGATGATCTTGGTCGGGGCCTTGCCGTCGAGCAGGGCCACGATTTTCTCGTCCGCCAGAGCCGTCTTCTCGACGTCGTCCTTCGTCGCATCGGCCGAGACGGTGATGCGGCTGCGCACCTTGCCGTTGACCTGGATGGGATAGTCGACGGTATCGGCGACGAGCCACTTCTTCTCCACGCGCGGGAATGGCCCGTGCGCCAACGACTTTTCGTGACCCAGCTTGCCCCACAGTTCCTCGCAAAGATGCGGAGCCAGGGGAGCGAGCATCAGAATCAGCGGTTCCACCACTCCACGCGGTGCACCGTCCGGGTAGGCCTTGGTGATGTGGTTGGTCAGCTCGATCAACTTGGCACCGGCCGTATTGTCGCGCAGCGCAGCGTAATCCGCGTGCACACCGTCGATCACTCGGTTGAGCACTCGCAACGTGTCCTCGGTGGGCTTGGCATCGGTGACGCGGACCTCGCCGGTCACCTCGTCGAGCACCAGTCGCCACACGCGCTGCAAGAACCGCTGCGCGCCGACGACGTCCTTCGTCGCCCACGGACGCGAGGTGTCCAGCGGGCCCATCGACATCTCGTAGAAACGCAGGGTGTCGGCACCGTACTCGGCGAAGATCTCGTCGGGGGAGACCGAATTCTTCAGTGACTTACCCATTTTCCCGTACTCACGGTTGACGGGCTGGTCCTGGTAGAAGTAGCCGCCGTCGCGCTCGATCACCTCGGCCGCGGGCACGTAGACCCCACGCACGTCGGTGTAGGCGTAGGCCTGAATGTAGCCCTGGTTGTACAGGCGACGGTACGGCTCGCTCGAGCTGACGTGACCCAGATCGAACAACACCTTGTGCCAAAAACGCGAGTACAGCAGGTGCAACACCGCATGCTCGACGCCACCCACGTAGAGATCGACCCCGCCCGGATCGTTGGGTCCGTGGATCTCAGGACGTGGCCCGACCCAGTACTTTTCGTTCTCCGGGTCCGCGAAGGCCTCGGAGTTGGTGGGGTCGATGTAGCGCAGCTGGTACCAGGAACTACCGGCCCACTGCGGCATGACGTTGGTATCACGGGTGTAGGTCTGCAGCCCGTCGCCCAGATCCAGTTCGACGTTGACCCATTTGGACGCCTTGGCCAGTGGCGGGGACGGCTCGGAGCCCGCGTCGTCCGGGTCGAAGGAGACCGGTGCGTAGTTCTCGACCTCCGGAAGTTCGACCGGCAGAGCAGAATCCGGCAGTCCGTGCGGGTTGCCCTCGGCATCCCAGACGATCGGGAACGGCTCGCCCCAGTAGCGCTGACGCGCGAAGAGCCAGTCACGCAGCTTGTACTGAATGGTGCCGCGGCCGGTGCCGTCCGCTTCCAGGCGTGCGATGACGGCGGCCTTGGCCTCGTCGACCGGCAGACCGTCGAGGAAGTCGGAGTTCACCAGCGCGCCGTCACCGACGTACGCTGCCTCGGTGACGTCGCCGCCCGAAATCACCTCTCGCACAGGCAGACCGAAGGCCGTTGCAAATTCCCAGTCACGCGCGTCGTGGCCGGGTACGGCCATGATCGCACCGGTGCCGTAGCCCGTCAGCACGTAGTCGGCGATGAACACCGGCACCTGCTCGCCGTTCACCGGGTTCGTCGCGTAGGCGCCGATGAAGACGCCGGTCTTCTCCTTGTTCTCCTGCCGCTCCAGATCGGACTTGGCGGCGATCGACGCGCGATATGCCGCAACGGCTTCCGCGGGGGTCCCGGCTCCGCCGGTCCACTTGTCGGAGACATCCGCCGGCCACTCGGGAGCGATCAGCCCGTCGACCAGCTTGTGCTCGGGGGCGAGCACCACGTAGGTCGCGCCGAACAGTGTGTCGGGGCGAGTAGTGAACACCTCGACGCCGGAGAAGGAGACCTGCGCACCGCGGGAACGTCCGATCCAGTTGCGCTGCATGGTCTTGACCTTCTCGGGCCAATCCAGGTACTCGAGGTCGTCGACGAGCCGGTCCGAGTACGCCGTGATGCGCATCATCCACTGCCGCAGGTTCTTCCGGAAGACCGGGAAGTTGCCGCGATCGCTGCGGCCGTCGGCGGTGACTTCTTCGTTGGCCAGCACCGTACCCAGGCCAGGGCACCAGTTGACCATCGAGTTGGACTCGTACACCAGACGGAAGCCGTCGATCACCTCACGGCGCTCGCCGATGGTCAGCGACTCCCAGGAGCGGCCGTCGTCCAAAGACCGCTCACCCGAGGCGAATGCCGCCTCCAGTTCCGAGATGGGCCGGGCTTTACCGAGGTCCGCGTCGAACCACGAGTTGAAGATCTGCAGAAAGATCCACTGCGTCCAGTGGTAGAAGTCGACGTCCGTCGTCGCCAGGGACCGTCGACGGTCGTGCCCGAGGCCCAAGCGTCGCAACTGGCGTCGCATGTTGGCGATGTTGTCCTCGGTGGTGCTGCGCGGGTGCGTGCCCGTCTGCACGGCGTACTGCTCGGCGGGCAGGCCGAACGCGTCGTATCCCAGCGCGTGCAGCACATTGCGTCCCTGCATGCGGTGGTAGCGCGCGAAGACGTCGGTGGCGATGTAACCGAGGGGATGGCCGACGTGCAGGCCGCTGCCCGACGGATAGGGGAACATGTCCTGGACGAACAGCTTGTCTTTCGGGACGTCTCCGGCGAGCGTGCCGACCGGGTTGGGCGCGTCGAAGGTGCCCTGGGTCTCCCACAGGTCCTGCCACTGCTCCTCGATGTGCCCGGCGAGCTCCGCGGTATAGCGGTGTTCGGGAACGGACTCGGTGGATGCGTCAACGGAATCGGTCACGTCGACCAGCCTAAAGTGTGACGCGGCCCGCCTGGTACCAGGACCTCGCTGCGCCGTATCCTGGCCAGGTGGTCATCGTCTCGGTTGTGTTGTTCGTGCTCGCCCTCGTCGTCGTCGCTGTCGCTGCCCTGTCGCTGCTGGGTCGGCTCCCGCGTAACCGTTTCGCCGGTGTGCGCACCACCGAGGCCATGCGCGACGACGAGACGTTCGTTCTCGCCAATCGCGTCGCTGGGCCGACCACCGCTGCATCGGCACTGGTGCTGGCCCTCGGAGCAGTGGCCGCTATTGCTCTGAGCGGAGTATCGGCCGTCGTCGCAGTCGTCGTTGCTCTCGTGGCCGCGCTGTTCATCGCTGCGGCCGGCGGATCCATCGGGGCACGCGCCGCAGCGGCCCTCCCCAAGCCCGCCGAGGCGGACGGATGCGGACAGTCGTGCATCTCGTGCAGCCTCAAGGACGCCTGCCAGCCGAGCTGAGCAGATGAAAGCGAGAGCTGCCCGCACGTTCGATCCCGCCGGAGTGGTCTTCGGTGTTCTCGGACCGCTCGTTGTCGCTGCCCTGGTTCTCGTCCTGGCCTACCTGTGGCAGGGCCGACTACCGGACCAGGTCGCCACACACTTCAGCGGCACCGAACCGGACGACCTCGCCGATCCACTCTCCAACGCCTGGACGCTCGCGATCGTGATCGTGCTGGTGGGGGGCGGGTGCAGCGCCGTCGCGTCGCTCGCTCGGGTGTTGCTGATCATGCGCCGAACGATGCTCGTCATCGGACTCACCGTCGTCGGAATGATCGGCGTTCTCCAGATCGCGACCCTGACGCGGGAGCTGGACCTCGCGTCCGGCCAGAGCGTCACCATCCCGGGCTGGGCCATCGCGATGGGCACCGTCATCGGATTCGCCGCCGGGCTGTTCGGTGCGTCCAGGCTGCGCGACCAACGCGAACGGGTCGTCGGCACGTCGGCACCGCACGCCGATCTCCCGCGCTGCAATCCCGAGCTACCCCTGGTGGTCCAGGTCGGTGCGAGCCGCGTCGCCGGGATCACCGTCATCGCGGTGTCGCTCGCCGGAGCCGCGCTGACGTGTTACCTGACCAGCTCGCCATGGCCGATCTTTCTCTTCGTCCCGCTGACAATTCTGACTCTGTCGCTGCTGCGCTTCACCGTGCACATCGACAGCGACGGGCTCTACGTGTCCAGCCTGGGCATGGCGGCATTCGACTACGACATCGACGAGATCACCGGTGCCTCGGTGCGGACCGTCGATCCGGGTAAGGACTTCGGCGGTTGGGGTCTGCGAGCCAAGGGGCGCGGAAACTACGCCGTCGCTACCGAAGCGGGCCCCGCGGCCTTCGTCACCTTCGCCAACGGCGACCGGCTCACCATCGGTTCCGCCCAGGCCGACACGATCGCAGGCACCCTGAACACCTTGACCGCCCGCACTCGTAGTGCAACGGTGGATTGAGTTGGCCGAGTGAAGTTGTTGCGGGATACCGTGCTGGATCCCTTCTTGCTGAGCATCTTCGCCGTGGCGGTACTGGCGAGTCTCTTCCCGGCGACGGGCACGGCCGAGGAGGTGCTGGCCTGGGTCACCCGGATCGCCATTGCGCTGCTGTTTCTCCTCTACGGTGCGAGGTTGTCTCCGCGAGATGCCTGGGACGGCCTCAAGCATTGGCGGCTGCACTCGGTGATCCTGGCGTCGACATATCTGCTGTTCCCCGCGCTGGGGCTGGCCCTACGGATACTCGAGCCCGGATTGATCAGCGACGACCTATACACGGGTGTGCTGTTTCTCTGTCTCGTTCCCTCGACGGTGCAGTCCTCGATTGCCTTCACCTCCATCGCCCGCGGCAACGTCGCCGGTGCCGTGGTGAGTGCGTCGTTCTCCAACATCATCGGCGTCTTCGTCACCCCGCTGCTGGTGATCGCGCTGATGACCACCACCGGATCGGTGAGCATCGATCCGGGCTCGATCCTCGACATCGTGGTCCAGTTGTTGCTGCCGTTCGCCATCGGTCAGTTGATCAGGCCATGGGTGACGAGATGGCTGACCCGGCACAGCGCGCCGACGAAGCTCGTCGACCGAGGCTCGATCCTGTTGGTCGTCTTCGCTGCCTTCAGCGAGTCGATGAACCAGCACGTGTGGTCCTCGGTGGCGGCGTGGCGCATCGGCGTTGTCGTGGCAGTGTGCGTTGTGTTGCTCGCCCTGGTGCTGACGATCACCTGGTACGGAGGCAAGTGGTTGGGCTTCGCCTTCGAAGATCGGGTGGTGCTGCTGTTCTGCGGATCCAAGAAGAGCCTGGCCAGCGGGCTACCGATGGCAGCAGTGCTGTTCGTCGGCCAACCCGTCGGACTGATCGTGCTGCCGCTGTTGATCTTCCACCAGATTCAGCTGATGGTGTGCACCGTGATCGCTCAGCATTTCGCGCGCCGAGCGGAATCGGAACAGGCCCCGGTGGGCAGCGCCGCGGACTAGATTGGGTGTCACTCGAGGCAATGGGGAGAAGACGATGAGCAGGAAACTTCGCACCGACGGTGTCGTCTCGGCGGCATACACCGGCCGGCTCGCCACCAATCCTGTTCCGGCACTCCGACTTCCCGAGGAGCAACTCGATCCCGACGCGGCCTACCGCTTCATCCACGACGAACTGATGCTCGACGGCAGCTCGCGCCTCAATCTGGCGACGTTCGTCACCACCTGGATGGACCCCCAGGCCGAGAAGCTCATGGCGGAGACGTTCGACAAGAACATGATCGACAAGGACGAGTACCCGTCCACCGCTGCCATCGAGGAACGGTGCGTCAACATCGTCGCCGATCTGTTCCATGCTCCCGGACTCGACCGCGAGGACCCGTCGTCGGCCACCGGGGTCTCGACGATCGGATCCAGTGAGGCCGTCATGTTGGCCGGCTTGGCGCTCAAGTGGCGCTGGCGAGCCAAAGGAGCCGGCACCGGCACTCCGAACCTGGTGTTGGGCAGCAATGTTCAGGTGGTGTGGGAGAAATTCTGCCGCTACTTCGACGTGGAGCCCAAGTACCTTCCGGTCGAGCGCGGTCGCTACGTCATCACCCCGGAACAAGTTCGCGACGCGGTGGACGAGAACACCATCGGCGTCGTCGCGATCCTCGGCACCACGTTCACCGGAGAACTCGAACCGGTACAGGAAATCTGCGCTGCACTCGACGAGGTCGCCGACGGCGGTGGGCCGGACGTACCGGTCCATGTGGACGCGGCCAGCGGCGGCTTCGTCGTTCCGTTTCTGTATCCGGAGCTCGAATGGGACTTTCGGTTGCCTCGGGTCAAGTCCATCAATGCCAGTGGACACAAGTACGGATTGACCTACCCGGGAATCGGATTCGCCGTCTGGCGAACCAAGGAAGACCTCCCTGAGGACCTGGTGTTCCGCGTGAATTACCTCGGCGGTGACATGCCCACCTTCACGCTGAACTTCTCCAGGCCGGGCAACCAGGTGATCGGTCAGTACTACAACTTCCTGCGTCTGGGCCGCTCCGGCTACACCGACATCATGAAAGCGTTGCGCGACACCGCCGTTCGCGTCAGCCGACACCTCGACAAACACCCCGACATCGAGGTGATCACCGACGGATCGGCGATTCCCGTGCTGTCGTTCATGTTGAAGGCAGACTGTGGATTCACGGTCTTCGACGTCTCCCACGAGCTGCGCGCCCGCGGCTGGCAGGTACCGGCATACACGATGCCCGACAACGCCACCGATGTTGCGGTACTCAGAGTCGTTGTCCGAGAGGGTTTCAGCGCGGATCTGGGTCGCATGCTGTGCATTGCCATCGATGAAGTGATCGCCGGACTCAAATCAGGGGGACACTCGAGCGCGCAGGCTTTCGCTCACTAGTGCCTACGGCACTAATTTCGGTCGACGTCGATCGGATGGGATGCGAGCAACGCCAACGGCATCGGCTGACGACGCAACACGTGTGCCCACAGATCGACGCGTGGCGGTCCGATCACATCGGATGGCAAGGCAGACAACACTATCCAGTCCTCACGGTCCAGTTCGCCTTCGAGTTGCCCGAATGTCCAGCCCGAGTAGCCGGCGAACACACGCACACCCTCGATCAGTGGGGCGATATCGGCGGGATCGGAATCGAGATCGACCATCACCACTCGGCCGTCGACGCGGCGCAATCCGGGAACGCCGTCGATCGAGACCCCGGTACGCAGCGTCGCCAGGCACAGTGCCGAATCGCGTTTGACCGGACCACCGACGTACAGCGCCTGCGGCTTGGCTGCCAGATCGGCCCAGTCGGGGAGTACGTTCTGCACGGCGGTCTCACTGGGACGATTGATCACGACACCGAGGCTGCCGGCATCGTTGTGTTCGATGATGTAGATGACAGTGCGTCGAAACGTGGGCTCGACGAGCTCGATCGACGACACCAACAGACTGCCGGGCCGGACATCGCGCAACGCCGACGCCGTCTGGTCCTCGGGTTCCTCCGCATGCGTTGCCACGTAGCCATTGTGGCACCGCGCACCGCCGGATGTGGCACAAGCGATGCGGCCAGTCCCTGCTCCTACTCGAGGCCCGCGATCTTCGTCAACAATCCCAACTGATACTCGAACAAGTCGTCCCTGCTGGCGAATGTCGTGGCCCCGTACTGATCGAACACATCGAAGCTGATCGCTCCGAACAGCGACGCCCACACCATCACTCCTCGGGCCATCAGCTCGTCGGGCAGGTCTGTTCCCATCTCCCGGCGGATCTCCTCGAAGCTGCCGTGCAGTGATGCCGGTACCGACACATCGGTCGGGGCGGCGGGCCGGGTGCCCGCCCAGGCAGTGTCGAGAACCTGCACCAGCGCGGTGATCACGCGGGTGCCCGGCCCGGTGGTCTGCTCCGCGGGGGCGTGGTAGCCGGGTACCGGGCTGCCGAACAGCAACGCATACCGTGCCGGCTCTCGCAATCCCCACTGCCGCACCGTCCGGCCGAGTGCCAGGAACTTCTCTCTGGGTCCCTCGGCGGCGTCCACCGCTGCGTCGACGGTGTCCCCGAGCTCGGTGTATGCGTCGACCACCAGCAAGGTCAGCAATTCGTCCCGGCTCGAGACGTATCGGTACACCGCGGAGGACACGACGCCGAGATCCCTCGCGACGGCGCGCAACGACAATGCGGCCGCGCCACCGGCGGCCAGATGATCGCGCCCGATCCGAGTGATGTCGGCCAGGGTCTGCGCGCGGGCTCGGGTGCGGGGAGTGCTCGCCATGGGCTCACTGTAACTGCCGCTCTTCTGTGAGAGCACTGCTCTTGTTTTTCTCGCGTTGGGGGCGCACACTCGTATCAACAGAGAGCACCGCTCTCGTTTCCAGGAAAGAGAGCACATCATGGCCGAGTTACACGTCGTCACCGGAGCCGGGCCCGTCGGCTGGACCGTTGCCGAACAACTTGCTGCGCAGGGCCATTCGGTCCGAATCCTCACGCGCTCCGGTAGCGGGCCCGAGCACCCGATGATCGAGCGACGATCGGTGGACATCGAGTCCGACGACCTACGACCCCACATCGACGGTGCCACCGCTGTCTACCACTGCACGCACGCCGCCTACGACGACACGGTCTGGCGGGACAAGCTCGAAGCGATGGAAAAGCGGGTGCTCGACGCGGCCGCGGGCACGATCGTCGCGTTCCCCGAAAGTCTGTACGCCTACGGCCGAGTCGACGGTCCGATCCGCGAGGACACTCCCCGCGACGCCACCTACCGCAAGTTGGGTGTGCGGACGCAGCTCCTGGCGGCCCGCGAGAAGCACTCGACTCCTACTATCAGCGTCGCTGCCTCGGACTTCTACGGGCCTCGCGTCATGACGTCCCACATGGGCGAGAGGGTGATCGCGCCCATTCTGTCCGGCAAGACCGTCCGCGTCATCGCCTCCGCAGACCTACCCCACTCGTTCACCTACGTACCGGATCTCGCCGCGTCGATGATCACCGCGGCCGCGTCACCGACGACCTGGAACACCGTCCTGCACGCACCTACCGCTCCGGCGGTATCGCAGCGGTCGATGATCGAGATGTTCTCCGCCGCGGCCCACGTGCCCACGCCCAAGGTAGGCACCATTCCGGCCTGGGTGATGCGCACACTGAGCGTCGTGCCAGGGCCGATGAAGGAGCTCGGCGACACCCTCTACCAGTTCCGCTACCCCTACGTCCTCGACTCGAGCCGCAGCGAGACGATGCTGGGACTCGAACCCACCTCGCTCGCCGACGGCACCGCCGCAACGATGGCGTGGTGGAAGGCTGCGGTTCCTGCGGTGGCCAGCGGCAACTAGAGTCTCCTCGGTGAACGACGCCTCCTTCCGTACCCGCCTACGCGAGTCGCCGGGAGTCGGCAAGCTCACCACCGTTCGGTTCGCCGGGCAGTTCGGTGACGGATTGTTCCAGGCGGCACTGAGCGGCGCGATCCTGTTCAATCCCGAGCGCGCGACGAATCCAGCTGAGATCGCGGCCGGATTTGCGGTGCTGCTCGTACCGTATTCACTGGTCGGGCCTTTCGCCGGTGCCCTTCTGGATCGCTGGGACCGTCGGTCGGTTCTGTTGTGGGCGAACATTGTTCGCATCGTGCTGATCGTGGCTACCGCCATCCTGCTGTGCGCCGGGGTCGGCGCGACGCCGTTGTTGCTGTTGGCGCTGGCCACCGTCGGGCTGAGCAGGTTCGTCCTTGCCGGGGCCTCTGCCTCACTGCCCCACGTGGTTCGGCAGTCGTGGTTGGTCCCGATGAACTCGGTATTGGCCACCGTCGGGTCCGGTTTCGCTGCCGCCGGTGCCGGTCTCGCCGTCGCCGTGATCAGCATCGTCGGTGCCGGCGATCTCGGCTCGGGTGTCGCAGTGGGTGTCGCCGCCACCGGGTCGATCGTCGGGGCGATCGCGGCGGCGCGCTTCCGACCACGGTCACTCGGACCGGGCACCGAGATCCGAACCGACAATCCCGTCGAAGATGTTGCTGCCGGACTGAAGTCGGGGGCTCTCGCCGTATGGCAGGCGCCCGGAGTAACGGCCGCGATGATCGGTATCGGCGCACACCGCGTGGTGTTCGGCATCAACACGTTGATCATGGTCTTGGTTCTGCGCGAGGCCACCGCGAGCACCTTGCCCGGAGGGCTCGCGGGCTTCGGGATAGCCGTCGGTGCCACGGCCGTCGGCATGTTCCTCGCCGCCGTCATCACCCCGTTCGTCGTGCCGCGGTTCGGACGGACCCCCACGATCGCCACCGCTCTCGCCCTCGCCATGGCGGCCCAGCTCGGAGCCGTCTCCGGACTGACGCAGAACAGCCTGCTGATCGGAGCCTTCTTTCTCGGGATCGCCGGGCAGACCGTCAAACTCAGCGGTGACGCCGCCATGCAGATCGAGATCGACGATGCCCATCGCGGGCGGGTGTTCGCTCTGCAGGACACGGTCTTCAACATCGCGTTCGTCGGCGCTCTGGCCGCTGCGGCATTCGCCGTCGGGCCCACCACCACCGATCTGAGCCAGGATCCGACAGCACACGCCCTGGTGTTCGTCGGAGCGGGCCTCTACGCCCTCGGATTGGTCGCCGTGGCCGTCGTCAGTAGGCGCACACGGCGCTGACGTGGTGAAACTTCCCGAGCTTCGCTCGACGTAAGTGGAAATTCGTAGTGGGTCACGAACTTCCGCGCACGTGCGCGGGACGCGCCTAGTGCGTAGGCCACCACTCGAGCAGCGCGGCCTCGGCGTCCTCGCGGGGGAGTGGTCCCCGATCGAGTCGAAGTTCCTTCAAGAACTTCCATGCCTTGCCCACGTCGGGACCGGCCGGGATGCCGAGCAACTCCATGATCGCGTTGCCGTCGAGATCGGGGCGTACCCGCGCCAGATCCTCCTGCTCGGCGATTCGGGCGATGCGCTCTTCGAGATCGTCGTACGTCGCCTGCAGCGCGGCTGCTCGCCGCTTGTTCCTGGTGGTCGAATCGGCTCGAACGAGCTTGTGCAACTTGGGGAGTAGCTCACCCGCATCGGTGGCGTAGCGGCGGACGGCGGAGTCGGTCCACTGACCCTTGCCGTAGCCGTGGAATCGCAGGTGCAGGAACACCAGATGCGAGACTTCCTCGATCATCTTCTTGGAATACTTCAAGGCGCGCATACGCTTTCGCACCAACTTGGCACCGACGACCTCGTGGTGATGGAAACTCACTCCACCGCCCGGCTCGTTACGCTTGGTATCGGGCTTGCCGATGTCGTGAAGCAGTGCAGCCCAACGCAATACGAGATCCGGATCGCCGTCCTCGAGATCGATCGCTTGCTTGAGCACCGTCAGTGAGTGCGTGTACACGTCCTTGTGTTGGTGATGCTCGTCGATCTCGAGCTTCATGTTGGGAACCTCGGGGATGATCCGCTGCGCCAACCCCGTCTCGCACATCACGTCGATGCCGTCTATCGGGTGCGCGCCGAGCATCAGCTTGTCCAGCTCCACCTGGATGCGCTCGGCCGTGATCCGGTCGATCTGATCCGCCATGTCCTCGATGGCCCGGTGCACCCGGGGCATCAGCGAGAATCCGAGCTGGGAGACGAACCTCGCGGCACGCAGCATGCGGAGGGGATCGTCGCCGAAGGAGACCTCCGGTGCCGACGGCGTGTCGAGTACGCCCTCGAGCAGCGCATCCATCCCGCCGAGCGGATCGACGAACTCCTGGGCGCCGTCGGCACCCAGGCGAACGGCCATGGCATTGACCGTGAAATCGCGTCGAACGAGGTCCTCTTCGACGCTGCTGCCGTACTGCACCTCGGGATTGCGGGAGACCTGATCGTAGGAATCGGTGCGGTAGGTGGTGATCTCGATCTGCTGGCCGTCCTTGGCCGCACTGATGGTGCCGAACGCGATGCCCGTGTCCCACTGATGGTCCGCCCAGCCCGACAGCATCGCCTGTACGTCCTCGGGCCTGGCGTCGGTGGTGAAATCCAGATCTGTGCCGAGTCGACCGAGAACCGCGTCGCGCACCGTTCCGCCGACGAGATACAGCTCGTGCCCGGCGGCCGCGAACAGAGCGCCGAGCGGAGTCAACACCGGAGCAAGCTCGCGCAGCGTGACCGCCGCTCCGGCCAGCAACCTCTCCCGGCGGGCATGGGTCTGCTCGGCGGAAACGGAAGACAGGGACTGATCGGCCACGGTGGAAGAGCCTACTGGCGCAGCGAGGACTCGATTGTCTCGGCCATTGACCGCGGTGCGGCACGGTCGAAGAGTGCGCAAGGGCAACTAGTATGGATCGGGTGTCTGCTGCCGAACGATCGAACAGGAGTCGCCGCAACCCGCGGCGGCGTCAGGCACGCGCCGACACCGAAGCACCCAAACTGCGGACCGTCCGCGAAACCTCGGCAGGCGGCCTGGTGGTCGATGGCCTCGACGGTCCGCCCGCTACCCGCTGCGCCGCCCTGATCGGGCGTACCGACCGTCGGGGACGGCTTCTCTGGTCCCTGCCCAAGGGTCATATCGAGCAAGGCGAAACCGCCGAACAGACGGCCATGCGCGAGGTGGCCGAGGAAACCGGCATTCGCGGAACCGTCCTGGCGTCGCTGGGCAGCATCGACTACTGGTTCGTCACCGAGGGCCGACGCGTCCACAAGACCGTCCACCACTATCTTCTCCGATTCCTCGGCGGCGAACTCTCGGACGAGGATCTGGAAGTCACCGAAGTCGCCTGGGTACCGCTTAGCGAACTGCCGTCGCGACTCGCCTACGCAGACGAACGCAAACTCGCCGCTATCGCCACCCGCCTCATCGATGACATGAACGACGACGACACGAACAACGGGAACTCGAGCGCACCGACCCCCGGCGAGAAGTGATCGTGCGGGCTCGGAAGGTCACTGCCGCCGCATTGACCTCGTTCCTCCTTGCGGTGGCACCGGCCGTAGGTGTGACAGCGGTCGTCCCCACGCAGCTTCCGATGGCCATCGCTCAGCCCGACGCGTCCGTCGGCGATATCGTCTCCACCAGCGCCGTTCCCGACACTCCGATGACGCAGGCCGGCAACCCCTTTCTGACGCTGAGCATCGAAACCGTCGCCCCGTCGACCGTCACCACCAGCAGCGATCCGTTCGTAACCGTCCGGGCCACGGTGACCAACACCGGAGATCGACGCGTCGACGACGTCAGTGTCCGCATGCAGGCTTCGGCCGCGATCGACACCACGGCAGGCCTACGAACCTCGCTGACTCTCGACCAGGAAAGATTCGATCGCGTCGGCGATTTCGTCACGGTCGCGCAGTCGCTGGAGACCGACGAGAGTCGCCAGTTCGACCTGTCGATGCAGCTGCGCAGCACCACCCAACCTTCGCTCGGAATCGTGACGCCCGGTGTGTACCCGCTGCTGCTGAACGTCAACGGCACACCTGAGTACGGCGGAACCGCACGACTCGACGACGCACGCTTCCTGCTCCCCGTCGTCGGCCTGCCCCGCAATCCCGGTGAGCTGGACCCCGTCGCCCCCGACGCGGCGCCGTTGCCGCCGAACACCCGAAACCCCGTCGCGATGACCGTGCTGTGGCCACTGGCCGACATCCCGCGCCTCGCCGCCGGAATACCCGGCTCGGTCGACGAGCGAGTGCGACTGATCGACGACGAGCTGGCCGGAGAACTCGCCTCGGGCGGTCGGCTGGACACCCTCCTCAAGGCCGTGGAATTCGCAACGAAACCGGGCCTCGATCCCGGCGGCAACCTCGCGTCGAGCCTGTGTATCGGCATCGATCCCGACCTGCTCGTCACCGTCTCGAACATGACCCGCGGCTATCTCGTCGTCGACAACCCGGCTGATCCCGCGAGCACCGCTCGGGACGGCACCGGAAGCGCGGCCGCGACCGAGTGGCTGTCCCGTCTCGAAACCATCGCGTCGAGCACCTGCGTGACTGCGATGCCGTTCGCGCAAACCGACCTGGGGGCAGTGGCCGACATCGGCGACGCCTCGCTGATCGACGGGGCGATCAGAGGGCCTGCGGACATCGTCGACGGCATCCTCGGCATCACCTCGACGCGGGGTTTCACGTGGAGCACCACCGGAGGCGTGGACGCAGACACCGCCGACGCCCTGCGCGCCGCGGGCACCGGGACCGTGCTGGTCGCCGACAACAGCATCAGCCCGCCGACATCGGCACCGATGGCCCAGCTGCTGTCGACGAATGTGCCCGCCACAGACCCGGCATCGACCACCAGGCTGGCCGCCGCCCACTACGACGCCGCCACCGCAGCGGCACTGGCCGGTGTGGGCGACACCCCGTCCACTCCTGCCCTCACTCCCGCCGAGGAGCGCTACGACCTCGACACGGACTCCCGCACGGCGCGGTTGCAGGACGCACTCGGCGCCGTCAACTTCCATGCTCTCGTCGGCACCGATCGACCCGGGCGCAGCGTCACGGTCGCACCCCCGCAGTACTGGACCGCGGGGGGAGACGAGCCGTCGGCCATTCTGTCGACGGTGTCCTCGCTGCTGCGTTCCGGGTTGGCGACGCCCCGCCCGCTCTCCCAACTGATGGCCGAGCCCACCTCGGGCACCCCGGTGAGCAGCGTCGATGCGGCCACCGAACTCGATACCGGCACCGTGGACCTGGTGCGTTCGCAGAGCGCTCGGATCGGGACCCTGATGCAGTCGCTGGTCGAGGATCCCCAGTCGGCGCTGACCCCGCGTCTGTTCACGGCGCCGCTGCGCGAAGATATGCTCCGCGCACTCTCGACGGCGGGCCGAGCCAGTTCGATGGCCGACAAGACCGGCACTATGGCATTCACCCGACTCGCCGCGACCCGGATCGGCATCGACACCATCTACGGATCGGTGACCGTGCTCGCGCCCGGCGGCGTGTACACCCTCGCTTCCGAGCAGAGCCCGTTGCTGCTCGTCGCGCGCAACGACCTGCCGATGCCGGTCAACGTGCTGCTTCGAGTCGATGCGCCACCGGAAATGACGATCAGTGACGTCGGCGTCACCCAGCTCCCGGCCCGTGGATCACGAACCATCACCGTCCCGGCAGAGGTAGACGCCACCCGCAACCTGTCGGTCGACTTCTCCGTGACCGCGCTCGACGGCAGCAGGCTCGGCGAAGTGTCCACGGTGTCCGTACGGTCGAACGCGTACGGCCAAGCGCTGGCCATAATTACCGCTTGCGCCGGCGCTCTCCTACTGTTACTTGCAGGTCGACGACTCTGGCATCGATTCAGAGGCCAACCCGACCCGGCCGACGAAGGGTACGAGAGACCATGACAGGAAACGTCCCGTACGACGGGGACCTGCCGAGGTCGCGTATGCCGGCAGCGCAGGTTTTCCGGCGTACGACGCCACCGCGGTCGGCACCCTGGGAGCGGCAGTCGGCTCCCGAGCTGCGCTCGTACCCGGCACCGCCCCCGCTCGACGGTCAACCGGCCGCCGACGACGCCGTCACCCAACTCATCCCGCGGTTCCGCGACGAGGACTACCCCCAGGCGCCGTCGGGAACGGTTCCTCCGACGAGGATTCCGCCGGGCGGGACAGGACCCGCACCGCAGCCCGAGCCGCGGCCGCAGAAGTCGTTATTGGCCGCGTCGGGATCCATTGCGGTAGCAACCCTGGTCAGCCGCATCACCGGATTCGCCAAGCAGGTCGCCATGACGGCCACCCTCGGCGCAGGGCTGGCCAGCGCATTCACCGTCTCGACGATTCTGCCGAACATGATCTCCGAGCTGGTCCTCGGCGCGGTACTGGGAGCCATCGTCGTTCCGGTGCTGGTCCGGGCCGAGCAGGAGGACGCCGACGGCGGGCGGGCATTCGTTCGACGCCTCTTCACCATCGCGGTGGCACTCCTCGGAACCGTGGCGCTCGGGGCCACGATGGCCGCGCCACTGCTGGCGCGGCTGATGCTGTCGGGAGATCCGAAGGTCAACGAGGACCTGACCATCTCGCTGACGTACCTGGTACTTCCGGCGTTGCTGTTCTACGGACTGTCCGGCCTGCTCACCGCGGTGCTGAACACCAGACAGAATTTCAAGCCCGGCGCGTGGGCACCGGTGTTCAACAACCTGGTCGTACTCGCGGTGTTCGGCATCTACTTCCTGATTCCGGACGACCCCACACTGAATCCGAACGAGATGAGCACCACGCAGGTGCTGGTCATCGGCCTCGGCGTCACCACGGGTGTCATCACGCAGGTACTGGCGCTGATTCCCGCGCTGCGGCGCGAACGCATCGACCTGCGCCCGCTGTGGGGATTCGACGAGCGCCTCAAGAAGTTCGGCGCGATGGCCGCGGCGATCGTGCTCTACGTGGTCGTCAGTCAGGTCGGTCTGATCGTCGCCACCAATATTGCGTCGGGCACCGACGATGCAAGCAACACGATCTATTCGCAGGCCTGGATCGTGCTGCAGCTGCCCTACGGCATCCTCGGCGTGACGGTTCTGACGGCCATCATGCCCAGACTCAGCCGCAACGCCGCCAACGGAGACACACCATCCGTCGTCGACGATCTCTCGGTCGCCACCCGGCTGACGATGGTCGCGCTGGTCCCGATCGTGGTGTTCCTGACCTTCGCGGGTCCGTGGGTCGGCGAGGCGCTGTACGGGATCGGCCGATTCGCCGATGTCGCGAGCCGACTCGGTGAGGCCGTCAGCTGGTCGGCGTTCTCCCTCATCCCGTACGCCCTGGTGCTGATCCATCTGCGTGTCTTCTACGCACGTGAACAGGCCTGGACACCGACCTGGATCATCCTCGGCATCACCGCCGTGAAGATCGGCCTGTCGCTCCTGGCCCCGATCGTCGCGTCGGATCCGGACCAGGTGGTGCTGCTCCTCGGAACGGCCACCGGCCTCGGCTACACCGTCGGCGCGGTCATCGGCGGATACCTGCTGCACAAGAGCCTGGGCAACCTGCGGATGGCCAACGTCGGCAAAACCATCTGGCTGGTCCTCATCGCGTCGCTGGCCGGCGGCGCTGCCATGCTCGCGATCGACCGGATCCTCGGGCTCGACGCCCTGACGAACGGCTGGATCGGAAACTTCGTCCGCGTCGCGATCGACGCCATCGTGATGCTCGGCATCACGTTCTCGATCCTCTGGTTCGGCAAGATTCCCGAAGTCCTGGCGGTCACGGTGGCCCTGAGCCGCGTCGTTCGTAGATTCCGTGGCGCGCCCGCCGACCGAGACGCCGATCTGGCCGCTGCAGAAACCGGCGTGATTCCCGTTATTCGAACCGAGCCCACATGGGACACTGCGCGGGATCGGCTCCCGTACCCTGGTCCTCGGCACCCGGGGGCACACGCCCACACGGGTCGACCGTTTGCAGAACAACACGGGGCATATTCGCCTGAAGGAGTGACAGTGACCGACGACGATGTTGCTGGGGGGCCGGCACAGTCTCCAGCA
Source organism: Rhodococcus sp. IEGM 1381 (assembly GCF_030056795.1). Lineage (GTDB taxonomy): Bacteria > Actinomycetota > Actinomycetes > Mycobacteriales > Mycobacteriaceae > Rhodococcoides. The sequence goes on along the minus strand of NZ_JASHKQ010000001.1, from coordinate 581,311 downwards.
AACGAAGCCGACCGAACGAGCGGCGGAGTCGAAGTCGACACCCAGGACCGCACCGAGCCTGTGAAGGCCGAGCCCACGACACCGGCCAAGACAGCGGCTCCCACCAAGGCCAACACTCCTGTGTCCTCCGAGGCACCGAAGGCTGCTGAGGATTCCGACAAGGGCAGCGAGAAGTCGGCAGAGACGGCCGACGCGGTCGAATCGGATGGCAAGGCCAGCAGCGACAAGACCGCCGCCACCCAGCCTGCTCCGAAGCCGGTCGATCGAACGGTCTCCATTTCCAAGTCCGCTCTGGCCTCGCGCCCGACGGACAAGACCGTCTCGATCTCGAAGGCACAACTGCCGGTCGAAAGCCCCGCCGACAAGAAGACAACAGACAAGGACTCGAAGCCCGAGGCCGTTTCCGAGGACACGGCAACGGCTCCGACCACGGACAAGACGACGGAGAAGACCACCGCTGACAAGTCCGAGGCGACCGGTGCGGCTGCCCCCGCTCCCGAGCGGACTCTTCGGGGCCCGACGCTCATTCCCGGCGCCTCCGTCGCTGGAGGACGGTATCGACTCCTGGCTCCGCACGGCGGCGCACGCGGACTCAAGTTCTGGCAGGCCCACGACGTCAAGCTGGACCGCGAGGTGGCGCTGACGTTCGTCGATGCCGATCAGCAGTCCACCGCGTCACCCAACGATCGCACCGAGGGTCCGCAGGCGATCCTCTCGCGCACCCTGCGCCTTGGTCGGATCAATTCTCCCGGGCTGGCGCGCGTGCTCGACGTGGTGCGTGGCAGCTCCGGCGGCATCGTCGTCGCGGAGTGGACGCCCGGCCGCTCGCTGCGCGAAATGGCCGACACCGTGCCTGCACCCACCGGGGCTGCTCGCGCCATCAAGGTTCTGGCTGCGGCGGCCGAGGCAGCACACCGCAGCGGCGGTGCCCTGTCGATCGATCACCCCGATCGCGTGCGCATCAGCTCCAGCGGCAATGCCGTCCTCGCGTTCCCGGCCACTCTCGCCGACGCCGATCCGAGTTCGGACGTCCGCGGTCTCGGTGCCATGCTCTACGCCCTGATCACGGCCAGGTGGCCGCTGTCCGACACCACCGGTGGATCGGTCGTGTCCGGTGATGCGGCTCCGGCTCGCAGCGTCGGCGGCATGCGACCGGCCGACCGGGACGACAAGGGCGCGCCGCTCGAGCCGAGGCAGGTTCGTCCCGATGTTCCGTTCGAGATCTCCGCTGTCGCAGTGCGGGCGCTGGAGCAGAACAGTGGCATCCGCACTGCTGCCACCGTGCAGCACGTCCTCGATCAGGCAGCTGTCGTCAACGACAAGACCGATCTGATGCCGGCTCTGCGACTGGGGCAGCGCGCACCGGGGGCCACCGGGCATTCGCTCGCCGACCCCGAGGACATTGCCGCCGAGAAGGCCAAATCGACCCGCACCAATATCGCCATCGCAATACTCGGTGCGTTGACGGTCGTCATTCTGGCGTTCGCGGGCTATTGGCTGTTCACCTCGATCGCCGGTGACAGCACGGATGCGCCCCTCGACAGCCAGGAATTCGGCCTGACCACTCCGGCGGCGGCCCCTCCCGCAGGCGATACTGCTGCGCCCCCTGCCGAGACTGGTGGGCCCGTTGCCTCGAGCGGTGTCAGTGTCTTCTCGCCGCAGGGTTCGGCCGACAACCCCGGCACGGCTTCCAACGTGATCGACAACGATCCCAGTACGGCGTGGACGACCGACTCGTACTTCCAGCAGTTCCCCGCTCTGAAGAACGGCGTGGGCCTGCTCGTCACCATTCCGTCGACCGCGCTGAAGAATGCGTGGATCGAGTCGACGTCCCCGGGAACGGTTGTCGAGATCAGGTCGGCACCGAACGACTCTCCCGGCCTGAGCGACACCACTCTGCTCGGTGAAGCCACCCTGCAGAACGGCCGAACCGATATCGCCCTCGACGACGCCGAGCCCACCGGCAACGTGCTCGTCTGGATCACCACACTCGGAGAGCAGGGCGGCCGCATCGCCACGTCGATCTCCGGGATCGGTTTCGACACTTAGACCCGACGCTCGGTACGTAATACGGGCTTGTTTCGTACTTCACGGTCTCCATGGCCTAGGCTCCCCCCAATGCGTTAACACGGGGGGAGCCGTTTTCGTATGACCGAACGTATCGATTCGGCGCTAGGGGAGCGCACGGATGCGGAACTTCTGGCTGCTCATGCGGCCGGGGAGCCGAACGCATTCGCAACATTGATCTACCGACACCACGAGCATCTGTGGCTGACGGCTCGTCGCACGAGCTACACACCCGAGGACGCCTCCGATGCTCTGCAGGAGGCGCTGCTTTCCGCCCATCGCACGGCCGGGTCGTTCCGCGCCGACGCCGCCGTCCGCAGCTGGTTGCACAAGATCGTCGTCAACGCCTGCCTGGACCGCATCCGCCGCAACAAGGTGCGGCCCTCGGTTCCGTTGAGCGAGAACGAAAGTCACGAGCCCGCGTCCCCCAGGGACCGCATCTCCGAGACGGAGACCACCATTCTGGTTCGGCAGGCTCTGATGACGCTGCCGCCCGATCAGCGTGCAGCCGTCGTCATCGTGGACATGGAGGGCTACTCGGTGGCCGACGCTGCCGTTCTGCTCGGCGTTCCCACCGGTACCGTCAAGAGTCGATGCGCACGTGGTCGACTCAAACTGTCGACGCAGCTCGCCTACTTGAAAGACGCGGGGAACCGAATCTAGGCCCCTCGCGTCTATATCGTGTGAGAGAGAAAGCAGATTCGGCGAAGGGAGGCAGGAACGTGTCGTCGAGCACCGATGCGCTACCCGATGCCCCGTTCTCGCCGGAGCTGTTGGCCGAACTGCATGCCGATGCCCTTCCGGAGGATGTCAGCAGCCGGCTGTGGCCGCTGGTCCGTCGCGACGAGGAGTCGATGCAGATCCTCGCCGGTCTCGACGCGGTGTCGGCTCGGCTGAACGAGGTGGGCGAGGATCCGACCGGGACGTTGTCGATTCCGCCCGACGTCGTCGAACGGATCGATCGCACGATCTATTCCGTCGAGCAATCCGGTCCTCAGTTCAGCGATCCGGTTGTCGTACCGCTCCGGTCCCGCAGGGGTCATGTCGTTCTCGGAATTGCCGCTGCCGCAGCGCTTCTCGCTGCCGGTTCGGTCGTGTTCGCAGCGGTGTGGCGCACCCCGGACGCACCCGAATCCGTTGCCGCAGAACCGTCATCGGCACCCGAGGAATCGCTGATCCTCGATTCCGCCGACCTCGACTCCGGTTTCGCATTCAGCATTCTCGGCAAGCGTGATGCCGGTGCCCTGTCGGATCCGGCCGACCTCGAGGCGTGTCTGGCGGCCAACGACGTCGACCCCGCAACGCCGGTCCTCGGATCCACTCAGGTCAGGATCGACGGCCGAGACGGGACCCTGCTGGTGCTGGCGGGCGCGCAGCCGGCCCAGTTCATCGCCCTGGCCGTGGGCAACGACTGCGGCGGTACCAACCCCGATGTGCTGACTCGGCGCGATATCGGCTGACACAACTCTCTCCGGGGAACAACTGCCTCTAGGGTGGTGTTGACCAGATGTACGTCGACCGGCGCGTGCAGTGTGCACTCGGCTGTCGGCGGCCAGTACACGCCGCACAAGATCGGAAGGTCTGCATTGAGTACCCCCAAGGTTCACGATCTCATCATCGTCGGTTCGGGACCGGCCGGATATACCGCCGGTGTCTACGCGGCCCGCGCGGAGCTCGAACCGATCCTGTTCGAGGGAACCCAGTTCGGTGGAGCACTCATGACGACCACCGAGGTCGAGAACTTCCCCGGGTTCCGTGAGGGCATCATGGGCCCCGATCTGATGGAGCAGATGCGCGAGCAGGCGAAGCGATTCGGTGCCGACATCCGCACCGAGGACGTCGAAGAGCTCGAGCTGACCGGTCCGATCAAGACCGTCTCCGCGGGCGGCGAGACGTACCAGGCGCGCGCGATCATCCTCGCCATGGGTGCAGCAGCACGCTACCTGTCGATCCCGGGCGAGGAAAAGCTTCTGGGACGCGGCGTCAGCGCCTGCGCAACCTGCGACGGCTTCTTCTTCCGCGACCAGGACATTGCCGTCATCGGTGGTGGCGACTCGGCGATGGAGGAGGCGACCTTCCTCACCCGGTTCGCTCGTAGCGTCACGATCGTGCACCGGCGCAGTGAGTTCCGCGCGTCACGCATCATGCTCGAGCGTGCCAAGAACAACGACAAGATCCGCTTCCTCACCGACACCAAGGTCCTCGAAGTCCTCGGCGACACCAGTGTCACCGGCATCTCGCTCGAGCACGCCGAGACCGGAGAGAAGACGACCCTCGATGTCACCGGGATGTTCGTCGCCATCGGCCACGATCCCCGTAACGAGCTGGTCAAGGGTCAGGTCGACCTCGACGACGCCGGCTACGTCAAGGTCGCGTCCCCATCCTCGGCCACCTCGGTCGAGGGCGTCTTCGCCGCCGGAGACCTCGTCGATCACGTCTACCAGCAGGCGATCACCGCCGCAGGTACCGGGTGTACCGCCTCGATCGACGCCGAACGCTGGCTCGCCGAGCAGGGCGACATCACCAGCAACACGCTCGAACACGCCGACCAGCCGGTCGACGCAGTCAACGCCTGACCGGCCCCCTTCACACACCGCTTCCAACATCGAGGAGATAGAAATGTCCGACGACAAGAGCACAGTCACCATTACCGACGCATCGTTCGCCGACGACGTGCTGACCAGCGAGAAGCCTGTCCTCGTCGACTTCTGGGCAACCTGGTGTGGCCCGTGCAAGATGGTCGCTCCGGTTCTCGAGGAGATCGCCGCCGAGCACAAGGACAAGCTGACGATCGCCAAGCTCGACATCGACGCCAACCCGCAGGCCGCCCGCGACTTCAAGGTCATGTCGATTCCGACGCTCATCCTGTTCCAGGGTGGCAAGCCGGTCAAGCAAATCGTCGGTGCCAAGGGCAAGGCCGCGCTGCTCAAGGACCTCGAAGGCGTTATCTGATTCACCTCCGAATCGCGTGGATTGCAGCGGAAGGCAGTCTTTCTGCGACAATCATCTGATGTGCCGATGCCCAGCGTCGGCACATCAGCCGCATCTGGATGCGGTGCAGTCAGAACGATCTGGAGGCGTTTCGAGGATGCAGGAACTCAGTCACGGCGATTCCGGACCCGCCGTCGCCGAGGTCCGCGGCACCCTGTCGGCTCTCGGCTTTCTCCATGAGGCCGTGGTTCCGCCCGGTCCGATGGACGACGGTCACTGGACAGCTCCCGGTTCCGTCTTCGACGGTGCCCTCGGTGGGGCCGTACGCGCATTCCAGCAGCACCGTGGTCTGTTGGTCGACGGTGTCGTCGGCCCGGCCACGTATCGCGCATTGAAGGAAGCGTCGTACCACCTCGGCGCGCGAACCCTCATCTACCAGTTGTCCGCTCCGCTGTACGGAGACGACGTCGCCTCCTTGCAGACGCGACTGCAGGACCTCGGTTTCTACAACGAACGCGTCGACGGCTTCTTCGGCCCTCGCACCCACGAGGGCTTGTCCTCGTTCCAACGCGAAATCGGTCTTTCGCCGGATGGCATCTGCGGACCGGCAACGTTGCGCTCGCTGGATCTTCTCGGAACGCGTGTCACCGGTGGATCACCGCATGCCATGAGCGAAGAAGAGCTCGTCCGAAAGTCGGGACCACAGCTGACCGGTAAGCGCATCGTCATCGATCCCGACCTCGGCGGCGCCGATACCGGACGCATCGTCGAGGGGGCACTGGGTCGAGTCTCCGAATCGGAAATCCTGTGGGACCTGGCCAGTCGCCTCGAAGGCCGAATGGCTGCGACCGGAATGGATACGTTCCTCTCCCGCGCCCGTGGCACCAATCCCTCCGTGGCCGATCGCGCTGAGACGGCCAATGCCTGGGGTGCCGATCTGATGATCTCCCTCCGGTGCGCCTCGAGCACCAGCCCGGTGGCCAACGGCGTCGCCAGTTTCCACTTCGGCAATTCGCACGGTTCCACATCCATGATCGGGCAAGTGCTCACCAGCTACGTTCAGCGCGAAATTGTCGCTCGCACACCGCTTCTCGATTGCCGCAGCCACGGCCGGACGTGGGATCTGTTGCGCCTGACCAACATGCCGACCATTCAGATCGACGTCGGATACCTCACCAACGAATCCGACGTCGAGGTACTGAGCGACCCACGGTTCCGCGACATCATCGCCGAGGCAATTCTGATCGCCGTCAAACGTCTGTACCTCCTGGGTCAGGACGATCAGCCGACCGGAACCTTCACGTTCGCCGAATTGCTCGCCGAGGAACTCGCCGCGGCCGATCGCCCCTGATCTCCTGTTCGAGAGTCAGCGGGCTCCGACGGTCGACTTCTGCTCGATGTCGACGACGGAGATGCTCGCTGCGATGAGCAACTGTTCCAGTGCAGATTCGACATCCTGCTTCCATCCGTGATCCCGGTCCAGCTCGAGTCGTAGCCTGGGAAATCTGTGGTGAGGTGCAACCACTTCGAATCCGACCTTCTCGAGAAAATCGGCTTCGATCATGCATGTGGGTGCCGAACACGTCAGATGTGCCGTCGCATTCGGAACCACAGGCGCCGCGTCGTCGGCGTTGTGCCGAATGCCGAATGCCTCCAGGGCGCGAACACCTCGATTGACGAGATCTCCCACCACCGCCTGAATCAGCGTGGCCGAGTGCAGATCGGCATCCTCCGGAGAATCGATCCGTAGTTGTGTCAGCAGAACCGCGTCGTGACTGACGGGCGATGTCGGAAACGTACTCGCCCGCGGAACGGCACGGGGCGGGCAATAGAGTGCGCAGCCGATCGTCTTGCCGTCGACGGACAACACCTGACCACATGATCCCCACTCGAGCATGATGGTCGATAACCACACTTCGTTCTCGAACTCGAGGTCGACCGACGAATCCTCCGATGCAGGATCGAGCACCCAGAAGCTACAGCGCCTCGAATGCGACGGCAGATGCTCGAACGAACCGAGTGTCACTCCGGTCACCATCGCCGACACCGCTTACCTCAGCCTTCGTGCACTCGTTCCAACGTGAAAATTCTGTCTCGGAACCGATCCGTTACTGGACCAGAATAGGCGATCCGTTCGTCGACCCGCCCGCGCGGACCATTTCCCTGAAATGTGTTGCATGACAATCTTTTTCGACATCAACTGCAACTTTCGAGACCGTCGATCGCGGAGCTACGTCACAGTGACGTTTTACCCGCGTATGTCTGGTCCTGAAAAAACGCCGCTACTTTTTCTTCTGCGCTTCCATCATCTCGACGATCCTTTCGAGGTCGTCCACCGACCCGAACTCGACCACAATCTTGCCTTTTCGCTTGCCCAAGCTGACCGTCACTCGCGTATCGAAGGAATCGGAGAGCCTATCGGCGACGTCCTGAAGCCCCGGCATTTGAATCGGCTTACGTCGAAGTGCCGGTTCCGGGCTCGTTCCATCTTCCCGATTGGCAAGGGTGACCGCTTCTTCGGTCGCGCGGACGGACAGCCCTTCGGCAACGATCCGCGCAGCCAACGACTCCTGTGCATCGGAACCTGCGTCCAACGACAGCAGCGCACGAGCGTGCCCGGCCGACAGAACTCCTGCCGCCACTCGGCGCTGCACCGGAATCGGTAGCTTCAACAGTCGAATCATGTTGGTCACGACCGGACGTGAACGGCCGATTTTAGCGGCCAATTCCTCGTGGGTTACGTCGAATTCTTCGAGCAATTGCTGATACGCCGCCGCCTCTTCGAGAGGATTGAGCTGCACCCGATGGATGTTTTCGAGCAACGCATCGCGCAGCATCGCGTCATCTGCCGTCTCGCGCACGATCGCGGGGATCGTCTCGAGGCCGGCTTCCTGGCTTGCACGCCACCGACGCTCGCCCATGACGAGCTGATATTTCGCGTCTCCGTCGGCCGCGGTACCCGAAACCAGTCGAACCACGATGGGCTGCATGAGCCCGAACTCGCGGATCGAGTGCACCAATTCACCCAGAGATTCATCGTCGAAGACGTGTCTCGGCTGCTTCGGATTGGCTTCGATTCGATCCGGTGCGATCTCGCGATACACGGCACCGACGGGGGAGAGGTCGTCTCCGTTGAGCACCGGCGGGGTCGGTGTGGGAGCCGTAGCGGTCTCCGTTGCGTCGTCGACCGACGGCGCGCGCTTCGGCTTTGTGGACGTATCCGGCCTGTCCTTGGCATTGCGATCCGCGCCGATGATCACGTCTGCGGCTGCGCTGCCGAGGCGCGGCCCGGCATCCGGACCCGTGGGAATGAGCGAGGCCAGACCTCGGCCGAGGCCACCTTTACGCGTTTGGCTCATCTACTTACTTCTTTCGTGCTTCGTCGATGCCGGCCGACCGCGCGGCGAGTTCTCGTCCGGCGTCCAGGTAACTCATCGCACCTCGTGAACCGGGGTCGTAATCGAGCACCGTCATGCCGTAACCGGGTGCCTCGGATACCTTCACGCTCCGAGGGATGACGGCTTTCAGGACGGCGTCCCCGAAGTGCTTGCGGACCTCTTCCGCGACCTGGTCCGCCAACTTCGTGCGGCCGTCGTACATCGTCAGGATGACCGTGGAAACATGAAGTTCAGGGTTCAAATGCGACTGCACCAGCTCGATATTGCGCAGAAGTTGTCCCACTCCTTCGAGTGCGTAGTACTCGCATTGGATCGGAATGAGTACCTCCGTCGCCGCAACGAGTGCGTTGACGGTCAGCAGGCCCAGCGACGGGGGGCAGTCGATCAGGATGAAGTCCGCATCGATTCCGGCGAGCTCCTTGACCGACAGGGCCGTCTTCAACCGGCCTTCACGGGCAACCATAGACACCAACTCGATCTCGGCTCCAGCAAGATCGATTGTCGCCGGAATGCAGAACAGTCGTTCGCTGTGTGGGCTCTGCTGCACGGCATCCTTGGCGCTGACTTCACCGATGAGCACCTCGTAGCTCGACGGCACACCGGAGTGGTGTTCGACGCCCAGGGCGGTACTGGCGTTGCCCTGGGGGTCGAGATCGACCACCAGGACCGTCAGGCCCTGCAGCGCAAGTGCGGCAGCCAGGTTCACGGCGGTGGTGGTCTTGCCTACCCCGCCCTTCTGATTGGCGATCGTCAGCATGCGACGCTTCGCCGGCTTCGGGAGCGACACCGATCCAGGGTGCAGAACCTGACTGGCTCGATGTGCCGCGGCACCGATCGGAGTGTCGTCGGGCGAGATCGCGTTGGTGTACTCGAAGTCGGAAGTCTTCTTCACCGCCGGCGCCGACTCGGCCGAGTCGGACGCGTTCTTCTTGGATGCTGTTTCACGTGAAACAGCGGGATCGGACCCACCCGACATATGTGCTCCTTAGTGCGGAACTGACTGTTCAATACGATCGATAGGGACGAGCGCGGGACCTATGAGTCCGCAACCGAAGCTCAGTAGCGGCCCGGTCTGCGAGGCTGACGGACCGCTCTGACGACGATGGTAGGAGTAGGAAGTAGGCCCACTCCGCACTCCACTACCTCCAGCTTGCCAGCACCCATCCGAGTGAGGGAAGCCCGGTCTCGCTCGATCTCCTCACCGGCGCTCGATCCCTTCAGCGCCAGCATCCGACCGTGATCGTGGACGAGAGGAAGCGACCATTTGGCGAGCTTCTCCAACGGTGCCACCGCCCGCGACGTCACCACGTCGGCACCGCCCGCCTCCTTCTTCACACCGGGCTGTTCTGCGCGACCGCGCACAACCAGAACGTTCAGATCGTGTTCTTCGATGAACTCGGCGAGGTACACGGTGCGGCGAAGAAGCGGCTCCACCAGGGTGACACGTAAGTCCGGCCTCGCAATTGCCAACGGGATTCCGGGGAGTCCCGCGCCGCTGCCGATGTCCACAACGGTCTCGCCCTCGTCTATGAGTTCGCCAATTGCCGCGCAGTTGAGGATGTGGCGTTCCCAGAGTCGTGGAACCTCTCGAGGTCCGATGAGCCCCCGCTCGACCCCCGCAGTCGCCAGCGAGTCGTGATACCGCCTGGCCAATTCGAGTCGGTCCCCGAATACCTGCTCCGCGATTGCCATCAACTGGGTGCTATCCGAGCGTTCTTGTTCCACGTGAAACATCTTCCCGTGCCCGGGCGCGGAACGCCAAACGACATCGCTGTAACTACGCGAAGCGGCACACCGATCCGAGTCCCGCTCTGATAGTCGGGCTCTCCGGTGTACTCCCCAAACCACGCGGTGCCGTTCCTGTTGGATGCCCAACCATGTACGGCTGCCAAACCCAGGGCGGCGTCTGCCAAACTCCGCTCTCGAGATCCGGATTTGGCTCTCGGCACTTCACGACGCCCGACGATGGTGAACCCCGGACGCGTCGCCGGGGCGATGATTCGACACAGGTCGATGACCCGTCACGAGGGTTGCCCAGAGTTGTCGGCACCCCAGAGATGTTTCACGTGAAACTGCTTCCAGTTCGAAGGGGGCAGGAATCTGATGATCCAGCTTTCGACCGATAGCCCTACACACTCGATAGAAGTAACCCAAGCTGGTTTGGCGGGAGACGCTGTCGACGCACTGACGATCACTGCATGTGCGATTTGTCCAGCGTCATTCTAGGAAGCACCCCGATCAGCTCGAGAAATCCCTCGGGTCTCCAGGACCTCGACAGATCGCTGGCAGCGGTGGTCAACGTGAAACTGTATCCAGTTCGACCTACCTGGGATTCGCCTGGCGCAGCCTTCTCCCGATTGCGGAGGACCCTGGGTGAACCGGGCGGATCGAGTCTGAATCGGAAGCTGACGACAAACCGAAACACTCTTCATATTCGACGCTTCGACTTCCATCCTGCGGACACCCCAGGTCCGCTCGTCTCGAGAAGGCCGTCAGCTCAGCATCTCGACGGTCCGCCGACAACGATGTTTCACGTGAAACCGATCGATCACCCCACGCCAATTCGCTCCGCACCGAAGGGCGGCGCCGTGCAATGGCCTGTGGGAACCGGGAGTTCTGTGCTCTGTCGTGAACATCGTCGCGTCTGATTCCCGCTGTGACAGATCCTCGACCTGTTGGCGAGCCGGGGAAGCGGTCCACGCCCGGCTGCAGTAGATAGTCCGTAGGCAATCGGTATCGCATTGCTGAGAAGCCCGACTGCATGTGAGTTCGATGCGGGCGGCGACACCCAGGATGGAGACCGAGCTGCCGCGGCAACGAGGATTACAGAGCAGGCCACTCAGACGGACAACGAACTCGAATGTCCGTGCGCACGATGTCCCAGTATCCGAGCAACCACTGACCAATACTTCGATTGCTCCCGAAAGGTCCTGTCGACCATCCGCTGGGAGATGGTGGGCGTGAGATCGAATCAAATTCTCATTCGCCGCTGGTTCCACCGAACCATGTCCTCGGCTATGCCCATGACTCCGGTTCGTAGCCCACGCGAGTCGGGATATTCCGATCGTGCAAAACCTAGAGAATCTCACCTGGACTCGAGCGCACGATGCCGCGACCCGCTTCATGATCGCTCCGGGCCACAGGCAGTGAATTTCGATTCGAACCAGATTTACGTGAACCTACTTTCACGTGAAACATCGCGACTCGGCCATGAGCGTTGCGGGCACCTACTTTTACACCGCCGAGCCTCGGATTTGCTGGGCTGCCGAACCACACTTCCCGCGCAGCGTCTGAAGACTCTTGTCATTTGTTTCACGTGAAACCACAACGCTCAACTCGCGTCAACCGCAGACAGTCCGTGGCCAATACACGCGTCACAGTGACGAAAGCGTCGCGCATACCTGGATCGGAACTTTTCGGCGACAAGGTCGATCACAAACCCTTCTCGGCCGGAAACACACCACCGAATAACATCCATGGGATTCGAGCTGCGCTAAATGAAAACCGTCCGCATACAACGATGGCCCCCACCGAAGTGAGGGCCATCAGATTGTGAAGCTGACCAGATTGTGGAGCTGTTGGGATTGTGGAGCTGTTGGGATTGTGGAGCGCTGCTATGCCTTCAAGACGACGACCCGTCGAGATGGCTCGACTCCTGTGCTTTCGCTGGCGACCCCGTCAATCTTCGCGACTGCATCGTGCACGATCTTGCGCTCGAAGGGAGTCATCGGAGTCAGTTCTTCTCGCTCACCCGATTCCAACACACGACGCGCTGCTTCGGCACCGAGGTTGCCCAGTTCGCTACGACGCTTCGACCTCCAGCCGGCAACGTCGAGCATCAACTTGCTGCGCTCTCCGGTGGACTGCTGAACAGCCAAGCGGGTCAGTTCCTGAAGAGCATCGAGAACCTCACCCTTACGGCCCACGAGCTTGGCAAGATCGTCCCCGCCATCGATGCTGACGATGGCCCGGTCGCCCTCGACGTCCAGATCGATGTCTCCGTCGAAGTCGAGAACATCGAGAAGCTGTTCGAGGTAATCGCCGGCGATCTCGCCTTCCTCGACCAAGTAGTCCTCGTCGTCGTCATCATCGTCGTCATCGGCATCGTCAGGCGCGGCCTTCGCGGCCTTTTCTTCGACCACCTCGGAGGCGAGGGATTCCTCGATCACGGGCTTCTCGTCCGCATCCGCGTCGACCGCACTGAGCTGATCGGCCTCGACCATCACGTCATTCACTCCATCCCCGGATACCGCACCGACTGGCTTCTGTACTTCGTCGTTCTGGGCTTCTTCTACGTCCGCTGCCATGTTCGTCCTTCTCTCGACGTGTCGGTCAGCGCCGCTTGCGCTTGGTCGACTTGTTCCGGTTCGCCTGCGGCTTCGGCCTGACCGGAGTTGCCGCACCGTTGGTCGTACCCGAGGTATCACTGCCGTCGGTCGTCGCATCGTCGTCTACCGGCGCCATCTTCGACAGCTTGGGCCGCGCACCCGGCTTCGGCTTGGTAACCGATACCGGCTTCACACCCGGCTTCGGCGCATTCTCGGAACGCTTCTCCACGGCAGCAGCAGCCTTGGCAGCTTCTTCTTTGTCGATCTTTCCGAATACCAGGTGCTGCTGTGCGTACGTCCAGGTGTTGTTACTGACCCAGTACAGCAGGATCGCGATCGGCAGCAGGGCGCCGAAGACCAGCACACCCAGCGGGAACACGTACAGCGCGAGCTTGTTCATAATTGCGGACTGCGGGTTCGCCGCTGCAGCGGCGCTCTGGCGGGCCACAGACGCGCGCGAGTTCAAGTGCGTCATCACGGCCGCGATGATCATGAGTGGGATCGATACAGCGGCAATGACCCACGTGGCCGGGATGGAGGCGTCGGGACCCACGGCGAATGCGTTGAGCTGATCCTGCGGCATCGTGATCCACGCCGAGATCGGAGCACCGAACAGTCGAGCGTCGAGGAACGACTGCACATCGGCGACGTTGAACGCGTAGTTCGACAGCTCCCGGTTCTCCTCGGGAGTCAACCCGAGCTGACCGAAGCCGGTACCGGTGCGGTTGAACGAGCGCAGCACGTGAAACAGTCCGATGAACACCGGTGCCTGTGCCAACACGGGTAGGCAGCCCATCAGCGGGTTGAAGCCGTGTTCCTTCTGCAGTTTCTGCATCTCGACGGCCATTTTTTGTTTGTCTTTGCCGTACTTCTTCTGCAGAGCCTTGATCTGCGGCTGCAGCTCCTGCATCTGTCGCGTCGTGCGAACCTGTTTGACGAAGGGCTTGTACAGAATCAAGCGGAGGGTGAAGACGAGGAAGACGACGGACAGCGCCCAGGCGAATCCATTGCTGGGATCCTGGAACACAAAGCCGAACACCTTGTGCCACACCCAGAGAATCCAGGCAACCGGATAGTAAATGAAGTCGAGCACGGCTCTATGTACTCCTCTGTTCTTCCACTCGCACGAGATCGTGGTGTTCTTCGGTTTCGGTCAGCTCGATGACGCTCGCGCGCCACCTACCGGGTTCAGGCACCGGGTTCCATCCTCCAGAGTGCCAGGGAGCACATTTGAGGAGGCGGACGACTGCCAGCAACGAGCCCTTCATCATCCCGTGCACCTCGAGCGCCTCGACGGCGTACTCACTGCAGGTGGGGGAGAAGCGACAGGTAGGGGGTCTCATCGGGGACACATAGGTTCGGTACAACCCGATGAAATACATGAGAGATCGAACAGGAATGGAACGAAGGTTGCCCATGAATGTCATGACGGCGGACCCTTCGGAGCTTCGAGAAGACCGAGCTTCTTCAATCCTGAACGCAGTTGAACCGATAGATCTGCCGAAGACGATGTCGCGGCACCCGGCAGTGCGCGGATGACCACGTCGGTGGTCTCGGGGAGCTCACCGATCACGTCGGTACAGATATGCCGAAGCCGGCGCGCAACTCGATGACGAGTTACGGCCGGCCCGACTGCCTTGCTGACGATCAATCCGAATCGTGGTCCCCGAACGGTCGATGCGATGTCCTGCTCGTCCCGCACAACGGCGTGGACGACCAGATCAGATCTACCCATTCGGCGTCCTCGACGCACCGCTACGGAAAAATCACGTGCTCGGTGTAGTCGATTCGGCTCAGGAAGCATCCCGAGCTCCAAGGTTCGGACGAACGAGTATCAGGCTGTGAGTTCTTTACGGCCCTTGCCGCGACGTGCGGAAACGATTGCACGACCCGCACGGGTACGCATACGAAGACGGAAGCCATGAACGCGCGCACGGCGGCGATTGTTCGGCTGGAACGTCCGCTTGCCCTTGGCCACGGTCAACACTCCTCGAGATTCGAAGACGCCGATCTGTCGGCGCCTGCTGTAAAGGTTTCAGCGAGTTCGGATGAAGTCGCTTGCCTCCCGAGCGAGAAATCCGAGTGAAGACAGACTGTGAGCAGCCAGCAAGCATCGGCCACCTCGCTATTGGGTGACTGTTCGAGAGTACTGATCGAATCACCGGTGGTCAAACTCGCTCCGGACCGATCGTCTCGGCAGTTCATACACAGGCACCGGCGGATTCGGCGACCGAGGGTGTGATCCGCGTCCACATCGTTCACCGATGACCGATCGAGTCGACGCGGTTCGTCCGATCGTACGACAGACAACGACCATCGATGCAGGTCAGACTTGTGCGTGCGTGATAACACGAGCCGGCAAGAGTCCTGGGGTCACATCGGTGTCGTTTATCCACACCTGTGGATAATTGTGTGGAAACACAGATCAGGTGGCATATTCGTACCTTGCGGGGTCCACCCACGGACCCTGGTCTCAGCCGCGGCGACGCACGATCGACGACGCTATCCGACGCCGACGCCGCGCGGGCAAGAAACGACGCACGAGTTTCACGCGTCGTACCCGTACGAGACCAACGCTCGACGGTCCAACCACCGCCGAGACACCGATGCTCGACAACGGAGGGATCGACGTGAACGACGATCCGGATGCGCTCGCGCGTATCTGGCCCGAGGTGGTCGCGGAGCTCACTTCCGACCGTCACAGTGGGTCTCCGCTGACCAAGGGTCAGAAAGCCTGGCTCGCGCTGGTCAAACCGCTGACTCTGACTCAGGGTTTCGCCCTGCTCGCCGTTCCCTCGACCTTCGCTCAAGAAGCGATCGAGCGTGACCTTCGGGAGCCGATTCTCGGAGCACTGGGCCGCCATCTCGGTCAGGGTGTCGAGGGTCTCGGTGTCCGCATCTCCGCTCCCGAGGACGAGAAGATCGACTCCGAGCGGTCGGCCTATCCCGACGCCGTCAGCTCGCCCACCTACCGGCGCCGCGTCCTGACCAGCAGAGACGACGAGCCTTCCGACTCCGAGACCGCCGACTACGAAGAGGTGGACGACGAGCGCGAGGCGCTGGCGAGCGTGCAGAACTCGTGGCCGACGTATTTCACGAAACCTCCCGAGTCGACGCCCCCGTCGTCGGGCGCCAACAGCTTGAACTCGAAGTACACCTTCGACACGTTCGTCATCGGCGCCTCCAATCGGTTCGCTCACGCAGCCGCCGTGGCCATCGCCGAGGCACCGGCCCGCGCCTACAACCCCCTGTTCATATGGGGTGCGTCGGGATTGGGCAAGACTCATCTCCTGCACGCGGCCGGTCACTATGCGCAGCGACTGTTCCCGGGAATGCGCGTCAAGTACGTCTCGACCGAAGAGTTCACGAACGACTTCATCAACAGTCTCCGCGACGACCGCAAGGTGGCGTTCAAGCGCCGCTACCGCGAGACGGACGTGCTGCTCGTCGACGACATTCAGTTCATCGAGGGCAAGGAAGGCATCCAGGAGGAGTTCTTCCACACCTTCAACACCCTGCACAACGCCAACAAGCAGATCGTGGTGTCGTCCGACCGGCCCCCCAAGCAGCTGGCAACCCTGGAAGAGCGGCTCCGAACCCGCTTCGAGTGGGGCCTGATCACCGACGTACAGCCGCCCGAGCTCGAAACACGCATCGCGATCCTGAGTAAGAAGGCTCGAATGGATCGCCTCGACGTGCCACACGACGTCCTGGAGCTGATTGCCAGCCGCATCGAACGAAACATCCGTGAGCTCGAAGGCGCCCTCATTCGCGTGACGGCGTTCGCATCGCTCAACGGGCAAGCACTCGACCTCACTCTGGCGGAGGTGGTGCTGCGCGATCTCATTCCCGATTCGTCGAGTCTCGAGATCAATGCCGCGACGATCATGGCTGTCACGGCGGAGTACTTCAACACCTCCATCGAGGACCTGTGCGGCCCGGGTAAGGCAAGAGCGCTGGCGATGGCCAGGCAGATCGCCATGTATCTCTGCCGCGAGCTCACCGACTTGTCGCTGCCCAAGATCGGTCAGACATTCGGACGAGATCACACGACGGTCATGTACGCGGACAAGAAGATTCGCAAGGAGATGACAGAGCGCCGCAAGGTGTACGACCAGGTCCAAGAGCTCACTGCCCGGATCAAACAGCGCTCGAAGCGCTAGCCCACCGGGCACAGACGAACGCAGAGGACGGCACCGAATCCCATCGCGGGTTCGGTGCCGTCGCTGTTTCTCGCCCATGATCCAGACCGATTTTCGACTCGATTTCGATCGATTTTTCCGACGTCGACCATTGATTCACACCTGTGGATAACTATGTGGACAACATCGAAGTTCTGGGGATGGAGTGTGGGCGCCTGTGCACCGATGGGATTCGTCCACAGGCAGCCGAGCGTCAATCGCATATTGGTCCCGAATTCATCCTCACGACACCACGCGAGGCGACCAGCGGATCGAACCGTCCGTGCACAGATTGCACAGGACCTATTAATACTTCTGTTTTCTCCTTGAAAGAACTTCTTTGAAAACAGGTGTTGGGGAACGATCCGTTCACAGGCCCGAAGAGATCACCCGAATCCCACGCACGGCGCGAACCTCGAGCTTTCGTCTCGGGTTCGGAGGGCATACGGTGTGCTTGCGCTGGATGTGCCACACTCGTCGTTGCATCGGTTCGAGCCGCAACCATCGAGGTTGTACCGCTCCGGCCGTGAGGACGAACGCCACCGAACGAGAGGAAATGCCGAGCGATGGAGCTTGGAAGTTTGAAGTTTCGCGTTGCTCGTGAAGATTTTTCCGATTCCGTGGCGTGGGTAGCTCGTAGCCTGCCGTCACGGCCGCCCGTTCCCGTTCTCGGTGGAGTTCTTCTTGCCGCCGACGAGCAGGGGCTGACGGTTTCCGGATTCGACTACGAGGTCTCCGCTCAGGTCAAAGTCTCTGCCGAGGTCGCCACGGCAGGCCGAGTTCTGGTGTCGGGCAAGCTACTTGCCGATATCACCAAGTCGCTGCCGAACAAGCCGGTCGACGTCACAGTCGACGGAACCCGCGTTCTGGTCAACTGCGGAAGCGCCAAGTTCTCTCTGCCGACGATGCCGGTGGAGGACTATCCGCAGCTCCCCGAGTTGCCCAGCAACACCGGGTCGCTGGCCGGTGATGTCTTCTCCGAGGCAATTGCCCAGGTCGCGATTGCGGCGGGCAAGGACGACACGCTTCCCATGCTCACCGGTATCCGCGTCGAGATCGACGGCACCAACGTCGTTCTCGCTGCCACCGACCGTTTCCGGTTGGCGGTTCGTGAAGTGGAATGGACTCCCGCCGGGGCCGACACCACCACCGCGGTGCTCATCCCGGCCAAGACGTTGTCCGAGTCGGCAAAAACTCTGGGCGGCAACGCCGGCTCACCGGTCGAACTGGCTCTCGGTTCCGGTTCGTCCATCGGTAGCGACGGCCTGCTCGGCATCGTCAGCGACGGGCGCCGCACCACCACCCGACTGCTCGACGCCGAATTCCCGAAGTTCCGTCAACTGCTGCCGGCCGAACACACTGCGGTGGCGACGCTCGAGATCGCGTCGCTGATCGAGGCAATCAAGCGTGTGGCTCTCGTTGCCGAGCGTGGCGCGCAGGTCCGCCTGGAATTCAACTCCGACGGCGTATTGCTGTCCGCAGGTGGCGACGACGCAGGTCGCGCCGAGGAGGCACTGCCGGCCGACTTCCAGGGCGAGGCACTGACCATTGCCTTCAACCCGGGATACCTCATCGACGGGTTGTCCTCGCTGCACAGCGAGAAGGTGACGTTCGGATTTACGACGCCGAGCCGCCCTGCAGTGCTGCGTCCGACGTCGGACCAAGAACTGGTGGCCGACGACGCAGGTAAGTTCGCGGCACCGCAATCCGAATACACGTATCTGCTGATGCCCGTCAGGCTGCCGGGCTGATCCTGCCTGGTTACTGTTGAACCCGCGGGAACTTTCGCACCTGACACAGACAAGGACGCGTCATCATGCAGCTGGGCTTGGTCGGTCTCGGAAAAATGGGCTTCAACATGCGCGAGCGGTTGCGCGAGCACGGTCACGAGGTCATCGGCTACGACCCTCGGCCGGAGGTGACGGACACCCCGTCGTTGGCCGGTCTGGCTCAGGCGTTGACGGCACCGCGGGTGGTGTGGGTGATGGTTCCGTCCGGCCAGATCACCCGCGATACCATCACCGGCCTGGCGGATGTCCTCGAGCCGGGCGATCTGGTGATCGACGGTGGAAACTCACGATTCACCGATGACAAGCCCAACGCAGAGTTGTTGGACGCCAAAGGAATCGGCTACATCGATGCCGGTGTATCCGGTGGTGTGTGGGGCTTGAAGAACGGCTACGGCCTGATGGTCGGCGGTCAAGACGAGCACGTCGCCCACGCGATGCCGATTTTCGACGCCTTGCGTCCGGAAGGTGAACGCGCGGACGGATTTGTGCACGCCGGCCCGGTCGGCGCAGGTCACTACTCGAAGATGGTGCACAACGGCATCGAATACGGATTGATGCAGGCATACGCCGAGGGCTACGAAATCCTCGAAGCCGAAGAGCTCGTGCAGGACGTGCAAGGTGTGTTGCGGGCGTGGAGCAAGGGCACGGTCGTGCGGTCCTGGTTGCTCGATTTGTTGGTCGAGGCGCTCGGTCAGGATCCGGAATTCAGTGAGATCTCCGGATACACCGAGGACTCCGGTGAGGGTCGTTGGACCGTCGAGGAAGCCATCCGTCACGCCGTGCCCGCTCCGGTGATCTCCGCCGCGCTGTTTGCGAGATTTGCTTCGCGACAAGAGGATTCGCCGGCCATGAAGGCCGTCTCGGCTTTGCGGAATCAATTCGGTGGGCATGCGGTCAAGAAGGCAGACGCCGACGAGACCCTGCGCGCACCGGCCCCGAAACACGAGTAAGTGTTCGTCCGGTCTCTGCAGCTATACGACTTCCGATCCTGGGACGACGTCACCGTCGACCTGGGACCGGGCTCGACCGTGTTCGTGGGACCGAACGGACACGGCAAGACCAACCTGCTCGAGTCGCTCAACTATCTGTCGACGTTGTCCTCGCACCGCGTGTCGACGGACGCTCCGATGATTCGAGCGGGCGCCGCCAAGGCGTTCGTGGGGTGCGCCGTGGTCAATCACGGTCGTGAGCTGATCATCGACGTGGAGCTGCTCGAGGGCAAGGCCAACAAGGCTCGGATGAATCGCTCGCCGCTGCGACGACCGCGGGAGATTCTGGGTGTGTTGCAGAGTGTGCTGTTCGCTCCCGAAGATCTGTCGCTCGTACGTGGGGATCCCGGCGAACGACGACGGTATCTGGACGAACTGCTCACCAGTCGGATTCCTCGAATGGCCACTGTCCGTGCCGATTACGACAAGGTTCTGCGTCAGCGCTCAGCACTGCTCAAGACGGCCGGCGGATCGTTGCGTCGAGGATCGTCATCGAGCGACGGAGCAAGTGCGCTCGCCACCCTCGATGTCTGGGACGGGCATCTCGCGGCGCACGGAGCTCGATTGCTCGCTGCCAGAATAGGTTTGGTGCACGAGCTGATGCCTTTCGTACAGCAGGCCTATGGCTCCATCGCGCCGGAATCGCGCCCGGCAACACTGTCGTATCGCTGCAGTCTTGCCGAAGCATTACCGCCGGAATTCTCCGACGCCGGCCGAGCCCCGCTACCGGACGACGTCGATGTACTGGAAGCTGCTTTTCTGCACCAACTCTCGGTGATGAGGCAGCGAGAAATCGAACGTGGCGTGTGTCTGGTGGGGCCTCATCGGGACGATGTGGAATTGATGCTCGGTGACCAGCCGGCCAAAGGGTTTGCCAGCCATGGTGAATCGTGGTCGTATGCTCTGTCGTTGCGGCTGGGATCCTTCGGTCTGTTGCGCGAGGACGGCACAGATCCCGTGCTGATGCTCGATGATGTGTTCGCCGAACTCGACCGAAAGAGGCGTGCTGCGTTGGCGACGGTGGCTGCCGGTGCCGAGCAGGTGTTGATCACCGCTGCGGTACCGGAGGACGTACCACCCGAGCTCGACGCTCGTCGCTATGGCGTCGAAGCACAACAGAACTCGGATTCCGGTGCGGCAGGGCGTATCTCGCGTATCACGGATCTGGCGGCCACCATCGACACCGCACGCGAGGAGAGCGAGGTTCGATGAACGACGACGAAGGAGCATCTGCAGACAAGGGTGAGACGCCGGAGTTGAAGGGCGTCGATCTTGCCCGTCGTGCCCTCGAGGACGCGCGCGCCGCGGCCAAGGCCAGTGGTAAGTCGGTGGGGCAAGGGCGCTCGTCTCCGACGGGTGGCGTCCGTGCGCTGCGGGGGCGTCGGCGACGGGGTTGGTCGGGAGCCGGGCCCGACGACCGAGATCCGCAGGCATTCGGCGCGCTCGCCAATTCCATCGCGTCCAAGCGTGGGTGGTCGGCCAAGGTGTCCGAAGGTGCTGTGTTGGGGCGGTGGGCCAGCGTCGTCGGTGAGGACATCTCGGCGCACGCGGAACCCACCGCGCTCAAGGACGGAGTGCTCAGTATCTCCGCCGAGTCGACGGCATGGGCGACGCAGCTGAGGCTGATGCAGTCGCAGATTCTGGCGAAGATCGCCGCGGCGGTAGGCCACGGTGTGGTGACCTCACTTCGAATCACTGGTCCGACCACGCAGAGCTGGCGGAAAGGTGAACGTCACGTGCGCGGTCGGGGTCCGCGAGACACCTACGGATAGTGATTGTTCCCAAAGTCGGTTTGTCGTACCCGCTGGTCCACGTGCTCCTCAACAGATGTTGAGTGCAGTGTTGCTGTGAGACTATCTGTGTGCGTAGCGTGATTCGGAACACGCGACGGTCGGGGGACCGAATACTGTTACACGCGGCCATCGGACGAGGAGAAGTTGTGTCTGCACCTACGAAGAAGGCGTCGACAACGGCTGTCGACGTCGATGGAACCCCCGAAGACAGAGTGGTCCTGCACGCTCGGAACGTCGAGTTCGATTGGGAAACTCTGCCGCTGCACTATATGGACGGCAATCCGCTGGCCACGCACCTGATCAACGTGATGCACCTGCTTCTGCCTGAGGGCGAGGAGTGGTTCGTGCGCACGTTCAAGGAGGCGTTGCCGCTGATTCACGACGATCAGCTGCGCGACGACGTGATCGGCTTCATCGGCCAGGAAGCCATGCACGCGCAGGCCCACACCGAGGTCCACGACCAGCTTCGTGCACACGGCATCGATGTCGATCCGTACGTGGATCAGATGAAGTTCCTGTTCGGCCGCGCTCTCGGTAATCGCTCGGGCCACGGACAGAACAGTCTGGTCGAGCGGCTCGCCCTGATCGCTGCAGCCGAGCACCTGACCGCGTTCCTCGGCGACTGGGTTCTCAATGCGAAGGAGCTCGACCGAGCCGACGTCCATCCGGTGATGCTGGACCTGCTTCGTTGGCACGGTGCCGAGGAAGTCGAGCATCGTTCGGTGGCATACGAGGTGATGCGCTACTTCGATGTCAGGCCGACGCGGCGAATCCGTACCTACGTCGTCATTGCACCCACCCTCGTCTGGTTCTGGACGCGCGGCGTTCGCTACCTGATGAGCCAGGATCCGACGTTGGCTCATCTGTCGCCGAAGCAGCGCACGCCGTCGTTCGGGGAATTCCGACGAGTGGCCAAGTCGGGTCTGTTCCCTACACCGATGTCCATGGTCAAGGCGTCGTTGCGGTACTTCAAGAGCACCTACCATCCGTCCCAGGAAGGCTCGACGGCTCAAGCCGTGCAGTATCTCGCTACCTCTCCGGCGGCGCGGTCCGCTGATCGATGACCAAACGCACGTTGCGGAGCAGGCTCGGCGCAATGGCTCAGAAGGTCGACACGTTTCGAGTAGGTCGTACGATTCCGCAGAATCTGTACGGGCGTGACGAGCCGGATCAGACGGTGTCTCTGGTCACCGACGCCCTCGACAAGTGGTTCGCCCTACTCGACAACGACGGGTACGACGGCTCGTATGCGGCACCTCCGGTCGCGCGCATTCGAGAATTGACGCTGGTCTCCCGGAAAGTGCTCTGCATCGACGAGCAGGTGGTGCAGTTGACCTTCGCCGCGGCCGACGGGTCTGTTCTACCGGCGTGGGCGCCGGGAATGCACTTGGATTTCTACCTTCCGTCCGGTCGTCGACGTCAGTACTCACTGTGCGGCCAGCCGAGCGAGAAGACGTACTCGATCGCAGTGAGACTGGTGCCCGGCGGCGGCGGTGGATCGCCGGAGATGCACGCCCTGACGGTGGGCACACAGGTGTCGATTCGGGGGCCGCGCAATGGATTTCCGTTCGTCCCGTCCGAACATGCGGTGTTCGTGGCCGGCGGAATCGGTATCACCGCGATCATCTCGATGGTGCGCAAGGCCCGTGAACTCGGGATGGACTGGCACCTCGTCTACTGCGGCCGCTCGCGTGAGTCGATGCCGTTCCTGGACGAAGTCGCGGGTTGGGATCCGGCACGAGTCACCGTCCGCACCGACGACGTGGACGGGATGCCGTCGAGCATGGATCTGCTCGGGGCCACGGAACCCGGCGGGTCGGTCTACGTATGTGGTCCGCCGCCCATGATCGATCTGGTTCGCGCGTCGTTCGATGCCCTCCCGGCGACCCATCTGCACTTCGAGCGATTCTCGCCGCCGCCGGTGAAGAACGGTACGAACTTCGAGGTGCAGCTCGTCGACTCGGGAGAGATTCTGTCTGTCGGTGCGGAAGAGACTGCGCTGCACGCTATTCGACGCGTCCGGCCCGATATCGCGTACTCGTGTCAACAGGGGTTCTGCGGAACGTGTCGGGTGCGAGTGCTCAGCGGAACACCTCAGCACCGCGAAAACCGCCTCACGTCCGAGGAGCAGAAACACGAGATGTTGATCTGTGTGTCGCGCTCCGACGGCGCACGGATCGTGCTCGATCTGTAGCCGAGTGGCCCGTTTTACCCTTCATCTTTGCCGTCCGATACCGAGAAAATGCGCCTGTGAGGCAATCAGGGGCCTTTTAGGGGTGTCATCGTGCCCACGCTGTCGCAACCAACCAGTACTATGGACCGGTACGACATCAAGCCCGGAACAAACGCATGGAACGCGCACGGCCGAAAGACCGTGCCGACCCTCTGCGGTAGCACCTGATATAGGTGTGAGCGGGGTAGTGGACGCGTAGAAGGAGAACCAGCTAACCGTGGCTGCCCAGAAGTCAGGTAACAGTGAGAACAGCAAGGATTACGGCGCGTCTTCCATCACGGTCCTCGAGGGCCTGGAAGCAGTTCGTAAGAGGCCCGGTATGTACATCGGTTCCACCGGTGAACGAGGCCTGCATCACCTGATCTGGGAGGTCGTCGACAACTCCGTCGACGAGGCCATGGCCGGCTATGCCTCCACTGTCGACGTCACCATCCACGAAGACGGCAGCGTCGAGGTAAAAGACGACGGCCGCGGTATCCCCGTCGCCATGCACTCCTCCGGTGTTCCCACCGTCGAGGTCGTCATGACCCAGCTGCACGCCGGTGGCAAGTTCGACTCCGACTCCTACGCCGTCTCCGGCGGACTGCACGGCGTCGGTATCTCCGTCGTCAACGCCCTGTCCACCAAGGTCGAATTGCAGATCGCGCGTGACGGTCACCGCTACACGCAGACCTACGACTACGCCAAGCCGGGGCCGCTGGAAACCGTCGGCGATACCAAGGACACCGGTACCACGGTGCGATTCTGGGCCGACGGAAAGATCTTCGAGACCCTCGACTACAGCTTCGAGACCGTACACCGCCGGTTGCAGGAGATGGCGTTCCTGAACAAGGGACTGACCATCAACTTCACCGATGAGCGGGTAGCCGTTGCGGCGGTTACCGAGGACGAACTCGGCGAGACTGCCTTGGCTCCGAAATCGGCCTCCGAGGAAGAGGCTGACGCCGTCGAGGCGAAGCCGGCAAAGGCACGTAAACGGACCTATCACTACCCGGACGGTCTGATCGACTTCGTCAAACACATCACCGCCAAAAAGAACCAGACACCAATTCATAAGTCCGTGGTCGGGTTCACCGCCAAGGGTGTCGGCCACGAGGTCGAAATCGCGATGCAGTGGAACGCCGGTTATTCCGAATCCGTGCACACGTTCGCGAACACCATCAACACGCACGAGGGCGGCACCCACGAAGAGGGCTTCCGTACCGCGCTGACGGCCACCGTGAACAAGTACGCCAAGGACAAGAAGCTCGTCAAAGACAAGGACGATAATCTCACCGGCGACGACATCCGCGAGGGCTTGGCCGCAGTCATCTCGGTGCGGGTCGGCGAGCCGCAGTTCGAGGGGCAGACCAAGACAAAGCTCGGCAACACCGAGATTCGGTCGTTCGTTCTCAAAGCCTGCAACGAGCATCTCTCGCACTGGTTCGAGTCCAACCCCGCCGACGCCAAGACGATCATCAACAAGGCCGTGTCGTCAGCACAAGCCCGCTTGGCTGCGCGCAAGGCACGAGAGCTGGTGCGGAAGAAGAGCGCGAACGATATCGGTGGTCTGCCCGGCAAACTGGCCGATTGTCGGTCCAACGATCCGAGCAAATCCGAGATCTACATCGTGGAGGGCGACTCCGCAGGTGGCTCGGCAAAATCAGGTCGCGACTCGATGTTCCAGGCGATCCTGCCGTTGCGCGGAAAGATCATCAACGTCGAGAAGGCTCGCATCGACCGCGTGCTCAAGAACAACGAAGTCCAGTCGATCATCACCGCATTCGGCACCGGCATCCACGATGAGTTCGACATCGCCAAACTCCGCTATCACAAGATCGTGCTGATGGCCGACGCCGACGTCGACGGCCAACACATCTCGACACTGCTGATGACGTTGCTGTTCCGGTTCATGCGTCCGTTGATCGAACACGGCCACGTGTATCTCGCGATGCCGCCGCTGTACAAGCTCAAGTGGAGCCGCGGCGAACCGGATTTCGCGTACTCCGATCGTGAGCGCGACGGACTGCTGGAAGCCGGCATCGCCAACAAGCGCAAGATCAACGTCGAAGACGGCGTTCAGCGCTACAAAGGCCTCGGCGAGATGAACGCCAAGGAACTGTGGGAGACCACCATGGATCCGTCTGTTCGTGTGCTCCGGCTGATCACCCTCGACGATGCTGCTGCCGCCGACGAGCTGTTCAGCGTGCTGATGGGCGAGGACGTGTCCGCACGCCGAAGCTTCATCGCCCGCAACGCGAAAGATGTTCGCTTTCTTGACGTTTAGTCACTTCCCTCCACGCACCGACGAGTTCACTCGGTGCGTGGAGGTGACCGTTTCTCGAGGAGATTTGTATGTCTGACATCACCGAACCGCCGGTAGGACCCCCGCCGGGCTCGACCACCAATGCCGAGGGTGGAGACCGGATCGATCCGGTCGATATCCAGCAGGAAATGCAGCGAAGCTACATCGATTACGCCATGAGCGTCATCGTCGGTCGCGCACTGCCCGAGGTCCGCGACGGTCTCAAGCCGGTGCACCGCCGTGTGTTGTACGCGATGTACGACTCGGGCTTCCGCCCCGACCGCAGTTACGTCAAATCCGCACGCCCCGTTGCCGAAACGATGGGTAACTACCATCCCCACGGCGACACCTCGATCTACGACGCACTGGTGCGTTTGGCCCAGCCGTGGTCGATGCGCTACCCATTGGTCGACGGCCAGGGCAACTTCGGTTCGCGCGGCAACGACGGTGCCGCCGCCATGCGATACACCGAGGCGCGCCTGACCCCGCTCGCGATGGAGATGCTGCGCGACATCGACGAGGAAACCGTCGATTTCATCCCCAACTACGACGGCAAAACCCAAGAGCCGACGGTCCTTCCGTCACGAGTACCCAACCTGTTGATGAACGGCTCCAACGGCATTGCCGTCGGCATGGCCACCAATATCCCTCCGCACAACCTGCGTGAACTCGGCGATGCGGTGTTCTGGGCTCTCGACAACCACGAGGCCGACGAGGAAGCCACCCTGGCGGCCTGCATGGAACGCGTCAAGGGCCCCGACTTCCCCACCCACGGGCTCATCGTCGGTGGCCAGGGGATTCAGGACGCATACGCCACCGGTCGAGGCTCCATCCGCATGCGCGGCGTCGTCGAGATCGAAGAAGACGCGATGGGTCGCACCACGATCGTCATCACGGAATTGCCGTTCCAGGTCAACCCGGACAACATGATTCAGTCGATTCACGAGCAGGTGCGTGACGGCAAGCTCGCCGGAATCTCGAAGATCGACGACGAGTCGTCCGATCGCGTCGGCATGCGCATCGTCGTCACCATCAAGCGGGACGCGGTCGCGAAGGTGGTGCTCAACAACCTCTACAAACACTCGCAGCTGCAGACGAGCTTCGGTGCGAACATGCTATCGATCGTGGACGGCGTGCCGCGCACCCTGCGACTGGATCAGATGATCCGGTACTACGTCACTCATCAACTCGACGTGATCGTTCGACGTACGCGGTACCGGCTGCGGAGGGCAGAGGAGCGCGCCCACATCCTGCGTGGACTCGTCAAGGCGCTCGACGCACTGGATGAGGTCATCGCCCTCATTCGCGCGTCGCAGACAGTGGATGTCGCCAAGCAGGGCTTGATCGACCTACTCGATATCGACGACATCCAGGCACAGGCGATCCTCGACATGCAGCTGCGGCGCCTCGCAGCTCTCGAGCGTCAGAAGATCATCGACGACCTGGCGGAGCTGGAAATAACGATTGCCGATCTGAAGGACATCCTGGCCAAGCCGGAGCGGCAACGGCAGATCGTGCGCGACGAACTTGCCGAGATCGTCGAGAAATTCGGTGACGATCGTCGAACGCGCATCATCGCCGCCGACGGCGACGTCAACGACGAAGACCTGATCGCCCGGGAGAACGTGGTCGTCACGATCACCGAGACCGGATACGCCAAGCGCACCAGAACCGATCTGTACCGCTCGCAGAAGCGCGGCGGTAAGGGCGTCATGGGTGCCGGCCTCAAGCAGGACGACATCGTCAGCAAGTTCTTCGTCTGCTCGACGCACGACTGGATCTTGTTCTTCACCACCAAGGGCCGCGTCTACCGGGCCAAGGCGTACGAACTGCCCGAGGCGAACCGAACGGCTCGCGGACAGCACGTCGCCAACCTGCTGGCGTTCCAGCCCGACGAGCGCATCGCCCAGGTCATCCAGATCAAGACCTACGAGGATGCTCCCTACCTGGTGCTCGCCACCAAGGGCGGTCTCGTCAAGAAGTCACGCCTGACCGATTTCGACTCCAACCGCAGTGGCGGCATCGTGGCGGTCAACCTCCGCGGCGACGACGAGTTGGTCGGCGCAGTCCTGGCGTCCTCCGACGACGATCTGCTGCTCGTCTCGGCACAGGGTCAGTCGATCCGGTTCTCGGCCACCGACGAGGTGCTGCGACCCATGGGCCGCGCGACGTCCGGTGTGCAGGGCATGCGATTCAACGGCGAGGACGAGCTGCTCTCGCTCAACGTCGTCAGTGAGAACAAGTTCTTGCTGGTCGCCACGTCGGGTGGCTACTCCAAGCGCACTGCGATGGAGGACTATCCGCAGCAGGGCCGCGGCGGAAAGGGAGTACTGACAATCCAGTACGACCCCAAGCGTGGCACGCTGGTGGGAGCTCTCATCGTCGACGACGAGGACGAGCTGTATGCCATCACGTCCAGTGGTGGCGTCATTCGGACTGCTGCCAAGCAGGTCCGGAAAGCCGGCCGACAGACCAAGGGCGTGCGGTTGATGAATCTCGGTGAAGGCGACACACTGCTCGCGATCGCGCGCAACGCCGACGAGATCGAACCGGATGCTGTGGGCACCGAAGACGATGCAGCGAAGGAGTCGTAAGTGAGCACTCCCAACCGGCCTGGTAGCAGGCCCGGCCCCAGCGGCGCACCGGACGGCCGCGACGCGCCGCGGGCCGAGCAGCCCGCGCGGCCTGAGGGAGCTCGTCCGGGTAGCCGCCCGCAGCCTGCCGCTCGTCCGGCACCCGCTGCCGGCCGCGGGCCGGCTCCCCAGGGGAACTCCCGCCCGCCGGTGCGTCCGGCACAGGGTGCTCCCAACGGCCCGGCACGACCGACACAGGGCCCGCCCCCGCAGCGGCCGCCTGCACCTCAGGGACCCCCTGCACCTCAGGGACCCCGGCCGCAGGCTCCTTCGGGAGCGACCAACCAGGGCCCGCCCGCTCGGCCGGTTCAGCCCGGTTCCGGCCAGCCCACCGCGGCTCAGCCGGTAAACGGTCAGCCCCCACAGCGACAGGCACCGGCAGGGCCGCCGTCTCGTCCGGCTCCGCCGCGGGGCCCGGCACCCACCGAGGTATCCCACGCACCGGAGAGGTCGGCCGAGGGTGACGGTGACGCGACTCGCGCCAGTCGATCGGTTCCCACGGCTACTCGCGAGCAAGACCACGCCGCTCCGGCCGCCACCCAGGCAATGCCTGCTCAGCCTGCCGAGGGTCCGCAAGGTGGGTCGGGAACGCCGCCGTGGCAGCGTGGTGCCGGTCAGCGTCCGGCACAGCAGGGCACAGAGGACCGTCAGCAGCCGCAGAACCAG
The DNA here is from genome assembly GCF_030056795.1 of Rhodococcus sp. IEGM 1381. Taxonomy (GTDB): domain Bacteria; phylum Actinomycetota; class Actinomycetes; order Mycobacteriales; family Mycobacteriaceae; genus Rhodococcoides. Next base: position 552,018 of record NZ_JASHKQ010000001.1, on the reverse strand, counting down.
CCCCAGAACCAGCCGCAGACCAATCTCTCCGGTCGAGGCGCAGCCCTTCCACCGAATGCCGAGTTCGACCGGTCTGCTCGCACGACCGCCGAGCCCGCTCAGCGTAAGTCCACCGAGGACAAGACCGAACGGCGCGAGGCCGCCAGGTCGAAGGCAGCGGTGATCGACGGACCGACCCGTCATATCGAACGCAAGGATCTGGCAAAGGACATGCCCGATCTGTCCGCTGTCCGGCATCCCGAGCAGAGCCAGGCCGACCGCGCCGCGCCCGCCGCCATCACGGCGGTGCCCAGCGCGGACGGCAACCCACTGCGCGCGACCATTCAGCTTCGCAAGATCGATCCGTGGTCGACGCTGAAGATCGCGCTCGTCATCGCGGTGTCACTGTTCTTCGTCTGGATGGTGGCCGTCGGCCTGCTCTACGCCGTGCTCGACGGTATGGGCGTCTGGGACCGTCTCAACAGTGCTTTCACCGAGATCGTCAACGAATCCGGTGACGGTGGACTCGTCAGCGCCGGACAGGTGTTCGGCTACGCAGCGGTGATCGGTGTGATCAATGTCGTACTCTTCACCGCTCTCACCACCATCGGCGCGTTCATCTACAACCTGTCGTCGGACCTGGTCGGTGGCGTCGAAGTGACACTGGCAGACCGCGACTGACCTGCACAACGAGTGGCCGTATCGGGCCGTTTTGGAAGACAGCGGCCCGATACGGTAATCTCATCCCTCGGTTCGAGGAGAGGAATTCTTCGGCCGAAATCAGTGATGAGGGCCTATAGCTCAGGCGGTTAGAGCGCTTCCCTGATAAGGAAGAGGTCGGAGGTTCAAGTCCTCCTAGGCCCACACCGAACGAACGAAAAGAGGCAGGACGTGAGAATCCTTCTTCTCGTCGCATCGGTGGTGATCGCAGTGCTGACAGTATCGAAGGTGCGCTCGACGCGCAGCTCGGACGGCGTCTGGCACAGTATCTCCACCGGGTGACGATCGCTCGGATCGAACGTGTAATGTTCGTGCACGTTCAACCGCAACACCCGGGGCCTTAGCTCAGTTGGTAGAGCGCTGCCTTTGCAAGGCAGATGTCAGGAGTTCGAATCTCCTAGGCTCCACAACAAAAGGACGTCCACTTTCGTGGGCGTCCTTTTTCGTGTCCGCACCCACACCGGCAGCGCAAGTCCACTCGATGTGCCATTGACCCCCGAAAAGGCCACCAGATGTGACATCGAGTGCCGACGGATCCGAGGCGGGCCGAGCGCGAAGGTTGTGACCGTACCCAAGGGTGCTCGTCGCCGGCGCCCATTTGTCCAGACACTCGGCTGTTCTGTTTCGCAATCGGGGCGTGGTCCCTAGCGTTCTCGGTGTGCAAGAACGTCGGTCCCACGACCGGCGTGAACAGTAGCGACGGCGCACCGCAGGGGGGTGTGCCGTCGCAGCTGTCTCGGCGGACGGTGTTCGCCCCTGCCTCGAATCGATTGTCGGTTCGGGCACCTCGATGTTCGAAGGAGCCCCGCAGATGACACGTGTTCTCGATCATGAAGAGCTGTTGACCGAACTCGACGGCACCCTGGAAGCCAACTTGAATCGCCATCTGTCGATGGCGAAGGAATGGCATCCGCATGACTACGTTCCGTGGGATCTGGGCCGGAATTTCGCGGCGATGGGTGGGGAGGACTGGTCTCTCGAGCAGTCGTCACTGTCGGAACTGGCCCGCACTGCGATGATCACCAATCTGCTCACCGAGGACAATCTGCCGTCGTACCACCGGGGATTGGCAGACAATTTTTCGTTGGACGGTGCCTGGGGCACGTGGGTGGGGCGTTGGACTGCGGAAGAGAATCGCCACGGAATCGTCATGCGCGATTATTTGGTGGTGACACGTGCAGTCGACCCGGTGGAGTTGGAGCGGGCTCGGATGCACCACATGACTGTTGGCGTAGATGCGCCGATGGACGGGGCAAACTTCCTGCATTCGGTTGCGTACGTGACGTTCCAGGAGTTGGCGACTCGGGTGTCGCACCGTAATACGGGGTTGGCGTGTGGCGATCCGGTGGCGGATCGAATGTTGGCTCGTGTTGCTGCGGACGAGAATCTGCACATGATCTTCTATCGGAACCTGGGTGAGGCGTCGTTGGATCTCGTGCCCGATCAAATGGTTCGCGCCATCGCCGATGTCGCAACGGACTTCCAGATGCCTGGCCTGAACATGCCGAATTTCCGCAAGAACGCCATGATTCTGGCCAAGAACGGAATCTACGACCTCCGGCAACATCTGGACGAAGTGCTGATGCCGGTGCTGCGAAAGTGGAATATCTTCGAGCGCAACGATTTCACGGGTGAGGGCGAGCGGGATCGCGATCGGCTGGCCGCATTCGTCGAGGACTTGGAGTCCAAGGCGACCAAGTTCGAGGAGTCCAGGGATCGATTGCTCGCCAGGGAGGCTGCGCGCGCCGAGAAGGCATCCTGACCTGCTGCGTCTCCTCTGCGCAGAATCGTGGTCGCGCCTCGAAGGTGTTAGAGTCCGGGCATCGTTGGGTCATGTGAGGCGATGGCCGTAGTGCGTGGGGAGGGCCGATGGTGCCTGGGGGGTATCAGGTGAGTGGTGTGGTCCGGTTCGGTGAGCGTTGCCACGAGCACGAGCAGGCATCGCCCGACGCAACCGGCACCGACTGGTGAGCAGGCCGAGGTTCGACGAGTCCGGCCGCATGCTCGCGGTATTCGCGGCTGTGACCACCGTCCTGTACGCCGCGAGCGCCGTCGCATCGTGGTCCAATCTTTCCGGCCCCCAGCAGGTTCTGGCGGCGCTGGCCTTGGTCATGGGTCCACTGGCGATCGTGGTTCTGGTGCGGGCGGGTGTGCCGAGCCCCAAACGAGCGGTGGGTTGTGCGACCGCCCTGTCGGTGGTGGGACTCGCATGTGCGTTGGGTAGCAGCGACACCATGCCTGCCTTCTTGATCTGTGTGCAGGCCGCGATGTTCCTCGGAATGCATATCGGCGCCTTCTGGTCCGAGCGCAACGCCGGCATCTGGGTTGCGGTGCTTGCTGTTTCAGCAGTGATCGGTGCCGCGATCGCGCCGTACGGGACACCGTTCATCTCTTATATTCTCGTCGCTCTCGGAATTGTCGGTGCGACCGAGGTGTTCGGCGTCTTCGCACGCCGGATGCGGTATTTCTCGACCCACGACGCATTGACCGGACTTCTCAACCGCTTCGGTTTCGAGTCCAAGATAGAGAAGATGCTTCCGGCCTGCGCCGCCCGTGGACTCTCGGTCAGCCTGGCGGTGCTCGATCTCGACAATTTCAAGGAGATCAACGACGAGTACGGCCACATCGCGGGCGACGTACTCCTGACTCGGGTCTCGAAAGCGTGGAAAGGGCAGCTGACCAAACGAGATGTTCTCGGTCGCCTCGGTGGAGACGAGTTCGTGTTGTTCATGCCCGGGGTCCTCGAGAAAGAAGCCTTGCAGATCATCGATCGGTTGCGCCGTGCCCATCGGGCCGAGTGGAGCGTCGGCCTGGCGTGCATGCCCGCGGGTCGTCGTTGGGGTGAGATCTACCGGGCAGCCGATGCAGATCTCTACCGGGCGAAGCGGAGCAGGCCGCCTCGGACCAGCCGTCCTACCGACCCAGGAGACGGCTTCAGCGGACCGGTTCACAGAATCGCGCGGTGACGTGCACAGGACGCTCATCCCCAGCATGCCTTGATCCCCAGATTTCATCCACAGGCTGGGGATAGATTTCATAGCGGGACTCGCCTGTCGCGTTGACTCGTCGGATACGACGACGCTGCGGGGGATTCACTATGGTCACACTCGACGAGTTCAGATCGTGGAACAGCCGTGAGTTGATCACTGCCTCCGACGGTCTGATGCGGCAGTGGCGCGAACTGGTCGTCGTGCATGGTTCGTCCGTGGACGCCGTGTTCGGCGACGAATGGGTCGGTGCGGCCGCTGACGCTGCCCGAGAGGCGATGAGAGGCGTCCGATCCGATGTCCGCGCTTCCTCCGATGAGCTGCTTCGGATCGCGAGCTGTGTCGCCGACGCCTCTATCGATATGGCGAGTCTGATCGCAGCTCTGCGCGCCGTGGAGCAGGAGGCCGGCGAATCTCGGTTCGGAATCGACTCCGACGGTTCGGTGACCGACACGGTCGCGTCGTACTCGGTAGCGCTTTCGGACCTGTGGTCGACGATGCGAGACCGCCGTGGTCTCCGTGAGGAGTTGGCGGCGCGAATCTCTCAGTTGATCAGCACAGCAACGGCTTTCGACGAAACCCTTGCTCGACGCCTTGCCGGGGGAACCCCGGAGATGGAGGTCTCGACCGCAGTTGCGGCCTCGGTGACTCCGGGCGCAACGCCGGCTGCCAATTCCGCGTTCTGGAGCGCGCTCTCGCCTGCCGTACGAACCATGCTGATGGTGGAGCAACCAGGGCTCATCGGCAATCTCGACGGTCTGCCGGGTCGAGTGCGAGACAGTGCCAACCGGCGGGTTCTGGCCGCCGAGCGTGTTCGCCTCCTCACGGCCGAGGCCGAGCTGCGGAAAGAGCTGGACAACAACGTGTTCGGAGGAATCTTCAGCGACGCGGATGCGGGGCTGGAACAGACGCGTAAAAGACTCGAGTCGCTCGTTGCGATCGAATCTGTACTGGCGCAGGGAGATCGGCAACTTTTGGTATTGGACAACTCTTCGTACGAGGAGACCACAGCGGCTGTTGCGGTGGGTGATGTCGATACAGCTACTCATGTGGCCGTGTTCGTACCTGGTCTCGGTTCGACCGTGCACGGCGACATCGAGAGCTACGACGGCGATATGGACGGATTGAAATCGACTGTGCAGCAACTGCTTCCAGGAGGTCAGGACGAGAGTGCGGCGGTCGTGACGTGGATGAACTACCAGGCCCCCCAGCTCGGCTGGAGCCTACTCGATCCCAACCGAACCGTGATGTCCGCGATCGCGGCCGACGCAGGGGCAGATCGGCTCGGTCCGTTTCTGGACGGACTCGACGCAGCGCGTGCGAGCGATCCGCACCTGTCGGTGCTTGCCCACTCTTACGGGTCGCTCACCGCAGCGTCGGCGCTTCGAGCCGACACCGGGGCCGACGAGTTCGTGGCGCTCGGATCCCCAGGATTGGGCACGCACACGGTCTCGGATCTTCGGTTACCCGACGGACACGTGTTCACGGGCGAAGCATTCGGCGACATCGTCGCCGACCTCGGTGCCTTCGGCCGTGATCCAGGCACGCTGGACGGGGTCACGCTGCTCTCGACCGATGGATCCGACGGTCGCAGCGGATCGATCGGTCACAGCGACTACTTTGCCGAAGGATCGACCAGTCGGTACAACACCGCCCTTGTCGTCGCCGACCGCAGCGAGGACGCCGTGATCAGAACCAGGCCGGCCCTGTTCGACCTACTGCAGAAGATTCTGTATCTATGACGAGCCGTCGGCGTAGTCGTCCAGGCTCGGCGGAACGTCGGCAGGCGGCGGTACCTCGTTTCGACGACGGCCGAGGTAGAACACGACACCACCGATAACAGCAGCGGCAACTCCGAACACCAGCACGCGGCGCTTGTTTCCCGACTTCGGTTCGACCGTCAGAGCAGTCCTGGTGAGGTTGGCCTCGATGATCCGTTCCGCAGTCGCGGCGCGGCGCTGTGCAGCCTGTTTGCGTGCCAGACCGTAGCCGCGCTTGGCGAGCAGCAGACCCACTCCGGCAGGGCCCTTGCTCACGGCAGAAGCGGCACCGAGCAGCGTCGATGCCGCCGCGCCGGTGGAGGAGTGAACCTGCTCGGTTTTCGTAGTGCTCGTCATACCCTCACTGTTCCACAACAGCACCCCGATCGACCCTCCTGATACACCACCTGTGAACTACCCGGTCGCTCGAGATGGCACGATGGTGGACGTGACTTCACCAAACAAGACCCAAACGGCAACGCTGCACACCAACCGCGGCGACATCGTCATCGAACTGTTCGGCAATCACGCCCCCAAGACCGTCGCGAACTTCGTCGGTCTCGCGGACGGGTCGAAGGAATACACGACGCAGAACGCGTCGGGTGCCAAGACCGGACCGTTCTACGACGGCGCAGTCTTCCACCGCGTCATCGACGGTTTCATGATCCAGGGCGGCGACCCGACCGGCACCGGCTCCGGTGGACCGGGCTACAAGTTCGAGGACGAGTTCCACCCCGAGCTCTCGTTCGATCGCCCGTACCTGTTGGCCATGGCGAACGCAGGCCCCGGCACCAACGGCTCGCAGTTCTTCATCACCACCGGCAAGACCCCGCACCTCAACCGCAAGCACTCCATCTTCGGTGAGGTCACCGACGAGGCGTCCAAGAAGGTCGTCGACGCGATCTCGAGCACGCAGGTCGGCCGCGGCGATCGTCCAGTGGACGAGGTCGTCATCAACAGCGTCACGATTGCCTGATCCAGTTCCACAGAAAGATTCACGATGACGAACCCCGGCTGGGGTGGCCCGTACGGCGACCAACCCAACCCACCCCAGTCGGTGTGCGTCCGACATCCTGATCGCCCCACGGGTCTGGCGTGCTCCCGCTGCGGTCGCCCGGCGTGCCCGCAGTGTCTGCAGGCCGCCGCTGTAGGTCAGCATTGCGTCGATTGTGTGCGGGAAGGCAACAAGAACGTCCGCACTGCGCAGACTGTCGCCGGAGCGCCGGTCACGCGATCTGCCAAGACCCCGTTGACCTACGCCCTGATCGCGATCAACGTCGTGGTCTTCGGCATCACCGCCGCTCAGTCCGGCAATGTCACCAGCAATTTCACCGGCTCTGCTGTGGCTCAGGCGTGGTCTCTGAACAGTTTGCTCGTGGCCGAGGGCGATGTGTTTCGCCTGATCGGTAATGGATTCGTTCACATCGGGCCGATTCATTTGCTGGTCAACATGTTCGCGCTCTATCTCATCGGTCGCGATGTCGAACTGGTCCTGGGCCGCAGCAGGTATCTCGCTGTCTACTTCCTGTCGCTGCTCGGCGGTAGCGCGTCGGTCATGGTGTTCGAGAACCCGCTGTCTCTCACCGCCGGCGCCTCCGGCGCGGTATTCGGGCTACTGGGTGCCCAGGCCGTCATCCTGCTCAGGCTCAAGCGAAGCCCGGCACCGGTTCTGATCGTCATCGCGCTCAACATCTTCATCAGCATCTCGATCCCCAGCATCTCGCTGTGGGGTCACATGGGCGGACTCGTCGCCGGTGCTGCCGCCACCGCGGGTTTGGTGTTTCTCCCCAACGGACGCCGCGGGCCGGAAAGTTCACGAACCTCGGCCGGCGTGTCCATGGCCTGGATCTCGGTGATCGCGGTCGCTCTGGTGACCCTCGGCATCATCGCGGTGCGAATGCTCGACCTCCGCGCGCAGATGGGCATCTGACAGTTCCCTGTCCGCCTTCGGCCCTCCGTAGGTCCACTAGATGTGCCATTGACCCCCGAAAAGGCCACTGAACGTCACATCGAGTACCCCGGGCCGCTCGGCTTTCAGGCGTTGGGTGGCACCAGACCGTGTATGTCCAGCGCATCGAATACGTCCCGCGGGTCGGTGCCGAGGTCCCATCTGCCGAAGATGATCAGTCGGTCGTCGTCCTCGCCGGGTGGGCGGATGTCGAGTTCGAGCATCGGGACGCGTCGGCCGAGTCGTGGGTAGCGCACGATTTTGACGCGCACGATGTCGGCGCGGGAGTACGTGCGTACGCCGCCGAGGCGTTTCATCGTCAGCGATCCGTCGCGCGTGATGGCCAGGCGGGGACGCTGTGCGGCGGCGAGTGCCGCAATCACCCACATTCCGACGGCTGCCACGCCGACGAGGAACGTTCCGGCGGCATCGGTGGAGGACAGCAGGGCACCGATTCCGAGGGCAAAACCGCCCACCACCAGTGCTCCGATGGCAACGACGGGTGTTGCCCAGCGCTCTTCGTACACACCCTGTGGATCGTTCGAAAAGTTATCCACAGGGTTTATCCACATTGGGGATGAATGACATCGGTGTAACTCGCTCGACTGTCAGCGCCACCGCATGGTCATGACGAGCCCGACGACCATGAAGCCGAAGCCGATCAAGAAGTTGTAGGCGCCGAGGTTTCCGATGAATGCGATGTCGTCCGCGGCGAGGTAGTAGACGATCAGCCACAGCAGGCCGACCAGCATGAATCCCAGCATCAGGACCACGTACCAGACCGGAGACGGTCCGGCGTTGACCTTCACCGGCGTGCGGTTCGCCGGGTTGATCGTGTAGTCGTTCTTCTTCCGTACCTTCGACTTCGGCATTGCTTCCTCTTCGCGTTCTTGACGGCTGTCGGTCCTGCGACCGACCTGTGGACAACTGACGACGGGAACCTGTGGATCGGCAGGAGTCGCGCATCCCCAGGCTATTGTCTCCTCGAGGACCGTGACAGTCACCGACCCGGTTGCTGTACACGCTAACCCAGGTGAGCCCAGCACCGACCCACCGGACAAATTGCGAGCACCCGTGACACGACGATCGACCCGCGCCGACACCCGCTGGTGGGTTCTCGCCGTCGCGGTGTGTGCGGTCGTCGGTCTACTGCTCGGTACCACCAGACATATTTCGGACGGCACCGAACTGCGCAGCGGGGACACCACTCGTCTCGCCGATCTCGTCGACGCGGCTCGTGCCAGCAGCGAGGATGCCCGAGGCAACAGGGACCTGCTCGAGCAACAGGTCGACACGATCCAGCAGCGCACCGCCTCCGGCGATACCGACGTCGCCGATGCGTTGGCGCGTATCGATTCCCTCGCCGACGCGGCTGGGCGCGAGGCCGCGTCCGGTGCCGGACTGACCGTGACGATGGCCGACGCTCCCCGGGGTCCCGACGGCGCATATGCATCCGACGCCTCGCCCGACGATCTGGTGGTCCATCAGGTCGATGTGCAGAGCGTGCTCAACGCGTTGTGGGCCGGCGGCGCGTCGGCGATCGCGATGCAGGATCAGCGCCTGGTGGCCTCGTCTGCTCCGCGCTGCATCGGCAACACCTTGTTGCTCGGCGGCCGGACATACAGTCCGCCGTACGTGATGACGGCGATCGGTGACCATGACCGGCTGCGCGCAGCGTTGCAGAACGAGCCCGGCGTGCGGTTGTACGAGCAGTACGCGCTGCGCTACGGCCTGCGCTACGACGTCGCGACCTCCGCGGACATCTCTGTGCCGGCCTACACCGAATCGGTGCGCATGCGGTACGCGCAGCCACGCTGAGTACGCTGTCGACATGCGTATTCTCGTCGTCGACAACTACGACAGCTTCGTCTTCAACCTCGTCCAGTACCTGGGCCAGCTGAACGTCGATGTCGAGGTCTGGCGCAACGACGACGTACGCCTCACCGACCGCGAAGCGGTCGCGGTCCAGTTCGACGGCATTCTGCTCAGCCCTGGGCCGGGAACACCGCAGCGGGCTGGTGCCACGATGGATCTGGTGTCGGCCGCCGCCCGCGCGAAGACGCCGCTGCTGGGAGTCTGTCTCGGCCACCAGGCCATCGGAGCCGTATTCGGTGCGACCGTCGAGAAAGCCCCGGAACTGCTGCACGGAAAAACCAGCCTGGTGCATCATTCGGGCGTCGGAGTTCTCGAGGGGATGAGCGATCCCTTCACCGCCACTCGGTACCACTCACTGACCGTTCGTGCAGACACCATTCCGGCGGAACTCGAGATAATCGGTCGCACCGAATCGGGTCTCGTGATGGCGATGAGGCACACCGAGCTGCCGATTCACGGGGTTCAGTTCCACCCGGAATCCATCCTCACCGAGGGCGGGCACCGCATGCTGGCCAACTGGCTCGCCGTCTGCGGCATGCCGACCGACGCCGGCCTCGTCGCCAAGCTCGAAGCTCAGGTATCCGAAGCCTTCGCCTGAGTTGCCTACTAGCCGGTGGGAATCCCCAACGCACCGATGCTCACGGTGATCGTGTCGGTCTTGCTGATCTCGGAGCCGGCAGGCTGAGCCTGGTTGACGATTCGCCCGACCATCAGTGGGTCTAGCGTCGCCTGCCTCGACGCCGACAGGTTCGACGCCGTTCCGGTCCATCCCGCCGTTTGCAGTGCCGTCAGAGCCTGTGCATCGGTGAGGCCGGACAGGTCCGGCATCGGGATCTTGTCTCCGTTGGAAACCCGCAACGTGACGACGGTGTTCTCGGCGACGTTGGTGCCGCCTGCGGGATCGGTCGAGACGACCTGACCCACCGGCTGCGAGGAATCGATGTTCTGGACCTGCACGCGGAGGCCGGCACCCTCCACATTCGGCTGTGCGACGTCGACGAGCTGGCCGACGACGTTGGGTATGCGTACCTGCGCCGGTCCGGATCCCAGGGTGATGCGCACCTGTGAGTTGGCGTTCATGCTCACGCCCGACGACGGATTCTGCTCGACGACCTTGTCGAGGTTCTCCGGCGTCGACGGTGCGCGGGCGATGGTGGGATCGAGTTCGAGTCCCACCTCGTTCAACGCGTCGGACGCCTGCTGCTGCGTTCGACCGGTCAGTCGCGGAACCTGCACTTGCTGAGGTCCGGAGGACACGTCGAGCGAGATGGCTCCGGGTGACTCGGTCTGCGACCCGGCCGCCGGATTGGTACCGATCGCAGATCCTTCCGGCACCGACGCATCGGGCTTCTCCTGGATCGTGACGCGGAGTCCGATGTCTTCGAGCTGGCGTTGGGCTTCATCCCCGGCCAGTCCGACGACGGTCGGCACCGTGACGGTCTTGGGGTCCGCACCGGGACCGAGCGACCACAGGAAGGCACCGACGATCGCGACGACGACCACGGCCGCGAGTGAGGCGAGCGCTATCTTCAGGCCGCGTCGGTTCTTCGGTTGGTCGTCGGGTCCGGTGTGTCGCGAAGGGCGCGATGCTTCGGCGGCCTCAGCGGGCTTGTCCCGCCCGGAGAAGTCGGCCTGACGGGAGTCGACCGACCCCAGAATGGTGGTGCGGTCCTCGTCGTTCATCACCATCGGCGCGCTCGGCCGTTGACCGCCGAGAACGCGAACCAGATCGGTTCGCATCTCGGCAGCGCTCTGGTAGCGGTTGGCCGGGTTCTTGGCCATCGCTTTGAGAATGATCGAGTCGAGTTCGCGCGGCACTGTGTCGTTGACCAGGGACGGTAGCTGGGGATCCTCGCGCACGTGCTGGTAGGCGACGGCGACCGGGGAGTCCCCCTTGAACGGTGGTTCTCCGGTGAGGATCTCGAACAGCACGCAGCCGAGCGAGTAGACGTCCGATCGAGCGTCGACCTGCTCGCCGCGAGCCTGTTCGGGCGAGAGGTACTGCGCGGTTCCGATCACGGCGGCGGTCTGGGTCATCGGCGACGAGGAATCGGCGATGGCGCGCGCGATGCCGAAGTCCATCACCTTCACAGCGCCGGCGTTGTTGATCATGATGTTCGCGGGCTTGACGTCGCGGTGCACGATGCCGTTGCGGTGGCTGAAATCGAGTGCGGCACAGACGTCGGCGATGACCTCCATGGCTCGGCGCGGTGGCATGGGTCCTTCGCCGCGAACGATGTCGCGCAGGGTGTCGCCGTCGACGTATTCCATGACGATGAACGGGAGCGGACCGGCTTCGGTCTCGGCTTCACCGGTGTCGTACACGGCGACGATGGCGGGGTGGTTCAAGGCAGCAGCGTTCTGGGCCTCGCGTCGGAACCTCAGATAGAACGTGGGGTCGCGGGCGAGATCGGCGCGCAGGACCTTGATGGCGACGTCGCGGTCGAGTCGGGTGTCTCGAGCCAGATGAACCTCGGACATACCGCCGAAACCGAGTATCTCGCCCAGCTCGTAGCGAGAGGAGAGCGTACGGGGAGTCGTCATCGTTGTCCTTGTGGCTCTTGCTGAAACGGATTCTCGAATAGCGGCCGGGGGGTAGTAGTCGTCGTCTGCGTCGGCTCCTCCGACGTCGTGGTCGGGCTCGTCGTGGTGGTGGTGGGTTCGGTGGTCGTGGTGGTGGTTGTTGTGGTCGTTTCTTCGGTGGTCGTTTCTTCGGTGGTGGTCGTCGTCGGCTCGGTGGTCGTCCGAGTGGTCGTGACCGGCTGCGTCGTGGTGGTCGGCGGTACGAACGGTGTCTGCGTGTCGTCCCTGCCCCCGGTCAGCAGTACGTAACCGCCGATCAGGATGGCGAGAAGCAGCAGGGCGCCGCCACCCCAGGCGAGTGCCTTCTGGGCCGACGACATTCCGGTGGGCTCCGGTACAGCTGCGGCAGCCGTTCCGGTGGCGGGTCCGCGGTACTCGCGTTGGGACGTCGGCATCATCTGGGTGCTCGACGGCGGCTGCGGACTCGGCACGACGCCCGGCATCATGACCCGGCCGGTGCCCGAGCCGCGGGAGTTCCCGGGTGCAGGAGGTCGGCGACCCGCACGGACCGCGGCGACCGCGTCGGCGAATTCGCCGCCGTTGGCATAACGCGTGGCCGGGTCCTTGACCATCGTGATCTCGATGAGTTCGCGAACGGCAGGCGGCAGGTCGACCGGCATCGGTGCCGGCTGTTCGCGGACGTGTTTCATCGCGACGGTGAGGGCTCCGTCTCCGACGAACGGCCTCGTGCCTGCGAGCACTTCGTATCCGACGACGCCGAGCGAGTAGACGTCCGAGGCCGAGGTGGCCTCCTCGCCGAGCGCTTGCTCGGGGGCGATGTACTGCGCGGTGCCCATGACCATCCCGGTCTTGGTCACCGGGGACGCGTCGACGGCCTTGGCGATGCCGAAGTCGGTGATCTTGACCTGCCCGGTGGGGGTGATCAGGATGTTGCCGGGCTTGACGTCACGGTGCACGACGCCGGCCGTATGTGCGATCTGCAGGGCGCGACCGGTCTGCTCGAGCATGTCCAGGGCATGGCCGAGCGGCAACCTCGACATGCGGCCGAGCACGGCGTTGAGCGGCTCACCGTTGACCAGTTCCATCACGAGGTAGGCCAGCGATTCGCCTGCACCGTCACGGGTCTCGCCGTAGTCGTAGACCCCGGCGATCCCTGGGTAGTTCAGCTGCGCTGTGGTCCGGGCCTCGAACCTGAAGCGCTGCAAGAACTCCGGGTCCTCGGAGAACTCGGCCTTGAGTACCTTGACGGCCACTCGGCGATCCAGACGATTGTCCATCGCCTCCCACACCTGACCCATACCGCCGGTGGCGATGAGGCGCAGCAGTCGATAACGCTGGGCGATGACGGCCCCGTTGCTCAATGGCACCTTACGTTCACCTCCCCTGCAATGCGGCTGCGATGACGGCCCGCCCGATGGGTGCGGCCACGGATCCACCGGTTGCGGCCAACGCTCGGTCTCCGCCGTCCTCGACGATGACTGCGATGGCGACCTTGGGATCGTTCGCGGGCGCGAATCCGATATACCAGGCATGCGGTGGGGTGTTGCGTGGATCGGAACCATGTTCTGCGGTACCGGTTTTCGAGGCGATCTGAACTCCGGGGATCTTTCCCTCGCCACTGGTGTTGTTCTCGGAGCCGATCATCAGATCGGTCAGGGTCGCAGCGGTATCGGAGCTGATGGCCTCTCCCATGGACTTCGGCTGGTAGCTCGACAGGTCGGACAGGTCGGGAGATTGCAGCTGCTGCACCAGGTTCGGGGCCATCCGTACGCCGCCGTTGGCGACCGTGGCGGCGATGACGGCGTCCTGCAAGGGGGTAAGCGCAACGTCGCGTTGGCCGATGCTGGACTGGCCGAGGGCCGCGTCGTCGTCGATCGCGCCGATTGTGCTGTCGGCCACGGGGAGCGGAATGGAGGTGTCCTCGCCGATACCGAAAGCAGCCGCGGCGTCGCGCATCTTGTCCACACCGGTGTCGATGCCCAGCTCGACGAAGGCGGTGTTGCACGACCGTGCGAACGCTTCGCGCAGGCTTGCCGTCTGGCCGCCGCCACACGTCGAACCGTTGTAGTTCTCGAGTGTCGTCGAGGTTCCCGGCAACGTGATGTTCGACGCGGCTGTGAGCTGGGTATCAGGCGTCGCACCCGACTCGAGTGCGGCGGCGGTGGTGATCACCTTGAAGGTGGAGCCGGGCGGGTAGGTCTGCGAGATCGCACGGTTCACCATCGGCTTGTTCGGGTCGTTGCTCAGGTTCTCCCACGCCGTCGTTGTGGTGCTGCCGTCGTGGCTGGCCAGCAGGTTGGGGTCGTAGCTGGGGGTGCTGGCCATGGCCAGCACGTTGCCGGTGGCGGGATCGAGTGCCACCACCGAACCGGTGTAGCCCTTGGCTGTGAGCTGGTCGTATGCGACCTGCTGGACGACGGGGTCGATGGTGGTGACGACGTTGCCGCCACGCGGATCTCGGCCGGAGATGAGGTCGAACAATCGCCCGCCGAAAAGGCGGTCGTCGGATCCGTTGAGCACGGGGTCCTCGGCCCGTTCGAGGCCGTTGCTCGAGTACAGCATCGAGTAGTAGCCGGTGATCGGCGCGTTGGCCTGCGGGCTGGCCGGAGAGATCGAGTTCTGCGGGTAGGTACGCAGGTACTTGTAGCGGTCGTCGGTCGCGACGGAGGACGCGAGAACCTGGCCGCCCGCCGAGATCTGACCGCGCTGGCGGGAGTACTCGTCGAGCAACACCCGTGAGTTGCGTGGGTCGGTTCGCAGATCGTCGGCCTTGATGACCTGGAGGTAGGTGGCGTTGGCGAGCAACGCGACGACCATGACCATCACAGCGATGGACACGCGGCGTAGAGGAGTGTTCATGGGCGCTTCACCATTTCGGTCGGCGCGTCCGCGATAGGTGTTGCAGGAGCGGGCTTCTTCTTGGGGGTTGCCGGCTCACGGGCCGCATCGGAGATCTTGATCAGCAATGCGAGAAGCAGGTAGTTGGCGAGAAGCGAAGATCCTCCGTAGGACAGATACGGCGTGGTGAGGCCGGTGAGCGGAATGAGCTTGGTGACGCCACCGACGACGACGAACAGCTGGATTGCGATCGTGAACGACAAGCCGGCGGCCAGCAGTTTGCCGAAACTGTCCCGGACGGCCAGCGCGGTGCGCATGCCGCGAATGATGAACAGCAAGTACAGGATCAGCACTGCGGTCAGGCCGATGAGGCCGAGTTCTTCGCCGACGGTCGCGATGATGAAGTCGGTCTTGGCGAACGGCACCTGGGACGGTCGACCGCTTCCGAGGCCGGTACCCGCCAAGCCGCCCGTGGCGAAGCTGAACATCGACTGGACGATCTGATATCCGGTGTCGTTGTAGTCGTCGAACGGGTGCAGCCAAGTGTCGGTTCGGATCTTGACGTGGCCGAATACCTGATACGCGAACAGGAATCCGACGATCAGCAGGCCGAACCCGATGATCAACCAGCCGACCCGCTCGGTCGCGATGTAGATCATCACCAGCACGGTTCCGAAGATCAGCAGCGACGTGCCGAGGTCCTTCTCGAATACCAGCACTCCGACCGAGACGATCCAGACGACCAGGATCGGACCCAGATCGCGGGCTCGCGGAAAGTCCATACCCAGCACGTGCTTGCCCGCGACGGTGAACAACTCGCGCTTGGCGACCAGCAGCGAAGCGAAGAAGATGAGCAGCAGAATTTTCGCGAACTCACCGGGTTGAATGCTGAAGCCGGGCAGCCGGATCCAGATCTTCGACCCGTTGACCTCCGAAAATGCGGACGGCAGCATCGCCGGGATTGCGAGAAGAATCAGGCCGGCGAGACCGACGGTGTAGCCGTAGCGGGCCAGGGTGCGGTAGTCGCGTAACAGCACCAGCAACGCCACGAAACCGGCGATCGCCAGTGTCGTCCACAGCACCTGCTGGTTGGCATCGGGTGAGGGGATCGGATTACCGAGATACTGCGCCTGCTGCTGATCGGCGAGGTCGAGTCGGTGAATGAGCACCAGACCGAGGCCGTTGAGGAGTGCCACGATCGGGAGCAGTAGCGGATCGGCGTGAGGCGCGAAGCGTCGTACGGCCAAGTGCGCCACCGTCATCAGCGCGAGATACGCGAGCGCGTACTTCGCCAGATCCCAGGTGATGGTCTGTTCCTGGCTGGCCTCGACCAACACCAGCGAGATCGTGGTGATCAGGACCGCGGCCCCGAGCAGCAGCAACTCGACTCCGCGCCGGTTCGATTGGATCGGTGCCGGAGCGAACCCCCCGGGCGGACTCGGAAAGGACCCTCCGGCGGAGGTGGGGGAACTCATCGAGTACCGGTCCTGCAGTTCTGGCCGGGAATCTGCGGAACCGTCGGTGTCGGCACCGCGGTGGTGGTCGGGGCGGCCTCAGGGGCGGCCGGAGGCAACGGCACACCGGGCGGCGGGATGATCGTCGTCGGCGCGGGCTCGACCGTTGTCGTGACCACGGGCTCGGTCTCGCACACCTGCATCAGATCACCGGAAGCCAACCGCTCCACCTGGCCGCGCGCATCGTTCAGCGATCCCGACGGTAGCCCGGCCGTGACCTGCTCGCGTGCGGCAGGCAGAAGGTCGTCGATCTCGAACGGAATGCAGTCAGCAGGCGCAGCGTCCGGGGCGGTCAACGTGACGGCACCATCGCCGTCGAGGCATCCGGTCAGTTCCACGCTCTGCAGCGAGTACCCCAGCACCGAGCCGGGGAGGCCCCGCAGCACCGTGACCTTGCTGTTGTCGGCGCCGACGTAGTAGTTGCCCTTGATGATCGAATTGGCAACGAGCGCACCGATTGCGGCGAGCAACACCAGGGTGAGGGCGATCAGCGTCCAGCGCAGCTTGTGCGACTTCTTCTCGGGGGTGACCACCGGTGTGGTGACGCGCTTGGGCGTCGAGCGAGGCGGTCGCATCGCCGCGGCGCGTCCTGCTGCGGTGTTGGGGGGAGGAGCGTCCTCCTCGTCCTCGGTGCTGGCGGCGCCACCGAGGATGGGATGGCTCTGTCCGTAGTCGAGGTCGATGACGTCGGCGACGACGACCGTCACGTTGTCCGGTCCACCGCTGCGCAGTGCGAGTTCGATGAGACGATCGGCGCAGGGACCGGTTTCGCCCTCGTTCATCGTGTTCTCGATGGTCTCGTCGCTGACGACATCGGACAGGCCGTCGGAGCACAGCAGGTACCGGTCGCCTGCTCGCACCTCTCGGACGGTCAGCGTCGGCTCGATCTCGTTGCCGGTGAGGGCACGCATGATCAGCGATCGCTGCGGGTGCGTGTGCGCCTGCTCGGCGGTGATGCGGCCCTCGTCGACGAGTGATTGGACGAAGGTGTCGTCGCGGGTGATCTGGGTGAGCGATCCGTCGCGCAGCATGTATGCGCGTGAGTCGCCGATGTGAACAAGCCCGATTCGCTTGCCCGCGAACAGGATTGCTGTCAAGGTAGTGCCCATGCCGTCGAGCTCGGGCTCGTCCTCGACCTGATCGGCGATGGACGCGTTGCCTTCACGGGTGGCCGCCTCGAGCTTGCCCAGCAAATCCTCACCGGGCTCGTCGTCGTCGAGGTGGGCCAACGCGGCGATCATCAACTGCGAGGCCACTTCACCGGCAGCGTGACCGCCCATACCGTCTGCCAGTGCCAACAGCCGAGCTCCGGCGTACACGGAGTCCTCGTTGTTGGAGCGGACCAGACCGCGGTCGCTGCGGGCGGCATAGCGGAGAACGAGGGTCACGGGCGCAACTCGATCACGGTCTTGCCGACACGAACCGGGGTTCCCAGGGGTACCCGCACTGCGGTGGTCACCTTGGCTCGGTCGAGGTAAGTCCCGTTGGTCGAGCCGAGGTCCTCGACGTACCAATCTCCGCCACGAGGTGAGAGACGTGCATGCCTGGTGGACGAATAGTCGTCTGTCAGAACGAGAGTCGAATCGTCTGCGCGTCCGATGAGGACGGGCTGCGTACCGAGCGAGATGCGCGTTCCGGCGAGACCGCCCTGGGTCACCACGAGGTACTTGGCCACCTTCTGCTTGTTGAACGACGGAAGAACTTTGGAGCCACCGGTGTAGCGCGCTGGTACTCGCATGCCTGCGGCCGCGTAGATGTCACTGCGCAGGGTGCGAAGGACGGCCCAGACGAAGAACCACAGCAGAAGCAGGAAGCCCGCCCTGGTCAATTGCAGAATCAATCCCTGCACGACGATTCACCTCCTCCTTCGCGATCGGACCTGCTCCCCACACGCCTCGACGTTGCGGCGCGGCAGACATGGTTGTCTCGCAGCATCATAGGGTGAAGCCGCGCGGGTGGACGACATTCGGGTGGACGAGCACGAGAGTCGAACATCGCTCGTGCCTGGCAGCCCGTATGTCAGACGATCCGGACCAGAATTTCGGAATGCCCGGCCCTGATGACGTCACCGTCGGCCAGCTGCCAGTCCTGAACCGGGGCACCGTTGACCGTGGTGCCGTTGGTGGACCCGAGGTCGGAGAGCATGGCCACTCGGCCGTCCCAGCGAATCTCGATGTGGCGGCGGGAGACACCGGTATCGGGCAGCCGGAACTGCGCGTCCTGGCCGCGGCCGATGATGTTCTGACCGTCACGGAGCTGGAAGTAACGGCCGCTGCCGTCTTCGAGCTGCAGTGTGGCTGCGAGCGACTGAGCCTGACCGGCGTACGCGGCGGGCTGGTCGTAGCCGTACCCGTCGTTGCGGTCGCCCGCGCCTTGCGGGTAGCCACGACCGTAGGCAGCCGGGGCAGGTGGATAGTCGTACGCAGGCTGCTGGTAGCCAGGCTGCTGATATCCGGCGGCCTGGGGCTCGGCGTACTGCCCTGCCGGGTCGCTGTAGGCCTGCTCCTGGTACGGGGACTCGGAGTAGGTGCCGCCCTCGGCACCGTTGTACTGGTAGCCCTGGGCGTCGTACCCCTGCGCGTTGTACCCCTGGGCGTCATAGCCCTGCGCGTTGTGGCCCTGGGCGTCATAGCCCTGGTCCTGACCGTTGGCATTGCCGTAGGCGTGCGGGTCGTAGCCCTGATCCTGAGCGCCTGCCGCGCTGTATGCCTGACCCTGCTCGGCGTACGGCTGCTGCTCGTCGTAGCCCTGACCGTTGTACGGCTGCTGGTCGTAGCGCGGATCGTAATCGGCAGGCGCATAAGCCTGAGCGTCGTAGCCGTTCTGCTCCCGCGCGGCGTAGCGGGGATCCTGGCCACCGGCGTGACCGTTGCGAGCACGCGGATCGGGACGATGACCGTCCGCGGGGTCGCGCTGCGGGTCGTAGCCTGGGTTCTGCGTCATGTGGCCGGCTCCTGGTATCGACATCGGTGGGGCAGACGGTCGCTGCGTAGCTGAAGGGACGGGACTGGGTGCCGGCTTGGCCGATACGTTTTGCTGGGCCGATACGTTCTGCTTGGCCGACGCGCCGTGCTGCGCAGACGGATTTCGTGCAGCAGTCGCCGATCGTCCCACATCGGGGTCGACCGAGCCACTGGCCCGGAACTGACCGGTGTGCAGAGTGGGCGACGGCTCGAAGCGAACCACCACGTCACCGTAGGTCTGCCACCCCTGATCACGGATGTAATCGTCGAGGTGGCGGGAAAATGCCTTGACCGTGAGTTCCCGATCACCGGCGAGTTCGTCGTGGTCCGAGCTGTTGATGGTGATCACGTAGCTGTTGGGTGCCAGGTAATGGCCGCCGTCGAGGGGCCGAACCAGATCCGACGCTTCTTGTTGGAGCGCCGCTTCCACCTCGGCCGGTACGACGCCACCGCCGAACACGCGGGCGAAGACGTCGCCGACAGCGCCCTGGAGCTTGCGCTCGAAACGTTGAACGATGCCCATCGTGACCCCTCCTCTCACTGTGTTCCTCCACCGTGTGGTGCCTGCAGGTGCGCAGAGTGCGACAGCCGCGTGTCACCACGAGGTCGCGCTTCAAGCATGATATACGGTGCCGCCGACGCAGACCGCGTGCCGCCGTTCGCTCCGAACGACGCAAGCCCGCGATTTTCGAGCGCGGCAGGGTGCGTGTTAGTGTTCTCGCCGTCACCCGGGCGGGTGGCGGAATGGCAGACGCGCTGGCTTCAGGTGCCAGTGTCCTTCGGGACGTGGGGGTTCAAGTCCCCCTCCGCCCACCACACTGGCCGCAGCTGATCTCGATCGCTGCGGCCAGTTTTTTCCGATACGGTCTCAGCCCGATCGTCTTACATGCGTGTACTTTTCGGCCGCCGCGGCCGGCCATCCCGAGAGGGGGGCCGATACGCCGACGAATGTAAGGAAAATCGCAGGTGAAAGCCCACAATAGGCTTACCTTATTTGCAGAGGTACCCAGGTGCTGACTTATCGTTCGTAGTTGGAGCGGCCTCACCACGGCCGGATCCACCTCGACCCGCACTTTTCTATCACGTGCCCACCTGCCCGTGCAGAGGAAAGCGTCGACGATCGACAGGTGCTGCTTCAACGGCGAGGACGCACCGCAGGCCGTTCGAGCAGCCGGTTACACCACACCGTCGCCGACGAGTTTCAAGGCTGGACTTATCCGAAGGCTAGGTATGAAGCACACTCCGGGCCCGCAAGGCCTTTACGATCCCGTCAACGAGCACGACTCCTGTGGTGTCGCGTTCGTGGTGGACATGCACGGTCGCCGCAGTCGCGACATCGTCGAGAAGGCGATCACCGCACTGGTCAACCTCGAGCACCGCGGTGCCGCCGGCTCCGAACCGAACACCGGTGACGGTGCAGGCATTCTCATCCAGGTTCCGGACGCGTTCTTCCGCGCCGTCGTAGATTTCGAGCTCCCCGCTCCCGGTGCCTACGCAACCGGGGTCGCATTTCTGCCGCAGGGCCGCAGCGACGCGGCACGCGCCTGCGAGGGTGTCGAGCGCATCGTCGAGAGCGAGGGCCTGGCGGTTCTCGGTTGGCGTGAGGTTCCCACCGACGACTCGTCCCTCGGCGCGCTGGCTCGCGACGCGATGCCGACCTTCCGTCAGCTGTTTCTCGCCGCCCCCGACGCATCGGTCACCGATCTCGACCTGGAGCGTCGTGCGTTCGTGATCCGCAAGCGCGTCGAGCACGAGCTGGGCGAAGAGGGCGCGGGCAAGGACGGCCCGGGTCGCGAGACCGTGTACTTCCCGTCGCTGTCCTCGCAGACCTTCGTCTACAAGGGCATGCTGACCACCCCTCAGCTCAAGGGCTTCTACCTCGACCTGCAGGACGAGCGTGTGGAAAGCGCACTGGGACTTGTGCATTCGCGCTTCTCGACCAACACGTTCCCGTCGTGGCCGCTGGCGCATCCGTTCCGGCGCGTCGCGCACAACGGCGAGATCAACACCGCCACCGGTAACGAGAAC
The DNA here is from genome assembly GCF_030056795.1 of Rhodococcus sp. IEGM 1381. Taxonomy (GTDB): domain Bacteria; phylum Actinomycetota; class Actinomycetes; order Mycobacteriales; family Mycobacteriaceae; genus Rhodococcoides. The sequence continues at coordinate 530,862 of NZ_JASHKQ010000001.1, read as the reverse complement.
TGGATGCGCGCCCGCGAGGCGCTCATCACCTCCGACGTGTTCGGCGGCTCCGAGGCGCTCGAGAAGATCTTCCCCGTGGTCACCCACGGAGCAAGTGACACAGCACGTTTCGACGAGGTGCTCGAGCTGCTGCATCTCGGTGGACGAAGCCTGCCGCACGCCGTACTCATGATGATTCCCGAGGCGTGGGAGCGGCACGAGTCCATGGACCCCGCGCGTCGGGCGTTCTACAAGTACCACTCGTCGCTGATGGAGCCCTGGGACGGACCGGCGTCGGTGTGCTTCACCGACGGCACCGTCATCGGAGCGGTCCTCGACCGCAACGGCCTGCGCCCGAGCCGGCTGTGGGTCACCGACGACGGCTTGGTGGTCATGGCGTCCGAGGTCGGCGTTCTCGACATCGACCCGTCCAAGGTCGTCCGCAAGGTTCGGCTCCAGCCGGGCCGGATGTTCCTGGTGGACACCGCACAGGGACGCATCGTCTCCGACGACGAGATCAAGGACGAGCTCGCCGCAGAGCATCCGTACCAGCAGTGGCTCGACGAGGGTCTGACCTCGATCGACGATCTGCCCGAGCGCCCGCACGTGCACATGCCGCACGATCGCGTTCTCATCAGGCAGCAGATCTTCGGGTACACCACCGAGGAACTGAACGTGCTGGTCTCGCCGATGGCGAAGGCCGGTGCCGAGGCCATCGGGTCCATGGGTACCGACACCCCGATCGCTGTGCTGTCGGCTCGCCCGCGGATGTTGTTCGACTACTTCTCGCAGCTTTTCGCGCAGGTCACCAACCCGCCGCTCGACGCGATCCGCGAGGAGATCGTCACCAGCCTCGGCGGCACGATCGGCCCCGAGGGCGATCTGCTCAACCCGAACGCCGACAGCTGCAAGCAGATCGTGCTGCCGCAGCCGATCCTGCACAACGACGATCTCGCCAAGCTCGTGCACATCAACGACGAAGGCACGCAGGAAGAACTTCGTTCGGTGGTCGTGCGCGGCCTCTACCCGGTTGCCGAGGGCGGCGAGGGTCTCCGAAAGTCGTTGGAGGCCATTCGAGCTCAGGTCTCCGCTGCTATTTCGGGCGGCGCACGGATCATCGTGCTCTCGGACCGCGAGTCCAGCGAGAAGCTCGCGCCGATTCCGTCGCTGCTGCTGACCTCCGCGGTGCACCATCACCTGGTTCGTGAGAAGACCCGTACCAAGGTCGGTGTGATCATCGAGGCCGGTGACGCTCGCGAGGTGCATCACATGGCTCTGCTCATCGGTTTCGGTGCCGCAGCGGTCAATCCGTATATGGCGTTCGAGTCGATCGAGGACATGATCGAGCGCGGTGCACTCACCGGCATCGAGTTCGACAAGGCCGTCGCCAACTACATCAAGGCCGCGGGCAAGGGTGTGCTCAAGGTGATGTCCAAGATGGGCATCTCGACTCTCGCGTCGTACACCGGTGCTCAGCTGTTCCAGGTCATCGGCCTCTCGCAGGAACTGGTCGACGAGTACTTCACCGGGCTCAACAGTCACCTCGGCGGCATCGATCTCGATCAGGTGGCCGACGACGTCGCAGCGCGACATGCGGTCGCCTACCTCGACAACCGTCAGGAACGCGCTCACCGCGAGCTCGAGACGGGCGGCGAGTACCAGTGGCGCCGCGAGGGGGAGTACCACCTCTTCAACCCCGACACCGTCTTCAAGCTGCAGCACTCCACCCGCACCGGTCAGTACGACGTCTTCAAGGAATACACGAAGATGGTCGACGACCAGTCCGAGCGCCTCGCGTCGCTACGCGGTCTGTTCCGCTTCAAGACCGAAGAGCGACAAGCGATTTCGATCGACGAGGTCGAGCCGGCCAGCGAGATCGTCAAGCGATTCTCCACGGGTGCGATGAGCTACGGCTCCATCTCGGCCGAGGCGCACGAGACCCTGGCCATCGCGATGAACCGTCTCGGCGGACGCTCGAACTCCGGTGAGGGCGGCGAGGATGTCTCGCGATTCACCCCCGACGAGAACGGGGACTGGCGACGGTCGGCCGTCAAGCAGGTCGCGTCGGGACGCTTCGGTGTCACCTCGCACTACCTGACCAACTGCACCGACATCCAGATCAAGATGGCGCAGGGAGCCAAGCCCGGTGAGGGCGGCCAGCTTCCAGCGCACAAGGTGTACCCGTGGGTCGCCGAGGTTCGGCACTCGACGCCCGGTGTCGGTCTGATCTCGCCGCCGCCGCACCACGACATCTACTCGATCGAGGATCTCGCGCAGCTGATCCACGACCTGAAGAATGCCAACCCACAGGCCCGCATCCACGTGAAGCTGGTCTCCGAGGTCGGCGTCGGAACGGTCGCGGCCGGGGTGTCCAAGGCGCACGCCGACGTGGTGCTCATCTCGGGTCACGACGGCGGCACCGGCGCGACGCCGCTGACGTCGGTCAAGCACGCAGGTGGACCGTGGGAACTCGGCTTGGCCGAGACCCAGCAGACGTTGCTGCTCAACGGTCTTCGTGACCGCATCGTCGTGCAGGTCGACGGTCAGCTCAAGACCGGCCGTGACGTGATGGTCGCCGCGTTGCTCGGCGGCGAGGAGTTCGGTTTTGCCACCGCTCCGCTCGTGGTTTCGGGCTGCATCATGATGCGTGTTTGCCATCTCGATACCTGCCCCGTCGGCGTTGCAACGCAGAACCCGTTGCTGCGTAAGCGTTTCGCGGGCAAGCCCGAGTTCGTCGAGAATTTCTTCATGTTCATCGCCGAGGAGGTTCGCGAGCTCATGGCCGAGCTCGGGTTCCGCACACTCGACGAGGCCGTCGGACAGGTGGGTCTGCTCGACACCACCGCTGCCAAGGAGCACTGGAAGGCGTCGAAGCTGGATCTGTCGCCGATCCTCGAAGAGGTCGAATCGGCTTTCATGAACCAGAACCTCTACAACACCGGGGTTCAGGATCACGGCCTCGACAAGGCTCTGGATCAGCAGCTCATCGCGGCCAGCCGCAACGCATTGGACAAGGGCGAGAAGGTCGTCTTCGAGTCCAAGATCACCAACGTCAACCGCACCGTCGGAACGATGCTCGGGCACGAGGTCACCAAGGCGTACGGCGGCGTCGGGCTCTCGGACGACACCATCGACATCACGTTCACCGGCTCGGCCGGCAACAGTTTCGGTGCGTTCGTGCCCTCCGGTATGACACTGCGTCTGCACGGCGACGCCAACGACTTCGTCGGCAAGGGTCTCTCCGGTGGGCATCTGATGTTGCGCCCCTCGCTGAATGCCCCCGAGGGATTCGTCGCCGAGGACAACATCATCGGCGGCAACGTCTTCCTGTTCGGTGCCACCAGCGGTGAGGCTCTCATCCGCGGCGTCGTCGGCGAGCGCTTCGCCGTTCGTAACTCGGGTGCTGTTGCCGTCGTCGAAGGCGTCGGCGATCACGGCTGCGAGTACATGACCGGCGGCAAGGTGGTCATCCTCGGCGCGACGGGCCGTAACTTCGGTGCCGGCATGTCCGGTGGCGTCGCGTTCATCTTCGATCCGAACAAGACGTTCGAGGCCAACCTCAACACCGAGCTGGTCGACATCGACGAGCTCGAGGGCGACGAATTCACCTGGTTGAAGGACATCGTCACCCGTCACCAGGAGCAGACCGGCTCCGAGGTGGCCGAGCGGATCCTCGCGGACTGGTCACAGCAGGTGAACCATTTCGTGAAGGTCATGCCTCGCGACTACAAGAAGGTACTGCTGGCCATCTCCGAAGCCGAGAAGAACGGCGCGGACGTGGACGAAGCGATCATGGAGGCAGCTCGTGGGTGACCCACAGGGATTTCTGAAGAACACGGTTCGCGAAGTGCCGAAGCGGCGGCCCGTAGACCTGCGCCTGATGGACTGGAAAGAGGTCTACGAAGACTTCTCGAAGGACACTCTGCGCACCCAGGCAAGTCGATGCATGGACTGCGGTATTCCGTTCTGCCACAACGGCTGCCCGTTGGGGAACCTGATTCCCGAGTGGAACGACCTGGTGTTCAAGGACCGCTGGCGCGACAGCATCGATCGGTTGCACGCCACCAACAACTTCCCGGAGTTCACCGGGCGGTTGTGCCCCGCTCCGTGCGAGGCGTCGTGTGTCCTGGGCATCAACCAGGATCCGGTCACCATCAAGCAGGTCGAGGTCGAGATCATCGACAAGGCCTTCGAGGAGGGCTGGGTCACGCCGGTCTACCCGACGCACCTCACCGGTAAGACCGTCGCCGTCGTCGGCTCGGGTCCCGCGGGACTTGCTGCAGCACAACAGCTCACCCGCGCCGGCCACACCGTCACGGTGTTCGAGCGTGCCGATCGCATCGGCGGACTGCTGCGCTACGGCATCCCCGAGTTCAAGATGGAGAAGCGCCACATCGATCGTCGGCTGGCGCAGATGGAGGCCGAGGGCACCGTCTTCCGCACGGGCGTCGATGTGGGCGTTGATATCTCGGCCGACGAACTGCGTGAGCAGTTCGACGCGGTCGTGCTGTCCGGCGGTGCCACCGCCTGGCGCGACCTGCCCATCGAGGGCCGCGAACTCGACGGCATCTACCAGGCCATGGAGTTCCTGCCACCCGCCAATCGCGTCCAGCAGGGCGACTTCGCTGCGCCGCCCGTCAGCGCCGAGGGCAAGAAGGTCGTCATCATCGGCGGCGGCGACACCGGTGCCGACTGCTTGGGTACCTCGCACCGACAGGGCGCGGAGAGCGTGCACCAGTTCGAGATCATGGCCCGACCGCCCGAGGAGCGTGCGACGTCCACCCCGTGGCCGACGTATCCGCTGATGTACCGCGTCGCGTCGGCACACGAAGAGGGTGGCGAGCGCGTCTTCTCCGTCAACACCGAGCGTTTCGTCGGCGAGGACGGCAAGGTCACCGCACTCGAAGCCTGTGAGGTCGAGTTCAAGGCCGGCAAGTTCGAGAAGGTCGAGGGCAGCGAGTTCACCCTCGAAGCCGATCTGGTGCTGCTCGCCATGGGATTCGTCGGACCCGACAAGGGCGGTCTCCTGACCGACCTGGGCGTCGACTTCAACCAGCGCGGCAACGTGGAGCGCACCAACGAGTGGGTCACCAACGTCCCCGGCGTGTTCGTCGCCGGAGACATGGGTCGTGGCCAGTCGCTCATCGTGTGGGCCATCGCCGAGGGCCGCTCCTGCGCGGCCGCCGTCGACACCTTCCTGCAGGGAGCAACCGCACTGCCGTCGCCGATCGTGCCCACCCAGGCACCGCAGCGGTAAGTCGCGTTTTTTCGCCGAGCTCGAAGTTGTGGACGGATTACCGTGCGATTCCGTCCACAACTTCGAGCTCGTCTGCGTTTCACGACCATCCGCCACACGGTTACGTCCGTTAACCATGTAGGCATCTGATGGTCACAGGCCGCTGTCATTGTGGTGATCGAACAACGAAGCGTTCGATCACCAGTGAGGCCCCCTCCCCATGAGTGTCAAGAAGATCTGCGCCGGTATCGGCGTCGCGGCAACTGTTGCGTCCGGCCTGGTCGTCGGGGCGGCATCGCCCGCCGTCGCGGACCCAGCCGATTGCCCGACGATGTACGTCGTGGCCATTCCGGGAACCTGGGAGACCAGCTCGGGCGCGGCCCCCAAGCCGGGGATGCTCACCGACGTCACCGACCGTCTCGGTAGCGACATCCGCACCGACTACGTCTCGTATCCCGCCACGGCGTTCCCCTGGGAGGGCGAGGTGTACGGGCAGTCTCGTGCTGCGGCCGTCACCAACGCGGGCGGCATGCTCAAGGCCATGGCAGATCGTTGTGGGGCAACGAAACTCGGGATCATCGGATACAGCCAGGGGGCCGACGCGGCGGGCGATCTCGCCGCTGCCATCGGCACCGGAGTGGGCGTCGTGCCCGCGGACAAGGTGGTGGCGGTGGGCTTGATCTCCGACCCGAAGCGCTCCGATACCGACGCTCTGGTGGGGCCGCCCGTGGTCGGAACCGGTGTCGGCGGACCCCGCGTCGGCGGATTCGGTTACGTCAGCCCCGTGGTCCGAACGTTCTGCGCCGTCGGCGATCTGTACTGCTCGACGCCCAAGGACGATTACGTCGCGCGGCTGGCCGGCTTCTTGGCGGTCTCGTCCAACCCCTCGCCGAACGTCGCCGATCAATACTCACAGGAAGCGCAGTCCCTGATCGCGGACCTCGCAGCAGCCGGTGGTCTGCCGGTGCTACAGGGCCAGCTGTCCGATCAGGCGAACGCTCAGCGTCAGCGTGAGATCGAGGCGTTCTACCGCTCCGGAATTCACCAGGAATACCAGAGCAACAACGTCGAGAACGGCCAGTCCGCGACGCGGTGGTTGGCGCGCTACCTCGCCGACGCAGTCTGACGACGTAGCAGCACGAAGACGGCAACTGCACTGACGGCCATCAGGCCGGCGCTTGCGCCTGAAGCCAGGTTGAAGCCGTCGATGAACGACGAGTTGGCGACGGCGGTCAGTTGCGAGCCGAACGGTTCCGGCAGATAGTCGGCAACGGCGACGGCGCCACCGATGGTCTCTCGTGCCGGATCGGCGATCTCGGCAGGCGTCTCCGCGGGGATGGCGTCGTCCATGCGGTGGCGGTAGACGGTGCTGCCGATCGTACCGAGGATTGCGATGCCGACGGCCCCGCCCAATTCGGCTCCGGTTTCCGACAGTGCCGATGCGGCACCGGCCTTCTCGGGTGCGGCGGCGGTGAGGACGATGTCCGAATTCAAGGTCGACGCCGCTCCGATACCGAACGTCAACAGCGCCATCCCGGTGAGCAGTAACGGCAGGCCCGAGTCGGCAGCGACGAACACCATTGCTGCGCAACCGAAGGCGATGAACAGCAGGCCACCGGCGATGATGGTTCCGGTTCTGATCACCTTGCTCAGTGTCGGCGCAAGGACGGCTCCGGCCGCCGCCGCTACAGCAGGTATGAGCAGCCACAGCCCGGCTTGGAGCGGCCCGAGGCCCACGACGAGTTGCAGGTACTGCGAGGCGAACAGGCTGAACCCGGTCATGGCGAAGATGACGAGGAACTGCACCACAACTGCTGCGCTGAAGGCCCGTTCGGCGAAGAGCGTCACGTCGATGAGCGGATTCGCGGCCTTCCGTTGTCGGATGACGAATACTGTGCCCAGCGCCAGCCCGAGCACGGCCGTGGTGATCGTTGCCGCATCGATCCCCTCCTGCGCGCCGTGTTTGATTGCATAGACGATCGAGAGCATCGAGGAGATCGCGAGTATCACGCTGATCGGATCGAATTTCCCGGGGTCGGAATCCTTGAACTCGGGCACCAGCAGCGGTGCGGCGACGAAGAGTACCACCATGATCGGAATGTTGATCAGGAACACCGAGCCCCACCAGAAGTGTTCCAGCAGAACACCTCCGATCACAGGACCCACGGCCGCTCCGCCGGCAAAACCTGCGGTCCACAGCCCGATGGCTTCCTTGCGCTGAGCGGGATCGTGAAACATGTTGCGTATCAAAGACAGCGTGCTCGGCGCGATGGTCGCTCCGCCGATTCCCAACAGGGCACGTGCGACGAGAAGCATCTCGGGGGACGTGGAGAACGTCGCGGCGAGGGAGGCCGCACCGAACACGACTGCACCGATCATCAGGAGGGTGCGCCTGCCGATCCGGTCACCGAGAGAGCCCATGGTGATGAGCAGGCCGGCGAGGAGAAATCCATAGATGTCGAGAATCCACAGCGTCTGATTGCTGGTGGGTTCGAGATCGGCCGTCATGAACGGCAGAGCCAGATAGAGAACCGACATGTCCATCGACACGACGAGAATGGGTACCACCAGCACTGCGAGGCCGAGCCAATCCTTCTTGGTGGCGCGCTGCTCGATAGTCCTGTGGCTCACTGTGACTTCCCTTTCCGTACGGACACCCCAGCTTAGGGGTGTCGGGAGTACGTTCGGTGAGGAAAGTGGGACTCGCCGAAAGAAGGAAACATCACCTCATGAGCAACGATCTGAAGGTTGTCGCGACGATCATCGCCAAGCCCGACGCTATCGACGCTGTACGCGACGGCTTGTCGGCCCTGGTGGCCGAAACCCGGAAGGAGGAGGGCAACATCTCGTACGAGCTGTTCGAGTCGGCGGTCGAGCCGGGGACCTTCATCACCGTCGAGTTGTGGAAGTCGCAGGAGGACCTGGACGGTCACATGCAGACGCCACATCTGCAGCAGGCTCTAAGCGAGTTCGGTGCCCATCTCGCGGCTCCGCCCGCTATCCACCCGCTCCGGCCCGTCGGCTGAGTCACCCCGCGCGCTCACGTATACGAGTGCCGAGACGGCCAGCAAAGCGACCGTGGCACCGATCGCGAGCCACCCGGTCCCGCTCATCTCGCCCGACGCGATGATGCGGGCACCGGCTGCGGTGTAGCTCATCGGCATGAATGCGGCGAGGTCGCCCCAGATCGGTGCCGTCGACGCGTATGCGAACCCGCAGACGACGACCTGCACCGCGAGGGCGACAACGTTGACGATCTGACCCACCACGGCACCGAGTACGCGTTGAATTGCGCCCGCTGCAGCGAGGTATGCCGCGGCGGAGACGATCAGGAATACGCCCGCTCCGATCACCGGTCCGATGGCGGCGTCGGTGGCGAAGGCGAACGCGAACGCGGCGCTGACACCCACTGCGGCGACGGCTGCTGCGACGGCGAGCCAACGGGGCTTGGTGTCCCTACCGAGAACCCTCACGAGGCTGACGCAGCCGAGAGCTCCGATTGCCACGAGGGCCGCGATCAGGTACGGGGTGGCACCGGTGCCGGTGCTTATCGACGTGGCTGCGACGTTCTGATCGGAGGTGGCGTCGTCGCCGCCGGCGGCAGCGGTTCCCTGCGGAAGTGCCGCGGAGGCGTCGCGCACGTTGGTGGCGATGCCGTTGACGATTCCCTCGACGGGTTTGACCGACGTCACGAGCTGATCGGTTCCGGCTTTGAGTTGCTGCCCGCCGTCGTCGAGCTGGCCGAGGCCGTCACGCAACTGCACCGTGGCGTCGCCGAGCTGCGCGGTGGCACCGAGGAACTGACTGTTCGGGTCGTTGAGTTCGGTCGACAGTTGCTGAGCACCACCCTTGAGGGTTTGCAGCTGGGCGAGGGTGTCCGGTCCGAAGGCCTGCGTGTTGAGGTTGTCGATCACCCCGCGGATCTCACCGGAAATCGCGTCGGATCCCGGATGCGGGAAGCGATCGACCGTGTCTGCCGTGGCGGCGAGCTTGGCGGTGAAGTCGGCCTGCAGAGCTCCGAATCCGGCCAGCTGGTCGACGACCTGGTCGACGCCACCGCTGATCTGCGATGCGCCGTCACCGAGCTGGCCGATGCCGTCGCGGTACTGCCCGAACCCGTCGGCGAGCTGGATGGTTCCGTCGTGAGCCTGGGTGATTCCGTCCGCGAGCTGCCCGACACCGTCGTTGAGCTGCGTTCCGCCTTCGGTCAGCTGACCGATGCCACTGGAGAGAAATGTGATGGGAAGGGACGCGCTGTTGAGGCTGGTCCTGGCCTTGGACAGGGGATCGGCTGTCTGCTGTTCCGCTGCTGGGGCCTGTTCGCTGTCGGCGACGACGGTGGTCGTGTCGGTAGCGGACTCGCCGCCGAGGTCGTAGCCGGTGCCGAGTGCGAAAGCACCGACTGCCACCAGTGGAAACGCCAGTGCGGTGAGAGCAACGGCAGGACGTCGGAAGATACGCAGTTCACCCATGATGAGTTCGAGGCTAACTGCCGCTGACGCCGTTCCGAACCGACAGGTAATCGCAGACGTCGTGTTCGACGGTGCTGACCTGGGATTTTAAGAGGTCTCTGTGGATTGCCGATTGCGGGGTAGCAGGTCCCAGACGTGCTCGGTTTCGTTCACCGAGGAGACCGAACGCGCACCGCTCCGCGAGAAGAGAATGCGCGTCACCGAGCAGTAGTCGATCGGAAATCCCAAGACCTTCGGGGTCTGCAGGATGTCCTGTAGCAGGATGTTGATGACGCCGCCGTGGGCGAAGAGTGCGACGGTGTCGTTGTGCTGGCCGGCCGACACGATGTCGGCTACTCCGGCCAGCACGCGCTGACGAAACGCGTGCTCGTCGACCTGTTCGGGGAGATGCCCGGCCTTGATGCGATCGAAGGCCTCGCGGAATTCGGTCTTGGCCGCTTCGATCGGGACGTAGCCGCCGAAATCGCGATCGTATTCGGTCAAGCGCTCGTCGGGTTCGACGGTCAGACCGAGCCGATCGGCCAGAGGCTGTGCCGTCTGAACGGCGCGGAGCTGGGAACTCGCGACGACTCGAGAAATCGGGAACCGGGCCACGGCATCCGGCACCCGCCGGGATTGTTCGACGCCGAGCTCGGCGAGAGCAGGATCGGCCGAGGTCTCCGAACGCTGCGGCAGTGCATGCCGCACCAGAACCAGTTGCATCGACTCACCTAATCACGAGTGTTCGACCGCTGCGTTGCACCATCGACCGAAAACTGGCCACCTGGCGCGGGAGGTCGGCCGGAGGATTCCACACCATGCCGATGCGCCTGCGTGCCGCGGGTTGGGTGAGGCCGATGTCGACGGTGCCGCCCTCACCGCCATGCGCACGGATTCGCGGCAGGATGGCTATCCCGAGACCGGCACCGACCAGTCCGCGCACAGTGTGTGTGTCCTGGCCCTCGAATGCGATGCGCGGGCTGAAGCCGGCGTCGGCCCACAACTCGTCGCAGATCGATCGCATTCCGAAGCCGTGGCCCATCGCAATGTAGTTCTCGTCGGCGGTGTCGGCGAGATCGACCGTTCTTCTCGACGCGAGGCGGTGATCGGAGGGCACGACAAGCATCAGCCGCTCGTCGTAGAGCTGGAACGAGTTGGCGTCGGTGTGTTCGGCGCTGAGGGACACGAACGCCAGGTCCGATACCCCATCGGCGAGCCGTTCGAGGCAGCGAGCGCGTGCGCCCTGGTTCAGATCGAACGTGACGGCCGGGTGGTCGACGCGGAACTGACGGATCAGTGCGGGTACCACGTCCTCGCCCAGAGTGTTCTGGAACGCCACGGCGATGCGGCCCCGAGCTCGGGCGTCGTGCTCGGTCATGGCGTCGATGCCGGCATCGAGGTCGCTCAATGCTCGCTGCAAGTACGGGATCAACACGCGTCCGGCGCTGGTGAGCACGATTCCGCGGCCGCGCCGTTCCACGATGTCGACTCCGAGGATCGCCGACGCGCGAGCGACCTGACGGCTGACGGTGGGTTGTGGAATGCCGAGAACGTGGGCGGCGTCGGTGATGTGCTCGGTGTCGGCTACGGCGACGAGCGTCGGCAGCAGGGGCAACAGCTCGATCGTTCCTCGCCGCATCGACCAATCATAGCCCTGCCGTATCGATTGGATGCATCTCATGCATTGGACGAATGTAGTGAGCACTTCTAACGTGATCGGTATGACTACGACGCGTACCGACGTCCTCGAATGGGAGGGACACCCCAGGGGATCGCGCGAGTACCGACGGTTGGTGCTGGCATTGCTGTTCGCCGGAGTCGCGACCTTCGCTCAGCTGTATTCGGTGCAGGGGATTCTGCCGCTGATCGCGGCGAATCTCGACATCACGCCGTCCCAGTCGTCGCTGGCCGTCGGTCTCGCGACGGTCGGTGTGGCAGTGTCGGTGATTCCCTGGTCCGTGGTGGCCGATCGCGTTGGCCGAGTGCGGGCGATGACGGCGTCGATCCTCGTTGCGACGACGCTGGGTCTGCTGGTTCCGCTCTCGCCGTCGCTCGAGGTGTTGCTGATCGTTCGATTCTTCGAAGGTGCTGCGCTGGGCGGACTTCCGGCGATTGCGATCGCGTACCTCAGTGAGGAAGTGCACCGCAGTCACACCGCATTGGCCGCCGCCACCTATGTATCCGGGACGACGCTGGGCGGATTGCTGGGCCGCATCGTCGCCGGACCCGTTGCGGAGTACACCAACTGGCGCATCGGCACGTTGACCGTCTCGTTGATAGCTGCGCTGGCCGCGGCGCTCTTCGTGTGGCTGGCCCCGAAACCGCGAACGACACTCGTACACAGCGAAATTCGCGACCTGCCGGGTCGACTGTGGGTGAACCTGCGTGAGCCGGGAATGCTGGCGCTGTACGGCCAGGGCTTCCTGCTGATGGGCGGTTTCGTCGCGATCTACAACTTCCTCGGCTTCCGTCTCGAGGCCGTGCCTTTCGGACTACCGCAATCGCTCATCAGCCTGATCTTCGTGGCCTATCTGAGCGGTACCGTCTCCTCGCGAGTGGCCGGGAAGCTGCCGACGAAGCACGGACGCTCGGCAGTTCTCGCCGGAGCCACCGCGACGATGATCGTCGGAGTGGCGTTGACGATGGCGTCGAACCTCGCCGTGATCCTGATCGGACTGGTCATCCTGACGACGGGCTTCTTCGCCGCCCACGCCATCGCGTCGGGATGGACCGGACAACGCGCGGTACACGGACGGGCTCAGGCGACCTCGCTGTACAACCTCTTCTACTACGGCGGATCGTCCATCGTCGGCTGGCTCGGCGGAGTTGTCTTCCAGTCCCTGGGATGGAATGCATTGGCGCTGTTTGTCATTGCATTGGCGGTGATCGCAGGAATCTGGGCCGCGCTCCTGAACGGCCGTCTGGCGCAGCCTGTCTCAGTAGGTTGACGTGTTCGCGGCAGCGATGGCAAAAATAATGATCGCTCCGACGACGATGACGAAGAGCGCGATCGATACGTACCCGACTATCAGGCCTGCCGTAGCGAACCCGGATCCGCCCTCGCCGGTGCGCTTGATCTGACCACGCGAAAGGTGGCCGCAGACCACAGCGCACACCGACGCGATCAGCGGCAGAAACGTCAGACCCAGTACCGCCAACACGAGCGAGACGATCGCCAGCGTGTTGGTGGGTGCAGGCGTCTGATAGCCCCCGCCGGCATACGGTGCATTCCCGTACTGCGGGTTGGGGTACTGGGAATTTTGGTAGTGGGTGTTGGGGTATTGGGGATTTTGGTACTCGGGATTTTGGTACTGGGGGTTCTGGTACCGCGGGTACTGCTGCTGGCCCGGGTACGGCTGATCCTTGTTGGATGCGTCGAACGGATCGCTGCCCTCGCCCTGCGGATTCACCATTGCGGGAGTTTGACACTTCGACACCGTCGCCGCAAGAGCGCACGCAGTGGTTATGTCCCGAGCTTGCCCCAGCCCACATACGCGTCGACGGTCACGTAACCGGTCACTCGAGGTTGATCCCGAACCGGATACGGATTTCCGGTGTAATGCGTCGAAATGCGGTCGATATCCACCAGATCAGGGTCGTCCTGCAACTCGATCGAACCGTGCACCGTCACATGTGTGTACCAACTGGCCTCGTCCAACACCGAAATGGAAACCTTCGGATTGGCCCTGATGTGCTCGAGACGCTTCCGAGACGCGTCGAAATTGAGCACGATCTTCCCGTCCTCCCACAAATACCAGGTGGGTGCGGTGATCGGCGTTCCATCGGCACGAACCACAGCCATGACAGCGGGATTCGGCTTCTTCAACAATTCCACAGCATCATCGGGCAACGGGGGCTTCGGCATACGACAACCTTACGACTCGACCCGCGCTCCGGTCGTGCTTCCGCCCACACCGCCCCCGAAGTCCACTCGATGTGCCATTGACTGCCAAAAAGGCCACTGAATGTCACATCGAGTGCACTGGGGGATCCGGGCGCGGTGGGGAATCGAGTGAAGTCGAGGTGGGGTCGTCGATTACAGGTTGGGGAGTTTGACTACCTGTCCGGCGTAGGACAGTCCGGCACCGAAGGCGAGCAGGAGTGCGGTGTCTCCTGCTTTGACTTTGCCGGTGCGCAACAGTTCTTCCATGGCCAGGGGAATCGAGGCTGCCGAGGTGTTGCCGGTTTCCGCGATGTCGTTGGCGACGGGAGTGCCTTCGTCGAGGTTGAGGCTCTTGGCCAGCAGGTCGGTGATGCGACTGTTGGCCTGGTGAGGGATGAAGGCGTGCAGTTCGTCGGTTTTGATGCCGGCCACGTCGAGTACCTTCTGCGCGGCTTTGCCCATCTCGAATGCGGCCCAGCGGAAGACGGAGATGCCGTTCATCCTGATCCAGGGTCGTTCCATGTCGGCTGTGGTGATGTACTCGTACCAGTCGGTGGTCTGCACGATCGCGTCGGACTGTGACCCGTCGGAGCCCCACACTGCGGGCCCGATCTCGGCTTCGTCGCTCTGTCCGACGACGACGGCACCCGCGCCGTCAGCGAAGATGAAACGAGTGGTGCGGTCGTAGGGGTCGGTGGTGACGCTGAGCTGTTCCGCGCCGATGACCAACACGTACTTCGATGTTCCGGCCTTGACCAGGTCGGATGCGACGGCGAGGGAGTAGCAGAAGCCGGCGCAGCCAGCGCAGATGTCGAAGGCGGCCGGTCCCTTGGTGCCGAGGCCGTGTGCCACCTTTGCGGCAGCCTGGGGGGTCAGCTCGAGATGAGTCGACGTGGCGACGATGACGGTGTCGACCTGGTCGGCCGTGATTCCGCTGGCCTCGAGGGCTTTGCGGCCTGCCGAGATGGACATCTGGACGACGTTCTCCTCGGGTGCGGCGAAGCGCCGGTTCTTGATTCCCGATCGTGTCTGAATCCACTCGTCGCTCGAGTCGATGAACTCGCAGATCTCGTCGTTGGTCACTATTCGTTCGGGACGATGAACGCCCAGACCGAGCATTTTCGACTGTCGACCTTGCGTTGTGCTGATCGCAACCATCTTCAATTTCCTCTCGTGCTACCGCGCCATCGCCGAGCTTCGGCTCGGGTCTTGGGCTGCGGGCTCGGTGACACACGTTACGTGCGTCGCCGCGAGCGGTTCACACCAGTTCGGCGATGAGGGCTGCGACCTCGGCGGGTTGTCGATCATGGCGTGGTGATGTGCAGGGATGAGCACCGTGAAATCGGCTTGCAGGTAGGCAGCGAGTTTGCGTTGCGTTCGTATCCATCTCTTGCCCCACGGCGACGGTCGGCCCGTATGTGCTGCTGCAACGATGACGGGCACGTCGAGTCGGAACCTCTTACGAATGCGGTTCAGTTCGACAGCGAGATCCGGGTACACGACGTCTTCGGTCAGCGCGGCGGCGAGATAGGTGGGTCGGCGGTAGATGTCGTCCACCCAGTCGAACGTTGGCTGCGGTATGCCGTCGGGCGGGGTTGCCTGATTGAGGACGCGTCGAACGCGGGGGCCGAGCAGTTTCTGCAGGCCGGTTCTACTGAGCACCGCCGCGATCGCGTGAGCGGCCTCGACGCGTATGGCCGCTGGGATGATTCGTCGAGGGTCGGATTCGGCGCTGGAGTCGAGGAGCAGAACCCCGCGGATGCGCGACGGGTACAGCCGGGCGACAGCCTCGGCATAGAAGCCTGCGATCGAGTGACCGACAACCACCGCCGGTCCGGTGACGCCGAGTGCCTCGAGAACTCCGAGGATGCGTTCGGCTTCCCCTCGCACGGTGGGGGTGACTCCGGCGGGAAGCGGATCACTGAGTCCGAAGCCGGGTCGGTCGAGAACGACGACGTGATGGTGGGCGCTCAAGATGTCGACGGTGTCGTTCCAATCGAACCAATTGCTGCCGAGGCCACCGCACAGGACGACTGTGGGCCCGGTTCCGCGCACGAACAGATGCAGACGCTGTCCGTCCACTTCGACGAACTGCCCCGGCGGATGTTTCACGGGAAACAACGCACTTCTCTCGGTTCTGTCTCCACGGTCCATGTTCTCTCCAGGGCGATAGCGGTGACGCGTTTCCGGTTTTCGCCACTGTTTGCAACCATATTCCCTGTTTTGCGTCGTTCAGTCCAGTCGGCCGGTGAACGCCGGCGTCACTGCCGCGGCTTGGCCAGCGGGAAAGCCAACGTTTCACGGATGCTGCCCCCGGTGATCAACATGACGACCCGGTCGACGCCCATTCCGAGACCGCCGGTCGGCGGCATTCCGTGTTCGAGCGCCTGTAGGAAATCCTCGTCCAAGCTCATCGCCTCCTCGTCGCCACCGGCTGCCAGCAGCGACTGCTCGGTGAGGCGCTGTCGTTGATCGACGGGGTCGGTCAGCTCGCTGTACGCGGTACCCAGCTCCACGCCCCACGCAACGAGATCCCACTTCTCTGCCACGCCCGGAATGCTCCGGTGCGGTCTCGTCAACGGTGACATCGACGTCGGAAAGTCCTTGTAGAACGTGGGGAACTCCGTGTAGTCCTCGACAAGATGCTCGTACATACCCTGCGCGAGGGCCCCTGCATCCCAGGACTTCTCGTATGGAATGTCGTTCTCGTCGCACAGTCGCTGCAGCTCCTCCAGTGGAGTCGCCGGTTCGACGGGAACCCCCAGCTTCTCGGCGACGGCACCGTGCAGTGTCTTGACGGGCCACTCGCCGGAGATGTCGATCTCGATCATCTCCCCGTTGGGGCCGTCGGGACGCAGGATGATCTCGCGACCGTGCGCCGCAACGGCTGCACGCTGAATCAGTTCTCGGCACAACACCATTGCGCGTTCGTAGTCGCTGTGTGCCTCGTAGGCTTCGAGGATCGTGAACTCGGGATTGTGCTTGAAATCTGCGCCCTCGTTGCGGAACACTCGGCCGATCTCGAACACCTTCTCCATACCGCCCACGCACAGGCGCTTGAGATACAGCTCCGGGGCGATCCGCAGATACAGATCCAGGTTGTAGGCGTTGATGTGGGTGACGAACGGTGCCGCGTTCGCGCCGCCGTGCACCTGCTGCAGGATCGGGGTCTCGACTTCCATGTATCCGCGATCTCCCAGCGAATCGCGCAGGGATTTAACAACATTGGACCGCGCGATGAGCAGGGAGCGGGCATCGCGATTGATCGCCAGATCGACGTAGCGTTGCCGCACCCGCGCTTCCGGGTCGGTCAGACCGCGGTACTTGTCGGGCAGGGGATGTAGGCATTTGGCGTTCATCCGCCACTCGGTGGCCAGCAGCGACAGCTCACCACGCCTGCTGTACCCGATGGTTCCGCTGACCTCGATGAGGTCACCCAGGTCGAAGTCGGCATCGAACTCTTCGATTCTGTCGCCGACGCGTTCGCGGTCGAACAGCACCTGGATATCGCACGACCAGTCTCGGATGACGGCGAAGGACACGCTGCCGTAGTCGCGGATACGCAGTATGCGGCCCGCGATCCGGACCGTCGTTCCCTGGGGTGATGCTGCCGCTTCGCCGACCGTGTGGGTCGGGGGATAGGCGACGGGATAGCCCTCGATACCTTCGCTCCGTAGGCGGTCGAGTTTCGACATGCGGACGCGCACCTGGTCCGGACGTTTGCGGCCGGGCACGGGTTCGTCTGCGAGAGTGTTCGGTCCGCTGCCGTCGGGATGGATGTCCTCGGCGTCGGCCAGAGCGGCGGGCACCGCGACATGAGACCCGGTGTGCTTCGATGCGCGCCGGAAAGTCGGGAGCGTGAGGAAGCCCTCGGCGATTGCCGACGCGATGCCGACCTTGGGCAACACCCGATTGTCGGCGAAGCACAGGTAGCGCGGCTCCCATTCCGGCAGATACTTCACGTTCGACCGATACAGCGCCTCGAGCTGCCACCACCGAGAGAAGAAGACCAGCATGCTGCGCCAGATCCGCAGCACCGGACCGGCACCGATTCGGCTGCCCTCCTCGAATGCAGCGCGAAACACGGCGAAGTTCAGCGAAATTTTGCTGACACCGAAATGATCTGCACCGGTGGCCAGTTCGGTGACCATCAGTTCGATGACTCCGTTCGGTGACGCTGGATCGCGGCGCATCAGATCCAGCGACGCACCGGTTCGTCCCCACGGCACCAGGGAGAGAACACCCACCACCTTCTCGCCCTGAACCGCCTGCACCAGAAGACAATCGCCGTCGAGCGGATCACCCAACCGGCCCAACGCCATAGAAAATCCGCGCTCGGTCTCGGTATCGCGCCACGCATCCGCACAGGAAATGATCTCCGCCATCTCCTCCGACGAGATATCGCGATGACGACGCACCGTGACCACAACACCCGCCTTGCGAGCCCGGTTGACCGCCTGACGCACGGGGCGCATCTCGCGTCCATTGAGGTTGAAATCTCTGGTTTTCAGGATTGCTTCGTCGCCGAGTTCGAGGACGCTGAGCCCGGCGCGCTTGTAGGCGGTAGCTCCGATCTCGCTGGCCCCCATGACAGCTGGGGTCCAGCCGTACTTCTCGGCCAGGTCCAGCCATTCCGAAATGGCATGCGGCCAGGCCTCGGGGTTGCCGATCGGGTCGCCGCTGGCCAGACACACCCCCACCTCGACGCGATACGTCACCGCCGCCTTGCCGCTGGTGGCGAAGATGACGCCCTTGTCGCGTCGCGTCGCGAAGTAGCCGAGGGAATCGTCGGCACCCCACTTGTCGAGCAGGCCACGCAGCGCCGATTCGTCGCGACCGGTGAGCGCATTGCTGGACCGCTGCGATCGGAACAACGTGACCACGGCCCCCAACAGCGCCAATGCGCCGAACAATCCCAACGCCGTGTTGACGAAGCCGTTGGGCCTGCCGTCGAACTGCTCGTTGTCCACGGTCGCCAACGCCGTGACGCGGTTGAAGGCCCACAGAAATGTCTGGCTTTCCGGCAGCGACCCGGGGAACAACGCCACCAGCGCCCAGCCGATGATGGTTCCGACGGTCGCCCCGAGAACGAGCACGCCGAGTGCCTTCCACAGCGCACCGCGACGGACACGGGTGTAGAACTCCTTGCGCGCCGCGATCAGCAACCCTGCCGCTACCACATGAACCGCCAGCGCGATCCACGAATTGACGTCCTTGTCCTGGATGCCTTCGACTACATTGGTGATCGCCAACAACACCAGATAAACGGTCAGCAACCACCACGCAATTCGCTTGCGACTGGCCAACGCCGCCGCCAGCAGCCCGACAACGAGGGCCCACGACAAGCTCGTATCCGGCGCGTCGAAGTAGTACCTGTCGACGTATTCACGAGGGGCGTGAATGAGGTATCGAAGAGTGGGCGACAGACTCCACAGAAACAACGCCGCAGCGAACACCCCGAGCACCAGTCCGGCGATGTGCGGAACCTCGCGCAAACGACCGCGCTCGGGTGGCGAAAACGACCGGGGAGCCGAAGAACCGGACCGCTCCGAGGGAACTGCTGTCGCCGTCATATCTCACTCCCGAAGTCAGAATGCACCTATGCAAGGTAGACGGTATCCCCGTCAGCCTCGAGTCAGGCGACCATTCCCCACCCCGCTCGCCCACTCAATGTGACCGACGGTGGCCTTTTCGACGGTCAATGGCACATCGAGTGGCCCCCTGACTCCCGACTGGACGCCGATTGCGGGATCACCATCACCCGGTGACGCATCGGAGGGGCAGGCGTTTGTCCACAGGGCGTGAGTTATCCACAGCCCAGAACGTTTACCGACGTTGTGTGCGATTGTTCTCGTGCGGGCAGCGCATCATCAGGGATATGAAGCGGGGCGGCGCAAAAATCGATGCGAAGGTGATCGCGGCTGCGTCGGATCGTGGGTTGGTGCGGACGGCGCAACTGCTCGAGCTCGGGGTGGCGTCGAAGACAATTGTTCGACGCACCCTGCCCGACGGCATCTGGTCTCGGGCGCTGCCCGGACTGGTGTTCTTGAAGAACCGGTCCTTGACGCCGTTGGAACGAGCGACCGCGGTGTCGATTTATTGTGGCCGCGATGCCGTGATCAGCGGTCGGGCCGGGTTGGCGTTGCATGGATTGGGGTCGGCCGGATCGTTCGAAGAAACGTTTGCACTCATTCCCGAGTCGCAGCATCGTAAGTCGGTGGGTTTTGCAGCGGTGGAGCGTACGTGGCGGATGCCGACCCCGGAGACCAAGTCGGGGCTGCGCGTCGCGCCGGTTGTTCGGTGCCTGTGCGATGCGGTACGGCGAATGAGGAATACCGAACAGTGCATGGCTCTGATCGCAAGCGTCGTTCAGCGGGGAGCGGCCACGGTGGACGCGATCATGAAGGAACTCGACGCCGGCAGCACGCGAGGGACTGCGATGCCCCGGCGAGTGTTGCGGGAATTGGCTGCGGGCGCACATTCTGTGGCCGAAGCCCGAGCCCAGAAGCTGTATCGACGCAGCGGACTTCCGGCGATGCAACACAACGTGGCCGTCTACGACGCGCAAGGAAAATTCCTCTTGATCGCCGACAACTGGCTCGACGACGTTGCATTGGACTGGGAGATCGATTCGCTCGAGTACCACCTGTCGCCGGTGGCCCACAGAGCGACGGTGGAGAGACGCGAGCGAGCGCAGAACGCCGGCCTCATCGTGGTAACACACCTTCCGAGCGACATACGTGAGGATCCGGAACGGGTGCTGTCGGATCTGCGGTCACGTTACGAACAGGCCAAAGCACGGGAGCGTCCCAACGTCAGGGTGCGCCCGACAACGGACCAGACCTACCGACGATCCGGCTGATACACCCACACCATGTGTCGGCCGGTTTCGGACGCCGCTGCAATCGATCGATGCTCGATGCGATCCAGGGCGAAGCCGAGTCTTTCGGGTACGGCCCGGCTCCTCGAATTTGCTGCATCGCAATGGATTTCGACGCATGTGATGCCGTCGAGTTCGAGTGCCTCTCGCACGAGCGCCGTGGTTGCCTCTGTCATCACTCCACGTCCTTCGGCGTTGGCGTCGAGCCAGTACCCCAATTCGATTCCGTGCGGGCCGATCCTGCGATGAATACCGATTTTGCCCATGAAGGACCCGTCGACAAGATCGAAGATCCCATAGTCGAACATCTCACCGGCGTCCCACTGCTCACGCGCGTCTGCGATACGAGCAACTTGCGTAGTGAACTGGGCAGATTCATCCGCCACCCACCCCATCCACGAAAGTAGCCGAGCGTGATTGCGAGCAATCGCATCGGCAACGGCGACTGAATCGTGCGCCGACTCACGACGAATCACGAGGCGTTCGGTCTCGATCCACTCGGGAGGTGCGGCGGCCATAGTGATCAGTCTGACGACTGTGCGGCATATCGGCGAACGATTTTGTTGTATGTTTGCCCGCTGCCATGTCCACTCGATGTGTCATCGACGGTCGAAAAGGCCACCGAATGTCACATTGAGTGGGCGGGCCGATTGCGCGTCAGGAAGCGGACCAAGATCGCCAGGACAGTTTTTCGATGATGATCACCGGGCCCCCAGGTCTGTTGTTCTTGTATTGACTGTATTTCGCGACCAGGGCGTCTATGGCTGCTGCGCCGTCGGTGCTGGAGGATTCGGCGATGTGGGCGTTTCCGTCGGCGCGGATCCACCAGAGTTGGGACCAGTCGTCGGTGTAGTGGTCGACGATGAGGCTGACGGCGGGGTCGGCGCGGATGTTGTCGAGTCGCTGGAGTTTTCGGGTTGTCTTCGGCTTCCAGTCGATGGCGGTGAAGATGCGGTCGCCGGTGTCCGCGACGGCGAAGACGATCGGTACCAGGTGTGGTGTGCCGTCGGGGTTGATGGTGGAGAGCTGAGCTCGGGGTGCGTCGGTGAAGCGTTGAACTTCGTTGTCGATCTTCACGTTCGGTTCCTCGGGTTATGCGGATTCGCTGTGGGTGCTGTGTCGGGCGATGAATTGTTCGAGTGCTGCACTGGACATGGGCCGCCCGAGTAGGTGTCCTTGGCCGAAGGTTACGCCCATGTCGGTGCAGATCTGGAGTTGTTCTGCGGTCTCGATTCCCTCGATGACGGTGTCCTTGCCGAGGGTGGCAGTGACGTCGACGAGGGCTGTACACAGCGTGGTCATGGCGCGGCGTCGGTGCAGGTTGTCGCTGTCGAGATGTTGGGTGAGGGATTTGTCGATCTTGAGGATGTCGACCGGAAGGGTGGCGAGTCGCTCGAGGGAGGAGAAGCCGGTGCCGAAATCGTCGATGGCGATGAGAACGCCGTGGCGTTGGACGTCGCGAAGTTGGTAATGAACGGCATCGAGGTCGTGCAGTGTCTGTGATTCGGCGACTTCGAGTGCAAGCCGTCCGGGTTCGATGCGATAGGTGTCGACGATGTCGATGACGTCCGTGGCAAGGGTTCCGGTGGCGAAGTGTGCCGGGCTGACGTTCACCCCGATCTGGAGGTGGATGTCGCGGGCCTGCCAGTCGGCGATCGTGTGCGCGACCTCGGTGATGATCCACATACTCAGTGGGACGATGAGGTCGGCGTCTTCGGCGAGGGGTATGAACTTGTCGGGCATCAGCAGGCCGAGTTCGGGGTGGTTCCATCGGATGAGCGCTTCCGCGCCGACAACGGCCCCCGTCGCCAGTTCGACGATGGGCTGGTAGGCCATCGTCAGTTCACGCTCGACCATGGCGACGCCGCGGAGCCGTTCGATGAGTTCGAGTCGGGTGCGGTTGGTGTTGTGCAACTCGTCGGTGAAGACGTGATGCTTGTTCCGCCCGACGGCTTTCGCGGCGTGCATCGCTGCGGTGGCATTGTGAACCAATTGCGTTGCGCTGATGTCCGTTTCGGTGCTGGAGGCGACTCCGACGCTGGCCGTGAGGGTCAGTTGCCGGTTGCCGAGCTCGAAGGCGGGCTCGAATATGCTCGCGAATCCTGCCGCCATCGCTCGGGCGGCGATGGAGTGGCATCGGCGTGCGATGACGACGAATTCGTCGCCGGCGAGTCGGCCGATGGTGTCGCCGGGGCGCAGAGACGCGGTGAGTCGGTCGGCGATCATGCACAGCAGTTCGTCACCTCGGTCCGGTCCGAGTGCGTCGTTGAATTCTCGGAATCCGTCGATGTCGACCAGCAGGACGCTGAAGTGGCGGTCCGAGCTCTGGCAATTGAGTTCTGCGGTGATGAGGGTAAGAATCTCGTCACGACTAGCAAGTCCGGTCAGCGCATCGTGACGGGTGGTGGCGGCGACATGACGGGGCGGCGCGTCGTGCTCTCGGCTCACTGTTCCCCCTCATGGCCGGATAGCCACAACGGATACTAGCGGAGAGTTTGCTTTAACGCTATAAACCGGGCACATCCCCTTTTTTAAGGCCTATTAGATCACGTCGGACACGGTTTGGGGCCCGTTTCGAGTCCCGTCGAGCCGCGTTCTTCCACCCTCCAGGCCGCGGCGTCCACGGAGTCGTTCAGCCCGAGTACCCACCGAGCCGCCGAGCGTCCCTGATCGAACAAGGACTGCGCCACCGTGGTCAACCCCGCGGCCGCTGCAGCGGTGGAGTCGTCCCAGCCAGTGACGGCCAGCCGTGATGGAATCTCGACCCCGAACGCCGCCGCGGCGTCGAGAGCTCCGAGGGCGAGTTCGTCGCTCATCACGAGCAGGGTGTCGATCATGTTGTCCTGCAGCAACAGTCTCGCAGCGCGAGCACCCTCTGCGCGCGCGTTGTGGGTAGTGAACAGAGTCGGCACCGTCGACCAGTCGATACCCAGGCGCAGACACGCGTCGCGATAACCGTCCAATCGAGCGCGCGTCACCGGCATCGAGACGTCCGACGGGTCTGCGCCGCGCACGACGGTCGACGTGCGTAGCGAATCAGGTCGAAGGGCCACGATCGCCGGGTGTGTTCGTGTTCGGTCGTCCAACGCAACAGTGGCCACGGCGTCGGCCGCTGCGCGATCGTCGATGGTGATCCACTCCAGACCCGGATGGTCGGGTCCACCTTGGATGCAGGTCGGACGGCCGGTGTCGACGAGTGCGTCGAGGAGGGGGTCGTCGCTCTCGGTGGTCCACACCACGTATCCGTCGACTTGGGCGTCGCGGATTCGCGCAATATCTTTGTCGCGATGCAGGTTCGGAAGCATCACCAGCGCGGTGTCGGCGTCGAGACACGCGTCGGCGATACCCGACAGGAAGCGTCGAGCCTGCGGATCCTCGAAGGCATAGGTCAGTTTTTCTCCGAGTACGACTCCGATGCTGTTGTGCTTGCCGCTCCGCAACGAGCGGGCCGCGCGGTTGGGCCCGGTGTAGCCGAGACGCGCCGCTGCCGCGTGGACGCGGTCCTTGGTGGCATCCGACACGCGATTCGGTTGGTTGTAGGTGTACGACACGCTCATGGTGGAGACGCCCGCGGCCGCGGCGACGTCGGCCATGGTCACCCGAGTGTTCACCGGGTCACTGTAGCGCGAGACCGACATGTTGTGTAACGATACACAACATGTCTTCCCCAGTTCCGAAGCTGCTGGTGCTCGCAGCGGCCGCCTTCGTCTACGTCACGGCGGAAACCCTGCCCGTGGGCTTGCTCCCGGAGATATCCGGCGACCTCGGTGTCGGCGAATCAGCCGTCGGGCTCCTGCTGACCTTCTACGCCTACGGCGTCGCTGTGATGACCATGCCGTTGATCAGGTTCGTGCGCGAATGGCCGCGTCGCCGAGTCGTCGTGATCACCGTTGCCGCGCTTGCACTCTCGCAATTGCTCTCCGCTGTGTCCGTCGGCTATCCGATGTTGGTGATCTCGCGAATGCTCTGTGCGGCAACGCACGGCATCTTCTGGGCCGTCGTTGCGCCCGTCGCAGCGTCACTGGCGATACCCGGCAAGCAGGGTAAGGCCATCGCCACCGTCTACGCGGGCACCTCGTTGGCATTGGTTGCCGGCAACCCACTCACCGCCGCACTGGGACAATGGCTCGGATGGCGCACCGCTGCAACAATTCTGGGGGTAGTCGCAGCCGCCATCGCGGTGGCGCTGTATCTCGTACTTCCGTCCCTACCGGTCAGCCGCGCTGTTTCGGACAAGAAAACGACACCGCGGGTGCTCGACGGCACCCTGGCGATTCTGTGTGGTGTGACGTTTCTGGCCGTCCTCGGTCATTTCGCCGCGTACACCTATTTCGCTCTGATCGTCGATCGGGCAATCGGTTCGGCAGGAACCACACTGACGCTGATGTTGATGCTGTACGGCCTGTTCGGAGTAGTCGGCATCTGGGTGATCGGCAGAACGTACGACCGTTGGCCCCGTCACTCCACCATCGCGGCCCTCGGTTCGGTTGCCGTCGCGGCGGCGATTCTGTGGTGCGCGCTCAGTGGAGCGCCGGGCAGCTTCGCCGTGTTCGCCGTCGTGGCCATTGCGTTGTGGGGGCTGGCATTCACCACGCTCCCGGTGTGCATTCAATCCGCCGTTGTGCGGGCGGCACCCGCCGACGCAGACAAGGCGTCGGCCATCTACGTGGTCGCGTTCCAACTGGCGATCGCCACAGGCGCCCTGGTGGGCGGTGTCGTCGTCGATGTCAGTGGCATCGTGGCCGTCACCGCTGCTGCAACGGTTCTGGTTGCCGGTGCCCTGGCCGTGGTTGTACTGGCGCGCAACACTTTCCCTCGAATCCACGCACAGGAACCGGTGACAGCAGCGGCACGCTGACCGTTGCGGTCCCCCGCACGATAGGGTCAGCACGCGACGAACGAGGGAATCCGGTGTAATTCCGGAGCTGGCGCGCAACGGTGACGGGTGAGAGCTCGAAGTCCGAATGCTCGGACGTCGTGATTCACCCCCCACCCGCGGCTCCGCGACACGAGCCCCAAGCAGGAAGCCCTTCGATGCGCACCACTCTCGCCGCATTCGGCGCTGTCTCCATCCTCTTCGTCTCTGCCTGTTCGACGGCACCGACGCCCGATGCGTCGACCGATACGACCGGCAGTTATCCGCTGACCATCGACAATTGCGGCCGCGAGGTCGTCGTCGACGCACCGCCGCAACGCGCAGTGTCGCTGAATCAGAGCTCGACGGAAATTCTCCTCTCCCTGGGACTGGCCGACCGAATGGTGGGCACCGCCACGTGGACCGACCCGGTTCGCTCCAATCTCGAAGCGGACAACGCCACGGTGCCGAGGCTGGCGGACAACAAGCCGTCACTCGAGGTCGTGCTGGACACCGAGCCCGATTTCGTGTCGGCGTCGTTCGGCGGGACCCTCGGTCCGGGGGGCGTCGCCGACCGAAGCCAGTTCGACCAACTCGGTGTACCGAACTACCTCTCACCGACCGACTGCAACGGAAAGACCGACGAGAGCGTCAATTCCGACGGAGCTCGCACGCAGCCGCTCGAGATCGAGACCGTCTATCAGGAGATACGTGATCTGGCGGCGATCTTCGACGTGCGCGAGCGCGGTGAGCGCTTCGTCAGCGAGCTGCAGGATCGCTTCGCGAAGGCTTCGGGTGCGGTCGACGCCTCGGGTACGACATTGGCGTTTTGGTTCGCCGACACCGATACCCCCTACATGGCAGGGTGCTGCGGGTCGTCGGGGATCATCACGAATTCCGTGGGTGCCGAGAACATCTATGCCGACACCACCGACGAATGGCCGCAGGTCAATTGGGAGAGTGTTCTGGACCGCAATCCGACGGCGCTCGTCCTCGCGGATCTGAGTCGCCGCAGCATCGCCGGAGATGCCCTCGACAGCAAGATCGAGTTCCTCGAGTCGAATGCGGTCACGAGCCGGCTGACCGCAGTCGAGGACAAGCGCTACATCGTCGTCAACGGTGCCGATCTCAACCCGTCGATTCGCACCGTCGATGGAGTCGAGAAAGTGGCTGCTGCTCTCGAGAATTGGGGACTGACGACCCGATGACCCGAACCGATCGCGGGTTGCTGATCCCGCTTCTGCTCGGTGGCTGTGCGGTGCTGGTGCTCTCGATCGGCGTGGCCGTGACGATCGGTCCGGCCAGTGTCTCTGTTTCCGATGTGTATCGAGTGATACTGGGGCACATCGGGATCGGAACGGCCGAGGTCAGTCGCATCGAGGACGGTATCGTCTGGGAGCTGCGGTTGCCCCGGACATTGCTCGCCGCCGTTTGTGGTGCCGGACTGGCGCTGTGCGGCGCGATCATGCAGTCATTGCTGCGTAATCCCCTGGCCGACCCGTTCGTCTTGGGAATTTCGTCGGGCGCGTCCACCGGCGCCGTGGTCGTAGCTGTGCTCGGAGTCGGCGGTGGCGCACTGTCGCTGTCGACCGGAGCGTTCGCGGGTGCGTTGTTGTCGTTCGTCCTGGTCATGCTGCTCGCCGTCGGAGCGGGCGGCGGGAACGACCGCGTCGTACTGGCGGGAGTGGCAGGTACGCAACTGTTCTCGGCCTTGACGTCGTTCATCGTCATCTCCTCTGCCGATGCCGAGCAAACTCGTGGGGTGCTGTTCTGGCTGCTCGGCTCGCTGAGCGGTGCCGACTGGAGGGACGTGGCACTGTGCGGTGCGGTCACGCTGCTGGGAATGACGGTGTGCCTGTTCAACACCTCCGCCCTCGACGCCTTCACGTTCGGGCACGACGCGGCCGCATCTCTCGGCGTTCCGGTGAAATGGGTGCGAATCCTGTTGCTGGTCATCACTGCATTGATCACCGCTGCCCTCGTCAGCGCTGCAGGGGCAATCGGCTTCGTGGGGCTGGTCCTCCCACATGCCGCCCGCTTTCTCGTCGGAGCGCGGCACCGCCGACTGCTGCCGACGACGGTAGTCATCGGTGCCATCTTCATGGTCTGGGTCGACACCATTGCCCGAACAGTGTTCGCACCTCAGGAAATTCCCGTGGGAGTGGTCACTGCACTGATCGGGGTTCCTGCCTTCGCCCTCATTCTGTTTCGGCTCAGGAGATCCCGATGACACTGCACGTCAGAGACATTCGCTGGACACGGAGCGGACACCCCATTCTCGACGGAATCAGCTTCGAGCCGGAGCCGGGCGAGACCATAGGTCTGATCGGCCCCAACGGATCGGGCAAGTCGTCTCTGCTGAGAATTCTTGCGGGCATCGTTGTCCCCGACAGTGGCGACGTGCTCCTCGACGGAGACAACCTGCGAACACTGCGTCGACGACGCATCGCCCGGCGCGTGGCGATGGTCGACCAACACTCCGACACCGACGTCGACATCAGCGTCCGCGATGTCGTGCGCCTCGGGCGAATACCGCACCACGGAATCCTCGGCGGAGACGCGGCCGACGACGACATCGCGATAGCCCGAGCACTGACCGACACCGCCATGGCGTCGAAAGCCACCCGGCGCTGGCACACGCTCTCCGGCGGCGAGCGCCAACGCGTCCAGATCGCGCGGGCCCTGGCTCAACAGCCCACCGAACTACTGCTCGACGAGCCGACCAATCACCTCGACATCCAACATCAACTCGACATCCTCACCCTCGTCGCCGGCCTACCTCTGAGCAGCTACATCGCTCTGCACGACCTCAACCTCGCCGCGATGTTCTGCGACCGCATCGTCGTCCTGAACAACGGCACCATCGTGGCATCGGGAACCTCCGCAAATGTGATCACCGAGCACCTGGTCCGCACGGTATACAACGTGCACGCCAGCGTCACGAATGCCGACAACTATCCACAGGTGACCTATCGACGTCCCTGATTCCTCTCGCTACCGGCCCGCCCATGAGTCCACTCGATGTGCCATTGACCCCCGAAAAGGCCACTAGATGTCACATCGAGTGCAGGCAGAAGTGGTGCACCGGAGGAATGGGCGGGCGATTTCAGAGTTGGCGGAGTTTCTTCTCGAATGCGTCGATGCGTGTGGTGTCCTCGAAGAAGTCTTCCTGCGAGACGATTTTTCCCCAGCTCGTACGGACCAGCAGCACTGTGCGGTTGCTGTAGAGCTCGGTGCCTTGGGCGGTGTGGGCTTGGTTGTCGAAGCGCACGAGCAGGGTCATTCGCCAGGGTGCGCCGCCGCTATAGATTTCGGTGATCTGACCCTTGATGCCGGCGGCGACGAAGTCCTGGAAGAATTTTTCGATGGCCGGGCGGCCGCGGTGGGTACCAGACCAGCGGCTGTAACCGTCGGCAAATTTGAGCACCGCATCTCGGTGAAACGACGACAGCAGGGGACGGTAGTCGCCGTTGTTGAGTGCCGCGATGTCTCGCTGCAGCTTGAGTGACAGCGCTCGCATCACCAGGAGCTTGACTGCAAAGGCCGTCGAGACGCCGGCCAGAAATCTCAATTGCATACCCATACGTTTGCCTACCGTTCACCGACGTGTCAATCGAGATGGCGGTACGTTCGGTCGATGATTCACCATGTGCAGGTCGCATGTCCGGCGGGCGGCGAGGACCGCGAGCGTGAGTTCTACGTGGGTGCGCTGGGCTGGCAGGAAATCGCGAAGCCGCCGCTGTTGGCTGTGCGCGGGGGCTGTTGGTTTCGTGTGCCGGGGGTGGGCGGTCCCGATGGTGAGGTCCATGTCGGCATAGAGGACGACTTCCGGCCGGCGCGGAAGGCTCATCCGGCCTTCGTCGTGGATGTCGATGCGACTGCTATGGCGTTGGTGTCGGCCGGCTATCCGGTGGACTGGGCCGACTCGGAAGAGATCCCGGGGCGACGACGGTTCCATACCAGCGACGGGGTGGGTAATCGCATCGAATTCGTAGCAGCACAATAGATCACAGACCCACCGAGATGGCTCCGGTCAGTATCGCGAAGACGATGTACATCAGCGACGCCGCCAGTCGATTTCCACCAGCAACTCGAGCAGGGACAGTTCCACATCCATCCGTCGAGACCAAGCGGTGTCTGCGACGATGGACCGCATGACGACAGGGGAGGCAATGTGGACCCGCTAGTGGCGTTCTGGCGCGAAGCGGATGACGCCGACCCCGTCCGTATGCGAGTCGAGATGACGGACTTGCTCTCGGCCGCATCGTATTCGGATGCTCGTGCGCTGTTCGAGCGTGCGTCGCTGGAGGACTTTCTGGGTGACGAAGCGGCCGCAGTCCCGTTGTATGAAGCCTCCCTGTCGGCTGGGCTCGATGATGACCTGGAGAACCGAGCCCGGATCCAATTGGCGAGTTCGTTGCGCAATGTCGGGCGACCAACAGATGCGCTGCACGTGCTCCGAGACTTCGAGTTCTCGAGCGAATACCTTTCTGCACGCGACGCATTCGCGGCGCTGACACTCTGGGATATCGGGGATGCGGCGCAGGCACTACGGAGTGCGCTTCAGGCAGCGAACCCGGCGACGGGGAAATATCGTCGAGCGATCGGGGCCTACGCGGCCGAGTTGTCCACACGACCTGAGGGGAATCCATGACCGACAGCGCATTCGATCCACACGACCTGCTCGAGCAGAGCCGAATCGGCGTGCTGGCCACCATCAAGTCCAGCGGACTTCCGCAGCTCTCGCCGGTGACACCGTTCTACGATCGCGCCGCCGACACCATCCGGATCTCGGTGACCGAAGGACGAGCGAAGACGGCCAACTTGCGGCGAGATCCACGTGCCGCTCTCGAAGTGACCAACGCCGACGGCACGGCATGGGCAACGGCGGAAGGGACCGTCACCCTCACCGGTCCGGGTACGTCACCGAACAGCCCCGAAATCGAGGCCCTGGTCGACTACTACCGCGCCGCGGCTGGTGAGCACCCTGACTGGAACGAATACCGAGCAGTCATGGTCGCCGACCGACGAGTGTTGGTGACCATCTCCGTGACCCACGTTTACGGCCAGTCCCTCGCCTGACCGCCCTCTAAGTCCACTAGATGTGACATCGACCGTCGAGAAGGCCACCGAAAGTGACATTGAGTGCATGTCGTCGCACCGCTCAGGTCACCTGATAAACGTCCAGCTCCACGGAGTTCGGCAATCGCTGGCCGGATCCGAGAAACAGTCGCTCGTTCATCCATGTGAGGCGGCTTGCGGCGCAGGACAGGCGTGGTTGGCTTCGGAAGTAGATCCGATCGGGGGGCACATCTTCACCGCGGACAAGTGCGTCGATGTCATCTTCGGCACCACTTCGTATGCCCATGTTGTGTACAGCGATTCGTTCGCCCGCATCGGTCTCCAGCGCGTATCTGGCGTCCAACTCTGTGAGTGTGGCCGTTCGGAGAATCTGATGATCCGCTCCGCCGGGCACTCGGCCGCGCAGTAGCGGGCCCTCGACGGTCCCGCCGAGGATCGGCACGAGGCAGCGGTGACCATCGACCACCTCGCCCACGTCGATCGGTTCACCCACGGTCAACGAAAGATGTGCGACGAAGATCAACTCGGGGACCACGTCAGTTCGTTCGGTCGGCGAATCCGTCGGGCAGGTCGGTGGGCGCGACCGACACGATCGTCTCGTCGTCGACGCCGACGTGCTCGAACAGTGTGATTCGGGCGAATTCGGGGACCACGTAAATGGGGTAGGTCGGTCCGGCATCACGGTAGGCGCGCATCTCGTCGAGATGATCATTTTGGTACAGAACGGTTTTCGTACCGTCCAGCTCGATCCACTGAGGGAAGAAGATAGTGCCGTGCAGACGTCGCTTACCGGGTATGAGGTTGACGACGACGGATGTTCCGGTGGGTTCGTTCCAGGAGATCTTGTAGACATCGTCGTCGAGTTGGACAAGGTCGACTTCCTGATTCTTGACCCACCGTCCGCCGACCATGCCGGTGTGGATGCGGTAGTCGATGGTGGTCGCGTTCTTGACGTACATCTCGTACTGCCAGTTGTTCGCATAGGTGTAGATGAAGCGGTGTCCGACGATGCCGCTGAGGTCTTGAGTCGGAACAGGGTTGTGGACGGTGGTGTCTGCGCTCATGAAGCCATTTTGTCACAAAACTATGTTTGCGGCAAAACTAATTGTGGGACCATCGAACGATGCACTCCACCGCGATCGAACTCGGTCGACACCTGGGACCGCTGCGACGGTCGCTGCTTCGTGCGACGCGAGAAGCCGCCCGACTACCAGACATCCCCGATTCGCACATCGAGATCATGAGAGCGCTCGTCGCTGAGCCGTATATGAGCCCGGGGAGCCTCGCCGCACACCTGAACCTCGCTCGGTCCACCGTGAGCAATCTGATCAAGGCAATGGTTGACGCAGAACTCGTCGAAAGATCGGTCTCGTCGGACGACATGCGCGGAGCGGCTCTCACAGCATCACCGAAGGCAATGCACCTCTTGGCGGAATACGACGCGGTCAGCTCTCAGGTGCTCTCCGATGCGCTCGACGAACTGACCCCAGAGGGTCGTCGAGCACTGTCTGCGGCCACCTCAGCCCTGGCCGACCTCACGACGATCTTGGCTCGCCGGATTTCCTGATTACAACGGCCGGGATCCTGCAGTCCACTCGATGTGCCATTGACCCCTGAAAAGGCCACCGAATGTCACATCGAGTGCACTGCGCGTCTGTGCTCTGTGCTGGGTCAGCTGCCGGCGTTCAGATCCCGGACCAGACGAGGTGCGCGCAACTGGCCCACGGTCGATACCCAGAGGCGCGGGGGATAGGACAGTCGAATCGCGAAGTAGTTGACGTATTCGATGAGCCCGAAGAACCAGATGGCAAGAACTCCGAGACTGGCACCGAGGTTGTCGGGGAGCCACACCATCACTCCTAGTAAACCGCCGACCAGCAACGCGAGGTCTACTTTGCGAAAGGCGCGGTAGATCGTGCGCAGAGAAGGTGGCATCGGATGACTCTCGACCCAGGAGCGCGCCAGCAGCCAGTAGGTTCCCGCTTGCACCAGCACGGCCAGCAGTGGGACCAGCGCAAACCACAACGCCAGACGGCTTTCCTCGTCGAGCCTCGGCACCACCGACGCAAGTGCAATCGTCAGGAACACCCCGGCTGCGGCCAACTCGCCCAAACCCAGGGACAAATATCGACGACGTAGTACCTGCCGTCGATTCGTACCCATATCGCCAGATTACCGAGCGTCGGATGCCGGACCCCCTCGTTCAGTCCACCGAAGGTGACATTTACCCCCGAAAAGGCCACCAAAGGTCACATTGAGTACCGCCGGAAGGCGGGTGCGAGGAAGAACGGAGGCAATGGCTAGAGGCTTCGTTGAATCGGGATCCACAGTTCTCCCGTTCCGGAGGACCAGTCGGAGGTGCTTTCGGTGACGGTGAGAATTTCAGGTCCGGGGATTGCTTCGTAGGGGTTGGAGGGGAACCATTCGCCGAAGGAGTCGGCCCAGAGTTGTTGGAGTGCGGGGGCGAGTGCGGTGTCGCTGCGTGTTTCGAATACCGCCCAGGTCGATGCGGGGACGGCGAGGGTGTTCCATTCGGGTGTTGCCGGCGATGTGGTGGCGACGGCGAAGTAGTAGTCGAAGAGACTGCCGTCCTCGCGTTGGGGTTCGAAGCCGTCGCTGACGAACAGGATCTCGGGGAGTTCTGGCAGGTCGGCGAGTTCACGCAGTTGCTCGCCGGTTCCCGGGGCCAGGCTTCGGTGGAATTCGGTCATTGCGGTGTTCTCGCCGCTGAACCGAAGTGGGATTCGGGTGGTTTTGCCGACGATGTGGAATGGCGGCAGTTCGGTGATGCGGTATCGCATGGTGCTTCGTCCTTCGATGGTCAGGTGAAATGTCACTGCTTGTCGGGAACGAAGGACGGTTCCGGGCCGGCGTGCCTGAGACGGTGTGATGCCGTGTAGATCGCGGAAGGCTCGGGTGAATGCATCTGCCGAGTAACCATATTTGGTCGCAACGTCGAGTACGCCCTGTCCGTCGAGGATTTCCGCTGCTGCCAATGTCATTCGGCGTTGTCGGATGTACAGCGACAGCGGGATCCCGGCGAGGGCCGAGAACACGCGCCGGAAGTGGTATTCCGATGTCAGCGCGATGCGAGCGAGCTCGGTTGTGTCGATCTCGTGGTCGAGATTGTCCTCGATGTAGTCGAGTGCTGCGTTCCATCGTTCGAGCATGTGTCGGAGACCTTCCCTCGTTCTGACCGAAACGATAGGCAAAAACGGCAGCGCAAACCCGACTTTCTGTGCCCGGCACAGTCGGATTCAGATGGTGCGCAAGTGCCGCTGCGATCGCTGCCCGCGCAGACGCCCGAGTTCGTCCAAGGCAGAACGGGATTGCGCGTCCGCCGGACGGTAGACGATGAGCCGCAGGTCCGGGTCGCCGAGTGGCGTGAGCACATCGAATGTCACGGTGATCAGCCCGACAAGTGGATGCCGCATCGGTTTGTCACCTCGGTTCCGCACGGACACCTCTCGGGACTGCCAGTAGCGGG
Organism: Rhodococcus sp. IEGM 1381; assembly: GCF_030056795.1. Lineage (GTDB taxonomy): Bacteria > Actinomycetota > Actinomycetes > Mycobacteriales > Mycobacteriaceae > Rhodococcoides. The sequence continues at coordinate 497,009 of NZ_JASHKQ010000001.1, read as the reverse complement.
AGAATTCCGTGCTCTCTCGTTCGAGCTCCTCGATCAACGCTGCCAACTTCGCGTCGTGTGAGTGGTTCACCCAGGCAGCGCGAAGGTCGGCCACTGCACCGCGAACGACGTCATCGCGCGCCTCGTAGAATCCATCGAACCGACTGTCCAGGAAACACATTCGTAGGACGTTGCGGTCTGCGACGGGTCGTCTGTCGATGTCGAGCAACAGCGCGGCCATCATCTCGTTCGTGGCCAGGATGTCGAGTCGGTGATCGAGCACCATCGCCGGCAGTGGGGCGACGTCGTCGATCAACTGCCGAATGCCGTCGGGCACCTCGTGGGCGGAGGCCCGCTCCGGTGCACGATGGCCGGCGAGTGAGAACAGGTAGCCGGTCTGATCGGGAGACAGCCTGAGCGCATTCGACAGAGACTGAACCACCTGGGCGGATGGCCGAACATCCCGTGCCTGTTCGAGCCGAACGAGGTAATCCACGCTCACTCCGGCCAACGCAGCGACCTCCTCACGCCGCAGACCGGGTGTCCGGGAGGCCCCTATCCGTGGTGGTAGACCGACATCCGACGGCCTGAGCGCCTCGCGCCTGGCACGCAGAAATGCTGCCAGTTCGTTTCGACCCAACTGCGTACTCACCCGATCCACGGTAGGCCACTTCGGTTCGATCAGCCTGGTATCGCCCTTCCCAGGATGATCTCGTCCTTCCCGTTTCCCGACGGGGCCAGGACGGTGAGTGGGACCGCACACGAAGGAGACATGACCATGACACGTATGGACGAGTACCGACTGCTGGGCCGCTCCGGTCTTCGAGTATCACCACTCTCGCTGGGGGCCATGACATTCGGAGCCGCCTGGGGCTGGGGGGCAGATGAGGGCGACTCGAGACGAATATTCGACGCCTACCTCGATGCCGGCGGAAACATGGTCGACACCGCCAACATCTACACCGACGGCCAGTCGGAGCAGTACCTGGGCCGATTTCTCCGGGGCCGCCGCGATTCTGTCGTCGTCGCCACGAAATACGCGGCGACGCGTGATCCGTCGGACCCGAACGCAGGTGGCGGCGGTAGAAAGAGTCTGCGCGGCTCCGTCGAAGCAAGCCTGCGGAATCTCGGCACCGACCACATAGACCTGCTGTACCTGCACGCATGGGACGGCATGACGCCGAGTGACGAGATCATCGCCTCGCTCGGTGAGCTGGTCCGTTCGGGAAAGGTTCTGTACATCGGCATTTCCGATACACCGGCATGGGAAGTCGCGCGCATGCAGACCACAGCAGAGCTGCGCGGCTGGCCGTCGTTTGCGGCCCTCCAGGTGGAGTACAGCTTGATCGAACGAACCACCGAGCGGGAATTGCTCCCGATGGCAACGAATCTCGGCATCGGCGTCGTTCCATGGGCCCCGCTGGGCGGAGGAGTGTTGACGGGGAAATACACTGCCGCAGATCTTGCGACGCCCGGTTCCGCGAGTCCCACAGGGACGCGTCGCGATCACGCGAAGGCCAACGGAACGTTGACCGTGCGTGGGCTCGAGATTGCGGCGACTGTCGTCGACGTCGCGAACGAACTCGGGGTGACCGCTGCTCAGGTGGCGTTGGCCTGGACCCTTCGGCATCCATCGGTCGTCAGCTCGCTGATCGGGGCGCGAACATCGGAACAGTTGCAGCAGAATATTTCTGCGCTCGATGTCGTATTCGACCAGTCGCAACTCGACAAACTGCATACAGTCAGCGCTGTCGACGCTGGGTTTCCCCACGAATTCCTGATGCGTCCCATGGTGCGTGGCGTCACGACGGGCCGCACCACCGTTCGTCCCCGGCCTGTCAGGATGTGGTGAGTCAGGGTATCGGGCGACGCCGGTAGGTGAGCGGATCTCCGTCGTCGACGAGTGCGAACCCGGCCCGCTCGAGAACCCGACGAGAGGCAGCGTTCGCCCGATACACCTGCGCAGCCAACGGTAGACCGGTCGCATGCTCTTGCGCGTGAACGAGGAGCTCGCCCGCGTAGCCGAGACCCCAATGGTCCGGATGTACCCAATAGCCGACCTCCAGGTGGTCGGATCGACGAATGATGCTGAGCAACCCGACGCGCAGCGATTCCTCGGTAGTCCCGATGAACCACCTCTGCACGTCAGGATCGCGGCTGCCTGTCGCGCTCAGCGCCTGCCAGAATCGGCGATCGAAATACTCTCTGCTCCATGGCGTTCCGTCTCCGACCCATCGAACTACCTCGACGTCCGACGCCATCGAGAACAGGAACTCGGCGTCGGACCGAACGGCGGGCCGCAGCAGAATGCGCGTCACAACTCTGTGACCTGCGAGGTCCTGTCGCCGCCCGCATCCGCGGTGCCCGATCGCTCGAACAGCAGAGCCGATACCTCGCCGTCCCTGTACATGGCCATGGGATCCGCCCTTCGTCGTCGCCCGATCGGCTGTCACGAGAGACTCTACTCACCGGTCAGCTCGGTGACAGGACCGATGTGAACGGCTCGATACGCTCTGTCGCGCAGCAGGTGTGCTTCTGGATCAGTTAGGTTGCGGAGCGAGAGATACTGAAACAGTTGGGAATTGGCGATATTGCTGGTCATGTGAGGGCCCTCTGTCGATCGACTGATCCGAGGCCCTCTGAATCGCAGTACGATGCTCATGACCTGTAGACGGCATCGACATGAGCAGTCGGCCGCTACCGAATCTTCTGAGGAGTGCCTGCCAGATGAACCTCGCCGACTACGACGTACTGAGCTTCGATTGCTACGGGACGCTGATCGACTGGGAGGCCGGGATTCTGAACGTTCTCACTGCGTGGGCGGAGCAGTCCGGCGCGGCCCTGTCCCAAGACGAGCTGCTCGCCGCATTCGGAGCCAATGAGTCTCGGGTTCAGCAGGATTCCCCGTCGATGCTCTATCCCGCGATTCTCGCCGAGGCGTTCGTGCGGACCGGTGATGCCCTGGGAATCCCCGTATCGGCGGAAAGGGCGAACCGGCTGGGGTCGTCGGTACCGGACTGGCCTGCATTCGCGGATTCCGCCGAGGCGTTGGCGAGTCTCGCCGAGAACTACAAGCTCGTCATCCTGTCGAATGTCCACCGCGAAGGCTTCGCGGGTAGCAATCGCCGGCTCGGCGTCCAGTTCGACGCCATCGTTACCGCGGAGGATGTCGGGGCATACAAGCCGTCCGACAATCACTTCGACGCAATCGATGGAGTCCTCGATCACCTCGGCGTCCCTCGGTCGCGTCTGCTCCACGTCGCCCAGAGCCTCTTCCACGACCATGTACCGGCCAAGCGTCACGGCATCGCCTCGGTGTGGATCGACCGGCGTCACGACCGACCCGGTTGGGGCGCAACCCCGGAGCCCACGGAGAAGTACAGCTTCGACATGAAATTCCCGAGCATGGCTGCCTTTGCAACGGCTGCCGGCGAGGCGTCGAACGATGCGTAAGTTGTTCACGCTCATCGGACTTTCGCTCGGTCTCGTCTGCTCGCTCGGCTATCTGGTGTGGGAGAACCGACCGCGACGGGTCAACTACGCATTCGTCGTCGACGATTCGGCATACACGGGAATTCTCGGCTTACAGAACACGACGCTGCTCATCATCATCGGCCTGCCCGTTCTCGGCGCGCTTCTGGGACTGGCGATCGCGGTATCGGTCGACCGTATTCGCCGCAACTGACCTCACCAATGCCAGGCGTCGCCACCGACGTTCTGGATTGTTCTCTGCAACACCTGAATTGCGGTGACGAATTCGTCCTGGCTGATGCCCTGCATACGTTCGTCCTGCAGCATCTGCTGAACGTCCGCCCCTCGTCGAAATTGTTCCTTACCTTCCGGGGTGAATGTCACGCGTGAATTCGACTCCGTGATCCAGCCCTTCGCGCGTGCGGAATCGAGCGCCTCGACGATTGCCTCCGGGGTATCGTTGTGGCCGATCTTCTCGATCGTCGCTTCTCTGTCGGCCCCTGCGGGTTGCAGCGAGATCTGATGCAGGAGCCACCATTCGGGCTGGGTGACCCCGATGTCATGGAGGGCGCCGCGAGTACGTGCTCGGATGGCCTCGCCGGCGCGGGCGGTCCAGAATCCGATCGGCTGTCGTTCGGGTGGCTGCATCGGTCGTGGGTGTACGGGTGCCTGTGTGTTCATGGAAGCGACAGTAGAACCTCAACCACGCTTCAGGTCAACAGTTCAGATGCCACCAGACCATGAACTCGGACGTTCCCTGGGCGAAAACGGCAGTGGCAAGTAGGAATACGAGCGGTGGCATGGAGGATTCTCCGAATGTGAGACGGGTCCAGGACAGGTGGACCGGCACACGGGTGCTCACCGTGGGTAGAGTCCCGATCGTGGACAGGCCATCCGATAAAGCGCTCGTCGCGGTGCTTGCCGCCGTCGGTGCTTCGACGGGCGCTGGCGCAGCGGTGGTCTGGCATGTCGCAGTCGCGGGTCCACCGAATGTGGGCATGACCTACATTCGGCCGAGTTGGTTCCCGATTACGCTCTATCTTGTTGCAGCAGGGGTAGTGACGGGTCTGGTGGTGGCCTCGTTTCTCGTCGATTCGGGTCTGCGCATTGTTCAGGATCGGCAGCGCAGTTGCGCCCACCTGTTCGCGTTGCTGATCGTCATCGGCGCGGCTCTGGGAGCCGGCAGCGCCCTTGCCTGGACGCACTGGCCACCGCAACGGTCGGAACCACGCAGCTCTGCGACGTACCTGAACACGCTGATGTTCGTCGATTGGGGTGATGAAGTATCTACTTCAGCGTCAGATTTCGGCTGGACTTCACTGGACCCTTCCGTATCGGAGACCTACAGTTCCGATACGTCCTACGTCACGCGTAGTCGACCACAATCGACCTTCAGTCCCACCATCAGCAATCCGTGGTCGGTGTTTCCGATCGGTGGAGTAGTAATTGCAGCATTGGCCGCACTCACTCTGTCGCTGCGGGACTACCGCCTGACTGTGGTGTCGCGCTCGGATCAGGACGCTGTGTAAGGAGCCCTACTCGTCGGTGCGCAGTTCGTCGACCAAGTTGAACAGTCGCTCCAGGTAGTCGCTGTGGAACACCTCTGTCGCGCGGATCTTGGCATTTCCGTCGAGGCCGAATTGAAGGTTGACGAGTTCGACCCCGATGGCGACGCGTCGAGCATCGAGTTGTTCGAGTTCGGCGGCGAGAGCATCGACCTTGGCCACTGGAGACAGTTCGTCGGTCATATCGGAATCGTAGAGGTCAGCCGACTGCTGCGAGGAATTCGCTGTAGAACAACCCGAGCCCCAGCGCCGACGCAATCGCGGCGAAGAGCCAGAACCGGATGATGACCGTCGTCTCCGCCCAGCCGCCCAACTCGAAGTGGTGGTGGATGGGCGCGATCCGGAAGGGCCGCTTGCCGGTGCTCTTGAACGAGGCGACCTGAATGACGACCGACGCAGCTTCGGCCACGAAGAGAGCTCCGAAGACGAGGGCGATCAGCTCGGTTTTGCTCACGATCGACAGGCCTGCGAGCAGTCCGCCGAGGGCGAGCGACCCGGTGTCGCCCATGAAGATCTTGGCCGGGGCGGCGTTCCACCAGAGGAACCCGATACAGGCACCCGCAGCGGCGGCGCAGACGACGGCGAGGTCGAGTGGATCGCGCACCTGGTAGCACCCGGCAACGGAGTTGGTTGCACACGATTGCCGGTACTGCCAGAACGTCATCACCGTGTACGCGCCGAGGACGAGGGTCATCGACCCTGCCGCCAAACCGTCGAGCCCGTCGGTGAGGTTGACCGCGTTGGACCACGCGACGATGAGGAAAACACAGAACAGCACAAAAACGATCGGTGCCATCGTGAAGAACGTCGATTGGCGCACCAGCGAGAGTTCGACGTTGCCCGGCGTCAGCCCGTTCCCATTGCGGAACTGCAGCGCCAATACTGCGAATATCACCGCTGCACTGATCTGCCCGACGTACTTGCCGGTTGCTTTGAGGCCGAGGCTTCGCTTCATACGTACCTTGATGTAGTCGTCGAGAAAGCCGACGACGCCGAGAGCAGTGGCAAGACCGAGAATCAGCAGGGCAGACGCCGATGGCCCGTCGCCGCCCATCGCGACGAGGTGGGAGCCGAGATAGCCGGCCCACAAACCCACGATGATCGCGACGCCGCCCATCGTCGGCGTCCCTCGCTTGGCGTAATGGCTTACGGGGCCCTCGACACGAATCTCCTGGCCGAAGCCCTGCCGGGTGAACAGCGCGATGAGAAATGGCGTCAACAGAATCGAGACCGCCAACGCGATACCGCCGGTAACGAGAATGTTGATCATGCGTTGGAGCCCACCCTTCCTCTGTGCTGCTGTTCCCCGCCCGGTACTACCGAGCACCGCGGGATACTGTGCCAAACGAATCGGCAAAAGTCCCAATGCGTGACGAAGGCGTTACTCACAGTTGATACGAACTCGGTGGAATTCCCACCAGTTCGGTGAACTCGCGGGTGAAGTGCGCCTGGTCGAACCAGCCGTATCGCGCCGCAAGGTCTGCCAGGGGACCTGAGTAGCCGTCGTCGAGCTCACTGAGTGCATCGTGAATGCGATACCGGCTGAGAACCCACTTGGGCGTCGCTCCGACATAACGCTCGAACAGCCGCTGCACTCGCCGAGCGCCGATACCGCAACGCTCTTCGACCTGGGCGACGCGAATCAGCGTCCGATCTCCCAGCATGGTCCCGATGATGTCCAGAACGACCTCGTACTCCGGCTCGACCTCCGGTGCATAGGGCGTGAGAACCGCGTCGACGACGGTTCGGCAGTGGTCGGCATTCAGATGTCCGCCCAGATTTGCCAAGGCGTCGACTGTGTCGGGCTGGAACGCAGTGGGCGGAGCCACGTGGACGTCGCGCAGGCTTCGAGCCACCGTTCCAGTGAAGGCCGCGTAGCCGCCCGGCCGGAACTTGACGCCGAAGACCCAACCGGATTCGGCGAGCACGACGTCGAAGCGGCGTGTGAGCACTCCCGTCACCACCACCGGGTCGACGACGCCTTCTCTGGTCCAGCCGTGTTCGACGCTGAGCGTGCAGGCCGGGTGCGGGAGCGTCGAACTGCGGTACGAGGTGCCGGGCGGAACATTCCACTGAAGCTGCCAGTAATTCTCGACCCACGGTTCCAACGCCGCCGCGCACGGCAGCCGCACCAGGTCGACGTACTGCGCCAGCTGATCCGGCCGCAGGACGCCGGACTGGGTGGCTGTCGCATTTTTCCTATCCGGCACGGGCGTCAGTGTAGGAGTCTGGTCCGACACCCCCCGAGAAATCGACAATGTGAAGGAGGAACACCATGACCGAGACACCCGTGGCCACTCTGAAGATGGTCACCCTGGACTGCGCAGACCCTGCGGCCAATGCGAGATTCTGGTCGTCGCTGTTGGGCTGGAGCGTCGTACATTCGGAGCAGGAGTACGCGATGCTGCAGGGGCCGAGCAGTGCGCTCGGATTCGGTCGCGTCGACGACTATCAGCCGCCGCCGTGGCCGAATACCAATGGCAGCAAGCAGTTTCACTTCGATCTTGCGGTCGATGATCTCGACGCCGCGGCGGCGGCCGCCGTACAGATGGGTGCGACGCTGCCAGGCGACCAGCCGGGTGAGACCTGGCGCGTGTTGCTGGACCCGGCGGGGCATCCCTTCTGCCTGACAAATGCCGCGAACTGGGGCTGACGCGGTTAGCCTTGTCGTCGTGACACCACGTCTGGCAGGAATCGAAATCGTCGTCGCCGATATGGCTTCCGCTTTGGCGTTCTATCGCGTTCTGGGACTGGATATTCCGGCCGACGCCGATGCCGAGCAACATGTAGAGGTCGACCTCGGCGGCGTTCGACTGTTGTTCGATCTCCCGTCCACGATCACCTCCTTCGACCCGACGTGGACGCCGCCCAGCGGCGGTCATCGCGTTGCGCTCGCCTTCGATTGCGGTTCCGCCGCCGGAGTGGACGCGGCGTGGGCAGCGGTGACCGACGCGGGGTACACCGGCCACCTGCAGCCGTGGGATGCGTTCTGGGGTCAGCGTTATGCCGTCGTGCACGATCCCGACGGCACCACCGTCGATCTGTACGCGAACCTCTGAGGCGTCAGCTCGCCGGAGCGATGATCTGAATCAGGTTTCCGCAGGTGTCGTCGAACACCGCAGTGATCACCGGGCCCATCTCGGTGGGCTGCTGAGTGAACCGAACGCCGAGGCCGATGAGCCGATCGTATTCTGCTGCAACACTGTCCACCGCGAACTGCGTGAACGGGATGCCGTCCGCGAAGAGCGCATCCTTGAACGGTGCGGTTGCGGGATGACCACTGGGCTCGAGCAGCAACTCGGTGCCTTCCGGATCCTGCGGTGAGACGACCGTGAGCCAACGATCGGGGCCACCCATGGCTACATCGTGTTTGACGACGAAGCCCAGTACCTCGGTGTAGAACGTCAGCGCCTTGCTCTGATCGTCGACGAAGACGCTGGTGATGTTGATTCTCATGCCGGTCCCTCACCTCTCGGCCCGCCGGCCAGTTCGACAGCGACGTCGAGGTGGCCGAGGTGACGGGCGTACTCCTGGAGTACATGGAAGCAGATCCAGATCAGAGTCGGCCTCTCATCGGTGAATCGTCCACCGAGAGTGGCCAATTCGTCCATCCGGTGTGAGCTCAGTACTTCTTCGGTGAGTCGGGCACCGTCGTTCAGCCTGGTCAGCAGGGTCTCGGCGTCCACCTCGGCCGGCACATGCCAGGAGCCGTCCTTCTCGTCACCCCACGGCGCGTCGACCGACCTGCCGAGAAATCCCCAGACGAACCAGCGCTGCTCCATGTGCACCAGATGCGTCAGCATCTGCAGCGGCGTCCAGTCCGAGGGAACGGCCGTGGTGGTCAAGGAATCGCCGCTCAGGGCAGTGATTCGCCGAACCAACTCGCCGCGATAGAAGCGTAGGTACTCGCGAAACAGGTCGGCGGGATCGGACAGGGCGGAACTCGGTTCGGGAAACGTCGTCAGCTTGGCCATGGTGTTTCTATTCCGCGTGCACTGAGGGCTGTGGTGTCATTCGCTCTTGCGCTGCTCGCGGGCGACGCGGCGCTGCTCCTCGGCGCGGGCGCGGCAGCGGCGCAGGAACTCCTCGTCACTTTCCTGCGACTGGGCGACGGCCCGGCCGGGTTTGGCGTCGTACTCGGGGTATGCCGACGCGGTGCGCGGTGCACCGCTGCCACCCCAGATGCCGCCGCCTTCGGGTCGTCCCACGACGAGCCACGCGATGGAGCCGGCCAACGGCAGGACGATGACGAGCAGTAGCCACACCATTTTCGGGAGGTGGCGGATGCCGGAGTCGTCGGCGGTGATGACGTCGATCAGACAGAAGATGGCCATCAGCATGATCAACAGGCCGAGGTACGGCACGGGAGTCCTCCAGGGTTTTCGAGACCGTGCGGTCGGTCTACCGCGACTATCAGATCACTCGTTGTACCGCGGATCAAGTGTCGGGAGTGGAGCCTGCGGAATGACCCAGATAATCAGGTTCAGCCGAAGACCAGCAGCGCCGCCAGGGTCAGCATCATGATCCCGATCCCGAGGTCGAGGATTCGCCATGCCAGCGGCCGTGCGAACAGCGGACTGAGCACACGTGAGCCGTAGCCGAGCGCGGTGAACCACAGCACGCTACCCAGCATCGCGCCGACGGCGAACCACCACCGCAGGTCTCCTGGCTGACGGTTGCCGATGGAACCCAGGAACACCACGGTGTCGAGATAGACGTGCGGATTGAGCCAGGTCAGCGCCAGGCAGGTGGCGAGGGCCGCGATCAGTGAACCGCCACCGGTCGTCTCGGTCGTCATCGTCGAGGGAGTGCGCGCGCGATTGAGTGCCATCAGTCCGTAGACGAGGAGGAACACGGCACCGAGGATGGTCACGACGCGCAGAGCGACGGGGAAGCGGTCGACGAGTACTCCGATGCCTGCCACCCCAGCCAGAATGAGTACCGCGTCGGACAGGGCGCATACCGCCACCACCGGCAACACGTGCGTGCGTTGCAGGCCTTTGCGCAGCACGAACGCGTTCTGCGCGCCGATGGCGACGATGAGTGAGAGTCCGACGCCCAATCCGGTGAGGGTCGATTGTGCGGCGGCAAGCGATGTCATGTCTGTAACGCTAGGAGGGCATCGTGGTTAGGTCCAGCGAATGTTTTTCAGTGTTGATAAGCGTACCTTCATATTATGGAGATCGAGCAGCTGAGAGCCCTCAAAGCAGTGGTCGAGGAAGGAACGTTCGAGGCCGCTGCTCGAGCGTTGCACGTGACGCCGTCGGCGGTGAGCCAGCGAATCAAGTCACTCGAGCAGTCGTTGGGGCGAACATTGGTCCAGCGAAGCAAACCGGTGGTGGCCACTCAATCCGGCATTGCTGTGCTGCGTCTGGCGCGCCAGATCGACACCTTGACCGACCAGACTCGGGCCGAACTGAACGACGACGGAATCGCCGCTCCGGTCTCCCTTGCGGTCAATGCGGATTCGATGGCGACCTGGGTACTGCCGGTGCTCGCGCCACTGGCGTCCCAGACGACCTTCGACCTGCATCGGCAAGATCAGGACCGTACCGCTCAACTGCTGCACGACGGGATCGTCTCCGCCGCAATAACATCGGTCGCCGATCCGGTTCGTGGCTGCACCGTTCGACGCCTCGGCGCGATGCGCTACCGGCCGTCGGCCACACCTGAATTCGTCGAACGATGGTTCACTGCAGGGGTGACGGCCGAAGCCTTACGAGCCGCCCCCGTGGTCGTCTTCGACGCCGACGACCGCTTGCAGGACAACTACTTACAGCGCTTCGGTGTCGAACCACACGAACCGCCGCGGCATCTGGTGCCGGCGTCAGCGGACTATGCGCGGGCCGTCGACCTCGGCTTCGGTTGGGGCATGATCCCCGATCTGCAGGCCCGCGACTCGCTGAAGTGCTTCGATGACAATGGAATCGACGACGTGCTGCTGTACTGGCAGCAGTGGTCGCTGTCTTCACCCGCACTCCAGCGAGCAGCAGACGCCGTGGCAGCAGGTGCTGCGAGGATGCTGTTGTAGTTCAGGCCGGGTCGTCGTTCGGCACGATCTTGGGGAGTCCGTCGCCGACGAGATCGAGAACGGCCGCCGACCGGGCACCCCACCGCTCGTGCGCGGACTGCCGCGACATGCCCACTGCGGTGCCGATGGTCGCCCACGTTGCACCCTGAACCCGCAGCACCACAACGGTTTCGAGGCCGTCGAGTCCCGCCGCCAGTTGGACACGAAGGCTCAACAGATGCCACGCGAGGCTGCGTCGTGCGGGCAGGTCGGTCGATTGCTCGGCCTCCCATTCCGGTGTGCCCGGCAGGGGACCTGTGCCGATGATCTCGTCGGCAACCCGTCCGGCCTCGATGGCCGCTGCTGTCACAACCGACCGCGTTGCAGCAGAGATATCCGCCTCGATGGCAAGGGTGATGGGATCCATGATCGACCTCCTGTGTCAGGTAAAGCCTGACGACGGAACGTTGATTTGTCAAGGAAAGCCTGACACGGATCCGCCCCCAATCCTCAAACCCCTAGGGGGAAGCTTTGACTGCACGTCGCCCCACTGGGCGTCTCCCGATTGCTCAGACGCAAGGTGCGCCAATACAACCAACTGAATGACTTGACATGGGTCGGCATCGACTGCAGGCGCTCACCTGGTCTGATCCACACGTACAGTCAGCCACCATGCCGGATCGCTTCCCCCACATAGCCGATCCATTGCCATCGAATGTGTGCGGGAGGCCTACGTAATTTGCTAGCCGTGAGTTGGTCGCAGCTACCTCTTGATAAGCCCATTCAGCTATTTGGCAACAGTTTTGATGCTCTGGAGCGGGCGCTTGACCCCCTGCCTGAAGATTGTCCGCTGGTGTTCGGCTACAAATCAGACGTCGATGTGGGGTTTCGCAATCTGGTGGGCAACGTCATCGGCCTGCTGGAACAATCCGCTATCGATATGTTTCCAGCCTGGTTGCCTGGGGCCGCCGAACTAGGCGATCTCACTGCTCAGTCGCTCTTGGCTGCCGATGATCTGGCGCGTCGTGAATCGACTCGCACAGGTGCCTTTGCGCCTTACCTGTGTGCACTCACTCGGACTGCATTGGGCTCGCCTTCGTCCACCGCTGGCTTCTCACGTGAGATCCAGACCGAGCAGCTTTCCCGCATCCTCAAGCGAGGATCAGACCGGCCCGGTCTGGCCTTGCTAGTGCACGTCGAGGGTGAAGGACCTGCGGGTCGCGACCTCGAACTTGCAGCCGATTGGCTCTCACGCCACGGCCGTATGGGTGTGTGGATGACCGACAGTGTGGTCGAACGATTTACTCAGTGGGAGTTGAGGATTCCTGAATCAACGACGACAGCAAGGCCGCCGCAGCCTCCGGGACGTTCTGTCCCGAAGTCTGGTTCGCCGCGCGCCGACAGTGATGTCGAGTGCATCTTGGAAGAAGCACTGTCCAAGGAGCTGTGGGCCTACGACCGGGAGTGGAACAAAACATTGAGAGTGGGGACACAGCTCACTTCACCCATTCGGGTCGACCTGGTGTGGCAGGACAGTGCCTTGGTCATCGAGATCGACGGGGACGAGCATCGTGCAGTGGGCAAGTACGCTTCAGACCGCAAACGTGACAATATGCTCCAACTCCGCGGATACGTGACACTGCGTTACACCAACGGCCAAGTTCTGCAAGACCTGACTGCGGTTCTCGACCAGATCCGTGCTGCAGTCGCTTTACTCCGCAACCCGCGAACAGTGAGGAATTACACCGGATGAGTACCGCCGACCTGACTCAAAACGAAATCCTGGTCTTGCTTGTTCTGATGTCGGAAGATCGGGTAGTCAAGAATGCCGATCTGAAGAACTTCGGTCCAGTACTCGACGCTGGCAGCAGGGCAAAACTGGTAAAGCTCGGACTGATCGAATCTGCGAAACCGAATCGGTTCATCGAGTTGACGCTGACGGCCAAAGGCTGGGAGTACTGCACCAACCTCTTCGTCGCGGATGCCCCCGATGGCTCGAACCCGGCAACCCGTGTCTTGTTTACCTTGCTCCGAGGTGTCGAGCGCTTTTTGGAGCCGAGAGGGCTCGTTGCGGCGCAGCTGTTCGGTCGAACTTCGATCGAGAAAAGAATTCGAGCAGCATACGAGGCGCTCGCATCCCGGCCCGGCGCTTGGGTTGGTTTGCGATTACTCCGCGAAGCTCTGTCTGATGTTGGCCGAGAGAGCCTCGATACAGCACTTGTCGAGTTACAGCAGCATGAAGGAGTCAGCCTGATCCCCGAAGAGAACCAAAAAACGTTGACTGACGAAGACCGCCTTGCCGCCGTTCTTGTTGGCACTCAGCTCACCCATCTTCTCGCGATCGAGCCAACGCGATGAACCGTGACCAGCGGCGTGCTCTTGAGTCCATCCGGCTCGACTGGGCAACGACGCCAGATGATATTTGGGAGTCGCAGTCCGATGTGCATGTCGGCGGTCTGCACGCGCATGCCTATCGCGAGGTCATGGCTGCTTTCGGCGATACCGAACTCACCCGGACAAAGAGCCCTCTGGGGGTAGTGATTCCAGGTCCCGCAGGTGCGGGCAAGACACACCTGCTCGGCGAGATCCGTGCGAGCGTGCAAGAACAGCGCGGGTATTTCTTTCTCGTGGACATGCTCAGCGGAGAGCGGTTTTGGTCGACGATCTTGAATACGGTCCTCGAGGACTTCAGTCGCCCCGTTGTGCAGACCCAGCGATCGCAGCTCCAGGAAATGCTGTGGCGTCTTTCGGAACAGGCAGCAATACCGGAGGGTGAGCGGGCACCCATTGTCGGTCAAGCGCCGTTGGACAAAGAACAACTCGACACATTCGTTGCAGCAGTCTTCAAGGTGCATGCTAAGTATCGTCGGCGAGCGCAGAACACCCTTCGTGCGCTTGTGCTGGCAGCGGCGGAGGACCAGGACGTCAACGATCTGGGCTACATCTTTCTACAGCCTCACGAGACCGACAGTTCAGTTCTCGAATCATTGAAGCCGTGGGGCATACAGCGGGTAACCATGACGGATCAAGATGTGGTGGAAAGCATCTCGCAATTGCTGGCGCTCACAGGTCCTTCGGTCATGGCGGTAGACCAGATCGATACGGTTATTGGCAGCTCGACCAAGTCGACCGGACAGGATGCGGCAAGTGCGGAGGATCAGGCGCTGGAAGGGTTTGCACATGGGTTGATGTCGATGCGGCAGAACCTTCACAGGACTGTCACCGTGGTTGCCTGCTTACCCGCCGCCTGGACGCAGATCGAGACTCGGGCTACGGCCACTGTTCGCGACAGATTCCGGGAGGCAACGCCTCTGCAAAGGATTCCAAACCCTGAATTCGCTCGAACGATGGTCGAACATCGTTTTCAGACGTGCTTCCGAAAGGTCGGATACGACGCTCCGTCAGCGACTTGGCCCGTGGCGGGTGCTGCGTTTGGTGAGGCGAAAAACTACACGCCTCGTTCACTACTGCAGAATATCGACAAACATATTCGCCATTGTCTGAATACTGACACTGTGACGGAAATGCTGACTCTTGCGTTCGAGAGCAAGGCACCCAACGATGGGGAGGTGCCGAATCCTGATCCTAATCCGGACTTGACGGACTGGGCTCTCGTTGAATTGGATCAAGAATTCAAGGCTTTAAAGGACGCAGCCGACGTCGCGGACGTTCTGGATGACAAGAAGCAGGATTCGGCATTTCCCCCGCTCTTGTTGTCCGGGTTCCGTGTCCTGGTGCAGCAGTCGACCCGATCGGATCAGACGTGGAGCCCGGACGCCGTCCCTAGCAACAAACCGTCAGTGCACGGCCGGATCAGCCGCACTGATGACGCGGATCAAGAGACGCACCAGTGGTACTTCCGCGTTGTGACGACGGCAAGCCCGACCAGCGCGACCAGTAAGATTCAGAAGGCCAGTGACTACGCAAACCTAGACCAGCGCTTACCTAACCGAACTGTCGTGTTGTTGAGAAACGATCAGTGGCCATCGGGTCCGAAGACGGCACAGACAGTATCGGGGTTCCACGACGCCGGAGGACAGACTCGTCCATTTACTGATAGCGACATCAAAATCCTTGTTGCACTCCGTGACCTGTTAGCCGGAGAGAACGTCGACCTTGGTAGATGGATCTCGTCGCGTAAGCCCGCCTCCGCAGTCAGCTTCTTCAGCGATCTGATTACTACGGTGGAGTCGAAGGATGACTCGATAGGATCCGACGGGTCCAAGCCAACGGTGCCAGTCGAGGAACCGCAGTTGGAGGGTCGGATTGTAGTAGGTCAGACGGCGTCGGGTGCTTCCATCGAATTGCCTCTCAGTGCACTCCGAAAGCACACGGCAATCTTCGCGGGGTCGGGGTCCGGGAAGACCGTTCTGATACGTCGCATCGTGGAAGAATGCGCGCTTCAGGGCGTGTCGTCCATCATTATTGATTCGAATAACGATCTTGCGCGTCTCAGTCAACCTTGGCCATCGGACTCGACAGTCCACCACGACGATGACATCGTCAAGCGAAAGCTGTTCTTCGAGACCACAGATGTGAAAGTTTGGACTCCGAACCGGTCTTCAGGCCGACCGTTGATGTTTCATCCTCTACCGGACTTCGCAGCGATCAGAGACGACAACGAACTCTTCGAAAGTGCTGTGGATTCTGCGTACTCCGCACTCGTACCGCGCGCTGTTACCGGAACCTCGAACAGGGCAATGCACGGTCGTGCGGTACTCAAGGAAGCGCTCCGTTGGTTTGGACGCGGCAATTCGGGCGGCCTCAATGACTTCATCAATCTGCTGTCAGATTTGCCGGATGGTGTCAGCGATTTGGACGATGCAGGAACTTTAGCCCGGGGTCTAGCTCAGAATCTGAAGGCGCAGATCTCCATCGATCCCATGTTCGGTGAGTCCGGTACAGCCGCTGATCCCGGCGAACTTCTCAGGCCGGCTAGCGGCTTCAAGGCCAGGGTCTCGATAGTAAACCTTTCTGGACTGCAGTCGGACCTCCAGAGAGAAGGATTCGTAAACCAGTTAGAAATGGCTTTGTTCTCTTGGTTGAGGAAGAACCCCTCTGACAAGCCACTTGGCGGGTTGCTTGTTATCGACGAAGCCCAGAATTTCGTACCTGCTGGTAAGCAAAGAGTCTCCTCGGAAAGCACGATCGCCTTGGTATCGCAGGCGAGGAAGTACGGCCTCGGCATGATCTTTGCGACCCAGGCCCCCAAAGGGTTGGACAACAGAATTCCAGGCAATGCATCCACTCAATTCTTCGGTAAATTGACCGCTCCCGCCCAGACACAGGCTGCCGAGGACGTTGCCAAGTCGAGGCAGAGTTCGATGGAGGGAATCGGTAGGCTCCCGGCGGGCACATTCTTCGCATCTTTAGAGGGTGTAGACAACGGACGGTTCAAGAAGATAAAGACACCGATGTGTCTGACCCTCCACACTTCGAGTGCGCCCACTGAAGATGACGTCGTCGAGATGTCTCGTCAGTAAAATGACGGCTGTCGCCCCGGCTGGGCGGTGCGGTATGCGCGAAGGAGGTGTTGTGGCCTCCTATGTGTCAATAATCGCTGTACCCAATCGTGTCGCGTTGTTAGCTTGTGCCGATGACCATTCACTATCACGTGACCTCGGTGCTCAACCGTGAGTCGATTCGACGGCACGGACTCGACTGGCGTCGAATGGGTGCCGCTCGCGGTATCGCGGGTAGCCACCAGCCCGAGCAGGAAGGTTGCTTTCTGGCTGCCGATGCAGGGGAACGTGATTGGTTTGTCGGCATGAACAACACCGGAGGTCCGGTCGATGTCTGGGAAGTCAGTGGCGTCGATGACGGTGATCTCTTGCAGTCGCCGGAGTACCACTACTTCCGTCCAGGCGTCATTTCGACATCACAAATTCGATTGGTGCAGAAAGACATAGAGCCTGAGCGCTAGAGCATGCTCAGCACCCGGTCGATGGAGTCGACTGCCTGGGTCAGCTCGGCTTCGGTGATCGTCAGTGCGGGGCGGAATCGCACCGCGGTGTCGCCGCAGCCGAGGGCGAGGACGTGTTCCTCGGTACGCAAGAGCTCGATCACTCGGTCGCGAGTTGCGGCGTCGGGCAGGGAGAATGCGCACATCAGACCGCGTCCGCGTACCTCGGAGACCACGGTGTGGCGCGTTGCCAACTCCTCCAGCATGGTCAGCAGCACTACCCCGAGCGTGCCTGCGCGGTCGATGAGCTTCTCGGACTCGACCACTTCCAGGATTCGACGCGACCGCACCATGTCGGTGAGGTTGCCACCCCACGTCGAGTTGATGCGGGAGCTGACGGCGAAGACGTTGTCGTCGATGTCGTCGACACGACCGCCGGCCATGACGCCGCAGACCTGCACCTTCTTGCCGAAGGCGACGATATCCGGAACGACGTCGAGCTGCTGGAAAGCCCATGCGGTACCGGTCATTCCGGCACCGGTCTGAACTTCGTCCATGACGAACAAGGCGTCGAACTCGTGGCAGAGGTCGCGCAACTTCTGCAGGAAGCGGGGCCGGAAGTGGTGATCTCCACCCTCGCCCTGGATGGGTTCGATGATGGCGCAGGCGATGTCGTGCGGGTTGGCCTCGAAGGCCAGGCGGGCAGCGGCCAACGATGCGTTCTCGAGTTCGTCCATGTTCGCGCCGGATCTGATGAACGGGGACGGGATTCGCGGCCAGTCGAACTTCGGGAAGCGGGCAACCTTGTTCGGATCGGTGTTGGTCAAAGACATCGTGTAACCCGAACGGCCGTGGAACGCGTGCTCGAAGTGCATGACCTGCGAGCCCAGTGACGGATCGATGCCGTGACCCTCGTTCCAGCGTGACTTCCAGTCGAACGCCACCTTCAACGCGTTCTCCACCGCCAGTGCACCGCCCTCGACGAAGAACAGGTGCGGCAACCGATCGTCACCGAGTACACGGGCGAACGTGTCGACGAATCGGGCCATGGGCAGGGTGTAGATGTCGGAGTTGCTGGGCTTGTTCATGGCCGCTTGCATCAGATCGGCCCGGAACTCCGGGTCGTCGATCAGGGCAGCATGGTTCATACCCAACGCGTTGGACGCGAAGAACGTGAACAGGTCCAGGTAGCGGGTGCCGTCTCTGGCGTCGACCAGGGTGGACCCGGTCGAGGCATCGAGGTCGAGGATCAGCTCGAAACCGTCGGCCAGTAGGTGTTCACCGATCACGTCGCGAACGTTGGAGGCGTCGATCGCCACTCCGGTGCGCTGTAATACTTGCGTCATAACGTCGAAGATACGCGTTAATATTCCGTAAGCAAGCCCATAACGCAGGAAATTATACGGTTAAGACCCTCATCGGTAGGCTGATCTTCGACGGTTCGGTTCTCTCCACGGAAGGTGTACGCGCATGTCTGCATCCATCACCCACGACGAGTTGAGTGTGCGCACTCGCGCCATCCTCGACCGGCTGGGTGCGACGATCGCGCTCGACGCTCCGGCTGGACCCGATGCGATCGTCGCGCGCTCGCCCATCACCGGCGGAAACCTGGCGACGCTGGCGTCTGCGTCGGCAGCCGATGTCGAAGGCGTCATCGCCGACGCTCGCACCGCGTTTGCGTCGTGGTCGCAGGTGCCCGCCCCGGTGCGGGGCCAGGTGATCCGCGAACTGGGCGAACTACTGCGCGCACACAAGGAGGAACTGGGCGCACTGGTGTCCATCGAGGCCGGAAAGATCGTCTCCGAGGGTCTCGGTGAGGTGCAGGAGATGATCGACATCTGCGACTTCGCCGTCGGACTTTCACGTCAGCTCTACGGCAACACCATCGCCACCGAGCGGCCCGGGCACCGCATGATGGAACAGTGGCACCCGCTCGGAGTCGTCGGCGTCATCACGGCCTTCAATTTCCCTGTCGCGGTGTGGAGTTGGAATACCGCTCTCGCTCTGGTCGCGGGAGACACGGTCATCTGGAAGCCGTCGGAGAAGACTCCGTTGACTGCCGTCGGAGTGCAGGCTCTGTTCGAGCGTGCGGCCGCAGCGGCGGGAGTGGACCCCAAGATCTCTCAATTGGTGGTCGGCGGACGCGCGTCCGGCGAAGCGCTGGTGGACGATTCACGCGTCGCACTGGTTTCGGCAACCGGTTCGACGAGAATGGGCCGGGCCGTCGCGCCGCGGGTTGCCGAACGATTCGGCCGGGTGTTGCTCGAACTCGGCGGCAACAACGCAGCGATCGTGACGTCGTCGGCCGATCTCGATCTGACCACACGTGGGTTGGTGTTCTCGGCGGCCGGGACGGCCGGTCAGCGCTGCACCTCGCTGCGACGCGTCATCGTGCATTCCTCCGTCGCGGACGAACTGGTCGGCAAGTTGGTTGCGGCGTACGAGACGCTGTCTATCGGATCTCCCTTGGCCAGTGACACTTTGGTGGGGCCGCTCATCGATGCCGGTGCGTTCGCGGGGTACCAGAAGGCGCTCGAAACCGCGGTATCCGACGGCGGAACGATCGTGGTCGGTGGGGAGCGGGTGAACGTGGTCGACGAGTACTCGTTCTACGTGCAGCCCGCGATCGTGACGATGCCCGCGCAGACCGACATCGTCAAGCACGAGACCTTCGCACCCATCATGTACGTGTTGACGTACGAGACCCTGGACGAGGCAATCGCCTTGCACAACGATGTGCCGCAGGGTCTTTCGTCGTCGATCTTCACCACCGACCTGCGCGAAGCGGAGCGCTTCCTGTCCGCCGCCGGCTCTGACTGCGGCATCGCGAATGTCAATATCGGACCCTCCGGCGCGGAGATCGGCGGCGCCTTCGGCGGTGAGAAGGAAACCGGCGGCGGACGCGAATCCGGTTCGGACGCATGGAAGGCCTACATGCGCCGCGCAACCAACACAGTCAACTACTCCAACGAACTGCCCCTGGCGCAGGGAGTGAAGTTCGGCTGACGGCATGATCGGCGGTATGAAACTACTGTCGATGGTTCTGGCCGGTTTCGTCGTCGGCTATGCGATCAGTGAGATCGGCCCGTTCGATTCCCTGTTGAGCAGCACCGCGGAGTTCGGTTCTTTTTCGGCAATTGTCAACGGGCTGAACGTCTTTGCGATTTCTGCCTGTGTGGCCTCGGTCGCGCTGGCGCGTGCGAGCGCACGCGCTTCGATCGGTGTGGCGATCGCAGCGCTGCTTGTCATCGTGTTTAGGACCGTCGGAATGGTGACCGGATTGCTCGGCCACTGGGCCGGTGCAGTGGCCACCGGTGCACTACTCGCCGCGGCTGCAGTGTTGGCGGGGCGGCATCGAGGTGCACAGGCCACGTTGGCAGTTGCCGTCCTCGGGGCCGGTCTCATGGGCGCTGCACTGGATGCGCTGTTGGAGGCGAACGACGGTCCCGTGTTCGTCTGGGATGTGGTCGGTGCCGAGGACGACGTGAGCCCGCAGCGGGCGATAGTGATGGTGATCGTCGCATCGGTTGCAGCGATTGCGCTGTTCCTGGCTCACCGCAACCAGGTGTTGCAGCCTCACGAGCCCCGAAAAATTCTGCTCGTCGGTCTTCCGTTGCCCATCGCGGCTGGCGTTCTGAGTTGGGTTGCCGCAGGTCACGAAGCCCGGAGCGTCGAGTGGCTCGGTGCACTCGCCGGTATGACGGTTCTCGCGGTGCTGGCGGCGTTCGTTCTTCCCGGGCGGGACGGGCGCCTGCTACTGGCGCTCGTCGCAGTGTCGGCGGCTGCCCTCGGGTCGTTCGGCTTCGCCTCCGGCGATGGCGCGCAGCTGGCTCTGAGTGTGGGCCTGCTGATCGTCGGAGTAGGAATCGGCTACCGGTGGCCGCAGCTGTACGTCGGACTGGGTGGGCTGCTCGTGATCGCCATTGCGAGCGGGATCGAGGGATACTTCGACCTGCCAACCGGAGCTACGTTCGGACTGCCTTTGGTCACCGCGTTCGTGGTAGTGTCCGCTCTCGCGACTTCATCAGGCGCACAGGCGCTTTCGCTTCCCGTGCTGTTCACCATGACCCTGCCGGTGACGGTGTATGCCGCAAGCTCTCAGGTCGCCTCGACCTACGACCGCGCAGTCGCCACACGCACAACGGAGCCCGACCACCTGGTGCTATCGGTGGCCGGGCTCGTGGTCGTTGCGGTGATGACGGGTGCCTGCGTGCTGCTGATGCGCAGGCCCACCGTCGTGAGCGGAACTTCGTAGCGGACTACGAATTTCTGTTCACCTACGGTGCAGGAACCGCCGCCGTCGTGGTTGGAACCGCAGTCTCGGGTGCTACTGCAGCGGGTGTTTCGGTCGGGGTGACGCAGACCGGCGGTGCTCCCTCGACGGGAGTCTCACCCTCGACGGGGACGGTGCACGCGGGGGTTGCGACCGGCTCGGCCGCCGGTGCCGGTGCCTCTGCCGCAGGTGCAGGTGCAGGCACAACCGGAACCGTGGTGGTCACTACGGGACTGGTGGTGACCGGTGCGGTCGTGGTGGCCGTCGGAGTCGGTGTTGGCGAAGTGGTCGCGGGTGCCACGATCGTTTCGATCGCTGCCCGTCCCGCCTTCTCTTGAACCTCTTTGGTCTTCACCGGCTCGCCCTTGTTGGCCTGCTCTGCCAGCTGGGTCAGCCACGCGGCGGCGTACTGCACCGAGGTCAAGGGCTTGCCGTTGGCGGCATCGGCGTCACGCCAGTAATCGAAGTGGTGTCCGGATCCGGGTCCCAACGTCAGGCCGTACGGATCGTTCATGATCACTGGAACGGTGTTCTGGTTGGACGAGATGAAGCCGGTGATCTCGCGGAAGATCTTCTGCGGCAGGTACACAAGGTCGACCATCTGACCGGTTTCGATCGGCTCCTGCTCGCCGTCGACCTTGGCCGAGACGGGAGTGGTGACGGTGCCGGGCTTGTAGTTCGGCTCGGACACCTTGATCAGCACGTCGAGGAATGTCTCGTCGCTCTGCATCCAGTTGGGCTGCGAGGCGATGTCGTTGAAGGCGTTGACTGCGATGCGCCCCAGGGCCAGTGCGAGATCTGCACCGGTGGCGGGGGTGAGCTGCTCGTTCTGCAGTGCGTCGGCATTGACCTGACGACCGACGTTGGCGGCCAGATGAATCAGTGACGTGTTCTCCGGCAGTGCACAGGTGAGGTCGCCGTCGGAGCAGAAGGACGCCACTCGGCCGTCGAGCGCTCCGAACCCGCCGGACGTGCCGGGCAATGCGCCCTGTCCGGGAATTGCGTTGCTGCCGTTCTGGTACTTGGTGTCGAAGCCGTCCGGGTTGCTGAACGGGTTCTCGGCACCGGGGAACGGGCCATCTCCCGAGACGCGGCCGGCGTCGGCGAAGATGACGACTCCGACGACCTGCGAGGGATCGACGATTCCGTACGTGCCGTCGGCCGAGGCGACCTGGTTACCGACCTCCATGGCGGTGCGGCGGGCGACATCGGCACCCTCGCTGTACCCGACGATGGCGAACCGCGTCTTGGGGCAGGACGCCGTGATGGACTTCATGATGGTCTGCGAGTTGGTGACACCGGTCTGCACGGCGTTCTCGTAGCTGGCCAGGTCGGCCGGGTACTCGACGTACACCGCGGCGTACGAATCCGGAACTACGTTGCCGTTGTTGGGCGCGCGGACGGCCTGGTCGATCCAGTCGCTGGAGTAGTCACCGGACATCGCGGCAGGCAGTCGTTCGCCATCGGGTGTGGTGAGCCACTTGACGCCCTCGCGTGGCGTGTCGCCGCGGCCGCCGATGGCGATGCTGACCATGTCGTAGCACGTTGCCGTCGACACCAGTTCGATGGAGGCCTCGGTGCTGGTGGCCGGTGTCGACCACGGAGCTGCAACGACGACCCCGGCACCGAGTGCTCCGATCGCGAACGCGCTCAACGCAACGCGTGCAAGCTTCGACTTGCCAACATTCATGTTTCGATCCCCATCGCTCACGGCCCGAACCGATTTACCCGACTGCAATTGCCAGTGGGTTACCCGGCATTTCGTACTCAGGATCGTTCGCGTTACAAAGCGGATGATTTACCGTCGTGCGCATGACAATTCACCCCCGAATGACATCGACGGAATTCAACCTGACCGACGGGTCGACGTGTGTCGTGCGCGAGGCGGTTGCGTCGGACCTGGAGTCGATCGTGGCGCTGCTGGTCGCCGACTCGATGGGCGCAACGCGCGAATTCGACGACAACGTGGCCGGGTATCGCGCCGCCTTCGATGACATCTCGTCGGATCCACGGAACATGCAGGTCGTGGTGGTACATGGTGACGAGGTGGTGGCAACACTGCAGCTGACCGTCATTCCGGGGCTGTCGCGCGGGGGAGCGCTGCGGGCTCAGATCGAAGGCGTGCGGGTGGCTGCTGCGTGGCGCAGCCGAGGACTCGGTGGTGCGTTGATCGAGTGGGCGGTGGAGGAGGCCACGCGGCGAGAGTGCGCTCTGGTGCAGTTGACGTCCGACTCGCGTCGAGTGGATGCCCGCCGCTTCTATACCCGCCTGGGCTTCGCTGCCTCCCATGTCGGTTTCAAGATGACGATCGGGCCTACCGCTTAGATACCCTGGGGGGGTAGGGTAGGGCCATGCATTCAAGACGGCAGGAACTCGACGCCCCCACCAAGCTCGTCGGATTCTTCGTGGGGACCGCGTTTCTGTTTCTCGCGGCACTGTTCGTCGGCGACACGATCGGACCAGCGGCCCCGGCAACCGCGGCCGCGTCGCACACCGGTCACGACGTGCACGACGTGCACGACGGGGAGTCGTCCATTCCGGCCGGGCTGCAGGCCACCCAGGATGGCTACACGCTCCAGCTCGATCGATCCGTCGCCCCGGCCGGCGCGGACGTACCGGTCGCTTTCACGATCCGGGGACCGGACGGGGCTGCTCTGACCGACTACGACGACATGCACACCAAGGAACTGCACCTCGTCGTCGTGCGTCGCGATCTGACGGACTTTCAGCACGTACATCCGACTCGTGACGCGTCGGGGATGTGGTCGACGGCTCTCGATCTCACTACGCCCGGCCCGTACCGTCTTTTCGCGGACTTCACCCCGGCCGGTGGGGAGAACATCACTCTCGGAGCCGAGCTGACCGTTCCCGGCGAGTATCGGCCGCAGCCCCTGAGTCCACCAGATGTGACATCGAGGGTCGACGGTTACAACGTGACGCTCGCCGGTGCGGTTGCCGCAGGAGAGGAATCCACGGTCGCATCGACCATCGAGCAGAACGGACGCGAGATCACCGATCTCGAGCCGTACCTCGGTGCCTACGGACATCTGGTGGCACTGCGGGCCGACGACCTGGCCTACCTGCACGTACACCCCGAAGAAGGACCGCCGGGCCCGACGGTCGACTTCACCGTCGACGCGCCCACCGCGGGAACATATGCGCTCTATCTGGACTTCCAGCACGGGGGCGTCGTGCACACGGCCGAATTCACCATCGAGGTACAGGAGGGGCAGGCATGAGTCAGGAAACGGAACTGATCCTCGGGGGCATGACGTGCGCGTCGTGCGCCAACCGCATCGAACGCAAGCTCAACAAGCTCGACGGGGTATCGGCGACGGTCAACTACGCCACCGAGAAGGCGCGCGTCACCAGTGACGGCGTGGCCACCGAGGATCTGATCGCCGCCGTCGAAGCCGCCGGTTTCACCGCCACGCTGCCCGCCGCCGAACCCGCGGACGAACTCCCTACCGATCCGCTGAAACAGCGGTTGATCGTCTCGGCAGTGCTCAGCATTCCGGTGATCGCAATGGCCATGATCCCGGCCTTCCAGTTCACCAACTGGCAGTGGCTCTCGCTCACGCTCGCCGCTCCCGTCGTCGTGTGGGGGGCTCTACCGTTCCACCGCGCCGCGTGGACCAATCTGCGGCACGGCACCTCGACGATGGACACCCTCGTCAGCATGGGAACCCTTGCGGCGTTGGGATGGTCGCTGTACGCACTGTTCTTCGGCACCGCAGGCACGCCGGGCATGACGCATCCGTTCGAGTTCACGATCGCGAGGACGGATGGGGCAGGCAACATCTACCTCGAGGCCGCTGCGGGAGTGACCACGTTCATTCTGGCGGGGCGCTGGTTCGAGAGCCGATCGAAGCGGCAGGCCGGGGCGGCATTGCGCGCCCTCATGAACCTCGGTGCGAAGACGGTCGCGGTGCTGAAAGGTGATGAAGAACAACAGATTCCGATCGACAGTTTGGTCGTCGGAGATCTGTTCGTCGTTCGTCCGGGCGAGAAGGTAGCCACCGACGGCACCGTCGAGAGCGGCTCCTCGGCCGTCGACCGGTCGATGCTGACGGGTGAATCCGTGCCCGTGGAGGTCGGCATCGGAGACGCCGTGGTCGGTGCGACGGTCAACGTCGGTGGCCGAATAGTGGTGCGGGCAAGCCGAATCGGATCGGATACTCAGCTGGCACAGATGGCGAAGGCAGTCGAGGACGCACAGACGGGTAAGGCGCAGGCGCAGCGTTTGGCCGATCGCATCTCGGGCATCTTCGTGCCGATCGTCATCGCGATCTCGGTCGCCACGCTCGGGTTCTGGCTCGGTACAGGCAGTTCCGCGGCCGGTGCGTTCACCGCTGCGGTCGCGGTGCTCATCATTGCGTGCCCCTGCGCGCTCGGATTGGCCACTCCCACCGCGTTGATGGTCGGCACCGGACGAGCCGCGCAACTAGGGATTTTGATCAAGGGCCCGGAGATTCTCGAATCCACCCGCCGCGTCGACACCGTCGTACTGGACAAGACCGGCACCGTCACCACCGGCGAGATGACACTGCACTCGGTGCACGTTGCCGACGGTGAGAGCGAGAACACGGTGCGCGACATTGCGGCGGCCCTGGAATCGGGCTCGGAGCATCCCATAGCCCGAGCCATCGCGGGTTCGACCCAGTCCATGACCGTCGAGGAATTCACCAGCCTCGACGGACTCGGGGTGCAGGGCGTCGTGGACGGTCGCGCCGCCGTCATCGGCCGTCGCTCGCTGTTGGCCGACTGGTCGATGCCCCTGCCGGCAGAATTGGCCGACGCCTTCGAGACCGCCGAACATCAGGGCCGCACAGCCGTCGCGCTCGGGTGGGACGGCAGAGCCCGCGGGGTGCTGGTGGTCTCCGATTCGGTGAAACCCACTTCGAAGCAGGCCGTCGCGGAACTGCGGGCGCTCGGCCTGACTCCGGTGATGCTGACCGGCGACAACGAGGCCGCCGCCAGGACCATCGCCGCCGAGGTGGGAATCGAACAGGTCATCGCCGGTGTCCTGCCGACGG
The DNA here is from genome assembly GCF_030056795.1 of Rhodococcus sp. IEGM 1381. Taxonomy (GTDB): domain Bacteria; phylum Actinomycetota; class Actinomycetes; order Mycobacteriales; family Mycobacteriaceae; genus Rhodococcoides. The sequence goes on along the minus strand of NZ_JASHKQ010000001.1, from coordinate 470,773 downwards.
GCAAGGTCGACGCCGTCCGGGCGCTGCAGGCGTCGGGCAAGGTCGTGGCGATGGTCGGCGACGGCATCAACGACGCGGCCGCGCTGGCCACGGCCGACCTGGGGCTCGCGATGGGGACCGGCACCGATGTGGCGATCGAGGCGAGCGACCTCACCTTGGTTCGAGGCGACCTGCGGGCCGTCGGCGATGCCATCCGGCTCTCACGGCGCACGCTGAGCACCATCAAGGGCAACCTGTTCTGGGCCTTCGCCTACAACGTTGCTGCCGTTCCGCTTGCCGCTGCGGGTCTGCTCAACCCCATGCTCGCCGGTGCCGCGATGGCTCTGTCCTCGGTGTTCGTGGTGAGTAACAGCCTGCGATTGCGCAGGTTCCGCTCGTCGATGTGACTCGTTGGTAGCAGTGAACGGCGCGCTAGTACAGGATGGAGCCATGTCCGACGCACACGATGTCCCCATTCGCGACGAATCGATCAGATTGGGCCAATTTCTCAAGCTCGCCAACCTCATCGAATCCGGTGCGGAGGCGAAGGGCGTGATCGCCGACGGTCTGGTGAGCGTCAATGGGGACGTCGATGTGCGGCGCGGACGGCAGTTGCAGCATGGTGATGTCGTAACGGTCCAGGGTGGGCCCTCTGCCCGCGTGAGCAAGGAAGAGGCACTGTGAAGGTCGGTAAGAGCGGACTGCCGCGTAACGAAGTTCCCGGAGCATTCGACGTCGGCGCGAAGGCGTACGACCGACTCGTCGGAGCGAATCCCGGCTATCACGAACACCTGCTCAAGTCGGCCCAGCGCCTGCGGATCCCCGATCTCGGTGCAGGCCTGCGTCTGCTCGACATAGGTTGCGGCACGGGTGCATCCACTGCTGCGCTGCTCGAAGCCGCGCCGCACGCCGAGATCGTCGCTGCCGACGCGTCTGCCGAAATGCTCGAGGTGGCCCGTAGCAAGGACTGGCCTTCGAACGTGACATTCGTGCACTCGCGTGTCGAGGATCTGGCGGTCAACGGGGTCGACGGCCCGTTCGACGCAATCCTGGCCGCGTACCTCATCAGGAATGTCGATGAACCCGATACCGAGCTGAAATCACTGCTGGCGCTGCTGCGTCCGGGCTCGACCATCGCGTTCCACGAGTACTCGGTACACGATTCGCTCCGGGCCAGGATCTCCTGGAACGTGGTCAGTTGGGGCATCATCATTCCGCTCGGCTGGCTGGCGACGCGCGACGCCACGCTGTACCGGCACCTGTGGCGCAGCGTTGTGACTTTCGACGGCGCGTCGGCCTTCATGCGGCGGATGCAGCGCGCGGGCTACACGAGTGTCGCCCGCGAGACGATGACCGGATGGCAGAACGGTGTGGTGCACACGTTCCTCGGCTCTCGGCCCGCGGAGGAAGAGCGTTGACCGACTCCAAGAAAGTCACCCATGCTGCGTCGCAGGGATACTCCGATGCCGGTCAGCTGGCTGACGTTCCACATGTGGTGGTGGTCGGCGGGGGTATCGCAGGGCTGAGCGCCGCGACCGCCCTGGCCGAGCGTGGTGTGAGGGTGCATCTCGTCGAGCGTGAAAGTTACCTGGGCGGACGCGTCGGCGGGTGGGACACGACGCTGGAGGACGGCTCGCCCGCGACCATGAGCCGCGGCTTCCACGCGTTCTTTCGGCAGTACTACAATCTCCGAAATCTGTTGCGCCGCACAGATCCGGACTTGGCTCGGTTGCGTCCGGTCGACGATTACCCGCTGATCGACGGCGACGGCCGAATCGACGGATTCAAGGGGTTACCGGATACGCCGCCGCTCAACGCGTTCGCGTTCGTCAAGCGCAGTCCGACGTTCCGGTGGAAAGATCTCACCGACCTCAACGGCATCGCGGCACTGCCGCTGATGACGGTGAGCGTGCCCAAGACCTTCGACGAGCTCGATACCACTCCGGCAGCAGAGTTTCTGCGCAACATCAACTTTCCCGAGGCCGCGCGGCACCTGGCCTTCGGGGTGTTCTCTCGCAGCTTCTTCGCGGACCCCGAGAAGATGTCGGCCGCCGAGCTGGCGATGATGTTCCACATCTACTTCCTGGGTTCTTCCGAGGGGCTGATCTTCGACGTCCCCCGCGACGCGTACCCGCAGGCGCTGTGGAATCCGTTGGGTGAGTATCTCACCGGGCTCGGTGTCGAGATCAGAACGTCCATACCGTGTGGCGAGATCACCCGCGGCGGCCTGCGTAAGTTCCGCGTCGATGCGGGCGGAATCATCGACGCCGACGCCGTGGTACTCGCAACCGACGTCGCCGGATTGCAACGGGTGCTCGAACAGTCACCCGAGCTCGGTACGTCCTCGTGGCGTAAACAGGTTGCTGCGCTGCAGAACACACCGCCCTTCCTGGTGCACCGAGTCTGGCTGAGCAAGCCGGTCAACGCCGATCGGCCCGCCTTCATCGGCACCGGCGGAATGCCGCCGATCGACAACATCAGTGTTCTCGAACGTTTCGAGGACGAAGCGGCGCAGTGGGCCGCTCGCACCGGCGGCTCCGTCGTCGAGCTGCACGCCTACGCCGCCGAGGAATCGGAAGAGGTCACCCGCGCGCAGCTGATGGATCGAATGTACGAGATCTACCCGGAAACCGCTGCGGCAGAGGTGATTGCGGAGCGATCCGAATGGCGAGACGACTGCCCCATGTTCGGCCTCGGTGCGTTCGCCGAGCGCCCGACAGTGCGCACCCCCGAACCTGGGCTGGTCCTCGCGGGCGACGGCATCCGCATCGATCTGCCGGTCGCGTTGATGGAGCGCGCAGCCACGACAGGGTTGAAGGCCGCCAACACCCTTCTGTCGAGCTGGGGTATCGCGGGACATGACATCGAAACAGTGCCCACGAGTGGAAGATTCAAGATGTTCGACGCCATCGAAAAGCTCATGAATCGGTGACGTCGGAGATGCGGATCGAGGTCGACGATCTGTCGCGTCCGGAAGTGCGGGCACTGCTCACCGAGCATCTCGCGGACATGCACGCCAGCTCGCCTGCCGAGAGTGTGCACGCCCTCGATCTGTCCGGTCTGAGCAGGCCGGATGTCAGCGTGTGGACGGTATGGGATGCGAACACGCTGTGGGGTATCGCTGCGCTGAAGGAACTCACACCTGATCACGGCGAGCTGAAGTCGATGCGCACGTCGGCGGCGGCGCGAGGTCGCGGAGTGGCGTCGAGTCTGCTCGATCACGTGCTCGACGATGCTCGTCGTCGCGGGTACGGGCGGGTGAGCCTGGAAACGGGAACCCAGGACTACTTCGCCGCCGCCCGCAGGTTGTATGTGCGCCACGGATTCGTCGAGTGCCCGCCCTTCGGGGTCTACGTGCTGGATCCGTCGAGCACGTTCTACTCGTTGTCTCTGTAGGGGTTTCGACGAAGAGGGCCGGCACCGAGTGTTCGGTGCCGGCCCTCTTGTCATGCTGCTTGCTGGGTATGCGGGTAGAGATCGTCGTCGAGAGGCTCGGCTGAACATTGATCGAGCACATCGGCCATCGAGCATTCCCGCATGCTCGTCTCGACGCCTACCACCGTGCGCCACCAGTGCTCACGGTCGGTCGATTCCGCCCACACCACTGCGTCGGATTCCATTGCGCATCACCCCACCGACGTGTCGTGGCCGGTTCGATTCAGGCCGGCTCGTGATCGATCGACTTCTGCTCGCCGGTCGACTCGGTGCGAGCGATGTCGATCTTTCGAGGTTTCGCACGCTCTGCGAGTGGAATCGTCACCGACAGAACGCCGTTGTCGTAGGTCGCAGCGATACGCTCGGTGTCGACGCCGTCACCGAGTGAGACCTGACGACGATAGGTTCCTGCGAAGCGCTCCGAGGAAATCCACTGCACACCAGAGCTTTCCGGTACCGAACGATGGGCGGTGAGCGTCAAGGTGCCGCGATCGACGTCGACGTCGATGGATCCGGGGTCGATGCCAGGCAAGTCGGCACTGAGTACGTAGTGATCATCGACCTTGTACAGATCCATCGGCATGAATCGTGGGGCGCGGTCCGAACCGGAAGAGACACCCAACATCGCCGAGGCCAGTGAATCCACGTCACGGAACGGATCGAATCGAAGCACAGCAACCACCTCCTGTACGCAGATGCGCTCACCCCTGTGGTGAGTCGCTCCTCAACTGTGCAGAACAGAAATTAGCACTCTCATGTGGCGAGTGCCAAGAGTCTTCGGACAACTTCTTGGGAAATTTTCAGTTCCAATAGTGCTGCGGCGCAGAGGGGGTCGAGTTCCTACGCCGCGTCGCCAACGCTTAGCTCTTGCACTAAGTATCGGATCTGGATAGTGTGCCTTATGGCTCAGTATTCGGAGGTTCTCGACGACGTATTCCAGGCCTTGGCCGATCCGACTCGGCGCGCGGTTCTGGGTCGGCTCGGGTCGGGACCGGCAACTGTGGGGGAGCTCGCCGAACCGTTCGACATGACATTGCCGTCGTTCATGAAGCACATTCGTCTGCTCGAACGCAGTGGCTGGATAAGCACGCGCAAGGTCGGACGAGTGCGCGCATGCACGATCGAACGATCCAACCTTGATGCGGCCGGCCATTGGCTGCAGGAACAGCGGGCCGTCTGGGAATCGCGCACCGATCGCCTCGAACACTTCGTCACCGACACCTCGAAAGAAAGTGAAGCGCAATGACATCGATCGATGCTGCTCTGGACCTGACCATTTCCCGCGTGATCAAGGCTCCACGCGCAGCCGTCTGGAGTGCGTGGACGGACCCGGCAAAATTCGAGAAGTGGTGGATTCCCGCCCCGGCGCAATGTCGAGTCGCCGCCTGGGATCCGAAGCCCGGTGGTGCATTCCGCACGCTGATCAGCGAATCCGGCGGTCCTTACGAACCACACATCGACGGTTGTTTCCTCGCCGTCGACGATGGTGAGCGCATCGTCTTCACGAACTCACTCGTCGAAGGATGGCGGCCCGCACCGCAGTTGTTCATGACCGCGGTGATCACGTTCGCCGACCACCCCGACGGAACGGAGTACTACGCCCACGTGATGCACCGCAACGAGGAAGACCGAAAGATGCACGAGGAGTACGGCTTCTACGACGGTTGGGGCACCGTCATCGCGCAACTCGCTGAGTTCGTCGAGGGGTAGGTGGTCAGAGGTTCCACGTCGTGCGGAAGCCCGTTTCGGCTGAGCGGTCCACCACTTCGACGCTCGCGCCGATGCTGTCGATTCGGTGATAGCTGAACGCCCGGCCCAGTGGGCAGGCGTCGAACACAGTTTTTCCGACGCCGTCCAGAGCCGTACGGTCCAAGTCCATGTCGTCGGACCAGAACCCGAGGTGGTGGAATTGCGGGCCGGTTGTGCAGTCCCATGGACTGCCCTGTGGTCCCTCGATCAGCTCGAAATGTGGAGCGGCGACCGAGAATACGATGCGATACGTCCACTCACCCAGCGTGCCTGCGCGTGGCGCTCGCCAACGTGCACCGGTCGTCGTCGACAGGTCCGACATCGCCGCGTCGAGATCCTGCACGGCGAAGCACACGTGGTAAAGCTCCATTCAGGCTCGGCCCGTCGAGCGCAGTTCGTAGCGACGTTCGGCGTAGTCCAGATCGTCCTTCCACAAGCGCGCGGCGGTAAAGTTCATCGCCGGACGCAGTAGCCCGGATGCCTTGCGCGCCATCTGGAATCCCGGACGATCGGAGCTGGCGATGGTGGCCTCGATAACTGCGGTACGCGGCGTGCCGTCGGCTGCTGGGGCGAGCGGCGTTGCATGCGTTTCGACGACGCTGCCCGCGCCTTCGCCGTCGAGGATGCGCATGACGATGGTGCGGGGACCGGGGCAGACGAACTCGGCCCGTACCGGAACTCCGACGCCACGACTGACTCGGAAGGTCACGTCGACGAGAAAGCGATCGTCCTCGTCGGACACGTCGATCTCGGTGGGTGCGCTGACCACCTTCAATCTCGCGAACGAGTACGGGTGGAACCACGCGCCGTGCCAAGGATCGAGACGATTGGCGATGATGTCGTCTGGCTCGCACTTGCCGACAAGGGTGACCACGCCGGCGATGGCGGTCGAGGCGGGCGGACGGATCGGGACCACGGGGACGGGCGTCGGCTCCTCACCGCCGAGCTCGTCGAGGCGCACCCACACCAGAACTCCGTCGTCGAATGCGGGAACCGGACGCCAACCCGCCTTGCCCTTCGGGCCGAGGGCCAGACCGTGCCAGCGGCAGACCAACGTGTCGCACTCGATCTTCGCGGTGTCCAGCGCAGCGCCGAGATGCGGACACGCGCCGGGGCCGATGTGTACTTTGCCTGCCGAGTCGCGCCAGGCAACGAGTTCGGTGGTGCCCACGTAGCGTCCGAACGGCTTATCGGCCTTGATGTCGCGACTGGCGGCGAACACGAACCAGTTGCCCGAGGTCCGCGTCTTCGCACGCTTGAGAGCAGACTCGATGACCTGGGGATTCGCACCCTTCCAGGTGGGCTCCTGCTTGGCCCACGACTCCGACGGCAACGGCTGCAGAGGCATCGTCTTCGGCCACCGTCGTCGTACTGCATCCAGCGCGGTCATTGCTGCTCCCAAAGTCGTCAGTCGTGTTCCTCTTCCATTGTTCCCGTTCCCCGGTACTCAATGTGACATCTGGTGGCCTTTTCGGGGGTCAATGTCACATCGAGTGGACTTGGGGCGTCGGTGAACGGGGGGAAGGGGGCAGTACGGGAGATGGTGACCCCATGGGACGGGCGGGTCCACGCATGCGTCGGCGGTCTCGGGCCGTTCGAGTCGACTGCTGTCAGTGTCCACAATTTGGCCCAAGGAGCGGGATTCCGTGGTTGCAGGCGAATAGTGGACGCTCAGGTCAGTTGGCTCTAGGTATCGACCACCTGGCCACGCCGTATGTCGATGGCACCCAGGGGGAGATCGCTAATGCGGCGCGATCGGTTGGTTGCCGTGTCGGGAGTGCACGAAAGGTTCGGTGGCCGGGTCGCCATTGTTTCCGTTCCCCGGTACTCAATGTGACATCTGGTGGCCTTTTTGGGGGTCAATGTCACATCGAGTGGACTTGGGGGTCGGTGTTCGCGAGCGGGGGGGCGGATGTGGTTCGTATGTGGATGGTCAGTTGACGCCGATCCAGCGCAGCCCCGCAGTGGTTGCCGCTGCGGCGATCACGATGACGACGAAGGGTGCCTTTCGCCAGGCGAGTATGCCCGCGACGGTGACGCCGATCGGGGCAGCGAAGCCCGCGAAGTCTTTGCCCACGAGCAGGGTGGAGGTCGCGACCAACGCGACGAACACAACGGCAACCGAGGTATTCATGACCCTGTCGATGCGTGGCGAGATAGTGATCCGTGTGCGCAGTGCCGGCCCAGCGATGCGGAGCGCGTACGTGCCGACAACCAGTGCAATCAGCGGGATCGTGAGGTTCATGCGGGTTCCTTCTGCGGGCCAGGAGCAGTGGAGAGCATGGCCGGAACGACGGCGATCAAAGAGAGCAGCACCGGCAGTCCACTGGGCAGGAACATCGAGGCAATCAGGGCGATCACTGCGCCGGCGAGGGCGGCGTTACGGGTAGCTCGGTCTCGTAGTGCGGGCATGATCAGTCCCAGCAGGATGGCCGGGAATGCGGCGTCGAGTCCGAGCGCGGCGGTATCGGTGATCGCGCCACCTGCGAGCGTGCCGATCAGGACCCCGATGTTCCAGGTGGCGAACAGTCCGATTCCGCACAGCCAGAACGCTGTTCGACGGTCGCCCTCGTCCTTTTCTGCGACGGTGAAGGCGACGGCCTCGTCGGTGATGAGGTGCGTGCCCAGAAGCCGCTTCAGCGGTGACACGTTCTCGAACACAGCTCCTATGGAGAAGCCGAGTGGAACCAGTCGAGTGTTGGCGAGCAACGCGCTCGCGACTGCGGCGACGGGGTTACCGCCGACGGCCAGTATGCCGACGAAGATGAACTGTGAGGAGCCCGCGAAGACCACCAGCGACATCACCACCGGTAGCCACAGCGGCAGGTCGGCGGCCACTGAGATCGCACCGAACGAGGCTCCGACGAGGGCGTCGGCCAGACAGACCAACGCGATGTCGCGGATGTTGACCCCCTGCAGGGTTCGCCATGTCGAACGCATGATCGTTATAGTGGACGATGTTAAGGTGTTCGTCAAATCAAACGTACGTACCGATGGAGTGAACGAATGGCGGATACCGGTCCACCGATAGCAGCTATCGCCGCAGCCCTCCAACAGGAACGACGACGCGTCGGACTCTCTCTGGCCGAGGTGGCCCGCCGTGCCGGTATTGCGAAGTCGACTCTTTCGCAACTGGAATCGGGAACCGGGAACCCCAGTCTCGAGACCCTCTGGGCGCTCAGCGTCACCCTGGGCGTGCCGTTCTCCAGACTGGTCGAGCCCGCGAGGCAGTCGGTCCGGCTGATCCGTGCGGGGGAGGGGCCGAGATTCGCGTCGGACAGAGCGGACTACACGGCAACGCTGCTGGCGTCGTCACCGCCGAACGCCCGACGGGACATCTATCTGATCAGCGCAGACGTCGGCGAGCCGAGGCGCTCGGACCCACACTCGCCGAATGTCGTCGAGCATGTGGTGCTCAGTGCAGGACGAGCCCTGGTGGGGCCGACGGGGGATGCCGTCGAACTGGCTCCGGGCGACTATGTCGCCTACCCGGGCGACGTGCCGCACATCTTCGAGGCGCTGGAGCCGAACACCATGGCAGTGATGGTCACCGAACACAGCTGACGTGTGGGGAATAGTCGGCGACGACACCTCGTTGGACTCTTTCGACGGCGTTCGCTTGGCAAGCCCCGGGCCTCACCCCATTTGTCGCTTCGAGCGACCACTCGCCGAGAGGCGTTTGCAGCGGACGTCGTCCCTACTTTTGTCCGTGTAGCGAAGGGACGAGATTCATGACAGCCAAAACGTGGTTCATCACCGGTACATCCAAGGGATTCGGCCGCGAGTGGGCGATCGCAGCCCTCGAGCGTGGGGACCGGGTCGCAGCGACTGCTCGCAACACCGACACCCTGAAAGATCTCGTGGAGCAGTACGGCGACGCGATTCTGCCGATCGAACTGGATGTGAACGACCGCGCCGCTGACTTCGCAGCCGTCGAGCTGGCGCACAAGACATTCGGCTCACTCGACATCGTCATCAACAACGCCGGCTACGGCCAGTTCGGCATGATCGAGGAACTCTCCGAGGAAGATGCTCGGGCGCAGATCGAGACCAACGTCTTCGGAGCGCTCTGGGTTACGCAGGCGGCGCTGCCGTTCATGCGTGAGCAGGGCAGTGGCCACATCGTGCAGGTGTCGTCCATCGGCGGAATCTCGGCGTTCCCGAATGTCGGTGCGTACCATGCCTCCAAGTGGGCCCTCGAGGGATTCAGTCAGGCGTTGGCGCAGGAGGTCGAGGACTTCGGTATCCACGTGACGCTGATCGAGCCGGGTGGGTTCTCCACCGACTGGTCCGGGCCGTCTGCCAAGAAGTCCACCGACATCGCCGCGTACGACCCGATTCGGGACAAGGCTGCGAAACTGCGCAGCGCCCGGCAGGCAACTCCTGGCGATCCGAGTGCAACACGGTCGGCACTGCTCAAGGTGATCGACGCCGAAAAGCCGCCACTGCGAGTCTTTTTCGGCGATGCACCGCTGCAGATCGCCACGAAGGACTACGAGTCGCGACTGGCCAACTGGCGCGAATGGCAGCCCGTGGCCGTCGAGGCACACGGAGGCTGATCGTTCAGCGGACCTGAGGGTTCGCGATCACATCCGATCGGCGGCTTCCCGCACACGGGCAACGATCGTGAACAATCAGGTTCGGCTACAGCCACCCGTTTTCGCGTGCGGTACGGATGGCCTCGAGTCGACTGGTCGAGCCCAGCTTGGTGATGGCACTGGAAAGGTAGTTGCGCACGGTGCCGGGGCTGAGAAACAAGCGCTCAGCAATGGATTTGGTAGACAATCCCGCGTCGACCAAACGCAGTACGTCGAGTTCGCGGTCGCGCAACGGATTCGGTCCGGCGCGCAGTGCCTCGGCGGCCAGGGCTGGATCGATCACAGTGTGTTTGGCGACGACGGCTTTGATGCCGTCGAGCAGATGCAGTGCATCGGTGGACTTGAGTAGATAGCCATTCGCGCCGGCAGCGAGAGCGTCATGCACATGTCCGCTACCGGGTAGCGCGGTCAGCAGCAGAACCGGAATTGCGACCCCTGCTCCACGCAGGTCGGCGGTGGCCTCGATACCGGTCATCCCCGGCATGTCGATGTCCATCAGGATGATGTCGGGATTCAGCTCGGCAGCGGCACCGCGTACTTCGTCGCCGCGGGCCACTCGTCCGACCACCTCGATGTCGGGGTCGGTGGAGAGCAATACCTCGAAGGCTTCGGCGAGCAGTGCCACGTCCTCGGCCAGCAACAGCCTGATTGCCACTTACTCTCCCTTGCTCAGCGGTATTCGAGCCAGCACGACGAATTCTCCGCCAGAGCTGGAGTCCGCGGTGAGTTGCCCCCCGAGTTGGGCGACCTGATCTGTCAGATCTGCAATTCCCGTTCCCGAACTGCTGATCTCTCCATGGGTGACGCCGTCGTTGGCGAATTGCAAGACATGCGACTCGGACTCCACCGCTACGCGCACCGAGCAACGACGCGGATGCGCATGCTTGAGCATGTTGGTCGACACCTCCCGCACGATCGCCGCGAACACCCGATCGACGTCCTCGTCCTCCGGCGGCTCGACCTCTGCATGGCATACGATGTCCAGTCGGGCGCACATGGCTTCGACCGTCGCGAGTTCGGAGGCCAGGTCGGCCAGGATTGGCCCAGTCGTCAGCCGCCGGAGATCCGCCTGACCGGCGCTGAGTACCTGATGCACGTGATCCAGTTGCTCGCGCGCACGTTCGGGGTCGACGCTGAACAATTGGATCGCGGCTTGATTTCGAAGCAGGGCGGTCACGAGAGTCCGGCCGATGACGTCGTGCAGATCCCGCGAAATTCGGTGCCGTTCGGCGTCCACTTGCAATCTGGCAACCTCCTCTCGTGAGGCATGAAGTGCGATGAGTGATCGAGCGAGTTCGGAGAAGGCGATCAGGACCACGGCCAATCCGACGGTCCCCAGCAAGATTCCGAACGCCTCGAGCTCGTCGTCGCGATCGGCATAAACGGTGGCTGCTGTGACGAGCGCAAATACGCCTCCGATGGCGAGCCCCGCCCACCGTCCCCGGACCAGAGTTGCGGCGATAGCAACCGAAATGCAGCAGGTCTCCCACGTTTCCGACAGCGGGATGTTGATGATGCCGAGCGGAATTGCGACCCACCCTGCAATCCTCAACCTCGGCCCGACGTAGTTGTGAGCGAGTGCGTACTGCGCCAGGGCCAGGATGGTGCCGACGAACACGACGATCGCAGCCGCCACCACAGCGACCGGTACCCCGGTGTCGACGCGACGATCGACGATGTTGGTGAGCCCCAGGAATGAAATGAGCACGACGACGAGCCACGTCGCAGCGAAAGCGACGGATTCGCTGGGGTATCTGTCGCGGGAGCGGGTACTGCCGATCTGCGCTGTCACGGTGGCTGCTTTCTCGGGAATCGACTCGCACTATCGATCACCGGGCCAACCCTATCGGCGCAGGAGAGCAGGTCGGTCAGACGCACCAACCGTTGACCGAAACCCCGCTCATGGCGGCGACGATGTCGATGGAGTCGGCGGACTTGTCGACGGTGAGCTCGTGCAGTTCGGCGATGTTCATGATCGGACCCCTCGTTCGTGTGGATGTGACACCGAAAATATTGCCGAAGTGAACCCTCTGAGCGGCAGTACCTGCCATCACGTGTTCCGTATGACGCGTTGAGTACCGCGAACATGACACCCGTCATGTCGAGAACCCGCAGCTCGACGCGAATGCGGCTACCGGATCGTGTGCGAGAGCTATCAGTGCGCCGGCGGCTCCGGTTGCGAGATCCGTTGTGTACCTCGCATTCTGGTCACCCTTGAACATGATATTGCCGTCGACGTTGCCTACGGACCAGCAGAGCCGTCGAGTGAGCTCGGGCAAGTACGGATGCTCGCCCGTCGATATCGCGTGTGCGGCGACGGCCAATCCTGCTCGGCCCTCGTACAGTCCGCCGAACGCCACGATCGGGGTCGCCGCTGCTGCCGAGAGTCCGGCCACCGTGTCGGCGTCCATCTCGATGCCGCACATTCGGGCGGCCACCGCCACCCCTCCGCTGCCGCGTCCCAGGTACGGCAGCAGCACGCTGTCCTGTCGACCGTACAAACCGCTGGCTCGCTGCTCGCACGTGCGCAGGTCCCAGTCCAGCGCTGCCGCAGAGGTAGCTCCGGTATCGCCGTCCAGCAATCTACCGAGAGTGTTTGCTGCACAGGCGACTCCCGCGCCACCGAATCCGATTCCAGGGATGTGGTCGACGGGCCGACTGCCCGACGTCGGTAGGGACTCGGTGAGCTCGAGCGCTCTGTCTCGGAGATCGTCGCGTCCTGTCGCCCGGGCGATACGGGCGTAGGCGAGAGCAATACCGGAGCTACCGTTGCGCCACCACGGCCCAGAGGGTTCGGGTCGGCCGTCGTCCAAGCGGGCGAGTACGCACTCGGCAGCCGAGGTGTTCCCGAGTTCACAAAGCGCCCAGGCAATTCCGTGTCCACCGTCACCGAATCCGGAGGCCAGCTGCGGCACCGCGTGTGCCGCTTTCGCCAGCCACTCCACCGCGGCGTCGAGAAACGCGCGGTCCGCTCCGCAGCGTTGCAGTTCGACGAGTACCCCAGCCGTCCCCCACAGCAAAGACAAGCCCGCACCGAGTACGTGGAATCGTCGATGGTCGACGGGAAACAGCGAATCCCGGGCGTCGAATGTTGCAGCGCTGCATATTCCGGAAACCAGTTCCGTAATAGTCGGCACCGGCAGTCTGTCACGATGCGCGGCAAGGCCGAGATCGGCCCGGGCTCCGGCCAGCATGTCGGCGCGCACCGCCGTCGATGTCGCGTTCGCCGCAGCAGGATGCACCAGCGCATCGGCGATGTTGGCTACGGCAGCGAGATCGCCCCGCGGAGTGGGAGGTCCTCCGGACGAGTAGCCAGCCGCCGCGATTCCGCGAGAGCACGAGACGCCGTCGATCGCACACGATTCGAAATCGATCAGCGTCGCCGAACCATTCTCCTGCATAAACACATTGGCCGGATGCACGTCTCCGTGCGCGACACCTGCGGCGTGCACGATGTCGAGTGCCCGGCGCACGGCGGCGAGAACGTCGTCGATCCACGCGACGTACCCCGAGGCCTCGACGTCGATACCGGGAATGACGGCGGGATGACGGCGTGCTTCGTGATAAACGAGCGTGCCGACCCCTACGTCCTGCATCACGAGGAAGTCGCTGGGCCCGATGGATCCGTACCAGATCGGCTTGGGCGCAACACCTCTCCCTGAGAGTCGTTGCAGTGCAGAATGTTCCTGCGCCAGCCGGATGGGCGATGCAATCCCGTCGAGATCGAGGCCGGCGCGATGACGAGCTTCTTTGACGACGACGGCGCGTCCGTCGTCCCACGTACCGCGGTAGACGCCACCCGCATTGGTGCGATGAATCAGCCGCGCGTCCCGCAGCGGCAGAGTTGCCGCGGTCAGGGTCCGGCGATGCTCGGCCGCCACTGCATCGGCGAACGGGTGCGGGGGCGACTCGCTGGCCGAGCCCCGACGGTCGTGCTCGAGCTCCCCACCGCGACGCATGGCCGGAACCACGCCGTCCCCGGTAGCCAGCCACTCGCCGACGAACGCGCCGAAGCGCAGGTGCACCGTCGAGGTCCCGATTCTGGGTTCACCGACGATGGCCGGCCCCTCGATACCGTCGAGCGCGTCCACCAGTGCCAGGCACAGATCCTCCAGTGCGTCCAGCTCGGGATAACACACCACGACCTTGCCGCTGTGGGCCGTGGGCGCGAACTTCATCTGCAGCGCGTGCACGAGTCCGGACGAGCGGAGGTGCTTGAACTCGACACCGTGATCGACGCACACGCGAGCGGCGAGTGCGATCGCTCTCGCCGCGTGATCAGGATGTGCGGAGATGTGGACCTTCCACCCGCAGTGCGGCAACGGGCGCGTAGTCGATTGTGACTGCGGGCTGTGTGACCGCCACGGCCCGCTGTTGCTCGAAGTCCACTGCGGGGGCACCGCGGGATCGGGAAAAAGACCCCGCAACCAGGGCGAGTTCTCCGCCCAGGGCGGCGCGAAGAAGTGCTCGTGCCCCAGTGCGAAGAACCCCCAGTCGACCCCCATGCGGTCATCGTTACCTGTGCAGACGAGTTTCGCAACAGCAACAGGGCCAGGTGGTCGGTATCAGGACTCGGTGCGGACCTCGGCCCTGGCCAGCGCGAGGGCGGGCACGAGCGTCACGGCAGCGGCACCGACGAGCCACCAGCTGGTCTGCGCAAACGCCCCGGCGACCAATCCGCCGTGCTCGGTCGCGGCCCGTGAGAGTACGAGCGAGACGATCGCGGCCGCCAGGGCGCCGCCTATCCGTTGCAGCAAATTGAGCTGAGCTGCGGCATCGGCGATCGACTCGGCGGGGCTCGACTGGTACGCCCTGGTCATCACCGCGACAACCGCAAGGCCGATGCCCGCCCCTCGGACGACGAGCAGTCCGCACAGCAGCGGATAGGACGTGTCGTCGGACAGGGTGACGAGCGGGACGGTCGCGACGAAGGTGGCGACGATACCCACGATCATCGTGCGGCCCGCGCCCCACCGCCGCATCAGACGCGGGCACAGACTCCCCGAGATCACCACGCCGAGACCCGCGGTGGAGAGCAACAGTCCGGTGGTGACACTGGATTCACCGCGGGCAGCCGAGAAATACAGCGGAATGACGACCATCGGGGCGTAGAGCAGAAAGCCGAGGAGAAAGACGTTCACCGAGGCACGAGCGAAGATACGATGACGCATGAGGCTCAGGTCGAGCAACGGGTGTTCGATTCGGTTCTCCCGCAACACGAACAGCATCAACGCCACTGCACTGATCACCGCGAGCCCGGTAACCCGGATCCAACGCAGCGAATCGTCCTGCGACAGAGCGGAGATGGCGGAGACGGCGCAGACCGTCGCGATAGCACCGGTCACCAGCCCGAGGACATCGAGGGGTCGAGGGCGTCCAGTGGGCCTCGGTCCGACGACGAAGGCTCCGATGCAGGCGATGCCGATGCACACCGGGACATTGAGCCAGAACACGGCGGGCCAGCCGCCGACCTCGATGAGCAAACCGCCCACCGTCGGTCCCAGCAGAGGACCGATGAGTTGGATGCTGCCGTTGAGAGCCTGCACGCGAGCGAATTGCTCACGGGAGACATCCCGCGCGACCAGAACGGTGGCCAGGGGGATGATGATTCCTGCTGCGGCACCGGAGAGTACGCGCGAAGCGACGAGTAGTTCGAGGGATGGACTGAGCGCGCAGAGCGCAGAGCCGATGCCGAACAACGTGATTGCGCCGAGATATGCCCGTCCGGCACCGACGCGGGCGGCGAGCCAACCGGCCAGCGGCATCGCGGCGACCAACGCCAAGAGATACCCGGTGACGATCCATTGGACCTTGTCGATGGTGCCGAACCGTTCGGTCACCGAATGCAGCGCGACGTTGACGACGGTGGTGTCCAGGGTCGCCAGCAAGGTTCCGGCCAGGGCGCAGGCGATGGTGACGCGGGCTCTGCGTGAGGGCGCGGCCTCGGCGGGCGCGGCTGCGGCCGTGTCGGATTCGAGTTCGACGGTGCGGATTGTCATCGGATACTTCCTGGGTCGGCGGAGTCGCTGCCCGGCAGAGCCGCGGCGTTCGCGGCACCTCCGAGGGCAACGGATGCGGAGTTCAGCAGGGTCAGGCACAGCTCTGGGTCGTCGTCGCGCCGGCAGCCGAGGGTCAGTACCGTCGACCTCGACGTCGTGACGGCACTGACGAACATCGACGCGTGCGGCACGACCATCGGCAGTGTACTGATCGTCATCGGGTCGAAAGAAGCTGTACTGAAAAGACTCTCGTCGATGCAGCCGTGGTCGGAGATGATCGCCGTGACGGGATGCCCACCAGGGGAGTCAGTGCCCAGAGCGGAGTCGAGGGATCGGGCGAAGCCGTTGGAGGCGCGATAGTCGCTGCGGTACGGGTCGAGTTCTCGGCCGCGCATCAGGGCCATCAACACTGCGCCCTGGGCTGCCCGAGCGTCGGTGTCGCCGGTGATCGGAATCGCGATGGGAGACGACAGGTTGGCGGTGGACCGGATGCCGGGGCTGTGCCGTCGCAGATCGACGGGAATCGACACGGTGCCCGCATCCGATCGCAGCGATTTCGCCACTGCTGCCACGATGTGTCCGACTACCGGCTCGGTGACCGGTGGCAGTTCGGCTCGATACCAGCGGGCTGTGGTCTCGTCGCTGCTGCCGCTCCGACGAAGCGGTGAAGGCCGTGACTGCGGTGCCGGCGAGGGCGTACTGCGCTTGCCGAACGTCGGTGCTCGACGCGCAACGTCGATATCGGCGTCCTCCGACGGAAAGCCCTGGGCCTCTTCGCCTCGTAGCTCCCGAAACACATCGGCGAGCCAGGCGGTGAAGCCGTGCCCGTCGGTGACCGCATGATCGACCACGGCTGCGATGCGGGTGCGCGCGTCCGTGGCCACAGCTGGATCGGAATGCCCGACGGCGATGCGCACCACCGGGCCCTCGGTGATGTCGATCGGATCGTGAAAGAACGTTGCGCCGGAGTGCAATCGATCGATCGGCAGATGGGTGACCACCGGTAGAGGACCGCCGCCGTGCCAGGTGGCGCCGCGCCGACGCACCGACAGTCCGGGGGCGAGGGCGAACGCCGCCGCGACTGCCGCGTCGAATTCCGCCGGGTCGATCGATCCGGTGCCGTCCACCACAAGGCGAATGAGTGTATTAGCGCCGAGGGTGCGGGCGTTGACGTAGGTGCGTTCCACCCGCGAGAGCCGTCGACGATACCGGTGGTCGAGTACTGCTGCGGCGCTCATGCTGCCTCCTCGAATCTGGGCGAACCGTCGATCACGCTGCAGCGCAGCGGTAGTGGTTCGGAGGTGACAACTGCCACGGCGCTGCCGTCGGGCCTGACGTCGGTGTGGACCCAGTAGCCGTCGTGCATGAGCCGCCAGCCGGGGGCTGCGTCGGGCAGGCGCACTCCGTGAAACGTCTCCTTTGTCAGATGCGAGGCCTTGATGAGCGCCTCGCATTCGGCGAACTGGGCGATGGTGCACGGACCGCGTAGTCCGACCAGCTCGCCCAACCACGCCAACGCCAACGGCCGAGGGCGCGAATCCTGCAGGTCCACCCCCACCGGGGCGCTCGGGTGCAGAGCCACGACGGCATCGGCACCACAGTGCGCCACCGAGGCATGCAGGCCATGATCGGCAACGGTCCAGCGCCGCAATGCATCCGCACGTATCGATCGCCGGTCCGGCGCCACGCCGTCGCGGCACTGCACGGCCGTAGCGATCAGACCACGACCGTGCAGTCGGACCGGATAGCCTGCGCGATCGCGTGGCAGAGAGCCTCGGCGAGAGGAGATCACGTCGATGACGGCAGAGGTCCTCACGAGAGCCTCCGGGCGACCAATGCGGCGTAGCTGCCGCCGTATGCCTGCGCCGACACCAGTACTCGGGAAGGGCCCTCGGGCATCGACAGCGCGGTCACCAGACCGATGGCGGACGAGGAACCGAACGTCTCGCCCGTGGTGTTCTTGAACAGATGCCGAGCCGAGTCGGCGAGTCCCGTTGCAGCAAAAGCAGAGTGCTCCGCACGGGACAGTAGATCACTTCCGACCGCCGAGGGAACTACGGCATCGACGTCGGTAGCGTCGATTCCGGCCTGCTGCAACGCGGTCGACATCGCCGAGCTCCAGTGGGCACCGTTCGGGTCTATTCGTCCGACGCCGTCGGTGTCGCCGGCCGATCCGAATCCCTGGAGCGCCGCCACCGGAGACACTCCGCGCGCCGTAGCGGCGTCCTCGGACTCGACGAGAAATGCGGCGCATCCCTCGCTGAGCACCATGCCGTCGCCGGTCTCTGCCTCCTCGACGCCGCGATATCCGGGGAACCCGGCCACGGTGCGAGCAGCCATCTCGGGGAACTCGTCTGCGACGACGACGAGGATGCGCTTGGCGGCCCCGCGTTCGATGACTCGGTTGGCCAGGTGCAGGGCCGCGATCGCACTCGTTCCACCCGTCGAAATGGTGGCCGTGTAACCGCGAAAGCGATTGAGCATGGCCAGATGTCCGGCTGCGGCGTTGACGACGGTGTTGGGGAACACCAGAGCATTCGCCCCGGCCGCGCCGTGTTCGACGATGCCGCGGTGGAAATCCGACACAGCCGTCGTCGGGCCGTATCCGGTCGCGAAGATCACGCCGGTTTCCTCGGCCTCGGCGCGCGTGAGCTTGCCGAACTTCTTCAGTAGGTCGTTGGTAGCGGCCGCCGCCAAGACACTGAGCGGATCCATCCGACGTAGCTTCGCGGGATTGATGCCCTTCGACAAACCGCGAATATTCGCTTTGCCGAACAACATCGACTTTCCCTCCGAACCGATCGTCTCGACCCCGAACAACGCCGTTCCCGACGCCACCGCGGCCACCGTCTCCTCGGTGGACGTGGCGGTACCGGCGATGGCAGACATCCCCGTGATGACCGCGGTGGTGCGGACGCGGCGCGGGGCGATGTGCTCGTTGCGTGTCTGTCCGGCGCGGGTGATGACGAGCGAGGCGTTGTTGCCGCCGAAGGCGAACGAATTGGACAGCACCACATCGGTCTTCGCTGACCGTCCGATATCGGGGACGATGTCGAGGCCCGTTGCTCCCTCGAGTCCGCGGGTGTTGACGGTGGGTGGTTGAAGATCGGTGGCGATGGCCAGGATGCAGCACACCGCCTCGACGGCTCCGGCTGCGCCGAGGGTGTGTCCGATCATCGACTTCGTGGTGCTGGCGGGTGGCGCATCCTTGCCGAACACGGCCCGAATCGCTTTGGGCTCCACCACGTCGTTTGTCGGTGTGCCGGTGCCGTGCAGGTTGACGTAGTCGATGTCGTCGGCGTGGAGTCCCGCTGTGCGGAGCGCCTCGGTGATCGACCGAGCAGCGCCCTCGCCGGTGGGGTCGGGTGCCGTCTGGTGGTAACCGTCGAGCGTGAGTCCGTAGCCGGCGACCTCGGCGATGACCCGAGCCCCGCGGTCACGGGCCTCGTCGGTGCGTTCGAGAATCATGAACCCCGCGCCCTCGCCGAGCGAGATTCCGGTGGACGCCGCCATCGGAGAGCACGGTTGAGGGTCCAGAGCACCCAGGCACGTGAACCCGTGGGCCGACAGGGACGCGAGAGGGTCGACGCCGCCGCAGAGCACCACGTCCACCTCGTCGTTCCACAACAGTTCGGCAGCGTAGCCGACGGCAACGGCACTGGCAGCGCAGGCATTGGACGTCACGATGCGGGGGCCCGAGATACCGAACTCTCCCGCGATCCAGTCGGCGACACAGTGCAGCTGCGAATTCGCCACGGCCACATGATCGAAACCGGACGTCTCCACGAAACGTCGGTGCTCGGCCTCGAGGGTAGGCATGGCCCCCAGACTGCTGCCGACGACCACGGCGACGCGTCGATCCGATCGCGCCGGGTCGAAGTCGGCGCCGGCGAACGCCTCGCGGATCGCACGTTCGGCCAGGGCGTAGCACCGGTCCAGGTCCTCGCGCAATGGCGCTTCGACCATGCCAGCCCATTCGGTACGTAGTTGAGATGTGTCGAAAATGGTGTTGATGCGGATACCGGACCGGCCGTTGGAGATGGCATCCCAGCATTCCTCGGTGGTGGCACCTGCGGCCGTGATGAGCCCGACGCCGGTGACGGCGATCTCCTGATGTGTCATGTCATCTCCTTCAATAGGTTCGGCGATCTCGGTGATCAGGCCGATGCGCCTGCGCTGGAGCGCGAGAGCACACGGGGCAGGGTGACGGTGACTGCGGAGACCTCGTCGATCGTCACGTCCAGCGCTGGAACGACGAACGGGTCGTCGAGCAGTGCGAACGCGAGCTCCTCGGTGTCGTTGCCTGCCGCTGCAGTCCAGACGATCGTGCCGATACGCTCGCCGTCGGCGATGACCGGCGCTCCTGCGGCGATCCGGATACCGGGGGCAGTGACGACCGGGGTCAGTTTGGGCGAGTCGGCCGCCGGGCGAACGAGCTCGTCCGAACCGAGGAATTCGCCGATGCGCTCCCAGTCGACGATCCACGACAGATCTGCTTCGGCAACGCTCAGGGTCGCGAATCCGTGGTCGTAGTAGGGCATTCCGGCCTCGGCTCGAACTCGCGCCAGCCCGTCCGGACCGACCGCGCCCCCGTCGACCGCCGTGGCCAGTTCCACGAACTGTGCCAGATCGGCTTCGCCGTCGGTGGTGAGTAGCAGATAGCCGTACTCGCCTGTCGTACCGACTCGGGCGAGCCGGCCCTGCCCGTCACCGGACTCACGCTCGACGTCGACCACCGAGTGCAAGAGCAAATCCTCGATGTCGCCGTCGACGAAGTTCTCGGCGACGCGGGGTGCGAGCGGGCCCTCGACCGCGATGGCCGACCAGCCCTCGGGGGCCACGGTGACGCTGACGCCCTCGGGGACCTCGAGTGCGCCGACGTACTCGGTCACCTCCGCGGCGGTGATGGGGGTGCGCGGAATCAGCCACGTGTCCTCGTCGCCCTCCACCTGCAAGACGAGGGCGAACGGTGAGCCGTCGGCGCGCAGGGCGAGTGCTTCGCGAGTGGTGTCCGGATCGGCGAAGTCGGAGGACTTGGACAGGAAGGTGTCGAGCAGGGCAAGACGCTCGTCGCCTTCGAGGTGAATCAACGGAGCGGCGATCGGGTACACGCCGGCAGCTTCGCGGACGATGCGGTAGTCGTTGGTGCTCATGGTCGTAGGCCTTTCGTTGCTGTGAATGGGTTGGTAGTGCTGTCTAGCCGGCGAGGGAGAAGGTCGAGGCTGTTGCCGTGCAGTCGAATTCCCACAATGCGGGAAGTTCCGACGCGGCGGTGACGCATCCGACGAGGAGTCCGGACGAGGTGGCACGAACGAGAATTTCCGGGTCGTGGCCGGTGATGTTCCTGATTCGCAGAGTGACGCCTGCTGCGGTGGGAACCGAGAGCTCGTCGGTCCAGATCTCGAACCGACGGTCGACATCGAGCAGGTTCTCGGGGCCAGATCCGTCGCGGACTCCGATGCACGCTCCACGAGCGACGGTCGGTGTCGACCAGACGACAACGTCTCCCGATCCGTGAACGTCGGCTTCGACTGCGAGAAGATCGTGAATGGAGTCGGTGTGGTGGCGAGCAGACCATCGGAGCAGGCCTTCGTGGCCTTCGAGCCACTGTCCGCGCCGAGTCCATCGCGTGGATTGTGCTGCACCCCAGCCTATTCCATGATCTCGATCTGTGCGACCCGGTTCAACGGTAATCCAGAGACCACCCGAGCGGGCAGGATTGGGTCCGATCGCGGACGTGCGGGGCCACGGGGTGGACAACACTCGGCTGCCGTCCCGCCGCCACCGTGCCAGTACGCCGCGTTCGACGTCCAGTGCGATCGTCGTGTTCGGAACCGCCTCGACCGGCAACGCGGCCTCGACGAGCGATGAGGCCGGAAGCAGCGCCGTGGGCCTCGGGACCGAGGCCTCCACTGTGACGGCGAGTGTCTGCGTGCCCAGTTCCACTCGATGGGCTAGTAGCGTGCCCGTTACCAATCCGCCGCCGCGGATTCCGTTGCAGCGCAATACGACCCCGCGGGAAGAGTCCTGCCAGATCAGGTCCACGTCCGGATCGAGTTTTACTGCAGCCGAGGGTATCTCGGAGGAATCCCGCAGCTCGACACCGGATGCGATCAGAGCCGGACCGTCGCCGACATCTACGGTGCCATGCCGGAGGCCGACTGTATCGAACAGCTCTGCCTGCCACTCGGACCGAGAATCGCCGACGCAGCCCAGTGTGTACGTGCGGCGCACTCCGTCGGGGGAGACCTCGAATTCGGCTCGTAACGTGATGTTCTCACTGCGTTCCTGCACTACGATGGTGTGCCCGATAGCCTGCACATCGAGGATGCGTGGCTGAGAGTCACGCCACCCAGAGAGATGATCGTCGTGCAGATTCGGCAGGGTCGAGGTCAGCAGTGGGCCGGTGATGCCGGCTCGGTCGTCGAACATCCGAAATAGCCCGTCGCGGGTATCGACCGTTGCCCTGATCGACCCGGCCGTCACTTCGACGGACGTGGACTCGATCATTTTCGGCCGCGGCACGATCGGCAGGTTCAGAACGTGTTCGGACCCGCCCGGGTCGGTCACGACCGCTCGATCGACTACGTTGTGCAGTGGATCCACGATTGCGTCGACCGTATACCCGCCGAACCGCAGCCGGTATCGCACGAAGGACATTTCGTCGACCGTCTCGAGATCCTGACCGAGATCGGTGCCGCGCGGGGCAGTCACCGATCCGAACGAGGTGATCGCTCGCAGCGCCGCCCGCGCGGTGTCGTCGAGATGGGGTGCAATGGTACGCAGGACGAGCGGGACGTGGTTGACGAGTTCGACGTTTCCGTCGGCCCCTGCGACAGTGTGCCGCAGGCAGACGCTGCCGACGCGGCGGTAGAGCGAGAACGCTGTCGTATTGGCGGGATTGACCGTCAGCCGTAGGACGTCGTAGCCGGCGTCGAACACCGCCTCCAGGGCAGCCGCGAAGAGTCGGCCGGTGGCCGTCCCGCCGCGCCGACCCGGTGCGAGGTAGAACATGTCGGCTATGACCTCGCGGGGTGCGGTGGTGCGTCGACCCGACGTGCGAAACAGACCGAGGGTGCCGTACAGCTCGGTTCTGTCACCCGAGGTGTCCTCTGCCACGAAAAACGCTACTGTTCGGCGCAATTCGAGTTCGCGAAGAACATCTGTGCCGGTGATTCCCCCGGTGACGCGATTGGGTGAATCCGCTCGTGCGGTGAGCAGGGTGGCAACGCGATCTGCGTCGTCGGGGGTGAACGGTCTGATGGAGGTGTGCGACCCGGTGCTCATGTCACCCCCGCCCCTCGGTCACCACGAGAGAGCCTGCCGCAACCGGCTTGCCGTCCACCGACGCCGTGACATCGACGGAACGCAACCCACCGAGCTTGGCACCGAGGCGAGCACCGAGTTCGAGCATGTCTCCTGGCACGACCAGGCGATTGAACTTCATGGCCCGGATCGAACCGAGATAGCCGACGCCGTCGGCCGGGTTCTCGTCGCCGATGGACTTCTCCAGACTCTCGGCCACATACACGACGGCCACCAGCTGGGCCATGGCCTCGACGATCATGACGCCCGGCATGATCGAGTGCCCGGGGTAGTGGCCGGCGAAGTAGGGCTCGTTGACCGAGACGGCCTTGATGCCGCGGCCGGACTTCCCCGGTACGACGTCATAGGCCCGGTCGATCATCAACATCGGCCACCGATGCGGCAGCATCCGTTGGATGTCGTCGATTCCGAAACTCAGTGTCCGGGTCTTCTGCGTCGAAGAACGCTGCGCGGTGGAATCGATTGTGGGAGCGCTCATCACTGCGTCCGATCGACGATGTGATCGACCATGGCGTTGATGGAGCCGAACGCCTTGGTGTCGTCGTCGGTGATGTCCACCTCGAACTCGGCGGCCACGGCCACGACGAGCTCGAGAGTGTCCAACGAGTCGAGCTCGATACCGCGGCCGAACAGAGGCTGGTTGTCCGACACCAGTTCCGGCGAGGTCTGCAGACCCAGGCGGTCGATGATGAGTTCCTTGAGCCGGTTGTTCAGGGCGAGGCGCTCGGTGGCTGCGGCGCGAGTGGAGGAGCGGGTTGCGGTGGTCATGGTGGTTCCTTCCGGATGGTTGGGTCGAACTTCGTGGATCGATGGGGGGTAGTTGGGTCAGGCGGCGATCATGCCGCCGTCGACGGTGAGGACCTTGCCGGTGATGTAGGACGAGGTCGGCATGCCGAGAAAGACGACTGCCTGGGCGACTTCAGCGGCAGTACCGAAGCGCTGCAGCGGGATTGCGTTTCGGGCGTTCTCGCGCATGGCCTTGGGCACCGCGCGGACCATGTCGGTCTCGATGAATCCGGGGGCGACGACGTTCACGCGAATCCCGCGTCCGGCTACCTCGGCAGCGAGGGACTTCGCCATCGAGATGATGCCGCCCTTGCTGGCGGCGTAGTTGCCCTGACCGGCCCTGCCGGCGACGCCACTCGTGGAGCTGATCATCACGATCGCGCCGCCGGTGGAGAACATGAGCTTCGTGGTCTCGCGGGCGGTGAGGAATGTGCCGGTCAGGTTGGTGGCGATGACGGAGTCCCACTTGCGGGCACTCATCGTCGCGAAGTGGCCGTCGGCGGTGATGCCGGAATTGAGGACCGCGACGTCGAGTCTACCGAAGCGGGAACGGATCTCGCGGAACATCGCGATCACGGCGGTCTCGTCGGATACGTCGGCGGCGATGGTGGTGGCTTCGCGTCCGCGCTCACGGACGGACTCGGCGACCTTCTCGGCGTCCTCGGAACTGCTGCGGTAGTTGATGATCACGTCGCATCCTGCTTCGGCGAGTCCGATCGCCACGGCGGCTCCGATGCCGCGCGATCCTCCCGTCACGAGTGCGACGGGCGGGCGGTCGGCCACGGGGGTGTCGGTCATGAGCGTGCTCCTGTCGAATTGATGGTTCCCGCCACGATGTGTTCGGGCGGGTCGAAGCCGGGAACCTCGGTCCCCAGACCGAGGCGACTCGATCGCTCGAGAACCAGCGCCGCGACGGCGAGGTCGAGGATGCCGAGGCCGAACGGAGAAAACACAACTCCCGCTGGATCCGGCCGGTAGGTGCCTGTGCGCAGGATCGAACCGAGCGTTCCCTGCACGAAAGACAGGTCCGGTTGCTGCTGCGCCGCCAACGCAATCGAGGTGTTTTCCCGATTGACGTGTTCGATGTCGTCGACCACGTTGTGCGAGGACAGAATCGACGCGACCGTAAGATCTCGCAGCGAGACGTGCAGCAGCACCTGGCCAGTCGGCCTGGCCGACGCAGTGAGGGTGAGCCAGGGGGCGGGCGCGGTCGTGGTGACGGCCACTGTGTCACCGCGCTGGATCACCTGCTCGGCGCGGTCGACGACGATGGGTGTCAACTGAGGGAATTCGCGACCGATGACGTCCCCGAATTGCCGGGCCCGGTGGGGGTCGTGGTCGAACAGCAGGGCCGTGTGTGCCTCGGGATGAGCGACGCGAAGGAACCGAACCTGTTCGAGTGCAATGGTTCCGCAGCCGATCACTCCGATCGTCGTGACGGGTTGTCCGGCTCGCAGCGTCATACTGGCCAGCGCCGCTGAGGCCGCGGTACGCCAGGCGTTGATTCTGCTGCCTTCCACGATTGCGCGTGGGTAGCCGGTGTCGAGACCCGACAGGAGCACCAGGGACGAGGCCCGCTGACGGCCGGTGTCCACATTGTGCGGAAACGACGACACCCATTTGACACCTGCGAGGGGCTGGTCCCCACCGAGATAGGCGGGCAGAGCGATGAAGCGTGTGCCAGGTTGGTCGATCGGCCGTACGAATGCCGAGAACGGCAGGTCGGATTGACCCAGATCATGGGCGATGTAAGCAGATTGGACGGCATGCAGTACTGCCATCTCGGAGTCCGCCAGTGCGCGGTGCACATCGTCTGCGGTCATCAGTTTCATCGTCGAAGCAACTCCTCGAGTCGGGTGGATGCGGCGAGTACCGCCGGTATTCCGATGTGGTTCTGGACCCACGCGTCGTCGTAGATCGAGTGCAGGTATCGGTCACCGCCATCGGGCAGGATTGTCACGACGGTGCTGCCTGCCGGTAGTCGAGGCAGGTATGCGGCGATGGCCGCGATCACCGCACCGGACGAGCCACCGGCGAGGATCGCCTCTCGCTCGGCGAGCAGGCGGCACGCGGCCACGCACTCGGCGTCGGTGACGAATACCACGTCGTCGGCCAGATCGTCTCGGAAATGACCGGGCACCATGGTGGATCCATGTCCCGGGAGGGTGCGCCCGTAGTCCGGGGCGGGCGGTGCCACCGAACCGAAGATGGCGCTGCCGCAGGCATCGACAGCCACGATGCGCGTGTGGGCTCCGCTGCTGCGAAGGTGATCTGCGATGCCGCGGAGCGAACCGCAGGATCCGGCCGCCACGAACAACACATCGGGTTCCCCTGTTGCATCGACGATTTCGCGTGCTGTTCTCCTGTGCGCGGCCGCTCCGCTGGGATTGTTGTATTGGTCGAGGCACAGTGCGCCGGGCGTGGACGCCAGCAGCTCCTGGACCCGGAGCAGCCTGGTAGGTAGGAACTCGCCGGTGGCGCGGTCGCGTTCGGTGACGATCTCCACCTGTGCGCCCAGTGCCCGCATGATCGCGAGGTTGGTGTGCGATGCCTTCGGATCGGTCACCACGTGCAGACCGAGGCGGTGATAGGCGCACACCAGCGCGAGCGCGACACCGAGGTTGCCCGAACTGGATTCGACGATCGTGGTGACGCCGGGAACAGCACGTCCCTCTGCCAGGGCTGCCTCGACCATTTCACGCGCCGGTCGATCCTTGGTGCTACCACCGGGATTGGCGCGTTCGACCTTGGCGAGAACGCTGGCGGACACGGTGCGAAACAGTCGGTCCAGTCGGACCATGGGGGTCGAGCCGATCGCAGCGACGATGCCGTCGTGCACGGGGCTGATCGGATGTCGGGTTGCTGTGCCGTCCAGAATTACGGTCATGATGCACCTCCGGTTCTCGGGGGAGATGTCGCCGGCAGCATCTGCAGGCGAATCTCGCTGACGTAGCGGTGCCCGACTGCATCGGCGAGCCAAGAATTGCCCGGTTCGGGCAAGCATTCGGTGACGACGATCGGATCGAGTCGGTGCTGCTGGCGCCGGACCTGATGGACGAACGCCGCCACCAGTGTCGGGCTGTCGAGGTCGAGATAGAGCGGCTTGGTCTCGCCCGGCACCTTCGCGTACACCCGGTTGGGTAGTCCCAGCTGGCGTCGCCAACGGGTGACGGCCGCGAAGTCCTGCCACGCAACCGTTTTGGTGGGCAGAGCGAGTTCGGCGAACGGACTGCGCCAGGTCTGCCGGAACACCACCGTACGATCGACCTCGAGCCGGGGAGTCTTCTGTCCGTGCAGCCCAACCTTGAAGCCGTCGGCTGCGACGATCGACAGTGGTACGGCGAAGGCTTCGGCGAGGGTGAATCGGCGTCCGTCGGGCAGCACCACGAACGTGTGCCCCTCGGTTCGGTCGAAGCGAATGTCCGACGCCGCCACCACCGACCGAGGCTCGCGCGCAGCGGCATTGGTGAAGCCGATCGACGTCTCGTCGTGGCCGCACGTGGTAGGTACGAACCGGCCGGTGTTGCGTTCCCACGTCGATGGCAGCAGCGGGACCAGCCTGCGGACCCTCGAGACGGCGTTGATGGTGTCGCGGAAGTCGTCTGCGGCTCCCAGGTTCCACGTGAACACCGGCACGTCCAGCGAGACCAGGGCGGCGTGCATCTCGCCGAGAATCGCAGTGGAGTCACCGGCCAGTAGCCGATCGGCGTTCTCGGCGACGAACTGAAGATCAGGGCTGTGCGGCAGATCCACCGCGGTACCGGTGAGATCGGTGAATGCGGCCCGTGCCGTCAGTTCGGCCGCGCTGCGCTGGATGACAGCACCATCCAGCTCGCCCGGTTCGAGGCCGATCGACTGCGACCACCGGTCGGCGAGTTCACGGCGAGCGCGGTCGATGCCCGCGCCCTCGCCCCAGAACACCGTCATGGTGCGGGGCCATACCTCGGCAAGAGTGATCGATGTCAGATCGCCGCGGGCCGCGCGGTCGATGATCTCGTCGATCTCGGCGACGACGTAGTAGGCGAGGCGATCGGTGAACCACCGCGCGGCGTCGGCGATGAGTGCAAGAGCGTCGGCATGCGGGGCCAGCGCAGCGGTACCGATGGTCATGGTCACATCGCGGGCCGCGTCCTCGAAGCAGACGCTGCGGGCTGCGTACGACTTCGCCTCGGCGCGATGTGCTTTCACCTCGGTGATTCGCTCGAAGTCGGCCGAAAGTGCGGTGAGAGCAGCGTCGAGAGCATCCGGCGTGCCTGCCTCCGAGACCGCCCGCAGCCCACCGTCGATGTCCGCGAGATCGCGAAGGCAGCGGGCCGCCACGGAGGCGTCGGCGATGCGGAATACGCGGGACTCGAGGATGCGGTGAGCGTCGGCGGTGGTCGGAATTCTGGCGTCCCAGTTCAGTACCTTGCGCCGAACGAGCTTGCGCACTGCCGTCTCCACTGCCGTGGCGTCGAGTGCGAGTTCGTCGGCTATCCGGTCGATGGTGGCGTGCCCGTCACAGCGGAGCACGATGCGGAGGTCGTCCTCGGCGAGCCGGATGCGGCGCGATCCCGATCGGGCCTGTGACCGATCCGTATCGACTGCGACATCTGGGCGCAGGTACGGCGGGAGCCAGCGTCGGATCTGCTCGTCTCGGGACCACGCTGCGCCGATGGCCGCGGCAGCCCAGGCCTCGAGGAAGGTGCGGCGCTCGTGGATCAGCTGCGGGCCGTGCTCGAACTCTCCGTCGGTGCTCTCACCCAGCTCCACCCACGCTCCGGGGCCGAAATAGCCGATGGTTTCCGCTTTTCCGCAATAACGCTGCCAGTACAGGGCAAGTGATCGCAGACGCTGTCGACGCTTGGACGGCGATCCACAGAACGGACTAGCAATTTGGCGCCAGGCACCGCGGTTCTGCCACACCAGTGCGGTGACGAAATCCTCGCGCTCTACCAGGGCCGTCAGACGAGCTTCCTCGTCGTCGCGGGAAGCGGTGAACTCCGCCTCGGTGGTGACGGACGGCCCACCGAAGACGTCGAGGCCGTCGGCAGAGAAGCCTGCGCTGCGCAGATTGGCTGTTCGCCACAGGTTCCAGTCGGTGTTGCCGAGGGCGAGGGTGCGGGCGAAGGGCGGGTCGGTCAGCGCGGCATGCCCGGTGGTGCGCGGAAGTTCGACGGCGGTCACGACGCTGCCCTCTCGGTCTCGTCCGCTCGCGCAGCAGTCACGCCCGCGGCGAACCGGGTGACCGCTTCGACCACGGAACCGTCGGGAACGTGGGAGAAGCTGAGACGAATTCCGTCGGCGTGTTCGTCGGAGAGCGAGAAGTGGCTGCCGCCGACCGTGGAAACGCCCTGAGCTGCAGCATGGTCGACGACCGATGCCGTCGGGTAGCCGTCGCGACGACGCAACCAGATGTAGAAGCCGCCACGAGGGGATTGCCATTCCCACTCGCCCGGATCGAGACGTTCGGCGAGCTGCGCGTCCATCAGCGCTGCACGACGCGCATAGACGGTGCGGAAGGCGTCCACCAGATCGAGCCAGCCGTGCTTGGCGTAATAGCGGCCGACGGTTGCTTGGGCCAGCGGCGCGGGGGAGAGGGTGGTGATCTCGGCTACGGTGCGTAGCTCGTCGGCGAGCGCGGCGGGCGATTCGATCCAGCCGCAGCGCAGGCCGGGCGCGAGGATCTTCGAGAACGTTCCGAGGTGAATCACCCGCTGCGGATCGAGACTGCGCAGTGTCGGGGCGGTGCGGTTGTCGATCGTCACGCCCGGAAAGCTCAGCAACGCATAGGGATCGTCCTCGATCACCGTCAACTCGGCGGATGCTGCCGCCTCGACGATGCCCCCGCGTCGGTCCGCGGACAACGATCGCCCGGTCGGGTTGTGGAACGTCGGATTGGTGTAGAGCAGCACCGGGTGACCGCCCGTGCGGCGAACGTCGGCAGCGACTGTTCGGATGGACTCCGGAGTGGGTCCTTCGCAGTCCGATTCGACTGCGACGGTGTGTAGGCCGGCGGTACGAAACGCCGCGGCCGCGCCCGGGTAGATAGGTGTCTCGCACAGCACAGTGGCTCCGCTGCCGGCGAATGCCAACGCCACGGTGAGCAATCCGTTCTGCGAGCCGGCGGTCGGGATGAGATCTGCCGCGTTCACCGGGGCTCCGCGGAACTCCATGGCCCCGGTGATAGCGGCGGCCAAGGCGTCGGGCATGCGATAAGTGGAGTACTGCAACAGAGTTCGCCCGCCGAGTCGCAGCATGCTGCGCATTGCATCGCTGATGTCGCTGGAGGGAAACAGCTTGGGATCCGGCAATCCGCCGGCGAGGTTGATGGTGTCGGCTACGGTATCGAACAGTCGTGGTAACGACGACCGAGTGGGCCGTGTCGGTGGGAGTGCAGTGGTGAGCATGTGAGATCCGTCCTCGAAGAGTCGGGTGCGAAGAACTCCTGCAGCTATGCCGCAGCGAGATTCGATACGGTGTCGAACAGGACGTCTGGGCTCAGAGCCGCACCTGCAGTGAGTGATTGCTCGTCGAACTCGACTCCGAATGCATCCTCGATGGCAACCAGGATGTTGACCACGCCGAGGGAATCGATCGACGACTGCGAGAACGGACGGTCGGGTGCCACGACCGACTCGGGGGCGAGAGCGGCGAGAACGGAATCAAACTGCGAGCGCTGCATGGTGGTCTCCTGAAAGTTTCGAGGTGGTGGTGTCGAGTTCGGCGCGCAGGGCGCGCCGGTCGGGCTTTCCGTTTGCGGTGAGGGGGATGCGGGGGCGGTGGACCACGGCGTTGGGATGCCGGACAGGATCGAGCGCGGCGCGCAGCTGCTGATGCACCCAGCGCGGGTCCGCTGACCCGGTGACGATCAGACGCAGGGCTCCGTCTTCGGTGAGAACGGCAACCGCCTCGTCCACGGAGTCGAAGGACTCTGCACACGATTCGATTTCGACGAGTGAGATGCGTACACCGTTGCGCTTGATGACGTCGTCGTCGCGTCCCAAGAAGTAGAGCCGCCCGCTGTCGTCCAGGTAGCCGCGGTCGCCGGTGTGCAACTCGAGACCATCGGGTCCTGGACGAAATCTGTTCTGTGCATTCATGGGTACGTTCCAGTACCCCGCCATGACCGTCCCGCCGGAGACGACGATCTCACCGGGAGTTCCTGCCGAAACTGGCGTTCCGTCACTTGCGACGATGCGGATGTCGTCTCCGGCAATGGGGTACCCGACCGAATCCGGGTACTCGACGAACTCCTCGGGCGGCAGAATGGAGATACGTTTGCATTCGGTCATGCCGTACATCGAGGCGTAGCGGGATCCTGGGAAGAGCTGGAGCAAAGTTCGAGCGAGTTCGGGTGCCAGCCGGGCTCCGGTGTTGGTGAAGAGACGAACTGTGCCGATCGCGGATGTTCGGCGAGCCACGATTCGCAGGATCTGAGCGAGCGCAGGCACCAGGGGGACGACGGTCACGCACCGGCGTACTACGAGGTCGAGGATGCGCAGATCCTGGATCCCTTCGGCAACGACGACCGACGCTCCGACCGCGAAGGCAAGAAAGACCTGGTACAGACCATAATCGAACGACAGCGGAAGTCGGCAGAGCACGACGTCGTCGCGACGGTAGCCCAGGCCGTTACCGATGGCGGCGACGGCCGCAGCGACCGCTCCGTGCGGGCACACGACACCCTTGGGGCTACCGGTGGTTCCCGAGGTGTAGATCAGCAGTGCGATGTCATCGGGACGAACGGGTGCGGTGATCGGTGTGGTGGATGGCGAGTTTTCCAGGGCGGCGGCGACGGTGTCGACCGTGAGAACCCGTACTGGACTGTTCTCGTGACGCTCGGGGTGATCGGTGACGACGAGTCGGCAGCCACTGTCGCGGACTATGTGTGCCGCCTGGCTCGCAGTGAGTTCGTTGTTGATCGGTACGAACACTGCTCCTGCACAGATGGTTCCGAACAGTAGCTCGACGAATGCTGCACTGGACCGGCCGTGATGTACGACGCGATCGCCGGGCCTGATGCCGTTGTCGATCAACCACGCCGTCGCGCGCCGAACGCGTCCCCGCAGCGACCCGTAGGTGAGCTCGGTATTGCCGTCGACGATGGCAATGTCGGTTTCCCGACCCTGGTCGAGGAGTTCAGGCAGCAGCATCGGATCGGCCCTTCGTCTTGGACGACAGGCGATCGATGTCGCGCGGCGAGGTGATGCGCAGGACGTTGACCGATGGCAATGTGCGCGAGGCGATTCCGGCCAGAGTGTCGGCCGGTGGCAGGCAGATCGCAGTGGTGATGTCGGCTGCGCGGAAGGTCTCGAGGCAGAGATCCCAACGGACAGGTGCGGTGATTTGTCCAACGAGTCGCTCGCACAGGGATGTTGCGCTCCTGACGAATGCGCCGTCGGCGTTGGACACGATGGGGACCTCGGCGTCGAGCATGGCAACCGAGGAGATAGCCTCGGCGAAGATATCGGTGGCCGACTGCATCGCGGCGCTGTGAAATGCGCCCGCCACTTGCAGGCGGCGTACTGCGGTTCCGGCGGGCGGCGCGGCGACGAAGACCTCGATCGCCTGGATGGGTCCGGCGGCCACCAGCTGGCCAGGCCCGTTGTGATTGGCGACGGTCAGCCCGGCCGATTCGATTGCCGCAGTGACGTGTTCGAGATTTCCGCCGAGGACGGCCGCCATCGATCCATGGGTAGTCGCGCAGGCTGCGGCCATCGCGCGGCCTCGCACTGCCGCCAGGTGCACGGCGTCCGCAGGGGCGAGTGCTCCGGCCAACGCTGCTGCGGCCAGTTCTCCGACCGAATGTCCTGCCACTGCGGCGTGGGCCTGGCCGGCGTCTGCCAGTGCGTCGATCACCGGAAGGCCGGCAAGGAGTGCGGCGGTGACGAGGAGGGGCTGTGCGTTCTCGGTTCGGGCGATCTCGTCTTTGCTTGCTGTGGTGCCCAGCGCGATCAAGTCGATGTCGGCGCGCTGAGACCAATTCTCTACCAGTCGATGTCGTTCGGGGTCCTTGAGCCACGGTGCGAGCATCCGTGGCGTCTGTGCTCCCTGTCCGGGGGCGAGAAGGGTGATCATGGTGGTCCTCGTGCTCGTAGGTTCGGGGCATGCTTTCTCGCGCGGCAGCCGGTGTGGCCGATGCGTCGGGTGCTGTGGAGAGAGGAGGGGAAGTGCACGCGAGTCACTGTCGGCCGGTTGCCCCAGCGAATCGGCGGACGGCGGCGAACGAGAACCCGAAGAACCAGGCGGCGACGTTGATGAGTGCACCTGCGAGCGAGGCATGGGATCCGTCGAGGTTGTATCCGTCGGTCAGTGCGTAGCGGGCCAACGTTGCGACGCCGTAGAGGGGCGTCACCTGTGCGATCGCGAGCATGCCGCCGGACAGCGGGATGAAGATGTTGCCCAGGAAAGCGAGGCCGGTCATGACGACGCCGGGAACGTGGGTGACCACCTCGGGTGGCAGCAGCATGCCCAGCACAAGGCCGAGAGCGGAGAAGATGGCAGATCCGATCCACGCTACGACGAGGCCGGTGATCCAGACGATCGCGTCGGCGCGGGCACCGGTGAGTGCTCCCAGGATGCCGACCACGATGACCGGGATGGCCGAGTACACCTGGCAGGCGATGATGCGCGATGCGACGTAGCCGCCGGCGCCCAAGGGCGAGAGGCGAATTGTCCGCAGCCAGCCGTTGGCCTTCTCGTTCGAGATGCCCGCGGCCCGCGAGATGGTGCCGATCGACGCGCCGTAGACGGCGATACCGATCATCATCCAGGCCTGAAAGTTGCCGTGCGGCAGATCGACTCCGGCGCTGGGTTCCACGACGCGGAACAGGGCGAGGTAGAGCACGGCGGGCAGCGCGACGGTGAAGATCAGGTTCTGTGGGGTGATCTGCCTGCGGATGTCATGCAGCACGAAGGTGGGGTGCAGTCCGCGGCGCGGGCGTAGTGAGGTTGTAGTGGTCATCGGATGTCCTCAGTTCTGGTGTGTGCGGTCGGTCAGCGCGGAGAATGCTTCGTCGAGTGAGGCCGATACGATCGCGATATCGGTCGCAGAGGTCGACGTGCTCAATGCGCGCACCACGGGGTCGGTGTCGGTGCACACGAAGCGGAACCGGCCGTTGGCGAGTTCCTGCAATCGCGAGCTGGTCTGCGCTGCAACCGCTTCGGCTTCACTGCGTGGCAAGTTGGCGTCGACGGTCCGATTGGAGACGGTGGCCTTGATCTGAGCCACCGTGCCGTCGGCGACGAGGGCACCGTCGACGATGACGACGATTCGATCGGCGAAGTCCTGTGCCTCTTCGAGGTAGTGGGTCGCGAACATGACGGTGGTGCCGTCGGCTGCCTGCGCGCGCATCGCCTGCCAGAAGTGTTTGCGGGCTGTGACATCCATGCCGGCGGTCGGCTCGTCGAGCAGCAGCAGTTCGGGGTTGGAGAGCAGCGCGAGGGCGAACCGCACCTTCTGCTGTTCGCCGCCAGAGCACTTCGATACGCGTCGATTCACCAGATCGCCGAGTCCGGCGCGGGTGATCGCAGCGGCAGGATCGGCCCCGATGTACAGCGAGCCCATCATCGCGACGAGTGCGCCGACGGTGACGTCCGGCAACAGTCCACCGGACTGCAGTACCGCGGCGCTGCGTCCTGTCGACGCGGCGGTCAGCGGATCGGTGCCGAGCACCTCGATGGTGCCGCCGTCCGGTTCGGTGAGTCCGAGGATCATGTCGATCGTCGTGCTCTTGCCTGCGCCGTTCGGTCCGAGAAATGCCACAACCTGCCCGCGGGGAATCGAGAGGTTCAACTCGCGAACGGCGCGAAACTTCGAACCCGTGGAGTCGCTGAACGACTTGTGGACACCGGTGGCGTGTACCGCGAGTGCAGTCTCGGTACCCACCGCCTCGGCGCGAGTTGAACTCTGCGTGATCATCTGCAATTCCCTTCGCTCTTTCGTCAGTAGATCTTCAGCCGTGTTCCTCGGCGACACATCAGACTCTCCACCTCGGAGAAAGCGCAGGTCAACGCCAATTGCAAGGTCGTTTTCGCCGTCATGGCGAACTGTTGACAACTGTCACGTGCAATTACGGACCAGGTGTCACGTAAGTGCCCCGATGCAGGGATCCACGCCCCTCGTGGAGATCCACACCGCGTCTACGGGGTGTGAATGACGACGGAGGGCGTCGATTGTGGGGCTGGCTAGGTCGCGGAGCCGTCGGAGCTGCGTCTGAACGACGACGAGCGAGAGGTCGAGCGCCGTCGGAAAGCACTGCGGCCTATCAGTTCTCCGGAATGAGCGCCGTGATGTTCGACGACGTCAGATCATCGGTATCGGCCGTCTCGTCGAAGTACCGACGAAAGAGCATCCGCATGGATTCGATGACGTCGATGTGCTGCTGCAGAATGACGTCGAGAGACCGATCGGTGCCGGTGGCGAGGCGACCGAACCGGGCTTGCAAGTCTTGCGCAGACTTCAAGTCGCCCCACTCCTGAAATTCGCCCAGCCGAATGGCCTTACGTTTCATGTCGTTGAGATGTGCGATGTAGACGACGCAGGCTGCATCGCACTTGGCAGCGACTTCGATAGGAATAGTGATGGTGCCGGCGTCGGCTTGGGCGTTGAGCTCTTGCCAATGTGCGATGAGGTCCGGCCTGGTCTCGGTCACGGTTTCTGCATCTCTCAGTCGATGGATTTAGCTGGGTAGTTCTGAGTCGAGCCCTGCGACCAGGGAATTCAACTCCATACACGGGTCGTAAGGAGGGTTGCGGACCGTAGCATCAGTGATGATTGTCGCCCTGATCAATTGGATGCCCTCGGTGAAGGCAATGCCGCAGTTCAGAGATGCGTCGGCACCGACCTGCTGATACTGGGTTGCGTCGCGAGTGCCCACCCGCACAGCCTGAAGCCGGTCGAAGGTAGCGGGATCGTCGAGGTAGTCGATGCCTTCGAGCCCTACGAATATCGAAAAGTAGTACTTGTTGTTCGGCGGTCGATCTTCCCACCCACAGATCTTGAATCCGTATTGATCGCGGCCGAAGATCCCCGACTCCTTGGTGGC
This sequence comes from Rhodococcus sp. IEGM 1381, assembly GCF_030056795.1. Classification (GTDB taxonomy): domain Bacteria; phylum Actinomycetota; class Actinomycetes; order Mycobacteriales; family Mycobacteriaceae; genus Rhodococcoides. The sequence continues at coordinate 434,872 of NZ_JASHKQ010000001.1, read as the reverse complement.
TACGTTCAATCCCGCTCGCTCGACGGCCTCGTCGGGGATGGTGCAGGGGTCCCATGGCGTAGTTGGGGCCGCGACGGTGGTGCTGGTCTTCGTTCCCGGCGACGCGGCACCCTCGGTGGTGCTCGAGCAGCCCGGGATCAGCAGAAGTGTTGCCATCATCGGGATCCATCGACGTGCCCTGCGCATTGCTCTTGTCCGTTCCTCGAGAACACCTACGTTCTTGGACGCAGCACAACCCGCGCCGGTTCCCGAGTGTCTGCAACTCGGGAGTCGCAGAATCTGTGACAGGCTGGCGGACGTGCAGGATTGCGACGACGGCAACTCGGGCCGTTTCGAGAACTCCACGTCTGTGCTGGTCGAGACGGGCATCTATGGGGAACTGGATCTGATCTACCGGGACGACGAGATCTGCGGTTCGTTTCGCGAGGGCGTACCCATGACCGTCACGATTTCTCGCACGGGGCCTCGGACCTCGGACACGGCACCGATCGGTACGCGCACCGCCGCGCACCTGCAGGCGAGCATCGACGGCCGCGACATCGTTCTCGATCCCGGCCGCGCGAGGCTCTTCAAGCGGTCCTACCGCATCGGTATCCAGTACGGCGGACGTACTCTGACGCTGCGCGCCAAGAACTTGGAAGACAGTGTGCTGCTGGATGGTTCGTCGGATCGGGGCGACAACGAATTCGGGGTGTTGACTCGCGTTTTCGCTGGAGGTGTCGATGTGTTGTGGTCGCTGCCTTTCACAATGGTGAACAAGACGATCGAACCGCCGACACCGTCCCGCGAGGACGCCCTCGTCGGCATCGTCGTCGCCGCGGCTTTCGGAACCGGCGGGCTGTCGTTGACGACCATCGTGATGGGCGCACTCGAATCGATCCTTCCGTGACCGTCCCGCGGGCAACGCGCTGACAGATCGGCCTCGATTTGGCATGGTGGAGGAATGCAGCGGCACGTGGGCGAGAGTTGGTCCACGGGACCGGTCTCAGGGGTAACCCCTGGGTACATCACGAGAATCGAGCACTGCGTCCGAAGCAGCTGTGCACGCTCCGCGTGCTTGACTGCTCCGAGGACGAAAGATTTCGGTCGCCCCGTGCCGTTGCATGTCACAGCGTTGCATGTCACAGCGCCGCACCTGAGTGTTAGCCGCCTGTGACCGAACGCGAATTGACTCCACCGGCCGCCGCGACATTGGCGCGGTTGGCCGCCGATGCCGAGTGGACGCGGTCGGGGCTCGAGGTGGCGTTCGCCCGGCTCATGCCCGAAAGAGCGTCCGGGCTCGCAGACCGAATAATCAATCTGTATTCCAGCCCGCCGTTCGACGAGGCATCGATTTTCGTTCTGTTGCGCGATCTTCCGTTCATCCCGGAGCCCTCGGTATCCTCGCAGCGGCCGAAGACGAGTTCCGCCTTCAAGCCCTGGCGATTCGAGGTGCCACGGTACGAAACGACCGGTCAGTTGGCTCGATCTCTCGACCTGACGATTTCCGAACTCGAATGGTTCGCCGACCTGCAGGGCAGGCTGCGTACTGCACCGTTCCCGTTGCAGCACTATCGATCTGCGCGACTCGACAAGCGTCAGGGCATCCGACTGCTGGAGGTGCCGAAACCGCGCTTGCGTGAGATCCAGCGAAAGATACTGCGCCGCATACTCGATCGAATTCCGGCCCATCCGGCCGCGCACGGCTTTCGCAGGGCGCGCAGTCCGCGTACCTTCGCGATGCCGCATTCCGAACGCGACGTGGTGATCTCGGTGGATCTCCGCCGCTTCTTTCCGTCCATCGGGTTCGATCGAGTCGTCGCGATCTTCGAGGCGGTCGGCTACCCCAGGAGGGTCGCGGCGAATCTCGCCGCGTTGTGCACGACGGTCACCTCGGCAGGTGAATTGGTCGGCGTGGACCGGCCCACTGCGGCGCGGCTTCGCGCTACCCACTTGCCGCAGGGTGCGCCCACATCACCGGCCTTGGCGAATCTGGCTGCGCGACAACTCGATATCCGGGCCGCAGGTCTGGCCCGGTCCGTCGGTGCCCGCTACAGCCGATACGCCGACGATCTGGCGTTCTCCGGTGGTGCAGACATCGACGTCGACAGACTGCTGTGGCTGATTTCCCAGATAGCCCACGACGAAGGCTTCACGATTCATCCCGACAAGACCAGGGTTCGACGCGCTCATCAGCGGCAACAGCTGACCGGGCTCGTCGTCAACTCGTGGCCGGCAGTGCCCCGAGAGGAATACGACAATCTCAGGGCACTGCTGCACAACTGCATCAGTACGGGCCCAGCCGAGCAGAATCGGCACGACCACAACGACTTTCGAGCACATATCTACGGACGCATCGCCCGGATCGGCGAGACGAACGAGACGCGTCGAGCAAAGCTGCTGAGCATGGCGGCCCAGGTCGAGTGGGCCTGAAGCCGCAGTTCAGACGGCCCGCACCCGCAGCAACACTCCGGTCTGTGGGAACAGCACCGGCAGTGCCACGCCCGCCTGCGCCAACATCGCCCCGGACAGCTCGACGATTCCGCCGTCGGCAATCCATGGCGGTAATTCGATGCCGTTGCCCAGGTCGCTGAGCTCCCGAACGAACTCGACGCGGTACCGAACATGTGGATCCAGACCAGGGAGGCGGACCCGATCGGTGCGGTCCTCGGGTGAGGTATCCATCCGCACCACCGAATACGCGGCCACCGAGAGATCCGCTGCCACGACTCCGTGTACCCAGACGCTCGGGTCGGGATGGTCGGCGCGCACAACATCGCCGGAGTGCAACAGCCCGCGCAGTTCCTTGTACAGCCCGGTCCACGACGTCAGGTATTCGTGGTCCTCGGACGAGAGTTCGGTGACGTCCATCTCCAACCCGGCGTGACCGAACAGTGATGTCAGGCAACGGAACTGGAGAGTGGACCACCGGCCGGACGTATGCGCGATCTGCGGACCGACGTGCGAGCCGATCAGCTCGGGCGGCAGCAGCTGGGTGGTCCACCGCTGCAGCCGTTGACGTTCGAGCGGATCGTTGGTGTCCGACGCCCAGACGCGGTCGGTGTGTTCGAGCACCTCCAGATCGATGCGGGCACCGCCCGATGCACAGGACTCGAACTCGACCCGTGGATGTCGGGATCGCAAGGCGTCGAGCAATCGGTAGTACGCCGCTGTCTGCTCATGCACCGCAGCGCGTCCGTCGGAATCGACCGCCAGCATCAGGTCTCGGTTGTGATCCCACTTCACGTAGTCCGGCCGCTCGTTGGCCAACACCGCATCGATGGCCGAGAGGAGGTAGTCGAATACGTCGTCGCGGGTCAGATCCAGTACGTGCTGGTGACGCCATTCCAGCGGGACACGCCCCGGTGCTGCGAGCAGCCAATCGGGATGTGCCCGAGCAATATCGGAGTCCAGGTTGACCATCTCGGGCTCGAACCACAGGCCGGGGCTCATGCCGAGCGCTCGGACGTGATCGAAGAGCGGGGCCAGGCCATCGGGCCAGACCCCCTCGTCCACCTGCCAGTCGCCCAGGCCGGCGCGGTCGTCACGTCGGTGGCGGAACCAGCCGTCGTCGAGCACAAATCTCTCGACGCCCACGCGCGCGGCGACATCCGCGATGCCGCGAAGCCGGGTGAGATCGTGGTCGAAGTAGACGCCCTCCCACACGTTGAGCACCACCGGCCGCGGCGACGAAGGATGCGTCGGGCGGGAGCGCATCCAGCGGTGCAACGACTGCGCCGAACCATCCAGTCCAGCCCGGGAGTACACGAAATGCACCCACGGCGTCGAGTAGGTCTCGCCGGTCTGCAGCACCACCTCACCGGGCGCGAGCAGTTCACCACCGCCCAGAACGCCGGAGGCCTGACCGGCCCGCTCGGGAAGCCGCTCGGCCAGGTGCAGGTGATCTCCGCTCCACGCGACGTGGGTACCCCACACCTCGCCGCTGCGGAAGCCGAAGCCCTCGCTGCCTGCGGTGAGAACCAGGGTGGCGTCATGCCCCGTTCTTCCGCGGCGTGAAGCGCGGACGGACGAGCCATGGTCGAACCGTCGACGCTGCGGGGTGCGCTCGCGGCAATGACGGCCCGTCAGATCGAGGAGTTCGGTTGCGGTATCCGGCAACGGCATCAGGGTCACGACGCCGTCGACGGTCAAGGGTCCGCCGTGCACGTTCCGAACACCCTGCCGAACTCGCAGTGATCCACCGACCTCGAGCGACATCTCGATCAACCATGAGATGCCCAGCTCGCTATCGGAAGCGTGCACAGTGCAACCGAATTCGGTAGCGGAGATGTTCACGTCCGCCCACCGCGGGTATTGCACCGAACCGTCACGATGCAGGGACAGAGCCGGGGTGCCCTGCCAGGCGTCGTCGCCGCCCGGTGCGAGGGTGAGCCACCGCGGCACATCCACACTCGAGTGCGGAACCGCCGGTATTGCGGCCCTACGCAGTTCGGCGAGATCGTGGTCGGTGAGCTCACCGAGATCGGTACCCCAGTGCAGCACGGCCGGAACGGCGGTGGACGACGGTGCGAGGATCACCATGACGCCGTCACGGCGCAGGACTACGAAACTCACTTGTTCGCACCCATCGTCAGTCCGGAGACGAAATGGCGTTGCAGCGCAATGAATACCAAGACCGTCGGTAGTGCGACCAGTACCGAGCCCGCGGCCAGCAGGTTGGTGTCGGTGAAGAAGCTGCCCTGCAGATTCTGCAGCGCCGTTGTCACCGGAAGCTTGTCACCGCTGACCATCAGGGCCAGAGCCCAGAAGAAGTCGTTGTAGATCCACGTCACCATGAGGGTGGCGAGTGCGGCCAGCGCGGGCCGGCACAGCGGCATGACGACCTGCCAATACTGCCGGAACAACCCGGCTCCGTCGACGGTCGCGGCCTCGAGCAATTCGAACGGCACGGTCTTCATGTAGTTGCTGAGCACGAAGACGCAGAAGCCCGTCTGAAACGCGACGTGCACGATGATCAGGCCCCAGTAGCTGTCGTACAGCGAGCCCGACGAGCTCATCCAGTACGGAACCGGAATTGCGTTGTACAGCCGGAACAATGGGGTCAGCAGAGTCTGCTGCGGCAGCAGGTTGCCGGCGATGAACACCGCCAGCATGAAGATGTTGAACTTCCAGCTGAACCGCGCCAGGATGAACGCCGCCATCGAGCCGAAGAACAGGATGAGCAGCACCGAGGGAATGGTGATGATCATCGAGTTGAGGAAGTAGTGCGGGATGCCGCCGATCTGCCACGAGTCGATGTAGTTGTCGAACGTGAATCCGCCCACCGACAGGTACCCGTTGAGCAGCACGTAGTCGTAGTCGCGGAACGAGTTGTACACCGCCCACACCAGTGGGAACAGCCAGGCCAGCGCCATGACTGTCAGCAGCACGTAGATCGCGATCTGTGCGGTGCCCGCGCGTCGACGATTGGCGACGGCCGCGCGGTTGCGGGTCAGCGGATCGCGCTCGGGAGGCGCTGTGCGCGTGAGTGAAGTGGTCATCAGTCTTTGCTCCGAAGAACGATGGCGAGGTACAGGGCGATGAAGACGAGCGAGATGCCGAGCATGATGGTGGCCAGCGCAGAACCGAATCCGATCCGGCTCGCCTCACCGACGACGTTGGCCGTCACGAGAGCCGAGATCAGCTCGAGTCCGTTGCGGCCCTTGTTGATCACCCACACCAGGTCGAAAGCGCGTAGCGCCTCGATGACGGTGATGACGATGATCAGCAGGTTGGTGTTCTTCATCAGCGGGAAGATGACGCTGAAGAACGTACGAATCGGTCCGGCACCGTCCATCACCGCAGCCTCGCGGACGGACGGGTCGATGGCCTTGAGGCCGGCCAAGTACAACAGCATGATGTAGCCGGTGTGACGCCAACCTGCCGCGACCATGACGGCCCAGATGTTGATGTCGGGATCGCCGAGCCAGTCGACGTCCGTGCCGAGCAGGCTGTTGAGGACGCCGCCCTCGGTGGAGTAGATGAGCTGCCAGATGAACCCGATGAGGGCCATCGACAGCACCACGGGGATGTAGAAGATGCTCTGGTATAGCCGAGATCCCTTGAGATTCTTGTCCAGCAGAATCGCGAGCAGGATGCCGATGACGGTGGGGACGAGGAACAGGAAGACGAGCCACAGCACGTTGTTCTGCAGTGCTTGCTGGAACGGCGGATATGCCTGGACCGCGTCGACGTAGTTCTGAGTACCGATCCACTCGATGCTCGACGTGCCGCCGATTCCGTCCCAGCGTGCGAACGAGAGGATCACCGTGAACACGGTGGGAATCCAGACGAGACCGATGACGATCATCGCGGGAACGCCGAGCATCAGCGCGATGGTCCACTTCTCGCGAACACTGCGCCGAATCTTCGGCGACTTGACCCGTTCGGGTGCGGTCATGGCATTACCTGATCTCGAGGTCGAGTGAATGATGAGGGTCGAATCACACTGCGCACGATCATGTTCCGAACACCGCCGACTTCTGGCGTTCGATGCTGCGGACCAATCCGTCGACATCGTTCGGGTTGCCGATGAACTGTTGCAGGGCCGGGATCATGACGATCGACGCGAAGTCGGGTCGCGTGTCGCGGTCGAAGAACTGCGTGATCTCTCCGGCGTTCTGCACGAGCTCTGCCGATTTACGCACCAGCGCAGGGAAATCCGACAGGTCGGCGTCACGGTGTGCGGGGATGGCCTGGGGATCCTGCTTTGCGTAGGCGACGGCAGGCTCGGGGCCGGTGAGGAAGGTCAGCAGCTTCTCGGCAGCGGGACGGTTGCGCGGATCGGCGCGCATCATGAAGCCGTCCATCGGCGCCTCGACCGCGGAACTGCCGATGGCGGAATCGAGTTCGGGGAAAGGGAAGAAATCGAGGTCGTCGCGTTCGGGCCCGGCGGGGAAGCTCTGTGCGACGAACATGCCGGCGACCAGGGACCCGACGCTCTTGTTGAGCAACGCCGTCTGCGCATCGGCGATCTTGCGGCCCAGTGGCTGCGGTTGATGGAACGGCAGAATCTCGCGCCAGGTATCGAACACGGTGCGGACGCGATTGTCGGTCCAGCTGACATCACCGGCCAACAGGGTGCGGTGGAAGTCGACACCGTTGAGGCGCAGGTTCAGATAGTCGAACGTCCCCATCGGTGGCCAGCCGTCGCGGGCACCGAAGCCGATCGGAGTGATGTTGTCGGCCTGCATCTGCTTGTTCAACGCGACCCACTGGTCGTACGTCTTGGGTGGTTCGTATCCGCGCTCGGCCCACAGGCTCGGCCGGTAGAACACGGCCCAGGGGTAGTAGAAGAACGGAATCAGATATTGGTTGCCGTCGGATCCGGTCGAGTTCTCCTTGAAGCTGTCGCTGTATCCGCCGCCGTTGCTGGCCCACACGTTCGAGACGTCCTCCACCAGACCCTTGTCTGCGAAGTACTTCATTCGGTAGCCGCCCATCCAGGTGAACACGTCGTCGGGCGTCCCCTGGAGGTAGTTGTTGACGTTCTCCTGGAACGACGTCGAATCGACGGTGTTGACGCGGATGTCGCCGCCGGTCTGTTGCCGATACATGGCAACGAAGTCCTCGACGCCGACCTTGGAGTTCTTGTCCGACAGCCGCGAGCCGAGCGTGACCGTATTGGGATCGAGACTGCTCGAGCACGACGACAGCACGCCACCGGCGGTCACTGCGCCCGCTGCGACGAGCGCTGACCTAAGAAAGTCGCGCCGAGACGGCTGCCACGTACGCGGCCACTCGTGTGGGTTCATGAGAATCCTTCGCCGGAAAGTATCGATAACGATCAGAAGTGAACATTGACGATGTCCAACGATGTGCGTTTGCTGACCGTTCGGGGTGATGCAGGTTACAGAAACATGACTCGACAGCGTCTGTCAAGCTCTAAGTGGACCTTCCACCTGCATTAGTAGGAAAATGTTCATTCATGTTGACATCTGAGAACTGCTCGTTCATATTGTGAGGATGGACACAGCGCGACGCAGCACCTGGCCGACCCGGGGAATTTCTTTCGGGGGCGATTACAACCCCGAGCAGTGGCCCGAGGACGTGTGGCATCGCGACGTCGAGCTGATGCACGAGGCCGGCGTCGACTTCGTGACCGTCGGTGTCTTCTCCTGGGCGCGCCTCCAGCCGACTGCCACGGCGTGGGACTTCGAGTGGCTCGATCGCGTCATGGATCTGATGCATCAGGGTGAGATCCGAGTCGACCTGGCCACGGCTACCGCGTCGCCCCCGCCCTGGTTGGCCACGGCCTACCCGCTGATGCGTCCGGTCGACGAGCGCGGCTACCGCTACGCCATCGGTAGTCGTCAGACATGGAGCCCCAGTTCGGCTGTCTATCGGGAACATTCACTCGAGCTCGTGGAGAAGATGGCGCACCGCTACGGTGAGCACCCCGCGCTGGCGATGTGGCATGTCTCCAACGAACTCGGCTGCCACAACGCCCTGTGCTACTCCGATGACAGTGCCCATGCGTTCCGGGAATGGCTCAGTGCCAGGTACATCGACCTCGAGACCCTCAATACCGCCTGGGGCACCGACTTCTGGAGCCAGCGGTACAGCGACTGGGACGAGATCGTTCCTCCATCGGTGAGTACCACATTCGGTAACCCCACCCACCAGCTCGACTGGCGACGCTTCTGCTCCGACGCACTGCTCGAGCAGTACCGCGCCGAGAAGGCCGTGCTCAATCGCATCACCCCCGACGTTCCCGTGACCACGAACTTCATGGTGGGTATGGGCCAGGGTGCCGCGCTGGCCGGCAACATGGACTACGCGTCGTGGGCCCCCGAGCAGGACATCGTCTCCACCGACCACTACCTCGTCGGACCCGAAACCGGCGACGGCGCAGCACATCACAAGCTCTCGTTCTCGGCCGATCTCACTCGCGGCGTGGCAGGCCGTCGACCCTGGTTGTTGATGGAGCATTCCACCAGCGCCGTCAACTGGCAGCACATCAACCGCGCCAAGGTTCCCGGCGAGATGATGCGTAACTCACTGGCGCACATGGCACGTGGAGCAGACGGCATCGCCTACTTCCAGTTCCGTGCCTCCAAGGCGGGCGCAGAGAAGTTCCATTCGGCTCTGGTTCCGCACGCAGGCGAGGACTCCGCGCGCTGGCGTGAGGTCGTCGAGCTCGGTGCTGCTCTGCGTCGCATGGCACCGGTGGCAGGCAGCACCGTCGATGCTCGGGTTGCCGTGCTCTTCGACTGGGCCTCGCAGTGGGCCTGCGAGCAGGAGGGCCACCCATCGATGGCAATGCAGCCCATGGAGATTGCTCGACGTGCACATCGCGGATTCACCTCCGCGGGCGTGACCTGCGACGTGATTCCGTCGTCGACGGACCTGAACGGGTACGACGTGATCGTCGTTCCGGCTCTCTACCTGTGCAGCGACGAGACTGCCGCCCGGATAGCCGAGGCTGCCGAAGCAGGTGCGCAGGTTCTCGTCACTGCCTTCTCGGGAATCGCCGACGAGGACGATCACGTGCGACTCGGCGGGTATCCGGGTGCCTTCCGCGAGATGCTCGGGGTCCGCGTCGAGGAGTTCTTTCCGCTCGCGGACGGCGAGAAACTCTCCCTCGACGACGAGACCCTCGGCGAGATCTGGAGCGAATACCTCACCGCGTCCGACGATGTCGACGTACTGGCGCGGCACACCCAGGGTCATCTGCGCGGAGTTCCCGCGCTGACCAAGCGCGCAGTCGGCTCCGGTGCAGCCTGGTACGCGGCAACCGTTCCCGACGCGACGGGCTGGGACGCGCTGGCCGACAAGCTCTGCGCTGCAGCCGGTATCGACGCTCGGCGTGACCTCGGATCCGATGTGGAGATCGTGCGCCGATCGGCGGGGGAGCAGTCCTGGCTCTTCGTACTCAACCACGGTAGCGACAAGGTCAGCGTGCCGGCCACAGGTACCGACCTGGTCGGCGGAGCACAGGTCGACGGTGAGCTGATCGTGGCTGCAGGCGGTAGTGCAGTGATCGCCGAGACCCGCTGATGCTCGCCCATCAGCGTCAGCAGAAGATTCTCGACCAGGTGACGGCCTCGGGCGCAGTCAAGGTCGCCGATCTGGGTGCTGCGCTGTCGGTGTCGGACATGACCATTCGACGCGACATCAACGAACTCGTCGCCCGCGGTCTCGTCGAACGAGTACACGGCGGCGTCACGCTCCCACGATCGGCGAGTGTCTTCGAGCCGGGGTTCTCGGCCAAGTCCGAACTGGACCGAGATGCCAAGGCTGCCATTGCCCGGGCCGCAGCGCGTTTCGTGCGGCCGGGGACATCCATCGGTATCTCGGGCGGCACTACAACGCACGCGCTGGCTCAGGAACTGCTCGACGTCCCGGACATCACCGTCGTCACCAACTCACTCCCCGTTGCCGAGGTCTTTCACACCGGCGGCCGGACGGATCAGACCGTGTTGCTCACCGGCGGGCAACGCACACCTTCTTACGCGCTGGTCGGGCCGCTCACGGTCAGCGCGTTGCAGAGCATCCACCTGGACATGCTGTTCCTCGGAACGCATGGGGTGGACATCGAATCGGGGCTCACCTGCCCCAATCTCATGGAGGCGCAGACCAATCAGGCACTGGTGGCGTCGTCCCGACGCGTCATCGTGCTGGCCGACCACACCAAGTGGGGTGTCCGTGCGCTCGCCAACACCATCGCGCTCTCTCGCGTCGACGTGTTCGTCACCGATGCCGGACTCGATCCGGGCCTTCAGGATGCGTTGTCCGAGGTGGTCGACGACGTGGTGATCGCCGGAGAACCTGTCGACACGAACGAGGAACGAGTACTCGATGACCGCGCATGACGCCACGACACACGCACTGCGCAAGACGTCGACCACGTTGGCCGACGGCCGCGAGCTGATCTACTACGACGACACCGAGCCCTACGTCTCCGGTGGAGCCACCCGCGACCTGGTCGACACCCGCGCTCTCTCGCCGTCGATGTCGCAGTCGCAGATGCGATTCGACGTTCTCACCGGCGAATGGATCGTCATCGCCGCTCAGCGGATGGACCGAACGTTCCTGCCGCCGGCCGATGCGTCGCCGCTGGCTCCGAGTCGTCCCGACAGGCCGGCGACGGAGATTCCGGCTGCGGATTACGACGTGGTGGTGTTCGAGAACCGATTCCCGTCACTGTCCGAAACTGCTGCACAACAGACACTTCCGACAGAAGTGGACGGAGAGTCGCTGTGGCCTCTCGCGCCCGGCACCGGACGCTGCGAGGTGATCTGTTTCGCGAGCGATCCCGACGCTTCCTTCGTCTCCCTCGAGCTCTCTCGGGTTCGCACCATCATCGACGTCTGGGCCGACCGCACCGCCGCGCTCTCCGCGATTCCCGGCGTGCAGCAGGTCTTCTGCTTCGAGAACCGCGGCAAGGAAATCGGCGTCACGCTGACGCACCCGCACGGTCAGATCTACGCCTACCCCTACCTCCCGCCCCGCACCGACGCGCTGATGCGGCAGTCTCGCAAGCACTTCGAGAGCACCGGACGAGTACTGCTGGCTGATGTCCTCGCTGCCGAGCTGCGTTCGGGTCGACGCATCGTCGTCGACGCCGAGCACTGGGTCGCCTACGTCCCGGCGGCGTCGCGGTGGCCGGTCGAGGTTCACCTCGCCCCTCGCCGCGATGTGGCGGACCTTGTCGAGTTGAACGATGCCGAGCGTGACGAACTGGCCGGGGTCTACCGAGATCTGCTGCGCGGAGTCGATGCGTTCTTCGAGGGCGTCGACGAGGTGCCGTACATCTCGGCGTGGCACCAAGCCCCCGTGGGAGCCGACCGTGAACTGGGAAGGCTGCACCTGCAACTGTTTTCGATGATGCGATCACCGGGTCGGATGAAGTTTTTGGCCGGATCCGAATCGGCGATGGGTGCGTGGGTCAACGACACCACGCCGGAACGGATTGCAGATCGACTGCGCGAGGTACTCGGATGAAGTGGCTCGACGTCGTCGCCGAGGAAGATCTCGCCGACGGGGCCGCAGCGCTGTTTCGCAGCGCGTTCGGCGGTGAACCCGACGGCGTCTGGATCGCACCGGGACGGGTCAACCTCATCGGTGAGCACATCGATTACGCGGGCGGACTGGTCCTGCCGTTCGCGTTGCCGTACGCCACTGCGGTTGCAGTACGTCGCCGCGAGGACACGGTGATGCGCGCCGTGTCGACACACACCGACGAGTCGTGGACGGGTGAGCTCGCGGAGATCGGCCCGGGTGCACCCGCAGGCTGGTCGGCCTACGTGGCAGGCGTGGCCTGGGCGCTGCAGGAGCACGGGATAGGCGGAGTCGATGTTGCGGTGCACTCGTCGGTGCCGGTGGGCTCGGGTCTGTCGAGCTCCGCAGCCCTCGAGTGCTCGTTCGCCCTGGCGCTCAGCGAGCTGTTCGATCTGCAGGTCGATCGAAACGTCCTGATCGAAGCCAGCATTCGAGCCGAGAACGAGATCGCCGGTGCGTCGACAGGCGGCATGGATCAGAACATTGCGATGTCGGCTCAGCCGGGACACGCGCTGTTGCTCGATTGTCTCGACGGGTCGACGCGTCAGATCCCCCTCGATCTCGACGCGTCGGGAACCAGGCTGCTGGTGATCGACACCAACGCCCCGCATCGGCTGGTCGACGGTCAGTACGGAGCGCGTCGGAAGTCGCTCGACACCGCGTACGCCGAGTTGGGGGTCACGACGCTGCGCGGCCTCGATCTCGAACAAACGGTCTCGCGCCTCGTCGACGACACTCTTGTCGCCCGAGTTCGCCACGTCATCGGTGAGATTGGGCGGGTGGAGCAGGCATCCGAGCTACTCGACCGCGGTGCCGCAGGCTCCGAACTCGGTGAGTTGATGACGGCCTCGCACATGTCGTTGCGAGACGATTACGAGGTCAGCTCGCCGGAACTGGACAGTGTCGTGGACACAGCGCTTCGCGCAGGTGCGCACGGGGCTCGCATGACCGGTGGAGGGTTCGGCGGATCGGCGATTGCTTTGGTGCCGTCGGACATCGTCGAGGCGGTGGTGGTCGAAATCGACTCCAGCGCAGCACGAGCCGGATTGCCACAGCCCACATTTCTCCGCGCCGAGCCCGCCGGCTCCGCGCATCGATTCTTCTAACCTCTACAAAGGAGCATTCCCATGGCACAGGTCACGTACGAAGGGGCCACCAAGCTCTACCCGGGATCGGACGTCGCGGCGGTCGAATCGTTGGACCTTGCCATCGAGGACGGCGAATTTCTCGTTCTCGTCGGTCCGTCCGGCTGCGGAAAGTCCACCTCCCTGCGCATGCTCGCCGGGCTGGAGGACGTCGACTACGGTGCCATCAAGATCGGTGACCGCGACGTCACTTCGCTGGCACCCAAGGAACGTGACATCGCGATGGTGTTCCAGAACTACGCGCTGTACCCGCACATGACCGTCGCGAAGAACATGGGCTTCGCGTTGCAGATCGCCGGTATGGACAAGGCAGAGGTGGGCCGACGCGTCGAGGAAGCGGCGAAGATTCTGGACCTGACCGACTACCTCGGCCGTAAACCCAAGGCGCTCTCCGGTGGTCAGCGTCAGCGCGTTGCGATGGGCCGTGCAATCGTGCGGAACCCGCAGGTGTTTCTCATGGACGAGCCGCTCTCGAACCTCGACGCCAAGCTTCGCGTGCAGACCCGCACGCAGATCTCCTTGCTGCAGCGCAGGCTCGGCACCACCACGGCGTACGTCACCCACGATCAGGTCGAGGCCATGACCATGGGCGATCGGGTGGCGATCATGAAAGCCGGTGTGCTGCAGCAGTGCGCCAGCCCGAAGGAGCTGTACGAGCGCCCGGTCAATGCCTTCGTTGCCGGCTTCATCGGATCGCCCGCGATGAACCTGTTCGAGGTGGACGTCGTCGCCGGTGCCGCGAAACTCGGAACGCTGACGGTGCCGATCGAGCGGTCGATATCCGACCGCATCGACGGCAGCCGCGTGACGATGGGCGTGCGCCCGGAAGCGTGGACGCTCTCCGATTCCGGTACCGACATCGTCGTCGACGTTGTCGAGGAACTCGGCGCAGATGCCTACATCTACGGCCGCACCGTCGAGGACGCGTCGAATCTCGGCACGCTGGGGGCGCAGATCATCGCCCGGATCCCCGACATCGCGACCCCCTCCCAGGGGGACGTCATTCGAATCGCCCCGCGCGCCGAGACAGTGCACTACTTCTCGACGAAGACGGGATTGAATCTGCGCCCCTGAGCTGAAATCAGGTACGGACTTTTGTGGCGGCGAACTGTGCGCCTTGCGTGGTGGTGCCGTTCGTACCGTACTGAAGGTGTGCGAAGGCGTTGAATCCACCGATCTGGCATACCGGATCGCCGAAGTTGCAGAAGCTCGTCGCACGTGAACCGTATGTGCTGCTGGATGTTTCGATCTTCTGTCCGGACAGGCCGAATGGGTTGCCGAACACCACGACTGCCTCGATCCGGGAGGCTATGGCGGCCGGGATGACGGCACCGCTGAAGCTGCTGGGGGTGCGTAGTCCGACGGCGTTGGTCACGACGGTGGCTCCTTGCGAATATCCACCGATCACGAATGTCGTCGAAGGGCACGATGCAGCAACGGAATTCAGGTGCGCGACGAGGTCACGGGATCCGGGGCCTGCGCTTGCCTGGGTGAAGTCTGCGGCGTAGTTGACGGCGTAGGTGCTCACCGAGCGGTCCGACAGCTGAGATTTCAGGCTGTTGACGAACGGTGTGCCGGTGATGCCGAGTCCAGGGAGCTCGCCGGTCCCGCGGGCGAAGGAGATATCGACGTCCGAACATGGTGCAGCAGAAGCCACGCCGGCGGGAAGTACTACCGCTGATGCGGAAATCGCTAGTGCTGCAATGGAATACGCGAGCCAACGTCTCTTCATGTGGTGCCCTTCTGGGTCGAGGGAGGTTACAGGCACGAACGATAGCCGCTGAAACAATCTTTTCCCAGGGTCGTGAAAAGTTTGACTACCAGTACCGAAGGGTGGTTTCTCAACTTCTGTTGCGCTACTGTCACCGCTGGGGTTGCCGTAGACCGGGCATAAAGCCTGGTCCGAATTTTCCGGGGGATATGTCGTGAAGAGTCGTGGAGTACAGGTTGCTGTAGTGACGGCGGCGGTCGTGGCCATGTGCCCGACGATCGCGGCGAACGCTGCGCCAGGCCCGGCACCGGCCCCCGCCACGATCCTTGGCTCGATCGACAACGGACCCGGTAGCTTCAGTGTCTATCGCACTGTCGACAGCGGGCAGCGACCCGCCGAAGCCGACAATTCCGCGTGCAACGACTACTTCGGATCCCCGCGCTCACTGACCGTGGTCGAGCGGCTCGACGCGCGGATGTACACCTTCACCAACGATCCGTCGACGGGCTTCCTGCTCGATCCCACCGCTCAGAACGTCGGACCGATCTACGTGTGCGACGGCCCGACCGTTGACGGGCAGGCGTTTCTCGACCAGTGGGGGGTGCTGACGGCCCCGGGTCTCGGCAGGTTGTCGATGAACGGTCCCTGCGGGCTCGAGTTCATGATCGGATCGCCAGGGCGCGGCGCCGTCGATTGTGTTCTGCGAGTGCAGCCCAACGATTCCGGGGTCACCGACGGGGTCGCGACCAGCAACTCGGTCGCCAATCCGCTTCGGTTGCCGGACGGTCGAACCGGGTCGTTGTGGACTCTGTACACGCTGGGCGAGGGAACTGCTCCGGTGGCAGAGCCCGTGCCGGGAACTCCGCAGCCGACAGGTTCGGTGAAGTACAGCGTCGGCCGCGAGGTCAATTCGGTCTCGACCGGCTCCACCCCTGCATGCCCGGGTGGAGTGCGCACTACGGAGATCCACTCGGTCTCGGTGGACCCGGCCACCGGAGCGGCATCGACCGAGCCGTCCGAGGATGTCGCCGCGAACGCGTCGATCTGCTATCAGAACCCGTCGACTCCGGACTTCGGCGCGTCGCTGAGTATCACGAGCTTCGGCGTCACACCTGCGCTCACGGCAACCTCGACCGGGCAATGCCGTCGTACCGATCTGGCTGTCGGAGCAGATACCGTGCAGCAGTCCTGTGGCTTCACTCTGCCACCGCAGCTCGGCCGCGGCTTGACCGGCGGGCAGGTGACGCTGAACGGCCTGGTTCCGACGAACGACGCGGCGGGGTCTGCGAATTCGGCAATCTGGACCACATCCTTCCTCGGTTCCATCGCTCCGCGATGACGCAGCGTCGACCCTGGATTCTCGTTGTGGCGGTGCTCGCGATCTGTTTCTCCGGTGTACCCGAGGCAGTAGCCGAGCCTGGCCCCACACCAGAGCCCCTCGGATACGGGCAGACGAGAGACATCGCGGGGGTTCCGCTGCCGGGGCAGCCCGAAGGGATGGCAGTCGATCCTGTGGACGGCAGCATCTGGTCGGGATCGAATCGCCCGAATTCGTCTGCGGACGTGTGGCATTGGGATTCGGAGGGTCGACTGCTCTCTACGTACTCCTTGATGGATCACGAACCTGCCGAGCACGGCGTCAACGGGATCACTCTCGACGGGGACGGTCGGGTGTACGCCCTCGACTACTCGGGTGCACGGGCCGTAAGGATCGATCCCGCGACCGGTACGCAATCGGTCTACGCGACATTCGCGAATCTGCCGATCTGTGCGGGGACCGTGAGCACTGCGTGCGAGCCGTCTCCCGTCGACCGGCCCGCGTGGCCGAACTGGGCCACTTTTGCCCCCGACGGAACCATGTACGTAGGCGACCTGAACCAGGCCACCATCTGGAAGGTACCTGCGGGTGGTGGGGCAGCCGAAATCTGGTATCAGAATGCCGATTTCGCGTCGATCTACAGTGTCAACGGTATGCAGTTCGACGCATCGGGTCGGCTGAACTTCGTGGTGACCATGTCGCTGACCCCGGACATCAGCACGATCGGCCGGGGTGTCGTCTACCGAATTGCGCTCGACTCCAACGGTTCACCCGGTCCCTTGGAGCGCGTAGCGGTCGTCGCGCAGGGTGACGGCTTGGCCATCGGAACGAGCGGTCGCATCTACCTGCCGATCTCGAACCCGCTCATCAATTCGATTCAGGTAGTGGACCCGAACAACGGGTCGATGGTGGCAGAGCTACCGACCGTGGTGGATCGCGTGGCCCGCTCGATTCCGTACTCGACCCCCGCGTCGGTCGCGTTCCGGGGAACCTCGTTGATCGTCTCCAACCACGGCCTTCTGGCGATCGACCCACGGCAATGGGCGATCTTCGAACTCGGGGTCGGAGAGACGGGATTGCCGCTGCACTATCCGACGGGTATTTCCTGACACCGGTGCTACCGTCTGCCGGTGAAGCTCACTCGTAACGAGCGGTGGAAGTTGATCGCGCTCGGTTCGGCGTTGGTCGTGGGGGCGGCGTTCATCGCTGTGCGGGTGGCGTCGGACGAACCGGATACGCCCGCGCCGGGTGCCGAGCAGGCCGTGGTCGCTGGGTCCCTCGACACCCCACCTGAGCCGGCGTGGACGGCGGACGTCCGCACGTTGTCGGACAACGGCGGCGACGTGTTGTTGGCCATGCCGACCGGCCTCGGCCAGTACTACGGCTACGGAGGATTCCTCAGCGGAGACGACGTGATGATCGGTGCGACCGGGTATCCGCTTCCCAGTGCAGATCCATCGAGCGGCACAGAGGTAGGAGCCGTCACCCTCGTCGGTATGAACCCCGCCAACGGTGCGCCACTGTGGAAGACGCCCATTGGGCGGGTGAGTCAGTGTGCGTCGGAACTGGAATCGGTGTTGCTTGCGTGCTGGGGTGATCGGCGCGTGGTGTCCATCGACACGTCCGATGGGGCGCTGGTCGCGGACGTCGGAACGGATTTCGATGTGAACGGTGCGCGAATCGTGGACCAGACCGTCTTCGTCTCTGGGAATCTGGACGGAACGCCGGTGTTGACGAAAGGGACTCCGACTGCAATCGAGTCCGACTTCCGTCGCACGTTCGAGCGGTTCGGCGACTTCTCCTCGGTGTACGTCACTCCGGATCGAAAGTCGGTGATATCGACGTCCAGGGGTGACGGCACCCCGCAATACATCTACAGCATCTTTGATCTCGACAGTGGCGCAGAGAGATTCACCTACGAGGGCGACTCGGTGCAGAGCGTCGGGAACGGCCTGTTCCTCTCCAGCATCGGAAGCGAATCGGGAACGGTCGGCACTCAGAATCTCCTGGCGGCAGACGGCTCGGTGATCCGAGCGATCCCGCGTCCGTCGTACGGAACGTCGATGTATCCGAGCAGCCCACTGAATCGGCCGCCGATGTTCCTGGGAGACGGTGCCTACGACCCGAACAATGGCGACGAGTTCTGGCGGAATCCAGCGATGGTGCAGTCGGAGTTCAGCGGGACACAGTCGGCTGTCGCCGCGGTGATCGGCCGCGTTGTCATCGTCACCGATCCGGAGGCGAAGACGCTCACCGGTCTCGACATCGACGACGGCACGGAGCGTTGGGTGACGCCGTGGGAGGACGCGTACTGGGTGCGCGGGGGACTGACCGACGGGAAGAGCTTCGTCTTCGGTGACTATCAGGGCACGCATTCCATCGACGCCCGCACCGGTGAGATCGGATGGTCGATCCCACAACCCGAGGGTGTCGACCCGGCTCGGGTGGTGGTGTCCACGGCGGCCGGCCACATGACCAGGTCATGGGACAACCAGTTCACGGTGTGGAAGTGAGCGGGATCCGTTCGCTTGACCCTCACACAGTGTGAGAGAGGATTCTTGTCAGGGTCATGTTCAGTATCGGAGAGTTCGCATCCATCGGCCGGGTCTCGGTTCGCATGCTTCGGCATTACGACGAGATCGGGTTGTTGACTCCTGCACGGGTCGATCCAATCACCGGTTACCGCTCGTACGACGGCTCGCAGTTCGAGGTTCTGGGACGCATTCTCATGTTCAAGGACCTCGGGTTCCGGCTCGACGAGGTGACGCAGGTCGTGCACGCTGAGGTCAGCGACGGCCGTCTACGCGAGATGCTCGAGGCCAAACGAGATGATGTCGCCCGTCGACTCGATCTCGACGCCGCTCGCCTGCGTCGCATCGATGCGCGACTCTCCCACACCGAAGGGATTTCGATGATCACCGTGGACACCAAATCGTTGCCGGCCACTCGCGTTGCTGCCGTCACCGAGACCGCCGCCGGTTACGGCCCGCAGAACATCGGCCCGGTCATCGGCCCGATGTATGCCCAACTCGCACAGTCTCTCGGACGGCACGGCGTCGACTTCGGCCCTTCGTCGATCGCCATGTACGAGGCCGTCGACGATGGAGACGGCACGGGCATCACCGTGCACGCCGCGTTCGAGGTGGGACCGACCGTCACCACAGCAGAGGGGTACGAAGTTCGAGAACTGCCGCCGGTCGATCTGGCTGCGACGACCGTGCACCACGGGTCGATGGCCACGATCGGTGAAACGTGGGAGCAGTTGATGGCGTGGATCGAGACCAACGGCTACGAGCTCTCGGGCGTCTGCCGGGAGTTCTACCTGGTGTCGGAGCCACAGCCGCAGGAGAACTGGGTCACCGAACTCCAGCAGCCGGTGGTCCGACGTCAGGACGCCTGAGCGAGCTCGACGAGTGCGGTGCACTGGCAGCCGCCGGTGACCTCTTCGCACTCGAGCACCAGGAAGTGACGGACGTACTCGAGGTCCACGCAGTCCGGCTCCGTACACTCCGCACCGCCGACCGCGTGGATCACGAGTGTGCCGTGGCAAGTATCGAAGCTGGTGGACACGCGAATTCCCTTCTGTCGTTTCTCCTACATCCTTGATATCACCGGGCTCCGACAAGTTCGGGAGAAGACCAGCGTGTTCGACGCCTGAGCTGGGGCGACCCCCGGTCCTCATGGTAGGGCTGGCCCTACCTCACCTCGTGGGTTCACAGTGGGGACGCCCCGGCAACTGCCCACTTACGCTCAATCGCATGAACCAGGCATTATCGATTCCCCTGAATCCGCTCAGAGCATGGATTTCTCGACAGTGGTGGCTGGCCATGGCCTCGCTGCTCGCGACAACCTTGGCCGGCCTGGGCGGTTGGCTGATCGTCGGTCTGCTCGTCCTTGCGGTGTTCGCATTGCCGTTCGCCCTCAGTGGTGTGCTCGTGTTCGTGTTCACGATCGTGGTCCTCCGGTGGCTGGACATCGCGGCGCGGGCCGGCATCGGCGTCACCAGTGGCTTCGAGATCACGAGACCTGCGGCCATTGTCTATCCGACCAGCTGGCAGAAGTTGGTGTGGTGCGTCCGCGACATCGGGTTGTGGAAGTCGCTGGTCTACTGGATCATTCGCATTCCGATCTCGGCCGCTCTGCTGTTCTTGCTGCCGGCGTTGTTCCTGGCCCTTCCCATTCTGGCGGCGGCACCGGTCGCGTGGTTGGTCACCGATCCCGAGGGCACCGGATTGGAGATCGCCGAACGGGTGGACTTCCCGTTGGTTGCGTTGGCAGGTGCAGCAGCTCTGGTGGTGCTCGTTGCCGGCGTTCCTCCTCTGACAACGCTGCTCGCAAAGCTCGATTGGTGGAGCGCAGCAGCGCTTCTCGGGCAGTCCGAGTCGAGCAAGCGGGTGGACGAATTGACGGTCAGTCGCGCTCGCGTCGTCGACGCGGCCGATGCCGAGCGGCGACGCATCGAACGAAACCTGCACGACGGAGCCCAGCAGCGGCTGGTCTCGGTGGCAATGTCATTGGGTCAAGCGAAGTCTCGTGTATCCGCCACCGATGACGTGGTATTGAAAGGCTTGCTCGACGATGCACACAGAGAAGCGAAGAACGCGATCGGGGAAATACGGACCTTGACGCGCGGACTGCATCCCCCGATTCTGACCGATCGTGGACTCGATGCGGCACTGTCGTCGGTCGCGGCCTTGTGCACAGTGCCGGTGACCATCGAGATCGATCCGACCCTCACCGGCGAGCGGCGTCTCGACGCCACTGCCGAATCAACGGTGTATTTCGTCGTATCCGAGGCCTTGACCAATGTCGGCAAACACGCCGGCGCGAGCCACGTGCAGGTGGACGTCGTCCGCGGTGAATCGTCCATCGCAGTGACTGTGGTCGACGACGGCTGTGGCGGTGCGCATCTCGAGCCCGGCGGTGGACTGGCCGGACTGGCCGACAGGCTCAGTGGAATCGACGGAACGCTGACGCTGACCTCGCCGTCCGGTGGACCGACACGAGTGGAGGTGACCATCCCGTGCGAGTGATCATCGCCGACGACTCGGTGCTGCTGCGTGAGGGTGTTGCGCGGCTGTTGGTCGACACCGGTGCCGAGGTGATCGGCAAAGTAGGCGACGCGGGTCAGCTCCTGACGCTGATGTCGGCCACCGACCCCCTGCCCGACGTCTGCGTTATCGACGTTCGGATGCCTCCCACATTTCTCGACGAAGGCCTGCGAGCAGCACTTGTCATTCGTGAGCGATGGCCCGACGTCGGGGTACTGGTGCTCTCGCAGTACGTCGAGGAAACGTATGCGGCCGAACTGATCCGGCAGAGCACGGACGGCGTCGGATATCTGCTCAAGGATCGTGTTGCCGATGTCGACGAATTCGCCGACGCGGTACGAACCGTCGCCGACGGGGGAACGGTCATCGATCCCGAAGTGGTACAGCAGATCTTGGCGCGCGCACCACGATCCGATCCACTGGATTCGTTGACACCCCGAGAGCGAGACGTGTTGACGGCCATGGCCGAAGGCAAGTCCAATGCCGGCATCGCGGCCACCCTTGTCGTCGGTCAAGCGGCCGTCGAGAAGCACATCGGAAACATCTTCGCCAAACTCGGTTTGCTCGGTGACAGTGCTGATCACCGCCGGGTCATGGCCGTACTACGATACCTGGGAGCAATTCGATGAATCGAATTCCATTGTTACGCAACGTTGTGGCGATCACCACCGCGGCGGTGGTGATCGGCCTGGCCGGCGCGGGAACGACAGCCGCGATCGCGCTCGGCTTCTCCCTTCCGAAGACTCAGGACTACGACTACTCGGCCGACCACGCGGTCGACGGCTCGCAATTGGCCGTGTCGACCGGCTTCGCCCATCTGACGTTCGTACCCAGTCCTGATGATTCGCTGCATGTTCGAGCTCACGGCATCTATCGAGGAGACAGTCCCACCATCGATATCGGTGCGGACGGATCGACCGTCGCGGTGGAATGTTCGTACGACAAATACGGATCATGCGACGCCGACGTCGAAATTCAGATACCGGCGGATCTGACCGTGACGGTCGACGGTGCAAACGGTGACGTCATGTTGTCCGATGTCGCTGCTGACGTGGACATCTCGACAGCGTCGGGATCGGTGTTCGCTCGTGGATCGGCCGGAACGCTGCGCATCGACACGCGTTTCGGAGACGTGAAGATCAGCGATGCCACGGCCACCGCTGTCGAGGTGAGTACGACCTTCGGCGAGATCACCGTCGAATCTCGAACTGCGCCGAAATCGGTGAAGACACGCAACGTGATCGGTGACACGACGATCGGTCTCCCACCCGCCGACGCCTACGCCGTGGACGCGGCATCCGAGAAGGGTGACGTCTCCGTCGACGTCATCAACGACCCGAGATCGCCGAAGACGTTGTCCGCCCACAGCGAGGAAGGGCAGATCACGGTGCGGCCACGGTAGAGCGCCTCAGTGACTGCGGCGCCACGCACTGAACGAACGGACCGAGGATGTGGTGGGACGCGTCAGCCAAGGCCACGGATGCAACTCGACCGGGTTGATGGCGTCGGCGATGCGGGAGAAGCCGGGTACCGGTGCCCAGGTGGCGGCCAAAGACCGTCCGGAGAGCTCATCCGAGACTCGGCCGCGACGTACCTCCAACGGCCGGGTCGACGCGATCTCGCCGAGCGTCTCGGCGAGGAAGACCAGGCGCTTGCCGGAGAGCTTCAGTTTCCGGAGGAGTGGCTCGTCGAACACGAAGACAGCAGGTCGATCGGTATCCGCAGCCATGGCGGGGTCTGCGGTGCCGAGCGATTCGGCGGTCAGCCAGACCTGTTCTGCACCATCGCCTTCCACGTGAGCGGGGCCTGCGGGTACCGGGGCCTTGTTGAGATCTGGGCCGTCGACCGCTGGGCCGAGATCGTCGTCGGGCCAATTCTCGATGGGGCACGCATCTTTCAGCGCACAGTTGCGGCACAGCGACGGGGCACGCTTGGTCACCTGCCATCGACTGAAGCCGTAGACCTTCCCACTTCCCGTGCCGACGGTCCACTGCCAGCCGAGGCGGTTGGCAGCGCGCGAGCCGTCGAGTAAGTGGGCGAACATCTCGTCCTCACCGTCGCGCCACGTCGCTCCGGCGCGGACTGCCCACTGGGAGGCCAGCCACATGCGAGTTTGGTTGACGAGCCAGCCGTCGTCCTGCAATTCACCCACGACCGAGGACATGCAGTTCATTTCCTCGGCCCAGGGCTGCGCCGTCCAGTTCTGCGGCCGCGGTTGCTCACGTCGCAGAGATTGCCCGAGGCTTGTGCCGACTCGGGCGTAGAGGTGGCGTGCGTACTCCTGCCACATGAGCTCGTCGCGGTACCGGGAACGGTCGCGAGAGGGAGCGTCGGCTACTGCGTCCCAGACTTCTCGAAGCGTCAGCAGTCCGTGGCGGATGTACGGCGACATGCGGCTTGCGCCGCGGCGATTCACCGGGAGAACGGTGCTGCGGTCGCGGGCGTAGCCAGTGATGTCCAGCCCGGCCAGTGCCATGTCGGCAGCCGACTGCCCACCACGGATGCCACCTGGGGTGATGTCGTCCGCCCCCTCGAGGGTCAGATCACCCAGATGCTCAGCAACCCAGGCGACGACGTCGTCGGTGGTGAAGCCGTCGGCAATGGACGGGGGAGGAGGTAGCTCGGACATGCCGTCGGACTTCCCCGTCGGCCCGGAAGGGAAACGCAGCTGTCAGGGGCGGGGCAGGCGGCGGTGGAGCGGGTTCGATGTCGTCCTGGTTGCGGATCGGCCCGCGGCCGGCAGAGATGAGACAACTGCAGGCGTGGCCGCGGTGGCGCGAGAGGCGTCGTGTGCCTTCATTGCAACACTGTTTCCTCTGCCGAGGGCAGGAGAAGAGATCTGTCGTGCAGCTGCCTCGCCGCACTCCGGGCACGACACCTCGCCGGGAACGTCGGCCATGGCGAAACGCTGCTCGACGGGTGCGCAACGCTGTGCGCAGCGGAAGCTGTAGGTGGGCACGCATCCGAGAGTAGCGCGATGCGGCGCATCAGCAACGTTCCAGCACAACGTCATACAAGATTTACACGTCAGAATCGGCCGGATGCGCCAGAACGGTGCAATGATCGAGGCAGGAGAATCCGCGCAACCGGAGGTGCCTCGTGCCCGAACTGCTGTTTCCGCTCGACTCGACGAAGAGTTTCACCGAACAGGAGATCGTCGGCCACAACCGATGGCATCCCGATATCCCGGCGGCGGTCACAGTCAAACCCGGCACGTCGTTTCGGGCGCACTGTCGCGAATGGTTCGACGGGGCCATCCACAACGACGATTCCGCCGAGGACATTCTGAATGCGCCGCTCAACAACGTGCACACGCTGTCCGGACCGTTCCACATCGAGGGAGCCGAGCCCGGTGACCTGTTGATCGTCGATATTCTCGACGTCGGTCCGATCCCGCAGGAGGACTCGGGTCCGCTGGCCGGTCAGGGCTGGGGTTACACGGGCATCTTCGCCAAGCAGAACGGTGGCGGGTTCCTCACCGATCGATTCCCCGATGCGTACAAGGCAATCTGGGATTTTTCCGGTCAGACCACCACCTCTCGCCACGTCCCGCACGTGAAGTACACGGGAATCACCCATCCCGGCCTGATGGGGACTGCGCCGTCGGCCCAGTTGTTGGCAAAGTGGAACGCTCGTGAAGGTGCGCTGATCGCCACCGATCCGAACCGTGTCCCGCCGCTGGCTCTGGCGCCCGAACTCGACGGTGCCATCCTCGGTTCACTGAGCGGTGACGAATTCTCCCGCGTTGCAGGTGAAGCCGCGCGCACGGCACCGCCCCGCGAGAACGGCGGAAATCAGGACATCAAGAACCTCACCAAGGGCACCCGTGTTTTCTATCCGGTGTTCGTGCCGGGGGCGAAGTTGTCGTTCGGCGACTTGCACTTCTCGCAGGGAGACGGAGAGATCACGTTCTGTGGGGCCATCGAAATGGGCGGCTTCATGGACCTGCACGTCGACCTGATCAAGGGTGGCATGGAGACCTACGGGGTGAGCGAAAACGCGATCTTCATGCCCGGCAACACCGCACCGCAGTACTCCGAATGGATTGCCTTCTCGGGTATTTCGGTGACCGTCGACGGTGAGCAGAAGTATCTGGACTCCGATCTGTCGTACCAGAACGCATGTATGCACGCGATCGACTACCTCACCAAGTTCGGCTACAGCCCCGAGCAGGCGTACCTGCTGTTGGGATCGGCCCCGATCGAAGGACGCCTGTCCGGGGTGGTCGACATCCCGAACTCCTGTGCCACGGTGTACATCCCCACTGCGATCTTCGACTTTCCGATAGCGCCTTCTGCCAGCGGTCCGTTCCAAATCGACCCTGGAATGGGAGCTCCTCGGGCGCAGTTCTGATCGACTTCGCTCGAGATGTCGCAACTGTGGATGCTCGAGGATATGGAACCGTGGCCTGACGAGCCCGCGGTGGGCGCGGTGTGCACACCCACGACCTTGTGGGCGTCACCTGACTCGATGGACCTGCCGGCCGAGGTGTGCAGCGATGTGCCCGCTCGGGTCGAGGCCGTCACTGTGGACGGGCGAACGGAGTGGGTAGCGCATCTCGGCAACGGTTTCACCACCATGATGGGCGACGGCAGCGTGGTGGGTGACGTGATATTGCACGGCTGCCTGGTGTGGGACAGGTACCTGTGGTTGGACTTCAAGACAAGACCGCAGGGTAGCGTCCGCGTCCTGGATCGGGCGGGATTCCTCGCACAGCACGAGGAACTGTCGCCGACGCGTCACCCTGGCATGTTCAGCGTGACGCCGTACGGCCGAATGGAGTATCGCGAACACGGCTCATTGCCAATGAACTTCGGTGTGCAGTGGAACGTGCTCCTCGTCGAGACCGTCGCGCCGGGCAGCTAGTGGGTCGGCCGGTTCAGGTGGTAGTTATCGGTCGTCACCACCTGGTCGACGCGGACCGGCCGCGATTCGATCTCGGTGAGCGCCAGGATGCCGGCAACGGTCTCCGTGCTGCCTCCGAGGTAAGCACGGGGGAAGTCGAAGTGCTGAGCCATGCACCACGCGTGGTCGGCGGGCCACCACAGATTCGGCGACAGTCCCTCGAGCGTGTCGGCCGCGCGCGAGACCGGTCCCCTCAGCAGGAAATAGTTGTAACCGGCGATGTCCGCGGTAGGTGCCGTATCGCGAACGTCGTCGAGCGCGGTGTTGCCTTCCCAGACGGCGAACCAGCAGTCATTCGGTGTTGTCGTAGTTCGAGTGAGCACTTCGAGAACGGCTGTGAGCTGATCACGCCAGGGTGCAACAGGTTTCGCCGGAGTCGGATTGGGTGTGCTGGCACGTACGGGATACAGGATGCGTACATAGGCGTCGAACACAGTGGGGACAAGCGAGCCCACCGTGGTCGTCGCGACGCCGTCGAGGTTGTCCTCCACCCACTGCGCCTCCGAGACATCCTGCTGCAGATCGTTATCCGACCATTCCGCCTGATCGGTTCGCGATTCCATAGACCAGACGCTACCGACATCCGGTGTGGGTTGGTCGACCCATACCGCAGGCGAAGAATGGTTAGGTGACGGATCCTGCCTGCCTGCTTCGCCCACGCCACAGCGCTGCCAACGTCGCGCCGGTCGGGATCAGGAACGCTGCGTACGGTGCCGCAACCGCCCACTGTTCCAGTGACGACAATTCGGGACTCCAGGTGTCCGGGTCGCGAAGGACTGAACCGCCAAAGATGGCAACGACCGATTTCAGCACCATCAACAGGTAGAAGGCCATCGTCAAAGTCAATCCAACGGTCGCATACCAACGGCCGTGACGGGGACTGTCGGGTGAGGCGAGCTCGAAGCCTCCGCTTACGGAGAAGAAGGCTGCTGGAATGAGAATGACCAATCCTGCTGCCGTAGTGATATTCCAGGTGCTCACGACGTCGCCGATGGCGTCATAGCCGATACCCAGTGCGCCCGCAGTCAAGCTGATGCACCACCAGGCGAGGGGAAGTGTTCCCGCCACGATCACCCAGCGACGAACTCCGCTCGTGCGATTCGGAAGGGTCGGCATACTTTCATTCTCCACCAGTGTTGTTGGGTAGATTTCGGGTCGGGAGCCGGAATGGTCGTCATTGCGTTGTCGTATGTGTGTTCGAAAACTTGCCGGTGGGTCGCGATAGGTTCTGTTG
The DNA here is from genome assembly GCF_030056795.1 of Rhodococcus sp. IEGM 1381. Classification (GTDB taxonomy): domain Bacteria; phylum Actinomycetota; class Actinomycetes; order Mycobacteriales; family Mycobacteriaceae; genus Rhodococcoides. Next base: position 407,526 of record NZ_JASHKQ010000001.1, on the reverse strand, counting down.
ATGCTTTCGGGGGACGGCGGATCAGGGGTGGACGGCATCGAGACGGTGCCGCCTCCCCCTGAGGTGTCCGATCCAGAATTGTCGGTGCTGGTGGATCGTGTCGAGTCCGCCGTCGCCGAGCTGGCCGAACAGGCGTCGGTGTCGTGGACGAATGCCGACCGGCGGGCGGTGATTCAGCGGATGGACGCTCTCACCAGGTCCGTGACGGCCTATTCGCACACCAGGCTCAACGAATTGATCGCTCAGCACGGCCTCGACGTGTATCCGGGGTCGGTGCCGTCGTCGGTGGCGTGGATGTTGCGGATCACCCCACGATCGGCCGGGGCTCGGGTGCGTCTGGCTGAGGAGTTGGGGGATCGCACCGCGTTCTCCGGCGAGGTCCTGCCGCCCCTGTTGCCGAGGACCGCGGACGCGTTGCGGGCGGGGTTGCTCGATGACAAGCATGTACAGATGATCCGCGAGTTCTTCCGCCATCTGCCCTCGAGTGTCGATCCGCAGACGCGGGATCTCGCCGAAGTGCAGTTGGTGGGGTACGCGTCGACCAGACGGCCCGACGACTTCGCTCCGTTGGTGGCGCACCTGGACTCGATCCTCAACCCCGACGGCGATCACGACGAGGACGACGACGAAGACGAGGACGGGAAGCCGAAGCCGCCCAAGCGGCGGGATGCGTTCTTCTACCTCGGGGAGCAAGGTGCCGACGGAATGTCGGAAGGCAACTTCTGCGTCGACCCCGAACTGCGGGCCTACCTCGAAGCGTTGTTCTCCAAAGCCGCGAAGCCGGGGGTGAACAATCCTGCCGACCCGACGTCGGTCGTCCGCGAGGATGAACGGAGCGATGAGACCAGCGGCGACGGCGGACCGCAGCCCGAGCCCACTGGCGATGGTGGCGGGTCGAGTGATGCCGGGTTACGGGGCTCCGGTGACGGCAGAGACGATGACGACCGGTGCGGTGACGACGGGTGCGGTGACGGCGGGTGCGGTGACGAGTGTGGTTGCGGCACAGAGCTAGAGGGCACCGCTGGCTCCGATAACACCGACGGTTCCGACGGTTCCGACGACGCTGCAGGCTCCGACAACGCTACTGGACCCGGCGCCCACCCCGGATCCGACACCACCGTCGACGATGACGCACCGGACACCGCGGCGCGCGACGCCGCCGCTGCTCGTGATCGACGCCCTCAACGCGAACGCCATCACGACGCGCTCAAAATGGCACTCCGGCACACCCTTGCCTCGGGCACCCTCGGCACCCATCGCGGCCTACCCGTCACCGCGATCGTCACCATGACCCTGAAAGATCTCGACGCCGGCTGCGGTTACGCGATGACCGCCACCGGATCCCGCGTCTCGATTCGCGACGCCATCCGCATGGCTTCGCACGCCCACCATTACCTGACGATCTTCGACGACGACGGCAGAGCCCTGTACCTGGGCCGATCCAAACGCATCGCCTCCGCCGACCAACGCATCGTGCTCATCGCCCGCGACCGCGGCTGCAGCTTCCCCTCGTGCACCCGCCCGGCGACCTGGTGCCAAGCCCATCACCTCGACGACTGGGTCGAGGGCGGACCCACCGACATCGACTCCCTGACCTTCGGCTGCGACATGCACCACGCACTCGTCGGCACCGGGCCCGGCAAGTGGGCGACGACCAAAACCGGAGCAGGACATCGATATCCGGGCCGCACGCTGTGGCACCCACCCACAGGAATGGACCCCAGGCGCCGCGGGCTCATCAATCACGCACACCACCCCGAAGAAGTCCTCTACCCACCCGACCACCACCACGACACCGGCGACACCGGGGACGAGGAACCGCGACAACCCGCATGACGACCTGCACCAGCGTCAGGGCACAGCCCTGCCTGTCGTCGGTACATGGCAGCCGCTCCGCGACGGCCGCGGAGACGGATTCAGCTATATCCAAGGCGACATCGTCCGCGGAACTTTACGCCGGTAGCCACCCGACCCGGTGCTTGACGGCACGGGGCACCACCTGGAAGGACCGCCCCTGATGTCCGCTCAAGCATGGGTCACTCTGATCGTCGGCGTACTCGCCGTCGTCGGCGTCGCCCTGACAGTCCGCCAACGCACCGTGGCCGACAAACGCGCCCAAGCCTGGCAACGGATCACCTGGTGCCTCGAACGCACCACCAGCGACAGCGACACCGAAGCCGAACTCGGATGGGACATCTACGCCACCGTCATCGACTCCGCCCTGATCACCCGAACCGAGCAAGACGTCCTGGTCGCGGTCTCCGATCGAGCTGCAGCCCGACGCGCACTGGCGGACCAGGACCGAACCGAGGACACTGACAACCAGAACGAGCAGGAGGACCCACGATGACTACGACCGAAAAGCGCACCGACCGCCCGGCCGAGCGTCCCCGAGTCGCCGCCGCAGCGGCCCGCGCCTCGATCGCGCTCCGCGAACGGACCGGCCGCGAGGTACCGCAATGGCTTCGTGACACCGCCGAAGGGCGCCCGACCACCCCACCCGCCGACCTGACCTGACACTCACAGCCCGCAGAACCCGACAAGGCCCGCACCCCGACACACCGGGGGCGGGCCTTCTCCGTTGCCCAGGGACGGACCAGCGGCGCGCGGAGGACCGGGCCACCCTGCGGGCGTACGCGATTCGAACTCCGCTGCCCTGCACCCCGTCGGTGCCGATCGCAGCGATCAGGTCGGGCAATTCCGCGTCGGACGCCGCCCACACAGGTCAAGCCCGAAAATTAGTAGAGCTCCCGAGTCGCTACTGCGTACGGTAATCGGATGATGGTTCTCGCGAGCAGGACTGCGGTGTTGTCGCCGCCGGTCTTCTTCGTCTGGAAGGCACTCATGCGCCCAGAAGTGCATCCGAAGAATCAGGGGTTCGCCTGGCCGGTGATGTTCGAGGGTGCCGCTCTGCCTCGAATCGTCGAGAGCAGCGAGTTCGACCGCGTCGTCTGGAGCTCGCCGTGGCCGAGTCTCCCCGACATCCTGTTGCAGTTCGACCTGACTCCGGAAACTCGTCTGCGCTGGACGCTGTTGGCCCACACGCCGGCACCCGATCAGCAGGCCGTCGAGTGGCTGCGCGACCAAGTGAGCCATCTGGTGAACACCGACCTGCGCAACGCGATCGAATTTTGAACTGTCATCTGTTGCCGCCGCTGGGTCCGTAGAGATATCGCTTACCGACGGCGAACCAGAGGATCGGCCCGACGATCGGCAGAATGAACGCGACGAATGCCCACGCCAGCTTGGTCACTAACCCTGTACTGGGATCACGGAGGATCGATAGCAGCGCCATAGCGAACAAAGCTAGGGCAATCACGCCGCCGGCAGAGGTCATGCTTGGGAAGCTACCTCACTCCGCGCTGCGGACCACCTCGATCAGCCTGTTCGCGAAACTGGTTGCGGTGATGACCAATCCGTTGTTCAGTTGAGGATCCAGCACCGCACTGCGACCCGCGGCCACAGCGGGGAGGTTCCGCCAGGCTTCGATACCGTCGATCTGGCGGGGATCGGTGGTCTGATGGAAGATGAACTCCGCGTCCGCGATCTGGTTCAGATTCTCGACCGACAGGCGATAGTTCCCCTCCTCGTCCTCGGGGTTGTTGTGCAACACAGTGAATCCCATGTCCGCGGCTACCGCATTACCGAGGTAATTGGTCCACACGATCACGTATCCCTTCGCAACCGGTTCGCTGGTGATCAATGCGATCGTGCGCCCGCTCGTGACCGCGGCCGCGTCGTCGATGATCTGGTGGTACTCGTCCAGACGCGGTCGGACTGTATCGAGTAGACCGATGGCCGAGAACTGGTCGACGGTGTACTGCTCGAAATCGGGTTCGTTCACCTCGACGGGGAGGACCGGCGCAATCTTGGTGAGTTGGTCGTTTCCGTACCAGTCGAGTCGCCATCCGTTGGCACGCATCACGATGAGATCGGGCGACAGCGCAGCGATCTCTTCTGCCGTCGGACCGTCGGGTCCACCGATGACATGGGTCTGCGCGTCGAGTAATCCCTCGAACTGCCCCGCGGGCCGTGTTCCGGGAGCAAAAGTATTCCCGGTTGCGATGACGGGATATTGAGCGAGCAAAGCGAATTCGAGATCTCCCCGTCCCTCCATCACGATAGCCCGGGTAGGGCGTGCGGGAACGGTGACATCGAATCCGTCGCCCGTTATCCGCACTGTCTGCGAGGTCGCGGCCGCCGTGTCCTGGCCCCGAGGCGAGCAGGCCGCAGCGAGTGCAACCGCCCCGGCAGCCAGGAAGAACCCACGGCGGTCGAGCGTTGTGGACGACATAATTCGAGATGGCATTGGGATAGGCTACCCTTTGTTTCGGTGCACGTTAAACCGTCTCCTTTGGACGTGCTCGTCCTGTTCATGCCGATTTCCGGTGCGCTGATCTGGTTCGTCGCTCGTCCACGAGACTCCGATACCCATCAGCGCACGAGTTCGTAGCGGGCCAGCCACAGCCCCGGCAGAACCTGTTGATTCTCGGTGTGCACGAAGCCGAGGGATTCGTACAGTCGACGAGCCGGCGCATTGTCTCGCCCGGTAGCCACCTGTATGCGTTGTCCCACAATCGAATCGATCATCACCTCGACCAACGCCCGTCCGATGCCCTGGCGATGTGCGTGCGGAGACACCACCAGACGGTCGATCTCGGAACCGGACCACGCTGCGGCACCTAGGATTTCGTCGTCTGCGCACGCGACGAGCCAGTGGACCTGTGCAGCACACAGATCGTTCACCGACTCGTGCAGCAGCGGGATTCGGTCGTCGCCTATAAGTCTCGCTTCGACTGCATACGAGCTTTTCTGCACTGCGAGAATCTGCCCGGCGAGGGGCCGATCTGCGACGGGGTCGACGCGAACGATCTCAATAGCGACCACCGGCGGGTGCCGGTAGGGCATCGAGTGCGGCGAGCTGCTCCCCGCTCAACACCAGCGAGGCTGCACCCGCGTTCTCGTCCAGACGCGAGGTGCGTCTGGTACCGGGAATCGGGACCACGTGCTCACCCTGCGCCAGAACCCACGCCAAGGCCACCTGCGCCGGTGTCGCACCGAGCTCGTCGGCGACGGCTGCGATAGCGTCGACGATCACGAGGTTCGCATCGAGGTTGTCCTGGCTGAAGCGTGGCAGCCGAGCTCGAAAATCGTCTGCGGCGGGCGCAGTTCCGCGGAAGTTGCCGGTCAGGAAGCCGCGGCCCAGTGGCGAGAACGGCACGAATGCCGCACCGTTGTCCTGCGTCCACTTCAGCGACGTGGCGAGGTGGTCGCGCGTCCACAGCGACAACTCCGACTGCACGGCCGAGATCGGATGCACCTGCTGGGCCCGATCGAGCTGCTCGACGGTGAACTCCGAAACGCCCAGTGCGCGAACCTTTCCGGCCTGCACGGCCTCGGCCATCGCGCCGATGCTGTCTTCGACGTTTACCTCAGGATCGGGACGGTGCAGGTAGTACAGATCGATGTGGTCGACGCCCAGGCGGCGCAGCGAATCGTCGATTGCCGAACGTAGATGCTCCGGCTTGCCGTTGGGGCCCGAAATGACCGGCTCTCCGGCGTCGCCAACGTGGGAGACGAGACCGCCCTTGGTCGCGAGGATCACCTCGTCGCGTCGGCTACCGATGGCCGCACCGACGACCTCCTCGTTGGTGAACGGTCCGTACACATCGGCCGTGTCGATGAAATTCACACCCAGGTCCAAGGCGTGCCCGATGACGTGGTCGGGGGACTGTGTCTGATCGTCGGCCTTGTATGCCCAGGTCATTCCCATGCAGCCCAAGCCGATGGCACCCACCTCTGGGCCGTCGTTCCACAGGGTTCGTGTCGTCCGTGCGTTCATGCACTCGACCATACGACGGTAAAAGCATTGTCGCTCGAACTCACCGGGCGACTAGCATCGCCGCATGGCTCTTCCGCACTCGAAGGTGTATTTCGGCGATCGCTTGGTGGACGCGCAGGACGCGACGCTGGGGGTCGCCACCTCGGCAGTTCTGTACGGGCTCAGTGTCTACACGGTGTTCCCCGTGCAGGTGGACGGTGATCGGCGTACCGCCTTCCGGCTACTCGATCACTACCAGCGGCTCGTCGAATCCTGCAAGATCATCGGTATCGACACGTTTGCCTCGCAGTGGACGTTCGAGCGATTCGTACAGGCGACACGGGACGTGGTTGCCGCCAATGACCCGACGACCGAGGTCTACGTTCGAGCCACCGTTCACGTCGACGAATCGATCCCAGGAACGCGGGTGCGTGGGCTGCACACCACGGTGTCCATCTTCCTGTACGACGCTAATCCCATTGTCCCGCAGGATGGGATGCGATTGAAGACGAGTGTGTGGCGGCGAATCCCGGACTACGCCATTCCGTCACGCGCCAAGGTGAACGGCGCATACGTCAATTCTGTTCTGGCGAAACAGGATGCGATCGACAGCGGCTTCGACGACTGCATCTTCCTCGACATCAACGGCCACGTCTGCGAGTTGAGTGCCGCGAACATCTTCCTCGTCCGGAACGGCATGCTCGTCACCCCCGATGTCACCAGCGACATTCTCGACGGCATCAACCGCCGAACCATCCTGACCCTTGCGCGCGAAGAAGGACTGACGGTTCAGGAGCGCACCGTCGACCTCACCGAGCTGTACATCGCCGACGAGGTCTTCGTGTGCGGCACGTCGGCTGGGGTTGCCCCGGTATACGAAATCGACGGTCGAGCAATAGGAACCAAGGAGCACGGTCCAGTGACGTCGACTCTCCGTAAGCGTCACCAGGCCGCGCTCACCAACGACGAGGTACACGGCTGGGTGAGCGTGTTGTAACCGCTACGCGGGGCAGGTCGAGGTGAGTCCGGCGATCAGTGCTTCAGTGGCCGGCTGTTCGAGTGGATCGACGGCCGGATTCGGAGCTGCCGCGGTCCAGGCCAGCGATACCTGACGCTGTCCGTCGGGGCTCGAGAATGCGAAGGTGCGGTAGCCGAACCCATTGCCGCGCTGGCCGAACACGAGCTCGCCCGATCCCGGGTTGCACGCGTCACCGCCAAGCAGCAGGCCGAGTCCGTAGCCGGTCGGTGTGACGACTTGCATCTCGTCGATCAGATTCTGCGGGAGCAAAGTGCCGTCGAAGAGTGCTCGGAAGAAAGTATTCATGTCTCCGACGGTCGAGACCACGGCGGCACCCGAGGACCAGATGCCGGCGTCGAAATCGGTGACGTCGGTGTAGGTTCCGTTCTCGGCAACGTATCCGTGCAGGGCGTCGTCGGCGATGGCGGCATCGGTGGGGTAGGTGGTGTCGTTCATCTGCAGCGGATCGAACACTCTGTCCCGCAACGATTGTCCGATGGACTTGCTGTCCACCTCGACGATGATGCGGCCGAGTAGAACGTAGTTCGTGTTCGAGTAGCTGAACTCCTGACCGGGCTCAGTCGTCCAGGGCATGGCCAGGGCCTGGGAGATCAATTCGTCGTCGGTAACCGAATCGGCGGAGCGTGCGGCAATCTGCTCCGCAGAGTCGAAGCCGACCAGGTAATCGGGTATGCCGCTGGTGTGATCGAGCAACTGACGGACGGTGACCGGCTTGGGCAGCAGGCCGGGTAGCAGCTCGTCGACCTGCTGATCGAGCTGAAGCTTCCCCTCGTCCACAAGTTGAAGCAACACGGCAGCAACCATCGACTTGGTGATGCTGGCGATTCGGACCGGGTCATCTGCGGACGCAGCCTCGGTACCGTCGCGCTCGACGAGGCCGGCGGCTCCCGACCACGAATTCTCGCCGTCGCGTACCTGCGCAACAGCGGCGACGGATCCAGTATCGACCAGCGCGTCCAGGGCAGCCTGCACGTAGTCGGTTCTGATGTTCCCGCTCGACGTCGTCGTAGTGGTCGCCTGGACGGCCGATGGCTCGTCGGACGATGTGCATCCACTGAACAGCAGGGACGTCGAGACGGTGAGGGCGGCGAGGACTCGTAGCTTGCTCATGTCTTCGACGCTATCGCCGTGCAACCGAGAATTTCAGTGTCAAATGTCAGTGATTCTCCCTGTCCGGGATAGCGGGAAGCAGAGCACGAGTGTGTATATCGCGTTGCACGGCTTCGATGAACACGTCTGTGTCCAGTACGGCTTTCGCGTTCAGCGCACTGTACGACACTGCAACGGAGTTGCTGTCTCGCTCGCGATCACCGATGACCGCGATGTACGGGTCGCGATGAAGTCTCGCACTCCGAATACGTCCGCCCAGTGAACCCTCCTCGAGAATCTGGGCGCGAACCGATGCATCGTGCAGTCGGGCGACCAGGTCCCGCGCCGCCCGCGAATGCGAACTACCCACGGAGATGACGGCCACCTGCCGCGGAGCGAGCCACGGTGGCATCCGACCTGCATGACGGTCTATCAGCATGGCGGTAAGTCGTTCCATCGACCCGAGAACCCCGCGGTGAATCATCACCGGTCGGTGCTTCTCACCGTCGGACCCGGTGTATTCGAGGCCGAACCGCTCGGGCTGATTGAAATCGATCTGCACGGTCGACACAGTCTCCTGATGACCGGCGACCTGTACATCTATCTTCGGTCCGTAGAAGGCGGCATCTCCCTCGCCGACGGTGAACTCACGATCACCCAGTGCCGCGCGTAGCTGCCACTCGGCGGCACTCCACTGCGCGGTGTCACCCAGGTAGCGTCCAGTCCTGCCCCGGACCGACAGTCTGAACAACGGAACGAGTCCTAGTACGTGGTAACATCTTTCGATGGAGGCGAGAGCCAGTCGAACTTCGTCTCCAACCTGATCCGGGGTGCAGAACACATGCGCGTCGTCGAGTGAGATCTGCCGAACTCGGGTCAATCCGCCCAGCACACCGGATAGTTCACTTCGGAACATCGACCCCAGCTCCGATATTCGAAACGGAAGGTCGCGAAAGCTGCGCCCACGGGCATCGAAAACCTGGGTGTGGTGTGGGCAATTGGCCGGTCGTAGAACGAATTCCTCACCACCGATGCGCATCGGTGGGAACATATCGGCTGAAAATTTGTCCCAGTGGCCAGACCTCTCGAACAGCGAGCGTTTCGCCAGAACCGGCGTGTACACGCCGAGACAGCCCGAGCGCGCTGATTCCTCGACCGCCAGTCTCTCGAGTTCCGCTCGGATGATTGCGCCGTCAGGGAGCCAAACGGGTAGACCGGCACCGATGGCCGGGCTGGTTGCAAACAAATCCAACTCGCGACCGAGCTGGCTGTGGTCGGACTTCATGGGTACTCCACTTCTGCTGTGGCCCAGAAGAAGTGCCCAGATATGCAAGAACCCCGGGGCAACAACTCCCGGGGTTCGTCGAAACAGGGGCGGTACAGGCCTAGTTCGGACGCCGGAAGAAAACCGGCGTCGTCGTCAATGGCTGCAGGTGCATCATGGATTCGACGGTACAACGCTAGTGTGACAGCTGGCAAGGGCCGTCAGCGATCGACCTGGCAGAAGCTGAGATGATTCGAGAACGGGTCTATCACTGTCATGGTCGGCCCACCCGGCGCAGTGTGATCGATTCCGGGTCGGCTGCGTGGGTTGTTCTTCTGCAGCAGTTCGGCATTGAAGGACACGACATCCACGATCGGTATCCAGACGGACGATCCCGGGGTGCCGTCTCCGTAGTGCTGGGACAGATCCAGGATGCACTCGCCGCGTGAAATGCGAATGTACAGCGGCAGATCCGGCTCGAATCGATGTTCCCATTCGACCGAAAAGCCCAGATAGTCCAGATAGAACGCGCGCGCTTCGACATCGTCGAAAATGCGCAGAATCGGAACGGCTGGGCCAAATGCCTTCATGGCATCGAGTGTGACATGTTCAGGGCAGTCCGCACCAGGGCCGCTTTACTCGGCGGTCGAATTCAACAGGACCTCGGCCGCAGCCTTTGCTGCAGAAGCAGATTCGGCCAGTTCGGTGATGGCTGCGGTGGTCTGCGCACCTTCGGCAAGCAAAGCGATCTGCAGCCCGACGGTCGGCTCGCATCCGGCTTCGACGGCCAATCGAGTGACGTACTCGATGAAACTCTTCTTGTGCTGATGCGCGGCGTCGGCGACCTCGGGCATGGTTGCGCCGAGTTCGCCGAACGAGTTGATGAAGGCGCACCCGCGGAAGTCGTCCTGGCGAAACCAGTGGTCCAAGAAGTCGAAGATCGACAGCAGTTTCTCCCGAGGGGATTCGTGTGCGGCGGCCTCGGCGTGGATGCCGTCGTTCCACTGCTGGGTGCGACCACGAAGAACCTCGGCGACGATGGCGGTTTTCGAGGGAAAGAGCGTGTACAGACGCTTGAGGGAGATGCCGGCTTTGGCACGCAACTCGTCCATACCCACCGCCTGGATGCCGCGCGCATAGAACAGTTCGTCCGCGGCGTTCACCACCTGTGCCCGTCCGATTTCCGTACTGGTCATCGCTTACCCCTTGCCGAGAGAACCAACGTTCTCTACAGTAGTCCACATGTGGAGAGAACGACCGTTCTCCCGCTCGATGTTCAGGACACAGGAAGGCAGGATCATGGCGTACATCAACGTCGGAACCGAGAACTCCACCCCCGTCGAGGTCTACTACGAGGATCACGGCACCGGCCAACCCGTCGTGCTCATCCACGGCTATCCACTCGACGGCAACTCCTGGGAACGTCAGTCGCGCGCGCTGCTCGACGCCGGGTACCGCGTCATCACCTACGACCGTCGTGGGTTCGGGCAGTCGAGTAAGCCCACCGTCGGGTACGACTACGACACCTTCGCCGCAGACCTGGACAAGGTGCTCACCGAGCTGGATCTCAACGATGTCATTCTGGTCGGATTCTCCATGGGCACAGGTGAACTGGCTCGATACGCCGCGAAGTACGGCACGGATCGCGTCGCGAAGTTCGCGTTTCTCGCATCCCTCGAGCCGTTCCTGCTGCAGACCGACGACAACCCCACCGGCGTCCCGCAGTCGGTGTTCGACGGCATCGAGACCGCAGCCCGCGAAGACAGGTTCACCTGGTTCGACAATTTCTACAAGGACTTCTACAACCTCGACGAAAACCTCGGTACCCGCATCAGCGAGGCCACCGTGCGCGCCAGCTGGAACACTGCCACCACCAGCGCACCTGTCGCGGCGTACGCCGTGGTACCCACCTGGCTCGAGGACTTCCGCGCAGATGTCGCGAAGGTACGTGAATCCGGCAAGCCCACGCTGATCCTGCACGGAACCGCGGACAACATTCTGCCGATCGATTCGACGGGCCGTCCGTTCCATGAGGCGTTCCCCGAGGCGAAGTACGTCGAGGTCGAGGGCGCACCGCATGGACTGCTGTGGACGCACTTCCAGGAAGTGAACGACGCGCTGCTCGCGTTCGTGAAGTAGGACCGACACCGCAGGAAGGGACGGCGCGCCCGCCGTCCCTTTCGCGTCGGCCTAGACCGCGACTACGCCGTCGTGGTCGCTGTAGACGATCTCTCCCGGGTTGAATGTGATGCCGCCGAAGCTCACGGGTACGTTCTTCTCACCCGAGCCGGTTTGCGTGCTCTTGCGCGGGTTGGTCCCCAGCGCTTTGACACCGATCTCGAGTGTGCGCAGGATCGCGGAGTCGCGCACCGCACCGTTGACGATGACGCCCGCCCAACCGTTGGTGACGCCGCGGCCGGCGATGATGTCGCCGACGAGGGCGGTGTGAACGCTGGCATCGCCGTCGACCACCAGGACGCCACCGTTGCCGGGCTCGCCGAGCGTCTGCTTGACCAGTAGGTTGTCCTGGAAGCAGCGGATGGTGGTGATCGGTCCCGCGAACTCGGTGTGATTGCCGAACTGGATGAACTGGGTGTCGCAGCTGCGGATCTCGGGACCGATCTCGTCGGCCAGATCAGCTGTTGCCTTGAATTCCACAGGTGAAGTCATGCGGCACAGACTATCGCTCGCTCATCAGCCCCGGCCGTGACGCCGTTCGTAGTCGTCGCGAGTGCGGTCGACGCGGCTCTGCGCCTTGGCGTTGATCAACTGCGGGTCGAGGCCGTGGATCAGCAGACGATGCCGCCGATAGACGTTCATCAGGGCAATCGAGAAGTACACCAGCGGGATGAACAGCAGCGACATCATCGCGAGCGACATCCACAGCGGACCCGGAATCAGCAGGAAGAGCAGCAGTAGCGGAATGATCGGCACGATGAATCGGGCGATGTAGCGGACCTGGGCACCGTTGCCCACGAGATCCTTGCGAACCCAGTCCTGCATCGACTCGGGCAGGGTGCGTCCGAACGAATAGCCCAGAAACTGCAGGGGGGTGGGCGTCGTGCGTTCGGTGGTCATCGCGCAATGCTAGTCCCACCGGAGTTGGTAGAAGTCACCGTTGACTGCGGTTTATCTCATATGTGACGATAGCGTCAGTTACGGATGCCGACAGAAGGACTTCGACTGTGATCGATCGCAGAACCCTGCTCGGAGCGCTCGGTGCCGCAACGATCTCGGGTGCCGCCCTCTCAGCGATGACGTCAGCAACGGCATCGGCAACGCCCACTCCAGGCACCGGCTGGGTGATCGACGTCCATTCTCATATGGTTCCCGACTTCTACCTGAGGGAGGCCCTTGCGTCGGGCATCGCGTTTCCCGACGGCATGCCGAAGTGGCCGAGCTGGTCGGTGGGCGAACACCTGCAGATGATGGACGGCTGCGGCATCGACAGTGCGATCTTGTCCGTCTCGTCGCCCGGAGTGCATTTCGGCAACGACGGCAAGGCTGCCGACCTTGCACGACGCGTCAACGACTTCGGGGCCGGGGTGGTCGAGGGTCAGCCACGCCTCGGACTTTTCGCATCGCTACCGCTGCCGAACGTCGTCGACTCGACGGTCGAGGCCATCCGTGCGCTCGATCAGCTCGGTGCCGACGGAGTGACGGTGATGTCGAACGCCGGCGGAATGTACCTGGGCAACGCCGTGCTGACGCCGCTGCTCGCCGCGTTGGATGCGCGATCGGCAGTCGTGTTCGTGCATCCGACGTCGCCGCCGAATTCTGCTGCAGTCTCTCTCGGGCGCCCGGCACCGATGATCGAATTCCTCTTCGACACAGCACGAACCGTCGTCGACCTGATTCTGTTGGGTGTGGTCGACCGATTCCCGAACATCCGTTGGGTGTTCACTCACGGAGGCGGGGTACTGCCGCTACTGGCGGATCGGGTCGACTTCTTTCGGACACAGGTCGGCTTGGGGCGCCGACGACGCCGGATGTACTGCAGCGCTTGTGGTTCGACCTCGCCGGCACGCCGGTCCCGCGGCAGCTGCCCGCGCTGTTGTCCACCGTCGGACCCGATCGGCTGGTGTACGGCAGTGACTACTGCTTCACGCCGATCTCCGGCGTGCAGGAGCAACTGCGATCCCTCGACGCCGGTGCCGCGAACGGCGGACTCGAGAACTGGCGCGCGGCCACCTCCGGCAACGCCCGCCGACTGCTCGATCTCTGATCCGGAAGAGGTGGATTGTGCCGATGAAAGCGCAAGCACTGCAAACGATCTCCGAACACTGGGATTGGCAGATGAATGCCGCCTGCCGCTCGATGCCGGTTTCGATGTTCTACCCACCCCTGGGGCTGCGGGGATACTCGCTGAGAAACCTGGAGCGACAGGCCAAGCTCGTGTGCAGTCGATGCCCTGTGATCGTGCGTTGTCTGCAACACGCACTCGACACGGACGAAAGGCATGGAGTCTGGGGTGGATCGACCGCACACGAGCGGTCCGCGATGGCTGGCGTCAACCCTGACGAGCAGCGTTCGCGACAATGACGTCGCGAAGGTACTGCGCAAGTCCGGCAGCAATATCGTTGTAATGCTTGGCAAATCGCTCGTCGGCGATATACATCTCCGCCAGGTTCACCTGCATCTCGTAACCGCAGTCGTAGTACCGCTCGATGGAAGCCCGATGACGCTCGGCCAGTAACCCGGCCTCGGCGGAATCGGGCGACACACCCCGCTGCATCGCGGCCGCGAGATCCGCCTCGAGAAGATCCGTTTCGGCCTTGACGGCCTTCCAATCGTCCTTGGTGAACGACGCCGTTCGCTGCTGCGACTGCTTCCACTCGTCGGTCTCGCCCCAGCGTTGCTCGGCTTCCTCGGCGTACTCCTCGCCGGGCCAGTTGTCGCCGAAAATTTCGCGCTGCTCCTCGGGAGTCAGTTGCATACCCATCTTCTTCGCCTCCATCATCTTGTCCACGGCCGCAGCCATTGCGTGCAAGTGATCGATCCGCTCGCTGAGCAGGTCGCGTTGCCGACGTAGATGCGCCATCGCGTCGACCGCCGGATCGTCGAGCAACGCTGCAATGACCTCGAGCGGAAACCCGAGTTCGCGGTAGGTCAGTACCTGATGCAGCCGTTCGACATCGACCGACGAATACGTCCGATAGCCCTTGGGGGTTCTCCCAGACGGCACCACCAACGCGATCTCGTCGTAATGATGCAGCGTTCTGACGCTGACACCCACCAACTTCGAGACCGCGCCGACCTGCATACCTGCCGAACCGTTCGCGGACGAATCACTCACGAAGGACACTGTGCTGCCTCCCGTGGCGTGAGGGTCAAGTTGCGAGCCTCCAGGGTCGTTCCGCAGGCTCCACTCCTAGCCTCCCGGGTCGTTCCGCAGGCTCCACTCCTACCTGATGACGCGTTCGCAACCGGAGGTCGGCACGCCGGCGAGGCGTTGCGCGAGCCAATCGTATGCGCCGGGACGGCCGTTGGACTGGGCGAGTGTGTGATCTCCCGGGACCTCTTCGAGATGGACCGAAGCGCCTGCGGCGCACCACTGGTCCTGCACGGCCTCGGGCCCTTCCTTGGGGATGAGGAAGTCCTGCAGGCCCTGGTAGATGTACACCGGCGCGTCCGGCTTCTTCTGGCCCATCCGGTTTTCCTCGACGATGGCCTTGGTGATCGGATGCTCGAAGACATCAGGGACGTTGGAGAGGTTTCGCTGGTCCAACAGCAGTAGTCCCGTGTAGGACAACACATCTACGCATTGATCCTTCTGCGCCAGAGCCAGCCGCTTGCCGTTGTCGTTGGCGAGCTGCCGCATCTCGGGGTACTCCCGGGACAATCCGATCGTCGCCGCAGTGAACAAGCCCGATCCGATCTGACCGTTCAACGAGGTCTGCAGAATCTTGTAGTCGGTCGGCGGACCGCCGAACGCGACGCCGGCGATGTTCAACTCCGGTGCGTATTCGGGGGCCAACTGCGCTGCCCAACCCGAGGCGATGGCACCGCCGGAGTAGCCGGTGATGCCGATCGGTGCATCCGCGCCCACTCCTGCGCTCTGGGAGGCTCGGAGGCCGTCGAGCACGGTGTGTCCGGAGACGAGGCCGGCCGAGTAGGCCTGCCGTGGACCCTGATAGTCGGTGACGACCACGGTGTAGCCCCGGTCGAGCAGAATCCTTACCTGATCGATCTCTTTGTTGTTGCCGCGGGGGAGTGTGTACGACGGCGCGCACTCGTTTCCGAGCGAGTCCGTTGCCTCGTTGTACGCGATGACGGGACGGTCACCGCCTCCGGTCCACGGCGCGTTGGGAGTCAGAACAGTCGTCGCCGCCGCGATGGGCCGGTTCTTGGAGTCGGTCGAGCGGAAGAGCAACTGCACCGACGACGCCCCGGGTGTCACCGCGACATCTCGTCGGTTGAGGACAGCGCCGGGCTGGAGATTCTCGTAGCCGGCAGGCGGATCGAACCAGGGATCACCGAGTGAGGTGGGGAGGTACGCAGCGGGATCGCTCGGCGGCGAGATGAAGTCCTGAAGAGGATCTGCTTGAGCCGACCCTGCGAACGACAACATCAATGCTGCAGCTCCGGCCAAAACGAATGCCTTGCGCATGTAATTCCCACCCCAGTAGCTCCGTACGCCCCGACGTCCGGCAGACCACTGCCCATCGTGCCACAGGATGGGCCGACTTCGACCCTGTGAACTGAGCCGAAGACCAGGTAGGTTGTCTGTTACTCCGAACACTACTCACCAGTAGGGACATCGAAATGCCTGCACCGTCCGCCTCGACCTTCTCCCGGCTCGCTGATCTCATCGCCATTCCCGACGCCGAATCGCGGCCGACGAAAACGATCACCGAGGTGTTCACCGGCAAGGAGATGGCGACCATCCCGGTCGGTACCGCTGCCGATGCGACGGCAGCGATTGCACGCGCTCGCGCAGCTCAGGCGGCATGGGCCAAGCGCCCGGTGTCCGAGCGGGCGGAGATCTTCCACCGCTACCGAGACCTGGTGCTCGCCCACCGCGGCGAGCTGATGGACATGGCGCAGGCCGAGACCGGCAAGTCCCGCGCCGCGGCTCTCGAGGAAGTTCTCGACATCGCGATGACCTCGCGGCACTACGCGCGCACCGCCGCGAAGCTGCTGGCACCCAAGAAGGTCACCGGCATGCTGCCGGTGCTGACCAAGACGCGAGTCCGGTATCAGCCCAAGGGAATCGTCGGGATCATCTCCCCATGGAACTACCCGATGACACTCGCAGTGTCGGACGCTATTCCGGCCCTGCTGGCGGGCAACGGAGTGGTACTCAAGCCCGACAGCCAGACGCCGTACTGCGCCCTCGCATGTGTCGAACTGCTCTACAAGGCGGGCCTGCCCCGCGACCTGTTCGCCGTGGTGCCGGGTCCGGGTTCGGTGGTGGGAACCGCATTGGTGGAGAACACCGAGTACGTCATGTTCACCGGCTCCACCGCCACCGGTCAGCTGCTGGCCGAGCAGGCGGGGCGTCGTCTCATCGGGTTCTCGGCCGAGCTCGGTGGCAAGAACGCGATGATCGTCGCCAAGGGCGCCAACTTGCGGGAAGTGTCCGACGCGGCCGTCCGGGCCTGCTTCTCCAACTCCGGCCAGCTCTGTATCTCCATCGAACGTATCTACGTCGAGAAGTCGATCGCCACAGAGTTCACCGAAAAATTCGGTCAGCGGGTGCGCAACATGACCCTCGGAGCCGACTACGAATTCGGCGTCGAAATGGGCAGCCTCATCTCCGAGGACCAGATCAAGACCGTCTCGGCTCACGTCGACGATGCAAAGGTCAAGGGCGCTACCGTGATCGCAGGCGGTAAAGCCCGCCCCGACATCGGCCCGCTGTTCTACGAGCCGACCTTACTGGCGAACGTGACCGAGGATATGGAGTGCGCGGCAACGGAGACCTTCGGCCCGCTGGTCTCGATCTACCCCGTCACCGACGTCGACGAGGCCATCGAGAAGGCCAACGACACCGAGTACGGACTCAACGCCAGTGTGTGGGCGAAGACCAAGGCGCAGGGCGAAGCCATTGCGGCGCGGCTGCATTCGGGCACCGTGAACGTCGACGAGGGCTACGCGCCGACGTGGGGAACCACCGGTGCGCCGATGGGCGGCATGGGCGTGTCCGGGATGGGCCGCAGGCACGGCACCGAGGGTTTGCTCAAGTACACGGAATCGCAGACGATCGCCACGACGCGTCTGCTCAATCTCGGTGGACCGCGCGGACTTCCGCCGAAGTTGTGGGCGAAGATCATGCCGCCGTTCGTCAAGGCGCTGAAGTACATCCCGGGTCGGTAGACAGGCTCGTAGCGCCGAAGGCGGGGGAGGTTCTACATCGCTCGTAGGACCGAGATGCTCAGTGCCCTGGTGTAAATGGAGTCGGTGTAGATCGAGTCAGCATCGACTCGGTCGAACACTGGCCACGACTGCAGATCGATTCCCTCGTCGTCGAGTGCGGTCGTGGGTATGTCCCAGACGATGTTTCCGGTTCTGACGTCGATGCCTCGTAGTACCTCGGGGCCGAAGAGAGTGGCGACACCGCCGTCCAGTGCGCCGACCTCGGCGAATTCGCCCGACTCGCGACTCCACAACGTGGCTCCGGTGTCGAGGTCGATTGCGGATTCGGTGGCTGTGTCGTTGTTGCGGAGCAGCGCCACCGAACCCGCGACGGCGTAGGCGAGACCGTTCGTTGCCAAGAACTTCGCGGCGGGTTCGGAGATATCTGCTGGAACAGCCCAGACCAGAACGTCATTGGTCCACACCGGATCGGGATAGGGCGGCTGGTAGCCGCCGGTGCCGAGTAGCACGGGGCCGGCCTCCGACGGTGAATCGAATGTGGGTTGCTGCACGGTGACGGAATCCGTTGCCGCGAGGACGGATCCATCGGTATCGACGACCTCCGAACCCGTGACGGTGCTGGGGTCGGAGCAGTCCGTCCGTACCACCCGAACTCTGCCATCGAGCGAGGCAGCGCCGGAGCGCGCGCAATCGGGAGCTGTTCTGGACCAGAGGTTGTCGCCGGTGTCGAGGTCGAAGGCGAACAGACCCTGATCGTCGTCGAACAGTCCGATTCCGTTCTCCGTGTGCAGGGTGGAGGCCGACTGCGGGTTCGTCGAATCGAACTGCACCGACCAGTCTGCGTCGAGAGCGTCCGCGGTGCCGCGCGATACCGTCGGCTCGGCATCATCATCATCTGCCGCATGCGAGGTGTAGACGTGGCCGCCGGACGTCGTCAGATTCGTGATGGAGAATGTTGCGTCCAGAGTGGTCGACTCGCCGGATTCACCGTCGACAGTGAGGATTTCGGAACCCGAGCCTTCTCCGCGATAGCAGACGATCTGTTCGTCGACGAACTCCTTGCCGCAACCGACGATGTCGTCCGCGGGAACACGCCAGCGCACCGCCCCGTCGGCGATATCGAGACCAACTAGGGCGGCGTCGAGGTACTCCCGTCCGTCCGGACGGCCGATGAGCGTGACGACCGTCGACCCGTCGGTGATGGAACCGGACTCCATCGAGTCGGTCTCGCTGCCTCGCACGGGATCGCGGAATTGCCCGTCCGACACGTCGAGGTCCGAGGGCGACAGGGTCCATCCCAGACCGGGTGCCGCGCCGGTGGCACCGTCGACCGGGGTGCCGGCCGGAGGCGGCTGTTTCTCGGCCGCGCACGCCGCGCAGGCGATTGTTGCTGCCAGGAGCACCGCGGCGGCGGACGACTGGGAACGACGTGTCATGGAAGGTGCTCCCGGGAAAAGGTGGGCGGTCTGTTCTGCCAGCATAGAGAACGAAAATTCCCCGCACTCCCGATGGGGGTGCGGGGAATCCTTCGTCGTGTCGGGCCTAGTTGACGCTGTGGCCGTTCAGTCCGGCATTCGCGTAGTGATTGCGACTGTCGGGAATGTGGTTGTCTCCCAACACCCGAGCAATCTGCTCCTCGCTGAGTCCGAGGCGACGAAGCCGCTCGCACACTGCGTCGAAATCGATCATCTTCGCGTCCAGTTCCTGCTGCAGTGCAACAACTTCGGCGCGAATTGTCTCGGCCTCGTCGAGTGCGGCCAACGTGTCCTTGGGCTCGGGCAGCAGCAGGGCGAGCAGTCGATCACGTGCGTCGGTGCTCAGGCCCTCGAAGGGGCGCTGGCCCGGCTGGGCCTCGTGCCGACCCTCGATGCGGCGATTCTCGATGCGGCGATCGGTTTCGTACTCGGTCTCGTAGTCGGTCGAGACGTACTCCTGAGTCGCACCGAAGGACGGGATCTCGGCGAACTGATCCTTCGTCTCGTCCACCGGTCCTGTTGCGGGAGTCGAGGCAATGTCGATCGTCTGGCGCAGTGGGCGATTCGGGATGAAGATCACTGCGATCAGCGTGATGATCGCAACGAAGCCGGCGATCATGAAGATGCGTCCGGTCGCATCACCGTAGGCGGTGCGGATGACATTGACGATCGGTTCGGGCAGCGAGGTCAGGTCGAGCGATCCGCCACCACTGGCCGAGCCGTCCACGCCGAGCTGCGCCAAACCGCTGGCCGACTTCTCGGCGACCCGGGTTGCGAGTAGCGAACCGAGAACCGAGACGCCGATCGCGCCGCCGAAGGTGCGGAAGAAGGCAACCGTCGACGATGCTGCGCCGACGTTCTGCACGCTGACCGTGTTCTGCACTGCGAGAACGAGATTCTGCATCAGCATGCCGGTACCGAGACCGACGATGGTGATGAAGATGCCGACCGTGACCAGGCTGGTGGCGTGATCGATCGTGCCCAGGAGCAGGAACCCGACGACCAGAAGAACGGAGCCGGTAACGATGAACGGCTTCCACTTACCGAACTTGGTGATGAGCTGACCGGAACCCACGGAGGCGACGAGCATGCCGAACACCAGTGGGATGGAGAGCAATCCGGCTTCGGTGGGGGTGTAGCCGCGAGCAGTCTGGAAGTACTGGCCGAGGAAGGTGGTGGCTCCGAAGAGGCCGACGCCGACGGCGATGGACGCGACGATGGCCAGGCCGGTGGTGCGCTCGGTGACGATCTTGAGCGGGATGATCGGCGACTTGTGACGAGCCTCGACGATGATCGTCGCGGCGAGCAGCAGGACTCCGCCGCCGACCAGGTAAGCGGTCTCACGGGAGATCCAGTCGTAGTAGTCCGCCTTGCCTGCGAACGAAACCCACACGAGGAGAACGGAAACGCCTGCGGTGAGCAGCAGTGCGCCGAGCCAGTCGATGGAGACGTTGTCCTTGCGGACGGTCTTGATGTGCAGCGTTTTCTGCAGCAGACCGAGGGCGATGACAGCCAGCGGCACGCAGACGAAGAAGCACCAGCGCCAGCCGAGGGGGCTGTCCACGATGACGCCGCCCAGGATGGGGCCACCGGACATCGACACGGCCATGACAGCGCCGGTGTAGCCCGAGTAGCGACCGCGATCACGCGGGGAGACGATGGTGCCGATGATGGCGATGACGAGTGCCGTCAAACCGCCCATACCGATGCCCTGCACCACACGCGCGGCGAGCAGCAGCGGAACGTTGTGCGCGAAGCCGGCGATCAGCGAGCCTGCGACGAAGATGACGATCGCGCTCTGGACCAGGACCTTCTTGTTGAACAGGTCGGCGAGCTTGCCCCAGATGGGCGTCGACGCGGCGTTGGCCAGCAGGGCGGTGGTGATGACCCAGGCGTACGCCGTCTGCGAGCCCTTGAGGTCACCGATGATGGTCGGCAGTGCCGTCGAAACGATGGTGGTGCTCAGCAGCGCGGTGAACAGCGCGGCCAGCAGACCGGTGAGGGCTTCGAGGATCTGGCGATGCGACATCGCATCGGGATCGGCGACTGCCTGATTGGGCGGATTTTCCGCTGCTGTTGTCATGTCTTATCTCGCAATCAATTCAATGCGGGCCACGTCCTGGTGCTGGGCGTGGGCGTCTTCGGTGAATGTGTCGTTGAGCTTGCGGATCGAATCGAGGGCATCGAGTGCCTCGGTTTCACTCCACTCGCTCAACATCTCTGCCAGGCGTCGTGCTCGCCTGTCCCAAATATGTTTCAGTCGAGCCTGACCCTCGTCCGACACGCAGACCCGGGACGCCCTTCGGTCGTCCGGATCGGGATGCCGATCGATGTAGCCGAGGTCGACGAGGTCCGCGATCTGCCGGCTGAGGGCAGACTGGCTGACGCAGAGCCTGTTGGCGAGGTCGGTCTGTCTGCATTCACCTTCGGTCGCGAGGATGGCCAGAACTCCGGTCAGCGCAGGCGGCAACGGTGAATCCTCGACTCCGGTGGTCACGGCCCGCTTCAGCGTGCGCCCGAAGAGGAAGACCTCTTCGACCAGCGACTCCGCTGTCGTGGATTGAACTGCCATGAGTACTCCAACACTGGGTTCGATTTACTTGCTGTCTGCAACCATATATATACATACATGCGCTAAGCAAATAATATTCCTGTCTGGTGGGTCACAGTGACGGGACTGCTGGGGCTCGGGGGAGATCCAAACGGGGGATCAGCTCCCCGGATATGGATTTGTGCCTCCGATCGCAGTCACAAATCCGAAACTGGGGAGCCGATCCGCGGTCCAGGGGAGCTAGTGCGCGTAGAAGAACGACCGGCGAACGGTCAGGGTGACCGCATCGCCCACTTGGGGACGCGGTCCGCGAACCGAGCAACGGAAGTCGACATCGCCGCTGCGCACCAGGACATCACTGGCGTCGCGGCCGAACAGCGAGGAGGTCACGGTGCCGCTGATGTCGCCGTCGGGCACGATCTCGATATCGGTCGGCAGGACCGCGAGCGTCCCGGGTCCGGAGCTGTCGGACGCCACTGTGAGAGAGCCTGAGGTGAAAGTCCCGTGCGCGACGGTGCCGTCGACGAGGGTGGCGTCGGACAGGAAGCGGGCGACGAACGCCGACTTCGGGGCGCGCACCACGTCCTCGGGTGTACCGATCTGCGCGATGGTGCCCTGATCGAGGACGACCACCCGGTCTGCGAGAGCGAGGGCCTCGGTGCGATCGTGCGTCACATGTACGACGGTCAATCCTGCTGCGCGCGTGAGAGATCGGAGTTCGAGGCGAAGGCGATCGCGTAGAGGCTCGTCCAATGCCGAGAGTGCTTCGTCGAGTAGCAGTGCCCGCGGTGACGAGACCAGAGCGCGAGCGAGCGCGACGCGTTGCCGCTGGCCGCCGGAGAGAGTGGCCGGGTCTCGTTTTTCGAGCCCCGGAAGCCCGACGAGGTCTAGCACGTCGGCGACTTTCGTCGCGCGTTCCGCCTTGGAGACCTTGGCCAATTCGAGCGGATAGGAGACGTTCCTGCCGACGGTGCGATGCGGCCACAGTGCGTGTTGCTGAAACACCATCCCGAGCTTGCGGGACTCGGGTGGCGTCGAGAGCCGTTCGCTCGCGACCACGTCTGCGCCGATCGAGATCGAACCGGACGTCGGTTTCAGGAAACCGGCGACGGTACGCAGCAGCGTGGTCTTCCCCGATCCCGAAGGCCCGACGAGTGCAACGAACTCTCCGTCGGCGACGGCGAGGTCTATACCGTCCAAACCGACAGTGCCGTCGGGGTATCGGAGGCCGAGATGCTCGATCGTGATGGCAGACATCAGGTACCTTTTTCTCAGCGTCCGACTCGGGTGGAAGCCACGAGGCCGAGGCCCGCGAATCCGACGAGCGCAACGAGTAGGGACAGGGCGGAGGCGGCGTTGTAGTCGCCGGCCTGCTGCAGGTTGAAGATGGAGACGCCGAGAGTCTGCGTGCCCGGAGCGACGAGGAGCACCGACATGGTCAGCTCCCGCACTGCAGTGAGGGCAACGAGTACGGCTCCGGTGACTGCGGCGGGGATCGCCATCTTCCACGGCACGTCCCACAGCGATCGAAGATGTGACGCACCGGAGGACCTGGCGACTTCTTCGAGGGCTGTCGGGGTGGAGCTCAGTGGCGCTCGCACTGCTTGCACGACGATCGCGAGGAACGCCATGACGTATGCGCACAGGATGACCCATGTGGTGTCGAACAGACCGGTGTAGCGGCCGATGATCAGCCAACCCACTGCAATGACAAGGCCAGGAATCGCCTGCGGCAGCATTGCTGCCAGATCGAGGCCGACGTTGTCGCGGGATCGGGTGCGCGTGGTCAGTACCCCGATGGCCAGGCCGAGGAACCCGCAGACGAGAGCCGCCCCGAGCGCCAGCGTCACCGAATTCGCAATGCCCACCAGGGTGCCCGGTGCGGTGACGGCACTCTCGATGCTCGCCAGGGTGAGGTTGTCCCAGGTGAGCGGAACACCGGGGGCCGGAAGCAACGCCTGCGTTGCCAGTGCCAGGATCGGCAGTACCGTGAGGACGAGGCCGAGGACCCATGCAGTGAATCCTGCGGCAATTCGACTGCGCCCCAACGGAAGTAACTGCTGCGCCGTGACCGCGCCGTCGAGCTGAACGGAGCGACGGCCCAGAACCCGGTCGATTACGACGGCGACGACAGCCAGTGCGAGGAGTCCGATACCGATGGTCGAGACCACTTCGAGGGGGCGCTCCACAGTGCCGGACTGAATGTATCGGTACACCATGGTGGACAGCGTGACGTAGCGCTCGGGCAACCCGACCAGAGCGGGGATACCGAAATCGGCAAGATTCGATACTGCCGTCAGTGTCAGTGAGGCCAGTAGGGCCGGCCGCAGCAACGGCAGGGTCACATCGCGCATGGCGCGCCACGGAGACGCTCCGGCAATGCGGGCCGCCTGTTCCAGATCACCGGGAACACGTCGCAGTCCCGCCGAAATAATCAGGTAGGCAAGCGGATACGAGTGCACGGTGAGCAGGAAGATGACGCCGTCGCCGCCGTAGATGTTCCACAACGGCCCGTTGCCGAATGCATCGTTCCAGTACGAGTTGAGCATTCCGCTCGGTCCGAGCAGGCCCGTCCAGGCAATCGCGCCGACGAACGGCGGAATCAGCAACGGGCTGAGCAGAATCAGACGCAACACCGAGCGGCCCGGCAGATCGGTTCGATCCAATACGAGGGCCATCACCGTAGCCAGCGCCACCGCGGCGACCGCAGACACACCCGCCGACACGACGCTGTTCGCGGCGGCAGAGGCGATCCCGCCGTCGACCAATTCCTGAATATGGTTGCCGCCCAGGCCGATCGAGACGACGGCGGCCAGCGGTGCGCCGATCAGAGCCAGGACGGCCAGCCACAGGCCGACGCGTACCCAGGTGACGCGGTCAGCCAAGAAGATCGTTGAACGTACGGACGGCATCGGGCTGCGAGGCAGTGATCGTATCGAGGTCCGGGTTCAGCAGTTCGATGTCGGCGAGTGCGGGTGCGCCCTCCGGCGTGCCGACATCGGACCGGACCGGCAGGTACTGCTGCTCGACGGCGATCTCCTGACCGCGCTTGCTGACCAGGAAGTCCACGTACTTCTGCGCGGCCTCCTGGTTGGCGGAGTCCTTGAAGATTCCGGCAGGCTCGGAGATGTAGGGGACGCCGTCGGTGGGGTACGACGCGGCGATCGGCGAGCCCTTCTCGGCCAGCTCACGCACCAGGTAATCGACGACTATCCCGACCGGCGCAGTGCCGGCCGCGACGGCCTGAGCGACCGGGCCGTTGCTCTCGGCGACGACGGGCTCGTTGGCGACGAGGTCGGTGAGCCAGGGAAGGCCGAGGTCGGGCTGGCCGAGCCAGACCGCGGTGTTGAAGGCGGCCGCGCCGGACACGTCGGGATTGGGTAGCGTGATCTTGCCCTTGTACTGGGGATCGGCCAGTTCTTTCCACGACGTCGGAGGCTGCGAGAGCGCACCGGTGTTGTACGCGATGACCGTCGGGATGATGCGGGTACCCACGTAGTAACCGTCGGGATCGACGACGTTCTTATCGAGTGCGTCGACGTCGGCCGGGGTGTACTGCAACAGCAGGTCGTCGGCCTTGTACTTCTCGAACGTCGGAGCGTCTGCGGCGAGCAGAACATCGGCACCGATGGAACCGGTCTGCCGTTCGGAGGCGATGCGC
Organism: Rhodococcus sp. IEGM 1381; assembly: GCF_030056795.1. Classification (GTDB taxonomy): domain Bacteria; phylum Actinomycetota; class Actinomycetes; order Mycobacteriales; family Mycobacteriaceae; genus Rhodococcoides. Next base: position 382,307 of record NZ_JASHKQ010000001.1, on the reverse strand, counting down.
GCGTTGAGATCGCCGGTGCCTGCACGGAACACCTGCACGTCGATGCCCGGATTCTCGGCGGTGAACTCGGCGTTGAGCGCATCGATCTTGGCCTGCGGCTCCGAGGTGTAGACCGTCAGGGTGCCGCTCGTACCGCCGCTGCTGTCGGGGGCCGCCGGTTCGGAGCAGGAGGCAAGGGTGAGAGCGGCTGCGAGACCGAGGATTCCACCGGCGGTGACGCGAGAAACGATGTTCACTTCAGACTTCTCCTGAGAAATATCGAGCACGGAAGCTGCTCATGCTTCCGACCGGAATCGACACGCAGGCGTGTGTTGTGGGAACCGCACGTGTCGCGGGGGTGAACGACACAGTTGGGTCGGTGTGACGGTGCGGGAGAACCGACGCCCCCGCGGGGACGCTTTCGGCGATACAGTCCGAACATGAACGTTGTGCGCGCGATGCCCCTGCTCACGGTCACCGATCTCGATGCGACGCTGGACGCGTACGTCCAGGTCACCGGGATGGAGGTCGTGATGAACCACGGTTGGATCGCGACGCTCGCACCGTCAGGGGACAGCTCGGCGCAGCTGAGTCTGATCACGACCGATCCCACCGGGCCGGTGAACCCGTCGGCGTCGATCGAGGTGGACGATGTGGACTCGGCCTATCGTGCTGCAGTCGATGCAGACCTCGAAATCGTCTACGAGATCACCAACGAGGAATGGGGCGTGCGTCGATTCTTCTTCCGCGATGCGGGCGGCAATGTGGTGAACGTGCTCGCACACATGTGAGATCAGTTGGGGTGCAGCGAAGTTCCTCGTAGCACACCTCGAACGGTGCGGGTGGCGACGATGAACCAGGCCGCAACCAGTACGACGTACAGCAGTACGGCGAGGGCATGGACGGCGCCGAAATCGAGGGCATTACCGAGGGCAGTCGCTCCGGTGACGCAGGTGCCGAGGGGAAACGTGAACGACCACCACGTCAGGGAGAATCCCATGTTTCTGCGCGCCGCGTACACGGTGAGAGCAGCAGCGAGCGCGAACATCAGCGCGCCGAAGCCGCCCATGATCAGCCCGTAGCCGATGCCGAACACGTGTAATCCGACGGCGATCGACGCCTGTGAACCGGTGAACACCATCGACGCATCGGTGCCGAGTAGGTTTGCCGCAGTAATCGATTGACCGATCAGTCCCAGCGTGATCCACACGGTGGGAGCTGCGTCGACGGGTGGCAGGCCGCCGTGTAGCAAGCGTCCGTAGATCAGCGTCATGGTGAGCATCCCGACGATCAGCGACAGCCCGAACATCGCGTAGCAGGCGCACAGCAGCGCCAGCCGCCACTGGCCTTCGGGTACGTGGGGGAGCAGCAAGGCCCCGGTCGACGCCGACACCATCGGCGGGACGACGGGCATCAGCCATGCCGGGAGGGCGGCGACGTCGCGGTGGTCGGATGTGGTGATCATTCGATACGGAACGGCGACGCTGGTGAACAGACCCGCGAGCGTTCCCGTGATCCACAGGAGGGCGAACAGCGCGGTCGACGCGGTGGGTCCGAGCACATCCGCTCCGAGGAGACCGGCGCCTGCACCGACGGTCAGCAGTGCCATGGGCGGTGCTCCGTAGAACTGCACCATCACCGGGTGTCGCGCGTACTCGACGGCCCGGTCGCGATGCCCGATCCAGTGCAGCGCGAAGGCCCCGCCGATGACGACCAGCGCTGCAGCGGCGCAGACCCAGACAGTGACCGCGAAGATGTGCAGAGCCAGGAACTGCACCGGCAACGTCGCGGCAGCGGTGGCCACGATGCCGGTCCCCATCACTGCGGCGAACCAGTTGGGGGTGATGTGCTCGAAGTTTCGGCGATGCGGAAGGTGCTCGGTCGAGATAGCGGAGGGGACGGTCACGGTCATGTCTTCAGCCTGCGCGGTGCCGTGCCCGCTCGGTAGGCAGCAGTTCGGCCGGCAGCCATAACCCAGAGCTATGGCTGCAGGTGAGTCTTCGCCGCCACGGTGAGCAACTCTGCGGCCGGTCCGGTCGGGATACGACCGGACGGCCAGATGGCCATCAGCTCTCGGCGCAGCGTCAGCCCTGGGATCGGCACCTGGATCAGGGTGCCGGCGGCCAGCTCGGGTGCAACAGCCAGTGAGCTGAGAACGGCACCGCCGATTCCCGCGGCAACGGCCGACTTGATCGCCGTCGTCGACGAGACCTCGAGGAGCGGCGCCGTCGGTTGTCCGAGTCCCGCTGCTGCCAAGGCATTTTCGTAGGCCGAGCGCGTGCCCGAGCCCGTCTCTCGGGTGACGAGTGCGGTGGCGACGATCTCAGCGGCCGACGGTGGGGCCCCGACCCACGCGTGACCCGGCGGCACTACGAGTACCAACTCGTCGGTGGCCACGGTCATATGATCCAAAGATGTTGGGATGCTGGGGCTTTCGATGAAACCGATGCTCGCGTCGCCCGCCAACACCTTCTCGGCGACCACCGTGGAGTTACCCGAACTCAGCGTCGGCACGATGTGCGGCAGACGCGCATGCAGCGTGACCAGCCAGCGTGGCAGAAGATATTCAGCGACAGTCTGACTCGCAGCGATCTGCACGTGGCCGATGCGTTCGGCATGCAGCGCGGCGATCGCCGTCGCCAAGTCTTCTGCCGACCGGACGACCGGCGCTGCCCAACTTGCGACGAGCTCGCCGAACTCGGTCAGCACCGTTCCGCGTGCGCCCCGTTTCAGTAATGGCGCGCCGACACGACGCTCCAGCGCACGGATGCGGGAACTGGCCGCCGGCTGCGACATGCCGTGAGCTCGACCCGCTCGCCCGATACTGCCGAGCTCGGCCACCGACAGCAACAGATCGATGCTGGTGAGATCGGCAACGTGAGGGGGAAGCGGCACAGGGCGAGCCTACTTTCGTCAGTACTCGCTGAACAGGTCCAGCTCGCCGTCGGGTTCGGTGGTGTCCTCTATCTCTACTGTGTCCTCGGGGTCGTCAGGATCGCTACGCTCGTGCAGCACCGAGCCCACCAGCGCGGTGACGTCGATGGCTGCGGGATCGGGGATCGGATGGCCCTCGACGAAGGCGAGTCGCTCGGCCGACAGGTACGCCAGCCGCACCGCCTGCACGACGAGGACGCGTCGCAGGCCCTCGGAGACCTCTCCACGTTCACGAGTGACGGCGGCCAAGCGTGAAATGGTCTCGGCGCGGCGCGCGATACGGATGTCGGGGTGCCCGCGCTCGCGACGCGTCTGTTCGGAGATCAACGACCGGCGCAGCGACGCGGGGAGTGCGATGGGCTGCGAGACCGGCGGAATCTTCTCGTTGAGGATTGCTTTGTGTCGCGATCTGTCGATGGCCTCGAGGTAGGCCGTGTACTCGTGGGCATTGAGATCTTGCTCCGCAGCGCGGAATTGCTCTGCGCCATCGGACTTCTTGAGGTCCTCGTACTGCCACAGTGGCCAGATCTCGATCTCCGCGACCTCGAACACATCGAGCACCCGCATCGCGACGGCGTCGGTTCGCTGGTTGGTCAGATGTCGTTGCACTCGGACACTGAGCTTCTCTTTGGTCTGTCCCACATAGATCGGTTCGCCGTCGTAATCGTAGAACGCGTACACGCCCCACTTGGCTGCCGACCACACTCGACCCTGATCGTCCCTCTCGCTCAGCACTTCTCGCAGAGCGGTGCGAAAGGACTGCACGTCGTCCGCGGGCAGGGTGCTCTTTCGTGGCGCGACGGCCGACGCGCGCAGTGAGGACTTACCGTGACTGGACATGTACCGCAGCAGAATTCAGGGCAGTCGAGCTCACAAGAGATCCGGTAACAAGCGGCATCAGGTAGTGCTCGGCGAGCCACGCGACCACGGGAACGCACACCGCGTCGCCGAAACCGAAGAGCGCCTGATTGTTTCGCAGGCCATCGAGCGTGTAGTCGCCGGCACCCATCAGGCGGGCGTACTCCACCGGCGTCATCCAACGCACCTGCAAGCGGCCGTTCCCCATCTTGACGACGGCCTGCTTCGAGGAGCCGCCGCGGGCGGTACGCAAGCAGCCGGAGATGTCGTCGGGTCGCGCCTCCCACACCGCAACGCCGTTACGAGTACGACGGTAGGCGGTGCGGTAACTGACCTTGCGGGCCTTCTTCAGAATGTCGACGCGCTGCAACTGAATCGGCGACAACGACTGCACGAACGCTGCAGTGCGGGCGGCATCCCACCACCGCGAGTCTCGGTAGTCCATACGCTCGACCACATCACCGAGACCACTGGTCAACGGAATCGGTGGACTCGGTAGCGGTGCTCGATGCGTCAGCAACGTCGAATCGCCGTACACCGCCTGCAGCCAATCGGGCCGCAGTTCACTGTTGGGATCGCGGGCATCCTCGGGCGGATTCTGCGCACCGATCAAGAACAGGCGCGGACGTGACTGCGGGACGAAGCGTCGAGCATCGATGGTCAACACATCCACCGAGTAACCGAGTTCGTTGAGCTCCCGGACTGCCGCAGCCAGATCGTCTCCTCCGTGACTGGTGGCCAAGCCGACGACGTTCTCGAGCGCGACCACCTCCGGGCGCGCGTCACCGAGCTCACCGAGCACCCGGGTGAAATGTCGGAAGGTCGACGAGTTCTTGCCCGCGAGACCGGCCCGGCCACCGGCCAGCGACAGATCCGTGCACGGAAACGATGCCCATGCCAACGACAAGCCCTCGGGCAGATCGTGACCGCGAGTGGCAGCGACATCACCGAGCTGAAAATGGCCCGCATCGTCACCGAAGTGCTGGCGATACATCTGGTGCTTGTCACGCTCGATGTCGTTGGCCCACGACACCTCGAAGCCGGCCTGCTCCAGGCCCATTCGGACGAGACCGATGCCGGCGAAGAACTCTGCGACCGTGGGGATACCGTCGACCGAGGACGCCGAAGAACCACTCGGCACCACAGTCAACTTCGGCATGCACTCAGGCTAGTACAGACCCCCGACAGACTTGCTTATGCCGTTGTTGCCAGCGCCGCAGCCAAGCCGAATGCAACCGCCAGCAGGCACACATGCGATGCTGCCCGGCCCAGTGAGTGCTCCGCGGTGGATCGGTGCGCGGCGGCGCTGGGCAACCACGTCCGGCGGATTCGGTGGGCCACCGCGACGAGGATCGCGGTGATCAAAACCTTGGCGAGAACGATTCGGCCGTAACCGGTCTCGACCGCTGCGGCGATGTTGTCCAGCTTGAGGACCGCGTCCAGCACGCCGGTGCCGGCGACTGCGAGTACGCACCAGAAGGCAATCCTGGAGTAGACCGGCAGCAGCGTCGCCCAGGCGGACTTGCTCCGCAGACTCAGCGCCATCGCACCGAGAACGCCGAGCCACACCGATGCGAACAACACATGCACCGCAACGGCAACGGAGCCGAACGCAAACTGAGACATGTGGCCGGTGATCGGGCGCGCGACCAGGGCGAGGGACGCCAACACGATCACCGGAATCGGAGACCAGTCTGCCTCGCGTCGATAGCCGGCCACTCCGATGGCGCACAGGGCGAGCGCAAGAAGCACCGTCGCCGTTCCCAGTCGACCGACGGAGATCTCGGCCGCGAACGAGGTGAATGCGCTCGGCGACAACGTCAACGGAGTGCGACCGGCAGAATCTGCAGCGGCTGCGATGAGCAGAACGAACTCGGCAACCGCCCACAGGCCCGACAGGTAGCCGATCGCACGCCACATCACCAGCGAGTCCACGGCGGGGCGTCGGGAATCGGAATTGCCGTCCATGACAGCGAGAACGCCGAACCCCAACACCACCGAACCCGAAGCCACCGCGACCACCCGCAGCCACGACGACCCGCCGGGAAAGGTGGGGTACGCCAACGCGAACGCGGCCGCGACCCCCACCAACGACGCGGCTGCGGCGGCGAGCACGAGCCGAACGCTTCTCTCGCTCACCGCAGCCACGTCGGTCCTACTTCCTGGTCTTCGGCTTACGCAGGGCGAACCCCAACGCGCCTGCGAAGGCCAGAACCGCAACGACGATGAGCACGATGTGCCCGTAGCCGCCGAGGAACCCGTCCTCGGACTCTCCCGAGGTGCCCGACGCGTCGGCCGGTGCCCCGGGCGTTCCCGAACCCTCCTGAGTCAGCGTGAACGTCGCAGTGCCGCTCACCGGATGACCGTCGGCCGAGGTGATGCGATAGGCCAGGGTGTAATCGCCGGTCGGTCCCAGCTCGCCGACATCGACGACGACACTCTGGCCCTCGATGCGGGCGTCGCCCTTCGACCAGATGTTGCCGTCGGGTCCGACGACGTTGAGCGTGGCGAACTGCGACTGCGGTACCTCGTTGAACGTCACCGCGGCCGTGGCCGGAGACGAATCGAGGGACGAGCCGTCGGCCGGGCTGTATCCGGTGACCTGCGAGTGCGCCGACGCAATGGGGGCGGCGATCAGCAGCATCAACAGCGCCACGACCAATGCCCTCGCAGAAAAGACCAGTGCCTTCGCAGAAAAGACCAGCGCCCTCACGAGCGCCGGGCCCGGATCGTTGCGCCGATGCCGAGGCCTGCGCCGACGGCCCCGAGCACCAGACCGACGCCGGCGAGCCAGCGGGCCGTGTTGTCCGAAGAAGACGCCTGCGTCGACGCCTCGGCGGTCTGGGTGGTCGCCGACTCGGCGCCACCGTGCGCTTCGCCGCTGGCCGCGGCGAGAGTCAGAGTGGGCGCCGGCAATTCGGGTTCGCTGCCGTCCTGCGCCATGGGCTCGTTCCACTCGACGACCTCACCGTCGGTGTAGGTCTGCGTGGCCGGGAACGAGACGGTCTCCTCCTCGGGCAGGGGGCCCGCCGAGAGCAGGAACTGCTGGAACTGGCCGGGGCCGACCTCGGCGCCGGGGTTCGCCGTCCACGTCACCGACACCGCGAGATCGGCCGAGTCCTTCTCGACGGTGGACGTCCAACCCGGGATGGGCTGCGTACGAGCAGAATTGAGGCCCGGCAGGGTGACCTTGACCGAACTGGTCGAGGCGGTGTCGGACTCGGTGGGAACACGGAACGTCAGAACCGAGTAGCCGCCCTGCTCGGCGTCGGGAGCGGAGACGACGACGTGTGCCGATGCTGCGCCTGCGCCGATCAGCAACGCACCGACGGTGGCCCCGGAGACGAACAGGGCACGGGAAAGAGAGCTCTTCATGGGTATTGGGTCATTTCTGTGTAGAGAAGTGCGGAAAGGGATGTCGGTCAGTACGCCGACCGCGAGTGGAGCCCGCGGAACGAGTAGATCGACATCGGGGGCCCGCGACGAGAAATGGCCCAGTCCACTGCGGTGCCGTGCACCGACGGCATCGCCACGGAGAATCGGACGCGACCGACGGCGGAACCGTCGGGCAGGGGAGTGAGGAGTGCGAGAACGGCGCGGACGATGGATGTGATCGGTCCGTAGAGGCGTTCGGCGGCGGCGATCAACAGTGCGGCGACCACCGACGCGGCCGCGTGGAAGGCAATCATCGCTGTGCTGGGTAGTAGCGAGTGGCTGTGCAGCGGACCACCCGACATGCCGGACATGTCGCGCAGGCTCAGTGCCATGTGGGCGAGAAGTTGGCCGCCCATCAAGGCCGGGAGCAGTACCGTCGACCGTCTCGGTACTGCCGTCATGGCACCGACACCGATGCTGACGACGACCAGCATAGCGAGGGCGGCTCCGTCGGGATAACCGCCGCCGGCGATGCCGTGCGCGGCCACCGCGAGCGCCGCGGTGACGCTACCGACAGCTCCGCCACGAAGCGGGGCGGCAGAGCTGTCGGTCATCGGTTGTCAGGGGTCAGCGCACGCCGAGGCGGGCCAGAAGATCGGCTTCGATGCCGTCGAGCTCTGCGGAGATGGCCGCGTGGGCGGTCTTGCGGCGAGCGGGCGGCATCTGCTCCGACGCACGCACAGCGGTGGTCAGATCGTCCAGGCGCTCGCTGATGGCGGCCCCGAAACTCTTGGTCTCGGGATCGGAGTGGCGCGCACCGATGGTGCTCAGCGACTTCTCCGCCCCGGCGATGCGGGCACTGAGCTTGCCACCGTGGCCGGTGTACTCACTGAGCTGATCCGGCGCGACACCCATCTGTTGCGCCTTGCGGCTGTCCAGCTGCCCCCGGACGACGGTGGCCGCGCGGTAGGCGATCGGCGCGAGCACCGGCAACAGCAGCCGAGCGATGCCGAGGTATTTACGGATCTGCGCCACATTCAGCGTGCCCTGAGCGGCAGCCTTCTGCTGTGCCCGTAGCGCCGACACCTGCGCCTTCTCGACATTCTTCTGCGACTTCGCCTCCACTGCGCTGAGCTTGCTCTGCGCCTTGGCGATCGACTTCAACTGCTTGCGCTCGTTCTTCGCGCCGAGCTTCGCTTCCAGAGTGGCCTTGTGCTTGAGAGCCTTGGCCTCTGCCTTGCGAGTGGCACGACCCTTACGCTTACGGAACAAACCCATCGACAAGGCTCCTGACATGTACTGCTCGGCGGAAACGGTGCGTTTCACACAGCCTATCGGGTCATTCCGCAGGCTCCACTCCTGCCTAACGGGCGCTGATCTGTGCAGGCTGTCGGAGGGCTGACCTAGTGTCTTGAAGTGTGAACGGTCAACGAGGTGCCTCGGTGTCATCTCTCGAGCTGTCATCTCCTGTGCTGCTCGACGCCGGATCGTTGACGCGTTGCCGTCATCGGCTCTATCTCGATACCGCCTACGGATCGTTGCTGCGCGGCGAGCCCGAGAATCCGGGCGTCCGCCAGCGCCGGGAAGCAGCGCAGGCGCACCGCGAGAACACCCGCACGCAGTTGGCCGTGGAAGATCCGATGGAGTGGACCGAAATCGACGAGCCGACGGCTCGTGCTGCGGCCGAGGCCACAGTCGCGGCCTGCCGGGCCGGAGTCGAGCGGATATGGAACGCGGTGCTGCCTCTCGAGCGCGATACCGGTCGGCGTGGCCGTAGCGAACTCCTGGTGCGCGACGCGGCGGGCGGATACATCCCGGTGATCGTCGTCAACCACAAGGTCACCGATCCGGGACGCGGCGCCCGAACCACACCGCTGACGCACTGGGCCCCGGCCGTCGACGAGACCCGGAAGGTGCGCAGCCAGTTGCGCGACCAGCTTCGGCTCGCCCACCTGTACCGCATGCTGGCCCACGAGGGATTGGAAACGAACGCGCCCGTCGGCGGCGCAGTGGGCTACCGCGGCGACTGCATGCTGGTCCACGATCTGACAACGGTGCTCGGCGAATACGACACGCGCTTCGCAGACCGGCTCGCCGTGGCCCGGGGTAGTGCGTTCACCGTTCCCTCGCAGGTGAGTGAATGTCGTTCGTGTGCTTGGTGGTTCGACTGCAAGCCGCAGTTGGTCGCCGTTCGTGACGTCTCACTCGTCGCGTCGGGTTCGCGGGCAGACGTGCTTCGCGCTGCGGGTGTGCGCACCATCGACGAGTTGGCGCAGTGGACCGGTCCGGCTCCCGAGGAGTGGCCGTTCGGAAACTTCGACGACGCGGTGTCCGCGGCGCTGGCCTGGCGAGCCGACGTACCCCTGTTGCGGCGCTCCGAGACCGTCTCGGTGCACCGCGCCGACGTCGAGGTGGACGTCGACATGGAGAGCTACCAGGAACACGGCGCGTACCTGTGGGGCACGTTGCTCACCGAAGCGGGCGGCCCGCCGCCGACGTATCGGGGCTTCGTCACCTGGGATCCGCTACCTACGGTCGACGAGGGCCGCTCGTTCGCGGTGTTCTGGAACTGGTTGATGGCGACGCGGGCGGATGCGGCTGCACGCGGTAAAACGTTTGCGGCGTATTGCTATTCGCGTCAAGCCGAGGACAAGTGGTTACTCGATTCGGCCCGTCGATTCGCGGACGTCCCCGGGGTGCCCACCGAGGCGCAGATTCGCGAATTCATCGACAGTGAGCAGTGGGTGGACGTCTATCAGGCCGTGAGCGATCAATTCATCTGCCCGAACGGCAAGGGACTGAAGAAGATTGCGCCCGTGGCGGGGTTCGCGTGGCGCGACGACGAGGCCGGCGGGGAGGCGTCGATGGGGTGGTACCGAGAAGCCGTCGGCTATGACGCGGAGCCCGATCACACCCAACGCGAGCGGCTACTCGTCTACAACGAAGACGACGTGCTGGCGACAAAAGTGTTGCGCGAGTGGATGACCGACCGCGCCGAGCAGGAAATCCCCACCGTGGCGGACCTACGCGCCCGAGCGTGACCCCGCCTGGAGAAGCGGGGCCACGCGGAGGGGCAGTGATTAACGCGGTGCCATGCGGATTGCGCCGTCCATACGGATGGTCTCGCCGTTGAGGTAGTCGTGCTCGGCGATCATCTGGACGAGCTGGGCGTACTCGCTGGGCTGAGCCAGGCGCGACGGGAACGGCACCGACGCCTCGAGACCCTGACGGTATTCCTCGGTAACGCCGGCCAGCATCGGCGTGTCGACGATGCCGGGCGCGATGGTGTTGACGCGGATGCCGACCTGGGCCAGGTCGCGGGCCGCGGTGATGGTCATCGCGTGCACGCCACCCTTCGAGGCGGTGTAGGCGATCTGGCCGATCTGGCCCTCGAACGCGGCCACCGATGCGGTGTTGATGACGACGCCGCGCTGGCCTGCCTCGTCCACGGTCGACTGCGACTGCATCCGGTTCGCGGCCAGCCGCATCACGTTGAACGTGCCGAGCAGGTTGATGGTGATGACGGTGCGGAACAGCTCGAGGTCGTGCGGTCCCTTCTTGGACAGGATGCGACCGGCCCAGCCGACGCCCGCGCAGTTGACGACGATGCGCAGCGGCACACCGGATTCGACGATGGTGTCCAGTGCGGCCTCGACCTCGGCTTCGCTGGTGACGTCCGCGGGCAGCAGGGTCACCCCGGCCGGGACGCTGTCTCCGGCGCGCTCGATGGACTGCGGCAGGTCGAGGCCGAACACGGTGACCCCCGCGGCGGCCAGACGTGCGGCCGTTGCCGCTCCGAGGCCGGACGCCCCACCGGTGACAACTGCTGCTGTTCCTGAAATCTCCACGTCGTACGATCCCCTTCGCTCACGGTGGCGGGCCACGGCACAGGCTGCGACCTCGTAGTCGCTTGCACCATAACCGGCGGGTCACCTCACCCACCCTCAGGCACCCTGAAGGGGGCCTACTTGATCCCGCTGCGCGCGAATCCGGCGATGAAGTACTTCTGGAAGAACAGGAACAGGAGCGCCATCGGCACGACGTTGATCAGCGCGAACGCCATCGTGGCACCGTAGTCGCTGTTCGCCTGGCCCTGCAGGTACAGCAGGCCGATCGGCAGCGTGAACAGCCCGTTCTCCCGCAGCGCGATCAGCGGCCACGCGAAGTCGTTCCACGATTGCAGCAGGCTCATGAAGGCGAGGACGGCGATCAAGGGCCCCGACAAGGGCAGCACGACGCGTCGGAAGATCTGCCAGTGCCCGGCACCGTCCAGGCGAGCCGCCTCGAGCAGCTCACGCGGAATGCCGAGCATGAACTGGCGCGCGAGGAACAGCCCGAACGCCGAGGCCGAACTCGGCAGGATCACCGCCCAGTACGTGCCGTACAGGCCGAGCCCGACGACGATGCGGAACAGCGCCACCATGATCACCTGCACCGGCAGCACCAAGGTAGCCAGCGCGATGAAGAACAACGGCGTAGAGAATCGGAACTTCAAGTGCGCGAACGCATATCCCGCCAGCAGACTCGTGACCACGGTGATGATCGTGACCACGACGGCAATGGCGATCGAGTTGCCGAGCCACGTCGCGACCGGGAACGAGTCGAAGACGCGGGTGAAGTTCTCCCACGTCACCTGCCGGGGCCACAACCGGAGCTCGCCGCCGCCCAACAACTCGCCGCGGGTCGAGAACGCTACGGCGAGCATCCAGTACAGCGGCGCGACGGTGATCAGGCCGATGACGGCGATGATCACGGTGCGGAGCACCAGTGCCCGGCGAGCGGACGCGTTTCTCGGCCCGCTCATTCGACCAGATCCTTCGTTCGGCTCGCGCGCCACTGGGCGGCGGCGAAGGTGAGTGCGAACAGGAAGAGCACCATGCCGATCGACGCGGCGTAACCCTGATCGCGGGTGACGAAGCCCGTCTCGTAGGCGTACGTGACCAGCACCGACGTCGCCCCGCCCGGTCCGCCGCCGGTGAGGACGAAGACCAGATCGAACACCTGGAACGAGTAGATGACGTTGAGCACCAGTAGGAAGAACGAGGTGGGACCCAGCAGCGGCACCGTCACGTTGCGGAAGCGTTGGAATGCGTTCGCGCCGTCCAGCCGGGCGGCCTCGTACAGATCCGGCCCGAGACCTTGGAGCCCGGCCAGATAGATCAGCATGTTCAACCCGGTGCGCCACCACACCGTGGCGATGACGATCGACGCGAAAGCCGGCCCCGGAGAGGACTGCCAATCGATGGCAGGCAGCCCGAGGAAACCGATCAGATTGTTGAGTACGCCCGAGTTCTGGTCGAACACCAGAATGCCGATCAGTCCGGTCGCCACGCCCGAGACAGCCATCGGCAGGATCACCAGCGAGCGCCACAGCGGACGGGCAGGCAACGCGGAATTGAGCAGTACCGCGGCGATCAGACCGAACAGCATCGACAGCGGGGTGACCAGCGCGGTGAACAGCAGCGTGTTTATCAATGCCCGCCAGAACAGCGGATCATCCACCAGCCGTGCGTAATTGGCTGCACCGACGAATTCCCCGGCACCGAATCCGTCCGTCTGCTGCAGGCTGACCACGAACGCGGCAACGAGAGGAACGAGCACGAAGACGGCCAGCAGCGCGTAGCTGGGGGCCAGAAATCCCGCGGCCGCGAACGCCTCTTTCCTGGCCCCGGCGCGCTTTGTCTTGGTTTCCGCGGCTTTGGTGCTCGATGCGACCGTCATGCGCCGGTTACCCCGGCGATCTCACTCTGCAATGCCGACACCGTGGCTGCGGCATCTTGCGAGCCCGCGAACGCGAGATCGAGCTGCTCCTTCAGAACCGGGATGATGCCCGACATCGACGGTGATGCCACCTGGGCCGCATCCTGCGGCTGCACAGTGGTCGCCTGCGCCGCGAAGATCGGGGCCAGCTCCGAGCGGATATCGAATTCGAGGTCGGAGTTGAGCAGATCGGTGCGTGTCGGCAGCAGCGACGCGGCCTTGCAGAAATTACGCATCTGCTCTTGCTGGGTGACGAACTCGAGGAACGACGCCGCCAGCTCGGGCTGTGAGGTCTGCGACGTCGCGACGAGTGCGTTGCCGCCGAAGTCGCTGCCGCCCCGGCGATCTCGTGGTGCGAAGGTAGCCGTCCAATCGAAACTGGCCGTGGCATCGGCGTCGGGCAATTGGAACGCACCCGACCACACCATCGCCACCGACTGCGAGAACCACGCTTCGCTGGCGTAACTCGACGACGCGATGGTGTTGTTGGCCGGCACGTAGCCCTTCGAGAAGAAGGACGACGAGAATTCGACGGCCCGACGAGCCTCGTCGGAGTCGATCAGCGGCGTCTTCTGGTCCTCTGCCAGGAACGATCCGCCGGCCTGGAACAGCAGACTCAGCCAGCGGGTGACACCGTTGCCCTGCCAGTTGTAGGCCCACGGATACTTGTCGGCCGGCAGCGAGGAACGCAGTCGATCCCCGATCGATGACAGCTCGTCCCACGTCCAGGCATCGTCCAGAGTTGTCGGAACCGAGTCGATACCGGCCTGCGACAACAGGTTACGGTTGACCAGAATCGCCGACGTGTCGGTGTGGTGCGGCAGGCCGTAGGGAATTCCGCCGTTCTGTACCGCAGCCCATGCCGTCGGCGTGAACTGATCCCGCGTGTCCGACGCCAACAGCGGCGACAGATCCAGCAGTTGGCCGCGGCCGGCATATGCGCCGAACGTGTAGTACGGGACGCGGAAGATGTCGGGCGGATTGCCCGCCTGCAGCTGGGCGTCGATGTTGGTGAACATCTGCTCGTACGGCACCGCGTTGAGGGTGATCGTCGACCCGGGATTGGCCGCTTCGAATGCGCTGATCGAGGCTCGGAAGCCGGCCAGCTCGGCGTCGGTGCCCCACGTGGTGAACGTCAGCGTGCCCTCGGCCTGCTGCGACGGGCTGGACTTGACGAAGCCGCACCCGGCCAACAGCAGCGGCACCGCGGCGGCACCGGATCCGATCAGGAACGATCGACGATCGAGAGGCATGGCGGGCTCCATTCGGCGGCTGTACAGACCTACTGGTTCGCCGAAGAATAACCACCACCGTCTCGGTCCAAACCCGGCGTTCAGCTGCTGATTCGACCGGTCTCGTCGTACTCGATTCGCTGTGCGTTGTCGCCGAGGTCGTCGAGCAGAACGGTGGCCGCGACCGGGCGTCCTGGAGGCAGGAGCCGGACCGTCACGGACCCGGCCTCGGCACCGTCGAGGCTGTTCGACGCGGCGGCCACGATGCGGTCGCGGGCGTCGTCGTCCAGCGCAGCCGGTGCTCGGTCGTCGAGCATCATCACCTCGACCCCTCGGGCTCGGGCAGATCTCGCGGCGCGAGCGAGGTTCGATCGCATCAGACCGCGGGCGCGCAGGGAGTCGCGGAGTTCGGCCTCGAGCAACACGCACGCGAGGATCTCCTCGTCGGTGGGATCGGGACCGTCGGCGATGCGCTGAAGCAGCGGACGGGCCAACGCGTCGAGACTGGCCAGACGCGCGTCTCGTTCCTCGAGGACGGCGGCCGCGGCGGCCTGGGACGCGATGCGCACCGTGGACTGCGTGCGCAACTCGAAGATGGCTGCGGCCAAGGGTCGGATAGTGAAGGCGAAGAACGTCGACATCAGCAGCGGCGCGGCGTTGATCGCGCTGAACGAGAGCCCGTACAGCGCCCCCTGGCCCGTCAAGGCCGCCCACCCGATGGCCACGGACATGGTCAGCACCAGCCCGAGCCACGCGGCCAGTGTGCGACCGCGGACGCACATGAAGGTGTAGATCACCACGGACATCCCCAACGGCCAGGTCTGCAGGCTTCCGGTCAGTGGTACCGGCAGTACCGAGAAGACGAAGGTCGCGGCGACCGGACCCGATGCGGTCAGCAATGCTGTCGAGCGAACCCCCAATGGATCGCCCGGAGCGCCGAGCAGCAGGGTGACGGCGCCCGCGAACAGGAGAACCGCCGCACACGGTGGCCACACCGAGGACACGCCGTCGAGCGTCGCGCCGGCGCACACGGCACACGCGAGAACGAAGAATACCGCGACGGCATATGCGGCCGTCGACTTCATCGACAGCAGGTCGCGAATGTCCTGACCGTTCATCGTGTCCACCTCAGTTGGACGGTGGTGCCGGCGGCTGAGGATTGGATGTCGGCCGATCCGCCGTCGAGCTGACGCATCCTGCCTTCGATACTGACGGCGACGCCCAGTCGGTGCGGCGGCACCGAGCGTCGATCGAAACCAACACCGTCGTCACGAACGGTGACCTGCAGAGACGACGGGCCCACGCGGGCAATGATCGATCGGTTCGACGAACGAGCATGAATTCGACTGTTGCGCAGCGCCTCTGCAAGAGCTGCAGCGATGGATCGGACGACGTCGGCGGGGTAGTCCTCCGATCGTTCGAGCTCTTCCGCGTGCACGGTGAATTCGATCGACTCGTCGACCGTCGTTGCGGCGGAACGAAGCTGAGCGAGAGCCTCGTCCGCCGAGAAACTGTCGGTGACGGTACCGGTGGTCAGATCGTCCAGATGGGCAAGCGCCGATCGGGCCTGGCGGGCCAGACTCGGGGTGCGGCCATGGCGCGCGACGGCG
The DNA here is from genome assembly GCF_030056795.1 of Rhodococcus sp. IEGM 1381. GTDB lineage: Bacteria > Actinomycetota > Actinomycetes > Mycobacteriales > Mycobacteriaceae > Rhodococcoides. Next base: position 366,559 of record NZ_JASHKQ010000001.1, on the reverse strand, counting down.
AGCAGCGAGGACATGACCTCGTCGTGGATCAACGCGTCGAACCGCTCACGCTCGACCTCGCGCGCGGAGGCCGCTGCTGCCCGCGCCGCGTCGTTGTGTGCTTCGGAGATGGTGGCGTCGAGAATGCGTCCGGTGCGTACCGCGGCGAGTGTGGCCGCCACGAACACCGTGCAGAACATCATCGCGAAGAAGATCTCCGCGACGATGTTGCTGCGGGGGAATGGTTCTCGCAGCGCCTGATTGGTGAGCTGAACGAGAACGACGCCGACCGTCATGTGGACGAACGCCGGAACGGGACGCCACACTGTGGCAGCGGCGAGCGCGGCAAGGCCGGGGAACGCCGCGAGAAATGTCCCGGCCTGATCGAAGGCGATGCCGTCCCAGGCGAACCACCACAGGAGGGCCATGATCGGGAATGCCGACGCCGCAACCGAACCGGCGATCCTGATAACAGTGATGCTGGGATGAAAGGTGGAGGCTCCGAACGCGAAACCGCTGCCGAACACGACCACCACGGTGACCGGGGTCCACCAACCGGGAACTACTTCGCTACTGCGCCCGATATCGGGAATCAACAGCAGCAGATAGATGAGATAGCCGGTACCGACGAAACGGCCGAAGATTCTGATCAGTCGATCCGTCGAACGATGCGCCGCGTCGGCACCGGCCACCTGCTGCTCGTCGTCCATTTCACCCCTCCGAGGGAGGAGTGTAAACCAAGGTCAGGCGTCTTCGGTGGTGGTCTGCTGCTCGATCTCGTGCGACCCGCCGGAGCCGGAGGACTCGGTGCGGGACGCCCTGGCGCGAAGCACCGCGACGATGACGGCGGAGATCGCCACGACGACTGCTGCTGCGATGTACGGCGCGGATGTACCCGGCATCAGGCCCTCGAAGAACAGGACGGCACCGAAGACGAAGAACAGGATCGCTGCCCCGTACTGAATCATGCGCTCCGGCAGGTGCTTTCCGAGAACCGCACCGACCACGATGGCAAGCGCATCGGCCGCGACCATGCCGATCGTCGAGCCGATCCAGACGCCGACCCAGTCGTTGTCGGCAGCGAGGGTGACGGTCGCCAGCATCGTCTTGTCGCCCAGCTCGGCGAGGAAGAAGGCCGACGCGATCGCCAGGAAGGCGGACTTGGTTACGCGGGAGGCCTTCGCGCCTTCGTCGTCGGACAACGTGTCACCGCGCAGTGTCCAGAGTCCGAAGATGACGAATGCGATGCCGCCGACGATCGATATCGCCTCGGTGGGGATCGACACTCCGAGGAAGTGGCCGACCGCGACGGACCCGAGGTGCACGACGGTGGTAGCGACCGTGATACCGCCGATGACGACGTACCACTTGTAGCGCAGGGCGAATGTCATGGCCATGAGCTGGGATTTGTCACCCAGCTCGGCCACAAAAATGACAGCGAAACTCAACAACAGTGCGGACAGCACAGCAGACTCCTCGGTCGTCGAACGGACCGAAGGTCTCGCCCACCGGGGGTACCGGTTCAGGTGCCGGGTCGCAGTTTTACGACCAGTATGTCGACACGTTGATTGGGGGCTACTCCCCTTCGCTGCCGACGACTCTAAGTGCCGTTTCGCGAATTGTCCAATGCGCCAATAAGTTTGGGCACCCGAAAAATGGTGTGCGGGGAGCGGTCAGGAGGCGAGAAGCATGGCCAAAACTGCGGTGTCGGGATCGCTGATCGGATCGAGGCCGACCCGACTGACCATCGACGTCACGGTGCCGTCGGATTCGGCTTCCACCCACGCAGCCCGGTGATCGAGGCCGAGATGCGGAAGACCCGGCAGCAGAACGCAACCGGACGCAGCGCCGGCACACTCCGGCAGTGAGGGCGTCGTCTCCGACGGCGGATGCAGCATCAGCAATGCGGCCGGCTGACGGGCCGAGAACCGTCCGGGAGCCAGCGCGAAATCGCCGATAACGGGCCCCTCGGCGACCACCAGGCCGACCGTCCCTGGCTCGGGATCTTCGGGCAACTCCTCCCGCACCCCGAACACCGTCGACGTCGCCAACAGACCCGGCATCGACGCAACCCGAACGGCCAGCGCCAGAAACTGGGCCCACTCCTTGGTGGTGTCCGGCCAACGGCCGGAGATCACGAACCCGCGTAGCAGACCGGCGGCGTGAAAAGGCGAGACTCCGATGAGATTTCGATCGTCCATTGCGCATCCCTCCCAGACAGGTACGAGGCAGAAGCCGGGTACACGACGTTGGGTAAGGAGAAGGATGACCCGAAAACGGCTGGCACACAGGATGGGGAGAGTGCCAGCCGGATTTCGAAACGCGAGAGGGCCGGTGCACAGTTACGCACCGGCCCTCTCGTGACGAGATGACTACGGGAAGATCAGACCCGGGGTCTTCGACGTGGCGGCCTCGAAACGAGCCTGGACGTCGGCCCAGTTGACGACGTTCCAGAACGCCTTCACGTAATCGGCCTTGACGTTCTTGTACTGCAGGTAGAAGGCATGCTCCCACATGTCGACCTGGAGCAGCGGGATGATGCCGAGCGGCACGTTGGCCTGCTGATCGTAGAGCTGGAAGGTGAGGAGCTTCTTGCCCAGCGAGTCGTAGCCCAGCACGGCCCAGCCGGAGCCCTGCAGGCCGTTTGCGGCAGCGGTGAACTGTGCGCGGAACTTGTCGAACGAACCGAACTGGTCGTCGATCGCGGCACCGAGCTCACCCTCGGGCTTGTCGCCACCGTTGGGCGAAAGGTTCTTCCACCAGATGGAGTGGTTGACGTGGCCACCGAGGTGGAATGCGAGGTTCTTCTCGTGCAGGAAGATGGCTGCGTGGTCGTCGTTGTCGCGCGCTGCGGCGAGCTTCTCGACCGCGGTGTTCGCGCCCGCTACATAGGTGGCGTGGTGCTTGGAATGGTGCAGCTCGTTGATCTCGCCCGAGATGTGCGGCTCGAGGGCGGAGTAATCGAAATCAAGGTCGGGCAAGGTGTACTCGGACACGTGGTTCCCTTCTCTAGCGACGCCGTACCCATCGCGTGATGCGGGCACGTTCGTCCTACTGCGGATCTTTCGTAGGGTTCAACCCAATCTCATTCGTACCCCTTGTGCAACCGTTGTAACCGAGATGCTTTTCTCGGAATAAATTCACGTGAACAAGACAACGGAATTCGGGGCTGCGAATTCGCTCCGAATATCACGAAACAGTTGCGGAGCGGGTCTGGATTGGTCCTGAAGTTGAACGGAACCTAAACTCGCGGGTGTGGAAGGGGACCGACCGAGCCGAAATACGGTCGAGGACTCCGCCGTCGTAGAGCCGGTTACCGCCCCTCGAGTTCAGATGAACGGTGCCGACCTCCTTCGCGTCATCGCCGTTTTCGCAGTCCTGTACTCACACATTTCGTTCTATCTGATCGACGACATCGGCGGTGGCTGGTGGGTGATCGACCTGGTCAACACCATCCTCATCGAGAACGCGGGACTGAACCTGCACCTGTCCTTCGTCGGCGTCAGTATGTTCATGCTGCTCACCGGCCTGCTGATCACCCGATCGGCGATGCGGCACTCGCGTCGGGACTTCATGGTCGCGCGTCTCGCCCGCTTGATCCCTGCACTCTGGTTCGCCGTCGCACTGGCGGTCATCCTCGTCAAGCTCGGCCTCAACGGGATGTTCAGCGGTCAACCCGGAATCACCAACGGCGAGGCTGTGCTCAGCTTTTTCCTCGGCGGCTTCTTTCTTCGACCCGAAGTCGCCGTCCTCGGGGTCACCTGGACGCTCGTCGTGCAAATAGTGTTCTACCTCTACTGCGTTGCCATGCGCGGGCCGCTGCGCACCCGGCCCATCGTGGTGCCGCTGGTCGGAGCCGCACTGTGCGCCGTGGTCATCGCCTACAACCTCTACCTGCCGCAGCCCTACACAATCCCGTTCCTGACGAAGGTCGCGGGCGTACTACCGACCCTCTTCCTCGGCCAGATCATCTATCTCGGCTGGGCGAAACTGGTCGACTGGCGATGGGTGGTCCTCGGTGTCATCGCGCAGATCGAAGTCATCAGACTCTCCATCGACGTCCACACCTTCTGGATGGGCGACACCTACCTGTGGACCCTGCTGGTCATCACCGGAACCGTCCTGATCCTGGCCCGATACGACGGCCCCGTCACCCGCTGGCCCGTCGTCCACTGGATCGGCACGCGTAGCTACGCGATCTATCTGATCCACACTCTTGTGCTCTACCGCATCTACGCCACCGTCGAACCGCACCTGGGCCCCAGCGCCGCCGTGCTGGCCTTCCTCGCCGGCACGGCGGTACTCGCCGAAATCATGTACCGCTGGATCGAACTGCCCGCGGCTCGACACATCAGCTCGACCTACGCACGCCTCCGTGCTCGATCCGCAGCCTGACCCGACGCCCCCTGGGTACTCAATGTGACATCTAGTGACCTTTTCGGGGGTCGATGTCACGTCGAGTGGACTCCGGGTGGGGCGATCGGGGCGGGCTACAGCTGCGGGAGAACCTCGGAGGCGACGAGTTCGAGGTGATCGAGATCGGTGAGGTCCATGGTCTGCAGGTACACCCGGGTGGCTCCGACGGCTCCGAAGCTGCCGATCTTGTCGACCAGTTCGGCGGGGCTACCTGCGGCACCGTTCTCGCGTAACTCCGATACCTCACGGCCGATGGCAGCGGCGCGTCGAGCGATGTCTTCTTCGGTGCGGCCGCAGCACAGTACGAGGGCATTGGAGTAGACGAGGGAGTCCGGATCGCGGTCGGCGGCTGCGCAGGCCGCGCGGACGCGACCGAACTGGGTCTCGGTGTCGGCCAGCGAGGCGAAGGGGATGTTGAATTCGTCGGCGTACTTCGCAGCGAGTGCCGGAGTGCGCTTCTTTCCGCCGCCACCGATGACGATGGGCGGGTGCGGGGTCTGCACCGGCTTCGGGAGCGCGGGGGAGCCCGTGACGGGGTAGTGCTTCCCGTCGTACGAGAACGTTTTGCCGACGGGGGTGTCCCAGAGTCCGGTGATGACGGCGAGTTGCTCTTCGAGCCGGTCGAAACGCTCACCGAGCGGCGGGAACGGGATGCCGTAGGCCTTGTGCTCGTCCTCGAACCAGCCGGCACCGAGGCCGAGGTCGACGCGGCCGCCGCTCATGGCGTCGACCTGCGCGACGCTGATGGCCAGTGGTCCCGGGTAGCGGAAGGTGGCCGAGGTGACGAGTGTGCCGAGCCGAATGGTCGACGTCTCGCGGGCCAGGCCTGCCAGCGTGATCCAGGCGTCGGTGGGCCCGGGACCGCCGTCGCCGCTCATCGCGAGGTAGTGGTCGGATCGGAAGAATGCGCCGTAGCCGAATTCCTCGGCTGCCTTCGCAACGCGGAGAAGGTCGTCGTACGTGGCACCTTGTTGCGGTTCGGTGAAGATGCGCAGTTCTACGGAAGTCATGTTCGCCAGCCTAAACAGCGAACACACGGGGCGCAGACGGTCGCTGTGTCAAATCACCATCGATCCACAACCTGCGTTGGTATTCGGTACACCGCGAGACCGGCTCGGCGCTCTGACCTGTGGATAGAAACCGGCACAGGCCCCGATTCTGTGCATCAACCTGTGGATACTGTGGATAACTTCTGTGACGTGAGTGACGCAGGTCATAGCGTCACGTCAGTCGAGTGGTCGGGACACGGGTGGCAGCCCCGCGCGAAGCCGTGACAAGATCGAGGAGTGTCTCACCCCGAGCAGCCGCCCGCCGTCACCGTCGACCGACTCCCGGTGCCGTTTCCCGAGACGGCACTACTGCTCGACGTACGTGAACCCGAGGAGTGGCAGGCCGGACACGCGCCTGAAGCCGTCCACATCCCGATGAGCGACATCCCGTCTCGCACCGGTGAGATCGACAATCAATCCGAGGTCTACGTCGTCTGCAAAGCCGGTGCTCGGTCGGCCCGCGTCGTCGAATACCTGAATCGAGTGGGTTTCGAGGCGATCAACGTCGACGGTGGGATGCTCGCCTGGCAGGCCGCAGGTCGACCGATCGAGCGCGACGACAACTCCCACGAACCGAGAATCATCTAGATGACGGCACCGCGGGGACGCGCACAGGCGTTCCAGGTCTGTGCCCGCTGCAGCACTCGCTGGGCGGTCGGTGCACGGCCGGGCACGTGGTGCCCGCGCTGCCATGGCGTCCTGCTCTCGCCGGTATCGACCCAGGCACCTGCGCAGGGCCGACGAAACTTCCGCTGGGTCGCACGCCCAGCGACGTCGCGCTCGACATCCACTCGCAAGACTCGAACCGCAGCCCCGACGCCGACGCCGCACTATGATTCGACGCCTCCCTGGGGCTTGCGTGACATCCCGCGCGATCCGGCGGCGAACCGGCCGGTGGGACGCGTCGAGCAGTACGCCGCGAACGCGCAATTGCTCGTCGTCGTCACCGCGCTGCTGCTGGCTCTCGGCGCGTTCGCCGAGGCGTTTCGCTACGGAATTCTGCTGTACAACCGCACCCGACTTCTCTCGCCGATCACCCTGGCCGTATCCGACGCGTTGGTGTATTTCGCTCAGGTGGGTTCGCTCGTCGTCGGCCTGTTCGCTCTCGTCGGGTCGTCTTGCTGGTTGATCCGGCAACGTCGACTCGCTTTCGCCGCCGCTGGCGCGACCGATCCGCGATCGGTGCGGTGGATGCTGCTGTTGTCGATGCTGCCGCTCGTGCGCATCGTCATGCCCGGTGTGTACCTGACCGAGCTGGCCCGACTGCGCGGTGACACCGAGGCCGACGTGCACCGCGAGCTGTCTCTGGTGCGCATCTGGTGGGGTGTCTGGGCCGCGAGCAACGCACTGGTGGTCGTCCAACTGTTGTGGAATCTGCAGGGCAGCCTGCAAGCCCGGGCCGATGGAGTTCTCCTGGCGGCGGTCGTCGCGGCAGTAGCTGCGGGTTCGGCCGTGCTCACCCTGGCGGTGATGCGACGATTCGAGGGCCGCACGCTGCGCGGATCGGCCCTGGCACGACCTACCCGATGGGTCATGGCCACCGGCACCGCGAGCCCGAAGGACGAGCCTGCCGATCGCGAGCCCGATGCAGTGACGGCGTCGTGAGTCCCGATCGCCGCGGCCCGCTCGTCGTCGCACATCGCGGTGCTTCGGCGGCCAAGAAGGAACACACCCTCGCGGCGTACGACCTGGCGCTGCGTGAGGGAGCAGACGGTGTCGAGTGCGATGTACGGCTGACCAAGGACGGTCATATCGTGTGCGTGCACGATCGTCGTGTCGACAGAACCTCGAACGGCACCGGGATCGTCAGCGAGATGAATTTCGCCGACCTCGCCGCGCTCGACTACGGCGAACCCGACGAACCCGCCGAACTCTTGACGCTGCACGATCTCATCGCTCTCGTGCTGGATTGGAGCAGCAAGCCGGTCAAGCTGTTCATCGAAACCAAGCATCCAGTGCGCTACGGCTCGCTGATCGAGAGCGCGGTACTCGAGGAGCTGCACAAGTTCGGCATCGGTGCGCCCGCATCGGCAGACCACTCGCGAGCGGTCATCATGTCGTTCGCGCCGTCGGCGGTCTGGCGTGTGCGGCGCTCTGCCCCGATGCTCCCGACGGTGCTGCTGGGCGACAGCTCGCACTACCTCGGCGGAGGAGCGGCGACGACCGTCGGTGCCACCGCGGTCGGGCCGTCCATTCGTGCGCTGCGCGAGCACCCGAGCATCATCGACCGCGCCGCCGCGTCGGGCCGGGCGAGTTACGTGTGGACCGTCGACGAGAAAGAGGACGTGGACCTGTGCCGCAGACTCGGTGTCGGATGGATCGCCACCAACCACCCCGGCCGAACGCGAGCCTGGCTCGAATCGAAGAACGTGTAGGTTTTCGGGCGTGGGTAAGAGCAAGAGAAACAGTGGACCGAAGCAGGACAGCAACCGAGCGGCGAAGCTGGCGCAGCGCGAGGCAGAACGCGCGAGCATCGAATCGGCACCGACTCGCCCGTTCGAGGGCCTGGCCGCTGAATGCGACCTGGTAGCCCTGCGGGAGTTCGTGCCGTCGGCGACGGCCACCGCGCCTATCACCGTGGACGGCCGCACGATCACGCTGGCGACGGTGCTCCCCGGAGCCGTCGCCGCGCTGGTGCGCGAAGAAGCGGGCACCGTCGAGGGATTTGTCGGCCTGCAGGTACAGACGCAGTCGAAAGACGTTGCCGCAGATATCAGTAGCGCTCTGCGCTGGGTCTCGACGGCCCCCGCCGGTGAGTCCTTGGAAGCCGCGAAGGTGGACGAGAACACGCCCGCGTTGACCGATGTGCTCGACGCGTCCGCGCTGCTCGAGATCACCGTCCATCAGGACTTCAACTGGTGGATCCCCGAAAGTGCCACTCCTGCAGCCGATGTGATTGCCACCGTGGAACGTGCGAATCAGGCGATCATGCCGTCGGCACGGATCGAAGCGGACGGCGTCGTCGCGGCCTGGTGGGTGGATGCGGGCGACAAGGCGCACATCCGGTGGGTTCGACCGGAGAGCGAAGACGATGTGATGCTCGCTCTCGCGCGGCTGCACGCTGCGGGCGATCTGCACCTGGGCGAGGGATCGCGCTACGCCGGTTCGTTCCGTACACACGGATTGCTGGTGCCGGTGTTCGATCTCGATCCCGAGATGCACCCCACCGAATGGGCCGCGCCCACAAAGGAATTCGGAGAGAAGCTGAGTGAAGCTCTCGCCGTCGACGCGCCGCTCACTGCAGCGCAGCTGCGCTCACGTGATGGCCTGCGCGGTCGTCAGGTCACGTTGCGCTGACGGAACCCGGCCGGGAAACGCGGCCGAGAAGAACTACAGAGAAACGCACAACGGGTGGCCGCCCGAACAAGAAACCTTGTTCGGGCGGCCACCCGCATGAGCGCGCTACTCGGCCTTCAGTTGCAGCGGTATCTACAGCGATCCGCCGGCAACGGTGGGTGCGCCTGCGTCGGCGACCACGCTGGTGTTCATCTCGCGCGCAACGAACTGCTCGAGGTCGAACAGGTTGTGGCCCGCGCGATCTGCGATGTTGAGCAGGGTCTTCATGCTGGCAACTTCCTCGACCTGCTCCTTGAGGAACCACTGCATGAACTGCTCGCCGAGGTAGTCGCCCTCTTCGCGTGCGGTGCTCGCCAGAGCGATGATCTGCTCGGTGACGGTCTCTTCCTGTGCCAGCGCCAGGGCGATGGCCTCACGAGGATCGGTGAAGACGGACTTCGACGCGTCGACGCCGGTCAGCTCGACCGTGATGTCGCGATCGAGGAAGTACTGCACGATCATCATCGCGTGGTTGCGCTCTTCGACCGACTGCGCGTAGAAGTGCTTGGCCAGCTGGGGCAGGTCGACATTCGCGAAGTAGACAGCGGTGGCGATGTACTGCTGTGAGGCGTTGAACTCGTTGCGAATCTGGTCGCGAAGAAGTGCGTGGAACTTGGTGTGGCTGGTCTCTTTGATATCGACGCTCATGACGAGGACGATATGCCTGGTCAGGGGCATTGTCATCCAAGTCGAACCTTATTGAGGCGAACGTAGCCTAATACAGTGGATCCTAAATGTCCGCTCTGAGCAGGGCGCAAGCTACGCGCTCCCGGCCTCTTTCGGGGCGTTGGTGGCGCGGATCACCGATCCGCCGATTTCGCGGGCGACGTACTGCTCGATGTCGAACAGGTTGGATTCTGCCCGCCGGACGATGTTGAGCAGACTCTGCATCGCCGCCACCTCTTCGACCTGCTCGGTGAGGAACCAGTGGGTGAACTGCTCGCCGATGTAGTCGCCCTCGGCCCGGGCAGCGCGCGCGAGCGCAGTGATCTGTTCGGTCACCGTCGACTCCTGCTGGAAAGCCAACTCGACAGGTTCGATGACCGAATGGAACGCCGTCGCCACGTCGCCGATGCTCGACGCGTCGACATCGAGTCGATTGTCGATGAGGAACCGGATCATCATCATGGCGTGCCGACGCTCTTCGGCGGACTGCGCGTAGAAACGCGTGGCTAGTTGCGGTAGATCGTTTCGGTCGAACCACACCGCGATCGCGACGTACTGCTGCGATGCGGTGAACTCATGCCGCACCTGGGCGCGCAGGAGATCGTGGAACGACGCACCGGGCGTCGCGGTGGGCTGGGCAGACGGCGATGTCATGGTCCACAACCTACCGGTCTCGGGTGGGAGTGGAGCCTGCAGGAACGACCGATGTAACCGGTGGGAGTGGAGCCTGCAGGAACGACCGATTCGGCCGCTCAGGGGCCGCCGGTCAGCAGATCCGGTGGAATTTCGCGATCCTGTGCAATGGCGTCGAAGAAGGCCGGTGCGCGAGTGTCGTCCCACAGCAGCACGTTTCCGACGTCGGAGTCCTGGAATCCGCCGACCGGCACCGTCGTGGTCACCGGACCTCCGCGCATCGCCCAGGCCAGCGCGGCCAGGTTCCAGATGTGATCTCCCTCGTCGACGCTCAACGACGACGCGGTATCGGACACCAGCGGCCACAGCTTCAGTGGGTTGAGGAAAGTCGATGCGCTCGTGGCCTTTTCGAGCAGTGCCGACATGAATGCCCGCTGGTTGTTCATCCGGTCCAGATCGGCCAGCGCGGTTGCGCGGGACCGCACGAACCCGAGCGCCTCGGACCCGGTGAGATCCTGGCAGCCGGCGGGAATATTGATGCCAGCCAACGGATCGTCGATTGCGTTCTGCACGCACACGTTCACTCCGCCGACCGCGTCGACTATCCCGGCGAAGCCGCCGAAGCCGATCTCGGCGTAGTGATCGATGTGTACCCCGGTCGCGCCTTCGACCGTCTGTACCAACAGTGGCGGTCCACCGAATGCGTAGGCCGCGTTGAGCTTGTCTTCGCCGTTACCCGGAATCGAGACGTACGAATCGCGAGGCAGGCTGACCATCGTGGTCGCGCCGCCACCCTCGGGGATGTGGATCAGAATGATCGTGTCGGTGCGGCTCGGGCCCACCTCGCCGCCGGTGGCCAGCGTGGCCTCCTGTTCCGGCGTCAGGCCGGCCCGTGAATCCGACCCGACGAGAAGCCAATTGGTGCCCGGAGTGTCTCCGACGCGACCGGGGTACGAGGTAAGGGCGTCGACTCGCGTCAATGAGCTGTCGACGTAGTAGACGACGCCGCCGATTCCCAGCACGAGAACGAGCAACACGATCAGGAAACGTCGACCCCAGCGTCTGCGCTTGCGCGGCTTCGCGACCTTGGGTGGACGCGAATCTCGTTGTGGTCGAGCCGGTTGTGGTCTGGCGGGTTCCGGCCGGCGCTGTCCAGGCGCTGCGGGTTGCTTGCGCTCCTCGGTGAACGGCTCCGGCTGCTGGCGCGGGGCGTACCCGGTGCGGCCCTGCTGCTCGTCCGTAGTCCGTGAGTACTGACGCGTCGAATTGGATGCATCGGGTGTATTCGACTGGGGTGTACGAGACTGTGCCGAACCGGGTTCCGGAGCCTGCGACCACGCCTGCTGGGCGGCGGCCGAGCGGGGCGGACCGGCGACGGGCCGGCCGTCGCGCCGAATGAACTCGGTGCCCTCCGGTACCTGCCCCGGTGGGAGGGGGACGTCGCGTGCCGGACGCTCGGGCGGTGGTCCCGGACGCTGTGACATCGGTCCCGGACGACGCGGAGGCTCCGGGTTGTACGGGCGCGGCCCACGCTCGGGTGGCGGCTGGCCGGGGCGATACCCGCGAGGAGGTGGCGGCTGCTGGGCGGACGGCTGTCGGGAGGGCCGCTGGCTGGGTGGTTGATGGCCGGGGGACTGTTGGTTGGGGCGCTGCTGTTCGGGTGGCTGCCGGCGGGGTGGCTGCTGCGGAGGTCGCCCACCGGCGCGACGAGGCTGAGGTGCTGGACCGGGCTGAGGTGCTGGACCGGGCTGGGCTGCTGGTCCGGGTCGAGCTGCTGGACCAGGCTGGGCTGCTGGATCGGGTCGGCCGTGACGACTCGGCATCGATCGGTCGGGTGGCGTCTGACCCGGCGGCGTCTGACCTGGCGGCGGGGTACGACCGGGAGGCGGCGTGCGCCGGTCCGGCGTGCCGTGCCGTCCGTAGCGATCGTCGTCGTTCACGGATCGACTGTAGCTGGCGGCGCGGAAACCACATCGTTCCTCGCGCACGCATTCAAGGGAGCCATGACAGATGTTCACGTAGGAGGGCGTAGCCGACGAAGGCGACGATATCGATCAGAGCATGCGCGATCAGTAGCGGCCAGAGCCTGCCGGTGCGCTGCCAGTAGCGGCCGAAGACCAGGCCCATCAGGAAGTTTCCGACGCCTCCGCCCACCCCCTGATAGAGGTGGTAACTCCCGCGCAGCAGCGCCGAACACAGCAGCGACGCGTTTTCACTGAGCCCGAGTCTGCGCAGCCGGGAGATGAGGTACGCGACGACGATGATCTCCTCGGCACCGGAATTGGCCAGCGCGTAGAGGATCAGTGCCGGCACGCGCCACCAGTGGTCGTCGAGGGCGCTGGGAACGACGTTCAGATTGAAGCCGAGCGCATTGCCGACGAGATACAGCGCCAGGCCGGGCAGCCCGATCAGCGCCGCCAGTCCGACGCCGTGACCGAGGTCGATCTTCAGGCGCGGTCTGGCCAGTCCGATCGCCCGCGGTGCCAGGTCCGCTCGCCAGAGCAGGTACAAACCCAGCCCGCCCCAGGCGCACAACCGCAGAATGCTGAGCAGTTGGAACAACAGATCGATCAGGCTGAAGCTCGATCGCGACGAGTTCAGTGCCACGGTCTGATCGGACAGGGCGGCGGTCTGCAGGGCGTCCTCGACGAGCGAGAGGATGCTGCTCATTCCGCTGAGGCCGAACGTCACCAGCAGCACGATCGCGATCTCGACCTTGATGGTCGTGCGCTCGCGTGCGTCGGGCAGAGGAGCTGTGCGTTCCGGCGGCGGTGGCGTCAACCAGCTCTTGAAGTCGATCACCGCACGAGTCTGCCTTGTTTCTCGAAACGAGGGTCAGCCGCGAGCGCGTAGGCCGTTGAGGAACGGGCAACCGGCCAGCACGCGCAGTGCGCGACTGAGCGAGAGGACGTCGTCGACGGGCTCGGAGAATCCCAGGCGGACGTCGTTGTCACCGCAGTCGCCTTCTATGCGTAGCCGAATTCCGTAGCGATCGATACCCAGCGGACGGATTCGACCCTGCCGCAGGGACGGCGGGAGGCGTCGGGACAGTTGGGCGAGCAGATCGGGATGGTCGGAATCGAGGTGCTCGAGCCATCTGGTCTCCATCTCCCAGAACGGATCGGGTTCGGCCGCCAGCAGCGATTCGACGTCGACGGGTTCCGCGCCGGTACTGTCTGCAACCACTGCTGAGCCCACGATCAGCCGCATCAGCGAGGTGGTGTGGCCGACGTCGAGCAGGGCCGGGTGCGGGTGTTCGGCGGCCACGGCTCCGGCCATGGGACGCATCAGCGATTCCGGAACCGGACGCAGATCGCCGCGCAGCCACACCAGCGAACGCACCGGTTCGCGCAGAGCGAGTGGCGCGTGATCGGTGAGTTCGAGGACGGCAGGAGTGCCGGCCCGCGAGGATTGCCAGGTGTCCGCACCGTCGAGAGAGTCGGTTCGGACGGCCAGGATCATCTCGCCGTTGGGTCGCAGGTGGTGCAGGGTTGTGATGACCGGGTCGCTGCCGTCGATGGCCAGGGCGGCACCATCGGCGCGCATGCAGGCACTGCGTACGCGTTCGGCAGTGGACGGTCCGGTGGTGGTGGTTGCGCCGAGCATGGGCTCCTCCGATGCGATCGGGCTGACGAGTAGGTGAGGCATACCTAAGTAATGTGTCCCTAAGTTATACGGGTGTGGCGAGGATCGCAAGAGCATCCCGGGACTACGGTGAGGGCGTGCCGATTCCGTTGACCCTCGGTGTGCCACACCGACCCGACCCGAACGCACTTGTGCACGGGTTGCTGCTGCCGATCTGCTCCGATTCCGTCGAGCTGAACGCCGCCCCGCGAGGGGCCGAGTACGGCCCGCCCGTCGTCCGAGCGTCGACTCTGCTCGCGACGACGGACACGGCCGATCTCGGACGCATCGTGGTGCACCTCGACATCGACCCGGACGAACTCCGCGCGAGTCGGACCGGTGGCTACGAGGTAGTTCGATTCGACGTGGACGCCCCCGCGGAACATCTCGCCGATGCGCTCGCGCTGCGGTTGCCCTCGCCGCTGGTCGTCTTCCCGGTGTTCGACGCCATCGACGTGGCCGAGACCGCGGAGGCCGTCGTCTTCGCGCACCGGACTCCGGGCATCAGCGTCGCCGACACCCCGCGCCGCATCGCCGACGTGCTCGCTGTGGTCTCGCACGCAGACGTGGGCCTGGTCGCCCGCGCAGACACCGGCGACGACGTCCTGGCGATCCTCGCTGCGACGGTGGCATCGCTGCGCGGAGACGACATCAGCGCTGCTCTGGCCGCCCCGAATGTCGCCGCGCTGCGGGCACTGATTCCCGAGGCCGCCGAGGCGGTGCGTGAGGTGCTGCTCGGAATCGAGATCGCCGACGCCGTCGCTGCCCGCGCACGGCTCGTCGAGGTCGGTTTGATCGCTTCGTGGACGTCGACAACGTAACCTCGAGACGTGCCTCGCATCGCTTATTTCGGCCCATCCGGAACGTTCACGGAGATGGCGCTGGCGCAGTTCGAAAAGCTCGGGACCATCGCCGCCGTTGGTCTGGACGGTGCCGTCGAGCGCGTGACGGCGGCGAGCCCGCCCGCTGCACTCGAGGCCGTGCGTTCGGGTACGGCCGACGCAGCCGTTGTCCCCATCGAGAGCTCGATCGAGGGCGCGGTACCGCCGACCCTCGACGCTTTGTCCGAGGGTCGCCGTTTGCAGATCGTCGCCGAGACCGAGATCGAGGTGGCCTTCACCATTCTCGGGGGCCCCGGTGTCACCCTCGATTCGGCCCGCACGATCAGCGCCTACCCCATCGCTCTCAATCAGGTGCGACAGTGGTTGCAGGCCACCATGCCCGGCGCGGCAGTGCAGTCGGCCTCGTCGAATGCCGGTGCAGCAGAGGACGTTGCCGCCGGAATGGTCGACGCCGCGGTATCCACCCGGTTGGCCGGTGAGCGCCTGTCGCTACCGACCTTGGCCGACGGCATCATCGACGTCGAGGGTGCGCGAACCCGCTTCGTGCTGGTGACACCGCCTCGGCCGGTTGCTCCCCGCACCGGTGCAGACCGCACCGCCGTGGTGCTCGAGCCGCCCAACGACCCGGGCACCCTGCCTGCGGCGTTGGCCGAGTTCGGGATTCGCAACATCGACCTGACGTTCATCGAATCACGTCCTACGCGTTCGCAATTCGGCACGTATCGATTCTTCATCGATTGCGCGGGCCACATAGAGGACTCGCTCGTGGCCGAGGCGCTGACGGCCTTCCATCGCAAGATGCCGCTGCGTTTCCTCGGATCGTGGCCCATCGCAACGGGAACGGGTGGATCGGTGCCGCCGCCGATCGACGAGCACGTGCAGTGGCTCAGCGATATTCGCGCCGGACGCGGTGATCTGTGATGGGCAAGCTGATTCTGGTGCGACACGGTCAGACGAAAGCCAACGTCGCGAAGGTGCTCGATACCGCGCCGCCCGGAGCCGAGTTGACCGAGCTGGGTCACCAGCAAGCCGAGAGCTATGCCCGGACTTGGGTGGGGCACCCACCTGCCGTGCTGGTGTCCTCGGTTGCGTTGCGCGCGAAGCAAACTGCCGGTTACATCGAGCGGGCGACCGGGGTTCCCCTCGTGGTGACCGAAGGAATTCAGGAGACCTACGCCGGAGATCTCGAAGATCGAGACGACCCCGATGCCCATCGGGAGTTCACCGAGGTCTTCCATCGCTGGCACACCGGCGATCTGGCGGCGGCGGTGTCGGGCGGAGACAGCGGGCACTCGGTGCTGGCGCGTTATGTGCCGGTGCTCGACGCGCTGCGCGCGCAGTACCTCGGCGACGACACGGCCGGCGATGTCGTCGTCGTGAGCCACGGTGCCGCCATCAGATTGGTCGCGGCCGTACTGGCCGGCGTCGACGGCACGTTCGCGGCCGACAATCATTTGGACAACACCCAGACCGTGGAGCTGTTGCCGCTGCCCGACGGGGGTTGGGCCTGCGGAAGGTGGGGAACATTCCTGCCGCCGTTCGAGGGCCAGGGCAGCGAGAAGGCCGACAACCCGATCAGCTGAGCCGGTCAGACTCTGAGCTCGTCAGACTCTGAGCTCGTCAAACCCGGTGTTCCCGAGCCGACTCGATCAACTCGGTCAGCGACGCCGTCACCTTGCGGTCCGTGGCACCGGTCATTGAGCTCCAGGACGTGCCGTCGGCGGCCAGGGTGGAGGTGGCGACGATGCGTCCGGCTCGGGTGTCGAACAGGGCGACGGGTCTACCGGCCACGTGCCGGGTGCCGTGTCTGGGTGCCACAGCCGTGATCTCTGTTCTCCCGGCGCACGTGGCCATTGCCGATGCAAGGGCCGACGCGCGATCGTCGGCTATTCCGACGCGGCCGAGGCGGGATGCGGTTGACCCGACATCGCTCGGTGCGGCATCGAGGGCCTCGGCCAACAATGCGGTGGGAGCGTTGATGTGGCCAGGGTCGAACGGCGTGGCGGAGCCGATCGTCGCAGCGAGGTCTCGGGCCGGGTCGCCGTGGATGACGCGGATGGTGACGACGCTCTCTCGCCGCACCGCGGACACCGTGATCCGGTCGTCGGACGCAACGCAGATCCGGGTGGTGGGAGCGGGCTCGTCGTTTTCGACGTCGAACACGCGCGCCGAGACGTACCAGTGCGGTTGTTCGAGTACCCGCATCCACTGCTGCAGATCCTCGTGAACACGGCCGCCGGTGATCAGGCCGACGTTGTCCAGTGCGGCGCGGCCACGACCGAGGGCGCGATCGCGGGCAGCGACGTCGTCGAAGCGCGGAAACACGTCGAGGACGACGGGTAGTTCGGCGATGGACAGCTCGTCGACCAGGAAGTCCATCTCGTCCACACCGAGCGCGGCGTTCGGCAGTGTGTGGCCCACCGGCACGGTTCCCAAGTCGATCAACGGCCGTTTCCGGTGGTATCGGGTACAGGCAGGGCCGGATCCGCACCGATGACGGACGGTGCGACGGTACGGCCGTCGGCGAAGTGCTCGAACTGCTTGAGATAGTCCGGGGTCTCGTGTTCGTCGTCCTCGGCCTGCCCGCGCGTGCCCGACGCCGGAGCGCCCGCCCCGCCGGTTCCACGCTGTGCGAGGCCGTCGGCTGCGGTGGGTGCGCCGAACGCGTTGGCAGGGCCGCCCTGGCCTGCACCGGAGAGCGCCGAACCACTACCGGCCGCACCACCACCGGCAGGACCCAACGCAGACCCGGGCATTCCGGCACCGCCGACGCCCCCGAGGCCGGCACCTCCGGCCCCGAACGAGACCGGACGCGTGGAAGCCGGGCCGACCGCGACAGACGCCGAACCGCCGGGCGCGAATCCGTGACCGCCGCCCACCCCGGATCCGCCGGACAGTGCCGTCGACCCGATGTTGGACGCTGCAGTGGCCACGGTGGACACACCGGTGCTGGCGATGGAGGTGGCAGCGCTACCGATCTGTCCGGCGGCCGCGGCCACTCCGGGATTCTGTGTTGCCGCCATCAGGCCGCCGATCGCAGCCTGAACGGGTGAGGTCATCACCGCACCGTTGGCGAATTTTCCGAGGCCGCTACCGGAATCGGACACGATCGCGGGCGGATGATCGAAGGTGGTCTTGACGATGCGGTGCGAGTTGACCAGCTCGAAACCCTCCATCACCAGGGCTGCCCGGATGTCGAGCAACCGGTCTGCCACCTCGGCTGCCTCGTAGCTGCCGTTCAGCGCGCCGCCCGTCGAGGCTGCGGTGACCTTGGCGGCCTGCACGACACCGATTTCCACCAGTGACGGCATGGTCGCCAGCGCCACGCCATAGGTGGTCCCCGCGGCTGGGGCCTCGACCGACAGCGCGACCGCTTTCAGCGCCGTTACGCCGGTCCACGTTGCGAAACGTGCGAGCGCGGCCTGAGCGAGGAGGGCCGAATCGCCCTCCCACCCGGCGGTCAACGCCGCAGTGACAGCGGCGATACTGGCCGACGCCTCCGTGAACGCCGCAGCAACCGAACCCCACGCGCCGCCGGCGACATGCAACGGCACCGGACCCGGTCCGAGCAGTCGGGTCGAATTTCCCGTTGCCGTGCGCGGCAGCCACACCACACCTGTCACTCCGAGCGTCATCCTCTAGCCCCCATGATGTTCGAGCCCTGCGTCGTCTTGTTGTGATGCGGTCGAGTTGTAGTGCGGTCGAGTTCGGTACGAGCGTCAGATGCCGGGTAGGCCGGGTAGGCCGCCTGCTGTGTCGTCGTCGGTGGCCACGTAGTCCGCGGCCTGCTTCCGTAGTTCCTCGGCGGCGCGGTGCAGCTCTGAAATACCTTGTGCTGCGGCAGGTCCGAAGGTATCTGCTGCGGTACCGAAGAATCGTTCGGTGAGCAGAGAGACCTCGTCGGTGCCCGGCGGTAGTGGCCGCACGGGGATCGCCGTTGCGGTGACGGCGGCCTGCAACCTGGCGGCGACCGCATCGAGCTCCGAAGCAGCGAGCTGCAGTGCCACCGGATCCACCTTGATGACGGTCATGAGCCACGCCCCCTGATCGAAGAACTTCCACTGTCGGTAGGTAGGACGCCACCGTGCTCGGTTTGGTTCCATCGACGCGAGAAATATTCAGATCGACTTCTCGGCCACCGCACCGATCGTCCACGCGCCGCCACGACGACTGACGGATGTGCGGCTGAGCGGCGACACGTCGACCCGCCAGAACGACCGAACCGGAGCCTCCAACACCAACACCACGACGGCCCGAATCACAGCGGGGGAGGTCACCGCCAGCGTGCGCCCGGGCGTCGTACCGACATCGTCGAGCCATCTCTGCACGCGAGCGAACAACGCGACCAGAGACTCGCCGCCCGGCGGCACGAACGCCGCATCGCTCAGCCACGCCATCGCGTCGGCGTCGGGTAGATCGGTCATCTCGAGTCCGGACCACCGGCCGTAGGCGATGTCGGCCAACGCGGGCTCGACCGAGATGTCGGTGCCGAAAACCTGCGCTGTGGACATCGATCGAGATTCCGGGCCGGACAGGACGCGGTCGGCTCGGGGAATGTCGGTCACCGCAGCAAGGTCTCGAACTCCCGCGTCGTCCAATGGCTCGTCGCCGGGGAATCGACCGGTGCGCATCGCGGCGGTCCTGGCGTGGCTCACCAACATCAGTCGGGTCACGGGCGCAGGCACCGTGTCATTGTGGCGCAGCCTGGTGTCATCGTGACGCAGTGGTCATTCTGGCATCGAGCTGAGGTCGGTCACGACAGCGATTGACACAGCGTCGCGTTCGGTGCCACAGTTCGCAGGTTAGACGCGATGTACGCAGGTAATCCGGTGAAAATCCGGAACGGTTGCGCCACTGTGATCGACGTCGGGCATATGTCCGAATTCGAAAGCCAGAAAACTCGTACATCGCATGGCCGTCCCTTCTCTTCGGAAGGGACTACGGGACGCATATCCCAGGAGGACACCATGGCAATCATTCACGCACCCAGTAATACGACGGAGTCGGCCGCACTCGCCGTCATCGTCGCCGCAACGATTCTGCTCGCCTTCGTCGTGCTCTACCTCGTCGGATTCGATCAGGGCGCAATCTCCCGCAGTGGGATGTACATGCACGAACTGATGCACGACGGCCGCCACCTGCTGGGCCTGCCATGCCACTGAGCGACACCACACCCGGCCCGACGCTGCAGGGAACGTTCGTCCAGCTGTTGCTGCGAGGTCTGCTCGCCGGTCTCGTCGCGGGCCTGCTCGCCGGAGCCGTCGCCTTCGTCGTCGGTGAACCGCACATCGATTCGGCCATCTCCATCGAGGAGGCAGCAGGCGAGGCACATCACGCCGACTCCGACACGCCGGCCGCGCACTCGCACGGCGAGGAGGCGCTCGTCAGTCGCGACGGACAACGCGTCGGACTGTTCCTCGCCACCGGACTCGCAGGCCTGGCATTGGGCGCGATCTTCGCGTCGGCACTGCACTATGCCCGACGCTTCAGCTCCCTCCCGGGCTCGGTTCTCGCGCTCGTCGGTGCCGGTGCCGGGTGGTTGGCCATCGAAGCAGTGCCGTTCTTCAAGTACCCGGCCAATCCGCCGGCCGTCGGAGATCCGGAGACCATCTCCCAGCGCACCTGGCTGTGGCTGGCGTCGGTGATTCTCGGTCTGTTGGCCGTTGGAGTTGGAATCTACGTCGCGAAGGTCGTGGCATCGCAGCATTCGGTGGCGGCCCGCGTAGGCGCACCGATCGTGGCGTTCCTGGTGATCGTCGGCATCGGTTATGCACCGTTGCCCGGAATCAACGAGGTGGGATCGGACTTCCCGGCAACCCTGCTGTGGGAATTCCGTCTGTCGTCACTGGCTACGCAGGCAACCCTGTGGCTGGCCCTGGGATTGGGCTTCGCGTTCCTCACCGACCGCGCAGTCCGACCTGTTCGCCGAGAGGCAGTTGCGGCGTAGCCCAGCGTCCGCGTCAATGGACCATTGCACCGCCGAGACGTGTGCAAAGTGCCATTGACGCGGTGCGGGTGGCCCTGGTCGGTCCGGGTGAATGGACCATTGCATCGCTCAGACGCATGCAATGGTCCATTCACGCGTTCCGGGGGTGTGATCGAGGTGAGCGCGAGCAGGGACACGCGGTCGGGGTGAGCGAGTGCGCTCAGCCGAATCCGAGTTGATGCAGACGTTCGTCGTCGATACCGAAGTGATGTCCGATTTCGTGGGCCACGGTGATGGCGATTTCGCGTCGAGCCTCGGTTTCGTCGTCGACCATCTCGAGGATCGGCTTGCGGTAGATCGTGATGACGTCCGGCAGGTGACCGCTGTACTCGTAACGCTCGGTCAGCGCGATGCCCTCGTACAGCCCGAGGATATCTTCGGTGGGGTGTTCCTCCTCGACGAGAACGACCACGTTGTTCATGAAGTCGGTGAGCTCGCGCGGCAGGGTGTCGAGGGCGTCGGACACGGCTTCTTCGAAGTCGACGCGGGTCATGTGGGTGGGGATGTCAGCCTCCGGTGGTGATCGGAGCAGCACCGGGCAGCGGAGTGGGCAGCGCGCGGCCGTCGGGAGCCGATGGCGGTGGGACAGGCGCTGCACCGTTGATGAGAATGTCGCCCTTGGCACTGCCGACGATGGTCGCGAAGCCGCCGGAATCGAGTTCCTTGCCCACCGAACACGTAACCTGACGGCTGCCGGCGAGCCAGCTCGCGACGTCGATGGTGTCCCAGAACAGGGTCAGCGTCTTGTCGCGCAGGGCCGTGTCCGAGCCGAGATAGCCGTTGACGGCGTCGGTGCAGGTGCCTTCCAGGTACGCGTCCTGATCGCCCTCGGACGGGTGTCCGCCGGGGAACTGCTGAGTCAGGTTGATCACCGAGGCGACCTCGAAGGCGTGCGGTGCCGAGCAATCCACCGGATCGGCAGGCACGTTCTGATTGATGCCGATGCAGGTGCCTGTGGGCCAGACCTTGGACTGGTCCTGGTCGAGGATCGAACCGGTCATCTCCAGCAGAGCTCCGGTGTTCGACGGCATCTGCACTCCGCAGCGCAGGGTCCGCTCGCCCTTTGCCCACCCGGCCTGGCTGGGGAACATCAGCCCGACACCGAAGAGTCCGTTGGGATCGAACTTGGCACCGACGTAGTCGTCGACGGCGGACGTGCAGTGTTCGTCACGCAACTGACCGAACCGAATGGATCCGGGGTATTGCGAACCGGGACCGAACTCGACCCCGGGGTAGACGCTCATGTCGATGTCGCGAGCGACCTCGAAGCGATGAGGATCGGCGCACGACACTTCGGCGAGATCCTGTCGGTCGGTCTCCGGATCGTCGGTGGGCGTCCATTGCAGGCACGTACCAGGATCGGCTGCACCGAACGAGGATGCCGATACGGGTCCGGCGGTCACCGGACCGCTGGCCACCGAATGGGTGGTGATCTTCTCGGGGGCCGAGAACCCGTCGGATAGGAATGCCGTCGCACCCGCGGCCAGCACTGCACCGACCGCAACCATGGCAAGCCCACGTCGGGCGGTCGCTGCGGAGAGAGTTCGCCGATTCCGGCTCTCTGGGGGGTCTGTTTCGTTCTCGGACATCGCCTCCATCATGCCCGAGTATGTTCGGTCCTCATGAGCGACCCGACAGGTGACGACGACCTCAGCGAGCTGGCCGGCCGACTGTTCACGATGGCGCGCACCGGCGATGCAGCCGGTTTGGCGAGCTACGTGGACGCGGGCGTTCCGGTGAATCTGCGCAACGAGTCCGGAGACACATTGGTCATGCTTGCCGCATATCACGGGCATGCCGATGCGGTGCGCGTGCTGGTCGACCGCGGTGCCGACGTGAACAAGCCGAACGACAAGGGCCAGACGCCGCTGGCAGGCGCGGTGTTCAAGGGTGAGGACGCGGTGGTGCAGGTGCTCGTCGACGGAGCAGCCGATCCGCACGGGGGTCACCCTTCGGCCATCGATGCCGCCGCGATGTTCGGACGCGAGGACTACCTGGGGTTGCTCGGCAAGTAAGGTTCCCTCTCGTGATCGACCTGAAATTCCTTCGCGAAAATCCTGACGCCGTGCGCGCCTCGCAGCGCACCCGAGGTGAGGACCCCGCTCTCGTCGACGTGCTTCTCGGTGCCGACGCGTCCCGCCGGGCCGCCGTGCTCGCCGGAGATCAGCTGCGCGCCGAGCAGAAAGCGCTGGGCAAGAAGGTCGGAAAGGCATCGGCCGAGGATCGTCCCGCGCTGCTCGCCGGGGCATCGGAACTCGCCGCCAAGGTCAAGGCCGCGCAGGCCGCCGAGGCCGAGGCCGACGCAGCTCTCGACACGGCACACCGCGCGATCTCCAACATCGTTCAGGACGGCACTCCCGCAGGCGGCGAGGACGATTTCGTACTGCTCGAGACGGTCGGCGAAATCCCGGAATTCGATTTCGAGCCCAAGGACCACCTCGAGCTCGGTGAGTCGCTGAACTTGATCGACATGGAACGCGGCGCCAAGGTCTCGGGCTCGCGCTTCTACTTCATGACCGGCTACGGTGCGCTGCTGCAGCAGGGTCTGCTGCAGCTCGCCGCGCAGAAGGCCGTCAAGAACGGGTTCACCATGATGATCCCGCCGGTGCTCGTGCGGCCGGAGATCATGTCGGGAACCGGCTTCCTCGGTGCACACGCCGACGAGATCTACCGCCTCGAAGCCGACGATCTCTACCTCGTCGGAACCTCGGAAGTTGCTCTCGCGGGCTACCACTCGGGTGAGATCATCGACCTCGCCGACGGACCCAAGCGCTACGCCGGCTGGTCGTCGTGCTTCCGCCGTGAAGCGGGCAGCTACGGCAAGGACACCCGCGGCATCATGCGCGTCCACCAGTTCGACAAGATCGAGATGTTCTCGTACATCAAGCCCGAGGACGCGGCCGCCGAGCACCAGAAGCTGCTCGAGTACCAGAAGGAAATGCTCGCCGCGGTCGAGTTGCCGTATCGCGTCATCGACACCGCCGGCGGAGACCTCGGATCGTCGGCCGCGCGCAAATTCGACTGCGAAGCATGGGTTCCTACCCAGAAGGCATACCGAGAACTGACCTCGACCTCGAACTGCACCACCTTCCAGGCCCGACGCCTCGGCGTGCGGTACCGCGACGAGAACGGCAAGCCTCAGATCGCCGCGACCCTCAACGGCACCCTCGCCACCACGCGTTGGATCGTGGCAATCCTGGAGAACCATCAGCAGGCCGACGGCACCGTCCGGGTGCCGGAAGCCCTCGTGCCTTTCGTCGGGACCGACGTCCTGAAGTAGCAGTGCAGGTTCAGGCGATGTCGCCGATGCAGTAGCCCTCGCCGCCGACGGTCAAGACGAACGTGCGGTTCTGGTACGCCCCCGAGGCATCGATGATGTCGGCATTGACCTGCGTGTAGATGCCGTTCTGAGCCGTGACGAACACGCTGTCGGGATCGAACGAGGTGATGCTCGGCAGAATCGCCGGGTTCTGGGCCAGCGGTGGGGCAGTAGGTGACCCGGTGCCGTTCGGATCCCACGTGCCGCGGCTCTCGCACACGAGTGGGTAGCGCTCCTCCACGTCGTCCCGGTTGACCGGAATGCCGGCGATGCGTCCCAGATAGCGATCGACGGTGTACGCCGCGTCCGCCGCGTCGAACACCGGGGCGGTGCCGGTGGGGTAGACGGCAGGGCAGGCGTAGCCGGACGCGATCTCGCTGCGCTTGATGGCGACCATTGCAGTGGGCCCGGTCCACGTCACCGCGTACTGACCGTCGACGGCGGGAGCAGCCACAGCACCGAGGATGGCGTCGGTGTCGAAATACATCGTCGGGATGTCGGTGGGCGGGACGGTCCAGCACTTTGCCGTGACGACACCGATGCCGCCGCCGGTGAGATCGTTGACGAACGGGCGCAGCGCCGCCGCGGCCTGGGGATTGCCGGGGGCTTCGCCGACGGGTGGCCCCGGTGGGATGGGCGGGGGTGCCGGGGTGGTGGCTGTGGTCGACGCCGATAGCTGGGCGGCCGACTCGTCGTCTGTGGACTCGACTGTGGACTCGACGGTGCTGCTCGGCGAGGCGGCCTGATCGGATGGGATCCCGACCGCGGAATCGCAGGCACCGACCAGCGCGATCGTCGCGATCAGCGGCAGCGCGGTTCGGCCGACTCGGCTGCGCCGCGGTGGTGCCGCTCTGTTCTTCACGTGTTTCTCTCCCCCGTAGCTCTTTCACCGAACTGCGCACGACCCGACCGCACTTTCGGTGGACCTTTTCTCCGGCCTCGTCCACCGACTACGCTAACCGACTGTGGAACCCGTCTACCGATCAGTCATCGGCATCGCTCGCACCGTGTTCGCGTTCGAGGGCCTGAAGTTCGAGGTCGAGGGCGAGGAACACATCCCTGCTACCGGTGGAGCGGTCATCGCCGTCAACCACACCGGATACATGGACTTCACCTACGCCGGACTACCACCGCGGCGAGTGAAGCGCTATATCCGCTTCATGGCCAAGAAGGAAGTCTTCGACAACAAGATCTCCGGCCCCGTCATGCGTGCGCTACGGCACATCCCCGTCGATCGTGGCGCGGGTGCCGAGTCCTACAAGTCTGCCGTGGAGAGACTGCGCAACGGCGAACTCGTGGGCGTGTATCCCGAAGCCACCATCAGCCGAAGCTTCGAGATCAAGGAATTCAAGTCCGGTGCAGCGCGCATGGCTATCGAAGCCGGCGTCCCCATCATTCCGACGGTCATCTGGGGCGCGCAGCGCGTGTGGACCAAGGGCTTTCCGAAGCGATTGGGCCGCACCAACACTCCGATCTCCATTGCTGTGGGTGAGCCGATTCCGCCGGTCGGGCCGCCGAACGAACTGACCGACAAGCTACGCGCGGTGATGCAGAAGATGCTGCTCGAACTGCAAGAGAACTACCACCACGAGCCCGGCGCGTACTGGGTGCCGGCCCGACTCGGCGGTAGTGCCCCAACTCTGGAGGAAGCCGACAAGCTCGACGCCCAGGACTTGGCGGCACGTGCGGCCAAGCGCGCCGAGTAGAACTGTGCGATGAAGCTCCGCGGTGAACGGGTAGTGCTACGGCCCGTCGCCGCCGAGGATGTGCCGGAGCTACGCCGAATTCTGCACACCCCCGAGGTGTACACGCGGTGGGGCGACGAGGACGCCGACGAGAACTGGCCGTTCGACGACCCGGAGGCGGTCCGGATGATTGTCGAACTCGACGGTGCCGCAGGAGGATTGATCCAGTACTTCGAAGAACCGGATCCGATGTACCGGCATGCGTCGATCGACATCTTCTTGGATCCGGCTGTGCACGGCCGCGGCGTCGGAAAGGACGCCGTCGGTACGCTCGTGCGTTACCTGACAGTCGATCTGGGGCACCACCGCTTGGTGATCGACCCGGCTGCCGACAACGCGGTAGCGATAGCCTGTTACAGCGCAGTCGGTTTCGAGCCGGTCGGCATCATGCGCAAGTACGAGAAGGGCCCCGATGGCTGGCACGACAGTCTGCTGATGGACCTGATCGTCGAGTAGCTATCGGCCGTTCGTCAGAGTGGAGCCCGCGGAACGACCCGTGAGGCTAGGAAGTGACAGGCGGAATCTGGCACCTGTAGGCCCTGCGACACAAACCAGTTCACCGCCATGGGCGCGAGCGAGCGTCCGTGCGATCGAGAGCCCGAGCCCGACGCCGCCGGAGGAGCGGTCGCGTGCGGAGTTCAGTCTGACGAGCCGCTCGAAGATGCGCTCACGGTCTGCTTCTGGGACACCGGGCCCTTCGTCGTCGACGGTGACGACCGCCTGTGAATCCATGCCGACCGCTACCCGAATTGTGCCGTTGGACGGCGTGAATCGAGCGGCGTTGTCGAGCACGTTCGACAGAATCTGCTCGATGCGGCCTACGTCCACTCGAACCGGAACTGGTTGCGCCGCATCGATATCGAACCGAATGTGTGGGCTGAGCAGAGCTGCTCTCTCTACCGTGCGGCGGGTGACGTCGGCGAGGTCGGAATCGGTCAGCTCGAGGTCCGAAGTGCTTTCTGCGCGAACGGAATCGAGCATGTCGGATACGAGTCGTGATGCTCTGGCGGATTCGCCGACCAGTAACTCGCTCCAGCGTGCGACTCGATCGGGGCGTTGCTCGGCATCGCGCTGCAGCGACTGCGCCAACGCCGAGATGCCGGCGACCGGAGTGCGCAGCTCGTGTGCGGCATCGGCCAGGAACCGGCGCATGTCCTCCTCGGCGAGCTTGGCTGTGCGTGCGGCCGAGGCCTCGCGTCGTTCGGCGTTCTCGAGGGCGTCGAGCATCTCGTCCACGGCCGATGCCGTGCGGCCGAGGTCGGTGTTCGGTTTTGTGGGAATCAGACGTCTACCCCTGTCGCCGTTGGTGATTCGACGCGCTACCGAGGTCATGGAGTCCAGCGGGGACAGTGCTCGTCGCACGGCAAAGATCAAAGCAGCCGCGGCCAACAGCAGCGTCACGGCTCCCGCCCCCAGCATCAGGATGCGAAGTTGACGCCGAACGTCGGCGATCGCGGTGGTATCACCGAGGAGCGACAGCGTCGAACCATCGGGCAGAGGTTCGGTGATCTCGAACGAATCAGACGGGGGCGCTGGAGGATCGGGTGGTCCGGGAGGGCCGGGAGCCTTCGACTGTCCGGCAGGCGGAGCTGGGGTAGCCGGCCGGGCATTCGGCTCGGGTGGTCCGCTGCCGGGAGCGCCGTACACCGTGCCGTCCGCAGCGGTGACGCGAACTCTGATGGCGTCACCCTGAAGGGCCTGCACCAGATCCTCGGGTCCGACGCCGCTCTCCACGAGCTCGACGGCACGGGTTGATCTGTCCGACAACCGTGCTTCCAAATCACGCCGAAGCTGTTGGCCGAGAACAACATCCACCGAGGATCCGACGATCACCAGCAACACCGCGAACAACACGACAACGGTGGCGACCACCCGCATCCGAAGCGATGGGGTAGGCGTCCGCGTCACTGCGGAGCCCGCAATGCATAACCGAGGCCGCGGACTGTATGGATCAACCGCGGCCCATGGGCTTCCATCTTGCGACGCAACGCACTGATGTGAACTTCCACCAGGTTGCCGTCGTACGCGCCGTAGCCCCAGACCGATTCGAGGATGGACGTCTTGGAGACCGTGCGTCCGCGCTGTGCGACCAAGAACGTGGCCAGGCGAAGCTCTGTCGCCGTCAGATCGAGTACCTGACCTGCGCGAGTGACCACTCCGGCGGGCTCGTCGACCAGTAGATCGCCGACCTGGACTGCGTCGGAAGACCGACCGCGGCGGCGCAACACGGATTTTGCGCGGGCAACCACCTCGTCGAGCTGAAATGGCTTGACCACGTAGTCGTCGGCACCGTCACCGAGTCCGCGCAGTCGGTCGGACAGCTGATCTTTGGCGGTGACCATGATGATGCCTGCATCGGTGCTCTGCCGGACTACATCGATGAGTACGAAACCGTCTCGCGCACCGGGCAGCATCACGTCGAGGATCACCACATCGGGCCGGAAGCCTGCCATCGTGGTCTCGAAGTCGTCGCCGTCGGGCAGGGATGCGGCGGTGAATCCCGAGTCCTCGAACGCGGCCACCAGCGCTTCCCGAATGGGCAAGGAGTCCTCCACCACCATCACCCGGGGAGCGGAACTGTATGTCATGCCTCGATTGTCACCCACCAGCTGAAGTGATCCTGAAGATGCGCCCAGCTTCAGGGTGACTTCAGCTAGCGGCGGCAATGTCGGTGACAGAACGAAACGAACGAGACAGTCCGAACAAGGAGTGAACGTGAACGATCAGACCCAGCCGATTCCCGCCGCATCGAACCCCGAGCCCGCCCCGAGTGCCGAGGTCGGCGCAGTTCGGGAGAACAAGCCGAAGCGTTGGAAGGGACGGGTACCGCTGGCCGCGACCGCAGCAGCGGGTCTTGCCGTCGGAGCCCTGGTGACGGCAGCAGTGTTCGCCGCCACCGGGCCCGACGTCTCGCCTGGCGTGTCCACGGTCGCGTCGTCGTCCGCCCTCGGGCAGCGAACCGACGGTGGTGGCGGCTTGGATGCATCCGAGGTACCTGCGACTCCTTCAGCTCCGGATTCCGGTGACGGTTCGACGGCCCCCGCGGTTCCGACGCCGCCGGCACCGGGTGACGGGGCAACGCCACCGGCACCGCCCGCGGGAGGCCCGGGAAAGGGCGGCCCAGCTGAGGGCGGTCCGGGTAAGGGTGGACCGGGCGCAGGTGGCCCGGGTGGTGCAGTGTGTGCACCGGAAGACGGTGCGACTCCGCCTGCACCGCCGGCTCCGGCTGATGGCGCGACTCCGCCTGCACCGCCGGCTCCCGCTGATGGTGCGACTCCTCCCGCACCGCCGGCAGCTCCCTCGGGTTCCTGAGCCCAATCTCTTCCAGCCCCGCACCGTGTTCTCGGTGCGGGGCTGGTCTCGGTTTGCGCGGGTGGCAGGTGGCCGGGTTATGCGATGTGTGGGCCGGCTCGGGCGTGGGATTGTCGGGGTTCTCGGTATGGGTCGACGGTGGCAGGTGGAATGAACCAGGGGTGGTTGTCGGTGCCGATGAACACTTCCCAGTCACTGTGGTGAATGAGTCGGTGGTGGAAGCCGCAGAGCAGAACCAGGTTGTTCATGTCGGTCGGGCCGCCGTCGGTCCAGTGCCAAATATGATGCCCCTCCGTCCAGGCGGCGGGTTTCCCGCACCCGGGGAAGGCGCAGCCGTGGTCGCGGGCGGTGAGGGCGCGTTTCTGTTTGGCGGTGACGGTGCGGGCGGTACGGGCCAAATTGATCGGGGATCCGTTCTCGTCCATGACGATCGCGGTGAGGATGCAATCACACGCCAACTGCCGGGACGAGTTGCGGGAGAGCGGTCCCATCCAGGGCAGCCAGCCGACAGTGGTGCCGTCGCCGAACAAGTCCCGATACGCGCCGCGATCGGCGGTGGCTGCATGGGTCTCGTTTCCGGATTCGTTTGCGGTGCTGCCATTCTCGTTGTTGTCCACGCCTGCGCCTGCTGCAGTGTTGCGGAGGTTGGTGAGGTCCTGCAATCGGATGTGCAGGTTGAGGTGGGGTTTTTCGCCGCCTTCGGTGGGGCGGTCTTTCGTAGCGAGGTAGTGGTCGATGATCTGCCCGAACGCCTCGGCTCTGCGTAGGGCGGGGCTGCGGTCGTCTCCGGTTCTGGGTGTCTCGGTGCCGTCGACGGCGGGGTGGGGTTCGGTCAGGGGTGAGAGTGCGGTGAGGAGTTTTTCTCCGGTGATGGCATCGAAGTCACCTTTCAACGCCAACCGCCCGTTCAGGGTTTTCGAGGCGAAGAGTTCGTTGCGGTCGGTGTCTTCGGGTGGTGGTTTCTTGCCACCGTAGGTGTCTTCGAGTTTGGTGATCGCTTCGCGGATGCGGCCGGTGCGCGCTTGTGGTCCGGTCGCAGCGGTGATCATGGCGGCGCGGGCGATGTCTTGGCCTTCTTGGGGGAGGTTTTTCGGTGGTGTTTCGGCGAAGGTGAGGATCAGGGCGGCGTGGTCGACGGTCATGACGCCGGTGTTGACGGCGTCGGCGATGTCGGGGAAGTTCTTCAGTCCGCGCCCGAGGGCGACGATCTTGGCGGCTTTGCCGGGGCTGAGCAGGGTGGTGGAGGTCAGCCACCCGGCGGGGCCGGGGAAGCCGAGTTTCTCGCGGGAGATGCGGGTGTCGATGTCGGCGACGAGGGCGATACGCCGGGCTTCCATCAACTGTATTTGGTGGGAGACATCAGCAGCGTCGGCGAGGAGTTCTGTCTCGCTCAGTTGCCAGATCTCTGTGGTCATGGGTGTAAGTGTATCGAACTTGCGTTCGATACACAATGATAGTCGAATCGAAAACTATTGCCCTGCATAAGGATTCGCGATCGGCAACCTGTCGGTGCCCTGTGGTATCAACCCGCCACGCAGTCGTACACGTACGATTTATCTCCCTTACGGCTTACCCACACGCCTTCCGGCGGTCGATCGCCGAAGCCTGCGTTGTCGAACGGTCTGCTCCAGATCTCGGACTCTGCTGCATCACACACCACCCAGCCGTAGCCGGGGAGCCGTCGGCAGAAGATGTCCGCATCGATTCTTCGGTACGACTGGAATCCATGGGAGTCTCTGTCTCGAACGAACTGGTAGGTCAATCCGTCATGTCGTCGGATGAACTTCATCAGCTTGTCGCGCAACGGTTTCCAGCTCGGATCGGTATTGCGCCCACCACGCTGCGTCGCCGTCGGCCATGTTCTCGTTGCCGAGGCGCAGTCCAACGGAATTGTCGATCAATTCGCGCAGTATGTCTGCGTGCCCGGCATGTCGATTCGTTTCGATACACATGTGCACCAGTACGCGATGCAACGTGACCTCTTGCTTCTCCACCGGCCAGTGCAGGACGCGTCCGACTGAGTCCAGGTCGAGTGAATCGATGGTCTCGTCGGCATGCGTCCAGGCCTCGCGGTACAAGGCGACTATGGATTCGGATGACTCATCGGCAGTGGCCCACATGTCGGAATTCAGCCGGGCCATGGCCGATGCCTCCAGTTCCGCGAAACGAGCTGGAAACTCCCGTCCGAAAGTGGTTCCGAAGTAACCATATTCGACGATCGCCAGGTGCTTGATCATGCCCAACAGATTGGTGCCGGTGGGGGTCATCGGCCGACGCTTCTGGTACTCGGTCAGGCCGTCGAGTTTCCACAGCATGTTCTTGCGTGCGATGCGCAGATACTGGTGCAGATCGTCTTTCATCGGTTTCAGCTCATCGATGCGTGCCATACGAGGGCGGCGGCCAGTGCGCCGAGTCCGTTGAGCGACCAGTGCAGGGCAATGGGTGCGATGAGACTTCCGCTGCGGCTGCGTAGCCAGGTGAAGACCACGCCGGCCGCGGCCGTGGCAATGACGGCCAGCCCGATTCCGACGATCTGTCCGAACAGCCCACCGCCGAGGAACCCACTGAGTCCGACATTGCCTGCCGTCAGGCCGAGGGAGGACGCGATGTGCCACAGCCCGAACAGCAGTGACCCTGCCGCGAACACGCCCCGTGCACCGTAGATGCGGCCCAGCGTTCCGTGCAGAACCCCGCGGAACGCGAGCTCCTCCGGGATCACGGTCTGCAGTGGAATGACGATCATCGACGCGATCACAGCGGCCGAGACGGTCGCGTACCGATCGGCCATGAAGAACGGGCGGGTCAGTGGCAGCAGCGCGCCGATCGCGACAACCGCGAGGACGATTCCGACGGCTCCCAGCGCGTACAGCGAACCCGTCTTCCACTGTTTCGGTGACAGGCCCAATTCGGCCCAGCCCAGGCCACGGCGCTTCGAGAGAACGACCAACAGAACTGCGGCGATAGGAACCGTCGCGATACTGGCCCACGCCGTGGTGAAGTGCGCGATGAGGTTGGTGCCGACGAGTACGAGAACGACGATGGCGACGTCGAAGTAAGCGCGGACGGCACGTCGGGGTGCCACGCTCCCGGCCGGATCAACAGCAAGCATTGGATCGAGTGTACCGGCGTCAGCTGATAACACCCGGAGAATCGAGGCTCCTGTCGAGGCCCTTTCGGTCGTAGAGAAGGGTGAACGCCAGGCCGAACACGAGCCCGATGAGCAGGCCGAGAGACGTCATACCCACCGAATGCAGCAGGCCGGCGTCGGGCGAGGCGTTGAAATACAGGATCGATCGGGTACCGAGGAAGATTTGATGCATCGGCTCGAATTGCGCCAGCCACGTGAAGATCGGCGGGCTCGCCTCGAGGGGAATCGTGCCGCCCGACGACGGCAGTGCCAGGATGATGAAGACAATGAGATTGATCAGCAACCCCGCTGTGCCGAATGCAGACATCACCGCCAGCGCCGTGAAGCCGACGGCGGTGATCGCGAACGCGCCGTACATCCACAGGGTCCATGCATGGGTTATGGGCATGCCGAGCAGATGGCTGATCAGTAGGTACAGGCCGGACACGAGCATGGCGAGTACGAACATCACGAGCCACTTGACCAGGAGGGTCTGGAACCGGCTGATCTGGGTGGGTCCGCGGTGAATGTACTTCGGGCCGATCTCGGTGGGGGTGAACCCCAGTAGGCCGTCGACGAGGGTGCTGACGATGGTCGCACCGGTGAATCCCGCCAAGACGAGCAGTAGCGCGTAGTAGAACGCAGACAGGCCACCGCCGGTACCGTCGGGCAGTGGATCGTGCTGGGCAACAATCACATTGATCGGCTGCGCCAACGTCAGTGCGCTTGCGCCCGCCAGCGGAGTGTCGCCGAGTTGCCGGCGAACTTGATCGGTGATCTGTTCGCCCACGGTCTGATTCACCGATTCGAATGCCGGAGTGGCCACTCCGGTCACGAGCGACATCCCGAAGCTGCCCGCCCGCGGATTGGTGTACACCGTGATGACCGGCTTCTCGACATCACCGGGAATCACACTCGCCTGCGCCAGGATTCCCATTCTCTTGGTGAAATCACTGGGGATGACGATGGAGCCGTAGACCTCGGCCGTGGACAGCAGCGACTCGGCCTGCGCCGGGCCGACCTCGCGGAAAGCGACCTTCTCGGAGTCGACGTTCTGGATCAATCCGTCGACGATGTCGTTGCCGATATTGCGTTGCTCGCCCGCCAGGGTGTCGCCCTCGTCCTGGTTGACGATCGCGATGGGCAGGTCGTGCAAGTTGCCCCGCGGATCGAGAACGCCGCCCAGATACAGGGCCGCGAGGAACGACATCAACGCCGAGACGACGAGGATCGGAGCGAGCCAGAAGCGCGGCGAACGAAGGACGTCGGCCATCGACCGAGGAGTTCTGTCGGAGGTCACCGGATCAGTGTCGCAAGATCTTGCTAACGGGTGGGGGTGTAGCGCACTTTCTGCTCCACTCGACACCCCGATCAACGGGATTCCGCTGACGGAAGCGAGGAGTGGAGCAGAAAGTGAGACTGATTAGGCGGTTGCCCGACGCGGCAGCTTCCAGTCCGGACGCACCCAGTGGCAGGTGTATCCCTCGGGGTACTTCTGCAGGTAGTCCTGGTGCTCGGGCTCGGCCTCCCAGAAGTCTCCTGCCGGGGTTACCTCGGTGACGACCTTGCCCGGCCACAGCCCCGACGCGTCGACGTCGGCGATCGTGTCCTCGGCGACGCGCTTCTGCTCGTCGTTGAGGTAGAAGATCGCGGACCGGTAGCTGGCACCGATGTCGTTGCCCTGGCGGTTCTTCGTGCTGGGGTCGTGAATCTGGAAGAAGAACTCCAGCAGATCCCGGTACGTCGTCTGGGTGGGGTCGTACACGACCTCGAGGCCCTCGGCATGGTTGCCGTGGTTGCGGTACGTGGCGTTGGGAACCTCACCGCCGGTGTATCCGACGCGGGTGGAGACCACTCCCGGAAGCTTGCGGACGAGCTCCTCGGCTCCCCAGAAGCACCCTCCGGCGAGGATGGCGGTTTCGGTGGCTGCAGACATCGTTACTCCTTTTGCTCTATCGATCGTTACATGGGTTCCAACGAACGAGCGGCCGTCATAATTCCGAGTCGTGGGGGCGTTCGCCGACCTCGAGAACCAGTTTGCCGGTGTTGGCTCCGTCGAACAACAGGTTCAGTGTCGATCCGAAGGCGGCGACGCCGCCGATCTCTATCTGCTCGCGTGCGGTCATCTTGCCGCTGCTGAGCAGTTCGGACAGGGCATCGATACCTTCCTGGTACCTATCGAGGTAGTCGAAGATGATGAACCCGGTCATCGACGCACGATTGATGAGCAGGGACAGGTAGTGCGCCGGGCCGGGCTGCGGATCCGTCGCGTTGTAGCCGGAGATGGCTCCGCACAACACCACTCGCGCGCCCTTGCGTAGACGCGACAGGGCCGCGTCCAGAATCTCGCCGCCGACGTTGTCGAAGTACACGTCGATGCCCTTCGGAGCAGCGGCCTTCAGGCCCTTGTAGACCGACTCGTTCTTGTAGTCGATCGCCGCGTCGAAGCCCAGTTCTTCGGTGAGCCACGCGCACTTCTCGGGTCCACCGGCAATGCCGATCACTTTGGCTCCCTTGGCTTTCGCGATCTGACCCGCGATGCTGCCCACGGCACCGGCGGCTCCTGAGATCACCACGGTGTCGCCCTCGGTGAGCTTGCCGACGTCCATCAGGCCGAAGTACGCCGTCAGCCCGGGGAAGCCGAGCGCTCCGAGCCACGTGGGTGCCGGTGCGATGGATTCGTCGACCTTCTGCACCCCCGTGCCGTCCGACAGTGCATGCTCGGTGACGCCGAACGAGCCCGAAACGATCTCTCCGACAGCATAATCAGGATTCCTCGACTCCAGCACCCGTCCCACGGCGTGGGCCCGCATCACCTCGCCGATCCCGACGGGCGGCACGTACGAGCGCGCGTCGTTGAGCCAGCCGCGCATCGCCGGGTCGAGAGAGACGTAGTCGACGGTGACGACGAACTCGCCGTCGCCCGGGGTGGGAATCGGCTCCTCGGTGAGATTCCACGTCGAGTCGTCGGGACGTCCCACCGGGCGCTGAGCCAGTCGGATCTGACGGTTCACAGTTGTCATCTACCGTTCCTTCCACGTCGAAGACAGTTCTCTTCGACACTAGGGCAGAATGACGTCACGATGACCAACGCGCCGAACACCACCCGCCTCGCCCCCCGACTCGTTGCCAGCGACGTCGACGGCACCTTGCTCGACCAGCATGAACGCGTCACCGACCGCACCAAGCGTGCCGTCTCGGCCGTGGTGGCCGACGGCGTCCCCTTCGTGCTGTCCACCGGCAGGCCACCGCGGTGGATCCACCCCGTCGTCGACCAGTTGGGATACGCACCGATGTCGGTGTGCGCCAACGGTGCGGTGATCTACGACGCGGCCACCGATCGCGTGCTCAGCGCCGAGACGTTGTCGGTCGAGACGCTGCAGTGGTTGGCCGACGTCGCCTACCGCGCGTTGCCCGGCTGCGGTCTGGCCGCCGAGCGAGTGGGGCAGACCGCACACGACTCGGCCACACCGCAGTTCGTCAGTTCGCCCGGCTACGAGCATGCGTGGCTCAACCCCGACAACGTCGAGATGACCGAGGACGACGTCGTCGACGTCCCCGCGGTGAAGCTGCTGATCCGGCTCTCGGGATCCACCAGCGGCCACATGGCCGACATTCTCTCGCCGCTGATCTCCGGTCGCGCCGACATGACGTTCTCCACCGACAACGGACTCATCGAGCTGTCGGCCCCGGGGGTCACCAAGGCGTCGGGACTGGCCAAGGTGGCCGAGACGCTGTCGGTCGACGTATCGGACATCGTCGCCTTCGGTGACATGCCGAACGACGTGCCGATGCTGTCGATGGTCGGACTCGGCGTTGCGATGGGCAACGCGCATCCCGCTGCCGTCGCGGCCGCCAACGAAGTGACCGTCACCAACGCGGAAGACGGAGTGGCGCAGGTTCTCGAACGCTGGTGGTGACGCGCTGATCCGCCCGCCCACACTCCCCAGCGAGCGCGAAAGGGCCGAGTCACCTTCCGTGACTCGGCCCTGTCGTGGGAATGTCAGCCCGCGGGTGCAGGCTCCGGCACGGGTGCCGGCTCCACCGGTGCTGCGACGGGGTTCTGCATTTCCGCGTTGTAGGTGTCGTTGTACGTCTTGATCACCGTGGTGACGATTCCGGTGAGCTCGTTGAAGATCAACGAACCGTTCTCGAAGTCCGTCCGGAAGCCCTCCGGCACCGTGAACTCGTCGGTGATGGGTAGGCCGAGGACGCCGTCGACGCCACCCTGCTGCAGGTACTGCTGGAATATCTTGCCGATGACGGCCACAGCCTGACCTGCCATGTTGGTGATGATCTCGCCGTTCTGGAACTGCGCCTTCTCACGGCCGCCGCTCACCTGAACCAGGCCGCTGACCGGTACGCCCAGAGCGCCGGTTTCGCCGCCCGAGGACAACCACTTCTGAGCAACCGGGCTGGTCGACGCCAGACGCTGCAACTCGGCGACCAGCGCCGGGATGTTGTCGCCCAGAGTGGAACTGGCGTCGGTGCCCGGGCGTGACGGAGCCGGGTCGGTCACCGCGGTGTCGGGAGCGGTACCGGTCGTATCGGGTGACGCCGGTGTGGCATCGCCGCCGCCGCCGAGATTGGCTGCCGCGATGTCGCGGATCTCGCCGAGCCGGGCGTACCCGGCGTCACCGGGGCATTCGGTGTTGCCGACGTCGCGGTGCCCGAAGATCACCGGCAGGTCGACGGTCTTGCCCTTGCCGACGAACGTGAAATCCGTTCCCTCGGAAGTCATCGTCGTGGTTCCCTTCGGATCCAGACCGGCCTTGCCGAGTCGCCAGCCGAGGAACTTGCCGACCGAGTCGATGGTCTCCTGCGAGGGATCCTCGGTGGAGTAGTCGCCCATCATGGCGACACCCACGGTGTTCTCGTTGAACCCGCCCGCATGGGCACCCTGAACCGGCTTGTCCAGGCCACCGGCGCGGCCCTCGAAGATCTGACCGTACTTGTCGACGAGGGCGTTGTAGCCGATGTCGCACCAGCCGAGCGTCTGCGCGTGGTACGCGTAGATGGCGCGGACGATTTCGGCCGATTCGGACTTGGAGTAATCGTTGCTGCCCGCGGTGTGGTGCACGGTGGCACCGCCGATGAAGTCGTCGATTGTCGGTGTGGCACAACGGATCGACTCGTCGGCACCCCACTGGGCGCGGGTGATGACGTTGGGGCCTGCATCGCCTGCCACCGGAGTGGCGAGGTCACTGAGTGCGGAGTCGGCCGGGGACGTGCCGGGAGTGATGAGCACGGCGCTGATGTCGTTCACTGCCGAGGCCAACTGGTCTGCCGATACCTCCGGTGTGGCTTCGGGCTGAGCAGGCTCGATCGGTACCGCGGGGTCCACGGGAGCCGGATCCTGCTGGCGCAGTAGCTTGCTCGACGACGCCGGGGTGTAGCCGAGGGGCTGTTCCGCGGCGGCGGGAGCGGGAGCCTCTGCAACAGGAGCATCGGCCGGCGCGTCAGCAGCGGGCAGTTCGACGACAGGAACCTCGGGAACAGGCGCACTCGCAAAGCTTTCGGGAGCGGCACTGCTCGTCAGAGGCGTCAGCAGTACCTGCACGGCCTTGGTCAGTCCGACGAAGATCGGTTCGGTACCTTGCTTTCCCGCAGCGGGAACGGAGTCGTCGGCAGTGCTGTCCACCGGCGCGGTCTGCAGCCACGGACCCCAAGATCCGTCCTCGAGCTGCCGGCGAACCTGTGCAGACGCACCGTTCAGCTGCTCGGAGGTCAACGCCACCATGCTGAACGGGGTGTCCTGCGAGATTTCCTTCACTGCCGCTCCGAGTGGCGGGCCGGTGGGATCGGCAGCTTCAGGGTTGATCGGTGCCGATGCGTCCACCCTCGGAACCGGTGCCTGCGCTGTCGCATTCCCCGGCGCGGGCGTGGTCAGGCCCGGAATGTCGGGGATCTGGATCGGCGGGATGACGATGGAATCCGGCAGCGGCAGGTACTTTAGATCGGAAAGCCGCAGATCGGGCAGCGGCAGGCCGGTGAGCTCCTGCAGCGGAATCACGATGTCCGGTGCTGCACTGAGTGCGGTCTCGACGATCGTGGTCGGCACGGTGACCGGGGTTGTCTCGTTGGCCGGTCGAACACCGGTTGTCGTGCTGTCGGTGAGGCCGGCGACCGCAAAAGGGGTCGCGACGGCGAGTAGTGCGACAGCACCGAGAACGATCGACGGCTTCGTTCGACGGTTCGGCAAGGCGGTACTCCCTGGTTGTTGGTAGGTACGCGTCGTAGGATCTCGATTGCTGAACAACATGAATCACATCACCAACATGAGTCCCATCAGACACAAGGCTAAACCTTAGCTTGACAGTTAGCCACAGCCGGGAAGTTCCAGTGGCGCGGCGCGTCGGGCATTTCACACGGGTCATTCCGCAGGCTCCACTCCGGCCCACCTACGCTTTCCAGCTGTGACTGTGCACTTCATCGGAGCCGGACCCGGCGCTGCGGACCTACTCACGCTGCGGGCTGTCGAGTTTCTACGATCCAGCCCGGTCTGCGTCTACGCCGGTACCTACATCGACGACGCGATCCTCGAACACTGCTCGGCCGGTACCCGCCTGGTCGACACTGCGAAGCTGGACCTCGACGCCATCACCGCCGAACTCGTCGCTGCTCACGAGCGCGGCGAGGACGTGGCCCGCCTGTGCTCGGGCGATCCCTCCCTCTACTCCGCGTTGGCCGAGCAGTCCGCCCGACTCGACTCCGCAGGCGTGCCCTGGGACGTCACCCCCGGCGTGCCGGCCTACGCCGCTGCTGCCGCGTCACTGGGCGTCGAGCTGACGGTCCCCGAGGTGACGCAATCGGTGGTGCTCACCCGCGCGCAGGCTCGCTCGACGGCGATGCCCGACACCGAGGCGCTGAAGAACTTCGCCGCCACCCGCGCGACGCTCGCGTTGCACCTGGCGATCACCCGCACCCGACTCATCGCCGACGAGCTGACCGAGTTCTACGGTCCGGATTGCCCCGTGGTTGTCGTCTTCCACGCCAGTAAGCCGGACGAGCTGATCCTGCGCGGCACCCTGGCCGATATCGCCGATCAGGTCGAGGACGCGGGGCTGCGTCAGGCTGCAGTCATCCTGGTGGGACCCGCCCTCGCTCGACGCGTCGTCGCCGAATCGCATCTGTACGACGCCTGTCGGGACCGCACGTGAAGGTCCATCTGATCGGCATCGGCGGCGGACATCCGGATCAGGTGACCGTCCAGGCGATCGAGAAACTGCGGGCCGTGGACGTGTTCAT
The DNA here is from genome assembly GCF_030056795.1 of Rhodococcus sp. IEGM 1381. GTDB lineage: Bacteria > Actinomycetota > Actinomycetes > Mycobacteriales > Mycobacteriaceae > Rhodococcoides. The sequence goes on along the minus strand of NZ_JASHKQ010000001.1, from coordinate 327,277 downwards.
CGTGGCCGACAAGGGCGCGTCCGTCGGCGATCTCGGCGCAGCCAGGCAGGCGATCCTCGAGCGCCACCACGGCGGCAGCTACCGGGTGATCGAGGTACCCGACCCCCCACGCGACCGCTCGCCCCGGCAGTACGAGACTGCGGTCCTCGACTGGCACGATGCTCGCGCCCGGGCCTACGCCGATGTGCTCGACGGTCTCGGGGAGGGCACCGTCGTCGGGTTCCTCGTCTGGGGCGACCCGGCGCTCTACGACAGCACGATCCGCGTCGTCGAGCGGTTGGCCGCACTGCGCGGCGACATCGAGTTCGATGTCACACCGGGCATCTCCAGTGTGTCGATGCTGGCGGCGAGTCACCGGCTCGTGCTCAATCGCATCGGCGGACCGATCGTCATCACCACCGGCCGCAACCTGGCGGGCGACGTCGCTGCCGGGCTGGACAACCTGGTGGTCATGCTCGACGGCAACCTGGCCTGCAGCGCGCTGACCGGCGCGGGGTGGGGCATTCATTGGGGAGCGAACCTCGGCACGGTCGACGAGAAGCTGGTGGCGGGTCCCCTCGACGACGTGCTCGCCGATATCCGCCGCGCCCGCGACGAGGTCAAGGCGACGCACGGCTGGGTGATGGATACCTACCTGCTCCGACGCCCGACCGAATGACACCGGGCCCGCAGACCGACGCCTGGTGGGGTAGAGCGGTCACGATCGTCGGATACCCTGGTTGCCCGTGACTGCTGTGAGCTCCGAGACCACCTCTTCCGACGCCTCCGCGACCGGCCGATACGACTTGATCGTCGTCGGATCCGGGTTCTTCGGACTGACCGTGGCCGAACGGGCGGCGTCCCAGCTGGGCAAGCGTGTTCTGGTGCTGGATCGTCGGCATCACCTGGGTGGCAACGCGTACTCCGAGGCCGAGCCCGAGACGGGTATCGAAATCCACAAGTACGGCGCGCATCTGTTCCACACCTCGAACAAGCGGGTCTGGGAGTACGTCAACCAGTTCACCGACTTCACGAGCTACCAGCACCGCGTCTTCGCTCTGCACAAGGGCCAGTCGTATCAGTTCCCGATGGGCCTCGGCCTGATCTCGCAGTTCTTCGGCAAGTACTTCTCGCCGGCCGAGGCGCGGGCTCTCATCGAAGAGCAGTCCAATGAGTTCGACTCCAAGGACGCGCAGAACTTCGAGGAGAAGGCGATCTCGTTGATCGGCCGTCCGCTGTACGAGGCGTTCATCAAGGACTACACCGCCAAGCAGTGGCAGACCGATCCGAAGAACCTGCCCGCGGGCAACATCACCCGGTTGCCGGTGCGCTACACGTTCGACAACCGCTACTTCAACGACACCTACGAGGGGCTGCCGGTCGACGGCTACACGTCGTGGCTCGAGAAGATGGCCGCCGACGAGAAGATCGAGGTCCGGTTGAACACGGACTGGTTCGACGTCAAGGCCGAGCTCGTGGCCGAGAGCCCGAACGCCCCGATCGTGTACACCGGCCCGTTGGACCGCTACTTCGACTACTCCGAGGGCGAATTGGGCTGGCGCACAATCGACTTCGAGACCGAGGTGCTGCCGACCGGTGACTTCCAGGGCACACCGGTGATGAACTACAACGATGGCGACGTGCCGTTCATTCGAATTCACGAGTTCCGTCACTTCCACCCCGAGCGCGATTACCCGACCGACAAGACGGTCATCATGCGCGAGTTCTCCCGCTTCGCGAAGAGCGGCGACGAGCCGTATTACCCGATCAACACTCCCGACGATCGGAGCAAGCTCGAGGCATACCGCGACCGAGCCAAGGCCGAAGCAGCCTCCAGCGGCGTGGTCTTCGGTGGTCGCCTCGGCACCTACCAGTACCTGGACATGCACATGGCAATCGCCAGCGCACTGAACATGTACGAGAACACTCTGGCCCCGCACTTCGAGACCGGCGCACCCCTGGCAGGCGACAAGTGACCGCCAAGCATCTTCTCGCCGACGGTGTGGCCGACGTCGCGCCGGTTCTCGGTAAATCGCTGCTGCAGCGAGTGCTGCTGCCGCGATCGGGTGAGCCGCTCGACGTGCGCACGCTGTACCTCGAAGAGGCGCTCACCAATGCCAAACGCGCTCACTCGCTGTCGCGGACCTCGGTCACGATCGGTGCCGAGTCCGAGGTGTCGTTCTGTACCTACTTCAATGCGTTCCCGGCGAGCTACTGGCGGCGCTACAGCATTCTGAAGTCCGTGGTGCTGCGCGTGGAGGTCTCCGGCCACTGCCGAATCGACGTCTACCGGTCCAAGGCCGACAGCTCGCGCATCCACGTCGAGGGCCGTGAAGCTGTGGACGGCGACGCGGCGCAAGAGTTTCTGATCGACCTCGGTCCGTTCGAGGACGGCGGCTGGATCTGGTTCGACATCACCTCCGATTCCGAGGTGGTTCTCGAGAGCGCGGGCTGGTACGCGCCGATCGAGGCTCCCGGTGAAGCGACCGTCGCTGTCGGCATTCCCACGTTCAACCGCCCGACCGATGCCGTCAAAGCCCTTGTGGCCCTTGGCTCGGATCCGTTGGTGCTGGATGTGATCCAGGCCGTCATCATGCCGGATCAGGGCACCCGCAAGGCCAAGGACGAGCCCGGGTTCGACGAGGCCGCAGCGGCCCTCGGTGGGAGACTCGCCATCCATGACCAAGCCAACCTCGGCGGGTCCGGCGGCTACAGCCGAATCATGTACGAGGCGCTGAACAACACTGCATGCCAACACATTCTGTTCATGGACGACGACATCGAGATCGAACCCGACTCGATTCTGCGGGCGCTCGCGATGTCGCGTTTCGCCAAGGTGCCCACGCTCGTCGGCGGCCAAATGCTGAACCTGCAGGCGCGCAGTCACCTGCACGTCATGGGTGAAGTGATCGACCGCAGCAACTTCATGTGGACCGGCGCGCAGAACGTCGAATATGACCACGACTTCTCCGAGGACCCGCTGCGCACCAGCAAGCTGCTGCACCGCCGCATCGACGTCGATTACAACGGCTGGTGGATGTGCATGATTCCGCGCGTTGTCGCCGAGGAACTCGGGCAGCCGCTGCCCCTGTTCATCAAGTGGGACGACGCCGAATACGGCTTGCGCGCACGCGATGCCGGCTACCCGACGGTGACCCTGCCGGGTGCGGCGATCTGGCACATGGCGTGGAGCGACAAGGACGACGCCATCGACTGGCAGGCGTACTTCCACCTACGCAACCGGCTCGTGGTCGCGTCACTGCACATGCCCGGCGACGGCAAAGGCCTGGTGCTCGACACCATCAAGGCCACGATCAAGCACCTGCTGTGCCTCGAGTACTCGACGGTCGCCATCCAGAACCTCGCGATCCGCGACTTCCTGGCCGGTCCCGAGCACATCCTCGAGATCCTGCCTACAGCACTGCCGACTGTGCACGCACTGCGTAAGGAATTCCCGGACGCCGTCGTCGTCGGCAGTTCCACGGAGTTGCCGCTCGCATCCGGAGAGGAAGTCGGAGCCGTCGGCCTGCCGACCAACCCGATCTCCAAGGTCCGTCGTCTGGCAAAGGGCTTGCTGCACAACGTCAAGCCTGCGCACGAGCAGCACCACGAGCGTCCGCAGCTCAACGTTCCGACTCTCGACGCGCGCTGGTTCCTGCTCTCCCAGGTCGACGGAGTCACCGTCACCACCGCCGACGGCCGGGGCGTCGTCTACCGCAAGCGCGACCGTGCGCAGGCCGCGGCGTTGCTCAAGGAAGCGCTGTCGTTGCGCAAGCAGTTGGCAGCCGAATTCCCCGCACTCAAAGCCCGATACCGTGATGCCGTGCCGCACCTGACCAGTAAGGAAACGTGGGAACGTGTCTTTCGTTACCAGGCGTAAGGGCCAGACCGAGGTGCCGACCGAAGTCCGAATCCTCGAGAAGGTGCAGAGCACTGTCGGCAGTGCGCCCGGCGCGATCGCCGTCGCGCGTGGCATGTCGCATTTCGGCGAACACGCGCTCGGCTGGGTCGCGATCGCAGGCATCGGTGCTGCTTTGGACAAGCCGCGCCGACGTCAGTGGGCCGGAGTGGCCGTCGGCGCCGTCGGCTCGCACGCCGCGTCGATCGTCATCAAGCGGATCGTGCGACGACCGCGTCCGAACGATCCGGCCGTCCGCATCAACGTCTCGACGCCCAGCAAGCTGAGCTTTCCGTCCTCGCATGCGACATCGACCACAGCAGCCGCGGTTCTCCTCGGCCGGGTGACCGGGCTACCGTTACCGGCGGTCCTCGTCCCACCCATGCTGCTCTCGCGCTTGGTGCTCGGAGTCCATTACCCCACCGATGTGCTGGCCGGATCTGCACTCGGCGCGTTGACGGCTGCGGCCGTCGTGAAGTTCGAAGGAGACAAATGAGCGAGGATGCCGCACCCGTAGGCGCACCGCCGAAGAATCTGGCGGACGGCATCGTCAAGGCGCTTCGTCCGCGTCAGTGGGTCAAGAACGTCCTGGTACTGGCGGCGCCGCTGGCGGCCGGCTCGGTCACCGATCGCGACGTGCTGCTTTCCGTCGCGCTCGCGTTCGTCGTGTTCTGCTTCGCCGCGTCCGGCGTCTACCTCGTCAACGACGCCATGGACGTCGAGGCCGACCGCGCGCACCCCACCAAGCGATTCCGGCCGATCGCTGCCGGCGTCCTTCCCGTCAAGCTCGCGTACGCGATGGCCGTCGTCGCCCTCGGTCTGGCCATCGGCCTCTCGTTCTTCGCGAACTGGAAGCTGGCGCTGGTCATCGGCGTCTACATCGTGATCCAGCTGGCGTATTGCTTCGGCCTCAAGCACCAGGCCGTGCTCGATATCTGCATCGTCTCTTCGGGATTCCTGCTGCGCGCCATCGCCGGTGGGGTCGCCGCGTCGATCCCGCTCTCGCAGTGGTTCCTGCTGATCATGGCGTTCGGTTCGCTGTTCATGGCGGCCGGTAAGCGGTACGCCGAGCTGCAGCTCGCCGAACGTACCGGGGCGAAGATCCGCAAATCGCTCGAGAACTACACCACCACTTACCTGCGATTCGTCTGGACGCTGTCGGCGACGGCCGTTGTCATCTGTTACGGCCTGTGGGCGTTCCAGGAGGATGCGGGCACGGGTGCCAACTGGTTCGCCATCTCGATGATTCCGTTTACCATCGCAATCCTGCGATACGCAGTGGATGTCGATGGCGGCGAGGCAGGCGAACCCGAAGAGATCGCGTTGGGAGACAGGGTTCTGCAGCTACTCGCCATAGCGTGGATCGGAGTGGTTGGTGTCGCTGTCTACCTCGCCTGACCAGCGAGATACGCGGGAGGAGGACTCCGCTCGGGGATCGATCACCAGGCCCGTCTTCTGGGTCGGGGCCGTGGTCACCGGTGCGTTGTTCCTCTGGGGTGCGTGGGAGCGCCGCTGGATCGCCGACGACGGCTTGATCGTGCTGCGCACCGTCCGCAACCTGCTGGCCGGCAACGGCCCGGTATTCAACGCAGGCGAGCGGGTCGAGACCAACACCAGCACCATCTGGACCTACCTCGTGTACGCGGGCAGTTGGCTGAGCGACGGACGCCTCGAGTACGTGGTTCTGACGATCGCTCTGGTGCTGTCCACTGCCGCCGTCGTCATCGCGATGATCGGCACGTTCGCGCTTCGTGGTCGCACCGCGAAGCGAACTCTGTTCCTCCCCGCAGGCGTCCTGGTCTACATCGCGGTTCCGCCCGCCCGCGACTTCGCCACGTCCGGGCTCGAGACCTGCTTGGTCATCTTCTGGCTGGCGACGCTGTGGTTGCTGATGGTTCGGTGGGGCCAGCGCCGCGGCGGTGGTATCGAACTGCTCTTGCTTGCTTTCTTCGCCGGTCTCGGCCCGCTGGTGCGTCCGGAACTGTCCATCGTGGCCGTGTTCGCGCTGGCGATGATCTTCCTGGCTCCGCAGAGCGGGCTGTCCAGGTTTCGGGTGTTCGCTGTCGCCGGAGCAGTTCCGGTGCTCTACCAGATCTGGCGTATGGGGTACTACGGCCTGCCGTACCCCAACACCGCGGTTTCGAAGGATGCAGGCGGAGCCAAGTGGTCTCAGGGGTTCGCGTACCTGTCCAACCTGGTGGGGCCGTACCTGCTGTGGTTGCCGCTCGTACTTCTCGTAGTCGGCGCGGCGCTGTCGGTGTCGCGAGTTCGGCTGTCGGTGCCACGGTCGCTCCGTGGTTGGCTCGCAGCGCTGAGGACGCCCACAGCCGTTGTCGTGTTCGCATTGATCAGTGGTTTCATCCTTGCCGTGTACGCCATTCGCGTCGGCGGAGATTTCATGCACGGGCGAACGTTGTTACCGGCATTGTTCACGCTGTTGTTGCCGATTTCGGTGTTGCCCGTTGCCCTACCGAAACGTTGGTCTGCCGACCGGGCGACGGCGATATTCGTCGCCGATGTTCTCGTGTGGGTCGGCATCGTCGCCTGGGCCGTCGCGGCCGCGAATACGACGGGGATGCCGCAGGGCTCGATCGTCGGCCGAAGCGGCATCGTCGACGAACGTGCCTTCTACTCGCTCAACACCGGGCACGCCCATCCGATTCTGGCCTCGGACTATCTCGACTACCCGCGGATGCGCGCGATGGTCGAGGCGATCGAGGACACCCCGGACGGCGGCCTGCTGCTGCCGTCGGCGCAGTTCACCTACTGGGACGTCGTTCCACCACCACTGCCCATCCCCGAGGGTGGTTTCGGTCACACCGTGTACTTCCTCAACCTCGGAATGACCAGCATGAACGTCGGCCTCGACGTGCGGGTCATCGACCAGATGGGACTGGCGTACCCGCTGGCGTCGCACACCGAGCGGCTCGAGAACGGCCGGATCGGGCACGACAAGAACCTGTATCCGGATTGGGTGGTGGCCGACCTCGGACTCGTCGCGATCCACCCGTACCTCCCCTGGTACATGGACGAGGACTGGGTCACCGAAGCTCAGGTGGCGCTGACCTGCCCCGATACCGAGGAATTGATGGCGTCGTATCGAGCGCCGTTGACGAAACAATTGTTCGTCCGGAATCTCGAACGCTCGTTCTTCTATGCCGGATATCGATTCGATCGGGTGCCGAAGTACGAAATACAGAGATGTGATCTTCCGGCTCCGATATTGAAAGCCGATAATTAGATGCCAGGACACGAAAGAGTCACCGGGTTGCGCCGAATAGATCTCGACGCCAAGATGAGCTATCTCAATCGTGTAACGGAGGTCGTCCTTCGCGCGATATGTGCGAAGGATGTGTATGCGAACGACCTGTACGGCCGATCGACAGACATGATGAACTTGCGAGAACAAGCGTTGATTGCGTAACCGATGTGACGATGAAGCAGCTGAGAGGTCAAGTGCATGCTGGGTAGATGGAAGAGCCGGTCCGAGGACAAGCGAGCGGGGTCATGGGGACGTCGCGCCGCCACGTCCATGCTGATGGCGGTGGTCCTGCCACTGGGATTGGCAGTAGCGGGCGGTGGCGCAACTGCCAACGCGGCCTTCGACGTCAATGCTCAGGACTTCTGGACGGACTCCAGCATGGGGCCCATCAAGAGCCGTATCTGGCGGGCTCAGGACGGTAACACCGACCGCGTCGTCTACCTCCTCGACGGGCTGCGGGCCACCACCGACATCTCCGGCTGGGAGCACGAGACCGATGCGGGCGCAGTTCTGGCTGCCGCGAACATCAACGTCGTCGAGCCGGTCGGCGGCCAGTCGAGTTTCTACTCCGATTGGTACGCACCCTCGAACTTCAACGGCCAGACCACCACGTACAAGTGGGAAACCTTCCTGACGCAGAACCTGCGCCAGAACCTGCAGGCGAGACTCGGGTTCAACCCCAATCGCAACGGTGTCATCGGTATCTCCATGGGCGGCTCGGCTGCTCTGACTCTGGCCGCGTACCACCCGGACCAGTTCAGCTACGCGGGCTCGCTGTCCGGCTACCTGAACATCTCGGCTCCCGGCATGCGCGAGGCAATGCGTTTGGCGCTGCTGGACTCCGGCCGCTACAACATCGACGCCATGTGGGGACCGCCGTGGGATCCGGCATGGCTGCGCAACGACCCGTTCGTCTTCGCGCCTCGCCTGCGTGACAACGGAACGCGCGTGTGGGTCTTCGCAGGCAGTGGCCTGCCCGGCGGACTCGATCGCCCGCAGAGCTTCATCGACTACTACAACACCGCCAACGGCATGGGCCTCGAAGCAATCGCGCTGGCGAACAGCCGTGCCTTCCAGTTGCGCATGGCGAGCATCGGTGCCAACAACGTGACCTACGCGTTCCCGGGCGTGGGGACGCACCAGTGGGGCTACTGGGGCGAGCAGATTCGCGTCATGACTCCGGACCTCAGCGCCAACATCGGGTAGCTGACCCGGTCACGTCCTGTATCGGTCGTTTCGCCCGTTTTTCGGCCCTTAGTGACAACTCACGACTTTTCAGGGCTGTTCAGCGGGGACGACGCAGGATAGTCTCCTGTTTCGGGGAAACGGCGAGTGAAACTGCGACGCTGATCACAGTTTTGCCTTGGAACCGCTCGATGGAATAACCTCCATCGAGCGGTTCTCCTGTTCTCAGCAGAACCTCAGCTTCTCGAGGCTCCGGTCTTGTCAGCATCCACAGCTTCACCTCGGCCTCGCGGGGCCACCAGTTCGCCCTGTTCGATTGCCGGAGGCCGCTACGACAGCGGAGACCGCGTAGATGAGAGAGAGAGCACCACTTCATGCGATTTGCCGGCCTCAGCAGCACACCGAAGGCCTCATCACGCTGGCGTCAGCGCCTGCTCGGCGTCGGCGCAGCAGTGCTCGTGCTGCCCATCGCAGCCGGTGTCGTCGGTGGGGCCGTCGCTGTCGCGGCACCCGCGTCCGTCGTACACCAGACTCCGGCCGGTGGCCGCGAGGACCTGATCGTTCCGTCCGAGATGGGCCCCATCAAGGTCCAGGTCCAGTGGGCGGCCCGCGGTGGAAATGCTGCTCTCTACTTGCTCGACGGCCTGCGCGCCCGCGACGACCGCAACGCGTGGACGTTCGAGACCAACGCGCAGGACCAGTTCGCCAACGACGACGTGACCCTCGTCATGCCTGTCGGCGGTCAGTCCAGCTTCTACAGCGACTGGTACACCTCGTCGAACTTCAACGGCCAGGAAGTCACCTACAAGTGGGAGACGTTCCTTACGCAGGAGCTCCCGGCGTTCCTCGAGAACTACGGTGTCTCGCGCAGCAACAACGGTGTCCTCGGACTGTCCATGGGTGGTTCCGCGGCTCTGACGCTCGCGGCGTACCACCGTGATCAGTTCAAGTTCGCCGGCTCGCTCTCGGGCTACCTGAACATCTCCGCACCCGGTATGCGCGAGGCCATCCGCGTTGCGATGCTCGACGCAGGCCGCTTCAACGTCGACTCCATGTGGGGACCGCCGTGGAACCCGGCGTGGTTGCGTAACGACCCGTTCGTTTTCGCGCCGCGTCTGCAAGGACTGTCGCTGTACATCTCGGCAGCCAGTGGCCTGCCCGGACAGTTCGATCGCCCGGCTGCGCCGATCGATTTCTACAACACCGCCAACGGCATGGCCCTCGAGGCGCTCTCGCTCGCCAACACTCGTGCATTCCAGATCCGCATGGGCACGCTGGGCATCCCGGCCACCTACAGCTTCCCGGCCAACGGCATTCACGCCTGGCCGTACTGGGGAGCCGAGCTGTGGAAGGCACGCACCCAGATCCTGGACGCACTCAACGCCTGATCTCGACGGGTAGTCGATGCTCCGAAGATGCCGCCCTGCGTTTGCGCGCCGGGCGGCATTTTCTGGTTTCGGCGGGATCGAATCCAGCACCTCTGTTCACAATTGCACCATCCGTCACAGCGCGTCTGCTGTCCGTCGCCATCCGGCACGTGTAGAAAGACATACGAAGCATGTCTCCTCACGAGACCTTCGAGAGTTCACGTCGAAAGAGAGTCACCATCATGCGCACTGGGCTTGTTCGGTTCGGTCGAATCCCATCGGCCGGCACACGGGCCGGGCGAGCGGCAGCAGCACTGGCCGTCGCATCCTCGCTGATGATTCCTTTCGCGACGTCGACGGTGGCGGCAGCAGCTCCGATTGCTCAGGCGGCCCCGATCGCTCACGCCGGACCCGCCTACACCCAGACCTCCGGTGCCACGGTGACGTCCGTGGACTGGCTTTCCGATCGCCGCGTCGCGCTGTGGATCCAGTCGCCCTCGATGGGCACGCCCATCCAGGTTCAGCTGCTGCTCGCCCGTGACTGGAACATCAACCCGCAGGCGACGTTCCCGCAGGTCTACATGCTCGACGGCCTGCGCGCGACCGATACCGAGAACGGCTGGACGGCCGAGACCGACGCGGAGTCGTACTTCGCCGACAAGAACGTCAACGTGGTCCTCCCCATCGGTGGCCAGTCCAGCTTCTATTCCGACTGGGTCGATCAGGACAACGGCAAGAACTACCAGTGGGAGACGTTCCTGACCAAGGAGCTCCCGCCGATCCTGGCCAAGGACTGGCGCAGCACCGACACCCGCGGCGTCGTGGGACTGTCGATGGGTGGCACCTCGGCGATGTTCCTCGCAGCGCGCAACCCCGGCTTCTTCAAGTTCGCCGGCTCACTCTCGGGCATCCTGACCACCACCTCGCTCGGAATGCCACAGGCCATTCAGTACGCGATGACCGACGCCGGCGGCTACAACTCCAGCGCCATGTGGGGAGCGCCGTCCAATTCTCTGTGGGCGCAACATGATCCGTACCTGCTCGCCGACAAGCTGAAGGGCGTCAGCCTCTACATCTCCAGTGGCAACGGCTCCACCGGACCGTACGATCAGCCGTCGCCCATCCCAGGTGTGAGCACCAACTACGCCGGCATGGGCCTCGAGATCCTGTCGCGGTTGACCTCGCAGACCTTCGCCACCAAGCTCAATCAGCTCGGTATCCCGGCTCAGGTCAACTACCGGCCGTCGGGCACGCACTCGTGGCCGTACTGGCAGTTCGAGCTGCACCAGCTGTGGCCGCAGCTCGCCACCGCGCTCGGTGTCGAGGTGGACAAGCCCGCATGCAGTGCTGCCGGACTGATCGGCAACGCCAGCGGTGCCAACTCGTGGCTCGGCCCGTGCCTGACCGAGGAATACAACGTCGCAGGTGGACGAGCTCAGGACTTCACGTTCGGCCGAGTCTTCTTCACCCCTGACACCGGCGCGCAGGTGGTTGCCGGAGCGATCGGTGGCATCTACCAGGGCAACAAGGGCCCCGAGGGTGCGCTCGGGTTCCCGAAGACCGGCGAGATCGGTACCCCCGACGGTCGTGGACGGTTCAACGCCTTCCAGAACGGCATGGTCTACTTCACGCCGCAGACCGGCGCTCACGTGGTCAAGGGAGCTGTGCTCGACGAGTGGGCAGCCCAGGGCTACGAGGGTGGGCCCCTGGGCTACCCGGTGCTCGACGAGGTCGTGACTCCGAACAAGCCCGGCTCGGTTCAGGGATTCGAGATCGGTGCGATCTACACCTCGCCCGATGCAGGAGTGCACTCGGTGCAGGGCATGATTCTCGGCAAGTACGGTGAATTGGGTTGGGAGAGCGGACCTCTCGGGTTCCCCAAGTCCAACGAGATCGGCCCGATCCGAGACGGCGGACGGTTCAACCAGTTCGAGACCGGCAACATCTACTGGAGCCCGGTCAGCGGAGCCTGGTCCACCCCGTACGGCCCGATCTTCGACGCCTGGGGATCGGTGGGCTACGAGGGCGGCCGCCTCGGCTACCCCACCAGCGATCAGTTCGACATCGACGGTGGCGGCAAGCAGCAGAACTTCCAGTTCGGCATCATCACTGTCAAGGACGGCGTGGCGACGATCGCGCCGTGACCGTCAGTGTGCTTGGGAGTCGTCCACGGCTTCAGAGTTCTCTCAGAGCGTGGCTGTACGCTCGCCTGCGACCCGACGACCGAAGGATTTTCGATCGATGACGCGTAACTCTCTGGCCAGAACTCTGTCCCTCGGTGTACTCGCCGTGGCAGCGAGCTCGATGCTGGTGGCGTGTGGAAGCGACGACTCGACGGCCACCGGGGCCCCGACGAGCACCACCACCACGGCAGCCGCGACGACAACCGAGACGAGTTCGACGACGTCGGCGGCGGAGAGCACCACTGTCGCCCCGACGACGAGCCCGGGTGAGGCGGCCACCGCGCCGCCGGAGCAGCCGCAGCCCGTCCCGGACGACTTCCCAGGGCCCACGGAGAGTCAGATCGACAACCGCGGTCAGAGCTTTCTGGACGAGTTGAAGAAGCAGGGCATCACGCCGGCCGGAAACGGCGACATCGCGGTGTCGACGGCCAATTACATCTGTGCCGCACAGGCACAGGGCGTCACAGCGGAAGAGATCTCGACCTTCGTCACCGCGAACGTCGGCGTCGAAGCCAGTGCGGCCGGAACGCAGATGAACGAGACACAGGCTCAGCAAGCTGCCCAGACCTACATCGCCGCCGCGCAGGCGACGTATTGCAGGCCATAGATCCACGCTGATGGAGATGCACGCCGATGGCCAAGCGTAAGCGCAGAATTCTCCCGGTGATCGCCGTTGCGGTGATCGTCGGTTTGATCATCGTCGCCCTCTGGTACCTACTTGCCGGACGGTTGCCGAAGGGCCCGGATACTCCGGTGCCACCGCCGGGCCCGGAAGAGCCGACGTCACAGCCGGCGGACTGCCCCGATGTGCAGGTCATCGCCATTCCTGGCACCTGGGAGTCCTTGTCCACCGATGATCCGTACAACCCGACCGCCAACCCGCTGTCGCTGATGCTCAACGTCACGCGTCCGTTACAGGAGCAGTTCCCCGGATCGCGCGCCGATGTCTACACCGTGCCGTACGTGGCTCAGTTCTCGAATCCCATCGCTCTGCCGCCGGATGGTCAGCAGTCCTACAACAACAGCCGCACCGAGGGTAAAGCTGTGGCCGTACAGAAGATGACCGATGTGAGCGCACGGTGCCCGCTCACCAACTTCGTGCTCGCGGGCTTCTCCCAGGGTGCGGTCATCTCCGGCGATATCGCGTCCGACATCGGAGCGGGCAACGGACCCATCTCCGCCGATCGGGTTCTCGGCGTCACCCTCATCGCCGACGGTCGACGCGACGGAGTCTCGGGTACCGACATCCCCGGCCCGCTCGACGGCGTCGGTGCCGAGGTGGCACTCGGGGGACTCGACCTGCCCGGCATCACCATGACGGGGCGTCGGGACGGCGGGTTCGGTGCACTCGACGACCGGACCAACCAGATCTGCGCACCCGGGGACTTGATCTGTTCCTCGCCGTCGGATGGATTGTCGCTGCGCAACATTCCGCAGAGCATCCAGATTCTGATCGGCGCTGCAGGCAATCCCGTGCACGCGTCCTACAACAGCTTCGTCGTCGACGGCTCCGGCACGACGGCCACGCAGTGGACGGCGGCGTGGGCTGCCGGGCTGATCGAGAATGCCCCGACACCCGCTCATTCGTGAGTACGTGCCGTTATAACGGACACATCACAACGCGGCGTGTCGCGAACTATTGCCGCGCACAAACCTGAGCCCGGCGACCCCCAGCCGGTGTGATCCATGTCGGCGAGCGGCTAGAGTGACGCCTTGGACCTGCGCAGATCGGCTCCGGCCGGCTGCGTCCATAGCCCTATCGACCAGCTGCTTTCAGACCGCCGAACGCTCGAAGACCCCCGAGGAGAGCATTAGATGAGTTCCGCCGAGGCCGCGACCGCCGGGCCGCGCAAATTCCGATTCGCTGCGGGCGGAGAGGGAAACGCCGAGGAGGGCGGGGCTCGGAAATTCATCAAGCTGGCGCAACAGGCCGAGGAACTGGGCTACGACAGCTTCATGATTCCCGATCACCTGGGTAATCAGGTCGGTCCCATCGCAGCGCTCGGGGCACTTGCCGTGGCCACCGACAAGATCCGGCTCGGCACGGCAGTGTTGGCAAACGGCTTTCGGCATCCCGCGGTGCTGGCCAAGGATGCGGCGACCATCGATGTTCTCTCGGGCGGGCGACTCGAGCTCGGTCTCGGTGCGGGGTGGATGCGCGAGGAGTACGACAAGGCAGGCATCACCTACGACCGTCCGGGAGTGCGCATCGAGAAGCTCGAGGAGACCCTCGAAATACTCGACGTGCTGCTGCGCGGTCAGGAATGCAATTTTGCGGGCAAGCACTACACGATCTCCGGACTGAAGGGCAGCCCTCGGCCCCGGCAGGGGCCGCGTCCCCCGATCTGCATCGGTGGCGGCGGACCGAAGATGCTCGCGTTGGCGGCCAAGCATGCAGACATCATCTCCGTGGTGCCGAGCACCTCGAAGGAAGGCAAGCTGCTGCTGTCGGGCATGACCATCGAGAAGACCCTCGAGCGCGTCGAGTTGATTCGCGCCGCCGCCGGGGACCGGTTCGACGACATCGAACTGAACTGGGCGATCACCACCATCGTCGTGACCGACGATCGAGAGCAGATGGCCGACATGGCGTTGGCCGCACTCGACAACGGCTACCCACCGAACGTGGACGTCGACGTCAAGTTGACCGTGGAGGACATCCTGTCGTCTCCGTACCTCGCATTCGGTACGTACGAGGAGATCGCCGATCAAATCCGTAACGTTCGCGCGCGAACGACGATGTCTTACGTCGGGGTTTTCCCTACTCAAATGGAAGCATTCGCGCCGGTTGTCGACTTGCTGAAAGGCGAGTGACGAAGGCGCGTGTCGGTACCATGTAGCTGGCCTCGAAGCCAGGTGCCAAACCGACACCGGTAGAGCTACTAGTCAGTAACATACAAAGCTGTTCGGTGTCCGTGCTCGTGCAGTCCGGCGTGCGGGTTCGGTTCACGCAGGCGGTACGGCAGCGGATTCGTGTCGGAGGAGATTGAAGTAAATGAGCCATAATTTCGATGATTTCATCGATGAGAACGGCCACATCACCATCGGTGAAGGGCAAACGCTCGTCCGCCACGTCGAGGTGAACGTTCAAGAGAATTCCGACACGCTGGCGTACCGCTTCGTCGACTATTCCCGCGAGCGTGACGGCGAGGCGCACGAGCTGACCTGGGCCGAGTTCGGAACACGACTCAAGGCGGTTGCGGCCCGCCTCCAGCAGGTCACCCAGCCGGGCGATCGAGTGGCCATCCTGGCACCGCAGGGTCTCGAGTACGTTGTCGCCTTCTTCGGCGCGATCTACGCGGGAACCATCGCGGTGCCCCTGTTCGATCCCGACGAGCCCGGACACACCGACCGCCTGCACGCCGTCCTCGGTGATTGCAAGCCCAGCGCCATCCTCACCGCAAGTAGCTCGGCCGCGGGTGTGCGCGCGTTCTTCCGTGCGCTGCCCGCCGCGGAGCGTCCGCGGATCATCGCCGTCGACGCCGTCCCGGACAGCGTGGGCGAGACGTGGGTGGAGCCGACGGCAACGCTCGACGACATCGCCTACCTGCAGTACACGTCCGGCTCGACGCGAACCCCGGCCGGCGTGGAGATCACCCACCGCGCGGTCGGCGTCAACGCGCTGCAGATGGTCGACAGCATGGAGATCAACCACGATTCGCGTGGCGTCACCTGGCTGCCGATGTTCCACGACATGGGTCTGCTCACCGTCATCCTCCCGGCGCTCGGTGGCAAATACATCACCATCATGAGCCCGCGCGCGTTCGTACAGCGGCCGTGGCGCTGGATCAAGGAACTCGCAGCCGTCTCCGACGGCGCAGGCACGTTCGCGGCGGCACCGAACTTCGCGTTCGAGCACGCCGCCCAGCGTGGTCTGCCGAAGAACGGCGAGAGCCTGGACCTGTCGAACGTCATCGGTCTGATCAACGGCAGCGAGCCCGTCACGACGTCGTCGATGAAGAAGTTCAACGACGCGTTCGGCCCCTACGGCCTGCCGAAGTCCGCCATCAAGCCGTCCTACGGCATGGCCGAGGCCACGCTGTTCGTCTCCACCAGCAAGCACGCCGACGAGGCCAAGGTCGTCTACGTCGACCGCACGGAGCTCAATGCAGGCAACTTCGTGGTCGTCGCCCCCGATGCACCCGGTGCAATCCCACAGGTTTCCACGGGAACGGTCGCCCGCAGCCAGTGGGCAGCCATCGTCGATTCCGAGACCGCCTCCGAGGTTGCAGACGAGCACGTCGGCGAGATCTGGTTGCACGGTGAGAATATCGGTCAGGGCTACTGGGGTCGCGAGACCGAGACCACCGAGACCTTCCACAACAAGCTCGTACACCGCAACCTCGAGGGCTCGCACGCAGACGGTGCTCCCGAGGGTGGCAACTGGATGCGTACCGGTGACTTCGGTGTCTATCACGACGGCGAGCTCTACATCACCGGTCGCGTCAAGGACCTCGTCATCGTCGACGGCCGCAATCACTACCCGCAGGACCTCGAGTTCTCGGCCCAGGAAGCCAGCAAGGCATTGCGTCCCGGCTTCGTGGCGGCCTTCGCCGTCCCGCTCAACCAGCTCCCCGACATCGTGTTCGAGTTCAGTGGCGCGGCCCTGACCAAGGACTCCGACGACAGTTCCGAGCAGCTCGTCATCGTCGCCGAGCGCGCACCCGGCTCCGGCAAGGCAGACCCGGCTCCGATCGCCGACGAGGTGCGTGCCGCAGTATCGGCACGGCACGGCGTCACGGTGCGCGACGTCCTCCTGGTCCCGGCCGGTTCCATTCCGCGTACGTCGAGCGGAAAAATCGCTCGACGCGCATGCAAGGCCGCGTACATCGAGGGCACGCTCCGCGGCGGCTATCAGCAGACGGCGTTCCCGGACGCCGAACTGCCCGACTGATCTCTGGGCGTCCCGTTCCTTCGATACATAGCTTGGTGAGTAATGGCTGAACAAGAGACAGACAAGATTCAGAGTGCGGACGGGACGGACCTCACGGTCGCCCAGCTGCGGGACTGGCTACGCAACTGGGTTGCGGACGCGACTGGGCAACCGGCGTCGGCCATCTCCGACGACCGTCCGATGGAGGAATTCGGTCTGTCCTCTCGCGATGCCGTCGCACTGAGCGGAGAGATCGAAGAGCTGGTGGGGGTCACCTTGACCGCCACCGTCGTCTACCAGCACCCCACCATCGCCTCGCTGGCCAAGATCATCATCGAGGGCGAACCGGACGAGCCGGTCGGCACCGTCGACGATGCTTTCTATACCAGCGGCGGGCAGTCCGGCGACGCACACGACGTCGCGATCGTCGGCCTGTCGTCCCGCTTCCCCGGCACCGGACACACTCCGGAGGAGATGTGGTCGCTGCTCATCGAGGGCCGCGACGGCATCACCGATCTGCCCGACGGCCGCTGGCAGGAATTCACCTCCGATCCCGTCATCGCCGCCGCCGTGGCCGCGACGGTGACCAAGGGCGGTTACCTCGACGACGTGAAGACCTTCGACGCCGAGTTCTTCGCGATGTCGCCCAACGAGGTCGTCAACGTCGATCCGCAGCAGCGGCTCGCGCTGGAACTGACGTGGGAAGCGCTCGAGCACGCGCACATTCCGGCCAGCTCGATCAAGGGCCGCCAGGTGGGTGTCTTCATCGGCAGCTCGTCGAACGACTATCAGCTCATTGCCGTGAGTGACCCGGCCGTGCACCCGTATGCGCTCACCGGTACGTCCACGGCCATCGTGGCCAACCGGGTGTCGTACTTCTACGACTTCCGCGGGCCGTCGATCGCCGTCGACACCGCCTGCTCGTCCTCCCTGGTTGCCGTGCACCAGGCGGTGCGCAGCTTGCGTACCGGCGAATCCGATCTCGCCGTGGCGGGCGGCGTCAACATGCTGCTCGCGCCGCCGATCACCGTCGGATTCGGCCAGACGGGCGTGTTGGCACCCGACGGCAAGATCAAGGCGTTCTCGTCCGACGCGAACGGCATGATCCGCTCCGAAGGTGGCGGACTCGTCGTCCTCAAGCGACTCGAAGACGCCGAACGGGACGGTGATCAGGTACTCGCCGTCATCGCCGGATCTGCGATCAACCAGGACGGCCGCTCCAACGGTCTGCTGGCACCGAACCCGGACGCGCAGGCCGACGCACTGCGCTTCGCCTACCGCGACGCCGGCATCAACCCGTCGGGCGTGGATTACATCGAAGCGCACGGCACCGGAACGATCCTCGGCGATCCCATCGAGGCGGACGCTTTGGGACGAGTGGTCGGCCGTGGCCGCGACGCCGACAAGCCGGCCCTGCTGGGATCGGCGAAGACCAACTTCGGGCACCTCGAATCTGCCGCAGGCGCAGCAGGATTGATCAAGGTGGTGCTAGCGATGCAGGCGAACAAGCTGCCCGCGTCGCTGAACTACGTGGGCCCCAACCCGTACATCGACTTCGACAAGGCGCACCTGAAGGTCATCCCGGAGGCCACCGACTGGCCGCGCTACACCGGCAAGGCCGTCGCAGGCGTCTCCGGCTTCGGCTTCGGCGGTACCAACGCGCACGTCGTCGTGCGCGAGTACGTCCCGGGTGAGACCGACGGCGTGTTCGACGCCTCGGCCGTGGACCCGGAGGCCGCTCTCGTCGAGGGTGTCACCGATGTCGCTGGTGAGGAACTGCCGATCGTTGCCGATCCAGAGCCCGTCGTGTCGGAGCCGATCGTGTCCGCGGTCGAGACGACCGATCCGGTAGCCGAGGCCGAGACCATCCTGGCGGAAACCGAATTGGGCTCGGAGACAGTGATTCTCGCTGTGTCTGCCGCTCTGCCGTCGCGCCGTAAGCGGGCTGCATCGGAGCTGGCCGACTGGCTCGAGACCGAAGAGGGCAGCACGACGTCTCTCGTCGACGTGGGCCGCACGTTGGCTCGCCGCAACCACGGGCGTTCGCGCGCAGTGGTTCTCGCATCCACCACGGCCGAGGCCATCGCCGGGCTTCGCGCCATAGCAGCCGGTAAGCCGGGCCCGGGCGTGTTCTCCGCGGATTCACCCGCGTCCAACGGCGCGGTGTGGGTTTTCTCCGGCTTCGGCTCGCAGCACCGCAAGATGGCATCGCGGCTGTACCGAACCAATGCCGTGTTCGCCGCCGAGGTGGACAAGGTGGACGAACTTCTCGTCGACGAAGCCGGCTACTCCATCCGCGAGATCATCCTGGACGACTCGCAGACCTACGAGTTCGAGAACTCCCAGGTTGCGATCTTCGTCATCCAGATCGCCTTGGCCGCAACACTTCGCGCGCACGGAGCCGAGCCGGCCGCAGTCATCGGACACTCGATGGGTGAGGTCGCGGCCGGATACGTCGCCGGTGGGCTGAACCTCGAAGACGCCGTCCGCATCATCTACGCCCGCTCGCGTCTGCTGGCCGAGGGCCAGGACGGTCTCGGCGCTGCCTCGCAGGGTGCCATGGCACTCGTGGAGTACACCCCCGACGAGGTCAAGACCCTCACCGATCAGTTCCCGCATGTGGAACCATGCGTCTACGCCGCACCGACGCACACCACGGTCGGCGGTCCGCGCGCCGAGGTCGAGGCTCTCGTCGAGATGGCCGAGGCCGCAGGCAAAATGGCTCGCCTGCTCGACGTCAAGGGGGCCGGTCATACCGCGGCCGTCGACGCGCTGCTCGGTGAGCTGGCCGCCGAACTGGCCGGAATCGAACCGAGCACGCTCACCGCCGGGGTCTACTCCTCGGTCGATCGTGAGGCGCACTATCGCGTCGGGCATGCGGCGATCCATGGCGTCGACTACTGGACCAAGGGAATGCGTCATCCGGTCTGGTTCACGCAGGCCGTCAATGTCGCTGTGGGAGATGGACATACAACGTTCATCGAGCTTGCGCCCAACCCGGTGGCGTTGATGTCCGTGGCCGCGACCGCGTGGGCTGCGGGTGTCGCAGACTCGACGCTGATCCCGACACTCAAGCGCAAAGAAGACGAGGCAGAGACGTTCCTGGCCGCGCTGGCGCAGCTGTACGTCCACGGGCACGCGCTGGAGTTGGCGACACTGTTCGAGTCCGGCCCGTACGCAGCCATCCCGCGTACTGCGTACCTGCGCAAGGAGTTCTGGCTCAACTCGCAGGTCAGCTCCAGTGGCAACACGCGGGTGCCCGGCGCACGCGTCGCACTGCCCGACGGCCGCCACGTCTGGGAAGTTCAGGCCTCGGCTGTCACCGGATTCGATGCACTCGTCACGGCTGCTGCGTCGCAGGTGTTCTCCGATGTGGCCCTTGGTGTTTCGGTCTCCCATGCTGCGGTGCCGAAGGTGGGCACGGTCGTCACCACGTTGACCTCGCACCTCGGTGGCGCGTCGGTTCAGGTGCACGCACACGAGGGCTCGGCGTTCACCCTGCTCCACGAGGCCGTCGTCACCTCGGGTGACGTGCGTCCGGAACCTGTTGTCGCCGTCGAACAACAGAGCTCGTCGCCGATGGAAGAATTGCCGGAGGTCGTCGAGACGTTCGGTGACCGTTGGGATCCGAACGGCAATCAGAAGCTCGAAGACCGATTGGCGATCATCGTCGCCGAGTCCATGGGCTACGCGCCCGAGGATCTCCCGCCCGAGGTTCCGCTGATCGAACTGGGGCTCGATTCGCTCAGTGCCGTCCGCATCAAGAACCGCGTGGAATACGAATTCGACATTCCCACAGTGCAATTGCAGGCCGTGCGCGACGCGAACCTGCTCGAGGTCGAGAAGTACTTGCGTTACGCAATCGACAATCGCGACGAGGTGCAGGCACTGGCCGACAAGCAGGCAGCAGAGAAGGCGGCCGAACAGGCTGCCGTCGAGCCGACACGGGTTGCCGAGTCGGCTCCTGTGGTGGAGGTGCCCGAGGCAGCCGTCGCCGCGCCGGCTCCCGCTGCAGCCCAGACCGACCTGGGCGGCAAGGAAGCGTTCGCCGAAGCGGCCGGGTCCGACGTACCGCCGCGGGACAACGCCGAGCGGATGACGTTCGCAACGTGGGCAGTGGTGACGAAGGAATCGGCGAAGGGCATCTTCAACACCCTGCCGATCCTCGACGACGAGACGGCCGAGAAGTTGGCTGCTCGTCTGACCGAACGGGCGGGCGGCGAGATCACCTTGGACGACGTCCTGGACTCGGAGACAATCGAGCAGCTGGCAGACAGGGTTCGCCCGCACCTCGAGGGCGGTGAGATCGACGGCGTCGTACGGAATTTGCGTGCCCGACCCGAAGGATCCACTGTCACACCGGTATTCGCGTTCCACTCGGCCGGTAGCTCCACCGTCGCCTACGAGCCGCTGCTGCGGAAGTTGCCCGCAGGCACCCCGATGTACGGACTCGAGCGTGTCGAAGGACCCATCGCCGTGCGAGCCGCAGAGTACGTGCCGCTGATCAAGGCAATCCAGCCCGAGGGACCGTACGTGTTCGTCGGATGGTCGCTCGGCGGCATCCTCGCTTACGAGGTGGCGCGTCAGATGGAAGAGGAAGGCATCGAGGTCGCCTACGTCGGGCTGCTCGACACCGTCATGGCCGGCGAGGAGATCCCGGAGACCAAGGACGAGGTGCGCAAGCGCTGGGAGCGGTACGCCGCGTTCGCGAAGAAGGCCTACAACGTCGACTACCCGATTCCCTACGACAAGCTGGTCGAGGCGGACGACGAGGGGCAGATCCGCATCATCACCGATCTGGTCAAGCTCAGCGGCGCAAAGATCCCCGGCGGCATCATCGAGCACCAGCGCACATCGTGGCTCGACAACCGCGCGATCCAGACGGCCGAACTCAAGCCGTACGGCGGGCACGTGACGCTGTATCTGGCAGACAAGTACCACGACGATGCAATCGCCCTCGAACCCGCGTTTGCCACCCGCGAAGAGCACGGTGGTTGGGGACCGGTGGTGGAAGACCTCGAGATCGTGTACGTCGGAGGCGATCACCTCGCTGTCGTCGACGAGCCGTACATTGGAAAAATTGCGGCCCATCTGTCGAAGACGCTCGAGAACATCGAGTCTGCAAGAACCGGAGCGTAGATCTTGAGTGGCACCACTGCGGAGAAGCTGGCCGAACTACGGGCGAGGCTCGAACTGGCCAAAGAACCGGCCGGCGAGATCGGGATAGCGAAGCGCGCGAAAAAGGGCATACCCAGCGCTCGCGATCGCGTCAACTCGTTGCTCGATCCCGGTAGTTTCGTCGAGATCGGCGCACTGGTGAAGGCCCCCAACGATCCCGGTGCCCTCTACAGCGACGGCGTCGTCACCGGTCACGGAACCGTCGACGGCCGCCCGATCGCAGTGTTCTCGCACGATCAGACGGTGTTCGGCGGAACCGTCGGCGAGATGTTCGGCCGCAAGGTCGCCGGCATCATGGACTTCGCGATCAAGATGGGTTGCCCGGTCGTCGGCATCAACGACTCCGGTGGAGCTCGTGTTCAGGACGCGGTCACGTCTCTGGCCTGGTATGCCGAGCTGGGTCGACGCCACGAAGCGTTGTCCGGACTGAGCCCGCAGATCTCGCTGATCCTCGGCAAGTGTGCCGGCGGTGCCGTGTACGCACCCATCAACACCGACATCGTCGTCGCCACCGAAGAGGCGTACATGTTCGTCACCGGACCGGACGTCATCAAGTCCGTCACGGGCGAGGACGTCAGCCTCGGCGATCTCGGCAGCGCACGGGTGCAGGCGGGCAACGGAAACGTTCACCACGTGGCAGCCGACGAGAAGGCGGCCTTCGAGTGGATCCGAAACTACTTGAGCTACCTGCCGTCGAGCTGTCAGGAAGAGTCTCCGGTGATCAACTCGGGTCTCGAGCCCGAGATAACCGACTCCGATCGCAAGCTCGACACCTTCATGCCCGACGCCGACAACGCCGGTTACGACATGCGCGACATCATCATGCGGATCTTCGACGACGGCGAATTTCATGAGATCGCCGGACAGACTGCGTCGAATGTCATCACCGGCTTTTCTCGCGTCGACGGGCGACCGGTGGCAGTCGTCGCCAATCAGCCGATGCACCTGTCCGGAGCGCTCGACGCCAAAGCAGCCGACAAGGCCGCCCGCTTCATCCGACTCAGCGATGCGTACAACATCCCCATCATCTTTCTCGTCGACACACCAGGATTCCTCCCCGGAGTGGATCAGGAAAAGCAGGGTGTGATTCATCGTGGTGGACGCTTCATTTACTCCTTCGTCGAAGCGACAGTCCCGAAGGTGACCGTGGTGATTCGCAAGTCCTACGGCGGTGGATACGCGGTGATGGGCTCGAAGCAGCTCGGGGCCGACATCAACTTCGCCTGGCCGACTGCCCGTATCGCCGTCATGGGTGCCGAGGGTGCCATAAACATCATGAGTCGCAAGCAACTCGCCGAGGCCGGAGAAAATGCACCGGCCCTGCGCAAGCAGCTGATCAACTTCTACAACGAGCATGTCGCAACCCCCTGGATCGCGGCCGAGCGTGGCTACATCGACGCCGTCATCGAGCCGTCGAGCACGCGCCTCGAAATCCGCAAGGCCCTGCACATTCTCCGGGACAAAGAAGTGGTCAAGAGTCCGCGTAAGCACTCGTTGCTCCCGATCTAGCCACACTGAAGCTGGGGCCGTCGTCCATCGGCGGTCGCTCCGCTCCCGTTCGCGTCAATGGACCACTGCACCGGTCAGACGTATGCAAAGGTCCATTCACGCATCCGCTTGTCCGGCGTCAATGAGCCACCGCACCTGTCAGACGTGTTCGATGGTCCATTCACGCGGTCGATTCGCGCGGAACCATGACCACATCCGGTCGAGGTCTGGCAAGGGCGTGCTGATAGTTCATCCGTAGTTCGTCGAGCACCTGGTCTGGCCGATCGCGGATGTCTTGCGGTGAATGGGATACGACGATCAGTCCGTGGGCCTGCATTCGGTTGCGTCGGGCTTGTGTCCGCTGGTAGTCGGCCGGTGACAGATGATGCGCGATGGAATCGATTTCTCGTGCCAATGCCACGGCGTCGATCCACCCGTCGGTGTTGGCGATGAACTCGCCGCTCCGGGCGTAGATGTCGCAGTTGTGTGTCATCGCAGGCAGCCCGCTGGTTCGGTAGAGTCGCTGGTCCTCGAGTTCCGCCACCGAGTGCGCGTTGTCCCGCAACTCGCGGAGTACTCGGCGGGTGAGCGCGCTGTAGCGACGTGGCCCTTCGGCCAATTCGGCGGCGATCTCGTCGATGGATACGCCGCCTCTCTGGAGCACCTCGGTCAGCAGAGCAACGCATCGCGCCTCGGATTTCGCGGCCCGTGTGGCGTCGACCAATGAACGCACCAGAGGAGCAACTCGGATGCTGCCCTTGGTGATCGGCTCGGGAAGCCGCCACGTCCGCTCTACTCGGACAAAAGACACCGATGCCCGACGCATCTCCGCGGGTAGCAGTAGATGAACCTCCCCGGCGGATCCGTTGGTGCCGTATCCGAACGAATCGAGTCCGACGCAGCCGGTGATCATGCTCTTCGGTCCGCCGTATGCAAGCGCCGCCGCTGACCGCTCGAGCGTCGACGGATGGCCGTTGCGCAGCAGTACGACACCCGGCAGCAACCGCTGCCACGGACCGCCGGCCGCGCATCTGCCGTCGATCGCTGCGTCACTCACGCCCGCTTCGCGAAGCTGCCGGCGCGTCACGATGCCGGTCGAGCTCAGGTCGAACAATGAAGCTGTGTTCCACAATCGTCTTCTCATGCCCGAAGAATGGAATTCGGCAACGACACGTTCGTCGCGTTTCGACGCTGTCGCCGGGTGTCTGTGGATAGCCGACGAGTCTGTGGATGGATCGGCTGCTACCGGTCGCGAGCCGGACGTCGCTGTCGGAGTTGGATGCTAAGGCGGCCTCGCGAAGGGTAGGCGAGCGTTTGCAGTCGTTGCCCCACCGGAGGGTGAATGGACCATTGACGCGCTCAGACGTATGCAACGGTCCATTGACCCACGACGGGCCGAACGTGAATGGACCCCTGCACGGTCGAGACGTGTGCAGGGGTCCATTGACGCGGAGCGGGGGGGCGGGCGGTCAGTCCTCGAAAACTCGCAGTTCGCCGTCCTTGTACCAACCCGATCGGGTGACGTCGGCGGTGTCGACGTCGGCGGGCACAGCGCTCGGGTAGTACTGCTCGTAGCGTTCGAGTGATCCCCAGTCCCTGGCCCAGTCGTTTTTCAGGTAGGTGGGGACGGTGATGGGCTTGGCGAGCAGTTCGGACCAGCCCAGTGGTCCGCCGTTCTCGCCCGATTGCCAGGTGTCGGTGGAGCTGACGGCGAGTGGGCGGTCGGGGAGGATGCGGTATCCGGGCACCTCGGCGACGCCGTATCGGTGGTCGAAGGGTCGCTGGCACGGGAACTGAAGTCCGACGGCCCAGTCGAGCAGAACGGGCTGCTCGCTGCCGATCATGGTGTTCAGGTTGTCCATCACCGGAACTCGCGGCGGGGTGAATGCGAGCCATTGGTCGCCGGTGAGGTTGGGGTCGTTGGCGACGATGCGGACGGCGTCGGCGTCAGGTGCGATGTCCGCCAACGGGATTCGGAGGTTGCGCCACGAGGGTGCCGGTCCGATGTCGCGGGGGAGGAAGGTGCCCTCGGCCTGGACGGTTCCGTCGGGCTGACGCTTGCCGTATTCGAGCAGCAGTGACTGTCCGTAGGTGAGGGCTCCGGTGTCGTCGTACGACCAGATGCGTCCGGCTGCGGAGAAGACGACCAGAGGCGCGTCGTCGCTACGAGCGGGCAGTTGGTACCAGCTCGACGTGGCCGACGCGGGTTCCTGGATGCCCTCCTGGTACGAGCCGAGTACCGGGGTGGTGGCGGGGTCGAGGCCGAAGGGCAGCGCTGCGTTCGAGCCGTTGACGCCGACGACGCCGGTGCCACCTGCGGTACCGGAACTCTGGCCTTCCTCGAAGGCGGGTCCGACGGCCTGTTGGTCGGTATTACCCTGTCCTGGTTTGACTTCCACAGCATCGGCGCTGAGGTCACTGGGAATACCGTTGGCCGTGAAGTTGCGCAGGGTGGAGCTCGATCCGCCGAGCGGGCCTGCGACGGCATCGAACTCGCCCGGCAACGGGCTGAGCATGCCTGCGTTGGGGTTGGACTCGACGAGCACATCGTTGGCGAGGCCGCACGAATTACCCAGGACCGATTGCACATTCGAGCGTGCGAGCGAGTAGGCGGGGTACTGCGAGACGGCACCCTTGACGAGCGAGAGCACCTCGAACAGCACCATGATTCCGGCAATGACGGTCAGTGGTGCGGCAGCGAACTTTCGGATGCGTTTTCCGCGCGCCGACGTCGGCTTCGGCTGTGGCGGAGCGTATCCCTCGCGCAGGTACTGGAAGGCCGCAACGGCAAGGACCAGTCCGAAGAGGATCAGGAAGAGGGTGCCCGATTCGTTGCCACCCAGTGACACCGTCTTGTCGAACCACGGCACGCCGTAGCTCGAGACGTACCAGTAGCCGTTGATGCCCGAGAACGACAGTGCGAGAACGAACATCAGCCCCGCTGCGAACAGTGAGCGGTTGCGCCGCGAACGCAGGGCGCTGGCCGAGACGGCCACGGCTGTCAGGGCGGCGAGCCCACCGGCGATTCCGGCGTAGGAACCGAAGTGGTGAGTCCACTTGGTGGGGTTGAACATCATGAAGAAGATGGTGCCGAGCACGACGCCGAGCAGACGCCAGGCCGGGCCGTTCGCAATGCCGGGGATGCGGCGACGTCGCAGCAGCACGAACAGCGTCGTGAACAGGCACAGGAGCATCGTCAGGAACGCGAAGCGGCGTG
Organism: Rhodococcus sp. IEGM 1381; assembly: GCF_030056795.1. Classification (GTDB taxonomy): domain Bacteria; phylum Actinomycetota; class Actinomycetes; order Mycobacteriales; family Mycobacteriaceae; genus Rhodococcoides. Next base: position 300,647 of record NZ_JASHKQ010000001.1, on the reverse strand, counting down.
CGACGGAGCCGTCGACGGTCTGGACGAAAAGGTAGTAGTACCGCAGGAAGTCCTGGTACCAGGCCTCGTTGGGGCCGATGATGGTCCGAACTCGGGTGGACTCGATGACTGTTGCGTACGTCTGGTCGGCGAAGACCACGACGAGGACGAGCACACCGGCCGCGGCCAACGGTGCCAGCAGGGCGAGGGTGCCGACCTGACGGTGGCGTCGGACGACGATCCGCGCAATGGGCCGGGCACCGGCGAGAAGTGCTGCCACACACATCAATCCGGTGGGAGCGGCGGCAAGGGTGAAGGCTCCGATGAGACATGCTGCGGCGGCGGGCAGTAACCGGCCGGTGGCGATGGAACGCTCCACCGAGCACCAGGTGAGCAGTGCGCCGAGGGCGACGATCGGTTCGGGGCGCAGTCCGTTGTTGTACGGGAGCCAGAAGGCGAGGAACACCAATCCGCCGGTCCACAGCGCGACGTTGGACTTGCGTACTGCGCGCCCGAGGCGCGGAACCACCTCGCGGCTGATCACCATCCAGCACAGAACGCCGGCAATGAGGGCGGGCAGTCGCATCCACGGGCTTGCTGTCGAGATCTTGGCGAAGACGGCGAGCACGTCGTAGTACCAGCCGAACGGTGCTTCGGGTACGCCGAACCAGCGGAAGTAGTTGGCCATGTACCCGGAGTGGTCGGCTGCGCGGGCCATCGTGAGCAGGTAGCCGTCGTCGGAGGTGTTGGCACCGACGAAATGCCACCCCACCAGAACACCGAGGACGGTGACGTCGACACCGGTGAACTTCCACCAGTGGGACGGAAAGAAGCGGCGGTGTGCGCGGCGATCGGTGCCGTCGAGTCGTCCGAGTGCACCGATGGCCAGCGCGGTGCAGGCGATCGCCAGGATCATGATCAGCGACTTGAGCAAGGTCGGCGACGACGAGAAGCGGGAGTCGACGTCGACGGTGACGGACATGTCCGCGGGCGCCGCGCCGCTCAGATCGCTGAAGATGCCGACGACCTGGGGGCGCAAATCGCCGTCGAGCCGGCCTTGCAGAGGCTGGCCCTCATCGTCGGTCAATCCGGTGAAGGCTGCCGAGGTGTACTGATCGTTCGAGGTGATTTCGATAGCCGCGCAGCGAGTGCTCTGGACGTCGGCGCGAGGTGCCGTCGCGACCACGACGTTGCGATCGAGGACGTCGACGTTCGATTCGCCGACGCGCACGAACAAACTGTTCAGTGCAGCGCCCTCACCCTGCGGGGGCGCCGTCGCCAACAGCAGCCCACCCGACGCGGGGAGTGCGGCAACAGCAGAGCACGGCAGGGTCGCAGTGAGGCTCACCGGTGCCTGAGACACCAGCGGGGCGTCCACGTCCTGCAGGAGCCCGTTCTGCGGCCACGCGATGGTGGCTGTGGTCTGCGTGACAGGCGCGAACGGGGTAATCAGTGCGAACAAAACACCGAGCACGCCGGCCACCATGGCGATCAGCCGGGGAATTCGTACCTGAGCACGAAGTTCGTCCGAGGCTCGCAGAGGAGCGGGGACAGGGGGACCAGCTGATGAATCTGTCACGACGTCGGGCACGAGAGTCGATGTTATGCGAGCGTGACGAAGAGGTCACACAGGCACCGTCCCCGTAACCCTCCAAAAAACGGGACCTCAGTCTGTTTTCATCGGTCCGTCGCTGGCCGCTCCCGACCGAGGCTGCTGCTCGACGGCGATCTCGGCCGTCGCCGCGTCAGGATCGAGTGGCATGTATCTCTCGATCGATCCCCAGTCTCGGGCGTAATCGTCGGCAAGATACGACGGCAGCGTCTGCGCCCCGAGGAGCAGTTCGGTCCAGCCGAGTGGGCCACCGCCGATCGAGTCCTGCCAGGCGTTGGTGGATTCGGCCCCTGTGCGGTCGGGCAGAATCCGGTACTTCGGCACCTCGGCGACGCCGTCCCGATGATCGAACGGTCGCTGGCACGGGAACGCCAGTCCGACGGCCCAGTCCAGCAACACCGGATCGGTCGATCCGACTAGCGAGTTCAGCGTCTGTGTCTTCGGGACGCGCGGCGGGGTGACGGCAAGCCACTGATCTCCGGCCAGATCGTTGTCCTCGGCGACGATGCGAACCACGTCTGCCTCGGCCGGTAGATCGCTCATCGGGACCCGGAGATTGCGCCACGACGGCGACGGGCCGATATCGAGAGGCGTCACGCGGCCCAGTGCCTGCACGTCGCTACTGTCGCGGCGGCCGTATTCGAGTTCGACGCGTTGGCCGGGGGTGACGATGCCGTCCTTGTCCACCGATCGGATTCGGCCTGCGGCGGCGATGCCGATCAGGTCGCCGCGGTCGGTGTCGGAGAGCTGGTACCAACCGGAGGTCAGTGATGCAGGCTCGGTGGCACCGAAGCTACCCAGCACCGGAGTGGTCGCAGGATTCAAGCCGAAGGGCAGGGCGACTGCGCTGCCGTTGATTCCGACGTTCTCGTTGGTACCGCCGGAGGTGCCCGCAGAGTTCGACGACGTTGCCGCCGCGCTCTGTTCGGAGTCCTCGGGCCGGATGGAGTTGGCGCTGCCCTGCGCCGTGTCCTCGGAGTCTGCGGTCAGATCTTGGGCGACGCCGCCGGGCGTGAATCCGGTACTACCGCCCGCTCCGAGTGCGTCCGCCGCGGGATCGATCGGTTGTAGCACCGAGCCGTTGACGTCGGTTTCCACCTGCACGTCGCCGGCGAGTCCGCACGAGTTACCGGCGAGCGCCGAGAAGTTCGAGCGGGCGGTGGAGTACGCCGGGTATTGCGCCACAGCACCTTTGGCGAAGGAGAGCACCTCGAAGGCGACGACGACGCCGGCGACGACGGTCAGAGCGGACGCCGCGAATCGGCGTCGAGTGGTGGGTTCTGTTCTGCGATAGGGCATTCGGACGTGTTGGTAGGCGGCGTAGAGCAGCGTCAGAACCGTCAGGCCGAGCAGGATCGTCGAAAAGCCCTTGCCGGCAATGGACGGCGGCTTGTCGAACCACGGAATTCCGTAACTCGACACGTACCACCAACCGTTGGAGCTGGTGAACGCCACCGCCGTCATGAACAGAACCGCGGCAGTGAACAGGGTTCTGTTGCGCGGAGATCGCACGGTCGCTGAGGTGACGGCCACTGCCGCCAATGCGGCCAGCGACGCCGCGAGGCCGGCGTAGACACCGAAGTGGTGGGTCCACTTGGTGGGAGTGAACATCATCAAAGCCAATGCGCCCAAGATGATTCCGAGTATCCGACGCGACGGCCCGGTGGCCGTGCCGGGGATGCGTCCGTTCTTGCGGAGCATCACCGCGATGCACACGACGATGCACAGCAGCATCGCGAACATGCCGAACCGTCGGGCGAGCGAGCCGTCGGGTGAGATGGTCATCAATGCGTCCCAGCGCACGCGTTCTTCGAACCACGGCACGTTCGGTCCGATGGCCGAGCGCACTCGGGTCGCTTCGAGCACGGTGCTCAGCGTCTGGTCGGCGAAGATCGCGATCACCACCGCCAGTCCCGACGCCATCAGCGGCGCGAGAACGGCGAGCAGGCCCACCTCACGCGCTCGCTTGACCACGATAATCACCAATGGGCGCAGCCCGGCGAGCAGAGCAGCGACGGCGATCAATCCCGTGGGTCCGGCGGCGAGCGAGAACGCGGCGATCAGGGTGCCGATGGCGGCGGGCAGCAGTCGTCCGGTGGCGATGGCGCGTTCGATCGAGCACCACGTGAGCAGTGCGCCGAGAGCGATGATCGGTTCCGGGCGCAGTCCGTTGTCGTAGGGCAGCCAGAAGGCGAGGAACACCAGCCCCGCGGTCCACAGCGCGACGCGGTTGGTCATCACCGCGCGACCGAGGCGAGGGATCACTTCTCGGCTGATGACCAGCCAGCACAGCAGCGCTGCGATGGTGGCGGGCAGGCGCATCCAGATGCTGGCGGTGCTGACCTTGGCGAGAGCAGCGAGCATGTCGTAGTACGGCATGCCGAACGGCGCTTCAGGGACGCCGAACCAGCGGAAGTAGTTGGCCATGTAGCCGGCATGTTCGGAGACGCGGGCCATGTTGAGCAGGTAGCCGTCGTCGGAGGTGTTCGCCCCGATGAAGTGCCACAGCACCAGAACACCCACCACGACTGTGTCGACGCCGGTAACGGACTTCCAGCGCGAGGGAAGGAATCGTCGGTGGCGTCGTCCGTCCATGCCGTCGAGCCGATGCAGCGCGAACAGGGAGGCGATGACAGCGAGTGCGCCGACGATCATCGCCAGCAACTTGAACGTCGTCGGAGCGGAGGAATAGCGCGAGTCGATGTCCACGCGCACGTTCAGGCCTTCGACCGGTGCCGTGAGATCGGTGAAGACGCCGACGACCTGCGGCCGGATGTCCCCGTCCACGGTGTTCGCTTCGCCGTCGAGGTCGACGACCGTGCGGGTGGCGTTCGACGACACTGTCAGCGCGCAGTTACCGCTCAGCTCGTCGATGGGTGCCTCGGCGAGAACTCGATCGCGCAGCAGCACCTGCAGTAGGCCGTCGTCGACCCGAACGATCAGTGCCTTCTGCTCGGTTTTTGCCGCCGCGATGGGTGCGGTGGAGACCAGCGTGCCGCCGTCGGTGAGAGCAGTGGCCGCGCTGCACGGAACGGTTGCCTCGAGGTCGACGGGCGAGTAGCTCACCAGCGGGGCGTTGACGCTGCCGAACGAGCTCTGCGGCCACGAGAGGGTGGCGACGTCCTGCTGAACCGGCAGCAGGGGAGTCGCGATGGCCAGAACCGCACCGATGATGCCGGTGACGATCGCTATCAGCCGGGAGGTCTTGAGGTTCGGAGCGGTGTCGGGCACGCCGGACATGCTATTGGACGAGCGTCCGCACATCCCACACCCACACGTCGCCGGTGTACTTCGGCTGGACACCGAGCAGTTCGGTGACGGTGGTGCGCAGTGCAACGGTTCGCGTGCTGGGCGGCAGTACGACGACGTCCGCCTCCCAGAACGTCAGATCCTCGACGGCCTGCGCGCGTTGATCGTCGGTTATCTCCGGGACAGTGCCTTGGTCGTACACCGAGCCCAGCAACAGGGCCGTCGGCCGGTCGACGGCTCCGTACTTGGCAATCTTCTCCTCTTGATCGCTCGGTCCGACGAAGTATCCGGCGGCCAGCTTGAAGCCCATGTCGGCGTCCATCTGCCAGCGCAGCGGACGCGCGTCCTCGGGCCGTGGCAAGGGGACGGTGACAACGGAACCGTCGTCGACGTAGTTCTGCCACTCTCCGTCGGCGAAGAACTCCGGCGTCGGAGACTTGTCGACGGCGACCAGCGGCGTCGGGATCAGCGGAACGAGTGCGAGGGCGAGTCCGGCTATCCAGAACGCAGGTAATGGGCGCAGCCCGTTACGGAAGGTCCGATCGGTGGCCAGCACGAGCAGTAATGCCAGCGCAGGTACCGCGCCCAATGCGAACCGGGTCTCGAGGACGGATTCGACGAGTGGATACTCGGCGAGCTTCGTCCACGGCAGGGTGACGCCGGTGTCGTTCTTACCGATCATCAGCGTCGCACCGAGCGAGAGCACACTCATGACGACGGCGGTCGCCGCGGCGGCACGGGCGCAGGCGACGCGCCACATCCACAACGCCGCCACCAGGCACAGCACCAGCAGCGGCCAACCGAAGTACGCGTTCTCCTCGGTGGCGTTGATGCGAACGTTCTGCCCCGGAGTCGCGACGCCACCTATCGACTGCGTCGGGAACTGGAACAGGGCCTTGGCGTCGTTGCCCATCGGTCCGTGTTCGAGGAAGGAGTACGACTGCGGTCCGAAGAACTGCCACCACAGCGGAAGCGCAACGATCGCCAGCGCGATACTCGCGGAGACAGCGAGCCGGGGCACGGCATTGCGAACAGCCGGCCACAGCAAACGGGGCCGGGACACGTAGTAGACGACGGCGAAGATGGCGAACGACATCGCAAAGATCAGCAGCGGCTCCTCGCCGAGCAGGATCTGCAGCGCGACGATCAAGCCGAGTCCGACGGTGTTCTTGGTGGTTCCGCCGCCGTGGGCGATGCGCGTGACCAGCATCGCGATGACGGGGAGCAAGAACAGCACCACGAAGTTGGGGTGGCCATTGGCGTGGGAGATTGCACCGGGCGCGAAGCCGCACAGCGCACCGCCGATCGCGGCCGCGCCCTTGGAGGCGTTCAGCTGACGCGAGAACAGCCAGTACCAGGCGAAAGAGGTTCCGGCGAGGCCGGCGGTGAGGGCGATTGCCCAGGTGACGGTCGGTCCGAAGAGCAACGTGATCGGGGCCAGCGGAATCGAAATGCCGAACATCGCCGTGTTCGCCATCAGATTCACTCCGAGTGGGTAATTCTGCAGGTCACTCGACAGTGGGTTGTCCAGATGCGCGACGGCATGGGCGGCAACGGAGAAGAACCACTCCCACATCGTCTGGTCCTGGCCGCTGTTGTACAGGTAGCCGCCCGAAAGATTGCGCCACTGACCCTGCAGGACGTACACGGCGGCGACGAGAAATCCGACTGCCGCCACGACGTCACCACGCCCGACGCCTGCGTGCCGCGAGGGTGCCGTGGTCGGCTGCCGCTCGAGAACGCTCTGGTCGTGGGTGGTCATCGCGTCGAGGTTACAGAAAGATCACGGTAGGCGAAAACTAGAACGACCTGGGTCACACGTCAAGCAGTGCGTACCACCAGCGCGAAGGGTCCGATGTCGGTCACGGTGAAGCGTGGATCCTCGAACAGTGCTTCGGGGAAGGTCACGGTGTAGCGGCGCACGTTGGGGTCGTTGGGGTAGACGTCCTCGGCCAGGCGCAGGGTGTAGCCGTCGGCACCGCGTCGGAACAGGAAGGCGTCCGGTGCGCGCCACTGGCTGGTGTCCAGTGCGTCGACCAATTGATCGGGTGTCTCGAGCTCGGTCCACTGCTCGATGGCGGCGGCTCGCTGATCGAATTGCGCCAACGGGTTGGCGTAGTGCGAGGTCAGTCCTTGGAAACCGAAGTACGGGTAGTAGCTGAGGAACGAGGTGTCCGCCGTCAGTACGACGGTGTCGTCGCGCGGTCGACCGGTCTGCTCGGTGAGGGCGTCGTCGACCTCGCGGTAGTACGAGACCGCGCTCGGTGGGCGCATGTCGGCGCGGTTGCCGTCACCGTCGGTGTCGGAGTAGGCGACGGTGATCTCGCTTTGCAGTACCTGGGGGATGTTCTGCGCGAAGGCCATGGCACCGATGATCGCCACTGCGACGGCGGCGATACGGAACTTGGGCGGCTCGTTGATGGCCTGGTAGATCGCGTGACTACCTTCGAGAAAGCCGAAAACGCCTGCGCTGCCCAGTAATACGATCAAGACCGCTTCGAGTCGGAAGGAAAGCAACGTGGTGCCTGCGGCCGTGGCGGCCATGGACAGCAGTGTCCACAGGTAGATCGAGACGACGCCGACGCCGAGTGCCTGCGCTCGGCGCGAGGAGGAGAAGCGCACTGCCAGCCATACCGTGCCGATCAGGCACAGCGCACCCGACATCGAGAACTCGAACATCGGGAAGGGAAGTGTCGCACCGGCTTCGGGCAGGTAGTGCAGGGCTGTGCCCGACGTCGACGGCGCGCCGCGCAGGAAGTCGATCAGGTACGGCAGCCACACGGTCGCGGCGATGACGCCGGAAATGGCGGCGATCGCGGCGACCTTGATCGCGATGGGCACCAGTACGTTCCAGGTCTTGCGCTCGCGATACGAGAGAACGGCGGCAAACAGGGCCATGAGCACCACGGTGAACGCGGCCAGACCCAGGTACAGGGTGTAAAACGTCGCGGCCACTCCGAGGAAGAGGCCGGTGCCTGCCGCCGCGCCCCACCCGCCGGCCGCTTTTCTGTGCAACGCACCCCATGCCAGCAAAAGAGCAGGGGCGAACAGCAACACGATGACGGCGCTGTATGCCTCGGGGGAGGCGTAGGCGACGACGAGTGCAGTGGTGACGGCACTGACGGCGACGGCCCAGTCGCTGCGAATCAGTGCCTTCCACAGCACGAATGCGACCACCGATGTGACGGCGAGCAGCCCGATTGCGTAGGGCTTGAATACTTCCCACCCGTCCATGCCCAACACGTTGCCGACCCGTCCGCCGAGCCAGAACCACCCGGCGGGGTAGAACGGCGGGATGTCGGTGTACGTCATGTCGCGCAACGACGCCGAATCGGTCAGGCGCGTCAGGTATTCGGTACGGAATTCCTGGTCGACCGAGATACCGAACAGGTACAGCTTGGTTGCCGCCAAGGGCATGCCGAGGGTGACGGTGACGAATCCGGACAGACCGACCCACGCCGCAAGTCGAGCGATCCACGGCCACTTGCGGATTCGATACAGGTATGTCGACGTGGCGAACAGTGCCGCAGCTACTACCTGGCCCAGGGTTGTCAGGGCGCGAGTGACGTTGGACGAGTTGAACGCCGGCCATTGAACCAGTGAGAAGGCATACAACCCGACCGTCGCCACCACGACAGCAACGATCACACCGAGAACGATTTCTCCGACGGCAGAAGCAGTTCTGCGGGCCGGTGCAACCCCGACAGTCATGCAGTTAAATGGGCAGCTTGCGGAAGATCGGCCGCGGTACGTGCCGCAGCACCATCATCACCAGACGCCACGGCGCGGGAGTCCAGATGAGCGGAGTGCCCTTGCGCGACGCGTTCACCGCGAGCTTCGCGATGACCTCCTTGTTGACGGTCATCGGCGCTTCCTTGACGTGCGCGCTGAACTTGGTGCGCACCATGCCCGGGCGAACGACGGTGACGCGGGGCCCGAACTCGCGCAACGCTTCTCCGAGTCCGAGGTAGAACCCGTCGAGTCCGGCCTTGGTGGAGCCGTATACGAAGTTCGAGCGCCGAACCCGCTCGCCTGCCACCGAGGACATGACGATGATGCGGCCGTACGCCTGGGCCTTCATCTTCTCGCCCAGCAGCACACCGACCGACACCGAAGCGGTGTAGTTGATGTTCGCGGCGAGGACGGCCTTGCGTTGGTCCTGCCAGAGCTGCTCGGCATCGAAGTCGACGGCGAAGGCGACGATGGCGACATCGACGTCACCCTTGGCCCAGGCGGCGTCGATGACCTTCGGGTGCGACGCGGTGTCGAGTGCATCGAAGTCGATGACGTCGACGGACTTCGCGCCCTTGGCGGTCAGTTGTGCGACGGCACTTTCGCGCAGCGGGTCGTTCGGCAGCGCGGCGAGGATGACACGTGCCGGAGACTTCGACAGGTACTCCTCGGTGATCGCGAGACCGATCTCGCTGGTGCCACCCAGAACAAGAATCGTCTGGGGGTTGCCTACGGCGTCTATCGTCACAGCAGTTCCAGCCTTCTAGCCATATCGGAGGCGAAAACGCCTGTGGGGTCTACAGATCGACGGACCTTGATCCACTCGTCGATCCGCGGGTACATCGAATGGAACGTCTCGGCGTCGGTGCGCGAATCCTTCGCGGTGTAGAGACGACCACCGAATTCGAGCACGCGCTTGTCGAGTTCGCGCACCATCTCGTTCAGGCCCGCCTTGATCGGGAAGTCCATCGCGACGTTCCAGCCGGCCATTGGAAAGCTCAGTGGCGCTTTGTTTCCCGGGCCGAACAGCTTGAAGACGTTCAGTGCCGAGTACTGACCGGAGCGCTGAATGAACCGGATGATGTCCTTGAACTCCTCGAGCGCCTCGGTCGGAACGAGGAACTGGTACTGCAGGAATCCCTTGGGCCCGTAGCCTCTGTTCCACTCACCGACGAGGTCGAGTGGGTGGTAGAACTGCGTCAGGTTCTGCACCTTGCCGGTGTAGTTGCCGCCCATGCGGTAGTAGGCCTCGCCGATCATGGACATCGACAGCTTGTTCAGTCCGCTGATCGGGAAGATATCCGGCACCGTCAGCAGCTGTGGCGCGTCGAACTTCAGCGGGTCCTTCTGCAGTTTCGCGGGAAGTTCGTCGAATTTGGCCAGCGAGCCGCGGGTGATCGTCGCGCGCCCGAGCTTCGGCGGCGCGCTCATGACGTCGAACCATGCGCTCGAGTACGTGTAGTTGTCCTCGGTGCCGTCCTGGTGCGCAGCGACGGTCTCGTCGAGGCTCTCGGTGCGAAGGCCGTCGTTTTTGAAGTACGCCGTTTCCGTCGGAGTCATCTCGATGGTGGCGCGCAGGATGATGCCGGTCAGGCCGTTGCCGCCGACCGTGGCCCAGAACAGCTTGGCGTTCTTGCCGGTCGGTGCCAGGTGGCGGATCTGACCGTCCGCAGTGAGCAGTTCCATCGAGCGGACGTGGTTGCCGAAGCTGCCCGCGCTGTGATGGTTCTTGCCGTGGATGTCGCAGCCGATGGCTCCACCGATGGTGACCTGACGCGTACCCGGCAGCACCGGAACCCACAGGCCGAACGGCAGCGCAGCGCGCATCAGCTGGTCGAGGCTGACGCCGCCGTCCAGATCGACGATCCGCGTCGCGGTGTCGATGCTGTAGATGCGGTTGAGCGCTGTCATGTCGATGACGAGCCCGCCGGAGTTCTGCGCATTGTCACCGTAGGAGCGGCCGAGGCCACGTGGAATGACGCCTCGTCGCAGGTACGAAGGCTTGGAGTCGTTCTGCTCGGCGACCTGCTTGACCGCGTTCGCGATGAGCTCGGGGTCGGAGGTGGCGAGCACCTCTCCGGTCGATCGCGCGGTGCGGCCGAATCCGGAGATCGTGCGGGTCTGCGTGGGTAGCGGCGCAGTGTTCCCGGTCTGTGGTTCCAGGGGGAAGAGTGCGTCGTCGGCTGTCGTGGACATCGCTCAAGAGGGTACCCGCATCGCGGCAGCGGCTAGTGTCAGTCCTCGTGTCCACCCCCGACCGCTCCGCAGAAGAAGGCTCCACGGGCGACGACTGGTCGCCCGAGGACGACGAGTTGCAGCATCACGTTCCGCTGCCCGTCGAGCTGCCGCTGACCGAGAACATCGCCGACGCGGCCCTCGATCTCAAGACGCAGGTGCTGCGGTTCTTGGCGACGGGTGTGTTGTCGGCAATTGTCGATCAGGGCGTCAACCTGCTGTTGCATTTCGTGTTCGGCGTCGGAGTGACGCTGGCCAAAGCGATCGGCTTCGTACTCGGTACCACCACGGCGTACCTGATCAACCGACGCTGGACGTTCAACGCCGCACCGTCGAGGGCCCGGTTCTTCGCGGTCGTTGCCCTGTACGGCGTCACCTTTGCCGTCCAGGTCGGCATCTACACCTGGCTCTACCAGGCCCTTCCTGACGGCTTCTGGTACGCGAACGTGGCCTTCGTCGTCGCGCAGGGGACCGCGACGGTCATCAACTTCCTGGTCCAGCGATTCGTGATCTTCAAGATCCGGTAGCTAGAAGGTCGGGAGGTTCCCTGCTTCGAGGGCTTCGGCCAGGGTGGGGGCGGCCTTGTCCTTGTCGGAGAGCTCGTAGGTCAAAGGCGATCCGTCGCGGGCGGTGGTTGGCCAGTCGATGGCCAGGGCTGGGTCGAGGGGGTTGATGTCGCGGTCCAGTGCCGGGGTGTATTCGAGGCTGCACAGGTACATGACGGTGGAATTGTCTTCCAACGAAAGGATGGCGTGGCCGAGTCCTTCGGAGAGGAACACCGCTTTGCGGTCGACGTCGTCGATCAGCACGCTGTCCCACTGCCCGAACGTGGGGGAGCCGACCCGCAGGTCGACGATGACGTCGAGGAACGCTCCGCGGGCGCAGGTGACATATTTCGCTTGCCCGGGCGGGTTGGTGGTGAAGTGGATCCCGCGCAGGACTCCGGCGGCGGAGACCGAGCAGTTCGCCTGCTTGAGATCCAACGACCGCCCGGTGGTGTCCTCGAAGAGGCTGGCTTTGAACCATTCGAAGAACACGCCGCGGTCGTCGCCGAACTGGCGTGGGGTGTATTCGTAGGCACCGGCGATGGTCAGTTCACGAAAGGTCATGGTCGGTGTCCTCGGTCGATCAGATCGAGCAGGTAGGTGCCGTAGCCGGATTTGACGAGCTTCTCCGCGCGCACGCGCAGTTCGTCGTCGGTGATGAATCCGCGTCGCCACGCGACTTCTTCCGGGGATCCGATTTTCAATCCTTGACGTTGTTCGATGGTGCGCACGTAGTTGGAGGCGTCGAGGAGGGAGTCGAAGGTGCCGGTGTCGAGCCAGGCGGTGCCGCGGGGCAGGACCTCGACCTGCAGGCGGCCGGCCTCCAAGTAATGCCGGTTGACGTCGGTAATCTCGTATTCCCCGCGGGCGGAGGGTTCGAGGTCGCGGGCGATGGCGATGACGTCGTTGTCGTAGAAGTACAGGCCGGGGACGGCATAGTTCGATTTCGGGGCGGCCGGTTTTTCTTCGAGGGAGATCGCTTTGCGGTTGTCGTCGAATTCGATGACGCCGTAGGCGGTGGGGTCGGAGACTTCGTAGGCGAAGACGGCTCCGCCGTCGATGGTCTCGAAGCGGGACAGTTGAGTACCGAGGCCGGGGCCGTAGAAGATGTTGTCGCCCAACACCAATGCTGCACTGTCGGTGCCGATGTGGTCGGCTCCGAGGACGAAGGCTTGGGCGAGGCCGTTGGGCTCGTGTTGGACTTTGTAGGTGAGGTTGATGCCGAATTGGGAGCCGTCACCGAGGAGGCGCGTGAATTGGTCGGCGTCCTGGGGGGTGGTGATGATGAGGATCTCGCGGATCCCGGCGAGGATCAGTGTCGAGAGCGGGTAGTAGATCATCGGTTTGTCGTAGACCGGGACCAGCTGTTTGCTGACGCCCATCGTGATCGGATGAAGTCGCGAGCCCGTGCCGCCCGCCAGAATGATTCCCCGCATGAACCCGAAGTCTTCCAGACCCGCCGATCAGCCGCTCGGTTGTGTCGGCGTTCATTCCCACGGGATTCGGTAGGGCTGGGATCCGACGTCGGACTCTTCGGTCGATGACGGCCACTCCGACGGCCACACGATCTGCGGATCGGCTTTGAGCTCCTCGACCTCCGGAGGCACCGGATCTGCGTCCACCTCGATTCGTTCCCAGCTGCACTCACCCGACGCGACGCGGCGTGCGTGGTGTATCAGCTCGGCCGACGCTTGCGGTGACGACGCCAGGCGGGCCAGTAGTTCCGCGGTGACCCTGCGGGATCCCGCAGGAGCCTTCAGGTCCGTGCTCAGGGCTCGCGTGCGCGCGGCCTCGAGCTCACCGCAGGATGCCATCAGACGGTCGTATGCGGCTCGGGCGTGCGGAGGCAGGGACTCGATCATGCGTCCCGCCATGGTTCGTCGCCGGTGCCGACGGAGAAGTCCTCGTCCGGTGTGTCGAGTACTGGTCGGATGTCCGCTGTCTTGCCCGCTTCGACGGCCTGCTTGCCGTAGTCGAGGAAGTCGTTCAGCGGCCGCAGTGTGTCGTCGATCTTCTTACCCACCTGGCCTTCGGGGTCGCCGAGCGCGTCGAGGAATGCGCCGAAGTCGTCGACCAGCTTTTCGATCTTCACGATGAGTTCTTTGGTCAGATCCATTGCTGTCCAGCATATTTCGACGATGCTCTCCAACTGCCATGCAGTGCCGACCACCGGCACTTTCTTGAGCATGACCTTCAACGCACCGCGGGCGTTGTCGACGGCCACTTCGGACTCCAGTAACTCGACGATTTTGCGCACCACTGCCAAGGCGGCTTCGCGAAGCTGGTCGGAGATTGCCGCACAGATCGCAGAGATCGTTCGTCCGGCTGGACCTTCCCATCGAATTGCGGCCAGTTGTCGGTCGGCATAGTCGGTGAATGCCCTAGCGGCAGCACCGTTCCAGTAGCCGTCCACGCGGCGCGCCCCTGCCGCGAACGACTCCGCGCCAGCTTCCATAGCGTCACCCGCTATCTGGTACGCCTGACCGATTCGGCGAATTTCGTTCCAGTTTCCGGTGACGGGGATGGTCGCTTCGCGTAGCGGACTCCACCCGGAGAGTTCGAAGATCGTGCGGTCGATCTCGCCGAGCCACTCGGAGGCATCGGCGAGCACGTCGCGGAGGTCGTCGATAGCAGGATTGGTTGGAGGATAGTCGATTCCGTGAGGATGACCGTAGTCGGCGGCACCGTCGAATTCGTCTACATGCCCGGCCGCGGCGTGATCCGAACTGCCGCGGTCGATGCCCGGCAGCGGTGGAAGTGTCGTGTGAGTGTTCAACAGGTCGTAGTTTCGCTGATCTTGATCGGCGTACAGCCACGCAGCCTTGTTGAGTTCGACACCCATCTCGCCACAATTGGCGGACAGGTGAACCTGCCGAGTACGTGTCATCTCCTGGAAGCCGGCGAGATACGGCTGGAGTCGCTGCAGAATCTGCCCGACCACGTTCTCGCTCAGGCCCGCATTGTCGATCAGATAGCGATGACTGGCCAGAGTATCGACGCCGATGCGATCGAGAAGATTTCCGAGGCCGGCTATTTCCGAGGATCTGGCGATCAGCGGTTCGGTCATTGCGTCGCGGTCCTTCTCAGTGACGAGACGAGGCCGTCGACGTCCTCATCGGAGAGTGCGTTCTCGACATCACGGTCGGCAAGCACGACGAAGACCGCGACCTCTGCCGTGGCGAAACCGGTAGTGGTGACAACGTCGAATGTGGCGCGGGGAGGAGGGCAGTACGGCGAATCCGGTATGTCTTCCACCAGGGCTGTGTAGCGGACAGCCGGGACTCCGTCGACCTGTAGATACTCGGGCTCGCTGATCTGAACAGTGGGTGCCAGTGACCCGTCTTGGTTGGTGAAGATCATCGACGCTTTCTGCGCCTCTTGATAGGCGAGTACCGTCAAGTCCCCGGCACGACGACCGGTCATTCCGCTGATCGCCGAAGACTCGAACTCACCGCCTTCGCAATCGAATCGACCGTGGAGACCCATTGCGCCGTATGTTGCGGTCGACCCGTCCTCACCGACCCACTCCGAGAATCCGTCATTCCAATTCTCCCAGTCCGCAGGAATGTCGTAGGTCCAGCCGAATTTCGTGGCGATGGGCTGCGGCTGGCCGTCGGGCACGTCGATTTTCGGTGGCGGCCGATTCATCGACGGAAACCCCGGCGGCAGGGGTGGTGGGGCCGTGGTCGAGCCCGTGGGTTCCGGCGAGACCGGTGGCAGGGCCTGTACGCCCTTGTATGGTTCCGGCACTTCCGGTGCCAGCTGCGGAATGGCCCACATCAATCCGAACAGCAGTGCCACCGATGCCGCGAGACGCAGCAGTATGTATCGAAGACGCATCGTCACTCCCCCCGAAGTCGAACAGAAGCTAGCACGCGCGCCCGACAAGCTCGGCTCGCATGAGCCTCCACCGGTAAAGTCCCTGTACATGAGAATTCTTGTCACGGGTGGAGCCGGGTTCATCGGCGCGAACTTCGTACATCAGACCCTCGCGCAGCGCCCCGAATCCCAGGTCACCGTGCTCGACAAGCTCACCTACGCCGGCAACAAAGCATCCCTCGAGCCGGTGGCTGATCGCATCGACTTCGTGCACGGCGACATCGCCGACGCCGACCTCGTCGACCGCCTCGTTCGCGAGACCGATCTGGTCGTCCACTTCGCCGCCGAATCCCACAACGACAACTCGTTGACCGACCCGTGGCCATTCGTGCACACCAACGTCATCGGCACCACCACGTTGCTCAACGCGGTCCGCGAACACGACGTCCGCTACCACCACATCTCCACCGACGAGGTCTACGGCGACCTCGAACTCGACGACCCGGCCAGGTTCACCGAATCGACCCCGTACAACCCGTCGAGCCCGTACTCCTCCACCAAAGCCTCCAGTGACCTGCTGGTGCGTGCCTGGACCCGCTCGTTCGGCGTCCGCTCCACCATCTCCAACTGCTCCAACAACTACGGCCCGTACCAGCACGTGGAGAAGTTCATTCCCCGTCAGATAACCAACATCCTCAGCGGATCACGGCCCAAGCTCTACGGCGCCGGGCAGAACGTGCGCGACTGGATCCACGTCGACGATCACAACACTGCTGTCTGGGCCATCATCGACGGCGGCCGCATTGGCGAGACCTACCTCATCGGAGCCGACGGCGAAGCGAACAACCGCACCGTCCTCGAAGCGATCCTCGAAGAAACCGGAAACGCACCCGACGCCTTCGACTTCGTCACCGACCGCCCCGGCCACGACCTGCGCTACGCCATCGACTCGACCAAGCTACGCACCGAATTGGGTTGGACACCAACCTATGTCGACTTCCGTGCCGGGTTGAAGGCAACCGTCGACTGGTACCGCGACAACGAACAGTGGTGGCGACCGCAGAAAGATGCCACTGAAGCCGTCTACGCGGCTGGCGGAGAAAGCGTGATTTAGCTCGATCTCGGATGTCGGGCGGAGCGATGCGGCGAGTTGGGTTCGCTGTGCGAAACTGAATGGGTTCAGCCGCTGGGCGGCCTATACCTGCACGCGGTCGCCGAAGTCCGCGTCGATTTGGAGTGACTGTGCTGTTGTCCGTCGTGGTCCCGTGTTACAACGAGGAAGACGTCCTGTCCGATCTTGCCGAGAAGCTGTTCACGGTACTCGGCGACGAGGGACCTGAGCTCGAGGTCGTTCTCGTCAACGACGGCAGCAGCGACACAACGGTCTCGATCATGCGGCGCTTGAGCGCACAGAACGATCGCATCCGTTATGTCTCGTTCAGCCGCAACTTCGGCAAAGAATCTGCGATGCTGGCTGGCCTCGTCTATGCAACTGGTGATGCCGTCGTGATCATGGATGCGGATCTGCAACACCCGCCCGAGCTCATCTTGGATATGTTGCGCCTCCATGAGGACGGCTATGACCAGGTTGTAGCTCGGCGAACCCGAACGGGTGACTCAATGGGCCGGACCTTCGCGGCGAAGATGTACTACCGGGCGGTCAACCGGTTGGTCGATGTTGACATGCAGGACGGCGCTGGAGACTTCCGCTTGTTGAGTCGTCGTGCTGTCGACGCGCTGCTGCAGCTGGGCGAATACAACCGATTCTCGAAGGGGCTGTTTTCGTGGATCGGCTTTCCGAGTGCGACGATCGATTATGAGAATGTCTCACGTCAAGGCGGCGGTGCCAGCAAATGGTCTCTTCGTAGATTGGTGAACTACGGGATCGACGGGATCATGTCGTTCAACAACGCGCCAGTGAGACTGGCTATTTACATCGGTGCCGCAGTGATGACTCTCGGTTTGGCTTATGTGCTTTTCCTTGTGATCGCGGCAATCGTCGCGGGCGTAGTCGTGCCCGGTTATGTCACCCTGGTTGCCGCGATCATTGGCCTCGGGGGGCTGCAGTTGATGTTCCTCGGGGTGATCGGTGAGTACGTGGGCCGAATCTACTACGAGACCAAGCAACGCCCCCACTTCCTCGTTGCCGAAACGGAAAGCGATCGCGGTCCAGCGCGCACAGTCAACCGCACACGGGATCAGAAGCATCGAGCCCGCCCTCAGAGTGGCGGTGATTTCTCGTGACCGAACCGATGAACAAGCCAAAACCCGACAGGTCTTCACAACTGCGCCACTTGGTAAGGTTTGCGGTTGTGGGAGTCGCGAATACCTCTGTCTATTACGGCAGTTATCTAATGCTCCGGTTGGTCGTTCCCTACCTTGCCGCGCACTTGATCGCAATAGTTATCGCCATGATCGGTTCATTCTTCCTCAACTGCTACTGGACCTTTAAAACGCCTCCTACCTGGCGAAAGTTTTTCATGTTCCCGCTTGGTAATCTGACCAACTATGTGATCACCACGGTCGGAGTCGTTCTGCTCGTGGGCGGGTTGAACATGGACGAGCGTGTGGCACCACTCGTAGCTGCGGTTGCTGCAATTCCTTTCACATTCGTGTTGTCGAAAAAAATTCTTACGCGTGAGCGCCCGACTGACACTGCAAAAGTCCGATGACAACCACTCACCTGTCGACGAGAGCGATCAGCAGCAGTCCGGTTCGCAGTGGTAGACGAGTCCCAGACGCGATAATGGTGGCGACGGTGTTCGTCACCGTTCTCGCGTTGGCAGTAGTTCCGCAATGGCGCGGTACGCTGTTCTATTACGTCGGCGATCAGTACGAGCAGTTCGCGCCCTTGTGGCACGTCTTCGGAACCCAATTGCGCGGCGGTAGTTGGATTTCGATGGACCCCGCAGGTTGGATGGGCGGCAACTACGCGGCTGAAGCGCTACTGGGTATTTGGAACCCGGTCAATCTGGCGAACTTCGTCGTTGTCTCGTTCTTCGACAACCTCTCGCTCGCAGCATTTGTCGTAGCCGCCGAAATGATTGCCATTCTGGGGACCGGCGTCTACCTCCTCGCGCGGTCCTATGGAGCCAGCCGTGCCCCTGCCTTTCTGGTCGCGGTTGCTCTGCCGGTTTCCGGACTGACGTTGTGGTACGAGGCGGCAGGGTGGCCGGCTGGACTCGCGGCTTTCACGTGGGTCACGCATTTCTGGTGGTCTTCACGCAGGTTCGCCCGGGGTCGATCTACGGCGATACTCCCGTTCGTATTCGGCTTCCTGGCGATGACGGCAGGCAACCCCTACGCGCCGGTGGGACTGGTGGTCGTGCTCGGCGCACTGGGCATCGAACTGCTGGTTCGGCGTCGATACGAACGACTCGTCTTGCTCGTCGTGATGGGAATGTGCGTCGGTGCGGTCGCGTTGATGGTCTTTCTGCCGCTGCTGGGGTCCAGCTCAGTCACCAACCGACAGACTCTCGCTGCCATAGCCAATGACACATTTCTGGTTCCTGACCTGGGTGACATCGTCGCGGGCAGCTCGGCCACCTACCTTCCCTCGATGAGCAACTGGGGTGGGGAGCGACTCGAAAGTGTTCCATCGACATACTTCGCTTGGTTCTTTTTGCCGCTTCTACCGTGGTTGAGGTGGGGGGCGCTGCGACGACGATTTGTCGGCGCTTCGAGTTTGTTCGTCGTGGGTTCGTTCTATTTGATTGCTTGCCTTGCTCCCTCGAATGTGTGGTTGTTCCGGTGGCCCTTTCGATTGGTCGAATACCTGTACTTGGCGGTGGCCGTCGCATTCGCGGTGGCCTTGTCCCGTGGCATTGCACGCGACCGAATCCGTCGTCGGAGCCTACTGACGCTCGGTATCGTCCTGTTCGGCGGTTATCTGGCGTGGGCGGTGCGTCCGGACCTATCGTCGACGCACCTGCTCGCTGTGATCGTTACCCTCGTACTGTTGGCTGCGGCGGTAACTGCATGCCACCGTCGGGGACTGGCGGCATTGGCAGGCGTTGGTCTGATCGGGACCTTATCTATCTTGTTTCTTCAGACTTCGGTCTTTCCGTCTGCCGCAAGCCCGCTGCCGTCGGCAGAACCCGCACCTGCATCGCCGCCGAATGGTGGAGCACCGGCGTTCCTGCTTTCCGAACTTCGCCAGGGCTCGCAGGCTTATCGAGGCACAGTCCTGCAATTGGCGGAGCGGAGCACAGTCACCACGGAGGACACCCGAACCGGCAAGCTCCTTTTCGGTAATGTTCCGCGCGCATCCGGTGCGCAGACGGTGGCCAGCTACACGGGGATGGGATTCGACGCCTTCGCAGACGCTCTCTGCATGGACTACAGAGGTGCCGTCTGCTCGGATGCCTATGACCGTCTGTTCGCACCGGCATCGGCGTCGGTCGTTGCCCCGTTGATCGACGTTATGGGTGTCTCCACACTCGTCTTGCAGCGGTCCCTCTTGCCGGAGGAAACAGCTGTTCAACCACCTTCCGGCTGGGTCATAGCTGCCTCGGATGAGGCGAGGGTCATCTGGGTGCGTGAAGACCCATTCGGGGAAGGTTCAGGCCACGCTACGTGGTGGTCGCCCGGGTTGGAGGTCGAGACGGCCAGTAGTACCGCGGCTGTCGAGCGAGTTCGTTTCGAGGGCTCCGTGCCCGGCAGTATCTACTTCGCACGCCTCGCATGGCCGGGATACACGGCTACGGTCGATGGAACGCCTGTGCCAGTCAGACAAGGGCCGGCCGGCCTTCTGGGTGTCGAGGTCGGTGCCGGTGGTGGAGTCCTCGAAGTGCACTACGCGTCGCCGGGACTGGCTGTAGGCCGCGTGGCCGCTGCTGGAGCGTTTGTTGTGATTCTTGCGATCTCGATGGTCAGCGTCCTACTGAGTCGTCGCCGCGCCAAAGCGCGCTTGAACCGGGCGGTCGACTTCGGTTGATATCGTGATGCGCGTCGTGCAATCGTGCATGACAAGCGCGGTGTGACGCCACATCGCGAACCCGTAGGAGACCAATGAGTGATTTCGTCGATGCCAAGACCGAGGCACCCGACCTCGCCGCGATCCGCGACAGGCTCGTCGAGCACACTGCTCCCGCTCGTTTCGTAGTCCAGCGTGGAACATTCGCGGGTCCGTCTCCGCGCGTGTCCGACGATCTGTACGCGTCGATCGAAACCGGTGATGTACATCGTCGGCGCTTCGACGTCACCCTGGCGCAAGGTGCGACGGTGAATACGGACACGTACTTCGGCCGTTTTGCAGCCAGCTACTTCCAAAGGTGGACGACCGTCGAGACCGTCGAGGTGGCCTTCGATCACGACGGCGGCGGCGAGGTCCGTCTCCGCGCGTCGGACTCGGGTGGTAACGAACGGACGGTGTCGACCGTGCGAGTGTCCGGATCTGGCCGTCAGTCTCTGGCATCGACCGTCGATACCTTTCTCGACGGTGGTTTCCTGTGGATCGAGATCGCAGCAGT
Organism: Rhodococcus sp. IEGM 1381; assembly: GCF_030056795.1. GTDB lineage: Bacteria > Actinomycetota > Actinomycetes > Mycobacteriales > Mycobacteriaceae > Rhodococcoides. The sequence goes on along the minus strand of NZ_JASHKQ010000001.1, from coordinate 280,005 downwards.
CGACGACAGTCTCACCGTCTCGAATGTCGAGTGGACTGTCGTCGCCCCCGCTGTGATTCGACCGGCAGCAGTTGCAATTTGCACGTTCAATCGGGCCGACGACTGCGCCGAGACCCTCAGTGCGCTGGCGGGGGACGAGGGACTTCTTGCTGGGCTGGACGCCATCTTCGTGGTGGACCAGGGTACTGATCCGGTGTCGAGTCGAAGCCTTTTCGCGGACGTGCGTGAAATCCTCGGCGACAAACTCGTATACATCCGCCAGAGCAATTTGGGCGGCGCAGGCGGCTTCACGCGCGGCATGTTCGAGGTCACCGCGATAAACGAGCATGCCAACGTCATCTTGATGGACGACGACATACTGTGCGAGCCCGAGAGCATTCTGCGGATGAATGCATTCGCCAACGTGACGGCCGAACCGACGTTGGTCGGGGCACAGATGTTGTACCTGATGAACCCGCAAAACTTGCACGTGAGCGGCGAGGAAGCCGACCTGTCGAAGCTGAAAGCCGGTCGTTGGTCTGCCAATTCGATTCACGACGCCGATCTGACGAAGAAGCGCCAGAATCGTCGAGTGGACGCGGGCTACAACGCTTGGTGGTCATGCCTCATACCTGCCGAAGTCATATCGGCGATCGGTCTGCCTTTGCCCATGTTCTTTCAATGGGACGACATCGAGTTCGGCATTCGCGCCCGGGCCAACGGATTTGCAACGGCCACGCTTCCCAATGCCGGAGTCTGGCACGCCGATTTTCACTGGAAGGATCGCGATGACTGGTCGCGATACTTCAGCGTACGAAACTCGCTGATCACTGCCGCGCTCCACAGTGATTTCGATGTGAAATCGCTCAGCATCATGCTCGGGCGCGAGATCACGCAATTTGCTGTTTCGATGCAATACGGGTTGGCGCACACGGCACTCAAGGGCATCGAGGACTTCCTGTCGGGACCGTCGATCTTGGAGGACGGTGGGCGGGCTGTGCTGGGTGAGATTCGAGAACTTCGGAGTCGGCATCCTGAAACGGTCAAGCATCCTGCGTCTGCGATCCCGGATGTACGGTCATCCGACCTACTGACGATTCCCGCAGGCTTTGCACCGAAGAACAAGCTCATCGATCTGGTTCTGGCGAAGCGAATCAAGAACCAGTTTCAAGGCCGTTTGCGACGAGAACTGGCGTTCATCTCGGCATCGGACGCGCATTGGTGGCATGTATCGCTTTTCGACAGTGCGGTGGTGGCCGATGCGTCGCAGTCCGGAGTGCGGGTTCGGCGAAGAGACAAACTGGCCGCGCGCGAGGTTGCCAACCGCACGGCAACGGTCCTGCGTCGGCTCAGGGCGGAGGGACCTGACGTTCAGGCTCGATTCCGCGCCGCGGTCCCCGAACTGACGAGCCGCGAGAACTGGGCACGCCTCTACGGGCAGTAGCTAGTTCGACCGGACCTTGGGTGCCGTGCGAATCCGTACGACAACCTGTTCGTTGTCGGCGGTGTAGCCGAGGTAGTCGAATTCGGTGCCGGTGCGTGCGACGAATTCCGTCCACGCCCGGTACTCGTGGTTACGCCAGCCGGGGAAATTGAAGTACTCGTCGAACACGATGACGGTGCCCACTGCGAGTCGATCGGCCACCAGATCCAGCACGGTGACCGTCGAGGAGTACAGGTCGGCATCTAGGTGCAGGAAGGCCAGCTTCTCGCGGTGGCCCTTCAGGAAGCCCGGCAGAGAATCCTCGAACAATCCGGGGACTATCTGCGCCCCCGGCACTTCGGGAATGCTCTCCTGCTCGAACAATCCCTTCGGAAAACCGGTACGCCACGTCTCGGGTAAGCCCGAGAACACATCGAATCCGGCGACGGCGGTGATGTCTTTGCGCGGTGCCAACTCCTCGGCGATGATCTCGAGGGTCGTGCCGCTGGCAACGCCGAACTCGAGTGCCATGCCGCGGATGGAGACCTCGCTGAGCGCGAATCGCAGCGTCGCGTGCGGCCGCAGGAAGGTCGGTGCTTGCGGCATCATCTCTTCGGCGAACTCGGCGCTCTGCGCGGCAGCTTCGACGTCGGAGGCATAGGGAATGTCGCGGCGCATGCGCATCTCGAGACCGCGGATGAATGCGTGCAGGTCGTCGATCTCACGACGTTGACGTTCGAGGACGTCGAGCAATTTCGCCTGCTGGTCACTCGTCTGCTCGGCCAGCTGCGCCGTCTGCTGCTCCAAAACCTCGCCGATTGCCCGCTGCAGCTTCTCCCGTGCCGACGACTTGATGCGATCCGCGAGCTTCCGAGGTTCCGTCATGGGCACACGGTAGCGGTATTACGCGGGTCCGCGCACCCCTTGCCGGACTGCGCTGTATCGATGTTTGCCGGGGCTAGGGCCTACGGAAGTGTTCCCGACGCCCCAGCCCGCGCAGCCGGAACCACTCGGCCAGTCCCTTCGGGTTGCGGGTGGTGATCAGGAAGAACCAGGTGAACCGAATCCACTCTTGCGGCAACAGCTTTCGCATGGCGGGCTGCGACATCAGGTAGCCGCGATTGCGGTACGTGAAGTAGCGCTTGGTCGCGTCCTCCGGGTACTGCGTGTGCATCCGTCCACCGAGGATCGGCTTGAACTCCTCGGCCCCGTTGGGGTGGACGTAGGCGGCAGTGAGGCACGTGCCGAACTTCAGGCCCGAGCGTTGCAGCCGACGATGCACTTCCACCTCGTCGCCGCGAACGAACAGGCGTAGATCGGGCACGCCCACCGCATCGATCGTCGACGCTTTGAACAGGGCTCCATTGAACAGCGACGCAATGCCTTCCAGCAGATCGTCGTCGGGATTATCCGGGTCGATCAACTCCGACCGAAGCCGACGCCACGAGGTGCCGCGTCGCAGCGGAAACGCCAGCCGATCCGGATCCTCGATGTCGCACACGACGGGGGAGACCTCGTCGAGGCCGTGGGTGAGGGCGCAGTCGTACAGCGTCTCGAGTACCTTCGGGCCCTCGGGGCGGCCGTCGTCGTCGGCGAGAAACACCCAATCCGCACCGAGCGAGAGCGCGTACAGAATGCCGAGGGCAAACCCGCCCGCGCCGCCGAGGTTGTGCTGCGAGCCGAGGTACGTCGTCGGCAGGGCCGTCGACTCGACCAACTCCCGCACTGTGGGCTCGTCGGCATTGTCGACGACGACCAGATGATCGAGCGGACGCGTTTGCGCACTGATCACGTCCAATGACAGAGCCAGCAATTCACGACGCTTGTGCGTGACGATGACCCCGATGATCCGATCAGGCACCGGCTGTGTCCTCTGGTCGTTCCGCAGGCTCCACTCCTGCGTCTTCCCGCTCGATTTCCTTCAAGATCTGCGCGACGTGATCGCCCGCGTCGTTGCCCTCGTAGGCCCGCACCACGTCCTCGATGCCGCCTTGCTGTCGAACTTGTCCGTGATCGATCCACATCGCGGTATCGCACAGCTGAGCCAGGAATTCGTTGGAGTGGCTGGCGAACACCAGGATGCCCGATCGCTTCACCAACTCCTGCAGTCGAAGCCGAGCCTTCTTCATGAAATCCGCGTCGACGGCTCCGATGCCCTCGTCGAGCAGAAGAATCTCCGGGTCGATGCTGGTGACTACGCCCATCGCGACCCGCACCCGCATACCCGTCGAGTAGGTGCGCAGCGGCATGTCGAGGTAGTCGCCGAGTTCGGTGAAGTCGGCGATCTCGTCCATCTTCGCGAGCATCTGCTTGCGCGTCTGGCCGAGGAACAGGCCACGAATGATGATGTTCTCGTAGCCGGAGATCTCCGGGTCCATGCCGACGCCCAGATCGAACACCGGCGCGACGCGGCCGCGGATGGTGGCGCTGCCTCGCGTCGGCTCGTAGATGCCCGAGAGCAGACGCAGCAGCGTCGATTTGCCCGCGCCGTTGTGACCCACCAGTCCGACGCGATCGCCGTCCTTCAGGTTCATGGTGATGTTCTTGAGTGCTTCGACGACGACGACGTCGGAGGAGTTTCGGTCGATGGCACCACCGGCTTTACCGAGGAACGCCTTCTTCAACGATCGCGTCTTGGCGTCGAAGATCGGAAAGTCGACGCATGCGTCATGGGTACTGATGCTGATGGACAACTGCTGACCCCTAAACCCAGTAGGGCACGCGGGCCCGGTACTTCTTGAGAGCGAGAATGGCCAACGCCCAGCCGACGACGGTAAAGCCGAGCACGATGTACCAGTGGTACGCCTGCTGATCTTCGCCGATCAGGGGGGCCCGGATGATGTCGAGGTAGTGGAACAGCGGGTTGATCTCGACGAGCTTGGCGCGGTTCGCGGCCTCACCGCCCATCGACTCGAGTCCCGATGTGGTCCACACGATCGGTGTCATGAAGAACATCAGCGTGACGAAGCTGCCGAGGATCGGGGCGATGTCGCGGTAGCGGGTGGCGATGATGCCGAACAGAATGGACACCCACACGGCGTTCAGCAGAATCAGCACCAGCGCCGGGATCGCGAAGACCACAGTCCAGTGCAGCCCGCCGGGCGGCCAGAAGATCGCGATGATGATCACGTAGATCAGCAGGTTGTGGCCGAGCAGCAGCAGTTGACGCCACACCAGCCGATAGACGTGCACGCTGAGCGCACTGGGCAGCTGCTTGATCAGGCCCTCGTTCGCGACGAAGACGTCTCCGCCTTCGAGGATCGCGGCACTGATGAGGTTCCAGACGATCAGTCCGACGGTGACGTGCGGCAGGAACGAGCGCAGGTCGATGTCCAGCAGAACCGAATACAGCAGACCCATGGCGATGGCCTGCACGCCGGTGGCGATGGTGATCCAGAACGGACCTATCACCGACCGTCGATAACGCTGCTTGATGTCCTGCCAGCCGAGATGCAGCCACAGTTCGCGCTGATTGAAACCGGTTCGCAGATCGCCGAACGCGCGCCGATAAGTCTGTGAGTCCGAAACCGGAGCAGGCATCTGTTCTCCTGCCTCGCTCTCGGGATCCTTCGCTGGTGCCGACACGACGGTCGACACTACCCGTCGAAACGCCCTGGCTCATTCCGCGGGCTCCACTCGCGCCTGCTCAGAGATACTGGCCGGTACCGCTGCCGCCGTGGCCGGCACCCGGTGCGGGCATCACACCAGGAGGCAACGCGCCCTGCCGCATCTGTTCCAGTTGGGCTCGGGCGGCCATCTGCTGCGCAAACAGTGCCGTCTGGATGCCATGGAACAGTCCTTCGAGCCAGCCGACGAGCTGCGCCTGCGCGATCCGCAGTTCCGCGTCGGTGGGGATGACGTCGTCGCCGAAGGGCAGCACCAGACGCTCGAGCTCGTCGCGCAGTTCCGGGGCGAGTCCCTGTTCGAGTTCGTGGATCGACGACTTGTGGATTTCCTTGAGACGCGTCTGGCTGGCGTCGTCGAGAGGAGCGGCGCGCACTTCCTCGAGCAGTTGCTTGATCATCGTGCCGATGCGCATCACCTTCGCGGGCTGCTCGACCATCTCCGACAGGCCCGACCCGTCGTTCGAATCCTCGTTCGCCGACGATCCGGCGGCGCGGGCTGCCGCGGCCGTCGCTTCCTCGCGGCTCAGGGCGAGCGGTTCTCCATTGGGGCCGATCACAACGACGTGGTCATCGGGCGCACTGTTCGACTCGGATTGGGTCATGTATCCATCTTTACGCGTCGCTCGTCGTTGCGCGATCGTCCGGGGCGATTATCCTGGTTCGGTCGTCGGGAACAGTAGTTCGTCGAGAAACAACAGGGGCTCGTCGGAAAAATGTGAAAGCAGGGAGGGGTCGAGCGTGCGAAGTGGGCAACCGTTCCCTGGCGATACGGGACGTGGAACACATGCTTCACCGGTCGGCGCTTAGAGTGTCCGACATGGGGTACGACGTCGCGCGGGTAAGAGGGTCCATTCCCTCCCTCGGCGACGGGTGGATTCATCTGGACCCTCAGCTGGGGATGTTGATTCCGGATCGTGTGTCCACCTCGGTGTCCACGGCGTTTCGGCACAGCGCATCCAACCACTCGGCCGGAAATACCGCAGCCAAGCGGAGTGCAGGTCTACTCGAATCCGCGCGTGTGGCGATTGCTGATCTGGTGGGTGCGTATCCGTCCGGGGTCGTCATCGGACCGGACCGCGCGACTCTGCTGTCGTGGCTCGCCGAGTCGATGAGCTCACGGCTCGGTCTGGGAACCGGGCTGGTGCTCTCGCGTTTGGACGAGGAAGCGAATGTTGCGCCGTGGCTGCGGGTGGCCAGCCGAACCGGCGCCCACGTCAAATGGGCCGAAGTCGAAATCGATACCTGTGAGCTGCCCACGTGGCAGTTCGACGACCTCATCACCTCCACCACCAGGCTCGTCGCGGTCACTGCGGCGTCGCCGATCGTCGGGAGCGCACCCGATGTCAGGGTTGCAGCAGATCTGGTGCACGAGGTGGGCGGACTGATCGTCGTCGATGCAGCCGGAGCTGCTCCCTACGCGCACGTCGACATCAAGGAACTCGGAGCCGACGTCGTTGCGATCGATGCTGCGGCGTGGGGTGGCCCGTCCGTCGGCGCGCTGATCTTCCGCGATCCGACGCTGCTGGAACAACTTCCGTCGATGTCGCTCAACCCGTCGGCCAAGGGGCCCGAGCGGCTCGAGGTCAGCAGTCACCAGTACGCGTTGTTGGCCGGTGTGGTGGCCTCCATCGACTACCTGGCCAATCTCGACGACGCCGCCACAGGAACCCGTCGTGAGCGTCTCGAGCTCTCGATCGGATCGTTGCAGCACTACCACGACGGGCTCTTCGACTACTTGATGAAGGCACTTGATTCGCTCGATCACGTCATGGTGCTGGGCAATGCACCAACGCGTGTCCCCACCGTGAGTTTCACGGTCGAGGGTGTGCCTGCGGTGAAGGTGTCCGAGCAACTCGCGCAGGCAGGAATCGGCAGTGTCAGCGGAGTCCACGGCGGCAGTCGTCTGCTCGACGCACTCGGAGTCAACGACGAGGGTGGTGCCGTCTCCATCGGTCTGGCCACGTACACCACCCGCTACGAAATCGATCAGCTCGTCAAAGCGCTCGCTTCGCTCGCGCTTTGAGCGGCTTCGCCGCACGTGCACGAAACTTCGTCGCCCACTACGAAGTTCCGTGCACGACCTCAGACGCACATTTATTGGACTCGCAGGATCACTTTGCCGATGGTCTCGGCCTCGTCGAGCATTCGATGTCCCTGCGCCGCTTCGGTTATCGGAATTTCGGCGTGTACGACGGCGGTGACGCGTCCCTCGGAGATCAGCGGCCACAGGTGCTCCGTCATGTCCGCGACGATGTTTGCCTTGCTCGACGGTCCGGTTTCGGGGCGTCCGCGCAACCCGGCTGCGTGAACCGATCCGCGTTTGGCGAGGAGTTTGCCGAAGTTCAGCTCTCCCTTCACCCCGCCCTGCATCCCGATGGTGACGACGGTGCCGTCCATGGCCAGGGCGTCGAGATTTCGGTCGAGGTACTTCGCGCCCATGTTGTCCAGGATCAGGTCTGCTCCGTGATCCTTTGTCTGTGAACGAATCTCGGTGGCGAAGTCTTGGCTCTTATAGTCGATGAGGATGTCGGCTCCGAGATCGGCGCACATGTCCAGCTTGTACTTCGAGCCGGCGGTGACCGCGACGGTGACGCCCATCTGCTTGGCCACTTGGATTGCGTGCGTACCGATTCCGCTACCGCCGCCGTGGATGAGCAATACCTGGCCCGAGCGCATGTGCGCGTCCATCACCAGGTTGGACCACACTGTGGATGCGACTTCCGGAAGTGCCGCCGCCACATGCAGATCGAGCCCCTGCGGAATCGGAAACAGCTGAGTGGCGGGCACGGCGACCTGCTCCGCATAGCCCCCGCCGGCCAGCAGTGCGCAGACTCGGTCGCCCACGTTCCAACCGCTGACGCCTGCGCCCAGTTCGGAGATGATGCCCGAGCATTCGAGGCCGAGGATGTCGCTGGCACCCGGCGGCGGTGGGTAGGAACCCTGCCGCTGCATCAGATCGGCGCGGTTGATCGCAGTGGCCGAGACATCGACGATCACCTGCCCGCGGCTCGGACGTGGACCTGGAACCTCGGTCCATTCCATGACGTCGGGGTCGCCGAATTCTTTCAGTGTGATGGCACGCATGTCTCCATAGTGCGCCTCCGGCGGCAGGAGTGGAGCCTACGGAACGACCCAGATGAGCAGTGGCGCGGTTGAGTGCCCCAGGGGGAACTCGCCCGCACCACTGCCGCAAGCACTCCTACAGGTCCCAGAGGTTGATCCCGAAGTCCTCGGCGTGCTGGTCGATCTGGGCGAGCTCGTCGTCGGTGAAGTCGAGGTTGTCCAGCGCCGCCACGTTGTTCTCCAGCTGTTCGACGCTCGATGCGCCGATCAGGACCGACGTCACCCGAGGGTCGCGCAGGGCCCAGCTCAGCGCGAGTTGTGCGAGGGATTGGCCGCGGGCGTCGGCGATGTCGTTCAATGCCCGAAGGTGTCCGATGTGGTCGTCGGTCAGCCAGTCCGGGTTCAACGACTTACCTTGTGCTGCTCTCGAATCCGCAGGAATACCGTCGAGGTACCTATCGGTGAGCATGCCCTGGGCCAAAGGAGAGAACGCAATGACGCCTGCGCCGATAGCGTCGAGTGTGCCCAGTAGTTCGGGCTCGATCCAGCGATTGACCATCGAGTAGCTGGGCTGGTGAATCAGTAGGGGAACACCCGCGTCGGCGAGCAGGTCCGCTATTTTCTGCGTCCCCTCGGGCTTGTAGGAGCTGATGCCCGCGTACAGGGCCTTGCCCTGCTGAACGGCGCTGATCAGCGCGCCAGCAGTTTCCTCGATCGGGGTGTCGTGGTCGGGTCGGTGGCTGTAGAAGATGTCGACGTGGTCCAGGCGCATGCGCGTCAACGATTGGTCCAGCGAAGAGAGCAAGTACTTCCTGGAACCACCGAACCCGTACGGGCCTGGCCACATGTCCCAGCCCGCTTTGCTCGAAATGATCAGCTCGTCGCGATAGCCGGCGAAATCCTCCGAGAAGATGCGGCCGAAATTCTTCTCCGCGCTGCCGTAGGGCGGGCCGTAATTGTTGGCCAGATCGAAGTGCGTGATCCCCAGATCGAAGGCGCGACGCAGGATCGCGCGCTGGTTCATCAGTGGAACGTCGTCGCCGAAGTTGTGCCACAGTCCCAGCGAGATCGCCGGGAGCTTCGGCCCGCGTGACCCCACTTGCCGGAAGTGCATGGACTCGTATCTGTCGGCTGCGGCTACGTACGGCGGTTCGATGTTGGGATCTGTCATAACTCGACCATAGGTCTCGGACTCGAATCGAACATTCAACCACGGCAAGCTACTCGTCGGTAGATTTCTTGCCTAGGATGTCACGGGTGACGGCCGAACTAGCCATTGGTTCCGGGGGGGACCCGCAGTGGCTCGACACTGCGGAAATGAGAGCATGGCGCGCCTATGTCGACGGCGGGCAACGATTGATGGGGGTATTGAACAAGGATCTGCAGGATGGCCACGATCTGTCGATGGCGGAGTACCGCATTCTGGTGATGTTGTCCGAATCGGTCGACGGCTCCATTCGAATGAGCGAGCTGGCCGACGGCGTCCTGTCTTCGAGAAGTCGCCTGACGCATCAGATCAGGCGAATGGAAGTTCAGGACATGGTCACTCGCAGCACCTGCGTCGACGACGGCCGAGGTGTGCTCGCGGTGATCACCGAGGAAGGCCGTCGACGATTGGCGGAGGCGGCACCCACTCATGTGCGCAGTGTGCGCCGACATCTCGTCGATCTGCTTTCTCTAGAGGAACTCGAAGTGCTCGGCGACATCTTCGAAAAGGTCGACGCTGCGATGGACACCTCGGCCGCCGCATCGCGACGATGAGGGGCGATTGGGACTCGGGCCGCCCAGCCGTTTAAGATCGCACACGGAAGCGTGGCAGAGCGGCCCAATGCACTCGCCTTGAAAGCGAGAGACGTGTAAAAGCGTCCGGGGGTTCAAATCCCTCCGCTTCCGCCACATGTTCGTTCTCGAACTCCGGCCCACCCGCAAGGGTGGGCCGGTTTCGTCTGCCCTGGTCGGTGCGTGGCATCCATGTCGCTTTCCCCGGGGATGCGCCACAACCCTCGCGTGCAGCCGATGGATGGGACAATCGATCGGTGAGACATAGTGAGACAGTTCGAGTCTCGGACGGCCAGATGCAATTGGCTCAGCAAGTATCCCTGGACTTGATCTGGCCTCCTGAGGGTGTCCCGGGCTTTGTGTACATCGGTGACGGGGGAGCGCTGATCAGCACAGGGATTTCAGGTGGCTTCGTGAGCGTCGAGCTGCGAATGCTCGAAGGTGAACCTGGGCTGGATCTGCACTCGTGGGAAGACATCGACGAGGGCGACCTCGTGACCAGGGCCGGCGGCATTCGCCTGTCGGCGGGTATGGAGTTCAAGAACTGGATCCCCGGAGGCCGCGAAGGCCTGACTCCTCGTGGGCCGGCGCTGCATCGGGTTCGGGTGAGTGCCACCGGAAGAAGCTCGAACTACGACTTGGTTGTGGACGGCGACGAACCTGTCGAGTCCTACTCGATCGAAATCTGGCAGGCGCGGTCTTCGTCAGCGCCGATCGTCCATAAGCACTCGTCGGGCCGGTAAGAGGTCTGACACAGGATTGCCGACGGGCTGGTATCGATACCGCTTTTGTGGGTACTACCTGCAGATGAGCGAAGAAGCGCGGCGCAACGACGGCGACAACGAGGGACCTCTGGAAGAGGAACTCGAGGAGAGTTTCGACGCTGTCGTCTCCGAAGGTGGCGAGCGATTGCACCGTACCGTGCGCACCGTGCTGATCACCGGATTCTTCGGCGGGCTCGAAGTTGCTCTGGGTGTGATGGCGTATCTCGCAGTATTGGACGAGACCGACAGTCATCTGTTGGCGGGCCTGGCGTTCGGCATCGGATTGGTGGCTATTTATCTAGCCCACGGTGAGTTGTTCACCGAGGACTTCCTGATGCCGATTGCAGCGGTGGTGGCCCGCAACGGAACACCGTTGCAGCTGGCGAGGCTGTGGGTGGGGACGCTACTGGCGAACTTGCTGGGCGGCTGGTTCGTGATGTGGTTGATCGCGCACGCGTTTCCGCAATGGCTCGAGGTGTTGTCCGAGTCCGCGCATCATTTCGTCGACGCGCCACTGAATCTTCAGTCGATCTGCCTGGCTGTTCTCGGTGGCAGCACGATGACGCTGCTGACCCGCATGCAGCAGGGAACAACATCCGACGTCGCACGGATCATCGCCGCGATGGCGGCTGGTTTCCTTCTGGCCGGATTGCAGTTGTTCCACTCTATTCTCGATTCCCTGCTGATCTTCGGGGCCATCCACGCGGGTGCCGACGTGAGCTATGTGGCCTGGATCGAATGGTTCGGATATACGGTGCTGTTCAACATCATGGGGGGCGTCGTGTTGGTCACCGCGCTGCGCTTGGTGCGCACGAAGGAGCTCGTGCAGTCCGAGCGTGACCGAAATTCCGACTAGTGGAGCGGAGTCGGAAGTCACGGCCCGACATCCGACTCCCAACGTTCCAGGCTCAATCCGGTCTCGAAGCGTCGTGTCGATTTCGAGATCGGGTCGATGAATTCGATTGCACTGGCGAGTAATTGGAGTGGATCGGTGAAATCGTCGACGGCCCGGTTGGTAGCCGTCGGGTAGAGGTCGTCACCGAGGATCGGCACGCCGAGTGAATTCATGTGGAGTCGCAGTTGATGGGTGCGGCCGGTCAACGGTGTCAGCCGATAGCGGCCGAGTCCGTCGCGGTGGTCCAGGAGATCGACGGTGGTGTGCGCGTTGGGTTCTCCGGGCACCTCGTGAGCGGTGAATTGTCCTGTCTTCGAGACGATTCGACTGCGGACGATGGTGGGCAGGGTCAGCGTGGGGTCATGCGAAGCGATCGCCTCGTACTCCTTGTGAACCTTTCGATCCTGGAACAACGTCTGATACGCGCCACGAAGTGTTGGATCGACGACGAACAAGACCAGACCCGCGGTGACGCGGTCGAGTCGGTGAGCGGGCACCAGTTGCGGCAGATCGAGTTCGAGACGCAATCGCACCAGCGCGGTCTGCAGGATGTGTCCGCCGCGGGGGATGGTCGGCAGAAAGTGCGGCTTGTCGATCACCAGCAGCGCGTCGTCGCGGTGCACGATCGAGATATCGAACGGCACAACGGTTTCCGTCGGAAGGTCGCGGTGGAACCAGACGGCCTCGCCGGCCACGTACGGCGCGTCGGATGAGATGGGACCGGCCATGTCGACGATCTCGCCGGCGTCGAACATCGCGTCGATCCGGTGTGGAGGAATTCGTAGCTCGGTCGCTGTCAGGAAGTCACGGACGGTGCGCCATGTGCCGTCCTCGGGCATGCGGATGCGCGCGGGGTCCAGGCCGTGTCGCTTCGCCAGGGGAGGTTGCTGGCGTCGTCTCACCGAGTGAGCGTATCCGCCCGCCGAGATTGCACTTATGCAGGCATTTCACGATGATCTGCCCGCATAAGTTCGAATTCGCTACTCGCAGCCGATGCCATCGTTGTCGCGGTCGAGGTGGGGGCCGTAGCCGTACTCGTCTCGGTAGACGGGAGCGGCACCGGCGTCACGTGCGGCGTCGCAGTTCTTGTACTGGAATCCGCTGGGCCGAGGTGCGGGGGCGGGCGCGCCCTGCTGCTGCGGCGCGGGTGCGCCCTGCGGTGGAGGAGGGGGTGCGAAGGCGGAAGGCGGCGGCAGGATGCAGAACTGAGCCGAGCCGGCTCCGCACAGGAAATCGGTGATCGGGTCGGCAGAGGCGACAACAGGGGCGGCGACCACGGCGGCCGCTGCAATGACGCTGGAGATGCCGATCTTGACCAGCAGGTTCTTCGTCTTCATGGGGTTCCAATCGAGGGGGGTGTGATCTGGATCATTGCCGGTCGATTATTGAACTGTCAATCAAGTCATTCGCATGATCTACGCCTGACGTTTACCCGAGGCCCGGCCTCTTGTGCGTGTTTGGAATCCGCCGATTCGGCGTATTTACGAACGTATGAGCGAAAACGAGCAGGTCAACCAGAACCCCGAGAAGGATCCCGATGATTGGGTCACCGGCGACGAGCCGATGACAGGGCCGCAGAAGAGCTACTTGAGCACCCTCGCTCAGGAAGCCGGGCAGGAAGTTCCCGACGATCTGAACAAGGCTCAGGCGTCGGAGATGATCGACAAGTTGCAGGGCGAGACCGGCCGCGGCTGAGTCGACGACAAGGAAGTCCACTCGATGTGACATCGACCCCCGAAAAGTCCACCGAATGTCACATCGAGTGCCCTCCGAACCCCGGCGAGATTCGGTACATCGGACCAGGTAGACCGTTACATCTTCGGTACATGTAACAAAGGATCACGCAGACTTTTGTACGTGTCGTTTCGCGGCTACTGTGAGCGGACCCACAGGCTTCGGCGTGTCTGCGCATTCGTGGGTACCTTGTGTAACGGATGTTGTTTGTGTTGCGCCCGTGAGGGTGCGCCTGGGGAGGATGGCAGATCAGATGCACCGTCGTGTGTTGGCAGTAGCGGGAACTGCGCTGGCAGTTTCCCTGCTGGGGTCGGGTCTCGCCGGGGCGCAGCCGCTACCCGGTACCGGCAGTTCCGATGGTGGCGGCGCAATTCCCGGCATCGAAGCTCAGTCTCAACCTCTGGCGTCGGCGCGAATCGATCGTGTCGACATGTTGACCGACCGCCGCGCTGCGGTGTGGGTCGACTCGCCCTCCATGGGCCGCGCCATCCAGGTCCAGGTTCTCCTTCCTGCCGCGCAGGCCGTGTCCCGCCCGACGCTCTACATGCTCGACGGTGTGAGTGCAGGCAAAGAATCCGATTACAAGGAAAGCACCTGGACGCAGAAGACCGACATCGTCGATTTCTTCGCGGACAAGCAGGTCAATGTCGTGCTCCCGGTCGGTGGGTCGAGCAGCTACTACACCGACTGGAGTGTTCCGGATCCAGTGCTCGGTGTGAACAAGTGGGAGACGTTCCTGACATCGGAACTGCCGCCGCTGATCGATGCGCGCTTCTCCGGTAACGGCACCAACGCGATCGCGGGTGTCTCGATGGGCGCGCAGGCCGCGATGGATCTGATCACGCGTCATCCCAAGCTCTACAACGGCGTCGCCGGCCTGAGTGGTTGCTACGACAATTCGCAGACCAACTTCAAGGATGCGGTACGCGCTACCGTCGCGACCAACGGCGGAAACGCGTCCAACATGTGGGGCGAGAACACCGATCCTCTGTGGGTGCAGCACGACCCGTCCGCCAACGCCGAGGCCCTCCGCGGCAAAGACGTCTACATCTCCGTCGGTACCGGGTTGCCCGGCCCGTACGAACTCGGTCCCGGCGGTAGCGGACCGGAGAGTGCGCTCATGGGCGGGCCGCTCGAGGCCGCCGCGCTGTATTGCACGACAGTGTTCGATACGAGACTGCGCGCGTTGGACATTCCTGCGACAACCGTCTATCGCCCCTACGGAATTCACGGCTGGCCGTACTGGCAGGACGACCTGCGTGAATCCTGGCCGACGCTCGAACGCGCGCTAGGTCTGTAGGGCGAACTTCAGGAAAGCGTCGTTCTCGTGCGGGTCGCCGATGGTGACCCGCACGCCGTCGTTTCCATAGGCGCGCAGCAGCAGGCCCTGTTCGGCTGCAGCAGAAGCGAATTCACCGGACCTCTCGGCCAACGGCAGCCACACGAAGTTGGACTGAGACGTACCCACGTCGAAACCGCCCGCGACGAGAGCGTCGCGCACACGGTCGCGTTCGACGATGAGGGCGTCGGTGCGGGCCAGTAGTTCCGCCGAGGCCTCGAGCGACGACAGCGCTGCCTGCTGCGCGATCGTGCTGACCGCGAAGGCGATGCGCACCTTCGACAACGCGGTGATCACGTCCGGGTCGGCTACCGCGTAGCCCACCCGCAAGCCGGCGAGACCGTACGCCTTCGAGAAGGTACGCAGCACGATCACGTTGCGCCGTCCACGCGCGAGTTCGACGCCGTCGACGTGATCGCCGTCAGCGGCGGGACGGGTGTATTCGAAGTAGGCCTCGTCGAGTACGACGAGGATGTTCGACGGCACCGCGTCCAGGAACGCCTCGAGCTCGGCGCGCCGGACGACGGTTCCGGTCGGGTTGTTGGGGTTGCACACGAAGATCAGACGGGTGCGGTCGGTGATGGCTGCGAGCATCGCGTCGAGATCGTGCACGTGGTCTGCGGTCAGTGGAACCTGCACGGGCGTCGCACCGGCAACACGCGTGATGATCGGGTACGCCTCGAACGCGCGCCATGCGAACAGCACCTCGTCGCCGGGGCCACACGTGATCTGAACGACCTCTTGGCACAGTGCAACCGAACCGTTACCTGCGGCTACATTTTCGGTCGCAACTCCGAGCTTCTTTGCCAAGGATTCGACGAGTGCCGTCGCCCGGATGTCGGGGTAGCGGTTGACGCCACCGACGGCCTCGGAAATAGCGGCATGCACGCTGGGCAGCGGGCCCTGCGTTGTCTCGTTGCTCGCCAGCTTGATTGCCCCCGGAAAGCTACGGCCGGGAATGTAAGCGGGGATTGCGTCGAGGTCGGGGCGGATGTGCGCGGTCACGGTTGCCATTATGCGCTCAGGTTCGGGGTTGACTTCTACGCGTCCGTGTTATTGCTGTGCACGACCGGACCGATCGTCCTATCTTCGATAAGTATGTCGGGAATCTTCAGCGACGTCGCAGTCCTTCGGTCCGCCACCCCGCCCACAGTCGGCGCGGACGACGAGGTGGATACGTCCGCGCACGAATCTCCGCCACGAGAGAAGGTGCCTCTGACGGCCATCGAGCCGGAGGGCACACCGCGCGGCGGAATCGTCGTGCTGCACGAGGCTCGAGAAATTCCGCAATCTCTGCTCGACCTGCTCCGCGCACTGGCGATGGAAGGCTGGCTCGCCGTCGCCCCGAACCTCTTTCACCGAGGTCACGGTGACGACAAGGAAGTCTTCGGCGACGACCTCTTCGCAGACTTCGACGCGACCTCCGACTGGCTGGTTCAGCGTGGGGTCTATCCCGATTGTGTCGGGGTCATCGGATTCGACGATGCAGGAACGGCAGCGCTGATCGTGGCAACCAGCCGTCCGGTCGGAGCG
Source organism: Rhodococcus sp. IEGM 1381 (assembly GCF_030056795.1). Classification (GTDB taxonomy): domain Bacteria; phylum Actinomycetota; class Actinomycetes; order Mycobacteriales; family Mycobacteriaceae; genus Rhodococcoides. The sequence continues at coordinate 263,870 of NZ_JASHKQ010000001.1, read as the reverse complement.
GCGGTCAGTGTTGCCGCAGCGGGCATCGTCGAACCGCTCAACTCCGACGCGGTCGCGTTGGTCGAGGCTGCACCCAAGCTGCAGGCACCCTGGCTCGGTCTCTACGGCGAGGACGACCCGCACACCCCACCGGATCACATCGAAGCCCTTCGCGACGCTGCCACGCGCGCCTCAGTGGCCACGAACATCGTCAGCTATTCGGGTGTGCAGCATCGGGCCGACCATCCCAAGGAGCAACCGGGCAGCAGCGACCACATCGACCCGGCCGAGGCCGCTCTGGTCGACGCGCAGACTCGAATCTTCGATTGGTTCGACAGCTTCTTGCGTTGACGAGCAACAAGCATCTTTTACGCGAACGCCGTGCGAACCAGAGGCGTAGACCAGCCGTTTTGCCTTCTGGCCTCCGCTGTGGGTAATCTCTTTCCTCGGCGGTCCGAGAGGGCCGGCAGCCTAGGAGGCGTGCCAGAGCGGCCGAATGGGAGTCACTGCTAATGACTTGTCCTTTCACCGGGACCGGAGGTTCAAATCCTCTCGCCTCCGCCACGGACAGTAGGACAACTACTGTTCAGTTCCACCAGTACGACAACTGAACATGCGCCCGTAGCTCAACGGATAGAGCACCTGACTACGGATCAGGAGGTTAGGGGTTCGAATCCCTTCGGGCGCACAGAAGAGAGCCCCTGAGCTGCGAATATTCGTAGCCCAGGGGCTCTTTGAATGTGTTGGATGTGTCTCCAACTCAACACAAACGATCTGCACTGCGTCGAAAGTGTTGAGTGATGTGGACTTGTGTGAACGTCGGTGGCCGATCGACGGATTACCCCGTGTGGGTGCGCTTCGCCTCCACAACCGGATTCGACTGTCCAGAGGCGTTCGTACGTTCCCAGCGAACTCTGTGTGGGTTTCCAACTTCGGAACGTAAGTGTCGACAACCGCATTCCGTAGCGACGTGGGCGTCGAACAGCGACTGAAATCGTCGCTGAGATGTCGCCGCGGTTAATTCCATTTTCCGCACCGTCTATGGCGAAACACCAGTTCAGCACAGTTTTGCGCTGCAGGCGTGTCGGTGACCTGCGCTACGCTGCCGATATGGACTTCCGATCAGGCCGAACACCTGCCGTGACCACCGTTGCGGGCACTGCCGAGGCTGGCAGGTCGGTCGCGGTCGAGCCGGAGATCCCACCCGCCGTCGCGAAGCGGATCGCGAGCGCAGTGCACTCCTCCCGGTCCGAGGGAACCCGCAAGACCTACGCCGCGGCGTGGAGACGCTTCACCAACTGGTGCGAGTCGAATGGTCACGTGACGTTGCCGGCGCACCCGGTCACTGTTGCCGCCTACCTCGTCGACGCCGCCGACACCCGCACCGAAACAGGGGAGCGGGCTTACGCGGCCGCCACCTTCGGCACATGGATCGCCGCGATCAACCACCAGCACCGAACTAGCGGCTACCTTTCGCCGTCAGCGCACGAACTCGTCACTGCCACCCTGTCCGGCATCCGGCGCGAGTACGCAACTGCGGGGGACCGGCCCGTACTCCACGCGATCCCCTCCTCGTCGAGGACATCAAGCTGCTTGTAAAAACCGCCCGAGACCGGTGCCGAGGCTGGGCCGACGACGTCTTGGAACGCCGCGACTCGGCCATCCTTCTGCTTGGATTCGCTGGTGCCTACCGACGAAGTGAGTTGTCAGAGATGGTGTGCGGAGACGTCACCGTGCATCGTCACGACGGACTTCATGTCCGGCTGCGGAAGTCGAAGACCGACCAAGAGGGCAGGGGAGCGGTGAAGGCGCTGCCGTACAACGACTCCCATCAGACCTGCCCGCCCTGCGCGTACGTCCGATGGATCCAGGTCGTGGCTGCGTTCGACGCTGGCGGCAGGTCATCCGTCATCCGCCTACTCCGAAAGCCTGAAGCGTTCACCGAGCACGTGTGCCGCGGGGGAGTACCCCGCACCGCCGCCCGCGCACCACTGCTTCGCGCGGTGGCCAAGAACGGCAACCTTGGCTCAACGGCACTGTCCGGAGCCGCGATCCACCAGACCATCCGCCGCCGCGCAGAACACGCAGGCTACGACCCCACTGCCGTCACCAAGCTAGGCGGACACTCACTGCGAGCCGGCTTCGTCACCCAAGGCGCTCGCAACGGGGCCGACGGCTCCGCCATCGCCCGGCAGACCGGACACGCCAGCCTCGACTCCGTCGAGGTGTACCGCCGCGAACACGCTCCGCTCCTCGGCAACGCAGTCGTCGACATAGGTCTCTAACAAGGGAAAAGGGAGGTTGGGGTAGCACGTGACTCGCCACAGGGTCGGGGCCAAATGTAGACCCCACGGAATTTGCGCTCTAAGTCCAGAGCGGAAGGACCTCGCTCACCGACGGTGCATTCTTTGCCAGTGTCGTCCGCCAATCCAAGCGCCCTCGTTTTTGTAATTGACCAATAAGAACAATGCGTGAAAGGCCGAGTTCGGATGCCGTTTGATCAACCCAAGGAGCGCTTATTCGTGCAGGAACCGACGGGTATCCGGTTGGGAAGATCCAATCGACGGCGTCGTCGTTCACCTCAATCTCGCGTACTGACTCCTGTGTATGTCCGTCGTCGAGATCTTCGACAATGAGTCGGTCGGCATCCACATGTCCCCGAAGGATGTGAGCGATCTCGTGGAGCAATGTGAATAGAACTTTATCGAGCCGTTTACCACGTCCTGACAAACCAATGACTGGGTGGCCGTCAACGAACATTGCACATCCGTCGATCTTCGCGCCCGGTAATGATTCGACGTATACGAGCCTGACGCCAACATCGCTGAATTGATCAGGCAGCTTTGCAAAGTCCTCAGCCCTATGTACAGACCGCGAAAGGGATTCTGCGACTCTGACGAGCCCCTCCGGTGAGTACATCCCAGTCGGAGGACGCTTCCTGGCTTGTTTGCGAACACAGGCGACCCAGGCTTGCTGGAGCATGCTCATGTCGTCGCCATGGTTGGAGCGCTTCGCTGCAGCTGCTCCCACAAACTGCGGCCGGCCTTCGATCGAATCTAAGTCGAATAGCTCCATTATCTCAGCTTCCAGCTCATCCAAAGACGATCCGGTGAGGATTTTTCGCTTGCGCAGGAGTTGTATGGGTGCAAGTTTATTTAGTCGCGCGCGGCGGCGGACCTCGCTGAGTTTGTTTTGTGTCACGGAGCTTTTGGCCTGCTCGGCGAGAAGGTACTGGTCCTGCAATTTTAGCCAGTATTCAGCCGAATGGGAGAGCGCGGCTCCGATCTGAGCGGCCGACTCCCTGGTAATCTCCTTCTTGCCAGTCACGATTTCGGACACGAACTGAGTGGGGCGACCGATTATCGCAGCGAAATCAGCTTGAGACCAGTTGCGGGCCTCAAGTTCCTCACCCAAGAGTTCACCAACAGGCGTCTGATCGATGGGTAGAGGATCATGTGACGTGTTGCTCATCGCTGGGGTTCCATCTCTGCAGATAAGAGGACGCCGAAGACCACAGTTCCGTGGCTTCCAGAGTTCTTGAAGTTGAAATCGATAACGCGACCTGAACTCAACGTCGCCTGCGCCCGACCGGGGTCATCGCTGCTATGCGTTTCGATCCTCAGCACACGCATGTTTCGCAGTTCATCTTCATGATGAGCGGCCCGAGCGCATTGCACGAGGCGATGAAATTCCCGAACCTCCCGGTCATCCCAGCCCGCCGGCCGAAAACCCGGATCGGTCGCGAGGCGGCGAAGATCCTCGTCCAAAAACTCCCGGTCCACGCGTCTATTCTCCATCACCCATCGGATGATGGGACTAGTGGATGGCTGCGCCGCTCACATTACGGGCGCGGCAGGTCCTGGCGCGCCTCAACGCGCCGAATTTGACTCCGAACATTGGCTCATCACCCTAAGGGTGATGAGCATGGTACGATTTTACCAGAGCATCATTCCTGCCCTACTTACGAATGAAGGAGCCCGTCATGACCGCTAGCACCGAAGAGTTGAGCAAAAAGAAGGACAAGGACGTTGAGGTAGTCATCAACGGCACCGAAACTCAACTGCGCGACAAGACTGTCTCTTACGAAGAGCTAGGCGAACTCGCCTACCCCGGCCATGACGCAGCGGCCATGTTCACCGTTACCTACCGGCATGCCGACCCGTCCCATGGAGGCAAAGCAAACGGCACCTTGGTGGCAGGCGAGTCCGTGACAGTCAAGAAGAAGGGCACGACATTCAATGTTCGCCTCACAACTCGTTCGTAGTAGTACTGACCTGGCCCGACTCGTACAGGATGGCTTTGCCGTTCGCATAATCAACGGTTTCCTCGTCGTGGACGACGTGCCTTACGTCGACGCTGCCGCTCAAGTCCACTGGGGTTCTCTCCTCTGTCCTCTGGACCTGGCGGGCAACAGCACCACCGCGCCCAGCACCCACGTCATGTGCTTTGTCGGTGGCGTCCCGCACGACAAGAACGGCCATGCCATAGACGGGCTAGTCAACGAAGGCGTCGAAAAGTGGTCCGCTACTCCGGAACTAACTGCCAGCTGCGGGTTCTCGCAAAAGCCCGACGGTGGGTATCCAGACTTCTACGGAAAAGTCACATACTATGCCGCCATGATCGCCGGGCCTGCTGAGGCTGTGGATCCAGCCGCAAACCCGTACTCCTTCAAGCCATTACAGACTGACGAGGACGACGGAGTCTTCAAGTACGTCGACACCTTTTCCAGCCGTGCGGGCATTACAGAGCTGAACAACCGACTCGCGGTCGACAAGGTAGTTATCATCGGTCTCGGTGGCACCGGTGCACACATCCTCGATGCCCTCGCCAAGACGCCAGCCCTCGCAATCCACCTCTACGACGGCGACTTTTTCCGTAGCCACAACGCATTCCGCGCTCCCGGTGCCGCCAGCTTCGAGGATGTCGCCTCCAGCACGATGAAAGTCGACTATTACACCGCGATGTACTCGGTGATGCGACGCGGCGTTATCCCGCACCCCGTCTACGTAACTGCCGAGAATATTCACGAGCTTCTCAACGCCAGTTTCGTGTTCCTCGCCATGGACACCGGTCCGGACAAGAGGACCATCGTAGAGACTCTCACTGTCAACAACATTCCCTTCATCGACACCGGCGTCGGCCTGAGCAAAGACGCCAACGGCATAAACGGTCAGCTCCGCATCACCACCTCTACCCCCGGCCGCAGCAACCACATCGCGAAAGACGGCCTCATCTCGTATTTCGTAGGCGAGGACGCGGAGTACGACACCAATCTTCAAGTCGACGAACTCAATGCCCTCGCCGCGAACCTGGCCGTCCTCCGGTACAAAAAACTCCTTGGCTTTTATGCCGACGTCGAGGATGAACGCCACTCGGTGTACGTCGTCGACGGTGGCGACCTACATCACCGTTACGGCAACAGTGACCACCAGGACAGCACTGGGTCCGTCGTGAACTCACACGCCGAGGATGCGGCATGAAATCTCGAACCTTGAGCCCTATCTTCCTCGACTCCATCCCAGCGAACCCGGAACCGGGCAGCCTTTACATCTCAATGCAGTACGAGACAGCAGTCCACCTCTGCGCATGTGGGTGCGAGAACAAGGTCGTCACCCCATTTGGACCTAAAGATTGGTCCATCACCTTCGACGGCACCGTCTCGCTGCGTCCATCGATCGGCAATGGACAGCTAGCGTGCCGATCTCATTACTACGTCCACAACAACAGTATCGCCTGGTTGCGGCCCATCTCGGCGAAGGCCACTCAGTCCGCCACCGCCCGCGATAGAGCAGCGCACTCCCAATTGCCGACTCCGTCGGCCCCAACTACCTGGTTGCAACGAGCCTGGGACCGCATCCGCGGCGCCCAATCGAACGGTCGAGGGTAACGCAGACATTGACGTGCCAGGCTCCCGGCGCGGGGTCTCCCACGTTCGTATCGGAGGCGGTGCTCCAATTGCCCAACGCGAGCCGCTCAAATTCTCGACCAGTTCCCCATCTTTCGACGCCAGTGACCGACCAATATCAAGAATCGACGGAGGAAGCCGGCCAGCTTCTTTGGACGGCTCGACCGGCCATCGTCAAGATATCTTGACGGTGCGGTAACAGGCGATCGATAACCGACACCAGTCCACCGAGCTCTGCCCGCGACGCGGGCGCGCCCGCTGCGATCACCGCCTCGGGAGTCGTGATGAGGTGTTCACGACGCGTACGGCCTGCGCCTTCCTACTCCGATTGATCGGCGAGCCGTTGGTGGGCCTCTTTCCAGGTGGGCCGCGAGGTGGCAGTAATGGTCCAGAACACGAACGAGGCGTCGGCGGTGTAGTCGCGGAATCCGTTCATGACCGACAGGTGTGGTTCGGTGCGGACCATCGCGTCGATGGCGGCGCGGTCTCGCCAGGAGCTCAGCGTAAAGAATTCGCGGCGTAGTGGGTGGGCGGTCAAGGTGACACCTATTGCGCCGTCAGCTCGCCGCACCTGCCGGTACACGCGTAGAGCTGCAACAAAAAACGCCGGCACCTGGCGGAATGTGGTCAACTCGAAGCGCGAGGCCATGACTACCGATTCACTGTCGGTCAACTCCGGCGCGGCCGGCCCCGCTGTCCAAGGAAGGGTAGGCATTGGTTGCCCCTTTCGTCATGGTCGACCTGTGGGGTCAACGTGGAAGCAACGACGCTGCTCTGGAACACAGTTCTACAACAGCATCCGGCTTGTAAGGGCCGAAGGTAGATCTACTCGCGTTCACACATGGGGTCCCCTTGTCAGGCTTTGGCCAGGACGTCCTCAGGCCCGGGCTCCGCGACGACCGAGTCCCCGAGTTGCTTGCCTCGCAGAGTGAACCAGGCGACCGGTGCGACCAGACCTGCCGCGACCACTGCCACGATGACGGAGCTGTGTAGTCCGGCGACAAAAGCATCCTGGATGGTGGCCAGAAACTGAGCGCCGCCGGGCCCCGGAATCGCATTTGCCACCTGGACTCCGGCCATCACGGAGGCCTTCGATGCTTCGACAGCCTCGACCGGCAGGCCACTGCCGTCCAGTTGGTTGCCGAGCTGGGTGGTGTAAACCGACGAGAGCACCGATCCGAGCACCGCCACGCCCAAGGTGCCGCCGAGTTCTCTGGTCACGTCGTTGACCGCCGAGCCGGCACCGGTCTGTTGTGGCGACAGGGAGTTCATGATGATGTTGGTGGCCGGACCTTGCACGAAGGCGAGTCCCATCGCCATCAGACTCATCGACCAAACAATCAGCCCCCAGTACGAGGCGTCCCGGTCTGCGAGCAGCACCAGAGCGAAACCCGAGGCCATGATTGCCGATCCGAGTGCTGCCACCCGGCCGGGTCCGAGAACCCGCGCGAGCATCATCGCCAACGGCGAGGACACGGCCATCACCACTGCGAACGGGAGCGTGTGCAAGCCCGCTTCCAGCGGCCCGTAGCCCTTCACCGCCTGGAAATACTGGGTGATCAGGAAGATGAAACCAAACAGGCTGAAGAACGCAACCGCGATCAGACCCGACGCCACCGAGAATGCGCGGTTCGTGAACAATCGGACGTTCAGGATTGGGTGGCCCGTACGGAGCTCTCGGAGTACGAACAGCGCGAGAATCGTTGCCGCGCCGATGAACCCGGCAATGGTCTGCAGCGAACCCCAGCCGTGGTTCGGGCCTTCGATCAAGGTGTAGACCAGCAGTGCGACACCCGCGATCGACGTCACCGCACCGGCAAGGTCGAACGGCCCGGGCTGCGCCATGCCGCCGCTGGGCACCACCGCGGCGATACCTGCGAGGACGGCAGCGGCAATGGGAAGGTTAATCCAGAACACCGCCGACCACGAGTAATGCTCGAGAAGCCAGCCGCCGAGCACCGGGCCGATAGCAACCGCGATGCCGGACGTACCCGCCCAGATGCCGACAGCGATCGCCCGTTCCTTCAGATCAGGAAAGAGCCCGATCAAGATTGCCAGGGTCGCCGGAAAGACCATGGCGGCAAAGAGTCCCAGGCCCGCACGGGTGGCAATCAATTGCGCGAGGGTGGATGATTCCGCCGCCAACACCGAGACACCGGCGAAGCCGACGACACCGATTACCAGCAACCTGCGTCGCCCGAAGCGGTCTGCGAAGTGACCGGCAGTGAGCAGCAAGCCGGCGAACGTCAGGGTGTACGCGTCCACGACCCACTGCAGTCCAGAGTTGCTCGCACCGAGATCGCGACTGATGGTCGGTAATGCGACATTGACGATTGTGTTGTCGACCATCACCAGCAGCACCGCACCACACAGCGCCACCAGGGCCCACCAGCTTCTGGCATTCGCCGCTCGCGTCGGCGGGGCAGCGTGCTCTGAATCGTTCATCGGTTGTCCCCTTGGTCGAGTAAGTAGCTCACCCAGATGGAGATTGACATGATGTTCTTAATATGTAGAACGTTGTTCTATAAGAAGAACAATGTACTCAACAGATGTCAAGGGGGGTTTTCGGTTCATGGGAGAATCGCGAACATGGCAGTGACGCGGACGCCCGCCGGCAATGTGCGTGGGCTGCTGCTGGCGGCGGCTCTGAAAGTTCTCGACGGAAGTGGCGAAAAGGGCCTGACTGTGCGGGCTGTGGCCACCGAGGCCGGCGTTGCCCCCATGGGCGTCTACAACCATTTCGAGAGCAAAACCGGGTTGATGACCGCATTGGTGACAGAGGGTTTCACCCAGCTCCAAGCCGACATCGGTGGCGTCGTCGACACCGACCCTCACATTCGACTCCAACGAGCGGGAGTGGCCTATCGTGCCTTCGCGCTGCGCTCACCCATGCTTTACCGGGTGATGTTTTCTGGTGTGAGCAAGCCGGAGGGCGATATCGCTGCCGCTGCGCTCGGTTCCCTCACCGAAATCATTCGTTATGGCCAGGCGGCGGGGACCATTCGGTCGGGTGAGCCGTTCGACCTCACCCTGCAGATCTGGGCCTGCGTTCACGGCGCGGTGAGCCTCGAACTCGACGGCAGCGGGCCTCCTGGCGGCCAGGCGCACTGGAAATTCATCTATCAGCAGACGCTGGATCTGATCAGCCGCGGAGTCGCCCCCTGATCTTCGGGTCTTACGACAAGCGACGTTTTCGACGGCGCCATCACAGCTACATTCCTTCGTTCAACACTGCACCGTGCGACGATTGGGCGGTGCAGGCAGTGGACTACGACTTCGTCAAACGCTCGCGCCGCCAACTGGTTCGGATTGGCTACCTGGCCAACGGTTTCGGAGCCACGGTCGTCACCATCTCGATGCTGTGGCTTGCGCCCAGCATTGCGACAGCCGAACTGAACTCGATCACAACCCGCACTCTTCCTGCGTTTGCACTGTATCTCCTGTTCGCCCTGCCGCTCGGGCATTTTCTCTACCGACGCGCAATTGCGCCGATCGAACGTTGGGTGATCGCCGTGAAGCCACCAACCGACGCCGACCGCCTGTCGGTGTTGAGCTATCCGCGGCGCTGGGCTACGGATGCTTTCTGGATTTGGGCGGGAGGCGCAGCCTTCTTCACAGCCCTCAATTCTTCCGAGAATGCGTTCGCCGCGGTGGGAGGCGGCATTGTCATAGTGCTGGGTGCGTTGACTGCGTGCTCACTTCAATACGTTCTGGTCGAAAAAGCGCTCAGACCCATAGCCGCCCTGACATTGGCCGGCAGCCTGCCGACTCGCCGCGATTACCCCGGTGTACGTAGCAGGCTGGTGTTGGCGTGGGTTCTCACGACGGGCATCCCCCTTGCTGGGATTGTCGTTCTGTCGGCGGCCGCTCTTATCAGCGGCGTTGATACCGGCCGTATCCTGGTGGCAGTGTTGTTCTTGGCTCTGACCGGTCTTTCGGTCGGCCTGGCCTCGGTAGCGCTCGCAGGGGCCACTGTTTCGGCACCTCTTCGGGCGCTGCGCGATGCACTCGCCAGAGTGGAAGACGGGGACTTTTCGGCGCGCGTGCCTGTCGACGACGCCACCGAAGCGGGGTTCCTTCAAGCCGGGTTCAACAGAATGACGCGTGGTCTCTCGGAACGAGAGCAGCTTCATGAAGCCCTGGGGGTGTACGTCGACCCGTCACTCGCCGAACGGGTAATAAACGAAGGTCTTAACCTATCGGGCGAAGAGATAAACCTGACGGTACTTTTCATGGACGTTCGCAACTTCACCTCGTACGCCGAAGATGCCACACCTCAACAAGTCGTCGCCCGACTCAACGATCTGTACGGCCATGTCGTGCCAGTTCTCCTTCGCCACCGAGGGCACGCCAACAAGTTCATCGGCGACGGACTGTTAGCGGTGTTCGGTGCTCCCGAGCGGGTCAACGATCACGCAGAATGCGCAGTCGCCGCGGCGCTGGAAATAGTCGCTCTCGTGGAGTCAAATTACGGTGAGAAACTTCGCGTCGGTGTCGGCATCAATTCGGGTCCAGTTGTTGCAGGAACCATAGGAGGCGGGGGACGACTCGACTTCACCGTTATCGGTGACACCGTCAACACTGCGTCGCGCGTCGAGTCAGCAACAAAAACGACTGGCGACGATGTCCTGATCACCGAGGCGACGTTCCGACTACTCCATGAACCGGACGACTACTGGTCAGAGCGCCCAGAGATCGACCTGAAAGGAAAGCAGAAGCAGGTACGACTTTACGGGCCGAGCCGAGAACCCCTTGATCGATCTGTACAACGTCATGGTGGCTGAAACAACGTACGGCCCGCGTTCAGAGAATCCCGCACACCCAAGAGATGGCTTAAATTCGCCAGACGCGGGAGCTTTGCAATGTCCAGGACTGCACCGACCATCGGCGTAATTGCCTGTAGATGTCAATATGTCTTGACGGTGCGGAAACTGCTTCGCGGCGGTCCGCACGAGTTGTCCGGCGCTTGACGTGCCTCGGTCGGCGTGATGTTCTTCGAAGGTCACAGTTCGTCGCCGTAGCGCTCCTGACCGTCCGGGGGTGTAGGCACCCGTCATCGATAGGGCGACCGTGAGGCCGTCGTGTCCAGTTCTGTGAATTCTGTTCGTCGATCGACGATTGCCCTGTGGATCGTGTTCTTCGTCAACGGCGCCGTCCTGGCGAGTTGGGCGCCGCGCATTCCGCAGGTGAAGTCCGAGCTCGTGCTCACCGATGGCCAGCTGGGGTGGGCCCTTCTCGGCATCGCCGCCGGCTCGGTACCGGCACTGTTCGGCACCGCACGGTTGTTGGAGCATGTATCTGCTCGAACCTGTTGCGCGGTGGCCGCATTCGTGTTCGCTGCTGCCTTGCCTGGGATCGGGGTGGCGCCCAACGGGTGGTGGCTCGGGGTCGTGTTGGCCGGGCTCGGCGCTGCCAGCGGGTGTCTGGACGTCGCGATGAACACCGCCGCCATCAGGTATCAGGACGCTGTGGGGCGGCGGGTTCTCTCGCGTCTGCACGGTGGGTACAGCCTGGGCGTTCTCGTCGGCGCCGCGTCCGGTGCGCTCGCCTCGTACCTCGGCGTCACCGTGGTCGAGCACTTCTCGACGATGTCTCTCGGTCTCGTCGTGCTCGTCGTTGCGTCATCGGTGTTCCTACCCACTGACGCCGTCGACTCCGAGGGCCCGACCGGGCCGATGATCGGCAAAGTCGTGAATGGTTCCACCGAGAACAGGTGGGCGCGGTGGCTGGCCATACCGGTGTCGGTGGGCGTGATTGCTGTGGCTGCGCTGTTGGCGGAGGGGATGGTAACTGACTGGTCGGCTCTGGTGGTGGCCCGCGATTTCGGCGGCGGCGCCACTGTCGGCGCGGTGGCGGTGGTCGTGTTCAGTTCTGCGATGTTCCTCTCGCGGTCGTTCGGTGACGTGGTCGTCGATCGGTTGGGGTCGGTTGTGACCGTGCGGTGTTCGGCGGTGGTGTTGACGGCTGCCGTCGCGGCGGGGTTTGTGGCGCAGAGCGGTCCGTGGCCGGTGGTGGTAGCTCTCGGTGTCGCGGGGTTGGTGTTGGGTCCGTTGTTTCCTCTCGCGATCACCGACGCCGCCGACCGCACCAGCGGGGGTGCTGCTGTCGCTACCGCGCGTGTGAGCGCCGTCGGGTACAGCGCGTACCTCGGTGGGCCGCCGGTGGTGGGATTTCTGGCTGACCACGTCGGACTGCTCACGGCGTTCGTTACTATCGCCTGCTGTTGTGGCGCTGCGCTTCTGGTTGCGTCACGGTCGTAACAGGAAGGCCAAAAATTTCGAAGTTCAGCACCAACATCACCGGTAACCACGACGGTCGATACGAGCGGCCGGAAGAGGTGCGGAAACTGGCCGGCAGTGCACTCATTCAGGAATTGCCGGTCGGTGAGATGTGCGTCCGCAGTGACGATTTCGCGAGGATATGGGCAGAACACACCGTGCGGCGGTGTACGGATGGGTTCAAGGAACTCGACCACCCGATCGCGGGTCGGTTCGATGTGTCCTTCGAGGTGCTCCACGCAGCGGATTCCACCGGGCAACGACTGCTCACGCACTCACCGATCGACGACATTGGCGAACGGGCCCTGTCGCTTCTTGCACTGGAAGCCGACGACACGAACGAGCGCAGCGTGACCCGAGATGCCCCCGTTGGTTCTTAGATGCCTCGGCTGAACCTTTCTCTGCTGAGGCCACGACCTGGCCGAGGTTGTAGGCGCGCACTCACGCGGGTGCGGAAACTGTTGAGCGACAACGTTTTCTATCGAACGACTCAGGCGCGGGTCCGTACGCGTCGGTAAGCCGCCGACTTCTCGCGGTTCTGGCACTGAAGGCTGCAAAACCGTCGCTGCTGATTCCGCCCGCGGTCGAGGAACAGTCGTTCGCACGAGCGACTGGCGCAACGACCGATGCGGGATGCCTGACCTGTGCTGTAGGCCACTGCCAGGGCGGTGTAAATTCCTCCAGCCCAGCCGTCCGCGAATGATGTTGCGCGCGTGTGAAAGTGAAGTACGTAGCCGTTTGGACCGTTCTCGATGTACGGGGTGACACTCGACTCGGCAAGGTAGTTGTTGACCAGTTCGATGACCGTGTCGTGATCACCGGCGGCGACCCGGCGCAGCAGATTGTCGAGTTGCTCCGCCAGTTGCGCGACGCTGGTCCAATCGTCGGCGTTCTCGGGGGTTGCGTAGTGGTGGGTCTCGAAGATCCACTCGGGACGGGCGTGCACGCCACCAGATAGGGACCCGGCGGCGTGGGCGTTCGCGAGGTCCACTGCTACGGCGATCCGTTCGAGAACGTCACTGTTGAACGTGTCCACGGAACCTCCCTACTCTCACTGCTCATGGACGCTACATCAGTGACGGGAACGCCGATCCTGTCCGTTCACGAAACCGACCGACGTACACCGCGGGCCGAACTTGTTCGGTTGTCCCAGGCTGTGGAGCGACATCCCGAGGTGGCTACCGATCCACGTGCGGCCACGACACTGTTGGAGGAAAGTGTCTGCGTGACGCTGGGAAAGCAAGCAGCGCTGTTCATGCCGACAGGCAAGATGGCTCAGCAGATCGCGTTGCGCGTGCACGCGGACCAGGCCGAGGGCGGGCGAGCATTCGTCGGGCACCCCACTAATCATCTGTCTTTGTGGGAGGACGAGAACTATGCGGTGCTGCACGAGATGCACGCACGGCTGGTGGGCGACCGGAACGAGCTGATGACCGCCGACAACCTGCGCGCCGGCATCGGCGCGGATGTGGCCGCGGTGATGTGGGAGCTGCCGCAACGTGAACTCGGCGGGGAACTGCCCTCATGGACCGATTTGCAGACCCAACTCGCGACGGCCGGCGCGGCGGGTGTTGCCACGCATCTCGACGGGGCGAGGGTGTGGCAGACCCCGCCCTTCTACGACCGGCCTCTCGACGAGATCTGCGCCGGTTTCGATTCGGTGTACGTCTCGCTCTATAAGGACCTCGAAGCGCCGAGAGGAGCGGTCTTGGTCGGCGACGAAAACTTCATCGCTGGTGCCCGCAGGTGGAGGCACCGCCTGGGCGGGACCATCGACGAAGCGTGGCCTCTCGCACTGCTCGCTCTCGACGGAATGGAACGGGCGGCGTCTGCGATGCCTGCGTACATGGCGCACGCGCAGGCCGTCGCCGCCGCGATCACGGAACGCACGCCGGCCACGGTCCGACCGAACCCGCCACATACGGCGATGTTCCACCTTCATCTGCCCATCGGACCAGCCGCGGCCCTGCACGCGCATCGGCAACTCGTCGACGAAGGTGGGCCCAGGTTGGGTCTGCGAATCCGTACGAGTCCCAACCCAGCGCATTGCTCGATCGAATGCTCTTTCGGGGAGGCGTCGCTGGCCCTCGACCCGACTCTGATCGCCGATGCAGTGAACAGACTGATCAAACTCGCAGGACCGTAACGTTCGGGCACCCGCCAGTGCTGCGACGGCTAGACAAGCACCCGACACATTACTGCGGGTACTGTCCTGCAACGCCGCGCCCGCAAAGCGATTGGTGCGGAAACTGATGCGTCGCCTCCGACATCGGCGCGCCTCCAGTTGTCAGAGTCGTCGGTCGAGAACCTCAGTTCCGGTGTCAGAGAGTTCAGTGCGGGACGAGCGTGCTCCGGACCTCGATGTCACCGGGGTGGGTGCGGCCGAGCCATTCTGCGAAGGAGCTGTCGATATACAAACAATCGATGGTCAGAGTATCACTGCCGTCGTCCTCGCGCTGAGAACCTGAACCGAAAATCGAATCATCCGTCGAATGAAAGTCGCTGTGTTCCGTGGCAGCAACCTCGTCGGCGAGTGTCCACCCCTTGCCGTTCGGGTTCATGACACGGACGGTCGTTTTGCTCGGAAATGTGGGTCTGACGATTCTGTCCACCGATGAGACATCGACACCTCCGTCTACCCAGCGTCCGGTAAGCGTGACCCACACCCCGTCCCAGTCCTGGCCGAAGACGCTGTAGCGCAAGGGGACCTTTCGTGACACATTTCGCGGGTCCGGGAACGGTGTGTTCGGTGCGAGGTGGGCGGCGCCGGATGCGTCGATGGTGACGACGCCTGTACCGATGACTTCGGATCTTTCGTGCACGATGTACGTCGACAAATCCATGAACCGAGTCTGCCCGTGCGCGAGAGGGTGCGTCAACGTCACGGACGGATCTTGGCGCACCTGGGAACCCCGCTACCCGGTTCTCGCTATCGCATGCCAACTGGATCAGGGTCCGCCGAACTTGCGATTTCAGGTGCGAAAACTGCACCCCCCCAATATCTGTCGTTCTGGACGGGTTTACCGCTCGTAGTTGTGTTCGGTCGCCGGATTCCACAAGTGAAGTTGCAGAAGCAGTTGCGTCGCATGGATTTGTGCAATCGGGTTCAAACCAACGGCGTCGTTCAGCTTCTGTAGTTGTCTAGTCAAGCTGACCGGACGCGGCGCTGGCGATGATCGGTCGGAGCCACTCGATGAATGTTCCTCGATTGCGCGGAAGGTTCTGGGCCACGATGTACTTGAAATCGCCGGTCCGCCAGGTGCCGTGACCCTCGACGGGTGCGAAATGGAGTGTCAGTGTGAACGGTGCGGGTTCGCGGCCTGACATGTGTTGCCAGTCGCGGACGATCTCGCTCACTGGATCGTGCAGCCCTTGCGCGCGCTCGTCCATAAATTGCTCAGCGCGTTCGCGCCCCAAAGGTGCGAACCATCGTGCTGCGGGTTCGAGGTGCTGTTCGTAGGCGGCGCGCAGTTCGGGCGTGCTGTCGAAGAACGGCGAGGTCGGCGATTCCATCCCGAGGTCGGCATTTCCTCCGGGGCCGGTGGCTTCTGCCCACCGTTGGTTCCATTGTTCGGTCAGTCGACTGCCGGCGGGGGTCGAATCTTTGTCCTGAACGGTCGGATAGACGGGCGGGAGCACCGGTGCGGCGGTGTGCTGAATAACTAGCTTGTCGCGGATGTAGAGCAGGACGGCAAGCCCGAGTGGGTCGGACGTCGCTGCTCGCCAGCTGGGTGCGCCGTCGGGCCTGAGGATCTGCATGGTGCGAGTTTGACACGTCCGGCTTGGCTTTGTCTGCCGCAGCCGATGACAAAGTCGCTCGTTGTGCGACAGACGAATTGACGGCATCCATCGCCGAGCAGACCAGGGCAGAAGTACGTCGACCGCTACAGTCGGGCACGGGGTGACGAGCGATAGCGCGGACGAGATGCGTGAACCGAGCCTGATTGCCGCTCCGCCCGTCAGATCCTTACCCAATACCAAACGGCTCACGGTACGGAAACTACGGCGCCAGCAGTGAAGGGCTCAGTTGTGCTCGCTGTCCGCCGAGAGAATGGGTCGCATGAACGTCCGCTCGTATCGCAGGACGCACTTCGATTCATCGCGAATTGCGTTCGCGGCAAGGAACTCTGGATCGGAGTCGAACAGCTTCCGGTACGTCTCGTAGTCGGCGAGGGAGGGGAACGAGAACAGCGCCAGCGCGCGATCGCTGGCACCCTCGCTGGGGAGGAAGTATCCGTGATGGGTTCCGTCGTGGGTGTTCACCAGGGCAATCCACGCGCGAGCGAATCGTTCGAACTCGGTAATCTGTTCGGCATCGACTGTGTACTCCACAACGCATGTGATCATCTGAGCTCCTCGTCTCGTGCCACCGGGCGGACCGGCAGACAATGGATGGCGAAGTGTCGGTCCGCCGACACAGTAACGCCCGTGTTCCCCCGCCCGCTCTAACTCGATGGTCAGCCCCCACCCATGCGCCGCAACCGTATTCGTGGCGTCAACGCGTTCAACACCCACTGTCCATGAGCCTGCGCATAGAACTACTGTTCGAGTATCGTAGGCCAGTAGAGTCGAGAGTATGTTGCTGCCGAATCGAGACCAGATTCAGCTCGAAGAGGTCCTGAGCGCCCTCGGACACCCGGTGCGCCTGGCGATCGTCGCCGCTCTCACCGACGGTGATCAGCACCGATGCGGTTCCATCGTCTCCGGGGTGTCGAAGTCGACCCTGACCCATCACTGGCGGGTATTGCGCGACGCCGGGGTGATCTTCCAAGAGCCGTCCGGCCGCGAGAACCTACTCTCGCTGCGCACCGACGACCTCGACGCGCGGTTCCCCGGATTTCTCACCTCCGTGACACAGGCCATGGCAGAAGACCCATCGCTCCGAGCCTCTATCGGCGACTACCTCGACGCACTGCCGCCGTTCCTCTCGGCCTGACCCAGCTGATCCGCCCCGGCCACAGGTTGCCGTCCACTCAAATAGGACTACTGTTGACGTACAAACGTCCCCTAATTAGTAGGAGGTTCCATGAGTGCACCGACACCAACGCGCCGTCTGGGCTGGTCCCTGGCCTTGCTCGCGTTCGCGCAACTGATCTTCTCGCTCGACATCAACATCGTGTACGTCGCACTGCCCGACATCGGCGCCTCACTGGGCTTCGACGGACAAACACAGCAGTGGGTCGTGAGCGCCTACACCGTGTTCGCGGGCGGGTTCCTCCTCTTCGGTGGCCGCGCCGCCGACCTACTCGGGCGCCGCCGCATCTTCATCACCGCACTCGCCATCTACGCCGTCTCCTCCTTGGTGGGAGGCCTTGCGACGGAACCGATCCTGCTCGTCGGCGCACGAGCGGTCCAAGGTATCGGCGGCGCACTGCTGCTCCCGTCGACCCTCGCCCTGATCGGAAACCTGTTCGCCGAAGGACCGGTTCGCAACCGCGCCTTGGCCATCTGGGGCGGCGCCGGCGCCAGCGGCCTCACCTTGGGGGCTCTCCTCGGTGGTGTCCTGACCCAAGCCTTCGGATGGCCGGCGGTGTTCTACGTCAACGTGCTCCTCGCCGGCGTCGCCGCCGTTGCCGCGTTCATCCTCCTACCCAAAGACATTCCCTCAACAGAGCGCCGCAAGTTCGACCTCCCCGGCGCTCTCACGGTGACCATCGCAGCCACACTATTCGTCTACGCCCTCGTTCAAGGGCCGTCGGACGGGTGGGGCTCGGCAACCATCGTGGCAGCGTTGCTCGTCGCGGTCGCCTCGGCTGTCGCATTCGTCGTCATCGAGAACCGCACGGCGGATCCGCTGATGCCACCGAAACTGCTCGGCAACCGCAACGTCGCCGTCGGCGTGCTCGTCACCTTCGTCTACATGGGCACCTTCGGCGCACTGCCGTACTTCCTCACCGTGCTGCTACAGAACGTGCACCAATTCTCCGCCCTGCAAACAGGTTTAGCATTCCTCGTGCCGTCCATTGCCATCGCGACGGGCACCCAGGTCGGCGAGCGCCTCGTCAACCGCGCCGGAGGGCGCGCAACACTCCTGATCGGCTTCGCCATCGGCCTACCCGGAACGATCGTTCTCGCGCTCGGCTTCTCCCAGGGCGCGTCCTACTGGGCCATCGTTCCCGGGCTGGTCATCTCCGGGTTCGGACAGGGAATCGTGTGGACCGCGATGTGGATTGTCGCAGCGACCGGCGTCGCACCGGACCAGCAAGGTGTCTCCAACGGGCTGGCGTCCACGGCGCTCAACATCGGCAACGCCATCGGACTCGCCGTGCTCGTGGCCATCTCGGCCGCGTCCGGAACCCACATCGCCGATGCCGCAGGCGGTGACCGAGTCGCCGTACTCGCCGCAGCAGCGCTGATGGTGCTCGGCGTGGTCGCCGTTGCATTCCTGCCAACACCGAAAGCGGTCGACGCCGAACTCGAAACCGAGAGGGATCACCACTCCACTGGGATTCCCGACACGGACCGACTCGGCGCTGATCGCTGAGCGCTGATCCGAGGTCGGCGGACTAGCTTCGAATCTCCTCGCCGATTTTCGGCGAACCGCGATCGACGTGGCGATGGGCTCTGTCAGGAACGCGAAGCGTCCGGGTTTGCGGGCGGTAGGTGAGTACTTGCCTCTTGCAGATTTGAGGCGGTGGACACGAGCAGGGCACGTGTGGGTCCGTCACCGAGTCCGCGGACGGAATGGGCGTGCGCCGATGGGAAGTGCAGGGCATCACCCGATTCGAGGTGGACGCGCTCATTCCCGATGCTCACCTCGACCGAGCCGTGGAGAATGTAGAGCCATTCTTCTCCGGAGTGGTGAGCGGTGGGGGCGTCCGAGGACGGCTGGATGGTCAACAGGACTGCACTGATTCCCGGATAGTGTCCGGACAGGGGCGTCATCGCACCGTTGGCGGAGTCGTAGGGCGCGTGATCTCCGGCGCGCACCAGATGAAACGTCTGAGCCGGCTCTTGGGCAACGAGTTCACTCAACGACATCTCAAACACGCGCGCGAGCTCGATGAGTGTGCCCACCGATGACTGTCGACCACCCGACTCGATCCGAGAGAGCTGCGTGGTCGACAAGCCGACCCTCTGACCCACGACTGCGAGGGTCCAGCCTCGTTCGCGTCGAAGGCTCGCGATCCGGCGTCCGATCCAGTTCTCGTCGGTGGGGTGGGCGGACATGGCACGAACTTTACCCAAGAAGAATCCGGGAGTTTGCCCCATGGGTCATCAATATTGCCCATGGGGTTGTTTTCTTTCCGGCCTACTGCGATGGTCGTTTCGGGACAAGCTATTCGGTGTGCCCACGAACGATACGAACGTCGCCGGCCCGAACATGGATCCGGTGGCGATCAGGGACGGAGTAGAAGTGACCGATATCGACGCGCAACGACCGCTCGGTGAACCCCCGGCAGTACAAGCGAGAACACCCTTGTCGGTCGTGGGTGTGGGAGCCGCGGTGGTGGCGATCGTGTTGCTGGGCCTGAATCTTCGTCTGGTCTTCGGTAGCGCGTCGGCGATGATCGTCGAGATCCGTGGTGCGTATGGCCTCGGCGCCGGATCTGCCGCGCTGCTGACCACCGGTCCGGTCGTGTGCCTCGGCGTGTTCGCTGTCGCCGCGACTCGTGCGGTCCGCAGATGGTCCGTTCCTGCAGTGTTGACGGGGTGCCTGATGCTGGTGCTCGTTGGTACGGCTCTGCGGGGCGTTGCGGGATGGCCGGTCCTCGTGTTCGGGACGCTGCTGGCCGGGGTGGGTATCGCGGTGGCGAACGTTCTCGGCCCAATTCTGATTCGCCTGCTCTTCCCGCACCGGCTCGGAGTGATGACGGGGTTGTTCACGGCACTGGTCAGTGCAAGTGCGGGCATTGCGTCCGGTGTGACGATCCCGCTCGACACGTCCGTGTTCCACAGCTGGCGAATAACACTCGTGGCCTGGGCGGTCCCGTCCGTGTTCGCGGTCGCGGCGATGGCGTTGGTGGCGTGGCGGTATCACCGCGGCGCCGACCACGAGGCGGCGGTCACGGCTCCGCCTTCCACGGCCCGCCCTTCCACGCCACGGCCTTCCGCTCCTGGGTGGGAGGGCGGCGTGCTGCGGTCGCCGACGGCATGGGCGGTCACCGGTTTCATGGGACTGCAATCTCTGTTGGCCTATTCGATGATCGCGTGGCTCCCCACGATCTACCGAGACCGCGGCCAGACAGCGGAAAGTGCTGGTTTGTTGCTGACTGTGCTATCGGTTTCGAGTATCGCCACAGCGCTCACCGTCCCCGTGGTCGCAGCTCGGTTCCGTCGACAACGTGGGCTCGCGGTGGCCGTCGTCGCGTTGTCCGTCGCGGGATTGATCGGCGTTCTCGGCGGGGGAGTGGGTCTGGCGGTGGTGTGGGCGATCCTGCTCGGACTCGGGCAGGGAGGCCAGCTTTCGCTGGCCCTGACACTGATCAACCTTCGGGCCCCGGACACGTCGACGGCGACGAGCCTGTCGACCATGGCCCAATCGATCGGCTACCTCGTTGCGGCTCTGGGGCCGATCACCGCGGGCGCGATACACGGCGCCACCGGTTCGTGGACCACACCGCTCGTCGTGCTTCTCGCGGTGATGATCCCGCTGACGTTGTGCGGATGGACGGCCGGGCGCGGTGCCCCGGCAACGATGCGCACGTAAAAGCGCACTTCCGAATGTCTGACTAGCCGAAGGCAGGGGAATCACTGCCTATCGTCGTGGGCGGTACAACCGGGGCAGCGTTGACCGGTCGGCCCATCGACAGCTGCCGACCGTTGTGAAACGAAACTGCCCCCGGTCTTCGCCGCCACATGTCACAGCTGGATCAGGGTCGGCCGAGCCTACGAGGCCAGGTGCGGAAACTGACGTTTACGTCGGGCGTGCCAGAGGACTTCGTGTTCGCACGTCGACAAAGGTGTTGATCTTTGCAGTCACCTGCTCCATGGTCGGACCTGCGTGCTCGTCGCTGCAGCGACCAGTCGGAACCGCCCAGCCCAGGTGACAACGGTCTTTGTCTACCGGGCCGACGTCGATGGACTCCGTCAGACTTCGGAAGACGCTCGACCCCGGAACTCGCTCAACACTTACTCAACACTTTGATCTCGGTTCGGATGGTCCCACCTGAACTTGGGCGGACACTTTAACTCCTGAATCGGCAGCTCAGGGGGGTGTACACGGATCCAAACCGGTCCGCGAAACCGTGTGAGTTACTACCAGGAGGTTAGGGGTTCGAATCCCTTCGGGCGCACAGGAAAAGAAGCCCCGAACTGCAGAGATGCGGTTCGGGGCTTTTTCGTTGCACATTGAATTCTGGCGACGCGCGGGACGGCGAAGTCGTATACCGCGGACCGTTGGCCCGGCAAGTGACCGACCTCGCGATGACACTCGGCCTTCGCTGGACTTACTGAAGTCAGCGCCGGCACCGATGGTCGTTCGATCACATGGACGAGGCCGCGAATGTCAGAAACACGATGAACAACCCGGCACCCCCGAGCGCCGCACCGATCACAGCTTCACGACCGTTGGACGCGTCGCCATCGACCGCGCGGCCGAGACCGATCCAGCCACTGATCACGGCGACGAGTCCGGTCGGGATGGTCACGAAGTCTCCGACGAACGGCACGAATGCGCAAATGACCGCCACGATGCCTGCCACCAACGCCAGGCTTCCAGCCCCGTCGCGAAACATCGACTGAGGAGCGGACTTGCGCATCATCACATCTCCTATCGAGTGCACCAGCACTGTTCCGGCTTGTTTTCGCGGGAAGCCGACGACGACTTCATAGTAGTGACCTATAGCCGGGCGGTGGCAGTGATGCAACATGCGCGGTCGGACCGACGTGTGCGGCCGGAAGTGAAACGCAACCCAAAGCCGCGCTGTTGTGAACCTCAGCGCTCCTCACGATCGAGGCCACCCGAACCGATCGATGCTGCGGCGTCGTTCTGCGTGATTCCACCCGAATTGCTGTGCCTTCGCGAGCCGCGAAACCGCAGATCAGGGGTCTGTGTGGAGTCACGGTGGCCCGTTGATGGTGTGGAGTCGATCCGGTGAGGTCAGGGGTCGGAACAGCGAAGACTTCGGTCGACGGTCCGGCTCGAATTCCAGGTCGTATCCGAGGCGGGGCCAGGGGTTGGAGTTGCCAACAGGGCAAATACGGCGTTATCTAAGATGTCTATGACTTCCCGAACGCACATACCGGTCGATTCACCCGACCCCGACCGTCACGAGGTCGACGCCGGGCAAAGCGGGACGTCGTCTGTCCGCCCACCTCGACTCGACAGAGTAGTTTTCGGTGTCGCAGCCGCGGTCGTGGTTGCCATCATCGCGTGGGGACTGGCGAAACCCGACAACCTCGAGTCCGTCACGTCGTCGACGCTGAACTGGCTCGTGACCAACCTCGGCTGGCTCTTCATCCTCGCCGCCACCGGTTTCGTGATCTTCTCGCTGTACCTGGCCGTATCCAAGTTCGGACGTATCCCGCTCGGAGCAGACGGCGAGAAGCCGGAATTCAAAACCGTCAGCTGGATCGCCATGATGTTCAGTGCCGGGATGGGCATCGGCCTGATGTTCTACGGCGTCTCCGAGCCACTGACACACTTCGTCACACCGCCTCCGGGAACGGACGGTGGTGTCGGAACAGCGATGGCCACCACCATGTTCCACTGGAGCCTGCATCCGTGGTCCATCTACGCGGTGATGGGCCTGGCAATCGCCTACGGCACGTACCGCCGTGGGCGCAAGCAGCTCATCAGCTCCGCGTTCATTCCCTTGATAGGTCGCCGCGCCGAGGGCCCGATCGGCAAGGTCATCGACATCTTGGCCATCTTTGCGACGCTGTTCGGAACTGCGGCATCACTGGGACTCGGTGCGCTGCAGATCGGTTCCGGCTTCGAGGTGGTCGGCTGGATCGGTGAGAGCGGCACCCTGTTGCTCGTCGCCATCGTCGCGTTGTTGACGCTGGCGTTCGTTGCGTCGGCGGTCTCCGGTGTCTCCAAAGGCATCCAGTGGCTCTCCAACACCAACATGGTGCTTGCGCTGGTCCTCGCCATCTTCGTGTTCGTCGTCGGCCCGACGGTGTTCATCCTCAACATTATTCCGACCAGTATCGGCGACTACGCGTCTCAACTGTTCGACATGTCCGCCCGGTCCGCAGCGAACTCGGATCCCGAGACGGCCTCGTGGCTCTCGTCCTGGACCATCTTCTACTGGGCGTGGTGGATCTCCTGGACCCCGTTCGTCGGAATGTTCCTGGCGCGCATCAGCCGTGGCCGCACCATCCGTGAATTCATCGTCGGTGTCATCCTGATCCCGAGTGCGGTGTCGTTGGTGTGGTTCGCAATCTTCGGCGGTGCCGGTATCGGTGAACAGCAGGACGGAATCGACCTCGCGACCCGCGACAGCACTGAGTCACAGCTGTTCGGAATGCTCGAAAACCTGCCCCTGTTCGGCATTTCGACCGTTCTCGTCATGGTGCTCGTCGGCATCTTCTTCGTCTCCGGTGCGGATGCGGCGTCGATGGTGATGGGATCACTGTCGCAGCGCGGAACGCTCGAGCCGAGCAAGTGGGTCGTCGTGTTCTGGGGCACGCTGACGGGCGCAACCGCGGCGATCATCCTGTGGACCGGCGGTTCCGACGCACTCAACGGGCTGCAAACGATGACCATCATCGCCGCAGCACCTTTCGTGGTCGTCATGATCGGTCTGTGCGTCTCGCTGTACCGGGACCTCAGCAACGATCCGATGATTCTTACTCCGCCACCTCGACGCAAGAAAGACAAGGTCACCTAAGGCCGCACGAGATGGAGCCCCGAACTGCAGCAATGCGGTTCGGGGCTTTTTGTGTCAGCTCTCGGGAGACGTGGTGCGGTTCAACAGGGCCCACAGAAGTTCGTGCAGAATGCACAGGGCAACAGTCGTCGACATGACCCACCAGAAGCCGATGTCGTACACGGTGACTCCGAGCAGACACGATCCGTCGGGGATGGTCCAGATTCAGCGCCGTGATTCCGGTGGTCCTGAAGCACAGTATGTGTAATTACCTTGCGTGATCCGAAGTGGGATTACGCTTGCGTGAGCAGTGGGCGCACAGAGGAATCTCGAGGAGCCGTGATGACATGAGATCGGTGTTCGCGATGCGCTCCAGCTACGAAGAGCAGGGTATCCACTTCATGGGTGGGCTCCTACCGCTGTCGTCCGAACGCACGGTGTCCGGAGCTTTCGACCTCAAACTGGCGCGAGATCATCTCTTCATCGGCGACGGCGAGTCGGATTTCATCGGGACGTGGCGTGGCAGTCGCGTGCAGTTGTATGCGGTGTCCCGTCGGGCGATCGACGTGATAGTCAATCCCAAGGTCGCAGGCGTTCGCATCGATCGCGACACTGCCGCTCGCCATTCGTTCGGCCAGCTGAGCCCCGATGCCATCACTTTTGCCTCGGGAAGGCGAGCCGACTTCAAGGAGCGCAAGAGAAACCTCGTGGTGGCGACCGGTTCGACGTCCGCGCTGGAGGCAACTCAGCGTGCAATGGACCGCCATCTGCCTGCAGTCGATGATTTGGCCGGTCTCGACCTGCGTCCACTCGTCACGGTCTGCGTTCGGGAGGCCGTCGCCGACGCGATGTGGGGTGAAGCCGCTTCGACGCCGGTGCGGTACGTCGACCGGGACGGACAGACGCGCAGCCTCCCGTTCGCCGAGGCACTCTACGAGAACTTTCTGCGGTTGCGTAAGTTCGCGAATACCTACGCGATGAGGGTGGAGCCGAGGCTCCAGCACATCGCATTCACGCGTGAGCAGCGCCTGATGCGGTTGAATACACGCGCACTGCGGCAGCACATGTCGCGGATGTCGAATCGGTCGCCGGACTCTACGATTGCCGGCCGCCTGGAACTTCTGCACCGGGCCTCCGGATTCTCCCCGGGCATCATCCGTGACGACACCGCGACATCGTTCGTCGCGGCGGTGGACACCACTCGTACCTCCATTCTCGCGACGCTGAAACATGTTCTGGCTCCAGTGAACACGAGTTGGAAGGCGCGCATCGCTGCGGTCGATTCCGACGCTGTGGATGCGTCTGCGGTTGTCCGCGCATGTGTGATGGAGGCGATGCGCGTCGATACCCCTGGGTCGGTCTTCAACGGTCGGGTCATCGAGGACTTCGACCTGAGCGTCGGCGACCGAGAGATACGGCTTCATCGAAACACGTTGATAATGCCTAACATCCATGCCATACATGCGCTCGGTGGGCCGACGTTCGATCCTGCTCGGCTGCTGACACATTCGGCCGAGGACACCGCACCGTCGGTGCTGCCGTTCGGTAAGGGACCGAGGTCGTGTCCGGGAAGATCGTTCGCTACGTCGATGGTCGCTACGTTCGTCGCAGCTTTCTTGCGTGCATACCCGAACGCGCACCTCGACCCGACGCAGCCCGACAACGGGTATCCGATTCACACTGCCTCCGAACACGGCCTCGTCGTCGTACTTCGCACCTGACGAGCCTCCCGTATCGGTGACCGGCCGCACCATCGAGCAGATCGCGATCAGGCGGAGGGAATGAACGATTCGCGGTAGCCCATGTTCTCGCTGATCTCGGCTGTCGCGGCCAACACATCCGGGACGATGGCCCGCATGCGGGTTTCGTCGAAGCGATATACCGGACCGGAGACGCTCAGTGCCGCAGTCGTCTTGCCGGTGTAGTCGAGAACCGGAGCAGCGATGGCATTGAGTCCGGTCTCGTATTCTTCGACGACGACTGCGTACCCGAGGGACACCGCGGCCTCGAGTTCGGCCGTCAGACCGGCCTTGGTGGTGAGTGTGTGCTCGGTGTAGCGGCGCAGGTCGAGCGAATCGACGAGGTTCCTACGGGTGTCGGCATCCAGCGCGGCGAGCAGTACCTTGCCGCTTGCGGTGGCGTGCAGGGGAGTCTGTTCCCCGATCCAGTTGTGGGTTCCGACCGAACTGGGACCGCGAGCCTGATCCAGGTGCACGGCTGTATCAGCCCGCAGCACAGCGATATTCACTGTCTCCCCGAGCTTTCCGGCGAGGCGTTCGCACACGGCGTGGCCGTATTCGGTGATCTCCAAGCGCTCGGGCACGGCGGCGGCAAGCCGGAGAACCCCGAGGCTGAGCCGATACTTGCCGCGATTGTGTGTTTGCATCACCATGTCGTGTTCTTCCAGCGACGCCAGCAGCCTCGACACAGTGGACTTGTGCACACCGATCTCGGTGGCGATGGCGCTGACACCCGCCTCCCCGAGCCGCGCCACGACCTCGAGCACCCGAAATGCGCGGTCGACGGATTGGACGCCACCCTCCGGGGCACGGGTCGAATCGTCGCTGGCCACTCCCGTGACTATACGTAACAGCTTGTCACCAGCGGTGTCCCCCCGCGGACTGCAGCACTCGAGGGGGGACTAGATGACGGCTCGAACGGCCTCGTCGAACTCGGTCACATGGGCTCGGGCGATCGCTGCCGCGTCCTCGGCGTCCCCGGCCGCGATCGCCCGAAGCATTGCGGCGTGAGTACCCACGTGATCGGCCAGCGGGGGCAGTCGATCGAGCAACAACCAGAAGATGCGGGTGGCGAGATTGTTGTACCGAATCAATGCATCTTCGAGAATGGGGTTCGATGTGAGCCGGTACACCGTGCGATGCACCTCCGCGTCCCACTCGATCAGGTCGTATCGGCTCGGCGGCGCAGCCTCGAACTTGTCGGTGCGGTCGGCCATCCCCAAGAGAAGCTGACGTTGCGTCGCAGAGGCGGCGACGGCGGCCTTCGCTGCCGCCAGCGGCTCGAGCCGTCGGCGAATCTCGGAGATGTCGCCCAGATCGGCGACGTCGACAGAGGTTGCAAAGGTGCCTCGCCGGGCGTGTGAAACGACAAGTCGCTCGTACTCGAGCCTCTTGAGCGCCTCGCGGACCGGGGTGCGACCGACTCCGAGTTCGGCGGACAAGGCCGATTCGACGACGGCGTCGCCAGGCTTGATCGTCAACATCACCAGTTTGTCGCGAATCGCCGCATAGGCGATGTCCGCCATGGTCGCCCCCGGATCGACGGGTACCCCCGAAGATTCGGGAGGGCCAGACGATACGACCTCGACACTCATAGTTGTCGATCCTATCGAGACCTCGACCTCGATCAGCCCTCGATGCGGTTCTTCAGCCATTCGTGGAAGACGCCGATGTGGTGCTCGCTGCCGACGAGGACTCCGCCGTCGCGGTACTTGCGGGAGCTCATGGCGGGCTGGCATCGTTCGCACGCCTCGAAGTCCTGCAGGTTCACTCGATGGAACAGTTCTACCGATTTCTGCAGATCCCGTCCCGAGGCAACGACGCCGGGCAGGTACAGCCAATCGCATTCCACCAGAGTGCGATCGGCGGCGAGCGGATACATCCGATGGATGATCACGTGATCAGGGACGAGGTTGACGAACACCTGCGGCCTGACGGTGATGGCGTAGTAGCGCCTGTCCTGTTCGGGCGCGATGCCAGGAATCGAGTCGTGTCCCTCGGAACCGTCGAGCGTGAATCCCTTGACCGACTCCCCGAATTCGGCTCCGTGACCCACGTAGTACTGGGCGGCATAGCCGTCGGCGAATTCCGGAAGCACCTCGGTGAGCTCCGGGTGGATGGTGGCGCAGTGGTAGCACTCCATGAAGTTCTCGATGATGAGCTTCCAGTTGGCATTGACGTTGTAGCTCACGCGCCGGCCCAGGCCCAGATCTTCGATCTTGTAGCGATCGATCGACTCGACGTCACCGAGTCGGTCGCGGATGTCCTGCACCACAGTCGTATCGAAAGACGCCGGGTTGTCGCTGAGGTTGACCCAGACGTAGCCGAGCCACTCCTCGACGGACACCGACGACAGGCCGTAGCGAACCCGGTCGATATCGGGCATCTTGGTGAGATTCGGTGCAGCGATGAGCTTTCCGTCGAGGTCGTACGTCCAGGCGTGGTACGGACACTGGAACGATCGCTTGACCTCGCCCTTGTCCTCCATACAGATTCGCGCACCGCGGTGCGCACAGACATTGAGGTAGGCCTTGATCGCGCCGGTGCGCGTACGCGTGACGATGACGCTTTCGCGGCCGATCTGCACGGTACGGAAGGCACCGGGCTTGTCCAGATCCGCAGCACGGACCGCGCAGATCCACAGCTCCTCGAAAATCTTCTCCTGCTCGAGCTCGAAGATGGCCGGATCGGTGTAGTAGCGACCGGGGAGGGTGGAGATCAGACTCTCGGGCAGGGGAAGAGAAGTTGCGGGCGGCGTGGTGTCGGGGATGGTGGTCACTTCGGTCCTCCGTACGTGGCCGATCTTGGCGGATCGGTGACGAGACGTCAACTGGGATGGTGATTACGACGGTCGGCTCTTGGAGTCTGTGGTGGATGTCAGACCGCTCGAGCCGGAGCCGAGAGTTGTCGACGCCAGCGGGTGAACAACCGAACCTGATTGACACCGAGTACGCCGACCGGAAGTCCGTCGGATCGATACACGGCGAGGAAGCTGCCGAGTTCGGGTGAACCCTCCTCGATCGTGCATTCGCTGTCCGGTCCTGCCGTTCCAGCGAACTGAATGCGAGACCCGTACTGGTCGGACCAGAAGTACGGGGGCTTGACGTGCTGGCCGCCGTAGCTGCCGGCGAGCAATGTGGCTACTGCGACGGTGGGTCTTTCGGCCGCGCCGGCCCAATGTTCGACGCGCCGATGGGTACCGCTCGGATCGAGCCATGCGGCGCAGTCGCCGACTGCCACCACCCCCGGCAGGGCGGTCGCGCCGCCGCCGTCGCACAGTATCCCGTTACCGAGTGCCAGCCCGCTGGTACGGAGCCAGTCGATGTTGGGGATTCCGCCGATGCCGACGACCACGACGTCGGCTTCGAGGAGTCGTCCATCGGCGAGTCGTACGCCCGTCACTCCGTCGGTGCCGCTCAGCCCGTCGACGGCGATCCCGCAGATCAGTGTGGTGCCGTTGTCGCGGTGCAGATTGCCCACGGCACTGCCCAATCGTGCACCGAGAGGCCCGGTGAGCGGCGACGGTGCGGCTTCGACGACGGTGACGTCGAGTCCCAGTTTCCTTGCGGTGGAGGCTACTTCGGCTCCTATGAAGCCTGCGCCGATGACGACCAGACGCGCGCCCGGCGCGAGTTCTGCACGCAGCCGATCGGCATCGTCGATAGTTCGTAGAACGTGCACACCGGAGAGATGGTCGGTGCCGCGAAGCGATCGCGCGCGCGAGCCGGTGGCCAGGATGACGCCGTCGGACGTGAGTTCGGCACCGTTGTCGAGGGTGACGGTGCGACGCGAGCCGTCGAGTGCGGTGGCCGTACGGCCGAGAATCCAGGTGGCATCGAGGTTCTCGTCCTCGGGTTCGAGCGCGAGGGTGCTCGCGTCGACATCGCCGGCCAGGTATTCCTTCGACAGCGGTGGGCGATCGTAGGGTCGGTGGTTCTCGGCACCGACGACGGTGACCGAGCCGTCGAACCCGGCCGCCCGCAAGGCGCGCGCCGAGCACAGGCCCGCCAGGGAGGCCCCGACGATGGTCACGCTTTTCACGAATGCCTCTCGGCGGCCAAACGGCCACGAACGTCGGGCGGAAGATTGGGGGTTGCGGTACTCAGCTCGATGTAGATCACCCCGTTGTCGACGACGACGGTGTGCGTACGAACCGGCAACTTCGCGGGGGGAGCGTCGACGGCACCGGTGCGCAGGTCGAACGTGGACGCGTGCAGCGGACATTCGACCGCGCATCCCTCCAGCCACCCATCGGCGAGCGACGCGTCCTGATGCGTACAGGTGTCGTCGATCGCGAAGAGCTGGCCGTCCTCGGTGTGGAACACCGCCACCGGAGGGGTGGTGCCGACGCGCACGGCTTCGCCGCCGGGGAGGTCGGCCAAGGGACACACCTCGAGCATTCGGATCCCTTCTGTATTGCCATGCGGAACACGTTCTACTCACCGCAACAACAGTGTGGACATCGCCACGAGAGCGTGTCAATAGGAGACGGCAGTTTTCACCCCTGCGAAACACGATGTAACGAGATTCGGACACACCGCACCTGGTGCACGCTGAACAGGTGATAAGCACGTACAACGAACTGTCGCTCAGTGTGAGGTCGCTCCGGTAGGCGACGCGGGCAGGGGACGGAGAACCCCCGCGCACGGAGTCGAGGTCGCCGTTGCGGGTTGACCATGCCCAACCGAGACCATACTGTTGATATATCAATCTATGGTTAGTTGTCGTGCAGGCCGTTCGTCGTCTCGGTCGAGCTCGATCTCTCCACCCCGATACGGAAGGACCACCATGGGTTCACCGAGAGTTGTCATCATCGGTGCCGGCATCGTCGGTACCAACGTGGCCGACGAGCTCACCGCGCGCGGTTGGGATCGCGTCACCGTCCTCGATCAGGGGCCGCTACCTCTCACGGGTGGATCCACCTCGCACGCACCGGGTTTGGTGTTTCAGACCAATGCATCCAAGACCATGACCGAACTCGCCCGGTATACGGTCGAGAAGTTCATGGGCCTCGAAGTGGACGGGCAGTGGTGCTTCAACCAGCTCGGTGGCCTCGAAGTGGCGACCACCGAGGAGCGGCTGGCCGATCTGCATCGCAAACAGGGGTGGGCCACGTCCTGGGGCATCGAAGGATCGGTCATCGACCCGTCCGAATGCGCCAAACTGCATCCGCTGCTCGATCGTTCGCGTGTTCTCGGCGGTCTGTACGTCGAGACCGACGGTCTCGCGAAGGCGTCCCGCGCTGTCGTGGCCCTCACCCGCCGCGCAGAATCGCGTGGAGCCGTCTTCCGTGGTTCCACGAAGGTAGTCGGAATCGAACAGACGGGTGGACGAGTAACCGGTGTGGCGACCGACCAGGGCGTGATCGAGGCCGACATCGTGGTCTCTTGCGCCGGCTTCTGGGGCGCGGACGTGGGCGAGCTGGTAGGCATGAAAGTGCCGCTGCTGCCTCTGGCGCACCAGTACGCCAAGACCGACCAGATCCCGGAACTGGTGGGACGCAACACCGAAGTGGCCGAGGCCGGCCTCCCTATCCTCCGGCACCAGGATCAGGACCTGTACTTCCGCGAGCACGTCGACCGCCTCGGCATCGGCTCCTACGCCCACCGCCCGATGCCCGTCGACACCAAATCCCTGCCCGGCGGCGACGGTGTGTCCGACGAGGCAATGCCGTCCATGCTCGATTTCACGCAGGAGGATTTCGCGCCATCGTGGGAGCAGTCCAAGCTGCTGCTGCCATGCCTCGAGACTGCCAAGATCGACCACGGCTTCAACGGAGTCTTCTCGTTCACCCCGGACGGCGGACCATTGCTCGGGGAATCCCCGGACGTCAAGGGCTTCTGGATCGCCGAGGCCGTGTGGGTCACCCACTCGGCCGGAGTCGGCAGGGCCATCGCCCAGCTGTTGGTCGACGGCCGATCCGAGGTCGAATTGCACGGGTGCGACGTCAACCGATTCGAGGATTTCCAGCTCGATCCGGCATACGTCAGCGAAACCTCGCAGCAGAACTTCGTCGAGATCTACGACGTCCTGCATCCCTCGCAACCGCGGTTGTCCCCGCGTGATGTTCGGGTCAGCCCTTTCAATGCGCGGCAGCACCAACTCGGTGCCGTGTTCCTCGAAGGCGTCGGGTGGGAACGCCCGCACTGGTACGAGGCCAATGCCGATCTGGTGCAACAGCTTCCCACTGAATGGCAGCCGCCGAAGCGTGACGAGTGGGCCTCGATGTTCCATTCGACCATCGCTGCGGCCGAGGCGTGGAAGACCCGCACGTCCGTCGCCATGTACGACATGACTCCACTGAAGCGGCTGCGTGTGCGGGGCTCGGGAGCCCTCACCTTCCTGGAAGGGCTGACGACCGGAAAGATGGACAAGTCCATCGGGGCCGTCACGTACACACTCGCTCTGGACGAGAAGGGCGGCATCCGAAGCGATCTCACCGTTGCGCGGTTGTCGGCCGACGAATTCCAGGTCGGTGCCAACGGCAATCTCGACTTCGACTACCTGCGCCGCGAAGCGCCCAGCGACGGCAGCGTCACCGTCGACGACATCACCGGCTCCACGTGCTGCATCGGTCTGTGGGGCCCGCACGCCCGAGAGGTCGTCGAGAAGCTGACCCAGGACGACTTTTCGAACGAGAACTTCAAATACTTCCGCTGCAAGCAGGTTCGGATCGGAGGAGTGCCCGTCACCGCGATGCGGCTGTCGTACGTGGGCGAGCTCGGGTGGGAGCTGTACACCACCGCCGACTACGGTCAGCGACTCTGGGACATGTTGTGGCAGAGCGGTTCCGAGTTCGGCATCATCGCCGGTGGACGCGCCGCGTTCAACAGCCTGCGGATGGAGAAGGGCTACCGCTCGTGGGGCTCGGACATGACCACCGAACACAACCCATACGAGGCCGGCCTCGGCTTCGCAGTGCGCCCGCAGAAGGGCGAATTCCGGGGCCGAGACGCCGTCCTCGAGATGTCCGACGACACCGTTTCGAGGAAGCTTGTCTGCCTGCAGATCGACGACGGATCGTCGGTTGTACTCGGACACGAGCCGGTCCTGGTGGACGGCGAACCTGCCGGCTACGTCACCAGCGCCTCGTTCGGACATACCGTGGGTGCGCCGATCGCCTACGCCTGGGTGCCCGCCAGTAGTGCAGAAACCGGCGCAGCAGTACAGATTCGATACTTCGATCGGCTCGTATCCGCCACGGTCGTGGCCGAGCCTCTCGTCGACCCCGAGATGGCCAAGATCCGCAGCTGACGACCCACCAGTATCAGGAGATTCGATGACCGAGAACTTCACCCTCACGCTCAGCTGCGGCCGGCGGCCGGGCATCGTCCGGGCCGTCAGTGCGTTCCTCTTCGACAACGACTGCGACATCGCCGAACATCAACAGTTCGACGACTCGATGGACGGCTCGTTCTTTCTTCGTACGTCTTTCGTGGCCAGTGGTACCACAGACATCGAGCAGTTGACCGAGAGCTTCCGTGAGTTGGCCGACCGATTCGCGATGTCGTACACATTCAACGGGTGCAGTCAGCCGCGGGTGCTCGTCATGGTGTCCAAGATGGGGCACTGCCTCAACGACCTGATCTTCCGTTGGCGCTCACAGAATCTCGGTGGGGAACTGGTGGCCGTGGTCAGCAATCACGAGGTGCTGAGGCCGATGGCCGAGGCGGCCGGGCTGCCGTTCGTCCATGTTCCCGTCACTCCGGGTACCAAGGCCGAGGCCGAACAGCGTCTGCTGGACCTTGTCGCCGAGTACGAGGTGGATCTGGTGGTGCTGGCGCGCTATATGCAGGTGCTCTCCGACAAGACGTGTCGAGCACTGCACGGCAAAGCAATCAACATTCACCACTCCTTCCTGCCCGGCTTCAAGGGCGCGAAGCCGTACCACCAGGCCTTCGACCGGGGCGTCAAACAGGTCGGTGCGACGGCGCACTACGTCACTCCCGATCTGGACGAGGGTCCGATCATCGAGCAGCAGGTCATTCGCATCGATCACACTCACGACCCGTTTCGTCTGGCCACCGTCGGACAGGACGCCGAGGCACTCGCACTCTCGCGGGCGGTCCGCTGGCACTGCGAGAATCGCGTTCTGCTGCACGGACACCGGACGGTCATCTTCAGCTGAAAAGAGAGGACCTCACACCCTTTCTGCAGAGTGCGCGCTGGTTCCAGCCTCCTAGAACGGGCGCGCACCCTCGAAAAGGCGTGTGAGGTTCCGATCCGGCCACTCCACGACGTCCACCGGCACCGGGTGTCCAGCGGTCGGATTCAGCCGCCGTCGGTGTATTCCTCGGCCGCGTCGGTCAGCCAGGCTGCGAGATAGCGTGCGAACGACGAGCGCACGAGGATGGAAAAGTCCGTTCCGGTGTCGTCGCGGGCAATGAGGATCATCCCTGCCATCGCCAGCATCGTCTGCGCCGTCGACCCTGCCGGGAAGGCACGTGGGTGCAGATCGATCGAGCATCCCTTCGCCAATACATCTCGGGCCCGAGAACCGCTCAGCCGCAAACTGGTTCGCTGACCGGACACGTCGGTTGCCGCGCCACGGTGCGCGCGAACGGCCGAGCCGAGACGGTGTTCGAGTTCGACCGGATCGACCCCGGCTCCGATCACCAGCCACTCCTCGGGTCCCAACCAGATCGAGGTGGTGTTCGTCCCCTCGGCCACGCGGCCGGGGCCGGGGAGCTCGGTGCCGAGCTCTGCCGAGGCCGCGGCACCGCCCGGCCCGTTCGGATCGACCCACAGGTCGACTGCGGCGAGGAACGGCTCCTCCACGATGCGGACAGCAGGTGAGTCCGGCAGAAGAGTCTCTGCGAGTGGGCTTCTGGCAGCGAGTCGGTCAGCCATCACGGCGGTTACCTTCCGGGTCGACGAGTACGGAGCCGGTGACTTCGACGGCGATCAGGGTGTCGCCCACCGGGACGTGCAGGATGTCGCCGAGTCGGTCACGTCCGGCTTCGAGCAGGGCCAATCCGAACGGGCGGCCCAATTCTGCGCTGGCGTAACTCGACGTGACGTGACCTAGCATCGGCACCGGAAGTTCGGGTAGAACACCGCTGTCGGAGTGCTCGATGATCTGTGACCCCTCCGGGAGGACGGTTTCGCGGTCGACCGGCAGTAGGCCGACGAATTGCTTGCGCAACGGGTTTCGGTTCTCGGCGCGGTCGAACGAGCGCTTTCCGATGAAGTCGAGCTTCTTCTTCGACACCGCCCAGCTCATGCCGAGGTCCTGCGGGGTGACGGTGCCGTCAGTGTCCTGGCCGACGATCGGGTAGCCCTTCTCCGCCCGAAGCACGTGCATGGTTTCGGTGCCGTACGGGGTGATGTGGTACTTCTCGCCCGCGTCGATCAGCCGCGACCACAGTGCGTGGGCGTGCCAGGAATCGATGTTCACCTCGAAGGCGAGTTCACCGGAGAAGCTGATTCGCGCCACACGTACCGGCACACCGTCGACCGCGGCATCTCGCCAGGCCATGAACGGGAACGCCTCGTTGGACACGTCGAGTTCGGGAAAGATCTCGCCGACGAGATCGCGAGATCGCGGTCCGACGACGGGGAACGTGGCCCACTGCTCGGTCACCGACGTCAGCCGAACCGCCAGGTGCGGCCACTCGGTCTGCAGCCACTCCTCCATCCAGTCGAGCATCCCTGCTGCCCCGCCGGTGGTGGTGAACACCTGGAATCGGTTGTTCGCCAGGCGCATCACGGTGCCGTCGTCGATCACCATGCCGTCGGCACCGCACATCACGCCGTACCGAACCATGCCGACCTTCAACGTGCTCATCATGTTCGTGTAGAACATGTCCAGCACCACGCCCGCATCGGGGCCCTGTACGTCTATCTTGCCGAGCGTCGAACCGTCGAGCATGCCGACGCTCGAACGCACGGCCGCACACTCGCGTAGCACGGCGTCGTGCATCTCCTCGCCGGGAAGTGGGTAGTAGCGTGGCCGCTTCCACTGTCCGACGTCCTCGAAGATCGCGCCGCGCTCGACGTTCCAATCATGCACTGCGGTAACCCGTTCCGGGTCGAACGCCATGCCGCGATTGCGTCCGGCCAACGCCGCGAATGCCACCGGTGTGTATGGCGGTCGGAACGTGGTGGTGCCCAGGTTCTCCACCGGCTTGTCGAGCAGTTCCGCCACGATGCCCGAGGACACCACACCGGAGGTCTTGCCCTGATCGTGCGCGGTACCGATCGTGGTGTAGCGCTTGATGTGTTCCATCGACGACATGCCGGCACCGACTGCGCGGACCAGATCGGCCACGGTCGCGTCGCGCTGTACGTCGACGAACTGGCTGTCGGCACCCGCGTCGTCGCGCACCCGCCACAGCACCAGCGACTCGCTGCTGGGCACGGAATCGACTACAGGAAGCGGGGTTTCGGGCACATCGAAGCCGAGCCGGTTCAGCGCGCCTGCCGCGGCCGAGGTGCCGTCGCGTAGGCATTCGGCCAGATCGAAGACCCCCGATGACGATCCGGCGACACTGATGCCCTCGACGTCGTCCGCGGGCACGAATGCGCCGAGTTCGCCGTCGTAGCGCAGTTTTCCGCGGGCCTGGCTGAACAGGTGCACCGCGGGGTTCCAGCCACCACTGACGAGCAGTACGTCGCAGCCCACCGTGTCGGTGGCACCGTCGGCGCCGGTCACCAGTGCATGGGTGACGCGGGTGTCGCCGCGGGTGCCGGACACGACGCTCCCGGGGCGTACCTCGATGCCGCGCTCGCGGCACAGGCCGAGCCAGTACTCGGGCGCACTGTCGCGGGCGTCGACGATGCTCGCGATGCGGACCCCTGCGTCGTGCAGATCGACGGCTGCCTTGTATGCGCTGTCGTTGGTGGTGAAAACGACGGCCTCGGTGCCCACCGTGACGCCGTAGCGATGCAAGAACGTACGTGCGCTGTGCGCCAGCATGATTCCGGGGCGGTCGTTGTCGGTGAAGACGACCGGACGTTCGTGGGCGCCGGTGGCCACCAGGACGTGGCGGGAGCGAATGCGCCAGACGCGCTGACGGCTCAGTGCGGCAGGTGCTTCCAGTCCCAGGTGATCGGTGCGACGCTCGAGCGCGAGGACGAAGCCGTCATCGTAGGATCCGAACGCGGTGGTGCGGCGCAGCAATGTCACGTCGGGGAAGGTCGACAACTCGGTCACCGCGTCGACTACCCAGTCCAGTGCGGGCCGGCCGTCGATGACGTCATCGGAGCCGAGCAGCGAACCACCGAACTCGCTCTGATCGTCGACGATGACGACCCGTGCGCTACTGCGTGCAGCGACCAGGGCGGCCGTCAGACCGGCCGGGCCGGCACCGACGACCAACAGATCGGCGTGGGCGTGCATGGCGTCGTACTTGGCGGAGTCGGAGATCTCGGGGAGACGCCCTTGTCCGGGGATGCCGCGGGCGACCAGACCGTCGTACAGCTCGATCGTGGTGGCGAGCAGCATGGGCTCGGGGAACGGCTCCTCGATCTGTACGAGTCCGCCGGTGTCCTCGGCCCATGCTGCGGTGAATCCACGGGGCCTGCCGAGCTTGATGCTGGTGGTGACCTGATGAATGCCGTTGGCGAGCAACGCAGATGCCAGGGTGTCGCCGGGATGTCCCTGCAGAGCCGAGCCGCCGAACGTGAAGTCGAAGGTGCTCGTGCGGTCGATGCGGCCGCCGGATGCGGTGCGGAATGCGGTCATGGGTTCACCGGCTTCGGGTCGTCGAGGCGATAGACACTGTGGATTCGGTAGGTGGCTGTGTCCCGGACGGCGTTGAACCACCGCCTGCAGCCCGCGCTGTGGCTCCACCGTTCTGCAAAGAGCCCTTTGGGGTTGTCGCGGAAGAACACGAAGTGCGCCCACTGTTCGTCGGTGAGGGCGGAGGGATTCTCGGGGTAGGCGATGTGCGCCTGGCCGCCGTAGTGGAACTCGGTTTCTTCTCGACTCCCGCACCACGGGCATTCGATCAATTGCATTGCCACTCCAGGATTTCTCGTTCGGGTGCTGCGTGTGCCGGGGCGGCGAGCCTAGTGAGCAACGCCCGCTGCGCCGTGCTCGTCCACCAGCGCGCCGGTGACGAATCGGTCCAGACTGAACGGTGCGATGTACTCGTGCACCTCGTCGTTGGCGATGGTGTCGGCCAGGCACCAACCGGCACCGGGGGTGGCCTTGAATCCACCTGTGCCCCAGCCACAATTGAGGAACACGTTGTCGAACGGCGTGCGCCCGACGATGGGTGAGGCGTCGGGACACACGTCCACGATGCCGGCCCAGGTGCGCAGCAGATGCGCGCGGGCGAAGATGGGGAACAACTCGACCGCAGCTGCCATCTGTCGTTCGATGATGTGGAACGCCCCGCGCTGGCCGTAACCGTTGTAGGAGTCGACGCCTGCGCCCATCACCAGTTCGCCCTTGTGTGCCTGGGAGACATAGACGTGCACGGCATTCGACATGACCACCGTGGGGTGGACCGGCTCGAGCAGCTCCGAGACCAGGGCCTGCAGTGGGTGACTCTGCAAGGGAGTCTTGATGCCGAGCATGTCCGTCAACGTCGAGGTGTGACCGGCCGCGCAGAGAGCGACCTGGCCGGTGGCGATGTCGCCGCGCGTCGTCTTCACCCCGGTGACGCGGTTGCCGTCGGTGGTGAAACCGGTGACCTCACAGTTCTGGATGATGTCGATACCGGCCGCGTCGGCGCGTCGGGCAAATCCCCAGGCGACGTAGTCGTGCTTGGCGATGCCGGCGCGCGGTTGGTATGTCGCGCCGAGTACCGGATAGCGAATGTCGCTGGAGATGTTGACGATCGGGCACAGCTTCTTGACCTCGTCGGGGTCGACCCACTGCGCGTCGATGCCGTTGAGTCGGTTGGCCTCGACGCGTCGCACGCTGTCTCGCACGTCCTGCAGGCTGTGCGCGAGGTTGAGGACGCCGCGCTGGCTGAACAGGATGGGGTAGTCGAGATCGTCGGCGAGTCCCTCCCACAGTTTCAGTGAGTGCTCGTAGATGCGCGCGCTCTCGTCCCACAGATAGTTGGAGCGGATCAGGGTGGTGTTGCGCGCCATGTTTCCCCCGGCGAGCCAACCCTTCTCCAGCACAGCGACATTGGTGATGCCGTGGTTTTTGGCGAGATAGTGCGCGGTGGCCAGGCCGTGCCCGCCGCCGCCGATGATCACGACGTCGTACGACTTCTTCGGTTCGGGGTTGCGCCACAGGAAGTCCGGGTGATCGGGCAGATGTGCGCCCGGTGTGGGTGCGGTCATCGGTAGCCTTCCGTCAGGTCGGGCGCGTAGTTCTGCGTCAAGGTGACCACCCTTCTGGGAGATCAATGATCTAGAACTGATATATCAAGATGCCAATAGAGTAAGATCACGAAGCAGGGCCGTCAAGGGCGGGGCATCGACCGGGAGTGAGCAGAGCAGATGACAATCGGAATTCCACCGGTGATCGATGCAGTGCAGTCCACCGGTACCAACGCCGATCGAGCGTACGAAATAGTGCGTGAGCAGCTGATCATGCTGGAAATTCGTCCGGGCGAACCCATCAACGACGATCGCCTGGCCGAGCAGTTGGGGTTGGGACGTACGCCGATCCGTGAGGGTCTCAAACGACTCGAACGCGAGCGACTCGTTGTTGCGTACCCCCGCCGCGGAACCTTCGCGACCGCCGTCGACATGACCGACCTGGCCAACATCTCCGAGATTCGTAAGCAGCTCGAGCCTGCAGCCTCGGCGCGTGCGGCGCGTACGGCCACGCGTGCGTCGCGCGATCGGCTGGCAGAGCTCGCGTCCTCGATCGCGAGCATCGACGACACCGACGATTCGCGCGAGGTGCTGCGGAAAGATGTTGCGGTGCATCGGGAGATCTACCGGGCCTCGGGAAATCCGCACCTCGAGGACATCCTGGTCAGTCTCGACGCCCACGCCACCCGCATCTGGTGCCTGTTCCTCGACCGACTACCGAACGTCGCCGGCCATGTTCGTGAGCATGTCGCGTTGCTGCAGGCCATCATCGACGGTGACGCCGACACGGCTGCCGAACTGACCCTCGAACACGTCACCGGGTTCGAGAACGCCATCAGGGAACTGTTGTAGTCGCAGCACGCTCGGCGGCACCTCTCAGTGCGGTCGAGATCGCGTACATTGCCGGGGTGTACTGACGCCGGCGACCACTATGGCCTCGATCGTTTGCTCTGTACACGACGTTGGGCTCGCAACCCGCTCGTGAATCTGTATGCACAGGAATGATATTCAGTGGCGCAGGTGTTGAGTGGCCGATACGCTCGCGCGGTGAAGGTGATATCGATCAACGCCTGGGGCGGTGCCGAACATGACGTCCTGATCCCATGGGTCAGGGGAGTCGATGCAGACGTTCTCTGTGTCCAGGAGGTGACGCGCACTCCGGGCGGGTCGGGCTGGGCGACCTTTTCGGATGGGGAACGTACGTTGCCGCAGCGGTTGAATCTGTTCGACGACATCTCATCGGTGCTGAAGGGACACAGATCGCATTTCATAGCCCACGACGCCGGGCCGGTCACCGATCTCGACGGAACGCGGTGGCGTCAGGACTTCGGTATCGCGACGTGGGTGCGCGACGACTTCCCGATTGTGGGTCTCGATGCGCGTTTCGTTCATTCGGAGTTCGTGAACCACGTCGATTGGACTGTCGAGGACCGTCCTCGGGCGGCGCTCACCGTTACTGTGCGAGACCCGTCGAGCAATCGAACCGTATCGGTTGTCCAGCTTCACGGGCTCCGTGATCCGGCGGGTAAGCACGACACTCCCGCTCGTGCAGATCAAGCTCGTCGACTGTCGGCCATCGTCGAACAGATGCACTCGACGAGCGACATCGTGGCGCTGTGCGGCGACTTGAACCTGCTGCCGACGAGTGCCACCTTCCAGCTGTTGGGTCGGCACGGAATGATCGACCTGGTGGGCGAATCCGATACTCGAACGTCGCTTTACGGTAAGCCGATTCGCAGTGCCAGCTACTTCTTGGTCTCTCGGTTGGACGCTGTGCGGCACTTCGAAGTAGTACAGCAACCGGAAGTATCCGATCACCGGGCACTGCTGCTCGAACTATGAACGCGTGCGGCAGATGTCAGTGCCGTGAAGTCTTGCCGGATGCTGACAGCGCGAGACGGCGCTGAAGAACACTGTTACCTAAGCGTGATCTGCTTAGCGCAAGTAACGGAGTCGAGCCCGAGGCGATAGACCGGGCACGATGTTCGTCGCGAGTGGGGAGTCGTCATGAGAGTGCGTTCTTCGATCGGATCCGCCCTGTTGACGGTGGTGGCCATCGCCGCCCTGACGGCATGCGGCGACCATGATGCTGGGCCCGCGCCGCAGGCAGTTACGACGTCCACCCAGGGGGTCGGTGCCCAACCAGCGGCTCCGGTGGAGAACACGCCATGGGAGAGTCCGGTGGCCGATGAACCGGATGCCAGCGATGGGTCAGGACCTATCGACGCGTCGGTTCCGCCGCCGACCGTTGTTCAGCCCTCTGCTCAGCCCATAGCGGTCGAGCCGCCCGTTCAGGATCCGGTGCAGCCGGAGATTCCTCCCGCATCGACCCCCGATGGTGATGACCTCGTGTCGACGATCATGGGGGATTGGCAGCGGCACGCAAGCATTCTTCATCTGGATCCTGACCCGGCGAGCAGCACGTTCACCACCGGAGCGAGTTGCTGCGACGTCGAAACCTGGACGGCCACCTACACGCCGATCGGTGACGACAAGGAAGACGGCGTGGTCGTCACGCTGCTGGAACGCACGTTCCTGGCCGGTGACGGACTGGGCGGAACGCTGTACGAGGGCAAACGATTCGAGGCCTCGCCGAGTATCGGGTACAACGACACCCGTGTGTTGATGACCTACGATCTGGGCGACGCTCCTGGGGTGAACACGTGGTGCCGATCCGGTCATGGCGTTCCCGAGTGCGGTGCCTGACGTACCGCCGTCACTGCGATCCTGGCCGCATGGCCGATGGCCTGATCGACCAGCGGGAGGTACAGGTCCATCCGCGCTGCCCTGGTGAACACCGACACTGCGACGGGCTTCTCGCCTGGAAACGACACCACGGCAACCTCGTTGCGAATGGGGCCGATGGTGCCGGTCTTGCCCGCGACCTGCACATCCGGGTACGGGATTCCGCTACGGATTCTGTGCGGCCATACTTGCTGAGACAGAACCTCTTTCATATACCGGCACTGCGCCGGCGATGCCGCGGTGCCCAGCCAGATCGAGCGCAGAACGGTGTTGCTGTCACGGGGGGTGGTGCACGAGGTGTACGCCGGATCGAAGCCCGAGCTGTCGACCACTGTGTAGTTGCTGGCCAGTAAGCCCACTGCTTCGTCCGCGTTCAACCGGCCGGTATCCCGGACGATCTGATCACCCAGTTGTTTCGTGCCACCTACGATGCGCGTGTGTTCGAGCCCGAGATCGTCAATCACCCGGGCGAGTGCATCGAGCCCCACTGCGCCGAGAAGTGCGTCGGCAGCGGCATTGTCGGAGACTGTGATCATCGATCGAGCGATGTCTCGCCAACTCATGGTCACCGGATCCGCGTAGCTTGCGATGCCCGTCGGCCCGGGACTGCACTGCCCCGGAACGAGCCGCACCGAATCTGTTGCAGTCAAGGATCCCTCGTCGAATTCGCGCGCCGCGGCAACGAGCAGAACCATCTTCCACACCGACGCGGCGACGACGGCGTCGTCTCCCTCGTAGTCGACGACCGTGCCGGTGCCGTCGATCCGTTCGGCGCGTGCCCAACCGCGACAGCCTGCGTCGGCGAATACGGCGCGCAGCTGTTCGTCGATCGTATTCACTTGTCGGCCTGCAACAGGATTCGATCGATGAGATTCACCAGAGACTCTTCCTCCTCGTTGCGGCGCACGATACGCACTCGCAGAGCAACGTCGTCGGAAGAGAGATCGAGATGATCGGTGCCTGGCAGTACCGGACTCGTGGCAGGTACGAGCCCGAAACATCGACCTGACGCAACGCTGATCGTGACGGCGCGAAAGGTGTTCGCAAAGAACACCTCTGGATCGAGGGCGTGGCGGCGAAACGCATCGAGCAGCAGGTCGTGTGCAGGTGGATTCGCAGCCCGCGGCGTGGTGGCGAGGGCGAGGTCGGACAACATGGTCAGTCGCGGCCGCTCTGCTCGGGCCGACCTGTGACCGACAGGAACGCTGACCCGCCGGGGTAACGCGATGACTGGTCCGGCCACCAATCGATCGAGTACCACCGGGTGATCGATCACTGCAACGTCGA
Source organism: Rhodococcus sp. IEGM 1381 (assembly GCF_030056795.1). Lineage (GTDB taxonomy): Bacteria > Actinomycetota > Actinomycetes > Mycobacteriales > Mycobacteriaceae > Rhodococcoides. Next base: position 220,957 of record NZ_JASHKQ010000001.1, on the reverse strand, counting down.
GTTCGTGTGATCGCACACGGTCCAGCAAGGACACTGCTCCGCCGGTCTCCACCCGCACTTGGACTCCGACGGACGCGGCGATGCGGGCGGCCAAAGCATCGTCCAGTTGGGGGATGAGGCCGATGCGGACCGTCTTGGACGCGGTGAGTGACTCTGCCGTGGTGGTCAATCGGCGTGCGTCGTCGACGATCAAGCGAGCCCGTGGCAGCAGCGCAGCCCCATGTTCGGTGATGGCGGCACCGTCGGGTGTCCGCTCCACGAGTACGAGACCGAGGTGCTTCTCCAAGGCCTTGATCGCCCGAGACACGGGTGGCTGCGTCACGCCCAGAGTGGCCGCTGCGCGGCCGAAGTGGCGTTCCTCGGCGACGGCGACGAAATACTCGAGATGGCGAACAAGATCCACCGACCTATTGAAACACGTCGACCTGCCGCGATACCGAAGAGGAATGACGCTGCAGTGCCTCGGGACTTGGCTCGGAGGCGAGCGGGTGTGATCGCATGACCCCATGCGTACCTCGACATCCACCCGATTGATCACCGTGATCGCAGCGGCGGCGCTGACCGCCGGAGTTGCCTGTTCCTCGACGGCCACCGCCGAACCACCGCAGCCCGACACGAGTGTGTCTCAGTCCGCGAGCGAAGAGTCCAGTGCCGAAAAGGTATATCTCGAACTCGAGGCCAGGGACACTGCGCGGCTCGGCGTCAGCGTGCTCGATCTCGCGACCGGTTCCACTCGGAGCTACCGCGGCGACGAACGTTTCGCGTTCTGCTCCACCTTCAAGGTGTATGCCGTCGGTGCCGTACTCGCTGCCGTCGATGCCGGCACGTTACAGCTCACCGACACCAGAACGATCACCGCCGAGGACAAGGTGCCCGAATCGGCGGTCGATTGGGACGCAGGGTCGGTTGTCACGATCGCAGACTTGGCAGCGGCCGCACTGACCAAGAGCGACAACACATCCGGCAATCTGCTGATTCGCGAGGCAGGCGGGACCGCGTCGCTCACCGACTTCGCGCGATCACTCGGTGACACCGAATTTCGCCTCGATCGCACCGAGCCGGAATTGAACACGGCAATCCCGGGTGATCCACGAGACACCACGACACCCAACTCGTTGGCTGCCGGCTACCGAACCCTGCTCGACGGCGATGTTCTGACCGAGGCCTCGCGCAAGCAACTGCTCGAGTGGATGGGCGACACCGCGACGTCCACCGCCCGGTTCCGGGCGGGCATTGCGCCGCAATGGACTTCGGCCGACAAGACCGGCACCGGAAGCTACGGCGTCTCCAACGATGCCGGACTGCTGTTCGGACCGGACGGGCAGAGGATCCTGCTGGTCGTGCTCAGTGCGACGACGTCGGGGGTGGAAGACTCGCCGGCGATGAACCCCTTGGTGGCCGACGCGACCAGAGCGGCCGTGGAACAGGTGGAGTGAATCAGCCCTCGGCGCGTCGTACGGCGTCGACCAATGGAACGAGATCCGGCTCGTCGGATGCTTCGTCGAGAGCCTCGCGCAACGCCGCATCGTTGGTCGGCCGCGCGGCCTCGAGCAGGGTCAGGCCTTCTTCGCTGACGTCGGTGTAGATACCTCGGCGATCGGTGGGGCACAAGTACCGCGTGAGCAGCCCCCGATCCTCGAGTCGAGTGACCAGGCGAGTCGTCGCGCTCTGGCTCAGCACGACGGCGTCGGCCACCTGCTTCATCTGGAGGTGGCCGCCGACCCCGTCGTGCTGCCTGCCAAGGACGTCGAGCAGCCAATACTCGCGCGCGCTGAGGTTGTGGTTGGTCTGCAGCGCACGCTCGATGCGGCTTTCGATGCGTCCGTGCAAAACCGCAAGCGCAAGCCAATTCTGCGCAAGGGCAGTCAGGGCGGGGTCGTGTGCGCTCATGTGTCGTGCCTCTCGATACCTGTACTCGTGACCAACCACCATACCGCGCTTGCAAATAATCGGCGTCTACAACTATTTTTACCCGCTCGGGCTCACAAGATGGGACGCACCTGATGACGATCTCCCACTAACTGCCCTCCGCCCTCGGTTTCGGTACCGCGCACCGCTCGGAAACATGTTCCGTGCCATCCCCGACGAAGCCGCAGAGGCAGCGGGCGCGGCGTGGGACCAGGGCACCTCAGCGCCGACGCCACGATGCGGTCCATCGACGACAGTCTCGATCGATCGACGACCGACCGACTCGACATCGTATGGGTACACGACACGGCCAGGACTTCTACGGTTACGAGTGGGTGCACGTGTACGAGAGCGCGCGCACCGGCGCGTTCCGCGTGCTCGCACCACTGCGCGACGAAGGCGTCATCGATGGGTGGGGCATCGGCGTCAACCGCGTCGAACCGCGTCGAACCGCGTCGAACCGCTCGAGATGACACTCGATCTCGACGAGCCGCAGCCCGACGCCTTCCTGCTCGCCGGCCGTTACACGCTTCTCGATCACTCGGCCGTGGCAGCAGTGATCCCCGGCGCAACGCGACCCAGCCGCACCGCCGAGGACATCGCTGCGTGGACCGAGAAAGTTCCGACCGTATTTTGGGAAGCATTGCGCGAACAGAAGATCGACTCGGCCGACGCACCGTTGCCCGACTCGTGATCAGTTCGACCTGTCGATCACATCAGTCGAAAACGATGATGCCGCGAATGTTCCTTCCCGCATGCATGTCCTCGTACGCCTCGGCCACCTGGTCGAGTGTGTACTCCTTGGTGATGAGCTCGTCGAGCTTGAGCTGACCGCGCTGGTACATTCGCGCGAGGTTGGGGATATCGCGTCTCGGATTTGCCTCCCCGAACAGCGATCCCTGCAGTCGCTTCTGCATCAAGGTGAGGTCGCCGAGAAGAATCGGGGCACCGGCCTGGGTGATGTCGCCGAGGCCGGTGAGTACGACGGTGCCGGCCTTGCGAATGGAATCGAGTGCCTGCGCGACGTGATCACCGTTGATGATTCCGATGGTGATGATCGTGGCATCAGCACCTTGACCGTTGGTCAGCGAGCGCGCGAATTCGGTTGCATCTTCGATGGTCTCGAAGGTATCCGTGGCACCGAATTCTCGCGCCTTCTTCAGCTTGAACGGAACCGGATCGACCGCAATCACATTCGTCGCACCGGCGTGTACTGCACCTTGCACCGCGTTGGCACCGATTCCGCCGATGCCCATGACGATGACCGTGTCACCCGGTCGTACGGCAGCGGAATTGACTGCTGAACCCCAGCCGGTCGGTACCCCGCAACTGAGCAACGCGGCTGGTTTGAGCGGCAGGGACTTGTCCACCTTCACCACCGAGGAGACCGATGCCGTCGTGTACTCGCTGAACGTCGAAATGCCGCACTGTTGCCCCACCGGCTCGCCGTTGTGGTGCATCCGGAAGCTCGTGGGGTCCTCGGCGCGCGCACCTGTCAGCAGTGACGCGCCGAGATCGCACAGATTGGACAATCCGCGAGCACAGAACTCACACCGGCCACACGCGGGGAGGAAGGAGAAGACGATGTGATCGCCGACCTCGAATCCCGGGGTATCGGGTCCGACGGCTTCGATGATTCCCGAGCCCTCGTGCCCGCCTGCGTAGGGATAGACACCGACAGGGACATCGCCGGTGGCGTTGTGATCGTCCGAATGGCACAGGCCGGCAGCGACCAGTTTGACCGTCACCTCGTTCTGGCGTGGGTCGTCCAGTTCCACCTCGATCGTTTCGTACTTTCCAGGAGCCTGGCGAATGACAGAGGTGCGGGTGGTGATGGGCATGGCTGTTCCTTTCGAAGGGATGGAGGAGGCGAAACGTTGTGCGCTTCAGCCGTTGATGACCTGAGGTGCCGACACGGCCGCGAGGCCCTCAATTCCGAATTCGAGTCCGTATCCGGACTTCTTGACTCCGCCGAAGGGGATCATCGGGTGCACTCCGCCGTGTGAATTGATCCACACGGTGCCGGCTTGGATGCGTGCCGCGACGGTGCGCGCCGTATCGAGATCGGCGCTCCACACCGAGGCACCGAGTCCGACGTCGATGCCGTTGGCCATGTCGACGGCCTCGTCCACCGTCTCGAAGCGAACGATCGGAAGCGCAGGCCCGAACTGCTCCTGGGTCACCAATGGGTTGGAGTTGTCGATGTCCGACACCAGCGTCGTCGGGTAGAAATATCCCGGAGCGTCGGCTTCGGGTGTACCTCCGGTGAGAATCGTTGCGCCGGAACTCTTGGCCTCGGCCACCAGCCCCGCAACAATGTCGAACTGAGCCTTGTTCTGCAGCGGCCCGAGTACGTTGTCCTCGTCCAGACCACGACCCATCGGGGTCGTCTTCGCAACCTCGACAAGTTCCCGGCAGACGTCCTCGTAGACATCCGCGTGCACGTACAACCGCTTGAGCGCTGCGCACGTCTGCCCGGTGTTGATAAATGCGCCCCAGAATAGATCCTGCGCAATGGCTTTCGGGTCCACGTCGGCGAGCACGATGCCGGCGTCGTTGCCGCCCAACTCCAGGGTCAAACGCTTGACGGTCTCGGCCGAGCTCTTGATGATCGCCTGACCGGTACGGGTGGACCCGGTGAACATCAACTTTGCGATATCGGGATGGCTCGACAGGCGAGCGCCAAGATCACCCTCTCCGGCAACGACATTGACGACATCATCCGGCAGCACCGTTCCCAGAACGTGTGCGAGGGCGAGAACGCTCAGCGGCGTGTACTCCGAGGGCTTCACCACAACGGTGTTGCCCATCCTCAGCGAGGGCGCGATCTGCCAGATCGAGATCATCATCGGCCAATTCCACGGCCCGATCGCGCCCACGACGCCCAACGGACGGTAGTGGATCTCGGCATGTGTCTCGCCATCGTCGATCAAGGTCCGGCCCGGGAGATCGGTTGCCGCAGTGGCCCGAAGCCAGTTTGCGCAGGCGCCGACCTCGAAGCGAGCATTGGGGCCGTTGAGCGGCTTGCCCTGTTCGCGAGAAAGCAGCTCCGCGAGGGGTTCGGTGGCAGCGTCGATCGCGTCGGCCGCCCGGACGAGCAACGATTGCCGCTCCTCATCGGTGCGCGCGGCCCAGGACGGCTGCGCCGCTTTGGCTCGGGCGACAGCTGCGTCGAGCACCTCCACGGAGCGGAACGGTGCCTTTCCGACGAGTTCACCGGTTGCGGGGTCGAAAATATCGCGACCGTCGGGTGTCGTGATCTCGGAGAGAAGAGTGGCGTAGGTGATAGTCATGATCGATCCTCAGGCTCGGGGACATGGACTCCGGGGCTCAATAGCTGTCGGGTGCTGGCTGGCCGGGAGAGGTGATGAAACGTTGTGCGAGTTCTTCGGAACCGCGTGCAAGCAGCGCTGCGTCCGCACCGACCAGGGCGAACTCGGCACCGCTGCGAACGTAGTCGTCGGCCTGGACCGGGTCGAATGCATTGACGCCGAAGGGCTTTTCGCATTGTGCGACCTGTGCGAAGGTTTCCTTCACGGCCGCAACCACATCGGGGTGGCTCTGCCGACCAAGTAGCCCCATGGATGCAGCGAGATCGCTCGGTCCGACGAAGATGCCGTCGACCCCTTCCGTCTGGGCGATCGATCGTGCATTGTCCACCGCCTCGACGCTTTCGATCTGAACGAAAACAGAGACATGTCGGGCGGCATCGTCGAGGTAGTTCTCGACTCTGTTCCACCGCGCCGAGCGAGCAAGCGCACTTCCGACTCCGCGCCGGCCCAGCGGTGGATACTGTGCGGCCTCGGTCACCCGACCGGCCTGATCTGCCGTCGAGATCATCGGTACGAGAATGTTCTGGACGCCGAGATCGAGCACCTGTTTGATGATCACGCCGTCGCCGAACGGAACCCGGACCACCGGGGTGACATCGTAGGCAGACACCGCATAGAGCTGTGCCAGAACCGATTCGAGGCCGTTGGGTGCATGCTCCATGTCGATCAGGACCCAGTCCAGTCCAGAACCGGCCATGATCTCCGCAGCTACGGGTGATCCGGTCGTGATCCAGCCACCGTAGAGTGTCCGGGTCGCCGACCGAATAGCTTCTCGGAAAGTCGGTTTCAGGAGAATCGACATGTGATGGTTCCCATCGGTCCGTAGTCCGCGAGGACGCTGTCGCCCTTGTATACCCACATCGGCCGCGTGAACGAGCCGGCCAGCACTATTTCGCCGGCTTCGAGACGGTCTCCGTGTTGGGCGAGCTTGTTCGCCAACCACGCCACCCCGGTCGCGGGATGGTTGAGCACCGCCGCTGCTACTCCGGATTCTTCGATCGTCTCGTTGCGATACAGCAGCGCGGAGATCCATCGCAGGTCCACACTGGATGGCGCAACGGGGTTGCCGCCGTACACTATTGCGCCCAGTGCGGCGTTGTCGCTGATGGTGTCGACGATCGTGCGGCCCGGCATTTCGATGCGGGAGCTGAGAATCTCCAGCGCCGGCAATACGTAGTCGGTTGCCTTCAGCACGTCGAAGATGGTTGCCGATGGACCGTCTATCGCCTGTCCCAGAACGAATGCGAGCTCGACTTCGATGCGCACGTTGGAGAAGCGATCGTGCTCGATGACCGATCCGTTCTCGTACACCTGATCGTCGAAGATCGCACCGTAATCGGGTTCGGTGATGCCAGTCGCAACCTGCATCACCTTGCTCGTCAAGCCGATCTTGCGTCCGACATGCTTGCGCCCGGCTTCGATGCCCCGTCGATGCCACTCGTTCTGCACCGCATACGAGTCTTCGACGGTCATCTCGGGGTACCGCGCGGTCAGTCGCGGCACCATCGAACGTGTGCGTTCGGCTGCGGCGAGTTCATCGGCGATGTCAGCGATAGTCTGCGCTGGAAGCATCGAATATCCTGTCCCTGTGAGTGTTCGGTCCGGTTCAGAGCTGGTTTCCGAGTTTGTACTCGCCTTGCTTCCGCGTCGTCATCGCGTCGGTGTCCTCCTTGCGGGTGTACGAGAACCCGTCGGCTCCGATCGTCACCGCCATCTCGGAGTCGTCTGTGCGCGCGATGACCGGCCGGGGATTGCCGTCGAGGTCGAGGACGATGGATGCATCGGTGTACCAACTCGGCACGACCGGTGTGCCCCACCAGTCTCGGCGCTGGTTGTCGTGCACGTCCCACGTGACGACGGGGTTGTCGGGATCGCCGGTGTAGTAGTCCTGGGTGTAGATCTCGATTCGGTGGCCGTCGGGATCGCGCAGGTACAGGTAGAACGCGTTCGAGACCCCGTGGCGGCCGGGGCCGCGTTCGATGTGATCGGACATACGCAGGGATCCGAGCTTGTCGCAGATCGCGATGATGTTGTGCTTTTCGTGAGTTGCGAAGGCCACGTGGTGCATTCGAGGCCCATCCCCGCCCGTCATGGCAGTGTCGTGGACTGTCGACTTACGACGCATCCACGCGGCGTACGTCGTGCCGGCCTCGTCCTGAATGTCTTCGGTGACGCGGAACCCGAGATCCTCCATGTAGGCGACCGCGCGTGGGACGTCCGGGGTCACCTGGTTGAAGTGGTCGAGACGTACCAGAGCGCCAGGGGTGTACAGGTGATAGTGCCAGGCCAGGCGCTCGACATGTTCGACCTCGTGGAAGAACTCGTACGGAAAGCCCAGTGGGTCTTCCACTCGAACGGAGTCGCCGATGCCCTTGGTGAAGCCGTCTGCGCGACGCTCGACGCGGCATCCGAGCTCTGTGTAGAAAGCTACCGCTCTGTCGAGATCCTCCGGGCTGCGAACGCGGTAGGAAAATGCGGCAACGCCGGCCACCGGTCCCTCGCGTAGCACCAGGTTGTGGTGGATGAACTCCTCGAAGGAGCGGAGGTAGACGGCATCCTCGCTTTCTTCTGTGACCACGAGGTCGAGTACGTCCACATAGAACTTGCGTGAACGATCGAGGTCGGTGACGACGAGTTCCATGTACGCGCACCGGAGCACGTCCGGGGGAGTGGCTGCGGGAGTGTCGAGAGCGTTTTTCGGACAAATCGGATTGGTCTGTGTCACAACAGGCTCCGGTGAGTTGGGCGTGATTGTCATGTCGGTAGTGGTCCTTGGTGGGTGAGAGCTGAGTCAGTGCTGCTGGGAGTCGGCTTTGCCGAAGGTCGGGTTGTGAACTTCCCCCAGAGTGATGTGCACTGCTTGCTGCTGGGTGTAGAAGTCGATGGAGCGGTAGCCACCCTCATGGCCGAGCCCGGACGCCTTGACTCCTCCGAACGGCGTACGCAGATCGCGAACATTGTTGGAGTTCAACCAGACCATGCCGGCCTGGACCGATTGTGAGAAGTTGTGGGCCCGCTTGAGATCGTTGGTCCAGATGTACGCAGCGAGTCCGTAGCGAACACCGTTCGCCAATTCCAATGCCTCCGAGTCGCTGTCGAACGGGGTGATCGCGACGACCGGTCCGAATATCTCCTCCTGGAAGATGCGTGCGTCGGGCTTCACGTCGGCGAACACGGTCGGTGTGACGAAGTTGCCCACCTCGAAGCCGTCGGCGCGGCCACCGCCGGCGACGAGCCTGGCCTCGGTCTTGCCGATCTCGATGTAGCTCATGACCTTGTCGTAGTGCTCGGTGTGCACCAGTGCGCCGACCTCGGTCGAGGGGTCGTGGGGGTAGCCGACGCGGACGCGCTTCGCCTGTGCTGCATAGCGTTCGATGAACTCGTCGTAGATCGGTCGCTCGACGAGAATGCGACTGCCTGCGGTGCAGCGCTCACCGTTGAGGGAGAAGACCCCGAAAATCGTGGCATCGATGGCTGCGTCGAGATCGGCGTCGGCGAACACCACTGCTGGGCTCTTGCCGCCGAGTTCCATCGACAGCCCCTTCAGGTGCGGCGCTGCGTTGGCGAAGATCAACTGTCCGGTGCTCGATTCGCCGGTGAAGGAGATCAGTGGGACGTCGGGATGCTTGACCAACGCGTCGCCGGCCTCTTCGCCGAGTCCGTTGACGAGGTTGAACACACCCTCGGGCAGTCCGGCTTCCTCGAAGATACCGGCCCACAGCGATGCGGACAGCGGGGTGAATTCGGCCGGCTTGAGTACGACGGTGTTGCCGGTTGCCAAGGCAGGACCGAGTTTCCAGGACTCGAGCATGAAGGGGGTGTTCCACGGCGTGATCAGTCCTGCGACGCCGATAGGTGTTCGGTTGACGTAGTTGATCTGCCTGCCGGGCACCTTGTAGGTATCGTCGGATTGCGCCACGATCAGGTCTGCGAAGAAGCGGAAGTTCTCGGCGGCACGGCGTGCTTGGCCGAGGGCCTGGGTGATGGGCAGACCGGAATCGAACGATTCCAATTCGGCGAGGCGAGCGTCGTGTGACTCGACGATGTCGGCTATGCGGTGCAGGACCCGAGAACGTTCCCGTGGCAGCATGCGCGGCCATGGACCTTGCTCGAATGCCTGGGCTGCGGCGTTCACGGCGTGGTCGATGTCGGCTTTCTTGCCTGCCGCGGCCCGAACGTATGTCTCGTTCGAGACGGGATCCGATACCTCGAAGGTGGCGCCGTCGATAGAGTCGACGAATTTACCTCCGATGTAGTGCTGAATTTTCTCGGGCAGGTCGGCGGGGACGTGGTGTTGTGATTGTGCGGCAACGGTATTGGTCATGGATTCTCCAGGTGTCGTAGTCAGTAGGCAGGAAGGCCGAGTGTCTCGTCGGGGTGCTCGTGGATCAGGTAGGCGTCCAGGGTTGCGGATCGATGTCGGCGGGCGGCCTTCTCGATCTCTCCCAGCGGGGCCCCGATCTCTATGAGACGGACGATGTTCTCGTGTTCGTTGACCGATTCGTTGGCCCGGCCAGGAACGAACGCGAAGGTCGACGCTCGCAGATGACCGAGACGTCCCCATTCGGCTTCGACGAGCGTCAACATTCGGGGATTGACGCACTTCGCGTACAAGATCTTGTGAAACTCCTGATTGAGCAAAGTGAACTGCTTGGGGTCGAAATGTTGCAAGGACTCGATCATCCGATCGTTCACCGATCGGGCCCGGCGTAGGTCGTCCTCGGAGAGTCGTCGCGCAGCCAACGCGGTGGCTGCGCCTTCCAGAATGCTCAAACTTTGCATGCTGTAGCGGTATTGGGTGTCATCGACCATCGCGACATGCGCACCGACATTGCGCTCGAACGTCACCATGCCCTCGGCTTCGAGCTGCCTGATCGCTTCGCGGACGGGCACGACGCTCATCTCGAGTTCCTTGGCTATGGAGCCGAGTACCAACCGGTAGCCCGGTGTGTACTCCTGGAGTGAGATCCGCTCTTTGACGTAGTGATACGCAATCTGCGATTTGCTCTGGGTCACTGTTGCGCTCCTTGGTTCTGCCGCCAGGTCTCGTACTTCTGCTTCCACTCTTCATTGGGCGGAAACAGTCCGTCGAGTGCATGCCCGGCAGCGACCTGATCGGCCACCCATGCGTCTTGTTCCTCCTGGGCGAGGGCGGCGTCGGCGACTTCGGCAGCCAGTGCCGGGGGAATCACGATGACGCCGTCGCCGTCACCGACGATGATGTCGCCGGGTTGGACCGTTGCGCCACCGCAGCCGATGGTCAGGTCGTGGTCCCAGGGCACGTGGCGTCGGCCCAGAACTGCGGGGTGGGCCGTCGCCGCGAATACCGGCAAGCCGATATCTGCAACTGCATCACGATCGCGTACTCCACCGTCGGTAACGACGCCGGCTGCACCGCGCGACTGTGCGCGCAGCGCGAGGATGTCGCCGAGTGTTCCCGAGCCGAGCTCTCCGCGAGCCTCGATCACGATGATCTCACCGTCGGACACCGCGTCGAACGCTTGCTTCTGTGCGTTGTAGCCGCCGCCGTGTGAGACGAACAGGTCCTCGCGGTTGGGCACGAACCGCAGCGTGCGGGCCACGCCGACGATCTTCGTGCCCGGCGTCAGAGCGTGAACTCCATCGATCGACACGTTGTTCAGACCGCGCTTGCGTAGCTGTGCGGACAGGCCCGCAACCGGTACGCGAGTGAGCTTCTCGCGCAACTCTGTAGCCAGGCCAGGGCGTGCCGCCGACTTCAGCCCCGCAGCTTCGGGTGAACCCCACGCGTCGGCGCGCTGGGCATCGTCCACCGAAGGGGTGGATCCGAGAGTGCTGTCGAATTCGGTGGTGCCCGCAACGACTGTCGTGACGAGCCGGCCGGACGTATGGCCTCCGGGGGCATCGACTTCGACCTCCACGACGTCGCCGGTGGAGACCACAGAGGAGCCCGCAGGGGTACCGGTGAGAATGATGTCGCCCGGTTCCAACGTGAAGTGCTGAGACAGGTCTGCAACGAGCCGAGGGAGGGAAAAGATGAGATCTGCGGTGGTGTCGTCCTGGACGAGCTCGCCGTTGACCCAAGTGCGCAATCGAAGCTCGGTGGGGCTGACCGAGGTGGCGTCGATGACGCCGGGGCCGAGCGGTGTGTACCCGTCACGGCCCTTCGACCTGACGTTGGACCCTTTGTCGGGTGCGCGGAGGTCGTACAGTCCGAAGTCGTTGGCCGCGGTGACCCCCGCGATATGACTCCAGGCCGCGTCGATCGACACCGTGCGTGCAGCCGTTCCGATCACCAACGCAATCTCGCCCTCGAAAGCCAGTAGCTCCGTACCCAAGGGCTTTTCTATCGTTCCACCGGTGGATCCCACGGAACTCGACGGCTTGAAGAAGTACGAGGGGTTCTCCGGTCGACGCCCACGCTGATCTGCGCGTGAGGCGTAACTCAGGTGTACCGCAACGATTTTGCCGGGTCTGGACAGCGCGCCCGGTGTGGTTTGTTCGGCTGCAGAGTGGCTGTGCGTCGTCATGGTCCTCCTCGATAGCGACTCTTGCATCATATCTCAGATCGTATACGATGAGTGATCTAAGTCGCAATGACCTCCCACCGTGTCCCCTGACACGTGCGCACACTCAATCGAGGAGTAGCCATGATCAACCCGCCCCGGCAACCGTTGGACCACGGCAGCCCCATCACCGAGCGCGAACGTCGACGCGTTGTTTTCGCAGCCGTGGTGGGAACAACTGTCGAGTGGTACGACTTCTTCATCTACGCAGCCGCGGCCGGCCTCGTATTCGGCAACCTGTTCTTCGGACCAGCAGGCAACGGAGTCGCGACGATCCTGTCGTTTCTGACGGTCGGCATCAGCTTTCTATTCCGTCCACTCGGTGCATTCCTGGCCGGGCACTATGGAGACCGCTACGGCCGCCGAGTCGTGCTGATGGTCACGCTGGTGATGATGGGTGTCGCGACCAGCTTGGTCGGACTGCTGCCGACGTACAGCGCAATCGGTGTCTCCGCACCAATCCTGCTCATCGTTCTTCGTATCCTGCAGGGCATTTCAGCCGGTGGTGAGTGGGGCGGCGCGGTTCTGATGGCCGTCGAACATGCCCCCGACCACAAGCGTGGCGTCTACGGGGCCTCCCCGCAGGTAGGAGTTCCGTTGGGTCTGTTGCTCGCTTCCGGCGTGATGGCGCTGATGACGATCATCGCTCCCGGTGAGGCCTTCGAGCAGTGGGGTTGGCGAGTGCCGTTCCTGTTTTCCGTCGTACTGATTCTGATCGGGCATTACATTCGTCGACGCGTCGAGGAGAGCCCGGTCTTCCTCGAGATCGCCCAGCGCAAGGAGCAGACGAAAACACCCATCGTCGAGCTCTTCCGCAATCATTGGAGGCTGGTCATCGTTGCGGCGCTGGTGTTCGCGGGCAACAGTGCGGTGGGGTACATGACCACCGGTGGCTACATCCAGAACTACGCGACCAACCCCGCCGGCCCGGTGGGCCTCGATCGCGGTCCGGTGCTGTGGGCGGTAGCGGGATCGGCGCTGAGTTGGCTGATCTTCACCTGGGTAGGCGCCTGGGTGAGCGATCGCATCGGCCGTCGGTCCACGTATGTGATCGGCTGGATTCTGCTACTTGCTGCGCTGATTCCACTGTTCACTCTGGTGAACACCGGTAGCGTCTGGATTTTGTTGCTGGGTCTGGTGTTCACCACAGTCGGCCTCGGATTCACCTACGGTCCGCAGGCGGCGCTGTATGCGGAGTTGTTCCCTGCGTCGGTTCGATTCTCGGGAGTGTCGATTTCCTATGCGATCGGAGCCATCATCGGCGGAGCCTTCGCTCCGACCATCGCTGCAGCCCTCGTGCGTGCAACCGGAACGACAACCGCCGTCACCGTATATCTCGTGATCATGGTCCTGTTAAGTCTGGTGGCCACGCTCCTGCTGCGCGACCGCAGCGGAATTCCTCTGGGACCGGATCACGAAAGCGAACAATCGGTAAGCCCTATCAGAAGATTGGCGAAGGTCTGACAATGCAATTTCACCACCACGGTTATGTCTCGGGTGACCCGCGGATCGCGACTGCTGCGGGAACCGGAGTCAACCGACCCGACGATCTTCCCGACGAGGTCGATGTACTCATCGTCGGTACCGGACCTGCCGGGATGATCACCGCCGCACAGCTCTCGCAATTTCCCACGGTGACAACACGAATCGTCGAGAAGCGGACGGGCCGACTTGCCATCGGGCAGGCGGACGGCATTCAGGCGCGCAGCGTCGAGACGTTCCAGGCCTTCGGGTTTGCGGACCGAATCACCGCCGAGGCATACCGCATCACCGAAATGGCGTTCTGGAAGCCGGATCCGAACGACCCGAGCAAGATCGTGCGTGCCGCGCGAACGCCCGACGATGCAACCGGGATCAGCGAGTTTCCGCATCTGATCGTCAACCAAGCCCGGGTTCTCGACTACTTCGCCGAGGTCATGGCCAATGCTCCTACGCGAATGAAGCCGGATTTCGGATACGAGTTCTGCACTCTTGAGGTTGGCGACGGAGAATATCCGGTCACTGTGACCCTGAAGCAGAACGGCGGCGATTCGGCGGGTCGCCTGCGTACCGTGCGCGCCAAATATGTCGTGGGGTCCGATGGTGCGCGCAGCGCCGTACGCGACACCATCGGGTGCACTCCATTGGGGAACAAAGCATTTCATGCCTGGGGAGTCATGGACGTCCTTGCCGTCACAGATTTCCCCGACATCAGGACCAAGTGTGCGATCCAGTCCGGTTCCGGTGGCAGCATCCTGCACATCCCACGCGAGGGAGGGCACCTGTTCCGCATGTACGTCGATCTCGGTGAGGTCGCCGAGAACGACAACCGCAGTGTGCGTAATACGAGTATCGAGGACATCATCGCTCAGGCGAACGAGATCATGCATCCGTATACGCTCGATGTAAAAGATGTTGCGTGGCACAGTGTTTACGAGGTAGGCCATCGTGTCACGGACCGGTTCGACGACGTACCGGCAGAGCAGGTGGGTACCCGAACGCCACACGTGTTCATCACCGGAGACGCATGTCATACGCACAGCGCCAAGGCCGGGCAGGGCATGAACGTATCCATGCAGGACGGATTCAACCTTGCCTGGAAGCTCGGCCACGTACTCGAAGGGCGCAGCCCGGAGCGTCTGCTCTCGACGTACAACGCGGAGCGGCAGGTCATCGCACAGAACCTGATCGACTTCGACAAGGAATGGTCGACGATGATGGCGAAGCGGCCCGAGGACTTCGAAAACCCTTCGGAACTCGAAGAGTTCTACGTCAAGACAGCTGAGTTCCCGGCCGGATTCATGACCGAGTACGACCGCTCGATGATCGTCGGCGATACCGCGAATCAACATCTGGCCACGGGCTTTTCGGTCGGAAAGCGGTTCAAGTCGGTACCGGTCGTGCGTGTGTGCGACGCCAATCCGGTGCATCTGGGTCACCACCACCGCGCCGATGGGCGTTGGCGGATATACGTTTTCGCCGACTCTGTTGCTGCGGGTATCCATTCATCCAGTCGGACGCTGGACGCGTTGGCGCACTGGTTGTCGACGGCACCGGAATCGCCGGTTGTCCGTTACACCCCGATCGGGGCCGACATCGACAGTCGTTTCGACATCAAAGTCGTCTATCAGCAGGTCCACACTGCGGTCGATCTCGGCGCAGTGCAGTCGATCTTTCTTCCCGTGGGAGGTCCGTTCGGGCTCGTCGATTACGAGAAGGTCTACGCCGTGGATCCGGTCGTCGACATATTCGAGGAGCGCGGAATAGACCGAAACGGGGCAATTGTAGTGGTCAGGCCGGACCAGTACGTAGCGCAGATACTCCCACTCGATGCCACCGCCGAACTGGCCGCTTTCTTCGGTGAGAACATGCTGGCGCAGAACGCAACCGTCGCAAAGGAACTGGTATGACCGATATCGAGAACGAACTATTGGCCTCGGTCCCCAATGGCTTGTTTATCGCCGGCAAGTGGCGCCCGTCGGAATCGAATACCACTCTCCGCGTGCATGATCCGGCAACCGGTGAGGTCATCCGCGAGATCGCCGATGCTACTCCGGAGGACGGCATGGCGGCCCTGGACGCTGCCGTCGCAGCAGCCGCGTCGTGGGCGGACACTCCTGCCCGTCGACGCGCCGAGATTCTACGTCGGGCGTTCGATCTGTTGCAGGAGCGGCGGGAGGATTTTGCGCTGCTCATGACTATCGAGATGGGTAAGCCCCTTGCCGAAGCCAGGGGAGAGGTGGCGTACGGAGGTGAATTTCTGCGTTGGTTCAGTGAGGAGACCAACCGCGTTCAAGGACGGTACGGCCCGAATCCGGAGAACACCGGCCGGATGTACGTCACCCAGCATCCGGTCGGGCCGTGCTTTCTGATCACGCCGTGGAACTTCCCGTTGGCCATGGCCACTCGAAAGATCGCGCCCGCCCTGGCCGCGGGTTGCACAGTCGTGGTGAAGCCGGCTGCGCTGACTCCTTTGACGACGTTGCTGCTCGTCGAGGTTCTCCGGCAAGCCGGACTTCCCGATGGTGTGGTCAACGTGGTCACCACGTCCTCGTCGTCGGCATTGTCGGAGCCGATCATCGCCGACCCACGACTGCGCAAGCTCTCCTTCACCGGCTCGACGCCGGTAGGTCAGAACTTGATGCGTCAGGCCGCAACCGGGGTGCTGCGGACATCGATGGAGCTGGGCGGAAATGCTCCGTTCGTCGTGTTCGGCGACGCCGATCTCGACAAAGCGGTCGACGGCGCAATCGCCGCCAAATTTCGCAATATCGGTCAGGCGTGCACGGCAGCCAATCGATTCATCGTGCACGAGTCCGTAGTGCAGGAGTTCACCCGTCGGGTCACCGAGAAGGTCGAAAGCTTCACGATCGGACGCGGCACCGAGGACGGCGTCACGATCGGCCCTCTCATCGATGCAGGAGGCGTTCGGAAAGCCGGCGAGTTGGTCCGCGATGCAGTACAGCGCGGCGCGACCGTCGCCACGGGCGGAATCGCTGTGGAGCGCGCGGGCACCTTCTACGCTCCGACTGTGTTGACCGATGTGGAACCCGGCAGCGACATCATGCGCGAGGAGATATTCGGGCCCGTTCTCGCCATCTCGAGCTTCGCCTCGGAGGACGAGGCGGTGGCGCGTGCGAACGACACCGAGTACGGATTGGTGTCCTACGTCTACACCGAGGACTTCGCCCGCGGCCAACGAATGATCGAGCGTCTGCACACGGGAATGATGGGTCTCAACGTCGGAGTCGTGTCCAATGCGGCTGCACCGTTCGGTGGATGGAAGATGTCCGGTCTCGGCCGCGAGGGCGGAGCCGAAGGAATCCACGAATACCTGCAGACCAAGTACACGCTCACACCATCGCCGTTCGGATGAATCGGCAATCGTCGATCCGCCGGGGTGGGTGGGAATCAGCCGACCCACCCCGGCGAATCGTTCACCTCACTTCGGCAGGAGATCACCGATGGAATCTTCGAGCATGCCCATCTGGTGCGAGGACGTCATGGCCTCCGGATCGAGGACGGCCATGACTTGCACGCCCATGAGCATGGACAGCACTCGGTCCGCGGCCACGACGACATCGGTCTCGCGGATGTGTCCGTCGTCGAGGGCTTGCTGGAGACAGTCCGTGATCCGTATCCGCCAGTCCGCCCAAGCGTCGATGTTGATTCGACCTATCACGGGGTCGTACATCGCTCGCTGCCACAAGCTCGTGGCGATTCGGGCCTCCAGGAGGCTTTCCTCCGTGAGCGGGAGGATCTCGCGGCACAGAATGCGCAGTGCATCGACTCCGCGGGCATCGCCTGCCGCGGCGTCGACGCGCTCGTTGGTGGCGTGGTAGACGTGCTCGTACGCGACCTGTAGGACCTCGTTCTTGTTCGCGAAATAGTAGGCGAGCACTCCGTTGGCGTAGCCGGCCTCATCGGCGATCGCGCGCATGCTCAGCGCCGACAGTCCGCGATCGGCCAGCACCCGCCACACCGCGCCGACAATTTCTCTCCGGCGCTCGTCGTGGTCGACTTTTTTGGGCATCCGTGCACCACCTCCAGTGCTGTCCATTCAATCGCGGACACCTCCGCGCGTCCTACCTGCCCCAGATTTACACAGCGTTTTACCCAGCAGAAATATGCGGGCAACACAGTACGCCCAGTATTTACTACAAACGTAGGAAATGCGGGTACCGTTGCAGCACAACACTTGCAGTCGGCACTTGCGCTCGTCGTCGTCGCACTGTTCGCGAGCACTTCTCAGGACCCAGTGCTCGCTATGTTCACCTGGCTGACCAATCTCGGCACTCTCGGCGTGATCTCACTGATGGCGCTGTGCTCATTCGCGATCGTCGCCTTCTTTGCCAAGAATCGAGAACTGGATCGAAATATACTGCGCACCTTCGTTGCTCCACTCGTCGCTGGGTTGGCATTGACCGCGATCCTGGCGTACGCGGTTGCGAATTTCGGCCTTCTCATCGCATCCGGCGGTGCGTTGGTCTGGATCCTGCCGAGTCTTCTGTTGGTCTTCGCTGTGCTCGGCGTGATGGCCTCGACCCGATTGCGGTCGAGCTCACCGCGCCTGTACGCAGAGATGGGGCGTCACCGCGAATGACGTACGCGGTCGGGGCGCCCGTCGGGTCCTGGCGGCGTCCGGAGCAACCGGTCAGCGTGCGCGGTGCGATTGCCCTCGCAATCTCTGTAGTCGTTCTGGCACTTCATATTTGTCGATCGGTGCATTCACCCCCGTTCAGCAGGTGGCCGTCGCGCTCCTGGCCATAGGATGCGCGTGGTGCGGGTGGCACCTGGTGCACAGACCCACTCCGCGGGCGTGGGCCCGATCCGCCACGATGGCGACCGTGATGTCGGCGGTGCACCTGTCTGCGATGGGATCGATACATTCGATGCATCACTTGAACGGTGCCACTGTCCAGAGCCGGACCTACACGACGTCTTCGATGGAGCTGTCGATAGGGGTAGCCCTGCTGGAGGTGAGCTACACAGTAGTGATGCTGTGGGTCAGTACACGTGCCTAACCGAAGTCCGTGTTCAGTTCGGCGGCCTACGCGCGATGATGCGTCGAGCATGCGCGAGCACCGGGGCATCGACCATCTGGCCACGGAAGGTGAAGACGCCGCGATTGTGTGAGACGGCGTCGAGTACGGCGGTGGCCCAGTCGATTTCCTTGGCAGTGGGCGCATAGGCCTGGCGAATGACGGGGATGTGGCTCGGGTGAATGGCCACCTTGCCGTCGAAGCCGACGGCCACGGCGTCGTCGGCCTCCACGCGGACCCCGTCGAGATCGGGGATATCGAGGAACACCGAATCGAGCGCGAACACCCCGCGCGCCTTCGCGGCCAGTAGCGTCTGCGACCGAACATGCTGCGCCACAGCACGATACTGGCCGTTGGAAAGCCTGCTCGAGTTGCCACCCATGGAGGCCACCAGATCCTCGGCACCCCACATGGCACCGATGGCGTTGTCGGCAGCGAGTGCGTCGAACACCGTCATTGCACCGAGTGGAGATTCGATCAACGCGACGACGTTCAGCGGAGCCAGAGCGAAAATGTGTTCGGACGATTCACATTTGGGCAGCATGACGGTCGTGTACTCGGTCTGCTTCAACGCCTGGAGATCCGCGGCCTGATCGTCGGTGCCGTGCGCATTGATGCGGACGATGGTGCGCGATGGGTCCAGAACGGTCGACACCACGGACTCGCGAGCTCCGGCCTTGTCCGCGGAACCGACAGCGTCTTCGAGATCGAGGATGACCACATCTGCTCGGGCTGCGGCCTTTTCGTATCGCTCGGGCCGATCTGCCGGGCAGAACAGCCATGCCGGCCCCGTCGAAACCCAGGTCACGAAGGGTCCTCCGAAGGTTGCATACGTACCAGCGTCTTGCGGACCGCGATGGCGACGACGTCCCCGTGCTGATTTCGACCGGTGTGGGTGAACGTCACGATGCCTTCGCCGGGGCGAGACTTCGACTCGCGCTTGTCCGAGATCACCGTCTCCGCGTACAGCGTGTCGCCGTGGAACAGCGGCTTGGGAAAGGAGACCTCGGAGAAGCCGAGATTGGCGACGATGGTGCCCTGGGTCAACTGCGTCACCGACAACCCGACCAGGGTCGAGACCGTGAACATCGAGTTCACCAGTCGCTGGCCGAAAGGTGTTGTCTCGCTGTAGGCTGCGTCGAGGTGTAATGCTTGGGTGTTCATCGTCTGCGTGGTGAACAGCGTGTTGTCGGCCTCGGTGATGGTCCGTCCCGGACGGTGTTCGTAGACGGTGCCGAGCTCCATCTCCTCGAACCACAGGCCGCGTTGCCGAATGCGCTTGTCGCTCACAGTCCCAGGCTCCGGGCGATCAGCATCAGCTGAACCTCGGTTGTACCCTCGCCGATTTCGAGGATCTTGCTGTCGCGGTAGTGACGGGCGACGACGTACTCGTTCATGAAACCGTAGCCGCCGTGGATCTGCGTGGCATCGCGCGCGTTGTCCATGGCAGCCTCGGAGGCGACAAGCTTGGCGATGGACGCTGCCTTCTTGAACGGCTTGCCCGCCAACATCAATGCCGCTGCGTCGTAGTACGCCGTCCGCGCGGTGTGGGCGCGGGCCTCCATACGAGCGATCTTGAACGAGATCGCCTGGTTGCGGCCGATAGGTTGACCGAACGCTTCACGTTCCTTGGCGTACTTGACGCTCTCGTCGACGCAGCCCTGCGCGGCTCCGACCGATACCGCGGCGATCGCAATGCGGCCTTCGTCGAGGATGTGCAGGAAGTTCGCGTACCCGCGGCCTTCCTGGCCGAGCAGATTCTCCTGGGGCACTCGCACATCGGTGAAGCTGAGCGGGTGCGTGTCCGACGCGTTCCAGCCGACCTTGTTGTACGGAGCCTCGGCCACGAACCCGGGGGTGTCGGTGGGGACGAGGATCGAGGAGATCTGCTTGCGTCCGGTTGTCTCGTCGACGCCGGTCACCGCGGTGACGGTGACGAGTTCGGTGATGTCGGTGCCGGAGTTGGTGATGAACTGCTTGCTGCCGTTGATGATCCAGTCGCCGCCGTCACGCTTGGCGGTGGTCTTGGTGCCGCCCGCGTCACTACCGGCACCGGGCTCGGTGAGGCCGAACGCGGCCAAGGCTTCACCCGCGGTGAGCTTGGGTAGCCACTGCTCCTTCTGGGCGTCGTTGCCGAAGCGATACACCGGCATGGCACCGAGCGAGACGCCGGCTTCGAGCGTCATCGCGACGCTCTGATCGACCTTGCCGAGCTCTTCGAGTGCCAGGCACAGGGCGAAGTAGTCGCCGCCCATACCGCCGTACTCCTCGGGGAACGGCAGACCGAACAGGCCCATCTCGGCCATCCCGGCGACGACCTCGTACGGGAACGAGTGCTCGGCATCATGCTTCGCCGAGACCGGCGTGACGACCGTTCGAGTGAAGTCGGCAACGGACTTCACCAGTTGCTGGTACTCGTCGGGCAGATTCGACGAAGACAGATGATCGGTCATGGCTGGTCCTGTTCGGGGTCGGTGGGAACGATTCGGGCGAGGATCTGGTCTACGCGGACCTGGTCCCCCACTGCAACAGTGAGTTCGACGGTGCCGTCGATCGGGGTAGTGAGAGTGTGTTCCATCTTCATCGCCTCGACGACGACGATGGCCGAGCCTGCGGTGACAGCACTGCCGGTGGTGGTTCCGATCGCGATGATCGAACCCGGCATCGGTGAGAGGATCTCGGCGTCCCCGGAGTGCGCTTCGTTCTCGCGCACACTGGGCTCGGCAATCCGATCGACACGCCAGGTGCCACGAGGATTGGAAACCCAGGTGGCCGAACCGCTTCGGGCGAACGTCATCGTCTCGCGTCGATCATCGAGCACCACATCCACGGAATTTTCGGTGGCCACTGCGCGCAGGGTGCGCGGCATTCCGTCGTCGACTACGACCGTCGCCGCATCGAGGGTCCCGTTGATGGACACGTGAGCTGTGCGCCCTCCGGATGCCAGACGGCAGTGAAACGGAGCGTGCGCTCCCACTCGCCATCCCGACGGCGTACCCCAGATGTCCTGGCCTGCCGCCTGCCACACATCGAGCCAGGCGATGGCTGCCGCGGCGATCAGCGCCTCGTCGCTTGCCTCTGCGGCGACGAAATCCTCGACTCGGCGGTCGAGAAGCCCGGTGTCGAGGTTGCCGGCTCGGACGTCGTTGTCGGCGAGCAGGAATCGCGCGAACTCGATGTTCGTGACGACTCCGAGCACGGCGGTGTCGGCGAGCGCCCGATCCAAGCTACGTAGCGCCGTGCTGCGGTCGGGGCCGTACGCGACGACCTTCGAGAGCATCGGGTCGTAGTTGCTGCCCACCTCGGTTCCGACGGCGAGGCCGGAGTCGACGCGGATGCCTGGGCCGGTTGGTTCTCGCAATCCGACGACGGTGCCGCCGGTGGGGAGGAATCCACGGCCGGGATCCTCGGCGTAGACGCGGGCCTCGATAGCGTGGCCGGTCAGCTGAATGTCGTTCTGGCTCAGAGTGAGCGCTTCACCGGCAGCTACCCGGACCTGCCATTCGACGAGGTCGAGTCCGGTGACCATCTCAGTGACCGGGTGCTCGACCTGCAGGCGGGTGTTCATCTCCATGAAGAAGAACTCGTCCGGGCTGTCGGCCGAGACGATGAATTCCACTGTGCCGGCACCGGAGTAGTCGACGCTGCGAGCGGTGTTGCAGGCGGCCTCGCCGATACGCGCCCGGGTCTGTTCGTCGAGTAGCGGTGACGGTGCCTCTTCGATGACCTTCTGATGCCGCCGCTGCAGGCTGCATTCCCGCTCGCCGAGATGGATGACGTTGCCGTGTCCGTCGGCGAGGATCTGCACCTCGATGTGCCGCGGCCGCAACACGAATCGTTCGAGGAAGAGGGTGTCGTCACCGAACGAGGAGGCCGCTTCACGGCGAGCGCTGATCAAAGCCGCGGGGAGGTCCTCAGCGCGTTCGACCAGACGCATACCCTTGCCACCGCCACCTGCGGACGGCTTGACCAGGACGGGGAATCCGACGTCGGGTGCGCCGGCGATGAGGTCCTCGTCAGTCAGGCCCGGTCGGGAAATTCCGGGTACGACGGGGACGCCGAAGGCGCTGACGGCGGCCTTGGCGGCGATCTTGTCGCCCATCACTTCGATGGCCTTGGCCGGCGGCCCGAGGAAGGCGATTCCGGCAGCGGCACAGGCCGTTGCGAACTCCGAGTTCTCGGACAGGAAGCCGTATCCCGGATGAATTCCCTGCGCGCCGGTGGCTTTCGCGGCAGCGATCACCTTGTCGATGTCGAGGTAGCTCTCGCGAGCGCTGGCGGGGCCGAGTCGTACTGCGGTATCGGCTTCGCGGACGTGCCGGGCGTCGGCGTCCGCATCGCTGTAGACGGCGACGGTGCGAATCCCCATGCGACGCAGCGTGCGTGCCACTCGGACGGCGATCTCGCCTCGGTTGGCGATCAGAATGGTGTCTATCGTGGTCATGTGTCTCTCACATCCTGAAAACGCCGTAGGAGACCGGCTCGAGTGGCGCATTCGCGCACGCCGAGAGAGCCAGTCCGAGAACCTGCCTGGTATCGGCCGGGTCGATGATGCCGTCGTCCCAGAGCCGGGCCGTCGAGTAGTAGGGGTTGCCCTGACTCTCGTACTGATCCCGGATCGGAGCTTTGAACGCTTCCTGGTCTTCGTCGCCCCAGGGCTTGCCCGCTGCATCGAGCTGGTCGCTGCGCACCGTGGCGAGCACCGATGCGGCCTGCTCACCGCCCATCACCGAGATACGCGCGTTCGGCCACATGAACAGGAAGCGGGGCGAATATGCTCTGCCGCACATGGAGTAATTGCCCGCGCCGTAGGAGCCGCCGATGACGACGGTGATCTTCGGGACGCGGGCGCAGGCCACGGCCGTCACCATCTTCGCGCCGTGCTTGGCGATGCCGCCTGCCTCGTAGTCGCGGCCGACCATGAAGCCAGTGATGTTCTGCAGGAAGACCAGCGGGATACTGCGCTTGTCGCACAGCTCGATGAAATGTGCGCCCTTCATGGCAGATTCGGCGAACAGGACGCCGTTGTTGGCGATAATCCCCACGGGATGGCCGTGGAGGTGGGCGAATCCGGTGACGAGCGTCTTGCCGTATTCGGCCTTGAACTCGTCGAATTCGCCTGCATCGACCACCCGGGTGATCACTTCACGCACGTCGTACGGGGTGCGAGGATCGGTGGGGACGACGTCGTAGATCTCGCTCTGATCGGCGACGGGCTCGCGGGTGGTGACGACGTCCCATGGCCGTGGGGTGCGGGGCCCGAGGGTGGAGACGATGCGGCGCACGCGTCGCAGTGCGTCTCGATCGTCGTCGGCCAGATGGTCGGTGACGCCAGAGATCTTCGAGTGCAGATCACCACCGCCGAGTTCTTCGGCCGTGACGACCTCGCCGGTCGCGGCCTTCACCAGTGGCGGGCCGCCGAGGAAGATCGTGCCCTGGTTCTTGACGATGATCGCTTCGTCGCTCATCGCAGGCACGTAGGCACCGCCCGCGGTGCAGGAGCCCATGACGGCGGCAATTTGTGCAATTCCTTTGGCGCTCATGGTCGCCTGATTGAAGAAGATGCGGCCGAAGTGGTCGCGATCGGGAAACACCTCGTCCTGGCGCGGCAGGAATGCGCCGCCGGAGTCGACGAGGTAGATGCACGGGAGGGTGTTCTGCAGCGCGATTTCCTGAGCGCGCAGATGCTTCTTGACCGTCATCGGGTAGTAGGTGCCGCCCTTGACGGTGGCGTCGTTGGCGATGATCACGCACTCGCGTCCGGAGACGCGGCCGATGCCGGCGATGACACCGGCACCGGGGCATTCGTCGTCGTACAGACCGTTGGCGGCCAGTGGGGCGATTTCGAGGAAGGGGCTGCCCGGGTCCAGCAGCTCGTCGACGCGGTCGCGGGGGAGCAGCTTGCCGCGGGCGATGTGCCGCTGCCGGGACTTCTCGTTGCCGCCGAGGGCTGCGGCGGCGAGCCGTTCGGCGAGTTCGCTGGTGAGAAGCTCGTGATCTGCGCGGTTGGCAGCGGTATCGATCGCCATGAGGTGCACGCCTTAGGGGTCGGACGTCGGTGTCGCAGGAGTTCAGTTAATGGTTGATAACTGACATGATAGTAAACTACGATTAACTGAGTGTCCAGGGTCGAGGGGGTGCAGGAGTTGGAAAAGCCGACGACCGTGCGCGAGCAACGCAAGGCCGAGCGTCGGCAGCAATTGCTCGACGCCGCGGCATCGCTGTTCGCCGATCGCGGGTTCACCTCCGTGCGGCTCGAGGATCTGGGTGCGGCAGTCGGAATCAGTGGTCCGGCCGTCTATCGCCATTTTCCGAACAAGGAGGCGGTGCTCGTCGAATTGATGGTCGGAATCTCGGAGTATCTGCTCGACGGCGGGCGCGAGGTGGTCGGCCGAGAGGCCGTCGCCGCGGGCACAGTGTCGGCCTTGGTCGATTTCCACCTCGATTTCGCTTTCGAGACACCCGCATTCATTCGCATTCAGGATCGTGACCTGCAAAGCCTGCCCGAGGGAGCGCGTCGCAAGGTGCGCCGAATGCAGCGCGAATACGTGGAACTGTGGGTCGAGGTGCTGTGTGCCGTCGACCCGGAGTTGAACGAGGCCGATGCGCGCACCACAGCGCACGCGGTCTTCGGCCTGATCAACTCGACGCCCTACAGCGCGGGACGCAGTCCGTCACGAAATGCTCGTCCGGTACTGCGGGCAATGACGCTGGGGGCCCTGGGGGTGTCGCACTGACCTCAGCGCCCACAATTCGCTTCACCGATCGCGATCCCGCCTGCGGACCGAAATAGTGGGCGCTGAGGTCACCTGCGCGCTGTAGGGAAGAGCAAATCGTCGTTATCGGAGACAATGATCGACATGACGATTGAGCTATCGCGTGTCGAACTCGGCAGACGGCAGAGTCGATTCACTCTCGACGAGGTTCCTCGGCTGCTGGCGATGGCCGGCTTCATTGCCGCCCTGCATGTGATCGGGTGGGGGCTGTTCACCCACTACGACTCCATTCCGAGTATTCACGGCCTGACCGGTGCCGACGGCACCCTCGTCTACGCCGGAGCGGGCGTGCTGGCGTACACCCTCGGTCTGCGGCACGCGTTCGACGCCGATCACATTGCCGCCATCGACGACACCACCCGCTTTCTACTGCAGAAGGGCAAGCGGCCGTTGGCCGTCGGGCTGTTCTTCTCGCTCGGGCACTCGACCGTCGTCTTCGTGTTCGTCGCCGCGATTGCCTTCGTCGCCTCGCAGGCGACGGCATTCCAGGATGCCTTCGCCGGGGTCGGCGGCATCATCGGCACGTTGGTGTCCGGAACTTTCCTCTATCTCATCGCCGCGCTGAACATCGCGGTCCTCGCTGGAATCGTCGGAGTCTGGCAGCGCGCGAAACGCGGTGAGTTCACCGAGGCCGGGCTCGACGAGCTGCTGGCCAAGCGGGGCTTGATGAATCGACTGTTCCGGGGCCGCTACGACAAGATGATCAACCACTCGTGGCAGATGTACCCGCTCGGGCTGTTGTTCGGTCTCGGTTTCGATACCGCCACTCAGGTCGGCCTGCTCGCCATCGCCGGCACGACCGCTATCGCCGGCGGACTCCCACCGATGGCGATCATCGCGCTGCCGGTCCTGTTCGCCGCGGGTATGACCACGATGGACACGATCGACGGCATCTTCATGTCCAAGGCGTACGGCTGGGCGTTCGTCACCCCGGTCCGCAAGATCTACTACAACATGACGATGACGGGCCTCTCGGTCTTCGTAGCCCTGGTGATCGGGACGGTGCAGCTGCTGACCCTGCTTGCCGAGCAGTTCGAGCTGACCGGTGGACTGTGGGACGCACTGGCCGTCATCGACCTCAACCTCGCCGGCCAACTCGTCGTCGGCACGTTCTTCGTTGTCTGGATCGGCGCGGTCGTGTATTACAAGGTGGCGCGCATCGACGAACGCGGTGGCGCGCTCGCACACTCGAATGCAACGGAGACCCAGTGATTGCTCGTCGTCGGATCGGTGGCCTCGCAGTCGTCGTAGCGCTCGCCTGCAGCATGGCGAGTTCGACACTGCTCGCGTCCCCGGCTTACGCAGCACCGACGATCACTCAGGACATCGGCTCCGTCGTCTCCAGTCGTGAGCTGCCACAGGACTTCTGGATTCCCGGTTCGTCCTCCGCCGAAGTGCTCACCTACGTCACCACCGACACGTTCGGCGAGAAGGCGCTCAGCACCGGCACCGTCTTCCTCCCGCAGGGCACTGCCCCCGATGGCGGCTGGCCGGTGATCTCGTGGGCCCACGGCACGTCCGGACTCGGTGACTCGTGCGCACCGTCCGTCGCGGGACCTGCGTTGGCGGAACGAGATCTGCCGTACCTCGCGAACTGGATCGCGCAGGGATACGCCGTTGTAGCCAGTGATTACGCAGGCCTCGGAACGCCTGGTCTGCAGGCATATCTGGACGGGCGGACCACTGCACACAACGTTGTCGACATGGTCAAGGCGGGCCGCAACTACTCGGGTGAGCTCTCGAAATCCTGGGTGGCGGTCGGTCAATCGCAGGGCGGCGGCGCAGCGATCTACACCGCTCGGTACGCCACCGAATTCGGTGGACCGGATCTCGACTACCGGGGCGCAGTCGGCACCGGAACCCCCGCGTACATCGAGAAGCTCGTCTCGATCGGTGGACCGGGTATGCCGCCGGTTGCACTGCCGGCAGGTCTGACCGCGTACGTCGCGTACATCGTTGCTGCTCTTCGCTATTCGCACCCCGAGCTGGGCTTGGACGGTATCCTCACCCCCGCCGGAAAGCAGTACGCGGCTCTGGCCGAGACGGCGTGTGTGGCCGATCTCGAGGAGCAACTCGACGGCGTGAAGATCGGCGATTTCTTCACCGCGCCGCTGACCAGCCTGCCGGGATTCACCGCAGTGCTCGACGACTACATGGCCATGCCCGAGGCAGGTTTCGACAAGCCGTTCTTCATGGGCCACGGTCTGCGCGATACCGATGTCCCGTTCCCGACCACCGCCGCCTACGTCGCCAGACTCACCGCGAACGCCCAGCCGGTGACGTTTCGGACGTACGACGCCGACCACAGCGGAGCGCTCGTACGATCTCAGGCCGACACGATTCCGTTTGTCGCACAGTTGTTTCGCTAGTTCACCGCTCGCTTGCTGGGCAGGCCGTATGCCCGGGCCGTGAACTTTTCGAGCACGGTGCGCGGCAGCAATCGTTGGGCGAGAAATACTGCGGGCGCATTGCTGCCGACGGCGTAGATCGGGAGGGTCTTCTTGTCCTCGACCGCCCTCAGCACAGTTTTCGCGACCGTCTCGGCCGAAATGCCCTGTGCCTCTTTGCCGTCGAGCCGTGCGATCACCGTGGTGAAATCGCGTAGATACGGTGAGTGAGGTCCGCAGTACTTGGTGCGACGCGCCGAGAGTCCGGTGGCAATCGAGCCGGGTTCGACTGTTGTGATGTCGATTCCGTACGGCTCGAGCTCGAACCGCGCCGCCGTGGCGAACCCCTTGATCGCAGCCTTGGTCGCGGCGTACGAAGAACGGTAGGCCAGGGGAAAACTGGCGAGCATCGACCCGATGTTGATTATTCTGCCGCGTCCACGCTCGCGCATCGCCGGTAGTACGGCCTGGGTCAGCTCGATCGCGCCGAAGACGTTGAGCTGGAACAGCCGGGTGATCGCCTCGATGGGGAGTTCTTCGATCGGTCCGCACTGGCTTTCGCCGGCATTGTTGATCAGCACATCGATCGGTGTGTCGCCGATACCGTTCACGAATGCGCGAATCGATGCCGGATCCGTCAGATCGAGATCGCGGTAGTCGACGCCCGGAATGGGGTCGACCACGGCCGAGCTGTTGCGGCTCGTCCCGATGACGCGAAAGCCGCGAGCGATGAGAGTCTCGGCGATGGCCTCGCCGATTCCGGACGTCGCTCCGGTGACAATTGCAGTATTCATCTACGCCTCTTGGTTGCAATGCTTCTGGTCTTCGGGGCAGTGACTGGAGCCGGCGGTGTCGGTCGGTCGGCGCGCCGGAGCGTCGTGCTCGGAACTCGGGTGTGCAAGGCCGGTACCGACTTGCCCGACGCCATGACGGTGCGGTCCGGTCGCACGATCGCCGCCACCGCCCGGCCGCGTCGCAGCCACAGGCCGAGCTCGGAGGAGGCCGCCACCTCCACCACTGCGGCACCGCGCCGCTGGACTTCGCGTCGCTGCTCGACGGTCAGGGGTGTCGACGCCAGAAACAGGAACTGCCCCGGTGCGCAATCATCGAGCCGCATCCCATTGTCCAACAGGCTGTTCGGGCAGAGTTGTCCGGCGAGTGAGCGAGGCTGCATCGGCGACCGCAGGACGTAGTGCGACCCGACGAGCGAGGGCGTGGTGCTCGCGGTGACCTTGTCGCCGATGATCGGAAGATGTCCGAGGACGGGCGCGATGTTGGCCCGCATTACGCCGGTGAGCTTGCTCCCGCCGGTCATGGCCCGCCCCATCATCACGGCCAGCCTGATCATGGCCTTGGCGTGCGTCTTTCGTTCGATCTCGTAGCTGTCCAGCGCGGACTGGAGCACGTGTCCGTCGAGTGCGCCGACCAACTTCCACACCAGGTTGCGGGCGTCGCGCACGCCTGCTCCCATTCCCTGACCGATGAACGGCGGCGTCAGATGAGCGGCGTCGCCCAGGACGAAGACCCGCCGATCACGCCACCGATCGGCAATCTGTGCCTTGAAGGTGTACTCGGCACTGCGAATCAGCTTCATCTCCGGGATCTCCGCCGCAACGAACCACGGTGCGATCAGTGGGTGGATGGCCGAGAGGTCGGTGAACTCATCGAGGGTTTCGCCATCGAGCATCTGGAACTCCCAGCGGTAGCGCGTGGTTCCGATGCGCATGTACGTCGCCGATCTCTGGGAATCGCACACCTGGTGCACACCGTCCCACTGATCGAGGTCGACATCGGTCTCGATATCGACGACCAGCCAGCGCTGCTCGAAACCGAGATCCTCCATCTTCGAGCCGATGGACCTGCGCACCATACTGTTGGCGCCGTCGCACCCGAGAACGTAGTCGGCGGTCACCCAATGCGGCGTTCCGTCCTCGGTGGACGTGTACGAAACCCGGACGCTGTCTTTCAGATTCTGCACATCGGTGATCTCGCATCCGCCGCGCATCGCAATGCCGTCGTAGCGAGCGATGTGAGAACGCATCAGA
Organism: Rhodococcus sp. IEGM 1381; assembly: GCF_030056795.1. Classification (GTDB taxonomy): domain Bacteria; phylum Actinomycetota; class Actinomycetes; order Mycobacteriales; family Mycobacteriaceae; genus Rhodococcoides. Next base: position 191,443 of record NZ_JASHKQ010000001.1, on the reverse strand, counting down.
CGCTCGAGTTCGGGTTGATCGAACATGTTGGCCTGCGGATAGCCGTGTGGTCGAGCATCCGGATCGCGCTCGAACTCGGCAAGGGTCTTGATGTCCCTGGTGCACAACCGCAATCCGCGTCCGGGACGGGATATGGCTGCAAAGTCCTCGCCCAGTCCCAGGTCGCCGAGAATGCGGTACACCTCGTCATCGAGGTGGACCGCGCGCGGCTGGGGATAGACATCTGCCCAGCGGTCGAGGACGAGCGTGGGTACGCCGTACCGGGCCAGCTGGAGCGCGGCGGTCATCCCCGTCGGCCCAGCGCCGACGATCACCACCCGATGGTGCGCGCCGTCGGGCTCGTGTTCGCTCATCGGTAGGAGACCCGGGTGCGCTGAACCCCCAGATCCAGGGCTCCGTCGGGAGTCGAGCTCGTCAGTTCGAGGACGTCGCCGTCCTGCAGGAAGTCGGGATTCTTGGCCTGCTTCTTGAAGAAGACCTTCCATTTGACCGACGGCGGAATCAGAGCCCCGATCATCTCGATCGGCTTGGCGGGGGCCTTGAGGGCGGTACCGCCGGGCGTGCCGGTGAGCAGCAGGTCGCCGGGATCGATGCGCTGGAACTTGCTCAACGCTGCCAGCGATTCGACCGGCCGGAAGATCATGTCTGCGACCGTACTATTCTGTCGGACAGTGCCGTTGACTCGAAGCGTCATGGCCAGCTCGCCGAATCGATCGAACTCGCCCTGCTCGAGCAGTACCAATCGTGGACCTACCGGCGTGAACGTAGGATACGACTTGCCCTCGTAGAACTGGGTTTTCGGCAGCTGCACGTCACGCGCCGAGACGTCGTTGGTGAGTACGAGTCCGGCAACGTACTCGGCCACATTGGTGGCATCGATCTTGGTGCCGACGGTCAGAGTCTTGCCGAACACCAGACCGATCTCGATTTCGTAGTCGAGAAGCTTCACGTGCGGCGGCTTGACGACGTCGTCGGTGGGGCCGCTGATGGAACCCGAGGTCTTCCGGAAGAACGTCAGCGGCACCGTCTCGGGGTTCATGCCCGAATCCTTGACGTGCGAGACGAAATTGGTCATGTTCGCCATCACGCGGCACGGCGCTGTGACCGGGGAGAGTAGCGACAGTGTCTCCACCGCAACGACATCGGTGCCGGCGCGCGCTGCGTCCACGGCCGCGCGATCGGCGAGAAGCTCGGCAGTGGTGGTTGCCGAAGTGTCGATGCGCGACGCTCCGTTCGGGATCTCGACCCACCAGGCGTCGGCGGTGCGAAGTACAGCGATGCTCATGAGGAAGCCACTTTCATAAGGCCGCGAAGGCGTTCGGTGTCGAATTCGTTGTCGTTGCGTAGCGAGGAGAGGATCGATTTCAGTTCGTGCAGAGACGCTTTGCTCGGGGCGATTCCGAGAAAGTCCTTGGACGCGGGCGGGCCCCACTGTGCGAGGCCCGACGCCGTCATCGGTGCCCAGCCGGGTTCGAGCGAACTGTCGAACATGTCGCCGTCGCTGAAATGCTCCACCAGGAAACCGTCGGGATCACGCCAGTAGTCGAAGATCTGGCTGCCCTGGATGTGTCTGCCGATCCCCCAGGAATGCTTGTACCCACGCTCGGTGAGGAATTCGCCACCGGCGGCGATGGCGTCGATGTCGGTCACCTGATACGCCGAGTGCACGTATCGATCCGACGGGCCGAGAGTCATGGCCAGGGTGTGGTGATCGGACGGGATGCCGCCGCGATCGCAGCGGATGAAGCTCATCACCGGGCCTCGGTCGCGTTGGCCGTCGTAGTAGAGGAAATCGCTGACGATCAGTCCCAGGTGATGCAGATACCAGTTCAGGTTCTCCAGGTAGTCCACTCGCTGCAGCACCACATGCCCGAGTCGTTGTACTCGTGCCGGCTGATGCGGTGGACGCTGAGTGGCGTTCACCCGGTTGCGGGGATCGCCGAAGTTGTAGGTGTGTGCGTCCTGGCCCGGAAGCTCCGGGTGTTCGGTGTATCCCGAGACGACCTGAACGGGCTGGCGGCCCGGATCGGTCAGAGTGACGGCGATACCGCCAAGGGTGTCGGGCAGTCGGTGGACGCGCTGCCCAGTGGCCTCGGCGAGCCGCACGACGTCGGCATCCTGGGCGGCAGCAAACGCTGCACCGACGAAACGCGTCCGCTTACCGCGTCGGATGATCACGCACGGTGAGCCGATGTGGGTGCCGCGGAGGTGAATCTCCTCGGACGTGCGCAGTGAGACGGTGAATCCGAACGCCACGGCGAACGCCTCGGCCTTGGCGAGATCGGGTTTGCGGAACTCGAGCCAGGCGATGTCGCGCACCTTGATGATCGGGTCGGCGGCTTTCCCCGGGTGTTCGCCTGGTAGCGCGCCCTGATCCACATGCATGTTCTTGTGGCCGTCGACGTCGTGTCCCATCAGCCCTCCCTCGTTGTTGACACTATCGTCACCTATGACTACAGGGTCAGTCAAGAGTGTTGACAAATTCGTCAACGGTGAGGAAGGGTCAGCGGGTAGATCAGCGTAGACAGAGGTAGGGAACATGGTGGAGACCCAGAATCGCCTCGAGCGGCGGAAGGCGCGCACCCGTGGCGCGCTGATTGCGGCGGCGCAAGGCTTCATCGCTCGGGGCGAGCTGAATGCTCCGATCGCGGAGATCACCCAGGCAGCCGACGTGGGGATGGGTTCCTTCTACAACCACTTCGTCAGCCGCGAGCAGCTGTTCCAGTCGGCGGTCGACGGTGCTTTGGAACAGCTGGGACGCTACCTGGACTCGTTGACCGACGCCGAGGCAGATCCCGCCGAGGCATTCACTCGATCGTTCCGAATTTCCGGCCGAATCTTTCGGCTGCAACCGGAACTGAGCCGGGTACTCATCCACTCCGGTCCCGAGTTGATCACGTCGCAGCACGGCCTGGGTCCACGTGCGGCGAGAGACATCGTGGCCGGAATCGATGCAGGGTATTTCCGAGTCGAGGACATACAGCTGTCCCTGGCTTTGGTGGCAGGTGCTCTGCTCGGTCTTGGCCAGCTACTGCTCGAGCAACCCGACCGTGACGACTCCGAGGCCGTGGACCGGATGGCGTACACCGTGCTGCTCGCGCTGGGAGTGTCCGACGGCGACGCTCAGGACCTGTGCTCGCGCCCGCTGCCGCCGATGAGTGATGTCCCGAGCGTGGGGGACGAGACCGAATAGCGCACTATCGAACGAATGTCAGTGTGCGCAAGTCGATTCCAGATCACGGATCATCTGGGCGGTCGCGGACGAGCCGACGTTCCAGAATCGGGTTGAGTATTCCGCGGAACCAGAAGTACGGCGTCCACACAGCAGGGGCGATGAGTCGCGCCCGACGGGTGCGGGCCGCGCGCACGAGCAACTCCGCGGCGCGCCGAGATGTAATGCATCGGCTGAGTGGCCACGGAAGCAAACCGCCGATTCGCTGACCGATCGGGTCGTCGTCGAGGGTGTGACGCGCCAGGTCGGTGTCCACCACTCCGAAGTACGCGAGACCGGCGGACGCGCCGACGGCAGCGAATTCGATACGCAGAGCGCGTCCCAGCTGTTCCACGGCAGCCTTGCTCGCCATGTATGCAGACCCGCCCATGCCGGGAGTGAATGCAGCACAGGACGATACGAGCAGTATGTGGCCGCCGCTCGCCACGATCTCGTCGGCAGCGGCCCGCACGATGTTGAGGACGCCGCCGAAGTTCACGGCCAGCACCGAGTCGAAGACCGCACGGTCGATGGTCCTGATGGTGGCAGGCGGCGGCGTGATTCCGGCATTGGCGATCACGATGTCGAGGCGTCCGAACTTTTCGATCGTTGCCGCGACGCAGTCCACCATCGCTGCCGGATCGGTGACGTCGCCGGTGAGCTGGAGTGCACGCTCGGAACCGGCCGTCCCGGGTGGAAAGTCTCGATCCACCAACGCTACTCGGACTCCCGCGGACAGCAGTGCCGCCACGGTCGCAGCTCCGATGCCGCGTGCCCCACCCGTCACCAATGCGACCTTGTCGGTGAGGTCCATACGGTTGTTCATACAGACTCCTTCGTGGCGTCGACAGCCGCACTTCGGCAGTGATAGTGACCGAGTTCGATGGTCGACATCCGCCGAGAAAAGTTGCGGACCGAACCCGGCCAGTAGGTGACGTTTCGGCCCGAGGGGCTCAGGTAGTAGCTGCTGCATCCGCCCGAGTTCCACACCGACCCTGCCAGTTGCGCGTCGGTGTGATCGGCGAATTCGGTCTGCGCTCGCTTACTCACTTCGAGTACCCAAATCGCTTGAGAGTCCATGGCGTGCAGGGCCGCCAGGATGTAGTTCACCTGTGCTTCGATGGTGACGACCTGCGAGGTGTACACCACCGAATTGGGTCCGAGCAGCATGAAGAAGTTCGGAAAACCGTGCACCGTGGTCCCGCGATAGGACGACATCTCGCCGCCCTTCCATGTGTCCGCCAACGACGTTCCGCCTCGCCCGACGATGCGTCGAAAGCCCGAGTGGCCGGCGACGGTGAAGCCGGTTCCGAGAACGATCGCATCTACCTCGTGCACCGTTCCGTCGGTCGTGACGATTCCCTCGGGCACGATCGCGTCGATGCCAGTGGTCTCGACAGTGACGTTCTCCCGGCACAGAGCGGGGTAGAACTTATTGGAGAAGGTCGGCCGTTTGCAACCGAATGCATAGGAGGGCGTGAGCTTCTCGCGAAGAATCGGATCCTTCACCTGACGACGCAGGTGCGCGCGCCCGAGTGCGGTCAGTGGGGCCAACAGAGAACGGTGCCGAATCAATCCCGGCAGCAATGCTTCCTGGAACAAATCGAAAATGCGACGCATGGCGCGCTGAGCCGGTGGGAACTTCTCGAACACGGATCTGCCGGATTCGGAGATGGGCCTGTCTGGATGCGGAAGAATCCATGTCGGTGTCCGCTGGAACAACGTGAGATGCCCGGCCTCGGGGGCCAGACGCGGGACGAACTGCACCGCCGATGCACCGGTGCCGATGATGGCGAGGCGTCGACCCTTCACGCAATAGTCTTGGTCCCAGTTCGCGGAATGGAACACCGAGCCCGAGAACGATTCCAGTCCTGCGACGGCTCCAAGGACGAGCTAGTGCGGGCGGTCATGGCGCGTGAATCGACGAGGCTGTTCGTTGCGGTGGCGGCAGCGGCTGCCGAACAGTCGTCACGGGCGGATCGAGCCGCGCACGGATTCGCGACGACAATCGATTCGGTGCGAACCAACCCCATTCTGCTCAAGATGTTCGATTCCGAGAGTGCGTTGGTGCTCGAACAGTTGACGACCAATGCGTCGACTTTGCTCGCGTCCGCGATAGACGCGGCCGCGCATATCGCTCGAGGAGAAGTGGACTTGGAGCGCTTCGCAATACCCGATGCCCCGGAAGTTGTTGTCCGCGTCGTGCATTCGATTCTGTTGACGCCTGCTGCCGGCGCTGCCCTCGAGACGTACGACGACTTGCTCGTTTTCGCGCACCGCAGCATCGTGCCATTGCTGGTCAGCGGTGACCACCGCGAGGAGTAGTTAGGCGACGACTACGAGCGAATCGCGGCCACCGGCATGGGTGAGGCCGAGGCCGAGATCCACTGGGACGAAATTCTCGAGCGTGCCGGACTGCGATCGGAGAAGTCGATCAGCGGCGGTGACGCAACCCGAGTGCAAGAGATGCATTGACATATGTACTTGCACGAGTACTTTATTACTCATGCAAGTACCATCGGAGCAGCAGACGGTCACCAACCGGGCGCGACGCGAACAGATCGTCTCCGCCACCATCGAGGTGATCGCCTCCGAGGGGTATCGCGCAGCCACGTTCCACGCCATAGCCTTACGCGCAGGGATCAAGTCGACGAGGACCATCTCCTACCACTTCGCCGGTCGCGACGAGCTCATCGAGGCAGTGGTCGACAGTGTCTTGGCGACCGTCCGAAGCTTCATGTCCGGTAGGTCGGCAGGCCCGTTCGACTCGGCCGGCGACGCTCTGGAGAGCGCCATCAGAGCTACGGTGGCTCTGAACTCTGCACACGGATCGTCCATGCAGGCGCTGATGAGCATCTTTCTCGAGCATCACCCGGAAGGCGGGTGGGCCTCCTACGGACCCGCCGAGGAGTCGGCCGCGATGTCGCCGATCCAGCAGATTCTGACCGATGGTCAGAACGCCGGCGAGTTCACCGAGTTCGATACGTCGATCATGGCCGCCACCATTCAGCGCTCACTCGACGGCATCGCCTTTCTGCTGCGGACGCATCCGGACCTGGACCTGGAGCACTATGCCGACGAACTGGTGGCGACCTTCCGCCGTGCCACGAAAGGCTGATCCTCGATGCCCGAACGCCCGGAGAACACCATACCGAGAGGCAGCTCACCTGCCCTCGACCGACTCGTCCGAATCATGTTCGTCAACATGGCGATCGGGCTGATCGCCGCGGTGTGCACGTGGATCTTTCACGATCGGATCCTGTCCTATCAGCTCGCCGGTGTGAACCCGACCGGTGCCGGCTATGCCGCGATGCGCGACACCCTCTCGACAACGCTGTGGTCGCGCCCCGGGCCCGCTGCAGGTATTGCTGTGCTGTTCCCACTGTTGGTGCGACGCTTGAGGTCCGGTCGACGACGAAGCTATCGCCGTGTGTTGATCATTGCTGTGCTTCAACTGCTTTCGGTCGGATGGCTCACGGTCGGCGGAGACTATCCGACGTGGTTGTGCGTGCTGTACCTGGTGCAGGCGGTCGCCGTTGTCGCGACGTTCTTCGTCTCTATTCGCCCCAGTGTGCGGGAACTGTTCGGCTACAAGAAAAAAGTTGCAACCGGGCATCCCAAGGCCGCGCTGTTATTGGCTGTAGCGACCCCGGTGGTCGCCGAACTGGCTTTCGGTTCCACCCCGATCACGTTGGCGTGGTTGATCGTTCTGTGGACCCCGTTCTACGGGTGCGGCGTTCTGCTGATCCGCGAGCTGGTCGTTCGGTCCGGACGCGGGTGGCCGAGTGTGCTGCTACTCGGCATCGCTTTCGAGATCGCCGAAGACGGAATCGGATTGCAAGCCCTCACCAGTCCGCACCTCTACGGGGCGGCAGACTGGGGCGTTCGATTCCTCGGAGTCAACGTCACGTACTGGGAAGCCAATGTGCTGTATCACGCTGTCTTCACGGTCGCGGTGCCCATCGTCTTGGCCGAATTGGTCTTCCCCGAACATCGCGGCCGCCCATACCTCGGTGTTCGGGGGACTGCGGTGATCGCCTCGGCCGTAGTGGCAAGTGTTGCAGCACTGCGCTTCACCGTGCCGCCCTCGCAGGACCCCGGGTATCAGGCCCCGATCGGTTTCGTAGTGGGCTGTGGTGTCGCCATATCGATCCTGGGGTTCGTTGCGCTGAGAATTCTTCCGAAACGGGCTTCTCGATCGTGGCACCGTCCGCTCGTTGCACTTCCGTGGTTCTATTTGGGCTCCTGCGCCACCGCTCTCGCCGTGATGTGGCTGACCTTCCGAACCTTTGGATCGTCGCAGCCGGCCCATACCCATGGCGCACAGGTGCTGATCCCCATGACGGCTGCTGTGGCCGTCCTAGCGGTTGCGGTTGCGGCACTGCGCTATTGCGCACAGTCGACGGTATGGACGCAGCGGCACACCCTCGCGGTAGTAGGCGGTGCCTTGGTCGGACACACCGTCGCCGGAATCGCGATCTGGTCTGGGACCACCGAGCGGCTGAGCCTTGTCGTCATTGCCGTGGTGACCGCGGGTTTGACGGTCCTCGGCGATCGACGGCTGAGCGATCGGGACAGGGCACGTGTTCGACTCGAGCTAGCTGTCGACCGAGCCGCCACAGTCTGACAGCCGCCGAACTCGAAGTTATGGACGGAATCTGCCCGGAATCCATCCATAACTTCGAGTTCGGCGAGAATCAGGACTCCAACCAGGCGGCAAAGGTGGTACTCGAGAGCTCCGCGCCCTCGCCGGGTACCAGCTCGCTGCCGTGCAGCAGCGCGCCGAAGTACGGAGCCTGCTCATCTGGGACGACACTTCTGCTGTCGCCGCGCGCCTTCAGCCCGCGTTCGACGAACTCGTTGAGCCCGAACGCTTCCGGGCCACCGATTTCGAGCATTCCGTTTCGTGGTGGCTCGATCGCGACGCGAGCGACTACAGCCGATACGTCTTGTGCTGCTATCGGTTGGACGAGGGCTGGGCTCAACCGGACTTCGTCTCCCGTCGTTGCGCCCTGTGCGATGGCGGAGAAGAACTCGAAGAACTGCGTTGCGTGCACGAGGGTGTACGGAATCGACGATGCGCGAATCAAGTTCTCCTGAGACACCTTTGCGCGCATGTAACCGCTGGCGGGAAGTCGGTCGGTGCCGACCACCGACAGTGCGACGTGGTGCTGCACGCTCGCACTCGCTTCGGCTGCGAGAATGTTGGTGGTGGCACGGATGAAGAAGTCCAGCACCGCCGCATCCTCGAACGACGGTGAATTCGACACGTCGACCACGACGTCGGCACCGACGAGGACGTCGGCCAGGCCTTCACCGGTCAGTGTGTCCACACCTGAGTTGGGTGACGCGGCAATCGCCTCGTGGCCGTGGTCGGTCAGAGTCTCCACGACCTTGGAGCCGATGAGGCCGGTTCCGCCGATGACAACGATCTTCACGAGAAGCCTCTCTTCGCCGCAGGGTGGGCACCTACGGAGCAAACCGGTCGCCTCTGTCGGCCGCCGGTCAGAGTGTTGACAGGACAGCGTTCCGATCTGTGACACCTAGCGCGACAGCGCGTTCAGCTTCTCCGGATTCATCACCCGCAGGACGGTCCCGATTCCGTCCTCGAAGGCATCGATCGTCAGCAGCGTCGACAGTGCCGCATCCCGTGTGATCAGGACGGCTGCACGGCCGTTGACCTCGGCGAACGTTGTCGTCGCACCCGTCCAGAAATGCGAAGAGAACGCTGCGATGAATGTCGCGACGCGGGAGCGTCCGGCGACCGGGATGCGAGCAGCGGCGTTGACCTTGCCGCCGCCGTCGGAAAGGCTGACCACGTCCTGCGCTAGAATCTTCTCCAGAGCAGCCAGGTCGCCCTCCTTGGCTGCAGCGAGGAAGGCGTCGAGAAGTCGATGATGGTGGTCGGAGTCGACAGGTGTCGGACGTGCATCGGCCAGATGTCTGCGGGCACGCGTCACCAGTTGCCGCGCGTTGGTTTCGGTTGTCTCGACTATGTCGGCGATCTGGCCGTATGGGTAGTCGAATGCCTCCCGTAGAACGTACGCGGCCCGCTCGCGCGCCGGAAGTCGTTCCAGGACAACCAGAACAGCCAGCTCGACGGCGGCATCACTGGCTGCACCCATCGCCGGATCCGCTCGGGTATCGATCGGCTCGGGCAACCACGGGCCGATGTACGACTCTCGCCGTACCCGCGCCGACTGCGTGACGTTGATGGCCGAGCGCGTGGTGACGGTGGTGAGAAAAGCGAGCGAATTGCGGACGGCTGTCCGGTCGGTGGCGTGCCACTTCAGCCACACGTCCTGCACTACATCCTCGGCCTCGGCGGCGCAACCCAGCATGCGATAGGCGATCCCGAACAGCCGCGGGCGTGCCAGCTCGAACGCGGCGGTGTCGTCGTCGTTCATCGGCGTGGTCTCACCCTCTCTCCTGTGGGGACACTATCGTCGTTCCGGTGGCAGGAAACGCTCGGGATCCCGGTGTCTCTGTGGCCGCGCGACTGCTGGCCCTGGTCGGCGTGTTCGACGAGAAGGCCTCTGCGCTGACGTTGACCGAACTGGCCGACGGTGCAGAGCTGCCCATCGCTACAGCGCATCGACTGGTTCTTGAACTGGTGGAGTGGGGTGCGTTGGTCCGCGCCGAGGACGGCCGCTACGTCGTCGGTAGGCGGCTGTCGAAACTGTGTGGGTGTACGGGCAAACGGAGGTAACGAAGGATCTCGCGGCGGCACGCGAGAAGGCCGGCAAGCAGATCTACTACGACCTCTCCGACACGGCCTTGCACGACGTCGAATCCGACGAACCCTACGTCACTTTCGCGGCCGCGTCGCGCTGCGATGCCCGACGCCGTCCGGAACACCTGGGAGCGGGTGTATCCGTATTCCTGGCTCGGCGTGCTCGCGGAGATCGATGCGTGGTCCGACGACCGAATCTGGGACGTGTTGGGCACCAGACTCGGTCACGGTCACGGTCACGGTCACGGTCAGGGCGAGTGCCATGGGACTGGCGGAGAACTATGCCGGACTGCCGATCGGGCTCTGACACACTTCGCTGCCGAACTCGAAGTTATGGACGGAATCTGCCCGGAATCCATCCATAACTTCGAGTTCGGCGGCCACCGCGGCATCGACCCTGTCGTTCGTTACCCTTGAAGAACAGCGAGAGAACAGGGTAATTCACAGTGTCTGACATCGACGCCGCCTCGGCGCGCACGGCCGTGGCGGTGCGGGCGACCTATATCGCGTTCATCGGTGCCGGCTTCGCCTTCGCCAGTTGGGCTTCTCGGATCCCACAGGTGCGCGATCGCCTCGAACTCACCTCATCTCAACTCGGAATCGTGTTGCTCGCCATCGCAGTCGGATCCCTCCTCGCGCTGCCGATGTCCGGAATCATCATCAACCGCTTCGGGTCTCGACTCACGGTTACCGTGATGTCTCTCGTTCTCGCGGTCGGTCTTACGATCATCGCCACCGGCTATCTCGTGGGTGTAGTGCCGTTGCTCATCGGACTGTTCGTGCTCGGATTCGCGAACGGTGCATGGGATGTCGCCATGAACGTCCACGGTGCGGTGGCCGAACGTCGGCTCGGGCGCTCGATCATGCCGCGATTCCACGCGGGTTTCAGCGCCGGCACTGTGGTGGGAGCGCTGATCGGCACTGCGATGGTGGCGCTGAACATCTCGGTCACGGTGCATCTGCTGACGGTCGCAGCCTTGATCGCCGGCACCATTCCCTGGGGAGTGCGCCAGTTCCTGAACGAATCCGATGCCGAACCCGAACAGCTGACCCCTGGTACCACGCGGCCGCACGCCCTTGCTCGGTGGAAGGAGCCGCGCACCCTGCTGATCGGCGTCGTTGCCTTGTCGTTCGCGTTTGCCGAGGGCAGCGGAAATGATTGGCTCAACATCGCATTGATCGACGGATACGACGCGTCGGCCGTGGCTGGAACCCTCGCGTTCACCACGTTTCTGGTCGCCATGACCGCTGTGCGGTGGTTCGGTAACGGACTACTCGATCGCTACGGCCGAGTCGTGGTACTCCGAGGCTTGGCAGGCGTCTCGGTGGTCGGAGTGCTGCTGTTCGTGCTCAGTCCTGTTGTGCCGCTGGCTTTTCTGGGCGCATTCCTGTGGGGATCGGGCGTGTCGCTCGGTTTCCCTGTCGCAATGAGCGCGGCGGCCGACGAACCGGCAGCCGCGGCCGCGCGCGTGAGTGTGGTGGCCTCCATCGGGTACTTCGCCTTCCTGGGTGGCCCGCCCCTGATCGGTTTCCTCGGCGGTCATGGTGATGTGCTCCACGCGTTGCTCGTCGTCGCGGGTCTTCTCGCATGTTCGCTGCTCGTGATGGGAGCGCTGCGACCACTCCCGGGTTCGAACTCTCGACACTGAATTCGCAGTCGCGGCGCAGGTGTTCTCGGATACTGTGGCCGGTATGCGCACCGACGAGTATCGGAAGTACGACGGGCTGGGCCTGGCAGAATTGGTGGCCAACGGCGAGGTCACGCCCCGTGAACTACTCGATTGCGCATCGACACACGCGAAGTCGGTGAACCCGGCTCTCAACGCGATCGTTCGTCCGATGCGTGAGGAAGCCGAGCGACGGGCGTCCGGGACATTGGCAGGCCCGTTCGCCGGAGTGCCGTTCCTGATCAAGGATCTCTCGCAGGATTATGCCGGGCTGCCCACATCGAGTGGATCGCGTGCGTTGACGGACCTGCCGATGCCCGAGCACGCGACAGTGGTGCAGCGCTGGCTCGATGCCGGCCTCGTCATCTTCGGAAAGACCAACACTCCAGAATTCGGCGCGAAGGGGATCACCGAGCCGACGGTGTTCGGTCCGGCCCGAAATCCGTGGGACCACAGCCGAACTCCCGGTGGTTCGTCGGGTGGATCCGCCGCGGCGGTCGCGGCCGGAATCGTCCCGGTAGCGGGAGCGAACGACGGTGGCGGGTCGATCCGGATTCCGGCGTCGTGCTGTGGGCTCGTCGGGCTCAAGCCGGGACGCGGACTAGTACCGTCGGGCCCCACGTTTGGCGAGCCGATGCACGGGGCCGCGGTACAGGGCGTCGTGTCGCGGTCGGTACGAGACACCGCAGCGATGCTCGACGTGCTGGCGGGCGGCGAGGCGACGTCCGGTTATTTGCCTGCGCGTCCGGACGGCACGTTTCTGTCTCGAACGCACAAGGACCCCAAGCCTTTACGTATCGGCATGTATTCGGTCACGTCGGTGAATCCAGCACCGGACGCGCAGGCTGTTGCCGCGATGGAACAGGCGGCGACGATCTTGACCGACCTCGGCCACACCGTCGAACTTCTGGGCACCTCGCCGTACGACGACACGAGCCTCAATCGCGAATTTCTGCTGGCCTGGTTTACCTACCTGGCCTGGGAGATGGACGAAGTCAAGCGCAGAACCGGTTGCGGCGACGACACATTCGAGCGTGATACCCGAATCATGGCCGCGCTGGGCAGATCCGCCAGCGGTGTCGACTACCTGGAGGCGGTGGAAGGCCGCCATGTCCACGTTCGTGCGCTGGCGACGTACTTCGAGACCTACGATCTCCTGCTCACACCTACTCTCGCGGAACTACCTCCGAAGATCGGCGCATTCGAGCTCGCGAAGCCGCTGCAATTGGCGTCGGAGTTGTTGTTGCGCAGCAAGACCGCCGGGATCCTCAAGTACACCGGAGTCGTCGATCAGATGATCGACGACAACATCTCGTGGATTCCGTACACCCAGTTGGCGAACGTCACCGGACGTCCGGCGCTCTCGCTTCCCGTGCACTGGACACCGGACGGTCTCCCGATGGGCGCGCACTTCACCGCACCTCTGGGTGGAGAAGGGCTGCTCGTCCAACTTGCTGGGCAAATCGAACGTGCAGCACCCTGGGCGCATCGTTACGAAGCCCTCGACTAGCGAGTCGCTCCCAATTGGGCCTTGCCCAAAATTCCCGACGGCCGTTGCCGCACCTGCCCATCGACGATGTCGACGACGCCACCGGCCCACTCGGGATCGGTGTCGGCGGCCGCCTGGGGATCGGCGTGGGCGTCGGTACCCTCGTCGGCTACCACTGTGATGGAACGCTGCAAGGCTTCTCGGACGCTCATCGGCGTCGTATCGGGTTCGGCGAACACCTCCGTAGCGGCGTTGCCCCGACGTACCACCATGTCGTGAGTGAGGCTGTCCACCAACGAGATCACCGTACCCGGAGGCATACCGGTGATGATCGCGACGGCGCGGCCCACCAATCCGGTCGGCAGCAGCGGGACCGGAATCTGGGCGCGGCGCAGACCGGCGACGCTGCCGTACGCCTGCAGCAGTTCCGGGTAGCTCATCGTTTCGGTGCCCCCGATGTCGAAGGAACCGGGACGGGCGGTGTCGCCGAGGGCGCGAGCGATGATGGCAACCACATCGACGACGGCGATGGGCTGCACCTGCCTACGCATCCACGTCGGTATCGGAGTGAGCGGCAGTCGCTCGGTCATGCGTCGAACCAACTCGAAGGACGTCGATCCGGAGCCGAGGATGATGGCCGCGCGCAGCACGGTTGCGTCGACGGAGCTGTCGAGGAACGTTTCCTCGACCTGTAGTCGTGAGCGCAGATGATCCGACAACGGTGAGTCGTCGTCGGGGATGAGACCGGAGAGGTAGACGATCCGCTGCAGGCCGTTGCGTTCGGCTGCGGCGGCCATGGACTGTGCCGCGTGGCGATCTTTCTCGACGAAGTCTCCCTCGTCCATCGAGTGCACCAGGTAGACGACGGCGTCGACATTTGCCGTCGCGGTGTCGAAGGTCTCGTGCTCGTCGAGGTCGAAATGTACGGCGGTGACCTGGGCACCCCATGCGAAGCGCGACTTCTTCGCGGGGTCACGCATGGCTGCGTGGACCTCGTGGCCCTGCTCGAGGAGCACGGGGATCAGCCGAGACCCGATGTATCCGGTTGCGCCGGTGACCAGTACTCGCATGATGAATCTCGTTTCTGTAGGTACATGCGATACCCGGTCGGAGCAGTCTCACTCCCCGCTGTCGGCGACAGATGACAGACTGTGCGGGTGAACGCACGAACCAGGAACAACGTCAGGGTCGTCGGGGCTGCCGACGGTCCCGTGGTGATGCTGGCTCACGGGTTCGGCTGCGACCAGACGCTGTGGCGTTCGGTGACCGACATCCTGGCGGCACACTTTTGTGTCGTGCTCTTCGATCACGTCGGGTCAGGAGCGTCGGACTCGGCCGCCTGGGATGCTGAAAAGTACGTGCCGTTGGACGCCTACGCCCAGGACATCGTCGAGATCGTCGAAGAACTCGACCTCCGCAACGTCACGTTCGTCGGTCACTCGGTGGCGTCGATGATGGGTGTTCTTGCGGTTCAGGCGGCTCCCGAGCGGTTTTCCAAGCTCTTTCTCCTGACGCCGTCACCGCGCTATATCGACGATGGTGACTACCGTGGCGGGTTCAGCCGCGAGGACATCGATGAATTGCTCGAATCGTTGGACAGCAACTATCTGGGTTGGTCCGCGGCGATGGCGCCGATCGTGGTGAACGCACCGGATCGGCCGGATCTGGAGAACATGTGGACCGCGAGCTTCTGCCGAACAGACCCGGCGTGTGCACGGGTGTTCGCCCGGACCACCTTCCTGTCCGACAATCGCGCTGATCTGGCAGGCGTGAACCTGCCCACGATGATCGTCGACTGCGCCAGGGATTCGCTGGCCCCGCCTCAGGTCGGCAGGTACGTCCACGAACACATTGCCGGCAGCACCCTGAAGACTCTCGACGCGAGCGGCCACTGCCCGCACGTCACCGAACCCGAGCAGACCGCCGAGGCGATTGCGACTTTCGTGAGATCGTCGTGATCAACGAACTCGACATAGAGGATCTCTACGAGAACGCGCCGTGCGGTTACCTGTCGGTCTATCCCGACATGCGGATCGCGAGACTCAACGCGACGCTGGCGGGTTGGCTCGGTTTCGACGTCGACGCGTTGATCGGCATGGATTTCACCGAGCTGCTCACCGCTGGTGGACGCATTCACTACGAGACGCACTTCGGCCCCATTCTGCGGATGTACGGCCAGCTCGACGGCATCGCGTTGGATTTCGTGACGTCGGATCGTCGTCGGCTACCGGTGTTCATGACCGCGAACGTCAAGACCGACGAGTCCGGCACGCCGGTGCTGATCCGTATCACTGCGCTCGATGCCAGGGATCGACGCACCTACGAGCGGGAACTGCTCGAATCCCGCACGCGGGCAGAACTACTCGCGAAAACACTGCAGCGGTCGCTGTTGCCGCCGAGTCTGCTACCGCCGTCGGGAATGACCGCAGCTGCTCACTACCATGCGGCGTCGAGCGACGAGGTGGGCGGCGATTTCTACGATCTGTTTCCGCTCTCGGACGACCGGTGGGGATTCTTCCTCGGCGACGTGTGCGGAAAAGGCGCGTCGGCCGCAGCCGTCACATCGCTGACGCGGTACACGTTGCGCGCAGCTGCGGTATACGACCACGATCCGGTGGCAGTGCTGCACAACCTGGATTCGGTTCTGCGTCAAGAATTTCGCGAGAGCAACGCGCAGTTCTGTACGGCGGTGTTCGGTGTTCTCAGCCGCTGCGCCGAGGGATTCGAGGTGTGCATGGCCAGTGGCGGCCATCCGCCGCCGTTGGTGATTCGGGCCGATGGCAGCGCGCACTACGTACTCATGACCGGCGGCCAGCTGGTGGGAATTCTCCGCAACGCGCGCTTCGTATCGGCCACAGTGACGCTGGATCCCGGCGACACCCTGATGCTCTACACAGACGGCCTCACCGAGGCCCGGGTGGACACAGGTCGTTACGACGACGACGGCGCACTGCTGGATTTCGCGTCCGAGCATGCTCCCGCAGCGCCGGCCGTTCTGATCGACCATTTGCGGAAACTGCTCGACAGCTTCGGCGACGGTCTGGTCGACGACGCGGCGGTCATGGCATTGGGAGTCTCGTCAGTCGAGAGCAGCGCGCGCTGACGCTAGGTCGGCATGCAGTGCGAATTCCTGGTCCAGGCCCATCAGTTTGATCGGACGGCTGGTGGTCGGTCCGTCGGCGACGACCGAGAATGCCACTGTGTCTCCGTGATCTTGCTGCGTCGTTGCCAGCACGGTCATCGCGGCCGAGGCCAGGAACGAGACGGCGGACAGATCGATGATCAAGGCCGAGGGCGTGGACTCGATCTGCCCTTGGATGGCGGTGGCGAGAGCCGGTGCGGTGGTGATATCGAGTTCGCCGGACACCGCAACGACGGCTACTCGGCCATCGTTGCTGGATTGAATCGAGAACCCGGCGTTCGTATCGGCAGACATATGTACTCCTGAATCGTTACCCGCCGCGCTCGTCGACGGGGTTGCGCACCATTCAATCAGTAGGGACTACTGGAAGGTGACCTGCGTTCCTCTGAGTGCGGGAGCTCCGACCGTCGTCGTCCAGGACGGCACAGCATCGGGCTCGATTCCTGTGGCTCCGCCGTAGATGACCGCCAAGGTCTGCTGCTCGGTGACCGAGCCTGCATAGGAGGCGGGCACGGGGGAGAGTTGTGGTGCTGGGAGGACGGGAATGTTCTGCTCGCCGGGGTTCCTCGTCGGCACCTGGTACGAGCCGTCGTTGGGTGAACCGCCCGGATACTGGGGGAAGTACTCGCCGGCATAGCGATCGAGGGACGAGTAGCAGCTCGGGCCTCGGTTTTGCTCGAACAGTCTCGGTTCGTCCTGGTTGGGCAGGTAGCGCCCCTTCGGATTGACCAGCGGCATCGAAACGTTGATGCCGGGATACTCGTCACCGTCGCCGAGCAGGACCTTGCCGCGCCTGGCACCCTCGGCGAACTGTGAGACGGTGCAGCCGAGAGCAGGCGAGAATTCGGCGAACACCTCGAGCGCCTCGCGCGAATTCGCGGCCAGTCCGATGACGTCGGCGGAGTTGGCGTCGAGGAAATCTGCGGTGGTGCCCGCGGCCGAGGTGACCGAGGAGTAGAGCGTCTCGAGGGCCGGGCGCTTCTCGACGACGGTGTTGCCGGTGGTCCGCAGATTGTCCAGCGCGTTGATCAACTCGGGGGCCGCATCGGAGTAAGTCTGTGAGAAGTCTGCGAGACCGCGCAGATCCTGCTGGATCGCGGGAAGTTCGGTGTTGAGCCCGGCGAAGATGTTCTGCAGGCGGTCGATGGTGAGACCGAGTTCCTCGCCGCGACCGCTCAGACCCTGCGCCAACGCACCGAGAGTGTTCGACAGGTCCTGCGGCGGCACGGCTTGGAGCAACGGCAACAGGCCGTCGAGCAGCTGCCCCACCTCGATGGCATTGCCGCTGCGATCTTGCTCGAGGACAGTGCCCTCACCGATCGGCGAGGCCGGTGCGCCGTCCGGGAGTATCAGCGACACGTACCGCTCGCCGAACAGTGTCTTGGGGAGAAGCCGCGCGGTGGCGTTCGACGGAATCATCTCGGCCATGTCCGGCTGGATCGCCAACTCGGAAGTCACGACGCCATCGGTTGTCGTCGCCGATCGGACCTCGCCGACGATCATGCCGCGCACCTTGACGTCGGCATTGCGGGGGAGGGCGTTGCCGACGCTGTCGGTCTCCAGGGAGACGGTCACGACGTCCTCGAACGTCTTGTTGTACGACGTGACGCTCCACCCGACGAACACGACGATGAGGACCACGAGTGCAATTCCGAGAAGCCGGTTCTGCATCGGCAAGGGGGTGCCGGTCACGGGAAGCACGGATCGAGAGCGTCAACCATGCCGCGAACTTTAGTGGTACATCGCGTCACACTTACTGATCCGAGACTCAATTCGAGATGCACCTATCAGAGCGCTTGGAGGTGAGGCGTGGATCACAGTTCGGGGCGCGCCCGTGTTGTCGAGTGCGTGCCCGTATTCAGGTCGGATCAGATGCGCGCACCCGACAGCAGGGGTGATCGGTTCTCCGATCCGGCTGGAAGGACCTCAGATTCGTGAGCGCAATACCAGGTTCGCGGCGCTGATGTCGTCGATCACCAGATCGGTGATCAGACCACCGCGCAGGGCCGCTGTGAGAGCGTCGAGTTTGGATTCCCCGGCCACGATCGCGACCCGGCGCGGAACGGCTTTGAGTCGGTCGAGGCTCGGCCCGCTGGACCTGTCGTTCAACGCTATGCGGTCGTAACTGCCGTCGGAGCGTAGGAACACGGTGGCGATGTCGCCGACGACGCCGTCACGTCGGAGTTCGGCACCGTCCTCGGGTTCGAGGTAGCCGGCGCTGTACACGTGGCTCGGCACGGCTCCGCTCATGACGCCGATGCTGAACACGGCCAGGTTCATCCGATCCTGCAGCTCGAGTACTCGCTTGATGCTGCGTTCACGCCACAGGTGTCGGCGGGTCTCGGGGTAATCGAAGAATGCCGGAACCGGAAAACCCTGTGCCACAGCGCCGTAGGCGTCGGCGAAGGTTTTGATGATGTCGGTTGCGTAGGAGACTCCGGTGGTGCGGGTGTTTGCTGCCCCGTTGAGCTGTACGACGGTCGAGTTGTGGGTTCTCTTGGGTGCCAGCTTGCGGCTGACGGCGCTGACGGTGGTTCCCCAGGCAACGCCCATCACCATGTCGGACTCGAAGAACGATGTCAGCAGTCGACCGGCGAACGTGGCGACACGATCGAGGCGCTGCAATTCGTCCACCGTCTCCGAGACGGGGACGACGTGTGCACGGATGTCGTACAGATCGGCGAACGCCCGCTCGATCCGCGGTGCCTGCCCGAGCGGTGTCGAGATCTTGATTTCCACCAGTCCCGACGCCCGCGCGAAGGTGATCAGCCGTGAGACTGTCGAACGAGAGACACCCAGCTCACGGCCGATCGCCGCCATCGTCATGTCCTGGAAGTAATACAGCCGGGCGGCCTGGGTGGCGTGGCCGGTCCGCAGGTCGGATTCGGGAGTGATGTCGGGGTCCGTCACCGGCACCAGTGTACGACCGAATTGCACGTATGTGCATCAGCTGTGCAACGCAGTGCAGGACGTCTAGCGTGGCAAACAGCACGCAATGTGGCGTGCATCACCAACTTTGCGGAGGCTACACAATGGCTCGTAAGGAACCGGAATGGGGACTGCCGGCGCACATGGCTGCCGAGTTCGCCGGAACCATGATTCTCATTCTGTTCGGCGTCGGCGTCGTCGCGCAGGTCGTGTCGGGGGGTGAATCGGGAAGTCTCGGTGACCACGATTCGATTGCCTGGGCATGGGGGCTGGGCGTGATGTTCGGCATCTACGTCGCGGGTCGCATAACCGGCGCGCACCTCAACCCCGCGGTCACGATCACGTTCGCACTCTTCCGTGGATTCAGCTGGAAGATGGTTGCCCCGTACATTCTCGCGCAGACCGCAGGTGCCTTCGTGGCCGCGCTGCTGGTGCGCTGGAACTACAACGACATGATCAACGCGGTGGACCCAGGGCACACCACGGCGACCCAGACCATCTTCTCCACGCTTCCCGGTAACGGAACTCTGCCGGTCAGCGTGTCCTCGGCCCTGATCGACCAGATCATCGGCACTGCGATCCTGCTGTTCCTCATTGTGGCCGTGACCGATTCGATGGGAACCGCACCGATGGCCAATATGGCACCGCTGATCGTGGGCCTCATCGTCGTCGCCATCGGCTTCGCCTGGGCGACCAATGCCGGCTACGCGATCAATCCGGCCCGAGATTTCGGACCTCGCCTGGCGTCGTACATCACCGGATACGGTGGAGCATGGCGAGACCAATACGGCGGCCTCTACTTCTGGGTCCCGATTGTCGGACCTCTCGTAGGCGGACCGATAGGAGTACTCCTGTACGACCTGCTCATCGGGAAGAACCTACGTAAACAAGAGGGCTCGACGCCCGAGACAGCATCTCGACTCCCAGCCGACACCCAGACCACAGGAGAAAAGCCATGAGCGAGTTCGCAGGAAAGTACGTCGCCGCGATCGATCAGGGAACCACGTCTTCACGCTGCATGATCTTCGATCACGCGGGCACCGTCGTCGCCGTCGATCAGAAGGAACACAAGCAGATCTTTCCTCAGGCCGGCTGGGTCGAGCACGACGCGTCGGAGATCTGGGACAACGTGCGCGCCGTCGCGGCCGGTGCCATGGCCGCAGCGGACCTGACGCGCGAGGACATCGCCGCAGTCGGTATCACCAACCAGCGTGAGACGGCGCTCGTGTGGGAACGCGAGACGGGCAAGCCCATCTACAACGCCATCGTCTGGCAGGACACCCGTACCGATCGCATCGCCACGGCGCTGGGCGGCGGCGACGCCAACAAGTACACCGCCAAGACCGGACTGCCCTTGGCCACCTACTTCTCCGGCCCGAAGATCAAGTGGATCCTCGACAACGTCGACGGTGCTCGGGCGAAAGCCGAAGCGGGAGAACTGTGTTTCGGCAACATGGACACCTGGGTGCTGTGGAACATGACCGGCGGTGTCGACGGCGGGTTGCACTACACCGATCCGACCAATGCCTCGCGCACCCTGCTGATGGACCTGGACACCCTGCAGTGGGACGAGAGCATTTGCGCCGACATGGACATCCCGATGTCGATGATGCCCGAGATCCGCTCGAGCTCCGAGGTGTACGGCACCGGTCGTGAGCGCGGACCGTTCAGTGGAGTGCCGATCTCCGGCATCCTGGGCGATCAGCAGGCAGCCACCTTCGGACAGGCCTGCCTGTCTCCAGGTGAGGCCAAGAACACCTACGGCACAGGCAATTTCGTGCTGCTCAACACCGGCACCGAAAAGGTCATGAGCAAGAACGGCCTGCTGACCACGGTCTGCTACAAGATCGGCGACCAGCCGACGGTGTACGCGCTCGAAGGTTCCATCGCCGTGACGGGCTCGCTCGTGCAGTGGCTGCGCGACAACCTGGGAATGATCTCCTCCGCCGCGGACATCGAGACCGACGCACGTTCGGTGGACGACAACGGCGGCGCGTACTTCGTGCCCGCGTTCTCCGGACTCTTCGCTCCGCACTGGCGCTCGGATGCCCGCGGTGCCATCGTGGGATTGACGCGGTTCGTCAACAAGGGCCACCTGGCCCGTGCCGTCCTCGAAGCCACCGCATATCAGACGCGTGAGGTGATCGAGGCGATGAACGCCGACTCCGGTGTCGATCTCGAAGTACTCAAGGTCGACGGCGGAATGGTCGTCAACGAGCTGCTGATGCAGTTCCAGTCCGACATCCTTAACGTCGATGTGGTGCGGCCCGTCGTGGCCGAAACCACTGCTCTCGGAGCGGCTTACGCCGCCGGGCTGGCCGTAGGCTATTGGGAGAGCGAAGACGATATTCGCCAGAACTGGGCCGAGGACAAGACATGGACCCCGTCCATGGACGAAGACCAGCGGGCGAAGTTGTACGCCGGCTGGAAGAAGGCAGTAACACGTACTCTCGATTGGGTTGATGAAGAATGAGTTCCACCACAACGGCTTTGAGTCCGCAGTCGCGCACGGATGCGCTGGCGAGGATGGAGTCGGAAGAGCTCGACATCCTGGTGATCGGCGGCGGCGTCGTCGGCGCGGGAACAGCGTTGGACGCAGTGACCCGCGGGTTGAAGGTGGGCCTGCTCGAAGCGCGTGACTACGCGGCCGGTACGTCAAGCCGCTCCAGCAAGCTCTTCCACGGCGGTCTTCGCTATCTCGAACAGTTCAACTTCGCGTTGGTGTTCGAGGCGCTGAAGGAGCGTTCGCTGGTACTGAACAAGCTGTGCCCGCACCTCGCTCGTCCGGTGCCGTTCATCTATCCGCTGGAGAAGGTGATCGACCGTCCGTACGTAGGGCTCGGCATCGGCGTGTACGACGTCATGGGTGCCGGACGCGGTGTTCCGAGCCACCACAAGCATCTCGGCAAGAAGAAGACTCTCGAGTCCTTCCCGTCCGGCAAGCGCTCGGCTATTCGCGGGTCGGTGAAGTTCTACGAGGGTCAGGTCGACGACGCACGGCACACGATGATGCTCGCTCGCACCGCGGCAGCCTATGGTGCATTGTGCGCCAACAGCACTCGCGTCACGGGGTTCCTCAGAGAGGACGACAAGGTTGTCGGCGTCGTGGCGAGCGACCTCGAAACGGGCCGCTCCTTCGAGGTGCGGGCCAAGCAGGTCATCAATGCTGCGGGTGTCTGGACCGACGAGATTCAGCAGATGGTCGGTGGGCGTGGACAATTCCAGGTTCGCGCGTCCAAGGGTGTGCACCTGGTGGTGCCACGCAATCGCATCAACAGTGCCACCGGAATCATCACGCGTACCGAGAAGAGCCTGCTGTTCGTCATCCCGTGGGGCAGTCACTGGATCATCGGTACCACCGATACCGACTGGAAGCTCGATCTGGCTCACCCGGCCGCGAGCCAGAGCGACATCGACTACATCCTCGGACATGTGAACAAGCTGCTGGCCGATCCGCTGGACCGGACCGACGTCGTCGGGGTCTACGCAGGTCTGCGTCCGTTGTTGTTCGGCGAATCCGATTCCACCAGCACCCTTTCCCGGGAGCATGCGGTGTCGAGCCCAGTCCGCGGACTGACCGTCATCGCGGGTGGCAAGTACACCACCTACCGCGTGATGGCCAAGGATGCAGTCGATGCCGCGGTGCACGGGCTCGAGCGGACGGTACCGAAGTGCGTCACCGAGGACATTCCCCTCGTCGGTGCCGACGGTTACCTCGGGGCGTTCAACTCCCGTGCTCTCACGGCCGAACGCACGGGGATGCGCGTCTCACGCGTCGAGCATCTGCTGGGTCGGTACGGCACTCTGATGGGTGAGTTGTTGGATCTCATCGACGCCGATCCCGAGCTCGGCAAACCTCTCGAGAGTGCACCGGAGTACCTGAAAGCCGAGGCCGTCTATGCCGCGAGTCATGAAGGCGCGCGGCACCTCGAAGATATTCTGACGCGTCGTACCCGCATCTCCATCGAGGTTCCCGATCGTGGTGAAGCGGCCGCCGACGAGGTGGCCCGGCTGGTGGCACCTATCCTGGGATGGGACGACCAGCACGTTGCCGAGGAGATCGAGCACTATCGGCTTCGTGTTCTGGCAGAACGGGATTCGCAGCAGCAGCCTGATGACGACACTGCCGATGCAGCCCGACTCGGGGCACCGGACGTGCGTGCCGGGGTGAGCTGAGCAGTCAGTCGAGTGGTTCGGTGAGGTAGCGCCGCAGCGTCGGCCCTACCCACCGAACCAACTGCTCCTGGCTCATCCCCGCCAGTGGCGGAACCTGAAGGATGTAGCGAGCGAATGCCAGGCCGAGTACCTGGGTTCCGACGAGCGCAGCGCGTTCCGCATGCCGGTCGACCGTGACGGCGGCCAGGGCGGGCGCAACCTGGGTCGCGAACACCTGTTGCATCGCCGCTGCGGCTGCGGCGTTGGTGGCGGCGGCTCGGAGCAGGGCGAGGAAGGTACCGTCCTCCTCCCAGATCTGAAAGAATCTGGTCATCAACACTTCTGCGAGATCTTCGGACGCAACACCGCTGAGGTCCGGAATGTCGACCACGAACGTGGCGGCTTCGACGAACAGTGCCTCCTTGGTCCCGAAGTACCGCACGACCATGGCTGCGTCGACGCCCGCAGTGCCGGCGACGGATCGCATGGTGGTGCGGTCGTAGCCGTCGGTAGCGAATTGAGCGCGGGCGGCGTCGAGAATGCGTGCTCGAGTTGCGGCTGCGGATCGAGGTTGTCGTTCGGCCATCTGGACAGCCTAAGTCAACGGCCGTTGACCACGGCTGTCGGTGGGTCTATCGTCAGAAGTCAACAAGCGTTGACCAAGCTTGACTCACAGTGGGAGCCCGTCATGAACCATTCGGACGTGATCGTCGTCGGTGCAGGTCCCGCGGGCTGCATGCTGGCCGGGGAACTCGCGCGTGCCGGCCGGACGGTGACCGTGCTCGAGAAGCACGATGCACCGTCACCGCTGTCGCGGGCTTTCGGAGTGCATGCCCGCACGCTGGAGGTTCTCGACAGTCGTGGTCTGGCTGAGGACCTGCTCACCACCGGAGTGCATGCGTCGGGATTGAAACTCTGGAACGGGCTGTCCCTTGACCTCGGAGTACTACCGTCGCAGTTTCCGTATCTGCTGATCACACCGCAGTGCAACGTGGACCGGCGACTCGAGGAGTACGCGCGGGCATCCGGTGCGCGGATTCTGCGTGGGGTGACTGTCACCGGTGTCGAGCAGGACGCAGACGGAGTCGTGGTGAGTGGGAGCGCGGCCGACGGCAGCGCGCAGGAATGGACGGCGTCGTATGTAGCCGGAACCGACGGGGTGCACAGTGTCGTCCGCGCGTCGATGGGACTCGACTTCCCCGGCAAGGAATTGTTGCGGTCGATCATGCTCGCGGACGTGCGGCTGACCGACCCGCCCAACGGTCTGATCAACGTCGACGCAGGCAAGGACTGCTTCGCCTTCGTCGCTCCCTTCGGCGACGGATGGTTCCGTGTGATCGCATGGGACGGCACCGACGACGCGGACGAGAATGCACCGCTCGACGTGTCTCGGCTTCGTGAGGTGCTGCGGCGCGCGGTCGGAACCGACTACGGCTGGACCGACGTGCGATGGAGTTCGCGCTTCTCCTGCGACGAACGGCAGGTTCGACGCTACCGGGTGGGTCGGGTGCTTCTGGCAGGCGATGCGGCACACGTGCATTCGCCTGCAGGAGGGCAAGGCATGAACACCGGAATCCAGGACGCGATGAACCTCGGCTGGAAGCTTGCCGCCGTCCTCGGCGGTGCCGACGAGAAGATCCTCGACACCTACCACGACGAACGGCATCCGGTAGGAAAGCTGGTGCTGCGCAGTAGTGGCGTAACCATCCGAATGTTGTTGCTGCGCTCGATGATCGCACAGGCACTACGTAACGTGGTGTCCGCTCGAATGCTCCGCAACAAGCGCGCGGTGGGCAAGATCGCGGGAATGTTCTCGGGGGTAGGGATCTCGTATGTGCACAAGCGCGGTGAGCACGCCCTGGTGGGGACCCGCGCGGTACGAATCCCGTTGGCCCAGGGCACGGTCACCGACGAGCTGCGTGCGCACGACTTTCTTCTGATCGGTGAGAAAGACTGCCCAAGAACGGATATTGCTCACCGGAGCGATGACGGCCCGGCCATCCTCGTCCGGCCCGACGGCTACATCGCGTGGGCCGGACGCTCCGAATCGGAGGAGTGGCAAAAGGTTCTCGACCGATGGACCGGTCAGCCCTGCAGCAACGTGAACGAGTGCTCACGAATCAGGATCGACGGACCGCCCGCCTCGTATGCCTGATCGGGATCACTCGAAATCGACTGTGTCCATGTGCCCTTCGGCAACGTGAAGTCGACGGTTCCGGGTGAGGCATTGACCATCCACGCGAACGACGCATCGCCCTCGCCGGCGCGCATGAGCACCAGGATGCTGTGCGCATTGCCGTCGGACCAATCCTCGTCGGAGAGCTTCTCGCCGTCGGCGCGGTAGAAGTCGACGGTGTCCGGCCCGGCTCCCTCTTCCTCCGAATCACTGTCGTGTCGGAACCATGTGGGGCGTAGTGCCGGGTGCTCGTCACGAAGCGCAATCAGATGGGTCGTGAAGTCGATGAGCTCCTGATCGGCTGCGCTCCAATCGAACCAGGAGACCTCGTTGTCCTGGCAGTAGGCATTGTTGTTGCCGTTCTGCGTCCTGCCCAGCTCGTCGCCGCCGAGGATCATCGGTACTCCGGCCGAGAGCAACAGCGTCGCCAGGTGATTGCGCTGCTGGCGGGCGCGCAGTGCATTGACGCCCTCGTCGTCGGTCGGTCCCTCGGCGCCGCAACCCCACGAGCGATTGTCGGATTCGCCGTCCTGACTGTCTTCGCCGTTTTCCTCGTTGTGCTTGTCGTCGTAGGAGTTCAGGTCCGCCAGCGTGAAACCGTCGTGGGCGGTGATGAAGTTGACGCTCGCCAACGTGGGGCGCCGGGTGCTTTCGTAGACATCGGGGCTGCCGGTGACGCGTTGCGCCAGTGCCGGGAGTGCGCCGCTCTCGCCGCGCCAGAAGTCTCGAACGTCGTCGCGGAACTTGCCGTTCCACTCCGACCACCGAGCCGGGAAGCCGCCCACCTGGTAGCCCTGGGTGTCCCACGGCTCGGCGATGAGTTTGACCGGAGCGAGCGTCGGATCCTGATGCACGATGCTCAGGAAAGCGCTGTGCACGTCGAGGTCCGAGTCCTGACGGGTCAGTGTGCTCGCGAGGTCGAACCGGAAGCCGTCGACGTGCATTTCCGTCACCCAGTACCGCAGCGAGTCCAGGATCAGCGCCAGGGCGGCGGGGTGGCCGACGTTGAGGCTGTTGCCGGTGCCGGTGATGTCGTAGTACGCGCTTCGGTCGTCGTCGACCAGTCGGTAGTGCGAGCCGTTGTCGATCCCCTTGAGCGAGAGGGTCGGTCCGAGGTGGTTGCCCTCGGCGGTGTGGTTGTAGACGACGTCGAGAATGACCTCGATGTCGTTGTCGTGCATGGCTTTGACCAGTGCCTTGAACTCGTCCACCTGGCCGCCGGTGTCGCCGCTGCTGCTGTATTCGTTGTGCGGGGCGAAGAAGCCGATGGAGTTGTATCCCCAGTAATTGCGTCGACCCTCTTCCAGGAGATGCGAATCCTGGACGAACTGGTGGATCGGCAGCAGCTCCACTGCCGTGACCCCGATGCGCTTCAGATGAGCAATAGCGGCGGGGTGCGCCAGTCCGGCGTACGTCCCCCGAATGTCCTCGGGTACATCAGGATTGGTGGCGGTGAATCCCTTGACATGCACCTCGTAGACGACCGTCTTGTCCAGTGGTGTGCGCGGCGACTCGTCGCCGGACCAATCGAAATTCGACTGCACCGCAACGGAATACGGCATGAACGGAGCCGAGTCCTCGTCGTTGCGGGTCTCCGGCTCGTCGTGTAGATGCGAGAAGACCGACTCGTTCCAGTCGACCTGGCCGGTGATGGCGGTGGCATACGGATCGAGTAGCAACTTCGCCGCATTGTGCCGCAATCCTGATGCCGGGTCCCATGGGCCGTCGACTCGGAGACCGTAGCGGGCTCCCGGCGTGACGTCGGGCACGAGATCGTGGAAGACATGACCGGTGCGAAGCGTCAACGGTGTCGTGCTGCGTTCTGTCCCGTCGTCGTTCAGTACGACCACGGACACCGAGTCCGCTGTTTCGGAGTAGACGGCAAGGTTGGCACCGTCGTTCGACAGACGCGAGACGCCCAGGGGGTACGGGAGACTTGATGAGGAGGGCATGCTCGCCCCAGTACCCCCACGGGGGATGAGCGAAACGCCTGCGTACCGGGCGCTCGGCTACTGTCGATGCCGAGAATGCGACCGCCGAACTCCCGCGGAACGCTGGTCGAGAAGGACGAGGCGATGAACTCCGCACGACCCGACGATGGTTCGGCCCGGTTGGACGAACTATTTCCGGGCGACAACCCCACCGACGCCAGATTTCGCGAGCTGGATTGGGCGTCCACCGACGTGGGACCGGTGGAGAGTTGGCCGGACGAGCTGGTGACGGCCGTGCGCACCGTCCTGCCGTCGACAATCCCGATGCTGATCTGGTGGGGTCCGCACCTGGTGCAGATCTTCAACCACTCCTACACGAACTTTCTCGGCGACAAGTTTCCGCGGGCTGCAGGTCAGCGGGCCAGCGAAAGCTGGTCCGAGATGTGGGACTACGTCGGGGGGCTGTGTGCGCAGGTGGTGGACGGCCGCGAGCCAGTGCACGGTGTTCGCCAGCTGTTCGTCATGGAGCGGTACGGCTACCCCGAGGAGACGTACTGGACCTTCTCGTACAGCCCGATCTTCGGACCGGGCGGCACGGTGCTGGGTGTGTTCGTTGCCACGACGGAGGTGACGATGCAGGTGCTCGGCGAGCGCCGCATGCACGCGCTCCTCGCCCTCGGATCGCTGACCGGCGACGATACCGGTGGCCCGGTCGGCATCTGCCGCGCGGCAATCGATGCGCTGGGCAACGAAGCACGTGAATTTCCGTTGGTGGCGGCGTACCTGCGACGCGATCTTGCCGACGACGGGGAACTCGAGCACATCGCGACCGCAGGCGCCCTCGGCTGCGAGGCCGCTACCTGGGACCTCGCCGACGTTGTCGAGGTCTCGGACGGTCGGGTCACCCGCGCGACCGTCGACGTGGACGGAACGGTCACGAATGCGGTGATCGTTCCGCTGACGCTGGCCGGACATGCTCGACCCATCGGTGCTTTGCTGGTCGGAGTCGATGTATTTCGGGCCCGCGACGATTCCGCCACCTCGTTCCTCGTCGCAGTGGCCGAGCGAGTGTCCACGGCATTGACCGCCTCGCATGCTTTCGAGATGGAGCGGCGTCGCGTTGCGGCGCTGGCCGAGGCCGACGAGGCCAAGACTCGACTGCTCGAAAACGTAGGCCACGAGTTTCGAACTCCGCTCACCCTGCTCGCCGGCCCGCTGGACTCCGTGCGCGAGAGCACCACGTCGACGCTGACCGACGTCGACCGCGACTCGCTCGACGTCGTCCATCGCGCGTCGACTCGGCTTCGACGTCTCGTCGACGACCTGCTCGACGCGGTCAGTGCCGACGCCGGTCAGCTGCGCGCTCGCCTCGAGCCCACCGACTTGGCTGCGGTGATATGGGACTGCGCGTCGATGTTCGCGGCGGTCGTGTCGGATCAGGGCCTGGAGCTCGTTGTCGACGCGGCCGAGGACGTGGTCGTTCTCACCGACGGCGAGATGTGGGCGAAGGTCGTCTTCAACCTGGTCGCGAACGCCGTCAAATACACCCCGGCCGGCCGCATCTCCGTCCGCCTCGTCACCGGCGCGGACGCGATTCGGTTGGTCGTCGCAGACACCGGCCTCGGCATTCCCGAAGACGATCTGCCCCGAATATTCGATCGGTTCCACCGGGTCGAACGGTCCGGTGCTCACAGCATCGAAGGGTCCGGGATCGGACTCGCGCTCGTGTCGGATCTGGTCACGGTCCTGGACGGACGGATCGACGTCGACAGCCAGGTGGGCGTGGGCAGTACCTTCACCGTGGTCGTACCTCGACTGCCCGTCGAGTCCACCGTGGGCGTCGAGAGACCGATCCCGGTTGTGGATTCGGTGTCCGCGATCTTCGCACCGCAAGAACCGGCAACGGTCACCACCGACCGCGCAGACATACTGCTCGTCGAAGACAACATCGACATGCGCAACTATCTCGTCCGGCTGCTCACCCACGAAGGCTGGACCATCACGACCGCAGGTGATGTCGAGACCGCGCTCGATCGTGCGCGCTCGACGACACCGGGACTGGTGCTCACCGACGTCATGCTGCCCGGACGCAGCGGACTGGACCTGGTGGACGACATCCGCCGCGATGACGCGCTGCAGCGAGTACCGGTGATCCTGGTGACTGCACGAGCGGGAACCGACTTCGTGCTCGACGGCCTCGGGCGCGGTGCCGACGACTACATCGTCAAACCGTTCCACGACCGCGAGCTGGTCGCTCGAATTCGGGTGCACCTCGAACTGTCCCGTATGCGTGAGCAATTGCTCGAAGAAAGCGACAACCAGGCCGCGACACTACGCAGCGCCCTCGACACCCGCGCAGCAATCGGCCGTGCCGTGGGAATCCTGATGTCGGTGTACCGAATCGACGCTGACGCTGCCTTCACCCAACTGACCGAGCTGTCGCAGAACTCGAACCGCAAAACCCGCGACCTGGCAATTATGATTGCCGACGACTTCACCGCTGGGCTCAGCCGCGAGGGTCAGTGATTGCGGCGATAGTTCTCGCGCTCGCGTTGCATTTCGGCCATCTTCTTGACACTCTTCAAATCAGCTGGTAGCCCGTGGATTTCGAGGCGACGGGCGCGGTTCTGGTCCATGTAGGCGGCGGTGTAGAACAGCGCGAGCAGCAAACTGAGCAGCACCATCGAGGCGCGTAGCCAGATCGCTCCGGGGAAGAGGACGAAGAACCCGACGAAGATGGGCAGGAACGGAATCATCGACCGCAGGATGTGACGCGGCGTCGCACCCGGCCCGACGAGGTCGCATCGAACCCAATCCTGCAGGGAATCGGGTAGTTTGCGGGCGAGGACGGCGTAGCCCAGCCACTGACCGAAGGACGGACGGTTGCGGTTCGTGTTCATGACAGTGCTCCTGCTGCGATGGCCGCGTCGTTGACACGGGTGAGGACCCGTCGAAGATCGTCGAGTTCGGCCAGTGACGCGCCGAGCTTCTCCACGACGGCGGGCGGGATCTTCTCGGCCCTCGTTCTCAGTGCGGTCCCAGCCGGGGTGAGCGCGACCAGCAGGACGCGTTCGTCCTCCGGGCTTCGCTTGCGGGACAGTAGCCCCATCGATTCCAGACGCTTGAGGAGCGGCGAGAGCGTGGGCGAGTCGAGCTGCAACGCTGATCCGATGGCTTTGACCGACATCGGCGACTCGCCCCACAGTGCCAGCATCACCAGATACTGCGGATGTGTCAGCCCCATCGGCTCGAGCAGTGGCCGATACACCGACAGCACAGCACGGTTGGCGACGGCGAGCGCGAAGCAGACTTGCCGATCGAGTGCGAGTGGGTCGTCGGTGGTGGTCACGACGACCAGGTTAGCAGATCAGTTAGTGCACGAATGGTTCGTGCACTAACTGTTTGCTCGAAATCGAGTGCTGCGCCCGAAAAGTGCTGCAAAACAGGGAGACTGATTTAATCTGGATGCATCGGCAGGGTCCCGGTCTGTGAATTCGATGGACTTCGCGTTCGACGTTCTATCCCGTCCGAACTTGTGCGATGCTCCGTGTCGATTCGCTGTTTCCCTCGAGATTTTCCGGAGGATCGCCATGCGTCGTCGACGCGTCTTCACCCCGTTCGTCGTCGTCGCGGCGATGTCGTTGTCCTCGATCGGCGTGGCTGCCGCCGATCCGGTCGACTCTGCTGCGCGCATCGTCGACACCGCGATCGCGTCCGACACCCTGCGGACGCTGAGTGTGGAATCGCCCGCCATGGGCGCAATCGTCGAGGTGCAGGTGTTGACTCCGGCGGTGAACACTGGGCCGAGGCCGACGCTGTACATGCTCAGCGGTATCGGTGAAGAGGATCCGCACAACAGCATGTGGCTGCGCAAAGGTGGCGCAGCCGAGTTCTTCGCAGACAAGAACGTCAACGTCGTGCTGCCGCTCGCCGGCCCCGGCAGCTTCTACACCGACTGGCAGCGCGACGATCCGAAACTCGGCCGATATCAATGGGAAACGTTCCTCACCGAGGAACTGCCACCCCTGATCGACGCGGCGCTGGACGGCAACGGACGCAACGCAATTGCGGGACTGTCGATGGGCGCGCAGTCGGCCATGATGCTGGCCGCACGTAACCCGGATGTCTACTCCGGGGTGGCGTCGTACAGTGGGTGCTTCGCGTCCTCGGAGCCGTTGGGCCAGGCGAGCATTCGGGCGATCGTCGGAGCCTTCGGTGGAAATGCCGACAACATGTGGGGCGGACCTCTCGATCCTGCTTGGGCGGAGCACGATTCGGTCGTCAATGCAGAGAGTCTGCGCGGCACGGACGTGTACGTGTCGGTGGGAACCGGAGCGCCGGGACCCCACGAAAGTTTCGACAGTGCAGCAGCATTGGATGTCGTAGTGGTCGGCGGCCTCATCGAGGTGGGCGCGAACTACTGCACCCACCGACTTGCGGACCGACTCGGTCAGTTGAACATCCCGGCGACATTCGACTTCACCGAGACCGGAACCCACTCGTGGCCGTACTGGGTGGACCAGCTGCCCAAGAGTTGGCCGACGCTGGCGGGGTCGCTCGGGATCTGAGCGGAATCAACCGGCTGGGGCAGCCTTCCTGACGCTGCAGTGACGCCATGCGTGCGTAGCGGGGAGGTAGGTGGTGATGATCGCTGTCCGCACTGTGCCGTGAATCGGTGGAGATGGCGATGTGAGTTATCGACCGCGCTTCTTCGTCACTGAGGTGGCACGAGTCCCAGGCGAACGAGGTCGTCGAGCGGCTCACGGATACTGGACGTTCCGAACGAGGCGAAGGCGCGTTCACCTTCGACACCGGCCACAATCCCGGCGAGGACCTCCTCGTCCCGGATCGCCAGTATCTTTTCGAGCTCGCCGACCCGAGCCCCGCTGTGCGCGGCCTCGGCCGCAAGTATCACGTTGAGAAAGCCGTGTTGCTCGAAACCGTTGTGAAGGTCGGTGTTTCGGGCCGCGTGGTGCAGTCCGGCGATAGCCTTGAAGTGAATCTCTCGTTTGGCAGCCTCGTATATCTCCGACGCCAGTTCGTGCTCGCTCGGATGCATGTCGGCGGTGACGCCGCCGGTCCTGAACAGCGCGCGGTACCCGCGCTCGTCCACGGCGTCGAAGACATGGTCGCGTCGAGAGTCCCGGGGAATCTCGACATAGATGTCGATGTCCTGGGTGATGGCGCGCAGTGCGTCGATGTCGGTGCCGTCGGGAACTTCCACTTCGATGGCCACGACCGTCACTCCGGCCGTACGGTCGGCCGCGCGGAGGCCGGCCTCGACAGTGCCGGGACCGTGCGGAGCAGTCAACGACACCTGCATCCGAGTGCCCAATTCGAGCTCGGTCACTCGATCGATGGGTACGACGAGCAGACCGACCAGATCAGCGAACGTACTGGCTCGGTACTCGAGATGTTGCTGCACAGCGACATCGAGCGGCGCGTTGCCAGGTGGGAAGACGGCGGCGTCGTCGCACAGTCGACGGAAGAACTGAGGGATCATCGGTTCGGTCCCAGGCCGATACCGGTGCGGGCCTCGTTGTCACCGTCGACTTGGAACATGACCTCGTCGGAGTCGAGATCGGAATGGTAGTACGGCACGTTCTCCCGTTCGCTGCTGGTCGACTCGTCGGGCGCGGGCGAGCATCCGGGCCAACTCTAGTCAAGAACCAGGCGGTCGAATTACTGCGTCGAAGTCCACCGCGCGGCTCGTTCTCTGTTCCGAGTGGGCCATGATGGACCCATGAGCTCGAAGAACCTGTTCGGCGGACCCCGCACCCTGCTGATCGTCGCGGCGGTGGTGGTCGCGATCGCACTCGTCGCCGCTGTCGCCACCCTGATAGTTCGCGCCGTGCTCGGACCGCCCGAGGGCGAGAACAAGTTCGAGATCCAGGGCTACTCGGTTGTGCAGATCGATCCCCAGGTCAGCGACCTCGCGTTCGCCACACGCTAGTCGACTCCGCGGCGACCTGCGGGTCGTGTGTCTGCTGAAAGTTTCGCCCGCCGCGGGCAAACGTGCGGAGCGTGGCGGCGGGCACCTCGTGCACGGGAACGGGTTCGCCGGTCCACTCGCAGTCCCGTACGAACATCATGTTCGACGCCACCGCGTCGGCGCTGTGATCTTCCCGCAGTGGACCGGAGATTCGGCCGAGGAAGTACTCGCCACGCGCGGTTCGCGTCCAGACGAAAGAGCCGTCCGGAACCTGCTCGAAGCGCTCGACCCGTCGTAGCGATCGTTCGTCGTCGGCCGACATTCCGCAGAGTCCGTAGGTGAGGGCACGCTCGACGCCGTCCGGCATCGGTGCGCGATAGACAGCACCAGGCATATCGCCGAGCCTAGGGCCCGAGGGGTTTGCACACCACCTGGTCCGTTGCGCGATGTTCTCGGACATCGGACGAATTCAACGGAATGGGGAGCATCGTGTTTTCGAGAAAAGTAATCACTCGCCTCGTGGCGGCACCGTTGGTTGCAGGAGCCCTGACGCTGGGGTCGGCGGGTATCGCGTCGGCCGCGCCCACCACGGAGCTCAGGCCCGTGCAGGCGTTCTTGTTCTTTCAGCACGGCGTCAGCGTCGGGTCGGGGCCGGTCGAGGCAACTGCGACGGTGATCGAGGCAGGGGAAGTCACGGACACTCCCAACCTGCCCGGTGGTGGCCGCGTCGTTGTGGAGTAGCCGTGTGAACCTCAGTCTGGAGTTCGAGTTTCCGTCGGGTAACCGGCCTGGCGTAGGCCCAATTCGACTGCGCCGCGGTGGCCGAACAGTCCTGGTAGGCCGCCGGAGTGCAACAGGACTGTTCGCTCACCTGCCTAGATCATCGAATCCCTCACGGCAGCAACGAGTCCGGCAGCAGCGCGCCCGGAATAGACAGGGTCGAGCACGAGCCCCTCGGTGCGGGCGACCAACGTCATTGCTTCGGCGACTGAATCCGACAGCACCGCATACCCCTCGCCGACGAGATCGTGCCGGAATCTCAACTGCTCCCGATCGATCGGCCGATTGGCGAAATGGAGTACACGATCCACCGGATCCGAGACGGCGCCGCAGTCGACGCCGAGGACGCGTTCGGCACCGAGGCGTCGGACGAGCCCCGCCATCGTTCCTCCTGATCCGACCGCTGTGACGATCGTGTGCACTGCGGGGATTTCGGCCAGGACCTCGTCGGCGCACGAGACGTAGCCCTCGACACTGTCCAGCGAGGTACCGCCGAATGGGATCAGCGATGCCCCCTCGCCCAGTTCGGCGGCGGTCTCGGCGGCTCGTTCGTCCAGCGAGTCGGTGCCCGCCCAGACGATCTGTGCCCCGAACAGGCCGTCGAGCACGATGTTTCCGTTCTCGTTGGCCTGGGGTGCGCCGGCCAGGACCAGTACGACGTCGAGGCCGAGTCGTGCACCTGCGGCCGCGGTGAGCCGGGCGTGGTTGCTCTGGGCCGCGCCGCTGGTGACGAGTGCGGTGGCCCCGGCCTCGATCGCCGCCCCGCAGAGCCATTCGAGCTTGCGCACCTTGTTTCCGCCGCCGCCCGGCCCGAGAAGGTCGTCGCGTTTGATCCACAGATCGTTCGGACCGAGCCCCAGAGCCGCAGCCAGCCGGGGAGCTGGTTCCAGGGGCGTGGGGTACTGCGACAGGGTCACCTTGGGCACCTGGTCACTGTAGGTGGTGAGGGGCGTGTGAGGTGCCTTGTGCAAAATGGAATCCAGTGCTAGGTTGAAGGTTCAACTAAGCACTCGAAGGACCCCTCATGACATCTGTCGTAAACCCGCCGATCGCGGGAGCAGCGTTCGATGCGTTTCTCGCCGATACCGCACCCGCGAGCCGGTCACAGCAGATGTGGACCCCGAACGACGGGCCGATGCCCGCCCTGTACATCAGCCATGGCGCGCCCCCGGTGTTCGACGACGCACTCTGGATGGACCAGCTGTTCACCTGGTCGCAGTCGATGCCCAAGCCGAAGGCGATCCTCATCGTCAGCGCGCACTGGGAAGAGGCCCCGCTGAGTCTGTCTGCGTCGGCGGCCGCGACCCCGCTGGTCTACGACTTCGGCGGTTTCGCTCAGCGTTACTTCTCGATGGAATACCGGACGCCCGACGCCGAGGTGTTGGCCGCGCGCGTCGCCGCGGCGATCCCCGCGTCGGAGAACCTGCACCGGCACACTTCTCGCGGCCTCGATCACGGTGCCTGGGTTCCGCTGAAGGTCATGTACCCCTACGCCGATGTTCCCGTTCTGCAATTGAGCCTGCCGACCCATGCACCCGATCGGCTGATGGGCATCGGCGGAGCGCTCAAAGAGCTGCGGGCCGAGGGTGTTCTGGTCATCGGATCCGGATTCATGACGCACGGGTTGCCGTTCCTCTCGCGGGAGAACTTCAGCACCAACACTGTCCCGACGTGGTCCGAGGACTTCGATCTCTGGGCGGCCGACGCGTTGGCGCGCGGTGACGTCGGAACACTGGCGGACTTCCGCAACGCCGCACCGGGAATGCCGTACGCACATCCCACCGTCGAACATTTCACCCCGCTGTTCGTCACTCTCGGTGCTGCCGAGAACCCGGAAGCTCCGGTGACCACGGCGATCACCGGCTTCCAGTTCGGGTTGGCGAAGCGGTCCTTCGCGGTCGCCTAGGCGCTGGGTCATACAGTGGACCGATGACACCTGCCACCGGTCCACTCGCGGGGCTCGTCGTCGCGGACTTCTCCCGAGTGCTCGCCGGACCGTACGCGACAATGATGCTCGGCGACATGGGCGCAGACGTGATCAAGATCGAGCGACCCGGAACCGGCGACGACACCCGATCCTGGGGTCCCCCGTACGACTCCGCCGGTACGGCAACCTATTTCAACTCGGTGAATCGCAACAAGACGTCGAGGTTCATCGACCTGCAGTCCGAGAGCGGCGTAGCCGAGGCGCGCGAGATCGTCTCGGGCGCGGATATCGTGATCGAGAACTTCCGCGCCGGAACGATGGATCGCCTCGGGCTGGGTTATTCAGCTGTGTCGCAATCGAACCCGGGCCTGATCTACTGCTCGATCTCTGGCTTCGGCACCGGCGGAGGAGCTGCGCTCCCTGGGTACGATCTGGTGGTCCAAGCCGTCGGCGGGCTCATGAGCGTCACCGGCCCCGATGCGTCGACGCCCACGAAAGTGGGAGTGGCGATGGTCGATATCGTCACCGGCCTGCATGCACTCAGCGGAATCCTTGCGGCACTGCATCATCGATCGCAGACCGGTGAGGGTCAGCAGGTGCACACCTCGCTGATGGCGTCGGTACTGTCCGCACTGAGCAATCAGTCGGCGGCCTACCTCGGGGCAGGGGTCGTGCCCGTCCCGATGGGCAACAAGCATCCCTCGTTGGTGCCGTACGAGGTGTTCGAGACCGCCGACCGTCCGCTCGCGTTGGCAGTGGGCAACGACCGGCAGTTCTCGGAGCTGACGGACGTGCTGGGAATCCCGGAATTAGCTGCGGACGAACGCTTCTCGTCCAACTCGGCGCGCGTCGAACATCGAGATCAGTTGGTGGACATCGTGAACTCGGCATTGCAGACGCGGACCGCGGACGAATGGTATCGAGAACTGATGGCCCGCAACGTTCC
This sequence comes from Rhodococcus sp. IEGM 1381, assembly GCF_030056795.1. Lineage (GTDB taxonomy): Bacteria > Actinomycetota > Actinomycetes > Mycobacteriales > Mycobacteriaceae > Rhodococcoides. The sequence continues at coordinate 154,426 of NZ_JASHKQ010000001.1, read as the reverse complement.
CGCTGGGCCGGTCAATTCCATCGACGAGGCCTTTGCGTTCGCGGAATCACTCGGGCTCGAGCCGCGGGTCCAGGTGCCGGGTTCAGTGGCCGACGGCGTCCGTAATCCTCTGGACTTCTCGGCCACCCCGGTGAACTATCGCCTGCCACCGCCCGCCGGGTCTTAGTTCAACGCCCACTTCACCGAAACGGACACGCTGACGGTCTGCTGTCCCGGTTCGATGGGCACCGCCATGTCTGCCGAACTCGCGGAATCGCCGAAGGTTCTCGCCTGCTCCTGGCCGGTGATCGACTCGGTGATCGACAGAACGTCACCGAGTTCGCCGCCTGCGAGCGTCGCGTACTGCTCGGCGCGATCGCGTGCGTCGGCGAATGCCCTGGACCGAGCATCGGCGATCAGCTCGGAATCGTCGTCGATCCTGAAGGAGACCCCGGAGATTCGGGTCGCGTTTCCGCCGGCCGATGTGGCTTCGCCCAGGACTGCCGACGCCTTCGACAGGTCGCGAACCGTGACCTGCAAGGTGTTGGTGGCCTGATATCCGGAGATGTTCGAGGTGCCGCCCGGCAATGCGCCCGAGTACTGCGGATCGATCGACACCTGTTGAGTCTGGATGTCCTCGCGGGTGACGCCGGCCGCAATCACTGCGTCCGTGACGTCACCGACGGCAGAATTGGCCTGTTCGATGGCTGCGGTGACGTCCTCGGCTGTGGCCTGAACGCCGATCTGGGTCGTCAACGTGTCCGGTGCACCTTGGACTTCTCCCACGCCATTGACGTTCACTCCGGGAGGTCCATCAGGGGACGAAGTCGCTGGGCTGCTGCAGCCCGCGGTCAGGGCAACGGTCAGCAACAGGGCCGATACGCACGATCCGATCATCCATCGATTTCGACTCATCGCCGTAGTGTCCACTATGACAGGCGAATGGGAAAGGCTCAGGGCTTGCGATACTCGGCGTCGAACGTCACGGTCACCTCGTCCACCACCTTCATGGCTCCGAACATCTGCGAATACGGAGTGATCTTGTAATCCGATTGACGCACAATACTTTCGGACACGATGTGCCATCGATCGCCGAGGTCGGTGACGTTCACGTCCACGGTGATCTTCCTGGACACACCGTGAATCTCCAACGTGCCTGCCAGCCTGAATCCGGAGTCGCCGGCGGTGATCTCCTCTGAACGAAATCGAATCGATGGATATCGGTCGGCGTCGAAGCTCTTGAGCGCGTTGGCTTTCGCCACGATCTTCTCGGGCCCGAGCCACGGTGTCAGTCCGCCCTCGGCATGGACCACATCGAGTGAACTCACCTCGGCGACGAGGGTGATCGCGGTGGGTGCGTCCCCCGACCACTCGACTGTCGCGGTCCAGGAGGTCACCGCAATCGTGAGGCGATGGCCCATCTTGGCTGCCCGTCCGGTGACATCCGTCCGAACGGCCAACTGCCCACCGTCCGATGAGTCGAGCGTCCAGGTCACGGTAGTCATGCCCCGACTGTATCGGTCCCGCAGAACCGAGGAAGGGACGCGGCGCAGGTGGTTAGGGTGGAGTCATGTTCTCCAACTCCCCTCGAACATTCGTTGCCGACGCCCTCCGCGGCTTCGTCGCCGCCACCGACGACGTCACCTGGCACTCCGATCCCGGATTTCTCACCCGTCGTTATCGCATCTCCGACGGTCAGGTTGCCCTCCTGTCCGGTGGGGGATCGGGCCACGAGCCGATGCATGCCGGATTCATCGGTCGCGGCATGCTCACCGGTGCGTGCCCCGGTTTGGTCTTCACCTCACCGAATGCCCTTCAGGTGCACGAGGCGTCCAAGGCCGTGGACTCCGGCGGTGGCGTGGTGCACATCGTGAAGAACTACACCGGCGACGTGATGAACTTCAAGATCGCCAGAGAATTGTTGCAGGAGGACGGCATCGTCGCCGACGTGATTCTCGTCGACGACGACGTCGCCAGTGAGAGCGAGGACGGCCCGGGTCGCCGCGGAACAGCTGCGACCATCGCCGTCGAAAAGGTATGCGGTGCAGCGGCGGAACGCGGCGACAGCCTGCAGGCGGTCGTTGCACTGGGGCGTCGAACAGCGGAGAACGCGCGCAGTATGGCGGTCGCGCTGAACCCGCCCACATTGCCTGGAGCGGACGAACCGTCGTTCGAATTGCCCAAGGAGGAAATCGAACTCGGCATCGGTATCCACGGAGAGCGCGGCACCGACCGCGTGCCCCGGCTGCCTGCTCAGGAGATCGTGGAGAAGCTGACCGAGCCCATCGTGGGCTCGCTCGGTTTGAGCTCGGGTGAGTCGGTGATCGCGATCGTCAACGGGCTCGGGGCAACGCACCCGCTGGAGCTGCATCTGCTGTTCGGTGAACTCTCGGAGTACCTGCACGGCAAAGGGATCGAGATCTCCCGCTCGCTCGTCGGCAGCTTCGTCACTGCGTTGAACATGGGCGGAGCCTCGATCACCCTCGTTCGTGCGGACGACGAGATGCTCGAGTTGTGGGACGCCCCCACGGACGCGCCCGGTTGGCCCAACGCTCAGAGTCGAGGCGCTAAGCCGGTGGCCGAACGCGGCGCATTCGGGCCGACGTTCTCACCGTCCGACACCGGTGAGAAGTCGGCATTCGTTTCGAAGTGGATCGGGTCGTGGGCGCAGCGTGTGCTCGACGAGGAGCCGGCCTTGACCGAGCTGGACCGCAAGGCAGGCGACGGCGACTTCGGAACCAACATGGTGGCCGCACTCGAACAACTCGATTTGGACGCGGTTAAGGAATCCTACTCGGCGGCAACGGTATTCGAGGCCGTGAGCGAGGCCTACCTGGGCCACTCCGGCGGTACGTCCGGCGCGCTGTTCGGTATCTGGTTTCGGCAGTTCTACCGGACGATGCTGGAATCGGAGCCGGATCTCGCGGCAATCGGGCAGGCCGCCCGGGCAGGACTGGACAGCATCACCGAGCTCGGTGGCGCACGGGTGGGCGACAAGACGATGGTCGACGCCATCGCCCCCGCCGTCGAGGCGCTCGAAAAGGACGGCGGCACCCTGCAGAATGCAGCCGACGCCGCGAAGACCGGAGCCGAATCGACCAAGGACATCACCGCCAACCGCGGCCGCGCCAGCTATGTCGGTGAGGCCGCGCGAGGCGTCGTAGATCCCGGTGCGCTCGTCATCGCCTGGTTCTTCGAGGCAGCAGCTAGCTCAGCGAACTGAGAAAGACCTCCGCGATCGCTTCGAGGCCGGCCTGATCGTCGGCGTCGAAGCGGTTCGGGACGGGGCTGTCCAAGTCGAACACACCGATCAGTGTCTCGCCCTGGTACAGCGGTACGACGACCTCGGAGCGAGTGTTCGCATCACACGCGATGTGGCCGGGGAAGGCATGAACGTCGGCTACTCGCTGCGTCTCGCGGGTGGTCGCGGCAGCGCCGCAGACGCCTTTGCTCAGAGCGATGCGGACACAAGCGGGCTGACCTTGAAAGGGACCGACGACGAGTTCGGTGCCGTCGAACAGGTAGAAGCCGACCCAATTGACCTCCGGCAGAGCGTGATAGACCAATGCGGAGAGATTGGCGGCGTTGGCGATCAGGTTCGACTCTTCGTATACGAGGCCCTTGGCCTGCTCGGCGAGCTGCTGGTACTGCTCTACCTTGGACCCGTTCAGTTCGGTCGCGGTGAAAGACATGCGCCGAGTTTAAGCGCACACCCCAGCACCACCAGATACGCCGACATGCCGCCCACCTGAACCCGCTGGGCAACACCGAGGCCGTGGTCGCCGGAAAGATTGTCGGCGATCAACAGCCACGCCGTTGCCAGGGTCGTGACCGTCAGCACCGCGACACCAAGCGTCCGAAGCAGGGGATAGGCCGCATAACGGAATGCAGCGAGCGTGAACGCGATCATGACCGTGAAGATCGCGAACACCGCGATGGTGCTGGTGAGTGCGTGCAGGTGATGGAGTTGCGGGAACAATCCGCTGGGCTCGATCGGACAGCTCGGATCGTCGGCGGCCACACACTCGAGCGGAAGTTTCGCGTCGGCGATGGTTGCGATACCGAAAATGCCCGACGCCACCCAGCCGGTGACGACGAGCCGTCGACGCGCAGTGGAGAGGAAGCCGAGGACCGCAGCGAAGATCATCAGTGACCCCGTGACGACGTCTGCGGTGGAGAAGAATTCGCGGTACGGCTGATCGCGGGCATCGAGTTCGCTGAGGAACGATGTGGTTGGGTCGAGACCGGTGTCCAGGAAGAATTCGGCCACCCACGCGGAGTACAGCAGTCCGGCGAGGATCAAGCAGACCGCCACTACGACGCGGCGAATATCCACGCCTTCAGTTCTCGAACGCACGAACCAAGGCTAGCCAGTCAGTACATCGGCAGCTGCCACGGCCAGTGCGACCGCGGACTCGCAGCTATCGGTCAAGACGGACAGTGTGGGAACCGTACGGGCATAGCGCGCGGCAGTGTCCTCGTTTTCGGGCATGCCGAGCACGGGGTTGCCCAACACGATGTCCGCGAAGCATGCCGAATCGGAACCTCGTGTTTCGACGGTGTAGCCGCCCTGCTCGACGGTCGTGCGGTCCGTCGAACGCAGATCGGTATCGACGTAGGCGAGCGTGACGTCGAGCATCATGAGGTTGTCCTCGAATGTTGCCGAGGACGCCATGAAGTGGCAACGGTACGGGTCGGAGGGAGGGTTCCAGCGATCCACCGTCCAGGTTTCGGGCAAGTGTTCCAAGACGGCGCATAAATCTTTCGAGGCAAGCGGGAGGTTGTACTTGGAATCGGCGCGCAGCGGTGGATCGTCCAACAGACCGAGTGCGGTCTCGGTAATAGATTTTGCTGCAGAGCACGCGTCCGCGTCGGCGCGATAGACGTCGATCGTGGCGAAGCCGCGCCCGGATTCGGTGAGGAAACCGTCCATGGCCCCCGGGGTGGTGCCGTCGAACTCGTCGCGAAGCGGAAAGCCGATGCGGCACGACCCTTGCGACGAGTTGTCGAGATACACCTGTTCGTCACCGATGGTGATCTGCTCGTAGTCCGGGTCGTCGGACGTCGGTTGATATCCGTTCAGATCGATCGAGACGGAGTCGGTGGCGCTCGATCCCCCAGGGTTCAGGCCGGCCGAGCACGTGCTCAACTCGCCATCGGGGCGAAGCTGCACCACGGTGCCGAGGGCAGCGAGATCGTCCTCGGTGAGAAAGCCACACGGATCGAGACTGCGTACGAATTCTGCCGTGTCGGCCAGATACCGGTCGGCCTCCGACATCTCGAATCCGTACGTGTCCTGTGGCGAAAAACTGCCGGTGGGCGACGAACTGCCTGCGGGGAACGCGCTGCCGAGCAACACCACCGCGCATCCGCTCGTCGAGACCGACATCGTCAGCGCCACCGCCGCGAGCAACCAATTTCTGCGCACTGTTTTCCCCCGAACTCGAACCGACCGATCATGGGGTTGGACGCGCGGGGGCTCGAAAGGGTTTCAGTCTCCTAGTAGTTCGTCTTCGACTCGGTCGGCGGCGATGGCGGGGTCCTCGTGTTCCCAGATTCGTACGACGCGCCAGCCCTCGTCGATCAATCGCCTGTCGGTGTCGCGATCGCGGGCGACGTTGGCTGCCAATTTGTCGGCCCACCACTGCGCGTTGTTGCGGGGCTTGGTGGCGTGAACCGGGCAGCTGTGCCAGAAGCAGCCGTCGACGTAAACCGCGACCTTGCGCCTGGGAAACACCAGATCTGCTCGACGCCGCATGCCCTTCAGCGGAGCACGATCGACGAAATACCGCAGACCTCGGCGGTGCAGTGCTTGCCGTAGGGCTACCTCGGGTTTGGTGTCGCGGCGCCGTTGCTTGCTCAGCCGAGCACTGGTCTTGGCGTCGGTGACGGGGCGTTCGGCTTTCACACCGAAACCCGCTCGGCGTATCCGCCCATGCGCTCGAGGTGGGCGTCGAGATCGTCGAGGAATCCCGGAGCGAAACGGAGGCTGCCGGCCCGGGCCCGCTTAAGAAATCCGGCGGTCGCGCGTGCAGAGAGCAGCTTCGAGTCGTCCAGAAAGCCGGCCAGGTCCTCGTACGGCTCGTGTACCGGCATGGTCGAGATCGTCACCTTGAACGTCGTCCGGTCGCGTCCCCATGCTGCCGTCGGCCAGGCCTGGCCCGGCAGAACAGCTACATCATGCGAGGCGTCGTACGGCTTCGGGTCGTCCAGGGCTTGCGCGGCCCATGACGCCATCCGCACACTGACGGCATTGCCGACGAGCTTCCAGCGATGCCCACTCCGGACGCCGGGATGCTGGACGGCAGGCAGCGTCCAGTCCGGATCGAAGCCCTGCAGACGTTCGGCCCCGATGATGCCGGGCGTGACGATTTCCCCGGACCGCAACCGCACAGCCGGGGGACTGGCGATGCCGAGCGAGGACCCGCCCTTGAGTGTCGGGACCGCGTTGACGGCCCAGCCCAGTCCGCGGATTCCCTCGGTCCAGTAGAACCCGCACGGCTGGGTGCTCGGATCGCCGTCGGGCAACGGGCCGGCATCCTGGGAGAACAGGACCTCGCGCGGATCGTCGGTGCGCGAGGCCAGCATCACCACTCGCTGCCGACGCTGCGGCAATCCGAACGCTCGGGCGTCGACGACGCGGTAGGCCCACATGTAACCGAGGTCCTCGAGTGCGTCGGTGATGTGCCGCATGGCGGCCCCGCGGCCGAGTTGCAGCATGAACGGCACGTTCTCGATCAGCAGCCAGCGCGGGCCGCGCCGCCGCGTGACCAGCCGGAACACTTCGTCGACCAGGCCGGATCGGGCACCGGTGATGCCCGCGGTGCGTCCTGCCTGGGAGAGGTCCTGGCACGGAAAGCCCGCTGCTACCAGTTCGGTGTCGGCGGGCAGGCTGCGCAGTGTGGTGATATCGCTGTGCAGGGGGACATCGGGCATGCGGGCGGTGAGTACGGCTTGGGCTCCGGGATCGACCTCGCACAGCAACTGCGTCGACCAGCCCGCCTCGGCCAGCCCCAGCTCGAGCCCGCCGATTCCCGCGAACAACCCGACCATCGACCGTGCGCTCACGTATGCCCTTCTCTCGCCCGACGGTCCTACGGTACTCGAGCGCGGTTGCACTTGACCTCGACCTTGCTCGAGGTTTCACACTGGAATGCGAGGGCCGAAAAATCGGTTGGAAACTGAGCCTGTGCAATGAAATCATTCGAGCACGGCAATAAGGAGAAGAACTGTGTCTACGGGTGTGCTCGATCCCGAAACCCGAACCCTGGATCAGCCATACCCGGACACGGCGAAGGCACCCAGCTCGCTGCAGCGTTTCGCGCCGTTTCTGGCCCCGTACAAGTGGTTCTACATCGGCTCGATCGTGGTCTCGCTCATCGCGACTCTGACCGGTCTGGTCATTCCTCTGGTGATACAGCGTGTCATCGACGGCCCGATCACCGACCGGAATTTCTCGGCGGTGTGGTGGCCCGCAGCGCTGATCCTGCTGTTGGGCACCATTGACGCGGCCGGAATCTGGGTGCGGCGCTACCTGGTGTCCAGGCCGTCGAGTCAATTCGAGATCACGGCTCGTGCAACAGTATTCGACAAATTGCAGCGGCTCTCGGTCGCGGCGCACGAAAGTTGGGAATCGGGTCAGCTGCTCTCGCGCGCCATCGCCGATCTCGGTTCACTGCGCCGGTTCATGGCGTTCATCGGCCCGTTCATCATCATCAACGCCGTCACGCTCGTTGTGGGTATCGGCGTATTGCTGGTCCAGTCCTGGCAATTGGGGCTGATCATGTTGGTGACGTCGGTGCCGCTGGTGATCGCCTGCACCAAGTTCGAGACGCTGTACCGCGTCGTAGCGCGTGATGCTCAGGATCAGGCGGGCGATGTCACGACGACGGTCGAGGAGTCCATTCAAGGCATTCGCGTCCTGAAGGCCTTCGGTCGAAGTGCGCACCTGGGCAAGCAGTTTCTTCGGCAGGCTCGCACTCTGCGCGGGACCGAGCTGAAGAAGGTGCGCTACCTCGCGATCATCTGGGCCGTCATCGTCGGGCTGCAACCGATCACCATCGGCGCGATTCTGGCCGTGGGAACGTACTCGATCGTGCAGGGCACGATGACGGTCGGCACGCTCGTCGCTGCCATCGCCATCGTCACCTTCCTGTTGTGGCCGATCGAGTCGTTCGGCTACCTGTTGGCCGAGCTGAACAATGCACGTACGGCAGCGGATCGGTACTGGGAAATCATGGACACTCCCGAAACCGTCACCGATCCGGACAATCCCGTCGAACTGCCCGAAAGAATCCGTGGCCGAGTGCAATTCGACCGCGTGGGATTCACCTTTCCCGACGCGTCCTCGCCGCTGCTCGAGGATGTCAGTTTCGTCATCGAGCCGGGGGAGACCGTCGCGCTCGTCGGTAACACCGGCAGCGGAAAGACTGCACTGACCAACCTGGTTCCTCGGCTGTTCGACGTCACCGAGGGGTCCATCACGATCGACGGTATCGACGTGGCCTCGATGCGGTTGTCGGACCTGCGTTCCATCGTGTCGGTGGCCTTCGAGGATCCGGTGCTGTTCTCGGCCAGTGCGCGCGAGAACATCGCACTCGGTTCTCCCGGGGCGTCCGATGCCGAGATTGCCGAAGCGTTGGAGATCGCGCACGCAACGGATTTCGTCGAGCAGCTGCCGTGGGGTTTGGCCACTCGCATCGGCGAGCAGGGCATGAGCCTGTCCGGCGGACAGCGGCAGCGGCTCGCGCTGGCGCGTGCGGTGCTGGGCAAGCCACGGGTGCTGGTGCTCGACGACCCCCTGTCTGCGCTCGACGTGGACACCGAAGCGAAAGTACAGAAGGAGCTGCGGCGCGTGTTGGCGCATTCGACGACAGTGCTGGTGGCACACCGGCCGTCGACCGCTGCGTTGGCCGACCGCGTGCTCTATCTCGAGAACGGAAGAATTGTGGAGCAGGGAACGCACGAGGGACTGTTGGCGTCGTCGCCGCGGTACCGCGAGGTGATGGGGTCGGTCCATGAGTGATCAGAGCAGCACCGAGGACTGGCGGGGCGTCGGCGGGGAGGAATCCGAGGTCGACGCCACCGGAAATCTGGTGCTGGCCGGTCGTTCTCGTCGCCTACTCGCATCGCTGGTGCGCCCGTACAAGAAGCAGGCCCTGCTGTCGTTCCTGATCATCCTGGTCGACAACATCACCTACGTGGCGGGCCCACTGTTCATCGCCTATGCATTGGACAACGGCGTCGGCGCTGCGGGGCAGGGTAATTGGGGTCCATTGCTGTGGGCGGTCGGCGGCTACACCGGCTTCGGTCTGCTCGGAATGTTCACCACCTATGCGTTTCTCACCGTCTCGGGACGGCTCAGTCAGAACATCCTGTACGACCTCCGCGGCCGGGTGTTCGATCATGCACAGAAGCTGAGCCTGTCGTTCCACGAGAAATACACCTCGGGACGGTTGATCTCGCGACTGACCAGCGATGTCGAGTCTCTGCAGACGCTGCTCGAAAGTGCGCTCAACGATGCACTGACGGCCATCCTGTCGATGGTGTCGATCGCGATCATCCTGGTGTATCTCGACGTGCCGATGGCGATGATCGTGTTGGCCGGCTTCGTTCCGCTTGTTCTCGTCACTCGGTGGTCGCAGCGGCGTCAACGTCAGGGATACCGTCGAACACGGGTGGCGATCGCGCGCGTCGTGGTCCACTTCGTGGAGTCGATGGGCGGTATCCGCGCGGTACAGGTGTTCCGGCGTGAGGGTCGCAACGACGCCATTCTGAGCACCGAGGATTCGGAGTATCGGGACGCCACTACCGCGGCGTTGCGCGGCATGGCGAGCTACACCGGCATCGTGCGCTGGATCGGCAACGTCACGCTCGCGATCATCCTGGTGTTCGGCAGCTGGCGAGTGATCAACGGCCACATGGACATCGGCGTGCTTGCCGCCTACGTGCTGTACCTACGACGGTTCTACGGGCCGCTCGACGAGCTGGCAATGGTGTTCAACGCCTACCAGTCCGCTGCTGCTGCGCTGGAGAAGATCTCCGGTGTGCTCGAGGAGGAACCGTCGGTGATCGCACCGAAGAATCCGGTGAAGATCGGAACGGTGAAGGGCGACATCACGTTCGACGACGTGCACTTCTCCTACGGATCCGAGCGCGTCGTGCTGCCCGAGTTCTCGCTGCACGTGCCTGCAGGGCAGGTGGTCGCGATGGTCGGGGCCACCGGAGCCGGAAAGTCGACACTGGCCAAGCTGTTGGCGCGCTTCTACGATCCGACGGCCGGAGCCGTGCGACTCGACGGCATCGACATGCGTGAGATCAGCGACGAGGACCTACGCCGCAACGTCGTCATGGTGACGCAGGAGTCGTTCCTGTTCTCCGGTTCGGTGGCGGACAACATCCGTCTCGGACGCCCGACGGCGACCGATGCCGAGGTCCGGGCTGCGGCGGACGCCGTCGGATTGACGGAGTTCATCGCGTCGCTGCCCGACGGCATCGATACCGACGTACGCAAGCGCGGTGGCCGATTGTCCTCGGGTCAACGGCAATTGGTGGCCTTCGCGCGGGTGTTCCTCGCCGCGCCGTCGGTGATCGTGCTCGACGAGGCGACATCGAGTCTGGATATCCCGAGCGAGCGGCTGGTGCAGCGTGCTCTCGAGACCATCCTGCAGGGACGGACGGCGTTGATCATCGCGCACCGCCTGTCGACGGTGGCCATCGCCGATCGCGTCCTCGTCATGGCCGACGGTCACATCGTCGAGGACGGCACCCCCGAGGACCTCATCGCGGGGCAGGGACGCTTTGCGCACCTGCACGAGGCATGGGAAGACTCACTGGTCTGATTTCCGTAACGCCGCGCGGCTCTCCGGCGAAATGACCTGTATGAGAAGAACATTTGTCGCGGCAACACGAGTTGCCACCGTCGTCGTCTCAGGTCTGGCCTTTACAGCAATCATCGGCGCAGGCGTTTCCCATGCTGACACTCAGGATTGCACTATCGCCCACGATGCCTTCGGCGCGTCGGCGTCCTGTCATGACACCGGTGCTCCTCCGGGTAGAGAGTATGTACTCATCACCGAGTGCTGGGGTTTTCACTTCGTCCCCAATCGCTTTCCGATCCCGGCGGTCGGTCCCTACACCTCGTCGAGCCGATACTTCGTGCCGACAGGTCAGGCGTCGGGCAATTGCGGTTCGAGCTGGGGTCAGCCGACGTCGACCCTCGGTGTGGTTACCGGTGCGCACGTCGAGATCTATCGCCAGTGAGATCGGCCTGGTGACCGGCTGATCAGGTCCAAGGCGTGATGGGCGGCTTGACCCACATGATCTTTTCGTCGGTGTGCCGGGGCGTTGCCCCGTCGTGACCGGGGTGTTCGGCTGCCCATTCGGATTTGCGGTCGAGCAGCTCGGCAACGATGGTCCACGTTTCCATCGTGCTCGGTGGGTGTAGGTCGGCGGCGCGGGCAAGTTTTCGGCGGACGGCGTCGGTGAGGTCGAGGAGTTCGGAACCAGTGATACCGCGATCCCAGACGTAGCGCGCCAGTGCCGTCGCCTTGTCCTGTCGACTCTTCGCGGCCTGTTCGGAATGTGCGAAATCGAACTGCCCGCCGCCTGCGTTCTCTGTCGTCACGGGGATCACCTTAGTAATCTGCGGGAGTGGAGCCTGCGGAATGACCTGGAGTGAAAAGTAAAAGTTGCGTCCGCTTGTTCTTTGGCCGGCTTCGTCGCCTACCGTAGATGGGTGATCACTCAAGCATCGGGTGCCGAGCATGCCTCCGTCCCCGCGTCCGACTCCACCGACGCGAAAGCCTGGCCCTCGATCCTGACGTGGCGAGCGCATGATGTTCCCCGCATGGAGTCCGTGCGCGTTCAGCTCTCCGGCAACCGAATCAAGGCTGCTGGACGCATCATCGGTGCCGCGTGCGCCGATCATCCCGCCTTCAGCGCCTCCTACGACCTGGTGACCGACGAATACGGCGTCACCAAGCGGCTCTCGGTGCGCACCTCGCTGGCCTCCGGTGATCGGCAGGCGTCCGTGAGCCGAGACGACGAGGGCTACTGGATGGTGGAGAACAGCGCCAGTCATCAGCGCTCGACCTACGGTGGCGCGCTCGACGTCGATATGGTCCTCAGCCCGTTCTTCAACACCTTGCCGATCCGTCGATTCGGTCTGCACACCCAGGTCCAGGACCTCGAAGTGCCGACGGTGTACGTCAATCTCCTCGACCTCAGCATTCAAGAGGCAACGCTGACCTACAGCAGTGGTTCCGAGGGCATCCACGTCATCTCTCCGGTGTCGACGTCGTCCGTCACGGTCGATGCCGAAGGATTCGTTCTCGATTACCCGGGACTGGCCGAACGGATCTGACGCACGACGCCGCCGCGTCGACCCGCGTCCTGCAGTCTTTCGCGCCACCCCGGCTCGCCCGGAGTGATGTCGGTGATCTCGAAGCGCTGATGCTGCTCGTACTGTAGCCGTGCTGCGTTTCCGGCGTCGACCAGTGTTTTCGTCGAGTTCTTGTCCAGTTCTTCGTGCGCTGCGGTGAGCGCATGCAGCGCCTCGTCGAGCGCGGTTCGCAGAGCGGCAGCGTTGCCCTCGGTCATCGCCCGGACGAGAGTCGGCGACGACGACGCCACCCGCGTCCCGTCGCGGAACGAGCCCGCAGCCAGGCCCAATGCCAACGGCCCGCCGGCCGCTCCCACTATCGCCAGCGCCTCGGCCAGCAGATGCGGCAGGTGAGAGATTCGGGCAACGGCGCGATCGTGCTCGACGCTCTCCGCCGGAACCACCACCGAACCGCAGTCCAGGGCGAGCCGGGCCACGCGGACCCACACGTCGGCGTCGACCCCGGGGTCCGTGGACACCACCCACACCGCGTCGGCGAACAGAGTCGGGTCGGTGGCAGACCAGCCCGAATGATTGGTGCCCGCCATCGGATGCCCGCCGACATAGCGCGCCTGCAGTCCGCGGGCAATCACAGCGGCAGCGACCTCGGCCTTGACGCTGACCACATCGGTGAGCGGAGCTGAAGGTGCGTGCTCGGCAACGGCGGCCAGAATGGAATCGACAGCGGGCATCGGAACGGCGATGACGATCAGCGCATCTTCTCTGGATGCCCTGGTCAAAGCAGCTATCAGGTCGGTACCGACGTCGTATCCGTCGGCTGTAGCACCGGCGATCGCGTCTGCCGATCGGTTCCACCCCCACGCCTGACGGCCGGCACCCTGTGCGGCGCGCAGAATCGACCCGCCGATCAGTCCGAGGCCGAGAACGCACACCGAGGAAGAAGTCACCCGATCAGATTGGCACAGGTGGGTGCCGTAGGCGGGAGGTGGACTTCGAATACCGACCCCTACCGGACTACCGTTGCGCGCATGGCCGCACAGCGCGCGAAAGACAATCGTGCATCCGCATCGGAGTACGACGACCTCGAGGGATTCGGCGTTGCAGTTGTCCGAGAGGACGGCAAGTGGACTGTGACACCGCTGTCCGACGATGCACTGACCAGCCTGTCGGCGGCAGAGACCGAACTGCGTGAACTTCGCAGCTCGGGTGCAGTGTTCGGGCTGCTCGACGTGGACGAGGAATTCTTCGTGATCCTGCGTCCGGCACCGAACGGCACGCGCCTGCTGCTGTCCGACGCGGTCGCCGCAGTGGACTACGAAATCGCCGCGGACGTTCTCGATGCGTTGAATATCGAGATCCCCGACGTGGACCCCGACGAACTCGATGACATCGAACCCTACGAAGAAGGCGACCTCGCCCTGCTCGCCGACCTTGGACTACCCGAGGCCGTGCTGGGCATCATCGTCGCCGAGACCGACGACTACCCCGACGAGCAACTGCAATCCATCGCCGAACGCCTGGGCTTCGAGGACGAGTTCGCCGCAGCGGTGAACAAGCTGCGGCGCTGACCGATGGTGGTGTCCGACGCGGACATGATCCGCGCAGCGCTCTCGGCCGCGGCCGAGGCGTCGGACGCCGATGTACCCGTCGGAGCAGTTGTGTTCGACGCGTCGGGACGTGAGATCGCCCGGGCCTGCAACGCGCGGGAGGCGTCGGGCGACCCGACCGGACACGCGGAAGTGATCGCATTGCGTCGAGCAGCGGCGGTGCACGGTGACGGTTGGCGACTCGAAGGCTGCACCCTGGCCGTCACGTTGGAACCCTGCACGATGTGCGCGGGGGCACTGGTGCTGGCCCGGGTCGGAGCTGTGGTGTTCGGCGCGTGGGAACCCAAAACCGGAGCCGTCGGCTCGCTGTGGGACGTCGTGCGGGATCGTCGACTCACTCATAGGCCACAGGTTCGCGGCGGGGTGTTGGAAGCCGAATGCGCCGAAGTGCTGACTCGTTTCTTCGCCCACCAGAGATAACGATCTCGTCACATGGTGGCCCCGATGTCCAAGATTGTGGAGGGTGGAGGACAGAGCGCAACGCTGCGCTCCGAACTTGTGAAGGAGACACTCATGGGACTCGGCGACAAGATCTCGAACAAGACCGAAGACCTCGGCGGCAAGGCGAAAGAAGCCGCAGGTTCGGCCACCGGAGACAAGGACCTCGAAGCAGAGGGCAAGGGCGATCAGACTTCGGCAGCAGTCAAGGACGGCGTCGAAAAGGTCAAGGACGCGGCATCGAACATCAAGGACAAGCTCACCGGACACTAGATTTATCCGCTGAGCAGGCGATTTAGCCTCAGGGCCGCATTCCGGTACAGTCTTCTGCGGTGGCGTGTCCGAGCGGCCTAAGGAGCACGCCTCGAAAGCGTGTGAGGGTTCACCCCCTCCGAGGGTTCAAATCCCTCCGCCACCGCCAAGAACTCCCCACCCGATCCGTCGGGTGGGGAGTTTTTTGTGCGCGAGATCTTCCGCCCGCTTCCGCCCCTGACCCCTGCCTCGTCACTGATTGCCAAGTACGGTCGGTCAAACGATCGACCGGGAGTCCGCGTACCAGAAGATGACTGCGCCGATGGCGCCTGCGCCGGTTACTCCGCGCTCAGCAAACCAAGCTCTCGTATCTGCTTCTCGACGCAGTGACCGAAGAGATGGCCCCCATCATCGGGCAGTACGAACGCGATCTGGCCGTGAATTTCCATGGCGACCAACCCGTGCAGTTGCGTCCACGCTGCGAGACCCGCCGCGATGGCCCCGATCGAGCTGCTCGGGCTTCGTCTCTCGCGTAGGACGTCGAGTTGGGCGCAGAGCGTCGGATCGATCGGGTCGGGCGCGTCGGATGCAGCCCGCGCGAGCACGTCGATCATGATCTCCAGCCATCGCTGGGCCGGGGCGTAGGTCTGCGGCGGGGCCAAGTATCCGGTCAGCGGTGGGCCGTAGACCAGCCCGTAGTCGGCAGGATGCGCTCGCGCCCAGTCCCGTAACGACCCGGCCAACGCACGCCATCGGCCGCTCAGGTCGTCGCGGGGCAGCTCGGCATCCGCCGCCTCGGCCGCCGAGCCCAGCCGGTTGTAGGCGTCGGAGATGAGGTCGGTGAGCAGAGCGTCCCGCGAAGGGACGTACCGGTAGATCGCACTGCTGACCAGCCCCATCTCCTTGGCAATCTCCCGTAGCGACAGCGCGCCCGCGCCGCCCTCGAGGATCTGTCGGCTGGCGATCTGTTTGATGTCCTCGACGGCAATCTGGCGTGCCCGCTGGCGCGGCTTGAGCGGCATTGGAACATCATGTCATATTCGAGAGCGGTTGCTCTTGTCTCGACCCGCTGAGTCCTCTACGATTCTATCGAGAGAGCAGATGCTCTCACTACAGAGAGGAAGCTCCAATGACTGATCGACGCTCCACCGCCGCCCTACTGATTGCGTTCACCGCCCTGAATTTCGTCGCGGTGATGGTTCTGGGCGCAGCCTTCGGCTGGCCCGCCGTGCTCGATGAGCCGGCCGCTGTCGTGCTCCCGGCGTTCGCTGCCGCGAAGGGCCCGGTGGTTGCCGGGTTCCTGCTGCAAACGATTCTGTCCGTGGCGTTGGTTCCGATCGCGATCGGACTTCACCAACACTTTGTGAGCCGGGCATCGGGTGAGGGGCCGCGGCTGTGGCCGCTAACCGTTGCCGTGTTCGGCATCTTGGCCGGACTCACCCAGACGCTGGGCTGGATTCGCTGGCCTCTGACGGTTCCCGGCCTCGCCGCCACTTGGCTCGACCCGGCCACGTCGCCCGAGGTTCGCACGGCGACCGAGGTGTCCTACGACCTGCTCAATAGCTACGCCGGCGGCGCGCTCGGCGAGTACCTCGGCTGGTCGTTTCAGGCGCTGTGGGCGGTCGGCATCGCTGTGCTACTCGTCCGGGCGCGGGTCGTCAGCGCGGTGACGGCGGTGGCAGGTCTGGTGTTGACCGCCGCGTGGGTCCTGTCATTCCTCGTCGGGCCGTTCTACCCGGCCTTGGCCGACGGCGTTGCCGGCACGGTGGGATTCACCGCGTACGCGGCGTGGTTCTGCTGGCTCGGTGTCGTCGGAGTGGCACTGCTCCGCCAGGCACCCGCCCTAGTCGATGCGCGATGACCGTCGTCGTGTTGGGGGCGGCCGGGGGAATCGGGTCGCATGTGGTCGACGCCTTGCTGGCGCAAGGCCGATCGGTCCGCGCCGTCACTCGGATTGCGGTAGAGCTACCGGACGGTGTCGAGCCCTTCATCGCGGATCTGCGCGACCCGGCCAGGCTTCGTGCTGCAGTCGACGGGGCCGACGTCGTGGTGCACGCCGCCGCACCCAGTTACCACCGCTGGGTGCAGGAGTTCCCGTCACTGACCTCTGCGGTGGCCGACGCTTCGGAGGGGAAACGGTTGGTGTTCGTCGACAACCTGTACGGCTACGGGCCGGTGTCGAAGCCACTGACCGAGGACCTGCCGGCTGCCGCGACCGACGCGAAGGGTCGTGTCCGGACGGCGATGGCGAACGATCTGGAAGACAGGCATGCCGATGGACGCCTCGACGTCGTGATCGGTAGAGCCAGTGACTACTTCGGTCCGCGCGGCACAACCAGTGCGGCCGGCGAGCAGATGGTGCCGGCCGCGATCGCCGGAGCGGTCGTCCGCGTGGTCGGGGCGACGGATATACCCCACAGTTGGAGCTACTTGCCGGACGTCGGCCGCGCACTGGCGATGCTCGCAGACGGTCCGGTGGGCCGCGCTTACCATCTTCCGGTCGGCCCGCCCCACACTCAACGGGAGTTGGCCGACGCGTTCGCTCGGGCAGCTGGGAACGACCGCGCGAGGATGTCCGCCCTACCGCCGTGGTTGCATCGGTTGCTCGCCTTGGGTCATCCAATACTGCGCGAATTACGCAGCACGCGTTATCAATTCGACGCCCCGTTCGTCGTCGACGACGGTCGCTTCCGCCGTGAGGTCGGATCGTTCACGTCGACCCCCTTGCCCGAGGCTGCGGCCGCGACGGTCGAGTGGTTTCTAGGGCAGGCGTCATGAGGGTGCACCGCAATGTGGCGGCGGGGGAAACCCTGACGGTGTTCGACGCCGCGCCGTTGCTGCGAGCCGAACTGGCGATCGAGCCGGTTCACCACGCCCCGCCCGCGCACGTGCACCCGCACTCCGCCGAGCGGTTCACCGTCATCGACGGCGTCATTCGGATTCGCGTTGGCACGCGCAGACGCATACTCACGGCCGGTGAGTCGGCACGGGTACCGGCGGGCGTCGTCCACGGGTACGAGGGCGTGCCCGGCCGATCCGCGCGTGTGAACGTCGAACTGGATCCTTCGGGGCGCATGGCGGAGTTTCTTCGCCGAGATCTACGGCATCGACTCGACAAGCCGCAATGTCACCACCGGTGCCCCACGGCTGAGGTCCGCAGCAGCGGTGCTGCGGCGGTACCCCGACGACATCACCGCCGCGGGAGTACCTGGATTCCTGCTGCGACTTCTCGCGACGCGACGCCAGACCTACGATCCGCCCAGCTTCTTGTAGAAACTCCCACGATAGGAGCGGTCCCGAACCGCGGGCTGTACTGACCGGCCACCGACATCCCCTTCGACAGCAGGCCCGGCACGACGCGCATCTTGTCCTTGCCCAACGCGGTTCAAATCCCTGCGCCACCGCCAAAACTCCCCACCCGATCCGTCGGGTGGGGAGTTTTTTGTGCTGGGTGGGGCTGCGCTGGTCGGGGTGCACTCAGTGTCCACATTTTGCCTCGCGAGGCGGAATCCCGTCATAGGCGGAAGTTAGTGGACAGTGAGCGCACTTGGCTCCGGCGAATCGACGCAGCGACTCAGACGCTCAGCATTGCCCCGTACCGGCGGCGTCGAGTCCACGCAGAATTTGTTCCTGATCGCTCGGCGGCACGGTGTTCCAACTCGGCGCGGTGGTCATTTCGGTGCGCAGACCCTCGACCGACTTGGCGCGATCGGAGATTCCGGTTTGTTCGAGTGCGTCGATGGACGGCAGAAATTGGGTGCAGGTCTGCTGGTACAGCGCTTCGCCGGTGACGCCCGAGGTAGGGGCTTCGGGTTCAGCGGCAGGCGGAGCTTCGGGAACCGGAGTGTCGGCAGGGGCGGGCGCTGGTGCCTCGACCGTGGTGGTGGCAGGCACCGTGGTCGAGGTGACAGACGTCGTCGTGCTGGCAGCGGCCGGAGTGCTCGACGCGGCCTCGCTCGACGTGTCGTTGCTACATCCGGCCACCGAGACGGCCACGATCAGCCCGAGCAATCCGGTCGCGATTTTTCCGTTCATCGCAACTGTGTACCACCTACGGCTCAGAGCAGGGTCTGCGCACGTCCGGTGATGGTGCTCAATGCCGTCGACCAGGCGCGGTTCTTCGGGTCGAGAAACGCGCCGTGTCCGGCTCCGGGCAGTACGACGAGTTCGGTGTCGGTGCTGCCCGCCTTGGTCGCTGCATCGACGTACACGCGGCTCTGATTGACCGACACCGTCTGATCGGCATCACCGTGCAGCGCAGTCAGCGGGACATCGAGGGGGAGATATTCGATGGGCGATGCGATCTTGTAGCGGCCGGGTACCTCGTTCGGCATGCCGCCGAGGAAGACCGGCACGAACTTGTCGTTTCCGAGTGTGGCCGCCCGCTTCATGTCGAACACGCCGGCCATGATGGTGGCGCTACGCGGCTTGATTCTCGGTTCTGCTCCCGGCGCATCGACCGGCATCAGGTGTCGAGCGGCCACCCAGGCGGCCAGCTGCCCGCCGGCCGAGTGTCCGGCGATGTGGACGCGATCGAGATCGAGCCTCCCGCCGGCCGCGTCCTGTACGACGGTTGCAAGTGCCTCGGTGGCGTCGTCGACATCGGAGAGAGTGTTGGCCCAGTTGTTGGGCCCACGCCGATATTCGACGTTCCAGACGGCGATGCCCTCATCGGCGATGGCCGTCGACATCTGCTGGAAGTACGACAGGTCGAGGTCTTCCTGCCACCCGCCGCCGTGAATCATCACCACCACCGGGAGTGAGCCGGCGTCGTTGTCGGGGAGGTAGAGATCGCCGATGTTGTCCGGCTCGTATCCGTACTTCAATCGGACAGGGTTGCCGGTAGGGCCTGAGACCGGTTGCAGCGCAGCCGAATACGTCTCGGCCGTACTCGGTGAGGAGTCGGTGTCGGTGGAGCTGCAGCCGACCAGCGTCACAGCGAGCAGGCCGGAGAGGAAGTGACGACGGTTCACGCGCGCCGAGCCGTCCAATCGAGCAGTCCGTCCAGCGGCCAGGTGTTGATCACTCGCTCCGCGGGCACACCGCGGGCCTCGGCGCGGATACAGCCGTACCCCTGCCAGTCGAGCTGGCCGGGTGCGTGCGCATCGGTGTCGATGGAGAAGAGGCACTCGCGTTCGAGGGCGATGTCTATGAGGCGCTCGGGTGGATCCTGTCGTTCGGGTCGGGCGTTGATCTCCACTGCTGTGCCGAATTGGCGGCAGCCCTCGAAGACCACGGGTGCGTCGAACGTCGATTCGGGCCTGGTGCCGCGACCGCCCTCGACGAGCCGTCCGGTGCAGTGGCCCAAGACATCGACGTGTGGGTTCGCGATGGCGGTGACCATGCGCTTTGTCATCGCCACAGAATCGGCGCGCAGATTGGAATGCACGCTCGCGACCACCACGTCCAGTTCGGCGAGCAGGCCTTCGTCCTGGTCGAGTGACCCGTCGTCGAGGATGTCGACCTCTATTCCGGTGAGGATGCGGAACGGTGCGAGCCGTTCGTTGAGTTCGGCGATGATGTCGAGTTGGGCGCGCAGACGCTCGGCGGTGAGGCCGTTCGCTACCTTCAGGCGCGGGGAGTGATCGGTCAGCGCGCAGTACTCGTGGCCGAGCCGTGCAGCGGTGCGCATCATCTCCTCGATGGGGCTACCGCCGTCGGACCAGTTGGAATGGGTGTGCAGATCACCCTTGAGCGCGGCGCGGAGGTCGTTGTTTCCGATGGGTTCGGCAGCGTTTCGTTGCTCGGCCAGATAGTCCGGAACGTCCTGCGTCAGAGCCTGACGAATGATCAGCGAGGTCTTGGCTCCGATACCGGCCAGTGAGGACCAGCTGTCGGCCTTCTCGTGCTCGGATCGTTCTGCAGCACCGAGTGATTCGACGACATCGGCGGCTCGACGGTACGCCTTGACGCGGTGGGTGTCCGAGCGTGAGCGCTCGAGCCAGTACCCGATCTCTCGAAGTGCGTCCACCGGATCCATGGGTTCCATTGTGCCTGTCGGTACCGACACGTGCGCACGGGGTAAACGGACAAAACTCTCAGGTACTTGCCAGCTCTCTCACCTCCCATCGGCTTGAAGCTGCAACTATCATCGGCTGTCATGACCAAGAAATGGTGGATCGTAGGCGTGGTTGTCGTTGTACTCGTGGCGCTCGGACTGTATTTCGGGCCCAAGATCTACGCGTCGTTCCAAGAAGACGCCGCCCCGGCGGCGTCCGTCGACACCTCGGGCGCGCAGGCCGCGACGACCGAGGATCTGAACGGAACATGGACGGTCACCCCAGGTGACGCGTCGAACACCACCGCGGCGGGCTACACCGTCGACGAGGTACTCAACGGCTCCGACGTGACCGTTGTCGGGTCGACGTCCGAGGTCAGCGGCTCGGTCACCATCGCCGACAACTCCTTGACCACCGGTGAGGTTGTGGTGCAGACGAATTCGATCACCACCGACAGTGATCGCCGAGACAACCAGTTCCGCGGCAACATCTTCGACACCGCGACGTACCCGACGGCGACGTTCACGATCGACTCGCCGATCGATCTGGCCGGCCTCCCCAAGGACGGAACCACTGAAACCGTCACGGCCGAAGGCACATTGACGCTCAAGGACCAGACGCGTCCCATCTCGGTGGAGATGCAGGTATTGCAATCCGGTGACACGCTCATCGCATCGGGTGCCATTCCGACCACATGGGCCGATTACGGAATCGAACCGCCGTCGCTCGGTTTCGTCACCGTCGAGGATTCGGGCACCGTCGACTTCCTGATCAATCTGAGCCGGCAGTAGCTCGTTCTCGTGGGGCCTGCGGCGTCCATCCCGGCGGTCCCACGAGGTATCCGACGCGTTCCTTCCACGACCGCGATGCCGCAACATCCCGTGCGATGTTGCGGTATTCGTGTGTCTGGAGGGTCCAGATGTTGAACGTCTCGACAGGCTTGGTCAATCCGTAGTTCGGCCGCTCGACCTCCTCGGCGTAACTTCCGAACAGTCGATCCCAGATGATCAAGATCCCGCCGTAGTTCTTGTCGAGGTACTGCGGATCGCGGCCGTGATGGACGCGGTGATGCGAAGGCGTGTTGAAGACGAACTCGAACGGGCGCGGCAGCCGGTCGATGCGCTCGGTGTGCACCCAGAACTGATAGACGAGGTTGATCGAGAATCCGACGAACACCATCCACGGCGGCATGCCCAACAGGGGGAGCGGCAGCCACATCACGACCTCGCCGCTGTTGTTCCACTTCTGTCGTAGCGCCGCGGCGAAGTTGAAGTACTCGCTCGAATGGTGTGCCTGATGCGTCGCCCAGATGAGTCGAGTTCGATGCGCGATGCGGTGGTAGCCGTAGAACAGCAGGTCGACGCCCAGGATCAGAATCGCCCACGTGTACCAGGCGTCTGCGGGAAGGTGCCACGGCGCGACGTAGACGTAGATGGCCGTGTAGCCGACCAATGCCAGCGCCTTCCACGCCGTGGTGGTCGCGATGGACACCAAGCCCATGCTCAGGCTGGCCCGCGCGTCCTTGCCGGAGTAACCGCCGCGTTCACCGTCTTCGAGCTTCGCGGCCGCGATCCATTCGATCGTCAGTAGCAGCGCGAACGCGGGGATGGCCAGCGCGACGGGATCGCGCAGCGGTTCCGGCAGTGCATTCCACGCCGAACCGATCCACTCGCCCATCGAACCTCCATTGCGTGACAGTAACGGAGGAAGTGTAACGCTGCCGGTCCAGGTTTCCCACGGCTCGTACCGTGGGATGTGCGCACCTATCGGCCGAGAGAGCGGAGTGGGGCTTTGTTGAAGAAAATCACGTCCACGATCGGACAGGTGGGCGAGGCCGCGTTGGGTGTCGTCGGAATTCGGGTCGGCACCGAGGAGCCGCCGCACACGAGCCGACGACTGACCGATGCGGTGGAGATCCGTCGTTACGAACCACGCATCGCGGCGCAGACCACCGTCGACGCAGATGAAGAAGAGGCACGTCAGGAGGGTTTCCGTCGCCTGGCCCGGTACATTTTCGGTGGAAACCGGGGCAAGCAGAAGGTTGCGATGACCGCTCCCGTCAGTCAGTCGCCGAAAGGCTCGCAGAAGATCGCGATGACGGCCCCGGTGTCGAGCACGCCCGGCAGCGACGGCTGGGTCGTCCGGTTCTTCATGCCGTCGAAGTGGACGATGGACACGCTGCCGAAGCCCGACGACGATCGCGTGACGTTGACGTCGGTTCCGGCAGAGACGGTGGCTGTACTGCGTTTCAGCGGTGGGCGCGGCCGGGACGACGTCGAACCGCAACTGGCGGCGTTGACCGCAGCGCTGCGCGCACACGACATCGAGATGCTGGGTGAGCCGATGACCTGGTTCTACGATCCGCCCTGGACCTTGGCGCCACTGCGTCGCAACGAGGTGGTCGTGGTGGTACCGGAAGGTTCCTGACATGCGATGGACATGGCCGACTGCTCGCTAATTTCCTACCGAAATGATAGGAATTGACGGTGCACATCACGGCGAGGGCGGACTACGCAGTGCGGACGCTCATCGAACTGGCAGCGGTCGGCGGGCAGGGCCCCGCAAAAGCCGAGGCGCTCGCCGCCGCGCAAGGAATTCCGCACAAGTTTCTCGAGTCGGTGCTCTCGGATTTGCGTCGCGCGGACCTCGTCTGCAGCCGGCGGGGGCCCGACGGCGGCTACTGGTTGGCGCGGGAGGCGTCGGACATTTCTGTTGCCGACGTGATCAGGGCCGTCGAGGGGCCGCTGGCGTCGGTGCGTGGTCAACGGCCCGAGGATGCGGAGTACGCCGGCCCGGCCGAGCCGCTCACCCGGGTCTGGCTGGCGGTGCGGGTCAATCTGCGCGCGGTGCTCGAAGCGGTGTCGCTCGCGGATATCGTCGAGGACGATCTGCCGGGATTCGTGAAAGAGCTGGTCAGCGAGCCGACGGCATGGGCTCGTCGATGATCTGAGTCACACCGACGGTCAGGTGTGGCAGGATCGACAAAATTGCACGTCTCTGCAAACTTGCAGAACCGTGCAAGTTCCGTACGTTGGTAATCGTGACTTCTCCGACGGGCCTTCGTGATCTGAAGAAGGCCGCTACCCGCGACGCTCTCGGTCTGGCGGCCGTGCGTCTGGGAAAGCTGCATGGCTTCGACGCGGTCACCGCCGACGCCATCGCGCACGAGGCGGGAGTCTCCACCCGCACGTTCCACAACTACTTCTCCAACAAAGAAGAAGCGGTTCTGCACCACATCGAGGTCTCGGCCCTCGAATGGTTCGAACTGCTGCGTGCGCGGCCGTCGACGGAGCCGATCTGGGACTCATTGCGGCACATAGCAATCAACCTTGTCGCAGATCCCGGCAGGGACCTGGAGGATACCTTCGCTGCGGCCCGCCTCATCGAGGCCAACCCCGCATTGATGGCCCGCAAGCTCGAAATGCACCACTCGCTGACCCGCAAACTCGGCGAGGCCATCGCCGAGCGAACCGGAACGGATATCGACACCGACCTGTACCCGAACCTGCTGCAAATGGCCGTCGGTGGTGCCGTGACATCCGCACTGAACATTTGGATCACCGACCCCGCAGGTGCGTCGACACCCAAGGCCCTCATCGAAGACGCCTTCGACCAACTTCGCGCTGGACTGCCCGAACCCAACGGTCATTCCGCAGGCTCCACTCCCGAACCGCATCCCCACCCCGACTCGTCCGAACACAACCGAGGAGCTTGACAGTGGCCACCTATCTCTACCGAATCGGAAGATTCGCGTACCGACGCAAGGGCATCGTCCTCGGACTGTGGCTGGCGATTCTGATTCTCGCCGGTGTGGGCGCGGCAACGCTCTCAGGTCCGACCGCCAATTCCTTCTCGATTCCCGGCACGCCGGCCCAGGCCGCACTCGATCTGCAGAAGGAGCGGTTCGGCGGAGCCGAGGACCCACTGCAAGCGGTCAATGCCGAGTACGTCTTCCAGGCGCCGGACGGCCAGTCTCTCGACACCCCGCAGTACACCTCGGCGATCGACGCCACCATCGCCGAGATCGAGAAGATCGATGCGGCCAAGACGGCGGAAGGTGCGCCCGCACTAGCCAATCCGGTCGCGGCCAATCAGTCGGTCATCGAGCAGTACACCGAGGCAGCCACCGAGGCGGGCACTCCAGCCGACCAGATAGCGGCCGATGCGGCGGCCACCTCGCCGCTGAGCCCCGACGGCAACGTCGGTACCGTCACCGCGCCGATCGACCTCGATCTGGCCGACGTCACCGACCAGATTCGCAGTGATCTCGACGCCGCCGCGCAGCCGGCCCGCGACGCGGGATTGAACGTTCTGCTCGGCGGTAGCGTCGCCCAGGAGAACGCGGCACCGGGAGGCACCGCCGAGCTCGTCGGTCTGGCCGTCGCAGCGGTCGTTCTGCTCATCATGTTCGGCTCGGCCGCCGCGGCCAGCCTTCCGCTGATCACCGCAATCGTGGGCATCGGCATCTCGAGCCTCGCGATAACAACCGCAACGGGGTTCGCGGATCTGACGTCGTTCACTCCGGTTCTTGCCATCATGATCGGCCTCGCGGTCGCGATCGACTACTCCCTGTTCATCCTGGCCAGATACCGGCACGAGCTCACGCTCACCGACGACCGCGAAGAAGCCGTCGGACGGTCGGTGGGAACCGCTGGCTCGGCCGTCGTTTTCGCCGGTGCGACGGTGCTCATCGCCCTCGTCGCGCTCCGCGTGGTGGGCATCCCGTTCCTGTCCCAGATGGGTCTGGCCGCAGGCTTCGCGGTGCTGGTCGCCGTCTTGATCGCGTTGACGTTCCTGCCCGCCATGCTCGGCGTCTACAAGGGCAAGGCCTTCGCGGGCAAGCTGAAGTTCGTCAACACCACCGACCCCGAGGACCCGAAGGCCACCCCGACCAACGGACTCCGGTGGGCTCGATTCCTGGTCAAGAAGCCGATCCTCGGACTCGTCGGAGGCATCGTGCTCCTCGGCGTCATCGCAGGGCCGACCACTGGGTTGTCTCTCGCACTCCCGTCGATCGCAACCTCGGACCCGTCCACGCCTGCCCGTCAGGCATACGACGTCACCGAAAACGCCTTCGGGCCGGGACGTAACGGTCCGCTGCTCGTCATCGCCGATGCGTCCGGCGTCGCAGAAGCCGATCGCACCGCGTCCTTCGGCAAGGTGGTCGACACGATCACCGGTCAACCCGATGTCACGAATGCTCAGATCGTCGCCGTCAACCCGGCGGGTGACACGGCTCAGATACTGGTGACGCCGTCGAGTACACCGAACAGTGACCAGACCAAGGCTCTGGTGACCAACCTTCGCGACGCCGAAAGTGGATTGCAGCAGGCCGAGGGCGTCACCTACGGGGTGACCGGCGAGACCGCGATCGGGATCGATATCTCGGAGCGGTTGCAGAGCGCGCTGATTCCGTACCTGGCTGTGGTTGTCGGACTGGCGTTCGTGCTGCTGATGCTGGTGTTCCGCTCGATTCTGGTGCCGCTCACCGCGACAGTCGGGTTCCTGCTCAGCGTGCTTGCCACCTTCGGAGCGACGGTGTTCATCTTCCAAGAGGGCGGGCTCGGCCTGATCTCCAACCCGCAGCCGATCGTCAGCTTCATGCCGATCTTCCTCATCGGTGTGGTGTTCGGTCTCGCGATGGATTACCAGGTGTTCCTCGTCTCGCGTATGCGTGAGGAGTTCGTCCACGGAGCCGCTGCCAAGGATGCCGTCGTCAACGGATTCAAATACGGCGCACGCGTGGTCACCTCGGCTGCAGTCATCATGATCTCGGTGTTCGCCGCGTTCATCGCCGAGCCGGACTCGTTCATCAAGTCCATCGGCTTCGCGCTCGCTGCGGCCGTGTTCTTCGACGCGTTCGTGGTGCGCATGGTGCTGATTCCGTCGGTGATGGCACTACTGGGCGACAAGGCCTGGTGGCTGCCGAAGTGGCTGGACAAGATCCTGCCCAACGTCGACATCGAAGGTGCCAAGTTGAAGACGGCTCCGGAGAAGGAATCTGTACCCGCTTAGGTCCTGACCGGTCGGCCGAAGATTGCCCGCAACACTCGAAAAACGGAGAGAATGTCATCCATGTGTACGAGTAATCTTCGGCCATCATGCTGATTCCCCTGCTGCGCACCTATCTGGCGCCGTACAAGATGCCGATAGTCGCGTTGGTTCTGCTGCAACTCGTCGCCACACTGGCGGCGCTGTACCTGCCCAGCCTCAATGCCGACATCATCGACAAGGGCGTCACCACCGGCGACACCGGTTACATCCTCTCCGCCGGCGGACTGATGCTGCTGGTCTCGGCAGTACAGATCATCAGCTCGGTGGCCGCGGTGTTCATCGGTGCTCGCGCGGCCATGGGCGTCGGACGTGACCTTCGCGGTGCGATACTGCACCGCGTCGGCACGTTCTCGGCTCGTGAGGTCGGCCAGTTCGGTGCGCCGTCGTTGATCACCCGCAACACCAACGACGTTCAGCAGGTCCAGTTGGTGATCGTCATGGGGTTCACCATCGTGGTGATGGCGCCGATCATGTGCGTCGGTG
The DNA here is from genome assembly GCF_030056795.1 of Rhodococcus sp. IEGM 1381. Taxonomy (GTDB): domain Bacteria; phylum Actinomycetota; class Actinomycetes; order Mycobacteriales; family Mycobacteriaceae; genus Rhodococcoides. The sequence continues at coordinate 127,271 of NZ_JASHKQ010000001.1, read as the reverse complement.
GCATCGTCATGTCGCTGCGCGAGGACCTCGGCCTGTCCTGGATCCTGTTGATCGCGGTACCGGGGCTGGCGATCTCCATGGGCCTGATCATCATCAAGATGGTGCCGGCCTTTCGCTCGATGCAGAAGCGAATCGACGCCGTCAATCGTGTTCTGCGTGAACAGATCACCGGAATTCGCGTGGTGCGGGCGTTCGTCCGGGAGGACTTCGAGATCGACCGGTTCGGAGCGGCCAACACCGCACTGACCGAAACCGCATTACGCGTCGGGCGGCTGATGGCCTTGATGTTCCCGACGGTCATGCTCATCAGCAACGTCACCAGCGTCGCCGTCATCTGGTTCGGTGGCCATGCCATCGATCAGGGCACCATGCAGATCGGCTCTCTCACAGCTCTTCTGAGCTACATCATGCTCATTCTCATGTCGGTGATGATGGCCTCGTTCATCGCCATGATGGTGCCCCGCGCATCGGTGTGCGCCGATCGCATCAGCGAGGTACTCGCCACCGAATCGTCGGTCGTGTTGCCGGACGAGCCCAAGATGTTCGCATCCTCGCCGGGGACGGTCGAGCTCGTGAACGCCGAATTCTCCTTCCCCGGTGCCGAATATCCGGTGCTGTGCGGGGTGAACCTGAGGGCCGAGGCGGGCAAGGTCACCGCGATCATCGGCGGTACCGGTTCGGGAAAGTCCACCCTCGTCAACCTGATTCCGCGACTCATCGACGTTACCGGCGGCGAGGTACGCGTCGGGGGAGTCGACATCCGCGAACTCGATCTTGCTCTGTTGCGCTCCGAGATCGGCCTGATCCCACAGAAGCCGTACCTGTTCTCGGGCACCATCGCCAGCAATCTGCGATACGGCAAATCCGACGCGACCGACGCCGAACTGTGGGAGGCACTCGAGATCGCCCAGGGTGCCGACTTCGTTCGCGCTATGCCCGAGGGATTGGAAACGCCCGTCGCGCAGGGTGGTACCACCGTCTCCGGTGGTCAGCGTCAACGTCTGGCGATCGCTCGTGCGCTGGTGCGCAAACCGAGCATCTACCTGTTCGACGACTCGTTCTCCGCGCTCGATCTCACGACCGATGCCAATCTGCGCGCGGCACTGAGGCCGGTGACGCGAGATGCGTGCATGATCGTTGTTGCTCAACGCGTTTCGACCATCATCGACGCCGATCAGATACTCGTACTCGACGACGGAAAGCCGGTAGGTGTGGGTACCCACGATCAATTGATGGCCGATTGCCCCACCTACGCCGAGATCGTCGATTCGCAGCGCGCCGTGGCCGGTGCACTGTGACCGCGCAGGCGGAGAAGACGGAAGAGAAGGACGACGTACCCGTCGCGAAGGCTGTGGTGCCGGGGACCAAGGCCCGCAATTTCAAGGGTTCGTTGAAGCGATTGGTCGGCCTGCTCGCTCCCGAGAGGGTGCTCCTGTCGGTGATGTTGGCCTTCGGTATCGCCAGCACCGTGCTCACCGTTGCCGCGCCGACCGTGCTCGGCCACGCGACCGACCTGATCTTCAACGGCGTCGTCGGCCGCGAGCTGGATCCGGGTCAGACGAAAGACCAAGCGATCGAGCAGCTGCGGGCGGAGGGGAACGACTCCGTCGCCGACCTGCTGTCCGGGACGGATGTCACCCCTGGAGCAGGTATCGATTTCGGTGCGGTCGGAACCGTCCTGATGTGGGTCCTGGTTCTGTATGTGCTCTCGTCGCTACTGGCCTGGGCGCAGGGCTACATCCTCAACATCGCACTACAGCGTCGAATCCTGTTGCTGCGCGGCAGCGTCGAGGCCAAGGTCCATCGGCTGCCGCTGAAGTACTTCGACAACAATGCCCGCGGTGAGACGCTCAGCCGCGTCACCAACGACATCGACAACGTCTCGACGAGCTTGCAGCAGACGCTCAGTCAGTTGATCACCGGCATTCTCACCGTGCTCGGCATCCTCGGTGTGATGATCTGGATCTCGCCACTGCTGGCTCTCGTTGCGGTGCTGACCATTCCGGCGTCATTCGCGGTGACCGCGGTCATCGCCAAGCGTTCGCAGCCACACTTCGTCGCGCAGTGGAAGCACACCGGAAAGCTGAACGCCCAGATCGAGGAGACCTACACCGGCCACGAGATCGTCAAGGCCTTCGGTCGGCAGGAAGAGGTGGAGCGCGAGTTCGGCGATCGCAACGAAAAGCTCTTCCAGTCCAGCTTCCGAGCCCAGTTCATCTCCGGCATGATCATGCCCGTCATCATGTTCCTCGGAAACATCAACTACGTGGTCATCGCCGTCGTCGGTGGGCTACGGGTGGCGTCGGGCACGCTCAGTCTCGGTGAAGTGCAGGCCTTCATCCAGTACTCGCGTCAGTTCACTCAGCCGCTCACTCAGGTCGGTTCGATGGTGAACCTCATCCAGTCCGGTGTCGCCTCCGCCGAGCGCATCTTCGAGGTGCTCGACGCCGAGGAAGAGGACGCAGATCCGGCCGATGCGGTGCGGCCCATCGAGCGACGGGGACGCGTCGAATTCGAGAACGTCTCCTTCGGCTACTCGGCCGACCGCCCGCTGATCGAAAACCTCTCGCTGGTCGCCGATCCCGGTCACCTGGTCGCGATCGTCGGTCCCACCGGTGCGGGAAAGACCACATTGGTCAACCTCATCATGCGGTTCTACGAGATCGACTCGGGCCGCATCACTCTCGACGGCGTCGACACCAGAAAGATGACCCGCGAAGAACTGCGCGCTCGCACCGGCATGGTGCTGCAGGACACCTGGTTGTTCGGCGGAACCATTCGCGACAACATCGCCTACGGCGACCCGAGTGCCAGTGAAGAGGAAATCCTCGAGGCCGCGCGGGTGAGCTACGTGGACCGATTCGTGCACTCTCTGCCCGACGGCTACGACACGATCATCGACGAGGAGGGCAACAACGTCAGCGCCGGTGAGAAGCAGCTCATCACCATCGCCCGCGCCTTCCTGGCCAAGCCGTTGATCCTCATCCTCGACGAGGCCACGAGCTCCGTCGACACCCGAACCGAGCTGCTGGTTCAGAAGGCCACCGCGAAACTGCGCAGCGATCGCACCAGTTTTGTTATTGCGCATCGCCTCTCGACCATCCGTGACGCGGACACGATCGTGGTGATGGAGAACGGCAGCATCGTCGAGCAGGGTAATCACGAGGAACTCCTCGACGCCAGGGGTGCGTATTTCCGCCTGAATGCGGCTGGAACTGCTTCGCCGCAGGTGCACGAAAATTCGTAGCAGGCTACGAATTTCCGCTCACAAGCGGCGAAGCCGCATACTGACGCGGTGAGTTTCTCCAGTTTCGGCTTCGATATCGGCACCCGGCTCGACGGGGCGCTCGGGCGCACCGGCACCATCCACACCCCGCACGGTGACATCGCTACCCCCGCGTTCATCGCGGTGGGCACCAAGGCGACCGTCAAAGCGGTGCTGCCGGAGGCGATGAAGGAACTCGGCGCGCAGGCGGTGCTCGCCAATGCCTATCACCTGTATCTGCAGCCGGGCTCGGACATCGTCGACGAGGCGGGTGGCCTGGGCAAGTTCATGAACTGGGACGGTCCGACGTTCACCGACAGCGGCGGATTCCAGGTGATGTCGCTCGGCGTGGGGTTCAAGAAGGTCATCTCGATGGACGCCACGCGCGTGCAGTCCGACGACGTCATCGCCGAGGGCAAGGAGCGCCTCGCCCACGTCGACGACGACGGGGTGACGTTCAAATCCCATCTCGACGGCTCCAAGCATCGCTTCACCCCCGAGGTGTCGATGCAGATTCAGCACAGGCTCGGAGCCGACATCATGTTCGCGTTCGACGAGCTGACCACGCTGATGAATACCCGCGGCTATCAGGAGATGTCGGTCGACCGCACCCAGTCATGGGCAAAGCGATGCGTCCTCGAACACGAACGGCTCACGGTAGCGCGCGCCGACAAGCCGTACCAGGCCCTGTTCGGGGTGGTGCAGGGCGCGCAGTACGAGGATCTACGACGTAAGGCCGCACACGATCTCGAGACGATCACCGGCGAAACGGGCCGCGGCTTCGACGGCTACGGGATCGGTGGTGCGCTCGAGAAGCAGAACCTCGGCACCATCACCCGGTGGGTGAACGAGGAACTGCCCGAACACAAGCCGCGTCACATGCTCGGGATCAGTGAACCGGACGATTTCTTCACCGCCATCGAGAACGGTGCCGATACCTTCGATTGCGTCAATCCATCACGCGTGGCACGCAATGCGGCGATCTACGTGCCGACGGGCCGCTTCAACATCAACACCGCCAAGCATCGACGCGACTTCACCCCGATCGACGAGAACTGCGACTGCTACACCTGCGCGCACTACACGAGGGCCTATATCCATCACCTGTTCAAGGCCAAGGAAATGCTCGCGTCGACGCTGTGCACCATCCACAACGAGCGCTTCACGGTCAAACTGGTGGACGACATCCGAGCCTCGATCGAGCAGGGGCGCTTCGCAGAATTCAAGACGGAGTTTCTGGGTCGTTTCTATGCGCCGAAGATTGCGTGAGCTGCTCTTCGAGCTCCGAAATCCGCTGTAGCAGTTCCTTTTCCCGCTCTGCAGCTTTGCGCTGGTAGACCTCGGACAGGTCCGCGAGGTAGGCCGCGTCGTAGCGGGGGATGATGCTGCGGGTGCAGTTCCAGTCGAATGCCTCGACGTCGATGACGACGCTGCGTTCGCAGGTTGCCCCGATTGTCCGGTCGCCCAGGTTCTTCAGACGCTCGAGAAGTTGGGGATCATCTGCGGCCCCGACGGTCCGTGCCCGGCCGTAAAGCTTGAGGCGTTGGCGCAGTGGGTAATTGACCAAGAACACGGCGACGCGATCGTCGTGATCGAGATTGGCCGCCGTGACGTACTGATGGTTGCCGGCGAAATCGGCGAACCCCAACGTCCGGTCGTCGAGCACCTGCAGGAACCCCTTCGGGCCGCTTCGATACTGAATGTAGGGCCAGCCGGTCTCGGCGACGGTGGCGATCTGGAACTGATCCACCGCGCGAATCATGGCCTTCTCGCGAGTGTCGAGAGGCGTCGGGCCGTCGTCGGGTCGTTCGGTCTGTGAGCCGTAGGCGGTGTAGCTGCCGTCGACCTTCTGCCGCGCAATCGCAGCAGGACCGAACATCAAATGGTGATAGTGGTTGCTCTGCGGCACGGGTGCCACCTTAGGGCAATCCGTGCGTTTCGCGGCCCCACAGCGGTGCACGACGTTCGCGACGGCACCTCACCGGACCGGCGAGTACTCTGGTACTACCGAGTGTGTAGTAACTGGATTGCCGTGGGGGGACCACTATGTTCGACGACGCCATACCTGTGAGTTCGTCCCAGGCCGACATCTGGCTGGCCCAGCAGTTCATGCCCGACGTGCCCTTCACCATTGCGTATTACGTCGACATCGTCGGTGCCGTCGATGTCGACGCCTTGGCCGCCTGCGGCAGCAGAGCGCATCGCGAGTTCTCGTCGTCGACCATGCGGATTTCAGAGGTCGACGGCACTCCGATGCAGCGATTCGAGGACGCGGAGACCGAGGCGGTGGAGATTCTTGACTTCCGTGAACACGACCGTCCGGCACACGCGGCCCGACAGTGGATGAACGACGACTGTCGAACGCCGTTATCGCTGTACGGCCAGCTGGTGCGACTGCGCGTCCTCCGCGTCGGGGACGATCGCGTGTTCTGGTACACCAGAGCGCACCACATCGCGCTCGACGGTTATGCCTCGATGAAAGTGCTCGAGCGTGCGGCGGCTCTGTACGCCGCGGTGCAGGACGGAGTCGAGCCACCACGGATCGATCCGACGACTCCTGCAACACTGCTCGCCGAGGGCCAGCGCTACCACGCATCTGCCCGTGCGCGGCGCGATCGGTTGCACTGGGAGTCCGCTGACCTGGCTTACGCCGCGCCTTTAGGCCCGACCACCCAGCCTGCGTCGGTGCCGATCGTCGTCGGGGAGGATCGGTCGCTTTCTCCGACCGTTCGAGGTCATGCCACGTCGACCGTGGTAATCGCGGCGTTCGCTGCGTATATGGCGCGTATGAACGACACCGATGACGTGGATCTGTCGTTGCCGGTCTCGGCGAGGCCGACAGCGATGCTGCGCCGGGCCGGGTCCTCGTTGTCGCATGTGGTGCCGCTACGGCTGCCGGGCGTCGGATCGGCGACGGTGAACAACGTGGTCAAGTCGGCCGAGGTGGCGATCGGTGCCGTTCTCCGACACCAGCGCAGCAGGCCGCCGGTGTCCACGAGCGGGAATGCCCTGCACGCGGGGCGTTTCGGTCCGACGATCAACGTGATGATGTTCGCGAACGCCGTGGCCGTCGGGGACTTCGACGGCGAGATCAACATTCTGACCACAGGCCCGGTGTCGGATCTTGCCGTCAACATCTATCCCGGTCGAGGCGGAGCTCGTCCGCGCATCGACTTCGAGGCCAACCCTGCCGAGTACACGCCGAGTGACCTCGCCCGCCACCACGAACGGTTCCTGCACTTTCTCGACCGCTTCGCCGAATCCGATTGTGGTGATACGGCCGTGGCAGATCTCGAGCTGTTCCTGCCGGACGAGCCTCGAACGACACCCGCGTCGGTGGGAGCGACCGTGGTCGAGCGTGGAGCGTTGAATGAGGTGTTCTCGACGGCAATCATGCAGCGCGGCAACAGAATTGCGATCCAGGATGCTGATGTGTCGGTGACCTACGCAGAGCTGTCCGCGAGGGTCGACGCACTTGCATCCACATTGCGTGCCCACGGAATCGGCACAGAGGACCGGGTCGCTGTTCGCATCGGCCGATCCGTCGAGGGGGTCGTCGCGTTCTGGGCAATCGCACGAGTGGGTGCGGTGTACGTTCCGGTCGACCCGAATCACCCCCGCGAGAGAGCGCAGTTCGTGGTGCGTGACAGCGGGGCGGTGCTGGGCCTGTGCACGGGCGGCGGCGAGTTCGGTGAGGTGGAGTGGCTGAACCTCGATGACGTTCTCGCGGAGGGCGGCCCGGACGATGAAGCCGCGCCGACGGCACCGCACCGAGCCGCGTACGTCATCTACACCTCCGGCTCCACCGGCACTCCCAAAGGCGTTGTCGTCACACACGGTGGCATCGCCGCTCTGGTGCAACAGATCAGGAGCAGTTACCACCTCGACGTCGAGTCACGAGTGTGTCACCTCGCCTCGCCCGGATTCGACACCGCCATCGTCGAAGTACTCGCCGCAGCAACCGCAGGCGCAGCAGTGGTGATCGCGCCGGCAGGTAGTTACGCGGGCGCTGAACTGTCGGATCTGATTGCTCAGCAGGCAATTACACATCTCCTGATCACACCCTCGGCTCTGGCGACGTTGGATCCCGCGGCACTGACGGACGTACGGACGATCATCATCGGTGGTGAGGCGGCGGCGCAGGATACGGTGGACCGCTGGTCGGTGGGTCGACGACTGCTCAACGCCTACGGCCCCACGGAGACGACCTGCAGTGTCACGATGACCGAGCCACTGAACCCGGGCAGGGCGGACGGAATCGGTCGAGCCATGGTGGGGGCGGTGATTCACCTTCTCGATCGCACTCTGCGGCCCGTTCCGTCGGGTGCAGTGGGCGAAATCTACATCGAGACATCCGGCGTCGCGCGGGGATATCTCGGTCGCACCGCGGATACAGCGGCGCGCTTCGTCGCGAACCCGTTCGGCAGCAGCGGGAGTCGGATGTTCCGTAGCGGAGATCGGGCGCGTCTACGCAGCGACGGCACACTCGAGTTCATCGGCCGCACCGACGATCAAATCAAGATCCGGGGAAATCGCGTCGAACTGGGTGAGGTGGACGCGGCATTGCGGGCGCATCCGGATGTCGCGGCAGCATCATCGGCATTGCGTCGCAGTCGGACTGGGGATCTGCGTATCGACGGGTACGTCGTTGCCGCGAGCAGCGAACACACACTCGACACCGAGCGCATCCGCCGGGATCTCGCGGAACGACTGCCTCCTCACATGGTGCCGGCGACCCTCTCGATTCTCGACGAGATTCCGCTGACGATCAACCGGAAAATCGATCGTAGAGCGCTTCCTGTTCCGAGCCCGACCGCGTCGACGACCGGCGCTCGTACCGAGCCGGCCGGTGCCACCGAGGAGATGGTGGCGGCAGCGTTCGCGCGCGTGCTCGGAAGGGACGGCATCGATTGCGCCGCTTCGTTCTTCGATCTCGGTGGTGACTCGCTGGCGGCGACCATAGTCGTCGCATCGGTGCGGGCCGAGGCATCGGTGGGCATCGGGGTGCGAGACCTGGCCGGTGCGCCGTCTGTGCAGTCCTTGGCTGCATGTATCGACGACCGTCTTCTTGTTGGGCGGGAGAAGAATTCGCGGCCCGAACGCGGTATGGCGGACGGGGTCGTAGTTCCCCTCGCGCCGCAGCAACGCCACATCGATCGAAGCGCACGGCTTCCGCTGAACAACCTGCCGTTCACAGTCACGATTTCCGGTGCGTTCCACTCAGCAGCAGCCTCGCAGGCGATGATCGATCTGATCGATCGACACAGCACGTTGCGGACCCGGTACCCGGATGTCGATGGGGTGCCGGTGCAGGTCGTCGAGCCGGATTCGGCGAGTGCGGTATCGAACCTCGACATTGTCGACTTCGATGACGCCGCGGTGGTGCAGACGCTCGAGCATCCCTTCGACGTGCGCACCGAATTCCCGATCCGAGCTCGACTGTTCGCAGTAGCGCCCGATCACCACGTGCTCGCGTGCGCCGTCCACCACAGTGCAGCGGACGGTTGGTCGCTGGGGCTGTTGGCGTCGGATTTCGTAGTGGCGTATCACGCCAGGATTGCCGACACCGCACCGTCGTGGCCCGAATTACCCTTGCAATACGCCGATTACAGCGTGTGGGCCGCCGGCCGCGACGTATCGGCCGATCTCGACTTCTGGCGCACGGAATTGGCGGACATACCCAGCTCGAGGGGCTTGCCGTTGGACCGCACTCGTACGCAGGACTGGGACTTCTCCGGCGCTCGCATGTCGCTTCGGTTCGACACAGACACCACCGAGAGAATGACTGATCTGGCACAGCGTTGCGGGACAGGACGATTCACCGTGCTGCGTGCAGCACTGTTGATTCTGCTCGCCCAGACGACGGAATCCACCGACATCGTCATCGGAACCCCGGTTGCCGGTCGGGACGACCCGAGACTCGAGCAACTCGTCGGAACCTTCACCAACACCGTCGCCATCCGGACGAACATCGCCGCGGCCATGACCGTCGAGGACGTCGTGCAGTCGGCCCGTGCGAGCGAACTACTGGCCTTCGACCATGCCTCCGTTCCGTTCGAGGATGTCGTCGCCGATCTCGCTGCTGACTCGACGGATGGGCGGCATCCGATCTTTCAGGTGGCGCTGTCGCTGGACGTCTTCAGCGCCGCGACCGTCGACGTCGGGGACGTTCGCTTCGACATCACGCCGCGGCCGATCGACATCGCCAAATGCGACCTTCACTTCCACGTCACCGAACATCGAGACGGCGAAGGTAAGGCTACCGAGACTGCGGTCGATATCGTCTATCCCACAGCATTACTCGACCCGAATACCGTTGTCGCCCTGGGGCGACAACTCGAGTACATCATGCATGCGATGGTCGCAGAACTCAGCTCGCCGTGGCGAGATCTGACTGCTGTCGAACCGTCGGCACAACTACTACATGGTGTGTAGCATGTTCGGTGCGTGAGGTGCACGCGACTTCGAAGCCAGCGGGAGAACGCATGTCCACCTTCAACGGTCTACCGGCCCATATTCTGCTCGTTCACTTCATCGTGGTGCTGGCTCCGTTGACCGCGCTGCTCGCCATTGCGGCCAGCATCTCGACCGGTGTACGCAGCAGGCTCGTGTGGCTCATCGCAGCCTTGGCGGTGTTCACACTGGTGTTGACTCCGCTGACGACCGACGCGGGGGAGTGGCTCGAGAAGCGCGTACCCAAGACTGCAGCCGTCGAACAACACACCGAGATCGGCGACTGGATGATCTACTTCTCCGTCGGTCTGGTCGTCGTCGCCGCGGCACTGGTGTTCCTGCATCTGCGTGAGCGTCGGGGCAACGCGCCCGTCCGTTGGCAGTCCATTGCGGTGGTGGTGTTGGCAGTAGTGATCGGAGCGACCACAATCGTCCAGGTGTACAGAATCGGAGAGTCCGGCGCTCGCGCCGCGTGGGACGACGTATCCGCAACGGCCGTCGATGAGTGAGCCTGAGCCCAGCCTGCACGAGCACGAACCGCACGGAGATCTGTCCGGTCGGCTGAACTGGCTGCGGGCCGGGGTGTTGGGGGCGAACGACGGCATCGTATCCACCGCCGGTCTGGTCGTCGGTGTCGCGGCCGCCACCACCGATCGTGGATCGCTGCTGACCGCGGGCGTTGCCGGCCTTGTCGCGGGAGCGGTATCGATGGCACTCGGGGAGTACGTCTCGGTGAGCACACAGCGTGACGCCGAGCGTTCGCTGTTGATCAAGGAACGTCGAGAACTCGACGAGCAGCCTGAGCAGGAACTGGCCGAGCTTGCGGCGATGTACGAGGCCAAGGGCCTGTCGGCCGACACTGCGCAGACCGTCGCTCGCGAACTCACCGAACACGATCCGTTCGCTGCACATGTGGACGTCGAATTGGGAATCGACCCCGATGCGCTGACCAATCCGTGGCAGGCGGCCGCGTCGTCGGCGGTGTCGTTCATCAGTGGTGCGCTCTTGCCGTTGCTTTCTATCCTGCTTCTGCCTGCTTCGCAACGTATTCCGGTCACATTCGTCGTGGTGCTGCTGGCTCTGGCGTTGACCGGAACTATCAGCGCACGCCTCGGTGGAGCACCGAGTCGCCCGGCGGTGACTCGAATCGTGATCGGTGGTGCGATCGCGATGGCCGTCACCTATGCGATCGGCCAACTGGCGGGCGTCGCGGGTATTTGAGATCAGCGGAAAATCGAGGTGGCGACTTCTCCGGTTTCGGGCGCCACCACATCTTGGACGACGTCGAACAACGCCACCGAGATGACGGTGAACGCGAGGACAAGGACCAGTCCGGCGGCGAGAATCCCGCGGTCGGGACGGTGCCGTGGTGGTTCGCTCAGTGCCTGCACGCGGCGCACGACGTCGCCGCCGGTACTGGCGAGAGTGCGGGTTCCATGGTCGAGGTGGGCCCGAAGCAGAGCGGTTCTGGCGATGGCAGACAATGCATCTCGACGGCCGAGCGCCGCCGCGCTCTCGTCTGCTTGACGCTCCGCCGCGTGCCGTACCGTGGCGGTCAACGGCCCGAGAATAGGATCGATCAGGGCTGCGATCTCGCACATCTGGATCCACACGCTGTGACGGTGCCGCAGGTGAGCGCTCGTGTTCGATCACCGCATGTAACTCGTTGTCCGACAGCGCTTCCGCCAGACCTGTGGTGATCACGACGGCACCTCCGCCCGAGGGAACGGCGAAGGCGTCGGGCACATCGGAGTCGACCACGACGATGCCGCCTGTCGCCCGCGCCTCGTCACCGAATTCGGATGCGATGGACGTGCTGACCACAACGCGCCGAACATGGCGGGCGACCTCGACCACGCGCCAGAACATCCACGCGGAGATGATGATTCCCACCGATAGCCAGACGAGCTCACCTGACGCCAGTAGTACCGCGGCAACCGCGGCCAGGGACGCGGCGACTGCAAATGCGGTGACCATCGACAAGATGGGGAGCAGAACGACAGCGGTCGACGGGTTGAGTCGACGGTCGATGTGGTCGGCTCCGAATCCCAGCAGCAGCGACAGCACCCACGGCAGCACGGCCACGACCAGGAGCAGAGTCATCGATGCTGCGCTGCGTCCGACTTGGCCAACAGTTCTCGCAGCGTCGCCTCGTCCTCGGGGTCGAGTGCGGCCACGAAGCTCGCCAGCACATCCGCACGCTCGGCTCTCGCGCCGAGTTCGGTGCGCATCCGCATCGCGGCCCGAAGTGCGGGGATCTCGTCGACCGGGGCGTTGAGGGTATAGACGAAGGAACGCCCTCGCCGCTCTCGATCGACGAGGCCTTTGCCGTGCAACCGCACCAGTGCAGTCATGACCGTCGTGTGAGCGAGATCCGAGCCGAGATGCTCACGCGCCTGGGCCACCGACAATTCCGTGTGCTCGCCGAGCAACTCGAGGATCGACTCCTCCAACTGTCCGGACGCTCTACGCACTGCGATTCCTCACTCGAGTCGGGTACTTCGAGGATAGGCCAGTTCGAGGTTCCTCCACTATTTCGCGGCCTCGAGAATGTCGGTCAGCGCGTCGATCAAGGCAACCGTGCGTGGTGACGGCGGTCGGCCCTGCATGGTGTGAATCTCGGCCCGACGTTGGGCGAACACCGGATGTAAGAGCGGGATGTAGGTCAGGCCCGATTTGCGATCGCCGCCGAGGTCACTGACGAGTGCGACGCCATCGCTCGATCGTGCGAACTCCAGGATCGGAGCCAGCCGCTCGCACTGCAGGCCCACGTGCGGCGACAGTCCTTCCAGTCGCACGCCGGCGTCGAACAGTTCGCGTTGACTCGAACCGGTGGTCGACAGCGCAAGGGGAAAGTTGCAGATGTCGGTCAGATCGACACTGTCTCGGTCGGTCAGGGGGTGGCCGGGCGCGACGACGGCGCAGATGGGCACCGTGATGGAGTGCTCGACCGTCACGTCGGTGCGGCGACCGAGCGAGAAGGTGATCGCGACGTCTGCTCGGGCGTCCACCACCCGTCGGCTCGCCTCCTCTCGCCCCACCACGTCCAAGGTGAACGTGACGGAGGGGTGAGTCCGGTGGACCGACGCCATGGCCCGTGGAACCACGGACTGCGAGAATCCCTCGGTGCAGGCAACGGTGACGGTGCCGTGCTCGGTGGCGTCGGCGCTGCGTATTTCGGCTATGAGGGTCGACGACTCCACTTCGTGTCGGCGTGCGTGGGCGAGGAGGCGATGGCCCGCTTCGGTGAGCGTCATTCCACGGGCATGGCGTGCGAAGAGCGGCACTCCGACGTCGCGTTCGAGCTTGGCGATCTGCCTACTGACCGCTGACGGAGCCAAGTGTTGCGCCGCGGCCGCCTCGGTGACGGACCCCGTTCTCGCTACTTCGCAGAAGTACGTGAGCGCAGAGGGCATCAAATGCAACGAGATCGCTCCTTCTTTTACAGCGCGGTCACAGCGGTGACACGTGATCGTCACCGAGCCTCTGTCGGTCCGAGCGTTGCTTGTGAGGCAACGCAGGGAGCATCAATCGGCAATGGTGTAGACGGTATCGGGCTCGCTACTGTCAGGCGAACACCGGGCCGACGGCGAGGGAGATTCGATGAAACGCGAGCATGTGATCGCGAAGGCCCAGGACTTCTACGATTCGGGTGAGTTCTACCGCGAACTGTCCGAGCTCGTGTCCGTTCCCTCGGAGAGCCAGTCGGCGGCCGGACGGGTTGCGTTGTCGGCATATCTGCAGGATCTTCTCCTGCCGCGGCTCGAGGCGCTCGGCTGTGCGGTCGAGACACACTCCAACCCGGCCGCGGACGGTGGTCCCTTTCTGATCGCCACCCGTCACGAGAGCCCCGATCTGCCGACCGTGCTCTGTTACGGCCACGCCGATGTGGTTCTGGGCATGGCCGAGGACTGGTCGGACGGTTTGTCGCCGTGGAGTCTCGTCGAACGGGACGGTCGGCTCTACGGCCGAGGAACCGCCGACAACAAGGGCCAGCATCTGGTGAACCTCGCCGCACTCAGAACCGTCCTCGACGCCCGTGGCTCGTTGGGGTTCAATCTGACCCTCCTGTTCGAGACGGGGGAGGAGATCGGATCGCCCGGACTCGAACAATTCGTTTCCGACCACCGCGAAAAACTCACCGCCGACGTGCTGATCGCGTCGGACGGACCACGTCTCGATGCCCAGACGCCGACACTGTTTCTCGGTGCCCGCGGGGGAGTGGACTTCGACCTTGTCGTCGACCTGCGTGAGCGCGGCTACCACTCGGGCAACTGGGGTGGACTGCTCCGCAACCCGGCGACCACCTTGGCCGGTGCCATCGGGACGCTCGTCGACGGCCACGGCCGCATTCTGTTGGACAGCCTGGTGCCAGAGCAGATTCCGGGGGCCATCCTCGAGGCCCTGCGAGGCGTCGAGGTCGGCCGCACTCCGGGCGATCCGGTTGTCGACTCCGGTTGGTCGGCCACCGAATTGTCGCCCGCCGAGCGGGTTTTCGGGTGGAACACCCTCGAAGTGATCGCCATGAGCGCAGGCAACATCGTCGAACCGGTCAATGCGATCCCCGGCCAGGCGCGAGCACGGCTGCAACTGCGGTACGTCGTCGGTACCGACCTCGACGATCTCGACGCGCGGCTACGACGCCACCTCGATGCGCACGGCTACTCGATGGTCGCCGTCGAACTCGGCATCTCGTTTCCCGCGAGCCGAACGAATCCGAACGATGGCTGGGTCCGCACGGTCGCGGAGTCGGTCGAGCGCACCGTCGGTTCTCCGGTGACCGTGCTGCCGAACATCGGTGGGTCCCTGCCCAATCACGTGTTCACCGCCACTCTCGGCATTCCGACGGTCTGGATGCCGCACTCCTACCCGGGATGCCGTCAGCACGCGCCCGACGAGCACATGCTCGCTTCCATCGCTCGTGAAGGTCTCGCGATGGCTGCCGGCCTGTTTTACGACATCGGCAATGTCGCCGGTGGTCATGACGCACCGCTCGAATCCGCCAGCGCCTCGCGCTCCTGAACATCACCGGAGAATCCGACATGTCCACTGCACACGTCCATCGAACCCCCGATCGCGACGACGGCGCGGATGAAGCCGTTGTGTCCGTGAAGAATCCGGTCCGTGCCATCGCGGCCGCCACCATCGGCAACGCGCTCGAATGGTTCGACATCGCCATCTATGCGCTGTTCGCCATCTACATCGGACAGAACTTCTTTCCGTCGGCCGACCCCGGCGTGCAACTGGTTCAGACGTTCGCAGTCTTCGGAGTCTCGTATCTGATTCGCCCCCTCGGCGGACTGATCCTCGGGTCCTACGCAGATCGGAAAGGGCGAAAGAAGGCCCTGGTGATGAGCATTCGCCTGATGGTGCTCGGAACCGCGTTGATTGCCTTCATGCCCAACTACGACGACATCGGCATCCTCGCCCCCATCGGAATCATCGTGGCGCGCCTGATCCAGGGATTCGCTGCAGGCGGCGAATTCGGCGCGGCCACATCATTTCTCGTCGAACAGAACGGCAAGCGCCGCGGATTCTTCGGCAGCTTCCAGTTCGCCAGTCAGGGGTTGGCAACGCTGATGGCGGCCTCGTTCGCAGCTGGACTGACCGCGGTGTTGTCCGAGGCCAGCATGGTCGATTGGGGCTGGCGCGTCCCCTTCATCTTCGGGCTCATGGTGGGCCCGGTCGGATGGTTCATTCGCCGGCACGTCGACGAATCACCGGCTGTCGTCGCCACGTCGGACGTGCCGACATCGCCTGTGCGCGATCTGTTCAAGAACCAATGGGGAGGCATCCTCATTGCCGGCGGTGTGCTGGTGGTGTCCACCGCGCTCAACTTCATTCTGCAATACCTGCCGACCTTCGGCATCAAGCAACTGGGACTGAACAACTCGCTCTCGTTCGTCGCACTGATGATCACCGGTGTGATCCTGACCGTGGTGACGCCGTTCGTCGGTCAGCTGTCCGACAAGGTCGGTCGCATCAAGATCATGTTGCCGTCGGCAATTGCGATCGGCGTGAGCGTCGTTCCGCTGTTCATGTGGCTCATCGCGGTGCCGTCGTTCCTCACGCTCGCTCTCGTCATGACGATTCTGGGTTTGTTGAAGGCGCTCTACTTCGGCGCGCTGCCGTCGGTGATGTCCGACGCGTTCCCGGTCCATTCGCGGGCCACCGGACTGTCGTTCGGATACAACGTCACCACGGCGATCTTCGGTGGATTCACCCCGACCATCGCGGCCGCTCTGGTTGCCGCGACAGGACAAGCGGTGTCCCCGGGCTACTACATCCTCGCGGTGTCCCTGGTCAGTATCGCTGCACTGATCGGCGCAGTGCGGATCCGCGGCATTCGATAGCTTACGGATATCTAGCGGTCGGCACATTTATGTAATACGCTGGCCGCACCAGCCCACCACCTCGAGGACGATCCATGAGCGTCGAAGCGAATACTCGCTCGATAGAGAAGACTGTCGTCACCGACTTCAGTGACCGCATGAGCTACGGCTCGTACCTGGACCTCGACACGTTGCTAAGCGCCCAAAAGCCGGTGAGCACCCCGGAGCATCGCGACGAACTGCTGTTCATCATCCAGCACCAGACCACCGAGCTGTGGCTCAAGCTGGTGCTGCACGAGACGCTGGCCGCGCGGGCGGCCCTCGATGCCGACGACATCGGCACCGCGCTCAAATGCGTGGCCCGGGTCAAGCACATTCAGAAGACGCTGACCGAGCAGTGGTCGGTGCTGGCCACACTCACCCCGACGGAGTACTCGCAGTTCCGCGACTTCCTCGGCAACTCGTCGGGGTTCCAGTCGTACCAGTACCGGGCGGTGGAGTTCGTACTCGGAAACAAGAATGCGGGCATGCTGAAGGTCTTCGAGTCGGATCCGGCTGCGCATGAGCTGCTTTCGACCCTGCTGCACGAGCCGAGCCTGTACGACGCCTTCTGGCAGTCTCTGGCGCGGCAGGGGTACGACGTACCGGCATCGGCCCTCGACCGTGACGTCACGACGGCATACACGTTCAACGAGGACTTGATGCCGCTGATCAAGTTCGTCTACGAGAACCACACCGAACATTGGGCGGTGTACGAGGCATTCGAGGAGCTCGTTGACTTGGAGGAGAACTTCCAGCTCTGGCGCTTCCGCCACATGCGCACGGTGTTGCGAACCATCGGAATGAAGAGCGGAACCGGAGGGTCGAGCGGCGTCGGATTCCTGCAGAAGGCACTCGAACTCACCTTCTTCCCCGAATTACTCGCTGTGAGAACGGAAATCGGACGATGATGGAACGTGCACTCGAACTCGACAACAAGGACCCGCTCCGCAGCTATCGCGACAAGTTCCTCGGTAGTGACGACCCGTCGATCACCGCGTATCTCGACGGCAACTCGCTGGGCCGGCCCACCAAGGCGAGCGTCGAACGGATCAACACCTTCATGACGCAGGCCTGGGGCGGACGCCTCATCCGCGGCTGGGACGAGCAGTGGTTCGACCTCCCCGTCACCATCGGCGACGCCCTGGCCGACGCCACCCTGGGGGCAGCGGCCGGCCAGACCACTATCGGCGATTCGACGACGGTACTGCTGTACAAGCTGGCACGGGCAGCGATCGCCATGCGGCCTGGCCGCACCGAGATCGTCATCGACCGTGACAACTTTCCGACCGACCGATACTTGCTCGAAGGCATTGCGGCCGAATCGAATATGACTCTGCGATGGATCGAGACGGACCGCCGCGGTGGTATCGAACCGGAACAACTCGCCGAGGTGGTGGGGGAGAACACCGCCTTGGTGGTGATCACCCACGTCGCCTACCGATCTGGCTTCCTCGTCGACGTGGCCGAGGCGACGCGTATCGCGCACGCGGCCGGCGCGCTGATGCTGCTGGATGTGTGTCACTCCGTCGGGTCGGTGCCGATGGAATTCGATTCCTGGGGAGTGGATCTGGCCGTCGGGTGCACCTACAAGTACCTCAACGGAGGCCCGGGATCGCCGGCCTTCGCGTATGTGCGGGGTGATCTTCTGGACGATTTCGTCCAACCGATCTGGGGGTGGATGGGCCGGGCCGATCCGTTCGAGATGGCGCAGGGTTACGTTCCGGCACAGGGTATTCGACGCGTCATCAGCGGTACGCCGTCGGTGTTCGGCATGATCGCGATGCAGGACACCATCGAGATGATTGCCGAGGTGGGGATGGACGCGATACGTGCGAAGTCCGTTGCACTGACCGAATACGCCCTCGAGCTCGTCCGAGAGATGCTGGTTCCGCTCGGGGTCGAGATCGCCTCGCCGGAGGATCCGAATCGACGCGGCGGTCACGTCACCATCGACCATCCCGAGTTCAAGGCGATCACCGCTCGTCTGTGGGAGCAGGGTGTCATCCCGGATTACCGCGCGCCTCAGGGTATTCGCCTGGGATTGAGCCCACTGAGCACCTCGTACCGAGAGGTGTATCTGGGAATCGTGGCGATCCGTGACGAACTCCGCACCTAGCACCGCCGGGGCCATCCTCGACGACTTCGACTCTCGTCCGGGCAGCGCCACCTCACTCGTGCGCACAGTGCTCGGGGCCTACGTTCGACCGCTCGGAGGGTGGTTCGCCATCGCCGATTTTGTCGTGTGGATGGACGCGCTCGGGGTGCCACCGGAGAGCACGCGCATTGCGGTGGCCAGGTTGAAGAAGAAGGGCGTCGTCGAATCCGGTAATCGTGCGGGTCGCACCGGCTATCGCATCACCGAGCAGGCCGACGCGATGTTCGCGCGCGGGGACGGCCGGATCTTCGGTTTCCGGCGGATGGCCGATGGCGATCCGTTTCGGTTGATCTCGTTCACCATCCCCGAGACGCAACGTGCAGCGCGACACCAACTTCGGCGTCGGCTCACCGGAATAGGCTGCGGCACAGTCTCACCTGGTCTGTGGATCGCACCCGAATACCTCGCGGACGAGGCCGGTGCCATCGTCGACGCGTTGGAATTGTCGAAGTACGTCACGACGTTCGTCGCGTCCGAGATCGCGACTCCCGCCACGCTGCGTGACAGTGCGGCGCTGTGGTGGGATCTGGCCGGCATCGCCGATCGTCATCGGGCATTTCTCGACGCCTTCGACGGCGGGTCCCCGGCTCGGAATTCCCGCGACGCGTTTGTCACGTTCGTTCCGTTGCTCGACGAATGGCGCGTCATTCCCTACATCGACCCTGGTCTTCCGCCGTCCATGACGCCGAACGACTGGCCGGGCACCCGGGCCGTCGCCACGTTCGAGACGGCCCGGGAGCGTTACTTCGACCTCAGTATGGAATGGGTCGCGTCCTAGCCATCCTGGTACGACGGCTCGCGCTTCTTGATGTACGAGATGACGCGGTACGTGATCGGCATGACGATGATCTCGGCCAGTGTCTTCCACAGGAATCCGACGATGACGTAGTTGATGAAGTCGGTCCACGTGCTGATGCCGATGACGCCGGCGGCTATGGAGCAGAAGATCAGGGTGTCGAAGAATTCGCCCACTATGGTCGACCCGATCAGTCGCGCCCACAGGTGCTTTTCCTTGGTGCGTTCCTTGATCTTGACCAGCACGACGGAGTTGAGGAGCTGCCCGACGGTGTAGCCGGCGAGGCCGGCGAGGACCAGTCGGGGAACGACGCCGACGACGCTTTCGAGCGCGGCCTGGTTCTCGTAGAACGAGGCGGCGGGAAGTTCGATGGCGATCCAGAAGCACACGGAGGTGAGCAGCAGGGAGCCGAAACCGAGATAGATCGCGCGGCGCGTGGCTTTGAAGCCGTAGACCTCGCTGAGCACGTCCCCGAGGATGTAGGCGAGGGGGAACAGAAAGAATGCGCCGTCGGTATTGATCGGCAGGATTTGGAACGGTCCGAGCATGACGTCGGACGAGGCGAAGAAGGCGACACCTTTGCTGGCGGCCACGTTCGAGATCAGCAGCGTCGCCACGAAGAGCGCGACGATGGGGGCGTAGTAGCCCTTGCTGATGTGAGCGAACGTGGCCTGCCCAGACTCGGTGCCGCCGTTGGCGGCGGTGTGTTCGGTAGTAGTCACCTGTGAATCCAAGCACCGAGACGACGATGGGCGCGAATCCCCGGGTGAGGGATGCGCGCCCATCGAGGCGGATTACAGGTCAGGCGACGTGGCCACGCACCGTGACGCGGTAGGCGTAGGTACCGGCGATGATCGTGATCGGAATGGTCACCAGCAGGCCGATGCCGATGAGCAAGAACCCGACGACATTGAGGCCGAACAGGGCGAGCGCGAGCACGAAGATCGTCCCACCGTTGGACGCGATCGCCTGCGCGCTGGCCTTGATGGCGGGGATGGGTTCGTCGCCGCGGTCGATGACGAACTGGAAGGTCCACCACGTGAAGAACGTGATGACGATGCCGGGGATGATCAGCAGGACGAAGCCGATGCTGGTTGCAATGCCGACGAGGATTCCGGCGATGACGACGGCGGCAACATTGCCGAACTGGAAAAAGGACCCGAACGCGGGCTTGATCCCGTCCACCTCGTGCAGAGCACCGCGGACGAGTGCCGCTTGAATGAGGAGCGCGACGACTCCGACGATGATGCTGAAGACCAGACTGAGGACGATGCTGTCGGAGCTCAGAACGAAGTTCAGTACGCCCTGGATGATCGCGGCGATCAGGACTATGCCGATCCAGACGAGTGCGTTCTGCTTGAACTTCTCGAAGCCGTAGCCGATGGCCGTTCCCACGGACAGCTGCGTCGGCATCGGTGAGTTACCGAACGACGGAGGCGGCGGGTAGTTGCCCTGTGGGGGAGGTGGGTAGCCGCCTTGCTGGGGATAGTCGCCGGGAGGAGGCGGGTAGTTGCCGGGGGGTGGGTAATTGCCCTGCGCAGGGGGTGGGTAGTTGCCGGGGGGGGTGGGTAGTTGCCCTGCGCAGGGGGTGGGTAGCCGCCCTGCGGCGGGGGATAACCACCGGGGTTCTGTGGATCCTTGTCGGGGTCGTAACCGCCTGAGGTCATTGCGTCCTTCTCCCTCGGGAAGAGTTGTCGCGGTCACTGCACGTCCGATTGATCCCGAGTTGGGTCCCGTCGCGTTGCAACGTGATCTCGATCGATAGGACGGTCAGATTTTTGAGGGGTCGAACACCCACGGTTCGCGTGGCACCTGCGTCGGCTTCCACCGCTCCAGCAGTTCCTCGGCGTTCTTTACGTTCGGCACACCGAGGGAAGTGGTGATGAGCGCCCACGCATCGGGTCGTTCGCGCAGCGTCACCGCGCCGTCCCGTTTGGCCAGCCGCTTACCTTCGACGTTCAGAGCGAGGGGCACGTGGACGTACGTCGCGGGGGTCAGGCCCAGGAGTTGAGCGAGGTAGCCCTGCCGCGGGGCGGAGGTGAGAAGGTCGTCGCCGCGCACGATCTGGTCGACGCCTTGCGCGCCATCGTCGACGACGACGGCGAGGTTGTAGGCGGGTACACCGTCGGATCGGCGAAGGACGAAGTCGTCGACCTGGCCTCGAAACAGGCCGTGCAGCTGGTCGACGATGGTGAATTCGGTTACCTGTGAACGCAATCGAATGGCCGGTGGGCGGTCCTTCGCCGCTTTCTCGTCAGCGGTCAGATTTCTGCAGGTGCCGGGATACGCGCTGTCGGGAGCATGTGGGGCGGATGCGGCCTGGAGGATTTCCCGACGCGTGCAGAAACATTCGTACGTCATCCCGGCTGCGGTGAGCGTGCGAATCGTGGCGTCGTAGATTTCCCGACGCTCGGATTGCCGCATGATCGGCCCGTCCCAGTCGATACCGATGGCGGCGAGGTCCTCGAGTTGGCGCTGCTCGGATCCGGTTTTCACGCGATCGAGATCCTCGACGCGCATGACGAACCGTCGTTCGGTGGAGCGGGCGAAAAGCCAGGCCAGGAGTGCAGTTCGTAGATTGCCGAGATGCAAATCGCCCGAGGGACTGGGGGCGAAGCGTCCGGCGGGCATGGGAACAACTCTAGGTCGCGTGCTGCAGTAGCTTCTCGAGGTGGAGCAGTGAGGTCGCCTCGAGGTCCGGTGCGGTGAAGTGCTGCGGGTAGGTGGTGCCGGTTCGGTTGATCCATGCCGTGGACAGACCGGCACGGTGGGCACCGTCGATGTCCCAGGGGTGGACGGCGACGAGCATGGCTTCGTGGGGTTCGACGCCGCACCGATCGAGCGCGTATCGGTACGACTGTGCGGCGGGCTTCCACGCCCCGGCGGCCTCGACGGACAGGAGCATCTCGATCTGCCCGAGTACTCCTGCGCCGTCGAGCAGCTTTTGGGCGACGCCGACCGCACCGTTGCTCAGGGTGATCAGCCGAATATCGAGGGCAGCAAGCGCTTTGATGCCGTCCGCGACGTCGGGATGCACGTCCAGGCCCATGAAACCGCCCATGATGTGCTCGACGGCGTCGCCGATCTCTCGATTCAAGGCCTCACGCGGCAGCATCACTGCAAGTAGCCCGGATGCGACGTCCGCGAAGG
This sequence comes from Rhodococcus sp. IEGM 1381, assembly GCF_030056795.1. Classification (GTDB taxonomy): domain Bacteria; phylum Actinomycetota; class Actinomycetes; order Mycobacteriales; family Mycobacteriaceae; genus Rhodococcoides. The sequence goes on along the minus strand of NZ_JASHKQ010000001.1, from coordinate 105,078 downwards.
GCCGCGCCGCGTCGGCCGCGGTGAGTGCAAAGCCGTCACGCAGGACACTCGCGAACCACAGCGACGCGAGTTCGGCGGGGGCTCCCACGTCGGTGAAGCGCTCCGACAGTGGCGACATGTCGGACAGCGTTTCGTTGACGTCGAAGATGATCACACGTGGTCGACGTAGCGCAGGCGACTCGTTCGGGTTGTCGGGATCGGTCACGAACTGAGCTCCTTGTGGTGGTTCTCTTTTCCTCGGGCAACGACGAGGCTCACCCGACCGTATCGACATTCTCTGCATCGCGAGTGGACTCCTGCCGGCGAGCTCGGTGCCGGCCGGGTCGGTGACCGGATGCGTACCGTGGAGGCGACGGGAGGCCCGAGTGAGCTGGACGAAGATTCGCGAAGTACTGCGGCGCGTCGAGACGAGCACCCGTCCGGTGGATCCTCGAACGCGCGCGGCGCTGGACGAACGGTGGGCGGCATTGCCCGCCGGCGTGCGGACGCCGTCGCAGACACTGGGCCGCCACGCGGTGGGATGCGAGGGCACCCACGGGGTCTTCCCGAAATGCAACCTGACGTGCAGTCCCTGCTATCACAGCGCGGACGCCAACAAGGTTCGCATCGATGGCGAGCACACCCTGCGTGAGGTGGCGGCGCAGATGAGACACCTTGCCGCCCGTCGCGGACCGCGGGCGCACGCGCAACTGATCGGCGGAGAGGTGAGTCTGCTCGCTCCCGACGTTCACGCGGCTGCACTCACGATCATGCGCGAGTACGGCCGCGAGCCGATGTCGTTCACGCACGGTGACTTCGACTACGAGTACCTACAGGCCGTTGTCGTCGGTGAGGATGGCCGTCCCCGCTTCGGACGTGTCTCGTACGCAGTGCATTTCGACAAACTGATGCGCGGCCGACGCGGAATTCCGCGGCCGACGTCCGAGGCCGAGCTGCATCCGTATCGCCGACGGTTCGCCGAGATGTTCGCGCGCTTGAAGAGCGAGCACGGGGTGAGCTCGTATCTGGCCCACAACATGACCGTCACTCCGGACAACATCGACGAAGTGGCCGACGTCGTCGAGAATGTAGTCGCGATGGGCGGCTACTCGATGGTGTCGTTTCAGCCCGCCGCATTCGTCGGGGACGCGCGGCGGTGGTCCGGTGGCTACCGGGATGTCGATATCGGCACGGTTTGGGATCGGATCGAACTCGCTATGCAGCAACCGATTTCGCATCATGCGATTCAGTTCGGTGATCCTCGTTGCAACAGAACAGCTTTGGGATTCATGGTCGGTCGGAGGTGGCATCCGTTCCTCGACGTGACGCGCCCGGCCGAGGTCGATGCCCGGGAACAGTTCTTCAGGCACTTGGGCGGAGTGAACTTCGGCGGAACTCCTCCGGTGGTGCTGTTCCTCAAAGTGCTGCGCGTGTTCGCTGGATATCCGCGCGGTGTTGTGGTGGCGGTGCGGTGGGCACATAGCGCTGTGCGTCGATGTGGTGGCATCCGGGAGCTGTCGGTAGCGTTCGCTCGCCGCCGGGTTCGTCCGATGACGTTCGTCGTTCATCGGTTCATGGATGCGGAAGACGTTTCTCCCGCTTGGAAGATGATGCAGTCCGGTGAGACCGCATCGGATCCGGTGCTGCTCGAAACGCAGGAGAGACTGGCCGCGTGTACCTACTCGATGGCACACCCGGAAACCGGTGAACTCGTCCCGGCCTGTGTACAGCACTCGGTGTTGGATCCGGGGGAGAATGAGGAACTGCGAAAGCTGCTTCCGCTGCTCGTGTCGGGCTCGAAAACAACTGGTTGCTGTAGCTGAGGTGTACTCAGGTGGTGTCGAGCCATGCGACACCACCCAAGCGAAACCTCCGGCTATCCGCCGCTGGTGTTGAGCTCGCCGTTGACGCCTGCGGGGAAGAATCCACCGGACGTGACCGGAGCCGGGTTCAGGTACACGATATTGAGCACCTGGCCGGGTGAGCGTGAATACGCGATTCCGTTGGCGTCCAACGGAACCAGATTGGCTGCACCGTTGAGAGTGATTCCCTGATCCAGATCGTCCGGCCCATCGAGGCTGTCTCTTGCGTCGGAGATGGCGTTTGCGGGGGCCTCGAGGCCCAGAGAGAACAAACTCGTACGGATGATGCCCGCGTGGTACGCCTCGGCTGCCAGAATGCCTGCGGCGGCTTCGAGATACGTCTTGTTCGACACCAACGGTGCCGCGCCCTTGTACGCGGTGACGCCGACGTCCTCGAAGATGAACGCGCCGAGTAAGAAATTCTGCTCGTTCGCGTAGACGTCGAAGGTCTCGCCCTCACCGATCAGTCCTGCTGCCTTGGCTGCCGCGTTGAAGCTGGCGTCGAGGTCGATCGCCGGCCGCGCCACTGCCGCGTTTCCGAGTGCTCCGCGCAGGAACGCCACGTGATTGAGTTCGTCGAACGCGATTTCCTCGGCATACGCCTTGATCAACTTACTGTCGAACGTCACCTGCCGACCTCCGGTGACGGGCCCGGGAGTTCCGGTGCCGCCCACGAGAGTGTCCGGTAGACCCTTTCCGGTCACCGCCCGTTGATAGAACTCCGCTTCCAGGTACTCGAGGTTGAGCGCGAAGTTCAGGATCGCTGCATCGGAGGGGCCTTGGCCGGGCATTCCGGGGATCAGCGGGCCATCCGAGGAGCCGAAGGGGAAGGCAGATGCGACGCCTGAGCCCACAGTCATTGCCGCCCCTGCGCCTAAACCGGTGAGACCGGCTGCCCTCATGAAACGTCTGCGATCGAGACCGTTTTCTGAGCTGCTACTGATGGCCTTGGTGATGAATTTCTTGTCGAACATATGCGACTGTGCCTCTCGTCCGGGTGAAGTGCATGATGCCGACGCCCCCGCGGACCAGGCAACAGTAGCCCCTCGAACGACTATGTGTACTTTTCCCCAGAAATTGCCCATAACTGCTGGTAGAGGCCCTGTGCGACGCGGGCCACATGGATCCAATGGGACGAATGATGTTGACATCGGCGGATTACCGGCGATTGACGCGCAAGCTCATGGCGCTGGCCGATGAATTGTGCGGAGGAAAGATCGTCTTCCTGCACGAAGGTGGGTACTCGCGGTGGACCGTGCCGTTCTACGGTCTCGCAGTCCTCGAGGAACTGTCCGAGATCCCCACAGACGTCATGGATCCTTTCCAGCTCTACAACGGGATCGATCTCGGCCATGGATTGCTCCCGCACCAGAAGGCGGCGGTGGATGCGGCGGCGGCCAACGTGCCCCGCGTTCCCACCCGCTGATGAGGAGCCACCGCCCATCGGGCGGTGGTGCTGCGCATCCCGGACAGTCGATGATCTTGCGCGCCACGCCACCGAGTTCTTGCTCATCGAACGGATCGGACCCGTCGGCGGCCGAATGCACACCGCCCACCCGAAACGATGAGGTAAAGACCGACGCACGCATGGTTGTACTGAGGCATCCGCCCCACCCTGTCCACGAACTGCTGTTTGTATGTTTTCTGGTATTCACGTCCATTTAGGGACATAATCCCAACGATGAGCACTGTAGGTGTAACTTCGGGTCACATGATCGTTCAGGCGCAAGCCGGTGGCGGCGCTGCGCTCGATCAGGTCTTCGGCATGACCGCGGCAGCAGGCGTCATTTCCCTCTTCCTTCTGTATCTCGCTGTGATGCATCGGACCAGACGCATCACCTGGCTGCAGCGGCTCGCGGATTTTGCGGGCGAGAAGCTACACCGTCCCGGCTGGGTCGCCCTACCGCTCGTCCTGTTCATTTCGACGATTCTCACCGCGTTCTTCGGCTTCATCTGGGATGTCAGCCTGCACATCGGGCGGGGTCGCGACGAGGGCCCGCTGGCCAACCCGGCGCACTACTTCATCCTGGTCGGACTGTTCTTCCTGTTCATCACCGGCGCGCTGGCCATCATCCTGCCGCGCGACGAGAAGCCGGGTCCAGCAGCGGTCAAGATCACCCGAACCTGGTACGCCCCCACCGGCGGACTCCTCATCGCCGGTGCCGGCCTGTACGCGCTCATCGGATTCCCACTGGACGACATCTGGCACCGCATGTTCGGCCAGGACGTCACACTGTGGGGACCGACCCACCTGATGCTCATCGGCGGCGCGGGACTCTCGCTCGTCGGTGTTCTGCTGCTCGAGCACGAGGGTCGCGTGTCTATGTCTGCGTCCGCCGTCACCACAGCGGAAACCGCGGGCGAGCCCGACGGCGGCACCCGCCCGGACCCCGCGCAGGCGGTCGACTCCCGCAAGCGGTCGATCGTCACGTGGTTCCTGCGCAGCTCCGCGTTCGGTGGCCTGGTCATCGGTCTGTCGGTGTTCCAGATCGAGTACGACTTCGGCGTCGAGCAGTTCCGCTTGGTGTTCCAGCCGCTCCTGATGACCGCCGCCGGTGCGTTCGCCCTCGTCGCCGCCCGGCTGATGGTCGGCCGCGGCTCCGCGATCTTCGCCGTCGCGTTCGCCGCTGTCATCCGCGAGATCACGGCACTTCTCGTCGGACCCGTCCTCGGCGAGCCGCACAGTGTGTTCGCTCTCTACCTCGGCATGGCCGTCGTGGTGGAGGTCTTGGGGCTGACCGGACTGGTCAAGCACCGCATCCTGTTCGGCGCAGTCGCCGGCATTGCGGTGGGCACCGTGGGCCTCTACCTCGAGTCACTGTGGGTCGACGCAGTGTTCCTGTACCCGTGGCCGCGCAGCATGTGGGTGGAGGCCCTGACCACCACTATCCCTGCCGGGCTCGTCGTCGGCCTGACGGCCGGCCTTTTCGCTCAGGCACTGAGCGGCGACGGCATTCCGCGCCAGGCTGTCCGACGCTCCATCGTCGTGGCCATGGTGCTGGTGCTCGGCGGCAGCGTCGCCAACGGCCTGATGATCGACGTCCCGCAGGGAGCGTCCGCTTCGGTCTCGCTCGCCGACGCACCGCGCGTCGACGGTTTCCGCATGGTTACCGCGACCGTGCGCATCGACCCGAGTGATCTGGTCTCCGACGACCCCGAATGGGTGTCCATCCTGGCGTGGCAGGGAGCAGGCGATTCGCTGCACGGATTGGTGGTCGACAACCTTGAGCGGACCGGTCCCGGCGAGTACCGTTCGACGCGCTCGGTGCCCGTCGACGGAACATGGAAGACGTTCCTGCGCGTGCAGGACGGCCGCACCATGGCAGGCGCACCCGTCTTCATGGCTGCCGACCAGGGCATCGGAGCCGAGGAGGTGCCGGCCACGTCGCAGTTCACACGCGAGCTGCAGTACGAGACCAAGTTGCTCCAGCGTGAGCGCAGCTTCGATCACCCCGCATGGCTCTTCACGGTCGCATGCCTCGTCGTGCTGGCCTGCTCGCTCGCGTTGATCTGGTCACTGTCCTGGGGTGCCGCGCGCGTCAGCCTCGCCACCCCGGGCAACACCGCGACGAAGGGCAGCAAGGAGCGCAGTCGCGTATGACACCGGCCCCGAATGTGATCTATCTGGCGGATCACTCCGTCGTGCTGGCACTTCCAGCCGTCATCCCCGCGTTTGTGATCGCCCTCGTGGTGATCGTCATCGTTGTCCGCGACCGGCGGGCCGAGCGGGCCGAGAACGCCGAGAACGAACTGAAGGATGCGAACGAGAGGGAGGACACGGCGTGAAGCGCGTAGTGGTCGTCTGGTTGGCGGCCGTGGCATTGGCGGGGTGCTCGCAGTCGGAACCGGTGACCGAGACGGAGAGGGCGGTCCAGCAGGTCTCGTCAGCGCCGATCTCCTCGGCGTCAGCGTCAGGCCTACCGCGGATCGTCCCGACAACTCTCGACGTCACGATCGCCGGCGGTGGGGTGACGCCGGTCGATCAGCGCGCCGAGGGGAAGGTCGGTCAGGAGATCGTGGTGACGGTGAACAGCGATGCCGTCGACGAGATCCACGTGCATTCCGTTCCCGAGCACAGCTTCCCGGTCGCGGTGGGTGACGGCCAGGAGTTCCGCTTCACGGTCGACGTACCCGGTTCTGTCGACGTCGAGTTGCACGAGGCCGAGGTCACCGTCGCCACGGTTCTCGTTCGTCCGTGAGCGAGACGCTTTTCGCGCACGGCCTCGGCGGCTCGTCCGATCTCCCCATTCCGGTCACCTATGCGCTCATCGGTGGCGCGTGGGCGCTGGCAGCATCGTTCGCAATCCTGTTGTTGGCGTGGAAAACACCGCGACTGAACCCCCGGCGGTACGGGACGACGACACCGCTGGAGCGCGTCGTCGATGCGCCGGTATTCCGCGGGGCCGTCGGCGCGGTGTCGGTGGCCTTGTCGGTGTGGGTGGGCATCGCGTCCGTGATCGGACCGCAGGATTCGTCGAACGCGCTGCTCGGGGTGTTCTACGTCCTTGTGTGGGTGGGTCTGGTTCCTGCGTCGCTGATTTTCGGACCCGTCTGGCGCATCGTGTCCCCGGTCCGGGCTGTGTATCGGATGCTTCCGGTCCGTGCTCACCGGCCGCTGCCGCAGGGCGTGGGTGTGCTTCCCGCAGTTCTAGGATTGTTCGCTTTCGTGTGGCTGGAACTGGCGGCGAGCGACCCGGGTTCCGTCGCTGCCGTGCAGGTGTGGTGCCTGCTGTACGTCGTGGTTATGCTGGTCGGCGCGGTGGTGTTCGGTGAGGAATGGTTCGCACGGGCCGACCCGTTCGAGATTTTCAGCGACACCGTCGCGCGCCTGTCGGTGTTTGCACGCGATCCCGAGACGCGTCGGGTGGTGGTGCGCAACCCGCTCGACGGTGCCGCGACACTGCCCGTCCAGCGAGGAACCGTTACGGTCCTGGCGATGCTGTTGGGCTCGACGGCCTTCGACTCGTTGGCGCAGACGCCGACGTGGAAGAACTTCGTGCGCGATGCCGGTGATCCGGTCGTGGCACGAACGCTCGGGATCCTGATGTGCGTCGCTGTCGTGGGTGGGTTCTTCCAGCTCGCAGCTCGCGCAACCGGTGGGGTGAGCAAGGCTCGACGCGCACAGTTGCCGGGCCTTCTCGCGCATTCGCTGATCCCCGTCGTCGTCGGCTACTTCTTCGCCCATTACCTGACATATCTGGTGGAGAAGGGTCAGCAAAGTATCTTCACGTTGTTCGATCCGTTCGATCGTGGGTGGAACCCACTCGGCGTCGCGGACGCCTCGGTGAATTACGCGCTGTCGTCCCACCCCTCCGTCGTCGCGACTATCACCGTCTTGAGCGTGGTAATCGGGCATGTCGTCGGTGTGACGCTGGCCCACGACGCAGCACTGCGGCTGATTCCGAAGCGGCATGCGCTGTTGGGGGAATTGGCGCTGATGATTGTCATGGTGCTGTACACATTCCTCGGGCTGTATCTCTTGTTCGGTGCCTGAAACCGGCCCCGATTTTCAGGGGACGGTGCGGCGACTGGCGATGCGGCCGTGCACGCGTAGTGGGGACGCATCGGTTGAACCTGCCCTGCTTGGGTTCTTGCAACGTCGGCCGTTCAAGTCTCGCCGTGTGCGGTTCTGTTGTGCGCGAAATGATTCGGCCGGAGCGCCGTATGCTCGGAGCCTGGGCCGACAGGAGGACAGCCCGGGCTGACCTCGCACTGTCGGGCCTCCAGCTCGTGAGCGCCACCGTGAGATCCGCAAGTGCGGAAGCTGCAGCCATGGAATTGCTCCACGGTGGGGCAAATGAATGCGGTCCCGCGGACGAGACAAGGCGTTCGGTGGACGTCTGAAGTGAGCGAACGACTGAATCGCTCCCAACACAGTCACCGATTCTCTGGCACTCCCGGGTGCGACGGTCCACGAGATCGATGAGGGCGGCGACGTCAGCGAGCAGACGGACGGCGACGCCATGCCGGTCCGGTTGACCGAGTCGCCACGTGTGAAGCGTTGCAACGGGGCTACGTTCGGTATCCGGTCAGTCGCCCTGACGCTTGGCTCAACCCTGCGCTGCAGCGGTCAGATCCCGAAAGCTTTGGCTTATCGCTGAAGCAACGACTGCTGCAACTGCGCTCGGTGTGTGGTGCGTGGTCATGAGTAGGGTCCAGTCGAGTTGGGCATCGGCAATTGGCCTGTAGACGGTCGGATCGTTACGCCGCGGTGTTCGGTAAGGACCCAGAGCAATTCCGAGCCCGGCACTGACGAGGTGCTCCACGGTCGAATGGTGGCTCACCTCATAGGCGTTACGCAGCATGCCGTCCGAGAAGTATCCGTCTGCGAGCTTCCGGAGAAGGTGGCCATGCGGAAGGAGGATCACTTGCTCGTCGACGAGCTGATCCCGTGTGATCGACCTGACGGCGGCGAGTGTGCTGCCGCTCGAGACGATGAGCCCGATCGTGCCCGTCTGTAGCACCTCGTGTTCCTCGACAGGAGTGGCGGTGCCGGATCGGGCGACGACGCCGATGTCGGCGACACCGCTGCGTACGGCTTCCTCGATCGCAGACGGCAGGAGCTCGGTGAGGGTGATTCCCAGTCGTGGGTGAGTCGACTGCAGCTGTTGAAGCGCAGGGATCACTGCGGGTGCGATTGCCGCGCTCACGGCAGCGACTCGTACGCGTCCGGCTCCACCGGCCGCAAGTTCCGCGGCGTCCTGGCCGAGTTGTTCGATCGTGGCGAGCATTCGCGTGAACCTCGGTGTCAGTTGCTGGCCGGCACGAGTGAGGGTGGTGCCCGTTGCAGACCGCTCGAAGAGTGCCACGCCGAGTTCGACCTCGAGACTGCGCACGTGGTGCGACAGTGTCGGCTGTCCGAGATAGAGCTGGCGCGCGGCCTTTCGGAAGCTGCCGTTTTCCGCGATGGCGAGTACCGCCTCGATCTGCCTGATCTCCATCTAGTGATCGTATATATCGATCACGTATGCCGCATCTGCTTACTTCCGGTGATCACCGATGTATCGCACACTGGCAGTTGATCTCGGCCGCTAATACGCAGCGCAGCCGGTCAATCGACGAGGAGTTTGTGATGCCCACAGCGAAAGTCACCATCGGAGCCGCAACTGCGGGTCCTCTGGCCATGACCGTGTCCACAGGGGAGCACTCCTATCTCCTTGATGAGCCCACGTCGGTGGGAGGGGGAAACCTCGGTGTGAATCCCGTCGAGGCCAGCTTGGGGGCGCTCGCCGGTTGTTCGGGCATCACGATGAAGGCCGTCGCCAAGCACGCGCTGGGGATCACGGTGGACCTCGTCGAAGTGAACGTGGTCGCACAACTCGACCCCCGAGGAATGAACCTCCAGGAGGAAGTCGAGATGCCGTTCCGGTCGGTGCATCTGCGTTACAGCGCACTCAGCGATGCTGACGCCGCGCAGATCGACGAGCTCAAGAAGCTGGTCAACAAATTCTGTCCAGTCGGCAAACTGTTTCGAGCCGCGGGCAGTGAAGTCACCGAAGAATGGGTGATCGCTTCTTCGAGCGTGGGGGCTCAGCAGTGAGTGCCACGCAGTTCGATGCCATCGTTGTCGGCACGGGCCCCGCCGGCGCCACCGTCGCTCGAGACCTCGCATCCGCCGGTCAGCGGGTACTGATCCTCGAATGGGGAGATCACGCGCCCGTGACAGGGACGCTCGAGCAGACGATGGAGCAGCTGATGTCTCCGGGCCGAGGCGCGTTCGCGGTCGATGGTGTGATGCTCCTCCGTGGCGTGACAGTGGGCGGTAGCTCGATCTACTACTACGGAACTGCGACCAATCCTCCGTTCGACCTCTTCGATCGGTACGGGGTCGATCTGCGATCGGACGTCGCAGCGGTTCGCCGAGAGCTCCCAGTGGCTGAGCTTCAAGCGGACCTCATCGGCCCGAAAGCAACGCAGATCCAGACCGCCGCGCGGGGGCTCGGACTCGACTGGCGTCCCCTGGAAAAGCTCATCTACCAGGACCGCTGCGAGTCCAGCGTGCCGATGGGCTTTTACTCGGCACCATCGTATGAAGCGAAGTGGAACGCCCGGATGTGGGTCGACGAGGCCGTCGCCCTGGGAGCAGAGCTGAGAACGGGGGCGTTCGTATCGGCGGTCGAGTACCGAGATGGACGCGCGACAGGCGTCGTCTACGACGCGGGCTCCGGCACAGAAGTCGCGCATGCCGATACCGTCGTCGTCTCGGCCGGCGGTATCGGGACCGCAAGAATCCTTCAGGCCAGTGGCGTACGCGGCGCAGGCGAGGCGTTCTTCCACGACCCATTGGTGATCGTCTCCGGCGTCGTGCCGGGCTTAGCAGCCCCGCCTGACATTCCCATGTCGGCAGGAACCCACTTCGACGATGAGGGGTTCATGCTGACGGATCTGTGCACTCCGCCCGAGAACCTCGCGATGCTCGCTGCCGGCGCAGGAGTTGACCCATCACGATATCCACCCGAATCGACTCTCCAGATCATGGTGAAGATCAGGGACGATCTCGAGGGGTCGATCGGCGCACACGACATCACCAAAAAGCTCACCGCAGCTGACGTGGAACGACTCGAAATCGGATGCGGAATCGCAGAGGGAATCCTTCGTGAAGCCGGGGCCACCGAGACCTTCCGGGGAGGCATCTCCGCCGCACACCCGGGAGGCTCAGTCAGGCTCGGCGAATCCGTGAACGCAAATCTCGAGACCTCGATCGATGGTCTGTATGCCTGCGATGCTTCGGTGATACCCGAGCCATGGGGACTGCCACCCACGATCACCTGCATGGCGTTGGGCAGGCGACTGGCAAGGCACCTTTCCGGCGGACACTGACCGGTGGTACCAGCGACGGTCGATGGAGCAGCCTCTCGCGCCTCGCCCTTGCGCGAGCCAACTCCGTCGCGTGTCGAACGCCGATTCTCGCGAGGCTGGAGGGGTGAGGCGTCCCACTGGATCCCCACTGAAGGGCTTCGTACTGAGGGGCTTCGCACAAGAGCCGTGGCCGGTGTCTGCCCACCATCCCCCGGCGATACAAAGCACAACCATGTGTAAGTGATCTCGCATGCACCTGCCGAACCGGCCCGAACAAGGGAACCCCACCATGTTTTTCGAGTTGTCCCCAGAACAACAGAAACTGCGCGACACGGCCAGGCAGTTCGCCGACGACCACCTGTACCCGCTGGCAGAGTCGGTGAAGAAGGCCACCGACCCGTTCGAGCGAGCATTGCTGGCGCGACCGGTATTCGAGAAGGCGGTCGCAGCCGGCTTTCTGAAAGGTCTCATTCCTGCGCCGTTCGGTGGTTCGGCCACCAATGGTGTCGACACAGCGATCTTCATCGAAGAATTCGCCTGCGCAAGCCCCGACTTCACCATCAGTCTCGCAGGTCCGACGCTTGCCTTGGCCCCAGTAATCGAGGCAGGCACGCCGGAACAGATCAAGCGGTTCGTTGCCCCGTTCCTCGCCGATACCGGAAGCCCGGTTGCGGCAATGGCATACAGCGAACCCGGTGGTAGCGCGAATTTCGACGCCGCGACAACAGCCGAGGGAACACGAACCACCGCCGTGATCGACGGCGACCACTGGGTACTGAACGGCGAGAAGATGTGGGCATCCCACCTCGGCGGCTGGGACGATGCCGGCCCGGACATCACAGGGCTATCGATCATCGTCGTCGAACGCGAACACCTGTCGACCGGGTTCAGCGTCCTCGAACACCTCGACCTTCCTGGGTTGAAAGGATGCCTGACCTCGCGAGTGAAATTCGACAACGTCCGCGTTCCGCTGGGAAATCTGATCGGCGAACAAGGGCAGGGCGCGGATCTGACACGCAATGCATTCCTCGCCAGCGGCGCATCCATCGCGTCCTTCTCCGTCGCAGCAATGCGCCAAGCGTTTGCCGCCGCGTACGCCTTCGCCGTCCGCGAGAAGCGGGGCGGGGCGGTTCCGATCATCGACCACCAGGCCGTCGCCGACGTACTCACCGACTGCAAGGGCAAAATCGAAGCCACCCGTCTCCTCGCGTGGCGAGCACTCGACGCCGCGGCCTCACGACATCCATCGGCGTTGGAGCTGGCCCTGCACGCAAAGATCTTCGGGTCCGAGACCGCGGTGGACGTCATCACCGATCTGATCAAGATAGTCGGCGTGGAGTCCTACAACCCGCAGATGCCACTCATGGGCTACCTCGAAGACGCACTCGCATACCCGGTGATCGAAGGTAGTAACAGCGGTGTCCGCCGGCGCCAGATGCATGAGCTCATGCGCACGTCCGAGTGGAACCCTCTATCGGCCTCCGGCCTGATATGAGCAGCTCACATCGCTCGGACGCTCCTATCAACCTGCCCGCCGCGAATCACCCCGTCTCGTGAGCTCGACCGAGCCCTCCGACGCGGCGTACTACCTGCCGCTCGGTGTCACCGACGGATACGAGCACTTCACCCCGACCCATTCGACGATGAGCGTGTGGACCGACACCATGCAACACGGCGGTCCCCCGTCGGCGCTCCTCGTCCGCGCCCTGGAGGGACTGGCGCAGGCCCCAGGGATGTCGATCTCTCGGGTGACCGTCGACATTCTCGGCGCGATCGGATTATCGCAGAACCGGACCCGCGCGATTGTGATCCGTCCCGGGCGGCAGATCTCGCAGATACAGGCCGAGCTCGACGTACTCGGGCCGGACGGCCGATTCCGCACCGCAGCACGGGCGACCGCCTGGTTGCTCGCGTCGACGGACACCGCTGAGCTCGTCACACCGTCCGAGGTGTTCGAAGTCCCCACCGACGACATGGCCGGTGGGGCACTACCGGACTGGATCGCAATGGGTTGGGCGACAACCGGATTCATCGCCTCGGTCGGTTTTCACCGTGCCGACGCGGCATCTTCGCAGCCGAACCTGACGTGGCTTCGCTCGCGAATCGATCTCGTCGAGGGTGAGACCGCGTCACCGCTGTCCCGATTCGCCTGCGTGGTCGACATCGCCAACGGACTCGGCAGCACCCTCTCGCCCCGCCAGTGGACATGGATGAACACCGACACCACCATCCACCTGCACCGTGCGCCGACCGGCCACTGGTTCGGCGTCGACGCCCAACTCGTCCGCGGCAAGCGCGGGTTCGGCTACACCGCCGCAGACCTCTTCGACGAGGCCGGGTCGGTGGGACGGTCGAGCCAAACGGTATTGCTCACCCGACTGACCGTCTGAGCGGCGGCACCGCGAACCCACCGCAAACACCGCACCCCATCCGAGGAGATCTGCAATGGCACCACCACCGACCGAAACATCCACCGACATCAGAGCGAGGCCCGAGGAGGTCTGGTCGATCATCGACGAGGATCCGGTTGTTTCCCGCTCTCGCTCCGCCGAATCTCCCTGGCGGCTCGAATGAATCCCACTGGCGGCGGTTTCTCCAAACCCCTGCCCGCCGGGGTCGGCCAGTCCACACGTGCTGTCCGCGGTGGTGTGAACCGGTCGGCTTTCGAGGAGAACGCTGAGGCCCTGTATCTCACTTCGGGTTTCGTCTACGAGAGCGCCGAGATCGCGGAGCAGGCGTTCGCCGGCGACATCGACTACTTCGTGTACTCCCGCTTCGGCAACCCCACGGTGGCAATGTTCGAGGAACGACTGCGGTTACTCGATGGGGCAGAAGCCGCCTTCTCCACGTCCAGCGGGATGTCCGCGGTCTTCACCGCGCTCGGTGCGTTGCTGAAGTCCGGCGATCGACTCGTCGCGTCGCGCAGCCTGTTCGGATCGTGCTTCGTCGTGTGCAACGAGATCCTGCCGCGCTGGGGAATCGAAACCGTCTTCGTAGACGGCCACGACCTCGACCAATGGGAGCAGGCACTGTCCGTGCCCACTACCGCCGCGTTCTTCGAAACACCGTCGAACCCGATGCAGTCCATCGTCGACGTGCGGAGTGTGACCGAGCTGGCGCACGCCGCAGGTTCAAAGGTGTTGATGGACAATGTCTTCGCGACGTCCGTTCTGCAGCGCAGCTTCGACCTCGGTGCCGACGTCGTGGTGTACTCGGGAACCAAACATATGGATGGACAAGGTCGTGTACTCGGGGGAGCGATCCTTGGGTCCAAGGAGTTCATCGACGGCCCGGTGCAAACGCTGATGCGCCACACCGGTCCTACACTCAGCCCCTTCAACGCATGGACCCTGCTCAAGGGCCTCGAGACCATGCCGCTACGCGTGCGGCACATGAACGACTCGGCACTGGCAGTGGCAGAGTTTCTCGAGGCGCAGTCCGGTGTGCAGTGGGTCAAATACCCGTATCTACAGTCACATCCGCAGCACGACCTCGCGGTCTCGCAGATGAGCGGCGGCGGCACCGTCGTCACGTTCGAAGTCGAGGGCGGCAAGGCACGCGCGTTCGAGTTCCTCGACAATCTGCGCATCATCGACATCTCGAACAACCTCGGCGACGCCAAGTCGATGACGACGCATCCCGCTACCACCACCCACCGCAGCCTGGGCCCGGAAAGGCGAGCGGCAGTGGGAATTACAGACGGCGTGGTGCGCATCTCCGTGGGGCTCGAAGACGTCGAGGATCTACTCGACGACATCGCGGGCGCCTTAGGCAGATCGTCGACAATAGGTCTGCGACCGACCTGAGTGAACGACGCGCACCAAGACATTCAGCGTGCCACTCCTGTCCCAATCGATCGGGCGACCGCGACACGCTGACCCGACCCATGCTGCAACCGTCCAGGGCGAGCACGTCGCCGGCTCTCAACCACCACAACACCGCACCCACCCGAGGAGATTTGCAATGGCAACACCACTGATCGAAGCATCCACCGACATCAACGCGAGACCCGACGAGGTGTGGTCGATCATCTCCGACCTCACCCGCATGGGCGAATGGAGCCCGCAGTGTCGCAAAGTCATCATCCGCGGCGGAGCAGTCCGCGCAGGCTCGAAGATGATCAACATCAACAAGCGCGGACTGCTGGTGTGGCCCACCACCGGCAAAGTCGTAACCTTCGAGCCCAATCGCGAGATCGCCTATCGGATCACAGAGAATCACACGGTGTGGGGGTTCGAGATCACCCCGTCCACTGACGGCGTGACGCTGACCGAACGCCGCGTGGCCACGGACGGTGAGACCACCGGCCTTTCGGCATTCCTGGTGGACAAGGCGTTCGGCGGTAACGACAACTTCGAGCTCGAACTCGAAGCAGGCATGAAAGAGACGTTGGCCAAAATCAAGGCTGCCGCCGAACGCGGCTGAGTTTTGGAAGCGGTTCGCTCCCTACACGTCTCGGCCGGGACCAACTGCTTTCTTCTCAAAAGGACGGCGTCAGATCGGCGCGGGGAACCACCCATCTTGTGTCCTGCGCCCTACCGATCAAGACGGGCGCACGGTGCTTCCGTGCGCCCGCCCATCGAGTCGAAAGCTAGACGGTCCAGCGGTAATCGAGGAACTTACCGTCGAACGTCACGACGATACGATCTCCATCCTCGTGTGGTCGCCGCTCGATGTCGACGGTGAAGTTGATAGCACTCATGATGCCGTCGCCAAACTGCTCTGCGATCAATTCCTTGAGTGCAGGACCATAGACCTCCAGCGCCTCGTGGAAGCGATACACCGTCGGGTCGTTCGCGATATTCAGCGAGCATCGATACGGCGCCAACGTGAGCTCGTTCAGGGACTCAGCGGGCAACTGCAACAGATTGCAGACAATCGAAACTTGACTGTCGTCGAGTGGGTGTTGCCCGTAAAGGGCCGATACCGTCCACGGCGCCGGTTTGCCCAAGGCGTCGGCGATGTCTTGCCAGGACAACTGCTGCTTCTTCTTGGCCAGACGGACGGTGGTGATCAGCGGTGGCAGGAGCGAGGGTGGGTTCACGTGGCCGGCTCGCTGGCGTAGTAGTCGTTACCACGCGAGAACTCGACAAACGTGCACGCCTTGTCTCCGACGGACCAGGCGTCGTGCCCGGGAGGGAGGAGCATGACGTTCCCCTCGGAAAATTCCTCGTACGAGCCATCGGTCATCTCGACTGCCACAGTGCCTTCTAGCACCAGTGCCACATGGGGGAGCTCACACAGATCGGTCCCGGCGTAGTCCTTGAGATCCTTGGACCATTTCGCCCCCGGGCCAAACGTCACCTGTGTGACAGTTACGCCATCGAGCTCTGCGCTGCGCTTGCTGATTGCACCGTGAACCTCGGGCGTGGCCGCATTGAGGTCGGCACTCTGCATAGCTGTGTTGTACATATCGGGCCCTTTCGACGGCGAAAACATGGTCCTCCAATTCCATCACCCATCTCGATCCCGGAGAAGGAGATACGCGCACGGAGCTGTGCGCAAACTGCCCGAACCTCGACCTCGAAACAATGCGGGCATGAGACGGAACCGCTGACGTAACACGCAGTCTCTACATTGGCCAGAAAGCGGGCAGTTCCAAAGAGAGGACCGAGGGTGTTGCCAGAGCTGGGCGTGGTGCGCAGGGTAATTGCGGCGATCGATCGACCAACCTGGCTCGTCGGGTCGCAGGGCACCATCGACGCGATCAACCCTGCCGCACTCAAGACACTCGGATATCGATCCGACGACGATGTTCTGGGACATAACAGCCACGGCACGTTCCACCATTCACACATCGACGGAACGGTCTACGACGAATCGAAGTGTCCGCTTCTGCGTCCTTGCGATCACGGCAGCCCTCGCGACAAGGGTGCCGTGGAATGGCTCATCCGCCGAAATGGATCGACTTTCGCCATCGAATGGTCAACGCGTGCTGTCGAACTCGACGGAGTAAAGATGATGATCGTCGCGATCGACGATGCTTCCATCCGACCCGACGTCTCGATGTCCGCCGTTCGATACACAGGCCAGGACGTCGCCCTTCCCGACCCCGGCCGAACCGCGTTGTTCAAGCGAATCTCGAACTACATGGCATTTCATTCATGTGACCCCCACGTCACGCCGACCTCGGCGGCGCACACGCACAACATCTCAATTCGTCTGTTGCAGAACCTTTTCGCCGAGCATGGGGACTCTCCGGCCCGCTACCTCCGCCGGTGCAGAGCGGAGCGTGCGGCGCAGTCTTTGGTCGACGGAGCTTCAACGCAAGACGCGTGCGTGCTCGCTGGGTTCGGTGACGAATCCACCTTTCGGCGCGCGTTTCGTGACCGCTTCGGTACGGCGCCGAGCGCCTACCTCGCGCGGCAATAAGTCAGGGGGAAGTAGCACCCCGGAATCGATGGGATTGCCCAGATCCCACGAGCCTCGAACGACACCTCACCGGCAGGTCCCCGATGGTCTCCCACGACGGGAGCACGAGTCGAGAGCGAAGAACGTGTGCTCGCTGTGCCCTGTACCCGGGCGTGTTGCAAGTACTCCAACGCCGGTGCCGAACCCTTCGTGATCCGGTTCCATTAACACGGACGGGCTCGACCTGATCGGCGTCGCCGGTGGCAAAATCGTTGCGGTCCATCTGTTTTCGTCGAACAGTGCTGCGGAGGACGCGTTCTGGGGCAAGGCCTGACATGGTGCGGTGCGACGTGATCGAGTCGACCGTCTGGAACGTCGCACCGCCTTCTACGTCACCCGGCGAACCGTCGTCGGTATTGCGAGGGACTCGTTCCAAATGCGGAGGCGAACCGCTGCCGAAAGGTGACGGCGCTGCCGAAGCCACGGGCTGCCGCAACGGCGTCGATCGACCAAATCGGTGGATTCGAGCAAGGTCCTGCTTTCGTGAATGCTCCGGTCCGTAATCCACCGGGCAGGGCTGGTACCGGTCGACATCTTGAAGTGTCGGATGAAGCTTCGGCGGCTCATCCGCGCCCGCTCGGCCAGTCGATCCAATGTGAGATCGTCGGCGAGATGACTCTGAATCCAGTCCTGAATCTCGACAATGGTCGTATCGGTTGCCTGTTCGATCAGAGGTCGCTCGATGTACTGGGCTTGCCCCCCTTCACGATGCGGTGCGACCACCAGTTGCCGTGCCACGCCTCGAACACACAACCGCGATACCTGCGGTGAGCACGGCGGCGCACGTTGCGACCGCGACTGCGACTGCGAACGCGCCGACCACGCCGGGGTCGAAGTCGGATACCGACACTTCGTCGCCGGGTGTGGCCGATGTCCACCCGAACGTGTACGGCTGCGCGGGAGGTGCGGACAGGCTGAACACACACAGCATCGTCGGAAGTAGCAGTCCCGCTGCGGTGACCGCGGGATTCGTCGGTGCGCAGGAGAGCAGCGTGTAGGCGATGGCAACAGGAAGAACCACCGCATATGTGATCGTCGAGAATGTCGAGTAGGGCACCAGGGTGGACGCGCATATTACGGCCAGCACTGTGCAACCCACGGGTACTGACGGCGCACGCCACGCGCACACGGCGCCTGCCGCGAGGCCGAGCGCTGCGAGTGGAACGAGCCACCATGCATTCCACGCCATCGAGCCGACGGATGTGGCCCCCACAGCGAGTCCGGCGCACACGAACGCCCCATCGCGGCCGCAAACAACTGCGGCACAGGCGATCACGACGACTGTGAGACCGGCGGCGACGGCCCAGTGACCGACGGACGCGGTGTAGTCGCCGAGGAAGGAGTAGGCGACCCACACCGCCAAGGCCGCTGCCGCGATACCCCACGACCGTTCGTGCTGTTCGACGTCACTGAGCGTCACCGTGATCACGCTGGCGAACAGCACCGCACACACCACCAGAACGATCACCGGCACGACCGGTTCAGGGTAGAACGGGTCTCCCGGTAGGCCGACCGACCATCGAAATTCATCCGTGGGTCGTTGTGCTGCCCACTCGACGAACCGGTAGCCGGCTACAGCGCCGAGAACGAGCGCGACGAAAATCCCGCGCTGTTGTCGCGCCAGCAGCGCCGACGCGGCGAGCAGGAGACCGGCACCGAGTCCGGTCACCGACACCGACAGCGCGGTCGAGACATCGACCACGGCAGGCGATACGAGAACTGCGGAACCGAGAAGGCCGGTGACGCCTACGACACCTCGCCGTGGGAACCACGCGGCAACACCGATCACCGCGAGCGCCGCCAGGATCGCAACAACGCCCGCCCACGCAGGGTTCAGAAAAGCCGACGAGACGGAGGAGTCGCGCTCGGCCACCAGCAGATCGGTCGGCGGCGTGGCCAACACCGCCCAACATCCGGTGACGGATCCCGCCGCCGCGGCAGCGGCAGACAGACCGTCCCGTCGCGACATCATGACGACAACCTAACTCGATGCCGGCATCTGCGGCGGTGGGCACGCTGGTTCGGCCATAGGTTGCTGCCGCGGTAAGGCCTTCACTGGAAGCTCGTTGACGCTGCACGCAGCAACTGTTCTCGTCGTCGGCGCAGCCGAATTCATCGACCGCGCCTGATCGTACGTGCGCTCGAAGGTGCTGCGGCGCGCTAACCCCAGGTGCGGTAACTGTGGTGCCGCACCTTCCTGGCCACACGGCGGGGAGTATCGGCCTGCTCGACGAGGTGAACCGAATCCTGCTGACCGGCAGTGTCATTTACGACCCATCCGCGATCTTCGCGCGGCTGATTGGGAGCAACCTCCGTGACTACGCAATGAGCGTGCGGCGACTGCTCACTCTGGACGTCGAGCTGGTCCATTCGTCACGGGGACAGCTTCGACGGTTTCCGGCTTCGCGAGCTCGTATACGAGTATTCGGCGGGCTCGGAGGGCGAACGCTGACGTGAAATTGGAATTGCTGAGGTTTCTGCAAACGGGCCAACGTCGATGCGCTACGAGCCCGCGGTCGATGGCGTCTGCAGGCCCGAAGGCCCGTTTATTTCAATTCCGTTACGCACGAACACCTCATTGCCGGGCGCGCCGATCGAGTCGATGCATCTCTCGACACTGTGGTGGCTGCTGGGCTGAAGTCATCGCCACGTGCAGGGGTCGCCGACGTAGAACGGTCAATTCGCCCGCCGCGCGGTCAGCACACTCAGGCACAGGGGCGTTCAATGTTGGACGCTCGCCACCTTCTCCGACCTTGTTCGAGTGAACATTTACGTCGCCGGACTGGACAAAGAGAAGCTACAGACGTACCGGCGAGTCCGTGATGAAATCATCGACACCCGCAATATTCCGGCAAGCACGTTGATCGGCGTTGCCGCGCTCTTCAACGACTCCACCATCGAAATCGACGCTATCGCAGCGAACTGATCCCACGCTCTCGGCCATAGTGCCGGACCGGGCCCCGCGTCTGACGATGCTGGGCCCGGATTCGTTGTCCTGCAGTGTCCCTGGTGGATATTATCTCGACTGTGACGCACCTCGGCCCGAGGAATTCGACGCACTTTCACCCTCGACGAATGGGGCGAGTCATCGGCAAACCCAGCCGCATCCATACCCCGGCTCCCCTTCGCTTCGCCGGGTCGACAGGAAAGGGCGGCCCAGTCCAGCCCGTCGTTGTACGGACCGCGTCTTGCCTGGGCTGCAATTCGCGTACTACTGCTTCGGTGTCGACGCGCGCCGGGCGAGCACACACGAGATTGCCCAGAGGTGCTGATCTTGCCGAGAACGTATAAGCGCTGCTCCACCCTTTGGGAACTCACCGAAGCGCGCGGTCCAGCATTGCCTACGGAAGGTCCGATTCTGCTGTTACGGGTGGGTCACTCCTTCGTGCCGCGCCGTTGTGAGACGATGAAGGCTGGCAGTTGCGCGTTGCTCTGAGTGAATTGTCGTTCATACGTGTAATTGGTCGGACCCTACCGAATGGTCCTGTCCGCATATCCCTCCCACTGGCACGACATGCATGCTGCATAGACGCTGGTCATGCTGTCGGCGGGTGTCACCACCCGCTGCGCGACTTCTGCTTGGCAGCGGTCGCCGCAGGATGGGCATCGCCGAGCGAAGTCGACCTCGGGGATCAGCCGATATGGGCGTGGGCATTTCAGCTCCTCGTGGGTCCCGACCCTGAGTGCGGAATATCGTGTCAGGGCGTTCGTGTCCGATGGTGGTTCGTCGACGGTTTCGAGACACCCTGACGACCATTTTTGTTCCGGCCGGGGTCCTGTCGCTCAGAGAACGGGATGCATGTTGCGGGTTGGGCTAAGGTCTTCCAATATCGTCGCTGCACGCAAGATGGTTGACTCCGAGAGCCAGGGGGCAACTAGCTGGACACCGACGGGCAATCCATCGCGACTGGTACCGAATCGCATCGATAGAGCCGGCAAACCCGTGATGTTGAACGGGACGGTGGCCTGCATGATGTGACTGGCTGGGACCTTCTTCCCTCGGATATCGAATTCCTTGGCATTGTGGACGTGCGCAGGGACAGGCGTGACAGGGCAGAGAAGCAGATCGCACGCTCGAAAGAGCTCCGCGAAACCGTCGCGGAGGCTCTCGACCTGCTGCTCAGCATTGATGAACTCACTCATGGTTGTGTCAGGTGTGTTGTACACACCCCGTACGTACCTGTAAATGTCCGACTCGTGCCCGTCCGCAGCCGCATGAAACGCCGGTTTGATTTCCATCGCCTGTAATCGGAAAAACAGCTCGATCGGATCCACACGTTCGAGCACAGGAATGTTGATATGCCGGACCTGCGCTCCTGCAGTGGCGAGGGCGACAGCGGCCGCTTCAACGGTTGCCTGCACGTCGGGATCGATACAACCGAAACCAGGCGATGCTACCCACCCGACACGCAGAGACTGCCGGCCATCACCACCCCCGACACCGAGACCCAGGTCCGCGGTGGTCACTGCAAAGCCATCAGCGCTATCTGGCCCGGCCAGAATCCGATATGCAGAAGCGACATCACGGACCGTGCGGGCCATGGGACCTACGTGCCAAAATCGTCGAGGCACTCGTGGCCAGAGCCCGGTCATCGGAATGCGTCCGTGTGTCGCTTTGAGAGCCACGATGCCAGTGTGCGCAGCGGGCCCTCGGAGCGAGATCGCAACGTCGCTACCAAGGCCGATCGGGGACATGCCAGCGGCGATGGCAGCCGACTCGCCTCCACTGGAACCCCCGGGGGTGCGGCCGAGGTCCCACGGGTTGTTGGTGCGCCCGGACAAAAGGTTGTTTGTCTCTGTCGCATAGGAGAACTCCGGAAGGTTCGTCTTCACAAGCACAATTCCGCCCGCACGCTTCATACGGCTCACCACTACGGCGTCCACGTCGGGAATACGTCCGCGAAAGATCGGCGAGCCACGCTGAGTTAGCAAACCGACAGTGTCCATCGAGTCCTTCACGGTAAACGGCACTCCGTGAAGGGGTCCGATTGCTTCACCGGTTCTGACCGCGTCCTCAGCGATCTTGGCCAGGTCGAGTGCATCAGCTGAAAGCGTCACGATTGCGTTGACACCGGGATCCTTGGCTTCGATCCTGTCGAGATGTGCTCGCACAACCTCGACAGGCGATACGTCCCCCGCACGAATCAAAGCGACAAGTGCCGTTGCGTCCTGATCGGTGATCTCCGATACCACTGTTGCCCTTACTTCCTCGTCCACGGGTCTTCCGTCAGGAGTGGTCTAGCCCGTCTGCAGCGACAAGTCGGCGAGCACGCCCGAGATCATCGACAGAGTCCAGATAGGGATGCCCGGACGGTGGCACAAGAACAACGGTGTTCGCATACGCGTCGTGCAAACGGCTGATGCGTGCCGCGACCACCTCCGCGGTACCGACGACTGCCAGTTTATCGATCCACTCATTCGGCAACGCGCGCACGAAGTCGGACTCCGTCGCACACCGATCCTTGAGCTCCAAAATCTCATCATGTATTGCCAGGTGTCGGATATGCGCACGAGATTCAGGCCGTGCGATGTTTTTCAACGACCACCGGACTCTTTCGCGTGCAGTCTGGATGTCGGAATCCACAGCTGCGACGTTGTACGCCACGATGTGATGTGGGGTTGTAGCCCCGATGTCTCGGATCGCAGATTGAATATACTCTTCGGTCGCTGGCTCGGCGAGAATCGTGCCGTCTGCGAACTGCCCCGACAGGGCTAGCGACTTCGGTCCGCGGACCCCAGCCAAGACCATCGGAATCGAGTCGAGCCGGTTCTCCAGGACGACATCGGCCAGCTTCACGTGGCGACCTGCGAAGTCCGTAGGTCCGTCACTGGCGAGAATTGCCCGGACGGTGGACAGTTGCTCGCGCAGCAGTTGAAGCGGACTCTCGGGCCACACACCGGCTTGTTCCATCCAGCCCTGCATGCCGTGGCCGAGACCCAAGGTGATTCGGCCTGGATACAACTCGGCCAGGAACGAGGTCTCCAGTGCCACGGCGACGGGGTTCCTCAGAGCAGCAGGAAGTATTCCGATACCGACCGTGAGGGATGTGGTTTTAGCCAAGACTGTTGCGGCCTGGGCAAACCCACCCCGGTAGAAACAGTCTTCGGCTAACCACAGTTGATCGAATCCATTTTCTTCCGCCTTGTGGATGAAGTCCACGAAGAGCTCTATGGGCAGATCCCGCGGTATCATCAGGCCCACGTGATTGTTGGATTTCGTCATTGAAGTGTCCTTCGATCTGGTCGGTATGTCCAATTTATTTCGATCAATGCTTATTCGCGATTCCCTGACGTTCGATATACAAGGAATACGCAGCGACGATCACCCCTGTAAGGACAAAGGCAGCGCCCACTGGTCCCAGCATCGATATCGACCAGCCAGACGAAATTACGACGGAGCCGGCCGAAGCACCGAGTGCATTGGCGATATTGAACGCCGATTGGCTGGTTGCCGACGCCACGGTCGGGGCAAGCGGTGCTTGATCGATCAGGCGCTTCTGAATAGCAAGTTCAGCAACGAACGCCGCCGCACCGACGAAAAACAGTGCAAGTGCCATACCGATTATGCTGTTCGCGACCGACGGCAGCAGGGCTAGAAACAAACCGAATACGACAAGCCCCCCTATCAACGTCACCTTGACGTTACGGTCTGCCGCCCACCCGCCTAGAGACGTTCCCAGTGTGAAACCGACTCCGACGAAGGCCAGGACCCAAGGAAGGTATTTGCTGTCTAGACCGGCTTGCTCCACCATCAGAGGGTCGATGTACGCGTACGCCGTGAACAAGCCCGCGAACCCAATGGCGACCGTAGCAACCGTGAGCATGCTGTGCCGGTTGAGTAACCCCTGGAACTCCTGGCGAAGCGATGGCCGCGCGAGCTCCAACTCATCGGGAATCGCAAATCGAACCGCAGCAAACGCAATCGCACCCAGTACTGCTATCGCAACGAATGCCGAACGCCACCCCAGCACTTGCGCCAGCCACGTACCAGCCGGCACCCCCACCACGTTCGCGATGGTCAGACCGGCCAAGATCACAGCGATCGCTCTACCGTGGCGAGACGGATCTACGAGCGAAGTTCCGACGACTGCGGCAAGTCCGAAAAACGCACCGTGCGGCAACCCGCCGACGAAGCGGACTACCAGAAGCCACTCGAACGATGGTGCGACGGCCGCGGCGAGATGCGAAGCCACAAAAAGCGACAAAAGGATGAGAAGTGCACGAGGTCGGGGTACTCGATTCAGCAAGACGATCATCGACGGCGCGCCGACTGCGACGCCCAGGGCATACGCTGTTATCACTCCTCCTGCCGCAGACACAGTTACATTCAGCGACGACGACAGCAGCGAGAGCATTCCCATCACAACGAACTCGCTCGTTCCGATGGCGAAAGTCCCCACCGCGAGGGCTGCCAGCCCCAGAGTCGCAGTAGAGGGACGAGTGCTGGTCATTGTCATGCGGAAGTTGCCCCCTTCTTTTGCACCAAAGCGCCAATACTTCAGCGCCGAGCAACGGACAGCAATGCACGTTATGTGTCGCAAATTGACGAAATCTGCACAGCTCGAGTACTGTTCTGAATCTCGGTCGATCGCGGCCAAGTGGAGAGTCAGAGCATGGATCCGGTGACGTCGACACCCGGCGGCGTGCAAACGGTCTCGAAAGTTCGAGCGACCACGTGATCGCCTACTGCTCAGTACTCCTTGACGCGGCCCGTGGTCGAGCGAACTACTAATTGAGTGCGCTTGGTGACTCGCCGCTTCCGTTGGCCGTCGATTCGGTCGAGCAGCATCTTGGCGGCTGTTTTACCTTTGTCGACCAGTGGTTGCCGGATTGTCGTCAGACCCAGCATTTCCGCGATCGGTGCATCATCGAAGCCGATGACCGAGATGTCTCCTGGGCTGGCGATATGCCGATTACGGAGTGCAGCGAGCGCTGCTGCCGCGTGTACGTCGGAGGTTGCGGCAATAGCAGTGGGGCGCGTCAGGGCAAGGAGCCGATCGGTCGCGGCCATACCGTTGGCCCGATCTATTCCGAAGGCCTCGACGACGATCATGTGACCCCCTGGGGTGTCGCCGACAACGTCGAAGTATCCGGACAATCGCTGCTTGATGTACGAGTCGGAGGCGCTGTCGAGGTCAGATCGAGAAAATGGTGCGGTGCCCGGGTGGGGAGACAGTCGGTCCGT
Organism: Rhodococcus sp. IEGM 1381; assembly: GCF_030056795.1. Lineage (GTDB taxonomy): Bacteria > Actinomycetota > Actinomycetes > Mycobacteriales > Mycobacteriaceae > Rhodococcoides. The sequence goes on along the minus strand of NZ_JASHKQ010000001.1, from coordinate 79,842 downwards.
GACGACGCCTATGTGTCGGTGGCCAAGGTCGACGATGTGACGCATTTGTTCTCGTGCGGCCTCTCGATGGTCGATGGTCACCAGTGGTATGCCTGCGATATCGGGTGAGTCGATTGCCACCGTCGGGATGTCGTGTCGAAGTAGCTCGGCAACGATGGGGTCGGTGTTCGGTATGTCGTGAAGTATGACCCCGTCGACCAAGCCGCGAAGCGCTGCCGACGCCCCGGATGATCTGTTCGTTTCGCTGCGGTTGGTGGAGAGCAGAGTCAGTGCGACATCTGCCAGCTCACCGACTTCGACAATCCCCTTCATCAGCGACGTCGTGGAGGGGTCGTCGAGCGCCGAAGAAAGTGCGTCCGCGACCACCACTCCGACAACCCCCACTCGCCCACGCCGAAGCGAACTGGCTGCACTCTGCGGGCCGCGATATCCAAGCGATGCCGCCACGTCGAGGATGCGATCTCGCTGTGCCGGTGACACTTTGGGGGATGAGCTGAACGCGTACGACACCGCCGCCTGCGATACCTCCGCGGCGGATGCCACATCCCTCATGGTGACGATGACGACCCCCGGCTTTCGACTGTTGCCCGCCGCCTCCACCTTCAAGATGTCGGCCTCTCGCTTACCCTATTCTCCCCGAGGCCCGCTACTACTCGCGCCACGTCCGTTGGGCGAGTAGTAACGAGACACGTCGGAGTTCAGGATTTGACGATGAATCCCGCATCGATCGGCAATGCCGTGGCGGTGATGTACCGACCCGGCTCGGTCACCAGATACAGAATCGCGTTGCTGACATCCTTGGGTTCGATCCAGGGCACGGGAAGGATGTGTGTCCCCGTGAATGCCTCCTCGACATCACTTCGGGTGGGCTTGTCGAGATCCGGCCGAAACAGGCCGTAGACGAAGTCGTTGTTGATCATGTGGGTGTCGACGCAAGTGGGGTTGACGGAGTTGACTCGGATCCCGTACTGCCCCAATTCTCGGGCCAGGGAGGTCATCAGGCCGGTCGCACCATGCTTCGAGGCGCTGTAGGAGGAAATGTTCTCGGCACCCTTGAGTGCTTCGGTGGACCCGGTGAACACGACACAGCCACCATCCCCTTGTTCGATCAGAGTGGGAACCGCAGCGCGGATGGTGTGGAAGACACCGTTGAGATTGATGTCGATCATCTCGGCCCAGTCTTCGGGGTCGATCAGCCATGTCTTGTTGCCGGAGCAAATTCCGGCGTTGGGTAGGACGATGTCGATCCGCCCGAACTTTTCCAGTCCGCGGTCGAACACGTCTTGCACCCGCTGGGCGTCTCGAACGTCCGCGATCTCGGCGTGTACTCGACGCCCGGCCTCCTCGATCAGTCCGATGGTGGTGCGCAGGTCATCGTCGGTGGACCCGTCGTATGCGGTGGTCGAGGGTTTGCTGCAGAGATCGAGGCCGATGATGTCGGCCCCCTCGCGGGCGAGGGTCTGCGCGTGCGACCTGCCCTGGCCGCGCGCAAGCCCGGTGATGAAGGCTACTTTTCCGTCGAGCTGTCCCATGAATGCTCCTGAAGTCGAGGGTTGGGGGGGGTTGGGGGGGGGGGCGGCGACTGGTGTCGGAACCTGCCGCCTGCTGAGACTCGGAGTGAAAACCGAGTGCCAGTGATACGATTCACTTGCTGAGTGAAACGTATCACTCGATCTCGAATCCTGGGCGATTTCACCGTCAGGAAGTGTTCTTGATCGATCGGTTTCATTGCTGAACAATCATTTTCGAGCTGGAGGTATGAAGTGAAGACAGTACTGGTTCTGGATTCTTCTGCAGATCCCGCAGCATCGGTCTCACGCGAGCTCACCGAGGCGTTTATGTCGTCGTGGAGGGCACGTGAGGGAGCGTTCGCGGTGGTATACCGCGATCTCCATGCCCTCCAGCTACCGCATCTGCCGCATCCCGCGTTTCATTGGGCACCAGAAATGCGCGATACGACAACACAATTGCAGCCTGAAGTCGTAGCGCTGCAGAACGAACTCCTCGAGGAGTTGATCGCCGCCGACGCGGTGGTGGTGGCAGTGCCCATGTACAACTGGTCGGTACCGTCGACGTTGAAGGCGTGGATCGACTACGTGCACGTACTCGGAGTGACAACACCTGTCGACGACCGGATCACCCGTCCACTCTCGGGTCGGCCCGCGTTGATCGTGTCGAGCCGCGGTGACGAATACGGCTGCGGCACGGCCAATCCGAATGGTGATCACGCCGTCCCGCCGGTGTACGCGCTCCTGTCGGAAGCGTTCGGAATGAGTACGGAAGTGGTGACGGCAGACTTGACGCTCGCGCGCACCCTGGGTGAACTGTCCCACCGCGTCGAGGACTCGGACACACAGCGCCAGAGAGCCAAGGACGATGTCGTCCGCACTGCGCACCGCTGGTTCACGGACACACACTAACGACCGACCCCGGATCCCGAACGACCGTGGCTCGAACTCGGTCGATCACACCGAAGATGGAGATCACCATGAATGGCTCGTCCCGAGACGTCTACGCGTTGCTCTTTCCCGTCGTCGACTCCGTCGATGCCCCGCAGTGGTTGTGTGACGGCATAGCTTCTGGCGTGCAGGCCGTCATTCTGGGGGAGTCCCGCTCGGAGTACGTCGCCAGAACCATGTCCGAGGAACGCCGCAGCAGCGAAACCCGGACCGGTCTGAAGAACACGATCAGAAGCATCCGCGCCGCAGCGGGCGAGAGTGACGTTCTCATTGCAGTCGATCAGGAACCGTGGGGAATTCGACGGTTGCACGCGCTGGTGCCCGCGCTCGACATCGCACCCGGTGACGACGTGGCGACATTCGAGCGCAAGAGTTTCCAGATGTCGACGGAGGCCGACCGACTGGGTGTCGGAATGCTTCTCGCGCCGGTCCTCGATCGGCTCAGTGGACACAATCCGTGGCTGAACGGGCGAACACTGACAGCCGACTACGACCGGATCGGTTCCCTCGCTGCGGCATTCGTGTCCGGGGCTCGTCGAGCCGGGATTGCAACAGCGGTAAAGCATTTTCCAGGGTTTCCCGTCGTCACCGCCGATCCTGCCCTCGACCTTGCCGAAGTACCGAAAGGCGAATGGACGACGGACTCGTTGGAACCGTTTCGCGACTGCATCGCGGCAGGAACTGCGGCGGTGATGGTGGGTCCGGTACCGGTTCTCGACATAGACGCCACAGAGCCGGCCACGACGTCCAGGGCGGTGATCGCGCTGCTGCGCACCGAGCTCGGGTTCGACGGTGTGATCATCGGTGACGATCTCGGTGCACCGGGCACAAGGATGGGTAGATCCGTGCCGGAGACAGCGCTCGCCGCGGTCCGAGCCGGGGTGGACCTACTGTTGGTGTCCGGGCCCGAGGAGATGACTCAGGTCGCCGAGCGTCTGGAAGCCGAAGTGGCAGTCGACGAGGCCTTCGCAGGCACTGTCTCGGCCTCAGCCGCCAGGGTTCGTGCCCTGGCGACTCGGCGACGTCCGAGCTGACTGCGAGGGGCTTGAAGGTGTCGACAGGAGACAGTGAGAAGAACCGGACACACATTCCGAAACGAGTCCACCGACAAGCAGAGCAACCTCACCTGCTTGTCGAAGTACTGCGCCGCCTGACCGCACACGTTCGCAATCGCCCCGCCCTGGTGGCCATCGACGGACGCAGCGGTTCCGGCAAATCGACCCTGGCCGCCACCATGGCCGCCCTGTCTCGAAACGTGGCCGTCGTCGCGTCCGACGACATCGCCTGGAATCAGTCGTTCTTCGACTGGGCACAGCTGGCCAGAACGAACCTGCTCGAACCGCTGCACCAATTCGGGGCTCCGGTCTCGTGGCGACCGAGCGCGTGGGCCGAACACAACCGGCCGGGCACCATCGATGTTCCGGCCGGCACCTCGATGGTGCTGCTCGAGGGCGTGGGCACTGCGCGCGCCGAACTCGCTGATCTGATCGACATCAGTATCTGGGTGGAGGTCGATACCGATACCGCACGTCGGCGTCTGAACACGCGCGGGAGTAGCTCGGGCAAGCCGGAGGACTCGGAGTTCGTCAGCTCGTGGCTGACCGCCGAGGAGCGTTTCCTCGCCCTGGACCGACCGTGGATTCATGCCGACATCGTTGTCGACTCCTCACCTCGGTGAGTGCGCACCCCACAACGGACTGTCGATTCCGGCATGTCGGCGGTTACAGACGCCCCTCAGATCACCCGCACCTCAAAAACTACACGTTCTGTCGCGGATAAGGCGGTGACTGTTCCCATTCTGTATCTGTGGTCCCTATCGCTCAGTTGACACGATGGTTGCACTTCCGGATCAAGAGCCCCGGTGCCCGGCCCGTCTCGACTCCGCACCGAGGTTCCAAGTGGTCCGGGTCGGAGAGTTACGAAGAAGGAGCCTGTCGATGTCGTTAGTCATGAAAGCTGCAACGGGGGAACCCGCCGGCCGCACCAGCAACCCGGCCGTTGTCGACATCGTTGCCGGAGTTATCGCCGACATCCGCGCCAACGGTGACGATGCGGTGAGCCGATACTCCGAGAAGTTCGACAAATGGGGACCAGCGTCGTTCCGTCTGTCCGAGGACGAGATCAGAAATATCGTCTCGTCGGTACCGGAGACGGTTCTCGACGACATCCGGTTCGCACAGAAGCAGATCGGCGGTTTCGCTCGCCACCAGCGTGATTCGATCCAGGACTTCGAGGTCGAGACGATCCCCGGAGTCTTCCTCGGGCAGCGCAATGTCCCGGTGAGCGCATCGGGCGCGTACGTCCCCGGTGGACGTTACCCGCTGACCGCATCGGCTCACATGACCGTGTTGACGGCCAAGGTCGCCGGTGTCGAGAGAGTCGCCGCCACTACTCCACCGAACGACGGCACGCCGCCTCCAGTCAGTGTTGCTGCCATGCATTTGGCCGGAGCTGACGAGATCTACGTTCTCGGCGGAGTGCAAGCTGTGGCAGCGCTCGCCCTCGGTACCGAAACGATCGATGCAGTCGACATTCTCACCGGCCCCGGAAACGCATATGTGGCGGAGGCGAAGCGCCAGCTGTTCGGCGAAGTCGGCATCGATCTGTTCGCCGGGCCGACAGAAACCCTGATCGTCGCGGACGACTCGGCCGATCCGTTCACGATCGCCGTCGACCTACTCAGTCAGGCCGAGCACGGTCCGGACTCGCCCTGCATATTGATCACCAACTCGGAATCGGTCGGCAGAGCAGCGCTCGAGCACATCGAGGATCTTCTTCCGGGCTTACAGACCAACGCGATCGCCGGCCCCGCATGGCGCGACCACGGGCAGGTGCATATCACCGACACCATCGAGGACGCGTACGCACTCGCGGACAGGTTCGCCTCCGAGCACGTACAGATCTTGACCGAAGAACCCCGGCGCGCTCTCGACGCGATGCGCAACTACGGCGCACTTTTTCTTGGTGAAGGAACCTGTGTTCCCTACGGAGACAAAGTGATCGGAACGAACCACGTGCTGCCCACGCTCGGGGCGGCACGCTACACCGGCGGGCTGTGGGTCGGGAAATTTCTCAAGACCCTCACGTACCAGGAAGTGCGCGACCCTGCAGCCAGCGCACAAATCGGTGAAATCGCAGCTCGCCTGTCCCGGTTGGAGAAGTTCGAGGGACATGCCAGAAGTGGCGACCTCCGCGCAGCCAAATTCGGTGGGGGCACGCTCGATTGGGCGACACTGCCTGTTCGCACAGCTGCCGAATGATCAGTCGAGTCGAACACGACCTACTGGGCGATCGCGACGTGGCCGACGATGTTCTCTACGGCGTGCATACCGTGCGTGCGATCGAAAACTTTCCGATCACCGGGATTCCGATCTCGGTGCATCCGGAACTGATACACGCGCTGGCGGCAGTGAAGCAGGCTGCCGCCAGGGCGAACCACGAGCTGGCGTTGATGCCCGATGACATCGCACGCGCGATCGACTCGGCCTGCACGGAGATTAGAGACGGCAAGTTTCACGACCATTTCGTCGTCGATGTCCTTCAAGGCGGGGCAGGAACTTCGACGAACATGAACGCCAACGAGGTCATCGCGAATCGCGCACTGGAACTACTCGATCTCCCGCGCGGTCGCTACGATCGTCTGTCGCCGATCGATCACGTCAACCTCGGCCAGAGCACCAACGACGTGTACCCGACGGCGATCAAGGTGGGCTTGCAGGCCGCAATGGCGGGCCTTCGCGGAGGGTTGACTGAGCTCGTCGAATCTCTCGCGGTCAAGTCGGACGAGTTCTCGACCGTGCTCAAGGTCGGACGCACGCAGTTACAGGACGCCGTGCCGATGACGTTGGGCCAGGAGTTCGGCGCCTGGAGTTCGATGCTCGGTGAGGACATCGACCGCCTGGCGGAGTCTGCGCTGCTGATTTCGGAGATCAATCTCGGCGGTACCGCCATCGGAACCGGACTCAACGCGCATCCGATGTACGCCGAGGCCGTCACCGCACACCTGAGGCAGATCACCGGATTCGACGTGGTGACCGCATCCAATCTGGTCGAAGCGACCCAAGATGTCGGTGTCTTCGTCCAGTTGTCCGGAGTCCTCAAGCGCACCGCCGTCAAGATGTCCAAAATTTGCAACGACCTGAGGTTGCTGTCTTCAGGACCGCGAGCAGGATTCGGCGAGATCAAGCTCCCGAGTGTGCAGGCCGGGTCGTCGATCATGCCCGGAAAAGTCAATCCTGTCATCCCGGAGATGGTCAACCAGGTCGCCTTCCGGGTCATCGGTAACGACTTGACGGTGACGATGGCCGCTGAGGGTGGACAGCTGCAGCTCAACGCTTTCGAACCAGTGATCGCGCATTGCTTGTTCGAGTCCATCGAACTGCTCGACCGTGCGTGCCGTGTGCTTGCCTCGAAGTGCATCGACGGAATCGAAGCCGACGTCGACAGAATGCGAGCGATGGTCGAGGCTTCTATCGGCGTCGTGACCGCTCTCAACCCCTATATCGGCTACCGGGCGGCGACAGACATTGCGGCGCAGGCATTGGCCAGCGGCAAGACTGTGACAGAGCTCGTTCTTGCGAACGACCTTCTCACCGAGGAACAGCTCACTGCGGTGTTGTCTCCGGCCAATCTCGTCCATGGAATACCGCCGTTACCGGCGACGGCAACGTCGTAGCGTGTCGCTGCGGGTGCTCCGCCCTTCACGTCGACTCCAGCCCGGACGCAGATGCCCTAGGGTCGAGCCATGATATTGACCGTGGCTTCCGTGCTGGACCTGGAGCCGTTCGACGGTGCAGGTGTGCGCGTTCTGACGGGGGCGGGGCACCTCTCCCGAGAGGTGCGGTGGGTACATGCCTCCGAACTGACCGACATCGCTCGATACTTGTCCGGAGGTGAACTTCTGCTGACTGCCGGCACCGGTCTCGGCGAGACGGACGAGTCACAGCGGCAATATATTCGAGACATTGCTACGGCCGGTGCCGCAGCTCTGGTCGTCGAAGAATCTGGAAGGATTTTCGAGTCCGTTCCGCTCGCCGCGATCGACGAAGCCGCAAAATTCGATCTCCCGCTCGTCGCCCTCTCCCGTGAGATCGCCTTTGCCCAGGTATCGGCAAAAGTGCACGAGGTCCTCACCCAGATCCGTGTTCACACGCTTACTCGCGAACGCGAGATCGAGGCCGAGTTCTCGGAGCTTCTTCTTCAGGGTGCGGACCATCTGGCCATAGTGCGTGAGTTGGCTCGGGTGACGGGGGCATCGGTCGTGCTCGAGAACATCGTGCATCAAGTGGTGGCGTACCTGGGAAAATCTCAGGGCGTCAACCACATGGTGGACTCCTGGGAACTGCACTCGCGCGAGTTACATCATGACGACGACGATCTCTGCCTTCGCCGGACGGTCTCCATGCGTGGTCAGCCATGGGGCTGGATTCACTTGCTGTTCAACGGAGATCGGACAGCGACCGAGCTCGACCGGTTCGCAGCAGACCGAGCTGCGACGACGGTCGCCGTCTCACTGTTGACCGACCGAACCAAAGAAGCTCGGGATGATCAACGCAGCACTGCGCTGATCACCCGCCTCATGCTCGGCGATCTCACCGGCGCCGAATTCGCTGATCGCGCCCGGCAAGTCGGGTACAAACTGTCGATCGGCAATGTCGTCGTTCTGGTGCTCAACCACGACGGTCAACATCCCGGCGAGCGGCCGGGCCTTCCGTATATCTCGGCTCATCTCGGCGACTACTCGCTCATCGTCCTACCCGAGCATGCGCTCGGCAGCTCCGAAGTTCGCGCTCTGATGACGCACACGCAGGCAGGCGGAGGAATCAGCAGAGCTGTTCCGGTGGAAAATGTATCGGTAGCGGTCACACAAGCGCAGAGCGCAGCGACGGTGGCCAGGTCACTATCGAACCGCCCCGTACTCCGTTTCGACGAACTCGGCGTCGAGCGAATCCTGGTCGCCCTGGGGCAAGGCCCGGAACTGGCGAATTTCGTTCGCGACGAGCTGGGCCCGATCCTTGCGTTCGACGCATCTGCCGCGAACAAACTCATGCCGACGTTACGTGCCTTCCTCGACAGCGATGGTCGCAAGAGCGACGCCGCTGCCGCGCTGTTCGTTCAGCGTCGCACCCTCTACAACCGACTCGAACGCATCTCATCGCAGCTCGGGCGATCGCTGGACGAACCAGCCACCCGGCAGCGCCTGCTCCTCGCAGTCAAAGGTCTGGACCTACTCGGCAGCGACCCGGCCTCGCGTTTCGGACCGTGAGCGAAATGCTCTGAAGCGGAGCAGGCAACACCGGCTCTCCGTCACGTGGCGTTCACCGAACTTGCCCATGGCGTGTATTAATTCTCGAAATCATGCACAGTCTGTTTCTGTTGGTTGCGTCAATAGCTTCGTAACGTGACCTGCAGCATATGAGCGGAATCGGCCCGTGCGATTGTCGCCGGATCGCCACACTCCGCCCAGTGCCCACGAACCGCCCCGCGGGGCCTGTCGAAGGACCACCATGACTGTCGAACAATCACAACCAGCATCCCGGTTTCGGCTCACCCGACTGCGAAAAGCACGGTTGGCAACGTTTTTCGGATTCTTCCAGCTCGGTGCAATGATTCTCGTCTGGTCGACGTCCACGTCACCACTGCGCGAGCATCTCGGTTGGGGCGGGGAAGGCGGCGATAGCAACTTCGGGCTGCTGGCTCTGTCAATCGGTATCGGCGCAACTGTCGGGTGCTTTGCAATCGGCCCCTTCATCGACCGCTACGGCCCCCGAGTGACCACCACGTTCACGCTCGTCTTGTACCCCCTGATCTACATCCCGCTTGCCTTTCTCGACGGACTGGCCGTAGCAATGATCTTCGGCGTACTCGTAGGTTTGCTGCGTGGGGCCGGAGACACGGCAGTCAACGCCCACGGCGTCCAGGTCGAGCGGTACTACGGCCGGCCGATCATGTCCGCGTTCCACGCCGCCTACCCGGCCGGCGGCTTCCTGCTCGGCCTAGTCGGAAGTGCGTTCGCCAGGCACTACATCGATAACCCAGCGGTGCTGTACATCTCGACGGGTGTGGTGATGTCCGTTCTCGGCGCCGCGTTCGGAAAGTGGATGCTCGGCCAGGACGAATTGCTACCCCCGGAAGCCGAACAACAGCCATCGAACAACAGCGAGCACAGCGGCAGCCCCAAGACGACAGCAACTCTCGCCATCATGGTCGGTTTCGGAGTCCTACTTTTGGGATCACAGCTTTCGGAGGGTGCCGTCATCGACTGGGGCCAGGAATTCTTTCGTCGCCACATAGATACGACCGCAGCGATGGCAGCCACCGCCGTAACGGTGTATTCGGGTTCGCAGTTCGTCGGTCGTTTGTTCGGCGACCGTCTGGCCGAGGCCGTGGGATCACGAACCGTACTGGCAGGTAGCGGTGTCCTCGGCTCGGCAGGCGCGCTGACGGCGATGCTGGCCGGCAACACAACCGTCGCGCTGGTTGGCTTTGCGATGCTGGGGCTGGGGCTGGCATGCATGGCACCGCTGATGCTGTCCGCCGCGGGTCGACGTGACCCGGCCAATGCCGGACGCAACATCGGCTTGGTGAACGCCCTGGGCTACGGCGGAATGCTTGTCGGACCGGCCGCGATCACCGTCATCGTCGACAAGTTCGGTATCGGTTTCGTACCCGTACTACCGGCGGTTCTGCTCGTGCTGGTTGCGTTGTTCGGACCCGCCCTGATGAAGACCGCGCCCAAATACCTGCGCCGCGAAGAAACCGCTGTCGAGACTTTGACCTCTCGCTAGTTCAGCACTGCCAACGACACACGGAAGGCCTCACGATGACCAAGGTTCTGTACCTCTACGGAGGATGGCCCGGCCACTACCCGTACGAGATCGCCGAGTGGGCGCGGGGTGTGTTCGACGAACTCGATTATGACGTCGAAGAGACGCAGGACATCTTCAAGCTCGACGGGGATCTCACCGGATACGACCTGATCGTTCTCGGTTGGAACAACGCGCTCACTACCGAGGACCTCAGCGATGCTCAGGAGAACAGCCTGTTGAAGGCGGTCGAGTCGGGCACTGGAATTGCGGCCTGGCACGGTGCGGCGGCCGCTTTCCGAGCGAGTCTCAAATACCACTTTCTCCTTGGCGGCGACTTCATCGAGCATCCCGCCGGTGAGGCATATCCGCAGCCGTACACGGTGACGATCACCGATCGCGAGCACCCGGTTACAGCAGGAGTGGAGAACTTCGAGGTTGCCTCGGAGCAGTACTACATGCACGTCAACCCGAACAACCACGTGCTTGCCGAGACGACGTTCAGCGGGGAACACCTACCGTGGCTCGAAGGACACCGCAGTCCCGTTGCCTGGGTTCGCAATTGGGGACAGGGCCGGGTGTTCTACCACTCGGTCGGACACGACCCCGGCAACCTGCAGGACCCGAACGTGCGTCTTCTCACCAAGCAAGGCCTCCAGTACGCCGCTCGTTCCGCGCACTGACCCGAAGCCGATATTCAAGTAGCTCGCCATCGAAGAAAAGGAAAGTCGATGCCCAAACTCACAGGCGGCCAAGTGGTCGCTCAGGTCCTCAAGCAGTACGGAGTCGAACACGTTGCCGGCATTCCCGGGCACGGCATCTGGTCGCTGACCGACGCCTTCCTCGAAAAGGGCTCCGAAATCCCGTTCGTCCAGGTCTTCCACGAGCAGAGCGCAGTCCACCTCGCCGACGGCTACTACCGTGCGTCCGGTAAGCCGATGGCGGCAGTGACCTCCATCGGTGCAGGCGCAGCAAACACCATCCTGGGCCTGGCCACGGCATACGCCGACTCCACGAGCCTGCTGTGCATCACCGGCGGCCCGCCGACCCACATGCGCGGCCACGGACTGCTCCAGGAACTCGATCGCCACACCGACAACGGCTTCCCACAGGTCACCGACGCCGTCTCGAAGCGGAGTTGGGTCGCGACCCGTGTCGAAGAACTGCCGTTCATCATGCACCGCGCGTTCAGCACCATGCTCACGGGACGGCCCGGTCCTGCCCACATCGAAGTCCCGATGGACGTACAGGCCGAGTCCGCCGAGGTCTCGCTGCACGACCTGAAACGTCGACTGCCGGTGGGAGTGTCACACCCCGACCCACGGGCCATCGAGCAGGCCGTATCGGTTCTGAACGAATCCCGCCGGCCCGTCATCGTCGTCGGTGGCGGTGCGATCACCTCGAACGCCTTCGACGACGTTCTTGCACTCGCCGAGAACTGGTCCATCCCGGTGGTCACGACCTGGAACGGCAAGGGTGCCTTCCCCGAGGATCACGAACTGTTCGCCGGCAGCGTCGGTCAGACCGGAACCATCGTCGGCAACGCAATTGCCTCCAAGGCCGACGTGGTCATCTCGATCGGGTGTCGCTTCACCGACTGGTCGTCGTCGAGTTACGCACAGGGCGTGACCTTTTCGATCCCGCCGGCCAAGCTCGTACATATCGACATCGATCCGCACGAGATCGGCAAGAACTACCCGGCCGAGGTCGGCATCGTCGCCGACGCCAAGCCCGCGGTAGCCGGTATCGTCGCCTCGCTGCCGTCTGCGCGGCCCGATCGCAGTGAGTACCTCGCCGAGCTCGCATCGCTCAAAGAGGAATGGGAAGCCAAGCTCGCAGGGCGTCGCGATTCCGATCGCTACCCGTTCACCTCGCAGCGCCCCCTCGGTGCACTCCGCAACGTCATGGACCGCGATGGAATCATCATCGCCGGATCGGGCAACACCCAGGGGGCCGTCAAGCAGACGTTCCCCGTCTACCAGCCGCGTACGCACCTGACCTCGGGCGGTTTCTCGTCCATGGGCTGGGCAGTTCCGGCCGCAATGGGTGCCAAGCTCGCAGCTCCCGACCGGCAGGTCGCCTGTGTACTCGGGGACGGCGACTTCCTGATGACTGCACAGGAAATCGGCATCTGCGTGACACACGAGATCCCGGTCGTGTTCGTCGTGCAGGACAACTCCGGGTTCATGTCCATCCGCGGTGGCCAGCGAAAGCAGACCAGCCGCCACATCGGCACCGAGTTCAACCGTCCAGATGGCACGCCGTACAGCCCCGACTTCAAAGCTCTCGGACAGGCATTCGGGCTCGAATCGTTCAAGGTCGAAAGTCCTGCCGATCTGGAAGCGACCTACCAGAAAGCGTTCGACAGTAATGCTCCGGCACTGATCGAAATACCCACCGACCGCGACGCAGCCGGTCCGTGGGTCCCGGGCTGGTGGGACTTCCCGATCCCGTCCTACATCGACGACGAGCGTCAGGGCGAATACCAGGAATTCCGGGCGAAAGAACAGCACCTCTGATCGAAGAACCGCACAGTCCCGAACCGCTCATTTTCATATCGAAGAGGTGAAGCAAAGCATGACACTCACATCACGACCGATCGACCGGTATGCGCCGCTGCGTGACGGTGCGGTAGTCGACGCATCCGGAATCGACACGGTCACTGCCGATGTCGTCGTTGTCGGTTCAGGGATGGGCGGATCGACGCTGGCCTACGCGCTTCGCGAATCGGGACTCGACGTTCTCGTCGTCGAGCGCGGCAAGTTCCTCCCGCGCGAACCCGAGAACTCGATGCCGGAAGAGATGCACATTCACGGTCGCTACAAAACAGCGGAACCGTGGTTCGATGCACGCACCGGTGAGCCGTTCCACCCCGGTACCTATTACTGGGTCGGAGGCAACACCAAGTTCTACGGTGCAAGCCTGCCGCGGTTCCGCCGTCAGGATTTCGGCGAGATCATCCATCATGACGGCACGTCACCGGCGTGGCCGTTCACTTACGACGATCTCGAGCCGTTCTACGTACAAGCGGAGAAGCTGTTCCAGGTACACGGAACTACCGATGAAGATCCGACGGAACCGGTGCACTCGGAGCCGTACCCGCATCCACCGTTGGAGCACGAGCCGACGATCGAGAGATTCGCCGATTCGCTGAAGAAGCAGGGACTGCACCCTTTTCACACCCCGAACGGAATGAATCTCGATACCGAGGCACAGCGTCGAGCATCTACCGCCTCCGATGGCACTCCATCCGAATCCGATGTCAAGAGTGAGGCCGAGAATCGAGTCCTCCGGCCGGCGTTGGAAGCGAAGAATGTCCGCCTGCTGATCGAAGCGAAGATCACTCGGTTGCTCACATCCACCGACGGCAGAACGATCGTCGCCGCCGAGGCGGACTTGCACGGCCGGGCGATTCGCATCGAAGCCAAGCAATTCGTCGTGTCGGCAGGGGCAGTCAACTCCGCCGCGCTGTTGCTTCGGTCGGCGACAGACCAGCATCCGGACGGACTGGGCAACTCGTCCGGGCTCTTGGGCCGGAACTACATGGTGCACAACAGCACGTTTTTCATCGGGATCGATCCCCGCCGTAAGAACACGACAGCATGGCAGAAGACCCTCGGTCTCAACGACTGGTACGCCGCAGGTCCCGACAACGAATACCCGCTCGGAAACCTGCAGATGCTCGGTAAGCTGCAGGGAGCCATGATCAAGAGTGCACGATCATGGGCACCCATGTGGGCACTCGAGATGGCCACGCAACGCAGCCTCGACATCTATTTGACCACCGAAGATCTTCCACGACTGGACAGTCAGGTAACTGTTTCGGGCGACAAGATCTTCGTCAACTGGCGACCGAACAACGTCGAACCACACCGCGAACTCGTCGAACGCGTGACCAAAGCGGTGCGCAAAGCCGGCTACCCGATCGTGCTCACGCAACGCATGGGAATCGAGACCAACTCCCACATGTGCGGCACCGCAGTTGCCGGCCATGACCCATCGAGGAGCGTCCTCGACGCGAACTGCCGCAGCCACGATGTCGAGAACCTGTGGATGGTGGATGGCTCGTTCTTCCCGTCATCCGCCGCACTCAACCCGGCACTGACCATCGCAGCCAATGCGTTGAGAGTCGCTCCTAGCATCGTCGCCGCAACTCACTGAGCACGAAACCACGTCGACAGAGGGCTGAGATCCATACCGGGTCTCAGCCCTCCCCTCTACGAAAGGGAACAGGCGAATGGACAAACGGGACCAGAACGACACAATTGAGAGATTTGCACGGCGTTGGGTCGACTTCGGTGGCGGTCCCGACGAAGAAATCTTCGTCACTTTCGGTATCACACCGGTGACATACTTCGAGCGGTTGTCCACCCTCCTCGGCAAAGAACCGGAACGATTCGAGGAGAGACTGTTCGAACAACTGCAGCAACTCTGCCGGTACCGACTTGCAAATCGCCACAGCCGAACTCAGACACTGATGTGAACGCGCCCCAATCTCAGACGCCGCCGCAGACATCACGCGTACAGGCGACCGATCGTTGATGCACGCTTCAGCAGCCGACGCGAGGCAAACGAAGAATTCGCGCATCCCTAGGCAGGATCGATGCTCGGAGTCTGTGAAGTCAGAGCACTGACACGGTCCGTACACGTCGAGGAATGCGACTGGACCGTACACATCGAAAATGCGGTGAGAGTGCAGCCTCCGTAGCAGTTGTCGACTATTCGACGAACACAATCCACCTCGCAGACAAGGCCGCGTTCTCAGCATTTGGGTCAGTTACGTAGCCACCACACGAAGAGGCCATCCCCACCGCTTCGCCCAATTTCACAGCGCACCGACAACGAACTGCACCGCTGGAGAGAGGCATCTCGATGTTCGGCACCCGAGGTGCGATCGCACAGACACAAGAGATCGGAACAACAATGACCATCAAGCTCAAATCCATTGTGCTCATAGCTACCGCGATGTTTGCCGCCACGGCATGCAGTGGGACCACGAAACCGACCGAGAGTGCACCCACCGCTGCCAGCGATCAGACCACGGTTCGTGAAGCAGTGTTCTTCGGTGACAGCCTGACAGATGCCGGCACCTACGGATTCAGATTCACGACCAATCCTGGACTCAGCTGGGCGCAGATCGTTTCCGAGCGGCTCGGCCAGCCAACGGGTCCAAACGTTCATGTCGATGACATCGACACCGTCTACCAAGGAATTCCTCCGCTCGAGGGCCCCGGCGGCCTGAACTACGCGCAAGGTGGAGCTCGGGCCAACGCCCCGTACTCATCAGTGTCGAACAACCCCGAAGGTGCGCCATGGTCCACCGCAGTCCAGGTCGATCACTATCTAGCGCAACGGAAGTCATTCGCACCCGATCAACTGGTGACCTTGTTCGTCGGCACCAACGACGTCGCTTACCATTACGATCCGTCCAAAAGTCCACTCGCCGAACAACTGCGAGCCGACGAGGATCCAGACTCAGACCAGATGCGGCTGGAGATCACCCGAGTGGAAGCGGCAGCAGACGACGCTGCAGATACAGCAGAGACCATCATCGCCAACGGCGCGAAACACCTCATGGTATTCGAACTGTACGACCTCGATCAGGCACCGTGGTTCAAGACCGCAGCTGCTCGCACTTATATTCGGACTCTGACCGATGCTTACAACAAGCAACTCACCAGTCGGGTGGAGAACTTAACGGGTGTGTCGGTGATGGACACCGGAGCGTTCATCGACAATCTTATCGATAATCAAGACCGATATGGCTTCCAACACGGCGTGAACGAAGACGCATGCCGGGAGGTTGACCAAGACTATTGCGATTCCACCACGCTCGTGTCTTCAGGCGCTGACCAGAGCTACGTGTTCGCGGGAAGCGTTCACTTCACCACGAAAACGAATCAGCTGATCGCTGATTGGGTCACGGACGAGGCTATGCGATAGGGCGTGCTGGTTGCCCACCATCAAGAGCGATTTGATCGGGCTCAATGCGTATCGAAATAGTTCATCCACCGCAGTACGTCGTCGAACAGATGGATTCACGGTGGTCCCAGGCTGGGACTCGATGACACAAGGTGACACAACTGGATCCACACGACGCTGGACTCCAATCCACATGGTGTCGGTTCGGGTCCGGGTCCCACGGGGGGCTCGGAAGTTAGTGGAGGAGAATAGGGGCCGGGTCGGCGGTGAGATTGCTGCGAGGTGCCTGAAGAGCACCACGGTGTGCATGACTGCCTCGACGCGGGCGGGGGGCGTGGCCTGAGCTGGTCAATACTGCTGTGCGCCGCGATCGCGCTCCTCTCCCGCCGGAGGACAGTGGGAAGCCCCGAACGATCTGCCAGTCACGTCGGAACGTTCGGTGTTACGCAGCGGATCTGTCGCGTAGGCAACGGATTCCTCTCAGTTCCTTTACACACCTCGCGTGGGTGAGTGATCTGTTTCGATACCTCATGACTGATACTCGACTTGACACGAAATCCGGGCGCACCGTTGGTGAGAAGGTTCAAGTTCGACGCGACGCCGGCATGGTCGGTGGAACGGTCGTCGCCTGAGCGTCAAACAATCGACTTCACGGCCTCGCGGCGCGAACCAGACCCGCGTCGACGACCGAGTACTCGCGTCAAGATCTCTTGACGGTGCGGTATTTGCAGTTTGAATAGGTTGGGTGATGTGGGCACTACAGCCGGATCCCGGAGCGCGAGAACTGTGAACAGTCACATCCTCAACCCGTGACAACAAACCTCGCCCCATCCGGAATCTCAAACCCCACGGCGTCCCCGACCCGCACCGCAGATCCCGCCGCCAGCTCCACCTTCAGAACTGTCGATCCCACGGTGACATCGGCGATGCTGCGAAATCCGGTCGGCCGCAAACCAGACACAACCCCACGAATCCCGTTGTCATTCAGACTGATCAGCTCATGTCGCAGCAGCAACACCGCTGGCCCCGCCGCAATTCCAGTGACCCCCTCGACCTCCAGCTCCCCGAGCTCGGAGCGATGAACCCCAACCCCATCCCACCGACCCTCGATTTCGTTCATCCCACCCATCAGTCGCGACACTGCCAGCGTGCTCGGTCGCGTGTACGCCGTCGCGATATCGGAGTGATGCTCTAATCGGCCGTCGATGAGCACCGCCACCGAATCGGCCAGCACCGCCGCTTCCTGCTGGTCGTGGGTGACGAGCAGCAGAGTCTGATCCAGTGAGGCTCGCAATTCGCGCACCAGATCGTGCATCTCGGTGCGCAACACCGGGTCCAGGGCGCTGAAGGGCTCGTCCAGCAACAACACTCGCGGGGAACCAGCAAGCGAGCGCGCCAACGCCACGCGTTGCGCCTGCCCGCCCGACACTTCGGACACTGCTCGGCCCCCGATGTCACCGAGATGGACCAGGTCGAGGTACTCCCGGGCACGTTCGCGCGACCGCTTGCGACTCTCCCCGGCAGCGCGGTAGGCGAAGCCAATGTTGTCGAGTACCGACATGTGCGGGAACAACATCGGACGCTGGAACACCATCCCGACCCCGCGGTTCTCGGCCGCAACACCGTTCACCTCGCGGCCGTCGATGCGCACCGTGCCGGCGGTGGGTGAATCGAGGCCGGCAATGAGCCGCAGTGCAGTGCTCTTGCCCGAGCCCGACGGCCCGAGAATCGCCGTGCACGACCCCGGCGGCACGGTGAGACCCAGTGAGTCGAGTGCCGCAACCAATTGACCGGCATGGACTTTCGTGAGTCCGTGTACGGACAGTTCGACGCTCATCGGGCACTCCTACGACGCAACCGGGCCAGCATGAGCACCAGTAACAACGGCGGTACGACGGCGGCGACCGACAATGCAGCCACCACCGAATCGTTACCGGTCCCGGCAGCGAACGAGGCGACGAGAATGGGCACGGTGACCAGTCTGCCTCCACCGATCAGCAGGGTGATCACATAGTCGCTCCACGCCACGAGGAACGCGAGCAACGCCGCACCCGCCAACGCCGGAGCCAACAGCGGAATGCGAATCCGCCGCAGAACCATGGCACTCGACGCGCCGAGCGTTCGCGCTTCTTGCTCGTAGCCGATGTCGTACGCGCCGAATGCCACTCGCATCAGATACGTCGTATATGGAATGGCCGCAACGGTCAGCAATGCGATCACCGCCACCGTGCTCGGAATGCGTGAGCGCAGCACCAGGACATCGAGCCCCAAGGCCACGGCAAACGGGGGCAGGGCCAGCGGAGCGAAGAGGACCGCAGCTACGAAAGCGGGGAAGCGCACAGTACCGTTCACCAGTGCGCGAGCGGCCAACGCGCCCAATGGTGTTGCGATGGCGGCGACGGCGAGAGCGAGTATGGTCGATCGCACGAACGCATCGGCACCCCCGGCGTCGAGGGCGCTGCGGACGCCGTCGAATCCCCATTCCTGGGGAACCGAACCGGGAAACGACCAGCGATTGCTGAGGGCCCACAAGACAACCGGAATCAGCGGCAGTAGGAACCACAGGACCAGAACGGACCTGCCGACGGCAGGAAGGACCTTGTTCACTTCCACCTTGTTCATTTCCACGCTGCCGATCTGCGCAGATAGTGCAGTGCCGCCGCGGCCACGACCACCGTCAGAGCGGTGGCGATCGTCGCGGCAGCTGCTGCCTGTGGTCGCGTCTCGAGATCGATCGAGGTGAACAGACGAATTGCCATCACCGACAACGGCTCCGGATACGGTCGACCCAGAATGCGGGCCACCTCGTACGATCCGACGGTGTAGGCGAACGCGATGGCCGCCGAGGCGATCAGCGCGGGCCGAGCCAACGGCAGCGTGACCAGTCGCAGCCGAGCCCACCGGCCTGCGCCCAGGGTGGCGGCCGTCTCGTCGAAAGCGGCTACTCGGGTGGCGAGTGTTCCCGCCACCACGACGGCCACGAAAGCCGATTCCTTCCAGGCATATTCGGCGACGACGGCGATCCACCACCGTCCACCCACCAACTCCGGCCAGCCACCGTCGGTCATGCCGAGAATACGAGGCAGCATCCCTGAATCTGCCAATAGCAATGCCATCGCCGCGGCCCCGATCAGGTGCGGCACCGTGACCGTCAAGCCTGCAGCGACCAGCGCGGCGCGTCCACCAGACAAGGCCGTCAGCGCCGCGGCAAGCCCGATCACCGTGGCCAACGCCGTCGAGACGATGGCAATCGACAGTGTCAGCATTACCGAGCGCCACAGGTCACCGCCCAGCGCGGAGTATGCGTCGACCGACAATTCGGGGGTTCCGACCAATGGCATCAGACCCAGGCTCTGCAGCACCACGGTTCCCAGACCGCCGCCGACGACCAGAACGACCAAGACGACGGCGGGGAGCACCGCCGCAGTGCCGCGAAAGCTCTTCGTGGACGCGCTCACTGCCCGGCGAGCACGCTTCGTCGCCAACCCTCGTCGAGTGGCGACACCCAGTCGGCCGAGAGCTCGGGGTGAGCATTGGCCGACAGCTCGTCGTAGGAGGGGACGACATCCGACGGTGCCAGACCGTCGAATCGCGCCCGAACATCGGCAGGCACCTTGTCGAGATCGAGCACGGTGAACTGACCCCACACGTCCGGCGTCGACGTCGCGAGTTGTTGCTCTGGCGACAGCGCGAGATTGGCAACCACCTGTGCCGCGGCCGACTTCCCCGACGTCGACGGAATGGCAAGGAAACTCGCATTCCCGACGGTTCCCTCGTCCAGAGTCAGGACGCGGGTCTCCGGCCGGAAGGTGCCGTCGGCGACGAGTTTCGGGAGGGTCGCGGGGCCGTACGTCATGGTCATGTCGACCTGACCGCCGGCGTAGAGGGCGTCGAGCTCGGAGGAAGACTGCGGATACGTCGTTCCCTCGCGCCACAGTGATGGGGCGAGTTCGTTCAACTGATCGAACAATGCCGGGGCGAGTCGGTCGTAGGAGTCCTGATCGAACTGCGCGGGAACCTCGTCGACGCCGCCGGAGGCATTGATCAACGCCTCACGCACGAACACCGAGCCGGTGAAGTCCGGGGGAGCGGGGTAGGTGAAGCGGCCGGGGTTTGCCTTCGCCCAGTCGAGGACGCCCTCGAAGGTGGTCGGCGGGTTCGGGATCGCCGCCGCGTTGTAGACCAACGTGAATTGTGCTTTGAACCAGGGGGATTCGCAGTTCTCGACCGGGGTGCCGAAGTCGTCGAGCAACAGCGGATCCTCGGGATCGGTCAATTCCCTGTTCGGCAGATTCTGCGTCCAGCCGCACAGCCACGCGCCGGCCTGCTTACCGGTGCCGAAGTTCGCGCCGTTGACCCACACCAGGTCCACTTCGCCGTCGGTGACCCCGGCCTGTCGCTCGGACAGGATGCGGTTGACGGCATCGGTGGTCGATTCGACCGGCACACGTCTCAGAGTGACGCCTTCCGCGGCGGCAGCAGGTGTGAGCACGTCGTCGACATACGCATTGCCCTGCTCGTCGCCGCCGTACATCCACAGCGAGACGGTCTGCCCCTGCGCCTGCTGTTGGATCTCGCTCCAGGACTGCGCCTCGGCAATCGGTGCTTCCGAATCCGGCGCAGCACAGGAGGTGAGCAGCAGCCCCGCGCTCGCCGCAATCGTTACTGCGCGCCGTAAGGAGCGAAACTTCAACGGACGGCCTCCTGGTTCACGGGAACAGACGTAAGACGCTGCGTTCACCACCGTAATCGGTCGAAGAGGGCATCCGCCGACGACGGGAGCCCGGAGCGGATGGCGTTGTTCCTCGCGTTGGGCTTCCGGTCGTTGTCCGATTCGGTGAGAGACTGCTTCGGTGATGCTCAGAGAACCCAGAGAGATCGATTGGTTCCTGCTCGCGGGTGTGGTCACGGTAGCGGAGGCCCAACAGCTCCAGTCCCGGCCGGCGCATCGGTCGGTGGCGCGGGATCTGCGCGACAACCTGCTTATCGACCTGTGTGCGTACCCGCTCGGAGAAGCCGGACCCCGATCAGGACTGGTCGAGTTGGAGGTGTTCCGTAGTGCGATCGAGCGGGAACGCGCCGTGTGGGAGCGAGAACTCGACGACAGAGTCGGTCGGCACATGATCGACGTCGCAGGCACCGTCACGCGAGAGTCCCGGGAACAAGGCCGCTGGGACATGCTCCTGCCGCTGGGATTGCCGTCGATCAACCGCTGGCAGGCGGCGATCAACGTCCTCACACGCGTGGTCAGTTCGCGGACGGTGGACGGATTGCTGCACCCGGTACTTGCCGCCAATTGGTTGAAGAACTGGCCCATCAACGAGCCGTCGAACGATCCCACGCTTCCTGGTATCCGCACGATCTCGTCCGCTGGCGACCTCTTCACCCTCTGGCAGGACGACCGAACTCACCGAAGCGCTGTCGAGCAGCAGATGATGGCTACTTTTCGCACTGGAACGTGGCCGTCACGGCGACAACCCATCGTGCGGTCAGTGCCCGTCCGGCCCCCGTGATCGGATCATCGCTATGACCTGGCTTCGTGGACGTCCGCGGCGGATGTGGAGCCTCGCGGCAGTCGTCGTCGTGGTTGTGGCTCTCGGGCTTTGCGTTCCACCGCTCTATCGTTCGATATCCGAGCGGTCGGAGCGTCAGGCCGCTGCGTCGATGGCAGTGAACCTCGGTTTGGACCTGACAGATGACGACACGATCTTGTACTCCGAGGTGTTCAGCTCGTTTCCTGATTCTTCGGCGTATTTGATAGTCGAGTCGAGTTCGGCTGCACGGGCCGAGGAGCTCCGACGGGCTTCGGGGCTGACGTTGTGTGAGCCCAGAAACAGCTACGAATTCAAGCAGACGCCGACGGAATACCTTCCGGATTCGCAGGCTGCTCTCACGTATTGCGCGTCTCGGGTGACGGGACACGGGTTTCTCAGTGCCGTAACGACTTCCGTCCCAGAATCGAATGCTCGAGCCTACATCTGGGTCATCCAGATGTAACGGAGAGCTGCGAGGAGCTGTCCCACCCCACGGGACCGACGACTGCACATCACTCGAAGCGCTGCTGCCGAATGGCGGAGTGCGGATCGCCCGCCCAGGGAACTCGGGGACGAACTTGTGCACAATGGATCCTGACCGCCGGACGAGAGGCACACACCGTGACGCAGGACCGCCCGACGCGTAGTCGCCGAGGCACCACCCTGAAATTGCTCGCGGCTGCCGTGGTCGTCATCGCTGTGGTGATCGTGCTCGGTACCGTCGACCTACCCGACCCGGCGTTCATCCGTGACCGAGTGGCGTCGGCCGGGCCGTGGGGCATCGCGCTGTTCGTCGTGCTCTATGCCGTCCTGTCTGCCACCCCGTTCCCCGCCAGCACGTTGACCATCGCGTCGGGACTGCTGTTCGGATTGGCGGTGGGCGCGACCGTCGTGGTGTTCGCCGCCACGATGGGGGCCTATCTCGGGTATTGGGGAGCGCGGGCGCTGGGACGCGGCCAGGTGGCCCGAACGGAATGGGACAGGCTCCGCCGGCTCGACGCCATGCTCGGACGACGCGGATTGCTGTCGGTACTGCTCGTGCGTCTGGTGCCGCTGCCGTTCTCCTTGGTCAACTACGCGGCCGGAGTCAGTGCCGTGGGGCAACGTGACTATGTGGTGGGCACCATGATCGGCATCGTGCCCGCGACCGTCGCCTACACCGCGCTCGGGGCGTACGGAACGTCTCCGCTGTCGTGGCCTTTCGCCATCGCACTGCTCGCCGTCCTGGCGATCGCGGCCGGCTCGGCTCTGTTGGCGCGACGTCTCGGATTGACCGGAGCTGCCGAATGATCGACAGCTATCTGCGCCGCCACCTCGAAGCTCCACTCGATCGCTGTGCTCGCGCCCTCGACCGCCCCGCGATCACCCCGGACCGGATCACCGCCGCTGGACTGGTGCTCGGCCTCGGTAGCGCACTGGCCGCCGGCCTGCAGTTCTGGCTGCTCGCGTTGGCGTTGTGGATCGTCTCCCGCATCGCCGACGGCCTGGACGGGCCGCTGGCGCGCAGGCGGTCGACAACCGCTGGGGCAGGCGGATTCTTCGACATCACCGCCGATTTCGTGGTGTACGGCACCACCGTGGTGGGCGTCGCGGTGGGTGCCTCGGCCGCGTACGACGCCCCGTGGTGGCCGTTTCTGCTGGTGCTGTTGGCGTACTACATCAACGGCACCGCGTTTCTGGCGTTCTCCTCCATCGCCGAACGCAACGGCCGCACCATCGACGACGGCCGCTCGCTGTCCTTCCTCGGAGGACTGGCCGAGGGAGCCGAAACCATTGCAGTACACAGTCTGTGGCTGCTGCTGCCCGGTATCTCATGGCAGATCGCGGTGGTCTGGGCGGCGGTGGTCGCGGTGAGCTCCACCCAACGGATCATCGCCGGGTATCGCGCGCTCTCCTGATCCACGCACCGCGCACCTTCGCCAGTGCGGCGGTTGCTCGAGAAATCACCGGAGAACCCAACTGCGACTTCACGTCCGCTATCGCCGCGTTCCATGGCCCGTCGTTGTACGTCGGATACGGATGCGTGGCTCCGGCGAGATCTCGGGTACGCAGGCCCTGCTCGATGGCGATGATCAGCTCCCCGATCGTCTCGCCGGCCCGCGGTCCCACCACGCAGGCTCCGACGATGCGCCGCTTGGCGTCGAGCACGAGCGTCGTCGATCCGTTTGTTGCCCCCTCGGTGACGGCACGATCGACGTGATGGTGCTCGAGCATCTGCAGCCGCAAACCGCGCTCCCTCGCGGTCCGCATATCGATTCCGGCCGAGGCGATCTCGGGATCGGTGAACGTCACCCGTGGCGTTCCCGTCATACTCACCTTTCGGTTCAGACCGAGTGCCGCGTTGCTCGCGGCCAGACTGCCGTGCACACCGGCGGTGTGCGTGAACTGCGGATGTCCGGTGAGATCTCCGGCCGCCCAGATGCGGGGATTGGTGGTCCGCAGATGCTCGTCGACTTGAACGAACACGTTGTCGTCCAATTCCACACCGGCCGTGTCCAAGCAGAGGGACGCGGTACGCGGAGTCCGCCCGGTGGCGACGAGCACCCGATCGAATGCGATGTCTACGCCCGTGTCGGTCACGGCCGTGCCGTCCTCGATGCGCACGACGGCGGTGGAGGTCAGGACGCGCACACCCTCGTCTGTCAGTGCCTGCGTCAGAATCGAGGTCGCCGTTTCATCCTCGCGCGGCAGGATCGTGGCCGACCGCCCGACCAGAGTCACATCCGACCCGAGACGCGAAAATGCCTGCGCCATTTCACAACCCGCCGACCCGGCACCGACGATCAGCAGTCGCTGCGGCAAGTCCTTCAGATCCCACACGGTGTCGCTGGTCAAGTAGTCCACGTGCTCGATGCCGTCGATCGCCGGCACCGTCGGATGGGCTCCGGCGGTCACGATCGCCTGGCCGAAACAGAGCGTCCGCGTACCGACGGAAACGGTGTTCGGACCGGAGAAGACTGCGTCGCCGTGGATCACATGGACCCCGGCCTCGGTCAGGGCCTCCGGTGAATCGATCGGCGCGATCTCGGCGATCGCACTGTGTACATGCTGCATCACGAGCGCGAAATCCACGCTCGGTGGCTGGGTGACGATGCCGAACCGGGACGCGGATCGAACCGTCTGTGCCACCGAAGCCGCCGCGAGCAGCGCTTTCGACGGCACGCATCCCGTCCACAGGCAGTCGCCGCCGGTGCGGTCCCGCTCGATCAACACGACGCGAATGCCGAAGCTGGCCGCGGTCTTCGCTGCCACGATGCCTGCGGTGCCGCCGCCCACCACGACCACGTCGGCACGGTTGTCGGGCACACTGGAAGACGAACGACGAATTCCCATACCTCCCACTATGCCCGCGCCTTGGAGAGACCGAGATGAGACGACCGACGCCGTACACCCTCTCGGCGCGCCTGTACGACGTGATCTCCTTCGAATGGCCGGTGTATCGCGCCGGTCGAGAGGCGGCGTTCGAGCTACTGAATCTGCCTGCGGGCAGCCATGTTCTGGACCTCGGCTGCGGCACGGGCCTGAACTTCGCCGGCCTGCAGCGGATGATCGGACCCACCGGCTCGATCACCGGAATCGACGCCAGCCCGCAGATGCTCGAACAGGCCCGACGGCGAGCTGACCGGGCCGGCTGGGACAACGTCACCCTCGCCGCCGCCGACGCCACCACGCTGACTCTCGCGGATCTGGGCGAGCACGCACCGTTCGATGCGGCCCTGAGTACCTACGCGCTCTCGCTGATGACGCCGTGGCAGGCGGCTCTCGACGCGATGATCTCGGCTACGCGAACGGGCGGCGTCGTGGCCGTCGTCGACATGCAGCGGCCCGTCGGACGGGCGGCGGTGTGGACCCCGTTGGCGAAGCTTGCCTGCCGACTCGGAGGGGCGGATATCGAGGCTCATCCGTGGACGGCAATGGCTCCACTGCTGCGGGATCTGTCGACTCGCGCTGTCCGCGGCGGCCATATCCAGGTTCGCGTCGGGACTGTCGGCTACCGCCCCGCAGAGCCTAATTCATGAACGTCGCTCGCCTGCGTTGCGTTCAGCTGGGTAGCTGACGCAGGCTGCGCTACAGCTCGGACCGTGCTCATGGCCGACGACCCGGGCTGCGGCCGAAGGGTGGGAACGTTTCGGCGACGAAGTGCTCGAAGCTACGCGGGGCTCTCCCGGTGATGCGTGCGACGACGTCGGTGACGCGATCCTCGGAGCCCGTTGCGATGGCCGCATCCAGGGCCGCCAGGATCGGCGCGTACTCGGGAGGGAGGCCGCCGTCGATGTGTAGCTGTGCCAACTCGTCGACGGAGATCGATTTGTGGCGCAGAGGTTTTCCGCTGTGGGTGGCGATGATTCGCGCCGCGTCGGAGTAACTGAGCGCCTCGGGTCCAGTGATGATGTGGTCGGTGTCGTGCGACTGCTCGTCCAGCAGTGCGTGCACGGCGACGGCGGCGATGTCGCCCGCATCGACGAAGGCGATCCGCCCGTCCCCGGTTGCGGATACGGTCTCGCCCGCACTGACTCCTGCCGCGAGAGCGCTGCTGCCGCGGAAGTTCTGCATGAACCAGCTCGGTCGAAGGACTGCCCATTCGGGTATATCGGTCGCCACCGCGTCGTGAATCTTGCCGAGTCCGGGCGCACCACGATCGAGTGCGGACGAACTCAGCGCGACGACGCGTCGAACACCCTGTTGCAGAGCCTGTTTCAGGAATTGTCGAACGAGAGGTAGTGGATCGGCCACACCGACAGGCGCAACGAGATAGACCGCTCGGACGCCGTCCAATGCAGCTGCATGGGTACCGTGGTCGAGCCAGTCGAATTCGATCTGGTCTGCGGACGTGGGTGTACGAGACGCCGCTCGATACTGCGCCCCTCGTTCGTGGAGAAGCTGAGTAACCCGGCTTCCGGTCGTTCCCGTCGAGCCGAGAACCAGGACGTCGCTCATGCGCGGTCACCCGCGAAGGCCGCTGTGACGTCGTCGACCGAACCGAGGGCTTCCGCGGCGGCGAGTGGACTCCAATAGTCCTTGTACGTGGTGATTGCGCCGTCGCGCACGGTGATGACAGCGATGTATGCGAGTTCGTACGGCTTACCTGTCGCAGGAACGACGCCGGCAGCCTCGAACTCGACCACGACTACCTCCGCGTCGGCGGTTTCATGGATCGTCGGCGACGTGATGTTCCGTATGTCGAGAATTTCGGGATATCCACGCATGTATTCGTGAATTGCGGCGCGACCTTCCACGCGGCGCGGGTATCCCGCTGCTGCAAAAGGAAAGACGATGACGCCGTCGACCGCCCACAGGTCGGCGAACGCACTCATGTCGTGCGCCCGCAAGTGCTGCAACGCAGTGTGGACGACGTCGGTGGGCTTCATGGGTCTCCTCCAGTGGACGATACGGTTGCGTCTCATCCAAAGGTACACTGGACGGTACCGTATCGTCCATTTGTTAGAGTTGGTCGTATGAGTCCACGGAAGGCGACGGGTGCCGCGGTGTTTCAGCCGGATGTGACCCGTGCGATCACGGAAGCGGTGCTCGATGAATTCGCCGAACTCGGGTTCGGGCGACTGTCGATGGAAGGCGTCGCCAAGCGCGCGGGCGTCGGTAAGAGTGCGCTGTACCGACGTTGGCCGTCCAAAGTTGACATGGTGGTGTCGGTGTTGTCCGAGTTCAGCGTCGACATTTCTCGGATTCCCGACACCGGCTCGCTGTACGGAGACCTGCGCGCGACGCTCGACAACCTGATGGAGTGGATAGGGGATCCGAGATTCGCCCGGATTTTTCCTGATCTCGTCGCAGAATCGGCACGGACTCCGAGGCTTGCACAGTTGCACATGGAGCTGATCGGAATTCCACGACGTGAGCGTGCGATCAGAGTGTTCGAGCGAGCGATCGACCGCCGGGAGATGGCGGCCGGGTTCAATCTCGAGCTGGCGCTCGATCTTCTTGCAGGAACTGTCTATTGGCGCTTTGCCGTGCGTGGAGTCGAGGTGGATTCGGCGTACCTCGACGAGGTGGCCACCGCGCTGATCGGCGCGTTCAGCAACGCATGATCCTGCGCTCGCCCGCTTACCGTCAGTGTATCGCCGGGGTGGGGGCTTGCGGCAAGACCCCGTCGAGCATGCACACTCTTCCGGCTACCGACACGGAGGAGTTTCTATGGCAGACATGGCCGATACACCGGAGCGATTTCGGGTGCACGAATCCGGTTCCTACTTTCATGGCACCAAGGCCGATCTGGAGGCCGGTGACTTCTTGGTCCCCGGCTATCGCTCGAATTACCGTCCCGAGCACATCTCGAACTACATCTACATGACCAAGGTGCTGGACGGTGCCGTGCTCGCGGCGGAGATGGCCGTCGGCGAGGGAAATCCGCGGGTCTACATCGTGCAGCCGACCGGCAGTGTGGAGGACGACCCGAACGTGACGGACAAGAAGTTTCCCGGCAACCCGACGCGCTCCTATCGCAGCGCAGAACCGGTACGCATCGTCGAGGAGACGACCGACTGGGTCGGACATTCGCCCGAATACCTGCAGCGTTTCCGAGACGGTCTCGAGAAGTTGAGACAGACGGGCACTGCGGTTCTCTACGACTAGGCGGCACCGTCCGGTGAGTTTTCGCTCGGATCGAGGTCACACGAGCATGACGACAGAGACAGTTTCCGTGCCCGGTGCGACCCTGACCTACGACGTGATCGGCGAGCTCGAGCCCGGGGTCACGCCCTTGGTGCTCATCGGCTCACCGATGGATGCGAGCGGGTTCGGGACGTTGGCATCGCACTTCCGCGACCGCGTGGTCGTCACGTACGACCCGAGAAATGTCGGACGTAGTCGACGAGACGACGCGACCGCCGCGGTCACCTTCGGCGAACATGCCGACGACCTGCATGCAGTGCTCACCGCCGTCGGTCATGGCCCTGTCGATGTGTTCGCCTCGAGCGGGGGTGCGGTCAATGCGCTGGTACTCGTCAGCAGATACCCGTCCGATGTTCGGACGTTGGTTGCCCACGAACCACCCGCCGGAGGCACTTTGCCGGACCGCGAGAACATTGCGTCAGTGTGCGCGAACATGGTGACCACGTACGACGCTCACGGCCGCGGCCCGGCGATGGCCGAGTTCATGTCACTGCTGATGCACGCAGGGCCTATCGACGACGCGTTCTTCGCTCGCCCGGCACCGGACCCGGCGCAGTTCGGCCTCCCAGCCGAGGACGACGGAACCCGCGACGACGCCCTGATGTCCAACATGCGCGGGGGAGGCGTCGACTTCGCACCGGACGTCGATGCGTTGCGCGCAGCACCCACCACCGTGGTGATCGGAGTAGGGGAAGAATCCGGCGGTTCCGAGGACGGTCACATCGCAGCTCGCGCAGCGCATTCGACTGCGGCGCTCCTCGGATCAGAGCCGATCGTATTTCCCGGCGGCCACTCGGGCTTCCTCGGCGGCGAATTCGGTCAGACCGGAAAGCCGACAGAATTTGCTGAGACTCTGCGAAAAGTATTGGGCTGAACAAGGTTTTTCCCGAAGAAGACCCCACCGAACCAGGAGACATCATGGGCCTCATCACGTTGGAACTGTTCGCCACCCTAGATCTCGTCGCACAATCACCCGGAAGCCCCGAGGAAGATCCCGAGAATTTTCCCTACGGTGGCTGGCAAGCTCCTCTGCTCGACGAGGTCTCCGGGGCGCAAGTTGCCGCCGCATACGAGGGCACTGATGCGCTCCTGCTCGGACGGCGCACCTACGACATCTTCGCTGCGTACTGGCCGAACCAAGACGGTTCGTTTGCAACGTTGTTCAACACGATCCCGAAATACGTGGCCTCGCGTGGCACACCCGATCTGCGGTGGGACGGTTCGACCCAACTCGGACCGAATCTGGTGGATGCGATGCGTGAGATCCGAGACAGACACGACAACATCAAGGTCGTCGGAAGTCTCGATCTGGTTCAGACTCTGTTGCGCGAGAAGCTCTTCGATCGACTCGATCTATGGGTGCATCCCATCGTTCTCGGAGTCGGGAAGAGAGTGTTTGCCGACGGCACCGTGCCCAGTAACCTGACGCTGCTCGTGCCACCGGCCGTCGGCGGGAAGGGCACCGTCTACCTGCGTTACGGCCTCGACGCCGGAACCCCGGACGTTGGCAACATGGACGACGTGCGAGGCGGCTGATCCGGCCGGCACATCACTTCTTCTGTCGTCGGCTACCTGCGTGCCAGTCCTGTTGCACGCCCGCCTCGTCCTCCTGAACGCCCAGCGCCTTCAGCTGGGGGAGCTCACGCAGGCTGCGCTTCATCTCGGCGAAGCCGGAGAATCGAGCGAGACCGATCACGTTGTCCCACAGCTCTACTGCCTCTTCGTCGCTGGGTAGTCTGCTGATCACCGGCCCGAAGAACGCGACGCCGTCCGGTGGCTCGAAGGCGATGATAGGTGTGCCGACGTCCTTGCCGGTCAGCGACAGTGCATGATCGGTTTCGGCCCGGATCTCGTCGTCGAGTGACGAATCATCGAGTGCTGCAGTGTGATGGGTGGGCAGCCCGAGTTCTTCGAGGATCGGCCCGAGGAATTCCGCGGTGCCGCGATAGCCGTGGCTCGCAGCGTCGTCGGGCACCACCTCGGTGTCGAAGATGCGCGTTCCGAGGGCCTCGTACAGCGGCCCGATCGCGGCCGACCCGTGCTCACGACGAATAGCGGCAGCGGCCCGCAACAGTCGCAGACCCGCGGTGTGGCCGGCCTCGTACTCGGGTGGAAAGTGCGCGTCGTAGTCGATGTGCGAATTGAGCAGGCGCAGCGAGATGAACCGCCAGTCGACGGTGTAGTCGCGCTGGGCTTGGACCTTGCGGACCCACTTGCTGGTCATCCAGGCGAACGGGCACACCGGATCGAAATAGAAATCGATATCGGCCATCGAGTGGACGCTCCTTCTCGGGACGGAAGTTCTGTCCACTCGACGGTATACGCCACCTCCCGGAGAGTCAGTGGGCCGCCGCCTGCGCCGGTATCACCGAGACGGCAGGCCGTGGCAGATTCCATCGGGTGCACCCCTCACGAAGTGCAGCGTCCACAGCGCGCACGACGGACGTCAGGTACGGGGCGGAGCAGTTCATCCACTCCTCGGTCGATCCTCCGCTCAGAATGATCCGGTGCACCGGCGATCCGCACGTCGTGGACTCGGATGCTCGGCGCAGCAGTCTGTCGGCCGCCGAGGCCCACTCGTCCGCGTCGCCGGAGTTGCTGACGTCGCTGTGGCGGCCGACCACCTGCACTCGGTGATCGCAGAGTGCTGCCGGCGCGTCGCTGTCGAGGTAGACATATTTCGTTCGTTGCGCGCACTCTGTCAATCGAGCGATCTGCGGCACTTTACCGACGACGAAGCGGAACACCCCGCGGTGCACGGCACTGCGGATACCGTCGGTGCTGGCTCCGCATCGAAACACTATTTGGTTCGGTCGAATCCCGCTGAGCTGCACACGATCGAGCTCGTCGTCATCGTGCGCGAGGACGGTGACACCGGAGTTCCGTACCCAGGCTGCGAGAGCCTGGTCGCCGAGCTCGGCCGCACGGACACCGAAACCGACCCCTGGGATGACCCGACGCATGAGGTGAATCGAATTGTGCAGTTGTGCTGTGTAATCGGGAACTTCGAGGTAATCGGGAGCTTCGAGCGAGAGTGTCATGCACTCAGATATACGCCCGCGTGAACCACTCGGGCGGTTCGTTGACGGAGTTTTGACGCGACGTACGGAGATTCTTACGGGGTGCAGATGGTCGAGGCGCATCTGTTACCGCGGCGTCAAGGTCCTCGTCTGCAGCGTCAATTTTCCGTCAAGGCAGGGTTGTTCGCCTCGATTCGGGACGATGATCGACTGGAGGCCCGCACTCGGTCGGGTATCGACGAGGAGATGTGTTCGATGACTTTGTTGGATTATCTGCCGTCGCTCAGAGGCGCTCTGTCGCCGCGGTTGGATCATGCCGTGTGGCCGAGTACGACGCACTATCGACACGGTCGAGTGACGGTGGCAGGTATGTTCCTCGACGACATCGCCGATCGTTACTCGACGCCGGTGTGCGTGATCGACGAAACCAGCCTGCGCGGTAGGTGCAATCGCATCGCGCTCGAGTCGTTCACAGCCGAAATGCTCTACAGGCCAGGCAGTGTGCTGGCCCCGGTTGTCGCGCGCTGGATAGGGGAGCAGCACTTGACGTTGGTCGTCGACTCGATGGCAGGGTTGTCGTCCGCCCGGCAGCTCGGTGTCGATCCCTCCCACATCGTCGGCCGTGCGCAGAGCGCGCAGGCTGCAGATCACTTTCTGTCACTTCCGGCGGGTGAGCGAGTGGGCCGAATCGTCGTCGCCGCAGGTCTTCACCGGATTTCGGATGCGGACCGTGCCTTAACCCTCGCACAGTCGACTCTGGTAAGCACCGATGGCAATCGTGAATACGCGGAGAATGTCATCGCTCAGGTTGTCGACTGCCCTGCAACAATATTCGACGGTGTCGAATGCAGCGCGTCCACTCTCGACGGGGTGTTCGCACGGATTGTCGAGTCGCTCGGGGTGATGGCTCAGGCCTACCGAGATCATGGTGTGCTCGGTAATCGACTGCATCTACGGATCGATTCTCCGACGGGACTCGATACTGCGCTCCTGTCCGACGTCGTCGAAGACGCCGTCGACGAGGGTTGCATTCGGCATCGCTTTCCGCGTCCGCAGCTTGCCGTCGAGACCGGGGAGTCGATCACAGACGCGTCCATGGTCACGGTGTGCCGTGTCCGGTCGATCGACCGGACGGATTCGCGACGAGCCGTCGTGGTAGTCGACGGTGGAACCGGTTGCGCCCCGGCCGGTCCGGCCGCGGCGGTCATCGCCAACCGCCACAGCCTCGGTGTCGAGGAATTGTTCGTACTCGCGGACGGCAGTGATCCTCTGCGCCGGTGCGTCATCGACTCCGAAGTGTCGCTCCCGGCAGATGTTCGGGTCGGTGATGTACTCGCGATCGCCGACGGTCCCGGCGACTGCCCGAGCGTCCTGACACTGTCCGACGGACAAGCCCACCATCTGGATCTGCTCCCCGAGATGCCTTCTCGTGTTCGGTTCATTCCACGAGTCGATACCCCATTCCGGTCTCGGTGATGAGATGCCGAGGCTTGCCCGGGTCGACTTCGAGCTTGCGTCGAAGTTGAGACATGTAGATCCTCAGATAGTTGGAGCCGTGATCGTGCCCTGGGCCCCACACCGTTCTGAGTAGTTCTTTCTGCCCCACCAGCTTGCCTGCATTGCGGGCCAGCATCTCGAGGACTCCCCATTCGGTACGCGTCAGATGCACGATCTCGCCGTCCCTGGTCACCCTCTTGGAGGCCAGATCGACGGTGAAAGACGAGGTGGTCACCAGCGGGTCCGTGGGGGACGTCCTGATGGCTCGTCTGCGAACGGCGACGCGTAGCCGGGCCAGGAATTCGTCGATCCCGAACGGTTTGGTGATGTAGTCGTCGGCACCGGCGTCGAGGGCTTCGATCTTGTCGCCGCTGTCGGTGCGCGCGGACAGCACGATCACCGGAATCTCGCTCCATCCTCGCAAGCCGGCGAGCACGTCCAGGCCGCCGATATCGGGCAGTCCGAGATCGAGGATTACGACATCGGGGTGCTCGGACGTAATGGCGCGTAGCGCGCCCGTACCCGTGGACGCGGTGACGACGTTGTAACCGCGGGCGGTGAGGTTGATGCGCAGTGCGCGCACGATCTGCGGTTCGTCGTCGACAACCAGAACCTTGATCGCGGAACGGGATTCACCCATGGGTCTGCTCGGAGAAGTCGCCTCTGGCAGTCGATTCCGCTCGGTCCAATTCGACGGTCATGGTCACCCCGCCGCCTGCGGTATCGGACACCGTCACCGAGCCTCCCATGGCTTCGACGAACCCACGCACAACGGAGAGTCCGAGCCCGACGCCCGTGGAGTTGTCGCGGTCGCCCGATCGTTGGAAGGACTCGAACACAGCCTCTTCGCTTCCGGGAGCGATCCCAGGGCCGCTGTCGGCAACGGTGATCACCGCTCGGTCGCCGATGTAGGCGGCCCCGACCCGCACCGGCGATCCTGGTGCGTGTCGCAGCCCATTGTCGATCAGATTCGCCAGCACGCGCTCGAGCAGACCCGCGTCGGCGGAGACAGCGACGTCGTCCACATCGACGATGACGAGCTCGCGACCAGTGTGCGTTCCGACGAGCGCTGCGTCCACAGCGTCCTCGACGTACACGATGGACCGGCTCGGCTGAATGACCCCCGCCGCTAATCGCGATGAATCGAGCAGGTTGCCCACCAGACCCGTCAGCTGGTCGGTCGATTCCTCGATGGTCGCCAACAGCTCAGCGGTGTCCTCGGCGGAGAACTCGACATCGGTCGCACGCAGACTCGACGCCGCAGCCTTGACCGCGGCGAGCGGTGTTCGCAGGTCGTGGCTGACCGCAGACAGCAGCGCCCGCCGAAGACGGTCGGCTTCCTTCAGTCCTGCTGCGGCGCTGGCTTCCTGGGCGAGTTCGGTCTGCCTGATCAGGCCCCTGGCTTGGTTGGCTACGGCGCTGAGCACACGTCGATCGTGCGCACCGGTCTTGGTGCCGGACAGGAGCAGTGTGAAGGAACCGTCGGGGGTGTCGATCGCGGTGTCGGCGTCATCGGGCACAGCCGGTGGAGAATCACCGACAGATTCGACGATCACACCAGCACCTCTGATGATCGAGACCGCGCGTTGGGAGTACGTCTCGCGGACTCGCTCCAACAGCGTTCGAATGTCGCCGCCGCGCAGCACCGTTCCGGCGAACAGGGTCAGGAGCTCGGCTTCCTGAGACGCTCGCCGAGCTTCGCGGGTGCGTCGGGCGGCCGCGTCGACGAGAAATGCCACTGCCACTGCCATGATGAGCAGCACCACGGTGGTGACGAAATTGTCGGGTTCGGCGATGGTGAAGCTGTACCGCGGGTCGGCGAAGAAGTAATTGAGCAACAATCCTGCGATCAACGCCGACAGTGCCGCGGGCGCAACGCCGCCCAGGAGCGCAACGGCGAGTACGACCATGAAGAACAGAGCGCTCTCGCCGCCGAGATCGAGATACGGATCCACCAGCAGCATCGCCAGGGCCGAGACAACGGGTACGACCACGGCGCCAACCCAGGACAGAATTCGTCGGTGCTTCGGGTTGGGCGGAATCAGCCGACCGAGCCGAAAACCTCGACTGACCTGGTTGTGGGTGACCATGTGCACATCGATCTTGCCCGAGTTCTGAATGACCGCAGCGCCGATGCCCTCGTCCAGTATTCGCGCCCAACGAGACCGCCGCGAGGTTCCGATGACGAGCTGGGTTGCGTTGGCCCCCCGTGCGAAGTCGAGCAGTGTGGTCGGCACATCGTCACCGACGACACTGTGCATACTTGCGCCGAGACTCGCTGCGAGTACGCGGACTTTTCCCATCTGCGGTGCCGAGACGCCGGTGAGGCCGTCACCGCGGATCACGTGCAGCACCATCAGTTCCGCGCTGGACCGCGAGGCGATCCGGCTTGCGCGACGCAACAGGGTCTCGGACTCCGGTCCGCCGGTCACCGAGACGACAACACGCTCACGTGCTTCCCACGTGTCGGTGATGTCATGTGTACTGCGGTATTTCGCCAACGCAGCGTCGACCTGATCGGCAATCCACAACAACGACAGTTCGCGCAGGGCAGTCAGATTGCCTTGACGGAAGTAGTTGCTCAGTGCTGCGTCGACCTTCTCGGCTGCATAGATGTTTCCGTGGGAGAGTCTGCGGCGCAGCGCTTCTGGAGCCACGTCGACCAATTCGATCTGTTCCGCTGCCCGTACCACCGAATCGGGGACGGTTTCTCGTTGCGGCACACCGGTGATCTGCTCGACGACATCGTTGAGACTCTCCAGATGCTGCACGTTCAGGGTCGAGACCACATCGATTCCCGCTGCCAGCAATTCCTCGACGTCCTGCCAGCGCTTCTCGTGGGCGCTACCCGGGGTGTTGGTGTGGGCGAGTTCGTCGACGAGCACCAGCGAAGGGTCGCGCTCGATGATCGCTGCGACATCGAGTTCCTGAGCGATCGATCCGCGGTAGTGGACTATCCGCGGAGGAACCAGTTCGATGCCGTCCAGTAACGCGGCGGTGCGGGCGCGGCCGTGGGTTTCCACCACGCCCGCGACCACATCGCATCCACGTTCTTGCCTGCGGTGCGCTTCACCGAGCATCGCGAAGGTCTTACCTACCCCCGGCGCGGCCCCGAGATAGATGCGCAGTTCACCGCGATCGAGTCCGCCGGACCCCCGCTTGCCGGTCTTTTTTCCCATGTCGTCTACCTGCTGCCCTGGACCGTCGAGGTTCAGCTCGTTCCGCACCCAGGTGCCGTCAGTCCCAGAGCAACATTGAGCTCCGGCACGTTCACTGTCTCGTTGCCGAGGAACCCGAGCTGCCTGCCGTCGGTGTGTTCGGCCACCAGAGCCGTCACCGCGTCGACGCTCATGTTGTTGACCTGCGCGACGCGTTGGATCTGAATCGCCGCGTAGGCGGGGCTGATATCGGGATCGATACCCGAGCCGGATCCGGTGACCGCGTCCACCGGCACAGCGGCCGGGTCGACGCCTTCACGCTCGGCGATGACTGCACGACGTTCCTCGATGAATGCCGCCAATGCTTCGCTACTGGGGCCCTGGTTGGTCGGCAGTGACGCGGCCGGGTCGCTCGCGGCAAAGGCATCCTCGTCGGAGATGGAACCGGTAACTCGGTTGTGGAAGAACGGATCCGGCGCTCCCTCTTCGACCTGCGGGTCGACCCCGATCAGACTGCTACCGACGACGCACCCGTTCGCGTCACGCAGCGGCGACCCCTCGGCAGAGCTGGATCCGATGCGGCTCACCGCCCATACCGCCGCTGGATACCCGATACCGAGGATTACCGTGAGCGCGAGCAGCACCGACAGTCCTGCCACGATCTGACCGAGAAATCTTTGTACGAAACGCATGTCAGCCTATCCCTGGGATGAAACGAACGACGAGGTCGATGAGCCAGATCCCGATGAACGGGGTGATGACGCCGCCCACTCCGTAGAGCAGCAGATTGCGGCGCAGCAGTGTCGAAGCGCTCGACGGGACGTAGCGAACACCTTTGAGCGCCAGCGGAATCAGCCCGATGATCACAAGAGCGTTGAAGATGACCGCGGACAGGATCGCCGATTCGGGAGTGGCGAGCCGCATGATGTTGAGGCCGTCGAGTTGTGGGTAGACGACGCTGAACATCGCCGGCAGAATCGCGAAGTACTTCGCGAGGTCGTTGGCGAGCGAGAACGTCGTCAACGCTCCGCGGGTGATCAACAACTGCTTGCCGATCTCGACGACCTCGATCAACTTGGTCGGATCGGAATCGAGATCCACCATGTTGCCGGCCTCTTTTGCGGCCGACGTACCGGTGTTCATTGCGACACCGACATCGGCCTGCGCCAGAGCGGGGGCGTCGTTGGTGCCGTCGCCCGTCATCGCGACCAGTCGGCCGCCTTCCTGCTCCTTGCGGATCAACGCAAGCTTGTCCTCGGGTGTGGCCTCGGCGAGGAAGTCGTCGACACCTGCCTCGGCCGCAATGGCTTTCGCGGTCCGCGGGTTATCGCCGGTGACCATGACGGTCCTGATTCCCATGGCTCGCAATTGAGCGAATCGCTCCGCGATGTGGGGTTTGACGACGTCGGAGAGTTCGATGACACCCAGTGCGCGTGCGGGACCGCCCTGGGGCGTAGTAGCGACCACCAGCGGTGTGCCGCCCATTTCGGCGATGCTGTTCGAGATGTCGTCGATCTCCAGGGCGATCGAGGGACCGCCGTTGGCGCGGACCCATGCCAGCACCGAATCGGAGGCACCCTTGCGGACCTGGGTGCCGTCGAGATCGATTCCGCTCATGCGGGTTTGGGCGGTGAAGGCGATGAACTCGCCGGTCTTTTCGGTGTCCGTGGCGTGCAGGGGCAACGAGTATTCGACTCCGCACAGATCGACGATGCTGCGGCCTTCGGGTGTGCCGTCGGCGAGTGAGGACAACCGTGCTGCTGCGGCGAGTTCGCCTGCCGTCGTGCCGGGTGCGGGATGAAGCCCGGTGGCGCGACGGTTGCCGAATGTGATCGTGCCGGTCTTGTCCATCAAGAGCGTGTCGATGTCGCCCGCTGCCTCGACGGCGCGGCCCGACATCGCCAGAACGTTTCGCTGAACCAGTCGGTCCATACCGGCAATTCCGATGGCGGACAACAACGCTCCGATAGTCGTCGGAATCAGACATACCAGCAGCGCGATCAGTTTGATCGGGTCTTGTTCCTCGCCGCCGTACGCCCCCATTGGTCCGATCGCGACGACGGCCAGCATGAAGATGATCGTCAGCGAAGCCAACAGGATGTTCAGCGCGATCTCGTTCGGGGTCTTCTGGCGCGATGCACCCTCGACGAGGGCAATCATTCGGTCGACGAAGGTCTCGCCCTGAGCGGCGGTGATCCGTACGACGATCTCGTCGGAGAGCACTCCGGTGCCGCCGGTCACCGCTGACCGGTCACCGCCCGATTCGCGGACGACCGGCGCAGATTCGCCGGTGATGGCCGACTCGTCCACGCTGGCAATGCCTTCGATGACATCGCCGTCTCCCGGAATGATCTCGCCGGCGGAGACGACGACCTCGTCACCGACCTTCAATTCGGTACCGGGAACCTCTTCGATCGTCCCGTTCGATGTCCGACGGCGCGCGACCGTGTCTCGCTTGACCGCACGCAGGCTCGCGGCCTGGGCCTTGCCACGGCCCTCGGCCACGGACTCGGCAAGGTTGGCGAACAGCAACGTGAACCACAGCCACGCCGCTACGAGCCAGGAGAACACCGAAGGATCGAGGACCGCGAGCACGGTGGTGACGACGGAGCCGATGAGCACGACGAACATGACCGGGTTGCGGGCAAGATGCCGTGGGTCGAGTTTGGCGAACGCGGACGGCAGGGACGTCCACATCTGCCGGGGGCTGAAGTAACCGGATCGGACCGGGGTGGGGGAGTCGTCGACGTCGGTTTCGTCGTCTACGAGCCTGGATGAGGTGACGGTCATTGCAGTGCCTCTGCGATCGGGCCCAAAGCCAGGGCCGGGAAGAATGTCAGTGCCGCAACGAGAACGGCGGTTCCGAGTACCAGTCCGGTGAACAGCGGTCCGGTCGTGGGAAGAGTGCCCGGGTTCGGAGCGGTGCGCTTGGAGGTGGCGAGCGAACCGGCCAGTGCCAGTACGAAGATGATCGGCAGGAAGCGTCCGAGCAGCATCGCGATGCCCAGGGAGGTCTGGAACCAGTCGCTGGTGACGGTCAACCCGCCGAACGCGCTGCCGTTGTTGTTCGAGGCGGAGGCGTAGGCGTAGAGGACCTCGGTGAATCCGTGTATCGATCCTGGCGTACCCGGGTCACCCGAATTGCCCTGGAAGCCGGTGGTGGAGGACAGGATCACGGTGATCGAGGTGCCGATCAGAACCAAGGCAGGCATCACCAGTACCGACAGTGCGGCGAGGGTGATCTGGCGCTGCCCGATCTTCTTGCCGAGGTACTCGGGCGTACGGCCGACGAGGAGTCCACCCACGAACACCGCAATGATCGCGAGCACGAGCAGTCCGTACAGACCGGTTCCGACACCACCGGGAGCGATTTCGCCGAAGAGCATGTTGAGCAGGACGGCTCCTCCGCCGAGCGGGGACATGCTGTCGTGCGCGGAATTGACTGCGCCGGTGGAAGTTCCCGTTGTCGCGACGGCGAAGAGGCTCGATCCGGGGATGCCGAACCGAACTTCCTTGCCCTCCATCATCGAACCTGCTGCCTGCGCTGCGGCGCCGCGCGCACCGGATTCTGCAACGGCAGTGACCGTGAGGAGCGCTGCGAACAGGGCCGTCATGACCGCGAGCAGAGTCAGGCCCTGACGACGGTCACCGACCATGGTGCCGAACGTGCGGGTCAGGGCTACCGGGATGAGCAGGATCGAGATGATCTGCACGACGTTGGTCAGGGGGGTCGGGTTCTCGAACGGGTGCGCGGAGTTGGCGCCGAGGATTCCGCCACCGTTGGTGCCCAGTTCCTTGATCGCTTCCTGCGATGCGACAGGAGCCAATGCATTCGAGACCGACGACCCGTCGAGCCCCGTCGAGGCGAAACCTGTGCTGAAGGATTGAATTACGCCCTGCGTCAGCAGAATCAGTGCGATGACGAACGACAGTGGTAGCAGGATACGGAGGATTCCGCGGACCAGGTCGACCCAGAAGTTGCCGATCTCACCGCCGGTCCGCACACGTACGAAACCTCGTACGACGGCGATGGCGACAGCGAGTCCGACTGCGGCAGAAACGAAGTTCTGCACCGCCAAGCCCAAGGGCTGCGTCAGGTTCGACATCGTCGTCTCGGGTGTGTACGACTGCCAGTTGGTGTTGGAGACGAAGGAGATCGCGGTGTTGAACGCCACCGACGGGCTCACTCCCGACAGTCCTCCGTTCAGCGGGAGCACACCCTGAACGCGTTGCAGCACATAGAGAAAGAGGACGCTCGCAGCGGAGAAGCCGAGTAGCGAGAGCGCGTATCCGACCCAGGTCTGCTGGGAGCGTGGGTCGATTCGGCAGAGGCGGTAGATCAGCTTTTCGACGCGAAGATCTGCCCACACGGTCGTGCCGCCGCGGGTGCGCTGCAGGGTGGCTGTACTCCCTGCGGCACCGAGGCTCTCTGTTCTTGTGTCGACATCATGTTCGGTGGCAAAGACTTTCGCCATGTAGTCACCGAGGGGTACGTACGCGATCGCCAGAACGACGACGACCACGAGGATCTGGAGCGATGCTGCCAGAGCTGCAGTCATGTTCTCAGAACCTCTCCGGGTCGAGCAGAGCGACGAACAGATAGATGACCACCGCGGCGGCGATCACCACGAGTACGACGTTGATGGTTCCGTCGAGCGTCATTTCGCCTTCGCCTTCGCCTTCGTAGTGGCAGTGGTCGCCAACGCCCGCAGGATCAGTGCACAAACACCGAATCCCGCGGCCGTGACGAGGAGATAACCCAAATCAGCCATGAACGTTCAAGCCTCTTCGACATAGTGCGGTCCAACGCATCGTCAGCGCTGGTCGGAGGCCCATTAAGCCTCCGGTCACCGATATGTTTACGCCGTCGAAACTGGCCCGAAGACGATCCTTACGGATCCTTTACGCCTGGGAATTCAGTCATGACACAAATATGACGCGGCCTTCAGTCAGCTCTCTCCCAACAGAGCCGAGCGCTGCTCGGTGACGACCGCGCGGATCGCGTCGACCACTGCTGAGACCTCCGGTCGTCGCAGTGTTTCGGTGCGGGTGACGAGCCAGTAGGTCAGTTTCACCGCGATCGCGTCGGGCAGGATTCGTTGGAGGTCGGGGTGACGGTCGGCCATGAAGCACGGCAGCAGTCCGATTCCTGCCGATGCGCGGGTTGCTTCGACGTGAACGAACACGTTGGTGGAGGTGACCGA
This sequence comes from Rhodococcus sp. IEGM 1381, assembly GCF_030056795.1. GTDB lineage: Bacteria > Actinomycetota > Actinomycetes > Mycobacteriales > Mycobacteriaceae > Rhodococcoides. The sequence goes on along the minus strand of NZ_JASHKQ010000001.1, from coordinate 38,613 downwards.
TTCGCGCATCGTGGGGGTGAAGTTGGGGGCCAGATCGAGATCGTCGACGTGCAGCATCGAGTCGATGAAATAGATGAACGGGTGTGCAGAGAGGTCGGCCGGCACCTGCGGCGTTCCGTGTTCCTTCAGATATGCCTCGGAGGCGTAGAGACCGAGTAGATAGTCCCCGAGCCGGATGGCCTCCGCGCGATGCACCTGCGGTTGCCCGACGACGATCTCGATGTCCAGTCCCGATCGTTGCTGCGACGCGCGTCTGGTGACCGCGACGATCTCAACGGACACCCGCGGATGAGCGCGCTGCACCCGCGCCGCGGCCGGGGCGGCGATGTAGGCACTGAATCCGTCGGTCGCCGAAATGCGGACGACGCCTTCCAGCGCGCCTGCATCGGTCGAGACGAGGGTGCGCAGCGCATCCTCGACGGCCTCGGCGGCGGCGAGCGCCCCGCGGCCCAGTTGCGTCAGCTCCCAGCCGCCGGCACCACGGGTGAGGACGCGGCCGCCGAGCGTGTCCTCGAGTGCGGCGATGCGTCGGGAAATGGTCGTGTGGTTGATGCCCAGGTCGTCGGCCGCGGAGCTGTAGCGGCCGGTCCGACTGACGGCGAGCAGCACCAGCAGGTCGTCTGCACTGGGGATCTTCGCACCACCGCGTGTCATGTGTGCAGTTTTGCAGATCCCACCTGCGTTCATGGCTCTTGCGTGGTTATGGATCTGCACCAATACTCAGAGCAACCCCGCTACATGTGTGGTCTGTCACAGATATGAGCACGCAGTGCCGAGCAACACAGGAGAAAACATGAGCGTCGATCAGCCGCTGACCGAACGACCCGAACCGGATCCCGACGCCACGCCCGCAGGCCTGAAGAAGGTCGTCGGAGCATCGATGGCAGGCACCATCGTCGAGTGGTACGAATTCTTCCTCTATGGCACCGCCGCAACGCTGGTGTTCAGCAAGATCTTCTTCGCTGCCGGAACCAGTGAGCTCGACGCGATCCTCGCGGCCTTCGTCACCTACGCCGTCGGCTTCGTCGCCCGGCCGTTGGGCGGCATCGTATTCGGCCACTACGGCGACAAGTACGGCCGAAAGAAGTTGCTGCAGTTCAGCCTCGTCCTCGTCGGCGGAGCCACGTTCCTCATGGGCTGCCTGCCGACGTTCGAGGCGATCGGCTACTGGGCACCGGCATTGCTGGTGACGCTGCGCTTCATTCAAGGCTTCGCCGTCGGCGGCGAATGGGGAGGCGCGGTTCTCCTTGTGGCAGAACACAGCCCGAACAAGTCTCGCGGATTCTGGGCCAGCTGGCCACAGGCCGGCGTTCCCGCAGGTAATCTGCTCGCCACCGTCGCGCTGCTGGTCCTGACGACCACCCTGTCCGACGAAGCCTTCCTCAGCTGGGGCTGGCGCGTCGCGTTCTGGCTCTCCGCCGTCATCGTTTTCGTCGGCTACTACATCCGCACCAAGGTCTCCGACGCCCCGATCTTCCTCGAGGCACACAAGCAGGCCGAGGTCATCAAGGCCGCATCGTATGGCGTCTTCGAGGTCGTCAAGCGTTACCCGCGTGGAGTTTTCACCGCGATGGGACTGCGCTTCGGTGAGAACGTCATGTACTACCTCGTCGTCACCTTCTCCATCACGTACCTCAAGGTCGAGGTGGGCACCGACACCACCACGATCCTGTGGTGGATGCTGATCGCCCACGCGATCCACTTCTGCACAATTCCGTTGGTGGGCAGGCTCGCCGACCGCATCGGTCGTCGTCCGGTGTACTTCGCCGGTGCGCTCACCGCGGCCACCTGGGGCTTCTTCGCGTTCCCGATGATGAACAGCGGCCACAACGTGGTGATCCTGCTCGCCATCATCATCGGCCTGGTGTTCCACGCTTTCATGTACGCCACTCAGCCGGCCATCATGGCCGAGATGTTCCCGACGCGGATGCGGTACTCCGGTGTGTCCCTTGGCTACCAGGTCACCTCGATCGTCGCCGGTTCGCTGGCCCCGATCATCGCGGTCAAGCTGCTCGACATCTACGGCTCGTCCGTCCCGATTGCGGTGTACCTGGCCGTGGCCTGCGCCATCACCGTGGTTGCCGTCGTCGTCGCTCGGGAGACGAAGGGGTTGGCGCTCGAAAGCATCGACATCGCCGACGCCAAGAACCTGGCCACCGAGGCCGAGTTGGCGAAGGTCGGTCTGCTCGATCAGAATTCACAGCGGTGACGGACCTGACCGGACGCTCCGCCCTCATCACCGGGGGAGCGTCCGGCATCGGGGCCGCGTGTGCACGCGAGCTCGCCGGCCGCGGTGCACGCGTCACCGTCGCCGATGTGAACGACGTTGCCGCAAAGGAATTGGCGTCGGAGATCGGCGGTGAGGTGTGGTCGGTGGATCTGCTCGACACCACCGCTCTGGACGATCTTCGCGTGGACGTCGACATCCTCGTCAACAATGCGGGTATCCAAACCGTCGCACCGATCGTCGACTTCGATCCCGGCGCGTTCCGCAGAATCCAGACGCTGATGGTCGAGGCCCCGTTCCTGCTCATCCGAGCTGCATTGCCGCACATGTACTCTCGCGGCTTCGGTCGCGTGATCAACCTGTCGTCGGTGCACGGACTGCGGGCGTCGGAGTTCAAGGTCGCCTACGTCACCGCCAAGCATGCACTCGAGGGACTGTCGAAAGTGACGGCCCTCGAAGGCGCCGCCCACGGAGTGACGAGCAACTGCGTCAACCCGGGATACGTACGAACGCCGTTGGTGGAAAAACAGATCGCCGACCAAGCCGTCGCACACGGCATCCCCGAAGACGAAGTACTCGAAAAGGTGCTGCTGACCGAGGCCGCCATCAAGCGACTCGTCGAACCCGCCGAAGTCGCTTCACTGGTGGGGTGGTTGACCTCCGAGAACGCGGGCATGGTCACCGGAGCGTCGTACACGATGGACGGTGGTTGGTCGGCTCGTTAGGTTCGGTGCCGCCCGTCCGCGTCAATGGTCCACTGCACACGTCTGGGCAGTGCAACGGTCCATTGACGCAGACCCGGCAGCCGAGTGAATGGACCTTTGCATACGTCTGACCAGTGCAAGGGTCCATTGACGCGAACGGGGCGGGCGCGCGGACCGGCTGAAGAAAACGCGATCGGGCCAGCGGGCGAATGGCAACACCCTCGAACAGCAAGAAGCCCCTGTGACCGAGTCACAGGGGCTTCTCTGGCGGAGGATAGGGGATTTGAACCCCTGAGGGCGTTAACCCAACCCGCGTTCCAGGCGAGCGCCATAGGCCACTAGGCGAATCCTCCGTTCGGAAGCATACCGGGTAACCCCGGCTATCTCCCAAACGGCTGCACAAGGGCCCTGATGCGACCTCATCGTCGGGACGGCTACACTTCCTAACGGATCCCGCGCGGCGCGCATCCTGTGAACTCCCCCAGGGCCGGAAGGCAGCAAGGGTCAATGGGCTCTGCCGGGTGCGCGGGGTCCCCTTTATTCAGTGACATCGACACTGTCCGGGGAACCCGTCACCGAGAGGCCGCTCCGCATGCCAGCGCAAACCCAGTTGGGTCTGATGAACCATGAGGAGCTCGCCTCCGAGCACGAGCGGCAGAGCGCGAAGTACACGCAGCTCAAGGCCGAGGATCTGAAGCTGGATCTCACTCGCGGTAAGCCGTCACCCGAGCAGCTCGATCTCGCTGCGGACCTGCTGACGCTTCCCGGCGCGGATTTCAAGGATGGCAACGGCACCGACTGCCGCAACTACGGCGGCCTCGCGGGTCTGCCGGAATTGCGTGCCATCTTCGGTGAACTGCTCGGCATCCCGGTGAAGAACCTGGTGGCCGGTAATAACGCCAGCCTCGAGATCATGCAGGATTTGGTTGTCTGGGCCCTGCTGCACGGTCTGCCCGATTCGCCCCGCGCCTGGTCGGCCGAGCCGAACATCAAATTCCTCTGCCCGGCTCCCGGGTACGACCGGCACTTTGCGATCACCGAGAGCTTCGGCATCGAGATGATCCCGGTTCCGATGGGGCCCGACGGCCCGGACGTGCACGAGATCGCCACGCTTGTGGCGTCGGATCCTCAGATCAAGGGCATGTGGGTGGTGCCGAACTACTCCAATCCCACCGGTGCCGTCTACTCCGAAGAAGTCGTTCGCGCGCTGGCCACCATGCCCGCTGCAGCACCCGACTTCCGTCTGTTCTGGGACAACGCCTATGCGGTGCACCCGCTGACCGAGGAGTTCGCGCCGTCCTACGACGTCATCGGCATGGCGGCCGAGGCAGGTTTCCCCAATCGTGCGTTCGTGTTCGCCTCGACGTCGAAGGTCACGTTCGCCGGTGCGGGCGTCAGCTTCTTCGGCAGCTCCGAGGAGAACCTCGCCTGGTATCAGAAGCACCTCGGCAAGAAGAGCATCGGCCCGGACAAGCTGAACCAGCTTCGGCATCTGCGTTTCTTCGGTGACGCTGAGGGGGTGCGGGCCCACATGGCCAAGCATCGCGAGATCCTGGCTCCGAAGTTCGCTCTGGTGCAGCAGATCCTCGAAGATCGGCTCGGTGCGTCGAAGATCGCGTCCTGGACCGAACCCAAGGGCGGTTACTTCATCAGTCTCGACGTGCTCGAGGGCACGGCCGCGCGGTCGATCGCGTTGGCCAAGGACGCCGGAATTGCTCTGACGGCCGCCGGCTCGGCCTTCCCTTATGGAAAAGATCCGGAAGACAAGAACATTCGCCTCGCCCCGAGCTTCCCCTCGCTCGGTGAGCTGGAGAAGTCGATGGACGGTGTCGCGACCTGTGTGCTGCTGGCCGCGACGGAGAAACTGCTCGAAGGCTGAACCCTTGTGAGCGGAACTTCGTAGCCCGCCACGAAGTTCCGCTCACCTGCGGCGCAGCCGCTCTCAGTGCCCGACGACAACCGCACCTTCGGGAGCCGAGGGCAACGGTCCCTTCTTCAGAAGCGTGGCCGACAGCACTGCGCCGAGCAGGAAGATTCCCGACGCCCACCAGAACGTGGTGGTGTAGCTGGCGATCTCGGCATTGGCCTGCAGCAGAGCCGCATCGGTCGCCGTCGCGATGTTGGAGCTGACGTAGCTGGTGGCAGCATTGGCGGCCACGGTGCTCAGCAACGCCGTACCGATCGAGCCGCCCACCTGCTGCATCGTGTTCACCGTGGCCGACGCGACGCCGGAGTCGTCCGCGTCGACTCCCGAAATCGCGCCCTGCATGGCCGGTGCCATGGTGGCTCCGAGTCCGAGGCCCATGATGACCAGACCGGGCAGGATGTGCGTGACGTAGCTGCTGTCGATGTCGATCTGCGTCAGCAGTCCCATTCCGACGGAGGCCACGATCAGGCCGGTCGTCATCAGGATGCGGGGTCCGAAGCGGGGGAGGATCAACGCCGTGGACAGTGTCGCCGTGAGAATCAGCGACGCGATCATCGGCATGAACGCGAACCCGGTGGTGATCGGTGTGTACTTCAGCGTGTTCTGCAGGTAGTACGTCAGGAACAGGAACACCGCGAACATGCCTGCGCCGGTGACGAAGACAGCGAGGAACGATCCCGCACGGGTGCGGTTCAAGACGATCCGCAACGGCAGCAGCGGGTGCTCGACGCGCATCTGGATGGTCACGAACACCGCGAGCAGTACGACACCTGCAGCGAGGAATCCGAGGGTGACGGGATTGCTCCACCCGTCGGACTCCGCGTGGGCGAAACCGTAGACGATCGAGAACAGCGCGGCCGAGACGGCGATCGTGCCGGGGATGTCGAGCTTGGGTCGGACGTCGACCTTGTGCTTGGCCAGGAACAGGAAGCCGCCGACGAATGCGAGCGCGGCGAAGATCAGGTTGACGTACAGGCTCCAGCGCCAGTTGGCCCATTCGGTGAGCATGCCGCCGAGCAGCAGGCCGAGTGCGCCGCCGCCGCCGGCGATGGCACCGAAGATGCCGAATGCCTTGGCACGTTCCTTGGTGTCGGTGAAGGTGGTGGCCAACAGTGACAGAGCCGCGGGGGCCAGTAGTGCACCGAACAGGCCTTGACCGGCGCGTGCAGCAACGAGCATGCCGAAGTTGACGGCTGCGCCGCCCACCGCCGACATCAGCGCGAAGCCGACGAGTCCGATGAGGAAGGTGTTGCGTCGTCCGAATAGGTCGCTGAGGCGGCCTCCGAGCAGCAACAGGCTGCCGAACGCGAGTGCGTACGCGGTGACGACCCAGGAGCGGTCGGCGTTGTCGAAGCCCAGGTCGAGCTGGGCGGCGGGGAGTGCAATGTTCACGATGGTCGCGTCGAGCACGACCATGAGCTGAGCCAGTCCGAGCGTCGCGAGAATCAGCCAACGATTCCGATGCGCACGTTCGTCGACCGGCGTTGTGGTCGACGTGGCGTCGCCCACGTTCTCCGATGAAAGGGTGGTCATAGTGTCCTCGGTTCGACTATGCGGAGGTGTACCCTCCGGTTGTAGGCCAAGGTAACAGCTAAGCGGAGGAATGTCCTCCGCTTATCGGGTGAAACGGACATCGAATGAGTGTGAGAGCGGACACAGCGGCATCGAAGCCCCTCCGGGCGGATGCCGAACGCAATCGACGACGCATCGTCGACGCGGCCCGCGAACTCTTCGCCTCCCGCGGAATCGACATCACCCTCGACGACGTCGCCGTGCATGCCAAGGTAGGTGTCGGCACCGTTTATCGCCGCTTCTCGTGCAAGGAAGAGTTGATCGACGGTGTCTTCGAGCAACGCCTCGAGGACATGCTCGCGACCGCCCAGCGGGCGCTGGAGGCTCAGGATCCATGGGAGGGTCTGGTGAAATTCCTGGCCGAGGTGTGCGAGGGGATGTCCGCCGATCGCGGTCTCGGCGACGTAGTACTCGGCTCGGACGAGGGCTGCCGCGGGATTGCTCAGGTTCGCTCGCGCATCGATCCGTTCTTCGAGCAGATCGTCGACCGTGCGCTGGCGTCCGGGCAGCTGCGTCCCGACGTCGCCGTCAACGACTTCTATCCGGTGCTCGGCATGATCGGCGCAAGTGTCGAGTTCTCGACCGCCGTCGACGCCTCCAACTGGCGTCGTTACTTCACCGTGTTGCTCGACGGACTTCGCGGTGACGGCGTCCCTCGATCGACACTGCCGGGGCGCCCGTTCACCACCGAAGAAGTCGACGTGGCCAAAGCCGCGATGCATCGTCGTCGACGCTGATGGTGAGGAATCCGAAGTAGACCTATGCGTTGTGTGACGGATCACGTAGGGTGCGTCACGATAAGTGCTACACGGGGTAGTGCTCACTTGAATACAAGTGATCGACTTTGGGGGTCTCACAAGGTGCGTCGTACGCGCGTGTTCGGTTCGGCAGTGGCGGTAGCAGCAGTACTCATCGGGGTGACGGCACCGGCGGTATCGGCAGCTCCGTCCACGGGTTCCACGGTCGAATCCGATTTCTACGTTCCACCGAGCCCGCTGCCCGCAGGCTCGCCGGGTGACGTCATCCGTTCGGAGCCTTCGCATCTCGCTCTGTCGGTACCCGGAATCGGCGGCCCGCTGCCCGGTGCCGCCACTCGAATCATGTACCGCAGCACCGACTCCAACGACGCTGCCAATGCCGTCACCGGTACCTACATCGATCCAGCCGCGGAATGGACGGGTCCGGGCCCGCGTCCGCTGGTGGTGCTCGCTCCGGGAACTCAGGGCCAGGGTGATCAGTGCGCGCCCTCGAAGATGCTCAACAACCTCATCACCTACACCCCGCCGCTCGGATTCATGGTCGAGTACGAGGTGCTCGCGGCGTATTCGCTGCTGTCCCAGGGTTACGGCGTTGTCATCACCGACTACGAGGGACTCGGAACGCCCGGTGCCCACACCTACGTCAACCGCGCCTCGGAAGCTCACGCGGTGCTCGACGCGGCCCGCGCGGCCCAGAAACTGCAGGGCACCAAGATTTCCGGGGACGGTCCGGTCGCTGCCTACGGCTACTCACAGGGCGGTGGCGCAGCCGCTGCCGCAGCGGAACTCGCCGATGATTACGCACCCGAAATGAACCTCGTCGGCACCTACGCGGGTGCGCCTCCGGCAGATTTGAAGCAGACCCTCGAGCAGGTCGACGGCACCATTCTGACCGGCGTGATCGGCTACACCCTCAACGGTCTGTTGAACTCCGACCCCGGTCTGCGGCCGATCGTCGACGAGAACATCAACGACGCTGGCAAGGCCATGCTGAATTTGGTCGCGAATCAGTGTGTCGGAGAAACGATTCTGAACGTCGGGCTGCACCGCACCAACGAGTACACCAAGACCGGTGAGCCGCTGTCGGTGGTGCTGGACAGGTTGCCCGTCGCTCAAGAGATCCTGGCCAAGAACAAGATCGGCGAGCGTACGCCGAACGCTCCGGTGCTGATTCAGTCCGGTACGTCCGACGACATCGTTCCCCACGGACAGGCCGTCGGTCTGGCCGGTGACTGGTGCGGCACAGGTGCCACCGTGCAGCTGAGTTCCGCGCAGGTTCCGGCAATCGTGCCGGGATCCGGTGCAGGACACTTGATTCCAGACATCTTGGGTCTCGGCGAGGCGCAGAATTGGATCAAGGATCGGTTCTACGGAGTGCCTGCACCGTCGAACTGCTGATCTGCTGAAGTACGGTCCGCGCGAGTCAGCGCGGGCCGTACATGATCACCGCGACGCCGATCAATGCGATCGACGCGCCGGTGATGTCCCAGCGATCGGGCCGAAAGCCGTCGAGCACCATCGCCCAAAGCAGTGATCCCGCCACGAACACACCGCCGTACGCGGCGAGGATGCGGCCGAAGTTGGCGTCGGGTTGCAAGGTTGCGACAAATCCGTAGGCGCCGAGGGCGATCACCCCGGCTCCGGCCCACAGCCATCCCCGATGCTCGCGAATTCCCTGCCACACCAGCCATGCTCCGCCGATCTCGAACAGGGCGGCGGCGCCGAAGAGCATGACCGACTTCACAGTGTTCATGTTCCGAAGGCTGCCACACAACGGCGCGAGTGTAGAAGGATGCGCTTGGGGGTAGTTCCTACGGGCCCCGCGTCGAGGGCAACAGCGGTAGGGGTTGGAAATTTCATGCGGGACGTATATACCGAGACTCTCGATACATTGGCGTCGGACCTGTCCGAAATGTCGAGAATTGCTGAGAAAGCAATGGTCGACGCCACCCGGGCCCTGCTGACGGCCGACATCGTCCTGGCCGAGCAGACCATCGAATACCGCGAAGAGATCGACATCCTCGCCGTCGAATGGGAGCACGGAGCATTCGGCTTCCTGGCCCTGCAGGCACCGGTTGCGCATGATCTGCGACGCGTCGTCTCGGGAATCAACATCGTCGCCGATCTACAGCGGATGGGCGGCCTCGCGGTGCACATCGCCGAACTTGCCCGACGTCGCCATCCCGCGCACGTGCTGCCGCCGGAGGTCGAGGGCGTGTTCGCAGAGATGGGTCGAGTTGCCGTCGCGCAGGCCGAGACGACGCAACGCGTGCTCGAAACCAGGGACGCCGATCTCGCCGCCGACCTGCGGATCCAGGATGAGGAAATGGACGCACTGCATCGCAGCCTGTTCATGCTGACCTCCGCACCCGACTGGCCGCACGGCGTGCCTGCCGCAGTGGACATCACGTTGCTCGGTCGTTTCTACGAGCGCTACTCCGACCATACGGTCGAGGTTGCCAAGAGGGTCATATTCCTCGTGACGGGCGAACGTCTCACGGACGAGTCATGATCTGCGCGAACGGCTCGGAGATGGCAGGATCGGCACGATGAAACGTGATGTCTCCGCGTACCTCGATGTCGACGTGACCGAGGCCAGCACCCTCGAGTTCCAGATCGCGATCGCACCGCATCCAGGAACCGAAGTGTGGGAAGCGCTCTCGTTCACACTCGACGGTCAACCGGTCGAAGCGCAGGAGATCAGCGGTGCCCACGGAACCCGCATTCACAAGCTGTACGCCGGAGTCGGGAAGCTCGAGGCGTCGTACTCGGCAACCATCTACGGCAACACCGAGCCCGCTCCGGTTTCCGATTACGATCTCTCGCTGTACCTGCGACCGAGCCGCTACGCCGAAGCGGACAAGTTCTTCGGCTTCGCAGCAACCGAATTCGGCTCCTACCCACCGTCTGAGAAGTTGCTGGCCGAGGTCTCGTCCTGGGTCGGGGCTCGGCTGAGCTACGTCCCGGGCAGCAGCGACCCCATCGACGGCGCGGTGGACACTCTCCTCGCCGGTGCCGGAGTGTGCCGCGATTACACCCACCTCGTGGTGGCCTTGCTTCGTGCGGTCAACGTCCCCGCTCGCCTGGTAGCGGTGTACGCGCCGGGCTGCGATCCGATGGACTTCCACGCGGTCGCAGAAGCATTCGTCGAAGGCCAATGGCGAGTGGTGGACGCGACCTGCCTCGCGCCGCGATCGACTTTGGTCCGTATCGCCACCGGACGGGACGCCGCCGATACCGCATTCCTGGACAACCACGGCGGATCGATCATCCTCAACAGCGCCGTCGTCGGAGCTGTCGTCGACGGCCCGTTGCCCTTCGACGACATCACTCAACTGGTGTCCATCACCTGATCGGGTCGAGTCGGAGCCGCATTAGGCTGCGGCCGTGCGAATCTCTGTGCGGCGTGGTGGTGTGCGGACCGACGGTGTCGTTGCCGCAGGACTTACCCACCAACCGATGGGGCAGTCAGGATCGGGCTATCTCAGTGAGCCTGTCGAATACCCCGTCGATATTCCTGGGTGCGAATCCGTGGAGCTGCCCGAGGAAGAGCCGACTGACCTCTGGTGCGCGGTTCAGCTCACCCTTCGCTGCATGTTTCGACGATGGCGGGATCGGTCGGATCAGCTGTCAGCGCTACCACTCCGGCAAGCCGCGCCTGCAGGCAGAGACCACCGGACATCCATTGCTCCCAGTCGATTCCGTCCTCCTCGTCGAGGTATCCGTCGGGAGCAGATCGGTCGGTGGGGTCGGCTTCGCGGCCGAGCTCGAACTGCCGCTCGATCACGCCGTCGACCGCATATACGAAGGTGGAGAGCGCATTCACATCCCACTGCACGGTGATGCTGGTGCCGAATGCGTCGGACAATTTCTCCGGAACAGGGGACAGTAAGCCCGAGATGGTGAACTCTTCGAGGACCCAGACCCAATCGCCCGCCACGCCGGCATAGCGTCTTGCCATGTCACTGTCGGGGAGGGAATCGGACCAGTCGTCGACATCCATGTCGGCCGGCTTCCGAGATTTCGTGGGATTCACCGACGCGAACAGAGCGAGCACAGCCTCGGGATCCGTCGAGCGCACGAGCGTGAAACACAGGCCCAGGTCGAAGCGGTCATCCTCATCGGCCCAATCGAATTGGCTTTGCGAAATCTCGTTCGTAGTCATGAGCCGAGCCTTTCATCATCGAAGAACCGGTACCAGCGCAGTGTTCGATGGCCTTTGACCCGCCCATCCGTTCACGGCCGAACCGATAGTCCCACGCACCGTCTCCCTGGGGCCGATCGTCATCCGCAGTTGCCGGTGCATGGCAGGATCGTGGCCATGTCTCGCACTCTGCACCTCGTCGGCGATCCGGAGGCCGATGCACTGCTCGCCGAGGATCCGTTCGCGCTGTTGATCGGCATGTTGCTCGATCAGCAGGTACCGATGGAATCGGCGTTCGCCGGCCCGAAGAAGCTCGTCGACCGTCTCGGTGATCTGAAAGTCGACACCGTTGCCGACGCCGATCCGGACGAATTCGCTGCACTGTGTGCGCAGACCCCGGCCGTGCATCGGTTCCCGGGTTCGATGGCCAAGCGCATCCAGGGGCTCGCAGGGTTTCTGGTCGAGAACTACGACGGGAAGCCGCAGGAGATCTGGACCCGCGAGAACCCCGACGGTGCCGAGGTGCTGAAGCGTCTCAAAGCGCTCCCCGGATACGGCGATCAGAAGGCGCGCATCTTCCTCGCGCTGCTCGGCAAGCAGATGGGCGTGACACCCGACGGGTGGCGACAGGCTGCCGGCGCCTACGGCGACGAGGATGCGCGTCGATCCATCGCCGACGTCGTGGACGAGAAATCGCTGCTCGAGGTGCGCGAGTTCAAGAAGGCGGCGAAAGCAGCAGCCAAGAACAAATAAGTCTGTCGGTGCCCGGCGGTACCTTCGGCAGAACTTTCACCGGGGGGAAGAAATGACCGAGAGTATCGGGACGTACGAGGGGTGGCTGGCCTCGCTCGACGACGACGAGCTGACCGGCCTGCTGCGCCGTCGACCGGATGTGGCAACCGACCCCCCGCCGCGCTCGTTCGGATTGCTCGCGCAGTTGCTCGGCTCGCCGTGGCGGGTGGCGGCCCTGCCTAGAAAGCTCGACCGCGGTGCACTGGATCTGCTCGAATTGTTCGCCCTCATGGGCGATCTCAGTAGAGCCGAGGTCGGTCATTGGACCGGCGAGGGGACGGCGAACCAGGCACCGCACATCGAGGCCGCGCTGGCCGAACTGATGTCCTACGGTCTGATTCGGCCCCACACCGCCCCGGGCTCGGACACCGTCGAATACCGTCCCGTCGATCTGTCCGGGGTGTTCTCGCATCCGTTCGGACTGGCTCTGCGGCAGCGAAAGTTGTTCCTGCGCTGCGCCGTCGAACAGGATCGGTTTGCCGTGCTGACCCGAGAAGGCGTCGACCCTTCGCTCGACCGGGGTGCACGCGCGGACGCCGTCGCAGCCGCAATGACCCCGGAACGAATCCGCGCCCTGTACGACGACGGCCCGGTCGAGATGCGAGAGATGTTGTCTCGCTTCGTAGATGGCCATCCGGTGTCGCTGATCTTCGATGTGCCGCCGACCGCAGGTGCCGCCGCTTTCGAACGGGGGCTGCTGTATCGACTGGACGGGCATCGCGTCGAGATGCCGCTGGAGGTGAGCATCGCGCTGCGAGGGGAGGGGTGGCGCCTGCCCATCGAACTCGCTCCGCCTAGTTTTGCTGCGAGCGTGCTCTCGCAGGACGACATGCGGCGCACGCGTTCCATTGCGCTGCTAAAGCTCTGCGAGCACACGCAGGCGCTGCTGACGGCCGTCGACACCGACGGCATGGCGATGATGAAGACCGGTGGTGTCAGCGCCAAAGAGCTTCGTTCGCTGACGACGCGCCTGGGATTTGCCGACGAGCACGACACCGCGCTGATGCTGATGCTGGCGCGCGAGGCCGGATTGATCGCCGAACGAGGGAAGACCGGCATCGCATTGACCTCGGCGTACGAAACGTGGTCGACCAGCGTGCGAGCCGAGCAGGCGGCCGCGCTGCTGGCCGCCTGGTGGTGTTCGCCGTTCACGCCCACTCACCGGGTGCCGCGAGCCTCGCAGAAGACCGTGCCGGTGCTCAAGAAGATGCTCGACGATCCTGCGGCGGCAGACCTCCGCGCGACGGCACTGTCGGCTCTTCTGCGACACGCTGGCCCCGACGCCCAGACGACCGTGCTGCCCGGTCCGGACGAATTCGCCTGCTACCTCGACTGGCACATCCCTGTCGTCTCGACGAGTGCCGGGGCAGGTCATCTGCGCGCGCTCTGGACCGAGGCCACTCGACTCGGGGTACTGGCCGGCGGCGCACCGACCGATCTGTGCAGCATCCTCACGGAGTTTCCCGCCGGCCGGGACGGCGATCGCCGCCAGATCGCCTCGGCTCTGACCGAGCAACTGCAGGACATGGCCGACCGGGTGCCGTTCTCGGTGCGGTTGCTGCCCGATTCGACGGCAGTGGTCACCGGACCACCGAGCACAGAGGTGGCGTCGATACTAGGCGCGGCCGCACAGCCGGAATCGAGGGAAGTGGCGTCGGTCTGGCGGTTCACTCCGGCGACCATCCGCAGCTTCTTCGACACCGGCGGCACCGGTGACGAGCTGATCGAGGCCTTGACCAGGATGGCTGCGGGCGACGTCCCCCAAGCGCTGGCGTACACGATCAAGGATTGTTGGCGCACTTTCGGCGCGCTCGCCGTGCGCAGGATTCCCTGCGCCATCGTCTCCGAGGACGTCGTGCTGCTCACCACCATCGAGGAAGACCAGGCCCTGGCGGTGCTCGAGTTCCATCGGCTCGCGCCTACGGTCCTGATCAGTTCGGCGACACCGATCGACACGATCGCCGTGCTTCGCAGGCACGGATACTTCCCGGTGCGGCACTCCGATACCGGGAAGCTCGAACTCGACAGCGCACCTCGGGTGCGCGCGGCGACCGAACGGACGACGCATCAGGCCGTCCACTCTGCACCGAATCGACACGATCCGCATGAGCTGGCACGGCTGTTGCGCACCGGCGACTCGGGCCGCGTCGACCAGGCCCGGGTGCGAGCGTCGCTGCAACATCACAGCCGATTGCTGCCGAGGGAGCTCGATGTGTTGACCGACGCCGCAGCTCGTGGCACACGCGTCTCCATCGACTACCAGAACTCCAAGGGTGCCATCGTGCGGCACGCGATCTCGGATGCCCTGCAGGACGGCAACTGGCTCTTCGCGCTCTCGGATTCCACCGGTACCAGGGAGAGCTTCGCAATCATGAACATCAGAGCGGTCTCCACCGGCCCACGGTGACGCGCGATGCAAGTGTGTCCGTGGTCGCCGGTACCCTTTCGGGCGTGGCCCTCTACCGGAAGTACCGTCCTGCGACGTTCGCCGAAGTCGTCGGTCAGGAGCACGTCACCGAGCCGATCAGTGTGGCGCTCGATTCCAACAGAATCAACCACGCCTACCTCTTCTCCGGCCCGCGTGGCTGCGGCAAGACCTCCTCGGCGCGCATTCTTGCCCGATCGCTGAACTGCGCGGAAGGGCCGACGTCGACGCCGTGCGGAGTGTGCAACTCCTGCGTTGCACTCGCACCCGGTGGCCCCGGCAACTTCGACGTCGTCGAGATGGACGCCGCCAGCCACGGTGGCGTCGACGATGCCCGAGATCTGCGCGACAAAGCCGTGTACGCCCCGGCCGAATCGCGCTACGTCATCTTCATCATCGACGAGGCGCACATGGTGACCCCGGCGGGCTTCAACGCGCTGCTCAAGGTCGTCGAGGAACCGCCGGAGCATCTGGTCTTCATCTTCGCGACCACCGAGCCCGAGAAGGTGCTCCCCACCATCCGCTCGCGTACCCACCATTACCCCTTCCGGCTGCTCGCGCCGTCGACGATGCGCGTTCTGCTGGAGAAGATCTGCGGCCAGGAACAGGTCCCGGTCGAGGATGCGGTCTATCCGTTGGTCATCCGCGCAGGCGGCGGCTCGCCCCGTGACTCGCTCAGCGTCATGGATCAGCTGCTGGCCGGAGCCGGACCCGAGGGCGTCACGTACCCGCGGGCACTCTCGCTGCTCGGCGTCACCGATGTTGCACTCATCGACGAGGCCGTCGACGCGTTGGCCGCCGGAGACGGTGGCGCACTGTTCGGCACCGTCGACAAGGTGATGGACGCGGGCCACGACCCACGTCGCTTCGCCATCGACCTCCTCGATCGCATGCGAGATCTGATCCTGATGAAAGCCGTGCCCGACGCCGGTGAGCGCGGGCTGGTCGACGTGCCGGGCGACGTCCTCGAACGACTCCGTGACGAGGCAGATCTGCTCGGCTCGGCGACGCTCACTCGCTACGCCGAGATCGTGCACTCGGGCCTCGGTGAGATGCGCGGTGCCACAGCGCCGCGTCTGCTACTCGAAGTGATGTGCGCCCGGATGCTGCTGCCCTCGGCCTCCGACGCGGAATCGGCTGTGCTGCAACGACTCGAACGTGTGGAACGTCGACTCGATGTCACCCTCCCGGCAGGGGAGCAGGCAGCCGTCGCGCAGGCAGCTGCGGATCCGACCCGACCGCAGGTGCACGCCGCCGAGGAGCCGTCCGCGTTCGTTTCGGGGCAGTCGAACTCGGCACCGTCGAGTGTCACCCCGCCGAGTTCGGCCCCAGCGAGCAAGTTCCAGCGACCGTCCCAACGGCCTCCGGCTGCCGAAGCGACACCCGTGTCGGCACCGACACCCGTTTCGGCACCGACACCCGTGTCGGCACCGACACCGGCGCCGGCGGCTCCCACCTCCACCCCTGTTGCGGCACCCGAGCCCGTTGTGGAACCGGTGCCTGCCGCTCCCGCTCCGGAACCTGTCGCGACACCCGAGCCTGCTCCGACCCCCGAGCCCGTCGCGGAACCCGAGCCGGCAGCAGCACCCGAACCGGCAGCAGCACCCGAGCCTGATTCGACACCCAATCCTGCGGCGGAGCCGGAGTCGGCGCCCTCGGCGACGCCGTCGGATTCCGTTGCAGCGCAGCAGAACGACAGTCCAGCTGCCTCCGTGCCGCACGAGGATTTTCCCCCGGAGCCGGAGGACGACTACGGCCCCGAGCCGGAAGCCGTCTTCGAGTCGGAACCGGAACCTGCGGCGGCCCCTGCTGCTGCATCGAACGAGCCCGACGCGGCTGCGGTGCGCGCGGTGTGGTCCGAGGTGCGCACCAAGGTGCGAGACCGGAGCAGGACCGTCGAGGTGATGCTCTCCGGCGCTTCGGTGCGCACCGTCGAGAACGGCACCATCACACTCGGCCACGATTCGGCACCGCTGGCCAAACGGCTCGAGGAACCGCGCAACGCCGACGTCATTCGCGACGCCCTGCGTGATGTGTTCGGGGTGGAGTGGTCGGTGGTGTGTCTGGTCGGGGCGGCGGCCCCACCGGAACAGTCATCAGCAAAAAAAGATGATCCGGCAGCGAAACCCGCGTCGCTGCCGAAGTTCTCGAGGCCGAGCCAGGCAGGGGCTTCCCGTCCCACGTCGGACGGTTTCGGATCAGCGGGCGATGGATCGACCGGCGACGCCGACATACCGATACCCGAGGCACCGGATTATCCCGACGAGCCGGAGCCGGTAGGCCCACCGCCACCGGAGACGCCGGAGGACGAAGAAGAGCTGCTCAAGGCTGCGGCCGAGCCTGCGGACCCGACGATTCGCCGTGACCCGGAAACGGTGGCGATGGAACTGTTGGTCAGTGAACTGGGAGCAGTACCGCTCAAAGAGATCTGACGTCAGCCGATTGTGAGCTCGTCGTTGTCGGCGAATACCAGTCGCCCGCTGTCCAGTGCCACGGCCCAGCGCCTGGCCACTGCCCACTGTCGCGATGTGGTGTCGGCTGCCTGTACGCCGAAATCCTCGACGATGGCACCCGTTTCGTAGGCGTCCCGCCCGGCGTTCTCGTCGGTGCCGGGGGTGTGAATGTGTACCTTGACGCGCGAACCCACGGTCAATTCGTTGTCGGTTTCCATGGTCGGTCTTCTTCCACGTTCGGTAGATCTGGTCTTTTGGAGTGTCCCACGTACAGGTCTTTCAAACCTGAACCGGAGCGTCGGGTCATGCACAACGCTCGTTTCGGTCCTTACGCCGGATCTTCTCGCGGCCCTAATGTGGCATGAGCTGAGGTCTTCCATGGCCTCGCACCGATGCGGTCGGCCGCGACGGCGACCGCGAGAAGATCGAGTATCTGGAAGGAACTGCGCGCTGTGACTACAGAGGCATTCATTTACGAGGCCATCAGGACTCCCCGAGGCAAGGGAAAGAACGGCTCCCTGCATTCGGTGAAGCCGATTTCCCTGGTGACCGGCCTGATCGACGAGCTCCGTCGACGTTTCCCCGACATGGACGAGAACCGAATCTCCGATCTCATCCTCGGAGTGGTCTCACCCGTCGGGGATCAGGGTGGCGATATCGCGCGCGCGGCAGTGCTCGCTGCGAAGATGCCCGACACCGTCGGCGGCTTCCAGCTCAACCGCTTCTGCGCGTCAGGTCTCGAAGCAGTGAACCTTGCTGCGCAGAAGGTTCGCTCGGGCTGGGACGAACTGGTCGTCGCCGGCGGCGTCGAGTCGATGTCGCGTGTACCGATGGGCAGTGACGGCGGCGCGTGGGCCTTGGACCCCGCCACCAACTACGACACCTACTTCGCCCCGCAGGGCATCGGTGCCGACCTCATCGCGACGATCGAGGGCTTCAGCCGCGAGGACGTCGACGCGTATGCCGCTCAGTCTCAGGAGCGCGCCGCGGCAGCATGGTCGGGTGGCTACTTCGCGAAGTCCGTCGTTCCGGTGACCGACCAGAACGGTCTGCTGATCCTCGATCAGGACGAGCACATGCGTCCGGGCAGCACCGTCGAATCGCTCGGCAAGCTGAATCCGGCGTTCACCGGCATCGCGGCCATGGGCGGGTTCGACGACGTCGCGCTGCAGAAGTACCACTGGATCGAGAAGATCGAGCACGTCCACACCGGCGGTAACAGCTCGGGCATCGTCGACGGCGCAGCTCTCGTCCTCGTCGGCAGCGAACAGGCCGGCAAGGATCTGAACATGGTGCCGCGAGCACGCGTCGTCGCGACCGCGACCAGTGGTGCCGATACGACCATCATGCTGACCGGGCCGACCCCGGCGTCGAAGAAGGCCCTCGCGACCGCGGGCCTGACCGTCGACGACATCGATCTGTTCGAGCTCAACGAGGCGTTCGCTTCCGTCGTGCTGCGTTTCCAGAAGGATCTGAAGATCCCGAACGAGAAGCTCAACGTCAACGGCGGTGCCATCGCCATGGGCCACCCGCTGGGCGCTACCGGAGCGATGATCACCGGCACCGTGCTCGACGAGCTCGAGCGCCGCGGCGGCCGATACGCCTTGATCACCCTGTGCATCGGCGGCGGCATGGGCGTCGCAACCATCATCGAGCGAGTCTGAGGAATAACGATGTCTGACAACATGATCCAGTGGGACCAGGACGCCGACGGTATCGTCGTTCTGACGATGGACGACCCCAACCAGGGCGCCAACACGATGAACCAGCTGTACAAGGACTCGATGGGTGCCACCGTCGACCGCCTCGAAGCCGAGGTCGAGTCCATCACCGGCGTCGTGATCACTTCCGCCAAGAAGACGTTCTTCGCCGGCGGCGATCTGCACACCCTCATCTCCGCCCAGCCCGAGGACGCTCAGCGGGTGTTCGACGAGGTCCAGGAAGTCAAGGGACAGCTGCGGCGCATCGAGAAGCTCGGCAAGCCGGTCGTGTCCGCCATCAACGGTGCGGCGCTCGGCGGCGGACTCGAAATCGCACTGGCGACGCATCACCGCATCGCGGCGAACGTCTCCGGTGTGCAGATCGGTCTGCCCGAGGTTTCGCTCGGACTGCTCCCCGGTGGCGGCGGTGTCACTCGTGTGACGCGACTGCTCGGCATCCAGACCGCCTTCATGTCCGTCCTCGCGCAGGGCACCCGGTTCCGTCCGGACAAGGCCCTCGAGATCGGTCTGATTCACGAATTGGTCGGCAGCATCGAGGAATTGGTGCCCTCCGCCAAGGCGTGGATCAAGGCCAACCCCGAGGGTGGCGTCGCACCGTGGGACGTCAAGGGCTACAAGATTCCCGGCGGTACGCCGTCGAATCCGAAGCTCGCTCAAATCCTGCCTGCGTTCCCGTCCAACCTGCGTAAGCAGATCAAGGGCGCACCGATGCCGGCTCCGCGAGCCATTCTCGCCGCGGCCGTCGAGGGTGCACAGGTCGATTTCGACAATGCGTCCACCATCGAGTCGCGGTACTTCACCGAACTGGTCACCGGACTGGTGTCCAAGAACATGATTCAGGCGTTCTTCTTCGACCTGCAGGCCATCAACGCCGGCAAGTCTCGCCCCGACGGCATCGAGAAGACCACCTTCACCAAGGTCGCGGTCCTCGGCGCAGGCATGATGGGTGCAGGCATTGCCTACGTGTGCGCCAAGGCCGGAATCGACGTGGTGCTCAAGGACGTTGCCCTCGAATCGGCACAAAAGGGCAAGGCGTACTCCGAGGCCATCGAGGCCAAGGCACTTTCGCGTGGCAAGACCACCCAGGAGAAGTCGGACGCGCTGCTCGCACGCATCCATCCGACGGCCGATGCCAAGGACGTCGAAGGCGCTGACCTCGTCATCGAGGCCGTCTTCGAGTCGGAAGAGTTGAAGCAGAAGGTGTTCCAGGAGATCGAGGATCTCGTCGATCCGACGGCGCTCCTCGGATCCAACACCTCGACGCTGCCCATCACGAGCTTGGCTCAGGGCATCAAGCGTCAGGAAGACTTCATCGGAATCCACTTCTTCTCACCCGTCGACAAGATGCCGCTGGTGGAGATCATCCGCGGCGAGAAGACGTCGGATGCGGCCTTGGCCAAGGCATTCGACCTGGTGCAGATCATCAAGAAGACCCCGATCGTCGTCAACGACAGTCGCGGCTTCTTCACCTCGCGCGTCATCGGCACGTTCATCAACGAGGCCATCGCGATGCTGGGCGAGGGCGTCGAGCCGTCGACCATCGAGCAGGCCGGTCTGCAGGCCGGTTACCCGGCTGCGCCACTGCAGCTTTCGGACGAGCTCACGCTCAACCTGATGCAGAAGATCCGCAAGGAAACCTACGATGCCGTCAAGGCCGCAGGCGGAACTCCGCCCGAGGACCCGGCCGGTGAGGTCATCGACAAGATGGTCGACGAGTTCGAGCGTCCGTCGAAGGCCAAGGGCGCGGGCTTCTACGAGTACTCCGACGGCAAGCGCGCCGGCCTGTGGCCCGGATTGCGTGACGCGTTCAAGTCGGGTTCGGCGGACATTCCGTTCGAGGACCTCAAGGAGCGCATGCTGTTCATCGAGGCCATCGAGACGCAGAAGTGCTTCGACGAGGGTGTCCTGAACACCACCGCCGACGCCAACATCGGCTCGATCTTCGGCATCGGCTTCCCGGCTTGGACGGGCGGCGTGCACCAGTACGTCGTCGGCTACCCGGGTGGACAGGCCGGATTCGTCACTCGTGCAGACGAATTGGCCAAGAAGTACGGCGATCGCTTCCAGGTTCCCGCGTCGCTGCGGTAGTGCCAAGGCAGTGGTGTGGTTGAGCGCCGTGGGTGGCACCTAATCACACCACTGCGCGTAGCGCTCACCCGCGATGCGCGATCAACCTCTCGGCGCCGTCTGTGAATTGTTGCTTCATCAATTCGCAGGCGGCGTCGATGTCGTTTCGAACCAGAGCCTCGATGAGCTCCTCGTGGTTGCGCACTGCTGCCCGTCCCCACTCGCGGTCGGTCGCGTACAGGCGGGTGGGGGTGTAGCGGGTGGCGTTGTTGAGAAACCATGCCAGCTTGGCCGAGTCGGCCAGTCGGTTCAGCACACGATGGAACTCGAATTCGATGTTCTCGACGTCCTCGGCCCGGCCGTTCTCGACGGCAGTCGACAGCGCTGCGGTGAGTTCCGCGAGCTGGTCCAGTTCGGTCTCGGTGATCTTCGGTGCCGCCCGGCGCACCAGTTCGACGGCGATCCGTCCCTGCAACCAGAAGATGTCGACGATGTCGTTCGGTGTCAGCGGCGACACCACGTACCCCCGATGCGGAACCAGTTCGACTATGCCCTCACCCCGCAACGTCAGTAGGGCTTCGCGAACCGGGGTGACGCTCACCCCGAGTTCGGCGGCGGTCTCGTCGAGTCGAATGAAGTCTCCCGGGCTCACTTCGCCGGACATCACTCGGTGCCGGACGTGGCTGGCCACCTCCTCGGACAACTGCGGCCGTCGCCTCAGAGCCGTCCGCTTCTCTGCCATGTCGAAAAGCCAATCACACCGCGGGCTTGGTGCGAAGCAGGACCTTCGCGACCGGTTCCACCACGCGGGCGGCGATCGGTCCCAGGATGGCCATCAGCAGCACGTACGCCGTCGCCAGAGCCGCCAGTTCACCCTCCACCGCGCCTGCGGCCACGGCGAGCCCGGCGATGACGATGGAGAATTCTCCGCGCGCCACCAGCGCCGCACCCGCGCGTAGTCGGCCCGGTCTCCCGATTCCCTGACGCCCCGCCGCCCACCAGCCGGTCGCGACCTTCGTGGCTGTCGTCGTGACCGCGAGCACGACCGCCCAGCCCAGTACCGGTGGAATGGTTGCCGGGTCGGTGCCGAGCCCGAACACCACGAAGAACATCGCCGCGAACAGGTCGCGGAGTGGTTCGAGAATGCGGGTGGCGTTGTCGGCCGTCGACCCGGAGATCGCGATGCCGAGCAGGAATGCACCGACAGCTGCGGAGACCTGCAGTTCCGACGCGATGCCTGCGACCAGCAGAGCCGACCCGAGGACTTTGAGCAGGACGACCTCGCGGTCGGGACTGTCGACGATGGCGGAGACGAATCTGCCGTAGCGCAGCGCGACCACGAGCACGAAGGTGATGACCAACAGTGAGATTCCGAGGGCTTCCAGACCGCCGAGGAAGCTCACTCCGCTCAGTACTGCGGTGAGGATCGGCAGGTAGATGGCCATCGCCAGGTCCTCGAACACCAGGATGGACAGCACGACGGGAGTTTCGCGGTTTCCGAGTCGGCCCAGATCGGTGAGCACTTTGGCGATGATGCCCGACGACGAGATGTAGGTGACGCCGCCCATCACGAGCGCTCCGACTCCGCCCCAGCCGAGGAGCAACGCGACCACTGCACCAGGGGCGAAGTTCAGTGCGATGTCCACCAGCCCGGCCATCCAGGATCGACGGAGCCCGGTGACGAGTTCGGCGGCGGTATATTCGAGTCCGAGCAGAAGCAGCAACAGGATGACGCCGATTTCGCTGGCGATCTCACTGAACTCGCCGATGCCGCCGAGGTCAATTATGCCGCCGTTGCCGAATGCGAGACCGCCGAGCAGATAGAACGGGATGGGGGAGACACCGATTCGCCCCGCAAGACGAGCGAGAAGTCCGAGAACGAAGAACACTGCGCCCAGCTCGGTGAGGGCAAGGGCGCTCTCGGCCACTGCTCAGCCCCGACTGATCTCAGGCATTGCCGAGTAACTTGGCTGCTGCGTCCAGTCCCTCCGCAGTACCGACGGCGACCAGCAGGTCACCAGCGGCCAGCGTGAAGTCTGGGGTGGGGGAGGGCTGTACCTGGCCGGCGCGCATGACAGCGACGACCGATACCCCGGTTTTGGTGCGCATGGTGGTGTCGCCGAGTGTGCGGCTGACGAACCGTGAATTCGCGCGAATGGGAAGTTGGCGAGTGTTGATTCCGGGAAGGTCGCGATGCTCTTCCCCGAGCTGAGCGATGAGTTGCGGCGACCCGAGCAGATTGCCCAGGGCCGCCGCTTCCTCATTGCTCAGCGTGATCGATGCCTGCGTCGCATCGGGGTCGTCCTTGCGCGAGACGATCAACTCGTTCGCGCCGTCCTTGCGGGTGATGACGCCTATGCGGCGCCCGGAAGCGAGGGCGAAATCTTTCCGCACCCCGATTCCCGGCAGCAGGGTCACTTCGACGTTCATGGTCGAAATGCTAGCCCTGCAGGTAACGCGTTATCGCAAGTTGCGAATCAGGATGCGACGGCAGCCAGCAGTGCTTCGCGCTGGTTGGCACCGAGGCCACCGATACGGCGGGTATCGGCGATGGACAGCTGCTCGAGCAGCTGTGCGGCGCGCACGGATCCAACACCCGGCAGGGCCTTGATCAGGGCGGACACCTTGGTCTTCTTGACGATCTCGTCGTTCTCCGCCTTGGCGAGAACGTCAGCGACGCTGAGTTCGCCGGACTTGACGGATGCGAGCAGCTTCGACCGCGCAGTGCGTGCCTCGGCCGCCTTGGCCAGCGCCGCGGTGCGCTGTTCCGGTGTCAATACTGGTAAAGCCATGGCCTGTTCTCCTCGATTGTGGTGACCCGTCGCTCGTTGACAGGTCTCGACCCTCTTGCATCGTGCCTGGTGGCTCTTCCAATCTAACCGAACAACACGGATGTCATTCACGGTCGAGCCACCGAACCTTCCCAGCCAGGCTACGTCCTATCCGATTCGCGGTGTGCCCCGACCAGCACTTCGGCCCATCCGGACCCCGCAAAAGCGGGTGTTCGACGCCTCGTATCGGGTCGTCAGACCGTTGCCGGGGCGTAAGACTTCCTGAGGGAGACCTCGAGAACCTTGCCTCTCGCGTTGCGCAATCGGCGACCGTGCATCGGTGGTCGTGCAGTATCCGAACGGGCGGTCGGATTGTTACCCTGGCTGCATGCTGCACACCGGACGACTGCTCGCCGCACTGGCCGCGTCGATGCTCCTTCTCGTCGGCGCGGGTACCGCGGCCGCTGCTCCGATCAACGTCCCGTGGTCGCCGGACGACGCACTCGACTCCGAAGTGAGCTTCGAGTCCGGTGGCATCACCTTCTACGGCAGCCTTCGCATGCCCGTCGGCGAAACCCGCGGCGTCGCATTGGTACTGCCGGGCAGTGGGCCGACCGATCGCGACGGAAACTCGGGTGATCTGCAGCTGAACACCACCGCATACGTTGCCGACGAGCTGTCCCGACGCGGCATTGCGAGCCTGCGATTCGACAAGCTCGGTAGCGGCAGTACCGGACTGGCCGGTGTGGATCCCAACAACCCTCCCGGTTTCGACGCGCAGGTCGACAATGCTGCGGACGCACTGGCATTCCTGCAGCACCGGACGGGTGTCGGGGCGGATCGCACGACGGTGATCGGGCACAGCGAGGGTGCGCTGACGGCACTGCGTCTGGCCGATGCCGACAGTGGGGCGTTCGCCCACGTCGGCCTGCTCGAGCCGTTATCGATCCGCTACCTGGACCTGCTGACCGCTCAGATCGATCGCAACATCGGCGAAGCCGTGGCAACGGGCCAGTTCACCGAGGAGCAGGCCTCCTCGTCCCGGGATCGCTTCGCCCAGGCCGTCGCCGATATTCGCGCGGGGCGGGCGTTGTCCGCCGAGCCCGACCCGATCGTCGACGGTCTGGGATTGCGGCAGAGCGCCACCTTCCTGCGCGAAGCCGATGCGACAGACCCAGCGAATCTGGCTGCCGCACTCCCGGACTCGTACTCCTCGTTCCTGACCTGCTCGGACAAGGACCTCAACGTCTCCTGCGGCCAGGTCGAGAACGTCCGAGTGGCCTTGGGGCACACCGACCTCGCCTTCGCGCACTTCGCCAACAGCTCGCACATGTTGGGCGAGCTCGGCCCGCTACCCGCGGATCCGAACACCGCTCTTGCACCGCTGCCGCTCTCGTCGGAGTTTCGCGATGCGTTCGGTAGGTGGGTGGACGGACTCTGACTCGTCGAGTTCGCAGTTACACCGAGATTGCCGGCGCTCTTCCCGCACAACTGCGAACTCGA
Source organism: Rhodococcus sp. IEGM 1381 (assembly GCF_030056795.1). Taxonomy (GTDB): domain Bacteria; phylum Actinomycetota; class Actinomycetes; order Mycobacteriales; family Mycobacteriaceae; genus Rhodococcoides. The sequence goes on along the minus strand of NZ_JASHKQ010000001.1, from coordinate 13,549 downwards.
GGTGAGGCCAGGGTGCCCAGATCGCTCGGCTGATAGCCGACGGGGTATCCCGGATAAGTCTTGTTGGTCGCATCGGCGGTGACCCGCGACCGAGTCCGCTTGGGGAAGAACCGCTCTACCCGGGCCCTGGCACGCAGAGCCCGCACGGCGACTCGTTCAACGGTCGTCGAACCCGCCGGGAATCCGAAAGCATGGGCCATCCGGTCGTCCAGCAGCGCGAACACTCCCTGCTTCACCGCGGGCGTGAGTGCGGCGGGAAACCACGAGCAATAGAGATCGAGGGTGTAGGTGCCGATGCGTCGATTGTCCTCGCTGAACCGGAACGTGCGTTCCTCGTAATCGAGCTTGAACTGTGCGAACTCGGTGTACGACTCGGGAATGTCCTTGATTCCCATGCGTTTACCCACTTCGCTGTAGAAATGGAAGGTCGCGAGCCGCTCCTTGGGATGCAGGCGACGCCAGCCGTAGGTGTCGATCCACTCGATCGGCTCGTAGATGAACGTCGTCAGCACATACAGCATGTCGTCGTTGGAGATGTCGTACTGCGCGTGCATCCGATTGACCACCCGAAGCGATTCGCGGCCCCGCTCGGAGTCGTACCCGTGCTCGAGCATCTCGGCCATCAGCAATGCGGTGTCGTCGTACCGCTTCTGTGGACGCTTCTCGAACTCACCCGTCTCGGCGAGCAACGCGGAAATCGTCGGCACACAATAGGTACGGAACAACGCGAATTCGAGTGCGCGCTGGTAGTCCCACGGGAACTCGTACCCGGCGGTGATGCGGTGAATCGTCTGGCAATCCCGCACCGGGTCGAGTTCCTCGATGCGGGCGAGCCAGCCGAAGCGCCCCCGCTTCGGCGTGATCTCCATGGGTCAGCCCCGTCCGTGCCGAAGCTTCAGTGCCAGAACGGAGAGCTTCATGTTTCGTGCCTTGCGCTTCATCGTCAATAGGTTCACCGGAGCTGCAAAGCTCTGCACCGTCATCGACTTGACGGTGCTGAACTCTCGCAGACCGTCGGCCCCATGGATTCGGCCGAATCCCGAATCGCCCGTGCCGCCGAACGGCAGCGCCGGAACCCCGGCGAACCCGAGAACCGAATTGACCGTCACGACACCGCAATCGAGCTTCTCGGCGGCGCGTCGACCCACTGCCTCGTCCTGGGTGAACACCGACGTGCCCAGTCCGTACTTCGACGCATTGGCGCGCTCGATGGCCTCGTCGAGATCGCGCACCCTGTTGACCACGACGGTCGGGCCGAAGGTTTCCTCGGTGATCGCAGTCGAATCCTCGGGCACATCGGTCAGGATCACCGGGTCGATGTACGGCCCGTGCAGCGACTCGAGTCCGCCGACAACGGCTTTGCCGCCCCTGGCCAACGCGTCCTCGATCTGGCCTCGCACGATCTCGCTCTGCTTGCCCAGCGTCATCGGACCGTAGGACGACGTCTTCGTTCCGCCGGGCTTCAATGCCCGGACGGCGGTGGTGAATTCGGCGACGAACCGGTCGTACACCGGGGCCGCGACGTAGATGCGCTCGACGCCCGCACAGGTCTGGCCCGCATTGCCCATGGCTCCGAACGTCGCGAATTCCACCGCGGCAGCGATGTCGGCGTCCGAGTCGATGAGCATCGCGTCCTTGCCACCGCATTCGGCGATCAGGGGTGTCAACGACTTCGCGCACGTGGCCATGACCTTCTTGGCGGTGGCGGTGGATCCGGTGAACGCAATCTTGTCGACGCCGGATTCGACCAGGGCGGTGCCGGTGGAACCGTCGCCGGTCACGGTCTGGAAAACGGGGTGCGCAGCGGCAAGGGAAGCCCACTTCTCGGCCAACCACACTCCGACGCCGGGAGTGAGTTCGCTGGGCTTGAACACGACGGTGTTGCCGGCGGCGAGTGCATACGCGATCGAACCCATCGGGGTGTAGAGCGGATAGTTCCACGGTCCGATGACCCCGACGACGCCGAACGGGCGGTAGCCCACGTACGCCTTTTGGTTGACCGCGAGCAGGCCCGATCCGACCTTGCGCTGCCGAAGTGTCTTCTCGGCATTGCGCGCCGCCCAATCGATGTGTTCGACGCCCAACATGACCTCGAGCAACGAGTCCTCGTCGGGCTTGCCCGTTTCGGCGGCGATGACGGCAGCGAGGCTCGCGGCGTCGCGGGCGATGGCGGACTTGAATTCCAAAAGCCAGCGCTTGCGTCCGGCGAAGCCCTGAGTGTCCCACCAGCGCGCGGCCGACCGGGCGCGCGCGACGACTGCCTCGACCTCGGTGGCGTCTGCAATCGGATACGTCGCGAGGGCGACACCTGTTCGGGGGTCGAGGCTTTCGAAGGTGCTTACGGTCGTTCGTTCGATCTGGTCCGTCACGGCTTCAGTCCTCCAGCAGATCGCATCACATATATTTGATGTGATTCAATGTTGTCCAGGCCACACTATGCGTCACCCTCGGTTGCTACAACCCCCGCCGCCCGGCCGCTCAGGAGCAGGAGCGAATTCATGAGCCTCGATCTCAACCGCACTGCGTCGTCGAAGCGTTCGATTCCGCGTCGGCCGCAGTTGTCCGAGGATGTGGCCGGGAGCATTCGCCAACAGATCGTCACGGGAGTGCTGCAACCCGGCTCCTTCGTGCGGATCGACGAGGCGGCGGCCGAGCTCGGTGTCAGCGCTACTCCCGTCCGGGAGGCGCTCGTCGCATTGCGCGGTGAGGGACTGGTGGAACAGGTGCCGCACCGCGGCTACCGAGTGAACGAATTGTCGCCGCAGGACGTCGACGACATCTTTTGGCTGCAGGGCACCATCGCGGGCACACTCGCCGGCCGTGCGGCGAGCGTCATCACCAGCGAGCACCTGGAATTACTGACCGCGCTCAACGAAGGTCTACGCAACGCCGTCGCCGGTGCCGATACCGAATCGGTGGAGTACTACGAGTTCGAGTTCCACAAATGCGTCAACAAGGTCGCAGGCGGAATGAAACTGGCGTGGTTCCTGCTCGGCGCAGTCAGGTACACGCCGCGGCTGTACGCAACCAACGAAAACTGGGGTGCGGACGCGGTGCGAAGTCATGAAGAATTGATTGCGGCTTTCGTGCGACGCGACGCCGAGGCGGCGAGCGACGTGATGCGCCGTCAATTCCGGAAGTGGGACATTCGCTAGAACGACCCACTTCCGGAACCCGTCAGCTCAGGTGATGCGGCTGCGGGTGCGACTTGTGGCCCTCGTCCGATCCCTCGTTGTCCTGATGACCGTTCGCCGTGCCCTGCATACCCGTTCCTGCCGGAACCATCGAGATGATCACCGACTTCGAAGTGGGGGTGTTGCTGTGCAGCGCAGTCGAATCCAGCGGGATCAGCGGATTGGTCTCGGGGTAGTACGCGGCGGCCGACCCGCGCGGGGTGTCGTACTCGACGATGCGGAACGACGGTGCGCATCGTTCCACGTCGTCGTCGTCCCACTTGGTGACGAGGTCGACCATGTCGCCGTTGCGGTAGCCGAGCGCCGAAATGTCTTCTCGGTGAACGAAAATGACGCGTCGGCCGTTCTCGATACCGCGGTACCGATCGCTGAGGCCGTAGATGGTGGTGTTGAACTGATCGTGGCTGCGCAGCGTCTGCAGAATCAGATGGCCCGTTGGAACGTGCAGCACGTCGATCGGTGAGACGGCGAACTCGCCTCGGCCGCTCTTGGTTTCGAACGTCCGGCTATCGCGCGGCGGGTGCGGAAGGACGAAGCCGCCGGGGCGTCGAACATTGACCTCGTAGCCCTCGCATCCGGCGACGACGCGAGAGATGTGCTTGCGGATGTTGCGGTAGTCGTCGCGGAAACCCTTCCAATCGAGCCCGTATCGGTCTCCGAGTGTCGCCTCGGCGATGCCGCTGACGATCGCGACCTCGGAACGAAGGAACTCGCTGGCCGGCTCGAGCGGCCCGCGAGAAGAGTGCACCGAGCAGGTGGAATCCTCGACCGAGATCCATTGCTCACCACTGGCTTGCACGTCTTTTTCGGTGCGTCCCAGGGTCGGCAGAATCAGGGACGTCTCGCCGCAGACGAGATGGGATCGGTTGATCTTCGTGGAGATCTGCACCGTCATCCGCATGTTGCGCAGCGCCTGGAACGTCACGTCGCTGTCCGGCGTCGCCTGGACGAAGTTGCCGCCGAGTCCGAGGAAGAAATGCGCTTTGCCGTCGCGCATGGCCCGAATGGAATCGACGGTGTCCAGGCCGTTCTCGCGCGGCGGCTCGAAATCGAATTCCGCGGCCATGGCGTCGAGGAAGGCCACCGGCGGGCGCTCCCAGATGCCCATCGTCCGGTCGCCCTGCACGTTCGAGTGGCCACGCACGGGCAGCAGGCCGGCGCCGGCCCTGCCGATGTTGCCTTGTGCGAGCGCGAGATTGGTGACTTCCTTGATTGTCGCGACGGCATTGCGGTGCTGCGTCAAGCCCATGGCCCAGCAGAAGACGGTGGCCTTGGAGTCGCGCAGCATCTCGGCGGCCTCGGTGATCTGAGCGACCGTCAGTCCGGTGACCTCGGTGACGAGATTCCAGTCGACCTCCGCGACGTGCGCCTTCCACGCGTCGAAGCCGACGGTGTACTGGTCGAGGAACTCGTGATCTAGTGCATCCCACTTCACCAGCAGCGAGCCGATGGCCTGGAAGAGAGCGAGGTCGCCGTTGATTTTGATCGGCAGGTGCAGATCCGACAGATCCGTTCCCGGTCCGATCATGCCGCGCGGGGTCTGTGGGTTCTTGAAGTTGAGCAGACCGGCTTCGCGAAGTGGGTTGATGGACAGAATCTTTGCGCCGTTCTGCTTGGCCATCTCGAGGGCCGAGAGCATGCGCGGGTGATTGGTGCCGGGATTCTGGCCGGCCAGGATGATCAGTTCGGCAGTGTGGACGTCGTCGAGCGTGACGCTGGCCTTGCCGATGCCGATGGATTCCTGCAGAGCGATGGACGTCGACTCGTGACACATGTTGGAGCAGTCGGGCATGTTGTTGGTGCCGAACGACCGAGCGAACAACTGGTACGTGAACGCGGACTCGTTGGAGGCGCGACCCGAGGTGTAGAAGATGGCCTCGTCCGGACTGGCCAGGCTCTTCAACTCGTCACCGATCAAACGGAACGCGTCGTCCCATTCGATGGGCTCGTAATGGCTGCCGCCGGGCAGCTTGATCATCGGGTGCGTGATCCGGCCTTGCTGGCCGAGCCAATGCTCGGTGTGGGAGTCCAGCTCGGCAATGCTGTACTGCGCAAAGAACTCCGGGGTCGCCCGCGTTGTCGTCGCTTCCTCGGAAACGGCCTTCGCACCGTTCTCGCAGAATTCCGCCGCGTGGCGATGGCCCGGATCGGGATCGGGCCACGCGCAGCTCATGCAGTCGAAACCCTCGGCCTGGTTGAGCTTGAGCAGCGTCTGAGCGGTGCGCTTGGGGCCCATGTGCCCGAGCGCACGCTTCATCGACACTGCGACGGCGACGGGCCCTGCCGCGTGGGTCTTCGGCTTCTCGATGTCGAGCTCGGCCTCGTCGACGTCGCTGTCGGTGCGTCTCATGCGGGTCCCTTCGTTGCGTTACCCCCGCACTCGACCATAGCCGTAGGCTCAGCCGGCGAGGAGCTTGGTCACCAGATCCACGTACTGCTGCTTGGCCGAATCCTGGCTCGTACCTTCGAGCTTCGCCCAGGCATCGAACTTCGCGCGGTTCACCATGTCCAGTCGTCCGGGCCGTTTACCCGACGCATCACCGATCGAACCCTGCTTGTAGAGCGAGTACAGGCTCAGCAGATCGTCGTTGCTCGGCTTGGACGTGAGCTTCTTGACGTCTACCTGCGCATCGGCGAACGACTGGTCGAGATCGGACATGAAAGAGCTCCTTCGGTTAGAGGTGGTGTCATCCTCGCACGGAGGCATCGGAAATCAGCCGAATGCAGTGCGCCACGAGGGCTTCGCGGGTGACGGTGACGGTGCCGTCGAGGTAGCCGATGAACAGGGCGGTCAGGGCCCCGACGGTTCCCACGGCGATCAGCTGTCGGTCTTCGGTGTCGGGAAGTTGCGACTGCACCAACTCGACGAAACCGGGCAGCAGATCGAGACCGCGTCGGCTCAGCGCCGGTTCCGACAACGGCGCGATCAGCAGCACCCGCCCCGTTCGCGGTTCGTCGATGATGAGTTCGACAAATGCTCGGACCGGCGCGGCGATGGTGTCCTCGGGGGTGGCCGCCGCCGTGACGGCGTCGAGCAAAGCGGTCTGCGCTCGCGATCCCACCCACGCGTACACCGCCCGGACGAAGGTGTCCCGGTCGGTGAAGCTCTCGTAGAAGTATCGCTCGGTCAGTCCGGCGGTTCGGCAGACGGCGCGCACGTTGACCGCCGGACCGTCCGGCGAGCCGAGAAGCTCGACCCCCGCGGCGAGCAATGCGTCGTACCGCTTGGATCTACGCTCCTCCAACTGTTGACTACGCATGTTGTCAACCCTAGTCTGACAACATGCGTAGTCAGAGTGATCGTCCGGTCCCGCTCGGTCCTGATTCGCTCACCTGGAAGTACTTCGGCGACTGGCGAGGGATGTTGCAGGGCGTCTGGGCAGGATCGATGCAGAACATGCACCCCGGCCTCGGTGCCGGTGTGGAGCAGCATTCGACGTTCTTCGACGAGCGCTGGCAGCGCCTGTACCGATCGCTGTATCCCATCGGCGGGGTGGTGTTCGACGGCGATCGGGCCGAGGAGACCGCGCGACAGGTCCGCGGATATCACACGAACATCAAGGGAATCGACGCCAAGGGCCGCAAGTACCACGCCCTCGATCCCGACACGTTCTACTGGGCGCACGCCACCTTCTTCATGGGCACGGTGCTCACCGCCGACCACTTCATGGGCGGGCTGACCGAGGAACAGAAAGTGCAACTGTTCGACGAGCACGTGCAGTGGTATCGCCTCTACGGCATGAGCATGCGTCCGGTGCCCGCGACCTGGCCCGAGTTTGAGAAGTACTGGAAGCACATGTGCACACACGTGTTGGAAGACAACATGGCCGCCCGCGGGGTACTGGATCTGTCGAAACTGGGACCACCGCCGTACGCGGCCTGGCTGCCGGATCGAGTCTGGGTGGTGCTGCGGCGTCCGGTGGCCGCGTTGATGGTCTGGATCACCGTCGGGCTCTACGACGAGCCGGTGCGCGAACTCATCGGCTTTCGCTGGTCTGCGCGGGACGATCAGCGGTTCGCGCTGTTCGGGAGGGCGGTGAACCTGGCGTTCGGGCTGGTGCCTCCGCGTCGTCGACTGCACCCGCGTGGCCGGGCCGGGTGGGATCGCGCTCTCGGCCGAACTTCGGCGACATCACCGCTGGTGCACACGCCGGCTCGTAATCTCCCACCTGTCGCGCGTCGCTCGAATCCGACGCACTACAGCCCGAAGGTGTAGTTCGACGGGCTCGGGGTACATGCCGGGGTATGTACAACGTCAGAACCGGACGCGGTAAGCCGCTTGTCCTCGTGCACGGGCTCGGATCCTCGCATCGTAACTGGGACCCGATCGTCCCCGCTCTCGCCGCGTACCGAGAGGTCATCGCCCTGGACCTGCCCGGATTCGGGCAGACTCCGCCGCTGCCCGAGGTCTCGATCGCGACCCTGAGGGACGCGCTGCGTACGTACCTCGACAACGAGGGACTGTCCGACGCCGATCTCGTCGGCAGCTCGATGGGCGCACGCATGGTCGTCGAGCTCGGCCGCCGTGGTCACCGAGGCTCGATGGTGGCACTCGATCCCGGCGGGTTCTGGAACGACCGTCAGGTGAAGATCTTCGGGGCCACGATCACCGCGTCGCTGGCCCTGATGAAGAACGTGCAGCCGCTCGTTCCCTTCCTGGCCGGCAATCCGGTGACGAGAACGGCTGCGCTGGCGCAGTTCTCGGCTGCGCCGTGGAAACTGCCGAGTGGATTGGTCGAACGGGAGCTGAAGGGCTTCTCGGCCAAGACTTCACCGTCACTGGACGCCGCACGCAAGGCCTTGATCCACGGGCCGAAGCAACTCGGTGCACCGAAGGGGTCGTTGCAAGGGTCGCTACTCATCGGTTGGGGTCGTCAGGACAAGGTGACGACGCCCAGCCAGGCAAAGGTGGCGTTGGAGCGATTCCCCGACGCCACCCTGCACTGGTTCGACAAGTGCGGACACTTTCCGCACTGGGATCAGCCCGTCGAGACGGCTCGAGTCATTCTGCGCGCGACGGGCCGATAGTCACATCGGTCAGCCGTTCCACCAAGGCCGCAGTGGCACGTTCGCCTGTCCCTTCGGTCCGAGCTTGACGGCCAGAACCTGGTGCAGCTGAACCACATTGCGCTCGAATCCCAAGCGGGAACCGGCCATGTACAGGCCCCACACGCGGGCTGTTCCCTCGCCGGCTTCGGCGACACACGCGTCCCAGTTGTCGACGAGATTCTGGCACCATCCGGCGAGGGTCAGCGCGTAGTGCTCGCGCAGGTTCTCCTCGTGGCGGACCTCGAGGCCGACGTCCTGGATTTCGGTGATGATGCGTCCGGAGCCGGTGAGCTCCCCGTCGGGGAAGACATAGCGGTCGATGAAGCTGCCCGCTTTGGCGTGAGAGCGATTGTCGGGCCGGGTGATCGAGTGGTTGAGCAGTCGACCGCCGTCCCTCAGCTTGGACTGGATGAACGAGAAGTACGACGGGTAGTTGTGCACCCCGATGTGCTCGGTCAGCCCGATCGACGAGATGGCGTCGAAGTTGGTCTCGGGTACGTCGCGGTAATCGGAGAAGCGCACCTCGGCGAGGTCGGAGAGGCCCTCCTCGGCGATGGCCTTCTGTGCCCACGCGGCCTGCTCCTGGGAGAGCGTCACGCCGATCACCTGGACGCCGCGGCGGGCTGCGTAGCGCACCATGGAACCCCAGCCGCAGCCGATGTCGAGCAGACGATCGCCCGGCCTCAGGCCGAGCTTGTCGAACACCAGCCGATACTTGTTCTCCTGCGCACCTTCCAGGGACTGATCGACGGCCTCGAACGCCGCACACGTGTACGTCATCGAGGGTCCGAGCACCATCTCGTAGAAGGCGTTGGACACGTCGTAGTGGTGGTGGATCGCTTCTGCATCGCGAGTCTTGGAGTGGCGCAGACCTTCTGCGATGCGACGCCACCGCGGAATCGCTTCCTGGGGCGGGGGAGCGATGGGCCGCAACACATCCCATCCCAGCGAACGGGCGATCGATGTCAGCGTCATCGCCGAAGGTCGACGGAAGTGCATCTCGTCGCCCATCAGCGCGATCAACTCGTACGGGTCGCCCGGATGGACGCCGGTGGCTTCGAGGTCACCCGAGACGTAGGCGCGCGCTATGCCGAGATCGCCGGGAGCGGTTGCGAGATAAGTGGTTCCGCGTTGGCTCTTGAGATTGAGGCCGATCTTTGCGTCCTCGGGTCCGGCGGTACTGCCGTCGTATGCGGTGAAACGCAGTGGGATGTTGCCGTCGGAGATCAGTTCCAGAATCTCCGAGATCTTGAGCTTCTGGCTGCTGTTCACCGTTCGACTACTCGAGTCCTTGAACGTCGTCATTTGCGTTGCACCGCCTTCGAGTACAAATCCAACAATCGGGTTTCGGGATCATATTTCTTTTTCAGCTCGATGTATCTGTCGCCGCCGTACAGTACGGCGAATTCATCCTCGGTGTAGTAAGCGTCCGAGTACAGCGATTTATGCCCGTCGAAGTCGGTGACTTTCTTCTCGATGGCGCGGTTCGCGGCACCCTCGGGTTCGCCGGCGACGATCGGTACCGACGACCAGAAGCCGATGTTGACGTACGTGCGCTTGGGCTCGAGCGGGTACAGCGGCCACGGCCGTGCCGGATTTGCCCCGGGTGCCGCTGGCTCGCGAAGACGCAACGGGCACAACCACAATGGCTCGATGGGGATGTTGTCGAGGAACCATGCCACGAAGCCTGCGGTGTGTTCGATCGGAACTTCGACATCCTGCACGACGCGTTCGCGTGGCGGATTTCCCTTGCGCTTCTCGAGTCGATCAGCGATGTCGTACTTACGGTCGAGGCCGATCAGCTTCCAGTAGAAGCTGCTGCGGCGATACTTGCGCGGCCAGAAGCGTCGAATCGTCGGGTTCTGTGTTCCGAATGCGCGAGAGCACCAGAACCAGTCGGTGTCCCAGCGCCACAGGTAGTCGTGAATGGTCAGCCGGTCGATCTTCGGTGTGTCCGAATCGTGCTGGATCGAGCGGTAGAAGATGTCCGCACCGGTGTAATCGCTGACCGGACCGGGTTGGTCGGTCTGAAGGCCGAGCGTGAGGTAACTTTCGTCGGCGCTGAAGACCACGCCGTCGAGGTATTGGACCTCGATGCCGTCGTATTCGCGGTGGGTGACGATGGTGTCCATCGTGGACTGAAGGGTCTGAAGGTCGTGGAATCGTAAGTGGCGCAACGCGACATACGGCAGCACGGGCTGGAGCTGGATCTTCAGCCGAGTCGAGTAGCCGAGGGTCCCGTAGGAATTGGGGAAGCCCCAGTAGAGATCCGCGTGTTCGCCCTCGGGCGTTGCGGTGACGATCTCGCCGCTGCCGGTGAGGACGTCGATCTCGAGGACCGACTCGTGCGGGAGTCCGCTGCGAAACGACGTCGACTCGATGCCGAGGCCGGTGACGGCTCCGCCGAGGGTGATCGTTTTGAGCTGCGGGACGACGAGGGGGGCGAGACCGTAGGGAAGCGTCGCGTCGACGAGATCCTCGTAGGTGCACATGCCCGCGACGTCGGCGGTGCCTGCGGCGGGATCGACGGTGATGACTTTGCCCAGGCCGGACACGTCGAGTCCTAGGGTGTTCGATGTCGTCCTGGCCCGAAACAGGTTGGACGTCTTCTTCGCCAGACGCACCGTCGCATCGGCGGGGATCGCTCGATAGCTGCGAAGCAACTGCTCGACACCCGACCGGTGCGCTGCGTAACCGCTCTCCCTCGGTTCTGGCCGTCGTCCGAGAAGAGCATCTACTGAAGCCACGTATAGACGCTATATCTCGTACCGCCTGGTATCCACCGGCGTTGCCGTCCGAGCAGTGAAACTTCACGCAACTGTTGCCGAAACAGGGCGATGAATCGTCATAATTCAGACAAAATGGTTGCATCATGCATGTGTTTTGCCCGGCGTGAATTTTCTTTGTGAGGCACGCCACATGCTGTTCGACGCGATGCCGGACGTGACCGCTCGGCGAGGCAGGATGACTACACATCCCGTTCGCTATCGAAGGAGAACGTTCCGTGGCTCAGGTCAGTGCATCCAGTTCCGTCTCCATTGCAACCACACCGGATCGGGTGCTTGCCGCCCTCGCCGACTACGAGACGGTGCGCCCCCGCATCCTGCCCCAGCAATACCGTGACTACGAGGTGGTCCAGGGTGGTCAGGGAGACGGAACGGTGGCGAAGTGGACCCTGCAGGCCACCGAGAAGCGAGTGCGCAACGTCGCCGCGACGGTCTCGGTCGCCGGATCGACCATCACCGAACGGGACGCCAACTCCACCATGGTCACCACCTGGTCGGTAGCCCCGGACGGCGGCGGTACCGCGGTCACCACGACGACGGAATGGAAGGGCGCGGGCGGAATCGGCGGGTTCTTCGAGAAGACCTTCGCGCCGCTCGGCCTGAAGAAGATCCAGGCCGCGACGCTGGAAAACCTGCGTCGCGAGTTGATCTAGTTGGGTCGTTCCGCAGGCTCCACTCCTGCCCTAAGCCTGCTCGAAATCCGGGGCTGCGATCAACGTCAGGGTTCCGACCACCACCGTGCGCATCGACCACAGAAACATCCCGTCGGGTCCGCGGTCGATTGTGTCGTAGGCCCCGGGCAGGGTGTCGAGGTCGGTGCGGGCGGCGATCGCGTCGTCGTACTCACGATCGCGTCGGGCATCGTTGTAGACGATCTCTGCCAATGCAATCGCGTGCTCGACGACGGTGATGACGGCCCACGTCGCCTGCTTGGGGGTGAGGTCGTAGCGCCGTCGGTAGCGCGTCTGCACGACGTCGGCCATCCGAATCGCGTCGATGGAACTGGGAGTCAGACCGATCAGATACTCCGCGATGCCCGGGTTGGAGTGAACCAGCTCGCGCATCGCGGAGGCGAGTGTCAGCAGAGCGTCGTCCATCGGTTCGTCGTCACCGGGAAGCGGCGGCGACCACCGCCGCAGAATCTCCTCCGCCACCAGGGCTTTGAGCGCACATAGATCGTCGATGTTGTTGTAGATCGCGACGATCGAGACGCCCAGGCTCTCGGCCACCGACTTCACCGTCACCTTGGGCAGAGTCAGCGCAATGCCCGCCCCGGCCATGGTCTCGGGAGTTACCCGACGCTTGCGAGGGGAGGGAATCGCAGGCAGCGTCATGCCCCACAGGCTACGGGTGGTCAGAACTGACGGATCCTCAGCGGGGCGCAGCATCGGGTCGTGCGGCTGAGCGTCGCTCAGCACCGTGCGACTACGCTGTTGTTCGCTTCGACCCACGCGAGAGGACGGCACAGTGCAACCCGGTGAGCAGCCCGACATGGCATCGATCCTGCAGCAGGCCCAGCAGATGCAGCAGCAACTGATGGCCGCCCAGGCCGAGATCGCGGAAACCGAAGTGACCGGCCAGGCGGGCGGTGGACTCGTCGTCGCTACCGTCAAGGGGACCGGTGAGGTGGTCGGACTGACCATCGACCCCAAGGTCGTCGACCCGGACGACATCGAAACGTTGCAGGACCTGGTGATCGGTGCGATCGCTGATGCGTCGAAAGCGGCGCAGAACGTGGCGAGCGAAAAGCTCGGACCCCTCGCCGGTGGTCTCGGTGGCGGCTCGCTCGGACTACCCGGCTTCTAGGCCAGAAGAGTGTACGAAGGTCCGGTACAGGATCTGATCGACGAACTCGGCAAGTTTCCCGGGGTCGGTCCGAAGAGCGCTCAGCGCATAGCTTTTCACCTCTTGGGCGTCGAACCTCCCGAGGTGGATCGGCTCATGCGCGCGCTGCAGCGTATCCGTGACGGCGTGCAGTTCTGCATCGTCTGCGGCACGGTCTCGGACAAGGAACTGTGCCGAATCTGCGCGGATTCGCGTCGAGACAGATCGATGATCTGCGTCGTCGAAGAACCCAAAGATGTTCAGGCCGTGGAACGTACGCGAGAATTCAAGGGTCGCTACCACGTGCTCGGCGGAGCGCTCGACCCACTCAACGGAGTGGGCCCCGATCAGCTCCGCATCCGAGAGTTGTTGACCCGCGTGGGAACTCAGGACGATGGTGTCGACGTCACCGAGGTCATCATCGCCACCGACCCCAACACCGAGGGCGAAGCAACCGCCACCTATCTGGTCCGCATGATGCGAGACTTTCCCGGCCTCGCCATCACCCGTCTGGCCTCGGGCCTACCGATGGGCGGAGACCTCGAGTTCGCCGACGAACTCACGCTGGGGCGTGCCCTGACCGGTCGGCGACGTATGTAGAGCGGCTTCGCCGCACGTGAACGGAACTTCGTAGCAGGGGTCGGGCGGATTCGAGCGGTGGTTGCAACGTGCCTGATCATTAGGGATGTTTGCAAT
>NZ_JASHKQ010000029.1 GCF_030056795.1 Rhodococcus sp. IEGM 1381 | reverse complement strand
AGCTCACCGACGGTGTGAACACCTTCGCGCTTGAGGCAGTTGTAGGAACGGACGGTGAGGTCCAGATCCTCGATGGGGAGTCCGAAGGAAGCGATGTGATCGGCCTCGGCGGGCGAGGGTCCGATCTCGATGCCTTCTGCTTCGACGTTCAGCTCACGGGCGAGGCCGAAGAGCTCAACCAGGGTCTTGCCCGCCGAAGCGAGCGCGTCCCGCGCGGTGATGGAATTCTTGGTTTCCACGTCGAGAACGAGCCGATCGAAGTCGGTGCGCTGTTCGACGCGGGTGGCCTCCACCTTGTAGGTGACCTTGAGCACGGGCGAGTAGATCGAGTCGACCGGAATACGGCCGATCTCGGCACCCGATGCCTTGTTCTGGACGGCGGGGACGTAGCCGCGACCGCGCTCGACGACGAGCTCGATCTCCAACTTGCCCTTGTCGTTCAGGGTCGCAATGTGCAGATCAGGGTTGTTCACCGTCACGCCGGCCGGGGGAACGATGTCGCCTGCGGTGACAGCGCCGGGGCCCTGCTTGCGGACGTACATGGTGACCGGTTCGTCTTCTTCGGAGCTCACGACGAGGCCCTTGAGATTCAGGATGATGTCGGTGACATCTTCCTTCACACCGGGGACCGTAGTGAACTCGTGGAGAACACCGTCGATACGGATGCTGGTGACAGCAGCGCCGGGGATCGACGAGAGCAGGGTGCGGCGGAGCGAGTTGCCGAGTGTGTAACCGAAGCCGGGCTCGAGCGGCTCGATGACGAATTTCGAGCGGTTGTCGGCGATGACCTCTTCGGTCAGCGTCGGGCGCTGTGAAATGAGCATTGTGTGTTCCTCCTGTACGGGCGTCCGCTATTTGACGCCCACGTGTGGAGGCGAAGACGCATGTGAGCCTCGCGAAGAGACTCACATGCGTGCTGCGCCTTACTTCGAGTAGTACTCGACGATGAGCTGCTCCTGGAGCGGCACGTCGATCTGTGCGCGCTCCGGCACCCGGTGAACCAGGATGCGAAGACGGTTGGGAACGACCTGCAGCCACGGTGCGACCGGACGATCGCCGTAGCTCTCGCGCGCGATCTGGATCGGCAGTGTCTGTGCGGACTTCTCGCGGACATCGATGATGTCGTACTGCGAGACGCGGTAGCTGGGGATGTCCACTCGCTTGTTGTTCACGAGGAAGTGGCCGTGGGTGACCAGCTGGCGTGCCTGACGACGCGTGCGTGCGAGACCCGCACGGTAGACGACGTTGTCGAGACGAGTCTCGAGGATGGTCAGCAGGTTCTCACCGGTCTTGCCGGCGGCCCTGTTGGCTTCCTTGTAGTACAGACGGAACTGCTTCTCCATGACGCCGTAGGTGAAGCGAGCCTTCTGCTTCTCCTGCAGCTGGAGCAGGTACTCGCTCTCCTTGATCCGCGCGCGACCGTGCTGGCCGGGCGGGTAGGGACGACGCTCGAACGCCTGGTCGCCTCCGATGAGGTCGACGCGCAGACGACGGGACTTGCGGGTCATAGGACCGGTATAACGTGCCATTACTTAGTAACCTTTCCCTTTCCCGCTAGACCCGACGCCGCTTGGGCGGACGGCAGCCGTTGTGCGGCTGAGGGGTGACGTCGGAGATGGTGCCGACCTCGAGGCCAGCGGCCTGAAGCGAGCGGATCGCGGTCTCACGGCCGGAGCCGGGACCCTTGACGAAGACGTCGACCTTCTTGACGCCGTGCTCCTGTGCCTTGCGGGCAGCGTTCTCGGCTGCGAGCTGGGCGGCGAACGGAGTCGACTTACGTGAGCCCTTGAAGCCCACGTGTCCCGAGGACGCCCACGAGATGACATTTCCGGCGGGGTCGGTGATCGACACGATCGTGTTGTTGAACGTGCTCTTGATGTGCGCAGATCCGTGCGGGACGTTCTTCTTGTCCCTGCGACGCGTCTTCTGCGTCTTCTTCGGACCGGTACCGCGTGCTTTAGGGGGCATTACTTCGCCTTCTTCTTGCCGGCAATGGTGCGCTTGGGGCCCTTACGGGTGCGCGCGTTGGTCTTGGTGCGCTGTCCACGGACGGGCAGTCCACGACGGTGGCGAATGCCCTGGTAGCAGCCGATCTCGATCTTGCGACGAATGTCGGCCTGCACCTCGCGGCGCAGGTCGCCCTCGACCTTGAGGGACTCGTTGATGTAATCGCTGAGCTTGCGCAGATCCTCGTCACCGAGATCCTTGCTACGCAGATCCGGGCTGACGCCGGTTGCCGTAAGAATCTCCTTGGAGCGGGTACGGCCGACGCCGTAGATGTAAGTCAGTGCGATCTCCATGCGCTTTTCGCGCGGAAGATCCACACCTGCGAGACGTGCCATGTGGCATTTCCTTTTCTTGTCCGGAGGTCTGCTCCCAGTCCGTCCCCTGTGTCCTTCACACCGCTGGGGTGTGAAGCGTCTTTCAACTAACTCAGTGGGGCCCCGGCCTCCGTGCCGGGGGTATGCCGCAACGCGTGTGTCGCGGTTGGTGCTGGGAGGTCATCTTCTAGCTGTTGCCAAGCCGACGTGCGAAAAGCTCGGTGGTTATCCCTGACGCTGCTTGTGGCGCAGGTTGTCGCAGATCACCATGACGCGCCCGTTACGACGAATCACCTTGCACTTTTCGCAGATCTTCTTGACGCTCGGCTGAACCTTCACGTCGTTGATCTCCTGTGTGTAGCTCGGCCCCGCTGTAGGCAGCGGTCCCGAGCATGGTTCCCCCCGACCGGACGTGGCCGGGGAAGCTCTTACTTGTAGCGGTAAACGATGCGTCCACGCGTGAGGTCGTAGGGCGAAAGCTCTACGACGACGCGATCCTCGGGAAGGATGCGAATGTAGTGCTGACGCATCTTTCCGCTGATGTGAGCGAGTACCTTGTGGCCGTTTTCGAGCTCAATGCGAAACATCGCATTGGGCAGTGGTTCGACTACTCGGCCCTCTACCTCGATAGCACCGTCTTTCTTGGCCATATCCTCCGCGATCCTGGCTCTCACACCTGGTTGATTGCATCTGTTTCCGTTACCGTGATGCCTTCTGACCGGCCCGATTTCTCAGGACAGCGTGTCGCCGGAACGGCTCACGACCCCTCGAGGCACGCAAGCATCCGGTACGCAGGACGCACCGTCGATCCATGCTACCGGGTCGGCGTCCGGCAACCAAATGAATCGGAATCCGTAGACGCCTTATCGGTTGCGGCCGATACTGCTGACGAATATCGTCTCCCCCGGTAACCGAGGCGATCGGACGCAGTCGAATGACGTGAGGACAAGGTAATCAGTAGCAGCGAGGCGGCAGACAACCCGACAATCTCGGTGATAATGCCGGCGTACAACTGCGCTGATGTTATAGACGCGCAGTTGCAGGCACTGGCGGCACAGGATTACGCGCACTCGTTCTCCGTCGTGGTGAGCGACAACGGCTCGACGGACGGACTTCGGGCGCACGTGCAAAACCACCGCCTGGCAAGCGAACTGAACCTCACCTACGTCGACGCATCGGGCTCATCCGGGGCGTCGTACGCCCGCAATCGAGGCGCGGAATCAGCCGCCGGTGAATATCTTGCGTTCTGCGACGCTGACGACGCTGTGCATCCCAGCTGGCTGAGTCGCCTCGTCGAAGCCCTCGAGTCGGCAGATCTGGTGGGCACCGCGCTCGAGATCGACACGCTCAATTCCGACAGAACCCGACCGGCGATACCGTTTGCAGCAGCCGAACACCAAGGAAAGAACCCGTTTCGGCCGTTCGTGATCGGTGCAAGTATGGCGTGCCGCGCGTCGATGTATCGAGTACTCGGCGGCATGAGGGAAGATGTTCACGCGAGCGAGGACCTGGAGTTCTCGTGGCGTGCGCAGGGCGAGGGCTTTCGCCTCGCCTTCGTGGCCGAGCCACTCGTCGCGTATCGCTTACGCGACGGTCTTCGATCTCACTTCAAACAGGCCGCGGCTCTGGGGTACGGATCGGCTCACGTGTGCGGGCTGTATCGAGCGCATGGCTGCCCACCGTTTCGGATTCGGCACAGCGTGCTAGCTCTGTTGACCATGACGGTCCGGAATCCGCTGGTACCCGACGTCCTGGGAGGGATACCCGCTGACCTGTGGACTCGTGAAGTCGCGGGCCAACTAGCCGTGCTTCGCGGAGGGATACGCCACCGATCGCTGCGCTGGTAGCCCTTACGGACGGAGGGTCAGGATTCGAGGCCCGTCCTCGGTCACGGCGACCGTGTGCTCCCAGTGTGCCGAGCGCGATCCGTCGGTCGTGACGACTGTCCATCCGTCTTCGAGGATGTCGGTGTCGTAGGTCCCGAGAGTCAGCATCGGTTCGATCGCGAGCGTCGATCCGACGACCAACTCGGGGCCCTTGCCCGGCGCACCTTCGTTCGCCAGGAACGGATCCATGTGCATCTCGCGGCCGATTCCGTGGCCGCCGTAACCGTCGACGATTCCGTACTTACGGCCGTGCGCTTTTTCCGCCGCATGTGTTCCGGACTCGATGGCGTGCGACACGTCGGTGAGTCGGTTACCAGGAAGCATGGCAGCGATACCCGCTTCCATCGACAGTCTCGTCGCCTCGCTCAGCATCGCGTCGGCCTCGATGATGTCTCCGACGGCGAACGTCCACGCGGAGTCTCCGTGCCAACCGTCGAGCACTGCACCACAATCGATGGACACCAGGTCGCCTGCAGCCAAAACCTCGTCAGCTGACGGGATGCCATGCACCACACGATCGTTCACCGAAGAGCAGATGCTGCCGGTGAAGCCGTGGTACCCGAGAAACGACGGAACTGCCCCCGCGTCCCGAATCACCGCTTCGGCCACTCGATCGAGTTCGAGTGTCGACACCCCGGGACCCGCCGCGTTTCTGACGGCAACCAGCGCAGCGCCTACGACCGCACCGGCGGCAGCCATCGCGTCGAGCTCACCTGCGCTACGAAACGGGACGACTTTGCGTTTACGGCCGAACGCCATTACTTGCCGTGATCCTCGATGGACTTCAGCGCGCGGCCGTTGACGTCGTCCACTTCACCGATCGCGTCGACCGTGACGAGCTCGTCGGCGTAGTAGTCGAGCAGCGGTGCCGTCTCGTCTCGGTACACCTTCAGGCGGTTGCGGATGACGTCCTCTTTGTCGTCCTCGCGACCGCGCGCAAGCATCCGTTCGACAACGACGTCCTCGTCGACGACGAACGACAGTACGGCGTCGAGCTTCGCGTTGAGATCGGACAGAATCCCCACGAGAGCCTCGGCCTGACCGACCGAACGTGGGAAGCCGTCGAGCAGAAAGCCGTTGACGGCATCGGGCTCGGCGAGACGGCTGCGAACCATGTCGACAGTCAGCTCACTGGGAACCAGATCGCCGGCGTCGAGGTACTTCTTCGCTTCGAGGCCGAGCGGCGTCTTCTCACCGATGTTCGCGCGAAACAGATCTCCGGTCGAGATGTGCGGCACGCCCAGCTTCCCGGAGAGGAGAACGGCTTGGGTGCCCTTGCCGGCACCGGGGGGACCGAGCAGAACAAGTCTCACTTGAGGAACCCTTCGTAGTTGCGCTGCATGAGCTGGCTTTCGATCTGCTTCACGGTGTCCAGGCCGACGCTGACCATGATCAGCACGGCTGTTCCACCGAACGGGAGATTCCCGCCTCCACCCGAACTGCCGATGTCGAGGAACAGGTTCGGGAGCACAGCGATCGTGCCCAAGTAGATCGAGCCGGGCAGCGTGATCCGGCTGAGGACGTAGTTGAGGTAGTCCGCAGTCGGCTTGCCGGGGCGAATACCGGGAATGAACCCACCGAACTTCTTCATTTCGTCGGCGCGCTCTTCGGGATTAAACGTGATCGCCACGTAGAAGTACGTGAAGAAGACGATGAGACCGAAGAAGATCGCGATGTACACGGGGTTGGCCGGGTTCACCAAGTACTCGTTGATGATGCGCTGCCACCAGCTGGGATCCGTTGCGGTGCTCGCAGAGGTGAGCTGTGCGATCAGATTGGGCAGGTAGAGCAACGAGGATGCGAAGATTACCGGGATGACGCCGGCCTGGTTGACCTTGAGCGGAAGATAGGTCGAGGAGCCGCCATACATTTTTCGACCGACCATGCGCTTGGCGTACTGAACCGGAATACGGCGCTGACCCTGCTCGACGAAGACCACACCGGTGATGATGAGGAACGCTGCGAAGCAGACGAACCCGAACACCAGTCCACCGCGGCTCTCGAGGATCGAGTTGCCCTCGGACGGGATGCGCGAGGCGATTCCGGCGAAAATGAGCAGCGACATTCCGTTGCCGACACCGCGCTCGGTGATGACCTCGCCGAACCACATCACGACGGCTGCACCTGCAGTCATGACGAGCACGATGATGACGAGCCCGAAGATGGACTGGTCGGCGATGATGTCCTGCTGACATCCCTGGAGCAGCTGGCCGCGCGAGGCGAGGGCCACCAGGCCGGTCGCCTGGAGGATGGCCAGTGCGATCGACAGGTAACGCGTGTACTGCGTCATCTTGGCTTGGCCGGACTGTCCCTCCTTGCGGAGTTCCTCGAACTTGGGGATGACGACGGTGAGCAGCTGCACGATGATGCTGGCGGTGATGTACGGCATGATGCCGATCGCGAACACCGAGAGCTGGAGCAGCGCTCCACCCGAGAACAGGTTGATCAACGAGTAGATGCCCGCCGAATCTCCACCGGAGACCTGGTCGATGCATGCTCGGACATTGGCGTAGTCGACACCCGGCGACGGCAGCGTTGCACCGAAGCGATACAGGGCCACCAGACCGAGCGTGAAGAGGATCTTCCGTCTCAGGTCAGGAGTCCTGAGGGCCGACACGAAGGCGGAAAGCAAAGATCCTCCTGGCACGACTGCGTTGACGCCGCGAGTGCTTCACCGGGAGCGACTGATGCTCCCGTGAGCCTCACGAACATGGACTGCGGACGACATACATCGACCGCATCGGTACGAACTTCTCTGAACTCTAGAACTCTAACAGTGCGCATCGAGCGAACCGACGGTCAGTGTTGGACCCCGGCCGATCGGTCGGCACACACGACATTGCGGGTAGGCAACGATGGCCGCAGCTCAGCTGCGAGAGCTGTGGCTGCGGCCATCGTCACGAACTGTTGTTCGGTGTACTGCTACTCAGCGCACCGAAGCAATGCTCATACCTCGGTAGTAGAACCGCCGGCAGCGGCGATCTTTTCCTTGGCCGATCCCGTGAACTTGTTAGCCGAGATCTCGACCTTCACGGTCAGGTTTCCGTCGCCGAGAACCTTGACGAGCTCGTTCTTGCGAACAGCTCCCTTGGCAATCAGTTCGGGGATACCGATCTGACCACCCTCGGGGAACAGACGCTCGATGTCGCGCAGGTTCACGACCTGGAACACGACACGGTT
The DNA here is from genome assembly GCF_030056795.1 of Rhodococcus sp. IEGM 1381. GTDB lineage: Bacteria > Actinomycetota > Actinomycetes > Mycobacteriales > Mycobacteriaceae > Rhodococcoides. The sequence goes on along the minus strand of NZ_JASHKQ010000029.1, from coordinate 6,165 downwards.
GCGGTTGGTGAAGCCCTTGAGCTTCGGGAGCCGCATGTGGAGGGGCATCTGGCCACCCTCGAAGCGTGCCGGCACGTTCTTGCGTGCGCCGGTTCCCTTGGTACCGCGACCTGCGGTCTTGCCGCGCTTGCCACCTTCACCACGGCCGACGCGAATCTTCGTCGACTTGGATCCGGCTGCGGGGCGCAGGTGATGCAGTTTGATGGTCATGGTTAGACCTCCTCAACAGTTACGAGGTGGCGCACCGTGTTGACCAGTCCGCGGTTCTGCGGGTTGTCCTCGCGGACGACCGTCTGGCGGATGCCCTTGAGCCCGAGAGTACGCAGGCTGTCACGCTGGTTCGCCTTCTGGCCGATGGTGCTCTTGATCTGAGTGACCTTCAGCTGAGCCATTACTTCACCGCTCCTGCCTGTGCGCGTGCGCGCAGCATTCCGGCGGGTGCAACCTCTTCGAGGGTCAGGCCACGGCGAGCCGCAACTTCCTCGGGACGCTGCAGACCCTTGAGGGCTGCGACGGTAGCGTGCACGACGTTGATGGCGTTGTCGCTACCGAGCGACTTCGACAGCACATCGTGGACACCGGCGCACTCCAGCACTGCTCGCACAGCACCACCGGCGATGACGCCGGTACCGGCGCTGGCCGGACGCAACATGACGATGCCGGCAGCGGCTTCGCCCTGGATGGGGTGCGTGATGGTGCCGGCGATCATCGGGACGCGGAAGAAGCTCTTGCGAGCCTCCTCGACACCCTTCTGGATGGCCGCGGGAACTTCCTTGGCCTTGCCGTAGCCGACGCCGACCAGTCCGTTGCCGTCACCGACGATGACGAGGGCGGTGAAGCTGAAGCGTCGACCACCCTTGACCACCTTGGAGACGCGGTTGATCGTGACGACCTTCTCGATGAAGTTCGACTTGTCCGCAGCGTTTCCGCCACGGCCGTTGTCACGACGGTCACGACCGCCACCACCGCGGTTGTCGCCGCGCTGGTTGTTGTCGCCACCTGCGTTGGGGCCACTGTTCTGTCCGGCGGGGCCGCTTCCGCCGTCACGCCGTTGACGTCCCGGCATCAGGCTGTCCTTCCGTTGTCAGTCATTGTCATCATCAGAACGTCAACCCGCCTTCGCGGGCTGCATCTGCGAGTGCCGCGACGCGGCCGCTGTAGTTGTTGCCGCCGCGGTCGAACACGACTGCCTCGACGCCGGCTGCCTTCGCACGGCTGGCGATGAGCTCGCCGACCTTTGCACTGACGGCCTTCTTGTCGCCCTCGAGCGCCCGCACATCGGCTTCGATGCTCGACGCGCTGGCCAGCGTGTGGCCCGCGAGGTCGTCGATCAACTGCACGTGGATGTGACGCGAGGACCGGTTGACGACCAAGCGCGGACGCTCGGGCGTTCCGGAGATCTTCTTGCGAAGGCGGAAGTGACGACGTGCCTTCGACAGGCGACGCTTCGTCGAGACGTCGGTGCCGCGCGGTGTGCGCTTGACGACGTTCGCCTTGTCTGCTGTTTGCTGGCTCATATCACTTACCCGTCTTTCCGACCTTGCGGCGGATCACTTCACCCTCGTAGCGGATGCCCTTGCCCTTGTACGGGTCCGGACGCCGCAGACGACGAATGTTGGCAGAGATCTGACCGACCTTCTGCTTGTCGATGCCGACAACGGTGAATCGCGTGGGCGACTCGACCGTGAACGTGATGCCCTCGGGTGCTTCGATCAGCACGGGATGGCTGTAACCGAGTGCGAACTCGAGGTCCTTGCCCTTGAGTACGACGCGGTAACCGACGCCGTGAATCTCCATCTTGGTGGTGTAACCGTTGGTGACACCGGTGATGAGGTTCGCGACGAGAGTGCGCGAGAGGCCATGCAGCGAGCGGCTCTTACGCTCGTCGTCCGGCCGGGTGACGGCGATGGTGCCGTCGTCGGCGCGAGCGATCTTGATGGGCTCGGCGACTGTCAGGCTCAGGGCACCCTTGGGGCCCTTGACCGCAACGTCCTGGCCGTCGATGGTGATATCGACGCCAGCGGGGACTGCGACCGGCAATTTTCCAATACGTGACATGGTGTGGCCTCCCCTACCAGACGTAGGCGAGGACTTCTCCGCCCACACCCTGCTTGGCAGCCTGACGCTCCGTGAGCAGACCGGTGGACGTGGAGATGATCGCCACGCCCAGGCCGCCGAGAACCTTGGGCAGATTGGTGGATTTTGCGTACACCCGGAGACCGGGCTTGGAGACGCGTCGCACGCCGGCGAGGCTGCGCTCACGGCTCGGGCCGTACTTCAGATCGACGATGAGGGTCTTGCCCACCTCGGCGTCTTCCGTGCGGTAATCGGAGATGTAGCCCTCACGCTTGAGGATCTCGGCGATGTTCGCCTTGAGCTTCGAGTGGGGAAGCTTCACCTCGTCGTGGTACGCCGAGTTGGCGTTGCGCAGACGAGTCAAGAAGTCTGCAATTGGATCGGTCATCGTCATGGTGTGACCTGTGCACCTTTCTCGCAGCGGTTCCCATGCAGCACGCGCGGGCTGGTGCCTGTGGGTTTCGGAAAACCGTCGGGCCTGGCTCGTCACATCGTGGGCCTACAGCGAAGTGAACATGTCCTGACCGACTGTTGCCGGTCAGGGGTTGCGCTCCAAGCAATGCATCGCTGCACTGCCAGGTGTTACGAGCTTCCGCATGTTCAATGCTGACGTACGGAGAACTCGAGGTTGCGTTTGGTGTATTGCAAGGACTCGCGTGCAGGCACGACGAAGCCCGGGCAACCGCTCTAGTGTAGGCATCACGCACCCGAAGACCAAATCGCCCTACCACTGCGCAGCGGCTCGGGTCCAGTCGGACACCCCGACGACCACTAATTCGCTAACGTCGGACCATGACGGACTCGAAGGCAGTCGACATCGACCACCTCACCCACACTCTGCGCGACCGCAACATCGCCGGGGTAACCATCGGCTGGGTCGACAACAACGGGATTGTCCGATCACGCACAGTGCCCACCGCAGAATTGACTGCAGTCGCACGTCGAGGAGTAGGAGTCACCGCGGTGTTCGCGGTGTTCGATTCGCATGACGGGATCACATTCGCCCACGACGGACTGTCGACGCCGTCCGGCGATGTGCGGTTGATTCCGGTGATCGACAACGCGTCGAGCGTGGTCCCACTTGCTGGCCAACCAGGTTTGGCCTGGGTGCACGGTCGGCAGGTCTCGGCCGACGGCACACCGTGGCCCTACGATCAGCGTGCTGTTCTCGAGCGGCAGGTGCAGAGGGCGTCCGATGCCGGTTTCGAGGTGCGGGCCGGATTCGAGATCGAGTTCGCCCTGACTCGCGAATCGGACGGACTGTCTGCTCATCGCGGACCTGCTTACTCGCGAACGCACTTCGCGATGTCGACGAATTCGTAGTCCTGCTACTCGAGGCGCTTTCTGTGAATGGCCTCGACATCGGTCAGATTCATGCCGAGTACGGCGGCTGCCAGCTGGAGATCGCACTGAGTCCACTCGATCCACTTGCTGCAGCCGATGCGCAAGTTCTCGCGCGGCAGACCATCCACGCAGCAGCACGGGCCCAGGGCCTGCGGGCGAGCTTTGCTCCCCTGCCCTCGTCGAGCAGTGCGGGTAACGGATGGCACCTGCACACATCACTGGTTCACGACGGCCACAACGCTCTGACCGGAGACGGAGATCATGGACTGTCCGACACCGGGCGGGCGTACATCGCGGGCATCGTTCGAGAACTCCCGGGACTCACTGCCATCACGGCACCGAGTTCGGGGTCGCTGCTGCGTCGTCGACCGGGTTACTGGGCAGGTGCCTTCGGGTTCTGGGGCGTCGAAAACCGTGAGGCTGCAGTGCGACTGGTACCGGCCTCGCCCCTTCTCGGCCCGGAACACACCAACGTCGAGTTGAAGGCGTGCGACGCGTCCGCCAATCCGTATCTGGCGCTGGCCGTCACGATCGCGGCCGGCCTGTCCGGAGTGGCGGATTCGGCGCAGTTGCCGCCACCGGTTCAGCAGGACGTGGGTGGCTGGGACGACGCACGTCGCGATGCCGCGGGTATCTCCCCGCTCGCGACGACCCATGTGCAGCAACGTGAGAACCTACTCTCGTCTGCACTGGTCGCGAACGTGCTGGGCGAGGACCTTCTGGGCGCGTTCGTTGCCTGCCGGGACGCCGATGCAGCGTGGGCGGAGAGTCACACCGAGGACGAACTACTCGAATCGCTGCGATGGATCTACTGACGTGTTGCGACGGTTTGCCGGGGCATCCGCGATCATCTCGACTCTCGATCAGGCTCTGCCACAACCGGATCAACTCTGCGGACCGTTCTCGGCATCGGTAGCGTTGACCGCTGTTCTCGACGATGGCGCACCGGATGTCACGGCGCTCGCGGTCGCATCGGGATCCGCGATCTGGCCGGTCGAGGTGGAGTCGGCGCGTCCTCCTGGATCGCCCCGGATCACCGACGGGTGGGATGGACTGCCGAGGGCTGCATCGATCGATGCAGCCGGGACGAGTGCCAAGGGTCTCGCGGTGGGCATCGAGACGGCGACCGGCCACCGCGTTGCCGTGGTTCCGATCATGCGGCCCGGTGTCGCGGAATTGCGTCTGCTACTCGGCCGTCTTGCCGACGTCCGGTTCCGATTCGGCTTGGTGGCGAATGTCCATACCGAGGGACTGACCCAATTCGATTGGAGCGTCGGACATTTCGTGACCGTCTGGGGATTCGATCCAGTCGAGGACGTAGTGGCGATTGCCGACACCTATCGGGAACTTGGAGGCCCGGATATGCCGCCCGGATGCCGAACCGTCTCCACAGACGCCTTCGCGTCGGCGATGTCCGAACGTGGCCTGCTGCTGATCGTCGGCAGCAAGGATCGGCGTGCAGCGGGAAGCCTGGTCCGCTCGCTGGAACTCCGAAGCGAATTGTGGTCCGTCTGAGATCGGGGCCCGACACAACGCACAATGGGCGTGGGTTCCTTTCGGAACCCACGCCCATCAGCGTGGTGTGCTGAAGCCCGAGGGCTTCAGATCACCAGGAGCTCTTGCGAACTCCGGGAAGCTCTCCGGCGTGTGCCATTTCGCGCACGCAGATACGGCAGAGGCCGAACTTGCGGAACACGGAATGGGGACGGCCGCAGCGGTTGCAGCGAGTGTATGCACGCACCGCGAACTTCGGCTTCTTGTTGGCCTTGTTGACCAATGCCTTCTTCGCCATGGACTCAGTTCTCCTTGAACGGGAAGCCGAGGTGCTTGAGCAGCGCGCGGCCTTCTTCGTTGTTGGTTGCGGTGGTTACTACGGTGATGTCCATGCCGCGCGGACGATCGATCTTGTCCACGTCGATCTCGTGGAACATCGACTGCTCGTTGAGGCCGAACGTGTAGTTTCCGTTGCCGTCGAACTGCGTGCCCGAAAGGCCGCGGAAGTCCCTGATTCGGGGAAGGGCAATGGAGACCAGACGGTCGAGGAACTCCCACATGCGGTCGCCACGAAGGGTGACGCGTGCGCCGATGGGCATTCCTTCGCGCAGCTTGAACTGTGCGATGGACTTGCGAGCCTTGCGGATCTCCGGCTTCTGGCCGGTGATGGCAGCGAGGTCGGCAACTGCACCGTTGATCAGCTTGGCGTCACGGGCGGCGTCGCCGACACCCATGTTGACGACGACCTTGACGATGCCGGGGATCTGCATGACGTTCTCGTATGCAAATTCGGTGTTCAGGGCGTCTTTGATCTCGGCGCGGTAGCGCGCCTTGAGGCGGGGCTGTTCGCCCGCGATGTTTTCGGTGGTAGTCATCTCAGATGTCCTTCCCGTTCTTCCGGGAAACACGAACGCGCTTGCCGGATTCCTCATCGGTCCGGTAGCCCACGCGAGTGGGGTTGCCGTCCGAGTCGACCACTGCAACGTTCGATACGTGGATCGGGGCTTCCTGGGTGACGATGCCACCCGAGGATGCGCCGCGCTGGTTGGCGGAGACCGCGGTGTGCTTCTTGATGCGGTTCACGCCCTCGACGAGAACCTTGGAGTCAGCGGGGTAGGCCTGAATGACCTTGCCCTTGGCGCCCTTGTCCTTGCCTGCGATCACGAGAACGGTGTCGCCCTTGTGCACCTTCATTTACAGCACCTCCGGGGCGAGCGAGACGATCTTCATGAACTTCTTCTCACGCAGCTC
>NZ_JASHKQ010000028.1 GCF_030056795.1 Rhodococcus sp. IEGM 1381 | reverse complement strand
AGTCGAACATCAACTGGGGCAAGGCCGGCCGTATGCGCTGGAAGGGCAAGCGCCCGACCGTTCGTGGTGTCGTGATGAACCCGGTCGACCACCCGCACGGTGGCGGCGAGGGCAAGACCTCGGGTGGACGCCACCCGGTCAGCCCGTGGGGACAGGCCGAGGGCCGTACCCGCAGTAAGAAGAAGGCGAGCGACAAGCTCATTGTCCGTCGTCGTCGTACCGGCAAGAACAAGCGCTAGGAGGGAGTTCAGAATGCCACGCAGCCTGAAGAAAGGCCCGTTCGTAGACGATCACCTCCTCGCGAAGGTTGACGTCCAGAACGACAAGGGAACCAAGCAGGTCATCAAGACCTGGTCCCGTCGATCGACAATCCTGCCCGACTTCATCGGTCACACTTTCGCCGTCCACGACGGTCGCAAGCACGTACCGGTGTTCGTGTCCGACTCCATGGTCGGCCACAAGCTCGGGGAGTTCGCACCGACCCGCACGTTCAAGGGTCACATCAAGGACGACCGGAAGGCGAAGAGGCGATGACCAACTTCACCCCCACCGCCAATCCGACTGCCAAGGCCGTAGCGAAGCACGTTCGCGTCACGCCGATGAAGGCACGTCGCGTCGTGGATCTGGTTCGTGGGCGCTCCGTCGAGGACGCGCTCAACATCCTCAAGTTCGCGCCGCAGGCAGCGAGCGAGCCGGTCGCCAAGGTGATCGCGTCCGCAGCCGCCAACGCCGAGAACAACCTGGATCTCGATCCCAGCACGCTGATCGTCGCCACTGCATTCGTCGACGAGGGCACCACCCTCAAGCGATTTCAGCCGCGCGCTCAGGGCCGGGCATTCCGGATCCGCAAGCGCACCAGCCACATCACGGTGATCGTCGAAAGCCTGCCCAAGACCGGCGGAACGTCTCGTAACCGTCGTAAGGGCCAGGCGTCCAAGGAAGGGGCTCAGTAGTGGGTCAGAAAATCAACCCGCACGGCTTCCGCTTGGGTATCACCACTGACTGGAAGTCGCGCTGGTACGCAGACAAGCAGTACTCGGAGTACGTCAAGGAAGACGTCGAGATCCGCAAGCTTCTTGCCACCGGCATGGAGCGCGCAGGCATCGCGAAGGTCGAGATCGAGCGCACCCGTGACCGTGTTCGCGTGGACATCCACACGGCACGTCCCGGCATCGTCATCGGTCGTCGTGGCGCCGAGGCCGACCGCATTCGCGGAGCTCTCGAGAAGCTGACCGGCAAGCAGGTTCAGCTCAACATCCTCGAGGTCAAGAACGCCGAGTCCGAGGCTCAGCTCGTGGCTCAGGGTGTTGCCGAGCAGCTCAGCAACCGCGTTGCATTCCGCCGCGCGATGCGTAAGGCCATCCAGTCGGCCATGCGTCAGCCGAACGTCAAGGGCATTCGTGTTCAGTGCTCCGGCCGTCTCGGTGGCGCAGAAATGTCTCGCTCGGAGTTCTACCGCGAGGGACGCGTTCCCCTGCACACGCTCCGTGCCGACATCGATTACGGGCTGTACGAGGCCAAGACCACCTTCGGCCGCATCGGCGTGAAGGTCTGGATCTACAAGGGCGACATCGTCGGCGGACGGCGTGAACTCGCTGCTGCTGCAGCTCCGGCTGCCGGTGCAGACCGTCCCCGTCGCGAGCGTCCCACTCGTCCGCGTCGCTCCGGTGCCTCGGGCACCACGGCGACCAGCACCGAGGCCGGCCGCGCGGCATCCGCAACCGAGGCTCCGGCTTCGACCGAGCCGAACCAGGAGGGCTGACGCATGTTGATCCCCCGCCGGGTCAAGCACCGCAAGCAGCATCACCCGAGGCGTTCGGGTTTCGCCAAGGGTGGTACAGAGGTCACGTTCGGTGAGTACGGAATTCAGGCTCTCGAGCCTGCGTACATCACCAACCGTCAGATCGAGGCCGCTCGTATCGCGATCACTCGCCACATCAAGCGTGGCGGCAAGGTCTGGATCAACATCTTCCCGGACCGCCCGCTCACCAAGAAGCCTGCCGAGACCCGCATGGGTTCCGGTAAGGGTTCGCCCGAGTGGTGGATCGCGAACGTCAAGCCGGGTCGCGTGCTGTTCGAGCTCTCGTACCCCGACGACACCATCGCGCGTGAGGCACTGACTCGCGCCATCCACAAGCTGCCCATCAAGGCACGCATCATCACCAGGGAGGAGCAGTTCTGATGGCTACCGGAACCCCAGCCGCAGAGCTCCGCGAGCTCACCGGTGAAGAGCTGGTCACCAAGCTGCGTGAGTCGAAGGAAGAGCTGTTCAACCTTCGTTTCCAGATGGCTACCGGCCAGTTGGACAACAACCGTCGACTGCGCGTGGTGCGCCACGAGATCGCGCGTATCTACACGGTGCTCCGCGAACGTGAGCTCGGCTTGGCCTCTGCTCCTTCCGAGGACACAGCAGGTGACGCAGCATGAGCGAGGAAAACACTGTGACTGAAGAGCGCAACAACCGTAAGGTCCGGATCGGCTACGTCGTATCCGACAAGATGGAAAAGACGATCGTGGTCGAGCTGGAAGACAGGGTCAAGCACCCCCTCTACAGCAAGATCATCCGTCGTACCACCAAGGTCAAGGCACATGACGAGAAGGGCGACGCCGGCGTAGGCGATCGCGTTCAGCTCATGGAGACCCGTCCGCTGTCCGCCACGAAGCACTGGCGACTGGTCGAGGTTCTCGAAAAGGCCAAGTAAGCACCGAGTGCTGGAAAGAGTCCATTCCCGGGTCAACCGGGGATGGGCTCTTTTTGTGTTCGGATCACCTGCCCAGCAGGCCACCGAGCGCCCCACCGACGCCTGCCTGCTCCCCGCTGCCGGCACCACCGATCAATCCGCCGGGTGGCTGTTCCGAAGGCTGTACGACGACGAATCCCTGACCCGCGAACTCGAGGGTGAATCGCTCACCGGTCGAACGGCCGATCAGGGTCCCGAGTCCGAACGAATCGTTCTTCTTCACCCGTGTCTGCAAGGACGACGACCACGCTACCGCGGCTTGCGGGTCTGCGAACGTCGGCTGATCGACGTTCAGCACCACCGGCACTCCGTCGGTCGTGATGGCGATCCGCCCGCGTCCGGTGAACACGCAATTGAAGAAGCCCGCGTTTCCACCTGCCGCCGCGCCCTGGACTCGCTTGACGTCATAACTGAGCGAGGACTCGAAGGCCAGGACGTTGGCACCGTTGATGGTCAATCCATCCGTGCCGTCCAAGTCGATCAGATGCACATCCTGGGCAGCGTTGGCGAGGAAGAGATCACCCTGGCCCGATACCTTCATCAGCGGCACACCCTCCCCGGAGAGCGCCTGCTTCAGTGCCCGACCCAAACCGCCCGAGCCCTGCGCCTCGAACTTCAGGTTGCCCTGATAGGCGACCATCGAGCCCGCCCGGGCCATCAGCTCGCCGCTCAGTCCCACCCGGCACATCTTGCTGCCCTGCTTCTGAATACCGGATCCGGGAACCTCGGCGTGTACGGGCGCGAACAGTTCGCTTCTCATGGCCAGAACTCCTTGGTGGACAGGTGAATTGACGGGCGATTCGATGTTCTGCGAGGGGGTTGTCGTCGGTGCCTCGGACGGCGGCGGCTCGTCGTCTTCGATGCTGATCCCGAAAGCGGTGGCCAGTCCGGCCAACCCGTCCGCGTACCCCTGGCCGACAGCGCGGATCTTCCACTGCTCGGCGCGCCGGTAGAACTCCAGGCACACCAGGGCGCTTTCGTCCCCGAGAGCATCGGCTGCGAACCCGACCAGCGCGGTACCCGATGTGTCGGAGACCGTCACCGACTTAGGGCCTGCGGCGGCGAACGTTGCAGGACCGCTTCCGTCCAGCGAGGCTGCGATGGCGACCGTCTCGATGTCGGAAGGAATCGCCGACGTATCCACCCGCACCAGATGTCCGGATGACGTCCGCTGGTACTCCACACCCGCGCCCGCCGGCTGGTTGTAGAACACCAGATCCGCGTCCGAACGCACTCGTCCGTCCGGACCCAGCAGCAGCGCGGAGACATCGACCGAGGTCGAGTTGGCCAACGTTACCGTCAGGGGTCCGGTCGGAGCGGGGCAGTTCTCCCCGCGAGCGAGGCTTTTCACCGGATCCAGTGTGCCAGTGTCGGACGCCCGCTGTCAGGAACGCGCGAGTTCGATGACCTCTTCCTCGGTCGGTGGACTCTTGGGGTGGTACGACAGGCACAGGGGAGTGGCTGTGCGTCGGAACTCGGCACCTTCCACGGCTGCATAGAACTGACCGGCAGGCAGACGCCCGACGTCGGGAACGGAACCCCCCTTGACTCGCGCCATCTCCTTGGCCGCATCGACCTGCGACGGGCTGTTCAACAGGCCGTAGAACTGAGTCGACGCGTTGCCTGCAATGCGGTTGTGCAGGCCCTTGGGGGCCTGGGTCGCGAACACGAGACCGAGCCCGTACTTGCGAGCCTGCGACGCCAGCGCGAGAGTGCTGTGTGTCGCCGCGGTCGTCCTGTCCGACGGCGCAAAGTTCTGCGCCTCGTCCATGACGAACAGTCCGCCCAGCGGCCGGTCGCCCGCAGGATTCTTCTTTATCCAGGCGAACAACCCCATCTGCAGCTGGTTGACGAAGCTCTGCTTCTGCTCGTCGGTGGTCAGACCGGCCAGGTTGATCACCGACACCCTGGCCTTCTTGCCCGCGACCGGCGTCAGCAGAACAGCCGGATCGACCGGTGTACCTGCTCCGGCGAACATCGGATCGTTCGCGGCGGCGGCTTTGAGATTCTCGGCCAGGCCGGCAGCGATGCGGACGGCGTCGCGCATCTCGCTGGCGTCCTCGGGGAATTCCTCGAGCAAGTCGATGAAGTCGGTGAGATTGCCACCGTGCGGCCGTCGACCGAACAGATCGAGTGCCGACTTCAGCACGGCTCGACCGTGTTTGGCCTTCTGCGATGTACCGAGAACGCCGGCGGCCGGTTCGAGCGAGGCCAGTGCGGACTCGACGGAGGCGTCGAACTCGTCGTCGTCGCCGAGGACGCTGACAAAATCGGGAAGTGGTTGGAAACTGAGCGGGCGACCTGCAGACTTACGCGGCGTCCAGACGACGACATCGGTGTCGCGCAGGTATGCCGTCGCTTTGGCTTCGTCCCCGGGCGGCCAGGTTCGCTCGTCTTCCGGCCATGCGGTGCCGAGCCGAGCAAGGTCGTTGTTGACGTCGAGGACGATCGCCGAAACACCCTGCAGCGCACACTCTTCCACAAGGCGACGGATCAGTACCGTCTTGCCCGAGCCGGAGCCAGCAAAGATCGCAGTGTGCTTGCGCAACGCTTCGAGCGGAACCGCGACATCAGCGCCGGTGCTCAATTCGGCACCCACCACGATGGACGGCCGACGCGATGCGGCCGGTGCCGGAGCAGTGATCGGGGTTTCCGGTTCGATGAGCGCCGTGTCGTCGTCGACGACACTCACGGCAGGCAGCACCGCCCCGAACAATTCGACGTCGTGTGCCGGCTTGCGCGCGAGGAGCCAGGACGTGAGTGCAGGGGAGTTCTCGCTCAGCAGGATCGACAGGGCCGCCAAAGCCCGACGGTCCTCGTCGCTCAACGGCACCACGATGCCTCCGGCGCGGCGCAGGGCTGCAATCGTCTGCTCGGTCTTCGCTCCGTTGGGCCACGGGTCGTTCCTGATCAGAATCAGCCGCCGTTTGGGCATGTCGATGCGCAGTCCCGCCGTGGTCACTGCACGCTCCACTCGGGCCAGCGCGGCCCGAGCGTTGCCGGACGTCACCGCGCGGAAGCACCAGTGCTCCTCGTCGTCCGTATCGGTGTCGACGGTGTGGCGTAGCCGGGCGTGCAGGGCAGGCTTGCCGCTCGGGGGCGGGTCCTGGGCCAGGCTGTCGTCGGACGACTGGTGTTCGTGAATCCACGCGGTCAGGCCCGCGGACAGCAACGCGGGGACGATCGAGTCCTCGCTGTCGGGTCGCAGCGGAACGGAGACGTCTACCTGATCGCGAAGTTGCCGGTAGCGATCGTCGAGTGTGTCGAGTTCGTTGACCCGCGCTGTGGGAAGGTCCGGCGCGTCTGCCGGACCGGACCGGTCGGTGAAGCTCGTCAGCTCCGACGCGACGCCGGTGTCGAGGCAGTGCCTGATGTGGCGGTCGACGGCGATGAGCAGTTGGCGCGGAGTGAAGTCCGGGGCTTGCTCGAACGCGTCGGGGGCCACCGGCCATGTCGGGTGCGGCGGAGTGAAGCCGGCTTCGAGGAAGCATGCTGCCAGGCGTCGTCCGAGCAGCAGACGACCGATATCCGACGACGGAATCGGCTTGAGCGACTGGGTGACTCGGAAACGGTCTCGCATGGGAGCGACTCCGCGGGCGGCGATCAGTTCCCACGCACTCGACAGAGCCGACAGTACCGAGGCGGTGCGGGGGAGTGTCTCGCGCAGGGACATCAGCCCGTGCGCGAGCTGTTCGACGACCTTGTCCTCCTGTGCGTCGGCGAACTCCTGATCGGATCCGGTGCGCGACTGGGCGACCAGCGTGTCTATCTGGTCGATCGCGAGAATCGTCGGGCCGGTGATCGCGAGCAGTCGAGAAATGTTCTCGGCGATGCCCTGATGACCGAGCTCGGCGCGGCGAATTCCCCACCCCGAGAACTCCTCGGGATCGACGTCGTCGATGGACTGCAGGTATGCATCGCCCAGGTCCTGAACCGCCGAGTCCGGGGCAATGGACAGCACCAGCGCGCGCAGTGTGTGCTGTGACGTCCGGCGATGGCGGGGATGCACCTTGTACACCGCGGTGACGAAGGCATCCAGCGTCTCGGCATCGATCATGTTCTCGCCCATGATCTTTGCGCGCTGGTCCTCGGACATGTCGCCGATCTCGCACAGGCGTCGAAGCAGCAGACCGAGCTGACTGTCGGATCCTCGACCGGACGGGCGCATCAGGTCGTCGAGCATCCCCATCAGCGTCGAGCGCCAGAATCCGGCGGCGTCGAGGAGCCGGATCAGGAAGAAGTAGCCTCCTTTGAGCTGTACTTCCTCACGTACCTGGCCCAGTAGGTGCGTCTTGCCCGAGCCTGCTGGCCCACGCACGACGACACCGAGAGGGCTGGCGTCATCGGACGCGTCGGCGGCGTCGTACGCATTCATCACTTCGAGGAACACCCGCTCGTGCATCCCCGGCACATGCACGTTCGATTGCGAACGCCACACGTCGTCGGGTGTCGGTGCCCAGCTCAGCCGCACCGATTCGAGGGCCCGGATCTGCTCGTTGTCCGTCATCGTCGACTCAACGCCCATCATGGTTCGATCGAGAGAAGGTGGTTCTGCTGATTACCGACGACGACGGCTGCAGCACGTTCCTCGTCCGTGAGCGTCTTCTGATTTTCTTCGGGGATCAGCGAGACGTCCGAAGCTCGCCGCAGGCGTGCGAGAGCGTCGTCGAGATCCGTTCTCGGTATGTCGTGCAACTCGTTTCGCAATCGCGAGAGTCGAACCGTGCTGCCGGGTTCACGTGCGAGCCGCGCGTAGGCCGCGCGAATCGAGGCTTCGATGTCGGCGGTACCTTTAGCCTGCTCGACTGCTTGGTCCTCAGGCCGCCGCGGTGAGAAGATCTCGGATGGCCGAGACCCGGACTGGTCCAACCACCGCCGGAGGCCCGCAAGAACGGTGAATAGCGCGCGATCGAATCCGTTCGACCGATCGGCCGGTTCGGTGCCCATCAGATCTGTGCAGAACTTCCAGCCAGTGTCAGTGAGCTCCAGGGTCACTGGCCGTTTCGATGCGTCGACTTCGACTAACCCCATTTGCGTGAGCTTCTTGCGTGAGGCCATAGCGAGTTGTGGCCCAAAGCGGCGAAGTTCAGTGTTGGTGACGGCCCTCGCCTCAGCCATCAGCACAAGTAGGACAGCCGTTTCCACGCTAGTCAGACCGTCGCTCACCAGTTACTCCGTTCCGTTGTATGCCCAGGGGTTACTCGTGTGTCACCGGTCGACGCTGATGCTGGCAACAGCATCGAAACCCCCGATGTTCGCGCCGTTCAACTTTGTGCCCCTCCCGAAAACCGTACATGGGCGCCTCGCATGGCCGGCTTGACACAGTCTCCTTCGCCAGCCGCCGAGTCGGTACGTGCGTACTGTGATACTGCAGTCTGCGGATTCGGTCGGCGCGTCTCCGGAAATGGGCTCTCAGCGTTTAGCCAGAGCTATCACTTCCTCCTCGGTGGGAGGGCTCTTGGGATGGTAGGACAGGCAGAGCCGTGTCTTGGTTCGAACGAACACAGATTCCTCCACCGCCGTGTAGAACTCACCGGCGGGAAGTTTGCCGATATCAGGAACGGTCCCTCCCTTGACTCGGGCGACCTCTTTGGCGGCTTCGATCTGAACCGGGGCGTTCAGGCGCCCGTAGAACTGCGTCGCGCAATTGCCTGGAATCTTGTTGTTGAGCCCCTTCGGAGCCTGCGTTGCGAATACCATTCCTAGGCCGTACTTCCGCGCCTGCGACACCAGCGCCAGAGTGCTGTGTAGGCAGATCGTGGCGCGGTCGGACGGCGCGAAATTCTGTGCCTCGTCGAGAACGAAGAGCCCGCCCAACGGCTTGTCCCCGGCAGGGTTCTTCTTGATCCACGCAAACAGCGCCATTTGAAGCTGGTTGACGAAGTTCTCCTTTTGCGATGCCGTCGTCAATCCCGACATGTTGATTACCGAAATCCGTGCGTGCTTACCGGCGCTCGGTGTCAGCAGCATGCCCGGATCAGCCGATGCGCCCGCACCGCCGAACAAGGGGTCCGTCGTCGTGGACGCCTTGAGGTTCTCAGCCAGGTCCGAGGCAATCTTGACCCCGTTCTTGAGCGTGCTCGCATCCTCCGGGAAGTTCTCCAGGAGGTCGATGAAGTCATCGAGGCTCCCTTGTGATCGCCGGCCGAAGTCGACCAATGCCTGCCGCAGAACGGCCATCATCTGCCGTCCTTTGGCTGTGCGGCCAATTGCCATTGCCTGAGGTGCAAGTGATGCAAGCGCGCTCTCGACTGCCGAGTCGAACTCGTCCGGGTCGTCGATGACGTCGGCAAAGTTCGGCAGTGGCTGAAAGCTCAACGGTCGACCCGCATTTCGGCGCGGAGTCCACACGACTACTTCACTCCCGCCGAAGTAGTCGCGAGCCTTTGCCTCATCCCCATCGGTCCACGTTCGTTCGCCGGTGGGCCATTCGACCCCCAATCGAGACAGGTCGTTGTTCGGGTCCAGCACGATGGCAGAAACGCCCTTCAATGCGCATTCCTCGAGGAGTCGGCGAATCAGAACCGTTTTGCCCGAGCCGGATCCGGCGAAGATCGCAGTGTGCTTGCGTAGAGTCTCCAACTCGACACTCACTTCTGCGCCACCGCCTGCGGGGGTGCCCAGAGGAATCGCGGTGTCCGAAAGGTTGGGCCTGCGCGTTGGTGTAGCTGAGGATGCCTTCTCAGGCTCGGCGCTTGCCGTCCCCACCTCGTTCACGGGAAAGAGGCCGGGGTCGGTCGTCGCCGGCCGCGTCGCCTTCCGTTCGGCCGGATTGGAATCGTCGGTCAGGTCGGGCAGCACCTCACGCAACAACGCCACCTGGTGAGCGGGTCGTCGCGCGACGAGCCACTGCTGTAGGTTCTCATCCTTCTCGTCCCTCATGGTCCGCAGAGCGGACAAGGTCCGAAGGTCAGTTTCGCTGAATTCGACCACGGTCCCGCCTGCATCCTCGAACGCGCTCACCGTCTTGGCTGTCTTGGGCCCGCCCGGCCATGGCGTATTCCTCAAAATCACCAGCCGACGCTTTTCGGTTCCTTGAGTTAAACCTGCTGCAGTGCAAGCCTTTTGAATACGGTTTTGAACGGAAATTGGATGGCTTGCGGCGATCGCACGAAAGCCCCAGTGTTCCTGATCGTCCGTAATGTCATCGAGAATACGTCGGATTCGACCGTGTAGGGCCGGTTTACGTCCGGGGTCCGCGTCCCGAGTGAACTTGTGCTCGACAGTGCCCGCCTCGACGATCCAGGCGTCCAGCCCCGCACCGAGAATCGCCGGTACCTCATCGTCCTCGTCATCTGCATCGAGTGCGGCCAGATCCGCATCGGCCTTGAGATCGGCGAATCGGGCGTCGAGTTTTGCGAAATCGGTCGTTTCGGTAGTTCCTGGCTTCGGCCCAATGGGTACATTAGAGCTCTTCGAGAGATCGGAGAGCTCGGTGATCTTGTCGCTGCGCAGGCAGAATTGTATGTGGTCGTTTACGGCCCGGAGGAGCGTTCGAGGGTTGTAAGTGATGACGTCGTCGAAGGCCTCGGGCGCGATCGGCCACGTCGGATGCGGGGGAGTGAAGTTGGCTTCTGCGTACTGGGCAGCAAACCGCTTTGCGACGATTTCGACGCCGATCTCCCTGGTCGGAATCTGGCTCAGCGATTCCTTGACGGGGTATCGATCCTTGACGGACTCGACGGTGTTGTCTGCGATGAAAGTCCACGCTGCGGGAAGGCAGGAGACAACCGGAACAGTGCTGACCAGATTTTCACGTAACCCCATGAGGCCGTGCGCAATACTGTCCAGTTGCGTACCTTGCTCGGGAGTGAATGTGCCGGTGTCGCTGTCGGTCTGCTGGCGCGACTGCGCAATCAGCGTGTCGATCTGATCGACTGCAACGATGGTAGGCGCGCTCAGCGACAGCAGCCACGAAATGTCTCGTGCTACTTGTTGTGAGGTCAACACCGCATTGGGTAGTCCCCAGTACGTCCTTTGCTCGTGGTCCAGTGCGTCGTTCGATCTGAGGAATGCATCGCCGAGGTCTTGGAGGTCGAAGTCCGCGCTGGCTGCAAGGACCAGAGCCCGCAAAATGTGGCGTGCATCCTTGACTTTCGGGTACTTGCGACGGAGCGATTCGATGAACTGCGCAATCAAATCGGGCGTCACGGTTCGCTCGCCCTGTATTGCCCGGCATTCGACTCGACCTAGGCCTGCCAACGTGCCGAGATCCCACAGCAGCTTCTCGAGCTGGCTGTCGAAGTTCGGTGTGGGCCTCTCCAGGTCGGTCAGGATTCCGTGCAGCACCGAATCCCAGAATGCCTTCTCGTCCAACAATTCAATGAGAAAAAAGTATCCGCCGCGCTGCTGAACTCGCTCTCGAATCTGACCGAGCATGTGCGTCTTTCCGGACCCGGCAGCCCCCTGGATCACGACTCCCAAGGGCTTGGACACGGGGCGAGTGCGCGCGCTGTCGAACGACTTGATCACGCTGTCGACGGCTGCCTCGTTGATTCCGTCGACGTGAAGCTCGTTGGTACGCCACACATCGTCGGGTGTGGGTGCCCACGTCAGCTGAATCGAAGACAGCGCGTCGTGTTCTGCAGAAGTCATCGTCATTTGATTGTCACCATGTGTCGGTTCTGGCCGCCGATATGCAGTGCAGCAGAACGATCTTCGTCGGTGAGGGTCTTCTGATTCGCTTCTGGAATCAAATTGATCTTCTGTTCGCGGTAAAGGGAGCTCAGGGTGTCATCGACTGCGCGTCGGTCGAGTCCGGCGAGATCGGCTCGAAGTCGCGTGAGCGAAACGAACGCCTTCGGCTCGCGAGCAAGCCGGTGGTAAGCGGAGCGGATGCGGGTCTCGACGTCGGCCGGTGCCGGTGGCTCCACCACTTCAGGCTCGACATGGCCGGTGATCACGGGCTTGGAGTCGCCCGCAGGCGGCGTCGACTCCGCCGCGACGGGAAGGAACACTTCGTTGGGTTCTGTGCCCACGCGTTCGAGATGACGGATGAGGGCAAGTACAAGGGTGGCATATGCTTTACCACCCAACTTGGACGTGACGGACAATCGTTTGAATTCCTCGGCGGCGAGTTGCCATCCTGCGTCGGTCAACTCCAGGACGAGCCCTCGGCCTACCTTTGGAGCCGTTATCAGTCGACGTGACACCAGGTTTTTACGTTCTATGGCTTCGAGCCGAGACCCCAATGTGGACAACTCAGTGTTCTTTACTGGTCGGGATTCCGCCATCAGTACGAGCAGTGTGGTCCGTTCGACGAATGTCAGATCGGTAGTCACGGGTGTTGTCCTTCTTTCGCGGCGGTGAGGGCGTTCGTCGTGGAAGTTCGGTTGGAGCGATGTTCGTGGAGGGCGGCCTCTATCTCGTCGATAACTTGCCACATGTCTGCCAACACGTGCTCGTTCGGAATCCGGAGCACGTAGTAGCCCAGACCACGCAGGAACTCGTCGCGTCTCCGATCGCGCGCTCGACGCCACGGGGACAAATGCTCGTTCCCGTCGAGTTCGACGACGAACATGTCGTCGAGCCAGGCAATATCGAGAAAATATTTCTCCGCGATCAGGCTGAACTGGAACGGATGGTTCAGCCGCCGGCCCGAGGCCCATGCGCGACGGGACAATTCCTTCTCGACCTGTTTTTCGATGGCGCTGCTGGGATGAGGTCTTCCGGCAACGGCCGGGAACTCCACGGTCGATTCCGGCCGTTTGCGGGCGTCGGAGTCGTCGACGGCCTGCAGGTACTCGGGCAAAGCCACATACACGACGGACATTCGCTCCACGGTCGGTACCGGGTTGTCGACGAGCCAGACGGCGAAGCCGCGGGCCGCAAGCCATTCCGAGGCCGACGCGAGGGCACCCTGTTGAGGTGTGGTCAGCTCGTCCGCGCTGATCACCAGGGCCACTTTCTCTCGTTCCCAGCTAGTGCCGAGTACGCCGGCCAAGCCTTCAGCTACCTCGGCGTCGGAGAAGCGTCCATGGCGTGCCGTCGGATCGCCCAATAGCGAGCGCTGCGCGAGGTCCGCTAGGAACGGCCCGTAGTGAGCGCTCCGAGCCGATAGGCGTCGTACATGTATCCGAACCGCGGCGTAGTCGAGTGAGCTGTGGCCTTGCACGTTCTCCGCCTCGGGTAACCAAGCTGGAAACAGATCGATGGCGGCTTGGGTGAGCGCGCCGAGAATCTGCTCGGTGTATCGCGACTGCATATTCGAGGGTTCGGTATGGACTCGAATGACCGCGGGCCCTGCGGCGGACAGGTCGTCGAGGGCAACGGCGATCGCATCACCGGGGGCCCCGATGAGACATGCAGCTCGGTCGAGTGGAAGCGGCCAATCGTCGACCTGCGAGTTCTTCATGCCACCTTCACGGTTGGAGAATGGGACGTATCGGTGGAAACCATACTGGTGGTTCGTTTCTTGCGCGTGTTGGACTACTTGCTTATTTACCTGGCTGGATTTGGATCCAGGTGACTCGTTCCCCTACACTTGACCGGTTGCCTGTGGCAGCGGTGTGCCTTGTGCGCCCGTACCCGGCAGCCGACCGCGCGTGTCGGGACGGAAATCCGGCACGTACGTACATCCAGGTCAAGGAGAAGTGAGTGATTCAGCAGGAGTCGCGAGTACGCGTCGCTGATAACACGGGCGCGAAGGAAATCCTTTGCATCCGCGTTCTCGGTGGCTCGTCACGTCGCTACGCCGGAATCGGCGACATCATCGTAGCTACGGTGAAAGACGCCATCCCCGGTGGAAACATCAAGAAGGGTGAGGTCGTCAAGGCCGTCATCGTCCGCACCGTCAAGGAGCGCCGTCGTGCGGATGGCTCGTACATCCGCTTCGACGAGAACGCTGCTGTGCTGATCAAGCCGGACAACGATCCCCGTGGAACCCGTATCTTCGGCCCGGTCGGCCGCGAGCTGCGTGAGAAGAAGTTCATGAAGATCGTCTCGCTCGCCCCGGAGGTGCTGT
>NZ_JASHKQ010000012.1 GCF_030056795.1 Rhodococcus sp. IEGM 1381 | reverse complement strand
GGAGCAGATCTCGGCGACACTGAGGAAGGAATTTCCTCATTCGCCGGAGATGCACGTGTCGCACGAAACGATTTACCAGACCCTCTACGTTCAGAGCAAAGGTGGCCTGACCAAGGAGCTGACCAGGCATCTTCGGACGGGTCGGCCGGTGCGGCTTGCGCATCGTCGGACCACCGAACGGCGATCGAGAATCCCGGGGATGGTCAACATCTCCGAGCGGCCCGCCGATGTCGCCGATCGTCAGGTTCCCGGGCATTGGGAGGGTGATCTGATCATCGGTACCAAGGGCGGGTCGGCGATCGGAACATTGGTCGAACGCACGTCGAGGTTGGTGATGTTGCTGCATCTGCCCAACGATCATTCTGCCGCGTCGGTGGCCGAGGCGATGGCGGCCAAAATCACGGAACTGCCTGCGGCACTGATGCGTTCGATCACCTGGGACCAGGGGAGGGAGATGGCCAAGCACGCCGAGATCACCGTCGCCACAGGGGTGCAGATCTACTTCTGCGATCCGCACTCCCCGTGGCAGCGGGGAACCAACGAGAACACCAACGGTCTGCTCCGTCAGTACTTCAAGAAGGGCACCGATCTGTCGGTGCACGGTCCTGAACGACTCGACGAGGTCGCCGCTCTACTGAACAACCGCCCAAGAAAAACCCTGGGATGGGATACTCCACTCGAGGAGTACAACAAACGACTGCTCGTTGCGACGACCACGTGAACCCGTCACGAAGTTCCACTCACCTGCGGCGCAGCCGCTCTCTATCGCACCGCGCTCGAGCCGGTCAGTGCCTGCCCGATCACCAGTTGATGGACCTCGGATGTGCCCTCGTACGTGAGCACGGATTCGAGGTTGTTGGCATGTCGGAGCACCGGGTACTCCAGCGTGATCCCGTTGGCCCCCAAGATCGTTCGGCATTCTCGCGCGATTTTGATGGCCTCACGCACGTTGTTGAGCTTGCCGAGCGACACCCGCTCACCCGGCAGCTCGCCCTTGTCCTTGAGCCGGCCCAGGTGCAGGGCGAGTAGCTGCCCTTTGCCGAGTTCGAGGGCCATGTTCGCGAGCTTGGCCTGAGTGATCTGGTATCCGGCGAGGGGCTTGTCGAACACCGCGCGGGTCTTCGAGTACTCGATGGCCGACTCGATGCAGTCCCGAGCTGCGCCCATCGCGCCGAAGACGATGCCGAAGCGGGCCTCGTTGAGGCAGCTCAACGGTCCGCTCAGGCCGCGGGCCTCGGGCAGCACCGCATCGGCAGGGAGCCGTACGTCGTCGAAAACCAGCTCACCCGTGATCGAGGCACGCAGCGAGAGCTTCTTCTTGACCGTGTTCGCGGTGAATCCCGGTGTGTCGGTCGGTACGACGAAACCACGGATCTTGTCGTCGGTCTGCGCCCAGACGACGGCGACGTCGGCGACCGGTCCGTTGGTGATCCACATCTTGCTGCCGTTGAGGATCCAGTCGTCACCGTCGCGCTTGGCGCGGGTGAGCATGCCGCCGGGGTTCGACCCGTAGTCGGCCTCGGTGAGTCCGAAGCAGCCGATCAGCGATCCCTCCGCCATTCCCGGTAACCACTGCTGCTTCTGTTCCTCGGACCCGTACTTCCAGATTGCGAACATCGCCAGCGAGCCCTGCACCGAGACCAGTGAGCGGATGCCGGAGTCGATGGCCTCGAGTTCGAGGCAGGCCAGGCCGTATGCCGTCGCGGACGTTCCGGCGCAGCCGTAGCCCTCGAGGTGCATGCCGAGCAGGCCGAGCGAGCCGAGTTCCTTGGCGAGCTCTCGCGCCGGTACCGTGCCCTCGTCGAACCAGTCGGCGATGTGCGGGCGGATGCGCTCGTTGCCGAACTTGCGCACGGTGTCCCGGATCTGGCGTTCCTCGTCGTCGAGGAGTGAATCGATCGCGAACAGTTCGTCGACGCTCTGGGAGTTGGCCACGGTGCCTCTTTCCGCTGGGGGTTGTCTTCGCAGGTTACCCACGCCCCCGCCGGGCGCAGCAGGCCGATTAGTGTGGAGGCCATGAGTGAGCAGCGCAGCAAGGCAGACAACACGTCCTGGCAGGGCTTTTCCACCAAGGCGGTTCACGCCGGCTACGAGCCGGATCCGCTGACCGGCGCAGTGAACGTGCCGATCTATGCCAGCTCCACCTTCGCCCAGGACGGCGTCGGCGGTATGCGCAACGGATTCGAGTACGCGCGTACCGGCAACCCGACGCGTCGGCCGCTCGAAGCGAATCTCGCGGCCATCGAGTCGGGCACCTACGGTCGGGCGTTCTCCTCGGGCATGGCGGCGACCGACTGCTTGCTGCGTTCGGCGCTGCGTCCCGGCGACCATCTCGTCATCCCCAACGACGCCTACGGCGGCACGTACCGATTGATCGACAAAGTCTTCACCCAGTGGGGCATCGAGTACTCGGTGGCCGCGGTGTCGGATGTCGACGAGGTGCGCGCAGCGATGCGCCCGAACACCAAGCTCGTCTGGGTCGAGACGCCCACCAACCCGTTGCTCAACGTCGGCGACATCGAGGCGCTGTCGGGCGTCGCGCACGAGGGTGGGGCCAAGCTCGTCGTCGACAACACGTTCGCGTCGCCGTACCTGCAGCAGCCCCTGAGCCTCGGTGCCGACGTGGTGCTGCATTCGACCACCAAGTACATCGGCGGACATTCCGATGTCGTCGGCGGCGCGTTGGTGACCGACAGCGAAGAACTCGATACGGCGTTCGCGTTCTTGCAGAACGGAGCGGGCGGAGTTCCGGGGCCGTTCGACGCGTTCCTGACCTTGCGCGGCATCAAGACCCTCGCGCTGCGGATGGAACGGCACAGCGACAACGCCGAAAAGATCGTCGAATTCCTCGACGGGCACCCGGCCATCTCGCAGGTCATCTACCCCGGACTCGAATCGCACCCGTCTCACGCGGTCGCCGCGAAGCAGATGCGACGCTTCGGTGGCATGGTCTCGGTGCGCCTGGCCGGCGGCAAGCAGGCAGCACTGGACTTCTGCGCGAAGACCGAAATCTTCACTCTCGCAGAGTCCCTGGGTGGCGTTGAATCGTTGATCGAACACCCCGGTGCAATGACCCACGCGTCGACGGCCGGTTCGTTGCTCGAAGTTCCCGACGACCTGGTGCGGCTGTCGGTCGGTATCGAGGACGGTGCCGATCTGGTCGGTGACGTCGAGCAAGCGCTGGCATGATCGTCGCACTGATCGACTCGGGCCTGGGAATGGTCCCGACGGCTGCACGGCTGCGCAGCCTGCGTCCCGAGCTCGATCTGGTGCTGATGATGGACCCCGACAACGCTCCATGGGGCCCCAAGCCGGACCGGTGGGTCATCGACCGGGTGGTCGGTACCGCGCAGCATGCCGTCGACCTCGGTGCCGAGGTGGTCGTGCTCCCGTGCAATACCGCCAGTGTGACGGCGCTGAGCCACGTGCGGGCCGCGCTCGGCGATTCCGTGCCGGTGGTGGGGACCGTACCGGCGATCAAACCCGCTGCGGCGGTGAGTGATCGGATCGCGATCTGGGCGACGGCGGCAACGACGGCAAGTGCGTATCAAGCGCGCTTGATCGAGGAGTTCGCGTCGCATCGGACGGTGACGAGTGTGGCCTGCCATGGTCTTGCCGATGCGATCGACCGCGGTGACGCTCCTGGTATCAGCGCAGCGATCGCCGCTGCAGTGGCGTCCACTCCGGACGACGTCGAGTCCATCGTGATGGGGTGCACGCACTACCCGCTGGTGCTCGACGAGATCGTGGCGCAGCTGCCCACCGTGGTGACGATGTTCGACAGCGCGGAGGCCGTGGCCAACCAGACGATCCGACGCGTCGACGAGGTCGGTTCGGCCACTTCCGGAACCGGGCGCGTATCGGTGTGGCTCAGTGGGGTCGAGGGCGAATTGCCTGCGAGCGCGCAGCGTTATCGCGAAGGACAGCTGCTGCTCGACGGCGCAGGAGCACACCGATTCTGAGTCGCCGGGAATGCGAGACCGTCCTACGCGTTGTCCTTCACTGAGGTAACGGTCGCTGCGGTGGAGGGACAACACATGGTCGACGTGGAAACGCGGGGTAGTACCGGAAGGACTGCGGTGAGGATGCCGCACCGGTACGCCTTCTGGGTGGTCGGTGTCGCCTTCATCGTGCTGATGGCGTCCTCGGCAGCACCGTCACCGTTGTATCCGGTCTACCAGCAGTCCTGGGGATTCAGCGCGATCACGCTCACGGTCATCTTTGCCGTCTACGCGGTCGCATTGCTGTCGACGTTGCTCACCGTCGGCAGCCTGTCGGACCACATCGGACGCAAGCCGATCCTGATCGCGTCGCTGCTGTTGTTGGTTGTCAGCCTGGTGCTGTTCATCGTCGCCGACAGCGTGCCGCTCCTCATCGCGGCACGCGTCGTGCAGGGAATAGCAGCAGGCGCGGCCACGGGTGCGATGAGTGCAGCGGTCATCGATCTGCAGCCGAACGTCTCCACCGGGCCGTTGCTCAACAGCATCGCGCCCTCCCTGGGGTTGGCGGGCGGGGCGCTCGGTGCCGGGTTGCTCGTGCAACTGGCACCTGCGCCCCAGATTCTCGTGTTCGCGCTGCTGATCGCCGCGGCGCTCGTCCTCGCGGTGGCGCTGCTGTTCGTGCCGGAGACGTCGGCGATGCGCGGCTTCGATTCCCGACGCCACCTCGCGTCGACGCTGCTGCCGCGAGCGTCGATTCCGAAGTCCGTGCGGGCACCGTTCTTCCTCATCGCTCCTGCTGTGTTCGCGACCTGGTCATTGGGCGGGTTTCACCTGTCGCTCGGTCCGTCGATCGTCGGCACCGTTTTCGGCATCGACAACCACATCGTCGGTGGACTCGAGATTTTCGCGCTGTTCGCCTCGGGAGCAGTGGCAGCTGCTGTGGTGCGCAACGGGTTTCCCCGCGCGGTGATGATGATCGGGGCCACGGTGCTGGCGGCCGGCGTCGCACTCACTCTGGTGTCGGTGCAGATCGGCTCGATCGTGTTGTACTTCGTCGGGGCTGTGATCGCCGGATCAGGCTGGGGAGCAACTTTTCTCGGTGCGATGCGCACACTCGGCACTCTGGTTCCCGCAGCAGAGCGCGGTGGAGTGTTCGCCACGACGTTCGTCATCAGCTATCTCGCGTTCAGCGTGCCGGCGGTGGTCGCCGGACTGGCCGTCCACCGATTGGGGCTCAGCACGACGGTGGAGGTGTACGGGGCGTTCGTCATCGCGCTCGCGCTGATCTCGGTTCTCGGGTTCTCGGTGGCTCGGCGTCGTAATCGATAGTGCAGCAATCTCGGTCGAGTGACCCCTGCCGAGGATGAGCGAGGAGCCCTGCCCGATCGGGTAGTTCGGTGCGTCGTTGGCAGAGTTCGCCCGGCTGGGTGTTCCCATCGCGGGGCCGGGCAGACAGTGTGGTCATCAGTGAGACGCCGATCACAGAGGAAGGCGTCTTCGACTCACACTCACCGAGGAGACACCGATGGTTATCGAGCTCAATCAGATCTGGGAATTTCCCATCAAGGAGTTTCACCCGCTGCCGCGCGCCAAGCTGGGAGTCGGTGCCCACGACATGATCGGCGTCGAGGCCAAGGAACTCGGGTTCAAGCGCTCGCTGCTCGTCACGACCGGTCTACGCGGGTCGGGCATCATCGAGGAACTGATCGGCAAGATCGAGTACCAGGGCGTCGAGGTGGTCCTCTACGACAAGATCGAGTCCAACCCCAAGGACTACAACGTCATGGACGGTGCCGCGCTCTACCAGAAGGAGAAGTGCGACAGCGTCATCTCCGTCGGTGGTGGCTCGAGCCACGACGCAGCCAAGGGCATTCGCGTCGTCGTCGCCCACGACGGCCGCAACATCAACGAGTTCGAGGGATTCTCCAAGTCCACGAACAAGCAGAACCCGCCGCACATCGCCGTATCGACCACCGCCGGTACAGGTTCGGAGACCTCCTGGGCGTACGTCATCACCGACACCTCGGACATGGAGAAGCCGCACAAGTGGCTCGCCTTCGACGAGGCGTCCACACCGACTCTGGCACTGGACGATCCGCTGCTGTACTACACCTGCCCCCAGCAGTGGACAGCGTTCTGTGGATTCGACGTTCTTGCGCACGGTGCCGAGCCGTACGTCTCGCGTCTCGACTTCGCGCCGTCGCTGGGTAACGCGATCTACTCGATCGGCCTGGTGTCCAAGCATCTTCGCGAGGCCGTGTACGACCCGGGCAATCTGAAGGCTCGTGAGGGCATGATGAACGCCCAGTACATCGCCACGCAAGCATTCAACTCCGGCGGACTCGGTGTCATTCACTCGATCTCGCATGCGATCAGCGCGTTCTACGACAGCGCTCACGGCCTGAACAACGCCATCGCTCTGCCGCGCGTGTGGGAGTACAACCTGCCCTCACGCTACGAGCGCTATGCGGAGATCGCCGTGGCCATGGGCGTCGACACCAAGAACATGACCACCGTTCAGGCCGCCGACGCTGCCGTCGAAGCCGCCATCCGGCTCGCCAAGGACGTCGGCATTCCCGACAACTTCGGATCGATCCGTTCCGCGACGTACGACAAGAACCGGATGAACACTGGCAAGTACGCCGGCAAGGGTGACGTGATCAAGGGCGACGAGAAGTCGGTTCTGAAGATCTCCGAGCATATCCAGGAAGACTGGTGCACCCCGGGCAACCCCCGTGAGGTCACCGTCGAGTCGATGATCCCCGTCGTCTCGCACGCGATCAACGAGTCGTACTAACCGCCACCCATGTGAACGGAACTTCGTAGCAGGGTACGAAGTTCCGTTCACGTGCGGCGCAGCCGCCGTCCGAAGGGAAACACATGACCTCGCTGTCGACAGTGCGTAGCGACGACACCGGCACCGTTCGATTCACCGACGCGGCCGATCTGC
The DNA here is from genome assembly GCF_030056795.1 of Rhodococcus sp. IEGM 1381. Classification (GTDB taxonomy): domain Bacteria; phylum Actinomycetota; class Actinomycetes; order Mycobacteriales; family Mycobacteriaceae; genus Rhodococcoides. Next base: position 119,834 of record NZ_JASHKQ010000012.1, on the reverse strand, counting down.
AGCGCGCGCTCGGGGAGCAGGACTACATCGCCGACGACGACCTCGCCACGGTGGTGCATCTGGCGACAGCGCTCGATCGCCCGCTTCTGCTCGAAGGGCCTGCGGGCGTAGGCAAGACGGAGCTGGCGAAATCCCTTGCTGCGGCGAGCGGTCGGAAGCTCGTGAGGTTGCAGTGCTACGAGGGTCTCGACGACAACCGGGCGCTGTACGAGTGGGATTACGCCAAGCAGCTCCTGCACGTGCAGATGCTGCGCGAACACATCGGTGCGCTCACCCAGCACGTCACCGACATCGACGACGCCTCGAAGATGCTTGCGGCCAAAGACTTCGGTTTGTATTCCGAACCGTTCCTGTCGGTGCGTCCCCTACTGGAATCGGTTCTGTCCGAGGAGCCGGTGGTTCTGCTCGTCGACGAGGTCGATCGCACCGAGGAGTCCATGGAGGCACTGCTGCTCGAGGTGCTCGCCGAGAAACAGGTGACCATTCCCGAGGTCGGTACGTTCACCGCACGCAGCGATCCGTGGGTGATATTGACCTCCAACGACACTCGTGAGCTGTCCTCCGCGCTCAAGCGGCGCTGCCTGCACTTCCACCTCGACTACCCGACCGCGGCGCGCGAACGAGAGATCGTCACCGCTCGCGCTCCCGAGGTGCCCGCCCACATCGTGTCCGAGATCGTCGCACTGGCAACGGAATTGCGTGAGCTACCGCTACGCAAGAGCCCGTCGATCTCGGAAGTGATCGACGCGGCTCGTATCGCGTCGGTCCTCGGCCACACCGACGAGACGCGCAAGTACCTGCTCGCCGCGCTTGTCAAATACTCGTCGGACATGAAGATCGCGATGGCTGGGCCGGCCGTGGAGTCATCGCCTGCGGCAACGTCGCTGGGAGTCGTCGCGAACACGACGGCGACCGCGTTCCGTGGCCACGGCGGACGCGACAAGGGCGGCATCGGGATTCGGCGATGACTGCTGTCGCGCCGTTCACGCCGTCGGTACTGCTCGATGTGTTGGCGGCGGTATTCGGGCGAATTCTGCGGCGCTGCGGCGTTGCCGCGTCGCCGGCCGAGGTCATCGAGGTACGACGTGTCCTCGGTTTTCTCGGGGCACGTGACCTGACTGTGCTGCGCGCCGCGCTGCGCGCGACGTGTGCGAAGTACGACCATGAACAGCATGGCTTCGATCTCGCGTTCGAGTCGATGTTCCAGGACGCGGCAGAAAGCGTTGTGGACGAGCATCGTTCGTCGGTCGGCGCGCAGGTGGCCGGCGGACTCCCCACCGACCTGGACGTCGGAGCTGACCAGGAGGCGGCGAAATACGCCGAGTACAACGAGCGTGCCGTCGAGATCGGAGATCTGCTCGATACTCCCGAGGGCGACAAGGGCTTCAACCCGCACAAGGACGACGACGACATCAGTCTGTCGTCCGAGGATCACGATCTGTCCATCGATACCGACGGCGACATGGGCAGACGGGGCGTCACCTACACAGTGGACCTCGAGCGTTCCGGGTCGACGGCGGCCGGGGAGTTGGCGTCGAGTACCAGTGGAGCGGTTGCAGGACAGCTGAACTGGCAAGATCCGGCCGGAATCCTGGCGTGGTTCGACGCCTACGATCCGAGCAGCGTCTACGGTGACGGAGGTGATTCCGGTGAGCTGAGTGCCGCAATGCTGGATCGGATCACCGATGCCGTCGAGGCATTCGTCGCGGCGCTGGGGGATGTGACCGGGACGATGTCGTCGCCGGTGCCGGCAGACGGCGCGGTGCAGGCCATTGGCCGGCATGCCGAGATCGAGCGCGCGAGCCACGAAGTGTTGCGGCATATGCGGGGTACTCCGCGCCCGCGGCCACGCGAACATTCACGTGGCCCGCTCGACATGCGACGCACCGTCCGGTCGAGTCTGCGTACCGACGGTGTCCCTTTCCGACTGGTGACGAAAACGCCTGTACCCGACAAGGTCCGACTGCTCGTTCTGGCTGATGTTTCGCTCTCGGTTCGGCCGATCACCGCATTTGCGCTCCGACTCGCGCAGGCCATGCATTCGCGCGCGCACCGGTGCACGGTGATGGGCTTCGTGGACGCACCGGTGGACGTGACGACCACCTTGCTCGGTAGTACGGGCGACGGCGCACTGGCCGCGGTACTTGCGGACGCTCGATTGGACCTCGAAGCCAGCAGCGATTACGGCAAGACCTTCACCGATCTCCTGGACTCGCACGGGGATGTGCTGAACAAGCGCACTGCCGTGATCATCGTCGGGGACGGTCGGTGCAACGGACGGCCGTCCGGACTCGACGCGTTGGAGAAAATTCGGTCCAAGGTGCACCGCCTCGCATGGATCACCCCCGAAGCCCGCCGTTACTGGGCGCAGGCAGCGTGCTCGATGGAGGACTACGAGCAGATCTGCGACCGGGTGGTGGTCGCGCGGGACGGGGAGCAGTTGACGGCGCAGGCCGCCGAACTGGGGCACGCGCTGTCCTGACCTACGCGTCGACGGTCAGACCTTTGCTCTCGAGTACACCGGCCAGGTTGCTTACCTGGATCGGTGTTTCGCCGCGCTTGTACCGCTCGATGAACTCGGCTTCGGCGGCGTCGCGTTCGCGGCACGCGTCGATGGCCGAGCGGACTTTCTCGCGGCGCGTGAGCACCACACCATCGCAATCGCCCTTGATGACGTCCCCCGGGTAGATCAGTTGACCGCCGAACACCAGCGGCTGGTTGATGGGTCCCAGCGATTCCTTCACGGTCCCCTGGATGCAAAGATACTTGCTGAACACCGGGAACCCGAGATCGCGAATCTCACGCGAATCGCGTACACCCCCGTCGGTGACGAGGGCGGAGATGCCCCGAGCGACACAGGCATTGGCCAGTACATCGCCGAACTGGCCGGCGGGCTGATCTCCCGAGGAGACGATGAGCACGTCGCCCGGCTGCGCGTAGCTGATTGCGACCTGCAACATGATGTTGTCTCGGGGATGACAGACGACGGTGAAGGCCGATCCACAGAACGACATGTCTCGATCGAGTGGCTTGATGCCGTCGTCGAGGGCACCGGAGCGGCCCTGCGCCTCGTGAATGGTGGCCGCCGAGAACGTGCCGAGCTCCTCGATGAGGGCTCGGTCGGCGCGGTCGATCTTGGTGGTGACGTGAACCATGAGAAGACTTCCTTATCGGGTGAGATCAGAAACGGCAGTCGAGATGGCGGCAGCGGCAGAGCGCAGGACGTGCTCGGACGTGGCGAACGAGACTCGGAAGTATCCGTCGGCTCCGTACGCCGACCCTTGGATCGTCGCGACCGACGCGTGATCGAGTAGGTACAACACGACGGCCTGATCGGTGCCCAGTACGTCACCGTCCGGTGTTCGCGCACCGATCAATGCCGAGCACCCGACGAAGAGGTAGAACGCGCCCTGCGGCAGGACCGGCTCGAGCCCCTCGATGGCATCCAGTAGCTCGAACGTGATGTCACGTCGACGGCGATAGCTGGCAACGGATTCGGTGACGAAGCTCTGGTCACCGGTCAGGGCCTCGGCGGCGGCGGCCTGACTGATCGAAGACGGGCAGGACGACGACTGTGACTGCAACTTGTTGATCGCGCCCACCAACTCGGGGCTGCCGACACCGTAACCGAGCCGCCATCCCGTCATGGCATAGGACTTCGACACCCCGTTGGTGAGGAACACACGATCCTGCAGCCGCGGTGCCACAGCGAGAAGATTCGGCACCGGACCGTCGAGATAGGTTATCTCGTCGTAGATCTCGTCCGAGAGCACATGGACGTGGGGGTGACGGTCCAGAACGTCGGCCAGTCCATCGAGTTGCTCGGCCGTGTAGATCGCCCCGGTCGGATTCGACGGGGTGTTGAGAATGACCCAGCGGGTCGCCGGGGTGATCGCTGCTTCCAGTCGTGCCGGGGTGAGCAGAAAATGCTCGGATTCCGGGCAATCGACCACCACCGGGGTGCCATCGTGCGCCGAGACCATGTCCGGATACGAGACCCAGTACGGCGACGGGACGATGACCTCGACGTCCGCTTCGACGGTCGCCATCAACGCCAGGAAGATGACTTGTTTGGCTCCACCGCCGATGGTGATCCGACCCGAATCGTAGTCGAGGCCGGTCTTCTCGCGTATCCGCTTACCGATCGCCTCACGCAGTACGGGGATGCCGTTGACCGGTGTGTACTTGGTCAGGCCTGCATCCATTGCGGTGACCGCAGCGGCCTTGATGTGCGCGGGGGTGTCGAAATCCGGCTCACCGACGGTCAAGTCGAGGATTTCGCGACCCTGTGACTTCAGCTCGCGAACACGTTGAGCTGCAGCAACACTGGGTGACTCGCGCATGCGGGTGACCCGGGACGCGAGAGTGATGGAGGTCATGGATTTCTCCTGTGGATGGGCGTTGCGAACGGTCAGAATTCGAGCAGGACCTTGCCGGAGACCGACGAGTCCTGTGCCACTGCAAAGGCTTCCAGTGCGTCGTCGACTGGATAGGTGTGGGTGACGACGGCCGATGCGTCGAGCGAACCGTCGGTCAGAGCCTCGAGAACCTCGTCGATCTCGTCGTTGAATCGGAAGGACCCGACCAGCTCGAGCTCGCGGGTGATGACCAACGACAACGGAGCCGGCTGCATTCCGGTGGGCAACAGGCCGAGCATGACGATTCGTCCGCCGCGGGTGGCACCGCGGATTGCGGATTCGAGACCGAACCGGTTACCCGAGCATTCGATCACGACGTCGGCGTCGGCCGCGGCGATCGCATCGGAATCGACGGCGTCGAGAACTGTTGTCGCACCTAGTTCTGACGCTATCGCTCGGGGGAACTCGTGAACGTCGACGGCGGTGATGTTTGCCGCACCCGCACGTTCGAGCACTGCGACCACCAGTGCGCCGATCGGGCCGCACCCGATGACCAATGCACGCTTGTTCGCGACGTCCCCCGCTCGAGACACCGCATGCCAGGCCACCGCGGCGGGCTCGGCAACCGCTGCCGTGCGAAAGTCCAGACCTGCGGGGAGCGGTCTGAGCATGCGCGACGGCAGTACCGCGTACTTGGCGAATGCACCCTCGGTATGTGGAAACCGAGCTGCACTACCGAGATACGTGCAGCCGGGGGACAGGTTGGGCCGATCCAGCGGATACCGTACCTCGCCGGCCCGAGGCGTTGCGGGATGGACCGCAACGCGCGTTCCGGCAAACGGTCCTGACCCGTCCGAGGCCGCGTTCAGTACTGTTCCGACGACCTCGTGTCCGAGCAACATCGGGGCCTTCAGAATGGACTCGCCGGCCGCACCGTGTGTCCAGTAGTGCAAGTCCGAACCGCACACCCCGCCGAAGGCGACCTCCACCACTGCTTCGTCGGCGCGCGGATCCCGAACCGGCACCTGTTCGACACGCAGATCCCCGGCGGCGTGGGCGACCACTCCCAAGGTCATCGTCACATCAGTCATTACGACGTACGAAGTCGAGGCCCCCGGGGACCTGGAACGTCGGCATGATCTCCATCATGCCCATGTTGACGTGGCGTGGAGCGTCGATGGCGAACTCGATGGCATCGGCGATGTCCTTGGTGGTGATGGACTCGAAACCCTCGTAGAAAGTGTCCCAGGCTTCCTGCATCGCCTCGGGCGTGCCTCCGAGGTTGCGTCCGAATATCTCGGTCTCGACACGTCCCGGGCAGATCTCGGTCACGCGGATGCGCTTGCCCTTGGTGTCGTTGCGCAACTGGCGTGAGATCTGGTGCACCGCAGCTTTGGTCGCGTGATAGGCGGTGTGACCGTAGAAGTTGTAGAGACCAGCGATGGAACTGATGTTGACGACGTGTCCGAGGTCGCGATCGACCATGCCGGGGAGCAGAAGTCGACACAGGTGCAGGACGGCCCGCAGGTTGACGTCGACCATCGCATCGACCGATTCCTCGGAGGCGTCGAGAATGTTTCCCGTTGCCGAAACGCCCGCATTGTTGATCAGAATGTCGATCTCCAGTCCGGCTACGGCGTCGGCGAGTGCACCTGTGTCCGTGATGTCGACCGCCAACGGAATCATTCCGGTGCGGCTCGCGACGTCGTCGAGCTTGTCCTTGTTCCGTGCCAGCCCGTACACGGTGAGCCCGCGTTTGGTGAGTAGTTCGGTTGCGCTTGCACCCATTCCGGTGTTTGCGCCGGTGACGAGTGCCGTGCGGTAGTCGCTGAATGGCATGAGAGATCCTTACAGAGTGTCGCGCAGGGGTTCGTGCGCACGGTCGGTGATGGTGCTGACGGCGATGAGCGTGCCGAGCGCGGTGATGACCGCGTAGAAGGCGGGCACGTAGATGCCGTACTGAGGGATGAGCCACGTCATCAGCAGGGGAGCGGTGCCACCGAACAGTGCAGAGGAGATGTTGTAGCCGAGTCCGTAGGCCGAGTAGCGAACTCGGGTGGGAAAGAGTTCGACGATGAGGATGTGAATCACCGCGGTGTGGCCGGCGAAGATGACAGCCATGATGCAGGCACCGAGGATGGCGAGCGGCAGACTCCCCGTCGCGATGAGTGCGTAGCAAGGGATCCCGGCCACGGCCATGGCTGCGGCGGCACCGGCGATGACCCTCTTGCGCCCGATGCGATCGGATAATGCGCCCATGAAGGGGATGGCTACACAGATGGCGGCCAGCGATGTGGCGGTGACGAGCAAGGCTGTGCCGGTTGAGAATCCGAGACGCTCGCCCTTGAGGAACGTCGGCATGTAGGAGAACAGAACGTAATAGCCGGAGCCGTTCATGAGGGGAATGAACAGGGCCAGAATCATCGCTCGCCGGTGCTCGGGCGTCGAGAATGCTTCTTTCAGCGGGTTCCGGGAGAGTCCACCCTCGGCTTTTAGCTTCTCGAAGTTGGGGGTGTCGCTGATCGCCCGTCGGATGTACCAACCGATCAGGCCCATCGGGATGGCGACGAGGAACGGGACGCGCCAGGCCCAGCTGGCGAGTCCACCACCGTTGATGGCTTCCTCGTTCAACCACGGCGACATGGCGAAAGCGACCATGGTGCCGGTCAGCAAGGCCAGGAACGACGCGATTTGGGCGTAGCTCGTGATGAGGCCCCGTTTGTGAGCGGGGGCGTGTTCGGCCAGGAATGTCATCGCGCCTGCGGCTTCGCCACCGACCGAGAACCCCTGCAGCATGCGCAGGAAGATCAAGAGCGCAGGTGCCGCGACTCCGATGGCTGCATAGGTCGGCAGCATGCCGATTCCTGCGGTCGCCACCGAGATCAGCATGACCACGAAGACCAACATCTTCTGTCTGCCGATGCGGTCACCGAGGATGCCGCAGACGACAGCGCCGAGCGGCCTGATGAAGAACGAAATGGCGTAGCCGGCGAACACGAGCATCAAGGCATCCGACGACTTCGAGACGTCGAAGAAGACGATGGCCAGCGCGGTCGCCATGAACGCGAAGATTCCGTTGTCGTAGAGCTCGACGAAGATCCCGACGCAACCGGCCGCGACGACCTTGCGGATCTTGGTCGTCTCGGGCGGTGCAGCTGCAGATCCGGCCGTGTCCGGCGTGAGTGCATTGGTCATGCTGACTCCAGTGTGAGGGCAGAGCTGGGGGCTGGGAAAGGGCGGGTGTCCGTCCGGGTGGGGGGATCCGGGCGCGTGTGGTTCGGGATGCCGAGTTCGGCGAAGACCGTGCGGACTCGGGTGCGTAATCGGTCGAGACTGCGTTGCCGGGCTCGGTGGGCGTCGACGGCACCGGCGACGCTCACTCGAGTGAATCGGATTCTGTCGCCAGGACGAGCCTGACCGAGCCGATCGAGTCCGATCGTGGTGACGACGGCCAGGACCGGATAGCCGGCGGTGACCCCACGTCCCCGGTGAAGGACGAGGAGCTCCTTGCCGGCAGGAACCTCGACGGCTCCGATGGGCACGCCGCGCGAGAGCATTTCCGACGCGATGACGCGGTGAGGCAGCGGTGCATCGTCGGTCGGTGCGAGCCGTAGCCCGATGTGGTTGCTAGCGTTGCCCACCGTGAACTCGGTGTCGAGCAGCCGACCGGCGGAATCGCCGAAGTCTGCAACATCGGGCCCGTCGGTGACCGGTATCGACCGTCGATCACCACGATCCGGACGCTTGACTCCGAGGCGAAAGACAGGAATATCGAAGTGCGGGTGCCGTATCGGGGGGCAATCGACATCGACCTGGATCCGATCACCACGAGCGAGGGTGCGTCCGAAACCGAGGACGGTGTCGGGTGCGCAACTCTGCTCCAGACGGTTGGTGTGGACGGTTCCGTGTACGGCCAGGTAGACGCGCAGACCGTCGCGGATGTTCGTCACCGTCAGGGTGCTACCCGCCGGCCACACGAGCGGGTCCCATTGACAGGCCACGGCTCCGTCGATGCGGACCTGCGCAGGTGCTCCGGTGACGGCGACGAGCATGTCCGTGCCGGCGACCGCTGCGAAATCGAGCGCAGTCAGCTCGATCAGCGGCGAATCGGTGTCGGCGGCCACGAGAATGTTCGCGGCGCGGGCGCTGTATTGATCGAGCGCGCCGCCCGTCATCTGTCCGACACGACTGCCTCGGCGTCGCCCCAGGTCCTGAATCGCGGACAGACCGGGGGTGAGGACGGTGATGGTCTCAGCCACGATGGTCGTCCCATTCGGAGGCGATAATGGGGTGGAAGCGAAAGGAATCGCCGGGGGCGTATGGGGAAATCGGATCGGATGCGATGTCCACCAACGTGATCGGAGTGCGGCCGAGGACTTGCCATCCGCCGGGCGCAGGTCGGGCGGAGATGACTGCCTGGTGGCCGGCCACCGCGACGGCGCCTGAGGGCACGCTGGGCCGCGGGCTGCTGCGGCGAGGAATCGACATGCCGAACGCCGGGCCGTCGAGCATGGGGGCACCCCCTGGAGATCCGTAGCAGCGCATAGTCAGTGGGACCGCGCAGTGGAGCGCAACGACCTCGGTTTCGGTGAGCCCGAGCGTATCGGCGACGATACCGAGATCGGGTCCGTATTCGCCGCCGTAGACCACAGGGATCTCGAACTCCCGGGGTGCACGCGCGAGAACCGGTCGTCTCGTGTCGAGACCGTCGAGGACCGATCGCACCTGGTCATGATCTATTACGGCACAGTCGAATTCGACCAGAACGGCATCGTAGGTGGCGATCGCACCGTAAATTCCTGCGCAGTCGATGCCGTCGAGGGCGGCGGCGATGCGGTGGACCTCGACCCAGCGGGCCTCGGCGGTGTCTGCACCGGAGGTGATGCGGATCGAGGAGTCGCCGCAGTCGGTGACGGTCGGAGCGGTCACCTCGAACACCTCGCATCGACGATGGACCGCAGCGGGGCGAACAGGACACCGGCGTCGTGTAGCGCCGCTCGGACGGCCCGAGCCGTATCGACGGCCCCGGGGTTGTCGCCGTGCAGTAGGACGGTATCGGCCGAGATCGGAATTTCGGTGCCGTCGACGGCGTCGAGTACGCCTTCGGTGACCATACGTACGGTACGTGCGACGAGTTCGTCGACGTCGGCGATGATCGCCCCTGGTTCGCTGCGCGGAACCAGGGTTCCGTCCGGTCGGTACGCGCGGTCCGCGATACCGACGATCCCGACGGCGATGTTCCTACCCCGAGCCTCGTCGGCGAGCAGGCCGTCCTGGGCCAGCACGACGATGGCCGGATCCACGGATTCGACGGCATCGATGACGGCCTCTGCGTAGTCGTGGCGTGTGGCGACGAGATTGCCGAGACGTCCGTGCGGGGCAACGTGCGAGACGGTGGTGCCGTGCGCAGTCGCGAACGCCTGTAGTGCACCGATTTGATAGAGCACATCGGTACGGACCTCGTGGGCTGTCAAATCCATTGTCCGACGGCCGAAGCCGACGAGATCGGGAAAGGATGGATGTGCGCCGATACCTATGCCGCGCTCGACGCAGCGGCGAACGGTGGCGTCCATCGTGCGTGGGTCGCCGGCGTGGAAACCGCAGGCGACGTTGGCCGAGGTGAGCAGATCGAGTAAGGCCTCGTCGTCACCCATCGTCCACGCGCCGAAGCTTTCGCCCAGATCTGCGACGAGATCGATCGTGATTGCCATGTCTGCGGTGCCTTTCGGAAATCGTGAACCAGAGGCGGCGTGCTGCCGAACATCGGCTGTCGTGTTCGTGTCGTGGACGCTACGCAGGATCGTCGAAGCAGCGTTAATACCCGTTCGCAGTGATGTAATAGGAAAGGCATATGCTCGTTCACCTGGCCTTTTCCGTCGAGGCGCGACCGGCGTCGGCCAATTCGGTACATCGCCGTTGCCTTTGCGAAACGGTGAGGAAACATGGTCGTGAGACCTGAAAGGATGCCGTGCATAAATGGACACTCGTCGATTGTTTTCGTTCGTCCGAATTGTCGATGCCGGCAGCATCACCCGCGCTGCCGACATTCTGCACACAGCTCAGCCGGCTCTGAGTCAGCAGATGACGGCACTGGAATCGCATTTCGGGCAGCAATTGCTCATCCGTAGCAAGCAGGGCGTCGAACCGACGGCCGCCGGCCGGGCGCTCTATCGCCACGCTCAGGTGATTCTGCGTCAGGTGGAGAGCGCTCAGGCCGAAGTCAGCGTCGTGGGAAGAGAATTGGCTGGTGGAGTCTCGGTGGGGCTTGCTCCGTACAGCACGGTGACAGCAATTGCGCTGCCGTTGTTGACGGCCGTGCGCGAGCGGTATCCGAGCATTCTTCTGCACATCAACGAGAACTTCGGAGGGGTGCTCAGTGAAGCCATGATGACCGGCCGGATGGACATGGCTCTGCTGTACGACGCCGGGCCGATCAAGGGTGTGACGTTCGAGAGGTTGCTGACCGAGGAGCTGATGGTGGTCGCCCCCTCGGGTACCGGATTACCGGGTCGGACAGGAAGTGTGGTGTCGCTTCTGGACCTGGCCGAGGTGCCGCTACTGTTGCCCGGCCGCATGCACACCATTCGTAAGGTGGTGGAAATTGCGTTCGAGAGTGTCTTGGCTCAGCCCAAGATCGTCGGGGAAGTCGAATCCGTGACTCTGATGGCGCAAGCCGTTCGAAGTGGTTTGGGTGCAACGATTCTGCCGTTGTCGGTGGCGCGGCGCATGATGAACGTACAAGGGCTCGAGCTACGACGAATCGAACCGTCGATCGAAGTTCAGGTGTCCTTGGGAACGCCGGCGAATCAGCCGCTGTCGAAGCCGGCCGAGGCCGTACGCGAGGTGCTGCGCACGGTTCTCGCCGACTACGTCTCCGCGAACTCGAAGCCTGCTGTCTGATCGATTCTTCAGTACCCGCGGGTGACGTCGATGGTGGCCTTCAGTGCCTCTCCGTCCACGAACCTGCGGACGTTGGCACCGACGTGTGCGGCCAGCGCCGTCGACATGCCGGAGGCCGGGTTGGCGATGTGCGGGGTGATGATGGCATTGGGCAGTGTCCACAGCGGATGCCCGTCGGGCAGCGGCTCCGGATCGGTGACATCGAGGGCAGCTCCGCCGATAGCGTTGTCTCGCAACGCTTCGACGAGTGCGTTCGTGTCGATCAACGAACCGCGCGCGACGTTGATCACCCACGATTGAGGTCCCAACTGGGCCAGTGCGGCGGCGTCGACCAGGTGACTGGTGGCACTCGTGGCTGGGGCTGCGATGACGACGTGGTCGGCCCGCGCCCACGCCTCTCCGGTGCGGTCCGCAGGCAGGGTGTCGATGGCACCGTCCACAGGAATACCGGAGCGGGTGACTGCCAGAACGTCCGCGCCCGCTGCGTGTAGGAAGGGGATCAAGGAGCGTCCGATGCCGCCGCAACCGACGATTGCGACAGTGGAGCCTTGGAGTGTCCCGACGCGAGGATCGAACTCGTCCTTACGCCACGAGGTGGCGTCGAGGTGCTCGGGGAGGTGTCGAACGCCGGCCAATAACAGCATGATGGTGTGCGATGCGACAGTTCTGGCGTAAGCGCCTGCGGCCGAGGTCCATTGGCGTCGCTCGTCGATCATTCCACGCTCGATCCACGATTCGACACCGGCGGAGGGAAGCTGAACCCATCGGACAGAATCGGGGAGATGGGTCGGGAAGGAGTCAGGACCGGCCGACCACACGAGGGCCTCGGCGTCGTCGAGTGGTCCGAGGACACCACCTGCTGCGGCGATCGCACTCGCGAGGTCGGTGTTATCGTCGGGACCGAGGTGGATACGTGTCATCAGTTCTCGTTTCGTTGCTAGACGACGGCCGTCATGCCGCCGTCGACATACAGAATCTGGCCGTTCACGAAGTCGGATCCTGGCGAGACAAGGAACAGCAGGGCACCGACCAACTCCTCCGTACGCCCCCACCGTCCCGCAGGGGTGCGGGCCGCCAGCCAGGCCGTGAACTCGACGTCGTCCACGAGGGCGCTGGTGAGTTCGGTGTCGAAGTAGCCGGGTGCGAGCGCGTTGATCTGCAGACCGTGTGGGCCGAGGTCGGCGCACATCCCTCGGGTCAACATCTTCAAACCGCCCTTGCTGGCAGCGTAGGGCGCGATGCCGGCTCGGCCGAGTTCGCTCTGTACGGAGCAGATGTTGACGATCTTGCCGCGCCCGCGAACCACCATGGCGCGGGCGAACTCACGTCCGACATAGAAAGCGCTGGTCAGGTTTGTGTCGATGACTCGCCGAAAGTCGTCGTCGGCGAACTCGAGCAATGGTGCGCGATGCTGCACTCCTGTGTTGTTGACGACGATGTCGATAGGACCCACCTCGGCTTCGATGGAGCGTGCCGCGTCAGCCACAGCCGCTGAATCGGTGACATCGAAGGCGTAGGCGTGCACTCTCGCGCCCGTTTGTTCGGCAATCCGAGTACGACTGCGCTCGAGGGCATCGCCGTCTCGACCGTTCAGGACGACGACAGCGCCCGCCTCGGCCAGGCCAGTGGCCAGAGCGAGGCCGATTCCGCGGCTCGAACCGGTGACCACTGCGATCTTGCCGTCGATGTCGAAAATGGGGTGGCCGGTCACATCGGCACCTTTCGTGGTCGTGGGAGCCCGGGTGGGACTTGCTGGATGAGGACGTCGGGGGTGTCTCCGCGGCCACGTCGGTGAGATGGGTATCTCGAATCCTCCACAGAGCCCACCTGATTGGCAATGACCTTCGTTATACCTATTTCTTGTGACGCCATACGGCCCGTGCTTCGCCGCGCACCTACCTACCCGATCGGGTAGGTAGGAACCTGGTCCGGCGCTGGTGGGATCGGACCTGCTGCGCTCGTAAGGTTGTAACCTGAATCACAGGTCCGGCTTTTCGGACCGCAGAGCGGCGAGGGTGTGAACGGTGGACCAGGCAGCTACGGCGAACGTCGGCAAGGCGCTGCATGACCTCGATGCGCAGCGCAGCAGAGCCGAGACACCGCGAGTCGTCAAATTCCATGCGCCCGAGATCGTGTTCGGTCCGGATTCGCTGGGCGAGGTCGCGCATGCGACGCGCCGCCTCGGTGGGGTACGGCCGATGCTCGTCACGGACTCGGGGTTGATCGACAGTGGCTGGGCCGGGCAGCTGGTCGACTTACTGGTTGCGCAGGGACTCCAGCCCCAGATCTGGAGTGCGTTGACACCTAATCCCAAAGATGTCGAGATCGAGGCCGGACACGGCTACTACGCGGACTTCGGCTGCGACGTGTTGGTAGCGATCGGCGGAGGGTCGGTCATGGATGCGGCCAAGGGGATTGCCATCCTTGCGGGCAACGGCGGCAGAATCCTGGACTACGAGGGCGTCGATCAGGCCACTCGGCCGATCCCGCCGCTGGTGATGGTGCCGACGACATCCGGTACCGGAGCCGACGTCTCGCAGTTCTGCATCGTCACCGATACCGCACGCTCGACCAAGATCACCATCCTCGGTCGGGCCCTCGTTCCGGACATCACCGTGATCGATCCGATGTTGCTGACCACGATGCCCGAATGGCTGAATGCTGCAACCGGTTTGGATGCTCTGACGCACGGAATCGAGGCATTCGTCTCGCTGGGTCACAACCAGCTCACCGACCACCATGCCCTCCGAGCGATCACCATGGTGATGTCGCAGTTGGCTCGCACCATCGACGAGCCCACCGACATGGCGGCGCGCGTGTCGATGGCGCAGGCAAGCCTGGAGGCCGGCCTGGCATTCACGAACGCGATACTCGGTGCTACGCATGCCATGAGCCATCAGGTGGGAGGGCTGCTCGACCTCCCACACGGGGTCATCAACGGCGTACTACTGCCGCACGTCATTCGCTTCAACGCTGCAGAGGATCCGTTGCCGTACGTGGCCATCGCCACGAGCCTCGGACTACCCGAGGGCAGGGCAAGGCCGGAGGAGGCCGCCATGGCCGTGGCAGACCGCGTCGACCGCCTCGCGCGTCAAGTCGGTGTTCCTACCGGTCTCGCGCAGATAGGTGTGAGCGAATCGGACCTGGATGTGCTGGCCACCAATGCTTTACGTGATGCCTGCATGTCCACCAATCCACGCTCGGCCACGCACCGCGAGATGGTCGACCTGTTCAGGACGGCACTGTGACAACCGGACCCGACGTGACCTCCGGACCGGATCTGTCACTGTTGACCGGGCTGCGCTCGGGAAAGAACACGTTCTATCCCCAGTATCGCGGCGCGGCAGAACGTTTGGAACGGGTTGTCTATGCGCTGGAACTCATCTCACGGGCGCTGGTGCGCACGGTCGACGGTCCGGAAACACTGGTGTGCGCTGTGGCCGAGGCCGCACGCGCCCATCTGAGTGCACGCTGGGTCGTCTTCGCTCTCGCCGACGGTGCCTTGCCGGACGCAGGACCTCGTCGGCTGGTACTGGGTCCCGACGCCACACCGTTTCTGGTGGACAACGTCGAAGGGCCCCCGTTGCCCGACGACGTCATCGACTGCCTCGAGTCGATCCGGACGTCCACCTGCGGCGAAGGGCTGACCCCGGTCATCTCCGCTCACCATGCATTCGTACCGATCGCGTTCGACGGTGGTGTTGTCGGTGCGTTCGCGGCGTGGACCGGCGAACAACGAGTGCTCGACGCCACAGACGCTGCTGTGCTGAGTATTCTCGCCAGCCAAACTGCTGTGGCACTGCAGAATTCGGCCCTCTTTCAGAGTCGACGACAATTGCTCGAACGGACCGAGAGTGCCTATGATCAGGCGAACCGAACTGCGGCTGATCTCGCAGCCCGCAATGCCGAACTGTTGCTGACGCAGCGGCAACTGGGCGCCGCGCATCGACATCAGGTGCTCGACGACGAACGTCATCGCATCGCTCGTGAACTGCACGACAGCGTGACCCAAGCCGTGTTGTCCGCGGGTATGCAGATCGAAGTGTGTCGGAGCGAGATCTCGGCCGAAGAACGTAGCGACAGGCTGGATTTGGCCAAGGACCTGACGCGTCGGGCGGTGGAACAACTGCGGTCGGCGATCTACGCACTCAATCACCCGCAGGATGCCGATCGCACGTCGCTTCCCGAAATGCTCGAACAGCTTTCCGTGGTCCATATGCCCGACGAGCTGCAGGTCTCGTTGCGGGTCGAGGGAACTCCTGTCGAGTTGAGCAGCGAGCGTGAGCACGCACTGCTTCGCATCGCCGGAGAAGCACTGTTCAACACCGCGGTCCACGCACACGCGTCGCGGGCAATTCTGCGATTGACCTATTCTTCCGATCAGGTGCAGTTGTCGATTGCGGACGACGGTGACGGCGACCCGGCCCACTTGCGCATGATGCTGCACATGGCCGAATCCACCGACGTCGACGGACGGCACCGCGGATTGGCGAACATGGCGGCCCGCACTCGCGAACACGGCGGAGTGTTCGAGATCCGCCGAGCCCGAACCGGGGGAGTGCGTGTAGCGGTGCGCATTCCATTTCAGGAACAATCCGAGAAGGGCGAAACACAGTGAGCGTTCCGACGGTTCGCACGGACACAGGGCAGGTGGCGGCACCGACGGTCCGCATCGTGCTGGTCGACGATCACGCAATTCTCAGGGACGGGTTGCGTTCGGTGCTCGAACGCGAGTCGGATCTGACGATCGTGGGGGAGGCCTCCACCCGGGAGGAGGGTTTGGCCGTCGTCGCGCGGGTCGAGCCAGACATCGTATTGATGGATCTCAAGCTTTCGGCCAGCTCGGACTACGAGGGGCTTGCTCTGTGTGCACAGCTGGCCAAGGCGCACCACGGAATCGGTCTGCTGGTGTTGACGACGTTCCTCGACGACCGACTCGTGGTGGAGGCCGTGCACGCGGGAGCTCGGGGATACGTGGTCAAGGATGTCGACACCACAGAGTTGGTTCGTGCCATCCGTGCCGTCTCGCGCGGGGAGAGCGCCTTCGATTCGCGCAGCGCCTCGGCTGTCGTTCGATCACTGAACGGCACGCCGAGCAGCATCGAGCGCCTCACCGAGCGTGAGCTCGAAGTGCTCCGTCTACTGGCAACGGGTCTGTCCAACAACATGATCGGAACTCGACTGTTCATCTCGGCCACGACGGTGAAGTTCCACGTCAGCAACATCATGCGCAAACTGTCGGTCTCCAGACGAGCCGAGGCCGTGTACGCGGCAAGTAAGCAGGGGCTGATTTGACGTTTGCTAACCTGTCGAAGTGATCGACACTCGACAGGCTTGGTGGTGGCTGCACTAGCAGCCCGGTCGATCATGTCCCGCGGGCTGTACTCAGCCCGCCTATGTCCTGAATTCGGATCGAAGCGCGGTCGGTACAGCCCTTCGTTCTTTCAGGAGGAATTCGATGGACACCTACTTGTCCAGCATCGGCCGCAGCGAGGCGCTCGCCTCCGAGATCGCTGCCGATCCAGGTAGCTACACAACTTTGACCGGTGAACGACCAACAGGTCCACTGCATCTCGGTCATCTCTTCGGAACGATTCGAGAGCGAGTTCGGCTACAGGACCTAGGGGTCCGGACAATGGTCGTCTTGGCCGACTATCAGGTGATCACCGATCGTGACGCAATCGGGCACGTACGACAACACGTGTACGACGCGGCGTTGGACAATGTGGCCGCGGGTATCGACCCCGAGAAGTCAATGATCTTCACCCACTCTGCAGTACCCGCCCTCAACCAGCTGATGCTACCGTTTTTGAGCCTGGTGACCGAGGCGGAACTTCACCGAAACCCCACTGTCAAAGCAGAACTGGCCGCCAGTGGCCGCGCTCTGAGCGGACTCTTGCTGACGTATCCGGTGCACCAAGTGGCCGACATCTTGTTCTGCAAGGCCACTGTGGTGCCTGTCGGTAAGGACCAACTGCCACACATCGAATTATCGAGGGTGATTGCGCGGCGATTCCGTGACCGTTACGGTGCCGTATTCGAGGAACCGCAGGCGCTGCTGACATCGAGCCCTGCAGTGCCGGGACTCGACGGCCGCAAGATGTCCAAGAGTTTCGGCAATGCGATCTCGCTGTCCATGACACCGGACGAGGCAGTAGCAGTGGTGCGACGAGCTCCTACCGATTCGGATCGGTACATTTCCTACGACCCAGCTGCAAGGCCGGGAGTATCGGCACTGCTCACCATCGCCGGCTTGTGTACGGGGCGGGACCCCGGGGCGATCGCCGCCGACATAGGTGGTGGGGGAGCAGGATCATTGAAAGACTGTGTGGCCGAGTCGGTCAACTCGTTGCTCGCAGAACATCGTCGTCGGCGTGCCGACGTGGCTACCGACCCCGACTACGTGCGGTCGGTGGTGCGTCGTGGAAACGAGCGGGCCAACGAGATCGCTGAGCAGACGTTGAGCGAGGTGCGCGCGGCGATGGGTACCGCGTATTAGGCCCGCCTGCTCGAGCGGTCGTCGATGCGATCGATAGAGGTTCAGGTCACGACGTCCGGAGGCCAATTCGTCCTGCTCGGAGAGGTGAACACGAACTGCGGAGCCTGCGCCTCCGTTTCTGTCGGTGGCTCGGGTTACTGTTCTTCTTGTTCGAACATGCGTTCTAGTTTCGGGTCACCGGGGGGTGAATGGGGATGGCAGTACCGATCGTGTCGTTGGAGGCGTTGACCGCTGCCGCACAGGCAGAAAATCGTCTCGCGTCTCGCAAGATTTCCGCCTGCTACCGCGTGCACTGCGACTGGATCGAAAGCGATGTCAAGCACAAGCACTACAGCCGATACGGACGCACCGAAATGGCAGTCGCGTTGGGTTGTTCTGCCACCGTCGCTGAATCGTATGTGTCCGTCGGCGTTGCTTTGCATACCCGGCTTCCGTTGGTGAAGACCGCGTTCGAGGCCGGGGAGCTCGACCTCCCTCGCGTACGGACGGTGTGCCGGATCCTCGACAACCTCTCCGACGAGATCGTCACATTGGTCGAGGATGAGATCGTCGAGGCTGCCCGCCGGTCGTCACCGGGTCCGCTGGAGAAGGAGATCTGGGACATCCTGCTGCGGGTCGCCCCGGAAGAAGCAGCAGCACTTCGGGAATTCGCGAAGAGATTCCGCACCGTCACCTACAGCCCCGCCGGGGAACTGGCCCGCATCCGAGCAGAGCTGACAGCACCCGAAGCCGCCGCCGCATGGCAGCTCCTCGAAGAGATGGCCGACACGCTCTGCCCGAAAGACCCCCGCGGTAAGAAAGAACGCCTGTGCGATGCATTCATGGCCCGCATGCACGGAGAACCCCGCCTGACATGCCTGTGCCAACGAGAGAACTGCCCTAAAACAGATGCAAAGCTGCCGGATCGCCGGGTGCCGTTGACGATGATCACCGTCGACATCGCCACCCTCATCGCACTAATCGCGAACCCGGCGTACCTGGCCGGGCACGGTTCCATCGACCCCGATCTCGCGCGGGAGTTGGCGCGCAACAGTCAGTGGCAGATCCTGCTCACCGAGGCGGTGACACTGGCGGAGAAACTCGGACTGGCTGTGCAGAACCCGGAGACGGGGGAATGGGAACGACGCTCGGACGGCGAGAAAGCCGGGGCTACAACCGGACCCGAGACGGGAACAGTGACGGACACAGATGCGGACGCAGACACAAACGAAGACGCGGACTCGGCTGCTGCTGCTGCTGCTGCTGATGAGGGAATGGGGTCGGCCAGTTCACCGGCGGACGAGGTCGACGAGACAGGCGATGCCGACGAGTCCGCATCCATACCTGCAGCCGACCCGTCGTCAACTCCTGACCCAGGTGCCGCCGATCCTGTACACAAGTACGCAGCAACACGCGCAGGGACACCGGTAACCGACCCGCTAGCGGAGACAACGTCTCACACCGACCCTGAGGCAGCTGCATCGCCTGAACCCGCGTCAGCTTCACCATTTCCTGCGGAGCAGGCATCGCCGGCACCTGATATCGCACCGAGCTGTTCGGAATCACGCTCGTCCGCAACACCATCCGGCTCCACAGCATCCGGCTCTGCAGCATCCGGCCCGACGTCAGTCGAAGGCCCAGCGCCAGGAACAGGCCCCGCTGCCGCTGCTGCCGGCAACGACCAACGTCAGCGTCGCCTGGGATCACTGACCTGCGCTGCAGCCCTGTTCTGCACCCACACACCCGTAGGCAGGGGCCCACGGCACAGCTCTGCCCTCGACCTGCCCTCCGCAATCCGGCGCACCAACCGGACGATCCCCACAGCAGCCCACACACCCTCAGCTCACACACCCTCCGGCCGCACACACTCAGGCATCTACCTCGGTAATGCATCCCTCGCCGCGGCACTCGAAGCGGCCATCGCCGCCGTCCCGACCCTCGGAAAGTCCGTCGCACGCGACCCGCTCACCGACCGGGCCCTGATCTACCGGCCCGACGCCCTGACCACCGCCGCAGTCCGCCTCCGGGACCGGCACTGCCGATTCCCCGGCTGCCACCGCCCCGCCGACCGCTGCCAACTCGACCACGTGATCCCCTTCGACCACACCAACCCCCTCGGCGGCGGCTGGACCACCGTCAACAACCTGCAATGCCTGTGCGAGTTCCACCACACCGTCAAAACGTCGGGCTACTGGACAGCAGTCATGCTCCCCGGCGGCGCGATCCTGTGGACCTCCATCTCGAAGACCACCCGAATCACCATGCCCGCCAACGGCACATCCGTACCCATCCTCGGCAACGACCTCCGGCCGCACATCCCCACCAAACCCAGACGATCCGGCATCATCGCCTACCCCGACCCACCCGACAACGAACAACCCAAGACGGACGAAACGGCAGCACCGCCGTTCTAGGTGCGCTGGGGAGCGACCCTCGGGCGCGAAACCTGTTCAGGCGAACTGGGGTGTCGAGGCCTTGTCGATCACGAGCCATCCGCCGTGGTGCTCCGATGTCTCGAACTGCCCACCGGACGATCGGCCGAGCTCGATCAACGCAGCGTCGTCGAATGTGCGGACATGCCCGTGGCAGGCAGTGGTCTCGTCCTCGAAGGGCACGGCAACGACGACACGCCTGCGCGCGATGCGGAGCGCCTCGGCCACGATGCGAGCGCCTGTCGCAGCGTCGACGTGCTCGAGGAGATGCAGTGCGGTCACGGTGTCGACACTGTTGTCTGCGACCGGAACATCTGCAGCATCACACACCACGGTGTCGAGCGTGATCCCGAGATGCGGGGCAACGGTGGCGAGCAGACGCATGGTGCCGGCGGAGAGGTCGGTCGCAGTCACCGAGTGACCCTTCATCGCCAGTCGTAGCGGAAAGAAGCCGAAGCACGATCCCATGTCGAGCACTGATCCGACGACCAAAGCCTCGGCGCGCGCATGGATGGGAGCGAATTCGGCAGCGCCGGAGAGCAGTTCGTCCAGGGAATTCCGGTAGTAGGTGGCCCAGGCGTCGATCGGATTCGAGACGGTGGTGCGGACGATTCCGACCATGACCAGCTCGAATTCACGCTGAGAAAGGCCGACATGGCGGGCCTGGGCGGTGACTATCGGAACGAGGCGCTCACCTATGTCGGCCGAGGTGAGTCCATGGCCGACCTGCACGGTGGATCCTGTTCGGGCTGCGTCCAACTCGAGTCCGGGGATACGACGGACCACGACGTTCTCGTGAGCCCACACGTCGTCGGGACTCGGTGCGAGTGCATCCAGTTCGGTCATCTCGAAAGCCTTCTGTGTTCGTGTGCACTAAGGCGGTGGGGTCAAGCCGGACTGCAGCGGTGCGATTCCGGCAGTGAGTAGCTCGACCAGATTCGATCGGTCATCGGTCAGCCACTGCTCGTATGCCGAGATTGCCACACCGAGGACCATCCAGCCAACAGTTCGCGGAAAGTGGTCTGTCGGATCGGAAGCGGTTCGTGCGGCAACGTATTCGGCGATGACGGCTCGCCAGCCCTCGTACATGACCATCGAATAGCTCTGCAGTGCAGGATTGCTCAGTATCAACGACATCCGTTGCCGGTGAACCGCGGCTTCTTCCTCTGGAAAAGTGTTGAACTGCAACAACGCGGAGTGTAATCCGTCGGCGAGCTCGATGTCCGCGGGTAGGCCGTTCAGATGTGCCCTCAGCGCTGCGAGTTGAGTGTCGAAGTCACCCCAGGGAACCGCATTCTTGGACGGGAAGTAACGGAAGAACGTGCGTCGAGCGATGCCTGCCGCGTCGGCTATGTCGTCGACGCTGGTCTCCTCGAAACCTCGGGAGGCGAACAGTTCGATCCCGAGATCGCTCAGTTCGCCCCGTGTCGTGGACGGGCGCCGACCTACCCGACTGGACGGTTTCGCACTCCTGGCCATATTTCCCTTCGATCTACTGGTTTTTCTGCACCCAGTGCCATTATGGTGGTGATCCAAGCCACTGTCGATCGCGATTGTGGTCCCCAACATCTTTCGGAGGTTTCAGATGTCGAAGAACAACGAGAACCCTGTGGTCGGCACCGCCGTCGTCGAATCCGATCTGGTCGAAGAGTCGCTGGTAGAGGAAGTATCCATCGACGGCATGTGCGGCGTGTACTGATCATGACTGCTGCAGTGCAGGGCGCACTCGATGTGGATGTGCCGTGGGCATTGCATCCGCAGGTGGCGCTGCGTCCCGAGTCGTTCGGGGCGCTGCTCTACCACTTCGGAACTCGCAAGCTCTCCTTTCTGAAGAACCGCACGATCGTAGCGATCATCGAGTCGTTCCCCGATCATCCTGATATGCGCGCCGCGATCGCGGCCGCGGGGATCACCGAGTCCGGATCGGCTCCGTATGTGAAGGCACTCGCGACGTTGGCCGACTCGAAGATGATCACGCCCCGCTAAGGACCATTGACCCTCGACACCTTTCTGGACAGGACCGCCCCACATGACCTCCACCCTCGAAAGACCCGCTCCGGTAGGAAAACTCGTCGACCAATTCGAGCTCGGGCTCGACGCACCGATCTGTTTGACGTGGGAGCTGACCTACGCGTGCAATCTGTCGTGTGTGCATTGCCTGTCCTCGTCGGGTCGCCGTGATCCACGTGAGCTCAGTACCGAGCAGTGCAAGTCGATCATCGACGAGTTGCAGAAGATGCAGGTGTTCTACGTCAACATCGGCGGCGGTGAGCCGACGGTGCGGTCGGACTTCTGGGAGCTCGTCGATTACGCGACTGCGCACCAGGTGGGGGTGAAGTTCTCCACCAACGGGGTCAAGATCGACAAGAAGGTCGCCGCGCGGTTGGCGGCGTCGGATTACGTCGACGTGCAGATTTCCATCGATGGCGCGACTGCGGAGGTCAACGATGCGGTCCGCGGTCCGGGTTCGTTCGACATGGCCTGCCGGGCTCTGGAGAACTTGAAAGAGGCCGGTTTCCGGGACGCGAAGATCTCGGTCGTCGTCACCCGACACAACGTGAGCCAGCTCGACGACTTCAAGGCGTTGGCCGACAAATACGCTGCGACACTGCGGATCACCCGGTTGCGGCCGTCGGGACGTGGTGCGGATGTGTGGGACGATCTGCATCCGACGGCGGGGCAGCAGCGCGAGCTGTACAACTGGCTCGTCGCGAACGGTGAGGGTGTGTTGACGGGGGATTCGTTCTTCCACCTGTCGGCTTTCGGTGATGCTCTGCCGGGGCTTAACCTGTGCGGTGCGGGGCGGGTGGTGTGCTTGATCGATCCGATCGGTGATGTGTATGCGTGCCCGTTCGCGATTCACGAGAACTTCCTCGCCGGCAACATCGTGCGAGACGCGAAAGACGGTATGGGCGGGTTTCAATCGGTGTGGCAGACATCGGAGTTGTTCCAGGAGTTGCGTTCTCCGCAGACCTCGGGTGCCTGCACCAAGTGTGCCCATTTCGATTCGTGCCGCGGTGGGTGCATGGCGGCGAAATTCTTCACCGGCCTGCCCATGGATGGCCCGGATCCCGAATGCGTCATCGGTAACGGCGAAATGGCGTTGGCATCGGCGGGGGAGATCCCGAAGTCCAGTGTCGATCATTCGCGGACCGGGCAGCGCAAGACACCTCGTAAGTCGGTGCCGCTCACGTTGATGATGCGTCCGCCGGCGAAGATCTGCGACGAGAACCCGCTCGCAGGAATGGAACAGGAACAGTCATGAAACAGAAGGCACAGTAATGGCGAAGAGTGAGTGGTTCGAGACCGTTGCCGAAGCGCAGCGGCGTGCGAAGAAACGTCTACCGAAGTCGGTGTACGCCGCGCTGGTGGCCGGCTCCGAGCGCGGGTTGACGATCGACGACAACATGGCGGCGTTCGGCGAGCTCGGCTTCGCACCGCATGTGGCGGGATTGTCGGACAAGCGTGATCTGTCGACGACGGTGATGGGGCAGTCGTTGTCGTTCCCGGTGATGATTTCTCCGACGGGTGTCCAGGCCGTTCACCCGGACGGTGAGGTCGCGGTGGCGAGAGCTGCTGCGGCGCGGGGGATTCCGATCGGCTTGTCCTCGTTCGCGAGCAAGTCCGTCGAAGAGGTCGCGGCGGCCAACCCGCAGACGTTCTTCCAGATGTATTGGGTGGGCTCGCGTGAGATCTTGCTGCAGCGGATGGAGCGGGCCCGCGCGGCGGGGGCGGTCGGGTTGATCATGACGTTGGATTGGTCGTTCTCCAACGGCCGCGATTGGGGCAGCCCGTCGATTCCGGAGAAGATGGACCTCAAGGCGATGGTGCAGTTTGCTCCGGAGGGCATCATGCGTCCGAAGTGGTTGTGGGAGTTCGCGAAGACCGGCAAGATCCCGGATTTGACGACTCCGAACCTGACGCCACCGACCGGCGGTCCTGCGCCGACGTTCTTCGGTGCGTACGGAGAATGGATGGGTACTCCGTTGCCGACGTGGGAGGACGTGGCGTGGCTGCGGGAGCAGTGGGGTGGGCCGTTCATGCTCAAGGGTGTGATGCGGGTCGATGATGCGAAACGTGCTGTCGATGCCGGGTGCACCGCTATTTCGGTGTCCAATCATGGTGGTAACAATCTCGATGGCACCCCGGCACCGATCCGGGCTCTGCCTGCGATCGCCGAGGCCGTGGGCGATCAGGTCGAGATCACCCTCGACGGTGGTATCCGACGCGGCAGCGACGTGGTGAAGGCCCTCGCGCTCGGTGCGCGGGCGGTGTTGATCGGGCGGGCGTACCTGTGGGGTCTGTCTGCCGGTGGTCAGGCGGGTGTGGAGAACGTGCTCGACATTCTGCGCGGCGGAGTCGATTCCGCTGTCCTCGGTCTCGGGCACACCTCGGTGCATGATCTGTCACCTTCGGATGTGGTGATGCCGGCCGGGTTCGACCGCAGGCTGGGTGTGTGACCGACTGGTTCGAGACTGTTGCTGAGGCGGAGCGGCGCGCGAGCAAGCGGCTTCCCAGGTCGGTGTATTCGGCTCTGGTGGCCGGCTCGGAACGGGGAATCACCGCTTCGGACAACACGGCTGCGTTCGCTGAACTCGGATTCGCTCCGCACGCGGCGGGGCTGTCGAACGAGCGTGAGTTGTCGACGACACTGATGGGGCAACCGCTGGCGTTCCCGGTCATGATTTCCCCGACGGGTGTGCAGGCGGTGCACCCCGGCGGTGAGGTCGCGGTGGCGAGGGCTGCTGCGGCGCGGGGGATTTCGATGGGATTGTCGCTGTTCGCGAGCAAACCCATCGAAGAGGTCGTCGCGGCGAACCCGGAGACATTCTTTCAGCTCCATTGGCTGGGTTCGCGGGAGTTGTTGCTGCACATGCTTCATCGTGCACGTGCCGCGGGCGCAGTCGGGTTGATTCTCACGATGGATTGGTCGTTCTCGGAGGGCCGCGACTGGGGGAGTCCGGTGATTCCCGAACGCCTCGATGCCAGGGCGATGGTGCGGTTGGCGCCGGAAGTGCTGGCGCGGCCGCGGTGGCTCGCCCGGTGGGCTCGCTCGGGCACGTTCCCCGACCTGACGGCACCGAATCTCGCTCCGCCCGATGGGCCTGCGCCGACGTTCTTCGCGGCGTACCGGGAATGGAAGTCCACCCCGCTACCGACGTGGGAGGACATCGCCTGGCTACGTGAGCAATGGGGCGGGCCGTTCATGCTCAAGGGAATCTCGCGGGTCGACGACGCGTTGCGGGCCGTGGATGCCGGCGTCACGGCGATCTCGGTGTCCAATCACGGTGGGAACAATCTCGACGGTTCCCCGGCGTCGATTCGGGTGTTGCCGGCGATTGTCGAGGCGGTGGGGGATCAGGTGGAGATCACCCTCGATGGTGGCATCAGGCGGGGAAGCGACGTGGCGAAGGCGCTTGCTCTGGGTGCGCGGGCGGTGTTGATCGGGCGGGCGTATCTGTGGGGTTTGGCGGCGAACGGTCAAGCCGGGGTGGAGAACGTCCTCGACATTCTGCGCGGCGGCTTGGACTCCGCGGTGCTCGGCCTCGGGCATGCATCGGTGCACACCCTCGGACCCACCGACGTCGTCCTACCGCCAGGCTTCGCTCGCTCGACTCAGCCCGCCCGGCGCACTTGATACGAACCGACAGTCACCATTCGGACAGGTGAGTGTGACCGTCCTGGAGCGCACGTGCGAACAGAGCGGCCTTCGTCGGGGCGTTGCGCCCGACCGCCGCGTATTTCTGCCGGATACGGGTGATGTGCGTGTTGATCGTGCCGACCGAGATATAGACGGATCGAGCTGCAACCGTCTTCGAGTCCGAGGCGAACCAGGCGAGCATGACCTCGATCTCGCGTGCACTCAGCGCAGGCTTGCGGTGACGAAGGTCGAGCCGCGTCGGGCGCGTAACGAGTGTCGGCTGTACTGCCGTCCGGAACGAGTGATGCGCCGCCGACGTCAGCACCTGTTCGAGCATGAATGTCCCCCTCGACTATCTACTGATCTCTTGTACAGCAGCGTCCATCGTGGAAGAAGATTCGCCACGGATCCAGCGGAGCAAGAAAGTCCATACAGGGTCAATACGAACGACTTCGTATTCGGTGAGATCGTCATTCAAACGCAGTAATCTGCTGTTTCTGCTGGTCAGCGAAGCGTTCGCACGCGTCTGTACGCGATTGACCGGCTCTATAGTGCGCTCATGACCACTGATCGCCCGGATCCCTCGTCGATCTCGGACCGCACCGAATTCGCGGCGGCACTGCGTGCGATCAGGACCGAGGCGGGTGCAACAGTCCGTGAAATCGTCGAGCGTTCCGGTGGCCTGCACGGCACCATCAGCGGCTGGTTCTCCGGTCACCATGTTCCGACCAAAGCCAGCGCCGAGATGTTCTCGGCTGTCCTCGCCGCGTGCGGCGTCGACGAAGAGGACGAGCGCGCATCGTGGTGGGACGCGGTGTCGAGGGTGCGGTCCATCCCGGGCAGGCGGACTGTCGATCCAGTGAAGGGCGACCCTCCCTACAAGGGCCTGGAAGCGTTCGAGTCCGCCGACGCAGAGTGGTTTTTCGGACGAGACGATGTGATCGAGCGACTCGGCGTGCGCGTCCGTGACGCTCTCGACTCCGGCGGAGGCATCGTCTTCGTCGTCGGTGCTTCGGGCTCGGGTAAGTCCTCGCTCCTGCGCGCTGGACTGGCATCGAGGTTCCCTGGCACGGAAGTCCATTCCGGCATCGGTGCTATTCGGGCATTCCCCGAGCGAATGGGACTGTTCGCGCCGGGTTCTGTTCTCGTTCTGGATCAAGCCGAGGAGTTGTGGACGCTGGCCTCAGCGGGTGAGCGCGAGAGCTTTCTCCGAGCGGCATCGGCGCTGCCGAACTCCGAGTCGGTCCTCGTGGTCGGCCTGCGGGCCGACTTCTATCAGAACGCAGTGTCGGAGGATGCGCTGCTTGCCGGACTTTCGGGCAACCCGGTCGTCGTCGGACGTCTCACCGAAACGCAACTGCGTGAAGTCATCGTCTCGCCTGCCGCGAAGGCCGGCGTCACCGTCGACGAGGCCCTCGTGCAGGTGTTGGTCGGCGAATTGGGTCCGCGTGGATCACAATTCGCCCACGACTCGGGTGCCCTGCCGTTGCTCTCGCATGCGCTGCTGACGACGTGGCAGGTGTCGAGAGGCAGGACGCTGACAGTCGCGGACTATCTCGCGACCGGCGGGATCGGAGGTGCGGTGGGGCAGAGCGCGGAGGAAGTGTTCTTGGCTCTGACCGCCGAACAGCAACGCGAAGCACGACGCATCTTCATGCGTCTGGTCAACCTCGACGACGATGTGGTGACTCGTCGTCGCGTCGATCGTGTCGGGCTGTTCTACGGAAACGAGAACCCAGACGCCGTCACCGACGTCGATGTCGTGGTCGAGCGGTTTGCCGCGCGCAGACTGCTGACCGTCGAAGAAGAGACGGTCCAGGTGACCCACGAGGCGTTGCTCACGGCGTGGCCGCGGCTCGGTGAGTGGCTCGACGACGATCGCCAGTGGCTCGTCGAACACCGTCGACTCACCCAGGCGGCTGAACTGTGGAAGAACAACGACCGAGACGACGGTTCGCTGCTGTCTGCGTCGAGGCTGCTACTGGTGCAGGAATCCATCGGACCGGTACGCCGGCGAGATCTCAATTCCATCGAGAGGCTCTACCTCGAAGCGAGTACCGACCGGGTCGAACAACAGACCCGAAACGATCGCCGTCGACGACGCATCCTCGAAACGCTCGTCGCGGCCCTTGCGCTTCTGACCGTGCTGGCCGTGACACTGGCGGTGACTGCGTTCGTGGCCCGATCGGAGGCGACCAGCCGTCGGGTCGATGCCGAGAATGCGGAGGCAGAGGCAGTGTCTCGTCAGATTGCCGGTGTCGCAGTGCAATTGAGAGACCGAGATCCCGGTCTGGCCGCATACTTCGCGTTGGCGTCGTACGAGGTGGACCGAACGACGGAGGCGCAATCAGCGTTGCTCGACTCGTCCGCGATTCACACCCCTGTGCGGTTGCTCGGAGTGGAGGGCGAGGCCGTCACCGCGGTCGATTCGCGCGGAAGCATCGTGGCAACAGCCGGTTCCGATGGACACGTGCGAATGTGGTCACTCACGGACGGGCACGCGCAGCTCGGCGAAATCGTCTCCCGTGACGCATCGGCGCTGTCGTTCGATCCGAGGGGTGGCGTCCTCGCCGTCGGAGGGTTCTATGGAGTCGAACTCTGGGATGTGTCGGACTCCGCAGCGCCGATAATGTTGTCGCACAACGACATCAACGAGGTGCGGAGCCTGTCCTACTCTCCTGATGGTCGCTTGCTTCTCGTCGGTACCGGGTCCGAGTCGTTGCCGCTCCTCGACGTCGCCGATCCCGCCCGGCCGACCGCGGCGGCCGAAGTGACTCAACCCGGTTCGCCGACAGCGACCGAATTCAGTCCCGATGGTCGGTACCTGGTGACGGTCGGCCCTGGGCGCGCGATGCGGTTGTGGGACGCGAGCAGACTGACCGCATCTCCCGAGGCCCCCACCGTTCCGCTGATCGACGTCCCCTCGGACGGATCGACCTACACTGCGCAACAGCTGGCCTTCTCTCCCGACGGCACCACGCTGATCGCGGGTACTACCGGTCGCGAGGTTCTGCGGTGGGCGCTCGACGCCGGCCGGTTGTCTCCTCTACCTGCATTGACGGGATTCACCAGCTATGTCAACGATGTGGCGTTCAACGGGGACGGGACTCTGATCGCTGCGGCGAGTTCGGACAATTTCTCGAAGGTGTGGGATGCGGCCTCGGGCACTGCGCTGCTGACGCTGCCGGGTCCTTCCGTGGTGAGTTCACTCGTGTTCGCCCCGAATCGGTCGTCGATCGTGACCGCCAGTGGCGATGGCATCACCCGGATCTGGCCGCTTCCCGGGCCGGCCCTCGCCGATGCCGGCGACACCATCTATCAGAACCCCATCGGTGCGTCGGGCACGCGCCTGCTCGTCGGTGCGGGCACCCGAGCCTCCGCCACGATTGTCTGGGACGTCTCGGATCTGGACCATCCGGTGGCGTCCAAGCCGTTGGTCATCGGTGACGATATGGACCAGACAGGTGCGGTGGCGCTCACGGCCGACGGCAACCGGGCCGCTGTCGGCACGACAACCGGGGGATTTCAGGTTTGGGACACAACCGATCTCGATGATCCGGTGGCCCTGGGGGTCATCCGGAAGGCAACCTCGAGCCTGACTGGAGTGCTGGCCTTCGATCGCACGGGGACTGTGCTCGTCGTGTCCGGTCAGAGCTCGAACGACGTGTCGTTGTGGTCGTTGGCCGACCCCTCCACCCCGCGTCTGTTGTCGACTGTGATTGCGGGAAACTATCCCGCAGGAATGGCGTTGTCGCCCGAAGCGTCCGTGCTTGCCGTTGCCAGTGTCGGTGGTGTGGTCGAGCTGTGGGATATCGACGACCCCACCGAGCCACGCCGAACGGCGACGCTCGACGGTTTCGAAAGTAGCGTGCAGGCCGTAGCCATCTCACCGGACGGGAGAACTCTCGCCGCCGGAAGCACAGATCGTTCGGTTCGACTGTGGGACATGAGCACTCCCTTCGCGCCACACCACTTGTCTCGTATCGTCGGGCCGTCCAGCCCGATCTCGTCGCTGGCATTCGATCGGTCCGGCATGCGGTTGGCCGCCGGCGACGGGGGCTCGACGCTGTGGCTGTGGAACGTGGCGGACCGCACCGCACCCGAGCATTACGCCGCCCTGTCCGCGTACGGTCAGCGCGTCAACGATGCGGTTTTCGCCGCAGACGGCCGGGTGGTGTTCGGCGGTGGTACGGCCCGTGATGTTCGCATCTGGCGCACCGAGCCGGAGGAGGTGCGCAGTCGCCTGTGCGGATCCGGAGGATCGGTGGTCACAGAGGCCGAATGGGCCCAGTACCTCCCTGGCGTTCCTTACCGAGAGTTGTGTGGCAGCTGACAGAGTGGGGATGGTGTACTTGCGCAATGACCGACAAGTTTCCGAGGACCATTATGACGTCTGCTCTCGTCGCGCTCGTGGCGTCCTGCGTCGTGATCTACGTCGGGTTGTTCGACGACTCGATGTCCACGACCCTGCAGGTTGTGCTGCTGCTCGTCGGCGTACTGGTTGCCGGCGCAGCAATCGGTTACACCGTAGCCAAGCTCGGTCGGTCCAGGTAATGCTCAGGGCCTGCTGAATCCTGCGAGCATCCCCGTGTAGAGCTTGGGCGGTGGGGCGGCGAATTCGCCGCGCTTTCCGGTGCGCAGTCCGAGGGTCACCAGGGACTGCACGAACAGTGTTCCCGCGGCCACACCGTCGACGACGGGTACACCGATCTCGGCCGAAATGTGTTGGCAGAGATCGGCCATACCTGCGCAACCGAGTACCACGGCATCGCTGCCGTCCATCTCGACGGCGACGCGACACGCCTCGGTCACGATCTTGCGGGCGTCGGGGTCGGTCTCGAGATCGAGGACCGGCATGTCGCACGCATGGATACCGAGGCAGTGGCGGCCGAAGCCGTAGTGATGCGCCAGATCCTGTGCCCGGCCGACGGTGCGGCCGAGGGTGGTGACGACACTGAATCCGCGGCCCAGGAAACTTGCGGCGTGCATTGCCGCTTCCGCGATACCGATGACCGGTCCGGACGCAGCTTCGCGGGCCGCGTCGATGCCGGGATCGCCGAAGCAGGCAATGACGTAGCCGTCGACCCCCGCGGCTTCGCCACTGGCGATTTCGGCGAGAATACCGGGGACACTAAGAGCTTCGTCGACGTGACTTTCGATGGATACCGGCCCCATCGAGGGACTGACCGCGTCGACGACCGTGCCCGGGCCTGCTACGGCCCGGGCACAATCACCGATCGTTGCGGTCATCGAACCGGTGGTGTTCGGATTGATGACCTTGATGAGCACGTACGAAATCCTATGCCTTGGCTGGAACGTCGAAGTTGGTGACAGCGAGCTTGGTCTTCGTCGCCAGATAGAAGTACATCACGAAGCCGATGCCGCAGCCGATGAACCAACTGTACTTCGAGGCCGTCGACATACCGGCGATCTCCATGCCGTCGATTGCTCCGTTGAAGAGCACGGTGAACATGGCCACGAGCGCGCCGACGACGGTGGAGTACACCGCTGCCGGGTTGTATCCCTTTGCGTACCAGTATAATCCGGTCGGCGACATCGAGAACAGCTCGTCGACAACGACTTTCTGCTTGCGGACCAGGTAGTAGTCGGCGATCAGGATGCCGAACAACGGTCCGATGAATGCGCCGAGAGTTTCCAGCGTCAGGTGAATGACCTCGGGATTGTTGTACAGATTCCACGGGGTGATGAGCACCGAGCCGATGGCGGCGATCATGCCGCCGGCACGCCAGCTGATCTTCTGGGGGCTGACGTTGGAGAAGTCGAATGCCGGCGAGATGAAGTTGGCGACGATGTTGATGCCGATGGTGGCGATCGTGAAAGTCAGGGCACCGAGGACGATCGCGAATGTGCTGTCGATCCGGGCAACGGTCGCGACCGGGTCGGTGATCAGCTCACCGAACACCGGCAGCGTCAAAGAGGCGGTGACGACGACGAGAATCGAGAACACCAGGAAGTTCACCGGCAGGCCGAGGAAGTTGCCCTTCTTCACTGCGGCATAGGATTTGCCGTAGCGCGAGAAGTCGCCGAAGTTGAGCATCGGACCGGAGAAGTACGAGACCACCAGCGCGATGGCACCGAGCATCACCGGGATCGAGCTCAGACCCGTGTGCTCGACCTCGCCGAGGTTGAGATCGATCGCGCCCCAGCCGGCTTTCCAGATCAGGTAGCCGCACAGCATGAACATCACGACGTACACCGCAGGGCCGCAGAAGTCGATGAACTTACGAATGGACTCCATACCGCGCCAGAACACCGCCGCCTGGACGACCCAGAGGAACAAGAAGCTCGCCCAGCCGAGCAGGGAGAGTCCGACGAAACCGTAATCCGCGGTCACAGCGTACGGAGCCAGCGACGGGAACAACTTGATCAGCACGATATCGAGTGCGGCCGAAGCCAGGAACGTTTGGATGCCGTACCAGGCCACCGCGATCAGACCGCGGATGATGGCCGGAATATTGGCACCGAGGACGCCGAAGACGCTGCGGCAGATGACCGGATACGGAACCCCCGACACCTGGCTGGGCTTGGCGACGAGGTTGCAGAAGAAGTAGACGATCGTGATGCCGACGAGAAGTGCGATCAGTACCTGCCAGCTGGCCAACCCGAGTGCGAACAGGCTGCCCGCGGTCACGTAGCCCCCGACCGAGTGCACATCCGACATCCAGAAGGCGAACAGGTTGTACGAGGTCCAGGTCTGCTTCTTCAGCGGAGCCAGATCCTCGTTGGTCAGCCGCGGGTCGTAGCTGTCCTTGATCAGTCCACCACCGACGGGGTGGCCCGCGGCTTCCACAAGATCTCCCGTTTGGGCGGGACCGTGCGCTGTATCTGTCATCGATGCTCCTGACGGCATGGCGTATGAGGTGAACGAAGGAGGTGAACGATGAAAAGTTAGCGGCGAAGTGTTGCGCGCTCGTGACGAAAGCGATATATCTTTGGCGGAATTTTTATCGCGTCTGGTCGGGCGACGGATCGGCGAACAATCCGTGGTCGTTCGACAATGTCGAAATGACCGAATTGAGACGCGTGTGATGATGCTGCGCGGCGCGCAGCAGACCCGCGGAATCGCCGGCGAGAAAGGCCGTGAGCATATCTGCGTGATCGCTGTGCAGTGATGCCCTGTCCGATCCGGCAACATGAACCATCGGCTGAATGGGTTCGGTTATGTTCCAGGCAGATTCGAGCATGTGAAGCAACCGATGCATGCGGCACGGACGGGTCAGGGACAGGTGGAATTCACGTGAGAGCCGGTGGTATTCACGCGAGTCGTCCTGCGTGAGCGAGGCCTCGAGCAGGCGATTGACCTCGA
The DNA here is from genome assembly GCF_030056795.1 of Rhodococcus sp. IEGM 1381. Lineage (GTDB taxonomy): Bacteria > Actinomycetota > Actinomycetes > Mycobacteriales > Mycobacteriaceae > Rhodococcoides. The sequence goes on along the minus strand of NZ_JASHKQ010000012.1, from coordinate 86,698 downwards.
TGAGATGGGCGCGGTCGTCCTCGGTGGCGAGATCCACCGCCACCGGAAGGGCGGCGGTCTCCAGAACCTCTCGTACGATGTACATTTCGCGAAGCTCGGCCGCGGTCAACTGAGCGACCGTGTAACCGAGGTTCGGTCGATGATCGACCAATCCCTCACCGATGAGGGTCTTGAGGGATTCGCGCACCGGGATTCTGCTCACCCCGAAAAGTTCCGCTACCTCGTTGAGTGGAATCGGCGTATTCGGTGGCGCATCACCGGCGAGAATTACTCGGCGTAACTCGCGAAGAATTGTCGGCTGTGGACCACCCGGTGTCGTTATCGACAATTGCGAGAGAAATATCGACCGGCGACGGGGTGGCACGAACCGAACGTTAGCGGCGCAGTGTTTCGACGGCGTGACGTTCTCGTTCCGTACCGATAGCATCGGCACCTATGGCCACGGACCCCCTCGGTACGCAGTACTGGCCGGACGTCGATGGGTCCAGGACCCTCGTGGTGCCGGTCGGCTCGATCGAACAGCACGGACCGCACCTGCCGCTCGATACCGACACCCGTATCGCCACCGCCGTTGCACACACCATCGACAACGCAATCGTGGCTCCCGCGATCGCGTACGGGTCCAGCGGCGAGCACGAGGGATTTCCCGGCACCGTGTCGATCGGCGCTGCAGCACTCGAGACGCTGCTGGTGGAATACGGGCGCTCCGCGTGCCGCTGGGCCGAGCGGGTGGTGTTCGTCAACGGGCACGGCGGCAACGGGCCCACCTTGCGATCTGCCGTGCTCTTGCTGCGCTACGAGGGGCGTGATGTCGTCTGGTTCCCGTGCGCGGTGCCCGGAGCAGATGCTCACGCTGGGCGCACCGAAACGTCGATGCTGCTGCACCTTTCGCCCGAGGTAGTCGACATGAGCAAAGCGGAGGTGGGCAATGTGACCGACATTGCTGCCCTACTTCCTGCGCTGCGCGCCGATGGCGTCGCATCGATCGCTGCAAACGGTGTGCTCGGCGATCCCTCCGGAGCGGATCCGGAAGAGGGGCGTCGGTTGTTCGAGCTACTTTGTGCTCGCGCCGGCGGTGCGGTGCGGAGATGGAGTCCCTCCGAGCACGGGGTGATCGCGTGACCGACCTTGGTGAATCGCCTGTTCAGCGTCCCCCGATCGATTCCGGAGAAACGGGCAGCAGGTATGTTCCGTCCGATTTTGCGGGTGGCCGACACACCGGAGGCTTGTCCGCTTACGATCTCCTGATGGGTGAAGGTCGGTTGCCTGACGGCTTCGGGGTGAGAGTCGATCCACGCGTACGCACATTCTCCGAAGGACGCGTCCTGATCGGTGGTTCGCCGACACGGATGCTCACACTCGCACCGACGGCGGCCGCGATGATCGGCGACGGTTTCATCGAAGTGACCGACTCGCAGTCCGCGCTCGTCGCACGCAAACTTCTCGACTCGGGAGTCGGCAACCCGCGTCCGATGTCGATCCCGTCGCCGTCCGATGTCACCGTCGTCGTGCCGCTCAAGAACAACGAGGCCGGGCTCGAGCGTCTGATCACGGCCTTGCACGGGCTGCATGTCATCATCGTCGACGACGGGTCCGACACCCCGGTCGCGGTGCCGCGGATGGCGTGCAGCGTGGGCAGTGTGACGGTGCTCCGGCACGAGCGCTCACGCGGACCGGCTGCCGCGCGAAACACTGGAATGCGCTGCGCTACAACCGATTTTGTTGCATTTTTGGATTCCGACGTCGTGCCGCGCAAGGGTTGGCTCGAGGTGATGCTCGGTCATTTCTCGGATCCGGCTGTGGCATTGGTGGCACCCCGCATCGTCGCGCTCGAGCCCGAAGGTAGTGCGCTGGCCCGATACGAGCACGCACGCTCGTCGCTCGATCTCGGTCGCAGAGAAGCTGCAGTGCGGGCCGGGAGTTCGGTGTCCTACGTGCCCAGCGCCGCGATGTTGCTGCGCCGGTCCGTGGCGATGGACTGCGAGGGATTCGACGAGTCGATGCACGTGGCCGAGGACGTGGACCTGTGCTGGCGGTTGCAGGAGGCAGGGTGGCGGTTGCGCTACGAGCCCGTCGCCCATGTTGCACACGAGCACCGCGTCACCTTCGTCGAATGGTTTGCTCGCAAGTTGTTCTACGGAACCGGTGCCACACCGTTGTCCGCTCGTCACCCGGGAATGGTGCCGCCGATTGCGATGTCTCCGTGGACGCTCATCGCGTGCCTGCTCGCTGCGAGTCTGACGCGGATCGGACTCGTCGGCGCAGCGGCGACACTCGGCGTGACGGTTGTTCGACTTCGCAAGATGTTCGTCGGCTTGGATCAGCCCACTCGCATCGCGGCGATTCTTGCCGCGGAAGGTTTCGTGGCGGGGCTGTGGCAACTGGCGTCGGCCTTGTGCCGACATTATTGGCCGATCACTCTCCTCGCTGTATTGCTGTCCAGTCGAATTCGAAAGATTGCACTCGGATTAGCTGTGGCAGAGGCATTCTCGGATTGGAGTAAGCACCGCGAACTCGGCGGTCTCGATCCGGTGCGCTATGCCTTCTTCAAACGAGCCGACGATATTGCCTACGGTGCGGGGTTGTGGAAAGGCGCTCTGGCCGCACGAAGTATCGACGCACTCAAGCCACGCTTGGACGGCTGACGCGGTGCGAGGCCGGCCCGAGATGGTGTGAACCGGATCGAGTACGCAGACGTCATCGTCGTCGGCGGTGGCTCCTGTGGCTGTGTCGTCGCCTCCCGGCTGAGCGAGAATCCCGATCGATCGGTGCTGTTGCTCGAAGCCGGACCCACGTTCTCTGCCATCGCCGAAGTCCCGGCCGACCTGACCGACGCATCGATGCTTCCCATCGGACCCGGCAGCGAATGGGTGGGAACGTATTCGGCCGAACTCACCTCCGGCGTCGGCCGAACGATTGCTCGAGGCCGGGTTCTGGGCGGCTCGGGCGCAGTGAACGGTGGCTACTTCGTTCGTGCCACGCCCACGGACTTCGACGCCTGGCCGCAGTCGCTGTGGTCTTTCGAGCAGGTGCTGCCGTTCTACCTCGGCTCCGAAACAGATCTCGATGCCGGGACGCAGAGGCAGTGGCACGGATCTCGCGGACCCATGCCGGTCGCGCGCACCCCGGTACGCGCTCGACATCCGATCACGACGGCATTCGTCGATTCTGCAGTGAATGCAGGATTTTCGATGCACCAGGACCTGAACGCTCCCGGGGCGTCCGCCGGGGGAGTCGGTGCCGTGCCGTTGAACATCCGCAACGGCACCCGCGTAAGTGCAGCTCTCGCATACCTTTTGCCGATCCTGGAGCGGCAGAACATACGCGTGCAAGGACATGCGACGGTGACGTCGTTGATCTTCGACGGTAGCAAGGTGATCGGCGTCGAAATGCTCGTCGACGGTGTTCACAGTATCGTGAGGTCCGACACCGTGATTCTGTCGGCCGGTGCTGTGCACACCCCGGCACTGTTGCTTCGATCAGGCATCGGACCCGCCGATGATCTTGTCGCGCTGGGAATTTCGGTCGAGGTCGACAGTCCGGGTGTGGGTCGAGGTTTCAGTGACCATCCCGAGGTGGCCGTTCCCGTCGTCGCGAAGAACGAAGTTCCAACGAAATCGCCTGCGCTGGAGGCAGTTCTGCATGCCGACGCGGTGGAGATAAGGCCGTACACCAGAAGGTTCGACCGGCTGATCTCCGGTCTCGAGCCCGGGCCGCAGGTAGTGGGCGTCGGCCTCATGCGATCGACGAGTCGCGGGAGCATTGCGCTGCGCAGTACGGACCCGTTCGAGGCTCCGGACGTGCGATACCACTATCTCGAATCGGAGGTCGACCGGCGCGCGATGCACGAGGGCGTCGAACTCGCGCGCGATCTGCTGGCGTCGCCGATCATGTCGGAGACCGTGACCGTGCCCACGATCGAGAATCCTCTCGCAGCGCTCGGCACATCACTGCACCTGTCCGGTAGTGCCAGGATGGGGCCCGAGTCGGATCCGAGTTCGGTACTCGACGATCACTGCCGGGTGCGCGGCGTCGACGGACTCTTCGTCGTCGATACCTCGGCATTCCCGGTAGTGCCCAGCCGTGGGCCACACGCGACGGCCATCATGTTCGCCGAACGTGCCGCAGCGCTCCTCTTCTGAATGGAACCCTCCCGGACTGCGGGGGCGTAGCGTTCGTGGTCTGGGGACCGTTCAGGTTCCCCAATAGATGGGTTACTGCCATGTCGGACAAATCGCCCCGCAACACGATGACCAAAAAAACCGGCAAATCTCTCAAGGACAAGCGCGCAGACAAGCGGGCGAAGTCCAGTGGTGACACCAGCAACGACATCATCACCTCGGCCGTCAAGAAGAAGTAGGCACTCGCGGTCGACGTGACCGGGACCACCGCTCGCGTCGGCCACGGCTGTATCCTTGCTTGTGAGCTGGGTTACAGCAATGTGGACAGGTCACGGAGGAAGCGTCGAATGGCAAGCCGATCGGACAGTGGTGGCAACCCCTGGGTCGCAGTGCGCCCGGGTGAGGACGTCGCTGTTCTGGCGCGCCAAATGTCCAGTGCCCATCAGTCTTTCGTCGACGACATCCGTACCCACGGTTCGACGGTTCGGTCCGTCGTACTCGATTCGTGGATGCGCAGTCGCACCAAGGGTGTCGATCCCGACGGTGGAAACGAAACTCCGATTCTGACCGGGCAGGATCTCGAGCGCTACCGCAACGGTCATCCGATGGCCATCATCCGCCCCGTCATTCGCAAACTGTTGGTCGAGGACGCATCCGATACGGGATTGCTCGTCGCTATCTCGGATGCGGAGGGACGCCTGCTGTGGGTCGAGGGTGATTCCGCGGCGAAGGATCGGGCGCTCACGATGGACTTCGCCGAAGGCGTCGACTGGAGCGAGGAGAGCAAGGGCACCAATGCTCCCGGTACCGCGCTCGCGGTCGACCACAGTGTGCAGATCTTCGCGTCCGAGCACTTCTCTCGGTCGGTGCACGAGTGGAGCTGCTCGGCGGCACCGGTGCACCACCCCACCAGCGGTCACATTCTGGGAGCCATCGACATCACCGGTGGGCCGCGGGTGGCGGTGCCCGAGGTGCTCTCGCTGGTGCGTGCCACCGTCGCCGCGGCCGAATCCGAGTTGCGTCTGCACCTGATGAATTCGCCGAAGTCGTTGGGCGACACAGCTCCTCGTCTCGAAGTTCTCGGATCCGGCCGGCCGGGAGTGGTTCGCGGATCCGGCCGGGTACCGCTCTCCCAGCGACATGCCGAGATCTTGCTGCTGTTGGGTGAGCATCCGGAAGGGCTGAGCTCGGACCACCTCGCGGTGCTCCTCGACGAGCAGGAACTCGACTCCGTCACCATCCGCGCCGAGATGTCGAGACTGCGCAAGACCTTCGGTACCGCAGGCCTGGCATCGCGGCCCTACCGTTTGGTCGGCGAACTGACCTCCGATGTCGGCGACATCAGGCGAGCCTTGGACCGCGGCGACGTCGATGCCGCTCTACGGATCTACTCCGGCCCAGTGCTCCCGGGGTCCTCCGCGCCCGGCATCGAGAGCATCCGTGAGGAACTTCGGTCTCGTATGCAGGCCGCGCTGCTGCGGCTCGGAGATCCGGTGCTGCTCGCCCAGTGGACTTCGTCCATCCATGGGCGCACGGACGTCATCGCGTGGGAGGCCTACCGGGCCACTCTGAGCAGGGATTCCGCGCTCTACGGCCAGGTCAGTGCGCGCATCGATCTGCTCGATCGCGAACTCGGAATCTGACGCATCGGTCGCCTCCAGCCTGTTCGGATTATCGGCAACCTACTTGCAACGTTGCACGGCCTAGTGTCCTGAATCACACACCGCATCAACTGTGAAGCACGTGTCGATCAGGAGGATTTTCAATGTCCGTCTACGCCCGTCCAGGTACCGCCGATTCCGTCATGTCGTTCCAGTCGCGCTACGACAACTGGATCGGCGGCGAGTGGGTACCGCCGGTCAAGGGCCAGTACTTCGAGAACCCGACTCCCGTCACCGGTGAGAACTTCTGCGAGGTCGCCCGCTCGACGTCCGAGGACATCGAACTCGCACTCGACGCGGCACACGCCGCAGCTCCCGCGTGGGGCAAGACGTCTGCCGCCGAGCGCGCGGTGATCCTCAACAAGATCGCCGACCGCATCGCCGATAATCTCGAGTCCATCGCGCTGGCAGAATCCTGGGACAACGGCAAGCCGATTCGCGAAACCCTCAACGCCGACATTCCGCTGGCGATCGATCACTTCCGCTACTTTGCCGGCTGCATCCGCGCGCAGGAGGGATCGCTCTCCGAAATCGACAGCGACACAGTCGCTTATCACTTCCACGAGCCGCTCGGCGTCGTCGGACAGATCATCCCGTGGAACTTCCCGATCCTCATGGCCGTGTGGAAGCTCGCTCCCGCACTTGCCGCCGGTAATGCCGTGGTGCTCAAGCCCGCCGAGCAGACTCCCGCGTCGATCCTGCACCTGATCTCGATCATCGGCGACCTGCTGCCCGCCGGCGTGCTGAACATCGTCAACGGATTCGGTGTCGAGGCAGGCAAGCCGCTGGCATCGAGCCCGCGTATTTCCAAGATCGCGTTCACCGGCGAGACCACCACCGGCCGCCTGATCATGCAGTACGCGTCGCAGAACCTGATTCCGGTGACGCTGGAACTCGGCGGCAAGAGCCCCAACGTCTTCTTCTCCGACGTGCTCCAAGCCAACGACGACTACCAGGACAAGGCGCTCGAGGGCTTCACGATGTTCGCCCTCAATCAGGGTGAAGTGTGCACCTGCCCGTCGCGCTCGCTGATCCAGGCGGACATCTTCGACGAGTTCCTCGCCCTGGCCGCCATCCGCACCAAGGCTGTGCGACAGGGAGATCCGCTCGACACCGACACCATGATCGGCGCGCAGGCATCGAACGATCAGCTCGAGAAGATTCTCTCCTACATCGAGATCGGCAAGGGTGAAGGCGCACAGGTCGTCACCGGCGGCGAGCGCGCACAGCTCGGCGGCGACCTGAACGGCGGCTACTACATGCAGCCCACTATTTTCACCGGCAAGAACAACATGCGAATCTTCCAGGAAGAGATCTTCGGGCCGGTCGTCTCGGTCACGTCGTTCACCGACTACGACAACGCCATCGAGATCGCCAACGACACCCTGTACGGTCTCGGCGCAGGCGTCTGGTCTCGCGACGGTGGAATCGCTTACCGTGCCGGCCGTGATATTCAGGCCGGTCGCGTGTGGACCAACACGTACCACCAGTACCCCGCGCACGCCGCGTTCGGTGGCTACAAGCAGTCCGGTATCGGCCGCGAGAACCACAAGATGATGCTCGATCACTACCAGCAGACGAAGAACCTGTTGGTCAGTTACGCGCAGAAGGCACAGGGCTTCTTCTGATGCTGGACGCTCGGCCGCCTGCGCGGCTGAAGACAACCGTCGAGGCGATGGACTTGCTCCGTCGCCTCGGCGGTATCCACGGGGAACTGATGATGCATCAGTCCGGTGGATGTTGCGACGGCTCGTCGCCGATGTGTTATCCCGCAGGCGAATTCATCGTCGGCGATCGCGACGTCCTGCTCGGGTACATCGACCTCAGGCTCGGCGTGGGTGAGGTTGCGAAGACCCTGCCCGAGGGTCCCGACGGGGTTGCGGTCTGGATATCGGGGTCGCAATTCCAAGCATGGAAACACACCCAGCTTGTGCTCGACGTGGTGCCCGGCCGCGGTGGTGGGTTCTCGCTCGAATCACCGGAAGGGGTTCGCTTCCTGAGCCGAGGTCGCGCGTACACCGCCGAGGAGAACGACATCCTGGCCGAGCACCCGCCGCTCGTCGGCGTCGACTGGGAAGAAGGTCGACGGCCCGAGGTTTCCGACGATCCTCTGGTGGTCGCCGAGGCTGTCGACGCATGTCCCGTCCCGGGGATACTCCAGGGCTGAGTGCGGCACACGCCACATGATGCAGTCGGTGTGACAAGTCCTTCTTACTGTGACTCCACGTAGACAGTAAGGGCCCTCTCGTTGATTCTTGTACCGCCTGTACAGGCGATCAGCGAGAGGGCCACCATGGATACAACCCGCAGACGCGCGCTGCAAGCCGCAGCACTACTGGGCGTAAGCGGTGCATCGGCGTTTCTCTCCGGGGCACGCCCCGCCAGCGCAGCGCCGATTCTCGAATCCGCCTACCGAGCCTTCGTGCCCGAACTGTGGAACGAGCCTCTGCGCGCGCCCGAGCACTCCGAGTCGATCATCATCGGCTCGGGGTTCGGTGCTGCAGTCGCCGCGCGTCGACTGACCGAATCCGGGTCCTCGGTCACCATCCTCGAACGCGGATCGCAGTGGCCGCTCGACGCGCGACGGCAGATATTCGCCAACGATGTCGCGCCGGACGGCCGTGCCTTCTGGCGGCGCGGTGGCCTGGCCCCGTTGACCGGTCTGCCGATGGTGCCGACCGATCGGTTCGGTGGGATTTTCGACGTGACCGAGCACGGCTCGATCGACGTCTGGCGTGCCGCGGCCGTCGGCGGTGGCTCGCTGGTGTTCACCGGCGTCATGATCGCCCCCGAACGTCGATTCTTCGACTTGCTCTTCGGCTCCACGGTCTCGTACGACGAGATGGATTCGGTCTATTACCCGCGAGTGCGTTCGGCATTGCGGCTTTCGCCCATGCCCGACGACGTCTATGCCTACGTCCCCTTCACACATTCGCGAATCTGGGATGCGCAGGCGCGCCGAGCCGGATATTTGCCGAAGCGCATCGACGGCATCTGGAACTGGGATGTGGTGCGCGCGGAATTGTCCGGCGCGGCACGGCCGTCGGCGACCATCGGCGAATCGAATCTCGGAAACTCCAACGGTGCCAAGTTCGACCTGACCCAGAACTACCTCGCCGACGCGCAGCGCACCACTCGCGCGAAAATCCATGCGCGGCACGAGGTCACCGCGGTGAGTTCGTCTACGATCGCGCGGCAGGAAAGACCCAGCTGCGCTGGCCCGAGCAGGGCAACACGTACGTCGAAGAGGCGCTGCGCGCCGTGCACGATCGCATCGCTCACACCTCCGGCATCGGAACCGGCTTCCCGCTCCTACGAGTCCCCGACGTCAACGCATCGTTCACTGCACACCCGCTCGGTGGCGCGGTCCTGGGCAAGGCAACGGACGGGTATGGGCGAGTGGCCGGATACGACGGCCTCTACGTCGTCGACGGCGCGCTGATCCCCGGAAGCACCGGTGCCGTCAATCCTTCACTGACCATCGCCGCTCTTGCGGAACGGAACATCGAGGAGATCATTTCCGCGGGACGGTGAAGTGGGGCCGCGGGTAGCGCTTACAGTGCGAAAGATGAAGAGCGCACCGAAGTCCGACGACGTCGAGGGCGGCGAGAGCCTTCGCACCGTGATCATCGCTTTCGTTGCCAATCTCGGCGTCGCGATAGCGAAGACGTTCGCGGCCGTATTCACCGGATCGGCGTCCATGGTCGCCGAAGCTGCGCACTCGTGGGCGGATACCGGAAACGAGATCTTCCTGCTCGTCGCCAATCGCCGGGGATCGCGCGGGCCCGATGATCGACGGCCTCTCGGGTACGGGCGGGAGACCTATTTCTGGTCGACCCTCGCAGCGGTCGGACTCTTCGTCGCCGGTGCGGCAGTGTCGGTGTGGCACGGCATCACCTCGTTGCTCGCCGGCGAATCGAGCAGTGAGAACTACCTCGTCGCGTACGTGGTGCTCGCCATCGCATTTCTGCTCGAGGGAGTCTCGTTCCTGCAATCGGTTCGGCAGATTCGCGGTGAAGCGGCCGAATACGACAAGGACTTTCTCGATTACGCACTCGAGACCTCTGACCCGACGCTCCGCGCAGTGTTCGCAGAGGACAGTGCCGCGTTGATCGGCATCGTGATCGCCGGTGCCGGTATCGGATTGCACCAACTGACCGGTAACGCCGCATTCGATGCCATCGGGTCCATTCTGGTGGGAGTTCTGCTCGGAATCGTCGCGTTCGTACTGATCGATCGAAACCGCCGATTCCTCACCGGTGAACCGGGATCGAGAGCATTATGGAACGCGGTAGTGCAGCGAATCGAGCAACTCCCCGAGGTGGCGTCGGTCCTGTTCGTTCGCATCGAGTTCGTCGGTCCCAAACAGATCTATGTGGTGGCGAGTGTCGATCTCGTCGGTGATTTCGCAGAATCACGCATCGCACACACGCTCCGGCGGCTGGAGCGTGAGTTGGAAACCAACAGAGCTGTGGTGGACGCGGTACTGACAGTCGCAGAACCGGACGAGGGCGATATCGGTGACATCAACGCCGTGGGGCACCAGTCGTAATTCGCCCGTCATTCATCGATGACGCGGCGCTTACATCACGGGCCTATCGTGAACCGATTCGCGCGCCACACGTGTTGTGAATCGTCCCCTCGGGCGTGAACCCGCTCCGAGCGCAACGGCTACGAGAGGCCTGCAATGTCCGTAGTAGATCCCCAGTCGTCTCCTCCGAAATCGGGCTCGCACGAGAGCACGCAATCGCACGTCGAGGGCGGTGACTACCTGGCCAAACGCACCCTGAAGAAGGGGACTGCGGGCTGGGTACTGCTGGCCGGCCTCGGAGTCAGCTACGTCATCTCCGGCGACTACTCGGGGTGGAACCTCGGTCTCGCCGAGGGCGGCTTCGGTGGCCTTCTGATCGCGGCAATCATCATCGCGGGTATGTACCTCGCCATGGTCCTCGGCATGGCGGAGATGTCTTCTGCGCTTCCCGCGGCAGGCGGCGGCTACACCTTCGCCCGTCGCGCCATGGGACCGTGGGGCGGATTCGCCACCGGCACAGCGATTCTCATCGAGTACGCCATCGCTCCGGCCGCGATCGCGACGTTCATCGGTGCCTACGTCGAATCGCTCGGCCTGTTCGGGATCACCGATGGGTGGTGGGTCTACCTGGTGGTCTATGCGGTGTTCATCGGAATACACCTCTCCGGCGCGGGCGAAGCACTCAAGATCATGTTCGTCATCACCGGCATCGCCTTGGTCGGACTCGTCGTGTTCGCCATCGCCGCCATCGGTCAGTTCGACGCAAGCAACCTGACCGACATCGCACCCACCGACGCCGCGGGGGCCTCGGGATTCCTCCCGTTCGGCTACCTCGGCATCTGGGCGGCCGTGCCGTTCGCCATCTGGTTCTTCCTCGCCATCGAGGGTGTGCCGCTGGCCGCGGAGGAGGCCAAGGATCCGACCAAGAACGTCCCGCGCGGCATCATCGCGGCCATGGGTGTTCTGCTCGTCACCGGTGCCGTCGTCCTGTTCCTGGTGACCGGAGCAGGCGGGGCCGACGCCGTCAAGGAATCGGGAAACCCGTTGGTGGAAGCGCTCGGTGACGGCACGGCGAGCAAGATCGTCAACTACATCGGCCTGGCCGGATTGGTCGCGTCCTTCTTCTCCATCATGTACGCGTACTCGCGCCAGCTCTTTGCGCTCTCTCGCGCGGGGTACCTGCCGAAGACATTGTCCATCACCAATTCTCGCAAGGCGCCGACGCTTGCACTGATCGTGCCCGGCGTCATCGGCTTCCTGCTCTCACTGACCGGTCAGGGCGGAATGTTGCTCAACATGGCCGTGTTCGGTGCGGCACTGAGCTACGTTCTGATGATGGTCAGCCACATCGTGCTCCGTCGCAACGAGCCGAACATGGACCGCCCGTACCGAACCCCCGGGGGCGTCGTGACCACCGGATTCGCGTTGATCATCGCGGCACTCGCCGTCGTCGCCACGTTCGTCGTCGATTCCACTGCGGCACTGTGGTGCCTGGCCGTGTTCGTGGCGTTCATGGCCTACTTCGGCATCTACAGCAGACATCACCTCGTCGCGAATTCGCCGGACGAGGAGTTCGCCGCACTGGCCCAGGCCGAGGCCGAACTGGAATGACGATCTACACGCAGCAAGTCTCGGGCACCACCTACACGTTCGACGGTCTGGTGGATCTGATGGCCAAGGCGACCCCGCTGCGATCGGGCGACGAACTGGCCGGTTGCGCAGCCGAATCGGATGCCGAGCGCGCCGCTGCGCAGTGGGCACTGTCGGAGGTTTCACTCGATGTGTTCCTGCATGACCTACTTGTTCCGTACGAGAGCGACGAGGTCACCCGGCTCATCATCGATTCTCACGATCGCATCGCGTTCGGTGCCGTCTCGCATCTGACCGTAGGAGGTCTACGGGATTGGCTGCTGCAGGTGACCGCAGGGCCCGACTCGGCAGCGACACTGCGTTCGGTCGCGGCCGGACTGACACCCGAGATGGTTGCTGCCGTCAGCAAGATCATGCGAAATCAGGATCTGATCGCAGTATCTCGGGCGGTACAGGTGACGTCGGCGTTCCGTACGACGATAGGTCTACCAGGAACCCTCACCACGCGTTTGCAACCCAATCACCCGACGGACGATCCGCGTGGAATCGCGGCGGCCACGCTCGACGGATTGCTGCTCGGATCGGGCGATGCGGTCATCGGGATCAATCCCGCGACCGACTCACCTCAGGCCACAGCCGACCTGCTGCATCTGCTCGACGAAATTCGGCAGCGCTTCGAGATTCCCACGCAATCGTGCGTGCTCTCGCACGTGACGACGACGATGGAACTGATCGACAAGGGAGTTCCCGTCGATCTGGTGTTCCAGTCCATCGCTGGCACCGAAGGAGCCAATTCGAGCTTCGGCGTGAATATTCCGCTGCTTCGGCAGGCCAACGAGGCCGGCCGATCGCTGCACCGCGGAACCGTCGGGAACAACGTCATGTATCTCGAAACGGGTCAGGGCTCGGCGTTGTCGGCGGGCGCACACATCGGCACCGGTGACCGACCGGTCGATCAACAGACCTTGGAAACGAGGGCGTACGCAGTGGCCCGCGATCTGGAGCCGCTGCTGATCAACACGGTCGTCGGATTCATCGGACCCGAGTATCTGTACGACGGCAAGCAGATCATCAGGGCCGGCCTGGAGGATCACTTCTGCGGCAAGCTGCTGGGACTGCCGATGGGAGTGGACGTCTGCTATACCAACCATGCCGAGGCCGACCAGGACGACATGGACACGTTGCTGACACTGCTGGGTGCGGCCGGAGTTGCCTTCGTCATCGCAGTGCCGGGAGCCGACGACGTCATGCTCGGATATCAGTCTCTGAGCTTTCACGATGTGCTCTATGTCCGACAGGTCCTCGGCCTGCGGCCTGCACCGGAGTTCGAGTCGTGGCTCTCGCGTCTGGGCATGGTGGACGCCGACGGTCGAGTCCTGGACGTCGATGCTGCGGGATCACCGTTGCGGGCCTTGATGAGTGCGCGATGAGCACGCCTGCGCAGCGAGCAGACACAGAGTTCTGGGGCGAGCTGCGGGCGATGACTCAGGCCCGAATCGGGCTAGGACGTATCGGTGATTCGTTGCCGACCACCCGGGTGCTGGAGTTTCGCTCGGCGCACGCTGCCGCGAGGGATGCGGTGCACATGCCGCTCGATGTCGACGAGTTCGTGAGCCGGGTGGAGCAGGTGGGGCTCGGTGCGCCGGCCGTGGTGACGTCGTTGGCGACCAGTCGTGCGGAGTATCTACGACGGCCCGATCTCGGTCGGCAACCGAAGGATCTGTCGGCGGTGGTGAATTCCGAGGACGAGATCGGAATCGTGTTGGGCGACGGGTTGTCCCCCCGCGCACTCGCCGATCACGGTGTGCCGATGTTGGAGGCATTGAAAGCCGAGCTGTCCGATCGGTATTCGATTGCGGCTCCGGTGATCGCGACCGAGGCGCGGGTGGCGCTGGGTGATCACATCGCCGCGGCGATGGGTGTTCGGACGGTACTGGTGCTGATCGGGGAGCGCCCGGGCTTGTCGGTCGCGGACAGTCTCGGCATCTACCTGACGCATCTACCGAAGCCCGGCTGCACCGATGCCGATCGCAATTGCATCTCGAACATCCACCCGCCCGAGGGGCAGGGGTATGCCCAGTCGGCGCGAATAGTAGCGGGCCTCCTGGCCGGGGCAAGAAAGCTCGGGCGGTCCGGAGTGGCGCTCAAGGACACCTCACGGGCCGATGTGCTCGAGGCGACCGAGGTCCTCACGCTGGAGTGACATCCCCCTATTCGGGGGTGGCTGCGCGTGACGGCGGTCACTACCGTGGATGCATGGACAGTTATTCTTCCGGTTCGTCGGACACCGCGGTTCGCAGCGAGACCATCGGCGCGAATCTGGATCGAACCGCGGCGGAGTTCTCCGAGCGTGACGCGTTGATCGACGTGCCCACCGGGCGACGGTGGACCTATTCGGAGTTCGTCGCGGACGTCGATCTGTTGGCGGCCGGACTACTGGTGGCCGGTGTCGCGGTGGGTGACCGAGTGGGGATGTGGGCACCCAACTGTCCCGAATGGGTTCTGGCGCAGTATGCGACAGCGAAGATCGGGGCGGTGCTGGTCAACATCAACCCGGCGTATCGGTCACACGAGCTGCAATTCGTCCTGAAGCAGGCCGGGGTCTCGGTGTTGTTGTCGGCCAAGGAGTTCAAGGGCTCTGACTATGCAGCGATGATCGAGAACGCGCGACCCGAGGTGCCGTCGCTGCGTGAGGTTCTGTTCATCGGCAGCATCGCGTGGGAAGCGATGACCGATCGTGGGCATCGAGCATTGGCGAAGACTCCGCAGATGATCACCGACGTGTCCGAACAGCTCCGTGCCGATGACGCGATCAATATCCAATACACCTCGGGGACTACGGGTTTCCCGAAGGGTGCGACGCTCAGTCACCGGAACATCCTCAACAACGGTTTCTTCGTCGGCGAGCTCTGCCACTACACCGCCGAGGACCGGGTGTGTATTCCGGTGCCGTTCTATCACTGTTTCGGCATGGTGATGGGCAATCTGGCGTGTACCTCGCACGGCTCGGCGATGGTGATTCCCGGACCCTCCTTCGATCCGGTCACGACACTCACCGCCGTGGAATCGGAGAAATGCACGTCGCTCTACGGCGTGCCGACGATGTTCATCGCCGAACTCGCTCTCGAGAACTTCGACGACTTCGATCTGAGCAGTCTGCGTACCGGAATCATGGCCGGATCACCGTGCCCCACCGAGGTGATGAAGCAGGTGATCGAGCGCATGGGGATGACGGAGGTGTCGATTTGCTACGGCATGACCGAAACGTCCCCGGTGTCGCTGCAGACTCGAAGCGACGACTCCATCGAACAGCGAGTGTCCACCGTCGGTCGTGTGGGTCCGCATCTCGAAGTGAAGATCGTCGACCCCGTCCTCGGTGAAATGCTGCCCCGAGGCGAGGCGGGCGAACTGTGCACGCGCGGCTATTCGGTGATGTTGGGCTACTGGGAGCAGCCGGAGAAGACTGCCGAGGCCGTCGACGCCGAGGGATGGATGCACACCGGCGACATCGGGGTGATGGACTCCGGCGGCTACGTGGCCATCACCGGACGGATCAAGGACATGGTGATTCGCGGCGGTGAGAACATCTATCCCCGCGAAGTCGAGGAGTTTCTCTACACCCATCCCGACATCCTCGACGCTCAAGTGATCGGTGTTCCCGATCAGAAGTACGGCGAGGAGCTCATGGTGTGGATCAGGATGAGAGACGATGCCGCGCCGCTCGATTCGGATACGGTGCGCGCGTTCTGTGATGGCCGGCTCGCGCACTACAAGATTCCGCGGTACGTGCATGTCGTCGACGAGTTTCCGATGACGGTCACCGGCAAGGTACGAAAGGTGGAAATGCGCGAACGGTCGCTAGGATTGATCTGACGGCGATCGCTCGGCTGACATACTCGCATGCATGGACAGTGCGCTGTGGACGCCGACGGATTCCGATTTCGCCGAGGCTCGGGTGACCGAGTTCGCTCGATTCGTCGAGCAACGCCACGATGTGCTTCTACCGGACTACCCGGCGCTGTGGCGATGGTCGACGAACGAGCTGGAACTGTTCTGGCGAGCAGTGTGGGATTTCTTCGAGATCCGCTCGGCCGACGAGCCGACCGTCGTACTGAGTGAACGCGGAATGCCGGGCGCGCAGTGGTTTCCGGGAACCGAGCTGAACTACGTGGACCAGGTGATCAGGCACGCTCGACCCGGTCGCGCCGCGATCGTCCATGCCCGCGAGGACGGTTCGGCGCAGACAGTGACATGGGCGAGGATGATCGAGCAGGCGGGCGCGCTCGCGGGGACGCTCGCAGACAAGGGAGTTCGGCGCGGCGATCGCGTCGTCGGCTATCTGCCGAACGTTCCCGAGGCGGTGATCGCATTCCTGGCGACCGCGAGTCTGGGTGCGGTGTGGTCCGCGTGCGGGCAGGACTACTCGGCCTCGGCAGCACTCGACCGTCTGGGCCAGCTCGAACCCACGGCACTGATCACTGCCGACGGGTACGCCTACGGAGGGAAGTTCCGAGACAAGGCTGCCGACGTCGATGCTCTCGTCGAAGGCCTTCCGACACTGCGGGCCGTGGTGATGATCGGCGAACCGTCGGGAACGGCGCAGAGTTGGTCCGACGCCACCGCCGAGAGCCGGCAACTGGAACCGGTGGCCGTCGCGTTCGATCATCCACTGTGGGTCGTGTTCTCGTCGGGCACCACAGGTCTACCCAAGGGAATCGTGCACGGTCACGGTGGTGTGGTGCTCGAGCACCTCAAATCTGTTGCCCTGCACTCCGATCTGGGACCCGATGATGTCTTCTTCTGGTACACCAGCCCGAGTTGGATGATGTGGAACTTCCAAATATCCGGCCTGTTGACCGGTGCCACCATCGTGTGTGCCGACGGGAATCCGTCGTTCCCGACGCCGGATGCGCTGTGGGACATCGCAGCGAGGCTTGGTGTGACCTACCTCGGTACCAGCCCCGGCTACGTGCTCTCGTGCATCAAGGCCGACACGCATCCCGGTACCGATCACGACCTGGCGGCCCTGCGAGCTGTCGGGATCACCGGGTCCGCGATGCCCGCATCCTCGTCGATCTGGTTGTCGGAGAACATCGGTGCGCAGACACCGGTGTTCTCCATCTCGGGCGGTACCGACGTCGTGTCTGCCTTCGCCGGGGGAGTGCGAACCGCCCCGGTATGGGCCGGAGAGCTGTCGGTGCCGATTCTCGGCGTTGCGCTCGACGCCTTCGACGAAGCCGGCAACTCGGTGCGGGGAACGGTAGGCGAACTGGTCGTCACCGAGCCCATGCCGTCGATGCCGCTGTACTTCTGGAACGACGCCGACGGTACTCGCTACCGCGACGCCTATTTCGACACATACCCGGGAATCTGGCGTCACGGCGACTGGATCACCATCACCGATCGCGGGAGCGTATTCGTGCACGGTCGATCCGATTCGACGCTGAACCGCAACGGTATTCGAATGGGGAGCGCCGATATCTACCAGGCCGTGGAGTCACTGGACCAGGTCACCGAGGCGCTCGTTCTGGGCATCGAACTGGCGGAAGGTGGTTACTGGATGCCGTTGTTCGTGGTGGCTCCGGATGGTCTCACCGACGAACTGCGCGCACGCATCGAATCGGCCATCAGAACGCAGGCGTCGCCGCGACACGTTCCCGACGACGTCATCGCGGTGCCGGCAATCCCGCACACGCGAACCGGGAAGAAGCTCGAGGTGCCACTCAAGCGACTCTTCCAAGGTGCCGCGGCGACAAGCACTCTCGAATCCAGCGCCGTCGACGATCCGGCTGCATTGGCGTGGTTCGTCGACCGGGCGGCCGAGTATCAGCGAGTCCAGCGGGCGAGGTAGGCCTTCTCCTCCGGCGCGATGCGGCGCAAGGTCTCGGCACCGACGTCGACCATCGCCATCCGCGTGGTCGCCACTACCGCCGGCGGCGAATCCGGTGCCGCGCCTGCTGCCCGCACCTCGTACCCGATCGTGAAGTCGACGGCTCGCACCTTCTCGAACCAGAGTGTGACGTCGAGCGGACCGTCCGAGTGCCGGAGCGGTTTCTTGTATGCGATGGCCACATTGGCGATCAACGCACTCTTGATCAAGCTCTCGTTCGCCTCGCCCTCACTGAGCAGCCATTCGATCCGCGCCTCTTCGAGCAAGGTGACCATCCGGGCGTGATTGATGTGCGCAAATGCGTCCATGTCCGACCAGCGCACTGTGACGGTCGCGTGATACCCGACGGGTCCGGTCGGCTCTGTCTGCATCGCACCAGGCTCTGTCTGCATTGCTAGAGGATGTCATGCGCGCCTGCAAGGGCGACGCTCTAGAGTCCCAGGGGTGATTATCGCCAACGTCGCACTGGATGGTTCCGGCGTACTCTCCGACATCGAACTCGTCGGCTCGGTCATCTCGTCGATCGTGCCCGCCGGTAGTCCACGAGGTACCGGCGTCGAGGTGATCGACGGGGGAGGTGGAGTTGCCCTGCCCGGGTTCGTGGACTCTCACGTACATCTGACTCAATGGGCAGCGGCGCGTCGGCGTATCGATGTCGGGCCCGCCACGTCGGCGGCCGATGCCGTCGCGTTGGTTTACCCCTATGCGCGAACAGCAGGCGATTCCGTGGTGCGCGCCAACGGGTTCCGCGACGCGCAATGGCCGGAGGAACCGCACAAGGATCTGCTCGAGAGTGCACTGCCCGGTGCCCGCGTGGCGATGACGAGCATGGACCTGCACACGCTGTGGCTGAGCCCGGCGTTACTCGCAGATCTGGGAATCGATCACCCCACCGGGGTGCTGCGCGATGTC
Organism: Rhodococcus sp. IEGM 1381; assembly: GCF_030056795.1. Classification (GTDB taxonomy): domain Bacteria; phylum Actinomycetota; class Actinomycetes; order Mycobacteriales; family Mycobacteriaceae; genus Rhodococcoides. The sequence continues at coordinate 67,993 of NZ_JASHKQ010000012.1, read as the reverse complement.
GACGGCCTCGAGGCGGTCATGGCACTCGAAGAACAGGAGGACCCGGCGGAACTCGATCGGGCCGTACTCGACGCCACCGCAGCGCTGGCGGTCCGCGGAGTCACCGGCGTCGTCGATTTCGAGTTCGCGGACAACAGGACGGTCTGGGATCGACGCCTGTCGGCCGGTTCTCCTGCGGTACGCGTCGACACGACGGTATGGCCACAGTGGCTCGACGAAGCAATCGAGCGCGGCGAGCGCACCGGCGACGTCTCGGCGCTCTCGGAACTGATCAGGCGCGGACCGCTCAAGGTGATGCTCGACGGTTCGCTCAACACCAGAACGGCGTGCTGCCACGACAGGTACCCGGGAATCGACGGCGACGACGCGTTCGGTCTGTTGCTCGAGACCCAGGAGAGTCTGTTCGGGCTCGTCTCGCGGGCGTCGCGCACTGGCATCGTGCCGGCGATCCATGCGATCGGCGACCGCGCCAACAGCATCGCACTCGATACCTTCGAGCGGGCCGGCTGCGGGGGTCGAATCGAACATGCGCAGCAGATCCTGCCGGAGGACATCGAACGTTTCGCCGCACTGGGTGTCGCGGCATCGGTGCAGCCGCAGCACGCCATGTCCGATCGCGACATAGCCGAGAATCTGTGGTCCGGGCGGCGCTCGGTGGCTTACGGCTACGGAACGCTCCATCGCAGCGGGGCGAGACTGCTCTTCGGCTCCGATGCCCCGGTCAGTCCACCCGAACCGCTGGCCGGAGTCGCCGCTGCGGTGTTCCGAACCGACGACGACCGACCGCCGTGGCACATCGAGGAAGCAATGCCCCTCGACGCCGCACTGCACGCCGCGTGTGGCGGTCGCCGGGCTCTCCGAGTCGGGGACGCGGCGGACATCGTCGTGCTGGTCGAGCATCCAGAGCACCGCACGGTGCACGATCTCGCAGAAACAGAGATCAGGGCCACGATCTGTGCAGGCGCGCTCACCCACGCAGCGGTGGGGTAGACGCATCCGGTCGTGCTCACCCAGAGGGACGCAAAACGCGCACGAGGTGATCGATGTTGTCGGAGTGGCCGCGTAGCGTAACTGCGATGACGTCGATCACCGATCCGCGCGTACGCGAGTTTCTGTCTGCGGGAACCCGCACCGGCAAGCTCGGGTACCTCGCCTCCGACGGTAGGCCCCTGGTGGCACCCATCTGGTTCCTCGTCGAGGGCGACGAGATCGTGTTCAACACGGGAGCAGGCACGGCCAAGGGCAAGTCGATCCGCCGCGACCCCCGCGTGGTCCTGACCGTCGATCTCGAGCAGGCACCGTACGGTTTCGTCCAGGTGCAGGGCATCGCGTCGGTCGACGAGGACCCGGCGGAACTGGTTCGCACCGCAACCGAGATCGGGGCCCGCTACATGGGCCGCGAGCGCGCCGAGGAGTTCGGCACCAGGAACGGTGTTCCGGGCGAATTGATCGTTCGGGTGACGCCGAACAAGGTGATCGCCGCTTTCGACATGACCGCATGACGACCGACGATCTCTCCGCGGTCGGCACTGTAGATTGACCGGGTGCCGAATCGAGTCGGGAGTGTGCCGGGTGAACCCGAATTGGGCACCTACTTGTAACGGTTCGTTACGTGCGTACGGATATGTACTGAAAGGTAACTTCGAGTTGTCGCCGGTGAGAAAATAGAGAACGAAGTAAGCAACTTGCTCGACGTGTTCGGTGCCCACCGATCGCTGCTGGTTCAGCAGCCGGTGGGGGCGCGTGTGATTGTGGGAAAGAGAGGCTTCGATTGGACCCGCTAGGTGTGGAAGGTGCTGGACACGACGACGGAGTCGGCAGTCCTGAGCATTCGTCGTTCCCCCTGTCGCCGGCCCAATTGGGAATGTGGTTCGCGCAGCACGTGGACCCGGCGGTACCTGCGAATATCGCCCAGTACATCGAACTGCACGGTGATCTCGATGTGGAGCTGCTCCGCCGAGCATCCTCACAGGCGGCTTTGGAGCTGCAGTCCGGATTCGTGCGCATCGTCGAGATCGACGCCGAACCCCGGCAGATCGTCGATCCCACCCTCGACGACTCTCTGAACTACCTGGACCTACGCGGCGAGGCCGATCCGCGGGCAGCGGCGCTGGCGTGGATGCACGGCGACTACAGCGCGCCGATCGACGTTCTCCGCGACCGACTGATCGCCGCGACCGTCTTGCGCCTCGAGGACGACGTCTGGTTCTGGTACGAGCGCGTGCATCACGTGGTGCTCGACGGTTTCGGTGCCGTCACGTTCATGAACCGCGCGGCGGAGCTGTACACCGCGACGGTGGATGGCACCGAACCGAGTAAGAACCTGGCATCGGACCTGACCAAGGTCTACGACATCGACGTGGCCTACCGCGACTCGACCCGTTTCGAGGCTGACCGCGAGTACTGGGCGTCGCGAATCGACGGTATCGACGGAGTCACCACGCTCGCCGGTCACACCGCTGCACCCGCGGCGAAAAGTCAGATCGACAGCACAGCTCTGTCGCCCGAGACAATGGAACGGCTCGAGGCCCTGCGAAGCGAGACCGACACGACGATGGCAACCATCGTCATCGCAGGCTTCGCCGCCTACCTCGCGCAGATGACCGGCCGCGAGGACGTCGTGCTCTCGCTCCCCGTCACCGCGCGCACCACCGCAGTGTTGCGCCGCTCCGGCGGCATGGTCTCCAACGTCGTTCCCCTACGGCTCGACGTGTCGGGTGACACCACCGTCGAGACGCTGCTCGCGCGCGTCAACGCCGAGGTCTCCGGGGCCCTGCGTCATCAGCGATACCGGCACGAGGACATTCGGCGCGATGCCGGAGCGGCCAGCGGTCAGGCGTCGTTCTTCGGCCCGTGGGTCAACATCATGCTGTTCTTCGGCGAGGTGCGCCTCGGCTCGATGGTCGGCGGCATCAACATCCTCTCGACCGGCCTCATCGAGGATTTCGGGCTCAACCTCTACACCAGCGTCGTCGGGTCCACCACCCACATCGACTTCGAGTCCAACCCCAATCTGTACGGACCGGACCAGGCCGGGCGGAACCACGAACGATTCGTCGAGTTCTTCGCCCGCTTCGTGGCGTCGGGACCCAAGGATGCGGTGTGGGATCTGGCGCTGACCGACGGTGTCGAACTCGAACAGGTCGTGGCCGAGTGGAACGCCACCGAGCACGAGACCGAACCGCGGACGCTGCTGTCCGCTTTCGAGGCCGCCTCGGCCGCGAACCCGGATGCGACAGCCCTGGTGTACGAGGGCGAGGCGCTGACCTACGGCGATCTCTCGGCCCGGGTGAATGTGCTCGCTCGACACCTGATCGACATGGGAGTGGGCCCCGAGACGCTCGTGGGACTCTCGATCCGTCGTTCGTTCGACCTCGTCGTCGGCATGTACGCCGTCGTGGCGGCCGGGGGTGCCTGGGTGCCGATCGATCCCGACCACCCCGCCGAGCGCACTGCCTACATCCTGGACTCCGCGCAGCCGCGCTGCGTGCTGATCTCCTCGTCCGACGACGTTGCCCTGCCCGAGGGAACCGAGACGGTGGCGGTCGATCTCCTCGACTACACCTCGCGGTCCGCCGCGCCGATCCGCGACACCGAACGCACTGCGCCACTGCGACTTTCGAACACCGCCTACGTGATCTACACGTCCGGATCGACCGGAAGGCCGAAGGGCGTCGCGGTCGAGCATCGGGCCATCCACAACCAGATGGAGTGGATGCTCGCGGAGTACCCGATGGACGCCTCCGACGTCTATCTGCAGAAGACGGCCACCACTTTCGACGTCTCGCTCTGGGGGTTCTTCCTTCCGCTGCGGGTCGGCGCGACGATGGTGCTCGCGACGCCCGACGGGCATCGCGATTCGGTGTACGTGGCCAACAAGATTGCCGAACACCGGGTCACCGTCACCGACTTCGTGCCGTCCATGTTGACGGTGTTCGTCGCCAATGCGCCGGTGAACACGTGCAGTTCGTTGCGACACGTGTTCGTGATCGGTGAGGCGCTGCCGGTCGAGACCGCTGCGTCGTTCCGTGCCATGTGCCGGGCGGGACTGCACAATCTCTACGGCCCCACCGAGGCTGCTGTCTCGGTGACGTACTACCCCAGCGGCCCGCAGGACAGTCGTACAGTTCCGATCGGTGTGCCCGAATGGAACACGAAGGCGTTCGTACTCGACAGTCGCTTGCGCCCAACCCCGATCGGCGAGTCGGGTGAGCTCTACCTCGCCGGAGTGCAGCTCGCGCGCGGGTACGTGGGCCGGCCGGATCTGAGCTCGGATCGCTTCGTGGCCAACCCGTTCGGCATCGGCGGCGACCGGATGTACCGCACCGGCGACCTCGTGCGCTGGCGCAGCGACGGAGTGCTGGATTACATAGGACGGACCGATTTCCAGGTCAAGTTCCGCGGCCAGCGCATCGAGCTCGGCGAGATCGAGACGGTTCTGCTCTCTCACGAGTCCATCTCGCAGGCAGTGACCCTGGTGGCACAGACGGTCACCGGTGACCAGTTGGTGGCGTACGTCGTCGCGGCTCCGGGACGATCCATCGAATCCGCGGCGGCAATCGAATTCGCAGGACACGCATTGCCGTCGTACATGGTGCCGGCGGCGGTGGTCGTCCTCGACTCTCTGCCGCTGAACACCAGCGGAAAGCTGGATCGAAAAGCGTTGCCGGAACCCGTGTTCAGCAGCGCGAAGAAGTATCGGGCACCGAAGAGCCGTGCGGACTACGTGGTGGCGGGCATCTACGAGGATCTGCTCGGGGCCTCCAAGGTCGGTCTGGACGAGGACTTCTTCGAGCTCGGTGGCAACTCGCTGATCGCTACTCAGTTGGTGACCCGAGTGGGCAGTGCACTGGGAGTGCGGCTCGGCGTTCGGGAGCTGTTCGAGGCACCCACCGTCGGTGCGCTCGCGGCCAGGGCAGAATCGGCGGCCCGTCTCGGCGCGGACGTCCCGGTGTTGGAGGCCAAAGAACGGCCCGAGCGCATCCCGCTCTCGCCTGCGCAGCAGCGTATGTGGTTCCTCAACCGATTCGATCCCACCACCGCGGTGTACAACCTGCCCTTCTCCGTCCATCTCACCGGTCCCCTCGACGTGGTCGCCCTGTCGGCTGCATTCGCCGACGTCGTCGATCGACACGAGACGTTGCGGACCGTGTACCCCGAGGTGGACGGCTCACCCGAGCAGGTCGTGCTCGAGGCGGCACGAACCCCGGCGACCATTCAGCCGGTGCGCATCGAACGCCGCGACCTGGGCGGCCGCCTGCACGAATTGGTCGGGAAGGGATTCGACGTCACGGTCGACACACCCTTCCGAATCGCACTCTTCGAGATCTCACCGACCGAGCACGAACTCGCCATGGTGCTGCACCACATCGCCGCCGACGGGGCGTCGTTCGGTCCGCTTGCCCGGGACGTGCTCGTGGCCTACGCGAGCCGGATCAACGGGCGCGCACCGGAATGGACACCCCTCGAGGTCCAGTACGCGGACTATGCGTTGTGGCAGCGGGCTGTACTCGGTCCCGAGACCGACCCGCTGTCGATGGCATCCCGCGAAATCGCTTACTGGAACGCGACTCTCGAGGATCTGCCGGATCAGCTGGCCCTGCCGTCGAGCAGGCCGCGTCCCGCGGTGTCCTCGAATTCGGGTAGCAAGCTGCGCGTCGACGTTCCGGCGGAACTGCATGCCTCGCTGGCACAGCTGGCGCGTGCGAACAACGCTTCGCTGTTCATGGTGATGCAGGCGGCGTACGCGCTGCTGCTCGCCCGACTGAGCGGCACCACCGATATCGCCATCGGAGCACCGGTGGCGGGCCGCGGCGAGCCCGCACTCGACGACCTGGTCGGCATGTTCGTCAACACTCTGGTGTTGCGCACCGACGTCGATCCCGCGTTGACGTTCGAAGAACTCCTCGAACGAGTCCGCGACACCGACCTGTCCGCTTTCGCCCATGCGGACGTGCCGTTCGAGCGACTCGTCGAGGTGCTCAATCCGGTGCGCTCGACGTCGAGGCATCCCTTGTTCCAGGTTGCGATCTCGTTGGAATCTGCGATGTCGCGCGAGCTCACGGTCGGTGGACTCCGAGCGGTGGCCGCCGAATTCGACGTTCCCATCGCCAAATTCGACGTCCAGCTTTGGCTGACCGAGCATCTCGACGCCGGAGTGCCCGCAGGCATCGACGCGGTGTTCGAGTACGCCACAGATCTGTTCGATGCAGAACTGGTCGAGAGTTTCGCCCGTCGATTCCTCGACATTCTGGACGCTGTCACCATCGACCCGACGGTTCCGGTCGGTGACGTCGATATCGTCGATGCCGCGGAATACGAGTGCGTGGCATCGCGATGGAACGCGTCGGGAGTCGACGTCTCTCGAGAGGTCACACTGGTCGACCTCCTGGGCGCAGCGGCGTCCGAGAATCCGGACGCCGTCGCGGTGCGCTTCGACGGCACGTCGATGACGTACGCCGAGTTCGATGCACGCACCAATCGTCTTGCCCGGGTGCTGATCTCCAGCGGTGTCGGCCCCGAAAGCCTGGTTGCCGTCGCCCTGCCGAGGTCGGCAGAGCTCATCGTCGCCCTCGTCGCGGTCGTCAAGGCCGGCGGCGGTTATCTTCCGGTGGATCCGAGCTACCCGCTCGACCGCGTCGAGTACATGCTCGACGATGCTCGGCCCACCACCGTGCTGTACTCCGGTGCCGACCGCGTCGAGCTGCCGGTGGATGTCGAATCACGCACCGGCGCAACGCTGCTCGACATGGACACCGTAGATTTGGCGTCGATGTCGGGTGCTGTCGTCACCGACGACGATCGGACGCGTCCCCTACGTCCGGACAACGTCGCCTACGTCATCTACACCTCGGGTTCGACCGGTCGCCCCAAGGGCGTGCTGATTCCGCATCGCAACGTCGTTCGGCTGCTTGCCAACACCGATTCGGTCTATGGCTTCGGTGCCGACGACGTCTGGACCATGTTCCACTCCTACGCCTTCGATTTCTCGGTGTGGGAGCTGTGGGGCCCGTTGCTCAACGGCGGCACGCTGGTGGTCGTGGACTACTTCACCTCCCGATCGCCGGAGGCATTCCACCGATTGCTCGTCGACGAGCGAGTGACCGTGCTCAACCAGACGCCATCGGCGTTCTATCAGCTCTCCGAGGCCGATCGCGTCGCGGTGACCGACGGCGGTGAGCTGTCGCTGCGGTACGTGATCTTCGGCGGTGAAGCACTCGAACAGCGCAGGCTCACCGGGTGGTTCGAGCGGCACGGGGACACCGCGCCGCGGCTGATCAACATGTACGGCATCACCGAGACCACCGTCCACGTCTCCTACCGACAGCTCGGTTCTGCGTCCGTCGGGACCAGCGCGTCGGTGGTCGGCAAGCCCATCGCCGGTCTGCGCGTCTTCGTGCTCGATACCCGACTGCATCCGGTTCCGGTGGGTGTTCCCGGCGAAATGTACGTCGGCGGTGGACAACTCGCCCGCGGTTACCTGGGTCGCCGAGCGCTGACGTCGACCCGCTTCGTGGCGAACCCGTTCGCCTCGGGGTCCGAGGATGGGTCGCTGCTGTACCGAACAGGTGACCTCGCGCAATGGAACGCCGGCGGTGAGCTCGAATACCTCGGACGCTCGGACGATCAGGTCAAGGTGCGCGGATTCCGCATCGAGCTGGGCGAAGTCGAGGCTGCGGTGACCGCGCAGCCGACGGTCACCCAGGCTGCCGTCGTCGTTCGTGAGGATTCGCCGGGTGCGGCCCGTCTGGTTGCGTACGTGGTCTCCGCGGCGGTCGAGGGCCGCCCGATCGTCGACATCGAGGACCTCAGGGCCGGTATCGGCGCAGCTCTTCCGGAATACATGGTGCCGTCCGCCTTCGTTGTGCTGGAGGCCATTCCGTTGACGGTCAATGGCAAGCTCGATCGCCGGGCGCTGCCGGCACCGGTGTTCGAGGTACGCGAGTTCCGCGCTCCGACCACCCCGATCGAGGAGATCGTCGCCGACGTCTTCGCAAGCGTGCTCGGGGTCGAGCGGGTGGGGCTCGACGACGACTTCTTCGAGCTCGGCGGCAACTCGTTGATCGCCACCCAGGTGGTCTCACGGTTGGGAGTGGCGCTCGATGCAACTGTTCCGGTGCGCATGTTGTTCGAGGCCTCGACCGTCGCGCTGCTTGCGGTGCGGGTCGAGCAAGCCGCGGGCGAGGGTGGACGCACCGCGCTGGTCGCGACCGTTCGACCGGAGCGGATTCCGCTGTCGCTGGCGCAGCAACGCATGTGGTTCCTCAACCGGTTCGATGTCGACTCCGCCGCATACAACATTCCGTTCGCGTTGAAGCTGACCGGCGACTTGGATGTCGCCGCACTGCAGGTCGCCATCATGGATGTGATCGACCGGCACGAGTCTCTGCGCACCGTCTACCCCGACACCGCGCACGGACCGCAGCAGTCCATTCTCGACGCCGCTCAGACGGTGCCGAACCTGATGCCGATTCCGACCTCGGCGGCCGACATTCAGCGGCAGGTCTTCGCGCTCGCGTCGACGACGTTCGATGTGACCGTCAACGTTCCGATCCAGGCCCGACTGTTCGAGATCGGTCCACGCGAACACGTGATCGCCATGGTGGTGCACCACATCTCGGCCGACGGCTGGTCGATGGGACCGCTGGCCCGAGACATCATGATCGCCTACGCCTCGCGTACTGCCTGGGAGAACCCGGCATGGATGCCGTTGGAGGTCCAGTACGCCGACTACAGCCTGTGGCAGCGCTCGGTCCTCGGATCCGAGGATGATCCGCAGTCGCTGATCTCCGGCCAGGTCGACTACTGGGCCCAGATGCTGGCCGGATTGCCGGATCAGCTCGATCTGCCGACCGACCGGCCTCGCCCGAATCGCCAGTCCTACCAGGGTTCGTCGATCCGCTTCGAGGTGCCGGCCGAGGTCCATCGCGGCCTGTCCGTGCTGGCCCACACGCACAACTCGTCACTGTTCATGGTCGTCCACGCGGCACTGGCAGTGTTGCTCGCGCGCCTCTCGGGCACCGAGGACATTGCGATCGGCACTCCGGTCGCCGGTCGCGGCGACGCAGCCCTGGACGACGTGGTCGGTATGTTCGTCAACACGCTCGTACTGCGTACCGATATCGAAGCGGGTCGCACGTTCTCGGAGCAGATCGGGCGCGCGAGGGAAGTGGCGCTCGGTGCGTTCGGGCACGCCGATCTTCCGTTCGAGCGCCTGGTCGAGGTGCTGAATCCGTCGCGTTCGCAGGCACGGCATCCGCTCTTTCAGGTGATGCTCTCGTTCGAGAACCTCACTCGTACGCACGTGGACCTGCCAGGTTTGTCGGTGGACAGCGTCGCGCTCGACGCCGAGGTGGCGAAGTTCGATCTCCAGCTGACCGTCACCGAGTCGATCGGAGTGGACGGGCGCGGACAGGGCATGGCCGCCGAGTTGACGTACGCGACCGACCTGTTCGATGCCGAGACGGTGCGCGGCTTCGCCGATCGTTTCGTGCGGATGCTCACCGCGGTGGTGGCCGATCCGTCGGTGTCGGTGGGAGACATCGATCTTCTCGACGACGGCGAGCGCGCGCGAGTCGTGACGGCGTGGAACCACACCGAACACGACGTGCCGAAGCAGATGACGCTCGTCGACCTGTTCGACCGTCAGGTCGCCCAGACTCCCGATGCACCGGCGCTGGTGTTCGAGGGGGAGCGGCTGACGTATGCGGAGTTCGCGGCGAGAGCCAATCGCCTTGCGCGCCATCTGGTATCGATCGGGGTCGAGCCCGACTCCCTCGTCGGACTCGCTGTCGGTCGAAGCCTCGACCTGTTCGTCGGCATGTATGCGATCGTCAAGGCGGGGGCGGGCTACGTTCCGATCGACCCGAAGCAACCGGCCGACCGCAACGAGTACATCGTGGCCACGGCTGCACCGATCCGAGTGCTGTCCATCACGCGCGATCACGTGGACTTCGCCGGAGTCGAAACGATCGACATCGACACGCTCGACGTGTCGACGCTGTCGTCGGCTCCCCTGACCGATGCCGATCGACTCGCCCCGCTGCGGCCGTCCAACACTGCCTATGTGATCTTCACATCGGGATCGACAGGTCGGCCCAAGGGCGTCGCGGTCTCCCACGAGGCAATCGTCAATCGCCTGCTGTGGATGCAGCACGAGTACGAGTTGAACGCCGACGACGTGGTGCTGCAGAAGACGCCCTCGACCTTCGACGTATCGGTGTGGGAGTTCTTCTGGGCCCTGCAGAACGGCGCGTCGGTGGCCATCGCCGTCCCCGACGGTCACCGAGACGCAATGTACCTACTCGATGTCATTGCGCGCGAACATGTCTCGGTGGTGCACTTCGTGCCGTCGATGATGTCGGTGTTCGTCCCCGAGGTGGAGCGCCGCAGGACGTCGGGTGCCTCGCTGCGGCTGGTGTTCGCATCCGGCGAGGCGCTGGCTCCCACCACGGCCCGGGCACTGCGCCGCGCGATCGGGGGAGTGGCGCTGCACAACCTGTACGGTCCGACGGAGGCCGCGGTCGACGTGACGTATCACGCTGTGACGGACGAAGACTCGGACGTCATGCCGATCGGTGCTCCGGTGTGGAACACCGCGGTGTACGTGCTGGATTCGCGACTGAACCCCACTCCCGTCGGAGTCGCGGGTGAGCTCTATCTGGCGGGTACCCAGTTGGCTCGTGGCTACGTCGGTCGCCCCGATCTGACCGCGGATCGATTCGTGGCGCATCCGTTCGCGACGGGCGGAGCGCGTCTCTACCGCACCGGAGACGTCGTGCGGTGGAACCGGCACGGCGAACTGGAATACGTCGGACGTTCCGACTTCCAGGTCAAGCTGCGTGGCCTGCGCATCGAACTCGGCGAGATCGAATCGGCACTGCTGGCGCAGCGTTCGATCTCCCAGGCGGTTGTCGTCGTGCGCCGCGAGCAACTCGTCGGGTACGTCGTACCGTCCGGTGCCTCGGTGGACACCGGAGCTGTACTGGCCGCGCTTCGGGCACGACTGGCGGAATACATGGTGCCGACGACTCTCATCGTGCTCGCGGAGTTCCCGCTCGGCGCGAGTGGAAAGCTCGATCGTAAGACCTTGCCCGATCCCGCCTTCGAGGTGACCGAGTACCGGGAGCCGACGAACGACATCGAATGTGTCGTCGCCGACGTCTTTGCTCAGGTGCTCGGTATCGAGCGGGTCGGTCTCGACGACGACTTCTTCGATCTCGGCGGAAACTCCCTTATCGCAACACAGTTGGTGTCTCGCCTCGGCGTCGCCCTGGATACCCGCATCGCGGTGCGAGAGCTCTTCGACACGTCGACGGTGGCCGATCTCGCTGCCCGGTTGGGCACGCTGGTCGCCACCGGTAGTCGCCCGCCACTGGTGCCGCAGGAGCGTCCGGAACACATACCGCTGTCGTTGGCCCAGCAGCGTATGTGGTTCTTGAACAAGTTCGACGTGGAATCGGCCGCCAACAACATCCCGATCGCTGTGCGTCTTTCCGGTCTGCTCGACCGCCGCGCGATGCAGATCGCGGTGTCCGACGTCGTGGCTCGGCACGAATCCCTGCGCACGGTGTTCCCCGAGACCGACGGCACCGCTCACCAGGTGATCGTCGATGCGAAATCGGCGACCCCCGACCTGACGCCTGTCGACATCGCTGCACACGACGTGGCGAACGCGATGCGCGAACTGGCCACCACCGGCTTCGACCTGTCGAAGGACCTGCCGTTCCGGACGAGGCTGTTCGAGGTCAGTCCTACCGAGCACCTGCTCGTATTCGTCGTCCACCACATCGCGGCCGACGGATTCTCACTGGGTCCGCTGACTCGTGACGTGATGAATGCGTATGCCGCCCGGTCGATGAACCAGGAACCGTTCTGGTCTCCGCTGCCGGTCGATTACGCCGATTACAGCCTCTGGCAGCGCGAGGTCCTCGGTTCCGAGAGCGATCCCACCTCCATCGTCTCGCAACAGATCGACTACTGGACAACGGTATTGGCCGGTCTACCTCACCAGTTGGATGTGCCGTCCGATCGACCGCGACCCGCCGTTGCCTCGAACAGCGGTGCGCTGGTGCGGTTCTCCATCGACGAGGATCTGCATCGCGGCCTGATCGACGCCGCGAGAGCTGAGAACGCTTCGCTGTTCATGGTGGTGCACACCTCGCTGGCGGTACTGCTGTCGCGGTTGTCCGGTGAAGCCGACATCGCGATCGGCACTCCGGTCGCCGGTCGCGGCGAGGCCGCTCTCGACGACCTGATCGGCATGTTCGTCAACACCCTGGTCCTGCGGACCGAGATCGATACGGCGCGGCGGTTCGACCAGGTGCTCGCCGACACCCGGGAGACCGACCTGTCTGCGCTGGCTCACCTCGACGTTCCGTTCGAGCGGCTCGTCGAGATCCTCAACCCTGCCCGTTCCACGGCGCGTCATCCCCTCGTACAGGTGGTGCTCGCGTTCCAGAACCTGGGTCAGAAAGACCTGGAACTGCCGGGACTGTCGGTGTCCACCGTCGACTTCGAAACCGTGGTCTCGCTGTTCGATCTCCAATTCACCTTCGTGGAAAAGATCGGTCCGGCCGGTGCCCCACAGGGCATGGTCGTGGACGTCACGTACGCCACGGATCTGTTCGACGAGGACACCGTCCTCGTCCTGTGCGAGCGGTTGGTCACCGTCCTGGGTTCGGTCGCGAAGAATCCCGCGGCCGTGGTCGGCGAGATCGAGCTTCTCGACGACAACGAACGCAGGCGAGTTCTCCGCGAGTGGAACGACACCGAGCATCCCGTCGACCGGTCGCAGACCTTGGTCTCGTTGCTCTCGGCCCAGGTCGAGAAGACCCCGGATGCAACGGCTCTGGTGTTCGAGGGTGAGTCGCTGACGTACGCGGAGTTCTCGAGTCGCGTCAACCGACTCGCTCGCGTGCTGATCACTCGTGGAGTCGGACCGGAGACATCGGTTGCCGTCGCCGCTCGCCGGTCGATCGAGCTGCTGGTCGCCATTCATGCCATCGTGACGGCCGGCGGCGCCTACGTCCCCATCGATCCGGACCAGCCTGCCGAACGTACCGGCCACATCCTCGACACCGCGGCTCCGGTCTGCATTCTGACGACCGGCCGCGACGGGTTCTCCTTCGGCTCGGACGTCCCCGTTCTCGATATCGCAGAGAATTCCGCCGAGGGCCTCGATGTGTCGGACGCTCCGATCCGCGACGCGGATCGACGTGCCCCACTGCTGCCTTCGAACGCCGCGTACGTCATCTTCACCTCGGGTTCCACCGGTACCCCCAAGGGTGTTGCGGTGACACACTTGTCGATCGTCAACCGCCTGTCGTGGATGCGAGAGCATTTCCCTCTGACTGCCGACGACGTGATGCTGCAGAAGACCCCGGTGACGTTCGACGTCTCGGTACCGGAGCTGTTCTTCCCGTTGCAGATCGGGGCAACGTTGGTGATCGCGAAACCGGACGGTCACCGCGACCCGACGTATCTCGTCGACCTCATCGTCGAACGTTCCATCACCGCTGCTCATTTCGTGCCTGCACTGCTCGAGGTGTTCGTCGGCGAGGACGGTGTTTCGCGCGCCGAGTCGCTGCGGATGGTGTTCGCGTCCGGTGAGGCCCTGTCTGCAGGCGTGGGAGCTCGACTCCGGGCCGTGTTGCCGAACACGACACTGCACAACCTGTACGGTCCGACCGAGGCTGCGGTCGAGGTGACTTCGTACGACGTGACCGAGGCCGACCTCGACGTGGTGCCGATCGGTGCTCCGGTGTGGAATACGCACACATACGTGCTGGATTCACGTTTGCGACCGGTGGCTCCCGGAGTCGCCGGCGAGCTCTATCTCGCGGGTGTGCAGTTGGCGCGCGGATATCTGGACCGTTCCGATCTGACCGCCGACCGATTCGTCGCCGACCCGTACGGCGAGCGTGGCGACAGAATGTATCGCACCGGCGACCTGGTGCGCTGGCGTGGCGAGAATCGTCCGGCCATCACCGGATCGGGTGGGGTCCTGGAATACTTGGGCCGCACCGACTTCCAGGTCAAGCTTCGTGGCCTGCGCATCGAACTGGGCGAGATCGAAACCGTGCTGCGGCGCCATCCCGGTGTCGGATCGGCTGTGGTGCTCGTTCATTCGAGCGAGGTGACCGGCGATCAGCTCGTCGCGTACGTAGTACCTACTCCGGGCTCGACCCTCGACCCGGCCGAGCTGACCGAGACTGCCGCGGGTTCACTGATCTCGTACATGGTCCCTGCGGCGTTCGTGGTGCTCGATTCCCTGCCTCTCACACCGAGCGGCAAGCTCGACCGTCGATCGCTCCCGGATCCCGAGATCGTGCAGCGCGAGTTCCGAGCACCGGGCACCGCCACGGAAATCGTTGTGTCCGAAGTGTTCCGCGAGATTCTGGGCGTCGACCGAGTGGGTGCGGACGACGAGTTCTTCGCACTCGGTGGAAATTCGCTCGTGGCGACGAGAGTGGCGTCGCGTATCGGCGTCGCACTCGACACCACCGTGTCGGTTCGCGCGATCTTCGAGGCCACCACGGTGTCTGCGCTCGCAGCCAGACTGGACGAGCAGTCCGGTTCCGGCGGACGAAAGTCGTTGGTGCGCAGCGACTTGCCCGAGACGGTCCCCCTTTCGCTCGCGCAACGCCGAATGTGGTTCCTGAACCAGTTCGACGTCGACGCCGCAACCAACAACCTTCCGGTGGCCATCGAGCTGACCGGCACGCTCGACGTCGATGCCCTGGCTGCCGCCGTTGCCGACGTCGTCGAGCGGCACGAGTCGTTGCGCACGGTGTATCCCGAGGCCGATGGAACTGCGTCGCAGGTCATCGTCGACGCCGCGCAGGTGGTTCCAGAACTCCACGCCCGTTCGGTCACCGAGGCCGAGGTCATCGGTGCGCTCACCGATCTGTTCATGAGCGGATTCGACGTTGCGACGGCACCGCCGCTGCGTGCAGCTCTGCTGCGGGTCGAGCAGGACCGTCACGTCCTTGCGTTCGTGACCCACCACATCGCTGCCGACGGTTACTCGATGGGACCGTTGACCCGTGATCTGATGATCGCCTACGGGGCCAGGTCTTCCGGCGTGGCACCGAACTGGGAACCACTTCCGGTTCGATACGTGGACTACACCCTGTGGCAGCTCGCCGAGCTCGGTTCCGAGGACGACCCGCGGTCGCCGATCTCGACGCAGATTCGGCACTGGTCGCACACGCTGTCCGGACTGCCCGATGAAATCACGTTCCCCGGTGATCGGCCCCGCCCGGACACCGCGTCGTATCGCGGCGGAAACGTCGTCCTGACTGTCGGTGCTGCAACCCGTGCGAGCCTGGTGGATCTGGCCCGCGACCATCAGTCGTCTCTGTTCATGGTGCTGCACACCGCACTCGCAGTACTGCTCGCGCGACTGTCGGGTGAACGGGACATCGCGATCGGTACACCGGTCGCGGGCCGCGGCGACGCGGCACTGGACGATGTGATCGGCATGTTCGTCAACACCCTGGTGTTGCGCACGGACGCCGCGTTGGATTTGTCGTTCGTTGCTGCGCTCAAGCATGTCCGTGAAGCGGATCTGTCGGCGTTCGGCCACGCGGACGTTCCGTTCGAGCGTCTCGTCGAGGCTCTCGATCCGGCTCGTTCGGCCGCGCGACACCCGTTGATCCAGGTGATGCTGACCGTGCAGAACATGGAGCAGACCGAACTCGAGCTGCCTGGACTGCACGTGCGCGGACTCGACCTCGACATCGTCACGGCCAAGTTCGACCTGCAGTTCACGTTCACCGACAACACCGACGGCAGCACGCGACTCGACGTCACCTATGCCCGCGACCTCTACGACGAGGACACCGCCCGTAGCTTCGGTACCCGGTTGTTGCGCATCCTCGACACGGTCGCCGAGAACTACGGGGCTCCGGTGGGAACCATCGATTTGATGGACACGGCCGAGCGGGACCACGTTCTGACGCTTGCCCGTACGGCACCCGCCGTCGCGGATACGCCGGAAACGCTGGTGGACCTGTTCGCCGCTCGCGTCGCCGACGCGCCCGAGTCGATCGCTGTAGTGTTCGGTGATCGCAGCTCGACCTACCGGCAGATCGACGAGGCATCCAATGCACTGGCCCGTCGCCTGTCGGCGGTCGGAGTGGGACCGGAAAGCCTTGTTGCCGTGGTTCTTCCGCGGTCCGCCGACCTCGTCGTCGGTTTGCTCGCGGTGCTCAAAGCAGGTGGCGGGTACGTGCCGATCGATCCGTCCTACCCGGCCGATCGCATCGAGTTCGTGTTGACCGACTCGCGACCTGCCGCGATGTTGACCTGGTCCGGGGTCGAGGTGGATCTGCCGACGACATTGCCGCGCGTCGAGATCGACTCGTCGAACGACGCGGTCGACACTGCGCCACTCGAGCCGACCGAACTGCGTTCACCGCGCTCCGATGCCCACGTCGCCTACGTGATCTACACGTCGGGATCTACCGGTAAGCCCAAGGGCGTGGTGATTCCGCATCGCAATGTCGTTCGCCTGCTCGCGAACACGCAGGGCGAGTTCGACTTCGGTCCCGAGGACGTGTGGACGCTGTTTCACTCGTTCGCTTTCGACTTCTCGGTCTGGGAGCTGTGGGGCCCACTGACCACCGGCGGCACCGTGGTCGTCGTGGATTACTACACGTCACGGTCGCCGGAGGCTCTACGGGAGTTGCTGGTCTCCGAGCGGGTGACCGTGCTCAACCAGACACCGTCGGCCTTCTATCAGTTGGACGAGGCTGATCGAACCTCTGCCACGACAGCCGATTACGCGCTGCGGTTCGTGATCTTCGGCGGTGAGGCACTCGAGCTGCGCAGGCTGTCCGGCTGGTTCGCCCGGCACGGTGACAGCCGTCCGCGACTGGTGAACATGTACGGAATCACCGAGACCACGGTGCACGTGTCGCACCGCGAGCTCGATGTGACGTCGGCCGCGTCCGCCTCGGGATCTTTGGTGGGACGGGCAATTTCAGGACTCTCGGTGTACGTGCTCGACTCCCGGCTCGGGGTGCTTCCGGTCGGAGTTCCCGGCGAGATGTACGTCTCGGGTGGGCAGGTCGCACGCGGATATCTCGGACGAGCAGGATTGAGCGCCACCCGGTTCGTGGCCGATCCGTTCGCCGCGGACGGATCGGTGCTGTACCGCACCGGCGATGTCGCGCGCTGGTCCGCCTCGGGCGAACTCGAGTTCGTCGGTCGTGCCGACGATCAGGTCAAGATTCGAGGATTCCGGATCGAGCTGGGCGAGGTCGAATCCGCTGTTGCCGCGGCGGCGGCCGTGGGCCAAGCCGCCGTGATCGCCCGCGAGGACACTCCGGGCTCGGCTCGACTGGTTGCTTATGTGGTGCCCGCCGCAGGTGCTGTCGTGGACGTCGACACCCTGCGCTCATCGGTCGCCGAGAACCTCCCCGACTACATGGTCCCGTCCGCGTTCGTCGTACTCGACACCATTCCGTTGACGGTCAACGGAAAGCTCGACCGGCGCGCGCTTCCCGCGCCCGCAGCTCAGCTTCGGCAGTTCCGTTCGCCGTCCACTCCGATCGAGGAGATCGTTGCCGGTGTCTTCGCCGGTGTGCTGGGAGTGGATCGCGTCGGACTCGACGACGACTTCTTCGAGCTCGGTGGAAACTCGCTCGTCGCAACCCAGGTGGTCTCTCGGATCGGTGCCGCCCTCGGCCGAAACGTGCCGGTGCGGATGTTGTTCGAGGCATCGACGGTCGAGTCGCTGGCGCACCGCGTGGAACGCAGCTCCGGGCCCGAGCGCCCTGCACTGGTGGCGCGGCCGCGACCGGACTTCGTCCCGTTGTCGCTGGCGCAGCAGCGCATGTGGTTCCTCAACCGGTTCGACAACTCGTCGACGGCGTACAACATCCCGTTCGCGATGCGGTTGAGCGGCAGCCTCGACGTCGACGCGCTGGGGCAGGCCGTCCTCGACGTGATCGAACGCCACGAGACCATGCGTTCGGTGTACCCGGACTCGCCGGACGGACCACATCAGGTGATCGTGCCGATGTCCGAGGCGCGCACAGCACTGACCGTCGTGGACACCGATGCCGAATCCGTCGCCACCCGCGTCGGCGAACTGTTGGCGACCACCTTCGACGTCACCGCGTCGATCCCGTTGAAGGCGGTGCTCTTTCGGGTGTCCGACACCGAGTTCGTGCTCGGAATGGTCATCCACCACATCAGTGCCGACGGGTTGTCCACCGTTCCCCTCTCGACCGACGTGATGACGGCGTACGCCGCGCGCTCCCGTCGGTCCGATCCGCAGTGGTCTCCGTTGACCGTCCAGTACGCCGACTACGCGCTGTGGCAGCGGGAGGTACTCGGCAACGACGGCGACGCCGACTCGATCGCAGCGCAACAGATTCGGTACTGGACGGACGCGTTGGCCGACCTTCCCGACCAACTGGATCTGCCGTTGGATCACCCACGGCCTGCAGAACAGACCTTCCGCGGTAGCCGCATCGATTTTTACATCGATGCCGAGATCCGGGCCGCTCTGGTCGCACTCGCACGTACTCACAACGCCACGGTGTTCATGGCCGTGCACGCAGCATTCGCGACACTGCTGGCTCGCATCTCCGGCTCGCAGGACATCGTGGTCGGTACCCCGATTGCCGGCCGCGGCGAAGCGGAGATCGAGAACCTCGTCGGCATGTTCGTCAACACGTTGGTGTTGCGTCTCGACGCGCGCGCCGATGCCAGCTTCGAGGACCTTCTGGTAGCGGCTCGCGAGACCGACCTGCAGGCGTTCGCGCACGCGGACATTCCGTTCGAGCGTCTGGTCGAGGTGGTGAATCCGACCCGTTCGACGGCTCGGCATCCGCTGTTCCAGGTGGGCTTCTCCTTCCAGAACTTCGTGCGCCGCAGCTTCGAGTTGGACGGTCTCGATATCTCGGCACTCGACACCGACTCGACGACATCTCAGTTCGATCTGCACCTGATCGTCACCGATACGCCCGGATCGAGCGACCCACAGAGCGGCGAGCACGGCGGGTTCGGGGCCATGTTGACCTACGCCACAGATCTGTTCGACGAGCGAACCGCTCGGACTCTGGTCGATCGGTTCCAGCAACTGTTGGGCGCGATAGTCGCATCACCTGCGACGGCCATCGGCGATCTGGATCTCTTGCTCGGCGACGAGCGCGAGACCATCCTCTCGCACTGGAACGACACGCAGCGCACCATCTCCGAGAGCACGCTGACCGACCTGTTCGCCGCATCGGCCGCGCGTGATCGTAGCGCGGTGGCTCTGATCCACGACGAGGGCACGCTCACCTACGGTGAGTTCTCCGATCGCGTCGCACGGCTGGCCCGTCATCTGATCTCCATCGGCGTAGGACCGGAAGCGCGTGTGGGCCTGGCGATTCGGCGCTCCGTCGATCTGCTCGTCGGCATGTACGCGATCTCGGCCGCGGGTGGTGCGTATGTTCCGCTCGACCCGGATCAGCCGTTCGAGCGCAACGCGTTCGTGCTCGAGACCGCCGCCCCGCTGTGTGTGCTCGTCGCTGGGGTTGGGGCAGCCGAGGACGATATCGCCTCGGTCGCGACGGCCGTCGACATCACCCAACTGGACCTGTCCGGCTACTCCGCCGAGCCGGTGACGCCGCACGAGCGGTCGTCCGTGTTGCGCCCGGAGAACACCGCGTACGTCATCTTCACCTCCGGTTCGACCGGGCGCCCCAAGGGTGTCGCAGTGAGCCACGGTGCCATCGTCAATCAGCTCGAATGGATGCGTGAGGAGTACGGCCTCGGTAGCGAGGATGCGTCGCTGCTCAAGACGACGGCAACGTTCGACCTCTCGGTGTGGGAGTTCTGGTCTCAGCCGACGTCGGGCGGTCGTGTCGTCATCGCAGCTCCCGACGGGCATCGCGATCCGGACTATCTGCTCGCGGCGATTCGCGAGCACGAGGTGACCACTCTGCACCTGGTGCCGTCGATGTTGTCGATGCTGACCACCGTCGCCGGCGGTGCACTCGGCTCCTCACTGCGCCGCGTGCTGGCTATCGGCGAAGCACTTCCGGCCGCCCTTGCTCAGCAGTTCCGTCGTCAGGACATCGCCGCGCTGTACAACCTGTACGGGCCGACCGAGGCCGCAGTGTCGGTGACCGCTCACCCGGTGACCGACGCCGACACCGCCGTCGTTCCCATCGGTGTGCCCGAAGCGAACACTGCTGTCCACGTACTCGATTCGCGTCTGCACCCGGTCCCGGCCGGAATCACCGGCGAGCTCTACCTCGCCGGTGATCAGCTTGCACGCGGCTACTTCGGCCGCGAGGACCTCACTGCAGAACGTTTCGTTGCGAACCCGTTCTCGGTGGACGGCGGGCGGATGTACCGCACGGGTGACCTCGTGCGCTGGCGGGTTTCGCACACCGACGGCGCACCGGCAGCAGCACACCTCGAGTACATCGAGCGCGCCGACTTCCAGGTCAAGATTCGTGGTTTCCGCATCGAGCTCGGCGAAATCGAGTCGGCTCTGCGCGCTCTGGCCACGGTGGCCGAGACCGCAGTGGTCGTGCACTCCCGCGAATCCATGGGGGACCAGTTGGTCGCCTACGTCGTCGGACGGGCCGGAGTTGTCCTCGACGTGGGAGTGGTCGAGACGGAACTCGCTCGCGCTGTGCCGTCCTACATGGTGCCGGCTGCGTTCGTCGTTCTCGATGCTCTTCCGCTCAACGCCAACGGCAAGCTGGACCGAAAAGCGTTGCCCGCGCCGCAGTTCGAGGTTGCCGAATTCCGTGCCCCGGTCACCCCGATCGAAGAGGTCGTCGCGACGACCGTGGCCGAATTGCTCGGGCTCGACCGCGTCGGTCTCGACGACGACTTCTTCGCGCTCGGTGGCAATTCGCTGATCGCTACGCAGTTGGTCTCGAGGCTGGGTCAGGCACTCGATGCGCAGGTTCCGGTGCGCGCGGTGTTCGCGGCGTCCACCGTCGCGGGTCTGGCCGCACATATCGCTCCTCTCGTGGGCGGCGGTGCGCGTCGAGAGCTGACCGTCCGCGAACGCCCCGAGATGCTTTCGCTGTCGATTGCCCAGGAAAGAATGTGGACGATCAACCGGATCGACCCCGGTTCGTCGGCGTACAACATTCCTGTCGCGGTCCGGCTGACCGGCGAACTCGACATCGATTCTCTGCGCGGGGCATTCGACGACGTCCTCGGACGCCACGAGGTCCTGCGCACGGCCTACCCGGATTCGGTGGATGGGCCGGTGCAACAGATCGGGGCCGTCGCCGAGGTGGGGGTCGATCTGACGCCCGAGCAGGTGACGCCGGAAGCAGTGATATCGCGACTGACCGAAATCCTGTCCGCCGGATTCGACGTCACGAAGACCGCTCCGGTTCGGGCTGCGCTGCTGCAGGTCGGTGACGGCGAGTACGTCCTCGCCGTGGTCGCGCATCACATTGCCGCCGACGGTTTTTCGATGGGCCCGTTGATCCGCGATGTCATGGTCGCCTATACCGCCCGGGTCGCGGGGGAGATGCCGGCATGGACGCCGCTGGAGGTGCAGTACGCCGACTTCGCGCTGTGGCAGCGTGACGTCCTCGGCAGCGAGAGCGATCCCGACAGTCCGCTCGCGAAGCAACTGGCCTACTGGACCACCGAATTGGCCGGGGCACCGCAACAGCTGGCGCTGCCGCTCGACCGTCCGCGCCCGCCTCGTCCGACGATGCAGGGTGCCTCGTACGGGTTCACGTTCGGCACCGACATCGCGTCGGCGATCGAAAAGATCGCCCGCGAGCACGCGGCGACGACGTTCATGGTGGTGCACAGCGCATTCGCCGTGCTGCTCGGCAGGTTGAGCAACTCCTCCGACATCAGTATCGGCACGCCCACAGCCGGCCGCGGCGAGAAGCAGTTGGACGACCTGGTCGGAATGTTCGTCAACACTTTGGTGCTGCGTACGCAGATCGATCCGAACGGCACGTTCCTCGACCTGGTGCAGCAGGCCAAGGACAAGGACCTGGCGGCGTTCGGACACGCGGACGTACCGTTCGAGCGGCTCGTGGACGCGCTCGGCCGGGAGCGGTCCAGTGCCTACACCCCGCTGTTCCAGGCGATGCTGACGTTCCAGAATCATGTGACCGGAACGTTCGAGCTTCCTGGTCTGCAGGTGCAGGCGGTGCCTGCGGGTGAGGACCAGGCCAAGTTCGATCTGCAGCTGACCGCTGTCGAGACCTTCGACGACACCGGGGCACTGCAGGACATCGAGGCGACGTTCACCTACGCGACGTCGATCCTCGACGAGTCGTCGGTGGCGACGTTCGCAGATCGGCTGCTGAGGATTCTGAACGCCGTAGTCTCCGATCCCCACGTGGTGCTGCGGTCCATCGACATCCTCTCGGACGAGGAGAAGGCGGAGTTCGCGCCGCGAGCCAAGCCCAAGACGACGGACGATCTGCCCGAGTTGATCGCCCGGGCGGCCGCCGTCGCCCCCGATGCGGTGGCCGTCGAACACGAATCGACAGCGGTCGATTTCGCTGCCCTGCACACAAGGTTGGCGCAGATGTCGGCAACCATGGGCTCTGCGATGAAACCGCAGGCTCTCGTGACGGTGACGTTGTCGGCGCTGGTTCCGGGCATCTTGCCCGCACTCGGTGCGGAGGGACTCACCACCACTCTGGCATCGTTGATCGAACGGGCGGAGTCGGTGATCGCGTCGTCGTGACGAATGCCGAGCTCGCCGGTTGTGCACGTGTATCGATCAGGAGGAAAAGTTAGATGGCGGTAGGACGTCGAAGCGATGCAGCTCTGACGGTCGAGGACCTTCCGCGCTTGGTTCGGGGCGTTGCGGCGGTCGAACCCGATCGCATCGCGCTCACGCACCTCGGTACGGACGTGAGCTACGCCCGCCTGGACCAGGAAATCACGTCCCTCGACGCGGCCATGGGCGGCGTGCTCGGCCCCGACGCTGTGGTTCCGGTCGTGCTCTCGAACACGGTCCCCGGACTGATCGAGGCCTCCGACGGGGGTCTCGATTCCGTGGTCGCCTCGGTGCTTTCCGACGCCGTTTCGGTACTCGGTGGAGGTGATTCGGCGTCGCCTTCGGCCGCGCCGGAAGCTTCGACGTTGTACTCCTTGTTCGCCGATCAGGTCGAGCGCACTCCGGACGCCCGTGCCCTCGTCTTCGGGGACGAGACTCGAACCTACGCAGAGTTCGCCGAGTCCGTCGATCGTCTTGCGCGGGTGCTGATCGCACGTGGGGTCGGACCCGATTCTCGGGTGGGACTGTCGATCCGTCGATCGTTCGATCTTCTGGTGGGCATGTACGCCGTCTCGGCGGCCGGCGGCGCGTATGTTCCCTTGGATCCTGATCATCCGGTCGACCGACTCGGGTACGTTCTCGACACCGCTCAACCGGTCCTGGTACTGACGACCGCGAATGACCTGCCTCAGCTGCCGGACGGCACGGTCACCGTGCTCGTCGACGAGGTCGACCTGTCCGATGTGGCTGCCGGACGAGTTACGGACGCGGACCGACTCGCCGCCGTGGCCGAGGACGACCTCGCCTACGTCATCTTCACCTCCGGATCGACGGGACGTCCGAAGGGCGTGGCGGTGAGCCACCGCGCCATCGTCGCCAACATCGCATGGCGTCAACGGGAGTACACCATGACCGCCGCCGACGTCGTGTTGCAGAAGACGCCGTTCACGTTCGACGTGTCGGTGTGGGAGTTCTTCTGGCCTTTGCAGATCGGTGCCACACTGGTCGTCGCCGAGCCCGAGGGACACCGCGACCCTGCCTACCTCGCCCGAGTCATCGGCGAGCGCGGCGTGAGCGTCACCCACTTCGTGCCTTCGATGCTCTCGGTGTACGTTGCCGAACCCACTGCAGCGGAATCGAATTCGCTCCGGATGGTCTTCGCTTCCGGTGAGGCGCTTCCGGCACGGACCGTCAATGCGTTCCACTCGATCTCCGATGCCGAGCTACACAACCTCTACGGCCCCACCGAAGCGGCCGTCGACGTCACGCACTACCGAACGCAGCAGGTGGAGGACGCCTCGGTACCCATCGGCGCTGCCGTGGACGACACCGATCTCTACGTGCTCGACGAAGGGCTGCGGCGGTCACCTCGTGGCATCGAGGGTGAGCTCTATCTGGCGGGCCTGCAGCTTGCTCGCGGGTACCTCGGTCGAACCGACCTGACGGCCGATCGGTTCGTTGCCGACCCGTTCGGTGAGCCTGGAGATCGCATGTACCGCACGGGCGACCTCGTGCGCCGACGCTCCGACGGCCTCATCGAGTACATCGGACGTACCGACTTCCAGGTCAAATTGCGTGGCCTGCGTATCGAGCTGGGCGAAATCGAATCGGCTCTGCTCGCCGAGCCGGAGGTGACTCAGGCTGCTGTGCTGCTTCATTCGTCGGAGCAGTCGGAACAACAGCTCGTCGGCTACGTCGTCAGCACCGAACCCGATATCGATCACGAACGTCTGGCGGATGCGGTACGCCGCCGCACGCCGGAATACATGGTGCCGTCGGTGTTCGTCGTCCTCGACGAGTTCCCGCTCAACGCAAGTGGCAAATTGGACCGAAAGGCGCTGCCTGCACCCGATTTCGCATCGCTGGTACGGGAGTACCGAGCGCCGAGCACCGAGACCGAGACATCATTGGTCGCGATCTTCGAGACCGTGCTCGGCATCGAGCGCATCGGCGTCGACGACGACTTCTTCGCGGTCGGCGGAAACTCTCTCAATGCCACGCGCGTCATCGCACGAGTGAACGCCGAACGCGGCACGGCGGTCGATGTCAGAGCGTTCTTCGACGCCCCGACAGTCGCGGAACTCGCGGTAGCGGTGGATGCGTCCGATTCGACCGCACACCGCATTGCGTTGACGGCATACCCAGATCGCGACCACGTTCCTCTGTCGTTGGCCCAGCAGCGCATGTGGTTCCTCAACCGGTTCGAGCCCGAGTCTGCGGTGAACAACATTCCGGTGGCGTTGACGCTGTCCGGCGCACTGGACCTCACCGCACTGCGTGCCGCGCTGGCGGACGTGCTCGATCGGCACGAGTCGCTGCGGACGGTGTTCCCGGACCGCGGCGGAGTGGGCTATCAAAACGTACTCCAATCCGATTCGGCCACTGTCGAATTGGAAATCACCACGGCAGAACCGGCCGAGCTTCCCGCCACACTTCTGGAGTTCGCTCTCCGCCCGTTCGACCTGTCGATTCAGCTGCCCTTCCGGACATTGCTGCTCGCGTTGTCGGACACCGAGCACGTGCTCGCGTTCGTGGTCCATCACATCGCCGCCGACGGATTCTCCATGGGTCCGCTCACTCGCGACGTGGTGACGGCCTACGTTTCGCGCGCGAACGGGCAAGCTCCGCAGTGGTCTCCGCTCGAAGTGCAGTACGCCGACTTCACTCTTTGGCAGAGAAAGGTCCTCGGTGACGAGGACGACCCCGACTCCGTGCTCTCGGCGCAGCAGGAATACTGGCGCGGACGCCTCGGTGGCGCGCCCGATCAGCTCGAACTACCGACCGATCGGCCCCGTCCTGCCGTCGCCACGACCCGAGGCGGCACGTACAAGTTCGAGATCGACGCGGACCTCGTCCTCTCGATCGAGAAGCTCGGCCGCGCCCACGGCGCGACGACCTTCATGGTGGTGCATGCGGCGCTGGCGATACTGCTCGCGAAACTGTCTGCCAGCGAGGACATCTCGATCGGTACACCTGTCGCCGGACGTGGTGATGCAGTCCTCGACGATGTCATCGGCATGTTCGTCAACACCCTGGTCCTGCGCACCGTCGTCGAACCCGACGCGACATTCGATGACTTCCTCCGTGAGGTGCGGGCGGTGGACCTGGCCGCGTTCTCGCACGCCGATGTGCCTTTCGAGAAGCTGGTCGACGCGGTGGCGCCAGCTCGGTCGCAGGCCCGGCACCCGCTCTTCCAGGTCATGCTGACGTTCCAGAACCTCGATCAGACTTCTGTGGAGATCCCGGGGCTTCGGGTGGCCGCTCTCGACTACGAGGCGGATCTCGCCAAGTTCGACCTGCAGGTGACGCTGTGGAATTCGGTTGCTGCAGAAAGTGGTCCGTCGGGATTGACCGTCGCGCTGACCTATGCCGCCGACCTGTTCGACGAATCCACGATGGCCGAATTCGGTAGGCGTTTCCGCCGAGTACTCGCGGCAGTGACGCAGACTCCGGCGGGCCCGATCGGACAGGTCGGCATCCTGGACGCGGCCGAACTGGACCGAGTTGTGACGTCCTGGAACGCGACGGCACACGAGGTGCCGACGGGCTCGACCCTCGTGGATCTGTTCGAGGCGCAGGTACTAGCTTCTCCCGACGCCTCTGCACTGGTTTACGAGACCGAACGTCTCTCGTACCGGGAGTTCGACCAGCGAGTCAATCGCCTGGCGCGACACCTCATCTCGCTGGGCGTCGGACCTGACCGCACCGTCGGTCTCGCTATCGATCGCAGCGTGGAGATGATGGTCGGCATGTACGCGATCCTCAAGGCTGGTGGCGCGTACGTACCGATCGATCCCACTCAGCCCGTGGATCGCAATCGGTACATCGCGTCCACGGCCGCACCGGTGTGCGTCCTCTCCACGACACGCGACCACGTGGAGATCGACGGGTTCGAGACCGTGGACATCGACACCCTCGATCTGAGCGCGCGGTCCGCCGTCACAGTGACCTCCGACGAGCGACTGTGCCCCCTACGCGAGACGAACACCGCGTACGTCATCTTCACCTCGGGTTCGACGGGGCGGCCCAAGGGTGTTGCCGTCTCGCACAGGGCAATTCGCAACCGACTGCTCTGGATGCAGGGCAGCTTCCCGTCGATGCCGAACGACGTGATCGTCCAGAAGACACCCGTCACCTTCGACGTCTCGGTCGGCGAGCTGTTCGGAGCGCTGCAGAACGGCGCGACCCTGGTCCTGGCGGCTCCCGACGGCCACCGCGACCCGTCGTACATGCTCGATCTGATCGAGCGCGAGCAGATCACGACGGCGCACTTCGTGCCCTCGATGATGTCGGTGTTCGTTCCCGAGGTTCGCAACCGACCCGAAGCCGCGCGTTCGCTTCGCCGGGTTCTTGCATCCGGCGAGGCTCTCGCTCCTGCGACCGCGCACGAATTACGGGCATTGCTGCCCGAGATCGACGTGCTCAACCTGTACGGCCCCACCGAAGCAGCGGTGGAGGTCACCTTCCATACCGTGACCGACTCCGACATCACCTCGGTGCCCATCGGCGCGCCGGTGTGGAACACCTCTGTTCTGGTACTGGACGCGCGGCTGCAGCCGGTCCCGGTCGGGGTCGAGGGTGAGCTCTACCTCGCAGGTGTTCAGCTCGCGCGGGCGTACGTCGAGCGACCCGACCTGACCGCGGAGCGATTCGTCGCCAACCCCTTCGGTGCCGATCCGATACACGGGAGCGGCGCGAGAATGTACCGAACAGGTGACGTCGTGAAGTGGACGCCGGACGGTGAGATCGAGTACGTCGGCCGGTCCGACTTCCAGGTCAAATTGCGTGGTCTGCGCATCGAGCTCGGTGAAATCGAATCGGCTTTGACGGACCTGCCCTCGGTTCGGCAGGCAGTGACCGTGGTGCGTCGCGACCAACTGGTCGCCTACATCGTCATGGACGGCGATGCCGAAGGTGACACCGTCGACACCGAGGCGCTTCGAGAGGCGCTGGGCGACCGACTGGCGACCTACATGGTTCCGCGCACGATCGTGGTGCTCGATCGACTACCGATCGGCTCCAGCGGCAAGCTCGATCGAAAGGCGTTGCCGGACGTCACCGTCGAGGAAGCCGAGTACCGCGCCCCGTCGAATCCGGTGGAAGAGATCGTCGCCGGTGTGTTCGGCGACGTCCTGGGGGTGGATCGCGTCGGAGTGGACGACGACTTCTTCGCTCTCGGTGGTAACTCCCTGGTGGCGACCCAGGTGGCCTCGCGGCTCGGTGCCGAGCTGAGAACCACGGTTGCGGTACGGGTGCTGTTCGAGGCGAGCACCGTCGGTGCGCTGGCCGCGCGATTGGAAAGCCACGTCGGCAATGGTCAGAGCTCCCCGCTGGTGCCGCAGGAACGACCGGGGAACGTTCCGTTGTCGCTTGCGCAACAACGGATGTGGTTCCTCAACCGCTTCGAGCCGGAATCCGCCGTCAACAACATCCCAGTGGCCATCCGTCTCTCCGGAGAACTCGATGGCGACGCGCTGAGGGCAGCCGTGGCCGATGTGCTCGATCGCCACGAATCCCTGCGTACCGTCTATCCGAGCCAGGATGGCACGGGCCACCAGGTCGTGCTGCCGGTGAGTTCCGCGCTGCCCGACCTGACCCCGACACCCTCCTCTGCGTCGACGATGCTCGGGGACGTGACGAGTTTCGTCTCTGCAGGATTCGACGTGACGGCCTCGGTTCCGTTGCGTGCGCGACTGTTCGAGGTGTCTCCGCAGAACTACGTGCTCGTGGTCGTGGTTCACCACATCAGCGCCGACGGGTGGTCGATGGGACCGCTGACCCGCGACGTGATGACCGCGTACGTGGCCCGAGCAGGCGGTGACGCTCCGCAGTGGGCACCGCTACCGGTGCAGTACATCGACTTCGCGTTGTGGCAGCGCTCGGTTCTCGGTGCCGAGGAAGACCCGACCAGCCTGATCTCGCGGCAGGCGGACTACTGGCGAACCGCGTTGGGGGACCTGCCCGCCGAACTGTCGTTGCCGGTCGATCGTCCCCGTCCTCCTGTTCAGTCCTACGCGGGTGGTCGCGTCGCCTTCGAGATCGACGCCGACGTTCACGCGGGTCTCGCAGACATGGCTCGTGCCACCGGGACGACTCTGTTCATGGTGATGCACACCGCTTTTGCGGTGTTCCTCGCGCGCATGTCGAACTCGGACGACGTCGCGGTGGGTACCGCGGTAGCGGGACGTGGTGACGCCGCGCTCGACGATGTCGTCGGAATGTTCGTCAATACCCTGGTACTGCGTACTACGGTCGATCGGGGACTCGGCTTCGACGAGTTGCTCGCTGCTGTGCGTGAGGTCGACCTCGCCGCGTTCGCACACGCCGACATCCCGTTCGAGCGCCTGGTGGATCTGCTCGATCCCGAACGTTCCACCGCCCGCCATGCGCTGTTCCAAGTGGCGATCGCATTCGAGAACCTTCCGCCGAGCTCCTTCCACCTGCCCGGACTCGAGGTCTCCGCTGTCGACTTCGAGGTCGATACGGCAAAGTTCGATCTGTCACTGACGCTGCACGAGAAGCCCGACGGTGCCGGAATGTCGGCCAGCTTCCTGTTCGCGCGAGACCTGTTCGACCAGAACACGATAGAGGTGTTCGCCCGCCGCCTGAGCTGGCTCCTTGCCGCTGTGGTTCGGACTCCGAATGCTCCGGTGGGGGATCTGTCGATCCTGTACGACGACGAGAACGACCGGCTCACCCACGTGCATGGAGACGAGGTGCTGGCCGGGGGAACCCTGGCCGAGATCTTCACTGCCGGAGCCGCTCTCGACCCTTCGGCGATCGCTGTTCGCTACCGGGAGCGCTCGATCTCCTACGCCGAGCTCGACGCCACGTCCTCGCAGCTCGCGAGGGTGCTCATCGAGCGCGGGGCAGGACCCGAAGCCGTGGTGGCGCTGGGCTTCGCGCGATCCTTCGAGATGGTGCTCGCGGTGTGGGCAGTGGCAAAGTCCGGTGCCGCGTATCTGCCGATCGATCCGACGTACCCCAGCGACCGAATCGGACACATGGTGTCCGATTCCGGCGCCGTCCTGGGCCTGACGTCGAAAGCCGACGTCGAGTCGGTGCGGTCCGAACACGGTGTGCTCGACTGGCTGTGCCTCGACGATGACGATGTGGTCGCCGACGTCCGGTCTCGCTCGACGGATCCGGTCACCGACGCAGATCGACTGCTTCCATCGGTATTTCAGAATCCGGCGTACGTCATCTACACCTCCGGCTCGACCGGCAAGCCCAAGGGTGTCGTGGTGACGCATTCCGGGCTGGGCGGAGTTCTCGACGCCGCCGCCGAGCTGTACCACCTGAGATCTTCGTCGAGATTCCTGCACATCTGTTCGCCGAACTTCGATCCGTCGGTGTTGGAATGGATGGCTGCCTTCTCCAACGGGGCCACGCTGGTCATCGTGCCCGCGTCTATCCTCGGCGGCACCGAGCTCTCCGAATTGCTGAAGGCGGAGAAGGTGACTCACGCCATCATCACGCCCGCGGTGCTGGGCACGATGGATCCGGCGGGGATCGATTCGCTGGAAGTGCTCTCCGTCGGCGGTGACGTGACGACACCGGAGTTGCTCGAGCGGTGGGCACCGGGGCGCAAGTACTTCAACGGGTACGGCCCGACCGAGACGACGATCATCTCCAGTTTCGCCGAGCTCACCCCGGGCGAGCCCATCACCGTGGGTCGTCCGATCCACGGCATGTCCGCGCTGATTCTCGACGCGCGGCTCAACCCCGTTCCCACCGGTGTTACCGGTGACCTGTATCTGGGTGGCGGGGCGCTCGCTCGCGGATACCTCGATCGGTTTGCGCTGACCGCGGAGCGATTCGTCGCCAACCCGCACGGCACCGACGGAGCGCGGATGTATCGCACCGGTGATGTGGTGAGGTGGACACGCGAACTGCAGTTGGAGTTCGTCGGAAGAACCGATTTCCAAGTGAAGGTTCGCGGATTCCGCATCGAGCTCGGTGAGATCGACTCGACCCTCACCTCGGATCCCGGTGTCGACTTCGCCGTGACTCTCGGCCACGAGCTGCCCTCGGGTGTCACCACGTTGGTTTCGTACGTGCTGCCCGCTCGCGGTGCCGCCGTGGACGTCGCCGAGTTGACCGCCCTCGTCGAAAAATCGTTGCCCGCGTACATGGTTCCGTCGTCGATCATCGTTCTCGATGCCGTACCGCTCACCCCGGTCGGCAAGCTCGACCGTGAGGCCCTGCCCGCCCCGGTCTTCGAGGCGCGCGAGTTCCGCGCGCCGACAACGGCACTCGAACAGACGGTCGCGGGCGTCTTCACCGACGTTCTGCGCATCGGACAGGTCGGACTCGACGACGACTTCTTCGCGCTCGGCGGCAACTCGCTGATCGCCACTCAGGTGGTGTCGAGGCTCGGCGCGGCGTTGGACACCGTCGTGCCGGTGAGGGCGCTCTTCGAGAGTCCGACCGTCGCTGCGCTGGTCGCACATGTGAAGACCGCCGTCGGGTCCGGCGGTAGGGCTGCTCTCGAGGCCGGCCCGCGGCCCGAGCGGCCGCCGCTGTCGTCGGCCCAGCAACGCTACTGGTTCCTCAACCAGTTCGATACCACCTCGGCAGTGGACAACATTCCGTTCGCAGTTCGCTTGTCCGGATCCCTCGATGTCGAGGCGTTGACTTCGGCGGTGCTCGATGTGCTCGAGCGCCACGAGTCTCTGCGGACTCGGTACCCCGATTCCCCCGAAGGGCCGTACCAGCAGGTCCTGTCGGCGTCCGAGGTCTCACTCGACCTGACCGTTCACGACGTGTCCACCGGGCATGACGGCGTCGTGGCTGCGGTGACCGAGTTCTTCGGCCGCGGGTTCGACGTGACCGCCGAGGTGCCGGTCGATGCCCGGGTGTTCCGGGTGAGCCAGGCCGAACACGTCCTGGCCTTCGTAGTGCACCACGTGTCTGCCGATGGCGCGTCGATGGGCCCGCTGGCCGTCGACGTCATGACGGCGTACACCGCCAGGTCCGCGGGCTCGGCTCCGGACTGGGAGCCGCTCGACGTGCAGTACATCGACTTCGCGCTGTGGCAGCGGGCCGTACTCGGTTCGGAGTCGGTTCCCGATTCGGTTGCGGCTCTGCAGGTGTCGTTCTGGAAGGAGACGCTCGCGGAGTTGCCCGATCAGCTCGTGCTGCCCACCGACCGGCCGCGTCCGCCGGCTCAGAGCTTCCGCGGAGATGCGGTCCGATTCACCGTCGGAGCCGAAGTACACGGCGCTCTCGCCGAACTCGCTCGCACGCGAAACGCAACGCTGTTCATGGTGGTGCACTCTGCGTTCGCGCTGTTGCTCTCGCGGCTTGCCGCCACGGACGACATCGCGATCGGTACGCCCATCGCCGGTCGCGGCGAACGCGCACTCGATCCGATGATCGGCATGTTCGTCAACACTCTCGTCTTCCGTTCTACGGTCGAACCGTCGATGACGTTCGAGCAACTGCTCGCGCAGTCCCGGGAACGTGACCTTGCAGCTTTCGCGAATGCGGATGTTCCGTTCGAGCGCCTCGTCGAGGTACTCAACCCCGTACGGTCGACGGCGCGCAATCCGCTGTTCCAGATCGGTCTGTCGTTCCAGAATCTCGCCGAGTCGACCTTCGAGCTGCCAGGTCTCACGGTCAGTGCCGTGGAGGCCGACGCCACGACCGCCAAAACCGATCTGCAACTGTCGATCTCCGATCGTTATGCGCCGGACGGCACTCCGGCGGAGTTGAACGCCGAATTCAGCTACGCAACAGATCTTTTCGACCGCGTCACCATCGACGGTATCGTCGAACGGTTCGTCGAGGTACTGCGCCGCGTTGCCGCGGACCCCACCGTCGTCGTCGGGGATGTCGATCTGCTGTCGGCACACGAGCGTACGAGGATCGTGCGCGCGTGGAACGACACGGCCCACGATGTCGACACCCGATCGACTCTGGTGTCGCTGTTCGATCGGCACGTGCAGTCGCAGCCCGAGGCCATTGCGTTGATTCATGCCTCGGAAAGGTTGTCGTACAGCGACTTCGACAAACGGATCAACCGACTCGCCCGCGTCCTGATCGACGCAGGCGTCGGTCCCCAGGTGACTGTGGCGCTGGCCATCCGGCGCTCGGTCGACCTGCTCGTGGCGATGTACGCCGTCAGCAAGGCCGGCGGAGCGTACGTCCCGATCGAGCCGGATCAGCCGACGGACCGCAACACGTACATTCTCGATGTTGCCGCGCCCGCGCTGGTATTGAGCACTGCGCGTGATGCATTCGAGGCCGACACGGTGCCGGTCGTGCTGATCGACACCGATCGCAGACTGCTCGGCAGCGACTTCTCGGATGCGCCGATCACCGACGACGAGCGCATCGCCCCGCTACGCCCGGCGAACACCGCCTACGTGATCTTCACCTCCGGCTCGACCGGTCGACCCAAGGGCGTTGCCGTCAGTCACGGCGCCGTCGTCAATCAGCTTCTGTGGCAGAGCGCCCATTACGGAATCGGGACCCAGGATCGAGTGTTGCTGAAGACGGCTGCGACGTTCGACCTGTCGGTCTGGGAGTTCTGGGTTGCGACGACCTCCGGCGGCACCATCGTGATCGCCGACGCGGGCGGTCACCGCGACCCCGACTATCTCGTCGACCTGATGAACCGCGAATCGGTGACGACCTTGCACACCGTGCCGTCCATGCTCGACGCGGTGGTGGCGGCCTCGGCAGGCGCACTACCGAAGAGCCTGACGCGCATTCTGGCGATCGGCGAGGCGCTGCCGGTAGCCGCGGCCGAACGGACGCTACGCAGTTCCTCTGCGCGACTGGACAACCTGTACGGCCCGACCGAGGCGGCGGTCTCGGTCACTGCGCACCAGGTCGTCACCGTCGACGGCACCACGGTGCCCATCGGCGCACCCGAATGGAACACCAGGGTGTACGTGTTGGACTCCCGTCTCGCTCCGGTTCCGGTGGGCGTCGCGGGCGAGCTCTATCTCGCCGGCGCACAGCTTGCCGACGGCTACTTCGCGCGGCCGGATCTGAGCGCTGAGCGTTTCGTCGCCGATCCGTTCACGCCCGGCGGCCGCCTCTATCGCACCGGCGACCTGGTGAGTTGGCGCGCGGACGGCGAACTCGAGTACGTCGGCCGCACCGACTTCCAGGTCAAGATCCGCGGCTTCCGCATCGAACTCGGCGACATCGATGCCGCACTCGGATCGCTGGACGAGATTCGAGAGGTGGCGGTGCTTGCGCTCGCCGACACCGGACTCGGAGCTCGATTGGTTGCATACGTCGTGCCCGTAGAGGGTGCGTCGCTCGACCGGTATGCGCTGAGCCGCGCGCTCGCCGAACGTTTGCCGTCGTACATGATTCCGTCCGCCTTCGTCGTGCTCGACGCACTCCCTCGGAGTGCCAACGGCAAACTGGACCGCCAAGAATTGCCGACGCCGCACGTCGAGACTGCCGAGTTCCGAGCCCCGACCGATCCCGTCGAGGAAGCTGTGGCCGGTGTCTTCGCGGACGTGCTCGGCGTGGACCGGGTGGGCCTCGACGACGACTTCTTCGCGCTCGGCGGCAACTCGCTGATCGCCACTCAGGTGGTCTCCCGCCTCGGCGCGGCTCTCGACACCCAGGTCCCGGTGCGGGCGATCTTCGAGTCGCCGACAGTGGCGGGCTTGGCCCGCGCTGTCGAGTCGAAGGTGGGAATGGGAGCCCGCCGGGCTCTGACAGCCGGTCCGCGACCGGAGTCGGTGCCGCTGTCGATGGCTCAGCAGCGCATGTGGTTCCTCAGCCAGTTCGATCCGAGTTCGGCCGTGAACAACATTCCGGTGGCGATCCGGCTGTCCGGTTCCTTGGACGTCGACGCGTTGACAGCAGCGGTACACGATGTGCTGACGCGACACGAAATACTGCGCACGGTGTACCCGGACGTGGACGGTCAGGGTCGCCAGGTGGTGCTCGCTGCGGCGGAGGCCGGCATCTCGGTCGACGTCGAGAACGTCGATCCTGCTGCGCTGGAGCAGGTTCTGCGAGACTTCGTCTCGGCCGGCTTCGACGTCACACGAGCGGTCCCGGTGCGCATCCGAGTGCTACGGGTCGCGGAGAACGAGCACGTTCTCGCGTTCGTGGCGCACCACATCGCCGCGGACGGTTTCTCCATGGGCCCACTCACCCGGGACATCATGGTCGCCTACGCCGCACGCGCGGCGGGGGATAGCCCACAGTGGGCACCGCTTCCCGTTCAGTACGCGGACTACACACTGTGGCAGCGTGAGGTTCTCGGCTCCGCCGAGAATCCGAACTCGCCGCTGGCACAACAGCTCGAGTACTGGACGTCCGCCCTCGCCGGGGGCCCTGCTCAACTCGACCTTGCCACCGATCGTCCCCGCCCAGCAGTGGCGTCGTATCGCGGTGCGGCACACACCTTCTCCATCGAGGCGTCGCTGCAGTCCGAGATCACCCGGGTGGCCCGAGCGAACAACGCCACCAATTTCATGGTGGTGCACACCGCGCTGGCCGTGTTGTTGGCGGCGATGGCGGGTACGGACGACGTCACGATCGGTACGCCGGTGGCGGGCCGCGGCGACGCCGATCTGGACGAGCTCGTCGGTATGTTCGTCAATACCCTGGCGTTGCGGACTCCGATGGACCCGGCGACGACACTGCGTGATCAACTCGCCGTGGTCCGAGAGACCGACCTCGGCGCATTCGGACACGCGGACGTTCCGTTCGAGCGGCTGGTCGACGCGTTGGCACCGGACCGGTCTCAGGCACGTCACCCGATATTCCAGGTGATGCTCACGTTCCAGAACCTGAACCGGCAGACCTTGACGCTGTCCGATCTCTCGGTCGAGGGAATCGACCTGGGCAGCGGCGTCGCGAAATTCGATCTGCAGGTGACACTGTGGGAGAACATCGACGAATCCGGTGCCGCCGCCGGCATCGACGTCCAATTCGATTACGCCACAGATCTGTTCGACGCAGCGAGCATGCAGTCGCTGGGACGTCGATTCGTTCGCGTGCTCGGCGCACTCACGGACGACCCGGACACGGTCGTCGGTGACATCGACATTCTCGACGACGGCGAACGTGCCCGCGTGCTGGATGAATGGAATGCCACCGAACATGCGGTGGACTCGGCGGCAACTCTGGTCTCGCTCTTCGAGTCACGTGTCGTCGAGAGCCCACACAACATCGCGACGAGCTTCGCCGACGAGCAGGTGACCTACCGCGAGTTCTCGGACCGAGTGAACGCGCTCGCGCGACTGCTCGTAGCGGAGGGAGTCGGCCCGGAAACCGTTGTGGCGACCGCCATGCGGCGATCGGTCGACATGCTGGTCGGTATCTACGCGGTACTCACCGCAGGTGGCGCGTACGTTCCGGTCGATCCGGATCTGCCCGCCGAACGAATCGACTACATCATCGAGACCGCAGGACCGGTGGTACTGCTCACCACCGAACGCGACGGCGCAGGTCTCGACACCGATGTCCGCCGCATCCTGATCGACACCGTCGACACCGCAGGTCTGTCCACAGCGCCGGTGACCGACGCTGACCGCCGCGCGGAGCTGCGACCGACCGACATCGCCTATGTCATCTTCACCTCCGGCTCTACCGGCCGGCCCAAGGGCGTCGCGGTCAGCCACGAGTCGATCGTCAACCGACTCCTGTGGATGCAGGCGGAGTATGGCCTGACCGAGAGCGACAAGGTCATCCAGAAGACGCCGGTCACGTTCGACGTGTCGGTGTGGGAGCTGTTCTGGCCGTTGCAGATCGGCGCAGAGCTCGTCGTCGCCGAGCCCGATGGACACCGCGATCCGGCGTATCTGGTCCGGACCGTCGCCCAGCGCGGCGTCACCGTCGCCCACTTCGTTCCGTCGCTGCTCGCGGTGTTCGCCGCCACCGATGGTGTTTCGGACTGCACCGGACTACGCGCGGTGTTCGCCTCCGGCGAGGCGCTACCCGCGTCGGTGGCCACGGCCCTGCGCACTGCATTGCCGTCCACCGAACTGCACAACCTCTACGGGCCGACAGAGGCCGCAGTGGACGTCACCTACCACCGGGTGACGTCGGCCGATTCGGTGTCCGTGCCGATCGGGGCACCCGTCTGGAACACCAGGGTGACCGTGCTCGACGCGCGGCTGAACCCGGTGCCGGTCGGCGTGTCGGGAGAGCTGTACCTCTCGGGTGTCCAACTTGCTCGGGGCTATCTGAGTCGACCGGATCTGACCGCGGACAGGTTCGTCGCCGATCCGTACGGCCGCGCGGGATCGCGGATGTACCGCACCGGCGACCTCGTGCGTTGGAACACCAGTGGAGAATTGGAGTACCTGGGCCGCACCGACTTCCAGGTCAAGTTGCGCGGTCTGCGCATCGAACTCGGTGAGATCGAAGCTGCGCTGACTGCTGACCCTTCCGTGGACCAAGCCGTCGTACTCGTCCGGCAGACGCCGTCGGCGGGCGAAATTCTCGTGGGCTACGTCGTTCCCGTCGCAGGCTCGGTGCTCGACACGGCCACGGTGACCGCCAGGGTCGCAACGTCGGTGCCGGAGTACATGGTTCCGTCCACTGTGCTCGTGCTCGACGCTCTGCCGCTGGGGCCGAACGGCAAGCTCGATCGGCGGGCGCTGCCCGAGCCGGAGTTCGGCAGCAACGTCGAATACCGCACGGCCAGTACCGATACCGAACGCGTCATCGCCGAGGTGTTCGCCGACGTGCTCGGGATCGAGTCCGTGGGTGTCGACGACTCGTTCTTCGCTCTCGGCGGCGACAGCATCGTGTCCATTCAGCTGGTCTCGCGTGCCAAGGCGAGAGGGATCCTGTTCGGTCCTCGAGATGTGTTCGAGCGCAAGACCGTTGCCGGTCTGGCCGAGGTGGCCGTCACCGTCGGCGAGGGTGCGGACTCGGTCGTTCTCGAGGAGCTCGACGGCGGGGGAGTCGGCTGGATGCCGCTGCCACCGTTCGGGATGGCTCTGCTTCAGCGCGGTGGTGGGTACTCGCGATTCCACCAGGCGATCACGCTCGAGCTCCCCGCGGGCATCGACCGCGAGGGAATCGTGGCCACGCTCACCGCGGTGGTGAACCACCATGACATCCTGCGGTCGACCCTGGTACACGACGACCGTGGCTGGGGCCTCGAGGTTGCCGAACCGGGTTCGGTGGACATCGACGGGCTGCTGTCGACATCGGATGTGGACGGTGCCGCGGCCGCGGTGGATGCAGCCGTGGGATCACTCGATCCCGAGAACGGACGCATGCTCGCGTTCGTGTGGATCGACAGTGCGCCGAACACGCTGACGGTCATCGCGCACCACCTCGTGGTCGACGGCGTGTCATGGCGAATTCTGGTGCCGGACTTCGTGTCCGCGTGGGCTCAGATCTCCGGTGGTGCCAGCCCGGTACTGCCCGATGTGGGTACGTCGATGCGGCGATGGACGCACGCGCTCGCGGAGGAAGCGATGCGCAGAGCGGACGAGCTGCCGCTGTGGCACAGCGTCGCGGAGACCCACGACCCGGTCCTGGGAGAGCGAGCGTTCGATCCGGCCGTCGACGTCATGGACACCCTGGAACGGGTCGAGATGTCACTGTCGTCCGATGTGACGCGCACGTTGCTGACCACGGTTCCCGAGATCTACCACGGCGGTGTCGCGGACGGACTGCTCGCCGCACTCGCGCTGGCAGTCACCGCGCTGCGTGACGAACAGGGTATCGACGCCCCGGCCACGCTGATGCAGCTCGAAGGTCACGGACGCGAGGAATCCGTGGTTCCCGGAGCAGACCTCGGCCGGACGGTGGGCTGGTTCACCAGTCTTTTCCCGGTTCGGTTCGACCTGACCGGAATCGACGTTCACGACGCCCTGGCCGGCGGTCCTGCCCTCGGCGAGGCCGTGAAGGCTGTGAAGGAACAGATGCTGGCGTTGCCCGATCGCGGAATGGGATGGGGTCTGCTTCGCTACCTCGATGCCGCGACCGAGGCGGAGCTCTCACCGCTGTCGACCGGGCAGATCAGCTTCAACTATCTCGGTCGGGTCGGTACCGGCGACGTACCGGAGGACATGAAGTCTCTCGGGTGGTTGCCTGCCGGAGACACCGCCGGCCTGTCCGCACCCGGCGATTCGGACATGGCTGCGAACAAGACGATCGACATCAACGCGATCGTGGTCGATACCGACGAGGGCAGCGCGCTGAGCGCCACACTGGCGTTTCCGCGAGGCGCGATCTCCGAGACCACGGTGGCGCGTCTGACCCAGTTGTGGTCTCGACTGCTCGAATTGCTTGCGGCCCACTCCCGTACTGCGGGTGCGGGTGGCCTCACCCCGTCGGATCTTCCGCTGGTGCCCGTGAGTCAGACCGATATCGTCGGCTTCGAGCGGCGGTACCCGGATCTGACCGATATCTGGCCGCTGGCGCCGCTACAGCAGGGCCTGTTGTTCCATGCTCTGTTCGCCGATACGTCACTGGACGTCTACACCATGCAGGTCGTCCTCGACCTCGCAGGCGAGGTCGACCAGGATCGTCTGCGCTATGCCGCGCAGGCCCTGTTGGATCGATACGAGAACCTACGCGCCGTCTTCGCGGTGACCGCGGACGGCGACAGCGTGCAGATAGTTCAGCAGGGCGTGCAGTTGCCCTGGCGCACC
Organism: Rhodococcus sp. IEGM 1381; assembly: GCF_030056795.1. Taxonomy (GTDB): domain Bacteria; phylum Actinomycetota; class Actinomycetes; order Mycobacteriales; family Mycobacteriaceae; genus Rhodococcoides. The sequence continues at coordinate 28,663 of NZ_JASHKQ010000012.1, read as the reverse complement.
GTCGATCTCAGCGGCGTCGAGGACGATGCGCGCGACGGTGCCGTCGCGGCGGCACTCGATGCCGAACAGCGGGAGCACTTCGACATCACCACCGCACCGTTGCTGCGCTTCCTGTTGCTTCGACTCGGGCCCGCGACGTACCGACTGGCGATGACCAACCATCACGTACTGCTGGACGGTTGGTCGTTGCCGCTGGTGATGAAGGAGTTGCTCTACCTCTACGCCGTCCGCAGCGACACGTCGTCGATGCCGCGACCGCGTTCGTATCGGTCGTTCCTCCACTGGCTCGGCCAGCGCGACCCGGAGACCTCGAGGCAGGCGTGGGCCCGCTCCCTCGACGGCGTGGAGGAGCCCACGCTGCTGACTCCACCGACGCTGGGCCGGGAGATCTCCACCCGATCGGCCGAGGTCGAGGTCCGAATCGACGCCGAGGCGACCGCAGCGTTGATCGCGCTCGGTGGACGCCTCGGCGTCACCGTGAATACGTTGGTGCAGGCTGCGTACGGAATGTTGTTGGCTCAGATGACGGGCCGCGACGACGTGGTGTTCGGAGCCACGGTGTCGGGTCGGCCCGCGGACCTGCCGGGAGTCGAGTCGATGATCGGCCTGTTCATCAACACCATTCCGGTGCGAGTTCGCCTCGATGCGCACGACACCGTCGCGCAATTCCTGACGAGACTCCAGGGTGAGCAAGCCGATCTGCTCGACCACCACCACGTAGGTTTGGTCGATATCCAGCGAGAAGCGGGGCTGGGCAATCTGTTCGACACGCTGACGGTGTTCGAGTCGTACCCGGTGGACGAAGCAGAGTTGGCGCAGCAAGCCGCGTCGATCGACGGAATGACCGTCGAGGGCGTCGGATCCAACGACAACACGCACTATCCGCTGACCCTGCTGGTGGTGGCGAACGAGGAAGTGACCCTGACGGCGAAGTACGTCAGCGACCTGTTCGACGTCCGCACCGTCGAGTCGATCCTGACGCGTATCGTCTCGCTTCTGGGCACCTTCGCGGCCGACCCCACTCGCCGAGTGCTCGACATCGAACTGCTCGAACCCGCGGAGCGCTCCCGAATTCTCGATGAGTGGAACGACACCGTCCGCGAGATCGACTCCGCTTCAACGCTGGTGTCGATGTTCGGCGATCGCGTGGCGCAGTCCCCGGACCTGATCGCGGTCTCCTTCGAGGGCGAGCGAGTCACGTACGCGGAGTTCGCGAACCGAGTGAACTCGCTTGCGCGACTACTGATCCGCGAGGGCGTCGGCCCGGAGAAGATGGTTGCCATCGCCATGCGTAGATCGGTGGACATGCTCGTCGGTGTCTACGCGGTGCTCACCGCGGGCGGGGCATACGTCCCGGTCGATCCCGACCAGCCGGTCGAGCGCGTCGACTACATCCTGGCGACGGCCGATCCCGTCGCAGTTCTCACGACGAAGGCGGATTCGCCTGCGCTCGAACAGGTCTCGTCGGTAGCGCCGCGAATCGTGGTCGACACCGTCGACCTCGGTGAGTTCGCCACCGAACCGATTGGCGGCGAGGAGCGTCGTGCCCCGCTGAGGCCGAGCGATGTCGCGTACGTGATCTTCACGTCGGGATCGACCGGTAGGCCCAAGGGTGTTGCCGTGACGCATGCCGCCATCGTCAACCGGCTCGTATGGATGCAGGACGAGTACGGCCTCACCGTCGACGATGTGGTGCTGCAGAAGACTCCGGTGACGTTCGACGTGTCGGTGTGGGAGCTGTTCTGGCCGTTGCAGATCGGTGCCGAATTGGCGATTGCGAAACCGGACGGGCATCGCGACCCGGGCTATCTGGTGGACGTCGTCACCGAGCGGGCTGTCACCGTCGCTCACTTCGTGCCGTCGATGTTGGCCGTGTTCGCGGCAGCGGACGGGGTGTCGCGGTGCACGAGCCTGCGTATGCTGTTCGCCTCCGGCGAGGCACTGGCGGTCTCGGTGGCCTCGACCATCCGGGCGGTACTGCCGAACACGGAGTTGCACAATCTGTACGGCCCCACCGAGGCTGCGGTGGACGTGACCTACCACCGTGTCACCGCCGACGACGTGGCCGGCGTGCCGATCGGTGTGCCGGTGGCCAATACCCGGGTGACCGTGCTCGACGCGCGGCTGCGACCGGTGCCGGTGGGCGTCGCGGGTGAGCTCTACCTCGCGGGAGTCCAGCTTGCGCGCGGCTACCTGGGCCGCGTGGATCTGACGGCCGATCGATTCGTTGCCGATCCGTACGGTGCATCGGGTACTCGGATGTACCGGACCGGAGACCTGGTCCGGTGGAACGTCGACGGCGAGCTCGACTTCATCGGCCGCACCGATTTCCAGGTGAAACTGCGCGGCCTGCGCATCGAGCTCGGTGAGATCGAGGCGGCGTTGACGGCACACCTCGACATCGACCGATCGACCGTGCTGGTGACGTCGACGGCGTCGGGCGAAATCCTGGTCGGCTACGTCGTTCCACGTACCGGTGCGTCGGTGGACGTGAGTGAGCTGACCGCGTTCGCAGGCAGCCGACTCCCCGGCTACATGGTGCCGACCCAGATCATGGTGCTCGCCGAGTTCCCGTTGAACTCCAGTGGCAAGCTCGACCGAAAAGCATTGCCGGAGCCGGTGTTCGAGGCGCATGAGTTCCGCGCGCCGGAGAGCGCGACCGAGATCGCCATCGCCGACGTGTTCGCCGACGTGCTCGGTATCGATCGGGTGGGATCGGACGACGACTTCTTCGCGCTCGGCGGTAACTCCCTCGCCGCCACCCGGGCAGCGGCGCGCATCTCCGCTGGTCTCGACAAACAGGTGGGCGTACGCGAGCTGTTCGAGAACTCGACCGTCGCAGCGTTGGCGGCACGCGCTGACGTTCAGGGCACGGTTCATCGTGTGCCGCTGCGGCCCAGGACGGGCGGCGAACGGATACCGCTCTCGCTCGCCCAGCAGCGGATGTGGGTGCTCAACCGCCTCGATCCGGAATCCGGTGCCTACAACATGCCGCTCGCCCTGCGGCTCACCGGTGACTTGGACGTCGCCGCACTGCAGACGGCCGCGACATGGGCGATCGAGCGCCACGAGACCTTGCGGACCCGGTACCCCGAGGACACAGACGGCTCGGCTTTCCAGCAAGTCCTCGACGCCCGGGCCACCACCCTCGATCTCGATCCGATCGACGCGTCGGGCGAAGCCGACATCGCAGACCGAGTGCGCCGATTGGTGTACGACGGATTCGATGTCACCGCCGCGCCTCCGGTACGCGGAGCACTGTTCCGACTGACGAGTACCGGGGACAGTCGGAACGAGTACGTGTTCGTCATCGTGATGCACCACATCAGCGGCGACGGAGCGTCGATGGCACCGCTGGCTCGCGACGTCATGACCGCGTATCTCGCCGCGACAGCCGGCACGGTTCCGTCGGTGCCACCGCTGTCGATCCAGTACGCCGACTACACACTGTGGCAGCGAGAGGTGTTGGGCTCGGCAAGCGCTTCGGGTTCGGTATCGAATCGACAAATCGAATTTTGGCGCACCGAACTGGCCGGTCTCACCCCGGTTGTCGCCCTGCCGTGGGATCGGCAACGTTCGGCAGAGTCGACGTTGCGGGGCGGAAGCGTGGTCGTCGATCTCGACGCGCGGATTCACGAGGCGTTCGCCGAGATCGCTCGCGCGAACAACGCAACCCTGTTCATGGTGTTGCACGGCGTCCTCGCCGTCTTGTTGGCGAGAACCAGCGGTGCACGGGATTTCGCGGTCGGAACTCCGATTGCCGGTAGGGGAGACGAACAGCTCGACGACATCGTCGGAATGTTCGTCAACACCCTCGCGCTGCGGACGACCGTCGATCCGGACGGGACGTTCGAGGAACTCGTGCAGGGCGTGCGTGAGGGCGACCTGCGGGCGTTCGACAATGCCGACGTGCCGTTCGAGCATGTTGTCGACGCCATCGGGCAGGATCGAACCCCCGGCGTCAACCCGCTGTTCCAGACGGTGCTCTCCGTCGAGCCGCTGGGCGAGGCCCGCTTCGAGTTGCCGAACCTGACTGTCGAGCCCGTCGAAGGATTCGAGCCGACCGCCAAGTTCGATCTCCAGGTGACGGTGCAGACTCGGCCCGTCTCCGGTGGTGCGGGTGCACTCGATCTTGCCGTCGAGTTCGCTTACGCCGCAGACCTGTTCGACGAGTCGACCGTATCGGCGATGGCGAATCGGTTCGTCCGGATCGCCGAAGCCGTTGCGGCGGTCCCGGCAACCAAGGTCGGTGCGATCGACGATCTCGGCGCCGACGAGCGGGCAGCATTGACGGCGTCTCCGACGCCGGTCGGGGAGGCCGTCGACGCGGTGGTCGGTCGAACGTTGCCGCAACTGCTCGCTGCGACCGTGGAAGCGGATCCGGAGGCACCGGCGTTGTCCTCGGCAGGTGAGGAAACGACCTACCTGGAACTGGACCGACGGTCGTCGCGTCTGGCCCGGGAATTGATCCAGCGTGAGGTCGGACCGGGCGTGACTGTCGCGGTCGTCGTCGACGATGCGGTGGAGTCCGTCGTCGCCCGATGGGCCGTGGCCAAAGCCGGCGGCACGCTCGCTCCGGTGGACGAGGTGGACACCGCGTTACGAGTCGGCGTGAGCCTGGCTGTGGTCGACGGCGACGAGACACAGCAGTGGGACCGACTACCGATCGTCGTCGATCTGGGCGACGAGGCCACGACTCGGTCCGTGGCCGCTCGATCGGCACGCCCGGTCACTTACAGTGACCGCGTCTCGGTTCTCACAGCAGAGAGTCCGGCCCTGATCGTTGACCTCGCGACCGGTGCTGCGGTCACCCACGGTGAGCTGGCGGCCGCGGCCGTTCGCGGCGTCACCGAGTACGGCGTCGACTACGACTCGCGGCTGGGCGTGCCGAGTGCGACCGCAGGTCCGGTGGCCTGGTTCGCCGGAGTCGTAGCTGCTTCGGTCGGTGCGGTGCTGGTGGTCGACCGAGCCGAGTCGACCGAGGAGGCCGCCGATCTGGTGGTCGCCGAGTGGTTGACACACGCGTTCGTGACCTCGGCGGAGTCCGCGGCAGTGGCCGAATTGGATTCCGGTGATCTCGAAGATCTGGTGGCGCTGGTGGTCGTCGACGGAGATTCCGCGCCGGCCGGCCGACCGGCCGGTGTGTCGGTTCACGGCGCGCCCGAGTTCGGCTGAGCCTGCCGGGTCGATAGACTCGGTCGTCCGGTGGGGCAGGAGTCGATGTGCGGTAACGGTCCGCGCGCACAGCCCGATACGGCGTTGGATGAGTACCGGACGACTGCGGGTATCGGCGGAAACACGAACGGCCGTTACCCGGAGGGCTCGGGCACGGAGAACCGATGGTCAGGGTGCGGACGGCAACGCGGCCGTTCGAGGTGAGGAGTTCGACAGTAGATGGGTACCGAGACGTCGGGAACTGCAGGAACGACTGGCGACGGGACCCCGGTAGGTAGAAGTACGGGAGAACCCGTCCGGGAAGCACGAACCAGAGAACGACCGGCGCGACGTGAGCGTCCGACTCGTCGCCGCCCGCGTACCCCACTGCTGCCTCAGTTGCTGGCCTCGGCCGTCGAACTCGGACCGGATTCGAGTGCACTCGTGTTCGACGGCCGAACCTGGACCTACGCCGAGCTCGACGCCCGATCGTCCGCGCTCGCCCGCTTGCTGATCGCGCGCGGCGTCGGCCCCGAGGATTTCGTCGCCCTGTCGATTCCGCGCTCCGATCTGTCCGTGACGGCGCTGTGGGCGGTGGCCAAGACCGGCGCGGCGTTCGTGCCGATCGATCCGAACTACCCGTCCGACCGGGTGCGGCACATGGTGTCCGACTCCGGAGTCCTGCTCGGGCTGACCGTCGGCTCAGTACACGAGGATCTGCCCGCCGATGTCGAATGGCTCGTGATCGACGATGCCGACATGATCATGCGTCTCGATGAACTGTCCGCCGAGCCCGTGACGGCGGAGGACCGGGGGCGGGCCCTCGAGCCGACGCACCCGGCGTACATGATCTACACCTCCGGCTCGACCGGTCTGCCCAAGGGCGTCGTCGTCACCCATTCCGGTCTGAGCAACTTCTGTCAGGAACAGATCGATCGCTACTCGCTCACAGCGCAGTCACGAGTGCTGCATTTTGCGTCACCGAGCTTCGACGCGTCCGTACTCGAACTCCTGATGAGCATCGGCCGCGGTTCGACGATGGTCGTGGCGTCTCCGACGATCCTCGGCGGAGACGATCTGGCGGCGCTCGTACGCGCCGAGAGCGTCAGCCATGCCTTCATCACTCCGGCGGCGCTGGCCTCGGTGAACCCGGTGGAGGTTCCGACCCTGCGGACCGTTGTTGTCGGCGGAGAAGCATGCCCGCCGGAGCTGGCCAACCGATGGGCACCGGACCGCCGCTTCTACAACGGTTACGGGCCGACCGAGACGACGATCATGACCAATATCGGCGGACCCATTGCCGAGAACGAGCGGGTGACCATCGGCGGCCCGATTCGTGGCATGTCCGCCTACGTCCTCGATGCGTCCCTGAACGCCGCACCCGACGGGGTGGCAGGCGAGTTGTACTTGGCCGGACCGGGACTCGCTCGCGGCTACCACCGCAGACTCGGCCTGACTTCGGACCGCTTCGTCGCATGCCCCTTCGGTGAGGACGGTGCGCGAATGTATCGCACCGGGGACGTCGTTCGCTGGCGAGTGGACAAGGGTGAACGGGTGGTCGAATACATCGGCCGCAACGACTTCCAGGTCAAGATCCGTGGCTTCCGCGTCGAGCTGGGCGAGATCGACTCCGTTCTGTCCGCCGACGAGAGCGTCGAGTTCGCGGTGACGGTCGGCCGGGAGACACCGTCGAAAGCCACCGCCCTGGTGTCCTACGTGTTGCCCTCGGGGGCGGGAGCATTCGACGAGCAATCGTTGCTCTCGGTTGCGGCACAGCGTCTTCCGCGGCACATGGTTCCGTCGATGATCATCGCACTCGACTCGATTCCTCTGACGCCGGTGGGCAAGCTGGACCGGGCCGCGTTGCCCGCTCCGGTTTTCGCTGCGGCCGAGTTTCGTAGCCCCTCGACGCCGCTCGAAATCACCGTGGCGGAGACCTTCGGCGCGCTGCTCGGAATGGATCGTGTCGGTGCCGACGACGACTTCTTCGAGCTCGGTGGAAACTCGCTGATCGCAACGCAATTGGCTGCGCGTCTGGGTACCGCGACCGGAACCCGAGTGCCGGCGCGCACCGTCTTCGAGTTCTCGACGGTGCAGGCCCTGGCCGCCCACCTGGAGAATGCCTCGCCCGATGGCGACAACTCCGCGAGCGGACCGCAGCCGGTGTTGGCGAAGCGCGAGCGGCCAGAGCGGATCCCACTGTCGTTGGCTCAACGGCGGATGTGGTTCCTCAACCGGTTCGACACGACGTCGGGAGCGAACAACATCCCGGCCGCCATCGATTTGCGCGGAACTCTCGACGTGCAGGCACTGTCCTCTGCGATCACCGATGTCGTCGAACGTCACGAATCTCTGCGCACGTACTACCCCGAGGTCGACGGGACCGGATACCAGGTGGTGCGGGACGCACCCGCGAGCGGAATCACGCTCGAGGTCGAACCGGTCGAGGCCGACGACGTCGCGCGTCGGGTCCGGGAGCTGGCCTTCGCAGGTTTCGATGTGACACAGCGGGTCCCGGTGCGGTTGCACCTTCTGGAATTGAGTGCCGACCACTACGTCTTCGTGTTGGTGGCTCACCACATCACCGCCGACGGCTCCTCGGTCGCTCCGCTGGTGCGAGACATCATGACCGCGTACGTCGCTCGCAGCGCCGGTGACGCACCCGGCTGGGAACCCATGGCGGTCCAGTACGCCGACTACACGCTGTGGCAGCACGAGGTACTGGGGTCCGACGACGACCCCGATTCCGTTGCGCATCGGCAAATTTCGTTCTGGAAGTCCGCTCTCGACGAGTTGCCCGATCAGCTCGATCTGCCGACGGACCGCAGCCGCCCACTGGATCCGTCGGGCGTAGGTCGGGTACTCGGCTTCGACATCGACGCGTCGTCGACGACCGCAATCGAGCGTCTCGCCCGCGAGAACGGGGCGACACCGTTCATGGTGGTGCATGCCGCATTCGCGGTGCTGCTCGCTCGGCTGTCCGATTCCACTGACGTGGTGGTCGGATCGCCGATCGCCGGTCGCGGTGAAGAGGCCCTCGACGACGTGATCGGGATGTTCGTCAACACGCTCGTGCTGCGCACTTCGGTCGATCCGTCCCATACGTTCTCGGACTTGCTCGCCCAGGTTCGCGAAGCCGATCTGCAGGCGTTTGCGCACGCCGATCTTCCGTTCGAGCGTCTGGTCGAGGTGCTCGACCCCATCCGCTCCGGTGACCGGCACCCGTTGTTCCAGGTCGCTCTGTTCTTCCAGAACCAGGCGACAGGCACGCTCGAGCTGCCGGATCTGACGGTCGCTGCGCTCGACCTCGGCGAGGTGGTCGCGAAGTTCGATCTGCAACTGGTCCTGGAGGACCGCGCTGTCGGAACCGAGAAGCACGCGCTCGCAGGAACGTTCACCTACGCGGCGGATCTGTTCGACGAGGAGACGGTACGCGACATCGCCGACCGCTTCGTCAGGCTGCTCGCTCGACTCACCGAATCGCCTGGGCTTGCGGTCGGCGATGTGGATCTGCTCGACGCTGCCGAGCGGGTACGGTCCACCGAACACTCTGCCGTCGAAGCAGTGGCGGTGCCGGATCGGCCGATTCTGGAGGCCTACGTCCGGCAGGTATCGGCCACACCCGATTCACCGGCGGTGACATTCGAGGACGTGACGCTGACGTACGCGGACTTCGACCACAAGGTCAACGCACTGGCGCGGCACCTGATCTCGCGAGGCGTCGGCCCCGAGGTGCTCGTCGCAGTGTCCATCCGGCGCTCGATCGACCTGCTGGTGGCAATCTACGCCGTGGTCCGCGCAGGCGGCGCATACGTGCCTATCGACCCCGACCTACCGACCGAGCGCAGATCCCACATTCTCGGCACGGCTGCGCCGCTGTGTCTCCTGACCACCGCCACCGCCGTCGGATCCGACGAATCCAGTAACGACGACACTGCACCGGAGTCCATCGCGGTCGACACCCTCGATCCGGCGATCGACGGAACTCCACTGCGCGCGAACGAGTTACGCGCTCTGAACACGTCCAGTCCCGCCTATGTCATCTTCACCTCCGGTTCGACCGGAGACCCCAAGGGCGTCGCGGTCTCCCATCGCGCGGTCGAAAATCAGTTGGCGTGGATGTCGGCGCAGTACGACATGACGGACACCGACGTCTATTTCCAGAAGACGGCGACCACCTTCGACGTCTCCGTGTGGGGCTTCTTCCTTCCACTGCGAACCGGAGGACGCGTCGTTCTCGCGACGCCGGACGGACACCGCGATCCGGAGTACATCTCGGCCTCGATCGCCCGGCACGGGGTGACGCTGACGGATTTCGTTCCCTCGATGCTCACCGTGTTCGCCGCCCACGCGCGCGCCGACGAATGTGCCACGCTGCGTGACATCTTCGTCATCGGCGAAGCGTTGCCACCGGAGACCGTCACCGATTTCGCACGCGTCAGCAGTGCCCGCGTCCACAATCTCTACGGGCCGACCGAGGCCGCAGTATCGGTGACTCATCATCGCGCAGAGCCGGATTCGCGTGGCTCGGTACCGATCGGCGTCGCAGAATGGAACGTCGGTGCAGTAGTACTCGATCGGCGTCTTCACGCTGTGCCTGCAGGAGTCCAGGGCGAGCTGTATCTCGTGGGCGACCAGCTCGCCCGTGGCTACGTCGCGCGCCCGGATCTGACCTCGGACCGTTTCGTCGCTGCCGTGGATGGTTCCGGAACGCGGATGTACCGCACCGGCGATCTGGTTCGCCGTCGACCGGACGGCGTGCTCGACTACATAGGCCGTACCGATTTCCAGGTCAAGTTCCGCGGCCAGCGCATCGAACTCGGTGATATCGAATCCGCGTTGCTCACCTCACCGGACGTCAACCAGGCCGTCGTGCTGGTGGTGCCGACGGCCACCGGTGATCAGCTCGTGGCCTATGTGGTGCCGACGGTCGGCGCCGCACCCGATCGTGCATCGCTCACCGAGTTCGTCAAGAATCTGTTGCCCGCGTACATGCTTCCGGGTGCCGTCGTCGTCCTGAGTGCGTTGCCGTTGAACTCGAGCGGCAAGCTGGACCGTCGCGCATTGCCGTCCCCATCGATCGACAGTCGGCAGTACCGCGCACCGTCGACACCGGTGGAAGAGATCGTCGCCGCAGCCTTCGGTGACGTTCTGGGCGTGGACCGCGTCGGACTCGACGACGACTTCTTCGATCTGGGCGGAAACTCCCTCATCGCAACCCGATTGGTCGCACGGGTGGGAGCCGCCGCAGGATGGCGCGTTCCCGTGCGCGTGCTGTTCGAGGCCTCGACCGTCGCCGCGTTCGCTGCCGCCGTATCTGCGCTGTCCACCGAGCGAGCTGTGCCTGCACTCGAGCCCGTCGAGCGTCCGTCGGAGATCCCGCTGTCCTACGCCCAGCAGCGGATGTGGTTCCTCAACCAGTTCGACACTGCCTCGGCGGTCGACAACCTGCCGTTGGCGATCTCGCTGACCGGTGACCTGGACGTGGCCGCGCTGCAGGGTGCCGTATCGGACATCGTGCATCGGCACGAGTCGCTGCGGACGCTGTATCCCGAAACCGATGGACGTGCCCGGCAATCGGTGGTGACCGAGGGTATCGAGGTGCCTGACATCACGCCCATTGCGGTTCGGCCCGACGAACTCGTCGCTGTTCTGACCGATGCAGTCGGCATGCCGTTCGATGTGACGATCCAGGTACCGCTGCGAGCCTGGCTGTACCGGCTCAGTGACCGCGAGTACGTGCTGGCCGTGGTGGTACACCACATCAGCGGTGACGCGTTCTCGATGGGTCCGCTCGCGCGCGACCTCGCGGTGGCCTACTCGGCCCGCACAGCGGGATCCGCCCCGGCCTGGTCGAGTCTGGCCGTGCAGTACGCGGACTACACCCTGTGGCAGCGCCGAGTACTGGGTGAGGAGTCCGACCCGGAGTCGGTGCTCTCGAAGCAGCTCGACTTCTGGGCTCGCACGCTTGCCGGAATTCCCGACCGAGTGGATCTACCCACCGACCGACCGCGTCCGCCGGTGACCAGCAACAGGGGAGCGGCGGCTCGATTCGAGATCGACGCCTCGCTGCACGATGCCCTGGGCCGAATCGCACGCGAGAACGGCTCGACACTGTTCATGGTGGTCCACGCTGCGCTGGCCGTGCTGATCGCGCGATTGGCGGCGACCGACGACGTGGTGATCGGCACGCCGATCGCGGGACGCGGCGACGCCGCTCTCGACGACCTCGTCGGCATGTTCGTCAACACCCTCGTACTGCGCACCGAGGTGCAGCCGAGCAGTTCGTTCCACACCGTTCTGAACACGGTGCGGCACTCGGACCTCGATGCGTTCGCCCACGCCGACGTCCCGTTCGAGCGGCTGGTGGAAAAGCTCAACCCGGAGCGGTCGCAGTCCAGGCACCCGCTGTTCCAGATCGCGCTTTCGTTCCAGAACCCGGCCACGAGCTCTCTGACGCTGCCCGATCTGACGATCGCCGGTGTCGACATCGAGGACACGAGCGCAAAGTTCGACATGCAGTTCACGTTGTCCGAGCAAGCCCGGTCCGACGGCAGCCCCGACGGCATGGCAGGCGTGATCACCTACGCCACCGACCTGTTCGATGCAGACACCGTCGAGGAGATCTCGGCACGCCTCGTGCGGGTGCTCGCCGCGGTAGCGGCCGATCCCGAGACGGTGGTGGGCGACATCGAGTTGTCGGCACCGGGCGAGGTGCAGGATCTGCTCCGCGGACCGGTGGGAACCGTGCCCGCGCGCACTCTCGCGGATCTGATGTCCGACGCAGTCGCTTCGAACCCGGACGGAGTCGCAATGGCGCAGGGCGCCGACCGGGTGACTTATCGTGAGCTCGACGAGACGTCCGCAGCGATCGCCGAAACCCTGATAGATCGCGGTGTCGGACCGGGCACCATGGTGGCCGTGGCCACGCGCCGCAGCATCGAGTCGGTGACCGCAGTGTGGGCGGTGACTGCATCCGGCGCAGCCTTTGTACCCGTAGATCCCGATTATCCGGACGATCGTGTTCGCTTCATGCTCAGCGACTCCGGCGTACAGGTCGGTCTGACGACATCGGATGTCGTCGACTCGCTGCCGACCGACGTGGACTGGATTGTCGTCGATACACTCGTACAGCCGAACACCCCAGTAGTGCAGCCTGATTCGATTCGCCGTGCGCAGACCGGCGACGCCGCATACGTCATCTACACCTCCGGCTCCACCGGAAAGCCCAAGGGTGTGGTGGTCACACATCGCGGGCTGGCCAACTTTGCGGCCGAGCAGAGCGAGAGGTACGAACTCACCGAGTACTCGCGTGCGCTGCACTTCGCGTCGCCCAGTTTCGACGCCTCCGTTCTCGAGTTGCTTCTCGCGGTCGCCTCCGCGTCCACCCTGGTGATCGCGCCACCGCGCACGTACGGCGGCGGCGAGCTGGAGGCGCTGATCACGCGAGAGTCGGTGACGCACACGTTCCTGACACCGACGGTGCTCGCCTCGATCGATCCCGACGCGGTGACCAGTCTCGACGTCGTGATCGCCGGCGGTGAGCAGTGCACGCCGGAGTTGGTGCAGCGCTGGTCTGCTCGGGTTCGGTTCTTCAACGGTTACGGCCCCACCGAGACCACCATCATGACGAACATCAGCGATGCCCTGACGTCGAACGACCTGTTGTCGATCGGCGGACCGATCCGGGGAATGGCGTCGTACGTCCTGGATTCGCGCCTGCGTCCGGTGCCGCTCGGCGTCACCGGCGAGCTCTACCTCGCCGGTGTTCAGCTATCGCGGGGATATCTCCGGCGGCACGGACTGACGGCCGAGCGCTTCGTCGCGAATCCGTTCGGTGACGCGGTGGACCGGATGTATCGCACGGGCGACGTCGTACGCTGGCGAAAGAACAACGGCAGCAACGTGATCGAATACGTGGGCCGCTCGGACTTCCAGGTCAAGATTCGCGGATTCCGTATCGAGCTCGGTGAGATCGACTCCGTCGTTGCGGCCTACCCGGGCGTGGATTTCGTTGCCACCCTGGGGCGGACGCTTCCCTCCGGCGGCACCGCACTCGTGTCGTACGTCCGACTGCAGCCGGGAGCTCACGTCGACGCCGCCGATGTTCGCGACCACGTCGGGAAATCCCTTCCCGCGCACATGGTGCCCTCCGCGGTGATCGTGGTGGACGAAGTCCCGCTGACGCCGGTGGGCAAGCTCGATCGAAACGCGTTGCCGGAGCCGGTGTTCGAGACCAGTGCAGGTCGCGAACCGTCCACCGACACCGAGCGCGCCCTGAGTGAGGTGTTCGCGGAAGTACTCGGTGTCGACACCGTGGGCGTGGACGACTCGTTCTTCGCCCTCGGCGGCGACAGCATCGTATCCATCCAGCTGGTCTCTCGCGCCCGGGCCCGCGGCCTGAACTTCGGACCGCGGGACGTGTTCGAGCTCAGAACCGTTGCCGCACTTGCTGAGATAGTGGAATCCGGTGCCGCCGAGGTGCTCGAGGAACTGCCAGGCGGGGGAGTGGGGACGATTCCGCTGACCCCGGCCGTCGGCTTCATGGTCGAGCGCGCCGGTGGCTTCGATCGGTTCACCCAGAACCTTGCTCTCGAGCTTCCCTCCGGCATCACCGAGAGTCAGATCGTCGCCACCCTCACCGCCGTGGTCGATCGCCACGACATGCTGCGGGCGGTACTGCAGCGGGGCGTCGACGGCGCATGGGAGCTGCGCACGCGCGAGCACGGCAGTGTCGACGTCGGAGCGGCCGTCACTCGCACGGCCATGGACCCGGCCCTCGGTGACGAGGATCGTCGGGCGCTCGCCGCGACAGCACTTGAGGGCGCGCTCGGTCGTCTGGATCCGGCGGCCGGACGAGTCGTCGAGTTCGCGTGGCTCGATCCGACCTCACCGTCGGGAGAACGAACCGACGACACGGGCCGGCTCATCGTCGCCGCGCACCACCTCGTCGTCGACGGCGTCTCCTGGCGCATCATCGTTCCCGATCTGATCTCCGCCTGGCTGCAGGTGTCGGGCGGTGCGGTCCCGACACTCGACGCGACCGGTACCTCGTTCCGGCGGTGGGCACATGCACTCGCCGACAACGCAGCTTCCGACGTCCGTAGAGCCGAATTGCCCTACTGGACTTCAGTTGTCGACAACGTCGAGTTGCCGGTGGGCCCGCGCGACTTCGACCCGGCAGTCGACTTGGCATCGACGGTGCGCAAGGTACACATCGAGGTGGACGAGGCCACGACCGATGCCGTGACGGCGGCGATACCGACTGCCTTCAACGCCGGCGTCGACGATGTTCTCCTCGCCGCGCTCTCGCTGGCGGTAGCCCGATGGCGTGGTGAGCGGGGCGAGCAGTCCTCGTCGGTCCTGATCCGACTCGAGGGCCACGGACGTGAGGAGTCCCTGGCACCAGGGGCCGACCTGTCTCGAACCGTCGGCTGGTTCACCGGCATCTACCCCGTTCGGCTCGAACTCGACGCCATCGACATCGGCGACGCTTTCTCCGGCGGATCCGCGGCCGGCACCGTGCTCAAGTCGGTCAAGGAGCAGCTGCGATCGATTCCGGACAAGGGACTGGGCTACGGCTTGCTGCGATACATGGGCGACCCGGCGTTCGCCCCGCCCTCGGCGGCGCACGCGCAGATCAGCTTCAACTACCTCGGCAGGGTCTCGGCCGCCGACATACCCGAGGGGATGGGGGCAGTCGGGTGGATTCCGGCCGGCGACCTCGGCGATCTCACCGGGACCCCGGACGCGGATGCGCCCGCGATGGCACCCATCGACATCAACGCAGTCGTGGTGGGGGGACGCCTCACCGCGGACTTCGGCTTTCCGACGACCTTGCTGTCCGAGCCCGACGTGCAAGCGTTGGCCGAGCACTGGCGAGATGCGCTGACGTCGATCGTCGAGCACGGGGGTCGCGACGGCGCCGGAGGTCTGACGCCGTCGGACCTGCCGCTCGTGCACCTCTCCCAACGCGACATCGAGCGGATCGAGTCGGAGCTGCCGGCGGTCGGTGACATCTGGCCACTGTCGCCGTTGCAGAACGGTCTGCTGTTCCACGCGTCGATCTCCGAGGCAACCACCGACGTGTACACCACGCAGATACAGCTGCACCTCGGTGGCGACGTCGATGCCGACAGGCTGCACACCGCAGCGGATCGGATTCTCGAACGCTATTCGAACCTGCGTACCGCATTCCTGCGCGACGAGACCGGCACTGCTGTTCAGGTCGTCGTCGATTCGGTTCGCGTGCCGTGGCGAACCGTCGATCTCACTGTTGCCGACAGTGATTCGACATCCGCGGAAGAGCTGTTGAGAAGCGAGCAAGCGCTCGGATTCGACATGACCACGCCACCGCTGATCCGTTTCCTGCTGGTGCGCACGTCCGTCGATCGCTGGACACTCGGCGTGACCAGCCATCACATCCTGCTCGACGGATGGTCGATGCCGATCCTGATGAAGGATCTGTTGATTCTGTATGCGACTCGCGGCGAGACGAGCGTTCTGCCGCGAGTGCGCCCGTACCGCAATTTCCTCGCGTGGTTGTCCACGCGTGCGATCGGCGATTCGCTGGACGCATGGCGACGGGCGTTCGCTGGACTCGACGACCCGACGCTGATCTCGCAGCGTGCCACCGGCGATGCCGGCGCCGAGGGCATAGCCGAGAAGAAGCTCGTCCTGAGCGGTGCCGATGCTTCTCGGCTGTCGGAGCGCGCGTCGGAACTGGGCGTCACGATGAACACCCTCGTGCAGGTGGCGTGGGGAATACTCCTCTCGCGTTTGCTGACTCGCGACGATGTCGTGTTCGGAACAACCGTGTCCGGTCGTCCAGCGGAGTTGGACGGCATCGAGTCGATGGTCGGTCTGTTCATCAACACCGTCCCGGTTCGGTTCACGCAGGACGCGACCACGAGCATCGAGGATCTGGTGCACCGTACGCAGCGGGAGCAGTCGGGGTTGCTCGACCATCACTACGTCGGTCTGACCGACATCCAGCAGGCCGTGGGTACCGGGGCGATGTTCGACACCCTCGTGGTGTTCGAGTCGTACCCGATCGACAAGTCAGGTTTGTCCGCCGCGAGTTCCATCGACGGCATGAGCGTCATGGGGGTCGACACCAAGGACGCAACCCACTACCCGTTGACCATGGTGGTCGTGGCCGACGCCGAGATCACCTTCACTCTGAAGTATCGAACCGATCTGATCGATGCAGAAGCAGCGGCGTCGATGACGACCAGATTCGCCCGGGTGCTCGGTGCCGTTGCAGGCGACTCCACCGGCGCGGCCGGGTCCATCGACATTCTCGACCGTGACGAGCGGACGCAGGTCTTGCAGACCTGGAACGGTGTCACGAAAGAGGCTGTAGCAGAGCCTGATTCCGACAACTCGGATGAATCGCTGATCTCGCTGTTCGAGAAGCAGGTGCTCGCCGCACCCGACGCGACCGCGGTGGTGTTCGGTGATTCGCGCGTGACCTACCGCGAACTCGATGTGCGCGCCGAGCATCTGGCCGGCGCTCTCGAACGTCGGGGAGCAACACGCGAAACCTTGGTGGCCGTAGCACTTCCCCGCGGTATCGAGCTGATCGTAGGGTTGCTGGCCGTGCTGAAGTCCGGTGCCGGCTACCTGCCCGTCGACACGTCGCTTCCGGTCGACCGGGCGCGGTTCATGATCGAGGATGCGCGACCGGTCGGTGTGCTGACCGACAGCGACGGCGCGTCGGCGTACGCCGAGTTCGGTGTACCCGTGATTGATGTCGAGGACGCCCGCGGGAGCGACGAAGAGCATCGGCAGACGACGGCCCGGCGCGCCGCGGTGCGCAGCGGCGCCGACCTGGCGTACGTCATCTACACCTCCGGGTCCACCGGTACTCCCAAAGGTGTTGCGGTGCCGAACGAGAATGTCGTGCGGCTGTTCCGCAACACCGATCGGACGTTCGATTTCGGACCGGGCGACGTCTGGACGATGTTTCACTCGTTCGCGTTCGACTTCTCCGTGTGGGAAATATGGGGGCCGCTGCTGCACGGCGGAACTCTGGTGGTGGTGGAACATGCCACGTCTCGTTCGCCACAGGAGTTCGTCGAGCTCGTGGCGCGCGAGGGCGTGACGATGCTCAGCCAGACACCGTCGGCGTTCTACCAGTTCATCGACGCCGAGCGGACCGCCTCGGCGTCGCCGACGGCGCTGCGCCACATAGTGTTCGGCGGCGAGGCTCTCGACCCGAGCAAGCTCACCGGCTGGTTCGACGCGCACGGAACCGATGCACCACTGCTGAGCAATATGTACGGGATCACCGAGACCACGGTGCACGTGACACATCACGAGGTCCGCGGTGTCGACGAGAACGTCCGACACCCGATCGGGACGGCGATCGACGGCCTCGGCACTTACGTACTCGATCAGGGTCTGCGTCCGGTTCCGGTCGGAGTGGTGGGCGAGGTCTACGTGTTCGGTGTGCAGCTCGCGCGCGGGTATCTCGGACGTGCAGGACTGACGGTGGGACGCTTCGTCGCGAACCCGTTCCACGGCGTCGGCGCGCGAATGTACCGCACCGGCGATCTGGCGCAGTGGACGCCGCAGGGCACCCTCGACTACGTCGGCCGGGCGGACTCGCAGGTGCAGTTACGCGGCTTCCGGATCGAGCTCGGTGAGATCGAAGCGGCGCTTTCGTCGGTGCCCGGCGTGAAGCAGACGGTCGCCGTGGTCCGCGAGGACGGTCACCTCGGATCGCAGCTGGTCGGCTACGTGGTACCCGATGCGGCGGCCGGCGCGTCCCTCGATGTCGATCTCGTGCGGGAGCATGTGGCACGGCGTTTGGCGTCGTACATGGTTCCCGATGCCGTGATGGTGCTCGATTCGTTGCCGCTCACGGTCAACGGAAAGCTGGATCGTCGAGCTCTGCCCGACCCGCAGCTGCGCCGGATCGAGTTTCGTGCGCCGACAACCGAACTCGAAGCCGAGGTGGCTGCCTCGGTGGCCGATGTGCTGGGTCTCGGCGACATCGGACTCGACGACAGGTTTTTCGAACTGGGCGGCAATTCGCTCCTCGCCGCCAAGCTCGCGGCACGCATCCGATCGCGCTGCGGCGCTGCGGTGTCGGTGCAGTGGGTCTTGACCGAGCCGACCGTCGAACTCTTGGCGCGTCGCATACACGAGGCGTCGGCGTCCGAGGAGACCACGGCGGCGGATCCGTTGGCGGCGGTACTTCCCATTCGGGGCGGTGGTGACGGTCCGGCGCTGTTCTGCATCCACCCGATGATCGGGCTGGCATGGAACTACGCCGCGTTGGCCGAGACCACGGCACCGGGCCGCCCCATCTACGGCCTGCAACTTCCTCGGTTGCTCGATGCATCGGCATCACTGCGCACGATGGACGAGCAAGCAGAGTTCTACGCGCGCGAGATTCTTCGCGTGCAACCCACAGGACCGATCCATCTGTTGGGCTGGTCGTTCGGAGGCGTTCTTGCGCATGCCGTCGCCGTTGCGCTCCGCGCGTCCGGCAACGACGTCGGCGTGGTCGCGATGCTCGACAGTCTTCCGACCGTCGACGAGACCGTTTTCGTCGAGGAGTTCGCAGACAACCTACGCGCGCTCGGGATCGGTGGGGTGGGGGAGTTCGAAAACGTGCGAAGTGCTGCCACGCGCCGGCAGGTGGTCGATCTCGTATTGGCCGAACTCGACATGTTCGACGAGCAGCAGGTGTCGAACCTGTACGACGACGCGGTGTCCAGCGCGACGAAGATCAACGGCTACTCGCCTGCGACCCTGGAGGGGGATCTGCTGTTCTTCTCTGCGTCACACGATCACCCGTCTGCGGCCGACGCAGCCCTGATGTGGTCGCCGTTTGTGAGCGGGACCATCGAGAATGTAGACGTCGACACCACACACGCGAACATGACCACACCGGAGTCGTTGGCGGTGGTCGGGCAAGTACTCGACACGGCGATGGCTGCGGCCGAGAGGCGAACGATCGATTAGAGACGCAGGTTGCGGTGGGTGATCCCGCCGCGCATGCGGCCGAGTGCGATACCCATCAGCAAGCCGCGCTCCTCGGACGTCGCGCGGGCAACAGCGAGTCCGAGGAGTTCACCGCAGAGGCGAGTGGCCGACTGGGCGGGCAGCCCACTTTCGGTGAACGCATCTGCGAGTCGCGCGAAGCTGGTTCCGCGAGACATGCCCTGGCGGAAACCAGCTCGGAAGCCGACTCGATACCGGTATGCGACGAGTGCCTCGGGCAAGTAGCCCACTCGGTAACCGGACCGGACCGCACGCCACCCGAATTCGACTTCCTCGTTCGCCCGGTAGGTTTCGTCGATCCCTCCCAGAGCTCGGTACGCCGCAGCCGTGCATCCGAAGCTGCACCCCACGACGATCGGGGCGAAGAACTTGGGGGATTGAAACTTTTCCGGAGACGCGATCTCGGCGATCTTGCGATGCCCTGAAGGGTTGAGGGTTCGTCCCTCGACAGCAGATGTCACGATGTCGTACTTGCCGTCGTGCAGGAAATCGACCATCTTGCGTACCCAATCGGGGTGGACCCGATCGTCGGCGTCACAGAACAGCAGCAGTTCGCCGTGAGCGGCATCTGCCCCTCGATTTCGGGCGTAGGCAGGCCCGACACCGTCGTGGGCCCGCACGATGCGCACCGGCCGGCCGTAATCCGAATTCTCGAGGTGGTCCACCGAACCGTCCGTCGAATTGTTGTCGACCACCACGACCTCGAACAGTCCGTCATAGTCCTGCTGCAACAGCGCGGTCAACTGGACAGCCAGTAATTCCCCGGCATTGTGAGCGGGCACCACGATCGAGACGGCTATGGACTCGGACACGAAGAAGATCCTTCTCTAGCTGGCGGTCGGATGAAACGCTACGTTCCGGTCCGCCCGTCTCACCGTCAGCAGGGCGCGGTGTGAGTCGAGGCGTATTCCGGGTCGAGTGCGGAGATCACCATGAAGTTCGGTGCTGGATCCGTCACGAGGCCGACGTGGCTGGTCGTAGCAGCGGGGCAGACGTCCTGAACCCAGACGTTGTGCACCGACTCCGTGTCTCCCGTCCGCAGGAAGGTCAGATCGGGCGGTGTCGAGATGGTGTCGTCGCGAGTGGCGATCACCGTGTAGTCCACTCCTGGTAGCGCGTCACCGCCGGCATTGAGGTTGACCAGCACCGGCGAGCCCACCAGTTGCTGGGCACCTGCCATGTTCCAGGTCAACGGTGTGATGGCGTCACCGGGGAGTCCAAGTGACGTGACCACCCTTGCCAACTCCTGGAGCCCACCGAACGTGGTTCCGTGGTTGGTCGCGCCCAAGGTGACGAGGCTGTGTACCTTGTTGCGCGCTGGGTCGGTGGGATCTGTACCGCCGTCGAACTTCATGTACTGGCGAGCTACCGTTCCGCCCTGCGAGTGTCCGACGATGTCTACCTGGGAGGCTCCGGTCGACGTCAACACCTTGTCGATGAACCCGCCGATTTCGCGCGCGGACTGCGGGATGTCGCCGGAGCCCCAGATGACCTTGCCCGGCTCGAACAGCAGGCCCACTGCACCGTAGCTGGGTGCGAACACGCAGTAGCCTTGCTCGATGAGCTGAGGGGCGAGAATTGCCCATGTCGTGGCGTCCATCTTGGTTCCGTGTATCAAGACGACGGGTCGAGGATGCTCTGGGCTGGGAACACAGCTGAAGTCGTTGGTTCCCTCGACGGTCGGGACCGGCACCGGGGGAGCGTCGGGAGCGGCGGACGCGATGGAGGTCCCCGAGAAAATCATGGCGGACGTTGCTGCGATCGCGCACAAGATACGCGCAGCTCGGGTTGAAATCGCCATGGCCTCTTTCCGATATGGCTCACCGTCGGACGACGGCGGCAGAACGTGGTTGACACGACCGTAACATCTTTGTTGCCTGCAGCCTTGTGGAGAATGTCAAGATTGCTGGTCTACGGGTTGTGTATCCGCACCAGTGTGATGATGCCCACGTGCACGGGCTTTCTGTCGCCGGTGCCCGATCGCCGGGGTGTCAGCCGGTCGCAGATGCCTTCTTGTAACCGCGGATTGCGGGGATCAGAAACACTGCTGCCATTCCCAGTGACCACGCAAGGGTGTGCAATACCGGCGTCAGAACCGGACCACCCATCGCAAGATTTCGCATTGCATCGACCGCAACCGACATCGGCTGAGCGGCGACGACCGGTTGAAGCCACGGGGGGTAGGCCAGCACGGGTACGAATCCGGCATTGAAGAACATGAGCAGGGTGGCGAAGATCGAGACGACTTCGACCAGGGGCGCGTCGCCGGCGACGGTGGCCAGGAACGTCACCATCACCGCGAACCCGATGCCGAATACCACTGGCACCAAGATCAACAAGATGCCGGCCGGAACTCCCTGGGTGAATCGGAACCCCATCGCCACACCGGCACAGGTGATGACAATGGTTGTGACGAACACTCGAACTGCTTCGGCGATCATCCTTCCCAGCAGGCCGGCGGCGCGGTGCGTAGGTGTCGTCCAGAACCGGGACAACAAACCCGATTTACGTTCGCCCTTGAGGCCGACTGCGCTGACGATGGATCCGAACATGGCTCCGACGAGGGCGATCATCGGCACCTGGCCGTAGATCGCCGGCGATCCGGTGGCCGCGGAAATCGAGTTTCCGAGCACCACACGGAACATGACCAGCATCAAGGCGGGGTACAGCAATGCTTGAATCATCGTCGACGGATCGCGCATCCATCGCATCAACAGTCGCTTGGCCTGGATCAGACTGTGGGTCCAGAGTGCACGAAGAGACCCTTCGCGCAGCACCATGTTCGGTTCGGGGAAGGTCAAGCTGGACACTCGGGTGGTGTTCACCGATGCTTCTGACATCGTCATCTCGGACTCGTCACTCTGGTCTCGAGCTCGCCCAGATGGCGAGCGGTACGAAGAACAGGATGAGGCCGACCACCCACGCGAGCGACGGCCACAACACCTGGAAGCTGACTCCGCCTTCGGCCATATCCCGCATCGCGAAAGAGAACTGCGAAATCGGTTGATTGCGAACGAACGGGCGGATCAGTTCCGGGAAACCGCTTTCCGGAACGAACCCGCACGAGGCCATACCGAGAATGAGCTGGGGAAGGGTCAACACTTGGCTGGTCGCTTCGGGGCTCTTCGACAGCGTTCCGATCGCGTCGGCACCGATAGACAGCGTGGTGCTGATCAGCATGGCCAGTGCGCAGAACAGAAGGGCCTGACCGAAGCCTGCAGTGAAGCGAAAACCGATGACGTAACCGAAAGCCAGGGCGGATACGAGCGACACCAGCGAACGGACGACGCCACTCGAGATTCGGGAAACCAGTGGGACACCGCGTACGACGGGCATCGTCTTCAAACGAGAATTGAGTCCACTCATGGCCTCCATCGATGCCCGTTGTGCGGCGGAAATGGCGGTGAACGCCATTGCCTGCAGCACGATGATCGGCATCAGAAACTGGGCGTAATTGATGCCTTGCAGGCCCATCACGAACTTCAACGGCAGATAGAAGCCGACGGTGAAGATCAGCGGGGCGATGACCGCGACGAGCAATTCACCCTTGGTCAACATGGTCCAGAGGGCACGGCCGGTGAGGGCCTGCCATTGCACGAAACCCGACGGCCTCGTCTTCGATCGCCGTTTCGGCTGCTGAGTCGTCGAGCCGGCACCGGTCCGTTCCACGATCCGTGCCTGCGTGTTGGGTACGCCTCGCGTCGTGGCCGTCATGGTGTGGTGGTCGTCTGCGAGTGCCCGGTGAGGGTGAGGAACACGTCGTCCAGCGAGGGTCGCCGCAGTGCGATGTCGGCCAACACGATTCCCTCCGCGTCGACGCGGCGCAGTATCTCGGACAGCGTCGCTGCGCCGTCGGGTGCCGGCACGGAGAGCCGGTCGGATGTAGCGGTGATCTCGGCGTGCACGGCAGCCGGGACCATTTCACCCAACGCACGGGCGGCTGCTCGGAGCTGACCGGGATCGAGCGGTACCACTTCGCAGTAGCTGCCGCCGGTCATGGCCTTGAGCTGATCCGAGGTCCCCTCGGCGATGACAGTGCCCCTGTCGATGACGATGATGTTGTCGCTGAGGACGTCCGCTTCTTCGAGGTACTGCGTCGTCAACAGCACGGTGATGCCCTGTGCCTTGAGCGCCTCGACCAGCGACCACACACCCTGTCGGCTGCGAGGGTCGAGTCCGGTGGTCGGCTCGTCGAGGAACACGACCTCCGGCCGCACGACCAAGCCACACGCGATGTCGATGCGGCGACGCATGCCGCCGGAGTACCCTTTGACAGGCCGCTTACCGGTGTCCGAGAGGTCGAACTCGTCGAGCAGAGCCTTGGCGCGCGCCTTGGCGGCCCTCTTGTCCAGACCCATCAGGCGGCCGAACAACTCTATGTTCTCGCGGCCGGACAGGGTGTCGTCCAGGGCCGCGTACTGTCCGGTCATCATGATCGAGCGTCGTACCGCCGGGGCGTCCGCGGCAACATCGTGTCCCGCGACGAAGGCGCGGCCACTGTCCGGTGCGATCAGGGTGGACAGCACCTTGACGGTGGTCGTTTTGCCTGCTCCGTTGGGGCCGAGAATGCCCAGGACAGTCCCCCGTTCGGCGGAGAAGCTGATGCCGCGCAGCGCATGCACATCACCGAAGGACTTGTGTACGTCCTCCACGTGTACGGCTGCGTGTTGAGCTGACGACATCGAATCTCCGAGCTGTCGGGGTGAATGGTGGGACAGGACCCCGTGGAGTCGAGGGCCACTACTTGATACCGGAATTCCCCGAGAATGTTACCTGCGGGTCGACGCCGGGTGACCTTCGCAGTCAGCCCCAATCGATATCGATACTGTCCTCGACGTCGAGTTTCCGGCACAGAGACCGAAGCCCGCTGTAGTCCTGAACCAGAGCACGGCGACTCTTGTCCTGCTCGACATCGGCCAGCATCTCTTCGGCACCGCAGATGCCCTCGAGCTCGAGAATGCGTCGCCAGGTGGAGAAATCGCTGCTCGAGAACGCATCCATGCCATCGACGAGACCGTCGAGGAACTTCTGTCGGTCGTTGGCTCCGAGCCGATCGAACACGATTGCGGCCATGTCGTCGGCGATCGACGCATGGCAGTACTCGTCGCGATTGTGCAGTTTCACGGTCGCCCGATTGATGGGCTGGATGACGTCGTCGTCCTCGATCAAGTCGAGGTAGGACGTGATGGAGATCTCTGCGACGGTCATGAAGGCGAGCGAACTGATTGCCGACGACCACGGGTCGTCGCTGGTCGCCTGAGCGGCGCGCTGCCGACGGACGGTGGAGCTGAACGGCAACGAACGCTCCGACAGGGCCCACCCTCGCCCGCGCCGCGTCGCTGCGCTCGCGTTGAGGTGCATCAGCGTGTGGTACTGCTCGTCCACCATCGCCTGGGTCACTGCTACTGCGAGGGTGTCACCCATTCCGGTTTCGAACACGTCCTGCGCCAGAATCGCGAAACCAGGATGGACGACGTGCTGCTCGACATCCATCACGTTCTTGTTGAATGCGATCCAACCCCAGGCTCGGAGGCGATCCTTCTGCTCGGGGGTGGCACCGGTGAAGGTGTCGTGCTCGCCGAAGGGGATGAGGGCGTCGGGGAAATCCTGTTTGGACGTGTCGAACAGGTCGTCGAGCTCGGGTTCGGGCTTCTTCACTGTCGCGCGCTGCGCCCAGTTCTTGGCCAACCGTGAGACGACCGCACTCTCCACGACATCGTCGGAGTCGAACTCCGGAAACGACGGCTGTTCCAGCATTGCGTGCCTCGCCTCCGCGCTGTTACCCGTGGTCATCGATTACCACTGTTACCCAGAACGATACCGAACATCTCGGCACACACGGCTCGATAGCGATCGCCGCTTCCGTCCAACGCGGACTCTGCCTCGGTCAACAGTCGCGCGAACTGGGCCTCGGAACCGGAATCGACCGTCTCGTTCAGAGTCTGCGTAGCGCGGCGCAGTGCCGCTCTGGCCTCGGCGGCGTGGGGATTGCCTGCCTGTACGTCCCAGTAGACCTCGGGTTCGCCGCCCGTGATGCGAGCAAGCATGGCGAGCATCGTGGCGTGTGGAGGAGGCGCAACGGCATCGATGTCGGCAAAGGGAAGGTCGAGTTCGGCCAGTGCCAACCCGAACGCCAGCACGCTGGCATGCGTCAGTGCCTGCGTCGCGGCGGCGAGGCGATCGTGGCGTGCGGCGTCGAGAAGCACCACGCGCCCACCCCATCGAGCGACACCGTCGAGAAAGGCCTGTGCCAACGGGCCTTCGCGGTGCACGACGACGGCAACCGGGCGTCCGGCCATTCCCAGCGACGGGGCGAACATCGGGTTGATACCGACGGTGGCACCGGGTCGATCGATGGCGTCCACATGGCGAGAAAAGCCGGACTTCACCGACAAGGTCTCGACCAGCAGCGCGTCGGGCCGTAAGGCCGACAGGTCTGCGGCCAACGCCACGGATTCGGGCACCGCCAGAATTACTGTGACGGCACTTGCCAGAATCGAGCCGAGCCGTTCGTCGGGCGCGGTGATGTTTCCGACCGTGACGGCAGAGCCGGCATCGGGACTGCCGGACAGGTCGACGACCGTCACCGGTACGCCGTCACCGCGCAGCAGGTCGACCATCAATCGGCCGACGGCCCCCGAGCCACCGACCACCACTACCGAGCCATCGGACTCCGACTGCCGCACCGCATTCATCGTTCGAGTATGTCAACGAGCCGCGGCGGACACCCAGATCGTGATGTCCGCATGCACGACTTCGATGCCTGCGGTGTCGCGTATCGAGACCGGGACGACGAGGTCGATGCCCTCGGTGACGGCCGCGAAGTCGGGAATCCTGTCTAGTTCGGCGACCGCGCGCAGCGATGTGGTGGCCTTCGTCAGATAGCCGACTGTCATGGACTTGGGAATCCACCGGTGCGATGTCGGCACCGTTGCCTCGGCAAGCATGCCCATCGCGACCTCGGCGAGATTGCACGCAGCGATGGCGTGGAAGGTACCCAGGTGGTTCCGGACACCGAACCATTTGGGAGCGGCTACCTCGCACCGACCGGGTTCGAGCGCGACCACTTTGGGCAGCACGGACGCAAAGTAGGGAACCCGCAAACACATGCCGAGGGAGAACAGGGTGGACCCGATAGTATTGTTCGGAAGCTTGGACCAGGCGCGATACGTGGCACCGGTGGTGTTCTCGACTGTTGTCATGGCGCTACCTTACTGCTCGGTAAGGTACCGCGGCCGGTGTCGACGAACCCCGAGTTGATCTGTCGCCCGGACTGCGGCATACTGGTCGGGTTGCCTGGACACGGGACGCGCATGCGTGCGGCCTGAAACAGGTGAGTCGGCCTTCGGGCCGGCTGAGTAGGACATGAGATCAGCGCTCCACGTGAGCGCGTCCGGACCACCAGCTCGAACGGTGCGGGTTTCGTTGGATTCGAGTGGTTGAAGCGAAAGTTTCAGCGCAGACGAATGAGCGGAATCGCGACACGCCCGACCGCGTGGACCGGAGAACCATGACAGATGAAGAGCGGCAACGGATGCAGGCCACGCCTGGGTCGTCAACGTTTTTCACTGTCGTGTGTGCACGAAGGCAGTTCGGGTCGGTGGGTTCCACCGGCTCGGGGACTGTGCAGACGAGGTGGAGCAGGCCGAACGGCCCGTTCTACGACCAAGCGGCAAGAAAAGGACACTAAGCGTGGCGGGACAAAAGATCCGCATCAGGCTCAAGGCCTACGACCATGAGGCGATCGACGCGTCAGCGCGCAAGATCGTCGAAACGGTCACCCGTACGGGTGCCCGCGTCGTCGGACCGGTGCCGTTGCCGACAGAGAAGAACGTGTACTGCGTCATCCGTTCGCCGCACAAGTACAAGGACTCGCGCGAACACTTCGAGATGCGTACTCACAAGCGGCTCATTGACATCCTCGACCCGACACCGAAGACGGTTGACGCGCTCATGCGCATCGACCTCCCGGCCAGTGTCGACGTCAACATCCAGTGAGCGCGGAGACAACGATGACTGATAACAAGAACCGGCCTGCGACAGGAATTCTGGGCACCAAGCTCGGAATGACCCAGGTCTTCGACGAGAACAACCGCGTCGTTCCGGTGACCGTGATCAAGGCAGGCCCCAATGTGGTCACCCAGGTCCGCACCCAGGAACGTGACGGCTACAGCGCCGTCCAGGTCGCATTCGGTGCGATCGACCCGCGCAAGGTGAACAAGCCCGATACCGGCCAGTTCGAGAAGGCAGGTGTCACGCCGCGTCGCCACATCGTGGAGATTCGCGTAGCCGACGCCTCGCAGTTCGAGGTCGGCCAGGAGCTCACCGCTGCAGTGTTCGAGGACGGCGCATACGTCGACGTCACCGGCACCAGCAAGGGCAAGGGCTTCGCCGGAACCATGAAGCGTCACGGCTTCAAGGGTCAGGGTGCGAGCCACGGTGCACAGGCCGTGCACCGTCGCCCCGGATCCATCGGTGGCTGCGCAACTCCGGGTCGCGTGTTCAAGGGAATGCGCATGTCCGGACGTATGGGTGGCGATCGCGTAACCACGCAGAACCTCTCGGTCCACAAGGTGGACAGCGAAAACGGTCTGCTGCTGATCAAGGGAGCAATCCCGGGCCGTCGCGGCAACGTCGTGATCGTCAAGTCTGCATTGAAGGGTGGTGCACGGGCATGACCAGCCTCGACAAGAAGACCGAAACCAACTTGACGCTGGACGTCAAAGAGGTCGGTGGCAAGACCAACGGAACCGTCGATCTGCCGTCGGCGATCTTCGACGCACCCGCGAACATCGCGCTCCTCCACCAGGTTGTCATTGCGCAGCTCGCAGCGGCACGCCAGGGAACGCACTCCACGAAGACTCGTGGCGAGGTTCGCGGCGGTGGCAAGAAGCCGTACCGCCAGAAGGGAACCGGCCGCGCCCGTCAGGGCTCGACCCGCGCTCCTCAGTTCGTCGGCGGTGGCACGGTCCACGGACCGCAGCCGCGTGACTACAGCCAGCGGACTCCCAAGAAGATGAAGGCGGCCGCATTGCGCGGTGCCCTCTCCGATCGGGCTCGCAGCGAGCGGATCCACGTGATCACCGAACTGGTTGCCGGACAGATTCCATCCACCAAGGGCGCCAAGACGTTCCTCGCCGAGCTCTCGGACCGCAAGAAGGTCCTGCTCGTCGTCGGACGCGAAGACACCGCAGCGTGGAAGAGCGTCCAGAACCTGGACGGCGTGCACCCCATCGCACCCGACCAGCTCAACACGTACGACGTGCTCAACGCCGATGACGTCATTTTCAGCGTGGAAGCGCTGAACACCTTCATCGCTGGGCCTGCAAAGAACGAGGAGGCAAGCAAGTGACCACGATCGCCGATCCACGCGACGTCTTGCTGGCACCGGTCATCTCCGAGAAGTCCTACGGACTGATCGAAGAAGGCACGTACACGTTCCTGGTGCACCCGGACTCGAACAAGACGCAGATCAAGATTGCCGTCGAGAAGA
>NZ_JASHKQ010000011.1 GCF_030056795.1 Rhodococcus sp. IEGM 1381 | reverse complement strand
TTCGGCACTGACATTCATCGACACACTGTTGAGTTCTCAAAGAACACGCACACACTCGACCCCCACGAACACATGATCCGTCGGCCTCCAGGGCAACTGTTCCAGCCTATCCCAGCTTGGTCTCGGACGCAATGCCCGACTCTTGGGGGATACAACCTGCCGAGCCACACGTCCAACCTCGTTCACCCAGTCCGTGAAGACCGGGTCGGTGTCCGTCGCTCTGACTCGACAAAAGTTACGCCACCAACCCCACCAACGCAAATCGGCAGGTCAGGAGTGTCCACAGCAAAATCGACCCCGTCGGACACCCACTGCATCAGGTCAGCAAGGCGTCGCGCGCGAATCGACGCGACCAGCTCGGCGAGTCCGATACTCCCTGGCGGAAGTAGAACTGCGGACCGTGGGCACCGATGAGGTCGAGGAAGCTCACGGTGGCCTGCGCCGCGAACTGCGCGTCGAACACACCGGAATCCTCACTTGCCCAACCCAGCTCGGCCACGGTCTCGATCAGCATTTCGTTGCGATGGGTGGAGGATGCAGATGCAGCGAGTGAGATCAGGAAGAGCGTCGCGGCGTCGGTCTCGTACGTCTCCTTGCCCAGGGGAAGTCGCGAGGCTGCGTGTCGCCACAGTCCGACCGGGTCGCCGGCCAATCTTGCCCCGAGCTTCGTACGCATCAGCCGGCCCTTGGAAACCCGCGTCAATCCGAGGTGCCGCACGGCTTCGCGTAGGTCGGTCACCTGATGGTGGTCGATCTCGCGATTGCTCGTTCCCACCCATCCAAGACCCCAATCGAGCTCTTCGCGGATCGCCGCGATGAGTGCGGGCTTGAGATAGCCGGCATCTGTCAGGACAACTCCGTCGTCGCCGATCCGGTCGAGGAACCACCCCAACTTGGCCATCGCGATCTCGGCCACGGGTAGATCCACCGAACTCTCGATGGTCAATTCGCATCGGGGTAGGAGCGCCATCAAGGACGGCACCTCCGCGGGGCGCACGCGATCGAAGAGTCTGCCGATAGCGGGTGCCGTCGCCACCGCCTCAGCGAGAACCGACCGTCCCGTGTCGAGCGCGTGCAACTTCTTGTTGACCGCACCGACGTCGAACCGGTTCGGGTTGAATGTCGGACCCCATCTCGCGAGCAGGAGGGGAAATTCGGGATCGGCCGGATCGGATGCGATGTCGAGATCCTGGGCATAGTGCGATGGCCCGCCGCAATCCTCGGGCGGGCAAGCACGAGCTCCATCGAGGCAGACCGATCGCAGGTCGTCGATGTCGGAATCGATCTGCTCGAGAACGATGGTGTGTGTCCATCCATCACCGAAGTCGTACTCGTAGGTCAGCACGGATCCGCGCACCGTGAGCACCTCGTCGAGCCGAACCCGCTCTTCGCTCACTGCCTCGTCATCCGGTTCGTGTTCGAGAGTCTCGGCCATCTCGAATCGACGCATCGCACCGACGGTTCCGATGCTGAACGCGTGCACATGCCGGTCTTCCCAACCCAACGCACATTGCAACACCGAGTGAAGTTCGGACAGCAGCAGGTCCGAGCGCACCCGCACCCGACGCCAAATCTGCGGTCGCGTGTGATCGATGGTCACTCCGAGCACCAGGCGGACCAGGCTTCGCCCCGTAACCCGTGTCGCACCGCTGTCCGACAGCCCCTCGGCATCGGGCAGATCCGGGACCACCGACAAGTGCCGGACGCGGCCGGTTCTGATCGACATGCGGTCGACCTTAGCCGGATCGATGCGTCGGACACAGGCGTCTGACCCCGTGAGGTGATCCGACTCGGGCAGCGAGCACACGCCCGTCACCTACCCTCGAACCGTGCCGACCTTGCGTGCCCTCGAATGCTTCGTCACCGTCGTCGAGTGCGGCTCGGTCACCGCCGCGTCGGTGCGCCTGCACCTCTCGCAACCCGCCCTGTCGCATCAGTTGGCCGCGTTGGAGACCGAGATCGGCACATCCTTTCTCGAGCGACTACCTCGCGGTGTTCGTCCCACCCCGACCGGTCTGGCAATACTCGCTGACGCCGAAGCCGCACTGGCAGCGGCCGATCGGGTGGTCAAGACCGGACGAGCCGTGGCCGACGGTTCTCGCGGACGACTGCGGCTGGCCTGTGTGGAAACGATGACAGTCCCTGTGGTCGCTCCGATAGTGCGCACGTGGGCCCGCAAGTATCGCAACGTGGACGTGGAGCTTTCCGAACACAGCAGCGCCGACGCCATGGCCGATTCCGTCGCCGGCGGCGCATCCGACCTTGCTGTCGGCCCAGCGTCGGATCGATTCACCGGGCAGGTCACCGAGATCGGCACCGAGGACATCGTCGCGGTGATACCCGAAGGTCTCGATCTCACCGACGAGCCGAGCATCTCGTGGAACGATCTCCGGGGTAGACCGATGTTCCACTACCACCAGTCGAATGGACTCGGAGCGTGGATCGACGCCGTGGCCGCGGCACGCGATATTTTCCCGACGGTCAGCACGCGTACTCGAAGCGCCACTACCGCAGCGCAATTGGCCCGCGCCGGCTTGGGGATTGCGCTGGTGCCGACGTCGGCTCTACCCGCCCGATTCGACGGTGTCGTCAAGCCCCTACAACCGAAACTATGTCGCACCGTGGTTGCCATGGTCGGATCGCCGAGTGACGCCTTGGTTCCGCGGTTCGTCGCCGACCTGCTTCGCGCGGGATTCCAGCCGGCCGGACTCGATGACATGCGTCAGCTCGTCCCCACCAAACCTGCTTGCTGCATGAACGTCAGGTTGTCTTCGAGGTGCCAGTCCTCGACGATGCGCTTCTCCCCCACGTGCTGGATGTCGATGGCACCGAACTCGACCGGCTGACCGCTTCCAGCCGTCGGCCCGTATGCCCCGGTGAAGTGCCCCCGAAAGATCAGCCGTGCCGTGAACGTATCCCCGGTGATGTACAGATCGGCCAGTTCACAGGACAGGTCTGGAATCGCGGTACGAAAGCCCGCCGAGGCGACAACCGGTCCGTTCGGTCCTTGTGGTCGGCCCGTAGGCAGGGTGTTGTCGACGAACGAATCATCGACCGCGCGATCGAGGTACACCTGTTCGCCCGTGTCCCAGAACGTGTAGAGATTCTGGGCGACCGACACCACGTGACGAGTTCGATCGGTGACCGGTGCGTCACCCAGATGAACCGCCCCCGGCTGGATCAGCTCGCCTGACGGGTCGACTACCGAATCATCGACCGATGCCGTGGAGCTGCACGCCGCAGCGAACACCAGCAGCAGCAACCCGAGCGACACCCGCTTCACGCGAACCGTCCTCCGCCGTCGACGTGCACGGTGGTGCCGGTGACGAAGGTGTTGGTGAGTACGAAGAGGACCGCGGCCACCACGTCGTCCGGCCGGCCGACTCGGCCTGCAGGATTGGCTCGCGCCGTCTCGGCGAAGAACGAGTCCTTCCCTGCTCCCATCGAATCCCACGCGCCGGAATCGACGATGCCCGGTGACACCGCGTTCACCCGAATCGGAGCCAATTCGACCGCGAGCGCCTCCACGAGAAACGCCACGGCACCGTTGGTCGTCGCCATCACCGAGAGACCCGGTGCCGGCTTCCACCCGGCCACCCCGGAGAAGAACAGTAGCGAGCCACCCTCCGTGATACTCGATGCGACATGCTTGGCCAGCACGATGGGCCCGATCACTTTCGCGTCGAACGCCTTTCGAATGTCAGCCACGTCGAGGTCGGCGACCGGACCGTTCGCGTGATCGGCCGCGAGACTCACCACGTGATCGACCGATCCGACCTCCGCGGCCGCAGCGGAGATGGATGCCTCGTCGGTCAGATCGACGATCACCGAACTCGCACTCGCACTCGTGCCCAGTGTCGCGGCCGCGTCGTTCAGCACATCCGGACGTCGACCGGCGAGGATCACCTCGCCTCCCCCGTCGACGATCTCGGCAGCAACGGCCCGCCCGATTCCCGACGCCCCACCTATCAGTAGTACTCGTATGACGCATCGCCTTTCGCTCGTTTGGTACCTGACCAGCCAAGCGAAAAGTTCACCGTCGAACAATCGTAATTACCTCTCGATGCCATAAATTGAATCGATGGGTCGGAGGCTAGGATCCGTTCGTCGTCAAGCCGTCGTTGATCGCTGTGACGTCGAAGGCCAGCGCGTCGAGCTGCGATGCCAACGTCGTTACCGTCAATTGCACCAAGTACTGGGTATCGACGCCCACCAACACGTACCGAGTCGTCACCGCTGCTTCGAGTTGCTGCGCGACGTAGGTGCCCCGAATGAATCGCGACGGCCAGCCGAGCCACGACGCCGAACTCGCCTCGCGCTCTACCCATCCGGGCATCGCCCGTCCGTCTCCGAAACCCAACGCCATCAACGCTTCCGGATCGATCGTGCGCGAGAGAGCACCGACGAGAAGAACAGCATTGGGAGCGAATCCGTTCTCCACGAGATTGGGTTCCACGATAACCTGGGTGGCCCCGGGAAACTGTGCCGGATCGAGCGTCTGCCAGCCTGCAGGAACCGGCACGGTGATGCCCAGTTCTGTCGCCGCGGCACCGTCGAGCGGGGACACCCGTATCGCGTG
Source organism: Rhodococcus sp. IEGM 1381 (assembly GCF_030056795.1). GTDB lineage: Bacteria > Actinomycetota > Actinomycetes > Mycobacteriales > Mycobacteriaceae > Rhodococcoides. The sequence continues at coordinate 123,598 of NZ_JASHKQ010000011.1, read as the reverse complement.
CGCGTTCAAGTACTCGGCAATCGTGGTGGGTTCGGTCGGCTCCGGCGACTGGGCGTCGTTCACAGCATGGGCCTTTCGATGGCGGACGAATCACTGGCACGCCAGAGGCTACCGGCGCCGATCCGGGCCTCGACAACGGCTAGAGGCAGTGTCCCGCGGGGAGCCGATCACTGCGGGACTCCAGCCAGCCACCGACCGCGTCGAGCATGGCGGTTCCGTCGGTGAACGAGCCCGAATCCGGTTGCGCCGCAATCGCTACCCCGACACGTCCCGCAACGGTGGTGACGATACCGACTTGTCGCACGACGTAGCCACCATCCGATCGCGGTCCCCAGCCGCCTTTGAACGCTGCGTCGGACAGCTGCCCCAAGCCCCATTGCTGCTCCGGCACAACCTTGTTCATCATCTCTACCACCGGTTCCGCGTCCGGAAGGCACGACAAGCCGGCCGCGAACGTCGCCTGGTCCTGCGTCGACCATTCGGTCTGACCGAACGCGCTGAATTCGGGACGGATCCGTTCCCTCTGAATTGTCGTGGCAGAGTCACCGCCTTGCCGCAGAACCGACTCGACTGCGGCACTCGCAACAGCGGAATCACCCAGCGCACCCCACAGCGCGTCGGCCGCTGCGTTGTCGGAGCTTTCGATCGCCGCTGCGGCATCGGCCAGCACCGCGTCACCACCATTGCGTAGAGCCGCCACCGCCAGCGGCACCTTGACCGTCGACCACGCGACGCCGGAGGTCCACGTGCCGAGCACGGTGGCCGGACCGCCGCCGACCGGAACCAGAGCAAGGCCGATGGGGCCACCTGCCGCGGATTCGAGTACGCCGAACTCCGCAGCCAGATCGGCGGCAGGCAACGTTTCGACCGGAACCGCGGTGCTCCACACTTCAGGGTCCGACGTCGGTCGGTCCGACTGGGATATCGGCAGGGGCGTCGACTCGGAAACCCTCGACGCATCCGTCGCAGCGCCGTCGTCCGTGGCAATGGTGCAACCGGAAATCAGGAGTGCAAGCGAAAGAGAGACCGCGTAAAACCTTCCGGTGGCGCGGTGCATCGACCTAGAAGAGGTAGACAACAGCGTTCTCGCCACCGGTGCACGTGACCAACTGCGCGGACGACACGCAGTTCATCTCGTACCGCTTGCCGGTGACCGGACTGCTGGCCACCACCGTTCTGGAATTGCGATCCGAGCCGCCACGCGTGTAGGCCAACCGCACTTCCTCGGCGAACGGGCACGACGTGGCCGTCGACCCCACTGCCGAACCCCGCAGGCCGCCGGTCGACGCAACGCTGGCCGGGCAGGTCTGCGCGCCCGCAGGCAGAGTCGTCACGCCCGGTTCCTGTCCACCCGTCGACGAGGAGCCCGGCACCGCGCCCGGGGCGCTGCCGTCGATCGCTGCCGACGACGGTGCGGCACTCGCCGACGCCACGCCGGGACTGGCGTCGTTGCGCACCGTCAACCAGGCGAACACGCCACCGAGAATCAGTGCGACCGCCACCAGAACGGCAACGACGATCCAGAGACCTCCGTTTCCTTTACGCGGCGGCGGCGGCGGACCACCAGCGAACACCGACGGGAAGGGAACTTCGCCGGACCCACCCGACTGCGCTGCGACACGAGGCTGCGCTGCGGCAACAGGCTGCGCTGCGGCTCGCGGAGGGCGAAGAGGACGACCGGACGGAGACGGGGAATCGGAAGGCCCGGAGTCGGCAGTGTCCGATGAATACCCCGGCGGTGGAATCACTCGATCGGACGGATTCGGCTGCGCGCCGTACTGCCCGTAGGCGCGCTGCGAGGGGTCCCCCGAACCTGGATAGCTCATGGTGTCCTTCTGCCGATGATGGGGCCAGCCTTTCACACAGCGTCGAAACGAGCAGACCGGACGTTACAATTCGGCGCGGTGTGCGGTGAGTTCTTCCAGGTAGCGTGCGACCGCGTCGTCGTCGTTGCATCCGAGAACACGATCTGCGACGGCAAGCACCGGCGCCGCGGCATTCGACGGACACAACGCCGTGCCCGCCCATGCGAGCATCGGCAAGTCGTTGCGCGCATCTCCGACTGCTGCAACCGAATTCGGCGATACACCCCACTGCTCACACAACTCTTGCAGCGCGCTTGCCTTCGAGACTCCCGCAGCAGACATCTCGATGTAGGGCGCACCGGAGTGCGTCAACTCCACCCCGTCCAGGCCGGCCGCAGCAACGAGCTCGTACAGGGCCTCACTGCTCGCATCCCTGTGTCGGGCAACGATTTTGACGGTCGGTTCGATCTCGACCGATAGACCGTGATCGGAGAGTTCCATCTCATGGGGTTGCCGATGATGGTCAGCGAACACGCACAGTTCCGCATACCCGGCCTCTGCCACGAATCGTGTGGCACCGACGGTCGCGAATGCCACGCCGGGTACGAGAGACCGGACGGCCGACTTGACCGACGCGACCGTCTCGGCCGGTACCGATCTGGTGCCGACGATGTTCGGGGTGCCGTCGGCCAGATCGAGAACCACGGCCCCGTTGGCCCCGATCGCCGTCCCGCGGAATCCGCAGGACGCAGCGAGTTCGTCGATGGAGTGACGTGCCCGTGCGGTCGCCCACACCACCCTGATTCCGGCGGCGTCGGCACTGGCCATCGCGTCGGCCGTGCGCGCCGAAATAGTTCGGTCCGAACGCAACAGCGTGCCGTCGAGATCGGTTGCGACCACCACGATGTCTTCGGCTCTGTTCACTCCACCGATACTGCCAGCTGTCGCTGTCTCAGCCGGCGACCAACGTCAGAACGGAAATCTCGCTCGGTGCGAACACCCGGAACGGTGGACCCCAGAATCCCGATCCGCGGCTGGTGTAGAGCTGAGTTCGGTCGCCATGACGGCTCAGTCCGTGCACCACCGGCTGATCGAGGCGGACCAACGCCGAGAACGGCCAGATCTGGCCGCCGTGCGTGTGGCCGGACACCTGCAGATCGACACCCGCCCGGACGGCATCGCCGATCTGTTTGGGCTGATGGGCCAGCAACAACACAGGCATCGAGGGATCGGTGCCTGCGAGTGCCCGAGGCAGATCGGCACCGTGGCCCGGCGCACCGGAACCCTTGGCCGTGGCATCGTCGACTCCGGCGATGATCAGCGCGTCGTCACCGCGATGGAGCACCACGTGCCGATTGTGCAGCGAGTTCCACCCGATGCTCTCCATGTGATCGAGCCACTCCTGTGCCTCGCCGAAGTACTCGTGATTGCCGGTGACGTACACACGCGTCGATGTTGCGAGCATGGATTCCAGCGGCGCTGCCTGCCGTCGACGCCGATCGACCGAACCGTCGGCTATGTCTCCCACATGGGCCAACACATCGGGTTCGAGCGCATTGACGGCATCGGTCAATCGGTGCGACCACGTTGTCCGATCGAGCGGACCGAAGTGCGTGTCGGTCACCAGAACTACTCGCAGACCGTCGAATCGAGGGCCGAGCCGATCGATCCGCACGGTCGTGTGCCGAACCCGCGGCGTACGCATCGCCTCGTAGTGACCCCACAGCGCAAGGACCACGACGATTCCTACGGTCGAAACCGCCACGATTCGCGACCGCACCGGGTCGTCGACTCCGGCGACCCACAAGCCCAGTCGTAGCAGCAACGACAGCGCCGACCACACGAACGCGATCCACACCAGACCGAGCAGCACGTCACCGACGCGCGCCCAGGCATCTTTACGCCGCCCCTCGAGACCGGGCCGATGACCCATGTACATAGACGTGGGCAGCGCGAGAAACGCGGCGACCGCAACCGAGGTCCCGACGACCTGCGCAGCCACTTCCCACTGTGCGCCCGCGAACACAACCGTCCACGTCGGCAGCGCGAAAAGCGCCGCGCAGACCGAGAACACGACGGTGGGCACCACGATCCGGCGGCGGCCCGACCGCTGGGGTGAGGCCGACCGGTCCGAGTGCTGCGTCTGGCGATCTGTCATCGGCGGGCGCTACGGTCTACGGCGGGTGGTGTAGCCGCGGAGTCCATTGAGCGGGAGTTCGTGCTCGGAGATCTTCTGGTCCTCCGATTCTTCGAGACCGACGCTCGTCTCGGCATCGGTCTTCTCGGGCTCCACCGGACTCTCGTCCGCCCCGTTCGGCACTTCAGTGGCGGACTCGGTCGGCTCGACGGTCGGTGTGGTCTCGTCTCGAGCCTCGGCCGCCTCCTCTGCCCGTGCAGGTGATGTCACTCCGTTGTCGGCCGTGCGTTCGGCAGCGGTTTCCGGCTTGTCGGGCTTGGGCTGCGTGGATCCGTTGGTCATCGGCGACCGACTCGACGTCGAAGACCCGTTCGGGTGTGCAGAGCCACGGGAGGCGGCGGACCCGCCGGATCCGTTGGTCGCGTGAGCACCGTTGGTTCCGGACCCGTTGGTCGTTCCGGTTCCGTCGGCGCTTCGAGAGCCGTTGGTCGGTGTCGGGGTCGGGGTTTCTCGGTCTCCGGAGTGGGCCTCGGTCGGGATGTCGATGTGCGGCATGGTCCACAGGGACAGCACCGATCGATGGTGCACCGAGGAGTCGTCGGTGGACGAGGTATCGAAGGCACCGGAATCGTCGAACTGCGAGGCCTCGAGCGGCACCGGCGTCCACGCCTCGTCGGAGGACGCAACGCCGTCCACCACAACGCTGTTGGGCTTGATCCCCAGCTGCGCCAACGTTGCCCAGAGGCTTTCCAACGCCGCATCGCGGTCCAGGTAGTACTCCGATTCACGCACCCGCCAGAACGTCCAGCCGCAGCGCTTGAGTTCCTGCTCACGCTGCAGATCGGCCAACCGCTGCGCGGAGGTGGACAGGAAGGTGTCGCCGTCGCACTCCACCGCCAACCGCGAGGATTCCCCGGTGACCACGAGGCCGAGACGCCGATTGTTCACTTCCACACCGGGATTGACGTGGAATCCACGGTCGACGAGGTCGTTCCACAGCTGCTGCTCGAGAAGCGTCTCGAAGGGGGCCGTCCGGACCTCACGTGAGACGTTCACCGGCATCGGATCGGCCGGTGCGGGCGACACGGAGGTGACATAGCTCAGCAACGAGTTGCGCAAGTCTGCCCGTTTGAGGCGGTCGACCGTGACCGAGTGGAAGAGCCACAGCTGATCCTGTGCCCGCGAGGCCGCCACGTTGAAACGCCGCTTGTACTGGTTGGCGGTGAGGGTGGCGAAATTTTGGTCGGGGGCCACCACCATCGAGAGGAACACGACGTTACGTTCGTCGCCCTGGAAGTCCGGCGGCGTACCGACGCGTAGCCGCCGCTGTTCCCACTGTTCGATGCCGATGCGCTTGATCAACTCGTTGCGAATCTCGTCGACCTGCGACTGTCCTTGCAGCACAACGACACCGAAGGTCAAGTTGTCGTACGAGGGATCCTCGAGACAGTCGGCGATCTGCTGGGCGATCGCGACAGCCTCGGTGCGGTTGACGAGCGACGCATTCTTCCCGGTCACCGTTGCACCGCGAACGTACGTGTGCCGCAACGGCGGTAGCCGATCTGCCCCGAACTGCCGCACGGGAACGAGCGGCGAGTCTCCGTAGAACTGCTGGCTCGACCAATTGATGATCTCCGGCATCGACCGGAAGTGCTCGCGCAACCGCACCACCTGGCCGAACCTGGTGCGCAACATGGAGAACAGACTCGACCTCGGCGTCAGAGTCGCTCGTACGTGTTCGGGCAGATCGGGCAGGTAGACGTCCAACCGATCGAACACGTCCTCGAGGGTCCCGGTCTGCATGACATCGGCGGGTGCACACTGACGGTCGTCACCCACCACGATCACGCGAGGCGCGAGATACAGCAGGAAGAGGCTGGTGATGTCGGCCTGGCTGGCCTCGTCGACGATGACGACGTCGAAGCTACCCGGTACCGGCGGAATCGACGCCAACACCTGCGAGAGCGGCATGACCCAGGCAGGCACCGCGCTCTGCGCCTCGCGCATCGCGGATCGTGCTGCACTGCGGTAGGTTTCGGCATACTTGCCGGCCCCGGATCCGATGCTGGAGATGTGCTCGCGGTAGGTCTGCAACGCACGAACCTCGACGGCTGTCATTCGCTCGAGACTGTTGCGCCACGCACTCGCGGCAGCGAGACGGGTAGTGAGATAAGCGATGTCGGTATCGGCAGCGGCCAATTCCGCTTCGAGTTGCTGTTCGAGACCGCCATGATGCTGCTCGCCGACCCACTCGCGAGCACGACGCCACGCCCAGGCCTTCGACATCTGCCAACTGAGCTCGTCCCACTCGAGGTCAGCGGCGGTGTCCTCGACCAGATCGAACAGGGCGGGTGCCACCGCGGACAATGACGCCGACATCGATTCGAGCAGGAGTTGATCTTCTTGCTCGGCACATGCCTGCGAATACGAGGCAACGGCAGCAGCCAATTCCACCGGATCGGCGGTGCTCAACGCACTCACCAGGGTCGAGCCCTCGGGTGACGGCCCGGCATCGATACGAGTGGCGACCGAGAACTGCAGGGCGTCGAGTTCGGCCCGCGCGGCCTGGATGCCCATTCGCTCGTTGATGGCATCGGCGGCTCCGGCGATCTCGCGCGCCTCGGCCATGCTTCGAATCCACGGTGCCGCAGGGGAAATAGCGTAGAGCCGGTGCACCAGGGCGTCACGTGCGGAAACCACCGACGCCACCAGGCCGAGCCGATCGGCGATACGCGCCACGTTGTTCACGCGAATCGAACGCGTTCCGTCGAGCGGAACGATGATCGCCAGGTCGGCCAGGAGCACCGATGCGGTCTGCACGGTGTCCAGTGCGCGGATGTGTTCGGCCACCAGACGCGCGGCCATAGCCGTCGTCGCGGGTTGTCCGTCGACCGTGGCCACGATGTCGAGTGCCTCGACGGCTTTCTGCTCCTCGCTGCGGCGGAACCGCGGCTTCCACTCGACGCCCGACTCCAGGGCTCCGGCAAGCGCATCCATCGCCGCCAGCGCCGCCGCCGAACTCGACGAACATTGCACGTCGTGTGCACCGACGTAGCGATCCGACGCAGCTGCTGTCTCGACCATCAGGTCGAGTCCGCTGACCCGAGACCACAGGTGCGCGGCTTCACCGGACAGCACCGAATCGGTCAGGCGCGAATAGGAACCGTCGAGTTCGACCACCGCTCGAACTCGGGCGGCAAGCTCCTCGCACAGTTGCCGGATCTCTGCGGACACCGCCGGCTGCACGCCGTCTATCAGCGTGATGAGGGAGGCGGCCTGCGGCGAGACGGCGTCGATCTGCGCGCTTGCGCGCCGGCACAGCGCGGCGAGTTCGGCCGAATTCGGCAGCATCGTCTCCGGGCGCGGCAGCACTTGGCGGGAGCGCAGTGTGCGATTCTCGTCCGAGGTTGCGATCAACGTGCGCAAGCGATCGACCTGGGTACCGTCGAGTGGGGGCCGGTCGGCCAGCAGTGGGCCCGGCAGCCACTCGTGTGAGCTCTCGGCTGCTTTGACCTTGCGGACGATCGAGGACACCGTGCCGTCATATCCGTCCGAAACATTTTCGTGCACAACAGTTTCGGACTCACGGAGCGCCCTGACGCGGTCCATCAGCTCGGCCCGCCCAGCGACAGCCGCCGCACGCTGCGTCGTCAGTGCTTCGATCTTCTGCACCTCGCTGGCCTCGTCGAAGGAGGTCTTGCGTTCGGCTATCTTCGCGACGCTGCGGTTCAGCTCGTCCGAACCACCACGAGAGAGGTCGGTGATGGACACACAGAGCTCCTGCAACTCCGGCGGCAGTTTGTCACGCAACACACGCAAAGCTTGTGACTTCTCACTGGTGACCAGAACCCGTTGACCGCGCGCCAACAGCCCCGACATCAAGTTCGCGATGGTGTGGGTCTTGCCCGTACCGGGTGGGCCCTCGACCACGACACCGCTGTCGCGACCGAGACGTTCGATGATTTGCGACTGCTCCGCATTCGCCGGCAACGGAAACAGCGGATCCTCGGCCAAAACCGCAGACTCACCAGCTCCGGTGCGCTCGAGCCACGCCAATCGATCGGCCGGTTCGATGGCATCGACGAGCTGCGCGAGACCCAGCGGTACCGGGGAGTCGGCGAATTCGAGATCGGCGATCATCTGCTCGTAGTACTCGACCAACGCAAACGAGTTGCGGGTACGGAGCACGAGGGCAGGCGAGATGGTCAGTGTTCGGTCGTCGTCGATGTAGGCGAGAGCTCCGGGCGGTCCGACCCGATCGAGTACCTCGATCTCGTGGCGCGGAACTCGCGCAGCCCAGGTTCGGAGGAACTGCTCGACTCCGGCTCCGATGGGCGAGGTGACCGAGTTGTGCAACTGCTGCGCCAGGTCCACCGATCCGGAAGTATCGAATTCGTTCGAGCCCGTCAGCAGCTGCCCGTCCTCCAGCCGCGGGGTTGTGTTCGCGGCGAGACGTACCAACAGGTCACCGGTACGAACGTCCCGCTCGATGTTGGCCGACTGCGTGATCAGGTGGGTACGGACGCTGCGCTGCGGATCGGCGTTGCTCGACGTCAGCAACCCCGACGCCACCACCAGTTCGATCGACTCGGGCCGGGACGCGAGCTCTTGCATCATCAGCTGCAGGGCCTGGTAGATCGCAGCCTGGGGACGCCGCTCCCGGTCCTCCTGCGCCCATTCCTTCCACGACTGCGAGTACTCCTCGAAAGCCTTCTTGATCTCGTACGCCTTGCGGATATCGAAGTCGGCATCGGATTCCTGCGCCTCCGCACGACGGCGGGACGTCACCGAGGACGCGTCGGCCAGCTCCAGCTCGCGGTAGCGGCTGTCGGCGACGATCTGAGGATCGAGCCACCCCGACAGCAGCTCGGGAGGCGCGGGCGGCTCGTCGACCGCGATGCGCGGCGCACGGAGCACCACGCCACCCTGCTTGGCCAGCAGATCGAGCTGCATGGGCACGTCACCGGAATGCACCCACTCGACCTGTACGTGGTCGTCGAATCGAAGCACAGGGTTCGATCTCGCTTCGACGATCTCGCGAAGGAAGCGCAGCAGGCGTTGCACCCTGCTTTTGAGCTCGTCGTCGTGTTCACGACCGGTAGCCGCTGCAGCCGTCACAGTTTCCCCATAAATACTCGAATGGTCGTCCCATCGCGGGGACAGTGCTTGCGCACCTCGGCCACACTAGCCGCTCGAAAGCAGTTGTTCACCGCGTGCTGAGCACACAGAATGCGTTCTAGTGCCGGGTCACAAAGACCGCGTTTCGGTGGCCGTGTGCACCACAGCGGAGCGCCCCGATCCACTCCCTCGGTACCCGCTCGAACACGCGACTTCCTCAGCGGGGTGAGATTCGCAGGTTCATCCGCACGGAACCGTGCACACAATGACGTATAAAGACTGAATGCCTGCTGCGTCGGAGTCCGGTGGCGAGCTTCCTGGTCGGGAGCTGCCGATCACCCCACGCGGGCTACGAACTCGATCCTCGCTCGTCGCGGCCGCACGACGCGTCTTCGAGGAGAGCGGATACCTCGACTCCCGGCTGATCGACATCACCCGCGCTGCTCGGTGCTCCGCCGGAACCTTCTACACGTACTTCACCAGCAAAGAAGAAATCCTGGCCGCGGTGCTCGAACAGGCCAGGGACGACATGCTGCACCCCGGTACGGAACGTGTGGATCCCCACGAAAATCCGGTGGCCGTGATCGCCGCGAGTAACCGCGCCTACTTCGAGGCGTACCAGCGCAACGCGAAGCTGATGGCCCTGCTCGAGCAGGTCTCGAACATAGATCCCGAATTTCGACGGCTACGCCGCGAGCGCGCCGACGCCTTCGTCAGACGCAATGCCCGCAGTATCCAAAGTCTGCAGAACCGAGGCCTGGCCGACACCGAACTCGATCCCCTTCTCGCCTCCCGAGCCCTCTCGTCGATGATCAGCCGGCTCGCGTTCAATCACTTCGTCGTCGACGCCGCCGGCGGTCGGGCCGCAGCGGACTACGAGAGTCTGCTCGAGACTGCGACGAGGCTGTGGGTCAACGCGCTGCGGCTGCCCTGTACCGACGACGGGGACGCCCTGTGAGAGCTCGACGCGCGACGAATCGGAACGCGAAAGAGGGCTCGACGGAGCCGTACCCACCGGTAATGTACTCGCCGGTAGGTACGTGTGTGCCCGAACAGTGAATTAGCCCTTACGCCAACGCTACTCACGGGTACGAAATCGAAATTGCCCGGCAGGCTCGACCGGTCCGATACGAAATACGCTGTCATAGAATATGATTCAGCTTTTCGTGATCAATCACACTCACGCCGAACGTCGTTGGCGATGCATGGGGGCACATTGCCGTTAGAATAGGTCGATCGGAGTGCTGCATGGGCGCATGAGTAACGGACATGCCTGGCACCGATCCACGTTCCATCGAGAGTGCGCCGACGAAGTGCGCCCATACCGAGCGAAGAGAGATACGTTGTTCAAGCGGATTGCAGTAGTCAACCGAGGCGAGGCAGCAGTACGGCTGATCCGAGCCGTCCGAGAGCTCAACGCCGAACACGATTACGGCATCCGCACCGTAGCGCTGCACACCGAGGCGGAGAAGCGGGCCATGTTCGTCCGCCTGGCCGATGAGGCCGTCACGCTGCGTAAGCCCGCCAGCGGCTCGGCGTACCTCGACTACGGCGTCCTCGAGGCGGCGCTGGTGGAGTCCGGTGCCGACGCGGTGTGGGTCGGGTGGGGCTTCGTCGCCGAGGACCCGACGTTCGCGGACCTCGTCGCCCGGTTGAACATCACCTTCATCGGCCCGTCCGCCGACGCCATGCGTCTGCTCGGCGACAAAGTCCAGGCCAAGCTCCTCGCCGAGAAGGTCGGCGTCCCGGTCGCACCGTGGTCCGGTGGACCGGTCGAGACCCGCGCGGACGCCCGCCGTCATGCAGCAGCGATCGGCTACCCGCTGATCATCAAGGCCCGCTCGGGCGGCGGTGGCCGCGGTATCCGCAAGGTCTTCCACGAGGACGAACTGGAACTGTCCCTCGAGCGCACCCAGGGTGAGGCCGAGCGCTCGTTCGGTGACCCCGTGGTCTTCCTCGAACGGCTCGTCACCGACGCCCGCCACGTCGAGGTTCAGGTCATCGCCGACAGCCACGGCAACGTCTGGGCCCCGGGTGTGCGCGACTGCTCGATCCAGCGCCGCAACCAGAAGGTCATCGAAGAATCCTCCTCACCGCTGCTGACCAAGGAGCAGGCCGACCAGCTCCGCACCGCCTCGGCCGAGCTCGTCAAGGCTGCCGGCTACCAGGGCGCAGGCACCGTCGAGTACCTGTACCAGCCCGAGCAGAAGATCTTCACCTTCCTCGAGGTCAACACCCGCCTGCAGGTCGAGCACCCCATCACCGAGTACACCACCGGCATCGACCTGGTGAAGCTGCAGATCCTCGTCGCCGACGGTCAAGCACTGCCCGGCGAGTGCCCCACCGAGTTCGGCCACGCCGTCGAGGCCCGTCTCAACGCCGAGGACGCCGACAACGGCTTCGCGCCCGCACCCGGCACCGTCGAACTGCTCAAGTTTCCGCTCGGCACCGGCATCCGCGTCGACACCGGTATCGCTCAGGGCGACGTGATCCCGCCCGACTACGACTCGATGGTCGCCAAGGTCATCGCCTGGGGCCGCGACCGCAGCGAAGCTCTGGCGAGACTGCGTAACGCACTACGGGAAACCACCGTCGTCATCGACGGCGGCACCACCACCAAGTCGTTCCTGCTGAGCCTGCTCGACCGCGAGGAAGTCATCTCCGCCTCCGCCGACACCGGCTGGCTCGACCGCACCGAGGCCGGCTCGCAGGTGGGCCCGACGGCCGTCGCGGACATCGCCATCATCGCCGCGGCCATCGATGCCTACGACGCCGAGGAAGGCCGCGAGCGCACCGCGTTCCTCAACTCCGCTCGCGGCGGTCGTCCGCGCGCTACCCATGCCATCGGCCGCACCGTCGAACTGAACTACCAGGGCCAGGCCTACAAGCTCGAAGTAGGCCAGACCGGCACGCACCGCTACAGCATCGACGGAGATGCCATCGGGGAGTTGCAGGTCGACGTCGAACGCCTCGGCACCTACGAGAGTCGACTGGTCATCGGCGATCACCGCTACCAGGTGGTCACTGTCGCCGGAGCCGCCCACTTCCTCGTCGAGGTCGACGGCATCAGCCACCAGATCTCCCAGGACGAGGCCGGGCTGGTCCGCGCGCCTGCCCCCGCCGTCGTCGTCGCCGTCCCGGTCGCCGTCGGCGACGAGGTCGAAGCAGGACAGACCCTCGTCGTCCTCGAATCGATGAAGATGGAAACCGCCGTCCGGTCCCCGTACGCGGGCACCGTGCGTGAGGTGTTGGCCTCGGTCAACGGACAGGTCGACGCCGGAGCAGCACTGCTGCGCGTCGATCAGGCCGGTGAGCAGAAGGTCTCCGAGCAGGCACCGCGCGTGCAGTTCCGCGGTATCGACGACGCCGCGCAGCGATCGCCGCAGCGCCGCGCACTGGACCGACTCGACGAACTCGCCGCCCTCATCACCGGCTTCGACGTCAGCGGAGCCCGCGCGCGAAACCTGTTGTCCACCTACGAGACTCTGCGGGCCGATGTGCCGCGCAACGATTCGGGACTGGTATCCGCCGAGCTGGATCTGCTCAACACATTCGCCGACATCTGCGAGCTCTCCCGCAACAGGCCGACGATGGACGAGGAGAGCAACGACGAGCGCGTCCACTCCCCTCGCGAGCACTTCCACTCGTTCCTGCACTCGCTCGACGCAGACGTTCAAGGGCTCCCGGATTCGTTCCGCGCCAAGCTCACTCGCGCACTCGCACACTACGACGCCGCCATCGACGAGGGCCGTACACCCGAGCTCGAAGAAGCCGTCTACCGCGTCTTCCTCGCCCTCCAGCGCATGGAGAACCAGGTTCCGGTCATCGCCGCTCTGCTCGGACACTGGCTCAGCGATTGCTCGGAACAACCCGACGCCACCCCGGCCATGGCCGGGGTACTCGAACGGCTCATCGGTGCCACCCAGGCCCGCTACCCCGTCATCGGCGACGTCGCCCGCAACCTGCGCTTCCGACTGTTCGACGAGCCGCAGATCCGCACCGCACGGGAGAAGATCTACGACGGTGTCCGCGGCAGCCTGCAGTACCTCGCCGAGAACCCCGACGCCACCGACTACTCGGCACGCGTCGCCGCTCTCGTCGCCACCCCGGAGCCGTTGATCGAGCTGCTGGCACAACGGATCACCGATCCCGGAGCCCTGCTCGAGGTGATCACCCGCCAGTACTACGAGATCCGCACCCTCGAAGACGTCAAAGCCTTCGACCGCGACGGAAAGCACTTCGTCACCGGCACTTTCGAGCTCTCGGGCGAGCAGCTGCACCTGATCTCCACGGCAACCGACTTCGATTCTCTCGCAAACACTCTCGACACTGTCGACGATATCGCCGGCCCGTCGCCGGAGAACCTGGCCGTGGACCTCTACCTGTCCTGGCCGGAGGCTCCGACCGACGGCGATGCGCTCTCGGACCAGCTTCAGGCCGTTCTGGCCGCGCATCCCGGCACCGGCCGCTGGCGTCGCGTCACCGTGACCGCCTTCGGATCCGCCACCCGAAAGATGACTTACCGCCGCACCACGGTCGAGGGATCCGAGCCCCTCGCCGAGGACACGATCATTCGGGACATGCACCCGCTGACCGGTCAACGACTCGACCTGTGGCGACTGAAGAACTTCGACGGAGTTCGCCTGCCCGCCAGCGCAGGTACATACCTGTTCCACCTGACGTCGAAGGCCAACCCCTCCGACGAGCGACTGGTTGCTCTGGCCGAGATCCGCGGTGTCACAACACAGTTGGACGACGCCGGCAACATCGTCGCGGTTCCGGAGATCGAACGGACCGTCGCGGCCTGCCTCGACGGAATCCGCCGGGCCCAGGCCGGACGCGGCAAGAAGCGGCTCGACGCCAACCGCGTCGTGCTCTACGTCTGGCCGGTACTCAACGTGCCCGCCGACCGCATCGCCACCATCGCCCGGCACATCGCGCCGCTGACGATCGGTGCAGGCCTCGAAGAGATCACTCTCATCGCTCGCCTGGCCGAAACACCCGGTGCGACACCGCGCGAGGTCGCGTTGCGCCTGTCGTACCGATCCGGTGCAGGCATCGTCGCCAAGGTGACCCCGCCGCCGACCGAACCGATGCGTCCGCTCGACGAGTACACCCAGAAGGTTCAGCGATCGCAGGCGCGCGGCACCGTGTACCCGTACGAGCTGATTCCGTTGCTGAGCAGCAACGGTGGCACGTTCACCGAGTACGACTTCGACGCCGACGGCGTCCTCGCACCGGTCGATCGTCCGTACGGCCGCAACACCGCAGGCGTCATCGTCGGTGTCGCGACCACACCGACCGCCACGTACCCCGAGGGCATCACCCGCGTCGCACTGTTCGGCGATCCGACCAAGGCGCTCGGCACCGTCGCCGAGGCCGAGTGCTCGCGGATCGTCGCGGCCATCGACCTAGCCGAACAACTCGGTGCACCCGTCGAATGGTTCGCATTGTCCTCCGGCGCAACGATTTCCATGGAGTCGGGCACCGAGAACATGGACTGGGTTTCGCGCGGCCTGCGCCGCATCATCACATTCACCCAGGCCGGCGGCGAGATCAACATCGTCGTCGCAGGCATCAACGTCGGCGCGCAGCCGTACTGGAACGCCGAAGCCACCATGCTCACCCACACCAAGGGCATCCTGGTGATGACCCCCGACAGCGCGATGGTGCTCACCGGAAAGCAGTCGCTGGACTACTCCGGTGGCGTCTCGGCCGAGGACAACTTCGGTATCGGCGGCTACGACCGCGTCATGGGCCCCAACGGCCAGGCACAGTACTGGGCACCGAACCTGCGCGCAGCGTGCGACATCCTGTTCGCGCACTACGACCACGCGTATGCCGCACCGGGAGAACGCTTCCCACGCCGCGCAGGCACCGCAGACCCGACCGAGCGCGACGTGCGCACCTACCCGCACGTGCACCCATCGAGCGACTTCACCACCGTCGGCGACATCTTCTCCTCGGTCACCAACCCGGACCGCAAGAAGCCGTTCGACATTCGCACCGTGATGCGCGCCGTGGTGGACCAGGACCACTCGGTGCTCGAACGCTGGGCCGACATGGCCGACGCCGACACCTCCGTGGTGTTCGACGCCCACCTCGCCGGAATCCCGGTGTCCGTCATCGGTATCGAATCGCGAGCCATCCCGCGCAAGGGCTGGTTCCCGTCCGACGGCCCCGATCAGTGGACCTCGGGCACCCTGTTCCCGAACTCGTCGAAGAAGACAGCTCGCGCTATCAACGCCGCCAGCGGAAGCCGGCCGATCGTGGTGCTGGCCAACCTCTCCGGCTTCGACGGATCACCGGAATCGCTGCGCAACATTCAGCTCGAATACGGAGCCGAGATCGGCCGCGCCATCGTCAACTTCGACGGGCCGGTCGTGTTCTGTGTTGTCTCGCGCTACCACGGCGGCGCGTTCGTGGTGTTCTCCGGAGCGCTCAACGACAACATGGAAGTCCTCGCCGTCGAGGGATCCTTCGCCTCCGTACTCGGCGGTGCCCCGGCAGCAGCAGTGGTGTTCACCCGCGACGTCAACGCCCGCACCGCAGCGGATCCGACCGTCAAGGAACTCGAGACTGCGCTGAACACCGCCGAGGACGACGCCACCCGCTCGGCCCTGCGCGTAGAGCTCGCCACGGTGCGAGCCAACGCCCGCAACGCCAAACTGGGTGAAGTGGCAGCCGAATTCGAGGCAATCCACAACATCCAGCGTGCTCAGGACATGGGATCGGTGCACCACATCGTCCCCGCCGCCGAACTGCGCCCGCAGCTGGTTGCCGCCATCGAACGCGGAATGGCGCGGTCGCTGGCTACGTAGGGCTTGGGTTCTCGCAGACGCGCGCGCGTTTGCTGGGTGCCCGCGGAATGGTTATCTATTCCGCGAGCGTCTGGCGAACGCGCGCGCGTTTGTCGGTTCAGGGGGCGTCGGTCCGCAGATGCCGGGCGCTGACGAAGCACCTGGCCTCACCGGTCAGCGGGTCCGTGAACTCGAGTGCCCGTGCGAGGAGCTGCAAGGGTCTGGTGAAGTCATCGGCCGGAACCGAGGTGAACACCGGATAGTACGGATCGTTCTCGATCGGAATCCCCAACGAGGACAGGTGAATCCGCAGCTGGTGAGTCTTGCCCGTCTTGGGAAACAGTCGATAGCGGGCGGCTGTGCCGAACGTCTCGACCAGTTCGATCAGGGTCTCACTGTTCGGCTCCCCGGGCTCCTCGTATGCCGTCATCACCCCGTGCTCCTTGAGGATTCTGCTGCGCACGACGCGGGGAAAGTGCAGCGCCGCATCGAATCCCGCAACTGCTTCGTATTCCTTGGTGACGTTGCGGGAGGAGAAGAGTTCCTGATACGGCCGTCGGGCATGCTTGGTCTTGGTGAAGAGCAGCACCCCAGCGGTGGCGCGATCGAGTCGGTGCGCGGGCGTGAGGTCGGGGCAGTCGAACTGCCTGCGTAGTCGCACCGTCGCCGTTTCGGTCACATGCCGACCACGCGGGATGGTGGCGAGGAAGTGCGGCTTGTCGACCACCAGCAAATTTTCGTCCTCGTGCAGGATTCCGATCTCGAACGGCACCGGAACCTCCTGCGCTGGAACGCGATAGAAGTACACCTGAATGCCGGCACGGTACCGCGTCGCGTCGGAGATAGGCCTGCTCTTCTCGTCGACCACTTCGGCGTCGCGCATGGCCCGCTGCCAGTTGTCGTCGGGCATCTCACGTTCGAGGTATTCGACGATGGTGGTGGCCGGATCACCATGCGGTAGAAGCAGTCTCATAGGCGCGAGACCGTCTCGAAAAGGCAGCATCTCTCTACGCGCAATCGAGACAGATCAACCGCAAACCACGGCCGGCATCACCGTCGAAGTCCTGGTAGCGCGATGTCGGATTGCCACAGGCACTGCAGCGACCGATGACGGCGGTGTGGTCGGAGAAGTTCTGCGCCATCCGCTTGTCGAAGACGAACAGCGAGCCTTCCCAGAGCGCCTCGTCACCGAAAGTCTCTGCGTACCGGACGATTCCGCCGTCGAGCTGATAGACCTCCTCGAACCCACGGGCCACCATCAGCGACGAGAGCACCTCGCACCGAACTCCCCCGGTGCAGTACGTGACCACCGGGGACTTCTTCAGATGGTCGTAGGCACCGGAATCGAGTTGGGAGACAAAGTCCCTCGTTGTCTCGACGTCGGGGACCACCGCGTTCTTGAACTTGCCGATCTGTGCCTCGAACGCATTGCGGCCGTCGAAGAAGACGACGTCGTCGCCGCGGGAATCTACGAGCTGATGCACCTGCTCCGGGCTCAGATGAGTCCCGCCGCCGACCACCCCTTCGGTGTCGACTCTCAGCTCCCCGGGGGCTCCGAACGTGACGATCTCGTCGCGGACGCGCACGCTCAGGCGTGGGAAATCGTTGCCGAGCCCATCGGACCACTTGATGTCGGCCGTCTTGAAGGCCGGATAGCTGCGGGTGCCGCGGACGTACAGTTTGACGTCGTCGACGTCGCCACCCACCGTCGCGTTGATGCCGTGTTCCGAGATGAGGATGCGTCCGGTCAGATTGTTCGACGCGGCCAGCGTCTGTTGCCACAGCCGGATCGCCTCGGGATCGGGTAGCGGAGTGAACACATAGAACAGGACGATTTTCGGTACAGCCACGCCGACCAGTATGGCGCGCTATCCGGCAGGCGGTGCCGCCGCCCGGACGCGCTGGGTGCCGGAGTCGACGGTGAAGCCGGCTCCCCAGTACACACCGGTCCGCGGATCCTCCTTCGCAGTGAGGAACCAGTGGTCCATCCGAGCCGCCGTCTTGGTGACCTCGAAGACGCCGAACCCGTGGCTGTCGAGGTCGACGAACTTCACGTGGTGGTTGAGCGCCTTGAATGCTTCCTCGGCGACTCGGCCCAACGTATGCGGCGGAGTGTGCGTCAGGTCGTCGATGTTGGCCGAACTGACCGACGTGACGACCAACTCGGTAGCAGCGGGCTGCGTGGTTGCATAGCGCGCCGCGTCGAGGGGCACCTCGCAGGCCCACGCCGAGTGGATGTCGCCGGTGATGAACACCGTGTTGTCGACGCCCGCGTCCACGATGGCACCGAGGAGCTTCCTGCGGTCGGCGGTGTACCCGTCCCAAGGATCGGCGTTGTAAGGCAAGCCGCCCTCCGGGATGCCGAGCAGGGAGGTGACGGCCTTGGCCGCATCGCGGTCGAGCGGCGGGATCAGAGTGGGCGTGATCATCACCGGATTGCCGACGATCTTCCACTGCGTCGGCGACGAGACGATGCCGTCCGTGAGCCACTGCATCTGCTCGGCACCGGTGATGGTTCGGTTCGGCGAATCGACTTCGGGACCGTTGAACGGCAACACCTGCTGCGAACGGTAGGTACGCAGGTCCAGCATCGACAATTCCAGAAGGTTGCCGAACCGCAGCCTGCGGTAGAGGTGGCGGTTGGTCGCGGTGCCCGCCGCGCGGACCGGCATCCACTCGTAGTAGGCCTGCACCGAATTGGCCTTGCGCGTGTACCAATCGCCCTCGGTGGCCGGAGTGTGGTTCTCGGCACCACCGTCGTAGGCGTCGTTGGCCGATTCGTGGTCGTCCCACGTGCAGATCCACGGCACGTCGACGTGGGCGGCCTGCAGATCCGGGTCGGACTTGTACTGACCGTGCCGCTGACGGTAATCGGCGAGTGTGACGATCTCGTGCGTGGGCGAATGCTGCCGAACGACGCCGTCGCGCCCCGGGAAGCCGCCCGTCTCGTACTCGTAGATGTAGTCGCCGAGGTGCACGATGGCGTCCAAATCCGTCCTGGCCGCCAAATGCCGGTAGGCACCGAAGTACCCCGACTCCCAGTTGGAGCACGAGACAACACCGAAGCGCATTGCATCGATATCGGCATCGTTGGCCGGAGCGGTGTGTGTGGTCCCGACGGCCGAGGCCGCGTCGCTCGTCCGGAAGTCGTAGAAGTACGTGGTGTCTGCGCTGAGGCCGTTGACGTCGACCTTGACGGTGTGGTCGGTATCGGGGCCGGTGGAGACCGTTCCGGAGGAGACGACGTCACCCATATCCGCGCTGCGGGAAATCCGCCACGTCACCGACACCTGCGGGCCGACTCCGGAGCCCGGGGTGGCGTCGGGCGTGGGGGTGATGCGGGTCCAGAGAACGATCGCGTCGGGTAACGGATCTCCCGACGCAACCCCGTGTAGAAAGCCTCGATCGCTGGCCTGCGCGTGTGCGGTCGCGGGCAGTGTTGTGGCCACTCCCGCCACAGCGACGGCCACCGACGACGAGCGAAGAAATGTCCTTCTGGAAAGCGCAGACTCAGCGTGCATCGGGTCAGTCCATGCGATGGACGGTCGGTGGTCAAGTAAGGCGCGCCTGGGTCGACCTCAGTGTTCACCGGCCGGCCATGTTTCGGACGCTGGTTTGCCTTCGTCGCTGCGGGAGAACACTCCGAGAATGGACGCACTGTGGTTGTTCGGTGATCAGCTCGGCCCGCACTTCCACTCAGCGGACGAGCACGCCGAGCGAGACGTGCTGATCATCGAGTCCCGGCGCGTGTTCCGGCGGCGGAGATACCACCGGCAGAAGCTTCATCTCGTGCTCTCGGGCATGCGTCATCTGGCCGACGAGTTGGGTGATCGCGTCACCTACGTTCAGACCGAAACGTATCGCGAAGGGTTGGCCCAGTACGGCAAACCCGTGGTGGTGTTCGAGCCCACCTCACACGCAGCGGAGAAGTTCGTTGCCGCGTTGCACGAAGAGGGCCTGGTCTCGGAGATTCTGCCGACACCGATGTTCGCGCTACCCCGGGCAGAGTTCGCCGACTGGGCGGCCGAGCGTGGGACCTTCCGGATGGAGACGTTCTACCGCGAGCAGCGCAAGAAGTTCGGTGTACTGATGGACGGGTCCGACCCGGTCTCTGGAAAGTGGAACCTCGACGCCGAGAACCAGTCGCCGCCCCCGAAGGGACGCCTGACCCTGGGTGTGGAGGAACCGTGGTGGCCGACCGAGGATGCCATCGACGACCAGGTGCGCGCCGACCTCGACGACTGGGCCCTCGACACCGTCGGAGTCGACGGGCCCCGAGTGTTCGCGGTGACCGCGGCCGAGGCGTCGGAGGCGTTGGCGCACTTCGTGAACTATCGCTTGGACGATTTCGGCAAGTACGAGGACGCGGTGATGGCCGACGACTGGACGATGTCGCACTCACTGCTCTCGGTCCCGTTGAACCTCGGACTGCTGCAACCGCTGGACGTGGCGCACGCCGCCGAGGACGCCCACCGAGACGGCACCTCGCTGGCGAGCGTCGAGGGCTTCATCCGGCAGATTCTCGGCTGGCGCGAATACGTGTGGCACCTGTATTGGCATCTGGGGCCGGAGTATCTCGAGCGCAACAAGCTCGATGCCCATGAGCCACTGCCGGATTGGCTGACCGAGCTGGACGGCGACGCGGTGGTGGCGAAGTGTCTGTCCAGCACCGTCGACGGTGTGCGAGATCGCGGTTGGGTGCACCATATCCCCCGGCTGATGATTCTGGGAAACTTTGCGCTGCAACATGCTTGGGATCCGCGCGCCTTGACCGACTGGTTCGCAACGGCTTTCGTCGACGGGTTCGCCTGGGTGATGCCGGTGAACGTGATCGGGATGAGTCAACACGCGGACGGCGGAGTGATCGCCACCAAGCCCTACGCCTCGGGCGGGGCGTACCTGAACCGCATGACCGACTACTGCAAGCAGTGCGAGTTCAACCCGAAAAAACGACTCGGCGACGACGCCTGCCCCTTCACCGCCGGCTACTGGGCCTTCGTGCACCGACACCGAGAGATGTTGGCACTCAATCACCGCACCGCTCGTCAGGTGTCGTCGATGAACCGATTGAGCGACCTCGAGCAGGTGTTGGAACAGGAGCGTCAGCGCGAGGCGTACTGACGCGCCGGATGCCTGAACCGAGGATTTCCGAACTTCGAGAGCGTCGCGCTCTGTGACGAATCGCCGCCGCGGTCGCCACCACTTTCGCTCTTCGCTATTGCGATGCAACTGGAACGACGCGCCAACTGGGGTGCGGCGAAACGCCGCATCGGTCCGATGGCCGTAAGTTGGGCGAATCTGCATGCGCGACGCTCCCCTCATGGTCGCGGACCGCCCGCGCGGCAGATAAACCGCCACGAAGACACCCAAATAACGCCAGCGGCGGATGGGAAAGAGTTGGTGCTGGTCGTATTAAGCGTAAGAAATCGAAATAGTCACCGCGCTGCTCGGACTGAAATCGCTGCAGCGATCACCATCTGGAAACGGGCTCCGCGCTTCTACCACAGACTACCGACAGGTTCTGATTCGCGAATCTTTATGCACACCAATAGTTTTCGATTACACTATCATTGCGCATCGAACACCAGTTCGATACACTTGGTCCATGACGACGGGGATCTGGCAACTGAGCGAAAGTGAACTCCTCGCCGACGCCACCGCGGTCTCCCATCAGATCCAATTGCTCGAAGCCCGGCGCATCGCTCTCGTCGCAGAGATCGACACCCGCATCTCCCGCGAGAAACTCGGCTTCCCCGGACCCGCCGGTTGGCTGACCTCCACCACCCTGCTCTCACCCAGCAAAGCGAACAAGATCGTCGCCCTCGCCCGCGGCATGGCTGCGTTTCCAGACATCGCCGACGCCGTGAACACCGGCGTCATGACCGTCGATCACGCCGCGCTGATTCTCACCTTCGCCGAAACACCCCCGAAAAACCTGCCGGATGAGGGGCGCGATGTCGCGCGTAAAGCTCTGATCGCCGCCGCCACCGGGCCCGAAGCGCGCACCGGCCGGATTCGTGCAGCGATCACCAGACTCGAAGACAGCTTCGGCAACAAGAAACCACCCGCCGACGACACCGACCGCAACGAACTCTTCGCCTCCAAGACCTTGAACGGGCGGCTGGTGTTGAAAGGTGATTTCGATGCGATCACCGCAGAGAAGCTGCTCACCGCCCTCTCGCCGTTGACCGAACCCCGACCCGCCGCCGACGGCACCCAAGACGACCGCAGCCCCGCCAAGCGCAGAGCCGACGCCTTCGGACACATCCTCGACCAATACCTCGCCTCCAGTAACCGCCCCATCGAAGGCGGTGAACGGCCGCACCTGAACCTGCACATCCGGTTGCAGGACCTCACCGACCTCCAGAGCCGCGGCGACAAAGACGACATCACCGACGACGAAAACTCACGCGCAGCAACAGAATCCGACACAGACACAGTCGATCCGGTGGATATCAACACCGGCAACCCCGTCGACACTGACTTAGCAACCGAACCGGACCACGAAAACGGCAGTGGCGGTCGCGGTGAAGGCGGTGCTGCCGCTGATCGTGGCGCGTATCGCGACTTGTTCGGCGACGGCACTTCGGTCGGGTGGCTGCCGTGGATGGGACCGCTCTCCCGCAACACCTCCCGCCAATTGGCGTGTGATTGTGTCCTCACCGCCATCGTCATGGACGAGAACGGTTCACCGATCAACCTCGCCCGCACCGCCCGCACCGTCACCGCGAAACAGAAACGCGCCCTCACCGCCCGCGATCACGGCTGCGCGTTCCCCGGCTGCGGCAAACCCGCCGCCTGGACCGAAGGACACCACATCTGGCACTGGGGTGACGGCGGCCCCACCGACATGAACAACCTCGTTCTACTCTGCGGATTCCACCACAAACTCATCCACCACTCCGACTGGGAAGTGTTCATCGGCACCGACAACCACCCCTGGTTCGTCCCACCGGCCACCGTCGACCCCTACCGCGAACCCCGACAATCCCACGCCCGAGCCGGCCCCCACATCGCATAACCCCTCAAACAACACCAGCCCCGCACCGAGAACACGGTGCGGGGCTGGAAGAGGTTGTTCGACAGAATGATTCGAGTTGACCACCGTGGGCCCCTGCGGCGTATGCGTCTCGCTGGGGTCGAGCCACCCTTCTCTCCGACGCTCCGCTCAATTAACCGACGACGTGCGCGCGTCGACCTTCGCGACAGCCTCGTCGATCATCGGCACATATCGCTCGAGTGCCCACGGCACAGTCAGCGGATTGATGATGGACGATCCGGTGACGAACGACTGATCCGTCGGCGCAACGACCGAACCGCGGGACACCGCCGGAATCTGCTTGTACGCAGGCTGATTCTCGGTGTCGGTACGGTTCTGGGGGTCCGAGTAGAACGTGAAGATCAAGTCGGAATCGTTCAGCAGATTGGCATTCTCCAACCCGATGACCGACGAGTCGGTGCCCTCGGTCTCGTCGAGCGAGTTCACCACCGGATCGACCTGCAATCCAAGTGCGCGGACCATAGCGACGCGCTGCTCGTCGGCGAGAAACACGCCGAGAGTGCCGGGACCGGTGTTGTAGATATACGAAAAGCTCACGTCCGCATACTCGGGGTGCTGGGCGGAGGCGTCCGCGAAGCGGCTCTCGATCTTGCCGATCTCCTCCGCAGCCTTCTCCTCCTCACCCATGGCCTTGCCGATCACGGTGATCTGATCTTCCCAGGTCGTCGTCCACGGCTGCTCCTCGTACGCGACCACCGGGGCGAAGGCGCTGAGCTTGTCGAACTGATCCTGCGTGACGCCCGACCACGGGGCCAGGATCAGATCCGGTTCGAGGGCAGCAACGGCTTCGATGTTGAGTTCGGTTCCACCGGTGAACTGTTGGGGAAGCTCGGCTCCCAATTCGGTGATTGCGTCATGAACCCACGGCAGGTAACCGGTGTCGTCGGCACCCCACGAATACTCCTCGACGCCGACAGGGACGGTACCCAGCGCGATCGCCGTCTCCGCCGAACCCTGCCCGAGCGTCACGATGCGCTCCGGCTTGTCGGTGATGACCGCCTGTCCCAGGGCCGAATCGATCGTCACGGCCGCAAAATCACCGCCGTCGGCGTTCTGCGTCTCGGCGGTGTCGCTGCTGCCACATGCGCCGACCACGAGGACCGACACGGCGAGCGCGGACAGCGCGGAGAACCGTCGAACAGACCGCCGACCGGCCGTTGGAGCAGAAAACATGGTTACCTCTCGACAAGCAAAGGGACGTTAAAGTTAGACTAGGCTAACCTCTCATTAAGATTCAAATGCGCTGCACAGCGCACATTGGCTACGGTGGGACACATGAGCCTTCCTCGTCCCGCACCTGATCGGACTGCCGTCGTGACTGGAGCGTCCTCGGGCATCGGAGCTGCCATCGCCCGCCAGCTCGCCTCCCGTGGCCACGGTGTCACCCTCGTCGCCCGGCGTGCCGACAAGCTCGAAGAGTTGGCGCAGGAGATCCGCGCACGAGGCGTCCGAGCCGAGGTGCTCGCTGCAGATCTGTCCGACCGCACTGCTCGTGCCGAATTGCTGGGCCGCATCACCGATCTCGGTCTGATCCCGGACATTCTGATCAACAACGCCGGACTCTCCACCCTCGGACCCGTCGCAGAATCGGATCCGGATGCGGAAATGCACATGATCGAGGTCGACGTGGTCGCCGTCGCAGACCTGTGCACCCGCTTCCTCCCCGGCATGATCGAACGACGCCGCGGCGCGCTGCTCAATGTGGCTTCGACGGCAGCGTTCCAGCCCTTACCCGGCCAAGCCGGCTACGGCGCATGCAAGGCGTTTGTGCTCTCCTACACCCAGTCTCTGACCGGCGAACTGCGCGGAACGGGAGTGACCGCCACCGCACTGTGCCCCGGACCGGTGCAGACCGGATTCGGTGAGGCCGCGGGCTTCGCGAAAGACGATGCAGAGAAGGCACTTCCCTCGATCATGTGGGTGTCGGCCGAAACGGTGGCCAAGACTGCCGTCGACGACATGACCAAGGGACGCATGGTCTCGATCCCCGGGCCCGCCAACCGCATCGGATCGATCTTCGCCCAGATCACTCCGCGAACATTGTTGGTGCCCATGCTCACTCGAATCCATCCCGGCCTGAAGAACGGTGCGTCGTCATGAAGCGCGAACTCGTGGTTTCCGACACCATCGTCGTGAACGCCGACGCCGACGCCCTTTACGCTGCGATCAGCGACCCCACCAAGATGGGTCAGTGGAGTCCCGAAAATACCGGTGCAACGGTCCACGAACCTCGCGAGAGTGCCTACGTGGGAATGGTGTTCGACGGAACCAACAAGCGCGGCCGAGCAAAATGGGTCACTCGCTGCACCGTCACCGCGGCCGACCCGGGCAAAACCTTCGAGTTCCGCGTCCACGCGATCGGCAAGAGCGCTCCCAAGATCAAGGGCGCGAACGCAACCTGGCGATACGACTTCGAGCCGGTCGCGGGCGGCACAAAAGTCACCGAAACCTGGACCGACGACCGAACAAAATGGCCCGACGCTCTGGCGCTCGTGTTCGACAAGATCGTCACCAGCGGAAAGACGTTCCCGCAGTTTCAGCGTCGAAACATCCGTAAGACGCTGGAGAACCTGCAGAATCGTTACGCCTGACGGCTAGGCCCGCCGGGTGTACAGGCCGAGAACGTACGAGGCCTGCCCGGCATGCTGCAGGTCGTCGGACACCACGGACACCAGCCGCGCACCCAATGTGACCGGCGGATCCCAGTTCTCGTCGACGATCCGGTCCAGATCGTCGGTCGAGACACCGCTTAGGTACGCAACGGTTTTCGAGTGCACGGCGTCGTGGTACTCACGCAGCAACTCGGCGCTCGAGGTGACCTGGGCGACGTCGGAAGACGATTGGCCGTAACCGATGTCGGACTTGTCGAACGGTAGTCCGAAGCGCTCGAACCACGAGTCCGACGTCCAGACCTGTTCACTCCCGGCCACACCCGCGATGTGGTCGTCCTGCACCCGCGTCAGGTGCCACAGCAACCACGCGATGCTGTTGGCGTCGGCGTCGGGTCGATACGTCAACGCGGCAGTGGGGATATCGTCCAGCACCGAGTGGACGAGTTCCTTGATCCGGCCGAACGCGTCGGTGAGCAGGTCGTTGTGGTTCATCGAATACACCTCTTTCGTCGAGCACTGGTAACCAGTCATGCATACCCCGATTGCCTCGTGGGGAACATCGGGGCCCTCCAGGCGCGTTGACTGGGATATGACTGCTCCAGCAATTGTGTACACCCGCACCGGCGATTCGTCCGTCCTCGAGCTGAAGGATCGCGAGGTGACCGAGCCGGCCGCAGGCGAAGTGCGCGTCCGCATCGTGGTCTCGGGCGTCAATCCGACGGACTGGAAGAACCGAACGGGCTCCGGGCCGGGTGAGAAGCTGGCATTCGACGAGGTGGTACCGAACCAGGACGGTGCCGGAGTGGTCGACGCGGTCGGCCCCGACGTCGATGGCGTCTCTGTCGGAGATCGCGTCTGGGTTTACCTGGCCCAGCATCAGCGTCCGACCGGAACAGCACAGTCTTTCGCAATCCTGCCCGCCTCCCGGGTGGTTCCTCTGCCCGACGGCGTCGGATTCGACGTGGGCGCAAGCCTCGGAGTGCCCGCGATGACGGCGCACCGCGCACTGACGGTGTCCGAGGACGGACCCACGCGGCTGCACCCGGGCGCACTGAACGGCAAGTCGGTACTCGTCGCCGGTGGCGCAGGCGCTGTCGGCCATGCCGCGATCCAGTTGGCCCGATGGGCAGGCGCGACCGTGGTCACGACGGTCAGCGGTCCGGAGAAGGGCGCACTGGCCACCGCTGCGGGCGCGCACCACATTGTGAATTACAAGGCCGGAGACGCCGCCGCTGAAATCCGCGAATTGGTTCCCGCCGGAATCGATCTCATTGTCGAGGTTGCTCCCGCACAGAACGCCACACTCAACGCTGCCGTGGGAGCGAACCGAGCATCGATCGCGGTGTACGCCAACAATGGTGGCGACACCGTGACCCTGGACGTCCGACCGAACATGGTGCTCAACACTCGCTACCAGTTCGTACTCCTCTACACCGTCGGTGACGAGGCTCTGCGGAACGCCGAGGCGGACGTCAGCGCGGCGGCAGCAGCAGGTGTGTTGGAGGTGGGCGAAGCCACCGGCCTACCGCTGCACCGCTACTCGTTGAGTGAGACCGCAGCAGCACACGACGCTGTCGAAAACGGAACTGTCGGCAAGGTGCTGATCGACGTCAGCGATCAGTAAGGCAAGTCGACTCAGGTGACGACCGGCAACGTGGACCGTGGAAACTTGATCCCCTTGTCGGTCTCACGCGACAGATAATCCGGCTGCACAATGGTTCTCGGCTCGGTAGGCCACACACAGGGACAATCGTGAAAATGTTGGGTAGACCAGCGGACGACACACGCCCGAATTACCCCGACCCCACAATCCGGTCATTGACCACAGTGCATCACCTCAGTCGGTGGATCGAGGCCGAGGACGTACGGCTGACGGAGGTTTCGCGTGATGGTCACTGCAGGTGAGCGCGCATAGTCGGTGCACGGTAGATGGAGCATCGCGCAGTTCCTCGTCCACGGTGTCAGCCATCTGCGGAGTGTTGCCCGAAACTATCACGATGATCTAATATCTCGATTGTCGAGATATTAGGAGGTTCAGTGAGCCGGTTCAGTGATAGCACCGCAGCTGAGAAATTCTTTTCTGCCTATGACAGCGTGCTGGCGAAGTGGCCGCTGCCCATCGACACCATCGACGTCGAATCCGACTACGGCACAACCCGAGTCAACGCCTCCGGACCCGTCGACGGACCTCCGGTGGTGCTGCTGCCCGGTGGCGGAGCAACCTCGACCGTGTGGTTCGCCAACGTCGCGGCCCTGGCCCGCGACAACCGGGTCTTCGCAATCGACCCGATGGGTGAGCCCGGACGAAGCGTGGTCGGTCAGAAGGCGATCCGCACAGTCGATGACCTGATGTCCTGGCTCGATGACGTTCTCGGCACCCTCGAGGTCACGCGGACTTCGGTGGTCGGACATGGGTACGGGGCACTGGTCGCGCTCGCCTACGCGCTGCACCGGCCGAAGCGCGTCGGCACACTCGTCCTGCTGGATCCACCTTCGTGTTTCGCTGGCATGCGCCTGGCGTATCTTCTGCACGCGGTGCCACATCTGGTGCGACCGACTCGCGAACGTATGCGTTCTCTGATCCGGTGGGAAACGCAGAAAGCGCCGCTCGACGCCGACTGGCTCGATCTCACCGAGCGAGGTGCCGACTTCCCGTCGGCGAAACCAGTGGTTCCGCGCCGCCCCAAGGGAGATCGATGGGCGACGCTGTCCGCGGATGTCACCGTCGTCTTTGCCGGTGAGAGTAAGGTGCACAACAGTTCTCGTGCTGCCAACGCTGTCGGGAAGGTTCTCCCGAACGCACATACCGTCGTCCTGACCGGCTGCAGCCACCACATGTTGCCGATGCTGCCTGCCGGGGAACTCGATGCCGTGCTGCTGAGTGCCCTGGGCTGACACCTCTCGTCTGACCACCGCGAGCTATATCTGGAGCAGCACATCCGAGTCAATGATTCCCCAGCCTTCTACGACCGCGTATCGACGCACTCGCCCCCTAACTAGCTCGAGGACCCCCGTGATGGGAAATTCGGGTGTAGCCGGCACCGGCCCGACTGCAGAATCGTCCACAGCGAACGACTCAAATGATGACCGGCAACGTGGACCATGGAAAGTTGAACCACTTGTCGGTCTCTCGCCACGAATAGTCGGGTTGCACAATGGTTCTGGGTTTGGTGTAGATCACGGCCGATCGCACGTCGGGCGTATGCGCCTTCAGCAGGTCGATCACCAGAGCCAGTGTGCGTCCAGAATCGGCGACGTCGTCGACCACGAGTAACTTCTTGCCGACGATCGAGTCGGTGTCCAGAAGCGGTTCGAGGACAACGGGATCGGGCAGAGTCTCTTCGATGTCGGAGTAGAACTCGACATTGAGGGTGCCGGCAGCCTTGACGCCAATCGCGTAGGCGATCGCACCCGCGGGAATGAGTCCGCCCCGGGCGATCGCGATGACGATGTCCGGAGCGAACCCGTCGTCGACGATCTTCTTGGTCAGGTCGCGAGAGGCGTCTCCGAACGTCGCCCACGTCAGTACTTCACGTTCCGGTTCTGTCATGACGCACCACTCTACCCAGAGTCTGTTTTGCCGATTTAGCAAATATGTTTGCGTTAACTGTCACCAACGGGCAGTCTCGAACCATGGTTGACCACACGCACGCACATACTCATCCTGCCGAGCCGGATTTCGAAAACGGTGCCTTCGACGAAGCATTCTGGGACGACCTCTACAACCAGCGCACCACGATCTGGAGCGGAAATCCCAACGCCGTGTTGGTACAGGAAGCCTCCGCGCTGACTCCGGGCCGCGCCCTGGACATCGGCTGCGGGGAAGGCGCCGACTCCCTGTGGCTGGCCGCTGAAGGCTGGCACGTGACCGGCGTCGACATCTCCGATGTCGCCCTGGGCCGCGCTCGCGCAGCACAACAGGCCCTCGAGCCGCGGACACTCGCGGTGAACTGGCAACAGGAAGACGTTCTGGACTGGACTCCCCCGGCCGCGGCGTTCGATCTGGTGTCGGTGCACTTCCTGCAGGTGCCACCGGACGAACTGGAACTGACCACCCGCAGGTTCTCCGCCGCGGTCGCACCGAAGGGACGACTGCTGATCGTC
Organism: Rhodococcus sp. IEGM 1381; assembly: GCF_030056795.1. Classification (GTDB taxonomy): domain Bacteria; phylum Actinomycetota; class Actinomycetes; order Mycobacteriales; family Mycobacteriaceae; genus Rhodococcoides. Next base: position 93,962 of record NZ_JASHKQ010000011.1, on the reverse strand, counting down.
GGGCACAGTCCCGGCGACAGCCACGCCTCGCAGCATCCGGCCAAGCACCGCCTGTTCTCGCCGGAACCGGTCGTCGCTGCGGCAGGCGACGGGTTCGAGGTGATCCACGCCGAACACCGCACCCGTACGACGCCCGACGGCGACGAGCGAATCGACACGGTGGTGGTGCTGCAGCGCCGGTAAACTCGGGCCGGTGTTCTCGCCGTCGACGTATCGAATTCCCCTGGCCGTCACGTTCGTCGTCGCGCTGATCGTTCTCTTCACCCCCGCGTCGGGGGTGCCTTCCGGATTTCAGCACAGCGACAAGATCATTCACTTCACGCTGTTCGCGGCTCTCGCCTACACCTCGCGTGTGGCCGACATCGGCTGGGTCCGGACGGCTTTGTGGGTGCTGGCGTTCGCGGCGCTCTCGGAGTTCCTGCAGGCGATCCTGCCCCTGGGACGCTCGGGATCGGTCACCGACGCTCTAGCCGACTCTGCCGGAGTTGTGGTGGGCCTGGTCGCGGCGAACTGGGTTCTACCGCAGCGCGTCAAGAAAGCCCCGGACCTGCACTAGACTGAGTCCGCACCGGGTTTCCTCGGCCAGCGCGCACACTCAGGAAGGAACGCCATCACCTCGTCTTCTGCCCCGCACGATATCTACCTCGTTCCACCGGAGCACGAGACAAATGATGCCGTCACCCGAGAATCTGCAGCGTCCGCAGCACGCCTGAGCGAACGATCCGACGTGGTCAGCCACGACGGCCGCTACGCACTGACGATCACCTCAACCACCCCACATCAGGCGATGGTCGAGGATCTGCTGTTCGTCCGCGCCGTACTCGATGCCGCACGAATCAAATACCTGCTCGTTCGCGGCAACGACGAACGACCCGTCATCGCCATCGAACTGGCTGCTCGGGACGCGCTCACCACAGCGCTGGTGCACGCCTGCCGCGCAGAGCCGTTCTACTCCAAGACCGTCGACGCCCGCGGGAAAGCCGTGCTGGTTGCCGACGGCACGCTCTCGCCGTCCGCGAACGCGCGGATCGTGCGCCTCTACCGACCGCGCGTCGAGCCATTCAGTGGGTTGTACTACGGCGCGTCGACGGCCGTGCAGATCGAGCTGTGGTCTTTCTCGCCGTCCGAGATCGTGCTGCCGATCGAGAACTCCTTGACCCGCCGCAACATTCGACCCGACGAGGCCGTCCGCGGCACCGTCGAACGCTTCGGTAGAACGTGGCCGACCATCGAGAACATGTTTGCCGACCACGCGTCGGACATCAATTTCGACATCGATATCGTGTTCTCCTGGGTCGACGGCTCGTCAGCAGAGTTCCAGGCTCAGCGAGCGCGGCGGATGGCCAACTACGTCGTCGGTGAGGGTGACGATTCAGCGGCCCGCTACCGGCAGATCGACGAACTGAAGTACGCGCTGCGGTCGATTCACCTCTACGCACCGTGGATCAGGCGCATCTTTGTCGCCACCGACTCCCCGAGGCCGGCGTGGCTCGCCGACCATCCCAAGGTGACATTCGTGCCGAGCGAGGCGTTCTTCGTGGACACCTCCGTTCTGCCGACCCACAATTCGCAGGCCGTCGAAAGCCAGCTGCACCACATCCCCGGCTTGTCCGAGCACTTCCTGTACTCCAACGACGACATGTTCTTCGGTCGTCCGGTCAGCCCGTCGATGTTCTTCTCCCCCGGCGGAGTCAGCATGTTCATCGAGGCGACGACGCGAATCGGGTTGGGCTACAGCGACGCCGATCGCAGCGGCTTCGAGAATGCGGCACGGGTCAACCGTCGAATCCTGCAAGACAGATTCGGAATGACCACCACCCGGCATCTCGAACATGCAGCAACTCCGTTGCGCCGCAGCGTGATGCAGGAAATGGAGAACGAGTTTCCGGACGAGTTCGCCTCCACAGCGGCGAGTGCTTTTCGCGCGAGTACCAACATCTCGGTGACGAACTCGCTGTACCACTACTACGCGCTGATGAGTGGCCGCGCGGTGGTCCAGAAAGACGCGAAAGTTCGGTACATCGACACCACGTCGGTAGCGGGCCTCGACTTGATGGAGAAGCTGCTCCCCAAGCGATCTGTCGACTTCTTCTGCCTCAACGACGGCAGCTTCCCGGAAGTCGACCTGGATCTGCGCACCCGCACCGTGACGCAGTTCCTGGACAAGTACTTCCCCATCGTCGCGCCGTGGGAGCGCGAACAGCGCTAGGCGTCGCTGAACGTCTTCCGTCGGGCGCTGTCTGCGATGGTGACTCCCGCCGCATCGAGCCTGCGTGCTGTCTCCTCCGCCGAGACTGCTTCTCCCACTGTGTCGTACGACCCCGTCGGCACCACCGAATGGACGACGGTGTCGTCGTAGACGTGGACCAGGTTGTATCCCTGAGCCCCGTCGCGGCCGCGCAGTCCGCCTGCGTGCACGTTGAGATCCTGGGTGTAACAGGTGGCCGACGCCACCGAGACGGGTATGCCCGCAAAAGTGGCGGTGGTCGAATAGTGCAGGTGCCCGGCAAGAATGGACCGCACATCGGTTCCGCGAATCACGCTCGCGAGCCGCGGCTGATCGATCAGCTCGACCAGCACCGCGAGATCGAGCACGGTCGGCACCGGCGGATGGTGCATCGCCAGGATCGTGCCGAACTCGGCCGGGGTTGCGAGAGTGTCGGCCAGCCAGGCCAATTGCTCGTCACCGAGCTCGCCGTGGTGCTTGCCCGGAACCGTGGTGTCCAGGGTGACCACGCGAAGGCCGTCGACATCGTGCACGCGATCGATGGACTGCCCGGTCGGTTCGGCGTCGAGCAGCGTCCGACGGAACGTCGCGCGGTCGTCGTGATTGCCCATCGCCCACACGATCTGTGCGCCGAGCTCCTCGGCAACCGGCTCGACCAGCGCGCGGAGCTTTTCGTACGCACCCGCCTCACCCTTGTCGGTCAGATCCCCGGTGAACACCAACGCATCGGGCCGCACACCGGAGTTGCGTACATCGGTCATCACTTGTTCGAGCCGCAACTCGCTGTCCACGCCGCCGTACAACCGGCCGTCGCCGTCGACGAGATGCGTGTCACTGATATGTAGTAAGCAGTGATGGGGACGTGGGTACTCGGCCATCCGAGACTTCATCGAACTCTCGCTCACGATCGGACCTACCGTTTCACGTTTGCCCGGCCGGGCGAACGCCACTACTGCAAGCCAAGCATACGAGCGTTCACTGAGAAAAAGCTGGTCGAATCTTCGTGGTGAACACCGCGGAAACTTTGAGCGTGTGACAGGTTGAGAGCATGACGAAACCGAAGTGGACTTCACTGCTCGCGGCCGCGGCATTGACCGTGGGCACGATGGTCGGTATCGGCGCGGCCCCGGCCGCTGCGCAGGGCCTGCCGACCGTGGTCCTCGTGCACGGGGCCTTCGCCGACAGCACCAGCTGGGACGGCGTCGCAGCGAACCTACGCGGACGTGGCTACTCGGTGGTGACCGCAGAGAACTCGCTGCGGGGGCCCGCGATCGACGCAGCGTCGGTGACCGACGTGGTCGAGAGCATCGACGGCCCGGTGATACTGGTGGGCCATTCGTACGGCGGCACGGTGATCAGCAACGTGCACGCCGACAATGTGGAGGCGCTGGTCTACGTCGCGGCTTTCATGCCCGTCGAAGGTGAACCCGTCGCGCTCGAACTCGATCCGTTCCGATTCCCCGTGACGGCCCTGGTCCCACCGGTGATCGGTCTGTCGATCGTCGACGACTCGTCCAACCTGATCGGCAAGAACGTCGACTCGTACATCACACCCGCTCTGTTTCGCCCGTTCTTCGCGCCCGACGTGAGCGAGGAGCAGGCTGCGCGCATGGTCGCTCACCAGAAGACCATCGCCGCCGGGGCACTGCTCGAGCCGAGCGGCCCGCCGTCGTGGGCGGATACTCCGTCGTGGGCACTGATCCCCCAGCAGGATCAGATCATCCCCACATCGGCCGAACGATTCATGGCCCAGCGCGCCGGAGCTCAGGTGACCGAGGTGCCGGGCTCGCACGCGATCTTGGTCTCGAACCCCGCGGCCGTGGCCGACCTTGTGGTCCAGGCAGATTCGGGTAGCTGACACCTCGCACGACGACCTCGGGCCCGGTCACCTGTGGAAGGTGGCCGGGCCCGAGTCGTTTCGCCGTATGTACCGAGAGTCAGATCCCGATGAGGTCGTGATCGGAGACCTTCGACGCCAGGATGCGCAGGTGCTCGTCGGCACCACCGAGCGTGTGCTCGATGGCCACGAGCCGACTGGTGTAGTGCCCGACCGGATATTCGGCGGTGACGCCGATTCCGCCGTGCAACTGAATCGCCTCCTGGCCGAGCTTGCGACCGGACCGCGAGATCTGCAGCTTCGCGCGCGACGCAATGGTCGGGTCGACGTTGCCGTCCGCCAACGACATCGTGGCGTACAGACTCATGCTGCGGGCGAGTTCGAGCAGCACGTACATGTCCGCAGCGCGGAAGGTGAGCGCCTGGAACTTGGCCAGCGGAACCCCGAACTGCTTGCGCGCCTTGAGGTAATCGGTGGTCAGCCGCAGCGCCTCTTCCATGGCGCCGATAGCCTCGGCGCACAACGCGGCCTGCGCCCGAACCTCGGCACCGGTGATCGCCGCAACCGCGTTCTCGGCGGTGCCGAGCGGCTCGGCCGCGACGTCCACGAATTCGATCTGTGCGGCGCGCTGACCGTCGTGGGTGGCGTAGGACTTGCGCGTGAGACCGGTCGCGTCGGCGTCGACGACGAACAGTCCGGTTCCTCCGGCGGGCAGCACCGCACTGACGACGATCACGTCCGCGCTACCGCCGTGCGGTACCGGATTCTTGACACCGTTGATCGACCACGACCCACCGTCCTCGGTGGCAGTGGTGGCGACCTCGATGTTGGGCCAACGGCTGCCGGATTCGTTGTGCGCGAACGCCAACATCGATGATCCCTCGGCCACCGGCGGCAGGAGCCGCGAGCGCTGTTCGGCGCTGCCCAGCTCGGAGATCAATCCGCCCGGGACGAGCACGGCATCGAGGATCGGCTCAGGTGCGAGGCGTCGTCCGACCTCGGTCATCACCGCCATGATCTCCACGGGTCCGGCGTCCATGCCGCCGTCTTCCTCGCTGAACGTCAGACCCAGCAAGCCGACCTCGGCCAGCTGCTTCCAGACGTCGGTGCTCCAGCCCAGGTCACCGGCAACGATTTTGTTGCGCTTCTCGGTGTCGTAGGCCCGCGTGAGCACCTCACGAGTGGTGTCGCGCAGCAACTTCTGCTCTTCGTTGAGTTCGAAATCCATGTCTTCAGATGCTCCCTTACAGTCCGAGAATCGCAGAGGCGATGATGGTGCGCTGAACCTCGTTCGAGCCGCCGTAGATCGACACCTTGCGGTAGTTGAGATACCCCGGAACCGAACGCTGCGCCCAGCCCTCGCTCTCGATGTCCTCGCCCGCCTCGTAGGGCAGTGAGTCCGGGCCTGCGACGTCCATCAGCAATTCGGTTGTGGCCTGCTGCAATTCCGATCCCCGCAGCTTGAGAATGGACGAGGCCGGATTCGGCTTGCCGTCGTCCGAGCTGGACACCAGTCGCAACTGAGTGAGCTCCAGGGCGAGCAGTTCGTTCTCGACCTCGGCCATCTTGGCGGCGAACAGAGGGTCCTCGAGCAGCGTGCCGCTTCCGACCTTGGTCTGTGCGGCGTGCTTCTTCGCCTGTCCAAGATGCACTTTCGTGTGTCCGGCCCGGGCGACGCCGGTGCGCTCGTTACCGAGCAGGAACTTGGCGTAACTCCAACCCTGGTTCTCCTCGCCGACGAGGTTCTCGGCCGGAACGCGGACGTTGTCGAAGAAGACCTCGTTGACCTCGACGCTGCCGTCGATCAGCTTGATGGGCCGCATCTCGATGCCGGGGGTGTTCAGATCGATGAGCAGGAAGGAGATTCCGGCCTGCTTCTTCGGCGCGTCCGGGTTGGTCCGCACGAGCGCGAAGATCCAGTCGGCGTACTGGCCGAGCGTGGTCCACGTCTTCTGTCCGTTGACGATGTAGTCGTCACCGTCGCGGATGGCGGTAGTGCGCAACGACGCCAGGTCCGAGCCGGCCTCGGGCTCGGAGAAGCCCTGACACCACCAGATGTCGAGGTTCGCCGTCTTGGGCAGAAACTTTTCCTTGAGCTCCTGAGACCCGAACGTCGCGATGACCGGGCCGACCATCGAGGCGTTGAAGGCCAGGGGCTCGGGTACCGACGCCAGCTGCATTTCGTCGAGCCAGATGTGACGCTGCACGGCGGTCCAGTCGCGGCCGCCGAACTCGGCGGGCCAATGTGGCACCGCCAAGCCGTTCTCGTTGAGGATTCGCATGGTCGTAACCACCTCGTCCTTGCTCAACTCCTGACCCGTCGCGCTCTTCTCGCGAATCTCGGCAGGGACCTTCGTAGTGAAGAACGTCCGCATCTCGTCACGGAACGCGGCCTCTTCTTCTGTCAGGGCAAGATTCATCGACAATCCTCCAAGCTCGTTCATGTATCTTCGTATCGACCGTACTCCCTGGTAACTCTGGGATATTCTCCGCTCACTATGACTTTTCTGGCACTGGTTCGACACGGTGAAACGAACTGGAATCTGCACGGGCGTCTGCAGGGCTCGTCGGACATTCCGCTCAACGACACCGGCCGTGCTCAGGCCCGCGAGGCCGGATACGAACTCGAGTACCGCCAGTGGGACCACCTGGTCAGTTCACCGTTGGTCCGAGCAGCCGAAACCGCCGACATCATCGGTGCACACCTCGGCCTGGCACGCACCGCCGAGTTCCCCGATCTGGCCGAACGACACTTCGGCGAGGCCGAAGGATTCACCGACTGGGATGCGTATTCGCACTGGCCGAACGGCATGTACCCCGGCTTGGAGCCGCGCTCGAATCTGATCGTGCGTGGCGTGCGCGGCGTGGACGAGATCGCCGGGCAATTTCCGGACTCCGCGGTGATCGCCGTGGCGCACGGCGGCGTGATCCGAGCGATCTTCGACGCGATCCGGCGGCGGCACTCCCCGCGCATCCTCAACGCCGGAGTCTCCACCCTCGAACACGATGGTTCGCGCTGGACCGTTCGCACCATCAACGGTGTCGCGGTCTGACAGGATTTTCGTTCATGGAGATCGAACGCCGCATCACCGAACTCGGTTTCACGTTGCCCGGGGAACCGACCGCGCCGCCTGGTTTCGAGTTCTCGTTCGAGTGGGTGCGGGTACGTGGCAACCGAGTGTTCGCCTCGGGGCATTCTCCGTTGGCCCCGGACGGGACCCTGGCGGGCCCGTTCGGCGCAGTCCCGTCGCACGTGAGTCTCGACGCAGCCACCGATGCCGCGCGCGACACCGCATTGGCTCTCCTCGGTAGCGTCGCCCGCGCCGTCGGCGATCTCGATCGAATCAGCGCGTGGCTCACCGTCACCGGGTCGGTCAATGCCGATCACGGCTTCACCCAGACCACGACGGTGGTCAACGGCTTCTCCGATCTGGTACTGGCGATCTTCGGTCCCGAAATCGGTGCGCATGCACGCACTGCACTCGGGGTGGCCGCACTACCGATGAACAACACCGTGGTGGTGTCAGCGGAATTGGAGATCGACGGGTAGGTTTCGGTGCACTCGTAGTTACGGTGAAAGCAGGCGCGGATGGTGCGCAGATCTACCCTTGCTCTGGTCGCGATTCTGATCGCCATACTGGGGTTGTCCGGATGCAGCTCGTCCTCGCAGTCGTTGCTGGACCGTGTCCGCGACGACGGGGTGCTGGTGGTCGGCACCGAAGGCACCTACAGCCCGTTCAGCTATCAGGGCGCGGACGGGCAGCTCACCGGGTACGACATCGACGTCATCAACGCCGTCGGTGCGGAACTGGGAGTGCGTGTCGACTTCGTGCAGACGCCGTTCGATTCGATATTCGCCGGCCTGCAATCGCAGCGATTCGACCTCATCGCCAACCAGGTCTCGATCACCCCGGCCCGGCAATCGGCATACGACGTGTCCACGCCGTACACGGTGTCGGAAGGTCAGATCCTCACTGCTGCAGACGACTCCACTATTTCCACTCTGGCCGACCTGGCCGGCAAGACCACCGCCCAATCCTCGACGAGCAACTGGGCCGAGGTCGCTGCGAACGCAGGTGCCAACGTCGAAGCCGTCGAAGGCTTCGTCCAGGCGGTCACCCTTGTCAAGGACGGCCGCGTCGACGCCACCGTCAACGACTCCCTCGCGATCGCCGAATACCTACAGCAGACCGGCGACACCGGTGTGAAGATTGCCGGCGAGACCGGAGACACAACACTCCAATCCTTCGTGGCCCGCAAGAACAGCGGCCTGATGGACGAGGTCGATACGGCCGTCGACACGCTGCGTGAGAACGGCACCATTGCCGAGATCTCGAAGAAGTACTTCGGTAGCGACGTCGCCGCACCGACGGCGGACACCGTGGTTCCGGTGAGCGACGACGCCGCATCGACGGCACCGTCCAAAACTCAGTTGGTCCTCGACAACCTGTGGCCGATGCTCAAAGCCACTGTCACGATGACCATTCCGCTGACCGCCATCAGTTTTGTCGTTGGACTCGTCATTGCCCTCGCGGTCGCGTTGGCCCGCATCTCGTCGATGAAGCCGCTCGCTGCGGTCGCCCGGTTCTACGTCTCGATCATTCGCGGCACTCCCCTGCTGCTGCAGCTGTTCATCATTTTCTACGGGCTACCGCAGTTCGGCATCGTCATCTCGCCGTTCCCGGCCGCAGTGGTCGCGTTCTCGTTGAACGTCGGCGGTTATGCCGCTGAGGTCATCCGTGCGGCGATACTGAGCGTGCCCAAGGGCCAATGGGAGGCCGCGCAGACCATCGGCATGGGATACCGAACCACGCTGCAGCGCATCGTTCTTCCGCAAGCACTGCGCACCGCGGTACCGCCGCTGTCGAACACGCTGATCTCGTTGGTCAAGGACACCTCGCTCGCGTCGACCATCCTGGTGACCGAGCTCCTGCGCGTCGCGCAACTCGCGGCGGCACCGACCTTCGACTTCTTCACCCTCTACTCCGTTGCAGCGCTCTACTACTGGCTGATCTGCATCGTTCTCTCGTTCTTCCAAGGCAAGCTCGAAGTCCGACTCGACAGGTACGTGGCGAAATGACAGACCTGCTGGAAGTATCCGCTCTGAAGAAGTCGTTCGGGCCACTCGAGGTGCTGAAGGACATCTCGTTCACCGTGCCCTCCGGCACCGTCACCGTCATCATCGGGCCGTCCGGATCCGGCAAGACCACGGTGCTCCGCACATTGAACGCACTCGACCGAGCCGACGCAGGGATCATCCGAATCGGCGAGGTGTCGGTGGATTTCGCCGAACCCGTCGGCGCGGCGCAACTCCGGCATTTCCGGGCTCAGAGCGGCATGGTGTTCCAGAGCCACAATCTGTTTCCGCACAAGACGGTGCTGCAGAACATCATCGAGGGACCGGTGATCGTGCAGAAGCGGGCCAAGGAGGACGCCGTCCGCGACGCTCATGCAATCCTCGACCAGATCGGCCTCGACGCCAAGTCCGATCGCTACCCGTTCCAGCTCTCCGGCGGCCAGCAGCAGCGCGTCGGAATTGCTCGCGCCCTCGCTCTGCACCCCAAACTGATGCTGTTCGACGAGCCCACCTCGGCCCTCGATCCCGAACTCGTGGGCGAAGTACTGGCCGTCATCAAAAGCCTTGCCGCCGAGGGCTGGACGATGGTGATCGTCACCCACGAAATTCGCTTCGCCCAGCAAGTCGCCGATCAGGTGTTGTTCATCGAGAACGGCGTCGTCCTCGAACGGGGCACACCTGAACAGGTACTCGTGAACCCGACCGAGCCCCGCACCCGACAGTTCCTGCAGCGGATATTGGCGTAGAGGGGCTGCGCCCCATGTGAGTGGAACTTCGTAGCAGGGGTCGAATTACCACTCACATGCGGCGAAGCCGCTCTAGAGGTGCGGGAGCACCTTGTCCAGGGTGATCGGCAGGTCGCGGACTCGGACGCCGGTGGCGTTGTAGACCGCGTTCCCGATGGCCGCCGATGAACCGACCGCACCGATTTCGCCGATTCCCTTGCCGCCCATCGGAGCGAGTTCCGTATCGACCTCGTCGATCCACACGGCCTCGAGATCCGTGACGTCCGCACACGCCGGAATGTGGTACTCGGCGAGGTCGTGGTTGGCGAACCCGCCGAACTCGTGATCGATGATGCCATTTTCCATCAGCGCCATCCCGAGCCCGAACGTCATACCGCCGATGAGCTGAGACCGAGCCAGCCGCGGATTCATCACCGCGCCGATGCCGAAGACCCCGAGCATCCGACGCACCCGCACTTCACCGGTGTCGATGTCGACGGCCACCTCGGCGAACTGCGCGCCGAACGCCATGCGCGCCAGCTCCTTCTGCCCTTCGACGTCGTCGGTGGTGTCGGCCTCGGCGGAGTTGCCCGGCTGAAACGGACCCTGATCCTTCAGCGCATGACAGACCTTGGTGACGGCCCAGCCCCACGACGAGGTGCCCGAGGAGCCTCCGGCTCCAGGAGCTTTCGGCAGAGCGCTGTCGCCGAGTTCGAGTGTGACGGCATCTGCATCGACCTCGAGAGCATCGGCAGCAATCTGACGCAGCACGGTCCGCGCACCGGTACCGATGTCCGACGCGGCGACGGATACCGTGATCGAGCCGTCCTGCTCCACTCGCGCCGCCGCGGTACTCGGCGAAATCAGCACCGGGTAACTCGCCGTCGCGACCCCCATGCCCACGAGAACGTTGCCTTCTGTGCGCCTACCCGGCGTCGAGTCGCGGTGATCCCAGCCGAACTTCTCGGCTCCCTCGCGAAGGCACTGGACCACGCTGCGTGAGCTGAACGGGTTGCCACTGGCGGGATCGACGTCCGGCTCGTTCCGGATGCGCAGGTCGATCGGATCGATACCGGTGGCCACGGCCAATTCGTCGATGGCCGTCTCGACGGCGAACATGCCGGGTGCCTCTCCGGGTGCCCGCATCCACCGCGGGGTACCGACGTCCAGCTGTGCGAGTCGGTGGTTGGTTCGACGGTTCGGGGCCGCGTAGATGTGCCGAGTCGATTCCGAGGTCTGCTCACAGAACTCGAAGATCGTACTGGTCTGCTGAAACGAATCATGCGCGATCGCTGCCAACGTGCCGCTCGAATCAGCACCGAGCCGAGCGTGATTGAGCGTCGGGGTGCGGTAACCCACGACATCGAACAGAGCCTGCCTCGGCAGGACCAGCTTGACGGTCTTGCCGGTGGCCCGTGCAGCCATCGCGGCGAGGACCGCATTGGGCCGAGTGCTTCCCTTCGCGCCGAATCCGCCGCCGACGTTCTCCGCGATCACGCGAACGTTCTCGGTTTCGAGGCCGAACACCGTGGCCAGATCACCTTGAACGCCCGACGGTGCCTGCGTCGAGTCCCAGACCGTCAGCACACCCTCGGACCACTGCGCCGTGGTGGCATGCGGCTCCATCGGACTGTTGTGCATCGGAGCGGTCGAGTACCAGTTGTCGACGACGTGCTCGGCCGAGGCCAGCGCCGCGTCCGGATCGCCGATGGTCACGTCGGTGGGGAACCCCGCATTGACGGACTCGGGCGCGTAGAGCGACCTGTGCTCGGCGGTCAACGTGTTGTCGGGTGTGCGAACATCGGTGTACCGCACCTGCACCTGAGCAGCGGCGGCCCGCGCGGCTTGGAGGGTCTCGGCCACTACGACGGCCACGATCTGGCCGCGATACGCGACGGTGTGCGACTGCAGCACATGCAGTTCGACGTCTTCGACCTCGCCCAGCTTCTCGGCGTTGCCGTGCCACAGGACGGCGTGCACCGCGGGGTCGGTAGCGAGTTCGACGTGCTCGACCGTCCCAACGGGAACTGTTGCGGGCACGTACCAGGCGTACAACTGCCCGACGGCCGGCGGCTGTTCCGCGGCGTAGCGCGCCCTGCCGGTGACTTTGGCGATCGATTCGGTGCGCTGAATCGACTGTCCGATCGAGGCCGTCATGATCGGTCTCCCATTTCTTTCGTAGCGCTCGATTCCACGAGTTCGACCAAAGTGCGGGTAACGAGATTGATCACCAACGGAATCTTGAACGCGTTGTCGCGCAACGGCTCTGCAGCATCGAGTTCGAGTGCCATAGCCCGCCGGAACGACGCCTCCTCGGCGGCCGTGCCCAACAATGCGTGCTCGGCGGTATGTGCTCGCCACGGCTTGTGCGCGACGCCGCCCAGAGCGATAGACACTCCGCGCACGATCCCGTCCTCGACGTCGACAACAGCGGCAACCGAGGCGATCGCGAATGCGTAGGACTGTCGATCCCGCACCTTGCGGTAGGTGGAGACGGCGGTGTCGGCCGGCTGCGGAATCTCGATGGCCGTGACGATCTCGTCCCGAGCCACCGTATTGTCGCGCTCGGGCTCGTCCCCCGGGAGCCGGAAGAAGTCGTCGATCGCGAGAACACGTTCGCCGCCGACTCCGCGAACGACGATGCGCGCATCGAGCGCCGACAGCGCAACCGCCATGTCCGACGGGTGCGTCGCCACGCAGGCCTGCGATGCCCCGAGAACGGCCAGGTTTCGGTGTTCACCCGTGCGCGCAGGGCAGCCCGAGCCTGGTTCGCGCTTGTTGCACGGCTTCGAAGAGTCCATGAAGTACACACATCGAGTGCGCTGGAACAGGTTTCCGCCGGTGGTCGCCATATTGCGTAATTGGCCCGACGCACCGGAGAGCACCGCCCGCGAGAGCACCGGGTAGCGCTGACGCACCACCGGATGCACGGCGAGGTCGCTGTTGGTCACGGCCGCACCGATGCGCAGGGAACCGTCGGCGATTATCTCGATGTCGTGCAACGGCAATCGCGTCACATCGATCAGAGTCGACGGGCTCGAAACCCCGAGCTTCATCAGATCGACGAGGTTGGTTCCTCCGCCGAGCACCATCGCGTGCTCGTCCTGGGCGAGGCGGGCCACTGCGTCGTCTACCGCGGTGGCGGCGTCGTACTGGAAGGTCTTCACGATGCGTCCTGCACGGCCGGAACGATGTTGGCGTAGGCACCGCAGCGACAGAGGTTGCCGCTCATACGTTCTCGCACTTCATCGGAATCGAGTTCGACGTCGGTGGCCTCGAGGTCCTCGGTGACCGCGCTCGGCCATCCCTGCTTGGCCTCTTCGATCACCGCGACGGCCGAGCAGATCTGCCCGGACGTGCAGTACCCGCACTGGAACGCGTCACGATCGACGAAGGCCTGCTGCACCGGGTGCAGCGTGTCGCCGTCGGACAGCCCCTCGACCGTGGTGATCTCGCGATCGTGCTGCGCGACAGCGAACGTCAGGCAACTATTGATCCGGCGACCGTCCACCAGAACGGTGCAGGCACCGCACTGCCCGTGATCGCACCCCTTCTTGGCCCCGATGAGGTCGAGGTTCTCTCGTAAGGCGTCGAGCAGGGTGGTTCGGGTGTCGCAGTCCAGCTCGCGATCGATCCCGTTGACACGCAGAGTGACATTGGTCATGCATGGGCGGATACCCGTGGCCTCTGCCACCAAACGCCGCGCGTGGTGCACGGAAATTCGTAGTGGGCTACGAGATCGGAAAGGAGCCTGCGGAACGACCGCAGGCTCCGCCGTGCACGTGCGGCGAAGCCGATCTAGCGCTTGCCCCTGAACTTTCCGCCGCCGCTGCGCCCGGGAGGGCCGGAGTCGGGTTGCAGCTGAATCAGCACGCCGCTGATGCGGGTACGGCGCAACGCCTCGACCGTCTCGTCGGCGAGATCGGCCGGTAGCTCGACCAGCGAGTGATCGGGCCGAATGCTGATGTGCCCGAAGTCGCTTCGGCGAAGTCCGCCTTCGTTGGCGATGGCACCGACGATGGCACCGGGAGCAACGTGATGACGCTTTCCGACGCTGATGCGGTACGTCGCCATCTCCTGGCCCGTCTTACGGTGATGCGAGCTGGCCGCATCCTCGTCGAACGTACGAGGCGGACGCGGCTCACGCGGCTCACGGGGTGCGCGAGCCGGGGCAGGCGGCTCGGGCTTGAGCAGGAATGCCTCCCCGTCGCGCGACTGGATGGCCAGCGCTGCCGCGATGTCGACCAGGGGAACGTCGTGCTCGCGCTCGTAGTCCTCGATGAGACGACGGAACAACGCCAGATTCTCGTTACCGAGACTCTCGGTGATGGAATCACCGAACTTGGTGACCCGCTGTGCGTTGACGTCGTCGACACTGGGCAGCTGCATCTCGGTGATGGGCTGACGCGTCGCGCGCTCGATGGCCTTCAGAAGGTGGCGCTCGCGCGGCGCGACGAACAGCAGCGCCTCGCCGGCTCGACCGGCGCGGCCGGTGCGGCCGATGCGGTGCACGTAGGACTCGGTGTCGTGCGGGATGTCGTAGTTGATGACGTGCGAGATGCGGTCGACATCGAGACCACGGGCCGCAACGTCGGTGGCCACCAGAATGTCGATCTGGCCGTTCTTGAGCTGGCCGATGGTGCGCTCACGCTGAGCCTGCACGATGTCGCCGTTGATCGCGGCGGCAGAGAAGCCCCGTGCACGCAACTTTTCGGCGAGCTCCTCGGTGGCCTGCTTGGTTCGCACGAACATGATCATGGCCTCGAACTCTTCGACCTCGAAGATTCGAGTGAGGGCCTCGAGCTTGCGCTGATGCGCAACCTGCACGTACCGCTGGGTGATGTTCGGTGCCGTCGACGTCTTGGTCTTGACGGTGATCTCCACCGGGTCGTGCAGATACTGCTTCGAGATCTTGCGAATCGCGGCCGGCATCGTGGCCGAGAACAAAGCGACCTGCTTGTATTCGGGAGTGTCGGACAGGATGCGCTCGACGTCCTCTTGGAACCCCATCTTGAGCATCTCGTCGGCCTCGTCGAGCACGAGATATTCGAGCCCGGACAGGTCGAGCGTGCCCTTCTCGAGGTGGTCGATCACACGGCCCGGCGTTCCGACGATGATCTGGGCACCCTTGCGCAGGCCGGAGAGCTGAATGCCGTACGCCTGGCCGCCGTAGATCGGCAGGATGTGCAGACCCGGAATGTGGGTGGCGTACTTGCCGAACGCCTCGGCGACCTGGAGCGCCAGCTCGCGCGTCGGCGCGAGCACCAGAGCCTGCGGCACCCGACGCGAGACGTCGAGACGGGACAGGATCGGCACCGCGAACGCAGCGGTCTTGCCGGTTCCGGTCTGCGCGAGGCCGACGACGTCGTTACCTGCCATCAACGGCGGGATGGTGGCCGCCTGAATAGGCGACGGGCTCTCGTAACCAACGTCGCGCAGGGCCTTCAAGACCCGCTCGTCGATTCCGAGATCGGCAAAGGTGATGTCGTCAGCCGTCGTCGAAGGCGACTCACCTGCGTGGCCCTGGACGGGAGGGGTCGAACTCGTCTCGTCAGACGTCACGGCGGCATCCTGATCAGATTCTGAAGTGCTCATATATCGCCGAGTTTAGTACCTGCTCGACCCCTGCGACCCCTTCTACGCTGATCAGGTGACGAAAACGGTGACACCGGCACCTCGTGCGAGCAGCCTCACAGACCCGACCCGGCGGCAAGGGGCGGCTGAGGACGGATAAGTTGTACTCCGAGTCACACTCAACTCCCCCCTGAGCCGACCAAAAATTCACAAACCGGACACCCTCGGTGGTGCGTTACGGACTGGGGTGTGATGAAATGCACAACTACCACGCTTTCTTTCCGTAAGGGGTCCAGCAGTGCGCGAATATTCTGTGCCGGCGTCGTTCACCATTCCCGACGACGCTTCCATGGCCGACACCGTCTTCCGGTACGAGAAGGAATCGCCGAACCTCGTACCGTTCCAGCGACTCGTGAACGGCACCTGGACCGACGTCACAGCGGGCCAGTTCGCCAAAGAGGTCACGGCCGTAGCCAAGGGCCTGATCGCGTCGGGCATCGAGCTCGGTGACCGCGTCGCGATTCTCAGCGCGACGCGCTACGAATGGGTCGTTCTCGACTACGCCATCTGGACCGCGGGCGGATGCACCGTCGCGATCTACGAGACCTCCTCGGCCGACCAGGCCCAGTGGATCCTCGAGGACTCGGCGACCAAGTTGCTCGTCGTCGAGACCGCGAAACATGCCTCGTCCCTCAAAGAGGTCACCGAAGGGGCCAAGGATCTGCGCGAGGTGCTGCAGATCGACGCCGGTGCCGTCGACGAGCTGACCACCCGCGGTGCCGGAGTCAGCGACGAGGACGTGCATACCCGTCGGCACCAGGTCACCGCGGCCTCGCCTGCCACCCTGATCTACACCTCGGGCACCACCGGTCGCCCCAAGGGCGTTCAGCTGACACACGCCAACTTCTACGCCGAGGTTCAGGCCACCCAGATCGCCCTGCACGACTCCATGCGCGAGGGCAACCGCACATTGATGTTCCTCCCGATGGCGCACGTGTTCGCCCGCGCGGTGTCGTTCGGCTCGTTCGAGTCGAAGGTGACCGTGGGCCACACCTCGGACGTATCGACACTGGTGGATCAGTTCGCCGTCTTCAAGCCGAACTTCATTCTCTCGGTGCCGCGCGTGTTCGAGAAGGTCTACAACTCGGCCAAGCAGAAGGCACACGACGGCGGCAAGGGCAGCATCTTCGACAAGGCCGCCGCGACGGCCATCGAGTGGAGTGAGGCCCAGGAGAAGGGCGGCGCGGGCCTGGTGCTGAATCTCAAGCACACGGTCTTCGACAAGCTCGTCTACTCCAAGTTGCGGGCAGCCCTCGGCGGCAACTGCGATCGTGCGGTCTCGGGCGGCGGCCCCCTCGGCGCTCGCCTCGGCCACTTCTTCCGCGGCGCGGGCGTCCCGGTCTACGAGGGCTACGGACTGACCGAGACCAGCGCGGCCGTCACCGTCAACACCACCAAGGAACAGCGCGTCGGCACCGTCGGCAAGCCCATCGACGGCCACGCGGTCAAGGTCGCCGAGGACGGCGAACTGCTGCTCAAGGGCCCGGTGGTGTTCAGCGGCTACTGGCACAACGAGAAGGCCACCGCCGAAGCGATCGTCGACGGCTGGTTCCACACCGGCGACCTCGGGTCGATCGACCAGGAAGGCTTTGTCTCGATCACCGGCCGCAAGAAGGAAATCATCGTCACCGCAGGCGGCAAGAACGTTGCCCCCGCGGTGCTCGAGGACGCCCTGCGCGCCAACGCGATTATCAGCCAGTGCCTCGTCGTGGGCGATGCCAAGCCGTTCATAGGTGCCCTGATCACCCTCGATCCCGAGGCACTGCCGGGCTGGCTCGAACGCCACAGCCTTTCTGCCGACATCCCGTTCTCGGAGCTGTCGAAGAACGCCGACCTCGTCGCCGAGATCGACAAGGCCGTGGCCGAGGCCAACAAGAAGGTCTCCAACCCCGAGCAGATCAAGAAGTACACGATCCTCGAGAACGACTTCACCGTCGAAACCGGTGAGCTCACCCCGACGATGAAGCTCAAGCGCAACATCATCCACTCCGAACGTGGCAGCGACATCGAGGCCATCTACTCCTAGATCGACCGCGAGTGAAAGGGCCCGACGTGCTGTGCACGCCGGGCCCTTTCTCGGTTCTCGGGTCAGGACATGTGCGCGTCGAGAAACTCCGCGACCGCCAACGTCACCTGCAGGTGAATCTTCTCGTGCAGCAGGTCGTGGCCGCCGTCGTCGAACTCGTGCAGGGACGCGTCGGGCACACCGGCGATCCACTCGCGAACCGCATCGACCGGAGCCAAGCGGTCGTCGACACCGTGCACGGCGAGGATCGGAATCACATTGTCCGCGAGGTCGTCGGAAGCGCCGGTCACCGACTTCGGAGTGCCGCACAGCACAGCGCATCGAACCGCCTCCGGATGCGCGCCGAGCGCTGCGATGGCCGTCGCGGCACCCAACGAGTGCCCCATCAGCGCAAACGACAATTCGGGATGTTCGGCCTCGGCGATGTCGAGCAGCTGCAGCGCATTCTGAGCCAGGCCAGCTATCTGAGCCGCGTCGGTCAACTCCCCTTCGGTGAGACCGTGGCCGACATGGTCGACCGCCCACACGTCCACTCCGCGACCGTTCAGCACCCGGGCGAACCGGTGATAGTGGCCGCTGTTCTGACCGAGACCATGGAGGAACACAAGACCGAAACGAGCATCGGGAACGGTCCAATTTCGGTAATGGACAGCACCGGTGGCTCCGTCGAAAAATGGCATTCGATCATTTTGCCTCCTCTCGTCGGCATCCGCGCGCAACGTGACCGGAGCCGCTGTCGTCGATGGCTAGGGTGGGCACTTGTGTTCCTCCTCGGCGATCGGGTCGTCTACAGCGCCAGCGACCTCGCAGCGGCGGCGTCCTGCGAATTTGCACTGCTTCGCCGACTCGACGGGTTGACCGGACTGATCCCGCGCGCTGCCACCGAACCGGACCCCATGCTCGACCGCACGTCCGCACTCGGATTCGAGCACGAACGGCGCCAACTCGAGGCGTTCGAGCTGCGCTATCCCGGCGGCGTCCTGACGATGGACAGACCGGGGCGCACCGCCCAGGAACTGGCCGACGCCGCGTGGGCAACCTTCACCGCGCTGACCGCGCGCACCCCTGTGGTGTACGAGGCGACATTTTTCGACGGCCGGTTCCTCGGCTTCTGCGACTTTCTGGTGGCAGAGGGTTCTGGCTACGGCGTGTACGACACCAAGCTGTCGCGACACGCAAAGGTGCCGGCGCTGCTGCAGTTGGCGGCGTACGCAGATGCGCTGCGGGCCGGCGGAGTCACCCCGAGCGACGACGTACACCTCGTGCTCGGTGACGGCAGCGACTCCGTTCACGCTCTCGCCGAGATACTTCCGGTCTACCGGCAGTCCCGGGATCATCTGCAACACATCCTCGACGAGCACCACGCCGAAGGCACCGTCGTCGATTGGTTCGATACGCGTTACTCCGGGTGCGGGCAGTGCGAGGCCTGCTCGGTCGAAGTGGAACAGCACCGAGACCTGGTTCTCGTCGCCGGCATGCGCGCGAGTACCCGGGAGAAGCTGCTCGACGCAGGAATCACCACGGTGGACGAGCTGGCCTCGTCGACGGGGATCCTCGACGGGATGTCCACTCGTACGACAGCGAACTTGCGCGCCCAGGCGGCACTACAGGTTCGCCAGGAGCACAGCGGAGAACCGCAATTCGAGATCTTCGACGCCGACGCTCTCAGGGTGATCCCCGAACCCGATCCGGGCGACATCTTCTTCGACTTCGAGGGCGACCCACTGTGGGCCGAAGCCGGTAGTAGCGAGTGGGGGCTCGAGTACCTGTTCGGCGTCTACACCGCCGACGGTGAATTCCTTCCGTTCTGGGCGCACGATCGCGCACAGGAACGCCGTGCCCTGATCGACTTCCTCGACTACGTCTCCGCACGCCGCGCCGCACACCCGAACATGCACGTCTACCACTACGCGCCGTACGAGAAGACCGCGCTGCTGCGATTGGCCGGGCGCTACGGAGTGGGCGAGGACGCCGTCGACAACATGCTGCGGGACAACGTATTGGTAGACCTGTATCCCGTCGTGCGGTCTGCGGTACGCATCGGAGCTCGGTCCTACAGCATCAAGAAACTCGAACCGCTGTACATGCCCGCCGCCCGCGACGGGGACGTCACCGACGCCGCCGCATCGATCGTCGAATACGCGAACTGGTGCGATCTGCGGGATCAGGGCAAGGATGTCGAGGCCGCCGCTCTCCTGGCGGATATTGCCGAGTACAACCGTACCGACTGCGAATCGACTCTGCGACTGCGTGATTGGTTGCTCGAACGCGCATCGGACGCCGGTGTTCCGCCGCGGGTGAACCAGGAGCTCGACCTCGACAAGAGCGCCTCCGACACCGCGAGCCCGCTGGAGCTCGAACTTGCCGAGTACGCGGGACTGCCCTGGGACCGCACCCCGACGCAGCAGGCCGTGGCCCTGTTCGCCGGTGCCATCGGCTACCACCGCCGCGAGCGAAAGCCGTTCTGGTGGGCCCACTTCGATCGACTGACTCATCCGATGGACGAGTGGCCCGACGCGGCGGACGTATTGAAAGTCGAACGCGCGGAACTGGTGCACGACTGGATGAAAACGGCACCCACACAGCGGGTCTTACGGCGACAGATCAAACTGCTGGGACATCTGAGCAACGGCGTGCTGTCGAGCTCGAAGGTCAAACTCCTCTACGCAGAACCGGCTCCGGAAGGGCTGCCGAAACAGCAACCGCCCCATCGCGCGACCACGTCGGTCGAGATCGTCCAGGCCGGCTACGAGGGCACCCTCGACATGGTCGTCGTGCAGGAGAACCTGCGCAAGGGCGTAACCGAATACACCGACTTTCCCATCGCGACGGCGCCCGAGCCGCCGCCGGCGACAAAATACCTCGAAGAGGCGATCGTCGCCGTTGCCGCCGAGGTCAGCGCCGCCCTGCCCCACCTTCCGCGTACGGCCATCGCCGATCTGTTGACGCTGTCCGCGCCCCGAACCCGTTCCGGCAAAGGCCTTCCCGCGGTCCAGGGCCACGACTACGCAGCTGCGGTCACCGCAGCGCTGCTCGATCTGGCGAACTCCTACGTGGCCGTTCAAGGCCCACCAGGGACCGGGAAGACCTACACCGCCGCGCGGGTGATCGCCGAACTGGTCGATGTCCATCACTGGCGCATCGGCGTGGTGGGCCAGTCTCATCACGTGGTGAACAATTTGCTGGACACCATCGTGGCGGCCGGGGTGGACCCGGCCAAGGTGGGCAAGAAGGCCCCGACCGCCCACACCGTCGTCGAACCCACCGACTACGCCCGTTTCGTCACCGACGCCGAGGAGGGCTGCGTCATCGGCGGTACCGCCTGGGACTTCTCCAACCCCGGCCGGATACCGCGCGGGGCCCTGGATTTGCTGGTCGTCGACGAGGCCGGGCAGTTCTCGCTGGCCAACACCATCGCCGTCTCGGTGTCTGCACGCAACCTGCTGCTGCTCGGCGACCCGGCACAGCTGCCGCAGGTCAGCCAGGGGACCCACCCCGAACTCGTCGACGAATCCGCCCTGGGCTGGATCACCGACGGTCACCCCACGCTGCCCGCCGATCGCGGGTACTTCCTGGCGACGACGTGGCGGATGCATCCGGATCTGTGCGCGCCCGTCTCGGCGCTGTCGTACGAGGGCAAACTCCAGTCCAACAAGGCTGTCACACAGGCTCGTTCACTGTCCGGGCTGGAGCCCGGCCTGCACGTCGTCTATCTGGACCATCACGGTAACTCCACGGACTCGATGGAAGAGGCCGAGGAGATCGTCGCACGAGTGCAGGGTCTACTGGGTCGATCGTGGAGCAACCCCGAGTCGTTCGACGGCGCTCGGCCGATGGAACAGTCCGACTTCCTCGTCGTCGCGGCCTACAACGCTCAGGTCGCCGTCATCCTCGAGCGTTTCGGGGCCGCCGGACTGGGTGACGTCTCGGTCGGAACCGTCGACAAGTTCCAGGGCCGACAGGCACCGGTGGTGTTGATCTCGATGGCGGCATCGGCGATCGAGGACGTTCCGCGTGGCATGTCATTTCTGCTCTCGCGCAACCGACTCAACGTCGCCGTCTCTCGCGGTCAGTGGGCCGCGATACTGATCCGATCGCGAGCACTGACCCAGTACTTACCGTCGACCCCGGCCGGACTGCGCACCCTGGGCACCTTCATGAGCCTGTGCGAGAACGGAATTCAGCCGAACGCCATGCCCTCGCCGCGGTAGGTGGGGACCGGCTCGACGGATCCATCGGCGTGCACCAGGTGCAGGGTATCGAATCGCTCGCACAGCTCGCCCGCCTTGGCGTGCCGGAACCAGACGCGATCACCGATATGCACCTCGTCGGCACCGCTCACCGGAGTCTGCACCTCACCGGCACCCTCGTTGCGCAGCAGCTTCAGCCCGGACGTCACTACTCCGGCGGCCTTTCTCGACCACGCCACCGGCCTCGGGGATCGCGACCCCGATGCCGGACCCGACGCAATGTAGCCACCGCCGAACAACGTGGCGATCTGCGGGGTCGGCTTGCGCACCGCGGACAGAGCAAAGAACAACGACGGCTCGGCCGAGAAGGCGCGATACCGGTCGAACAGCGTCGGCGCGAACAGACCCGATCCGGCGGTGACCTCGGTGACGACCGGATCGGCCGCCGAGAAGTCGATCGACCCGGTGCCACCGCTGTTGACGATCTCGATGTGACCCACCGCTGCCGACACCGCTTCGACCACTGCCCTTCTGCGCGTAGAGATCTCACGAGCAGAGAGCGACTTCATCCATTCCACCGCAACATTCGAGTCAGGCACTCCCGCGATCTGCGCCTCGTAGAACATCAGACCGACGACCCGGAACCCCCGCGAGTGCGCCACCCGCGCGAAGGCGGCAACCTGCTCGGGATCACGCAGCGGAGAACGCCTGACCCCGATGTGCATCGGCCCGATCCTCAGCGACGCATCGACATCGATACAGATACGGGGCTTGAGAAGGTTGCTGCGGGTGGCGTCGCGCACGATGTCCAATTGCGCGACGTCGTCGACCATCAGTGTGATGCGACCCGACAGAACCCGATCGTTGACGACCTCGGCGAGAGCCGTGCGGTCGACACTCGGATAGCCCATCAGGATGTCCTCGACCCCCTGGCGCGCGAGCCACACCGCCTCACGCAGCGAGTACGCCATGACCCCGCGCACGCCTTCTGCTGCGAGCACCCGATCGAGGACGGCTCGGCAGCGCACCGACTTGCTGGCGATCCGAATCGGCACACCCTTCGCTCGCGCCCGCAACGCTGCCGCATTGGCATCGAGAGCGACCGAATCGACTGCAGCCAAGGGAGATTCGAGACTCTCGGTAGCGGTGGCTATACGAGAGAGTGGTGTCGTATCGGTGGTGTCGACACCGGCGATCGAACTCATACTTGACCATTCCTTCGTCGTCGTTGCCGGGCCTACACAGTCAAACACTCCGCAGCCGAGAAGTCCCGGCGAGCACTCAACGATCCAGAGCTTTGCCCGCGATCAGCCCGGACAGGTCGTCGATCTGCGCAAGCACCTCGAGGTCGTCGCCGTCGACCAGCCACCGCAGCACCAGCCCGTCAAGAGTCGCCATCCCGAAGCGCGCGATCGACTCCACCGGCTCGAGCCATCTCGTGCCGGTGTGATCGGAGCACTTCTCGAAGAACAACCGGGCCTCGGAGTCCCTGATCCGATATTGACCATTGGCAATCTCGGCGGCGGTGGCGGACCCGAGCGCGCGATGCCGCAGCAGGTAGGTCTTGATCTCGTACGCGAGCAATTGTCGATCCGACGACTTCTCGATCAACAACCACACCGCGCTCAGTCCGCCGTGCACCAGCTCGCGCAGACCCCGAACTCCTGGCAATTCTCGGGTACCGACAGCGCTGTCCAGTGCCGCGTGGAGAATCTCGGTGACGTCGACGATGAGGTGCTCCCCCATCGCGATCACCAGATCCTGCTTGGTCTCGAAGTGGTACTGCACGATGCCCTTGGTGACGTCGGCGTACTCCGAGAGCGCGCGCACCGTCAGGGACTCGATACCCACCCGCTCGGCGACGTCGATCGCCGACTGCACCAGTTGTGCGCGTCGCACATCCGCGGGCAGCCTCGATTGCATGACCCGATACTAGGGCGCTGCCGAAGTCTGTGCCTCGTATTGACCCACGGGAGTGGAGCCTGCGGAACGACCCTGCGGTTTCGGGAGTGGAGCCTGCGGAACGACCCTGCGGTTTCAGGAGTGGAGCCTGCGGAACGACCCTGCGGTTTCAGGGACGACCCCGCGGTTTCGGGAGTGAGATAGTGATTCGATGATCGAGCGGTCGTGGCAGAACTGGGCGGAAAATCAGCATGCATATCCGGCGCATCGTGCCGAGCCCGCATCGGTGGACGAAGTGCGCAGCGTTCTGCAGCGCGCCGTCGAGGGGTCTCGGCCGGTGCGATGCGTGGGTGCCGGACATTCCTTCACCCCGATCGCCGTCACCGACGGCGTTCAGATCAGCCTGGATTCGTTGCGCGGGATCGAATCGGTCGTCCGCGAAGACGACGGTTCCGCCCAGGTGACGGTCCTCGCCGGCACCCGGCTGCGTGAGCTGACCGCGCAGCTGTGGGACCTCGGCCTGGCCATGACCAACCTCGGCGACATCGACGAACAATCCGTCGCCGGAGCCATCTCCACGGGCACCCACGGAACCGGGGCCCGCTTCGGCGGCATTGCCACCCAGGTGCATGCGCTGGAGCTGATGACCGCGGACGGCCGGCTGGTTCGGTGCTCACGCGACGAGAACGCGGAGCTGTTCGACGCGGCCCGCATCGGTCTCGGTGCGCTCGGCGTCATCACCCGAGTCACACTCGACTGCGTTCCGGCTTTCGCCCTGCGGGCCGTCGAGGAACCGTCGACGCTGACGGCAACGCTCGCCGAGCTCGATGCCACCGTCGCTGCCGTCGACCACTTCGAGTTCTACTGGTTTCCACACACCGACCGTGTGCTGACCAAACGCAACACCCGCCTGCCCGGAAACGCCGTGCTGCGGCCGCTGGGCAAGGTGCGCTCGTACCTCGACGACGAGTTACTGTCCAACACGGTCTTCGAAGGGCTCAACCGCGTGGTGACGCGGGTGCCGGCCCTGATTCCTCGCTTGAACGCGGTCTCGGCGCGGGCACTGTCGGCCCGCGAGTACACCGATCGCTCGTACCGAGTGTTCGCATCCTCGCGGACGGTCAAATTCGTCGAGATGGAATATGCGGTGCCGGCATCCGAGATCGGCTGGGTGCTGCGCGAGGTGGATCGCTGGCTCGAGCAGTCTTCGATGTCCATCGCGTTCCCTGTCGAAGTGCGATTCGCCGCCGCCGACGACATCTGGCTCTCCACGGCCTATGGACGCCCGACGACCTACATCGCTGTGCACCAATACCACCGCCGCGATCACCGCGAATACTTCGACGCCGTCGAGGCCATCTGCCGCAGCGTCGGCGGCAGGCCGCACTGGGGCAAACTGCACTCCCTCGGCGACGCCGAACTGCGTGATACCTACGAACACTTCGAGAATTTTTTGCGCGTCCGCGATTCGATGGACCCGACGAAGGTATTCGGCAGCGACTACCTCGAGCGGCTGCTGCACTGATGCGCTTACATTGGAGCGAGTGAGCACAGTAAAACGCGCGCTGTCCGGCATCATCGCCGCAGGAGTCGTCCTCGGTGTCGGTGAATTGATTGCCGTCCCCATCGGACCGAACTCGTCACCATTGACCGCCGTCGGGTCCTCGGCCGTCGACAACAGTCCGGCCCCGGTCCGTGAATGGGCCATCGACACGTTCGGCACTTCCGACAAGCTCGCCCTGTTCATCGGTATGGCCGTGGTGATCGCCGCTATTGCTGCCGCGGCAGGCGTCGTCCGCAAGCCGATCGGCGCTGTGGTATTCGCAGCACTGGGCGTGCTCGGCGTACTCGCAGCCATGACTCGACCCGACACAACGGCCTTCTACGCAGTCCCGACCATCGGCGGCGTCATCGTCGGCATCGTCGTGCTGCACGCCCTCATCGGAGCCGCCACCCCGGCGACCGAAGGGATGAACCGTCGCAGCTTCCTGACCCTCGCCGCCGGTGCCGCAGTACTCGGTGTGGTCGCCGGAACGGCTGGACGGATGCTCACCTCGGCGCGCGCCGTCACCGCCGATCGACTCGGCTTCATGCTTCCCACCCCGACACCGCAACCGCCGATACCGTCCGGGGCAGACCTGCAGATCGACGGCCTCGCCTCGTACATCACCCCGAACGACGACTTCTACCGCATCGACACCGCGTTGGTCGTGCCGCGGGTGGCGTCGGATACGTGGTCGTTGCGGATCCACGGCATGGTCGACCGCGAGATCGAGCTGACGTTCGCCGATCTGGCGCAGCGCCAGGCCGTCGAGAAGACGGTCACCCTGACCTGCGTGTCGAACATCGTCGGCGGCGACCTCGTCGGCAATGCAACGTGGATCGGCTACCCGCTGAAGGACATTCTCGAAGAAGCAGGCATTTCGCCGGATGCCGACATGGCTCTGTCGTCGAGCAGCGATGCCTTCACCGCGGGCACTCCCCTGGAGGTTCTGCTCGACGGTCGCGACGCCTTATTGGCTGTGGGGATGAACGGTGCGCCGCTGCCCGTCGAGCACGGCTATCCGGCGCGTCTCGTCGTCCCCGGGCTCTACGGGTATGTTTCGGCGACCAAGTGGGTCACCGACATCGAGATCACCCGATTCGACAAGGTGACGGCATATTGGACCGATCGAGGTTGGGGCGCTCTCGGACCGATCAAGACGGCCTCGCGCATCGACACCCCTCGATCGGGCAGCTCCGTACCGGCAGGAAAGTCGGTGATCGCGGGCGTCGCCTGGGATCAACACACCGGTATCGACGGCGTCGAAGTACAAGTGGACGAGGGCAATTGGGTGCCGGCCACACTCTCGGAGGAGTACTCCAAGGACACCTGGCGGCAATGGACGGTCGAGCTCGACCTGCCTGCAGGCCAGCATTCGATTCGAGCCCGGGCCACCAACTCCGCCGGAGAGCTGCAGACCAACAAGACCGCCGACACCGTTCCCGACGGGGCCACCGGCTACCCGAAAATCTCGGTGACGGCGAGCTGATCTAGACGGTCACGAAGCTCGCGCGAATCGAGTTCTCGGCCAACTGCTTTCGCTCCGCCACGGTGAGGCCCATTCCCACTTCGAGAGCAGAGAAGTTGTCATCGACGTAGCCGCCGAAGTAGGCGGGATCGTCGGAATTGATCGACACCGACAGGCCGCGCTCGAGCATCTGCCGCAACGGCAGCTGCTCGACGTTGTCGATCACCTTGAGCCGAACATTGGACAGCGGGCAGACGGTGAGTGGGATCTGTTCCTCGACAAGCCGATTCACCAGTGCCTCGTCTTCCAAGCACCGTACCCCGTGATCGATGCGCTCGACCTTCAGCAGATCCAGTGCCTGCCAGATGTAATCGGGCGGGCCTTCCTCACCGGCGTGGGCGACCACGTGCAAACCCTCGGCGCGCGCCTTGGCGAACACATCGACGAACAACGACGGCGGGTAGCCCACCTCGGCGGAATCGAGACCGAGCCCGATGATCGGAGCCTGCATCGCCAACAGGTCGTCGAGCAGTTGATTCGCGTGCAGCACCGGCTTGTCGCGCAGGATCGACGCGATCAGCCCACTGGTGACGCCGAATTCGCGCTCACTGGACGCGCAGGCGTCGGCCAATCCCTCGACGACGGCCTGGAGCGGTACGCCGCGCTCGGTGTGCGCCTGCGGGTCGAAGAAGATCTCGGCGTGCGTCACCCCGGCCTGCGCGGTCCGGCGGAAGTAGGCCCGGGCCAGATCGGCGAAATCCTCGGCGGTCTGCAACACGGCCATGTTCGCGTAGTACAGATCGAGGAAGGACTGCAGGTCGGTGAACTCGTACTTCGCGCGCAGTTCGTCTATGTCGTTGTACGGCAGCGCGATTGCGTTGCGCTCGGCAAGATCGAAGATCAGCGGAGGTTCGAGTGACCCTTCGATGTGCAGGTGCAGTTCGGCCAGCTGATCGTTACTCACTCATACGATTCTACTTGCCTGTGTACGTCGCCTTACCCGGGCCGACCTCGAGGAAGCTCGCGACCGCGCCGCGCAGATCCTCGGTTTCGAACAAAGCGCCCGAGACCTCCGAGGTGATCTCGTCCGCGTGGGCCACGCCGCCGGAACGCCACGCTGCGACAATCTGTTTGGTTGCCGCGTGCGCGACGGTGGGGCCGTCGGCCAGTCGATGCGTCAGCGCGAGCGCCGCGGCGTTTACGTCGTCGTGAATCTGATTGACCACACCCCACTCTTTCAGCGTCTGGGCGTCGTACAGATCACCGGTCATGACGAGCTCGCGAGCCCGACCCGAACCGGCTCGCTCGGCCAGACGCTGCGGCCCGCCCATTGATGGCGTCAGACCGACGACGGTCTCGACCAGACCGAACTTCGCCTTCGGTCCGGCCAGAATGATGTCGCAGGCCAACGAAATCTCGAACGCCGCGGTGAGCGTCAACCCGTGCGCGGCGTAGATCACCGGGCACGGCAGCCCCTCGAGCGGATGAATGATATCGGCGAACAGGCCACGCCACAGATCGGCACCCTGCGCGGCGGACAGGCCCTCAAAGACGTGCACGTCGACGCCGGCCGAGTTGACCTTGCCCTCCGCGCGGAGCAGCACCGCACGCGGCGGTCGGGCTACGAGATCGGCGACGTTCGCGGCCACCGCGTCGAACATCGCCTGATCGAAGAGGTTGAGCGGACCGTGATCGACGGTGAGCACGGCGACCTCTGCGCCGGCATCTGTGGTGGATCGAACGAGCGAAGTGGGTGCGTCAGCCATGGTTCGCATAGTGCCACACGTCTTCCAAGGCGTTGTTACCAACGAGTACTGTTCGCTTCACTAGCCGTTACCGAGAGGAACAAGTAAGTGAAGCGCAGCCTGTTCGAGTCCGACCACGACGACTTCCGCGCATCGGTACGGGAGTTCGTCACCCGAACCATCACCCCTGTCGAGGAGAAGCTCGTCGAACAGCGGTACATCGATCGCGAGATCTGGCTCGAAGCGGGACGCAACGGCTTCCTGGGCCTCGAAGTACCGGAGGAATACGGCGGCAGCGGAGCCGAGGACTACCGGTTCAACGCCGTCCTCGCCGAGGAACTCGCCCGCTCGAGTGCCGCGGTGGCGTCGTGCTTCGGTATTCACGTGGACATCGTCGCGCCCTACCTCGTCAAGCTCACCACCGAGGAGCAGAAGAAGCGCTGGCTGCCCGGCTTCTGCAGCGGCGAGATCCTCACCGCGATCGCGATGACCGAGCCGTCCGGTGGGTCGGACCTGGCTGCGCTGAAGACCACCGCCGTCAAGGACGGCGACGACTTCATCATCAACGGATCCAAGACCTTCATCACCAACGGCAACTCCGCCGATCTCGTCATCGTCGCGACTCGCACGACGCCGGAGAAGAAGGCCAAGGGCATCACGCTCTTCGCCGTCGAGAACGGCACCGAAGGGTTCTCTCGCGGCCGCAAACTCGACAAGGTCGGCCAGCCCGAATCCGACACCGCCGAATTGTTCTTCGAGAACGTTCGGGTGCCGAGCTCGAACATGATCGGCGAATTCGACGGCGGATTCATCCACATGATGCAGCTGCTCCCCCAGGAACGCATCAGCTGCTCGGTGGCCAACCTCGGACACGTCCGCCCCATTCTCGAGGAGACGCTGCAGTACGCCAAGGACCGCAAGGCATTCGGCCAGCAGATCGGCTCGCTGCAGTGGAACAAATTCCTGCTCGCCGAGCTCGTCACGAAACTCGATGTCGCACAGGCATACATCGACAACTGCATCGCCGCCCACGGGGTCGGTGAACTCACCGCCATCGACGCAGCCAAGGCCAAGTGGTGGAGCTCGCAGGTGCAGAACGAAATCCTCGACCACTGCGTCCAGCTACACGGCGGCTACGGGTTCATGAACGAATACCGCGCCGCCCGCGCCTGGAAAGACGCTCGCGTGACCAAGATCTGGGCCGGATCGAACGAAATCATGAAGGAACTGATCGGCCGCGATCTGGGGCTGTAGAGCGGCTTCGCCGCATGTGCACGCGGAGCCTGCGGTCGTTCCGCAGGCTCCACTCCGGCCTCGTAGTGGGCTACGAAGTTCCGTGCACATGGTTACTTGAACGCAGGCCGGACGTAGAAGCAGACCGCAATCATGCCGACCATCAGCACGGCGGCGGGCAGAATCAGCGACTGCGCCATGGCGGTGGTGAAGCCGTCGCGCAGCATTTCTGGCACCCGACCGGCGAATTCGTTTGCGCCCGAGGCAGATCCATCGGTGGGCAGCTCGGCGGCCAGCCGAGACTGGATGAGCGCGCCGATGCCGGCACTACCGAGCACCGAGCCGATCATTCGAGTGGTGTTGTAGATGCCCGAGCCCGCGCCCGCCTGACTCATCGGTAGATTGCGAGTTGCCGTGGCCGCCAAGGGCGACCAGATCAACGCATTCGCCACGCCCATCGCCGCGACCGGAAGCAGCAGCTTCCAGATTGCGGTGGTGGGCGTCATTTCGTACGCGAACCACAGCAGCGCTGCCGCGAGAATGAACAGCCCTGAACCGGCGATGTACCGCGGATGCGTCTTGTCGACGAGTTTGCCGACATTGGGCGCAAGGATTCCGGTGAGCAGCGCCATCGGTACGAACAGCAGGGCCGAGCGGGTCGGGGTGAGGCCGGTGACGCTCTGCGCGTAGAACATGATCGGCAGCATCATGCCGGACATCGCGAAGCCCATGGCTGCGATACCGATGTTGGACAACGAGAAGTTACGGTCGCGGAACAGTGCCAACGGCACCAGCGGCTCGCTGGTGTTCACGGACTGCCAATAGACGAACCCGGCAAAGACGAGCAACCCCACCCCGATGAGGATCCAGACGCCGGTACCCCAGTCGTACTTCTGACCTTCCTGAATGCCGAAGACGATGCAGAAAAGTCCGACGGCACTGAGCGCAACGCCCAGTAGATCGAACTTGTGATCGTGAGTCGGCAAGACCGGAACGAACTTCAGCGCCAACGCAATTGCGACAATTCCGACCGGCACGTTGATGAAGAAGATCCACTCCCAGCCGAGCGAGTCGACCAGCACACCGCCGAGAATCGGCCCGACGAGCGTCGCGACGCCTGCGACTGCGCCCCAGGCTCCCATCGCAGTTCCGCGCTTCTCCGCCGGAAACACACGAGTGATCACGGCCATCGTTTGCGGGGTGATCATCGCCGCGCCGATACCCTGAACCGCGCGCGCCGCGATGAGCATCTCGATCGATCCCGACAGTCCACACCACACGGACGCGAGGGTGAAAAGTACGAGGCCGGCGATGTACAAATTCTTCGGGCCGAACTTGTCACCCATCCGACCCGTGACCAGCAGTGGAACGGCATAGGCCAGGAGGTACGCGCTGGTGACCCAGATGACGTTGTTGATGTCCGTGTCCAGACCGGCGAGAATCGCGGGCTGAGCGACGGCGACGATGGTGGTGTCCACCAGAATCATGAAGAACCCGAGGCACAGCGCCCACAGGGCGGGCCACGGTCTGATGTCGTTGTGCAGTGGGGCGGTCTCGACGGCGTTCATTGCGTTCTCCTGGTCCCCCGAGGCGTCGGGGTCGTGTGGTCAGTGCCGATCGGTCAGGGTGGTGTGCTGTGCGGAAATGGCATGCGGCCACTCGAGCTCGCCGCTGTCGACGCGATCGATGTAGCTCGTCAACCACTTCATTTCGGCGGCCAGCATGTGGTAGTTGTAATCGATTCCGGCCCAGTAGATTTCGGACACCGTGCGTTCTCCCGCCAGGCGCTGGAATCCGGAAAGCTCCTCGATTTCTCGAGCCAGGTTTTCGGTACGCGCACGAAGCAACGCGATCGCCTCGGATGCCGGTAGGTTGTGCATCTCGGACAGGCCGAGGGTGAACTGTGGATATTCGCGCACCGGGGAACGAAGAATCTCGGCCAGCCGGTCGACGAGGACCCGCCTGCCGGCGGGCGTGATCTCGTAGGTCGTGCGCTCGGGACGGTTGCCCCCGCGGTCGGTTCCGACCTCGGCGATCAGCTCCTGCCCGTGAAGTCGAGCAACCACGTGATACAGCGATCCGGGGCGGATCTTGACGATCCGGTCCTCTTTGCGCTCGAGAAGGAGCTGATACATCTCGTAGGGATGCATCGGCCCTTCCGAGAGCAGGGCGAGGACCGAGACCCCCAGCGGATTCGTTGCGTCCCCTCGCATCGAACCTCACCCCCCACCGGATATACCAACCGAATTATTCCAGTTGGAATATACGACTATGGTTCCATGACGAGCAACCCGGACAATGCTCTGACCTGGGCATCAAACGGACATATAGCGCACAATGCCCTGTCGCACACGAACGGGACACCGACCGTAGTCGATGTCCCGTTCGAACAGACGAAGGCCGGATACTCGGAATTGCTTCCGTGTATCCGGCCTTGTCACCGAGTTTCTGGTGTCGATTACTTCGAGTAGGTCACTCCACCAGGGGAAATCGGGTTACGAAGCTTGAATCAGATGGCGCGGACGCCGGTAGCCTGGGGGCCCTTCTGACCCTGGCCCACCTCGAACTCCACGCGCTGGCCCTCGTCGAGCGACTTGAAGCCGCTACCCTGAATCTCCGAGTAATGAACGAAAACGTCCGGTCCGCCACCATCCTGCTCGATGAAGCCGAAGCCCTTTTCGCCGTTGAACCACTTCACACTGCCCTGCGTCATTCTGTAAACCTTCTGTAAGCGAGCTAGATCTTCACGTCGAAGCTCTAATCTCAAATGCGAGTCTGCCATCTATCGGCGCTGAGCGAAACACCGGGGGCAAAAAAGTTCGAAAGATTGCTTTCGGACGGTGAAACCAGAACGTTGCCCACGTTCGTGATGGCTAGTCTCGATACGTGGATCTTCCCCTCTTCGACGCCGGCCGATTCGACTCCCACAAGCTCGACATCGTTCGCCTGGCCTGGTGTCGGCAACTGGGCCTGGACGACACGGCCCTCGACACCGACGCCGACCGCGTAGAACATCTCGTGACAACGGACAACATCACCGTGCTGCAACTGGCCGAGACCACCGTGATCGCAGGGCCGTCCTGGGCGGTGGATGCCTCACGATCGATCACCGGCAGGCCGGGTGCGGACCGAACCTGGATGTCCTCGATACTCGGCGACCGCTCGGAGCACTACGAGATCGGCACGCACTCGCTGGCGTACGGCTCGGACATCGGCCACTCCATCGATGTGCACGATCCGCTGATCTCCCACGATGCTGTGCACGTCCGCAACCTGGCGGCGCAGTGCAGTGATGCCGACGTTGCCGAGGCATTCGGAGAGTCGGTCTCACGGAACTGGTTCACGCTGCTCGGTGACGACAGACCGGCGGACTCGGCGCGGTCACTCTCCTCCGCCGGCTATTCGGAAGAGCAGCTGATTCTGGCCGACATGCGCGTTCTGACCGACCCGGATCAGCGCCGACGGGGTCACGCGCAGGTGGTCGGGCGACTGGCTACCAACGACGCCATCGACGAGGGCTTGATCCCGCAGTGGCGCTCGCGACCCGAGAACTCCATTGCCCGACGCCTCGCCGCGCGGTTGGGATACACCGAAATCGGCGTCTGCCACACAGCTGTGGTTCGACCCTGACCCGGTTGAGGTGGCTCCGAACTGGGTAGCGTCGAGAAGACCGCCAATGCGCCAGAACATGATGATGTGAGGAGTTCGAGAGCATGGCCGACGATGCCGCATACGTGGAACCGGGCAAGGAATTCAAGCGCGACACCAACTACATACCGACTCGGATCACCGCCGACGGCCGGGACGGTTATCCGGTGGAGCCGGGACGGTATCGATTGATCGCTGCGCGCGCCTGCCCATGGGCTCATCGGTCCATCATCGTGCGTCGACTCCTGGGACTCGAAGATGTTCTCTCCCTGGGCATTCCGGGTCCGACCCACGACCCGCGCAGCTGGGACTTCCAGGAAGAGCCCGGCGGAATCGATTCGGTTCTGAAAATCGAGAGGCTGCAGGACGCCTACTTCGCCCGGTTCCCGGACTACGAGCGCGGCATCACCGTCCCTGCCATCGTCGACGTCCCCACCGGTGAGGTCGTGACCAACGACTACCCGCAGATCACGCTGGATCTGTCTACCGAGTGGACGCAGTACCACCGGGACGGTGCCCCTGATCTGTACCCCGAAGCACTGCGCGGCGAGATCGACGAGGTTGCCGATCTGGTCTTCAAAGACGTCAACAACGGTGTCTACCGCTGCGGATTCGCCGGGTCGCAAGAGGCGTACGACAAGGCCTACGACAGACTCTTCGCCCGCCTCGACTGGCTCGTCGAACGCCTGTCCACACAGCGCTACCTCGTCGGAGACCACATCACCGAAACAGACATACGCCTGTTCACCACCCTGGTCCGGTTCGATCCCGTCTACCACGGCCACTTCAAGTGCAACCGCAGCAAGCTCACCGAGATGCCGGTGCTGTGGAACTACGCCCGCGATCTCTTCCAGACCCCCGGGTTCGGCGACACCGTGGACTTCGACCACATCAAGCGGCACTACTACGAAGTGCACCGCGACATCAATCCGTCGGGCATCGTGCCGAAGGGCCCGGATCTGCAGGGCTGGCTCGAGCCGCACGGGCGGGAGTCGCTGGGCGGATCACCCTTCGGCGACGGCACCGCTCCCCCACCGCCGAAGCCGGACGAGCTCGTTCCAGCAGCTCACTGGGTGCACTGACTCACACTCTCGACAAGAAAGATTATCCATGGCCGGCAAGAACGACGACGCGCAGGTCGAGGTCTCGAACGGAGGCAGGCTCGAACGCGCGTTGGTCAACATCCTCGACAACGCCAGCCGCCTGCAGGGGCCTGCCGTCGACAAGTACGTGGCACATGTGCGTCGGGCACACCCGTACGACACCCCCGCCCAGATCATCGAACGCCTGGAGAAGCGATTCCTGCTCGCGGTCACCGGCAGCGGTTCCGCAGTGGGCGGTGCTGCGGCTGTTCCCGGCATAGGAACTGCTGCCTCACTCGCCGCAGTGGGTGCCGAAACCGCCTTCTTCATCGAGTCCTCGGCACTACTGACGTTGTCGGTCGCGTCCGTGCACGGCATCCCCGTCGAGAACCACCAGCAGCGACGCGCGTTGGTGCTGTCGGTTGCCCTGGGCGAATCGGGCATGCAGATCGTGCAGCGCACGGTCGGCAAGACCGCCAAGAACTGGGGACCGCTGATCACTTCCCGAATCCCGGGCGGCTCGATGACCAGCATGAACAAATCCCTCGTGAAGAAGTTCATCACCAAATACCTCGCCAAACGCAGCGCGCTGTTGGTCGGCAAGATGCTGCCCGCCGGAATCGGTGCGGCGATCGGTGGAGCAGGAAACCGCGTCGTCGGTAAAGGCGTCATCAAGAATGCCCGGGAGGCATTCGGTCCGCCGCCCGCACGGTTCCCGGAAAATCTGATCATCGAGCCGGACGAGTGAGAATGCGCGGAATCTTCGCGAGCCCGAGGCGTTGACACCGAACATGACTTCCACACCTGAACTCGGCAAGTACGGCGTCTGGCGACTTCATTCGGCATTCACCCCCGAACTGTCGCGAGCGATCGAATCCTTCGGTTACGGGACGATCTGGCTCGGCGGTTCACCGCCTGCCGATCTGACCACCACCGAGGAAATACTCGACGCCACCGAGACGGTCGTCGTGGCAACCGGCATCGTCAACATCTGGTCGGACGCAGCCGCCGACGTCGCGCAGTCGTATCACCGGTTGGAGAAGAAGCATCCGGGACGGTTCCTCCTCGGAATCGGTGCCGGCCATCCGGAGGCGACGCAGGAATACACCAAGCCGTACGACGCTCTGGTGGCATATCTGGACGAGCTCGACACCGCAGGAGTGCCGGTGGAACGACGCGTCCTCGCCGCGCTCGGGCCCAAGGTTCTCGCGCTTGCCGCCGACCGCACCGCCGGTGCGCATCCGTACTTGACCACCCCCGAGCACACCCGTGAGGCGCGAGAAGCATTGGGGCCGAACAAGATTTTGGCACCCGAGCACAAGGTGGTTCTCGAATCCGACCCACAGAAGGCCCGAGAGATCGGCCGACCACCGGTGAACAACCCCTATCTTCACCTTCGCAACTACACCAACAATCTGAACCGGCTCGGCTACTCGGACGAAGAGATCGGGGACGGTGGCAGCGACCGACTGATCGACGCTCTGGTGGCGCACGGCACGGCCGACGCGATCGCCGGGCGATTGCAGGAACACCTCGCCGCAGGCGCGTCCCACGTGACACTGCATTCTCTTCCCGACGACGCCGATCCGCTCGAGACCTACCGCGAAATCGCCGCCGCCTTGCTTCGCTGACACAGGGGCCGCACCCGCGACGAAGTCGGTCTCACCCCGTAGCCTCGTGTACCGGTTGCCGTGTGCGACCGGTACACGTGCAGTTCGACGGCCAGGGGGATTCCGCAGCGATGACCAGCTACTCGGGAGCAGCGCTGGAAGCGCAGGCACTGACCAAGCAATTCGGCACCGTTCGGGCGGTGTCGGACCTGAGCTTCGTCGTTCCGCGCGGCACGGTCACCGGATTCCTCGGTCCCAACGGATCGGGTAAGACCACCACGCTGCGCATGCTGCTCGGGCTCGTGGCACCCACCTCGGGGATCGGTCTCGTGAACGGCGCACCGTTCGGTACAGCAACACACCCGGCCCACACAGTGGGAGCCGTTCTCGACTCACTGAGCATGCACCCCAAACGCAGCGCCGCTCATCACCTGAAGATCTACACCGCAGCGATCGGCGTGCCAGACAGCCGCGCCCTCGACGTGCTGCACCTGGTCGGCCTCGGCGATGCTGCCCACCGCCCCGCAGGCGGCTTCTCGCTCGGTATGCGGCAGCGTCTGACGTTGGCGACAGCTCTGCTCGGAGATCCCGAAATCCTCGTGCTCGACGAACCGGCGAACGGTCTCGACCCCGAGGGCATCGCCTGGCTCCGCGATTTCCTGAAGGCATTCGCGGCCTCGGGGCGGACGGTACTGATTTCGAGTCACATTCTTCGTGAAATCGAGCAGACCGTCGACAATCTGGTGATCGTCAGCGCTGGCTCGTTGATGTATCAGGGTTCGATCGCACAGTTGCGGTCCACCCGGCCGAGCCGCGTGCTCGTGGCGGCATCGGACCCGGCGAAACTGGCGATCGCCTTGGCATCGAACGGCCTCAACGACACCCAGCTCCTGCCCGACGGCCGCATCGGCGTCGCCGGCACCGACGCGGCCACGATTGCACGCATCGCCGCCGATGCCGATGTCACGGTGTTCGGCACCACCGCAGAGCACGTCGATCTCGAGCAGGTGTTCCTGTCGATGACGGCGGGGCAGTACACCGCGGCACCTGTCGGTCAGAATCCATACGGGCCGCCGCCGGGACAGCAGCAGGGTTATGCGCCGCCGCAGAATTACGGACCACCACAGAACTACGGCCCGCCGCGGGGGTACGGCCCACCTCCACCCGATTACGGTCCGCCGCAGAACTGGAACGGGGGCCAGCGATGAACGCGCTGCTGACGTCGGAGATCCGCAAGGTCACGACGCTGAAGTTCTGGTGGGCACTGGCGATCGCGCCGATCGTCGTCGGAATCTTCGCGTCCGTCATCACCTCGGTGATCGCGAACCAGCTGGGTCCGTACGAGGAGGACCTCGATATCTCGGGTGGCGTCGCCTCGATCGGCCTGTACGTCGCTGCCGGAGCCGCAATCCTCTTCGCCGGCATCTTCGGTGCCGTCAATGCCGGGACCGAGTTTCGCCACAAGACCATCACCACCAGCTTCTTGACGGCTCGCGGCCGCGACGGGGTGATCGCCGCCAAACTGATCGTCACCGCACTGTTCGGACTCGGGTACGGCCTGGTCGTACTGCTGGCCAGCCTGATCTGCCTGCTGATCTTCAACGACCGCACCGTGATCCTCGACGGCCCGTTCATCGGTGTGGTCGCGTCGTGCCTGCTGGCCGTCGTGCTGTGGTCGATGATCGGTGCGGGGCTGGGCCTGCTGCTCAAATCTCCGACGTGGGCGGCCATCGTGCTCGTCGCCTGGCTGCCGTTCGGCGAGGGTCTGCTCTCGCTGATCCTGTTCGGGGTGGGCTTGGGACCGGTTGCCACTGCGCTGCCGTCGAACCTGACCCTGCCGACGATGGCGGCCACCCAATTGGACGACGCCGGCGATCTGGCGTCGTGGCCGTGGGCACCGCTCGGGCTTGCGTTGTGGGCCGCGATCCTCACCGGCGGCGGCTGGTTTCTGGCCCGCACCCGCGACATCGACTGAGGTCGGAGCCGGTACCCGCGATCGCCGACGAATGCTGTCGGTGATCGGGTCTACTTTGGTTCATCGATGGCACACAGTAATTCGGTGACGAACCGCGGCGCGGCAGTGAATCGCGACGCGGCGAACAACGGCACCCTCGTCGAGTCCGTTCCGCCACGTGATGATGTCCCGGCCGACAGCACGGCGTCGAGCACCCCACGTGGTTGGGTCCGCCGCCTGACAGCGCAATGCATGCTGCACCGGCGCACGGCGCTGGGCGCACTGGGTGTGACGATGATCGCCGCGGTCATCGACATCTCGTTCCCGCTGCTCACCAGAGTGGCGATCGACGACGCGACCGCAGGCAAGGGCGACGTGATTCTCACGGTCGCCGTCGCCATCGCACTGCTGGGTCTGGTGCGATTCGCCTGCCAGTTCGGCAGACGCATGCTCGCCGGCAGGCTCTCGATCGACGTTCAGCACGATCTACGTCTGGATCTGCTTGCATCGTTGCAGCGGCTCGACGGTCGCAAGCAGGACGAGATTCGTACCGGCCAGGTGGTGTCGAGATCGATCACCGACCTGCAACTCGTCCAGGGTCTACTGGCCATGGTGCCGCTCTCGGCCGGAGCGATTCTGCAGTTCGTCCTCGCCCTGGTGGTGATGGCGTATCTCTCGCCGTTGCTCACCGTCGTCGCAGTCCTCATCGTTCCCGCGGTGAGCATCGTGGTCTATCGAATGCGGCCGACCCTCTTCGCCGCCACGTGGTCGGCTCAACAACGTGCCGCCGATCTGGCGCAACATGTCGAAGAGACCGTCACCGGAGTTCGAGTGGTCAAGGGTTTCGGTCAGGAAGCCCGCGCGGTCGATCGCATCGAAGCACTCGGCCGCACGTTGTTCGCCGAGCGCATGCGGTCGGCGAAGATCAACTCGCGGTTCGCGCCGTCGATGGCCACCATTCCGCAGCTCGGTCTCGTCGGAGTCATCGCCCTCGGCGGATACCTCGCGCTGCAGGGCCACATCACCATCGGCACGTTCCTGGCTTTCGCGACCTACGTCGCCACCCTGTCCGCCGTCACCCGAACCGTCTCGTCCGTGGTGATCATGGCCCAACTCTCCCGCGCGGCCGTCGAACGCGTCTACGAGGTGGTCGACACCGAGCCGTCCGACCCGGAACCGGCGCAGCCTCTTTCCTTGCCGGACGGACCTCTCGGGGTTCGCATCCGCGAGGTGTCGTTCGGGTTCGAGCCCGAGCGGGACGTACTCACCGATCTGAGCCTGACCATCTCACCCGGGGAGACCGTTGCCGTCGTCGGACATGCGGGTTCCGGGAAAACCGCACTCGCCCTCCTGCTCCCCCGCTTCTACCGTCCTGCCCAGGGGCACATCGAGCTGACGTCCGACGGCACCTCCATCGATATCGACGACCTCGACTCCACGTCACTGCGCGAGGCGGTGTCCTTGGTGTTCGACGAGCCGTTCCTGTTCTCCGACACCATCGCCGCCAACATCGCCCTCGGCAGACCCGACGCCACTGCCGACGACATCGAACGCGCGGCGCGCCTGGCGCAGGCCTCCACCTTCATCGACGCATTGCCCGAGAGATACGACAGCCTGGTCGGCGAACGCGGGCTCACACTCTCCGGAGGACAGCGCCAGCGCATCGCCCTGGCGCGCGCCCTCCTCGTGGAACCGCGAATTCTGATTCTCGACGACGCCACATCCGCCGTCGACGCGGAAACCGAAGCCGCAATATTCGACGCGTTGCGCGGCATCCGGACGCGGGCGACTCTCGTTCTCGCTCATCGCCGTTCGACCCTGACACTGGCCGACCGCGTCGCCGTACTCGACAACGGTCGGATCATCGACACCGGAACGGTCGACGAACTCGACCGGCGCTGTCCGTTGTTCCGCGCTCTCCTGGCCGGTGGCGACGACGAACCGGGCACCGAGCCGGCCCACGACCCGATCGAGGAACCCTCTGCCGAGACGCTGTGGCCCGAGACCGCGCCGGAATCGTCGGCCGAGCCCGGCAGCGTCGCAGCGCCCGGAGGTGGCGGTGGGCACGGAACTGCGATGGCGGGGGCGTTCGGCTCGCTGGCACCGACACCTGCAATTTCCGCGGCCGTCGCGGCCCTGCCTCCGGCAACTGAGGACCCGGGCGCATCGGGGTCCGATCTCCGCCGACCCGACCCGGGATTCCGGTTGTCGAGATTGCTCGGCCCGGTCCGCATGTTGCTCGCCGCCGTGGTCGTTCTGCTCGCTCTCGACTCGTTGGCCTCCATCGCCTTTCCCTCGCTCGTTCGCTATGCGGTGGACAGCGGAGTGGCGCGCGGAGACTCGAACACGCTGTGGATCGCCACGTCGATCGGCGTCGCACTGGCAGCGTCGAGTTGGTTCGTCGTCTGTTGGACGACGGTCATCACCGCGCGGGCAGGCGAGCGGGTGCTCTTCGGTCTTCGTGTGCGTAGCTACGCACACATTCAGCGGCTCGGCCTCGACTACTACGAGCGGGAGCTCTCGGGTCGCATCATGACTCGGATGACCACCGACGTCGATGCACTGTCGTCGTTCATTCAGACCGGGGCATCGACCGCTGTGGTGAGCGTGTTGACCGTCATCGGTATCGCGGCCGCCCTGCTCGTCACGGACCCCACTCTCGGCCTGGTGGCGTTGGCGGTCGTACCGCCCCTCGCCGTGGCCACCGTGATCTTCCGCCGGATCTCCTCGGCGGCGTACTCGACGTCTCGCGAGCGAATCTCGATCGTCAACGCCGACTTCCAGGAGAACGTCACAGGCCTGCGCGCCGCGCAGGCATACCGGCGTGAGGAGTACGCCGCATCCCGGTTCGCCGAACGCTCCGACAGTTACCGGACCAGCCGAATGCGCTCGCAGACCGCAATCTCGGTGTTCTTTCCGCTCATCACACTGCTCTCCGACATCGCCCTCGCTGTCGTCGTGTTCGTCGGGGCACATCAGATCGCCACGGGCACCACCACCGCAGGCACCCTCGTCGCGTTCGTCCTGTATCTCGGGCTGCTCTTCGGACCGATTCAGCAGCTCTCGCAGGTGTTCGACGGTTACCAACAGGCACGTGTCGGCGTCGGACGCATCGGCGACCTGCTGCGCACCGCGAGTTCGATCGAAACCGCCACGACCGCGAACACCACCGCACTTCCCGGCGGGCGCCTACGTGCCGACATCGACCTCGTCGACGTGGGGTTTCGCTATGCCGGAGCTCGTTCCGACGCACTGAGTGAGGTATCTCTCACCATCCCCGCCGGCACTACCGTCGCATTGGTCGGGCGCACCGGAGCAGGTAAATCCACCGTGGTGAAACTGCTGGCCCGCTTCTACGATCCGACCTCCGGATCGGTGCGCGTCGGCGGCAACGATCTGCGCGACTATCGACTCTCCGACTATCGGCAGCGACTGGGCGTCGTACCGCAGGAAGCGCACTTGTTCACCGGAACCGTTGCGTCGAACATCGCCTACGGCAGACCCGATGCCAGCCGCGCCGACATCGAGAACGCGGCTCGCTCGGTGGGCGCTCTGACCACCATCGCTGCACTTCGCGGCGGTATGAACCAACCCGTCGGAGAGCGAGGCCAGGGGCTCTCTGCAGGCCAACGGCAACTGATCGCGCTGGCGCGAGCCGAACTGGTCGACCCCGATCTGCTCCTCCTCGACGAGGCAACCGCCACGCTAGATCCGGCTGCCGAACGCACCGTGCTCGCGGCCAGTGATGCCGTCGTACGCACGCGCACGGCAGTGGTGGTCGCACACCGATTGGCGACCGCCGCACGAGCA
Source organism: Rhodococcus sp. IEGM 1381 (assembly GCF_030056795.1). GTDB lineage: Bacteria > Actinomycetota > Actinomycetes > Mycobacteriales > Mycobacteriaceae > Rhodococcoides. Next base: position 52,251 of record NZ_JASHKQ010000011.1, on the reverse strand, counting down.
GATCTGATCGTCGTCGTGGACGGCGGACGTATCGTGGAGACCGGACGACATTCGGAACTTCGCGCCCAGGGCGGTTTCTACGCCCGGTTGTGGACTGCGGCCGAAACGAACCGGGGGAATAATTCGATAGTCCAAGGAGTCATCGACAACGAGGCCGATGGTTACCGGTGAGTACATATCACAGCTACGTCCCGGGCGCACGTGAGCTGGACCAAAGGTCTAGCCTGGACTTGTACGCGCGCTGAACGGGAACGAAGACAGAAACGAGGCGAACTACTGCCGTGAGCAGCAGCTCTACTACCCAATTCGGACAGAATCAATGGCTGGTCGACGAGATGTACCAGCGATTCAAGCAAGACCCTTCCTCCGTCGACGCGAGCTGGCACGAGTTCCTCACCGATTACGACCCCGAGGCCGTGGCCGACGAGACCGCCGTCAGCTCGAACGGTGCGTCCGGTAACAGCAACGGCGCAGCCTCGAACGGTAGTTCGGCCAAGTCCGCTCCCCCCGCAGCACCCGCGCCTCCCGCCAAGCCTGCCGCCTCGGCTCCGCAAAAGGACAGCGCTCCCAAGGCCGACGCTCCGAAAGCCGCAGCACCCAAGGCTGCCCCGAAAGCCGCCGCTCCCAAGGCCGAGCCCGCGAAGCCTGCCGCCGCTGCAAAGCCTGCCGAGAAGAAGGCCGCTCCGGCGAAGTCAGCCCCTGCAGCAGCCGAATTCGGCGAAGAGTCGAGCAAGATCCTGCGCGGCGCAGCAGCAGCGGTAGCGAAGAACATGTCGGCCTCGCTGCAGATTCCGACTGCAACCAGTGTGCGTGCGATTCCGGCGAAGTTGATGGTGGACAACCGTCTCGTCATCAACAACCACCTCGCTCGTACCCGCGGTGGCAAGATCTCGTTCACCCACCTGCTCGGCTACGCCATCGTGCAGGCCGTCAAGGCGTTCCCGAACATGAACCGCCACTTCGCCGAGGTCGACGGTAAGCCGAACGCCGTTACTCCGGCCGCGATCAACCTCGGTCTGGCGATCGACCTGCCCGGCAAGGACGGCAACCGCTCGCTCGTCGTCGCCGCCATCAAGAACACGCAGAACTTCACGTTCACGCAGTTCTACAACGCGTACGAGGACATCGTCCGGCGCGCCCGCGACGGCAAGCTCACCGGTGAGGACTTCCAGGGCGTCACCATTTCGCTGACCAACCCCGGCGGAATCGGAACCGTGCACTCGGTGCCGCGTCTGATGAACGGCCAGGGTGCCATCATCGGTGCCGGAGCAATGGAGTACCCAGCGGAGTTCCAGGGTGCCAGCGACGAGCGTCTCGCCGAGTTCGGCGTGGGCAAGCTCATGACACTGACCTCGACCTACGACCACCGCATCATTCAGGGTGCCGAGTCGGGTGACTTCCTCAAGACGATCCACAACCTGTTGATCAGCGACGAGTTCTACGACGAGCTGTTCCACTCGCTCAAGATCCCGTACGAGCCCATCCGCTGGCGCAAGGATCTGCCCGAGGGCACGGTCGACAAGAACACCCGCGTGCTCGAGCTCATCGCGGCGTACCGCAACCGCGGTCACCTCATGGCCGACACCGATCCGTTGCAGTTCACCAAGGACAAGTTCCGGATGCACCCGGACCTCGACGTGATCAGCCACGACCTCACGCTGTGGGACCTCGACCGCGAGTTCAAGGTCGGCGGATTCCACGGCCGGGACAAGATGAAGCTTCGCGACGTGCTCAGCGTGCTGCGCGACTCGTACTGCCGCCACGTCGGCGTCGAGTACACCCACATCCTCGAGACCGAGCAGGTCTCGTGGCTGCAGGAGCGCGTCGAGGCAAAGCACGTCAAACCGACTGTGGCGCAACAGAAGTACATTCTGAGCAAGCTCAACGCGGCCGAGGCTTTCGAGACCTTCCTGCAGACCAAGTACGTCGGCCAGAAGCGCTTCTCGCTCGAAGGCGCGGAAGCGGTCATTCCGATGATGGACTCCGTCATCGACCAGAGCGCCGAGTACGCCCTCGACGAGGTTGTCATCGGTATGCCGCACCGCGGCCGACTCAACGTGCTCGCGAACATCGTCGGCAAGCCCTACTCGAAGATCTTCACCGAGTTCGAAGGCAACATGAACCCGGCTGCCGCACACGGCTCCGGCGACGTGAAGTACCACCTCGGCGCCGAGGGTACGTACATCCAGATGTTCGGCGAGAACGACATCAAGGTCTCGCTCACGGCGAACCCGTCGCACCTCGAAGCCGTCGACCCTGTTCTCGAGGGACTCGTCCGCGCCAAGCAGGACCTGCACGACAAGGGCACCGGCCAGGGTGGCTACTCAGTCTTGCCGTTGATGTTGCACGGAGATGCTGCCTTCGCCGGCCAGGGCGTTGTCGCCGAAACACTGAACCTGTCCGATCTGCGGGGTTACCGCACCGGTGGAACAGTGCACATCGTCGTCAACAACCAGGTCGGCTTCACCACGTCGCCGGAGTTCTCGCGTTCGTCCGAGTACTGCACCGATGTGGCCAAGATGATCGCCGCGCCGATCTTCCACGTCAACGGCGACGACCCCGAGGCCTGCGCCTGGGTCGCTCAGCTGGCGGTGGACTTCCGTCAGAAGTTCCACAAGGACGTCGTCATCGACATGATCTGCTACCGCCGTCGCGGTCACAACGAGGGCGACGACCCCTCGATGACCCAGCCGGCGATGTACGACGTGATCGACACCAAGCGCAGCGTCCGCAAGAGCTACACCGAATCGCTCATCGGCCGTGGAGACATCTCGCTCAAGGAAGCCGAGGATGCTCTTCGCGACTACCAGGGTCAGCTCGAACGCGTCTTCAACGAGGTACGCGAACTCGAGAAGTACACCCCGGAGCCCAGCGAATCGGTCGAACTCGACCAGCAGCTGCCCGCCAAGCTCACCACGGCCGTCGACAAGGCTGTCCTGCACCGCATCGGCGACGCCCATTTGAACGTCCCCGACGGCTTCAACGTGCACCCGCGCGTCAAGCCGGTGCTCGAGAAGCGTCGTGAGATGTCGTACGAGGGCAAGGTCGACTGGGCCTTCGGCGAACTGTTGGCACTCGGATCGTTGGTGGACGAGGGACGCAATATTCGCTTCTCCGGCCAGGACACCCGCCGCGGCACGTTCACCCAGCGGCACTCGGTGATCATCGACCGCAAGACCGGTGCCGAGTACACCCCGCTGCAGAACATCGGCAGCGACAACCCCGGCAAGTTCATGGTCTACGACTCCGCGTTGAGCGAGTTCGCGGCCGTCGGCTTCGAGTACGGCTACTCCGTGGGCAACCCGGACGCGCTGGTGATGTGGGAAGCGCAGTTCGGCGATTTCGTCAACGGCGCGCAGTCCATCATCGACGAGTTCATCTCCTCCGGCGAAGCCAAGTGGGGTCAGCTCTCCGACGTCGTGCTGCTGCTGCCGCACGGCCACGAGGGCCAGGGTCCCGACCACACCTCAGGACGCATCGAACGCTTCCTGACGCTGTGCGCCGAGGGCTCGATGACCGTCGCACTCCCCTCGACCCCCGCGAACTACTTCCACCTGCTGCGCAGGCACGCGCGTGACGGCATTCGTCGCCCGCTGATCGTCTTCACCCCGAAGTCGATGCTGCGCAACAAGGCAGCAGTGAGCAACATCGAGGACTTCACCGACGGCAAGTTCCACTCGGTGTTCGACGAGCCCACCTACGACACCGGCACCGGTGACCGCAGCGCGGTCAAGCGAGTGCTGATGGTCAGCGGCAAGCTCTACTACGAGCTCCTCGCTCGCAAGCAGAAGGACAACCGCGAAGACGTCGCGATCGTTCGCGTCGAGCAGCTGTACCCCGTGCCGGTCCGCCGGATCCGGGAAGCGCTCGAGAGCTACCCGAACGCAACGGAATTCCGTTGGGTTCAGGAAGAGCCTGCGAACCAGGGTGCATGGCCGTTCTTCGGTCTCGCACTCCCCGAGCTCATGCCCGAGAAGCTGGTCGGCATCAAGCGCATCTCCCGTCGCGCAATGTCCGCACCGTCTTCGGGCTCGAGCAAGGTGCACGCCGTCGAGCAACTCGAAATCATCGACGAGGCCTTCAACGCAGTCGGCCAAGGCTAGAGACGTTCGGTAACGACAGCGGCCCACTTCTTCGGAAGTGGGCCGCTGTTGTCGTTGCTGGGCTCCCGTTCCGCGTCAATGGACCCTTGCATACGTCTGAGCAGTGGAATGGTCCATTGACGCAGAGCGAGCGGCTACGTGAATGGACCCTTGCATACGTCTGAGCGGTGCAATGGTCCATTGACGCGGGCGGGGGCGGGCAGCGGGGGGCGGGGGCGGGCAGCGGGCGGGGGCGGGCATCGGGGGCGGGACGTCGCGGTGGGGGCGCGCTCAGGCGTCGGCGTCGGCTCCCAGGAGTGCGGAGATCATGCTCGGTGCCAGGGCGACGGCCGGCAGGGCATTGACATTGAGGTCGATGAGTTCGTCACGGCTGATGTGGGGATCCCGCAGCCAGGTGATGGTCGCTTCCTCCACGAAGGCGATCCAGCCGCGGACGGCGAGGTCGATGGTGGGGGTCACTTCCATGTCGAGGCCGGCGAGTTGGACGAGGGTGCGCTCGGCCATGGTGGTGCGGGTCTGCTCGAACACCTCGCGCATCAGGGGGTCTCCGCTCGCGGTGCCGCGAAGCAGGGAGATGAAGGTGTCGCGCTTCTCGGTGACGTAGTCGACGTAGTTGGCGATGGAGTCGCGGAGAATCTCGAAGGGTTCGAGGCCGGGATCGGGGGCGGTGCGTTCGATCATCGACCGGGAGGCCTCGCGAACTATTTCGAGGTGAAACTCCTGCTTGGACGAAAAATAGTGGAACAGTAGTCCTCGGGAAACACCTGCTTGGTCTGCGATGTCTTCGACGGAGATCTGTTCGAGTGGGCGGTCGGCCAGCATCTCGGTGCCGAGCTCGATCAGCTGAGCTCGGCGTTGCTCAGGACTGAGTCTGGTCCTCTTCGTCGTGGATGCGCCGGGGCTGTTCACGAACGCCATGCAACCACCCTACTGAATATTAGTCAACAACTATTGACTCACACTCAATAAGCTTCTACGCTCCCCTACATGAGTCTTCCCGTAACAGACACTTCGGACCGTGCAACGTCGCCGCGTCACGTCGATACGCTGATCATCGGCAGCGGATTCGCCGGCCTCGGTGCCGCGATCAAGCTGACGAAGGCAGGCAAGAAGGACTTCGTCGTCATCGAACGCGGCCACGACGTCGGCGGCACCTGGCGCGACAACACCTACCCCGGGGCCGCCTGCGACGTGCCGTCGCACCTGTACTCCTACTCGTTCGCCCTGAACCCCGACTGGACCCGGTCGTTCTCCACGCAGCCCGAGATCCAGAAGTACATCGCCGGGGTGGCCCGCAAGTACGGCGTCATGGACAAGCACGTGTTCGGCACGGATGTGACCTCGGCTCGCTGGAACGCCGAGACCAACCGCTGGGACGTCGAGACCACCTCCGGCAACTACACCGCAAAGATCGTCGTCTCGGCCGTCGGCGCACTGTGTGAACCGAATCTGCCCGACATCAAGGGCATTCACGACTTCGAGGGCGACGTCTTCCACTCCGCCCAGTGGAACCACGACGTCTCCCTTGCCGGCAAGCGCGTCGCCGTCATCGGCACCGGCGCGTCGGCAATCCAGATCGTGCCCGCCATCGCGGGCCAGGTGACACACCTCGACGTGTACCAGCGCACCGCGCCGTGGATCCTCCCGCGCGCCGATCGTCCGTACACCAAGCTCGAGCGCTTCGCCTTCAAGCACGTTCCCGGCTTCCAGCGTCTGTCTCGCGCCGGCATCTACGCGATGCGTGAGACCCAGGTCGTCGGACTGGCCAAGGCTCCGGCCTTCATGAAGCCCCTGCAGTGGGCGTCGGAGAATCACCTGCGTACCCAGATCAAGGACAAGGCGTTACGCGCCAAGGTGACGCCGAACTTCCGCATCGGCTGCAAGCGCATGCTGATCTCGAACGCGTACTACCCGGCTCTCGCCCAGAGCAACGTCGATCTCGTCACCGACGGCATCGCGGAGGTCCGCAAAGGATCCATCGTGACCAAGGACGGCACCGAGCGGCCGATCGACGCACTCGTCGTCGCCACCGGCTTCCACGTCACCGACTCCCCCGCCTACCGCGGAATCACCGGCAAGGACGGCCGGACACTGGCCGAGACATTCGAGGACGGCGGTCAGCAGGGCTACAAGGGCGCAGCGGTGGCGAACTTCCCCAACATGTTCTTCCTGGTGGGCCCCAACACCGGTCTGGGACATACCTCGATGGTCTTCATGATCGAGTCGCAGATCAACTACTTGGTCGACGCGCTGAACACCATCGACAAGCACGACATCGGCACCATCGAGGTGCGCAAGGACGTGCAGGACGAGTACAACGTGACTCTGCAGGACCAGCTGTCCAAGAGCGTCTGGATGAACGGCGGCTGCGCAAGCTGGTACCTCGACAAGCACGGTAACAACACGACACTGTGGCCCGGCTTCACGTTCGAGTTCCGCAGAATCACCAAGCAGTTCGATCTGGATGCGTACCGTAGCGTCGCCAGTGCAGACCTCACCTCCGCAACCTCGGCGAACACCGCCGGCAACAACACAGACAAGGTGGTCGCTCGATGAGCGCATTCACAGGCAAGGTAGCCGTCGTCACCGGCGCGGGTTCGGGAATCGGCCGCGCATTGGCCCTCGAGCTGGCCGGGCGCGGAGCGAAGTTGGCACTGTCCGACGTCGACACCACCGGGCTCGACGAGACCGTTCGACGAGCCGAGGCGTTGGGTGCCGAGGTCAAGTCGGATTTCTTGGATGTTTCCCAGCGCGAGACGGTACTGGACTACGCCGAGGCCGTCGTGGCGCATTTCGGCAAGGTCAACCAGATCTACAACAACGCCGGCATCGCGTACCACGGTGACGTCGACAAGTCATCGTTCAAGGACATCGAGCGCATCGTCGACGTCGACTTCTGGGGAGTCGTCAACGGCACCAAGGCATTTCTGCCGCACATCCAGGCCTCCGGCGACGGCCACATCATCAATATCTCCAGCCTCTTCGGCCTGCTCGCGATCCCGTCGCAATCCGCGTACAACGCAGCGAAGTTCGCCGTCCGTGGATTCAGCGAGTCGCTACGCATGGAAATGCTGATCGCCAAGGCACCGGTGAAGGTGACCGTCGTCCACCCCGGCGGCATCAAGACCGCCATCGCGCGCAACGCCACCGTCGCCGAGAATTACGACCAGGCGGACTTCGCGAAGTTCTTCGACACCAAGCTCGCCAGGACCACCCCGCTCGACGCGGCCAAGACCATCCTCAAGGGGGTCGAGAAGGGCAAGGGACGCGTGCTGATCGGCTCCGATGCGATCGCCCTCGATCTGCTGCAGCGCATCACCGGCTCTCGATACCAGGGCCTGATCGTCGCCGTCTCCAGGCGCGCACTGCCGCGCACGAAGAAGTAGGCGGGTCGCGTCGTGAAAGCCTTCTACGTTCCCCTGCCGATCGTCGCGGCAGCGCTGAAGCCCTTCTATCGCCTCGCACTGAATCCGCGCCTGTCTTTCCGGGCGCAGCGGGCCTTCCTCGAGGCCGCGGCTCCGGCGCAGACGCTTCCGCACGGAACGGTCTCGCAGAAGATGACACTCGCGGGCCGAAAAGCCGAGCGTGTCACCGTCGGCGCGACCGAACGCGACACCGCGATTCTGTATCTCCACGGCGGCGCGTACACGATCGGATCGATCAACACGCACCGCTCGCTGGCCGCGCACCTGGCCCGGGAATCGGCCAGTGCCGTCTACGTGCTCGATTATCGGTTGGCCCCGGAAAACCCGTATCCGGCCGCACTCGACGACGCGGTGGCCGCGTTTCGTGAGCTGGTCCGATCACACGGATTCACTGCCGATCGCATCGCCATTGCAGGCGATTCGGCCGGCGGCGGTCTGACGGTGGCTACTGCCCGCCGTCTGGTGGACGACGGAACGAGCCCGGCCGCCCTCGGACTGATTTCGCCGTGGGTCGATCCCGGCGCGCGCGACGCTCCGAAGGACCGCGATCTGGTGGTCAACACCGGCTGGTCGTACAGCTCGGCCGACGCGTACCTGGGCGCGGGCGATCCGCTGGATCAGGGTTTCGCACCACTGCTGGGAAACCTGGACGGCCTGCCACCGATCGTCATGCACGTCGGCACGGACGAGGTCTTGTACGCACAGATCACCGCGTTCGCGGACAAGCTGCGCCTGTCCGGCGCAGAGCTCGAACACGTCGAGTACAAGAAGCTCTGGCACGTAGCTCATCTGCAGGCGTCGATCCTGCGTGAGGCGGCTCAGGCCGTCCAGCACATGGGCGCTTATCTGGGCCGCAAGGTCAGGGCCACGACGAACGACGCCTCACAGGTTGTGCTCACCGAGCCAGCGGCCAGCGACATCGCCTGACGCAACACCACTGCGGACCTCGCCGATCATGTCGGCGAGGTCCGCTGTCGTCAGCTCCCCCGCCACCACCGAGAACGACCTGAGGGCACTCTCGCTGAGCACTCCGTTGCGGTAGAGCGGAACGACGTTCTGCGCCGGATAGACGTGGTCGTCGTCGGGCAGCGTTGTGAGATCTTTCGCCAATGGGCCGAACGACGCGGTGCGAATTGCGAGAGCACCCACCGCACCCGAATTCAGGTCGTCGACGGCGAACTGTGCGTCCGGATACACCATGAACTCGGAAAATCCGGCCCCGGTGAAGGTGGGTTCTTTTCGCGGAAGGACATTCATCACATCCAGGGGATCTACTTCGCCCTCTACCGTCCCGATAGTCGCGTCCGCACCGAAGACGAGGTCGCGGGGTGTGGTTTCCGACGTCGATCCAGGAGCCACCGCAATGGCGATCCGATCCTCGGCCGTCGCGTAGTCCCCCACCGACAATCCTGCGGGCAGTGAGCGGTTCAGCTCGGTGAACACGTCCTCGGCCTCGGTTGCACCGGCGAGCGTGTCGAAGGTGCGCAACAGGTCGCCGGTCAGTTCGGGAACCACGGACACCTCGCCGCGATCCAGAGCTGCCAGGTAGTCGGCCCGATCCCCCAGGCCGTCCGTCACTTCGACGTCCACCCCCGTCGAGCGCAACCCACCGGCGTAGATCTGGGCGAGCAACAGGGAGAGGTCCGAGCTGCCGGATCCGACGACGATGGGCTCACCAGCAGGCCCGGCCGAGTCGGCGGTACTGCAGCCGCCGAGGAGTCCGGCGATCGACACCACCACAGCCGTGGCCAGAACCGACGAACGCACTGTATTTTCTCCTGTTCACTGCCCGTGTGGTTTACCGATCCCGACCGCGGGGCACTAGTGCGAACGAGACGGTAGTCGAACCAACCTTATGGCCACGCTGATTTCGACTACCATCCCGAGCAGCCCGAGTCCTGGTTCTTCCGATGCCCCCAGGGGCCGATCGGCGGAAATGGGTATCGGCTGTGCCCGAACCGATGGAAGGACACCATGACCACCTCCCGAATACTGCGCGCGATCTCCGCTCCGAGGACAGTGGCAGCCGTTGCCGCGTTGACCCTCTCGGTCACCGCCCTGACCGCCTGCGGCGGAAATTCGGATCCACTGTCCAGCGGTGGAGGCGAAAGCAACACCGACACGAACTCCATCATCATCGGTTCGGCCAACTTCCCCGAGTCCGAGACCGTCGCGAACATCTACGCCGAGGCGCTGCGCGCCAACGGCTTCGAAGTGAGCACCAAGCTCAACATCGGCAGTCGCGAGGCGTACATCCCCGCAGTGCGTGACGGGTCGATCGACATGATTCCCGATTACACCGGCAACTTGCTGCAGTACTTGGACGAATCCGCGACAGCCACGTCCTCCGAGGACGTGCTGGCGGCGTTGCCTGCCGCACTCGGCGACGACCTCGCTGTGACCGCCCAGGCCCCCGGCGAGGACAAGGATGCCGTCGTCGTCACCCGCGCCACCGCTACCGAGCGCAATCTCACCACCATCGGCGACCTCGCACAGTTCTCCTCCGAGGTGACCCTCGCCGGCACTCCGGAATTCCAGGAACGCGTCGGCGGCCTGCCCGGCCTGAAGACCAAGTACAACTTGGACATTTCGGCGGGCAACTTCATCCCGATCTCCGACGGCGGCGGCCCGGCAACGGTCGAGGCGCTCGTCTCCGGACAGGTCGTCGCGGCGGATATCTTCACGACCTCGCCTGCGATCGCGCAGAACGATCTGGTGGTACTCGAGGACCCGGAGAACAACTTCGCCGCTCAGAACATCATCCCGGTGCTGCGTACGGCCAAGCAGTCCGACAAGCTCACCCAGGTTCTCGACGCCGTGTCCGCGCAGATCACCACCGAAGAACTGATCGCACTGAACACTTCGGTGTCCGGTGACGAGAAGGTCGAGCCGGCGGCGGCAGCAGCGGCGTGGGTCAAGGACAAGGGCCTGGACCAGCCGGTCAGCTGATGATCACCTTCGAGCACGTCAACAAGACCTATCAAGACGGCACCACGGCGGTCGACTCATTGGACCTGGTGATCGAGCCTCACTCGTTCACCGTGTTCGTGGGGCCGTCCGGCTGCGGCAAAACCACCTCGATGCGGATGATCAATCGCATGATCACACCCACCTCGGGCGTGATCACAGTGGACGGTCGCAACATTGCCGACACCGATGCCGTGAAACTGCGCCGAGGCATCGGCTACGTCATCCAGAGTGCCGGGTTGCTTCCGCATCGCACCGTCGTCGACAACGTCGCCACGGTGCCGGTACTGAACGGCGAAACTCGTCGCGCTGCACGCAAAGCTGCGCTCGACGTCCTCGAGCGCGTCGGCCTGGATCCGGCGTTCGCCTCGCGCTATCCGGCACAACTGTCCGGTGGGCAGCAACAGCGCGTGGGGGTTGCCCGAGCGCTGGCCGCCGATCCGCCGATCCTACTGATGGACGAGCCCTTCAGCGCGGTCGACCCGGTGGTTCGCGAGGACTTGCAAACCGAGATGCTGCGACTGCAGGCGGACCTCCAGAAGACCATCGTGTTCGTCACCCACGACATCGACGAGGCCGTGCGACTGGGCGACCACATCGCCGTCTTCGGTCCGCAGGGCCGACTGCAGCAGTACGACAAGCCCGAGACCGTACTCGCTGCACCTGCCACTCCGTTCGTGGCTGGTTTCGTCGGTCGCGACCGCGGCTACCGAGGCCTGTCTTTCCGGTCGGCGCAGTCGGTGACGATGCACCCGATCCAGACGGCTAAGCAGGATGAGGTGGGCAGTCTGCGGCTCGAGCATGGGCAGTGGGTTCTGCTGGTGGACTCGCAGCGACGTCCGCTCGGGTGGATCGATGCAACCGGCGTCGAGAAGGTGCGCAACGGCCGAAGCATCGACGAGAGCACGGCGGCGGGCGGATCCCTCTTCCTCGAGGGCGGCGATTTGCGTCAGGCACTCGATTCGGCGATCTCGTCGCCGTCGGGCATCGGGGTTGCAGTCGACGCGGCCGGCGCGGCCGTGGGCAGCGTCGACGGCGCGGAGATCCTCGAAAACCTTGCTGCACAACGCAAGTCCGAGGACTCCGAGCGTAACCGGCACCACTTCCTCGCGACCGGGGACACGGACCAGTGACCTGGCTGTTCGACAATTTCGATGTCGTTCTCGGGTACACGAAGACGCACCTGTATCTTTCGCTCGTCCCGCTGTTCGTCGGACTGCTGATCGCCATCCCGCTGGGCACCGTCATTCGTAACACCCGCTGGGTTCGTCGAATCACGTTGACGGTGGCCAGTATTGCGTTCACCCTTCCGTCGCTGGCATTGTTCGTCACCATCCCGGCAGTGGTCGGTCTGCCCGTTCTCGATCCACTGAACGTCGTGATCGCGCTGGCCGTCTACTCGACGGCACTGCTGGTGCGCGCGGTACCCGAGGCTCTCGACTCGGTACCGTTCGCCGTCGTCGATTCCGCGGAAGCAATGGGCTACTCGACACTGCGCCGAGCAGTGACCGTCGAACTGCCACTGGCACTTCCGGTGCTCATCGCCAACATCAGGGTCGTCGCGGTCACGAACATCTCACTGGTCTCGGTGGGCTCGGTGATCGGTATCGGCGGTCTCGGTCAGCTGTTCACGCAGGGCTACCAGCGTGACTATCCCGACCAGATATTCGCGGGCATCATTTCGATCGTGTTCCTGGCGTTGGTGTTCGACGCGGCCCTGTTCTTACTGGGTCGTCGGCTCACCCCGTGGACGCGCCTCGGCACGGGCTCGTCGAAGAAGAAGGCACGCGCATGAATCTGTTCTCGGAGGCGTTCTCGTACATCCTCGACGGCGGAAACTGGTCCGGGCCAACGGGAATCGGCGCACGGCTGATCGAACATATGTGGTACAGCTTGCTGGCGGTGTTGCTCTCTGCAGTGATCGCCGTCCCCATCGGCCTGTTGATCGGCCATCTACGACGCGGTGAAGCGGTGATCGTCGGACTGGTCAACGCACTACGTTCGCTGCCCACCCTCGGCATCCTGGTGTTCCTGGTTCTGGTGATCGGGTTGGGGCTGGTGCCACCGATCATCGCGCTGGTGCTGCTCGGCATTCCGCCGCTGCTGGCCGGGACGTACTCCGGTATCGCCAACGTCGACGCGAACGTGGTCGACGCCGCCCGCGCGATGGGCATGACGGAAACCCAAGTCCTGCTCCGGGTCGAGATTCCGAATGCCCTTCCTTTGATTCTCGGCGGACTCCGCAACACCACTCTCCAGATCATCGCCACCGCGACGATCGCGGCCTACGTCAACCTCGGCGGGCTCGGCCGCTACATCTTCGACGGCCTGGCGCTGTACGACTACCAACGGGTACTGGTCGGCGCGATCCTGGTGGCCGTGCTGACCCTCGTCGTCGACGCTCTGCTCGCCCTTGCGGTGTGGACCTCCGTTCCGGGAACCGGCCGGCTGCGGCGGATGCCCACCGGACTGGCGAAGGTCTGAGGCCGGTTCGAACGAAAGACACCGGCGAGCCACTGGCCCGGGTAGGGCTGGGTTCGCCGGTGTTTCTTCCGTTTTCCTACGCGACGCCCTCGGCTCGCGCTGCTGCCGCAACTGCGTCCGCAACGGCCGGGGCGACACGAGGATCGAGTGGGCTGGGCACGATCTTGTCCGCAGCCAACTCGTCGCCGAGAACCGAGAGGATTGCCTCGGCAGCGGCGAGCTTCATGCCTTCGGTGATACGGCGAGCGCCCGCGTCGAGCGCGCCCTTGAACACACCGGGGAAGGCGAGAACATTGTTGATCTGGTTAGGAAAGTCGCTGCGTCCGGTCGCGACGATGGCGGCGTACTTTCTCGCCACCTCCGGGTGAATCTCCGGATCTGGGTTCGACAGCGCGAACACGATGGCCTCCGGGGCCATCGAGGCGATGTAGCCCTCGTCGACTTTGCCCGCGGACAGACCGAGGAAGACGTCTGCTCCGGCCAATGCCTCGGCCACTCCGCCGGACAGTGCACGCGGGTTGGTGCGCGCAGCGAGATCGGTCTTGACGCTGGTGAGGTCGTGGCGATCGGAGGAGACGATCCCCTTGGAGTCCAGCACCACCACGTCCGGGATACCGGCCAGAAGGAGCATGTTGGCGCAGGCGACGCCCGCTGCGCCGGCTCCGGAGACGACGACCTTCAGTTCGGACGTGCTGCGGCCCTGAACCTTCGCGGCCCCGTTGAGCGCAGCGAGGACGACGATGGCGGTGCCGTGCTGGTCGTCGTGCATGACGGGGCATTCGAGCGCCTCGATCACGCGGCGTTCGATCTCGAAGCAGCGCGGGGCCGAGATGTCCTCGAGGTTCACGGCACCGAAACTGTGCCGCAACCGCACGATCGTCTCGACGATCTCGTCGACGTCGTTGGTGTCGAGGACGATCGGGATGGAGTTCAGACCGGCGAACTTCTTGAACAGTGCCGCCTTGCCCTCCATCACCGGCAAGGACGCCCGTGGGCCGATGTCGCCCAGGCCGAGCACCGCGGAACCGTCGGAGATGACGGCGACGAGGCGATCGGTCCAGGTGTAGCGCTTGGCGAGCGCCGGGTCGGCGGCGATGGCGCGGCTGACCTGGGCTACCCCGGGGGTGTAGGCGATGGACAGATCACGCTGGGTCTCGAGCGGCGCCGCCAACTCGACCGACAGCTTTCCGCCGAGATGTCCGGCGAAGATCTCCTCGTCGGTGATCGCGGCCGGCACGGCCGGTGCCGAGTTCGGTGCTGTGGTGTCTTCGACTGCCGTCACGGTGAAAGCTCCTTGCACTGTCGACCTCGACCAGCAAGGCGACGCATGTCAACGAAGTGAGTGGTTTTGGGACTCGGGAGCGCTCGGAGTGCGCCAGTGCTGGCTGCAAACTGCCGAAAGCGTCTCTCGCAGGTGCGGCGGGTGTGCCGACACGATCAGCGATGGGCTGTAGCCCAATCGGTGGCCCCAGTGTGCCACACCGCTCGTCCATCTGACCACAGAGTCAGAAGCGAACTCGGTCCACTGTCGTCATTGCCACCACTGTCCTCATTGCCACCATTGTGTCCACAGCACCAGGCCCGTGACGACGAAAACGACGAGTGTACCGACGAACGCGGAGAACCCGCGCCGATGGTCCGCGATGCGCTGGGCAACGACGGCGACCGCGGCGGCGGCGATGTGCGCACCGACGGAAAGACCCCCTGGCCCCGGGAAGCCGCGGGAGTGCCCGAGATATTGAGTGACGGCTACACCGATCGCGAGCACCACCAGACCGGCGGTGACGACACCGCTGATCCCGCGCAGGAATCGGAGCCCCGCTCCCGCTCCGGCCCCGGTCATCCGCCGGCCACGAATCCGCGGACAGAGTCCGCGATCAACTGCACCGCGATGGCGGCGAGCAGCAGACCTGCGATGCGCGCCAGCAGCGAGATGCCACCTTCACCGAGAAGACGGATCAGTACCGTCGAGAATCTCAGGATCAGGAAGAACAGCACGTGAATAGTGATGATGCCCAACGCAATCGCCAGCAAGGAGCCCGCATCACCGTCGGCCTGGCTGACGTAGACGATCACCGCGGCGATGGCACCGGGACCTGCCATCAGCGGAGTCCCGAGCGGCACGAGGGCTACGTTGACGTCCTCCGCCGCGGAGTCTCCGCCCGCACCCTTGCCGGTGAGCAACGACAGGGCGATGAGCAGTAGCAGTAATCCGCCCGCGCCCTGCAGTGCCGGGATGCCGATGTGCAGGTAACTCAGAATCGCCTGACCGCCGATGGCGAACACCGAGATGACGGTCAGCGAGACGGCGGGCGCTTGCCACGCGGCCTTGTTACGAGCTTCCTTGCTCTTACGGCCCACCAGGGACAGGAACACCGGGATAGCGCCCGGCGGGTCCATGATGACGAACAGGGTGATGAGCACGGTCAGGTAGAGCGTCACATCGAAGGTCATGGGCGAGCCGCCGCAACTATTCGATCGTATTGGTCCGGGGCAGTGGTGTATTCGCCGAGTTTCACCGTCTTGTTGGTCCCGTGGTAATCCGAGGAGCCCGTGACGATCAGGTCCAATTCCGCGGCAAGATCGGCCATCACCACAGTGTCATCGTGCGAATGATCCATGTGATGCACCTCTACTCCGCCGAGCCCCAACGGCGTCAGTTCTCGAATGTGGTCCAGATCGAGGATGCGTCCGCGCGCGCGGGCCCGAGCATGCGCGAGCACACTCACCCCGCCGGCTGCCGCGATCATCTGTATCGCGGCCTCGAGGGGAGTGTCCACCTTCTCCACGTAGTACTTGCCGCTGGTCGCCAACGGACCGGCGAACGCGGCGTTCATGTCCGGGACGTATCCGGCGTCGATCAGCGCACGGCCGAGATGGGGACGTCCGGCTGCGGCACCGGCCGAGGCCAGCACTGCGTCGGGATCGATCGGCAGACCGTCGGCTGCCATGTTCTCGGCGATGGCTCGCAACCTCGTCACCCGTTCGCCGCGTAGACGCGCGCGCTCGGCCGCGAACGCTTCGTTCTCGGGGTCGAAGAGGTACGCGAGCAGGTGCACAGGAACCGGTTCGCCGTCCTCGCCGCGTCCGGTGCACGAGAGTTCCATACCGCGCACGAGCGTCAGACCGGGAGGAACGGCCGCGGCCGCTTCGTCCCAGCCCGACGTGGTGTCGTGGTCTGTCAGCGCCACTACCGACAGTCCCGCCGCCGACGCCGCGTGGACCAGCTCGGCCGGGCTGTCGGTGCCGTCTGACGCCGTCGAGTGGGTATGAAGATCGATGAGCACCTCGACAGTGTTCCAGGCTCGCCGTCTCGTCGTTTTGCTGGCGTACGATTGCCCGCCATGCCGTCCCTTCCACCTCGACCGTCGTTACCGTCACTGCATCGACGGGGACCCAAGGCCGCAACCGATCCGGGCCCGAGAATTCCGGTGCCCACGGCCCGCGCGATCGTCGACTGCGCGGTGTACGTCGACGGCTCCCGATTGCCCGGCAGATTCACCCACACCTCGGCGATTGCGGAGGTACGTGCGCGCGGCGAGGGGTTCGTGTGGGTCGGCCTGCATGCGCCCGACGACCATCAGATGAGCGCGATCGCGCAGTGCTACGGACTGCACGAATTGATGGTCGAGGACACCGTGCACGCACACCAACGTCCGAAACTCGAACGCTACGACGACGTCGCGTTCCTGGTGCTGCGCACGGTGAAGTACGTCGAGCACGAGTCGGTGACCACCGCCAACGAGATCGTCGAGAGCGGCGAGATCATGGTGATGGTCGGCAGCGACTTCGTCATCACCGTCCGGCACGGGGAACATTCTGGGTTGGCCGGCGTTCGGCAGCGCCTCGAAGCGAACCCGGAACAGCTCTCACTCGGGCCGTCCGCGGTGCTGCACGCTGTGGCCGACCACGTCGTCGACGAGTATCTGGCGGTGACCGAGTCGATCGAGCGGGACGTCGACGGAATGGAAGAGGAAGTGTTCTCCCCGCACCACCACGTGCCCATCGAGAACATCTACCTGCTCAAGCGAGAGGTCGTCGAGCTGCGCCGGTCGGTGACGCCGCTGTCGACCCCTCTTGCGCGTCTGGTGCAGGAGCCGAGCGTCCCGAAGGCCGTACGGCGGTATCTGCGCGACGTACAGGACCACCACACCACCGTCGCCGAGCGGATCTCCGAATACGACGAGGTACTCAGTTCGCTGGTCGACGCCGCATTGGCCCGGGTCACCATGCAGCAGAACCTGGACATGCGCAAGATCTCGTCGTGGGTGGCCATCGCGGCTGTCCCGACGATGGTCGCGGGAATCTACGGGATGAATTTCGACAACATGCCCGAGTTGCACTGGACCTACGGCTACCACCTGATGGTCGGGGTCGTCCTGTGCGTGTGCATCGGCCTGTGGCGCACGTTCCACAAGAACAACTGGCTCTAGCAGACACACGGCGCGTTGGACATCGTCCAAGTCAGACCGACGGTTGTTGGTGATTGCCCCGACCCCCGCCGGGTGACGGGCCCACATGTTCTCACCGGATGAGACTGCAGAAGCCCTGCATTGTCATTCGGAAGGGATCGATGAGAATCCGCACGCTGGTATCGGCCGTGGCCGTCGCCGTGATCTGTTCGGCCGCGCCGGGGGCCGCGTCGGCTCAGCCGGTTCATGCCGATCCCGCCGGTCCGCCGCTGACCGTCGCGCAGGCCGATCTCGACAAGGCACTCACGTGCACCACGGATCTGCACGACGCCACCCGCGATCCGGTTCTGCTCACCCCGGCTTTCGCCACCGATCAGCAATCGTTCGGCTGGAACTACCTGCAGTCGCTGCCTGCTATCGGATTCCCGGTGTGCAGCCTCTCGCTCCCGGACGCCGGGTACGGAGACCTACAGATCTCCGCCCAGTACGTGGTGCACGCGGTTCGTACGATGGCCGCCGACAGTGGCCGCAAGGTGGTCATGATGGGCCACCAGCACGGTCCACTGAACGAGCTCTGGGCGTTGACGTTCTGGCCGGATCTGCCTGCCCTGGTGTCGGATGTCATCTCGCTCGCCACCCCGTACAACGGGACCGATTCGGCCCGCTCGGGATGCGACGACTCACAGGAGTGTCCGCCGGCGAACTGGCAGATCGCGCAACCGGATCGAAGTTCCTGACCGCATTGGCGACCCGACCCCTGCCCGTAGGCCCCAGCTATACCTCGATCTTCACGCGATTCGACGAATTGATCCATCCGCAACCACGCGCGAGCACCCTCGCCGGAGCGTCGAACATTGCCGTGCAGGACGTCTGTCCGCTCCGGCCGGTCGAGCACTTCACGATTCTCGGCGACAACGTCGCCTTTCATCTCGTCCTCGACGCACTCGATCATGATGGACCTGCGGTGCGCGAACGCATTTCGGACAATCTGTGCTTCACATTCAGCACGCCGAACCTGCGCTCCAACACGGGATCCGCGACCAACGGGTTGAAATTCCTGCTTCAGGTACCCCAGCATTTCGAAGACGACTCCGTGGGTACCGAACCCGAGCTGGCGTCCTACGCGCGATGACGACGGTCAGAGACTGGCTGCCGACCGATTCGGATCGCGGACGTCGATTCCCGCCTCGGCCCAGGCCTCACGCAGCGCATCGGCTCCGCGCAACCGCACCCAGGCTGCCTCGGTGCCGGTGAGAGGGACGGCGGCGAGAAATCGAACCGGATCGTAGGGCTCGGGCAGTGTCAGGTCTGCGATATCGCTCGCCCCGAGCAGCACTGCCGTGAACGGCGCGTTGGTCCACAGCGGCTCGCTCAGATCGAGCAGTGCGTCCTCGACGAGTACGACGCCCTCCACCGCGGGTGACGCAGCAAGGACGGCCAGGCTCTTGTGCACACCCGATGCCACGCCTGCACCGCCTCGGAGAGTCAGCACCAGTTCGGCTCGGGGGCCACGCGAGGGATCTGCGACGAGTTCGTTGGGATCGGCCATGGGGTGCCGAGAACAGCCGAGACTGACGTACCGGACCACGTCGGAGTCCGCGCCGAATCTCAGGACGTCCAGCGGCTCGAGACCGAGGAACGTCACCGATGCCGACGACGGATTCTCGTCGCCGATCTCGGTCAGCAGATGTGCGCGTACCGCTGCAATGACACTGTCGCTCACGTCACCCATCCAACACCACCGATGCCCGAGAAGTCCGTTCGGAGGTGCCAGTCGAGGGAGGTGGGTACCGTCGTATTCGTGGTCTCCGTTCTCGCAGTGTCCGACGAAACGATCGAATCCCTGTGGAGTCCGCAGGTGAAGTCGCTCGGAGTCGACTTGATTCTCGGCGCAGGCGACCTTCCGTTCGACTACCTCGAATATCTCACCGATGCCTTGAACGCACCGTGCGTATTCGTTCCCGGCAACCACGACGCGGACCTCACCGGCTACTCGGCAGGACGTGCGGGATGGATGCGCGCCGGGCTCCCCACCACCTGGCCCGGACCCGTCGGTGCCGTGAACGTCGATCGCCGAATCGTCTCCGCGGCGGGCCTGCGGATCGCCGGTCTCGGCGGCTCCATCCGCTACAACGGTGGGCCCAACCAATGGACCCAGCGGCAGCAGCGTCGACGCTCACGCACCCTGACCCGGACGTTCGCGTGGCATCGCAACGTCCGCAAAGACTCTCGGCCCCTGGACGTTCTGTTGACCCACAGTCCGCCACTCGGCGTCGGAGACGACACCGACCCCGCGCACATCGGTTTCGACTGCCTCGACGAGGTGACGCGAAGACTCGCCCCACAGTTGTTGTTGCACGGCCATATTCATCCGCACGGCGCTACGCCGGAGGATCTGACCCTGCACGGCGCAGCGGTGATCAACACCGTCGGGTACACCCTGCTCGAGATCGAACCGGGCGGACAGAGAACCGAATTCGAGGCACCGAGGATCGTGAGGCGCAGGCATGGCACGTGACACCGGATTTCCGGCCGCCGACGCGGAAAACGACTTCACCCGCCAGCGCCGACGCGCCGACGTCGCCCGTCTGGTGGGATGGCTGCGGCGTCAACCCGACGACGTCAACACCATCCTGCCGTTCGACGAGGTGGTTGCCGCGCTCGGCAAGGTGGGCGAGCGTCACCTCGGCCTGCAGGTCATTCGCGTCGAGACCATCGTCGGAAGCGTCGACCGCACTCGCGATTTCGACCGCTTCTTTCGTCCGACGTCGGCGCGCATTCGTGAACGCTGGCAGCGACTGGCCGCCGCTCAACGCCGCGGGGAGGCGATGCCCCCGATTCAGGTGTACCGAATCGGAGGCATGCACTTCGTCGTCGACGGTCATCACCGAGTGTCCATCGCGTTCGCGATGCACCGAACGTCGATCGACGCGGTCGTCACCGAGATCATCACGCGCATCTCCCCCGAGGGCATCACCCGACGCGGCGATCTGCTGATCAAGGATCACCGGCGCATCTTCCTCAGTCGTGTCCCATTGGTGGGCAAGGCACGCGAGGCCGTCCAGGTGACCGATCCGTTCGATTACGCCCAGCTCAGCGAGTCGGTCGAGGCGTGGGGCTTCCGGCTGATGCAGGAGGTCGGTGAATTCGTCGACCGCGGTACCGTCGCGCGGCGTTGGTTCGGCGAGGAGTACCTGCCGGTGGTGCGCATGGTGCGCGCGGCGGAAATCCTCGAAGATCGCACCGACGCCGAGGCGTACCTCTGGATGAGCCGGGAGCGTTACCGCCTGGTGCGCGAACACGTCTGGAACGACGAGATCGTCAGCGAACTCCGGCAGAAAGCGCTGGGCAAACCGACTCGGCTGCAATAGGACCGTCGCCGGTGCTCGACCGTGGTTTCCCGAGCCCGCTTTCCTGGTACACCTACATCTGATAGTTACTTAGATGCGTTCATCACTTTGTTCGTCTCGGTTCCACTGCATCGTCGATACCTAACGAGGTCGTTCTTTCATGTCCACCCGCCGCATACTGCTGCCCGGACTCTGTTTCATCGTCATGACTCTCGCCGTTCTGCAGACGATGGTCGTCCCCATCGTGTTGACCATCGGCACCCAACTCGGGGTCAGCACCACCGCTGCCGGATGGGTACTGACGGCCAATCTCCTCGCGGCGGTGATCGCCACCCCGGTCATCGGTAGGCTCGCCGACCTGCACGGTAAGCGTCCGGTGCTGATCGGTGTGCTCACCGTCGTCCTCGCCGGATCTCTGCTCGCGGCGCTGACCCACTCGTTGCTGTGGCTGATCGTCGGCCGGGTCCTGCAGGGCGTGTCCTATGCACTGTTCCCCATCGCGCTTGCCGTCCTTCGTGACGAGATGCCTCCTCGTAAGCTCGTAGGTTCGATGGCCGTCCTGTCCGGCACGCTCGGCGTCGGCGGTGGATTCGGACTGGTGTTGACCGGGCTGCTGACGGCCAACGGAGCCGACTACCACCGCGTGTTCTGGCTCACTGTTGCGTTCGTGCTGCTCGCCCTCGCGATCGCCTGGTTCGGCGTACCGGCGCGCCCGAGAACCAGCGGCGGCACCGTCGACTGGTGGGGAGCTGCACTGCTCGCGGTGACTCTGCTTCTGCTGTTCCTCGCGCTGACCCAGGGCCGCACGTGGGGGTGGGGTTCGATTGCCACCATCGGCTGCGCGGTCGTCGGTGTATTCGCGGGGGCCATCTGGTGGAACTTCGAGAAGCGCGCCGACGAGCCACTCGTCGCACCCCGGATGCTCACCCACGGGCCGTTGCTCGCCACCAACGTCGCCACTCTGTTCGTCGGTGTCGGGATGTTCGTCAATTTCCTCGCCTGCTCGTACTTCGTGCAGACACCACGAGCCGTGGCGGGCTACGGCTTCACCGCGAATGTTCTCGAGGCGAGCGTCGTCTATCTGCTGCCCGGCGCGGCGGTCGGAGTAGTCGCAGCCGTCGGTAGTGGCCGTCTCATCCGGTCGTTCGGGCCGCGCCGAGTGCTGATCGCAGGAGCCGTGATCGGGCTGGTCGGATTCGTCTTCGTCGCACTCGCCCACGATCACACCTGGCAGCTGATCACCGCAGGCATCGTCATCAACATGTTTGTCAGTCTTGCGTTCGCTGCTCTGCCGAACCTGCTCATGGCCGAGGTCAGCGCTGCGGACACCGGGGTGGCGAACAGCGTCAATTCGATCGTCCGGACAGTCGGTACCTCGATTGCCAGCGCTACGCTGTCCACCGTCCTGGCCATGTTCACGATCGACGGGACAGCCGTTGCCCGCGAAAGTGTGTACACCGCAGCCTTTGTCGCAGGCGCGGTAGCCTGCCTCGTCGTCGTACTCGCGGCCCTGGCCATCAGGAGCACCCCCGCCGCTCGGGGATCGGTGCGAGTGGCCGAGTCCGAAGCGACCACCACGTCGAACATGCCGCTCTGAGCCTGCGGCATGTGCACAGAACTTCGTAGCCCACTACGAAGTTCCGTGCACATGCGCGCAGCGCTCTACAGCGTCAGATTGGCACCCGAGGCCTGGTCGAACACCGAGATCTTCGCCGGGTCGAACCACAGTTCCACCTGACCGCCCTCGGCGGCCTTGGACTCGGCCGCCAGACGTGCAACCACCTGTGCGCCACCGAGATCGGCGATACCCGCATCGGCCGCGAGCTCCTGCAGCTCGCTGGATTCGACCTTGGCACCCTTCAACGTGAAGTAGACGTACTTGTCGCTGCCCATCGACTCGAGCACGTCGACGGTGGCGGTGAAGGTGGCACCGCTCATCTTCTGATACCCGTCGATCAGTGCCGCGTCCTCGAAGTGCTCGGGGCGGATGCCGACGACCACCTCGCGACCCGGGTTCTTGGCCTTGATCGCATCCATCCGCTCGAGCGGGATGTCGATTTCACCGAGCGCAGTCGACACACCGTTCGAGGTGAGCTGTCCGGGAACGAAATTCATCGAGGGCGATCCGATGAAGCCGCCCACGAACAGGTTTCGCGGCTTGTCGTAGAGCTCCTGCGGGGACCCGATCTGCTGCACCAGCCCGCCGCGCAGCACCACGACGCGATCGCCGAGAGTCATGGCCTCGGTCTGATCGTGCGTGACATAGACGGTGGTGGTGCCGAGCCGCTTCTGCAGCCGTGAGATCTCGGCGCGCGTCTGGACACGCAGCTTCGCGTCGAGGTTGGAGAGCGGCTCGTCCATCAGGAAGGCCTTGGGCGTGCGAACGATGGCGCGGCCCATGGCAACTCGCTGTCGCTGACCACCGGAGAGGTTCGCCGGCTTGCGGTCGAGGTGCTGACTGAGGTCGAGGATCTTGGCAGCTTCTTCTACCTTGGTGTTGATCTCGGTCTTCGAGAGCTTGGCCAGGGTGAGCGGGAAGGCGATGTTCTGCCGCACCGTCATGTGCGGGTACAGCGCGTACGACTGGAACACCATCGCGATGTCGCGATCCTTCGGTGCCCGCTCGTTGACGCGCTCCCCCGCGATGCGCAGCTCGCCCGAGGAGATGTCCTCGAGTCCGGCGATCATGTTGAGGGTGGTGGACTTTCCGCAGCCGGACGGCCCGACGAGGATGATGAATTCGCCGTCGGCGATGGTGATGTCGACGTCGCTGACCGCAGCCGCGCCGTCGGGGTAGAGCTTGGTGACTTTGTCGAGAACTATTTCGGCCATGACGGTTATCCCTTCACTGCGCCGGACGTCAAGCCCGCCACGATACGTCGTTGGAAGAAGAGCACAAAAATGATGATCGGGATCGTGATGACGACTGCTGCCGCCGCGATCGACCCCGTGGGCTCCTCGAACTGAGAGCTACCGGTGAACTGCGAGATGGCCGCCGGGACGGTGACCGAACGTTCCGTTGCCGTCAACGAGATGGCGAGCAGCAGGTCGTTCCAGGCGAAGATGAACACCAGAATGGCGGCGGTGACGATGCCGGGGGCGGCCAGCGGGGCGATGACCTTGCGGAACGCCTGTGCGGGCGTCGCGCCGTCCATCTTCGCTGCCTTTTCGAGCTCCCACGGAATCTCGCGGAAGAACGCCGAGAGGGTGTAGATCGCCAACGGCAAAGCGAAGGTGATGTACGGAATGATCAGTCCCGGCCAGGTGTCGAACAGTCCCAGCGAGCGGGAGATGTCGAACAGCGGTGTCACCAGCGAGATCTGGGGGAACATCGCGATCAGCAGCGCCGCACCGACGAGAGCCTTTTTTCCCGGGAAGTCAAGGCGAGCGACGGCATACGCGGCCATCGTGCCGATCACCACGGCGATCACCGTCGTGATCAGTCCGATGCCGATGGAGTTGACCAGCGCCGAGGTGAACTGATTGGTCGAGAAGATGCCCTTGTAGTTCTCCAGTGTGAACGAGCGCGGGATGAAGTTACCGTCGGCGATGGTGGCCGTCGACTTGAACGAGAGGCTGATGATCCACAGCAGCGGAACCAGCGCGTAGAGCAGGACGAGGACGTTGACTACCGTCCAACCGACCTTCTTGCGAGGCGTAACAGTGGTCATTACTTGCGGCCTCCGTCGTCGGATCCCGGTGCCGAGGCACCGAACAACTTGATGAACACGAACGCGATGATCGCGACGCAGAAGAAGATCAGGATGCTGATCGCCGACCCGAGTCCGAGGTTGAACGCACCGAACAGGTTGTCGTAGCCGAGAATCGAGACCGATCCGGTTTCGTTGCTACCTCGGGTGAGCACGTAGATGTTGTCGAAGATGCGGAACGCGTCGAGGGTGCGGAAGAGCACGGCGACGAGAATGGCCGGCTTCATCAGCGGGATAGTGATCCGCATCAGCCTGGTCCAACCACCGGCTCCGTCGACCTCGGCCGCCTTGAGCAGATCGTCGGGCACCAGAGCCAGACCGGCCAGCAACAGCAGCGCCATGAACGGGGTCGTCTTCCATACCTCGGCCAACACGACGATCGCCAGTGACGGGAATTGCTCGGTGAGCGGGGCACTACCGTCGGGCAGCAGATTGGCGAGGTATCCCGTACCGGGAGTCCACGCGTAGTACCAGCTGTACGCGGCGGCGACGGTCACGATGCCGTACGGGATGAGCACCACGGTTCGCACCAGTCCGCGACCGAAGATGGTGCGGTGCATGACCAGAGCCACCGCAAGACCGAGGATGAACTCGATGATCACCGAGATGATCGTGATTCCTACGGTGACGCTGAATGCCGTCCACCAGTACCCGTCGGAGAGCACCGTGACGTAATTGGAGATGCCGACGAACTCACGGTCCTCGGGGAACGCGAGGTTGTACTTCTGCAGGCTGAGCCAGAAGGCGTAGATGATCGGATATCCGGTGACTGCGATCATCAGAATCGCCGCGGGTGCGATGAGCAACAGCCCCAGCCGCCGTTCGGCCTTCTTGCCGTCGGAGACGTTCTTCAGGGCGCCCTGCCTGTCCTGAGTTTCGCTCATGGAATCAACCCTTCGGAATTGACGGCCTTGGTGACCAGATCTGCGAGCTTGTCCACGTCGGCTACCGGATCGATGTTCTGCGGCGGGTTGAGCGCATCGGTCAGCAGGATCGAAATGCTCTGGTAGGCAGGCGAAACGGGTCGGACCGCGGCCGACTCGATGGAACCGAGCACCCCTTCCCATGCGGGATAGACGGATTGGAACTCAGGATCGGAGTACAACGACTTCAGCACCGGCGGTACACCGCCGTTGACGGCGTTGTTGCGCTGGTTCTCTTCGTTGGTGAGGCACTCGACGGCCTCCCACGCGAGATCCTGATGCTGGGTTGTCTTGGCGACGCCGATGTTGAACCCACCGATGGTGACCTTGGCGGGCTCGCCCGGATTCACCTCCGGGTACGGGGCGCTACGGAAGACCTCGGCGATCTTCGCGTCCTGCTGATCGGCAGGCACACCGGCCAGGTTCAGGAACGAGACAGCGCCGGCGATGGCGTTCTCCTTCAGGCCGGGCAGCACGAACGGGTAGTTGACCTGGAAGGCCATCCGTCCCGATTCCATGCCGAGACGGGCCGTGGCCTCGTCGCTCTGAGAGACCGACGGATCGTGGCCGTCGGCTGTGGCCACCCGCTTGATGATCTCGAGAGCCTTCTCGGTGGCGGCACGGTGCTCAGGAGTGTCGTTGAGCGTCACCGTCGTTCCGTCTTCTGCGACGACCGAACCACCCGCGCTCTCGAGCAGCGAGTTGAACCAGACCATGAAGCCCTCGTACTGCTTGGCCTGGACGCCGATCTGGGCGGGCTTACCCGCGGCCGCGTTGGCTTCGGCCTCGTCGATCAACTCGTCCCACGTCTGTGGCGGGGTGCCGTCGGGCACCTCGTCCGGCCGGTACCAGAGCAACTGGGTGTTGGAGTTGAGCGGAACGGCGTACAGCTGGTCCTGCCATTCCGCGGTGGCCAGCGGACCTTCGAGCGTGGAGCCGTCACGCAGCTTCGCGGACAGGTCCTCGGGGACGGGCAATGCCCATCCGGCTTCGGCGAATTCGGCCGTCCACACCACGTCGAGCGTCATCAGATCCAGCGTCTTGTCGTTTCCGGCGAGGCGTCGCGCGAGCTGGAGACGCTGGTCGTTCGCACTCTTGGGAAGAGTCCGCTGCTCCACCCGGTATCGACCGTTCGAAGCATCCGAACACACCTGTGCCGCAGCGGCGTACTGCTCTGCGCCGTCTGCGGCGGTGTAGAAACTCAGAACCGGAACCGAACTGTCGGACTAACCACACGCTGCGAGCAACGGACTCGTGACCAGAGCCGCTGCTGCCAACACCCCTATTCTTGTCGTTCTTCCACGCCTACGACCACGATGTCTCGGCACTATCCGCCTCCGTACGTTCAATTACTCGCGCAGCACACTGTGTGGGACTGCCGTGCACGAAAGAAACGTAACCGAACTCACTGGCATCGAGGGCGATTTGGGGCTATTCCGTTACCTGTCGGTTGCCTGGTCGTCCACCAGGTGTGATCAGATCGACAGTTTGGCGAGCAGTTCGCGTGCTTTCTCGGCCGTACGAGGCTCGCAGAGGACGTCGTATCGACCCGCGACCAACTGCATGCTCGACGCGAAATCTCGCTGTCCCTTGGTGGCCGCGTACGGAATGGACGCCGAGATCAAACCGAAGATGATGCCGCCGCCGACGCCGATGAGCAGGGCTCCGAAGATGTTCTCGCTGAAGATGCCGAGCACCAGGCCGAGGAACACTCCCAGCCACGCACCCGAAACGATGCCTCCACCAATGACTTTGGGCCACGTGAGGCGGCCGAGAACGCGTTCGACCTGCATCAGGTCGACGCCGACGATCGTGACGTCCTGCACCGAGAACTCTTCATCGGAGAGATAGTCGACGGCGCGCTGCGCCTCGGCATAGGTGGGGTACGAACCGATGGGCCAACCGGAGGGCGGCGTCGGTAGTCCCTGCCCTGGGCGACCGGACTGAGAGAGGGGATTGGTCATGGCTCCATTGTGCCCCGAAATGGACACCGTCACACCCATTGTTCTGTCCGCGAACACGGCATGGATCAGGAGGTGGGCGGCTCGAACGTAGTCGTGCGCGTCAGGCCGGCCGCGCGCCCCTTCGCCGAGACGACCAACGCCATCTTGCGGCTCGCCTCGTCGATCATCTCGTCGCCCAGCATCACCGCACCGCGAGCGCCGCCCGCAGCAGAGGTATGGAATTCGTAGGCGTCGAGAATCATCTCGGCCTTGTCGTAGTCGGATTGGCGCGGCGCGAAGATCTCGTTGGCGGCCTCGATCTGCGTCGGATGCAGTACCCACTTACCGTCGAAACCGAGGCCGGCCGTGCGGCCGGCCGCCCGACGAAAGGCGTCGAGGTCACGAATCTGCAGGTACGGGCCGTCGATCGCCTGCAGTCCGTGCGTCCGTGCGGCGAGCAGAATGGTCATCAGAATGTGGTGATAGGCGTCGCCGGTGTCGTATCCCACCGGCTGTTCGCCGACGACGAGGGTGCGCATGTTCACGCTGGCCATCAGGTCCGCGGGCCCGAACACCAACGTCTGCACCCGGGGACTCGCGGTCGCGATCTCGTCGATGTTGCGCAGGCTGCGAGCGCTCTCGATCTGCGGCTCGATCCCGATCGCACCGACGTCGAGACCGTGCTCCTTCTCGAGCTGAGTGAGCAGAAGATCCAACGCCTGTACGTGCGCGGCGCACTCGACCTTCGGCAACAGGATGGCGTCGAGATTGCGGCCTGCACCCGAGACGACGTCGATGACATCGCCGTACGTCCACTGCGTCGTCCAGTCGTTGACGCGCACCACCTTGATCTGATCGCCCCAGCCATCGGAGTTCAGAGCATCGACGATGCGAACCCGAGCCTCGACCTTCGCGATAGGGGCGACGGCATCTTCGAGATCGAGGAAGACCGCATCGGCAGGTAGGCCCTTGGCCTTGGCGATCATCTTGTCCGAACTACCCGGAACGGCCAGTACCGATCGCCGTAGGCCCGACGCATTCACCGCAGCACAACCCCTGTCTGATTCATACTCTGTATTGTCCTGCCTCTAACCTTGCCATCATGGCAGCACTGAGCAAGGTATTCGCGGCCAGGCTCGCAGGCCTGGGCGTCCTGGGACCCGACGGCGAATCGATCGGACGGGTTCGCGACGTGGTCATCTCGATGCGCGTCGGCAGAGCGCAACCGAGAGTCCTCGGCCTGGTGGTCGAATTGGCAACTCGCCGAAGAATTTTCGTGCCGATGCTCCGCGTGACCAGCATCGAGCCCAACTCCGTTCAACTCACGACCGGTAACGTCAGTCTGCGCCGATTCACCCAGCGCGCCAACGAGATCCTGGTGTTCGCGCAGATCCTCGACTCCAAGGTGCGCGTCGACGACCCGGAGCTCGACGAGCTGCACGACGCCGACTCGATCGTCGTCGACCTCGGTATCGAGCTCACCCGAACGCGGGACTGGGTGGTCGCGCGGGTGGCTGTACGTAAGCAGCGTCAGCGCCTCGCGCGCCGCGGTGCGATCCACGTCGTGGACTGGCAGCACGTGCAGGGGCTCACGCAGAACGAGCTGTCGATGCCCGATCAGGGTGTGGCGCAGCTGCTCATGCAGTTCGAGGATCTTCGCGCGGCCGATGTGGCGAACGCGATGCGCGAGCTGCCCGTCAAGCGCCGCATGGAGGTGGCGCGAGCTCTCGACGACGAGCGGCTCGCGGACGTCGTTCAGGAGCTGCCCGACGACGATCAGGTGGAGTTGATGCACTACCTCGGTGTGGACCGTGGTGCCGACGTGCTCGAGGCAATGGACCCCGACGACGCCGCCGACCTCCTCGGCGAGCTGCCCGAGACCGAAGCGGAATCGCTTCTGCGCCTGATGGATCCGGAGGACTCCGCGCCTGTCCGTCGCCTGCTCGAGCACTCCCCCGACACCGCAGGCGGTCTGATGACCCCCGAACCCGTCGTTCTCACCGCGTCGACGACGGTGGCCGAGGCTCTTGCCCGGGTGCGCAACCCCGACCTGACGCCTGCGCTGGCGTCCTTGGTGTTCGTCGTGCGGCCCCCGACCGCGACGCCGACCGGGCCTTACCTCGGCTGCGTCCATTTGCAGCAGCTACTGCGAGAACCCCCGGCGAGCCTGGTCGGCGGAGTGGTGGACAGCGCTCTTCCGCGGTTGTCACCCGACGACAGCCTCACCGCCGTGACGCGATACTTCGCGACGTACAACCTCGTCTGCGGCCCGGTGGTCGACGACGAGGACCACCTCGTCGGGGCCGTGACCGTGGACGACGTCCTCGATCACCTGCTACCCGAGGACTGGCGAGATCAGGAAGTGGCCGGACAGTGAAAGAAACAGCACGCCAGAGAATGGACACGCCGCGCGGATCGCGGATGTTCAACGTCAATCTCGACTTCGATCTCGGCAAGTCGGGCGAGAAAGCTGCCCGATTCCTCGGCACCGGGCGCTATCTGGCTATTCAGACCGGCATCGTCATCGTCTGGATCTTCCTCAATGTCGTTGCGGTCAATCTGCAGTGGGATCCGTATCCGTTCATTCTGCTCAACCTCGCCTTCTCTACTCAGGCTGCGTACGCCGCGCCGCTTATTCTGCTGGCCCAGAATCGGCAGGACGACCGCGATCGCGTGTCCCTCGAGGAGGATCGCTCCCGCGCCCAACAGACCAAAGCCGACACCGAATTCCTGGCCCGTGAACTCGCTGCGCTGCGTATCGCCGTCGGTGAGGTCGCCACCCGCGACTACCTGCGCCGCGAACTCGACGAGATCAAGGCGCTGCTCGAGCAGGCAACGGGTCAGCCGGTCACATCGCCGAAGAAGTCACGCAAGAAGGCAGCCTCGCGGGTGCAGGACGACGTGGGTGTTCCGGACGCGTCCGATGACGATCCGCCCTCCTGACCGCACGGCATCGCCGCTGATAACAGGCCGATAACAGAACAGTCTCGAATCAGGTACCCTCGATCCCGTTCAGTCGGTCGGGCCCCGGACGTCGTCCGGGGAAATCAGGAGGTACAGCACGCGTGGGTCGTCACAGAAAAGCATCGACTTCCAAGGTTCGACGGAATTCGGTGATTGCTCTGGCTGGTCTCGTCCCCGCAGGACTCGTCACCGCCGCCACCAGCGCCGGAGCCACGGAATACATTCCTTTCGTCAGCGCAAAAACCTCGCCGGCTGCGCAGGAGTCGAACTCGGTGGTCGAGACCCCGCAGCCCATCACCCAGGACCAGCAAGCCCAGCCGGTGGCTCAGGCCGAGCTTCCGGTACCGGCACCGGTCCCTGCACCCGCACCGGTCCCTGAGATCCCGCCCACACCGGAGCTCCCCACCAACCTGGCGTTCAGCCCCATCGCGATTCCGGTGGTCAACGTCTCCGCCTACAAGAACGCCGAGCGGATCCTGGCCCAGCAGCAGCCCGGCTGCGGCATCAGCTGGACCGTCATTGCCGGCATCGGCCGCGTCGAGTCCACCCACGCCAACAACGGCAAGGTCGACGACTCGGGCGAACTGCACGAGCCCATCCTCGGACCGGTTCTGAACGGCAGCCTCGCCGGCAATCAGGTGATCCGTGACACCGACGGCGGCGCACTCGACGGCGACACCCAGTACGACCGCGCAGTGGGACCGATGCAGTTCCTGCCCTCGACGTGGAACCTCTATCACGCCGACGGCAACGGCGACGGAGTCTCCGACCCACAGAATCTGTACGACGCAGCCCTGGCCACCGGCATGTATCTGTGCGACGACGGCACCAACATGCGTGACCTGGGATCGACCACCAGAGCGATCCTGCGCTACAACGATTCGATGGCCTATGTGGCGAACGTGCTGGCATGGTCGGCGGGATACGCCACCGGCATCGTCCCGACGTCGGACCAGCTTCCGCGCATTCACTGATCGGCGCTGCCCTGCTGTTCATCGGGAGTCGGCGCACCGCCTAGCATGAGGCAATGGCTGTACTGACCGAATCCGACGTTCGGACCGCGCTGACGAAGGTCATCGACCCGGAGATCCGCAAACCCATCACCGACCTCGGGATGGTCAAGAGCATCGAGGTATCCGCCGACGGTTCCGTCGGTGTCGGCATCTACCTCACCACCTCCGGCTGCCCGATGAAGACCGAGATCACCGATCGCGTCAAGAACGCCGTCGCCGACGTCGCAGGCGTGGGCACCGTGACAGTCGAACTCGACGTCATGAACGACGAGCAGCGCACCGAACTACGCAAGTCTCTGCGCGGCGATTCCGCCGAGCCGATCATCCCGTTCGCGCAACCCGGGTCCCTGACCCGCGTCTACGCGGTGGCGTCGGGCAAGGGCGGCGTGGGCAAGTCCAGTGTGACGGTCAATCTCGCGGCATCACTGACTGCTCGTGGGCTGTCGGTCGGAGTGCTCGACGCCGACATCTACGGCCATTCCGTGCCCCGCATGCTCGGAAACGACGCGCGGCCAACGCAGGTCGAGAAGATGATCATGCCGCCGCAGGCGCACGGCGTGAAGTTCATTTCGATCGCTCAGTTCACGCAGGGCAACACTCCGGTCGTCTGGCGTGGACCGATGTTGCACCGCGCATTACAACAATTCCTGGCCGACGTCTTCTGGGGCGACCTGGACGTGCTGCTGCTCGACCTTCCCCCCGGCACCGGCGACGTGGCAATCTCTGTTGCACAACTCATTCCGAGTGCCGAGATCCTCGTGGTCACCACTCCACAGCAGGCCGCGGCCGAGGTTGCCGAGCGAGCCGGAGCAATTGCTCTGCAGACCCGCCAGCGCGTCGCAGGCGTTGTGGAGAACATGTCGTGGCTCGAACTGCCCGACGGCACCCGCATGGACATCTTCGGATCCGGTGGTGGACAGGACGTATCGGACAGACTGACGAAAGCTGTCGGTGCCAGCGTTCCTCTGCTGGGCCAGATTCCCCTGGACACCGCCGTCCGCGAGGGCGGTGACGCCGGGATGCCGATCGTATTGAGCAACCCGGAATCGCCTGCGGCACAAGCCTTGGAGGCGGTAGCGGCGAAGTTGGCAGTCCGCGAACGTGGACTGGTCGGAATGTCGCTCGGAATCGACTCGGCCCGCAAGCTCTAGAAACGACGGTTATACCCGAAGAACGACGTCGGGAACAGGGTCGAAGCCTTAGGATTTGCCTTCAATCCTACTGTCGATAGAGAGTGGCCTTCATGAAGAAGCCGCATCGGATCAGGCCGGTCGTCGTTCCGGTTCTGATCGCCCTGATGATGACCCTGCTCGGATCGCTGCTCGGTCCTGGCCTGGCATCCGCACAACCCGCCCCGCCCGCGCAGAACTACTCGATCGCGACCGACACCACTTTCGCACCGTTCGAATTCCAGGACGAGAGCGGCAAACTCGTCGGAATCGACATGGACCTGCTGGCCGCGATCTCGGTGGATCAAGGCTTCGACTACACCGTCGAGCAGGTCGGGTTCGATACCGCGCTTCAGGGCGTCACCAGCGGCCAGTTCAACGGAATGATCGCCGGCATGTCGATCACCGACGAACGCAAGGCCACCTTCGACTTCTCCGAGCCGTACTTCGATTCCGGTGTCCAGATGGCAATTCTGGATTCCAACGACGAGATCACGGGCTACGAGGACCTGCGCGGTAAGTCCGTCGCAGTCAAGAACGGCACCGAGGGCGCGACCTTCGCCGCGTCGATCGCAGATCAGTACGGCTTCACCATTCGCAGTTTCGACGACTCCGCCACCATGTTCGAGGAAGTGCGCACCGGAAACTCGGCGGCCGCCTTCGAGGACTACCCGGTGCTCGCCTACGGCATCACCCAGGGCAACGGCTTCAAGACCGTCACCGAGAAAGAAGCCGGTGCCAGTTACGGATTCGCCGTCGCCAAGGGCACCAACGCGCAGTTGCTCGAACAGTTCAATACCGGGTTGGAGAACCTGCGCGCCAACGGCCAGTACGACCAGATCCTCGACACCTATCTCAATGCCGACGCCTCCACCGCAGACACGTCCATCCCCGGCCTGATCGCCAGCAGCTGGCAGTTGCTGCTCAAGGGTTTGTGGCTGACCATCGTGTTGACCGTCATTTCCATCGCCATCGCGTTGATACTCGGCGGAATCTTCGGCCTGTTCCGCGTCTCGACCAACATCGTGCTCCGCGGAATCGGCACCACCTACGTCGACATCTTCCGTGGCACACCGCTTCTGGTGCAGGCATTCTTCATCTACTTCGGTGTGCCAGCGGCACTGAACTTCCAGATGTCGGCGTTCACCGCCGGCATCATCACGCTCTCGCTCAACGCCGGTGCCTACATGGCCGAGATCGTCCGCGGCGGCATCCTCGCAGTCGACAAGGGACAGATGGAGGCCTCGCGCAGCCTCGGCATCAGCTACCTCAAGTCGATGCGAAAAGTGGTGATGCCACAGGCAATTCGCACGATGATCCCGTCGTACATCAATCAGTTCGTCATCACGCTCAAGGACACTTCGCTGCTCTCGGTGATCGGCCTTGCCGAGCTGACGCAGACGGGTCGTCTGATCATCGCTCGCAACTTCGAGTCGTTCAACATGTGGCTCATCGTCGGCGTCCTGTACTTCATCATCATCATGGCTCTCACCAAGCTGTCGAACCGGCTCGAGAAGAGGATCAACAAATGAGCACCGAACTGACCAAGGACCTGCCGGTCGACAACGGTCCGGGAACGAAGATCTCGATCAAGGGCCTCCAGAAGGCGTTCGGCGACAACACGGTTCTCAAGGGCATCGACGCCGAGATCGTCAACGGTGAAGTGGTGTGTGTGATCGGCCCCTCGGGCTCGGGCAAGAGCACGTTCCTGCGCTGCCTCAACAAGCTCGAAGACATCACTGCCGGATCGGTCGTCGTCGACGGCACCGACCTCACGGCCAAGAACGTCGACCTGGACAAGGTGCGCCAGAACATCGGGATGGTGTTCCAACACTTCAATCTCTTCCCGCACATGACCGCCCTGCAGAACGTCATGCTCGCGCCCGTCGAGACCAAGAAGATGTCGAAGTCGCAGGCCAAGGAAGCGGCCGGGAAGTTGCTCGAACAAGTCGGCCTGTCCGAGCGCGCCGACTACAAGCCGGCCAACCTCTCGGGCGGGCAGAAGCAGCGTGTCGCCATCGCGCGAGCGTTGGCCATGAGCCCGTCGATCATGCTCTTCGACGAGGCCACCAGCGCACTCGACCCCGAGATGGTCGGCGAAGTACTGCAGGTGCTCCGCGACCTCGCCAAGGGCGGCATGACGATGGTCGTCGTCACCCACGAGATGGGCTTCGCACGTGAAGTCGCGGATCGAGTGATCTTCATGGCCGAGGGCGTCATCGTCGAGGAGGGGACCCCCGACGAGTTGTTCGGTAACCCACAGAACCCACGTACTCAGGACTTCCTGAACAAGGTGCTTTAGCCCGCTCCCCCGTTGCGTCAATGGACCACTGCCGCGCTCAGACGTGTGCAGTGGTCCATTCACGCAGCAGCGGGGTCGGCGTGAATGGACCACTGCCGCGCACAGACGTATGCAAGGGTCCATTCACGCGGACGGGTGAGACCGAACGAGGAAAGATTCAGGCTTACGTGGCGTCGGCGTCGATCGGCGGAGTATCGCCCGCCGCGAGTTTCGGCTCGTTCTTGCTCATCGACACGCTAGCCCCCGCCGTACTGCCCGCTGACGAACTCCCAGAGGACACGCCGTTCTGTGGCGTCGGCCCGCCCAGGTTCTTCGGCTTGGTGTCGAAAGGCTTGCCCTTGAAGGTGTCGTCCAAGGGGTTCTTGAAGATCGAATCGTCGCCGTCGAGCAGGTGCTTGGTGATCACCGCGCGGGGGGTCATTCCCCGCAGCTGGTTGAGATCGGCGAGCGGTTTGCGAAGGTCCTCGAAGTCGGTACCCAACTCGTCCTTGAGCTGCTGACTCGCGCCGTTGGCGTAGTCCTTGACCTGGCGGATGGACTTGGACACCCAGCTGATGGCGCCGGGAAGGCGATCCGGGCCGAGGATGACCAGAGCTGCTACGAGGAGGATTACGAGCTCTCCCCAACCGATGTTCCCGAACACGCCTGCCAGCCTACGTCGTCAGTCCGAAACCGGTGTAACGGAGACGTCCACCAGCCGTCCCGAACGGACGAGTTGTACGGGTACCGCCTGGCCGATCGTGGTCTCCTGCACCGCGACCACCAGTTCGTCCGCGTCTCCCACTGTGCGGTCGCCGACCTTGGTGATGACGTCCCCTTCGACAATTCCGGCCTGCTGCGCCGGGCCGTCGGTGCGCACGTTGGCGACCTCGGCACCGGCCGAGGTGTCGTTGATGACCGAACGGGCGTTGATGCCGAAGTCCGGATGTCTCATGACGCCGTCCCGGATCAGGCTCTGTGCCACCTCGGTGACCTCGTCGACCGGAATCGCGAAGCCCAAGCCCACCGACCCGCCGCTCTCGCTTCGGATCGCCGAGTTGATACCGATGACGCGGCCCTCGAAGTCGATGAGCGGGCCACCGGAGTTGCCGGGGTTGATAGCGGCGTCGGTCTGCACGGCGTCGATGACCGCGTCGGTGTCGGTGCCCTCACCCGACAGCGCGACGGGACGGTCGAGGGCGCTGACGATGCCGGAGGTGACGGTCTTGTTCAATCCCAGGGGCGATCCGACGGCGATGACGTCCTGGCCGACACGAACGTCGCCGGAACTACCGAGTTGGGCCTCGGTGAGGTTGCCGACTTCGGTCTTCAGGACGGCAAGGTCGGTTTTGGTGTCGCGACCGACGATGCGGCCGGGCACCTTGGTGCCGTCGGAGAAGGTGACTTCGAGTGTCGAGTTGTCGGGGTCGGATGCGGCAAGGGAGATCACGTGGTTGTTCGTCACGATGTAGCCTTCGTCGGCGTCGATCACCACGCCCGAGCCCGTGCCGCCGGTCTCCCCGAGCGTCACCTGGATGGACACGACGGACGGCAGGACCGCGTCGGCGACTTTGCTGATCTGCCCACGCGGGATGTCGTCGCCGCTGGACTGGGTCAGCGTCACTTTCTGGCTGGTCAGTGCGCCGGCCACCTCGGCGGTCAGCCGGCCGAACAAACCACCGACCAATCCGATGACGAGCGCGACGACGCCGAGGACGACGAGGGCTTTGATGGACACCGATCGCCCGAACAACACGTCGCGCACACCGAGCTTGGTTCCGGGAGGTAGTGCAGGAGACGGCGGGGTGTCGACCGCCGCGCTGCCGAGAAACACCCGTGACGCGGGATCACGCCACGGATCGGCCGGCTCCGATGGGGCGGTGTCGCCGTCGTTTTCGGCATCGGGATCACGCTGGAGCGATTCCTGAGCGTTTTCCGGACGTCCGAATGCCTCGGCGAGAATCGGATCGGGTGGTCGCACGGATACACGCGACGGCAATTGCTCGTCGGGGCGGCGCGGCGAGAACGAGCCGTCGACGTCGTCGGGACGTCCGAACACCGAAGCCGACACCGGATCGACGGAGGGCCGATACACCGGACGCGGTGGCAACCGTGGACCTTCCGGACCGTTCTCCGCGTCCTCGAAATCTGACGGGTCGGTGCCTGCGGTCTCGGTGCTGGTCGAATTCGATGTCACGCGTCCGGTTACCCCTCGCATACGTCGGTGTGAGAGTTCAGTATCACTCGAGCGGTCGGCTCGACTCGATGCAGGTGAGAAGTCGTCGCGCAGATCTCGGTGTGGTCAGCGCCGGCGACGACGGACATCGGCGACGGCGGCCATGAAGGAACGCTTGGTGTGGGCCGGCCGATCCTCGCCCGCGCAGGACGGGATCTGACTGAGCAGGCCGAGCAGTGAATGCGGCATCGACATCTCGCCCGCCCCGCGCAACGCTTTGCGCGCCTGCTGCTGAGCTTCGACCTCGGCCGCGCATTCCGGGCATTCGGCGAGGTGGTGGGCAGCACGAAGATATGCGGGCATACGCAATTCGCCGTCGACGTATGCCGCAACGGCCTCACTGGCCAGATGTTCGGTGGAGCTGAATTGCCGGGGCTTGCGCGCCTGCGTCATCCAACCCTCCTCGTAGCTAGTGGACACTTGCGTGACCGGAGTCGACCTTCCCGTGCACTCGAAGGTACTCGCGTAGCGCCTGGCGTCCACGGTGAATGCGACTGCGGACCGTTCCGAGCTTGACGCCCAGTGTCGCACCGATCTCTTCGTAAGACAGTCCTTCGATGTCGCACAGCACGATTGCGGCGCGGAACTCAGGTGCCAGCGAGTCGAGGGCAGACTGCAGATCGGGGTCGAGCCGCGCGTCGTGGTAGATCTGCTCGGGGTTGGGCCGGTCGGAGGGGACGCGGTCGTAGTCCTCGGGCAGCGCCTCCATACGGATGCGGCTGCGGCGACGGACCATGTCCAGGAACAAATTCGTGGTGATGCGGTGCAGCCAACCCTCGAAGGTGCCGGGCTGGTAGTTGGACAGGGAACGGAACACGCGGATGAACGTGTCCTGAGTCAGGTCTTCGGCATCCTGAGCGTTGCCGGACAGGCGGTATGCCAGTCGGTAGACGCGGTCGCCGTGCTCGCGAACCAACTCGTCCCAGGACGGCATGGTGGAGTCCTCGCCGGTCGCATCGAACGCTGCGGTTCCGCTGAGGTCCTCGGGCGCGGGTACGGACTCGGGTAGACGCGCGGTGTCGCGATCGCCGTTGATCTTGTAAATAGCTGGATCCTCCTGCTCAGGACTGCGTACGTCCTTCTGATTCAACCGACGACTACCCTCGGATGTTCCAGCTCACACTTCGCAATCGAGACGGACCTTCGATTCCTCCATAGCCTGACCGACCCGCGTGTGGGTCCGGTATGAATCAGCTGAGGCGCACCTGAGAATGTGTGCGTGAGATCGAGCCTCCGGCACGATAGCCTCGGGGCGTGCCGACCAACGCCGAGAAGATGCTCGCCTACGCCGAAGACTCCGCTCAGGAGGACGAGGTTCTCATCGCAGCCAGAGAGCGCGCCATCGACCTCGGTGCCGCCCCGGTACCGCCGTCGGTCGGGGCGATTCTGAGTATCTTCACCCAGATGCTCGGGGCCAAGACGGTCGTCGAAATCGGAACCGGCGCAGGCGTCAGCGGCCTGTGGCTACTCGACGGGATGCGCGCGGACGGCGTTCTCACCACCATCGACACCGAGCCGGAGCACCAGCGCGCGGCCCGAGAAGCGTTCCGCGCCGGAGGAATTGCGCCCTCACGCACCCGGTTGATCAACGGCTGGGCACTGGACGTGCTCCCCCGATTGGCCGACGACACCTACGATCTGGTGTTCATCGACGCCAGTCCCGCTGACCATCCACACTTCGTTGCCGAGAGCGTTCGGCTACTCCGCCCCGGCGGAGTTCTGGTGCTGCACAACGCGTTGCTCGGTGGACGAGTCGCTGATCCCACTCAGCGCGACGCCACAGCAGTGGCTGTTCGATCCGCCGCACGGGCGATCGCCGAGGACGAACGGCTCACGACGGTGCTGCTGCCCCTCGGCGACGGTTTGATCTGCGCGTCGAGAGCGTGAGTGCGCTACGCGCAGTGGTGCGGTCGAGTGCCGTCTGGGGCACATAACCGCACCACTGCCGCAGGCACTAGATCCAGACGCCCTTACCGACCGAGACCACTCCCCCGGCGCTGACGTTGAAGCGTTCACGATCGCGTTCGTGGTCCACACCGACGATCTCCCCGTCGCCCACGACGACGTTCTTGTCCAGGATCGCGTGCCGCACGACGGCGCCCTTACCGATCTTGACGCCGGGCATCAGGACACTGCCCTCGACCGTCGCGCCACTGTCGATCATCACGTTCGAGCTGAGCACGGAGTTGCGGACGGTGGCGGCCGACAGAATGCAGCCGGCACCGACGACCGACTCTTGAGCCAAGCCGCCCTGAACGAATTTCGCGGGCGGCAGATTCTCGGCCGATCCGCGGATGGGCCAACGGCGGTTGTAGAGATTGAAGATGGGGTGCACCGACACCAGGTCCATGTGAGCGTCGTAGAAGGCATCGATGGTGCCCACGTCTCGCCAATAGCCGCGATCGCGTTCGGTGGCACCGGGCACGACGTTGTCGTTGAAGTCGTAGACGGAAGCGACGCCCGCTTCGACGAGCGCCGGGATGATGTCGCCGCCCATGTCGTGGTCGGAGTCGGTGTTCTCGGAGTCGGCCTTGATGGCGTCGACGAGCACCTTGGTGGTGAACACGTAGTTGCCCATGGAGGCGTAAGTGACGTTGGGGTCGTCAGGGGTGCCGGGCGGTTGCGCAGGCTTTTCGAGAAACTGGGTGATCTTGCCATTGGAGTCGGAGTCGATGCAGCCGAACGCGAATGCCTCGCTGCGCGGAACCCTGATGCCGGCGACGGTCACGCCCGCACCGGAGTCGATGTGCTGCTGCACCATCTGTTCGGGGTCCATCCGGTACACATGGTCGGCACCGAACACCACGATGTACTCGGGGTCCTCGTCGTACACCAAGTTCAGTGACTGGAAGATGGCGTCGGCGCTGCCGGTGTACCACCGGGGCCCGAGACGCTGCTGCGCCGGAACCGGAGTGATGTACTCCCCGGCGAACCCGGACAGTCGCCACGTCTGCGAGATGTGGCGGTCCAGTGAATGGGACTTGTACTGAGTGAGCACGCAGAGCCGGAGGTAGCCGGCGTTGACGAGATTGCTCAGCACGAAGTCGATGAGTCGGTAGGCGCCCCCGAAGGGAACGGCCGGCTTGGCTCGGTCCGCGGTCATCGGGTAAAGACGCTTACCCTCGCCGCCGGCAAGCACGATCCCTAGTACGTGCGGTTGTGTCCTCACCCACTCAACCTATCCGCACCGAGAGAACCGTGCGAGCAGTACACGCACAACTGCTGGGGAATGTAGGTTCGTTCACGTGCGCGTAGCAATGATGACCAAGGAATACCCCCCGGAGATCTACGGTGGCGCAGGAGTTCATGTCACCGAGTTGTCCGCGCAGCTGAAGTCGCTGTGCGACGTGGACATCCACTGTATGGGCGCGCCCCGCGACACTGCGCAGGTGCACGACCCGGATCCCGCTCTCGCCGGAGCCAACGCTGCGTTGACGACGTTGTCGACCGAGCTGCGAATGGCGAACGCGGTCTCGGGCGCAGACGTGGTGCATTCACACACCTGGTACACCGGCCTCGCGGGCCACCTCGCCGCCGAACTGTACGACGTTCCCCACATCCTCACCGCCCACTCGCTCGAACCGCGACGCCCGTGGAAGGCCGAGCAACTCGGCGGCGGCTACCGCATCTCGTCGTGGTCGGAGAAGAACGCCGTCGAGTACGCCGACGCCGTCATCGCCGTCAGCGAGGGTATGGCCAAAGATGTGCTCGACGCCTATCCACGACTCGACAAGAGCCGGGTTCATGTGGTGCGCAACGGAATCGACACCGAGCGCTGGTTTGCCGATCACGGTACCTCGACCCTGGACGAGATCGGCGTGGATCGAAGCAAGCCGATCGTCGCCTTCGTCGGGCGCATCACCCGACAGAAAGGCGTCGGGCACCTGATCGCAGCCGCTCACCACTTCGATCCGTCCATCCAGCTCGTACTGTGCGCGGGCGCGCCCGATACACCTGAAATCGCTGCGGAAACCGAACGCGCGGTGGCACTGCTCGCCGAACAGCGCGGCGGCGTGTTCTGGGTCAAGGACATGCTTCCCACCGACAAGATCCGCGAAATACTCACTGCAGCAGCAGTATTCGTATGCCCGTCGGTATATGAGCCGCTCGGCATCGTCAATCTCGAAGCAATGGCATGCGAAACCGCAGTCGTGGCATCGGACGTCGGCGGTATCCCCGAGGTGGTCGACGACGGCCGCACCGGACGCCTGGTTCACTACAACTCCTACGAACCCGACGTATTCGAGCGGAATCTGGCCGACACCGTCAACGCAGTCGCCCTCGACCCCACACTCGCGACGGCAATGGGTAAGGCAGGACGCGAGCGCGCCGTCGCCGAGTTCTCGTGGGCGTCGATCGCGCAGCAGACCCTCGCCGTCTACGACGCAGCGTTGGCGCGGCGGCGATAGGTCGACACGATCACCGACGCGGTGACCTCGATGCCGTCCGGTAGCTGCGACAGCGCTGCAGAACGCGACTCGGGGTCACCGTGCCTCGCCGACGGGCCCATTCCGATCAACGTCTCGATGTCGTGGTGCGAGAGCAACATCGAGTACTCCAGTGAAGATTCTGCCACCGGCTCGAACAGGCCGGACAGCGATTCGCCGAGCCTGCGAGTCTTGTTCTCCTCGACGCCGATGAGGCCGAGCGGGCCCCGCAGCTCGTGCTGATGCCGCGCCGTGGGCGTCACGACCACCAGCACGCCGTCGGGTACGAGAACTCGGCTGAACTCACCGGCGTTGCGTGGAGAGAACACACACGTCACCGCGGACGCGCTCGCCGTCCGCACCGGTAGTCCACTCCAGATGTCCGCGACCACAGACCCCAGACGACCGTGCGACCGCGCAGCGCGGCGTGCAGCGAACTTCGAGACGTCGACGCCTATGCCCCGGGCATCGGGACGGGCGTCGAGCACAGCCGCGAGATAGTGACCGGTACCGACCCCGACGTCGACTACCACCTCGCTGTCCGACGGAACGGCAGCCGAGACCGCTGCCGCGATCGAGTCGAAGTGGCCCTTCGCCAGGAACGTCTCGCGAGCGGCGATCATCTCCGCCGAGTCACCGGTGAACTTGCCGCCGTCTCCGGTCGACAAACTGACGTAGCCCTGACGAGCGACGTCGAACGAATGCCCTCGATCGCACAACAGCGTCCGATCGGTATCACCGAAGTCCATGCCGGATCCGACGTCACGTGCCCAGCACTGCGGACACAGCAGCAGATCGACGACATCGGTCAGCATCGAGCACCTCTCTCACACCGGAACGAACACTCGTCGACACAACACTCGTCGACACAACACAAAGCCCCGCTTGCCGGTACGGCGAGCGGGGCTGAGCGACGATCGATCGACGTGACTATCAGCCGGTGACACCCTTCAGTTCGTCTCCGAGTGCCGCGGCCTCGTCGGGGGTCAATTCGACGACCAACCGGCCGCCCCCCTCGAGCGGGACACGCATGACGATTCCTCGTCCCTCTTTGGTTGCTTCGAGGGGACCGTCCCCGGTCCGGGGCTTCATCGCCGCCATCCTCTGCTCCCTCCAGATCTGCGCCCATCAGCACGGCGCCTCGGCCTAAAAGATATATTTCGTCGCGGGGCGACGGGTGTTGAGTCCTATTCTTCCCTATCGACCTCGATACCGGGAATCGGAGTCGGTATTCGTGACCTGCACACAACACCCCGACAGGTGATCGTCGACCATTCCGGTGGCCTGCATCAAGGCATAGGCGGTTGTCGGACCGACGAACCGCAGCCCGCGACGCTTGAGCTCCTTGGCCAGAGCCTTCGACTCCGAGGTCGAGGCAGGCACGTCGGAGGACTCCGTCAGCCGCCCGG
Organism: Rhodococcus sp. IEGM 1381; assembly: GCF_030056795.1. Taxonomy (GTDB): domain Bacteria; phylum Actinomycetota; class Actinomycetes; order Mycobacteriales; family Mycobacteriaceae; genus Rhodococcoides. The sequence continues at coordinate 9,435 of NZ_JASHKQ010000011.1, read as the reverse complement.
GTCTGGGTTCGGGCGCAAAGGACCAGAGCAAAGTGTCGAGGTCGGTGTCGTTCAAATCGACGATGACCCGAGCATTGTTCACCGCAGCGTGGATTTTGAGGCGATTACGCACGATCGACGCATCGCTCATCAATCTTTCGACATCGGCGTCGCCGAATCGGGCCACTCGTTCCGGGTCGAAACCGGCGAAGGCACTGCGGAAGCTGTCGCGCTTGCGCAGGATCGTGATCCACGCCAGGCCGGACTGGAACGCCTCGAGACACAGCCGTTCGTACAGTTCGTTGCGCCCGTGGAGCGGCTGTCCCCACTCGGTGTCGTGGTAGTCCCGATACTGCTCGTCGTCGGTGGCACCCCACGGGCAGCGCAGCCTGCCGTCCGGTCCGGCGACGGCACTCACCGCTCGTCCGGTTCGGCGACACCCGGCTTCTGCCCCTCGGAAGCCCGCGACCACAATTGTGCGCTGGCCTCCGCTGCGGACAACCGCGACCGAAGCATGTCTATCTCGCCGCCGAGCCGCTCGAGTGCCCAATCGACCTCGCTCGGCTTGTACCCCCGTACGGTCTGCTGGAACTTCAGCGAGCGCACGTCGGTACCGGTGACGCCCTCCGCGGGCAGCACGGTCGCGGTGGTTCCCTCGGGCAGTGGGCCCAGTTGCTCACCGCGACCGAACACCGTCGACGCCACGAAGAACAGTGCAGCAGCGACGACGGCAATGACGACGACGTAGATCAGCAGCGTCAACATGCCACGATCTTGTCACGCCCGCCCGACACGACTACTTCAGCGAGTTCATCGCCGGTCGATCCATCAGCGACACCTCGGTGGAGAACGGCTCGAAAGAATCACCGTCGACCCGGAACTGCATCAGCCCGGCACCGGAATCGACCATGCCGCACCGGTTCAGCATTGTTCCGACGATCTGTCTGCTCATCGCCCCGAGCTCTACCAGCGGACGGTTGCGGTGCTTGCGCACACCGAGATTCACCTGACCGATCGCCTCGAGACCGAGCCTGTCGTACGTATCGAGCAACAGCCCGATCTCCACTCCGTAGCCAGGCGCGAAGGGCACCGCGGACAGCAGTTCGCGAGTGCCCGCGTATTCCCCGCCGAGCGGCTGGATGACGCCCGTCAACTCCGGCCGCAGTGCAGCGAGCAGTGGCCTGGCCACGAGCTCGGTGACACGTCCACCGCCGTTGGCATCCTCGGTTCCGCTGACCCGCAGCGGACGGCGGTAGTAACCCTTGACGAGGTGGATACCGTCGCCCATCAGCAGAGGGCCGAGCAATTTCGGTACGAAGGCCGGATCGGGATTGATCAGATCGGAGTCGACGAACGCAATGATGTCGCCGGTCGACGCCGCGACCGATCGCCACAGCACCTCGCCCTTGCCCGGCACCGGGTCGATCCCGGGGACCGCTTCTTCGCGGCTGATGACTCGCGCGCCTGCCGCTGCCGCGCGGACGGCTGTTTCGTCGGTCGAACCGGAGTCCAACACGATCAGCTCGTCGACGAGTCCCCCGAGCAGCGGATGAATCGTGTCGATGACCGCGGCAACGGTCTGTTCCTCGTTGAGCGCCGGGAGTACCACCGACACCGTCCGGCCCGCCTTCGCGGCTTCCAGTTCGGCGATAGTCCAGTCGGGTACGTCCCAGCTGTTGGTCTCGGACCATGCCATGGTCACGTCCGTTCGATCTGCAAGTGTCATGCCAGACCCCTGACCGTCCGCGCCGGGGTTCGAAGCCCCTGGATCGCTGCCACCATGTCTACGACTCTTCTGGTCGACGCAACCTCGTGCACCCGGAACATTCGGGCTCCGCCTGCTGCGGCCAATGCTGTCGCTGCCAATGTTCCCTCCAACCGGTCGACGAGCTCTACCCCTAGAGTCTCGCCTACGAAGTCCTTGTTGCTCAGCGCCATGAGCACAGGCCACCCGGTGTTTACAAGATCGTCCACGCGCCGCAACAACTCGAGCCCGTGATAGGTGTTTTTCCCGAAATCGTGCGTCGGATCGATCAATATCGAATCCTTCTTCACCCCCTCGGCGACAGCATTCTCGGCGGCTGCGGTGACTTCCGCGATCACGTCCGCCACCACATCGGCGTACCGGACGCGGTACGGACGCGTGCGTGGCACGGCGCCACCGGTGTGCGAACAGACGATGCCGACGCCCTCGGCCGCAGCGACGCGCACCAACTCGGGGTCCGCCCCGGCCCACGTGTCGTTGATCATGTCCGCGCCGACTCCGCAGGCCAACCGAGCGACCTCGCTACGCCAGGTGTCGACACTGATCAGCAGCTCCGGATAAGCACCGCGGATGGCCTCGACGAACGGAACGACGCGGCGGATTTCCTCGTTCGCGTCGACGATTGCGCCCGGACCGGCCTTCACACCGCCGATATCGACCATGTCGGCACCCTCTGCGACAGCTCGATGCACCGACGCCATCGCAGCATCGTCGGCAAAGTTCGCACCCCCGTCGTAGAACGAATCGGGGGTTCGATTGACGATGGCCATCACCAAAGCGCGATCGTCGGCGACCGGTTTGCCGCAGAGGGTACTCATGAAATCAATAGTGACACGGCCTAGCCCTTGGGTGCCTTGCCTGCGGCGACCTCGTCGACGTACCCGTCGTACGCCTTCTCGTAGCCACCGGACTTGCCCCGCAGCACGTACAGCTCGCTGTCACTGTCTTCCTCGTAACCGAGCTTGCGCAGCGCCACTTTTTGGCTCTTGAACGTCGACGTCTGCTCGAGGCTGTCGACTGTGCGGATGAACAGCGGTACCGCGTAGGTCGGGAGCTTGTCGTAGAGATGCTCTGCAAAGGACTTGCCGTCGAAGGTCTCACCCTCGCGCAACGTCACCGCAGCCATGCCCGCCTTGCCGTCGGTTCCCTCGATGTCGACGCCGTAGACGACAGCTCCGTCGACGGCCGAGTGCCCGCCGAGAGCACCCTCGACCTGGGTGGTGGCGACGTTTTCGCCCTTCCAGCGGAAGGTGTCACCGAGGCGGTCGACGAATGCGACGTGCATCCAACCCTGTTTGCGAACCAGATCACCGGTGTCGAACCAGGCATCGCCGTCCTTGAACCCGTCGCGCACCATTTTCTTCTCGGTGGCGTTGTCGTCGGAGTAGCCGTCGAACGGTGCCCGGTCGGTGATCTTGGACAGCAGCAGTCCGATCTCCCCGTTGCCGACCTTGCGCAGCTTGCCGTCCTGGCCGCGCTTGGCCTTGCCGGACTCCTCGTCGTACTGCACCACGGCATACGGAAGCGGGCAGATGCCCGCGGTCTTCTTCATGTTCAGTGCGTTGACGAATGCGATGTTGCATTCGCTGGCACCGTAGAACTCGGCGACACGGGAGATGCCGAATCGCTCGGTGAACTCTTCCCAGATCTCGGGGCGCAGTCCGTTGCCGACGATCAGCTTGATCGTGTTGTCACGGTCGGAGTCCTTCTTGGGCTGAGTCAGCAGGTAGCGGCACAGCTCACCGATATAGGTGAACGCGGTGGCTTTGTTGACGCGGACGTCTTCCCAGAAGTTGCTCACCGAGAACTGCTTGCCGATGGCCATCGTTGCGCCGCCGGCGAGCACCGAGGACAGCGTCACCGTCAGCGCATTGTTGTGATAGAGCGGTAGGCAGCAGTAGATGACGTCGTTGCTGCGCAGCCGCACGCCCATGTTGCCCAGACCGGACATCGACTTGAGCCAGCGGAAGTGGCTCATCAGGCTGGCCTTCGGCATGCCGGTGGTGCCCGAGGTGAAGATGTAGAACGCCTTCTCCTTGGCCTGGATCTCCGAGGTGACCGACGGGTTCTTCTTCGACTCATGTGCAGCGAGCTCGGCCAGCTTCTTCAGTGGCAGCACCGCTCCCACCTTCGGCTCGCCGTCGAGCGAATCGAGAGCTTCCTGCGCGTTCTCGTCCAGGACCAGGACCTTCGCGTCGAGAATGCCGAGGCTGTGCTCGAGCACGTCGCCGCGCTGGTTGTAGTTCAGCATGCCCGCGGTGGCACCGAGCTTGACGGCGGCAAGCGCGGCGAACAACGCCTCCGGGCGGTTCTTGCTCAGCACGCCGACGACGTCACCGCGCTCGACACCGTGGTCGGCAAACACTGCGGCGTACTGGTTGACCAACTCGTTGGCGTCCTTGTACGAGGTCGACTCGCCCTCGAACCGCACGAACGGGCGGCTGCTGTTCTTGGCGGCAGCCTCTTGGAAGATCAGGCCGATCGACACCTTGTGATCGGGCTTGCGGGTGAACCCCGCCAGGCCCTTGAGCAGGCTCGGCACCTCCGTCACCATTTTCGGCAACGCGACCGCGAGGTCGGTCACTCCAATTTTCTGACGGGCATCGACGGCCATGAACTCCCCTTTGAAGACGATGTGAGATTGCTAACCCTACTTGAGAGTAACAACTTTGAGTTGTTCACTCCGTGGCCGAGGTTCGTGACCTGTCACAACGTCGCGCATGCATTCAAAGCCGAGTCGACCGTCGTCGTCCTGATCAGTGCGTCGAGAGCTCGCTGTTGCACGAATCCGGTCGCCCGAAGACCGTCGATCCATTGCATCATTCCATCGAAATGTCCGAACGGGTCGAGCATCACCATCGGCTTGCTGTGCATGCCGAGGTAGCCCGCAGTCCACGTCTCGAACAGTTCCTCGAGTGTTCCGATACCGCCGGGCAGCGTGATGAACGCGTCGGCGCGATCCTCCATGATCTTCTTGCGCTCGCGCATCGTGTCGGTGACGATCAGCTCATCGGCGTCGACGTCGGCGACCTCGCGGTGCACGAGCGCCTTCGGGATGACGCCGACGGTGTTCCCGCCTGCCGCTCGCGTCGCCGCGGCCACCGCGCCCATCATCGAGACGTTGCCACCGCCCGAGACGAGTTGCCAGCCACGTCGGCCGATCTCGGTTCCGACGTCACGCGCGAGTTCGATGAAAGAAGAGTCGACGGGTCCCGACGCGCAATAGACGCAGACGCTGAGCGAATGTCCCTCAGTTGCTGGATTGTTCACTGTTGGGCCTCGCGGACGATGCGCACGGCCTCGTCGACGCTGTCGGTGCAGTGGATGAGGTCGAGGTCCTTCTCGGACACTTTGCCTTCTTTCACGAGCGTCGTCTTGATCCAATCGAGCAGTCCCGACCAGAAGTCTTTGCCCAACAACACGATCGGGAACTTCGTGACCTTGGCGGTTTGCACCAGAGTCAGTGCCTCGAACAGTTCGTCGAGGGTACCGAAGCCGCCGGGCAGGCATACGAACGCCTGGGAGTACTTGACGAACATGGTCTTGCGCACGAAGAAGTATCGAAAGTTGACGCCCAGATCGACCCACTCGTTGAGTCCTTGCTCGAACGGCAATTCGATGCCAAGTCCGATCGAGTAGCCGTCGGCCTCGCTCGCACCGCGGTTGGCACCTTCCATCACACCCGGGCCGCCGCCGGTGATGACGGCGAAGCCCTCCTCGGCGAGGGCTGCTCCGAGCTGCCGGGCTCGGGCGTACTCGGGATGGTCGACGGGGGTGCGGGCCGAGCCGAATACCGTCACGGCTTTCGGCACCTCGGCGAGCGCGCCGAATCCCTCGACGAATTCGCTCTGGATGCGCAGCACGCGCCAGGTATCGGAGTGAATCCAGTTTCCTGATCCTCGCTGGTCGAGCAGGCGCTGATCCGAGGTGGACGTCTCGGTGTTTCGGCCACGCCGCAGCACGACGGATCCCATGTGCTTGGCCGGCTTCTCGGTGCCCGTATCCTGGTCGCTGTTCATGCCGTTCAGGCTATCCGGCAGAGAGGTAGCTCCGGAGAACCTGTGTGACATGGGTGATCTGCTCGACGGGGACGCGTTCGTCCCGTTTGTGGGCGAGGTTGGGATCGCCGGGCCCGTAATTGACCGCCGGGATGCCGAGGGCCGAGAACCGAGATACGTCGGTCCAGCCGTACTTGGCGCGGAACTGCCCTCCCGCCGCCTCGATGAGGGCCGCGGCAGCAGGCTTGTTCAGACCGGGTAACGCACCCGGCGACGAATCGGTGACCTCGAAGCCGAGATCGAGCCCTTCGACCACCTCACGAACGTGCTCGACGGCCTCGGTGACACTGCGATCCGGCGCGAATCGGAAATTGACGTCGAGTTCGGCAGCGTCGGGAACGACGTTTCCCGCGACTCCGCCGGAGATCCGAACCGCTTGCAGCCCTTCGCGATATACACAGCCGTCGATGTCGACGGTGCGGGCTCGATAGGCGGCAAGACGGTTGAGAACCGCACCGAATTTGTGAATTGCGTTGTCGCCCAGCCAGGAACGGGCGCTGTGTGCCCGCGTTCCCGACGCCGTCAGCCGAACCCGCAGTGTCCCTTGGCACCCGGCCTCGATGAAACCACCGGACGGTTCGCCGAGAATGGCGACGTCGGCTTCGAGCCACTCCGGCAGTTCTCGCTCGATGCGGCCGAGCCCGTTTCGCGAGGCCGCGATCTCCTCGCAGTCGTAGAACACCAGAGTCAGATCGTGCGCGGGGTTGTCGATGGTCGCGGCGAGATGAAGGAAGACGGCGTCCCCCGACTTCATGTCGACGGTTCCGCACCCGTACAGGATGTCGCCCTCGGCACTGTCGTGTTCCCGCCTCGACGGCACGTTGTCGGCGATGGGCACCGTGTCGAGGTGGCCGGCCAGCATCACCCGCGATCCGAGCCCGCGGTTGGTCCTGGCCAGAACGGCGTTGCCGCTCCGAATGATCTCGAAGCCCGTGGTCTGCGCGCGGAGCGCCTGCTCCACCTCGTCGGCGATGCGCGATTCGTCCTCACTGACACTGGGGATATCCACCAGTGCAGCGGTCAGATCTATCGGGTCGGCGTGCAGTTCGAGCGTCACGCCGACAACCCTAGGCTTTGGGTCCCGGAATCTCGCGGACCACGCCGTCGAACCCTGCGCCGAACAATCGGCCGCTCGAAAAACCCTGTTCGGACCGTCCATAAACGACAACACTCGTCAACCTGGTACCGGTGCCTACAACACAGGTGGCCCCCGGCGCATCGATGCGGACGACAGATCCGCCGGCATTGAGCGGTACCACGGGGCGTCCGGCGGCATCGAGAGTCAGGCCGTCCGGGGCTCCGAAGGAGCCAAGTCCCGACAGGTCGAGCAGACTTTCCGGTGCCGACGGGTTGGCGATCGGAATTCGGCTGACCCCTGGGTTCACGAATGTTCGCGAGACGTACAGATACTGATCGGCCGCGTCGAGGACGGCGCCGTTGGCGCTCGGCAAGCGAGCCCAGTCCGGGTCGACGGAACCGTCGGGGCCGATCCGACCGATGAGCGAGCCGAAGTCGTTGGTGGCGTACACAGTTCCGTCGGCAGCGACAGCGAGTCCGTTGGCTGCACTCAGTCCGGTCGCAAACGGGGTGACGGCAAGCGTGTTCACGTCGAGTCGAACGATACCGGCCGCCTTGACGAGGTCGCCGACGAGGACGCGAGGGTCGGCTCCGTAGCCGACCAGGAGTGTGCCGTCGGGCATCCAGGCCAGGGCTCCGCCGCCGCCGCTCGGAACCTTGGCGATGGGGTACGCGGGCCGGCCCGGCGCGTCGATTCGGAACACCCGGCCGGAGACGATGTCGGTGACGTAGGCGCGGCACGACGCGTCGACGGCCAGGCCTTCGAGAGCTGCCCCGGGGATGCGCGCGACCACGGCCGACCAACCGCCGGCTCCGGCACAGGTGGGATCGGCGGCTGCGGTGCCCGAACCGATGACAGTACTGCTCACGGCGATCAGCGCCGCAGCGATCACCGTCACTGCCGAACGCGTACGTGTGGACTTGCTCGAACCCATGACGTCCCCCCAGACTCGGCGACCCCCTGTCAGCCGATGGGCATGTCTACCAAGCTCCTGCGACAACCAAACCCAGGGCGATTCCGAGGACGATCGTCGTGGCCAAGGTCGTCACCAAGCCGGTGAAGGAGAATCCATCGGCCATCACCGCGGCGGCTCCGCGGCTGCGCGAGCCGGTACGGGTGATCACCGGTGAAACTCTGTCAGCTCCCCGGCCGCCTACCCATCCATCGGTATCCCGATGAGATCACACTCGACCGTCGAATCGGTAACGAACCGACGCGGCATCAGGATCGGATTCCGTAAACAGTCCGCGTACCCGCGATGACGGGTGAACCCGCGCGCGAAACCCACCGCGTATTCTTCCTGCCGTGAGCGCACAGGGAGCATCAGCAGTAGGTATTGCCAACATCACGACGTCGGGTGTCGTTCTCGACACCTGGTTTCCGAGCCCCGAGCTCGGGTCGGGCTTCGAGACCGGCACCACTCGACTCGAGGGATCCGACATCCCGGAGGAGTTCGCTTCACTCGTCGGACCGGACGACGCGCGCGGGGTCGAGGTCGTTGCGGTTCGCACCAGCATCGCCTCCCTCGACGACGCCCCGATCGACGCGCACGACGCGTATCTGCGACTGCATCTGCTCTCGCACCGGCTGATTCAGCCGCACGGGCAGAACCTCGACGGAGTGTTCGGCCTGCTCGCCAACGTCGTATGGACCAACTTCGGCCCCGCAGCGGTCGACGGCTTCGAAACGGTGCGCGCGAAGCTGCGCGCCCGCGGCCACGTGACGGTGTACGGCGTCGACAAGTTCCCGCGTCTGGTCGACTACGTCGTTCCCACCGGAGTTCGCATCGCCGACGCCGACCGGGTGCGCCTCGGTGCTCATCTGGCCAGTGGAACGACGGTCATGCACGAGGGCTTCGTCAACTTCAACGCAGGCACGCTCGGCAACTCGATGGTCGAGGGGCGCATCTCAGCAGGCGTCGTGGTGGGCGACGGTTCCGACGTCGGCGGCGGCGCGTCGATCATGGGCACACTCTCCGGCGGCGGAAAGAACGTCATCTCCGTCGGAAAGAGCTGCCTACTCGGTGCCAACTCCGGACTCGGCATCTCTCTCGGTGACGATTGCGTCGTCGAGGCGGGGCTCTACATCACCGCGGGAACGAAGGTCAGCGGACCGGATGGAACCGTGGTGAAGGCGGCGACACTGACCGGAAAGTCCAACCTGCTGTTCCGTCGCAACTCGCTCTCGGGCGCGGTAGAGGTGGTGCCGTGGAAGGGAACCGGCGTCGAACTGAACGCGGTATTGCACGCCAACGACTGAGAGCTTCGTTCTCGAAATAGGTTGACGGCCAATCTCTTCCAGCCCCGCACCGTGTTCTCGGTGCGGGGCTGGATTTGCATGTGGGTGTGGCCGGGCTCAGGCGATGTGGGGGCCTGCTCGGGCGTGGGATTGTCGGGGTTGTCGGTAGGGGTCGACGGTGACTGGCGGTACGAACCAGGGATGGTTGTCGGCGGCGATGAACACTTCCCAGTCACTGTGGTGAATGAGTCGGTGGTGGAATCCGCAGAGCAGAACCAGGTTGTTCATGTCGGTCGGGCCGCCGTCGGTCCAGTGCC
>NZ_JASHKQ010000010.1 GCF_030056795.1 Rhodococcus sp. IEGM 1381 | reverse complement strand
CGCGAGACGTTTACGAAGATCGGCCAATTTACCCGCAGTGGTATGGATATCGGGTTCGGTCGTTGTCATGAAGGTGTCCCCTACGTTCTCGGTGCGAAGAATCGAATGTCAGTTGGATGCGAGCGAGCGCGCGATCACCAGACGCTGAATCTGATTGGTGCCCTCGAAGATCTGCGTGATCTTGGCGTCGCGCATGTATCGCTCGACGCGGAAGTCCCTGGTGTAGCCATAGCCGCCGAACACCTGAACCGCATCGGTGGTCACCTTCATGGCTGCGTCCGTGGCGATCAGTTTTGCCACAGAAGCATTGCGGGAGTATGGAAGTCCTGCGTCCCGGCGGCGGGCCGCATCGAGGTAGGTGGCGCGGGCGGAATCGACCGCGGCCGCCATGTCGGCCAGTACGAAGCCGAGCCCCTGATGGTCGATGATCTTCTTGCCGAACGCAGTGCGTTCCTGGGCGTATTTCACAGCATCGTCGAGTGCGGCCTGGGCGATTCCTACTGCGACAGCGGCAATTCCGAGCCTTCCGGCGTCCAGTGCACTGAAGGCGATCTGAAGCCCTTGGCCTTCGGCTCCGATCCGCCATTCGGTGGGGACGTGCACGTTGTCGTAGTGCGCGGAGGTCGTCGGAATCGCATGCAACCCCATCTTCTCCTCGGGCTTGCCGAAGCTCAGCCCATCGGTTCCGTTCGGGACCAGGAAGCAGGAGATGCCCTTCGAACCTTGGCCGGTGCGGGCGAACAGGTTGTAGAAGTCGGCCTTGCCGCCGTGAGTGATCCACGCTTTCGATCCGTTGACGGTGTAGCCGCCATCGGTAGCAGCTGCCTTGCAGGTGAGTGCAGCGGCATCCGAGCCGGCCTGGGCCTCGGACAGCGAGTACGCACCGATCTGTCCTCCGCCGAGCATGCCGGGGAGCTTGTCTTCCTTCTGCTGATCGGTACCGAACGCCATCACCGGATAGCAGGCCAGACCGTGCACGCTCACTGCGACCGCAACGGCCGCCCAGCGCGATGCCAGTTCCTCGAGAACCTGCAGGTAGACCTCGTACGGTTGGCCGCCACCGCCCCATTCCTCGGCGTACGGCAGGCTCAACAGACCTGCCTCGCCCAGCGTCGCGAACACGCCATCCGGGTAGGTCTCCCGGCGTTCGTGATCGTCGACGATCGGGTCGAGCACCTTGTCTGCCACATCTCGGGTGAGCGCAATGAGGTCACGCGCTTCGGCAGTGGGCAACAGGCGATCGACGGGCACGGACAACCTCCGGGAGTTTCGAGCATCAGTACTGCGGGATGATCCGCAGTACTGATGCACAGTACTGCACAAGTCGATGCAGTACCATCCTCGATGTGAACGCACCCGTGACCTCGCATGCCACGGCGCGCCGTTCCGAGCTTTTCGACCAACTCGTGAGCCTGTTCTTGGCCGAGGGATTTGCGCACCTGACACTCGACACCATCGCGGCACGGCTCCGCTGCTCCAAATCCACCCTCTATACCCTGGCGTCCAGCAAGGATCAGCTCGTCGGCGGAGCCACGGTGCACTACTTCAAGTCCATGACCACACAGGTCGAAAACGCGGTCGCCGAGGTGGACGGCACCCGCAATCGCATCACCACTTACCTCACCGCCGTCGGCGCGGCCCTGGAAACGGCATCCGAACAGTTCATGACCGATCTGGCATCGCTCGAAGCGGCTCGTTCAGTGTACGAGCGCAACACCGCAATCGCGGCCCGGCGCGTTCAGGAGTTGATCAGCGAGGGCGTGGCGAGCGGTGAAGTGCGGGACGTCCACGCCGCATTCGTCGGCGATGTCGCCTCGTCGGTCATGGTGCGAATCCAGACCCGCGAGGTGTTCCGCTTGACGGGACTGAGCGACGGCGACGCCTACCTCGAACTGGCGAAACTATTGACTGCAGGCATCGGAGCGTAGGCCCGGAGCTGGGGAATGAATCACCCCCGGTGTGCGCTGAGGTCCTATGAACACAGTTGATCCTTCAACGAAAGAGCATGCGATGAAGAAGATCGGATTCCTGTCCTTCGGACACTGGTCCCCGTCCCCGCAGTCACAGACCCGATCGGCGTCGGATGTGCTGTTGCAGTCGATCGATCTCGCGGTGGCGGCCGAAGAATTGGGAGCCGACGGGGCGTACTACCGGGTTCACCACTTCGCCAACCAACTCGCCTCTCCGTTTCCGCTGCTCGCCGCAGTGGGTGCCCGCACGAGCACCATCGAAATCGGGACCGGCGTCATCGATATGCGGTACGAGAACCCGTTCTACATGGCCGAGGACTCGGGCTCTGCCGATCTCATCTCCGGCGGGCGGCTACAACTCGGGATCAGCCGAGGATCGCCCGAGCAGGTCATCGAGGGCTACCGCTACTTCGGCTACGCACCAGCCGAAGGCTCCGATCACGCCGACATGGCCCGCGAACACACCCGCATCTACCTCGATCTGCTCGAGGGCAACGGCTTCGCACAACCCAATCCACGGCCGATGTTCCCCAACCCACCCGGCTTACTGCGACTCGAGCCGCACTCCCCCGGTTTGCGTCAACGCATCTGGTGGGGTGCAGGCACCCGCGAGACCGCCGAGTGGACAGCGCGCCAGGGAATGAACCTGATGAGCTCGACTCTGCTGAGCGAAGACACCGGAGTACCTTTCCATCAGTTGCAGGCCGAGCAGATCGAACGGTTCCACAAGACGTGGAGCGACGCCGGTCACGACTTCGCACCGCGAACGTCTGTGAGCCGCAGCATCTTTCCGATCGTGAGCGACCTCGATCGTGCCTACTTCGGCCGGGAGGGCACCGGCGACGATCAAGTCGGTTACCTCGACGGCGGCAAAGCTCGATTCGGCAAGACGTACGCAGGCGAGCCCGATCGGCTGATCGAACAACTCGCTGCCGACGAGGCGATAGCGGCCGCCGATACGCTGCTGCTCACCGTTCCCAACCAGTTGGGCGTCGACTACTGCGCGCACGTACTCGAGACACTGCTCCGTGATGTCGCTCCCGCACTGGGGTGGCGCTGACCACTCGCAGAGCGAGAAGGGATTGGTATCGGCGGATACGGGTACTGGCAGCACGTTCACCCACCACCACCTGCCAGGAGTTACCGTGCTCAAACGCGACGTATCCGCGCGCCTCGATGTAGACATCACCGCAGCCACCACGCTCGAATTCCAGATCGCGATTGCTCCGCACCCGGGCACGACGGTCACCGAATCACTGTCTTTCGTACTCGACGGCAACCCCATCGAGGCGAAGGAAGTGAGCGGGCCGCACGGCAATCGAATTCACGTCATGCCGGCCGACGTCGGCAATCTGCAGGTCTCGTACGACGCCACGATTCTGGGTAACACCACCCCGGCACCGGTCACCGATTACGACATGTCGCTCTACCTCCGACCGAGCAGGTACGCCGAGGCCGACAAGTTCTACGGTTTCGCCGCCACCGAATTCGGTGACTACGCGGACTCCGAGGAACTGCTCGCCAAAATTTCCGCGTGGGTCGGCGCTCGCCTGAATTACGTTCCGGGAAGCAGTGATCCGATCGACGGAGCTGTCGACACGCTGCTCGCCGGACAGGGCGTCTGCCGGGACTACTCGCACCTCGTCGTCGCCATGCTGCGTGCGGTCAACGTTCCGGCCCGCCTGGTGGCGGTGTACGCACCCGGCTGCGATCCGATGGACTTCCATGCCGTCGCCGAGGCGTTCGTCGGCGGCCAATGGCGAGTTGTCGATGCCACCTGCCTCGCCCCTCGCTCGACGCTGGTGCGGATCTCCGTCGGTCGCGATGCTGCCGACACCGCATTCCTGGACAACCACAAGGGTGCCATCACGCTGAACAGTTTTGTGGTCACCGCAGTGGTCGACGGCGAGCTCCCCCATGACGACATCACCGAGCTGGTCTCCCTCACCTGATCATTCGACCGAACGCCGCCGTGATGTGAACTACATCACTGCGGCGTTTGTTTTCGCGCGCGAAAACCGACTGTCTAGCGGTTACCAACATTCACAGCCACCTGAAAGGCGAACATCATGAGCTTCATCGACAAGGCCAAGAACGCAGCAGAAGACGCCATCGGCAAGGCGAAGGAAGTTGTGGGCGATGCCACGAACAACAAGGACCTCGAGGCCGAGGGCAAGAAGGATCAGGGTTCGGCAGGCGTGAAGAAGGTCGGCGAGAACATCAAGGACACCTTCAAGTAACCACCCCAGCTCATCGAGTGCCGCCGATCTCGATGATCGGCGGCACTTTCACTTCACCTCACATTCACGCCGGAGAACGGAAAACCCCTCATGACCACATCGACCGACACCACGACCACCAAGCGCCGCGGCGGATTCGCCTCGAAGCTCGCCCTGCTCATCACACTCGTGCTGGTCGCCGCACTGGTGATCTTCGTACTTCAGAACACCGTGCACACCACGATCAACTTCCTGGGTTGGAACCTCGATCTCGGCCAAGGAGTCTCCCTGCTCGGCGCAGCCGTCGTCGGTGCTGTCATCACGCTGACCGCCACCGCCGCACTGAAGGTACGACGCGCAGTTCGCTGACCGACTCCCCCACGAGAGGATCCTTCCGATGCTTCCCTTGCTGGCACGCAAGTACCTGTACCGCTACCTCATCGTCGCGATCGGGCTCCCCATCCTCGCCCGGTTCTTGGCCTTCGCCGGGCAGAGCCTCGAAAAGCGAACGGGCAAGGACAATTTCGTGTCAAAGGGCTTGAAGTCAGCCGGCAGATTCGCGCAACGGCGAGCTGACAAGTCGCAGGGCAAAAAGGAGCACAAGTCCCAGCAATCCCGTCGCTAGCCCGGTCGACGAGTGCGCCGACCGGTTGTACCGGCCGCTCCGGCTGCGATCAATGTCCAGCCGGATCGGTCAGCGACTTGCCTTCCTGAGCCTTGACGCGTTTGCGTTCCAGCAGGACAAGGGCGATGCCCGCCACAAGCAGAACCAGCACCGCAATCGCCCCGATCCACACCCATCCGGTGAAGCCGTACCCTGCCGCGGTGAGGGTGAGGCCGAGACTCACCAACGCCACTCCGATACAGATGTAGCCGGGCCAGTTGCGCGTGTCGACGATCGCCTCACCCGCATGGCCGCGGGTCGTCCGATCGTCGTCGCGTGCCCCGGCGTCGGATTCGCTCGAGTTCTCGTCTGCCATGTGGATCCTCTCCGGATGCGGACCGTTCGTCTCTTTCGAGACAAATCATCCACATCGGCTGCCCACTGGTGACCCGCGGTAAACCTCGAGCGGATGCGGCACTCAGTCGTGCCAGCTCACTGCAGCGAACGGAGCACTGCTCGTCAGTCGGCCGACGATGCCGGCGTGCGCGAAGTCCTTGGCCGTGGCGACAGCATCGGCCACGTCCGCGCCCTTGGCCAACTCTGCGGTGATAGCCGCAGCGAACACGCAGCCCGCACCCGACACCCGTTCTTCGCCCACCTTCGGAGCGCGGAGCACCGTCAGATCGGACCCGTCGTAGACGACGTCGACGGCTTCGTCGCCGGACAGCCCTGCACCACCCTTGACCACCACGAAGCGCGGTCCGAGGTCGGCAATTCTTTTCGCAGCTTCGCCCAGGTCGTCGACGGTGGTGATCTCGGCCATTCCGGACAAGGTCTGCGCCTCGAACAGGTTGGGGGTGATCACTGTGGCCAGCGGAAGAATGTCGCGCCGGAGGGCGTTGTCGGTGTCGAGCGCCGAGCCTGGCTCCTGGCCCTTGCAGATCAACACCGGATCGACCACCACGTGCCGCCACGGCTGCAGACGTAGCGAGTTGGCCACTGTGTCGACAGTGCCAGGGGTACCGAGCATGCCGATCTTGACGACATCGAGATCATGTGCGGCAGTGGCAACTTCGATCTGATCGGCGATGACCGAGCTGTCGATGGGAACGAAACGGTGGCCCCAGCCGGACTTCGGATCGAACGAGACGATGCACGTGATGGTGCCGACCCCGTAGACCCCCAACCGCTCGAATGTCTTGAGGTCTGCCTGCAGGCCGGCTCCGCCGGTGGCTTCCGAACCTGCGATGACATACGCGATTGTCGACATGCACCCAGTATGACAATCCGGGATCGACCGTGCACCAGGTGGTCGACATCCGATTGGGTCCGGCAGTTTCGGGGCATACGCCGAATTCGGATCGTTTCCCCGACGATCCGATGCCGCGCAGTACATCGACTTCGAGCCCAGGAGCAGCGGCGCGCGATCCGTGATTGCGCGACACAACGAGATTTCGGAGGCCGAATCGTGCCCACGAGCAGAAATACGACAGCCAGTTGCGACGACGTGTGGAACGTCCTCGCGAACGGATGGACGTACGCCACCTGGGTGGTCGGTGCGTCCCGAATTCGCGCAGTCGACAACACTTGGCCCGCCGCAGGATCCGCGATCCACCACTCTGTGGGTGCCTGGCCCGCAGTCCTGAGCGACGTCACGCGTTCGGTGGGAACTCACGTAGAACGTGAGATTCGACTGGAGGCGCGTGCGCTGCCGTTCGGCAAAGCCTCGATCACGCTGCGGCTGCACCCGATTGCCACCGGTTGCCGCATCGAGATCATCGAGCACGCGATCACTGCGCCCTTCGACCTGGTGCCGAATCGGATACAGCACCTATTGGCGCATCCACGCAACGCCGAGGCGCTCCGTCGGCTCGCCCTGCTCGCCGAGCGGTCCACGGCCCCATGAGCAAGTCCCAACTGCGACAAGCAGTTTCGGGAAGGATGCTGTTCGTCTTCATTCTCGGCGATGTGCTCGGCGCCGGGATCTACGCTCTCGTGGGCGAAATCGCGGGCGAGGTCGGCGGAGCCATCTGGCTTCCCATGCTCGTCGCTCTGCTGATGGCACTTCTCACCGCAGCCTCGTACGCGGAGTTGGTCACCAAGTATCCAAGAGCGGGCGGTGCAGCCGTGTTCGCGCAACGGGCGTACGGAAAGCCGCTCGTGTCGTTCCTCGTCGGGTTTTCGATGCTCGCCGCAGGCGTCACCAGTGCGGCCGGGCTGGCGCTTGCCTTCTCGGGTGACTATCTGGGCGTGTTCCTCGAGGTGCCGGCCGTACCCGCCGCGGTGGTCTTCCTGCTGTTGGTCGGGCTGCTCAACGCGAGGGGCATCACCGAGTCGCTTCGGGCCAACCTCGTCATGACGGTCGTCGAGGTGTCCGGGCTCGTCGTGATCGTTGCGCTCGCCGGCCTCGTCATCGGCCGCGGTGACGGTGTGCCGTCTCGCGTCCTCGAATTCACCGACGAGACCACCCCCACACTTGCCGTGCTCGGCGCGGCTCTGCTCGCGTTCTATTCCTTCGTAGGCTTCGAAACCTCGGCCAACATCGCCGAAGAGGTCGAAGACGTGCGCCGGGTCTATCCACGAGCGCTGCTCGGTGCCGTGACAGTAGCCGGTGTCGTCTATGTGCTCGTCGGTCTCGCAGTCTCGACCGTCGTGCCGGCCGAGACACTGTCGCAATCCACCGGCCCACTGCTCGAGGTCGTCGCCGCTGCGGACGCCGGTATCCCGCCGTGGGTGTTCAGCCTCGTCGCACTCGTCGCGGTGGCCAACGGCGCGTTGCTCACGATGATCATGGCATCGCGACTGACATTCGGGATGGCGCGCGACGGTTTGCTCCCCGGAGCGCTGGCCAAGGTTCTGCCCGGTCGAAAGACACCGTGGATTGCCATCGTGGCCACCACCGTCGTCGCAATGATCCTGTGCACCACGGGTTCCGTGGCGGCGCTGGCCGAAACCGTCGTACTGCTCTTGTTGTTCGTCTTCGTCAGCACCAACGTCGCGGTACTCGTCCTCCGCGGCGATCGCGCAGACACCGACCACTTCCGAACGCCCACAGCACTTCCGGTGCTGGCGCTGATCACCTGCGCGGTGCTGCTGACTCAACAGTCGGGAGCGACGTGGCTTCGCGCCGGGCTGCTTCTCGCTGTAGGAGTCGCGCTGTATTTCGCCGGTACTGTGCTGACCAGGAAGACCGCGATCGAGCAAAGGAGTACCTCACGATGACGACCACCGAGGTCGACGCAATCGTGATCGGCAGCGGCCACAACGGATTGGTGGCGGCCGCGGCGATGGCGGACGCCGGCTGGGACGTCGTGGTCCTCGAAGCTGTCGAACATCCCGGCGGCGCTGTGCGCAGTGCAGAGTTGGTTCCCGGGTTCACCTGCGATCTCTTCAGCGCCTTCTACCCGATGGCGCTCGCGTCGCCCGCCATGACGGCACTCGAGCTGGAGCGACACGGGTTGCAGTGGTCGCACTCCCCTGCGGTGTACGGCCACGCGAGGTCGGCTCACGACACAGACGCCCCGGTCGTACATCACAACGTCGAAACCACCGCCGCTCTGTTGTCCGAACACGACGCTCGAGACGGCGACACCTGGCTGCGGCTGTTCGAGCAGTGGGAACGCATTCGCACACCGCTCCTCGGTTCGCTGTTCGGGCCGTTTCCGCCCGTGGCACCCGCAGCCCGACTGGTCCGTGCCCTAGGAGTGCCCGAGACACTGCGTTTCGTGCGATTTGCGGCCCTTCCCGCCCGGGTGATGGCGCACGAACTGTTCCACAGCGAAGCTGCTCGCTGCCTGCTGCTGGGCAACGCCATGCACGGTGACGTCCCGACCGATGCCCCGGTCAGCGGAATGATGGGCTACCTGCTGACAATGCTCGCCCAGGACGTCGGCTATCCAGCGCCGGTCGGTGGCTCGTCGGCGTTGACCGCTGCACTCGTACGCCGCGGTGCCGCATCGGGTGCGCGGCTCGAGTGTGGACAATCGGTCGAATCCATCGACGTACGCGGCGGCCGCGCTCGCGCAGTGCACACCGCGGCCGGAGACACGTTCCGCGCACGCCGAGCAATCGTGGCAGATGTGTCGGCACCTGCGCTGTACGGCTCACTGCTGCCGTTCGACGCGATTCCACGTCGTGTCCACGACGACCTACGCAACTTCGAGTGGGACACCCCTGTAGTCAAGGTGAATTACGCCCTCGATCGTCGAATCCCCTGGAATTCACCGTCATTGGCCGACGCCGGAACGGTTCACCTGGGAGCGGACGACAACGGTCTCGTGCATTGGGCAGCAGACCTCACCACCGGAGTGCTCCCGCAGAGCCCGTTCATGCTCTTCGGCCAGATGACGACCACCGATCGAAGCAGGTCGCCGGAGGGCACCGAAAGCGCCTGGGCCTACACGCATCTGCCGCGAGGGGTGGTCGACGATGCAGCGGCCGACACTGTCGCCGACCGTGTGGACCTCGTCCTCGACTCGCATGCACCGGGCTTTCTGGATTCGGTAGTCGGGCGGGTCGTGCAGCGACCGAGCGATCTGCACGGAGCCGACGCCAACCTGTTCGGTGGAGCGGTGAACGGCGGGACCGCACAGCTGCAGCAGCAGTTGATATTTCGGCCGACGCCAGGGCTGGGGCGGTCGGAGACCCCCGTCGAGGGACTGTTTCTGGGTTCTGCGTCGGCGCACCCCGGCGGCGGGGTGCACGGGGCACCGGGCCTCAACGCTGCTCGGGCAGCGCTCGGGCAGCGCGGCGTACGCGGCTGGATGAAGAAGAAGATCAGCAGTTCACTCATCGAGTTACTGGCCAGGTGACGTCGTTACCGAACCGTGACTTTTCGTTACCCTTTCGAGATCTTGGACTGAGCCTTCCGCAACTGGGCGCTGACATTGTTGAAAGCACAACAACTCAGCGTCTCGCACCCTTCGGGTACACCGACCGGGACGAGCGCTTCGGGGAAGAGGTAGGGACATGCTGACGAGCACCGCAACCATGGAACGCTCCATTCTCGACGGCGAAGGCGTCTTCCGCCTGGAGACCGTGTCGAGTCCGGACGGCAGGAACACCCTGCGCGCCTTCGGCGAGCTGGACATGTCCACCCGGGCCGAATTCGTGTACGGCCTCGACCGCCTTGCGGTCACTTCCGACCACGTGACGGTCGACCTGTCGGAGGTGTCGTTCATGTACTCCGGAGTCGCCAACGCGATCATCGACGCCACGTACGTACATCCGGGCAAGATCGCGGTCCTCGCGCCCGCACGTTCGGTGCGCATGGTTCTGGACGTGCTCGGCGCAGGCGCGCTGGTGGTCGACGACTTCCGGTCGTGAATCGGACTCGATAGCAGGTAACGTCGAGGTCATGTCAGAGGAGCCGACCGGAGGACCGTTCGAGATCGTGTCGGCCGAGCACGACTCGGCGACAGTGCTCACCGTTCGAGGCGAATTGGATCTCGATACCATCCCCGAACTGTCCGCCACCGCGTTTCCCGCGGCCGATTCTGCAGCAGGGGGGCTCGTCGTGGATCTGACCGACGTGAGCTTCCTGTCGTCGAGCGCAATCACCGTGCTGGTGCGAGTGTGCGATCGTTTGCCCGAGGCCTCTCGGATGGCGCTGGTGGCCGTGAGCGGTGTCGTCGTGCGGCCCGTACAACTCAGCGGCATTGATCGCGTGATGGCCACGTTCACCACTGTTCCGGACGCTGTGGCACACGTGCGGTCGTCGGCTTCCGACGCCGAGGTCGGTCGATGAGCCGCCGATGCCGATCGGGTCGTCGATCGTGACCGCAAGCAAACCCGGGTCCCTCCCACAGCGGTGGACGCATACGGCGCAGGCCGAGTCGACGGTGGCGACCACCATTCGACGGCGGCTGCACAGTTGGGTGCTCGGACTGGGTGTGAACAGAGCACTGGTGGACGACATCGTGCTCGGGGTCTACGAGGCGCTCGCAAACGTCGTCGAACACGCCTACCGCTCGGCACCCGAGCCCGGAACGATGACGATCACCGCGGCGTACGAACACGAGACACTGACCGTGACCGTTTCCGACACCGGAACATGGCAACCACCGACTCCGACAACCGGTCGCAGTCACGGTCTGCAGCTCGCCGCTGCGGTGTCGGACAACCTGTCGGTCGATCATCGGCCCGGCCTCGGCACCGTGGTGACCGCGATATGGAGCAAGCCGCTCGCCGCGGCCGTCCGCACCGAATCAACCGACCGCCCTTACTGACTCGGAATGAGTGCACATGACCGCAACGGCTGCCGAACTACTCGCCTCCGCACCCTGCGGAGTGTTTTCCGTCGACGTCGTCAGCGGCAAGATTCTGTACGCTAACGCGGCCGCAGCTCGTATCACCACCCGTAGCCGGGACGCCCTTGTGGGAACCCCTGCGGCAGAGCTGTTCGGCTCCGAGTTCGCGCCGGTGTTGGCCCAACTTCTCGTCGCGGCTTCCGACTCCGACTCACCGATCGGGGCGACGGCGCAACTGAAGGGTGGACCGGGGAGCGCGTCCTCGACGGCAGTATCGATGTTGGCGAACAGTCTTCGCGCGAAGTCCGGTGCCACGACCGTCACAATGACGCTGCACAACGAGACCGAACGTCGCGTCCATGAAAAGGACTTGGTAGACGCCAGAAGGAACGCCGAGGCGGCGCAGGACGATGCCGAGGCAGCTCTCGACAGATCTCAGGACGCACTGGGGCAATCCGAGGAAGCACGAAAGCTGGCCGAGGCCGAGCGGACCCAGGTTCAGATCTTGGCGTCGACGCTTCAGCGGACACTCCTACCGCCGATCCTCTCCGCTCCGACCGGAATGAACGTCGCAGCGCACTACCACCCAGCGTCCCTCGACGAAGTCGGTGGAGACTTCTACGACGTTTTTCCACTCGACAAAGACACCTGGGGCTTCTTCCTCGGTGACGTCAGCGGCAAGGGTGCCGGTGCCGCCGCCGTCACGTCTCTGACCCGGTACACCTTGCGTGCCGCGGCAGTATTCGACCGCGACCCGGTCTCGGTGTTGGAGAACCTCAACACTGTTCTGCACCACGAGTTTCACGGCGACGACCCGAGGTTCTGCACGGTGGTGTTCGGCACCATCACTCCGCGACCGAACGGCGCATCGGTGCACCTTGCAAGCGGCGGGCACCCTCCTGCGATACGCATAACTCACGATGCCGGAGTCGATTTCGTCGACACTACCGGTGGCCAGCTCGTCGGAGCCCTGTCCGAGCCCCACTTCGTGTCGGCGTCGGTCACACTGCAGCCCGGTGACGTCATGGCGTTCTACACCGATGGCCTGACCGAGGCCATCGTCGGTCCCGGCCGAACTCGCTTCGACGATGACGGGAGCCTGGAGGCCTTCGTAGCAGGTAAGGGCCCGACCACCGCTCCGAAGCTCGTCGACGACCTCACCACGCTGCTGGCGTCGTTCGGCGACGGACTTCAAGACGATGTGGCGCTGCTCGCCTTCGAGGTCCCCCCTGCAGGCACCGCTGCCGATTCCCTCGACGCATAGCCTTCGCGGCCGGCATCGATCAGCGAGGCAATATTCCGGACAGGAACACCTTCAAGACGTTGTCGGTGACGTCCTCCGGAGGTTCTGCAGACCGCGTGACCGATCTGATCACCACGTTGTTGGCGAGCATCGTTGCCAATTCGCTCGCAGACGCCTCGGTGGCAAAGTCGCCTCTGCGCTGGCCGCTTTCGAGGATCGGGGTGAGCGCCGACGGCACCGGAAGGTGCTCCCGGATGGTGGTCACGGTGCCGGGCTCGTGAAACTGCTCGAAGCTCAACGCAAGTAGCATTCCCGAACTCATGGCGCGGTTGCGTGCCACGAACTCCGCCAACCGCGTCACCGAACGAGTCAGCGCGACAACGGGTTTCACCTCCAATCTCGCGTCCGCACGACCGAGCCGGAGAACCCGCTCGAATTCCGGGGTGAGCGCGGCGACGATGATGTCCACCTTGCTCGGAAAGAGGCGCTTGAGGTCGGTGACGGTGAGCGCGGAGGCTTCAGCAATATCCGCGAGTGTGACCGAGAAATATCCATGCTCAGCGAACAGCGTCTCGGTCGCCGCGATGACATCGGATTCGACATCGACCCGTGAATGATCGAGGCCTTCGAGCGAAGGATGGCCACCCGCCGGCACTGTGATGCGCTCCCGTCGATCCGAGTGCACCGGGTCCACCGCCCAGTCCAGCAGCGAATCGATGGCCGCGGACACTCGTGCCGCTGACATCGTTCCCGGGCTGAGGTTCTCCTGAAGCGCGAGCCCGTCGAGCAGAGCGACGAGAACGGTGGACAGTTCGGCCACCGTCAGCGGTGTTCTCACCGAACCACCGAGCGCGCGTAGCTTGTGCCGGACGGCGCCCTCGACGGCGTGGTCGATGGCGTCGAAGTCGGGTGCCAACGAAGAACGGGCGCCGGCATGATCGGAGGCGATCATGGCACCGATCATCTTCCTGCGCAGCAATCCGGCGTTCAGTTGCTCGAAGTAGGCCGCGAGGTCCGACAACGGCTGATCGGCGTCGCCGTCCTGGGGTGAATACTGAAGCGTCACGTGGGCGAGGAGGTCTTCGACGAACGCTTCCTTGCCCCCGCGCTCCCCGGAGCGGGAGGACCCGGGATAAGCGTTGTGAAAAGTCTGATGCGACAGTCCTGCTTCTTCGACGACCGCGGCAATGGACAACGATCTCGCCAGCACCGACATATCGAGATCGGTCAGCAATCGTGAACCCGCCCGCAGCAATTGTTCGCGTGGTGTGGATTTCGTGCTCAACGACGACCGCCTACTGATGTTCGATCCGATGGACAATGGACTCTAGCAATACGCACATCGGAACACGTTTTATATGTTTATAAACTTCGTTGTAGAAGTACCTAAATTCGGGTGAACTTCCTCGAATGCGATGGTGTTGTTTCATATTTCTCGGCGTGGTCGGATGTTCGAAACACCCAAGACGGACGACGGGTCGGATGCCATGCACGCAACGAACACGGATGTATCGACCACGGCGATCACCAGGCCGTCCGGTTCGGCGATCCACCCCTCTCCGTGTTTTGCGCCTCGTCGCAGCGCCTCGGCCGTGCGGTCCAGGACTGCCGCGAACCCGGTCGCCGAAAAG
Organism: Rhodococcus sp. IEGM 1381; assembly: GCF_030056795.1. GTDB lineage: Bacteria > Actinomycetota > Actinomycetes > Mycobacteriales > Mycobacteriaceae > Rhodococcoides. The sequence goes on along the minus strand of NZ_JASHKQ010000010.1, from coordinate 118,927 downwards.
CCTCGGTCGACGTCGGAGGCCACGGCATTCGCCGACCCCGGCCTGACCGCGCGTGAGATCGCCGTTCTGGGTGCCTGGTTGCGCTGCGACTCGAAGCAGGAAGTATGTGCGGTTCTGCACATCGCGCTGGGCACCGTCAATACTCATCTGTCCCGCATTCGTGCGAAGTATGCCGGTGTCGGTCGGGCCGCGCCGACCAAAGCGTCGCTCGTGGTGAGAGCACTGCAGGACGGCCTGGTCGCCCTCGACGATCTGTGACCGAGAGCGACTGACCGTCGCACAGTTCGGTGCTAGGTTTCCAGACGCACGATGTACTGATGCCGATAGTGGGGGCCATGACAATTCTCGGGGAATCCGCGCTGCGCTCGCTCGCTCGTTCGTTCAGCTGTATGCACTGCACTCGCGGTATCGGTTGCAGTGGCGATTCCGTCGTCGGTAGCTGCCGAGTCGACGCCGGGCCGCACCGAACGCGAGATCTCGTCGTGGTCACCCGTGACCGGCGTCGCGGCGACGGTCGTCGGTCTCGACGCACCGCTCCCGGCCGAGTCGGGGCCACACCCGACGGAGTGTGACCGGCTCTCCTATCTGCGCTACCGCGCAGCGGACGGTCCCGAGAATTCAGCGGATGCCGATCGAGATCGTATCTTTCCGCCCGCGGAGTTCGTCCCCATTGCCCGGCAACGCCTGCCTCGGGCTCGGTTCGTCACTGTGCCGGGCGTGGGTCATGTTCCGATGATCGACGACCCTGTTCTGTGCGCACGAACAATCGTCGACTCGATCGAGGATCACGCGAGCAGACGCGTTCTCAGGCCCACGGGTCCGCACGTCGCCACAGCGTCGGTAGCTCGAGGACGATTCCGTCTCGCCGCGCGCAGTCGGCCAGCACGGCAATCGAGGCAGTCATGTCGTCGAAGGCGTACGGGAGTGCATGCAGGGGCCTGTCCAGAGGCCGAAAGAAGTTGTCCCAGTGCGTCAAAACCACGCGCCGGGCACCGACGGCCGAGACCGTCTCGAGCCAATACTGCTCGATGAACGCTCGCGATTGCCGGCCGAGTTGGCCTATCGACAGGTAGACCACGTTTGCGTGGCTGCCGTCGAGCATGCCGACCCGGAAACCGGCGCTACTGTGGACGAGTGCGGTCCGGCCGCTGGGAACGTGTTCGATCAGCATCGACCACGCCTCGCCGCACCGATACTCGCTGACCCGAGCGGGCTGGCTCAGTGCTCGCTCGATCTCCCCGTGCGCTCGATCCGGATGCGAGTGAACGGATTCGAAGAAGGTCACGGCAAAATTCCCATGCTCGGTCGTTTCACCGTTCTCGACCACGACGATGCGGTCGTCCGGCAGGTCGGAACCCTGCCCGATGAAACCGGTCGAGGAACCACCGGCGAGAACCGCCCCGGTTCGTAGAGCCACCACCGCTGAATCGAGTGCGTGATCGTAATGGGAGTGGGCACACAGAACAGCGTCGAGCGAGGTGATCCCTGCTCTGCGTAGGGCAGCGTCGATCCGCTGCAGGTCGGAACGAAGCGGCAGCACAAGGGTTCTCGCCAGCGACGGGCGCGAGAAGAATCCATCGGTGAGAATGGCAGATTCGCCGTCGTCGAACAACACCGTACTGACACCGAGGAAGGACCCTGTCACCGGCGAGCGAGGAGTTGCCGACGCGGTGGTGGCAATCTCCGACGGGCCCGGCAACGGGGGCCGACCGAAGCGTCGGAACACCGTCACGCCTGCGCTGCGAGCGCACGTCCGGCCTGGCGGCCCCCGAAGATGCACCCGCCCAGGAACGTTCCCTCCAACGAGCGATATCCGTGCACTCCACCGCCGCCGAATCCGGCGATCTCGCCCGCCGCCCACAGGCCGTCGATCGCCTGTCCAGCACTGTCGAGAACCCGCCCCTGTAGGTCGGTTTGGATTCCGCCCAGTGTCTTTCGGGTGATGATGTTCAACCGCACCGCAATCAACGGCCCCGATTTGGGATCGAGAATCTTGTGCAACGAGGCGGTACGGGCGATGCGCTCTCCACGCGATCGACGGGAATTGTGAATCGCGGAGACCTGCAGGTCCTTGGTGAACGGGTTGTCTACCTCACGGTCGCGAGCTTCGATCTGCCGTTTCAGGTCACCACCGTCGATCAGGTTTTCGCCGGTGATCTTGTTCATTCCCTGCACGAGCTCGCCGAGGGTGTCGGCGACGACGAAATCCTCCCCGTTCTTCTTGAACGCTTCGACCGGTCCGCTGGCACCGGGCAACACTCGGCCGAGAACGAGCTTGAGGTCCTTGCCGGTGATGTCCGGGTTCTGCTCCGATCCCGAGAGCGCGAATTCCTTCTCGATGATCTTTTGAGTGAGGACGAACCAGGAATACTCGAATCCACTGTCCTGGATGGCTTTCAACGTTCCGAGAGTGTCGAATCCGGGGAAGTTGGGAACCGGGAAGCGTCGACCACGCGCGTCGAACCACATGGACGACGGCCCGGGAATGATCCTGATTCCGTGGTTCTTCCAGATCGGGTTCCAGTTCTTGATGCCCTCGGTGTAATGCCACATGCGGTCCTTGTTGACCAGACGGCCGCCGACCTTCTCGGTGATGCCGAGCATGCGGCCGTCGACGTGTTCGGGCACCCCCGAGATCAGGGACTTCGGAGCTGTTCCCAGGCGGGCCGGCCAGTTCTCCCGCACCAGATCGTGGTTGGCTCCGAGGCCGCCCGCAGTGACGAGCACAGCTCCGGCACGCAGCTCGAACTCGCCCACCTCGACGCGGGTACTGCCCGCACCGCGTTCCGCTGCGCTGGGTTCGAGAACTGCGCCGCGGACTCCCCCGACTGTGCCGGCATCGACGATGAACTCGTCGACCCGGTGACGAAAACCGAAGCGCACCAGCCCTTTGTCGGCGGCCTCGCGGACGCGGCGCTCGAACGGTGCGACGACCCCAGGCCCGGTACCCCAGGTCAGGTGGAAGCGCGGAACCGAATTGCCGTGCCCCTCGGCGAGGTAGCCTCCACGCTCGGCCCACCCGACGATGGGTACCCACCGCACGCCCTGCGCGTGCAGCCAGGAGCGCTTCTCCCCCGCGGCGAAATCGAGATACGCGCGCGCCCACTGGTGACCCCAGTAGTCCTCGCCTGCGGGATCGTCGATACCGCGATCGAAGGTCGCGGTGCCGAGCCAGTCCTGCCAGGCCAGCTCAGCAGAATCCTTGATTCCCATGCGACGCTGTTCAGGGGTGTCGACCATGAACAGTCCGCCCAGGGACCAGAACGCCTGACCGCCCAGATTCTGCTCGGGCTCCTGGTCGAGGAGGAGCACTCGCTTTCCGGCGTCGGCCAATTCGGCGGTTGCCACCAGTCCGGCCAAGCCTGCCCCCACCACGATCACATCTGCGTCCATTGCCCCACTCTTCTGCTCGACCAGCCTGTCTCACTCGACTGTGCTGTCGTCAGCACCGGAACTCAAGGAAATCGACGCGAATGACGATAGGGTTTATCACTCAGTGACAAAAGGCGGGAGGTCGACCGATGTACCCAGCTCGGGTCGCAGTGGTGGCGAAGATCGAATCTGAGCTGGGCCCCGTCGTAACATCGGCGGTACGAGCGATCCGCGACGCGATCCCGGTCTACGGCACCTTGCAGGGCGCACAGTTGGCCGATGTCGAAGCTATCGCGTACTGGTCGCTGCGGCGTCTGATGGCTTTGTGGGCGGGTGGTGATCGGTCGATCGACGACCGCGATCACAGCAGATTCCGCGCGATAGGTGCGGCTCGTGCCGCCGACGGTCGCCCGTTGACCGACGTTCTGCGAGCGTATCGAGTGGCGTCGAGCGTGTTCGTTCGGCACGTGGCCTCCGAATATCTCGACACCCTCGAACCTGCGGACATCGCCGAACTCAGCCTCGGTGTGCTGGACGCGATCGACGCGATCTCCGAGGAGATCATCGGCGCGTATGTCATTGCGCGCGAACAGCTCACATCCAACCGGGCGCAGGCGCACGCCGCGCTGCTGGACGACCTGTTGGCGGCGAGACACACTTCGCCCGGGGCCCTTGCCGATCGCACCCGCGAACTCGATCTGGAGCTGCCCAGTCACCCGGATCTGCTCGTGGTGCAGTCGGCAGATTCGGGCAGACCGATGTCCGACGACACCGTCGAATCGCTTGTTCTTGCACTGGGGCTCGTTCCGCCCGACCGCAGCACGACGGCCGGTCAGCGGACTCACCTGTGTACTCGGCGCGAACAGCGCGCAATTCTACTGTTGCCCAACATCGTCGGGCGGACCGCGATCGACTCCGTGTGCACCGAGGCGACACTGCGCGGATGCCTCGTGGAGAGATCGACCATCGCCGACATCGGTAGTTCGTCGCGACTCGCGGCGCAGGCGTTGGACACCGCACCGGATCATGCGTTCGACGACCGGGCACTACTCGATCAGGGTGACGGTCAACTGCTGGCCTTGCTGACCGCACGCCCCACCGCGGACACGAGCGAGGTGGTGCGTACCGTGCTCGGTCCGCTCACCGAAGCAGCGAACGAGCATATCTTGCAGGGCCTTTCGGCATTCATCGCCACCGGCACGGCAACCGCTGCGGCCACTCGGCTGCACCTGCACCCGCAGACTCTGCGCTACCGACTGCGCCGGGCCCAGGAACTGACCGGGCGGGATCCGCGATCGGCATGGCATCGGCTGGCCCTCGATACCGCGATCCAACTGCGTCAACTCGGCTGAGTTAGGTGAGGTCAGTGTCCACAATGTGGCCTCGGGCGCGGAAAAAGGCACGCCGACGGCAATTGTGGACACTCACCTCGGTAGTCGGGAACCCCGCGATCCCGAGCGGGTGCAGATGATCGAACTTACGTGAGCAACCGACTGCGGAACAGATCGAGCACCTGATCGAGGGCCTTCCGTGTCGGCTCCCCCGGCTCGTCGATCAGTCCTTCCGTGACGACGGAGTGCGGCGGCCCGAAGGCTTCCGGGTTGGACGAGGAGTCGGGCAATTCCACCGAGACGAACGCGTCACCGAGCTGCTCGCGCAGGAACTCGAACCGTGTGGGAGGACACATCTTGTCGCCCTCGAATCGCATTCCGAGAACTGTGAGATCGCCTGCAGCGCAACGAGCCTTCACCTTGGACAGGTCACCCGCACTGATGTCGATGGACCGACTGCGCGACTTCGATGCCGCGAACGGAAGTGACGGTTGAGAAAGCACCGGTGCGATCAATCGATCGTCGGCGGCCATCGCTAGAGCGAACCCACCCGTGAAGCACATTCCGATGGCACCGACGCCGGGCCCGCCGCAGCGCTCGTGCTCCTTCGCCGCGAGAGCGCGCAACCACACCACGACCCGCGATGATTTCCCGGTGGCCAGGATGGTGAATTCGCGACTGATGCACGCCGGCACGATGGCGCGAGACACGGTGGCGACGGTGCCGAGCACTCCCAGAGGTGCGGCCAACGGATCCTTGCCGTCGACGCCGAACAGGTGCGGGACGATCGCGGTGCAACCGATTCCCGCGACGGTGCGCGCGAAGTCTGCCACTTTCGGTGTGATGCCCGGCATTTCGGACATCACGATGACCGCCGGTCCGGTACCGATGCGGTAGACGGGGGCCGTGCGCCCGTCCGCGGTGAACTCGGTTCGATCGAAGTCGGCCAGCGTGTCATCGGTCATGGGAGTACGTCCTTCTGCGAGGGGCCCGCACGCAGCGGTGCCGGAAACGAGCATAAAGCCAGGGAGCAACGTGCCCGGATGAACCGGGACTACCGCGAGTATTCGCGCAGCAGGAGGTACAGCGGGACAGCGAAACAGATTCCCACCGAACCGGTACCGACGGGCACCAACCACCAGTGTTTGACTCCGTGGTCTTTCGAGTCCCACAGCGACCAAATTCCGAATGCGACGCTGGTGATGCCGAGATCGGCAGTCAAGGCACGAGTCGGGGTGGAGGCAACCCACTCTGCGAAGAATGCAGTTGCGCTCTCTCGACTGACGCCGTGCTCTCTGAAGTAGGTCACTACGAACGTGTTGGGAACGACGAACCCGATGATGGTCAGAAGGAGCAGGAGGCGTCGACGAGTGGCATCTGCAGTTCTCATGGGTTCAACCTAGAGCACCTCGCAGCAGGTCCGGCGTGTCCTGGAAGACCGATGCGCGCGAGGCCTCCCCCGCGGCGCGGGCGGCGGTACCATCCCGATCAGCATTCAAGAGCAAGGGAGGCTGTAGTGCGCACCAGGACGAAACGTGCTGGGCTCGGAATTGTTGCCGCGGTCATTGTCGCGCTCGCGATGCCCCCTACTGCCGCCGCGGCTCCGATCGAGCACGTCAACCTCGGCGACAGCTTCAGCGCAGGCAACGGCGTGCTCCCACTGGCACCGGGGATTCCATCACGATGTTTGCAGTCGGAGCAGAACTTCGCGCATATCGTCGCGCGCGAGCAGGGCTACAGCCTCACCGACGTCAGCTGCGGCGGTGCGGCCACCGACGACTTCTATGCCCCTCAATTCGAGGGCACTCGAGCTCAATTCGATGCATTGTCGCCGTCCGCCGATGTGGTGACCCTGATGATCGGCGGAAACGACAGCAGCGTGTTCTCGGGTGCGATCGCAGCGTGTGTGAGTGCGTTGGTGACCCACGCCGGTGCATTCGATCCGTGCGAGCAGCAGAACGGAAGCAGTTTCGACGACAAGATCGTCGACAGCACGTTGCCGTCCGTTCGACAAGCATTACGAGACATACATACTCGCGCTCCCGGGGCGAGGGTGATCGTCATCGGCTACCCGTGGCTGATCCCGGCCACAAGCACATGCGCGCCGCAGGTGCCCGTTGCACTCGGCGACGTTCCGTATCTGCGCAACCTGCAGACCACACTCAACGAGGCCATCCGCCAGGCTGCGGCCGACACCGATACGGCGTTCGTCGATATGTCCGTGGTGTCGGAGGGTCACGACGCGTGCCAACCCGTCGGAGTGCGGTGGGTGGAACCACTCCTGTTCGCAGATCAGTTCGTACCCCTGCACCCCAATGCCCTCGGCGAATCCGCCATCGCGGCCGAGGTGACCAAGGCCCTGGCGGCCTGAGTCGATCCTCGATCGGCTGATTCAGAAACCAGCGGTGCCCGAACGGGTCCACGAACACGGCGACTCGGCCTGCGGGCGGGCTGTCTTCGGGACCTCGCACCATCGCGACACCCGTCGCAGTCACCATCGCCGCGGTTGCATCGACGTCATCGACGGCTAGGTGGAGTGACACGGCAGAGCCACGAATCGGATCCGGCGCAGCGACACCGGCCGAGTCGAACTCGTCGGACATCATCCATCGGCCGTCACCGACGGCCAACTCGCAGTGACCGATTCGGCCGTCGTCCATGACGATCGGCTCGAAAGTGATCTCGGCTCCCAACGCAGCGACGTACCACTCGATCGCGGCGCGGCAGTCTGCCACACAGAGGTAAGGAGTCAAGGAGTTCATGACGCCACCGGTTCGGCGAGGGGCGTCTGGAACGACCACAGGTGTCCCTCTGGATCGCGGACGCTGTATTCGCGGACGCCGTAGGGCATGTCGGTGGGCTCGTAGTCGACCGCGGCTCCGGTCGCGGCCACCCGGGCGTGGTGAGCGTCGACGTCGTCGACAAGTATGGCAAGAGACGCAGTGACCGTGCCGGTGGTCAACGGTGACACCATCCGATGTTCGGGGGCCTCGCGGTGCAACCAGACAACACCGTCCCCGGCGTGAATCTCCCCATGGACTGCCGTGTCGCCGTCGTATTCGATCGAACCGGGGGCCAATCCGAAAACGTCCACGAGGTAGGAATGAGCCGCAGCGATGTCGCGGTACACCAGCAATGTGGTGCGCCTGGTCACCGTCGGTTCGTCGGTAGTCAGGCCCGACAGCAGATCCAGCAGGGCGTCGTCGTTCGGACGAGCGCCCTGTAGAAGCCGGTCCTCGACGGCCCGAACCCGTTCTCGTACCCGGGCGAGCTTTCCCATTCGATCGTCCAACTCGGCCAGATGCCTCCGCGTCAGGTACTGCAGATCGACCGCCTCCGGGTCGACATCTGCGACGGGAGTGCCCAATTCGCGGAGCAGCCGAATTCGGTAGAGGCGATCGAGGTCGCCCCCGCTGTACCGACGCCTGCCCCCTCCGTCTCGGGCCGGAGCCAACAGACCCAGCTCCTCGTAGTAGCGCAGGGTGCGCTCGGTGACGCCGGTGCGTCGGGCGACGTCACCGATTCCCCAGGTGGTCGGATCGGTGCTGTTCATGGAGGCAACGGTAGAACCTCACGCAACGTCAGGAGCAAACTCTCGGCGTGCGGCTCATGGCCGTTACGGTAAACGGATGACCGCGACGAACACCTGGCGCACGTACGAGGGCTCGAGTCTCGCCCCGGCATTGGCGTCGGCGCTTCGGATGTTCGTCGAGCAGGGCTACCACGGCACGTCGGTGCGGCAGATCGCCGCGGGGGCCGGTCTTTCGGTTCCTGGCCTCTATCACCACTTTCCGTCGAAGCAGGCCCTGCTGGTCGGCATCATGGATGCGTCGATGGACGAATTGCTGGAACGGACTCGATCCGCCGAAGCCGGGGCCGGCCACTCGCCCGGCGACCGTTTCGATGCTGTTGTCGAATCCTTGCTGCTGTTCCACATTCACCGCCGCGACGCCGCGTTCGTGTGCTCGACGGAAATCCGCAGCCTCGAACCGGCCAATCGCGCCGCCTACATCGCCAAACGCGACGACGAACAACGCGTGCTCGACGCGATCATCGCCGACGGTGTGAAATCCGGATTCTTCGACAGTCCACACCCGAGCGACGCCAGCCGCGCCGTCACCACGATGTGCGTCGGGGTAGCAACCTGGTACCGCCCCGACGGATCGCTGTCACCCCGCGAACTGGTCGCGGTCTATCTCGACATCGCTCGTCGGACGGTCGGTTGGCACGAGTAGCGGACCTCGCAGAATCCTTGACCCGATCGTTCGAGTGTGTCAGCCTTCCAGGTACCGAGCGAGTGTTCGGTCGGTAGTGAACAGGGAGCGCATCGTGGCCATCGATCTGACGTACGACCCGGACATCGAGAAGTTGATCGACCGGACCCGCGCCTTCACACGGGAACACGTGCTTCCCATCGAGGACCGATTTCTGGGCAACGTCACCGACGCCGGCGGCGACCGACTTCGCGTCGAGATGCAGGCCGCCGCGAAGGATGCGGGCGTGTTCGCGCCGCATGCGCCGGTCGAATACGGCGGCCACGGGCTGTCGATGAGTGACCGTGCTCCGGTGTTCGAGGAAGCCGGCTATTCACTGTTCGGACCGATCGCGCTGAACCTCGGCGCGCCGGACGAGGGCAACGTACACATGCTCGCGCACATCGCGTCGGCAGCGCAGAAGGAGCAATTTCTCGCTCCCCTCGCCCGCGGTGACGTGCGCTCGGCTTTCGCGATGACCGAACCCGCGCCGGGTGCCGGCTCAGATCCCTCGGCCCTGACCACCGCGGCACAACGGGTCGACGGCGGATGGAAGATCAACGGACACAAGTGGTTCATCACCGGTGCCGACGGTGCGGGGTTCTTCATCATCATGGCCCGAACCTCCGGCAAGCCCGGCGATCGAGGCGGAGCCACGATGTTCCTGGCTCCAGCCGACACCGCGGGCATCACGGTGGGCCGACACATCGGCACCCTGGACAAAGCCATGATCGGTGGACACTGCGAGGTGTTCTTCGAGAACGCATTCGTGCCCGACGAGAACGTACTCGGAGCCGTCGACGAGGGATTCGCGCACGCCCAGGTGCGTTTGGGACCGGCCCGCATGACGCATGTGATGCGGTGGCTCGGAGCATCCAGGCGAGCCCACGACATCGCCGTCGCTCAGGTTGCTCAGCGTGAAGGATTCGGTGCCAAGCTCGGCGATCTCGGCATGGTGCAGAAGATGGTCGCCGACAACGAGATCGACATCGCGGCCACCCGCGCACTGCTGACCAAGGCATGCTTCGAGTTGGACCGGGGTGGACACGCGAGCAACGAGACATCCATCGCCAAGACGTTCGCCGCCGAGGCGATCTTCCGCATCGTCGACCGCAGCATCCAGATGTGCGGCGGGCTCGGCGTATCGGACGACCTTCCGCTGGCAAGGCTTTCGCGCGAGGTCCGTCCGTTCCGCGTCTACGACGGCCCGTCCGAAGTACACCGTTGGGCCATCGCCAAACGAACGATAGGCGCAGCCAAGCGCGCACTGCGGGAGGCACAGTCGTGAGCGACCTGCCGGGAATGAATCGCGATGCGCTGGAACGGTTCTTGCAAGACAACAACATCGAGCTCGATGGCACGTTGTCGGTCGAGATGATCAGCGGTGGTCGCTCCAACCTCACCTACAAGGCATACGACGACACCTCGACATGGGTTGTTCGTCGCCCGCCCACCAGTGGGCTCACCCCCTCGGCGCACGACATGGCCCGCGAGTGGGCCGTCACCGAGGCTCTTGCATCCACCGAAGTCCCCGTCGCCCGGACAGTCGCCTTCGATCGAGAAGGTTCGGTTCTCGGTGCTCCGATGACCGTCGTCGAGTTCGTGCCCGGCCGAGTGGTCCGTACGCGTGAGGATCTTTCCGATCTCACAGATGCGCAGGTTACCGACAACGCTGCCGAGCTCGTCCGGGTACTCGCCAGGCTGCATGCCGTCGACCCGGCTGCCGTGGGACTCGGGGCGTTCGGCCGACCCGACGGCTTCGTCACCAGGCAGGTAGCCACGTGGGCTCGGCAGTGGCACAGCGTCAAGACCCGCGATCTACCCGATGTCGACCGACTTCACCGCGCACTCGAGGCAGCGATACCGACGCACTCTGCGTCGTCCATCGTCCACGGAGACTATCGCGTCGACAACACCATTCTCGATGCCGACAACGTCGGTTCTGTTGCCGCAGTCGTCGACTGGGAGATGTCCACCCTCGGCGATCCCCTCACCGACGTCGCGCTGATGTGCATCTACCGGCAACCGGTGTTCGATGCGGTCCTGGGCGCGGACGCCGCGTGGACGAGCGACCGATACCCCTCGGCCGACGACCTCGCACAACAGTACGCAGTCGAATCAGGTCGTGAACTGCAGAATTGGGGCTTCTACCTTGCCCTGGCCAATTTCAAGCTCGGGGTGATCGGCGAGGGCATCACCCACCGCGCGCTGTCGGGTTCCGATACCGGTGCCGGTGCCCGTAACGCCGCAGACGCCACCGGTGAGTTCGTCGCGGCCGGGCTCAGAGCACTCTCCGGGTCGGGCGAGTGAGCCTGTCTCAGGCCGGCTCTCGCATCACACCGATGTGGCGCACGGTTCCGGACAGGCCCGGGAGCTCGTTCGGTTCGGACCAGCCGACCAAGTCCTTGCTGTCCGAGTAGAAGTACTTCTGGTTGGTGTAGTCGTCGTAGTACAGCCGCCAGGTGCCGTCGGGCAACTGGACGACGGCGGGCCCTTCCTTCAATGGACCGAAGTCTCGGAAGGTGGGGTCCAGAACGTACGGACCACCGAGCGAGGGTGCGATCCAGTGCTCGATGACCTTCTTGTTCTCGCCTTTGGTGAATGCGTGATACGACTCCCCTGCCTTCACCACCGTGGTATCGATGTGGTCGTTGATGATTCCCGTCAACGGAACCGGCGCGCTCCACGTCGTCAGGCCGGGGTCGGTCGCCGTCATGAGATACGGAACGAACCCTCCGCCCGCAGACAACGACACGATGATGCTGACGCGGTCACCCTCGACGAACCACTCGGGTGCCCAGGCCTTGGTGGTGAACGGCGACAATGACGGTAGTTCCGAGGAGCCTGCCGAGCCGGTGCCTGCTCCGGTACCGGGTAGGAGCAGACAGCAGAACGGGATCGGCAGGTTCTGCGCGAACGTCCAATTGACGCGATCGCTGCTGCGAGCGAATCCGATCTCCGCCCCGCCGCCCGTCGTATAGGTCACGTAGTACATACCGTCGGTGTGCCGAAAGATGCTCGAATCCCGGACCACACCGGCAGGCGGTCGGTAAGCGCCGGCCTGCAGGGCGGTGAAGTCCGTGCCGTCGCTGGATTGGTACACATCCATGTCGCGGTCGCTGTCGTTGCTGAACGCCACCATCGTGTATCGCCATGCGGACGGCGCGGCGGCACCAGTGCCCGCTGAGGAGAACAACAGCCCGGCCACGACGAGAAGCACCATCGGCACGGCCAATACACACTTGCGAGCGGTCGACATCACCGAAGCAGTATGTACGACCCATGCGCACCATGCACAACTTTCGTAGCAGGCGGCAACATTGTCACCGTTCGGTCACGGTTGCGAAAGATACTGCGACACGGGCTTGGATTGGTACATCTCGTGATCGGCGTCGTCGAGAATGTCCAGCGCACTGCGGGTGTCGTCGCGATCGACGGTGACACCACCGATGCTCGCTGTCACCGTCAACACTCGTCCCGCCGTCGTGATGGGGGAGGCGAGTTCGGCGCGCACATCGTCGGCCTCGGTGCCCGCTCGATGTGGAACCACTGCCACGAACTCGTCACCACCGATTCGTCCGACGAAGGCGTCGGCCGGGAGCGCCCTGGTCAGACGTGCGGCAACCACTCCGAGCACGGCGTCGCCGACAATATGTCCGTGCAGGTCGTTGATCGTCTTGAAGTTGTCGAGGTCGATGAACAGCACCGCCATGGCGTTGTCGCGGGCCGGCCGCGCCAGTTCCTCGTCGAGGCGCGCCAGGATCAGCGGCCTGTTCGGCAGCCCGGTCAGATCGTCGTGCGTCGCGGCATGTTCGAGCTTTATGTTCATGCGGTAGGCGTCGGTGATGTCTGCGAACGTGGCGACGACGGAGGGAACCGGGTTGCCCGCGGTCAGCATCGTCGCCGTCAACGACAGCCAGAAGTTCTGGCCGTCTCGACGACGCTCGATGCCGATCACCGCCTGGCTGGGCTGGCCGGTCTTCCTCGTGACGGCGACCGGGTGCTCGAACGGGTGAATCGGCCTCTCGTCCGTTCCGTACACCCGGAACGGGAGGGCCGTCGCCTGCCCTGCCGTCTGGAGCCCCACCTGAATATCGAGGATCGTCTTCGCCGCGAGGTTCGCCGACTCGATGCGGCCGGTGTGATCGAGCACGACTACCCCTGCCTCCAGCGATTCCACCACCGCGGTGAAGTGGTCCTCGGCCCGTCGCACCGCGCTTCGGTCGGCGCACACCAACACCCAGCCATCGGGCATCTGAGCCGCGGACACCACCACCGCCAGCGTGGTCCCGTCCGCACGACGATGCGACTCGCACAGTTGTCCACCGGCCCGCAGAATCGAGGCCGGATCGCACGGAACGCCAACCGCGTACGAGACGCTGCGACCGAGAACGTCGGCCGAACACCTTCCGTACACCGACTCGGCTGCCGGGTTCCAACTCGACACCAGGCCGTCGGACGAAACACCGACGATGGCATCGCTGACGTGCTCTACCAAGGCGGCTTGATACCGCAATGCCTTCTGTGCCGCCTTGTGCTCGGTGAGATCTCGCAGAATGACCTGATACGCCGGCTCGCCGTTCCACACAGTGCGCACGGACACTGCTTCCATCGTCAGTGTGGTTCCGTCGAGTGCCAGCACAGTTGCTTCGGACGCTGCGCTGGCCGTGCCGTGAATGTCGAGAGCGGCGATACGCTCGAACATCGGCCCGATCGACTCGGCAGCAATGAACTCTTCGATCGGTCGCCCGATGACGTCGCCGGCGCTTTCGGCACGCAGATATCGCATTCCGGCAGGGTTCAGATACACGAGTGTGCCGCGTCGGTGTACTCCGATCGCGTCGGGTGAATGCTCGATGAGAACCCGGTAGCGGTCTGCCAATCCAGGCGACGCGGAACTCGAGTCTGCGTCGCCGACGCTTTCGCGCTCCCCTGGGGCCATGCTCGGTCCTCGCGTTCGTAGACAGACGGTCAACACCCGATTGAACCACCAGAGCATAGGTGGATGGAGTTCGATGCCCGATTTACGACGAACATCCTTTTCTCGACTGGACCCGATGCCGGTTTCACGGGCTAAATCGAGGCGTGAGCCGAATCCGGTTCGCATACTTCGGAAAGAAAAGGATATCGACGATGAGCACTCTGGGTATCGACATAACCGGGATCGGTGCAGTGTCCGGCTACGGCTGGGGCACAGACGTCCTGTGGAACGGCCTGTCCACGGGCAAGGCGGCAGCCACCCTGCATCACGATCGCACCCGAAACGGCAGAAATCCGGTGTGGCTGGCAAAAGTCCCCGACGGCGGAGACCACGGCGACGGCACCAGTCGATTCGGTCGGGCGCTTCGTGGGTCCGCACGAGAGGCCATCGACGACGCGATGACGCGTGGTTGGCGACCGGGGCGACGTGTCGGTCTGATCCATGCCGTCGTCCTCGGCGAAGTGGACGAGTGGCGAAACTTCTACCTGGAGGACGGTGGTGAGCGCCGAGTTCGTGACTATCTGACCCTGATGCCGTCGACGCCGGTGTCGCTGCTGATGCAGGAGTACGGATTTCACGGCCCGGCCATGAACGTCTCGGCCATGTGCGCATCGGGCAATGCCGGCCTGCTGACCGCCAAGATGTGGCTCGATACCGGCTTCGTCGACGACGTCGTGTTCGTCGCCACCGATCTGTCGCTGACACCGGAGAACATCGATCATTTCGTCAAACTCGGCGTCGGTGTCGTCGACGTGGAGCCCCAGGAGGGCTGCCGGCCGTTCCAGGAAGGCAGTCGCGGATTCGGAATGGGCGAGGCGGCAACGGCTTTCGTACTGTCCAATCGAAGCTCCGCCTCGTACGGCCGGGTGCTGGGCGGCTCCATGACGCACGACGCGTTCCACGCCACCTCGATCGACCCGGCCCTCACCCAGGTACGAGGCTGCTTCGAGCAGGCCTTGGCCGATGCCTGCGTCACACCACGCCAGGTCCGCTACCTCAATGCCCACGGACCCGGCACCGCGCAATGCGATGCGGCGGAGACGGAGATGTTGGAGACGGTGCTCGAGTCACGCGCACAGGTGTATTCGGTGAAACCATTGACCGGGCATTGCCAGGGTGCGGCGTCGGCAATCGAAACCATCTCTGCGGTCATGGGATTCGAGCGGGCAATCGTGCCCGCAGCACCTCAGGTCACCGATGCCCATCCCCTACTGCTCGACGGATTCACCCCCGCGGAGCCGGGATTGACGGTGAAGTCCTCGCTGGGAATGGGCGGACACAACTCGGTGGTGGTGTTGGCTCCGGCGTGACGTGCGTTCCTCACACCTCGGTGGCAGCTCCGCAGATTCCGCACTCCTCGAATTCGACGCGCTTCCAGCGTGCGACCGGAACGAAGAACAACGTGAATTGCTGGTACTGCTTCATCCGCACCCACTGCGTGGTGTTGTGGCACCGCGGGCAGTTTCGCGTTGCGCCCGGGCCGACGTGTTTGCGCTTGCTGCCGAAACCGAAGAGTAGGAACATCACCCCAGCATAGGTGGCCCGAACGACTGCCGAACTCGGTGCAGCAGTCGTTCGGGCCACCGTCGCGTTCTCGGCGATGGTGGCCCGAACGACTGCTGGGTCCGACGCTGTCAGCCGGCGATCATGCCGTGCGGGTCGATGACGAATTTCTGCGCAACACCACTGTCGAATTCGCGGTAGCCGCGCGGTGCGTCGTCGAGCGTGATGACCGTCGCATTCACGGCCTTGGCAATCGAAACCCGTTCACTGAGAATTGCATTCATCAATTCTCGGTGGTAGCTCATCACCGGGCACTGCCCGGTGGCGAACGACAGCGACTTGGCCCAACCGGTACCGAGACTGAGCGAGAGAGCGCCGCGCTGCGCAGCCTCGTCCACACCGCCCGGATCGCCGGTGACGTACAGCCCGGGGATACCGATGCCACCACCCGCAGTGGTGATCTCCATCAGCGAGTTGAGCACCGTCGCCGGAGCCTCGTGGGACGAATCTCCGCCGTGACCGCGAGCCTCGAAGCCCACTGCATCCACCGCGGCGTCGACCTCTGCGACTCCGAGAATCTGTTCGATCTGATCCTGCGGTGCGCCCTTGCCGACGTCGACGGTCTCGCAGCCGAAGGTTCGCGCTTGGGCCAACCTGTCGGCGTTCATGTCGCCGACTATCACCACCGACGCTCCCAGCAGTTGCGCACCGACCGCAGCCGCGAGGCCGACCGGACCCGCGCCGGCGATGTAGACCGTCGCGCCGGGTTTCACTCCTGCGGTGACCGCTCCGTGGAATCCGGTGGGAAAGATATCGGACAGCATCGTCAGGTCCAGGATTTTCTCCAGCGCCTGGTCCCGATCGGGGAACTTCAACAGATTGAAGTCCGCATACGGTGCCATGACGTACTCGGCCTGGCCACCGACCCAACCGCCCATGTCCACGTACCCGAACGCCGACCCGGGTCGATCGGGGTTCACGTTGAGGCAGATGCCGGTCTTGCGCTCCTTGCAGTTTCGACACCGACCGCACGCGATGTTGAACGGTACCGAGCAGATATCTCCGACCTTCAGGAATTCGACGTCGCGTCCGACCTCGACGATTTCACCGGTGATCTCGTGGCCCAGCACGAGACCCTCGGGTGCAGTCGTGCGCCCGCGCACCATGTGCTGGTCGCTGCCGCAGATATTGGTCGAGACGACCTTCAGGATCACTCCGTGCTCACATTTACGCCCGACGTTGGCCGGATTCACACCCGGTCCGTCGGTCAGCTCCAGCCCGGGAAAAGCGATGTCCTGAACCTCGACCTTGCCTGGTCCGGCGTATGTCACTGCTCTGTTGTCTGCCATGAGTTCTCCTCTTCGATGAGTGAGCTGGGTGACCGGCAGGCCGAGATCATCGACCCGATCTACTCTTGTGGCCCGCGTCACACCAGTATGCACAGTCTTGAATATGTGCGCGCACAACGAACTAGGAGCGCAGTAGACGACCCGAGATCGACGCCCTGCCTCGCAATCCATCGACCATCACATCCCGAACACTTGACTCAACTTGATGTTAGCGCTCACACTGTGTTGCACACGTCACAGTCGGTGGCACAGTGAAGGAGATTTGCATGCCGGTGGACCAGTACACGGTGGGCGTGGATTACGGCACCCTCTCCGGCCGTGCCGTAGTCGTGCGCGTGTCCGACGGTGCCGAAATAGCATCTGCCGTACACGAATACCGACACGCAGTGCTCGAGGAATCTCTGCCCGGCGGTACAGTCCGGCTGCCCGACGCCTGGGCTCTGCAGGTACCCGACGACTATCGCGACGTGCTACGCCGTGCGGTACCCGCAGCGATAGCGGCCGCCGGAATCGCGCCGGAACAGGTGGTGGGCATCGGTACCGACTTCACCGCGTGCACCATGGTGCCCACCTACGCGGACGGCACCCCGCTGAGCGAGGACCCTCGATTCGCCGATCGACCACACGCGTACGTCAAATTGTGGAAACACCATGCAGCGCAGGGTCAAGCCGATCGCATCAACGCACTGGCCGCCCGACGCGGCGAGAGCTGGCTCCCCCGCTACGGCGGCTTGATCTCCTCGGAATGGGAATTCGCCAAGGCACTGCAGATCCACGAGGAGGACGCCGAGATCTACGAGGCCATGGACCGGTGGGTCGAGGCGGCCGACTGGATCGTCTGGCAGTTGTGCGGAAACTACGTACGCAACGCCTGCACCGCTGGCTACAAGGGCATCTACCAGGATGGGAAATACCCTTCGGTCGATTTCCTGACCGAACTCGCGCCCGGCTTCGCCGGATTCGTCGCCGACAAACTCGATCAGCCTCTGGGCGAACTGGGCTCGCGGGCAGGAACGTTGACCGCCGAAGCCGCGGCATGGACGGGACTGCCCGAGGGAATCGCCGTCGCGGTCGGCAACGTGGATGCTCATGTCACGGCACCGGCCGCGGGCGCAGTCGAGTCGGGTCGCATGGTCGCCATCATGGGAACCTCCACCTGTCACGTGATGAGTTCGACCGTATTGAACGACGTCCCCGGCATGTGCGGCGTCGTCGACGGCGGCATCGTGGCCGGCTCCTACGGGTACGAGGCGGGCCAGAGTGGCGTCGGCGACATCTTCGGATGGTTCACGCGCACTTCGGTTCCCGCGTCGTACTCCGACGCAGCGACGGCGGCCGGGGAGTCGGTTCACGAGTACCTCACTCGGCTCGCCGACATGCAGGACGTGGGCGAGCACGGCCTCGTCGCCCTCGATTGGCACAGCGGCAACCGGTCGGTGCTGGTCGATCACGAGCTGTCCGGTCTGGTCATCGGGTCGACACTCGCGACACGTCCGGAGGACACCTACCGCGCACTGCTCGAGGCTACGGCGTTCGGTACCCGCGTCATCGTGGAAACGTTTCGCGACAGCGGAGTACCGGTCGAGGAGTTCGTCGTCGCGGGCGGGCTGGCACGCAACCCCCTGCTGATGCAGATCTATGCAGACGTACTCCGAATGCCGTTGTCTGTCATCGCGTCCGCGCAAGGGCCCGCACTCGGCTCCGCCATCCATGCGGCAGTGGCCGCGGGCTGCTATCCCGACGTGCCAGTGGCGTCGAAATCGATGGGCAAGGTTCACCGCGGTGCCTACGTGCCGGACGAGACGCGATCGAAGGCGTACGACTCACTGTACGAAATCTATCTGGAACTGCACGATCGCTTCGGTCGGGACGTACCGACGATGCGCCGGCTGCGAACACTTCGACGTGCTGCCCTGACCAGGAAGTTGGACGCGAAATGACGGTTGTCGACGATGTCCGCGAAGTCGTCGAGGAGATTCGCAAGGACGTGTGCGCATTGCACGCCGAACTGGTGCGCTACGGACTGGTCGTGTGGACGGCCGGCAACGTGTCCGCGCGCGTACCAGGGCGAGACCTCATGGTCATCAAACCCAGCGGCGTCTCCTACGACGATCTGACGCCGGACAACATGGTGGTGTGCGATCTGCACGGTCGAGTGGTCGAGGGTGACCATGCGCCGTCCTCGGACACCGAGGCACAGGCGTACGTCTATCGGCACCTCGACCACATCAACGGTGTGGTGCACACTCATTCGCCGTATGCGGTCGCGTGGGCTGCTCGAGGAGAACCCATTCCGGTCGTCACCACGATGTGCGCGGACGAATTCGGCGGAGACATTCCAGTGGGTCCTTTCGCCGTCATCGGCGACGACTCGATCGGACGCGGCATCGTCGACACCCTCGCCGACAGTCGGTCCCCTGCGATCCTCATGCAGAACCACGGTGTGTTCGCGGTGGGCCAATCCGCCCGATCCGCTGTGAAGGCTGCCGTCATGTGCGAGGACGTCGCGCGATCGGTACACCTGGCATATCAACTGGGACAACCACTTCCCATCCCCCGCTCGTCGGTCGACGCACTCTACGACCGCTACCAGAACGTCTACGGCCAGCGCTGACCGGCGCCACGCACTCTTTCCACGGAAGGCACAATCTCCATGTCCGAAGTATGGTTTCTCACCGGCAGCCAAGGCCTCTACGGTCCCGAGACGCTCGAGCAGGTAGCAGTCCAATCACGGGAGATCGCAGACAAACTCGACGACGCCCTCCCGGTGTCGGTCGTCTGGAAGCCGGTGCTGCTCGACGCCTCGTCCATCCTGCGGTGCATGCGCGAGGCCAACGCTGCCGAGGACTGCATCGGCGTCGTGACGTGGATGCACACCTTCTCCCCGGCCAAGATGTGGATTGCCGGCCTCGATGCACTGGACGTTCCGCTGCTGCACCTGCACACCCAAGCCGGAATGTCGTTGCCGTGGTCCACGATCGACATGGAGTTCATGAATCTGAACCAGGCTGCGCACGGCGATCGCGAATTCGGGCACATCGAATCCAGAGTGGGCGTTCTGCGGACCACGGTCGCAGGCCACGTCGATAGTCCAGCGGTACGAACGCGGGTGGAGCAGTGGGCGCGCGCAGCTCTCGGGCGCGCTGAATTGCGATCGCTACGGCTTGCCCGCTTCGGCGACAACATGCGCGACGTCGCGGTCACCGAGGGCGACAAGGTCGAGGCGCAACTACGATTCGGCGTCTCCGTGAACACGTACGGCGTCAACGATCTCGTGGACGTGGTAGACAGCGTCACTGATTCGGCCGTCTCCGAACTCGTCGACGAATATCGGTCGCTCTACGACATCGCCCCCAGTCTGGACAAGGACGGTGCCCGTCATGAGTCACTCCGCTACGGTGCCCGCGTCGAAGCCGGATTGCGGCAGTTCCTGACCGACGGTGGCTTCAAGGCGTTCACCACCAACTTCGAGGACCTCGGCGGGCTTCGTCAGTTGCCGGGTTTGGCGGTCCAGCGACTGATGGCCGACGGCTACGGCTTCGGCGGCGAGGGCGACTGGAAGACCTCGATGTTGTTGCGCGGCATGAAGGTGATGGCCGAGGGACTCGACGGCGGCACGTCCTTCATGGAGGACTACACCTACCACCTGGTACCCGGAGAGGAGAAGATCCTCGGCGCACACATGCTGGAGGTGTGCCCTTCGATCACCACGTCGCGCCCCACACTGGAGATCCATCCACTGTCCATCGGCGGCCGCGAGGATCCGGTGCGGCTGCGATTCACCGCCGATCCAGGACACGGCGTTGTCGTCGGACTGTCCGACGTCGGTGAGCGATTCCGATTGACGGCCAACGTGATCGACGTGGTCGAACCCGACGAGGCATTGCCGAAGCTACCTGTGGCGTGTGCAGTGTGGGAACCGCAACCGTCATTGTCGGTGTCGGCAGAATCGTGGTTGACGGCCGGCGCGCCCCACCACACCGTTCTGAGCACAGCCATCGGCCTTCCTGTGCTGGAGGCATTCTCGGACATGATCGGGGTCGAGCTGCTCGCCATCGACTCGGCCACCACCACACGTGGGTTCCAACAGACACTGCGATGGAATGCGGCGTACCACCGGCTGGCTGCGAGGTTGTGAACTGGTAGCGCCCGCCGTTCAACCGTGTCGACCGCGGTATTCCTCTTCGGCCCCGGGATGAAGGGGAACACCGCCTGTCATGATCAGTGAGCGGGCGTCGAGAAATTGGCTGCCGATCGCCTGCCCGGGTACCAGAGCCGACGATCGGTCGAGCAGCACGGTCACCAAAGCGGCGACCACCCGGTTCGGCACATCGGGATGTGCCAACAGCAGATTCGGGATTCCGACGGTCGTCACCTCCGGGTGCCGGCCGTACACGTTCGCCGGTACCGGCACCGCTTCGTATGCGGTGCCGAACGCACGCCGCAGGTTCGGGACGAGCATCCCCAGATCGAGCAACCGGATCTCGGTGCGCGGGTCGGCGAATGCCGGGGTCGGCAATCCACCAGCCCACATCACGGCGTCGATCTCGTTGTCGTACAACGCGGTCGCCGCCGAACTCATCGACAGCTGAACTTCGCGAAATGCATCCGGACCGGAGATGCCGGCCGCATCGAGGATGCGATGCGAGACCACCGTCGCACCTGATCCGGGCGCACCGGTACTCACTCGTCGGCCCCGCAGATCACTCGCAGCGACGATGGTCGAATCCGCCCGGACAGCGACCTGGAAGTAGTTCTCGTAGACGCATCCGACCGCGGCCAGCTCCGAACTCGGGTGGCTGTACGCGGCGTCGATGAGCGTCATCGCCAGTTCGGCCCGGCCGGCGACCAATGCCTCGAGGTTGTCGATGGAACCGGACGTCGTGAGCGGAACTAACTGCGCCTCCGACAGTCCGGCTGCCGCGTCGGACAACAGGCCGGCAAACTCCCAGAAGAAGCCGCCCACCTCGCCCGCCGCCAGGCGCAGTTGCATCGGCGGTTCCGACGCGCAGGCCCCGGCCGCCGCACCGACGGCAACCGCTCCGAGCACCGACAAGCCCGCCCGCAACGCCGCTCTACGAGAGAACGACGCTGCGGGCGAGGACATGTCAGTCACCCTATGGCGTGGTGGACTGCTCGAACGCTCGGCCCTGCTCGCGGTCCAGGACGGTCTCCGTCTTGTTCCGCAGAACGAAGATGTACACCAGGAGCGAGATCGCGATCACGATCGTCACGTAGAGGATGAACCAACCGACGTGTCCACCGTTCTTCGCTGCCTGATAGATCAACGGTGCGGTGCCACCGAATGCGGAGTTCGCAAGTGCGTATCCCAGACCGACACCGAGCGCGCGCACGTGTGAGGGGAACAGCTCGGCTTTCACGATGGCATTGATCGAGGTGTAGCCGGTGAGGATCACGTAGCCCACGCACACCAGTGCGAGCGACTGCACCACCGACGTCGCCGTCGGCAGATATGTGATGAGCACGTAGGTGTACAGCACGCCGCCGATTCCGAAGAAGATCAGCAGTGGCTTGCGGCCGACCTTGTCGCTGATGAGTCCACCGATGGGCTGCAGCAGCATCAGGAAGATCAGGCTGAAGAGGTTGATCCACGTTCCGGTCATTCCCCGGTCCTCGTATGCGGTCTTGATCATCGAGGGGGCGTTGACGCTGTAGGTGTAGAACGCGATGGTGCCGCCTGCCGTCACCAAGAAGCAGATCAGCAGCGCGCGCCCGTGGTTGCGGACGAGTTCTTTCAGGGATCCGGAGGACTTGTCGGCACCACTGCGGACTGCGTCGAGTTGATCCTTCGTCAGCGATTCATCCATGCTGCGACGCAGCCAGAAGACCACCACCGCGGCGACGCCGCCGATGAAGAAAGCGATGCGCCAACCGAAGTCCTCGATCTGCTCGCGCTCGAGGAAGGTCTGCATCAACAACAGCGTCACCTGCGCGAGAACGTGCCCACCGATGAGCGTGACGTACTGGAACGAGGAGAAGAAGCCGCGACGCTCACGAGTAGCAGCCTCGGACATGTAGGTGGCCGATGCGCCGTACTCACCACCGGTGGCAAAGCCCTGGACCAGACGGCTCAGGACGAGGATCACTGCCGCCCACACGCCGATACTCTCCCGTCCCGGGGTGAACGCGATGACCAGCGAGCACGCGGCCATCAGCGAGACGCTGAACGTCAGCGCTGCGCGGCGCCCGTTGCGATCGGCGTAGCGTCCGAAGAACCACGATCCGACCGGCCGCATCAGGAAGGTGACCGCGAAGATCGCGTACACGTAAAGCGTCGAGTTCTTCTCCGCGGAATCGAAGAACTGGTTCTCGAAATAGGTTGCGAAGACGGTGTAGACGTACACGTCGTACCACTCGACGAGATTGCCCGAGGACCCCCGCAGGGTGTTGAGCACGGCCCGACGAGTAGCAGCGGGCGACGAGACGGGCGGTGACGGTCGAGCCGAACCAGCGGTCGAGGTGGCCTCGTTGGCCATGGGCAGGTCCTTCCACGGATAGCTTTCGGGTGGGTCGCCGAACGCAGAACGGCAACCGAAGTCCCTCTACTGTGACCCCCGGCACAGCCAGAACCAAGTTGTTTCGCATTTCCTAACACTCCCTTAGGACAGGGGCGCGTTCCGATCGTTGGGAGTGTCGTTCCGGGTGTCGTTCCGCGGGAGCCCCAGTCGGACGATCAAACCGGACGGCCGATGGGCATCGACCTCGAGACGACCACCTACCCGTTCGATCAGTGCGTGGACGATTGCCAGGCCGAGCCCCGTTCCGACCCCGTGTGCGCTCGAGGCCCGGAAGAACCGGTCGGTGATCATCGGCCGCTCGTCGGCGGGCACACCCGGCCCGGTATCGGCGATCGACACCATGATGCGGTCGCCCACCGCTCGACATTCGATGTCGACGTCCGCGCCGGCACCGGCGTACTTGGCTGCGTTGCTCAGCACCGCGTCGAGCATGCGCACCAGGTCGTCCTCCGATACCCCACCGCGGTAGTCGACTCCGGGGTCGGACTGGGCGATGTGGACGGTCAGGCCGGCCGCTGTCATTGCGCTCGACCAGAATTGGACTCTGTCGGTGAGCACGAACAGCACATCGCACCCGGGGTCGCGCCGCGGTGTCGGTGTCTCGGCGGCAGCGAGGACGAGTAGATCCTCGACGACAGAATCGAGCCGATCCACCTCGAGTGTCGTGCGCAGATGCGCTTCTGCGACCGACTCGGGTATTCGCATACCCAGTACGTCCAGTCGAATCCGCAACGCCGCCAACGGGTTACGTAGCGCGTGAGCAGTGTCGGCCACCAGACGACGCTGCGCCGCGGTCGCGTTCTCCACATCGCCCGCCATCGCGTCGAACGCACGCGAGAGTGCTCGGACCTCGGGTGGACCGACGTGCGTGTCCGACTCGACACGTGGAGCATCGTCGAGCGGAGGACGATCGTGAAAGGCGTTGCCGAACGACTGGACTCTCATCGACAACGACGTCAGTGGACGAACCACCCAGCGCGACAACGTAGCCGCGATCAGCGCCACGGTGGCCAGGATCAGTAGCGCACCGGCGGCGATGACCGCCCAACCGACCGTGACGTCCCGCCGTGCCGTATCGGTGGACGCCGCAATCACCACAGCACCGTCGACCTGCGTTCCCCCACCCACCGGGGCAGCAACCAATACCGACGACGGCGACCACGGCGTCACACTCGACGGAAGTCGGCCGCGTTGATTTCGCAAGGCACCGGCGATCGCCTGTTGGATGTCGGCGCGCGCCGTGTCCAGACCCGCCGCGGCACGTACCTCTCCGGTGCGGTCGACGACCACGATCCCCTCGCCGTACAGACTGTTGTAACGCTGCACCGACTCTCGAATCCGAGAGTCACCGGATTCGTCCTCCCGCGAGCTCAATTCAGCGAAATACGTTGCAGCGGAAGCTCGATTCTCGCCGAATCGCTGGGCGCGTTCGCGACCCAGCAACAATCCCAGGGGCACCGAGAGCGCAAGTACGACGACGGTGGAGTAGATCATCAGCACCACGAGAACCCGGCGCCGCACGTCACGCGTCCCAGCGGTAGCCGAAACCGCGGATGGTGACGATGGTGCCCGGCCGATCGAGCTTGGAACGCAATGCCGTCATGTGCACATCGAGCGATCGGGAGATCGCCACATACGCGTCACCCCAGATGGCGTCCATCAACTGCTCCCGGCTGACGGCTTCGCCACGTCGAGTCACCAGATGAGCCAGAAGGTCGAACTCCTTGGTGGTCAGTGCGATGTCTCGTCCGTCGACTTCGACCCCTCGGCCCACGACGTCGACGACGATGTCGCCGAGAACCACACTGTCTGCGCCGGCATCGCTCGTTGCGCTCCGACGACGTGCCGCCACCTCGAGCCTCGCATGCAACTCCCCCAACCGGGCCGGCTTGAACACGTAATCGTCCGCGCCGGCGCGCAGAGCCCGCACCACCGACCGCTCGTCGTCGCGCGCGGTGAGCACCACCACCGGAACCGAACTCAGGGTCCGCAGCTTACGAAGGACTTCGAGGCCGTCCATGTCCGGTAGCCCGAGATCCAGCAGCACGACGTCCATCCGGTGATGACCGAGTAGCACGTCGGCACCGCGACGCATCCGAACAGGCGCATGCCCCACCTCGGTCAACGCGTCCACCAACGCATCACCGACTCCGTCGTCGTCCTCCACCACAGCTATACGCATCGACCTCAAGATAGGCCACCATCCGCTTTCGCACGCTCGGTGCACGGTGGCCAGGCTTCGAATCAGAGTGATTCGAAGGGTGGTTGCGTCCGTGCGCGCGGGTTAGTTTCGGGTTTGATGCTCTGCTCGAATCGATGCGGTGGACTCCGGGTCTGCCCAACAGTGAGGACGATCCCGTCTCATGGCGCTCAACAACGGAACACTTATTCACCTCGTCGCAAAAGACGGAAAGCAGGACGAGGTCGCTGCCATTCTCGGGGAAGCTCTTGGGGCCGTGGCACGAGATCCGAAGACCGCCACGTGGTACGCGTACCGAATCACCAACACCGAGTTCGGAATCTTCGATTCCTCCGAGTATTCGGACAGATCGGCTACCGAGACACATCCGGTACTGACGCGATTGTCCGACGAGCTGCTCGACCGAGCGCCGTCCGTGCAGCCGTTCGACGTCATCGCAGCCAAAGTCTGAAGCCGCCTGCACATGCGGCAGGTCCGAACTCGCACACGACACATCGATCGAAAGAGCCAGACATGAACGCAGGGCCAGACACCGCACGCAAGCAGCTCGTCCTGAGCGCTTTCGACATGGCGTGCGTGGTGCACCAGAACCCCGGCATGTGGACCGATGCCGATGATCAGACCCACCGCTACACCGACATCGAGTACTGGGTGGAATTGGCGCAGACGTTGGAGGCCGCTGGGTTCGACATCCTCTTCCTTGCCGATGTACTGGGCTTCTACGACGTGTACGGCGGAAATCGAGACGCTGCACTCCGCACCGCCGCACAGGCTCCGGTCGCCGATCCACTGTTGACGATCTCGGCAATGGCCGCAGCCACGAAGACGCTGAGCTACGGGGCGACGGTCTCGTCCACCTACGAATTGCCGTACAAGTTCGCCAAGACCATGACGACCCTGGATCACCTCACCAAGGGGCGAGTGGCGTGGAATGTCGTGACGTCCTACCAACAGAGTGCAGCGGTCAATCTGGGCTTGACGCAGCAGATCTCGCACGACGAACGCTACGAGATAGCCGACGAATTCATGGAGGTCTGCTACAAGCTGTGGGAAGGTTCGTGGGAAGAGGACGCCGTGGTACGAGACCGCGCGCGTGGCGTCTACACCGAGCCGTCGAAAGTGCACGACATCGACCACGCCGGCAAGTACTTCACGGTCCCGGGTGCCCACCTCGGTGAGCCGTCGCCGCAGCGCACACCGTTTCTGTTCCAAGCCGGTGCGTCGGCTCGGGGCCGTAAATTTGCCGCGAAGCACGCAGAAGCGGTGTTCCTGGTAGGAGTCAACCCGCACGATGTGCGGCCCATCGTCGATCAGTATCGGATGCTCGCAGCCGAGCAGGGGCGTGATCCGCGAAGCCTGAAGATCATCATGATGCTCACCCCCATCGTTGCCGAGACCGACGAGCTCGCCCACGAGAAGCTGCTGCAGGTCCAGAAGCATGCTCAGGTCGACGCCGCGCTGGCGCTGTGGGGCGGCTGGACCGGAGTGGATCTCTCGGGAGCCGACCCCGACAAGCCGTTGGACCAGTTCCGGGGCGACGGCATCCGCGCATTCAGTGACATGCTCACTCGAGTCGACAGCGAATTGGTCTGGACACCAAGGAAACTGGCGGAGTGGCTGTGCGTCGGCGGAATGAGCGCGAGCATCGTCGGATCACCGAAGACGATCGTCGACCACTTCGAGGAGTGGATAGAGGTGGCCGACGTGGACGGTTTCAACATCGCTCGCGTCACGAACTTCGAGACGTTCCGCGACTTCGGTGAATTGATCACCCCCGAGCTCCGTCGTCGTGGGTTGATTCCCGACACCAACCGAACCGAGGCCACCTCTCTACGTGAATTGGTGCTCGGACAGCCGCGGCTACGGGACGACCACCCCGGCGCGTCCTTCCGACCCACGGCGAAGACTGCCCCGAAGCAGGCCCCGCCGACGACGATCCGTGTCGCACCTCGCAACGTCGGCCTTCTGGTCACACTCACGGCGAAGCCCGACACCGTCGATGCTCTCGAAACTTGGCTGACCGAAATGCACGCTCACGCGGTCGACGAGCCCGGGACGACGACGTGGTACGCGATCAAGCTGGGCGACAATCGATTTGCGATCTACGACACCTTCCCCGACGAGGACGGACGCCAGGATCACATCCACGGCACGATCGTGAAATCTCTCCGCGAGCAACAGCAAGAACTTCTCGCGGAGCCGCCGGTCATTCGTCAGGTCGACTTGCTGGCCGTCAAATCCTTGTTGACGGTCTGATCGACCGACGTCACCGGCGTATCTCGACCGGCCATCCATCCGCACAGTGTCAGCGGAATCATGACCGCAAGCAGGGCGAGAAGGGGCGCGGTCCACGAGCCGGTCGAGCTGTGGATCGCCCCCGCCGCGACGGGTCCTGCTGCGGCAACGAGGTAGCCGATGGATTGCGCCATGGTCGACAGGCTCGTTGCCGTCGCAGTATTCGGAGCTCGTAGATTGATCAGCGTCAGAGCGAGCGAAAGTTGGCCGCCCTGACCGAGTCCGAGCAGAATCGCCCACACCGGAGCCAGCTCGATACTGCCTGCTAGAACACCGATCAATCCGGCGACGGACAATGCGACGACGGCGATTGCGAGCACACTCTGCCGACGGATGCGGGCGGCGAGTACGGGGACGGTCAGCGCCGTGGCGATGCTCGACACCGACAGCGCAGTCAGCAGCAGTCCCGCGTTTTCGGAACTGAGTCCGCGATCTCGGTAGATCGTGGGGAGCCACGCAATCATCGAATACGCGAGCAGTGATTGCAGTCCCATGAATCCGGTCACAACCCAGGCGACAGGTGATCGCAGAACAGCGGTCTGCCACCTCGGTGCGGCAGACCGAGCCGCGGAGGTCGTCGTGCCATCTACGTGCCGATACCGCCGTGCGAGAAGTGCCATGGCCGCCAGCGCGAATACGGACGGTATCGCCCAGGCCATGAGAGTCGTTCGCCAGCTGTGGAATACCGACGAGTCGATCGGGATCGTCGCTCCCGAGGCGATCCCTGCGCTGGCACTGACCAGTGCGGTGAACGAGCCCGTCATCGATCCGATCCGGTGCGGGAAGAGCAGTCGGATCAACACCGGACCGAGCACGTTCGCAACTGCGATGCCCATTCCGGCGAGCAGAGTTCCGATTATCAGCGTCGGCCACCATGGCGCGCCCCGCAGCGCTGTCCCGACGAGAATCAGCATCAGGCATCCGGTCAGCACGACGGGTACGGTCCATCGCCGAACCGCCCGAGTCGCGGCGACGGCAAAAACACCCAGGCACAGGACCGGCCCTGTGGTCAGTAGTGCGGCCGAACCGGAACCGAGGGCGTAGGACTGTCGAATTTCGGCGAGCACCGCCGACGCACTCCCGAATACCAAGCGCAGATCGAGGCCGAGCAGAACGATTGCTGCCACTGCGGCACCCATTCCCACCACGGAGAGAGCAGTTCGACCGGAAGCCTCCAGGCCGCCTGACGGATGTTCCGAACCGGTATCGGTCATTACTGCTTCCCTCCTCGAATTGTCATAACCCGTGATCGACCATCGCAGGCGGGCACCGACAAATCAACGGATCGGCCTGTCGACCACGCAGCGTGTTCCAAGTGACGCTGAGTGAACTCGTAGCCGAGGAGCAGACCCTCGCGTTTCATCTTGTGAGAGCCGGAGAACAACGTCCCCACGAATCTGCCGACCCGTCGCTGAACGCTCATTCCGCCCGGGCACTCGGTGACGAGCCCGCGCGCGCACTGCTGGTGTCCACCACCTCGCGCACCCACTGACGTCACGCTCTGATGAGGCCACGGCGACTCATGGCGAGTTCAAGGACAGTAAGGTCGAAGAATGACTGTGCGAGCGGGTGTGGTGGTCACGGGGACCGAGGTGCTGGCCGGTCGGGTCGCCGACCGAAACGGCCCGTGGGTATCCCAGCAACTCCTCGAGCTGGGCGTCGACGTCGCACACATCACGATCTGCGGCGACCGACCCGATGACCTGACGGCACAAGTGCGATTTCTCGCCGATCAGCGCGTCGATCTGATTGTCACCACCGGAGGCCTCGGTCCGACCGCCGACGATCTCACGGTGGCGACTGTCGCCGCGCTGTACGGCCGAGAGATGCACCTCGATGTTCAACTCGAGAAGCGAATCTCCGAGATTGTCGAGCGTTGGCGCGGCCGGCTCAGCTCTGCGGTCGACTCCGAGCCACTGAAGGCGGGAATTCGTAAGCAAGCCATGGTTCCCGAAGGCGCGCAATCTATTTCGCCCACCGGAACTGCGCCTGGCGTGGCGATATCAGCGAACGACTCGGGGACGCTTCCCACGGTGCTGATCTTGCCCGGCCCTCCCCGCGAACTGCAAGCGATGTGGCCGGAGGCTCTCGCGTGCGCGCCCGTCGCCCAGGTCTTGACTCGACGAACGCAGATCCGACAGGACACCATTCGCGCATACAGGCTGTCCGAAGCCGATCTTGCCGCGACATTGCGGACGGCGGAACTCGAGATCGAAGGATTCGATGCTCTCGAGATCACCACTTGCCTGAGTCTCGGAGAGCTCGAGATGGTGACCCGCTACCCGGAAGCGGCGGCACCCGCATATTCCGGTCTCGTCGGTCTCATCGAAGAACATCATGGCGCACAGATCTTTTCGACTGATGGATCCACTATCGACGACATCGTGGCCGCCCGACTGACCGGCCGAAGAATCGCCACTGCGGAATCATGCACCGGCGGCATGATCGCCGCCCGACTCACCGACCGCGCAGGCTCGTCGGCGTATGTGATCGGCGCTGTTGTGTCCTACTCGAACGAGGCGAAAACGGGCCTACTCGACGTTCCCGCCGAGTCCATCGAACAGCACGGGGCCGTCAGCGAACCGGTGGCTGCAGCGATGGCCGAGGGCGCACGGAACCGATTGGGCGTCGACATCGCAGTATCCACCAGCGGAATCGCTGGACCGGGAGGCGGCACCGAGCTCAAACCGGTCGGCACCGTTTGCTTCGCCATTGCCACTATCGGCCAACCGACCTTGACCCGCACGCTTCATCTCCCCGGCGACCGAGCAAGCGTGCGTGCGCTGTCCACCACGGCAGCGATGCACATGCTCGCCGACGCGTTGAAGCCCGACCGATGACCGAAGGCTCCGACCGGGTCACTTCTCGCCGACGATCGCCCAAGGGAGCCGCGCGCAGATCTGCGATCCTCGAAGCAGCGCTGAAGGCATATGCAACCAGCGACAGGCTCGGCCCACGCCTACGCGACATCGCCGAAGCGGCCGGAGTAACCGAAGCAGGCGTGCTCCACCATTTCGGCTCGAAGGACGAATTGTTCGTCGCGATCCTCAGCCGCCGCGACGAGGACGCCGCGGCGCTGCACGATCTCAGCACAGCCGAGGGGCAGAACGCCTATCTGGCCGAGACGACCACGACTCCAGGACTGACGAAACTTTTCGTCGACATGTCCGCTGCAGCAGCAGATCCCGCCCATCCCGCACACACCTTCATGGCCGAGCATCGCGCCGCGGTGGTGAGTGTGATCGCCCGACTCGCGCCTGATGCCGACATCGAAGCCGTCGAAGCCGTCGCCGCACTCGCCGAAGGGTTGCAACTGCAGTGGATCTCCGATCCCAGCATCGACGTCGCGGGTCGCATGCGACGGTTCACCACCATCCTGCTCGAACTGGACCGATAGCGCCTCCCCCTGCCGTGCGATCGGCAGAATCGCCTTTCACGTTCACTAAACCTTGCATGATTCAGTTTTGATGTTATCGTTAGACGAAGTAAGGGTTTGTGTTCAGCATGCCTATCACGCCTTCGGTTACCGGGGTACAACTCAGCAAGGAGTCCACATAATGCACAACACTGTTCGACGAGTCTCGACCATTCTGGCACTGACAGCAGCAGCGGCAACCTCGGTCGCCGTCGGTACCGCATCGGCCGATCCAGTTCCCTCACCGTTGACCCTCGAGACATACAGCCTGCCCCAGGCGGGGATCTGTGCCGCCAAGATCGATGTGTCCATTCGGCCCGGCGCGGAATCGAACTCCTACGTCGTCGTCGGACCGGACGTTCAATATCTGGGCATCGGCCCGTGCGACCTCACCGCCACGCTCAGCTGGAAGAAACTAGCCACCGGCAGAACAGGTTCGGACGACATCCCGGTCACCAGCGGACTGGTGAACTACGGCCTGAAGACCTTCTCGGGACACGGCCTCGTCGAATACACGCTGACCACCAACGGGCCCCACACCACCGACAGAGCATCGGGCACGGTCCAGATTCCTTGAGAGCGAAGGACGTACGGGAGGTAGCAGTGAGAAGGATCGGAATGGCAGCGGCGGTGGGTGCAGTCGGTCTGATGACTCTGAGCGGATGCACCACCGTGGAGACGGCACCGCCAGACACCCGATCGACATCGACTGTGCAACAGCCTGTTCAGAACGAACCCTCCGACACGACCTCGGGAGAGAGCAGCGACTCCAACGGGTCGTCATCTGGTGGGACCGCGGCCGGCGGTGCCGCCAACGACGGCAGTTCGGGAGGAGCCACCGTTGCGGCGTGCAGCGCTGCAAACATCACCCCCACCCTCGGAGACATCTCGCCGAGCGATGTCCAGATAACGGTTCCGTTGCGCTACACCAACTCCGGATCCGTGCCGTGCAACGTCACAGGCTTTCCCGGAGCTACGCTGCGCGGGCCCGACGTCGATGGTCTCGGACCGGAGTACGACCTGGCGCGCGGCGAAACCGTACCGTCGACCACGATCACCCTCGAGCCCGGGGTAGCCGCAGTTGCCGACCTGACTCTCGGCACGGTCAACAAGAACGACGAGCGAGCATGGATCCCGACTGCATTCCTGACCACCGCACCCGGGGACACGACGGTCATGACGCTTTCCTTCCCCGCAACGGTCGGCGTGCAGCGTCAAGACGGTGCGACGCATCCCGCGAGCTACATCGGTGCATTCAGCGGGCCCGTCGACTGACACGACTCGGAGCGCCGACCGGGTGTAGTTCTGTGCTCGGCGGGGCACTCCCACAAGGTCCTGATTCCGGCGACCAGTCGCCTCGACCCATAGGAGATTCCATGACGATGCCGAGCGATGCAAGCGAAGCAGTCCCGTCCCACGGCAGCAATGACGGTCCGCGGGAACACACGCCCGAGACCGATGCAGTCGAAGGCGCGCACGTGGACGAAGAGAACGTGCCCCACCCTCCGACGGACACGGATCCACAGAAGTGAGCTTTCGACCGATCGCTACCGATCGGTCGAGTCGGATGGCAACGTTCGGCGCAGCGGAATAATGCTGCGCACGCGCTCATCCCGCAGGTACAACGCCGCCCACGCCGCGATACCCACGTAAATGGCGAAGAACACGGTACTCAGCAGCGGCTTCTCGACTCGCCAGTTGGTGAGTACTGCACCGCCCAGGTAGCCGGTGAGAACGATGGCACCGAGGATCGACGTCGTTGGGATTGCATACAGAATCAAGATGATCAGCATGACGATGCCGGTGATCGGTGCCATCTCCTCACGGAGGCCGAGATCGATCGACGAGTCCTTGACTTGTTGCAGGTTGAGAATGTGAAATACCGCGTCGAACAGCAAGAAGGCGATCACGAGGACGTAGAGAACAAGGCCGATCCTTCGTGCGGTCTTCCCTGGTGTGGCGGTGTGAGTGGCGGTCATGGCTATGTCTCCTCGGTAAGTGTCGATGTCAGCTTTTATGACCCGGGCGGATCGCAGAACTCACCGGACAGCACCGCCCGCGGCCCGGGATGATGATCGTCGCTCCGTCCATCGGGCAGGTCCGTCGACTGGCACAGTCGTCGCCCTGGCGTCCGGGACACGGAATGATGAGCAGGTGATTCCGATCAGATCTCTGCGCGACGCACTGCGAAACCGTGCCGCGTCGACCCTGCCCAGCGGCGAAGGCGGGACATCGTCTCGACGCATTCTCTTTCTGGACGACATGGTCCCCGATCCCCTTTTCGGCGCAGGCTACCCGCGAGCGCACCAGATCGTCCGCACGCTGCTCGACGCCGGTCATAGGGTGGAGTTCTATCCAATGTTCGCCACGCAGAGCCACATTCGGCGAGTCGATGCCCTGTTCGAGGGTGCCGTCCGGT
The DNA here is from genome assembly GCF_030056795.1 of Rhodococcus sp. IEGM 1381. GTDB lineage: Bacteria > Actinomycetota > Actinomycetes > Mycobacteriales > Mycobacteriaceae > Rhodococcoides. Next base: position 85,270 of record NZ_JASHKQ010000010.1, on the reverse strand, counting down.
TCCACCCTGCGAGAGGGGCACGAGGACTGCGCAGACTACTACGGCGAAAAGGCAGCACCTTCGACCTGTTGATCATCAGCAGGCCAACGCCCATGCGCACATTTCTCGACGTCGGGTGGCAGCCTGCCCACGGCGTGCCGCGGCCACCTGTTGTGTACGACGCGGAAGCGGTGCTCGTACCGCGGGAAAAACGGCGCAGAGCGGTCTATCCACCCGCTATGACCGACCGTGAGTACTCGACCGAACTCGCTGCGGAACTGGCTCTGATCCGAACCGCGGATGCCGTGACGACGGTGGGACGGGCGGACGCCGACATCGTCGGTTCGGAGCTCGACATCCCGACCTATGTGCTGCCGCACTCGACGGTTGCGCGCGCCGACTCACCCGGGTACGACGCGCGCCGCGACATACTCTTCGTCGGTCGACTCACCGGTACCGCGGAGCATTCTCCGAATGTCGATTCGGTTCGGTACTTCGTCACGGAGGTGATGCCCGCGCTCGACCGGTTGATCGGTGACAACTACCGGCTTCGGCTCGCCGGCTTGGTCGAGTCGGAGTACGTGGAGCAACTCGCGTCCGACCGCATCGAGCTGCATGGAGTGGTAGAAGACCTGAGCCGGCTCTACGACCGCTGCCGGGTATTCGTGGCCCCGACGCGATACGCGGCCGGCATCCCGATCAAGGTCATCGAGGCGATGAGTCAAGGTATCCCGTGCGCGGTCACTCCCCTATTGGCCGAACAGCTGGACGTGGACGAGTCGACGGTCGCGATCGGCCACGACGCAGCCGGTTTCGCGGACGCATGTGCACGGCTCTACACCGACCCCGACACCTGGCGCGGCGTCCGCGACGGCGGGCTGGCGCATGTTCGGAGTGCGTATTCTCCGACGATGTTCCACAACCGCGTCGCCGAAGTTCTCGATGCGGCGAGTGCATCGAGGACCGATCCCGGCGAAATCAGACGACGTCGCGGAGGAACTCGATCTTGAGACGGTTGTAGTCGTCGGTCCACTGCGAACTCACTGCCATGAATCCGTGGTCGAGTCTCGCCTCGTTCTTGCTGTACAGGTTAAGACGATTGGCGACGCCCACTCTGTCCAGCTTGGCGCTCAGTTCCGCTGCCTGGTCGGGGAAGGTACCGGTGTTGCCGTCGGAGATGAAACTCGGCGGGAAGTCGGTTGTGGCGTTGTCCACGACGTTCGCCTGCGCCAGCAGTGCTGTGTCGGTGGTGTCGAGGTAGCTTCGGGCCGCGATGTCGAAGAAGAATCCGTTCGACGGGCTCGGCGATTTCGGTGCGCCCGCTCTGCCGACATCGAGGACAGCGCTTTCGAACACGACCGCCTTCAAAGCATGTCGGTCCATGGTCGGTTCGACGCCCAGTGCGCGCGCGTAATCGGGGTTGGTCTGCACAATGGCGTAGTTGCCCACGATGTGGCCACCCGCGCTGGTTCCGGCGAGCACGACGCGACTCATGTCGAGTCCGTACCCGTCGGCGTTCGCTTCGAGGAACTGCATGGCCTGGCCCAATTGGATTGTCTGCGTAGGGAAGCGGTACTGCGGCGCAAACGCGTAGTTCAGCGACACTACGTTGTAGCCGGCGTCGAGCATGGGGCCGGCCCAGGACGCACCGTACGAATCTGTGCTGGGAGCACCGTCCGCTTTGTCTCCGACTATCCAGCCGCCACCGTGCACCGTGACGTACGTGGGTCGACTGATCGATGCATCGTTGTCCGCGATGTAGATGTCGAGAAACGAATTCGGTAGCGCCGAGCCATATTCGACATCGCTGGTGCGGCCTGCACCGTCGACCACCGCCGTCGCTGTAGGCGCACCGGGTTCGAAAGAGTTGCTCTGCCCCAACGCATGCAGCGACCGGATCAGCGGTGCCGGACTGGCCGCCGTGGTGAGCACCAGGGCGGAGACCACCACCGCACTCGCCGCAGCGAAACCGGCCGTTACAGCGGCAGCCGCCCTACGGGTACCGGCCCGACCCGACGAGCCCACCGAACGGCCCGCCCAAGCCGACGCGAGCAAGAAGAATCCGAGTGCAACGGCCGCGGCCAAGCACAAGACCCACAGTGCGTGAAAGCCCGTCACCAGCCAGGCCAGCTGAGTGACGACGGCGACAGCGCCGAGCGAAAGGCCCACGGCTGCAGGCTTCCCGGCGTCGGACGAGACGAGCCATACCGCCATCACTGCCACGGCGATGACCCACAGTCCCACTGCACACTGCTGACGAATGAGAAGGAACTCGAGCCACGCGAGTAGGACGCTGACGCCGCCGGTCACTGCGAGCGCTGCCGTCATCGCTCTCGTACGGTCCCCTGCTGCTGTTTCGATGCCGTCCGGCACGCGCTTCCCCTCTTTGTTGCTCGCTACCGCGCAGACGCGTGGCGTTGCCGGTGTAGTTCACGAACAGCTTCGCCGAACTCGGCGACCGGCCCGTCCACCACGATCCCTGGCACGATCTGTTCGATGGGCGACGGCGTGACAGCGAGTGGTGCAGCGCCGAATTCTTCGAGCCACGTGAGCAATTGAGCGGTGGACGTGGCGTACACGATGCGTCCGAGACCCACTATTCCGTGGCTCGCAGCGCACATCACGCAGTGCTCACCGGAGGTGTAGACCGTCGACGCTCGACGCTGAACAGGGCTCAGATTGGTAGCGGCCCAACGCGACAGAGCGATCTCGGGATGCTGAGTTGCATCGTTCAGGTCGCCCACCCGATTTCTGTCCTCGGCCAACACTTCCCCGCCGTCCGAGACGAGTACCGATCCGAACGGATCGTTGCCCGTCCGCACTGCGTCCGCCGCCAAGTCCACAGCTCGGGCCAGGAATGCGCGGTCGCTCGAGGAGATACTCACATTGCACCACCGGGTGCGTCGACGATCGAAGTGTCCACGGCTCGACCGTACCGGGTCGAGACACGTAAACCTCCGGGCCGGTCCGTCCGGAAACCGGTTGCCTGTTCCGGGGCAGCATCCATCGAAGCTCGGTATGGTCGGCGGGTGAGCTTCTCGATACGGCCTGCCACGTCGTTCGCCGAGGGGTATCCGGTGGACAACGAGGGCCGCAAAGTCGATCTCACGATGGCACACGCGGGCTGTTCGAGTCGGCGGGCTTCGAGTTCGCGGCCGAGAGGACGTCCGTGTCGGGCGGATTCCCGTGGGTGATCATGCGAAAAGATCTGCGCCGATGACATGATGCGGAACGGACCCAGTGACGGTCCCGTCGATCACGCCTGTGATCGATCCCGAGCCAGGATGCGTTCGAGATAGTCGAGGTCCTGCCGAAGCATCGAGATGGCACGTTCGGGCCCCTCTGGTACTACGGGCGCGCCACTCTCCTGGACGACGGTGCGCAGTGCCATGTCGGCGAGTTGCGTGGCCACGCTGCGATCGGCGTCGGCATCACCGCTCTGATGCCACCAGGCAACCCAGTTCAGCATGCCGATAATGCCGAGTGCCGCCGTCCGAGGATCGACGGGTCTGAATTCCCCTGCCTTGACACCGCTTTCGACCACCAGCACGAACTCTTTGAGAACGTGCCTGCGGCTCTGCTGATAGGTTCTCGAAATCTCCTCGGGCAGATCGGCTTCCGACCTGATGATCAGCTTGAAGCGGTCGGCGGTCTCGGCCTGATTCAACGCGATCGCGGTGGCCATCTTGCGGAGCTTCTCGGTAGGACGGAGGTCCGAACGCCCGTTGATATCGTGCAGCACCGCCGCCGGAGTCTCGGTGCTTTCACTGATCAGGCGCGAGAGCAGCTCGTCCTTGTTCGCGACGTAGTGATAGAGCGCCGGCCGAGTGAGGCCAGTTGCGTCGGCGATGTCCTGGAGAGTCGTGCTGGCAAAGCCCTTCTGCGCGAACAACCGCGTGGCCTGGTCGAGAATCTGCTTCTCGACCAGCTCTCGACGCGGATTGCGCGTCGCCCCCCGGGGTGCATCCTCGCGTGTCATGAACGAAGAATAACCGTCGCGCTCGTCAAGAACCGACGAACACGAGGTGCGTGCGAGCACTGACGAGTCCGGCCACGGCGTCGGGTACACATTCCGTCGGTACCTCGACGACGACGAGTGCGCTGGTACTGCACATCATGCGCTCCGCGACATCTAGCCGTGTGAGGACGTGATCGCGCTCATCGGAGCCGGTCAGCCAGATCGTGGAACTGGCCCTGGCCTCGTCGACGACGGCAGTCGCCTTCTCGTTCCAGGCGGATTCTACGTCCACGGATACCACCGTCGTACTCGGATCTTCCCGAAGTGCGGGCGGTGCGAACCGGTCGCAGAACGACCGATCTCCGTGTTCGAGGGGACGGGCAAGAATCCACCTGGACGCATCGATCGGGGCTTCCGAGTCCGCCGCGACCTGGCCATAGCTGGCGATTCCCTTCCACGCCACGTCCGGTGCCGATTCCAGAAACCGTTCCAGGCCGACCTTTCCGGCTCGTGTCATGTACGCCACCATCAGTTGCTCCACGGGCAGATCCATCCGCTGAGGAAAAGACTCCCACCACTGTTCGCTTCGCACTGCGATCTGCTGAAGGTGTTCGACGGCCGGTCGTCGCACCCGTTCGTACTCGGCGAGCGCATCCCCGACGGTCTCCGCTGCCACCAGTGCGGCATCGAGCGCAATGGCATCCTCCATGGCCAGCTTCGTTCCCGACCCGATGGAGTAATGAGCGGTGTGGGCGGCGTCCCCGAGAAGAACGACGTTGCCTACCGACCAGTTTCGGCATTGGACGGTTCGGAACTTCATCCACCGGGTTCGGTTTCCGATGAGACCGTGGTTATGGAGAGTGTCTGCGAAGGCTTTCTCGAGATAGCGTAACGACGCCTCGTCGGTCTCGGTCGGGTCCGTGGCTGCTGTCGTGGCGTCGAATCCTGCGCGGGTCCACGTGTCGACATCCGTCTCGATCAGGAACGTACTGCGATCTGGCGCATAGGGATACGCATGCGCAACAAACGTTCCGTGCTCGGTGGTGACGGGTACGAAAATTGCACTGGGCAGCGCGAAATCCGTTCCGCACCAGAGGTAGAGGCCGGATCCGGTGGCGATGTCTGCACCGAACCGGCTGTCGGCGGTGCGCGTCGCACTGTTGATTCCGTCCGATGCGATGACGAGGTCGACGTCGAGATCGGCCGGTTCACGGCGTCCGCCGAATTCGAGCCGAACCCCTGCGTCACGCGCTTGCTCCTGCAGGACGGACAGCAGCGAGGTCCGAGCTATCGCGAGCAGATCGCCACGGGCCAAGCGCGCGATGGACTCCCCCACCTGCATCGACATCTCGTGTGAATAAGCCCGAGCGACAATTGCATCGAGTGATGGTGCGTCGGCCTGACGGAGATTCCGCTGCGTCCGTGAGGCGAGGCCCACTCCGAACCCGAACGTGGTATCCGGTGAACTTTGTTCGTAAACAGCGATGTCGGCGTGGGGGTTGGACAGTTTCAGCAGTCGTGCGGCGTAGAGGCCACCGGGGCCACCGCCGATGACTGCGACGTGGTCGAGTTTCATTGTTGCCTCTCGAGTTTCGCGGCGACGTCGAGCCGCAAACGCTTCTTGTCGATTTTGTTGACGTTGGTTCGGGGAAGCGCGTCGATCCATTCGAGGCGCTCGGGCCATTTGAACTTGGCCACCCCGAGCCGGGTGAGGTGGTCCTGTACGTCGGCCATCGTCACCGGAGCACCGTCGGTGACCAGATACGCGCATGTCTTCTCGCCGAGCCGGGGGTCGGGCATCGCGACCACGGCCGCACCCACGATGGCCGGGTGGTCGAGGAGCAGAAGTTCGAGCTCCTCGGCGTTGATCTTCTCGCCTCCGCGGTTGATCAGATCCTTGATGCGCCCCTCGATCGAGACGTATCGCTCGCCGTCGATGACGGAGATCGACGCCAGATCCCCGGTCCGATAGAAGCCGTCGGAGGTGAAGGCGGTCCGGTTGTGCTCGGGGGCGTCGAAATACCCGGTGATCGTGTACGGGCCGCGGCAACACAGTTCACCGACGTCTCCGTCGGGTAACACGATCTCCGTTCCGGGATCGAGAATGCGGACCTCGTCCTCCGCGCAGACCGGTGTACCGACGGTGGTGATGCGAGCATCTCGTGGGGCGGCAACCGGGGTGACGGTGAGCAGGCCCTCGGACATCCCGAACAGTTGCCCCGCCCAATGGTCTTTGCCATCGTCTACTCGGTCCATCAGTGCCGGTGAGACTTTGGCACCGGACAGAATCACGTGCTTCAGACGCCCACGCACGCGATCGAACTCGGAACTCAGAACGGCCTGGTAGTGACCGTGGCCGATCAATACCTCGGTCGCTTCAGCGCGTTCCATCAGCTCGAACGCAGACCTGACGTCCGCTGTCGCGAGTACGAGACACGCTCCGACAGAGTGCGAGGCGTGTAAACCGCACGCGATGCCGGCGTTGTGGACGATGGGGATCAGATGGGCGACGCGGCTGTCCGCAGTCCACTGGAGCCGCTGAGCGTACATCAACGCGTTGTTCCAATATTCGGCGTGGATCCGTGGAATGACCTTGGGAACTCCTGTTGTACCGCCGGACAATTGGAACGCGACAACATCCTCGGGAGCGGTCGCGGCCTCGACTGCTTCGACCGCTGCCCTCGCCTCGACAGGATCGATGTCGAGTCCGATCGTCTCCAAGCACAGTCCATCACCCCCGACATCCCCGACTGTCACCACGGCGCGAACGGTCTCGCTCACGGCAGCATGTTCACGGGCGAACTCGACCAGATCGAAGGACGGCAGACCCGCCTCCACGAAGTGCGCGACTGCGCCCACCGCGGCACCGACGTGTGCGATTTCGTGCATTCGATGGGCGGCCAGAGTCGCGACCGGAACCAACCCGGCTTTGACACACCCGTACCATGCGAGGACGGTCTCGACTCTGTTTGTCAGCTGGAACAACACGGGTTCGAGACGTACGAATCCCAGCTCGACCAGACCGGCTGCGATTGCGTCGGTGCGACGGTCGAGCTCGCCGAACGTCATCGAGCCCTCGGCACCGATGATCGCGGGCCGGTCGGGGAATCGGAGCGCGATGTCGTGGAACCGCCGACTTGTCGGAAGTGAACTCCACGCCCCGCTCTGTCGGTAGCGCCGCGCGCGATCCTCCGGGTACCGAGCCAGTCGTCCGTCCCAGTCCGAGGAAGTGGCGTCGGTGGCGGCGGTCATCGTTCGGCCACCGCCGGGAGCAACCGTGAGATCTCCAGCGAATGATCGGGGTGATCGGCAGGCACGATTCCCGAGTACACGGCCGTCCAGCATCCCGGGCAACACAGCTGACGGAACACGATGGGCGTGTCGACGTACTCGGACGGATCCGACGTCACCTGCGGTCCAGCGGCGGAGGACGGGCCCTCGTACCGCGCCAGATCCAATACGCCGCCGCTCTTCTCGTCACCGAGAAGTCGGCCGCACTGGGCACAAGCGATGACCCGAACGTCCCCGACGGTGACCTCGGACAGGTTGTCGTCGAGCCTGCGGGCGAGCGAGAGATCCATGATCGGAGCGTCGGAGTGCTGGGTGGACCGCGTGCGGCGCTCGTCGATCATGTCCCGACGTCGCGCGGTAGTTGCTGCCTCGTCGACCCTGCCGTCGTCGATCACCACGCCGTACACCACACTGGCACCGTCGATAGTGACCTTGCCTTCACGCAGATCGACGCCGACCGCCGCCGGATCACGATGCAGCGGATCACCGTAGCCGCCGCCGCCCTGCCAGTGCATGTACAGCACTTCGCCGGGCGCGACATAGCTTTCGGCGTAGCAGGCACCGAATTCCTTTCCGCCGCCGAGCTCGTCTAGCGCTCCCGGAATCTTGCCTGCGGCAAACTGCTCGATGACGTCGGTACTGCGCGCCAGAATTTCGAGTCCGGTGTTGCCGGGGTAGCCGCCCGCCAGGCCGTTGTTCTGCGCCACGGCCTTACCCGCCGAGGCGAGGACGAGGCCCATCGGGAGCGAGGTGCCGTACGGCGTGACAGCGAGCGATGCACTGACGCCACCGCGTTGACGACCGGGTCCACCGGAGTCGGGCTCTTCACGACGCCACAGTGTGAGCAGCGGGTAAAGGAACTCGGTCATTTCCGTATCGGGGATGCGCCCCATCGGAATACAGAAGAGTCCGCCGGTGTCCATGCCGTCTGCGGTCGGGCGTGCGCCGTAACCGCCTGCCATAGGTTCCATCATGATGTTGAGGAACGGAACGGGTTGTTCCCCGCGTTCGTCGAGCCCTGCGATCACGGCGGTGTCCCAGGTACCGCAGCACGCAGCCTGCACGCTCTTGCCGAGGTCGACCGATCTGTCGAGCATCTGCGACAGGCATTCGGCGATGAGTGTCCCCGTCAGCCAAGCGGGTCCGATCGGACCACGGCTGACCGCTGCCGGGAAGCTCGCGTTGTTGATGGTGCCCTCCTCGGACACCAGGTCGAAGCATCGCATCAATCCGCCTGCGGACCAGGGAATGTCGCCCGCGAGAATCGGCAGCAACGCGAGCATGACGCCGCCGCGCATCCCGGCGTAGGTGCAGTTGATGACGCCCGTCTGCTTGTCGGTGCCGGTGAAGTCGAACGTGAGGTGGTCGGCGGTCTTGCTCATCGCGACGGTGATCTTGTGGACGCCGCGGTCACCTACGTGCGACTGATCCTGGTAACCGGTGGCCTTCCAGGTCCCATCGGGCAGTGACGAAAGTTTGCTGCGCAGACGCCCTTCGGCGTCGGTCATCATGCGCTTCATGACGGCTTTGACCGTGTCGGCACCGTACTGCTCGATCACGGCGAGCATGCGGTTGCGCCCAACGGTGTTGGCGCCGATCTTGGCGCGCAGGTCGAGCCCGACCAGCATGGGAACGCGGGAGCGCCGCACCCATAGATCCGCGATGTCGCGCTGGAGCTCGTAGTCGCGGACCACCTTGACCGGTGGAGTCGGAAGCGATTCGGAGAACACGTCTTTCGCCGATGGGTCGAACGATCCGAGTCCGGAACCGCCGAGGTCGGGTTCGTGGCAGATCGCACTGGTCCACGCGAAGAGCTTGCCCTCGTGGAAGATAGGCTGGTAGACGATGACGTCGCTCTGATGCAGTCCCCCACCGACCCACGGGTCGTTGCAGAGGAACATGTCACCCTCCACGATTCCGGGGTTGGTGGCGCGGTGTTGCAAGGTCCAGTAGATGGCCAGGTCGACGGCTCCGACGAGCATGGTGTTGTAGAGGCCGACCTGAACCTCCTGTCCCAGTTCGTCACTGATCGCGAAGTCGAAATCGTTCGCGTCGGTGACGATGGGTGAGCCCGACATTCGTTTGAGTGCCTCGCCCATCTCGTCGGTGACCGACCAGAGTCGGTGACGGATGACCTCGTAGGTCAGCGGGTCGAGTTCGTCGATCTGCTGCTGGGTGACGGTGTGCACCGGCAGCGTCGGAGGGAGGGTACGGGCGAGGGCGTCGGGGTCGACGGGGCGGGACGAGAAGATCTCGGACCCGGGAATTGCGGATGTCATGGTTCGGTTCTCCTGTGGTCTCAGCCGGCGACGATGTTGAGGTTGCCGAGGCGGTCGACAGTTCCGGTGGTGCCGTGCGGGACGACGACTGTGGTCGTCGGGACTTCGACGATGGCGGGGCCGGCGAGTACATGCCCGGCGGCGAGCTTGCTGTAGTCGTAGATGTCGGTGTCGACATATCCGATTCGCCCGTCCAGGTTGACTTTTCGGGTGCCGATGCGAGCGACCGAGGCGTCGGCGGAGTCGGCGGACTTCAGTTCGGGGAGGGTCGGCGAGAACGGCAGGACACCGGTTGCACGCACGCGATAGGTGATCGCCTGAATACCGGCTTCGCGGAATCCGCTGTCCTTGCCGTACAGATCTGCGTAGCGCTGCTCGAAGAGATCGGAGGCGTGTGCGACGCTCGCCGAGTCCAGCGAACCTTCGGGAACGGTCGTCGCCACCTCTGCCAACTGCATCGTGTAGCGCATGTCGATCTCACGTTCGACCTCGATGCTGGTGAACGACAGCCCCTGTCGACCGAGGGCTTCGCGGACGCGCTTCTCGAGGCCCTCGAAATTCGCTTCTGCGCGAGCAGGATCGAGCGGCATCGCCGCCGGGTCGGACAGCTCGGCCGCGAGCACGATGTTCGACGACGCAAGACCGTAGGCCGAGAACGCCGATGCCACCTGCCCGAGCGGAACGATGACTTCCTTGACGCCGACTTCGGCTGCATAGGCAGCGCAATGCGATGGGCCGGCACCGCCGAAAGCGTAGAGAACGAAGTTTCGCGGATCGTGCCCGGCTTCGACGACCGTCTTGCGCAGAAGGTCGCCGGTTTGCGCGTTCTGCACGGCATAGATCGCGGCGGCTGCGTCCTCGATCGACAGACCGAGCGGTTCCGCGATGCGACGACGAATGGCCTCGCGCGCAAGCTCTTTGTCGAGTGGTTTGCGACCACCGAGCAATCCGCGTTCGGGGAGAATGCCGAGGACGAGGTTAGCGTCGGCATTGGTGGGTTCGGTGCCACCTTGTCCGTAACACGCAGGTCCGGGCACCGCCTGGGCGCTGTGCGGGCCGATCTGAAGGTTGCCGCCGGCATCCACCCACGCAATGGCACCGCCGCCGGAGCCGATGGCGTGCACCTGCAGGGTGGGCACGTTGATCGGGTGGTGATTGATGATGGTGCTCGACGCACGCACCGGCTCACCGTGCACGACGAGTCCGACGAGGAACGTGGTTCCGCCGACGTCGGTGGCGATGATGTTCTTGTGACCGAGCTGCTTTCCGAGTGATACCGCTCCGACCACGCCGCCGGTCAACACGGACCCGACTGTGCTGATAGCGTTTTTCGGGGCCTCGGCTGCGGCAACGGCACCGCCGTTGCTCTGCATCACCAGGAGTGGGCCGGCGAGGTCGAGGGCGCGTAGCTTCTTCTCCAACGAGCCGAGGTAATCACGCAATCCCGGGCCGATCTGGGTACTCATGATCGTCGTCGCGTTACGTGCGAACTCACGGATGCGCGGGCTCACCTCGGAAGACAGCGAGACGAACATGTCGGGGTCGATCTCGTGGACCAGTTCACGGATACGTTGCTCGTGCACAGGGTTACGGAACGACCAGAGCAGTGAGACCGCAATTCCGGAGACGCCGTCGTCGACGAGGCTTCGGATGGCGACGCGCGCGGACTCCTCGTCCAGCGCGACGACGACCGTGCCGTCACGGTCGAGGCGTTCGGTGACCTCGAGTGCGTGTCGCTTGGGGACGAGACCGTGGGACTTGCTCTGCCCCAACACGTTCTGCAGTTGCTCGGGAGACCCACCGAGGTACCGGCCCTCGACGTTCATGATGTAGATCGAATCCCGATGCCCCTTGGTGGTCAGGAACCCGACCGGCGGGACGTTGCCCATCACCAGAGCATTGAGCGAGGACGTGGTGCCGTGGGCGATGTGATGGGTGTTGGCGAGCATCTCCTGAACTGGGCATCCGAGTTGCTCGGCCAGCGCCTCGAGGACGTCGATGACGCCCTGGGAGTAGTCGGGTGGTGTCGAGGGGGCCTTTGCGGCAACCACGGTGCCGGAACTGTCGTCGAGTACTGCGTCCGTGAACGTTCCGCCGACGTCCACTCCGATCACATAGGTCATGCCGGTGTGCTCCTTAGGTCCGAGTCGAAGACGTTCTGGCGTGTGAGAGCGAGACACTCTCGAACACTGCTTACGTCTGTGTCGAGTATTCGACGTGACCGACAACATGTCAACCCCGAATGTGAGTGCTGTCACCTGCGTCGATACTGCCCCACGCCACGGTTTCATTCGATTCCCCTGGTGAAGCAGGCTTGACGAATCATCATTGACGTCGAATACTCGTCATCAACGTCAATCAAGAAAGGTCGTTCATGAGCACTCACCGTGTGGGCTTGGTCGTTCCGAGTTCCAACGTCACTGTGGAGACGGAGATGCCCGCCCTGTTGGCGCGACATCCAGATGCCCAGTTCTCTTTCCATTCCTCCCGCATGCGAATGCAGGCAGTGTCGCCGGAGCAACTGCGGGCGATGAATGCGCAGCGTGAACGGTGCATCCTCGAGTTGGGCGATGCCGGAATCGACGCCGTTCTCTATGCGTGCCTCGTTGCCCTCATGGTCGCCGGGCCCGGGGAACACCAACGTGTGGAGGGGCTCGTGGCGGAGCAACTCGCCACCGGCGGGTCCGATGCCGCCGTCCGGTCGAGTGCGGGTGCCCTCGTGGAGGGCCTACGCGCGCTCGACGCGAAGAACATCGTTCTGGTGACGCCGTACATGCGACCGCTCGCACAGAAGGTGGTCGAGTACATCGAGGCCGAGGGCATTCGGGTCCTCGACTGGCGTGCGTTGGAGGTCTCCGACAACGCCGAAGTCGGCTGCATCCCAGGCGACCGAGTCATGGATGCTGCACGGTCGCTGGACAGGACAGGTGCCGATGCCCTGGTCATCTCGGCGTGCGTTCAGATGCCGTCGTTGCCGCTCGTACAAGCAGCCGAGGACGAATTCGGCATCCCTGTTCTATCGGCCGCGACGGCAGGTGCCTACAGCCTGCTCCGTGCGCTGAACCTACCCGTCGATCTACCGGACGCCGGCTCACTGCTCCGGGCCGACGCAGTCGTCACTTCGTAGAGAGGAAATCTTCATGTCCGACTTGCCACACAAGGTTCGAGGCGTCGACCACGTCGCCTACCCCACGTTCGATCCGGCCGGGACTGTCGAGTTCTACCGCGACGTACTGGGCTTCCCCGTCGTGCATTCCATCTGCGCGGCCGGCTGGGGCCCGGAGAAGCATCCCGACTTCATTCACTTCTTCTTCGACATCGGCAACGACGACCGGCTCGCCTTCTTCTATTACTTCGGCCTCGAACCGTTCGAGGGTGGCCCACAGGGCGATTCCTACTCGCGCTTCGACGAGGACGTACCGATCTTCTTCATCCGCTCGCGTCACCTGGCAATCCACGTCGACAGCGAAGAAGACCTGTTGGAGTATCGGCGACGGCTCGACGGCAGTGATTGGCCCGTGGAGATGCAAATCCAACACGAGACGATCGAGTCCATCTACACGCACGATCCCAACGGCTACATGATCGAACTCACCCGCGCGATGCGGCCCGTCACGCCGCAGGAAGATCTCGACGCGAATCTGACGATCGACGCCCTCATCGACGTCGTTCGCGGACCCGACCCGAGTATGGCGAATCTGTTGACCCGCAAAGCCGAACTGATAGTCGAACGTGCCGCCGACTGGTCTGCCGAGAACGAGGTGGGAGTTTCGTGACCACGTTGTATGTACTCGACATTCCCGAGAACACGACGATCGCTTCGGTCGCGGACATCGATCCAGCCGTACGCGTGGACCACGTCGGCCCGTACTTCCGCATAGTCTCGGACGGCGACATCGTCATCGACCGTCGGGCCACCGGATGCAGGCACGCCGTCTGGTACAGCAGCATCTCGGGCCTGTCCGAGTCTCGAATCACGCAGTGGGACAAAGACGCACTACATGTCGAGAAATTATGACTCAGGCCCGCCTCGGCGCAGGCCGGTACATCGATGCCGCCGAGGCTCCCTCGAACACGGTGACCTCGGCGCACGAGCTGACCACCGCAGACGGTGCGAAGGTCAGCGGAGTGCTGCGAACGGTCCCTGGTGCCGAGACGGTCGTTGCGTTGATGCACCCGCGCCAGGACCTGACGCATCACGTTCTTGTACCCGAGCTCCTCGCCCGGGGATACGCGGTCTGGACCCAAGGCACGCGCTCGGTGAACAACGACATTTCGCTTGTGCACGAGCAAGCCCTGCTCGACGCCGCCGCCGGGCAGGTGTTCCTACGCTCTCGATCCTTCGATCACGTTGTGACGCTGGGGCACTCCGGTGGTGGAACGTTGTTCGCGTTCTACCACGAGCAAGCAGGACTCGCCCCCGAAGAGCGACTGACCTCGACGCCCGCAGGACGACCGATCGATCTGGCGTCCGCGGACATGCCGGTACCCGACGGTGCCATCTTCATGGCACCGCACCCCGGGCAGGGCGCGTTGCTGCTGCGGTTGATCGATCCATCCGTCGTCGACGAATCGGACCCGATGTCCATCGACCCGACGCTCGATCCGTTCGATGCCGCCAATGGATTCGTCGAGGCACCTCAAAGCTCCACGTATTCATCTGATTTCATCCAGAGGTTCCACGCCGGCCAGCGAGATCGCGTCGCACGGTTGGACGTACTCGCGCGGTCACGCGTGGCGGAGGCGTCGGATGCTCGACGGCGATTCAAGACCAGTGGCGATCCAGTCGATCGTCGAGATGGGTTGGCACCGCGAATACTGACCGTCTATCGCACCGACGCAGACCTCAGGTTCACCGACCTGTCGATCAGTCCCAATGCCCGACCGTACGGTTCGCTGTTCGGTCGGCGTCCGGATCTGACGAACTACGGTCTCGTCGGTTTCGCGCGCCTGTCCACGCCGGATGCATGGCTGTCGACGTGGTCCGGCCTGAGCTCCAACGCCGACTTCATCCGATGCGCCCCGTCGGTCACGGTCCCGTCGCTGTTCGTCGAATTGACCGGGGACCAGGCGTGTTTCCCGGAGGACGCATCGAGAATGTTCGACGCCCTGGGCTCGATGGACAAGACCCTCGTAGCAGTCGAAGGTACACACTTCGGTGGCCCCATTCGCCACGGTGCGCCGACGGGCGCCTCCCTCGCCGCCGCCGACATCGGTGCCTGGTTGTCCGAGCACTTCACCTGACCCTCTCTCGAGCGGAATATCATGTCACGTAACACTTTTTCGCCTGTCGTCGCACTCTGCCTGTTGGCGTTGACGTTGGAGGGGTACGACCTCCTGATGTACGGAACAGTCGTGCCGTCGCTCCTGACGTACGAGCCGTGGGACCTCGATCCGGCGACCGTCGGCGTCCTCGGCTCCGTGGTGGGAGTCGGTATGCTCGTCGGGGCGCTGGCTGCGGGCAGTATCGCGGATCGCTGGGGCAGACGACGCGCCTTGATCGCCGCGGTCGCACTGTTCTCGGCCGCAATGGGATGCTGTGCGATTGCATCCTCTCCCGAGATGTTCGGAACAGCACGATTCGTCGTCGGCGTCGGGGCAGGAGTTCTGATGCCGACCGCGGCGTCGATGCTGATCGAGTTTTCCCGCCTCGAAACCAGAGCACGAACGGTGGCACTGGGATTCGTGGGGACCAGCGTGGGAGGTATCGCGGCGGGAATCCTGTCTCTATGGCTCGTCCCGGCCTTCGGTTTCCGAGCCATGTTCGCCGCAGGAATGATTCCTGCACTGTTGATTCTGCCGATGATGGTCCGATATCTACCCGAATCGCCTGCCTTCCTCACCTCGCATCAAAGGCCTGCTGCGGCACAGAGGATCTCGACTCGTTACGGACTCGAGGAAGCAGTCGAGAATTCCGATGGCGGTTCGAAATCGAGTGATCGCGGAATCGGGGCGCTGTTCACCGCGAATCGAGCACGGGTGACGTTGTCCTTCTGGGTGATGACACTGTTGTGCCTCCTCGTGTTGTTCGGCGTCGCGACCTGGTTGCCCGCGGTGATGCGTTCGGCCGGATACCCGCTCGGCGCAGCACTGTCCTTTCTGCTCGTCCTCAACGTGGGCGGTGCAGTAGGTGCACTCGGCGGTGCTTACCTGGCCGATCGATTCGGCATCAAGCCGGTGACGGCGCTCGGATTCCTCTGTGCAGCAGTGTCGTTGGCCTTGATCGCGACCACTCCCCCGATCGCGTTCGTGTACGTTCTGGTGCTGATCGCAGGAATGGGAACGACGGGGACGCAGATCCTGCTCAACACTTTCATCGGCGGCTATTACCCCGTGTCGTGCCGGACCACAGGATTGGGCGTCGCACTCGCAGTGGGGCGACTCGGCGCGATCGTCGGTCCCACATACGGCGGACTGTTCGTCGCCGCCGGTGCGGGGACCAGCACTCAACTGTTGGCTTTCGCCCTGCCGGCAATCATCGGAGCCGGTGTGACGATTCTGATTCCAGCTGGAAGATCGGCGGCGGTCGCGGCTGCTGTGCCCACCTCCAGCGGTCCAAGGTAGTGGATGCGCT
This sequence comes from Rhodococcus sp. IEGM 1381, assembly GCF_030056795.1. Taxonomy (GTDB): domain Bacteria; phylum Actinomycetota; class Actinomycetes; order Mycobacteriales; family Mycobacteriaceae; genus Rhodococcoides. Next base: position 69,189 of record NZ_JASHKQ010000010.1, on the reverse strand, counting down.
GCCCGTCGATCTCCACTATGTATCGAGGAAACGACGCGAGCTGCTTCTCCACCTCTCGGAAGCTGAAGTCGTCGAGCTCCGACTATGGTGCGTCGACGACGAATGGGGCGGGAGGATCAGTGATGGTCATGAACTGATCGTGCTACCTATCGAGGACAGCGGCGGTCCTGAATCATCCTGCGCCCAATTCCTCGCCTCACTGCCGAAGCCCTGCTTGCCTGTACTGACCGTCGCGGGCCTACCACGCGCTCACCGCGGCACCGCTTGCAATCCGGTCTCCACATCCTTCTGCGTCTCGGCCAGGAAAGTTTCGAACTCATCGCCGATCATGAAAGTCGTCGTGAATTTGCTGCGCTCCGCAATCTGCTTCCAGGTGGGTGTCTCCACCATCTTCCCCAGCGCCGTCCGCCAGTAGTCGACTGCGTCGACGGGCATGTCCGGTGGCCCGTAGAGTCCGCGCCAATTGGACAGCGTCACATCGAATCCCAGCTCTCGTGCGGTGGGGACGTCGAGACCGGGGATCCGATTGTCGGCCAGAACGCCGATACCGTCGAGGTCCCCGGATGCCAGCTGATCGACGAATTCACTGACGCCACCGATGGCCACATCGATCTCACCGCCCAGAAGTGCGGCGATCTGTTCGCGGCCACCCTCCTGGGTGACGTATCGGACGGCGGACGGGTCGCCGCCGCCCGCCGAGACCAATAGGGCGAAAGGCAACTCGTCATCGTGGGCTGCACCGACCACGACGCCCGATGGGGTGGACGCTACTGCAGTCATGACTCCGCGGAGGTCGGTGAGAAGACTGCCGGGACGCGTGACGACGACGTAGTACTCGGTCATCAGTCGGGCAATCATCGTGACGTCGTCGTAGCCGTACTTCGACACCCCGCTCACCTGATTCACCATCATGGACAACGACGTCACCGCAAGCTGATCGTCGGCGCTTCGATGGTCCTCGACCATCGTGGCAAGGTAGTCGGCACCACTTCCGCCGGGTCGATTCTGCACCGGCAGAGCTGTTTCGACGATCTTCTCCTTCTGCAGGGCATCGACGACCGAACGGATGGTGAGGTCGAAGCCACTGCCGGGATCGGCTCCCGCCGTCATCGTGACGGGGCCGTCGGGATAGGGCACCGAATCGGAAGTAGATGCAGGATCGGTGTCGGGTCCGGAATCGGTACATCCAGTCAACACGAGGGTGGCCGCGATCATGACGCTCAATATCGATCTCTTCGCGATCACAGCATCGCCCCTCGGCCCGGTCCGGTACAGCGGTCGCTGCTTCCGCCCAACTCTAGGATGCAGTGACAAAGGGGCGGAGCAAAATGACGTCCGGACAACCGCGTCCACCCACGCGCGACGAGTACGCGATTTCACCGACGCACGGGCGCGCGCTCACCTACAGTTGCGCAGTGCCGAGCTGGATACTGGGTCTGATCGTCGTACTCGTCGTGGTGTTGGCCGTGACGGCCAAACTCGCTGCCCGCACCCGAGCGCCCGATCCGGGATGGTTCATCGACAGCACTCGTGCAGCCGGTGCATTGACGGTCATCGGAACGATGTTCTCCGTCCTGCTGGCATTCACCATTTTCTTCGCACTACAGAGTTACCAGCGCGCGAGCAATGGGGCCAGCGTCGAAGCCGTCGCCGTGACGGAGCTGCACAACGTGGCCGATGTCCTCGAAGGACACGACGGTGAAAAGTTGCACGGCGGCCTGATCTGCTACAGCCGTGCTGTCGTCTCGGACGAATGGTCAGCGATGGCGCGCAGTGAAACATCCCCCGCAGTCAATCACTGGGTGGACACCATGGTCGAGGATTTTGCGGCCACCACACCGGAAGGTGCCTCACAGGAGGCGGCCTACGCACAGTGGTTCGATCAGCAAGCAGAGCGCCGCGACGGTCGACGCGATCGGCTGGCCGAGGCAACACCATCGGTTCCGTTTCCGCTGTGGATCGTGCTGGGCATCGGAGCGTCGGCAATTCTCTCGTACATGTGCGTACAGGCGGATCGCCGCGAATCCGCTGTAGTACAGGCCGTTCCGATCGCGTTCGTCTCGGCGCTCGTGGCCTCGGCTCTGGTCGTCGTCGCGTTTCTCGATCACCCGTACTCCGATTGGTCGGGCAGCATCCAACCCACCGAGATGAACGTGACGCTGCAGTTCATCGACGACGGCCACCCGGCACCGTGCGACGAGTCCGGCAACCCCACCTGAGCCCGACGGTGCATCGCCACCGGGACGATCGGAGTCTCCGCTCAGGTCGACCGTGCTGAGGTGCTGAACAATCCGGTCACCAGCTGACCGTTCCGTGCCGGTCGATGAACCGCCCGGATCCGTGGCCCGGCCCCTCGGTCGCGAGCCGAACGATGGCGTCGGTCCCCTCGGCGACGGTCTGCGGTCCACTGTTTCCGTTGAATTCGGTTGCGGTGTAGCCCGGATCGGCGGCATTGATTCGAATGTCGCTCAAGCCCTTCGCATACTGGGTCGTCAGCATGGTCACCGCCGACTTCGAAGCAGTGTAGGCCGGAGCCACCACGCTGGATTCGACGCGAGACGGATCGTGAGTCGCCGCAAAAGAGCCCATCCCACTGCTGACGTTGACGATGACGGGATCAGCCGAGCGCCGTAGCAGCGGAAGGAATGCCGCTGTCGTGCGGACGATTCCGAGAACGTTGACATCGAGTACCGATGACACGTCCTCGGCGGTCAGCTCGTCGACGGCACTGTGAGGTCCGGCGATGCCGGCATTGTTGATCAGTACGTCGACAACCCCCTCCTCACGTTGGACGTCCGCAGCGGCGGCCGCGACGGATTTCGGATCGGTGACATCGATCTGCACGAACCTGGCCCCGACTGCTGCGGCAGCGGTCGTGCCACGTTCGACATCGCGTGCGCCGAGAATGACGATGTGGCCCCGATCGATCAGTCGTCGAGCCGTTTCGTAGCCGAGGCCCTTGTTTGCTCCGGTGATGAATGTGATGGTCATGTCCCCAGTGTCCAGGTCGACCAAGGCTCGTTCCAGGCACGCCTCGACGGTAGGAAAATCGGTACCACCCTGACAGTCGCCCGAAGAGCGACAATGGAACCGTGACCTCGACAACGGATGGACTCGGCGCGACGATCAGATCATGGCGCGATCGACTCTCACCCGATGCTGTCGGTCTACCGACCGGGCGTTCACGCCGGGCCACGGGGCTCAGGCGGGAGGACCTCGCCGATCTCGCGGGCATTTCCGTGGACTACATCGTGCGGCTCGAACAGGGGCGAGCGACGACCCCGTCGGTCCAGGTGGTGTCGTCCTTGGCGCGCGCCCTCCAGCTGACCCTGCCCGAGCGAGACCATCTCTACCGCTTGGCAGGTCACATCCCGCCGGCCGACGGCACCATCTCCGACCTCATCCCGCCCGGGGTACGGCGGGTCGTCGGTCGACTGGACGACGGTGCGGTCGCAGTGTTCGCAGCCGATTGGCAACTGCTGTGGTGGAACCGAACGTGGGCTGCGCTGGTGGGTGATCCGTCATCCGTGTCAGCGGCCAAGAGAAATTTTGCTCGCGACTGCTTCCCCCTCGCCGCAGACTCACCAAGAATGTCCGCCTGGCCGGTGACGCCGTCCGGCGGCAAGGACGCAGTTCGCGCTGCAGTCGTGTCCGACCTCCGGCGTGCCACCGGACGGTTTCCCCAGGACTCGAGGCTGAGGGGTTTGATCGAGGAATTGAGCTCCGGTAGTTCAGAATTCGCTGCGTTGTGGTCGGTTGGCACCGTCGGTGCACACCGCGAGGATCACAAGGTGGTCCATCATCCGACGGTCGGACCGATCACCGTCGACTGCGACGTACTCACCGACGGTGACGCAGAGCTGAAGATCGTCATCATGACTGCTACCCCGGGTTCGGAGGACGAGACGAAACTGCGGCTGGCCGCTGTAGCCGGCGGTGCCGCGCAGATGAGTGGTGCGCCCGACTTGTCAGACTCCCGACCACGAGCGCACAATTCGTCACCATGGCACTGATCTCGAAGGGCTTCGTCGGCCGCCGACGCGGCGATGACGGGCGCACTCCCCCCGGCCAGTATCTGACCAAGGATTTTCCCGTGCTCGCGATCGGGCCTGCGCCCGTGGTCGCGACCGACACGTGGTCGTTCTCGATCACCTCCGAACGCGGAGACACTCGCAGCTGGACCTGGGACGAATTCGCGGCACTTCCGCACGAGACTCCAACCGTCGACATTCACTGTGTCACCAAATGGTCGAAGCTCGACACCACATGGAAGGGGGTGAGCCTGGACGTTCTGTTGGACCGCCTCGATACCGATGCCGGGTACGTCGTGGTTCACGGCTTCGACGGCTACACCACCAACCTCCCCCTCGAGGACCTCAGGGATGGCAAGGCCTGGCTGGTCACCGAGTTCGACGGCGCTCCCCTGGCTCGCGAACACGGTGGTCCTGCAAGGCTTCTCGTTCCGCATCTCTATTTCTGGAAATCGGCCAAGTGGATCTCACGCATCGAACTCACCCTGCAGAACGAACAAGGCTTCTGGGAGCGCGGTGGCTACCACGACTACGGAGATCCGTGGCGCGAGCAGCGGTACCAGGGCGACTGACGTGACATCGGCGGCTGGGGCGAAACCCTGGCTCGTTGCCACGGTGCAGACCGTGCGGCGCGAGACACCCACCGCGTCCACCCTGGTTCTCGACGTCGACGGATGGCCCGGTCATCTTGCCGGGCAGCACCTGGACGTCAAGCTCACCGCCGAGGACGGCTACAGCGCGCAGCGAAGCTACTCCTTGGCATCGGCTCCCGACGGCACGTCGCGCATCGAGATCGCGGTCCAGAACGTCACGGACGGCGAGGTATCGCCATACCTGGTCGAGGCTGTCGAGGTCGGCGATCGCATCGAGATCCGCGGGCCGGTGGGTCGATGGTTCGTCTGGCGGCCGTCCCAGCCCTCGGAGAAACCATCCCCGCCGATCCTGTTGGTGGGTGGCGGTTCCGGCATCGTCCCGCTCCGGGCGATGGTTCGTGCGCAGGCTTCCGCGACGGGCGGACGGGTACCTTTCCGGGTGCTGTACTCGGTGCGCGAACCCGCAGAGGTCTACTTCGCCGACGAGTGGGCTCACCCTCCGGCCGGCGTGGACGTCACCATGATCCACACGCGGCGTGCTCCTGCCGGTAACGCACGGCCCCTCGGCCGCATCACGGTCGAGGACCTCGACGCCCACGGATGGCCGGCAGAATTCGAGCCGCGATGCTACATCTGCGGCCCCACGAGCTTCGTCGACACGGTGGCAGACATGCTGGTGGCACGGGGTCACTCGGCGGCGAACATCCGAACAGAACGTTTCGGACCGAGCTGAGGCCCTCGAGTCGGTACCGCGCACGCGGTAGAGATGAACTGTCCACATTTCGACATTCACAGTGGGGTTCGGATCCATCCCTTCCGGAGCCGGCTTCCCATACTGTCGGCATCATGACCATTGATCGAGTACCGGTATCCGGCGGAGACGTCGTCGTGGAAACACACACCGGGACCAGTGAGCCCGTCCTCGTGGTGCACGGGGTCTCCAGCCAGCGCATGCTCTGGAGCTGGCTGCGTGGGGTCGCCGCACTTGACCCTCGTCGCACCGGATCTACGCGGCAGGGGTGACAGCGCCCTTGATCACGATGACGGCCACCAACACTCGCAGGACGATCGATACTGTGTCGGTCGGGGCCCTTGCCAGCGCCAGGGCTCCGAGTACGAGCACGTAGACGGTGCTCCACACGACGTGAAGCCAGATCACTTCAGGTCGGGCGAAGTGGGCAGCGTACGCGCCGACCAGCGCGAGCAGCATTGCGCCCTGAAGCGCTGCCAGCGGGTCGGAGTACGTTGCGGTCACGGCGGTGACACCGAGTTCGCAGTACACGACGAACCAGTTGTTGACCGGTGCGCGGCGGGACCACAGGTCCATCCGGTAGTCGGCTTTGCTCATGATCCATGCCACGGGAACCGTGCTGATGCACACGGCGTAGGTAAGCACGGTGCCGAGACCGTCGCTGGGGCCGTCCTGTGTGAAGGTGGTGCCGATGCCGACGAGCCCGAACAGCAATGTCTGAACGACGACGCCTGTTCGCAGTAGCGGGTCGGGAGATTCGTCGTGCGTCCGGGCTCCCGCCTGAATGTGGATGGGCGTAGTTCTTGCGGGCGATTCCCGGTGTCTACCCACAGGAACCGTCTCGCGTCATCTTCGTTCGCCACCGCCGACTGGCTCGGATCGCGTCGCCGACGCCTGCCGTGAAATCGGCAACGGTTCGCTCGGAATCGAACTGTGCAGGTGTAACTTCCGACATCGGTCGGTGAGCCGGGTCGATCGAACGCCCGGTATCCGGTGATCGGCCATCGATACCCAACCGAAAGGCACTGGGCGGGGCCATCCGGATTGCGGGAATGCGTTCGGCGTTTCGTGGAACTGCCGAACAGTCGATGGTGAGCAGCATTCGATCGTGGCGCAGGAACGTCTGCTTGTCTGCAATGGCAACGTACAAGCCATCGTTCGCCTCGGCACGCGTGGCCAGTCGCGTGAGCACCCGACGAATGCGCTGCTGACACTGCGCCCGGTCCGAGGAAATGACCAGCGCGGCACCTGATACCGACGATCGCGTGCGGCGGGCCTGCTCCGTCAGAGTGGTCCACGCGGTATCGTCGTCATCACCGAAATATGTTCGCAGCAGCCAAAGTTCAGAGTTGTTTGTTCCGTCGGGCATGGCGATCCAATCCGAGAACTGTGGGGTGCACCGAACCGTTCGGTCAGGCGGAGGGGACGGCCCGGAGTTGCAGGGGCACGTTGTCGGCCAGAAACGTCAGTTGATCTCGTATCACGGAGGAGAACAGTGGCTCGACGTACGGGTCGAAATGACCGCCTGAGTAGGTACGTACCGTGGCCTTGCGAACTTGTGCCGCGGCGCGTTGTGCGACGGACGCCGGGGTGACGGAATCGTCGGACGCGATCTGCACCAGCGTGGGGCAATCGATAGCGGACATCGTACGGCCCGGGGAGTACCGCCATATCTTCAGCAGTATCCGCGCCGCAACGGTTTCGGGGTAGTCGCCGTCGGACAGTCCCGACTCGTGGAGCAAGCGGTCACGCCCTTTCATCGCGTCGGGTGAGACCATCACCGCGCGAGCCCCAGGCAGCCCGACACTGTCGACGTAGTGCGGCGATCGCCCGAGCGCAGCGCGGACGATGTCGGTGATGGCGGCCGGTGCCAGGCGCAACCCCTGCTTGAACCCGGTCGCACGGACGGCGGCAATACCGTCGATGTGGGGCACCTGGGCGATGACCGCTGCGAACCGAACGCCGTTGCCCGCCAACGTGAGTACGTGTCCACCGGCGAAAGACGTGCCCCACCCGACGATTCGGTTCTCGTCGACTCCGTCGAGCGAGCGAGCGAAGTCGACTGCGTTACGCCAATCGGCAAGCTGCAGAACAACGTCCAACAATTGGCGCGGTTCGCCATCGCTGTCCCCGAAGAACCGATAGTCGAATACGCACACCACGTAGCCGGCATCGACGAAACGCTCGGCGTACGCATAGAGGCGCAACGCGCGAGGACTACCGAATCCGTGCGCCATCACGATTGCCGGCAGTGCCTTGGCAGAGGACATGCGGGGACGAAAGACCGTAGCCGCGCAACGAACTCCGTCCGACATGAACGATGTTTCGGTACGGGTGAAGCCGGTGTGGTTGTCGGTGGTCATGCGTTGGTCTCTCTGTTCTACAGCAGGTCGGCGATCGGATCTCACAGCTTGAAGGGGTTGAGGGTCCTGCCGAGGTAGTACCCGATGCGGGTCGGAATCGGCTTGGCTGCAGCAGCAGTCACTTTGTTGACCATCCCGGGCACACACACCGGCGTGCCGTTGTTCACTGCCCGCCATCCCTCTCGGACAACGTCCTCGGGCGACTGCCACAGAAAAGAGGGCAGCTTCGATGTTGCAGCATCTCGGGTTCCCATGACGTCGTGGAACTCACTGTGGGTGAAGCCGGGGCAGAGCGCAGTCACGTGGATGCCGTTCGGGCGCAACTCCATATCGAGCGCTTGCGACATGTCCAGGACATAGGACTTGATTCCGGTGTACAGCAGACTTGCACCGGGTGGAAGCAACGCCGCCAACGACGACAGATTCACGATTCGGCCGTATCGGCGTTCCTTCATGCCGGGCACCGTCAGATGTGCGAGTTCGGTGACGGCAGTGACCATCACCTGTATCTCCGCGGCGAGTGCGTCGAACGGCGCATCTGCGAACGTGGAGTTCCCCGACATGCCTGCGTTGTTGACGAGGATATCGACATCGACGCCGAGGGATTTCGTTTCTTCGAGGATGGCCCGAGGCGCAGAGCGGTCGGCGAGGTCCGCGGGCACGACGTCGCATCGCACGTCGTATTGGGACGACAGCTCGCCCGCCAGTGCAGTGAGTCGGTCTTCGCGACGCGCAACGAGAACGAGGTTGTGCCCCTCGGCTGCGAGGTGTCGAGCAAATGCCGCGCCTATACCTGCTGATGCTCCGGTGATCAGCGCAGTTCTTCCGGTCTTCGACATCGACGGGCCTCCACTCTTGAATGGTATCCAAGGACGGTAGCAGGCTCTTGAAGACCATTCAAGATATAGTCGGTCCTATGCCCAGGAACCGCGGACTTCACGACCGGGAGAGCAAGCGCGAAGACATCGTGATTGCCGCCCGCGAAATGTTCGTGTCCGACGGCTTCGATCGCACCTCGATCAGCCGTCTGGCGAAAGCAGCAGGCGTCACCGCGAATACGTTGTACTGGTACTTCGGCGACAAGGACGACATCCTGGTCGCTGTTCTGACGGCCATAGCCGCCGAGGACGCCACGGACTATCTCGACATCGTCGACCTACCGCTGGCCGACCGGTTGTTCTGGCTGGTGGAGCGGCTACGGAAAGTGGGTCCATTGGTCTCCACCGTGCACGATCGGGTGACGGAGTCCGAGGCCATCGATCAATGGCACAACGGGTTTCATGCCTTCGCGGAATCGTTGTTCGCCGCCGATATCGAAGCTGCAGGCCTGTCCGGTGCGGCGGCCGACGCCATGCTCCGCATCGGTACGTTCGTCGTCGAGGGTTTACTGACTCACGCGGCGTCACCTGCAGACTCCCGAGCAGTCATCGACCAACTCGTCGAAACCCTCGCACCCGCACCAGGAAGTGATCCACCATGAGTACCGAACCCAATGCCGCGTCGACCGGGCGTCCGCGAGCCGCGGCCGACCACGTCGACTCGGAATCGATCATCACGACTCCGAGCATGGACCCGTTCTATCTGGCCCCGGCCGGTTTCGAGAGTGCAAAGCCGGGGACCGTGTTGCGATCCCGCGAGGTGACCCTCGCGTTGTTCGGCGTAATTCGGCAGAAGGTGTCGGCGTGGCAGCTTCTGTACAAGACCACCAGCCTCGACGGGGCAGCGCGTGTCGCGGTTACGACGGTGATTCTTCCGGTCGGGGGTCGAGCGCGACGGCAGCGCGCTCTGCTGTCCTACCAGTGCGCGATCGACGCCGTGTCGGATCGGTGTTTCCCGTCTTACGTCCTGCGGGCCGGTGCTCGAGCTGTGGGCTCCGTACCGCAGTTCGAGTTCATGATCATCCTGTACGCACTGCGCCGCGGATGGGTTCTGTCCCTTCCCGATCACGAGGGCATGGACGGGCGGTGGGGAGCACCCGTCGAGCCCGGCTATTGCACACTCGACGGCGTCCGCGCGGCATTGTCTTTCGAGCCGCTCGACCTCGCCGCTACTAACCCTGTCGCGCTGTGGGGGTACTCGGGCGGCGGATTGGCGACGTCATGGGCCGCGGAGGCTGCGGCCGACTACGCCCCTGAACTCGACATCGTCGGCGCAGCACTCGGATCGCCCGTCGGCGATCCCGGGTCCGCATTTTCCCGCCTCAACGGCACGATCTTCGCGGCGCTGCCCGCGCTGGTGGTGGAGGGCTTACGTCGCACCTACCCCGAACTCGACCGCGTCGTTCGCGAACACGTGGCTGCTGCGGGGCTCGAGGCCCTCTCGTCCCTGCACCGCAAGACCACAGTGCACGCCGTCGCATCCATGGTGATGCACGATCTGGAGCGGCACCTCGATATCCCGTTGGCAGATCTCCTGGCGACCCCCGAGATGGTGCAGATCTTTCAGGACATTCAGCCCGGCAAGTCGGCACCCAAGTTTCCTCTTCTCGTGGTGCAGGCGGTGCATGATCCGATGATCGACGTGGATGACGTGGACGGGCAAGTGCGCCGGTATCGCGCTGCGGGAGCGAACGTCACGTACATCCGTGATCGCCTCAGCGAACACCTGTCGCTGCACCCGATCGCAGCCCCCGTCACACTGGATTGGCTCTCGGATCGCTTCGCGGGCAAGCCGACCGACGAATCGTCGACGAACACCGTGTGGTCACTGGCGGGATCATTGCCGGGGTTGCGCGGATTGCTCGGACTCGCGGTGTCCACCGGGCGCGCATTCGCCGGCCGAATCGGTTGATACACGATCGCATCGGGACCGAATGCGGTCAGGTCAGTGACAGCCGTCATGCGATCTCGGTGAATCGATGCGTTGGGGCCCGGTTTTCGACGGTCGTATGATCGGACGCCAGGACCGAGGTCCGCGTAGTCACGTTCGGCGTGAGCTCATGCCGCGGGCCACGATGTCGTCGACGAATCGGCGGGTCAGTGTGTCCATCCGCGTCCCGACCATCACGACCACGGATCGCTGGAGCGGCGGCCTCATCGGTTTGACGACGCCGGCAAATCTTGCCGGTAATGCGGTGGTCGGGACGAGGGCGATTCCGAGACCTGCGTGAGCGAGTTGTGCTGCAGTCGCGGCATTTCGGGTATAGGTCACAGCATCGAGATGGATGTCGTGGGCTGCCGCGACGGCGTCGAACCATCCGCGCAGGCCATTTGTCGGGTGGTACTGCACGATTGGTCTACCAGCCAGATCGGTCCACGAAACGGCCGGCTCATCGGCCAGATCGAGGCCCTCCGGGACGACCGCAACGATGTCTTCCTTTCCGATTTCGTGAATGACGCCGGTGAACCGATCGGAGGATGGACCGACTGCAAGGTCGATGTCGCCGTTCGAGAGTGCGTCCGCCATAGCGTCCGCACTGCTGAATTCGGTCAGATCCAGTCCGATGTCCGGATACTTCCTCGTCCACTTCCGCAGCGTCGGCGCGAGGAGTGGAACGGTCATGCTCTCGGCGCACGCCAGTCGAAGTCGGCCCTCACTTCCCTCCGCCAACGCTCGTCCGGTCCGCACGATTCGGTCGGCGGCGGCCAACGCCGCCCGCGCATCGTCGAGCAACGCGCGACCGGTCGGGGTAGTCCGAACCCCGCGCGGGAGCCGGTCCAGCAGCGGGGTTCCGATTTCCGATTCCAACGACGCCAGCTGATGAGACAACGCAGGTTGCGACAGATGCAACTGCGCCGCGCCGGCAGTGACAGAACCGGCGTCTACCACGGCGACGAAGCATTCGAGGGCACGCAAGGTGGGCATCGGTCGAGAGTAAAGGACGACGGGAGTCCGGATGGCTAACTGGGATCCTTTGTCATGTAGCGGCTTACCGTTTGCACGAGAACCGTGCTGAAGAAAATGCCGATGAGGGTGAGAATCACGCCGGAACGAATATCGCCGTCGATGAAATTGGTGACGGCGACGAAGTAGGCGATCGCAGCCATGACGATCCCTGCGGTCATTTTGATTCTGGGGTCGATACTCATGTGCCTCAGTTCCTTTCGAGGAAATTGTTGTGGGGTGGTCGCTCGATTCGGTGAGCCGACCTACGCAATTCCGGCTTGCTGGAGGAAAGTCAGGTTGTCTTCGAGGTGCCAGTCCGCGTCGATTCGGCTGTCGCCGACGTGCTGTATGTCGATCGCACCGAATTCGATCGGTTCCGAGTTTCCGGTGTGGCCGTCGTACGTGCCGGTGACATGACCCCGAAAGATCAACCGCGCTGTGAACGTGTCGCCGGCGATGTAGAGATCGGCGAGCTCGCACGTCAAGTCGGGTACCGCGGTGCGGAACGTGCTCGACGCCGCGATGGGGCCGGCAGGGCCCTGCGGCCGGCCCGACTGCAGCGTGTTGTCGACAAAGCTGGGGTCCACTGCTCGGTCGAGGTACGCGGCGTCGCCGGTGTTCCAGAACGTGTACAGCGTTTGTGCAAGGCGCACCACCTGGCGCGTGCGGTCGGTGACCGGTGCATCGCCGACGTTCACGGTTCCGGGGGCGACGAGGTCGACCGCAGAGTCCACCAGGGGGCGGTCAGAGCTTGTCGTGCCGGTGGAGCATGCCGACAGCGACAGCGTCATCACCGCCAGTGCTGTCATTGCTGTGAGCTGCCTCATGAGAGCCGCCCGCCACCGTCGACGTGCAGCGTGACGCCGGTGACGAAGGTGTTCGTCAACAGAGACAGCGCAGCGGCCGCAATATCGGACGGTTGGCCCACTCTGCGCACAGGATTGGTGCGTGCAGTGTCCGCGAACAGCGTGTCCTTGCCTGATCCCATGGAGTCCCAGGCACCCGAATCCACGATGCCGGGCGACAGGGCATTGACGCGCGTGGGTGCGAGCTCCACCGCCAGCGCCTCCACCAGGAACGCCACCGCGCCGTTCGTCGTCGCCATCACCGACAGGCCGGGTGCAGGTTTCCAGGCGGCGACACCGGAGAAGAACAGAAACGAGCCACCCTCTCGCACCTGTGGCGAGAAGTGCTTCGCCAGCAAAATCGGTCCGATCACTTTGGCGTCGAACGCGTTTCGGACTGCGGTGCCGTCAAGATCGCCGAGTGGTCCGTTCGCATGATCGGCGGCGAGGCTGATGACATGGTCCACCGACCCCACCGACGAGGCTGCTTGCGCGATGGAGGACTCGTCCGCGAGGTCGATCACCACAGCACTCGCTCTCGGACCCAACAGAGCGACTGCCGCGTCGAGGGACTCACGGTGTCGGCCGGCGAGAACCACCTCACCGCCGCCGTCGAGAACAGTCGACGCAATGGCTTGGGCGATTCCCGACGCTCCGCCGATCAGAATTACTCGCATTGTCATGAACCTTTCGTTGTGTATGTGTGCCATTCGAGTGAAGCAAGAAAGTGACCGTCGAACAATCGATAGTTTTACTCATTGCCATCGATACTTTCGATACCTTTCGCCTTCGCCGGCTCGACATAGGAGCCAAGGGCCGCGGGGACGTATCCATTTTTGCGTTGACCGACCGCCTCGCGCGGTACGGTGACCGCGGGGATGGGTACGGCTCGAGAAGAATGTCGGGGGATCATGACTCTGTTCGGTGTGCTCGATCGCGTATTGACTCGACGACTGCCCCTGGAGCCTCCGGACGATCCCCATGCCGCGATCCTTCCGACCCCGATCGACAACGACGCCTTCTTCCTCACCCCTCCCGGCATCGAGGACCTCGCACCCGGTGCGGTGATCCGGCAGCGCACGACCCGCGGTCTGGTGCCCCGGCCGCGAACCGCCCTGCATCAGTTCATGGTGCGATCGACCGACGCGCGGGGTCTCCCCGCCGGCGTCACAGCCTCGCTGCTGATCCCGAGGCGACCGTGGACCGGACGCGGACCGCGGCCCGTCGTCGCCCACAACGTGGCCATCGATTCCCTCGGAGCCAAGAGCACGCCGTCGTACCGGCTCGTGCACGGTGTCGGTGCCGACCTCCCGCCGGTGATGCCGCTCTGGCTCGCCCGCGGATACGCCGTCCTCGTCGCCGATCATCAAGGCCCGCGGATGTCGTACTCCGAAGGCACGATGGCCGGGCATGCCGTCCTGGACTCGCTACGCGGGATGACGGTCGTCGCCCCGGAGCTCGCCGACAGCCCAGTGGTGGCCTACGGCTACAGCGGCGGCGCGATCGCCACCACGTGGACGGCGCAACTGCAGCCGAGGTACGCGCCGGACGTGAGGTTGGCGGGTGCCGTCGCCGGTGGAACGCCCACCGACTTCTCGATGCTGCTGGACACCATGAACGGCACCGTCGCGGCCGGCCTGCTGGGTGCGGCGAGCATGGGTCTCGCGCGTGAGCACCCCGAGATGGTGGAGTTGTTCGGCCCGAAGGCGCTGCTGTTGGCGTCCTGGGTGAAGGACATGTCCGTCCTCCCCCTGGCCTTGGGCGGGTTGGCACGCATGCGAATCGAGGACTTGGCGTCCGAGCCCGACCCGTTCGACTCCGACATCGCGCGGCGGGTGATCGCCGCGAACCGTCCGGGCGCCGACGCGCCGTCGATGCCGGTCGCGTTCTTCCACGGTTCCGCGAGCAAGTGGATCGGCGATCGCTTCATCCCCGAGGCCGGCGTGACTGCCCTGATCGAGCAGTGGCGCAGCAAGGGTGCCAACGTGCACTACGAGCCCGTGGCAGGCGACCACTTCATCGGTGCCATGACTGGGCTACCGTTCGTGTTGCGTTGGACCGCCGGGCAATTCGCGGTCAACGGTTCGGGCTAGCTCGCCGCCCGCCGAGTTCGGCGTGATAGGTCTGCATCGCGTCGATCATGTACGGCCGTGATCACCTACGGCGGGCCTCGACGAAAGAATCCTCGAACTGTCACGGACCAGGTCGCGATATACGGATAGACCGGCGTCAGTTTCGTTGGCCTCTGTCTACGCCTTGATCACGCTTCCGGCCGCGACAGCACGCTGGTCGGCCAAGAACCACGGCTCTGAAAGTATTGCGTCGCTTCGGGTTCCTCCGTGTACTCCAACAGGTTCCCCACCTTTCGAGCCAACACCTCTCGCACTTGGCCAGGTTCGGCGAAGAAGAATTCACGCCTGAGATTCGCGTGGTTCAGTCGACGAGTCGTGAAAGCCGCGTGGAGTGCTCCCTCGAGGGCAACGGCGTCGTCGGAGAAGTACAACGCGTGCACATCGAATGGGAACGGTACCGAGGCGCTCCCCAATTCGCGGACCCGATCCATCGGTTCGAGCCGCCGCGTCATACCGATCTTGACCACATCCGGTCCGAATGCACCGCGGTTGCTGATCACGTAAACATAGCCAGCGCGAATATTGGCACGCCGATAGTCGTTCTGCGCAATGGCCTGGTCGAGTTCACCCAACTTGTCTCGAATACGTCGAGCCTCCTCATCGGTGCGGCCGGCCAGAGAGTCGAGCACATTCTGATAATGCGCTCGTTCCTTGTCGAGCTTCTCCCTCTGCGCAGCCAACTCAAGCTCGACCTTGCGTTCCTCTCGGAGACGCTCGCGCTCCTCACCTTGAGCGAGTTTCTCTTCCTGCACCTTCATCATGTAATCGGCTGTGAGCTCGAGTTCTTCGACCCGATGCCTGTGATAAGACTCGGAGACATGCATCTGCATCATGTCTCCGAGCTTGGCGATCGTAGCGGCGGCCTTCTCCAGACGGCTCACGGCCGTCGCTAGGTTTCCCGCCCGGATGGTACGAACACAAATGTCGGCCTCGGCGTTGTAGGCGCGCAGCATGAGCTTCGACAGATCCGAAGTCATCTTGCGGCCTTTGGCGAGGGAGTTGTTGAAGCTCAACATGTCGGAAGCGACCGCACAGGACCATCTTGCGGTCTGGCATTCTGGGTCTTGGAATTTGCCCACGGTGCGATCGACAGCGTGGGTCGCTGTGTGTGTCCCGTTATTCGCGGCTGCTATTGATCCGCGTAAAGAGAAGAGCAAACCGATCCAGCGTTTCTATAGACAGCTTCGGCAATATCTTTGCCTGGCCTCGGAGTAGCGTCTCAGCTGGCTTGTAATGGTCAAATTTTTGTCGGGCAGCTTGTCGCTGATGCGCTTGACGATGCGGTCGCCAGGCGAAATCGAGGTCGTCGCTGCTCGGCGCTCGAAGGCGGCGTTATAAAGGTGCAGGTAGTCCTCCGGCGTGAAAATATCTTCAATGTCGCTGTTCTTACTGTTCGTGATTTCGCCGACCTCGACCAGACGCCGCTGACCGAGCCTCCCTGCCTCAATCGCTCGCTGTAGCCGCTGTGCTCCGTCGGTTCCCGCGTCGATCAGCACCGACACTTCCATGTTGGTCCCGATCAATGCTACGAACGATGGAATGTTGTTGGCCCCGCCAGCGGGCATGATGCGCCAGTCCTCGTCAAGGTGTGGCATCTTCTTCGCCACGAGATAACGGCTAATCGCATCTAGGTGTATAAAGTCGCTGGGCCCTCAACCAGGAGGTTCGCCCCGCCGATGAACAGGTGTTGGGCCACGTCATAATCAAGCGCGGCCTGAAGTGGGGACAAACTGTCTTTACTGACTCGCAAAACTTCTTTACTGACGGTTGCTCCGGTCTTCGGACCGCCGTCCTCGACGATTCGGGTGCGCTCTATCTTGTCAGTCTCGACCATGAACGGCGAGTGGGCGTGTACAGAAAGCATCATCGAGGCATGGGGTCCCGCCAACGCTCCGGTGAGATCGGCGACGACTGGTCCGCGCAGAGGCCCCGAGCGACTGGGGAGTTCG
Source organism: Rhodococcus sp. IEGM 1381 (assembly GCF_030056795.1). Taxonomy (GTDB): domain Bacteria; phylum Actinomycetota; class Actinomycetes; order Mycobacteriales; family Mycobacteriaceae; genus Rhodococcoides. The sequence goes on along the minus strand of NZ_JASHKQ010000010.1, from coordinate 52,700 downwards.
CTAGTGGCTTCGCGGACAGGCGTGGACGCAGCGGCGGTCATTTCGACTGTTCCGATCGGTTGAATACGGGATGGAGAACCAGACTGTAAACGGTCTTCGTTGGATGTATGTCTGAAGCGTGCGGGTTCTTTTTGAATCAGCCACTGACAACTGGCATTCCAACCCACTCGCGGCTCAGTGTGAGATAGCGGTCACGGGAGGAGAAGAACTCTGCCACAGTCAACTCTCCCGGCCAGTTTGCTGGAGTCATGGATGGCGGTAATCCTGGATCAACGTAGGGAATGATCCGCCACTCGTCGAGCAGGGGGACGAACCTCACGAACGCCTCTCTGCGGTCGGCCGGACCGGACTCCAACCCCTTCGACATCTCAAGGAAGGCTCGATGTCTACGGGCAATGCCGTCCAGATCCCACCACCGCTCAGCTGCATCGAGCAGTGAACCTGCAACCGCAATGTTTGAGGCGACGAAGCTCGTCACGTGGTGATTCAATTGCAGAGCCTTTATGATCTGCGAAGCTTCGGCCGCCAGATATTCGGGCGCGATCCACAAACCGGGAGAGACCGTGCCGCAGCCTATTGCGGTCAACCTTCGTCGTAGCTGGTAGCGCGCGGCACGTTGCGATTCAGGGATGGTAAACGAGATCAGACGCCATGGGTCTCCGTCTGTCATTCGGCGGAAGCCGAAGATGCGACCGTCACCCCGCTCGAACATCGCGGTAGCAGGCTCGGTGATGTCGTAGCCTGCGCGTCCCGCGCGTGTACTGGGCTGGACTATCCCCTTCTTCTTCAACCGGGTGACGGCAATTCGCGTGCTCTCCGGGGGCACCCCGAGCGCCTCCATCCAGACGACGAAATCTGCAATCGCGAACCACCCGCCCAACGGCCGTACGTACGCACCGAGAACAGTTCGCACCAACGAGGTGGCGCTCCCTGGTCGGGAGTCGAAGTCGTCGAGTATCGCACCTGCGGTGTCAGGCGAGGAGGTCGTCACGAATCGCAACGATACCGACGGCCACCTCGTGGAACGAGGTGCTGAGCGGGCTGAGCCCCAGACGGATGCCCTGTGGTGCCCGATAGTCCGGGATGACGCCCTTCTCCCACAGCCGCGCGGTGACGGCCTTGAAGTCGGGATGATCGATGGTGACGTGCCCACCGCGGCGGTCCGCATCCTCGGGCGAGGCGATCTCGACGCCCAGCGGAACCAACAGCTCCCGAATCAGTTCGAGCGCGAACTCGGTCAGCGCAATGGATTTCGCTCGGATCGTAGGCATCCCGACATCGGCGATCATCTCGATCGTGTCCTGCATCGCGATCATCCCGAACACCGACGGGGTCCCGCTGATGACGCGACGAATACCCTTCGCAGGCTCGTAGCCCTGCGACATCTCGAACGGGTCGGCGCGTCCCATCCAGCCCCAGATGGGCTGCACGAAATCGTCGAGATACTCGGCCCGTACGTACGCGAACGCCGGAGCGCCCGGTCCGCCGTTGAGGTACTTGTACGTGCAGCCGACCGCAAAATCGACGCCCCACGAATCCAATTCGATCGGCACGGAACCGACGGAGTGACACAGGTCCAGCAGCAGGAGCGCCCCGGCAGCATGCGTGACGCGTACCAACTCGGCCGCGTCGAGCAAGTAACCGGACCGATAGGCGATATGACTCACGACGACGAGGGCGGTGTTGTCGCCGACGACGGCGTCCAACTCCTCGGCCGTCACGCCGCCGTTGCGATCGGACTCGATCCACGTCAGCGTCAGACCCAGTTCACCCGCGATGCCTTCGAGCAAGTAGCGGTCGGTGGGAAAGTTGTCGCGATCGAGCACGATCTCGGTGCGACCCGGGCGCAGGGCAATGGCTCCGCGCGCGATCTTGTACAGCAGAACCGTCGTCGAGTCGCCGATCGTCGTCTGGCCTGCCGCCGCACCCAGGGCAGCGGCCGCGAGACTGTCCCCGATGGTGATGGGGAGATCGAACCACTGCTCGTCCCAGCCGCGGATCAGTCGGCCGCCCCAGGACTCGGTCATGAACGTGTTGATGCGATCGATGCTCGCCTTCGTCGGGCGTCCCAACGAATTGCCGTCGAGGTAGGCCGAGACAGAGTCGTCTTCGCTGCTGACGAACAACTCGCGGTGCGACCGCATCGGGTCGGACGCGTCGAGCTGCGCAGCCCGTTCCAGGAAGCTGGTCATCAGCGTCCGATCTCGGTGCGCACGGCCAGCAGTTCGGGGAAGAACGTCAGTTCCAGCGCCTTCTGCAAGAATCCGACGCCACTCGAGCCGCCCGTTCCACTCTTCATTCCGATGGTCCGCAGGACGGTGCGCATGTGCCGGAAACGCCAGAGCTGGAAATTTTCCTCCAGGTCGACGAACTCCTCGAATGCCTCGTACACGGCCCAGTGCTCGGTATGGTTCTCGTAGACGAACTTGATGAGCGGCATCAGGTCGGCGTTGAACGTGTACGCCTCGGCGACGTTGCGATCGAGGACCGACTCCGGCACGTCGTACCCCTTCCTGGCCAGGCAGCGCCAGAACGCGTCGTAGAGGCTCGGCTGCTCGAGGAGACCCGACAGCAGCTGATGCGCAGCAGGATCGGATTCGAAGACGGCGAGCATCCCGGCATTCTTGTTGCCGAGCACGAATTCCACTGCGCGGTACTGATAGGACTGGAAGCCCGAGGAGTTGCCGAGAAAGTCGCGGAACTGCGAGTACTCGGTCGGGGTGAGTGTTGCCAGTACCGACCACTGCTCGGTCAGAGTCTTCTGGATGTGCTTGACGCGGGCCACACACTTGAGCGCGGTTGCGATGTCGTCTACGTCGAATGCGTCACGCGCTGCGATCGTTTCGTGCAGGACGAGCTTGAGCCAGAGCTCGGTCGTCTGATGCTGAATGATGAACAGCAGTTCGTCGTGATGCTCCGGGGTGCTGACCGGGTTCTGCGCGCTGAGCAGGACATCCAGATCGAGGTATCCCCCGTAGCTCATCCGCTTGCTGAAATCGGTGACGATGTCTTTCTCGATCGCCCTCGTATTGGCCTCGACGCTCATGAGTTGTCCTCGCACTGGTGGGCTGATGCCACCAAGCGTATTACACATACATGGCGGCCGCCACTTCAACGTAATCTCATCGATCAGGGCAGGCTGACGAGCCCTTCTTGGGCCACGCTCGCCAGCAAGACGCCGTCGCGGGTGTAGATGCGACCCTGGGCGAGGCCGAGTCCGCCCGATGCGGCGGGCGATTCCTGGACGAGTGCAATCCAGTCGTCGACGCGGCCGTCGTTGTGCCACCACATCGCGTGGTCGAGACTCGCGGTCATCAATCCGTCGTCGGACCAGGAGACGCCGTTGTTGCGTAGCACCGGTTCGAGCAGCGTGTAGTCGCACAGGTAGGCCAACGCTGCGCGGTGGATGTTCGGATCGTCCGGCAACCGGTCGTATGCCTTGAGCCACACCACTTGCCGTCGAGTCCGCTCGCCGTCAGCGGTGACGTACACCGGCGAGGGGCTGTGCCGGATGTCGAAGTTGCGATCGTGTGCCCAGTAGTGCGCGTCGCGGACGTCCGCATCGCCGAGGACCTCGGCTACCGACGGAAGATCTTCCGGCGCAGGCAGATCGGTCGGCATCGGCTCGTGGTGCGCAACGCCGGCGGCCGCGATGTGGAACGACGCCTGCCCGGAGAAGATGGCCTTGCCGTTCTGCGATCCGGTCACTGCGCGTGCCGAGAAGCCGCGTCCGTCCCGAACCCGGTCCACGGTCCAGTCGGTCTCGGTGTGCACGTCACCCGGGCGCAGGAAGTACCCGTGGAAGGAGTGGATCGACCGGTCGTCGGCGACGGTGTTCATCGCGGCGACGACGGCCTGGGCCACCACCTCGCCGCCGTAGGCGCGGCCCGACGGGATCACCTGATGGTGCCCGGCGAACGCGTTCTCGCCGCGCGATTCGAGATCGAGCGATTTCAACAGTTCCGCACTGGACAGTGAGGTGGTCATCGGCGCGAAAATCCTTCCAGGATCGAATCGTCGACGTCGGGCAGGTTCACGACGATGTTGTCCGGCGTCCTGGCAGTCAGCCAGACCAACTCGTCGGTGGTGCTCATGTTCACCTCGACGTGCGGCATGTAGGGCGGCACGAAGACGAAGTCACCCTCGGACAGGTCGATGTACTCGGAGTAGTTCTCGCCGAAATAGATTCGCGCTATCCCCGTCAGAACGTAGCCACCGGTCTCGGCTTCGCCGTGGTGATGCGGCAGCGAGCGGTAGCCGGGTTCGTTGCTGACCTTGCCGAACCAGATCTTGGTGGCCGGCGTGTGCCCGATGCTCACACCGGAGATGCGAACCGCTCCCCCGGACTGGCCCGTGTCGGCTGCTTCGCTGCCCTTGCGGGTCACGACCGGAACAACCCTGTCGGTGCTTGTCGTCATGACGCATCCTTTCCGATGATGTTGCCGCTGATGGTGTTACGCAGTGTGCCGATTCCATCGACCACTGTTTCGATGATGTCTCCTACCTTCAGAAAGTGCGGCGGCGCCGCCGCGGCTCCGACGCCGCTCGGGGTACCTGTCAGGACGACATCACCGGGGCGCAACACGGTGAACTCGCTGATGTACGCGAGCAGATCAGCGGTGTCGAACACGAGGTCGTCGGTCGAGCCGTTCTGGTGTACCACGCCGTTCACGGAACACGTGATCTTCGCGCCTGCTGCCGGGTCGAACTCGTCCGGGGTCACCAGCACCGGACCGAGCGGTGTGGTGGCGTCGAACGCTTTGCCCTGCAACCACTGTGGGGTGCGGCTCTGCCAGTCGCGTGCCGAGATGTCGTTGGCGACGGTGTATCCGGCGATCGCCGCGCCCGCCTCGACGCGGTCTGCGTTGCGTATCGTCGTTCCGACCACGACCGCGAGTTCGGCTTCCCAGTCGAGCTTCGTGACCGAGTCAGGAAGGACGATGTCGTCCGTGGCGCCGACGAGGGTGTCCGCGAACTTGGCGAACAACGTCGGGTGGGTGGGTGTGTCTCGGCCCATTTCGGCGATGTGTTCGCGGTAGTTGTGCCCGCAGCACAGGATCTTTCGCGGCGTCGGGACGACCGGGGCGAACACGACGTCGTCGATAGGCTGCGCCCCGGTGGGCCGAGCCAGGATCTCGGCCATGTCGGGAGAATTCAGCAGTGCGCCGACGTCGGTGGCGTCGAGCAGCTCCCAGACGTCGCCTCGGTGGACTGCTGCGCGGGTGTCACCGCGAGCGGTCCGGACTGTCGCAAGCCTCATCGATATCGTCGCCTTTCGCCGTTCACACCGCACCTGTGTGTCGCTTCGATTACGGTGGTGAATGTAGCACCATATAGTGATGGTGTCAGCGAACCTCGACAGAAGGGACTCGGCGGAAATGACCATCGAGCGAATCAACCCGTCCACTCTCGGCAAGCAATCGGGCTTCTCCCACGCGGTGCGGGCCGACAATGCCATCTACCTGGCCGGACAGACCGCCCTGGATGTGTCGGGTTCGATCGTCGACGGCGGCATAGTCGCGCAGTTCCGTCAGTCGATGACCAACCTACTCACCGCGCTCGAGGCAGCGGGCGGTGGCCCCGAGAATCTGGTGGACGTGACGATCTACCTGCTCGACATTCCCGAGTACCAGGCGAACGGGCGTGAGATCGGGCAGATCTGGCGCGAACTCGCGGGAACCGAGTACCCCGCCATGGCCGGCATCGGCGTCACGTCGCTGTGGCAGCCCGAGGCTCTCATCGAGATCCAGGCCGTCGCTCACATCTGATCAGGGATGAATGATCGACAACGCGTGTTCGCGAGCAGGACCGCCCAACCTCCGGTTCAGCTCGGCGAACAGCTCCTCCGCGGTGACACCGGTCCACCCCTGAGGCAGCAGCGTCAGGGGCAGGCCCGGATCGAGGTAGGGTAGCCGTCGCCATTCCGTCAACATCGGTACGTACTGCTCGAACGCGACGGCCGGAGAGACTCCCTCCGAGGCGAACGAGGTCGCTACGCTGCGGTAACGCCGCACGAAATCTCCGTAGAGCTCCGACAGTTCGTCGAGATTCCACCACGATCTGACCTTGGACCGAAGGTCCTCGAACGCCACGTGCTGAGACGCGAATATGTCCACGAAGCTCGACAGACCACGCTTGTCGAGCATGGCGCGCGTCTCCCGTTCCAGATTGCCGGGAGCCACCCAGACCCCGGGCGCAGCAGTACCGAATCCGAGTGTCGTCAGGGCGCTGCGCAGCGAATGCCGCTTCTCCCGCTCCGACTCGGGCACAGAGAACACCACCAGTAGCCAGCCGTCGTCGACGGTCGCACGACGTCGATCGAAGATCCGCGTGTCACCCTCGTTCACGACGTCCAGACTGCGCTGCGACAACGAATAACCGGCAGCGCCCTCGAAACGACTGCTGAGCAACACGTCCCGACGCTTTAATCGCGAGATCGACGATCGCACCGCGGGACCGTCGACATCGAGGTCGGCCATCAGCTTGACCAACGACGCAACGGACAACCAGTTGCTCTCCGCCCGGGCGTACAGCCCGAACAGGGTAACGATCAGTTGGCGCGGCTGAATCTCCACCGTCGCATCCGACCGGACCTCGTCGGCCCTGCCCCCACGTGAACGCCCCTCGAGACTCGACATACGCACACCGTAATCGAGCCATTCCCCTGCGATGTATTGCAACCATCAGGTTAACTATCTATGTCGCCTAACGTTTCGTCGTCACAAACTGTGCATACTGGTTTCACCGCACAGAACCGAAAGGTCGATCATGCCTCTGTCACCGTCGGCGCACGTCGACACCTTCTGTCGCGACAATCTGCCACCCGAGAACTCGTGGCCGGAATTTCGCTTCGAACTGCCTTCTCTCGATTACCCCGAGCGCCTCAACTGCGCCACCGTTCTGCTCGACGACATGGTCTCGACGGTCGGGCCGGACAAGCCGTGCCTGCTCTCGCCGTCGGCGACGTGGACCTACGGGGAATTGCTCGCACGCGCCAACCAAGTCGCTCGCGTCCTCACGGAGGATCACGGATTGATACCCGGCCAGCGCGTACTGCTGCGCGGCCCCAACAATCCCTGGCTCGTCGCCTGCTGGTTCGCCGTCGTCAAGGCCGGTGGCGTCGTCGTCACCACGATGCCCATGCTGCGTGCACCGGAGATCACCAAGATCGTCGACATCACCACACCGACACTCGTACTGTGCGATCACCGGTTCGCCGCAGCGTTGGCCGACGTGGTCACCACCGCCACTGTCATCACCTTCGGCGCAGAATCCGACACCGACCTCACGGTGCGCAGCGCCACCAAGGCCGCGGACTTCACCAACGTCGATACCGCAGCAGACGACGTCGTCCTGCTTGCCCCGACGTCGGGCACCACCGGAGTGCCCAAGGCCACCATGCACTTTCATCGCGACGTCCTCGCCAATGCCGACACCTTCTCCGAGCACGTCCTCAAACCGACGGATACCGACGTCTTCACCGGCACTCCCCCCCTCGCGTTCACGTTCGGCCTCGGCGGATTGGTCATCTTCCCCCTGCGCATCGGTGCCACCACGCTGCTCATCGAGAAGGCGACCCCGACCGAACTCGCAGCGCTGGTTCGCGAGCACTCGGTGACCGTCCTGTTCACCGCCCCGACGGCGTACCGCGCCATCCTGGCCGCAGACGCCGAGATCGATCTCGTGTCGCTTCGCCGTTGCGTCTCTGCAGGCGAGCATCTGCCCGTCGCCGTGTGGGAGCAGTTCCACGAGCGCACCGGCATCAAGCTCATCGACGGCATCGGCGCGACCGAGATGCTGCACGTCTTCATCTCCGCCGCGGACGACGACATCCGTCCCGGCGCAACGGGACGTGCGGTACCCGGGTTCGATGCACGCATCCAGGATGCGGCCGGAAATCCGCTGCCCGCGGGGACCGCCGGACTGCTCGCCGTGCAGGGACCGACCGGGTGCCGGTATCTCGCCGACGAACGGCAGAGCGTGTACGTACGCGACGGCTGGAACGTCACCGGCGACACGTTCGTGTGCGATGCGGACGGGTACTTCTGGTACCAGGCGCGTAGTGACGACATGATTGTCAGCTCCGGCTACAACATCGCCGCACCCGAGGTCGAAATGGCCGTCGATCAGCACCCGGCCGTCGCCGAGTCCGCCGTCATCGGCATCCCGGACGAGGCCAGAGGGATGATCGTGCATGCCGCGATCGTTCTCGAGCCGGGCATCATCGGCGACGACACCCTCGTCGCCGAGATCCAGACGTTCGTGAAATCCATTGCTGCGCCGTACAAGTACCCGCGCAGCATTTCGTTCGAGCAGTCACTACCGCGAACCGAGAGCGGAAAGCTGCAGCGATTTCGTCTGCACGAACGCGCATCGACCGCATCGTGACCGATCCGCGCGGAATCTCGGCGGAGGCGCGCGTCGAATGGTCCGACACCGACGCCGCAGGCCACTATCACCACTCGACCGTCATCCGATGGGTCGAGGCCGCCGAGGCAGCGCTGCTGCGGTCGATCGGGCGCGCCGACTTGTTCGGCGTGATCCCCCGGGTCAGCTACAGCGTCGAGTACCGCGGACGTGTCTGGTTCGGCGACGCAGTCACGACGACACTCACCGTCCAACGCGTCGGAACCAGCTCTCTCACCTACGGTTTCGTCGTCGACGGCCCGAACCGACAGGTGGCCGAGGGAAGCATGACCGTCGTACACACCGGCACGTCGTCGACCGGTTCCGCCCCGTGGCCCGCGGACGTGAAGTCGGCCCTGCAAGACTTATAGCGCCGCCTTGACGCACGTATCAAATCCGCTATATTGAACGTATCCGCGACGCAGGTCGACGCTGCCGAACTCTAAGGAACACAATGCGAATCGCAGTAGTAGGCGGTGGCCCCGGCGGGTTGTACTTCGCAGCTCTCGCCAAGCAACTGAACCCGTCCCACGAGATCACCGTGTGGGAACGCAACGCAGCCGACGACACGTTCGGCTTCGGGGTGGTCTTCAGTGACGAGACGCTCGGCGCCATCGAGAATGCCGACCCCGTCATCTACCACCGCATGGCACGACATTTCGCGCGCTGGGACGACATCGACGTCCACTACCGAGACACCGTCCACACCGCAGGCGGCCAGGGCTTCGCGGCGATGTCCCGCAAGGTCCTGCTCCAGATTCTGCAGGAACGCGCATTCGAACTCGGCATCGACGTGCAGTTCTCCACCGCCGCCCCGGACGTCGACGAACTGCGGCGCAGCCACGACCTGGTCCTTGCCGCCGACGGTCTCAACTCCGCCGTCCGGACGCGCTACGCCGACACGTTCGCCCCGTCGTTGGACGCCCGACGCAGCAAGTACATGTGGCTCGGTACCGACAAGGTTTTCGAGGCGTTCAAGTTCTACGTCGCCGAGACCCCGCACGGAGTCATGCAGATCCACGGCTACCCCTACGGCAACGACGGCAGCACGTTCATCGTCGAGATGCACGAAGACGTCTGGGAGCGAGCCGGATTCGCAGCCCACGCCGACCATACCTTTGCACCGGGCGAGAGCGACGAGAAGTCCATCGACATCGTCCGTGACCTGTTCGCGGATGTCCTGGGCGATCATCGAATCCTGTCCAACAACTCCCGCTGGATCAACTTCACCACGGTACGCAACGAACGCTGGCACGACGGCAACGTCGTCATCCTCGGCGACGCTGCGCACACGGCACACTTCTCCATCGGGTCGGGCACCAAGCTCGCCATGGAAGACGCACTGGCCCTCGCTGCGTGTCTGCACGAGAATCCGACGGTCGAGTCGGCGCTGACGGCCTACGAAGCGGAGCGTAAGCCCGTTGTCGTCTCGGTCCAGCGTGCCGCACAGGCCAGCCTGGAGTGGTTCGAGAACATCGATCAGTACGTCGGGCAGGATCCGCGGCAGTTCGCGTTCAACATCATGACCCGGAGCCGACGCATCACGTACGACAACCTCAAGCTGCGCGATCAGGAGTTCGTCGCGGACGCGGACACGTGGTTCGCCGCCGACGGACCGACCTGTCCACCGATGTTCCAGCCGTTCACGCTCGGGTCCCTCGAACTGAACAACCGCATCCTGGTGTCCTCGATGGACATGTACTCCGCTGTCGACGGCGTCCCCGGCGATTTCCACCTGGTCCACCTCGGCTCGAAGGCAATGGGTGGTCCTGCCGTCGTCATGACCGAGATGGTGTGCGTCAGCCCCGCCGGACGCATCACCCCGGGGTGCACCGGTTTGTACACCGCGGAGCAAGAGCAGTCGTGGACTCGCATCGTCGATTTCGTGCACGAACGCTCGTCGGCGAAAATCGGCGTCCAGCTGGGTCATTCCGGTCGGAAGGGTTCGACCAAGCTGATGTGGGACGGCATCGACACCCCTCTCGACGACGGCAACTGGGACGTCGTGAGCGCCTCGCCGCTGCCCTACTCGGACAAGAACCAGACACCGACCGAACTCGACGCCACGTCGATGGCCGCCATCGAGGCAGAGTTCGTGCACGCCACCGAGGCGGCCGCTCGCGCCGGCTTCGACATCCTCGAGCTGCACTGCGCTCACGGATACCTGCTGTCCTCGTTCCTGTCCCCGCTGTCGAACACACGTCAGGACGAATTCGGCGGATCACCGGAGAACCGACTGCGCTTTCCACTGCGCGTGTTCGACGCCGTCCGCGCAGCCTGGCCTGCGGATCGTCCGATGTCCGTTCGTATTTCCGCGACCGACTGGGCCGACGGCGGCAACGATGTCGACGACGCGGTGGCCATCGCGGCCGCGTTCGCACAGCGCGGTGTCGACGTCGTCAATGTGTCCTCCGGTCAGGTCGTCTCGACCGAGAAGCCGCAGTACGGCCGCAGCTACCAAACACCGTTCGCCGACCGCATTCGTAACGAGGTCGGCACGAAATACGGCACCGCTGTCATCGCTGTCGGTGCCATTTCCTCGCACGACGACGTCAACTCCGTTCTGCTGGCCGGTAGAGCGGATCTGGTGGCCATCGGCCGCTCGCACCTCTACGATCCGCAGTGGACATTGCACGCCGCGGCCGAACAGGGATACGTCGGCCCGGGAGCGGTGTGGCCCGCGCAGTTCGCAGCAGGCAATCGCAAGCCACCGACGGGACGGACCGACGGCCCACCGCCGCGGCTCAGCCTGGTTCGAGACGGCATCTCGGGTACCCGGCATGCGCGGTGGACACCGCGGCCGTCCGTACCCGCGTGACGAGAATGTGAACAATATTTACACCGGCTACACATCTGTATGTCAGGGTTAAACACATGCTCGAACTTTCGCATTGGATACCGGCATGGACTGGCTGATCTGGAATGGCAGTATCGAAACGTTCGATCCGATACTGGGGCGCGTGGAAGCCCTCGGCATCTCCGGTGGGCGTGTCGTCGCTGCAGGTACATTCGCCGAGGTGGACGCCAGGTCGACTGTCGAGACCGTGCGCCAGGACCTCAGTGGGCGCACGGTGCTCCCGGGGTTCATCGACACCCACATGCACCTCGAGAAGGCCTCGCACGAGTTCACGATGCTCCGACTGGAACACGCGCGATCCGTGGCCGAGGTACTCCAGTCGGTGGCCGGCAGAGCCCGAATCATCGCACCGGGCGGTTGGATTCGTTGTTTCGCCGATAACGCAGCCTGGAACGAGGCCAACCTCGCCGAGGGCCGCCTGCCGACGGCGGAGGAACTCGATTCGGTCAGCCCGGACGTGGCGGTGTACCTGTATCGCCGACCCGACCGCGCCGTGATCAACTCGGTCGGCGCGCGTGCGATGACGGACAAGCTGGCGGACTTCGGAATCGAGTCGTACGACCCGGAAACCGGCTACCTGTTCGGGGCGGCTGTGCGGGTCGTCAACGACGCGATCTACGTCCTCGGCATGAACGACACGCGTCACCGCCTCGACATTTTGGCCAATGCCTGCCAGAAGCTGCTGACCATGGGCATCACGTCGGTCGCGGATCCGGGTCTTGCCGGCGCGTTCGACTCCGCCTGGGATCTCTACACCAAACTTCGTTCCGAACACCGGCTGCCTCAGCGCATTCGACTGATGAATCGATTCGACTGGCGACGGCCGTTCGACACCGAGTACGCGCGGGTCCTCGGCAGCAGCGCGCTCCCCGGGACCGGTGACGACCGCCTGGCCGCGTGGTCGCTCAAACTGCTGCTCGACGGTGAATTCGTCAACGCGTGGATGCGCGACGGGGAAGGCGAGCCGTACCCCCATTACACAGTCGACGAACTCGAACGCGTCCTTCGGCTCTGCGCAGACCGAGATTGGCCGATCTGCATTCACGCGATGGGTGGTGGCGCGATCGGTGCGATCCTCGACGCGGTGCGCACGCTGGGTGACGATCGCCCACAGCACATCAGCATCGCGCACGCCTTTCACCTCGATGTCCTCGACATCCAGGCATGTGCCGAGTTGGGCATCCGCATCTCTGTCAATCCACCGCTCGCTTACGTCTACAGCAACGAGATGCGTGCGGCCTGGGGGCCGTTGGCGGCCCGCACGATGCCGTTGGCGTCCATGAAAGCACTGGGATTTCGATTCGCGGCAGGATCGGACACCCACCCAGCCGACCCGATGGTGGGTGCGCAGATCGCGGTCACCCGGCGTGCGTGGGACGGGTCGAGCATCGGGGCGCACGAGGCCCTCGATCCCAGGACCGCGCTCGAGATGTACACCCGCGACGCCGGGGACTACCTCGGGATGCCGGATCTCGGCACGTTGGCCGTCGGGTCGATCGCCGATCTCGTCTGCTGGTCCGCCGACCCCCTGGCGGTGGAGGTCTCCACCTGGCACGAACTGACGCCGGAGTGGGTCGCCATCGACGGAACCATCGTCTATGACACGACACATACCTCTGACCTGCAAAGGATTTCATCATGAGTTCCGATCTACTGCTGCACAACTGCAGCATCATCGATGCCACCCGCGCCGACGCTCTCATCGGTGCTGCGGTGTGGATCAGCGACAACAAGATCGCCGCAGTCGGTACGGAGACCGATGTGCGCGACGCTCTCGGCGACCGTCGCCATCAGGTGATGGATCTCGGCGGCCGCTTCCTCTCGCCGGGGCTGATCAATATGCACACACACCTGTCGCTGTCGTTGCCCGGCCCTCGTGGGGCAGAGATCAAGTCCATGTCCGCACCACAGTTGGTGCTGCACATGGCCGACGGAGCAGCCCGCACGCTGAAGTGCGGTGTCACGACCATTCGCTGCGTCGGCGAGAAGGACCACGCCGATTTTCCGCTGAAGGCCTCGATCGAGGCGGGCAAGCTCCAGGGCCCGCGTATGTTCACTGCAGGACGTCCGATCTGTTGCACCGGTGGTCACGGCCACGGCTCGTCGGGTGGGCTCGAATGCGATGGGGCGACGGGATTCCGGCAGGGCGTACGTCAGCAGATCCGAGCCGGCGCTGACTTCGTCAAAGTCATGATCTCCGGCGGCCTTTCGGGCCAACACGAGGAGATCGACACCCGTCAGGTCACCCGTGACGAGCTCGAGGCCGCGATCACCACCGCACACGAGTGGGGTCGCAAGATCACTGCGCACGCCGGACCTGCGCCGATCATCGCCGAGGCCGTCGAACTGGGGCTCGACTGCGTCGAGCACGGTTACCAGCTGACCGACGAGGTGACGTCCGCGATGGCCGAGAAGGGATGCGCGTTGGTACCGACCTTGGTCGTCACCAGGTGCAAGTCCTTCTTCGACGAACTCGGCGTCCCCGAGTGGATGCAGCAGCGTGCGCTCGGCGCCGGGGAGCGGCACATGCAGAGCTTCCGTAGTGCAGTGGCGGCCGGAGTGACGGTCATGCTCGGCAGCGACATGCCACCGTTCTGGACGTTCGAGGGCACGAGTGCAGCCGTACGCGAACTCGAGCACATGTCCGACGGCGCTCTCGGTGCCAAGGCAGCGCTGGCTGCGGCGACGATCGTTCCAGCGCAATGGCTTCGCGTGGACGACATGCTCGGTACCGTCGAAGCAGGCAAGTATGCCGACCTCATCGTCACCGACGGCGATCCGTCGCTCGATACCTCCACCTACCGCACACTGTCGGTGGTCGTGAAGGACGGGGTCATCGTGCGCGACGACCTCAGCGCTGTGTACGAGCCGGAGGACGCGACCGTATGAATCCCGATGTGACGACTCTGATCCAGGGCGAACTCGACGACATGTACGACGCGTTCCAGCACCGTGATTGGGAGCGCTTCAATGTCCATCTCGATCCGTCGGTCACCGCGTGGGAGACACATCTTCCAGAGATGATCGACGGGCAAGCGGAACTGGACGCGCTCCGTGCGAGTCGCCCGGCCCCGGCTCGTCTGTCGGACTTCGGGGCGTCGGCATTGAAGGTCGACTCGTGGGGAGACACTGCGCTAGCCCGCTACCTCCTGATCGGCATCGATGCCGCGACGGCGATCGAACGCCGGTCGCGGGTCACCGAAGCATTCCGTTGGAACGGAACCCGATGGGTCATCGTGCACAGACACTCGGAGCGGCTGCAACCGGTTCCGAGCGCCTGAGCCGATCAGGGGTTGGGCGGGGTGACCGACAGCAGGAACTCTGCCGGAGCACCCGAATCGTTGAGATACCGATGCGGCAGACGGGAATCGAACGTGACACTTTCTCCGATCGCGAGATCGTATCGAAGGCCGGCGATCTCGGCCGACATCGCGCCCACCACGACCACCGCGCATTCGGTCGACGGATGGCACCACCCCTCGTCGGACGTGGACTCCCCGTGCGCGATTCGCCCGTGCAGTACCTCGAGGTCGGTCCGCCCCGGGGTCAGCCGTTCGTACGTCATATGCCCCTCGGCGCCGGACAGTTTCGGTCGCTTTCCCGGCCTGCTGACGTGCACCGCAGGTGGTGGCCCTTCGGCGAAGAGCGTGGACAGGTCCGCGCCGAACACGGTCGCCAATTTTCGAATGGTGCTCAAGCTGGGATCGGTATTGCCTCGCTCTATCTGACTGAGCAGGCCTGCGGATACTCCAGCGGCATCCGCAAGCTGCCGGAGTGACATCCCACGGTCCTTGCGCAGACTCCGAACTTGTTCGTGCAACACGTTTTACCCCCTCTTTTCCAAGCCGGCCCTCAGTCTCACGGATGACATCCAAGAAAAGTAGAGCGTTTACTTAGATTAAACGTTTGTGCACTGTAACTTTACAAGAGCACCGTAATCTAATGGCATCGACCTTCGACGCTTCCGTCGGGTTCCCTCTCAGCCTTCCGCAAGGAGAATCATGTTCGCGTTCTCATCGTCCAGGCGCCGAGGCAATGTGGTCACGCCACGTGCCGGCCGCGCACGGGCAGCCATTGCCCTTGCTGCAGTTGCTCTCACCGCTGCTGCGGGGTGCTCCGCCGGAGGATCGTCGAGCGGTGCCGACGACACCCTCGTCGTGAACACCTCCTTCGTCTACAAGACACTCGATCCGGCCCGCGCCTATGAGCAGACCGGTTACTTGAGCGTGCATTCCCTGTACTCGACGCTGCTCACCTTCGAAGGCGCCGACATCACCACCCCGGTCCCCGACCTGGCCGAAAGCTTCGAGGCGAACGCGGACAACACCGCATTCACATTCACCCTGCGCGACAACGCCGTCTTCTCCGACGGATCACCCGTCACGTCGGAGGACGTTCTGTTCTCCCTCGACCGAATGCTCAACATCAAGGGCAGCGCGTCCGGCTTCTTCGCCGGACTCACCTTCGCCGCACCCGACGAGCGCACCGTGACCATCACCAGCGAAATCCCGCGTCCGACCTTGGTCACGCTCCTCGCGATGCCTGCTGCGTCGATCGTCAATTCCGAGGTGGCGCAGGCGAACGGTGCGAGTGCTGCACCCGACGCCGCTACCGCAGACACCGCGCAATCGTTCCTCGACTCCGAGTCGGCCGGCAGCGGACCGTACATCGTGGACCGCAACGATCCCGGTAACGAAATCGTCCTCACCGCCAACGAGAACTACTGGGGCGAAAAGCCCGAATTCACCCGAGTGGTGATCCGCAACACCGATATTCAGAATCAGAAGCTGACGATGACGCGCTCCACGTCACCCGAGCTGTCCCTCGACCTGACCGGAAACCTGCTCGACGGGTTGCCCGAATCGCTGACGGTGTCCGAACTGCAGGACACGATGTACTACGCGTACGCCAACACGAACCCCGCCGTCTCCGAGATCACAAGCAACCCCGCGTTCGCGACCGCATTCAAGGCCGCCCTCGATTACGAAGGCATCGCAGGACTCTACGGTCGTGGTGGCGACACCCTTGGTGGATTCATCGCTCCCGCGTACCCCGGCTCGCTGCCGAAGGAAGACGGGCCGGTCCAGGACCTCGCCCTCGCCACCAGGCTGATCGACGAAGCCGGCCTGGCAGGCCGACCGGTCGAGTACATTTATCCGGCCATCACCTACCGTGGCGTCGATCTCGGCACAGTGGCGACAAAGATCCAGGGCGACGTCGCCAAGGCCGGTATCGAACTGCAGCTCACCCCGCTTCCCCTCGCCGCGTTCCTCGAGCGCAACCGTGCCGGCCAGGCTCCCATGGGTATGAGTCCGCAGGCGTTGACCTACCCCCGCGCCGAGAACCTCGTCCAGCTCATGAAGCCGGGTGGCGTCAACTCCGCTCGCGCCGGATGGACCGATGCGAACGCGAGCCCCGCTGCGATCGCGGCCGCGAAGACCTTTCTCGACGACTACACCGACGAAGGACGCACCGCAGCCGTGCAGGACTGGCAGCGCGTGATGGCAACCGATTCGCCGTTCATCCCGCTCGCGGTCAACTCCGGCTGCGTCGTGTCCACGTCCGCCGTCACCGGTGCCGAATACACACCGGCCGCCTGGATCGTCGACCTCGCCTCCGTCAAGGCTGCGTAACCCATGTCCACTCCACAACTGTCCGCGTCGATGCCCGTCGGGTCGACCGAGACCCCGGTCGACACCGGTGGCCGGAAGTCGCGAAAGAACCGGCCGCTGCTGAGATTCCTGGCCCGCCGCTTGTTCACCACGATCGGACTGTTGTGGGGTGCGACCGTGGTCGGATTCATCCTCGTACAGGCAGTCCCCGGAGATCCGGTGTCTGCCAACCTGTCCGACGCAGCCCTCGGCAACCCCGAGGCGGTAGCCGCGTTCGAGCAGAGGTGGGGCCTCGACCAGCCGTTGATCGTCCAGTACTTCACCTATCTCGGCAATCTCCTGCAGGGCGACCTCGGCACGTCGCAGCAGACGGGCCGCCCGGTCCTGACCGACCTCATGGACTACGTGCCGACGACACTCGAAATCGCCGTTCCCACGTTGATTCTGTCGATCCTGATCGGTGGTGCGCTCGGCCTCATCGCTGCGGTCCGCCACGGCAAGGGTGCCGACCAAGCCGTGCGAGTCGTCTCGCTCCTCGGCTTGTCGACCCCGCCGTTCTGGCTGGCCATCCTCGCGCTCTACCTGTTCTTCTTCGTACTCGGCGTCTCCCCCAACGGGGGCAGGCTCAGCCCGCAGTTCTCGCCCCCGGACAAGGTCACCGGCATGTACACCGTCGACGCCGTGCTCACCGGTCAGTTCGATGTCGCCTGGGACGCAGCGCAGCACACAATTCTCCCCATTCTCGTGCTGACTTCGGTGACGGTCGCGATGCTCACCCGCTTCGTCCGCTCGGCACTCCTCGAGGTGCTCCGCAAGGACTACATCTCGGCCGCATACGCCAAGGGATTGTCCACCCGCACCGTTCTACTCAAGCACCTCATGCGGGCGGGCATCGTGCCGATCATCACCGTCATCGGTATCAGCTTCGCCACCCTGCTGTCCGGAACAGTCCTCGTCGAGAGCATCTTCTCCTGGCCGGGTCTCGGTCAGTACGCGTACCAGAGCGCCACCGCGCTGGATCGGCCCGCAATTCTCGGCGTCACCCTGTTCGTGGCGGCCGTCTACCTGCTCCTGAACCTGATTGTCGACCTGCTGTACGGGTTGGCCGATCCGAGAGTCCGACTGACATGACACTGACCGACTCCAGAGCCGCAGCCGACGCACCCGCCACCCGTATCACCAAGGGCCGCAAACCTCGTCGGTGGTGGCCGAAGAAGACCGAAGCCAGCAAGATCTGGCGCCAGCCGGTGGTCGTCGCAGCACTGATCATCGCGAGCGGATGGGCGTTCATTGCGGCCTTCGCGCCACTGCTCGCACCGTTCGGCCCACTCGAACAGACATCGAACATCTACGCGAGTCCGAGCGCCGAACACCTCTTCGGTACCGACGAACTCGGCCGCGACGTGCTCTCCCGCGTCATCTACGGTGCGCGGTTGTCGATCCCCCTCGCACTGTCGATCGTGGCAGCCTCGCTCGTGGTGGGCGGACTGCTCGGCATGATCGCCGGCTACATCGGTCGATTCGTCGACGAGGGGATCATGCGGCTGACGGACCTCGTGTTCGCCTTCCCGCAGATCATCCTGGCCATGGCCGTCACCGCCGCTTTCGGACCGAGCACGCGCAACGCGGTGCTCGCGCTGGTGATCGTCTCCTGGCCCGTGTACGCCCGCGTCATCCGCGGCGCCGTGCTCAGCACCCGCAACGAGGACTACCTGAACGTCTCCCGCATGCTCGGCGTCGGGCCGATCAAGGCGTTGCGGCGTGATGTCTTGCCCAACAGTGTCGGCCCCGCGATCGTGCTAGCCACCCTCGAGGTCGGCAACGCCATCCTGCTGCTCGCCGCGCTGTCGTTCCTCGGTCTCGGACCGAGGCCACCCGCTCCGGAGTGGGGCGCGATGATCGCGCTCGGCACCAACGACATCAGCCGCTGGTGGGTCAGCGTCTTCCCCGGGCTCGCCATTCTGACAGTCGTCCTGGCGTGCAACGTCATCGGCGACGCACTTCGCGATCGACTCGATCCGCATTCTCTCGGAGGTCGCTGACATGATCGGTTCCGCATACGCCACACCGGCTCCGGCCGACACGGCCACGACTGCACCGCCGCTGCTCACTCTCGACGGCGTCGGCGTCAGCCTGCCCAGCGTCGACGGCGCGTTCGACGTCCTCGCCGACGTGAATCTCTCCGTCGGCCGCGGTGAGATCGTCGGCGTCGCAGGTGAGTCCGGGTCCGGCAAGAGTATGACCGGACGCGCCCTGCTCAACCTTCTTCCCGACGGTGCGGCGACCCGAGGCACCATCACGTTCGACGGAACGGACCTGAACTCCCTCGACCGCAAGGGCTGGCAACGGCTCCGCGGCGGCGAGATCGCGATGGTGTTCCAGGATCCCACTGCTGCCCTGCATCCGATGCTCACGGTCGGGTCGCAGCTGACCGAGCACATGCGAGTGCATCTCGGTCTGAGCAAGTCCGCTGCGAAAGCTCGAGCCGTCGAACTGCTGGAACAGGTGCGCATCCCGGATCCGAAGAACGCGCTGAAGAACTACCCACACCAGTTCTCCGGAGGCATGCGTCAACGCATCGCCATCGCCATCGCTCTCGCCGCGGAACCGAAGTTGGTGATCGCGGACGAGCCGACCACGGCACTCGACGTCACCGTGCAGGCGGGCATTCTGCATCTGTTCCAGCGTCTGAGCCGGGAGATGGACCTGTCCGTCGTGTTCATCACGCACGATCTCGGGGTGTTGGCCGCCCTGGCCGAACGCACCTACGTCTTCTACGCCGGACGGGTCCTCGAAACCGCGCCGACCGAGGAGCTGCTGCGCAACCCACGGCATCCGTACACCCGCGCGTTGTTGAAAGCACGACCGGAGACGTCCGACGTCGATGGTGTCCGCGCCGAGCTGACACCCATCGCCGGTCAGCCGGTCACGGCGTCCACGGCTCCCGAGGGCTGCCCGTTCGCGCCGCGGTGCCCCGACGTCGAGGACGTCTGCGCACCCGTGGTGCCGCCACTCGCTCGGGTACCTCGCATCGAGAGCCTGCGGATGCCCAGCATCTTCCACAGCGCGGCCTGCGCGGTACACAGTCCCGCCACAGCGACACCATCGAAGGAGAAGTCGTGACCGCACTACAAATGAACGACGTTGCCGTCGAATACAAGTCGTCGTCGGGCTCGATTGTTCGGGCCGTCGACGGCGTCTCGCTGACCGTCGCTCCGGGTCAGATCGTCGGCCTGGTGGGCGAATCCGGCTGCGGAAAATCCTCGCTGGCCCGGGTCGCATCGGGGTTGATCGAACCCGCATCGGGCACCGTCACCCTGGCCGGCGACCGCGTCCGACCGTTGGGGTGGCGCAAGCGCTCGGCAGCCCAACTCGGTCTGCAGATGGTGTTCCAGAATCCGTATTCCTCCCTCAATCCCCGGCGCCGCGTCGGCGAGCAGTTGATGGACGGCGTACCCGCCGATGTTCGAGGCAGTGCGCGTCGCGATCGTGCACTGGCGCAGCTCGATCGGGTCGGCATGCCGAGTTCGGCCGTCACCCGGTACCCGCACCAGTTCTCCGGTGGTCAGCTCCAACGCATCGCCATCGCGCGCGCCCTGGTCGCCGAACCGTCGGTGCTCATCGCCGACGAACCTGTCACTGCCCTCGACGCGTCGTCTCAGGTGCAGGTCGTGAACACGCTGACCGAGCTGGTCAAGGAGCTCGGCGTCGGGATGCTGTTCATCTCGCACGACCTGTCGCTGGTCCGTCATATCGCCGACGTCACGGCGGTGATGTACCTGGGCAGGGTCGTCGAAGCTGCACCGACGGAACGACTCTGGAGAGATCCCAAGCATCCGTACACCGAAGCATTGATCGCAGCGATCCCGCGGGTCGAAGCTGGAGTCGGACTCCCCCAGACGCTCGCGGGTGAGGTTCCCGACCCCAGCAACCGGCCGAGCGGTTGCAGCTTCGCCCCACGCTGTGCGCACGCGTTCGATGCGTGCCGTACCGAACCGACCTTGCTGGTCGACGGCCCCGGTCAGGTCGCCTGCTGGTTGACCGACACGCCGGCACTTGCGTCGACCCGCTGACACATTCTCTACACATTCGAGGAGTGCACCACCCTATGAGCACCGCGCAACAAGACCCAACCCCAGACTCCGGAACGGACATGGAGTTGTACGACCTGCGCATCCATGTCGACCGAATCGAAGGTCGCTCCGTGTGCGGAATGATGGTCGACGACTATATCGACATCGTTCGCTCCAACGAGATGCGGCTGCCGGAAGGCAAGCACTTCTGCATGTACGCCTTCGCAGCCATCCTGCCGATGCTCTCGGCCAAGCAACGTGACCTCCCCGCCGACGACTGGATGAACAAAGATTCGCTGGTCGCGTGCCCAGATCCCGAAGAACGGTTGATCATGCGTATCGAGCGCACCGGAAAGTGCCAGCTGCGGTCCGAGGACCTGACGTGAGCACTCCTGCAGTCGAATTCGGCCTCGGTATCCAGGGCGACAAACCCGCAGGAGAGTACGGGCGCCTCGCGGCGATCGCGGAACGCTACGACTTCGACGTCATCAGTGTCTTCTCCGATCTGATGTTCTCCCCGCCGATCTTCCCCCTGCTCGAGATGGCGGCAGCCACCGATCGGGTTCGTCTCGGACCGGCGTGCTGGAACCCATACTCGATGCACCCCTACGAGATCGCCGGCCAACTCGCGGCCCTCGATCTCGCGTCGAACGGTCGGGCGTACTTCGGACTCGCACGCGGAACCTGGCTCGGTGACGTCGGATTGGCGCAACCGAGTCCGCTCGGGTACCTCGCCGAGGTGATCGAGTACGTATACACCCTGCTCGAGGGCAAGGGACGCGGCTTCGAAGGCAAGCACTTCCGCCTGGCCGACGGCGTCACACCCCGCTTTCCGATCGCGCGAGCTCGTCCGCCCCTGCTGATGGGCGTGTGGGGACCGAAGGCGTCGGCGTTGGCAGGCGGTATCGCCGACGAGATCAAGATCGGCGGAACGGCGAACCCCGCCATGGTGGACATCATGCGTGCCCGCCTCGCCCCCGGTGAGATCAAGGCCGGCAGGGTCGTGGGTCAGACGCGCATCGTGCTCGGCGCCGTCACCGTCGTCGATCTCGACGGCCCGGCAGCACGCGCCAAGGCCCGACGCGAAGTCGCGATGTATCTGGCCGTCGTGGCCGAACTCGATCCGACGGTGGAGATCCCGACCGATCTGCTCGATCGCGTCAAAGCGTTCGTCGCCGACGGTGATCACGACGGAGCCGGCCGATTGATCCCGGACGATCTTCTCGACCTGTTCGCGTTCTCCGGTGATCCCGACCAGGTCGCCGCCCAGGCGCAGAAGCTCATCGACGCCGGTGTGCACCGCATCGATTTCGGCACCCCTCAGGGTTTGACCGACGATCGGGGCATCGAGGTACTCGGCGAACACGTCCTGCCCCAGCTGCAGGCAGCCAGAAGTGCGGTGGCACTGTGACCGACATTTCGAAGAACATTGACATCGTCGCGGCTCCCGGAGTCTTCGCGGACCTGCGTACCGCAGAAGAGCTGGTCGCCCGGGCGCTCGCCGCCCGCGGCCTGACCGGCGGAATCGTCCAATCCCCTACTGGCTCCGGCGAGGTCATCGTCGTGCCCGGTGCCGGATCAACCGTCGACACGGCGTCGTACAGCAATGTCGTACGGGTCGATCTCGGGCAGTGCCCGCCGGATCGTTCCGACGGGATTCGTACCCACATTCGTGCGCGCGGTCTCGATGGCCTCCGGTTCGCCATCGACAGTGTCTACTTCCATCGCTTCCACCCCGGCACCATCGTCGAGTACGGCGAGCACCGCGAGCAACGCGTCGAATTGCGGCTGCCCGACGGCGAGGGACCGTTCCCAGTCGCCGTGCTCATCCACGGTGGGTACTGGCGGTCGCGGTGGGAGTTCGATCTCATGGATGCGATGGCCGTCGACCTGACCGCTCGTGGGTATGCCACGTGGAACATCGAATACCGTCGCCCCGACGAGCACGGCTGGGACACCATGACCAGCGACGTCGCTGCGGCGTTCGCGGCTTTGGCATCGGGACCGGACGCCCTGGATCTGAGCAGGATCGTCGTGCTCGGACACTCCGCAGGCGGGCAGCTTGCGCTGCGCCTCGCCGCCGACACCGTCGACGCGGCCGTGACGCCCGCGTTGGCCGTCAGCCTCGCAGGCGTGTTGGATCTCAAACTCGGTGACGAACGATGGCTCGGCGAGGGTGCGGTGTCCAATGCCATCGGCGCACGCTACGCCGATGCTCGCGGGGCGTACGACGCCTCGTCACCCATTGCACGCCTTCCCCTCGATGTCCCCCACCTGGTGGTGTGCGCAGTCTCCGACGACCCGAACCTGCTCGAGATCAGTCGTGAGTACTACGCGGCTGCGGCCGCGGGTTCCGACGACGTCGAGTCCATCGAGGGACCGGGTGGGCACTTCCACGTCATCGATCCTGGTTCGGAGATCTGGCGGGACATCGTCGAGGCGGTCGAGAAGGCCCTGGCGTCGTAGCCACTCAGCCGAACGACGAGCGGCCCGGACGTATCGCACGTCCGGGCCGCTCGTTTGCTCGTCTAGGCGGAGCAGCCCGTCGGAAGTGCTGTGGCCGCGCGCAGACGCGAACGCCCCACTGCCGAGGATCGACCCAGTACGGTCAACAACGCCGTACGGGGAAGGTCCGGCACATTGTTCAACTGCCCGACTCGATACGAGAACCGCTGGGTGTGCTCGATGAGGGGACGTTCCGTGGCTTCCCAGCTCGTCAGTGCGTCGCGGAGCGAGCCCTCGGTGTGGGTGACTGCATGAGCGAGCCCGAAGGCGTTGGTCATCGCGCATCCTCCGCCCTGCCCGAGATATGGGGGCTGCGCGTGGGCTGCATCGCCGAGTACTGCAACCTTTCCTGTCGACCAGGTTTCTAGTTCCACCTGTTCGAAGTCGTCCCATCGCAGATCACCGACCACCGCCTCGACGAGGGGGCGTAGGTGCGGAAACGACCGGATCCACTCGTCACGCGGAAGAACATCTCCCTGCGCCGCGAAGTCCGCTGCTGGACAGACGAAAGCGATGTAGACCTGGGTGGCGCTGCTCGGTGTGTAGAGCACGAATCGCTTACCGGACATGTACTCGATGTAGTTCGCTTCGTCGCCGGCGGGAACAAGACCCGGGGCCCGATCGATCAACACCCGTGCGCAGCGCTGGTCGAGGCTACGGCGTTGGCGCAACAGTCCGAGCCGGTCGCGCAGTCTCGACCCGACCCCGTCCGCCACGACGACCAGGTCGGCGAACTCGGTCCGGCCATCTGCGAACGTCACCGACCCCTCCGGTTCCACGGACTTGGCTGCGGAATTCGATTCGAACCGGACACCGGATGCGTGACATGCATCGACGAGCCCGTTGATGAGGTTTTCGCGCAGCACGGTCAGTACTCTCACTCCCCCGGGCGAATTCACCGGTACCGATGCGACTGTCGAGTTTCGATTGTTACGTGTCTCGATCGCGCGTCCGCAGTGGGCACCGCGGATGACCTTCTCGAGCACTCCGAGACGGTCGAGGACGGCCATCCCGTTGCTCCACAGGTAGATTCCGGACCCGAAGGCCCGAATCTCGGTATCTCGCTCGTGCAACGTCACCGACCAGCCCTGGCGAGCTAGGGCCGCAGCGGCAGTCAACCCGCCGATTCCGCCACCGATGACCTCGGCGCGGCGTGAGACCTCGTGCATGGATCGTCCTTTCACAGCGTGGAGTGGCTCCATTTGGCGACCACGGAACAGGATCCTGCCGAAACCCGCCTTTCGGTCAGCATGACCGACTGGGGTCCCTCCCGCTTGCGGGGGCGTACTGGCTGCCGGAGTCCGAATGATGTATCAGCTCAGCAGCTTTCACTGAATGACCCTCCCTCTTGCGTTGCCACAGGGCCATCCGAAGCGGGATCGTCACCAGGTCCACAGTCTTCGACATCGATGCATGCCAGGCGACGATCCTGCGGGAGAACACGTCGATGATGAACACCACGTACACCCACCCGGCCCACGTTCGGCAATATGTGAAGTCGGTGACCCACACTCGGTTCGGTTCAGCAGCGCTGAACTGCCGGTTGAGCAGGTCGCCCGCTCGCACGCCGTCGGCCGATCGGATTGTGGTTCTGATTCCCTTCGCTCGTCGAATACCGTTGTGGCAGAGCGTTTTCATCGCACGATCGACCGCACCGTAGGACACCCCGGGGATCGCGGTCCGGTCCAGATGTGCGCGCATCTTCACCCTCCCGTACAACCCTTCCGGTGTCATCTTCCGCCGGCCGTCTGCTGGGGGCACCTCCCGCTTGCGGGGGACGGTGTTCCACACGACCTCCCTGACCGCGTCGACGACGTGGGCGTCGGAGACGGTGCGCGCAGCCGGCGTGCGTACTCGCCATGCTCGGTAGGTTCTCGCGGCGATCTTGCAGCCCTGATCACTCAGGACTCGGCAGATCGACTCGACCGCAGAACCGTTGGCACGCAACGAATCTATGAAAGCGATGATCATCGGTTGCGGGGGTCGAGTTCCCCCGCGAAGAAAGTTGTCGCAGCTTTGAGGATCGCGACGTCCTCGCGCAGCTGCTTGTTCTCGGCTTTGAGCTTTTTGATCTCCGCCGATTCCTTCGACGTAGTGCCGGCGCGGGCGCCTTGGTCGACCTGGGCTTGCAGGGCCCAGCGCCGCACCGTCTCCTGGCCGACACCGACTTGCTTGGCGATCGCCTCCGCCGCGGCGGTCACCGAGGCGTATTCCGCGCCGTGTGCTTCCAGCAACCACAGGGCCCTCGAGCGGACCTCTGGATCGATTTTCTTGGGTATGACATGCGTCCTTCCTGACTCAGAAGGAAGCGGCATCAAACCTGGGGTGCTTCACCCTGCCCAACCGTTCCCACTTGCGACACTCTCGTGACACCGAGCCACCGACGATCGGTCCGTGCCGGACAGTCGTGAACGGTCACGGACCGGCACGGTAACGGCACTGGGCGGTTCGAAGTCCGACGGCTCGGCAGCTCGACAAAGTCGGGTATTGGCTGTTTGATCTGCCTCGGGTGAGGCGGATGACGTGCGTAAATGCTACCGGCTCGGTCGAATCTGGGGATGGTGTATGCCGTGGCCGAGGCCTCTCGTGACTCTGCGACTCGGGGCCCTGCCTATCGGGTATCCAACCAAGTCCCTCGATCGACATCACCCGCTGCCATGTCGCGGACAGGCTTCTGGGATGGGCCGATCGCGACGCTCGCGCATTTGGTGCCCGGGGCAGATCCACGCCCGCGATCGGGATTTGGCTGCACCGCAACGACGCACGCCAGCTAGTCGAACTTTACAGTGGTGCCCGCTTCGCCGCGCTGCGTGCGCACCGGTCCAACCCTGAACATCAGCATCCACTTAGTTGAGAATCGGCATCGCCCACAACGCCGGGTCCGCCACGATCGACGACCTCCATATACGAGAAGACATCATCCTGTACGAAACCAAAGAGGAACAAGATCATCGACCAACGCACGAAATTCGCTCTTCGTCTCGGGGACTGCCGCGACCCCTGGGCGTGCGGCGGTCTGACCGAACACACAATTCACACAAGTAGGAAGTTAGGGTGACTGCGTCCAGTTCTTCTTGTCCGATCCCTCACTTCTCGTTACACAAGTCGGAATTCTACGACGCAGTCGGTTTCAAGGAGCATGACACTCAGTGGGTCGTGAGCAGCCTGAACATGGCCTGAACTTCGTCCACAGTCGGCGTGGGTAGGCTGCCTCGGGCGTGCACGAATCCGATCCCCGAGTACACCAAAATTCCCGCCCGCAGGCGTGCGTCATCGGGTTCGAACTCGAGATCGAGCAACGAGCGATGCACCACGTCGAATATTCGATTGTCGAGGTTGCGCACCGCATCCGCGATCTTCTCGTAATTTCGAGCCCAGTCGCGAACAGCGGACTCGACCGCGAACGTTCGATGGTCGATCAACAGCTCCGCCATGATGTTCAGCCGCTGCTCGACCTCGATGGCCTCCAGACCTTTCAGCCCCCGCAGCGTGTCGTTTTGACCGTCGCACCATTTGTCCGCGATCGCCTCCATGAGCTGGTCGATATCCGCGAAGTGCCAGTAGAAGCTGCCTTTCGTGACGTCCAGACGTTCACATAGCGTGGTGATCTTGACGCCGGATACTCCGTCGGTCGCCATGAGATCGAATGAAGCGTCGATCCAGTCATCGACGGACAGCCGCGTTGTACGACGCACCCCATTCTTGGCACCTGATTTCGTTCCGGCCGCTTTCTTCGCCGGTGTGCGGCGAGGCGCTGCCGCCTTGGGGGTGCCTGCCATCAGATCCAACTCCTCACTGTTCGTGCGGCGTGCCGCCCACTGATCGTACGATCCGAGACCGTTATTCGACGGTAACGGCATCGAGAGCCAACTGTCGGACGAGCGGATTCCGCATCAGCTGCGCGTGGTTCGTCCGATCGTTCACGTCCAAATCCTGGATGATCAAACTCTCGCTACCAGGCAATGCTGCCGAGAGCGGCGAGGTCATCAGCCCGTCGTACCGCGAGATGACATTGACGTACTGCACGCCCGGCGACATCCAACCATCGCGACCCACGCCGGCCATGTATCCCGAGTTGGCGATGATCTGCCCACACACCGCGCATATCGGTTCGAGGACAGGCTTTTCCATGGCTGCAAGCGTGTCGTAGATCCCGATTCGGCGATTGAACGCAGCCACCGTCCCGAGTCCTGCCAGGTCTGTACCGTTCCACAGCGGACCCACGGTCACCAGCGAACGCACGTGCGTTGAACTCGAACGAGCGATCCACTGCTGGGCTACCAACCCGCCCGCACCGTGTGCGAGTAACTGCACGTCTTCCGCGCCGGTACGGCCAAGAACCGATTCCACGAATGCACCCAACTCGACTGCCGAGTCCTCGATCGACGTCAGGCCCGCCACCTCGAGGTCGGCCCGCTGCAACAGAACCGAAGCCACCGAGGCACCGTACGTGAACGCGAACGCGCATATCCCTCGACGGCCCAGTTCCTCGACCCAGCCATCCCATTCCTTCTCCGACGATGCGAGATCGTGCACGAGGATTGTAGGTCTTGTGCATGCTCCTGGTGACGCGGCCGCCGGCGAGACGAAGATTGACAAGGAAGAAATCATCGACACCGCGATCGCCAGCAGCATCGGTCGACCAACGTGCTCACGCACCATTTTCAGCCCTTCGATCAGCGGAATCGACGAAACAGATTTACCACACCATACAGTGCGGTATGGTGTGTGTCACACCGTTCGCCGCCCTCGAAAGGCCTTCTTGATGACGCAGAACATGACCCGCCGGAACGCATTTCGCGTCCTGGGAGTCGGCGCAGCTACCGTCGTCCTCGGCGGTGTCGGGGGCTCGCGCGCGTTCCCTGCGCCTGCCGACAACGCTTTCGAGAGTCCCCTGCTTTTCCACTCGCCCAAAATGGTGCCGTTCCAGGACGCACTTCCGACGCTCCCGACGGTCTCCGGATCGAGTCTTTCGGTCGACGCGGTATCCGCCGCGCACCGGTTTCATACCGACCTGCCGAACGTGCCGACACTCGCGTACCACTGCGGCCCCACCGCGCAGCCCGGCTATCTAGGTCCCATCATCGAGGGGCACGCCGACGAGCCTCTGACCCTGCGCTTCTCCAACCGTATGGGTATACACCCGATTGCTCAGGACATGGACACCTCGCTGCACGGCGTCACCGAAGGCTTTCGTACCGCAACTCCGATGTCGCTGCACCTGCACGGCGGCGTGACCCCTCCGGAGAGCGACGGAAACCCCGAGCAGCTCACACGCCCCGGCGAGAGCATCGTCCACCACTTCCCCAACGGTCAGGAAGCCGCAACACTCTGGTACCACGACCATGCGATGGGAATCACCCGAGTCAACGTCTACGCGGGCCTGGCCGGAATGTACCTGTTACGGGATCGCTTCGACACCGGGCTTGCCGACAATCTCCTCGGACTTCCGTCAGGCGAATTCGAAATGCCGCTGGTCATGCAGGAGAAGATCTTTCGCGAGGACGGTCACCTGAGCATCCGATCGACCCGCATCGTGCCCGAGGGCTCATGGGAAGGCGGAGCTGTCGGCGACGTCGGTCTCGTGAACGGCGTCGTCTGGCCCGAACTCACCGTCGCGCGGGGTCTGTACCGCTTTCGGATAATCAACGCCGCGTCGTACAGCGTGTGGAGTTTGCATTTCGAGAACCATATGCGGTTCTGGGTCATCGGAAACGACGGCGGGTTGCTCGATGCGCCGGTACCCGTCACGTCCATCAGGATGGCTCCAGGTGAAAGGTACGACCTGCTCGTGGACTTCTCCGGATACGACGCCGGCGCGACGGTGGAGTTACGAAACGACGAGGCTCCACCGTTTCAAGCCGCAGTCATCGGCGCAGTGACGATGCCGCTGCTCTGTCGTTTTCGCGTCGGCTCGGCGCGTGGGTTCACCGGTGGCGTACCCACATCGCTGCGTGGCGGCGCAGGGCCGGCTCCGATCGAGCCGATTCGACTGCCGACCAGGGTGCGCACTGTCACCGTCAGCCAGCCGTACGCGCTCCGAAACCCGCCGGCAATCATGTCGCTCAACAACCTTCGCTACAGCGACCCGGATATCGAGATGCCGCGACCCGGCACCGTCGAGCAATGGAACATCGTCAACATCACCCCGGACCCGCACCCGATCCACATCCACCTCGTCACGTTCAGAATCCTGAGCCGCACGCCGCTCCGCACGGTCGACTACCAGGTGGCGAATCCGCAACCCGCCATCGGAATCAAGTGGACACCCGATCCGGAGGGCTTCCTCGCCGGACCGGCCTTCCCACCTGCGCCGTGGGAAGCCGGCTGGAAAGACACGGTACGGGTGGACGGCGGCACGGTCACACGCATCATCGTTCGTTTCCCGACGGCGGACGAGTTGGGTTTCGATCCCGACGCCACCTTCGCTCGGCCGGCCGATACCTCGGCGTCCGAACCGAGCGCGGAACACGGTCCCATGCACGACGTCCACAACGGAATGGATCATTCGGCAGGCGATCTGCAGGGCTACGTCTGGCATTGCCACCTCCTCGACCACGAAGACCACGACATGATGCTCAAGTACCGGATAGTGCAGTGACACAGCCACTCCAGCGAGCAGTCCGGGCGTCGATCAGCGCGACGTCCTCTGTCGGCGAGTTCTACGGTATGACGCTCGACACCGCAGTTGCTCTGGGTCGAAAAGACTTTCAGTGGCGAGAATTTGTGGATCAGAGCTGGTTCATCGCCAGAGTGTCCCTTTTGCCGACGATCTTGATGTCTATTCCGTTCACGGTGCTGGTCGTGTTCACCCTGAACTCCCTGTTGTCCGAATTGGGAGCAAGCGATCTCAGCGGAGCAGGAGCAGGACTGGGCGCAGTGACCCAGATAGGGCCGCTGGTAACCGTTCTCGTCGTCGCCGGTGCCGCCGCGACGGCAATCGCCGCCGATCTGGGATCGCGCACCATCCGTGAAGAGGTAGCGGCCATGGAAGTGCTGGGAATCGACCCCATCCATCGGCTCGTCGTTCCCCGCGTCGTCGCCTGCACCATGATCGCGGCGCTGTTGAACGGCGCGGTTTGCACGATCGGCCTCGTCGGCGGCTTCTTCTTCTCGGTGTACCTCCAGGACGTCACACCTGGTGCCTACGTCTCCGGAATCACACTGCTCGTCGGGCTTCCGGAGCTCATCCTGTCCGAGATCAAAGCCTCGTTGTTCGGTCTGCTTGCTGCGCTGATCGCCTGCTACCGCGGCCTGTCCGTCGTCGGCGGCCCCAAGAGCGTCGGCGAGGCGGTCAACGAAACCGTCGTGTTCTCCTTCGTCGCACTGTTTCTCGTCAATCTGGCGCTGACGTCGGTCGGCCTCGCCCTGAGTGACCGGTGACCGAGGTGACCGGTTACGAGTTCACCGTTCGGATGCGCCGTCAGTACCGCGGCCTCCTCGACGGTATCGACCACGTCGGCGCGTTGTCACTGTTCTTCGGGAGAGCCATCGCGTCGACCGGAAAAGCCGCTCGCGACTACCGAACCGAAACGCTGCGTGTACTTGCCGAAATCAGCCTCGGCACAGGAGCCCTGGCCGCTGTCGGGGGCAGCATCGTCGTCCTCGGTTTCCTCACTCTGTTCGCCGGTGCCACCGTCGCCGTCCAGGGATTCGACTCCCTGGGAAACATCGGAGTCGACGCGCTCACCGGATTCCTGGCCGCGTACGTCAACGTCAGAGTGGTGGCACCCATCACCGCAGGCATAGGACTGGCGGCGACCATCGGTGCAGGAACCACCGCACAACTCGGCGCTATGCGCATCAGCGAAGAGATCGACGCACTCGAAGTGATGGCGATCAAATCGGTTCCCTATCTGGTCGGGACACGCATCCTCGCGGGCATGATCGCAGTTCTGCCGCTGTATTCACTGTCACTGATTACCTCGTTTCTCGCGAGCAGAATTGCGACGGTCGCGGTACTCGGACAATCGGGTGGTGTCTACGACCACTATTTCTCGACGTTCCTTGTTCCCTCGGACGTGCTCTGGTCGTTCCTCCAGGTATTCGTGATGGCAGCCGCAGTCATGCTCATCCACACCTACTACGGATACACGGCGTCGGGTGGACCTGCCGGCGTCGGTGCCGCAACAGGACGCGCAGTGCGACTCTCGCTCATCACCGTCGTCATGGTGACGCTGATGATTTCACTTGCCCTGTACGGTAACTCGCGATCAGTACACCTGGCAGGATGACATGACCACAGGGCATCGAAACGCAGTGGCCGCTCCCCGCATCGCCGCGGGCGTCATGGCGGGCCTACTTCTGCTCTCCGTGGCAGCCACCTACTTCGCCTTTACCGGTGGGGTGAAAGACGCCGTCGATCCACCGACCTGGGTGACACTGCAATCGGACCGCAGCGGCCTGGTCATGCAACCAGGAGCCCTGGTGAAGATCCACGGAGTCGAAGTCGGAACAGTCGACGCGGTCCATCAGGTGACAGGCGGCGCGGTCGTCGAACTTCGGCTCGAAAAGGCCGCCGCGCAATCGATTCCGGAAAATGTGGAAGCGCGGATTGCCGCCACCACGATCTTCGGCTCCAAGTTCGTCACCCTCACCGAGCCGGCAAATCCGTCGAGCGTCCCGATCTCCTCCGGCGCAATCATCGACTCGTCCTCGGTCACAGTCGAAGTGAACACGGTTTTCCAGACCCTCACGCAGGTACTCGCCGCCGTCGAACCGGACAAACTGAACTCGACGCTGACCTCACTTGCCACCGCCGTTCGCGGCCGCGGCAACGATCTGGGACTGAGCATCGACGAGACGAGTGCACTGTTGGCAGCCGTCGAACCGAGGGTACCGACGTTGCAGCGCGAGATCGCAGCAGGAGCGACGGTCACCGAGACGCTGGCTGACGCCGCACCGGATCTGCTGACGAACCTGGAGAATCTCACTACGACCGGACGAACGCTCGTCGACAAGGCGGGAACACTCGATGCAGTGCTGCTCGGCGTCATTGGAATGGCCGACGTGGGCAATGCCGTGTTGTCGGAGAACGCCGCAGCCATTTCGAGCACCGTGCACGAGCTGAAACCGACTACCGAACTGCTGGAGCAATATTCACCAGAGTTCACGTGCTTCTTGCAGGGTGCAGATCGCGCCCGGGTCGGTGCAGAGGAAGTGTCCGGCGGGAATGGACGCACCATGTTGCTCAATAGCACCATCTTGTTCGGCATACCGCCCTACACATACGAGTCCGACTTGCCCCGCGTAGCGGCGTCCGGCGGTCCGAGGTGCGGAGCTCTACCGATGGTGCCGAACGATGCCGTGCCGACCCCGTATGTGGTTGCCGACACCGGATCCAACCCGTTCCGAGCAGGTAACACCGGCCCCGTCTTCTCGCCGAGTTCCATACTCGACTTTCTCCCCGGCGGGCTCGCAACACCGGCAGGCACTCGATGACGCGCGGATCCACCGTCGCCAAGTTGATCGTGTTCGTCGTCCTGATGAGCGCAGTCCTGGCCGGCTTGGTCGTGGTCTTCGGCCAGATACGATTCGACTCCACCACGTCGTTCCGCGCGATCTTCACCAGCGCGTCAGGACTGCGCAGCGGTGACTTCGTTCGAGTGGCCGGCGTCGAAGTAGGAAAGGTGAGTGACGTAAAGATTGTCGACAACGATCACGCGTCCGTGGGCATCGACGTCGGTGCCGGCTACACGGTGACGTCCTCCACCACTGCAACAGTGCGGTACCAAAATCTCGTCGGGGACCGGTACCTCGAGCTCACCGACGGAGCGGGTGACGCAGATCCCCTACTCGAGGACGCGACCATCCCTGTCGAGCGAACCTCTCCCGCATTGGATTTGGATCAATTGATCGGGAGCTTCGAGCCGTTGTTCGAGGCCGTGGACCCGACGAAGGTCAACGATTTGACGGCCGAGCTCGTCGCAACCCTGCAGGGACAAGGAGGTTCGATTGCATCACTGCTCGCCCATACGGCGACATTGACCACCTCACTTGCCGACCGAGACCTCGTGATCGGGCAAGTGATCACCAATCTGAATACGACTTTGACGACGTTGGCCGACCAGAAAGAGGTGGTGTCCACAGCGCTGGACCGCGCCCAGAACCTGGTGTCCGGCTTGGCTGCCGACAGTGCTGCTTTGGGGACCGCGCTATCTAGCATCGATTCTTCGGCCACCACGGTTGCAGACCTGCTGACGGTCGCGAGGCCGCCACTCGAGACCACCCTCGTCGAACTGAACAGAACTGCAGTACAACTCGATTCGGAGAAGGCGACGATAGGAAGCATCACGTCGAGGTTGCCCGATACGTACGCCGCATTGAGCCGGCTCGGCGCCTACGGAAACTTCTTCAATTACTACCTGTGCGGAATAAAGCTCAAAATCGACACACCCGACGGGCAGGGCCTCACGACTCCGCTCATCGGCCAGGAAACCGGAAGGTGTGCGCCGCGATGAACCAACGCGTACGCGGCCGCAACACGGTCCGCCTCGGTATCGTCGGCACGGCCCTGGCGATCCTGCTGACGTTGGTGGCAACGAACGTGTCGTCACTGCCGATTCTGTCGGCGGGTTCGGTGTACAGCGGCGTGTTTCGCGACACCGGCGGCCTGGCGGTCGGTGGAGACGTCGAGGTCGCTGGAATCGTCGTCGGCACGGTATCCGCTATCCAGATCGATGCGGACACAGTGATCATCACCTTCACGATCGATGGCGACGTCGAACTGCGGCAGGACGCGCGCCTGTCGATCCCCACGCAGACTGTGCTCGGCACGAAAAACCTCCGCATCGAACCGGGCACGGGGGAACACCTTTCCCCCGGAGCCCGAATCGCCCTGGACAACACCACGAGCCCTTACCAATTGACCGATGCCCTGGGAGATCTGACCGACGATGTCACCGAACTCGACACCGATGGACTCACCGAGGCCATGCGCGTGAGCACCGACGTCCTCGAACAGACTCCCGCAGACCTCGCTGCCGCGGTGGACGGCGTCGGGCGGCTGTCCCAGACCATCGCCTCCCGCGACAAATCTCTACGCTCTCTGCTGGCGACCGCAGAACAGGTCACCGGGGTACTGGCCACTCGAAGCGAGCAGATCGACACCCTCATCGTCGATGCCGACACCATTCTCGGTGAGTTGAACCGCCGTCGAGCCGTCGTCGACCGACTGTTCGATAGCGTCACCGCCCTCGCTCAGAACCTGAGTGGTCTCGTTGCCGAAAACGAAGGCCAGCTGGGATCGACACTGACCTCGCTCAATTCGGTGCTCGACGTTCTGGAGGAGAACCGAGCGAACATCGGGCAGGCCATCGAGAATCTCAGTCCATACATCACCCAACTCGGTGAGGCCGTGTCAAGTGGGCCGTTCTTCAACTCCTACATCCAGAACTTGATTCCCGGGCAGGTCATTTCGCCGTTCATCAGGGCCGCGCTCGGACTCGGCCCCGCACCTGGTGAATCTGCCAGCGTCAATCCGTTCTCTGTTATCGACGGAGCACCGCGGTGACCGCCAGGAGGTGGCAACTGGCCGCCATCGCCGTGGGAGTTGCCGTGCTTGCTGCGGTGTCCTATACCGTGGTGCCCCGTCTGACGACCACGTCGGTCGTCGCCGAATTCGCCAGTACCACTGGCCTGTACGTCGGTGACGACGTCAAGATCATGGGCGTGGATGTCGGATCGGTCAGCTCGATCGAACCGCGCGGCGATCACGTCGACGTCGAATTGCAGGTCGAATCGTCGTATTCGGTACCGTCCGAGGCCTTGGCCGTCATCGTGTCGCAAAGCTTGGTCGCCAGCCGCTTCGTACAGCTGACCCCACCCTTCACCGGCGGCTCGACAATGGAGGACGGACAACGAATCCCGATCTCGCGCACTGCAGTTCCGGTCGAGTGGGATCAGATCAAAGCGCAGCTCGCTCGCGTCGCCGATGCTCTGGGGACCGCGGCACCCGATGGAAGGGCACCGTTGGGAGCACTTGTCGATGCGGCCGACGCCAACCTGCGCGGGCAGGGTCAGAACCTCGCCACCACTGTCGTCCAGCTCTCCGACGCACTGAAGACGTTGTCGGACGGCCGAACCGATCTGTTCGCCGTCATTCGAAATTTGCAGGTGTTCGTCTCGGCGCTCTCGGCGAGCGGACAGCAGATCGTCGACTTCAACGACTCGATGGCGTCCGTCACCGACGTCTTGGACAGCAACTCGGAACAAATAGGCACAGCCTTGACCTCATTGGACGCCGCCGTCGGTGATGTCACTCGGTTCGTCTCTGCCAACCGGGACGGTCTCGACGACACACTCCGAAGCTTGCAAACCGTGGTCGGCGAGCTCGCCACGCAGCGTGACGGAATTGCCCAGATTCTCCACGTCGCCCCGACCGCGCTGTCGAATCTGAACAACATCTACCAACCCGCGCACAATGCGATCGTCTCCGCGCTTGCCCCCAACAACTTCGCCAACCCGATGGACTTCATCTGCTCTGCCATCGCCGCGGCGGAAGAGGTAGGGGCACAGGAAGGGGCGAACCTGTGTGTGCAGTACCTCGGCCCGTTGTTGAAGACTCTGGCCTTCGACTATCTTCCACTGTCCACCAACCCGATTCACGGTGTCGGTGCACTACCGGACCAACTCGTCTACAGCGAGCCGGGGCTGGAGCCGGCTGCACCGCCACCATCTCCGATACCCTCCCCGTCGTCATTGACGGATCTGCTGCTTCCTGGAGGTGGGCAATGACGACACGGAGACCGACCACGCGCCGTTCCCTGGTGTCGGTCAGCGCTGCCCTGCTGATACTCCTGACCTCCGGGTGCGGCTGGCAGGGCCTGAACTCTCTGTCTTTACCGGGCACTGCGGGTGAAGGAGACGGTGCGTATTCAGTGGTCATCGAGATGCCGGACGTGTCCACCATCGATCGCAATTCACGTGTGCTGGTCTCCGACGTCACTGTCGGACGGGTCGCGGATATCGCTCTCGACAGCGGCCATGCCGTCGTGACCGTGCACCTCGACCAAGGCGTCGACTTGCCGGCCAACGCCACAGCAGCGGTCGGTCAGACCAGTCTGCTCGGCTCGACGCACATCGAACTGGCAGCACCCACCGCCGAGCCACCTACCGGCCGTCTCAGTGACGGCGACATCATCACGATCGACCGTGCGGGTGCGTATCCCACCACCGAACAAACTCTGTCGTCCCTGTCGCTGGTGCTCAACGGTGGAGGACTTCCACAGATCGGTGACATCGTCGACGAACTGGACGCCGCGCTCGGAGGCAGACCGGAGTCGGTTCGCACGCTTATCGCTCGACTCGACTCCCTGCTCTCCGGCTTGGTCGAGCAACAAGCCGACATCGAGCGATCCATCGACAACCTCGACAGATTCGCGGCCGACGTCGCTGCTCAGAACACCCAACTCGCCGACGCGGTAACCACTCTCGGACCTGCATTGACAGTGTTGGCCGACCGGCGGGTGGATCTGACCACGTCGTTGGTTTCGCTGGGCGAGTTGGGCAGCACAGCGGAGAAGATCGTCGACGACACCGGCGGCGATCTGGTCGCCGAACTGCAAGAACTGCGTCCCGTTCTGAAGTCGTTGGCGGATTCGGGAACGTCACTGACCGATTCGTTCCGCTATCTGCTCACCTACCCGTTCCCGATCGATACCTACCAGAACGCTGTCCGCGGTGACTATGCCAATGGTGAAGTGACACTGGATCTTCGGCTGGACACCCTCGACAACGCACTCTTTCTCGGAACACCACTGGAAGGTGCACTCGGATCGATCGCTCCCAATCCGGCACCGACGGTCCCCACCACACCCGACCTACTCATCCCACCGGCAGGTAACCCATGACTCCGAAGAAGGCACTGCACCGCAAACTCTGGGTCATCCTCGCCGTAGCCGTCGTGTCCGTA
Source organism: Rhodococcus sp. IEGM 1381 (assembly GCF_030056795.1). Classification (GTDB taxonomy): domain Bacteria; phylum Actinomycetota; class Actinomycetes; order Mycobacteriales; family Mycobacteriaceae; genus Rhodococcoides. The sequence continues at coordinate 15,335 of NZ_JASHKQ010000010.1, read as the reverse complement.
GCGACCACGAGCATCTACTTTGCGCGCGTCCCGGAACAGTTCGGTATCGGCCGATATCGGGTTGCGGTAGAACTCGCCGATGGGGCCGGCCTGTACACCGGCGCGAATGTGACCTACCGCGGTTCCGAGATCGGTCGGGTCGTCGAACTCACCAGTACCGGAAACAGAGCTCGGGCCGTGGTGTCGCTGAACTCGGGTGTCGCTGTTCCGGCCGATGCCCGAGCTGAGGTCCACTCCATGTCTGCGATCGGCGAGCAGTACATCGACGTCATCCCCGATTCCGAGAACGCCCCCTACCTGTCCGACGGTTCGGTGATTCCGCTGGACCGAACCTCCGTCCCGGAACAGGTCGGGCCCACGATCGATCTTCTCCAGGGCGCGTTGGCCTCCATCGGCTCCGACAATCTCCGCAGTGTCCTCGACGAGAGTTCTACGGCGCTGGGAAACAAGGGAGCGGACGTCGCCGGACTACTCGATTCCCTCCGCAATCTCAGCGCCGACGCGAACGCCGACACCGACGCGATCACTGCCCTGATAGACAACGCCGATCCGGTGCTGGCAGCGACCGAAGCCAGTAGTGAGTCCATCAGGAACTGGGCTGCATCGCTCACCGGTATCACCGGAACGCTACGCGACCGTGACGCCTCCATCCGATCTCTCATCGATCGGGGTACGCCGATGGCCACCGAAGTGACTGCACTCTTCCAGCAGCTTCAGCCGACCCTGCCGTTGTTGCTGGCCAACCTCACGACCGTCGAACAGGTTGCCGTGGTGTACAACCCGTCGATCGAACAAATTCTGGTGCTGTACCCGCCGCTCATCGCGGCGACACAAGGTACGGGCATGCTCAATTCGCAAGCAGGAGAGCCGGGTCAGAATACCTACTTCGCAGCTCAAGTGAACGATCCGCCCCCGTGTACCACCGGCTTCCTGCCAGCATCCGAACGCAGGTCCCCCACCGAGGTCGACACGATACCGACCCCCGCGGGTCTCTATTGCAAGGTGGATCCAGCCGATCCGAGTGCCATCCGAGGGGCCAGGAACCTACCCTGCATGGAGTTTCCGGGCCGTCGGGCTGCAACCGTCGAGCTGTGTCGAGATCCTGTGGCGTCGACCGGCGAATACAACCCGACCGACACTTCTTACATAGCGGGAGATGGTCGGCGATACCTCGACGAGGGTCTCGACTCGGTACCGGACCCACTGGACGGACTGCTGGTACCGAACTAGATCGGATCCAGCTTGGAGATCAGCCACCGGCCGTCGACGCGGGTCAGTTCGATGCGGAGACTGCTCGACGCTGCCTTCGGGTCGGGTGCGTCGGTGGAGGTGATGTTCTGGTTCACGAACACCAACGCCACTGCCGAACTCTCCGACGAAGAGACAACCGAGCTCGCCGAAACTGTTGCGCTCGAGGTTATTCCACGATCTTTGGCTGCCGGCGCAATCGAATCGGCACCGAACGCACTGTAGTAGGTCAGAAAATCTCCGGTAAGGAACGACGACGCATGGGCAATGTCGTCATCGACCGAGTCGGCACGGTAGGACAGAACCGCGACGGCCCCGTCGTCGGCCGCGTCGCCGATACCGACGCCCGCCTGCGACTGCTCGTCGCCTGCTCGGTTCATTGCGTACAGCGTGGCCGCCGCTCCACCTGTGCCGACGAGCAGCACGGACAAGCCTGCTACGAGCAACCGCTCTTTGATCATGGGACGAACTCCACATCCGACACCAGGATTGTCTGGCCGTCGTTCTCGAGGCTGATTCGGAGCCGCCACACTCTCGACTCCTGTTGCGCTCCGGATGAATTGGACACATTGGACGTCGCCGCCACCAGAACGCTTGCGGTGTTGTCATCCGCATTCTCGATCCCGGCTTCGGTGATGGCTCCCGTCGCCTGGACGTTTGCCTGCTGCACTACGGAGACGAAGTCGTCGGATCGCTGATCGAATTGTTCGCGGAACGAACCCGTGGATCGTTCGAGGACCCGTGCGACGTCGTCGTCGACGGTAGCCGCAGAAATGGTCGTCAAATCCAGCACACTCTGCCGGGCAGCCTGCAGGTAGCGCTGGTCACGGTCCTGCGCCGCCCCGAACTGCTGGTAGTGGATCAGTTCTACGACAGTGACTGCGCCGAGCGACACTATCGCCACCGCGACTGCGGCGAGGAGACCCCGACGCCGGTAGTTCCGGGAGCGCACGACAGGGGTGCGTTCATCACCATCAAGATCCAGCGCCGACCCGCCGCCCGCCTCTGAATTGTCAGGAATGCCGGCATCCTCATCGGTAGACCCGCGATCCGCTGCGGAGACGGATACGCTGTCCGCCAACACTTCTCGATCGACCATCCCAATCACCTTCTCATCTCACGACCACCTACCGTACTACACGGTACGGCAGTACCGCAGTCGTCTGACGAGGAAAAATCACTCTTGTCCATACCTCAAAGTATGGTAGCTTTCTGTGATCCAGATCGCACACGCCCTAGGAGGCGGACCTTGTCCGTGATCGTCGACAACTTCCAACGAATACCCTACGAGCCCGCCCGAGACGGCCGCGTGGAAATGCACTCGGGTCTCTCGCGGCATTACCCCACCCTGCATGCCAATTTCGTTGCGGACCGTATTCACAACAAGTACGTGGGAATCCTGATGGTCCACCCGACCTCGGACTTCCTCTCACACTTTCTGCTCCGCGGCTTCGCCGAGGCGCGCCTGCCCATCATGGGCCTGAACACGCGCTACAGCTCCAATGAGCCGGCCCTGCTCATGGAACGTGCCATCGCCGATGTAGGTGCCGGTGTGCGGTGGTTGAAGAACGAACTCGGATTCGAGAAGGTGGTACTTCTCGGATTCAGCGGCGGCGGATCTCTGTCCACCTACTACCAGGAGCAGGCCGAAAACCCGACGGCCGACATCGACGGTCCACCACTCGTACCCGCGGACGGACTGATGCTCGTCGGTGCCCATACCGGACGAGCCCAAGTCCTTCGGCATTGGATCGATGCCTCGGTCACCGACGAACTCGATCCGACGTCGACGGACCCGGACCTCGATCTCTACGCTCCCGATCGACCGAGTCCCTTGGACCGCGAATGGGTGACGCGGTACCGCGCCGCACAGCTTGCGCGCATCGAGCGAATCGACGAATGGGCGATCCGGGAGCTCGACAGCATCACGGCGCAGGGTGCCTCGGACCGCGCGTTTGTCGTGCACCGCACCGTGGCCGACCCGCGCTTCGTTGACATCACCCTCGATCCGAGCGACCGACAGGTGGGAAGTATGTACGGAGATCCGGAGCGCGCCAACACCTCTGCGGGCGGTCTGGCCCGATTCGTGTCGGTACGAAGCTGGCTCAGCACGTGGAGTTCGGAATACACCGGTGCCGACGCGATCAAGAACCTGCCCAACATCGCTGCACCGACGCTGATCGTCTCGCTACTCGGCGACCAAGCTGCATTCGCCCAAGATTCCCGCGCAATGCATGCGGCCAGCCCCGATTCGACACTGATCGAACTCCGCGACCTCAACCATTATCTCGTCGACCAACCACACGGCATCGGCACCGTCACCGGCGAGTGCAGAGCCTGGATCGAGAAGAACCTATGACGCTCACCGCAGACTTCGAACGAGTCCCGACAGCGTTCACCTACTGGGAACACCGTAAACATCCTCGAATCGCGCGACTCGAATCGACAGCGCGAAAGTTGTTCAACATATCGATCTTTCCTACCGACAAGATCGCTGTGGAGTTCTGCGACAGCCTTTTTCGTGGAGATGCTGTGGCCGAGAATTTCGTCGACGAGGTCCTCGCAGCAGACCCGACGGCCGGCCGAGCACTTCTCGACCGAGCGCTCGTCGAGGGCATCGATGCACTCGACGACGTCCCAGCGAGCATGCAGGTTCTGTTCGACGAGTTCGAAACGCTGCCGGACTGGGTCCGACCGGAGGTCGTCGAACAAGGCGCTGCCATCTGGCGACGTTGGGGAACGATGCTGTTCGCCGTTGCCGGCGGCATCACATTGGAGATGTACACCGAGGCGGCGGTAGCGACTCCGCTCTCCCTAGCCGGCGGCTACGCAGGAGACAACGCCCTTCGACGATTCCTGGAGACCTGCCAATTCTGGGTTGACACATCGGAACCGGGCGCGTTGCTTCGGATCGGATCGACGGGTCGCGCGACGGCGATGAAGGTACGAGTGATGCACGTTTCGGTTCGACGCCGCATCGACGGCCACCCGGAATGGCACACCGAACAGTGGGGTTATCCCATCAGCCAGGGCTATCAGATGCTGACGCTGCTGGGCGGCAGCACCGTGCCGGCGTTGGCGCTGAGGCTTGTCGGGTTGCAGACGACACCCGACGAGATTCGAGCGTTGCTGCATTTCCAGAAGTACATGGGTCATCTACTCGGCGTCGACGTATCCAACTTCCCGACCACGATCGCAGACTCACTGCGCATGACGGCCATGGTCTCTGCGGCACGCAGCTACGACGCGGGCATCCACGGCAAGGAACTGATCGAATCGTTCCCCGCGAGTTTCGCCCCGCGGCCGAACCAGAAGGGGCTCGCGCGTATTCGTGCTCGTTACAATCACGGCATCTACGCGGCCTACACCACCTTGTTCATGAGCCCGGGAACACGCGGCAAGTATGACATGCCCTCGGCATTTCCCTGGATTCTGATCGTGCTGGCGCGGTTCCCATTCATCACGGTCCTGGAACTGATTCGGCGCACAGTGCCCGGGGTCGGGCCTCGTTTGGAACGGATATCGGACGCGCATCGTCGGAGTTGGCTACGCGCTCAAATGGACGGCCGTGAAGCTGAATTCGAGGCAAAGGGAGGTCTACGGCGATGACCGATCGACTGGAGTACCAGAGAGGCTTCGGCAACGAACACCATTCGGAGGCAATCGCCGGTGCACTGCCGTGGGGACAGAATTCACCTCAGCGTGCGCCTTACGGCCTCTACGCCGAGCAACTGTCCGGCACAGCATTCACCGAACCGCGTGAGATCAATAGGCGCAGTTGGACCTACCGCATCAACCCGTCCGCCAGGCACCCCCGCTTCGAGCGAGTCGACAATCGGTATTTTCGATCCGCCCCATTGGTCGACGGAATCCTCGATGTCAACAGACTGCGCTGGAATCCGTTCGATACACCGTGGCCCGAAGCGGACTTCATCGACAGTATGTACACCGTCGCCGCCAACGGTAACGTTCTCGAACGCAACGGAATCGCTGTGCATATGTACCATGCGACCACTTCCATGACCGAGCGATACTTCGCCGATCTCGACGGCGAACTGCTGGTAGTCCCACAGACCGGTGGTATTCGGCTTCACACCGAGTTCGGACTTCTCGACGTCGTCCCCGGTGAAATAGCAGTGATCGGTCGAGGCGTGAAGTTTCGGGTATCGCTGCACGGCGAGTCCGCCGGCGGGTACGTGTGCGAGAACTACGGTGCCTACTTCGCGCTACCCGAACTCGGCCCGATCGGATCCAACGGGCTTGCTCATGCGCGAGACTTCTCTTATCCCGTTGCTGCGTACGAGGATCGAAGCGACACGGTACAGGTGATCCAGAAGTTCGGCGGGCAACTGTGGGCGGCCGAGTACGGCCACTCCCCCTTGGATGTGGTGGCCTGGCACGGCACTCACAGCGCGTACAAGTACGATACCGGCCGGTTCAACACCATGGGGACGGTCGGGTGGGATCACCCCGACCCGTCGATCTTTACGGTCCTGACCTCGCCCTCCGAGCGGCCCGGCCAAGCCAACGTCGATTTTGCAATCTTCCCACCTCGGTGGAACGTCGCAGAACATACCTTCCGGCCCCCGCACTTTCACCGCAACATCATGACGGAGTTCATGGGTCTCGTTCGTGGACAACATGATTCCAAGGCCGAGGGATTCGTCCCCGGCGGGGCAAGTCTGCACAACATGTGGGGTGCGCACGGCCCTGATTTCGAGACGTTCACCACCGCTTCGAACGCGGAGCTAGCGCCTCAGAAATTCGACGGGTCACTGGCGTTCATGTTCGAGACGCGTCTTCCGTTGGTGACCACGGACTTCGCGCACAGTGCACAGCACCGCCAGCCGGACTACGACTCCTCGTGGAGCGGCTTGCAGCGACAGTTCGATCCGCGAACACCCGAAGGCACAGGAGATCCCCGATGACCACAGCCGACATCACCCGACCGGAGTTCGATCTACCCGAGCCGTTGCTACGCATCGGTGGCGCGCGCGTCGCCGCCGCCGACGGCGCGACGTACACCTCGGCCGATCCTGCCACCGGAGAAGTGGTCGCCGAGATTGCCGCCGCCGGTCGAGCAGATGTCGATGCGGCGGTGCATTCCGCGCGTGAACAGTTCGAGCACGGCGAATGGTCACGGACCAGCGGGGCCGAACGAGGTAGGGCCCTGAACCGACTAGCTGTACTCATCGAAGCGAACGCCGAGACACTCGCCGCACTCGAAGCCGTCGAGATGGGGAAGCTCTACCGCGACTCCGTCAACGGCGACATCCCGTGCGCCGCTGAAGTGTTCCGCCATTTTGCGGGTTGGGCTGACAAAATCTCAGGATCGACGGTGTCGCTGCCGAACTTCGGACCGCAGAATCGATTCGGGTATACCGTCCGCCAGCCACTCGGAGTCGTAGCCGCGATCACACCGTGGAACAATCCCGCGCTCATCGCTGCCTGGAAGCTCGCACCGGCTCTCGCTGCCGGGAACACCGTCGTCATCAAGCCGGCCGAAGATGCTTCGTTGTCCACTCTGCGGCTGGCCGAATTGGCCGCCACAGCAGGCATTCCTGACGGCGTCCTCAATGTGGTCACCGGATTGGGGGCCGTTGCGGGGGCGGCTCTTGCATCCCACTCGGGTGTCGACAAGGTCTCGTTCACCGGCAGCGCAGCCGTGGGGCAGTCGATTCAGAGCTTCGCGGGCACAAGCTTTCGCAAGCTGGTTCTCGAACTGGGAGGTAAAGCGCCCCAGCTGATCTTCGACGACGCCGATCTCGACGCAGCGATGCCCTGGATCGCAATGGGAAACTTCTACCATCAGGGCCAGGTGTGTGCTGCCGGCACCCGTGTGCTGGCGCACGAGTCCGTAGTCGATCGAGTCGTCGACGGACTCGTCGCCGCTGCAGAGAACGCGGTGGTCGGCAATCCGTTCGACGACCGCTCGACCATGGGCACGATCGTCAATGCCAAGCAGCTCGCGCGCGTCAACGGGTACATCGCGTCCGGCATCTCCGAGGGCGCGCAATTGGTCTGCGGCGGAATTCGAGAACAGGAGACCGGCTTCTACGCGCAGCCGACCGTGTTCCGCGGCACCAACGACCACACCATCGCCCGCGACGAAATCTTCGGTCCGGTTGCCACGGTCATCAGCTTCCGCACAACCGAGGAAGCCATCGCGATCGCAAACGACACCAAATACGGACTCAACGCAATGGTCTACTCACAGAACATCTCTCGCGTGCATTCTGTCGTCGAGAAGTTGAGGGTGGGAACCGTCTGGGTCAACGGCTGGGGAGTACCGGATCCAGCGCTGCCCTGGGGTGGACGCGCAGGCAGTGGCATCGGCCGCGAACTGGGCCGGTCGGGTCTCGACGGAGACACCGAAGAGAAGACAGTGCACATCGGCTTCGACGGCCTCTGATGCCTCGATCGATCACCGACACGAAAGAAGAGCAGATGACAACGCCCGAGATCGTCGAAACCTGGAACGGCCCAGACAGAACCGATGCCATATTGACAAAGGTCCTGCCGCGCCACAATGGTGCGCACCCGGTACCCGGCAGCCGAACAGGATTCGAGCACTGGTACTTCGACGCCCACCTCGACGACGGACACACGATCATCGGATTCCTAAATCTTCGTCGGCCTGAGGAGCCTGCACTCGTCGCGAAGCCCAGCGTCGAGATTCTCATCTATGCGCCGGACGGTACCCGCCGCCAAATCTTCAAGCGCTACTCGAAGAAGGAAGCCTCCGCGGCTCTGTCACGGTGCGACGTCCGCGTCGGGCGAAATCATGCGTGGGCCGAGTTCCCGGCGGACAGCCTGCCGATTCACCATCTGTCGCTTTCGGAGGAGGACGTCGAGTTCGACCTCAGGTTTCACAATGAGCTACCCAGTTGGATGCCTGGCGAGGGCGAAACGCTCTTCGGCGGTACCGATGTGTTCGGCTGGGTCGTCGCTGCTCCCCGTGCACGTGTCGAGGGGTCGATCACGATCGGAGGAGCGACGAAAACCGTCACCGGTAGAGGGTATGCCGACCACAACTGGGGTGCCGGCGATATGAAGAGAGTCATCGACCGCTGGCATTGGGGGCGCTTGTACGACGACGACTATTCGCTCCTGTATGCACTGGTGAAGACGCAGGACCGGCTCGATGCGCACGAGAGCCGGCCACTGATGCTGGCATACAAGGGTGAGGTGATTCTCAGCTCAGGCGAAGCAGAAGTGACTGAAGGCCCCATGCAGTACAACGCAATTGCCAATCGCAAGTACCCGGAGTGGCTGAAGATCGAAATTCCCGGTGTCGTCAAGCTCGTACTGACAGTCGACAAGGTTGTACACGCACACGATCTACTCGACGACGTTCCCGTGGCCGGACACAAGGCCTTTCGACCGCTGTTGTACCGACTTGTCGGGCACCCCGGCTACTTTCGCTTCGATTCCACCTTCGAGCTCACGGTGGTGCGCGGCGAGACGACCGACGTTCGGACAGGACGAACACTGCACGAGCTTGTCGCACTGAACTGATCTCCTACCCGTCTCGAGCGAAAGCGATTGATATGCAGCTAAATTCGATATCTTCAGGCCGGACGGCATCGGTGACGGCGGTTGCCCTCGTGCTTGGGATTGCGGTGGCTCCCACCGCGAACGCCGCGCACCCGGTCGACCTCGGTGGCTTCTCCGCGCGAGACTGCGTCGAGGTGTCTGCCATCGTGTCCGTTCCTCCTGCGAACGCGACCGCTGCACTGCCCGGCGGATACACCTCGTCGAGCTTCATCGGTTTGCCCGGAGGGCCAGGCCTACCTGGCAATTCATCGTTGCTCATGGGCGTAGAGACATGTCAGAGCGGCACCATCGGCGGAGTCCCCTTCGACGGACCGTTCGCCTTCGGCGAGCGGGTGCTCTCGGTCGATCGCCACGATGCAACACCCGGCTATCACTTCTACGCAGTCGAGCAGATAACCGATAACAAGAAAATTTACGACCTGATGAGCGCAGCCGGGTTCGATATCGCGTACCTACCCGGGGTCGGTGCCACCGCCGATTCTTCGGGCGGAGTATCCGAGGGCGGCTCCGTGCGGATCGTCGATCAGGCACCACTTCCGCAGCTTCCTTCACCGCTCGATAAGGTCAGCATCTGGAACAAGACCGATAGTGGCACCAACGTACTGCGCCTCGCCGTGCACCATCCGACGGCGCAGGCCGGAGTTGGACGAGTCTCGGCCAACGGGGGCTCCGCTATCGCCGCGTTGATCGGCACCGAGGAGTCGACTGGTATCGGTGCAATCAACAGATTCGACTTCGAGGCGACGGTGCAATCAGTTCCGGAGTAGGGATCCCGGGCACGTCGTCGAAGAAATCGAAGAAACCGAATGACTCGGCATCGAACGCAGATGGACCCAAATCGCCCCCGGCAGGACGGACAGATCGCACCTCGGATGTCCACGTCTCCATTGTTCACCGGCTTCAAGGACGCAGATGGGAATTCAAACGTCTTTGTCTGCGGGTGTTCTGATTTCGGTACGAATCTAGACCCATGCCATCCGGACGCACCTGAAGCTGTCGAAGACCGAGACGCGGTCTGCCGTCATCGGCACCGCACCGACCCGATCAGCAGCGTTTCCCGCGCCCGCCTGACCCCAATCCACCCGACCTGACGAACTCGAAAGAGCTACTAGCTCAGGTTTCGGATTCGGGCGCTGCCGATTTGCATCGGTCGCGCGCTCGTGCGCCAACGAGCACGATCTCGACCCGCGAGGGCCAACAGGTCACCGGGAAGAAGTCGAGGCAGGTGAATATTGCAGTCACCGGCTATACCGATTCGTCCTCGTGCCAACAGCTGAGCGGTGGCGTCGGGTTTGTACCCGAGCTCATCGGCGATTCGAAGGACGCGCTCTCGATCGCCGCGCGTTCGACCGGCGGCTCGGCGGGTGAAGCAATGTGACCCACTTCTCATTCCCCTGTGAGTATGTTAAGACATACATACATAAAGAGTTCAGCTCTGCCGGCACATCGCCACCCACGGGTATCGGAGGATGAGAAACAGATGTCTTCAGCTCAACCAACCTCACGCAGTGCGCTCCCGCCCGACACCCCAGGGACACACTCCAGGCGACTGGGCGTCATCGCCGTCGTCGCAACGTTCGGCGGCCTCCTGTTCGGCTACGACACCGGAGTGATCAACGGTGCCCTCGAACCGATGAAAGACGACCTCGGGCTCACCTCGTTCACCGAAGGTCTCGTCGTCAGCATCCTCATCTTCGGCGCCGCGATCGGCGCACTGGTGGGAGGGCGTCTGTCCGACAAATACGGGCGACGCCACAACATCTTGCTGCTCTCCGGCGTCTTCGCTCTCGGCACGATCGGATGCGTGCTTGCCCCGTCGTGGGAGGTGCTCGCGGTATTCCGATTCATCCTCGGCCTTGCAGTCGGCGGCGCATCCGCCACGGTCCCGGTCTATCTCTCCGAGGTCGCACCTGCCGAACGACGCGGATCGCTGGTCACCCGCAACGAAGTCATGATCGTCAGCGGCCAGTTCGCGGCCTTCATCATCAACGCCATCATTTTCAATATCTGGGGTGACCACGAATCGGTCTGGCGCTACATGCTCGTAGTCGCACTCTTTCCCGCGATCGCGCTGTTCGTCGGCATGCTGCGCATGCCCGAGAGTCCGCGCTGGCTCGTGCTGCAGGGTCGCGACGACGAAGCCTTGGCGGTTCTGAAGCAGGTGCGGACCGAGGAACGCGCAGTGGCCGAGATGGCCGAAGTACATGCCCTGGCCGAAGAAGAGAAGCTCTCCCAGACCGGAGGTGCCGCAGACCTGTCCGTCCGCTGGATCCGGCGGCTCATCTTCATCGGCGTCGGCCTCGGCGTCTTCCAGCAGTTCACCGGAATCAACTCGGTCATGTACTACGGCACACAACTGCTCAGCGACGCCGGCTTCTCCGACAGCGCCGCAATCATCGCCAACACGCTCAACGGCTTGTTCAGCGTTCTCGGCATCACTGTCGGTTTGCTCATCATGAACAAGGTGAACCGCCGGACGATGCTCATAGCCGGCTTCGGGCTGACGACCTTCTTCCACCTCCTGGTCGGACTGTCCGCGTTACTGCTGCCCGACGGCACGGCGAAGGCGTACTTCATCCTCGTCTTCGTCGTCCTGTTCGTCTTCTGCATGCAAGGCACCATCGGCCCCCTCGTGTGGCTCATGCTGGCCGAAATTTTCCCGCTCAAGATCCGTAGCTTCGCAATCGGAGTGTGTGTTTTCATGCTCTGGTTGGCCAATGCCGTTGTTGCGCTGGCATTTCCGCCTGTCGTGGAGGCGCTGGGCATAGCGCCGACCTTCTTCATCTTCGTCGGGCTCGGAATCCTGGCACTGATCTTCATCGTCACCCAGGTACCGGAGACACGCGGGCAATCGCTCGAAGAGTTAGAGGCCCGATTCCGTCGCGAATATTCGTGAACAGAACGCATAGAAAGGACGACACGACATGGCAATACTGGTTGCAGTAACCGACAACGAAGAAGGCCGCCACGCCCTGCGCGTCGCGGCCGACGAAGCACGCGCCATGCGCACCGAACTGATCGTGGTGAACTTGACTCTCGGCGGACTCGACGTCAGCGGCCTCGACGCAGAGCTTGCTGTGCTGGTCATCGACCGTGCCGGACGCGCAGACCGCGATCCAGCAACAGCTGTCCTCGACGAGATCGACGCACATCCCGAAGTGACGCGACTCGTCATCGGAATCAAAAGACGCAGTCGCGTCGGCAAAGCGTTGCTGGGCAGCATCACTCAGCGCCTACTGATGATGTCACCCGTACCGGTCCTGAGCGTCCAACCCAGCTGAGTCCGCTCGCCGGCGCTTCGAGTGGGCTCGTGGGGGGCAACGGAGTGCTGGGCGATCTCGCCTCGCACGGAGCCGACTGGTCTATTACCTCCTGGGCGACATCGAGTCGCTGGTGGCAGACACCGCGATCTTCGTTCCCGAGCGAACGAAGCCGAACGGCTCCACCACCGGACACGCTCTCGCAGCCGGGGGTGAACGCGGGGCCGTCGAGAACGAGGACTTCGTCAGCAGCCAACTCCGCCTGCACAGCGGAGCGCGCGTCGTTCTGGAGGCCAGCCGCGTGGCCGTCGGCGATCAGAACGCGTACGGATTCGAGATCCACGGCACGAAAGGTGCTGTGTCCTGGGACTTCCGCCGACTGGGCGAACTATCCCTCAGCACAGGTGACCGATACCAGGATCAACCCGCATCGACCGTCTACGTCGGACCTTCGCACGGAGAGTACGGCGCATTCCAACCCGGTTCGGCATCCTCCATCGGTTACGACGACCTCAAAGTCATCGAGGCAATGCGCTTCTTCAAGGCCATCGCAGAGACTGCCGAGCGGTCGTTGGGCTGACTGGGGATGGTAAGCCATGCGGCGCAACGCTATGAGACGCCGTCCGCAGCGCCGGGGTACTCGATGCCATGTCCGAATCGATTGCATCCGGTCGCTGGGCGCAACCCAGTGCCTGAGGTTCGCCCTCGTCAGCGCACCTTCTCAACTCCGACGGCGTGAACGGACAACCACTCACACGCGACGAGGTCTTCCTGAATGACTATTGTGTCGATGGCGGACGACCACTCGCGTCGATGCCCGTTTCACCTGGACATGACGATCGGCTACGTCTGAGGTCTCCCTCTCACCCTCTCGCGGACCGATGATAGATCGAGCGCTGCGGGTTACGGGCCGACACTGCGTGGGTTAGCCGTAGTGCGCGAGCACGTCTTATCAGAGACGGCGGCGCATCCGCCACGACGTCGCGGTCCAGGCCAGCGTGGCCGCGCTTGCGGTGGGAGCTGTTTTCTGTACGACGATGTCGCCTCGATCCTGCTCACGGGCCGCGCCGGTGCTGTCAGGCCGCCCGGGTGTCGTGTCGCCGGCCTGACAGCTCCGACCATCGCCCGCTTGCAGGCAGATGGCCCGGGGCACACGGCACGTTGCCGTTGTGAGTGGCCGTCGCTTTGGCCCACTATTAGAGATGCACGGACACGACTGACAGAATGGCTTCTGTCGCTGCGGGGCACGGGGACGGCTCGCCACACGGGTGTCGAGTCGTGGTGACGCCCTCTTAGTGCGTGAAGGCGACGATCGACATGCGTCTGATTCACCAGTGGTGGTCGTTTCCCGCTGACTACGCGTGGTCTGTGGCTTACCACCGCAACAGTTCGTTGTTGAGCCACAATCACATCGCGGTGGGTATCTGGTGCTGGTTCCTGGCTGGCATGTGCATTAGCGCAATTCACACTCCGGCAGGTTTCTCATCCTCGTCTGCGGAGACCTTCGGGCATGCCGTCGCCGCCGCAATGGCGGTCACTGGGGCAGCGTGGGTCCGCGGACCGTTTCCCTCGGAGCAAGTATCGCGACTCTTCGTCCTCTGCTTGGAATTCATCGGGGCCGGTATTTTGCTCATGCTGGCTGACCCGTTCGTCGCCCTACCAAGCGCGGCAGCGCTCGGAATAGTCGGCAGTTACATCGCGGCTTTCCACGGTCCGAAGCTCTTCTTGGCTCATCAGGCCTGGGCCCTCCTCGTCGCGGGAATCCTGCTTGCGAGAGCGGTCACCGCGCCTTCGGCCGATGTGGTGCTGGCGTGGGGTTATTTCAGTACTTTGGCTCTCGTGCTGTTCTCAGTGCCAATGCTGACCCAGGCACTCCTATTGCTCCTGCGCAGCGATGCTGCCAATGCCTTCTACGATCCGCTGACAGGGTTGCGCAATCGGCGCGGGTTGGCGGCTGCGGTCGCCGAGCGAGAATCGAAGCCTCTCTCGGGTACCGCTGGAGCTGCGGTTCTGGTGGTGGACCTCGACGGTTTCAAGCTCGTCAACGATCGGTACGGTCACGAACTGGGAGATCAGGTCCTTCGGACAACCGCCGAGGCGATCCTGGAGACCTTCCCGCCTCCTGCGATCACCGCGCGAACCGGAGGCGAGGAATTCGCGATCGTTTCCTACGTTGACTTGCACACTGCCATCGAGCAGGTAACGCGCCTCCAGACCAGGCTGGCAGGATGCCCGGAGCCGCAGGTCACAATGAGTGTCGGCGTCGCTCACCTCGCAGTTGGAACACGTTGGCTTGACTTCGAGCGAGCCTGGAACCGAGCCGACAGCGCGATGTACGCAGCAAAGCGAGCGGGCGGAAATGGGGTCCATTACGATTCCCAACAACACACCGAAACAGGTGATGTGACCGGTGTCGACGAATAGGATGCTTGCAGACCACAGCTTGTGCGGGCGGTTGCAGACGTCGCGGCCCCTGCCGCTGCGACGAGTAGGGAGATCGCTTCGCGGGGGTGGTTCACGAATGTCCGATGCCAAGGATACGGACGTACCGGAACCTCGCTGTAGAGCTACCGATCCTCGAGCACCCCGCGCGCGTACGCGCACCAGCGTATGGTTTCTTCCTCGAATGCGATTCCTCGCGCGAGGGTGAGGAAATGGCCGATGCGGTCGGTGTGGGCCAGGTAATCGCGTTCGGTTCGTCCGCTGAGCAGGTACTCGCGCGACGATTGGTACTGCTGCAGTTTCTGTTGTGCTGCTGCCTTTTTCGTGTCCAGATGCGCGCGCACCGATTCGATGTCGTCTCCGTCCATGGCCTCGACCTGGACCAGTAGTTCGTCCCGGATCGCGGTCGGTTTCGGCTCGCGTTCGATGAACTCGTGCAAGGCCGCTCTGCCGGAGGGCGTCAGTGCGAACATTCGCTTGTTCGGGCGTCGCTGCTGCGCGACGAGGCGTGCTTCGACGAGCCCGTCGATCTCCATTTTATCGAGTTCACGATAGAGCTGCTGCGGAGTGGAACTCCAAAAATTCGCTACTGCGACATCGAATGATTTCGCCAAGTCGTAACCGGAGGATTCGCCGTCAAGCAGGGCAGCGAGTATCGCGTTCCGCAGAGCCATGCTTGAAATATACATCGGATCAGGTGCGTAATTGCTTATCCGAACATGCACGACGTCTCCGCGATCGGCTGGACCGACGCATCGTGGGCGGCCACACATGCGGCCGCCCGCGATCGACATCAGCTCACGTGACGACGTTCCGATGGCCTTGGTC
>NZ_JASHKQ010000027.1 GCF_030056795.1 Rhodococcus sp. IEGM 1381 | reverse complement strand
TCCTCACCGGTGGCGAGGTCATCAGCGAAGAGGTCGGCCTCTCCCTGGAGACCGCCGGACTCGAGCTGCTCGGTCAGGCACGCAAGGTCGTCATCACCAAGGACGAGACCACCATCGTCGAGGGCTCGGGAGATTCCGACGCCATCGCCGGTCGCGTCAACCAGATCCGCGCCGAGATCGAGAACTCCGATTCCGATTACGACCGCGAGAAGCTGCAGGAGCGCCTGGCCAAGCTGGCCGGCGGCGTTGCAGTCATCAAGGCCGGAGCGGCAACCGAGGTCGAGCTCAAGGAGCGCAAGCACCGCATCGAAGATGCCGTGCGTAACGCCAAGGCAGCCGTCGAAGAAGGCATCGTCGCCGGTGGCGGCGTGGCACTGCTCCAGGCAGCGCCCGCACTCGACAACCTCAAGCTCGACGGTGACGAGGCAACCGGCGTGAACATCGTTCGCGTCGCACTGTCCGCCCCGCTCAAGCAGATCGCATTCAACGCAGGCCTCGAGCCCGGCGTCGTTGCGGACAAGGTCTCCAACCTGCCCGCCGGTCACGGCCTCAACGCCGCGACCAACGAGTACGAGGACCTGCTCGCTGCAGGCATCAACGACCCGGTCAAGGTCACCCGCTCGGCACTGCAGAACGCAGCGTCCATCGCGGCTCTGTTCCTCACCACCGAGGCCGTCGTCGCCGACAAGCCCGAAAAGGCCGGAGCGCCCGCAGGCGATCCGACCGGTGGCATGGGCGGCATGGACTTCTGAGTCCAGCCCTACGCACGAGAAAAGCCCGGCATCTTTCGAGGTGCCGGGCTTTTTCGCGTTCGAATCGGGTGCAATAGGCAGCGCTGAGCGCGGTCGGCTGCACCCGATTCGCGGTGCTACCCGGTTAGGGTCGGGCATGACTCGTATTCGTTCGGTGGCCGCCGCACTGGCCGTGACCGCGGCCCTCGCGGGTTGCTCCACCTCGGGAACCGCCACGCCGGCGTCGGCACCGACGACCACGGATGTCACCGTCACGACCGAGCGCGCCGAGCCGACGAGTACAACGCCGCCCACTACCTCGGATGCCGTCGAGCCGTACGTCGTCGGCAGTATTCGGGTCACCGGATCGACGGACAATGCGACCTACGAAGTCGCAATTCCGCAGCTCAGTGCTGGGAATCCCGCCGTGACGGCGGAGTTCAACGAGTCGATGCGGGCGGCGTTACAGGATCAGATCGACGGCGACTACGGATACGACTTCGCTCTCAGCGACGGCTACTCGACGGGTGCGACCTACGTCGGTCGGCGCGTGATCAGTGCCGAACAGATCACCGATTGGATCGCCGTGCCACCCGGAGCGCATGGCAATTCACTGCTTGCGACCGTGACCATCAACGCGGACACCGCGCAACCGATCTCTCTCGGCGATGCCTTCAGCGACCTGGATTCCGGTCTTTCCAGGCTGTCCGACCAAGCAGCGAAGATTCTTCCGACCACCCGCGCAGGCGAGAGTTTCGAGCGATCGGGAATCGAACCGACGGTGGCCAACTTCGCGAACTGGACGGCATCACCGGAAGGGATGAACATTCACTTCGGTGACTATCAGGTGGGGGCCTATGGCATCGGCCTCATCACCATCACCGTCCCATGGACCGACCTGTCGGACGTCCTCGCGCCCGGCATGCAGGAGGTGTTGAGTAGCTGACAGTCGGCTGCACAATGCGAGCATGGACCCATGATGATTCGCGCAGGAGTGCTGGACGTCGCCTTCGACCGCGTCGGTGATCCGTCCGGCCGTTCGGTGGTGCTGTTGCACGGGTTTCCGTACGACCCGCGCGGTTACGATGACGTCGCCCGGCTGCTCGCCGAATCCGGCTATGACGTGGTGGTACCGTACCTGCGCGGTTTCGGACCGACCCGCTTCGTCGACGGGGGCACGATGCGATCCGGTGAGCAGGCGGCGATCGGCCACGACCTCCGCGAGCTGATCATCGCGCTCGGGCTGAACGAGCCCATCGTCGCGGGCTACGACTGGGGTGGGCGAGCCGCCTGCGTCGTCGCCGCGCTGTGGCCGGAGCTGGTGTCCGGCCTGGTGAGTGTCTCCGGATATCTGGTGCAAGACATCGCGGCGGCGGTGTCCACGCCGGTGCCGCCGCACCTCGAGAAGCGGTACTGGTACCAGTACTACTTGCACTCCGAGCGAGGCCGGGCCGGGCTGGCGGCATACCGCGAAGAGATTGCACAGACACTGTGGACGGATTGGTCGCCTACCTGGAGGTTCGGTGACTCCGAATTCGCGGCCACCGCGCCCTCGTTCGACAACCCCGACTTCGTGGACGTGTCGGTGCATTCCTACCGGCACCGATACGGCATCGAGGCGGGGGACGCGGCCTACGCAGCGACGCAGGAGCTGCTGACGGGACAGCCGAGGATCACGGTGCCCACGGTCGTGATCGATCCGACCGAGGACACCGTCGCCTCCCTGTACGGCCGCCCGGACCACGCGGGGCACTTCACCGATCTGATCGACGTGCGTCAGGTCGATTGCGGCCACAACCCGCCGCAGGAATTGCCTGGGCAATTCGCCGACGCCGTGATGACGCTGAGCCAGGTGGTCCGGGATCGCGAGTCGAACTAGTCGACTGCGAGCTCGCCCAGTTCGTTCCAGTCGGTGCCGTCCACCTCTTGGCTGATGATCTTCGGCGTCTCCTGCAGGTACGGCGGGAGATCTTGCTGGGCCTGCTTGAAGTGATCCGAATTCACATGGGCGGCACCGGCATCGGGATCCTTGAACGCCTCCACCAGGACGTACTCGGAGGGGTCGTCGAGCGTGCGCGACCAGAAGTACCAGAGGCATCCTTCTTCGGCCTGGCATGCTTCGGTGAAATCGCGCGAGATCTCGGGCCAGTTGTCGGCGTGCTCGGGCTTCACCTTGAACTTGGCGGTGATGAAGATCAACGTCGCTCCCTGTGGTTGTAGTGACGAATCTCGGTTCTACCCGATTTCACGGTACGAGAATCGCGCGGCCGCGAACCCGTCCGTTGTCGAGGTCGTCGATGGCGCTCTGGAAGTCGTCGAGCGCGTACGTCTGCGTGTGCAGGTTGACGGCACCGCGTGCGGCGAGGGACATCAGATCGCACAGGTCGTTGTAGGAGCCGACAAGATTGCCGATGATGTTCTTCTCCGCCGAGACCAGGTCGATGGTCGGCACGTCGACGTTCTCGCCGTACCCGATGACGTGGTAGTCGCCCGCTCGCCTGGTCATCGCCAATCCTTCTGCGGTGGAGCCGTTCTCACCGACGAAGTCGAGTACCACTTCGGCTCCGAATCCGCCGGTGAGTTCCATGATCTGATCCACCTGGGTACCGTCGGCGACCACCGTGTGATCTGCGCCCAGGGTGAGGGCGAGCTTCACCGCATCGGCATTGCGGTCGATGACGATGAGTTCGGCGGGGGAGAGCGCCTCGAGTACCTGAATAACGATGTGGCCCAGACCGCCTGCTCCGATGACGACGCACTTGTCCCTGGGCGTCAGCCGCCGGGCCGCCTTCGCCGCCGCGTGATACGCCGTCAAACCGGCATCGGCCAGCGCGGCCACCGCGGACGGTTCGAGTGAATCGTCGATCTTGACGACCGTCCGTGCATTGGTCCGTAGGTAATCGGCGTATCCGCCGTTCGTGTCGATGCCGGGGAAATCGCTCGTCTCGCAATGGACGTCGTCTCCGGATCGGCAGGCTCGGCACAGTCCGCACGTCACGAGTGGGTGCAGGATCACCTTGTCGCCCTCGCGAACGTTGGTGACGGCCGAGCCGACGGCGTGCACCCACCCGGCGTTCTCGTGCCCGATCGTGTAAGGCAGTGTGACGCCCGACTTCTCGGCCCACTGGCCTTCGAGGATGTGCAAATCGGTACGGCACACGCCTGCGCCGCCGATCCTGACGATGACGTCGAGTGGGCCCTGTACTTCCGGAATCGGAACCTCGGTCATCTCCAGATTCTTGTGATAGCCGACGACCTGGACGGCGCGCATCGAACTCATCGTGAATGCTCCTGTGTAGTGCTGTGCTGGACGGTGAGGGTGGCGAGGGGGATGAACGCACCTTCCTCGCGAGGGACTTGCTGTTCCTCCGCGCCGGGGTAGCGGGTCTGGAGCAGCCCGCGGCAGAAGTGCGCGTTGCCGTCGATCGAGACGCGGGTGGCGCGGGCTCGCCGCATCACCATCGTCAGATCTCCGGTGTGCGGGCGGCCGGAGTGGTCGACCAGAGCCGGAGCGGCTGGATCTGTACGAAGTTCGAGTGCTTCGCGGCGGCGGAGCAACGCCGATGAGGTGCGATCATCCGGCAGATCGCCCAGAACCACTGCGGTCAAATCGTTCTCGGTCGAGTCGGGATTGGCGCGCAACCATGCCATGAGCGAGCGCTCCATCGCTGCCACATACGCCTTGCGCCGGAACGTCGCTCGTAATTCGTCGAGGTCCTCTTCGGCCTCGTGTCCGAAGGTGCCCCGGTATCCCGCGTCGGCGGCGAGGCCGGCGTTGATCTTGTCCGAGTCGTGGTGATCGTCCAGTTCGACGAGAACGCGCTCGGTCCACGGCAACGCCGTCAACACGTCTTTCGCATCGCCCGACATGAGGTACGCGAAGTTCGGCGAGCAGAACGACGTGGGCAACCGCAGATGAAGATGGACGGTGCCCTCGTCGACTTCGAGGGATCGGACGAAGCCGAGATCGGTGATCGGCTCGTCCAATTCGGGATCCAGGACGACACCGAGGGCGGCGTACGCCTCGTCTTTTCTGGTCGTCGTCGCTGTCGTCATCTCACACCGCCGCGAGGTCGGCGCGTTCGGGCTGACGCGGCCCGGTCTCGGTCTCGTCGGCGTCGGGCAACTGCAGTTCTGCCGGCACCGGGATGTCGTAGAGCTTGGCGGCGTTGAGCCACAAGACCTTCTTCTTCTGCTCGATCGTGATGGGCGCGTATTCGTCGAGGGATTCGTGGATCTGGAAGTCGACGAATCCTTCGACCAGCCACTTGGGTGTCCACAGCGCGTAGTCGGAAGAGAAGAAGATTCGGTCCTCGCCCAACCAGTACAGCAGCTCACCCATGATCTGCCCGAAGTACTTCGGGCGCGTGTGCATGAACGGAATGGCCACGGCAAGAACGGCATACACGTTGGGCTCCTGGGTGGCGATCCAGCAGAAATCCTCGAGGCGCGGCAGTCCGCAGTGCTCGACGACGAAGTTCAGATCGGTGAAGTCGGTGGCCACGTGATCGACGTCCGCGACATCGAACGCGTCGCGATCGAGCGGCCGGATGGTCGGGCCCTTGTGCACGTGGATGTTCTTGATGCCCAGTTCGCGGCACACCTCGAGGTAGCGACGAGTCCAGTCGTCGTCGAGCTTGTAGCCGCGGGAATCTCCGTTCCATTCGGCGGTGTAAAGCTTGACGCCCTTGAGCCCGAATCGTTCTGCGTCCGCACGCAGCTGATCGAGGCCACGCTCGCCGTTGCGCGGGTCGAAGTGGTGGTTGTAAGTCAGCTTGTCCGGGTGAGCTGCGGCGAGCGCGGAGGCCTCGTCCGTCTGGCCGAACCCGCGATGATAGAACTCGCCCAGGTGAGCGGGCTGGAAGATCGCGTGGTCGACGTAGCCGATCTCGAACAGGTCGTGCATCAGCCGCTCGCCGCCCTGGTACAGGTATTCGTCGTAGGTCCACAGCTCGCTCTCGGGGGAGAGGTTGCGGTGGTAGTCGTAGAAGCAGTCGATGAACTGCTTGCCGTGGATGTTGCGTTGGTTCTCCTGCCGCGCGTCCCACAGGGCGACGTGAGCGTCGACGATGAAGAAGTTTTCGCCGTTCTTGGTGTACATGCGTGAGCCTCCCGAATTGCGGTTCGTGACGTGGGTCACGTTTGTCTGTGCACGACGGTAAGGCGGTGGGGTCGCCTCGAGGGCCTCTTGCTGTCTCAATTCGAGACGATCGACAGACTGAGACTGCGACATGCGAATGTAACGTGGGTCACATGGCTGAATCGGAGGGTCTCGCGCGTGCCCGACTCCACTCGGAGCCCCTCGCTGCCGTCTCGCACCGTCTTCTCGCATCCTGGCACCGCAGTCAGCGGTACGGCGTCTCGCTGGACGAGGTTGCTCCCGTCTTCTCCGGTACCTACGACGGTGAATCCCTGTTCTACCGGTGTGGCCGAGAGGTACTGGACGGCCTGCGCGACACGTTGGCGAACGAGCCGGTATCGATGATGCTCACCGACGCCGACGGCCTCGTGCTGGATCGCGTCAGCGCCGACCGCGAATTGCTCGCCGCCCTCGATCGTGTCCATCTGGCACCCGGGTTCTCGTATGCCGAGGATCAGACGGGGACCAACGGACTCGCACTGGCCCTGGCGGATCGGGTGCCCGCGGTGGTGAAGGCCGACGAGCATTATTCGCTCTCCCTGGCCGGTTACACCTGTGCGGCTGCTCCGGTGCTCGATCCACTGACCGGCCGGGTCGAGGGGTGCGTCAACCTCACCACGTGGTCGCAGTCGTCGTCGGATCTGCTTCTGGCCCTTGCTCAATCGGCGGCCGGGAACACCTCGGCCATGATGCTCGCACGGTCGCAGGGCCAGCAGCCTCGGCCGGCCCCGCGCGGTGAGGTGTTCCGGGTCGAGACAGCGCACAGCGGAGCGGGATCCGGCATCGTCGACGACCTCTCGCCGGCGTGGCGCGGTGCGCTCGCGTCTGCGAAATCAGCGCTCGTCGATCATGGTTCGGTATTGATGGTCGGCGAGGCAGGATCGGGTCGAGCCACCGTCCTGGCCCGGGCGCTGCGGGCATCTCGGCCCCGGGGACGCATTCTCAGTGCCGGTGCACCCGCTGCGCGTGACGTCGAAGCTTGGCTCGACCTGTGGACTCCCGAATTGCCGAAACCCGATACCGCCGTGGTCATTCGGGATGTCGACAGGCTGCCCGCCCGTGCGGCGGACACGTTGGCCGAGCTACTGCGCCGAGCGGGAACAGGCGTGCCGGTGACGGTGACGGCATCGAACTACGACGACGTTCCGCATGCACTCGCGGGATTGCTGCGCACGGTCGTCGAATTGCCTGCACTTCGGCACCGACCCGACGACATCGCGCCGCTCGCGCTGCACCTGGCGGGCCGGGTGCGCGGCCGGGCGGTCACGCTGACCGGCGCCGCCGAGCGGGCACTGCGTGAATACGCTTGGCCGGGCAACGTGGCGGAAGTGGCGACGGTGATGCATCATGCTGCGATTCGAGCCGACGTCATCGGCGTCGAACACCTGCCGCCGGAGGTGCTCTCGCACACCACCCACCGGCTCACCCGCATCGAGACGTTCGAGCGCGACGAGATGATCCGTGTGCTCTCTCGCCCCGGCATCACGATGAGCGAGGCGGCGGAGGAACTGGGCATGAGCCGCGCGACCATCTACCGCAAGCGAGACCGATACGGCATTACGCTTCGCGCTTGATCGCTTACCCTCGATCTCATGGTCAGTAGCTCTCCATCGATCGAGTTACCGGTCGGTGACCGCATCGTCCGCATCTCCAATCCCGATCGGGTGTATTTCCCCGAGAGCGGGGCCACCAAGTTGGACCTGGTGAACTACTACTTGAGCGTCGGCGACGGCATCGTGCGTGCGCTTCGGGAGCGGCCCTGCATGATGCACCGTTTCCCCAAGGGCCTCGCCGGCGACAAGGTGCACCAGAAGCGCGTGCCCAACGGGGCGCCGCCGTGGCTCGAGACCGTGCAGGTGACGTTTCCCCGGTACAACCGCACTGCCGACGAGCTGTGCGTGACGGAGTTGGCGCATGTGGCGTGGGCGGTGCAGATGTCGACCGTCGAGTTCCATCCGTGGAACTCCCGCCGCGCCGATGTCGAGATGCCCGACGAGTGGCGCATCGACCTCGATCCGATGCCCGACTGTTCCTTCGACCGAGTCCGACGCGTGGCGGCGGTGGTGCAGGAAGTTCTGGGAGATCTCGGTGCCGTCGGTTGGCCCAAGACCTCAGGAGGTCATGGTCTGCACATCTACGTTCGAATCGATCCGGCGCACGGATTCAAGGACTTGCGAAGGGCAGCACTGGCTTTCGCGCGTGAAGTGGAGCGCCGCGCACCGGAGGACGTCACCACCACGTGGTGGCGCAAGGATCGCGACCCGTCGAAGTTGTTCGTCGACTACAACCAGAATGCCCGTGATCACACCATCGCCAGCGCGTATTCGGTGCGGGGAAATCAGCAGGCGACGGTGTCGACGCCGATCTTGTGGGACGAAGTGGCGAGCGTGGATCCGCGCGAGTTCACGATCTACACGGTGCCTGCCAGATTCGCCGATCTGGGTGACCTGCACGCGGGCATCGACGATGCAGTATTTGCGATCGACGAGTTACTCGAGTGGGCGGAGCGCGACGAGCATGAAGGGCTCACCGAGCCCGAAGAGTAGCCGAACTCGAAGTTATGGACGGAAATCCGCTGAAATCCGTCCATAACTTCGAGTTCGGCAGCAGGAGTGGAGCCTGCGGAACGACCCAGTTGGGCGGCCCCTAGTCTGTGCCGGACTCGATGGCGGCGTGATCGAGTGCCGAGGAGTCCACGGAAGCGTCGGGGCTGCTTGCGGCGATGGCGTCGGCTCCGCCTGCGGGTAGTTCGCCGATCAGGTCGCCCCAGGCCGTGAGCTGATTCTGCGCGGCGTACTGCTCGAGTTTGCTACGGGAATCGGCGATGTCGAGGTTGCGCATCGTCAACTGTCCGATGCGGTCGCCGGGGAAGAATGCCTGGCCCTGGCTGCGTTCCATCGACAGCTTCTCGGGGTGGTAGCTGAAGTTGGTGCCCTGGGTGTCGACGATGGTGAAGTCCTGGCCGCGGCGCAGACGCACTGTGACGCTGCCGCTGACGACGTTGCCGACCCAGCGCTGCAGGCCTTCGCGCAGCATCAGTGCCTGCGGGTCGAACCAGCGTCCCTCGTACAGCAAGCGTCCGAGTCGTCGGCCCTCGTTGTGGTACGACGCGACGGTGTCCTCGTTGTGGATGGCGTTGACGAGGCGCTCGTAGGTGATGTGCAGCAACGCCATTCCGGGGGCCTCGTAAATGCCGCGGCTCTTGGCTTCGATGATGCGGTTCTCGATCTGGTCGCTCATGCCGAGACCGTGGCGGCCGCCGATGGCGTTGGCTTCCATGACCAGGTCGACGGGGCTGTCGAAGCTCTTGCCGTTGATCCGCACCGGGCGGCCGCGCTCGAACTCGACGGTGACCTCCTCGGGAGCGATCTCCACCTCGGGGTCCCAGAACCGGACGCCCATGATGGGGCTGACGATCTCTAGGGACGTGTCGAGGTACTCGAGCTTCTTCGCTTCGTGGGTGGCACCCCAGATGTTGGCGTCGGTGGAGTACGCCTTCTCGGCGGAATCTCGGTAGGGGAGGGTGCGCTTGGACAGCCACTCCGACATCTCGTGGCGGCCGCCGAGCTCGGTCACGAACGCCTCGTCCAGCCATGGCTTGTAGATCCGCAGCTGTGGGTTGGCGAGCAGCCCGTAGCGGTAGAACCGCTCGATGTCGTTTCCCTTGTACGTCGATCCGTCGCCCCAGATCGAGACGCCGTCTTCGGCCATGGCACGCACCAGCATGGTGCCGGTCACCGCGCGGCCGAGCGGGGTGGTGTTGAAGTACGTCTGCAGCGACGAACGAATATGAAACGCGCCGCACGTCAGAGCCGCCAAGCCCTCCTCGACGAGCGGTTCACGGCAGTCGATGAGCCGCGCCTGCTCGGCCCCGTAGGCCAGGCCGCGCTCGGGCACATCGGACAGATCAGGCTCGTCGTACTGGCCGATGTCTGCGGTGTAGGCATACGGAATCGCGCCGTGCTCGCGCATCCATGCCACGGCCACCGAGGTGTCGAGACCGCCGGAGAATGCAATGCCGATTCGTTCGCCGACCGGGAGGGAGTTCAGTACCTTCGTCACGGCCCGCAGCTTAGTCTGTCGCGTTCGCACCGGGACTATCGGCGAGTGACTCCACTGCACCCCTGACGGCATCGAGGTGCGCAGTCATGGCATGCGCGGCGTCGTCGTACCGGCCCGATCGGATGCCGTCGACGATGGCATCGTGCTCCACATTGGACTGCTGCTGCCGGTGGGCGACGAGGTTGAGGGTCTCCGATTGCCGCGTCAACGCATCCCGGATGTCGACGATGATCGCCTCGAACACGCGGTTCTTGCTCGCCCGCGCGATCGCCGTATGGAACTGAGCGTCCAGCAGAACCCAGGCCTCGTGGTCGTCTTCGGAGCGCATCTCGTCGGCCAGGCCGGCGAGCACCGTCAGCTCCTCCTCGGTGCGACGCTCCGCGGCCCAGCCGGCCGCGGGGATCTCCACGTGGGGGCGGGCCTCCATCAATTCACGGGCGGCGTAATTGCCGATGTCGAGGTCGCTGCCGACGCGATCGCGGACGACGAAGGTGCCCAGTCCCGTTTTGGTTTCGGTCAGACCGAGGGCATGGCAGGAGCGCAGCGCCTCGCGGATGACCGAGCGGCTGACGCTGTGGCGGGTGGCGAGCGCGGCCTCGGACGGCAGCTTCTGCCCAACGGGGAGATCTCCCGAAGAGATCGCTGCGCGTAGGTCTGCGAACACCGCCTCGGCTGCGCTCATGCGGGCATTCGTGGGCGCACTGACTGCCCAGCTGTCCGACAGGTTCATGACGTGATCTTAGCCCGGGGTTGACCGACGAGGTGTTCTGCGCCACACTCTACCTGTCAGACAGCTGGACAGCTGGACACCCCCATCTAGGAGCGCACTGTGGCCGATACCCGTATCGAGAAGGATCTTCTCGGGGAACGTGACATCCCGACGAGCGTGTATTGGGGAATCCACACTCTGCGAGCCCTGGAGAATTTCCCCATCACCGGGCGCCCGATCTCCACCAATGCACACCTGGTTCGCGGACTCGCGGCGGTGAAGTGGGCGGCCGCGTCGGCCAATCAGGATCTCGGAATTCTCGACGCCACCCGCGGGGAAGCGATTCGCGGGGCGTGTCAGGAAATTCTCGACGGCCAGTGGCACGAGCAGTTCGTCGTCGACGTCATTCAGGGCGGCGCGGGCACCTCGACCAACATGAACGCCAACGAGGTGATCGCGAATCGCGCCCTGGAGATCCTCGGGCATCCGCACGGCGACTACAGCATGCTGCACCCCAACGAGCACGTGAACGCCTCGCAGTCCACCAACGACGTGTACCCGACGTCGGTCAACATCGCGACCATCTTCGCCGTCCACGAGCTCATCGCCTCGATGAAGGTGCTGCGAGATTCGTTCTCCCGCAAAGCAAGCGAGTTCGCCACCGTGGTCAAGATGGGCCGAACCCAGCTGCAGGACGCGGTGCCGATGACCCTGGGCCAGGAGTTCGGCACCTACGCGATCATGATCGACGAGGACTGCTCACGGTTGGAAGAAGCAGCGCTGCTGGTGCACGAGATCAACCTCGGGGCCACCGCCATCGGCACCGGCCTCAACGCTCCCGCCGGCTACACCGAATCTGCCGTCGCGCACCTGCGCACCATCACCGGCCTGCCGCTCGTCACCGCGACGGACCTCATCGAGGCGACGCAGGATGTCGGCCAGTTCGTGCACCTGTCCGGTGTGCTCAAGCGTGTTGCGGTGAAGCTGTCGAAGATCTGCAACGACCTGCGCCTGCTGTCCTCCGGTCCGCGCGCCGGATTCAACGAGATCAATCTGCCTCCGATGCAGGCGGGTTCGTCGATCATGCCCGGCAAGGTGAACCCCGTCATTCCCGAGGTTCTCAATCAGGTCGCCTACGAGGTGATCGGCCACGACGTCACCATCACGATGGCCGCCGAGGCAGGGCAGCTGCAGCTCAACGCATTCGAGCCGATCATCGTCAAATCCCTGTCCGACGGTATGGCGCACCTGAGTGCCGCCTGCCGCACCGTCGCGCATCGATGTGTCGACGGAATCACCGCCAATGTGGATCTGCTGCGTGAGCGCGTGGAGAACTCCATCGGTCTGGTCACCGCGCTCAGCCCGTACCTCGGCTACGTGGAATCGACTGCCATTGCGCAGGAAGCACTGGTCAGTGGCCGCAATGTCGTCGATCTCGTACTCGAGAAGGGGTTGCTGGCGCGCGAGGAACTCGATCGATTGCTGAGCCCCGAGCATCTCGCGAACCTGCGGGTGGCTCCCACCGAGCATTCCGTTGCTCCCGAGACGTCGACGAGGTAACGCGATGAGCACCGAGAACCCGACACAGAAGCAAGCTTTCAGTGAACCCGACGCCGGCTTTCGTAAAGAATTGGCGCCCCGGCAGATTCAGATGATCGCTATCGGCGGCGCTATCGGTACGGGCCTGTTCATGGGTGCCGGCGGCCGACTGCACGACGCTGGGCCGGCCCTGGTGCTCGTGTACGCGCTGTGCGGCTTCTTCGCGTTCCTGATCCTGCGCGCACTGGGCGAGCTGGTGATGCATCGCCCGTCGTCGGGATCGTTCGTCTCGTACTCCCGCGAGTTCTTCGGGGAGAAGGTCGCTTTCGCGGCCGGATGGCTGTACTGGATGAACTGGGCGATGACGGCCGTCGTGGATGTTACGGCTGTCGCGCTCTACATGAACTTCTTCAAGAAGTACTGGGCACCACTGGGCAACGTGGACCAGTGGGTGTTCGCGCTGGTAGGCTTGGTGCTCGTGCTCGGCTTGAATCTGGTGTCGGTCAAGGTGTTCGGCGAGCTGGAGTTCTGGTTCGCGCTCATCAAAGTCGTTGCGCTGGTGACCTTCTTGGCGATCGGTACCTACTACGTCATCTTCGGCACACCCATCGACGGGCAGGAACCGGGCCTGAGCGTCCTCACCGACAACGGTGGTCTCATCCCCAACGGACTGCTGCCGGCGATCGTCGTGATCCAGGGCGTCGTGTTCGCCTACGCCTCGATCGAGCTGGTCGGCACCGCAGCCGGGGAGACGCAGAACCCGGAGAAGGTCATCCCCAAGGCGATCAACACCGTCATCGTTCGCATCGTCGTGTTCTATGTCGGCTCGGTTCTGCTGCTGTCACTGCTGTTGCCGTACACCGCCTATCAGGCCGGTGAGAGTCCGTTCGTGACATTCTTCGGAGCCATCGACGTCGAAGGTGCCGATGCGATCATGAATCTTGTGGTCCTCACTGCGGCGCTGTCCTCTCTCAACGCCGGCCTGTATTCCACCGGACGCATCCTGCACTCGATGGCCGTCGCAGGCTCGGCACCGAAATTCGCTGCGCGGATGAACAAGTCGGGTGTGCCGTACGGAGGCATCGCGCTGACGTCGGTGGTGACATTGCTCGGCGTCGTCCTCAACGCCGTCGTGCCGGCGCAGGCATTCGAGATCGTGCTCAACCTCGCTGCACTCGGCATCATCAGCGCCTGGGCCGTCATCGTGGCGTGTCAGCTGAAGTTCTGGTCGTTGTCCAAGACCGGCGCCGTCACCCGACCTGCATTCCGACTGTTCGGTGCTCCGTACACCGGATACGCAACGCTAGGCTTCCTGGCGTGTGTACTCGTGCTGATGGCCTTCGACAAACCGGTGGGAACCTGGACGGTGGCGTCGATCCTGCTCATCGCGCCGATGCTGATCGGCGGTTGGTACTTGTGCCGCAACAGAATTCGAGAGGTGGCGGCGCGCAGTGAGTGAGCATGTCGCCTTGTTGACCACCGGCGGGACGATTGCCAGCAGTCGAGACGAGCACGGAGTTTCTCGTCCGGTTGCCGGTGCGGGGATCGAACTCGACGGTGTGCGAGTGCGCGAGGTGATGTCGAAGGACAGCTCCGCTCTGAACTTCACGGATCTCGACACCATTCGCACAGCAACCGCCGACGCTCTGGCCGAGGACGGCTGCGTCGGAGTGGTGGTGCTGCACGGCACCGACACGATGGAGGAGTCGGCGCTGTACGTCGATCTGTTCCACGACGACGAGCGTCCGGTGGTGTTCACCGGTGCGCAGCGCACCTCGGATCATCCCGATCCTGACGGTCCGAGCAACATCGCCGCGGCGGTGGCGGCAGCGCAGTCCGAGCAGGGTGTCCTGATCGCCTTCGGTGGACGGGTGCTCCCTGCCCGCGGTGCGATCAAGAAGCACACCACCGAGCTCGATGCCTTTCGGTCGGCGGCGATCCCTCGGCCGAAACCCCTGCAGTGGAAGCCCGTTGCCGGGATTCGGGTCGACATCGTGGCTCTGTATCCCGGTGCCGACGGTGTCCAGATCGACGCCAGCCGTGAAGCCGGGGCGTCGGGCATCGTGCTCGAGGCGCTGGGCTCGGGGAACACCAATGCCACGGTCGTGCACGCGGTGAAGCAAGCGGTGGCGGCCGGGGTGCACGTGGTCGTCACGACGCGGGTGCCGTTCGGTGAGACCTCACCGACGTACGGCGGCGGCGGCGGCGGACACGATCTGGTCGATGCGGGTGCGGTGTTCTCGCGGGAACTACGGGCGGGGCAAGCGCGCATTCAGCTGGCGGCGCTCGTTGCCGTCGGAGCAAGTGACGTGGTTGTCCACAATTCGTTCTCGTAGACGGAAAACCGTGTGCAGACGCGAATAGTGGGCGATCCCGTCGGTAGCCTCGAACTATGGTCGCCACAATCGAGATCGAGTTCGCTCCGCATTGGGTGAATGCGGCGCTGGTGCGCACGTTCGCGCGGCCGTTCGTCACGATCGACGGCACCGAGCATCGCCAGTCGTGGACCGAGCCGTCGACCTATGCGCTCGAGCCGGGCAGCCACGAGATCACCGCCTTCATCCGGTATCGCGGCACGAACGCTGCGCTGGGCACCGGCCGGCGAACGGTGACTGTGCAAGCAGGGCAACAGGTTTCGCTGCGCGCACGCAACGGCTGGGCCAATCACATGCCGTTCGAGCTAGAGCTCCGACTCGCCCCAGGTCTCGACGTGTAGTTCGTCACCGACCGCTACGGTGCCGTTCTGCAGCACCGAGAACTTCGCTCCGAAGGCCACGCCCTTCTGCCGCGCGCGGCGGTAGGTGGCCAGGGTGCGCAGGGGTTCGGGGCCGCCTCGCTCACCGGTGGTCTGCTCGACGGTGGTCACGGCACACCGGATGGCCAGCTTGGTGTAAGCGAGGCGGGTGGAGCCGATGGTCACCTCCCGCACCTCGTCTTCCCGATGCGGATCTTCCCAGCCGTCGACGACGATGTTGGGACGAAATCGATCCATCGGCAGTGCGACGTCGAGGCGGGAGTTGAGGCCGGCCAAGGTCGCGGTCGAGAGGATGTGCACCGCCGAGCTGTCGGCGAATTGCGCTGACCCGGGCGAGATTCCGTCGGTGACGCGGCCGAGGTCGCGTGGCGCGGCGACGAGTCTCGAGGGTTCTCCGATCACCTCGGTGAGCCAGGCGGCCACCTCGTCGCCCTGGTCGATTCCGCGCATCGGTGCGCGGAACATGGTGATGTCGCGCGATGCGGAGTCGCGGTCGACGGGCACGGTCATGGAACCTGTCGATGCGTGTTCGAGAGTCAACGCCCCGTCCGCCACCGAGCATCGGACGGCCGCGAGAACGGGGTCGCTCCGTTGACTGCGAAATGCGCCGTCGGCATCGACGATCATGAACGCTCGATCGTGTTCGAGACCGGTGGCACTCACGGGGGCCGAATCCAGTACGACACCCGCGCATCCCTTGACTGGGTAGGTCACCAGAGCCGATATGCGCACGCGTCGAGGATACTGGGCTCCATGACACGTGCTCTGTTGGTAGTGGATGTGCAGAACGATTTCACCGAGGGCGGTGCGCTGGCGGTGACCGGCGGCGCCGAGGTGGCGCGCAAGATCAGTGCGTACCTCGCGCGCCACGGCGACGAGTACGACCTCGTGGTGTCCTCGCGCGATTGGCACGATGCGGCGGGCGACAACGGCGGACACTTCGCTACCGATGTCGCTCCGGATTTCGTCACCACGTGGCCGGTGCACTGCGTCGCGGGCACCGTCGGGGCCGAGTATCACCCGGACTACGCGACCGATTCGGTCGACGTCCACGTTTTCAAGGGACAGGGCAAGCCGTCGTACTCGGCGTTCGAGGGCGTCACCGACGACGGGACACCCCTCGCCGAGATACTCACCGCAAATGAGGTCTCCGACATCGACGTCGTCGGACTTGCGACCGACTACTGTGTCCTGGCCTCGGCCAAAGACGCTGTGGCGCAGACGCTGAACGTGCGTGTTCTCACCGACCTCGTCGCAGGAGTAGCACCGGAGTCCTCGGCCGCCGCCCTCGACGATCTGCGGGCCTCCGGCGCTTCGGTGGTCTAGGCCGAGGTGACCACGGTTGTCAGCAGAACAGCCGCATCGGTGGTGGCCCGCAGTGAGTGCGGTGCATCGGGAACGACCAGCAGATCGCCGGTCATCCCGCTCCAGACGTCGCTGCCGCTGACCAGCTCGACGCGGCCGGACAAGACGTGCACGGTGGCTTCGCCCGGGTTCGTGTGTTCGGACAGTTCGGCACCGGCCGCGAGCGCGATGAGCGTCTGCCGGAGGGCATGCTCATGGCCTCCGTACACCGCCGACGCCGCCCGGCGCGACGTCGCGGCCGTGGCTGCGGCGATCTGCGTGCGAGCGAGGGCGTCCAGCGAGACCTTCTTCACCCGGTCACCGGGACGGGAGACCACAGGTCGGGACCGAACACCTCGTAGGAGATGCGCTCCGGCGGCACACCACGCTGGAGCGCCGCGAGACGGACGGCCCGCAGGAACGGTAGCGGTCCGCAACTGAGCACGTGGGTGTCGGCGGTGAATTCGATCCGGTCGAAATCCATCAATCCGGTGAAGGACGTCGAATCGTCCGCGTCGACGGTCTCGTACCAGGCGTGATCGACGACGTCGTCGAGCGCTTCGGCTGCAATGGAGATCGCCTCGCGCAAGGCGTGGTCGGCGCGGCTGCGGTCCGCGTGGGCCAGTATCAGTGTTCGGCCGGGCTGAGTTCGAGCGAGATGCTCGACGAGCGGCAGCACAGTGGTGATTCCGGCACCGGCCGTGGCGATCAACAGCGGTCCGTTGCCTGGTGGTACCCCGAAATCGCCTGCAGGACTGCTCACTTCGAGGATATCGCCGACGGTAACGGCCTCCTGAAGGTGCGTGGACACCTGCCCCGGCGGACCGTTGCGAACCTGTGCCACCGTGATCTGCAGGCGGGTGTCGGACGCGATGGACGAGACGCTGTATTGACGCGGCTGCCGAGCGCCGTCTGCGAGGTCGACGAACACGGTGACGTACTGGCCGGCCTCGAGTGCGGGAAGGGGTGCACCGTCGGCGGGTTCGAGGACGAGCGAGACCGTGCCGGGGCTTTCCTGCGTTCGTCGCATCACGCGGTACGGGCGCAGCGGATCGTGGGGGTCGATGTCTGCCGCTGCGTAGAGACGCGCTTCGGTGGCGATGAGCTGCGTGGCGAACAACCAGTAGACCTCGTCCCATGCCGCGGCGATCGCGGGAGTGACGGCAGCTCCGAGAACGGTGCCCACGGCTCCGAGCAAGTGTCTTCCGACGAGCGTGTACTGCTCAGGCGTGATGCCGAGCGTGATGTGCTTGCCGGCGATCCGGCGCAACACCGGCTCGAACGACGGCGCGTCCGGGTCGATCAGTTGAACTGCATACGCCACTACGGACGCGGCCAGCGCCCGACTCTGTTCTCCGGTCTCCTGATTCGCGCGATTGAACAGACGCCACAGCTCGGGGCGCTGACCCAGCATCGACTCGTAGAAGCGGGCGCTGATCGTCTCGGAGTGCTCGGCCACCACCCCTGCGGTGGCGCGAACAACGGCCTCGGCGGCGGGAGACAGAGCGGGGTGGCCGGCGGGCGAGGGACGTGCGGGTGCGGTCAGGGTCACGCCACAAGCCTGGCCGCTGCGTCGG
The DNA here is from genome assembly GCF_030056795.1 of Rhodococcus sp. IEGM 1381. GTDB lineage: Bacteria > Actinomycetota > Actinomycetes > Mycobacteriales > Mycobacteriaceae > Rhodococcoides. The sequence goes on along the minus strand of NZ_JASHKQ010000027.1, from coordinate 4,822 downwards.
CAAGTCAGCAGCCCTTAACGTCCCGACCTCGAGGGACCTTCGTCCCTCCGACTGTCGATGGGCTAACTGTCGATGGTCGTGGTGATCGAGGTGACCGACGGTCCGGCGGGGGTGCTGCCGAAGCCGAAGGTCACCGGGGGAGTGACCGGGGTGAGTGTCCCGAGGTCCTCGCCCTGCCACGATGCCGAGACGTCGGTGACGCGATGTTGCTCTCGCGCACCGTAGTACTCGCGTCGGCCTCCACCGGCGCTGCCGCGGGTGCGTACTCCCCGCAGTATCACTCGGGCGATGGGGTCGCTGATCGCGCAGAACCACGGTGCCGTGGACACCGCGTCGGGAACGAGGCTCAACGCGCGCCCGAGCAGGGTGGGTCCGGCAACACGAATTCTCACCGACAGGTCACCCGCTGTCACCGACCGCCAACCGTCCTGCTGAGCGGCGAACGTCACCGGCACGAGCTCGGTGGAGTCGAAGGTGTAAGTGGCGGTGACGAATTCCCGTACGTCCTCATTGGGGGCGACGAGTAGGCGTCTCCCGTCAGCGAATTGAATCATCACGTCGGTGAACTCGCCGAGTGGCGATCGCGTCCAATGTCCGACGACGATCCGCACACCCGATGCCGTGCCTACCCCGTAGATCTCCCCGTGAAACCGTGATCTTGTCATCGTCACCCTCACCTCGTCGGCACTGTGCGCTCCCAAACTATGCGGTGCATAGTGGAGGTCATGGCGTCCTCTCAACCCACTGTATTCGTCCTGTTCGGCGCAACCGGAGACCTCGCGAAGCGAATGGTCCTGCCGTCGTTCTATCAACTTCACCTCGAAGGCCTGCTGCCCGAGGAATGGGTCCTGATCGGCAACGGTCGTAAGGACTCGTCCGACGACGAGTTCCGCGATCATGTCCGCAGCGTGCTCGACGAGTTCGTCGAGAACGTGGCAGAGAAGGATTGGTCGGCATTCTCCGAGCGAATCCGCTTCGCGGGCAACGGCTTCACCGTCGACGATCCCGGCAAGCTGCCCGAGGTCGTCGCCGAGGTGAAGAAAGACATCGGCGACGACGCCCAGTTGGTGCACTACATCGCGTTGCCACCGAGCACCTTCGTCGACTACACGAAGGCCCTCGGTGCACACGACCTCGCCGACGGCGCCCGGGTGGTCTACGAGAAGCCCTTCGGCACGTCGCAGCGAAACTTCGAGGAACTCGACAAGGCCGTCCACGAGGTCGTCGAGGAAGAGCAGGTCTATCGAATCGACCACTTCCTCGGCAAGGAAGCGACGCAGAACCTGCACGTGGCGCGGTTCGCCAACGGAATGATCAGTGGCATCTGGAACGCCGAGCACGTGGCGCAGGTGCAGATCGATGTGCCCGAGACGCTCGACATCGACGATCGCGCCGAGTTCTACGACGCCACCGGTGCGGTGTTGGACATGCTCGTCACCCACCTGTTCCAGGTCGCGGCCGAGGTGGCGATGGAACCGCCGGTATCGCTGAAGGCCGAGGATCTGCAATCGGCTCGCGAGACGGTGATCGGCCAGTTCCGGCCGCTCGACACCGCCGAAGTGGTTCTCGGTCAATACGACGGTTACCGCGACGTCGAGGGCGTCGACGAGAACTCGAAGGTCGACACATTCGTCGCAGCCACGTTGTGGGTCGACACCGATCGCTGGCGCGGCGTCCCGTTCCTGCTCCGCACCGGGAAGATGTTGGGTGTCAGCGAACAGCGCGTCTCGTTGGTGTTCCGCAAGCCGGCCGACAGTCCGCTGGGCGAGCTGCCGGAGGACGGCGCGGTGCTCTCGTTCGACCTCTCCGGCGACGGCAGTATCGACATCGCCATGACGGTCAAGGAGCCGGGTCCGGATTTCGACCTGTCCGTCGGATACCTTGCGCTCCCGCTCGAGTCGGTGCCCGATGCCGAGCCGCTCAGCCCGTACGCTCGCCTGATCCTCGACGTGCTGAGCGGCGACCGATCGCTGTTCACTCGGCCCGACGGTTTGGCGCACGTATGGGACGTGGCTGCGCCGTTGTTGAACGACCCGCCCGAGGTGCAGAGTTATGCACCCGGTTCGATGGGTCCGGCCGCGGCCGACGAACTCGCAGCACCCTGCGGTTGGTTGGTCACCGGAAAGGGCAAAGCCTGAGCGCGAACCGTTCGATCGAACGACTGTGTCGCAGGGTCTGCCGCGGTTGAATGGTGAGCTCGCAGTTCGACACGACATGCCGACGAAAGGCACTGACATGCAGCTGTTCGACCTTGCCCACTCGTTGCTCGGCAACGCCGTGACGACGGTTGCCGACGAGCACTTCAACGATCTCTTCACACCTGCCGGATTCCTGAACGAATTGTTTCGCCTGAGCACCGGTAGTTTCGGCTCCCGCTAGTTCGGTTGGCGGCCTCAAACAGTCGATGGGTCTTTTTGGTCGAAAACGTCAGGATCGGACAGAACGGGCGGGCTATATTTCTGCCGCCCGGTCGAATCTTCAACCAGGCCTAGTCGTTCTCCGAAAGGTACACACTCCATGCCTCTTTTCGAACTCATCGGCGGTCTGCTCGGCGGCGGTGCCGACGGCGGCATTCTCGACGGAATCACCGACAGCATCACCAGTAGCTTGCTCGACAGCCTGCTCGAGGGACTTCTCGGAGACAGCACCGGCAGCTTCGGCTCCAGCTAGATTCGATACAGACCGGCCCCGCGTCTCTGATCAGAGACGACGGGGCCTTTTCTGTGTCCGCCGCCGGGTCACGGCCGGCGCGGAACCAGCATCAGGGCCGCAAGGTAGATCAGCACGACGGTGCCGCCGGTCAGGATCGCTCCGGCGACGGTAGCGAGTCGGACGACATTGACGTCCCAGCCGAAATATTCTGCGATGCCGCCGCACACGCCTCCGATCATCTTCTGTGAACTGGACAGGGTGAATTCTCTGGGTGAACCGCTCTCGAATGTCATGGTGAAAAGTCTGCGTCACCAACGGCTTTCGGCGCATCGGGGGTTTCACCCATATCGACCCCGAGAAGCGAACGGTTGGGAACTTCGACACCGAGCGGACTCGCTGACTTTTACGGCGCAGCGCTGGACCTGCAGATACTTCGAGGATTACGGTCGGAGGCGTCGGTCGCTTCCGGTCCGTCCCCCTTGCGGACCGGAAGCGTTCTCGATGGGTGAGGATGCGTCGGCTGTTCACCGAATCGCCATGGACTGGTCACCGATGAGCACTAACTTTCGGCACATGACCGACAACGATCTCCGCAACGGTGAGGCTCCGCGCGCCAACCTTAGCGACCTCCTCGACATCACCAAGGCCGTGGATCTTGCCGACACATCGGGCTTCACCGTCGACGACTCCGATGACGACGATCCGGTACTGCTGACGGTTCCCGACGGCCACGTCGTCGACACCTGGCGCGAGAACTACCCGTACGACGAGCGCATGACCCGGGCAGAATACGACCTCGAGAAGCGCCTGCTGCAGATCGAACTGCTCAAGCTGCAGATGTGGACCAAAGAGACCGGTCGACGTCACGTCATCATCTTCGAGGGCCGTGATGCTGCCGGTAAGGGTGGCACGATCAAGCGCTTCATGGAGCACCTGAACCCCCGCGGTGCCAGCGTCGTCGCTCTGGAGAAGCCGTCGGCCCGTGAGTCGACAGAATGGTACTTCCAGCGCTACATCGCGCATCTTCCCGCCGCAGGCGAGATAGTCATGTTCGACAGGTCCTGGTACAACCGGGCAGGCGTCGAGCGGGTCATGGGTTTCTGCACAGACGAGCAGCACGCCCAGTTCGTGCGCCAGGCACCCCTTTTCGAGCAGATGCTTGTGGACGAGGGCATCAGCCTGACCAAGTTCTGGTTCTCGGTGTCGCAGCACGAGCAGCGAACCCGCTTCGCCATTCGCCAGGTCGACCCGGTGCGGCAATGGAAGCTCTCGCCCATGGACCTCGCATCGCTGGACAAGTGGGACGCGTACACCGCTGCGAAGGAAGAGAACTTTCGCGCCACCGACACCGACATCGCACCGTGGACGGTCGTCAAGAGCAACGACAAAAAGCGCGCCCGCATCAACGCGATGCGTTTTGTGCTCAACAAATTCGACTACGCCAACAAGGACCCCGAAATAGTCGGGGAAACAGACCCATTGCTCGTAGGTCGCGCGAAAGATGTGATCGGAGAGTAGTTTCAGCCGCTAACTCGGTAGACATACCGGTAAGCCGTTGCGGGGCCCGCTCTTGGACGTCTCGAGTTGGTACCGGGTACTGCGCCGGAGATGAGTGTGAGGTAGGAACGAGGTAGGTCGTATTACCTACGGCTGTACGTACACACGAGCATCAGGAGTTCTCATGGGTTCAGCAGCGCAGTTCTTTTCCGACATTGCCACCGGCGTTTACGACGGCATCGTCGGTGCGATCGTCGACCAGATCGTCGGCGTGCTGACGTCGGGTAGCGCCGCTTAAGCAGTCGTATCGTGTCGCGGTCGCCGTCGGGGGGCGGCCGCGACATCGACGCGTCGTGACCGTTTTGTGATGGCTCACCAAGATTTTCGACTTTTAGTCCCAATTGCGTATACAGAGCGTTATCTGATCGGGTAGAAATCTCCTTGCAGAGGCAATCAAGTGACGACCGTCACGTTCGATCTGCACATCCCCCTCTTCAAGGAGTTTCCATGGAACTGCTTCTTCTCCTGCTCAAGCTTCTCTCCAGCGGTAGCGCTGCGACCCCTACGCCGCCTGTCATCCCGTCGATCCCGCTGGTCTGATCAACGAATAGCTTCGAACGTCACGGGCCGTTTTCGCATGATTATCTCGGGTATCAGTAGCACCGTCCGCATA
>NZ_JASHKQ010000009.1 GCF_030056795.1 Rhodococcus sp. IEGM 1381 | reverse complement strand
GCGCGAAACCGGCAGCGGCACCGACGTGACGTACGAGCTCACCGTGGACCTGAACATCCCGATGATCGGCCTGTTCAAGCGAAAGGCAGAGAAGGTCATCACCGACACTGCACTCAAGGAATTGAAGAAGCGGGTCGAAGGCTGAGCGAAGCTCGCACCGAACCCCGCACCACGGTGATGCTGTTCCTCGGCAAAGGCGGTGCGGGGAAAACCACGCTGGCGGCGGCGTCGGGCCTGCGGCTGGCGAAGGCCGGCGAGCGGGTGTTGATCGCCTCCGTGGATCAGGCACCATCGCTCGCCGATGCGTTTTCGGGCATGCCCGACGGCGCTGTCGATGACGAGTCCGTGGAGCCGTGCCGAGTCCGACCCGTCACGGCCGGCCTGGACATCGTCGAGATCGATACGCTGAGTCTGCTCGAGGCGAGGTATCGAGGGCTCGGTTCCGTGGTGGCCATGGCGTCGGTGGGCCACGAGCACGGGGTGAGCTTCGGGGCGATAGAGCCGGAGGAGCTGCTGGGCTTCCCGGGAATCGAAGAGTTGTTGGGGATGCACGAGATCTATCGTCTGGTCGACGAAGGTCGTTGGGACACAGTGATAGTGGACCTGCCTGCTACGGCTGATGCGTTGAGAACTCTGCAGTTGCCCGACACCGTGGCCGCGTACGTGGAGCGGATCTGGCCGCACCACGATCGGATGGTGGCCGGCACCGGTTCCGACGTGCGGCTCACGCTCGTGGTGGCGATGATCGAGCGAGTGCTCGCCCAAGTCGACTCGGTTCGATCGCTGATCACCGACCCGGTGCGCACCGGCGCAACCGTGGTCGTCACTGCCGAACAGCTCTCGGTCGTCGATGCCGAACGAACTCTGTCGGCCGCGGCACTGCTCGGAATCAGAATCGATCGGGTTCTCGTCAACAAGATTCTGCCGGGGCTCAACTCGTCGTCGATCGGTCTGGTCGGTGCCCATCCGGCTGTGTTCTGGTTCGAGAGCTGGCGGGCCACGCAGCTCGCCGCCGTCACCGAGCTGCGCCGACGTATCGGCACCGTACCGATAGTCGAGGTGGAGCGGGCCCCTGGTGAACCGGTAGGGTTGGGGCCCTTGCAGGACGTGGCAGATCGCCTGGAACCGAGCTTGCTCGAACGGCGCGCGCCGGAGCGGGGTGAGCAGCCCTCCGTGGTACTCGAGTCCGGAAGCGGGCTCGAATCCGTGTATGCGATGAGAATGCTACTGCCGGTGGTGGATTCGACGACCCTGGGTGTGGGGCGAGTGGAGGACGACTTGATAGTCAGTGCCGACGGGAGGCGACGGCGCATCAGGTTGGCGTCGGTGCTTCGTCGGTGCATCGCAGACTCCGCCGAGCTCGACGGGCCCTGCCTGGTGGTGCGTTTCCGTCCGAATCCCGACGTGTGGCCACTGTGACAGGAAGTGTGGCCACGGTGACAAGTCCGCGCACGACGTTCGGGGTGCAGCGATGACTTCCGGGCATTCCGAGCTGGGGTCCGATCTGCTGGCCCTGGCCGACACCGTGCTGACTCGGCTCGACCCCATCCTGCGCCGGGTTGCAGAGACTCAGCAGGAACGTGATCAACAGGGCTGCAGTTGGTGTCCGGTGTGTGCGCTTGCTGCACTGGTGCGCGGCGAGCGGCACGATCTGGTCGAACTGGTGGCCTCCGAGGGTACGGTGATCATCGCGCTGCTGCGCCAGCTGCTCGCCGACCACACGAACACCGACCACACGAACACCGACCACACGAACACCGACCACACGAACACCGAACACATGAACACCAGAACCGGTCCGACCGCCGCGACCCCTGCGGAACCCTCGCCGTCAGGTCCCGGGCCGGACCCGACGTCGACCGAACCGGTCGACCTCTCGAACGTGTCGGTCGACACGAATACCCCGGGCGAACGTCGGGCGGCGTTCGTTCCGATTACCGTTCGAGTGAACAGTTCACGATCGGACACGCAGGATCGTCCGTGACGGGTGAGCCCGCGGACCGATCGGTGACAGCCGTGTGGGGGACGGCGGAGAAAGGCATCAACGAATGAAACGACACCAGCAGCGACTGACGGTCGGCATCGACGTGGGCGGGACGAGCCTGCGGGCCTCGGTCGTCGACGCCGAGGGGCAAGTGCTCGACTCGACAGCTGCTCCCACTCCGCACACCGCGCGGGCACTCGAGCGCGGGCTCGACCGTGCCGTGCAGGAGCTGGCCGGGCGACACGACATCGCCGCCGTCGGGCTCGCGGTTGCAGGATTCATCGATTCCGAGCGCACGACAGTTCGGTTCGCTCCGCATCTGCCGTGGGTGAACACCCCCGTCGCAACCGAGATGAGCAAGCGGATCGGACTTCCGGTGCTACTCGAACACGACGCCAACTCGGCGGCGTGGGCCGAATATCGATTCGGAGCCGCATCCGGTGGTCGCAACGTGGTGATGGTGGCAATAGGTACCGGAATCGGCGCGGCGCTGCTGATCGACGGCAGGATCTACCGCGGCAGCCACGGCGTGGCACCGGAGCTCGGCCACATTCAGGTGGTTCCGGACGGCCGGGCCTGCCCCTGTGGCAAGCGTGGCTGCTGGGAGCGGTACTGCAGTGGCACTGCGCTGGTGGACACCGCAGTCGAGTTCCTCGCCGCCGACCCGTCGTCGTCGACGACTCTGGCCCGTGAGGTGTTCCTCGATCCGGGCTCGTTGACAGGTCGTCGGATCGCCACTGCCGCGCAGGACGGTGATTCGATCGCCCGACGAACGATGGAGGATTTCGCGCAGTGGCTCGGAGTCGGACTGTCGATGGTCAGTGACGTGTACGACCCCGATCTGATCGTGCTGGCCGGGGGAGTGGCCACGTCGTCGAGTCAATTTCTCGCCCGTGCGACCGACAAATACGCGGAGCTGGTGACCGGTACGGGCCATCGACCGTTGGCTCGTATTCGAAGTACGCAACTGGGCGAAGCGGCGGGCATGATCGGGGCCGCAGAGCTGGCCCGGACCCAGTTCGTCACCGGCGTGCGCTGACCGGGTCGGTCCGTATCGTGTGAGCTCTGTCCCGGAGTCTCCGATGATGTGGCTGGTGTCATAAACCGTGGGTACAGTTCACTACGCGGCACGGTTCCAGGACGCACGGCCGCGGTCGATTCTCGCTCGCGGGAGCCGGCACCAAACGATGTCCCGACCATCATCAGGGAGCATGTCAATGTGGTACTGGCTGGTTAAGTACGTCTTCATCGGGCCCCTGCTCATCGCCCTGGGACGGCCCACCATCGAAGGTGCGGAGAACATTCCGACGCACGGTCCGGTCATCCTGGCGAGTAACCACAAAGCTGTTCTCGACTCCTTCTACCTCCCGCTCAAGACGCCTCGCCGCATCACCTTCCTGGCCAAGAGCGAATACTTCACCGGTCCCGGCCTCAAAGGTGCCTTTCAGAAGTGGTTCTTCACCGCAGTGGGGCAGGTCCCGATCGATCGCACCGGAGCCGACGCAGCACAGGACGCCCTCGATGCGGGCGTGCGCGTGATCGAAGCGGGGAAGGTTCTCGGCATCTATCCCGAGGGCACCAGGTCTCCCGACGCTCGGTTGTACAAGGGCAAAACCGGTATGGCGCGGCTGGCGCTGCAAACCGGAGTTCAGGTGATTCCGGTCGCGATGATCGGCACCGAGAAGATGAACCCGATCGGTTCACGTGTCTGGCGTCCAACGAAGGTCACCATCCGCATCGGCAAGCCCATCGATTTCTCGCGTTTCGAGGGCATGGCAGGCAATCGGTTCGTCGAGCGCGCCGTCACCGACGAGGTGATGTACGACCTGATGTTGCTGTCCGGCCAGGAATACGTGGACGTGTACGCCGCTTCGATGAAGAAGGACGCACCGCTTGCCGATTCGGCTCCCGCGGCTCGCCGCATCCCAGACTCCAAGGCCAGCTGAAACCTGCACGAAAACAACCGCGATCAGTGAATCGCGGCGGCTTCGTTCGCTGTCTTCGAGCGGTCGGAGAAGCTGATCGCCGCGAGGGCGACGATCGAAGCCAATGCCCACCACACGTAGGCGGAGGCCGCGAACTGGTCGAGCAACGGCCAGCCGAGCCCGCTCCATCGTCCCTCGCCGAGCTTCCAATGCGGCGGATAGACCATCAGCGCAAGCCCGATTGCAACCAGAATCAGCAGCAGCGCACTGCGGCGGCGATAGCCGAGGACTGTGAGCACGATGGTGAACGGAACCGCCCACACCCAGTGATGCGACCACGACACCGGCGAGACCAGTAGACCGAACATGGCGTTGATCGTCAGGGCCAGGGCAATCTGCCCGGCCGCGAACGCCTTTCGCATCGCCACCGCCGCTATACCGAGTACCACCACCGACAATGCGATCCACAGGATCGACCGCGGCAGCTCGTCCAATCCCAGGCGCGCGAGCACGCCGGTGATCGACTGGTTCGGCGGGTAGGCCGGGCCACCGATCCGATCGGAATCGACGATGGTCTCGGTCCAGTACTTCACCGAGTCCGACCACGTCAGCGCGAAGCCGATTGCGGTGAATACCGCAAAACTCAGAACCGAGACCACTGCAGCGCGAAAGTCCTTGCGCAACAGAAAGAACAACACGAACACGGCAGGCGTGAGCTTGACGGCGGCCACGAGACCGATCAGGACCCCTCGCGGCCACGGAGTCTTCTTCGGCAGGCAGTCGAGGGCCACGAACGCCATCAGCACGATGTTGATCTGTCCGTAGTTCAGCGTCGAGGTGACCGGCTCCAGTACGAGCACCGACAACGCGAACACTGCTCCGGCAGACCACCACACGAGCGTGCGGGGACAAATTCCGAGCGAGGTGAGGGTGACTACGACGGTTACCAGCAGCAAGAGCATGGACAGCACAGTGACGGCGATCGACGCGGCGTAGAGCGACACCGACGACAGCGGGCTGAAGATCGCCGCGGCGATCGGGGGATAGGTGAACGGCAGCGTCGTGCCGGTCGCGATCGGCGGCAACTGCCCGTACAGGTCCCCGCCCTCCGCGAACACCTGACCGCCGAGTCGATACACGTCCAGGTCGAGTCGGTAGTGCTCGCCCAGAGCACGGAGACCCGGAAAGCCGTTGAGGTGGAACAAGACGCCGACTGCGGCGGCGATCAGGACCACGATCCTGCTCGACGCGACAGCCCACCGCGGCCACCGACGTGGCGTCTGACCGGCCGGCTCCGATGCCTCGGCGGTCGGACGGTTGGTGTCGGGCGAAGTCACAACGTGGGCCTTTCGGGGCTGTTCGGATTCGGACTACCGGTACGTGGGGAGGTGTCGGGGCACGCGCTAGGGTGAGCCGCGTGCGCTACTTCTACGACACAGAGTTCATCGAGGATGGTCGCACAATCGAGTTGGTCTCGATCGGTGTGGTTTCGGAGGACGGTCGCGAATTCTATGCGGTGTCCTCCGAGTTCGATCCCGAGCGCGCAGGCCGCTGGGTTCGACGCAACGTGCTGCCCAAGTTGCCACCGTACTCGTCGCCGCTCTGGATGAGTCGGTCTCGAATCCGTGACGAACTACTCGAGTTCCTGGTGCCCCACTACGGTGCCGAGGTCGAACTGTGGGCGTGGGTGGCTGCGTACGATCACGTGGCGCTGTGTCAGCTGTGGGGTTCGATGACCGAGTTGCCCCGTTCGTTGCCGCGGTTCAGCCGTGAGCTGCGCCAGCACTGGGAGGATCGCGGCAGCCCCGAGCTGCCGCCGGTGCCCGACGACGCTCACGATGCGCTCGCCGATGCCCGGCACAATCTGGCGAAGTTCCAGGCGATCGAGGAGTTCTCGCACCGCGGGTGAACACCCGTTGTCCTGCGACGACGGCGGTGCGAATATCCTGTACCGGTGAACTGGACTGTCGACGTACCCATCGATCGCTTGCCCGACCTGCCGCCGTTGTCACCGACGCTGCGCACTCGATTGGACGATGCGTTGGCCAAGCCGGCGGCGCAGCAGCCGCAATGGGACCCCGAGCATGCAGCGGACATGCGCAAGGTGCTCGAGAGCGTTCCGCCCATCACCGTCGCCGGTGAGGTGGAGGCCTTGTCGGACAAGCTGGCCGCTGTTGCGCGCGGTGAGGCCTTCCTGCTCCAGGGCGGCGACTGCGCCGAGACATTCGTGGACAACACCGAGCCGCACATCAAGGGCAACATCCGCACGCTGTTGCAGATGGCGGTGGTGCTCACCTACGGCGCGAGCATGCCGGTGGTCAAGGTAGCGCGCATCGCCGGGCAGTACGCCAAGCCGCGCTCGTCGAACATCGATGCGCTCGGTCTGCAGTCCTACCGCGGTGACATGATCAACTCCCTCGTTGCCGACGAGAGCGTCCGCGGACACGATCCGTCGCGGCTGGTCCGTGCCTACGCCAATGCCAGCGCAGCGATGAACCTGGTCCGCGCACTGACCGGTGCGGGCATGGCGGATCTGCACAAGGTGCACGACTGGAACCGGGAGTTCGTCGCCAATTCACCCGCCGGTGCACGATACGAAGCACTCGCGGGAGAGATCGATCGCGGCCTGCGTTTCATGGATGCCTGCGGCGTGAACGACCCCAACCTGCATACCGCACAGATCTACGCCAGCCACGAAGCCCTCGTCCTCGACTACGAGCGCGCGATGCTGCGTCTGGACAACACCGACGATCACCCCAAGCTGTACGACCTGTCCGCGCACTTCCTGTGGATCGGCGACCGCACCCGCCAGCTCGACGGGGCGCACATTGCGCTGGCCGAACTGATCTCGAACCCGATCGGTCTCAAGATCGGGCCCTCGACCACGCCCGAGATGGCCGTCGAGTATGTCGAGCGCCTCGACCCGACCAACAAGCCGGGCCGCCTGACGCTGATCTCACGTATGGGCAACGGCAAGGTGCGCGACATCCTGCCGGCCATCATCGAAAAGGTGCAGGCCACCGGACACCAGGTCATCTGGCAGTGCGACCCCATGCACGGCAACACCCACGAGGCGTCGACCGGATACAAGACGCGGCACTTCGATCGCATCGTCGACGAGGTACAGGGCTTCTTCGAGGTACACAACGGCCTCGGTACGCATCCGGGTGGAATCCACGTCGAGCTGACCGGCGACGACGTCACCGAGTGCCTCGGCGGTGCCCAGGACATCTCCGATCTGGACCTCGCCGGCCGCTACGAGACGGCCTGCGACCCTCGGCTGAACACGCAACAGAGCATCGAACTGGCCTTCCTCGTAGCCGAGATGCTTCGCGACTGATCAGGCCGCAACATCCGGCTCAGGGGAGCGAGACGACCATCACCTCGGAGCCCGGTTCCAAATTGGAACCGGCTCCGGGGCTCTGGGTGATCACCAGCGAGCCGTCCGTATCGACTACCTGACGGACGTCGATGGTCAAGCCCAGGGCTGCGAGCGTCGTGCGCGCCGAACCGACCGAACGCCCGAGCAGCGACGGCACGGTGACGGCGTTGGACACTTCGAGCACGGCGGTGCTTCCCGATCTGACCGTCTGCCCGGCTTCCGGCGTCGTTCCGATCGTCTTGCCGCCGTCGGTCTCGTCGTCGAACCTCTCCCGAACCTCGCCGACGGTGATTCCCACAGATTCGAGCGTCGTGCGGGCCTGGTCGACGCTCTGGCCGCGTACGTCGGGCACCTCGACCGGCGGCGCGCCTTTGCTGCGCAGTACCGTCACCGAGCTTCCGGTGGTCAGGACAGTGCCGGGCGGTGGGTCCAGTGCTGCGACCCCGCCGATGGGAGCGGTGGTGCTGAAGGCCTCGCCGCCGTCGACGGGAGTGAAGGTCCGGTCTCGCAGTTGCTGTTCCATATCGGCGACGGACGCGCTCGCGTCGATCGAGGGGACACTCGGGCTACCCAGTGACACCAGCAGAAACACTGTGTCGCCCTTGGCGATTCGCGATCCGCCGGTGGGGTCGGTGCCGATGAGAAGGTCGGTGTCCACGGAGTCCGAGTAGGTTCCGCGCACCGCAGCTTGCAGCCCGGCGGCCTCGACGGCGCTGGTGGCACCGGTGGTGTCGAGCCCGTCGACCATCGGGACGGCGGTGTAACGACCTGACCCCATCCACCAGCCGCCGAAGCCGACGAGCACGGCGAGGAGGGCGACGACAAGGAGCCAGATGACGATCACTCGACGCGAGCGCTGTCGATCTGCCTCGAAGTCCGGGAAACGGTACTGCCCTCGGCCCGTCGCAGGTGGATCGGCGGGCGGCGCATAGTCGTCCTCCGGGCTGTATTCGACACCTCGTGAGGTCGGTGACGTCACCACCCTGGTGTGCTGCACCCCGTGTTGCGGGGGCGGGGGCGGAGAATCCTGGACCACCTGGGTGCGAGCGGACGGAGCACGATCACCGGCCACCGTCGTCGGTGCTCCTGCGGCGGCGGAGCTCAGATGCTCGGCCGATCGCTTCGGCGCGGGTACTCGATAGTCCGGCAGCGCCAGTGCCGACGCGGCCCCGCGCAGCGCGCGCGCCATGTCGTCGGCGTTGCGGTACCGGTGTTCCGGGGCGCGGACGGTCGCGTGCTGGACCACGTCGTCGAACTGCGGCGGAACGCCCGCAATGAAGGTGGAGGGGAGCGGTACGTCGTTGTCGATGCGCTGATAGGCGATGGACAGCGAGGTGTCGCCGGTGAACGGGGTGCGTCCGGTCAGCAGCTCGAAAAGCACGATCCCGACGCCGTAGACGTCGCTGCTCGCGGACGCCGAGCCGGTGGTGACCTGCTCGGGAGACAGGTACGCGGCGGTGCCCAGAATCACACTGCTGGACGTGACCGTGGAGGCTGCGATGGCGCGCACGAGTCCGAAATCGGCGATCTTCACGTCGCCGTCGTCACTGATCAGAATGTTCTCGGGTTTGATGTCGCGGTGCACCAACCCTGCTCGGTGGGCGACCGCGAGCGCCTCGAGAACCGGCCGCACGACGGCGACCGCCGCGTGCGGTGGCATCGGGCCACGCTCACGCAGGAGCTCACGCAGAGTCCCGCCCTCGACGAGTTCCATGACCAGGAAGGCGTGCTCGCCGTCCCGCCCGTGGTCGTAGACAGCGACGAGGCCCGGATGGCTGAGCCTGGCCACGGCCCGTGCCTCGAACTCGAATCGCTGGACGAACTGCGGATCCTCGGCGAACTTCGGATCCATGATCTTCACCGCGACCGGGCGATCGAGCCTGGTGTCGAGGCCGCGATAGACCGTCGACATACCGCCCCGTGCGATCGGTCCGTCGATACGGTATCGACGATCGAGCATCGAACCCGGTATCACCGAACCTCCTCTCGTCGTCCACTGCTCTGGTTACTGTGCTGTCCGCTTCGGTGCCGGACCTACGACGCCGATCGTATCGGTGCGTCGACCGGCCATCGGCGATCGTCTTGCTCTCCCTGCCGGTCTGCCGTTTTTGAAGTCTGGACGCCGGACCCGTTAACGTTACCTGCGTGAGTGCCATTCCCTATGCCGACGACGTGCTCGATCCGTCGGTGTCTCTGCTGCAGTTCGCCGACGTCGCGAAGATCCTCGACGTTCCCAAGACCCGTGTCGAGCAGCTCGTTCGAGATCGCCAGCTGCTGGCTCTGAAGCGTTCGCGTGTGCCCGGTGTTCCCGAGCAGTTCCTCGACGCGAGGACGGGCACCATCGTCAAAGGTCTGCCCGGCTTGTTGGCCGTGCTGCACGACGGCGGCTACGAGGACGAAGAAATCCTGCGGTGGCTGTTCACCGAGGACGAGAGCTTGCCCGGCGCGCCCGTGGCCGCACTGCACGGCGATCTGATGCGCGAAGTGATCAGGCGCGCACAGGCCATGGCCTTCTAGCGGACCATGGCCTTCTAGCGGACGGTCGCGCGCTTGAAGCCGGTGACGGCGAACTGTGGAAGTGCGATTCGGGCCCGAGTCCACTGCGGCACCGTTGCCCGCTGGGAAAGCACACGATAGCCCTGCGACTCGACCTCGTCCAGAATCCGGCCGTAGAGGATCGACGCCGTACGCATCGACGGACGCACGCGCGGGTCGAGCATGTCGATACCGGCATCGGACGTGCGATAGATCGAGCGGGTGACGGCGATCAGGTGCGCGAGAGCACGGGTGACCCGGGCATCGACACGGCCCGTCGTGCGACACCAGCGCAGCAGTTCTTCGTCGACTCCGAAGGCAGCCAGCTCGTCGGTGGGGAGATAGATTCGATCGCGATCGAGGTCCTCGCCCATGTCCCGGATGAAGTTCGTCAGCTGGAACGCCTCGCCCAGGGCCGCGGCAGGAGGCTCGGCCTCGGACCGTTCGACGACGGTTCCCAGGATCGGCAACATCTGCAGGCCGATGACCGCGGCGGAGCCGTACATGTATTCGCGCAGTTGTTCCATCGTCCGGTAACGCGAGACGAACACATCGCTGCCCGGAATGTCCATGCGCATCGAGTGCATGAACGCGAAGAAGTAGTCGTGCGGAATGTCGTACCGCACCACGGTGTCGCACAGTGCGCTCAATACCTGGTCGGTGACGCTGTGTGGCAACGGCTTTCCGGCCAAGGCGTCGCGCACTCGGGATTCGATCACGTCGAGTTCGACGATGCGGCGAGCGTTGAGCTCGTCCGATCCGACGGCGATATCGGTGCCTTCGAGGTCGACGATGTCGTCTACCATGCGGGCGAATCCGTACAGCGCGTGCACTGCTGCGCGCTTGTCGGTGGGCAGCAGGCGGGTGGCGAGGAAGTAGGTCTTACCGTGCTGGGCGTTGAGCTCGCGACAGATTCGATACGCCTCGTGCAGCGCCGGATCGATGTCGTCCAGTTCTTTCATCGCGAAAACCTCATGACGTGGACTCGTCTCCGGTCGGTTCGGATGCAGTGTTCTTGGGAGCGTTCGGCACGGCACGGTGTTCCCTGGATCGGTCCGATCGCAAACGCAGTGGGTCGACGCGCGTCAACGCGAGGGCGGCAACCACGGCCGCGATGACGGCCAGCGCCACGTGCACGATGTTGTACAGGCCGATGGCACCGTCGGGTTGGAAGACGAGCATGAGCCATGTCGACAGACCGGTCAGGACCATGAGCGTCGTTCGAGACAGGGCGAAGCCGGCGGCGATCGCCAGCGGCCACGAGTAGTACCAGGGCAGGGCAGCGGGGGAGAGAACGACCGTGGCGACGAGGGCGATCAGGATGCCCTTGACGGCGTTTCGCTCGGACTTGCGGCCCCACCACCAGGCTGCAGCGAGGATCACCACCAGGGCGATCGAGCACAGCAGCCGCATGACGTAGAGAACCGGGTCCAGTCGAAGATCGAGGAACCATGAGGTACCGACGGTCACCAGGTGCGCGAGAATCGTGGGCAGCGAGAGCCAGTTGATGATTTTCGCCGATCCCGAGAGCGCTGTCAGCCACCCGATTCCCACGCCGGCGACCACGGAGGACACCGCGAACACCGCAACGAAGACCGAGGCTCCGATACCTGCGGTCTTCGCGAACACCAGCACCGGTGTGGGCGGCGTTCGGCCTTCGGCGCGGGCCTTGTCCCGTACGTGCAACATCCAGATCCAGACCAGGAAGGGCAGTGCCAGGCCGGCGGTTGCCTTGATCGCCACCGCTATCGCCACCAGCGCGATGCCGGCCACGTGGCGATGTTCGAGGGCCAACACGATGCCGGCCGTCATCAGGCCCACCATGAGCAACTCGTTGTGCACCCCGCCGATCAGGTGGATCAGCACCAGGGGGTTGAGTACCGCGAGCCACACAGCAGTGGTCGCTCGACCGCCGAGGTGCTTGGCCAGCCGCGGAACCGCCCACATCATCAGAGCCAAACCGGGCAGCATGGTCAGGCGCAGGAGCATGGTCCCGGCGATGACGTTGTCGCCCGTCAACGTGGTGATACCGCGCCCGAGTAGCAGGAACAGGGGACCGTAGGGGGCTGTCGTCGTGGTCCAGACATTGCTGACGTTGTCGAGCAGAACCCCTGGATTGGCAACGGGACCAACGCCGTACGGATCGAAACCGTCACGGAGCAGGGCACCCTGAGCCAGGTAGGAGTAGGCGTCGCGACTGAACATCGGTACCGACAGCAACAGCGGTGCAGTCCATGCCGGAACGATCCACCTCAGTTCGCCGACCGTGGTGCGTCCGTGCAGGGTCGCGCGCCCGAGCCGGACCCAGGCGGTGATCATCAGAAGTACGCCGACCCAGACGATGATGGTCGACAGTACGAATCCGTGGCCGAATCGCAGCCACGACAGGTGCATCTCCTCGAGGAGCGGATCGCGTCGGCGCACGCTACCCGCGCCGAACCCGCCGAACGTGATGCAGACGGCCCCGACGACACCGAGGATTGCCGCTTTGCCCTCCGGGCTGCGGAGAAAGTTACCCGTGGCTGTCATTCTCGACGGTCGTGGTGAGGTCGACGACGCCGAGGCGTCGTTCGACGATCGATCCTCGGAGGTGGAGTGCGACGAAATCGAAGACATTGCCGCCTACTCCTCCTCTGCAACGAATGTGTTTTGTTCGCGATCTACATCTGAAGCCGATGCGTTTTCGCCGGTCGCCGAACGATCATGGTCGCAGCAATGAACGCGACCGGCAAACGATCGCGTTCAGCTTAGTTGGTCGATGCAGTGAATCGAGCGAAGCTACCGCCCGGAGCGTCCTGTCACCCGCTCGGCGGCGAGCTTCCCCGACACCAGAACCGTCGGAACGCCCACGCCCGGCGTCGTGCCGGAGCCGGCGAGAACCACGTTGTCGAGTCCGGCGACCATGTTCTTGCGTCGGAACGGCCCGGTCTGCCGGAACACGTGAGCGGACGAGAACGGCGACCCTTCGATCATGCCCTTCTGCGCCCAGGTCTCGGGTGTGTCTATGTGGTCGACTACGAACCCGTCCAGAAGTCCCGTGTACCCGCGACCCTCCATCGTCGTCAGTATTTCGCGGAGGTAGGGCTGCGCCAATTCCGCCCACGCCAGTGGAGCGCTGTCCAGATTGGGACACGGTGCCAATATCGACACCGGCTCACTGCGGACACCGTCGCGCACCACTTCGAGGTTCGGATCGCTCACCGAAGGCCGGGTGATGAGCAACGAGGGATCGGCCATCAACGATCCCTTGCCCGCCTTGGCGGTGATCCTTCGGAACGTCTCGGCCCATTCGTCGCCGAAGTCGATGGTGTGATGCGCGCGCGCGGGCCAGTTCGCGGTCTGTTCGACGGGGACGGTTCCGTGCGCGACGACCGCCGACGGTGAAACGACGCCGTAGCCGTTGCGCCTGCCCTTCTTCGACACCGACGCCCGGTCCAGGAGTCGATCGACCACGGGCAGGTCGGCGGTGAGAACGAGTGCGTCGCAGGCGATTCGATGGCCGGTCGCGGTCAGCACGGAATCGGCACGGCCGCGGTCGACGGTGATGTCGACGATCTCGGTGCCGAGGTCGAGTGTTCCGCCCGCGGTGACGAACGCGTCGGCCATGGCCCTGGCGATGGCCGCCATGCCGCCCTCGGGGAAGAAGACGCCGAGGGACGTGTCCATGTGTGCGATAGCGCCGTAGACCGCGAGAGCCTTCTGCGGTGCCATGCCTGCGTAGAGCGCTTGAAAGGTGAACACGCGTCGCAGCCGGGTGTCCTTCAGGAACCGATCGACACGCGGTCCGAGCCGACCGAAGCCGCCCAGCTTGGTCAGCGTGGCGGTGTCGCGAATAGCAGCCTTCGAGCCCACGAGATCGAGTGGGGAATCGAAGTTCGAGTCGATGTACCGGTCGAATTCGGCATCGAAGATGTCGGCCAGCCACCGACGCAGGTTGCGGTATCCCTGCGCCTCGGCGGGCCCGCAGGTCCGTTCCACCTCGGCCGCCATCGCCTCCGGGTCCGAGTAGACATCGATCGACGTACCGTCGGCGTACCGCGTGTGATACGACGGCGACAGGGCCGTGAGCCGGATCTGCGGTGTCGTCGACTCGAAATCGGCACCCACTGCCGCCAGGGCCTCGAGCACCAGGTTGGGCATGGTCAACACGCTTGCGCCGTTGTCGATGTCGTACAGATGCGAGCCGTCGGTGTCGGACACCGGATATACCCCGACTCGGCCGCCCACGGTCTCGTCTCGTTCGACGATGGTGACCTTCTTGCCTGCTCCGAGCAGATGCAGACCGGCAGCCAATCCAGCCAATCCAGCTCCTACCACCACGACCCGGTCGGTGGGTCCGGTGACCGTGCGAATCGAAGACATGACGCTCACTTTCAGTACTGCCGCTTGATTGCGGCGGTTGCCATGGCGCGCAGATGCGCGGCAGCGATCGGCTCGATCGAACTGCTGTCGAGGGCCGCGACCGCCCGAGCGCCGAGCTCGTCGATCTGCCGTTCGACGGCGTCGACTGCTCCTAGTTCGACCAGAATCGAACGCATATCGGCCACTGCATCGGCATCGAGTTCGGTTCCGAGGCTGGCCCGGATCGTGGCTGCAAGATCGGGCCGGTTCTCGTCGGCTTGCCTCAGCGCCGACGCGATGAGCACGGTGCGCTTGCCCTCGGTGATGTCGTCGCCCGACGGTTTGCCGGTTACCTCGGGATCGCCGAACACTCCGAGCAGGTCGTCGCGCAATTGGAACGCGATCCCGATGTCGGCCCCGAAGCTGCGATACGCAGCGATCAGGTCTTCGTCTGCATCCGCCAGAACTGCGCCGAGGTGCAGTGGTCGTTCCACCGTGTATGCGGCGGTCTTGAAGCGATTGACCCGCATCGCAGCCGCCACCCCTTCGTCGGTGCCTGCTTCGGCCTCGATATCGAGGAGTTGGCCACCCAGAACCTCGGTGCGCATGGCCGACCACACCGGCTGGGCCCGGCGCGCGGCGTCGTCGTCGATGCCCGACTCGCGGAGCAGATCGTCGGCCCAGCACAGGGCGAGATCACCGACGAGGATGGCGGCCGACTCGCCGAAATGGTCGGAGGAGCCGGACCAGCCCGCGTCCCGATGCCGTCGGGCAAAGCCGACGTGCACGGTCGGAAAGCCGCGGCGGGTGCTGGACGAATCGATGATGTCGTCGTGGATCAGGGCGCAGGCCTGAATCAGTTCGAGCGCCGAGCAGGCGCGAAGCACTGCGTCGGACCGCGAACCGGTGGGTTCGCCACCCGCACCGAGCCACGCCGTCCAGGCGAACGCGGGGCGCATGCGCTTGCCGCCGCGCAGCACGAACGCTTCGAGATCTGCCACGGCTGCGGGGTAGCCACCGCCGACGGTGTCGACGACCTCGCGGCGCGTGGCGAAGAACTCGGCGAGCTTCGCGTCCACGGCAGCGCGAAGCGCCTCCGGTCCGAGTGCAGCGGTGGGGGTGTCGACGACGGGCGAGGACAAGTCTCCGGACAGGACGATCCTCCAAGGTGTGCGGTGGGTGCGTCGGAATGTGGTTCCCAGACTAGTAGCCGTCCACAGCCACGCGCCGACGTGCAGCGAACACCGACGCCCGGGAGGCCTGACGGGCTGTGCCGACGCGCAACCTATGATCTTCGGGTGAGCGAAGAATCCGTCCGGGGGCGGGCGAGCCGAGGGTTCGTGACGAAGACGCCGTCCATCGTCGACCGACTGCGCAGTGAACCGGAAGCCAGAATCCCGTTCTCTGTCGAGTTCTCGCCGCCGCGCGATGCTGCAGCCGAGGCCAGGTTGTGGCGTGCAGTTCGTGAGTTCGAGCAGCTCGCGCCCGCCTTCGTGTCGATGACATACGGTGCCGGAGGCTCGACGCGTGATCGGACGGTGCGCGTCACCGGACAGATTGCGGAGGAGACCACGCTGCTGCCCGTGGCGCATCTCACTGCTGTTTCACACAGTGTCGACGAGTTGCGGTCGATGGTGGGGTCCTACGCCGACCGCGGCATCACCAACATCCTCGTGCTGCGCGGAGACCCTCCAGGCGATCCACTCGGTGACTGGGCGAAGCATCCCGACGGAGTCGAGTACGCGGAGGAACTCGTTCGGTTGGTGCGCGATCTCGGCGACTTCCACGTCGGAGTGGCGTCGTTCCCCGAAGGACACCACCGCGCCGACGACCTCGAACAGGACACCAAGTGCCTGGTCGGCAAGCTCCGTGCCGGGGCCGAGTACTCGATCACCCAGATGTTCTTCGATGTGGACGACTATCTGCGGCTGCGCGATCGCGTGTCTGCGTACGACGCCGAGCAGGGTGCCAAACCGATCATCCCCGAGATCATGCCCATCACATCACTCCGGTCGGTTCGCCGGATGCTCGAGCTCTCGGGCACCACGCTGCCGTCCTCTCTGGACGAGAAGTTCACTCGCGCAGCCGGATCCGGGCCCGAAGAGGACCGCGCCGCCGTCCGAGAGGTGGGCATCGAACTCGCCACGAACATCGGCGAGCGGTTGATCTCCGAAGGTGCACCCGGATTGCACTTCATCACGTTGAACTTTGCCCGCGCCACCCGTGAGGTGTTGTGCAACCTGGGGCTCGCCCCCGCGCGGGTGTAGTCGCGTCAGCGCTGGGCGAGGGCGAGGGACGCGACTTCCACGTCAACGATCCGCGTTGCCTGCGGACGTGGGATTCCGCGACGAGTCCGGTGAAGGCGAGAATCGACACCGGATGCAGTACCGCGGCGAGCACATCGTCGACGCCGAACCGCGGTCCCGATTCACCTCGGCGGCAGGCCATTCGAGACACGGTGCCCGCGAGGTATCCGGACCAGCCGAGCCGACGCACGGATCCTGAGGCCGTGAGTGCCGCTATCGGCGGCACCAGGTAGATCGCGGCCGACGCCAATGTTGCGGTGACCGAACCGACCGGGCCGCCGAACTCGTTCCACAGCCACCGGCTGTACCCGGATCGAAGGTCGGTAGCCGAGTCGTACATCCGGCAGCTGACGAAGCCTGTTCCCGACACCACCGCCGTCGACATGCCTCGGCGGCGGAGGATGCGTGCCAGATCGAGATCTTCGGTTGCGCTGGCCGCGACGCGGCCGTGGCCCCCGATGGCGCGATAAGCGGCGGCGTCGAATGCCATGAACTGACCACAGGCCACCGCCATCGAGGGCAGCAGCGTCGAGTTGGCCAGCGGCACGGGAAGAGTGGACATCCAGGACCACGCGAGCAGCGGTTGAACGAGTCGCTCGGCGACACTGCCGACCAGCTGTTCGGGCCACGGGCACAGCAGCGCCGCATCGCGGCGTCGCAGCGCCCCGGCAGCGGCCGCCACTGCACCGGGCGCGAGTCGTACGTCGGCGTCGACGAACATGATCAGCGACGCCTGTGCGTCGCCTTCGTCGGCCAGTCTTGCCAGCTCGGCGCACGCGGCGGCCTTGCCGGTCCAGCCGGCAGGGGGAGCGGCATCCGAGGTCACGACGCGAATCCTCGGGTCACCGGCGGCGGCCGTGCGGGCAGCCGACGCCGTTCCATCGCTGGAGTCGTCGTCGAGGACGATGACCTGCAGGTCGGTGCACGATCGTTGACGGGTGAGATCGCCGATCAACAAGGGCAGTGTCGCTACCTCGTTGCGGGCGGGAATGCAGACGACGATGCGTTCGGCGATGTCACGATCCGGAGTACGCAAGCCGGGCGTGAATCGCAGATTGAACAGCGACACTGCAGCCGAGGCCGTTGCCAGGACGGCAGCGGTCGCTGTCGTTCGTGCGAGGAGTCGGTCGGTCACACCGACGTTCTGTCGGTCGGACTGTCCGCCTCGGGTCCGCGCGGCTGCCGATTGCGCAGCGGTGGGTTGCGCGAGACCCAGGCCATGGCTCCGATGATGGCCGCGACGCCGACGGTCACTCCACCGACGATGCCTGCCCAGCCGGCGAAGCTCCTGGTATTGGGATCGGGATAGTTGACCTCGGCGCGCACCGACGTCACTTCGCCTGCAGGCAACTTCCAGGAGATGGAGTTGTCGCTCTCGCGGGTGCCGTTCGTCGTTCCGATGCGGGCCGGAAATGCAATGGTGAACTGCACGTCCGAACCCTGAGCCGGAACCGAGGACAGGTCGGCGTCGCCCGCCAAGGTGACGGTGTCACCCGATCGCTGAAGCTCCAGCTGGAACGATCCGGCGGCGTTCTGGAAGATGGAGCCGAGCGTCTGCACATCGCCGAACGAGAGATCGTCGAAAATGGCCTGTGAGCCGACGTATCCGTCCTGGTTGTACGGCTCGACCCGCACCTTGTCCTCGATCGAGGACGGAACCACCAGCTCCGGGCCGGTATCGGAGTCGGAGGTCGGCACACTGGCCGCCACGATCTGGCCCGCCACCCGATCGTTCGCCGAGACCCCCATCGTGACCTGGACCCGTAGGCACCCGGCCAGCATCGGCGCGACCAGCAGAGCCAGTGCGACCACCGAGAGAACTCTGCGGCGGTGGGTTCGGTGAGATGTTCGCGATGTCGACTGCACAGCGATATCGTGCCAGGGCATCGAGCCGATGTCAGTCGGCAGGGGTTGTCAGCGAGGCGTGTCGGTACCGAGACCGGAGACTGCTGCGCGCGATCGTGGGCGACGCGCGCGGCCGCGGCCGCCGATCCACACCAGCGGTATGCCGACCGCGCCCATCGCGAGGAACCCGTACACCGCCGAGAATCGGAGTTCCGGACCGTCGAGGAATACGGCGTGCGCGAGTGCCGACCCGAGCCACGTCCACAGGAACAGCCCGATCGGTACCGCATCGTCGGACGTGTGCAGCCGGGTGTCGGACGGGCGAGGGGATCCGATGGCACGGTCGAGCGACTCCATGACCGCCGCCATCAACGTGGCCACCACCAGCCAGCCGAGGTAGTTGGTCAGGGGGATGGACGGCACCCCCGGCAGGCCGACGGCACCGGCCGTCCACGTCCATTGGCCGTCGGTGACCATCTGCGGATCGAGATAGAGGTCCCAGCCGACCATGCCCACCGCTACCGCAGCGATCCGGAGGCCGGCGGCGCGGACCTGTGTCGTGTCGAGACGGCGAACGACGTAGCTCACCGCGCACCAGATCGGGTAGAAACCGGCCGTCCAGGCCAGCGGGACCACCACGGGCACCTCGAACAGGCTGGGGCCCAAGCGATTCTGTGCGTAGAAGTATTCGCCGAAAGGGATGCCGGTGGCGGTGCCCACCAGTTCGGATGCGAACCCGGTGCCTGCCGTCACGAGAACCAGAACGGTGGCCCACACCGCTCCTCGGTGCAGTACGGCATGCAGGATCGACGCGAGTGCGAGCAGCGCGACCACGGCCACCGTTACCGCGTCTCGAGTCGACCCCGACACCAGTGGGTAGACGATCTGGCAGCCGACAGCGGCGACCGCCACGACGATCGGTGCAACCCTCATGCTCGCCTCCTTCGGAAGAACTCCCGACGGCGTCCGGCGCGGGCGTCGGCGATCGCGATTCGTGCGGCAGACCGACCACTGGCCGCGGTGACCCCGCCGCCGGGATGGGTGGATGCGCCGGTGAGATACAGGCCGTCCGCCCCCGGGACTCGATGACCGGCCAGTTGCGGGTGTGGCCGCCACATCATCATCTGGTCCAGAGACATGTCCAGGTGCATGATGTTGCCTCCGATCAGCCCGAGCTCTCGCTCGATGTCGGGCGGAGACTGGACGTGTCTGTCCAGCACTGCACCGGCGAACCCGGGTGCGTATCGATCCATCTCGGCTACGATCCGGTCCGCCTCGAACTCGGCCAACGAGCGTTGACCCGGGACGTCCGAACGCCATCGTCTGCCGTCGGCGAGAGTGTGCGGATGCCACTGCGACCACAGCGAGATCTGATGCTGTCCCGGCGGCGAGATGGTGGGGTCGATGGCACTGAACGACATTCCCAGCACGGCCGGAGTCGGAGGCAGATCACCGGCGAGTGCATGGCCGTGCGCCAGGCGCAGCTGGCTGCGGTCGCGGACCAGCAGCGCAAGGCCGTGGGTGCCGTCCTCGATTCGGTCGGCACTGGGATATACCGGAAGGGCGTCGGTGGCCAGCCGGACCGCAGTACCGAGTCCCGGTCCCACTCGAATCGTGCTGCGCCACCGTGCGATCTGCGCCGCGTCGTGCCCACCGTCGGCGAGCAGGTCGAGTGTGGTCAAGATATGACATCCGGCAACGACGACTCGGCTGTCGATCTCCCGGCCCGACGCGGTCCTGGTGGTCCAGCCGTACGGACGGCGTACGAGAGTGGTCACGGCGTCGCCGAGGGTGAGCTCGGCCCCGTCCCGCTGTAGCCGGGCGATCATCGCCTCGGTCAGCGCACCACTTCCGCCGACGGCGCGTCCTGGCGGAAGGGTGTGCATGAGAGCGGCGAAACCGACCATCGGTGCGGTACCCGGCTCGGACATCGGCGGCCCCGACTGCGCACCGAACCACGCCAGCGCGGCCTTGAGGCGTTCGCTCGAGAACATCTCGTCCAACAACGAATCACCGGTGGCGAGGAATTCGCGGGAGAGCATGCTGCCCCCGTCCGGAGCCCCGAGGCCCCAGAAGGAGCGGAGCAGCTTCGCACCGGTCGGCGGCCCGCTGAACGCGCGCATGGTTCGTTCACTACGGGGACCCCAGACCGAGACGAACGTGCGATAAGCGCGGGCGTCCGCGGCCCCGCACGCGGCGGCGATGGAGTCGCAGGTGCGATCGAGACTGCGATGGAAGACGATGGCGCGCTCATCGGTGTCGACGGCCCCCGGTGCGAACGCCCAGGGATCGCAGTCGATGTAGCGCAGGCCGAACTGTGCGAGGTCGAGCTCCTCGATGATGCCGGTGTGGCGAATCATGATGTGCGCCGACGAACCGCGGTCCACGCGGTGTCCGGGAAAGCGCTCCACGGTGGATACTGCGCCACCGGCCACGGTGTCGCGTTCGAGAACCTCGACAGACCACCCGGCATCGGTCAGGTAGCAGGCGGAGGTCAGGGCGTTATGGCCGGAGCCCACCACCACAGCATCGATCACATCTTTCAGGCTACTGGCCCGTCCAGCGGCAACCGGCGACCCAGGACGGCGAAGGGCCGTCGATCGCCCGCGAACCTGAAGTCCCGCAGCACGTCCGCAAAGCCCAGCCGCCGATAGAGCCGCCAGGCCCGGTTGTCCTCTCGCGCCACCTCGGGTGTGGACAACATCACGTTGTCCGCGCTCACACCGTCGAGCAACCGACGGCACAATCGCCCGCCGAGGCCATATCCCTGAGCGCTCGGTAGGACGTGGAGCTCGGTCAGCTCGAAGTAGTCCCCCAACGCGTTCTCGACACTGTGCGGAGGGTGCCCCGAGCGGCGCAATCCGTCGCGAACCTGTTGATGCCACCACTGATGGGGCGCACCGTGGTAGCCGTAGGCAACTGCGACCAGTGAATCCGGCTGGTTCGGGTCGGAGCTCGGGAGCAGCGCTCCGACCGCCCGCCAGCCAGGACGGTGCAGATGTTCCCTCCACATCGGCGCCCGGCTCTGCTCGGTTCCGCGTGGGTAACCCATGGCTTCGACGTAGATCGACAGTGCTTCGAGCAGGCGCAGGCGAAATTCTGGGGGCGTCAGATCGACCAGGTACGGCGTTGTCCGCGCATCGGTGACGACTGTCCTCAACCTTTCTTCGGAAACTTGTCGGTAGGCACAGCTATATTGAAAAACGTCGAACGGGTGTTCGATGATCGGGGCCGAGTGCGCCGGTGGCTTCGACTCGAATCAGGGGGTCGAATACTCCGGAGTTCGACTGTAAGGCTTCGTCACGGTTCCGGGCGCGTCAGGTACGCACCGGAGATTCGAACTGGAGGTGTTCGAGTATGACGATCACGAAGGCATTCGATGCCGGCGTGCGGTCGCCGGTGCCGCGTCAGGCCCGGGTTCTGCTCGGTCGGGCCGATGCTCTGTTGTCCGAGTCGATCGGGGAGAGCGACGCGGGTGATCGGTTTCTCGGGAGCTACGCCGCGGCGCTCAAAGGAGCGGCAGCAGTACTGGCGTCGTTGCCGAACTCGATCGGTGCGCGCCCGCGCTCGCGCAACGCGTGGGTGTTGATGGTGAAGGCAGCACCCGAACTCGCCGTCTGGTCGGACTACTTCGCGTCGTTCTCGGCCACCCGCGCCGCGGTCGAAGCGGGTGCGTCGAGAACGGTCGCCGATCTCGATGCCGACGATTTCTACCGGCATGTGAGTCGTTTTCTGAACTCGGTCGACGATCGACTCGGCGGTCAGTCGCGGTTCGCCTCCGTCGATCCGATGGCCACACCGTTGTCGGCATAGATCATCTAACTGGTCGACGGGCGTGAACTGCCACGTCACGCGGTGTTCGGCCGCAGTTTCCGGGACGCCCGTCTCGAAAACTTCGGCGTTTCTCAGGAACACATCGTGCGAGTAGGTGGTAAGCAGCGGATTCAGCTCGTATCATCGTCAGTAGGTAGCCGCCAAGGTCAGCTTCCCGTCGTTTCTCAACCGAAACGACCTTCAATATCAGTGCAGGGGGAGGTACCGTGCCACTCTCCGAGCACGAGCAGCGCATGCTCGATCAGATCGAGAGCGCTCTCTACGCCGAGGATCCCAAGTTCGCGTCTCATGTGAGAGGCGGCCGCGTTCGCGCGGCGTCGAGCAGGAGGCGCTTTCAGGCTGCCGCGCTGTTCGTCGTGGGACTCGTGTTGCTCGTCGCCGGTGTTGCTTTGTCGACGAACAGCTTGGCTTTTCTCGTCGTCAGTCTCATCGGCTTTTTGTTCATGTTCGGTGCCGGGGCACTGTTTCTGTTCGGCGGCTCCAAGAAGGGAGCCGCAGCGACGCCGGACGAAGGTGGCACAACCAACAGTGCTGCCGAAACCCCCGGTCGTGGTGCCGGGCAGAAACCGAAGGGTGGCCGCAAAGGCGGCAGCTTCACCTCTCGCATGGAAGATCGGTTCCGAAAGAGGTTCGAGCAGGACTGAGTCGACCGGGTTCCGAATAGCCCGCCCGATACCGGTTCGCTCCCACAACTTCACGCGTCACGCACAGCAGCACCTCACCTTCGGGTGGGGTGCTGCTGTCGTTTCTGCCGTGATCGGACCACGTGCTGCGGCCGCCTCTGTCACACCGCCGTCGGCCACCCGATGCGAACGGTCGTAGCCGGGCGGATGTTGGGCCGCGTCCCCACTTCACCCCACGATCAGCAAAAGTCCCCACTTCTCCCCACCTGAACACCATTGAGCCGTTCAAGGCGGTGCCGCTTCGCCGCCGGTGGTGTGAAAAGCCTGGTCATGCCGCCGAATAGCATGACTTTGGGTGCTCTTCGTCTGATCGGGGCGACTTTCGATGGTCGGGTGCTGATCGTCAATTCGAGCAGTCTTGCTGTCTCTGAGCTGCGAAAATGTGTTGTCGCTCAAAGTTTTCGCTCGGTGAATGGTTCGAAGTGGGGGAGAGTGGGGTAAAGTGGTCCGCAGCGGAGAGTCGAGGCTGGAGGTGGCGAGTGTTTCTCGGTACCTACACGCCGAAGCTCGACGACAAGGGTCGACTGACGTTGCCGGCCAAGTTTCGGGACGCGCTTGCAGGAGGTGTCATGGTGAGCAAGGGGCAGGATTTCAGCCTCGCGGTCTACACCGCGGCAGACTTCGCAGAGCGGTCTCGGAAGCTGACGGCGGCGTCTCGTGCCAACCCGAAAGCCCGCGCTTACGTTCGTCAGTTCTTTTCGGGAACCGATGAGCAACGGCCGGACGGACAGGGACGTATCACCATCAGCCCAGAGCACCGTCGCTACGCGGGACTCGAACGAAACTGCGTGGTGATCGGTTCGATGGACTTCATCGAAATCTGGAACGACGAAGCATGGGCCCGTTACTCCGCTGAAAACGAGCAGGACTTCTCCGACGCATTCGACGAATCCCTCGGAGGAATCTTGTAACCCGCTCAGGTCGCCTGCGAGTGCAGCGAGGCCTCTGCCCGATCAGAACCCTGACGTTCTTCCCCAACGCCAGGTTTCGCAGATCAGGACCCTGACGTTCTTCCCCAACGCCAGGTTCCCTATCGGACAGGGACCTCGAAGCATTCGCACCGGCGTCCGTGGGCAACCCGCACGGCCCGGACCCGGGCGAGACGTACGCACGCACGACCGGGAGGAACCATGACGGAGGGCGACGGGCGGGACGAGAGCGCATCGTCCGACGACCGACCCGATCGTCGATCCGCGGGTCCGCTGCACGTACCGGTTCGACTGGGCCGCGCCGACGAATTACTCGGCCCCGCAATCGATTCCGCAGACGGCACCCGCGTCATGATCGACGCGACCCTGGGACTGGGCGGTCACGCCGAACATTTCCTCCGAACCTATCCACACCTGCACCTCATCGGGCTCGATCGCGATCCCGACGCACTCCGACTCGCCGGATCCCGGTTGGCCCCATTCGCCGATCGAATAACGTTGGTACACACGACTTACGACGGCATTGCCGAGGCACTCGACGAAGCCGGTCTGCCGGCACTCGAATCCGTCCATGCCATCCTGTTCGATCTCGGAGTGTCGTCGATGCAGCTGGACGAGTCCGATCGCGGGTTCGCCTATTCCGTCGACGCGCCGCTGGACATGCGGATGAATCCGACGGTGGGCATCACCGCCGCCGACGTGTTGAACACCTACTCGCACGGCGACATTGCGCGGGTCCTCAGCACCTACGGCGAAGAGCGATTCGCCGGCAAGATCGCCTCCGCTGTTCTGCGACGACGTGCGCACACGCCGTTCACCACGAGTGGTCCGTTGGTCGAACTGCTCTACGCCGCAATCCCGGCCGCGACGCGGCGCACCGGTGGGCACCCGGCGAAGCGCACCTTTCAAGCGCTGCGTATCGAGGTCAACGGCGAGCTCGACTCGTTGAAGTCTGCGGTGCCTGCCGGGCTCGACGCCTTGGCTGTCGGTGGCCGGGTGGTCTTCATGTCGTATCAGTCGCTCGAGGACCGAGTCGTCAAGCAGGAGTTGGCCCCTCGGATCAAATCCCGTAGCCCCGAGGGGCTACCGGTCGAGCTTCCCGGAATGGGTCCGGAGTTTCGGCTCCTGACCAGAGGTGCCGAGCGTGCCTCGGATGAAGAAATCGACGTCAACCCACGTTCGGCTCCGGTGAGATTGCGCGCCGCCGAACGGATTGCAAGGAGAGCGGAATGACGGTTCCAGGCACAACCGTTGGAACACAACGCAATCGGGTTCCCGCACCGCGGCACAGGGTCGTTCCGCAGGCTCCACTCTCGCGCCCTGAACGTACGGGTAAGGGCGGTGGACGATCCGGTGCCGCTCTTCGTGCGTACGAGCGCAGGCAGCAGCGCGTCTCGATCCACACGTCGGACTCCGCTCGTGGTTCCGGCTCTCGTCGGTCCATCGACGGAGGTGCTATCGCTGCGCGAATTCCATTCGTCGCCTTGATCATCGGCTTGCTCGCCCTCGGGCTCGGCTTGACGTTGTTGCTGACCACACGGTCTGCCGGCGACTCCTATGACCTCAGCGCCGCCAAGGCCGTCAACACCGAGCTTGCTCAGCAACGGGCGTCCCTGCAGAAGGACGTCGAGTTGGCGGAATCCGCCCCCGAGTTGGCCCGCAGGGCCGCCGGGCTGGGAATGGTCCCGGCCAAGAATCCTGCGCGCTTGATCGTCGCACCCGACGGCGGCGTACAGGTCGTGGGTACCCCGGCTCCGGCCGACGGTGCGCCGGTTGCTCCGCTCGATCCGGTAGCTCCCACCGCTGCAGGCGAGGGCACCGTCCCCACTGCGGGAACACAGTCGCAGCAACAGACGCCGCGCAGCGCATCGCAGCCCAACCGGACGTCGGGCACGGTCGACA
This sequence comes from Rhodococcus sp. IEGM 1381, assembly GCF_030056795.1. Classification (GTDB taxonomy): domain Bacteria; phylum Actinomycetota; class Actinomycetes; order Mycobacteriales; family Mycobacteriaceae; genus Rhodococcoides. The sequence continues at coordinate 153,418 of NZ_JASHKQ010000009.1, read as the reverse complement.
CTCGTGCCGCCACGCCGAGTGCAAGCAATGGCGCTGGAAACACCGCGCTTGCTGAACAATTCATTCCCATGAGCATCCCCTCGCTCGAGACACCGTCGGCCGAAGCCCCCTCGGCAGCTACCACGTCGTCCGCTACCCCTGCGGCTCCGGCCACCGAAGAAGCCGCGGGTGACGGGCAGTGACCAGGCCTACGCCTGCTCCGAGTCGACGGCCACCGAGCCGAAAGCGTCTCGACTCCTCCACTTTTCGGTTCCGTCACGGAACCGGCAAAATTCTGATGTACGTGGCGCTGGCCGTCGCGGCAGTGCAATTGTTGTGGATTCAGGGTTTCGACGGTCCGAGACTGTCGGCCGAGTCGGCGTCGCAGCGCACCACCACCCTCGTCGATCCCGCGATGCGCGGGTCGATTCTCGATCGCAACGGAAATCCGATCGCCTTCACGATGGAGGCGAAAGCGCTGACGTTCCAGCCGGTTCGGGTCCGTAAGGAACTCGACGAAGCCAGGGCGAAAGATCCCACTGCGCCGGAGACCGAGCAATACCTCGAGGACATCGCCGCGCGGATCCACAACGATCTCGGCGACGTGATCAGCGAGAAGGATCTGCTCGCGAAACTGAAGAGCAACGACGAATTCACCTATCTGGCGCGGGGTGTCGACGCCACCGTGGCGTCGAAGATCAGTGCGGATTTCAAGCAGGTCGGGCTGGAGCGCCAGGACATTCGGGAGTATCCGGGCGGATCTCTGGCCGCCAACATCGTCGGTGCCACCGGTTGGGATGGACACGGTCTGCTCGGCCTGGAGGATTCGCTCGACGCGACGTTGGCCGGGACCGACGGTTCGCAGACCTACGACCGTGGGTCCGACGGTGCCGTCATTCCCGGCAGCTGGCGTGACAAGCAGCCTGCGGTCAACGGTTCCAGCGTCGAACTGACAATCGATGCAGACCTTCAGTACTACGTGCAGCAGCAGGTGCAGTTGGCGAAGGACCTGTCCGGAGCCAAGAACGCGTCTGCCTATGTGCAGGATTCGCGGACCGGTGAAGTGCTGGCGATGTCGAACGACAACACCTTCAACGCCGGTATCGGTGTCGGTAACAACGAGCGCACCAAGGAGATGGGCAATCTGCCCGTCACCACTCCGTTCGAGCCGGGCTCGGTCAACAAGATCATCACCGCGGCTGCGGCCATCGAATACGGACTCACCACGCCGGACGAGGTACTTCAGGTCCCGGGCAGCATCTTCATGTCCGGTGTGTCGGTCAAGGACGCGTGGGAACACGGTGTCGCGCCGTACACCTCGACCGGCGTGTTCGGTAAGTCCTCCAATGTCGGCACGCTGATGCTGGCGCAACGCGTCGGCGAGGACCGATACGCCGACATGCTCAGCAGGTTCGGCCTCGGCCAGCGCAGTGACGTCGGTCTGCCGAACGAGAGCGCGGGAAGCGTGCCCAGTCGGGATCAATGGTCCGGCGGCACGTTCGCCAACCTTCCGATCGGTCAGGGCCTGTCGATGACGCTGCTGCAGATGACCGGGATGTACCAGGCGATCGCCAACGACGGCGTCCGCATCCCCCCGCGCATCGTCGAGGCGACGGTGGACGCCAACGGTCAGCGGACCGAGACCCAGCAGCCGGACGGGGTGTATGTGGTCAGCCCCGATACCGCGAAGACGGTTCGCAACATGTTCCGTTCCGTCACCCAGGACGACACGGGTAACCAGCGCGGGACGGGAGTGGCAGCCGGCGTCGAGGGCTACCAGATCAGTGGCAAGACCGGTACGGCTCAGCAGGTCGATCCGGAATGCAAGTGCTATTCCAACTCGAACTACTGGATCACGTTCGCGGGTATCGCGCCCGCCGACGATCCTCGCTACGTGATCGGCATCATGCTCGACGCCCCGACACGCAGCGCCGACGGCTCCGGCGGTCAGTCGGCAGCCCCTCTTTTCCACAACATCGCCAGCTGGATGCTGCAGCGGGACAGCGTGCCCATGTCGGCAGACCCCGGACCCAAGCTGGTTCTGCAGGCAGACTGAGTTCCGAACCCTCCGGTCCTTCGAGTCGGGGCGGCAACATCGCGATCCCGGTCGCCGGTAATCTGACACATCGGTTCGGGCGCGTTATTTCGGCCGCCGCCGCGGCGTGATCGAGCCGGGGCAGGCGCGCGCCCTGCAGTAGAGAGGAAGGGAGCAGGAGTGACTGTCTCAGCGGATTCACAACCGGCTCCGGGTTCACGTCCGGCGCATCCACCGCACACCGAGGTGTCCGAGGTGGCGTCCGCGGCTGGAGCCACGATCGGTGCCGGAGACCCCGCAGGCGTGCGCGTGACCGGCATCGATCTCCGAGCGCAGTCCGTGCTGTCCGGCGATCTCTTCGCGGCGTTGCCCGGTTCGTCTCGCCACGGAGCCGAATTCGCCGCGGACGCGGTCGGCCGCGGTGCCGTGGCAGTTCTCACCGACCCCGCCGGACTCGACATCGTGGTGCGCGCCCTCGCCGGCGTCGACCGACAGGTTCCGGTACTCGTGCACGATCGTCCGCGGCAGGTGTTGGGTGCGGTGTCGGCGCTGATCTACGGCAATCCCTCGTCGAAGATGACCGTCGTCGGAATCACCGGTACATCGGGAAAGACGACGACGTCGTATCTGGTCGAGGCAGGCCTGACGGCCACCGGTCGTCGGTGTGGGTTGATCGGCACCATCGAGACACGCGTCGCAGGTCGGTACGTACCGAGCGCACTCACCACGCCCGAGGCACCGCAGTTGCACGCGCTGTTCGCCGTGATGGTGGAAGAGGGCGTCGACACCGTGGTGATGGAAGTGTCCTCGCACGCGTTGTCTCTGGGCCGAGTCGATGGAACCCGCTTCGCGGTCGGAGCGTTCACCAATCTTTCCCAGGACCATCTCGATTTTCACGACTCGCTCGAGGATTACTTCTTGGCCAAGAGCCGGCTGTTCGCGGCCGACTCTGCCGTCCGCGCCGATACCGCGGTCGTCTGTGTCGACGATGCGTGGGGTGTGCGGATGGCAGACATCGCTCGCGCTGCCGGTTCGACGGTGGTGACCGTATCGACCGGTGACGATTCCCAGTGGACGGTGTCGGACTGGGCCAAGCACGACGACGGTACGCAGTCGTTCGTCGTCGCCGATCCGAACGGTCTCTCACTGCCGGTCTCGGTTCGACTCCCGGGTCGCTACAACGTGGCGAATGCCGTGCTCGCGTTGGCGACCTGCGCGGCGGCCGGTGTGGACGTGCCGAAGGCTGCGGCGGGGCTCGCGGCGGTCGACGTGCCGGGACGCGTACAGCGCATCGATCGGGGTCAGAACTTCCTGGCCGTGGTGGACTACGCACACAAGCCCGCGGCCGTCGAGGCCGTGCTGGCGACGCTGCGTGAATCCTCCCGTGGACGGATTGCGGTCGTACTCGGAGCAGGCGGAGACCGCGACACCGTCAAGCGCCCGCTGATGGGTGCGGCCGGGGCGCGCGGCGCCGATCTCCTCGTGGTGACCGACGACAACCCGCGCAGCGAGGACCCGGCCGCCATTCGGCAGGCCGTGGAAGACGGAGCGCTGTCGGTGCCCGACGATGTTCGTGGTGAAGTCAGAAATGTGGCAGGCCGCGCGGCGGCGATCGAACAGGCCGTGGTGTGGGCGCGCGAAGGGGACGTTGTGTTGATCGCAGGAAAAGGGCACGAGACCGGCCAGGAGGTCGCAGGGGTGAAACACCCGTTCGACGACAGAGTGGTAGTCGCCTCGGCAATCGACGCGCGGTTGGTCGGCACGGGCGCGGGCGTACTGTGATCCCGCTGACGATGGGCCGCATCGCCGAGATCGTCGGAGGCACACTGCACGACGTGTCGGATCGGACGGTCGTGGTGCCAGGGCCGGTGGAGTTCGATTCCCGCAAGGTGACCCCCGGCAGTATCTTCCTGGCCCTTCCCGGAGCCAAGGTGGACGGTCACGACCATGCCGCCGACGCGGTTGCCGCAGGTGCGGCGCTGGTGCTGGCCGCGCGTCCGGTGGGCGTACCGGCCGTGGTCGTCCGTCCGGTCCCGCACGACAGTCGTGCAATGGCGCTCGAGAACGACCCTGACGGTTCCGGTTCGGCAGTGTTGACCGCACTTGGAGCTCTGGCCCGGGCCTCGGTGCTCGAGTTGACCGCCGAGCACGGCCTGACCGTCGTCGGCGTGACGGGATCGTCGGGAAAGACCTCCACCAAGGATCTGATCTCTGCGGTTCTCGAGCCCCTGGGCTCGGTGGTGGCCCCGCCCGGGTCGTTCAACAACGAACTCGGCCACCCGTGGACGGCTTTGCGGGCAGACGCCGATACCGACTTCCTCTGTCTCGAACTGTCGGCAAGGGGAATCGGGCACATCGCCGAACTCGCCGAGCTCGCGCCGCCGCGGATCGGGGTGGTGCTCAACGTGGGCACGGCGCACCTGGGCGAATTCGGGTCACGTGCGGCCATCGCGTTGGCCAAGGGCGAACTCGTCGAAGCGCTGCCGAGTGCCGCCGACGGGGGAGTCGCGATTCTCAACATCGACGATCGTCTGGTTGCCGAGATGGCAACGCGCACAACGGCATCTGTCGTTACGGTGGGACGCAGCGCCGATGCGGACGTCAGGGCGGTCGACGTGCAGGTCGATACCGACGCCCGCGCGTCCTTCACCCTCGAATGCGCGGCGGGGACAGCAGCGATCACCCTGGCCGTGCACGGTGAGCATCAGGTCGGCAACGCGCTCGCGGCAGCGGCCGTCGCGCTCGAATGCGGAGCAACGTTGGCGCAGGTGGCCGACGCGTTGTCGACTGCTGTTCCGACGTCCATCAGACGGATGGACGTGCGTACTCGCGCCGACGGGGTCACCGTCGTCAACGATTCCTACAATGCCAATCCCGATTCGATGCGTGCCGCACTCAAGGCCCTGGTCTCGATGTCGCGCCGTGACGACGGGCCCAAGCGCCGCAGCTGGGCGGTGCTCGGGGAGATGGGCGAACTGGGCGCCGACTCGGTGGTCGAACACGACGCGATCGGCAGGCTGGCCGTTCGACTGGACGTCGATCGGTTGATCATCGTCGACTCGGGACGTCCCACTCGGGCGCTGCATCAAGGGGCGGTCATGGAAGGTTCGTGGGGCGAGGAGTCGATGCTCGTACCCGACCGCGAGTCGGCGATCGCGGTGCTCCTCGAAGAGGTGCGTCCCGGTGACATCGTTCTGGTGAAGGCGTCGCAGTCCGGGGCAATGTGGACAGTCGCCGACGCCGTTCTGGCCGAGTCGCGCGCCCTCGCGGAGGACGAGCAGTGAGGCAGATTCTGTTCGCCGGCGGCATTGCGCTCGCCGTCGCGATTCTGTTGACCCCGATACTGATCAAGACCTTCTCGAAACAGGGCTTCGGTCAAGAGATTCGAGTGGAAGGTCCGGCGAGTCACCAGTCCAAGCGCGGTACGCCCACGATGGGCGGCGTGGCAATTCTCATCGGAATCTGGGCCGGTTACTGGGGCTCTCACCTGATCGGGATCGGGTACGACGCCGACGGTCCGTCGGCCTCGGCTCTTCTCGTCCTCGGATTGACGACGGTGCTCGGTCTCGTCGGCTTCCTCGACGACTTCATCAAGATCCGCAAACAGCGCAACCTGGGTCTGAACGCCACCGGTAAGTACGTCGGTCAGATAACGGCGGCCGTGCTGTTCGCGATTCTGGTACTGCAGTTCCGCAGCGACAGCGGGCTCACTCCCGGCAGTACTCAGCTTTCCTACGTTCGAGACATTGCCACCTGGTCGATGTCCGCTCTCGTGTTCGTGTTCTTCGTCTGCCTACTGGTGATCGCGTGGTCCAATTCGGTCAATCTCACCGACGGCCTCGACGGCCTTGCCGCCGGGTCGATGACGTTGGTGCTCGGTGCCTACACCGTCATCACGTTCTGGCAGTATCGGCAAGCCTGCGCCGGCCCCGCCGGGCCTGCCCCCGGATGCTACGACGTTCGAGACCCCCTCGACCTGGCTCTGGTCTGCGCCTCCGCTGCCGGCGCATGCATCGGTTTCCTGTGGTGGAACGCTGCGCCGGCCAAGATCTTCATGGGTGATACCGGATCTCTCGCCCTCGGCGGCCTGATCGCAGGACTGTCGGTGGTGACCAAGACCGAGCTGATCATGGTGGTCATCGGCGCGTTGTTCGTCGCCGAGGCCGCGTCGGTCGTCATCCAGGTAGCGGTGTTCCGCTCCAGTCGCCGACGCGTGTTCCGCATGGCCCCGTTCCATCATCACTTCGAGCTGGCTGGATGGGCGGAGACCACGGTGATCATCCGGTTCTGGTTGCTGGCCGCCATCGCGTCGGCTGTCGGACTCGCCCTGTTCTACAGCGAGTACCTTGCTGCTGTCGGCGGATAGGGCATGAACGAATCTTCGAACGACCTGACGTGGTTACGCGGTAAATCGGTGCTGGTGACCGGCGCCCGCGTGTCCGGCCTTGCCGTGGTGCGCCCATTGCTGGATCTCGGGGCAGTCGTCACCGTCACCGACTCCGATCGCGATGCGCTCGACGGGGCGGCGCGCATCGGTGCCGCGGTGGTGCTGCAGGACGACCTGCTCGGCGATCCCGCGGCGCTGGCAGCGTTTTCGCTCGTCGTCACCAGTCCCGGCTTCCGTCCCGATTCTCCGGTGTTGGCAGCGGCCGCGGAACGGCGCATTCCGGTGTGGGGCGATGTCGAGTTGTCCTGGCACGTGGACCGGGCTGAGCTGTACGGACCGAGAACTCGCTGGCTGGTGGTGACCGGAACCAACGGGAAGACGACCACCACTTCGATGCTGGCGTCGATTCTGGAGGCGGCCGCCATCGAGTCGGTGGCCTGCGGAAACATCGGACTCCCCATCGTCGACGCGTTACGCCGTACCCCACATCCGAGTGTTCTCGCCGTGGAACTGTCGTCGTTCCAGTTGTTCTGGGCGCCGTCGGTGCATCCGGCTGCCGGGGTGGTGCTCAACATCGCCGAGGATCACCTCGATTGGCACGGCGGCATGGACGGATACGTCCACGCCAAGGCTCGAGCGCTGTCCGGTGACGTCGCTGTCGTCGGCCTCGACGATGCGCGAGCGGCGAGTCTGGCCGCGGGATCGCCCGCGGCCGAGGTCGTCGGTTTCCGGCTGGGCGAACCCGCGCCGGGTGAGCTGGGAGTGCGGTCGGGCGTACTCGTGGACAACGCCTTCGGCGAGAATGTCGAACTCCTCGCGGCCGAGGAGGTCGAGCCGAGTGGACCCTCCGGCATTCTCGATGCGCTGGCGGCCGCCGCGCTGGCTCGCTCGATAGGGGTGCAGGCAGTCGCGGTTCGTACCGGTCTGCAGAGCTATCGGGTAGGACCGCATCGGGCGGCGGTGGTGCGCGAGCTCGGCGGAGTGACGTTCATCGACGATTCGAAGGCGACGAACCCGCATGCCGCTCGTTCGTCGATCCTGGCGCACGAGCGCGTCGTGTGGATCGCGGGTGGGTTGCTCAAGGGTGCCGTGATCGACGGTCTGGTCGTGGAGATCGCCGATCGACTCGTTGCTGCGGTGGTGCTCGGCCGCGATGGGATACAGATCGCAGAGGCTTTGGCGCGACACGCGCCCGATGTTCCGGTCGTCAGGCTCCCTTCGGGAGACGATGCTGGTGTGACTCATGGTGCTGAAGATGCTGATGCGGTGATGCGGGTGGTGGTTGCCCATGCGGCCGGACGCGCTGCGCCGGGGGATACCGTCCTGCTGGCTCCCGCGGCGGCATCGCTGGACATGTTCGTCGACTACGGCCATCGCGGCCGAAGCTTCGCCGATTCCGTACTGCAGCTGGGCGTCGCCGACATCGGATCGTCGCGGCCGTGACCACTGCTGCTCAGCCGCCGCGCCCACCTCGCCGCACCTCGCCGCCCCGCACTCGAATCGGCCTGTGGTTCGGCCGTCCGTTGGCGTCGTTCCACCTCATCGTCACGATTGCCGTTTTGCTGACGGTGCTGGGCCTGGTGATGGTTCTGTCGGCGTCGTCCGCCGAGTCCTTCGCGGCCGACGAGTCCGGATACGCGCTGTTCACGCAGCAGTTGATCGGCGTGGCGCTGGGAGTCGTCGCGTTCTACGTCGCTCTCCGACTCCCGGTTCGGTACCTCAGGAAACTGTCGTTTCCGTTGTTCCTGGTCTCGATCACGATGCTGATGCTCGTGCTGATTCCCGGAATCGGTGCCGAGCGTCAGGGTGCGCGGCGTTGGTTCGACTTCGGCGTCGTCTCGTTCCAGCCGTCCGAGCTGGCCAAGGTCGCGCTGGTGTTGTGGGGTGCGCACCTGCTGGCCTCGCGTCGCAGTGAGCACGGCAACATCAAGTCGTTGCTGGTGCCGCTGCTGCCTGCTGGTCTGCTGATGTGTCTGCTGGTGGTGCTGCAGCCGAACCTGAGTACGGCAATCGCCCTCGGCATCATCCTGGTGGCCCTGCTGTGGTTCGCCGGCCTCAACGCCCGGTTGTTCGGTGCGGTGCTGATGACGGGTCTGGCGCTGGCGACGGTGCTCGCGTTCACCGCCGGCTACCGCTCCAACCGCGTGAAGGCCTGGCTCAACCCGGGAGAGGACACCTCGGGACTGTCCTACCAGTCGACCCAGGCGAAATACTCGCTGGCCGACGGCGGTTTGTTCGGCCGCGGGTTGGGGCAGAGCCGGGCGAAGTGGAGCTATCTTCCCAACGCGCACAACGACTTCATCTTCGCCATCATCGGTGAGGAACTCGGCACGATCGGCTGCCTTGCGGTCATCGGCTTGTTCGGCCTGTTCGTCTACACGGGCCTGCGCATCGCCATGCGCTCGGTCGATCCCTTCCTGCGCCTGTTGACGGCCGGTGCCACCTGCTGGGTGTTCGGTCAGGCCATGATCAACATCAGCTATGTCGTGGGCCTGCTGCCGGTGACCGGTCTGCAGCTGCCACTGGTGTCCTACGGCGGCACGTCGACGGCGATCACCCTGTTGATGTTCGGCATCATCGCCAGCGCTGCCCGCCACGAGCCGGAAGCGATCGCGGCCCTGCACGCCGGGCAGGAGGGTCGAATCGCTCGTGCCCTCAAGCTTCCGTTGCCCGCGGTGTTCTCGCCCCAGCGCGCCGCGATGGCTCGCTCGAAGTCCACTCGCCCCACCCTGGCCGCTCAGGATCGCAAGCGTCTCGAGGCCCGCAGGGGTAAGGACGGGCGAGGAGCGCGGGCACCCGAGCCAGGACGTACCCGAGTATCGAGTTCGCGGGCCGACACGATGTCGCCCACATCGACCGATCGCCGGGGCGATTCGCTCCGCGGCCGGGCTCGCCGCTCCGAACCGCAGCGTCGTGAGCCGTCGGCCGGGTACCCCGCGGGATCCCGGACGTCCCCCCGGCCTCGTCCCGAACCTCAGACTTCGTACCGTTCGCGTCCGGAACCACAACCCGGTCGCCCACCCGTTCGCTCTGGTGAGCGAGGATATCGACGGTGAAGCAGACCTCTCGACCGATCTCAGTCGTGGTCGCCGGAGGCGGAACGGCCGGGCACATCGAGCCGGCGCTCGCCGTGGCCGACGCCCTCCGCGTCCTCGACCCCACCGTCACCGTCACCGCTCTCGGCAGCAGCCGCGGCCTGGAGACGACTCTCGTTCCGGCCCGTGGTTACGCCCTCGAACTCATCCCACCCGTGCCGCTGCCGCGTAAGCCCACCGTCGACCTGTTGAAACTGCCGGTCCGCGTCGTGCGATCGGTACGTCGAACCAGGGAGATATTCGCAGCCGTCGAGGCCGACGTGCTCGTCGGATTCGGTGGTTACGTCGCGTTGCCCGCCTATCTCGCTGCTCGCGGTCGGCTGTTCGGCCGCGGTGGCCGAATTCCCGTGGTCATCCACGAGGCCAACGCACGAGCGGGCATCGCCAACAAGGTCGGCGCACGGTCCGCCGAGCGCGTGCTTGCCGCCGTCGCCGGCTCGGGGATCGCCGCCCGCGGCGCAGCCGACGCGGACGTGATCGGAATCCCTGTGCGCCCCACCATCACCGGACTCGACAGGGCCGCCGTCCGCGCGCAAGCCCGGGAACACTTCGGTCTGCCCGAGCACGGCCCGGTGCTGCTGGTGTTCGGAGGTTCTCAGGGGGCCCGATCGCTCAACGACGCAGTCTCCGGAGCCTCGGCTGCGCTCGCCGAGGCGGGTATTTCGGTTCTGCACGCGCACGGACCGAAGAACTCGCTCGACGTCGAACAGCGCAACCCGAACGCTCCGTACGTCGCGTTGCCGTACATCGACCGGATGGATCTGGCGTACGCGGCCGCGGACATGGCCATCTGCCGGTCCGGTGCCATGACGGTCGCCGAGGTGTCCGCAACCGGTCTACCCGCGGTGTACGTACCCCTGCCGCACGGCAACGGCGAGCAGGAGCTCAACGCCCGCCCCGTCGTCGACGCCGGAGGTGGCATCCTGGTGTCCGATGCGACACTGACCGAGCAGTACGTGACCGATTCGGTGGTCGCGCTGCTGAACGACACGGAGAAGATTGCTGCCATGTCCCGGGCCGCGGCCGGTGCCGGGCACAAGGGAGCAGCAGCGGCCGTAGCGCAGATCGTGCTCGATACTGCGCACGCGGCGAGACGCTGATCCGGGCGGTGTCGCGCATGCGAAGAGAACGAGGGAGACGTCCGCGTGACAATTGACGGTGCGGCGATGTCGGAATTGCCGGCAGAGCTCGAACGAGTACACATGGTGGGTATCGGCGGTGCCGGAATGTCCGGTATCGCGCGCATCCTGCTGGCTCGCGGCGGGCAGGTATCGGGATCGGACGCCAAGGAATCACGTGGTGTGCTCGCGCTACGAGCACGTGGTGCGCAGGTTCGCATCGGTCACGACGCCAGTGCGCTGGACATGATCGACGGCGGCCCGACTGTCGTGGTGACGACTCATGCCGCGATTCCCAAGACCAATCCAGAGCTGGTCGAGGCTCGCGAACGCGGAATTCCGGTCGTTCTGCGGCCGGCCGTGCTGTCCTCACTCATGCAGGGCTACCGCACACTGCTGGTCTCGGGCACCCACGGGAAGACGTCGACCACCTCGATGCTGGTGGTCGCGCTCCAGCATTGCGGGTTCGATCCGTCGTTCGCAGTCGGGGGAGAGCTCAACGAGGCCGGGACCAATGCGCACCACGGAAGCGGCGACGTGTTCGTGGCCGAGGCGGACGAGAGCGACGGTTCGCTGCTGCAGTACACGGCCGACGTGATCATCGTGACCAATATCGAGGCCGATCACCTGGACCACTTCGGCACCACCGAGGCCTACGTGCAGGTGTTCGACGACTTCGCCGATGTGCTGCGCCCCGGCGGCGTGCTCGTGGCATGCATGGACGATCCGGGTTCGGCAGCGCTGGCTCGCCGGGTGGTCGAGAAGAACCTGCCCGGCGTGACCGTGCTCGGCTACGGGTCGTCCGACGTCGACGCCGGACCGGTCGAGATGGCTGTTCGTCTGTTGGCGTGGGAGCCCGAGGACATCAGCGGCGTCGCGCAGCTTCAGATCGCCGGTGAGGATGCGGCGCGCACGGTTCGGCTCGGTGTTCCTGGACGGCACACCGCACTCAATGCGCTTGCGGCGTTCGTCGCGGCGCGTCAGGTGGGTGCCGGTACGGAGGAACTGTTGGCCGGGCTCGCCGGCTTCGGCGGTGTTCATCGACGTTTTCAGTTCACCGGTCGAGAGCACGGCGTCCGAGTGTTCGACGATTACGCACACCATCCCACCGAGGTGCGTGCGGTGTTGACGGCAGCGCAGGCTCTCGTCGCCGGCCAGGACCGCGCAGGTAACGAGCGGGGGCGGGTCGTGGTGGTGTTCCAACCGCACCTGTATTCGCGGACCGCCACGTTCGCCGAGGAGTTCGGTGCTGCGTTGTCGTTGGCGGACGAGATCGTGGTGCTCGATGTCTACGGTGCACGCGAGGAGCCGTTGCCCGGTGTGACGGGAGCACTGGTTGCCGCCTCGGTGATCAAACCGGTGAACTATCAACCGGACCTGTCGTTGGTGGCCAAGCAGGTCGCTCATCTGAGCAGGCCCGGCGACGTGGTCATCACCATGGGCGCCGGTGACGTGACGATGCTCGGCGGACCGATTCTGGACGCACTTCGCTCGAAAACCGATTTCGGTGCTGCGACCGGCCGCGGCGTACCGAAGGATCGGCCGGTGCCGTGACCCGCCGCTCCGATCGAGTCCGTTCTTCGAGGTCGGAAACAGCTGCAGCAGAAGATGATTCGCCATCGCCGATGAGCGACAAGCAGGCGCGCGCCCTGGCCAGGGAACACGAGCGCGCTCGGGTGAGGCGGTCGCGTCGCAAGGCCGTGCTGATTGCGCTTGCCGTCGTTGTCGTGGTGGTGGGATCGGCTGCGCTGGTGTACTTCACACCGCTGCTGTCGGTTCGGAGTGTCACGGTCGCGGGGGAGTCCTCGGTGTCCGAGCAGGAGATCCTCGACCTGCTCGACGTTCCCGCCGGTCTGCCGCTGGTTCGGGTGGACACGGCTGCGGCGGCGCAGCGGGTGGCGACGATTCCGGCGTTGGCGACGGTTCGTGTGCAGCGCAAGTATCCGTCGACCGTGCAGGTGACTGTCGAGGAGCGAACGCCGGTGGCGTTCTTCGATTCACCGGACGGCACCCATCTGCTCGATTCCACCGGGGTGGATTTCGCGATCGCACCTCCGCCGCCGGGGGTTGTGCGGCTGGTGACCGAGAATCCGGTGTTCGGTGATGCGGTGACGAATGATGCTCTGGCGGTGCTCGATACGCTGCCGCCGCTGTTGCGAGATCAGGTGGGAGAGTTGCGAGCGAGCACCTTGTCCGACATCTCGATTCTGTTGCTCGACGGACGAACCGTGGTGTGGGGTAGCAAGGAGAACTCCGAACGCAAGGCCGCGGTGGCGATTGCGTTGCTCTCGCAGCCCGGACAGATTTTCGACGTGTCGAGTCCGGATCTACCCACCACGAAGTAGTTTCGGCGCGAGTGACGCATATTTCCCGCGCGGCCTCGGCGCGCCTAATGGCGATAGCCGTCGAGGATGAATAGCGTTCCGAGCAGTTCAGTACTTGACATAACTCTAAGCCTGTGGTTTAGGTTGAGGGTTTTCCACATTTCACGCAACAATCCACGGAAGGCGAGAGCCCATGACGCCCCCGCACAACTACCTCGCCGTAATCAAGGTCGTCGGCATCGGCGGCGGCGGCGTGAACGCGGTCAACCGCATGATCGAACAGGGACTCAAGGGAGTCGAGTTCATCGCGGTCAACACCGACGCTCAGGCCTTGCTGATGAGTGACGCAGACGTCAAGCTCGACGTGGGCCGCGAACTGACCCGAGGGCTCGGCGCAGGTGCCGATCCCGAGGTGGGTCGCCGCGCAGCAGACGATCACAAGGACGAGATCGAAGAGGTACTCAAGGGTGCCGACATGGTCTTCGTCACCGCAGGAGAGGGCGGCGGCACCGGTACCGGCGGTGCTCCCGTGGTCGCCAACATCGCTCGCAAGCTCGGTGCGCTGACCGTCGGCGTCGTCACTCGGCCGTTCTCCTTCGAGGGCAAGCGTCGCGGGGGGCAGGCCGATACCGGCATCCAGCAGCTTCGTGAGTCCTGCGACACGCTCATCGTCATCCCCAACGACCGCTTGCTCCAGCTCGGCGATGCAGCGGTGAGTCTCATGGATGCGTTCCGCAGCGCCGACGAGGTTCTGCTCAACGGTGTCCAGGGCATCACCGACCTCATCACCACTCCGGGCCTGATCAACGTCGACTTCGCCGACGTCAAGGGCGTGATGTCCGGCGCAGGAAGTGCGCTGATGGGCATCGGCTCCTCCCGCGGCGAAGGTCGCGCGATCAAGGCCGCCGAATCGGCGATCAACTCGCCGCTGCTCGAAGCGTCGATGGAGGGCGCACGCGGAGTGCTCCTGTCCATCGCCGGTGGCTCGGACCTCGGTCTGTTCGAGATCAACGAGGCTGCGTCGCTGGTGCAGGAAGCAGCCCACATCGACGCCAACATCATCTTCGGAACGGTCATCGACGACTCGCTCGGGGACGAGGTTCGGGTGACCGTCATCGCCGCCGGCTTCGACGGCGGCACCCCGACGCGCCGCCCGGTCGAAGCGGCCACGTCCACGCGCGGTCCGATCGGATCGGCCCGCTCCGGGGAGGTGTCCTCGCGCACGAACGAGAGCTCCGAGGGTGCCGTATTCCGCGACCCGGTCGGTGCACCGAGTGGCAGCAGCCTGCCGCCGCTGAACTCGTCGAGTTCGTCCAACCGTGAATCGTCCAGCCGCGAATCCGCAGCCAGCTACGGCCGTGACACAGCAGGCCAGGGTCGTGACACAGGTGGGCAGGGGCGCGAGGGCGTCGGCTCCGGTCGTCGGGTACCGATCGCCGAGGACGAGGGCGAAGACGAAGTCGACGTACCGTCCTTCATGCGTCGGTGAGCGGTACCGCATCCGCTGGTCCGTTCCGCGTTCGACGCGTCTCGACAACGAGAGCGGGCGGTGTCTCGGCACCCCCGTTCGACACCTTCAATCTCGGCGGTCACGTCGGCGACGACCCGTCTGCCGTCGAGGCCAACCGCCGTCGTCTCGGCGAGCGATTGGGAATGGGAGTCGAGCGGCTCGTCTTCATGGAACAGGTCCACGGACGCACCGTCACGGTGGTCGATGGTCCCGTGGCCGAGCCGGTGCCGATGACCGATGCATTGGTGACGACGCAGCGTGACCTCGGGCTCGTGGTGTTGACCGCCGATTGCGTACCTATCCTGCTCTCCGACGAGGAAGCCGGAGTGATCGCCGCCGTGCACGCAGGACGGGTCGGTGCCCGCATCGGCATCGTGCCTCGGGTCGTGGATGCCATGGTCGAGCTCGGTGCAGTGCCCGCGAGGATCGGTGCATTTCTCGGTCCGGCCGCGAGTGGCCGACAGTACGAGGTGCCCGCAGCCATGCGTGCGGACGTCGACAAGCACCTCCCCGGCAGCGCGTCGACGACGGTTCGCAACACGCCCGGACTCGACATTCCCGCCGGTGTCCGAGCCCAACTGCTCGCGGCGGGAGTGTCCGCAGTGGCGCAGGATCCGCGCTGCACCATCGAGGACAGAACATTGTTCAGCCACCGCCGGGAAGGCTCGACCGGCCGGATCGCCAGCGTGGTGTGGATGGACAGTGCATCGACAGACGAGCAGCCCGCAGCGGTCGATCGCTGAGCCGGCGGAAGGGGATGTCATGAGCGAACCCATCGACGATGGCGGGCCGGTCGCGGACCGCGCCATCGAGATCGAGACGGCGTTGACGACGGTCCGAGAACGGTTGCGCCGTGCGTGCGTCGACGCTGGACGCACCCCCGCCGAGGTGGCTCTGCTACCGGTGACCAAATTCTTTCCGGCGTCGGACGTGCGCATCCTGTACCGGCTCGGTTGCCGCGACTTCGGCGAATCCCGAGAGCAGGACGCATCGCCGAAGGTTGCCGATACGGCCGAAGATTTTCTCGTCGATCCGCCGCGGTGGCACATGATCGGACACCTGCAGCGAAACAAGGCCAAGTCCGTCGCGGCCTGGGCTCATTCCATCCATTCGGTGGACAGTGCGAGGCTGGTGGCGGCACTCTCGAAAGCGACCACAACGGCTCTGGACGAGGGAGTACGTCGGTCGGAACTCGAGGTGATCCTTCAGGTCAGTCTCGACGGCGACGTACACCGCGGAGGCGTCGAACGTGACGAACTCCACGAGCTTGCCGAGGCTGTGTCCGACGCAGCCGGGCTGCGTCTGGCCGGGTTGATGGCGGTACCACCACTCGACTCCGAGCCGGAGGCCGCGTTCGCCGACCTCGAGAACCTCCATCATCGTCTGTTGCTCGATCATCCCGAGGCGCTGGAGCTGTCTGCAGGTATGACCGGAGACCTGGAAGCTGCTGTGCGCCACGGATCGACGTGCGTGCGTGTCGGTACCGCAATACTCGGGGCCCGGCCGATAACCTCGCAATAACAGTCCACGGATCACATCAGTCACAACAGACACTTGCGAACCTGGGGATCGACGGTAGACACACTCCACGGAAGGCAGAACGATGAGCACCCTGCACAAGTTCAAGGCGTACTTCGGCATGGTTCCGCTCGCCGACTACGAGGACGACTACCTCGACGATCCGGACGCGCGGCGCGGCTCCCGTGGTGGGCGTGACAGCTACGACGACATCGACGAGCGCGAGTTCGTGAAGCCGTCGTTCGGTGGATCTCGGCACGCTCAACTCGACGACGACTACGACGATTACGAGGCTCCCCGGCCGGCGGCCACCCTGGCCCCGATCGGCGGACGAGGACGTGCATCGGCACCGTCGACCCGAGGAACGGCCACTCGTGGAGCACTGGCCATGGACACCCGGATGGATGTGCTGGCGGAAACTCGGCGCAGCCCGATCGTCGACGACGGTGGCCCGCTGTCGAAGATCACCACGCTGCGTCCGCGCGACTACAGTGAGGCCCGCACCATCGGCGAGCGCTTCCGCGACGGCACCCCGGTGATCATGGACCTGGTGGAGATGAGCAACGCGGACGCCAAGCGACTGGTCGATTTCGCTGCCGGTCTGGCATTTGCCCTCCGCGGTTCCTTCGACAAGGTGGCGACGAAGGTCTTTCTGCTCTCGCCCGCCGATGTCGATGTATCGCCGCAGGAGCGCAGGCGCATCGCTGAGACCGGTTTCTACAGTCAGCAGTGAGAGTTTCTCAGTTCGGAGCGGTAGTTCGAGGCTGTGACCAGCGCACTTTGCTCAGCCTGGCGAAGTCAGGCAGAGTATAGCCGTGATCGTGTTCACGGTGATCAACATCGTATTGTTTCTTTTTTGGCTCCTTCTCATCGGTCGAATCATCGTCGAGTTCATCAGGACTTTTGCGAGAGATTGGCACCCGACGGGAGTCGTCGTCATCTTGCTCGAGGCCATCTTCACGGTTACCGACCCGCCGGTGAAGTTTCTCCGCAGGATCATTCCGCCTCTTAACCTCGGTGGAGTTCGGCTGGATCTGTCCATCATGGTCCTGCTGTTCGTCGTCTTCATCGCGTGGAATGTGACCAGCGGTCTCGCGGCCTGAGGCCGAAGATGGAATGTTAGAACGCAGGACGCGCGCAAGCTGCGTGTCCTGTGTGACAGAATGGACGCCAGTTACAGTTTGATTGTTCTGCACTCGCGCGGAATGGCATATAACTGAATGCTTGCTCTACCGCCCCAAGACGCGTGAAGGGATCCTTCCATGCCGCTGACTCCAGCTGATGTGCACAACGTAGCGTTCAGCAAGCCGCCTATCGGTAAGCGTGGTTACAACGAAGACGAGGTCGACGCTTTCCTCGACCTGGTCGAGCAAGAGCTGTCGCGACTGATCGAAGAGAACGCCGACCTCCGCCAGCGAGTCGGTGAGCTCGATCAGGAGCTCGCGGACGCCAAGAGCTCGGTTCGGCAGAACCCGCAGCCTGCTCAGGTCGCGGCACCGAAGGTCGAGCCGCCTCGCCCGGTGGATCCCCCCAAGCCCGCGCCAGTGGTTCAGCAGCCGGCGCCGGTCGCACCCGTTGCCGCAGCCCCTCAGCAGAGTGGCGACTCCAACATGCAGGCCGCGAAGATCCTCGGTCTCGCTCAGGAGATGGCCGATCGTCTCACCGGTGACGCCAAGTCGGAGTCCGAGCAGCTGCTCGGCAATGCTCGCACCAACGCCGAGCGTCTGGTGTCCGATGCCCGCACGCGCTCCGAGTCGATGATGTCCGAGGCCCGGCAGAAGTCCGAGTCGCTGCTCTCCGATGCGCAGACGCGTTCCGAGACCCAGCTTCGTCAGGCCAAGGAGAAGGCCGACGCACTTCAGGCCGACGCCGAGCGCAAGCACACCGAGATCATGGCGACGATCAACCAGCAGCGTTCCGTTCTCGAGGGCCGCATCGAGCAGCTCAAGACGTTCGAGCGCGAGTACCGAGTGCGCCTCAAGTCGTACCTCGAATCACAGCTCGAAGAGCTCGAGAATCGCTCGTCGGCTCTGCCTGTCGACAACGGCCAGGACAACTTCAGTCAGGACAACCAGTCGTCCGGGTACAGCCAGTCGTACGCCAAGGGCAACTGACGCTCGATTGCGTCGCCGACGCTGCCGATGACGGCAGCGTCGAACCTGGTTGTCATGGCGAGTGGTGAGCGAGGAATCCCGTGTTGGTCCTGACTCTCGGCGCAGCGGCGATCGGCTTCGGATTCTTGGTTCTTGCCCTGATGACGGGGTCCGTCGTATGGGCTTGGGCGTGCATAGTGGTGTGCATCCTCGGAGCGATTCTGCTGCTGGTCGGTGCGCTCACCGGCCGACGACCGCCGCCAGAACTCGACAGGTAGCATTACCTCTCGGACAGATAGTTTTCAGGCGTCGATCCGGCCATCACCGGGGAGCCTTCGGAAGAACGACGTCGACTCGAATCCCAGGTGTTTCGGATCGGGGTCAAGTAGAACCGAACGGGTGAGCCCGTCACAGCTCACGTGGAGTGGCTCGCTCCGACGGTAGAACCGTCGAGTGTGAGCAAGCGGGGTGGTACCGCGGTATTCGGCGTCCAGATCGTCGAATGTCGTCCCCGTGCCAACAGGAGTCGCGTCTCGTACGCGTCCGGCACGGAGGAGACAGAGATGACTGATTCGAGCGCACGTACCACGAGCACGTCGTATCCACTGGTGGATCTGGCCGAGGGGCGCTCGGGGAGTGTTCCGTTCCCCGATCTCGAACGCATCGTGCTGCACGAGTGGGCCGAGGACGGTACGTTCCGGGCGAGCATCGACAACCGCGCAGATGCCGAGGAATTCGTCTTCTACGACGGTCCTCCGTTCGCGAACGGCCTGCCTCACTACGGACATCTGCTCACCGGGTACGTCAAGGATCTCGTCCCGCGTTTCCAGACCATGCGCGGCAAGAAGGTCGAGCGTCGCTTCGGCTGGGACTGCCACGGTCTGCCCGCGGAGCTGGAAGCGGAGAAGCAGCTCGGCATCAAGGACAAGTCCGAGATCGACGAGATGGGCCTGGCGAAGTTCAACGCCTACTGCAAGCAGTCCGTACTCCAGTACACCGACGAGTGGCGGGACTATGTCACCCGGCAGGCTCGTTGGGTCGATTTCGACAACGACTACAAGACCCTCGACGTCGACTTCATGGAGTCGGTCATGTGGGCGTTCAAGACGCTGCACGACAAGGGCCTGATCTATCAGGGCTACCGAGTTCTGCCGTACAGCTGGTACGAGCAGACGCCCTTGTCCAATCAGGAGACCCGCCTGGACGACGCATACAAGATGCGTCAGGATCCCGCGGTCACCGTCACGATGCCGTTGACGGCTCCCGGCTCACCGCTGGACGGCGCGAACGCACTGATCTGGACCACCACTCCGTGGACCCTTCCGTCCAACTTGGCGATCGCGGTGCACCCCGAGGTGCACTACGTGCAGGTACGAGGCACGGATGGTGAGCGTTACGTGCTTGCCTCTGCGCGTCTTTCGCACTATGCGAAGGAACTGGGGGAGGAGCCGGAGGTGCTCTCGGAGCACACCGGCACCGAGTTGGTCGGACTCGCCTACGCACCGCCGTACGACTTCTTCCTCGGCCACGAGAACGCACACCGCGTGCTGCAGGCCGACTACGTCACCACCGATTCGGGCACCGGAATCGTGCACCTCGCACCCGCTTTCGGTGAAGAGGACATGGACGTCGCCACCGCGAACGATATCGAGGTGGTGCAACCGCTCGATGCGGGCGGAAAGTTCACCTCGCTGGTGCCGCCGTACGAGGGTCTGATGGTGTTCGATGCCAACCCGGTGATCATCAAAGACCTCAAGGCCTCGGGCCGCCTGCTGCGGCACGAGACCATCGAGCACTCGTACCCGCACAGCTGGCGCAGCGGTCAGCCGCTGATCTACATGGCGGTGCCGTCGTGGTTCGTCGCGGTCACCAAGTTCCGTGATCGGATGGTCGAGCTCAACCAGGAGATCACCTGGGTGCCCGAGCACATCAAGGACGGCCAGTTCGGCAAGTGGCTCGAAGGTGCACGCGACTGGAACATCAGCCGAAACCGATACTGGGGCAGCCCTATCCCGGCCTGGACGTCGGACGACCCCGCCTACCCTCGTCTCGACGTGTACGGCAGCCTGGACGAACTCGAGCGTGACTTCGGTGTGCGTCCGACGGATCTGCATCGTCCGTACATCGACGACCTGACGCGACCCAACCCGGACGACCCGACCGGTAAGTCCACGATGCGTCGCGTTCCCGAGGTGCTGGACTGCTGGTTCGAGTCGGGCTCGATGCCGTATGCGCAGGTGCATTTCCCGTTCGAGAACGAGGAATGGTTCCAGACGCACAACCCGGGCGATTTCATCGTCGAGTACAACGGGCAGACCCGCGGCTGGTTCTACACGCTGCACGTGCTGGCGACCGCGCTCTTCGATCGACCTGCGTTCAAAACTGTTGCCGCACACGGCATCGTGCTCGGCGACGACGGTCTGAAGATGAGCAAGTCGAAGGGCAACTACCCGGACGTCAAAGAGGTTTTCGACCGCGACGGCTCCGACGCCATGCGGTGGTTCCTGATGTCGTCACCGATCCTGCGCGGCGGCAACCTGATCGTCACCGAGCAGGGCATCCGCGAGGGAGTGCGGCAGGCACTGCTGCCGATCTGGAATGCGTGGAGCTTCCTTCAGCTCTACGCGTCGACGCCCGGCCGGTGGCGTACCGATTCGCCGCACGTGCTCGATCGCTACGTTCTCGCCAAGCTCTCGGCCACCCGCGACGCGATCACCGATGCGCTCGAGGGCAACGACATCGCCGGTGCCTGCGACGAGTTGCGCACGTTCTGCGACGCACTGACCAATTGGTATGTGCGACGGTCTCGTTCGCGGTTCTGGAGCGAGGACGCCGACGCGATCGACACCCTGCACACCGTACTCGAGGTGCTCACGCGCATCGCAGCTCCATTGTTGCCGCTGATCAGCGAAGTGGTGTGGCGGGGCCTGACCGGTGGCCGCTCGGTGCACCTGACGGATTGGCCCGAGGCCGACGAACTGCCGTCGGATCCGGAGCTCGTCGAGAGTATGGACGAGGTTCGTACCGTGTGCTCCACCGTGCTGGGTCTACGTAAGGCGCAGAACCTGCGAGTGCGGTTGCCGCTGCCCGAGGTGACGGTTGCCGCCGCCGATGCGGAGCGCCTGCGTCCGTTCGTCTACATCATCGCCGACGAGGTCAACGTCAAGAAGGTCGATCTCACCGAAGACGTTGCCGTACACGGAAAGTTCGAGCTCGTGGTCAACGCGCGTGCTGCGGGCCCGCGTATCGGCAAAGACGTCCAGAAGGTCATCAAGGCCGTCAAGGCAGGCGATTGGGCAGAAGATTCCGACGGTGTCGTGAGCGCAGCAGGAATAGCCCTGCTCCCCGAGGAGTACACCCGCAAACTCGTTGCTGCGGAGCCGGAGTCGACGGCACCACTGCCCGGTAACGCCGGCCTGGTGGTGCTCGATTCCGCCGTCACCGAGGAACTCGAGGCGGAGGGCTGGGCCAAGGATCGCATCCGGGAACTGCAGGACGCGCGTCGTAATCACGGACTCGACGTCTCGGACCGCATCGACATCGTCATCGACGTGCCCGAGCACCGACAGGCGTGGCTGGACACTCACCGGGATCTGATCGCGCGCGAGGTGCTCGCACTCTCCCTCGTCGACGGACGCGTCGGAGACGACGGCAGCGATCTCGGTGAAGGAGTTCGCGCAGCGCTCACGAAGTCGTCGTGAGCGAAGGGCGTGTGAGCGAAGGGCGTGTGAGCGAAGGGCAGGGGATCGGCGTGACCGACGTGGACGGTGCCGTCCGCGAGCTGCTCGCCGGAGCCCGCGGCGGCGTCGTGCCGATCGTCGCCGCCGGTAACCCGGTTCTACGGTCGCGGGCAACGGCGTACGACGGGCAACTCGATGCCGACACGTTCGCGGAGTTGATCGAGGTGATGCGGGCGACGATGCACGCCGCACCGGGCGTCGGGCTCGCTGCGCCGCAGATCGGCATCCCGTTGCAGATTGCGGTGATCGAGGATCCGTTCGACGTCGGCGCGGCTGTCGCTCGTGCGCGAGAGCGCACCCCGCTGCCGTTCCGAGTGCTGGTCAATCCCCGGTACGCCCAGGTGGGGTCGAGGACGGCAGGTTTCTACGAGGGGTGCCTCAGCGTTCCCGGCTATCAGGCCGTCGTGACCCGAGCAGCCGAGGTACGGCTCGAGTGCACCGACGAATTCGGTCACGAGATCGACGAGGTGGTTCGCGGCTGGCCGGCCCGAATCGTGGCCCACGAGACCGACCACCTCGGCGGCACGCTGTACATCGACACCGCGCACACCCGATCTTTGACCACGACCGAGAACTACGGCGAGTTGTGGTCGGATCCGACACCCGAACGCGCTGGTCAGGCGCTCGGCTTCACCGTCGATTCTCGCTGACCGTGCCGAACATCGCCGACGACACCCTGCGGAGTCGCCGATGGGTGCTGCACCTGGACATGGATGCGTTCTTCGCCTCCGCCGAGCAACTGACTCGGCCCACGCTCCGGGGCCGGCCGGTTCTCGTCGGCGGAGCAGGCGGGCGAGGTGTGGTGGCGGGCTGCAGCTATCAGGCGCGCGCATTCGGAGCCCGATCGGCGATGCCGATGCATCAGGCACGTCGACTGGTCGGTGCGAGTGCGGTGGTTCTGCCGCCGCGGTTCCCGCTGTACTCGGAGTTGAGTCGGCGGGGGTTCGAGGCACTGCGGGGGCGGATGCCCGTCCTCGAACAACTCTCGATCGACGAGGCGTTCGGTGAGCCGATCGAACTGGCCGGCGCAACGGTGAGCGAGGTCGAGCAGTTCTGCGCGGATCTGCGTGCCCTGGTGTTGGCCGAGACCGGTTTGGTGGCCTCGATCGGTGCCGGATCCGGAAAACAAATCGCCAAGATCGCGTCGGGTCTGGCGAAGCCCGACGGAATCACCGTCGTCGCTCCAGGAATTCAGGCCGAGCTGATGGCTGCCCTGCCGGTGCGGAAGCTGTGGGGGATCGGCCCGGTGGCTGGAGAACGGTTGCGGCGCTTGGGAATCGATACGATCGGCAAGTTCGTGGCCACCCCCGAGTCCGAGGTGGCGTCGATCCTCGGTGCCACGATGGGGCCGAGCCTGCATCAGCTGGCGCGCGGCATCGACAATCGAGTGGTGGCCGAGCGCGCCGAGGCCAAGCAAGTCAGCGCCGAGACCACGTTCGCGCAGGATGTCATCTCTCTCGCTCAGCTGCGGCCTGCCATCGAGTCCATCGTCGAGTCGACGCATCGCAGACTGCTGAAGGACGGTCGGGGTGCCAGGACGGTCGTGCTCAAACTGCGCAAGTCCGATATGAGCATCATCACCAGATCGGCGACGTTGCCGTACGCGACCGTGGACAAGCAGACCATTGTGGCCACGGCACAGCGACTGGCGGTCGATCCCGTCGACGTCGGACCGATCCGGCTGGTCGGGGTCGGTCTGGCCGGGCTGTCGGCCGTTCGGCAGGGTTCGCTGTTCCCCGAACTCGAACACGAACCGGTCGTGGGTGCGGCCGACGCGACGGAGGAGTCGGCAGCGCCGGCGGAGGCCGCCGCGGCCGTTCGACTAACTGACGGCCCGCGGTGGCAGCCCGGCATGGACGTTCGGCATCCCGAATTCGGTCACGGCTGGGTGCAGGGAGCCGGGCATGCGGTGGTGACCGTGCGATTCGAGACCCGCACCACGGGGCCCGGGACCGCGCGTACCTTCGCCGAATCGGACGAGAACCTGGTCGTCGCCGATGTTCTGGACAGCCTGAAGTGAGTTGTGGCAGAGCTGAGGAAACTCTGTGAGGTTTCACAGGTAGGCGTTACGGGTTGTGTTTCGACCGATCCGAGCTGACATAGTGGACTCCGGTCCGAGACGACCACTACCCGCAACGACCGACGAGTCACAGAACGATCGAGACGTGACTCAGAGTGAAAAGGACAAGCACTTGAAGCTTCGCAACACCCGACGGGCAATGGTTGCCGGTATCGCCATCGCCGCAGCCCTCACCATGACCGCCTGCAGCTCCGAAGAGGGCGGCACGACGGATACGACGACGACGGCCGCCACGACCACCTCCGCGGTCGCTGCACCCGAGGGCGGCGCGTACCCGCCGGCACCCACGGTCGAGGAGCTCAACACCCAGCTCATGCGCGGACTGGATCCCAACGTCCCGGTCGAGGAGAAGGCGGCTCTGATCCAGGGCGCGTCCGAGGACCCGGATCTGATCAACCAGGTCGCCGCGGCTGCTGTGGCCAACAACGCTCAGATCGAGATCACCAGCATCGACGACCTCGGTACCGGAGTTCTCAACGCAGGCATCACCATCACCCTCAACGGGCAGGCCAACCCCGGCACGTTCCAGTTCGTCCCCGAGGACGGCGTGTGGAAGCTCTCGAAGGAGAACGCCTGCGGCATCGTTTCGCTCGCGCAGCTGACCAGCCCGGCGTGCCCCGCACCCTGAGTCCTGCCGATCGTCTCTGACCGCACCTGAACTGCCGGTGACATCGCCCCTCGGGGCATGTCACCGGCAGTTCTTCGTTCGAGGGTTCGTTCCGACTCAGGTGCTCGGCGTGGCCGTTCGGATACGGTCGGCGGCGGCCTCGGCCACAGCCGTGACGGTCGCGGGCTCGAGTCCGCTCTGATCCGAGACGACGATCTGCAGGACGGTCGAATCGACCACCGCCACCACGACGTCCGAGATCAACGTGAATCCCTCGCTGCTGGTGGTCAGACGAATCGAGGCCGACGCATCGCCGATCTGCGACTGCTGGCGGCTTGCCAACGCGTACTCGACGCTCACCCCGTCCGCATCCGTACCGGTGAACTCGGCGCACCCGGACCACGCCTGCTGTACCGATCCGAACGCCTCTGCTGCCTCGGTCCCCGAGTAGCTCGCCGCGTCCTCGTCGATCGACGAGAAGTTCGGCCCCGAGAAGCGAGCCACCGCGGATGACGCCGCGCCGCCGCGTTGCTCCGAGACCGGTGCAAGTACGGCGGCGCATCCGGCCGGGTCGGTACTGGACTTGTCGGGCGAGTCGTAGTCGGGGGCCGGGTCCAATCCCAGGTCTCGGACCGGGTCCGGAATCGAGGAGAAGCCGTCTGGCAAGTCGCCCAGCCCCAACATCGATGCAGTGAGAACGCCGCTGTCGGTGATGGGCACGCCGAGTAGGGGATCGGGAGCGGCGACGGCAGTGGGCACCGGCGCAGCGGCCTGCGACGGTTCGTCCGAGCTACATCCGGCGGTTGCGGCGAGCCCGACCAACGACAGCCCGGCCAGTACACGAGTCGTGGTTCGTGTCATCGGTCACCCCAGGTGATCGAATCTCCGACCGTCTGCCGCAACACGGTCGTGCTGTCGGGATCGGTGTACATCTGATCGCCGCCCGCGGTGATCGACCCACCGACGGGAAGTGGCTGCGTCAGATCGATGTCCAGGGATCCCGAGCCGGTATAGGTGTACGACGCGATGTTCAGCGTGCCGGAATTGTCGGGGAGGTTCCACACCGGTGATTCGGGTGTCTGCGTGATCGCGATATCCACGGTCGCCCGGTCGCCGTCGAGTGCTCGCAGCGTGACCGTCGTGCGCTGGTTCAGTGTGATTCCGCTCAGCACCTGCTGATCGATGGTCCACACGGCACCGACACCGACTTCTGCGTCGGGAAAGCTGACGGAGCGGTACACCGCGGCGTTGAACGAGCGTTCGATCGCTGCCCGGGCGGTATCGAGCGCGGCATCGGCCGGAGTGATGTGCAACGCAGTGATCGCTCCGGACTCGGTGCCCGCCAGCCGTGCCGTGGAACCCTCCGACGCGGACAGCGCATCGGTCAGGCCCTCGTCGGGTGAGGTGGCGGCCCCGATGGTCAGGTCGATCGACCGCGTCGCCCCGGTCGAGGCGTCGTCTTCCGGTACGGCATCGGCCGTCGATGCGCTCAGCGGCACCGTCAATTCCGGGCTGGAGAAGTCCTGCGCCGCACCGATGTCGATCTGTTGTTGGACGGTGGACGTGGTCGTGAGGTCGATGTTCTGCGAGTCCGTATCGGCCGTGTCGAAGGCCAGCACGCGGCGTGGCTCGGTCCCGGGGTCGACGACGGTGGTGGTCGTCGGCGGCACCGCGATAGTCACCTCGCTCGTTGACGCTGTCGGCTCGGCTGCGGGTTCGGTGTCGGTACTCGAACATCCCGCCACCAGAGCCACCGCACAGCATGCAGCGAGGAATCCGGCACGGACGGTGCTGGAGTGGACGGTGCTGGTGCGATCGATCGACTTCACGGCCACCAGGTTACTGACAGCCCGACCGGTAGCCGTCTCGCGCGGCACGGATGAGTATCTGGCGCCGCCGATGCGCCATGATGGACAGGTGAGTGAAGACCGCGCCGACGACCCGACACCCGAGACCAGCGGTGTCTCGGCACCGAACGAGACCGCGGACCCGAAGGGGACCGATTCCGACAGCGCTGTCGCCAGGCCCGTGAAGCCACTGAAAACTCGATTGCTGATCGCTATCGCGGCGGTGATTCTGCTGTTCGATCTCGTGACCAAGATTCTGGTCGTGTACTTCGTGAAGCCCGGAAATCCGATCGAGATCGTCGGCGACGTGGTGACACTGCGGTTGGTACGCAACCCCGGCGCGGCGTTCTCCATGGCCACCGGCATGACGTGGTTGTTGACGGTGGTGGCCGTCGCGGTCGTCATCGGTGTGATCAAGATCGGGCGGACGCTGCGATCACCGTGGTGGGCGCTGGGATTGGGCCTGGTTCTCGGCGGCGCACTCGGCAACTTGATCGATCGCTTCTTTCGCGCTCCCGGTCCGTTCCAGGGCCACGTCGTCGACTTCGTGTCGGTGGGCTGGTGGCCGGTGTTCAATGTCGCCGACTCGTCCATCGTCTGTGGAGCGATTCTGCTCGTTGCACTGAGCCTGTTCGGCTTCGAGCCGAACGGCGAACGGGTGACCAAGTCCACGTCCGATGCCCCGCAGAAGGCCGACTCGTGAGGGAATCGCGTTCCATGCCGGTGCCCGACGGCTTGGACGGAATGCGGGTCGACGCCGGCCTCGCCCGATTGCTTGGGCTCTCGCGTACCGTTGCCGCATCACTGGCCGAAGAGGGTTCGGTTCTGGTCGATCACGGTGCCGTAGGCAAGTCCGATCGTTTGGCCGCAGGCTCGTGGCTCGAAGTGACGCTGCCCGAGCCCGCCCGTGAGTTGACGATCGAAGCGGAACCGGTCGAGGGCATGGAGATTCTCTACGCCGACGACGACGTCGTGGCCGTGGACAAGCCCGTCGGTGTCGCTGCTCATGCCAGCGTGGGCTGGACCGGCCCGACGGTGATCGGCGGTCTGGCTGCTGCTGGGTTCCGAATTTCCACCTCCGGTGCACACGAGCGTCAGGGAATCGTGCACCGTCTCGACGTCGGAACGTCCGGGGTGATGGTGGTCGCGACGTCCGAGCGGGCGTACACCGTGCTCAAGCGCGCGTTCAAAGCGCGGACCATCGACAAGCGTTATCACGCTCTGGTGCAAGGACATCCGGATCCGAGCAGCGGAACCATCGATGCCCCGATCGGACGACACGGCAGCAACGACTGGAAGTTCGCGGTGCGCGCGGACGGCAAGCCCAGCGTGACCCACTACGACACGGTCGAGGCGTTCCAGGCCGCGAGTTTGCTGGACGTGCATTTGGAAACCGGTCGCACACACCAGATTCGAGTGCACTTCTCGGCCCTCCGCCACCCGTGCTGCGGGGATCTGACCTACGGGGCCGATCCGCGCCTGGCCGAACGGTTGGGCCTCGAACGCCAGTGGTTGCATGCACGTTCGCTCGGCTTCGCGCATCCGTCCGACGGTCGGTGGGTGGAGATCGAGAGCAAGTATCCGGCCGACCTCGAGCATGCTCTCGAGGTGCTACGGAAGGCGTGATGCGCGGATTCTCGGGTGTGATCGGTCTCGTCGCCGCTGCCGCTCTGGTGTTCGGGGGCCTGGCCGTCGTCGGGAACCTGAACCCGCAACGGCAACTGGGGGTGGGTACCGACCGGCTCGGCCCGGACAGCGGTGAGCAGGTGACCGACTACCTGGCTCGTGCCGAGACGAGCCTGCTCACCGAAGGTGCCGAACCCCGCTGGGGCTCTGTGTCGTTCGATCGCGAACTCACCACCGAACAGGCCTACGCTGCCGCGAACGGCGTGCGCATCTCGCTGGTGCTCTTCCGAGTACCGCTCGATCGCGTGCAAACCCCGATACTCACGGTCGGCGTTCCGGGCAGTGAACGGTCGGTACTGAACTCGACCGCACGCGCTGCCGGCCAGATACAGGAATCATTCGGCGTAGGGGACCGGCAGGCGCAGCTCGAGGCGGTGTCGCAGCGCCGGTTGCTGAGCGGATGTGCGTGCGTGGTGACATTGGTGGTGCGGGGCACCGCGGCCGAGCTGAGCGAGGTGGCCGGCCGCGACGGAGTGCGGGCGGTGGAGGCGCTTCCGCCCGACGCGGTGTCCGGGAAGTTCGCCGTCGAGCCGTTGCTTCCGGAGTACGTGGACATCGTGGGTCCGCTGCCGGACGACGGGCCGATTCCGGCCGAATGAGGGTAACTTCAGTCTCGTTCGTCACACGCGTCACGTCCTCCCAGGACACACCGACAGCTACGAAAATTCTGTCGGTTCCACCGCTTAGAGTGAGTGCATTCGCGGCTCGTAATTTCGAAAACGCACGACCTTCAGGAGAGAACCTTCGTGGCCGATTCGTTCGTTCATCTGCACAACCACACCGAATATTCGATGCTCGACGGTGCCGCCAAGATCGGGGCAATGTTCGCCGAGGCGGCGCGGTTGGAGATGACGGCGGTCGGCATGACCGACCACGGAAACATGTACGGAGCCAGCGAGTTCTACAACGAGGCCAAGAAGGCCGGTATCAAACCGATCATCGGTATCGAGGCCTACATCGCCCCGGAGTCTCGGTTCAACAAGAAGCGTGTGCTGTGGGGCGATCGGAGCCAGAAGTCCGACGACGTCTCCGGTAGTGGTGCGTACACGCACATGACGATGGTCGCCGAGAACGCCACCGGCGTCCGCAACCTGTTCAAGTTGTCGTCACTCGCGTCGATCGAGGGTCAGCTCGGCAAATGGGCGCGCATGGACGAGGAGATCATCGCCTCGCACGCGGAAGGCATCATCGCCACCACCGGCTGCCCATCCGGGGAGGTGCAGACTCGGCTTCGTCTCGGTCAGGAACGCGAGGCACTCGAAGCTGCGGCCAAGTGGCAGGAGATCTGGGGACCGGACAATTTCTTCCTCGAACTGATGGATCACGGCTTATCCATTGAGCGACGCGTCCGCGAGGGTCTGCTCGACATCGGTAAGAAACTCTCCATCCCGCCGCTCGCTACCAACGATTGCCACTACGTCACGAAGGACGCTGCCGAGAATCACGAGGCGCTGCTGTGCATTCAGACCGGTAAAACTCTGAGTGACCCCACCCGCTTCAAATTCGACGGTGACGGTTACTACCTCAAATCGGCCGCAGAGATGCGTGCACTGTGGGACGACCAGGTACCCGGTGCCTGCGACAGCACGCTGCTCATCGCCGAGCGAGTCCAGCCGTACGACGAGGTGTGGGCGCACCGAGACCGGATGCCCATCTTTCCGGTTCCCGAGGGCCACACTCAGGGCACGTGGCTGCGCCATGAGGTCATGACCGGTCTCGATCGTCGATTCCCGGACGGCCCGGCCGAGGACTACCTCGCGCGGGCCGAGTACGAGATCAAGGTCATCCTCGAAATGGGCTTCCCGGCCTACTTCCTCGTGGTCGGTGACCTGATCAACCATGCCAAGGCCGTCGGGATCCGGGTCGGACCCGGCCGAGGATCTGCGGCCGGATCGTTGGTCGCCTACGCCATGGGCATCACCAACATCGACCCGCTGCCGCACGGCCTGCTGTTCGAGCGATTCCTCAATCCCGAGCGCGTGTCGATGCCCGATATCGATATCGACTTCGACGATCGTCGCCGCGGTGAAATGGTCCGCTACGCCACCGAGAAGTGGGGCAGCGATCGCGTTGCTCAGGTCATCACCTTCGGCACCATCAAGACCAAGGCGGCCATCAAGGACTCTGCGAGGGTGCAGTTCGGTCAGCCGGGGTTCGGCATCGCCGATCAGATCACCAAGGCGCTGCCGCCGCCCATCATGGCCAAGGACATCTCGGTAGCGGGCATCACCGATCCGTCGCACGAGCGCTACAAGGAAGCGGTCGAAGTCCGTGCGCTCATCGATTCCAACCCCGACGTCGCGACGATCTACAAGACGGCCAAGGGCCTCGAAGGCCTGATCCGTAACGCAGGCGTGCACGCCTGCGCGGTCATCATGTCCTCGGAGCCGCTCACCGACGCCATTCCGGTGTGGAAGCGCGCCCAGGACGGCGCGATCATCACCGGCTGGGATTACCCGTCGTGCGAGGCCATCGGCCTGCTCAAGATGGACTTCCTCGGTCTGCGCAACCTCACCGTCATCGGTGACGCGATCGACAACATCAAGGCCAACCGCGGGATCGAGATCGACCTCGACGCACTGCCACTCGACGATCCGGCGACGTTCGATCTGCTGTCCCGAGGAGACACACTCGGCGTGTTCCAGCTCGACGGCAGCGCCATGCGAGACCTGCTTCGCCGCATGCAGCCCACCGGCTTCGAGGACATCGTCGCCGTCCTCGCTCTGTACCGCCCCGGTCCGATGGGCATGAACTCCCACAACGATTACGCCGACCGCAAGAACGGTAGGCAAGAGGTCAAGCCGATTCACCCCGAGCTCGAAGAGCCACTCAAGGTGATTCTCGGTCAAACGTACGGCCTGGTGGTCTACCAGGAGCAGATCATGCAGCTGGCGCAGAAGGTCGCCGGGTACACCCTCGGCCAAGCCGACCTGCTGCGTCGCGCCATGGGTAAGAAGAAGCTCTCCGAGCTCGAGAAGGCGTACGCCGGGTTCCGACAGGGCATGTTGGACAACGGATTCTCCGAGGCCGCCATCAAGGCGCTGTGGGACACCGTGCTGCCGTTCGCCGGCTACGCGTTCAACAAGTCGCACTCGGCGGGCTACGGCCTGGTGTCGTACTGGACTGCCTATCTCAAAGCGAACTACCCGGCCGAGTACATGGCCGGCCTGCTCACCAGCGTCGGCGACGACAAGGACAAGGCCGCGATCTATCTCGCCGACTGCCGCAAGCTCGGCATCACCGT
Source organism: Rhodococcus sp. IEGM 1381 (assembly GCF_030056795.1). Taxonomy (GTDB): domain Bacteria; phylum Actinomycetota; class Actinomycetes; order Mycobacteriales; family Mycobacteriaceae; genus Rhodococcoides. The sequence continues at coordinate 122,155 of NZ_JASHKQ010000009.1, read as the reverse complement.
GCTACCGCCTGACGTCAACGAATCCGAGCTGAACTTCGCGTCGGTCGGCAAGGACATCCGATTCGGCCTCGGTGCGGTGCGCAACGTGGGCACCAACGTGGTCGCCTCGATCATCAGGGCGCGATCGGAGAAGTCGAAGTACACCGATTTCTCGGACTACCTGGGCAAGATCGACGCAATTGCCTGCAGCAAGAAGGTCACCGAATCCCTCATCAAGGCAGGCGCTTTCGACTCGCTCGACCATCCGCGCAAGGGCCTGATGCTCATTCACGCCGACGCGATCGACGCGGTGATGGGCACCAAGAAGGCCGAGGCGATAGGTCAATTCGACCTGTTCGGCGGCGAGGACGCCGACGAGTCCATCTCTGCAGTGTTCAACGTTCGGGTGCCGGACGAGGAGTGGGAATCCAAGCACCGGCTCGCCCTCGAGCGCGAGATGCTCGGCCTGTACGTCTCCGGCCACCCGCTACTGGGCGTGGAGCACATGCTGGCCGCGAAGTCCGACTGCAACATCCCGACCATTCTCGAAGGTGACATCAAGGACGGCACTCAGGTCACCGTCGGCGGAATTCTCGCCTCGGTCAACCGGCGGATCAACAAGAACGGTCTGACGTGGGCGTCGGCTCAGCTCGAGGATCTGGCCGGTGGTATCGAAGTGCTGTTCTTCCCGCAGGCGTACTCGGTGTTCGGTGCCGATGTCACCGAGGACTCGGTGGTACTCGTCAAGGGTCGGGTGTCGGTGCGGGACGATCGAGTCTCACTCATCGCCAACGATCTGGCGGTACCCGATCTGTCCATGGTGGGGATCGACAAGCCGCTCGCGGTCAGTCTGCCGACGCGGCTGTGCACGGCGGACAAGGTCGGCGCTCTCAAACGAGTTCTGTCCAGCCACCCGGGAACTTCGGATGTGCACCTTCGGTTGGTCAGCGGCGACAAGATCACCACGATGAAGCTGGACGACAGCCTGCGCGTCACGCCGACATCGGCGTTGATGGGAGACCTGAAGGCGCTACTGGGACCCGGCTGCTTGACGGGGTGACGCAGGCGCGGTCGGGTGTAGCTCGGTGAGGCGCAGCGTCCACCAGGCCGCGACGGCAATTGCGGCACCGGCGAGTACCGCTGCGTGCAGCGAGCCGGCGATGACGAGCGTCGCGACGAACACGAATGATCCCAGCGCGAGGGCCTCGAGTTTGTAGACCGGCCACGCGATGCCTGCGACATCGACGCTGTGCAGGGCAGCGGTGGGTCGATGGCTCACCCGGGTGCTCGTGACGGTCATCGCGTTCTCCTCTGCTGCGCCCGGTGTGGTGATTATTCGGCTGTCCGGCGGGCGAAGTTCAGACTATACCCATCGAAAGATTCGGGCCACCGAACTTGCCATCCGGACCAGGCAATGTGCCCGATCTCGTGGCGTCACGCGCACGAGAGGTGTTCACTGAAAGTCATGCCATTGACAGGAGAATACGAACCGAGTTCATCCGACTGGGCCCGTGAGCAGGCCGAGCGGTACGAGAACTCCGGTGGGACCGAAGGCACGACGATGAACGGGATGCCGGTCGTGCTGCTGACCACCAAGGGGAACAAGAGCGGCAAGCTGCGCAAGTCGCCATTGATGAGAGTCGAACACGACGGCGAGTACGCCATCGTGGCCTCGCTGGGCGGAGCGCCCAAGCACCCCGTCTGGTACCACAACGTCAAAGCCGAGGGGCTCGTCGAGTTGCAGGACGGAACCGAGAAGCACGACTACGTCGCTCGTGAGGTGACCGGCGACGAGAAAGCCGTGTGGTGGGAACGCTCGGTCGAGGCCTACCCCGATTACGCGGACTACCAGAAGAAGACCGATCGCGAGATCCCGGTGTTCGTCCTCGCGCGCGTCTGAACACTAGCCGTCAGGAGAGTGGAACGGTCCCGAGTAGTTGACCGTTCCACTCTGGTGGCAGCATGTGCTGGTGTCTTCATCCCCTGATCTCGCCTCCCAGCTCCCATCGTCGGTAGCCGTCACCGCTGCCGATATCGATGCCGCTGCGGTGCGAATTTCGTCGGTGGTGGCCGCAACACCTCTGCAGTTGTGCGAGCGGTTGTCGGCGGAGACCGGCGCAAAGGTCTACCTCAAGCGCGAAGACCTGCAGATCGTGCGGTCGTACAAAATTCGTGGCGCCTACAACTTGATGGACCAGCTGACCGACGCCGAGCGGGATGTCGGTGTGGTCACCGCGAGCGCGGGCAACCATGCTCAGGGAGTGGCGTTCGCGTGTCGCTCGATGCAGGTGCACGGTCGCATCTACGTTCCGGCGAACACCCCCAAACAGAAACGCGACCGAATCCGAGTGCACGGCGGTGACTTCGTGGAGCTCATCGTCATCGGCGATACGTTCGATGCCGCGGCAGCTGCCGCGGCCGCAGATGTCGCCCGCACCGGTGCCACGATGGTGCCGCCGTTCGACGATCCGCGAACCGTGGCCGGGCAGGGCACCATTGCAGCCGAGATGATCGATCAACTCGGCGGGGCACCCGACGTCGTCGTGATGCCCGTCGGCGGAGGCGGATGCATCGCGGGCATCTCCAGCTACCTCCGTGAGCGCGCACCGCAGACGTCACTGGTGGGTGTCGAACCGTCCGGCGCGGCGTCCATGACCGCCGCGCTGATCGCCGGCGGTCCGGTGACACTCTCCGAGATCGATCCGTTCGTCGACGGGGCTGCCGTCCGCCGCATCGGCGACGTGCCGTACGCAGCGTTGCAGTCGCTCGGTGCCACGGTGGTGTCCCATGCTTCGTTGCCGCTGATCACCGCGCCCGTGTTCGACAGTTCCGGCCCCGGTGCATTCCTGATCACCCAGATCGACGAGGGCGCGGTCTGTACCGCAATGCTCGAGCTCTACCAGAACGAGGGCGTCATCGCCGAGCCTGCAGGCGCGCTGGCTGTTGCGGCGCTCGAGCATCTCGACATTGCGCCGGGAAGCACAGTCGTGTGCTTGGTGTCCGGCGGCAACAACGACGTCTCTCGGTACGGCGAAATTCTGGAGCGATCGCTCGTTCACCTGGGCCTCAAGCACTACTTTCTCGTGGACTTTCCGCAGGAGCCCGGCGCACTACGTCGCTTTCTCGACGAGGTGCTCGGGCCCGAGGACGACATCACCTTGTTCGAGTACGTCAAGCGCAACAACCGGGAGACGGGTGCCGCGCTCGTCGGCATTCAACTCGGCGCAGCGGACGGCCTTTCTTCCCTCCTCGAACGTATGCGGTCCTCGCACCTGCAGGTAGAGCAGCTGGAGCCGGGTTCGCCGGTGTACCGCTACTTGACCTGAGTCAGCGACCGAGCAGGCGGTCGACGACGCGCTTGTGCAGTTCGGGGTCCACTGCCGGCAGGTCGAGCACGGCACCGAGGTAGATTCCGTCGCCGACGAGCCGGATGATCTCGGCCTGCACTGGATCGTCGATTTCGGTGCGCAGGCCCTCGTCCCACAGTCGCATCATGTCGACGACGGCCTCCTGAACCTCGTCGGAATTGCCGTCGACGCTGCGCAACGCGGCGAGTGTCGATCGATAGAGAGCGATCTCCTTTTCCGAGATCGAATCCGGGGGCTGCAGATACCACTCGGCCACCGACGTGCCACCCGCGGCCGCGTCCGCGCGCTGGCGGTCGGCCTCGGATCCGAGTCGCCGCACCATAGCCGCCACCAGGGCATCCTTGGTCTTGAAGTGGTACAGAAGTCCACCTTTGGAGACGCCTGCGGCGGCGGCGACACTGTCGAGGGTCACCTTGGTCATGCCGTGCTCGATCAGCATCGATTCCAGTGCGTCGAGAATTCGGTCCCGCGTGTCCGATGACATGAAACTCACTTTACCGGCTGGACGGTTGGCGGTACTCTCGATCACTGTACCGGCTGGACGGTTGGTGCCCGCAGGCGTTTCGGACCGGTATCGCCGGCGCACCGGATGCAGAACGTAGGAGAAGCAGTGAGTGACATGCGCACCGGTTCGGTGCCCGAGGTAGCCGGGGGATCCGAGCACCGGGCGACCCCGCGAGACTGGCTCGGGTTGGTGGTACTGGCGTTCGCCGTCTTGCTCATCGCTGTCGACGGCACCGTCCTCGACCTGGCGTTGCCCTTCATCAGTTCGGACCTGGCACCGAGCAGCAACCAGTTGCTGTGGATCATCGACGTCTACTCGTTCGTGCTGGCCGGCCTGCTCATCACCATGGGCACGCTCGGCGACCGAATCGGCCGTCGCCGATTACTGCTGATCGGTGCTGCGGGCTTCGGCATCGCTTCACTCGTCGCGGCCGTGTCGACCAGCGCGGAGATGCTGATCGCGGCCCGGGTGTTGCAGGGCATTTCCGGTGCGACGCTGATGCCCGCGACCCTGGGCTTGATTCGCACCATCTTCCTGAACCCGCGTCAACGCGTCGCCGCGATCGGGGTGTGGGGCGCGATGGCCGGTGGCGGTGCCGCTGCCGGTCCGCTCGTGGGCGGTTGGCTGCTCGAGCACTTCTGGTGGGGATCGGTATTTCTCATCAACATCCCCGTGATGCTCGCGCTGATCGCGCTCGGACCGTTGGTGATTCCCGAGTCGAAGGACCCGAACCCGGGCCGGTTCGACTTGACGAGTTCTGCGCTGTCGATGCTCGCCATCGTGCCGCTGGTGTTTGCGGTGAAAGAGACTGCGGCACACGGCTTCGGCGTGATCTACCTGCTGTCCGCGGTGGTCGGCGTCATTGCCGGGTTCGTCTTCGTCCGCCGTCAGCGCACCCTCGCGGCACCGATGATCGACCTGAGACTGTTTGCCAACCGGGCGTTCTCGACGGGCGTCGCGACGAACTTCCTGTCGGTGTTCGCCCTCGCCGGGGTGCTGTTCTTCGGTTCGCAGTATCTGCAGCTCGTGCTCGGCAACAGCCCGCTCGAGGCGGGTCTGCTGCTGCTGCCCGGTACCGCCGCCAGCATCGTCACCTCACTGTTGGTTGCGGTCCTGGTTCGGTACTTCAGTGCCGGAACGGTTCTCGGTGTCGCAATGTTCGTCGCCGCCTCGGGCGCCGGGATCCTGGTCGGCCTCGCAACCGACAGCGGCCCGGCACTGTTCATCGCCGGGTTCGTCCTCGTGGGGGCCGGTGTCGGTGTCGCGCTGACACTGACCTCCGAGCTGGTGGTCAGTGCTGTCGAACCCGAACGGGCGGGAGCTGCCTCGGCAGTCTCGGAAACCGCATACGAACTGGGTATCGCACTGGGCGTCGCACTACTCGGCACCGTTGTCATGGCGATCTTCCGTCGCGGCATCGACGTCACGCAGCTGACCCCCGAGCCGGGAGCCAGGGCAGGCGAGACTCTCGGCGGTGCGGATGCCGTAGCCCGTGAGCTGCCGGACTCGGTGGCGACGGTTCTGCTGGACTCCGCGCATGCTGCGTTCGTCTCGGGCATGCATGTCGCGGCCGTCGCCACCGCGGTGGTGCTGGCGATCACCGCCGTGTTCGTCCTGGTCAATCTACGCAGGCGTCAGGATTCCAGTACGACGACGGAGTGACCGGGAACCGTTGTGGCAGAGCCGGTCTGGTTCGAGGTCGTCGGCTCCCACTCGAGCAGTGGTGAGCCGCCGACCGGCACGGTCACAGCGGATTCGGACAGGTTGCACACCACGCTGAGCCGGCTGCGGCGAACGACGATCCATTTCGCGTCCTCGTCGTAGTCCACCTTCACGTGGTCCAGCCAGGGGTCGGTCAGTTCGGTCCGGTCGCGGCGCAGCCTCAACAGGTCGCGGTAGAGGGCCAACACTCGCGCATGGTCGCCGTCGCCTAGTTCCGACCAGTTCAGCTTCGACCGCGTGAAGGTCTCGGGATCCTGTGGGTCCGGGATATCGCTCTTGTCCCAGCCGTGTTCGGCGAATTCCGCCTTGCGTCCCTCGGCGGTGGCCTTGCCGAGCTCGGGCTCGGGGTGCGAGGTGAAGAACTGGAACGGCGTGGACGCTCCCCACTCCTCTCCCATGAACAACATCGGTGTGCAGGGCGAGGTCAACACCAGAGCAGCCTTGATCGCGAGCTGGCCGGGGGAGAGGTAGAAACCTGGTCGGTCGCCGATCGCGCGGTTGCCTACCTGATCGTGAGTGGTGGTGTAGGTCACCAGCGAACTGGCCGGGATTCGGCGCGTATCCAACGGGCGGCCATGGATCCGACCGCGGAAGCTCGAATACGTTCCGGCATGAAAGAACCCCTGCCGCAGTGTGTTCGCCAAACCCTGGAGGGAACCGAAGTCGCCGTAGTAGCCCTGGCGCTCACCGGAGACGGCCGCATGGATCGCGTGGTGAATGTCGTCGTCCCATTGCGCGTCGAGTCCGTAGCCGCCACCCGACCGCGCCGTGATCAGCGAAGGATCGTTGAGGTCGCTCTCGGCGATCAGGGTCAGTGGACGACCGAGATGCGCTGACAGGGTGCGGGTTTCGATCGAGAGCTGCTCGAGCAGATGCACCGCGGTGTGGTCGACTATCGCGTGTACTGCATCAAGGCGCAACGCGTCGATGTGGAACTCGGAGAACCAACGCAGAGCGTTGTCCAGGGCGTATCGCCGCACCTCGCCCGAGTCTGCATCGGCATAGTTGATTGCCTGACCCCAGCTGTTGGCCCCTTCGGTCATGTAGGGGCCGAAGCGTTCGAGATAGTTACCGGACGGGCCGAGGTGGTTGTACACCACATCGAGGACGACGCCGATGCCGCGGCCGTGGCAGGCGTCGACCAAGCGCTGCAACCCTTCCGGGCCGCCGTACGCCTCGTGCACGGTGTACCAGAGCACGCCGTCGTATCCCCAGTTGTGCACGCCGTTGAATCCGTTGACGGGCATGATCTCGACGAACGAGACGCCGAGATCGACGAGGTGATCGAGCTTGGTGACGGCCGCGTCGAACGTGCCCTCGTCGGTGAACGTGCCGATGTGCAGCTCGTAGATCGACGAACCGGGCAGTTGACGGCCGGTCCACGCCGCATCGGTCCACAGCGTGGGATCGACGTCGAAGACCTGGGACAGCTCGTGCACACCGTCGGGCTGCCGCGGCGATCGCGGATCGGGCAGCGCCTTGTCTGCGTCGTCGAGTAGGTAGCCGTATCGAGAGTCCGGTGCGGCGTCGACGTCGGCGTGCCACCACCCGTCCGAGGAGCGCTGCATCGGATGAACCGTGTCGTCGAGTTGCAGGCGGACGTTCTCCGGGGTCGGTGCCCACACCTGGAATCGTCGTCTTGTTGCCGAAGTGGTCACTGCCGTCGATGTCACTGCTGTCGATGTCACTGTGTCACCGCTTCTTCGTTGTCGCGCACCAGGAGTGCAACCGGGAGTGAGGCGAACACCTCGGCCACCGAGACGGTGCCCGTGTGTTCGGAGTCGGTGATTCGATCGCGCCATCGGCCGTCGGGCAGCGTCACCGATGTCTCGCCCCAGCCCGTCTCGGATACGCCGAGCGAGAGTCTGGTCGCAAGTGCGATCACGTCCGCGTTTCCGGGAACCGGGCCGCGTGAAAATGCGACGAGGTGCTCGGCAGCGGATCCGTCCGCGACGATCGGCGCGTAGGTGCCGCCGACGAAGCTCTCCGGCCGCTCGCGGCGTACGTGCAGCGCGGAGCGAACCACGGCCAGTTTGGCTGCTCCCGTATCGAGCGACGGAATACCGGTGTTCGACGCGGCGAGCATCGATCGACGCACCGAGTAGTCGACGGGCCTGCGGTTGTCGGGGTCGACGAGCGAGTCCTCCCACAGCTCGGTGCCCTGATACACATCGGGGATACCGGGGCCCGCCAGGTTCAACAACTTCTGCCCGAGTGCGTCGGAATGGCCGTGAGGAGCGAGCTTTTCGACCAGCATCGTCATCGATCGAGCGACGGCACCGTCGAAGATGGCGTCGAGCCAGCCGTGCACCGCGGACTCGAACTCCTCGTCCGGAGCAGTCCACGTCGTGCGGAGGGCGGCCTCGCGAATTGCCTTCTCCGCGTAGGCGTGAACGCGCTCACGTAGCGTGGACGTGATCACTCCGTCGACCGGCCAGACACCGAAAAGGTTTTGCCACAAGAACATTCCGGTTGTGCCGTCGGGACTGGGGGTCAGCTCTTCCCAGTCCGTGATGCAGCGAGCCCACAGCTCGGGTGTCTGCGACAGCACGCCGATTCGCGCCCGCACATCCTCGCCGCGTTTGGTGTCGTGAGTCGACAGGGTGGTCATCGCAGCCGGCCAGCGTCGCGCTCGATCGGCATTGGTAAGATGGTAATACGCTGTGCTGCAACCGAATCGGCTCGGGTCGCCGCCCACCTCCTGCAGGGAGATCAGCCGGTTGGCGCGGTAGAACAGGCAGTCCTCTACGCCTTTGGCCGTGACGGCACCGCAGACCTGGTCGAAGCGGACCGGCGATTCTGCGCCGGTGACGAGGGCGGTCGCCAGAGCGCCCAGACCGCCCGCCAGGTCCGGCTGCTCCTCGCCGACAGCAGCGATCACGCCCGGCAGCACGCCGGCGAGCGGCGCGTAGTCGGTCCGGTAGACCGGGACGGCCGCGACGACGGCAACTATCGCGTCGATGACGGACTCGAGATCGACGGTGGTGCCGGACTCGCGCACGACGGCCCGAGCGAGGCGTCGCACCTCCGGGGACAGATCACCGCGGGCGACGCCGGTCTTGAGGTCGAGCTCCGTCTCGTGCAGCGTCTCGCTGTCGTAGGCGATGCCCGAGCGCACCTGGGACAACGCAGTGAGCGCGTGCACGCCCTCTGGGTCGACGAACACCCCACCGACGGCGGCCAAGGCGTCGTATCCGGTCGTACCGTCGACGGGGAGCGACTCGTCCAGCGGTTCGCCGTCGGCCAGGATCTTCTCGATGACGAGCCACCGGTCGGGTCCGAGTAGTCCGCGCAGTTCGGTGAGATAGCCGGCGGGGTCGGCCAGCCCATCGGGATGGTCGACCCGCAGTCCGTCGATCAGTCCGTCTTCGATCCAACCGGCCACCTGGCGGTGGGAGTCGGTGAAGACGTCGAGGTCTTCCTGCCGGATTCCTGCCAGGCCGTTCACGGAGAAGAACCGTCGGTATCCGATCAGACCGTCTGACCAGCTCACCAACCGGTAGGCCTGACGGTCGTGTACGGCCTGCGCGTCGCCGCTGTCCGTGCCGTCGGCGATGGGGAAGCGGTGCTCGTAGAACGCGAGCAGAGGCTGGTCCTCGGAGCGGTCGACGGTCAGCTCGCCGACGTCGCTCGCGCTACCGAGGACGGGGATGGCGATCTTGCCGTCGACGCCGTTGTCGGCTCCGAAGTCGATGTCGAAGTACGTCGCGTACTCGGAGTCGCGACCACGACGCAGTACGTCCCACCACCATCCGTTCTGCCGCGGATCCTCCACTCCGACGTGGTTGGGCACGATGTCGACGATGATCCCCATGCCCAGTTCGGCGGCCCGAGAATGCAACTGCGTCAATGCTTCTCGGCCCCCGAGTGCGGCCGAGACCGTGGAGGTGTCGGTGACGTCGTAACCGTGAGTCGAGCCCTCGGTCGCAGTGAGGATGGGCGACAGATAGAGGTGGGTGACCCCGAGGTCGTGCAGGTAATCGACCACGTCGGAGGCGTCGGCCAGCGTGAAGGCATCGCCCCGCAGTTGTAACCGGTATGTACTGGTGGGCAGCGGCATGTGTCAGGCAGTCTTTCGTAGAACGAGTAGGGAACGAGCGGTGACTTCCACCGGTGTACCCGCTTCGATCGATTTCTCACTTGTCCCGGTTCGCGACGCGGTGTTCAGTGCCACCGTCCACTCCTTGGCGTAGCCCCCGTCCGGGGTCACGAACTCGATGGTCTCGTGATGTGCGTTGAAGCACAACAGGAACGAGTCGTCCACCACGCGCTCGCCGCGCTGATTGGGCTCGGGGATTCCGTCGCCGTTGAGGAACACGGTGAGCGACTTGCCGAATCCGCTGTCCCAGTCCTCGGGAGTCATCTCCTCGCCCGCGGGGGTGAGCCAGGCGATGTCCCGGGCCTGCTCACCGGTTCGGATGGGACGGCCCTCGAAGAACCGGCGCCGACGGAACACCGGGTGCTCGGCGCGCAAGGCGATGGCGTTGCGAGTGAACTCGATCAGTTCCGCGTTGGTCTCGGCCAACGACCAGTCCATCCAGGCCAGTTCGGAGTCCTGGCAGTAGACGTTGTTGTTGCCCTGCTGAGTGCGCGCCATCTCGTCGCCGTGAGCGATCATCGGCGTGCCCTGGCTGAGCAGCAACGTCGCCATGATGTTGCGGATCTGGCGGGCACGTAGGTCCAGGATCTCCGGATCTTCCGTCGGGCCCTCCACGCCGCAGTTCCATGAGCGGTTGTGGCTCTCGCCGTCGTTGTTGTTCTCGCCATTGGCGTCGTTGTGCTTGTCGTTGTACGACACCAGGTCGTTGAGCGTGAACCCGTCGTGCGCGATGACGAAGTTGATGCTGGCGCCGGGGCGACGACCGGTGGCCTCGTACAGGTCCGAGGATCCGGTCAATCTCGACGCGAATTCGCCCAGGGTGGCCGGCTCACCGCGCCAGTAGTCGCGCACGGTGTCGCGGTACTTGCCGTTCCACTCCGTCCATAGTCCGGGGAAGTTGCCGACCTGGTAGCCGCCCTCACCGACGTCCCAGGGCTCGGCGATCAGTTTGACCTGGCTGACGACCGGATCCTGCTGAACCAGATCGAAGAACGCGCTCAGCCGGTCGACGTCGTGCAGTTCGCGAGCCAGCGTGGACGCGAGGTCGAAGCGGAACCCGTCGACGTGCATCTCGGTGACCCAGTAGCGCAGCGAGTCCATGATGAGCTGAAGTGTGTGGGGGTGTCGCGCATTGAGACTGTTTCCGGTGCCGGTGTAGTCCATGTAGTGCTCGAGATCGCCGTCGACGAGTCGGTAGTACGCGGCGTTGTCGATGCCGCGGAAGCTGATCGTCGGGCCCATGTGGTTGCCCTCGGCGGTGTGGTTGTAGACCACGTCGAGGATCACCTCGATGCCGGCGGCGTGGAACGAACGAACCATGGCCTTGAACTCGGTGACCGCAGCACCGGGAGACTGCAGTGAGGAGTACTCCGCGTGCGGGGCAAGGAAGCCGAATGTGTTGTAGCCCCAGTAGTTTCGCAATCCTTTGTCCAGCAGAACCTGATCCTGCATGAACTGATGCACCGGCATGAGTTCGATGGCCGTGACACCGAGGTGGTTGAGGTGGTCGATGATCACCGGATGCGCCAGGCCTGCGTAGGTGCCGCGCTCGGCCTCGGGGATGTCGGGATGGTTGATCGTCATCCCCTTGACGTGGGCCTCGTAGATCACCGTCTCGTGATACGGGCGCTTGGGGGCGCGATCGGCTTGCCAGTCGAAGAAGGGGTTGATCACGACGGTGGTCATCGTGTGACCGAGCGAATCATGCTGGGGGAAGTCGTTGTTCGGCACGTCGTCGTGCGCGATGGGAGCTTCCTCGATGATCTCGTCGTCGGGATCTGCGAGATCGGTGGCGTCCTCGAACGGGGCCTCGGCGTCGAGTGAATCCGCGGATTCCTCGTCGATCTGTACCTCGGCCTCGGGTTCGGGAGCCGGCGCGTCCATGTTGTAGGAGAACAGCGATCGGTCGCCGTCGAACGATCCCTCGAACGCCTTGCCGTACGGATCCACGAGCAGCTTGCTCGGGTCGCAGCGATGCCCGGCTGCTGGATCCCATGGGCCGTGAACGCGGTAGCCGTAGCGTTGACCCGGTACCACCGTGGGCAGATATGCGTGCCAGACGTAGCCGTCGGACTCCTCGAAACGAATGCGGGTCTCGGTTCCGTCGTCGGCGATCAGGCACAGATCCACGGCCTCCGCGACCTCGGAAAACAGTGCGAAATTGGTTCCTGCTCCGTCGTAGGTCGCGCCCAGCGGATAAGCGGATCCCGGCCATACTGCGATGGCTGGCGTGTCGTCGGAGGCTTCGTGCAGCATGGATCAACCCTACTGTGGCCGGTGGGCCCGGGCCTACCGAGCGCGAGGCGCTCGACTCACGGTCCGGCCCACCATCCGGTGGCCGACCCGACCTGCCGTCCCAGCTCGGTGGTCAGAGTTCGCACGTAGGTCGCAGTGAGATGATGCTCGTCACGGTAGATCAGTACGTTGCCTTGCTCGACGCGGCACACGGTGGCGTCGCAGACGGCATCGGACAGGTCGAGAGCGGAGAACCCGGGAAACTGGAACGAGGCCGCAAGCGCCGGATTGACGGGGTCGAGTGCTTCGTCCCTGGGAATGCCGCACGAGGTGGCATCGCCACCGTCGGCCAGGCAGTCGATCGCTCGGTACGCAAGCCACGGCGTGTCCCGGACACCCAGTATTCCGACACCGTCCGCAGCGAGTTGCTGCCATACCGCGGCGTACCAGGTGGGGGTGTAATCGCCGGGGAAGTCTTCCCGCGGACGGGTGGCGGTGGTGAACACGTAGGCAGGTTCCATCGCTGCGACGTCGGCGAGCACGGTCTGCGTCCAGTCGAGGCAATCCGGGTATTCGTTGGGGCCGAGCATGGGCATCGTGTCGATGCTCAACGGGCAGCCCATCTTGAGGAACGTGACGACCTTGAACCCGTGCCGGATTCCGAGCGCGTCGAGGGCCGTCACCCAGTGCTCGGCGTGTGAGCTGCCTGCCAGCACGATGGTTCGGTCCGCGTCGAGGTCGCCGTAGCTACACGAGACCGCATCGCGTGTTTCGAAGTCGGCGATGCAGCCTTGGAGGGTGGTGGCGGGGAGATCCTCGGGTGCCGAGTACAGCGGGGGACGGACGGCGGCCGCCTCGGCGCGAATCCCGTCGGTCAGTTCGAGCGCTCCCGGGTGAGTCAGTTCATCGACCGACTCGTCGGCCTGCACCGCGGTGATCGACCGGTCGATGTAGACGTTCCAGCCGATCGAACCGGCCGTCACGGCGAGCGCGGCGATCCCCGCGCAGGCAGTGACCGCGATGCGTCCCGGTGTGAACGTGCTCGACTGCGTGGGGCGCTCGACCAGACGAACGGTCAGCCATGCGAGTGCGACCGACGCACCGACGATGCCGAGACCCCCCAGTACGTCCGCATGGGATCTGCCGGTGGCCGACAAATAGAAGATCAACAGTGGCCAGTGCCACAAATACAGCGGAAATGCGATCGATCCGACCCAGGCGAAGAACCGGTTGGAGAGAGTGGCCGCGACGGCGGTCTCGGACCCGGCGACGATCAACGCGAGGGTCGCGAGCACCGGAATCAACGCCAAGGGACCCGGAAACGCGGTCACTCCGTCGACGACGAAACCGCACGCGACGATGACGGCCATTCCGAGAACGGCCAGAACTCCGCGTGCGGTCGTCGACAAGCGGGAATGTCCGGGCGAGGCCGCAGCCTCCGAGCTGCAGGTTCGCGAGGCAAACAGGGCCGCGAGTGCGGCACCGAGCATGATCTCCCAGAGCCGCGCACCGGTGTCGTAGTAGTTCCATGCCTGATGCCGTCGAACGCCGTCCGCCGCGTATACGAACGACAGCACGGCGATGAGCGCGAAGATCACGGTAAAGGTGCGTGGTCGAAGACTTCGCGGTCCCTCGGGTCGGGTGATGCGTCGGACCCATGCAAGACCGAACACAACGGCGATGGCCAGCAGATAGAACTGGAACTGCACGGCGACCGACCACAGATGCTGAACGGGGCTCACCGAGGGGTCGGCCGCCAAGTAGTCGTTCGCTGTTGTCGCCAGCTGCCAGTTCACGTAGTAGAAGACACCGGAAACGAGTTGATCACCCAGGTCTGCCCAGCGGGTGCGCGGCAGCAGGAACACCGATGCGACGGCGACTGCGAGCAGCGTGATCAGCAGCGGTGGACCGAGCCTGCGCAGCACTCGCGTGATGCGGGTGATCGGATTCAGGCTCGCCCCGGCCTCGGCCGATCGCAGTAGGGATGCGGTGAAGAAGAACCCGGACAGCGTCAGGAAGACGTCGACGCCCCCCGACACGCGACCCATCCAGATGTGGAACACGACGACGAGTGCGATCGCGACGCCGCGCAAGCCGTTGAGATCCCGCCGTTGCGGTGGTCGACTCCGTGAGCCGGGTGTCGGATCGGAAGCGCCCGGGACCGGTGCCGATAAATCGGTGGCCGAGTCGCTGTCGGTCGGGTGTACATGCATGAAGGAGAAGTGGCTCCGGCTGTCGATCGACTAATCGGTCGGATGTGCGATACCGGGCAAACAATACGTGTACGCGGGGTGAACCACTTCCTGGAGTCTGCTTCCGGGCAATCGTCCCAGTTCGGAAGCGTCGACGTTGCCCGAGGCCATTGCCGTCTTGCGCATATAAAACGCGTGTGCAACTATTTACCCAGCGTGTGCAACTACATGCGACAGCCAGATGAATACCCACGCCACTTCGTCACAGGAGATTCGACATGCCTCTCGGCCTGCTCGCCCTCGCAATCGGGGGATTCGGCATCGGCTTGACCGAATTCGTCATCATGGGCCTACTACCGGAGGTCGCGGCCGACTTCTCGGTCACCGAATCCACCGCCGGCTGGCTCATCACCGGCTATGCGTTGTCCGTCGTCGTCGGAGCACTGGTGGTCACCGCTGCGGTGACGCGACTTCCCCGCAAGACCGTCTTGCTCGCACTGATGTGTCTGTTCATCGCAGGCAACCTGATCTCTGCACTTTCGGGCAGTTACGACACGATGATGCTCGGTCGTGTGATCGCAGCGCTGTGCCACGGAGCCTTCTTCGGAATCGGTGCCGTGGTCGCGGCAGGTCTGGTCGAGCCCGCAAAGAAGGCGGGAGCGATTGCCATGATGTTCGCCGGCCTCACCGCTGCCAACGTTCTCGGTGTTCCGTTCGGGACGTTCCTCGGTCAGAGTTACGGATGGCGCTCGGCGTTCTGGGCCATCACGGTGATCGGCATCGTTGCGCTGATCGGTATCGCCGCCCTCGTTCCTCGGGAAACCGGGATCGGTGAGGAGAGCGATCTGCGCCGCGAATTGCGTGCGTTTCGGTCTCCTCAGGTGTGGCTCTCCATCGCCACGACGGTGCTCGGGTTCGGCGGTATGTTCGGCGCGTTCACGTATATCGCGTTCACGCTCACCGACGTCACCGGTTTCGCGTCGAGCTCGGTGCCCTGGCTGCTCGTGCTCTTCGGCGGGGGCCTCTTCATCGGAAATTACCTCGGCGGCAGGGCAGCCGACCGCAACCTCACCGCCACGTTGCTGACGCTGCTCGGCGCGTTGACCGTCGTTCTCGTCTTCTTCGCGCTCACCGCAGAGAGTCGTCCGGCGACTGTTGCCTCCCTCGTCCTCATGGGCGCTTTCGGTTTCGCGACGGTGCCAGGGCTGCAGATGCGGGTGATGTCGTTCGCACCCGACGCCCCGACGATGGCGTCCGGTGCGAACATCGCCGCGTTCAATCTCGGAAATGCGCTGGGCGCGTGGCTCGGCGGCGTGACGATCTCGACCGGCCTCGGCTACACCTCGCCCATCTGGGCCGGATCCGGTATCACCGTGCTCGCGTTGTTGGTCCTGTTGTTCGCAACGCGTCTGCTGCGCCGCTCCACTTCAGGTGCCGCAGTGGCTGGAGTGAGCGCAGCCACCAGTGCCGCGGGATCGTCCACTTGAACACCGAACGAGTGAGCGAAGCCGGATATTCGCCATCGTTGCAGGAGTGCGGGAACCACAACCTCTGCGGCACTGGACAGCTCGATATCGACCGTTGTGCCGTCCTGGTTCGGTAGGACTAGCCGGCCTTCGTCGAGAGCGGGCGACACGACGCCGTAGCGTCGGTGGATTCGAGCCGACACGATATCCGCGCGGTCCACTCTCGCTACGACCGTGCCGGACATGCTTAGAACGAGGGCTTCGGGTGAGAGAACATGCGGGTGCGCCCGATTCAGGGCGACCGATGACGCGAGCAGCACCAGGGACGCCACCGACGCGGCTGCGACCAGCGCACTGAGCCACGGCCATGGAATCAGCAAGTGCAGAACGACCATCTCGATCACGGTGGCGGCTCCGAACATGACGGGTAGTCCGAGCGTTCCGCGGGTCGCAGTGAACACGATCGAGTCCGCAGCGATCGGCGCGTGCTGCCCGCGCGTCCACAGCACCAGCGAGTGCCATCTACCGACCTGGACAGGGAAGTCGACCGTCATGGGGTGTCTCCGGACGGCGGGTGGACGCTGGTCTGCAGGCGTGCGGTGGCGCGGATGACCACGGTGCGCTGGGCCGGATCGGGCAGGATGTCGTCGATACTCAGGGAGCTGATCTCACTGGTGTTCACCGCGGTGTCGGGTGGAGTGGAGGCGAGCGAATCGAGATCGAGCATCGACGCCAGTTCCGCTGCGAGCGAATCGATATCGCTCTCGGCCTCGACTGGGTCTCGGCCTTCGAGGGCCGCGAATCTGCGTAACAGTCCGAGGTACTTCTGATGGAGGCTGTGATCGTTCAGTGTCGCGGTCACGGTAGAGAAGAACGATGCGGGAACGGTGCCCGATATCGCCATCACCTCGAGTAGATCGCGTTCACGGATCAACGCTTCTCGGTCCGTCTCCGCGGAAGCATCGATCGACGCGCTCAGAGCGTCGGCCAGCTCGCGCGGAAGGGCGGTGAACTGGCGATGTTCGATGGCATCGTTCAGCAGTGCCGACAGGCGGGTGTGCTTGCGGGCGAGCGCGGACTGCTCGAGTTCTGTGCCGACGAGAAGTGCCCGGAGATCAGCGATCACATCGGTCTCGCCCGCAGGGGACTCACCGAGTGCGGCGGCTATCTCGCCGAGTGGCATCCCGCAGTCGGCCAGCCACCGAACTCTCATCAGACGTACCACGTCGTCGATCGTGTATTCGCGATATCCGTTGGACAGACGCCGCGGCTCGTCGAGCAGACCGAGACGGTGGTAGTGACGGACCGTGCGCGGTGTCGTTCCGGCGGCCTCCGCCAGAGCTCCGATTCTCATGTGATCAGTGTGAACCTTGACGCTAGGTCAATGTCAACACCGTCTGACGTCGCCTTCCCAAGGCGGGGCATGCAGCGCGGCGTATCGTCGGGTCGTCGTGTGAATCGTCGTGGCTCGCACCGTTCGAGGAAGAGACCTGGCTGAAGATGGTCGACGCCGATCGTTGGTACAGGGAAATGTTCGAGGCCAGCACGGTCGGATTGGCGCTCGCCGATGAAAACGGACTGCTCGTTCTCGCGAACGAGGCCTACGCAGCGATCGTCGGGTGTCCTCGTGAACTCCTACCCGGCAGATCTTCTCGTGAGTTCACCCACCCCGACGACTTGGCCCAGCACGCCGCCATGGAGCAGATCATGGACGACGCGAAGGCTCGCGGAGAATCGGTTCACGTCGAGAAGCGCTACCTGCATGCCGACGGCACAGTGCGGTGGGGTTGGATCTCGGCCAGCGAGGTTCCCGGACCGGAGGGTGAGAAGTGGACGATGGCCGTCGTGCACGACACCACCGATCGAAGGCGCGTCGAGGACGACCTGCGCGTAGCGGCACAGACCGACGCCCTCACCGGACTGCTCAATCGGCGCGGATGGCGAGATCGGTTGCACCAGTTGACCACACCGTCGGGGGCCGAGGGCGCGGTTGCGTTGGCCATGATCGATTTCGACCGTTTCAAGTTGTACAACGACAAGTACGGCCACGGCCGTGGTGATCAACTGTTGGTTCGGTTCTCCGCTGCTGCGGCAGATCTGGTCGGTGCCCGAGCCTCGATCGCGAGATGGGGTGGGGAGGAGTTCGCTCTCGCCATGCCGGGAGTGGGGTCGACGACGATGGCGGCCGTGCTGACCGAGCTCGCCGCCGTCGTTCCCGACCGGCAGACATTCTCCGCGGGGCACACGACGTTGCGACGAGGCGAGTCCGTGGACGACTGTTTCGATCGCGCAGACATGTTGCTCTTTCAGGCCAAGCGAGATGGTGGCGCGCGGTCGTACGGCGACGGAAGTTGCCGGCCCAGCGAGTGAGCGTCAGTTCGCCAGTCGGCCGAATCCGACCACGCCGGAGTCGGATCGATAGTGCAGGGTGTGGATGCGGATCTTTCCGGCCTCGTTACCGCCGACGGTGATGGCCTCGTCTCCGTCGACCGCCACGATCACGTTGGTGTGCTGGCCGATCCAGCTGCTGTTGTCGTAGAGCACCACGTCGCCGACCGACGGCGTGTAGCTGCCGACAGCCTCGAATCGACCCTGCTCCTGGTAGAACTCCTGCAAGGTGTAGACGCCGGGTATGCGCCACGAACCGGAATTGGGGTTCGACAGCGGCATGTCCGCTTCCTTCATGATCCAGCTGACGAAGTCGGCACACCAGGCTTCGTCCACACCCTCGGCATAGAACGTTCCCGGGCGCTGCTGCTCGTGCTCGGTGCGCAACAGTTCCACCACTCGGGCCTGATCGGCCGTCAGTTCACCGGTGTTCACCTCGGGAAAGGCCTCGGTGTCCCACGGGAGGTATCGGCTCGGGGCCAGCCACAGAACACCGACCACCGCAATCACGACGACAGCCGTCCAGGCCGCCACCCACAGCGGCCACCGTCGTCGAGTACGCGCGCTGGCGTCGATGCTCATGCGACCACGGTAGCGCGACCGGACACGCAGATTGGCACAATGAGGACGTGACCTTCCCTCGGAACTTGCCGGCCCATGCTGTTCCAGAGCCTGTGGTGGACGCTGCCCGCGAAGCGTCGCGCATCACCGTTCTCACGGGTGCCGGTATGTCGGCCGAGTCCGGGATCGCAACTTTCCGGGACGCCCAGAGCGGGTTGTGGAAAGACTTCGATCCCAAGGACCTCGCCAGCCCCGAGGGCTGGACGGCCGACAGCGATCTGGTGTGGGGCTGGTATCGATGGCGAGCGGAGTTGGTGCGGCGCTCCGAGCCCAACGCCGGTCACGTGGCACTCACGCAATGGCAGCAGCGGGCGCACGTCGACATCGCTACCCAGAATGTGGACGACCTCCACGAGAGAGCCGGAGCCACGGTGTTGTCACATGTGCACGGGTCTCTGTTCGAGCCGTATTGCAGCGACTGTGGGACACGAGCAGAACTCGACTCCGGTGCCGCCGATGCACCGGGCGAGTCGGACCAGCGGGTTCCGCCGCCTGAATGCCCGTTGTGCGGCGGGCTGATTCGGCCGGGCGCAGTATGGTTCGGCGAATCGCTGCCCGAGGCCGCGTGGGAGGCGGCCGAGGATGCCGTCCGACATGCCGACCTCGTTCTCGTGGTCGGCACGTCGGGAGTCGTGTACCCGTTCGCGGGACTGCCCGCGATCGCTCGCAGTGCCGGAGCCACGGTTGTCGAGATCAACCCGGTCGAGACCGAGGTCTCGGACATGGCCGATCACCGGTGGCGCACCACTGCGGCGGTGGGGCTGCCGGCACTCGTCGAGCGACTGTGAACGTCGAAAATTGCTGTTGCCGTGGCTATTTCACCGACCATTCGATCTCACGGCCGCAGTCTCCTGACCAGCAGTAGAGAGAGTCCTCCGAAAAGACCGGCAATCAGCAACGACAGAGCTGTCTCGATCGCCTGGAACCGCCAGAACAGTCGATCCTCGTGGTATTTCGTCTCGAAAGCGTCGGCCCCCTGAGCGCGGAAGCAGTCGAGCTGTAATTCCTTGACCCGCTCGAGTAGCCCATCCGAGTACTCCTCGTAGTCGGCGACCGTCTCGAATTCGCTCATGTCCCGACGATTCTCGAGTTGGCCGCATTGTTGCCAGTCGATCGCCACGGGTCGTCCATCGGCATCGACATAGTCGGACGAAAAAACCCAACGCGCATAGAATAGTTCACTCGAGTCGAGTGGCAGAGAGAAGTCCGGGGTACCGCCGCCGTACATCTCGTTGCTTTTCTGCTCCAGGGTCAGCTCTTCGACGGATGCCGCCGCAAAGTGCTCCCGAATCTGCCCGGGGAACAACGAGATCAGTAGCGAGGTGGCGATTACAGTCCCTATCATCGCTGCCACTGTGTTTCGTAGAGCCAATGCAAGGGCTGCGCCGAGCATCAGTCCGATGGCGGTGTAACCACCTGCGACGAATCCTGTTGCACCGAAAACCGGAAACTCGAGGGCCGAATCGTATCCGCCGAAGCCGACGGCGAACTCATCGGGCGCGGTCTGATACTTGGCCCAGTACAAGGAGCATCCGAGCAGCGTCATGGCGAGCACAGTGGGCACGAACACCACGGCCACTCGCGTCGTGTACCACCGCCGTCGGCTGACCGACTGGCTCAAACCCATTACGTGCGTTCGCCGTTCGAGGTCACGGGAGAACACCGTCACGCCGACGAAGGCGCCCAGCACCACAGGTAGGACGACGGTCAACATGATTGCGACCGCCTGCGCGGTTTCCGCCCTGCACTTCGTGGCCTCGAACGACAAGCATCCACTCAGGGAAGCCGTGGGGAAAACGCCACCGTCGAAAACTGTGATCGCAACGGTGATCGCTGCCAACGCCAGTGGGGTCAGGACCCCGAACAGAATTGTCGCGCGGAACTGTCTCCACGTCACCCAGATCATGCCGCTACCTCCGTACCGAGGTGTGCGAGTACCACGTCGTCCACTGTGGCGTCTTCGACGGTCCAGCCCGGTCGCGCTGTCTCCGGTCGAGTGCCGTGGACAACGAATACTGCTGCGCCGGAACCAGATACGTCGGAGATGATGGTTCCGTTGTCAGCGGTGGGTTCGGCATCGGTGCTACCGACGAGGAGGTAGTGCTCGGCGGTGATGGTGTCCAGTTCACCGTCCAGTCGAATGCGTCCGTCGCGCAACAGGAGTAGTCGATCGGCGACGTCGACCAGTTCGGACAACACGTGCGATGACAGGACGATGGTCGTGCCGTTCTCGGCCGCGTCGCGCATGAGAGTTCGGGCCACTGCGCGGCGGGCAACCGGATCCAGATCTGCGAGAGGCTCGTCGAGCAGCAGTACCTCCGGTCGCCGACCCAGAGCCAAGGCCAGCGCGACCCGGGTGCGGTGGCCGGGGGAGAGTGACTTGACGCGTGCCGAGACGGCTATCCCCGCTGCGGAAACGAGTTCTGCCGCATAAGCATCGTCCCAGTGAGCGTTGGTGTTTCGGCCGAATCGGAGCATCTCGGCCACGGTGAAGTGCGGATACAGAGGCTTGTGCTGAGCGAGGTAGGAGAGGCCAGGCGCGATGCCGCGTTGGCCCACGGCTTCGCCCAGTACTCGGATGTTGCCGGAGTCCGGTGTGAGCAGTCCGACGGCCAACGACATCAGAGTCGACTTGCCTGCACCGTTGGAGCCGACCAACGCTGTGACGCTTCCTCTTTCGATGGCAAACGAACAGTGGTCGAGGACAGTCTTTCGGCGGAACGACTTTGCCACCTCGTCCATGGTGAGAACTGCGTCGGTCATGATCCGTCTCTTTCCGGTCGGTCGAAGTGGGTGTCGAGGGCAGCGGTGACGATGGCCTCGAGGTCCGGTCTGTCCAGTCCTGCTGCCAGGCAATGGCGGATCCAGCGGCCCAGTTCGTTCTCGAGGGCTGATCTCTCGGCCATGCCGGGTTTCGCCAGGGAGGCGACGACGAAGGTTCCCGATCCGGTCCGTGGTTCGACCAGGCCTTCTCGTTCGAGTTCGCGGTAGGCCTTGAGCACCGTGTTCGGGTTGATGGCAAGTGCCGTGACCACGTCTTTAGCCGTCGGGAGCTTGTCGCCGACGTTGAGTGATCCGAGGCGCAAGGCCTGTTTGGTCTGCAGTATCAGTTGGACATATGTGGGGATGCCGGACTGACGATCGATGCGGTACGCGATCACCAGGACCCTTTCACTAGTTGATTAGTGGAAGACGGTAATACGGACTCGTCGGTTTGTCCAGGTTTTTGGGGTCAGTGGGTGTTCAGGGCACCGATCGGGGGTGCAGGAGGCCTGCAACCAGGGCGTCGACAACCTCGTCCGTCGAGGTGTCCGGATCGATCGGGTAGGTGAGGCGGTCGAGCAGTAGGCCATCGATCGCGTAGTGGAAGAGTGCGACTTCCTTGCGACCCCCGGGTAGTCCTGCGGCGAGGTTGAATTCGACGTCGGCGGAGAAATTCGAGCGCTGCCAGCCGCCGAGCATCTCCCTGATCTCCGGTCGTCTCGATGCCTCGAGCCGCAACTCGAACAGTGCGAGTGTCACGTCGCTGTTCGCGAGCAGTCGGGCGACGATGTCGCGGATGTACGCGCCGAACAGCTCGGGGCTGGGAGGTTGCGCAGCGAGTGGTTCGTGGACCTCGGCGTCGGGTGCGAGTCTCTCGCCGATGCGTTCGATCAGTCCGGCAATGACATCGGCGCGGGTCCTGAAATAGTTCGATGCCGTTCCCTTGGGTACAGCTGCTTCCTCGTCGATCGCGCGGTGGGTCAGTCCGCGAGCTCCTTCGGTGGCGAGCAGTCGAAGCCCGGCGTCGGCCAGTTCGGAGCGTCGGAGTGGGTTGCGAGCCATGGAAACAGGCTAGCGGAACCACTACGGATGTCGTAGTCTAAAGCAACCACTACACCCGTCGTGATCGGAGAATTTCATGCGCGAACTGGTTTACTACGTCGCCGTCAGTCTCGACGGCTACATCGCTGCCCCCGACGACACCTTCGCGGACTTCCCGATGCAGGGCGACCACATCGACATGATTCTGCGTGAGTACACCGATACCATTCCGACACTGGGCCTTCGGGCGACGGGACTGACCCCGGACCTGAGTCGTTTCGACACCGTGCTCATGGGTTGGAACACGTACAAGGCCGGTGGAATCCATCCGCCGGAGGGTCCGTACGGCCACTTGAAGCAGTACGTTTTCTCGCGGAACCACTCGGGCGTGGAAGCGGCCGTGACTCTCACCGGTGAGGACCCTGCGGCGATGGTCCGAAAGCTGAAGAGAGAGAAAGGTAGTGGGATCTGGCTGGCCGGCGGAGGGATGCTGGCGTCGGCTGTAGCGGGCGAAATAGACAGGCTGATCCTCAAGGTGAACCCGATACTGCTCGGCTCGGGTAAGCGCCTCTTCGCCGAGCGTGGGTACTCGCCGACCCGAAGTCGCCTCGTGGCCAGTACCCCCTTCGAGTCGGGGGTGGTGGTGAACGAGTACACGGTCGATCGATGATGCAGAACCGAGGACGACGTCGCACTCGGTACTGTGGAAAGGAACGTTCTTTCTTTCTCAGGTAGGGATTGCACATGGCTTTGGGCTCCGACCGGTTCTGGCGTGTACTCGGACGCTCCGCGCAGAAGGCGCAGAGCACGTCCCGTCAGCGCGTCGACCGAGCCCAGGATCACGCCGAGTGGGCGGCTGCTCTGGACGACAGCGACTTGGCGACAGAGGCGACCGCACTCCGCGTCGACAGTGCAGCGCGGCTCGATGTTCCGCGGTACCTCGCGTTGGTGCGCGAGGCGAGCGAGCGAGCACTGTCCATGCGGCCCTTCGACGTACAACTCCATGGTGCCGTGCGACTTCTCGCCGGTGATGTGGTGGAGATGGCGACCGGTGAGGGCAAGACGTTGGCCGGTGCCATCGCTGCCGTCGGATATGTGTTGTCCGGGCGTTCGGTGCACGTCATTTCGGTCAACGACTTCCTCGCACAACGCGACGCGCAGTGGATGAAGCCGTTGTTCGAGGTTCTGGGCATCACGGTCGGTTCCATCGGTGAGGCGTCGACCGCGCAGGAGCGTCGCACCGCCTACGCCTGCGACATCACGTACGCCTCGGTCAACGAAGTCGGCTTCGACGTCCTGCGTGATCATCTGGTGAACGATCGACAGGACCTGGTTTCGCCCGTCCCGGACGTCGCGCTGATCGACGAGGCCGACTCCGTGCTGGTGGACGAGGCGCTCGTCCCGCTGGTGTTGGCGGGTTCGGTGTCGGGTGACGTCTCGACCTCGACGGTGATGAACGCAGTCCGATTGTTGGACAAGGGTGTTCACTACGACACCGATGCCGAGGGACGAAACGTGTTCCTCACCGACGAGGGTGCGTTGCGGATCGAGAAAGAGCTCGGCGGAATCGATCTGTACTCCGAGCAGCATGTCGGATCGACGCTGGTGGCGGTCAATGTGGCTCTGCACGCGCAGGTGCTGGTGCAGCGCGACGTCGATTACATCGTTCGTGACGGGCGGGTTCAGCTGATCAACGCCTCGCGTGGCCGCGTCGCCGAACTTCAGCGCTGGCCGGACGGGCTGCAGGCGGCGGTCGAGATCAAAGAGGGGCTCGAGCCAACCGAGACCGGCGAAATTCTCGACACGATCACCGTGCAGGCATTGATCAATCGGTACGCCACGGTGTGCGGCATGACCGGCACGGCGATGGCGGCGGGGGAGCAGCTTCGTACGTTCTACAGCCTCGGCGTCTCGATCATCGAGCCCAACGTGCCGACCGCGCGGGTCGACGAGAACGACCGTGTGTACGACACGATCGAGCACAAGAACGCTGCAATTGCACTGCAGGTGAAGGAGATTCACGAGACCGGCCAGCCGATTCTGATCGGAACCCATGATGTCGCCGAGTCCGAGGCGTTGGCCGAGACACTCACTGCGTCGGGCGTGGACGTGGTGGTGCTCAACGCGAAGAACGATGCGGAGGAAGCAGCGGTCATCGCCGCGGCCGGAGTGCACGGCGCGGTGACGGTGTCGACTCAGATCGCGGGCCGCGGAACCGATATCAAGCTCGGCGGTCCCGACGGTGCCGATCGCGAACGTATTGCCGAGCTCGGCGGACTGGTCGTTCTCGGCACCGGTCGCCACACAACCGAGCGACTCGACAATCAGCTCCGGGGGCGCGCAGGTCGGCAGGGAGATCCGGGTCGTTCGCTGTTCTTCGGCAGCTGGGAGGACGACGTCGTCAAGAACAACATCGGCGACAAGGATGCACCGAAGGGTATCGATGACAGCGGAATGTTCACCTCGCCGGCAGCGGCCGACCGTGTCGATCACGCACAACGCATCGCCGAGGGCCAGATGCTCGAAATACACTCTCGTACTTGGCGTTACAATCAGCTGACGGCTCAACACCGCGAGATCCTGGATCGCCGCCGAGCGACGTTACTCGACTCGAACGAGGCGTTGACTCTGCTCGAGCAGCAGTCGCCGAAGCGCTCGAAAGAGCTCCGCGAGAACGTGTCCGAGGAGACTCTGGTCGAGGTCGCCCGCCAGATAGTCCTGTACCACCTCGATCGGTCGTGGTCCGATTACCTCGCGCACCTCGCAGACGTGCGTGAGAGCATTCACCTTCGGGCCTTGGGGCGCGAGAATCCGTTGGACGAGTATCACCGCATCGCGGTCGAAGCGTTCAGGACGGTGTCTTCGAAGGCGATGGACCTCTCACACGCCACCTTCGAGTCGGCCGACATCACCTCCGACGGAATCGATCTCGACGACGCCGGGTTGCGTCGACCGACCTCGACCTGGACGTACATGGTGCACGACAACCCGTTCGCGTCCCGCGGAAATGCCGGTGCTGCCGGCCTGGGGCCGATCTTCGGTGGCTGACGCGCGGCGCGCGTTGGTCGCTCTCGCGTTGGGCGTGAGCGCGGTGGCTTCCGGGTGTGCCGACTCGTACGGCGAATTCCCGGCCGACAAGACCTATACCTCCATCGACGCTTCCGACTCGTATGTGCCGGTGGACGGAACCACGATCAGGCTCGAATTCGCCGACGACCGAATTTCGGCGGAGGCCGGGTGCAACAGATTGTTCGCCACGGTGGACACCTCGCAGGGCAGGATCACCACCGATTCTCTCGGTTCTACCCGAATCGGCTGCCCTCGAGCTTTGATGGATCAGGACGCGTGGCTCTCGGCGTTCTTGACGTCCACGCCACGGTGGTCTCGGAACGACGGCACCATGACCCTGGACAACGGAAGCGAGCGGATCGTCTTCGCGGAGTCCTGATCGGCTGGAGCTCTAGCGCCGGATCCGATCGGTTGTCGAGTGGCGGACTCCGTCGACGAAAAGCCGCAATCCGAAATCGAATCTGCTGGTCGGGTCCGGACTCTCGAAGATGGGGGACGCTTCGGGAGTGAGGGCTCCCGCGGAGTCCATCTGTAGACGCGATTGTTCGTCCACGGTCTGGCCGAGGACGTAGTAGAGCAGGGTGTCGGCGGTCAGTTCTGCGTCGCGTCGCGGAAGTCCCGCGCGAATGCAGACGGCGGCAATGCGTTCGCGAATGCGATTGGTGGTCATCCTCGACGCGTAGGTCGCGGCGACCAGTTCGGCCCCGTCTCGACGGGAGAGAAGCGCGTCGCGCAGCCGATGCGCGATCTGCTCGATCTGCGTGTCCCACGCGCCCTCGGTGGGCGGTGCATCGGCGCTGGAGAGCAGATCGTCGGCGATCGCGCCGAGCAGGGTCTGTTTGTTGGGGAAGTGCCAGTACAGCGCACCGGGCTGCACGTGCAGGGACGTCGCCAGCCGGCGCATGGTCAGGTCGGCCAGGCCGTACTCGTCGAGAATGGCGATCGCGCCGTCGAGGACGTCCTGCCTGTTGAGTTGCACTGCTTCCCCCAATTCGATCGACGCCTCGTCGCTTTGACAGTAGCCGAGCGCGGTGCCTAACGTGAACACCGTTCAACTTGAACGGTGTTCAATATGTCGCCGTTCGTCTACGAGGGGACCGGAATGGACATTTTGCGCACGGCGCGTACACAGGTGCTCGACGACGGCATTGCACTCGAACGATCTCAGGTTCTCGAGGTCCTCGAACTCGGCGACGACCGTCTCGAGGAGACGATGCTGCTGGCGCACGAAGTGCGAATGAAGTGGTGCGGCCCCGAGGTGGAGGTGGAGGGAATTGTCAGCCTCAAGACCGGCGGATGTCCCGAGGACTGCCACTTCTGTTCGCAGTCAGGGCTTTTCGCATCTCCGGTGCGCGCTGCCTGGCTCGACATCCCGTCTCTGGTGGAGGCGGCCAAGCAGACCGCGAAGACCGGGGCCACAGAATTCTGCATCGTCGCGGCGGTACGCGGACCCGACGCCAGGCTGCTTGCCCAGGTCGCGGCCGGAATCGAAGCCATTCGAGGCGAGGTGGACATCGACATCGCGTGTTCGCTGGGCATGCTCGAGCAAGATCAGGTCGATCAGCTCGCAGGGATGGGTGTGCACCGCTACAACCACAACCTGGAGACCTCTCGATCGTACTTCCCCAATGTCGTGACCACGCATACCTGGGAGGAGCGGTGGAACACGCTTCGGATGGTGCGGGAGGCAGGCATGGAAGTGTGCTGCGGCGGCATCCTCGGGATGGGGGAGACACTCGAGCAGCGAGCCGAATTCGCGGCCGATCTCACCGCACTCGAGCCCGACGAAGTGCCGTTGAACTTCCTCAATCCGCGACCGGGGACCCCGTTCGGAGACCTCGACGTGCTGCCGGCATCCGATGCTCTGCGCGCCGTCGCCGCGTTCCGTCTCGCACTGCCGCGGACGATTCTGCGATTCGCCGGCGGCCGCGAGA
Organism: Rhodococcus sp. IEGM 1381; assembly: GCF_030056795.1. Lineage (GTDB taxonomy): Bacteria > Actinomycetota > Actinomycetes > Mycobacteriales > Mycobacteriaceae > Rhodococcoides. The sequence continues at coordinate 94,773 of NZ_JASHKQ010000009.1, read as the reverse complement.
TCACGCTCGGCGATCTCGGTGCCGAGCGGGGGATACTCGGTGGGATCAACGCCATAATCGTCGGAAACTATCTGACGACTCTCGGCCGTCCGGCAGAGCAGGACCTCGATCTTCTCGGTCAGCTGCAGATGCCGATCAAAGCGCTGAACTCGACTATCTGATGTGCGTATTAGGGTGGGTCGAATGACGAGCGAGACCCACTTCGACCCGCACACCGGTCGGTCTGTCACGTCCGAGGCGGTAGCGGGTTCCGATTCGTTGCCGGTCGCCGTCCGCCTCGGGCTCGAACCTCCGCGCTTCTGCGCCAGATGCGGGCGCCGAATGGTGGTTCAGATTGTCCCCGACGGGTGGTCCTCGGTGTGCTCGCGGCACGGCCTGATCGACTCGGCAGCGACGGGCAGGCGATAGGTGTCCATGTCGGAACTGCTCGAAAGTCCACCGCGACACAGCACCCGCCGGGTTATGGCGGTGGTGGTAGCGATATCGGTGGCGCTGTCTGCACTGGGCGGCATGCTGTGGGGCCTACTGGCACCCGCGCAGCAGTTGCTCGTGGTGGCGCAGGACCGCGGGGCGGCTCTGACCGGCGAGAGTCTGCACCGATTCGACGCCATCGCGATCTTCTCCCTCGTCTCGTTCTCCCTCGGTCTCGTACTCCCGGTCGGCTGGTGGCTGTGGAAGTCGGAGCGGGGTGCACGCCTGTTCGCGGCAATCTTCGTGGGTGCACTGACCGGTTCGATCGCTGCGATTGTGGTCGGTAATGCAATTGCCGCTCTGCGGTTTCCGAAGTCCGCCGACCCTGTAGTGGGCTCGATCGTCACGGTGGCACCGAGCATCGAGACTCCACTGGTGCTGATCGTCCAGGCGCTGACGGCGTCGTTGGTCGTTCTGCTGTTGGCAGCAATGAACCCCAACGACAATCTGCGACATACCGATCCCGAACCGGACGACCTCGACGTCGAGTTCTACCCGCCGCCACCGTCGTTCGACTCGAATCGGGCCGACTGACGTCGATCCATTTTTGCGATCTGTCTGCGTGCACGAGAGCAGCGGTGCGTCCAGGGCTCGACGTCGGCAGCTCCGAAGGTTCAGACCTCGAAGAATGCCTCCGCGTGCTGCTGCTGCGTTCGTCGTGCCTGGGGATTGAGCCCGGTGCACCAGGTTGGGTACACGCGAAAGCCCCGCTTTCCCAAGTGTGCCGGGGATGCGGTGATCCCGAGTCGGTCGAGTTGTTCTGCCGTGAATCTGAATCCCGCGCGGTGACCGTCTGTGTCGATCAGCACAAGAAGTCCATCCTGGTCCGTCGATCGGAACGGTTCTGTGGTTCCGTCCGCCCCTCGTCGCCAAAAGGCCAGAAAGAGACCGGGTTTACGCGGCGTCACGCGAGCTGTGCGCACCCTCCACCGTTCACCGTGGAGCTGGGCCACCAGGCCGCAGTATTCGGCGTTCGTTTCGTCGCAGCGGCCGACCGTCGAGGTATCGACTGGATCCATGACGTCTCGTAGATACCAATCGAATGCCGTTTTTTCCACCGCACGGAACTTACCGGCGAACAGTGCGAGGGTGCCATAGCTGTCCCGCCGGCGTCCGGCCTTCGCGAGCGTGCGGGCTAGGGAGTATTGGGGGTGGGCGGGCGCAACGCGGCGAACTCGTCGGTGACTCGAATGCTGTTGTCGGCAAAGCGAAACAGAGCCGGCGGCCTGCCTCCGGCTTTGCCCGATGGTGCCCGACGGCCCGTGGGTTCGATGACGCCGCGACGGCTCAGCACTCGCTGCAGGTTGGTGGCATCCACCTGGTACCCCAGTGCTGCACCGTAGATTTCGCGCAGGGACGAGATCGCGAAGTCGACCGGTGCCAGTGCGAAGCCGATGTTGGTGTACGACAGTTTCGCGACCAGCCGATGTCTCGCGTGAGCGACGACGGTTCCATGATCGAACGACATGTGGGGCAGAGCGGAGATGGGGTGCCATGTCGTGTCCGCAGGCAGTGTCGGTTCTGCCGAGATAGGCACCAGGCCGAGGAAGGTCGACGCGATCCTCCTGTCTCCCGGTACCCGATCGGGTTCGCTGAAGATCGACAGCTGTTCGAGGTGCGCCACCGAGCGCACGTCGACCTTCTCGGCGAGTTGGCGACGTGCGGATGTCGCGAGGTTCTCGTCGTCGCGCAGAGTGCCGCCGGGTAGCGACCAGGTGCCGACCTCGGGATCGAGGGCGCGCTGCCACAGCAGCACCGCCAGTTCGGGGATGTCCGGGTCGGAAAAGGCTCGAACTTGGAACACCGCAATGAGTACTTCGTGGACGGTGCTACGATGAATCATGTTTTCGATCATAGGTCGAAAACTCCCTCGGAGGAAATTCGGTCACCGACGACCGGATGATCGGTGAAGGAGAACCGTCATGACCAGCAGCGCTACCCGGGTGAACATCCTGGACTCGGCATTCGCCGGAGTTCGCGACATCGTCGACGGAGCAGGTGGCTACGGGGGAGTGGAGGCAACTCCGGAATGGGCGGCCGAAGTGCGCCGGCTCGCCGATCTACGCGGCGCGACTCTGCTCGCGCACAACTACCAGCTGCCGGCGATTCAAGATGTCGCCGACCACGTCGGCGACTCTCTTGCGCTCTCGCGTATGGCCGCCGAGGTCTCCGAGGACACGATCGTGTTCTGCGGAGTTCATTTCATGGCCGAGACCGCCAAGATCCTGAGCCCGCAGAAAACGATCCTCATCCCGGACCAGCGCGCCGGCTGCTCGCTGGCCGATTCCATCACCGCAGACCAGCTCCGCGAATGGAAGGCCGATTTTCCCGACGCCGTCGTCGTCTCGTACGTCAACACCACCGCCGAGATCAAAGCGCTGACCGATATCTGCTGCACGTCGTCCAACGCCGTGGAGGTCGTCCAGTCCATCGACCCCAGCCGCGACATCCTGTTCCTGCCGGATCAGTTCCTCGGCGCACACGTCAAGCGCGTGACCAGACGCGAGAATCTGCACATCTGGGCCGGAGAATGCCACGTGCACGCCGGCATCAACGGCGACGAGCTGGCCGAGAAGTCTCGCACCCACCCCGATGCAGAGCTGTACGTGCACCCCGAATGCGGTTGCGCCACGTCGGCTCTCTACCTCGCCGGCGAAGGATTCGTTCCAGCCGAGAAGGTCAAGATTCTCTCCACCGGCGGCATGCTCGACGCTGCCCGCACCACCGCGTCGAAGCAGGTCCTGGTCGCCACCGAGATCGGCATGCTGCACCAATTGCGGATGGCGGCACCCGACGTCGAATTCCTCGCCGTCAACGACCGTGCATCGTGCGGCTACATGAAGATGATCACCCCTGCGGCGCTGCTTCGCTGCCTCGTCGAAGGACGAGACGAGGTACATGTCGACCTCGAAACCGCCAACATTGCCAGTAAGTCGGTGCAGCGGATGATCGAAATCGGTACCCCCGGCGGCGGCGAGTGAATCCGTCGGTCGCGTGGGAAACCGGAGCTGATCTGGTCGTTGTCGGCGGCGGTATCGCCGGACTCACTGCGGCTCGTACCGCTGCCGCCCGCGGCCTTCGGGTGCTGACCGTGAGCAAGGGGAGCTCCACCGACACCGCGACGCAGTATGCCCAGGGTGGGATCGCTGTCGTCGGAGCAGAAGTCGACGATTCGATCGAATCGCACGTGGCCGATACGTGTGCTGCCGGTGCAGGACTGTGCGACGAGGACGCCGTGCGCTCCATCGTTACCGGCGGGCGGGCGGCGATCGCCTCGCTCGAAGCTGCAGGTGCAGAATTCGATCGCGCTGCCGACGGCTCTGTCGCACGCACCAGGGAAGGCGGCCACAGTGTGCGCCGCATCATCCATGCCGGCGGCGACGCCACCGGTGCCGAGGTGCAGCGCACACTCGACGGTGCAGTGCCGACGGTGCAGTTCGACACGACCGCGCTGCGGGTGCTGACCACCGACGGCGAGGTTGTCGGTCTCCTCGTCCGTGGGCCTCGTGGCGTCGGAGTCGTTCATTGCCCGACGGTTCTCCTGGCCACCGGCGGACTGGGACAGCTGTTCTCGTGCAGCACCAACCCGGCCGGCGCGACGGCAGACGGCATCGCGCTCGCCCTCGATGCAGGTGCCCGCGTGGCCGATCTCGAATTCGTGCAGTTCCATCCGACGGTGCTGTTCGCTGCCGGGACGACGGGACGCCGTCCGTTGATCAGCGAGGCGGTACGCGGCGAGGGTGCACACCTCGTGGATGTCGCAGGCCGTGCGTTCATGGCCGGAGTGCACCCGCTCGGTGATCTTGCGCCACGCGACGTGGTGTCCCGGGCCATTGCAGAACTACTGCACGACAGCGGCGGCGACCACGTGCTGCTCGACGCCCGCCTCGTGGAGCACTTCCACGAGCGATTCCCGACCGTGACCGCTTCGTGCCTCGAGGCCGGCATCGATCCGGCGACGGACCTGATTCCGGTGGCACCTGCAGCGCACTATTCGTGCGGAGGAGTGGTGACGGATACGGCTGGACGCACCTCGGTTCCGGGCTTGCTCGCCGCGGGTGAAGTGGCACGCACGGGCTTGCACGGCGCGAACAGGTTGGCCTCGAACAGTCTGCTCGAAGGTCTTGTCGTGGGTGAGCGTGCGGCGATTGTGGCTGCCGAGCGGGTCGGCACGAGGGTCGAGGTCACGGACCTCGCGTTACCCACCTACCGACGCATCGACCGCGGCGTGCTGCAGCACACGATGACGGCTGAGGTCGGTGTGGTTCGCGATGCAGCGGGACTCGCTGCGGCACAACGCGTCCTGGCCCACGGTGTCGTATCGGAACCGCCGGTCGATGCACGCGCAGTCGAGGATGCTGCGTTGACGGCCGCGGCGGAGGTCATCGTCCTGGCCGCGAACCATCGTCGCGAAAGCAGAGGGTGCCACACCCGACGCGATTTCCCCGAGAGTGCGCCGGCGCAAGGCCGAAGCCTGCACATCGAACGAGATCCCGACGGACAGCTGGGGATCGTGAACAACGACGTGATGACGGGAGCGAGCTGACATGTCCGAAATCTCGACCGAGGTGAACCCAGGCGTCGACCGAGCCGAGGTGCTTGCACTGATCCGGACGGCGCTGGATGAGGACTTACGGTACGGACCCGACATCACCACCACCGCAACGGTTTCCGAGGACGCCGTGGCGACGGCCTCGGTGGTGTCACGCCAGTTCGGCACGATCGCCGGCCTCGACGTCGGCCTTCTGGTCCTCGACGAGGTGATCGGTCGCGAGGGATATTCCATCGTGCATCGCATCGAGGACGGGGCGAGTGTGGAACCAGGACAGACCGTTCTGACGGTCGAGGCCCCGACACGAGGGTTGCTCACAGCCGAGCGCACGATGCTCAACATCGTGTGCCATCTGTCGGGGATCGCCACCGCGACAGCCGGCTGGGTCGCCGAGGTAATAGACACCGAGTGCAAGATTCGGGACAGCCGAAAGACGTTGCCGGGCATGCGTTCGTTGCAGAAGTATGCGGTGCGCGCCGGCGGTGGAGTCAATCATCGAATGGGGTTGGGCGATGCCGCGCTCATCAAGGACAATCACGTTGCGGCTGCCGGATCGGTCGTCGCTGCGTTGAACGCGGTGCGGGCCGCTGCGCCGAACATCGCCTGTGAAGTGGAAGTCGACAGCCTCGAACAACTCGACCAGGTACTTGCCGAGAACGTCGAACTCGTTCTGCTGGACAACTTTGCGCTGTGGCAGACACAGATGGCGGTCCAGCGTCGCGACAAGTTCGCTCCCGAGACCAAGCTGGAATCCTCGGGTGGGTTGACGGTCGACGTGGCACGGGACTACGCGCGGACGGGGGTCGACTTTCTGGCCGTGGGCGGTCTGACACACTCGGTGACAGTGCTCGATCTCGGTCTGGACATGTAGTCGAGCCCCGCGATGTGAGGAATTCGTTCGAAGATGGAAGTACAGAGTGCCCGCCTCGACAGCTGGATCTGGGCGGTGCGGTTGTTCAAGACGCGGTCCGCGGCAGCCGCTGCGTGCCGTGGTGGGCACGTCCGCGTCAACGGAACCCCCGCGAAGCCCGGTCTGCGAATCGGTCCGAACGACGAGGTTCGGCTCCGGGTAGACGGCGTGGAGAAGATCGTTGTGGTCGTGCGGGCGATCACCAAGCGTGTCGGTGCAGCTGTTGTCCCCGAGTGTCTGATCGACCGCAGTCCGCCGCCGCCTCCGAAGGAAGTTCTGGCCTCAGTACCGCGTCGTGATCGAGGAGCGGGTAGACCGACCAAGCGCGATCGTCGTGAGATCGACCGACTGCGGGGCCTGGGTCTCTAGTTCGCCCGGTTCGTCACAGGTCGTCGGCCCGTCTAGCGACGCTTGCCGCTGCGGCGGGTGTTCGTTTTCGTCTTCACCACCGGACGAGCCGGCTTGGAGGGGTGCGCCTTCTTCTTCTTGACTGGCGCGTCGTCTGCCGAGCCTCGTGAACTTCGGGTCGACCGTCCTCGTACGATGCCGATGAACTCCTCGATGCGGTCGTCCTCGTGTTCGGCGACCCAGGCCAACGCAATCTGGGAGTGCTCGATGTCGGTCACCGGGCGGTAGACGAGATCCTTGCGAGCGTTGAATCGGGCCACCGAATGCGGCACTATCGCCACACCCAGCCCGGCAGCCACGTACTCGAACGTCTCGGCAGTGGAATTCATCGGGGGCAGGGCAGAGCGATTGCCGACTTCGAGTTCCGTTGCCACAGCAGCCCATTCGGGCACCGTCGCGGGATCCGCCAGCAGATGCTCGTCGGCGAGATCGTTCGCGGTTACGGAATCGAATGCTGCGACGGCGTGGTCTTTCGGGACCACCACAACCTGGACTTCCTGATACAGGCCGATGGCGCTCAGGCCCTCGCGATCGATCGGCGGCCTGACGAAGCTCACATCGACCGTTCCGTCGTGCAGGGCCGACACCTGTGTCTCCGGCGTCGTCGCCGTTACGGCCAGCGTGATGTCCGGGAACCGATCCGCCCAGATACGCGTCCACTTCGTCAGCGTCACACCTTCGGCGTATCCGATGGTGAATGTCGTCGGCTCGGCAGCAGCAACCTCGGCTAGCTCGGACAGTCGATCGTCCTCGGCAATCTCCACCAGAGCCCGCTCGAGCAGAGCGCGGCCGTTCTCAGTGAGTTCGGTGGGGGAGACCCCTGGCACGAACAGGTCGACGCCGAGCTGCTCCTCGAGTTCCACGATGGTCTTGCTCAGGCGGATTCGCGAGATTCCGAGCGACTGAGCAGCGCGGGCGAAATGCAGTTGTTGCGCCACTGCGGCGTACCAGCGCAGTGTCTGCACATCGATGTTCACGGAGTCGAGCCTATGGGACGGCGCGCAACGTGCGGGACGGTGGCGTCGAGTCCGCGGAATGCCGGATAAGGTGGTCCGGTGAGCCCGGAGAACAAACAGCAGACCATGAAGCCATTGACCGCGGCGAACAAGCTCGGCATCTACCTTCCCGCAGCGCCCGAAGAGTTTCAGAACTCGATGGTCAGCAGATCCGACCTGGACGCGTTGCGTAACGATCCGCCGCAGTGGCTGACCGACTTGCAGACCAACGGACCGTTTCCCCGCGACGTCATCGCGAAGAAGCTGGGCGTCTCCATCGCAGGCCTGGCTCGCGGCGGTGTCACCGAAGCATTGACCAGTGACGCCATCGACGAGCTCGTCGCCAGCCCGCCGCAGTGGCTCGTTCGTGAGCGCCGGACGCAGATCCAGGTTCGCAAGGATGCCGAACGGATCAAGGAGAAGCAGGAAGCACGTCGTACTGCAGGGAATCGGCCGACCAAGCTGCGCAACCTCTAGCGCGAGACCACCCCGTCGAGGTAAAGCCAGCGGCCGCCCACGCGGACGAATCGACTTTTCTCGCTCATCGTGCCCGCCCCCTCGGGGTGCTTGTAGTGCGCTCGGAACTCGACGGTTCCCTCGTCGTCGAACAGTCCGCCGGCGTCGACCCCGACAATGTCGAGTCGGTACCACCGCTGATCGGGATCGACATCCACCTCGTCCGGAACGGTGTCGGGATGCCACGACGCGCGTAGGTAAGCCGCATCGCCGACGGCGAACGCAGTGAATCGAGATCGCATCAGCTTCTCGGCCGTCGGCGCGCTCGCATTGCCGCGCAGATACGGCTCACAACATGCGTCGAAGGTGTCACCACTCGAACACGGACACCGTCCACTCACTCGTCGACGACTTCCACTGTGTAGGTGCCGAGTTCGTGCTCGTCGCGCTTACCGACATCCTGGATCCACGTGTTGGCTTCGAGGAGAGTGTCGAACAATCCCAATGGAATCGGGTCACCGCCGAGCGCGTTCTTCATGATCACGCGATACTTCCTCACGGTGTGACCCGACGGACGGTCGCGAGGAACGTTGCGGCAGCGAAGAACATCCCGGCGAACGTGCGATTCATTGTCTTCTGTTGACGCTGTGAACGCATCAGCCGCAGTACCCGAGATGCCAGTGAGGTGTATCCGGTCATCACCAGCATGTCGACCGCGACCATCGTGGACGCGATGACGAGGTACTGAGTGAGCAGAGGCAGTGCCGGATCGAGGAACTGGGGGAGGACGGCGACCATGAACACGACGGCCTTCGGGTTACTGGCGTTGACCAGGAATCCTCGTGCCAGCATCGTCGTTCCGCGGTCGGCAACCGCGGGGGCTTCGGCGACGTCGGTGGGAGCTGCCCGCCACTGACGGACACCCAGGTAGACCAGGTACGCAACACCGAACCACTTGATCGCAGTGAACGCCAGTGCCGAGCTGGCGAGCACTGCACCCAGTCCGACGGCGACGATGCCGATCTGCAGGAGCAAGCCGATCTGCAGACCGAAGATGTTCCAGTAGCCGCGGCGCAGGCCGTAGCGAAGCCCGGTGGACATCGATGCGATGGCACCGGCACCGGGGGACAGACTGATGACGATGCTCGCACCGAGAAATGCGAGCCACACTGACCAGGACATGTGTTCATTGAACTATGCCCGTCAATTCGCTTTCGTCTCGACCGGTGTGTCGAACGAGGCGCTGTGGGGTAGCCCGGGGAGATGGCAGACATCAGAACTATCGACACAGGTCCGCAGCAAGTCACCCGTCAGACCGAGGTGCGGGCGTCGGCGTCCGAATTGTTCGACATCGTCGCTGATCCCACCCGGCACGGCGAGCTCGACGGATCGGGCACGGTCAAGGACACCGTCCGCGGTCCCGATCGCCTCAGCACCGGCGCGAAGTTCTCCGTCGGCATGAAGCAGTACGGCGTGCCGTACAAGATCACCAGCACCGTCACCGAGTTCGTCGACGCTGATCGGCACAAGGTCGTCGAATGGCAGCACCCGATGGGTCACAGCTGGCGCTGGGAGTTCGAGGAGACGCAGCCGGGCCTGACCACAGTGACCGAGAGCTTCAAGTACGGCACGGCGAAGGTTCCGAAGATGTTGGAGCTGTTCAAGATGCCGCAGAAGAATGCGCAGGGGATCAAGAGCACGTTGCACAACCTGGCTGCCCGCTACGCCTGACCTGAATCTATTCTGACCGGCATGCCGATCGATCCCGACACCAAGAACTGGACCTGGGTACTCGAGCGAGCGTGCCCGGATTGCGGGTTCGACTCGAGTGCCGTCGATTACGACGACATCCCGGACCTGATCCGCGCCGACGTCGAGCGTTGGGATGCGGTTCTGCGGCGCGACGACGTAGCACTGCGCCCCGACGACTCGACGTGGTCTGCGCTCGAATACGCCGCTCATGTTCGCGACGCGCATCGAATCTTCCGTACCCGCCTCGAGCTGGTGCTCAACGAGGACGATCCGGAGTTCGCGAACTGGGACCAAGACGCCACCGCGGTGTCCGAGAACTACAACGAGCAGAACCCCGCGTCGGTGGCTGCGGGGCTCGCCGATGCTGCCTTGGCTCTCGCCGATGATTTCGCCGCCGTGCCGCCGGAGAAACGACACCGGACGGGTCGACGCAGCGACGGGTCGAACTTCTCCGTCGAATCACTGGCCGCGTACTACATCCACGATCCGATTCACCATCTGTGGGACGTGCGGGGCTGAGCCGAATTCGGTGGAACTATCCTGGGAGTTCGGACAACACTGATTCGACCGAACCCCGGCACCGAACCGACTTCACGAAGGGGCCCACTATGCCTGCCCGCATCGAGCTCGCGCGCGTCGATCTACGCGGACGAACTCCATCCACCGCCGAACTACGCGGCGCACTTCCCCGAGGCGGAGTGGATGTCGATTCGGTGCTGCATCAGGTTCGCCCCGTCGTCGACGCAGTCAAGGAGCGCGGTACCGACGCGGCCCTCGAGTTCAGCGAGAAATTCGACGGAGTCCGACCGGACCACATTCGAGTTCCCCAGCAGGAGTTGGTTCGAGCACTCGACGAGCTGGATCCAGCCGTCCGGGCGGCGCTCGAGGTCGCGATCGAGCGAACCCGTCTGGTGCACTCGGATCAGCGCCGAACCGACCACACCACCCAGGTGGTACCCGGCGGCACCGTGACCGAGCGCTGGATTCCGGTCGATCGCGTGGGGCTCTACGTGCCCGGTGGCAACGCTGTGTACCCGTCGTCGGTCGTGATGAATGTCGTTCCGGCCCAGATTGCAGGTGTCGGTTCGCTGGTGGTGGCGTCACCGCCGCAGAAGAACTTCGGTGGCCTGCCCCACCCGACCATCCTCGCGGCCGCGCAGCTCCTCGGCGTCGACGAGGTCTGGGCTGTGGGCGGCGGCCAGGGTATCGCTCTGCTCACGTATGGCGGTGTCGATACCGATGGCGGTGAACTGGCACCTGTCGATCTGATCACCGGTCCCGGCAACATCTACGTCACCGCGGCCAAGCGGCTGTGCCGCTCGCTCATCGGAATCGACTCCGAGGCAGGACCTACCGAGATCGCGATTCTCGCCGACGGCACCGCAGACCCGATCCATGTGGCAGCAGACCTGATCAGCCAGGCCGAACACGACGTCATGGCCGCCAGCGTGCTGGTGACCGACAGCACCGAACTCGCGGACGCGGTCGATGTGGCCGTGAACGCGCAGATGGCCTCCACTCGGCATGCGGAACGCGTGGCCACGGCACTGAACGGTAGCCAGTCCGGCATCGTTCTTGTCGACGACATCACGCAGGGGTTGGCGGTCGTCAATGCGTACGCCGCCGAACACCTCGAGATCCAGACGAAGGACGCGTCCGACGTCGCAGCTCGGGTGCGCAGCGCCGGTGCCGTGTTCGTCGGAGCCTGGTCGCCGGTGAGCCTCGGTGACTACTGCGCCGGGTCCAATCACGTGCTCCCGACCGCCGGCTGCGCTCGGCACTCGTCCGGCCTGAGCGTGCAGACGTTCCTGCGGGGCATCCATGTGGTGGACTACAGCGAAGCTGCGCTCAAAGATGTTGCTGCGCATGTCATTGCCCTGGCCAATGCGGAGGATCTCCCGGCCCACGGCGAAGCGGTGCGGCTGCGGTTCGAAGGGTTGCGCACCGGTGATGCGTCATGAGCGATGCTCTGGGACAGTCGGTCTCGCTGGAAGACCTACCTCTGCGCGAGGCGCTGATCGGTAAGTCGCCTTACGGTGCGCCGCAGCTCACCGTGCCGGTTCAGTTGAACACCAACGAGAATCCGCATCCGCCGACGCAGGCCTTGATCGACGACGTCGCTGATTCGGTGCGGATTGCTGCTGCGCAACTGCACCGCTATCCAGATCGCGATGCCGAGGAGTTGCGTGCCGACCTCGCGCGCTACCTGACCGGCCAGACCGGCTTCGCGGTCGAGACCGCCAACGTGTGGGCGGCCAACGGATCCAACGAAATTCTGCAGCAGCTTCTGCAGGCGTTCGGTGGACCGGACCGCACCGCGCTGGGTTTCGTGCCGTCGTATTCGATGCACCCGATCATTTCCTCGGGAACTCAGACCGAATGGATTCCCGCGAAGCGTCGGGCAGACTTCTCGCTCGACGTCGACTATGCGGTGCAGGCGATCGAGGAGCGCAAGCCCGACGTCGTGTTCGTCACCAGCCCCAACAATCCGACGGGGCACAGTATCGACGAGCAGGATCTGCGGCGGATCCTCGACGCCGCACCGGGAATCGTGGTGGTCGACGAGGCCTACGCCGAATTCTCTTCGGCGACAAGCGCAATCGGACTGATCGAGAGCTACCCCAGCAAGATCGTGGTCAGCCGAACCATGAGCAAAGCGTTCGCGTTCGCCGGTGGTCGGCTGGGATATCTCGTTGCGGCCCCGGCCGTCGTCGACGCGATGTTGTTGGTGCGCTTGCCCTATCACCTGTCGGTGGTCACCCAGGCCGCCGCTCGCGCGGCGCTGCGGCACGCCTCGGACACCCTCGGCAGCGTGGCCGAGCTCTCCGCCGAGCGTGATCGGGTTGCACGTGCACTCGCCGGCCAGGGATACGACGTGGTCCCGTCCGACGCCAACTTCCTGCTCTTCGGCCGGTTCTCCGATGCGGCCGCAACCTGGACGCGGTACCTGGACGAAGGTGTGCTCATCCGGGACGTCGGAATTGAAGAATATCTACGCGTCACCATCGGACTGGCGCACGAGAACGACCGGTTCCTCACCGTCAGCGCAGCACTCGCATCGACCGAAAGAGCAGAGGCACAGAAGTGACCACACCCGCTCCCCGTATCGCAAAGATCGAGCGCACCACCAAGGAGTCGGACATCTCGGTCGAGCTGAACCTCGACGGCACCGGCATCGTCGACATCTCCACCGGCGTTCCCTTCTACGATCACATGCTCACCGCGCTCGGTACCCATGCTCGTTTCGACCTGACGGTGCGCGCGAAGGGCGACATCGAGATCGAGGCACATCACACGGTCGAGGACACCGCCATCGTGATTGGGCAAGCCCTCGGGCAGGCCCTCGGCGACAAGGCCGGCATCACCCGGTTCGGCGACTCGTTCATTCCGATGGACGAAACGCTCGTGCACGCGGCCGTCGACGTGTCGGGTCGTCCGTACTGCGTGCACACCGGTGAGCCTGACTACATGGTGCACTCCGTCATCGGCGGCTATCCGGGCGTTCCGTACTCCACCGTGATCAACAAGCACGTGTTCGAGACGCTGGCCTCGAACGCTCGGATCGCGTTGCACGTCCGAGTGATCTACGGCCGCGACCAGCATCACATCACCGAAGCAGAGTTCAAAGCGGTCGCGCGGGCACTGCGTCAGGCCACCGAATACGACCCTCGGGTGACCGGAATTCTTTCTACCAAAGGAAGTCTGTGACCGATCGACCGGCGTTCGTGCTTTGAGTGGTCTGCTGGCGATTCGTGGGCTTCCGGCCGCGATGGCAATGGGGGCAGCGTCGTTCGGTGGCTGGGGATTGTTGCTTCCGGTCATACCCCTGGCAGTGTCGCAATCCGGGGCATCCGACGCGGTGGCGGCGGCCAGCACCGCGATCTTCATGACCACCACGGTGATCACTCAGCTGTTCGTGCCGCGGATGCTGATGCGCGTCGGCCACCGCGCGGTACTTGCTGCTGGTTGTCTGCTGCTGGGTGTTCCGTCGCTGCTGTTCATCGTGTCGGTCGATGCCGTACCGGCACTGGCCGTGTCGGCCCTGAGAGGAACAGGCTTCGGCATGCTGACGGTGGCCGGTGCTGCCATCGTCGCCGAGCTGGCCCCCACTGCTCTGCTCGGCCGTGCGACGGGTGCGCAGGGGATCGCCGTTGCGTTGGCTCAGATGATCACGCTGCCACTGGGTTTGGTGATCTTTGCTGCGAATCCGACGGCTGTGTTCGTGCTCGGTGCCCTGGTGCCCGCAGCGGGTGTGATCGGTGTAGCGCTGTTACCACCCACCAGACCCGCACCACAGCCGCCCGCGACCGAGCGAGTTCGCCTCGACGTGCGCCAGTTCCTCGTGCCGTGCCTCGTCGTCGCTTCGGTGTCTGCGGCCTACGGCGGAATCACCAGCTTGCTCCCGATTGCCGAATCGAACCGAGCCGCCATGATCGGTCTCGCATTGGCCGTCGTCAGCGCAGCGATGCTCGTCGGACGGTACACCGCAGGATCGGTTGCAGATCGAATCGGCATCGGACGCTCCGTCGTTCCCGCGCTGGTGTCGGCTGCGATCGGCATTGCGCTGTTCGCGTTCGCTGCACTGGGGAACATGCCCGCTGCACTGTTCTTCGTTGCCGCCGTTCTGTTCGGAATCGGATACGGAGCATGCCAGAACGACAGTTTGGTGATGGCGTTCGACGCGGCCGGGCCCGCTCGATACAGCAGCGCCAGCGCCGTCTGGAACATCAGCTTCGACGCAGGCACCGGTGCGGGTGCGCTCGCGCTGGGCGTTCTCGCCACGAGCGTGGGGTACACCGCGGGATTCACCGCGGCCGCAATCACGGTGGTCGTCGTTGCGGCGGTGGCGCTGATCGCCCGACCACGCCCCGATAGACTTCCCTCATGACTTCTGTGGTGTTGCTCGACTACGGCTCGGGCAATCTGCACTCGGCGAAGAGGGCGTTGGCCCGGGTCGGTGCCGACGTGACGGTGACCTCGGATTTCGACGAAGCGTTGGATGCAGAGGCATTGGTCGTTCCCGGTGTCGGAGCGTTCGCCGCGTGCATGGAGGGTCTGCTGGGGGTGCGCGGTGACCGCATCATCGGGCGTCGTCTGGCCGGTGGACGTCCAGTGTTGGGCATCTGCGTCGGGATGCAGATCCTGTTCGATCGTGGCGTCGAATTCGGTGTCGAAGCCAACGGGTGTGGGGAATGGCCTGGCACCGTCGAGCGCCTGCAAGCCGACGTGTTGCCACACATGGGTTGGAACACCGTCGAGGCACCGGAGAAGAGCGTGCTGTTCGACGGCATCGACCCGCAGACCCGGTTCTATTTCGTCCATTCCTACGCTGCCCAGCAGTGGGAGCTCGAACCCAGCGACACCATCGCTGCGCCGTTGCTCACGTGGGCCGATCACGGCGGCCGGTTCCTCGCTGCCGTGGAGAACGGCGCGCTCTCGGCCACCCAGTTCCACCCGGAGAAATCCGGTGACGCCGGTGCCGCGCTACTCGAGAACTGGGTTCGATCGGTGTGAGCGACCGAGAGTTCTCGCTGGGAAGGTTGGCCTTCCGGGCACTCGGTGCGGCCGTCGCGGTGCTGGCACTCGCCACTGCCCTGATCGCCATCCTGCAGCCGAGCGCCGGCGTAGCTCTGTCGATTGCCTTGGCCGGTGTGGTCGGAGCGATCGCAGCAATGGGAGTGGTGTCCACTCGTATGACCAAGGAGCTCGGCCGGAAGTAGTGATTCTGTCGTTCTGCAGGCTGCACTCCTGAGTAAGTGACCAGTCGTTCCTGGCCACCGCCGACCCGTTTTGAATCGACCGCCGCTCGGCCCGTAGCATAACCGCACGTGAGCCTGGTCTTATTGCCTGCTGTCGATGTCGCAGGCGGCGAAGCTGTTCGTCTCGTTCAAGGAGAAGCCGGAAGCGAGACCAAGTACGGGTCGCCCCGTGATGCCGCCCTCGCGTGGCAGAACGATGGCGCGGAATGGGTCCATCTCGTCGATCTCGACGCCGCGTTCGGGCGGGGTTCCAACCGGGAGTTGCTCGCGTCGGTCGTCGGCGAACTC
Organism: Rhodococcus sp. IEGM 1381; assembly: GCF_030056795.1. Classification (GTDB taxonomy): domain Bacteria; phylum Actinomycetota; class Actinomycetes; order Mycobacteriales; family Mycobacteriaceae; genus Rhodococcoides. Next base: position 79,182 of record NZ_JASHKQ010000009.1, on the reverse strand, counting down.
GACGTCAAGGTAGAGCTGTCGGGCGGTATTCGTGACGACGAGTCGCTGCGCGCGGCGCTGGCGACCGGTTGTGCGCGAGTCAATCTCGGTACTGCAGCCCTCGAGGATCCGCAGTGGTGCTCCCGTGCGATCGGTGAGTTCGGTGATCGCGTCGCGGTCGGTCTGGACGTGCTGATCGTCGACGGCGCTCCTCGTCTACGCGGCCGCGGCTGGGTCAGCGACGGCGGCGATCTGTGGGAGGTGCTCGAGCGGCTCGAGCGCGACGGGTGTTCGCGCTACGTGGTCACCGACGTGACCAAGGACGGCACATTGACGGGGCCCAATCTCGAACTGCTCGCCGACGTGTGTGCCAAGACCGACAAGCCGGTCATCGCGTCGGGCGGCGTGTCCACCATTGCAGATCTCGAAGCGATTGCCGGCCTGGTCGATCGCGGTGTGGAAGGTTCCATTGTCGGAAAAGCGCTGTACGCCGGACGTTTCACGCTGCCCGATGCCCTCGCCGCGGTGTCTCGGTAGCAACGAATGACCCTTCCCGAGGAACCGACTCGTCTGCTCGAGATCGCCGGTGGATTGCTCGACGGCGTCCGCGATCGGTTCGTTGCGGGCGTCGGCGCACCGAGTGCAGTGCAGAAGGGCCCCGACGATTTCGCCACCGCGGTGGATCTCGAACTCGAGCGTCGGCTCGGTGCGGAATTGTTCGAGACAACCGGAATTGCTGTTCACGGTGAGGAATTCGGCGGACCGGATCTGAACTCCGGACTCGTCTGGGTGCTCGACCCCATCGACGGCACGTTCAACTACTCGTCGGGATTGCCCTCGGCGGGAACGCTGTTGGCGTTGCTCGATGACGGAGAACCCGTCCTTGGGCTCACGTGGCTGCCGCTGGTAAATCAGCGATTCGCCGCTGTAGCAGGCGGTCCGCTTCTTCTGAACGGTGTCGAGCTCCCAACGCTGCAGCCGAAGGTGTTGCGCGAGTCCATGATCGGATTCGGTGCCTTCAACGTCGCCAGCCGTGGCTCATTGCCCGGACGGTTCAGGTTCCGCATCCTCGAAGAGCTGTCGATGCAGTCCTCTCGCCTGCGGATGCACGGTGCCACCGGAGTGGATCTGGCCTACACGGCCAGCGGTGTACTGGGCGGCGCGGTCGTCTTCGGCCACCGGGCCTGGGACAACGCTGCCGGTGCGCTGCTGGTGCGCGCCGCAGGCGGAATCGTCACCGACCTCGCGGGCGAACCCTGGACGGTCGACTCGACGTCGGTGCTCGCGGCCGGGCCCGGAGTGCACGACGAGCTACTGAAGGTGATCACCGAACTCGGTGACCCCGCCGACTACCTGGAAGGACCTGCGCGATGAGCGTCGCGGTCAGAGTGATTCCGTGCCTCGACGTCGATGCCGGACGTGTCGTCAAGGGTGTCAACTTCGAAAACCTCCGCGACGCAGGCGATCCCGTCGAACTAGCGGCTGCCTACGACGAGCAGGGAGCCGACGAGCTGACCTTTCTGGACGTCACCGCGTCTACCTCGGATCGAGGCACGATGCTCGACGTCGTGAGCCGTACAGCCGAGCAGGTGTTCATTCCGCTCACCGTCGGCGGCGGAGTACGCACTGTCGCCGACGTCGATCGTCTGTTGCGGGCCGGAGCGGACAAGGTCAGTGTCAACACCGCCGCGATCGCCCGACCCGAGTTGCTGCGTGAGCTCAGTGAGCGGTTCGGGTCTCAGTGCGTCGTGCTCTCGGTCGACGCTCGAACCGTTCCGCAGGGGCAGCAGGACACCCCGTCGGGCTGGGAGGTCACCACACACGGCGGCAAACGCGGAACCGGTATCGACGCCGTCGAATGGGCGGTACGTGGTGCCGAACTGGGCGTGGGAGAAATTCTGCTCAATTCGATGGATGCCGACGGCACGAAGGCCGGGTTCGATCTACCGATGATCGCGGCCGTCCGGGCTGCGGTGCACGTGCCGGTCATCGCCAGCGGGGGAGCGGGACGAGTGGAGCACTTCTCACCCGCAGTGCAGGCCGGGGCGGACGCCGTTCTCGCCGCCAGCGTCTTCCATTTCGGCGATCTCACCATCGGTCAGGTCAAAGATGCGATGCGCGCCGAGCACATCGTCGTTCGATAGCAAAGAGGTTTTCCGATGACACTCGACTCGAGTCTGTCCGCGAGACTCAAGCGCAACGAGGCCGGACTGTTCAGTGCGGTCGTGCAGGAACGGTCGACCGGGCAGGTGCTGATGGTCGCCTGGATGGACGACGAGGCGCTTTCTCGAACCCTCGAAACCCGCAAGGGCACTTACTATTCCAGGTCCCGGCAGCAGTACTGGGTGAAGGGTGAGACGTCGGGGCACACGCAGTATGTGCACGAGGTTCGGCTCGACTGCGACGGTGACGCCGTGCTTCTGGTCGTCGATCAGGTCGGTGCGGCATGCCACACCGGCGCACACACCTGCTTCGACGCCGATGTGCTGATGGGGCCCGAGAACTCTCAGGCGTGACCTGTGCCCGCAGCGATTCCCTTGTCCAACTGAGCCAGCAGAGTAGCGCTCAGGGTCGAGAGCTGCTCGACCTCCGCGTCCGATAGTCCCTCGAACACCAGCGCCTGTACCGTGCCGACGTGCCCGGGTGCCGATTCGACGACCTTCGCCATGCCCGAGTCGGTCAGCACCGCGTAGGAACCGCGGCTGCCTGGGATGGACTCCCGGCGAACCCAACCGGCCTTCTCGAGCTTGGTCACCACGTGTGAGAGCCGCGAGAGCGACGCGTTCGCGTACTCGGCCAGGTCCCGAAGTTGGATTCGCCGCTGCGGGTTCTCGCTGACGGTGGCGAGAACGAAATAGTCGAAGTGGGTCAGCTGAGAATCACGCTGTAGCTGAGCGTCCAGCGCGGCCGGAAGTCGAGTGACGAGGGCGACGAGCGACCGCCAGGCCTCCTGTTGACTCTCGGTGAGCCACTGGCGATCCACCGCATCACTCGGTGTCGCCTCCTTCGGTGTCGCCGACGTGTCCATCGCGGGGAACCTCTCGATCTCTGGGTCGTTACTGCAGGCCACTCCTATCTCTGGGTCGTTCCTGCAGGCTCCACTCCTGCCCAGATAGTTGTGGTCTGCACATGATGCCTCGAGGGTCCCCCCACCCGAGGCATCACGTCGGACAGATGTTCTACGTGCGATGGGCGCGCAGGTATTCGAGCGCCTTGTCCGCATGAGCCTCGAACCGTACTTCGCTCGAGAAGGTCTCGAGCACCTTCCGGTCGGTGCCGATGACGAACGTCGCGCGCTTGACCGGCGAGAGCTTGGCGAGCAGACCGCGCTTGACGCCGAACGCGGTGGCGACGGCACCGTCTTCGTCGGAGAGCAGGGGATAATCGAAAGACTTGGCCGCAGCGAATTCTGCCTGCTTGGCGACGGCATCGGCACTGATGCCGACTCGGGTGGCTCCGACCTCGGCGAACTCGGAGGCCAGGTCCCGGAAGTGGCACGCTTCGGCAGTGCACCCTGGGGTGAATGCGGCCGGGTAGAAGAACAGCACTATCGGACCGTTCGCCAGCAGTTCGGTCAGGGTTCGGATCTGTCCGGTCTGGTCCGGTAGGGAAAAATCGGGAACGAGTTCGCCTGGTTTCATGCTCGGCAGGTTACCGCGAGCGCCGACCTTGTCAGGAGCGGAGCCTGCGGAGTGACCATGGGGCCGAACCTGGGAGGATGGAGCCATGCGCGGCGAGACGACCACCGACCCCAGTCCCACCTCCGGTACCGAGAACTCGGACTCGACCACCTCCCGCGAGGTGTTCCGGCAGCTTGCGGCAGAGCATCGAGTGGTCCCGGTGACACGAAAGGTGCTCGCCGACTCCGAGACTCCGTTGTCGGCGTACCGCAAGCTAGGTGCGGACCGGCCCGGCACCTTTCTGCTCGAGTCGGCGGAGAACGGCCGTTCGTGGTCGAGGTGGTCGTTCATCGGTGCAGGCGCTCCGGCGTCGCTCACGGTCATCGACGGCGAGGCAGCGTGGCGCGGCAACGTTCCGACAGGGGTGCCCAGCGGCGGCGATCCCCTCGAGGTGCTGGCCAGGACTCTGGAGCTGTTGCACTCGGAGCGGGTGCCCGGTCTGCCCCCGTTGACCGGCGGCATGGTCGGCTACATGGGATACGACTCGGTACGGCGCATCGAGAAGCTACCCGAACATGCACAGGACGACCTCGGTGTGCCCGAACTGGTCATGCTGCTCGCGACCGATCTGGCGGCCGTCGACCACCACGAGGGTGCGATCACGCTGATCGCGAACGCGGTCAACTGGGACGGAACCGATGACAACGTCGACGAGGCCTACGACGACGCCGTGCGCCGACTGGACCGCATGTGCGCCGACCTGTCCAAGCCAGCTGACTCCACCGTCTCCACCGTCTCCAAGCCTGTACCGCAGTTCCGTCGGCAGCGAACCTCCGAGGGATTCGGTGCCGACGTCGCCCGCTTGGTGGAGGAGATCGAAGCCGGCGAAGCGTTCCAGGTGGTTCTCTCGCAACGCTTCGAGATGGACACCGATGCGTCGCCGCTCGACGTCTACCGCATGCTGCGGGCCTCCAACCCCAGCCCGTACATGTACCTGATGCATGTTCCGGGCGACAACGACGAGACTGCTTTCTCGATCGTCGGATCGAGCCCCGAGGCCCTGGTGACCGTGGTCGACGGGCTCGCCACCACGCATCCGATCGCGGGCACGCGCTGGCGCGGTACCTCCGAGGAAGAGGACGTGCTGCTAGAGAAGGATCTGCTCGCCGACGAGAAGGAGAACGCGGAGCACCTGATGCTCGTCGACCTCGGCCGTAACGATCTCGGGCGCGTCTGTGCCCCCGGCACGGTCCGGGTGAGCGACTACCGCCACATCGAGCGGTACAGCCATGTCATGCATCTGGTCTCGACGGTGACGGGCCGTCTGGCCGAGGGCAAGCGTGCCCTCGACGCGGTCAAGGCCTGCTTCCCGGCGGGCACCTTGTCGGGAGCACCGAAGGTGCGCGCCATGGAACTGATCGACGAGCTGGAACCGACGCGACGCGGCATCTACGGCGGCATCGTCGGCTACCTCGATTTCGCGGGTGACGCCGACACCGCTATCTCGATTCGGACCGCTCTGATCAAGGACGGGACCGCCTACGTTCAGGCAGGTGCGGGGGTCGTGGCGGATTCGGTCGCGCAATACGAGGACGACGAGGCACGAAACAAGGCCATGGCCGTACTGGGTGCAGTTGCGGCCGCAGAATCGCTCCGCGAGGTCGGTGGGCGATGACCGAGCGATCCGGTCGTCGCGCGTCGGCCGCTGTGCCGGTCGCTCTGCTGATCGTGGCCGCGGCGTGCCTGTGGGGCGCGTCGAGAATGACGTGGGTTCGGGTGACGTCCTCCGACGGTCTCGGGGAGAGTCGGACGGACGACCTTCTCGGTAGCACCTGGGCCGCTGCCACCACACCGCTCGCGCTGGTGCTGCTGGCAGCGATAGCCGCGTCGTTCGCGGTGCGCGGGTGGGCCTCTCGGGTGCTGGCTCTGTTGATCGCGGTGGTGGCCGTGTCGGCCGCTGTTCCGGCCGTTCGACTGCTCACCGCGGGAGCATCCGACTCCGAGTCGGCGGCCCTTGCCGAACTCCCCGCAAGGGCTCAGGTCTCGATGACGGAGGTATCGATTCTTCCGGCGATCGTCACCCTGATCGGCGCGCTGTGCGCCCTGGCTGCGGCGGTGGTGTCGATTCGGAAAACATCTGCCTCGCAGGTACTCTCGTCCAAGTACGACGCCCCGGCGGTGCGACGTGACGAGGTGGCTCGACGCGTTCGCAGTTCCTCGTCCGAGCGCGGCGTGCACGACGAAGGCGAGGACCTCACCGAACGCATGATGTGGGACGCGCTCGACGCGGGCGAAGACCCTACCGACGAGTCCGGTACCCCGCGTTCGTCGTGATGAATCCGCCCTCTACGCTAGGTCCGACCCCGATGAGATTCCTCACATCGGGAGTCGACGCTCAGAAAGGACTGGGGGCACCATGACTGTTCTCGACTCGATTCTCGACGGTGTGCGGGCCGACGTGGCCGCGCGTGAATCGGTGGTCGATTTCGCCGCCGTCAAAGCAGCAGCGAAAGCAGCCCCGGCACCTCTCGACGCAGTGGCAGCCCTTCGTGAGGACGGTATCGGCGTCATCGCCGAGGTCAAGCGTGCGAGCCCATCCAAGGGTGCATTGGCAGACATCGGTGATCCAGCAGTTCTGGCTCGCGCATACGAGCAGGGCGGTGCCCGCATCATCAGCGTCCTGACCGAAGAGCGTCGCTTCCACGGATCTCTCGCAGACCTCGACGCGGTTCGTGCCGCAGTCTCGATTCCGGTGTTGCGCAAGGATTTCATCGTCGGTCCGTATCAGATCCACGAGGCTCGGGCCCACGGTGCCGACGTCATCCTGCTGATCGTCGCGGCACTCGAGCAGGATGCTCTGGCGTCGTTGCTTGATCGTACGGAGTCGTTGGGCATGACGGCGCTGGTCGAGGTGCACACCGAAGCCGAGGCAGATCGTGCCCTCGAGGCCGGTGCCACCGTCATCGGTATCAATGCCCGCAATCTCAAGACGCTGGAGATCGACCGGGACAGTTTCGGACGCATCGCTCCAGGGCTGCCGAGCGAAGTCATTCGCGTCGCGGAGTCCGGAGTGCGGGGAACGGCCGATCTACTCGCCTACGCCGGAGCTGGAGCGGACGCCGTCCTCGTCGGCGAGGGCTTGGTCACCGCAGGCGATCCGCGCACGGCCGTGTCGGACCTGGTGACGGCGGGAACACATCCGTCGTGCCCCAAGCCCGCGCGCTGACCCCGCACAGCTGACTCGGGCACCCGACCCGAGCGCGGCGGCAGTCCACCGTTGGGGCACACTGGTCCGGTGAGCACCAGCAATTCTCCAGGCATCGCGGACGCCCCGCAGGTAGTCCGCTTCAAGGGCGCTGATCTGCCACAGAGCAGCATCGGCCTCACCGATCGCAGCGCGCACGAGCCCGATGTGGGCGGGCATTTCGGCGTCTACGGCGGAAGGTTCGTCCCCGAGGCGCTGATGGGTGTGATCGAGGAAGTCACCGCCGAGTACGAGAAGGTGCGCAGCGACAACGAATTCCTCGGCGAACTCGATCGATTGCAGCGCGACTACACCGGTCGACCGTCACCGGTCTTCGAGGCGACACGGTTGTCCGCGCACGCCGGCGGCGCTCGCATTCTTCTCAAACGAGAAGACCTCAACCACACCGGTTCTCACAAGATCAACAACGTTCTCGGCCAGGTTCTGCTGGCTAAGCGGATGGGCAAGACCCGAATCATCGCCGAGACCGGTGCGGGCCAGCACGGAGTCGCCACGGCGACGGCCTGCGCACTGCTCGGGCTCGAATGTGTCGTGTACATGGGCGAGGTCGACACCGAACGGCAAGCACTCAACGTCGCTCGGATGCGCCTGCTCGGATCGAGCGTCGTGGCCGTGAAGTCGGGATCGCGCACCCTCAAGGACGCCATCAACGAGGCTCTACGCGATTGGGTCACCAACGCGGACAACACGTATTACTGCTTCGGCACCGTCGCCGGGCCGCACCCGTTCCCGGTCATGGTGCGCGACTTCCAGCGCATCATCGGCCTCGAAGCGCGGCAGCAGGTGCTCGCCTCCACGGGGAGGCTGCCCGACGCCATCGCCGCCTGCGTCGGCGGTGGGTCCAACGCGATCGGGATCTTCCATGCGTTCATCGACGACTCCGACGTTCGACTGATCGGTTTCGAGGCGGCAGGTGACGGCGTCGAGACCGGTCGCCACGCTGCGACCATCAGTGGTGGTACTCCGGGTGCGCTGCACGGTGCCTACTCCTACCTGCTGCAGGACGAAGACGGCCAGACCGTCGACTCTCATTCCATCTCAGCGGGATTGGACTACCCGGGTGTCGGACCTGAGCATTCCTACCTGCACGACATCGGGCGGGCCGAATACCGCGGAATCACCGACACCGAAGCGATGAACGCCTTCAAGTTGCTGTGTCGAACCGAGGGCATCATTCCCGCCATCGAGTCCTCGCATGCCATCGCCGGCGCGTTGACGCTCGGCAAGGAACTGGGCGAGGGCGCGATCATTCTGGTCAATCTGTCCGGACGCGGAGACAAGGACGTCGATACCGCCGCCGAATGGTTCGGTCTGATCGACGGAGACGGCGAACCGAACGTGGACGACGAAGTGGGTATCAAGCCATGAGCAACAACGACTCTCGCCTTTCCGGGACCTTCGCTCAATGCCGCGCCGAAGGGCGCGCAGCACTCGTCGGATACCTCCCTGCAGGTTTTCCGACCGTGCCACGCTCGGTCGAGGTGTTCAAGACCATGGTCGACGCCGGGTGCGACATCGTCGAGGTCGGTATTCCGTATTCCGATCCGGTCATGGACGGCCCCACGATTCAGGCCGCAGCCGACGTCGCGCTGCGAGCCGGTGCTCGGGTCAAGGACGTGTTCGCAGTGACCGAGCAGGTCTCTGCCGCGGGCGGAAAAGCAGTCGTCATGACCTACTGGAATCTGGTCCTCAAATACGGCATCGAGAACTTCGCCCGTGATCTCGCCGGCGCGGGTGGGCTCGGAATCATCACCCCCGATCTCATTCCGGACGAGGCGAAGGAATGGATCGAGGTATCCGACAGCTACGGACTGGACCGCATTTTCCTCGTCGCCCCGTCGTCCACCGAGGAACGGCTCGTCAGCACAGTCGAAGCCAGCAGCGGTTTCGTCTACGCCGCCTCGACGATGGGCGTGACCGGTGCCCGCGATGTGGTGTCCTCGATGGCCCCCGAATTGTCGGCCCGCATCCGTAAGCACTCCGACATCCCCATCGGCGTCGGCCTCGGTGTTCGCTCGGGCGCTCAGGCCGCCGAGATCGCCCGCTACGCCGATGCAGTCATCGTCGGATCGGCGTTGGTCACTGCTGTAGACAACGGACTGGACGCGGTGCGTGACCTGACGACGGAACTCGCCGAGGGTGTCCGCTCCGCTAACGTAGCGTCGTGACCTCGACCGAGATTCTGGCCTACATTCCGAGCCCCGCGCAGGGGGTGTGGCACGTCGGACCGCTCGCTCTGCGGGCCTACGCCCTGTTCATCATCATCGGCATAGTCGTGTCGGTGGTGTGGGGTGATCGCCGTTGGGTCGCTCGGGGGGGAACGAAGGGCACCGTCCTCGACGTCGCAGTATGGGCCGTTCCGTTCGGTCTGCTCGGCGGCCGTCTCTACCACGTGGCAACAGACTGGAAGACGTACTTCGGTCCCGGCGGAAATCCGATCGAAGCGCTGTACGTCTGGAACGGCGGTCTCGGAATCTGGGGAGCGGTGTTCCTCGGTGGAGTCGGTGCTTGGATCGCCTGCCGTCGACGAGGGATCCCCTTGCCCGCATTCGGTGATGCTGTGGGGCCCCCGATTCTGCTGGCTCAGGCGATCGGCCGCATCGGCAACTACTTCAACCAGGAACTGTACGGTCGCGCAACCACGCAGCCATGGGGCCTGGAGATCTACGAGCGAGTCGACTCGAACGGTCGACTGGATCCTTTGAACGGCGTATCGACGGGGTTCGTGGAGAAGGTCGTCCATCCGACGTTCCTCTACGAGTTGCTGTGGAGCCTCGCGATCGTCGCCCTGCTGGTGCTCATCGACCGCAAGTACACGATCGGCCACGGACGATTGTTCGCCTTGTACGTCGCCGGATACTGCGCCGGACGTTTCTGGGTGGAACTCATGCGTGACGATTTCGCGACGAAGATCGCGGGTATTCGCATCAACACCTTCACAGCCGCCATCATCTTCGTCCTGGCGGTCGCATACTTCGTGATCGCGACCAAGGGCCGCGAAGACCCCGCGACCCTGAAATCGAACGACGACGTCGACGGCGGTAACGACGCCACACACGGCGATGCCTCGGGCGACGCGGACGAGACCGACGCGAACGACCGAACCGTCGATGCTCTGGACGTGCAGACGTCCGACAAGAAAGCCGAGGAAGAAGGCAGTACACGTGGTTGATTTCGACAAGACCCACGGCCCCGAATCCGGTTCCGGCACCGGCGATTCCAGTGACGGTGACTCCAAGCCGACCACACCGTTCGGCACTCCGTTCGACTACGGTGCCACCGCCGAGGCGTCGCTCTCGGAGCCACCCGCCACCTCGGAGTCCGCGCCATCTCACGGACCCACCGGACCCACGGGACCGGGTTGGGATACGTACTCGGGTATCGGAAACGGCCCAGGTTGGTCCAGCACGCCGAGCTACCCGGCCCCGAGCCCGGACGGCAGTATTGACAATCCCGTCGGAGGATTCCCGCCGGCCCAGAACTACCCGGCCCAGAATTACCCGGCCCAGAACTACCCGCAACAGGGGTACGGCCAGCCGCAGGGCTACCCGCAGCAGAGCTACCCGCAGCAGGGGTACGGCCAGCCGCAGGGCTACCTACAGCAGGGGTACGGCCAGCAACAGAGCTACCAGCAGCAGGGATACCCGCAACAGGGGTTCGGCCAGGCGCAGGGTTTCGGTGCGCCTACGGGCTATCCGGGCGGATACCCGTACGGCGTCGGCCCAGACGCTCCGTACGGTCGCGATCCGATCACCGGCGAGCCGTTGTCGGACAAGTCCAAGATCGTCGGCGGCCTGCTGCAGATATTTCTCGGTTGGTTGGGTGTCGGTCGCTTCTATCTCGGCAGTACCGGAATCGGTGTCGCCCAGCTGCTCCTGCTCTTCTTCGGTGTTCTGCTCACCGCAGTGTTCGGCCTCGGACTGATTCTGCTGTTCGGGCTCTTCGTCTGGCACCTCGTCGACGGCGTGCTCATTTTGGTTGGCAATGTAACGGACGCTCAGGGGCGAAAACTGAGAGACTGAGAGTTCGCACCGCATCCGCACTAGGGAGCCCGAAGTGAGTGACTCAGGTACATCGGCGTTCGACGGATCGCCGGGGGACGGATCCGGTTCGACGGAGCCGACGATCTCGTTCGAGAAGGGCACCCCGGCAGGCTCGGGTCCCGTCTACGGCGCACCCGACCCCAATTACACGACCCCGAACTACAGCACGCCGAACTGGAACACTCCTGACGCGGCCGATCAGGGTCAGCAGTTCGGACCCCCGCCCGGTGTCGGTTATCCACCGCCCGCCGATGGTTCGGGTCAGTACTTCGCGCCGCCGCCCCCGCCGTATGCGGGTGGTCAATACGGTGGACCGCAGTACGCGGGTGGGCCCGGCTTCATGGACCCGATGGCTCCGTACGGCCGTCACCCGGTCACCGGCGAACCGTTCTCGGACAAGCAGAAGCTGACCGCAGGCCTGCTGGGAATCTTGCTGGGTGGGTTCGGAGCCGGACGCTTCTATCTGAACCAGCCGGGCATTGCAGTGGCGCAGATAGCCGTCACCTTTCTGACCTGTGGGCTCGGCGCGATCTGGCCGTTGATCGACGGGATCATGATGCTCACCGGCAGCGTGCGCGACGAGCACGGTCGACCGCTGCGCGACTGACGTCACATCCGCGGCCACCTGCATTCGCGATTGCATCGTTGCGAATTCCAGCTGCTACGATTTCGCCATCCGGGAGTAATCTCGGATTCTTTCGCGGGCCAGAGCTGTCCCGGTGAATTCCCGACAGGCGTTCTGATTTCGGCTCGTCCGACCGTTCCGGTCGACACGAGCCGACCAGCCGGCGGGGTTGCCGAGACTCACGGCGCAGCGTTCGAGACACTGCACCGCCTTCACGCACCCACCGGCCTACGTGGAGGTGATCGTGGTGCTGTTTTCTCGGATGCCTGCGGAGCAGGGTCTGTACGACCCGAGCTTGGAGAAGGATTCCTGCGGCGTGGCGATGATCGCCGACATCGCGGGACGACGCTCCCATTCCATTGTGGCCGACGGCGTTCTGGCACTGGAGAATCTGGAACATCGCGGCGCTGCCGGGGCCGAACCCAACAGCGGCGACGGCGCGGGCATTCTGATCCAGCTACCCGTCGAACTGCTCGTCTCCCTCGCGCCGTTCGATCTGCCCACGGCACGAGCCGACGGTGACAATACTTTTGCAGCCGGCGTGTGTTTTCTGCCGCAGGGAATCCGGGAGCGCGCGCTCGCCGTCGAACGTGTCGAATCCATTGCGACCGAAGAAGGTCTGGACATCCTGGGCTGGGTCCCGGTCGAGGTCGATCCCGATCGAGCCGACGTGGGAGTCACCGCTCTGGGCTGCATGCCGTACATGAGCTACCTGTTCGTCGCGGCCCCCGAGGTCGACGGCGCGCGTCCGGCGGGCCTGTCACTCGATCGGCTGGTGTACGGATTGCGCAAGCGTTCCGAACGGGTCACCCCCGAGATCGAGGCAGAAGGGTCGGGACTGTTCTTTCCGTCGCTGTCCTCGCGCACCATCGTCTACAAGGGCATGCTCACCACGATGCAGTTGCCGCTCTACTTCCCGGAGTTGCGGAACCCGTTGTGCAAGAGCGCTATTGCCATTGTTCACAGTCGATTCTCCACCAACACGTTTCCGTCGTGGCCACTGGCGCACCCGCATCGCTACGTGGCCCACAACGGCGAGATCAACACCGTCAAGGGCAACCGAAACCGAATGCGGGCTCGGGAAGCGCTGCTCTCCAGCGACCTGATCCCCGGTGACTTCGAGCGGTTGTTCCCGATTTGCAATCCCGATGCGTCGGACTCGGTGTCCTTGGACGAGGTGCTCGAACTGCTGCACCTCGGTGGACGCAGTGTTCCGCATGTGGTGATGATGATGGTGCCCGAGCCGTGGGAGAACCACCGCACGATGGATCCGCGAGTGCGGGCGTTCTATCAGTTCCACTCGTCGATGATGGAGGCCTGGGACGGGCCGGCTTGTGTGACGTTCACCGACGGCAGCTACGTCGGGGCCGTGCTCGATCGCAACGGGCTTCGCCCCGGTCGCTGGTGGCAGACGGCCGACGGCCGCGTGATCCTCGCCAGCGAGGCCGGCGTGCTCGATGTGCCGCAATCCGAGGTCGTCGCCAAGGGCCGCCTCGAGCCGGGCAAGATGTTCCTGATCGACACCCTCGCCGGACGCCTGGTACCCGACGAGGAGATCAAGCTCCAACTGGCCACCGAACATCCGTATCAGGAGTGGCTGCATGCCGGACTACTCGAGATCAAGAGCCTGCCCGAGCGCGCACACATTCAGTACAACCACGATTCTGTGGTGCGCAGACAGGTCGCGTTCGGTTATACCGAGGAAGACCTGCGCGTCGTACTGACGCCGATGGCGGCATCCGGGGGAGAGCCACTGGGGTCGATGGGCACCGACACCCCTGCGGCAGTCATGTCGCAGCGCTCGCGTCAGCTCTACGACTATTTCATCGAACTGTTCGCCCAGGTCACCAACCCGCCGCTGGATTCGATCCGGGAGGAAATCGTGACCTCGCTCGCGCGGGTGATGGGTCCTGAGCAGAACCTGCTCGAGCCCACCGCGGCGTCGTGCAGGCAGATCGTGTTGCCGTGGCCGGTGCTCGACAACGACGAGTTGAACAAGATCATCCACATCAACGAAGACGGCGACCATCCTGGATTGTCGGCGACAGTGTTGCGTGGCCTGTACGAGGTCGAGCGGGGCGGTGAGGGTCTCGCCGAGGCCATCGAGGATTTGCGGGCCCGGGCTTCGGAGGCGATCGCTGCCGGCTACACCACTCTGATCATCTCCGATCGCGATTCGGACCATACCCGGGCACCGATTCCGTCCTTGCTGGCCACCTCGGCCGTGCACCATCACCTGGTCCGGACCAAGGAGCGCACCAAAATCGCCCTCGTCGTCGAATCCGGCGATGCACGCGAAGTCCATCATCTCGCGCTGCTCATCGGATTCGGTGCCGCGGCGGTCAACCCGTATCTGGCGATGGAGTCGATCGAGGATCTCGTCGGCGAGGGCGAGCTGACCGGCGTCGAACCGACGATAGCGGTGCGCAACTACCTTTACGGCCTCGGCAAGGGTGTGCTCAAGGTGATGTCGAAAATGGGCATCTCGACCGTCGGGTCCTACACCGGCGCACAGGTTTTCGAGGCGGTCGGTCTCGATCGCGAGGTGGTGCGCGAGTACTTCAAGGGCACGGTCAGCAAGCTCGGCGGCGTCGGCCTGGACGTGCTCGCCGAGGAGGTCAAGCTGCGCCACCGTCGGGCGTATCCCGAGAACCCCACCGACCGTGTTCATCGTCGGTTGGAGATCGGCGGTGAGTACCAGTTCCGGCGCGAAGGCGAGCTGCACCTGTTCACTCCCGAAACGGTGTTCCTGCTCCAGCACGCAACCCGCACCGGCCGCTACGACGTGTTCCAGAAGTATACCGACGAGGTAGACCGGCTTGCTCGTGAAGGCGGTGCCCTGCGTGGTTTGTTCGAGTTCAAAGATGGTGTGAGGCAACCGGTTCCGCTCGACGAGGTGGAGTCGGTCGAATCGATCGTCACCCGGTTCAACACCGGAGCGATGAGCTACGGGTCCATTTCCGCCGAAGCGCACGAGACGATGGCCGTGGCGATGAACAACCTGGGCGGCCGGTCCAACTCGGGTGAAGGCGGCGAGGATGTCGATCGCCTCTACGACCCGACGCGTCGCAGTGCTGTCAAGCAGGTGGCCAGTGGCCGCTTCGGGGTCACCAGCGACTACCTGGTCAATGCCACCGATATCCAGATCAAGATGGCGCAGGGTGCAAAGCCCGGCGAAGGCGGTCAGTTGCCCGGGTACAAGGTGTACCCGTGGGTGGCGAAGACGCGACATTCGACGCCGGGCGTCGGCTTGATCTCGCCGCCCCCGCACCACGACATCTATTCGATCGAGGATCTCGCGCAGCTGATCCACGACCTCAAGAACGCCAACGAGAATGCGCGCGTGCACGTCAAGCTCGTCAGTTCCGTCGGCGTCGGCACGGTGGCGACCGGCGTCAGCAAGGCGCACGCCGACGTCGTCCTCATCTCGGGATACGACGGCGGAACCGGGGCTGCACCGTTGACCTCACTCAAGCATGCCGGTGCTCCGTGGGAGATCGGCCTGGCCGACGCCCAGCAGACGCTGGTGCTCAACGGCCTGCGTGACCGCATCACCGTGCAGTGCGACGGTGGAATGCGCACCGGTCGCGACGTCATCGTCGCGGCGCTTCTCGGTGCGGAGGAATTCGGATTCTCGACGGCCCCGCTGATCGTGGCGGGATGCATCATGATGCGTGTCTGCCACCTCGATACGTGCCCGGTCGGGGTGGCGACACAGAACCCAGAGCTGCGCAAGCGGTTCACCGGCAAGCCCGAGTTTCTCGAGGACTTCTTCAAGTTCATTGCCGAGGACGTGCGAAAGTACCTCGCGCAGCTCGGTTTCCGCAGTATCGACGAAGCAGTAGGCCACGCCGACGTACTCGAGACAGCGGCCGGCGTCGCACACTGGAAGAGCAAGGGCCTGGATCTGGCTCCGATCTTCGCGATGCCCGTCGACCGGCACGGTGCCCCCATGACGCAGCGTCGACGCCTCCGCGGGCAAGATCACGGTCTCGATCTCGCGCTGGATCGAACGCTGATCCAGTTGGCGGAGGGAGCGCTCGAGGATGCCCATCCGGTCAAGCTGGAGCTGCCGGTACGTAACGTCAACCGCACCGTCGGGACGCTTCTGGGGTCCGAGGTCACCCGACGCTACGGCGCGGGTGGACTCCCGGACGACACCATTCGCATTGCGTTCACCGGATCGGCAGGGCAGTCGCTCGGTGCCTTCCTGCCGCCGGGGATCACGATCGATCTGGTCGGTGACGCGAACGACTATGTCGGCAAGGGGCTGTCGGGTGGTCGCATCGTCGTGCGCCCGGCCGACGATGTGCCCTTCGTCGCCGAGGACAACGTGATCGCCGGCAACACCATTCTGTACGGCGCAACCTCGGGCGAGGTATACCTGCGGGGCAAGGCAGGGGAGCGTTTCGCCGTCAGGAACTCGGGAGCCGTCGCGGTGAACGAGGGCGTGGGTGACCACGCGTTCGAATACATGACCGGTGGCCGGGTTGTCGTGCTTGGCCCGACCGGTCGCAACATGGCGGCGGGGATGTCCGGCGGTATCGCGTTCGTCCTCGGTCTCGATCCCGCCGACGTGAACATGGCGATGGTCGAGCTGCAGGTCCCCAACCCGGACGACCTGGTGTGGCTGCGCGAGACCGTCGAGAATCACCGGCGGTGGACCGGGTCCACTGTCGCGACCTCGTTGTTGGCCGACTGGCCTCGCCGGTCCGCGCTGTTCACCAAAGTCATGCCCGTCGACTACCAGCGGGTGCTGGAAGCGACTCGAATGGCGCGTGCCGAAGGGCGCGACGTCGATGCTGCGATCATGGAGGCTGCACGTGGCTGATCCACAGGGATTTCTGAAAGTCGTCAAGCGCGAGGCAGTCAAGCGTCCGATCGGCGAGCGCGTGAAGGACTGGAAAGAAGTGTATTCGCACCAGCCGACGAGCGAACGGGCCGCGGAGGTCTCCGATCAGGCACGTCGCTGCATGGACTGCGGAATTCCGTTCTGCCACTCCGGAACTGCGGGCTGTCCGCTGGGCAATCTGATTCCCGAGTGGAACGATCTGGTTCGTCGTGACCGCTGGGATGCGGCGAGTGACCGACTGCACGCGACCAACAACTTCCCGGAATTCACCGGTCGGGTGTGCCCGGCACCGTGTGAATCGGCCTGTGTGCTCTCGATTTCCGAGGCGGCCACCGGCGGTAGCGTCACGATCAAGCGGGTCGAGCAGACCATCGCGGATCTGGCTTGGGAAGAGGGCAGCATCGTTCCGCAGCCGCCGACGATCACCACCGGCAAGCGAGTCGCCGTCGTGGGATCCGGTCCTGCGGGATTGGCTGCGGCACAACAGCTCACACGCGCCGGACACGACGTCACGGTGTACGAGCGGGATGACCGCCTCGGCGGGCTGCTCCGGTACGGCATTCCCGAGTTCAAGCTCGAGAAGTCGGTGCTGGATCAGCGCCTGATGCAGATGCGGGCCGAGGGAACGCATTTCGTGACCGACTGCGAGGTCGGCATCGACTTCACCGTCGAGCAACTCCGCGAATCCTTCGACGCAGTCGTTCTCGCGGTCGGAGCTCTGCGGGCTCGTGACAACGCCGAGGTCATCGGTCGTGATCTCGACGGCATTCACCTGGCCATGGAGCATCTGGTGCCGTCGAACAAGGAATGCGAGGGCGACGGTCCCACCTCCATCTCCGCTGCGGACAAGCATGTGGTCATCATCGGCGGTGGCGATACCGGAGCCGACTGCCTGGGAACTGCCCACCGGCAGGGCGCTGCGTCGGTGACGCAACTCGACTACAACCCCGCGCTGCCGGGGGCTCGCGACGAGAGTCTCTCGCCGTGGCCGTCGTGGCCGTTGGTACTGCGCACCTCGCCTGCCCACGCCGAGGGTGGCGTCGTGCGTCATCAGGTCGCGGTCCAGCGATTCCTCGGTGACGAGCGCGGGCACGTTCGCGCGATGGTGCTCGCCGAGGTGGAGGTGCAGCGCGACGCGGACGGTCGACGCATCGTCACGCCCATCGGGGAGGAGATCGAATTGCCCTGTGATCTGGCGTTGTTCGCCATCGGTTTCGAGGGCGTCGAGCACGGTCCGCTACTCGACGAGTACGGCCTGGCGCTGACCAAGCGGGGCGCGCTCTCGTGTGGTCCCGACTGGCAGACCACGGCACCCGGGGTGTTCGTGTGCGGGGATGCGCATCGCGGTGCGTCGTTGGTCGTGTGGGCGATCGCGGAGGGTCGTTCGGCGGCCCACGGAGTCGATGCTTTCCTCACCGGACACTCGGAATTACCGTCGCCGGTGCACCCGACTGCACTGCCTCTCGCGGTGGTGTGACCCCCGTCTCTGAACCGGTACAGACCGTCCCAGCAGCAGGGTAGCGAGGCTACCGATCGGTAGTATTGAGCTGGATGCGTCTGCGATAGAGAACGCGGCGTCCAGCGGCTAGGCTCGCTTTCGTGAGCCGACGTACGAAGATTGTCTGCACCCTTGGACCCGCAACCGCAACCACAGAGCGCATCCGCGAACTCGTCGAGAGTGGAATGGATGTCGCACGACTGAACTTCAGCCATGGTGATCATCCCGATCATCAGGCCAACTACGAGAGGGTTCGAGCAGCATCGGACGCCACCGGCAAAGCCGTGGGCATTCTGGCCGACCTGCAGGGACCGAAGATTCGTCTCGGGCGTTTCGCCGAGGGCTCGACCACCTGGGCGGCCGGCGAGCTGATCCGCATCACCGTCGAAGAGTGCGAGGGCACTCACGACCGGGTGTCGACCACCTACAAAGAGCTGGCCCAGGACGCCAAGGAAGGCGACCGCCTGCTCGTCGACGACGGCAAGGTCGGCCTCGTGGTCACCGGTGTCGAAGGCAACGACGTGTTGTGCCGTGTCACCGAAGGTGGACCGGTCAGCAACAACAAGGGTGTGTCCCTGCCGGGCATGGACGTGTCCGTTCCCGCCATGAGCGAGAAGGACATCGCCGACCTCGAGTTCGCCCTCGCCCTGGGTGTCGACTTCATCGCGCTCTCGTTCGTGCGTTCGCCCGCGGACGTCGAACTCGTCCACGCCGTGATGGACCGCGTCGGCCGCCGAGTTCCGGTCATCGCCAAGCTCGAGAAGCCCGAGGCCGTCGACAACCTCGAAGCCATCGTGCTCGCGTTCGACGCGATCATGGTCGCCCGCGGTGACCTCGGCGTCGAGTTGCCGCTCGAGCAGGTGCCGCTGGTGCAGAAGCGCGCCATCCAGATCGCCCGCGCCAACGCCAAGCCCGTCATCGTGGCGACCCAGATGCTCGAATCGATGATCGAGAACTCCCGCCCGACGCGCGCCGAGGCGTCCGACGTCGCCAACGCCGTGCTCGACGGTACCGACGCGGTCATGCTCTCCGGTGAGACCTCGGTCGGTAAGTACGTGATGGAAACCGTGCGGACGATGGCCCGCATCGTCGAGACGGTCGAGACCGAGGGCGACAGTGTTCCTCCGCTGACGCACGTCCCGCGCACCAAGCGTGGCGTCATCTCGTACGCCGCCCGTGACATCGGCGAGCGCCTGGATGCGAAGGCACTCGTGGCGTTCACCCAGTCGGGTGACACCGTTCGACGGTTGGCTCGTCTGCACACCAAGCTTCCGTTGCTCGCCTTCACCTCCATCTCCGAGGTCCGGAGCCAACTGTCGCTGAGCTGGGGAACCGAAACGTTCCTGGTCCCCGACGTGGGCTCGACGGACGCGATGGTGAAAGAGGTCGACAAGGCGCTGCTCGAACTCGGTCGGTACAACAAGGGCGATCAGGTCGTGATCGTGGCCGGTGCCCCTCCCGGCACAGTAGGCTCGACCAACTTGATCCATGTGCACCGAATCGGAGAAGAGGACCGGTAAGTGGTCGAAGCGGGGGGAACCGGCGTCAGCGAAAGCGCGTCGAGCAGTACAGCTGTACGCAAGACCGATCTCGAGACGCTCCTCGATCTCCTCGCACTGGAGGAGATCGAGGAGGACGTGTTCGTCGGCGTTCACCCCGAGCAGGTGGGGAGCCGTACGTTCGGGGGGCAACTCGTTGCTCAGGGCCTGATCGCGGCCGGCCGCACCGTCTCCGGTACCTCGCGGGACGTGCATGCGATCAATGCTCATTTCATCCGCGGTGGTGACGTCAAGAAGCCCATCGAGTACCGGGTCTCTCGTCAACGCGATGGCCGAGCCTTCGCCAACCGCCAGGTCACCGCGGTGCAGGACGGCAACGAGCTGTTCGTCATGCTCGCGGCCTTCCAGGATTTCGGCAAGGGACTCGAGCACAGCGTCGAGGTGCCCGAGGTTCCGTACCCCGACGCACTGCCTCCGCTCGGCGATCACTTTGTCGGGTACGAGGACCGGCTACAGATGTTCGTCGACGCCCTCAAACCGATCGACATGCGCTACGCGAACGATCCGGCGTGGATCATGCACGGCACCGGCGAGAAGCTCAACCACAATCGCGTGTGGATGAAGGCCGACGGGGATCTGCCCGACGCCTCTATCTTCCATGCCGCGACCATGGGCTACGCGTCGGACACGACGGTGCTCGACTCGATCATCACCACTCACGGCCTGTCGTGGGGACTCGACCGCATCGTTGCGGCGACGGTCAACCATTCCATCTGGTTCCACCGCCCGTTCCGATTCGACGAGTGGGCCCTCTATGCCACCGAATCGCCCGTGGCCGCCGGCTCGCGAGGCCTGGCCACCGGCCGCTTCTTTTCGATGGACGGTCTGTTGCTGGCTACCGTCGTGCAGGAAGGTCTCATTCGCCACTTCCCGACGCGGGTCCGCGCCTGAGTGCATCCGACCACGCGCGCGTCTTCGCATCGAGGTTCAGTGAGGCGTGCGCCGGGCTGGTCGACGGTAGTCGTGTGAATGTCACGTGGGGTGTCACCGTCGTCACGTGGCGACGGTAGCTCTCGGCGGCCTTGGCTCCGTTGAAGAACACCCTGTCGATGCCGGGATTCTCGGCGAACAGATTCTCGAAATCGTTTGCCACGATGGAGGATTCGACGATCGCCGAGTCCAGACTTCCCGCACGCGTGCACAGTTTCAGTACGTCCCAGACCGCAATCCCGTGGCTGCGAAGGCGCTCGGTTCGATCGTCGTAGAGAAGCTCGGGGCCGGCACCGAATACCGTTCCCATGATCGGCCAGAACGCATTTCGTGGGTGGGCGTAGTACTGCTGCGCGGTCAGCGACGCGACGCCGGGCATGGACCCCAGGATCAGGATGGTTGCGTCCGGTCCGACTATCGGCTCGAAGCTGTGCACGACGTTCATTCCGTGATTACAGCAAATCCCCGCGGGGGCGGCGGACGGGGGACCACAATGGATGTCATGTTGGATCCACGCGTACTCGACAACAACGAACTCGAAGCCGAACTCGCCGCACTGCGCCGGGGGCGTGACGCCGCGATGGACGAAGGCGCGCGGGATGTCTCGACCGCCGACACCGACCACCTCATCGCGCGGTTCGAGGAAGAAATCCGCAAGCGACACCAGGATTCGGTGTCCGATCAGCCCAGTGCCGATCTGCCCTGACCCAAGATCAGGACGGCGCAGGCGGCAGTCGCAGCAACCGTCCTGACGTTGTTCCATCGCGTCCACTTGTCGGTGAAGTTCTGCCACACCTGGGCGCCGGCAGCACTGCCGGGATCCACACCGGCCAACGCGTCGTTGAGGGGGACGTTGAGAACAGTCGTGATCGCGAAGCATCCGAGAACGTAGAGAACGGCACTGCTCACCACGAGCACGGGTGAACCCCGACCGGTCGACACGGCGAGAACTGCTGCGAGAGTGCACGATACGGCCGTCCCGAAAAACAGGCCGAGAAACACCGGATTGAGAATCGCCGCATTGAATCTCTGCATCGCGGAGATCGCGTCGGGCACCGGCAATGTTGCCAGGCCGGGAAGCACGCTGATGGAGAAGGCGAGCAGCACTCCTGCGACGAGCCCGCATCCGACGGCGGCAACGGCGGTGGCGACCGCGAGCATTCGGTCCATCAGGGTGGTTCCTTTCGTCCAATGGCGTTCTGTAGTCCACTGTGACCCCGAAAAGCTGGATGGGCAATGCCCGAAAAGCTGTATTCGATGTCCGATCGTCCATCTCGTGAGACGATCGGCGTATGCGTGGCGCGGATCCATGGAAGTCGTCCGACCCCTTGGGTGAAGCGCTGCACTTTCTACGAATGACCGGATCGTTCTACGTCCGCTCCGAGCTGAGCGGATCCTGGGGTCTCGCACTGCCCGCCATGGAGGATGCGCTGTGGTTTCACACTGTGGTGGACGGTCGGTGCCTGCTGTCGGTTCCCGGCGAGCGGACGCGGGAGCTGGTGCCCGGCGATTTCGCGTTGGTACCGCACGGGCGAGGGCATGTGCTCGCAGCAGGGGTCGATGCGTCGGTTCGCGCGACGAGCGTCCACGACCTCCCGCACGAGTACATCAGCGATCGCTACGCGGTGATCACTCACGACGCGGGCGGTGCCGGCCATGTTGCGAGCCTCGTCTGCGGGGCGGTTCGATTGGATCATCCTGCAGCGCAGAAGCTCGTTCGCCTGCTGCCCGCGCTGGTGGTGGTCGACGCCGATCCCGGCCCGAGGCAATCGAGGATGCAGAGCGTGCTGGCCATGGTCGCGGAGGAAGCGCGCGTGCTCGAGCCCGGGGGAGAAGCGGTGATCACCCGGCTGTCCGACATTCTGGTGATCCACGCGTTACGGTCGTGGATCGCGAACACGCCGGGCGCGCAGTCGGGTTGGCTCGGCGCATTGCAGGACGATCGGATCGGAGCGGCGTTGGCGCTGATTCATCGACACCCTCATGAGCGGTGGACCGTTGCGGCTCTGGCATCGAGGGCGAACATGTCCCGCTCGGCGTTCTCGGCACGGTTCACCGAGCTGGTCGGCGACTCTGCGATGAGCTATCTGGCAACGTGGCGGATGCAGGTCGCCTACGAGACATTGCGATCCGAGGATGTGGTGTTGGCCGAATTGGCCCGGCGCAGTGGATATCTGTCGGAGGCTGCGTTCGGTAAGGCGTTCAAACGCGCGACGGGCATCTCCCCGGGAAGTGTGCGCCGTCGAGAAGCGGTGTCGATGGCCGACGGTCAGTCGAGCAGATGACGAAGGTAGCTGTTCGGGTCGTCGAGGTAGCGACGCCAGTGCTGTACCAATTCGAGCTCGTCCCAGGTACTTCGGCGTAGACCGTGTTCGCCGACTTCGACGATGTCGGCACCGGGGGTCGACGCCAGAATCGGTGAGTGGGTGGCGCAGACGATCTGCGCGCCCTCGTTGCCCAGCTCGGACATCAGTGCAACGAGCTGCAGGCTCGCGGTGAACGACAGGGGCGATTCCGGCTCGTCCAGAACGTAGAAACCGGGCTCGGTCAACATCGCACCGAACATGGTCAGGAACCCTTCGCCGTGGCTCATCTCGGCGGTGTTCTCGTCCCAGAAACCCGGTATGCCGCCGAGGTTCTCGGCCATGTCGAACGCGGTCTCGGCGCGCAGGAAGAAGCCGCGCTTCTGCAGTCGTGGGCCACGAAGCATTCGAGAACCCCGCGGCGTGGTCTCGAGTTCGAGTACCTCGCCGAGGGCGCTGGTCACCTCGTCGAGCCGACGCGACTGCTGCGCCGCCCGACCGCCGCGGGCATCGATTCCGAAACCCTCGGCGATTGCCTCGACGAGGGTCGATTTACCGGAACCGTTGTCGCCGACCAGAATTGTGACCGGTGCGAGGAACTCGAGTCCGTCGCGAGCGAGGTCGGCGACTGCAGGCACGGTGAAGGGCCAGTCCGATCCGACATCGTCGGCGTGGACATAGGCGCGTTCTACGAACATGATTCAGGCAGTGACCAGGCGGTCGACGTAACCGGTCTCGTGAGCGGAGTCCGCACTGCAGGTGTAGTAGACCCACTGAGCGGACTGGTCCGCCGAATCCCCGAAACGATGGTCGACCTTCGCTGCGCACAAACTGCCCGCACTGGTGTCATGGCAACGAAGACTGCTGGGTATGTACATCACTCCACTGTAGGCGCGATCGTGGGCAGCGTTTACCGTCGTGGCGACTCGCCTGTGTTGCTGTGGTGCCCTCGGTGAGACTCGAACTCACACTGGACGGGTTTTGAATCCGTTTCCTCTGCCAATTGGGATACGAGGGCTGGCGTCTTTCAAGCAACGATTGACGAGTTTAGAAGATGCGCTTTCGGGGGCGCGCACCGGTACCCTTCAGATGCTCGACGGCCCTGATGGGCGATGACTGTCAAAGGAGACCCATACAGATGAACGCTCCTGGTGCGCACGGTACTGGCAAGCCCCCGCTTCGTGTGGTGGTGGCAGAGGACGAATCCCTGATTCGATTGGACCTCGTGGAGATGCTCCGCGAAGAGGGCTACGACGTGGTCGGGGAGGCCGCGGACGGTCAGCAGGCGGTGGACCTGGCCGTCGAACTGAGTCCCGATCTGGTCATCATGGACGTCAAGATGCCGCGTCGAGACGGGATAGATGCGGCGTCGGAGATCGCCGAGAAACGCATCGCCCCCGTCGTCATTCTCACCGCGTTCAGTCAGCGTGAGCTGGTCGAGAAGGCACGCGACGCCGGAGCGATGGCGTATCTGGTCAAGCCGTTCACCAAAGCGGATCTGATGCCCGCGGTGGAGTTGGCGGCCAGTCGTTTCAGTGAGATCTCTGCACTCGAATCCGAGATAGCCGATCTGCAGGATCGACTGCAGACACGGAAGTTGATCGAGAAGGCCAAGGGCATTCTGATGGAGTCGCAATCGCTCACAGAACCGCAGGCGTTCAAGTGGATTCAACGCGCCGCGATGGATCGCAGAACGACGATGAAGGCTGTTGCCGAAGTTGTGATCGAGACACTCGGTACTCCTGCGAACAAGCCTGCGGCAGAGGGCTGATCGGCTCGGGAAAGCTACGGCCACGTAACACTTCGTCTCTCTAGGTCACAGTCAGGTCACGAGCGTCGTTCTAGGCCTTGCGAATCGACTCCGAGCATTAGCGTCTGATCCACACGTGAGCCACATGTAACTCAGGTGCGCTTCAACGACGAGCAATTTCAAGGAGAACCTAGATGGCAATTCGGACCTATGTCCGCACGGCTGCGGTGCTGAGCGTCACCTCGCTCGCACTGTTCGGCTGTTCGTCGAGCGACGACTCCGGCTCGACCGATACCACCAGTGCCAGCGGCGGCACTGCAGCCGCGGAAACGACCGTCTCCACCGACTGCACGCCCGAGCAGGCCACTGCCGGGGCAACCCCCGACACGTCGCCTCTGGTGGTGGGAACCCTTCTCCCCGAGACCGGAACCCTGGCCTTCCTCGGCCCGCCCGAGGTTGCCGGTGTCCAGTTGGCTGTCAACGACGTCAACGGTGCCGGTGGCGTCCTCGATCAGCCCGCCACCCTCATCCCCG
Source organism: Rhodococcus sp. IEGM 1381 (assembly GCF_030056795.1). Taxonomy (GTDB): domain Bacteria; phylum Actinomycetota; class Actinomycetes; order Mycobacteriales; family Mycobacteriaceae; genus Rhodococcoides. The sequence goes on along the minus strand of NZ_JASHKQ010000009.1, from coordinate 54,224 downwards.
GTGACTCCGGCGACACGACGACCGATACCGCCAACACCACGGTCGACCGCCTGCTCGCCGGCGGCTCGAACGTCATCGTCGGTGCAGCATCGTCCTCGGTCTCGCTCAAGGTCATCGACAAGATCGCCAGTGCAGGCGTCGTGGAGTTCTCGCCCGCCAACACCTCGGACCAGTTCGTCTGCTACCCGGACAAGGGACAGTACTTCCGTACCGCTCCCACCGACGTGCTGCAGGCACAGGCACTCTCGCAGCTGATCGCCGAGGACGGCGCACAGCGCGTGGCCATCCTCGCTCTCAACGACCCGTACGGCACGGGCCTGGCCAAGAACACCGCGGACAACCTCGAAGAGGCAGGCATCGCGGCAGACCAGATTCAGACGACCATCTACGACCCGAACGCACAGTCGTTCAACGCCGAGGTCGACGGCGTGAAGAACTTCAACCCGGATGCCGTCGCCATCATCGGCTTCGAGGAGTCCGCGAAGATCATCACGCGCATGCACGAGATCGGCATCGGACCGTCCGACGGCACGTTGGTCTACGGCGTCGACGGCAACATGGGTAACGCCCTGGGCGAATCGGTGGCAGCAGGCCTGTTGGACACGATGCGCGGCACCACCCCGCTGACGGATGTCGGCACTGCTTTCCAGGACCGCCTCAAGGCCGTGAACCCGGCCCTGGTGGACTTCAACTATGCCGGTGAGTCCTACGACGCAGTCGTCATCTCGGCACTCGCTGCCGAGCAGGCGAAGTCGACGGCAGGCACCGATATCGCTGCCAACATCAACAGCGTCACCAAGGACGGCACCAAGTGCACCAGCTACGCCGAGTGCCTTCCGCTCGTCAAGGCCGGAACCGATATCGACTACGACGGAATCACCGGCGCGCTGAACTTCAGTGACGCAGGTGAGCCCGCCACGGGTTCTTACGGCAACCTGGTCTTCGGACCGGACAACACGCTGACGACGGACGGATACATCGTCGTCGGTGAGTGATCTGTAACTGCCACACACGCACTGGGCCCGAGTCCTCGATCAGGACTCGGGCCCAGTGTTGTGTGTATCCGTCGATGCGGGTGCAAAGACGAAGCCCCGGTTCGACATCGAGTCGAACCGGGGCTTCGTCGTCGAAGAAGATCTACGTCTTCTTCTCTTTGCTTCCGGCCAGTGTGCCGAGGTACAGCTCGATCACCTTCGGGTCGTTCATCAACGCAGGACCGGTATCGGTATACGCGTTGCGGCCCTGATCGAGAACGTAGCCGCGGTCGCAGATCTGGAGGCAGCGATGGGCGTTCTGCTCGACCATGATGATCGAGACGCCCGCCGCGTTGATCTTCTTGCAGCGGATGAACACTTCGTCCTGGAACATCGGTGACAGCCCGGCCGACGGTTCGTCGAGCAGCAGTACCGACGGCTCCATCATCAGTGCGCGTCCCATGGCGACCATCTGTCGTTCGCCACCGGACAGTGCGCCTGCCTTGACCTTCTTGCGTTCTCCGAGCAGGGGGAACAACTCGCTGACGAACTCGAAACGCTCACCGAACTTCTTGGGACGCAGATAGATTCCCATTTCGAGGTTCTCCTCGATGGTCAGCGACGGAAACACGTTCTGGGTCTGCGGAACGTATCCGACACCTTTGGTGACCAGTACGTGCGCCTCGGCAGAGGTGATGTTGTCACCGCGTAGCTTCACGCTGCCCTCGCGGACCGCAACGAGCCCGAAGAGCGTTTTGAGCAAGGTCGACTTTCCGGCGCCGTTGGGCCCGATGATGCCGACGATCTCGCCGTCGTTGAGGAAGAAGTTGCATTCGCTGAGGATGTTGACGCCGGGGATGTAACCGGCCACCAATCCGTCGGCGCGCAAGAGTGCACCTTCGGCCAGGCGAGCGTGCTCCTCGGGTGTGGCGGCGAATTCCGCCGGCGTCAATGTCTGTTCGCTCATCAGTTGTCCTCCTTGGCCCGGTGCGAGCCGCCCTCGGCGACGTCGGGCGTCACTGGGCTGACGAACTCCGGGTCCGAAAGATCGCCTCCCGCTTCGAGTTCTTCCTTCTCGGCCTGTTTCAGTGCCTCCGCCAGTTCGGCGGTCGCCCCGACCGGATTGCCGTCGGCGTCGAACTCGAGAGCCTGATCGTGGTGGCTGCCGAGGTACGCGTCGACGACAGCACCGTTGTTGGAGAGTTCCTCCGGCGTGGACTCGGCGATGATGCTGCCCTGAGCCATCACCACCACCCAATCGCTGATGTCGCGGATGACGTCCATGTCGTGTTCGACGAACACCACGGTCATACCGTCGTCGCGCAGCGACTTGATGTGCCCCAGAAGTGATTGCGTCAGAGCGGGATTGACCCCGGCCATCGGCTCGTCGAGCATGACCACCGACGGATCGGTCATCAGCGCACGTGCCATCTCCAGCAGTTTGCGCTGGCCGCCCGACAGTGAGCCGGCCAGATCGTCGGCCTTGACGTCGAGCTTGAAGCGCCCCAGCAGTTCATAGGCGCGTTCGGTGATCTGACGCTCCTGGGCCTTCCACGTCCACGGCATGAACGTGTTGATCATGCGCTCGCCGCGTTGACCTGTCGCGCCCAACCGAACATTGTCCAGCACAGTCAGTTTCGACAGTGCTTTGGTCAACTGGAACGTGCGCACCACACCCTTGCGGGCCACCTGGTGCGGGTGCATCCGGCCCAGCTCCTGGCCATCCATCGACCAGGTCCCGGTGTCGGGGCGATCGAATCCGGTGAGCAGGTTGAACAGCGTGGTCTTGCCTGCACCGTTGGGCCCGATGAGGCCGGTGATGCAGCCGCGTTGAATTTCGAGGTGCGCCACGTCGACGGCTTTGAGGCCGCCGAAGGTCCGCGAGACTCCGTCGACCACCATGGTGGCGTCTGGTTTCGGTGCGCCGGGTTCGTTGGGCACACCGGCGAACAGCGACGCGCGTTGATCGCTCGACAGCGCTTGGGCAGCGCGTGATTCGAGTGTGCTTGCTTTTTTGCTCGGTGCGGCCGTTGCAGCAGCATCCTTGCTCAGGTCAGGCATTGAGTTGAACCTCTCGCTTGTTGCCGAGAATGCCCTGAGGTCTGAACACCATCAACACGGCGATCAGGATTCCCAGGAGCACGAATCGCGTGGCGCCGACCTGGGCGCCGGTGAGGTTGAGCACCGGGTCGTCGCCGGAGATCAATTGCCGCAGAATCGCATCGGGAATGGACAGCAGGAACCAGAACAGCATTGCGCCCAGTACCGGGCCGAACACTGTTGCCGCCCCACCGAGAATCAGCGCGCCGAAGGCGAAGAACGTCTGTGCGGTCGAGTAGAAATCGGGGTTGATGGACTGGGTCTGCAGTGCGTTGAACACACCACCCATACCGCCGATGACGCCGCCGAGAACCAGTGCCTGCATCTTGTAGACGAAGACGTTCTTGCCCAGTGAGCGGGCCGCGTCCTCGTCCTCACGGACGGCCTTGAGGACGCGTCCCCATGGGCTGTGAGTCAGGAGGTAGATCACTCCACACAGCAGCAGCACCAGTGTCCAGCCGACGAGCATGGCCCACAGGTCGTTACCCAGGAAGCGAACGCCGAGGAAGCTGTACGACTTGCCGCCCTCGAACGGACTCATGCTGGTGAACGGGCCGGCGAAGCCGGTGATGCCGTTGGTGGACTTGGTCACCGAATCCGTTGCGGTCGAACGGAACACCAATCGCAGAATTTCCGATGCCGCGATGGTGACGATCGCGAGATAGTCGGCTCGCAGTCGCAGAGTCGGAATACCGAGAACCAGAGCAAGCAACCCTGCCGCGGCGAGACCGACCAGAATGCCGAGCCACAGCGGCTGCTCGTAGGTGATCGTGGTGATGCCGACGCCGTAGCCGCCGAGAAGCGCGAAGCCGATCTGGCCGAAGTTGAGCAGCCCGGCGTAACCGAAGTGCAGGTTCAGGCCGATGGCGAGCAGAGCGTAGAAGATGGCCGACGGGCCGACCAGCTGAGCGAGTGAGATCTGAAGTGCGCCGATGATATCCATGTGGTGGTCACCCGATCCTTTGTCGCGAGCCGAGGATGCCCTGTGGGCGGACGACGAGGATGAGAATCAAGACGAGCAACCCTCCGATGTATTTGAGATCGGGATTGATGACCAGTGTCGACCACTGCACGAGCAGACCCACGATGACGCAACCGAGGAACGCGCCGTAGGCCGTCCCCAGTCCACCGAGCGTGATTCCGGCGAACATCAGCAGTAGGAGCTTGAATCCCATCTCCCACTGGACGCGTCCGCCGAGTTCGGATAACCCGAACAGCACGCCACCGAGTGCGGCCAGGCCGCCACCGAGGCACCAGACGAACGTGACCACGCGCTCGACGTTGATGCCCGAGGATGCGGCGAGGTCACGGTTGTCGGCCACCGCTCGCATGGCCTTACCGATCTTGGTGCGCTGCAACATCAGTGCAACGCCGACCAGGACGACGACGCTGATGATGATGCACGCCAGATTGACGTTCGTGATCGACAGCGGGCCCCAGTTGTTCTCGGTCTGGGCCTGGTAGTCGTCGAAGGGCTCGGAGCGATCCGAGAAGAAGATCAGGATGAGGTAGCGCAATGCGATCGCAAGACCGATCGTCACCACGAGCTGTGCGATCAGGCCGGTGCGACGCTTGCGCAGTGGTCGCCAGATCAAGGCATTGTTGAGCCATCCGATCGCGACTCCGACGATGATTGCCAGCACCGTGGCCGGAATCAGTTGTATTCCGAGGCTCACGTTGAAGAACCACGCCGCGACGGCACCGAGGGTGACGAGTTCGCCGTGCGCGAAGTTGGTGAGGCCGGTGGTGCCGAAGATCAGGCTCAGCCCTACCGCCGCCAGTGCGATGACCAGGCCGAAACGGAAACCGTCGACTGTGGTGCGGACGAACTTCTCGTAAAATGGAATGCTGGTGGCAGTTCTGGCTTCACCGAACGAGAAGATGACGGTGTTGGAACGCCCGGCCTGAACGTCGCGCTGGACTTCTGCCTGGACGCTCACCCCGTCGGGAAGCGTTTCCTGCACTACCTGGAATGTGTATGTCCCTGGGGACAATTCGAGAGTCCACCGGCCACCGGTTTCGCTGGTGGTGCGGGCTACTTCGGTGCCGCTCGCGTCGAGCGCTGCGACATCGACGCCGACGAGGCGCTCGCCGCCGTTGTTGAGAGATCCCGCGACGCTGACTGCGTCTGCGGGCGGTGCTTGTTCGACACTGGTCCCCGGAGAGGCCGGGGGAGTGGGGGTAGGTTCCTGGGCCAATGCCGGCGCACCGAACAGCAGCGCGGCAATCGAACTCAGAACGGCGAGTAGGAGTGTTCGCTGAAGGAGCCGAACGGCAGATCTTGCGCGCAACCTCGGCGGTTGCACCTTTCTGGTCCATCGAACATTTGGAGCCACGCACGTCCTCCGGACGGTTGTCGTTGAGTCACGGGTTGGGGATTTACTGCAATTGTCGGACTCTATCCGTTGAAACGACGCAAAATCGGCGACTGAGATTTCCGGAAAGTATCGGTTGTGTTTCGCGGCCCGCGACGCGCGTCGTGAGGGCGTTCGCGTCGCGGAGCGAGCATCCGACTACGGGTTGTCGGACCCGCTACCTAGACTGGTCAACCGTGAGCCCAGTAACCGAGAAAAGTGCAGCGCCCGCGGCCGGAACCGACGCGAGGGCGGGTGGGGAGCGTCCCACGTTGCTCCTGATCGACGGTCACTCCATGGCGTTCCGTGCCTTCTTCGCGCTGCCTGCGGACAACTTCAAGACCACGAGCGGGCAGTGCACCAATGCCGTGTACGGGTTCACCTCGATGTTGATCAATCTGCTCAGGGACGAGAAGCCGACGCACATCGCCGCGGCCTTCGACGTCTCGCGGCAGACCTTCCGCGCCGAGCGGTTCCCTGAATACAAGGCCAACCGGAGCAAGACTCCCGACGAGTTCGCCGGCCAGGTCGACATCACCAAGGATGTTCTCGGGGCCATGGGTATTCCCGTGATGGCGGAGGCCGGATTCGAGGCGGACGACATCATTGCCACCTTGGTGACGCAGGCAGAGGCGCTCGGCTATCGCGTGCTCGTGGTCACCGGTGACCGAGACGCTCTGCAGTTGGTCACCGACAACGTGACGGTGTTGTACCCGCGCAAGGGTGTCTCGGATCTCACCAGGTTCACCCCCGAGGAGGTCGCCGGTAAATATGGGCTGACGCCGTCTCAGTATCCGGATTTCGCAGCCCTTCGCGGAGACCCGAGTGACAACCTTCCCGGCATTCCCGGGGTCGGGGAGAAGACGGCGACCAAGTGGATCGTCGAATACGGTTCGCTCACCGCTCTTGTCGACAACGTGGACAAGGTCAAGGGCAAGGTGGGAGATGCACTGCGCGCCAACCTGTCGAGTGTGGTGCTCAACCGCGAGCTCACCGAGATGGTTCGCGATGTGCCGTTGCCGTACACCCCCGATCAGCTCGAACTGGCTCCGTGGGACCGCGAGAAGATCCACGCGCTGTTCGACGATCTCGAATTCCGTATTTTGAGGGACCGACTGTTCGAGACTCTCGCGTCGGTCGAGCCCGAAGCCGAGGAAGGCTTCGACGTCCGCGGTGGAATCGTCGCCCCGGGTGAGTTGGCCGCGTGGTTGGAAGAACACGCGTCGGACGGTCGACGTAGTGGTCTCTCCGTCCTGGGACCACGCAGGCCCTTCGACAGCGATGCAACCTCGGTGGCGATCGCTGCGGCCGACGGTGAAGGTGCGTTCGTCATGACGACGGCCCTCGACGAATCCGATGAGCGCGCACTCGCTGCCTGGCTTGCAGATTCGGCGCAACCCAAGGCTCTGCACGAGGCCAAGTGGGCGTTGCACGCGGTGCGCGGGCGGGGTTGGACTCTCGCAGGTTTGACCACCGACACTGCGCTGGCCGCGTATCTCGTGCGGCCGGGTCAGCGTTCGTTCAATCTGGATGACCTGTCGCTGCGCTACCTCAAGCGAGAGCTCCGCGTCGAGGATGCCGGTGAAGGCCAGTTGTCGTTGCTCGATACCGAGGACACCGCTGATGCTGTATTCGCCGAGGGCGAGATTCTCAAGGCACGGGCCGTCATCGACCTGGCCGAGGCCCTGGACGCCGAACTGGCTGCCATCGAATCGACCACGTTGCTCTCCGAGATGGAGTTGCCGTTGCTGACGGTCTTGGCCGATGTCGAAGCGACCGGCATCGCTGTCGACAGTGACCACCTTCGCTCGCTGCAGTCCGGTTTCGCCGCGCAGGTCGACGAGGCCGCGAACTCCGCGTACGGCGTGATCGACAAGCAGATCAACCTGGGGTCACCGAAGCAGTTGCAGGTGGTGCTGTTCGAGGAACTCGACATGCCCAAGACCAAGAAGACCAAGACCGGTTACACCACCGATGCCGATGCGCTGCAGGGGTTGTTCGAGAAGACCGAGCATCCCTTCCTGAAGTTCCTGCTCGATCACCGGGACGCGACACGCATGAAGGTGACGGTCGACGGCCTGCTCAAATCCGTCGCCGACGACGGTCGTATTCACACCACGTTCAACCAGACCGTTGCGGCCACCGGGCGACTGTCGTCCACCGAACCGAATTTGCAGAACATTCCGGTGCGCAACGAGGCGGGACGGCACATCCGAGACGGTTTCGTTGTCGGTGCCGGCTACGACTCGTTGCTCACCGCCGACTACAGCCAGATCGAGATGCGCATCATGGCGCACGTGTCCGGTGACGAGGGTCTGATCGAGGCCTTCAACACCGGTGAGGACCTCCACAGCTTTGTCGGTTCCCGCGCATTCGGGGTGCCGATCGAGGAGGTCACCCCCGAACTGCGTCGTCGAGTGAAGGCGATGTCGTACGGATTGGCCTACGGGCTCAGCGCATTCGGCCTCGCCGCGCAGCTCAAGATCTCCACCGAGGAGGCGAAGCAGCAGATGGAGGCGTACTTCGCGCGATTCGGTGGCGTCCGCGACTACCTGCGCAACGCCGTCGAGGAAGCGCGCAAGGTGGGGTACACCTCGACGCTGTACGGCAGGCGCCGGTACCTGCCGGATCTCAACAGTGACAACCGTCAGCGGCGCGAGGTAGCCGAGCGCGCCGCACTCAACGCCCCCATTCAGGGCACCGCCGCCGACATCATCAAGGTCGCGATGATCGATGTGCACCACTCACTCGCCGAGTCGACTCTGAAGTCGCGCATGTTGTTGCAGGTGCACGACGAACTGGTGCTCGAGGTCGTCGCCTCCGAGCGCGAGGAAGTCGAAGCGCTGGTGCGGAACAAGATGTCGGCGGCGATCGAATTGTCGGTGCCCCTGGAGGTGTCGGTCGGTACCGGTCGAAGCTGGGATGCCGCAGCTCACTGATTCGACCCGTGGCACCGCGAAGGGCCGCTCACCGAACCCGGCGAGCGGCCCTTCGCGTCGTGCTGTGTGACGAGCTACTCCGCTGCGGGAGCCTGCTCGGCAATCTGCTGGCGCACGACGTCCATGTCGAGTGCCTTGATCTGTCCGACAAGGTCTTCGAGCGCCGGTGCAGGCAATGCACCGGGCTGTGCGTAGACGAGAATTCCCTCGCGGAACGCCATGATCGTCGGGATCGACTGGATCTGCGCTGCTGCAGCAAGTCCCTGCTCGGCTTCGGTGTCGACCTTGGCGTGCACCACGTCGGGGTGTGCGTCCGACGACTTCTCGAACGTCGGAGCGAACTGGCGGCAGGGGCCGCACCAGGAGGCCCAGAAATCGACCAACACCACGTCGTTGTTGGTGACGATGTCGTCGAAGTTCTGCTGAGTCAAAGTCTGAGTGGCCACGCGGTCCCTTTCGATTGATTGCGCTTCTTGCGTGTGTCAACACAGGCCTTCGTCGGAATCATCCCGACCGCATCGGACAGGCGTCGTCACGCGGGCTGGGGAGTGGCCCGGAACGTCCGACGGTACGAGTTCGGTGTGGTGCATCGCAATCTCACGAAATGCTGTCGGAGAGCGGCGGCATTGCCGAAGCCGACCACCTCGGCGATCGAATCCATCGGCAGATCGGAGTTCTCCAACAACTGCTGCGCCGCCAGCACGCGTTGATCGTTGAGCCACCGCGCGGGCGTCGTTCCGGTTTCGGCTGCGAACTTACGAGCAAAGGTGCGTGCCGACATGTTCACCCGTGCTGCCAGTCGCCCGATCGTCAGTTCGGAGTCGAGGTTCTCGGTCATCCAGTCCAGCAGTGGGGCCAACGTCTCGGTGTGCGTGGCGGGTAGGGGACTGGTGACGAATTGGGCCTGGCCACCGTCGCGATGCGGCGGGACGACCATTCTGCGGGCGATTCCGTTGGCCACGACGCTGCCCTGGTACTTGCGCACGATGTGCAGGCACAGGTCGATTCCGGCGGCCGTGCCTGCGCTGGTGAGTACGTTGCCTGCGTCCACGTAGAGGACGTTCGGATCCACCTGAGCCAGCGGGTATTTCGCGGCCAGCGAGGCCGAATGCCGCCAATGCGTCGTACACGGCCGATTGTCGAGCAGCCCTGCCTGGCCCAGCACGAACGCACCGTTGCACAGGCTTGCGACCATGGCACCTCGGTCCACCGCCGCACGGAGTTTGGCCAGCAAGGGCTCGATGGACGAGTTGTATCCGGTGCCGCACACATAGCTGCCGTCGTCAGCCGCCTCGGTGCCGCCGGCCGGAATGATGATCAGGTCGGCGCTGTCGAGACTGTCGAGATCGTGCGGCACGTCGATGGTGTAGCCGACGCGGGTGCGGATCGGTTGGGGGACACCGGCGATCAGGGAGAAGTCGTAGGTGGGAAGGCCCTCGTCCGAGCGGTCGAATCCGAACACCTCGCATGCGACGCCGAGCTCGAACTGTTCGGTCAACGGCATCAGCGCAACGACCACTCGTTTCAGCATGTGAACCAGTATGGCAGGAATTCGAGTATATGTGGCATTACTGCCACTCGTGGGGACTCTCCGCAGGCAGGACGCTAGGAGCATGACACTTGTATTGGTAGTTGTGCTGTCGTTCCTGGCCATCGATGCCCTGGTGGTCGCTGGCTTCGCTCCCGACACCCACGCGGAGGTGACACAGTTCGGCGACTTCACTTTCTGACGTTGCGGTCAGCCGATTCGCCACTCGCGCTTGGCCTCGCCGTCCCATCGACGAAGGGCCACGGCAGAGCCCACCAGGTCCTCGATGCTCGTCGAGAGCAGTCGTACGGCGGATCCCGCTTCCTCGGATGTCAATCGCCGGGCCAGTGTCACGTGCGGTGTCCATCGGCCCAGGTCGAGGTGATCGAGCGAATCTTCGCCTACGGCCTCGTGCATCCGGGCGTGCAGATCGAGCAACTCGCTGGTCGGAACGACCAGGCGTGCCAGGGTGATCGTGCGACCACCGAACACGACGAGGCCACCGAGGAGCACATCGAACGGATCGAAGCGAACGGCTGCGCCGTCGTCCACCGCGACGGGCATGGACGCTGCCACCGCGACGGTGATGTGCGGTCGGTTCGATTCGCCGCGGTGCCGGTTCTGGCTCGGGAGGCCGGCATCCGACAGCGCCGCCCACTCGCGGCGAACCGCAGCATCGAGGCCGGAGTCGAGTAGAAGTTCTGCGGACTGCACCATGGAGGCCATGATGTCGCAGACGGACGGCCGGAATACAACGACGCTACGGATCGGGGCCATGACCGGCGACGGGATCGGTCACGAGATCGTGCCCGCCACGATTCGAGTGGTCGACGCAGCACTCGCGGCGGTGGGGGGATCGGCGGTCGAGTGGGTGCACCTCCCGCTCGGTCGCGGTGCCATCGACGAGTACGGCACGCCGATACCCGAGAGCACGCTGCACGCACTGGGCGAGCTCGAGTGTTGGATTCTGGGGCCACACGACAGTGCCTCGTATCCGGAGCCGTTTCGTTCGCAGCTGACCCCAGGCGGGCGGATTCGGAAGGATTTCGACCTGTTCGCCAACATCAGGCCTGCGAAAGCCCTTGCCGGCGTGCGAGCGATGTCGCCGAACATGGACTTGATTGTGGTGCGGGAGAACACCGAGGGGTTCTATGCCGATCGCAACATGTTCGTCGGCAGCGGAGAATTCATGCCTACTCCCGATGTGGCACTCGCGGTCGGGGTGTTCACCCGCCGGGCATGCGAACGCATTGCGCGTGAGGCGTTCTTGCTGGCAGACAGACGCCGCCGCAAGCTCACCATCGTCCACAAGACCAACGTGCTGTCGATGACGACGGGATTGTTCCGCGATGCGTGCCGCGCCGTGGGCGAGCAGTTTCCGCACGTCGAGGTCACCGAGGAACACGTCGACGCGCTGGCCGCACACCTGGTTCGACGCGGTGAGAACTACGACGTCATCGTGGCCGAGAACATGTTCGGCGACATCCTGTCGGATCTCACGGGAGAGCTGTCCGGCTCGCTCGGTACCGCCCCGTCGATCAATTCCTCGCAATCACAGGCCATGGCGCAGGCGTCACACGGTTCCGCCCCGGACATCGCCGGCAAGAATCGCGCCAACCCGTCGGCGCTGTTCCTGTCGGCAGCGATGCTGCTCGAGTGGCTCGCCGATCGGCACGGACACGACCGGCTCGCGGCAGCCGCCGGGCGGATCCGACACGCGGTCGACGACACCGTCGAATCCGGCGTAGCGACAGCGGACCTCGGTGGGCAGGCGTCGACCAGTGCCTTCACCGAGACCGTCGAGGCGCGGGTGCACCGGCGCTGATCGACGACGGACTCAGCGCGGTTTTCGGCTGCTGAAGATCGCGGTGCCGGGAAAGAGTTGCCCACGCAGCGGGCTCCACTGCCCCCACTCTCGGTCCAGCCACTCCGGCCAGTCCGGCTCCACGATGTCACGCACCTCGAGGCCGGCGGCAACCAGTTCGCGCACCCGGTCACCGATCGTGCGGTGATGCTCGACGTAGTTCGGGACTCCGTGCGCGTCGTATTCGACGTATGGGGTCCGGTCGAAGTACGGAATCGTCGCAGTCAGCCCGGCGACCCCTGGATCGTCGGGGAACACCCAGCGCATCGGGTGATTGACGGCGAACACCCAGATGCCGCCCGGCCGCAGGACCCGCGCCACTTCCTTCATCACATTGGCGGAGTCCGCGACGAACGGAACCGCACCGAAGGCCGAGCACACAATGTCGAACCGCTCGTCGGCGAACGGCAGGGACTCGGCACTGGCCTGCACCAGCGGAACTGTCGACCCGCCCGCAGTCATGGCATCGACGCCTCGTTGCAACATGCCCATCGAGATGTCGAGACCGATCGCGCGGGCGCCCTGAGCGCCGAGCCAGCGGGCACACGGTGCACTGCCGCATCCCACTTCGAGGACGTCCTTGTCTGCGACGTCGCCCAACAGGTGCACATCGCCCTCGTGCAGTCCCTCGGGGCACCAGACGAATTCGCCGGTGTCGGTCGACACACCGAGAAACGCGCCGTGCGTACGGTGGTAGTTGTCGGCGTCGGAGTCCCACCAGAGTCTGCTGGCGCGGTCGCTCGTGGCCGAATCGACACGGCCGCGGCCGGGAGTGGACGACGGCACAGGAAGATCGCTCACCCGCCGACTCTAACCGGGTTTGTGCTGGTACTGCGGCATCGCGTACCCTGATCACCGCGAGTGTGCTCATGCTGCGCTCAGGTCGGGTCCGCCCGTCCTCGGCGTTCGCGGAGTCGGCAGCAATTTCGTCGTAGACACTCGTGCTGCACATGCTCTACAAGTCCGACCGAACATCCATCAACCGATACCCAACCCGTCCGGAGCAACTCAACACATGCCCTCAACCACAACCTCACCGCAGGTGGCCGTAAACGATATCGGCTCCGCAGAGGATTTTCTCGCAGCCATCGACGCGACGATCAAGTACTTCAACGATGGTGACATCGTCGAAGGCACCATCGTCAAGGTCGATCGCGACGAGGTTCTACTCGACATCGGTTACAAGACCGAAGGCGTCATCCCTTCTCGCGAGCTCTCCATCAAGCACGACGTCGACCCCAACGAGGTCGTCTCCGTGGGAGATGAGATCGAAGCACTCGTCCTCACCAAGGAGGACAAGGAAGGCCGCCTGATCCTGTCCAAGAAGCGAGCTCAGTACGAGCGCGCTTGGGGCACGATCGAGGAGCTCAAGGAGAAGGACGAGGCCGTCAAGGGCACCGTCATCGAGGTCGTCAAGGGTGGACTCATCCTGGACATCGGTCTCCGCGGCTTCCTGCCTGCCTCGCTCGTCGAGATGCGTCGCGTCCGCGACCTCCAGCCGTACGTCGGCAAGGAGATCGAGGCCAAGATCATCGAGCTCGACAAGAACCGCAACAACGTGGTCCTGTCGCGCCGCGCATGGCTCGAGCAGACCCAGTCCGAGGTCCGCAGCGAGTTCCTGCACCAGCTCCAGAAGGGCCAGGTCCGCAAGGGCGTCGTGTCCTCCATCGTCAACTTCGGTGCCTTCGTGGACCTGGGTGGCGTCGACGGCCTCGTGCACGTCTCCGAGCTGTCCTGGAAGCACATCGATCACCCGTCCGAGGTTGTCGAGGTCGGCACCGAGGTCACCGTCGAGGTTCTCGATGTCGACCTGGACCGCGAGCGTGTTTCTCTGTCGCTCAAGGCAACTCAAGAAGATCCGTGGCGCCAGTTCGCTCGTACCCACGCGATCGGCCAGATCGTGCCCGGCAAGGTCACCAAGCTGGTTCCCTTCGGTGCATTCGTGCGCGTCGAAGAGGGCATCGAGGGCCTCGTGCACATCTCCGAGCTGGCCGAGCGCCACGTGGAGGTTCCGGACCAGGTCGTGGGTGTCGGCGACGACGCACTCGTCAAGGTCATCGACATCGATCTCGAGCGTCGCCGGATTTCGTTGAGCCTCAAGCAGGCCAACGAGGACTACGCAGAAGAGTTCGATCCGTCCAAGTACGGCATGGCCGACTCGTACGACGAGGGTGGCAACTACATCTTCCCCGAGGGCTTCGACTCCGAGACCAACGAATGGCTCGAAGGCTACGAGAAGCAGCGTGAAGAGTGGGAAGGTCGCTACGCCGAGGCCGAGCGTCGCCACAAGATGCACACCGCTCAGATGGAGAAGACGGCCAAGGACGAAGCTGCCGAAGCCGCAAACACCAACTACTCCTCCGAGTCGGGTCAGGCCCCCGCCGATGCAGAAGGCGATGCTCCCGCAGCGTCGGCTCCGGCCTCGACCGGTGGATCGCTGGCCAGCGATGCGCAGCTTGCTGCACTTCGCGAGAAGTTGTCGGGCAACGCCTGATAGAAGTTGTCCACCCGTGAGGGTGTGACCGCAGCCCCGGTTCTCTTCGTGAGAACCGGGGCTTTTTCGTTCGAAGCAGTCGAGCGGACATGCTCAGCTGGCGATACGACAATGGACCCGGTTCCGATGAACCGGGCCCATGTGTGAGGGGGAAGTGCGAACTACGCGGCGGTGGCTGGACTCCACTGACCGACGCTCTCCGTGCGCTTGCGCATGCTGGCGAAGCTGTGGCGGGCGGGGGTCAGGAGGTTGGTGAACCAGTTACGCCGGTGGTCGGCCAACGCCGAGGCAACTTCCGGAATGAGAACGCAATGTACGCCTGCATCCATGCCAAGGCGGTGCCGACCCGGTTGGATCTGATTGCTTCGCATGGGTGTCCTTTTCAATAGCTGTGGGTCGGCACATCGAGGTAGCGCTCGTCGAAGATAACCGACAGACCTCCGAAACCGGTGCATTTGGGGCTGGTGTGCTTCGGCGTGTTCGAGTGTCAGACTGGGTGCATGCTGAGACTTGGACTGACCGGTGGAATAGGTGCCGGAAAATCGACCGTTGCCAAGGTGCTGACCGAGCTGGGTGGAGTTCTCGTCGACTCCGATGTGCTCGCCCGTGAAGTCGTGGAGCCGGGAACGCTTGGCCTGCAACAACTGACGGATACGTTCGGGGCCGACATTCTCGCACCGGACGGTTCGTTGGACCGTCCGGCGTTGGCGGCCGTGGCGTTCGGGAACGAGGAATCCCGCAAGAAGCTCAACGGCATCGTCCACCCGTTGGTCGGCAAGCGTACTGCCGAAATCATCGACGGTGCGGCCTCGGATGCCATTGTGGTGCAAGATATTCCGCTGCTCGTCGAAGGCTCGATGGGTCCGTTCTTCCACCTTGTCGTGGTCGTCTGGGTCGATGCCGAAGAACGAGTACGCCGACTCACCGGCCCACGAAACATGCCCGAGGCCGACGCCCGCGCGCGAATTGCCGCGCAGGCAACCGATGACGCCCGCCGAGCCGCAGCAGACGTATGGATCGACAACACCGGTGCGCCGGGAAGCGTCGACGAGCAGGTTCGGCTCCTGTGGAACGAGCGCCTGATTCCCTTCGAGCGCAACATCAGAGAGGGCATCGTCGCCCGCACGCATCCGGAACAGGTGACGGCAGACCCGGCATGGGAGTTGCAGGCCCGCCGGATCATCGGCCGCATGGCTCTCGCGTGTGCGGACGACGCCGTCCGAATCGACCACGTGGGATCTACCGCGGTGCCCGGTCTGGACGCCAAGGACGTCATCGACATTCAAATCACGGTGCGTTCGCTCGACGACGCGGATGCTGTGGGTGATCGGTTACGTCTTGCCGGGTTCCCCGGAGTCGAGACCAGTAATTTCGACGAACCCAAGCCTGCATACGGAATGGGCGGTGAGGCAGATCCTGCGGTGTGGGGCAAGCGTTTTCACGGCAACGCGGACCCCGGTCGACCGGCCAACGTGCACATTCGGGTCGACGGTTGGCCGAACCAGAAGTTCGCCCTGTTGTTCCGCGACTGGCTCCGAGCGGACGCAGGGGTCGCAACGGAGTACGCCGCGATCAAGCGACGGGCCGCCGAGGCCGCTGCCGGAATCGTCGACTACCAACCGGCGATCGACGCCTACGTGAACGCCAAGGCACCTTGGTTCGACGTGGCGTATCGGCGGGCGTGGCAATGGGCAGAGGAGACGAACTGGACTGCCTGACGCAAAGCTGCGCGCATCAGGCCGGTTTGCCGTTCCACTCCGTCGGCATCCCCACGGACGCGAGCCACGCGTTCAGGTCGTAATCGTGCCGCGTCAGTCCTTCGATGGCCGCGATCGACCTGGACAGCGCACGCTCGGCCGTCGGGGTGTCCAGATGTTGCGCTACTCGTGCGTCGAACAGCTCGTCGACGTCCAGGAGGTCGTAGTCGCGGCCGGTCCGGACACTGAGGTCCAGGTAGTGGTCGACGGAAGTCCATCGGGTGGTCCCGGCCGTGTACTCGCCGATGTCGACGTAGTAGTCCTGGTCCCTCGCGTGTGCCGGCAGGTAATGGAACACCGAGGCGCGGAGCCCGAGAGCCGGCAGTAGCCAGGACTCGAGGTAGTCGAAGTGGGCATGGTCCGACGGTCGGGCCATGTAGAGCCCCCACGGCTCGACGCGATATTCGTCGACCACGCGTACGAAACCTTTGGGATCCACGTTCGTCTTGGCAACGAGGTCGAACGTCTCGTGCTTGGGGGCATGTACGACGGTGTGCGCACCGGCTGACGTGTGAGCGACCATGTCTGTAGAAGCTACCGGGAACGCACCTTCGGGGTCTGTCCGACGGAACTTGTCGGTGGTCGCGTCTACGCTTGTGTAATGGCGTTTGCATCCGAACATCCCGTTGTCGCGCACTCCGAACACCGTCCGGTGGGCGCGATCGAGCGCACTGGGCCGGCGTTCGAGGTCGTCAGCGAACATACCCCGGCCGGTGATCAGCCGTCGGCTATCGCCGAGCTCGAACGGCGGATCAAGGCGGACGAGAAGGACATCGTGCTTCTCGGTGCCACGGGTACCGGTAAATCGGCCACCACCGCCTGGCTCATCGAGAAGTTGCAGCGCCCCACCCTGGTGATGGCACCGAACAAGACTCTGGCGGCGCAGTTGGCGAACGAGCTGCGAGACATGTTGCCCAACAACGCAGTCGAGTACTTCGTGTCGTACTACGACTACTACCAGCCCGAGGCGTACATCGCGCAGACCGACACCTATATCGAGAAGGACTCGTCCGTCAACGACGACGTCGAACGCCTTCGGCACTCCGCGACGGCATCTCTGCTCTCGCGACGGGACGTGGTGGTGGTGGCCTCGGTGTCGTGCATCTACGGCCTCGGCACTCCGCAGTCGTATGTCGACCGGTCGATCGAGCTGGAGGTCAACGTCGAGGTTCAGCGTGATGCACTGCTCAGGCTGCTGGTGGACGTGCAGTACACCCGCAACGACATGGCGTTCACCCGCGGATCGTTCCGGGTTCGCGGCGATACCGTCGAGATCATCCCCTCGTACGAGGAGCTGGCGATCCGTATCGAGTTCTTCGGTGACGAAATCGAGGCCCTGTACTACCTGCATCCGCTGACCGGGGACATCGTCCGCAAGGTCGACTCGGTTCGTATCTTTCCCGCCACGCACTACGTGGCCGGTCCGGAGCGGATGGAACGAGCGGTCAAGGACATCGAGGCCGAGCTCGAAGGACGTCTGGCCGAGCTCGAAGGCAAGGGCAAGTTGCTGGAGGCACAGCGGTTGCGCATGCGGACGCAGTACGACCTGGAGATGATCAAGCAGGTCGGGTTCTGTTCGGGTATCGAGAACTACTCACGACACATCGACGGCCGTGGTGCCGGCACCGCGCCCGCCACCCTGATCGACTACTTTCCCGAGGACTTTCTCATGGTCATCGACGAGTCGCACGTGACCGTGCCGCAGATCGGGGCGATGTACGAGGGTGACATGTCGCGTAAGCGGAACCTCGTCGATTTCGGGTTTCGTCTGCCGTCCGCGACCGACAACCGTCCGCTGACGTGGGAAGAGTTCACGCAGCGGATCGGCCAGACGGTCTACCTCTCCGCGACTCCAGGAAAATACGAGCTGGGCCAGACCGGTGGAGAGTTCGTCGAGCAGGTCATTCGGCCCACCGGACTCGTCGACCCTCAGGTCGTGATCAAGCCGACCAAGGGGCAGATCGACGACTTGGTGCACCAGATCCGGGAGCGCGCGGAGAAGGACGAGCGTGTGCTCGTGACCACTCTGACCAAGAAGATGTCGGAAGATCTGACCGATTACCTTCTCGAACTGGGCATTCGCGTGCGTTATCTGCATTCCGATATCGACACGCTGCGCCGCGTCGAGCTGCTCCGACAACTTCGACTGGGCGAATACGACGTGTTGGTGGGCATCAACTTGCTCCGTGAGGGCCTCGACCTTCCGGAAGTATCGCTCGTGGCGATTCTCGACGCCGACAAGGAAGGCTTCCTCCGCAGTGGCACCAGCTTGATCCAGACCATCGGTCGTGCCGCGCGAAACGTGTCCGGCGAAGTGCATATGTATGCCGACAAGATGACCGACTCGATGACCTACGCGATCGAGGAAACCGATCGACGGCGTGAGAAGCAGATCGCGTACAACAAGGAGCGGGGCGTCGATCCGCAGCCGCTGCGCAAAAAGATCGCCGACATCCTCGACCAGGTGTATCAGGAAGCAGAAGACACCGACAACGTCGTCGAGATCGGTGGTTCCGGTCGCAACGCCAGCCGGGGTCGACGTGCTCAGGGCGAAGCGGGCCGGTCGGTCAGCTCCGGAGTCTACGAGGGGCAGGACGTCTCGTCGATGCCGCGCGCAGAGCTGGCCGATCTGATCAAGAACATGACCGACCAGATGATGAACGCTGCGCGCGAGTTGAAGTTCGAGCTCGCGGGACGGCTGCGAGACGAGATTCAAGATCTGAAGAAGGAACTGCGCGGGATGGATGCGGCCGGGCTCAAATAGGCAGGCTGGAGACGCGATACGGTTCAGCGATGGACGCAACGACCGCCGGCCGCACCTCTCGCGCGCTCGAACTGATTCACTCGATGACCTATTTCCTTCCGGAGACACAGGATGCTCTGGTCGCGGCGGGGTTGCCTCCGCGGGCCTGCTATTTCGCGGGCCGGGCAGCACCCCTGGGACGGGTCGGCGCAGGTGTCGTCACCGCTACGTTTTACAACTTCAACCGTGAACTGGTGGCACCGCTCGTTCCGGCCGCCTGGGACATCGCGTCACCCGACGAGATCATGGCCATCCGGTACGAGACTCTCGACGCTGCCTTCGGCCGACTGCTCGGCCCCGAGGTTCTGACGTCCGCGGACATGGCCGAGGCTGCCGACCTGGCATCGATCGCGGCCCGGGGAATTCCCGGTGACGACGGTCGACCCCTGTACGCAGCGTATGCCGAGCTCGACTGGCCCACTGCGCCGCATCTGGTGCTGTGGCACGCCCTGACTCTGATCCGCGAATACCGCGGCGACGGTCACATTGCGGCGCTGCAGACAGCGGGCCTGAGCGGTCTCGAAGCGCTGATCACCCACACCGCCACCGGCTACGGCTTCGAGAAAGAGTTCGCGCGTAAGCGTCGCGGATGGTCTACCGAGCAGTGGGACGGGGCAGTCGCGTCTCTGGCTGACCGAGAGCTGCTTTCGTCCGACGGTGCCCTGACTCAGGACGGTAAAGATCTCCGCACGTTGGTCGAGGACATCACCAACGACCTCGCCGTTGCGCCGTGGGCCGCCCTCGGCGAGGACGGTGCAGCTCGGCTGGTCTCGCTCGCGACGCCGTGGCGTGAGTCGATCGTCGGCCAGGGCGTCATTCCCGAGGGCGTCTTCGGACCCGCGCTCCAGAAGAAGTAGGCCGCCTCAGCTGGTGATGTCCTTGGTGGCGAAACGTCGCCACGCGAGCAACCCGAACACGGCCGCGTACGTGATGGCCGAGAACGATCCCACCACCATGTCGTTCCAGTCGATGCTCGTCCCGAAGGCATCGATCCACGAATTGGCGTAGTGCCCGGGCAGATAGTTGCGAAGTGATCCCAGAGCGGTGATCTGATCGAGTATCTGCATCAGAATCGACGTCATCACGGCGCCGCCGACGGCCCCGAGCGGGGCGTCGGTGAGCACCGACAGCAGCATGGCCAGGCCGGCCACCCACAGCAGGTTGATGCCGATATAGGCGACTGCGATCAGTAGCCGCACCAGTGAGGTTCCGTACGACAGACCCTCACCCAATGGGGTGATGAGCGACTCCGCGCCGTACATCACGGTGCCGATCAACAGCGAAACGCCGACGAGCACGACGATCGCCACACTCGACAACGTGGCCGACACCAACGCCTTCTGCGTCAACAGTCGACTCCGAGGTACTGGGATGGCCAGGAGATACCGCAGACTCGACCACGAGGCCTCGCTTGCCACCGAGTCGCCGAAGAACAGCGCCACCACCACGATCAGCAGGAACCCTACCGACATGAACAGGGCGAAGACGGTGAAGTTCATGCCTCCGCGAGTACCGAGTTCGATCAGTCCACCGGCGTCCGTGTCGGCACTCGAGCTGCCGACGGTGAACGCGATGGCCAGGATCACCGGAAGCAGGGCAAGAAAGCCGATGGCCAGCTGAGTGCGGCGACGTCCCAGTTGCCTGCGCAATTCGGTACGGAACGGCAAGGTGCTGCCGCCGGTGTATCCGGCAGCGCGCCCGTCTGCGTGTGTGGTGCTCATGAGCGATCCTTGCTGGTGTCAGGCTCGTGAATGACAGAGCCCGGTGTATCTCGATGAACGAGGTCGAGGAACACGTCTTCGAGGCGAGTCGATTGCGAGAATCCGCGCACCGAGACCCCCGCGGTGACGAGCTCCCGGATCACGACGGCGGAATCCGCGTCGGTCAGGTCGACGGTCACCGTGCCGTCGTCGACGATCACTGCACCGTCGTGACCTGAGGCGTCCAGCACCGACCGCGCGCGGGTGGCGTCGTCGACCCGGATCTCCGTTTGCCCGCCCGCTGCGGTCAGTTCGCGGACGGTGCCCGAGCTGATCACCGAACCGCGGTTCATCACGACCACATGGGTACAGGTCTGTTCGACCTCGGCGAGTAAGTGACTCGACACCAGCACCGTCCGCCCGGTCTTCGCGTAGTTGATCAGCACGTCGCGCATTGTCCTGATCTGCGGTGGGTCGAGTCCGTTGGTCGGTTCGTCCAGAACCATCAGGTCCGGCAGCCCCAGCATTGCTTGGGCGATGGCCAGCCGCTGCCTCATGCCCTGGCTGTACGACTTGACCTTGCGTTCGATGGCGGTGCCGAGATCGGCGATCTCCAGCGCCTCTTCCAGGTGGGCGTCCTCGATCGGCCGCCCGGTCGCCTCCCAGTACAACCGTAGGTTCTGAGTTCCGGTCAGGTGGGGAAGAAATCCTGATCCCTCGACGAACGAGCCGAGTCTGGACAGCACCGGCGCGCCCGGCGTCACCTTGTGGCCGAAGACGCGGATATCACCGCCGGTGGGGGTGATCAGGCCCATCAGCATCCGCAGGGTGGTGGTCTTTCCTGCACCGTTGGGCCCGAGGAGACCCAGGACCTGGCCCTGCTTCACCTCGAAGCTGACGCCGTCGACCGCGCGGAAGCTGTTGGAGTACGTCTTGGCCAGATCGGTGATCACCAGGGGAGTGTCGATCAGACTCTCGTCCACTTCGGCGACCGCGCGGCGTCTGGTCCGCACGGCTCCGGCCACGATCGCACCAGCAACCGCGAGAAGGACGACCCCGATGCCGATCAGCGGTGCCACCGGAACGGTGCTGTTGGCGCTCTCCTCTGCGGGGACGGTGGGCAACGCAATGGTGTTGTCGGTCATGGCCACGCTGAACTGGGCCGGTTCGAGCGGAACGGCGTAGGCCTGATCCGTGGTGGAGATGCTCAGTTCGAGGCGATGACCCTGCTGGACGGCGTAGCTGATGCCAGGCAGCGCAACGGTGACATCGACGGGATCGATGCCCTCGGTATCGGGGAGACGGATCGCCGAGACCGCGC
The DNA here is from genome assembly GCF_030056795.1 of Rhodococcus sp. IEGM 1381. GTDB lineage: Bacteria > Actinomycetota > Actinomycetes > Mycobacteriales > Mycobacteriaceae > Rhodococcoides. Next base: position 32,390 of record NZ_JASHKQ010000009.1, on the reverse strand, counting down.
CGCCGGGAAGCGTTCTCGTGCCGTTCGGTGCGACGTCGTAGAGCTTTGCGAACAGAACGGCTTGACCTGGTGAGGCCAGTGACGCCACTCGTAGGTTCACTCGAGGTGCACCGGTGATCGTTACGGACGAATCGACGGGATCGCTGGTGAACGTTGCCGACTGGCCCGGCAGGTCCGCGGTCAGGGCTGCTCCGGCCCCGGTCGATCCGAGAGTCGAGAGCACGGAGCCCAAACCGGGTACCGACGAGATCGCCGACGGCGACGCTCCGGGCGGACGAATGATCGACTGGTTCTCAGCCCTGGGAGTGAACGTAACGGATTCGGTCTGCGTGGCGTCGGAATCGGCCGCCAGGCCCGGGTAGTCGGGAGCTGTCATCCGGCGGTTGCGGTCGCCGCCGCGCTCGTCGGCTGCCCGCTGAGTGGAGTAGACGAACGGCTGGCTACCGGTGGCAGCCTCGCGGTCACGCAACGTCCTGTCGAAGAAGTCGGCGATGGCCCGATCGCTCGTGCCGTCCGTTCCGCCTGCGTCGTGGCCGCCGTCGAACCATCGCACCGTGACGTTCCCACCGGCCGCCGCGATCTGACGCGCCGTCGCGTCGGCCTGATCCAGGCCGAACAGTGTGTCCTGGGTGCCCTGCACCAGCAGGGTCGGTGCGGTGATGTTCGACGCCACCGCGACGGGAGAGTGTGCGGTCAGCAGATCGAGGAGCTGTTGGCTGGGGATCCCTGTCACCGCGGATTGGGCATAGGCGTCGCAGAACTCGGGTGAGAACCTGCCGCATGCAGACGCGCCGTCACCAGTCCCCGATGTTTCCGTGCTTGCATCACCGCCGTCACCGCCGTCGCCGGGCGGTGTGCTCGCTGCGCCCGCTCCGAAGAACACACCGGCCCAGCCACGCTTGAGCACGCCGGGTCCGCCGTACTCCGCAGCCGCGGGAGTGACCTTGTCGCCGAGGGCTTCTCGGCCCTCGGTCGAGGTGACGCCGTAGTTGGGGAACAGGGCCTGACCCAGGTCGTTCCAGGTGATCGCGGCGGCGATGGAATCGATGCGGGGATCGGTGCCGCCCGCACTCAGCGCCAGCGCGCCGCCGTACGATCCACCGGCAACTCCTACGTGCGGGTCGCCGGGAGCGTCGAGTTCCACCTCCGGTTGTTCGGCCAGCCAGTCGATGAGTCCGCGAGCGTCAGCGACTTCGCGATCGGGGTCGTTGATCGAGATCGAACCCGTGCTGTCGCCGAACCCGCGTGCGCTGTAGGCGAGCACGGTGTACCCGCGAGCCGCGAGGTCACGTGCCTCACCGTCGACCGAGTCCTTGCTGCCGCCGAAGCCGTGGGCGAGGAGCACCGTCGGCGCTGGTGTGACAGCCGGGGCGTAGAGCCGCGCGTCGATGTCGACGGTGCCCGTCGACTCGGGGCTCTCCGGTAGCGTGATGCGCGCATCACGAGTGGATGTGTCGGCGCTCGAATCCTGGGGGAGGACTACGAATGCGAGAGCGGCTACCGCCAGAACTGCAATCACTGCGGCTCCGACGGTCATGGCCCGTCTCGGCAGTGGCGGGCGGGGAATCGGCATGCAAACCAATGTATGTGAGTGGCGCGGATCGTGTTGTTCCCCAAGTTCACGTGCCGATCGGCCGGTTGCGGCTAATGTCAGCGAATCAGTCCCCGGACCACCGTCTTTCGGTCCTGTGACTTGCACCAATCGAGTTCGACCAGAAGTGTCACATCTGTGTGTGACCGACCAATGGAGGAATGAATGAGCGCCTACCGCACCGTCGTCGTCGGGACCGATGGCTCCGAATCGTCACTGCGGGCAGTGGAGAAGGCCGCGGCTCTGGCGGGAGACGCCGATGCCACCCTGGTGATCGCCTGCGCGTACTACCCGGCCGATCCGAAGGACACGTCCGCTGCCGCCGACGCATTGCGTGAGGACGCCTACCAGATCACCGGATCGGCACCGACGCGTGAAATTCTGCGCACTGCGCGCGAGCACGCCACCAAGGCCGGTGCGAAGAACATCGAGGAGAAGGCGATCGTCGGTGCCCCCGTCGAGTCGCTGCTGGCACTCGTGGACGAGGTGAAGGGCGATCTGCTCGTCGTCGGCAACCGCGGACTGAACTCGTTGACCGGCCGCCTGTTGGGTTCGGTTCCGTCCGACGCCGCTCGCAAGTCCACCTGCGATGTCCTGATCGTGCACACCGTCCGCTGATTCATCCTGAACACGCCTTACGGCCCGCTCCATCGAATCGACGGAGCGGGCCGTTGGTGTGTGCAGGTCTCTAGGCTTCCGGCTCGAACGGCTGCAGCGCCGAGAGTTCCTTCGGTAGTGCGTCGACGTGCACCACGCCGAGTCGCTGGGTGGCTCGGGTCAGCGCCACGTAGAGGTCGTTCATCCCCTTGGGCGACTCGGCCACGATGGCACTCGGCTCGACGATGAGAACCGAGTCGAATTCGAGACCTTTCGCGTCCCTGACCGATGACACGGTCACCACGTCCGACGCCAGATGTCGGAAGTCGGGGACGCGACCGGCTGGGACGAGCACTGCGCTCAGTCCGGGACGTGGGTGCTCGGCGACCCGCTTCTCCACTGCGGTGAACAGGTCTGCCTCCAGCACTTGTTGCGCCCACGGTGTGACGCCGGTGCTGCGGATGGAACGGGGCTCGGATTGGTCTGGATCGATCGCGGCCAGCACGTCGTGCGCCACCACCATGATCTCCGACGGCGTCCGGTAGTTGACCGTGAGTTCGGTCCGCTTCCAGCGCTGTGCCACATACGGTTCGAGAACCGAACTCCAGGAAGACGTTCCGGCGGGATCGCCGGTCTGCGCAGTGTCGCCCACCAGCGTCATCCACCGATTCGGTATGCGTCGCATCACCATTCGCCACGCCATGGTCGACAGTTCCTGAGCTTCGTCGACGATCACGTGCCCGTAGGTCCAGGTCCGGTCGCCGGCTGCCCGTTCGGCGGTGGTGAGGCGTTGACCCGAATTCTGACGCCGCGCAAGCTGATCGGCGTCGATCAAGTCGTAGGCCATCAGGATCTCCGGGTCGAGTTCGTCTTCGAGGTCCTGTGGTGCCGAACCGGTCAGGATGTCCAGCGCGCCCTGGGCGTCGGCGATCTGGCCGCGCCATTGACGTTGTGCCTGCTCGCGTTCGGCCGCATCGTCCACGCCGAGCAACTCGGCCAGCTCGTCCAGCAGGGGAGCGTCGGCAGCGGAGAAACCCCGGCCCCGACGGGTCAGCGATTCGCGCTCTTCCGCGTCCAGTTCCGGTGCGGCCGAGGCGATCTTCTCGGGCGACGCAAACAGGTCGTGGAGAACCTGTTGGGGAGACAGGTCCGGCCACAACTCGTCGACAGCGGCCATGACGTCCTGGTCTTCGCGCATCTCGTCGCGCATGTCCGCTATGTCGTCGGCGCTGAGCAGGCTGGATCCGTCGACCAGATTCTGGCCCAGCTTCGCTGCCAGTTGGTTGGCCAGTTGATCGATCACCGAGGACACGAACAGGGGCCGAGCCAGGTTGTGTGGTCGCCGCGACGAGCGAGCGCGTCCGCGAGCTCGGGTGACGATCTTGCGGTCGAGCGTGATGTCGTAGGTGTCGAACTTCAGCCGCCTCGGCTGCGCGGGAACTTCCTGCCGGTCGCGTACTGCTCGGTTCAGCACGTCGACCATCGACAGTCTGCCCTTGACCTCGGTGGCCAGGGCCGAATCCTCTCGTTGCGCACGGACTCCCGGGTAGAGGTCACCGATCGTGGACAACAGCACGCCGGTCTCGCCGAGCGAGGGCAGCACCTGTCCGATGTAGTCGAGGAACGTCGCGTTGGGTCCGATGATGAGTACGCCGCTCTTACCCAGCTGCTGGCGGTAGGTGTAGAGCAGATAGGCGGCGCGGTGCAGCGCGACGGCCGTCTTGCCGGTGCCCGGTCCGCCTTGAACGACCAGCACACTGCGATGCTGCGACCGGATGATCGCGTCCTGTTCGCTCTGGATCGTTTCCACGATGTCGTTCATCTGGCCGGTGCGGGCAGCATCCAGTGCCGAGAGCAGCGCACCTTCGCTTGCGACGCCGCCTGCTACGGCAGCATCGCTCGACGATCGAGCAGAGTTCAGATCGAGGAATTCGTCGGCGATCGAAGTCACGCGGCGGCCGCGGGTACGAATGTGCCTGCGCCGCAACACGTTTTCCGGTGCAGCCGGTGTCGCCAGGTAGAACGGCCGGGCCATCGGTGCTCGCCAGTCCAACAGCAGCGTCTCGTAGTCGTTCTTGTCGTCGAGAATTCCGACGCGGCCTATGTAGCGTTCGGGACGATCATCGACCTTGGGGTCGAGAGAATGCGGATCGAGGTCGATACGTCCGAAGCACAGTCCGTTCTCTGCGGCGTCGTACTTGGCGATGTCCTCGGTGTACATCTGGTTGAACGATTCGCGTTCGCTTCGGGCCTGCGGTGTTCCGCCGGTCTCCAACAGCACGGCCCGCAATCGGTTCGCCGCGTATTCGCGCAGCGCGTCCAGCTGCGTGTACAGCCTCGTCAGATGCGCTTGCTCGAAGTCTTCTTCGATCGGCATGTCGGAGCCGCTCGATGTGTGGCCGTCGTCCGGCAAAGGGTCTCCTCGGGAGTTCGGCCGAGGCGAAGATATCGCCTCGAAATCAGCCAGAGCAGTCTACGCCGCACAACGGCCCCGCCGCAGAACCTCGAGTTCCGGGGCAGGGCCGCTGTGCACGAACGTGCGCTCGTTCTATCGGCGAGGACTACTTGGCGTACTGCTGAATCTTCTTGTCCAGGTTCTTCTGAGCCTTGGCGACTCGCTTTTCGAGCTTGGCGCGGGCCTGCTCGGTGACCTTTTCGAGCTCCTTGCTTTGCTTCTCGGCGCGCTTGCGAGCGCGCTTGCCGAGTGTCTCCACCCGATCGGACGCCAGATCGGCCCAGGTGACTCCGCGCTTCTGAGCCTCGTCGGCGAGGACGGAGCCCTTTTCGGCGGCCAGTTCGGCGAGCTTGGATGCCCGCTTCTGCGCCACGTCGGCCAGTTCGACGCGACGATCGGCGGCAACGTCGACGAGCTTCGATCCGCGCTTCTGTGCGAGTTCGGCCAGGTCGGTTCCGCGGTGCGCTGCCTTGTCAGCGAGCTTGGAACCGCGCTTCTGTGCCTCGTCGGCCAAGTCGCTTCCGCGGTCGGCGGCGAGTCCGGCCAGCTTGGATCCGCGCTTCTGCGCTTCCTCGGCGAGCACGGAACCCTTGTCGGCGGCCACGTGAGCCCAGCGGCTCAGTGCCGGCTGAGCGACCTCGGCCAGCTCCGAGCCCTTGTCGGTAGCGATGTCGGCGAGCTTGGCCAACTTGGGCTGGGCGGCGTCGGCGAACTTGGCCAGCTTCGGCTGGGCAGCCTCGGCGAGATCGGCGCTGCGGCTCGCGGCGACGGCTGCGATTTCCTTGACGCGCTCACCGGTCTCGTGGGTGGAGTGCCCGGGGAGTGCCGAGACGACGGTCTCCTGCGCGCGGCGTGCTGCCCGCTTGCTACGCCATGCGACGGACGGCTTGCCCTCGGTGTCGACGGCTGCGATGAGCAGTCCGCCGAGCAGACTCAGGTTCTTGAAGAAGTGGATACGCTGCGCAGCCTTTGCCTCCGGGTCGGTCTCGTTCCAGAAGGCGTGACCGGCCAGCGTCGTCGGAACGAGGCTGCCGGCCAATGCGATCGATGCGATACGCGGTGCCTTGCCGGTCGCCAACAGAATGCCGCCCGCAACCTGAATGCCGCCGTTGATACGAACCAGCGTCTCCGGGTCCTCGGGCACATTCGCGGTGACCTCGTTCGGCAGCGCGTCCTTGCCCTGCTCGATCAGCGGAGCGGCGACCTTTGCCTTGCCACTGGGGTTACGGAGTGCGTCGACGCCCCCGGCGATGAAGATCGTTGACATCAACGGACGGGCGATACGGCGGACCAGCATTGACAGCCTCCTGCGTAGTTTCTCGTGTCATCGGCGTTAGGACATCGCACAGCGGTCGGGAAAACCTACCGCGGTGCGTCCTTTTGTCACACTATTCATACCCCGTGTTCGGCGGTCTCAAGCGCGCCGATCGTCACCAGCCCCGTTCGCGCCATTCGGCCAGGTGAGGGCGCTCGGCACCGAGTGTGGTGTCCTTTCCGTGGCCCGGGTAGACCACGGTGTCGTCGCCGAATCGGTCGAACAGCTTTGCCGTCACGTCGTCGAGCAGCTGGGTGAAATCCTCGGGGCTTCCAGTTTTTCCGACGCCCCCGGGGAAGAGTGAATCTCCGGTGAAGAGATGGGTGCGGGTGCCGTCGGTGTCGGTCAGCGCGAGTGCGATGGAACCGGGGGTGTGTCCGGTCAGGTGCACCACGTCGAACGTGAGCTCGCCCACCGTCACCGTGTCCCGATCGGCCAGCAGGCGGTCCGGAGCGACCGGCAGCGGCTCGGCATCGAGAGCGTGGGCGGCCGTGGGTGAATCCGTACCACCGGCGATGTCTGCCAGCGCCTGCCAGTGGTCGGCGTGCTGATGCGTCGTCACGATGAGCGAGAGCGTCGGTGCGTTCTCGTCGATGAGCAGCGAAATGCGTTCGGCCTCGTTGGCGGCGTCGATCAGCACCGAATGACCCGTTGCGGAACAGACGACCAAGTAGGTGTTGTTGTCCATGGGGCCGACCGACATCTTCGTGATCGTCGCGCCGGGAATCGTGCGCCGCTGCGGCGGCGAACCCTGAGAGACGACGCCGGTGTAGTCGTCGTCGATGACCAAGAGGTGCTCGTCCATTTCGAGGACGCTACCGTCGGCGGCCCGACGAGGGGCGTCGGGGTCGTGCACGTGGAAAAGTGTGTCGGTGCCTGGATCTACCATTGCGACTGCGTGAGGTTCGTCCCTCACCAATACAGGTTTTCGACGTGGGGTCGTCGGTTACACGACGTGTAACCGGTGCATCGGCACCACACGTCATCACGCGACTCGAAAGTCGTGCAGTGCTGCGCCCCGCAGCAGCTCGATCGGACGTGCTCGTTCGGAAAGAAGGGAACACAGTGGCGGATCGCCTGATAGTGCGAGGTGCACGGGAGCACAATCTGCGAGGAGTCGACATCGACCTGCCTCGCGATGCGCTGATCGTATTCACAGGTCTGTCCGGCTCGGGCAAATCGTCTCTCGCCTTCGACACGATCTTCGCCGAAGGTCAGCGTCGCTACGTGGAGTCGCTGTCCGCCTACGCACGGCAGTTCCTCGGCCAGATGGACAAGCCGGACGTCGATTTCATCGAGGGGCTCTCGCCTGCGGTCTCGATCGATCAGAAGTCGACCAACCGCAACCCGCGGTCGACCGTCGGCACCATCACCGAGGTCTACGACTACCTCCGGCTGCTGTACGCCCGTGCCGGTACGGCGCACTGCCCGGTGTGTGGTGAACAGATCGCGAAGCAGACTCCGCAGCAGATCGTCGATCAGGTGCTGGACATGGAGGAGGGCCTGAAGTTTCAGGTCCTTGCTCCGGTGGTCCGTACCCGCAAGGGTGAATTCGTCGACCTGTTCGACTCGCTCAACACGCAGGGCTACTCCCGTGTGCGCGTGGACGGCGTCGTGCACCAGCTCACCAGTCCTCCCGTTCTCAAGAAGCAGGAAAAGCACGACATCGAGGTCGTCGTCGACCGCCTGACCGTCAAGTCCAGCTCGAAGCAGAGATTGACGGACTCGGTCGAAACCGCCCTCCGGCTGGCGGACGGCATCGTCGTTCTGGATTTCGTCGACCGCGACGAGAACGCTGCCGACCGCGAGCGCCGATTCTCCGAGAAGCTCGCGTGCCCCAATGGTCACCCGTTGTCCATCGACGATCTCGAACCGCGGTCCTTCTCGTTCAACTCGCCGTACGGTGCCTGCCCCGACTGCGTCGGACTCGGTGTGCGCAAGGAGGTCGACCCGGAGCTGGTCGTTCCCGACGGCGATCTCAGCCTCGCCGACGGAGCCATCGCACCGTGGTCGATGGGCCAGACATCGGAGTACTTCGGCCGCCTGCTGTCCGGGCTCGCCGACGCGATGGGGTTCGACCTGAATGCACCGTGGAACAAGTTGCCCGCCAAGGTCAAGCGAGCGGTCCTCGAAGGCAGCGACCACCAGGTGCACGTGAAGTACAAGAACCGCTACGGCCGAACGCGCTCGTACTACGCCGAGTTCGAGGGTGTGATGCCGTTCCTCCACCGTCGTCTCGAGCAGACCGAGTCCGAGCAGATGAAGGAACGCTACGACGGGTACATGCGCGACGTGCCGTGTCCCACCTGCAACGGTGCCAGGCTGCGGCCCGAGATCTTGTCGGTCACGATCGCGGCGGGCGATTTCGGTCCCAAGTCGATCGCCGAGGTGTGCGAGCTGTCGATCGCCGATACCGCGAACTTCCTGAACAGCCTCACTCTCGGTCGTCGCGAGGAGGCGATCGCAGGCCAGGTACTCAAGGAGGTACAGGCGCGCCTCGGCTTCCTGCTCGACGTCGGCCTGGAATACCTCTCGCTGGCTCGAACCGCCGGCTCCCTGTCCGGCGGCGAGGCCCAGCGCATCCGGCTCGCCACCCAGATCGGATCGGGCCTCGTCGGCGTTCTCTATGTTCTGGACGAGCCCTCGATCGGTCTGCACCAGCGAGACAACCGTCGGTTGATCGACACGCTGACCCGGCTGCGCGACCTCGGAAACACACTGATCGTCGTGGAGCACGACGAGGACACCATTCGTACCTCCGACTGGATCGTGGACATCGGGCCGTTGGCCGGTGAGCACGGCGGCCGCGTCGTGCACAGCGGCTCGTACGAGGACTTGTTGACCAACGAAGAATCGCTGACCGGCGCGTACCTTTCCGGTCGGATGGAGATTCCGCTGCCCGACACCCGTCGCGTCGTCGACAAGAAGCGTCAGGTCACAGTGGTCGGTGCCCGCGAGCACAATCTCCGCGGCGTCGACGTCAGCTTCCCGCTCGGTGTGCTTACCTCGGTCACCGGGGTTTCCGGTTCGGGCAAGTCCACACTCGTCAACGACATCCTCGCGACCGTGATGGCCAACAAGCTCAACGGTGCTCGTCAGGTTCCCGGACGGCACACCCGGATCAACGGACTCGACCAGCTCGACAAACTCGTTCGGGTCGACCAGTCGCCCATCGGCCGCACGCCACGGTCCAATGCCGCGACTTACACCGGCGTCTTCGACAAGATTCGTACGTTGTTCGCAGCCACCACCGAGGCCAAGGTGCGCGGTTACCAGCCCGGGCGGTTCTCGTTCAATGTCAAGGGCGGGCGGTGCGAGGCATGCTCCGGCGACGGCACTCTCAAGATCGAGATGAACTTCCTGCCCGACGTCTACGTTCCGTGCGAGGTCTGTGAGGGCGCGCGATACAACCGCGAGACGCTCGAGGTGCATTACAAAGGCAAGACCATCGCCGAGGTTCTGGACATGCCGATCGAGGAAGCCGCGGACTTCTTCGAGGCCATCACCTCGATCCACCGATACCTCAAGACGCTCGTCGAGGTCGGTCTCGGATACGTGCGGCTCGGGCAACCGGCCACCACGTTGTCCGGTGGTGAGGCGCAACGCGTGAAGTTGGCGGCTGAATTGCAGAAGCGGTCCACCGGACGCACGGTCTACATTCTCGACGAGCCGACCACCGGTTTGCACTTCGAGGACATCCGGAAGCTGCTCGGCGTGGTGAACGGTTTGGTGGACAAGGGCAACACGGTGATCGTTATCGAGCACAACCTGGATGTCATCAAGGTCTCCGACTGGGTGATCGACATGGGCCCCGAGGGTGGCTCCGGTGGCGGAATGGTTGTGGCGCAGGGTGATCCGGAGGCTGTAGCGGCCGTGCCGGAAAGCTACACGGGTAAGTTCCTGCAGGAAGCGCTCACTCGTGAGTCGGTTGTCTCGCAGCCGGTGAAAGCCGCCCCAAAGAAGCGCAGGCCGCGAAAGGTCGTCGCGGTCCGGTAGCGCCCGTGTACGCAGAACGCCGCATCCGGTATCGCACCGGATGCGGCGTTCGTGTTCGGGGCGTCGTCGTCGATGCTCTCGCTCAGTGCACCGGACCGGTGTACTTCTCGCCGGGGCCCTTTCCTGGCTCGTCCGGGTGGGCCGATGCTTCCCGAAATGCGCGCTGCAGTGCTTGCAGTCCATCGCGAATGGGTCCGGCATGGGGGCCGAGGTATTCCACCGACGCGGTGACCAAGCCTGCCAGTGCGGTGATGACACGTCGTGCCTCGTCGAGGTCCAGGTAGGGGCTCTCGGAGGGATCCGGCTCGGAGAGTCCCAACTTCTCGGCTGCGGAACTCATCAGCATGACCGCAGCGCGGCTGATGACCTCGACCGCGGGGACCTCGGCGAGTTCACGGACTTCGGGCTCGGTGCCGACTGCGTCGACACCCGCGGGATCGCCATCGGCGGGAGTGAGGGAGCTCGTCATACCTACGAGAATCCCACGCCGCCCGCGGCCGGGAGAATCGGGTGCCGACGAGTTCGGGGGTGATCAGGCTCGATTGTCGGTTTATCGAATCTGCTGGTAACGTGACTCTACGACCGTCTTCGGCGTGCGCTCCTCGATGGAGTTCACCGCACGGAGGCAGCAAGTGGAGCCCGACTCCCACCGGCACGTAGCCTTCAACAAGCTCGTTCCGGTCCGGTCGCACGATGGAGATCCGCACAGGTTTCCGACGTGCTTCCTCCCTGTGAGGAGACTGTACGACGACAGTTGTCGTGCGGTTCGACCGGTCGACATCGGGCCCTGCTATCGGTTCACACCGAGAGCGGGGTTTTTTTCTTTGTAGCGATTCGCGTCGCTGCGGGGAATGTCGAGGATCGACGGCAACGGGCTGTGCCAGTGGCAGGCGGTCGGGTTACACCACACCGCACTACCTAGGAGGCCCCATCAGCACTGAGACCCGCATCAACGATCGCATCCGAGTTCCCGAGGTCCGGCTTGTCGGACCGGGCGGTGAACAGGTGGGGATCGTGCGTGTTGAAGATGCACTCCGCTTGGCTCTCGAAGCCGACCTCGATCTTGTCGAAGTAGCTCCCGACGCACGTCCGCCGGTCTGCAAGATCATGGACTACGGGAAGTTCAAGTACGAGGCTGCGCAGAAGGCGCGCGAATCGCGCAAGAACCAGACGCTCACCGTCATCAAGGAGCAGAAGCTCCGCCCCAAGATCGACGCGCACGACTACGAGACCAAGAAGCGCAACGTCGTTCGCTTCCTCGAAGCCGGCTCGAAGGTCAAGGTCACCATCATGTTCCGCGGTCGTGAGCAGTCGCGACCCGAACTCGGTTTCCGTCTGCTGCAGCGCTTGGGCGCGGACGTCGCGGAGCTCGGCTTCGTGGAGACCTCGGCCAAGCAGGACGGCCGCAACATGACGATGGTGCTGGCGCCGCACAAGGGTGCCAAGACTCGCGTCAAGGCACAGGAGAGCGCAGCGGCACCGCCCGCACAACGCGCACCGGCTCCCGCGCCGGAACAGCCCGCCGAGGCAGCCCCGGCTGCCGAGGCACCGGCCGCAGCAGCTCCGGCTACTCCGGCTCAGACCAACTGAGCCTCGTGCTCTACCAGTAAGACAGCCCTACAACTGCTTCGGTGCACAGTTTTTCCGTTGCGCTGTACGGCTGTGCCATGCAACACCGAAGAGCTATTACAGAAGAAGAGGATTTTCATGCCCAAGCAGAAGACCCACAGTGGTGCCAAGAAGCGATTCAAGGTGTCCGGCAGCGGCAAGATCCTGCGCCAGAAGGCCGGCCGTCGCCACCTGCTCGAGCACAAGCCCACCAAGGTGACTCGTCGCCTCGATGGTGTCGCCGTTGTCAAGAAGGCCGACGTGCCGCGGATCAAGCGCCTGCTCGGTATCTGATCCGGCCCGCCGCCGACTGATCTCGGTCGGCTTCATCCCTTACCATTCGGGGTTTTCACACACCCCCAGATCGACAGGATTCACCAGTGGCACGCGTAAAAAGGGCCGTCAACGCCCAGAAGAAGCGCCGTTCGATTCTCGAAGCGTCCAAGGGCTACCGCGGACAGCGCTCACGTCTGTACACCAAGGCCAAGGAGCAGCAGCTCCACTCGCTCACCTACGCGTACCGGGACCGCCGCGCGCGTAAGGGTGATTTCCGCAAGCTGTGGATCACGCGTATCAACGCTGCAGCACGGGCCAACGACATCACGTACAACCGCTTCGTCCAGGGCCTGAAGGCCGCGGGCGTCGAGGTCGATCGCAAGATCCTCGCCGAGCTCGCTGTGTCGGATGCCGCGGCTTTCGCAAGCCTGGTCGCCATCGCCAAGGCCGCACTGCCTGCCGATGTCAACGCTCCTGCCGGAGAAGCAGCCTGAGCGAGTCGCCGTACGACGATTCAACTCCGAAACGACCCGTGGATTCGCTGACCGAGCGAACACCACGGGTCGTTTCGGCGGTCAAGCTCGTGCGTGCCGCCGAGCGCAAGAAGACCGGGCAGTTCCTCGCCGAGGGTTTCAATGCGGTCTCCGAGGCCGCAAAGTCCGGGCTGGTCCGCGAGTTGTTCTTCACCTCGGATGCCCTCGAGCGTCACCACGCCTTGATTTCGTCCATCGAGGCCGGCGGCGCACGAGTCTTTCCGATCACCGATCGAGCCGCGAAGGCGCTGTCCGACACCGTCACCCCGCAGGGGCTCGTCGCGGTCACCGGACTGGTCGACGTCTCGCTCGGTCGTGCGTTGGCCGACAGTCCCAGTCTGGTAGCGGTGCCGGTCGAGGTCGCCGAGCCGGGCAATGCGGGGACGGTCATCCGCGTCGCAGACGCCGCCGGTGCGGATTCGGTTGTCTTGCTGGGTGATTCGGTGGATCCCCACAACGGCAAATGCGTCCGCGCGTCAGCGGGCAGTGTGTTCCATCTCCCGATTGCTAGGGAACGTTCGATCGAATCCGGGATCGAGGCGCTACGCAGCGCGGGTCTGTCGATCGTGGCGACGGCCGCCGACGGGGAGGTCGACCTGGACGATGCCGACCGTCTACTCCAGCAGCCGACCGCGTGGTTGTTCGGCAACGAGGCACACGGGCTGTCCGAGTCGGTGGCCCGCGACGCCGATCACCGAATCCGGATCCCGATCCACGGTCGCGCCGAGAGCCTCAATTTGGCAACGGCCGCAGCGATCTGCCTGTATGCGAGCGCCCGCGCCCAGCGACGCTCCGGAACCTCGTGAGCGCCTCTCGCCTAGGATCGATACCTGTCTGCCTCGCGCAGACACCGACTATTACTCGAGGAGTGCAGCTGTCGTGGCGAAGAAAGATGTCGGACCCGAGCCGGTAGATCCGAGCGTGCTCGAGGAGTCTGCGCTCGGATCCGCAGTGGACTCGGCGGAGCAGGCGTTCGCCGACGCAACGAATCTCGACGCCTTGACCAAGGTCAAGATCGACCACGTGGGCGGCAAGGCTCCGTTGGCGCTGGCGCAGCGCGCGCTCGGAGCGATACCTGGTGAGCAGAAGGCCGACGCGGGCAAACGCGTCAAGGCAGCGCGCGACCGGGTGCAGAAGGCCTTCGACGAGCGACGTGCCCTTCTGTCGGCCGAGCGGGACGCGGCAATCCTGATGGCTGAAACCATCGACGTGACGCTGCCCACCGGCCGGGCTCCGGTCGGTGCTCGGCACCCCATCACGATTATCGCCGAACAAGTTGCGGACGTGTTCGTCGGAATGGGCTGGGAGGTCGAAGAAGGCCCCGAGGTCGAGACCGAACACTTCAATTTCGACGCGCTCAACTTCCTGCCCGACCATCCGGCGCGCACGATGCAGGACACGTTCCACATCGCGCCCGAGGGATCGCGGCAGGTGTTGCGCACTCATACTTCGCCGGTGCAGGTGCGGTCGATGCTCTCGCGTGAACTTCCGATCTACGTGGTCTGCCCGGGGCGGACATTCCGTACGGACGAACTCGACACGACGCACACCCCGGTCTTCCATCAGGTCGAGGGTCTCGCCATCGACAAGGGTCTGACCATGGCGCACTTGCGCGGAACACTGGATGCGTTCGCCAAAGCGTTGTTCGGCAACGACACCCGTACTCGGATGCGACCCAACTACTTCCCCTTCACCGAGCCCTCGGCCGAGGTCGATGTGTGGTTCCCGAAGAAGAAGGGCGGGGCTGGTTGGGTCGAGTGGGGTGGCTGCGGGATGGTCAACCCGAAGGTGCTGCAAGCCAGCGGCATCGACCCCGAGGTGTACACCGGATTCGCATTCGGAATGGGCCTGGAACGCACGCTTCAGTTCCGCAACGACATCCCGGACATGCGCGACATCGTCGAAGGCGACATCAGATTCACGCTGCCCTTCGGCGTTCGGGCCTGACGCCGCTTCACACCCGCCCCACTTCTTCTCGGATACAAGAAAGAGCTGAGCACACGTGCGAGTCCCACAATCCTGGCTGACCGAGGTCCTGCACGCGGGGACTCCCGACTGGGCCGTGTCGCCCGAGGAGCTCGACGCCGGTTTCGTGCGGGTCGGTTTCGAGGTCGAAGAACTCGAATCGCTGGACAACGTGACCGGACCACTGGTGGTGGGCCGAGTGAGCTCGATCGAGGAACTGACCGAGTTCAAGAAGCCGATTCGATTCTGTCTGGTGGACGTCGGGGCCGACGAGCCACAGGAAATCGTCTGTGGTGCACGAAATTTTGCCGAAGGCGACCTGATCGTCGCCGCTCTGCCGGGCAGCGTTCTGCCCGGCGGATTCGCCATCGCATCGCGCACGACGTACGGCCGCAATTCGAACGGAATGATCTGCTCGACGCTCGAGCTCGGACTCGGCCGAGACCACTCCGGAATTCTGGTGCTGCCTGCGGTCACGGCCGCACCGGGTGACGACGCCAAAGAGGTTCTGGGGCTGAAGGACTCGGTCATCGAGCTGAACGTGACCCCGGATCGCGGTTACGCCTTCTCGGTCCGCGGCCTCGCCCGTGAGCTGGCGTGTAGCTTCGACTTGCCCTACGTGGACCCGGCACGAACGATGTCCACCGAGGTCACCGGTGAGGCATGGTCGGTTACCGTCGAATCGAACTCGGGCGCATCACGATTCGCGTTGCGCAAGATCGTCGGCACCGATCCCACGGCGACCACTCCGTGGTGGATGCAGCGTCGCCTCCTCCTGGCCGGTGTGCGCCCGATCTCGGCTGCTGTCGATGTCACCAACTATGTGCTCCACGAGCTCGGCCAGCCGCTGCACGCGTTCGATGCGGCCAAGCTGAACGGCGATCTCGCCGTCCGCCGTGCGAATGCGGGGGAGAAGCTGACGACATTGGACGGAGTCGAGCGGTCACTCGATCCTGAGGACGTCGTCATCGCCGACGGGTCGGGAGCCATCTCGTTGGCCGGCGTCATGGGCGGGGCGTCCACCGAAGTGGACGACGCGACCACCGAGGTCGTACTCGAAGCAGCGTCGTTCGATCCGCTCGCGGTGTTCCGAACCGGTCGCCGCCACAAGCTGTCCAGCGAGGCGAGCAAGCGTTTCGAGCGGACCGTGGATTCTGCTCTTCCGGTCGCCGCCCTCGATCGTGCGGCACAGTTGCTGGTCGAGATCGCCGGTGGCCGGATCGAGCCGGTGTTGACCGACATCGGTGAGGCCGCCGAGTACCCCGCAGTCACGATGGATTTCGATCTGCCCGACCGAATCGCCGGCGTGCAGTACCCCAACGGAACCGCTGCGCGACGGTTGACGCAGATCGGCTGCAGAGTCGACGTGTCCGTCGACGATGCCGGGCACGGTCAACTGACGGTGACGCCGCCGTCATGGCGACCTGACCTGGTGCAACGTGCCGACCTGGTGGAAGAGGTGCTGCGACTCGAGGGGCTCGAGAAGATCCCGTCGGTCCTGCCGTCGGCCCCCGGAGGTCGCGGCCTCACCGCCGAGCAGAAGCGTAGACGAGCGGTCGGCAAGGCGCTCGCGTTCTCCGGGTACGTCGAGGTACTGCCTCCGGTGTTCCTGCCCAAGGGCGTCTTCGATACCTGGGGTCTGGACAAGGACGATCCACGGCGAGCCACCACGTCGGTCCTCAATCCGCTCGAGGCCGATCGCCCCGAGCTCGCGACCACCGTGCTGCCTGGACTGCTCGAGATGCTGAGCCGAAACATCGCCCGCGGTCAGCGTGACGTGTCGCTGTTCGGAATTGCCCAGGTGGTGCTTCGGCACGATGCCACTGCTGCGGTGGACGCACTGCCGGTGGATCGTCGTCCCACTGACGACCAGATCGCCATGCTTCGAGGGTCTTTGCCTGCGCAGCCGGTACATGTGGGCGTGGTGCTCACCGGTCAGCGTGAGCTGTCGGGTCCGTGGGGCCCGGGCCGCGCCGCTGAAGCAGCTGACGCCTTCGCTGCGGTACGCACAGTGACCGAGGCGGCCGGCGTTCACGTCGATCTTCGTGCCGCTCAACATCTTCCGTGGCATCCCGGTCGGTGTGCCGAGGTATTGCTCGACGGCGAGGTCGTGGGATATGCAGGCGAACTGCACCCGGCAGTGCTCGAGCGGGCCGGCTTGCCGCCGCGTACCTGTGCCGTGGAGCTGAGCCTGAGCGCTCTGCCTGTTGTCGAATCGCTCCCGGCCCCCGAGGTGTCGCCGTATCCGGCGGTGCTCCAGGACGTGGCCGTCGTGGTCGAGGCTTCCGTGCCTGCGGCGTCCGTCGAGGCGGCGCTGACGATCGGCGGCGGCGATCTACTCGAATCGATCCGGTTGTTCGACGTGTACGAGGGTGAACAAGTCGGCGAAGGTCGCAAGTCTCTGGCGTTCGCGCTGCGGTTCCGTGGAACCGACGGCACGTTGACCGAGGATCAGGCCACTGCTGCGCGTGATGCTGCGGTCGAAGCTGCAGCCAGAGCCGTCGGAGCCGAGCTGCGTAGCTGATCTGTCGGCGGCCGGACCGTCGGTTCCGTAGCGTGGAGTCACGAACGCCCACGGTGACGGGAGCAACGCATGAGTGAATCCGGAGCAGACGGCACGGCGTCCGATCTGCAGGTTGTGAACCACGTACTCGCGGCGGTGGCCGGTCGGCCGCGGCTGGCCTCGGTGGCGGCTGCCGCGTCGGCACTGGCTGCCGAGTTGGGTACCGTCGAGTCCGAACCCACTGGACCCGATCGCGGTGCGCCACCGGGAACGGTTCCCGATGTCGACGTTCCGCAGGTCACGAGGCCTCGGATCGATCAGCCGCTCGGAGATCCGCCGCCAGGGGCTCCACTGGGCGGCACGGTGCCGGGCATCATCGATGCGGAATTGGTCGACGACATGCCCGTCGGCGCAGGCGGTGGATACACGGGCGACGCTGTCGGCAGCGTGATCGGCGACTTCACCGAATCGGGAGTGCCCACCTGGGCCGGTGTGCGTGACAAGGTGGACCATCGCTCGGGGACGGCCGTCGGGGCTGAGGAGTTGGACCGGGAGTCCCGGGCCGGTCGAGATCTGGACAAGCAGTGGAACGAGCGTCAGGAAGCCGGCCGCAAGAAGCTCGACGAGATCCGTAAGTCCATGGGCGGAACCTGACACACCGGACCCGTTCATGAATGAGCTTGCATGATGCTGCATAATAAACCGCATGACTATTTCGGAGGCCGTGCCGAGGCGCATTGCGGTAGCGGGCGCAAGCGGGTACGCCGGCGGTGAAATTCTTCGGCTTCTGCTCGGGCACCCGGCGGTGCGCGACGGTTCGCTGGTCATCGGTTCGCTGACGGCCGGCGGCAATGCCGGCTCCACGCTCGGAGAGTTCCATCCGCATCTGTTGCCGCTGGCCGACCGAGTTCTCGGTCCGACCACCGTCGAGGAGCTGGCCGGCCACGATGTCGTGTTCCTCGGGCTCCCGCACGGCAAGTCCGCCGAGCTTGCACTTGCGCTGCCCGAGTCGGTGGTGATCATCGATTGCGGTGCCGACTTCCGTCTTACCGACGGTGCTGCCTGGGAGAAGTACTACAAGAGTCCGCATGCAGGCAGCTGGCCGTACGGCCTGCCGGAGCTGCCGGGCCTCCGAGATCGGTTGGTCGGTGCGACCCGCATCGCGGTTCCCGGGTGCTATCCGACGGTGTCGTCTCTCGCGCTCGCGCCGGCCGTCGCCGCCGGCATCATCGAGCCGCGGGTCAATATCGTTGCAGTGAGCGGTACATCGGGTGCCGGTCGAGCTCCCAAGGCAGACCTCTTGGGCTCGGAGGTGATGGGTTCGGTTCGGGCGTACGCAGTGGCGGGTGCCCACCGACACACGCCGGAGATCGTGCAGAATCTGTCGGCCGTTGCCGGGAGCGCGGTTGCGGTGTCGTTCACGCCGGTTCTCGCGCCCATGCCCCGCGGAATTCTGGCCACCTGTACCGCGATCACCACTGCCACTGCCGAGCAGGCGGTCGAGGTATACGAAAAGGCTTACGCTGCAGAACCCTTCGTACACGTGCTTCCCGCCGGCCGCCTTCCTCAGACCGGTTCGGTGATCGGGTCGAACGCCGTACAGATGAGCGTGTCGGTCGATGCCGACGCAGGCCTCCTCGTCGTCATTGCGGCCATCGACAACTTGGCCAAGGGAACGGCGGGAGCCGCCGTTCAATCCATGAATCTTGCATTGGGAATCACCGAGACCGATGGTCTCTCTACCGTAGGAGTAGCGCCATGAGCAGCGTTCGGAGCGAGGCGGAGTCCACCGGCACGGCTGCGGGAAAGCTGGTCCGCACACAAGGTGTCACCTCGCCTGCCGGGTTCCGCGCGGCTGGAATTCCCGCCGGCATCAAAGTAAGTGGCAGGTCGGATCTGGCCCTGGTGTTCAACGAAGGACCCGACTTCGCGGCAGCGGGTGTGTTCACCCGCAACAAGGTCAAGGCCGCTCCGGTGCTGTGGTCCCAGCAGGTGCTCTCCACCGGCCGGCTGCGTGCGGTGATTCTCAACTCCGGTGGTGCCAACGCCTGCACGGGTGCGCCCGGGTTCCAGGATGCGCATCGTACGGCCGAGGAAGTTGCGTCCGCACTGAGCAATTGGGGTTCGGAGACCGGGGCCATCGAGGTTGCCGTGTGCTCGACGGGCCTCATCGGTGATCGGCTGCCGATGGACAAGCTGCTGCCCGGTGTGACCGAGGTGGTGCACGAACTCGCAGGCGGCATTTCGGGTGGTACCGATGCGGCGTACGCGATCATGACCACCGACACCGTGCCGAAGCAGGCGGCGATTCATCACGCCGACAAGTGGAACGTGGGCGGTATGGCCAAGGGTGCTGGCATGCTGGCACCCTCGCTGGCCACGATGCTCAGTGTCATCACCACCGATGCGGTCGCCACCGCGGAACAGCTCGACAAGGCCCTGCGTGCGGCCACTCGGCTGTCCTACGATCGGCTCGATGTCGACGGCGCGTCCTCGACCAACGACACGGTGCTCCTGATGTCGTCCGGGGCCAGTGGAGTGGCACCGTCTCAGGACGACCTCGACGCCGCGGTCCTGGCGGTGTGCGACGACTTGGCCGATCAGATGATGGCCGACGCCGAGGGCGTGACCAAGCGAGTGAAGATCACCGTGTCGGGTGCGATGTCGGAGGACGAGGCCCTGATCGGCGCACGGACCGTTGCCAGGGACAGCTTGACCAAGACGGCGCTGTTCGGTTCGGACCCGAACTGGGGACGGGTGCTCGCTGCGATCGGTATCGCGCCGATCGAACTCGATCCGGATCGAATTGCGGTGTCGTTCAACGGCAATCCCGTGTGCATCGACGGCGTCGGCGCGCCGGGTGCTCGTGAGGTCGACCTGTCGGGTGTCGATATCGCCGTGACCATAGACCTCGGTCTCGGTTCCGGTTCGGCCACCATTCGAACCACCGACCTTTCGCACGCGTACGTCGAAGAGAATTCGGCGTATTCGTCATGACCTCGGCAGACCTGCAGTTGACGGCCGCGCAGAAGGCGTTCACGCTCGCCGAGGCTCTGCCCTGGTTGCAACGATTCTCGGGTAAGACCGTCGTGGTGAAGTACGGCGGAAACGCCATGATCGACGATGACCTCAAACGTGCGTTCGCCGCCGACATGGTGTTCCTGCGTACCGTCGGAATCCATCCCGTCGTCGTACACGGTGGTGGCCCGCAGATTTCGGCAATGCTCACCAGGCTCGGGTTGACGGGCGAGTTCCGCGGCGGATTCCGCGTCACGACGCCCGAGGTCATGGACGTCGTGCGAATGGTGCTGTTCGGGCAGGTCGGCCGTGAACTCGTCGGCTTGATCAACAGTCATGGGCCGTATGCCGTCGGCATCTCCGGCGAGGACGCGCACCTGTTCACGGCTACCCGGCGAACCGTGCTCGTCGACGGCGACCAGACCGACATCGGTCTGGTAGGCGACGTCACCTCGGTAGATCCGACGGCGATCTTCGATCTCATTGCGGCCGGACGTATTCCGGTGGTGTCCACCATCGCTCCCGACCGAGACGGCGTGGTGCACAACATCAACGCCGACACCGCAGCCGCCGCACTGGCGAGTGCTATCGGTGCCGAAAAACTGGTCGTGCTCACCGACGTCGAGGGTCTTTACACCGCGTGGCCGGATCGCACCTCGCTAACGTCCGAGATCGATGCGTCCGCGCTCGATGCGTTATTGCCCTCCCTCGACGCCGGGATGGTGCCGAAGATGGAAGCGTGCCTGCGCGCCGTTCGAGCAGGTGTGCCGACTGCACATGTCATCGACGGGCGCGTCGAACATTCGGTTCTGGTGGAACTGTTCACCGGCCAGGGGATCGGCACCATGGTCACCCCCGATCACTCTTCTACGTCAGGAGTCACGCCATGACCGGCACGGAGTCCACGCTCGATCTTCAACAGCGGTGGTCGAATTCGCTGATGGACAACTACGGTGTGCCGCGCGTGGCGCTCGTGCGCGGTGACGGTGCAGTGGTGACCGATGCCGACGGCAAGCAGTACCTCGACCTTCTCGCCGGTATCGCCGTGAACATCCTCGGCCACGCCCATCCGGCGGTGATCGAGGCGGTCAACACGCAGCTGTCCACCCTGGGACACACCTCGAATCTGTATGCGACAGAACCCGGTATCGCGTTGGCCGAGCAATTGCTCGCTCACCTCGGTGCCGGGGCCACCGGGCGAGTGTTCCTGTGCAACTCGGGAACCGAGGCCAACGAGGCAGCGTTCAAGATCGCTCGCCTGACCGGTCGTCCCAACATCGTGGCAGCCGAGAAGTCCTTCCATGGGCGGACGATGGGAGCTCTTGCACTCACCGGACAAGCCGACAAGCGGACTCCGTTCGAGCCGATGCCCGCGGGCGTGCAGCACGTGCCGTACGGCGATGTGGCCGCACTCGAAGCAGTCGTCGATTCCGATACCGCCGCGGTGTTTCTCGAACCCATCATGGGTGAGGGCGGTGTGGTGGTACCGCCCGAGGGTTACCTCCTTGCTGCGCGTGAGATCACCGCGAAACATGGTGCACTGCTGGTGCTCGACGAGGTGCAGACCGGCATCGGTCGAACGGGCTGGTTCTATGCCCATCAGTCGGTCGGCATCGTGCCCGACGTGATCACGCTCGCGAAGGGCCTGGGCGGTGGCCTTCCCATCGGTGCGTGCATCGGTATCGGAGCGGCGGGGGAACTGCTGCATCCGGGTAAGCACGGCACCACGTTCGGTGGTAATCCCGTGTGTGCCGCTGCCGCGTTGGCGGTGTTGCGCACCATCGCCGCCGAGGATCTCCTCTCTCACGCCGACAGCATCGGTAAGACCATCGCTCACTCCATCGAGGCCCTCGAACACCCTCTCGTCAGCCATGTCCGGGGATCGGGGCTCCTCCTGGGAGTTGTGCTCACCGCTGCGATCGCGCCGGCGGCCGAGGCGGCCGCGCGAGACGCAGGCTTTCTTCTCAACGCGGCACAGCCGGACGTGCTCCGCCTTGCACCACCACTGATCATCACCGAAGAACAAGCCGCGTCGTTCGTTACGGCATTGCCGGCAATTCTCGACGCAGCACAGGAGGCTCATCAGCCATGACCGTTCAGCACTTCCTCCGGGACGACGACGTCACCCCACAGCAGCAGGGTGAGATCCTCGCTCTGGCCGCCGAACTCAAGCGGGCACCTTTCTCGAAGCGCCCGCTCGAAGGCCCGAAGGGTATCGGCGTCATCTTCGAAAAGAACTCCACCCGGACGCGCTTCTCCTTCGAGTTGGGCATCGCGCAACTGGGCGGGCATGCCGTCGTGGTCACCGGAAGCGACACCCAACTCGGTCGTGAAGAGACGCTGCAGGACACCGGCCGGGTGCTCTCGCGTTACGTCGAGGCCGTCGTGTGGCGCACCTTCGGGCAGAAGCGGCTCGAGCAGATGGCAACCGGCGCAACAATTCCCATCGTGAACGCCCTGTCGAACGAATTCCACCCGTGCCAGGTACTCGCCGATCTGCAGACCCTGATCGAGCACAAAGGGAACCTGAAGGGGCGCACGTTGGCATATTTCGGTGACGGTGCCAACAACATGGCGCACTCGCTGCTCATCGGCGGAGTGACGGCCGGGCTGAACGTCAGGATCGCCGCGCCCAGGGAGTTCGCGCCGCTCGGATACGTCCTCGACGCCGCCCGTGCGCGCGCCGAGGAAACCGGGGCCACCATCACCATCACCGAGGATCCGGCCGAGGCCGCTGCCGGTGCCGACGCGCTGGTCACCGACACCTGGACGTCGATGGGCCAGGAGAACGACGGTCTCGATCGTGTCGCCCCTTTCCGGCCGTATCGAATCGACTCCGATCTCCTGTCCAAGGCCAAGTCCGATGCTGTGGTGCTGCACTGCCTCCCCGCCCATCGGGGCGAGGAGATCACCGACGAGGTGCTCGACGGTCCGCAGAGCGTCGTGTGGGACGAGGCCGAGAACCGTCTGCACGCGCAGAAGGCTCTGCTGGTCTGGCTCCTCGAACAGGCCCAGCGACCATGAGCGAGGACGTCAGTGCGATGCCGTTGACCGCGTCGACTCGGGCGGGCAGGCAGGCGCGGATCATCGCGTTGCTGGCCACGCATCAGGTGCGCAGTCAACCGCAGCTGGCGTCGTTGCTCGCGGCCGAGGGGATCGACACCACTCAGGCCACGCTCTCGCGGGATCTCGAGGAATTGGGTGCGGTGAAACTGCGCGCCCCGGACGGCGGAGTGGGCGTGTACGTCGTGCCGGAGGACGGCAGCCCGGTCCGCGGGGTGTCCGGTGGCACCGACCGCCTCCTGAAGTTGCTGGGGGAGTTGTTGGTGTCCACCGATCACAGCGGAAACCAGGCCGTGCTCCGAACACCGCCCGGCGCTGCGCACTACCTGGCCAGCGCTCTGGATCGTGCTGCGATGCCCGAGATCGTCGGGACCATTGCAGGTGACGACACGATTCTCTTGATAGCCCGCGAGCCACATACCGGTGGCGAGGTCGCGGACAAGATCGAAAAGCTTGCTCGACGCGGTAACTGAGATCCGGCTACCCATCATGCGCAACAAGAACAACGAAGGAGCTTGAACACCATGGCCGAACGCGTCATCCTCGCCTATTCCGGCGGACTCGACACCTCTGTCGCCATCAGCTGGATCGGGCGGGAGACCGGCAAGGAGGTCGTCGCGGTCGCCATCGATCTGGGCCAGGGCGGCGAAGACATGGAGATCGTACGTCAGCGCGCACTCGATTGCGGCGCAGTCGAATCCGTCGTTGTCGACGCCAGGAACGAGTTCGCCGACGAATACTGCCTACCGACGGTGCAGTCCAACGCGCTCTACATGGACCGGTATCCGCTGGTGTCGGCCATCAGCCGTCCGTTGATTGTCAAGCACCTCGTCGAGAACGCGCGGGCGCACGGCGGAACCGTTGTTGCACACGGGTGTACAGGCAAGGGCAACGATCAGGTTCGGTTCGAGGTCGGCTTCAACACTCTCGCCCCCGAGCTCGAGGTGCTGGCGCCTGTCCGCGACTACGCCTGGACCCGCGAGAAGGCGATCAAGTTCGCCGAAGAGAACGACATCCCGATCAACGTGACCACCAAGTCGCCGTTCTCGATCGACCAGAACGTCTGGGGTCGTGCGGTCGAAACCGGCTTCCTCGAAGATCTGTGGAACGCGCCGACCAAGGATGTCTACGACTACACCCAGGATCCGACGGTCAATTTCCAGGCCCCGGACGAGCTGATCGTCTCGTTCGACAAAGGTCGTCCCGTCGCGATCGACGGCCGTCCGGTCTCGGTACTCGAAGCGATTCAAGAGCTCAACTCTCGGGCGGGCGCGCAGGGTGTCGGCCGGTTGGACGTCGTCGAGGATCGGCTCGTCGGCATCAAGAGTCGTGAGATCTACGAGGCTCCGGGCGCCATGGTGCTCATCCGCGCGCACGAGGAGCTCGAGCACGTGACCCTCGAGCGCGAACTGGGCCGCTACAAGCGCCACACCGATCAGAAGTGGGCCGAGCTGGTCTACGACGGACTGTGGTACTCCCCGCTCAAGGGTGCTCTCGACACGTTCGTGCAGCACACGCAGGAGCATGTGTCCGGCGACATCCGTCTGGTGCTGCACGCCGGGGGCATCATCGTCAACGGCCGTCGTAGTGGCGAGTCGCTGTACGACTTCAATCTCGCTACCTACGACGAGGGCGACACGTTCGACCAGTCCGCGGCCAAGGGATTCGTTCAGCTGCACGGCCTGTCCTCGAAGATCGCAGCGAAGCGGGACCTGGGCCTGTGACAACCTCGGACAGCGCACACGGAACCAACGAAGGTTCGCTCTGGGGCGGCAGGTTCGCATCCGGACCGGCCGCCGCGATGGCGGCTCTGAGCAAGTCGACGCACTTCGACTGGGTACTCGCGCCCTACGACATCCGAGCATCGATGGCGCATGCCCGCGTGCTGAACGGTGCCGGATTGCTCACCCCACAGGACCTCGAGACCATGCTCGACGGTTTGCAACGCCTTGCCGACGACGTCGACTCGGGTGCCTTCGCGGCGGCCGAGACCGACGAAGACGTGCACGGCGCTCTCGAGCGCGGTCTCATCGATCGCGTCGGACCCGAGGTCGGTGGACGGCTGCGTGCAGGCCGATCACGAAACGACCAGGTGGCGACGCTGTTCCGAATGTGGCTGCGCGATGCGGTCCGCCGGGTCTCGGTCGGGGTTCTCGATGTGGTCGACGCTCTGGCAACTCAGGCCGCGGCGCACCCGACGGCCGTCATGCCGGGCAAGACTCATTCGCAGGCCGCGCAGCCGGTGCTACTCGCGCATCATCTGCTCGCGCACACTCATCCGCTGTTGCGCGACGTGCAGCGGTTTGCCGACTTCGACAAACGAGCGGCGGTGTCGCCGTACGGTTCCGGTGCGCTCGCCGGTTCGTCGCTCGGGCTCAGTCCGGAGAAGATCGCGGCCGAGCTCGGGTTCGAGTCGTCCGCCGAGAACTCGATCGACGCCACGTCCTCGCGTGACTTCGCAGCAGAAGCGGCGTTCGTACTGGCGATGACGGCCGTGGATCTGTCGCGGTTCGCCGAGGAGGTCATCTCGTGGAGCACCCCTGAGTACGGATACGTGACCCTGGCCGACGCGTGGTCGACGGGTAGCTCGATCATGCCGCAGAAGAAGAATCCGGACGTCGCGGAGCTGACTCGTGGCAAGACCGGCCGCCTGATCGGAAACCTGACCGGCCTGTTGGCCACGCTCAAGGCTCAACCGTTGGCCTACAACCGGGATCTCCAGGAAGACAAGGAGCCGGTGTTCGATTCGGTGGCGCAGCTGGAGCTGTTGCTCCCGGCACTCACCGGATTGACGGCGACGCTCGAGTTCCACACCGAACGCATGGCCGAGCTGGCTCCGGCCGGATTCACGCTCGCCACCGATATCGCCGAGTGGATGGTACGACAGGGGATTGCCTTCCGGGTGGCCCACGAGGCAGCTGGAGCCTGCGTCCGGGCGGCGGAAGCACGGGGCGTGGGACTGGCCGATCTGACCGATGACGAACTCGCCGCCATCGATCCAGCGCTCACTCCGGATGTTCGCGAGGTGCTCACGGTGGAGGGTTCGATTTCGTCGCGTGATGCTCGCGGCGGCACCGCCGCTGTGCAGGTGGCGCATCAGCTCGGGGGCGTACGGGCGACGGCGTCGACGCTGCGTGCGTGGGCCGAGGAACCGGTGTTGCAACACTAGGCGAGCAAGGGACATCCACGCCGGTTTCCTTGAGTGTGATGTGAGAAGCTTTCGTCACGCGAAGACCGATGCCGGTCGTTCCGTCGGGCCGAACGCAGGAGTGTATTGGTGGGACTGAATGCAGATGCCGTACGTGGACCACTGCGGCGTGCCATCGCCACGGCCCAGAACGGTCTCGAGGTCATTCGTCTCGGTGGCCTCGAAACCGAGGTGGACCCGTCGCCGTTTCGGGTGATGGACCGCGAGCCCATGTATCGGTTGCGCCGGTACTTCCCCGACGACGTACCCGCGGACAGCCCTCCTGTTGTGCTGATTCCGCCGATGATGGTGTCGGCGGATGTCTACGACGTCACGACCGAGCAGGGTGCGGCCGGAATTCTGCACGGGATGGGCCTGGATCCATGGGTGGTCGATTTCGGTTCGCCCGATACCGAAGAGGGCGGGTGGAGCCGTACTCTCGCCGATCACGTCGTGGCGATCAGCGAGGTCGTCGACAAGGTGCACGAGCACACCGGGCGAGACGTCCATCTCGGTGGATACTCGCAGGGCGGGATGTTCTGCTACCAGGCTGCTGCCTATCGGGGTGGACGAAACCTGGCCAGCCTCATCACGTTCGGGGCTCCCGTCGACACATTGGCCGGTCTGCCGCTGGGAATCCCGGCCGGCGTGGCCACCCGGGGCGCAGAGTTTCTCGCCGATCACGTCTTCACCCGGCTGGCCGTCTCGGGCTGGATGGCTCGGACGGGATTTCAGCTTCTCGATCCGGCGAAAACCGTCCGATCCCGCCTGGATTTCCTGCGGCAGTTGCACGACCGTGAGGCATTGTTGCCGCGCGAGCCGCAGCGACGCTTTCTGGCGATGGACGGGTGGGTGGCATGGTCCGGCCCAGCCGTGGCGGAGTTGCTGAAGCAGTTCGTCGTGCACAACCGCATGATGACCGGCGGGTTCGTCATCAAGGACAGATTGTTGACTCTGGCCGAACTGACGGTGCCGGTGCTTGCCTTCGTCGGAGAGGTCGACGACATCGGTCAGCCCTTGGCCGTACGCGGCATCCAGCGAGCGGCGCCGCGCGCACAGGTATTCGAGACCACCTTGCGCGCAGGTCATTTCGGCCTTGTCGTCGGCAGTACAGCCGCTGCACAGACGTGGCCGACGACGGGCAATTGGATTCGGTGGCGGGAGGATCTCGGACCGAAGCCGGAGGCTGTCCGCGTGATGGAGCGCGAGGACCACAGCGACACCGACAGCGGAGTGTCGATCACCAATCGACTGATCCACACGGCGGCCTCCATTGCCGAGGTGGGCGTCGGGGTCGGCCGGGGGCTGGCATCGGCAGCGACCGGCGCGGTACGAGGTACCCGTGAAATTTCGTCCGAGGCCGTGCGTACGCTGCCGCGGCTCGCCCGCCTCGGGCAGATGCAGCCGCACAGTCGAGTCTCGTTGGGCCGCTTGATCGCCGAACAGGGGCGCAAGTCCCCGAACGGTGAGTGCTTCCTCTTCGACGACCGTGTGCACACCTATGACGCGGTGAACGTACGCATCGACAATGTCGTTCGCGGTCTGATCAGTGTCGGGGTGCGCCCTGCGTCTCGCATCGGAGTGCTGATGGAGACGCGCCCCAGTGCGTTGGCCGCCATGGCTGCACTGTCGCGGATCGGGGCGGTGCCGGTTCTGCTGCAGCCGGGCAGCGACCTGACTGCAGCGCTGCGGACGGTCGATGTCGACACCGTGATCACAGATCCCGAGAACGTCGCAGCCGCAGTGCCGGTGACACCGAATGTTCTGGTACTCGGTGGCGGTGAGACGCGTCGACTCGAGATACCGAACGGATACGAGGTGACCGATCTCGAGGCCATCGATCCCGACGGTGTGCGCCTGCCTCAGTGGTACGAGCCCGATCCGGGACGCGCTCGAGAATTGGCCATGATCCTGTTCACGACGACCGATCGTGGCCTGGAACCCCGGTACATCACCAATCACCGTTGGGCGCTCTCGGCCTTCGGCACCGCGACCACGGCTGCGCTCGGCCCTGGCGATACCGTGTATTGCCTTGCCCCGCTACATCATTCGGCGGGAATTCTGGTCACGATCGGTGGTGCGCTCGCGGGTGGGTCGCGGATTGCGCTCTCCCGTGGTCTCGACCCCGAGCGATTCAGCGAAGAGGTCTACCGCTACGGCGTGACCGTGGTCAGTTACACGTGGACGATGATGCGGCAGATCCTCGACGACGGTCGTTTCCCAGTAGATTCCGGTCATCCGGTTCGCCTGTTCATCGGCTCCGGTATGCCGGTCGGACTGTGGCGCCGCACGCTGGCTCGGTTCAGCCCTGCTCGGGTGCTCGAGTTCTACGCATCGACCGAGAACGACGTCATTCTGGCCAACGTGGCCGGATCGAAGATCGGCTCGAAAGGCCGCCCCCTGCCCGGCAGTGCCCGGGTTGCCCTTGCGGCCTACGACCCGATCACCGGCCGACTCGAAGAGGACGACGACGGTTTCGTTCGGCAATGCCGCGACGACGAGATCGGGCTGCTCTTGGGCCGACCGAGTGGCGAGGGCGAAGCGACCAGCCATGTGATGCGCGGTGTTTTCGAGCCCACGGACGCATGGATTCCCACCGAGAATCTCTTCCGACGCGATTCCGACGGAGACTACTGGCTGATCGACCGCAAGGACACCGTCGTGCGGTCGGCGTGCGGCCCGGTCTACACCCAGCCCATCGTCGATGCTGTCGGCGATCTCGACCAGGTGGATTCGGCTGTGGTCTACGGTGTACACGTCACTGCCGATCGTCCACGGTCGGTTCGTGTCGACGCGGCTGCCACCGAGGTTGCTGTCTGCGCCATCTCGCTGCAACCCGAAGCAGTGATCACCGCTCGTGCGTTGACGGACACGCTCGGTGCGCTGCTTCCGGCCGAGCGTCCGGCGATCGTGCACGTAGTGTCCGAAATCCCGGTGGGCCGCGCCTATCGGCCCAATGCGACGGCGCTGAAGGAAGCGGGTATCCCGACGCCCAGTGCCCGGTCGTGGTTTTACGACTCGGAGTCGAACAGTTACCGACGTTTGACCAAAGCTGTTGTTGCCGAGCGGTTTGTCGGTAGGGACGCGGCAGCCGAAAAGTCATCCTGAGATTGCGGCCTGCAGGACGAAAGTCGGGTTCGGTAGCGTGGTCGAGTACATCACTCCGACTCGGTCGGAGCAGAACGAAGGACACTTGTGGCAATCGATTCGACACTGCTTTCCATCCTCGCGTGCCCGGTGGACAAGGGCTCGCTGTTGCTGGTCGAGGGCGAACTGCTCTACAACCCTCGACTGCGTCGCGCATATCCGATAGAGAACGGCATCCCGGTGCTGCTCGCCGACGACGCGCGTGATGTCGACGACGCCGAGCACGAGTCGATTCTGGCCCGCGCCACTTCCTAGGCCGCCCGGTCGCTCACGGGGTTCGTCGACGTAGTGTCGCGGCCGCCCCGGTCAGAGCGGCAACGGTGAACGCCACGACCACAGCGATATCGGTCCCCATGCGCCCGGTGACGTTTGGTGGCGGGATATCTCCCGCAGAGCGTCCACCAGGTAGGTCAACGGCAGAACGTTGCTGACTGCGCTCAACCAGCTCGGCATCTGACTGCGACAGCGCACGCGAGCAGGGCTCGTCCCACCGCGGCGAGCGAGTACGCGGAGCCGTAGGTCGCCAGCAGCTCCAGCTTGGACATCGGCGTCATCAGCAGGCGTTCGAGCGTTCCCGAGGTTTGTTCGCGCTGCATATAGATCGACGTGATCAGAAACATGACGACGAACGGCAGGATGCCGAGCATCGTGATCGCGAGTTACCTCGACAGCATGTTGCCCGGTGAACGCCATGTCGGCCTCCAGACTTCATCGGATGTCGAAGTCATAGCCCCGTCGGCGCGTCGTGGTCGAGGGCGCAGCATCATGGGACGGGTGAACGTCGCTGACTTGGAAAGCGGAGAGCCGGACGATGCAGCCCGACGCATTCTCGGGGGAACCGTCCACGCAGGCGAGGTGTCTCTGCGCATCGTGGAAGTAGAGGCATACGGCGGTCCACTCGATGGTCCGTGGCCCGACCCGGCGGCGCATTCCTTCCGTGGTTCGACACCCCGCAACGAGGTGATGTTCGGGCCGGCGGGCCGGCTGTACGTGTACCTGAGTTATGGCCTGCATTTGTGCATGAACGTCAGCTGCGGTCCCGACGGGACGGCCGCCGCCGTGTTACTCCGTGCGGGTGAAGTGGTGGCCGGTCATGACATCGTCGAGAGCAGGCGCCCCGGCCGCAGTCCACGGTCTGCACGGGTGGAGGCCGGCTGGGCCCGTGGGCCGGGCAATCTCGGTCGAGCCTTGGGCGTCGCGCTGGCGGACAACGGAACGGAACTGTTCGACGCCTCGGCCGCTGTCACCCTTCGGATACTCGAGCACCCGCTGCCGGACCAGGCTGTCGCGTCTGGCCCACGCGTCGGGGTGAGTCTGGCAGCCGATCGACCGTGGCGCTTCTGGATCCGTGGATCTTCGGCGGTATCGAGCTACAAACGCAGTCCGCGCGCTGCTGCGCCCGGTGGCCCACGGGCCTGACCGACGGGTCGATCCGTCCATGCGGGAAGATCGACGTCGTGAGTGAGAACATCATCGACGAAATGACCTGGCGCGGGCTGATTGCGCAGTCCACCGATGTGGACGCGCTGAGGGAAGCGACGTCCGAGGGTCCGATCACGCTGTATTCCGGTTTCGATCCGACTGGTCCGTCGCTGCACGCAGGGCACTTGGTGCCGTTGCTCGCTCTCAAGCGGTTTCAGCGGGCCGGACATCGGCCGATCATTCTCGCCGGCGGTGCGACGGGACTGATCGGTGACCCTCGCGACGTGGGGGAGCGGACCATGAATTCTCCCGAGGTCGTCACCGAGTGGGCCTCGCGTATCCGTGGTCAGCTCGAACGGTTCGTCGACTTGGACGAAAGCCCTACGGGTGCGGTGGTGGTGAACAATTTGTCGTGGACGGGCGAGCTGTCCGCCATCGATTTTCTACGCGACATCGGCAAGCATTTCTCGGTCAACGTGATGCTCGCCCGCGAGACGGTCAAGAACAGGCTCGAGAGCGACGGAATGTCGTACACCGAGTTCAGCTACATGCTGCTGCAGGCGAACGACTACGTGCAGCTTCGCCGCCAGTACGGCTGCAGCCTCCAGATCGGTGGCTCCGATCAGTGGGGAAACATCATCGCCGGGGTGGAACTGAACCGGCGACAGGACGCCGAGTCGGTCCACGCCATGACGGTTCCCCTGGTCACGTCCGCCGATGGCAAGAAGTTCGGCAAATCCACCGGAGGCGGCAGCCTGTGGCTCGACCCGGAGATGACGAGCCCGTACGCCTGGTACCAGTACTTCGTGAATACCGGTGATGCGGACGTAGTGAAGTACTTGCGCTGGTTCACGTTCCTGCCGAAGGACGAGTTGGCAGAACTCGAGTTGGCGACCACCGAGCGTCCGCACGCGCGCGAAGCGCAGAAGCGCCTGGCCGCCGAGATGACCACACTCGTTCACGGTGAAGCGGCGACGCGATCGGTCGAACTCGCCAGCCAGGCGCTCTTCGGACGGGCCGAACTGACGGAACTCGACGAAAAGACGCTCGCCGCCGCGCTACAGGAAGCGTCCGTGGCGGACATCGAAGCAGGTGCACCGAACACCATCGTCGATCTGCTCGTCGCTACGGGGTTGAGCGAGAGCAAGGGCGCTGCCCGACGCGCGGTCAAGGAGGGCGGCGCATCGGTCAACAACGTCAAGATTTCCGACGAGGACTGGACGCCCACCGCGGACGATCTTCTGCACGGACGGTGGCTTGTGGTCCGACGCGGAAAGCGGAACTTCGCAGGCGCGCGGGTCTCTAGCTAGCTTCGCTTGTTGTCAGTGGCCGGAGTCACATCCATGTAATTTGGTTACTACGCCCGTCAGGTGGGTAGTCGATCGGTTGCGACCAGGCTGTTCACACAATTCGCGTGCGAACGACCTGGGGATTTGACGCGTTGTTGCCCGGGGCGTAACTTTGTCCAGGTCAGAGCGACACGGACGCCAGCCCAGACCGCGAGGCCTGAGCAACGCGGAGTTCGCTCGGCACAATGAAGGTAGTTGAACCGCAAGGTTGGACTCCTTCATAGATGAGAAGCCAGTTTGACTGTGCTCGATCATCTGATCTAAGCTGGAACGGTTGCCCCGGACACCCACGAGCTTCAGCTCGGAGGTGAATGGTGTGTGCGTGTTCTTTGAGAACTCAACAGTGTGTCGATGAATGTCAGTGC
>NZ_JASHKQ010000026.1 GCF_030056795.1 Rhodococcus sp. IEGM 1381 | reverse complement strand
GCGCGTCGGCGGCGTAGATGCCTGCCGGTCCGGCACCGACGATGGCGACGCGGAGTGGTCTCGAAGTATTCATGATTTAATCGTACGTATCATGCGCATGAATACAAGGGGTTTGAGCATCTTCACCTGTATGGAACGACTGGTACGGCTGCGCAACCACGATGAAATCTTCGGTTCGTCGCTCGCAGTTCGTGAGATCGGCTTTCCTCTATCTGCCGACGTAACTCGTTATCGCTCAGCTGCCAACCCCTGGGGGCGGGCCGGCGGATCGCTCCGCTCGCCGTGATCGACCGGACGACCGGGGCGGACGAGGTCATTGCCTCCGAGGGGCTCGAATATCGATCCCTGCTCGGCTTGGCATACCTCGGTCTGTAGCCCCGGTCGCAAGATCGCTTGCTAGCGAACCAATTGCGCGACGACGACGAAGTTGTCGTCGGTGGGCTCGCCGCCCTGGACGTCGCAGTTGGCCAGGATCAGTCGACCTGGCACCGACTTGCGAAGTTCGTTATCGGCGAGCAGCGATCCCTTCGGTAGTGGGCCGACCGTTTGGACCGCGTACTCCAGTGTTCCAGTGGCAGTGCGCAATACGACGGTGTCGCCCGGAGCTACCACCCGCAGCGCCTTGAACGGGGCGTCCCGCTTCGAATAATTGTGTCCGGCAACAACTACCGTTTGTTCGGTCGAGGTTCCCGGCATACCGCTCTCGGCCCACCAGGCGGGTAGTTCGTCCACCGGGTTCAGCACCTGGCCGCTCTCGCCGCCGCGGTAGAGCGGATCGGGATAGATGGGGCTGCTCAGATAGGTCGAGCCGTCAGAAGACCGGAGTTCGATGTATTCCGGCTGGGCGGGCGCAACGTCGCTCGCCGGTGCCGCCGCAGAAAGCTGCGACTGCACCGGCGAGCGATCTGGTGCGGCGATCCCGACTTCGTCACTCGCACAACCTGATACGAGTAGGACGAAGGTCAGGATCGCCGTCCACAGCCAGCGGGTACTACGAGGTGGCATCGGAAGAGTTACGGCGACGCAGGTAGAACGCTCCACCCGCTGCCGCTACTACGACCACGCCCACTCCGGCCAGGATCACCGGGGTGTTGGACGAGCTGTCCGATCCGCCCGACGCCTCGTTCGAGGAGTCGCCGAGTGCAAGATCGACCGGCGGCAGATCGCCGGCAACGGTGACGACACCGTTCGCGTCGGTGGTGAAGTAGTCCGCGACGGTGAACGATCCGTCCTCGTTCTTGACGCCGACCAACGAGACACCGGTCTTGTCGACGACGACGGTGGTGTCGTCGACCTCGGTGACCGGAACGTCTTCCTTGACGGTATTGCCGAGATTGATGGTCAAGCTGAACTTCGGTCCACTGGCGGCCAATTCGGCTGCCTCGGCCTTGAGGTCGGCTTCGACCTTGGCCTTGGCGTCGGAGTTGGCCTTTGCCGTTGCTGCTGCGTCCTGAGCGAGCTTCAGCTGTGCCGCGGCATCGGTGGCCTTGACCTTCGCACTGGCTGCCGCGTCGGCCTTGAGCTGTGCCTCGGCCGCCGTAGTTGTCACGGCGGCCTCAGCGTCCAGCACTGCCTGCGCGGCCTTGTCTGCCTCGGCCTGCAACGCTGCGATGTCGGCACCGGACGGCGCTTCGTCGAGTGCTGTCTGAGCAGCTGCTGCCGCCGCGGCCTTCGCGTCCGAATCGACCTTCGCCGCATCGGCCTTGTCGCGAGCATCTGCCGCTGCCTTGCCTGCCTCGGTGTCTTCACCCGCAGCCGCGTCGGCCACAGCCTTCAGGTTCACCGCGTTCTGCTCGGCCATTGCTGCTACTGCAGCGGCGCTCTGGGCCTCGATGTGCAGAGCCAGTGACTTTGCCGCGGTGGCTGCCGCGGCTTGAACTGCTGCCGTTACCTTGGCGAGGTTGAAGTTCTTGAACGAATCCTGAACGGCTTTCACCGAGTCTTGGAGCGCCTTGGTCGACGCATCGGCTTCGACCTTGGCTTCGGCGGCAAGTTCGGCCTTTGCATCGGCATCGATGCGGGCCTGCGCCGCTGCCGCCGCAGCTTCGGGGTCGCCCGCTGCGGCCTTGGCTTCCAAATCTTTGGCCGTTGCTTCGGCGGTCGCTGCCGCGGTGGCTGCGCTGTCCGCGGCCGCTTTGGTCTCGTTTGCCTTGGTCTGCAGTTCGGCAGCAGTGTTCTTGGCTGCGGTCACAGCCGCACTTGCAGCAGCGCTTTGGGTTTTTGCGTTGGTGGAAGCCAGTACGGCGGCCTTCGCCTTGGCATCTGCCTCGGCTGCAGCAACTTCAGCCTTGGTGGCATCGGTGCTCGCTGCGGTGTTGTCGGCATTTGCTTTGTCGAGTCGTACCTGGGCTGCGGCCGATGCTTGGGCGGCGAGCTTGCTGGCTGCTTCGGCGTCGGTGATCGCCTGCTTCTCGGCGTCCGAGAGCTGCGGGATGATATCGAGACTGACTGTCGCGGTGCCGTCGTCGTTCATGACGATGCCGGGCACGATCTGTGGGAGCGGACGGATGTCGGAGGGGGCCGCGGGGGGCGGGACAGCTGCGACGGCTGCAGCAGCGGCAGCGGCATCTTCAGGAGTTACCGCTTGGTTTTCGACCTTGAGTTGCGCGTCGAGGCCGGCCTCTGCGGATCCGTCGACGGAGGTACCAGCTTCACCGGCAGGAGTCTGGGACTCGGATCCCTCGGTGTTTTCGGTTCCCTGATCAGAAGGCTCCTGCTCGACTTCAGAGCTATCCGAGCTACCCGGGGTCTGCTCCTGAGCACTGGCGATTCCCGGTGCGACGATGGAGAGGGACAGTGCCATGGCGGCCCCGGCAGCGGCGAGGCGCGCCTTCTTGGACCTGGCGATCGACTTCTGCGACATGAAGATTGTGGCCTTTCGGTCAGTGGCAGCATCGTGCTGCGCACACTCGTTCTCCCACGCGGAACGAGTGTTGTTGGTGAGTCACACGAACAACCGTGATGACTGGACCGTAAACCAACCGGCCGGTCCATCAAACCGAAATAGGCTTTACCTGAGAATTGGTTATGAAAGTGTTACTCATGAGACTGATGTGACCAGTGGGATCCCGAATAGGGCTCGACGGCCGAGATGCATGATCTCGACCGTCGCGAAAAGGCTTTCGGATGAACGTATTTCAGTCGCCGACCGTCACGGCACGGGCCTCGTCGATGCTGTGCGGTGCAGGTTCGTGGTCGTCGACGTGGGCGAGCACCTTCCGTCCGGTGGCAAGGACGACGATCGCCAGCGCAGTGCACGCGGCACCCACCCAGAACGGAACGTGCATGTTCGATTCGCCCAGCTTGCCTGCCAGGTACGGCGCCGCTGCGCCACCGGTGAAGCGAACGAAGCTGTACGCCGCTGATGCCGTCGACCGCTCGACCGGTGCCGAGATCATGACGGTCTCCGTGATCAGGGTGTTGTTGACGCCGAGGAACAACCCGGCCACGACGGTTCCCACGATCAGCACGGTTTTGTTCTCGGTGAACATCGCCATGACGCCCAGGTCGACGGCGAACAGCAGTAGCGCGAGCATCATCATGTTCAGCGTTCCGAAGGCCCGCTGCAGTTTCGGCGCGACGAACACCGACGCCACGGCCAGGCACAGGCCCCAGCCGAAGAAGATGAAACCGATCGAGTAGGTGCCCATGTCCAGCGGAAACGGTGTGTAGGCGAGCAGGGTGAAGAAGCCGTAGTTGTAGAGCAGCGCGGTGATGCCGACGGTCAGCAATCCGCGGTGCCGGAGCGCGCGAAACGGGTCGAGAATCGACGTGGTGTGCGCCGGCTTCGGGGTGTCCGGGAGCATGACGATGAGCAGAATGAACGCGACGGCCATGAGGACGGCGACACCGAAGAACGGTCCACGCCAGCTGAACCCGCCCAGGACACCGCCGACGAGGGGACCGGTCGCGATGCCGATACCCAGCGCGGCCTCGTAGAGGATGATCGCGCGAGCGACTCCGCCCGACGCCGCGCCGACGATGGTCGACAACGCCGTGGCGATGAACAGCGCGTTGCCCAGTCCCCAGCCTGCGCGGAAGCCGATGATCTCGCCGACCGATCCGGACGTGCCGGCCAGAGCGGCGAAGACGACGATTATTGCCAGGCCGACCAGCAGGGTGCGCTTCGGGCCGAAGCGGCTGGACACCACTCCGGTGATCAGCATCGCGACGCCGGTGACGAGCATGTAGCTGGTGAACAGCAGCGACACCTGGGACGGCGAGGCATCGAGTTGCTCACCGATCGGCTTGAGGATGGGGTCCACGAGGCCGATGCCCATGAAGGCGATTACGCTGGCGAAGGCGACAGCCCATACCGCGCGCGGTTGCTTCATGAGGCTGTCGGAGGAGGTGCTGGCGGTCACGAAAGAGTTCCTCTCAATCCGTGATCGACGGGCTCGAGAATGCTGCGAAGCTCGCTCAAGCCGTCGGTCAGTTTCTGGATCTGTTCTGGGTCGCGGTCGGACAGGTACGGGACCAGTCCGTCGACGAGGTGGCGTCGACCGTCGGCGAGCCAACGATGGCCGGCCTCGGTCATCTCGACGAGCACTGCGCGCGAGTCGTCGGGGTCGGATCGTCTGGTGACGAGGTCGGCGTTGCTCAGCTTGGCGAGCAACGCCGTCGCCGACGGTTGGGAGCATCGATCCAGCTCGGCGAAGGTGCTGATGCGCAGTGGCTGATACTCCTCGAGCAACGACAGGGCTCGCATCCACGCTCGCGGCCATTCGTCGCTGCCGAACCGGGCGGCCAATCGGACGAAGCGCGACGAGCTGGTGACCAGCTGCGAGAGGAGGTCCCGGATGTCTTCGTCGGAGTGGCTCACGGATTTATTGTTACATACACTAACTATCTATCGCAACGCGGGCCTTACGCCCGATGCACATAGGGGGCGAGTCAGTGTCGGCTCAGGAGATCGGCGATGTCGCGATCCCACTCCGCGTTACGTCGACCGTCGTACCGGAAGCACATCAGGTGGTAGAAGCCGATGAGACCTACCGCGGCCAGCACCCAGCTACCTAGTGCATTGAAGATGGACGCGGCGACGACGTCCGACGACGTCAGTGGTCGCAAGCTCAGGTTGCCGCTGTTGTCGACCCAGATCGGGGTGGTGGTGCCGGCCGGAGAACCGGTGTCGACGCTGACGCGCCCGGTGTGCTCGACGCCCCGGTAGACCCAGCGCGAGTCGACGGCGGTGGCAGCTGCGGCCCCGGACGAGCCGAACTCGGTCGATGCAACGGACGTCGTCTCGGCAGTGGCCGTCGTGGTTGCGGTGACCTGGTGGATCGAGCTGCTCTGATTTTCCAGGCGCTGTTGCTGATCGGCATGGGCGCTCAGCCCGATCCACAGCGACACCGGAATCATGACGATCAGCAGCGCGGTGACCCAGTGCTTGATGCGGGCCTGACGGACGTCGCAGTCGCGGAGCAACGGGTTGGGGTAGCCCGAGAGGTCAGTGTGTGCCGAGCGGGCCTGCCCGGTGAGTTTGCGGCGCATGATGGTCCCCACTACCTCGAAATGATTCCGACCGACCTTTCCACGATGACGACGCGACCTGCGAGTATCAAGCACTAGGGGTCAGCGTCACATGTGATGTCGGTTGTGATGGGTTCGGTGGAAGGAGTGGGATGACAGTCGACCGGGTGCGGCGTGCCCGCGCTGCTGCTCTTGTCGCCGGGGCCGTGACGGCGGTCGGAGCCTGGGCCGGCTCGACGCAGCTGCAACGCATCGCCAAGCCGCTGATCGTTCCGGCGTTGGCGACCGGGCTCGATCCGGCCCGCGACCGAGTGCTGTTGGCCGGTCTCGTCGCGGCGACCGCCGGTGATGTTCTGTTGATCGATCCCGACGACGATTCCGCTCTGGAATGGGGCGCGCGTGCGTTCGCGGTGATGCAGGGAAGTTATACCTGTCTGCTTCTTCGCCGGGGTGCGCGACCGACATTGATCGACGCGATTCCGAGGTACGCCGGATGGGCGGCCGCGGCGGTGCTCCTCGCCCGACGGCAGCCGGCGGTGGCATCGACCCTGTCGGCGTACGGAGCGGTGCTGGCAACCACGTCGACGCTTTCTGCCGTTTCCCTGGCACGCGGCGGCGATCGACGGCTGATGATCGGCGGCACGTTGTTCACTGCATCCGATGCGCTGATCGTGTTCCGTCGACTGTTCCTGACCGGTGACCGTCAGCGGCGGACCGCCGAGGCGATCATCCTGGCGACGTACGTAGCGGCGCAGGTCCTACTCGTCGAGGCTTTGCGGTCGGGGCAGTAGCAGCACCCGTTCACGATGGGCCGGGTCGACGCGGACCGCGATCACCGTCCCCGGCTCGAACCGGGCGGTGTCGGAATCAGGGATGTCGTAGACGATCTTGCCGAAGTAGCTGCTCGAGCCCGGCACGGTGAATTCCAGGTCCAGCTCGGCAGTGTCGTCATCGATCCGGCGGATGGCATCCACCGTCGCCCACCCTTCGACGCCGTGCTCGATCAGTTGCTTCTGCTCACGCGTCGGGCGTCCGGCGATCATCATCGCCAGGCCGAGTGCCGCGCCGAATCCGGCAACCAGGGCGGCGAGCTGGTACGGAAGCGTTCCGGGCGGCGTTCGAGGGTTGAGCCAGCCGATCCATACCGCCAGCACGACCGCATACACGATCGTCACGATGACGACGGCACGCACGATTCTCGCGTTGCTCACTTCGACACTCCTGGGCCGCCCACAGCGGTGGTTCGATATTCGACGATAGGGGGTTACCGGTAAGTAGGGTTACATGTACGGTGTTCGATGTGACTCGACCAACTGTCTTCATCTCAGGCGCAGCAGCAGGTATCGGCCGCGCAACTGCTCTCAAGTTCGCAGCCAGTGGCTACCTCGTCGGTGCGTACGACATCGACGAGACGGGCTTGGCATCACTCGGCAAGGAAGCTGCCTCGCTCAGCGGCCGTGTAGTTACCGGCATCTTGGATGTAACCAACTCCGACCAGTGGGAAACCCGGTTGAAGGAGTTCGTCGGGGAGGGCGATGGTCGACTCGACATTCTGATCAACAACGCCGGAATTCTGGCCGCGGGTGCCTTCGAGGACATGCCGCTGTCGGTGCACCGTCGTCAGATCGACATCAACTTCAACGGGGTCATCTACGGCACCCTCGCAGCCTTTCCCTACCTGAAGGACACCGCGGGCGCGCAGGTCGTCAACATGTGCTCCGCCTCGGCCATCTACGGTCAGCCCGAGTTGGTGACCTACGGCGCGTCCAAGTTCGCGGTGCGCGGCGTCACCGAGGCGTTGGATCTCGAGTGGAGCAAGTACGACATCTCGGTCAAGGCCATGTGGCCGTTGTTCGTCCAGACAGCGATGACCCAGGGCGTCTCGACGGGCACCACGAGCTCGTTGGGTATCAAGCTCACCGTGAAAGATGTGTCCGACGCGATCTTCGACGCGACGCGTCCGGTGAAGCGTCGGTTGCACAAGGTGCATTTCCCGGTCGGCTTGCCTTCCAAGGCGCTCTCGCTCGGCTCACGCTTCTCGCCCGCGTGGCTCACTCGTGAGGTCAACCGGCGCCTGAGCCACACCTAGGACTTTTCGTCGAACGATGCGGGCGGCACGCCGGTATCGTCGGTCTTTCGAGCAATCGGTGTCGAAAGGTGGGTCGGGGTTTCTTCATGCTGAGCACGTGTGGTTCGGGCAGGTTGGGTTCGGGCAGGTCCAGAAGAATTCGTTCGGTGCGAGGTTGGCTGGTCGGGATCGGGGCGGCCACGGCTCTCGTTCTCTCCGGTTGTAGCGGTGAGTCCGCGGCTGCGCCCCCACCGCCGACGTCGACCACGACGCCTGCGCCGACGACGACAACTGCGCCCACCACTACCGTCGCCCCGGCGACGACAACCGAGCTTCCGCTCCCTCCGCCTCCGCCGCCGGCCGAACCACCGCCCACCGCCGAACCGCAGACGACGTATGCGGCCATCGGGGGTGCGTACTACTTCAGTTCTCCGGACGGTCTGTTCCAGTGCGGCATCGTGCCGTTGTCGAGCCGTACCGAGGCCGGATGTCAGGGCACCACCAACCCGGTTCCGCCACGGCCGGACGATTGTATGATCAACTGGGGCAACGGAATTCGAGTCACCAACGATGGGCCCGCGGCATTCATGTGTTCGGGCGGAGTGGTGTACACCTCGGGCGGCGAAACGATCGATCCACCGTTGGCTGTGGGCGCTACCATCGCCGAGGCCGGCTTCACCTGCACATCCGCAGAGAACGGCATCTCGTGCGTCGACGATGCAACCGGCCACGGATTCCGCATCGCACCGGACAGCAACGAAGTCTATTGAGCGACGACAGTAGTTCTCCGCCGGAAGACCTCGGTCCCACCGAATGGGGTGAGAACCCGAACGGCGTCGGGCCCTGGGCCGATTCCCACTCCGAACCACCGCCCGACGATCCACGGTTGGATCCCGAGCTTCTCGCCGGTGGCGACCGCCGCAACGTCGTCGACGCCTACCGTTACTGGCGGCGCGAGGCCATCGTCGAAGACATCGACACTCGACGCCACTCGCTGCACGTCGCTATCGAGAACTTCACCAACGACGCGAACATCGGCACGGTCGTGCGCACGGCGAATGCATTCGCCGCCCAGGCTGTGCACATCGTCGGGCGACGTCGATGGAACCGCCGCGGTGCCATGGTCACCGACCGCTACCAGCATCTGCATCACCACGATTCGGTGGAGGCTTTGATGGCGTACGCCGCCGAGCAGGGCCTCGTGGTCGTCGCCGTCGACAACACCCCAGGATCGGTACCGATCGAGACTGCCGAGCTGCCGCGAGAGTGCCTGCTTCTGTTCGGCCAAGAGGGGCCGGGCGTCACCGACGGTGCCCGCGAATCGTCGTCGATGACGGTATCGATCGCCCAGTTCGGTTCCACACGCAGCATCAATGCAGGTGTCGCCGCTGGTATTGCCATGCATGCATGGATTCGGCAGCATGCCGACCTCGACACTGCCTGGTGACAGCGCGCTGATCCGGGGCGGGATGTAACGAATCAGCAACGGTAGTGGCAGGATCTTCGGTATGCAGGAGTTGTGGTCGCAGCGTGCGGACGCTGCGGAGGGGGCCGTCGTCGCGCGGCACATGCGTCGGCTGTGGGGGCTGCCCGGTACGACGCTCGGAGTCGTGGCCTGGCCTCCGGTCAGCCGTGAACGGTTGTTCCTGCGTTGGCACTACTGGTGGCAGGCCCATCTGCTCGACTGTGCGATCGATGCCGCCGATCGCGAACTCACTCCCAAGCGCCGTCGCAGACTGAACAAGATCACCCGAGCGCATCGCACCCGCAACATCAGCGGATGGACCAACAATTACTACGACGACATGGCCTGGCTCGGGCTGGCACTCGAACGCGCACAGCGGCAGCACTTCGTCGGCAATCGCGGTGGGATCCAGCAGATCGAGATGGAATTGTTCGACGCCTGGGCTCCGGCCGAGGGCGGCGGCATCCCGTGGCGCAAGAAGGACGACTTCCACAACGCCCCGGCCAACGGTCCGGCCGCGATCATGCTCGCGCGTACCGGTCGACTGTGGCGGGCCCAGGAGATGTCGGACTGGATGAATCGGACTCTGCGGGACCCGCGAACGGGTTTGATCGTCGACGGAGTGCACTCAACTCGCGCGATCGTCGACGCGGGCGAACAGGGCGAGGTGGAACGTGCGATCTACAGCTACTGCCAGGGGGTCACGCTCGGCCTCGAGACCGAACTCGCGGTTCGACTCGGCGAACGCAGACATGCAAAGCGAGTCCACGCTCTGGTCGACGCCGTGGAGAACCATCTGACCCGCAACCTCGTCATCACCGGCGGCGGCGGGGGAGACGGTGGCCTGTTCAACTCCATCCTGGCGCGCTACCTGGCCGTGGTTGCGGTGGAGCTGCCCGGAGACTCCGACGCCGACAATGATGCTCGCGAACTCGCCGCGGCGATCGTGCTGAACTCGGCCGAGGCCGCGTGGGAAAACCGACTCGAGGTGGAAGACAACCCGCTGTTCGGAGCCGACTGGACCCGCGAAGCGCGATTCCCGGGCCAGGGACTGCACATCGCCACCTTCGCCGAGGGCACGGTCCGACCGTCCGACGTACCCGAGCGAGATCTGTCGGTCCAACTCGGCGGCTGGATGCTGATGGAAGCCGCCTACCGCGTCTCGGCTGCAGGGTTCTAGGTCGTTCCGCAGGCTCCACTCCCGCCGGGTTCTAGGTCGTTCCCTACTCGACGACCTCTTCGACCTCGATGGCCTCTTCGGGCCGAGCCATTTCTTTGCGGTACTGCCAGATACCGAGCCCGGTTCCGACGACGAGCAGCACGATCATGCTGATCAGGACGAAAGGCATCAGCCACGGGATGCCTTCGATGAACGAGCCGAAGTAGAACCCGATCAGCAGCAACACCGGAGCCCAGATGATTGCGCCGAGGGTGCTGGCGATCGTGTACTTGCGGTGATCCATCTTCGCGGCACCGGCAACCAGTGGGCACAGTGTGCGCACCCAGGGAATCCAGCGCGCAACGAGCACCGCCCAGAATCCGTGCTTCTCGAGCAGCAGATTCACCTTGTGCAGGTTCTTGGTGTTGAGGTACTTGCCATTTTTTCGGGCCACCAGCGTCGAGCCGGTTCGGTGGCCGATCATGTACCCCACCTGGTTGCCCGCGATTGCGGCCACCATCGCACCGACCGAGAGTGCCCAGATGTGCCCGGTGCCCGACGCGTGCGTCGCCATGACGATGCCCGCTGTGATCAGCATCGAATCCCCGGGTAGGAACAGGCCGATGATCACTGCGCATTCGATGAACACGAAAGCCATCACGACGACCCACACGACGAGGGGGCCCGCCGTCTGGAGTGGACCGAAGCTACCGGCTGCTTGCGTGGACACGTCCTGCAGCGCCGATGCGCTCAGAGTGGTGGTAATCGAATGCACAGGCTCGATCACTTTCGGAAGATCTCTATCAGGACTTGGTGTCCGGGGCGTCGGCCTCGATCGCGTCGGCTGCCTCGCCGAGCGGAGTCTTACGGGCCCTGATCATTCGCTTGCCGACCTCGATGACGATGGGCAGTACGGAGACGGCCACGATGATCAGGAAGATGATGTCGACGTGCTCGCGGATGAACGCGATCTGCCCGAGCAGGTACCCCAACACCGTCACGCCCGCGCCCCAGAGGATGCCGCCGACGACGTTGTAGGTGAGGAACAGCGAGTACTTCATGTGCGACGCACCGGCGACGACCGGAGCAAATGTCCGCACGATCGGAACGAAGCGCGCAAGGATGATGGTGATCGGACCGTGCTTCTCGAAGAACAGGTGCGACTCGTCGATGTATTTCTTCTTGAAGAATCGCGCGTCGTTGCTCTTGAAGAGAGCGGCACCGCCCTTGGTTCCGATGAGGAAGCCGACCTGATCGCCGAGAATCGCCGCGATCGGAATGAGGATGACGAGCGTCCAGATCGATGCGAACGGCTCGATCTCGGTGGACTTCGACGCTGCGATCAACCCGGCCGTGAAGAGCAAGGAATCGCCTGGTAGCAGCGGGAACAGTAGGCCCGACTCGATGAACACCACCAGCAGGAGCCCGATGAGCACCCAGTGCCCGAAAGAGTTGAGCAGGTTCACCGGGTCGAGGAATCCAGGTAACAGGGCCAGATTGGTCGTCACCGATTCCGAGGCAGCTAGAAGACTCACCGCGCCCACACTACCGGCCGAAACTGGCAACTCCTGAACAGTTGGTGACGCGCGACCATGAATAGGACGACGCTTCGCGGCCCCTGCAAGAGCGGGTATGCACGACACCCGGGCCCGGTAGTTGCCATACTGCACGGGACACAATCGAACTTTCAATGGAGGAATGACGCCGTGCCTATCGCAACTCCCGAGGTCTACGCCGAGATGCTGGGCCGGGCGAAGGAACACAAGTTCGCTTTTCCGGCAATCAACTGTGTGGGTTCCGAGTCCATCAACGCCGCCATCAAGGGATTCGCCGACGCGGGTAGCGACGGCATCATCCAGTTCTCGACCGGTGGTGCCGAGTTCGGCTCCGGGCTCGGTATCAAGGACATGGTCGTCGGTGCCGTGGCGCTCGCCGAGTTCGCACATGTGATCGCCGCCAAGTACGACGTCACCATCGCTCTGCACACCGACCACTGCCCCAAGGACAAGCTGGACACGTACGTGCGTCCGCTGATCGCGATCTCGCAGGAACGCGTCGACGCAGGCAAGAACCCGCTGTTCCAGTCGCACATGTGGGACGGCTCGGCCATCCCGATCGACGAGAACCTCGAGATCGCCAAGGATCTGCTCGCCCGCGCTGCGGCTGCGAACATCATTCTCGAGGTGGAGATCGGTGTCGTCGGCGGCGAGGAAGACGGTGTCGAGGCCGAGATCAACGACAAGCTCTACACCTCGAACGAAGACTTCCTCAAGACCGTCGAGGCGCTCGGTGCAGGGGACGCGGGCTCGCGGTACCTGCTGGCGGCCACCTTCGGCAACGTGCACGGCGTGTACAAGCCGGGCAACGTCAAGCTCAAGCCTTCCG
Organism: Rhodococcus sp. IEGM 1381; assembly: GCF_030056795.1. GTDB lineage: Bacteria > Actinomycetota > Actinomycetes > Mycobacteriales > Mycobacteriaceae > Rhodococcoides. Next base: position 19,983 of record NZ_JASHKQ010000026.1, on the reverse strand, counting down.
TGCTCGCCGACGGCCAGAAGGTGGCGACGGAGAAGCTCGGTCTGGCATCGGGTTCCAAGCCGTTCGATTTCGTCTTCCACGGCGGATCGGGCTCGGCGAAGAGCGAGATCGACGAGGCCCTCGAATACGGCGTCGTGAAGATGAACGTCGACACCGACACCCAGTACGCGTTCAGCCGTCCCATCGCCGGGCACTTCTTCTCCAACTACGACGGTGTGCTGAAGGTGGACGGCGAGGTCGGCAACAAGAAGGCATACGACCCGCGCAGCTACCTCAAGAAGGCCGAGGCCGGCATGACGGCCCGTGTCGTCGAGGCGTGCAACGACCTCAAGTCCGCCGGCCGCAGCGTGAGTGCCGGCTAGCCGGCAGTGGTGTGGATAAGTGCCCCTTGTGGCACTTGCCCGCGCCACTGCAGCGTCAGCTGCACACCTTCCACTGATCGCCTTCCAGGCGTAGGTCGAAGGTGCGCGGCGACCGATCGTTGGGATTGGCGTCGGTGTGCGCGATCACCTGCGCGATCGCGGTGGTGGCGTCGGTGACCTGAATGGCGTCGATGCTGTCGACCGTCGGGATACTGCCCTGTTCGACGGAGACGCGGTGGACGTCGGCGAACTCGGCGTCTGGGATGTCGCGGTAAAAGGTCGCCAGGTCGCCGCACGAAGTGCTGCGGAGCGTGGCCAGGTCACCGGTGGCCAGCGCTCTGGTGAACGATTCGACGGTCGACCGGATCTGCGCTTCCGGTGAGTTGTCCTCGCTCGTGCGGTCGATCAGCAGGTATGCCCCAGCGGCAACCGCTGCGATTACGACCACCGCGGCCACCAGTGCCGCCCACCAATTCTTGTGGCTCGGCTTCCGTGGCTCCGCGGGCGGCGGTCCGACGCGCTGGGGAACTGCCTGCTTGGCACCGACCTGCTTCACACCGACCTGCTGTGGCTCGATCTTGCGGGGCCCGACCGGTGGCGGCGCCACTGCCGGCGCTTTCCGTTCTGCCGCAACAGCTTTCTCCTCTGCCGCAACAGCTTTCGAGGAACCAGCTCCGGTGTTTCGCGGCGGAATACGACGCGGTGCCGCGATCGGTTTCGCGACCGGTGCCGCCCGTTCGTCCGCGGGCGGCGTGACAACCTTCTCGGTGCTGGAATTCTCTGTCGGTGCTGCCAGTTTCTTCGTCAGCTCGATTTTCTCGGTGGCGGCGTCGGCCTCGGAGGGCGCATTCTTCTTTTCGTCCGGCATGCGTTCTCCCTCGTTCACCGAATTCTCGCAAGAGCGGTATGTCTGAAATTTCGTCAGCTGGCAGCCTATCGACCGTCTCCGCAGCTCGACGCGAGCGATGCGGGGGTGTTCGGACACGATTCGGTGACGTAGGGGCACAATGAGCGCCATGACTTCTTTCGGTGATCTGCTCGGACCCCAACCCACACTGTTGCCCGGCGACGACGAGGCCGAATCCGCACTGCTCAATCACGAGGCCCCCGAGACGGTCGCAGCTGCGCATCCGACGGCGTCCATCGCGTGGGCATATCTCGCCGAGGGCGCGCTCGAATCGGGTGCCACCATCACCGCGTACGCCTATGCGCGTACCGGATATCACCGAGGTCTGGACCAGTTGCGTCGTAATGGATGGAAGGGATTCGGGCCGGTCCCGTACAGCCATGAGCCCAACCGCGGATTCCTCCGATGCGTCGCAGTCCTCGCCAAAGCCGCCCGCGACATCAACGAGAGCGACGAGTACGCCCGCTGCCTCGACCTCCTCGAAGACTGTGACCCCAAGGCAGCAGAAGCGCTCGGCCTGGGCTGATCGGGCCCGCGCCAGCCGGGCGCGAGGCCGGACCCGGCTGAAGTCGGGCAGTGCTCGGCTGAAGTTGTCGCTGCTGCCCATCATTCAGTGTGCGTTGGCGGCAGGTGTGGCGTGGTTCGTCGCGACGGACATCGTCGGTCACCAGAGCCCGTTCTTCGCTCCGATCGCCGCTGTCGTCTCGCTGGGCGTCTCGCTCGGTGCTCGCCTGCGCCGATCGGCGGAGCTCGTCGTCGGAGTGACGGTGGGCATCGGCATCGGAGATCTGCTCATCTCGTTGATCGGTAGCGGGCCGTGGCAGATCGCGTTGGTGGTCGTGTTGGCGATGTCGGCCGCGGTGTTCCTCGACGGTGGTCCGATCATCGCGATGCAGGCCGGATCATCCGCGGTGCTGGTGGCGACCCTTATCCCGCCGGGCAACATGGGTGGCCCCAACCGTATGGTCGACGCGTTGGTCGGTGGTCTGGTGGGCATTGCGATCGTGGCGTTGATTCCGACGCATCCGGTGTGGCGTGCGCGCAAGGATGCGGCGAACGTTCTGGCTACGGCTTCCAGTGTGTTGCAAAAGGTGGCCGACGGTTTGGTGGCGAACGATCCCAAACCGATCGAGGATGCGTTGCGTAAGGCGCGTGCAACACAGTCGGGTATCGATGCGCTCCGAACCGACCTCAAGGGCGGCCGGGAAATTGCCCGGATCTCGCCGATGTACTGGAATCACCGCAATCGTTTGGCCGCGCTCGCGGCGACGGCCGATCCCATCGACAATGCCGTCCGCAACATTCGGGTGCTCGCTCGGCGGTCGCTGACGCTGGTGCGAGACGACGAGATTCTCGATCCACGGGTCGTCGACGAGGTGGAGAAGCTGGCGCATGCGGTGGAAGTCCTACGCCAGATGATTCTCGCCGATCCGGGACAGAAGCCGGATGCGGCGGAGGCTGCGCGGGTGTTGCGTTCGGTTGCCGCCGGTGCCAAGCCGGAGTTGATCTCGAATGCCGGCCTGTCGGCGACCGTGGTGCTGGCTCAACTGCGGTCGATCATCGTCGACTTGTTGCAGGTCGCGGGCCTCAAGCGCATTTCGGCGCTGGCGACCCTTCCTCCGACGGTGAAGAACCCGCACGTTCCGCCCGAGGTGTGAACCAGAGCCTGTAGCGGCGCGGAACCATTGCATGTATGCGTATGTACGCATATGGTGACTGCCGGAAGCAGCTACAGGTACGCAAGGGGGAGTCATGGGCGCCGGTCACGGACACAGTCACGGAGTGGGCGGTCATTCGTCCGCAGGGGCGGGTCCACCCAGGTCCCGCGTTCGCAAGATGGTCGTGGCGCTGGCGATTCTGGCGGTGTTCCTCGTCGTCGAGGCAACCGTCGCGCTGGCGATCGGTTCGCTCGGACTGCTCGCCGATGCCGGCCACATGCTCACCGACGTACTCGGTATGTCCATGGGATTGATTGCACTTCTGCTGGCACGTAAGGGAAGCGCCGCCGCGGCAAGAACTTTCGGCTGGCACCGCGCCGAGGTGTTGACCGCCATCGCCAATGCTGTTCTGCTGCTGGGTGTTGCGGCCTTCATCATGTACGAGGCGATATCTAGGATCGGTGATGCTCCCGAAATCCCGGGCCTACCACTCATTCTCACAGCGGCGGCCGGTCTCGCGGCCAATATCGTTGTCATGCTGCTCATTCGCGGCGACGCCAAGGATTCGCTCGCGGTCCGCGGCGCATACATGGAAGTCCTGGCCGACGCGGTCGGCAGTGTCGGGGTGCTCGTCGGCGGTGTGCTGATGCTGCTGTTCCAGTGGACCTGGGTGGACATCGTCGTGGGTGTGTTGATTTCTCTGTGGGTGATCCCGCGAGCGATCAAGCTGGCCGGCTCGGCGCTACGCATTCTCACCCAGGCCAGTCCAGCAGACGTCGACGTGGACGCGTTGACAGGGGACCTGAGCGCACTTCCCGGAGTGACCGGAGTGCACGACCTGCACGTGTGGACGCTCACCACCGGAATGGATGTGGCCACAGTGCATCTCGAGTGCGAGGGGTCGTCGTCGATGGTGCTCGATCGTGCCAAGTCGTTGTTGTCCACCTACGGACTCGACCACGCCACGGTGCAGGTCGAGCCGGCGGCGCACGGTCGGACGTGCAAGGAAGAGCTCACCTGGTGACGGTACGAACCTCGGCGTCACCCGGACGCCACACGTCGATCTGCATGTGATCGTCCACCAGGGACGTCAGCACGATCTCGGTGATGTCGAGATCGAACACGTGATACGGCACCAGTTCGCCCGGCGCGGCGTCGAATATCGGTTGCAGCACAGCCGGATCGGTGATCTCGACGGCAACTCCGCTGATCTTTGCATCACCGCCGTCCATGGAGTGGTGACCCGGATTGCTGTGCAGCGCGAACCGTCCGTCGCGCTGCAGGTCTCGCGCTTTGACCGCGCCGAGCATCGACCCGAGGCGCAGTACGCCGCTGGCGTCGAACTCCACCTCGGTTCCGCTCACTCGCGGTGAGCCGTCTGCTCGTAGCGTCGCAAGAACATGGTGTTTGTGGGCGGTGAATCTGGCCCTGACCGCCGATGCCAAGTTCGGGGCTGCAGTCGAAAACTCGTTCCACGTCGTCATGCGGAAATTATGCGACCCGGCACCGACAGTGTTGGGAAAGAATGCGCAGAACCTGCCCGAATTTTCGGAATCCCGTCGATCGCGTTCGATACCGTGCAGCTTGTTCCGCTACCGAGCGAAGTGTCAGGCCCAGAATCGCATCAGGTAGTTGCCGTTGCCGGCGAAGAACTCGGGAACACCGGACAGCCCGAACAGGGTGTAGATCGCTCCGAAGAATGCGGAGTTGACTGCGGGCACGAACAGCAAGGCCACGAGTACGAGCAAGCCGTACGTCTTGAACTGGGCCAGCGATGCCCTCGTCGCGGGTGAGAGCGAGGGCTCCAGTGCGGCGTACCCGTCGAGTCCCGGCACAGGAATCAGGTTCAGGATGGTGGCCATTATCTGCAGGAACGCCAGGAAGCTGAGCCCGTACCAGAATGCGGCGTGGGTGCCGTCGGTGCCGAACAGTCTGATGACGACCAGAAGTGCAACGGCGACAACGGCATTGGCGAACGGGCCGGCCAGGGCGATGCGCCGTTGCGTCGACGCCGAGAACTGGCCGGTGCGCAGGTACACGGCGCCGCCCGGCAGGCCGATTCCGCCGATCGCGATGAACACCACCGGCAGGACGATCGAGAGCAACGGATGGGTGTACTTCAGCGGGTTGAGCGTCAGGTAGCCGCGGAGCTCGACTTCGCGATCTCCGGCGCGAAATGCGGTGAAGGCGTGGCCGAACTCGTGCAAGCACACCGAGGCAATCCAGCCGGCGAGGACCAGAACGAACACCCCGAGCCGCGCCGAGAAGGACGTAACGTCCTCGGCCGTCCAGGCAAGCGCGCCGCCCACTCCTGCGACAGCGAGAACGGCAACGAACACCGGGCTCGGCATAACGGGACTGCGTCGCAGCGGAACGGTCATCGGATCAGCGGAACGGTCATCGGACCAGCAACCACTCCTGATCGTGGCGGTAGAACGTGGATCTCTTCACCGTTCTGTCGCCGGCGATGCCGTCGCGCAGTAGTTGGGCTGCGGGGGAGCCGAGTTGCATCGCGCGCCCGCTCACCCAGCGGCGGGGCAGCAGCCGGCGACGGCCGATCACTCGCGCGCGCAGGCCCGGCAGCTCAGGGGTAGGTGCCACCTCGACGCCGGGTACGACCCCGGAGAACAGGCGGGTGTCGTCGACGTAGGCCTCGCCCGCGAGTTCCGCGCCGTCGGCACCGCCGAGGAGCGCCCGACCGACGACGGCTTTGCCTGCGTCGTCGCGAATGAGGGGTGTGCTCGACGCCGTTCCGGTGAGCGCCACTTTGGCGGCGCGTGATCCGGTGCCGAGTTTGTAGATGTGGGCTGCGTTGGTCGCGGCCTCCGGTACGAAGGCGACTTCGACGTGCAGGCGGTCGGCACGCATCAACCGGGTCAGTACGGCGGCCAGGGAGGCGTCGTCGCCCAGGACGATGATGCGGGGTGCGGGAGCTGATTCGATGTCGGAGAAAAGGGCGCTGCAATCGTCGTCGGTCGGTACGGCATCGGCGCTGCGCAGCGGGACGTCGGTCAGCGCGATCGGCAGAAGCGGATTTCCGCAGTGCAGAACGAACGGTGTCACGGCGCTCCTCGGTCTTCGGTCGAACCTCGTCACGACCATAGTGCCCTCGTTTCGGATCCGCCGTAGCGGCATGCGGGCCAGCTCACCGGCTCGGCTAGACTGTTCCTCCGGCCACTGTCGCGCCTGCGACAAATGGTGACTGCTGCATCCGTTCTTGTAGATCTGCAGCACGTCCTTGCACGAAAGCAACGTAGGAGAGCACATGCCGGCGATAGTCCTGATCGGCGCCCAGTGGGGCGACGAGGGCAAAGGCAAAGCCACCGACCTTTTCGGCGAACGCCTCCAGTGGGTCGTTCGTTACCAGGGCGGCAACAACGCCGGGCACACCGTCGTGCTTCCGAACGGCGACAAGTTCGCGCTGCATCTGATCCCGTCGGGAATCCTCACGCCGGGCGTGAAGAACGTCATCGGTAACGGCGTCGTCGTCGATCCGGGTGTTCTGCTCACCGAGCTCGACGGCCTCGAGAAGCGCGACGTCGACACCTCGAACCTGCTGCTCAGCGCCGATGCGCACCTGATCATGCCGTACCACGTGGCCATCGACAAGGTGACCGAGCGCTTCCTCGGTGCCAAGAAGATCGGCACTACCGGCCGCGGCATCGGGCCCTGCTACCAGGACAAGATCGCTCGCGTCGGAGTCCGAGCCGCCGATGTGCTCGACGAGAAGATCCTGACCCAAAAGGTCGAGGCCGCACTGGAATTCAAGAACCAGGTGCTCTCCAAGATCTACAACCGACGCGCCCTGGATTCTCAGCAGGTCGTGGACGAGGTACTCGAGCAGGCCGAGGGCTTCAAGCACCGCATCACCGACACCAGGTTGCAGCTCAACCTCGCGCTCGAGCGCGGCGAGACCATTCTGCTCGAGGGATCGCAGGGCACGCTGCTCGACGTCGATCACGGCACGTACCCCTACGTCACGTCCTCGAACCCGACGGCGGGCGGCGCGTCGGTCGGCTCCGGCATCGGCCCCAACAAGATCGGTACCGTACTCGGCATCCTCAAGGCTTACACGACGCGTGTCGGCTCGGGTCCGTTCCCGACAGAGCTGTTCGACAATTACGGTGAGTACCTGGCCAAGCAGGGCGGCGAGGTGGGCGTCACCACCGGTCGCGCTCGCCGTACGGGCTGGTTCGACGCGGTCATCGCGCGATACGCCACCCGCGTCAACGGCATCACCGACTACTTCCTGACCAAGCTCGACGTGTTGTCCAGCTTGGACACCGTGCCGATCTGTGTCGCGTACGACGTGGACGGTGTGCGGCACGACGAGATGCCGATGACGCAGACCGGTTTCCATCACGCGAAGCCGATCTACGAAGAGATGCCCGGTTGGTGGGAAGACATCTCCGGTGCCCGTACGTTCGAGGAACTGCCGATCAACGCACAGAACTACGTCCTGCGTCTCGAAGAGCTGTCGGGTGCGTACATGTCGTGCATCGGTGTCGGACCGGGTCGCGACGAGACCATCGTTCGACGCGACATTCTGCGGTAGGTATTTCGCGCGAAATAGAAGCCCCGAGGCATGTAGCCTCGGGGCTTTTTCGCGCGCTCCGGACGGCGCACCGACGATGATCTCCGTGGCGCTACAAAAACAGCGGGCATTAATGTGAAATTGCGTTAAGTGATGACGCAGCCGCTGTTGAGTGCGGTCTGAACAGCGGCGTCGTCCAGCGGAGCAGACAATCTTACATCCTATGATGCTTTACATCAAAGAATAATGTGTAAACGTAGAGTCCGAAATAACCGACCAAAAAGTCTTCTGGACTTTTACTCCCACATGGGTAACGGGCCAGGTCGTCATGGCGAAACAATGAGCATCGCACCAGTTGCGGAGGCCTCTTCGGATGGCCGACGACCCAACCGGGTCACCCCCCTCGGCCCGATAGACAAGGCCACCGAAGAAAGTAGAACGAATGAACAAGGCAACCAAAGGCGCCATAGCCGCGGGGGCGGCAGCTGTTCTGCTGCTCGGCGGTTTGGGATCGCTTGCAGTTTGGAATGACAGCGAGACGCTCGGTGGTGGAACGATCACGTCGGGCGATCTAAGCCTGACGTTAGTGCCCAATTCGGCCGCGTGGTTCGACGCATCGGACGACGTCAACGCTGGAGCGGATTTGCCGATTGCCGACATCGCGGCTTTCCGCATCGTTCCCGGCGATACCGTGGCGTACACGGCTCGATTCAACATTCAGGCCGAGGGCAACAATCTCACGGCAAACCTGACGGCCGACATCAGCAACATTGCTGCAGGCCCCGGAAACGGGACCACCACCGATCCAGGCGAGCTGCTCGATGCAATCACTACGACGGTCACGGCGACCGGTGCAACCAGCGGTGCTCTCCCCACAACTGGAACCGGTGGAGCAGTGATCACCGCTCCGAACTCCGCTGCGGAAAATCAGGTTGTCACAGTGCGGGTCGAGTTCACATTCGCTATCGGGACTGACGGCATACTGGCGCAGAATCAGAACATCAATCTGTCCGCGTTTACCCTCGATCTCACGCAGATCCGTCCGCTCGTTCCCTGAGTCCAGGTTCTTTTGAAGCACGGTCGATACTGGGCGTTGGCAGCCGCGTCCGTCCTTGTGGTGAGTTTCGGCTCGGCACAGGTGACGGGCGCGCTGTGGCGCGACGAAGAAGTGCTCGGTGGCGGCACCATCACCTCGGGCACCTTGGACATCAAGCTCGGCCCCGAGAGTTCGGCCGAGGTCCCGAACTTCGTCATTCCGGGGTTGGGGAATACCGGCCTCGTGCCCAACGGTTTCGCGCAGGCACCGTTGTTGATTCGCAACAACGGAAGCACTCCTTTCGTTTTTCGGCTGCAGAGCACCACGGTGAACGGATCGCTCCCGTTCACTCTGACGGCAAGCACCGTCGTGAGCGCTGCGGCATGCCCCGCAGCCGGCGCACCTATCGGTGCGACTGTGTTGTTCAACGGCAATGCGGCGGGCGCTCAGGTGCCCACTACACCCGCAGCTGCCCGCCCCCTCGCCCCCGGATCGAACGAGGTGTGGTGTTTCCGCCTCACCACCTCCGATCAGCCACCCCAGACCAGCACCTCTACGGTGACGTTCTCCTTCCGAGCGGATCAGGCATGACCACCGACGACACCGATGTCATCCCGGTCGTGCCTCCGCGCGAAGAAGACGATGAGCGTACGGGCGTCTGGTGGTGGGTGAGCCGCGTCGTGTCGTACGCGCTGCTGGCCGTGATGATTCTGATTCTGCTGGCCACCGTCGTAGTCCCGCGAGTCACCGGGGCCACTCCGTACACCGTCCTGACTCAGTCGATGGAGCCGACGTATCCGCCCGGCAGCCTCATCGTCGTGCGTCCCGTCGAGCCTGGTGAACTTGCCATCGGAACGCCGATCACCTACCAAATACGTTCGGGCGAGCCCGAAGTGGTGACGCACCGCATTGTCGCTACTCGGCAGAGCGGAGCGGGGGAGCTCACTTTCATCACGCGCGGTGACAACAACGGAGCCGACGACGAGAACCCGGTGCAGGTAGGGCAAATCCGTGGTGAAGTTTGGTATTCGGTTCCGTACATGGGCTACGTCAACAACTGGCTCAACGGCGAACAGCGCAAGATTACCGTCGCTGTCATCGTGATCGGTCTCTTCGGCTATGCGGTGGTGATGTTCGCCGGTGCCGGTGTGGATCGCTACCGTGCGCGACGGGAGCACTCGTCGTGAAACACAGTACGTTCGTCACTTGCACCGCAGCCTTTGCAGGAGTTGCCGTGGTGCTCCTCCTCGGTGCCGTGCCTACCCAGGCCGCGCAGACCATCAAGTACAGCTACGACGGTGAGCAGTGGATGACCGATCTGCGAGCGCCATTATTCGACAACGAGATTCGGTGGGTTCCCGGTGATACCCGCCAATCGCAGTTCTACATTTTCAATGACACCGACCGAGACGGCCGGCTGACGGTGAGCATCGCGAGCGACAACGCTGATTTTTCTCGTTCCCTGAGCGTTTCGTTCGATAGAGAGAATTCGGCCGAATCCTGCTCCGTCACTGCGGTTGCAGTGGGCGAGAAGAAACGAATCGATACCGTCGTGTCGATGTCCGATGCGGCAGGAAACGACACCCGAACTTCCAGCGCCGCCATCGACGTCGTTATGGATTGGGATTACCGCAACAGTGCCGCCTGCCCAAAACCAACGGTGGCGCGGACGAATATGGAAGGGGCGCAGCCCTGATGTCGCGTCACAGTGACTCCACCGGCCCGAAGGCGGTTCTCCGTCGGATCGGTGCCGCGATGATCAGCGCTCGCGCCCGGGCGATCATGTCGATCGGCATCGTGCTTGGACTCGGTGCAGTGGGAACTCTTGCCGCATGGTCGGATACTGCGACGGCAACATCAGGGACCTTCACTACGGGCAAGTTGGACATCATGGTCGGAAACCCCGCGGTGGACAACAACCCGACTGCTTTTTCGACTGCGCTGACGAAGACGGCCATGTTTCCCGGCGATACCGTCGCCGCTGGACTGCTGGTGACCAACGCCGAGGGTTCGGTCGCAAATAACTACACAATCTCTGTCCTGGCCAGCGACGCCACACTCGGGCTGCTGCTCGACTCTTCGGTCTTCTCCGGTCCGCCGGTGTCCGGAGCATGCAGCGGAAGCCCGCTCAGCACGGTGTCAGGACTCAACACGTCGAAGCCCTTTCCCGGTCTGAGCCGCCCACTGCTTGCGCGGCCGACAAGCACCATCATCACTGGGCAAACAGATCAACTCTGCATCAATGTCACGATGCGCTCCACCGCAGCGTCACCCACAACTCCCGCGACCGGCACCATCACCTACACCCTCACTGCGACGTCGAGCTAGTCATGTCGGATATTGCCGACGGCCATGCGCCGACTGCCATCCCGCGAACTCGCGCTCGGCTTTACCGCGAGATCGCGCTGAGCGTAGGGGCATTCGCCGGGTTGATCTGTGTGTTGTTCGCTCTGGCCGCTGTCTTCTTCGGAATCACTCCGCTGATCTTCCGGTCCGGGTCGATGGCTCCGGCCATCGACACCGGCGCTTTGGCACTGAGCAAGAAGACACCCGCCACGGAGATTCAGGTCGGCGACATTGTCAACGTCACCAATGCAGCAGGCAACGGCATCACCCACAGGGTGGTCGAGATCGGGGCAGTGGGGACCGACAGTGCCCAGTTGATCCTGCAGGGCGATGCAAACTCTGACGCCGACGTGGAAACCTACATCGTCAGTGAAGCCGGACGCGTGATCTTCAGCGTTCCGAAACTCGGCTACGCGGTGACCTGGCTGACTGGACCGGTTGCGGTCTTCATCGGCGGCATCCTCGTCGGGGTCTTGTTGATGTTGGCGTTCAGACCCGAAAGTCGCCGAGAAGCCGAGCCTGATGGAGTGCAACCAGAGGGAACGCCACGGGCGCGACACAGCAAATCTCCGCTGACCGTTGTGCTTGCCATTGCGGCCGTAAGCGCAGTGGGAATCTCTGCATCGAGCACTCCAACAACGCTCGCCGCGGGTACCGATACGGCAACAGCGCTGAGCGGGATCATTACGGCTCCACCGTTGCTGCCGCCGACCGCTCTCAAATGTGTCAATAATTCGGGAATTCTCAACCTGATCGGCAAGTCAGTCACGATGTCCTGGACACCGCCTGTGCTCGGGACCGGATTGACATACAGGTGGACTATCACCAGAAGGACGCCTAACGGTCAGCCCGATCGGATCGTGACTGTGTCCGGTACTTCGGCCGATGTGTCCAATGGTCTCCTGCTGGGCCTAAGGACAGGAGAATGGGTTTTTCGGGTGGAGACAGTTCGGGCCGGTCAGTATTCGATGCCTAGCGCCGGGTTTACGCTGAACATGACGGAAACCACCTCATTGTTGAACCTCCTTCCGGGCGTGGACTGCGGCAACGCACTCGCGAGTGGTGTGTCCCCCCGCAGGGCACCGTCGGCATTACCTCAAACTACGGAATCTGCTCCGACGGTGACGTTCCCGCTGGTTCCGGAGTCCACAACCGCACCTGCCCCGACCACTACGGACCCCTCGCTCACCGAAGAGTCCCCGGTTGCGCCGCCCGCGGAGGTCCAACCCGACGGCACGACGCCGAGCACCACCACTCCGTCGTCCACTACCGACACTCCCGCAGTGGCAGTCCCGCCGGAAGAGGCCGCGTCGGCACCCACCCTTCTCTCGGCCCCGCAGAGCTCGCCATCGGGTGCGTCCGCCGCGCAGGTCGTGAGTATCGACGGCGCTCCAACGCTGCAGATCGTCGACACCGCCGGAACCGCGCAGTACAGCGCTCCCGCCAGTTCCAGTGAGGCGTACGGCTACGGCGTGAACTGGTCGGCGGGGGATCAGCTGTGGATACTCGGTCCGGATCAGCTCGTTCGTCTCGACGGCACCGGCGGTTCGTGGTCTCGGACGGTGGTCGATCCGACGAAAACGGACCAGATTCCGCCGGACATTCTCGCGCTGCTGAAATAGCTCAGTCACATATATGTCCGAATCGAACTGCACATCTGCTCGCCGACGTGGATAATCTGTTCAGGTAAAGCGACGGAGGTTCGAGCGATGACTGAAAATTACAACGGATTGGAAGTTTTCAGCTACCAATTCGATCGCTTCACTTACGAACATCCCTGGATCGGCGCTCAGACCGGTGAATTCATGCTCGGCCCCGAGGGTGGCGGCATGCTCGAATTCACCCATGCAACCGTGTTCGCTCTTCCCGAAGGTGGCGCGCACGAGGTGCACGGTCCGATACTCGATTGGTATCTCGGTCACGGCGGACCCTATGGGGCACTTGGCTATCCGATCAGCAACGAACGTCCGACGCCGACAGGCTCCGGCAGATACAACCTCTTCCAGCGCGGGGCAATCGGATGGCTGCCCGATGTCGGTGCCTTCACCATCGGTGGTCGGCGCGAGGAATCGGACGTGAGCCCCGGTCCGGAAGCTGTATTAATGTCGGCGGTCGACGGTCCTATTTCCGCGCTGGGAATCCCTGCCTGAAAGCCTCCTCGCTGTTTTCGGCGGTTTATTCGATCACGTAGTCGGATAAAAGCCGCGATCTGATTCAGAACAGCGTCGGCTCATCGAATCCCGGCACACCTTCTATGCCGAGAATTCGTTGTTTGGTGTTCGCTCCGCCCGGTGCCGAAAACCCTCCGACCTCCGTGCCCGCGCCGAGTACTCGATGGCACGGGACGATGATCGGCACGGGGTTTCGACCGAGCGCTCCGCCGACCGCTTGGGCCGCGCCGGGATGGCCGAGTCTGCGGGCGATGTCGCCGTATGTAAGCGTCGAGCCTCGGGGAATCTCGCTGCAGACCGTGTACACCGAGGCGTCGAACTCCGAGACCTCGAGAACCAGCGGAATCGATCTCATGTCGACGGCCCGTCCGTCGAGTAGGCCGACTATCCGGTCGATCGCATCGGCCGCGATTGCATCGACTTGCCTATGCGCCGCGCCGAAGCCGGCCAGGTAATCCTCCATTGCCTCGTCCGACGGTTCGGGCAACGCAACCGCGACTATCCCCTCATCGGTCCACGCGATACCGCAGCGTCCGATGGCGGTGTCGAAGAGCGTGCTGCTCGGCATGGCTCCAGTATCCACCCGTTGCCACAGAGCAGTCCAGTTCATCGGTGAATGGACTTGAATGTTCGATGCCAGTGCGCGAATACTGGGGAGCATGGCCTCGAGAGTTCTCAATGCAACGTCACTGGCCCGCGATCTCGGTAGCTGGCGCGCCGACGCGACCGCGGATGGATCGGGTAAGCGCAAGGCCTCGCGTCCGACGTATCGCGCGTTGGCAGACGGCGTCCGGCTGCTCATTCACGACGGCCGTATTCCGCTCGGTGTGGGTCTGCCCAGTGAGCGTGATCTCTCGGCGGCCCTCGATCTGAGTCGCACGACGATCACCTCCTCGTACTCGGTGTTGCGTGACGAGGGCTATCTGATCAGCAAGCAGGGCTCGCGCAGTACCGTCGCGCTGCCTGCCGCGCCAACCCCTAACGGATTGTTGATCCAGTCGACGTCGCCGTCCGGGCCGGTGGTGGACATGTCTCACGCAGCGATGTCGGCGGCGGACGGCACGATGACTGCCGCGTACGAGTCTGCGCTGCAGGCACTTCCGGCGTACCTGCCGACGCACGGTATGGAGCCCATCGGTCTGGCGGTGCTGCGGGAGGCCATCGCACAGCGCTTCGTCGAACGTGGACTGCCGACAACCGCGGACCAGATCATGGTCACATCTGGTGCGCAGCAGGCAGTTCGGCTGCTACTGGGCACACTGACCTCGCCTGGCGATCGCGTGCTGATCGATCACCCCACGTACCCCAACGCCCTCGAGGCCATCAGGCGAGTGGGTGCGCGGCCGGTGCCGGTACCGGTGCGCCCCGCGGACGGTGACTGGGATCTCGACGGGATCCGCAGTGCAGCAAGACAAACGGCGGCCAAGGTGGCGTATCTGATTCCGGACTTCCATAACCCCACCGGTCAGGTGCTGGACGCGGAGGGGCGGGCCGAACTCGCACGCATCACCCGCGACACCCGCATGACACTCATCGTCGACGAAACCATGGTGGACCTGTGGCTCGACGCCCCGCCGCCGCCCCCGGTCGCGTCGTTCGGGCGGGTCTCCGGCTCGGATATCGTCACGATCGGTTCGGCGTCCAAGTCGTTCTGGGGTGGCCTGCGCATCGGGTGGATCAGGGCGCATCCGTCACTCGTCTCGCAGCTCGCGGGCTCACGCGCAGCCCACGACCTCGGCACGTCGATCATGGACCAGTTGGCGTCGTCATTTCTGCTTCAGGACGCGGAACCGGCCCTCGATCTGCGTCGATCCCAACTACGTGAGCGTCGCGACGTGCTCGAAGATGCTCTGGCCAAACATGTTCCGGACTGGCGCTATCGCCGTTCGGAGGGTGGCATGTCGCTGTGGCTGCAACTGCCCGCGCCGGTATCGAGTGCGTTGGCCGCCACGGCTCCCGCGTTCGGAGCGGTGCTGGCAGCGGGACCACGATTCGGCGTGGAGGGTGCCTTCGAGCGCTACCTCAGGCTGCCGTACACCCGTGAGCCGCAAGAACTTCGGGCCGCTGTTACGGCGACGGCCGCGGCGTATCGAGCTTTGGCCCCGAGCGCCGAAGCGGAGCAGCCGGCCCTGGTCTTCTGAGGGCGAACTCGAAGTTGAGGACGGAAATCAGCCGAAAACTGTCCACAACTTCGAGTTCGGCGAAAAATCAGGCCCAGACCGACGCGATGTCGGTAGCGGCGGCGGGCGGTGGCGTCGGGACTCCGTTCTCGGTGCGGGAGAACCGCGGTGCCGGACGGTGTTGCGTGACGCCGCCGACGTCGATGAGCGAGTCTCGATCCTTCATGTGTGGGTGGTTCGGGGCCTCGGCGAAGGTGAGGACCGGCGACACGCACGCGTCGGTGCCGTCGAAGATCGCGGCCCATTCGTCGCGGGTCTTGGTCAGGAATGTCGAGGTGAACTTCTCGCGCAATTCCGGCCAGCGCGACTTGTCCATCTGCGAGGGTAGGTCCGCATCGGAGAGACCGAGTCCGGTGAGCAGTTGAGCGTAGAACTGTGGTTCGAGGGAGCCGACGGCCATGTACTGGGCGTCGGAGGTCTCGTAGGTGTCGTAGAACGGTGCGCCGGTATCGAGAAGGTTGGTACCACGGTCGTCGCTCCACGCTCCGACGCCACGCCAGGCCCAGATCATGTGCGAGAGAGCGGCGGTGCCGTCGACCATGGCCGCGTCGACCACCTGGCCCTGCCCCGAATTCTGTCGCTCGTAGAGCGCGGCCATGATGCCGAAGACGAGGAACATCGAGCCGCCACCGAAGTCGCCGACCATGTTCAGCGGCGGCACCGGACGCTCGCCCGCACGGCCGATCGCGTTCAGCACCCCGGTGACCGAGATGTAGTTGATGTCGTGGCCTGCGGTCTGTGCCCAGGGGCCTTCCTGGCCCCAGCCGGTCATGCGTCCGTAGACCAGGCGCGGGTTGCGGGCCAAGGCGTCGTCGGGTCCGAGTCCGAGTCGCTCGGTGACACCGGGGCGGAATCCCTCGATCAGCACGTCGGCGCGCTCGACGAGGCCGAGAACCTTCTCGATGTCGGCGGGGTCCTTGAGGTTCGCCTCGACGATGGTGCGGCTGCGCAGCTGGTGGTCGTGCGGAGAGACCTGCCCTGTGCGTTGCACGCGAACGACGTCTGCGCCGAGGTCGGCCAGAAGTAGCGCGGCGTGCGGGCCGGGGCCGATGCCTGCGAGTTCGACGACGCGGAGCCCTGTCAGCGGTCCACCAGTGTTCGACACGGTTATTTGCCTCGTTCCGACTCGTCAGCTGCGAATGTGAATGGAGACTAACTTGTACTAGGTCGTCCAACCAATTGGGGTGTGGATAATAGGGCTGTGACTGCCCCAGATCCCGTCCGCATCGGTACTCCGCTCACTCCCGGGGCCACCCGGGTGATGCTGCTCGGCTCAGGTGAGCTGGGCAAAGAAGTCATCATCGCGTTCCAACGCCTCGGTGTCGAGGTGATTGCCGTCGACCGCTATGACAATGCGCCCGGCCATCAGGTGGCCCATCATGCGTTCACCATCGACATGAGCGACCCTGAAGAGCTTCTGGCGCTGATCGATTCGCAGCAGCCCGACTTCGTGGTTCCGGAGATCGAGGCCATTGCCACCGACGCCCTCGCCGAGGTGGAAGCCCGAGGTCGCAGTGTGGTGATTCCCACGGCTCGCGCGACGCAGTTGACGATGAACCGCGAGGGCATCAGGCGATTGGCGGCTGAGGAACTCGGGCTGCCGACCTCGCCCTACGCTTTTGCCGATTCGCTGGACGATGTTCGACAAGCGCTGTCCACCATAGGTTTTCCGGCCGTCATCAAGCCGGTCATGTCGTCGTCGGGGAAGGGGCAGTCCGTTGTTCGCAGTGAGGCCGAAGTCGAGGCGGCCTGGGAGTACGCACTGAAGGGTGGTCGCGTCGACCTCGGCCGCGTCATCGTCGAGGGATTCGTCGACTTCGATTACGAGATAACACTTCTCACCGTGCGAGCCATCGACGGAACTTTCTTCTGCCAGCCTATCGGCCACCTGCAGGAATCCGGCGATTACATCGAATCCTGGCAGCCGCAGCCGATGTCCGACGCGGCCCTCGCTAGTGCCCGCGACGTCGCCGAGCGCATCACGACGGCGCTCGGTGGGCGTGGGCTGTTCGGGGTCGAGTTGTTCGTTCAGGGTGACACCGTGTACTTCTCCGAGGTCAGCCCCAGGCCGCACGATACCGGTCTGGTAACGCTTCGCACGCAACGGTTCTCGGAGTTCGAGCTGCATGCCCGTGCCGTACTCGGTTTGCCGATCGACACGACGCTGCTCTCGCCCGGCGCGTCGGCGGTGATCTACGGCGGTGTCGATGCGGACGGGATTTCCTTCGAAGGCGTCGCCGATGCGTTGGCGGTTCCTGAGACCGACCTGCGCCTGTTCGGCAAGCCGACGAGTTTCGTCCGGCGCCGGATGGGTGTTGCGGTGTCGACGGCGTCGGACATCGAGACTGCGCGGAGCCGGGCACGCGAGGCAGCAGGCAAGGTTCGTCCTGTCGTCTGACCCGACACAGGGCACACTGAGCTCATGAGCGCGCTCGGAGAAGTCCTGGTCGGCCTGGTGATTCTGGTCGGCCTCGTCGGCATCGTCGTCCCGATTCTGCCCGGCACCATCCTGATCTTCGCGGCTGTCGCGGTGTGGGCGTGGATCACCGGCGGAGTGGCCGCGTGGACGGTGTTCGCGATCGCGACGGTGCTGCTGGTTCTGAGCGGCGTCGTGAAATACACCTGGCCGGGCCGTCGGATGCGGGAGGCGGGCGTGCCGATGCGGTCGTTGATGGTCGGCGGCCTGCTCGGCATCGTCGGGTTCTTCGTCATCCCCGTCGTCGGGCTCTTCATCGGTTTCATCGCAGGCGTCTACGTAGCCGAAGTGCCCAGGCACCGTAACCATTCCGAGGCCTGGCGATCGACCGTGCATGCCACCAAGGCTGCGGGGCTGTCGATCCTGGTGGAACTGTTCGGCGCGCTGCTCGCTTCAGCGGTGTGGCTCGGGGGAGCAGTACTTTTCTAAGGGACCCGATACCAAGCCCGGGCATTACCGTCGAGCACGGCGGGTAGGTCGCCGCCGACGGCATGGGTGATGATGTCGATGTCGTTCTCCGAGAACGGGCGTGGGGCACGGGTGCCGGGTAGATCGGTGCCGAACATCAACGCCGCGGGGTTGACTCGATGGATCTGCTGCAGTGTGTCGGCGATGTCGAGATCCACTCGACCGAATCCGGTTGCCTTGACGCGTACTCCGCGGTCGACGAGGTTCAGAAGGTACGGCAGACCCTGAGTGGACAAGCCCAGGTGATCGATGCTCACCGCTGGCAACTTCGCGAGGATGGGTTCGAGCGAGAGCAGCAGGGACGCATCGACGTACAGCTCGGCATGCCACCCGACCAGATCGTGCACACGACGTGCCTGGGTGGTGAGCATCTCGACATCCGTCTCTCCGCGTTTGAGATTGAACCGCATACCGCGCACGCCCGCGTCGTCGAGCGCGACGATGTCCTCGTCGGAGCAATCCGGATCGATCTGGGTGACGCCGACCCAACCGCGCCCGAGGGTCTCCAGCGCAGCCAGCAGGTAGCTCTGGTCGGTGCCCTGGAACGATCCCGACACCACCGCGCCGCCGGTGATACCGAGCCCGTCCACGTCGTAAAGGTAATTCGAGACCGTGTAGGGATCGGGCAAGAATCCGTGGTTCTCGATCAGCGGAAAACGGGGGTCGATGATGTGCAGGTGGGCGTCGAACACGGGTCTCAGCATGCCAGCTCGCGGATTCGCCGTCGCGGCCCGGTGTCGCGGTGTTTGAATGCGAAACATGAAACCTGAGACCACTGTCGTTCTCGACGGCTACACCTATTTCGAATGTCCGCGCTGGCACGAAGGGAGGATCTGGGTATCGGACTTCTATTCGCACCGCGTCGTCTCTGCCCTCGAGGACGGATCCGACGTGCGAGTCGAAGCCGAGGTGCCCAATCAGCCGTCAGGCTTGGGTTGGTTGCCCGACGGCCGACTGCTGATCGTGTCGATGCGCGACTACAAACTGCTGCTGCGCGAGCACGACGGTTCGCTGACCGTCCACGCCGACCTGTCGACGTATGTGACGGCGAACCTCAACGACATGCTGGTGGACTCGCAGGGACGCGCCTATATCGGGAACTTCGGGTTCGACCTGATGAACTTCGCTCCTGTCGAGACGGCCGATCTGATCCGCGTCGACCCGGACGGTTCTGCACACGTCGTGGCATCGGATCTGTACTTCCCCAACGGGATGGCGTTCACGGGTTCGGGTGAACTGCTCGTCGACGAGACGGTCGGTAACAGGGTCAGTGCGTTCGACATCGCCGAGGACGGGTCACTGGGGGAGCGGCGTGACTGGGCGAGCTTCGGTGAGCTGCCGTCGTCGACGGACATGGCGACCGCTTTGGGCGAGGTGAAAGTGGCTGCCGACGGATGTTGCATCGACACCGACGGCACGATGTGGATCGCCGACGCCTTGGGGCAGCGGGTGCTGCACGTCGCGCCGGGTGGGGAAGTTCTCGATCAGCTCGATTTCGATCTCGGGGTCTTCGCCTGCGGACTCGGCGGATCCGACGGTCGCACGCTGTTCGTCTGCGCTGCACCGGATTTCAACGAGCATCAGCGCAAAATCGAGACCGAGGGAAAGCTGCTGGCGGTTCGGGTCTAGAGCGCTTCGCGCATGTGCACGAAACTTCGTAGCCCACTACGAAGTTTCGTGCACCTGCGGCGCAGCCGCTCTAGGCCTTGTCGGGCTCGGATGCCTTCAGCATGTCCTCACGCTCGACGACCTTCACGCGCTCGCGGCCCTCGGGCTCGCCGAGGGAGCGCTCGTGTGCGTCGAGGCGGTACCAGCCGTCCCAGGTGGTGAAGGGGACCTGATTGC
>NZ_JASHKQ010000008.1 GCF_030056795.1 Rhodococcus sp. IEGM 1381 | reverse complement strand
GTGCATTGAAGAGGGTGGACTTGCCGACGTTGGGCAGTCCGACGATTCCGAGGGTGAGGCTCACGGTCTATGGAGTCTACTTTGACGACACCACCAGCTCGGACAGTGCCCGGCCAGCGTCGATACTCGACGCACCGAGGGGCGCGAGAACCACGTGATCTGCGCCGGCAGAATGGTGGGCGGCCACCCTCTGGGCAATGTCATCGACGCTCCCCCACACCGCCACGCCGTCGACCAGACGGTCGCTGAGATCGTCGACATCAGCCTCGGTGAAGCCCATGCGCAGAAAGTTCTGCCGATAGCCAGGGACTGTCGCGAGAAAGCTCAGCGGCTGCCGGGCTGCAGCACGCGCCCGATCCGGATCGGAATCGACCACGACGAACTGGTCGACCACCAACGTCGACCCACCGAGTGCACCGCGCGCCTGCGCCGTCCACTCCGGCGTCACCAGCAACGCGATTGCGCCGGCAGCGCGGTCCCGCGCCATCTCCAACTTCTTCGGACCGAGCGCCGCGAGTAGAAGGTGATCGGCGGGCACCTCGAGCTCATCGAGGTACTTCCTCAACCCGGCCAGAGGCCGAGCACTCTGCGGCCCTCCGAGGCCGAGGACGAATCGACCGGTACCCGAGAGCTCGTCGAACAGTTGGCCGGTCTGTGCAGTTGAGTACACGTCGACCGGCACGATCCCCGGAACGATGGTCGCAGTCTCGGTCGCGTGGACCAGATCGGCCAGCCTGCCGAGTCGATCGAGCTGCCCGCCCGGCAGCCAGAACGAGGTGAATCCGAGTGATTCCAACTCGCGTGCGTCGTCGAGGTACGACGGTGACACGTCGATGGAAATGCCGATTGTGCCGAGACCGAGTGTGTCCATGGCTACGACGCTAAAACCTCGAGCGTTGTTCAGGTCAAGAGGTGATCGCCGAACTCGGGTCCCAGCTCGCCAGGATCGGCAGGACTTTCGCAGTGCTCGACCCTTCCTCGACCGTGTACACGATGAGACTCTGATCCGGCTCGATGGGCGAGGTCAGAAATTCGATGCCGAATTCGAGGGTCCCCGCCGCCGGATGCTGAATGATCTTGGTTGCGCGCTCGAACTCGCGGACCTCGTGATCGCTCCACCATTGCTCGAAAGAGGGCTCACTGGAACGCAATTCGCCGATCAAGGCAATCAGAGCTCGGTCCCCCGGTCGCCGAGCGAGGTCACGGCGCAGACCGGCGACCGAGGCGGCCGCGAACTGCGACCAGTTGACGATTCGCTCGCGGGCGATGGGATTACGGAACAGGTAGTGGAACAGCGATTCTCCGGCGGTCGACGGCAGACTCAATACGGATCGAACCAGCGAGTTGCTGGCCAAGATCACCCCGCTGCGCCCGAGCAGAATCACCGGAACATGATCGAGCGCCTTCATGACCTGGAGCAGCCCCGGATCTGCCTGCTGCGCAACATCCTCGGTGGGCATAGCCGGCGACGCGAGATCGAGTAAATGCGCAGACTCGACCTCATCGAGCTTCAACGCACCGGCGATTGCTCGCAGCACCTCGGTTGACACGTTCGCCTGGCGACCCTGCTCGAGTTTGCTGTAGTAATCCGGACTCACCCCGGCCAGCGCTGCCAGCTCTTCGCGCCGAAGCCCAGGGACTCGTCGGGCACCGGGATACGTGCGAAGCCCGGCCTCCGCCGGGGTCATGCGATCGCGCCGATCACGCAGAAACGCGCTGAGGGCGGACCTGTCCTTGTTCACGAATTCCACAGTAGCGACACGGTCGATTGCCAACCTGGTCATGACAGACCTAGGCAGAACGACGCCTGGCTCGCGGCCTCGACCGACCGTAGACATGGCGTCATGACTTCTTCTACTTCTCCGCAGCTCCTCGGACGCACCGCCGTCGTCACCGGATCGACCAGTGGGATCGGTGCTGCCATCGCGCTCACCCTCGCAGCCCAGGGGGCATCGGTGGTCGTCAGCGGCCGCGACGCCGAGCGCGGCAAGGCCCTGGCGCACCGCATTTCCGAGACAGGCGGCACTGCGGCCTTCGTCGACGTCGATCTCTCGGGCAGCTACCAGGAGCTTCGTGAGTTTGCCGCCCGCACCACCGATGCTCTCGGCGGCCGCGTCGACATACTCGTCAACAACGCCGGTATCTATCCGGCCACCTCGACGGCCGACCTGCCCGATGATCAACTCGACGCGATGCTCGCCGTCAACGTCCGAGCTCCACACGTGCTCGTCGGTGAACTCGCGCCGGCCATGGCCGAGCGCGGCAACGGAGTCATCGTGAACATCGGATCATGGATGGCCACGATGGGCAGCCCCTTCGCCGCGATGTACTCCGCCACCAAAGCCGCCGACGAACAGCTCACCCGCAGCTGGGCCGCCGAGTTCGGTCCGCGCGGCGTGCGAGTGAACGCCCTCGCGCCCGGAGCAACTCTGACCCCGGGCAACGAGGATGCTCGTCAGGTACTCGACGCCATGACGGCCGGCACCCCGGCAGGCACAGTGCTCTCTCCTCAGGACATCGCCGAGGGCGTTCTGTTCCTGGTCTCCGACAACGCCGCGATGGTCCACGGAACGACCCTCTACGTCGACGGCGGCATCTCGATCACCCGCGGGTGAGTAGTACACCGCCGTCGACCCGTCACATGTTGGCGACGACCAAGCCGATGAACGCAAGGTAGAGGACGATGAAGGCACCGAAGATGATCAGCGACAGCTTCCCGAAGAACCCGGCACGATTCGACGAATGCTGTGCTCCCTGAACGTCTCCCATCATCCACAGCGGGTGCACTTTCAGCGCGTGGTTGAACGCCGGAATGGCCAGCGGCCAAAAGAAGATGATGGCCACGACGGCCCAGCCTGCATTGGAGGACGGGAGAGCAGCTGGCTGCGAATACGGCTGTGCGGCCGGGAACGGTTGCTCGTACGGACCTGACATGAGAATTTCCCCCGATTGTTCGATGACGGACAACCAGTAGGACGCCGCATCGTCACGTCTGGTTCCATCGGTGGAGGGGGAAATCTCAGACCAATTCGGCCGCGGCTGCCGCAAGAGCGACGATTGCATCCCAATCTTGTTCTGCTACAGCCGCGGCCGGAGTGAGCCACGATCCCCCGACACATCCGACGTTCGGCAGCGCCAGGTACGCCGAGGCATTGGCGGTGGAGATTCCACCCGTCGGGCAGAACCGTGCGGCCGGGATCGGCGAGTGGATCGACTTCAAGAAGTTCGCGCCACCGGATGCCTCGGCTGGGAAGAACTTGAGCTCGGTGTAGCCGGCTTCGAGCAGAGTGAGCACCTCGGATACCGTTGCGGCACCGGGCAAATGCGGTAGTCCGGTATCTCGCATGGCCTTAGTCAGGGAAGGCGTGCAGCCGGGCGAGACCAGGAACTGAGCACCCGCGTCGGCGGCCTGCTTGGCCTGGCCGGGAGTGATGATCGTGCCGGCGCCGACGAGAATCTCGGGGACCTCCGCCGCGATGCGCTCGATGGCGTCGAGTGCCACCGAAGTGCGCAGGGTCAGCTCGATGACGGGCACTCCGCCCGCCACCAGGGCACGAGCGATCGGAACAGCATGGTCGAGGTTCTCGATGACGACGACGGGGATGACGGGTACGCGGTCGAGCAGAGATGCAGTCACGTTCTTACCTTTTTTCGGAGTTGTCGGGGCTCAGCGCAGGACGAACATGGCACCCTCGTCGGCGGGGCCGACGAGCGCACGCATGCCCGAGAACAGGTCACGACCGGTGCTGGACCATTCGTCCTTGTCCAGGACTCGTCCGGTGACCGGTCGAGCCTCGAACTCGTCGAGCGGAACATCGATCGACAAGGTGCCGTCGAGAGAGTCGAGGGTGATCATGTCACCATCGAGAATTTTCGCGATCGGTCCGCCACTCGCGGCCTCGGGCGTCAGGTGGATTGCTGCAGCCACTTTTCCGGAGGCCCCCGACATCCGGCCGTCCGTGATCAGCGCTACGGACCGCCCCTTGTCCTGCAGGATTCCCAGAGCCGGAGTGAGCTTGTGCAACTCGGGCATGCCGTTGGCTTTCGGGCCCTGATAACGCAGCACGGCAACGAAGTCGCCGTCGAGAAGCCCTGCGTCGAATGCCTCGAGGAAGTCCGCTTGGTCGTCGAACACTCGCGCCGGTCCGGTGACCACCCGATGTTCGGGTGCCAATGCAGAAGTCTTGATGACACACTTTCCGATCGGCCCGGTCAGCATCTTCAGTCCGCCGTCGGCACTGAACGGCTCGTTCGCGCCACGTAACACTGTGTCGTCGTGGCTCATCCGAGTACCGTCCTGCCACATCACCCCGTCGCCGTCGAGCTTCGGCTCTTGCGTGTAGCGCCGCAGACCCTGCCCGGCAACGGTTTTCACATCCTCGTGCATCAACCCGGCGTCGAGCAGAGACCCGATGACGAACCCGAGTCCACCGGCTGCGTGGAAGTGGTTGACGTCGGCTTTGCCGTTGGGGTAGATCCTGGCCATCAGCGGCACCACGGCCGACAGATCGGACAGGTCCTGCCACGTCAGCGTGATGCCGGCCGCTTTCGCGATGGCAACGAGGTGCATCGTGTGGTTGGTCGAGCCGCCGGTGGCCAGCAGTGCAACGCAGCCGTTGACGATCGACTTGACGTCTACGACCTCCCCCACCGGGGTGTAGTTGTCGCCCAACGATGTCAGACCGGTGACGACGTGGGCGGCCTCGCGGGTGAGCGCGTCGCGCATCGCGGTTCCGGGGTTGACGAACGACGAGCCCGGCAGATGCAGACCCATGACCTCCATGAGCAACTGGTTGGAATTGGCCGTTCCGAAGAACGTGCACGTGCCACTGCCGTGATACGACGCGGCCTCGGCGTCCAGCAGCGCCTCACGCCCCACTTTGCCCTCGGCGTAGAGCTGACGTGCTTTTGCCTTCTCGCCGTTGGGAAGTCCGGACGTCATCGGACCGGCGGGCACGAACACCGCGGGCAGATGGCCGAAACTCAGTGCGCCGATCAGCATGCCGGGGACGATCTTGTCGCACACGCCGAGCATCAGGGTGGCGTCGAACATGTCGTGGGACAACGCAATTGCCGTGGACATCGCGATGATGTCACGACTGAACAAAGACAATTGCATGCCGTCGCGGCCCTGCGTGATGCCGTCGCACATCGCGGGGACGCCACCGGCGAACTGTGCGATGCCACCGGCGTCGATGACCGACTTCTTCAGTACGGCCGGGTAGGTCTCGAACGGCTTGTGCGCCGAGAGCATGTCGTTGTAGGCGGAGACGATCGCGATGTTGGGCTTGACCATGCCGCGCAGCGCTTGCTTGTCGGCCTTGCCGGAGGCCGCGAAGCCGTGGGCGATGTTGGCGCAGGCGAGTCGGCCACGGGCCGGGCCTTGCTCCCCGGCAGCAGCGATTCGAGCGAGATATGTGGTGCGGTCGGACTGGCTGCGGTCTGCGATGCGGTCGGTGACCTGACGCAGGACCGGATGAAGTGTGTCCATGAGCATCTCCGATGTTCGGTCTCTCACGGCTCAGCCTAAAGCCAGTTAAGTCCATCAGCAACCCAACTTATGTTTTTCAAAGTTCTAAGTAGTAATTCTTAGGGTGTTGCCGTAAAAGTTGCCAGTTGGTTGAATGGCGTATATGTCGATGCCGCGCCTGAGCGCTCCACCTGCGACCGCAGGTGAGATCTTTGCTCTGGTTCGCGACGGTGAAGCCGATACCCGCGCCGAATTGGGCCGCATCACCGGACTGTCCCGGTCGGCCGTCGCCTCCCGTGTCGCCGCACTCGCCGGACTTGGCTTGATCATCGAAACCGAGGACACCCAGTCGACGGGTGGACGCCCCCCGGCGCGGTTGTCCTTCGACGTCGACGCGGGTGTCGTGCTCGCGGCTGCGATCGGACGCAGCCGCTCGCAACTGGGCGTCTTCACCCTCGGTGGGGAGTTCCTCGCCGGCGATACCGTCGATCAGGAAATCGGCATCGGGCCGGACGAGCTGATGCCGCAGATCACCAAGCGCTTGCAGGCATTGCTCGACGAATCGCACCGAACCGAACATCGCATTCTCGGCGTCGGCCTGTCCATCCCCGGCACCGCCGATACGGCGCGCGGTTGCAGCCTGGACTCGCCGATCATGCACGGCTGGGACGGAGTGCCGCTGGCCCCGTTCTTCGCCGACACCACCTCCGCTCCGGTCTTTCTCGACAACGACGCCAACGCGATGGTCCTCGCCGAACGCCGGGACAATCGAGATCGCTTCCAGAACGCCCTGTTGGTCAAGGCCTCGACGGGTCTCGGTGCCGGGATCGTCGCGGGCGGAGCGCTACAGCGTGGATCATTGGGCGCTGCAGGCGAATTCGGCCACACCAAGACCGCAGCCGCCGCAGGGGTCGCGTGCCGGTGCGGCGACAGCGGCTGCCTGGAGGCCATTGCAGGCGGCTGGGCACTGGTGCGCGCACTGAACGAGCAGGGCCGAGAAGTGGGCCACATC
Source organism: Rhodococcus sp. IEGM 1381 (assembly GCF_030056795.1). Classification (GTDB taxonomy): domain Bacteria; phylum Actinomycetota; class Actinomycetes; order Mycobacteriales; family Mycobacteriaceae; genus Rhodococcoides. The sequence continues at coordinate 174,049 of NZ_JASHKQ010000008.1, read as the reverse complement.
CGCGGTGTCGTCGACCTCGCGGTGAGCGGTGACCCCGAAGCACGCAGACTCATCCGCGACAGTGGACGCCACATCGGCGAAACCCTGGCCGGAGCGGTCAATCTACTCAACCCCGAGGTTCTCATCGTCGGCGGCGACATGGCCAATGCGTACGACATCTTCGTGGCAGGACTGCGCGAGACCGTCTATGGAAACGCAACCGCACTGGCCACCAAGGCGCTCACCATCCAGGCCACCACCCACGGCGACCTCTCGGGGGTCATCGGTAGCGCAGCACTGGTGTTGGATCAGGTACTCAGCGCCCGGGCCGTCGACGACGCTCTCGGTAGCTGACGCCCCCGGCAACATCTTCCGTTCGTCGCACTCCAGCGACCGCCGGGCGCAACGCGATGCGTCGATTCGCGGACGGGCACCGGCTGCCCACATAGGGTGATCGCAGTCACACCTGCGATCATGGAGACCCCACACATGTCACTGAAAGCACCCGACGATCCACACGTCGAACTGCTGAAGACAGATCCCGACCTACCACCCGTCGGCGTCGTCGAGTCACATCCGATGACCACGGCAAAGCGTCTGATGCTCGTCGCGATCGGCCTACTCGGCGGCGTCGCCTGGACGATCATCGCCATCGTGCGCGGGGAGAACCCCAACGCCGTCTGGTTCGTCATCGCCGCCGTCTGCACCTACATCTTCGCGTTTCGCTTCTACGCCAGGTTGATCGAACGCAAGATCGTCTTTCCTCGCGACGACAGAGCGACACCGGCCGAGATTCTGGAAAACGGCAAGGACTACATGCCGACCGATCGTCGGGTGTTGTTCGGCCACCACTTCGCCGCAATCGCCGGAGCCGGCCCCCTCGTCGGACCAGTGCTCGCCGCCCAGATGGGCTACTTGCCCGGCACGATGTGGATCATCATCGGCGTCGTGTTCGCCGGTGCCGTCCAGGACTTCCTGGTGCTGTGGATCTCGACGCGACGCAACGGCCGCAGCCTCGGCCAGATGGCCCGCGACGAACTCGGGGCCGTCGGCGGAACCGCGGCTCTCGTTGCGGTGTTCGTCATCATGATCATCCTGATCGCGGTGCTCGCGCTCGTCGTCGTCAACGCACTGGCCGAGAGCCCGTGGGGCGTGTTCTCCATCGCGCTGACCATCCCGATCGCACTGTTCATGGGCGTGTACCTGCGCTTCCTGCGACCGGGCAACGTCACCGAGGTCTCGCTCATCGGTGTCGTCCTACTGCTGCTTGCCATCGTCGCCGGCGGCTGGGTTGCCGAAACCGAGTGGGGCACCGACTGGTTCACCCTCTCCAAGGTGACCGTCGCCTGGTTGCTGATCGGCTACGGCCTGCTCGCCTGCATCCTGCCGGTCTGGCTGCTGCTCGCACCACGCGATTACCTGTCGACGTTCATGAAGGTCGGCACCATCGCACTGCTGGCCGTCGGCATTCTCATCGCGCGCCCTGAGATTCAGATGCCCGCCATGACGAGCTTCGCCACCGAGGGCAACGGCCCGGCATTCGCGGGATCACTGTTCCCGTTCCTGTTCATCACCATCGCATGCGGTGCACTCTCCGGTTTCCACGCTCTGATCTCCTCCGGCACCACGCCGAAGTTGCTCGAGAAGGAAAAGCAGATGCGGATGATCGGCTACGGCGGCATGCTCACCGAGTCGTTCGTCGCCATCATGGCGCTCATCACCGCATGCGTTCTCGATCAGCACATCTACTTCGCACTGAACGCACCGGCCACGCTGACCGGCGGCACTCCTGAGGCCGCTGCGCCGTACGTCAACGGACTTGGATTGAGCGGCGGAGACATCACCCCGGCCGAATTGAGCCAGGCCGCAGCCGATGTGGGCGAGGACTCGATCATCTCCCGCACCGGTGGCGCACCGACCCTCGCGTTCGGTATGTCCGAGGTACTGCACCAGGTGTTCGGCGGCGAATCACTCAAGTCGTTCTGGTACCACTTCGCGATCATGTTCGAGGCCCTGTTCATCCTCACCACGGTCGACGCCGGCACCCGCGTCGCACGCTTCATGCTCTCCGACAGCATCGGCAACCTGCCCGGAGACTCGGCCAAGAAGTTCAAGGACCCGTCCTGGCGTCCCGGCGCGTGGATCTGCTCGCTGATCGTCGTCGCAGCCTGGGGCGCAATCCTTCTCATGGGCGTCACCGATCCACTGGGCGGCATCAACACCCTGTTCCCGCTGTTCGGTATCGCCAACCAGTTGCTCGCGGCGATCGCACTGACGGTGGTCATGGTCATCGTCGTCAAACGCGGCCTCTACAAGTGGGCCTGGATTCCCGGTATTCCGCTCGCCTGGGACCTGATCGTCACGATGACGGCGTCGTACCAGAAGATCTTCTCCTCGATTCCGGCCATCGGCTACTGGACTCAGCACTCGCAGTTCCGCGACGCCAAGGCGCAGGGTTTGACCGAGTTCGGCAGTGCCAAGACACCCGAGGCCATCGACGCCGTCATCCGCAACACCTTCATCCAGGGCACGTTGTCGATCATCTTCGCGGTACTCGTCCTGGTCGTCGTGATCGCCGGAGTGTGGGTGTGCATCAGGGCCGTTCGCGGAGACGACCTACCGGACAACGAAGAGCCCGAGGTGCCGTCGAAGATCTTCGGCCCCGCCGGATTCGTCCTCACCCCGGCCGAGAAGAAGATCCAGGCCGAGTGGGACGAGCTGATCGACGCGGGCACCGTCCGTAGACCCGGATCGGCGCACTAGATGCGCGGGCTGTGGTGGTGGATCACCTCGGTGATGGGCGACCATGATTACGACCGGTACGTCGCCCACCTGGCTCGTCACCATCCGGGCCAGGAACCACCGACCGTGCGTCAGTACTGGAAGGACCGGCACGCAGAAGCAGACCGAAATCCGGGGGCACGCTGCTGCTGACGCAGCCACGTCCGATTCCCGCTAGCACTGGCGGCATCGCGCTGACACAGTAGGTACATGAGCAGCGAACGGCAGGTGCAAGAATTGGACTTCGATCGGTGTTATCGCGCGGTCTCCTCGCGTGACGCACGGTTCGACGGCCAGTTCTTCACCGCCGTATCCACCACCGGCATCTACTGCCGCCCGTCCTGTCCGGCTCGGACACCCAAGCCGGACAACGTCTCGTTCCTGGCCACCGCAGCGGCGGCTCAACAATCCGGCTACCGCGCCTGCCGCCGCTGCCAGCCCGACGCGACCCCCGGTTCCCCGCGGTGGAACATCCACTCGGATCTCAGCTCTCGCGCGATGCGACTGATCTCCGACGGGGCCGTCGAGCGCGGCGGCGTCGACGGCCTCGCCAGTACCCTCGGCTACTCGAGCAGGCAATTGACTCGGGTGTTGACGGCCGAGGTCGGTGCCGGCCCGCTGGCGTTGGCCCGCGCGCACCGAGCGCACACCGCCCGCACATTGATTCAGACCACCGACATGTCGATGGCCGATATCGCTTTCGCTGCAGGCTTTTCCAGCGTCCGGCAGTTCAACGACACCGTCAAGGAAGTGTTCGCCGTCGATCCGTCGACGCTGCGCCGAGAGGCCCACCGCACCGCGGTGACAACCGCCGGTGGAACGGTCACCTTGAGACTGCCCTACCGCCAGCCGTTGGACCGCGGCTGGATCGAGTGGTTCCTTCGAGGTCACGTGGTCGAGGGCATCGAATCGTTCTCCGACGACGGGGAATACGTCCGATCACTGAGCCTGCCGCACGCCGGCGGATTGGTGGCACTGCGAGTGATGGATGGATTCGTCAGTGCCGCAGTGACATTGCAGGATATGCGGGACCTCGCTCCGACCGTCGCCCGAATTCGACACCTGCTCGACCTCGACGCCGATCCGCTTGCCGTCGACGAGGCCCTGCGCACCGACCCACAGTTGGCTCCGAGTGTGGAGGCCCACCCAGGGATTCGGGCACTCGGGGTGGTCGACGGCGCAGAGATGTTGCTGCGCACCGTGATCGGGCAACAGATCTCCCTCAAGGCTGCGGCCACCCACACCGCCCGGCTCGTCGACGCGCTCGGCGCACCACTGGACCTGGGCGACGGAACCGTCACCAGGTTGTTTCCCGAACCCGCCGTCATCGCCGAACGCGGTCACGAGGTTCTCACCGGCCCTGCGGCCCGCGTGCAGACCGTCATCCGCGTCGCCGACGCCATCGCGTCGGGAACCGTCGAACTGCATCCCGCGCGCGAGGGTCGCGAGCTGGAGCGAGAATTGCTGGCACTCAAAGGCATCGGACCGTGGACCGCTCGCTACGTCGTGATGCGGCTACTCGGCGATCCCGATGTTCTGCTCGACACCGACCTGGTCGTACGCCAAGGCGCAGCTGCGCTGGACATTTCGTTGAAGAATTCGGCTCGCTGGGCTCCGTGGCGTTCGTACGTCTCTATGCACCTATGGATCACCGCACTGGAAAGAAGACAGCCATGACTACCGGTATTGCCGCTACCCAGGACACCCCGATCGGCCCGTTCACCACCATCGTCGACGACGATCAGCGCGTGCTCGCGTCGGGCTGGACGGCTGATACCGAAGAACTGCGAATCTTGATTCACCCCACGATGCGACCCGACACCGTTCGTAGCGCCGCCGATCTCGGTACCGTCACTGCAGCTGTCGACGCCTACCACCGCGGCGAACTCGATCGCATCGACGATGTGCCCGTCGCGCAACGGTCCGGCGAATTCCTGATGCACGCCTGGGATGTACTGCGCACCGTCGAACCCGGTGCTCCGGTGACCTACTCCCACTTCGCGGAGCTCTCGGGCCGACCCGCAGCCATCCGCGGTGCGGCGTCAGCCTGTGCGCGCAACGCCGCCGCGCTGTTCGTACCGTGTCACCGAGTGGTCCGCATCGGCGGCGCTCTCGGCGGATTCCGCTGGGGACTGCCCGCGAAGAAATGGCTGTTGGCGCACGAGGCAGCCTGACCAGCTCGCGTCGGGAGGCGGTGTTCCACAGTCGACCGGTCCCGGGCGTTATGGTTCTTCACGATCCGCCATCCGCCGAATGTGAGGAAGCCACAGTGACCGAATCGGCAGTGCCAGGAAAATCCACGGCATCCGCCAAGTCCGACAAGGACCGCGGGGACCTCATCGGGGTCGGCGGCCTGTGGCTCGCCAAATGGTCGCTCATCCTGGTTTCGATCGCCGCCGGAGCGTGGGTGTTGGGCTGGCTGATCGGGCATCTCTGGGTGATCCTGCTGCCGGTGCTGCTCGGGGTGATCGTCGCGACGGTGTTGTGGCCGCCGGCGAAGCTGATGATGCGCCTGGGATTTCCTCCCGCCTTGGCCGCGTCCGTATCGCTCGTGGTGTTCTTCGTCGTCATCTGCGGCGTGATCACCCTGATAGTTCCCTCGGTCGCCGAGCAGGCTCCCGAGTTGGTCGACCAGGCGTCCGGCGGTATCGCACAGGTTCAGGACTGGTTGAAGGGTCCGCCGCTGAACATCGGCGACGACCAGATCGACTCGGCGGTGTCGGCCATAATCTCGCGTCTGCAGGACAGCGGGGAAGTCATCGCCACCGGCGTGTTCAGCGGAGTATCCGCTGCCGGTTCGTTGCTGGTCACTCTCGCGCTGGTCTTGGTTCTGACGTTCTTCTTCGTCAAGGACGGACCGAAGTTCCTGCCGTGGCTGCACGGATTCTCCGGCGGCCGCGCCGGACACCATCTGGGCGAGGTGCTCTCGCGAATGTGGGCGACGCTCGGCGGGTTCATCCGAACGCAGGCCATCGTCAGTTTCATCGACGCCATCTTCATCGGTGTCGGACTCGTCATTCTCGGCGTTCCGCTGGCACTGGTACTGGCGACCTTGACGTTCATCGGTGGCTTCATCCCGATCATCGGTGCGTTCGTCGCGGGTGCGCTCGCAGTTCTCGTGGCCCTGGTGGCGAACGGGTTGACGACGGCGCTGATCGTGCTCGCCATCATCGTCGCGGTCCAGCAGTTGGAAGGCAATGTGCTGCAGCCGATTCTGCAGAGTCGAAGCATGAACCTACATCCGGCGATCGTGCTCCTCGCGGTGGCGGGCGGCAGCTCGTTGTTCGGCATCATCGGTGCATTTCTCGCCGTCCCGGCCGCTGCTGTTGCCGCGGTGCTGATCCGGTACCTGTCCGAACAGATCGACGCGCGCTCGAACGAGCCGGACCAGGACGAACTCGAAGACGAAATCCCGCCGCCCGAGGGACTGACCGAAGAACAGGCCGGTCTGGACGACGAGGAGGAGTCGAAGTCCGACAAACCTGCGTCAGGTCACGACGCGACGACCTGAAGCGTCGAACCGGTGCGCTCCCGTTTGACGTAGAGGCGACTGGGAATGCGCTGGCGCATCTCGTCGACGTGACTGACGACGCCGACGACGCGTCCGCCTGCGCGTAGTTCGTCGAGGACGGCCATCACCTGCTCGAGAGTGTCGGCATCGAGCGTGCCGAACCCCTCGTCGATGAACATGGTGTCGAGTACGACGCCACCGGATTCGGCAGCCACGACGTCGGCGAGCCCCAATGCGAGCGCGAGCGAGGCGAGGAACGCTTCGCCGCCGGAGAGGGTCTTCGCCGAGCGCACGACGCCGGTGTAATCGTCGCGGATGTCGAGGCCGAGGCCACCGCGCTTGCCGCGAGCACCCGCGTCGTCGGAATGGACGAATTCGTATCGCCCCGAGGACATCCGACGCAGTCGCGCAGAGGCCGACTCCGCGACGTCCTCGAGCCGGGACGCGAGGACATAGGATCGCAGCGACATCTTCCTGGCATTCTGACCCCGCCCGGCCACGACGTCCGCCAGGTTGGCGAGCTCGTCGAATTCCGCGCGTTGCGGTGCGATGGCCTCGGCCGCAGTCGACAGTTCGGCGATCAGCCGTTCCAGATCGTCTGCGCGCCTTCGGCATTCCGCTACCGTGGCGGCCGCGGATCTGACCTGGCGGTCGAGCTCCGTACACGCCTGTCGCAGCGGATCCAGGTCCACCGGCGCATGCCCGGCGACGGCAACGATGGCGGGCTCACGCAGTACGTGTTCGGCATGCGCCCGGCGCTCGTCGGCGGCGCGGAGTTCGGCCTCGATTCGCTCGACGCGATCGGCGGTGAGAACGGCCCCGGCCGCAGCCTCGACGGAGCCGAAACTCGATGCGGCAACGCGTCGGTCGAGCTCGGCGCGTAGTGCATCGGACTGCGAGGTGGCATCGAGCCAGACGATCCGCGCCTCCTGGATTCGCCGCGCACCGTCGATCAGGGCCTCACGTTCGGCAATTCGATCGATCAGCGACTCCCCCTCGCCCACTTCCTGCGACACCGACGCACGCATCTGCGTCAGAGATTCCTCGGTGGCCGATATTCGCTCGTCCACGGCCACTCGCGACGCGACGAGGTTGTTGAGCGTGACCGTCAGTTCGTCCGTCTCGCGGCGCAGCCGGCTCAGTTCCGCCCTCGCCGGGTCGGCATCCGCGGCGCTCACACGGGCATCCTGCACCGAACTCGTTGCGGTATCGAGGGCCTGGGTCAGCTCCGCGAGAGTCGCTCCCCCGGTTCGATCGTGCAGCAGGTCCACTGCAAGTCTGGCCTCCGCGACAGCCCCGACCGCCTGATCGAGGGCGGCAGCTGCCTTACGTTCGGCAGCGGCCGCCTTGTCTTCCTGCGTTTTGGTCACCGTCGACGTCGAGGCCGCAGCGGGGTGAGGATGCGCGGCCGATCCACACACCTGACACGGCTCGCCGGCTTTCAAGTGGGCCGCCAGCTCTGCTGCCATCCCGTCGATCCGGCGCTCACGAAGATCGAGTAGGTGCTCCCAGGCGGTGTTGTGTGCGGCCGCGGCGGTGTCACGAGAACGTTCGCTCTCGAGAAGCGCGGCGCGCTTGCGCACCAATTCGATGGCGGATTCGGCGGCCGCACGAGCCCGTTCACAGCGCTCGTCGAGGCCCGGCAACTGTGTCGCGGCTGCCTCTGCTCGCGCCGTCCGAGCTTCGGCGGCCGCGATCTTCTCCGGCATCGAGGCCTGCCGCTGCTCGGTGCGCTCGATCTGCGCTGCAATGCTGCGTTGTTGTGTTCGATAGTCGACAAGGGCACCGTCGAGCTTGTCTGCTTCGCGTACGACGCCGAGCAACGCCTGCATTCTTGCGACGTCGGTGGTCCAGTCGCGCACGAACTGCGCGACGACGGTGCGCTCGTCCGCAGGATCGCCCGGCGCGGGTGGCCAATGCAGTGCATCGTGAAACCGCTGCCCCGCCAGCGACGTCGGTAGCTCGCGCTCGGCTGCTGCAAGCGCGGCGGTAGCCGCCCCGCCCGCCGCACGTGCCAGGGACAGGTCAGCAGCTGCGTCGGCGATCGGTCCTGCGGCCGCGGAGTCGGCCAGCTCGGTTCTGCGCGCTGCTCGGGCCGACTCCCCGTCGTGGTGCTGCGCGAGTTGCCCCTCGGCGAGAGCACGTCGGCGCTGCAGATCCAGAACGATCGTGGCCTGAGCCAGCGCCTCGGATGCACGCCGAGCTGCCGCGTCGACCAGCACCGCGCGCCCCTGAGCCAGAGTCCGATTCTGGCGAGCGTCCGCCAGGACGTCGGCCGCCCAGTCGAGCGGGTCCTGTTGTTCGCGGTCGTCGGCGACGGGCTCCGGCACTCCCGATGCCTGCGATACCCTCCCGAACATGATGTCGATGTTGTGGTGGGCATCGGCGAGATCGGCGGCCAACTCTCGGCGGCGCCGCGCGAACCACTCTTCGACGTCACCGAAACGGCCTGTGTCGAAGAGCCTTTCGAGCAGGCTCCCGCGCTCGTCACTGTCGGCTCGCAGGAATCGCGCGAACTCACCCTGCGGCAACAGCACCACCTGAAAGAACTGGTCGGCGCTCATTCCCAGCAACGCGTTGACGGCGTCGCCGATCTCGCTCAGCCGGGTGAGGTTCTGCCGGTGACCGTCGAGCCAGGTGAGACTGGCTTTGGCGTGTTGCTTGGTGGTTCCGGTGCTTCTGAGCTTGGGGCGTAGGAACTCCGGACTGCGCACAATTCGGATGCGCCGACCCCCGAGGGTCGCCTCGAGGGTCACCTTCGGTACCGCTCCCACGGCCGCGTGGTCGGACAGCAGTCGCTTGCCCTCTCGACGCGCTCCGGGCACGGTTCCGTACAGGGCAAACGCCACAGCGTCGAGAACCGTTGTCTTGCCGGCCCCCGTGTGCCCGTGCAACAAGAAGAGCCCATCGGCTCCGAGAGCATCGAAATCGACCGTCTCGGTACCCGCGAAGGGTCCGAAAGCGGTGATCTCGAGTGAATGCAGCCTCACGCAGCACCGCGGTCTGCAGCAGCGCCATCGGTGGCTTCGTCCTCACGCTGTACGGACGTCAGGGCGCGGGCCAGTAATGCGGACTCCGCTGCGGTTGGCTCGCTACGCATGTCCGTCAGGAACGAGGTGGCAATGGCGAGATCACTGCGACCGCGCACCCGGTCGCGGTAGCGAAGCTCTCCCGACCCCTCGGGGCGACGCCACTCGAGGTGTATCGCGTGCCGAAACCGCTGCTGCAGCAGTCGCATTGCGTCCACCGGACGGACATCGTCGGTGAGCACGGCAGAGACGTAGTGATCCTCGACATCGGAATAGGTTGCGTCCGAAAGCAATTCTTCGACCGTGCCTTGGATGCGGGCGAGCCCGCGCACCACCGGCAGGTCCATCCGCTCGACCCTGCCGAGTCCGTTCGCGTCGAGTTCGAGTATCCAGACGGCCTTGCGGTGCGATCGCTCACCGAACGAATACGGCAGAGGAGACCCGGAGTACCGCACTCGGTCGGTGAGAATCTGCGGAGAATGGAGATGACCGAGCGCCACGTAGTCGACACCGTCGAACGCCGACGCCGGTGCGGTTTCGATGCCGCCGGAGGAAATGGACCGCTCCGAACCGGTCGCCTCACCACCGACGATGAACGCATGCGCGAGCACGACCGACCGAACATGTTGTCCTGCAGCGGCTCTCGCCTCGAGGTCGTCGCGGACGCGATCCATGGCGGCTCCGAGCACCTCGGCGTGGGTACGCGCTGAGGGAACGTCCAGTTCCAGGCGGGTGGTCTCCGGCTCGAGATACGGAATGCCGTAGAACGCAACGCCGCCGTGCTCGTCGTCGATGACGACCGGTGTGGCGACATCGCCCACCCGAGTCATCAGGTGCAGGCCTCCCGCCGAAGCGAATGCAGCACCGGCTCCCAGCCGAGCCGGGGAGTCGTGGTTGCCCGACGTCGCGACGATGACGGCACCCGCTGCTCGAATTGCCTCCAGCCCGCGATTGCAAACCAGCACGGCGTCGGCGCTGGGCACAGCGCGATCGTAGATATCGCCCGGTACCACCACCACATCGATCGATTGTGCTGCAACCAGTTCCGCGATGGACTCGAGCACAGCGCCTTGATCGGCCAACAGGTCGACACCGTGAAAGGTGCGACCAATGTGCCAGTCCGAGGTGTGCAGGATTCTCATGCGTTCGACGCTATCGGCAAGCACCGACAAACTATTCGAGGCGCGTCGGCCTGTCGGGAAGAGAGGACGGTCCACGAACTCCGCACAGCGAAGTCTGTCGGTACCGTCCTGCATCATCTGCTCCATGAACATTCTCACGGCGTTCGGCCTGCTCGTGGCCCTCGGCATCGGAGCGGTAGTGGGCTGGTTGCTGCACGCCTCGCGGGTGGGAGACAGAGCTGTGCGGGCCGAGGCGCAACTGGCTGCGCTGCGTGAGCACGAAAGCATGCTTCGGCAGTCGCTGAGCGCAGTCAACGAGGATTCCGCTCGGCGAAACTCCACCGTGATCGGGCAACAGGTCTCACACCTGGTCGAGCCGTTGCACGACGCCGTCGATGCACTTTCCGAGCACGTCCGGCAAGTCGAGCACAATCGAATCAGGGCCTACGCAGGTTTGTCCGAGCAAGTCACCGGCATGCACCGAGCGTCGATGCATCTGTCCACCCAAACCGGCCAGTTGGTCACGGCGCTACGTGCGCCGCAGATCAGAGGACGGTGGGGAGAGATTCAGCTCGAGCGGGTCGTGGAGCTCGCGGGCATGCTCAAGCACTGCGATTTCGACACCCAGGTCAGCAAGGACGGCATCAGACCGGACATGATCGTCCGCCTCGCCGGCGGTCGTCAGATCGTCGTCGACGCCAAGGTGCCGTTCGCGGCCTACCTCGATGCCGCTCAGGACGAGGACCAAGGCGCTCGCGACAAGAATCTGCGACGTCACGCCAAACAACTGCGCACCCATATCGATCAGTTGGCCGACAAGGCGTACTGGGAGGCGTTCGAGCCGACGCCGGAATTCGTCGTGCTGTTCGTGCCCGGCGACCCGTTTCTGGATGCAGCACTGACGTCCGATACCGGCCTGCTCGAGTACGCCTTCGGAAGGAACGTGATCCTGGCCACCCCCACCACTCTGGTCGCACTGTTGCGCACGGTCGCATACACCTGGAAGCAGGAATCGTTGGCCGAGGACGCGGCGCGCATCCAGCAGTTGGGGCGCGAGTTGTACACCCGCATCGGCGTCGTGTCGACGCACTTGGACAAGCTCGGGGCCAATCTCGGCAAGGCTGTGGACTCCTTCAACTCCACCGTCGGGTCGGTGGATTCCAGGGTGAGCGTGACGGCGAGAAAACTGCACGAACTCGAGCTGTTCGACGCCGAGCCGGTGACGATCGGTCGGGTGGACGGGCGCCCCACGCTGTCCGATTCGTCCCGCTACCGGCACGACTTCGGTCATGTCGACGATGCAGTCGGCTGAACTACGGCTAACCTCGAGGGGTGTCTACCTCCCAACGTGCCCGATCCGGGGTACCGCTGGATCACCGATCCATTCTTGCGACTCTGCCCGGTGTTCCCGCCTGGGGTGCCGTCGCGATCGCCGCAGGACTGACTTTCCTCGGGTTCCTCATCGATGCCGCCCGCGGCACCGAGCTGACCGGCGCGTTCGCGTTTTTCTACATCCTCGGCTGCATCGCTGCCGTGGTGCTCGTTCGTTACCGCGGACTGTTCACCGCGATGGTGCAAGCCCCGCTGATCCTGTTCGTCGCCGTGCCGCTGTCGTACCAGTACTTCACCGACAACGCAGGCACCAGCCTCAAGGACATCATTCTCAACGTCGCGATTCCGCTGGTCAATCGCTTTCCGTTGATGCTGCTCGGTACCGTCGTGGCCGTCGGACTCGGAGCACTGCGCATCGTGCTCAAGCGGCAGAACACACATGCCCCCACCCTTCGGCGAAGCCAGAAGGCCGAGGGCACCGTTCGCCGACGCTCGAAGTCCGAGAGTGCAGTACGCCGCACTCCGAAGCCCAGCGACGACAAGCCCACGCGCGCGCAGCGACGGGCGCAGGAAGAGCGTCCCGAGCGCACCCGCAGACGAGCCACCCCCTCGGTCGATCGCAGCACCGACGCCGCTGCGGAGGCCACCGACATCGTGCCCGGGCCGTACGTCGGCCGCAGAGGAACCGACCCTCGTTCCAATCCGGCCCCGCGCACGTCACGGGTCGTGGATCCGAGCGCGAGCCCACGCCGCTCGTCCGGGGCGGTGCCAGCGCCGCCGAACCGACATTCCGGAGCCGACTCACCTCGGCAGGATCACGCCAGGTCGGAGCACCAGAAGCCCGATTACCAGCGCCCGCAATACCCACAGGCTCAGCAGCCTCAGGCTCGGCAATCACCGCGGCCACAGTCGGGCGAGCCTCGGTACTCGACGGAGCCTCGCCGCCAGCGGTCGACCCAGGTGCAGTCTCCTCGTGAGGTCCCCGGCTCGTATGCCACCGGGTCCCGACCCGTCGTGACTCCTCAGAGCACCTCACCGAGCCAGACCACCTCGTCGATCGACGCGAATCAGGCTCCCGGCAACCACTCGCTACCTGGTGCTCATCGGGACGACATTCCGCCGCATCCGGTGCCGCAGGTTCGCTACCGCGACCGCCACACGGACTGAACGAGTCCCGCGGGCGTCGGTGGTCGGTCGAAGCCCCCCTACCGTGCCGGACGAAGTTCGCGGGGAAGTGAGAACACCAGCGTCTCATTGGCCGTGGTGACCGGCTGCACGTCTGCATATCCGTGCTCGGCGAACAGCTCGATAACGCCCTGCACCAGAATCTCCGGCACCGACGCACCCGAGGTGATGCCGATGGTCTCGACCCCGTCGAGCCAGGCCAGGTCGATCTCCTTGGCATAGTCGACGAGGTAGCTGGCCCGCGCACCGGCGTTCAGTGCAACCTCGACCAGACGCACCGAATTCGACGAGTTCTTCGAGCCGACGACGATCACCAGATCGCATTCCGGAGCCATCGCCTTCACGGCCACCTGACGGTTCTGAGTGGCGTAGCAGATGTCATCGCTCGGCGGGTCCTGCAGCGTCGGGAATCGCTCGCGCAGCTTGGCGACCGTCAGCATCGTCTCGTCGACGCTCAGAGTGGTCTGCGACAACCAGATCACCTTGTTCTCGTCCCGGACGGTCACGTTGTCGACCGATTCGGGGCCGTCCACCAGCTGGATGTGCTCGGGAGCCTCGCCTGCGGTGCCCTCGACCTCTTCGTGGCCCTCGTGACCGATCAGGAGAATGTCGTAGTCGTCGCGAGCGAACCGCTTCGCTTCCTGGTGCACCTTGGTCACCAACGGGCAGGTGGCGTCGATGGTGCGCAAGTTCCGCTCCGCCGCGGAAGTGTGCACGGCCGGTGAGACGCCGTGGGCCGAGAACACGAGCAACGAACCCTCGGGCACCTCGTCGGTTTCCTCGACGAACACCGCGCCGCGATCGGACAGCGTCTCGACCACGTGCTTGTTGTGGACGATCTCTTTGCGCACGTAGACCGGCGCACCGTGTTGTTCCAATGCTTTCTCGACGGTTTCGACCGCACGATCGACGCCAGCGCAATAGCCACGCGGCTCCGCGAGGAGCACTCGCTTACCCCCGGCGTACGCGGACTTACCCGCGCCGGCTGACTGTGTGATACCAAGATTCAGAGGAACGGCCGAAGACATACGTCCAGGATACGTGTAGGTCGGAACCACGCTGCGTCTCCAGCCTGTCGGCTACCCAAAGTTCACGACTTCGGGCAGTCTGGTGGGCATGACTCGAGTCCCCTTTGCAGCTCGCGTGGCCGCTGGCGTCGCAGTGACCGTGGTAGAAGAGGCTCGCAAGCTTCCCGGTTCCGCCCTGATGCTGCCGATGACGGTTGTCAGTGAAGCGCTGGCGCGCGGTATGCGATTCCAGCAGCAGGTGACGGCGTTGGCCATCAAGGGCGATCTGATCATCGCGACGTTGCCGGTCGTCGGTACTCCGCGCGAGGAGCAGCCCGAGTGGGCCTCATTCGACGAAGACGAGGACGACGCCGTCGACACCCCGGTCATCACCGATGACGTCGATGTGCCCGACGCGCCGGTGGCCGAGCCGGTCGCCGCCAACGGCCGCTTCGCGCTGTACTCGACGCCTCCCCTGGACGAGCCCGTCCAGGACACCTCGGCCAAGCGAGCTCCGTCCGTCGACAAGCCCGAGATCGTCGAGATGATCGACTTCGACACCCTCGCGCTGGCGCAGCTGCGCGCGCGGCTGCGCACCCTGTCGGTCGAGGACCTCGAGGCTCTGCTCGACTACGAGAACGACACGCTCGCCCGCGCGCCGTTCCAGACGATGCTGGCCAACCGAATCACCACCGCCAAGGCCAAGTGAGCACTCCCCCAACCCAGTCCGGCCCCACCCAGCCGGGTTCCACTCAGGCTGCCGCGAGTTCCGCCGAACAGCCATGGCCCGTGCGTACCGTCGCGATGAAGGTCGCCGGCTGGATCGACAAACTCGGCAGCATCTGGGTCGAGGGACAGCTCACCCAGATCAACGCCAGACCCGGCACCCGCACTGCTTTTCTGACGCTGCGTGATCCGTCGGCCGACATGTCGTTGTCGGTGACATGTTCACCTCAGCTACTCGACCGTTCGCCGGTTCCGCTGACCGAGGGCGCACGCGTCATTCTCTACGGCAAACTGTCGTTCTTCACCGGCCGCGGAACCATTTCGCTGCGCGCCACCGACATTCGCGCTGTGGGCGTCGGCGAACTTCTCGCCCGCATCGAACGTCTCCGAGCTCTGCTCGCCGCCGAGGGGTTGTTCGACCCACGGCTCAAGCGACCGTTGCCGTTTCTGCCGGGCACCATCGGCCTGATCACCGCTCGCGCCAGCGCTGCCGAGAAGGACGTGCTCACCGTCGCGCAGAGGCGTTGGCCCGCGGTCCGATTCGAGGTCCGCAACACCCCGGTTCAAGGACCTCAGGCGGTGCCGGCGATTCTGGATGCGCTGAAGGATCTGAACGACGACCCCGTCGTCGACGTCATCATCCTGGCCCGCGGCGGCGGCAGCGTCGAGGATCTGCTGCCGTTCTCGGACGAGGCTCTGTGCCGCGCCATCTCTCGGGCCACCACACCGATCGTCAGCGCGATCGGTCACGAGCCCGACAGTCCGCTCAGCGATCACGTCGCAGACCTGCGCGCCGCAACTCCCACCGATGCCGCCAAACTCGTGGTTCCCGACGCCGTCGCCGAGCAAGCGCTGGTATCGGAGCTGAAGTCCAGAAGCGCTGCCGCTCTGCGCAACTGGGTCGAGCGCGAGGCACGTGGCCTCGATATGCTCCGGCACCGACCGGTCTTGGCAGATCCGCTCGCCTCACTCGCGCAGCGACGCGAGGAAATTCGACGACTGACCGATGCAGCACGACGCGACGTACAGCGCGAACTCACCACCCAGGACACGCTCGTCGAACATCTGCGGGCGCGGCTGTCGACGCTGGGCCCGGCTGCCACACTTGCTCGGGGCTATGCGGTCGTGCAGCGGGTGGTGTCGGGCTCCGATCCCGAAGTGCTGCGTTCGGTGGAGGATGCGCCGCCGGGTACACAGATCAGAGTGCGGGTGGCCGACGGCGCCGTCACCGCCGCAGTGATGGGCCGAGTGAAATGATGCTGGGTGAAAATGACAGAGGGAGAGATTCGATGAGCGAGAACGAAGACAAGCCGGTATCGGAGCTGGGCTACGAGGAAGCCCGTGACGAACTGGTGGGAGTGGTGAGGATTCTCGAGCAGGGTGGGCTCGATCTCGATGCGTCCCTGGCCCTGTGGGAACGCGGCGAGCAACTGGCATCGCGCTGTGAGGAACAACTTGCAGGTGCTCGCAAGCGGATCGAGACCGCGCTCGCGAGCACCGAGAAGGACAGCTAGGGAACGAGCGGTTCGGTGGCCTCGAGGATCGCCGCGAGAGTGGTGAAGTCCTCGGTGGTTGCGGTGCCGCCCAGCAATATTCGGACGGCACCGAAATCGGAGACCCAGTAGTTTCGCGAACCTTCCTCGCCGTAGACCACCCAATCTCGACCCGACACGTTCTGTGCGCCCGACGCGTACGCCGTTTCAGTTCCGGCCACGAACGGAACCAGCTGTTCCTCGGACGCCGAAGACTGGGTCAGTTGCAGGTAAGCACCGGTACCGGTGATGTATCCGACAGTCGACACCGCTCCGCCGTTGTCGCCGGAGATGGTCGCGCGACTGCCCGAGTTGGGCGTCCAGCCCTCGGGAACACTCGGATTACGCACCGGGAAGCCGATTTCGGATGCGTCGTATTGCAGCGCGGTGTTCACGTCGAAGTTGGGGATGGGCCCCTGCTGGGGGCCACCGGGGCTCAGCGAGCACTGGCTGGCCACGCCTGCGATCAGCAAACAGGCAATGACCAGCGGAATGAGCGACCAGACCATGTCGCGGTTGTTGTTGAGAATCCGGGGTTTGCTGTTCGCCACTCCACCAGTATCCCCTCTGCGCGGCAGTGCTCGGTCGGCGCGTACCTCACAGTCGACCCGACCCCACCGCAGGCATCACAGAAGTGAGATAATCGCGCCTGGGTAACACCCCACCAACCAGGAGGCTACAAACCGATGACGGCCAGCACCGAGTCCACTCGCGCCATGGCGCCAGATCGCAACCTCGCACTCGAACTCGTACGCGTCACCGAGGCCGGTGCACTCGCATCGGGCCGCTGGGTCGGTCGCGGCGACAAGGAAGGTGGCGACGGGGCAGCAGTCGACGCCATGCGTCAGTTGGTCGCCTCGGTCTCGATGCGCGGCGTCGTCGTCATCGGTGAGGGTGAGAAGGACGAAGCGCCGATGCTCTACAACGGCGAAGAGGTCGGCAACGGCAACGGACCCGACGTCGACTTCGCCGTCGACCCCGTCGACGGAACGACGCTGATGGCCAAGGGCATGCCCAACGCCATCTCGGTCCTCGCTGTCGCCGAGCGTGGCGCGATGTTCGACCCCTCCGCCGTCTTCTACATGGAGAAGATCGCCGTCGGCCCGGACTACGCGGACGTCATCGACATCACCGTCCCCGTCGCCGAGAACATTGCTCGGATCGCCAAGATCAAGAAGGGATCTGCGTCGGACGTCACGGTGTGCATCCTCGATCGCCCGCGGCACGCCGAACTGATCCAGCAGGTGCGCGACGCCGGATCCCGCATCCGGTTGATCTCCGACGGTGACGTCGCCGGTGCCATCGCTGCCGCTCGTCCCGACTCGGGCACCGACATGCTCATCGGAATCGGCGGCACGCCCGAGGGCATCATCGCCGCCGCCGCGATGCGGTGCATGGACGGTGCCATCCTGGGGCGTCTGGCACCCACGGACGACGACGAGAAGCAGAAGGCCATCGACGCGGGCCACGACCTCGATCGCGTCCTCGACACCAAGGACCTCGTCTCGGGCGAGAACGTCTTCTTCACCGCCACGGGCGTCACCGACGGTGACCTGCTTCGCGGCGTTCGTTACGCAGGCGGCGGCGCGCACACGCAATCCATCGTCATGCGCTCGAAGTCCGGCACCGTGCGCATGATCGACGCCTACCACCGCCTCGAGAAGCTGCGCGAATACTCTTCGGTCGACTTCGACGCCGACGAATCCGGCCAAGCACCGTCCTTCTGATCCCTGAAACCACGACTGGCAAAGTAAGGCTCATGACGCAGACAGACGAACAGCAGTTCCGGATCGAACACGACACCATGGGAGAGGTTCGCGTTCCCATCGACGCGCTCTGGCGTGCCCAGACTCAGCGTGCGGTGGAGAACTTCCCCATCTCGGGACGTCCGCTCGAGCGCACCCAGATCCGCGCGATGGGTCTGCTCAAGGCAGCCTGCGCGCAGGTCAACAAGGACCTGGGCCTGCTCGACGGCGCATTGGCCGACGCGATCATCGCAGCCGCCACCGAGATCGCCGAGGGCAAGCACGACGATCAGTTCCCGATCGACGTCTTCCAGACCGGCTCGGGCACCAGCTCGAACATGAACGCCAACGAGGTCATCGCGTCGATCGCGAAGGCGGCCGGCGTCGAGGTGCACCCCAACGATCACGTGAACATGTCGCAGTCCTCCAACGACACGTTCCCGACGGCCACGCACGTCGCCGCGACCGAGGCAGCAGTCACCTCACTGGTGCCCGCGCTAAAGCACCTACACGAGGCACTCGCCGCCAAGGCTGTCGAGTGGAAGACCGTCGTGAAGTCCGGCCGCACCCACCTGATGGATGCCGTACCGGTCACCCTCGGCCAGGAATTCGGCGGCTACGCCCGTCAGATCGAGGCCGGCATCGAGCGAGTCGAGGCCACCCTGCCCCGACTCGGTGAGCTCCCCATCGGCGGCACCGCCGTCGGCACCGGCCTCAACGCACCCGACGGCTTCGGCCCGAAAGTTGTTGCTGAACTGGTCAAGTCGACCGGTATCGATGCGCTCACCGCAGCCAAGGATTCGTTCGAGGCACAGGCTGCGCGCGACGGACTCGTCGAGGCATCGGGCGCACTGCGCACTATCGCGGTGTCACTGACCAAGATCGCCAACGACATTCGCTGGATGGGATCGGGACCTCTCACCGGACTCGGCGAACTCGCCCTCCCCGACCTGCAGCCCGGCAGTTCGATCATGCCCGGCAAGGTCAATCCTGTTCTGCCCGAGGCTGTTACACAGGTCGCGGCTCAGGTCATCGGCAACGACGCCGCAGTGGCATTCGGTGGCGCGTCGGGTGCATTCGAACTCAACGTGTACATCCCGATGATGGCGCGCAACGTTCTCGAATCGTTCAAGCTGCTCGCCAACGTCTCGGTGCTCTTCGCCGACAAGTGCGTCAGCGGCTTGGTTGCGAACGTCGATCACCTCAAGACCCTCGCCGAGTCCTCGCCGTCCATCGTGACGCCGCTGAACTCCGCAATCGGCTACGAGGAAGCGGCAGCGGTCGCCAAGCAGGCTCTGAAGGAAAAGAAGACGATCCGTCAGACGGTCATCGACCGCGGACTGATCGGCGACAAGCTCAGCGAGGCAGAACTCGACAAGCGCCTCGACGTCCTCGCAATGGCGAAGGTCAAGGACTAGCTTTTCGCGCTTGCCCTGCCGGACCCCCTTGAACGCGTGAATGGTCCATTGCACCGCCGAGACGTGTGTGCAATGGACCATTCACGCTTTCGAAAGGGCCGAACCTCAGGCCAGGTGAGCGAGTTCCTCGCGTGCCTTCAGGCCGTCCTCGCCCAGATCCGTGCGATCG
Organism: Rhodococcus sp. IEGM 1381; assembly: GCF_030056795.1. Taxonomy (GTDB): domain Bacteria; phylum Actinomycetota; class Actinomycetes; order Mycobacteriales; family Mycobacteriaceae; genus Rhodococcoides. The sequence continues at coordinate 154,514 of NZ_JASHKQ010000008.1, read as the reverse complement.
AAGATCTTCCAGCCTGCCAGCAGGGGCTTGAACACCTTCTCGCGTTCCTGATCGGCGTCGTAGATTCCGGCCTCGGCGAGGGCGACGGTGCTGTTGCCACGCTCGGGCAGGTCGACGACGGGGATCTTGAACCCGTTGACGCGGTCTGCGATGGCGCGAGCAGCCTGATCGGGCACCACAGCGAACGCCTCGTCGAGCATTGTCGCGAAGAACGCCGACTGCAGGGCGTCGTCATCGGCGATCCGGCCGAGGATGGTGGCCAGCACCGGGTCCTTGCACAGGGCAACCGTGTTGCGGTGACGCAGCGCAGATGCGGCTTCTTCGATGGCGAAGTGGGCCAGGATATCGAGCAGATGGTGGCTGGGCGCGTCGTAGCCGAGTGTCATGTGCTCCATCCGGACGCGCTCGAGTGCGACCGGATCGACGGCGCGGGTGAGTACCAGGAAGTTGCGCAGCACGATCGACTGCCGGTTCTCCTCCGACGTCCACCGGCCCGTCCACTTCCACCAGGCACCGAGTCCGGTCAGTGCGTGGGCCAGTTCGCGGTGGTACGCGGGCAAGTTGTCGGCAACCAGAACGGCGACCGTTGCGGCCAGGATTTCGACGTCGCTGAGGGTCGACTGCTCTGGCGTCCAGTCCTCGCCGCCGAGGAAGGCGAAATTCTTGCCGTCGTCGAACGGAACGAGGTCATGGGGGTGCCACTCGCTCGCTACCTCGATATGGCGTCGTAGATTCTCTTCGACCGCGGGCTCCAAACGGACCAGCAGATCACCGTCGGACAGGTTCGTAGACATGAGGTAACCGTAGCGCCTGCTCTCCAGCGCCCGACGTCACGCCCCTGACCTCTGTGATTTCTCCTAACGCCAGGTCGTCGCGGGTCCATCCATCAGACCACCCGAACGAAACTCCCTCCGAGTTGTCGTTGCCCACCGGTGTACGTTCACGCCAGGTCATCCGAGCGACGGATTGGGGCGATTCACCAAGTGGAAGACACACAGCAGGCAATCGACATCGTAGAAGATCTGTTCGACGCGTTGAGAGATCGAGACACCGATCGGGCACTGTCTCTCCTGGACGAGCGCGTCGTATGGCACAACGTCGGGTTACCGAAGGTGCGCGGCATCACGAACGTCGGAAAGTTCCTGGCGTTGCTCGACAAGCCGACGTTCGGCTTCGATGTCACGATGCACAACATCGCGGCCGATGGAAACATCGTCCTTACCGAACGTACCGACGTCCTGATCTGGCGTCGGCTTCGAATCGAGTTCTGGGTGTGCGGAACCTTCGAGTTGCGCGACGGCAGAGTGGCCGTGTGGCGAGACTACTTCGACGCCATCGACTTTCTCAAAGGTCTTGTGCGAGGAGCATTCCGAGCCCTGATAGGACGGTAACCCATGTGCGCGGAACTTCGTAGTGGGCTACGAAGTTCCGCTCACGATGGGGTCAGGCTCCGGAGGGGCCGAACTCTTCCAGCATTTCTGTCACCAATGCGGCGATCGGTGAACGCTCACTGCGGGTGAGGGTGATGTGCGCGAAAAGCGGGTGACCCTTGAGCTTTTCGATCACAGCGGCAACACCGTCGTGTCGTCCGACACGAAGGTTGTCTCGCTGAGCGACATCGTGAGTGAGTACGACGCGTGAGCCGCTACCGAGCCTCGACAGGACCGTCAGCAGCACGTTGCGCTCGAGGGACTGCGCCTCGTCGACGATGACGAAGGAATCGTGCAGCGATCGACCGCGAATGTGCGTCAGCGGCAACACTTCCAGCATTCCGCGGGCGATGACCTCCTCCATGACCTCCGGGCTCGCGAGTCCTTCGAGGGTGTCGAACACCGCCTGGCCCCACGGCCCCATCTTCTCGCTCTCACTGCCGGGGAGATAGCCGAGCTCCTGGCCGCCGACCGCGTAAAGAGGCCGGAACACAACGACTTTCCGGTGCGAGCGACGTTCGAGGACGGCCTCGAGTCCGGCAGTGAGGGCCAGCGCGGACTTACCGGTGCCGGCCTTTCCTCCGAGCGAGACGATGCCGATGCTCTCGTCGAGCAGAAGATCGAGCGCCACTCGCTGTTCTGCCGAACGACCGTGCAGGCCGAACGCCTCACGCTCACCGCGTACGAGTTGGATCTGCTTGTCGGGCGTGACGCGCCCAAGCGCACTCTGCCGTCCGGCAAGCAATCGAACTCCCGTGTGGCACGGTAGGTCTCGCGCCTCGACCAGGTCGATGACACCGTCGTTGAACAATGTGTCGACCGCGTCGGACGACACGTCGAGCTCGGTCATGCCGGTCCACCCGGACGGCACCACGTCGTGAGCGTGGTACTCGTCGGCGGGGAGTCCGACGGCTCCGGCCTTGACGCGGAGCGGGATGTCTTTGCTGACCAGCACCACATCCTTGCCCTCGGCCGCCAGATTCAGGGCGCACGCGAGGATTCTGGAGTCGTTGGAGTCGGTACGAAACCCGACGGGGAGCACCGCAGGATCGGTGTGATTGAGCTCGACTTGCAGTGTGCCACCGGATGTTCCGATGGGAACCGGCTGGTCGAGTCGGCCGAATTCGACACGAAGGTCGTCGAGCATGCGTAAGGATTCCCGCGCGAACCATCCCAGTTCGTGATGGTGGCGTTTGCCCTCCAACTCGCTGATGACTACCAGCGGAAGTACCACATTGTGCTCGGCGAACCTGATGACTGCCCATGGATCCGAGAGCAGGACCGAGGTATCGAGCACGAATGTCCGAAGAGGGGCGGAAACGGAGCGTGAAGTGGTCACGTGGGGCTCCTACGTCTGCGCGGTACCGCGCACACTCTGTCGCTCGGCCGGTCGGGTCCGATGTGTCAGGTGACACGAGGACCGGGTACCGGCCCTCTCGCACTCACTAGCTCAGTCACGTATCAGAACCTCCCGCACAGGTAGCTTCCCCGCTGCCTGTTACTGCCGACGGTACCGCCGAAATCGCTTGGGGGCTCGCTGGAAGTCTGGCGTGTCGGTGAACAACGCGTTACGTCGACGTCGCCCCTGGTCGCCAATCGAGCGGTGCCGAAAGTGCCCTCCCCGGATGCGTCAATGGACCACTGCACACGTCTGAGCGGTGCAACGGTCCATTGACGCCGATCCGGATTCTGCGTGAATGAACCACTGCATACGTCCGACCGCTGCAATGGTCCATTGACGCGGACCGGGGTGGGTGAGGGCAGGCAGGAGCCAGGGTCAGCCCAGCAATCCCCAGTCTTCGAGGCCCTCGTACAGCGGCTTGCTCTGTGCCAACTTCACGACGCGTTCCTTCAGAGCGTCGGTGGCCTGACCGGTGGCCAGGGCGGTACCGATGATGTCGGCGACCTCGGTGAACTCGGCCTCGCCGAATCCGCGGGTTGCCAGTGCACCGGTGCCGATGCGCAGGCCGGAGGTGACCATCGGCGGGCGCGGGTCGAAGGGCACTGCGTTGCGGTTGACGGTGATGCCGACCTCGTGCAGCAGGTCTTCTGCCTGCTGGCCGTCGAGCTCGGAGTTGCGCAGGTCGACGAGCACCAGGTGGACGTCGGTGCCGCCGGTGAGGACCGAGACACCCTTGTCGGTGACGTCGGATGCGGTGAGTCGCTCGGCGAGCAGAGATGCTCCGAGCAGGGTGCGCTCCTGGCGCTCCTTGAACTCCGGCGTCGCCGCGATTTTGAACGCAACGGCCTTGGCAGCGATGGCGTGCATCAGCGGCCCGCCCTGCTGTCCGGGGAACACTGCGGAGTTGAGCTTCTTGGCCCATTCCTTCTTGGCCAGGATGATGCCGGAGCGCGGTCCGCCGAGGGTCTTGTGCACCGTCGAGGAGACGACGTCGGCGTACGGCACGGGCGAGGGGTGTACCCCTGCTGCGACGAGTCCGGCGAAGTGTGCCATGTCGACCCAGAGCAGCGCACCGACCTCGTCGGCGATGGACCGGAACGCCGCGAAATCCTGGTGGCGCGGGTAGGCGGACCAGCCGGCGATGAGCACCTGAGGCTTCGCGGCGATGGCCTGCTTGCGCACCTCGTCCATGTCGATGCGGTGATCTTCTTTGCTGACGCCGTATGACTCGACCTCGTAGAGCTTGCCCGAGAAGTTGAGCTTCATGCCGTGCGTGAGGTGGCCGCCGTGAGCCAGGTCCAGGCCCATGATCTTGTCGCCCGGGTTGATCAGCGCCATCAGCACGGCGGCGTTGGCCTGAGCGCCGGCGTGCGGCTGCACGTTGGCGAACTCGGCACCGAAGAGTTCCTTGGCGCGATTGCGGGCGAGATCCTCGACGATGTCGACGTGCTCGCAACCGCCGTAGTAGCGACGGCCGGGGTAGCCCTCGGCGTACTTGTTGGTCAGGACGCTGCCCTGGGCCTGCAGAACCGCACGGGGAACGAAGTTCTCCGACGCGATCATTTCCAGGGTGTCGCGCTGACGTCCCAGTTCACCGGCCATCGCCTCGGCGACCTCGGGATCGAGTTCGGCCAGCGACAGGTTGTTGACGTCAGTCATAACGAGAGTCTCCAAGGGACAGCAGAGTGAGAGGGGCAAAAGCCAGTTTACGAGACGCGTAGTGCGCCCGGTGTCAGTGGCTCGTCGAGGAGCCTGCCGAACAGTTGCGCGCGGTCGCTGACGGTCGTGCCCTGGTCCAGCCAACCGGCCAGCAGCGTGTAGCCCTCGACGTACGTGCTGATGTACGCCCGCCACAACGGGGAGGACAGAAAGCGCAGGCTGTGCCGGGCGCGCTGAGGTGATGCCAACGACCATCGCTCCAGGTAGGCGGCCACATCGTCCTCGCTCTTGTGCTGATCGTGCAGCAACAGAGCGGCGTCCTGGCGCACCCCCAACAACTGGCTCGACGCGGATGAGAGCCGCTCGGCCTTCTCCCCTTCGAAGCGCAGTCCCAGATCGGCGTAGATCTCCTGCGCCCACGCGCCCCAGCCTTCACCGACGATCGCGCCGAGAGCATGGTCGGCCAGCCCCTCGGCCATCAGGCACTGCGGAGTGTTGACCAGGAACAGCGTCTGCTCGAGCTGCCCGGCGCCGACGAGCCCCGTCTCCTTGCGGCAGTGCTCGGTGTGGTGGCCGGGATACGACTCGTGCGCGATCAGATGCGGCAGATTGGCCATCTGCTGCTCGATGTCGGAGTTGATCGCGACAGTGGACTGGAAGTTGCCGAGGTAGTAGTTGAATCCCGACCAGGGCTTGTCTCCGACGACCTCGTAGGTGACCTTCTCGGTATCGGGCAGTGTGTACTCGGCCCGGACGCGGTCGCGCAGCGCGGACGAGAACGCCTCGACACAGTCTTGCAGCCGGTCGGCCGGAATCACGTCGGCGCGGCGATGGGCGATCAACCGTTCGCTCAGCGAGCCGGGACCGGCGAGAACCTCGTCCATCTTGCGGTGAGCCTGCAGGTACTGGTCCTGATCGCCGGGGGCGATGCGGACATCGAAGTAGGCGTCCACCTCGTCGACGAACCCGATGTTCTCGCCGGCGAACTTGCGTGCCGAGCACTCGAGAGCGCGGAGGTGCACATCGAGAAACGTCATTCGGTCGGGCGTCAGATCGACGTTGCCGAGCTCTGCGCGCAGCGTCTGTGCTCGACGGACGAGCTCGCGAGGCTCCGGCGCGGGGGCGTTCTCGGTGATTCTGCGCAACTCCGGATCGCCGGTGTAAGCGTCGACGAAGCCGTCTTCGAGGCGGTCGAAACTGAGGCCGAGCAGCAGGTATTCGCGTACCAGCGAAGCAGCATCCATACCCGAACCCTAGTACGGCGAACGACCCCGCCCGTGCGCGATCCACCGGCACCGAGCACAATCGGAAACCATGCGACTCGCGCTTCACAGGAGCTCAGCCGGACTCTCAGCAGCTCCGATGTGTTGGAGCCGTGCGTGAGCGAGTCCAGCCCGTACGTCGAGTTCGACCGTGTGCAGTGGCGCACGCTGCGCCAATCCACGCCCCTGGTGCTCACCGAGGAAGAACTGATCGGTCTGCGCGGTCTCGGTGAACAGATCGACCTCGACGAGGTGGCCGAGGTCTACTTGCCCTTGGCGCGTTTGATCCACCTCCAGGTCGCGGCCCGGCAGCGGCTTTTCGCTGCGACTGCAACGTTCCTCGGCGAAAAGCATCCCGATCGTCAGGTCCCCTTCGTCATCGGTGTCGCGGGCAGCGTCGCCGTCGGCAAGTCGACGACAGCCCGTGTGCTGCAGGCACTCCTGGCCCGATGGGACCATCATCCGCGGGTCGACCTGGTCACCACCGACGGATTCCTGTATCCGACGGCCGAGCTCATGCGCCGAGGAATCCTGCACCGCAAGGGTTTTCCCGAGAGCTACGACCGGCGCAAGCTGCTCAGGTTCGTCACCGAGGTCAAGTCCGGAACCGAAGAGGTGGGCGCGCCGGTCTATTCACACGTCTCGTACGACATCGTCAAGGGCCAGTACCACATGGTCCGGCAGCCCGACATCCTGATCGTGGAGGGACTCAACGTATTACAGACCGGGCCGCGGTTGATGGTCTCCGACCTGTTCGACTTCTCGATCTACGTCGACGCTCGGATCGAGGACATCGAGAGCTGGTACGTCAAGCGTTTTCTCGCGTTGCGTAAGACGTCGTTCACCGATCCGTCCTCGCATTTTCACCACTACGCCGGCCTGTCCGACGACCACGCGCAGATCGCCGCCGAGGATCTGTGGCATTCGATCAACCTGCCGAATCTGGTGGAGAACATCCTGCCGACGCGCCCGCGAGCGACCATGGTGCTGCGCAAGGACAACGACCACGCGATCAACCGGCTGCGCCTGCGGAAGTTGTAGACCATAATCGCGCAATGACGCTGGAAAGGCGCACGATCGGCGACGTTCCGCTGATCGGTCGAGACGAGGAGTCGGCGCGAATTCTGCATGCCGCCCGCACGTACGGCGGAATGGCCGTCAAAGCCGCACCCGGCGTCGGCCGCACCCGATTGCTGACCGAGGCGGTGCGGTCGCTGGTGCGGCTCGGCTGGCATCCGCACCGAGTGGTGACGGTGATGCCGACCGGCACCGGATTCGTCCCCGTCGAATCCGACCGGGCGCTGGCCGCCGCTCTGGCCGAGGCGCACGGCGGCCGACGCACGGTCGTGGTCATCGACGACGCCCAGTGGCTCGCCGATTCGACCATCGAGCTCCTGGCCCGCCGCATCGGCTCGAAGGACCTGTTCATTCTGCTCAGTGTCAGTGCCGGCCGACGTCGCACCCCGGTGCTCGACGGCCTGTGGAAGGACGGCCTGGTCGACCGCATCGATCTGGAGCCGCTCACCCCCGAGCAGAGCCGATCCCTGATGGAGTCCATGCTTCGTCGGGATGACGAGATAGTGGACAGTGCGGCACTTTTTGCGGTCACCGCATTGTCCGCGGGAAATCTGGTCGTACTACGTGATCTGGTGACGACCGCGGTCGAGCGGCAGGCACTGACCGTCTCGTCGCGCGTGTGGCGACTCGCCTCTCCCCTGCCCGTCTCCGCCGGTCTGGCCGACGTGGTTCGCGATCATCTGGCCGAGGTGGTCGCACTCGCCGACTATGCGGCAGGCACCGAGATCGCCGATGCGCTCGACATCGTCGCCCTGGCCGGTTCCCTGGTGTTCGGAGCCGCTGCCGCGGTGATCGATCTGCGTCTGATCGAGGAACTCGAATCGGCCGGCGTGCTCACCGTCCGCACAGAGCAGAACGTCGACCGGGTGATGTTCGCGACGCCGATCACCGCGCAAGTACGCACCGGAGACATGGCCACGCTGCGTAGACGACGTCTGAGCCTGACGGTGGCCGACGCCCTCGACGCCTCCACCGACGGCCTGGGCCCCCGCGAGCGCGTCATCGCCGCACTGCTGCGCATCCACGCCGGCGTCACGCTCGATGCGCAGACGGCCGTGGAGGCAGCCCGGTTGTCGTGGCGTTTCGTTCCTCCCGAGACGACGCTCGAGCTGGCCTCGGCTGCTGCCGCAGCCGGCGGCGGGTTCGACGCTCAGCTGATTCTTGCGACGGCAGAGAGCCAGCTCGGTCTGACCGCATCTGCCCAGCAGCGACTCGACGAGCTACTACTCGGGTCCGACAACGACCTCCGCCGCGCGACGGCGGTGCGCGCGTGTACCGACAACATGGTGCTGCGGCTGGCGGATCCGACGCGGGCGCTGGCCCTGAACGCGAGTACGGAGCTCGCCATCGTCGACCCCGCTATTCGAACGCAACTACGAGCGCAGCGTGGCCTGATGATGCATGCCATCGGCGATACTGCCGGTGCACTGGCCCTACTCGAGCCGCTGATGGACGACCTGGAGGGTGCAACGCTGATCTCGGCCAGTTTCGCCGTTGCCGCCGGGGCCACCGTCGTCGGCCGGTTGTCGGCCGCGTTCTCCGCGCTCGCCCGCGTGCAGCCCGTGCCCGACAACCCGGCGGCCACGGTCCTGGATCTGACGCGATGCTTCACAATCGCCTGTGCCGGCAACTTCGAAGAGGCATCAGCCCTCGCTCGGTACCGGTACGACGAAGCGGTGGAACAGTTCTCGCCGTTGCAGCAGGCGTGGTTCGGGTGGGCCCGCGGAGGTGTGTTGCTCTCGCAGGGCCACGCGACCGACGCGATCCGCTGGTGCTCGGAGGCCTACACGCTCGCGGGCACGCTCGGCCAGCGGTCGATGGAGCCGATGGTGGCGTGCGATCTGGTCCGTGCACTCGCACTCGCCGGACGAGCGGAGGAAGCTTCGGGTCTCATCGAGGCAGCTGACCTCGACAACCCGGCCTCGCCTGCATTGTTCGGAGCTCGCGGGACACGGCTCGCTGCACTGGGCTGGGCTGCGGCGGCCCGCGGCGACGTCGACCGGGCGCGCGAGCTGCTCATCGCCTCGGCCGAGGCGCACGCCGCCATCGACCATCATCTGCCCGCTCTGTTCTCCTACGTCGACGCCGCCCGCTGTGGCGCGGCGGCCACGGTGCTGGCCCCCGTCCACCACCTGGCGGGTCTGATCGAGGGCGACCTGGTCCGCACCGAGGTACGCATGGTCGAGGTTCTCGCCGCACCGCTCGGGTCGGACAGCCCGGTATCGGAGCAGGCGGTGGCCGAACGGGCGGTGTCCGTGGCTGCGAGCGCCGAAAAGCACGGCCTGGACCTGCACGCCGCAGAGATGTACTTCCACGCACGAAATCTTCTGTTGCGCAGCAACCCTCGCGCAGCCGCAACCGCAGGAAGGCAGGGCCAGGTACTCACCGAACGTTGTGGACATCCCAGCACCCCGCTTTTGCGCGGAACACGAGACGCAGCTCTGACCACCCGCGAACGTCAGATCGCAACCCTCGCCGCATCCGGCCTGTCGAACCGCGATATCGCCGACGCCGTCGTGCTGTCGATCCGTACCGTCGAGACCCACCTCAATCGCATCTTCGGCAAGCTGGGCATCAGCACCCGCGCCGAGCTCACATCGCTACGAGGCTCACTGCTCGATTGACCGAACCGCCGGTGTAAAGGGAGGCCTCGATGTCGAGCAGGTAGCGCGATGGAGCTACCCCGAGTTCGGCCCGCAGAATCGCCTCGGCCCGACGAAAGGCAACCACCGCCTCGGCCGTCCGGTGCGACCGATCGAGGGCGATCATCAGTTGGCCCCACAGGTGTTCACGCAACGGCGAGACCCGTAAGGCGCGCTCGATATCGGCGATCACCGTCTCGTGTCGACCGAGGTGTAGACGGGCCTCGAATGCCGATTCCAGCACCACCGCGCGCACCTCGTCCAGATGCACCCGCTCGTCGACAGCGAAGCTCAGATCACCGAACTCGACGAAAGCGGGGCCTCTCCACAGCGCCAGCGCGCGACCGAACTGCCCGTCTGCTTCGGCGAACCTGCCGCGGCCGAAAGCGTCACGACCGCGGGCAGCGAGCATCTCGAACTCGCGCAGATCGAGTCGGTCTCCGCCCAGGTCCAACCGGTAACCCCAGGACGTCGTGACGAGCCGGGCACCGTCGTCCGCACCGAGGACTCGCCGCAGATTCGCCACGTACGCACGCAACGACGTCAACGCCTTGGCGGGCGGACGACGATCCCAGACGAGATCGATCAACCGGTCGAATTCGACGACGTTCCCCGCTTCCACGAGCAGCACCGCCAGCACGGCCCGCTGCTTGAGCCCACCGAGCGCCTTCACGCCGATCCCGTCGCGCACCACCATGGGTCCGAGCACGTTGTAGTTCACGATCGGAATTTTCCGAGCCTCGCGCCGATCGCGCCACAGATTACGTAGCAATACAGAGGTAAGTACGTAGTGCGTCGCCTGGGGTCGTGAGTGGAAATTCGTAGCAGGCTACGAAGTGCCGTGCACGTCAGATACCGAAGCGCCGATGCCTGGCGGCGAAGTCACGTAGCGCGCGCAGGAAGTCGACGCGACGGAATTCGGGCCAGTAGGCCTCGGTGAACCAGATTTCCGAATACGCGCTCTGCCACAGCAGAAATCCGGAGAGTCGTTGCTCGCCCGACGTGCGGATGACGAGATCGGGATCGGGCTGGCCGGAGGTGTAGAGGTGGCTGTCGATGCCGTCGACGTTGATGGAGGAGATCAGCTCGTCTCCGGTGACACCCTCGGCGATCTTCTCGCTCACCAGAGACTGCACTGCGTCGGCGATTTCCTGTCGACCGCCGTAGCCGACGGCGACGTTGACGTGCGTTCCGGTCCGGCCCTCGGTGTGGGCGGCCGCTTCCTTGAGCCGACGTGAGGTCGACTCAGGTAGCAGATCGAGGGTGCCGACGAGTTTGACGCCCCAGTTCATCTCGGGTCCGCAGATCTCCTCGACGACGTCGGTGATGATCTCGAGCAGCGAATCGAGTTCGTCGGCTTCCCGTCGGAGGTTCTCGGTGGACAGCAGATAGATGGTTGCCATTTCGATTCCGGCAGCGTCGCACCAGCCGAGCATCTCGGCGATCTTCAATGCCCCCATGCGGTGACCGTGCGCGACGTCGGTGAACCCGTTCTCCCGTGCCCACCGCCGATTGCCGTCGCACATCACCGCCACGTGCCGTGGATGCTGCACTCCCTCGAGTTGGCTCAGCAGCCGCCGCTCGTAGACGTTGTAGAGAACGCCGCGCACCTTCTGCGGAATTATCACCACGTTTTCGTCACCACTGCTCCCATCACCGCTGCTCCTTCGGCACTGCGGGATCACCTTACGCCGACACCCGCGAGCCGACCGCCGGTACAGTAGCGTCTGAACCTACGGTGGCGTAGCTTTCGACAGCAGTACGGAAAGGTCATCGAGATGACGATGTTCGGGCTGGACGAGATACCCGTCAAACCTCGCATGCGCGGTTGGATTCACCTGTACGCGTTCTGCGTGGCGGTGGTCTGTGCGATCACGCTCGTCACGCTTGCGTTCAGCATGGTCTCGGTCAGTGCGGGTGTGGCCGTGAGCGTGTATGCCATCACCGTCTGCGGAGTGTTCGGGGTCAGTGCCACCTACCATCGCGTGCACTGGAAGACCACGGCGTCGCAGATCTGGATGAAGCGCGCCGATCATTCGATGATCTTCCTGTTCATCGCCGGCAGTTTCACCCCGTTCGCTGTGCTGGGGCTACCCGAATCGACGGGACGCACGCTGCTGATCGTCGTGTGGACCGGAGCATTCGGCGGGGTCGCTCTGAAGATGTTGTGGCCCACCGCTCCCCGATGGGTCGGCGTCCCGCTGTATCTGCTACTCGGGTGGGCAGTAGTTCCGGTCGCACCCACACTGATCGACCACATCGGATTCGCGCCGTTTCTGCTACTACTCGTAGGCGGCGTCTTCTACAGCGTCGGGGCCGTGCTTTACGCCACCAAGTGGCCGAATCCATGGCCGACGACGTTCGGCCATCACGAATTCTTCCATGCCGCAACGGTATTGGCGGCGACCTGCCATCTGATCGCGGTGTGGCTCGTCTTGTTCTGAGCACCCGTCAGGCGGGCCCGGATGCCTTGTCTCGGTACATCAGTTCGTCGGCGCGCTGGATGAGCCGCTCGCTCGATTCGTTGGGTTCTCGCACCGCCACACCCACGCTGACCGACACCCCGAGCAATCGAGATCCGAACGGCACCGGCTCGCTGCAGATCGCCGCCCTCACCGACTCCGCGAGTCGTGTGGTGTCGAACGCACTGCCGCCGACCCCGTCCGTCACTGCGAACACGAACTCGTCACCCGCGTATCGACCGACGACGCTGCCTCGCGGCGACCACTGCTGCAGTCGACGTCCTGCTGCCTCGAGCACAGCGTCCCCGGCAGCATGACCGTGTGCGTCGTTGATCGACTTCAACCGATCGACATCGACGAAGGCCAAGGCAACCGGACTGTCGGCCACAGCCCATTCGTCGACGTGGGCCAACAGCGGCCCCCGCCGTAGCAGGCCGGTCAGATCGTCGCGTTCGGCGCGATCGCGCCAGTGCACGGTGTCGTCGACGACGGGATTGACCAGGTCGAGCAATGCGACGATGAACCGCCGACCGGCGATGGTCGAGATCCCGACGTGCATCCAGCACGAGACAACCTCACCGTCGCTGCGCCGTACTCGACGCAGGGCACCGATCGGCCGCTCGACATCGGGTGAACCGGCAGCGGGGTAACGGTGCTCGAGCTGCATCGCCATGTTCTTGGCCGACGCACGATCCCCGAGCGGTACGAAATCGGCCACGGGTCGACCGAGCATGCCCTCCACCGGACAGCCGAGTACCTCTTCGCACAGCGTGTTGGCACCGACCACCTCGTACTGCATGGAGTGGACCATGGCCGCCATCGGGACAGACACGACGAAATCTGCCACGGCCGCCCGCTGCTCGTCGGTGATCGCATGGTCGAGGGTGCCGTCGCTCACGACACTGGTCCTGGTGACGCCTTCGCTCATGACACGCACCGTCGATCCACTGATAGAAGTTTCCGCCCCAGGCCGAACAAGTTCCCGCAAACATACTGTTCTCGGGCAAAAGCATCGACGAGCTTCGTCATCTCTGCAATGCGTACGACAGATCTTCGGCGGAAGTCACAGGACGGTCGCAGACGAAGCCGCGACACACGTACGCCGTTTCGAGGCCGTCGACGGGCGGACGGTCCATCAGCAACACGGACGAATCCGTCTCGCCCGCAACGACAACCGAACCACCCGGCGCCAATCGTCGGGCGGCGGACATCAGGTCACCACCCGGCGCGATCGACACCGCGATCTGGATCGGGCCGGATGCGGATGCTTCGGCGACCGCCAGCCAGTGCCCGCCGGACCTGGGCGCGCGCTCGAGGATCAACGCCGCTCGCGCCAACGACGCCGCCGCCAGTTCGCCGTATCGCGCCGAGGATGTGTGATCGACCAGAGCAGCAGCTGTGAGCAATGCCTCGGCCATCGTGGATGCTCCCGATGGGGTGGCCCCGTCGATGGGATCTCGGGGCCGGGTCACGAGCGTCTCCGCGTCGTCGGCGGTGTCGAACCAACTGCCGGAGTCGTCCGGATCCGCGAAGTGCTCGATCGCCGCATCGAGGAGCGAGACCGTGCGCTCGATCCACACCGAGTCTCCGGTGGCTTGGAACAGTGCTGCCGCGGCAACGGCGAGACACGCGTAGTCCTCGAGCACTCCGGTGGCGTCCCCCACGGCGCTACCGAGAGATGCGCGACGTACCCGCCCCGATTCGACGTGCGCGGCGAAGAGTTGTTCACCGCATTCGACCGCCGCGTCCACCCACTTCGGCGTGTTCAACCCGATTCCGGCCTCGACCAGCGCGGTGATCGCCAACCCGTTCCACGCGGTGACCACCTTGTCGTCGCGGCCGGGCTGCGGCCGGATGGCACGAGCCTCGGACAGCGCCCGGCGTACCCTAGCGAACCGGTCGTAGTCCTCGGGTTCGGCGGGCAGTTGCAGTACCGACATGCCGGCCTCGAAGGTGCCTGCCGAGCTCACCGCGAACAACCCCGTGGCCCATACCCCGTCCTCGAAGCCGAGGGTCTCGATCAATTGCTCCGGCGTCCACGCGTAGGTCAGTCCCTCGACGCCCTGGGTATCGGCATCGAGCGCCGACGCGAAACAGCCGTTGGCCGTACGCAATTCACGGAGCATGAACTCCGCAGTGTCCGACGCCACCCGCCGAATCAGAGGGTCGTCGTCGACCCGGGCTGCGTGCGCGTAGAACCTGAGCAGCAATGCGTTGTCGTAGAGCATCTTCTCGAAATGCGGGACGATCCACTCGGCATCGACGGAGTAGCGCGCGAACCCGCCGCCGAGTTGGTCGTAGATGCCCCCGCGCGCCATCGCCGACGCGGTACGTCGAACCACGTCGAGAACCTCACCGTTGCCGGTGCGCTCGTAGTGCCGAAGCAGACCCTCGAGCAGTGCGCCCGGCGGAAACTTCGGCGCCTGGCCGAAACCGCCGAAGGTGGTGTCCTCGTCTGCGCAGATCGCCGCAACGGACGCGGCCAGAAAGTCGGCGTCGATCGGTCGGCCGCCGGCCGGAATTCCGGCACTCTGCTTGCGCAGTTCGGTGACGATCGCGGCGGACGCGTCGAACACGTCTTGTCGGCGAGTCGACCAGGTGTCGGCAATTGCGGTGAGCAGCTGCTCGAACGACGGCATTCCCTGCCGCGGGGTCGGTGGGTAGTAGGTGCCGCAGTAGAACGGTTCGGTCTCGGGGGTGAGGAAGCAGGTCATCGGCCACCCGCCCTGGCCGGTCATCGCGACGGTGGCGTTCATGTACACCGAATCGAGGTCCGGTCTTTCCTCGCGATCGACCTTGATGCACACGAAATTCTCGTTCATCAGCGCCGCGGTGGTCTCGTCCTCGAACGACTCGTGAGCCATGACGTGGCACCAATGGCACGCCGAGTAGCCGATCGACAGCAAGATCGGAACGTCACGATCGCGGGCGGACTGCAGGGCCTGCGGTCCCCACTGCTGCCAGTGCACCGGGTTGTCCGCATGTTGCCGCAGATACGGGCTGGTGGACTCGTCCAGCGCATTCGTATCGAGTGCGCGTGCGTCGAGCATCAGGGCTCGTCGGTTGCGGCAGGTTTTGCCGAACTCTGTTCCGGGGTGATGGTGGCGATTCCGCCGCGATCGGTGCCCTCGTCGAGCGCCTGATCCAACGTCGGATCCTCCTTCTCGAACGTGGCGGGCAGCCGCTTGATCTTCTTGTTCATCGACCAGATCAGCAGGGCTGTTCCGACCAAAAGCGCCACCAGGATCACCAACCCGATCGGCGAGGACTTACCGAACTCGGGGCCGGTGGGCTGCTGGGCGAGAATCGAGACGATCACCGGTCGGTCTCTTCGATTCCGGCGAACAGGTCCGTCTCGGGCAGCGACGTCGCCACCCGGGTGCGAGCCAGCTCGAATTCTTCGGTGGGCCACAACTTTCGCTGCACGTCCAGCGGCACCGCAAAGAACGATCCGTTGGGATCGATCTGCGTCGCGTGCGCTCGCAGAGCGTCGTCGCGTTGCTCGAAGTAGTCACCGACGGTGACCTGGGTGGTGATGCGGCCGATGATCTCGTCGCGCTGGCCGTCCCATCGCTTCAGCCAATCGACGAACGGGCTCTCTTCACCGCGGTCGATGAACCAGTCGTGGAACAGCTGCATGCGCTTACGGATGAAGCCGTGGGAGTAGTACAGCTTGAGCGGGGTCCAGGGCTCACCCGCATCAGGGAAGCGTTCGGGATCACCCGCGGCCTCCCACGCGGCCATCGAGACCTCGTGGCAGCGGATGTGATCGGGATGCGGGTAACCGCCACGCTCGTCGTAGGTGGTGATGACGTGCGGCTTGAACTCGCGAACGACCTTGACCAGCGCCTCGGTGGAGACCTCCAACGGGACCAAAGCGAAGCAGCCCTCCGGAAGTGGTGGTAGCGGATCACCCTCGGGCAATCCGGAGTCCTCGAAGCCGAGCCAGGTTTGCTGGACACCGAGGAAGCGAGCGGCCTCGGCCATCTCCTCGCGCCGGACCTCGTGGATGCGCTCGTGCACTCCCGGAATGTCCATCGCTGGATTGAGAATGTCGCCCCGCTCGCCACCGGTGAGAGTGACGACCAGTACGTCGTGTCCTTCGGCCGCGTAGCGAGCCGTCGTCGCAGCACCTTTGCTGGACTCGTCGTCGGGATGGGCATGTACTGCCATGAGCCGCAGTCCGGACACGTTCTTCCTCACCTCGGATTCGCCTGGTTCTTGCCTGCCCTATAGTTCCACCTGACGCCGACAGGCCCCCAGCGGCACCCCCGAATCGACCCCGAGAGCGGCCATGACCAACGCACTTCCCGCAGGTAGGTACCCGTCGGGTTCCGGTCCCAGCGGAATTCGGCAGGCCCCGAAACGTGCGACGAAGATCGCAGTGGTGGCCCTGGTTCTGCTGGTCGGACTGGGCGTGGCCTACTACGCGTACTCCAAATTCTCGGTCAAACCCATCGAGGGCAGCCAGCTGTCGTTCGACATCGTCGACGACTCCACGATGTCCATTCGATTCAGCGTCACCCGACAGGATCCCGAGCAGCCGGCCGTGTGCATCGTCCGCGTCCGCTCCCGCGACGGTTCCGAGACGGGCAGGCGCGAGGTGTACGTCCCGCCGGAGTCTTCGTCCGGCACCGTGGAGCTGACCACCGAGGTGACGACGTCGTCTGCGCCTGCCGTCGGTGACGTCTACGGCTGCAGCCTCGATGTTCCCGATTATTTACGAGCTCGATAGGCGAACTGCCTGTTCGTGGTAAGGTCGGGTCATACACGGCCGCCGAACAGGTGCCGTGTATTGCTGCATTGCGGGCAGGGTTCACCTGCGAACGATGACGACGGCTCCAGGATGTGGGCCGACCAAGGGGATCCAACCATTGGAGTCCCCTGTTCGTTGCGTGCCCTACCTGCTCAGAAAACGGAATCGATATCGAGATTCCGACTACGAGGGAGTGATCGAGATGACCGAGACCCAGGTGACCTGGCTGACCCAGGAATCACACGACAGGCTCAAGAGCGAACTCGACCAGCTCATTTCCAATCGCCCCGTCATCGCCGCTGAGATCAACGAGCGTCGCGAAGAGGGCGATCTGAAGGAGAACGGCGGTTACCACGCTGCTCGCGAAGATCAGGGTCAGCAGGAAGCACGCATTCGCCAACTGCAGGAACTGCTCAACAACGCGAAGGTCGGCGAAGCGCCGACCCAGTCCGGCGTGGCACTGCCAGGATCGGTAGTCAAGGTCTACTACGACGGCGACGAGTCGGACACCGAGACCTTCCTGATCGCCACCCGAGAAGAGGGTGCCCGCGACAGCAAGCTCGAGGTGTATTCCCCCGCGTCGCCGCTTGGCGGATCGCTCATCGATGCGAAGGTCGGAGACACCCGTCAGTACACGCTGCCCAACGGCAAGACCATGAAGGTCACGCTCGTGAGCGCGGAGCCCTACCACACGTAAGCCTGCACCCAGACGAATGCACCCCCGGCCGCTCAGCGGCCGGGGGTGCATTCGTCTGGGTGACTCAACACTGTTCGTACACGTACGCCGGATCGGACGGGGACACCAGGCCACGATCTCGCAGAATCGTGACGGACGGCCGATCCCGTCGGGCGCACAACCGATCGAACGGCTCCGGGAGGTTGTCGGTGTACTCGATGTCGTACACCCTAGATCCGTATGCCGAAGTGTACGAGCCACATTCGTCGTAGGCGAGACACTCCTCGGCGACGGCGAAATCGAATCCGACGTCGTCCCTGATCCGACCGGCTCCGTCCGGGGTGTTCTTCTGCGCGATCTCGATGCCCGACGCATGGGCACGGTCTGCATACAGGCGCGCCATTGCCAGTACCGAATCCTCGTCGATCGAATCCGGGAACCGGGTCCAGCTGTCGAGGTTGTCGATTTCGACGGCATCGAATCCCCGAGCAGCGCAGCCTTCGATGACGGGCCCGATCACCGCGTCGATCGCTGCACGCTTCTCGGGTGTACTCGGGTCGAGGATGTGCTCGTCGGGCCAGTCCGGATCGACCACGAGCTCGCCGCCCGCATCACGCAGCAGCAGGTCCTGGTTCCACTCGGCTCCGGGCTGAGTCTGCAGACCGTTGACGTAGCAGATCGACAGTGCGCCTGGCAGCGGCTCGGCGGTGGAATCGCGTACGACGGTGTCGAGACCGCCGGGCACGTCGTACGCCGCGCCGAGTTGGTAGTCGAATCGCTCGTGGGACGGCTGTTCGTTCGCGCCGCATCCCGCGAGTGCCACCGCGGCGGCCAGTGCACATGTTCTCGCCGCCGCGGTGCGCATCAGGCGGTCATCGTCTTCTGGTATTTGCGGACCGACAGCGGCACGAACACCACGAGCATCAACACGACCCAGATCAGGGTGTAGAGCACGGGATTCTGTAGTGGCCACACCTCCGGTGGCGGTGCCATCGGATTGGTGTTGCCGAACTGTTCACGCACGGCCAACGTCACCGACGAGATCGGGTTCCATTCTGCGATCGTCTTGAGCACGCTCGGGAAATTGTCGATCGGCACGAACGTGTTGGCGATGAACGTCAACGGGAAGATCACGATGAACGACGCGTTGTTGAAGATCTCGGGCGAACGCACCGTGAGTCCCACCAGCGCCATCACCCACGAGATCGAATACGCGAACAACAGCAGCAACACGTAGCCGAGCAGCGCGTCGAAGAACGACGACGTGATGCGCCAGCCCACGATGAGTCCGGTGATCGACATGATCGTGATGGTGACGAGGTTGTTGCCCACATCGGCCGCGGTGCGCCCGATAACGACGGCCGAGCGCGCCATCGGCAGCGACCGGAATCGATCCATCACGCCCTTCTGAAGATCCTCGGCCAAGGAGGACCCGGTGAGGGAGGCGCCGAAGATCATCGTCTGCACGAAGATGCCGCCCATCAGAAAGCTCTTGTAGTCGATGCCGGGTACGTCGATGGCACTGCCGAAGACGTAGGCGAACAGCAGCACGAACATGATCGGCGACAGCATCGCGAAGAACAGTAGATCGGGAACTCGCTTGAGCTTGATCAGGTTTCGCTTGGTGATGATCGCGGAATCCAAGAAGACGTTGCTCATTTCTCTTCCTCCGTCGTCTCGGGCTCGCCGGTGGTCTGACCGGTCAGGCTCAGGAACACATCGTCGAGGTTGGGCCGCCGCAGTCCGACGTCGACCACGCCGATGTCCGCCGCGTCGAGCTGGGCCAACGCAGTGGACAGGTCTTTCGAGCCTCCATTGACGGGCATGACGATCCGGCCCACCTGTTCGTCGAAAGTGGGTGGCTCGACGCCGATCGGGGCCAGAATCTGCTTGGCTCGATCCACCTGGGACCGATCGGTGAGCACGAATTCCACTCGCTCACCGCCGGTTTGGGCCTTGAGCTCGTCCGCAGTTCCACGGGCGATGATCTTGCCCTTGTTCAGCACGATGATCGAGTCGGCCAGCCGGTCGGCCTCTTCGAGGTACTGCGTGGTCAACAGAATGGTCGTTCCGTCGCGCACGAGGTCTGCGATGAACTCCCACATGGTGATTCGACTTCGTGGATCGAGGCCGGTGGTGGGTTCGTCGAGGAACACCACGCGCGGACGTCCGATCAGGCTGGCCGCGATGTCGAGTCGGCGACGCATACCGCCGGAGTACTGCTTGGCGGTGCGATCGCGCGCGTAGTCCAGATCGAATCGCTCGAGCAGTTCGCCGGCTCGTTTCTTGGCCTCTGCTTTGCGCAGTCCGAACAGCCTGCCGACCATCTCGAGATTCTCGTATCCGGTCAGGTATTCGTCGACGGCCGCGAACTGGCCGGTCAATCCGATCGTGCTGCGCACCTCGTTGGCCTGCTTGGCCACATCGAGCCCGAAGATTCGCGCCGAACCGGACGTCGCCTCGAGCAAGGTGGCGAGAATCCGGACTGCCGTGGTCTTTCCGGCCCCGTTGGGGCCGAGCACACCCAGCACCGTCCCTTCGGGAACCGTGAAATCGACCCCGTCCAGTGCGACGTTCTTTCCGTACCGGAGTACGAGATCCTCTACTTCTATAGCGTTCGCCATGGCCCTGTCCCCGTTTCATTCCTGGTCGGTATAAGGACTCCCGAACGCCTAGAGATTAACCGGTTTTGATGGGACCCGGCGTCCACAGGCCCGAACGCTGGACGTCCTCTGCGGTGATCTGCGCCGGCTGGGCCGTTTCGTCGTACGGCGTGTACTGCTCGATCGATCCCCAGTCGCGGTCCCAGTCGTCTTTCAGATACGACGGAATGGTGCGGGCCGAGGCCACGATGTCGATCCATCCGAGCGGTCCGCCGCCATAGTGGTCCTGCCACGCATTGGTGATGACGGCACCGCTGCGGTCGGGGAGCACCCGGTACTGCGGAACCTCGGCCACGCCGACGCGGTGGTCGAACGGATGCTGGCACGGGAAGTTGAAGCCGACCTCCCAGTCCAGCAGCACGGGAGTCTCCTGGCCGACGACGTCGTTCAACGTCTGGGTGCGAGGTACTCGCGGCGGGGTGACCGCGAGCCATTGGTCGGCATCACGGTCGGTATCGGCGAGCACAAGCCGAATCATGTCGATGCCGGCGGGAATCTGATCCATTGGAACTCGCAGGTTGCGCCACGACGGCGTCGGGCCGATGTCGATCGGCGTCAACCGTCCCTGCGCGCGGCCGTCGACGCCGTACTCGAGCTCGAGGCTCTGCCCGTAGGTGACGATGCCGTCGGAGTTCACCGAGCGGATGCGTCCGGCAGCGGCGATGGAGATCAAATCGCCCGGATCGGTCGGCAGCGCGTACCAACCGGTGGTCAACGTAG
The DNA here is from genome assembly GCF_030056795.1 of Rhodococcus sp. IEGM 1381. Classification (GTDB taxonomy): domain Bacteria; phylum Actinomycetota; class Actinomycetes; order Mycobacteriales; family Mycobacteriaceae; genus Rhodococcoides. The sequence goes on along the minus strand of NZ_JASHKQ010000008.1, from coordinate 133,765 downwards.
CAGGGGTGTCGGATCCGAACGAGCCGAGCACCGGAACGGTTGCCGGGTCCAAGCCGAACGGAAGCGCGCTGCCCCCGGTTCCGGCTCCGGTCGACGACGTCGGCTGCTGTTGTTCTTCGGTATCGACGGTGTTCGAGGTGCCCGACGCCGAGGCCTCCTTGTCCGCGGTGAGGTCGCCCGCCACGCCGTCGGGGGTGAACCCGTCGTTGTCTGCAGCCAGCGCGGCGAATGCGTCGCCGTCGACCGGTTGCAGCACATCGGCATTGGGGTCGGTTTCGAGCAGTACGTCGTTGGCCAGCCCGCACGTGTTCCCGGCCAGCGCCGAGAGGTTCGATTTCGCGATCGAGTACGACGGCCACTGCGCCACAGCGCCCTTGGCCATCGATGCCACGGCCAGTAGCACCATCAACGCGGCCGCGACGGCGATCGGCGGCACCGACCACCAACGCGCCAAGGGCTTGTCGGTGCCGACGTACGGCGCGCGAAGGTGGAACCACACGGCCGCGAGCAACAGCAGTAGCGTCAGTCCGAGGAACATCGTCGAGATGCCCAGGCCCGCGACGAGAATCGGCTTGTCCCAGAACGGGACTCCCCACGCCGAGACGTACCAGTAGCCGTTCGTTCCGGTGAACGCGACGGCCAGCAGGAACGACACCGCTGCGGCGAACAACAGTCGATTGCGCCGCGAGCGCAGCACTGCGGCACCGGTCGCCACGGCCGCCAAGACCGCAACCGAGGCGGCCAGACCGGCGAACACTCCGAAATGGTGTGTCCACTTGGTCGGGGTGATCATCATCAGCGCCATGGACCCGACGGTGATACCCACGATTCGACGCGCGGGACCGGTTGCGGTGCCAGGGATTTTGCCGCCCTTGCGCAGCATTACCGCGACCACCGCGATCAGCGAGACGATCATGACGAACACCCCGAACCGGCGCGCGAGCGAGCCGTCGATGTCCATGTTCATCAACCACTGGTAGCGCAGATACTCGTCGAACCAGGCCTGACTCGGCCCGGCCACAGTGTGCACACGTTGCATCTCGAGCATGCCTGCCACGGTCTGGTTGCCGAAAGCGAACACCAGTACAACCGTGCCCGACGCCACCAACGGGGCCAGCAGTGTGACCGCGCCCAGTGCTTTGTTGCCGAACTCGCGAGCGCGACCGACGACGATCTGCAGCACCGGTCGGGCTCCGGCGATCAACGGCGCGAAGCAAATGAATCCGGACGGGGCGCACGTGACCGTCAATGCCGCGATCAGAATTGCCGCCGCTGCGGGCAGCAACCTGCGGGTCGCTATGGATCGTTCCACCGAACACCACGTCAGCAGCACACCGATGGCCACAAACGGTTCCGGTCGCAGCCCGTTGTTGTACGGCAACCAGAACGCGAGCAGCACCAGACCACCGGTCCACAGCGCAGTCTTCGACGCGCGAGCGGCGGCACCGAACCGCGGGATCACCTCACGACTGATGACGAGCCACGCGACGACGGCGCAGATCAGCGTGGGCAACCGCATCCAGACACTGGCGGTCGAGACGTGTGAGAGGAGGGTGAACATGTCGTACAACGGTGTGCCGAACGGTGTCTCGGGCACACCGAAGTACCGGAAGTAGTTGGCCATGTACCCGGCATGATCGGCCGTGCGGGCCATCCCGAGTTGATAGCCGTCATCGGAGGTGTTCGCGCCGATGACGTGCCATACCAACAGCGTTCCGATCACCACCGCGTCGACCAGCCCGAAGGTCCACCAGCGACGCGGGAGGAACCGTCGGGCGCGCCGGCCGTCGGACAGGTCCAGGCGGTGCAGCGCAACCAACGAGACGATGGTGGCGAGCACGCCGACGATCATCGCGAACCACTTCAGGATGCTCGGCGTCGAGGAGAAGCGGCTGTCCAGCTCGGCCTGCAGCTGCAGACCGGGAATGCTTCCCTGAAGATCGCTGAACACGCCGACCATCTGTGGCCGGACGTCGCCGTCACGCGTCGCGGTGTCTTCGTCGGTCAGTCCGACAGTTGTCGCGGTGCCGTTCGAGGTGATCGTCAACGAGCAGTCGCCCGCAGTCGATGGGCTCAGTTCCGAGACCGGCTTCTCGAGGAGAACCGAATCACGCAGCGTCACCTTCAGCTGCGACGCCTCACCGCCGGTTACTTCCGCGACAAGACCGTACCGATAGGCGTCGGGCGATCCCTTGGGCGAGGTGGACAGCAGTATCCCGCCGCTGGCAAGCCTGGCCGCGGCGTCACACGGGACGGTCGCGTCGACGCTGATCGGCGTGTAGCCGACGAGCGGAGCCTCGACATTGCCGACAGTGTCGCTCTGCGGCCAGGTCAACGAGGACTGTTGCTGCTCGATCGGCAACAGCGGTATCGAGATCGTCAGCAGAATTCCCAGGACGGCGGAGACGATCGCGACGAGCCGAGCCATGCAAATATCTCCCACTGATGTCCTGGTCCAGGTCGCTGATCAAGGTACCAGTGCCACCCGTGTGGCCCGGGAGGTCAGTTCTCGACGTGCACCGCATACCCGGCCGCGCCCAGGGCGTCGAGCACAGAGCCTCGGTGATCGGGTCCGCGTGTCTCGACGGTCAACATCACGTCGACTTCCTCGAGGCCGAGCCGTCCCCCCGTGCGGGAGTGGACGACGTCGACCACACTTGCGCCGGCGTCGCGCACCACCCCGAGCACTCCCGTGAGCCCGCCCGGTCGGTCCGAAATGGTCACGCGCACAGCGAGATAACGTCCACCCGCCCGGAGACCGTGGGTGATGACGTGGGTGAGCAGCAGCGGATCGATGTTCCCGCCGGAGAGAATGGCGCACACCGAGCCGGTCAAACCGAGCTCGTCGGCCGAGTGCGTCATCAGCGCCGCCACTGCAGCCGCGCCCGCTGGTTCGACGATGAGTTTGGCGCGCTCGATGCACAGCACCAGAGCCCGCGACAGAGCGTCTTCACTGACGGTGACGACGTCGTCCACCCAGCCCTGCACATGATCGAACGGCACCGATCCGGGCAGGCCGATCGCGATGCCGTCTGCCATCGTCGACATCGATTCCAGCGCGATCGGGTGTCCCGCCTTCAGCGACGCGGGCCAGGCGGCAGCGCCTTCTGCCTGCACTCCGACGATTCTTATATCGGGCTTGCTCAGCTTGACTGCCGCGGCGACACCGGCCAGCAGTCCCCCGCCGCCGGTGGGGATCACGATGGTGCCGACGTCCGGCATCTGCTGCAGCAGTTCGGTACCGAGCGTCGCCTGCCCGGCGACGATGTCGAGATGATCGAACGGATGGATGAGGGTGGCGCCGGTACGTTCGGCGAATTCCCGTGCCGACTTCAGCGCCTCGTCCACGGTGTTGCCCACCAGATGCACCGTTGCTCCGTATGCCTTGGTGACCACCAGCTTCGGCAGCGACACGCCTACCGGCATGAACACCGTCGAGGTGATCCCCACTTGCGACGCGGCCCACGCGACACCCTGAGCGTGGTTGCCGGCGCTGGCCGCGACCACCCCGAGGGCGCGTTGATCAGCGTCGAGCCTGGCAATGCGGTTGTACGCCCCGCGTGGCTTGAAGGATCCGGTGCGCTGCAGGTTCTCGCATTTGAGGCGTACCTCGTGGCCGGTCAGGTCCGACAGAATTCGCGAGGCCACCACTGGGGTCCGGCGCATGACCGGCTCCAGCAGCTCCTCGGCCGAGGCGATATCCGACGCGGTCACCCGCACAATTTCCGACACAGTCGCAGTATGCCAGGAACAATTACTCCTATGACGGCATCCGGCATCGGTCGTCACTACAGTTGTGGAGCGCGAGCCGCACCAGAGCGAGCCGCGACCGGCGCAAAGGATTCTCGGTGACGACGCAGGCTGCATCCGACGAGGTCAGCGACGACCCCGGTTCGCGCGGCAGCGTGGAAATAAAGGACCGGGCCATCTCCCGCACCGCCATCGCCGCGGCCTTGAAAGACCCTCGGGTCACCCGCACCACCGGTGGTCTCTCGCGACTGACCGGGCGAGAGCTCCCCCGCGCCGACATCACCCTCGGCGCGGACACGATTGCCGTCAACCTCTACATCGGTGTCCGGTGGCCGTCGCAGATCACCGAGGTCACCCAAGCTGGGCACGCAGCCGTCGAAGAAGCACTGGCGACGATGACGGGACTGCACGTGCATCGGGTGAACGTGCTCGTTTCCGACACCACCCTGGATCGTTCGGATCGCCCGCCCACGACAGATGTTGCTTCGCAGACTGTTTCACCCCGTCCACCCACCGCAGGTCCGGCCGCGATGCCGGTGGCGCTGCTGTTCGGATTCCTGCTGCTGGGCGTGGCCTTCGTTGCCGGCCGCGAGTTCCTCATCGCGCACGGAACTATCGGCGGCAGTCCGTGGATCGCCGACGCGATCGGCTGGGTCGCCCGATTGCACTGGCAGAGCTGGATGATCGCCGCCGCGATCGGTGCCGCCGTCGTCGGGTCGTTACTCGTGTTCGTTGGAGTCAAACCACGCACGAGAACTCATTCCGGCCTGGGCGGCGGGACGCCGACCGTATGGGCAACACCCACCGATATCGCTCGATTGTGCAGTGCTGCAGCGCAGTCCACCCGCGGAGTCACGGACGCGCATACCGTCGTCACGCGAAAGAAGATCGAGCTGCGGGTGCAGCGCGATCCCGCTTTCGATGTCGACAGTGTCGACGCTGCCGTGCGCGAAGCGCTTGCTCCGGTGCTGTCCGTTACCGCGGACGGGCGGCGATCGACGGTGAAGCACACGTCTGCGCCGCCGACGAGGGTCTCGTGATGAAGACGTTCGTCGCCGGGGTGGATCGGCTTCTCGCCGTCGTCGCCGGGCTCGTACTCGTGGCCGGAGGCGGCTTCGCCCTTGCCTGGCACTACGACGTGCCCTGGGCGCGAGAGACGCTGTCTCGCTTCGACCGTGCGCGTATTGCGGAGTTGCCGGAGCAGGGTTTCTGGATGCCGACACTGGCGATCGCCGTCGCAGTGACCGTCGTGGTGGCTCTGGTATTGCTGATCGGCAACTTCTCTCCGCGTCGGACCGGAACGGCAAGCGTCATCGAGGAGCCACACTTCTCGGCGCACGTGGACCTCGGTGCCATTGCTTCGGGAGTGGCTGCAGAGTTGGCAGAATTTCACGGTGTTCGACGAGCCAGAGGAACAGCGATCGATGATCGCGGCATGCCCACCATCGCTGTATCGGTCTATGCCGCAGCAGACTTCGACGTAGTTGCCTTCACCTCCCTGGCCGAATCACGAGCCGCATTCGTCGCCGAATCTCTCGCTGGTACGTACGTCGCTACCCGCATTCAGTTGCACGTCGACAAGCGGCGGTAACAGTCCCGGCGGTACGGTATGGACATGGTTGCATCGACGCGCAGTAGGTTCGAGCGATGGTCCGGTGGAATGCCTCTCGCCGTTCCTCTGGCATTCGGGGCGGTACTGGTGGTTACCGCCTTCGCCTCGAAACTCGGTGACAGTTCTGTCTACTTCTACGTCCCCTTGGTATTCGCAGCGACCGGAACGATGATTTGGCTGAATGGGCGCCGCGCCCCCAACCGACGCGGCCAGTTGCACGCCGCTGTCGGCTCGGCGCTGCTGATCGGATGCGGCATCGTGGTTGCGGTCTGCGGTCTCGCCGGCGGTCTGCTGTTGGACTCGCAGACTTTGTGGGCGTCGATCGGGGTAGTCGCTGCAATCGCGGCACCGATCAGTGCCGGCATCAGTCCAATCTGGTCACCGAAAAATTAGTGCCCGCTATGCTCCCCTGGTCCGGATCAATGCGCCTTTGTTGCACTCTGAGCGACCGAAATCCACATTGATCCAGGCTGGGGTTGGCGCAACACTCGAGATCTCACAGAGTGCTGCGCCTTCGATGATCAGTACCTGCGCTCACAACCGCGGGTCCACTGGCTCCGATTCCAGTGCCAGTACCGCGAACACCGCTTGGTGGATGCTGTAGAGCGGTTCATTGCGCACCGATCGGTCCAACGCCTCCATGCCGAGTGCATATTCACGCAGAGCCATCGACTGCTTGTGTCCCACGTTCCGGTTCCGCAGTGCGGTCAGCCGATCCGGGTCGGTGTAGTCGGCACCGTAGATCAGCCGCAGATACTCTCGGCCGCGAACCTTCATGCCGGGCTGCATCTTTCCGCGCGGACTGTTCTCGGCCGGCTTCACGACCATGCCCTCACCGCCCTGCGCCGTCAACTCCTCCCACCACTTCTCTCCTGCCGCAACCGAATCGGCCGATGTTAGATCCACCTCGATTCGACGGGTCGCGGCGAACACCTCGGGAGCAGCCGTCACCATGCGGTCGGCGCGATCGAGGTGCCACTGGTGCGGACGATCCGCATACGTTCCGACATTCGACGCCAACATCTGGAACGGCGCAATCCGAATGCCCTTCAACCCGTCGGTCGGCCAGATGTAGCGCCGATAGGCAGCGGTGAACTCGACCAGATTGTCCTGACGAATTCTGTTCCGGTCTCGAAGTTCCTGCATGTCCAGGCCGCGCGACGCGGCCTGGGCAAGCACACCCGCTTCGGCCTCGAGAGTTGCCCGAGACTCCGCAGCAACTGCGGCGTACTCGGTCTTGATGAGCCCCTCCGCCTTCGCAGACCAGGGCATCAGTTCACAGTCGAGTATCAGCCAGCGCGAATTCAATTCGTTCCACACGCCGGCTTTTTCGAGCGCGTCGGCCACCCCTGAGATCAGCTGTCCGGTCAGAGCTTCGTCGAACACCGGACGACCGGTGCGGGTGTACGCGGTACCGAGCACTCCCTGCGGTGCGTCGAACTTCTCCCGCGCGGTGTCGGCATCACGACACACCACCACGACGACCCGCGAGCCCATGTGCTTCTCTTCGCAGATCACGGCCGACGCACCGAGCGCCCGATACGCGTCGAACGCCTCCGTCGGATACTCGAGGTACCCGTCGCGCTCCGACGTTCTACTCGGTGCCATCGTCGGCGGCAGATAGTGCAGCCACTGCGGAGCGAGCGCAAACCGACTCATCACCTCCAATGCGCCGGCGGCATTCTCGGGCCGAATCGATACGCGACCACGCAGGTACGTCTCGACACCCGTCGGCCCGATCACGTCCGAGAGATCGAGCGACGCCGCATCTCTCACGAATGCACCCACCGGACGGGCCGGCTCGTACCAGACCTGTTCGGCCGGCACCGAGACGATCTCGCGCTCCGGGTATCGCAGCGCAGTCAACTTGCCACCGAAGACGCAACCGGTATCGAGACACGCAGTGTTGTTCTCCCACTCCACTTCCGGAACCGGAGTGTGCCCATAGAGCACCGTCGCCGACCCGCGATAGTCCTTGGCCCACGGATACCGAACCGGCAGGCCGAATTCGTCGGTTTCCCCGGTGGTATCGCCGTACAGAGCAAAGCTTCGAACCCTGCCCGACGCCCGATTCTGGTACTTCTCGATCAAACCGGCGTGGGCGACGACGAGCCTTCCGCCGTCGAGCACGAGGTGCGCGACGAGACCGTCACAGAACTCCAGGACCTCGCGCCGAAATTCCTCCGGCTCGGCGTCGAGCTGCTCCAGTGTCTCGGCGAGACCGTGCGACGCCGTCACCTTCCGACCTCGCAGTGCCTTGACGAGCTTGTTCTCGTGGTTGCCCGGGACCGCCAGCGCCGCACCGGCACCGACCATCCCCATCACCAGCCGCAGTACTCCTACCGAGTCGGGCCCACGATCGACGTAGTCACCGAGGAACAACGCCGTGCGTCCGTCCGGCGGTGTCGCGCCGACCGCCCGACCGAACACGTCACGCTCCACCGAGTAACCTGATGCTGCGAGCAGGCTTTCGAGCTCGGCGAGACAGCCGTGGATATCACCGATGACGTCGAACGGCCCGGTCAGCTCACGTCGATCACTACGCAGAGGCGTACGAACGAACGTCGCCGACGCCACCGCATCGACGCCGTCCAGCACATGAACCGAACGAAACCCTTCCTTGGCCAGACCCCGCATGGACCGCTGCAACTGTGACTGCTGGCGGCGCAACACATCTCGGCCGAACGTCCTGTCGGTGCGTTCGGCGTTGCGCTGTGCGCACACTGCTTCCGGCACATCGAGCACTACGGCAACCGGGAGGACGTCGTGCTCGCGGGCCAGCGCGATCAACGCCTTGCGGGCGGCCGGTTGCACGTTGGTGGCGTCGACGACAGTGAGCAGGCCGGCCCGCAATCTGGTCGCGACCAGGAATTCGAGGAGGGCGAACGCGTCCTTGGTCGCACTCTGCAGATTGGGATCGTTGCTGACCATCCCTCGGCAGGTATCACTCGATACCGTCTCGTACGGACCGAACCGAGACGCCGCGAACGACGACTTACCGGAGCCGCTGATGCCGACGAGTACGACGAGGGACAGGTCCGGAATATCGAAGGTACTCATCGGGACTGCTCCTCTCTGGTGAATACTGCGATCTGGGTGGGGCTACCGAGTCGGTCGTCGACAGGGCCGATGCGATCGAAACGAACCGAGTAGGCGTGGCCGTCGGCCACTGATGACGCCCACTGCTCGAATTCGGCGCGGGTGAACTCGAATCGGTGGTCGACATGACGGAAGGCACCCGGTTCGAGCCCTGGATACAGCGCGTTGTACTCGGAGTTCGGGGTGGTCACGAGCACCGTCCGGGGACGGGCCTCGCGAAAGACCGAGCGCACCAACGCCGGGAGCCGATCGAGGTCGACGTGCTCGATCACCTCCATGAGCACCATCGCGTCGAATCCCTGCAACCGCACGTCTCGGTAGGTGGCCGACGACTGGAGCAGTTCGATGCGCGTTCGCTGTCGATCCGCCATGTCGTCCAGACGCAACCGGCGGTGCGCCTTCACGAGTGCCCGATCACTCACGTCGGCACCGACAATGCGCTCGAAAGCACTGTTTACGAGCAGTTCTCGCAGCAGACGACCCTCGCCGCAACCCAGGTCGATCACCGACTTCGCGCCGACGTCGTTCAGCGCCGCCAGTACGGCGCGTACCCGCCGTTCTGCCAACGTCGGATCTCGCGGGGTCATATCGTCCTCACGCGCGTCGGGGACGAGTCGCTCCAGCGCGGAGGCCACGAGTTCGCGGCGGTGCGCCAGGTAGCGGGAGGCGATCAACGACGACTCGGGGTGATCTCCGAGCCAATCCCCTGCTGCTCGAACGAGTTTGTCTGCCTCGTCCTCCCCCACCCAGTAGTGCTTGGCGTCGTCGAGCACGGGTAGGAGTACGTACAGGTGCCGCAGCGCTGCCGACAGAGTGAACGTGCCGGTGAGAACGAGACCGATGTATTCGGAGTTGCCCCATTCCGGTTGCGTCGGATCGAGCGGAATGGCCGTCGCCTCGACGATCCATCCCAGGGGACCGAACAACCGTGACGCGAGGTCGGTCGCACCACGAGACGGCACAGCAGGCATCGACACAGTCAGATCGATTGCGGCAGAAACCAGTTCAGGTCTAGTGGTACATACGCCGGTGAGAGTCTGTTTGAAGAGTCGAGACAGAGCCACCGCGAGCCCGGATGCCGCTGGATTTTTCTCGTCGGCCCCGTCGAGCAAGATTGCAAGGGTGGTGCGCTCTGTCGAGACCTCGGGATACAGCACCGTCGCGGCACCCATGGGCAGGTTACGGCTCAGCACGCGATCGGGGTGCTTGTGCAACAGATACCCGATGTCGGAGGTGTCCGGGAAATCGGTTGTGGCATTTGCAGTCACGGTCAGTAGCACCGCAGCGACGTTACGGGACGGCCGCGTCCGATGCGTCCCACTTTTCGGGGCCCTCGGACCGCGTCAATGGACCACTGCATACGTCCGACCGCTGCAAGGGTCCATTCACCCACTGTGGGTGGCCACCTCGGACCGCGTGAATGAACCACTGCATACGTCTGAGCGGTGCAATGGTCCATTGACGCGGGCGGCGCAGCCGCACGCACGCAAAAGCGGCACCCACCAGAAGGTGGGTGCCGCTTCAGTAGAGCTGGGTGAAACTAGATCACTTGACGATCTTCGTGACGCGACCGGCTCCGACGGTACGACCGCCCTCACGGATTGCGAAACGGAGGCCGACGTCCATGGCGACCGGCTGGATCAGCGTGACGGACATCTCGGTGTTGTCACCGGGCATGACCATCTCGGTGCCCTCGGGGAGGGTCACAACGCCCGTAACGTCCGTGGTACGGAAGTAGAACTGCGGGCGGTAGTTGTTGAAGAACGGCGTGTGGCGGCCGCCCTCGTCCTTGGACAGGATGTAAGCGTTGCCCTCGAACTCCGTGTGGGGAGTCGTGGTGCCCGGCTTGATGATGACCTGTCCACGCTCGACGTCTTCGCGCTTGATGCCACGAACGAGGAGGCCGACGTTGTCGCCTGCCTGACCCGAGTCGAGCAGCTTGCGGAACATTTCGATTCCGGTGACGGTGGTCTTGGTCGAGCCGGGGCGGATGCCGACGATCTCGACCTCTTCGTTGACGTTGACCGAGCCGCGCTCGATACGTCCGGTGACCACGGTGCCACGACCGGTGATGGTGAAGACGTCCTCGACGGGCATGAGGAACGGCTTGTCGGTCTCACGGACGGGATCCGGGACCGAATCGTCGACGGCCTGCATGAGCTCCAGGACAGATGCGCCCCACTTCTCGTCACCCTCGAGTGCCTTGAGTGCGGAGACCTTGATGACCGGTGCGTCCTCGTCGAACTCCTGCGAAGCGAGGAGCTCGCGGACCTCCATCTCGACGAGCTCGATGATCTCTTCGTCGTCGACCATGTCGGCCTTGTTCAGTGCGACCAGGATGTACGGAACACCGACCTGGCGGGCGAGCAGCACGTGCTCGCGGGTCTGCGGCATCGGGCCATCGGTTGCTGCCACGACCAGGATTGCGCCGTCCATCTGAGCCGCGCCGGTGATCATGTTCTTGATGTAGTCGGCGTGACCCGGTGCATCGACGTGCGCGTAGTGGCGCTTCTCGGTCTGGTACTCGACGTGGGAGATGTTGATCGTGATACCACGAGCCTTCTCCTCCGGAGCCTTGTCGATCTGATCGAAAGCCGATGCCTCGTTCAGGTCCGGGAACTTGTCGTGCAGAACCTTGGTGATTGCAGCCGTCAGCGTCGTCTTACCGTGGTCAACGTGACCGATGGTGCCGATGTTGACGTGCGGCTTCGTCCGATCGAACTTCGCCTTCGCCACTGTGTGTCCTCCTGGACTGATCTGTGCGTACCCCTGCGGGGCAAGCACGCGTATGTGTTGTTACTTATTACAGGTCGAGCGTGGTCCAGCAAACGAAGAGAATTACTCTCCGTTGACCTTCGCGATGATTTCCTTCGCTACGTTCGCGGGAACTTCTGCGTACGAATCGAAGACCATGGAGTAGTTAGCGCGGCCCTGCGTCTTCGACCGAAGGTCTCCGATGTAGCCGAACATCTCCGACAGCGGAACCAGTGCCTTGACGATACGGGCACCGCTGCGTTCCTCCATGGCCTGAATCTGACCACGGCGGGAGTTCAGGTCGCCGATGACCTCACCCATGTAATCCTCGGGCGTGATGACCTCGACGGCCATGACGGGTTCGAGAATTACGGGGCTGGCCTTGCGGGCGGCTTCCTTGAACGCTTGTGAGCCGGCGACCTTGAAGGCCATTTCCGACGAGTCGACGTCGTGGTACGCACCGTCGAGCAGTGTGACCTTGACGTTGACCAGGGGGTATCCGGCCAGGACACCGTACTGCATGGCGTCCTGAGCACCTGCGTCGACCGAGGGGATGTACTCCCTGGGCACGCGGCCACCGCTGACCTTGTTCTCGAACTCGTACGTCGCGCCGTCTTCGCCCTCGAAAGGCTCGAGCTTGATGATGACCTTCGCGAACTGGCCGGAGCCACCGGTCTGCTTCTTGTGCGTGTAGTCGTGCTTCTCGACCGTCTTGCGGATGGTCTCGCGGTACGCCACCTGAGGCTTGCCGACGTTGGCCTCGACCTTGAACTCGCGACGCATACGGTCGACGAGAATGTCGAGGTGCAGTTCGCCCATGCCGCCGATGACGGTCTGGCCGGTGTCCTCGTCCAGCTTCACCGAGAAGGTGGGATCCTCTTCGGCGAGCTTCTGGATGGCTGTTCCCAGCTTCTCCTGGTCGGACTTGGTCTTCGGCTCGATCGAGACCTGGATGACCGGGTCCGGGAAGCTCATGGACTCGAGGATGATCTGGTTCTGCGGATCGCAGAGCGTGTCACCCGTCGTGGTGTCCTTGAGGCCGATGACCGCGTAGATGTGACCGGCAGACGCGGTCGCGATCGCGTTCTCCTTGTTGGAGTGCATCTGGAAGAGCTTGCCCAGACGCTCCTTCTTGCCCTTGGTCGAGTTGATGACCTGAGCGCCGGAGTCGACCTTGCCCGAGTACACCCGAACGTAGGTCAGCTTGCCGAAGAAGGGGTGCGTCGCGATCTTGAACGCGAGAGCCGCGAACGGCTCGTCTGCGGACGGCTTGCGAGTGATCTCCTTCTCCTCGTCGCCGACGGCGTGTCCGATGGTCTCGGCAACGTCGAGGGGAGACGGGAGGTAGTCGATGACCGCGTCGAGCATGGGCTGAACACCCTTGTTCTTGAACGCGGATCCACACAGGATCGGGTACAGCTCGCTGTTGACCGTCATCTTGCGGATGGCGCCCTTGATCTCTTCGATCGTGAGCTCTTCGCCACCGAAGTGCTTCTCCAGAAGCGCTTCGTCGGACTCGGCCACGGTCTCGAGCAGCATGGTGCGGTACTCGTCCGCGCGCTCCTTGAGGTTTTCCGGGATCTCCTCGATCTCGTACTTCTCGCCGAGCTTGGTCTCGCCACTCCACACGAGAGCCTTCATCTGCACGAGGTCGATGACGCCCTCGAAATCGTTCTCTGCGCCGATGGGCAGCTGGATGACCAGCGGCTTGGCACCGAGACGATCGATGATGGTCTGCACGGTGTAGTAGAAGTCCGCGCCGAGCTTGTCCATCTTGTTGACGAAGCAGATGCGGGGCACGTCGTACTTGTCGGCCTGACGCCAGACCTGCTCGGACTGCGGCTCGACACCTTCTTTGCCGTCGAACACTGCGACCGCGCCGTCGAGGACGCGGAGCGAACGCTCCACCTCGACAGTGAAGTCGACGTGACCGGGGGTGTCGATGATGTTGATCTGGTTGTCGTTCCAGAAGCACGTCGTGGCAGCAGAGGTGATCGTGATGCCACGCTCCTGCTCCTGCTCCATCCAGTCCATGGTGGCTGCGCCATCGTGAACTTCACCGATCTTGTAGGAGATACCGGTGTAGAAGAGGATGCGTTCGGTAGTGGTGGTCTTGCCGGCATCGATGTGGGCCATGATGCCGATGTTGCGGACCTTGAGTAGGTCGGTCAGCACGTCCTGTGCCACGAGTTAACCCGCCTTGGTGTTGGAAGAGGTATTGCCTGAGCTGATCAACGCTCCGGCGGTATCGGATAGTTCCGAGTACCGCCCGAGCGAGGAGATCACCAGCGGTAGTGAGCGAACGCCTTGTTGGCTTCGGCCATCTTGTGAGTGTCCTCGCGACGCTTCACAGCGGCACCGAGGCCGTTGCTGGCGTCGAGCAACTCGTTCGCCAGACGCTCGACCATGGTCTTCTCACGACGAGCGCGCGAGAACGTGACCAGCCAGCGCAGTGCCAGCGTGGTGGAGCGGCCGGGACGAACCTCGACGGGCACCTGGTAGGTGGCACCACCGACGCGACGGCTGCGAACTTCGAGGGCCGGCTTGACGTTGTCGAGTGCACGCTTGAGCGTGACGACGGGATCGGTGCCGGTCTTCTCGCGAGCCTGCTCGAGCGCCTGGTAGACGATGCGCTCTGCGGTCGACTTCTTGCCGTCGAGGAGGATCTTGTTGACGAGCTGCGTGACCAACGGCGATCCGTAGACCGGGTCGTTGATCAGCGGCCGCTTGGGTGCTGGGCCCTTGCGTGGCATATCAGCTCTTCTCCTTCTTGGCTCCGTAGCGGCTGCGAGCCTGCTTGCGGTTCTTGACACCCTGGGTGTCGAGCGAGCCGCGGATGATCTTGTAACGCACACCCGGGAGGTCCTTCACACGACCGCCGCGAACGAGCACCATCGAGTGCTCCTGCAGGTTGTGACCCTCACCGGGGATGTAGGCAGTGACCTCTACCGCACTGGTCAAGCGCACACGCGCGACCTTACGGAGAGCAGAGTTCGGCTTCTTCGGAGTGGTTGTGTACACGCGAGTGCACACGCCGCGACGCTGAGGGCTTCCCTTGAGGGCAGCGGTCTTCAGCTTCCGCACCTTGTCGGTGCGGCCCTTGCGGACCAGCTGGTTGATAGTTGGCATGAACCGGCTTTCTTCGTGTCGATCAACAGGGATCTAGCAGTTGGAGCAAGAGAACACTGCTCCTCACCCGGTACTGCTGCTGCTCCAGTACTGCTATCGCGGGTCTCTTGCACCCCGCGGTCGGGTGTGTCGCATACCCCCACACGTCCAGCCGGTTGCGCGCTCTTCGAGCGAACGTGCGCACGGCTGTACCTCGCATAGGCACACAAACGGTCCGGCCAGGCCGGACACGACCCATGACGATACCCGGCGGCGCGGCCTCGGGTCAAAACACCCTTCGCCCTGATACGCAACCTATCTGCTCAGGTTGAGTGCGAGGTCGGCCAGCTTCGCCGCGGCCTGGCAGGGATCGGGGTGCGCGACATCCGGCCGATACTGCACCCACCACCCGAAGATGCCCGCCTGATCTGCACCGGCCGAGACTCCGCACGACGCGGAATCGTTGGGACGCTGGGCCTGTATTGCCTTGCGGCCCTGCACTGTTGTGTCGCTGACGGTGTACATCATCTTCTCGTCGGCCGCCCGCTCGGCGGCCAGGGTGCCGGATTCGAACCAGTTGAACGTCACCTTCACCATGCCCGCGGAGCCGATCAGATCCCATCGGCAGATCGCCCCGAAGAAGCCGCGCGCGATGTCGTCGGCTCCGGTGGTCTCCCGAATCTGGTCGTCGGAGACGGCATCGCACTCGGTCAACAACTTGGTGAATTCTTGGCTACCCGAGCCGGCGAAGCTCGCCGGCCGCGGCGTGCCCTCGACCGTCTGGGAGCAACCGGCGGCGAGCAGCAGGGTCGCGGCGGCGGCGGCGACTCTTGTCGTTCTCATTGCTTGCGCTCGACTGTCAGCGCCGCGAGCTCGTTTCCGACGTCGCACGGCGGGCGTGCCGCGGGTTGGTCGGAGTACGTGATGGACCAGTGGAAGAAGTCGTCGCCGAATTGCACGCCGATCTCGCACAGCGGGCCCTGTTCGGCCTCGAAGCCGGGGTTGCCGTCGATGGCGATGTCCTTGGCCGGACGGCCGATCAACTCGGAGCCTGCACGCTCACGTCCGATCGGGCTGCCTCGGTACCAGGAGAAGCTGACGCTCGGACCACTGAAGCCCACGGTCTCCCACTGGCAACCGACGGAGTTGCGGGTGACCTGGGAGAACGGGCCGGCTCCGAACGCAGATTGCACCTCGGCGTCGGTGATCGATCCGCATTCACCGAAGAACGGACCGGGCTCGTACGCCCCGGTGGTCGTCGTCGCTGCCTCGGTCGAGGCATCGGCGGCGTCGGTATCGGAACCACCGCAGCCGGCGACCAGCGCTGCGACTGCGGCGATCACCAGGGCCACTCGCTTCATGCCGTCCTTTGCGTGTTGTCCGATGCAGCAGTTCGACGTCGCACTGAACCTATCAATCGGACAGCTCTCCAGTCATGTGCCGTGCACAGCGCGTCCCTGGACGTACACGCCGACGATGGCGGGCTCGCGCATGGCCATCAGGAGGGCGAACAGAGTCTGGTCGCGGGCCAGTTCGGCATCGTCGGCGCGAACACCGTGGTCGATCGCCGCCGCCAACTGCGGCCATGCGGACGGATCGACGACGACGAAGTCTGCTTCCTTGCCGATGTCGAAATTGCCGATGCGGTTCTCCATGTCCAGAGCGCGGGCCCCGGCGAGGGTTCCGGTGAACAGCAGTTCCGCCGGGTGCAGCGACAACCCGTCGTCGCCGGCCTCGGAGATGTGCACCTTGAAGGCGTCGGCCAGCACCTGCGGTAGCAACCATTCGTCACCGCCGCCGAAGTCGGAGCCGATGGCGATGTTCACTCCCGCGGCGACGGTTCGCTTCCACGGCATCGTGCCCGAGCCGAGAAACTGTTGCGAGGTAGGACAGTGCGCGATGGAGGTTCCGGTCTCGGCCATGCGCTCCAGTTCGGCGTCCTGGCAATGCACTGCATGCGCCAGGATGGTTCGCTTGCCGAGAAAGCTCTTGCCGCCGACCTGTGAGCCCGGCAGGAACTTGCCGTCGTAGGTGTCGAGGTAGGCCCCAACCCCGTAGGCGTTCTTGGTGGCATCGATCTCGCCGGTGCCCGGCCGGTTGTTCTCGTTGAGGTGCGTGTGGAAGTAGACGCCACGACCGCGCACCGAGTCGTAGAGCTCACCGAGATTCCTCAGCGTCTCGGTCGTCACCGAAAGCGAGAACCGCGGTACGACTGCCACGTGCAGCATCGCCGTGTCGACGTCGCCGGTATCGGCGGCGTGCCATTTCTCGATCTCCTCGGACACCAGGCGTATTGCCTCGTCCTCACCGGTGATCAATGCCTGCGCCGACGCCGGGCCGGTGGTCTGCACACCGCGGCCACTGACGATGCGCAGTCCGTGCTTTCCGGTCTCGGCGAACAGCGAATCCTGGGCGTGCGGGAATGCCGACCCGAACACCATGGCCTGTGTGGTCCCGGCCCGGATGCGGGCGGCGCAGAAGTCTCGGGCCGCCGCCGCGGCGAACTCGGGATCGGCGAAACGCGACTCGGACGGGAAGATGCACGTGTTCAGCCATTCGAGAAGCTGACCGCCGCCGTAGGAATCGCCGGCATAGGTCTGCGGGAAGTGAATGTGGGTGTCGACGAATCCAGGCAGCAGAAACCCGGGTCGATGATCGGCAACCGAGAGGTCTGCGAATCGATCTGGGAGAGAATCGAACTCACCACAGAACTCGATAATGCCGTCGTCGCCGACGACAAGGGCACCGTCGGGAATCGACACCAGCGCGGTTGCGGCGTCCGTCACGGTGGGCGAGCCTGCGACGTGAAAAATGTGGCCGCGGTGCACGCGTGCGATATCGGAAGTCACCCGCCAGACTCAAGCACAGGTTCGTCGGTGCTGCAGAGCCTGCGAGTTCTACCCGGCTACCGAACCGGCGACGACGGAGTGCCTCGCGTTCAGTGAGGCGTCGAGAACATCGGCCCACGTGCGGACGATTTCGACGCGTCGCCGCGCGTCGTCGGTGAGGACGTCGGCCAATCCGAGACCGCGGGCGAGGTCGAGGGTCGCCTGCACGAGGCGGTGAGTGACGGGATCGTTGTCGTCGACTCCGAGGTTCTCGACAGCCATCTGGTGGGCACGGCGACCGAACCGTTCTTCGAGGGGCACGATTCGATCGCGCAACTCGGGATCTGCCGATGCCGCAGTCCAGACCTGCAGTGCTGCTTTGAACATCGGGCCGGTGTAGTACTCGACGAGTCGCTCCACGACGAGCTTCGTCCGTCCAGGCCCGGCCGGAATCTCCTGCGCCTCGCGGCGTGCACGGTCCATTCGAGTGTCGAACATGTACTCGAGCGCCCCGGTGATCAGGTCCTCACGCGTCGGGAAATGGTGTTGGGTCGCACCGCGCGAGACGCCGGCGCGTTCGGCGACGACACCGACCGTCGTGGCTACCCAGCCCTGCTCGGCGAGCGAGTCGATCGTCGCCTCGAGCAGTCGCTGGCGCGTCACCCTGCTGCGGTCCTGCTTGGGTTCGCGCGCCATCACAATCTCCCTACTTCTCCGCCGACCTATTTTTCGATGACCCAGGACGGGGGCCTCTTCTCCAGAAAGGACATCATCCCCTCTCGGGCCTCGTCGGACGCAAACAACCTGGCCGATTGCTCGGCGACGGCCGTCCCGCGTTCGTCGATCTCGCGCCTGATCGCGGCCGTGGTGAGGAGTTTCGACTCGGCCAGGCCCTGCGGCGAACACTTCCGAAACATGATCATGTAGTCGGCCACCGCTGCCGCGGGAACGGCGTCGGCCACGGTGATCAGACCGATCGCCTCGGCGGTGGCACCGTCGAACGTCTCCCCGGTGAGGAAGTAGCGACTCGCCGTACGGGACGAAAGCCGCGGCAGCACGGCCACCGAGATGACCGATGCCGCCAGGCCGAGGCGAACCTCCGTCAGCGCGAACGAACTCTGGGGTCCGGCGACCGCAATATCGCAGGCCGCGACGAGCCCCATTCCACCTGCCCGCACATGCCCGTCGATCTGCACGACGACGGGTTTCGGGGTGTCGATGATCAGCCGCATCAGATCCAGCATCTGCCGAGTGCGAAGTTCCGGCGACGCCCCGGCCTCTCTGAGGTCGGCACCGGCACAGAACGTGGTGCCGGTGTGGCCGAGCACGATCGTTCTGACGTCGTCGTCGTGCGCTGCAGCGATGAGGCCCGCTGTCAGCTCCTCCACCAACACTGACGACAGCGCGTTTCGGTTCCGCGGCGAATCCAACGTCAAATACGCTGTGTCTTTGCCCGACTCGACGAGAACGGCCATCAGTAGCTTCTCGGCAGTCCGAGCGAGTGCTGGCTCACGAAGTTGAGGATCATCTCCCGACTCACCGGCGCGACGCGGGCGATGCGGGCGGCCCCGAGCATCGCAGCCAAGCCGTACTCGCTGCTCAAGCCGGCACCACCGTGGGTCTGGATCGCCTGATCCAGCGCCTTGATACTGGCTTCGGCCGCAGCGTATTTCGCCATGTTGGCCGCTTCCGCAGCACCGAAATCGTCGCCGGAGTCGTAGAGCACCGCGGCCTTCTGCATCATCAGTTTCGCCAACTCCAGCTCGATCTTGCACTGCGCCAACGGGTGCGCCAAGCCCTGGTGTGCGCCGATCGGCGTCTTCCAGACAGTCCGCTCGTTGGCGTATTTGATCGCCGCGTCCAGAGCGTAGCGACCCATACCGACAGCCATCGCGGCCCCGAGAATGCGCTCGGGGTTCAGTCCCGCGAACAGCTGCATCAGGGCAGCGTCGGCCTCACCGACGAGCGCCTCGGCGGGCAGCCGAACGTCGTCGAGGAACAGCACGAACTGGTGATCGGGCTCGACGATGTCCATCTCCATCTGCGTCTTCTGCAGTCCCGGAGCGTCGGCGGGCACGATGAACAGCGCCGGCTTGAGCTTGCCGGTCTTGGAATCCTCGGTCCGTGCGACGATCAGGACCGCATCGGCCTGATCGACACCGGAGATGTAGATCTTGTTGCCCTTCAAGATCCATTCGTCACCGTCGCGACGCGCGGTGGTGGTGATCTGATGCGAGTTCGATCCGGCGTCGGGTTCGGTGATCCCGAAGACCATGATCTTGGACCCGTCGGCGAGAGCGGTGAGCCACTCCTGCTTCTGGTCTGCCGTGCCGTACTTGCCGATGATGGTGCCGCAGATCGCCGGGCTGACGACGACGAGCAACAGACCGGCACCGTGCGCGGCAAGCTCTTCCTGGACGAGCGCGAGCTCGTAGATGCCTGCGCCGCCACCGCCGTATTCCTCGGGCAGATTGACGCCGAGGAAGCCGAGTTTGCCCGCCTCGTTCCACAGTTCGGTCAGCGGCTCACCCTTGCGCGCTTTGGGCAGGACGTAGTCGATGTAGTTGTAGCGCTTGCCCAGTGACGAGACCGCGTTGCGCAGTCCCTTCTGCTCTTCGGTCTCGATGAAACTCATGATTGATCCGCTCCCTGTTCGGTGACCACTTCTTCGGTGACAACGGCCAGAACTGCGCCGACTTCGACTTGTTGACCTTCCACTACGTTCAATTCGATGAGCACACCGTCTGCAGGTGCGGTCACCGTGTGTTCCATCTTCATCGCCTCGAGCCACAGGATCGGTTGACCCGCGGTGACGGTATCGCCCTGCGCAGCAGCGATTCTGATGACGCTGCCCGGCATCGGAGCCAGCAGCGACCCCGCCGCCACCTCGTCGGTGGGGTCGGTGAACCGCGGGGCTCGGACCAGACGAACCGGCCCGAGCGCCGAATCGACGAACACATCGGATCCGTAACTGTGCACTTCGAAGATGCGCCTGATGCCACCGTCGTCGAGCGTCACCGATGTCGGTGTGTGCTCGACGAGTTCGACGCCGTCCAGCGAGACACCGTCTACCGAAGCGGCGAGTCCGCCGCGTCCGATCGAGTATTCGACCGTCCTGTCGTCGTACGTTTTTCGCTGCGGCTGCGACCGGAGGTTGCGCCAGCCGCCGGGTAGTCCACGGTTCACACGTGCCTGCGCCGTGTTGTTCGCCGCGTCTGCGAGCGCTGCAGCGAGCGACGACAGCTCCACGCCGCGCCCCTGCGCGATCGGTTGCGACAGCACATCGAGGCCGTGGGTATCGAAGAACGCGGTGTCGGTGTCGCCGGCCAGGAACGACGGGTGCCGCAGGATGTTGACCAGTAGATCTCGGTTGGTCTTCAGTCCGTGGATCGTGGCTCGCTGCAACGCTTTCGCCAGCAGATTCGCCGCCTGGTCTCGCGTCGGTGCGAACGAGATGACCTTCGCGAGCATCGGGTCGTAATGCGTGCTCACCACACTGCCGGACTCGACGCCGGAATCCACTCTGATTCCGGCCTTGTCCAGCACCTCGAACTGTGCACCGGGAATCTCGAATCGGTGCACGGCACCGCTTTGCGGCTGCCAATCCTGAGCCGGATCCTCTGCGTACAGACGAACCTCGATCGAGTGACCGCGCGCCGCCGGTTGCTCGGCGGGCAACCGCTCCCCCGCCGCCACCCGAATCTGCAGCGCCACCAGATCCAGACCCGTCGTGCATTCGGTGACCGGGTGCTCCACCTGTAGACGGGTGTTCATCTCGAGGAAAAAGAAGTTGCCCTTCTCGTCGGCGAGAAATTCGACGGTGCCCGCGCCCTCGTAGCCGATGGCCTCGGTGGCGAGTGTTGCTGCATCGAAAAGCTTCTCGCGCATGCCGTCGATGCGTTCGACGAGCGGTGACGGTGCTTCCTCGACGACCTTCTGATGTCTGCGTTGGATCGAGCACTCGCGCTCGCCCACCGTCCACACCGTGCCGAAGCGATCGGCCATGACCTGAACTTCGATGTGTCGTCCGGTCTCGATGTAGCGCTCGACGAACACCGTTCCGTCACCGAACGCCGACAGTGCTTCTCGCCCCGCTGCTTCGATTTCGGACTGCAGCGTATCGAGGCTGCGCACGATCCGCATACCGCGACCGCCGCCACCCGCGGAGGCCTTGATCAGCACCGGGAGTTCGTTCTCGGTGACCGACTCGGGATCGAGCTGCGTCAGTACCGGAACTCCGGCGTCGGCCATCATCTTCTTGGACTCGACCTTCGAGCCCATCGACTCGATGGCCTTGACGGGCGGTCCGATCCACGTCAAACCGGCGTCGAGGACCTGCCGGGCGAATTCCGCGTTCTCGGAGAGGAATCCGTATCCCGGATGCACTGCGTCGGCACCGGCGTGTACCGCCGCTGCGATGACCGCGTCGCCGCGAAGGTAGGTCTCCGACGAGCTGTTGCCGGGTAGGCGCACCGCGGAGTCGGCCTCGCGCACGTGCGGGGAATTGGCGTCGGCGTCGGAGAACACCGCGACGGTGTCGATGCCTTCGGCGCGACAGGTAGTGAAGACACGGCGGGCAATTTCGCCGCGGTTGGCTACGAGGACGGACGATACGGTCATGGCTTCACATCCGGAAGACACCGAAGTTGGCGGTGCCTTCGATCGGGGCAGAGGCGATGGCCGACAGGCACATTCCCACTACCGTGCGGGTATCACGAGGGTCGATGACGCCGTCGTCGTAGAGGCGTCCGGAGAGGAACATGGGCAGCGACTCGGCTTCGATCTGTGCCTCGATCATCGCGCGCATTCCGGCGTCGGCCTCCGCGTCGAACGCCTGGCCGCGAGCCTCGGCGGCGGCCCGGCCGACGATGGAGATGACGCCGGCGAGCTGCGCGCCGCCCATGACGGCAGATTTGCTCGACGGCCAGGCGAACAGGAATCGCGGGTCGAAGGCGCGGCCGCACATGCCGTAGTGACCGGCACCGTAGGACGCACCGAGCAGGATCGAGATGTGCGGAACCGTCGAGTTGGAGACGGCGTTGATCATCATCGAGCCGTGCTTGATCATCCCGCCTTCCTCGTATTCCTTGCCGACCATGTAGCCGGTGGTGTTGTGCAGGAACAACAGTGGCGTGTTCGACCGGTTGGCGAGCTGGATGAACTGCGTTGCCTTCTGCGATTCCTCGCTGAACAGCACACCGCGTGCATTGGCCAGGATGCCGATGGGATAGCCGTGCAGCTCGGCCCATCCGGTGACGAGCGAGCCGCCGTACATGGGCTTGAACTCGTCGAAATCGGAGCCGTCGACGATGCGGGCGATCACCTCGCGGGGGTCGAACGGGATCTTCAGGTCGGTGGGGACGATGCCGAGCAGATCCTCGGGGTCGGCCAGCGGCTCGATGATCTCGGCGCGCGGCTCCGGGCCCTTCTTCTTCCAGTTCAACCGCGAGACGATGCTGCGTCCGATACGGATCGCATCCTGCTCGTCGACGGCGAAATAGTCTGCGAGACCAGACTTTCGGGCATGCATCTCGGCACCGCCGAGCGACTCGTCGTCCGAGTCCTCACCGGTGGCCATCTTGACCAGCGGCGGGCCGGCGAGGAACACTTTGGATTGTTCCTTGATCATGACCACGTGATCGGACATCCCGGGAATGTACGCACCGCCGGCAGTGGAGTTACCGAACACCAACGCGATCGTGGGAATGCCGGCCGCCGAAAGCTGCGTCAGATCGCGAAACATGCGTCCGCCGGGGATGAACACCTCCTTCTGGGTCGGCAGATCGGCACCGCCGGATTCGACCAGGGAGATCACCGGCAGTCGGTTCTGGGTCGCAATGTCGTTACCGCGGAACCCCTTCTTGAGAGTCCACGGGTTGCTGGCTCCACCGCGGACCGTCGGATCGTTGGCGACGATGAGGCATTCGACTCCGCACACGACGCCGATGCCCATGACGGTGCTGGCCCCCACGGGAAAGTCACTGCCCCAGGCTGCAAGTGGGCACAGTTCGA
Source organism: Rhodococcus sp. IEGM 1381 (assembly GCF_030056795.1). Taxonomy (GTDB): domain Bacteria; phylum Actinomycetota; class Actinomycetes; order Mycobacteriales; family Mycobacteriaceae; genus Rhodococcoides. Next base: position 110,602 of record NZ_JASHKQ010000008.1, on the reverse strand, counting down.
GAAACGCGGAGTCCTCGTCGATCAGGAGCTCGATGCGTTCGCGGGCGAGGAGCTTGCCGCGCTTCTTGTGTCGCGCCACGTACTTTTCACCGCCGCCGAGGAGAGCCTTGTCGTGTTCGGCGTCGATCTCGGCGAGTTTGGTGTGCATCGCCTCGGTGGCACCGGAATACTGTTCCGACGCGGTGTCGAGGGTGGACTTCAGCACGCTCATGCCTGGTACCCCAATCGTTTTGCTGCCAGTCCGGTGAGGATTTCGGTGGTTCCGCCGCCGATACCGAGGATGCGCATGTCGCGGTACTGACGCTCGACTTCGCTCTCACGCATGTAGCCGAGCCCCCCGAAGAGTTGCACCGCCGCATTGGCGACCCACTCTCCGGATTCGACGGCGGTGTTCTTCGCGAAGCAGACCTCGGCGATGAAGTCGTGCTTCTCCTGCATGGACCTCTCGACGAGGGAGCGGGTGTAGACGCGGGCGATGTCGATCTTGCGAGCCATCTCGGTGACAGTGTTCTGCACGGATTGCCGTGCGATGAGCGGCTTTCCGAACGTCTCGCGATCGCGGACCCACTGCAGAGTGAGATCGAGGCATCGCTGCGCGCTGGCGTAGGCCTGGGCGGCAAGGGCGATGCGCTCGGTGAGAAACGCCTGCGCGATCTGCGCGAAGCCACTGTTCTCGGCACCGACCAGGTTGCTCACCGGCACTCGGGCGTCGACGAACGAGAGCTCCGCGGTATCGGATGCGCGCCAGCCCATCTTGTCGAGCTTGCTGGTGACCTCGAACCCGGGTGTGCCCTTCTCGATGACGAGCAGCGAGACGCCGGCGGCACCGTCGCCACCGGTGCGGACCGCGGTGACGACGAAATCGGCTCGGCACCCCGAGGTGATGTACGTCTTGGAACCGTTGACGACGTAGTGCTCACCGTCTTTGACGGCCTTCGTCTTCAGGTGGCCGACGTCGGAGCCGCCGCCCGGCTCGGTGATCGCCAGCGATCCGATCTTCTCCCCAGCCAGCGTGGGCCGCACCCACTTCTCGATCTGGTCGGCGTCGCCCGCAGCCACCAAGTGCGGCAGGGAGATTCCGCTGGTGAACAGCGATGCGAAAAGCCCGCCGGACGCACCGGCCTGATGCATCTCCTCGCAGATCACGACCGCGTCGGCCAGATCTCCACCGTCCCCGCCGACCTCCTCGGGGAAGCCGGCACCGATCAGACCGAGAGCTGCCGCCTTCTTGTGCAGATCGCGCGGGATCTCGCCGTCGGTCTCCCACTGATTCATGTGCGGCGCAATGTCCTGCTCGACGAAGCTACGGACGGTCTTGCGAAGCTGCTGACGCTCAGGCGTAGTCCAGATGCTCATCCGAGTTCTCCTTTGTAAGCAATCGTTTCGGGGATGTCGATGTGCCGCGACCGCAGCCATTCACCGAGCCCCTTGGCCTGTGGATCGAACCTGGCCTGCGATGCCACGCCTTGCCCGAGGATGCCCTCGATGACGAAGTTGACCGCTCGCAGGTTCGGCAGCACATGCCGAGTGACAGTGAGTTGCTCGGCCTCGGGCAACATCTTCTTCAGGGTCTCGACCGTCAACGCGTGAGCGAGCCAAGCGAATTCGTCATCGGTACGGACCCAGACCCCTACGTTGGCATTGCCGCCCTTGTCGCCGCTTCGGGCCGCGGCGACGGTTCCGAGTGGAAGCCGGATGGTCGCTTCGGCTGCTCTCGGTGCCGGGAGCGTCGGTTCATCGAGGGGTTCCAATGCCCGCGTTTCCTTGGACGGTGCGATGGCACTTTCGGTGCCGTCGGCGAGATGCGCAACGTGCGGCACCTGGGCCGCGTCGACAAAACCTGCCGTGAACACTCCGTAAGGCGCTCCGTTTCCCGGCGGTGCGGTGACCGAGAATCCGGGGTAGCTGGCCAGTGCGAGTTCGACTGCCACCGCTGAGAACTGACGTCCGACGGCGTCGGGGTTGCTGTCGCGAGCCACGCAGCGCAGCAGGGCGCTGGCCGTCTCCTCCGTCTCGGCGTCCGGCTTGTCGGTGCGCACCAGCGTCCAGTTCAGTTCGGTCGGCCGTGCGGTGAGCCAGGACTCGAATTGACTCTGTGCAAGTGCAGCTTTGGCCTCGATGTCCAGGCCGGTGAGCACCATCGTGAATTCGTTGCGGAAGCCACCGAGCGCGTTGAGCGAGACCTTGTAGGTGGGCGGCGGCGCTTCGCCGGTCACACCGGCGATGGACACCCGATCGCTGGATTCCTGCGTCAGGATCGCTGAGTCGATCCGTGCGGTGACGTCAGGGTTCGCGTAGCGACCGCCGGTGATTTCGTACAGCAACTGGGCAGTCACGGTACCGACACTGACCGCGCCGCCGGTGCCCTCGTGCTTGGTGATGACGCTCGACCCGTCGTTGTTGATCTCTGCGATCGGGAAGCCCGGGCGCGACAGATCGGCAATCTCGGTGAAGAACGAGTAGTTCCCGCCCGTCGCCTGAGTTCCACATTCGATGACGTGTCCGGCGATCACGGCTCCGGCCAGGGCGTCGTAATCGGTCGGCGTCCAACCGAAGTGCGCCGCAGCGGGTCCCACGATCACGCTGGCATCGGTGACGCGCCCGGTGACCACGACGTCGGCACCGGAGTTCAGGCATTCCACGATGCCCCACGCGCCGAGGTAGGCGTTTGCGGTCAACGGGCTACCGAGGCCGAGTTCGGCCGCTCTGCCGAGAAGGTCGTCGCCGTCGACGTACGCGATTTTCGCACCGGAGTCGAGCTTCTCCAGCGCCTCGGCCAAGCCACGTGGATTCAGACCACCGGCGTTGGCGACGATCTTGACACCCTTGTCGAGTGCCAGACCCAGGCAGTCCTCGGCCTGGCGCAGAAAGGTTTTGGCGTAGCCACGGGTCGCGTCCTTCATCCGGTCGCGGCCGAGGATGAGCATCGTGAGCTCGGCGAGGTAATCACCGGTGAGGTAGTCGAGTTCGCCGCCCTCCAGCATCTCGCGCATGGCGGAGAGACGGTCTCCGTAGAAGCCCGAACAGTTACCGATTCTGACGGTCATGCTTGCTCTCGCCCTGACTGGGTCCGTCCGACCCCCGGAGGGCCTGCGAAGGCTTGGGCGATGGTGAGCCAGTGCGCGGCGTCGGGTCCCTCGGCACGGATGTCGAGGTTGTCGCGATGAGCACGCTGGGTGACGAGGAGGCAGAAGTCGAGCGCAGATCCACTCACGCGTTGGGCGGCGTCCTCGGGTCCCCACGTCCACACTTCACCCGAGGGCGCGGTGAGTTCGATGCGAAACTGCTCGACGGGCGGGGCCTGTTGGTTGACCGCGTAGGCGAAATCTCTTGTGCGCACACCGATATGCGCGACGCCGCGGATTCGGTCGGTAGCCACGCGGGTGACGCCCAGTGCGTCGGCGACATCCTGACCGTGCGCCCAGGTTTCCATCAACCGCGCGGTGGCCATGGAGGCGGCACTCATCGGGGGTCCGAACCAGTCGATCTTGGTTCCGGGCGGCACCTGCACGAGAGCACCGGTCATGGCCCGACGGCGGGTTCGCCATGCGCTCAACAGTTCGGGATTGCGGGCTTCTTCCTCCGCAGCCTCATCGACGAAGCCGGTGGGGTTCTCCCATGCTTTCTTCAGCGTGAGTGCGAACTCCTCCTTGGCCGCACTATCGCCGGATGCGCCGGATGTGGTGCGCTCGGCGACGTGATCGGTCCAGGACAGATGGGCGATCTGGTGTGCGATCGTCCAGCCCTCGGCCGGTGTCGGTGCCGCCCACTGCTCTGGTGTCAGTTCGGCGACGAGCGCATCGAGGTCGTCGCCCTCGGCACGTAGGTCGCCGACGAGTGTGTCGAGGTCTGCCATGGGTCCAGCTTCACAAAGGCACGATAAAAAAGCAAGCACGCTTGCTTGTTAATTCGTAACCTTACGTTCGCTTGCCGTCTCTACGGTGCGGAATGTGAAAATGCCGAGACTCGTAGCCGTCGCCGTTACCCTGGCCTTCATGGCTGCCGGTTGCTCCTCTGCAGATACCGCCACCGATGCACCGTCGAGCATCAGGGTGGCGACGTTCAACGCCAGCCTGAACCGGCCCGCCCTCGGGCAGTTGGTGAGCGACCTGCAGAGCGAGAACGCGCAGGCTCGCGCGGCAGCCGATGTGATCTCCGCGAACTCACCGGATGTGTTGTTGATCAACGAGTTCGACTACTCGGGTGACGCTGCGGTGACGCTGTTCAACGACAACTATCTGGACAAGCAGTACCCGTATTCGTTCACTGCCCCCGTGAACACCGGCGTCGACTCGGAGCTCGATCTGGACAAGGACGGCGCGCTCGGCGGCCCGGGCGATGCCTGGGGGTTCGGACAATTCCCAGGTCAGTACGGAATGGTCGTGTTCTCGAAGTTTCCGATCGACACCGAATCGGTACGCACGTTCCAGAACTTCCTGTGGAAGGACATGCCGGATTCCCTGCTGCCGCGTGACTACTACGGAGAGGTGTCCGACGCTCTGCGGCTCTCCAGCAAATCGCATTGGGACGTGCCGATCGACGTGAACGGCAAGACCCTGCACGTGTTGGCGTCACACCCCACTCCCCCGTCCTTCGATGGTCCCGAGGACCGCAACGGCAAGCGCAATCACGACGAGATCCGGCTCAGCGCCGACTACATCTCGGGCGCGGACTACCTCTACGACGACAAGGGCGTGCGCGGCGGGCTGGAACAGGGTGCCTCGTTCGTGATGCTGGGTGATCAGAACAGCGATCCGGTCGACGGGGACTCGGTTGCGGGTGCCATCGCTCAGGTCCTGGATCTGCCACGAGTACAGGATCCGGCACCGACCTCGGGTGAACATGGAACGGACACAGCCGATTTTGCAGATCCGACGCCGGGTGACCTTCGCGTCGACTATGTGCTGCCGTCGGACGATCTGACTGTGGTCGATTCGCAGGTGTACTGGCCGAATCAGGCCGAGCACCCCTCGGACCATCGACTGGTGTGGGCCGATCTCGAAATATGATGCGCGAGTGACCGATCTGCCGATAGTCGAGTTCGCCTACCCGGGTCCACTACGGGACACGCTGGTTGCGGCCGTGCTGTCCGGTGCGAAGACCAGCACGGCAAGCCTGTTGGTTCAGTACGCCGACGAGGAGCTGCCGAGCGTCGGCGAACGCGGCGCGGTGGTGGATTCGGCGGGGCTGACGGTGGGGATCATCGAAACCATTGCCGTCGATATCGTTGCGCTACGTGAGGTTTCACTGCAACACGCGCTCGACGAGGGTGAGGGATACGCCGATGTGGCGCAGTGGCGGGCCGGACACGAAAGATTCTGGCAGTCGGCCGAGGTTCGCGAGGAACTGGAAGATCCGAACTTCACCGTGAACGACGACACTCAGGTGGTCTTGGAGCGATTCACACTAGTGCCGGAGTGAGGCCAGGTGGCGGCCTCGGATTCGATGCCGTGTGCCCGGGCATTGGCGTCGACCATCACGAAGCCTGACGCGGTGTCAGGGTCAAACAATGTTGTCGGTGGGTGGGTGTATAGATCTTCTATCTCCAATCCTTGTTCATTCCAATATAATTGGGGTTGACAGCCGGTTCACATCTCGATACTATCGAACATACGTTCTATTCTTTGTTGGAACACCTGCCGGGGGGCGAAGACACAGTGACCACATCTGCGTGCAGTCGATTCGCGGCCTATCTCGGGCCGCAATCGAAGCCGTACATCGCGCCTGGTTCGTTGGCCGAGATTCGAGATGTCACGATTCTGGAGAATCAAGCGTGTGCTCGCAAGGTCGCTCTGGCCGCCGCGATCTGGGACTCGTGCATCCATCAGAACGTGCTCGTCGGTGATGTCATTCAGGACGCGGGCAACTATGCAGCTTCCGAAATTGCGCACGTTCTGGGTTGCTCGAAGACTGTCGCGAACACGTACGCCGAGGTCGGGATGGATCTTCGGCTTCGGCTTCCTGCTGTCGCCGCCGCATTCGAGGCCGGCGAACTCGATTTGCCTCGGGTCCGTGCGATATACCGCTGTATTCATAATCTGACGCAGGACGCGGCGACGGCTGTCCAAGGCGAGGTTCTGCACGCTGCCCGACGCCTGTCGCCCGGTCCATTGGCGACAGAAATTTGGTCGATCATGTACCGCATCGTGCCCGAGCAGGCTGCCGCTCTACGCAAGGACCTCGAGCGACACACCAACGTCACCTATACAGGCAAAGATGTGCTGTCGACGCTCAAAGCCGACCTCACTGCGGCCGACGCCGCCGCTGCCTGGCAGTTGATCAACGAAATGGCTGCTACCGTCTGCCGACGAGATACGCGAAACGAGGGTCAGAAGCGTGCGGCCGCGTATATTGCTCTGCTGCATCAGGAGTCGTCGATGTCATGCATGTGCGAACCCGATGACGACAATCCGTGCACGGCCGATACCGTGCGCCCCGATCGGCGTACGCCGCTGACGGTGATCACCGTCGACCTCGCCACTCTCGCCGGGCTGCTGTCCAATCCTGCTCACCTGGCCGGCCACGGACCCAGCGACGCCGAGTACGCCCGCCAATTGGCCGACAACGCGCATTGGCAGATTCTTCTCACCGAGGCGCGCAACCTTGCCGAGACACTCGGTTTCGGCGAAGACCTGGCGTCACTGATCGACCTCGACTCCGAGAGTGGCGCAGGTACCGAGAATGGCGCAGGTACTGCAGACAAGGGTGCCGAAAGCAGGGCCGACAGCGGCAGCAGCAGCGGATCGAAGAGCCGCGGATCGAAGCGGAGCGCGTCAAAGGTAGGCAAGACGAAGAGCAGCAGGCCCAGGGGCAGCGGGTCGCATGTGGTGTTCAACCCGCTGGGACGCGGTCGTCGTCGTGTCGGCGGTTCTGTTCCTCGACCGCCGCGCTCACAGAATGCCCCGCGTCCACCGCGGAACAGCTGTGTCGCCACGCCATATCGCGGCACTTACACCTTCGTTGCCGAACTCGAAGCGGCGATTGTGGCCGATCCCGCCCTTGGGCTCGCGCTGCACCCGGACGGTCACGGCGGTCTCGCTCTGCCGCCACCCGGAGCGCTGGTCTATCGGCCCAGTGCCGCACTCGCAGAACGCATTCGATTCCGCGACCGCACATGTCGGCACCCGGGCTGCGATGCGGCGGCTCAGCAGTGCGAGATCGACCACATCGTGCCGTATTTTCATCGCGATCCTGCGAACGGCGGGTGGACCATCGACTCCAATCTGCACTGCCTGTGCCGCTATCACCACAGCCTCGAGACCATGGGCCTGTGGACTCCAGTGATGCTCGCCGATGGTGTCGAGTTCTGGGTCTCGAACGCCGGCACCACAGCGATCACTGTTCCCGGAACGACCCAACTCGCAGACTTCGGCCACCTGCCTACCATCTATCGCAGGCCCAAAGGCCAAGCGCTCGAGCCTGATACATCCACCCTAGAGCGTGCCGAACCGCAACCGGCTCCAAGACAGGTGCCGGCACCCGACGACGAACCACCACCCTTTTGATCGGAACGAATGGATTGCACACAGCGTCATCGGTGTCGCGGGTGTCAGCCCGTGTAGGTGCTGAGGTCGTACACCGTCGCGCCGCCGACGGTACTGGCGGTGAAGTTCGCCTCGACCCATGCCTGGATCTGCGAAGAGGTGCTCGTGGAGTCATCGCTCACTCCCCCGCGCGCCATTCCGCCACCCATTCCGCCCGAAACGTAATAGGCGACTTCATGGTTGGAGACGTACTCGATGAACTCGTCGAGCGAGGGCGCAGGATCACCGCTCCAACCGCCGATCGCCATCACTGCCGTATCGGATGCCAGTTCGTACCCCGCGGCAGACTGCGAACCGTTCACTGCAGCAGACCATTTTGCGGTCGTGGACTCGAGCAGAGCCGTCAGCTCCTCGTTGGTCTCACCGCCCATGCCACCGCCCATGCTGGGCATGCCGCGCGTCATGTCTGCAGCATCGCCCGGCACAGCGTCCCCCGACACGGCACCGGCCGGCAGCGCCCCAGCAGGCATTCCACCGTCCGACGTTTCGCCGGTTGGCATTGCTCCGGTCGGCATTGCTCCGGTCGGCATTGCTCCGGTCGGCATTCCACCCATGCCGCCGTCGGTGACTGCACCGGTCGGGCCTGCGGTGGGGATGGATCCGCTGTGCGCATTGGTGGTCGTTGCAATGGCGTACGACGCTCCGCCGCCCAATCCCGCAACAGCGCCGAGGATCAGTGCTGCAGCCGTGAGCTTCTTGTATCGCCCGGCCGCCAAGATCATCACAGCAGCGAGAACGGTCCCGACCAACAGAATCCATTTCAAGGCCGGCAGCCAGTCTGTGTTGCGGTTCAGCAGCACCCAACTCCAGGCACCTGCCGTGATCATCATCGTCGCCATACCCGCTCTGCCCCAGATGGATTCGCGTCGAAGCCACAGTGCATGGCCGCCGGTTCCGATCATGCCCGCAAGTGCAGGAGCGAGCGCCACGGTGTAGTACGGGTGAATCGTGCCCGACATGTAGCTGAAGATCAGCGCCGTTACCAAGAACCAACTGCCCCAAAGAATCAGGGACGCACGCAGCAGGTCGGTCCGCGGCGCGCGGCCGCGAGCAATCAGTCCGAAGACCAGCGCCGCCAGGGCAGCAGGGATCAGCCACGAAATCTGGATTCCCATTTCACTGCCGAACAAGCGATCCAATCCGGTCGACCCACCGAAGCTCGATCCGGCAGCGCCGGAGTTCATCCCACCGCCACCACCGCTGTTGCCGAATATGCGACCCAGTCCGTTGTATCCCAGCACCAGATCCATCACGGTGTTATCGGTGGACCCGCCTATGTAGGGGCGAGCACTTTCCGGCCACAGCTGAACCGTCACCACCCACCAACCGGCGGCGGCTAAGAGCGCCGCGAACGCACCGACCAGATGCAGCAGTCTGGCGCGCAATTGTGCCTGTCCGGCAACCAGATACGTCAGCCCGAAGGCCGGTAGCACCAGCAAGCCCTGCAGCATCTTGGTGAGGAACGCGAATCCCAGCGCTACTCCTGCGAAAGCAAGCCACATCGCGGCCCGTCGACCGGCCGAGGTCTGCAGAGAGCGCACGACGAAGTAGCCGCCGAGCGTCATGAGCAGCACGAGCAACGCGTCGGGATTGTCGAAGTCGAACATCAACGCCGCCGCCGGCACCGACGCCAGCGTGAAGCCGGCGAGCAAGCCGGCAGTGGGATTCGCGACCCGCTTGACCGCGGCATACACCGTCGCCACGGCGGCGACACCCATCAAGGCTTGCGGAAGCAGCAGACTGAAGCTCGAGAACCCGAACAGACGGGCCGACAGGCCCATCACCCACAGTGAGGCCGGCGGCTTGTCCACGGTGATGAAGTTCTCGGAGTCGAGCGAACCGAAGAACCACGCCGTCCAGTCCTTGCTCCCGGCCTGCACTGCAGCGGCGTAGAAGGTGTTCGCGTAGCCACTTGCCGTCAGGTTCCACAGGTACAGCGTTGCCGTGGCCGCGAGTAGAACAAGCAGCCCGAGCAGGTGGCGGCGGCGATACCACCAGCTGTCCTGCCTGGACGGCTGGCGGGCATGCGACGGGAGTATCGCGGCCGGTCGGTCGATTTGGGCGGTCATCGCACATCCTGTTCGTCGAAGTTGTCGACTACGAGAGTGTGCGATGGACCGTCGACCGACCTGGGAGCAGCCTGCGAGGTTGCTGTGAACGAGTGAGCTTGCTCAGCCGCGATCGGCGCAAAGCCCGCCACCTTTGCCGGTCCGCGAACGGTCGTTGCCGTGGACAATCCGGGTCCTTCGACGTCGGATGGCCGGCCGTGGCCTCGACGCTCGGGCGTGGACACCCGGAATTCACAGCATCAAAGTAGTCCCGTACCCGCCTCGTTCGCCTTCTCTTCGTCTCGCTGCTGCTGCGCGGCAGCCAGCCCCGACATCGTGCGCAGCGGCACCTCTTTCAGGAAGAGCACCAGCACGAAACCGATGACCATCAGGATGGACACGGCCAGGAACACATAGTCCATGGCATCCGAGAAGCCGATCCGGAACGGTTCGGCGAGTGCGGGTTCGAGCTTCTGGATGAACGAGCTGTCCTGCAACGCACTTCCGGCAACCGAGGCGTCACCCGACGCAATGGCGCGGGCGAAACCGGATTCCAGGGGATCGGAACTGCTTGCTGCAGTCTGCACCGCCTGCTGGAATGCCGGCGTCGAGCTCGCGGCAATCAGTGCATCGCCGGTCTTCGGGGTCAGCTGAGTGAAGAGCATCGACAGGAACACCGCCACACCCACCGTCGCACCGATCTGGCGGAAAAACGTTGCGGCTGAAGTCGATACACCCATGTCCTTGGGCGGCATCGCGTTCTGGATCGCGAGCGTCAGCGGCTGCATCATCGAACCGAGACCGAGGCCGAACACGCCCATGACGACCATGGTCTGCCACAGTGGAGTATCGGCGTGGACGTAGTGGAACGTGAACATCGCGATGGCCATCAACGCGGTGCCGACAATCGGAAAGATCTTGTAGCGTCCCGTCTTCGAGATCATCCGACCCGACACGATCGACGCGACCATCAGTGCACCCACGAGCGGCAGGGTTTGATAGCCGGCCAGAGTGGGCGAGGATCCCTTGACGACCTGCAGATACTGCGGCAGCAGAGAGATACCACCGAACATCGCGGCCCCGGCGATGACGCTGACGGCAATACACAACGAGAACAACGGGTTTCGGAAGAAGCGCATGGGGATCAAGGCGTCGTCGCCCATCTTGATCTCGGCGAGCACGAACGCGATGACGCCGACGATGCCGATTCCGAAGCACAGCAACGCTCGTGGTGAACTCCAGCCCCACACACGACCCTGCTCGGCGATGATGAGCAGCGGCACGAGCCCGACACTGAGCAGAACTGCGCCCCACTAGTCAACGCGTGCTTCGCGTCGGTACACCGGCAGGTTCAGCACCCGCCACACGACGACGAGTGCGATGATGCCCAGCGGCACGTTGATGTAGAAAACCCAACGCCAACCGGTGATTCCGAGGATCGACGACTGCCCTGCGAGCAGCCCACCGATGACCGGCCCGAGCACACTGGAGGTACCGAAGACGGCCAGGAAATAGCCCTGGTACTTGGCTCGCTCACGCGGCGGCACGATATCGCCGATGATGGCCAACGCCATCGACATCAGACCACCCGCACCGAGGCCCTGGATCGCGCGGAAGGCGGCGAGCTCGTACATCGACGTCGCGATGCCGCACAGCATGGACCCGACGACAAAGATCGAGATAGCCGTCATGAAGAACGGCTTGCGCCCGTACAGATCGGAGAGCTTGCCGTAGAGCGGGGTCGAGACCGTCGAGGTGATGAGGTAGGCCGTTGTCACCCAGGCCAGAACCGAGAACCCGTTGAGATCGTCGGCGATGGTGCGCACAGACGTCGAGACGATGGTCTGGTCGAGGGCAGCGAGGAACATGCCCATCATCAGGCCCGACAGAATGGTCATGATCTCGCGGTGCGAATATTCGCCGCTCGCGGGAGTCACTTCTCGCTCGGTTACCATCTCTTTAGTGCACCTTTACGTAGCGTTTGCTTGTGTCCTACAACAATATTCGGACCACCAGCATGCTCGCAGAAAGCCGTCTGTGCAAAGGTTTATTTGCGGCGAATCCGGTCACGCACCTCACGCATCGTGTGCGGATGAATTCCCTCCGCCGCGAGCACTCGTCTGGTCTTGCGGCGCGTCAGCAGAACTCCGGTGATCGCGACGATCCACACCGGGAACTGAACGAGCAAGGCAACCCGGAAGCCGTCGAAGGTGTAGCCGCCCATCGCGTCGAGAATCCAACCGATCGCCGCTATCACCAACAGCGACGCCAGGAACCCGCCGATGTTCACCATCCCCTGAGCCGTGCCCAGATTTGCGCTCGGATTGAACGTGCGGGCGAGGTCGAAACCGATCACCGAACCGGGACCACCCACCGAGATCACCACGACGAGCAGCACCAGCAACCACAGCGGCGCAGGCCCGGGAAGCGACAGCACGATGGCCCACATCATGGCGTTGCTGATCATGATCGCGAGCACCAGCCACGACCGTCGCATCGGGTAACGCCCGGTGAGGAGACCGACCACGATGCCCGACGCCACCGCGGCCGCCACCGACACCGTCAGCAACGCTCCGGCCGTCGACGCCGACAGGCCCTGCGCCGACGTCAGATACGGCACACCCCACAGCAACGCGAACACCGTGATCGAGAACTGGGTGCCCATGTGGGAGAAAAAGCCGAGCCGGGTGCCGGGGCGTCGCCACACCTCGGCGATGGAGGCGAGAGTCTGCCGCAGGGACGTGGGGTCAGGTTCCGGTGCCGTGTCTGCGTCGGGGCGATCTCTGACGAGCGTCAGAACCAACACGAGGGCGAGTAGCCCGAGGGCCGCCGCACTGCCGAAGGCAAACGTCCAGCCCGGCCCGTTCAACAGAATCAGGAACGGAACCGCCGAGAGCACCTGACCGAGTTGGCCGAGCAGACCGGTCAGCTGCGAGACGATCGGCACCCGCCGCGGGGAGAACCAGCGCGGCACCAACCGCAACACCGAGATGAACGTGAGAGCGTCGCCCACGCCGACGAACGCGCGAGCGGCCACCGCGACCGGGAGCGACTCGGTGAGTGCGAGGGTGATCTGCGCCGACGCCATGATGAGCGCGCCCGCGGCTATCATCCTGCGCGAACCGATCCGATCCAACAGCACACCGGCCGGGATCTGCATCGCGGCGTACACGATCACCTGCAACACCACGAACGACGACAGCAGAGACGGCGAGACCGAGAATCGGTCTGCAGCGCTCAGACCGGCGACCCCGAACGCCGTCCGATGCAGCACCCCGACGATGTAGGCGAAGACGCCGACGCCCCACACCACCCAGACTGTCTTGCCAGTACTCACCGGACGATTGTGTCAACCACGCTGTGGAATGATCGACTCGGTCTGTTTCCAGGCGCGGTAGTCGTAGAGCAGGAAAGTGAGTGACGTCATGGCCAAACAGCTATTGGTGCTCAACGGTCCGAATCTGAACATGCTCGGCACCCGGCAGCCCGAGGTCTACGGCCACGCCACCCTCGCCGACGTCGTCGCCCTGTGCGAGAAGACCGCCGCCGACCACGGACTCACAGTGAAAGCGGAACAGTCCAACCACGAGGGACAGATAATCGACTGGATTCACCAGGCCCGCGGGGTGGCGTCGGGCATCGTCATCAACCCCGGTGGACTGACACACACCTCGGTGGCACTGCGCGACGCACTCGTCATCCCGGAGGTACCGATCATCGAGGTGCACATTTCCAACGTGCATGCCCGCGAGGAATTCAGGCACCACTCCTTCGTGTCACCTATTGCAAGCGGCGTCATCGCCGGACTCGGCATCGACGGATACCGATTCGCCATCGAACGACTGGCCGCTCTCATCTGACACTGCTCATATCTGACACCGCTCATATCTCACACCGCTCTTATGTCACACCGCTCTTATCTGACACTGCTCTCATCTGACACTCAGGTTGCCCTGCATAAACTGGTCGCCGTGAACACCAGCAACAAGGCATCGAAAGACATCAGAGCAATGCAGAACGGCGACAAGAATCGCCGCACGCTGATCCAGATCGTCGTCGCAGTGGTTCTCATCGCACTCGTTGCGGCAATTGCCTTGTTCATCGTCAACAGGAATTCGACGTCGGGTGAGGCAACTCCCGCCGCGAGCTCGTCACCGGGCCAGCAGCTGACGCCCACTTCGTTGACCGACACCGGTGCCATCCGCTTCGGTAATCCCGACGCCACCACCGTCATCAGTGTCGTCGAGGACTTCCAGTGCCCGGCGTGCAAGAACTTCGAGTCCATCAGCGGGTCGACATTGCAGCAGGTGGCCGACGCGGGCAACGTCGCGGTGGACTACCGACCCATCTCCATTCTCGACCGCTTCTCGAACGGCACGATGTACTCGACGCGTGCCGCGAGCGCATCCATCTGCGTCGCCGAGAACGACCGGGACAGCTGGATGGACTGGCACAACGCCATGTTCGCGGAGCAGCCTGCCGAGAACGGCACCGGATTGACCGACGACAAGCTCGTCGAGATCGCCACCTCCGCCGGTGCCGACTCCCCCGCCACCGCGTCGTGCATCACCGACGGCAGCTACACCGATTGGGTCACCAGCCAGACGCAGTCCGTCATCGGCGAGGGCATCAACGGCACGCCGAGCGTGCGCGTCAACGGAACCGACGTCTCCAACCCGACTCCCGAGAACATCCTCGCCGCCGCAGCCGCAGCCGGTAACTGAGCAGCAACCGGTACCAGAGCATGAGAACCCGCGCAGGCGCTGCTGTATTCACCGTCTTCAGCGCGATCGGGTTACTCGCTGCACTGACGCTGACGATCGAGCGATTCAAGTTGCTCGAGGACGCGTCGTACGTACCGTCGTGCAGCCTGAATCCGGTGCTCTCGTGCGGTTCGGTGATGGTGACGAAACAGGCTGCGCTCTTCGGCTTCCCGAACCCCATCCTGGGCATCGCCGCGTTCGCGGTTGCGCTCGTCGCCGGGGTGCTTCTGCTCGGCCGCGTCGTACTACCGCACTGGTTCTGGCTCGGCATGAGCGGCGGCCTGCTGCTCGGTGAAGTGTTCGTGCATTGGCTGATAGTCCAGAGCCTGTACGAGATCGGCGCACTGTGCCCCTACTGCATGGTGGTGTGGGCCGTGACGATGCCGCTGTTCGTGCTCGCTCTGAGCCGCATGATCAGTACCGCCTCCAGCACCACAGACGAAGGCCCGGGCACGATCGGCCGTCTCTTCCTCGAATGGCGGTGGACGCTGCTCGCCGTGTGGTACGCAATCGTCATCGCGCTCATCGGAATCCGGTTCTCGGACTACTGGACCTCGTTGCTCTGAGTTTCGCTGCTCTGACAGTTTCGCAAAACTCATGAGTCGATCGACTGCACCGTGCATGATGGGTGCAGCACCCGAGTGAGACTGATCACAGCTCCTGGCTCGGGGAAGATCGTTCGAGTAGCAGGAGTCGATACATGGCAGGCGATCCATTCGCAGTCATCGTTGCCGTCATCGTGTCCGCCGCCGGTGTTGTTGCCGGAACTGACGCCCCGGCTCCGATTCCCGATCAGGCGGTGACGGATCAGGCGGCAGAAATTGCCGCCAACGCCGGGGATCAAGCGAAGACGATGAGCGATCAGTGGACCGAACTCCTGGGCACCATGCCCCAGCCGGCCGCAGACATCGCCGATCGCACGTTGTCCGACGCCGCCGACGGCCTGCACACTGCCGTCGAACCGATGCTCCCGAACCTGCCGACCGTAGAAGACATCGAAGCAGCTGACACAGAAGCAGCCGGCACAGAAGCAGCCGACGCAGAGGCAGCGGTGCCGACCGCGCCGGAAGATGCACTGGCCGCCCTCCCCACCGCCGCTGCGGCTGTGACTGCCGCCGGCTCCCCGTCTGCCCCACTTCCGTTCAGCGTGTTCTCGTCCAATGCACTCTCGTCCACTGCTCTGTCGTCCACCGCAGCCGCACTCGGTGCCGGTGCAGTCCAGTTCGCCGGCCGCACGTACACCGCAGCAGATATCGCCACCCAGACGGCGTTCATGGCGTCCGCCGAAGCCATTCGGCGCGCGCTCTTTCCCGGGCTGCCCGTGACGTTCACCGGTATCAATGTGGGCCCTATCGGTTTGGGTGCAGTGGGAGCCATCACCGCCTTCGTGCCGTGGTTGCAGAAGGCAGGCAACATCTGCGGAGGCGTCAAAGGCACCACGATCGCCGCACTCTATGCCGCCGAGAACGGCTTTCGGTACGGGCCGACTGCGCCTGTTTCGAGCACCGGCGCGCAGGGACCGGGGCAGTTCATGCCAGGCACGTGGGCAACCTACGGCAAGGACTACGACGGCAACGGCGTGGTCGACGTCAACAGCGTCGGAGACGCGGTCATGGCGTCGGGCACGATGCTGTGCGATATCTACGGGCAGGTCGACGGCTGGAAGCGAGAGGGCAAGGTCTCCGGTGACACGCTGGACCTGACCCTCGCCGGATACAACGCGGGCGCGGGCGCGGTGCTCCGATCAGGTGGTATGCCTTCGGGCACAGTCGATTACGAGACACAGACCAAGCCGTACGTGGCCCGCATCAGGGCGACCGAGGCGCAGTTCGCCGCAATACTGACCCCGTTCGCGGGGCTCGACCTCACCGGAATGGGCGGCCGGGCAGTGCAATTGGCGATGGACTACCTGGGGCTGCCCTACGTATGGGGTGGCGGAAACATCAACGGCCCGTCCGGCGGTGGATTCGATTGCTCCGGTCTGACGTCGTACGCCCTGTTCAAGGCCTCGGGCGGCAAGGTGACCCTGCCCCGAACCTCGGAAACTCAGTGGAACGTTGGCACCGAGATCCCGATGGAGCTCGCGCAACCTGGCGATCTGCTGTTCGGAAACTTCGGACCTGCAGGCCCCGGACACGTGTCGATCTACATGGGCAACGGCCAGATGGTGCATGCACCCCAACGCGGCGACGTCGTTCGAGTGGCACCGGTGTTCGACGGAATGCGCGCCCGTCACATCGTCTAGGTGCGCGCGTACAGTGCGGTCGTGACCAATGCACGCGTGGAACCGGCCGGCTTCGACGACGAACTGGCACCGGAGCCGCCACCCGGTGAGGGCTTCGAGACCAACTGGCCGGTGCGGACGGGCGACATCGATCCGACCAACCGACTGCGGTTCGACGGAGTCGCTCGTTATCTGCAGGACATCGGCTTCGACAACCTCGACGCCACTCCCCTGGGCAAGACCGATCCGGTGTGGATCGTCCGGCGGACCGTCATCGACGTCTTCGAGCCCATTCACTTTCCGGACCACGTGCACATGCGTCGGTGGTGTTCGTCGATGTCGACGCGCTGGTCCAATATGCGAGTGGCGCTGACGACCCCCAAGGGTGGACGCATCGAAACCGAGGGCTTCTGGATCAACATCAGCAAGGCCACCGGCATGCCGACCCGCATCAGCGACGGGGCACTCGAGATGCTGGCCAGAACCACCGATCAGCACCGGTTGCGGTGGAAGGCATGGCTGACCGAGCCGGTACCGGCGGAATCGCACACGGACGTGAAGTTCCCTTTGCGCGCAACCGATATCGACCCGTTCAACCACCTCAACAATGCGGCGTACTGGCACGCGATCGAGGAGCTGCTGGTCGAGCTGCCCCAGTTGGCGGCGTCTGCGCACCGCGCCGTGATCGAGTACCTGACCCCGATCCTCGCGAGTGAACACGTCACCCTGCGCCACCGCTACGAAGGCGGCGCGTTGACCGTCTGGTTCGTGGTCACCGGCGCATCGGGCGAGCCGACGGTCCGCACCGTGGCCAAGGTCGCCCCCAAGGCCTGACGGTCGAGCTTGCCGCGCGGTGTGCGCGGCAAGGCGTCCACGACGGCGATCACCACGGGCAGGCTCGGGCCCGGCAACATCGAGCGCACATGCCGACGTATCTGCGCCGCAGTGGATGAGTTCGCCTGGGCTACAACCACTCCCGCCGCAGGTACCTCACCGGTGCGATCGTCGGGAACGCCGACAACGCTTGCATCGAGAACACCGGGGATCGACAACAGTGCCGCTTCGATCGGGGGCAGCTCGACCGTGAGTCCGGCTCGAACGATCGTCTCGCTGCCGCGGCCGAGCAACGTCAGTCGACCCTCATCGACGCTGCCGCGATCGCCGACCGTCATCCACCCGTCGACCGGGCCGCTCGTCACGGTGGTGTGGTCGCCCACTCGGCTCAGGTAGCCGGCGAACAGCATATCGCTGCGCACGTGCAACAGTTCGTTCCTGGTCTCCACCTCCACCCCACCGAACAACGCGCCTTCCACCTCCGCCCCCTCGACCCCCACGCCGCCAGGAGTCCGACGGTCGTACGAGACGAAGCTCAGTTCCGATGCACCGTAGAAATGCGTGATGGTTGCGTTCGGTAGCGCCGTCGCCAATGCCACACGGCCCGACAGCGGCCATCGCGCCGCAGACGAGAGCACTTCGCGGACGCCGGGATAGCGGGCGTTGGAGTGAGCGATGTCCCAGGCGATGGTGGGTACCGAATACAGATGTGTCGGAGCATCTTCGAGAGCGATCGCCGCCTTCCGTAGGTCCACCGTCGCACCGCGGGTGAGCCCGTGCAACGCACCGTAGAGAAAGTGTGTGTGATCGAGAGTGCCCGATGCAGACACTCGATCGCCCGGCCCGAGCTCGAACAGAGCATCGGAGCGATCCAGGGTCGCTGCCCACGACGCCTGATCACGGACGAACAATTTGGGTGGTCCGGTCGTTCCCGAGGTGATGCCCACGAGCAGTTCGGCAGTGTGCGCAGGCGGATCGATCGGCGCGACACGGCCGCTGTCGAGTTGTTCGGGCGCCAGAACACTGTCTGCACCCCACCCGTGCAGTCTCGCGTGCTGGCGCCGATGCGCGACGAACAGCGACGGCCTGCACACCCCGGTGGCGTCAGCGAATTCCTCGGGCAACAGATGTCGATGCAGCAGAACAACACTCACACCGGCATGCATTGCCGCCAGAACCACGACCAGCGACCCGATGTCCGACGTCGGCAGCACCGCCACCCGCCGCATGCCCGTCAACGATCCCGCGGTGCGCTCGACCCTATCCCACAATTCGCGGTAGGTGATCTCGCCGGTCGCGTCGACGATCGCCGCGTCCTGTCGCCCGGAATGCCAAGCAACGCGCGCGGCGAGCAGCTCACTCGTCATCGTCTATACCGTCGTCGTCCACACCGTCGTCGTCCACACCGTCGTCGTCCACACCGCGCGCGACGAGGGCATCGCCCATCGCATCCGCGGTGCGGAGGGCGCGCACCAGAACCGGGGTTGCCAGAGCCGTCATCGACCACTGCAGTCCGCGCGCTTTGCGGGCCTGGGACACCTCTTGGACGATGGAGGCCAGCAGCGGGATACACCGAATGGCAAGGGCCAGCAGCAGTCCGATGCGATCCGGGTCGACGCCGAAGCGCCGGGTCGGTCCGAGTGCTCTCGTGACGGTATCGAGCATGTCGGTCACCCGGGTGGTCAGCGTGACCAATGCCGCCAGAGCAACAGAGATCACCAGCACCCCGCACACCACCACCGCGCGCTGCCACGTGGTGATCAGTATCTGGAACACGCCGATGATCAGCAGCATCCACAGCACCGGACGAAGTTGCGCCAGTGCGACTTTCGCCGGAATTCCGGCAACCGCGAACAGGGCGGCGACCGCCAGAGCCACCACGCCCACCTCGAGCGGGGTGCGCGCGAAGATCACGGTCGCCAAAATGGCAAATATGAGCGACAGCAGTTTCCAGCCCGGGCTCATTCGGTGCAGCAGCGATGTACCGGGGCGGTAGAGACCGATCACCCGATCAGCTCCCGATACGCCGGAACCGCTGCGGCGGGGGCACCGTCGAACGCGACGCGGCCGTCGTCGATGACGATGACACGCTCGAAGCTGTCCAGCAGAGCCAGCTGATGAGTGACGACGACGACTTGCTGATCCATCGAATCCAGAGCCTGCGCGACGACGCGTCCGTTGCGCAGATCGAGCAACGTGGTTGGCTCGTCCGCAACAACCACCTCCGGCCGCCTGATCAATACGGCACCGATCGCGAGCAATTGCTTCTGTCCACCGGAGAGCAGGTGCGCCGGATGATCGCGATGCTGATCCAGTCGAAAGCGGACGAGGATTTCGTCGACGCGGTCGGCGACCTCTTTCTTGTTCAGCCCGGACCTACGCAGAGAGAACGCGAGATCCTCTGCGACTGTGGGCATGACGATCTGCGAGTCGGGGTCGGTGAAGACGAACCCGACCTTCTTGCGAACCTGCGCACCCTTCTTCGCGGCGTCGACGCCGTCCACCGTGACGCGGCCGGTGTCGGGCTTGATCAGACCGTTGATCATCCGAGCCAGGGTCGACTTTCCCGACCCGTTGGATCCGATGATGCCGATCCGACGCTCGTCGAATTCGAGGTCGATGCCATGTAGCACCTGCCGCTCCCCGAAGGAGTGGGAAATGTTCTCGAACTTGATGCTGCTCATGTAACCCTGCTCATGTCACTCGCTCCACCAACATCGCTATTCCTTGCCCGCCGCCGATGGCGCAGGCCGCCAATCCCTGTGCCGGACCACTCGGTTGCAGCATTCGAGACGCCAATCGCACCAACAGGATTGCGCCCGACGCGCCCCACGGATGGCCCATCGCGATGGCCCCGCCCTCCGGGCAGATGCGCTCTTCGTCGATGCCCAGTGCATCCGACACCGCGAGCACCACCGATGCGAACGCCTCGGTGATCTCGATGACCCCGATGTCGTCGAGTGACACCCCGGTACGCCCGAGTAGCTTCTCGATCGCAGGTACCGGGCCCAGACCGGGAAGTGCCGGATCGGACCCGGCGACCGCGCTGCCGAGAATGCGCAGTGCCGGCAAACCGGCGGCACGATCGGCCGTGGTGATCGCCAGAACGGCTGCACCGTCGGAGATTCCGCAAGAGTTGCCAGCAGTGACGGTGCCGTCGGAGGTGAATGTGGGACGCAGTCTGCCCAAGCGCTGGGCAGTCATGTTGGGGCGGATGCGCTCGTCGGCGCTCATCTGTCCGATCGGGACGATTTCGGCGGAGAAGTCGTGTGCCGCGGCTCGTGCGAAGGAACGTGCGGCGTACTCGTCCTGCCGCTGCCGGTCGATTCCACACCTACGCGCGAGATCGTCTGCCGCAACGCCCATGTCAGGATCATCGAAACCCTTGGGAGCGAACGGAGCTCGGGTGTATCGAACCGGTTCTGCACCGTCGACCGGTGGCCAGAACCGCCATGGACTCGTACTCGCCGATTCGACGCCACCTGCCAGAATCAACGTGTCGTCGCCGCTGCGGATCCGCGACGCTCCCTGCATGACGGCGTCGAGTCCGGATCCACACTGGCGGTCGACGGTGACGCCGGGGACGTCGACACCGAGTCCCGCGAGCAGCGCCGACACACGCGCAACGTCGCCGCCGGGGCCGAGGCAGTTGCCGAGGATCACGTCGTCGATCGGGAAGTCGAGCGAACTGACCTCTGCTGCAACGGCATTGAGCACCGGCGCAGCGAGGCCCGATGCAGTGATTCCAGCGAAGCCGTGACCAGCTATGCCGATCGCGGTCCGTTTGGCCGCAACGATCACGGGAGTACTCACAGCAGGGACATTCACAGCAGGGCTTTCCGGGCGATCTTGCCGCTCGCGGTACGGGGCAGCTGCTGCACCACCGTCCATCGTCGCGGCAGTGCCTCCTTGGTCATAACTGCGCGGGCGTCGGCGCGAACGAGGTCGAGGTCACGGGATCCGTCGAGTTCGATGACGGCAGAGACGGTTTGACCCAGCACCGCGTGGGGAGACCCGATGGCGGCCGCGGCTCGAACACCGTCGAGTGCGGTCAGGATGCGCTCGACGTCCTCTGCAACGACGGTGGTGCCGCCGACATTGATCGCCGCGTCCCCCCGACCGTGGACGAGCAGTTCACGGCCACTGAGGTCGGCCAGATCACCGACGCTGCACCAGCCAGTGGCACCGAGTGCCGAGTACGGCGAGCGGACGGACAACAACCCGTCCTCGGTGCGCGCCTCGACATCGCGGAGCAGTCGCAGTGACGCGTGCTCGCCCACGACCCGCGCAGCCACCAACGACAGTTCCGCTGAGCCGTAGTACTCGACCAGCCTGATGTGCTGCGCCGAGATCCTTTGCGCGGCAGCGTCATCAAGGCCAGACCCGGCCGCTACGGCAACCCGCGCATGAGGCATCCGGCGAAGGACGTCACGGAGTACCGAAGGCACCGCGTGGACAGCAGTGGCCTGCGCGGCGTCATCGGTGACGCACGCCCCCAGCCACAGTGCGTGCACAGCGGCGAACAGGTGCATCGTGGCGTGCAGCGGTCCGGTGATCAGCACCGAATCGGTGGGGCGGATGTCGGTGATCTCGGTGAACTCGGGGAAGCTGTCGACCCACGACGCGGCAGTGCGCTCGAGCGGCTTGGGGCGTCCGGTGGAGCCGGAGGTTGCGACCAGCAGAAAAGCGTCAGGATCGGTGTGGGTAGGGCGCTCGGGACGGGTGGCCGGATCCTCGACTCGCACCGCACTTCCCTGCCGCGCCGCCGCAAAAACGCAGATCAGCGCCTCGGGTAGCTCGAGTGCTGATGCGTCGTGTGATCGAGCCCCGTGCACCGGGAGGTGAGGCCATTGCTCGACGGCTTCGTCGAGGTCGGCGTAGGTGAGCGTGCGACCCGACCAGACGATGGCCGGGTCGTCGGCCCGGCCATTCACGCTGTCGCTGCCTCGACCTCCCAGCTCGAGAGTCACGCCTTGATCAGGCCCGGGTATGCGCGGTGCACACTCTTGGCGACGACGGTAGCGACGACGACCTTCGCGATGTCACCGGGCAGGAACGGGCCATTGGACGTGATCGCGGCCCAGACGCCGACGTCGGTACGCAGGATCAGACCGATGATCCCGAAGACGTACACCACCACGATGCCGCCGACGGCATTGATCGCCAGTCCGAGCGCGATCGAGTACTTCGGCAGGATGCGGGCCGTGAGCCAGCCGATCAGCAACGCCGCCGGTATCCAACCGATGAGGTAACCGACGGTGGGCCCGGCCATCGCCGACAGCCCGGTACGTCCACCCGCCAGCAGTGGGAGGCCGATCATCGTCAGCGCGAGAAACACCAGGACCGCGGCAGTGCCTTTCCGGGCACCGAGGATCGCGCCGGACAGAATGATGCCGAGGGTCTGCAGGGTGATGGGGACACCGGAGAAGCCCACCGTGATCGATCCAGGCAGGCCGAGAGCAGCGATGAGCGCTGCGAACACTGCGATCTGCGCCATGTCGCGGGCGGAGACGTTCATTCGGCTGACCTTACGGCTCGGCGGACGAGTACTGCTGTCGACATCTGACATGGGTGGCTCCTCGGGGAGTGGGGCGGTCACCTGCCCCAAAGACTTGAACGGCGTTCAAGGTAGCAGGTGTGCGGTTCTGACCACACCCTGGACAGTCTTTGTTCAAAAGGGCGCAGGATCGCAGCGCCCGTGGCCTTCTCGAATGCGCACGTGTACGACGCGGCAGTGGCCGAGGTAGGCACGTCTCTTCTCTGCCAGTTCCTTCCGTGCAATGTCCGATGACGCAGAACGGAAGTCCGCGAGTGTCGGCGGTGCAGACCCGTTGTACTCGAGCTCCCATCGGGTGGGTTCGAACGGGGACAGCGCATTCTCAGCCGACTTCTTCCGGCGACGGCGGCGTCCAGTAGGCGACGCGATCGAGAACTCCGGCAGCGTGACCGCGCGCAGACCCAGCGAATTCGACCACAGAATTGCCCCTCCCGCGAGCATCACCGCCGACCACGCTTTCGAGGTCTTCGCCTGATGATGAAACATGCACACCGGCTGAAGATTGGTCACGATCGTCCACCCGCCACGCCCCGGATCGCCCTTGTCGAACGGGACCATATGATCGATCTGACACCGGGCCGAGGGCACGTCGCAGTTGGGGAACGTGCACGTGCGATAGGCCGTCCGAACGAAGGCGGCAACGCGCGCGCTCGGCCGATAGGTCACCGCGGCTCGCGGCGGAACACATTCTCCGCCATGACCGTCAGGAAAAATCCCACGCGCGCGCTCGGGCCGTTCGGCAATCCACCCGAGCCAGCGTGCGACAAGCCCATCGCGGACAGACTCCTCCCCCAGAATCCGATTGGCCGGCGGGCAAGCTTGGGCACATATGCCGCGTATCGGCGGAAGCTGGGCGGCACTGCGCACCCGGCCGATGCCCACAACTCTGCGCAACAAGAGGAAGCCGGGTGGAGACTGACCGACCGGGTCGTCAGGGTTTTCGGGATCGTCACGATTGCGCGGATCAGCCGAGTAATCCGAGCCCTTGATCGAGGGACCTCGACCGTCGTCCGGGTCGTTGCCTCCGGTGGGACCGCCGCGTCCGTCGTCGGGATCGCCATCACCATCCGGACCGTTGTTGTCCGGACCGTTGTTGTCCGGACCGTTGTTGTCCGGACCGTTGTTGTCCGGACCATCGTCAGGGCCGCCGTCGTCATCCGGGGTGTCGTCATCCGGATCTTCATCTTCCGGACCATGCCCGTTCGGGCCGTGGTCGGCGGGGCCGTCGGTGGCGGGGCCGTTGTCGTCCGGACCGTCGATGTCAGGACCGTCGCCCTTCGGGCGGCGCTCGTCGCGCCTGTCCTGCTCGGGCTTGAGCATGTCGACCAACTCGGTCAGCATTGCCTGCCACTTCGCGTCGGCGGCGACGATGCGCGCTACCTCCGGGTCGATGGGGGTCCCGTCCGCCAAGGTGGCGGGCTCCGCGGACAGTCCCAGCAGCGTCTCCACCGCCACCACGATCTGCAGGAGGTGCCCGCGCCGAGGAGGGAGATCATCGGCGGCACCGGCAACCGGGCATTCGTCGCCGAGATCGCACTGACAGACCAGCGAATGCTCGCCGTGCAGCAGCGCCATCAGGCCGGCGGCCCTCAGCATCCCCGTCGACCGCGGATCGTCCTTGCAGACCGTACCGACGATCTCGACGATGAGCGCATCCGCTTCGGCCGCTTCGAGATCCGTGATCTTCGCGATGAGCGACGAAATACCGCCAGGACCGGTTCGATCGATCCGCACTCCGACTTCCTCTGACTTCGCGGTCTCGCGAGCCTGCGCAGCGCCGTCCGGATCGGCCTTCATCCACAACCGCCAGATTCGGTTCCGCAAGGCCTGCGGGCGCATTCGGCCCCCTGCAGCACAGACCTCGTATTCGATTTTCGAGATGGTCTCGTCACTGGCGCGATGCAACACCGAGGTGATCGTGACCACCGTCGACCAGTCGAAGCTTCCGGTCACGAAACGCAAGGCCGTCAACGGCATTCGATGTAGACGCTCCGCGACGTCGTGCACCACCGACGCATCGCGACGCGTGCCGGTCATCGTCACGGCCAAGTCGCACAACGCGCCGCGGACCGTCTCGCCCGGATCGCCACCGGCGGCTTCGGCAGCCTCGAGTCGCATCTCGAGTACGTCGCAGTACGCGAGTACGGTCCCTGCCCGAGCAAGGTTCTCGTGGACACGGTTGAGCGCAATGACGTCGAGAAACCCCGCAATACAGTCATCGACCGGTGGCGTTTCCGCCACTCCCCACCCCCCGGTATCGAACATGTATTCGATCTTACGAGAGGGGTCCGACAAGAGATGTCACGCGCATTCGGCGTCAGGATCGATACGACTACAACGTGACCCCGGCCTCGGCGATCATGGGGTCACCGAGAAGTCACGCGTGTCGGGTCGGCCGGGACGAACTCTCGCAGGGCAGCCGCGAACCGTTCGGGCTGGTCTTCCGGAATGAGTGTCCACGAGTCGTCGATGAGCACCTGACGTGCGTCGGCAAACAACTCTCGCAGCCGATCGGCATGGATGAGCGGCATCATCGTGTCCTC
Source organism: Rhodococcus sp. IEGM 1381 (assembly GCF_030056795.1). Taxonomy (GTDB): domain Bacteria; phylum Actinomycetota; class Actinomycetes; order Mycobacteriales; family Mycobacteriaceae; genus Rhodococcoides. The sequence goes on along the minus strand of NZ_JASHKQ010000008.1, from coordinate 85,089 downwards.
CCTCGCCCAGATCACGAGGACCGGGCGATCGAACGTAGAGAGCCGAGAGGCCCACGTCAGCAACGTCTTTCGCGATGGTGTGCCGGTGGCGAACTTACGCAGATCGCGGCGGATCTCCGCGTTGCGCGTTGCAGGCGCGAACCAGTCGTCGAGCACCTCGTCGGGGATCCCATGCTTGCTGAGCCCGCCCCATGCGCGTTTGTTGTGTCGAACGAACTTCGTGGCCAGCAGTCGCAGAAACAGCGAGGTGCCGCCGGGAACTCGGCACAGCGCCGCTGCCGGTCGGGCAGGCAGCGGCGGAAAGTTGTCGAAGGCTTCGCACGACGCCAGGACCAAACGTCCGACTCGATCGGCGCGGCCGTCGGAGGCGATGAATTGTCCGCCGCCGCTGTCGTTGAGAACCAACGTCACATCGGTGAGGTCGAGGGCCTCGAGGAAGTCGGCAATGATCCGTGCGATACCGCGCTGCGTGAGATCGGCCTCCGGTTTCATCGGGCTCCGATGTGCGCCCAACGGCAGCGTTGGAGCAATGCAGCGATATCCGCCGAGGAGTGGGATCACTTTGCGCCACTGAGTCTCGTTCATGAGTAGCCCATGTCCGAAAACCAGCACCGGGCCATCACCGCCGGTGTCGAGGTAGTCGATCGGTCCGGCCGGTAGCTCGATTCGCTCCACGGATCCTCCACTGGATAGATCGTTCTAGTGAATCGGAAGCTACACTGAGTCATCCTCGGAGGCAAGGACGATATTCATGGCCACTGACACTCGTGCGCGAATCCTCGACGCAACCGGCGAGCTGTACCGGCGTCAAGGCATGACCGCGACCGGATTGAAGCAAATCGCCGCAGCGTCCGGCGCCCCCTTCGGGTCCATCTACCACCACTTCCCCGGCGGAAAAGAACAGATCAGCGAGGAGGTCATCTATGCCGAGGGCGTGCGCTACGGCCTCTTGGTGGGACGACAACTAGCCGCCGTCACCGATGTCGTGGACGGGATACCCGAGATTTTCGCCTCGGCCGCAACACTATTGGTCGAACTCGACTACACCGAGGCGTGCTCGATCGAAACCATCGCACTCGAGGTGGCCAGCACCAACGAACGATTGCGTCTCGCAACGGAAGCCGTATTCACCGGCTGGATCGATGGCCTCACACAGTGGTTCGCCGCAACCGACCTGCCGAACGAAGTATGTCGGAGCCTGGCTCTGGGATGCCTGACGAGCCTCGAAGGTGCTTTCGTGTTGTGCCGCAGCTTGCGGTCCACAGAACCGATGATCGCCGCCGGCCTGGCCGTCCGGGATCGCACGCGTGCGGCTATGCACGCGAGGGCTGCAAACGACCGTCCTGGCAACGCCTAGTCGGGGGACTAATGCCTCGTGTGGGAGTTCTACGCAGCGGTGTTCCGTCGAAAAAGGATTGATTCCGGCGAACCAGATCGGTACAACCGAACTATGGGCAGCTACTCGATCCGCGACGTTCGACCGGGCGATGAAGAGCCGCTCGGCACCGCTCACGTAGCAATCTGGAAGTCGACGTACACGGGAATGATGAACAGCGCCAAGCTCGATGCGATGAGGCCCGAACACCGCATCGAACGGTGGGAGCAGATCATCGCCGATCTCGACGACGCCTCCGCGCGCGGGATCCGGACCCGATGCGCAGTGGACGTCGCCAGTTGTAGCATCGTCGGCTTCGCCACCGGTGGCCCGCCACGCGATGAAAACCCACCAGCAGAAACCGAATTGTGGTCACTGAACGTTCTGCCCACACATCACGGGACCGGCGTCGCCGGCAAATTACTGGTCGACGTAATCGGCCACCGAGCCGGCTCTGCGTATCTGTGGGTCGCTGCGGGCAACGACCGCGCGCGTGCGTTCTATCGCAAGCATCGGTTCGAAGTGGACGGATCCACCCGGTTCGACCCGGACTGGGATTGCCTCGAAGCCCGAATGGTCAGGGCTTGACGGGAGGGTTTCGTCTGGGTGTATCCGGATCGAGCTTCTCGGGATTGAGCACGACCTCGGCCACCATCGGAGTTGTCTCGACAGTCGAATCGCCGTAACGAACAGCCACCGTGTTCGGCAGAAACGCCTCGAGCGCCCTCGGGGTCAGCCACCACAACAGCGCGGTGAACAAGATCAGGATGTTGACCCATTGCATGATCGTTGCGGCATTGTCGGACGGAATCACGCGATCGAACACCTGAACGTTCATCACCAGACCATGCACTGCGATCAACACCCACAGCCTTCGGTAGCGATAGAACACCCACACCGCCGCCGCACCCCAGCACAGAGCCCAAAGAAAACCGCCACCGCCGAAGTACAGATAGAGGAGGCCCCGCATCGTCGCCGACAGCGCAATGATCGCCCAAATCGGTAGTCTGCCCACGAGCAGCAAGACCGGCAGTGCCACCAGAATCGGCTCCTCGCGTAGACCCACGGCCAGCGCGGAAACCACTGCAAGCCAATCGGATTCGACCGACGCCGGAACCGAGAAGCTGAAGCGGAGCACATCCATCCGAGACAGCACGAGCAACAATGCGGACGCAGCACCGATCGCGGCGCACCAGGTGATCGCCGCATCGAGCGCAGTACCGCGACGCATCGGCCATACCGCGGGCAACGTGCGACGACGAACGAAATACACCGCAGCGATCGCCGCGGCCCCTATCGCCACCTGAACCAGGCCGACCGTAAGGTCCATCCATTGATCCGACAGTGTGAGTACTGGCGCAGGCGCGTTCGGCTCGCGGAAACGCCACAGCGCACCAACCAGACCGATGAAGAAGACGACACCCCAACCGGCCACCAGACCCAGAATCGATACGGCAGTGCCGACTGCAGTCAGGCCACGCCGACGCGAGTGAGCCGCGGCTTTCGCATCCAGACTGCTCGCCACCAGGTCACCACCATCCACTCAGCACCGCATCGCCTGTTATCGAACAGCTGTCGACCCCCGGACCTGTTTATCACGCGGGGACCGAAAATTCAGTACCGTCGCAGCGACGTCAGTCACCGTCGACCATCGCGGTCCGGTGTGTCGGTCGAATCCTCGCGTCCGAAAATGTCATCGCGTAACTCCCCGACAATTCCGCGCCTGTCGGTGGCGCGCCGCGAGTCCCATACGTCCACCACAGCGAGGACCATCAGGACACAGCCGAGTGGGCCGCCTTGGAACCAGAACACCCGCACGTCCCAGAAGAACAGCGCCAACACTGCGCCGACGACAATCATGACGATGCTGCGCGCATCGGCTGTCCGAAATTTTCCTGCCCTCATGACGCATCCTTTCGTTGGGTCGACCGGGGCCGACGTCACACCAGGTTCATCTCGACGGCCGCGTCTGCGACAAGCAGCGCACCCACGACGATCAGTACCGTTCCCACCACGTCCTGGCTCCAGCGTTCGACGCGGTGCATCAGACGCCGGAGAAGTGACGAAACAAGTTGCGATGCAGCGACTCTGGCGGCGAGCAGAACCAGAGCCGGTAGCAGGGTCGTGAACACGTAGACCGCGAGAATCGAGACCGAGAATGTCCACCCCCGGCCGGACGCGGCCACCGCCTCGATCGCGGCGAAATAAGGCAGCATCGTCGCCACCTCGACCGCGCCCACCGCAACAGCGAGGAGGACCACCCCTTGCGCGCCTGCCGGTGCCCGCATCCACCACGCACCACTCGGGCGTCGACGCCGACGGTCGCAGACGAGCCCCGCGAGCAAAACGACACCACCCACCGCCAACCGCACCCAGGCATCGCCGGGCACGGCATGGGTCATAAAAGCAGCGCTCCCATCACCGACCACGGTCAACAGCGTGATGCCGACCCCGAGATAGAGCAGCCCCAGAACGCCCAGGTGCAACAGAACCACTTGAACCCGGAACGACGGCCGCACCATCATCCACAGGGGGACGACGAGCGTGCCGACACCGATGCTGTCCACCAGTGCCAGCCCGACCAGATTAAAAAACACAGCTGTACCATAACAGTGATTCCGCACATTTGTATCGGAAAAAATTCCACGTGCTAGAACAGACCGATGCCGAAGATCGTCGACCACGAAGCTCGCCGAGCAGAGATCGTCGCCGCCGTCTGGCGAGTGATCGAGCGAGCGGGCATGAACGGGGCGACGGTACGCAGCGTCGCCGCCGAGGCCGACGTCTCCCCCGGATCATTGCGGTACTACTTCTCCGACCAGGGAGAACTGGTGCTGTTCGCAGCCGAGGCGATGACGCAGCGCATCGTGCATCGGTTGGAAGCACACCCCACCGAGGGCGACGGCCTGGCGCGAGCTATCCGAGTCCTCGAAGAAATGCTCCCACTCGACGAGAATCGCCGCGTCGAAGCGTCGGTATGGCTCGAGGCGATCGTCCGAGCCCGATTCGACGAACGGTTGGCCGCCCTCAAGACGGCGGGCTGGTTCGGAAGCCGGTACCTGTGCCGACTCGCCTGGGCGCACCTGCGCGATCTGGATCTGCCGAACTCGCCGGGATTTTCGTTCGGAAGCGACGCAGACGAGAACGCCGTCGCCGAACTGCACACCTACGTCGACGGACTCACGCTGCAGGCAGTGACGTATCCGGAACAACTCACATCCGACGAGGTGCGCCGACTGCTGCGGGACTACCTGACGACACGGGTCTAGGCCGTGTTCGCAGCCGCGACGAATCCGGCCCGATCCGTTACTCGAGGTAACGTCGATGGGATGCATGTGTCCGACCGCCTCACCGACCACGTTCCCGAGCGCTGGCTCGAGCCCCTCGTCAAGCACGCCGAGGCCCTCAAGTTCCTCATCGTCGGAGCGATCACCTTCGTCGTCACCGTCGTACTGTTCTTCGGCCTGAAGTGGACGATCCTGCAGGACAAGCCCGTGACGGCGAACGTTCTGGCCGTGCTGATCGCGACGATCGTGTCGTACATCCTCAACCGGGAATGGTCGTTCACGGCCCGCGGCGGGCGACGCCGCCACCATGAGGCAGCGCTGTTCTTCGCCGTCGCCGGAACCGGCCTGGCAATCAACCAGCTACCGCTGTGGGTGTCCAGTTACATGCTGGATCTGCGTGCTCCGAACGTGTCCTTCCTCACCGAAAACATCGCCGACTTCGTCAGCGGCTCGATCATCGGCACACTGCTGGCGACCGCGTTCCGATGGTGGGCAATGCGCAAGTTCGTCTTCCCGGAGCCGGTGAACGTCGTCCCCGAATCTGCGCCTCTGACCGTTTACGGTGGACGGCATGGAGACCTCTAGGACCCTCGTGCTGATGCGGCACGGCAAATCCGGCTACCCCGACGGCGTTCCCGATCACGAGCGGCCCCTGGCTGCGCGCGGTCAACGTGAGGCAGGGCTTGCCGGAGCCTGGATCGCCGAGCACGTCGGGCGCGTCGACGCAGTCCTGTGTTCGACGGCTCTGCGCACTCGCGAAACCCTCGCCGCCACCGGCCTCGGTGACACGCCGACTCGATTCGAGCGCGACATCTACGGCGGGTCCGCCGACGAGATCATCGACGAAATCCGGCTCGCCGACACGTACTTCGCAGGTACAAACACCGCAGACGTGACGGTCTCGACCTTGCTGGTCGTCGGGCATGAGCCCGGAATCCCCTGGACTGCACTCGAATTGGCGGCCGACGACGACACCGACGTGGCCCGCGAGGTTCGGCACCGCTTCCCCACTTCGGCGGTAGCAGTGCTCACCACCGAAAAATCATGGGCAGAGCTCGCTGCAGGCTCGGCCACGATCACCGAGTTCTGCATCCCGCGCTCCGACCAGTAGTCAGTGCTTTTCGGAAGTCAGCGGTTCCTGAGGTACAGGTATCCGGCACCGCCTGCTGCGATCAACAGAATCAACGCGGCTGGGAACCCGATCAGCCACCACACCACCGCCAGCACCACCAGCGCAGGTGCGGCGGCGATCAAGGCGATGCCGGGGTTCTCACGAACCGTCTCCAACGCGGACTGTGCGTGGACTCTGTCGATCTTCTTGCCTGCCATGGCGGACTCCCTGGTATTGCCTGCGTGTCCTGTATGCGTGATTCCACAGTAGCGCGTTCGGCTACGACTTTCGGTGGAGCGCAGCGTCGTACCTTCGGTCGAACCACCAGCTACGACGCCTCCGCGGGGGTATCGCGCGCACGTCGGCTGCGGTGAAATCGGGCCATGAACAATCCGATTCTGCTCACGATCGCGGTCTGCGAGGTCGGCTTCTGGGTACTGGTGATCGGCGGGCTGTGCCTGCGCTACCTGGCACGCACGCGACGCGCCAGCACGATCACACTCGCCCTCCTGCCGGTACTCGATCTCGTCCTCGTCGCCGCGGTGGCACTGGATCTACACCGCGGCGGCGAGGTCGAATTCGCCCACCGCTTGGCCGGCATCTACCTCGGCTGGACCGTCATGTTTGCGCACTCCACCGTGGCTTGGCTCGATGTGCGCTTCGCGCACCGATTCGCCGGCGGCCCCGCACCGGTGAAGCCTCCCAAGAGCGGCCCGCAGGCCTACCGCAACGAGATCCGAGGATTCGTGAAGTGGCTGTGCGCAGCGGCGATCGCTCTGGTGATCACCTACGGACTCGCCTACACCGTGGCAGACTCGGAGCAGGCAGCAGCGCTGAAGACCGTGATCCAACCGCTCGGCGTCATCACATTCTTCTGGTTCGTCACCGGACCACTGTGGGTGCTGGGTTCCAAGAACGCAAAATCGAAAGATGCGAGCTCGAAAGATACTGCAGGAGAACGGAGTCGACTCTGATGCTGAGAGGTTCGCGGATGCTGGGACGTTCGCGGATGCTGGCTGGTTCCACGATACTGCGCAGGTTCAGACCCGCGTGGCGGCCGCGTAATCCCATTGTGCTGCCGATCGAGATGCTGCTTGCCACCGTTGTCTATGCCGGGTTCCAGCTCTCGACGGGCATGATCGGTGACACCGGAGACGAACTCGTCGGCAGCCCAGCCCTGATCGCGGTGAGTGTCGTTGCCCTGATCGCGATGACTGTTGTGACGTGTGCACGCCGGTCGTTTCCCGTGACGTCGTATCTGACGGTGGTTTCGATCAGTGTCGCGCTGATTCTGGTTCTGCCCGACCGAACTCTCGGGTTCACCCCGCTGTACTGGTTTGCCATCGCCGCGTTGGCGATTCGGGTGACCGGGCCGCGCCTGTTCGCACCCCTCGCGCTCGGGCTCGTCCTCGAAATCGCCGTCAGCGTCCACACCCGCCTGTCTTTCCCGGATGCCGCAGCAGGCCCCGGAGGCACGATCGGCGTCGTGGCCGAGCAGGTGGCGAATCTGATCATCAACTACACGGTGCTCATCGCCCTCGGAAAGTACATCGCGCGAAACCGGACCCAGGAACTCGAGAACGAGGCGGCACTGGGCCGAGCCGAACTCGAACACCGACAACAACTGGATGCGGCACTGGACAACGAACGAAAGACCATGGCTCGCGAACTCCACGACGTCGCCGCCCACCACCTGACCGGAATGCTCATCCAAGCCAAGGCGTCCAAGACTCTTATCACGAGCGACCCCGAGCAGGCACGCGAACTACTCACCGGCGCAATCGGACACGGCCAGCGCACTCTCGACAGCCTGCGCCAGATCGTCGGCATCCTGCGCCCAAGCACACGTATCGAGGGCAAACCTGGGAACCAGAACGCACCGCAGCCGATGATCGACGACATCCCCGGTTTGATCGAGCAGTCACGAATGTCGTTCGCGTCCATCGAAACAGACATCGGGGTAAACACCGCCGAAGACACGGACGACACCGACAGCGCCGTGCAACTGACGTGCTACCGCATCGTTCAGGAGGCGTTGTCCAATGCCCGACGCCATGCGCCCAACTGCGATGTACGTGTGCAGGTGTCCGATCGTTCGTCGGTCATCGAGGTGACCGTGAGCAACACGATCACCTCGGACGCCTCCGGCCGGCGCGAATCGGCGGGGCAGGGTTTCGGCATCCCGGGAATGCAGGAGCGAGCCGCACTGCTCGGCGGAACCCTCGACGCCGGATTGTCTGCCGACGGGACGGCATGGTCCGTACGCGCTCGACTGCCTGTCGGCGGAAAGATCTCCCGGCCCACAGAGCTGATTGCATGATCGGGGTGCCAACATGATCACCGTCCTGATCGCTGACGATCAGCCCGTGGTTCGACAGGGATTCGAGCTGTTTCTGGCCGGCCATCCCGACATCCACGTCGTCGGACACGCAACCTCGGGAAAGCATGCCGTACAACAGGTTACGGCCCTTCGCCCCGACGTCGTACTGATGGACATCAGGATGCCGAACGGAGACGGGCTGACCGCAACACGGGAAATTCTGGCGCGGTTCGACACCACCCGCGTCATCGTCGTCACCACGTTCGACCTCGACGAGTACGTGTTCGCGGCGCTGGACAGTGGTGCATCAGGGTTTTTGCTCAAGGACACCGACCCGGACGAGCTCGCCGACGCGGTGGTCACCGTGGCCGGCGGAGGTGCGGTGCTCTCACCCCGCCTGACCCCACGTCTGATGACGGAGTTCGCCCGCCGGGGCGCGCCGAGTCGACCCACTCCCGTTGCACCGCAACACGATCTGAGTCTGCGTGAAATGGAAGTGGTGCAACTGTTGTCGCAGGGCCTGGGCAACAACGACATTGCCCGGGCTCTGCAACTCGAACAGAGCACGGTGAAAACTCACGTCGGGAACATCTGTCGCAAACTCGACGTCAACACCCGAGTTCACGTGGTGATCTGGGCCTACCGCAACGGACTGGTGAGCAGCCAGAACAGCTAGGCTGCCTTTCGCTCCTCGTCATCCGCAGTCTCACCGGCGCGCTCGACCAGCGAGGCAGAGTGGTCGGTGTACTGGAAGTGCGGTCGCTTGTCGCCGATGTACGAGGTCATCCACGACACCACGGCAACGTAGCGATTCCGGAAGCCCACCAGGTACATCAGGTGCACGGCAAGCCACATGAGCCAGGCGATCGGCCCGGACATGTCGACCTTGCCGAACAACCGTGCCACAGCACTGAATCGGCCGACGATCGACATGCTGCCCTTGTCGGTGTACTTGAACGGCGTCCCGGCGTCGACCTTCCCGATGATCATCTTCGCGACGTGCCTGCCCTGCTGCATCGCCACGGGCGACTGTCCGGGGAGCTTGTTCAACGACGTCACGTCGCCGATCGCGTAGATGTCCTTCGCCGAGCCGACCGTCAGATCCTCGTGCACTAGAAGGCGTCCGGCGCGGTCGGTTTCGCATCCGGTGCGCTCGGCGATCGTGGCTGCCAGCTCGCTCGCCTGAACGCCTGCCGACCAGATGACGGTCTTGGCCGGGTAGGTACGCGAAATCTTGGTGTCGACATCCTGCACCGTGACGACGTCGTCGGCGATGTCGGTGACCATGGCCCCGGTGACGACGTCGACGCCGGACTTCTCGAGCTTCGTGCGGGCGTAGGCGCTGAGCTTGCCGCCGAACGCGGGCAGAACTTCCTTCACACCGTCCACGAGGGTGACCGTGACGTCGCCCGGTTCGATGTCGGGGAACGAGCCGGCGAAGTAGCGGTGCGCGAGATCCCTGATCTGGCCTGCCAATTCGACTCCGGTCGCGCCTGCACCGACGACGACGAAGCTCAGCAGCTCCTTGCGGGCGGCCGGATCGGTCGTCATGTGCGCGGTCTCGTAGCAGCTCAGAATCTGCTCACGGAGCGCGATCGCGTCGTCCACCGTCTTGAGCGCGAACGTGCGGTCCTTGAACTCGTCGCGGCCGAAGTACGCCTGCGTGGCACCCGTTGCGACGATGAGCCGACCGAAGCCGATGGTGTGGCTCTGCCCGGCACCGATGTAGGTCACCTGGTGTGCCTCGGGATCGACGTCGACGACGCGTCCCAGACGGACGTCGGCGGAGTCGTACTGCGAGAGGATGCGTCGGATCGGCGGGGCGATCTCACCCGTCGAGAGCATTCCGGTGGCGGCCTGGTATAGCAGCGGCTGAAACAGGTGCTCGGTGGTGCTGGAGATGAGCGAGAACGTCACACCGGCCTTGCCCAGAGACTTGGCAGCAGCCAACGCTCCGAATCCCGATCCCACGATGACGACGTCGTACGTTTTCACAGCACATCCCTTTCTGAGCCCAAGTCCTTTCCCAAACGAAGAACTACCTCCATGAAACTCCGACCTCGCTGGTCTATCAACGCGAAAGTTGGAATAGCATCCATGAGTAGAACTCATGATTGGAGACGCACATGGAACTGCGACAGCTGAAGTATTTCCTCGCGGTCGGGGAAGAACTGAACTTCTCGCGTGCCGCCGAGCGCTGCTACGTCTCGCAATCGGCGATCAGTCTGCAGATCGGCAAGCTGGAACGAGAGATCGGCGAGCCGCTGTTCGAGCGAACCTCACGCGTCGTTCGATTGACCGTTGTGGGAGCACAATTGGTCTCCATCGCGCGGCACATGGTGGAGCTCGAGCAGGCCGCCCTGGCGTTGACTGCGCGCCGCCGAAACCAACTACGTCTCACCGGAAACATGACCTTCGCCGCGAACGCCATCGCGGCCATCGTCTCGGTACGCGAGCACCATCCCGACGCCGAGATCGACTTCGTGCTGAAACGATTCGCAGAACAGATCGAAGCGGTGACGTCCGGGGACTGCCAGGTGGCGCTCATTCGCGGCAGCGTCGAACGTTCGGGACTGCACGTGACCGAACTGTGGACCGAGGACCTCGTCGTCGCGCTCGCCGAGGGTCATCCGCTGGCCGGCGAGGACGATCCGAGCCTGAGCCAACTCGCCGGCTACCCGCTGCTGCTGCCCAAACGCAGCGAACAGATCCTGCTGCACCGAGTGATCGAACGCGAGATGAAACGCAGCGGGCTTCCACTCACGTTCGGGCCGCCCGTCGCATCGGATCACACCGCAAGCGCCGAGCTGCTCAACCACCCGCAATGCTGGACGATTCTGTACGCCAGCACCGCCGACAGCACCCCCAAGACCGGGCTCGTCTTCCGCACCGAGGCCGACCGAAGACTGCAACTACCGGTCTCGGCGGTGGTCGACGCCACCGTGCCCGTCACCGACATTCAACGCGACCTCGTGGCAGCCCTGGCTGCGACGGCACCGGTTCAGCCCGTTCAAGCCACAACACCGGCGAGCTGAGCGAAAGCAGCGTCGGCGTCGAACAACTCGGCGCGATCGTACGTCGATGTCGACGCCATGATCTCGTTCGCGCCGGTGCGATCGATCAGCTCTTCCAGCCGCGGACGTACCTGCCCGGCGGTGCCGAGAATCGTCGACGCGAGCGAGTCCTCGATGCGGTCCCGCGTCCGCGGCGTCCACCGGGAGTCGTCGATCACCGACACCGGTTCCAGGGCCGGAAATTCACCCTCACGCCGCGACCTGGCCATCGCCCACGCCTCCGGCAGGGCCAGCCTGCGCATCGGCGGTATCGGCTGCGATCGTCACATCGAGCGAGATGATCACGTGCGGTTCAGGATTGGCGGGCGAGGGCCGAAAACTCTTGCGATACATCGCCAATGGGTCAGCCTTCTGCAATACCGGTCCACCGACGACCACCGGAAGCCCGGCGCGGGCAGCGACCTCGAGGCCCGCACCGGTCGCGAGAACGAACACCGGCGGAGGCGCGGTGGCAGGGCGCGCCGTCACCGGTGCCGAACCATCCAGATACGCACTCAATTCGGCGATATCGGCCTCGAACGTATCGGCGTGCTCACTGCGTAACGCTGCGCGTACCGGTTCGGTGAACCCGAGCGAACGGCCGACCCCGAGATCGATCCGGCCGGGAAAAAGGGACTCCAACATCAGGAATTGTTCGGCCACGATCAGCGGCTGATGGTTGGGCAGCATCACTCCCCCGGATCCGACACGGATGCGTGAGGTGCGCGACGCCACCGCCGCAGCCAGTACCGCCGGCGCGCCCGACGCGATGCCGGGCACGCCGTGATGCTCGGCCACCCAGAACCGATGCAGCCCGATCTTCTCCGCGTGCACCGCCCGTTCGACGGTGTGACGCAGCGCCGAGGCGTCGTCCATTCCGGATCGAGTGCGGGATCTGTCGAGAAGGGAAAACAACACAGCTAGGACAACCGGCGAGGCATCGGGCATATTTCTCGTCATGAGTTGGTGGGTGGTAAAGCACGTCGATGCCGAAGGCCCGGCGCTGATCGGGACGATCATGACCGAACGCGGAATCGAGTTCACGGTGGTCGCGGTGGCGAGTGGGGACCCCTTGCCCCCAGCCGATGCGGTCACAGGGCTGGTCGTGATGGGCGGACCGATGGACGCGTGGGGCGATGTCGCTCACCCTCACGTGCGAGCCGAACGGGAATTGATTGCCGAGTGTCTGCGACGTGACGTTCCCGTGCTCGGGGTGTGTCTCGGTGCTCAACTACTCGCGGCCTCGCAGGGATGTGCGGTGTACCGGGGACCGGTCGCGGAGCTGGGATCCGGAGAGGTCACCGCAACCGATGCCGGCGCAACGCTGTTCGGAGCGGATTCGGTCTCGGTGGTGCACTGGCACACCGATACCTTCGACCTGCCCGCGGGGGCGGTGCTCCTGGCGAGCTCGAACCTCTACCGGAATCAGGCGTTCCGGTTCGGCAGTGCCCTCGGCCTCCAGTTCCACGTCGAGCTCACACCTACAGAACAACCGATGCTCGATGCGCACATGCCTGCGGGAACGGCACCGAGCGCACAGGTCCTCGCTCGCGTCGCCGAGGACGGGCGAAGAATTCTCGAAGCATTCTTCGACGGGGTGTGATAGCGGACCGAATGTGTCCGCAATGGCGCTCATCATTGCTTCATGAACCTCACCATGAAGATCGAACTCGTCACCCTGGCCGTCACCGACGTCGACCGCGCCAAGGACTTCTACGTCTCGATCGGCTTCGACGCCGACCACGATGCTCGGCCCTGGGACGGGATCCGGTACGTCCAGCTCACTCCCCCGGGCTCGGCGTGTTCCATCGCGATCGGCGAGAACATCACCGACGCCCAACCGGGCAAGGGAGCCGGAATCCTGATGGTCGTCGACAACGCCCAGGACGCCTACGAACACCTCACCGCAGCCGGTCTGACCATCGATCCGCCCAAGGACGAGGGCTGGGGCACGTTCGTGTACTTCGCCGACCCCGACGGAAACAAGTGGTCGGTGCAGCAGTTGCCCGCACAGCCCTGATCTGGGCAGCCCTAATTGGGATCGAAAGCCAGCCGAGCCATGATGCCGCGGTGGTCGGACCCTGGGATCGTCACGGCCTCGACCGAACGGACTGCCATGTCGGCCACCAGAACATGATCGATGGCAATGACCGGCGGGTGCCAGGTGTGCGCCGGATACGTCCTGAGCATGCCGGCTCCGGTCGCCACCGCCGCGTCGACGAATCGGCCGTCCTGCAGATCTCGATAGCGTCGATGATCCTGCGTCGCGTTGAAATCGCCCGCCACCACCACGGGACCGTCGTCGACGGGAATCTTGGCCAGTAGTTGACGCAGCAACCCCAGCTCGCGGACCCATTCGGACGGTTCTCGCGGCCACGGCGGTACGGGATGCACCGCGAACACGAGCGGCCGGCCCGGCATCTCCACCCGCGCAGAGAGCAGCTCGGTCACGAAGCCGTCGTGGCGCTGCTGGTCCACGAGCGGGAAGCGGCTGTAGATGCCGGTTCCGTCGCCGCCCGCGGCAGCGCTGACGAAGGCGTGCGGCAGCCGCTCGGACAGTCTGCGGCGAAGACCCGAGTCGGCCTCGGGCGTCAACTCTACGAGGGTGAGCACATCCGGGCGATGCTCGTCGACCAGCGCGACCACCGCGTCGATATCGGCCTGCCCCAGCCAGATGTTGGCGTGCAGCACTGTCAGATCCGAGGCTCGGGTGGTCTCCCGAATGCGGCTGCGTGGTGAAAGACGGCTGCGTGGTGAAAAACGACGGTGCAGCGGAAACTGAGTCGCCGCCGCGGCCGCCAGCACCACCATCCCGGCCCCCACACCCCACCACCCGAACGCGAGACCGGCGACCACGGTGCCGGGCACAGCAGCGAGCATGAGGACATGTGCCAACGCAGCGGCCACGAGCATCCCCTGTCCCCGCGAGTCGATGAGGTGCGCCGCGATGCCGACCACCGCCGCGACAAGCAACAACAGAGCCACCGAAGCCGAAACCATGAGCGAAAGTCTGACAGGCAAACCTGAGGCCGAGCTGGGAAGCATCCTCGAGTCCGACCGAACTGTTCGCTTTTGCGCGGCAAACACGACACAATCGACAACGCTGTCCGTGAGTCAAGTAGGGGGACTTTCCGTGAACCGAAGGCAATTGCTGCGGCTGGCCGCTGCCGGAATGCTCGGCGCTGCCGCCGCTCCGGTCCTGAGCGCCGCAGGCATGCCGGGTTCCGCCCCCGCCGGCGCACTCCCACTCGGTGCCGACCGAATTCGGTCACTCGTTCCCGAACTGTTCGCAGACCCCCCGCGCCCGCCGGACCACTCGTCCGTCATCGTGGTCGGCTCCGGATTCGGTGCCAGTGCTGCAGCCCTGCGCATGGCCCAGGCCGGCACTGCGGTGACCGTGCTCGAGCGCGGACTGCGTTGGCCGCGAGACCCTTGGCGCGAGATCTTCACCGCCGACATGACCGCCGACGGACGCGGCCTGTGGCAGCAAACGTCGTTCACCAACATCACCGGCCTCCCTGTGGGACCGGTCGATCTCTTCGGTGGAGTGCTCGACACCACCCGCTACGAGAACCTCTCGGTGTGGCGCGGAGCAGCCGTCGGCGGCGGCTCGATCGTGTACACCGGCGTGACCATCGCACCGAACAAGAGATTCTTCGACCTCTCCTTCGGCGGACGCCTGAACTACGACGAGATGGCCGCCAGCTGGTACCCCAAGGCCCGTTCGATGCTCCGGCCGTCGACGATGCCCGACGACGTGTACAACAGCCCGAACTTCGCGCACTCGCGCACCTGGGACGACCACGCCCGACGCGCAGGATTCACCCCGGAAGCGGTCGACGGCAACTGGAACTGGAACGTCGTGCGCGACGAGATCGCCGGCCGTTCTCGGGCGTCCTCGACCGTCGGCGAGAGCACCTTCGGCAACTCCAACGGCGCCAAGCACGACCTGACGCAGAACTACATCCCTCAGGCAGAAGCCACGGGGCGCGCGACCGTCTGTCACAGCCACCGCGTCGCGGCGATCGGCACCGAATCCGGCGGCCGCTACCGCGTCGAGATCGAACGCCTCGACCCGTTCGGCAACGTCGTCGAGACTCGCACCGTCACCTGCGACACCCTCGTCCTCGGTGCCGGATCCATCGGTACCACCGAACTGCTGATGCGCGCCCGCACCACCGGAGCGCTGGCGAACCTCAACGAGTTCGTCGGCACCGGTTGGGGTACCAACGGCGACGCCTCGATGACGCGGTCGCTCGGCCCGATGTCTGCAGGACCGCAAGGAGCGCCGTGCGCATCCCGCATCACCGATGACTCCGGACTGCCGCTGACCGTCGAAAACTGGTACGTGCCAGGCGTTCCCGTGAATCTGGGATTCCTCGGCTCGCTGGGTATGACGATCGATCCGCTGCGCGGGAACTTCGGATTCGATTCCGCTGCAAACAGATTGACCCTGAACTGGCCCAAGGGCGGCAGCCGCGACACCGTCGAAGCCCTACGCGCGGTGCAGAATCGGATGGCGCAGGCCGGCGGCACCGTCGTCGCCGCCGAACCGTTCACCCGCGATGTGGACGACACCTTCACCGCACACCCACTCGGCGGCGCAGTGCTGGGCGACGCCACCGACGACTACGGCCGGGTGAAGGGTCACCCCGGTCTCTACGTCGTCGACGGTGCGCTGATCCCGGGAAGCACCGGAGCGGCGAACCCGTCACTGACGATCACCGCGCTGGCCGAACGCAACGTCGCACAGATCATCGCCGACGGGCGCTGAGACACGGGCGACGGGCGCTGACCCGCAGGCACTAGCCGAGCTGGATCTCGGGCCGTCCTTCGGGAACGGTGACGGTCATGGCCGTCCGAACCGGCTTACCCGGCGACGACACTGCATCGAGAACCCTTACTTCCGAACGCCATTCGTTGGGCGTGAGGGTGCTGCGAAGATAGCCGCGACGGGCGTTGCCGTATTTCACGTGCGGCGAACCGTCGGCGATGGCAGCTCCGGCGGAGTCGACATCGGCGCCGTCCTTGCCCGACGCGATGGACGTGGTCGCGATCTCGACACCTTGCATCGGCGACACTTGATCCTGGTAGTCGCGGCGCAATTCCGACACGATCGTGCGGTGAATGTCGCCGACGATCGACGCCACGTTCTTCGTCCCGCGGTCCCTGGCACCGTCGAGGATGCGGTGACGCGAGGCCTCGTACCCGCTCCACGGATCCATGCCGACCTTGCGATCGTTGCCCTGTCCCCGAGCGAGATCTGCGATGACCGTCTGATGCGCCAGGAAGTTCCACCTCGACGGTGACGCGAACCCGTCGAGAATCCATTGTTCCTGTGCCGCACCGGTAATGGTGCGCGACGGATCGGCGGTCTCGGCATCCTGCGCGTGCTCACCGTCTCCGTGCGCCTGATCGCTGCGATACTGCCGGGTGTCGAGCACCGAGAAATCCACCAGATCTCCGAACGAGAACCGTCGATAGACCTTCATGTCCGGGCCTACAGGCTTCAGATTCGCGCGCACCGGAGTGTTCTCCCACCACGCCTTGAAGGCATCAGCTCTGCGCAGCAAGAACTGCTTCGGATCGTCGTTGTCCTGGCTGATCTGCGAGGCCCAGTTGTTGTCCACCTCATGGTCGTCGAACGTCGAGACGAACGGTGCCGACGCATGCGCGGCAGCCAGGTTCTCGTCAGCCTTGTACATCGCGTATCGGTCGCGATAGTCGCTGAGCACCATGGTTTCTCGAGCCGCCGACTCGGTGCGCGGCTCACCCTGTCGAGCACCCTCGTCCTTGATCGCGTACTCGTAGATGTAATCGCCCAGAAAGAACACCACGTCGAGATTCGAGGCCGCCAGGTCCCCGTACGCGCCGAAGAACCCGTCCTCCCATTTCTGGCACGACGCCCAGGCGAAATCAAGCCTGCTCAGCGGTTGCCCCACTGCCGGTGCAGTTTTGGTACGACCGACCGGGCTGGCGTGCGGGCCGACGAGGAAACGATAGAAGTATTCGCGGGCCGGCTCCAGCCCGCGGACGTCGACGTGAATCGACCAGCCGTCGAACTCCGTGGCGAGCTCGATGCCCTGTGCCACGATGCGGCCGAATTTGTCGTCGGCTGCGATCTGCCACTGCACCGGCACGACACCGGGAGTCATTCCGCCCAGCGGCGCAAAGGGATCGGTGGCGAGCCTGGTCCACAGCACCACCGAATCGTGCAGCGGATCACCTGAGGCCACGCCGAGACGGAAGGGGTAGTCGGGGGTCACGACGGACTGTGCGTGCGCCGTGGTTCCCGCGAGTTCAGGAGTGAAGGCGAGCGCCCCGACCAACGCACTCCACGTCAGAAACTGTCGGCGCGTGGCCCCCGCCCGCAAGGAAATGTCCCGCCCGATCCGAATCTCATTACCCTGTCTCACCATTGGTCGAGACTCTCGCGCCCGGGCAAACGGTGCCCGTCATCGACTCGACGGCGAGGTGAACTCCGGCGATCTTCCCGATTGAGGACCGAGTACGTCCGCGATCTCCGGGAGGCTCACGGCTATGACGAACACCGACCGCACCGGATCCCAGATCGACCACCTCAACATCGGCGTCGCCGATCTCGCCGCCAGCGCCGAGTTCTACGGCGCTGCACTCGCACCGCTCGGGATCACCGAGATCCTGCGGGTACCGCACACCCCCGAGGCGAACCAGCTCGCCATGATCGCCTTCGGTTGGGCGGAGCTGAAGCCCTTCTTCTGGATCGTCGACGCACCGGGGTCGACCATCGGCCCCCACACCCATCTCGCGTTCAGTGCCCCGGACCGCGCCACGGTCGATGCCTTCCATGCCGCAGCGCTGTCGGCAGGAGCGATCGAGCTCCGGCCTCCAGGACTACAGCCGGAATACCACGCGACGTACTACGGATCGTTCGTGCGAGACCTCAACGGCATCGACCTCGAGGCTGTCTGTCACCACGGATGAACGACCTCGCCGTGATCCGAGTTGGAGGTCGTCATTGCGGTTGGGGCAGTCGTTGCGGTTGGGGCAGTCACTGCGGTTGGGGCAGTGTCCCTTGGGTTCGTATGTGATCACGCAGACGAGTGAGAATCGTTTCGAGAGTGGAGACTTCCTCGGGTGCGAGCCCGTCGAAGAACAATCTGCGCACCACATCGACGTGACCCGCTGCCGATGCGTCCAGAGCTGCCCGGCCCGCTTCGGTGATCACTGCATCCGTGGCCCGCGCGTCGGTAGTCGAGACCGTGCGATCGGTGAGCCCCCGCGCGGACATCCGGGCGAGGTGGTGAGAAGCCCTGCTGCGCTCCCAGCCGATCTCCGCGGCCAGGTCGGTCACCCGGCGACGCCCGTCGGGACTGTCCGCCAGCGCGACGAGCACCGAGTAGTCGGCCAGGGAAAGACCGTGATCCTCAGTGAGCTGACGGTTCATCTCGAACGTCATCTGCAGCGACAACCCCATGTAGGCGCGCCACGCCGATTCCTGGGAGGGCGTCAGCGAGGGAGAGTCGTCCGTCGACTCATTACGTGACATGTCATGTTCTTTCTGGGATGCTTGATCCGGGGTGCAGGCCGAGTAGACCCCGACAACCCAACCTTAGGGGCACACCATGCACAGCACTTCTCACGCCGAGTTGGTACGCGCCAACGTCGTCGAGGTATTCAACGCCACCGACGCCGAACGACGACGCGAGCTGATCGAAGTTATGTACCACCCCGACGCGGTGTTCTACGACGCCGAGAACACCGCGACCGGACGCGAAGCCGTCATCGACGCGATCACCGCGCTCCTCGCGGACTCCGCCGGCTTGTCCTTCTCCGTCACCGTCGAACCCGCCGTACTGGGCGACGTTGCCCGCATCTCCTGGGCACTCTCACCGCCCAACGCCCCGGCCGTCGTCACCGGCCAGGACTTCGCCGTCGTCAAGGACGGCACGATCGCCGAGCTGTACACGTTCGTCGATCAGAAACAGCCCGGCTGATCCGTCAGGCCTGCACGATCCACACCGAATTACCGTCGGGATCCCGAAGCGCGAACATGGGCGGCACGCCGTCCACCTCTTCCATCAAGTCGTCGAGATCGACGCCGCCGAGAGCACTCAAGCGAGCATGCTCGGACGCGACATCGGGCGTCTCGACGCCGATGGACCCGCCACCGGGCGAACCGCTCATCGGTGGGTTCAGGGCGAGTCGTGCGGTCGAACCGGACGGTGCCACTTCCAGCCACCGGTACTCGCCCTCGGGACCGAAACGCGAATCACTGCGGACCTCGAAGCCGAGCACGCGCGAATAGAAATCGAGGGCCGCGTCCTGATCGGCCACGGAGAACATGGCCACGCCGATGTTCACGATGGTGCTGGATGCCTGTGTGTTGTTCGTCTGGTTACTCATACGCGTACTGACCTGATCACCGGCGAGAGCCCCGCACCGACCGAAGTCGATGCGGGGCTCTGTTTGTCACGCCCTGTCGTCGTGAGTGGAAATTCGTAGTGGACTACGAATTTCTGTGCACGTGCGACGAAGTCGCTCTAGCGGTATTCGTTGGAGAAACCGTAGTCGTCGAGCGGCACTGCAGCGCCGGTTCCCTGGCCGAAGCCGTCCGGGCTGTAGTACTGATCGTCGTACGACGGCACCGCGTACGCCGCGGCACGTGCCTCTTCGGTCGGCTGCACCGTGATGTTCCGGTACCGGTTGATGCCGGTACCAGCCGGGATGAGCTTACCGATGATTACGTTCTCCTTGAGACCTATGAGCTTGTCGCTACGGCAGTTGATCGCCGCATCGGTGAGCACACGAGTGGTCTCCTGGAACGACGCTGCCGACAGCCACGAGTCGGTGGCCAGCGACGCCTTGGTGATACCCATCAGGACCGGACGTCCGGCTGCGGGCTCGCCACCCTCGGAGACGACGCGACGGTTGCTCGACTCGAATTCGCTGCGCTCGGTGAGTGAACCGGGCAGGAATTCGGTGGAGCCGCTGTCGATGATCGTCACGCGACGGAGCATCTGGCGAACGATCGTTTCGATGTGCTTGTCGTGAATGGACACACCCTGCGACCGGTACACCTCCTGGACCTCGTTGACGAGGTGGATCTGCACCTGACGGGGACCCATCACACGCAGGACCTCGTGCGGATCGGCAGCACCTTCCATGAGCTGCTGGCCGACCTCGACGTGGTCACCGTCCGCCAGAAGGCGCTCGGTGCCGTCGTCGTGCTTGAAGACACGCAGACGCTGACGCTTGGAGAGCTTGTCGTAGACAACCTCTTCGCCGCCGTCGTCCGGGACGATGGTGATCTTGTAGAAACGATCGCCGTCCTCGAGCTGGATGCGTCCCGACACGTCCGCAATCGGAGCCTTGCCCTTCGGCACACGGGCCTCGAACAGCTCCTGCACGCGAGGCAGACCACCGGTGATGTCATCTCCGGCGACACCACCCTGGTGGAAGGTACGCATGGTCAGCTGGGTACCGGGCTCACCGATGGACTGTGCGGCAACGATACCGACGGCCTCACCGATGTCGACCAGCTTGCCGGTGGCCATCGAGCGGCCGTAGCAGGTGGCGCAGACGCCGGTGCCGGTGGTGCAGGTGAGCACCGAGCGAACCTTGACCGACGTGATGCCCGCAGCGAGCAGCGCGTCGATGGCCGGGTCACCGAGATCGTGTCCGCGAGCGACGACGACCGTGCCGTTCTCGTCGACAGCGTCGTTCGCCAACGTGCGGGCGTACGTGCTGGTCTCGACGTGAGCGTCGCGGATCATCTTGCCGTCGGCCGTCTTCTCGGCGATCGTCGTGACGATGCCGCGCTCGGTGCCACAGTCGGTTTCCCGAACGATGACATCCTGCGAGACGTCGACCAGACGACGCGTCAGGTAGCCCGAGTCGGCGGTACGAAGCGCCGTGTCGGCCAGACCCTTACGAGCACCGTGCGTATTGATGAAGTACTCGAGGACCGTCAGGCCTTCCTTGAAGGAAGACTTGATCGGACGCGGGATGAACTCACCCTTCGGGTTGGTCACCAGGCCCTTCATGCCGGCGAGCGAGCGAACCTGAGTCATGTTTCCGGCTGCGCCGGACTTCACGATCATCGGGATCGGGTTGTCGTCGGGGAAGTGCGCCTCCATGGCCTTACCGACCTGCTCGGTCGCGTCCTGCCAGATCTTGACCAGTGCAGAGTTGCGCTCGACCTTGTCGAGAGCGCCACGCTGGTACTTCTTCTCGATCTGATCGGCCTGAGCCTCGAACGTCTCCATGATGGCCGGCTTCTCCGGCGGCACGAGCACGTCGGAGATCGAGATGGTGACACCCGAACGCGTGGCCCAGTAGAAGCCTGCGTCCTTGAGCTTGTCGACGGTCTGCGCGACGACGATCATCGGGTAACGCTCGGCGAGATCGTTGATGATGGTCGACTGTCGCTTCTTCGGCATCTGCTCGTTGACGAACGGATAGTCCGCCGGCAGCAGCTCGTTGAAGATGACGCGTCCGAGAGTAGTCTGCGCGGTCCACGCCTCGCCACGAGTCCAGCCGTTCGGGAACAGCTCGTTCTCGATGTCGCGCGGGGGGCGCTGAATCGTCAGACGAACACGGATCTGCGACTGCACCGTGAGCGATCCACGGTCGACGGCCATCTGTGCCTCGGCCGGGGAGGAGTACGCCCCGAACTCGGCATGATCGGTCTTCGCATCGGCGCGCTCGCCGACAGCACCGGCGTCCAGACGCGTCAGGTGGTACAGACCCGTCACCATGTCCAGACGCGGCATGGCGAGCGGACGGCCCGATGCCGGCGAGAGGATGTTGTTCGAGGACAGCATCAACACGCGTGCCTCGGCCTGAGCCTCGGCGGACAGCGGGAGGTGGACAGCCATCTGGTCACCGTCGAAGTCGGCGTTGAACGCCTCACAGACGAGCGGGTGCAGCTGGATGGCCTTACCCTCGACGAGCTGCGGCTCGAACGCCTGGATGCCCAACCGGTGCAGGGTGGGTGCACGGTTCAGCAGCACAGGGTGCTCGGCGATGACCTCTTCGAGGACATCCCACACCTGGGGACGCTGACGCTCGACCATGCGCTTGGCCGACTTGATGTTCTGCGCGTGGTTGAGATCCACCAGACGCTTCATCACGAACGGCTTGAACAGCTCGAGAGCCATCAGCTTGGGCAGGCCACACTGGTGCAGCTTGAGCTGCGGGCCGACGACGATGACCGAACGGCCCGAGTAGTCGACGCGCTTGCCGAGGAGGTTCTGACGGAATCGACCCTGCTTGCCCTTGAGCAAGTCGGACAGCGACTTGAGCGGACGGTTACCCGGTCCGGTGACCGGACGTCCACGACGGCCGTTGTCGAACAGGGCGTCGACCGACTCCTGCAGCATCCGCTTCTCGTTGTTGACGATGATCTCGGGAGCACCGAGGTCGATCAGACGCTTGAGGCGGTTGTTGCGGTTGATGACGCGGCGGTACAGATCGTTGAGGTCGGACGTCGCGAAACGTCCACCGTCGAGCTGCACCATCGGACGAAGCTCCGGCGGGATGACCGGGACAGCGTCGAGAACCATGCCCATCGGCGAGTTCCGGCCGGCCTGGAACGCGGCGACGACCTTCAGACGCTTGAGCGCACGCAGCTTCTTCTGACCCTTGCCACTGCGGATCGTCTCGCGAAGAGACTCCGCTTCGGCGTCGATGTCGAAGGTCTGCATGAGCTTCTGGATCGACTCTGCACCCATGGCACCGGTGAAGTACTCGCCGTACCGGTCGATGAGCTCGCGGTAGATGAGCTCATCGATGATGAGCTGCTTCTTGGCCAGCTTGGTGAAGGTGGTCCAGATCTCTTCGAGACGATCGAGCTCACGCTGCGCACGGTCACGGAGCTGACGCATCTCGCGCTCGCCGCCGTCCTTGACCTTACGGCGCACGTCGGACTTGGCGCCCTCGGCTTCGAGCTCGGCGATGTCGGCTTCGAGCTTCTGTGCACGAGCCTCGAGATCGGAGTCGCGCTGATCTGCGACGGCCTTCTTCTCGACCTCCATCTCGGCCTCGAGCGTCGAGAGCTCGTTGTGACGGAGCTCGTCGTCGACCGAGGTGATGACGTAGGCAGCGAAGTAGATGATCTTCTCGAGATCCTTCGGAGCCAGGTCGAGCAGGTAGCCCAGACGCGACGGCACACCCTTGAAGTACCAGATGTGCGTGACCGGAGCAGCCAGTTCGATGTGGCCCATGCGCTCACGACGAACCTTGGCGCGAGTGACCTCGACGCCACAACGCTCACAGATGATGCCCTTGAAGCGGACGCGCTTGTACTTGCCGCAGTAGCACTCCCAGTCCCGAGTGGGGCCGAAGATCTTCTCGCAGAAGAGGCCGTCCTTCTCGGGCTTGAGCGTGCGGTAGTTGATGGTCTCCGGCTTCTTGACCTCGCCGTAGGACCACTGACGGATGTCGTCCGCAGTGGCAAGGCCAATGCGAAGTTCATCGAAGAAGTTGACGTCGAGCACGTAACTTCCTTTCCCCGTTATGGGTGTTGTGCTGGAAGAGCAAATGAGAAGAACGCCTGCCGGACCCACACTGGGCGGATCCGGCAGACCACAGAACTACTGAGCGAGGTCGTCGACCGTGGCAGCTTCGTTGCGGGAGAGGTTGATTCCCAGGTTGGCTGCGGCACGCTCGAGGTCTTCGTCGTCACCGTCGGCCATCGTGATGGCAGCGCCGTCCGAGGACAGCACCTCCACGTTGAGGCACAGCGACTGGAGCTCCTTGAGAAGCACCTTGAAGGACTCGGGAATACCGGGCTCGGGAATGTTCTCGCCCTTGACGATCGCCTCGTACACCTTCACGCGGCCGACAACGTCGTCCGACTTGATGGTGAGAAGCTCCTGCAGCGTGTATGCGGCACCGTAGGCCTGCATGGCCCAGCACTCCATCTCACCGAAGCGCTGTCCACCGAACTGAGCCTTACCACCGAGGGGCTGCTGCGTGATCATCGAGTACGGCCCGGTCGAACGAGCGTGGATCTTGTCGTCGACCAAGTGGTGAAGCTTGATGATGTACATGTAGCCCACCGACACCGGGTACGGGAACGGCTCGCCGGAGCGGCCGTCGAACAACGTGGCCTTTCCGTCGGATCCGACCATCTGCTCGCCGTCGCGGTTGGGAATCGTGCTCTCCAGCAGGCCGGCGAGCTGATTCTCCTTGGCACCGTCGAACACCGGGGTGGCGATGTTGCTGTCGGCCGGAGCCGCCAACATCTCCTCGGGCAGACGCTCGGCCCAATCGGGCTTCGTGCCGTCCGCGGCGATCTGTACGTTCCAACCGGTCTTGCCGATCCAACCCAAATGGGTTTCGAGGACCTGACCGATGTTCATACGACGCGGCACACCGTGGGTGTTGAGGATGATGTCGATCGGCGTGCCGTCGGACATGAACGGCATGTCCTCCTGCGGGAGGATCTTGCCGATGACGCCCTTGTTGCCGTGACGACCGGCGAGCTTGTCGCCGTCCTGGATCTTGCGCTTCTGAGCCACGTAGACGCGGACCAGCTCGTTGACGCCGGGAGGCAGATCGTCGTCGTCATCACGCGAGAAGACGCGGATGCCGATGACCTTTCCGTTCTCGCCGTGCGGAACCTTGAGCGAGGTGTCGCGAACTTCGCGAGCCTTCTCACCGAAGATGGCGCGCAGCAGGCGCTCCTCCGGGGTCAGCTCGGTCTCGCCCTTCGGCGTGACCTTTCCGACCAGCACGTCGCCGTCACGAACCTCGGCACCGATACGGATGATGCCGCGCTCGTCGAGGTCCGCGAGAACCTCGTCGGAGACGTTCGGGATGTCGCGAGTGATCTCCTCGGCACCGAGCTTGGTGTCGCGAGCATCGATCTCGTGCTCCTCGATGTGGATCGAGGTGAGAACGTCCTCTTCCACGAGGCGCTGCGACAGGATGATCGCGTCCTCGTAGTTGTGGCCCTCCCACGGCATGATCGCCAGCAGCAGGTTCTTGCCGAGTGCCATCTCACCGTTCTCGGTGCAGGGGCCGTCGGCGAGGACCTGGCCGGACTCGACGCGCTGTCCCTCGTCCACGATCGGACGCTGGTTGGCACACGTGCCCTGGTTGGAACGCGCGAACTTACGCATCCGGTAGGTCTTGCGTGATCCGTCGTCGGCCATGACCGTGACGTAATCGGCGGAGACCTCTTCGACGACACCGGTCTTCTCGGTGATGACGACATCACCGGCGTCGACGGCAGCACGGAGCTCCATACCGGTTCCGACGAGCGGCGCTTCGCTACGCACCAGCGGGACGGCCTGACGCTGCATGTTCGCGCCCATCAGGGCACGGTTGGCATCGTCGTGCTCGAGGAACGGAATCATCGCGGTGGCGACGGACACCATCTGACGAGGTGAGACGTCCATGTAGTCGATGTCGTCGGACGAGACGAACTCGACCTCTCCACCCTTACGACGGACGAGAATCTTCTCCTCGATGAAGTGACCAGAATCGTCGACCGGAGAGTTCGCCTGCGCGAGCGTGTGGCGATCCTCCTCGTCGGCGGTCAGGTAATCGACATCGTCGGTCACCTTGCCGTCCACGACCTTGCGGTACGGGGTCTCGATGAAGCCGAACGGGTTGACGCGTGCGTAGACCGAGAGCGATCCGATCAGGCCGATGTTCGGGCCTTCCGGGGTCTCGATGGGGCACATGCGGCCGTAGTGCGAGGGGTGCACGTCGCGGACCTCGAGGCCGGCGCGCTCACGAGAGAGACCGCCGGGTCCCAGTGCCGACAGGCGACGCTTGTGCGTCAGACCCGACAGCGGGTTGTTCTGGTCCATGAACTGCGAGAGCTGGGAGGTTCCGAAGAACTCCTTGATCGCAGCGACGACGGGACGGATGTTGATCAGGGTCTGCGGCGTGATCGCCTCGACGTCCTGAGTCGTCATACGTTCGCGCACGACGCGCTCCATGCGGGACAGGCCCACGCGGATCTGGTTCTGGATGAGCTCGCCCACGGTACGCAGACGACGGTTGCCGAAGTGGTCGATGTCGTCGACCTCGACCGGAACCTCGACGCCCTCGGGTGCGGTCATCGAGGTCTCACCCGCGTGCAGACGCACCAGGTACTCGATGGTCGCGACGATGTCTTCCTCGGTGAGGGTCGACGCCACGATGGGCTGACCCGAGTTGAGGCCGAGCTTCTTGTTGATCTTGTAGCGACCCACGCGAGCGAGGTCGTAACGCTTGTCCTTGAAGAACAGGTTCTCCAGCAGGGTCTGCGCCGACTCCTTGGTCGGCGGCTCGCCCGGACGCAGCTTGCGGTAGATGTCGAGGAGAGCCTCGTCGGTACCGGCGGTGTTGTCCTTCTCCAGCGTGGCCATGAGGATCTCGGAGAAGCCGAAGCGCTCCGTGATCTGCTCGGTGGACCAGCCGAGAGCCTTCAGCAGCACCGTGACGGGCTGGCGACGCTTGCGGTCGATGCGGACACCGACGGTGTCGCGCTTGTCGACGTCGAACTCGAGCCAAGCACCACGGCCGGGAATGACCTTGACGCTGTGCAGGTCCTTCTCGGTGGTCTTGTCGATCGAATGGTCGAAGTAGACGCCCGGAGAACGCACCAGCTGCGAGACGACGACACGCTCGGTGCCGTTGATGATGAAGGTGCCCTTGTCGGTCATCATCGGGAAATCACCCATGAAGACCGTCTGGCTCTTGATCTCGCCGGTGTTGTTGTTGATGAACTCGGCGGTGACGAACAGCGGGGCTGCGTACGTCATGTCCTTGTCCTTGCACTCATCGGTCGAGGCCTTGACCTCGTCGAATCGTGGGTCGGAGAAGGAAAGCGACATCGAGCCCGAGAAGTCCTCGATCGGAGAGAGCTCGGTCAGGATGTCCTCGAGTCCGCCGGAGACACCGCTGTCTCCGCGGGCGGCGGCACGGTCGCGCCAACTCTGCGCACCTACCAGCCATTCGAACGAATCCGTCTGTACATCGAGGAGACCGGGTACCTCCAACGGCTCGCGAATGTTCGCGAACGAAACCCTCCTCGGGGCTCCCGGTGTTCCGACAACTGCCTTGGTCTGGCTAGAGACTGCCAAGATGCGTCCTTCCAGCACCTCACGCGGGTCGCGCCGTTCCGTCGACTGACAGGACCTGTCAGCTGACACGACATGGCGACCGCCGCTGTATCTGTTTGCTATATGTGGGGCGAATTTCGGCTGGTCGCAACCAGACCGAATCCCCATTACAGAGGCCCGAAGACGAGTCTTCGAGCAACAGCAATCGAGAGGTGGACAGGAGGCAGCCAGCGCAACGTCCAAAGGTACCCCAAATGTGCGCACAGCGCAACGGGGGCATCAAAAGTAGCACCCGAGGTCCGTTCGCGCGCCGAGTCGGCAGCAGCGTGTCGACCTTCCGCGCCGCGGACGCAAATCAACAGCGGCGTCAGAAAGCTGTGGCGTCAGAAAGCTGTGGCGAACGACCGGCGACGGTCGGTCACCGCGGGGGTGCTCCTTCACGACAAGAGTGAACCCTGCGTCTTCCTTCGTCAAGAGGTCCGAGGGAATCCGCCGCGACTCTGGCAATCGAGCGCGGCTTCTGCTTGTATTTCTTCTGTCGCAACCGGGGGGTGGCGTCGTCAGGTGATCGGGTTCGCCGCGAGACAGATCTCCTCTGTGCCGCAGGCACATTCACGGAGCGCTCACATCACGTCTCGCGGGGGGACAACATGGTTACGGTGGTGGTGGTCGACGCTGCATGCAGGTGTCGACCCTTGGGTAGTGCTGCGTGAGCAGGGGTTCGCCCGTGGTCGACTTCGTCATTGCCCGTGCACGCTGGGTCCTGGTCGTCGTGGTTGCGACCGTTCTGATCGCCGGAACCTGGGGCCTGGGCGTCGTCGAAGAACTCAGTCTCGGTGGCTACAGCGACCCCGACAGAGAGTCGGCGCAGGTCGACGCTCTCGTCGAATCCCGGTTCGGCCGCGACGTTCCGGACATCGCAGTGGTCTACACCCCGACGGACGGACGAACGGTCGACGAGATCGCCGATGCCGTCGGCACGAGCCTGGCCGGTATCGACGCGGGCGTGCTGGCCCGCGATCCCGTCACCTATTGGACGGTGCCCGACGACTTTGCTCCGGGCCTGCGATCGTCGGACGGGAAGTCTGCCCTCGCGGTGCTGACCCTGACGGGCGACGAGGATCGGCGCGTCAAGTCCTACCAGGATCTGCGCGAGAAGTTGACGATCGATGGCGTGAGCGTGCAGTTCGGTGGATTCTCGGCCGTCGTCGACGCGTACAACGAGCAAGCGCGAGCAGATCTGGTGCGAGCCGAGACCATCACCTTCCCGATTCTGCTGGTCCTGCTCCTGATCGTCTTCGGCGGACTCGTCGCCGCAGGAACTCCGTTGGTGATCGGCGGACTGAGCGTGCTGGCGTCGCTGGCCGTGCTGCGAGCATTGAACACTGTCTCCGAGGTGTCGGTGTTCGCTACCAATATCGCGTCCCTGGTCGGACTCGGAATGGCCGTCGGCTACAGCCTGTTCGTGATCACGCGGTTCCGCGAGGAGTTGCGCAACGGGTGCGGAACGGCGGACGCGGTACGCCGCACGATGTCCACCGCCGGCCGAACCGTGGCGTTCTCGGCACTGTTGTTGATCTGCGGGTTCATCGGCATGCTCATCTTCCCGCAGGCGATGATCCGCTCACTGGGCTTCGGCGGCATGGCAGCAGTGGCCGTTGCCGCCGTGATCTCGCTGACCGCACTTCCCGCCGCACTCGTACTGCTCGGCCCACGCATCGATTCGCTGAGCTGGCGCACGAGTGCGATCGACCGCGGCGAGGCACGGGCGCAGAAGTTCTGGGGCACAGTGGCAGACCGCGTGATGCGCAGGCCCATCCTCGTCGCCGGTGCCATCATCGGCGTGCTGGCCGTGCTCAGCGCGCCCATTTCCGGCGTAGCTCTGGGCGACCTCGACCACACCGGTCTGCCCCCGGACTCGCCCGCTCGGATCGCCACGCAGAAGCTGATCAGCGAATTCACGCTCGCCAACAGCGGAGTCACCGTCGTCGTCGAATCGGTCACCGATGCACCGCCGAGCCCTGCCGCGGTCGCAGAAGTCGCCGACGCCGTCGGCCGCGCGGACGGAGTCGCGGCAGCGTTTCCCAGTGGCAGCGCCGACGATCTGACCGTGGTCGATGCCATCATGACCTCGGCCGATCGCACCCCGGCCGCACTCGCGACACTGGATGCGATTCGATCGATCCCCGCTCCCGCCGGTACCACACTGAGAGTGGGTGGCAGCACCGCGCAGAGCGAGGACGGCATCGACGCGATCTACTCCACCATTCCGTGGATGTTGGCCATCATGGTGCTGGCCACTTTCACGATGACGACACTGGCATTTCGTTCGATCGTGCTCAGCCTCAAGGCAATTGCCATGGCGATGGTAAGCCTGGCGCATCATCGTCGGCCTCGTCATCGACGCCACCATCGTGCGGATGATGCTCGTGCCCGCTCTCGTCACGCTGATGGGAAACGCGAACTGGTGGTGGCATCCCACCCCTCCCCTATCGACGTCCACCGGGCAGGACGGGGCCGGGCAGGACGGGGCCGGAGTCCACGAACTTCCGGGAACTCCGGCCCCAGCCGACTACTGACCGAGCCGACTACTGACTGCCCTCGCGCCATCGGGTGGCCTCGGCGAGCGCGAAACCGTGGACGTCGGCCAGCTCTCCCAACCGTTCGACGCTGTCTCCGTCCAGAGTGGTGCCGATGCTGCGGAGATCGAACTCACCCGACAACGCGATCAGCATCGTCTCGGCCATGCAGGCATACGTCAGGCCCGGAGCCAACCCGTAGGTCAAACCGAAATCCGAACCCGATGGCACCCGCACGATGCCGCCGTCGAACACCGTCACGTCCGGCCGCTCACCCCGCACATCGCGGCCGATATTCGGCGGCTGCGCAACATCGCAGACGATGGCGCCGTCCATCAGATCGGTCGGGTCGATCAGTGCGTGCGGTGCCGACGTGGCCGCAATCACGATCAACGAATCCTTCACCGCAGCAACGGGATCGGTGAAGAACTCGAGGTGGCGTGACCTGATCAGATCATCCACGTCACCATGCACCTCGAGCGCAGCACCGGCGAGATACCCCGAGCCGCATCCGGCCGTCGCACACGCCACCATCTCCTGCGCCGCCGCCCACAACTTCGGCGCGATGACCGAGCTCTCACCCTGCCGACCGACCAGAGCGATACTGCCGACCTCGCCGGCCAACTGCTTGCCGATCGTCCGCCCGATGGCCCCGGCAGCACCGAGAATCGTCACCCTGGCCTGCGCGACGTCGATTCCGCGTTCGCGGCACACGCGTCGAACAGCTCGCAGACTCGCCGCGGCGGTGAACGTGTTGCCGGTGGTGATCGGCCGAGACGTTGCACCGAGACCCAACCCGTTCCCGGTGATCACCGAGGAATAGCCGCCCAACCCGATTACCGTCGCACCGCGCGAGATCGCGAGTTCGACGGCACCGCCCACCACCCGCAGCGCCTGCTCGGTCGGCAGATGCAGCAACTGCTCCGAGGTGTAGGGCAGCCCGATCAGGTCACCGTGTGCCGTCGCGCCCCCTCCCCCGACGACCCGGCCACTGCCGATGACGAACGACGCGGGTTCGAGCTCGGACGTCGACGCCGCGAACCGCTCGAGCAGATCCTGCCGCTCGCCGTGGTCGAACACCTCGAGTGCCGGATCGAACGCCGCGAAGAACCCGAGATCGAGAGGATGCGCGATGAACGCGAAGCGTCGATCGGTCGGCCGCACAGCGATATCGGGCGTCCGACCCGGGCGCAACGCCGCGAGTGCGGGCGGAGTGGCGACGGTGGGACGGCCCAACAGATGCCCGAACAATCCGTCCATGTCCCCCACCGCCGCACAACCCAAGGCCCGATCCATTGCTGCGACCAGACGCGAGCACTGCACCGCCGAGACCGTCAGCGGCGGCTCGATCCGAATCACCCTGTTACCGAACAGAGTCGGAGCCACTCGAATCCCCTCGACGTTGAGCAGGTACGAGCAGATCACCACCGCCAGATTGTGTTGATCGGCAATCGATCCCAGCAACGACTGGCGCCCGACGAAGTTCACGTCCGCGGTGAGTTCCATGCCCAGCAACAGTCCGCGACCGCGCACCTCGGTGACCACCGACGGATACTTCTCGGCCAGCGCGCTCAGATCGTTCTTCAACTGCCGACCGAGAACGGCAGCATTCTCCACCACCGCGCAATCGTCCCGAGTCAACTCGTCGAGAACCGCGACACCCACCCGTGCAGCCAACGCGTTCCCCGCGAAGGTCGACGTGTGGCGCAGCGCGAAACTCTCGTTCACGAGCCTCGGCGCACACAACACCGCACCCACCGGCACGATGCCGCCACCGAGCGCCTTGGCGACGGTCAGAATGTCCGGCACCACACCCTCGTGCTCCGCCGCGAACATCCTGCCGGTCCGGCCGAGCCCGGTCTGCACCTCGTCGAGAGCCATCAGCACCCCGTGCCGATCACAGATCTCCCGCACGCGGCGCAGGTACCCATCGGGGGGACACACCACTCCGCCCTCACCCTGAATCGGCTCCACCAGAAATACCGCGTAGTGCCCGGGTGCCGCCGCCAGGGCCGCGTCGAGCGCGTCCGAATCACCGAACTCGATGTGATCGAATCCCTCGACCGGCGCACCGAAACCGCTCTGGTACTTGATGTTTCCCGTCGCAGACAGAGCGCCGAGAGTCTTGCCGTGGAAACTGTTACCGGTGGTCAACACACCCAGCCGGCCGGTGTGTGCTCGCGCGATCTTGAGCGCCACCTCGGTCGCCTCGGTACCACTGTTGACGAACGTCGCTCGCGTCAATCCGTCGGGTGCGATGCGCCCCAACCGATCTGCCAGTTCACCGGCCGCGCTCAGCACCGACGGCTGCACGAAAATCGCCTCCCCGCTGCAGCGAACGTCGTTGACCGCCTGCCAAATCGGCGTCGGACCGTGCCCGAACGGAAGGGCACCGTACGCCCCCGCGAAGTCGAGATAACGTCGGCCCGACGAGTCGAACAAGACGGTCCCGTCGCCCCGGACGTACTCTCGATCCAGATTCAGCGCAGACAACAGCCGATACAGCTCGGGGTTGACGTGCTCGGCAAAGCCCGATCGACCGGACCTGGATTCCAGCACGGAATATTCGATAGTTGTGTCAGTCATGACCAGCACGCTCCGTTTTCATCGGATCCACCCCTGGCTGTCGAGCTGAGAATGGTTGTCCCGAACAACCAGGGCTCGTCCCAAGCCAGGACGCAATCGCGATGGTAACTCGGTGGCAGGCGGGTCACAGATGTCCGAAAAGCACACGAAAAAGCCCCGTCCGAGCAGGGCGTCTGCGTCGAACGGGGCCGGATCGAGTGCTGGCTGGGCTACTACTGATCGTCGATGGCCGACAGCTTCCAGGTGCCGTCGACCTTCTCCATGTTCACCGTCAACGGGCCCTCGGCACTGCCCGAGGCGACACCGTTCTGCGTGGCGCTGATGTTCACGTTGGCGATCAGTTCCGCCATGCCGTCCTCCAGCCGCGAGACTCCGATATCGGTGACCATGGCTTCGGTTCCCGTATCCGTCTGCACCACAGCAGATTTGGTGGTGTCGGCGGTGGAGTTGAACTCGTCGAGCATCGACTGATTGAGCACCGCACGTGCGGCATCGAAATCGGCATCGATCGTGGCGGCCTTGTACGTGTACAGCGTCTGCAGCGCATCGGTCGCGGCCGAGGTGACTTCCTGAGTCGCCGCGGAATCCACCCAGGCCGCATTGTCGATCGTGGCGAACGGCTTGAACGCGGCAATGGCAGCAAACGCGCCGAGCACGACTGCAATGACCGCAACGACGATCACGTGCTTGTAGCCGATCCCCGACGCCGACGCGGCGGACGAGTCGGTCGACGCGGAATCGGGAGCGGGCTTGTCGAGCACAGGCTTGCCGACAGCAGGCTTGTCGAGCACAGGCTTGCCGATCACAGGCTTGCCGACAGCAGGCTTGTCGAGCGCAGGCTTGTCGGCCACAGGCTCGGTGGGCGGCGTCGTGGTGATCGCCGGCGTCTCGGTCGCAGCGGACCCCTCGGCACCCGTCGAATCCGTGTCGGAGCTGGCAGCAGTCGGCTTCCCGGTGCCGGCCACCTTGCGGCGAACTTTGCTGGTGGTGGTGGGTGGAACGATCTTGCGACGCTGGGGAGGCACTACAGAACTCCTTCGAAACTCACTTCGGTACAGACGGAAAGCACCACTGCCGGGTATCTCAGTTGCCGCCGGTGTCCGGCTGGGGAGCCGGCGTCGCTTCCGCACTGGGGTCGGCCGCATTCGGGTCGGCGGGGCCGCCCGGTTCGGTCGGGATGACGGGGTTGGTGGCGGGATTGTCGAGCGAGATCCGTGAACCGATGGGGTCGACCTTGTTGGTCCTCCACACCCCGTCGACCTCCTCCATGGCCAGACGCATCGTCAGCTTGCTTCGCTCGACGCGATCGGGCCAGGTGGTGGTTGTCGCGATGACCACCAGAGCGGTGGCAGTGTTCTCGTCCGTGCTCAGCTCCGTCAGCGTGCCGTGCAACACCTCGGCCTCGCTCTTGGCACCGGACTGACGAACCTGATCGGTGATGCCCGAGCGCGTCTGCTCGAGGTCGTTGAGCATCAGGTCGCCGGTGATGGACGACTTCATGTTGTCGAACGACTGATCGATAGCTGCCGCGTCGACCGTGTTGAGGTTGACGGCGGCCTGCTGAGCTCCGGTGAGCGCCGCGTCCCTGGTGTCCGCAGTGGGCTTCTGGCTCAGTAGCGCGCTGCCCCAGCCGTACCCGAAGAACACTGCCGCTGCGAGAGCGGCAACGGCTATCACCGTGACGACGGCCAACAGGATTTTCGCGGTCTTGTTGCGCCCTGGAGTCGCTGGGGACTCCAGGGCTTCGGTGCTCGAGTTCACACTTTCCACCCTACTACTCGGTAATATCCGGCCGAACCACTCTCGGACCGACGATAGTGCTGAGCAGCAGTTCCACCGATTCCACTACTTCGGCGTGACGCCGATCAGCGGTGCCAACTGGGTGGCGATGGGGTTGAGGTTGAGCTTCTCCGGATCGACCTTGGGCTTGAGGTCCCACGGCTGCGGCACGTCCGGATCGGCGAACACGATGCGGTTCGCGCTACGTACACCCGTCACGCTGCCCTGCGGTGTAGCGCAGTTCGCGTCGAGGTTCAGGGGGTAGTTCTCCCGAGTCGGATCGAAGTTCGGGTTCTTCCGCTTCTCCTCGTCGAGGATCGCCTGACTGCCCTCGTAGCCCACCGTGCAGGGCGGCGGGTTGTTGACCTCGAGCAGCAGACCCTGATGGATCGTGCCGTCGCCCGGAACGATAGTGGAGATGCCCGCACCGAGGGCAGGCAGGAACGTCAGGAACGGACGAAGCGCGACGTACCGCGGTTGGGCCTGAGCCGCAACCAGCGCAAGGTTGTTGATATCGGTGGTCAGCGCCGGACCGGCATCGGTGATGAGCCCACCGAGCTGATCGCCCGCCGCGGTACCGGTATCGATCAGGCGGCGGATGTCGGGATCGCTGGACTTCAACTGAGCCGTCACCTCATCCAAGCTGGTGCTGAACTCACGAATCAGATCCGATTGCTCGGACTGCGTGTTGAGCACCGGCACCGCGTCGCGTACCAGCGCAAGCGTCTGCGGCAGCGCCTCGTTGCCTGCCTCGGAGATGTTCCCGAGCGAATCGACGAGAGACGCAAGATCTGTGCCCTTACCGTCGAATGCAACACCGAGCTCGTTGACGACCCGCGTGAGCGTGTCGAGAGGCACCGACCGGACCAGCGTGTTCGTGTTGGCGAGGACATCCTCCACCGGCACGGGCGTGGTGGTGTCGGCCTGCGCGATCTGCGAACCGTCGACCAGGAACGGGCCCTGATCGGTCTCGGGCTGCAAGTCGACGTACTGCTCACCGATCGCAGACCGGTTGGCCACGACGGCCTTGGTGCCGGCCGGGATGTCGGGCCCACCGTTGTCGAGCATGAGCGCGACCCGGACGCCGTCCTGTGTCAGTTCCAGATTTCCGACGGTTCCCACCGGAACACCTCGGTAGGTGACCTCGGCGTTGGAGAAGATGCCACCGGAATCGGCGAGGTTCAGATCGACCTGGTACTGCCCGAAGCCGAGCATGTTGTCCAGCCGCACGTACTTACCGCCGACATAGATCAACCCCAGGACGGCGACCACGACGAACGCGACCAACTGAAAGCGAACAAGTTTCGATCTCACTGTCCAACTCCGAATCGCTCGAGCAGATCGTTCAACGGTGCCAACGGATCGAACGGCGCGGGCGCGGCGGCTGCGGCTGCGGCTGCCTGCTCGTTCGCAGGTGCACCCGGGCCGGGAACCGGTGACGGGATGATCGGCGGCAACGGCAGCAGTGAGATCGTCGGCCAACCCGGCCGAGGTCCGTTTCCGTTGTAGTACGGATTCGACGGGTCGACCACCGGCAGCGTGTTGCCGTACTTGGGCTGGACGTAGACCGGATCGCCTTCACCGACGCCGAAGTTGCGCAGGGCAGTTCCGATCGACAGGTCGAGTGAAAGGAACAGGTTGGCGGAGTTGCCCTCGATGACCTTCTCGGTGCCGTCGGCGAAGGGCAGCGTGGGAATAACCGATAGCGAAGTCACCACGTCGTCCGCAGAATCTGCCAAGGCCTGGAGCGTCGGGCGTAGGGCCCGCAGGTCCGCGATCAGATCGTCCTTGGAACGGTCGATGACGTCGGTGCCGACGGCTCCGAGGCGGTCGAGCGCTCCGAGCATCTCGGTCAGCTGCGGACGCTGCTGCTCGAGAACCTCGGTGGCGATCGGCAGGTCCTTCAGCACTGCGTCGATCTTGTCGGTCTGCGTGTTGACGCGGCCGCTGAGAGTGTCGAGACCATCGATGGCGCGGGTGATGTCGTCACGCTGCTGGTTGAGGCCGTCGATCAACGTGTTCGCCTGCTGCAGAAGCTCTTTGGTCTTGCCTTCGCGACCGTCGAACGCCGTGCTCAGTTCCTTGATGATCGGCGAGAGCTGCCCGACGCCGCCACCGTTGAGCAGCAGCGACAGCGCACCGAGTACCTGCTCGATGTCGGTCGCGTGGCGGGTGCGATCGAGCGGGATGGTGGCGCCGTCCTGCAGCCGCGCTGCTGCCTCGTCACCGGGAGGTGCCGAAAGCTGCACGAACTTCTCACCGAGCAGGTTCGTCTGCTGCACCGATGCGATCGCATTGGCAGGCAGGTCCACCTCCGAGTTGAGGATGACGTCGACATCGGCCGTCCACCCCTCGTTCGGGACGGAGATCGACGCGACTCGCCCTACTGCCACACCGTCGACCTTGACGGTCGACTGCGGGACAAGGTCGAGCACGTCGTCGAACTGCACCGTCAGGTTGAACGGGTTGTCACCGACATCGGCACCGCCGGGAAGCGGTACGGCGTAGATGCCGGCCGACGAGCACGCTCCGGCCGACAGCGCGACCACACACGCTCCGGCTCCGACGACCAACGTACGCTTCACGCGAGCTCGATTCCTGTTGGCAGAGAACATCACTGACCGCCTCCGACTATCGACCGATCGAAACCGGGTTGGTCGGTGGATCCCAGTCTCTCCGACGGCACGCCCGGCACGGTGCCCGGCACGGATACGTTCTGCTCGATGTCGTTGGTGAGAACACCGAACGGCAGCACGATCCGGTTCTGGTCGGCGATCGGTGCCTGGATCATGGTGGTGATGTTGGCGCACTGATCGATGATCGGCTGAATCTGCGCACCGAGGGCCTCGAAGCGCGGATCACCGGGAACCAGCTTGCCGAGATCGAGGAGCCGGCAGACGGTGCCGAGCGGATCCTGGGTCTCATCCTGGAGATTGGCGCGCGAGGCGAGCGTGCCGGACTCGGCGTCGTAGGCGTTCACCAGGTTGCTGATGGCCAACGGCAACAACGTGAGCGTTTGCACCAGCTGCTCGCGATTGTCGGCGAGCGTCTGAGTCGGAACCACGAGACCGTTTGCGGCATCGGTCAGTTCGGTCCGGTTGTCCGCGACGAACGTCGCAACGTCGCCGAGCGAGACAGAGAGCTGTTGAAGCGCCGCTCCCAGATCCTCCCGCTGGCCCGACAGGAAACCGGTCAGGTCGGCCAACTGAGTGTTGAAGTTGCGTACCTGCTGATCGTTGACGGCCAAGGCACTGACGAAGGTCTGCAGGTTCTTGATCGTGTCGAAGACGTCGGTGCGCGAGTCGCTCAACGTGCGGCCGGCGGCCGAAAGCGCAGTGATGCTGTCGCCCAATGCTTCACCATTGCCGTCGAGATTCGCCGCACCGGTGTTGACGAGGTCGGTGAGTGCGCCGTCCTTGTTCGCACCGTCTGGACCGAGGGCGGTCGACAGGTCGTTGATGGACTTGTACAGCTCGTCGACCTCGACGGGTGTGGCGGTGCGATCGCGACCGATCGTCGTGCCGTCGGCCATGGTGTCGCCGCCGGTGTAGACGGGCGAGAGCTGGACGTAGCGATCGGCGACGAGCGACGGGCTGACCTGCACGGCCTTGGCGTCCGTCGGGATGTCCACCCCGCGGTCGACGCGAAGGACGACCTCGACGTCGTCACCGAGTGGCGTGACGGACTCGACCGTACCGACCTTGACGCCCAGCACCCGTACCTCGGAGCCGGAGTAGATGCCGATCGACTTGTCGAAGTACGCGGTGATCTTGGTCGTGCCGGCCCTGGTGAACAACCACCAGCCGGCGACGGCCAGGACCAGCGCCACGATCACGACGACGGCGATCAGAGCGAGCTTGTTCTTGTTTTTCGGTGCTGCCTGCGTGTCAGTCATCAGTTCCCCGCCAACGTGTCGAGCGAGGGCTGGCGGTAGCCAGGTATCAACGGAACTCCGGGAGGTGTGATGTTGGCCAGCACGATATCGAGCCATCGACCGTTGCCGGTCACGTTCGTGTACAGCCGAATGAACGGTTCGTACAGCTTCAGCGCACGGTCGAGGTTGTCGTTGTTGCGCTGCAGGATGTCGATGACGCCGTTGAGCTGCTGCAACATCGGGTTGATGGTCGCCTCGTTGTCGCGAACCAGACCGGTCAGCTCCTGAGACACTCGCTGAGTGCCGGTGAGCAGCTGTGCAATGGCCTGCTGTCGATTGTTGAGCTCTTCGAGCAGCGGGCCGGCGTCGGTGATCAGCTTGTTGAACTCCTCGTTGCGGTCGGCAAGCACCTTCGACGTCTCACCGGTGGCCTCGAACAGTTTCTTGAGCTCCTCGTCGCGGCTGGCCACGGTCTGTGACAACCGGGTGACGCCGTCGAGCGAGGCACGGATGTTCGCAGGTGTCTCGGAAAACGCCTCGGACAAGGTCCGCATACTGGTTGCGAGCTGATCGGTGTCGATGTCGTTGATGGTCGACGCCGCATCGGAAAACGCGTCGATGACGTCGTACGGAGACGTGGTGCGCTCGAGCGGGATCGGGTCCTTGGGGCTCAGTGTCTCCGGTCCGCTCGGGTCGAGCGCCAGATACTTCTGCCCCAGCAGGGTCTTGATCGCGATGGCGGCCCGTGACTCGTTGCCGACCCAGGCGTCCTTCACCGTGAAGTCCACGAGCACCCGGTCGCCTTCGAGACGAACGTCGGTCACCTTGCCCACCTTGACGCCGGCGATGCGAACCTCGTTGGAGGGCTTGAGGCCTGCGGCCTCGCTGAACTCGGCGGTGTACACCGAACCAGCACCGATGATCGGGAGCCGGTCGAGAAAGAAGACCGACATCGTGGCCAGCAGGATGATCGCAATGCCCAGTGCACCGATGGTGGCCGGACTACGACGAGATTTCATTGTTTGA
This sequence comes from Rhodococcus sp. IEGM 1381, assembly GCF_030056795.1. Classification (GTDB taxonomy): domain Bacteria; phylum Actinomycetota; class Actinomycetes; order Mycobacteriales; family Mycobacteriaceae; genus Rhodococcoides. Next base: position 46,056 of record NZ_JASHKQ010000008.1, on the reverse strand, counting down.
TCCCCCCAGCTTTGCAACGCTCTGCCGAGTTCGTGTACAGCGGCTGGTTTACGGTCGGAAGCCCGGTCGGCAAGTTCAGGTTCGGCGAATACCCCGGTCCGGCAACGATGTCGATGCCGCAGAGGTAGAACGTGAACCAAGATCCCTGCTGGGCCGTGCGAATGAGCTTGTCGAGTTTGACGGGCAGAATGCCGAGGACCTTGTCCACGTCGTCGCTTCGGCGGTTGATGGTCTCGGTCAGCGTGTTCAACGCGGTCACCGATCCCTGGATCGACGGCCGAGTCGGCTCGAGCAGGTCTGCGGTGGCGTTCGTCAGACCGGCTAGCGAGGTGACGGCGGAGCCGACCACGTCGCGGTCGGCCGACAGGCCCGAGACGAGCTGCTGCGTGTTGACGATCAAGCTGTCGAGCTGACCGTCGTTCTGGTTGACCGTCGCCAGCACGTTGTTGAGGTTGGTGATGACCTGGCCGATGACCTGATCCTTGTCGGCGACGGTGTTCGTCAGGGTCGCCGTGTTGGTGACCAGTTCGTTGATGGTGCCCGACTCCCCCTGGAACACCTGAATGATCTGGTAGGACAGCTTGTTGACGTCGTCGGCGCTGAGCGTGGTGAACAGCGGCCGGAAGCCGTCGAACAGCGTGGTCAGATTCACCGCAGGCTTGGTCCGCTCCAACGGAATGGTGGCACCTTCGTTGATCTTCTGGCCCTGGTCCCCCGAGCCCTGCTCGATGGCGATGTAGCGCTGGCCCACCAGGTTCCGGAACCGGATGGTCGCCGTCGAGCTGGCCGGGAGCCACTCGCGACTGCTCAGTGTGAAGTCCACTTTCGCTTCGCGCTCGTTGGCGATTTCGATTTTGTCGACCTGGCCGACGCGAACGCCCGCGATCCGAATCTCGTCGCCCTCGTTGAGTGAGGTGACGTCGGTGAACACCGCGGAGAACTTGGTGCCCCCGCCGCCACTGGAATTGGCGATGGTGAAGGCAAGGGTGGCCGTAGCAATGATCGTGATCACGGCGAACACGACCAACTTGATGATCGGCGCGAGAAGGCCTCTCATGGCACGGTCACCTCCACTCCTCTCAGTGCCGGTGCGCCGATAGCGGCTGCCCACGACGGAATACTTTCTGGTGCAACACCACTCGCCTGTCCGTAGATCACGGCGAGAGTGTCACGCTCGAAGTCCGAGCCCTCGTAGCTCGCCGGCTGCGCGGATGCGGAGACGGCGGGAACGATGGAGCTCTGAGCCGACTTCGGTGGTCCCTGTCCTTCGATCACCTGCGGGCCCGGGTTGCGGGTCGGCACCTGGTAGGAACCGTCGTTGATCGAACCGCCCGGATACTGCGGAAAGAACTCGCCCGGTGCTGCAGGCTCGAAGCACGTGGCTCCGCGGTCGTCGAACAAGCGCGGCTCGTCCTGGTTCGGCAAGTAACGGCCCTTCGGGTTGACGAACGATGCAGACACGTTGATGCCGGGGTACTCGTCGCCCTCGCCGAGAACGACCGCGCCGCGCCTGGCACCTTCGGCGAACTGGCTGAACGTGCAGCCGAACGTCGGGGAGAACTCGGCAAGCAGCTCGAGCGCTTCACGAGAGTTCGCGGCCAATCCGATCAGGTTCTCGGAGTTGGTCTGTAGGAAGTCCGCGGTTGTGTAGGACGCCGAGGTCAGCGAGCCGTACAGCGTTTCGAGGCTGGACTGCCGCTCGACCACGGTGTTGCCCGTCGTCCGCAGGTTGTCCAGCGCCGAGATCAACTCGGGCGCAGCGTCAGCGTAGGTCTGCGAGAAGTCGGCGAGCCCGACCAGGGTCTGCTGGATGTTCGGCAACTCCGTGTTCAGACCCGACACGATGTTGGTCAGATTGTCGATCGTCGTCCCGAGCTGCTCGCCGCGCCCGCTGAGGCCCTGCGCCAAAGATCCGAGGGTGTTCGCCAGATCCTGCGGCGGAATCGCCTGCAGCAGTGGAAGCAAGCCGTCGAGCAATTGCCCGACCTCGATGGCGTTCCCACTGGTGTCCTGCTGAAGGACCGTGCCCTCGGTGATCGGCGACGCAGAGTCGGTCTCGGGCACGATCAGCGCGACGTAGCGCTCACCGAACAGTGTCTTGGGAAGCAACCGCGCCGTCACGTTGGACGGAATCAATGGAGCCTTGTCCGGGTCGATGGCGAGCCGAGAGGTGACCACACCGTCGACGGTGGACGCCGAGCGCACCTCACCGACGATCATTCCGCGCACCTTGACATCCGCGTTCATCGGCAGAGCGTTTCCGACCGAGTCGGTTTCGAGGCTGACGTTCACCACCGACTTGAACGTCTTGTTGTAGGACGTGATGCTCCATCCCAAGAACAGGATGAGCACCAGGAAGAACGCCAAACCGAGCAGTACTCGCTTCAGTCGCGACGGCGAGTCGATCATCCCGCAACCCTCACTGTGGTGGTCGTGCCCCAGATGGCGAGGCTCAAGAAGAAGTCCAGCACCGCGATCGTGACGATCGCGGTACGAACGGCACGGCCTACGGCCACACCGACGCCGGCAGGTCCGCCGGAGGCGTGGTAGCCGTAATAGCAGTGGATCATGATCAGAACGAAGGCGAATATCAGCACCTTCAGGAACGAATACAGCACGTCTTCCGGAGGTAGGAAGAGGTTGAAGTAGTGGTCGTAGGACCCCGTGGACTGCCCGTTGAAGATGGTGCTGATCCCTCGGGACGCGACGTACGACGCCAGCAGTCCGACGATGTAGAGCGGAATGACGGCCACGAAGCCGGCGATCATGCGGGTGGTCACCAGGAACGGCACGCTGGGTACTGCCATCACCTCGAGGGCATCGATCTCCTCCGAGATCCGCATGGCACCGAGCTGGGCCGTGAAGCCACAGCCGACGGTGGCCGACAGTGCCAGTCCTGCGACGATCGGCGCGATTTCACGGGTGTTGACGTACGCGGACAGGAAGCCGGTGAGCACAGAGCTACCGAGCTGCTCGAGTGCGGCGTAGCCCTGCAGACCGACGACGATGCCGGTGAAGCCGGACATCATCACGATCACTCCGATGGTTCCGCCGATGACGGCGAGCGCACCGCTGCCGAAGGTGACCTCCGCCAGCAGGCGGAGCACCTCCTTCTTGTAGTGCACCGCGGTCTTGGGAATCCACCCGATGGCCCGCAGGTAGAACGACATCTGCTCGCCTGCACGGTCGAGCACGTTGAGCGGGGCATTGCCGACGCGCTTGACGCGCATCAGCGTGCGGTCACCGCGACCTCTTGCGATCGTCATCGCGGTTACGCTCCCTTCGCTGGGACGACCTGGAGATACACCAGGGTCAGGATGAGGTTGGCGAAGAAGAGCAGCAGGAACGTGATGACAACCGTCTGGTTCACTGCCTCGCCGACGCCCTTCGGTCCGGGATTGGGATTGAGCCCCTTGTAGGAGGCGATGATGCCCGCGATGAGTCCGAAGATCGCCGCTTTGGCTTCTGCGACATAAAGATCCGGGAGCTGCGCCAGCGCCCCGAAGGATGCCAGGTACGCACCGGGGGTACCGCCCTGGAGGATCACGTTGAAGAAGTAACCGCCGGCGATGCCGACGACCGAGACCAGACCGTTGAGCAACAGCGCGACGAGGATCATCGCGAGCACTCGCGGAACGACGAGACGATGCACCGGGTCGATGCCCAGCACCCGCATGGCGTCGATCTCCTCGCGAATGGTGCGCGAGCCGAGGTCGGCCGTGACAGCAGAACCGGCGGCACCGGCCACCAGCAGCGCGGTCACGATCGGACTGCCCTGCTGAATGACCGCGAGCACGCTGGCCGCGCCGGTGAACGACTCGGCGCCGAGCTGCTTGATGAGCGATCCGGTCTGCAGCGACACGACCGCGCCGAACGGAATCGCTACGAGCGCCGTCGGCAGAATCGTGACGCTGGCGATGAACCAGGCCTGCTCGATGAATTCACGGAACTGGAACGGCCTACGGAAGGTGTTCCGAACCACCTCGACGAACAGTTCGACGATATTGCCGGCTTGAGCCAGCGCGGCATTCGCCGGAGCGAACGCGGACTTCTTCGATCCCCCCATGTCTGCTATTGACCCCGACCCTGTGTCGGAGCTTGATAGCCCGGCTGGTCATGACTTTGCCCGCGGTAACCCTGCTGGTCGTAACCTTGCTGGCCATAGCCCTGCTGGTCGTAACCTTGCTGGTCGTAGCCCTGCTGGTCGTAGCCCTGCTGGTCGTAGCCCTGCTGCTGGTCCGCGTACGCGGGGTACCGCTGACCGGGGTCGGTGGTGTCGAGACTTTCCTGGATCGCGACCTGCGCACTGTGCGGCAGCGTGTGCATGATCTGGCGGACGCGTTCCTGCCTGCGTCCGACGGCTTGGCGCACCGGAGTACCCGGGGTGGCTTTCATCTGCGGGACGATCCCTTCGACGTCGTCGACGCCACCGGCGTGGTGCCCGGCGTCGACCATGGCCTGCTCCTGCGCCATCTGCGCCTCGTCCTTCTCCTCCGACATGCCGATCGGACCGATCATCGTTCCGTTGAGGAACTGCTTGACCACCGGCTCGTCGCTCGTCAGCAGCACCTCACGCGGGCCGAACATGACCAGCTGGCGACGGAAGAGCATGCCGATGTTGTCGGGCACCGTCCGAGCGAGGTTGATATTGTGCGACACGATCAGGATCGTGGCGTCGATCTCGGCGTTGATGTCGATCAGGGTCTGCGAAATGTAGGTGGTACGAACGGGATCGAGGCCGGAGTCCGGCTCGTCGACCAGGATGATCTCGGGATCGAGAACCAGAGCGCGGGCGAGTCCGGCGCGCTTGCGCATACCGCCGGAAATCTCGCCGGGCAGCTTGTCCTCGGCACCGAGCAGACCCGTCAGTTCCAACTTCTCCATGACGATCTTGCGGATGTCGGACTCGGACTTCTTCGTGTGCTCGCGGAGCGGGAACGCGACATTGTCGTAGAGGTTCATCGACCCGAAGAGGGCACCGTCCTGGAACAGCACCCCGAAGAGCTTGCGGATCTCGTAGAGCTCACGCGAGGAGCACTGCAGGATGTCGGTTCCGTCGATGAAGATCTTGCCCTGTTCGGGACGCAGCAGACCGATCAGCGACTTCAGGAAGACCGACTTACCGGTACCGGACGGACCGAGGAGAGCACTGACTTCACCCTTCGGCAGCGTCAATGTCACGTCCTGCCAAATCTTCTGTACACCGAAAGACTTGGTCAATCCTTCGACCGAAACCTCGACTCCCACGCTGACCTCCACAATTCGTACACATCGACCCAGATGTGGGTTGCGTCACTGTAACCCATGCACGTGTCCGCTCCGACACAGGAGCTTACCGCCCAGTAAGAACTTCCCCGAGTCAGGCTGTAGAGCTCGCATCAGTGTGGCTCATCTCACGCGACACGGTCGCCGACTCGCCGGAACTGTGACAAGTCCCTGCGCGACAAAGCTGTGACACGCCACAAGCAATGACGGCCGAAACCCTTCGGAACGCTTCGGACTTCGGCGAGGTCGAGTAAACAGTGGCGCAGAGCGAGTGTCACGCGATCCGGCGGAGTCCGTGACCGATCACAACGACGAGTCATCCGGTGCCACCGAAAACACCGAAAAGGGGCCGTCCCCACCGAAGTGGGAACGACCCCTCGACTCGCTCGATTTCAGAGCGTGAAGTACGACTGCAACGAAGCGGTCTTACTTGACGGAGATCTTTGCGCCGGCAGCTTCCAGCTTCTCCTTGGCAGCCTCGGCTGCATCCTTGGCGACCTTCTCCAGGATTGCCTTCGGAGCGCTCTCGACGAGGTCCTTGGCTTCCTTCAGGCCGAGGCCGGAGACGACCTCACGGACGACCTTGATGACCTGGATCTTCTTGTCGCCGGCCGACTCGAGGACGACGTCGAACTCGTCCTGCTCCTCGGCAGCCTCAGCCGGAGCACCGGCTGCGCCTGCTGCTGCAACTGCGACGGGAGCGGCTGCGGTGACCTCGAAGGTCTCCTCGAATGCCTTCACGAACTCGCTGAGCTCGAGGAGGGTGAGCTCCTTGAACTGGTCGAGCAATTCTTCGGTGCTGAGCTTCGCCATGGTGGCGGGTCCTTCCTGTAAGTACCTGGTCGCTGATCCGCGACTGGTGTTCGGTGATGGTGTGGAGCTGAGCTGTTCGCCGATACCAGCGGATCAGCTTTCGGCGGGAGCTTCCGCCGGTGCTTCTGCTTCTGCAGGTGCCTCGGCTGCGGCGGGTGCGCCGGCAGCCTTCTTCTCCTGCAACGCGAACGCCAAACGCGCGAACTGCGATGCGGGAGCGTTGAACAGGCCTGCAGCCTTCGACAAGTTGCCCTTCATGGCGCCGGCGAGCTTGGCCAACAGGATTTCGCGCGACTCGAGGTCTGCGATCTTGTTGATCTCGTCCACGGACAGCGTTGCGCCGTCCATGTAGCCGCCCTTGACGATCAAGGCCTTGTTGTCCTTCGCGAAGGCCTTGATGGCCTTCGCTGCGTCGACCGGCTCGCCCTTGATGAATGCAATGGCGGTCGGTCCGACGAACAAGTCGTCGAGGCCGGTGATGCCGGCCTCGGCTGCTGCGCGCTTGACCAGGGTGTTCTTGGCGACGGAGTACGTGGCACCTTCGCCGAGCGCACGCCGGAGCTGAGTCAGACCGGACACCGACAGGCCACGGTATTCCGTGACGACGGCAGCCGTCGAACCCTTGAACTGTTCGGTGATCTCCGATACTGCTGAGACCTTTTCGGGCTTTGCCATACTTCGCCTCCTCTCGTGGGAAGTTGTGTCGATCGCGAGAGGGCCGGAAAACGACGAACGCCCCGGCGCAAGAAGCACACGGGGCGTGAACGAGCGGGCAGCCGCGAGGACTGCATACAGGTTCCCTACCTCGTTCTCCTGCGTGGGCCGTCCGAAGCGATCTCGGACCTTCAACCGCGCAACTCCCGGAAGTGAATCCTTCGAGAAGGCGGTGACCAACGGTCTTGGGTAGAACTTGATTGGGCGGTCAGGGCACCAGTGCAAGCACTCGTGATCCGAACCGTCGACCAGGTTACAACACGTTCGGCGTCAACTCCAAAACGTTCGCCGTTCGCACTGTCATATGCGCACCCCGTAGAGAACCAGGTTGCGCTCGTAGCTGCCCACGGCTGCATCGAAGTCACCCGAACAGGTGATGAGCCGGATCTCGTCGGCAGGCACCGCCCCGAAGACCAGCGCCGTCGGGAACTCGACTTTGCCGTAGTCACCGATCTCGTCGATGCGGTACTCGGCTCGACCACCCGCCTCGTCCTCGACCGCGACGACATCGCCGGTTCCGAGTTCCGACAGACGATCGAACACCGCGGGACCGGTCGTCGAGTCGACGTGCCCGGCTATCACCGTCGGACTTCCGATCGCGCCGGGTCTGCCACCTCCGGTGAACCATCCGACGTCGTCGTAGTCGGTGGGCACCTGCATCTCCCCCGATTCGGTGAGACCCAGGCCGATCAACGGCTCGTCGAGACCGATGTCCACGGCGCTCACCCGCGTCGGGGCCGGTCTGACCGAGTCCACGGCAGGCGCAGTCGGGGCAGCGCCCGACGACGGCTGCGAGGACACGGGGGCGGCCGGCACCGGTGGCGTTGGTGGTGGCGGGGAACAGCCCACCACCACCAAAGCCGCGGCCGCGGCCGCGATCAGGACCGAATATCTCAGCTCCGCACCTCGCGTCGAGCCGCGAACGTCACGCCCGCGACGACCATCGCACCCAGAGCCACCGCGCCGACGACGGGCAGCACCGAGCTCGACGCCGAGTCGGACGCCGCCAGCGCCGACCCACCGCCACCGGTCGCAACGGACCCGACCGGAATCTGGGTGAGCTGGCCGCGCACCGCTCCCGCCGCGAAGTCGACGGTGTGGGTGTCGGCGGCGAAGGCCGCGGGATCGGCTTCGATCTGATCGAGGGTGAATCCGGTACCACTGTCGGCGGTGGCACCGGCCGGAGTGAGGCCGGTGGTGAACGGTCCCTGCATGCAGCCGCTGCTGGTACGCGGGCCGTCGCCGATGGGGGTCGGGTTCGGGAATGCCAGACGCGGAGGTCCTGCTGCGCCTGCCGCCGCCTGGTGGATGTGCGTGGCGGTCTTGGCCGGGCTCATGTAGTCGCCGGTCACGCCTTCGAGAGTGATGTCGTAGCAGACGATGTCGAGGTCGGAGTTGATGCGCAGCGTGAAGGTACCCATCGCGCCGGGCTGCCCCGGAGTGGCGACGCCCTCACCGTTGAGCACCTGTTCGGGAGTGGCCATGGCCGTGAATGCGCTGGTGAAGGAGTCCGGTTCGGCGACAGGCGTATCGGCACCGGCCGGGGCAACGGCGAACAGCATCAGGGCCGCGGTACCACCGACGAGCGCTGTGGCGGTGGATCGGATCGACATTGCCGGGCGTGGGATCGAGCGTCTGGTCATCTCGTGTGCCTTCCGTGGGAGTATCGGGCAGGCGAGCCCGTGGAAGGTGTACGAGCGCCGATGCCAGAATGTTCAAAGCTCGGTAAACAAATATTTCAGTCCTGGATATGAACGTCCGGGGGCCCACCGACGTATCCACTGTCATGAGCATCGGGAGCGTGATCGAACTGGACTTCGACGTCGCTGCCGCGTACGACGAGCACGCGTCGGCCATGCTCGGGTTCGCCGTCAACGCTCTCCGCGACAGAACTCTGGCCGAGGATTGCGTTCAGGAGACCTTCTTTCGGGCATGGCGAGCGCGGTCCCGATTCGAGCCGCGGCGCGGGTCGCTGCGAACGTGGCTGTTCGCCATCGAACGCAACGTGATCGTCGATGTTCAGCGATCGCTGACGAGGATGCCGATGCCGGCCTCGGACCGGATCGAGGACATCGATCGGGGGTCGGGCGGGGTCACGCGCGACACCAGCCCCGATGTCGACGAACGGCTCCGCATCATCGCCGCGCTGGCCCTGCTCTCCCCCGAGCATCGGCAGGTCGTCGTCGCAGTGCACCTGAGCGGCAGCACCTACGCGGAGCTGTCCGAAGCGACCGGGGTTGCCGTACGAACACTGCGCACCCGCACCTTCTACGCAATGCGAGCCCTACGAGACCACCTCGACGGAAAGGAGGAAACATGAGCGCATCACACGATCGCCGAGCCGAGTTGATCGCCGCTGCAGTCGGCGACGATCTCGACGACGCCGAAACCTCCGAACTGCGCGAGCTCGCTGCGGCGGACCTCACGATCGACACCGAGATCGCCGAATTGCGCGCGATGACGGACATCCTGGGCCGGCGTGGACCGACCGAGCCCTGGCTCGAACCACCGACGGCACCCGAACTACGCGAGCGCATCCTCGCGGCGACGGTCAACACCGAGCGGCAGCGATTCGGAACACAACGATTCGGAATGCAGCGCCGATCAGCTGGTGTGGCCGCTGCGGCCGCGATCGTGGGCTTGGTGGTCGGCAGCGGGGCCGTACTCGGAGTCGACGCCTACCACCAGCAGCCCGAGAATCCACCGGCCGCGATCACCGGACCGCCGGGAACCCTCGGTGCCTACGAAGAAATCGCCTTCACGACGAGCACGCCGAGCGTCGACATCGAAGGAGGCCTGGTGGCCCACACGTGGGGCACCGAGACCGTCCTGGAGATGGACGGTGTCTCCGACCGCGGCCCGTACGAGGTGGTTCTCGTCGACCGGTCGGGTGTCGAGCGCCCATCCGGCACCTTTCTCGGTAGCGACGTCACCATCGAATGCCGAATGAACGCCGCGGTGCTGCGCCAGGACGTGACCGAGATCGAGATCCGCGGTTCCGACGGCTCCGTGCTGGCGTCGGCTCAGTTGCCGACCGACTGAGTCCGACGCACTCCGGGCCACCAATTGCGGGCACCGAACAGTTTCATCATCGCGGGCACCAACATCATGCGGACCAGTACGGCGTCGAACAGAACGGCTACTGCCAGGGCAAAGCCGAACTGTTGCAGTTCGAGGACATCGGCGGTGAGGAAACTCGCGAACACCGCGATCATGATCGCTGCCGCAGCCGTGATCGGTCTCGCTGTGTGCTCCAGCCCGTCGACGACGGCGGTGTCGTTCGCGGTGTCGGTGTCGGTGTCGGGACTGTCGGACCTGCTCGACAGGCGTACGAACACCTCACGCATGCGGCCGATCAGGAACACCTCGTAGTCCATCGAGAGGCCGAACACCACGGCAAACACTGTCACCGGCAGGTAGACCTGGATGTATCCGGGGCTCTCGAAGCCCAGTAATGCAGAGCCCCAACCCCATTGGAACACCGCGACCGTAGCTCCCAGCGCGGCACCGGTGACCAAGACGTTCATTGCCACCGCCTTGATCGGGATCACCACGCTGCGGAAGACGACCCCGAGATACACCAGGGAGAACGCAAGTACTGCCAGGACCACCCACAGGAACTTGCTCGATATCTCGTGCGAGGCGTCGACGACCAACGCTGTTGTGCCGCCGACCGAAGCGATCGTTCCGTCACGCAAGCCCGCGAGAACCGCCTGATCTCGAATGGAACCAACCAGATCGGTGGCCTCGGTCGAGTCGATCGGTACCGACGGCACCACAATCAGCAGCGCGCGGCCGCCCTCCTGCTGGGCAATTGCATACGCGACGCGATCGTCGGCTCGAATATCGTCGGCGACGGACGTGACGGTCTCCGCCTGCACAGAATCGAGCGGTTGATCGTTCTCCCCGGTGAACACAACGTTGATGGGAGAAATTGTTCCTGGTGCAAATTTGTCCATGAGAACGGCGTTGGCACGTCCGCTGGGCTCGGCGCTCAGCGCGTCGGCTCCCAGATCGACTCCGTACTGAATCGAGCCGATCGGAATCAGGCAGACGAAGAACAGTGCCGCAGGCAGGGCGGTATAGCGCCAGGGTCGCTCGATGACGTGCCGGGCCCAGCGCGACCACCACGTGGGGATGGCCGCTGCGTGCTCGCCGACCGACGACGGCTGGAACCGCTTCGGCAGCGACCATTTTCCGATCCGGGTGCCGAGGACGGCGAGTATCGCGGGCAACAACGTCCACGCCACAACGACCACACAAGTGACCGTCAGTGCCACGACCAACGAGATGCTGCGCACTGCGGGAACGTCGACGATGGTCAGCGCACCCAGCGCGATGAGAATGACCAACCCCGAAATGACGATCGTGTGGCCGGCTGTCCCCAGCGCGGTACCGACGGCCTCGTCGGTTCGCTCTCGTTCGCTGCCCGTTCGCGGCACTCCCGCCGTGCGGTCCATCTCCTCCCGAAACCGGCTCACGATGAACAGTGCGTAGTCGATACCGAGTCCGAGCCCGAACATGGCCGCGACCGTGGTCACGAGCACGTCGAACGTCAGAACATTGGACAGCAACGCGAATACACCGAACGCGGTCAGCACGCCGATCCCGATCGTGACCAGCGGAACAATTCCCGCGACAACAGATCCGAGTGCGAGAGTCAGGAGCACCAACGCCACCGGAAGACCGATGCTCTCTGCGCGCGCCGCGTCGTCCGATTGAACCCTGGTCAAGTCGACGGTCATGGGAGAGTAGCCGGTGACCGACACCTCGACGCCGTCGCTCGATGCTCCAGCGATCAACTCCTGAATGCGCTCGGCAACACCGATTCGATCGCGTGCATCCCCTCCCACTCCGATCAGTGCCAGTGCCGAAGTGCCGTCCTCGGAAAGCTGTGGCACCAGACCTGCGGTCTCGTAGGGAGCCACCACGCGCAGCACATCAGGTGATTGCCGGAGAGACGCGATGACCTCCGATACCCGATCTCGGAACGCTGGGCTCTGAACCGTCGATGTCTCCGACGTGAACGTCACGACCATCTGCTCGGACCCGAACGAGTCGAAGTTCTCTTCGATCAATTCGTCGACCCGGCTCGATTCGGTACCGGGAACCGAGAAGTTCGCACCGACGAGGGAGTGCTGTAGACCTGGGTAGAGGAACGCCGAGCCCGCGGCAAGGATGACCCACACCGCGAGCACGACCCAACGATGCCGAGCGATCACCCGGCCCCAGCGGTAGCCGACGCTGCGGGAAGCCAAGTCGGGTTCGCGAACTGCCGTGTCCGCGGTCATGCCGGCTGTGACCCGAAGTCGGAGAGTTCCCGGTTGAAGATGCGATACGTCCGATGCGGTGATTGATCCATCCGCGTCAGAATCGACCCCTTCATCCAAGGGCTGTCGTCCAGTACCGGTGCAGCTTCGACTCGGGTGAAGCCGAGATCGCGCATCCGCACGGACATTTCCAGGATGAGCAACGACGACACCGCCTTGTCCGGGCAGTCGGGGTCGACGAACAGCATGTCGACCCGTACGCCGTCGATGACGTCGGTTCGGCCGGAGCGCTTGACATGCCACAGGGTCACGAGATCACGGAGCAACCGAGACTTCAGATGCGCAGCCTTCGCCGCCGCCTGGTTGACGTCCGGAATTCCCATGAGGAAGCCGACCGGCTTTCCGTCCAACTCCGCCATCAGGGTCAGCCGGCGATCGAGAACGGGGAGCATCATTTTCAGCAACTCGTACAGTTCGACGAACGACAGAGGCGAGAAGCCCCAGAAATTCACGAACGTCTTGTTGTACAGGTCCCGGACGACACGTGCGTCGCGACGCAGCGTCCGATACTTCATCGACCGGATCGTCACCTCCGACCGGGCCTTGACCTTCTCGAATATCTGGATGTGACGGGCATATTCGGGACGGTTGAAGATCACGCACGGATCATCGAACAGATAACTGTAGAAATCCTTGATTCCGACGAGGCCCCACTTCTCGAAGTGGGCCGCGTAGTACAGCGGATTGTGCGGCATACCCACCAGAGGAAGTGCCGGTGCGTCGTCCACGACGATGCCTGCGCTGTAGAACATCGACGGTCCGAAAGGTCCGGACATCGTGGCCAGGCCGCGGCCGGAGACCCATGCCGCAGCGGCGTCGAGCAGACCTGTCGCGACCTCGTGGTCGTCGACGGCCTCGTAGAAGCCGAAGAAGCCGATCGACTCCCCCGTGTACTCGGTGAACGACAGATCGTGGATTGCCACGACGCGACCGACGACGATTCCGTTCTCGCGCGCCAGAAATGCCTGCGTGATGCGGGTGGCGGCGACTGAGGGCGGCGGTGCGATCAGTACTCGACGCAGATCCATGGACTCGTCGGGGAGACGATACGGATCACCGTGGTAGACCAGGTCCGCGACGGCCTCGAACTCGCGCCAGCCAGCCTTACCGGCGACCTCTTCGATCGTGATCATTGTCCCTCTTCGTTATCGTTGACTGCCGTTGACTGGGATCGGCGAACGGGCCACTGTCGTCTCCCCGGCGAACACGTATTTCCCTGGCCGAACGCTGATCTCATCGACGAGTGAGTCCGGCACGAACACGTCGCACTGCGACCCGAACCGGATCATCCCGTACTGCTCGCCGCGTTCGACGCTGTCACCGACGGCGACGTGCGCGACGATGCGGTCGACCCACAGATCCGCAATCTGCGTCACCGTGACAACGGCACCGGACTCGTGCTCGATCGAGATGGTGAGCCGCTCGTTGGTGAGCAGATAGTCGCAGCCCTCGTCGTAGGGAGTGCGTCGGGTCAACAGGTTCGCGCCGACCCTGGCCATCGACTTGTTGAACGGTGCGGCGGACCGGTGGCGACGCATGCCGACGGTGCCCGACACCGGAATTCGATTGCGGTGCACCGAGTATTCGGACATGTAGATGCCGATCAGGTAACCGCTGTCGGTCGAGCTGACTCCCGCGATCTCGTCGAGGACGATCGTCCGCCCCTTCTTGACGGCGAACGCGGTACTGCCCGCCTCCACGCGTTTGACGTACGTGACGAACCCGTCGGCCGGGGCTAGTACCGCCCGCGGATCGGCAGGCGGTACTCGGTGCGGATCGCGGAAGAAGAACCGAGTCCGCCAGTACACGAACAACGCGAACGGAGCTGCCAGCACCGCACCGAGGCCGACTGCCCACCGAACCCACGACATCAGCTGTGCCGCTGTTCGTCGACGCTCTCCGACCACGTCACGAAGGCATCGGCTGCCCGATTCCGCAGCGAGCCGGGCAGCAGCCCGATCAGCCCGCACACCACGTAGAAGCCCAGCGAGAGAACGCCGTTGGTCACCTCGCGGCCGATGGGTACGTCTCGCAGGCGTACCGACGTTGGCTCGAATCCGTCCGCCACGTCAGTTGGCGGCAGTGGGCGTGAGCGTCTTGAGCTGAGCCTTGTCGAAGTAGAGCTCGAACAGCCGGCGGTGATCGCACCAGGAGATGTCGTGGTCGACAGGCAGAATCGCCTCGGGCTTGTGCACCAGTCGCATCAGCTTGTCGATGTTGTCGGCCAGCATCGTCTCGGCGAAACGAGGCGAGATGCGCACACTGACACGCTCCTTGAATTCCTCCCAGCTCACCAGGTCGAGGCCGAGGAGCTCGGCGTAGAGGTCATGGCCGTAGCCGGTCGGATTGCTCGGCAACATCCGCGTCAGAGGATGACTCCGCAGCGCATTGCTCGCCATGACGTCGCACATCACGTCGACCGGAACGTAGTTCATTCCCGGCCCGTCCCAGATGGCACCGGCGGCGATCGCCAGTTCGATGATGCGCCAGAAGCTGTAGACCCGACCCGGATCACGCCCCAGTTCGGTGCTGCCGAGGATGTAGGGAGCCTCGCACAGGGTGACCGAGTAGGTGTCCGACATCGACAGCCATCCGAGCAGCGTCGCGTTGACCCACTTCATCTGCGCGTACCCGGAGTACCACCACGAATCGGCGCGGCGGAAGTCCTCCGGCTTCTGGTAGAGGTGAGCGCCGATGCTGCCGACATAGGTCAGGTGCTTGCGGGTGGAAGTGATGCTGAATTCGAGGATGCGCAGCACGCTCACGAACCAGTCGTCGCGCAGATCGGCGTAGCTCTCCGTGTAATCGGTCGAGCTGGCGCAGTTGAAAATCTGCCCCGCTCCGGCAGCCAGCTCGTAGTAGGCCGCCTTGTCGAGACCGAAACGGAACTTCGTCGGAGTGCCCTCGACGATGCGGATCTTGTCGGCATCCACGGTGATCTCGTACAGATCGAACGTGCGCTGCAGACGCTCGAGTGCCGATTCCTCTTCGGTGGGACGCACCATTGCATAGACGACCTCGACAGCGGCATCACGAGTGAGACGGCCGATCAGGTGCGCACCGAGAAAGCCGTTGGCTCCCAGCACGAGCGCGGTGTCGGTGCGTGGTGGCGCCATTTCGGCCACGCGCCGACGAGTGTCCTCGTCGATGAACGGACGCAGCGCGGTCGGATCACCGTTGCTCACAGCGACGACGTCGGCGTACTTCCCGGCGAAGCGGAGCCCCGGGCATTCGTTGGTGATCAGCGCATCCGCATGCGGCCATAGCGGTCGAAGCGATCCGTCCCCGAACAGTGCCTCTAAATTCATGTGTGCTCCCCTGCAGCAAATAGCTCGAATCAACCTGACGTCGAGGAAGACGCTAGCAACGGGGTCGGTGGCGAAATACGTGGTTTCGAGAATCTCTGGTAGGACCCACAGCGACACTCAACCGCCGTTGAGAACACTCCCAATAGATGTAGTCCGATCGACCGACCGACCCGGCGGGATCACGGGTGATTTCCATTCCGCATGACAAACGGGGCCCTTCGACGGTCTAATCGTTTCCCATGACGGCAGTACAGCCACACCCCCTCCTGCAACCCGTACGCGATCCGAGCGGCGGCGACGCAGCGGCGGCATGGGCGGCCATCGTGCGCGAGCAACCGCGCTACCCGCGGGTGTCCGTCACGGCGAACGTGCGCATTCCGATGAGCGACGGAACGGCATTGCGCGCTTATGTCTTTCGCCCCGCGGACGCGTCGGGACGGGCGGTGGAGGGCACGTTTCCCACCGTCCTGAACCTCACGCCGTACAACAAGCTGCTGATCAAGGGCATCGACACCGTCCTCGAGACCCCGGTCCTCGGCCGTGCGATCAGAGCGTTCTCGTCCGCATTCGACCTGACCGGAACCAGATTCGACGGCATCACCGAGATCACCCGAGTGGTGGCGGGCGGGGCGGCCGACCTGCTCTCGGTCAACCGTCATCTCGTGCGCAGCGGGTACGTGCAGATGATCGTCGACGTCCGCGGCACCGGCAGCTCCTCGGGCACCTGGGACGTGCTGGGCCCCCGAGAACAGCTCGACTCGCTCGAGGTGATCGAGTGGGCCCGACGCAGGCAGTGGTGCAACGGCAGGATCGGGATGGCCGGAATCTCGTACTCCGCCATCAACGCCCTGCAGGCCGCAGCCAAGCAGCCTGCCGGCCTCGACGCGGTGTTCGCGGTCGAAGGGTCGGTGGACATCGTGCGCGAGATCTTCGCCACCGGAGGTGCCACCTCGGCGTTCATTCCGCTGTGGCTCGCGGCCGTCAACGGGCTCAAATGGGCGCCTGCGGTCGGCGGAATCGACACGCTCGACTGGCTCCGCGATCGCGCTCGATCCCCGGCGACAAATCTGCTCGATCTGGCCAAAGGCTTTGTCACAGGTAGAGATCCGCGAATCTACGACAACGAGTACTACGAAACCATCGATGCCGTCATCGAAGACATCTCGGCACCGACATTTCTGTACGGCTGCTGGCACGACATCTTCGGCGGCTCCGCACCGGACATCTACAATCGGCTCGCTCTCGAACGCGGATTCAAGCAGCTGCTCGTCGGCGACGGATACCACGGAAACCCGGGAATCGGCTTCGGCGAACCGGGCTTCCCGCCTCGCCTGGACGTGCTCGAACGGGCCTGGTTCGACAAGTGGCTGCGCGACGTGGACAACGGAATCGAGAACTACGGTCCCGTCACCCTGCGTCAGCAGGGTGGCAATTGGACTGCGCACGGGCGCTTTCCAGCTCCCATGGCGCAGCCCCGGAGACTCTACCTGTCGGCTGCGCCCTCGGGCACCGCAGCCCATGCCGTCGCCGACGGCAGCCTCACCACCGCACCCGCCACAGACCGCGATGTCCTGACGGTGCGGCCCTCGTTGCGGGCCGTCGTCTCGCGTGACACCACCCAGGTGCTCGCCGGCGTGACGGCCGTGTTGGGCGGTGGATTCACCTACGACAACCGATTCGCCGAAGGTGCCGCAGTTACCTTCACCACCGGTCCGGCCGAGTCGGACGCCGTTCTGTCCGGTCCGATGAATCTGCACCTGCGCGTGGTCTGCCACGCGCGGGAAGCGCTGTGGGCCATCATGATCTGCGACGTCGCTCCGGACGGGACTTCGACGGTGCTCAGCAACGGCGCACTTCTCGCCTCGCGCCGAGCCGTGGACGACGAGCGTTCGTTGTTCGCCCCGAACGGCGACTACACCCGGCCGTACCACCCGCTCACCGAAGCGGCGCTGCTCCCGGTGCCCGTCGGCAAACCCATGGTTCTCGACATAGACATCCTCACCACCGAGGCCGTCATCGCGACTGGCCACCGACTCCGAGTCGACGTATTCGCTACCGACACACCACGGTTCATCCCGATCTTGCCGGATCTACTGCGTACTCGGCTGCGCAAACAGGACATCAGCATCGACCCGGAGAGCCCGAGCTACCTGGTGGTGCCGATACTCGGCGAGCCGGGCTGGTAGGAACGACATCATGAGAATCGAACAAGGCATCGCGCCGGCGAACTCCGTCGAGATCGCGTACGAAGACATGGGTTCGGTCGATGATCCCGCGGTCCTGCTGATCATGGGCCTGTCCGCGCAATTGACGTTGTGGCCCATGGATTTCTGTACCCGCCTCGTCGATGCGGGATACCGAGTGATCCGGATCGACAACCGCGACATCGGACTGTCCACGAAGATGACCGGGCAGAAGGTGCGGGGATCGACGATCCTTCGAATGATCCGACACGAGCTCGGGATGTCCTCGGACGTTCCGTACACGATCGTCGACATGGCCTCCGACGCCGTCGGAGTACTCGATCACCTCGGCATCGATACCGTGCACGTCGTCGGTGCGTCGATGGGCGGGATGATCACTCAGGTCTTCGCCGGTAGCTACCCCGAACGAACCGAATCGGTGGGCATTCTCTTCTCGAGCACCAACGAGCCGTTCCTGCCTCCGCCGGACCCACGCGCCCTGCTGCCCCTGCTCGGTGGCGTCGGGAAGGACGCCACGAGAGAGGAGATCATCGCGCATTCGGCGAAGACGCTGTCAACCATCGGCTCCCCCGGCTTCCGCACTCCACTCGAGGAGCAACTCGAAATCGCGCAGGTGATGTACGAGCGGAACTACAACCCGTCCGGCGTCGTGCGTCAGATGGCTGCGATCACCGGCACCGGAAACTTGCGGCCCTACGCGAAGAAGATCACCGCACCGACCACGGTCATTCACGGCACCGCCGACAGACTGGTCCGACCGTCCTGTGGCAAGGCCATCGCCCGCGCCGTCCCGGGTGCCGAGCTCACGCTGATCGACGGCATGGCACACGACTTACCCGCAGCGTTGCTCGACCGCATCAGCGGCATCATCCTGGCCAACTTCGCTCGCGCGAACGCGGCCTAGATTTTCGCCAGGACCACACGACGAAGGCCGGCCTCCCGCAGGGAGACCGGCCTTCGTTCGGAGCTGTCGAATTACGCGTTCGCGTCGTCCTCGAGGAGGTTGCGCGTACGGTTCGGATCGACCTGGACGCCGGGTCCAGTGGTGGTCGAGACGGTGACCTTCTTGACGTAACGACCCTTGGCCGACGACGGCTTTGCACGCAGGATCTCGTCCAGCGCTGCGCCGTAGTTCTCCACCAGCTTGGTCTCGTCGAACGAGGCCTTACCGATGACGAAGTGCAGGTTGGCCTGCTTGTCGACGCGAAAGTTGATCTTGCCGCCCTTGATGTCGTTGACAGCCTTGGTCACGTCGTTGGTGACCGTGCCCGTCTTCGGGTTCGGCATCAGGCCACGCGGTCCGAGGACACGGGCGATACGGCCGACCTTGGCCATCTGATCCGGGGTGGCGATCGCCGCGTCGAAGTCCAGGAATCCGCCCTGGATGCGCTCGATCAGATCTTCTGCGCCGACGACGTCGGCTCCTGCTGCCTCGGCCTCTGCGGCCTTCTCACCAGCGGCGAAAACAATAACCCGAGCGGTCTTGCCGGTGCCGTGGGGAAGGTTGACGGTGCCGCGCACCATCTGATCGGCCTTGCGGGGATCGACGCCGAGTCGCACTGCAACCTCGACGGTGGGGTCGAACTTGCTCGACGCGGTCTCCTTGGCCAGCTTTGCGGCTTCGAGAGGCGAGTAGAGGTTGTCCTGGTCGATCTTGGCGGCGTGTTCGAGATATGCCTTGCTGCGCTTTGCCATGTCTTGCTGTCCTTCGTTCGAGTTCAGTGTGGTTGACGAGCCTGGCCGGCTCTCCCACGTGTATTTCTGGGTAAATCAGCCTTCGACGGTGATGCCCATCGAGCGAGCAGTGCCGGCGATGATCTTCGCGGCCTGATCGATGTCGTTGGCGTTGAGGTCCTCGGCCTTGGTCTTGGCGATCTCGCGCACCTGATCCATGGTCACCTTGGCGACCTTGGTCTTGTGCGGCTCGCCGGAGCCCTTTGCCACGCCTGCAGCCTTGAGCAGCAGCTTGGCAGCGGGAGGAGTCTTGAGCTTGAAGTCGAACGTGCGGTCTTCGTAGACCGAGATCTCGACCGGCACGACGTTGCCGCGCTGCGACTCGGTCGCGGCGTTGTACGCCTTGCAGAACTCCATGATGTTGACGCCGTGCTGGCCCAATGCGGGGCCGACGGGCGGTGCCGGGTTGGCGGCACCGGCCTGGATCTGAAGCTTGATGATCCCGGCTAGCTTCTTCTTCTTCGGGGGCATTTCTTTTTCCTTGTATTCGCTCGGGTTTTCTTGCGGTTGCTACTGCAAGTCTGTGCGCGCGGCTTCTAGATCTTGGAGACCTGGGTGAAGCCGAGCTCGACCGGGGTTTCACGGCCGAAGATCGATACCAACACCTTGAGCTTCTGCTGCTCTGCGTTGACCTCGCTGATGCTGGCGGGGAGAGTCGCGAACGGGCCGTCCATGACGGTGACCGACTCGCCGACCTCGAAGTCGACCTCGATGGTCGGCTTCGACGTGGTGTCGCCGCTCTGGTCGCCTGCGCCTGCGGTCGCTTTCGCGTCCTTCTTGGCGCCTTCCTGCGGCATGAGGAACTTGACGACCTCGTTGATGGTCAACGGTGACGGACGTGACGTGGCGCCGACGAATCCGGTAACGCCGGGGGTGTTGCGCACCGCGCCCCAGGACTCGTCGTTGAGTTCCATGCGGACCAGGATGTAGCCGGGCAGAACCTTGCGGTTGACCTGCTTGCGCTGACCGTTCTTGATCTCGGTGACCTCTTCGGTGGGGACTTCCACCTGGAAGATGTAGTCGCCGACGTCGAGGTTCTGAACACGGGTCTCGAGGTTGGCCTTGACCTTGTTCTCGTATCCGGCGTACGAGTGAATGACGTACCAGTCGCCGGGCGCGCGACGCAGAGCCGCCTTCATCTCGGCGACGGGATCCTCGGGCTCTGCCGTGACGTCGGCGTCAGCTGCGGCATCGGCCACCTCGTCGCCTTCGGCGGGAACGTCGTCCCCGGCGGCAGCGGCGACATCGGCCTTGATTGCTTCGTCGGTCTCGCGGTCCTGAGCGGCCTGCTCCGCTTCGAGGCCCTGCTTGGTCGCCTCGACATCGGCGTCGAATGCGGCCACTTCGGTGGCGTCGTTGTGCGGCGTGCTCACGTCAGCACCCTTTCTCTAGTTTCCTGCTCGGTTCGATCGTCGAAATGTCAGCCGTGTCGGTCAGCCGAACAGCCAGCCGACGCCCTTGAGGAACAACACGTCGAGACCGCTGATGTACGCGACCATGAACGCCAGGAAGACGAGCACGACGGTGGTGTAGGTGACCATCTGCTTCTTGTTCGGCCAGATGACCTTGCGCAGTTCGGCAACGACTTCGCGGAAGAACTGGAGCAGCCGCAGAAAAACGTTGGGCCGTTTGTCTGCCTTGGTCTTGCCCGAACGTGCTTTGCCGGACTTGGCATTCGCCGGCGGGGTCGGGGCCTTCGTCATAGACACACCCGCGGCACCGCTGCGTGACCTGCTCGACGATCGTTTACCGGTGGGCACAACTGCCTCCGCAGCAGATTCACCGGCGGACGTGTCAGTGTCGGAGAGACGGCCCTCGGAGCCAGGTACGACGTCGTCTGGGGCCGAAGAGTCCTCGAACTCCCCCGATCGACCGTCGCGCTTACCGCGCTCCTCGCTCACGTCGTTCCTCTCAGTTGCTGACACCTTGGGCAGGGGCGACAGGACTTGAACCTGCAACCTACGGTTTTGGAGACCGTTGCTCTACCAATTGAGCTACGCCCCTTCGGCCGAATCTTCTCGGCCGCTCTGGTGTCCATCCGACTCCTGCGAGCCACCCACACAACCTCAGGAAGAGGACGCGGGCAGCGCAGAGCGCCGGATTACCCCAGAAATCTCAGTGTACTGCACACCCTTCGGAACAGATAAATCCCGTCGTCACGCCCACGAACCTCCGCGGCCGGATCGACATGCTCAGGCCAAACGTACCGTTGCGGTCGCTCGCCCGAAAATCTTCTTGCCCGCGGACTTCGCGACGATGGCAACGGTCGCAGTTCGCGCTTCGGCGTCCATCGATTTGATCTTGCCGGTGAACTCGACCTGCGCTGCGGAATCTGCCGAGACATACACCGGGTTGGAGAAGCGCACGTTGTATTCGGTGACCGCACCCGGATCGCCGAGCCACGAAGTGACGACGCCTGCGCCGAGACCCATCGTGAGCATGCCGTGCGCGATCACGTTGTCCAGTCCGGCCAGTTCGACTACCTCGTCGCTCCAGTGGATCGGGTTGGGATCGCCGGATACGCCCGCATAATTCACCAGGTCGCCACGGGTCAGAGACACGATGCGCTCGGGTAGCTCTTCGCCGACGGACACGTCGTCGAAGTTACGAAGCGCCATGCCTGATCACTTCCTTGACCGCGTGCGCGATGTTCTCGTCGATCTCGCCACCGGTACGAGCCACAATGGTCGTCCACGTGGTTTGCACGAGGTCACCATTCTGATCGGTGATGATGTTCTTGGTGGTCATGATGTCGCTGCCGCTCATCTGCCGGAACGACTCGAGATAGACGTCGCAGAAGATCCGGTCGCCGACCTGGATCGGGCGATGGAATTCCAGCCGCTGATCGGTCTGCAGGATCTGGCTGGGGTCGTAACCGGTGATGAACTCTTGCAACATCCGGGTCTGCGACATGATGCCGAGCAGCGAAATGAAGGTCAAGGGCGCGAGGAGACCATCGTAACCGAGGCCCTTCGCTGCGTCCTCGTCGTGGTGCGCGGGATGAGAATCTTGGACGGCACGCGCATACTCACGAATCTTCTCGCGGCCGACCTCGTAGAAGTCGTCGACGCGAAAATGAGAACCGACCATGGACGCCGCGTGTGCGGATGCATCCATGGCCGGGACGTCATGTGGAGCTTGTGACACGGTGGAGACCTTTTCTACCCTGGACGCAAGAGCCGTTAGGGAAAGAAAATGCGACCTAACGCCGGGCGCCGATTAGAGATCGGAACTGCGAACCAGCGAGCCGTGCAATCTAGCGAGATTCGCGGTGAGCCCGGTGTGTTCCGCAGTTGGAGCAGAACTTCTTCAGCTCGATACGGTCGGGATCGTTCCGACGGTTCTTCTTGGTGATGTAGTTGCGGTGCTTGCAAACCTCGCAGGCCAAGGTGATCTTGGGCCGCACATCGGTGGAGGAGGCCACTGGACGCCTACTTTCGGGTAAATCTGATCTGGGTCAATCAGGACTGTTCATGGGTGCTACTGGTCGTGCTTGCTTACTGTGTAGCGGTGACCGGACTTGAACCGGCGACGCAACGATTATGAGTCGTTTGCTCTACCAACTGAGCTACACCGCCTCAGGTGCTCATCGTCTACCATCCCACGTAAGGAACGCGACGTCGAGCAATCCAATCCAGCGAGCCCCCTAACGGAATCGAACCGTTGACCTTTTCCTTACCATGGAAACGCTCTACCGACTGAGCTAAGGGGGCGGGATCAGTTCACGTTGCCGTGCGCTGAAGCCTTCAAGAGGTTACACATTCGGAGCGCCCAGTACCAAATTACGTGGTCAGCGACCCTTCCATGTCCTCTTCACATGGAAACCCCAGCGAGAGAAACACTCGCCGGGGTTCCAGGTGTGGCAGATGTAGGATTCGAACCTACGTAGGCATAAGCCGACGGATTTACAGTCCGCTCCCATTGGCCGCTCGGGCAATCTGCCGTGCTGCGATCGAAGCTCGTCCTGCTCTTCGGCGCGGTGAGAAGAATACAACGAACGTCCCCCCGGAACGCAAACCGGGTGGATACGGTCGGTAGCGGGCCGATAAAGTCCCTGCAGGATGTGGGCCACACCATCGCCACATCAAATATTTCGATTCGACTGGAGAGTGTGAGAAGTGGCTGATTCGTCCTTCGACGTAGTGAGCAAAGTCGACCGCCAGGAAGTGGACAACGCTCTGGGACAAGCCGCGAAGGAGCTGGCGACCCGCTTCGACTTCCGTGGATCCGACACCAGCATCGAATGGTCCGGCAGCGGCGAGGCCGAGACCATCGTCATCACGTCCGAATCCGAGGAGAAGGTCAAAGCCGCCCTGGACGTGTTCAAGGAAAAACTGATTCGACGCGACGTCTCGCTCAAGTCCTTCGAGGCCAACGACCCGGCCGCATCCGGCAAGGTCTACAAGGTGACCGGCAAGCTCGTGCAGGGCATCAGCACCGAGAACGCCAAGAAGATCTCGAAGAAGATCCGCGACGACGGACCCAAGGGTGTCAAAGCGCAGATCCAGGGCGACGAGCTGCGCGTGAGCAGCAAGAAGCGCGACGACCTCCAGGCCATCCAGCAGTTGCTCAAGAACGAGGATTTCGGCATCGCACTGCAGTTCGTCAACTACCGGTAGAGCAGCTGCGCTGCACGTGAGCGGAAGTTCGTAGTGGGCTACGAAGTTCCGTTCACATGCGGCGCAGCCGCTCAATAGGGCCGGTGGCCGGCCATCCGTTCGAGTCGCTCGATGCGGTCGGCCATCGGCGGGTGGGTGGCAAAGAGCGCGCCGGCCTTGTCGCCGATTCGGAACGGATTGGCGATCATCAGATGTGACTCCGCCGCCAGCCGCGGCTCGGGCGGCAGCGGTGCCAGCTGCACACCTTGCTCGAGCTTGCGGAGCGCCGACGCGAGCGCCAGCGGATCACCGGTCAATTCGGCTCCCGACTGGTCGGCCTGGTACTCACGCGAGCGAGAGACCGCGAGGCGAACCAGGCTGGCCGCAATGGGCCCCAGCATCGACACCAGCAGCAGCGCGAGCGGGTTCGCTCCCCCGTTGCCGCGTCCGCCGAACACGTTGGCGAAGAAGGCCAGGTTCGCCAGACCCGAGATGACCGAAGCCATCGCACCGGCAACCGACGAGATCAGTATGTCGCGGTTGTAGACGTGCGACAGCTCGTGGCCGAGCACGGCGCGCAGTTCCCGCTCGTCGAGGATCCGCAGGATGCCTTCGGTGCAGCACACGGCCGCGTTACGCGGGTTTCGCCCGGTGGCGAAAGCGTTGGGATTGTTGGTGGGGCTCACGTACAACGCGGGCATCGGTTGATGAGCGGCCGTAGCCAACTCGTGGACGATCCGATACATCGCCGGCTGCTCCAGCTCGGTCACCGGCACCGCGTGCATCGACCGCAAGGCCATCTTCGCGCTGTTGAAATACGCATAGCCGTTCACGCCGACGGCCAAGACGACGGAGCCGATCAGGATGGTCGCGTTACCGAACAGCGAGCCGATGAAGACGATGAGTGCGGACATTCCGACCAGCAGGCCGAAAGTCTTCGCGCCGTTCGCGTAACCGTTCATCTTTGGGGTGCCTCCTCGTACCGGGTATCGCTACCCGATCAACGAACACACCCCGAGCAGCAGTTCCCCGGTCGTCAGCCCACGCGTTCGACGGTGTAGTCCACCAACCGTCCGAGTGCATCGTTGGCCGGTCCCTGCGGCAGCTGCGCGAGCTCTGCATGGGCCCGAGCTGCGTACTCCCCGAGCGTCTTCTTGGCCGAGACCATTCCTGGCGAGCGCTGCAACAGCTCGAGGGCCTCTGTGACCAGGGCGTCCTCGGTGACCGGGCCGGCCAGGATCTCGCGCAGCCGGTCGCCGTCGGCACCTTCCTCGCGCAGCGCGAAGAGCACCGGGAGAGTGTGTACGCCCTCCCTCAGGTCGGTGCCGGGGGTCTTGCCGGACTGCTCGGTGGCCGAGGAGATGTCGATGATGTCGTCGGAGATCTGAAAAGCGGTTCCGACGGCGTCACCGAGGCGCTCGAGGCGTCCCACGTGCTCGGCGTCGCCGCCACTGAACGTTCCGCCGAACCGTCCGCACGACGCAATCAACGAACCGGTCTTCTCCCACACGACCTTCAGGTAGTGCGCGACGGGATCCTCGGTGCCCTTGGCTCCGATCGTCTCGCGCATCTGCCCCGTGACCAGCTCGGCGAACGTCTCGGCAATGATGCGCACGGCGTCGGGACCGAGGGTGGACACCAGCCGCGACGCGTGCGCGAACAGGTAGTCGCCCGCGAGAATCGCCACACTGTTGCCCCAGCGTGAGTTCGCGCTCTCCGCACCTCGGCGCATCGAGGCCTCGTCCATGACGTCGTCGTGATAGAGCGTCGCGAGATGAACCAGTTCGACGACCGTGGCGGCGGTGACGATCGCCGGATCGGTCGGTGACGGTCCCAGCTGGCCGGTGAGCACCGTGAACAGAGGCCGGAATCGCTTTCCGCCGGCCTTGGCCAGGTGCAGCGCGGCCTCGGTCAGGAAGTCTTCTCCATCGGAGAGTTCGCTGATCATCAGCTCTTCGACGCGTGCGAGGCCGTCGGCGACGGATCGCGCGAGTTCCGGGTCACCCAGGTCGACTCCGGCAACGACCGTTGCTATGGCAGCGTCGTCTGTACTCACGATGTTGGTCCCTGTCCTGTCGTCGACGTGCCCGCGGGAGCAGCTTCAGCGCCGCTGCTCGCCTTCTACCGTAGTGAACCTAGCGTGCACACCGGTGCGACGGTGTCACCGACCACAGGTGACGCTTCACTCACCCAGGTTGCCGGAAATGACTTCGAGGGTCGCGGCCATCGCTGCCGACGCCCTGTCCCCCAACGCGTCGGTCAGCGCCGCCATCAGTCCCTCGAGCAGGATCACGTGCGGAATGCGGCTGGTGACAGCGAGTTCACGCTGGAAACTGAGATCTCGCATGCCCACCACCAAGGCTATGTCCGACGCGGCCGCCAGAGTCGAGCGAGCGAACGAGGTCACCGACACCACGGTGGCCCCTCGCTCCCGCGCGGCCTGAGCGGCCTTGGTCGATGCACTCGTCGCGCCTGACCCGCTGATGATGAGGGCGACGTCATGGTCGGTGAGAAGCCGAACGGCTACCTGTTGGGCGATCGAGTCGGTGGGCGCGTGCGAGCGCAGACCCAGCGAGCGCATCCGGGCATCGGTATCGGCAGCCAAGGCAGCCGAAAGTCCGTTCCCGATGACCACGATGGACTCTGCACCGGCGAGCGCGTCGACGGCGCGCGTGACGTCCTCGGTGGTGAGCAGAGCCGTCATCGCCGCTATGGAGTCACCGACGTGGGCGAACGTCTCGGTCACGATCGCGAACGGGCCGTCTGCCGAGCGCTCCTGGGTGGGTAGCGCGCGTGCCGCGTCACGCGCGAGCAACACCCGCAACTGCTGATACCCGCCGAAACCGAGACTCTGGCAGGTACGCACGACCGAGGCTCGCGATGCGCCTGCCGCGTCGGCGACCTGCTGCGAGGACATCTCGACGATATCGGCGGGACGAGAGAGAAAGACCTCGGCAACGGCCCGCTCGGCCGGCAGCATCGACGGAATGACCGATCTGATGTGCGGGACGACTCCACCCGGCGCGAGATCCATGCTCATATCTTGCTCATACTTTTCTCTGCCGGCCCCAGCGTCCGTCGATGATGCGACGACGCACCCGCCCGGAGATCTGATCGATGATCACGGTAATGACCACAACGACGATCAGCAGCATGCCCACAGCACCCCACTGCCGGTATTGCACGTTGTCGACCAACATGCTGCCGATACCGCCTGCACCGATCAAACCCAGGATGGCCGACGCACGAACATTGATCTCGAAGCGATAGAGCCAGAACGCGAACACCTCGGGGGCGACGTCGGTCCACAGTCCCCACCGCACGATCTGCGCCGTCGAACCTCCTGCAGCCCGGGCCGCTTCGATCGGACCCTTCTCGGCACCTTCGATGGCCTCGTATCCCCATTTGCCGAGGGTGCCCACCGAGCCGATGGCAATGGCGAGCGCTCCGGTGAACGCGGTGAGCCCGGTGACCGACAGGATGAGAATCGCGATGACGACCTCGGGCACCGCCCTGATGACGGCGAACACCACACGCAGCGGCCATCGCAGCCAGAGCGGCCCGATGTTCGCGGCCGCGAGGAAGCTCAACGGAAACGACACGACGATGCCGAGCACCGTTCCGAACCATGCCATCTGGACCGATTCGATGGTGGCCGACACGGCCTTGCCCAGCGCGGATACGTCCGGCGGCACGAACATCAGTCCTGCGTAACGCACCAGGTTCTGCGGGAGATCCAGCAACCTGTCCCAGCGAATCTCGATGCCGTACAACGACAGTGCGAGCAGTGCGACGATTCCGACCCACACGACATTGCGCAGGATGCTCCGCGGCTTCCGCGGCCGAGGCGGGGTGACGCGGGTGGTGCGGTCGATGACGCTCATCCGACCAACTTTCGACGGGCCCAGGACGAGATCAGTTCCAGCGCCAGGACGATGACGAGAATCTCGAGGATGATGAGGCTGAGTTGGTGATACTTGTAGAAGGTGCGGACGTTGTCGATCAGCATGCCGAGGCCTCCTGCGCCGACGAGTCCGATGACCGCCGAGGCGCGGACGTTCAGCTCCAACGTGTAGAGACTCTGCGAGACGAACGCCGGAAAGATCTGCGGCGCAACAGCGCTGCGATCGGCCGCGATCCAGGTGCCCCCGGCAGCGAGGGCCGCTTCCTGCGGACCACGATCGACGGAGTCGAGTGCCTCGGAGACGAGCTTGACGATGATGCCGACGTTGAACACGATCAGCGCCAGAATCCCCGACAACGCTCCGGTGCCGACCACCGCGACCAACACCGCCGCGTACAGCAGATCCGGCACGGCGCGTACGACATTCATGATTCCTCGCACGACCGTCAGCAACGGTCGATTCGGGTTGGTGACATGGGAGGCCGCAAAACTGAGTGGAAAGGAGATCGCGGCTCCGATCGCCGTCGCAATGACGGCCATCTGCAGCGTCTCGAGGATCGCGTCGACGGTCTCGGGGAAGAACCAGTAGTCGGGCTGCATCAGCTGAACGAGCTTGCCGGTCGCGTTGCCCCAGTTGTCGATGATGTCGCCCAGGTCGGCACCGACACCGATTCCGGCCCAGACTGTGATGATCGCGATAACAGCAAGGGCCACAACAGTTTTCCATGCGTATCGAGGTTTCTGCGGCCTCTCCGATACCGAACTCGTCACAGTTCGGCCTTGGCCTCTAGCACGTCCTCGGCGGTCAGCGAGCGGCCGTAGATGCTCTCGAACACCGATTCGTCGGCGTCGCGGCCATGGCCGTCGAACACGACCTTGCCATCGCGCAGTCCGATCAACCGGTCGCCGTAGCGCCTGGCCAAATCGAGGAAGTGCAGGTTGACGACGACGGTGATGCCTAGATCTGCGTTGATGCGCTGCAGATCCCGCATGACGACGTGCGAGGTCGGCGGATCGAGCGAGGCCACCGGTTCGTCCGCGAGGATCACCCGCGGCTGCTGCGCCAATGCCCGTGCGATGGCAACACGTTGCTGTTGCCCACCGGACAGCGACGACGCTTTCTCGTAGGCCTTGCCGACGATCTCGACGCGTTCGAGAGCCTGCATTCCCAATTCGGTGTCCTCGGCCGACCACGCACCGAGCAGCGTTCGCCACATCGGCGAGCTGTGCAGTCGGCCCATCATCACGTTGTTCAACACGCTGGTGCGCTTGGCGAGATTGAAGCCCTGGAAGATCATTCCGATGTCGCCGCGCAGATCCCGTAACCCTTTGCTGCTCAGGTTGTTCACGGCGCGATCACCGACCGTCACGGTGCCGGAGGTGACCGGAACGAGGCCGTTGATGGTGCGAATCAGCGTGGACTTTCCTGCGCCCGACAATCCGACGACGGCAACCATCTGGCCCGCCGAAATCTCCAGCGTCACGCCGTCGAGCGCAGTGTGGCCGCCCGCATAGGTGACCGAGACGTTGTCGAATGCGATGCTGTCGCCGCTCATCTGAATCAGTTCCCCAGGCCGATGGAGTCCGCCTCGGTCTGCGCCTGCTGCAACGCGGCGGGATCGGCCTTGTCGAGCCCGGTGATCTGGTAGATCGCCGTCAGAGCCTCGACGCCTTCGGAGGTGGACGCGTAATCCTCCATCGCGTCCGAGATACGTTGCTGCAGTGCTGGACTCAGCGAACTACTGATCGAGACACCGTCGTTGGGAATCTCGTTGGTCAGCGCGAAGACAACCAGATTCTTCGCCACATCGGGGGTGTCCTGCACGACGGTTTCGCGGGCGTCCCAGAACGACACGCCCACCTCGTCGTCGCCGTTGTTGACCGACAGCACCGCTGCCGGGTGCGAGGTGACCTGCGTCAGGTCGAGGTCGGTGGTCGAGTCGATGCCCACCGCCTTCAGCGCGGCGGAGGGGAAGACGAATCCGGCCGAGGAAGCGGACTGCAGCATGACGGTCTTGGCATCTTTCATCTTGCTCAGCGAGTCGAGTCCTGCTGGGCCCGTGCCACCTTCGGTGCCGTTGCAGTACAGCAGGCCGTTGGCACCGGTGACGGGTGCGTCGTCGCAGTACTTGTCGGGATTGTTGGTGTAGAACTGCGCCGCATACGTGGTCTTGCCCTTGCGCACGGTCTGCAGTGCCGGCTCGGCTCCGTACTTGTTGCAGGCCTGCACCATCTGCAGCGGTGGCAGCATGCCGATCTGGGCCTGGTTCGCACCGATGGCCTCCACCGCCGCCTGGTAGTCCTGGGTGATGACGCCGCGGACGGGGATGCCGAGGCGCTCGGTCAGTGCGTCCTGCAGCGGCTTGACGGTTTCGACGAGCTTGTTGGCATCCCCCGAGGGGACGAGAGCGAGCGTCAGCTCGGACGGGTCGGCTGCATCTGTAGCACTGAACCCGGTGCAGGGCGACGCAGCCGAGGACTCGGTGGTGGACTCGTCGCGGGCACCGCATCCGGCCAACGAGGCGGTGAGCAGTCCGGTGGCAACCACCGCGAGCAAGGGCGTACGAATTCTCATGACTGTCCTTCGTGGGTGAGTGCGAATGCTGCTGGATCGGTGGACCATTCGAGGAGTTCGTCGTACATGGCCGGAAACGTCGAGGCGGAGAACGTCGCCTCGGGCCGAGGATGACCGTGACGGTCGATGTAGGCGGTGACGGCGCCGCGTCGATGCGGCGCGTCGAGATCGTTGCGCCAGATGTCGCCGACGCTGGCCAGTAGGTGCGGTGGCCGCGTGTTGAGTAACGAGTCCACCAGCTCGGGCATTTTCTCGGGCTTACCTGCATCGGTGAACACACGGTCCATGTGCCCCGTCAGACCGAGACGCTCGAGGGTTTCCATCACGCCGTGCTGTGGGGCATTGGTGGCCAGCACGACCTCGGCGGACACACGGCCGAGGAATTCCGCGAGCCCGGCCGGAGCCCACACCTCGAGCTCCCCCGTCGCCAGTCGTTCGCGGGAGTGCGCGTACGCAGCGGCAAGGGTGGCCGCATCGACGCCCATCGACAGGTGCTGGACGGCGGAGTAGCCGTCGAGGTACTCCCCCGCACCGGTCGCCAGGAAAGCCGTCAACCCGGCGCGCAGTGTTTCGGCAGAGGCCGTGTCGAGGTCGTCGGCGACAGCGTCGGCGTAAGCCCGCACGGGGTCGTCGCCGAGGCAAACGGTGCCGTCGAAGTCGAGTAGGAGGATCGGTCGGTGCACGTGAGAGACGCTAGACCCGTCATGAACGATCCGTCCATAGATTCTGAATCTATGAAACAAGCGTTCACACGGCGTTAACCGGAGGCCCTCGACGCACCGTTCGCAGAAATCGGGATACTGGAGTACGTGAGCACTCCCCGCCCGGCCCCACCCACCTCGACCGACGTTCTGGTCGTGGGCGCGGGCCCCGCAGGATCGTCCGCAGCGGCGTGGGCAGCACGATCGGGCCGCGATGTCGTCCTCGTCGACGCAGCCGTCTTCCCTCGGGACAAGACCTGCGGCGATGGCCTGACGCCTCGCGCCGTCGCCGAACTCGATCAGCTCGGCCTGGGCGAGTGGGTGCGCGGTAAAGCACGCAATCGCGGGCTGCGGCTGAGTGGATTCGGTCAGGAACTGCAGCTCGAGTGGCCGAGCAAATCCCTGCCGACCGTCGGAAGTGCCGTACCCCGAACCGAATTGGACGATCGAATTCGCGCGGTTGCCGTCGAATCCGGGGCGGTCATGGCGGAGGGCTCGAAGGCCGTTGCCGTCACCCGCGAGGGCAACTCCGTCCGGTCCGTGACCCTGCAGACCGCAGCAGGAACCCACGAGATCTCCTGCCGCACGCTGATCGTCGCCGACGGCGTCCGCTCCACCCTGGGCAAGCAACTGGGGCGGCAGTGGCATCGGGACACCGCATTCGGCGTCGCGGCTCGCGCATACATCACCTCGGGACGCAGCGACGACGAGTGGATCAGCTCGCACCTCGAATTGCGCGACGCCGCAGGCACTCTGCAGCCCGGTTACGGCTGGGTCTTCCCGCTGAACGACGGGAACATCAACATCGGCGTCGGCACACTGGCCACCGCCAAGAAACCGGCACCGGGCGCGTTGCGCCCGTTGCTCGACCTCTACACCCAGCAGCGACGTCCGGAATGGGCGTTGACAGGCGAATTGCGTGCGGTGGCGTCTGCGCTGCTGCCGATGGGCGGCGCAGTCTCGGGAGTCGCGGGTACCAACTGGGCCATCATCGGCGATGCCGCAGCGTGTGTGAACCCACTCAACGGCGAGGGCATCGACTACGGACTCGAGGGCGGCCGCATGGTCGTCGGCCTGCTCGATCACCCCGACCTCACCGACGCCTGGCCCAACCTCCTGCGCGAGCACTACGGACAGGCATTCTCCATTGCACGACGCCTCGCGGGGCTACTCACCGTGCCGAGGTTCCTGCCCGCAGCGGGACCGGTGGGAATGCGCTCGCGGGCCCTGATGAAAGTTGCCGTCCGATGCATGGGCAACCTGATCACCGAAGCCGACAGCGACCTCGTCGCCCGCACCTGGCGGGCATCGGGAACCGGTTCACTGAAAATCGATTCCCGGCCGCCGTTTTCGTGAACCGCTCTACGGTCGAATTGCTCTACGGTCGAACTGCTCTACGGTCGAACTGCTTTGTGCAGCGCCACGATTCCACCGGTGAGGTTGCGCCACTGCACGTCGGTCCAGCCGGCGTCGGCGATGCGCTGGGCCAACTGTTCCTGCGTGGGCCACGCGCGGATGGACTCGGCGAGGTAGACGTAGGCATCGGGGTTACTGCTCACGGCGCTCGCAACTTTGGGCAGCGCCTTCATCAGGTACTCCATGTACACGGTGCGGAACGGGCCGAAGACCGGGGTGGAGAACTCCGAGACGACCAGCCTGCCACCGGGCTTGGTGACGCGGGCGATCTCGCGCAGTCCGGCGTCGAAATCCGAGACGTTGCGGAGGCCGAACGAGATGGTGGCGGCGTCGAAGCTGGCGTCGGCGTAGGGCAGTGCCATCGCGTCGCCCGCGACCATCGGAACTCCGCGTTGCAGGCCGGCCTGCAACATGCCCTTGGAGAAGTCGGTGGCCACACACCAGGCTCCGCTACGGCCGAGTTCGACGGTCGAAACGCCAGTGCCTGCGGCGAGGTCGAGTACCCGCTCGCCGGGTTCGAGAGCCAACGCTCGACGCGTCAACTTGCGCCAACTACGGTCCTGCCCGAACGAGAGAACCGTGTTGGTGATGTCGTACCGCCGGGCGACGCCGTCGAACATCGACGCCACCTCGTGGGGCTCTTTTGCCAGGGTTGCGCGCGATGTCTGGGCCACGAGGTCCAGACTACTCAAGCAACGTTCGCTGCTTGCGGCGCTGTGATGCCTTGCACGTCGTAGTAATGGGAGATCAGCTCGTCGCAGATGGCCGGCCAGGTGCGGTGCAGAACCGACTTGCGGGCGGCGTCGCCGAAGCGGGCGCGGGCAATGGGTTCGGCCAGGGCTCCGACGGCGCTGGGTAGCAGTTCGGTGAACCTCTCGACCGGCAGCAGATAGCCGTTGCGGCAATGCGAAATCAGATCGCGCGGACCACCGGCGTCGGGTCCGATGACGGGCACTCCGCTGGCAAGTGCTTCCTGAACTGCCTGGCAGAAGGTTTCGTGTTCGCCTGGGTGGACGAAGACGTCGAAACTGGCGTATGCCTGGGCCAGTTCGTCGCCGCCGAGTTGCCCGGTGAAAACGGCGTTCGGCATCAGGGCCTGCAGTGCTGCCGTGTCGGGTCCGCCGCCGACGATCACCAGCTGGATCGACGGGTCTGCGGCCAGGACGGCGAGCCGCTCGACATGCTTCTCCGGTGCGAGCCTGCCGACGAATCCGACGATCAGCTTCTCGCCCGCTCCCCACTGGCTTCTGAGCGTTTGCGACTTCGCCGAGGGCGCAAACCGGACGGCGTCCACTCCCCTGGCCCACCGATGGACGCGCGGGATGCCGTGCAGCTCCAATGCGTCGACGGCGGAGGTGGAGGGTGCCAGGGTGCGGACCGCCCCGCGGTGCAATCTTCTGGTCCAGCGCCACGCCGCTTTCGAGGTCAGTCCGAGTCCGTAGCTCGCGGCGAAACCGGCGACATCGGTCTGGTAAACGGCAACTGCGGGCACGTCCAACCGGTTGGCGGCGGCCAGGCCTCCGGCACCGAGCAGGAACGGCGAAGCTAGATGCACGACGTCGGGGGCGAACTCGCGCAATGCCGACACCATGCCGAGTCCGGGGACTCCGACGGGCAACGAGCTCACCTTCGGAACCATCACGGACGGCACCCGATGCACCGGAACATTGTCGTGCCACGTCGCAGCCTTGGGGCCGGACGGATTGTCCGGGGCGATGACGATGGCGTCATGCCCGGTCTTGTCGAGGTGTTCGAGGACACGGATCACCGAGTGGGTGACGCCGTTCATGTTGGGTAAGAACGATTCCGCAACGATGGCTACTCGCACGATCCTCAGTGTGGGCGGCCTCGCCGTCGACAAGGTATGGACAACGTTACGTGTGGGCCAACGTCACACGAATTGCGTGAGCACCCACGACGGATCGGGGTTGGTGCGGTGCTCGGACGCGGCGAACACAGTCGGAACTGTCTCGTTGCCGTCGTTGACCGACCGAACCCGCGCTGCCGCAGCCGGATCCTGGCGGATGCTCGTCCACACCGCTTTCTTGCCGCGTAGCAGCAGCGCCACCCGCAGCCGCAGGCAGAAGATGCAGCCAGGCCGCCAGTAGACCAACGGCACCGATTTCTCGGCCGCGAGAGTCCGCGAGGCGGCGTCGGACAGAGAACGTGGATACAGCAACGGAGTCGTCAGAACGAGAAGGAACACCACGGCAAGCACCATCACGACGATCGACGACGCGATGTTGCCGAAATTCACCAACGCGAACCCGGCCACCGCGGCGAGCACGGCGATGCCCCACTGCTTGGCGTTACGCATACTTTGCCTCCTTGCGCTGGGTCTCCTTGCGACGCAGCCAGAACAACACGGGTCCGGCGATCAACCAGGTGACGACGATAACCGATCCGGCCGGAACGATGGCGACGGAGGCGTCACGGCCGGCGACCCGCACCAGCAGTTCGACGTCGTCGGGGTCGGCCTTGTAGTACTCGACCTCGATGCGTTGGCCCGCGACGAGGTTGGTGGGATACAGGACGCCGAGCGCCGGGTTGTGCGTCACGCCGTCCGGAGTGATGAAGCTGACGGCCGACCGCAGCTTGCCTGCCGACAGTACTTCGGCGGTGGCGGTGCCCTTGTCGGAATCGATAGTGACGTCGTTTCGCCAGGCTCCGACCACCAGCAACACGGCCAGCACCGAGATCGCAGTGGCCACCACGAGCACGATCAGCCGGGTC
The DNA here is from genome assembly GCF_030056795.1 of Rhodococcus sp. IEGM 1381. Taxonomy (GTDB): domain Bacteria; phylum Actinomycetota; class Actinomycetes; order Mycobacteriales; family Mycobacteriaceae; genus Rhodococcoides. Next base: position 10,761 of record NZ_JASHKQ010000008.1, on the reverse strand, counting down.
CTGCGCAGGGTTCGGCTGCCTCGGGCTGTGTCGGTCACTTCGACAGATTACTTCGCAGCCGATTCTGCTCGGCTCGGGTAGCGTCTGCTCTCATGTCTCGCAGCTTCGAACACACACTCCGCGCGTCCAATCCTCCCGCTGAAGTGCACGCAGCATTGACCAGTGAGGACCAGTGGATGGCTCGCTTCGCCAAAGCGAAGAAGACAGACGGGTACGAGCTGAACAAGCACGCCGACGGCGGCCTGACGGTCGACATCTCCGAAGAGGTCGGCACCAACGAGCTCCCCGGATTCGTCACCAAGGTCATCAAAGGCAAGCTGATCGTCTCCCGCACCGATCACTGGGGACCGCTCGAGGGCGACCACGCCGAAGGAACGCTGACCGGCAGTACCACCGGCCTACCGGCCAAGATCACCGGCACGTTGTCACTGCAGCCCGACGGCACCGGTGCGAAGTTGCTCATCACGGGTGAATCGACCGTGAAAATCCCCCTCGTCGGCGGCAAGATCGAGGACCTGATCAACAAGATGATCAAGGACATGATCGATCAGGAAACCGGCGAAACTCTCGAATGGGTTGCGGCGCAAAAAGGTTGACCCGCCTCGCTCATACCGGATTAGGCACTCGTGTCCAACTCTGCCGCCTGATCGAGAACTACTCGAGTTACGGGCGACTGTTCACCGGGACGGTGCATCAATGTCAGGGGATAGTTCAACGATGGCCGAAGGTCGACCACGCGAATGCGCGAATCTGATTGCAGCACCGAAGTCTTGGTGATGATTGCTGCCCCGACCCCGGCCGCGACGAGTCCGTTGAGAGAAGCGAGGGGGGCGTTGGTGACGACGGCGCGCGGACGAGCCCCCGCGCGTCGCAGTCGTGCCATGGCATGAGTCGACGACGTACCCGGTCTGCCTTCGACGTAGGGGAACTCCCCCAACCACCGCAACTCGTGGTCATCGGTGATGTTGAGTCCCTTCCGAACCCACGCGGACGGGATGATCAGGGCGAGCTCGTGACGACCGATGTGTACCCCGGCGAGATCGGGCGGAGTGGCCAGACGCGGAACGAGGGCCAGCTGGCAGTGACCGTTGCGCAGCGACTCGATTGCCTCGGTAGAAGACTGCGCCCGCTCGATATCGACCTTGAGCTGTGGTCGTCCCCGCACAGCAGCGGCGACGAGCGCGGCAAGGGGAGACCCGGCTGCGCCGGGCGGAGCCGCGATCGTGATCGTGCCCGCCCGGCCCCCTGCTGCGTCGGCCGCCACGGATGCGACGAGGTCGAGATCGAGGACTACGCGTCGAGCAGCCCGGAGAAGGTCGCGGCCGACCTCGGTGGGTTCCAGTCGTGAGCCGCTGCGCCGGAAGACAGTCAGTTGCGTCTGCTCCTCGAACCGCGCGAGCGCACGCGAGAGAGTCGACGGGGTCAGCCCGAGCTGCTCAGCCGCTGCGCTGATCGTTCCGAAGTCGGCGATCGCCACGCACTGGCGCACCAGTCGAGACGAGATCTCCATAGGGTCCCCCTGTCGTCGTCGTACACAACCGATCACAATTGTGCAGTGAACGTAACCACGTCGATGCTCGAGTGCCTAGTCGCTATCGCCGATGAGCAGGGTCTGGGCAATGCGGCACGCGCGATGGGGGTCAGCCAGCCGACGATGTCGACAACGCTGAAGAATCTCGAAACCGAATTGGGAATCACCCTGTTTCACCGCACCGGCAACGCACTGGCGCTGACTCCCGAGGGTGCCGCGGTCCTTCCCCTCGCGCGACAGGCAGTCGTCGATCATCGCACTCTCGAGCGGCTTGTCGACGGCTTGCGGGAGGGTCGGTCCGGACCGATGACTCTCGCTGTCACGGTGGGTGTCTCGTACGGGTTGGTGATGCCGGATCTCGTGCTTTCGTTCACCGAATCCCGCCCGGAGGCGCGTATCGACATCGTTCCCATCGTCGATCCGGCCGAGGCGATCGACGCGGTCCGCACGGGCCTGGTGGAGACGGCGATCGTCCTGGACGGCGACGCCCCCGACGACCTCGAACAAGAGTGGCTGTCCGATCAGGTATTGGTACTTGCCTTACCTCCGAATCTGGGTCACATAGCCGACTTCGTCGAGTTGGCTTCGACGGGTCCGCTGCGGATGGTCACCAGTGCTCGCACGATCGGCGGCGACGAGGCACTGGTGGCTCTTCAGACCAGCGCGATCGAACCGAGGATCGTGTTGTCGGGAATTCCCCTGAACGCACTTCCAGGTCTGGTTGCCGGCGGAGTCGGCGCTGCGGTCATGACCGAACCGATGTCCCGTCCTGTCGTCGCCGCAGGCGGAAAGGCACTATCGCTCGAACCACCACTGCTGGCGCGCGCCACACTCGTGTATTCGGCGACCTACATTCCACCACTGCTCGCCTCCTTCCTGGAGCAACTTCACGGCGGCGGCGCTGCGGCCGTTCACATTTCCGGCGCTGTCTGATCGGCTCGTGCATTTCGGCTATGGCTTCTCGGACGTTCGGCTAAGTCGGTGGTCTCGACCGAACGCGGACCTTTAGCGTCGGGAACGACCTTGATCCCCAACACCGAGGACGATCGTGAGCATTCTCGACGCACCACCCGGAACCGATCCGACACCTGCCCTGCGCGACGCCGTCACCGGCATCGTTGCCGGTCCGGGAGAGCCGGGCTACGACAGGGCGACCCCATGGCGATTGGATATTCCTGTCGCGCCGCGCGCGGTGGTGGTCGCGACGACGGCAGCCGATGTGAGCGCGACGATGCGCGTCGCAGCCGCGTACGGGTTCACCGTCGCAGTTGCCTCGACCGGCCACGGCGCGCTGCCGATCGACGAGTCGTCGATCCTGGTGCTGACGTCTGCGTTGAACGGGTGCACTGTGGACGCGCAGGCTCGAACGGCACGGATCGGCGCGGGTGTCCGCTGGCAAGAGGTCATCGATCTGGCCGCACCCCACTGCTTGGCTCCCATCGTCGGATCGGCCCCCGACGTCGGCGTTGTCGGGTTCCTCACCGGCGGCGGTGTCGGACCCTTGGCGCGGTCGGTCGGACTGGCCTCGGACCGGGTCCGGTCGTTCGATCTGGTCATCGGAACCGGTGAACAACTGCACGTCACCCCCGTCGAACATCCCGACCTGTTCTGGGGGCTGTGCGGCGGCAAGGGCACTCTGGGAATCGTGACCGAGGTCGAGATCGAACTGCTGCCGATCGCGCACTTCTACGGTGGTGCACTGTATTTCGACGGTGCCGATGCAGCGTCGGTACTGCGCGCGTGGCAGCAGTGGTCCGCGAACCTCCCGACCGATGCGAATACCTCCATCGCGTTCTTGCAGTTACCGGACATCCCGGACGTCCCGCCGCCGCTGGCCGGGAAATTCACCGTTGCTGTCCGCTATGCAACGCTGACCGATCAGCAGCGCGCAGAGCGCACCCTGGCTCCGATACGGGCGGTGGCCGAGCCGATAGTCGACACCATCGGACCGACGCCGTATTCCGAGATCCGAAGTGTCCATTCCGATCCGGTCGATCCGATGCCCGCCCACGAGCGGCACACCGTGCTGTCGGATCTGACAGTCGACGGTGTCGAGACGCTGCTGGCGGCCGCAGGACCGGATTCGGGATCACCCCAGGCCATCACCGAGGTGCGACTGTTGGGCGGAGCCTTGTCGAGGTCTGATCGGCCGAGCGCGTTCTGTCATCGCACAGCGGCCTACTCTCTGCTGTTGATCGGTGTCCTCGCCCCGGCGGTGGCCGACGCTGTGCCTGTGCACTCGGCGGCAGTCATGGACGCGATGGCACCGTGGTCGACCGGACGAGAGCTCCCCAACTTCTCACCCGCAGCCGATCCCGAGGGGTTGGCGCGGTGCTACGACGAAGACACGACCGAACGACTGGCGGCACTCGCCGAGGACCACGATCCAGCCGGCGTGCTTAGAGTCGGTCACGTCGTCCGGACACATCGGGCATAGAACCCCCTCCGCTGCAAACGGTTTCACGCTGCGGACGGCGGCGCTCGAAACCGGATCTTTCCGCGATGAAGATGTCATCGCCCCCACACAACAACGGTCGGGACGAACCCCGTACCGGAAAAGGAGTAACCATGTGGTCGTCGAAGAATCGCATCCCGTTCGGTGTTCGGCTGTTCGGCTTGGCGCTGCTCATGGTCGTTTCAGCAGTCAACGCCGTCTGGTCGGCGGTGGACGGCGACTACGGTCATGATTTCTGGATACCGCTGATCCTGATGGGCTGCTTTGCATATTGGGTCGTACAGGCGTACTTCTCGCACAAGCGACTGAATCAGGAACTTTCTCAGGACATGGCCGGTCGCGCGTAGAAGATCATTTCGCGGCCAGGCCGGTCGGGAGCATCGCGGATGTCGGCGACCGTGAATCCGTGCTCGACGAGCGCGCTTTCGAGCTCCTCACGCTCGCGGAAACGCACCGTCGAATCCGAGGTCAGAACTTCCCCGTCGCCGGCAAAGACGTAGGTCCACCGAAAGCTGACGAGGGGCCCGTCGACCCCGGTGGTCTCCACCCAGCTTTCGACCCGGCCCACACCTGGAATATCGCGCACCGAGAAAGAATCTCGCCTGTTCCACTCGGTCCAGGCAGTGCGTGCGGGAATGCGAGTCTCGAACACCAGAGATCCGTCCGGACGCAGTACGTCGTGGATTCGCGCCAGCGTGCGCGACCACGCGTCGTCGTCGACGATGGCCTGCGCCACGTTGCCCGTTATCGTCACCAGATCGACCTGGAGCTCCGGTATGTCCTCGGCATACCCCTGAACCCACCGAATCTGTTCGGCACCCGGTTTGCGTCGGGCCACGTCCAGTGACCCAGCCGCTGGGTCGAGTGCGGTCACCACTATCCCGCGAGAGGCGAGGAGCAGCGCCAAACTTCCTGTGCCGCAGCCGATATCCAGTGCATCCCGGGCCTGAGTATCCAGGGCCGCCGACACGTACACGTCCAGGTCGGAGCGATCACCCTCGAGCACATCGTAGATGGCCGTCAGCCGCGGATGCTCGAAAATGTCGTCGGGCACGGTCTTGGACCGCTGCTACAGCCGGGCGCGGATTGCCGCGTGCAGATCCCGCAATCCCGATCGCTCCGTGGTCACTTCCAACACCCTGATTCCCACGGCATGCGCGGTGAGTTCGGTTGCCAGCTCCGACAACTCGACCAAGCGATGCTCCACGCGGTAGGCCGCGCACAACGCTCCGAGATCCATTCCGTGTGGCGTACCGAATACTCGCTCGAACACGCCCGCATACTGCGGATCCCCCTGCTCGAGCAGCTCGAAGATGCCACCGCCGTCGTCGTTGGCGACCACGATCGTCAGATCGTCAGGACGCGGCTCGCCGGTTCCGATGAGCATGCCCGCTGCGTCGTGCAGAAACGTCAGGTCCCCGAGAAGCGCTATGGTGCGCCGCTTTCCGGCCATCGCGGCACCGATGGCCGTCGAGACGGTGCCGTCGATGCCGGCAACGCCGCGGTTGGACAAAACTTTCACGTCCGGGATCGGAGTCGAGACCAGGGCCGCGTCGCGCACGGGGTTTGACGCTCCGAGCACCAGCTGGTCTCCGGGCTCCAACGCGGACATCACGACGTCGGCCACGTGCAACCCCGTCGGCTTGGCATGCTCTCGAAGTTGTTCGTGCACAGCCAGTTCGGCCTTATCGGACAGAGTGGCGCAACGGGCGATCCAGGCGGGGTCGGGCGCACCGGTGGTGACCGCTCGAGTGCCGGTGGCCAATACGTTGCCCGAGACGTCGGGCCAACGCGGCCCGGTGGTGAGCGCGATGACGTCGACGGCGGGGTCGGCCAGGAGCGCCGAGACCTGTCGGTGCAGTGTCGGACGACCGGTGATGACGGCCTGACGCGGTTTCAACTGAGCAAGCGCCAAGGGGTGCAACGCAATTCCGTGCAGCGGCGCGGTCGGCTCGGCGACTGTCGGCAAGCCGGCGAGCTCCGGACGGACGCCGCCGCCGTGCCCGGAGACGACCACGGTGTCGATTGTCAGGTCCAGCTCGACCGGCACGTCGAGTGTCGCCTGGGTGGTCGACGTCCACGGCACCCCACCGGGCCGACCCTCGGGACGGCCGGCCGAATCGCCGATTCCAGGCACGAGGGGCTCACGCAAGGGGATGTCGAATTGCACCGGCCCGGCGTTGCCGGACCGCGCGCCGCGGGCTGCCGCGATGACGCGGGAGACCGCGCTGCGCCACTGACTGTTCTGCTTCGGACCTTCCTCGGCGAGCCCGAGGCTGATGGTCGCGCGAACCTGGGATCCGAACAGGCCGAGCTGCTCGATGGTCTGATTGGCTCCGGTACCGAGCATCTCGTACGGCCGGTTGGCGCTGATGACGATCAACGGGATGCGGGCGTAGTTCGCTTCGAGTACGGCGGGCCCGAGGTTGGCCACCGCCGTTCCCGACGTCATCACCACCGGTACGGGTTGGCCGCTGCCCAGGCTCAGTCCGATGGCCAGAAATCCGGCGGTCCGCTCGTCGATACGCATGTGCAACCGCAGACGTCCGGCCGAATCGGCTTCCTGCAACGCGAACGCCAGCGGGGCGTTCCGCGAGCCGGGGCAGAGCACGACGTCTTCGATCCCGCTGCGCGCCAGTTCGTCGACGACAGCAGTGGCCTGAGCGGTGGACGGGTTCACAGTTTCCAGAGTGTCAGATGCTCCGGTCGGCCGCCGCAACCGGGCTTTGACAGTATTGAGGGGTGCGTACAGTCTTCCGACCCGATGAGGTCACCCCACGTCGCTTCTACCAGCTCCTGACTGCGTCGGTGGTGCCCAGGCCCATCGCGTGGGTGTCCACCGTGTCCGCCGACGGTGTGGCGAACCTCGCGCCCTACAGCTTCTTCACGGTCTCGTCGGTGGAGCCGCCGGTCGTGCAATTCACGTCGGTGAGCCGAAAGGACAGTCTGCGCAACATCGAGGCCACCGGCGAGTTCGTCGTCAATCTGGCGACGGCACCGTTGGTGGATCAGGTCAACGACAGCTCGGCGAGCTTCGATCACGGTGTCAGCGAGTTCGAGGCTGTCGGCATCGAGAGCGAACCCAGTGCGATCGTGACGCCGCCGCGAGTGGCAGCCGCACCGATCGCCATCGAAGCGAGGCTGCATCGCGTCGTCGAGGTGGGCAACTGCTTCGTCGTCATGGGCACCGTCGTCGCGCTGTCGATACGTCCCGAATTCCTCGCCGACGACGGCCTGCCCGAGTTCGAGGCCATTGCTCCGCTCAGTCGTCTCGGCCGCACCGAGTGGGGCTTGCCGCCCGAGGTTCGTGAGATCGAGCGACCTTCTTGATTCGCTGGCTGCTGCTGATTGCCGTCACTGTCGGACTGACGGTCGGCGCGGACTCCCTGGGGGTTCCGTCGGCAGCGCTGTTCGTTGCTCTGCTGGTGGCGGTGATCTTCGCGCTTGCCGGTTGGGCACCCACCACCGGCACCGAACGCGCACCGCTGCCGCGCCGACTCGGCATGATCGCTCAAGCCGTATTGGGCGTCGAGATCGGGACACTCGTACAGCGCGACACGTTGACCTCACTCGGCGACGCCTGGATTCCGGTGGTGCTGGCGTGCGTGGGCACGCTCGTGTTGTCCATCGCCGCCGGTGCGCTGCTCGGCCTACGCAAGGACATCGATTCGCTGACCGGCTCGCTGGCACTGGTCGCAGGCGGCGCATCGGGCCTGGTGGCGATCACCCAGGAACTCGGCGGCGACGAACGGGTCGTCGCGGTGGTGCAGTACATGCGCGTCGTTCTGGTCACGACCACCCTGCCCCTGGTGTCGACGTTGGTGTTCCGTGCGCAGCCCGGGCAGTCGACGATGCTTGCCGATTCCGGAGCTCCGCTGTACGTGGATCTGGCCTTCGTGCTGGTCTGCGGCGGGGTCGGCGTGCTGCTCGCGACTGCTCTGAGATTCCCGGCCCCGGCGTTGTTGGGCCCGCTGATAATCGCTACCGGCGCCGACGTCCTGGGTTTCTCCTTCGACGCGTCCGTCCCGACGCTGTCGCTGTGGGCCGCGTACATCGTCATCGGATGGCAGGCCGGACTGCGCTTCACCGTCGCCAGCCTCAAGTCGATCTCACGGGTGCTGCCTGCATCGCTGATGTTGATCATCGCCGTCACGGTCGGCTGCGCGATGCTCGGATTGTGGTTGGCGTCGGCAACGGGGACGAGCGGATACGAGGGCTACCTCGCGACCACTCCAGGCGGGGTCTACGCGGTACTTGCCATCGCTGCCTCGACCGGCGCAAACGTGACGTTCGTCGTCGCGGCACAGGTCATCCGGGTCTTCATGATGTTGTTCGCAGTACCCGTCGGAGCCAAGGTGGTCCAGCGCTACCGACGCGGCAGGACCGACTGAGAGAAATCGACGCAACCCCATCACTGATTAGGGTCGGCTAACCTCTGCGAAATGAGCAAGTACCTCAAGCCGGACACGCCCGCTTTCTACCGCCTCACCGTGCTCGAAAGCGACCGACTCAGCCCCAGCTTCATCCGGGTCACCCTCGGCGGCGATTCGTTGTCGAACTTCCGTTACATGGGCTACGACCATTGGTTTCGCCTGTTTCTGCCGCAGCCGGGCCAGGACGAGCCGCGCGTTCCCAGCGCTACTTCGATGCTCTGGTACGCGCAGTATCTGGCGTTCTCCAAGGACACCAGGCCAGTGGTCCGCAACTACACCATCAGCCGGTACCGGGCTGCGGGACAGGGCGAGCACGGCGACGGCCCGGAGCTGGATGTGGACTTCGTGGTGCACGGGAGTGGAGGGACGGGCGGTGGCAGTGGCCCCGCGTCGGCGTGGGCCCAGAAGGCCGCTCCGGGCGATCGCGTCGCGATCTTCGACGAAGGGCGCATCCACACCGTGGACGGACGATCGAGCTGGCAGTTGCTCGTCGGCGGCGAGAGTGCGGCCCCGGCCATTCTCGGCATTCTGCGGTCGTTGCCGGAAGACGTACTGGCCAAGGCGTTCATCGAAGTCCCCACCGAGGCCGACATTGCGAAGCAGGACATGCAGGCAGGCGTCGAGATCGAGTGGATCGTGCGCCCGCACCACCTTGCCAAGCCGGGCGAGGCTGCGTTGGCTGCGGTGCAGAAGGCCGAGCTTCCGGACGTGGATCCCTTCGTCTACGTGGCGGGTGAACAGGGACTGGCGACGGGCCTGCGCCGGTACCTGGTGAACGAGCGTTCCGTGCCCAAGTCGCAGATCTGCTTCACCGGATACTGGAAGTTCGGTAAAGCCGCCCCGTAGCGCTCGATTAGTGTGATCTCACATGTCCGGCTCCGGAAAAGGTCACACCGTCGTCACCGACTCGGTAGGGGTCGACGGCGCACCGTACGCATCGCTACGCGCTCGGCCGCTCCCCCGGGCCGAACGGTACGAACTGGGTCGACGCCTGCGCGAGAAGGTGCCGATCGCCTCGCTCGGGGAGTGGACAGCGCCACACGATCGCCCCGACCCGGTCAAACAGATCGAGTACTCGCACCAGGGTCGAATCGAATGGTTGATCCCTACTCGCCTCGAGCGGATGGCCGAATCCCCCTACGGATTTCTGCGCGGAACGGCCATCGTCATGGCTCGGGACGTCGCGATGCTGCCCTCGACCGGGATCAACCCGGTGATCAGCGGCGATGCCCACCTCGGCAACTTCGGCTTCTACGCCTCACCGGAACGTGACCTCGTCATCGACCTCAACGATTTCGACGAGGCGCATCCGGGAGCCTGGGAGTGGGATCTACGACGCCTCGCCGCCAGCATCTGGGTGGCCGGGCGGCAGAACGGACGCAGCGAGGATCAGTGCCGCGATGCCGTCACCGCCTGTGTGTCCTCGTATCGGATCGAGGTGGCCAGGCTGGCGGACGAGCCGCTGATGTCACGTTCGTTCCAGCGTCTGACGGCGGAGAAATTGCAACGGGACGCCACTGCCGGATCGTTGCGCAAAGAGATCAAGCGCGCCACCAAGAAAGCGCGTCGACGCACCAGTGACCGCGTGTTACCTCGATTCACCGAGGAGCACGAGGGCAAGCGCAGGATCGTGGAGGAGCCGCTTATCACGACGCGTATCTCGGCGAAGGACGAAGAGCTCCTCGCCGTCGGGCTGGACGAATACCTGCTCACCCTCACCCCGCATTGGCGTCGGGTGCTGGGGGGATACACGCTGATCGACGTCGCGCATCGCGTCGTCGGAGTCGGCAGTGTCGGGCTTCGGGCGTACGTCGCGCTACTCGAGGGCACCAGCGAGGACGATGTGGTGTTCCTGCAGCTCAAGCAGGCCAGACGATCGGTGCTCGCACCGTACGTGCACGGAGAATCGGCCTGGCACGATCACCAGGGGCAACGTGTCGTCGAGTATCAACAGGATCTACAGACGGTCAGCGATCCGTTGCTCGGATGGACCACCATCGCCGGCCGGCAGTACTACGTGCGGCAGTTCCGCAACATGAAGGGGACGATCGATCTCTCGTCGATCGACGCGCCTGCTCTCGTCGACTACGCGCGAGTGGTTGGACGCCTCCTGGCCAAGGGACATGCCCGCACGAGCGGCGCGTCGATGATCTCGGGATACACGGGCGATTCCGATGAACTCGACCTCGCATTGGGCCGATTCGCGCGGCTGTATGCAGATCAAACCGAAGCCGATTGGGAGCGATTGAGCGCTACGCGCATGTGAGTAGAAATTCGTAGCAGGCTACGGGCGGATTCGAGCGGTGGTTGCAACGTGCCTGATCATTAGGGATGTTTGCAAT
>NZ_JASHKQ010000025.1 GCF_030056795.1 Rhodococcus sp. IEGM 1381 | reverse complement strand
GCAAACATCCCTAATGATCAGGCACGTTGCAACCACCGCTCGAATCCGCCCGTAGTGGGCTACGAAGTTCCGCTCACATGGGCGGCCTCGAAGTCGTTGTAGTGCAGACAATTCAGGCATTCTTCGTATGGCTGTGGCGATTGACGGTCGATTGTCAGGAAGTTGCTGGCACATCCTCAGGATCGAGGGCAACAGTGATCGATTGTGACCGTCCTCGAACACGACATCGCCCGCCCACGCTGGGCGTTGCCCAGTCTCGCCGCCCTTCTTGTCGGAACAGCAGGGGCCTATGCCCTCGATCTGAACCGCGAGCAGTGGGGTAATTCCTTCTATGCGGCGGCCGTACAGGCCGGCTCGATCAGTTGGAAGGCGTTCCTGTTCGGTTCGTCCGATGCCGCGAACTCCATCACGGTGGACAAGCCGCCGGCATCGCTGTGGATCATGGAACTCTCGGTACGGACTTTCGGTCTCAACTCGTGGTCGCTGTTGTTGCCGCAGGTGCTGATGGCCGTGCTGAGTGTGGGAATCATGTACGCGATCGTCGCCCGTCGATTCGGATACGGGGCAGCGTTGATTGCCGGCGCGGTATTGGCCACCACCCCGACCTTCGCGCTGATGTTCCGCTACGACAATCCCGACGCCTTGCTCACCCTCACCCTGCTGGGGGCAGCGTGGGCGATGCTGCGTGCTGTCGAAGACGGACGCACTCGCTGGCTGGTGCTGACCGGCGCTGTAGTAGGTCTCGGATTCCTGACCAAACAGCTGCAGGCGTTCCTTGTCGTTCCGGCTCTTGCCGTGGCCTACGCCGCGTTCGGTCCGCCCAAGCTCGGAAGACGACTTCTGCAGTTGCTGGCCGCTGGTGCCGGCGTGCTCGTCTCCGCTGGATGGTGGGTTGCGATCGTGCAACTGGTGCCGGCGGCGGACCGGCCCTGGGTCGGTGGATCGAAGACCGACAGCATTCTGGATCTGACCTTCGGCTACAACGGCCTGGGCAGGTTGACCGGTAACGAACACGCGGGCACCGTCGGATCGTCTGCCGGTGATGCAGCGCAGGCCGGCGGTTTCGGGCCGGGTGGGCACGGGCCGCAGACGGGCATCACCCGAATGTTCGCGGCCGCCCAGGGTGGCCAGATCTCGTGGCTGATCCCGGCCGCACTGGTGCTCGTGGTCGCGGGAATCGTGTTGCGCGGCAGAGCTCCTCGGCAGGACTTTCGGAGAGCCTGGTTCGTGATGTGGGGACTGTGGCTCGTCGGGTGCTCGCTGGTGTTCAGCTTCATGTCGGGCACCTTCCACTCCTACTACACGATCGTCGTCGCTCCGGCGATTGCCGCCATCGTCGGAGCGGCCCTCCGTGAGCTGTGGGTGAGGCGCGAAAAGCCCGCGTGGCGTGCGGTTCTCGTGCTGGCATCGGCGATCACGACGGCTACCTCGTTCGTTTTTCTCGCCCGCACTCCCGAATTTCTGCCGTGGCTGCGGTGGGTAGTGCTGGGAGTCGGGGTTGTCGTCGCAGTGGCCCTGGTGTTCCGTGGGTCCCGTTCGATGTCGATTGCGCTGGGGGCGATGGCAATTGCGGTCGCTCTTGCGGGTCCCGTCGCATACGTCGCCGATACCGTGGTCACTCCGCACACCGGAGGTGGCCCGTCGGCCGGGCCCGCTGTTGCGTCTGACCAGGCCGCGTACCGAAGTGGTCGAGAGGGTGAAGATGCGGAGCGGTCAACGCAATTCGGCTCCCCATCAGCTCCCGACTCCGAGTTGACCGGACTCCTCGAGGCTGATCGGCAGAAGTACACCTGGGCGGCGGCGACCATCGGATCCAATGCCGCCGCGGTTCTGCAGCTCGCGACCGACGACCCGGTGATGCCGGTGGGTGGATTCTCCGGAACCGACCCCTCGCCCACACTCGACCAATTCGAGGCCGACGTGGCCGCGGGAAAGATCCATTACTTCATCGCAGGAACGGGCAAGACCAGGCCGTCGGCGATCGGTGACTGGGTCGCCGCGACCTTCACACCGAGGACCGTCGGCGATTACACGGTGTTCGACCTGAGTGCCTGAGGCAGTGGTGCGGTTCAGTGCCCCACGGGGCACCTAACCGCACCACTGTCCGCTACCGGCCTTTCTTGATCGCCTCGAATACCTTCGGGTCGACGAGGGTGGAAACGTCGCCGAGTTCGCGGCCCTCGGCGACGTCGCGGAGCAGGCGACGCATGATCTTGCCGGAGCGGGTCTTCGGCAATTCCGGCACGATGGAGATCTCGCGCGGTCGGGCGATCGGTGAGATCTCCTTGGAGACCTGCGCTTTGAGTTCGGCGATCAACGCATCGCCGGTGTTCTCCTCGCCGGCCCGCAGGATGACGAACGCCACGATGCCCTGTCCGGTGGTGTCGTCGGCCGCACCGACCACCGCGGCCTCGGCGACACTGTGATGGGTGACCAGTGCCGATTCCACTTCGGAGGTCGAGATGCGGTGGCCCGAGATATTCATGACGTCGTCGACGCGGCCGAGCACCCACAGTGCGCCGTCGTCGTCGTACTTGGCGCCGTCGCCGGCGAAGTACCAGCCCTCTTCGGCGTAGCGGGACCAGTAGGTGTCCTTGTAGCGGTCCATGTCGCCCCAGATGCCGCGCAGCATCGCCGGCCACGGCTCGTCGAGGACGAGGTAGCCGTTGCCGCCGTTGCCCAGTGGCTTGGCGTCGTCGTCGACGATCTTGGCGGAGATGCCGGGCAGTGGGGTCATCGCCGAGCCGGGTTTGGTGGAGGTGACACCGGGCAGTGGGGAGATCATGATCGCGCCGGTCTCGGTCTGCCACCAGGTGTCGACGATCGGGGCGCTACCGCCACCGACGACGTCGCGGAACCAGCGCCACGCCTCGGGGTTGATGGGCTCGCCGACGGATCCGAGCAGGCGGATCGAGCTCAGGTCGTGGGCCTCGGGAATTTCCTTGCCCCACTTCATGAAGGTGCGGACGAGGGTGGGGGAGGTGTAGTAGATCGAGACCTTGTATTTCTCGATGACGTTCCAATGCCGGTGCTCGTCGGGTGAATTGGGGGTTCCCTCGTAGACGACCTGGGTGGCGCGGTTCGAGAGCGGACCGTAGACGATGTAGGAGTGTCCGGTGACCCAACCGATGTCGGCGGTGCACCAGTAGACGTCCTTGCCGGGCTTGTGGTCGAAGACGTTGTGGTGGGTGTACGAGGTCTGGGTGAGGTAGCCGCCGGAAGTGTGAATGATGCCCTTCGGCTTACCCGTCGTGCCGGAGGTGTAGAGAATGAACAGTGGATGCTCGGCCGGGAACGGCTGGGCCTCATGCTCTTTCGACGCGTTGGCGACGGTCTCGTGCCACCACAGGTCACGCCCCTCGGTCCAGGCGACGTCGGAGTCGGTGCGCTTGACGACGAGCACGTGTTGGATCGAGGCCGCTCCGTCGACGGCTTCGTCGACGGTGTCCTTGATGGGAGCGGGCTTGCCGCGTCGCCACTGGCCGTCGGTGGTGATGACGAGTTTGGCTTCGGCGTCGTCGATGCGTGAGCGCAGTGCGGTGGCGGAGAAGCCGGCGAAGACGACCGAGTGGGTCAGGCCCAGGCGGGCGCACGCGAGGATCGAGACGATGGCCTCGGGGATCATCGGCATGTAGATCGCGACGCGGTCGCCGGAGACGAGGCCGAGTTCGGTGAGGGTGTTGGCGGCCTGGCTGACGTCGGCGAGCAGATCGGCGTAGGTGACGTCGCGGCTGTCGCCGGGCTCGCCTTCCCAGTGGATGGCGACCTGGTCGCCGTGGCCGTCGATGACGTGGCGGTCGACGCAGTTGTAGGCGACGTTGAGCTCGCCGTCGGCGAACCACGTGGCGACGGGGGCGTCGGACCAGTCGAGTACCTCGGTGAAGGGTGTGTGCCAGTGGAGACGGCGGGCCTGCTCGGCCCAGAACCCGAGTCGATCCTTCTCCGCGGCGGCGTACAGATCCGCCTTGGCGTTCGCCTGAGCCGCGAACTCGGCCGAGGGTGCGTAGGAGGCAACTGCGGTCTCGTCTGTCCCGGAGGTACTGGTCGTCATCTCGAATAGCTCTCTTTCGTCCGATGCTTTTCACCCATGAAACGGCACTTGTCAGCCGGTCTCGAGCCCCTAGTGAGGGTAGTCACATGTGATCGCGATCGCACCGTTGCAATCGCCTGCAACCCCTTGATCTGCGGTGATCGGTAGTTTCCGCACGATGGGCGGTAATCAGGGCCGTCGGTGAGCGAGTTCGAAGCCGCTCGAATCCGAACTGTGGGAAATCGACTTGCCGAAACATTTCGACCATGTTTCGGAGTTACCCACCGGTCAGCAAAATCTGGGGGAGTTCACATGTTCGTTTCAGGATGTGTCTAAAGTCCATCCCATCAGATCGTTGGAACGGCTCACATGCCGTGCCATGCGGTCGCCCACGAAACCCCGGGCGTCGCGCCCGAGGAACTGAGCATGGATGACCCCATGCTCACATCTGGATGGAGGATTTTCCTTGCGTATCAAACGTGCCGCGGTCGTCACCACGGCTGTGCTGATGAGTGCGAGCCTGCTCGCCGCCTGTGGCGGCGGGGGCTCGAGCTCCGGCGGCAGCGCCGACGGGATCTACAGCATCTACATCGGCGAGCCCGAGAATCCGCTGGTTCCCGGCAATACCACCGAGAGCGAAGGCAGCCAGGTACTCAAGGCGCTGTTCACTCCGCTGGTGACGTTCAACGACGAAGACAACAGCGTCGAGTACAACGGCGTTGCCGAGTCCGTCGAGTCCGAGGACAACGTCAACTGGACCGTCAAGCTCAAGGACGGCTGGACGTTCCACGACGGCACTCCCGTCACCTCGGAGTCCTTCACCAAGGCGTGGAGCTATAATGCGTTGAGCACCAACGCTTTCGGTGCCTCGTACTTCTTCGAGAACATCGAAGGCTATGCGGATCTGCAGGGCAGCGACACCGCCGAGCCCGCCGCGACCGAACTGAGCGGCTTGAGCGTCGTCGACGACACGACCTTCACAGTCAAGCTCAACGGACCGTTCGCGATCTTCCCGCTGACACTCGGCTACACCGCGTTCGACCCGCTGCCGGAGGCGTTCTACGCCGACCCGACGGCATTCGGTACCCGCCCGATCGGTAACGGCCCGTTCAAGGCCGACTCGGAATTCGTTCCGGGACAGGGCTTCACCGTCACGAAGTACGACGACTACAAGGGTGACAACGCCGCCAAGTCCGCGGGCGTCAACTTCAAGGTCTACACCGAGCTGAACACCGGCTACAACGATATTCAGGGCGGCGGACTCGACATCATGCTCGATCTGCCCGAGGACGCCTGGGCGACCGCGCGAGATCAGTTCGGTGATCGCTACGCCGACCGCGCCCGTCCCGACATCACCTCGCTCGGCTTCCCGACGTACGACCCGCGGTTCCAGGACCCGAACGTGCGCAAGGCATTCTCGATGGCCATCGATCGCCAGGCCATCGCGACCGCAATCTTCACCGACACCCGAACTCCGGCAAACTCCTTCGCGTCTCCCGTGGTCGAGGGCTACCGCGAGGATGCATGCGGAACCACCTGCGAGCTCAACGCCGACGAGGCCAACCGCCTGCTCGACGAGGCCGGCTTCGATCGTAGCCAGCCGATCGACCTGTGGTTCAACGCCGGTGCCGGCCACGACTCATGGATGACGGCCGTGGGCAACCAGATTCGCGAGAACCTGGGTGTCGATTACGCACTGCGGGGCGATCTTCAGTTCGCCCAGTACCTGCCGCTGCAGGACGCCAAGGGTATGACCGGCCCGTTCCGTTCGGCCTGGGTCATGGACTACCCGTCGATCTACAACTTCCTGGCACCGCTGTATTCCAAGGCAGCACTCGCGCCGGCCGGCAGCAACTATGTGTTCTTCGACGATCCGGCGTTCGACGCCAAGTTGGCCGAAGGTAACAACGCCGAGAGCGTCGACGCGGCGACGGCCAAGTACCAGGAGGCCGAGGACATCCTGATTCAGCAGATGCCCTCCACCCCGCTGTTCTACGGCCTGAATCAGGCAGTGTGGTCCGATCGCGTCTCCGACGTGAAGATCGACAACACCGGCGACATCGTCCTCGAAGACGTTGTAGTCAGCTAATAACGGACACCGGTGGGTGGCAACGGACGTGACTCCGTTGCCACCCACCGGTTCGTTTCGGCGGTGGGCTCGACGCCTACCGAAGACCTGCGTCAGCGAGACCCGATTCGCAGGATCGCCGCATTCAAGGAGAAACCACAGTGGGTCGCTACATATCCCGCCGATTACTGTTGACGATTCCCGTCCTGATCGGCTCTTCTTTTCTCATCTTCGCCATGGTCTACGCACTGCCCGGTGATCCCATCCGCGCCCTTGCCGGAGATCGCCCGCTCGCCCCTGCCGTCGTCGCGCAGCTGCGCGACGACTTCAACCTCGACGACAATCTGGTCGTCCAGTACCTCAAGTACATCGGTGGATTCTTCCAGGGCAATTTCGGCACCGACTTCTCCGGCCGCCCCGTGCTCGACACCATCGAGCGGGCCCTGCCCGTCACCATCAAGCTGACGATCGTCGCCGTGGTCTTCGAGACGATCATGGGAATCGCAGCGGGTGTGCTCTCGGCCCTGAAGAAGGGGTCGTTCTTCGACAACCTCGTGCTGGTGTCCACCACGTTGCTGGTATCGGTTCCGGTGTTCGTCCTCGGCTTCATCGCGCAGTTCACGCTGGGGGTGAAACTGGGTGTCTTCCCGATCTCCGGTATCAACAACGGGTGGTCGAGCTACCTGCTCCCGGGCCTCGTGCTCGCCTCTTTGTCGATGGCGTACGTCGCCCGGTTGACACGCACGTCCGTGGCGGAGTCGATGGCGGCGGATTACATCCGTACCGCGAAGTCCAAGGGAATCAGCAACCGGCGCATCATCGTTCGGCATGCGCTGCGCAACTCGCTGATCCCCGTCGTCACCTTCATCGGTGCCGACGTCGGCGGTCTGCTGGGCGGTGCGATCGTGACGGAGACGGTGTTCAACCTGCCGGGTCTCGGGCGCGCGATCTACGACGCACTGGCGCGTCAGGAAGGTGCCGTCGTCGTCGGCATCGTGACGCTCTTCGTGTTCTTCTACATCTTCTTCAACCTCGTGGTGGACGTTCTCTACGCGGTTCTCGATCCAAGGATTCGCTATGAATAAAGAAGATTCGAGCGCAGCTCAGCACGCCGCGGACGAAGGCCAGCCCGGCAACGTCATCACCGGCGAGGCCGTCGATCTGGTCGGCCAGGCCAGCCTGTGGGGCAACGCGTGGAAGTTCTTGCGCAAGAGCCCCTTCTTCATCATCGGGTCGTTCCTGCTCGCTGTGCTCCTGGTGATGGCGGTGTTCCCGCAACTGTTTGCCCGCGGGATCGACCCTCGGGTGTGCTCGCTGTCCGACTCGCGCCAGACACCGAGCGCCGAGCACTGGTTCGGCACCGACATCCAGGGGTGCGACTACTACGCCAACGTCATCTACGGTGCGCGGATCTCGCTGTCGATCGGTGTGCTGTCGGTCATCGGTGTGCTCATCATCGGTGTGCTGATCGGTGCTCTCGCAGGCTATTTCGGCGGAGTAACCGACAGCATCCTGGCGCGGTTCACCGACGTGTTCTTCGGAATTCCACTCCTGCTCGGTGCCCTCATCCTGTTGACGGTGACCGAACAGCGCACCATCTTCACCGTCTCGCTCGCTCTGATCGTGTTCGGCTGGATGACGGCGATGCGACTGGTCCGATCGAGTGTCATCGCGATCAAGAACAGCGAGTACGTTCAGGCCGCTCAGGCGCTCGGTGCGTCCACGTACCGTATTCTGGTGCGGCACATTCTGCCCAATGCCCTTGCGCCGGTGATCATCTACGCCACCATCTCGGTGGGTACGTTCATCGCGGCCGAGGCGACGCTGACGTTCCTCGGAATCGGACTGCAAGCTCCCGAGATCTCGTGGGGCCTGCAGATCAACCTCGGTCAGAACGTGTTCCTGACGGCACCGTACCTGGTGCTGTTCCCGGCCGCGTTCCTCTCCGTCACGGTGCTCGCGTTCATCATGCTCGGCGACGCACTTCGTGACGCACTCGATCCGAAACGGAACTGACATGAGTATCCAGAAGGACACGGTTCTGACCGTCACCGATCTGACGGTCGAGTTCGAGGTCGAGAAGGTATGGCGCAAGGCCGCCGATTCCGTCTCGTTCACGGTCGCCGCCGGAGAAGTCCTCGCCATCGTCGGTGAGTCCGGATCCGGTAAGTCGACCACCGCCATGGCAATTCCCGGCCTGCTGGCCGACAATTCGCGCGTCTCGGGCAGCATCGTGCTCGGCGAGCGTGAGCTGGTCGGCTTGCCGGAGAAGCAGTTGGCTCCTATCCGCGGTAAGAACGTAGCGGTCATCTTCCAGGAGCCCATGACGGCGCTCAATCCTGTGTACTCGATCGGTTGGCAGATCACCGAGGCCATCCGCGCGCACACGTCGCTGTCGAAGAAGGAAGCGAAGGCGCGGGCCGTCGAGTTGTTGAAGCTCGTCGAGATGCCTGATCCGGAGACTCGGGTGGACTACTACCCGCACCAGCTCTCCGGTGGTCAGCGTCAGCGCGCCATGATCGCTCAGGCGCTGTCGTCGGATCCGTCGCTGCTGATCGCGGACGAGCCGACCACCGCGTTGGACGTCACGGTGCAGGCCGAGATCCTCGACCTGATGCGCGACCTGCGTAACCGCATCGACGCGTCGATCGTGCTGATCACCCACGACATGGGTGTGGTGGCCGACATGGCCGACCGCATCGCGGTGATGAAGGACGGCGTCATCGTCGAAACCGATGCTGCACAAACAATTTTCAAGAACGCGGCGCATCCGTACACGCAGCAGTTGCTCGCCTCGGTTCCGCACCTCGGCAGCAGCATGGAGTCCGTGGCGGCGGGCACCATCGCCCAGCCGAGCGCTGTCGAGGACACTCGGGCTCTGAGCATCGTCGACGGCGTCATCGACTACCCGGGCCGTACCGTGTTCCGGGCCGTCGACGGGGTCAGCCTCGACATCGAGATGGGTGAGGTCGTCGGACTCGTCGGTGAATCGGGCTCGGGAAAGTCGACGATCGGCAAGGCCGTGGTGGGGCTGAACAAGCTCACCGGCGGCTCGTTGTCCATCGGCGGCGTCGACATCACGAACATGTCCAACCGTGACCTGCGTTCGGTGCGCAGCAAGGTCGGCATCGTCTTCCAGGATCCGGGTTCGTCGCTGAACCCGCGCTGGCCGATCGGCCAGTCCATCGCCGAGCCGATGCTGTTGCACACCGAACTCGGTGCCTCCGAGCGGAACAAGAAGGTCGAAGAACTGCTCGATCAGGTGCACCTGTCGCGGACCATGCGCAACCGGTATCCCCACCAGTTGTCCGGTGGGCAGCGCCAGCGAGTCGGTATCGCGCGGGCGCTCGCCCTGGAGCCGACGCTGCTGGTGGCCGACGAACCGACGTCCGCGTTGGATGTGTCGGTGCAGGCGAAGGTGCTGGATCTGTTCAAGGAACTGCAGCGTGAGTACGGTTTCGCGTGCTTGTTCATCAGTCACGACCTCGCTGTGGTCGAGGTACTGGCCAAGCGCATCGCGGTGCTGAACAAGGGCAAGCTGGCGGAATTCGGTACGACGGACCAGATCCTGCGCCGTCCGACCAACGAGTACACCAAGCGGCTGCTCGCGGCCGTCCCGGTGCCGGATCCGGCCGAACAGGCCAAGCGTCGCCAGGCACGCGCCGAGCTGTTGGCGGCAGGGGCAAAGTAGGGGTAAGGGGAGGGGGTACCGTCGTCTGTCGTGACGGACCCCCTCGCCCCGCTGTTGGAACTGCCCGGAGTTGTCGACTCCGCCGAACGTGCGCGTGACGCTCTGGGCGCGGTGCATCGGCACAAGGCCAACCGTCGCGGCTGGCCCGCCAACGCAGCCGAGGCTGCGGTGCGTGCGGCTCGCTCGTCGTCCGCGCTCGAGGGTGGTTCGATGGATTTTCCCCGCGAGGGCGAAGAAGGCGACCCCATCCTTGCCGGCGCGCTCCGAGTCGCCGCCGCCCTGGACGGTGACGCTCTGCAGAACACGCTGTCGACCTGGAAGCGTGCCCCATTGCAGACCCTTGCTCGCCTGCACTTGTTGGCCGCGGCCGACCTCGTCGACGACGCCTCCGCCCTCGGTCGTCCTCGTGGCGATGCGGGAGTCGGCGAGCGACTCGATCTGCTCGCTCAGCTGGTGACCGGCGGAACCTCGGCACCCGCCCCGGTGATCGCCGCAGTGGTGCACGGTGAGTTGTTGACGCTCAAAGCTTTCGGATCGGCCGACGGCATCGTTGCGCGGGCTGCATCGAGGCTGGTGGCCGCATCGTCGGGATTCGATCCGCACAACCTCGGCGTGCCCGAGGTGAGCTGGATGCGTCGAGCGAACGCGTACCGAGACGGCGCGTCGGGATTCGCCGAGGGTACTGCGACGGGCGTCGGGAGTTGGGTGATCCTGTGCTGCGGAGCATTCGAAGCCGGTGCGGCAGAGGCGACTTCGATTGCCGAGGCTGCGCAGTAGTGAGAACGTAAAAGGGCGGCGATGTCGACTTGCGTCGACGTCGCCGCCCGTTAGCACGGAGCGCCTGGTTACCAAGCGTGCACAGGTGGGCTGTGATGGACTACCACGTGGCCTCGGCGAGAATTCGACAGTGATGAGGTCATCCCTGCAACCGGTGCAGGGTTCTTGCTGATCATTGGCGAATTTCGCAGGCCCACAGCGCTTCTGCCATTAGGTGGCAAGCTCCGCGTGGGTGCCGGTGTCCGTGCTGGGAATCCCGGTCGGGAGAGCGAATCTTCTCTTCCGATTCGTTCTTGGCCTTGCGTTCTTCCGTACGTCCTTTGTACCCCGTGACGCGCCTCACATCAAGGGTTTGTGCCTCATCGTTTTCTACGAAGTAGTCCGTAGGTGACCACACCTGCGGCAAGAGCGCTGAAACTTGCTGCGGCACTGACCGCTACGGTCTTTCCGGACGGGGTCTGGATACGCGATCGCAGTGAAACCGGGTTGGAGAACGTGAGAATCGGCCATCCGTTGGAAGCGGCTTCCTTGCGCAGTGCGCGATCGGGGTTGACGGCCGTCGGGTGCCCGACAGCGCGGAGCATCGGTACGTCGGTGATCGAATCCGAATACGCGTAGCTCGAAGCCAGGTCGTAATCATGTTGCGCGGCCAGGGAGTTCATGGCGTCGACCTTCCCCTCGCCGTAGCAGTAGAAGTCGACCTCGCCGATGTACTTTCCGTCCACGGTCACCATCGTGGTCGCCATGCTGTGGTCGGCTCCCAGCAGTTCTGCAATGGGATGCACGATTTCGTCGCCGGACGCCGAGACGATCACGACATCGTGTCCTCGGAGCTTGTGGTCTGCGATGAGGTCGGCGGCTTCCGCGAACACGAGGGGATCGACGATGTTGTGCAGGGTTTCCGCGACGACAGCGCGGACCTGTTCGACATCCCAACCGGCGGTCATGCTTGCGATGTGGGCGCGCATGCGTTCCATCTGGTCGTGATCGGCCCCGGAGAGCAGGAACAGGAATTGCGCGTAGCTGCTCTTGAGTACCGCGCGACGATTGATGAGACCTTGGTCGAAGAACGGCTTGCTGAAAGCCAGCGTGCTGGACTTCGCGATGATCGTTTTGTCGAGGTCGAAGAATGCCGCGACGCGCGCTGGGCGTCGGCCGGCGGGGGCGTCGTCGTTGCTCGCGCTCTGGGTCACGTTTGTCACCATAGTGGCCGGTGGTGACCGGTGGATGTTGCGTGGTGACACTGGGGGACTCGGCAGAACTTCGTCCAGAAAATCCGACGGTTGAACTTGCAAACAAGGATGTCCACGGGTGTAGTATTTTCTACGAGCCCGGTTCATTCCGGGCGGTGTTCAGCCCGACCCCCCGGGGCTGAACCAGACGACCCTCGCCTCCTCCCCCCCTGGCGAGGGTCGTCCTCTTTTCTGGGGTAGGCCGAAATTTGGTACATCAGTACCGTTATTCATCCACAGGGCCGAATCTATCCACATTTTCCCAAGTCGCGCGCATCTCGAGCAGATTCTCACGCAGGCTTGGCGCATGGAAACGGACTCGCGACAACGGAGCGCACAGCCGGCGGTCATGATGTCGATCGAACTTCGCGGCCTCCGCGAGGACGTGTACCGAATTGCTGCAGCCGCGGATTGTGTTGTGGAAGAGCAGAACTTACTGGTCGGTATCGGTTCGACGCGGTCGATCTGGGATCGCACCGGAATTATTCTGATCGATTTCTCGTCCGCCGAGACGGCATTGTCGAGCGGATTCCCGCGGCGGGAGGGTGTCATTCTGGTCACGGCTGCGCCGCCCACTCTGGACGACTGGCGAACCGCCACTGCCCTCGGGGCCGAACAGGTGATCTCGCTGCCCTCCGAAGAGGACGCGCTCGTTCGAATACTCGGCGAGCCCGCATCGGCACCGACTGGAGATGGTGGCGTCATCGCCGTGGTCGGCGCGCGGGGTGGAGCGGGATCGTCGACGCTCGCTGCTGCACTCGGTCTGAGCGGCAGTAGCGTGGGTTGGCGCGCATTGCTCGTGGAGGGCGACCGATACGGCAGTGGACTCGATCTGTTGCTCGGCTGGGAGAACACGCCCGGTCTCCGGTGGTCCGGGTTGGTCGTCGAAGGGGGTCGAGTATCCGCTGACGCCTTGCACGGTGCGCTGCCCTCGCGAGACGGTCTGTCGGTGTTGGCGCTTGGCAGATCCGAGAGCCGGAGCATCGGGCTGACTGCCGTCGCTGTGACGGCTGTGCTCGACGCAGGACGCGCAGCGGGCGATCTGGTGGTGTGCGATGTCCCGCGTCACCCCGGCGACATCTCCGACGCGCTGTACGCGGCCGCGGACCTCGTCGTGCTGTTACTGCCGGCAGAGCTACGCGCCGTCACCTCCGCGGAAGCGGTGGCAGCGCACGTGGCAGATCGAAATGCCAACGTCGGTATCGTCGTTCGAGGGCCTGCGCCGGGCGGGCTGCGGGCCGACGACATTGCCGTCGCCCTCGATCTACCGCTGTTGACGTCGATGCGCGCCGAGCCGGGATTGGCCGAGCGTCTCGAGCGGGGCGGCCTCGTGCTGGGCCGCCGATCACCACTGGCCGCTGCCGCGAACAGCGTGCTCGACACATTCGCTCAGAAGCCCAGCGGACGGCGGTGGGCAGCATGAGCGCCGTCGTCACCGCGGATCTGTTGGACCGCGTCCGTGATCGCCTTGCTGTATCTGCCGCCGCTCCCGTTCCGGCGACCGTGGCCGCGGCCATCCGAGCCGAGGCAGGCGGTGTCATCGGTGACACGGATATGCTTGCGGCTCTTCGTGTTCTGCAGACGGAGCTGACCGGAGCGGGCCCGCTCGAGCCGCTGCTGTCCGAGCCGGGAGTGACCGATGTTCTGGTCACCGCGCCGGACCAGGTATGGATCGATCGTGGGCGCGGACTCGAACGCACCGAGATTCGCTTCGCCGACGAATCGGCCGTGCGCCGGCTGGCGCAGCGGCTCGCCCTGTCGGCCGGTCGGAGATTGGACGACGCGCAACCCTGGGTCGACGGTCGGCTGCCCGGAGTGGGGCGGGACGTGTTCGGCGTCCGGCTGCATGCTGTGCTGGCACCGGTGGCCAGCGGTGGAACGTGTGTGTCGCTGCGGGTGTTGCGACCGGCAACCCAAGGTCTCGCAGCACTGCGTGCATCCGGTGCCGTCACCGAAGACGGGTACGAACTGTTGCGCCGGATCGTGCTCGGCCGCTTGGCCTTTCTGGTGGTCGGAGGAACTGGCGCAGGAAAGACCACACTTCTTGCCGCGCTGTTGGGTGAGGTGGACCCGGCCGAACGGATCGTCTGCGTAGAGGACGCGGCCGAGTTGGCACCGGCACATCCGCATGTGGTGCGTCTGGTGGCGCGCGCGCCCAACGTCGAAGGCGTGGGGGAGGTATCGGTGCGGCAACTGGTGCGTCAGGCACTGCGGATGCGCCCTGATCGGCTCGTCGTCGGTGAGGTACGCGGCGCCGAGGTCATCGACCTGATGACGGCTCTCAACACCGGCCACGACGGCGGAGCCGGAACCATCCATGCGAACTCTCCCGCCGAAGTGCCCGCGCGTCTCGAAGCCCTTGCAGCGCTGGGTGGAATGGGACGCGATGCGCTGCACAGTCAGCTTGCTGCGGCCGTTCAGGTGGTGCTCCACGTTCATCGCAGCGCGGACGGTACACGACGGCTCCGGGAGATCGGGGTGGTCGACGTCGATCCGACCGGTCGGGTACACATCGTGCCGGCCTGGTCTGTCGACCGCGACGCACTGCCGGGTGAGCGTCGACTGGTCGAACTGCTGGACCGACGCTGCGGCGATGCTCGATGACGGCCGTACTGGTGCTCTTCGCTTCCGCAGTTCTGTTGTGGCCGAATGGGTCTCGAGGCCTACCGCGGGGGAAGGTGAGGGTATCGACGGTACCGCGATGGCTGGTGCCGAGCTGCGCTGCATTGGTTGCGGCAGGCGCGGTGTGGTGGCTCGGTGGCGTCTGGGCCGTGGGCGCAGCGGCGGTGGCGGCAGGTACCGGGTGGAGTCGCTTCAGGCGGCGGCTCGAGCGCGATCGACGTGCGACCGAATTGAATTGGTTGGCAACCGGAGTCGAGGTCATCGTCGGCGAGCTTCGTGTGGGATCTCACCCCGCCACGGCCAGTGCGGTGGCGGCCGACGAATGCGGCGGAATTGCCTCGGCTGCGCTGCGCGGTGCGGCCTCGCGGGCCAGGCTCGGCGGCAGGGCTGCCGACGGTATTGCCGCGTCCGATTCGCTGCTGGACGCCGAGCTCGGCCGGCTGGCCGCAGCGTGGCACGTGGCCGACGAGCATGGGCTCGCGCTCGCCGAGCTGCTGGACGCCGTTCGCGACGACATGCTGGGGCGCAGACGGTTCCGCGAACGAACCGAGGCGTCGCTGGCCGGTGCGCGGGCTACTGCGTTGGTGCTGGCCGGTCTGCCGATCCTCGGTGTTGCGCTCGGCCAGTTGATGGGTGCGAAGCCACTGCAGATTCTGCTCGGCGGTGGGATGGGCGGCATTCTGCTGTGTATCGGAACGGCGCTCGGCTGCGCGGGCCTGCTGTGGACCGACGCGATCACCGGCAAGGTGACCACATGATGTGGGCTGCAGTCCTCTGTCTGGCAACGGCGTTGGTGGCTGTGCCTTCGGTTGGCACTGGGCTGCGCAGACATGCAGCCGATGGCCGCGCCGAGATCGACACCGTCGATGCTTCGAGACCCGATCCACTCGCGGTGGCGACGACGTTCGACCTCCTCGCTGCTTGCTTGCGATCGGGGCTTCCGATAGCAACTGCCGCTACAGCCGCAGCGCAGTCCGCTCCCGCCTCGTTCGGGGTGGCGCTGCGCAAAGCCGCCGATCTGCTCGAACTCGGGGCCGACGCCGAGACCGCATGGGACGCCGTCGCGCACGATCCGGAAACCGAGGCACTGGCGCGAATGGCACGCCGATCTGCACGGGCCGGCTCGTCCATGGCGTCGGCGATGACGGAACTGGCTGCGACACAACGAACTCGCGCCGAGGACGCGTCGGCCGCGGCAGCCGAACGCGCGGGCGTACTGATCAGCGGGCCGCTGGGTCTGTGCTTTCTGCCTGCCTTCATCTGTCTCGGGATCATCCCCGTGGTGATCGGCCTGGCGGGCAACGTACTGGGCGGCGGTCTGCTGTGACCGCCGCGCACACAATCTTCCGTTGCGGAACTGCCGCACCGGACAACAGGGAGGGGAATCGAGATGATCGAGAACGCACTGCAGGAGTTGAAGACTCGGATCGTTCTGTTCGGGGTGGAGGACGACGGGATGTCCACGGCGGAGTATGCGATCGGCACCATCGCGGCCGCGGCATTCGGCGCGGTGCTCTACACGGTGGTGACCGGCGACAGCATCGTGACGGCACTGACGGGGATCATCGACAAGGCGCTCAACACCACCGTCTGACCGCAGGCGATGACGATGGTGCCGTGACGGTGGAGGCGGCGTTCGCTATCGCGTCCATCGTCGCGGTGATCGTGGTGTGCATCGGTGCGATCGTGTCGGTGACGATGCATATCGGCTGTGTGGATGCGGCCCGTGAGGCAGCTCGGTTGGCGGCGAGAGGGGATGCGGCTCGAGCAATTTCGGTGGGGGAGCGGGTTGCGCCGGAGGGTGCGCGCATCACGGTGACCGAGGACGGGGAGTTCTTCGTCGCGAGGGTGGAGGTGGAGAGTCCGCTGCCGGGATTGACGCTGTCGGCGGAGGCGGTTGCTGCTGCGGAACCGAGTGTGCCCGAATGAGGCTTGGTCTTCGGAAGGTGCTGCGTGATGACGAGGGTGGCGCGACGGTGTTGGCGGCGCTGGCGATGTCGGCGTTGATCGCCGTCGTGGTGATGGTGATGCACGTCGGCTCGGCGGTGGGCGCTCGTCATCAGGCGCAGTCGGCGGCCGATCTCGCTGCGTTGGCCGGGGCGGGGGCTCTTGATCGTGGGGTGGTAGATGCGTGTGAATCTGCGCGGGCGTTGGCGGTGCGAATGGGTACGGAACTGCAGGAGTGCACGATCGACGAGTGGGACGTGATCGTGACGGTGGGTCAGCCGGTGTTTCTCGGACGCTTCGGAATGTCCGACGCCACCGCCTCGGCGCGGGCGGGGCCGGGGTGACCGGACGCCCGCCCGTCTCCAGCGGTCAGCGTGGTGTGAGCGCGCGGGCCCCGGACTGCAGAGGGGCGAATCGAGTGAGTTGAGTGACGTGCTCCGGGGTCAGCTCCGCGAGCGAATTCACCTGCAGCAGTTGCATGGTGCGCACTATTTCCTCGCGCAGGATGTCGATCATGCGGTCGACGCCCTCGCGGCCGCCCGCCATCAGGCCGTAGAGGTACGCCCGGCCGACGAGTGTGAAGGACGCACCCATCGCGATGGAGGCGACGATATCGGCACCGTGCATGATGCCGGTGTCGACAGCGACTTCGAAGTCGGAGCCGACTTCGCGGACGACCTCAGGCAAAAGATGGAAGGGGACGGGAGCACGATCGAGCTGTCGGCCTCCGTGGTTCGACAGAATGATCCCGTCTACTCCCAGTTCGGCGAGTCGGGCCGAATCTGCCACCGACTGAACACCTTTGACAACAAGCTTGCCGGGCCAGATCTTCCGGATCACGTCGAGGTCGTCGAACGAGATCGACGGATCCATCGCCGAGTTGAGCAACTCTCCGACCGTGCCGCCGGTGGAGGACAGCGAGGCGAACTCGAGTTTGTCGGTGGTGAGGAAGTCCCACCACCACCATGGGCGTGGAATGGCGTTGGCGATCGTCGACGCGGTCAACTGCGGCGGGATGGAGAACCCATTGCGCTTGTCGCGCAGGCGAGCTCCGGCGACCGGTGTGTCGACCGTGAACAGGAGTGTGTCGAAGCCTGCCTTCGCGGCGCGTTCGACCAGCCCGAACGAGATGTCACGGTCTCGCATGACGTAGAGCTGGAACCAGTTTCGCCCGTTCGGATTGGTGGCCTTGACGTCCTCGATCGACGTGGTGCCCAGAGTCGATAGGCAGAACGGGATTCCGGCTGCCCCGGCTGCGGCCGAACCGGCGTATTCACCCTCGGTCTGCATCAGGCGGGTGAATCCCGTCGGTGCAATACCGAACGGGAGCGCGGACGGCCCACCGAACACCGTCGTCGAGGTGTCGACGTAGGAGACGTCCCGCAGGATCGAGGGATGGAACTCGACGTCGCGGAAGGCCTGACGAGCCCGCGACAGCGAGATCTCGGCGTCGGCGGCACCGTCGGTGTAGTCGAATGCCGCGCGTGGGGTACGACGACGGGCGATGGTGCGGAGATCGTCGATGGTGAGTGCGGCGTTCAGTCGTCGCCGACGCAGATTCAGATCGGGCTTCTTGAACGAGAGGACCTCGCGCAGGTCGGTAGCTTTGGGAATCTGCCGTTTGATGGGCATGTCATGGTCTCGATTCTGTGCAGTATTGCGGTGAGTGGGGGCGAGAACGGGTCAGGGGAGCATCCAGGCCAGTACCGAACTCTGGAGTCCGACCAAGAGGCAGATGGCAAGCAGTAGGCCGAGACTCCACCCGATGACTTTTCGGAATATCTCGGACTCTCGCCCGACCAACCCCACCGCGGTCGCGGCGATGGCGAGATTCTGAGGGCTGATCATCTTTCCCACCACACCACCCGAGGTGTTGGCGGCGACCAGCAGGGTGGGGTCGATGTCGGCGTTGATCGCTGCAGTCTGCTGCAGCGTCGCGAACAAGGCGTTGGCACTGGTGTCCGAACCGGTGACCGCGGTTCCCAGCCACCCGAGAATCGGGGAGAGTGTAGGCGAAAAATGCGCCGGTGCCGGCGATCCAGGTGCCGATGGTGATGGTCTGCCCCGACTGGTTCATCACGTAGGCGAGCGCTAGAACCGCGCCCACCGTGAGAGCGGAGAATCGGAGTTTGATCAGGGTGCTGCCGAACAGACGGGCGGCGTCGGGAGCGCTGACGCGGTAGACGGCGGCCACGATGACACCGCAGATCAGGAGCAGTGTTCCCGGCGTGGACAGCCAGGTGAACTTGTAGATGGTGGTGGCGGCGGGGGAACCGGCGGCGGTGAGGATGTTGCCGTCGAGACCG
This sequence comes from Rhodococcus sp. IEGM 1381, assembly GCF_030056795.1. Lineage (GTDB taxonomy): Bacteria > Actinomycetota > Actinomycetes > Mycobacteriales > Mycobacteriaceae > Rhodococcoides. The sequence goes on along the minus strand of NZ_JASHKQ010000025.1, from coordinate 15,905 downwards.
GGCCACGGTACGGCGATGTCGGTCGAGGCGAGGAACTTGGTGACCGGGGACCATAGTTTGGCCACCGAGAACACTGCGATGACCAGAAGATAAGGAAACAGTGCGAGCCACACTCGTTGGGTCGTCAGTGGTGCGGCTTCGACGGTGAGGGTGGCGACGGGTGCAGGCGTGATCGGGGCAGTGCCCGAACTCCCCGAATCGAGGTCGGCATCTCGGGCCAGGAGGATGCGTTCGCGAGCCGCATCGGATCCGGTCGGCTTCCAGAATCGCAGAACGACGACTGCTGCGGCGATGCCCGCCAGTGAGGCGATGATGTCGGTCAACTCGACCGAGATCCAGGTTGCGCTGACCCACTGCGCGACGGCGAACACGACGCCGACGGCCAGGGCAACCGGCCAGGTCTGGGCGACGCCGCGTCGACCATCGGTCAGGAATGCGATGAACAGCGGCACGAACAGGGCAATGAACGGGGTCTGGTGGCCCACGTAGGCGCCGATCTCGTGGTAATCGATGCCCGTCAGGTTGCCGGCAGTGAGGATCGGAATGCCGATGGCACCGAAGGCAACCGGCGCGGTGTTGGCCAGCAGTACGACGACGGCTGCGCGCATCGGAGCGAAACCGATGGCCAGGAGCATGACACCGGTGATGGCGACGGGGGCGCCGAATCCGGCGAGGGCTTCGAGTAGCCCGCCGAAGCCGAACGCGATGATGATGGCCTGGATGCGCGGATCGTCGGAGATCGAGTCGATGATGCGGCGCAGGTCGTCGAATCGTCCGCTCGTCACGGTCAGCTCGTACAACCAGATCGCACAGATCACGATCCACACGATCGGGAACAACCCGAAGGTGAATCCCTGCGTGGCCGACAGCCCGGCCAGGTTCACCGGCATGTCGTAGGCGAGGACCACCACCACCAGTGCGACGACGAGCCCGGCCAGACCGGCGAAGTGGGCTTTCCAGCGAAGAAGGCCCAGCGCGACGAAGACCGTCAGCAGCGGCAGACAGGCCACCGCGGCCGACAGTCCGATGCTGCCCGCGAGCGGTTGAAGTTCGGGTGTGTACACAGTTACTCCATTCGAGACCTTCAGGGTGTGTGAGGTCTGACCACATAGAGAATGATATGGATCACACTCAATGGGGTCAAGAGGCTGAAGGCACAGACCTTCTTCTGGTTGGATGACCGGTATGGCTGACGACGCTGGACGGGCGCAGAACGAACCGCTTCCGTGGAAGCCGGTCCGGCGGGCTCGTGCGCACGAACTTGTCATCGATGCGATCGAAGAACGGATCATGGCGGGTGACCTGCGCGTCGGAGATCCGCTGCCGCCCGAGCGGGAGTTCGCAACGCAGCTCGACGTCAGCCGGGCCGGGGTCCGCGAAGCTGTGCGCGTCCTCGAGAGCAGCGGAATCCTCCGCTCGTCACCGGGTTCGGGTCCGAGTGCCGGCACCTTCGTCGCGGCTCTGCCGCGGCCGGCGCTCACTCGTCTCCTTCGCCTGCACGTCGCGCTGACCAACTTTCGGATCGACGACTTGATCAGCACGCGAGTTGCTCTGGAGCGGGCAAGTGTTCACCTCGCCGCGGTGGCACCTGATCAGGACAAGCTTGCGCAGGCCAGGGACGCCGTGGAGATCATGCAAGCGCGGGGTGTCACCCGAGAGGTCTTCAACGATGCCGACACTAACTTTCACATCGCCTTGGCCGAGGCTTCGGGTAACGACTTCGTTGCGTCGCTCACCGCAGCAATCCGGGAATCGATGCGTGCGCCCATCCTCGCTGCGCAGTTGAAGATCGAGGATTGGGACTCGTTGGCCGACACACTGAAGGCCGAACATCGGCAGATTCTGGCCGCCGTCGAAGCCGGCGATGCGGAGCTCGCAATGAAGTCGGCCGAAGAGCACATCCGGTCGTCTGCCGTTGCTCTGTCGATCGGCATCGGTAGCGATCCGTCCTGATGCCACTGCTGACGATGCCCCAGCCACCGCAAACGCGCGCGCGTTTGCCGTTGCCGCTGAACCCAGCCGCTCAACCCTCCCGAGTGACGGCCGCGAGTACCGCGGTCAGCACTCGAATCGCACCGTCTTTGTCCAGTGGATCGTTGCCGTTTCCGCATTTGGGGGATTGCACACAGGATGGGCATCCGGTCTGGCATTCGCAGGAGACGATGGCGTCCTTCGTGGCAGCGAGCCAATCTGCGATGGCCACGTGGCCGCGGTCGGCGAATCCGGCTCCGCCGTCGTATCCGTCGTAGACGAAGACCGTCGGCAGCCCGGTGTCGGGGTGTAGGGCTGTCGACACTCCGCCGATGTCCCATCGATCGCACGTTGCGACCAAGGGCAGCAACCCGATGGCGGCGTGCTCGGCCGCGTGCAGAGATCCGGGGAATCGCTCGTACGGAACACCGCTGTGCTCCAACAACTCCGGGGTGATGGTGTACATGACGGCTCGGGTGTCGAGTGTCTGCGCGGGCATGTCGAGTTCGATGGAATCGAGAATCTCGCCCGAGAGCAGGCGTCGGAGATATCCGACGACCTGATGGGTGACGTTCACCTGAACCAGTGCGACGCGCACCTCGCCGTAGTCGACGGATTCGTGCACCGCCGTGATCGAGATGTCGGTGATCTCGCGGGCCGAGGTGTTCCACTCGGGTTGCTCCGCGTGTACCAACGCCAGACCGGCTTCGAGATCGAGTTCGTCGACCACGAACGATTCGCCCTGGTGGATGTGGACGGCACCGGGATGTGCAGTGGCGGGAGCTCGTCCGCCGTCGACGGTGCCGAGCATGCGGCCGGATTCACCGTCGACGATGGCTACCTGCACACCGGTGCCGCCGCGGATGTTCACCGCACCGTGCGGCGAGAGTTGCTGGCCCTCGGGCGTGATGAACCATCCGTGCGGACGCTTGCGCACGTAGCCCTTCAGCTCGAGCTCTTCGAGTACCGATTCCGCGCTCAGCTCCTCGGCCTCGGCCAGTCCTATCGGCAGTTCGACTGCAGCGCAGAGCAATTGCGGGGCCAGAATGTACGGATTGGTGGGGTCGGTGACGGTGGCCTCCACGGGCCTGTCCAACAGGGCTGCGGGGTGGTGCACCAGGTATGTGTCGAGTGGATCGTCGCGCGCCACGAGCACCAGCAGCGATCCTTCTCCGCGACGTCCGGCGCGGCCGCCCTGCTGCCAGAACGACGCGACGGTACCGGGGAAGCCAGCGACGATCACCGCGTCCAAACCGGCGATGTCGACGCCCAATTCGAGTGCGTTGGTGGTGGCGACCCCCAACAGGGTGCCGTCGGACAGGTCGGATTCCAGTTTTCGTCGGTCCTCCGCCAAATACCCTGCGCGATAGGCGGCGACGCGTCGCACCAATTGCGGATCGACGTCAGCGAGAATTCTCTGAGCCCCCAGCGCGGTGACCTCGGCGCCGCGCCTGGATCGAACGAAAGCCAGCGTTCGGGCGCCCTCGACCAACAGGTCGGCCATGATGCGCGACGCCTCCGCTCCGGCGGATTTCCTTACCGGAGCGCCGTTTTCGCCGGTGATCTCTTTCAGCAGCGGTGGTTCCCACAGTGCGACGGTGCGGGCTCCGTGCGGAGAGCCGTCCTCGGTGACCTCCTGGCACGGCGCTCCGATGAGTCGGCTCGCCGCCCGTCCGGGTTCCGAGGTCGTGGCACTGGCGAGAACGAACACCGGGGACGCGCCGTAGCGAGCGCAGAGGCGTCGCAATCGACGAAGCACGAGCGCGACATTGGATCCGAAAACACCTCGGTAGTAATGGCATTCGTCGACCACGACGTAGCGAAGATTGCGCAGAAACCGGGACCATCGCTCGTGGGAGCCGAGAATGCCGAGGTGCAACATGTCCGGGTTGGTGAAGATCCAGCGCGCATTGGCGCGGGCCCACTGGCGAATCTCGATCGGGGTATCGCCGTCGTACGCGCTGGGGAACACCTCGGCGAGTTCGTCTGATGTCGAACGCAACTCGTCGGTGATCGAGATGGTGGTGCGTAGCTGATCGGCACCGAGTGCCTTGGTGGGAGCCAGGTACAGCGCGGTGGCGCGGGCGTCGGCGGACAGCGTCGTCAGAATGGGGAGTTGATAGGCCAGGGACTTGCCCGATGCCGTACTCGTCGAGAGCACCACGTGATTGCCCTCGGCGGCGAGCGTTGCCGCTCGCGCCTGATGGGTCCACGGTTGTGAGATCCCACGAGAGGTGATCACCTGCACCACTTCCGGGCCCACCCACGACGGCCAAGAAGCGAACTGCGAGGCCCGTGCCGGCAGCTCGGCGACGTGGGTCAGCGGGCTCTCGTTCGTGGGCGAACCCGCCAATACCCGATCCAACAACCGCTGCCCGTAGCTCCCGCCATCCGCACCGCCCAGCGGATGATTCTCGCTCACTGCCGGTCTCCATACATTCGTTCGATCTACAAGCGCCGTCGGGCTGTTCGCGACATCCCCATGCTATCGCGGGCCCCCGTCGGCTCCTTCGTGCCCTGGTGAGGGCGGCAATTCACCCTGCCAGTGTTGTGTGATTCCACAACATCGGAAATTGTTCGAAAAGGGTCGGTTTTCGACTGTTGCGAACGCGGAGTTCATGGTTCACTTGACGCGGTCGCAGCTTCTGTGTTCGTTCTACGCTTCGCAGGATCTCACGTTGCGGGCGCGGTACTGGGAGAGCTCGTCCATCAGGGGGAATCCTGAGGGGGATTCGCAGAAAGTGCAGCGGTCGGAACCGGCCCGATGGATCGAAAGTGCGCTCCATCGAATCCGGTGTTAGAAAGAGAAGGAAAAGCATGGCACAGGGAACTGTGAAGTGGTTCAACGCCGAAAAGGGCTTTGGATTCATTGCACCAGAAGACGGCTCCGCTGACGTTTTCGTCCACTACTCCGAGATTCAGGGCAGCGGTTTCCGCACCCTCGAGGAGAACCAGCGCGTGGAGTTCGAGGTCGGCCAGGGCACCAAGGGTCCCCAGGCTACGGGCGTTCGCGCAGTCTGATCCGAGTCGAGAACTGTCATCCCCCTTTCGCGGTGGGCTCCGGTGGAGTCGATCGAGGGAGGGGGATGACGCATATCCGAACCACCCGGGTGCGGCGAAAGCCGTGAGCGTGGCCGCCGATGTCCTAATGTCCATGCTGTGAACCAGCTGTCCTTCTTCTCCGCCGAATCGTTGCCGCCCGCGGTGACCGATCTCAGTGGGCTGCTGGCTGCCACCGGCCACGTCGTCACCTCCGCGGGTTCGGCCCGTATTTCTGTCGTCGTCGACGCGCAGTGGCGCGCGGATGCCATCGCCGAACTCATCGCGCAGTGTGGTCTGACTGCAGAGCTGGGGCGATCGGAGGAAAACCGGCCGTTGGTGCGTACCGCGTCGGTGCCCGAACTGTTCGCACTGGCGTCTCTGTGGACCAAGGGTGCTGTCAAAGCCGTCCCTCCCGGGTGGATTCCGGGTTCTCGCGAACTCCGCGCCTGGGTGCTCGCGTCCGGTCGTCCCGAGGCCGAGGGGGAGCGGTACGTGCTCGGACTCGATCCCCACGCACCCGACACCCATTCCGTCCTCGCGCAGTCGTTGATGCGCGCCGGCATCGCGCCGACGCTGATCGGCACTCGCAGCTCCAATCCGGGACTGAGAATCACCGGTCGACGACGGCTCCTGCGTCTCACCGAGAACGTCGGTGAGGCTCCCCGGAACGTGGACGCACGTACCATTTGGCCGCACGCGAAGTAGGCCGATATGTGACTGATCTGCGAGTATTTGGTCGACGTATGTCAGTCTGTTAGTAGTGGGACAGGCAAATCTGCCTGTGAAAACGCACTAGGGAAGGTTCGGCAGCAAGGTGGCAGCACGTAAGAACGGCACGGGGGACAGCTCCGCCGAGCCGCGTCGTCTGGTCATCGTCGAGTCTCCGACCAAGGCAAAGAAGATCGCCCCCTACCTCGGGAGCAACTACGTCGTCGAGGCCTCCGTCGGCCATATTCGCGACCTTCCCCGCGGTGCCGCGGACGTACCCGCCAAGTACAAAGGTGAGCCCTGGGCGCGTCTCGGCGTAGACGTCGACCACGACTTCGAGGCTCTCTACGTCGTCTCGCCCGAGAAGAAGGGCAAGGTCGCAGAGCTGAAAAGCCTGCTCAAAGACGCCGACGAGCTGTATCTCGCCACTGACCCCGACCGCGAGGGTGAGGCCATCGCCTGGCATCTCCTCGAGACCCTGAACCCCAAAGTCCCTGTTCGACGCATGGTCTTCCACGAGATCACCAAGCCGGCGATCCTCGCGGCCGCCGCCGACACTCGCGACCTCGACAAAGACCTGGTCGACGCCCAGGAGACCCGTCGTATCCTCGACCGCCTCTACGGCTACGAAGTGAGCCCGGTGCTGTGGAAGAAGGTCATGCCGAAGCTCTCGGCGGGCCGAGTGCAGTCCGTCGCCACCCGCATCATCGTCCAGCGTGAGCGCGAGCGGATGGCATTCCGCAGCGCCGAGTACTGGGACATCTCGGCCACGCTCGACGCCGGTGCCGAGGCGAGCCCCCGCAGTTTCGGAGCCCGACTGGTCAATGTCGACGGCAATCGCGTCGCCGCCGGCCGCGATTTCGGGGCCGACGGCAAACTCAAGACCGAGTCCGTGACCGTGCTGGACGAACCGCGTGCCCGACGCCTCGCCGAGGCTCTCGAAGGCGTGGATCTGACGGTCGCGTCGGCGGAGGACAAGCCGTACACCCGTAAGCCGTACCCGCCGTTCATGACGTCGACACTGCAGCAGGAGGCCGGCCGCAAGCTGCGGTTCAGTTCCGAACGGACCATGCGTGTCGCGCAGCGTCTGTACGAGAACGGCTACATCACCTACATGCGTACCGACTCGACGTCGCTCTCCGCTTCGGCGGTCTCCGCGGCACGGGCGCAGGCGAGCGAGCTCTACGGCCCCGAGTACGTGCATCCGACTCCGCGGCAGTACACCCGCAAGGTCAAGAATGCGCAGGAGGCGCACGAGGCCATCCGCCCCGCGGGTGACGTGTTCCAGACTCCCGGTCAGCTGCACTCGGCGCTGCAGACCGACGAGTTCCGGCTGTACGAGCTGATCTGGCAGCGCACGGTGGCGTCGCAGATGGCGGATCTGCGCGGCACCACGCTGACGCTGCGCATCACCGGAACCGCAGGCACCGGCGAGGAATGCACGTTCTCGGCGTCGGGCCGCACAATTACTTTCGCCGGCTTCCTCAAGGCCTACGTCGAGAGCGTCGACGACGAGGCGGGCGGTCAGACCGACGACGCCGAGTCTCGCCTGCCCGCGCTGAAGGCCGGCCAGGCAGTGACGGCCACCAAGCTCGATCCCGACGGTCACACCACCAACCCGCCGGCTCGATTCACCGAGGCGTCGCTCATCAAGACGCTCGAAGAGCTGGGAATCGGTCGGCCGTCGACGTATTCGTCGATCATCAAGACCATTCTCGACCGCGGTTACGTCTACAAGCGTGGCAGTGCTCTGGTGCCGTCGTGGGTAGCGTTCTCGGTGATTGCGTTGCTGGAAGCGCACTTCGGGCGTCTGGTGGACTTCGATTTCACCGCCGGCATGGAAGACGATCTCGACGCCATCGCGGGAGGCCGTGAGCGACGCGGCGATTGGCTGCAGAATTTCTACTTCGGCGGCGAGACCGGTGCCGAGGGTTCGGTCGCGCGCTCCGGTGGCCTGAAGAAGATGGTGGGCCAGAATCTCGAGGAGATCGACGCGCGCACCATCAACTCGATCCGTCTGTTCGACGACTCCGAGGGACGCGAAATCCATGTGCGCGTGGGCCGTTACGGTCCGTACCTGGAACGGATGGTCAAGAACGACGACGATCCCGACGGCGACCCGATCAGTCAGCGCGCCAACCTGCCCGACGATCTTCCGCCGGACGAGCTGACTCTCGACTTCGCCGAAAAGCTCTTCGCCACACCACAAGAGGGCCGCAAGCTCGGCGTCGATCCGTTGACCGGCCACGACATCGTCGCGAAGGAAGGTCGTTTCGGGCCGTACGTCACCGAGATCCTGCCCGAGCCGGAACCCGAGCCGACGCCGCCTCAGCCCGACATCGTGCCGATCCCGTCCGGTAGCGACGGTGATGGTGGCGGCGGCGTCAAGACTGCGGTGAAGAAGGCTGCAGCCAAGAAAGCACCGGCCAAGAAGGCTGCCGCGAAGAAGGCCACCGGCCCCAAGCCGCGGACCGGCTCGTTGCTCAAGTCCATGGATCTGGCGACCATCACGCTCGAGGATGCCCTCAAGCTGCTCTCGCTTCCCCGCGTCGTCGGAGTCGATCCGGAGTCCAAGGAAGAGATCCTTGCGCAGAACGGTCGATACGGCCCATACCTGAAGAAGGGCACCGACTCTCGCTCGCTCGCCGACGAGGATCAGATGTTCACGGTCAGTCTCGAAGAGGCTCTGAAGATCTACGCCGAGCCCAAGCGTCGGGGTCGTCAGGGTGAAGCCAAGCCGCCGCTGCGCGAGATGGGCGTCGACCCGATCAGTGAGAAGCCGATGGTGATCAAGGACGGTCGCTTCGGACCGTACGTGACTGACGGCGAGACCAACGCGAGTCTGCGCAAGGACGACGAGGTCGAGTCGATCACCGATGACCGTGCGTCGGAGTTGTTGGCGGACAGGCGTGCTCGCGGTCCGGTGAAGAAGAAGGCACCGGCCAAGAAGGCGGCCGCCAAGAAAGCCCCGGCAAAGAAGACTGCGGCGAAGAAGGCTCCAGCCAAGAAAGCTGCTGCCACGAAGACCGCCACCAAGACCACTGCCGCGAAGAAGGCCCCGGTCAAGAAGGCTCCTGCGAAGAAGACCGACGGGGAGTAGTCCGTCGAGCTCGAAGTTGTGGACGGAAAGACGGCCGAGAGTCGCCGTAACTGCGAGTTCGCGGGTTCGGGTTGTCGGGCGCAACCACTAAGGTTGCGTGTATGGCGGGTGTGTTCGATCGATTGGTCGGTCAGGAAGATGTCGAGGCCGATCTGACGGCCGCTTCGGTGGCTGCCCGTACGGGCGTCGACTCGTCGGCGATGACGCATTCGTGGCTCTTCACCGGCCCTCCCGGGTCCGGCCGCTCCATCGCTGCCCTGTGCTTCGCTGCGGCGTTGCAGTGCACTACCGAGGGTGTTCCCGGGTGCGGGCATTGTCAGGCGTGTTCGACGACCATGGCCGGCACTCACGGCGATGTGCGACGCGTCGTACCCGAGGGTTTGAGCATCAGCACCAAGGAGATGCGCGACATCGTCTCCATCGCCTCACGGCGGCCGAGCACAGGTCTGTGGCAGGTGGTCGTGGTGGAGGACGCCGACCGTCTCACCGAAGGTGCCGGAAACGTGTTGCTCAAGGTGGTCGAGGAGCCGCCGGCGCGGACGGTGTTCCTGTTGTGCGCTCCGTCGGTCGATCCGCAGGACATCTCGGTGACCTTGCGCTCCCGATGCCGTCATGTCTCACTGGTGACGCCCACGGTGCCGGCAATTGCTCAGGTGCTGCAGACCCGTGACAAGCTCGATCCGGAGACGGCGGAGTGGGCCGCATCGATCAGCGGCGGGCACGTCGGCAGGGCGCGTCGCCTCGCCACCGACGAGGACGCGCGAGCGCGGCGCAAACGGGCACTGGCTCTGGCATCGGCCGCAGCCCGGCCCAATCAGGCCTACCTCGCGGCAGAGGAACTGGTGAAGGCCGCCGAGGACGAGGCCAAGGAGATGAGTGCCTCCCGCGACGAGGCCGAGACCGAGGAGCTTCGTACGGCTCTGGGCGCGGGCGGAACCGGCAAGGGTGCGGCGGGCGCATTGCGCGGGTCTGCCGGTGTGCTCAAGGACCTCGAGAAGCGGCAGAAGTCTCGGGCCACCAGAACCGGGCGTGATTCGTTGGACCGGGCGTTGATGGATCTCGTGGGCCTGTACCGAGACGCGCTCGCTCGCTCGTACGGATCGACCGCCACTGCAACGCATCCCGACATGGCCGAGCAAGTCGAGCGCATGGCGAAGGCTGTATCGCCCGAGGCATTACTGAAGAGCATCGAGGCGATCCTCGAATGTCGAGAGTCGTTGGCGGTCAACGCGAAACCGAAATTCGCGATCTATGCGATGGTGGCGACTCTGGGCGACGTGCTGCGTTAGTCCTTCGCTCTTTTCCGTGCCCGCGAAGCCCGAAGATTGGCAACGTTGCCGCAGGTCTTGACGTCGTGCCAGACGCCACTGTTGTTGCGGGAGCGGTCGTAGAAGGCAGATCCGCACAACTCGTTCTTGCATCGCTTGAGTCGACGCCACGTGTCGGACCGTTGTGCGAGAAGCACTTCGGACCAGATCCGAGACGCAATGTAGTCGGCCCCAGTGCCGGTCGGTGACAGTCGTACCGTTCCATCGACGTCCGGTACGAGCTCGACTCGGACGGCCGGGCGCGCAGCCATTTCGCCTGCAATGGCCGCTTCCACATCGGATCGCAAGGCCCGCAGCGTGGCTGCATCGTCGTCCGAGAGCGGCATTCCCCAGGTCGTGGACGCTGCATTCCCGTCGGCGATGAGGTCGGGGAGTCCGTACACGTCGATAGCTCGCGTGTTCAACAGATTCTGAACCACCTGCAGGCCGTCGGGTGCCGGTGCGAGGTGAAAGCGCTCTGTCGCCGACTGTGACATAAGTGAACAGTATTTGACTATGTCGCACCGGTCAACTATCAATGACAGAATCAAATGCATTTTACCTCTGTCTCGAAAGGTGACGGCCATGGTGTCGATTGAAGGAGCAACAGTGTTGGTGACCGGCGGTCAGCGCGGTCTGGGAAAGGCGACGGTCGATGCATTGCTCGAGCGTGGGGCAGTGAAGGTGTACGCGACTGCACGGAACCCGCGCGAGGACTCGGATCCTCGCATCTTTCCGGTAGCACTCGACGTCACCGACGCGGATTCGGTTGCTGCCCTTGGTGATACCGCATCCGATGTGTCCATCGTGTTCAACAATGCCGGGGCACCCGGTACGACACCGTTGCTGACGACGTCGATCGAGGACGTTCGCGCGGTGTTCGAGACCAACGTGTTCGGTGCGTTGCGGATTGCGCAGGAGTTCGCGCCGATCCTGAAAGCGAACGGCGGCGGAGCACTGATCGACATCCACTCGGTGCTGTCGTGGCTGGGCGGTGCGGGGGCGTACGGGGCATCGAAGGCGGCGATCTGGTCGGCGACCAACTCGCTGCGGCTCGAGCTGGCCCCGCAGGGGACGCTGGTCGTCGGAGTTCATCTGGGGTATACCGACACCGACATGATCGCCGAACTCGACGTGCCGAAGAACGACCCACTCGATGTGGCGCGCCAGATTCTCGACGCTATCGAAGCGGGCGAGACCGAAGTGCTCGCCGACGACCTGACCAGGCACGTCAAGTCGATCCTCAGCGGGCCGGCAGAAGGACTCGGCCTTGCCGGCTGATCGCGAGGGGAGGCGATTTTCGTTTCGACGTGATGCTCCGTTAGACTCACCAACGCCGAAAGGCACGCCGCCTTAGCTCAGTCGGTAGAGCATTTCACTCGTAATGAAAAGGTCAAGAGTTCGATTCTCTTAGGCGGCTCCACCAGCAGGCCCCTGACATGCAACAGCATGTCGGGGGTCTTTTTTGATGTGCGCACGAACGCGCTGTGTGATCACGTTGTGTCAACGTTCGATCCGGTGCACCGTAGGCAGAGATCGCTCGGCAGTTCGAAGCTGTCGACCGATTTGGTCCACCCACACGCCTCGCAGCGTTTCTCTTTGGCTGGGCGAGTTGGCATCGAAGCCCGCTTGGCTCGGCATCGTCTCATCGCCATCTGTGATCTGTCATGTGAGCAGTTGCGGTGATGTCCCATGGGCGCTGGCATGGCAGCGATCGTAAGAGCGATCGAAACCCGCTGAGATCGGTCGCTGAGAGCCCCTCGCGCGTCGACTGAACGATCGCACCGTACGTGACGTATGCACGCGAATTGTCGGGCGGTGTGGATACGCTAATCGCGGGAGGCGCACATGTGGGAAGTGCTCATCGGTGCTGTTGCCGCGCTTGCAGGTGGGTTCGGCGGAGCAATTCTACAAGCGCGGAGCAGCAGACGGTTGCTAGAGGTTCAGCACAAGGAGGACGAGAAGGTCAGGCGTGAAACGTACGATCGCGAGACCGCCACACGGTTCCTTGACGTGCGGAGGGAGGCGTACGCGTCATTGATGTCTAACTGGTCGAATCTGGACTACGCAAGACGCGAAGCTGACGCCGCAATCGCGGAGTCAGCCGCTCTGCCAGAGCCCGATCCCTCAGATGGGGCAGCACTTCGAAACGCAGTAGAAGTCCGTACCGAGGCAGCACGGGCCGCGGGTGAAGCTCAGCGTTACAGCGAGGCGGTCATCTCAGCGATGGAAACGGTGATGCTTCTTGCTCCTCCAGAGGTTCGCGATGCGATGCCCCCATCCACCGGCTCGAATGTTGAAGCCAAACGACAGAGGTTCTTCAAGGCGGCTCGCGCTGACCTAGGTATACGCGACCTGCAAGAACCGATCTGAGCTACAGTGAAGTGGTTACTCCCGACCAAGGGTTCATCACACACGGAGGTTGATGGATAAGTAGTCCGCTAAGTACAGACGGCCCCTCACGGACGAACTGGACTTTGGGTCGATGCTCTTTGGTATCGACTTTCGTGGCTACCCTTATGTTTTAGGAGTGACCCATGACGTGGGTTTTGATCTATCCCGCCTCGCAGTTGGCGATCTGCCTGGTTCTGGTTCTGGCGTCGCGCACTGCAAGCAAAGTCGACCTGAATCGTCTGCGCGAAATTGCGTATATCTGTGCGGTGGTCATGCGCCCCAAGATTGCGCTGCAGCTCAGGGCGCGGGAAGCTGAAACGGAACCAACCGCCGAACCATTGCGCCTAATCGAGCATGGACGAGATCGAGCTGGCGGTGTGGGTCGAAGCAGGTTACGACCCTGACCGTCCGCGAGTCGTCGCGGCGCTTGAAATCCTCAGACTGGAACTGTGGTTGCGTGCCAGCGAGTGAAGCTACGAACGTGCACGACGCGGGACGATCGCTGACGCCGCCTCTGCTGCTGCAAGGGCAACGTCGGGGTAGACCGATGTGTAGGTGTTCGCCGTCGTCGCGAGGTTCGCGTGGCCGAGCGTTTCCTGGACCACTTTCATGTCGACGTTGGCTGCGAGCATGAGCGACGCTGCGCCGTGTCAGAGGTCGTGCAGACGGATGTGCGGTAGGTCGGCGTCGATGCACAGTCGGATGAACTCGTCGGACACCCACTCAGGGTCGAGGGCCGAACCGTCCTCACGCGTGAACACCTTGCCCGAGTCGACCCATGCTTCACCCCACACCAGCCGATCCTTGCGCTGCTGGACCCGGTGCGCTCGCAGAACGTCGATGCACCCGCGGTCCAATGCCACGACTCGACCGCCGGCATCAGACTTCGGGGTGTCCTCGATGACCTTCCCAATCACGGAGATGCGCTGACGTTCGATGGTCGCGGTTCCGGCGTTCAGGTCGATGTCCGGCCATTCGAGACCGATCGACTCACCTCGACGTGGCCCGCGATGCGACAGCAGATGCCAGAGCGCGTACAGCCGATGCTCCGATGCGGCGTCGAGAAATGCGCCCAGTTGTGCAGGTGTCCAAACCATGACGGGCGAAGGCTTCGTGGCGAGGAGGCGGGCGCGCTTGACGGAGCGACCCTTCATCAGCAGTGCCTCGACTTCTGCACGCCAGACCTGCTCGCGTTCTTCGGTCCACACCTTCGCCTTCGGTCGCTTCCCGCTGGGCATCTTCACGAGTGCGGCGACGTTCGCACTGACGAGACCCTCCCTCATCGCGTCCGAGAGGGCTGAACGCAGCACCGCGCGCATTCGCTGTTGTGACGCAGCGCCAGTCGTGCGACGGCCGAGTACAGCGCCTCTGGCGACCCGTTCGTTGCGGTCGTTGATGTCATCGAACACTGCGGCGACATGGCCAACCCGAAGATCGTTGAGGCGGACGTGTCCGATCGCAGGTATCCAGACCTTCTCGATGTAGCGGGCGTAGTGCGCAGCCGTGTTCGCCTTGATGTCGGACTTAGCCTTGATCCACTCGCGCAGATAGTCCGCGACGGTGAGCTGATCGTTGACGACCTGCCCCTTGGACGCACGCGCACGAAACTCGTCGAGGGCGGCCTGCGCAGCTCCCTTCGTTGCAAAGCCGTTGCGTGCCTTCTGCTTACGTACACCACCTGGGCCGAAGTAGCCAACGGTGAAGCCCCACTTGCCGTGCTTGGGGTTCCATGCGCCATCAGGTCGTTTGAGGTCCGGGCACGTCGAGCCTCGCTGCTTGCGCTCGCCGGTGCGGGGGTCGACTTCTGTACAGCCGCAACGCTTGTAGATCGAGCCTGCCATGAGATTCGCCTTTCTGGACGGAGATACAAGTCAGGCCCCACACCGAAGTGCAGGGCCCGACACGGGGATGGTTCCTACTGATTGGAGAGTTCGGAAAACTGAAGTCCCCGTTTGCGTTGCAACCATTCCTCGAAGTAGCTCCATTGAGCCGCGTTAGATCCAAATGTCGACGTGCTGTCCTCGACGGTGTCGGGAACAATGGCGAACGCGTAGCTGGACCCTGCCTCAAGTCGCAGCTCCATGTAAGGAAAACGACTCTCGCTGGCACCAGTGGTGTGTGTGGGTGACCAATGGGCGGGAACGTCGGCGATTCGGCAACTCCACGATGTGGCACAACCTGAGCATTGCCGAGGCTCGCACCAAGGCCGGGATGAACTACAACCGAGGACTTGCGCAGCACTGGGTCGAACCAGTCAACGCGTAGCCGCCCAGCCCGTCGCCTGTCTTGAGGATGACGGGCTGAGTGGTAGACGCGCCAGCTTCTGATTGTGTGCTTGGATCAGCGAGTGTCGATCGCCAGAGAAGTAGAAGCGTTCAATTATCGGGATGTTGTGGCAAGACAGTTTCTGGACGAAGAGATCCCTTCGCCGAGCGTGCTTCCTCTGTCTGAAATGCCAAGCGAATGTACAGAAGCGTCGAACGCGCTGACGGCGGCGACGACGAGCGCACGCAGTGCTCTGCGTTGGGCGAAGATGATCAACGCAATGGAAAAGGCTGCTGAGGGAAAAGCTCCACAGGGAAGGATGACGGCGTCGGCTCAGGATGGGCTCCGGGCAGCGCTTCTATTTTCGGGTGCAGGTGTCGATTCCTCGCTCAAGCGATTGGTTGCTAACTCACTACCGTCGCTCGTATCGTTCGATCCACACTCAAGCGAGAAGCTGCAGTCTTTCGCAGAAGCGAACGTCACTGGATCAAACGGCCAGGTCGACCCGTCGGCGTTGGTCAGGCTGCTCCTGAACAAGGGTTCTTCACCTCGAGACATGGTCGTTTCCGAGTGGATTCGATCCTTAACTGCAGCAAGCGCGCAGTCCGCAGAGCGGGTTCAAGAGTTGGCAGGGGCGATGGGTGTAATCGATCCGCAGCTGAGGAAGCGGATTAGCCCAAACAAAAACCAGCAGAGTTGGACATTGCTAGAGCGTGCGTTTCGGGCGCGAAATCAGATTGCCCACGAGCTGGACGTCACGAAGCCCGTGGCGGAGAAGCGCGGAAGGTTCGAGCCAATCCTGGAGTACCGACAACTCGCGAAGGTGCAAGACTTGTGCTTCGAGTGCCTGGAAGTAGCGCAGCTCATAATCAATGACGTTGCTCTGAGGCTGCAATCGCGGACATGATCTGATTGCAGATCAGATCGACGGTGGTCCGGTGCACGTCGGATTGTGTGTGTCGAGGTTGTATAAAGACGGCGTACCGGTGTCTGAGAGACGGCGTGACGATCTGAACGTGCGCTGCGTGATGACATACACCGCGAAAAGCGCACGGACGCACTGTGAGGTTCACCCCGGAAAGTGGACAGTGGTTACGCGGCCATGGTGGGCGCGTTCA